>OZ244969.1:2320000-6369633 GCA_965222725.1 Ketobacteraceae bacterium | reverse complement strand
GGGTTTGTCCAGCAGCTTGGGAGCCAGTGCCAGTTTCAGGCGGGCAATTTGCGGCAGGCCGTTTTCATAAGGGGGGTAGGCTTCGCCCTGTATCAGCGGCTGCAGGTATTCCCGGCAGGCAGCGGTAATGCCAAAGCCGTCTTTGGCAATAAAGTCCCGGGGCATTTTGCGTTCCACGTTGGCCACGTCGGCCAGTTTCGCTTCGCCGATACGCCAGCTGTATTCCGCGCCTTCGTTGCGCAGAATGGCGGGCATGACCGCGTTCTTGCCTTCCACTGCAAATTCCACGGCTTTCTGGCCTACCGCATAGGCGTGTTCCAGATCGGTGGCGGAAGCAATATGGCGCGCGGAACGTTGCAGGTAATCGGCAACGGCCCAGTGGTATTTGTAACCCAGATCTTTCTTGATCATTTCTGCCAGGAAAGGCGCCACGCCACCCAGTTGGGTATGGCCAAAGGCGTCTTTACCGCCGGAGTCTGCCAGAAAGCGACCGTCTTCATACTGGGCACCTTCGGAAACCACAATGGCGCAGTGGCCGTGTTCTTTCACACTCTGGCGTACCTTGCGCATGACTTTTTCCCGGTCAAAAGGCACTTCGGGGAAAATAATCAGGTGGGGGGCGTCGCCGTCCTGCTCATTGGCCAGGCCACCGGCCGCCGCAATCCAGCCGGCGTGGCGGCCCATCACTTCCAGAATAAAAATCTTGGTGGAGGTTTCGCACATGGACTTTACATCCAGGGCGCCTTCGCGAATGGATACCGCCACGTATTTGGCTACCGAACCAAAGCCGGGGCAGTTGTCAGTAATGGGCAGGTCGTTATCCACGGTTTTGGGAATGCCGATACATTTAAGGTCGTAGCCCAGTTTTTCGCTGAGCTGGGAAACCTTGTGGGCGGTGTCCTGGGAATCGTTGCCGCCGTTGTAAAAGAAGTAACCGATGTCGTGGGCATCAAAGACTTCGATCAGGCGCTCGTATTCGGCGCGGTTTTCTTCCAGGCTGCGCAGCTTGTAGCGGCAGGATCCAAAAGCGCCACCGGGGGTGTGCTTGAGTGCGGCTATGTCTGCGTCGGACTCCTGACTGGTGTCGATCAGCTCTTCGGTCAGGGCGCCGATAATGCCGTTGCGGCCCGCGTAAACGGTGCCGATGGTGTCGGGGTGCTGGCGGGCGGTTTCAATCACGCCACAGGCGGTGGCATTGATAACAGCGGTTACCCCGCCGGATTGCGCATAGAAGGCGTTTTTCTTCGCCATGGATACTAACCCCTAAATACTTTAGTTATGGTGATGCCAGGAGCGGCAATCATAGCGAAATTGGCGCTTATTTTCATGGGTATTAAAGAAACCGGGACTTTGCACTGGTACTCAGCAGCGCACTTTGCGAAAATCCGGCCACAAAGCTTGAAAAAACATCTTAAAATACAAGCACTTTCTTACCATCGGATAAGAGTCAGATTAGGGCCGGGCAGCCATTTTTGCTGCCCCGGTGACTGATTCGATAGCCAACAACAGATCAATTAAACGGATGACATGAACGCCATTCTGAAACTTTACTGGCAGATCTGCCGCTTCCGGGCCGGTCCTGAAGATATTCCACCCGCCATCACCCTTACCATGCTGACGCTGCTGCTGTACGCGGCACTGAACTTTGTGGTGCGGGTGGTGTTCGGCGAGTTGTCCGTTACCTACAGCGTTGCCAGTTTGCTGGTGATTACGGGCTTCTGGAGTGGGGTGGTGTATTCGGTGCTGCTGTTCAAGCGGCTCACGGCCCGTTTTCAGCAAACCTTCACCGCCATGCTGGGTACCGACGTGCTGCTGAGCATGATCAGCCTGCCGCTGGTGCTGATCGCCTCCAGGTTTTCGCCGGATTCATCGCTGGTGGCCCTGGCATCGGCGTTCTGGCTGCTAATCTTTATCTGGGATGTGCTGGTAAAAGGTTTTATCTTTCACCGGGCATTCAATGTCAGCCCCCTGCTGGGCAACCTGTTCTCGCTGATGATCAATCTGTTGATCATGATGCTGGATCAGTCCCTGCTGGCGCAGTTCGAGCCGGAGGTGCTGGAGCAGTTACGCCAGCAACAGGAGCAGTTGCGGCAGGAACAACTCTAACCACCATTACAATCACAACCGGGCGGAACCTGGGCCATTATGCATATTCATATTCTGGGCATTTGCGGAACTTTTATGGGCAGCCTGGCTATTCTGGCCAAGGAGCTGGGTTACAAGGTGAGTGGTTGCGATGCCAATGTGTATCCCCCCATGAGCACTCAGCTGGAATCCCAGGGAATAGAACTGATTGAGGGTTTTGATCCCAAACAACTGGATCCGGAGCCGGACCTGATTGTAGTGGGCAATGCCATGAGCCGCGGGAATCCCTGCGTGGAGTACATGCTGTCCCGGGGTTTGCGATATACCTCCGGCCCCCAATGGCTGCGCGATCATGTGTTGCAGGGCCGCTGGGTGGTGGCTGCGGCCGGCACCCATGGTAAAACCACTACCAGTTCCATGGTGGCCTGGATTCTGGAAGATGTAGGGTTAAACCCGGGCTATCTGATTGGCGGTGTACCGAAAAACTTTGCCGTGTCAGCCCGTTTGGGAGATGCGCCTTTCTTTGTGGTGGAAGCGGACGAATACGATTCCGCCTTTTTCGACAAGCGTTCCAAGTTTGTTCACTATCTGCCCCGCACCGCCATTCTCAATAACCTTGAATTTGATCATGCGGATATTTTTCCGGATCTGGCAGCGATTCAGACCCAGTTTCACCATCTGGTGCGGACCATTCCCGAAAACGGCCTGATTATCTCCCCGAAAGGTGACAGTGCCTTGCAGCAGGTACTGGATAAAGGCTGCTGGACACCGGTAGAACCTTTTTCGGTGGACGAGACGGATACCGGCTGGAGCGCCCGCCTGTTGCAACCTGACGGCAGCGAGTTCGAGGTGTTGCTGGATGGCAAAAAAGTCGGCGAGGTCCACTGGACCATGACCGGCAATCACAGCGTCAGTAACGGCCTGGCAGCCATTGCCGCGGCCCGGCACTGCGGCGTAAAGCCGGAAGACGGCGCCCAGGCCCTGTCACGCTTTGGCGGTGTCAAACGGCGCATGGAAGTGATTGGTGAGGAAAAGGGTGTGACCGTTTACGACGACTTTGCCCACCACCCCACAGCGATAGAAACCACCCTGGCCGGCCTGCGCCGCCGGGTAGGGGATGCCAGAATTATTGCCGTGATCGAACCCCGCTCCAACACCATGCGTATGGGGGTTCACAAGGATCGCCTGGCGCCCTCGGTTGCCCTGGCGGATGAGGTGTACTGGTATCAGCCGGAAAACGTCAGCTGGGGCATGGATGCAGTAGCCGAAGCCTGCCAGCCTGCAGCATACTGCCTGCGGGATATTGATGAGATCATTGCCCGGGTGGTGGCGTCCACCAATCCGGGGGATCATGTGGTGATTATGAGCAACGGCGGCTTTGCCGGCATTCACGGCAGGTTGGTGGCGGCATTGGCCGGGAAGGCTTAAGCACTACGCTATCTCCGGCACTAGAATAGCTCCAGCGCTTCCAGCACATACCCGCAGGCTTCCCCCACGCCGGCCGGCATCACCGGTTTGGGTTTTTGCTCCCGTGCCCTGTTCAGCAGTTCCGTTACCGGTCCGGCCAGATCACCGCGGTTAAACTGCTGCCGGTCCAGTTCGGCGCACAGGTTATTCTGCTCAATCCAGTCCACCAGATAAGGTTCTTCAGGCCAGAGTCCCCGTTTGACGTAGAGCACGGGTACGCCGTTGCAGGTGGCTTCGGTAAATAATCCGTAGCCCGGCTTGCAGATCAGCAGGTCGCAGTGGCCCAGCACATCAATAAAGGGCAGGTTCAGGCGATTCATGGGGATGATATCGGCGCGGTTCTGGCAGCTGTTGCTGGTATCAATCCAGACCACATTGTCCAGCACCGGCCATTGGGCGCTGGCCAGTTGATAGGGGATACCCCCCATGGACACCATCACCAGGCGGGTGTTGTCGTTCAGCTTGAGCCGGGATCTGAAATGGGGATAGCGGTTGGCCAGCCGTGCCAGCGGGCCGATATGACGCCGGTTGGGCAGATCTGTCATGGGCATGCCGGGCGTGGGAATCAGAAAATGATCGGCGCTGCGGTAGTGGTCCAGCGCCAGTTCGCGGACTTCGTCGGATCCCGGCAGGCTGCCACAGCATTGGAAATAGATGTCGGCCCAGTTCAGGGAACACAGGGCGATGGCGGGTATCTGCAGCTTGTGGGCCGCGGCCAGGGTCAGGTAGGACACGTTACTGAGGATCAGATCAGGGCGCAGCCGGTCGATTCCCCGGGATTTGAGCAGTAGCTCCCGGCCCCAGCGGTCATGCATTTCCCGATAGGCCCGGTGGGATTGCTGGGGCTGCACGTCCAGGGAATTGCTCATCAGCATGCCGATATCGGCGGCTTTGGGAATGTGGCGGAAATCAAACTGGAAGCAATTGGTGAGAAAGCTTTCCTGGGCTTCGCACTGAATCACAAACTGGAGTTGCTGACCGTACTCCATGGCCAGTTTGTTCAGAATAGGGGCCATCTGCCCGATATGGCCATAACCATGGCCGCTGATGGAAACGTAAAGTGTTTTCTGGGTCATAGGATTGCGTACTGCCTGTTAATGCCCGGGCCTGTGGCGGGCGCCTGTTTTTCCAGTATTTTACATGCGGGTAGAAGTAATCTTCGTTAAAATGGCCGCTTTCAGTCTAACTTAATCAGTTACCGATAGGATGTCATTATGAATAACCTCAAGACTTTGTCCATTGCCGGTCTGGCACTGATGTTGGGCACGCTGGCCGGTTGCAGCAAGCTCAGCAAGGAAAACTACGACAAACTGGAAGCCGGCATGGATAAAGCCGAAGTGGAAGCCATTATCGGTTCCCCCGACAAATGTGAAGAGGCGCTGGGTGCCGAAGCCTGTGTCTGGGGTGATGACGATAAAAATATCAAGGTGAAACTTGTTGCCGGAAAAGCGGTCTTTTTCTCCAATGCAGGCCTGAAATAAGCCGGGCTGCATGCCGGCAGATTCTGCCGGGCGATCGCTTTATTGTGAATTTTGTATTGTGATTATGTTGTAGCTGCAATGTCAGAAGACGAATCCGATCTTTTCAAAAAAGAAATGGAAGGGGTTAAACCCATACAGCGCAAGCGTGTGGTGGATGCCCCGAAAAAGCAGGAGCTGACCGATGCCCAGATGGCGCGTCGGGAAGCTGCTGTGCGGGACAAAAGCAAGGACGACAATATCCTGTCTGAAGACTATGTGGACATGGTGGGGCCCCATGATGTGCTGTCATTCAAGCGGCCCGGTGTACAGGACGGCGTGTATCGCAAACTCAGGTTAGGTAAATACGAAACGGAAGCCGTGCTGGATCTGCACCGCAAATCGGTGAAGGAAGCCCGGGAAGAAGTCTTTGATTTTGTGCGTACCTGCCTGGCCAATTCGGTGCGCACCGTGATGATTCTGCACGGCAAGGGTGAGCGCAGTGATCCGCCGGCCTTACTGAAAAGCTACGTGAACAAGTGGCTGCCGGAACTGGATGAGGTCATGGCGTTTCACAGTGCGCAGCTTCGCCATGGTGGGTCCGGTGCCTTGTATGTGATGCTGCGCAAGAGTGATTATCAGAAAGTGCAGAATCGTATCAAGCATGCCAAAGGGCGGGTCTGAACCGCCAGCTCCCATAAACTTTTCTCAAAGGCTATGCAGAAGACGCCCGGGATGAATCCTCATCCTCATCATCCGGCGGCGTGTTGTTATCAGCCGTTTCTTTTTCAATGACAAAGGTGGCCAGTACTTCCTTGAGGCGTTCTGCTTCAATGGGTTTGGCAATATGATCATTCATGCCCGATGCAAAAGCCCGCTGCTGGTGCTCCTGAACGGCGTGGGCAGTCAGGGCAACAATGGGGGTAGGTTTCAGAGCGTGTTCCGCTTCATACTGGCGCATCTGTTCGGTGGCCTGGTAGCCGTCCATGTTAGGCATTTCGCAGTCCATCAGCACCAGAGAATACTGATCGTGATTTTTCTGATAAAGCCCCAGGGCCGCTTCACCATCGGCGGCCACATCAAAGGTCAGCCCCAGGCGTTTCAGCATGCCCTTGATCACCATCTGGTTAACGGTGTTGTCTTCGGCTATCAGTACGCGGTGATCCTTCAAGGCAGAAACCAGTTGTGATGAACGTTCCTGATGGCGTTTTTCCTGGGCGGTGACATGGCCGGTAATGATGCGCAGTATGGTATCCCGCAGTGCTCTGGCGGATGCCGGTTTCTGAACCGCTACGGCAATGCCTGCGTCCTGTAATAACTGCTTGTCCGGCACCTGGCGCAGGGCTGTCAGCAATAGCCGCGGGGTGTTTTTCAGCGTGTTGTTGTCCTGGGTATTCTGCATGCGCTGAGCCACATCCAGGCCGCTCAGGCCCGGCATGTTCATGTCCAGCGACACAATATCAAAAGGCTTTTTCTGGCGAATGGCGTTTTCCATTTTTGCCAGGGCTTCTTCGCCATAGTAGGCGGTATCTACTTCCATTCCCCAGGTTTGCGCCTGCTCTTTTACCACTTGCACAAAGTCCGGTGAATCGTCCACAAACAGGGCCCGTTTGCCTTTCAGTTCTTCGGCGGAGAAGAAGTGTTCCTCTACAAAAGCCTGCTCGGCGTTTTCGCAGTTGATGGTGAACCAGAAAGTGGAGCCTTCGCCCTCCACACTGCTGACACCGATTTCGCCGCCCATCAGTTCCGTAAGCCGCTTGGAAATGCTCAGGCCCAGGCCGGTGCCGCCAAACTGACGGGTGGTGGAGGTATCCGCCTGGGAAAAGGCGGAAAACAGTTTGCGCTGCTGTTCGTCGCTGATGCCGATGCCGGTGTCCTGCACATCAAATCGCAGTACATGACGATCATTGTTGCCGCCGATTTTGGCTACCCGCAGTTTAATACGCCCCTGGGAAGTAAACTTGAAAGCGTTGCCCAGCAGGTTCAGCAGAATCTGCCGCAGGCGGGTGGGGTCTGACTTGATAAAGGTGGGGGTGGCCGGATCCAGGGATGAAATCAGTTCGATGGATTTTTTCTCCGCCGTCAGGGAGAACACACTGGCGCAATCCAGAATCAGTTTGTCCAGATCCAGATCGACGTTTTCGATTTCCATCTTGCCGGCTTCAATCTTGGAGTAGTCGAGAATATCATTGATGATATTCAGCAGGGCCTTGCCGGAGCTTTCGATCACATCCAGATACTGGCGCTGCTCGGATTTCAGTTCGGTTTCCTGCAACAGCTCCGCCATGCCCAGTACGCCGTTCATGGGGGTGCGGATTTCGTGGCTCATGGTGGCCAGAAAATCACTCTTGGCTTTGCTTTCCGCTTCCGCCTGAATAATTTTCTGGCGCGACTGCATTTCCTCTTCCTGGGATTTGATTTTCAGTTCCAGATAGCGTTCCTGCTCCTGCCGGGCTTTTTTCTCGTTCTCGTAGGCCAGCTTCTGGGCCTGCATGCGGGCCTGGCGATCCATGTTAATACGGTCCGCCAGCGCAAAAGACAGCAGTAACACCTGAATCACATGGCCGATCTGGGCCGCATGTTCGGTAAACAGGTTGATCGGCACCATGCCGGCTTTGTTCAATACCAGCAGTGCGATAAACACCAGGAACAGTGTCCAGGCCAGCACAAAGAAACGGGCCACCTTGTGACCTTTGAATAAAAGGTGAAAGCCTATGCCAATGGCTGTTGTGCTACCGATAAAAGCCATGACTGTAGAAGCACGTATTGCTGTGTTGTAGTTCACCAGGCCAGTGAAAATGCACAGCATCATGGCGATCATAATCACTGAATAGGTTAAAAAAATGTAGTGATACCAGCGGTGTTTCTGTTTTACGCGCAGAAAGTTATCCGCGAACAGGGCGCCGGAAAATCCGAAGACACACATGGCAAGCGTGATGCCGTGCTGGTTGGTGGCGGGGCTTTCCGGCCAGATAAACTGAAAGGCAAAGCCGTAAAGGCAGGCCTGAAACATGGCAAAGCTGCCCACGGACAATACGTAATACAGATAGCTGATGTCTTTGATAACGGAATACAGTGCCAGGTTATAGAGCACCATAATTAACATCATGCCGAAGTAAAGGCCGTAGATGATCAGGTAATACTGTTCGTGATGGTTGTAATCTGCCTGTGTCCGAAACGCGATGGGCAGTTGTACGGCACCTTCGGTATGGACGCGGATATAGAATGTCTGAGTCTGGTTGGCGTCAAAGTCCGTGGGCAGAATAAAGTTCCGGTTGTTCACCCGGCGGGAGGAAAAAGGAAAGGCGTCGCCCGTCTGAAACTGGTCGATCAGCTGGCCATCGCTGAGCACATAGATGCGGACATCATCCAGGGATGTGTAGCTGATTTCCATGAGCAGGAACAGGCTGTCCTCCGACATATTGGTTGCCCGGAAACGGAACCAGTAAGTATCATCCGTAAAGCCCATGGAGGGCACCTCCTGATCGCTTTGCACCCAGCGTTCGGACGGCAATTCCCGGACTTGTGCAAGGTTCGAGCGGTTTTCAGGATCGATCCAGTATTCCATCTTCAGTCCCGGGGAGGCGGAACTGATCGTCTGGTCCAGGATCAACGGGCCAGGCATGGCCGCGGCGCGAGCAGAGAAAACTGCGCACACAGCGATGAGTGCGAACAACAGCCAGTAATGTAGCGGGTTGGAGCTGGTCCGGTATGGAAGTCTGATCAAGTTTATCTCTGCGAACGGTAACACTATTATCTAACTATAGATCACTCTAGCTGTTTGTAATCCTAGCAAAATTAGGGGTGTGGCGCTGATGACTGCCTGCCTGACGGTCTTAATGAAACGACAGAAGGATAACAGAATGAAAGTTGTAGGTGCTCTGCTGCTTGGTTTTGCCCTGACGCCCGCCTGGGCTGAGGAATCGGTCGCCAGAAAGGTGGGGGAGACCGCCCGGGAAGTAAAAGACGGTGTGACTCAGGGCCTGCGGGACTTTGGTGAGTTTGTTAACGAAACGGCGGACAAGGCCAAAGACGGCGCGCAAAAAACAGCCAAAAAGGTGGGGGATACCGCTAATGAGATTGTGGAGGACGTCAAAGAAGGCTATGAAAGCGGGGATTAATCCCTGTGGTATGGCGAATCAGTGCTAAACTGTGCCCTGATTATCGATAATTAATATAAGAACAATCTCCGGGGGCGTCCATGGAACTCTATTTTGCCTATCCTTCAACGTATTCCCAGAAAACGGTGCTGGCCTTTTATGAAAAGGGTGTGGAATTTACGCCCAAGCTGGTCAACCTCATGGACGAGAAAGAAAAGCAGGCCTATCGCGAGCTGTACCCCCTGGGTAAAATTCCGCTGCTGATCCGGGATGACGGCCGCCTGATTCCTGAATCCACCATTATCATTGAATATCTGGAAGAAGCCTTTCCCACCGACCCACCCCTGATTCCCAGGGATCCGGAAGCTGCCCGCCGGGTGCGCTTTCTGGATCGCATGTGTGATCAGTACCTGAATGACCCGGTAGTGAGCCTGATCTTTGAATCCATGAAGCCGGAAGCGCAGCAGAATCAGGAACTGATGGTAAAAAGTTCGGAAATGATCGGCGTGCTTTATGGATTGCTGAATGAGCAGCTGGCCAGCCGTCCATTTCTGGCGGGGGATCATTTCACCATGGCGGACTGTTCTGCCATTCCGGCACTTTACTATGCCCGCAGCTTTGCTGAGTTCTCCATTTTTGAGCATATCGGCAGTTACTGGGAACGGATGCAGGAGCACCCTTCCTGGAAGCGCCTGCACAAAGAAGCCGGCCCCTATATCAAAGCTATTCTTGGTGACGCCTAGGTTTCTATGGCAGACGAAGTTAAGATTCTGGATGATGTTGCGATTGGTGAACTGGCGGATGCTGCAGATTCCCCCCAAGCCGGAAGATTTTGCCAGTTGGTCGCCGGTGGAAGGCGATGCTGGCTGTGCAGCTATTATCGACTACTGGCGTTCTGCCGGCGCCGGTGAGCCTGCAATTAACCTCTGACGCTTTGCTCCTTTTTTATTTGCTCACTTCTCTGGTTTGTAAGTGAGCCTGTTCCGGGAACCGGATGGCAATACTGCTATACTTGGGCAAAAAAACAAGGAGCCGATACCCGCGATTCTGATGCGACCCCAGGGATTCCCGACATTCTTCCTTCTCTTTTTTCTCCTTTGCGTGATGTTTTTTCCGCCCGCACCGGCAACGGCTGCGTCTGTAAAAACGGTGCGGGCTTCCGGTGTGGAACTGGTGGATTTCACGGACTATCCGGAGTACGGCATTACCCATGAAAAAGCCACTGACCTGGCCATGGCGATTTTGCGATCCCACCGTTACCAGCTGACGGTGGATCAGCTGCATCAGGTGGCTGATCGCTTGACCTTGTATTTGCGGGAAGCGGGTTTTCAGTTCAGCTATGCTTTTCTGCCGGAGCAGAATCTGGCGTTCGGTGTTCTCAAGATTCAGTTTGTGGAAGGCCGGCTGGCGGATATTCAGGTCATGGATAGCGATAGCACGGCGGTTGTGGCGACCCTGAAAAATGCGTTCAGTGATTTAATGGGAAAGCCCTTGTATGGCCCGGCCGTGGAAAACAGGGTGAGGGAGCTGAAAGCATCCAGGGGCATCGATTTTTTTGCCTATTTTTCCCGGGGCAAACAACCGGGCGAAGCACGCCTGAATCTGCGGGTGAACCGCTTTGATCGCTGGCAAACCAGTGTGCGTGCCGATAACTACGGCTCGCCGGCCACGGGCCAGCAACGACTTATCCTGCAAACCCGGTTGCTGAGTCCGCTGCATCGCCTGGATTCCCTGTCGCTGGGGGCTATGGTCACCCGGGGCGACGAAGATGAATCCAATACCTACGGGTATCTGGCCTACGAAACCCCGTTATGGAACCGGCATAACCGGTTGCAACTGTCGCTGGGTAATAACCTGTTTGAAGTGGGTGGCGACTTTACGGACTTGCAACTGGAAGGGGATGCCACTATTGCCCGCCTGGGCTTTGCCTTTCACAACTGGCGGCTGGCGGGGATTTACAAGGATACGGATTTTTCCTCGGCATTGAGTGATCCTTTGCTGGATCAGCAGGAAGAAGTGACCGCCGCCGAACTGGGCTGGATGTGGCAGCATCAGAACAGAAGTGAGGGGCAATATCTGGGGCTGGATGTGGCGCTGGTGTCCGGTGAATACGAGATTGCCTCACTGGAAACTGTCAGTGATGATTTTACCAGGCTGGATCTGACCGCCAGCCTGGAAACCTTGACCGGCCCTGGGAAACGCAATGCATTGTTGTGGCGCTGGAACCTGCGGGGGCAGTATACCGACAATGCGCTGCCCACCAGTGAACAGGCATCTTTCAGTGGCGCTTACGGCATCAGAGCCATTGAAGCGGGTTTTTTTGCCGCCGACCGGCTGGCGCTGATGTCACTGGAAATGCGCTTGCCCAATCTGTTTGTACCGGATTCAAAAGGCTGTTGTCGCTGGACGCCATTGTTGGTGCTGGATGCGGGCTACGGTGAAAAGTTACTGGAGGATGTGGCCTTTGACCGGGTGGATGCCTGGGGTGCAGGGCTGGGTATGGAGTTTTATGGCTGGCAATCTGTAACGGCCCGTTTGCTGGCGCTGGAGTCGCAGGATACGGAAACGCAAAATGGTGTCACGGCAACGTCCATGGATTTGCTGATGGACGTTACCGTGACGTTTTAGTGTTAGTTGTTTCAGGTCAGGGTTATTGGCCCAGCCCTTCGTTCATGGCATCCACCATGTCACCATTGTCGGCATCAATTTCCCAACTGAACAAACCACCCAGCTGATGCTGCTGCACATAGTTGCCTTTGGCCCGTGTTGAGCGCGGGTTGTCATAGGTAATCAGAGAGCCGTTGCTATAGTTCCACAGGTAAGGCGCCTCGGCGGTTTCATCATAGTAATACTGATAGCCGTTGATGCCGGTGCCCTGGGTGCCGCCCAGATAGTTGTTCACAATATCCTTGTAATCCAGCACGCCGTCTTCCCAGGTGCCGTTGACTTTGTTCACCTGTTCACCCTGCCAGGTGGTGGTGCTGGTACCGCTTCCGGTAAAGGGATTGTCGATGGAGCCCCCCTGAATCTTTGACCAGCCGCGGCCGTACATGGCCACACCCACCACGATTTTTTGCGAAGGCACACCCTGCATGATCAGGCTGTCCACACTCGCGGTGGTATAGAAGCCATCCTGTTGGTTATAGCTGTAGTCGTAAAGCGCGGTCTGATGACCCAGCTCGGTGTTCCAGGCACCGTAGTAGTCATAACTCATCAGGAAGATGTAATCCATATACATCTGGGCCCGGGTGTAGTTTACGTTGGCAATTTTCTGGGGCGACGCACCGATGGCTGAGGTCAGGTACAGTTCCTTGTCCAGTTCCGTTTCCAGATTATCCAGGGCCTGACGCAGGTCGCGCATCAGATCTGCATAGGCTTCATAATCGCTGCCATCACCCAGAGCGGCATTGGCACCGCCGCCACCGGGGAATTCCCAGTCAATATCCACACCATCAAAGAAACGGTAAGTGCGCAGAAAGTCAGCCACGGAGTTAACAAAGGTGGCACGGTGGGTAGCATTGCCCGCCAGGTGAAAAAACGGATCTGACAGGGTCCAGCCACCCACGGATGGCAGTACTTTAATGTGCGGGTGTTGCTGTTTCATTTTCATCAGCTGACCAAAATTACCACGGATGGGATCATCCCATTGATCACCCGGATAGCTTTTTTCCAGCGCGGCGAATTTGTCGTGTACTACTACCGAATAGTCAGGTTTGCCGGCACACTGTTGAACCAGAGCACTGTAGCCACTGGGGTTTGCGGACTGCAAAGAGGTATTGGGGCCGCAGATGGGAATAAAGCCGTACAGCACGTGGGTAAGGTCTTCGGCCGGCATATCGGCTACGTGGTAATTGCGGCCGTACACGCCCCATTCAACGAAGTAGGTACCCACGACATAATCTTGCGGGTTACTGTTGTTATTGTTTTCTTCGTTGTCTGCTACGTTTTCGCTGTCCTCAGCGTTATCAGTGCTGTCCGTATTATCTGTATTATCGGTGTCGTTGTCCGCCACCGACTCATCGTTGCCGGTTCCACTATTGTTGGAATCGTTACTACCGGTTTCGGAATCGCCGGAGTTGCTGTTGTCTGAATCCCCATCGCTGTTGCCCTGGTCCGCCGATTGTTCATCTTCATTCGGCACTACCACATCCTCGTTAAAGAATCCGCCGGCATTGTCCCCATTCAGTTCGGTATGCAGGGTATCCAGCATGGTGAACTGGCTGTCGTCCTGCCCCAGGTGCCAGAACATGGCGCCGCCCAGGCCTTCGGCCTTGATGTAGTCAGTTTTGTAGCGCAGTGATGTGGGATCGTCGTAGGTGACGAAAATGTTCTTTTCAGGATGGTGTAACCAGACCGCCTTGGTTGCCATATCAAAGTGGTACTCATAGCCCCAGCCGCCGGTTTTCATGGCCAGAATTTCCTTGTAGGTGGCAATGCGGGGTTCGTTTCTTTCAGTACAGGGTTCACAACCATGCAGCAGTGACGGGTCGCCCACATAGGGATCGCCCTTGGGGGTGTTAAAGGATTGGTACAGACCGCCGTTGGCATCGCTGACATTAAAGAAAGCCCGGCCATAGAAAGGCACGCCCATAATCACTTTTTCCCGGGGAATATCCATCAGCAGGTGCTGTTTTACCGCAGCGTCCACGGTAAGTGCGAACGGGCTTTTATGGCGGCGGGTCAGTTCTTCCCAACTCAGTCCCAGGTTGGCTTCCCGCAGGGCATTGTAGAATTTGGGCTCGCTGCTGTTACCGTACAAGTGCGCATGGTGATTGGTGGCGGTTACACCGTTCCAGGGGCCGTTCAGGTCGTAACTCATCAGATTGATAAAATCCAGCTCGGCCACTATCTCCGGCAGTTTTGCATAGTAGCGGGACAGGTAAAACGCGCCGCCGGCACCGGCAATGGTGAGCAGCTCGCCCTGATTGCGGGCATCCAGCTTGTTACGGATCAGGCCCAGGCCGGCAATAAAGTTATCCACGTCCTGGCTGCGGGGGTATTCCCAGTCAATGTCTATACCATCAAAGCCATACTGTGTCATAAACTGCACGCAACTGCTGGCCATGGTGTTGCGGTTGGCCGCGGTAAATGCATTGCGATAGTTGGAGACGGTGGCGCTGTCGTCATTGGAAAGGGCCCAGCCGCCGATGGAGAACAGAATTTTCAGATCAGGATTGTAGGATTTCAGTTGCTGAAGCTCGGCAATAATACCCGCGACTTTTTCGGCATCGTCTCCCGGTGCAAAGTCGCACTCGTAGTTGTCGTTCAGATGCATAAAAGCAAAGTTGATGTGGGTTAGCTGGCGTGCCTGTTCTGCACCAATGGCTGACGGCGGGAAAGAACCATCCAGCGACGGCATGTAGTAACCGATAATCCGGAATGCTTCGGTTTTTCCCAGTCCGCCCAGGGCATTAAAATTAATGCCGCTGTCTTCAGCATAAAGTACGCTGTCGGGGTTTGTGATAATGGGAGGATCTATCTCCGGCTGTTCCGTTGTGTCATCGTCCACGTCCACGACCGGATTGTTGCTATCGCTGTCGTTATCACTATGGTTTTCTTCTGAATCTTCACCGCTGCAGGTATCAATCTGCACCCAGGCAGATTCCCAGTACAGGCCGGTGCCGGGAGCATAGGCCTGGGTGGCATTGCTGGAACACCAGCCACCCACCACACATTCAAACAGGGCGTTACTGTTTTGAACCAGATCACCGGTCTGGTAGGTGGTGCCTGCCAGATAAGTCTGGGCCTGGCAAGTCGGTTCGCCGGTGCCGGCACTATTATCGGTGTTGTCTGATTCGTCAGCGTTGTCTGTTACAGATTCGTTGCCGGTATCAGATTCCTCATTTTCCGTTTCGTTTTCATTGCCGGTTTCAGTGTCAGAATCTGTTTCTGTTTCTGTTTCTGTTTCGGTATCGGAGCCTGCGTCGCTATCTGTATTGTTGTCGTCATTAACGCCATGATCAATATCGGTAACATTGTCGCCGGGCTGGTTGCCGTCGTCGTTGCTGCCGGAACCGCCGCTACCACCACCCCCACCGCCGCAGGCGGTGAGGCTCAGTGATGTCAGCAGTACCCCGATGTAGAGCAGTGTTCTGCCCGAAGTGAGTTTGGCCATGATGAAGTTCTCCGCAGGAATAGCATTCGATGGCGCTACTCTAGCAACCGGAGGGACTCGCCCGGTATTCACTGCATGACCTAGGCCTGCATCTGGTCGGGATCGGGGTTAGCCCATGGGGTCTAGGCCATCGTCGTGGGTTCTGGCCATCGGGCCGATAGCAGAGGGGCGGGCCGCTCAGTAAAGTAACCAGCATCAGTAATTTCAGATACAGGTGACTTCCTATGGCGGCAAGGTATTACAGGCAGATTTTCATGAGCAGCCTGTTGCTGGCATCCCTCAGCCTCACGGCCTGCGGCGGCGGTGGTGGTAGCGACGGTTCCGGTAACAACAGCGATGGCTCAGACCGAGACACCGATAACGTGATTGTGGATGACGGCGGAGAGGGCTCATCGGAAGACAATTCCGGCACTGACGCCGGGGAAAACACCGATACTGAATCCGGTGATGAGGAAAATACCGACCAGGAAGATGAAAGCATTGATAACACCGACGAAGGCTCTGATACGGACACGGACGAAAGCTCTGATAACAGCATTGACAACAGCGGCGACGATGAAGATAGCAATAACACAGACTCCGGCACCGACACTGACACCGGCACTGATCAGTCCCCCTTTATCGGTCAGTTGGTTATCACCAGCGAGTGGGGCAGCGGTTACGGCGCAGAAATAAAAATTACCAATCAGAGTGGCGTGCCACTGGAAAACTGGCAATTGCAATGCACCACCAGCCTGCAGATCAGTTCCCTGTGGAACGCGGAATACCAGCTGGCAAATCAGCAACTCACCCTGCAACCGGTCAGCTGGAATACCCGTCTGGCAGCAGGCCAGACCCTGACCGTCGGTTTTGGTGCCAATGGCAGCCTGCCTGCCGATGCACTGACCGGTTGTGATCTTTCCGGTTATGCCATTGCGTTTGCACAGGTCAGTGGCGAAAGCGATGCGGATTCTTCCGATAATGAGGTGGAAGATCAGGGTAGTGAAGGCGATCCTGAATTACCGGACACCGCCGGCGATCGCGTTGCCCTGAGTGATCTGCAGGCAGCGGAAGCAGCGCTCACAAGTGGTGAACTGATGACGCTGGTGCGACAGGCCATTGCCACCCGCGATAATGCGGTGGTGGATGCGGTCACCATTGCCAATCCCGCCAATCCGGAAAACGTGCAGCGGGTGGAAGCCATTCTTGCAGAAGCGGACTGGGAGTACCTGTTTCCCCGTCGCGCGCCGGAGTACAGCTATCGCAAGTTTCTGCAGGCGGTGGCAAAGTTTCCGGCATTCTGCGGTGATTACAGCGATGGCCGTGACGCCGTTGCCATCTGCCGCAAATCCCTGGCTACCATGTTCGCTCACTTCACCCAGGAAACCGGCGGCCACACCAGCTGGTGGGCAGAAGAAGAATGGCGTCAGGGCCTGCATTACCTGCGGGAAGTGGGCTGGTCCGAAGAGATGGCCAACGGTTACGGCATTTGTGATCCGGCCACCTGGCAGGCCCGGAGCTGGCCCTGTGCCACCTTTGCGGATGAGCATGCTCAGGCGGGGCAGTACAAGAGCTACTTTGGCCGCGGTGCCAAACAGCTGAGTTACAACTATAACTACGGACCTTTTTCCCTGGCCATGTTTGGTGATGTGAATGTGTTGCTGGAGTCACCGGATCTGGTGGCGGATACCTGGCTGAATCTGGCCAGCGCGGTGTTTTTCTTTGTCTACCCGCAGCCGCCCAAACCCAGCATGCTGCACGTGATTGACGGCACCTGGCAACCCAATGCCAATGACCTGGCCGCTGGTCTGGTGCCCGGCTTTGGGGTGACCACACAAATTATTAATGGCGGCATTGAGTGCGGCGGCAGCAGTGAACACATTCAGTCGGCAAACCGTATCAGCTATTACCGGGGTATGGCGGATTATCTGGGTGTGCCTGTTGCCGGCGATGAAGTACTGGGCTGTGCCGGCATGCAGCAGTTTGACAGCAGTGGTGCCGGTGCACTGGCCATTTACTGGGAACAGAGCTGGACTCAGGAAAATGCCTGCCAGCTGGTGGGTTATCAAACCGCCTATTCCGCCTTTACCGAAGGGGATTATGTGAAGTGTGTACAAGATTACTTTGACGTGGAGATCGTTGAATAACGGGGCTTGCTATACTGCAATGTAAACAGGAACCCTGATTTGAGCAATGATAGCAACGAGCAACTGCGTTAATGGGGTGCTGAGTTAGTGAGATAAATGGAACGATTGAGAAAAATCCCCACCAACGCAGGCGATCCCTTCCGGGATCGTTCTGCATTTCTGATACCGCGGCTGCTGTTGGCAGCCATGTTGCTGTGGTGTGCCGGTTTGGTTATGGCCAGTAATCAGCCCGCACAGGGTTCTGAAAAACAGGAACGGGAGCAGCAGGCCAAGGCACTGTTTCTGTATAACTTTGCCAACTTTGTGGAGTGGCCCGACGAAGCGTTCACCGCCCCGGATGATCCGATCCGGCTGTGTCTGTTCGGCGATATTCCCTTTGTCAGTTTTCTGAAAAAAGTGGACGGTACCTTGATCGGAGAACGCCGCCTCAATATTCAAAAAGCCACCCGCATTGAACAGATTGACGAAGGCTGCCATATTCTGTTTGTTGGTGATGAGCAACGGGTGTTGCTGCCGGAATTCTGGAAGCAGATTAAATACCTGTACGTACTCAGTGTGGGGGAGCAGACTGAGTTCACCGAGCGCGGCGGCATTATCAATATTTTACGCACCACGGATCGGGTGCAGTTTGCCGTGAATATTTCCAATGCCATTGCCAATGGCTTGTTTATCAGTTCCGATCTGTTGGCGCTGGCCCGTGTCATTCGTGAAAACACCCGGCAACAGCCCTGACCATGGTGGCATTTTCTGATCTTCCCCTGCAGCGAAAACTCAGCCTGGTGGTGTTACTGGCCATACTGGTGGCACTGACTTCGTCGATTATGGCGGTGCTGGTTTTTTATCACAGCCAGGCCCGGCAAAGTCTTTCTCAGGAATTACAGGCACTGGCCTCCATAACGTCGCAACGCAGTTCCGCAGCCTTGTTGTTCAACGATAAAAAAGCCATGCAAGAAAACCTGCAGTCTTTACTGATCAAGCATTCAGTGGAAGCCGCCTGTGTTTTCAAAGACGAAAAGGAACTCTTTGCGGCGATTGATCGGACCTCACCGGAATTTCCCCGCTGTGTGGTGCCGTCATTTCGCCAGGGTGTGTATTTTGAGGACGACACACTGCTGGTGATTGAACCGGTTGTGGTGAAAGGCCGCACCACCGGCACACTGGTGATTCGCTCCACTCTGGAACCTATTTATCAGCAGTTATGGCGTTTTTTGGGCTTGTCGTTACTGGCGGCAACGGGCGCCTTTGGGCTTGCCTATCTGATTACCGCCCGGCTCACCCAACTGATTGCCCGGCCTATTACAGAACTGACCGGCCTGACACAAAAGATCCGCCAGTCCGGTGATTACTCCCTGCGCGCTGAGGGTCAGGGTAAAGATGAAACCGGGCAGCTGGTGCATAACTTTAATGATATGGTCAGCAGGATTCAGCTGGCCAACATGCAGATGGATCAGTTGCTGTCGGAATTAAAGGAACGTTCCGTTAACAGTGAAGCCGAGGCCCGCGACATGGCCCGGCGTCATGATGCGATCCGGGATTTCTTTGCCGGTGTTACCCATGATTTGCGTCAGCCCCTGCAGGCCATGGATATGTACCTGAATATTTTACAGGACGTACAAAGCCTGGCGGAGCGCAATGAGCTGCAGCGCAAGCTGAAACTGGCAGTGGTAAACCTGGGGGAGATGTTTCGGGAGCTGCTGGACGCTTCCCGCTTTGAAGCAAGGGTGGAACAGTCGGAACACCGTGAACCCGTCTCGCTGCGCGAGCTGCTGGATAATCTATGCCATGAATTTGATGCCCTGGCAGGAGACAAGGGGCTGCAGGTTCGTACCCGGCTGCGTGATGCGGTGGTGCTGTCGGATCGCACCATGCTGAGCCGGATCATTCGCAACCTGGTGAGTAACGGCATTCGTTATACCGAGCAGGGCGGATTACTGGTGGCGGTGCGAGTGCGCCCTGATCAGGCTTGGGTGGAAGTGTGGGATACCGGCCGTGGCATTCCTGCGGACAAGCAACAGGTTATCTTTAACCAGTTTACGCAGGTGCAGGAAGGTGATTCGGAAAAAGGCCATGGTCTGGGGCTCGCTATCGTAAAGCGCCTGGCAAACGCACTGGGGCACCCGCTGGAGCTGGCATCGGTGGAAGGTAAAGGCACCCGTTTCCGTTTGATATTGCCGTTGGCGGAAGCGGAGGAAAAGATCGCCCGAAATGCAGAACCGATGTTACCGGTGACTTTACCGGGCGCGGCGGAAACCCTGTTGCTGATTGATGATGATGCCGCCGTGCTGGACAGCCTGTCGCAAATGTTATCCGGCTGGCAGTTCCGGGTGGTAGCCTGTTCCAGTGCACAACAGGCATTGGACTGGGCTAAAAAGGTGGCGGGAGAAAAAGAAAACTGGCCGGCATTAATCATCAGCGACTACCACCTGCCGGAGCAGCACAAGGGCAGCGGACTGCTACAGACACTGGAAGGCATATTTCCCGGCGTTCCCGGTTTTATTATGACTTCTGACCAAGACGCTCAGGGCGAGATCAAGAGCGCCGGTTTCAAGATGCTCCCCAAACCGGTGAAGCCGGCAAAGCTGAGAGCACTGATTCAGTATTTTCTCGCCAGAGCCAGTTAAAACAAACCAGCTGAAGTGCAGGCTAGTCGCACAGCCCCTGCTGTTGCGCCAGCGACACCACCTGAGTCCTGTTTTTCACATCCAGTGCTTTCAGAATCGCGGCCACATGAACTTTCACCGTGCTGGGGGACATATTCAGTTCCCGGGCAATTTCCTTGTTGGAAAGCCCTTTCACCATTTCTTTTAACACGTCTTTCTGGCGTTCGGTGAGCTGATAGTTTGACGGCGTTGTGCCGGCTGGCTGCCGGGCTGTATCAGAAGCCCGGGATTGAGCGGTTGAACCGCTATTGGATACAGAGGGCCCGGCGTACTGATCCCCGGCTAGAATCGCCGGAGGCACATACACACCGCCACTCATGATCAGCGCGACGGCACCAAGCATTACTTCCGACGTTGAGGTTTTGGTGATAAAACCGCTGGCGCCGGCCTTGAGGGCACTCTGAATCAGTGCCGGATCTTCCACACCGGAAAGCAGGGCAATCGGTGTGGCGGGGAGTGCTTCCTTCAGCTGGTACAGCAGGTCCAGCCCGTTGCCGTCGGGCAGGTTGTAATCCAGCAGAATCAGATCCGGGTCATCGTGGCTTTCCGTAAAGCGAATGGCCTCGGCTGTGGTGCCGCAGGTATGTATCTGGTTGTCCGCGTCTTTCTGGCGCAGCAGCAGTGCCAGGCCATCGCGAAACAACACGTGATCATCCACTACAAGAACTTCCACTCAGGTACCTCGGTTTTATTTGAACGCGGTCATCGGGTTATGTCACAGATACGCCATATTATAGCGGTTGCTGGTGCCTGCGGATGCTAAACTCAACACAATCTTTATGACGCCATTTCAGGAGAATTTCCGCTGTGCCGATGTACCGCAAAAACTGGCTGCTCTGTTTGTGCGTATTGCCAGGCAGTGTACTGGCTCTGCCGCAGGGAGCAACCGTCACGTCCGGCTCCGCCAGTCTGGATACAGCGGGGAACCAGCTCACCGTGCTGCAACACAGCGAGCGTGTGGCTATTCACTATGATTCTTTCGATATAAACGCCGCGGAAACCGTGCGTTTTGTTCAGCCGGGCCGCGACAGTGTTGCGCTGAACCGGGTGCTGGGGCCGGATGCCAGTGTGATCGCCGGGCGTTTGCAGGCAAACGGTCAGGTGTTTCTGATCAATCCCAATGGTGTGCTCTTTTCTCCCGGTGCCAATGTGGATGTGGGCGGCCTGCTGGCAACCTCGCTCAACCTGGCCGATGAGGATTTTATGGCCGGGGATTATCGCTTTGCTGCTGATGGCGAAGCCGGGGATCTGTTGAATCAGGGTAACCTGAAGGCATTGCCGCAAGGTTATGTGGTGCTACTGGCGAACCATGTGACCAATCAGGGAACCATTGAAGCGCCGGGCGGACAGGTGGCCATGGTGTCGGCGGATCAGGTGCTGGTGCAGATTGGCGGCAGCGAGGTGGCTATCGAAACCGATACGGCAAGCTGGCAGGGCCTGGTGGAAAACGAGGGCAGCATTCAGGCCGATGGCGGGCTGGTATTGCTGAAAGCAGACACCGCCAGCGATCTGTATCGCACGGTGGTTGCCAACGAAGGTCATATTCAGGCGCAGCGGCTGGAAGAGCGTGACGGCGAAATCTGGCTGGTGGGTAGCGATGCCGGCGATGTCTGGCAGAGCGGTGAACTGGATGTGTCTGCCGGAGAATCCGGTCCAGGCTCAGGCGGGCGCATTGAAATCCGCGGCCATCGGGTGGCCCATACGGGGCAATCCGACGCCAATGGGTATGGTGGCACTGAGCGCGGTGACGGCGGTAGCGTGCAGCTTTATGCCGATGAAAAAGTCGTACTCACTGACGCTAGTGCCCTTCATGCTGATGGTGCCGGTAATGGTGATGGCGGCACTGTAAAAGTCTTCTCTCCCGATACGGCTCTTTTTCGCGCAGATGCAGACATTAGCGCCCGGGCGGGCAGTGAAGGCGGCGATGGCGGTTTTGTGGATGTTTCCGGCTGGCAGCAGGTAGAAGCCGCCGGCCGCGTGGATGTGAGTGCTCCAGCGGGCGAAACCGGCACTTTTCTGATTGACCCCTTCGACATCACCATTGCCGGCGCGGATACCAGCGGCAGTTTTGATGGTGGTTCGCCGGATAATACCTGGACGCCGGCTGCCACCGGTTCAACCATCGACAGTGCAACCATCACAGCCAACCTGGCCACGGCCAATGTGATTATTCAGACAGCCGGTGGCGGCGGCGCAGAGGCCGGCAATATCACCGTCAATAACACCATTGATCTGGACGGCAGCAATGGCAATCAGCTGAGTCTGGTGGCCGATGGCGCCCTTACCCTGAACGCGGATATCGCCGATCAGAATACCCTGACTACTGACGGTACCAATCTGGTATTTACTGCCAGCGGTGGCTTTACCGTAACGCCCGGTGTTCAGGTGGATGCCGGCGGCGGTACCATCGCCATCACCAGCAGTGCCAATGTGGATCTGTCCGGCATACGCACCACCAGCGCTGATGCAGCTGCAGTGAGTGTGATTGCCAATGGCACCATCAGTGGCAATGGCGCCGGCGTGGATATAGAGGCAGCCAATGGCACTCTGTTACTGAATGGCGTGGCCGGCATTAACAGCGTTGATACGCAGGTCGCCGCCATGACACTGGCGGGCAGTGGTAATGCCGGTGTCAGCGAAACCGATGATCTGGCACTGACTGTTACCGGTGCCTTCAATAATCTTGCAGTAACGGCCGGCGGTGACCTGACTTTGGCGGATGCACCTGTGACCGCCGCCGGCACCTTGTCGCTGGCTGCTGCGGATATTGCGGATTCCGATCGCGCTCTGGTGCTGAACGCCCCGGATCTGGTATTCAACACCGCTCTGGCCAATGGCGATACCCTGGTTGATACCACCGCCACAACCGCCAGCGTCACTACCACGGGGGCGGGTGAATTCAGTCTGAATAAAACCGATGCCGGTAACCTGTCGCTGAGTACCTTGTCTGTGGCTGCCGGCAGTTTCGCTGCCACACTGGCCAACGGCCAGTTAACCTTACCGGCTTCTGTTACCGTGCCCGGCGCGCTTTCCGTATCCGCCAGCGATCTGGTGGTATCCAGTATCAGCAGTCAGGACCTGTTGCTGGATCTTTCCGGGGGAGCAGCGGACCTTGCCATCAACACAACGGTGGACCGGGCGGATATCAGTGTGACCGGCCGGGGGCTACAGATCACGGAGGCAGATGGCCTGGAGCTCGCGGACTTGAATGCTGATGGTGTTGCCCTGAATGCGGACAATGGCGATCTGACAGTGACAGTCGATGCGGGCAATCTGGCCGTGAATGCTGACCTGCTGGCCTCCGATACCGTCGCTGACGGTACCCGCACCGGGCTGATCGATCTCAGTGTGAATGGCGGCAATTTCTCAGCAGGCAGCGCGGGAGCGGTGCAGGTGATTTCCACCAATACCCTGGATCAGGGGGCTGCCGGCGGCTTGGGGGCGGGCGCCGGCAACCAGACGGCGATCCGTATCCGTCAGCTGGATGCCAGTGATCAGTCCGCCGCTTTTACCCTGGGTAATGGCAGCGGTAGTGATGTACTGATCCAGGCAGAAGGCGGTGACATTCTGATGGATGCCGCTGGCGGCGCCGCCCTTTCAACGGGTAATACCCGGCCTTTGCAGATCAACAGTGATGTTACTATTACGGCATTCAACAATGCCGCCGATCCGGCGAATGGTGTGGTGACTGTTGAAGGTATCAACAACAGCGGCACGCTGCTGGCCCGCACCGGCCGCTCGGTCACCCTGACAGGCGTGTCCGCAAATCCCTTTGATCCCGGTGGTAACGACAATTCTCCCGGCGTGTCGGACGGCACCAACGACGTATTGGATACACCTGATGCGGACGGCGGGCCCCAGGATCTGACGCCGGGAGATATCAAAACGCCACTGGATCTGTTGTTCAGCGATGTGTTTGGCGACTGTACCCGGAACAACGAGCGCCGTGAGCCCTCCTGCGAAGTCGAATCGGCACTGAAGCGTTTTATGGGCAGCCTTTTGATTGGCGGGGAGTTACCGGAGTAAAACCGGAATAAGCCCCCGAATGGGGGGTGGGGACAGGAGCGCCGATCAGGGAGAATAGCGTTTCGGAATCCCAGTTAGAAAACGTTGGAAGATCAATGGAAATGAGCGCATATCAGGACCTCCAGGTACCCACAAAACTCAAACGGCTGAAATGGCTGGCGGCCAGCTCCGCCTGTCTGGGTATGGGAGCACTGTTTCTGACCCTGTATGCCATGAGCATGGCAAGCGGTGCCTACGCCTTGCTCTGTATTATGGGAATGCACGCCGGCATCTACGTGGCCTCTCAGTGGGTTCGTCAGGAATGCAAGGCGGTGGAAACCCACATCCAGCTGTATTCTCTGGATCAGTCAGGCCCCGTGACTACGGAAAGAACCGGGCTGGTCTATCAGTTACCCATGCTGAGCCTGTCGCTGGCCTTTCTCAGTTTTCTGATGCTGATCTAAGCTCTTGCTTTTGTGAATTATATTAACTGCCTGGAGCTGTCCTAATGGAAGCGCAGACCATATAGAAATATTGCGTGTGCTTCATCATGCCCGTGATGTACACCGGCTATTTGAATAAGATAGCCGGTGTCAGTTCTTCCGAGACCGGACGATCTACTGATTCGCCCGGTTGGCAATAATATCGTCCACCACTGCAGGGTCAGCCAGAGTCGATGTATCCCCCAGATTTTCCAGCTCATTGGCAGCCACCTTGCGCAGTATACGGCGCATGATTTTGCCGGAACGGGTTTTCGGCAATCCCGGGGCCCACTGAATCACATCCGGTTTGGCAATAGGCCCGATTTCCTTGTTCACGATCGCAATCAGATCCTTGTGCAGGTCCTCGCTGGGCTCGTAGCCACTCATTAAGGTGACATAGGCATATATGCCCTGGCCTTTGATATCGTGGGGGTAACCCACCACGGCCGCTTCTGCCACGGCGTCGTGGTGCACCAGTGCACTTTCCACTTCGGCGGTACCCATGCGGTGTCCGGATACGTTCAGCACATCATCCACCCGGCCGGTAATCCAGTAGTAGCCATCGGCGTCGCGACGGGCACCGTCTCCGGTAAAGTACAGATTTTTGTAGGTGGAGAAATAAGTTTCCTTGCAACGCTGATGATCGCCAAACACGGTGCGGATCTGGCTGGGCCAGGAGGCCTTGATCACCAGGTTGCCCTCGGCAGCGCCTTCCAGGAAGTTGCCCTCGTTATCCACCAGATCCGGCTGCACGCCGAACATGGGCAGGGTAGCGGAACCCGGTTTCAGGTCAAAGGCACCAGGCAAGGGCGCGATCATGATGGCGCCGGTTTCGGTTTGCCACCAGGTATCCACGATAGGGCAGCGGCTGTCGCCCACAATATGGAAATACCATTCCCAGGCTTCCGGGTTAATGGGTTCACCCACGGTGCCCAGCAGGCGTATGGACTGGCGGCTGCATTTGGTGACCGCTTCATTGCCGACGCCCATCAGAGCTCTAAGCGCCGTGGGTGCCGTGTAGAAGATATTCACCCGGTGCTTGTCGCAAACTTCCCAGCAGCGGGAGGCGGAGGGGTAAGTGGGCACACCTTCAAACATTAACGTGGTGGCGCCGTTGGCCAGGGGGCCATACACAATATAGGAGTGTCCGGTAATCCAGCCTACGTCCGCGGTGCACCAGTAAATATCCCCTTCGCGATAATCCAGCACATATTTATGGGTAAGGGCCGTATTCAGCAGGTAGCCGCCGGTGGTGTGCAGCACACCCTTGGGCTTGCCGGTGGAACCAGAGGTGTAAAGAATAAAGAGCGGGTCCTCACTGTCCATTTGTTCCGGTTCGCACTCGGCGCTGACTTTGGCAGTGATCTCTTCGTACCAGACGTCTCTCGGTTCATTCCACACAATGTCGCCACCGGTACGCTTCACCACCAGACAGGTGTGTACATTGGGGCAGCCTTCCAGGGCTTTGTCGGTGTTGGCTTTTAGCGGGATCTTTTTACCACCGCGCACCCCTTCATCGGCGGTGATAACCGTCTGGCAATCGGAGTCGAGAATCCGGGATTGCAGGGAGTCGGGAGAAAAGCCACCAAATACCACGGAATGAATCGCGCCGATACGGGCACAGGCCAGCATGGCGTAAGCGGCTTCCGGAATCATGGGCATATAGATACACACGCGGTCGCCTTTCTTAACGCCCCTTTCTTTCAGCGCGTTGGCAAAACGGCAGACTTTTTCGTGGAGTTCCCGGTAAGTGATTTTGGCATCGTCGTTGGGATCATCGCCTTCCCAGATGATGGCTACCTGATCGCCGCGTTTTTCCAGGTGGCGGTCGATGCAGTTATAGGTCACATTAAGTTTGGCATCGATAAACCATTTGGCCTCTGCTTTGCCGAAGTCCCATTCACTGACTTTGCTCCAGGGTTGGTACCAGTCGATAAACTCGTTGGCGCGGTCCGCCCAGAAGGTGTCTGGAGACTCAATGGATTCTTTATACCAGGCATCGTATTGTTCCCGGGTGATATTGGCGCCTTTGGCAAATTCCGCGTTTACCGGGTGGTTCTTTATGTCGTACATGGAACTCTCCTCTTGTCCTGCGGGTGTTCTTCTTTTTATCTGATAACGTTTCCGGACCGGTGTTCAGTCCAGTTCAAAATCAATATTATCAATCAGCCGGGTGCTGCCCATTTTTACCGCGGTCAGAATCACAAAGCGCCGGGTGTTGTTGTCAGCAGGCTTTAAGGTGTCCTGATCAGCAATATTAAAATATTCGTAGGCCATGCCATCGTCCGCCAGGTGGCGTTCGGCATCTTCTGCCAGTTGTTCGTAATCCCTGCGCCCCTGCAATACCAGTTTTTTCGTGTGGCGCAGTTGTTTATACAGGATAGCCGCGTGATCTTTTTCATCGTCGCTCAGGTACCCGTTGCGGGAACTCATAGCCAGGCCGTTAGCTTCGCGAACGGTTTCGCCGCCGATAATTTCTATGGGAAAGTTCAGGGCAATGGTCAGGCGCCGGATAACCGCCAGCTGTTGAAAGTCCTTTTTGCCAAACACCGCAATGTCGGGCTGCACCATGTTGAATAACTTGCTGACCACCAGTGCCACGCCGTTAAAATGACCTTCGCGGCTGGCGCCACAATGGCCGTCACTGACTTCATTTACAGTCACTGTTACCCAGTCCTGGCTGTCCTGGGGATAGACTTCCTCCACGTCCGGGGCAAATACCAGATCACAGTTCACGGTGTCGAGTTTTTCGCAGTCATGGGCCAGCGTGCGCGGGTAACGATGAAAGTCTTCGCCGGCGCCAAACTGGGTGGGGTTGACGAAGATACTGCAAACCACAAAATCCGCTTTTTCCCGGGCCTGTTCCACCAGTGACAGATGCCCCTGATGAAGGTTGCCCATGGTAGGAACAAAGCCGATGCGTTTACCGTTGCGTCTTTGCTCGCTGACAATCTGACGCAGTTCTTTCACGGTGTGTACTGTCTTCATCTATTCAAACCCATGCTCTGGTTTCGGGAAGTTGCCGCTCTTTACGGCTTTAGCATACGCTTCAATGGCGCCTTTGATAGAACCGTCACCATCGGGCATAAAATTATGAACGAATTTGGCTACCTTGCCGGGGGTGGCGCCAATCATGTCGTGCAGTACCAGCACCTGGGCATCGGTAGCAGGGCCGGCGCCGATACCAATCACGGGTATCTCCACTTTTTCCATGATTTCCTCGGTCAGATCCGAAGGAATGCATTCATACAACAGAATAGCCGCACCGGCATCCTGAGCGCGCAGGGAATCGTTGATCAGGGTTTTGCGGGCCTTGGGATCGCGGCCCTGTACTTTAAAGCCACCGAACTTGTTCACCGATTGCGGGGTCAGCCCCAGATGCACACAGACAGGTACACCACGTTCTGTAAGACCCTTTACGGTATCTGCCAGCCATTCGCCGCCCTCCAGTTTGACCACATGGCCGCCGGCCTGCATCAGTTGTGTGCTGCTCACATAGGCCTGTTCCGGGGTGGCATAGGCCATAAACGGCAGATCAGACATAATGAGTGCGCCCTCGTTACCGCGGGCCACACAGGCGGTGTGGTAAGCCATGTCATCGTTGGTGACCGGAATGGTGCTGTCGTGACCTTGCAGCACATTGCCCAGAGAATCACCCACTAACAAAACTTCAACGCCTGCGGTGCTGGCCATATGAGCAAAGGTTGCGTCGTAGGCGGTGAGGCAGGCAAATTTTTCGCCGTTACTTTTGAGTTTGTTCAGGGTGCTAAGGGTTACTGGCATAGTGAAAGTATCCTTGCAGAAACGAAAGGAAGATCACTCAGTGATCGATTGATGAAACGCGCCAGGCAGGGAAATCCGTTAACGGGGTAATGCCTGTCCGAGGAGTCTGTTTTACCAAATCTGTTAGGCAAACGCCATTGGGAAATACCAGGCCGGGGTTCAGGTCATGGAGTGGCAGTAACACGAAATTGCGTTCAGGTATGCGGGGATGGGGGACACTGAGGCGATCAGTGGCAATGGTTTCATTGCCATAGAGCAGCAGGTCCAGATCCAGGGTGCGCGCGGTCCAGCGGATGGCGCCCCGGGTACGCTGATGCTCGGTTTCGATACGTTGTAATTCATCCAGCAGCTGGTGGGCGGGCAGCCGGGTATCAAGCTCCGCTGCTGCGTTGATATAGTCGGGTTGCTCACCGGGGCCAACAGCGGTGCTGCTGTAAAAGCCGGATACTGCCGCGAGTTGTGTGTCGCTGATACTGGCTAAAGCTTCCAGTGCAGATTTCAGGGTCTGCAGGGAATCCCCCAGATTACTGCCCAGGCCAATGTAGGCTCTGATCATGAAGTGCTGCCGGGCTTGTTGTTGTAACTGTTTTTACTGTTGGGACCGCTCTTGCTGTTGGAGCGCCGGCGGCGCCGACGACGGCTTTTGCCCTTGCTCGGGGGGCTGGTCTGGGCATTGATCATGGCGGTGCGGCCACCTTCATCGGTGTTCTGGAAGTCCGTCCACCAGGCGCCCAGCCCGGGTTCGATTTCCCCTGCTTCTTCCCGCAGTAACAGCAGGTCGTATGCCGCCCGGAAGCGGGGGTGTTCAAAGGTGCGGCGTACCCGTTTACCGCCCCGCTGGGGCAGCTTCAGTTGTAACTCCCAGATCTCGCGCAGGGGTATCACAAAGCGCTTGGGAATAGAGGTAAATTGAGTCTGCTCGCTGACGGTGAGCTGCATGGCCTGCTGAAAGGCCGGAACCGGCGGCATACCTTCAGCCTTGATGGCTTCCCAGCGGCGATTCACCGGGCCCCACAGCATCACCGCGAACAAAAAAGCTGGTGTTACCGGCTTGTCGTCGGCAATCCGCAGGTCGGTATTGATCATTACCTGGTCAATCATGGCCTGATGGGGTGGGTGCGGATTCTCTTCCGGTGTGGAGTTGGGAAACAGGCAGCCGGCCACACCGTAGTGTTTGAGCAGCTTCCACACGTTTTCAGCCGCGCCCCCCAGAAAGAGCTTCTGGATTTCATCAAACAGGCGTGCTGCGGGGATCAGGTTCAGTAACTCGGCATGCTCGAAAATCGGGTTTTCCGTTTCCGGTGTCATGGCAAAATCCAGCTTGGCGGCAAACCGGATGGCCCGCAGCATGCGCACCGGGTCTTCCTTGTAGCGCTGTTCCGGATCGCCAATCAGCCTCAGGGTCTTGTTACTGATATCCCGGTAACCATCCACATAGTCGATGATGCTGTGATTGGTGTGATCATAGTAAAGGGCGTTGGCGGTAAAGTCCCGGCGCAGGGCGTCTTCATCCAGGGTGCCGAATACATTGTCCCGGAGCAGCAGGCCCTCGTCGGACTGGGCGGACTGGTGCTTGTCGTCGGTGCCGGCTTTGCTGTGGCTGCCGCGGAAAGTGGCCACTTCAATGATTTCCCGCCCGAAACGGACGTGGGCCAGACGAAACCGCCGGCCGACCAGGCGGCAATTGCGGAACAGGGCTTTGATTTCTTCCGGATGGGCGCTGGTGGCCACGTCAAAATCCTTGGGTGTCTTGCCCAGTAAACTGTCGCGCACGCAGCCACCGACAAGATAGGCCTCGTGGCCGTGTTCGGTGAGAGTTTCCACCACCCGCACAGCGTTGGGATTGAGGACTTCCGGCCGGAAATGATGGTCTTTGGGGCCGATGATTCTTGGGGAGGGGGCATGGTTGCCGGGTTTATCTGAAATCAGGCCTTTGATTTTTGAAAACAGCCGCTTCGGCATCGGGAATGGTGGTTCCTGCAAGTTGACGTCGAGATAGCTGCTATTCTAGCACTGGCAAGGGCTTTCGTCTCAAGCCGGGGGAAGAAAAAGGCATGAAAAGCAAAAAGGGAAAGTCGATGACTTTCCCTTGCGCTTAATCTCGTATTTTTTTGATTATTGAGAATTCTTTTTTAGCGGACCGGGCCTGTGGCCCGGTCCTTTGTGCCGACTCTTTTTATTGTTTTTCAGCGTTTTTTATTATTGTTGTACTTTATTATTATTCTTTTTTTAATCAGTTATAGAGTGTTTTTATTACCTTTTTATTATTGTTTCTTTCTTCTTGTTTTTATTATTGTTGTTTTGTGAGCAACTCAGCGATTGTTGGTTTTTCTTATTGTTCTTACTTCTTCTTTTTATTGTCGCTTTGTTACTTCAACGTGCTTTTTATCGTTGTTTTAGTTGTCCGCCAGGAAGGATTTTTGTTTTTGTTATATTCCGTTTGGACGCTAAATAAATAGCAGGATGCATGCCAAAAAATTATAAAAAAATAAAGTTCTTTAAAAACAGTAAGTTATGAAATGCGTCTCCTGGAAAGACTGATTTCAGTCAATAATTTGTTACCTGATTTATCAGCAAGTGTTCCCTGCGTGGGTAACAAGGTAACAGGTATTCGTGGTGTTTATAGTGTTACCAGCCGAATTTTGACGGCTAAAAAACCGAGTAAATTCACCGGCTTGTCGGGAGTTCTCAGGGAATACGTTGTATACGTCAGAATGTTGTCCGGGGAAGAATTTTGCTTAGGCAAAAATTTGAACAATATTTGAGCTCTTTGCGTCAAAAGGGCGTGTGACGGTTATTTGTCGTTCAATGGTTTGACGGGGTGGTGCGTTTCCGTAACAGTCCGGGGAGAGTGTCACCGGCAGGGCTCAGGAATCGGCAAAGGGTGATTTGACGGCCGGCTTCTTGCGTGGGATTCCCAGGCGCTGGCGCCGTTCCCACAGGCATTTTCTGGAGATACCCAGTTTCTGGGCCAGCTCGGTTTCTGTCATCTGGTCCTGATGTTCCAGCACGAAACGCTGGAAATAGTCCTCCAGGGACAGATCTTCCTCGCCGGAGTCATCTTCCGGGCTCATGGGGGCAGGGCTTTCATGTTGCAGGTGGGTAATGTTGTTACCCGGCTGGGGTGGCGGGGGGCTGGAGGGGCGCATGCCTTTAATGGCCGCTACATCCACATCAATGGCCAGCAGGTCCGGGGTAATCATATGCTGGTCGCAGAGTATCACCGCTCGCTCTATCGCGTTTTCCAGTTCCCGCACGTTACCGGGCCATTCATAGTGGTTAATGGCCAGTAACGCATCCTCGTTGAAAAACATGTCGCCCCGGTTCAGCTTCTGACTGGTGCGTTCCAGCAGGGCTTTGGCCAGGGTTTCAATGTCGTCATCCCGGTCCCGTAAGGGCGGTAGCCGCAGCTCCACCACATGTAGCCGGTAGTAAAGGTCTTCCCGAAAGTGGCCGGTCTTGGCCAGGGTTTTCAGATCGCGGTGGGTGGCCGCCACCAGGCGTACATCCACGGTTTTGGCCTGTACCGAGCCGACTCTGCGCACTTCCTTTTCCTGTAACAGGCGTAGCAGTCGGGCCTGGGCTTCCAGGGGGAGTTCGCCGATTTCATCCAGGAACAGGGTGCCGCCGTCGGCAGCCTCTACCAACCCCTTGCGGTTGGTGTTGGCGCCGGTAAAGGCGCCTTTTTCGTGACCGAACAACTCGGATTCGATCAGGGTTTCCGGAATGGCGGCACAGTTAACCGAGATCATGGGGCCGTGATTGCGCTGGCTCTGCTCGTGCAGTGCCCGGGCCACCAGTTCTTTACCGGTGCCGGACTCCCCCAGTACCAGTACCGTGGTGTCGGTGGGAGCGACCTTGCCGATCATTTTGAACAGGTTTTTCATGGGGGCGCACTCGCCGATCATACCGGTCATGGGCGGGTAATGGCGGTGCAGTTCGGTTTTCAGGGCCTCGTTCTGCCGTTCCAGGGAGCGCTCTTTCAGGATGCGCTGTACGGACATCAGCATTTCGTCGTGGTCAAAGGGCTTGGCAATATAGTCCACGGCCCCCATTTTCATGGAATCCACGGCGGATTTGAGGCTGGCGTAGCTGGTCATGACCAGTACGGGAGTGCCTTCGGCGATGGGAATAATATCGGTACCGGGAGAGCCGGGCAGGCGTAAGTCGGTGATTATCAGATCAAAATCGTGGAATTTGTATTGCTCAGTAGCTTCCTGAACGGATCCGGCTTCGCTGACCAGATAATTGTTACGCTCCAGCAGGCGGCGTAACGCCGAACGAATGACGGATTCATCTTCCACGATGAGTATGTGGCTCATGATTTCGACTGCTCCTCACTCTCACTCGATTCCAACCGGTTATCTGAGGCGTCCTGCTGTGTTACCGGTGTTACGGTTTGATACCTTGGAAGAATAATAGTAACACGAGTTCCGCCACTTGCGGAGTTAATGGGGCTATCAATTGTGATACGGCCCTGATGTTCCTCAATAATACTGTACACAAGCGCCATGCCTAATCCGGTTCCTTTGCCAGGGTCCTTGGTGGTAACAAAGGGTTCGTAGATGCGTTTCATCACGTCTGCCGGGATCCCCGAGCCCTGGTCTTCCACGCTGATGGCGAGAGTGTGTTCCTTGGCATCACAGAAAATGCTGATTGGGTTACCCACTGGTGAAGCGTCTATGGCGTTACTCAGCAGGTTGATAAATACCTGGATCAGTTTCTGGGAATCGCCCTTCACCAGGGTGTCTGCAGGAACCTCGTTACCAATAATGTAGTCCTTGCCGCTCTTGCTGAGCTTGATCAGCCCTACGGCTTCTTCAATAACATGGTGCAGGTTCACGGGTTCCAGCTCAATGTTGGAGTGGCCGCTGTGACTGAAGCTCACCAGCGACTGCACAATGCGGGTTACCCGCTGGGTCTGTTCCAGAATCTGGCGGGAGGTTTCCAGGGTTTCGTCGTTTTCGCTGTCGTATTTCAGGTTCTGGGCCAGGCAGGCGATACCGGTAATGGGGTTGCCGATTTCGTGGGCGACCCCCGCTGCCAGCCGGCCGATGGAGGCCAGCCGTTCATTGTGGCCCAGCTGCTGTTCCAGCAGGCGCATTTCGGTCTGGTCCTCGATCACCATGACCAGGCCGTCGTTCAGATAACCATCGCTTTTTATGGCGGCCTTGTGCAGGCTCAGCCAGCGTTGATGGCCGTCGATTTCCAGTGACTGCTGCTGGGCCGGGGAATCGTCCCGGTGCACGAAGCCTTCAAAAATCCGGTGCCAGGGCTCCGGCAGATGAGAGATATTCGAGCCCACAATATTGGCCGATGAAATGCCGGTGAGGTGTTCCAGGGCATGGTTCCAGCCCAGTACTTCGCCATCGTTACCCAGTGAGCACACACCGATAGGCAGATCCTGCAGGGTCTGACGGTGAAAGCGCCGAAGGCTGTCCAGCTCCGCGGCCAGCCCGGTCAGCTTGTGCTGGTATTCCTCCAGGCGGCTTTCGATGAAATGAATATCCTGAATGGCGGATTCGTCGGAATGAATCATGTAGGGAATGGCCTGGTCAATAATTTCGTGGGCCACTGATGGCCCCAGCAAACCGGACAGGTTGGTTTCCAGCTGATCCCGCAGGCGGCGCAGGGCATAAGGCCGGGTTTCATCGGCACTCATGGCCAGATCGTGCAGGGCCAGTTGTACCTCGCGCACTGCGGTGCTGGGCCCCAGGGGGCCTTTGAGGCGTTCAATAAATTCCCGGGCGGATCCCACCGACAGTTCCCAGCGGTAGGATCTTCGCAGGCTGTCCACGTTGCAGGTTTCTGCGGCCTGTTTTTCGGACGGGGTGGCTTCGGTAACAATGGATACGATGCTGAAAATCATGGCGTTCAGAAACAGGGCAAAGGTGGCGGCCAGATAGCTGTTTTCCACGGTAGGGAAGGTGTCCTGAATCAGAAAGGGGATGCGTACATCAATCTGGTAATCAAATATCAGTGGCAGCAACAGGCCGAACAGCCAGACCGCCATGCCGGCCACCAGCCCCCAGAGAAACCCCTTGCGGTTGGCAGTGGGCCAGAAGAGTACCCCCAGTAATCCGGGCACAAACTGGGTGGTGGCCACGAAGGTGAGAAAGCCCAGTTCTGACAGGCTGTGACGCTTGGCCAGGGCATAATAGAAGCCGTAACTGGCAATGATAATGGCGGTGATCAGCGCACGCCGGCTCCACAACAGCCAGCTGTATAAATTACGCTGGGTGTTCATGGGTGAGAGGGGAATCACCAGGTGGTTAAGACACATGGCAGACAGTGCCAGAGTACAGACAATGATTACGCCACTGGCGGCAGAAAGCCCGGCAATAAAGGCCATGATGGCCAGGGTGGGATTGTTCATTGCCAGCGGAATGCCCAGGGTAAAGTACTCCGCGGTGGTTTCCGGCTGGATTACCTGGGCACCCCAGAGAATGATGGGAATGGTCAGGGCCAGAATAAACAGATAAAGCGGCACGCCCCAGCTGGCGGTGAGCAGGGCTCTGGGATTCAGGTTCTCGGTAAAGGCCATATGGAACATGTGGGGCGTGGTAACAGCGGCCACAAAAAACGCGGCGATGATGCTGCGCCAGGGGCCTTCTTTGAGCGGTTCGTAAAGCTGGTCGGTGGCTTCCGGGTGGTACATCAGCCAGTCGTTCAGACCGATGGGGCCGCCGAATACATTGAACAGAATAAAGAGCGCGATGGTGCCCATGGCCACCAGCTTGATCAGGGATTCAAAGGCAATGGCAATCACCAGGCCTTCGTGCTTTTCCCGGTTGGTGATATGGCGGGCACCGAAGAGTACTGCGAACAGGGTAATTACTACACAAAAGCCGAAGGCCAGAATATCCGGGGAAATTTCCTGATTGAGCACATGAATGGAATCGGCCACGGCCTGAATCTGCATGGCCAGCAACGGCATAATACCTATCAGCATGCACACGGTTACCGCTGCACCCACGGTTCGGCTGCGGTAACGGAAGGCCAGCAGGTCTGCCAGTGAGCCCAGCTGATAGTTTTTTACCAGCCGTAATATGGGCGCCAGCAGAATCGGGGCCAGCATAAAGGCGCCGGAAATTCCCAGGTAATAGGCAAGAAAGTTGTAGCCGAAATCCGAGGCAAAACCAATGGCACCGTAGATGGCCCAGGAGCTGGCAAACACCCCCAGCGACAGCACATACACTACCGGATGGCGCACAAAGCGGGCGGGTAAAAAGCCCAGTTCGGTAAAGTAAGCCACAAGGAAGAAGAAGGACAGGTAAGCAACACCCATCGCAAAAATCTGCGCCAGGCTAAAGCTCATCGAGATCGCGACTCCTTGCAATCCAGAAGGTGAGGGCGATCATCCCACCCCAGACAATATACGGCCGATACCAGTCGGTGCCGGCGTTGGTCCACCACTGGATAATGGCTGGCGAGAGGATGTAGCCACCCGCGATAAACAGTAATACCAGTCGATCAATATACATAGCGGTAAGTATATCGGTGAAAGCACCGTTAGTGCGGATTTTATTGGGATTTTTCCGTTTCAGCCGGGGATTTTCAGGGCGTCTTCCGGGATTTCGGCCCGGTGGGGAATGGCTTCCCGTTGCCAGTGCGCTGTTCCCCAACGGAGCAGTTCAGCCGGCGGCGCACTGCGCAGCTCTGCCGGTGGCTGCTGCCCCAGAGCACTGAGGCAGGCCCAAAGGTAAGGCCCCGGATTTGCGTTGGGAACCGGGTCGGCAAAGGTCTGTTTGCTGAGCTTTTGCCCCAGGTGATTCACCACAATCGGCAGGTGCAGGTATCGGGGGGTGTGGTAGTTCATCAGCTGTTGCAGATACAGGTGGCGCGGGGTGGAATCCAGCAGGTCCAGACCCCGGACAATATCGGTGATGCCCTGAGCTTCGTCATCCATCACCACCGCCAGATGGTATGCGTACAGGCCATCCTTGCGCTTGATAATGAAATCACCGATCTCCGATTCAAGGCGTTGTTCAAAATGACCCTGCAGGGCATCGTCAAAGCCGATGGGGTCATCGTGAGTCAGCAGCCGGATGGAACAGGGTTCGTCCGGTTCGGAAAATCGGCCCCGGCAGATGCCCGGATAATGCCCACCGTACTGGCGGATCAGGGGTTTGCGGGAACAGGTACAGTAGAACGCCTGATGCTTTGCAATGAATCGCTCGATCTGAGCCTGGTAGATGTGGTGGCGACGGCTCTGATACCAGATATCGCCGTCCCAATGGAGCTGGTAGGCTTCCAGGGTGCGCAGGATTTCCTCGCTGGCGCCGGGTGTTTCCCGGGGCGGGTCCAGGTCTTCGATTCTGACCAGCCATTGGCCGCCGCAGGCCCGGGCATCCAGAAAGCTGCCGACGGCGGTCATCAGCGAGCCGAAATGAAGCAGTCCGGTGGGCGAAGGCGCAAAGCGACCGACGTAAGGCTGGGTATCAGACATGGGGAATGACAGGTGTATGAGGGCGCAGAGCGGCGTTTTTCAGAGCCGCCCTGCCTTGCAAAATGAACGTAACGGTGGGCCTTAAATCAGGTACCCCACTGTTTCTCTTTGATTTCCTGAAGTGTCTTACAGTCGATGCAGAGGGTGGCCGTGGGGCGGGCTTCCAGACGACGGATGCCAATCTCGATGCCGCAGGAATCACACCAGCCGTAGTCATCTTTCTTGATGCGGTCCAGAGTCTGGTCGATTTTACGGATCAGCTTGCGTTCCCGGTCCCGGGTGCGAAGTTCAAGACTGAACTCTTCTTCCTGGGTGGCGCGGTCAGCCGCATCTGGCAGATTGGTGAGTTCATCTTTCAGGTGACCTACGGTGCGGTCTACCTCTTCCATCAGCTCCTGTCGCCATTTCATCAGGATCTCGCGGAAATGCTCCAGCTGGGCATCGCTCATGTACTCTTCACCTTCCTTCATTTCGTAGGGGGTGAAGTGAGATCTTGATAGTTCAACGACGTTTTTCTTCTTACTCTTTTTGGTTGCCATAAGCGTTATCCTCGCAACTGCTCAACTTGTGATCTATAGCAATTTATATCCAAGTTGGCAAATCCTTGATCAGTATTTCACGGTTTTTGTTATTGTTGATCAATTCGTATACCGGGCGCTGCCGGATTGGTCTGCAATCCCTGAATGGTGCATTAGTCTGCCATAGAGGTAACTTTCGACTCTTTATAACAAGCTGTTATAAAGGTTATTCTATGACAGTTGCGTTTCAGGTTGGCGACAGATCATAACCCCAATTACCACAGGTGTGAATACTTGTTGGAGTCTGGTTGTCGGTTCTATTCAGCGCCACCGATGATCCTCCTGAAAGATGACATACTTTTGACAAAAGATTTAAACAAAGGTGATAGATATGAAGTTTGCTCCACCGCTGCTCACCGGAACCCTGATCAAGCGCTACAAGCGGTTTCTGGCGGATATCGAACTGGCGGACGGCGAGGTGATCACCATTCATTGCCCCAATACCGGCTCCATGCTCAACTGCAATCAGGCCGGTAGCCAGGTGTGGTTTTCAGACAGTGGTAACCCCAAGCGTAAATACCGCCACACCTGGGAAGTGGTGGCCGTGGGCGAGAATGGCCGTTACCGGGCGGGCATTAATACCGGTCTGGCCAACAAGCTGGTGAAAGAGGCGGTGGAAAATGAGCTGATTACCGAACTTCAGGGTTACGACAGCCTGCGTACCGAGGTGAAATACGGTAACGAGAACAGCCGTATCGATCTGTTGCTGGAAAAAAACGCGACCGGGGAGCAGTGCTTTGTGGAGGTCAAGAATGTCACCCTGGGAGAGACTGGCGTTGCTTACTTTCCGGATGCGGTTACCGAACGGGGTCGTAAACATCTGCGGGAGCTGGCGGCCATGGTGGCGGAAGGACACCGTGCGGTGTTGTTGTTTTGTGTGCAGCTCACCGGTGTAACGGAAGTGCGCCCGGCGGATCATATTGATCCGGCTTACGGCGAAACGCTGCGTGAGGCTGTTGCGCAGGGGGTGGAGGTTTATGCCTGCCAGGCGGATATCAGCCCTTCGGAGATCCGTCTGGTGAAATCGTTGCCGGTTTCCATGTAGGATGTTGGGTCCGTGATTTTATAAGCGGATATCTGAATAGAGGGGGAACTCTTTCAGCGGTTGCGGTATCAATAATAATCCCAGTAGCACTTAATCCCAAAAACAGGGAATCAATGGGCAACCCAGAAGGAGAAGCCCCAGTGAGCGTTAAACCCAATGTCCTGTTTCTTTGCACCGGTAACTCCTGTCGCAGTCAGATGGCGGAGGGCTGGGCCAGACACCTGAAGCCTCAGGTCGCCAACTTCTTTTCCGCCGGTATCGAAACCCATGGTCTTAATCCCCATGCCATTCAGGTAATGGCAGAAGCCGGCGTGGATATCAGCCAGCAACTTTCCCAACAGGTCACAGATTTTGCGGACATTCAGTTTGACTGGGTATTTTCGGTGTGCGATCACGCCCGCCGCACCTGCCCGGAATTACCGGCCAGGGTAAAGCATGTGGCAGTGTGTTTTGATGATCCGCCGGCCCTGGCGAAAGCCGCTCGGTCTGACGAGGAACGACTGACGCCTTACCGGCGGGTGCGTGATGAGATTCGTGAGTTTATCGCAACGCTCGACCTGTCAGCGGGCACGCTTTAAGGTGTTTTTGTTAAAGTCGCGATCTTCCAGCCCCTGCTGAAACTCAAAATCACTCCATAGCAGTTCCGTGGACTTGCCGGTCTGGTGGTTTACCATCAGCATCCGGTGAGCACGCCAGTACTGGCCCAGGTACTGGTTGTAGTCGTGAAAGGTCTGGGTTTTCAGTAAATCCTCTTTGCGATCATAGTATTCAATTTTCTGAATGCGGAACTCTTTGGTGTCCAGCCAGCTGATCATTTTTGAATAACCGGAATGCTCGTAAGCGGGAGTGAGTTCTGATTTGTAGGTTTCCATACCATCGACGGTGTCCTTGCCCAGATAACGGTAGGTATATTTTTCCACCTCAAAGGAACTCAAGTCCTCGAAGGCAAATTCACTGCCCATAAAAGGGCCGGATTTGTTTTTGGAGGCGATACGCTTTACCCGTTTCAGTGCCGGCAGATACAGCCATTGCTCATCGGCCGTGGTGGGATGGGAAAAAGACAAAAACGCTGTCCCTTTTACATCCTTGGGGGAGCGGAAGATGGTCAGGCTCTTGTCGCCATCGTTTTCCACTTCCAGGGACTGGATTCGGATATCCCGCTCACTGCTGTCGCCGGCCTGATTGCGTAAAATCATTTTCATATTGGCCTGGCTGTCTTTCCAGCCGGTATTCCGCCGGTCTGATTCTTTGGCAATGGCCAGACCTTTTTCCTGGGGTGTGCCGCTCAGTTCAAACCCGAAACTCAGAGTTGAAAATAACAGTAGTACCAGTGCTGCGGTGATTCGTTCACGCATGGGTTGCCTCCTTTGGATTGCCTGTGGATGAGGTTTTGGAAAAGGGCGATGCCTTGCCGAGTAAAAGCGTGGGTAAAAACAGAAAGTCGATGGCCAGTGCCAGGGCGATGGCCATGGCGGCCAGCAGGCCTCGATCGGCATTCATGCCAAATGAGGACAGGCTCAGTACCAGGAAGCCGGCCACCAGCACAAAAGAGGTGACCCACAGGGCCACGCCGACGGTGGAGAACGCGTAGCGCACGGCGTCTTCGTTGCTGAGTTGTTTTTCCCGTTTTGCCCGCAGGTATTTACTGAGGAAGTGCACCGTATCATCCACCACGATACCCAGTGCCATCCCCACAGAGGTGGCCAGCGACAGTCCGATATCGCCATCAATCAGGCCCCATATACCAAAGGCGATCCCGATGGGCAGCAGGTTGGGCACCATGCTCAGCAATCCCAGTTTCACGGAACGCAGCGCCACAATCAACACCAGCGTGATCAGCGCCATGGCAAGGATGGTGCCGGAAATCATGCTGGTGGCGTTGCGAAAACCAATATGGGAAAACATGACATTGGGAGACGCGGCATAGAATTCCCGGATACTGGTATTGGTTTCTATCCAGTCGGCAATTCGCTGTTCCATCGCCAGCGTATGTTCGCTGCGGATGTTTTTCAGGGTGACGGTAACACGGGTGGCGGTTTTATTGATATCAATCTGGTTGTTCAGGTCCAGGCCGTAGGGAAGCGACATTTCATACAGCAACAAATATTGCGCAGCCAGTTCCTGATCCTGTGGCAGGCGATACCATTCAGCATCGTCGCCGTGCATGTTTTTATTCAGCCGTTTGAAAATATCCGTAATGGTATTGACGTGGATAACTTCCGGTTGTGTACGCAGCCATTGGCTGAGTGCTTCCACGTCCTGCAAAAACTGCGGATTGGAAATGGTGCCGCCGGACTCGCTGTGAAGTGAATAATCGATGGTGTAAATACCGGAAAGCTTTTCTTCCACCACATCCGTATGCTGGCGAAACTGAATACTGGTATCAAAGTACTTAACGAATTCATCATTAATGGTGTTGGTGGGTACCATGGCAGAAAACACCACGGAAATCATCAGAGTGCCCACCATTAACGGCTTGCGGTTTTTAATAACAAACTCCGCCAGGCCCGTCAGGTTCTGGCGGGATTCATCGGCCTTTTTCCTGATGCGAACCGGTAGTGCCATCATCAGTGCCGGCAGGGTATAGATGGAAAAGAACCAGGCCATGCCCACACCCATGGCGGTTAGGTTGCCCAAATCACGGAACAGGGGCACATCACTGCTGTTCATGGACAGAAAACCGATAATGGTCGTTACTGTGGTAATAAAAATCGGCTGAAAATTAACGCGCAGGCTTTCCTGCATGGCCTGTTGCTTGGTTTTACCCAGGCGCATTTCATGGACAAAGGTCACCAGTATGTGAACGCAATCGGCCACTGCCATGGTCACAATAATGGTGGGCGCAGCGGCGGCCGGGCCGGACATAAAAAATCCGCTCCAGCCGAAAATACCCAGCGCGGTAAAAATGGACACAAAAATCACAAACACACTGCTGATGGTGCCGGCGAAAGAACGCAGCAGCAGCCCCAGCGTGACGATAATGATCGCAAACATCAGCGGGATCAGGGTGGCCAGATCATTCATGGAGGATTCGAAAAAGGCATTGTTGAGCATGATAGTGCCGGTGACATAAAACTCGATATCCGGGTAGGCCTTTTCCATTTCCGCCACCAGTTCGCGGGTGGCTGATACCACTTCCGGCACTTCCGTATCGGCTTTTTCCGGCAGGTACATGGTGGCATTCACCGCTGTTACCTTGCCCTGCGGGTCTACCAGCCGGTAGATCAGCAGGGGCTCGTTCACTGCAATATTTCGGATGTCACTGATTTCCTGATCACTCAGATCCGGGTAGCCCTCCAGCAAATCGGCCACGTACAGATCGTCTTCCTCGGCGGTGGTGTGCTGGTAATTGGACAGGGAATCCACGCGGGTGGTGTAGGGCAGCAGCCAGGCCTGTTCGGTGAGTTCTGTCAGGGCATTCAGGGTGTTACGGTCAAAGGCATCGCCGGATTTGGGTGCCAGCAGAATAAACACATTGTCGGTTTTGGTGTAGGTGTTCTGCAGCAGATCGAATGCGGCAAGTTGCGGATTACCTTCGGAAAAAAAGGCCCGGTAGTTGGAGCTGAAATGCAGGTTTTTGGCGCCATAACCGGTAGCCAGTATGACCAGCAGTGAGCTGATAATCACCAGCCATTTGTGATGAATCACCCATTGGGCATAGCGCTCTGTCATGATGAGTCCTTGCGGGAACATATTGTTCCAGTAACACGGTTAATAAAATCCTTAATTACGTTAGTATTGTTCCAATTGAATGAAAAGATGGTGATATGCGAATGGACTGTTCCGAAATTGGAATATTGTGCTGGCGCTCGGTGCACTATTGTTCCATTATCTGTTTCAACGTCCGCATTATTTCTTATCGCACGATCATTAATACAGGTGTGTTATGCAGGATCTGAATGAAATGGCGATCTTTGCCAAAGTGGTGGAAGCCGGCAGTTTTACCAAAGCGGCCGATCGCATGGGGCTGCCCAAATCCACCGTCAGTCGCAAGATCAGTCAGCTTGAAGAGCGGCTGGATGTACGGTTACTGAACCGTACCACCCGTGTGCTCAAACCCACGGAAACCGGCAAGCTCTATTACCAGCACTGTTCGAAAATGCTGGAGGAAGCTGAGGAAGCCGACCGTGCCATTACCAAAATGCAGGCGGAGCCAACGGGTGTTTTGCGGATCAGCGCACCTCTGTCCTTCGGGGAAAAATTCCTTCAGGAAGCCCTGCACACTTTTTTAAGCAAGCACCCACAGATCAGTGTTGATCTGGTGCTGGACAACAAGAATCTGGATCTGGTGGTGGACGAAATTGACGTGGCCTTCCGTGTAGGACCACTGGCGGATTCCAGTCTGGTGGCCAGAAAACTGGGGCCGGCGCAAATGGTGTTATTGGCCAGCAAAGCTTATGCAGACCGGGAAGGCTTGCCGCTCAAGCCGTCGGATCTCTATCAGCATGTATTGATCAAACACCCGGTAGCCCATCTGGAACTGGAAGGCCCCAACGGCATTGAGTATATCGACAGCCCCGCCAAGATGGTGGCCAATGATATGGTGTTTATCAAAAACATGGTCAAGCGTGGTCTGGGTATTGGTGGTGTGCCGCTGGCGATTGCCGAGGATGAACTGCGTTCCGGTGAATTGATTCCGGTACTGGCGGGATTTCCCTTTGTTACCCGGGAGTTTTATCTGGTGTACCCGTCGCGGCGTCAGCTGCCCAGCAAGGTGGTGGCCTTTATTGATTTTGTGATGGAACATTGCCTGGAGCAGCTGCCCTGGAACCGGGATTTCAGTGAACTGATCGCGCAGCCCAATTAACCGGGCTTGACGATGGCGAGAAAGATCACTGCGGGTACAAAAATCATGATCAGCGGTGTACTGGTTTTAAGAAATTTCCAGTGCTGCTGAATGGCGGATTCGTATTTGTCCCATTGCTGCTTTTTTTTGAGCTTTAACTTGTTGCCGCCAAAGTGGGACAGCCAGTAATCCACGATTTCCAGGGGCACAAATACCAGCAACACAATACCGAGTTTGATCAGCAGCCAGGTAAAATCCAGATTCCAGGGGCCGATCAGGTAGAGCAGCGGGCCGGTGATGAGAATGATGGGAAACGCCACGTGCTCCATTACCACCCCTTTATCAAATTGCTCAATGGCCCAGTTGCGCCGCTGAATAATTTCCGGGTCATCCGGGTTCTTTTCCCAACGCAGAAATGCGCCTTTCACATACCAGACGTAGGCCACCGCCGTGCTCCAGGCCCAGATCATGACAAAAAATACATGCACAAACTTGATCAGGGTGTAATAGGGGAGCAGGGCAGACTGCAGTGCCTCCAGCATAAGATCAATCTCCTTTACTATTTGCGGTAGTCTGCCATTGGCTGGGGTTTGTGTCAATTAGCTTTACTATGTGCCCGGTTTGTATAAAGCCTAGGGCAGAATGGTGAGCTGCGACGGTTGTGCTTCGCAGTGGGACAGGCGGGTGTTGTACCAGCAATCGCGGCCTTCGGCTTTGGCCTTGTAGAGCATTTCGTCGGCGGCGCTCACCAGTTTTTCCGGGTGCAGGCTTTTGACCGGTACCGTGGTGGCAGCACCGATACTGGCGGTGACCACATGGCTGGCTTTGGAGTCTTCGTGGAGAATGTTCAGGTCACGAATCCGCTGGCGTATGCGCTGCAGCGAAATCCGGATCTGTTCCTCGTCGGTGTTGGGGTACAGAATAATAAATTCCTCACCGCCGTAGCGGCCCACCAGCTCGCCGGTCCGGCTGGCTTCTTTTTTCAGGGCTTTGGCAATCTGCACCAGGCAGTGATCTCCTGCCTGATGTCCATAGCAGTCGTTAAACTGTTTGAAAAAATCCACATCCAGCAGAATCAGCGACAGCGGCTTTTTGTCGCGCATGCAGCGGCTCCATTCCTGGGACAGGCTTTCATCAAAGTAACGCCGGTTGGCCAGCCCTGTCAGGGAATCCTCCCGGGACAGTTTTTCCAGATCGCGATTCAGTTTTTCCTGCTCGATCTTGTCGATATCCAGCAGCAGGCTCTGAATAAACATGGCCCGTTCCCGGTGTTCGATAATGTAGGAAATGCCCATGCCGATCAGATTTGCCGCCACAAAATAGGCCTGGAAACTGGTGAAAGGTTCGTTGGCGCCGGACAGCTTCAGTGACACCAGGTGTAATAATCCCGCCAGATGGCACCAGAAGGTTGCCACATAGAAGCGCATTTTCGACATGGCATAGATAACGATAATGGCATAGATGGAGCCGGAGTAGGCGGCCAGCTTGATTTGCGGATCCTGAATGCTGTGGGCCACATTCATGATGGTGACCAGGCCTATGGTGGCGAGTATCCCGGTATACCAGTGAAAGTAAGTGGCCATTTTCTGAAAGCGGGACAGCAGAATAACCCCCACCAGGCAGGCACCGGTAAACAGGTAGCTGCTGGTGAAGTTCCCCAGTTTATCCTGTTCAAACTGCCCGAACACCAGGCTGCCCAGCAGCAGATAGGTCAGTACCACATAAACGCTGTTGATCTTGAGATTTTTAAGGGCGGTATCGCGGTAGTGTTGTAAAAAGTAACGCTCAAGAAATGCCGGAAACAGCAAATAATAGAAACCCCGTTGCAGCACATCAATAAACTCATGCTTCAATGCGGGATCAGCAATGGGCAAACGCTGGTGGCGATTTTGCGTGTACATCATTTTGTGGCGGTCTTAAAAAAGGACAATCCTGTCAGTTCTGGTGTTTTATTGATGTTAACCAATCACCAGTAAGCGCTTTTGTTTGCAATACATTATCTTAATGATAGACAGAATTCGATGATCCGGGTTCAAACATGCACTATTGTTCTAATGGTTTTAAAACCCATAAGAATTGATTCCTTGACAGCGTGGCGTCGGCAACGGGTTTTCAGGTAAAACGGGGTTTTAAAATCGCTTAGTGTTATTTTTCAGCAATCCCTGTTCGGGTGCTAGTGGGACATGGCCCGCTGGAAAAAACGCTTCTCGAAAAGCGGGCTGTCTTTCGGCAGTGCCGGCAGACTGGCAATGATGTCGTTGTCTTCCGGTGACTTGTCCAGATCGATCACTCTTGGCTTGAGTACCTGCCACCATTTACGATCATCGCGAAACACCAGCACCTTGGGTTTGAGGCGGGCGTCGTCGTTCTGTTCGATCACAATGGCTTCGCGGTTGCCGCTGAGTCTGACCACAGAGCCTGTGGGAAACAGGCCGATCGCCTGAATAAATTCTTCCACGATGTAGCTGTCGAATAGCTGGTTGCGCTGGCGGTAAAGCTCGCGCACCGCATCCGTGGATGCCAGAGGCTCGTCACAAAAATCGTAGCTGGTAATTTCTTCGTAATAATCGGCAATGCTGACGATCTGGGCGAGAAAGGGGATGTTGCGCCCGGACACACCGCGGGGGTAACCGGAACCGTCATAACGCTCCAGATGGTAGGACACGATTTTTACAATGCGACTGGTAAAGGCCGGTGACCGTTTCAGAAGCTTTACGCCATTCAGCAGGGACACTTTCAGCATTTCCCTTTCCTGGGGCGTGGGCGTGCCTTTATGAGCAAGCATATCACGGGGCAGTGTGATGTAGCCGATCTTGCATAACATGGCGGACAGGGCCACATCAGTCAGCACCTCTTTGGAAATATCCAGGTGCCGGCCAAACAGCACCGCCCAGGTGGCAATGCGGATGGAATAGTTCAGCACATTGTGGTGGTGGCTTTCCATGCGGCTGAGATAGGCAAAGGCGTCCGGGTGGCGAATAACGGAATCCACCAGGTCAGTGGATGCCGAGCGTAACTGATCCATGCGCAGTTTGCCCTGGCCGGCCAGGCCCCGGAGTACCTGTTTGATTCTTTCTTCAATGCGCCGGTGCAGCCGCTTGGCGTAACGGATTTCGTTGTTGAGACTGCCGCTGGCGCGATAGGGATGATCGTTCTGAATATGACGGATGCGCAGGTTAATCAGTTCGCGGCCGTTTTTCTTTTCCTGGGCCGTGGTGTAGTAGTCACTGATAAAACTGATTTCATGATCAGCCTGCAAACGATTCAGGCGGCGGGATTTCTGCACATCAATTTCAACCCAGGCGCAGGTATTTTGCACCAGCGCCAACTGCTCCGCCGATTCAATATGAAACCCCTGAATCGGAAACGGTGTGCTCGACCACGGGCGATCAACCCGCGATACAAACATGCCGATGTGCAGTTTATCGGTTGTAATTTTTCTGCTTTCTACAGGCATTTGCCGCCCTGAATTTTTATAAAGATATAAAGAAAGGTTTTATCTACGTTGCAGGCGGATTCTAATCGCTGAATATGACCATTGCCAGATGTTTTCAGACGAAAGGCAGTAAAAAAAATCCGTGTAGCAGTTCACGTTATGGAAGTTTAAGAGAAAAAAACAACTAATAGATTTATCAAAACGGGAGAGGTGATTGGTCTCTCTCACGTCAACGGTACCCATTATTTTTGATCATAATCTGGGCACCGTTGACCCGAGAGAGTGTGCGCATGGTAATGAAATCGGGCACAGCTGAAAAGCCTATATAAGACGTTTAGTGCCAATATCGGTAATATCTCACAAAACAGTTTTGTACGAATTACGATCTACTGTTGAAAAAAATGGCTGCTGTATACCGGCTCATAGCGTTGCATTAACGACTGCCACTGAGGCACCAGCCACAGGCCAATATTGATCAGGAGAGCCATCAGGCTTGCCAGCAGCAAGGGCTTTGGGTTCGGGGCGGCAAAAGGCTTGTACAGCAGCACCAGAATCACCCCGCTGCAGATCATGGTGGCCAGCAGAGCACCGGCAATAATATCCGACAGCCAGTGCACCCCCAGATAAAGCCGCGACAATGCCATTAACGTGGCAATGATGCCGGCACCACTGATGAGCGGTTTTTGCCAGCGGAAACTCAGGGCCGGGTGAGTGAAAATAAACACCAGAAAGAAAAACACAATGATGATGCAGGTGTGGCCGCTGGGATAGGAAAAACTGGTGAGCGGTTCATAAATCAGCTGTGGCCGGGGGATGGCAAAAAACAGTTTCATGCCCTTGATCAGAAAATTGGCGGCAATAGTGGCGCCGAACCACACCGCCATCAGATACCAGTTTCGCTGCCATGCCAGTGCCAGAAACACCAGCACACCCCATATCACCATGGGTTTGGCATAACCCAGTTCCGTCAGGCCAACAAAGAAAAGGTCAAGATACTCATGTCGCAGGGACAGAAAGAAATGGGCGGTTTGGTGGTCGGCCTGTTGCACCCAGGGATGATTCAGCTGGGTGAATAACAGCAAAATACCGCAGAAACTGACCACAAAAAGCACACAGGCGGTCTGGATTTTATGGCGCCGGGTAATGCAGCGGGCTTTGATAACCCAGAGGATCTGGGCCAGCAGCCAGCCGGCAATAATGCTGCCGATGGCAAAGATAATGTGTTGAGCGGTCAGGGTGGTTTCCTCGGCCGCATTGCCTACAAAGTAACCCGGCAGGATATACAGCGGCGCCCAGCCAAGGGCGGATAAAAAATTGATACTCAGAAAGCGGCTCGGCGCCATTTCCAGCATGCCGGCTACCAGGGGCAGCACCGGGCGGATGGGCCCGACAAAGCGCCCGATCACCACACTGATCAGGCCATAGCGCTGAAAGAAACGTTCGCCTTTATCAATCCACTGGGGATTGCGGCTGAAGGGGGGGAGTTTTTTGATCCAGTGATGATAGTGCCGGCCCAGGAAAAAGCTGATGCCATCGCCCAGCACGGCGCCAATAAAAGCCGCGATTAACACGGGGAACAGGGCAAAGTCGGCACTACCCGCCGCGGCGGCCATGGCAAACAGAATCGCCACGCCAGGCACCACCACGCCCACGATCGCCAGGGATTCCAGAAACGCGGTGGCGGCGATACCCACCAGAATCCATTGCTCGTGGGAGGCCAGCCAAGCGGTCAGCTCGGCTGAAGAGAAATCAAACATGGGCTAGTGGTCTTTTTTTCCCTGTAAAGACTGCTTGTGAATCTGGTTGACGTCCTGCCCCTTGTGCTGCAGGTCGGCGTGATAGGAAGAGCGTACCAGCGGACCGCTGGCAACATTGGTAAAGCCCAGGGATTGGCCGTAACGGGCAAATTCATCGAACTCTTCGGGAGTAACAAAGCGCTTCACCGGCGAATGCTCCCGGCTCGGCTGCAGATACTGGCCAATGGTAACCATATCCACGTTGTGGGCGCGCAGGTCATCCAGCACCTGATACACCTCTTCGTTGGTTTCGCCCAGGCCCACCATGATGCCGGATTTGGTGGGCACATGGGGGACTCGTTCCTTGTGTTTTTTCAGCAGGTCCAGCGACCACTGATAATCGGATCCGGGGCGGATTTCCCGGTAAAGCCGGGGTACGTTTTCCAGGTTGTGGTTGAACACATCCGGCGGTGTTTCCGCAAAAATATCCAGAGCCACGTCCATGCGACCGCGGAAATCCGGTACCAGCACCTCAATCTTGGTATTGGGGCTGGCGTTGCGCACGGCGCTGATACAGTCGGCAAAATGGCCGGCGCCGCCGTCCCGCAGATCATCCCGGTCTACCGAGGTGACCACCACGTATTTCAGGCTCAGGGCTTTGACGGAATCGGCCAGGTGTTGCGGTTCGTTTTCGTCCAGCGGATTGGGGCGGCCGTGGGCCACATCGCAAAAGGGGCAGCGACGGGTACAGATGTCGCCCATGATCATAAAGGTGGCGGTACCACCACCGAAACATTCCGGCAGGTTGGGGCAGGAGGCCTCTTCACAGACAGTATGCAACTTTTGCTGGCGCAGCAGTTTTTTCACCCGTTGAACTTCGCCGCTGGCGGGCACGCGTACCCGGATCCAGTCCGGTTTTTTGGGCAGGGTTTCCGTGGGAACCACTTTGACCGGAATACGGGCCACCTTTTCGGCGCCGCGCAGCTTTTCACCCTGTTTTACCTTGGGGCGTCTGGCGGGTGTTGGGGTGCCTTCCGGGGATTTGCCATCTGCATCGGGCGATTGTTCTGCCATTTACTCTTTCCAGGGTTGTTGGGTGACTGAGTGGCGATTATAACCTAATTTGGCAATCAACTCTGCGAGCAGTTGTTGCCGGATTTTGCCGGAATCCGGTGATGCCACAAAATCCTTCACCTGCGCCATTTCCATTCCCGCATAACCGCAGGGGTTAATAAGCTGGAAAGGTGCCAGGTCCATATCAATGTTCAGGGCCAGGCCGTGGAAGGAGCAACCCTTGCGAATCCGCAGCCCCAGGGAAGCGATTTTTTTTCCGCCGGTGTACACACCGGGGGCATCGCTGCGGGGGGCGGCGTCGATATCCAGGGATGCCAGGGTGCTGACCAGGGCCTGTTCAATGCGGGACACCAGCTCCCGGGCACCGATACTGAGCCGGCGGATATCCACCAGCAGGTAGCCCACCAGTTGCCCCGGGCCGTGGTAGGTGACCTGACCGCCGCGATCCACCTGGATCACCGGAATATTGCCGGGGGCCAGCAAGTGTTCTGCCTTGCCTGCCTGACCCTGGGTGAACACCGGAGGGTGCTCCAGCAGCCAGATTTCGTCCGGCGTACTGTCGTTGCGCTGATCGGTGAATGCCTGCATGGCGCGCCAGGTGGGTTCATAGTCCACGCGGCCCAGATCACGGATCAGTACGGAATCCTTTGCAGGGTCCATTTGACTTATAGGGTCCACTTGACTTCATCCCGCTCACCCAGCTCGCGGTAAATGTTTTCCAGCTGGGATTTTTCCTCGATCCAGACCACGGCGGTGACCGAGTCGTACTTGCCGGTGCGGCTGGATTTGACGGAAATCCGGGTTTCGTCGAAGTCCGGGGCATGCTTTTTCACCACCTCAATCACAATATCGGTAAGGGGGTGCTGGGCGGAGCCCATGATTTTAAAATTGTGTTCCATGGGGAATTCCCACAGATCTTCGTTAATGCCTGCCATAAGGTTCTGCTGGTGAAGGAGTGATAGGAATAGGCCCGATTTTACGCGATTCGCGGGCGGAACTGAATGGAATGAATCAAGGGGAAGGTGGGGGCAACCAGTGGAAATTCAAGGAGGAGCCCGCCGAACCGGGCCCCTCCGGGGGCTTGTTATCAGTTACTGTTAATGTTGTTTAATTGAAAAAACCCATAATAAACAGCAGGATATGCTGCCACAGGCGCTTGAACAGGCCGGCTTCCTCAACGGATTCCAGGGCCACCAGCGGGGTTTCTTTCAGCACTTCATCGTCCAGCACCAGTTTCACCGTGCCCACCTGGGAACCGGCTGCCACAGGCGCCCGCAGCTCGCTGGGGAAATCCAGCTGGGCCTTCACATCCTTTTCCGCACCACGGGGAATGGTGATCCAGATATCTTCACCCACGCCCAGTTTGATGGTGTCTTCCTTGCCCAGCCAGATTTCCGGCTCTACCAGTTGGCCGTTGGCTTCGTAGCTTTTTACGGTGTCAAAGAAACGGAAACCGTAAGTGAGCAGTTTCATGCTTTCGCTGGCCCGGGCGTTTTCGCTGTTGGTGCCCATCACCACCGCAATCAGGCGCATGCCGTCCCGCTCGGCGGAGGATACCAGACAGTAGCCGGCTTCTTCCGTATGGCCGGTTTTGATGCCGTCTACGCTGGGGTCGCGCCACAGCAACTTGTTGCGGTTGGGCTGGCGAATATCGTTATAGGTGAATTCTTTTTCGGCGTAGATAGCGTAGTCGGCGGGGTGATCATAAATGGTGGCTTTTGCCAGCAGGGCCAGATCCCGTGCTGTGGTGTAATGCTCCGGCGCTGGCCAGCCGGTGGCGTTCTGGTAGTGGGTGTTTTCCATACCCAGTGCCAGTGCCTGCTGGTTCATCAGGTCAGCAAAGGCATCTTCACTGCCGGCAATATGTTCCGCCAGGGCAATGCTGGCATCGTTGCCGGACTGGATAATCACGCCCCGCAGCAGATCTTCCACCTTCACCCGGGTGCCCACGCGGATGTACATTTTTGAACCGCCTTTGCGCCAGGCTTTTTCGCTGATCAGGACTTCGTCATCCATGGCGATATTGCCGCTCTCGATCTGTTCAGAGGCAATGTAGGTGGTCATCATTTTGGTCAGGCTGGCCGGGGGCAGCCTCTTGTCTGCATTGTGTTCCACAATCACATGGCCGCTGTGTGCATCCATCAGCAACCAGGAAGTGGCCGCCAGCGATGGTGGTGAGGGGATCATGCGGGGTTCGGCGGAAGCGATGCTGCCGGCGATCAGAAGACACAGACTGATCAGTGAGGTGAACGAAATTTTAATGGCGGTCTTGAACATGGGCTTAGGAGAAGAAAGTCCGTTTTTAGGATTCATAGCGATTCTGTGAGTCGGTGGATTATAAATTGAGCGCCGAGTTTACCACATCCGCCGGTAAGGGCTCATTACCTTCTGACCAGTAACGGGTTGGCAAGTTCGGTGTCGCGAATAACGGATTGTGCCGCAATCGCACTTTGTTCGTTGTGAAATGGTCCTATGAATACACGATGAATGGTGCCTTTATCGGAATCTTCGCTATGAATATTGATATCTGAATTGAGCAACACCTGTAACTGATCCTGCAAGCGCTGTGCAGAGGTTACCTGACTGAATGCCCCCGCCTGCAGATAAATTTGCGGCGACTGATCCACGCTGGCGACGATGTTTTCCGGGGTTTGTGGATCGGGCTGCGCAGCGGGTTGCGGATTGGCGGCGATCAAGGGCGCCGGTTCCGGCAGTGGCTGGCCGGGATCAATGGCTTCCACCATTACCCGCGCAGTACCCTTGTTGGCGTAGCCCAGCTTGATGGCAGCCGCATAGGACAGATCGATAATGCGATCGCCATGAAAAGGACCGCGATCATTCACCCGCACAATCACGCTGCGGTTGTTTTCCAGATTGGTGACTTTCACGTAAGTGGGCAGTGGCAGTGCTTTATGGGCTGCCGTCATGGCGTAGGGATCATAGGGCTCCATGGAGGAGGTGGAGCGGCCGGCAAACTTTTCGCCATACCAGGAGGCAATGCCTTCTTCGGCGTAACCGTCGCTGCTGCCCATCACATGATAGGTTTTACCGAACACTTCATAGGGGCTGTGATTGCCATAACGGGCGCGGGGTTCTTCTTTGGGAACCGCATTTTTAACCGCGGAAATATCCTTGCGCAGTTTCGGCGGGCCGTCTTTGGGTTCAAAAGGGGAATGGTGGGCACAACCTGTGATGATCAGCAGGTGAATGACGAGAAGACTGACTGTTTTAACTGTGTTGATCATCATCGTGCGTTTTTGAAACATGAGTTTTAAGGTATGACCTGAAGCTTGAGTTTTTCTTTCAGCGCCTGGCTCAGCTGATGGGCGGCCATGGCATACAGGTGACTATGATTATAGCGGGTTATCACGTAAAAATTCTTCAGGCCGATCCAGTACTCTTCGCCATCGTTGCCTTCCAGCAGCATGGCGGTAGCTGGTGCTGACTCTTCCAGAGTCATATCCGGTACCAGGCCCGCGTTCTGGAGTTCTTTTACGGTCAGTTTGGGTTTCAGCCCCTGGTTGATCACCTGGTTCAGATCGCCGCTGGTGTCGGTTTTCAGGTAACGGGCCGGAGTGGTGACCGGGGCACCGGCTTGCCAGCCGTGAACTTTAAAATAATTGGCAATACTGCCGATGGCATCTTTGGGGTTATCAATCAGGTCGATTTTCCGGTCGCCATCAAAATCTACCGCATAGTGGCGGTAGCTGCTGGGAATAAACTGGGGGTACCCCATGGCGCCGGCGTAGGAGCCTTTGGCGGTATTCAGGTCGATACCCGCTTCTTTTTCCAGGCGCAGAAATTCCTTTAACTGTTTGCGGAAAAACTTGCTGCGTGGCGGATAATCAAAACCCAGCGTGGCCAGGGCATCCACCACACGGTAACTGCCACGATTGGCACCATAGCGGGTTTCAACGCCCAGTATGGCCAGAATCATTTCCGGTGGTACGCCGGTTTTTTCCGCCGCCTGTTCAAAGGTTTCCCGGTGTTCTTTATAAAAGGCAACCCCTTTATTGATCCGGTCTTCGGTGAGAAAAATGTTGCGGTACTGGCCCCAGGTCAGGGTTTTTTCCGCAGGGCGGGCGATGGCCTCGAGAATACTTTCCTTGCGTTCGGCGGTGCTGATCAAACGCCGCAGGTCTTCTTCCGGGTAAAGGTTTTCGGAGACCACTTCATCAAGGAACTTTTTGAATTCGGGGTGTTCGCTGTAGCTGTCTGCCCAGACAGAAACCGGTGTCAGGCAAAGCAGCAGGCTGGTAAGGGTTTTCAGGAATTTTTTATTCTGTGTTGCGGTTTGTGTTACTGATATCGAAAAAAACATACTGATTATTCACTGCAAGAAATAGATAAAGCGCTGTTGCGGCTAAGTTTATACCAATTAGAGACCTTCGCGCTAAATTATCGCGATACCAGCCGCCGGTGGGTATGAATGGACATCAGAATGCCAAAGCCAGCCAGCAGGGATACCACCGAGGTGCCGCCGTAACTCACCATGGGCAGGGGCACGCCCACCACCGGTAACAGGCCGCTCACCATGCCGATATTCACAAACACATAGACAAAGAATGTCAGGGTAATACTGCCCGCCAGCAGCCGGGAATAGGTGTCCTGGGCATTCATGCTGATAAAAATACCCCGGCCGATAATGGCCATGTACACCAGCAGCAAACAGCAAACCCCCACAAAGCCGAACTCTTCGGCAAGAACCGCGATAATAAAATCCGTATGGCTTTCCGGGAGAAAATCCAGGTGGGCCTGGGTGCCGTTAAGCCAGCCTTTGCCTTCGATACCGCCGGAACCGATGGCGGTTTTCGACTGAATGATATTCCAGCCGGTGCCCCAGGGATCCCGCTCCGGATTGAGAAAGGTCAGTACCCGCTGGCGCTGGTAATCGTGCATCAGAAACCACAGTCCAGCACCGGCAGGAATTGATAGCACCAGCAGCGACAGAATCACCCGCCAGCTCAACCCGGAAAGAAACAGGGCAAAAAAGCCGGAACTGGCGATCAGTAGTGACGTTCCCAGATCCGGTTGCCGGGCGATCAGCAGGGTGGGGATCATGATCAGCACGGCGGCGGCCAGCGAGGGTTTGGAACCCGGCGGCAGGGCCCTTTCTGCCAGGTACCAGGCGATCATCATGGGCACAATCAGCTTCATGATTTCCGATGGCTGAAAACGGCCGATGCCGGGTATGGCCAGCCAGCGCTGAGCGCCTTTGGCCTGGGCGCCGGTGACCAGCACCGCAATCAACAGGCCAACGCCAATGCCGAACAGCCAGGGACTCCAGCGTTTGTAGGTTTGTGGTGGAATCTGGGCCAGCAGCATCATGACCGGAAAGCCGATGGCTAACCGGGTAATCTGGCGCCACACCATATCCATGTTCTCGCCGCTGGCGCTGTAGAGCACAAAGAGCCCGCCGCTGATTAACAGCAGCAGTCCGCCAATCAGCGGCGGATCCAGGTGTACGGCCTGCATCATGTTGACCCGCTGGGTAACCGGGCTGCCATGGGACGGGAGTTGATGCCGGTAGTCACGTTTGCTCATGGCTGCGGCTCCGTTTCAGGGTCGGGCTGATTGCGCAAGGGGTTCAGATAGGCGTCCATCACCGCACGCACCACAGGGCCTGCAGTGGAGCCGCCGCTGCCACCGTTCTCGACAATGGCGGCGACTGCGATCCGGGGATTCTGTACCGGAGCAAAGCCCACGAACAGGGCGTGGTCGCGATGCCATTTGGAAATTTTTTCTTCATCGTATTCTTCGTCCTGGGCGATGCCCAGCACCTGGGCGGTACCGGTTTTGCCGGCAATATCGTAGCCTTCCAGATCCTTGGCCAGCAGGGTGGCTGTACCCCGGGGGTGGTGTACCACCTTGCGCATGGCTTCGATGACCCGTTCCCAGTTTTGCGGATCTTTAATGGTAATGGTTTCCGGTTTTTCATCCAGGTTATCGGGCACCTTCAGGCCACCCTTGTCGATGTACTGGACCATTTTGGGGTGCACCACCCGGCCCCGGGTGGCCAGGGTGGCGGTGGCCATGGCCAGTTGCAGGGGGGTGGTCAGCATGTAGCCCTGGCCGATTCCGGTGATCAGGGTTTCCCCGGGGTACCAGGGCTGGTTTTTCATGGCCTTTTTCCAGAAGCGGGACGGCAGCAGACCGGAACGTTCGCTGACAATATCCAGTCCGGTTTTTTCGCCAAAACCGAAAGGCTTCATAAAGTCGTGAATGGCATCGATACCCATATTGTGGGCCAGCTCGTAAAAGTAGGTATCACAGGAGCGCATGATGGCCTTTTCCAGATCCACCATGCCGTGGCCGTATTTTTTCCAGTCCCGGTAAAAGCGGGTATCGTTTTCCAGTTTGTACCAGCCCGGATCGTAAATGGTGTAATCCCAGGTCGTGAAGTCGCCGTCTATACCCCCCAGTCCGACAATAGGCTTTATGGTGGAACCCGGAGGATACTGGCCCTGAATGGCGCGGTTGAAAAGCGGGCGGGCGCGGGAGGTGTTCAGCTCGTTAAAGGTTTTAAAGTCGATACCGGTAACAAACAGATTGGGGTCAAACGCGGGCATGCTGGCAAAGGCCAGCACTCCGCCGGTTTCCGGGTCAATGGCCACCACCGCACCGCGCCGGTCGTCCAGAGCCTTGATGGCGGCACGCTGGGTTTCCAGATCCAGGTACAGATGCAGGTTGTGTCCGGGGGTGGGATCGGTGCGTTCCAGTACCCGGGTGATGCGACCGCGGGCGTCGGTTTCGATGGTCTGATAACCCACAATACCGTGCAGCGCATCTTCGTAATAACGTTCTACGGCGGTTTTACCGATATGCTCGGTGGCGCTGTAGTTGGTGGCATCCACTGACTGCAGCTCCTGTTCATTTATGCGGCCCACATAGCCGATGGTGTGGGCCAGCAGGTCGGCATAGGGGTAACTGCGTACCAGGTTGGCTTCGATTTCCACGCCGGGCAGTTCATGCTGATGAACCGCGATTTTGGCGATTTCCTCTTCGCTGAGCCGGTAGCGCAGGGCCACCGGTGTAAATGGCCGGCGTCGCTGGCTCAGGCGTTTGTGAAAGCGCTCGGGATCGGTGTCGCTGATGGGAATAATGCGGGAGATCTTTTCGATGGCTTCATCAATATCCGGTGTCCGTTCCTTGAGAATACTGACGGAATAGGTGGGCTGATTGTCTGCCAGCAGGTTGCCGTTACGATCGAAAATCAGGCCCCGTGTCGGCGCAATCGGTTCCACACTGACGCGGTTCTGATCGGACTGGGTAACATAGGTGTCGTACTGCACCACCTGCAGGTACAGCATGCGACCCACCAGCACAAAGCTCATCAGCATGACCATGGCAAAGGCCAGCAGCGCCCGCTTGTTGAAAACGCGGCCTTCGCGAAGGTGATCTTTTAAGGTTGCGGGTTTTGCCATAGTCAGCGGTGGTAAGGGTGACCTTTCAGGAGTGACCAGGCGCGATACAGTTGTTCGGCGATCACAATTCTAACCAGAGGGTGGGGCAGGGTAAGGTCTGACAAAGACCACTTTTCACTGGCCCGGTTGCGGCATTCCGCTGCCAGGCCCTCGGGACCGCCCACCAGCAGGGCAACGGACTGGCCGTTGTGCATCAGTTCGTTGAGGCGTGCCGACAGCTTTTCCGTGGTGAAACGCTTGCCTTTGACATCCAGGGCAATGATATGTTCCTGGGGGTTCAGCAGGTTGAGAATCTGTTCGCCTTCTTTTGCCACTATGCGGTTAACATCGGCGTTTTTTCCCCGTTTGCCGGCTGGGATTTCCACCAGTTCCAGCTGCACATCCTGATTCAGGCGTTTCTGGTATTCGTTAAAACCGGTGGTAACCCAGTCGGGCATTTTGGTGCCCACAGTGATCAGGCGAACGCGCATTGACAGGATCAGGCCTCGTCACTGGCACCGGGAGACATGCTCCACAGTTTTTCCAGATCGTAGAATTTACGGGTATCGGGCAGCATGATATGAACGATAACGTCGGTCAGGTCCACCAGTACCCATTCGGAACCGCTTTCGCCTTCGACGCCGCCGGGCATATGGCCGGCTTTCTTGCTGTCTTCCACCACCTGGTTGGCAATGGATTTTACATGGCGGTTGGAGGTGCCGGAGCATACGATCATATAGTCCGCCATACTGGTAAGGGGTTTCACGTCCAGGCAAACCACGTCCTTGGCTTTCATTTCTTCCAGCGCATTAATGGCCAGGTTTTTAATATCTTCAGGTGTTAGCGCCATGACAGATCTGTTGTTTCTCCGCTTTAAATTGGATGTTTGATGTCGGTGTTGTTGCTGTCAGTGTCAATCCGGTGAATCACCGGATTGCTCTACATTGTAAAGCCCGTGCTCACGAATATAGTGCCAGACGCTGTCCGGCACCAGAAAACGGGGATCCTGCCCCCGCTCTATGTCCCGGCGCAGCTGTGTGGCCGAAATATCCAGCGCCGTGGTGTTGTACACATGGATGGAGCCGGCCGGTTCCTTGAGCAGGTCTTTCGGTGATTCCACGTGCAGTGCCTGCAGCAATTCGAATTCTTCTGATTCTTTGCCCGGCGTGGAGCTGCGGGGCCGGTGGGCCACCCACAGATGCGCCAGGTTCAGCATCTGGTGCCACTCATGCCAGTGAGAAAACTGGCGGAAGGCATCCATCCCCATAATAAACACCAGGGGGGTGTCCTCTCCGATCTGGCCACGGATATGGCTCAGGGTTTCCACGGAATAGGAAGGCTCGTTGCGATTGATTTCCCAGTCATCCACGGTAAAGCCCGGTACCGCTTCACAGGCCAGCCGGGTCATGGCCAGGCGGTCCTGGCTTTCGCTGCTGGGTGTGTCCCGGTGTGGGGGAATATGACAGGGAATAAAACGGACTTCCTGCAGATTCAGCTGGGTACGGGCTTCCCAACCCAGCCGGAGATGGCCTATGTGGATGGGATCAAAGGTGCCGCCCAGAATGCCGACACCTTTGGCGAGATCTGCCGCGGCAGGATCAGCTGCGGATCTGGCCATCGCCGAGCACAATAAATTTCTGGGTGGTCAGTCCCTCAAGGCCCACCGGGCCGCGGGCATGCAATTTGTCTGTGGAAATACCGATCTCGGCCCCCAGGCCATATTCAAAACCGTCGGCAAACCGGGTGGAGGCGTTTACCATCACCGAGCTGGAATCCACCTCCCGCAGAAAGCGGCGGGCCAGGGTGTAGTTTTCAGTGATAATGGATTCGGTATGGGCCGAACTGTAGCGGGTGATATGGGCGATGGCTTCGTCGATACCGCTCACAATCCGGATGGAAAGAATGGGTGCCAGGTATTCGGTGCCCCAGTCTTCTTCGGTGGCGGCCACAGCGGATGCCAATCTGGCGCAGGTTTTTTCACAGCCACGCAGTTCCACCCCTTTGGCCTGATACTGTTCTGCCAGCAGGGGCAGTAACTGATCGGCGATGCTTTCGGCAATCAGCAGGGTTTCCATGGTATTGCAGGTGCCGTAGCGCTGGGTTTTGGCGTTCACCGCAATGTTCACGGCTTTTTCCAGGTCCGCCTCGCCGTCGATATACACATGACAGATGCCGTCCAGGTGTTTGATCACCGGGACTTTGGCATCGTTGCTGATGCGCTCGATCAGGCCCTTGCCGCCTCGCGGTACAATCACATCCACGTATTCCGGCATGGTAATGAGTTCGCCCACGGCGGCACGGTCGGTGGTTTCTATCACCTGCACGGCGCTTTCCGGCAGGCCGGCCTTGCTCAGCCCGGTGTTAATGCATTTTGCAATGGCCTGATTGGAATGGATGGCTTCGGAGCCGCCGCGCAATACAGTGGCGTTGCCGGATTTAAGGCACAGGCTGGCGGCTTCTACGGTCACATTGGGGCGGGATTCGTAAATAATGCCGATCACACCAATGGGGACCCGCATCTTGCCCACCTGAATGCCGCTGGGGCGGTAGTTAAGATCGGTAATTTCGCCCACGGGATCGGGCAGGGCAGCCACCTGCTGCAGCCCTTCGATCATGGTGTCGATACGAGCTTGTGTCAGTTCCAGGCGATCCAGCAGGGCGGCGTCCAGGCCATTGGCCCGGCCGTTTTCCAGATCTTTCCGGTTTTCTGCGATCAGGGTTTCCCGGCTGGCCTCGATGGCTTCAGCCATGGCCAGCAGGGCGGTGTTTTTCGCGCCAGCGCTGGCCTTGCCCATCTGGTGGGAGGCTTCCCGAGCTTTCCGGCCTACTTCTGCCATGTAAGCTTTGACATCCATGGAGTGAAACTACCTCATGATTGGTGAAACTGAACATTCGTGGATTTGCACAAGGGGCGGATTATAACGTGATCCAGGATAGAGGGTCTATCGAGGGGCCGACATTTCGCGAAACCCGCAGATCTGTTGTACCTTTTATTTATCAGTTTATTCTTCTGTGTCTGTTGAGTCTTATTTTCAATCGCAGGGATGATCCTGAGCGGGCTGACTTTGGGGGTGTTTTAACGTGAGCGCTAACGCATGAGTGCATGGAAAGACCGGATTGAAGCAGGATTTGAATCCCTGGCAGCTTCCATATACCGGCATCCTGTCTGGTATCTGCTGGCGGTATTTGCGGTGGTGGGCGCCGTTGCCACCCAGCTGACCAAAGTCTATTTTGACACCTCCACCGAAGGCTTCCTCAGCCCGAACCATCCGTCCATCATTGAATACAACGAATTCAGGGATTTTTTCGGCCGCGATGAATTACTGGTGGTGGGGGTGGATATGCCTGAGTTCAGCCAGGCATTTTTTAAAAAGTTTGACGCCCTTTACCAGCAACTGGACAAGGAGGTTCCCCACACTGATTCGGTGGAATCCATTCTCACTGCACGGCACGTATACGGAGTGGATGATGAGCTGGTGGTGGAGGATCTGTTCGAGGACTGGCCGGAAACCGATGCTGAACTGGCGGAACTGAAAGCGCTGATTGAAACACACCCGCTTTACAAGGGATTTTTTGTATCGCCGGATTTGTCCATGGCGACCATCGTGATCCGGCTGCGTTACCTGCATACCGAGGAGCATCCCACGGAAGGGGATCGCCGCAGTGCGGTCGACAAGCAGATTTCCGAAGTGCTGGATCATGTGCATGCGGTGATTGATGCGCACCAGAAACGGGGGCTCACTATTCACCTGGCCGGCTCCCCCACCATTGTGGACCTGCTGAAACGCTCCATGCTGAATGACATGCAGTTGTTTGTAAAACTGGTGGTGGCCATTATCGGGTTGGTGTTGTTCCTGTTGTTTCGCCGCGTGAGCGCCGTGGTGTTACCGCTGCTGACCGTGATGCTGGCAGTGGTCTCTACCATCAGCCTGATGGCGGCTTTTGGTCAGCCCATTCAATTGCCCACGGCCATCGTGCCTTCGTTTCTGCTGGCGGTGGGCGTTGGTGATTCCATTCACTTTCTGACGCTGTTTTACCGCCATTTTGATGCCCATGGAGACAAGCAGGCCGCCATGTCCTATGGCTTGGGGCATGCGGGGCTGGCCATGTTTCTTACCAGTCTTACTACGGCGATCGGTTTGGGTTCCTTTTCCACGGCTAATATTCTGCCAGTGGCCAATATGGGAATTTTTACCGCCGTGGGTGTGATGCTGGCGTTTGTGTTCACCGTGCTGGTGTTGCCCGCGCTGCTGGCGTTAACACCGCTCAAGCCCCACGGGGATACCGAAAAGAAAAAGCCGGCCAGGAAAGCCGTGTTTATTGACTGGCTGATTGATGCAGCTATTAAAGTGTCCTGTCGCTTCCCGAAAACGGTTGTGTCTTTTTCTGTTGTGATTTTGCTGCTTTCCCTGTGGAGCGCCTCGCAACTCCACTTTTCCCATAACCCGCTGGTATGGCTGCCCGATGATCTGGCCATTACCGATTCAGTGAAAGTGATCGACCGTAAACTGGGTGGCAGCATATCGGTGGAAGTGCTGGTGGATACCGGGGAGGAAACCGGCGTTTATGATCCGGAATTGCTGCAGGCCATCGACAGGCTTTGCAATGAACTGGCTCATTATGAAAACGAACATTTTAAAGTGGCCAAGGTGCTTTCTATTACGGATCTGTTAAAGGAAACCAACCGTGCGCTGCATGCCAACGATGAAACCTATTACCGGGTTCCCGATAACCGGGAACTGATTGCCCAGGAACTGTTTTTGCTGGAAATCAGTGGTGCCGATGACTTGTACCGGCTGGTGGACCGTCAGTATCAGATGTCCAGAGTGACATTGACCATTCCCTGGATTGATTCGCTGCTCTATGAGCCTTTTATGGAATATCTGGAGCAGGAATTTTCAGCAGCAGTGGGGGATAAGGCCGAGGTTACCATTACCGGGCTGGTGCCTTTGCTGGGTAGCACTTTGCGCTCGGTGATACATTCCACGGCAAAAAGTTACATAATCGCTTTTGTTATTATTACGCTCACCATGATAGTGCTGCTGGAGAGCGTGCGTTACGGTCTGCTCAGCATGTTTCCCAATCTGTTGCCCATCATTATGGTGATGGGGCTGATGCAGGTGATGGGCGTGCCGCTGGACATGTTCACCATGCTGATCGGTTCCATTGCCATTGGTCTGTGTGTGGATGACACCGTGCACTTTATGCATCACTTCCGGCGCTATCTGAGCCGGGGCTATACCATTGAAGAAAGTATTACTCACACGCTGCACACTGCAGGGCGGGCCATGCTGGTAACCACCCTGGTCTTGTGCAGCGGTTTTGTCATCATGGTGTTTTCTGCCATGAACAATTTAACGAACTTTGGTATTTATACCGGGTTGACCGTGGCGCTGGCACTGCTGGCAGATTTTTTGCTGGCGCCGGCGCTGATGGTGTTGTTTGCTCACCGCCATAATGAAAAGGAGAGTGAGCAAACATAACAGCCTTGTTCCTCAGGCGTTGTTGCTCAGACTTTGGCTTCCAGCACGCGGGTAAAGGTTTTGCCGCGGCTGTTGGGAATGCTGAGGCGATCGTAAAACTCTTCCGGCTTGTGCACCACAATCTGCGCAAAGCCGCAGTCGCGAAAATGCTGCTGCAATTCCTGCTCCGATTCAAACAAGGGGTTTACTTCTGCCCGGGTCAGCGTGCCCAGGGTTTTCATCATGGGGTTGATGACTTTAAACAGCGGGTTTTTGCGCGACAACGGATAACAGTCCGCCAGATACCAGAGGCCGGGAAACTGCTTGCCCTGTTCCGCCAGGGTTTTCCAGAAAGGCGTAATGGCATCGCGGGAAAAGTAGTTGATCAGTCCTTCGGTAATCACAATGGTGGGCCGGGTGGGATCCAGTTCGTTTTGCAGAATATGGTCCAGTCCCTGGGGTGCACCGCTTTCCAGAATATTGCAGGCAATCACCTTGTGGTTAGGGCCGAAAGCCTGCTCTTCTTCCAGCAGTTTCTGTTTTTGCCGTGCCATGTCCGGCAGGTCGGCTTCAATATAATTCAGCTCCGGGTAGCGGCGGGTAAAGTCATGGCCCCGGGGTGACATGCCGCAGGCAATTTCCAGCACCTGTGTGGCACCTTTGGCGATTAACTGGTGCAGGCGGTAATCCATAATATGGTGCCGTTGCAGCAGCAAATGATGCAGGTTGGTGCCCAGGGTCCATTCCGCCAGTTTTTCTGCCGGCTGCAGCCCCAGGTACATCAGACGCCCCTTGTTTGAGGTGAAAAAAGGAGCCGACAAACCGTTTTCATACCATACCTGTCCGGTGTACAAAGCTGTAAAACTGATGCTGGATGTATCCATTGCTGTTCTCTATTCCATGTTGATCAGAAAGGCGGGGGGATGTCCCCGGTGATAACCACCTGATTATCTCTGACTTCCACCACCACCGGTTTCAGAGCCTGGCCGGTGCAGGGGCCGGCAATGCAGTCGCCGGTGTCTATTTCAAACAGGGCGCCATGGTTGGCGCACTGGATAAAGCGGTTGTCCAGATCCAGAAACTGATCCGGCTGAAATTCCAGAGTAATGCCGATATGGGGGCAGGAATTAACGTAAACGTAGATATTGCCATCTTTTTTCACGGCCACCAGCTGGTGGTTGTTGATCTGAAGGCCTTTGGCGCTGCCTTCTGCGATGGCGTTTACATCAAATAGAACCGTCATACTGCTTCCTGTGTTGATGTCTTAACGAGCAAATCAGAATAGCGGGCCCGTTCCATAAAGTAAACTGGATGTATAGATTGCTGTTTCCGAGGTGGAAAATGCCGGTTGGGTAGCCAATCGAAGAAAAAAATCAGAAAAAGTGAAAACAGGGGTTGAATAGTAAATGATAATTGTTATTATTTGCATTGTCCGGTGAGTGATGCGGTAACTCCTTCTTACGCCCTCTCTCCTCTCTACGGTTGCTCATGCTCACCGGACCTTTCTTTTCTTATTCCCGGTCCTTTCTTTTCTCATTTCTGGTTTTGTTCCCATGGTTATCTGTCCCTTGCCGATATCTGTATAATGTGCCGCTTTTAACCCGGCGTAGAACCTTTTCGCGCACCAGTTGAAGCATGCCCATGTCCCAGACCCACAAACGCCTACCTCCAATCTGGCTGTTCCTGCTGGCCGCCCTGGCGATCCTGGTGGTAACGGTGGTGTATCTGTCATCGGGGGTTCTGTCCACCTCACTCGCAGACACCCTGAGCGCCATCGGCTCGGGGCTGACGGGCGAGTCCACCGGCCAGGTGCAATTGATCGTCTGGGAGATCCGGTTTCCCCGGGCCATGACCTGCCTGGTTACCGGGGCCCTGTTATCCGTTTGTGGTGCCCTTACCCAGGGGTTGTTCCGCAATCCGCTGGCGGATCCCGGGCTCATCGGGGTGTCCAGCGGCAGTGCCCTGGGGGCGACCCTGGCCATCTTTTTCTTCGGCGCCTTTCTGGACCCGGTATACAGCCATATGGTGTTGCCGGTGGCAGCCTTTCTTGGCGGCGGCCTGGTGACCTGGATTGTGTATCGTATCGGGCTGTCGGTATCCGGCAATATTCTGGTGAGCATGCTGCTGGCGGGGGTGGCTATTAACGCGCTGGCGGCGGCGGCAATTCATTACATCAGTTACCTTTCCGATGACGGCCTGTTGCGCAATATCACCTTCTGGCTGATGGGCAGCCTGTCTTCTGTAGGCTGGTGGGATTTTCTGGTGCTGGCGGGCGTGCTGACGCTGATTCTGCTGTTTGTGCCCCGCTTAAGCGTGCCCCTGAACGCCTTGCTGCTGGGGGAGTCGGAAGCCCGGCATCTGGGGTTTTCTGTGGATCGCCTGCGGCTGATGGTGGTGACTCTGGTGGCACTGGGGGTGGGTACCAGTGTGGCCTTTGTGGGGGTGGTGGGTTTTGTGGGGCTGGTGGTGCCCCATTGTGTGCGCATGCTGATTGGTCCTGATCACCGGGTGCTTCTGTGGGGCACCGCCTTGCTGGGCGGATTGTTTGTGTTAATGGCGGACTGGCTGGCCCGCACTCTGGTGGTACCGGCGGAATTACCGTTGGGGATAGTCACTGCCGTGGTCGGCGGCCCCTTCTTTATCTTTCTGATTGTAACCCGCAGCCGGGAGGCCGGATTATGAGCCTGATAGCCAGCGATCTGGGGTATGCCGTTGGCGGTAACTGGCTGGTGCGCCATGTGGACCTGACAGTGAAAGCCGGCGAGATGCTGGTGATTCTCGGCCCCAACGGTGCCGGCAAATCCACTCTGTTCAAAATGCTGAGTGGTGAATGGCCCGCCAGCGAAGGCAGTGTCACCCTGTTTGATAAAAGCTATGCCCAGTGGCCGGGAGAGGCCCTGGCCCGGCGGCGTGGTATTTTGCCCCAGCACTCATCGCTGACGTTTCCTTTTACGGTGGAAGAGGTGGTGCGTATGGGGCGTACGCCCCATGACACAGGCGCCCGAAAAGATCGCGAGATTGTGGCGGAGCTGGTGCACCGTTGTGATCTGGAATCCCTGAAAACCCGGCTTTACCCCTGGCTGTCCGGGGGCGAAAAACAACGGGTGCAACTGGCGCGGGTGCTGGCGCAGATATGGCCGGTGGACTGCGGTGGTTCGTCCCATAACTTTCTGTTTCTGGATGAGCCCACCAGTGCGCTGGATATCGCCCATCAGCACAGCATGTTAAAACTTGCCCGGGAACTGACTCAAAGGGGTGACAGTGTGGTGGTGATTCTGCACGATCTGAATCTTGCCTCTGCCTATGCGGACCGGGTACTGATGCTGCATCAGGGCAAGGTAGCGGGATTGGGATGCGTTCGGGAAGTCTTTAACCGGGAGCTGTTGCAGCAGGTGTTTGATGTGGATGTGCAGATACTGGATCACCCGGAGAGAAATACTCCCTGGGTGATCTGGTAGCTTTCTATTGAATCGGATCAATGCCGCGCAAACATTTTGCGCAGAAAACCCATATCACGATCTTTGTAGCGGATGGTTTTCAGGTGTTCCAGTTCCGCTTCCAGACTTTCCATGACCTGCTTGCGCACTTTCCACTGGGCTTCCTTGTTCTTTGCCTGATCCTGAAACTGTGCCGTTTCGATTGGCTCGCCGAACGAGAAATAAAAACGTTCCGGGCGGGGCAGCGGTGTAAAACCCAGGCCGGTGGAAATGGGCATGATCACATCGCCGTTGCGCAGCAGCCGGTTAACGGTTTTGTTTTCCAGCAGTTTGCGGCCCACCTTTGAGGCTTTGAAATCATAGGCATCGTAACGGATATCAAACGCATCATCGGCACCCAGTGATGCCACCGGAATAATGGGGTAACCGTGTTCCATGGCCATGCGGGCAAAACCGGTGCGGGTTTTCCATTCCAGTTTGTATTGTTCGCCCTTGCGCTTGGCCACTTCCCGGCCGCCGCCGGGGTACACCAGAATATGCTCACCGGCATCCATCAGCCGGTGGCAGTTTTCCGGAGTGCCTTCCACCGTGCCGCTGTTTTTGAGCATGGTGCGCCAGCCGGGAATCTGAAAATGAAAATGATCCCCCAGGCTGCGCAGTACAATGTCTTTTTCCTCGTACAATGCCAGGTAGATGAGCGGGCCATCCAGGCTGCCATAAATGGTGTGATTGCTGACATACAGGGCGGGCCTGTTTTTGTCCACATTGGACAGGCCAAAAAACACCGGATCAAACCAGGCTTTCTGTAAACGCAGGGCTTTTTCCACCGCGGCTAATGGCGGTGGGGTGAAATCAAGAACATCGTCGGAATGTAAAGTCATGTGAGCTGCTACTTCTTCTCTCATGGCGCTCGCTGGTGCGAACACTTCAGGGTTTAGAAATTCAGGGTTCAGGAATTTGCCGCTGTGAGTTTTTCATTCAGCGACACGATTTGCCGGGCCATGTTTTCCATCAGGCTCATACAGATTTTAGGATGAGTCTGCAGCAGGGTTTCGAACTGTTCCTGGGGCACCACCAGCACCATGCAGCGGGTGGTGGCGGTTACCGTGGCCGTCCGCTTGCTGTTGGTGAGCAGGGACAGGGCGCCAAAGATTTCATCCTCCAGCACTTCACCCACTTTCATGCCCTTGATAGTGACTTCGGCATGGCCTTCAACGATGGAGTACACCGTATCGGAATCGGTATTTTCTTCAATAATTACATCGCCGGCACTGAAATGGGCAAAGCCCAGTGATGCCTTGTCCACACCCTGGCCCACCATGCTGATAATGCTGGTGCGGCGGCTGGATTCGTTGATCAGGTACTTCACAAAAAGCTGGCAGATTTCCGGGGTGCTGATCAGATAATTGAGCAGGACGTCGCGGCGGTAGGGGCGCAGCTTTACCGGTGCCTCGGCAAAAAAACGGCCGCGGGGCATTTCCTGGGTCTGGTCCAGGCCCACCAGATCCCCATGATCAAAAAAGAACATGGTTGCGTTGTTCTGTTCCTGCCCCAGTGCGCCTTCTTCCACAAAAAATACCAGATTGTGGTTGGATTCGAAGGCATACAGGTCTTCGATCAATTCGTAGCTGACCAGGTCTCCGGCCGGCTCCGCGTTTGCCAGCATCTTTTCACAGAGTTCCTTGCAGCGATTGTCGATCGCCTCGAATTCTTCGGTGAAGTTACTTTCAATAAACATTCAGCAGCGCCCTTGCGAAATTGAGATCTACCGCTCAAGTATGGCCCATGAAAGGCACCCGGTGAGGGCGCCTTTCTTTATAGTGTAGACAATATCGCAAAATGAGGATTTAAACCTAGTAAAGTTAGGTTTTATTGGCTCAGGCCGTGGGCGCTCAGGATTTCGCCGTGGGTGTCGGCATCCAGCCGTGGCCCGAAATGGGACACGATCCGGGCCGCTGCCCGGCTGGCAAAGCTGCCGGCGGTGGGGAAATCGTGGCCGTGGGTAAGGGCATACAGAAAGGCTCCGGCAAACATATCGCCGGCGCCGTTGCTGTCGATGGCCCGGGTGGGGTAGGAATCGATGCGGTGCATGTCGTTGCCGTCAAACACCAGCGCGCCTTCGGCCCCCAGGGTGATGGCAAAGGTTTTGGCGACGGACCGAATGGCGTCGGCAGCGGCTTCGATCGTGTCGGTGCCGGCCCAGGTCAGGGCTTCCTGACGGTTGCAGAACAGCAGGTCCACCCCGTCGCCGACCATGTCATTCAGGCCGTCCTTGAAGAAGTTCACCATATTGGGATCGGAAAAGGTCAGCGCGGTTTTTACCTGATTCTGTTCGGCGATCTCTTTGGCGCGGATGGCGGCGGCTCTGCCGGTATCGGAACTCACCAGATAGCCTTCCAGATACACGTACTCTGACTGGGCGATGGCGTCTGCATCCAGCTCGTTGTGGGAAACGGTTTCGGAAATTCCCAGAAAGGTGTGCATGGTGCGCTCTGCATCCGGGGTAACCATGACAATACATTTGCCGCTGATGCCGTCTTCCCGCTCTTTATGCAGGTTGGTATCCACGCCGGCACTTACCAGATCTTTTACGTAAAAATCACCGGTTTCATCGCTGGCGACCTTACAGGAATAGAAGGTTTTTCCACCGAAATTGCTCACCGCCATAATGGTGTTGGCGGCGGAGCCACCGCTGGCCTGCTTGCCACCGCGATCTTTGAGCGCATTATAAAGCCGGTGTTGCAGTTCCTCGTCTACCAGGGTCATTACGCCCTTATCAATCTTGTGTTCGGCTAAAAATTCGTCGTCGACAGTGAATTCCATATCCACCAGAGCATTTCCAATGGCGTAGACGTGGTATTTTTTCATCAGTTCCTCACGGGCTTTACAGTTCAAAATCGGTATACTAGGGCCGCTCAACAACCCCATCGCAAACCAAACGGAATACAGGTTAGCATTCTAATCGTGAGTAGTAACGAATCAAACCCGAAAAAGAAACCTGCCCGACGCAAGTCTGCCGCGAAAAAGCCCGCCGGCAAGAAAGCAGCCGCCAAAAAGAAAAGCGCTCCCCGTAAAAAAGCGGCAGCTGCTAAAAAACCGGCACCCCGCAAAAAATCTGCGGCCAAAAAAAGTGCTGCCAAAAAAGCAACGGCGGCATCTTCTGCCAGCAAGAGCACCAAAAAAACCAACGCTAATTCAGGCAACGGTGCCCGGAATAATCCGGCTAAAAAACCCTTGTTAAAAAGCAAAGGTTTCTGGTTTCGTCTGGCGGCTGTTTGCCTGCTGCTGAGTGGCGGTTACCTGATTTATCTTGATGCGGTGATTCAGAATAAATTTGAAGGCAAGCGCTGGCAGGTGCCGGCGAAAGTCTACAGTCGCCCCCTGGAAATTTTTACCGGCGCCAGTGTGTCCCGCGAACAGCTGGTGTTTGAATTACGCCAGTTGCACTATCGTCGCAAGCCCGATGCCGCACAGTTACGGCCGGGATCCTATTACGTGGATGACGGTGATATCCAGTTTTATACTCGCGGATTCGATTTTTGGGATGGCGAGGAAAGCGCTTCCAAGGTAGGTGTGCATTTCGACGGATCGACTATTCGCGATGTGGTGGTGAACGGCAAAGGGGATGAGATAGCCCGCCTGGAACCGGTGGTGGTGGGCGGTATTTATCCGGCCCATAACGAAGACCGTATTCTGGTTACTCTCGATCAGGTGCCCAGTGCCATGATCGGTGCCTTGCTGGCAGTGGAAGATCGCGATTTTTACGAGCACTGGGGCATTTCCCTGAAAGGTATTGCCCGGGCGTTGTTTGCCAATATTCGCGCCGGTGGCTTGCGGCAGGGCGGCAGCACCCTGACCCAGCAGCTGGTCAAGAATTTCTATCTCAGCAGCGAGCGCACCCTTACCCGAAAAGTGAACGAAGCCATGATGTCGGTGTTGCTGGACTTTCATTATGAAAAGGATGACATCCTGGAAGCCTACCTGAACGAAGTCTATCTGGGCCAGGCAGGGCAGCGGGCCATTCATGGTTTTGGTCTGGCCAGTCTGTTTTATTTTGGCGTGCCTCTGCGCGAGCTGGAAGTGGAACAGATTGCCCTGCTGGTGGGGCTGGTGAAAGGGCCCTCCTGGTATGATCCCCGCCGTAACCCCGAACGTGCCTTGGAGCGCCGAACCCAGGTGCTGATGCAAATGGTTGAACAGGGTGTTATGGGGCAGGCCGAGTACGATCGGGTCAAAGACAAGCCCCTGGGTGTGATTGAAAAACCGGTGTATCAGGATGAGCGTTATCCGGCCTTTATGAATCTGGTACGGCAGCAGTTGCAGCAGGATTACCGTGATGAAGATCTGCGTTCCGAAGGGTTGCGGATTTTTACCACCATTGATCCTTACATACAGCAACAGGCGCAACATCATGTGGAATCGCACCTGGCCCATATTGAACGCGGCTACGGCAAAAAATATGCTGCCCTGCAATCAGCCGCGATATTCACTTCTGCCAATACCGGTGAAGTGGTGGCGCTGGTGGGCGATAAAAACCCGGCATTTAAAGGCTTTAATCGTGCATTGAAGGCCTATCGCCCCATTGGTTCTTTGATTAAGCCGGCGGTGTATCTGGCGGCACTGGAGCAGGGTTATACCCTGGCAACACTGGTGATGGATGAACCCATTGAAGTGGAAACACCCAATCAGCCCGTCTGGCGCCCGGAAAATTTTGAAAAAGAAAGTCATGGCGAAGTCTTGCTGATGCAGGCGCTGGCCAATTCCTACAACCAGGCCACCGCGCGTGTTGCCATGGACACCGGTATTGATCGCGTGGCGGCCATGGTGGAACGCCTGGGCGTGGATAAGGAGCTGCCGGTGGTGCCGGCACTTTCTTTGGGCGCTGTGAGTTTGTCCCCCTATGAGGTGGCGACCATTTACCAGACCTTTGCCGCCGGGGGATTTTATACGCCGTTACGGGCAATTCGTTCGGTGCTGGACGGCAACGGTGAGCCGCTGCAACGTTACGGCATTGATGTGGAAAGACGGATTGAGCCCGGCTACAACTACCTGATTACCACCGCCCTGCAGGAAGTGGTAAAGCAGGGGACTGCAAAAACCGCGCAACAGTATTTGCCGGAATCCCTGCAACTGGCAGGCAAAACCGGCACCAGCGATGAACAGCGCGATGCCTGGTTTGCCGGCTGGAGCGGAAACTACCTGGGCGTGGTCTGGGTGGGTTTTGACGATAACCTGGCCACTCAGCTTACCGGTGCCAGCGGGGCTCTGCCGATCTGGGCGCAGACTATGGCCAGTTTACCCCAGCAACCACTGGAGCCTGTGACGCCGGAGTCTGTGGCCTGGCATTGGATTGATGCCCGTGAAATGGCATTATCCAAGCCTCATTGCGATGGTGCCGTGTATGTTCCCCTGATGCGGGATACGATTCCGGAAAAACGTGCCGCCTGCAGTGAAACCGGGCGGGTGTTTAACTGGATCCGCAATTTATTCGGGGATTAGTGTGGGGGATTGGCAAGCTATATGAAACGGAAGCTGTTACTGCTGTGGGTGTCGCTGTTGTTGGCGCAGGTATTGTCGGGGTGTAGTGCTCTGGTGGTCAGTCCACAACCCACCACCATGGAAGCGGGCCAGGCCACCTCTGCCGCCACGGGCCTGAGCGCCGTGGACAAGCTGATTGCCAAAGGGGATGCGCAACGGCGCCAGGGCCAGTATCCGCAGGCGGCGGCCACCCTGGAGCGGGCGCTGCGTCTGTCGCCGGGTTCCGGTGCCGCCTATCTGGCGCTGGCCCGGGTAAGGCTGGACCAGCGGCAGTATCCAGAGGCCCAGCAGCTGGCTCACAAGTCTTTGTCACTGGCGGGTGAGTCCCGGTATGCCCAAAGGGAAGCCTGGTTGATCATCGGTCAGGCGAGGCGTCTGCAGGGTGATACGCTGGGCGCACGTCAGGCAGAGTTGAAAGCCGGGTCTTTTTAAGCTGCAGGGATAAACGCCTGGTTAACGCAACTGTTTATACAGGTCCATTTTGCGACCTTTGTTCAGATTAAGAATCGCATCCACCAGGTTTTCAAACTCTTCTTCGGCGGTTTCGCCACGAATCTCAAACCCGGGATCGCGGAAGGTTTCCCGGAAGTCCACTTCCAGCCGGTCAATGGAGGTGTTCAGGAGCTGTTTCAATGCATCCAGCTCCGCCTGAAGCGCTCTTATTTTTTCCTCCAGATAGCGAATCTGAGAATCCAGATTGCCGATCAGTGATTTCAGTTCCGCAACCTGGGTCTGTAGATCGGTGACCTGGCTTTCAAGTCCGCTCACTTTGGATTCCAGGGAATTTACCTGCCCCTCCAGTTCGAAAACCCGCTGCGCCATGGCATCCAGCTGCGCTTCCAGCTCAATAATCTGGCTGACGTAGATGGTGTTCTGGCTCTCCAGGGTATTGATCTGGTGCTCCAGATCGGTATTGGCCTCATTGAGCGAAGCGACTTCCTGTTGCAGGGAGTCGATCAGGGCATAGGCAGCTTCAAGTTCGGCTTCCAGCGCCTCGTCCGGGTAACTTATGGTGTATTCGTTATAGAGGGCAAAAACCTCCTCGTCCGTCAATGGCAGATCGTGGTAGCGAATCTCATCAAGCATTACGCGTTCACTGCGGGTGCTGGTAAGACGCCCGCCGAAATAGATGGGTGATTCTATTTTCAGGCAGCAGCTTGCAGCGCCGCCGGCTATGCGCACACCGTTTTTATACAGACGCATTTCGCCGCCGGCTTTGACAATGGTGAGGTGAGACAGCTCGCCGGTTTTAAACATGCCGGGCCCGGTGCTGAAGGTGCAGCCTCCGTGTCGCCACTCTATGCGTGCGCACAGTGAACCGTCGGGGCTGATACTGACGGACGTGTCTCCCCGACGGTAGTACAGATTGATAACCGGAATCTGGAACCATGAGCTCAGTTCAGGCCTGATCCACAGGTCAAAGGTGAAGGAGGTGGCAGTAAAGCCCGCAATGCTGTCGACTTGCATGTAGCCGCTGCCGTCAAAATAAAACGCCTTTCCGATTTTGCCGTCCTCGTAGTAAACATTTCCCTGTATCTGGGCGTGGTCGTCGCGGAGCGTGTCCAGGCTGTGGTTTTCCCCCGGCCAGAGGTTCAGTGGCGCGGCGCCGGCAGACAAGGGCATCAGCATCAGGGTCAGAAAGGTCAGTAGAGTGGAGACTGCAAGCAGTTTTGGCGAGGGGGGGCGGTGGTGTATCTGGCGAGAAAAATTCAGGGATTCCAGGGCCGGTTCCGGCGGGTGGAGCTCAGGTGAGTACTGCATGGGATACACCGTTTGCGTCAAATTAGTGACTGAATATGGTTAAATATTGTACAAAAAACCGTTTCAGTCGTCAATCGATCTATTTTTAATCAGAAAAATGACGCAATGGGTGGAAGCAACAATCGCGTCATTACCCTGTAAAATCATCGGGTAATGACGCATACCTCAAGTAACGGATAACGCTGTAAGAGACCTCTTACAGGCGTTGAAAGGCTTTTCCTGCAGCGGCCAGCGTTTGCTCAATAGCCGCCTCATCATGGGCCGCTGACACGAATCCGGCCTCGAATGCGCTGGGTGCCAGATAGACCCCTTCATCCAGCATCAGGTGATAAAACTTGCGGAAGCGATCAATGTCGCACTGGCTGACCTGGGCAAAGCTGGAAACCTGCTTTTCTCCGGTAAAAAAGAAGCCGAACATGCCCCCCACCTGGTTAGTGGTCAGGGGAATGCCGGCAGTATCCGCATGTTCCTGAAAGCCTGCCATCAGGCGTTTGGCTTTCTTGTCCAGGTCTTCATAAAAGCCTTCGGCGGTGATGGCGTTGAGCATGGCCAGGCCGGCGGCCATGGCCACCGGATTGCCGGAAAGTGTGCCCGCCTGATACACAGGGCCTACCGGTGCAATGTGATCCATAATGGCTTTTTTGCCGCCGAATGCACCCACCGGCATGCCGCCGCCGATCACCTTGCCCAGGGTAGTCAGATCCGGAGTGATGTTATAAACGCTCTGGGCGCCGCCCAGGGCAACCCGGAAGCCGGTCATCACCTCATCAAAAATCAGCACGGCGCCGGAGTCGTCACACACTTCCCGCAATGCCTCCAGAAAGCCGGGTACTGGCGGTATGCAGTTCATGTTGCCGGCCACCGGTTCCACGATAACGGCAGCGATCTCATTGCCGCTTTCAGCAAAGAAAGATTTCACCCCTTCAATATCATTAAACTGCAGTGTGATGGTGTGTTGCGCCAGGCCTTCCGGTACACCGGGGGAGGAAGGTACACCCAGGGTAAGAGCGCCGGAGCCGGCTTTAACCAGCAATGAATCGGCATGGCCGTGATAGCAGCCTTCAAATTTTACGATCTTGTCGCGGCCGGTATAACCGCGGGCCAGGCGAATGGCAGTCATGGTGGCTTCGGTGCCGGAGTTCACCATACGCACGGATTCAATGGAATCCATGATCTCGCAAACCTTGTCGGCCATGTCGATTTCAATGCGGGTGGGAGCGCCGTAACCCAGGCCTTTGGCTGCCTGCTCCTGCACCGCCTTGATCACGGCGGGATTGGCGTGGCCAAGAATCATGGGGCCCCAGGAACCGACGTAATCCACATAACGACGGTCATCCTCGTCAATCAGGTAGGCGCCTTCGGCTGCCTTGAAAAATACCGGTGTGCCGCCCACGCCGGTAAAGGCGCGCACCGGGCTGTTAACGCCTCCGGGTATGTGTTGCCGGGCCTGCTCAAACAGTTTTTCTGACGCGGGAATCTGGGAATCAGTCATGATTAATCCTGTGGGTTGTTCTGAAATTACGGGTTACTCAAACAGCGCTGCATAGTGTTCGCAGTGGGCCCGGATATTCTCCCGGGCAAAGATGTCCGCCACCACCGCCACCATGGCAAAACCTGCGGCGCGTAATTGTGGCGCATTCGCCAGTGTGATGCCACCGATGGCCACTGCCGGAACCTGTAATGAAGGCAGCTGCGGGCCGATTTTTTCCAGCTGTGCCAGGGGGGCATCAGGTTTGGTGCCGGAGGCAAAAAAGCGGCCGAAAGCCACATAATCGGCACCCTGTGTTTGCGCCAGCCGGGCATTGGCGATCTCGCCATGGCAGGTGCCGCCGATGATTTTATTTGCCCCCAGTGTGGCTCTTGCATCGGCAATATCCGTATCGGTCAGGCCCAGGTGCACGCCGTGGGCGCCCACTTCCTGTGCCAGGGCCACATCATCGTTGACGATAAAGGTGGCGTTGAATTGCTGGCACAATGTCAGAAGTGCGCCGGCCTCTTCACGCCGGCGAGGGTGGTCCTGTGATTTGTCGCGATACTGAATAATTCGCGCGCCACCCTGCAGTGCGGCTGCCACTTTTTCCAACAAGGTGCTGGGTGGTGTGAGTTTGGGATCGGTAATGGCATACAGCCCTTGCAGCCGGTTGAGTTTTTCAGCTTTGTCCATGTCAGTTGATATCCCGGGTATGGCCGCGGTTCAGTGGGGCAGCTGGCGTGATGCGTTTGACCAGAAGAAACGATTGGGAATGGCCTGCCCCATGCCCAGCCGACGGGCGGCTTTAACGGTTTGCCAGGTAAATTGCTGGGCATCTCTGACGGCCACTTCCACGTTGGCGCCGTGGCCGATAAAGCCGGCGCAGGCTGATGCCAGAGTGCAGCCGGTGCCATGGTATTCCCCTTCCAGTCGCGGCCAGGCATAGCTTTCGATTTTCTCCCGGCCACGCCACAGGCGGTTCACAATGTCTGTGCCCGGCTCGTGGCCGCCGGTAACCAGAACGTACTCGCAACCGGTTTCCATTAACCGTTGGGCGCAGGCATCAATGGAATCTGCTTCGTCACAGAGTTTTCCGGCTTCGATGGTGTTGGGGGTGGTGAGTGTGGTCAAAGGCAGAATCAGGTGTTTGATAGCTTCGATCAGGCTGCGGGTAGCCAGCTCGCCTCCGCCACCGGCAGCCAGTACCGGATCCAGCACGACGGGAATGGAATCATATTCCCTGATCAGGGTGTGTATGGCTTCGGCGTTTTCCACGCTGCCAATCATGCCGATTTTAAAGGCTGCCACCGGCATATCTTCCAGCACAGCGCGGGCCTGTTCCACCAACAGGCCGGCATTGGTGGCGCTGAAGTCTTTGACATTAACGCTGTCCTGCGCAGTGAGCGCGGTCACGATGGGGGTGCAATGGCAGCCAAGGCTGGCTAAAGTTTCAATATCTGCTTGAATGCCTGCGCCGCCGCAGGGATCATGGCCTGCAAAGGACATGACAATGGGTGGGTTGCCATTGGTGGGCGATGCACTGTTATTCATGAAATCGTTGATCATGAAATCCATTGTTCGGTATCTGTTAACGAATAGCAAATCATAAACGATGCGTAAAAAAAAGAACAAAGAAACTCTGGTGAGTTCACTGGCCTCTCTGCTGATGTTTCTGGCGCCCTATAAAAAACAGGTCTTTGTTGCCATGGTGGCGCTGGTGTTTACTGCCGGGGTTTCCCTGTCTATCGGGCAGGGGGTGCGCCTGTTGGTGGACGATGGCTTTGCCACCGGCTCACCGGACATGCTGAATCAGTCGGTGCTGGTGTTTATGGGCATGATCATATTGCTTGCCGTTGGTTCGTTTGCCCGTTCCTATATCGTGGCCTGGCTGGGTGAGCGGGTAGTGGCGGATATCCGCAAGAGTGTATACGAAAAGCTGGTACACCTGGATCCGGCTTTTTTTGAGGACCAGCATACCGGGGATATCCAGTCCCGTATCACTACCGATACCACGTTGTTGCAAACCGTGATTGGTTCCTCTTTGTCCATGGCGTTGCGTAACGTATTGCTGATGCTGGGTGGTTTTGTCTGGCTGTTTATTACCAATGTAAAGCTCACGGCTATTGTAGTGGGTGCTGTACCTTTGGTGGTCATGCCCATTCTGATCTTCGGGCGCCGGGTCAGGCGATTGTCGCGCACCTCGCAGGATCGTGTGGCCAACGTGGGTGCCTATGTGGGGGAAACCTTGCGCCATCTTAAAACCGTGCAGGCATTCAACCATCAGGCGGAAGATGTGTTCCAGTTCAATGACCGGGTGGAACAGGCCTTTCAGATCGCCAATATCCGGATCCGTCAGCGTTCTTTTTTGATTGCTATCGTGATTCTGCTGGTGCTGGGTGCGGTGGGCATGATGTTCTGGGTTGGTGGCCATGACGTTCTGGCAGGGCGCATAACCCCCGGTGAGCTGGCGGCCTTTGTGTTTTATTCCGTGATTGTGGGGGCGTCGGTGGGCGCGCTCAGTGAAGTGATGGGGGATCTGCAACGCGCCGCCGGCGCTACCGACCGGCTGATGGAGCTGATGGCATCCCAGAGTGCCATTGAGGAACCCCAGGCTCCGGCGGCTTTACGCACAGGATCCTTTGGTCGTCTGCGGCTTGAGCACGTGTGTTTTCACTACGCCTCCCGCCCGGAACAATGGGCGCTGGAAGATGTTTGCCTGACAGTGGAGCCGGGCAGCCTCACTGCGCTGGTAGGGCCATCCGGTGCAGGCAAAACCACCTTCTTCGATATTCTGCTGAGGTTTTATGATGCCCAGCATGGCCAGATACTGATCGACGATATTGATATCCGCCAGCTGAGCCTGGAAGCCCTGCGGGAGCAATTTGCTATTGTGCCCCAGCGGGCGGCGCTGTTCATGGGGACTGTGGCGGAAAACATTGCCTACGGTTCCGAGCCGGTCAGCCGTGAAGCGGTGGAAGAGGCCGCCCGCCTGGCCTATGCCGACGAATTTGTGCAGTGCCTGCCCCAGGGGTACGACACGCCGGTGGGCGAGGGTGGCGTGGGGCTGTCCGGCGGGCAGCAGCAGCGGGTTGCCATCGCCCGGGCCATTCTTCGCAACCCCCGGTTTTTGTTGCTGGATGAAGCCACCAGCGCCCTGGATGCGGAAAGTGAGCACAAGGTGCAGCTGGCGTTGTCCTCCCTTATGGAGGGGCGGACTACTCTGGTCATCGCTCATCGTCTGTCCACTGTGATACATGCCGACCAGATCGTGGTGATGGACCGGGGGCGGATTGTGGCCACCGGCAGCCATCAGGAGCTGGTGAATTCCAGCCCCCTGTACGAGCGCCTGTCGGCGTTGCAGTTTTCCGAGCCTGAGCCTCTGGGGTGATGGTTGGTGCTTACTAACTGGTTTTAGTTCTGCCTAGGGTCCACAAAAAGCGCCCAAAAGTGTGGCCGACTGTGTATAATGCGCCCCCAAATTTGCCTGTGAGCAACAACAAAAAGGGCGCTTATGACTGAAGACAACCGGGTATTTTCCCTCGAAATCAATCCCCGTTTCTGCGACACCGATGCCATGGGGCATATCAACAATACCGTATACCCCGTATGGTTTCTGGAAGGGCGCGAATCCATTCTCAAGATCTTTAACCCCAACCTGTCCACCGATGAGGTGAGCCTGGTATTGGCCAAGATCGAAATCGAGTATCTGGGGGAAGTCTTTTTCGGCAAAACCGTGGAAGTAAAAACCTATGTTCTGCGAATCGGCACCTCATCCGTTCTGGTAGGCCAGGAGGTGTGGCAGGAAGGCGGCCTCAAGGCTACCGCAACTGCAACCATGGTGAATTTCGACAAGAAAACCCGCAAATCCCTGCCGATCCCGGCTGATATCAAGCAGGCCCTGTCCCAACACCTGCTGGAAGCCGATTCCTGAGAGCCTCTCCTGCGCCCGGAACCCCTTTCCGGGCGCTCAAAACCCCACCAAAATAGACAAAAGGTTAACTGCCCCGTAAACGTCCGGCTTAGCCTTGTATAGAAATTTCTCTTTTAGTTACAAAAAGATAACGTATTTCCATAGCTCATATGAAAAGCCTTGTTATATATTCGGAAAAGCTATAAAAATGGACAATCCAATCCTGGGCTATAATTGAACAATCAGTCACCGGCCTGCGTTTGCCAATGCCGCTAAGGGTTTTGGCCATAGTGCCGCGTGACCGCTGAAGGGTCTGTTTTCCCTTCGCAGATGTACACAGGGGGTATATATGAAGCGAGCACTTAAATCCTGTCTGGAGGCGATGAAGAACGCCGAGAATTACCAGGCATGGGCTGAGGCTGCTAAAGAGTACGATCGTTTATCCGGTAATGATGAGTGGAAGGAAGATGATGCTTCCGCCCATTATGACTATAAAATGATCCGGCTTCGCTATAACGAACTTCGCACTGCCCGCGAGCGCGAAGACGTTAATCAGTTGGTGTTCTATATCAACGAAGGCCTGCACGGTAACCTGGGACGTATCGCCAACAATGCGCTGTACGACCACTGCTTCTTTGGTACCAAGCATCTGGTAACAGAGTACCTGGAAGAGGTGTGCACCAGCCTGAAATGGATCTGCGAAACCCAATTCCCCCATTTTCCCTTCGTAAAGAAACTCGAGTTTTTTGAGCGTACCTCAACCTCCTTTGGCCAGTCCGGGCTGATGCTCAGCGGTGGCGCCGCTCTTGGGCTGTTCCACCTGGGTGTGTTGAAGGCCATGTTTGATGAGGACATGCTCCCCAGTGTCGTATCAGGCTCCAGCGCCGGTTCCATTATGGCGGCCGTACTGGGTACCCATACCGACGAAGAACTGGAATCCATTTTTGACCCAGAATACCTGTACGTGGAAGCCTTCCGTACCGTGGGATGGCGGGGCACCCTGAAAGGTCAGGGCGTACTCGACCCGGCTCAGCTGGAACTGTGTCTGGAACGTAATGTAAAAGACATGACCTTTGAAGAGGCGTTCAACTCCACCGGGCGCCGCATTAACATCCCTGTATCGCCCTCCGATCCCCATCAGGAATCCCGTCTGCTGAATGCCATGACCTCGCCCCACGTACTGGTGCGTAAAGCGTCCCTGGCATCCTGCGCGATTCCCTATGTGTATCCGCCGGTGATGCTGTGGGCCAAGAATATCGATGGCGAGAAGTGCCCCTTCATTCCTTCCCGTCAGTGGGTGGACGGCTCCATCAAGAATGACCTGCCGGCCCAGCGGTTAGCGCGCCTTTACGGTGTGAACCACACCATCGTGAGCCAGACCAACCCGCACATTGTGCCCTTTATTTCCCGCAAGCGTCGCGAGAAAAACGCCATGGGCTACCTGATTGACATGGTGGTGTCCAACACCCGCTACAACGTGTCGCAGGCCCTGGATTTCCTGACCAACAAGATCAACAACCAGCAACTGGCCCTGTTGCTGGACAAGGCGCATTCTGTGGTCAATCAGAACTATGTGGGTGATATCAATATTGTGCCACCCCGTAACCCGGGCAACATCCTGAAGGTGATCGCCAACGCATCCCCCAGCGATGTGGCGGAATATATCCGTGTGGGTGAGGAAGCCACCTGGCCGAAGCTGGAGCTGATCCGCAATTCCACCATGATCAGCAACACCATCAACCAGTGTCTGGATACCCTGAAAGTGGAAGAGGAGCGCGAGCTGAAAGAATACTCGCTCACTCATCAAACCGCTTAACTCTCCCGGCCACGAAGCCACATTTTGTGACAAAAAGGCAGCCTCCGCGCTGCCTTTTTTGCGTCTGCGGCCCCGGGGCCTGCCTTGCGAATACCCGGTCACTGGCATACATTAAAACCATAAAAACGATAATGTATTGAGGTGCGGGAATGTTTGACTACATCGTGATTGGCGCGGGCTCCGCTGGCTGTGTTCTGGCCAATCGGTTGTCGGAAAACCCCAATAACCGCGTGCTGCTGCTGGAAGCCGGCACCCGGGACAAATCCCTGTTTATTCATATGCCTGCCGGCGTGGCGGAATTGCTTAAAGGCGGCCCCTATAACTGGGGCTTTGAAACGGCCCCGGAACCCCATCTGAACAATCGCGGTCTCTACTGGCCCCGTGGCAAAGGACTGGGGGGCTCCAGTGCGATTAACGGCATGATTTATATTCGCGGTCACCGTTCCGATTACGATGAATGGGCCGCCATGGGCAACAACGGCTGGAGTTATGCGGACGTCTTGCCCTATTTCAAAAAGTCCATGAATCAGGAGCGGGGCCAGAGTGATTACCATGGTGTTAACGGCCCGCTGGATGTGGAAGACCCCAAATCCGGCAACGAGCTGTTTGATGTGTTTGTGCAGGCCGGAAAAGAGATAGGATTGCCTTATAACCCGGATTTTAACGGTGCCCGGCAGGAAGGTGTGGGGCCCTATCAGGTCACCATCGGAAAAGGCAAGCGTTCCAGTGCAGCCACCGCGTACCTGACCCCCATCATGACCCGGGCCAACCTGCGGATTGAAACCAATGCCCTGGTGAGCAAGATCCTGTTCGACAAACACCGTGCCACCAGTGTGCGCTATATCCAGAACCAGAAAGTAAAAGAAGCCGTTGCCGCCAAGGAAGTGATTGTCTGTGCCGGTGCAGTGCAGTCGCCACAGATTCTGCAACTATCGGGTATTGGTGATGGCGATGAGCTGAAACGCTTTGGCCTGGAGGTGGTAAAACATTTGCCCGGCGTAGGTAAAAATCTGCAGGACCATCTTGATGTGAGTGTGCAGCATTTCTGCACCAAGCCGGTGACCCTGTTTACGCAAACCAAAATTCACAACAAGCTGCTGACGTTGTTCCAGTATCTGCTGTTTAAAAACGGGCTGGGTGCCAGTAACGGACTGGAAGCCGGCGCCTTTGTGAAAACCGACCCCGGCCTTGACCGCCCCGATGTGCAGCTGCATTTTATTCCTGCGTTTATGCTGGACCATGCCCGTCAGGATGGCCCGGATCACGGCTATATGCTCCATGGCTGCCAGTTGCGGCCGGAAAGCCGCGGGTACGTTACCCTGAACAGTGCCGATCCCAAGGATCCGCCGGCCATTCAGCCGAATTATTTGTCGGCATCGAAAGATTTAGAGGTGCTGACAAAAACTGTTAAAATCGCCCGCAGCATTTTTGCGGCCAGCTGTTTTGATCCTTATCGTGGCGCCGAGTATTTACCGGGCCCCCATATTCAGACCGATGAGGAGATAGCGGCGTTTATCCGCCAGAATGCCGAAACCATTTACCACCCCGTTGGCACCTGCAAAATGGGGCATGATGCCGAAGCGGTTGTTGACCCCCAGTTGCGGGTTCGCGGCGTGCAGGGATTGCGGGTGGTGGATGCGTCGGTTATGCCTACGTTGATCGGGGGTAATACCAATGCACCCACCATTATGCTGGCGGAAAAAGCGGCCGACATGATACTGGGGCATCAGCCACTGCCGCCGGAATATGTGGGCGAAGCCAGCGTGACGGCGGAAGCAGCCGCTATTTAATTTTCCGGACGTAGTCAGTTAATTCGTTAATCAGTCAGAAGAGCAGTCAGTCAATTTCATGGCCAAACAAAAAGGACCCATCGCGCAGCAACTGCAGCGTGATCTGAATCGTTATCGCCAGCTTAAACAGCACGATGAATCGCAACCGGATTTTCGGGAATCGTTATACCGTCTGCAAAACTGGCAGGCGCAGCGCATGCGGAAAACCCATCAGCAATTGCTGGAAGATGAAAAATACCGGGTGGCCACGGAATTTTTTCTGCAGGATATTTACGGCGGTATCGACTTGACGGATATTGCCAACGAAGCGGAACGGGCCCTGAATAAAGCGCTGAAAATTCTGCCGGAAAAAGTCATGGTAACGGCCACCTATGCGCTGGAACTGAACGCGCTGTCAGCCGAACTTGATGAGCGCCTTGCAGACTATCTTTTCGATATCATGGGTGAGGTGGAAATATCCATGGAGGCTTATACAGAAGCTTTTCGCCTGTCGGCACCGCTGGAATTGCGTCAGCGCCAGGTGGACCTTGCCCGAAAGCTGGGTGTTGGCCTGGATAAATACGTACGCAGCCGGGTAATTCACACCACCTTCAAACTGGTAAGAAAACCGGCCCATAAAGCCGGTATTCAGAACCTGTATGAATTTATGGGAAAAGGTTTTGATGCCATGCGGCCCATGGGGAGCGCCAGTATGGTGATTCACCGGATTGTGGATCGTGAAGCTGAATTGATAGAGGCTATATTTTCCGGTGAATCACTGCCGTTTGGTTTTGATGATGTCTGAGGCCCGTTAATTCAGAGCCCTGTTAATTCAGAGCCCCGTTAATAAGGCCAGTTACTGTCCTTGCGTTTTTTACGGTTGCCTTCCGGTTTTGCATCGGGCCGTTCCGGGCGGATGCTCCAGAAAGGCAGCCGTTTGGTAAAGTCTTTCACCCCGCCAACGGTTTCACTGATGCCGGAAAAGTTTTCTGTCACCACCCGCATTTCATCAATGTTTTCCGCAATACGAAACACCACCAGATAAAACTCCATCACCGCCCGTGTGATGGTGGCAATACCCAGAAAGGCAATGGGCCCGGCCACCAAAAGATAAAACAATCCCCGCGGAATCGACACGATAAAGGCTTCCACGGTCAGGTACATAATGCCGAACAGGGTGGTGGCCAGAATAATGCCGTAAATAGCGGGAAACATCTGAATGGTAATAAAACGGGAAAAAGAAAAATCAAACAAGGTTCCCAGAAACCGTGATGCCGGCCGGGTGACATGTGCGTCGGCTTCGTCGAAGATTTTTTTCGCTTTCATTAAAAATCCCTGTTGTTTAAGAGTAATAACCAGTCTCTCTTGAATCGGCGTTAGCAGCCAGCAGTGCCCTAGTATATGCCTTTTGCGGGGGCGATCATCCCCCGGAAGAAAAAACCAGTCACAATTCCGTGAATTGAAATTGCTTAGGTGCTTTGTTGCTCTGTCGCCAGCCGCTGAAAACGACTGATAAAAAACAGCAGGGTGATAATGGCCGCCACCACCTGCGCAATACTGATGCCGATAAACAGGCCCGGCAGTTCGAACAGGTGACTGCCGACAAAGGCCGCCGGTATAGCCAGCACCAGCAGGCGCAGGGTGTTCATCATGGTGCCCAGTATGGGTTTTTGCAGGGCATTGAAAGCCGAACAGCACAGCATAACCACACCCTGGCATCCGTAACTGATGGGCAGACACCACAGGAACAGCGTGGTGGTTCTGATAACGGCTTCATCGTCGCTGAACTGGCGGGCAATAAAGGGCGCCAGCAACACCAGCAATAACGTCATCAGCAGTTCCCATATCACGCTGAAGGTAATGGAAATTCGCAGCCCTTTACGAATACGGTGAAACTGCCGGGCACCATAGTTCTGACCAATAAAAGGGGTCAGGGTGGATGACAGCGCCATAATCACCACCAGTGCCAGGGCTTCGATACGGGTGCCCACACCAAACCCGGCCACGGCGGCATCGCCATGTTCAGCCACAATCCGGGTAATGACACCAGCGGCCACCGGGGGAATAAAATTGGTGGCTCCGGCTGGAATACCGATGGTCAGAATCGGCTTCCAGGATTCCAGGGTGCTTTTCTTCAGCCAGTCGCCACTGTAGGAAATGGCATTCAGCATTTTCAGGCACCAGAGCACCGCAATGCTGGCCATCAGCCAGGAAATCACCGTCGCCAGGGCTGCACCCTGAATGCCCATCTCCGGGAATGGGCCCCAGCCGAAAATCAGTATGGGGTCCAGAATGCCGTTCACCAGTCCGGCGGTCATCATGATATAGCTGGGCGTTTTGGTGTCGCCGGTGGCGCGGATGGCACTGTTGCCCACCATGGGCAAAAACAGCAGGGGAATGCCCAGATACCAGATCACCATATATTCGCGGATCAAGGGCAAAGCCTGTTCACTGGCCCCCAGGGCGGTGAACAGCGGGTTAATGGTGGCAATACCGATCTGGGAAATCACCATGGCTACCAGCACCGCCAGAAATATCCCGTGGCGGCTCATGGAGCGGGCGCCGCTGAAGTTGCCTGAGCCCAGCCGGTTGGACAGGCTGGTGGTGGTACCAATGCCAATCCCCAGGGAGATGTTCAGCACCACATAGGATACCGGAAAGGTAAAGCTCACCGCCGCCAGCTCTTTGGCGCCGATCAGGCCGATAAAGTAGGTGTCGACAATATTGAACGCCAGAATGGCAAAGATACCCAGGACGGTAGGTAGCGTCATGCGGGTAAGGGTGCGGCCTATGGGCCCCTGTATCAGGAACGACGGATGCTTGTCAGACTCGGTTATGTCGGCTTGGGTGCTGTCCATCCAGGCGTTGGCTCATCGGCGGAAAAGGTCGCGATTATCCCATAGTTGACCGGATATCCCTAGGGCAGTGCGCGGATGGAATTGTAAAACTCATGCAGGGCAGCAAGGTTGACGGGAGACAGGCCTTGCTGCATGATGCATAAAAACAGGATGTTGTGATTGTTTTTGTGGGGCTATTCCACAATGAAACTGGTGAAGAGAATCCCGGCGACATCGCTGGATTCGTTTTCTTCATTGAGCACGGCGGCCACCTGGCTGGCGGCGTCTTCCTGCAGCTTTTGTTTGCCCTCCAGGCTGTTCAGGGCTTCGGCACTCTGGGAGCTGAACAGCATCACCAGATTGTGACGGATATGGGGCAGATGACGGCTGATGGCCTCGGCAGTGGCATTGCCCCGGGCAATCACCGTGACGTCGGTTTTAAAGTAGCGCAGCCGGTTGTCCTGATAGTTGGTGATAAACGACGGCTTTAACGGCACATACTAGACATCCGCGGCAGGTGCGCCTTCATCACCTTCGGCTTCCTCGTCTTCCGCATGGGCCGCCGGAGAGATCAGTAACGCGGGCATGGCCACAAGGGCGCTCAGCAAACAGGCGCGCAGTAAAAAGGAACGCAGCAAGTGGAAAATCGGGGGCATGTTGTTCACTCCTGACAGTAACAATACCGGCAATTAACGCACGGGCATATAACAGCGATACCAGTGCAAACGGGCAAGCGACAAGACAAGGGATAAGAATAGTTCTTTTTTGTCATTTTTCCTGCACAACCCGATCACCATGCTGTGAAAGCTATCGCAAATTTGCCGGATAAGAATCAATAAGAGGAGCTCTATGACAGCATCCGGCAATGGTTTTACGGCACACTACGGCCCCCATGCCTGGTGGGACTGGTGGATTCTTAAATCCATGTTGAAGGCGATAGGCGATGTTCCCCGCAACACCTATTTCCCGGTGCTGCGTATGCTGGTGGATGACCCGGATGCCCTGGAACGGGAATATCGCGATTTGTGCAGCAAGTTGCCCAGGGCGGGTCGCTGGGATTCTCCCCGCCGCAAATGGGAGATTGCCTATGGCAATTTTGTGCGGGAGCTGGAGTTTGTGCTGACCGGGCTAAAGCCGCGGCTGTCGGAAGAGGATTTTCGCCTGCTGGTGGTGTCTACCGTGGCAGAGCGGCTGGATACCTGGGCCGGTTTTATCAAACCGGCCATGCGCCGTGCCGGGCGCTTGATTCCGGCACCGCTTTTGCGGGGAGCGCCCTCGGGGCAATCGGGCCTGCAGGGATTGTATTCCGGGGATTTCGGCGAGCGTTTCACCTGGGTGGTGCAGCTGGCCACGTTTCTGGTGGGCCCCATGCACACCCGGCTGGAGCCTGGCGGCGTGCTGCGGGTGGACATTCCCCGTTGCGCCATGCATACGGTGGTCAGTGATGCTGACGTACAGGTATTCTCCTGTCTGTACGCCTGCAAGGCGGCCTGCGAGGCCTTTCTTGGGCCGGAGGAAGCCATGCAGCTGGCATTTGAGCCCAATATCCCTGAACAAAGCTGTACTCTCAGGGTTTTCTTTCGCGGCTGAACGCACAAAGCATTATTGGCTGACCCCGTGTAAAATGGCGACATGATTATCGCCGATACGCTCCTTCATCCCGTTTTCGCCGGCCTGGTTTCGCTGCTGATGCTGCTGGTTCTTGTGGCGGCACTGGTGAAGGCGCCCTGGCAGGCACTGCTGCAGAAAACCGAACGCCAGCATGCGCTGTTCGCTGCCTGGGTGTCGTTGTTGTTAATGATGAAGCTGCAAATCCAGTGGGTGGAGGGCATCTCCCTGCATTTTCTGGTGATGATGACGCTGGTGGTGATTTTTGGCTGGTGCCTTTCCATTGTGATCGGTGCCGGCGCCCAGCTATTGATGATGCTCTGGCAGGGGGAGCCTGGTCTGGCACTGGCGGTGAATTTTATGCTGGCTACTGTAGTGCCCGCCTCCGCCAGTTACCTGATACTGCGCCGTATTGTGCGCCATAAATCCAATAACCTGTTTCTGTTCCTGCTGGGAGGCGGCTTTTTCGGTTCCATTCTCAGCCTGCTGTGTACGCTGGTTGTGCTGGTGGCAGTGGTTGCGGTAAATGCCCGCTGGGATACGCTGCAGGATCTGGCCGATAACGGTTTGATGGTGGTGTTGCTGTGTTATTCCGAAGGTTTTATCAACGGCTTGCTGGTAACGGCAGTTACCGTCTTTTTCCCGGGAATTGTCAAAACTTTTGACGAGAAGAAGTATCTGGATAGCTGAATAACCTTCACTGGTCAGGCCGCCGCGGCGCTGTAAGCGCTGAGCTTGTGAAAGTAGGTTTTGTCCGGCAGTTGCTGCAGGGACTGTTCAATCAGCTGCTGTTGTTCTTCATAAAGTGTCTGCTCTGCGGTGGCCAGCTTATGGTTTTTTAACAGCTCACTGAGCTGGTTGTTAAGGTACTCTACAGCAAATACAAATTCCGCCTGCGCCAGATCAAACTCGATCATCTCATCCAGGCTGATCAGGTTGTCTTCATCTTCACAAAGCATCTCCACCACTTCCAGGGTGCTTAAACCGCTGGCATGCAGAATGCCGATGGCGCGCTGCAGTTCGGGGCCAATCCATTCAAGCAAATCTTTCAGCTGTGGCTGTTGAATGGACTGAAAAATCAGATTAAGGCTGGCATTCAGCTCGCACACCATCAAGGTCTTGTGCAGCAGGTAATCGTTGTAACTGTTCGGATCAATGTCCAGACCAGCGCTCAGGGGTGGCAGTTGTGAGTTCATAATAGCCTTCAGTGCACCGCTGAATATCGGATTGGCGTTCATGGCGTTATGGGTTCGCATGTAAGGCAGTGCAATTTTCAGATTCATAGCATTGCCTTCCGGCAAAAGGGTCGCCATTCGATACACCGTGGTTGCAGTGGCCAGGCTCAGGCCGGCATCGCTCAGCGTATGAACAATTTTACCGGCCGGATAACCTTCGCCATACAGTTCCTCGTGGTGTTCAGCGGTTGCCAGGCAGCAGGCCTTGTCGTGCAGTTGGGTGGCTTTTGCGATAAGCGATGAAATAATCGGGTGGGTTTGCCAGGCCTCCGTATCCTGCAATCTATCTTCGGGGATGTGGAGAATCCCCAGATTACTGTAGAGCCCGGCTGTAAACGCAGCCGCCATGGTTTCTCCGCCGTGTTGCGCATTGCGCGACAGCAGCGCAGAAAACCAGGCGCAGAATACCGCTTCTTCGAACTCATCCGGGAACCGGTGTTTGAGTACGGTGAGTTTCTGCAACAGGGTCTGGTGTCGTCGCTGTAGTTCGCACAGATGCTCCAGCGCTTGCTCAAAATTATTCCGATCGTGACAACTCAACAGATTCGACTGGTGAGCAAAGTAGTCGAGAAACGTATCCAGCAGGCTTTTGGCAGTTAAACAGCTTTCCAGCGCCATGACTTCATCCACATTTTTGGTGAGCCTGTGGTTGCTCAGTCGCTGACTGAGCTGGCTGGTGATGGGCTCTCCCTTTTTGATCAGCAGCACACCGAATTCATTGTAAATATCTTCAGTGGCCACGCAGGAAGAGTTTTTGGCTGTTTCCGCTAAATGCTTGATATAACCATCAATAAGTGCTGGGTCATATTTTCTCATAAGAACCGTCACCCTTTGGCTGCCTTCCTTACAGGGTAGCTGGTTTCGTGAAGGTATGCGTCCAGGAAACCCGTTTCATTTAAGCGCTTTCTGTCCTTATGGGTAATGGGGTGTTCTGCCCATTAAACGTTTTGCCCATCAACATGCCCGTTTACAGGAGAAGGACGCATCATGAGCCGTTTACCGGCCAATGTCAGTCGCTTTACATTCGAGATCATCGGTCAGTCGGAACCCTTCAAACTGCTGGCATTCCGGGGCCGTGAGGGGCTGTCGAGCCTGTTTGAATATCAGGTAGAGGTTCTGTGCAGCAATGCTGAGCTGCCTTTGCGGGGCCTGCTGGGCAGCCCGGCAGTGGTGACTCTGGTGCATGCCGATCACCCCCGGGTGATTCACGGCATGATGGTGACCGCCAAACAGAAGGCCAGGGTGGGGCAGGAGTTTGTTTATGAATTTACCCTGGCACCGCAGCTGTACAGCCTGGTTCATCGCTCGGGCCACCGGATTTTCCAGCAGGAGTCCGTGCAGGATATTGTTACCCGGTTGCTGAAGGACGCCGGATTTGAAGGCAACCAGTATCGCTGGGATCTGAAAGCCCCCGGTGCCGCGCGGGAATACTGCGTGCAGTACGGCGAAACCGAGTTTGATTTCATTGCGCGTCTGCTGGCGGAAGAGGGCATTCACTTCCATTTTGTTCACAGCCTGGATAAACACTGTCTGGTGTTTTCAGATCATGTGGGACTGTTCAGGCCCATCCCCGGCAACCCGCAGATCGGCTATTGTCAGGAAGAGCGGGGCGCCCGGGATGAAAGCATGATCCGGCAGCTGAATCATCGCCGGCGGGTGACTGTGAATGATGTCAATGTCGGCGATTATTCCTTTGAAAAACCCAATCTGAGTTTGCGTACCACCACAGATGGCGGTGGTAGCCGGGATTTCGGCGACCTGGAGTCCTATCAATACCGCCTGGCCCGGTGCCGGAACGAAGGTGAGGCTAATCGCCTGAAAACCCGGCTGCAGGAAAGCCACAGCAGCCTGGCGGAAACCATCGGCTTTCACAGCGACGATACCCGCCTGGCGGTGGGGAGCCTGTTTGAGGTGAGGGAGCATCCCCGGACCGGTGTGAACCAAAGCTGGCTGCTGGTGGATTATCGTGTTGAAGGCCACTTGCCCCAGTCGGCTGAAGCCCTGGCCAATCCACAGGTCAGTGAATTCAGCTGCCAGGGCACTGCCATTCCCAAAGGCGTCCTGTTCCGGCCGCCACTCCCGGAGGTGTTTCCCCGAGTACGGGGAGTGCAAACAGCCGTTGTCACCGGGCCCTCCAGTAATGAGATCTACACCGACAAGCATGGCCGCATCAAAGTCCAGTTTCACTGGGACCGGCACGGCCAGGCCGATGAAAAAACCTCTTGCTGGCTGCGGGTCAGTCAGGGCCTGGCAGGAAAAAGCTGGGGCGCACTGGCACTCCCGCGGGTCGGGCAGGAGGTGATTGTCAGTTTCGAGGAAGGCGATCCGTCGCGGCCGCTGGTGACCGGCTCGGTTTACAACAGTATCAACAAGCCGCCCTATGCTTTGCCCCGACATAAATCCCGCAGTGGTATTAAAACCCAGTCCTCCGAACGGGGTAGCGGATTTAATGAGCTGCGCATAGAGGACCGCAAAGACAAGGAAAAACTGTTTCTGCGGGCCGAGAAAAACCTGGATATCCGGGTAAAAAACCGCTGGCAGCAATGGGTCAAGGGCGATCATCACCAGCAGGTGAAAAAGAACAACCACACCTCGGTCAGCAAGGACTGCCACCAGACAGTACAAGGCAATCTGAACCAGAAAACCGGACAGAACCTGTCGTTTTCATCGGGCAAGGACATGCAGATGAAAATCTCCGGGGCGGAAGTGATTCAGGTGGGCAATATGCTGCATATCAAAGGTGGTATGCGTACGGTATTGCAGGCCGGCATGTCCCTGTCGGTGAAAGTCGGCGGCAGCTTTATAACGCTGGACCCCTCCGGTGTTTCCATCACCGGCCCGGTAGTGCGTATCAATGAAGGCGGCGGCGGTGGCTCCGCCGGCGGTGCGTCTCCCCAGGCACCGGAAATGCCGGTGCTGCCGGACGACGACAACGCCGGCAAGCAGGAATCACTGCCGGATCCCACCGATCCCCACGACTGGGATGGGCTGACCTTTCAGCGGGGCGCCGCTAAAAAATACACCCTGGAATCCGCCGCCAGGAGTCAGGCAGCGTTCGTTGCCCAGCGTGCCGATACCGGTGAGCAAACCCCGCCGCCGGAACTGACGCAGGCCCGCAAAAACGTGCTGGCAGAAACCTTTGCCGAATGGGCCCAATGGCAGGACGACACTATGGAAAGCTTCGATCAGGTGGGCGAAGACCCCGCCACCCCGGAGCTGATACGTTTTGCCGCCGCCGCGCTGAAAACCCCCGCCAAACTGGGCACCGGTATTGTCTCCGGTGCCGCCGGACTCGGCCAGCTGCTCACCGATCCCAAAGCCCGTGAAGCACTGGTGGATGGTGTTGTTGACCTGTACGAAAACCCCGGCAAGATTGCGGATGCCGCAGAAGACTTTGCCAGCCAGCCGGGCCATGAAATCGCATTTGACCTGTTCGCCTTTGGGGGCGAGATGGTGCTGGGTGGTGGTGCAGTCGGTAAAGCCGGTAAAATGCAAAAAGCAATGCCGGATGCTGCGGACAGCCCTGGCTGGAAAAAGGCCGATGATCTTGATGGTGGGTTTCATGATCAGGCGGCCGGGAACCGGGTGGTGGATCAGGAGTTAGCGGATTCGGGTGAAAGTGGTAAGTTATATGATCCTGCAAAGGGTGGGGGGAGTGATGTATCGGGAAGAGAAGTTGATTCAAACACAGCCAGTTTGCTTTTTAACTCTCAAGCAGACCCTCTCCTGGATTCAATGGGGCCGGCTAAAAAAAGCCATCCTGCGGAATACAAGGCTATTCTTGACGATTTAGAAGCAAACAACGTTACAGTCAAATATGGTGATGACTCAATAGCGTTTTCTCCAAACACGGCTGGAGGGCCTTCCGGAAATGAAATTCTATTGCCAAATGAGTTTTCTATATCAGCATTGAGGCATGAGTATGGGCATTTCTTGGATCATCAGGCATTGGGTTATCCTCGATATATTGAGTATTTCAAGAAACCAGAACTCATTCTTTCAACAGAAAGGAGACAGTATTTGGGAGAAATTCGAACAGCCAGAGAGGTTGGTGATGTCGATGCAAGAAAGGCACTTATTAAAAATTACCTTAATGAAAAAAACTATATAGTTGAGCGTTATTACCAGCGTCCATATGGTGGAAAAGTTAATACAAGAACTTTAGGAGGTAATTGAAATGTACATGCCCGTGGATCCATATTCGGTTAATGGGATGTGGGATAAATTGTTAGATAGTTTGTCTTCCCATAATACCTGTTTAGTCGTTTCTGATGGTCAGGTTAATGGAGATTTAGCGTTGGGTCAGATTAGTCTGGTCGAAGCGCAAAAGCTCGTGGACAAGTTAAAATCAAGGGAATATACCCGGGTTGGAACTTCTCGAATGAGTCCTATGCCTGCATATTTTTCAATCGATATGGCTGGCGATGTTGGCAGGTTGATGGAGTTAATATCTATTTCGCCAGACGAAGATCGGTTGAGGAATGATCTTACTCTGATATGTCAATTTTCATTTTTTGAAAATAAGAAGATGAACGAGTTGGTTATTCCATTCTTGATTAGGGGCCTTGAAGACCCTGAGTTGAGTTTTGAGGTTGATGAAAATGCTGAAATTACTAGAGCTTTTCGGAAGTAGTTTAAGGGATTGATGGCGAGTCATGTGAACACTACCACCCACTACATTGCAATTAACGATCTCGCATAACACCCCACTGCCTGAACACCAGATACAACAAAAGCCCGATACACGCATACACCGCCGTGATCAAATAAAACGGAACCAGATAGTAAACGGATTTTCTCCGGCTGACAGCATCGTGATACATCCAGATCCCAATCAAAATGCAGGCAATATACAGATCAATAACCACCTGCGCTGTCTGAGTGTTGGCAATTAGTCTGGCGCCGAATTCAATCAGGGAAATATCAGAAGTGATGGATGCGTAGGCGGTGAAGGCGCCAAATCCGATCAGGGTTACAAGCGACAGCAGAAATCCTTTCGTTTTTGCTTCCTTCTTTACAGCAGTTCCTACTTGAGCGTAACCCGCTTTGTTAAGGTTGTGTTTCATTAGCCGCAGCACTTTATTGCCGCGGCCACAGCGATGGGTTTCCTACCCGTTTAACGTTTCATCCATATACTTCACCGACTCACCAATGGTGATGGAAAACACACCGGCATTACCCGCCTCATGTTCCTGTTTCCAGTCATCGTAGCCGTCTTCATAGCTGGGCAGTTCGGTTTCACCCATCAGCTCCAGCAGGCTGGACTCAGCCGCTTCCCGGGTAAAGGGCATATGGGTGATTTCTTCGATGCTTTCATCGCTGTTGGGATTGTTGATATCCAGCCCAAGCACCTGTACATGAACGATCACAGACCCATCATTTTCTTCATCCAGTTTCAGAATGATTACTCGGGATTCCTCTTCGCCGGGGCGGTTGTCGTATTTCCAGACTTGGCCTTCTTTGATTTCCATCGGGTGCTCCCTCCGCAAAATGCGGATCAAATATTTCTTTACTCAGATGCCAGCGACTGTGCGGCATACTCTTTGGCTTTTTGCTGTTCATAGCGCAAAGCTGCGCCGGCAATACTGCCGCTGTTGCCCTGGGTTACCCAGCGTTTCACGCGACCGGCATCGCCCAGTGGGGTGAGTTTGCCGAAGGCGTCTAGCAGCACCATGGCAATCTGGTTACCTTCAAACTCACTCAGCAATACCAGGCAGCGGCCAGCTTCAGTGAGATAGCCGGTTTTGGACAGGCCGATTTCCCAGCTGCTGCGGTGCACCAGGCGGTTGGTATTGCCATAGCCCAGAGAGTAGCGGGGCTTGCTGAAGCGTGCTGTGAACCGGGGTGTGGTGGAATACTCGCGGATTTTTTCGTAACCGGCTGCAGCCGTTACCATTTTTACAAGATCAGCAGCAGTGGAAACGTTGGCAGACGACAATCCGCTGGGGTCGACAAAACGGGTGTTTTGCATGCCCAATGCGTCGGCTTTGCGGTTCATGGCGTCAATAAAGGCGTCTTTGCCCCCGGTGTAACTGTGGGCAAGGGTGTAGGCTGCCAGGTTTTCGGACGACATCAGGGCCAGCCTCAGCAGGTCGCCCCGTTTCAGTTTGGAGCCAATTCGGATTCTGGAGTAGGCGTTCTTGCGGGTCTCACGATCCGGTTCGGGGATCTCCACCCATTCATTTAACGGCTGGTCACTGTCCAGTACCACCATGGCGGTCATGAGTTTGGTAATGGAGGCAATCGGCGTTACCCAGTCAGAATGCTTTGAAAACAGGATGTTACCGCTTTCCAGGTCAACTATGGCGGCTTTGACTGCGCCCAGTTGCAGCTTGTCACGGTCAAGGCTTGCCAGTAGTAGCGGTGCTTTAGTGGTGTCTTCCCCGGTTTTTGCCTGAACGGGGGCTGACAGAGTGAATAGCACGATGAGGGATGTAAAAAGGGATCTGTATAGCATGGTTCTCAATGGCGATGATGTTGATAGCCATAAGTCTAACGTATCCACAGGGAATAGGCGAACCAACCGCAGCCACCAACTACTACCGTCGACTACTACAGCCGACAAAAGGCAGCAGAAGATTCAATTGTTTAGCTGTGAACCTGTTGCTTGCAAATTGTCAGATAGCCTGAGTGTGTATTCGCTGGGGGCATGCCGTGGTGCGATACGCATCAAACACATGGCAGATGTTTCTGAGCAGCAACTGGCCTTTGCGTGTTATTTCAATCTGCCAGTCGTTCAGGTTAATCAACCGGTCTTCGGCCAGTTGCAGGAGTTCGGGTATCTCTTTGGCAAAGTACTGAAAAAAGGAGTAACCGCTTTCCTGCTCAAAGGCTTTCAGGTCGAGATTTCCCTGGCACATCAGTTTCATGATAATGCTGCGGCGCAGGGTATCGTCTCCGGTTAGCTCATACCCTTTGGTGATGGGCAGCTGATCCTTGTCGAGTGCCATGAAATACTCTTTTTCTGTTTTCAGGTTCTGGTAGTAAAGGTTTGCCACCTTGCCGATAGAGGTTACGCCAAACCCCAGCATGTCGCATTCCTGCCGGGTGGAGTAGCCCTGAAAATTACGCTGTAAGGAGCCTTCTCTTTTCGCCCGGGCCAGTTCATCGCCCGGCAGGGCAAAGTGATCCATGCCGATATATTCATAACCTGCCGCCCGAAATTTATTGATGGCCAGTTCCAGTAGTGCAAGCTTTTCCTGTTCGGAGGGCAAGTCATGCTTTTCGATCTGCCGCTGAGCACGAAACATTTGTGGCAAATGCGCATAGCCATACACGGCGATACGATCCGGTCGTTCACTGATAACAGTGTCCAGTGTTCTGGAAAAAGACTGAATGGTTTGCAGTGGCAGCCCGTAAATCAGATCCACATTGACTGAACTCACGCCATGGGCTCTGGCGGTATTAATCTGATCGAAGGTGTCTTTGGTACTTTGAATGCGGTTAATGGCTTTCTGTACTTCCGGATCAAAATCCTGGATACCGAAGCTCATACGATTAAAGCCCAGTTCGGTCAGGTGTTTTATGGTATTGCAATCAGCTGCCCGGGGATCAATCTCAATACCGTATTCGCCATCGCTCTGCAGCTGAAAATGATCGTTGATGCGATGCCACAAATCCGTTAGCTGTCGGGGGGTTAAAAACGTGGGTGTGCCCCCGCCAAGATGGATCTGGCTAACCTGGCGGTCGTTCTGATTCAGCTTGCTGCTGACCAGATCCAGTTCCTGAAAAAGATGATCAAGATAGGGAAAGCTGCGGGACTGCGTGGGAGTAATAATCTTATTGCAGGCACAGTAAAAACACAGCGACCGGCAAAAAGGAATGTGAAAGTACAACGACCAGGGGTTCGCTTTATTGCCCCTTGAAGCCACTGCCTGTTCCCAGGCGGGCACCGACACCGCCTCGGAAAATTGCGGTGCCGTGGGGTAGGAGGTGTAACGGGGAACAGGTTGATTATAGCGCTGCAGTAATTCAGCGCTGAATTCCGGTGATTTATCCATGGGCGCCATCCACTCGGGGTTGGGTAAGAACGGGAACGTATTTGATCAGGAACATGGCAAAGGCCAGGCACCAGAAAACAGCGGACAGAAACACAGGGGTCATGCCGGGTAAAAGCGCGGTCAGCAAGGTCCGGCTTAACAGCGCCAGCACCATCAACAGAAAAGCGACGGCCATCCAGCGCCCTACCTGAATCATGCGCCCGGTATGGCCCAGGGATACCCGCGATATCATTGACAGAATCATGCCACCCATAGCACCCACGGTAATCACATGCATGGCCATAGAAAAACTGATAACGCCGGTACTGATATGCAGGGCCAGCAACAGCAGACCAATGGGAATGCAAACATAGGCGGCGTGCAGGGACCACACCAAAGGCGTACCAAAGGTTACCCAGAAGCGCCAGCGTACCCAGCGGATCAAGTGAGCGATACCGGCTACCAGCAGCAATGTCAGGAGTAATGTGTCGGGCAGGTTGACCGGCAGCAGAAACGCGATGGCCAACAGGCCGATACTGATCAGTGACAGTTTTTCCAGCCAGGGCAGTGGTGGCACTTTGAAGGTGCCTGTGCCATTGGCGGTGAACATGGGGAACACCCGGCCGCCGATCACACACATAATGGCGGTTACCAGCATCACCATGGCATGGCTGCCGGTCTGCAACCAGGCAGGTTCTTTCAGCAACACGGCCATATGCATGTACAGGTTGCTCAGTGTCATACCCAGCAGCATGGGCACAAAAATCAGATTGCGGTATTGCTTTACCTTGAGCACTGACCGTGCCAGGCAGGCCGCCGCTACCGGTAAAAAAGACAGGTCCACCAGCGCGGTGATTTGGGTTAATCCGTCAACGTTGGCGGCAATCAGTACACGACCCAGTAACCACAGGCTTACCAGGCCAAGCAGGGCGTTGCCTTTCAGTCCGGGTACGCCGGTCCAGTTCTGTACGGCCGTCAGCAAAAAGCCGGCAATCACCGCGGCCACAAAGCCGAACAGCATTTCATGGGCATGCCACCAGTAGCTGCCACCATAAGGCTCGAAGTACCAGCCCAGCAACACGCCGGCCCAGCCGCCAACAGCCAGTAGCGCAAACAGGGCGGCCAGCAAAAACAGGGGGCGAAAGGCCAGCCGCAATACCGGAACAGGGAGTTTGTCGGTGGTGGTTTGTGCCAGGGGAATCATAGGCTTTCCTGATTTGTTGAGGTGACTCAGTCTCATTCCATCTAACGGACTAACAGCAAATAACAGATAGCAAATAGCGGGCCGCTTTTTATCTTGTTGATTTTATTGAAATAAGATTTGGCGTTGCTGAAAATGAGTGCTGTTTGTGGTCAAATTGACCTCGAGCCATATCAACAGGTGTCATCTATTGATAACATGGCCGGGTGATTTTGATTCGGCAACGGATGTATTAATTCATGATGAAAGCCAAACTCGAAAATGCCCTGCTCCAGATTGCACTGGATCTCAGTGCCAGTCTGCCCAAAGGTACCCAGTACCAGCGATTGATTGTGGCCCTGAACGAAGTGCTGCCCTGCGACGCCTGTGCACTGCTGGCCTACCATGATGGTGTGCTCACACCCGTGGCCGTGGATGGCCTGTTGCCGGACGTGATGCAGAAAACCTTTCCTGTTGATAAGCATCCTCGCCTGGAAGCCATTCTGGTATCACGCAAACCGGTGCGCTTTCCTGCGGACACGGACCTGCCGGATCCTTTCGATGGTTTGCTGTTAACGGATCGCCACAAAAAACTGGATGTGCATGCCTGCATGGGGTGTTCTCTCTATGTGGAAGATACGTTAGTGGGTGTGCTAACGCTGGATTCACTGGACGCAGAAGCCTTTGCAGAAGTGGAGAACGTCACGGTGGCGACCTTTGCGGCACTGGCTGCCGCCACTATCCGCAATGCCACCATGATTGCTTCTCTGGAAAAACAATCCCGCCATGATCGCCAGATCGCGGCGGAAATGATGCGCGAGGCGTTGACTGTTAACAGCCAGCTACTGGGCAACAGCGAAGTAATGCAGCGCTTGCGAAATGAAATTCAACTGGTAGCCGCTTCAGATCTTACCGTATTGATCACCGGTGAAACCGGCACCGGTAAGGAACTGGTGGCCAAGTCTATTCATCAACAATCGTCCCGTGCCGGTAAACCGCTGATCCATGTAAATTGTGCTGCGCTTGCTGAGTCCGTGGCGGAAAGTGAATTGTTTGGCCATGTAAAAGGCGCCTTTACCGGTGCCGTGCAGAATCGTGCCGGCAAATTTGAACTGGCGGATGGCGGTACGGTATTTCTGGATGAAATTGGTGAACTGCCGCTAAGCCTGCAGGCAAAACTTTTGCGTACCCTGCAACAGGGCGAGTTGCAACGTGTTGGCTCCGACAAAAATATCAAAGTGGATGTGCGCATACTGGCTGCCACCAACCGAAACCTGGAAGAAGAAGTGCAGAAAGGCAACTTTCGTCAGGATTTGTACCACCGGTTATGTGTGTATCCGGTCAAGTCACCTGCACTGGCAGAACACCGGGAAGATATACCCGAACTGGCACGCCAGTTTACCAACGATGCGGAGCGCAAGCTGGGTATTCATAATATTCAGATCGACGACACGGCCATGCAACTGCTGCAGAGGTATGACTGGCCCGGCAATGTGCGGGAGCTGGAGCATTTGTTGTTGCGGGCCAGTTTGAAAGCCTCGCAACAGAAAACCAATCCGGTAGTAATCCGCGTGCAGGATATTGATATCAGTGGGGTGGATGTGGAGCCGGCTGATACCGCATCTTCCCCGGCAGGGCAGGTCGTTATGCCTGCAGTGCAGGACTTCAGGCCACTAAAAGATATGGTGGATGATTATCAGCGTATGTTGATTCGTGAAGCCTTGAAAGAACAGGACGGCAACTGGTCCCAGGCGGCCGGTTTACTGGGTGTGAATCGCAGTAATTTGCACAGGCTGGCGAAAAGGCTGGGTATACTTGGATAATCCTATATTGTCAGTCGTTGTATATGGCTGATGTAACAATTCCTGGGTGCAGGTAGCCACTTTTTATGTCGATAGAATTGTCGAATCAAATTATTTTTATCGGCGCAATACTGGCGTTGTTGAGTATTGTTGCCAGCGTCTTGTCGCGCCGGTTGGGCGCGCCGTTATTGTTGGTTTTTCTGGTGCTTGGGATGCTGGCGGGGGAAGACGGCCCCGGCGGTATCAATTTCAATGATAGTGGCTTGGCATTTCTGTTTGGTAATCTGGCGTTGGCGATCATTATCTATGATGGTGGTCTGGGTGCACGCAAGGATAGCTTTCGAACCAGTCTTAAGCCGGCATTGGTGCTGGCTACACTTGGTGTCATTATTACCTGTGTTATCACCGGGCTTGCAGCCAGTTGGGTGCTTGGCTTGTCCTGGCAGGAAGGTTTGCTGATAGGTGCTATTGTCGGCTCTACCGATGCGGCTGCTGTCTTTGGGCTATTGAAAAGTGCCGGGCTTGAACTTAAAGAAAGAACCGGTGCCACACTGGAAATTGAATCCGGTACGAATGATCCCATGGCGATATTTCTTACGGTTACTCTGGTTCAGATACTGGTTACCGGAAAGGATAACGTGGGCGCCGCCTTGATAGTTGAATTACTGCAACAAATGGGGCTGGGGCTGTTGATTGGAATCGCCGGTGGGCGGATGCTCTCATTGTTGTTAAAGAAGGTCAATCTTGCGCTTTCCTTGTACCCGCTGTTGGCGCTGGCTGGCGGCATGAGTATTTTCGGGCTGACAGTGCAGCTTGGCGGCAGCGGCTTTTTGGCAATTTATATTGTCGGTGTGATGGTAGGTAACAGTTCGCTGCCTTATGGTCAGGATATTCATCGTTTTCATGACGGTATAGCCTGGTTGAGTCAGATAGGGATGTTCCTGATGCTTGGGCTTTTGATTACACCAACCCACCTGCCTCCTATTATACTGCCGGCCATTGCTATTGCCGCGGTGCTGATCTTTGTTGCCCGTCCTCTGGCAGTGCTGGTATCTCTGGCACAATTCCGGTTTCCATGGCGGGAGCAGGTCTTTATCAGCTGGTGTGGCCTGAGGGGGGCGGTGCCCATTATTCTGGCAGTTTTTCCATCTCTGGCCGGGTTGGAGAATACACAGATATATTTTGAGCTGGTGTTCTTTGTGGTATTGATATCGCTGGTTGTGCAGGGCTGGACTATTGCGCCTGTCGGGCGATGGTTAAAAGTGGAATTGCCTTTTTCGCCAAAGGAACCCCGACATCTGGCTTTGCGTATGCCCAATGATCTTGAAAAGGAAATTCTTGTGTATCACGTGGTCAGGGGAAGCCAGGCAATAGGACGTAAAACCAGGAATCTGCCACTGGTTGAAGGCGCAGAATGCATGGGCGTTATTCGCAGAGGGGTGATCCTTGATGATGTGCTTGCCAGAAAGCTGGAGGCAGAGGACATGGTAGTTATTCTCGGCAGCGCTTCGGTATTAAAGCCCCTCAATACCTTCTTTGCGCCCATCGCACGTTCCGCAGGAAAAGACGCCTCGCTTTTCTTTGGTGAGTTTTCTATTAATCCGGATGTGGAGCTTTCTGATCTGGCGGCATTGTATGGATTCAAATTGGAGGATAATCAATCTGGTATGACGGTAGCTGAATTGTTCATCAAACAGTTCCATGGCAAGGCTGTTGTTGGAGACCGGATTGAGTTAGGGGCTATTGTTCTTGTTGTAATGGAGCTGGAGGAAGGCAGGATTAAATCCGTAGGATTAAAGATAAAGTAAGCACAATAATCCGTTTAAGACATTAATGTCGCTGCAGATGCACGTATCAGGCACAATAACGTAGACATATAGAAGTCTGCCGAAGCCTGTTAATTGCATCTGATTCTCCCTCGCATGCTATTCTGGATAATAGTCATGTCGTCAGAAGCAACTGATATTGTTCAGATCAACAAGTTATTTCTCGGTTAACCAATCGAGCAGGGTTGGCCACACTTCGGTTGTTGCGTGTTTACCTATCAGTAAATCGTGATGTCCGTATTCCTCCTTATGGCCATACTGCTTTCCAAATACCATGTGATCAGTACCAAAGCGGCTTGCCGCTTCTGGCGGGCACTGAAGGTCTCGACTACCCGAAACTGCGAGTATGGGGAATGGGTATCCGCGTTCAGAAAGTATAGTCGAAATTTTTTCACCCTCATCGTTGATTACACCTTCTCCTGTGATTGCGAGGGCCAGGTCTCTCAGCACCTTTGAGCTGACGGAGTGGATTCCTATGCAGGCAAATTGTGAAAAATATTGAGGCGAAATACTCACCCATTGAATTAGAAGCTCCGGCGTGAAATACCAATCTATTGGAGCCCAGGCCGTGGCATAATAATACCGGGTGTTCGAATCTCTTTATCTTGGGCTCGTAGTGCGTTATTGCGAGTTGCCAATGGTCCACTGTTTCGGTGAAGTATACTTTGTTTCTGGGTTCGTCTATTTGCCAGCGATCAAGGGCTTTTGCACGCTGTTGGACGTGTATTGATAACGGTATTCCTTGTCTGTTGATTGCATTTTGGCGGCTCAGTTAACGGTTATATTCATGCTTTTTTCAACGATTAGAGAGCGAACACTGCTGGGTAGCAGGTTGGTAATTCGCGCCAGTTTGTTCAGGCCGCCTGGCACATGGATTGTGTCGCCCCTGAACATGGCGCTAATCATTCGTTCTGCGACATCTCTCGATGTCATCATGCCGGTATTGCTTTTCATGGATTGCCCGGCATGCTCCATAAATTCGGTTAGTACACCTCCTGGGCAGGAGCAGGTTACTGAAATGTTGGTTCGCCGAAGTTCGTGTGCTAATACCTCACTGAAATTCTTTACATAGCCTTTCGTACCTGAATATACGGCGAACCTGGGAGCGGGAAGCATTGCTGATAATGACGAGACATTCAGTATCCATGAGGGGGCATTCTTTTCCATTCGTTCCCTGATAAACTGGTGGCAGAGCTGTGTTGGTGCCGAGATGTTCAAAGATATGGTGCGTTGGTGGTCTACAGGCTCCTGAGAGCAGAAATTTCCCCAGGATCCGTTACCAGCGTTATTGATAAGAATGTTTAATAGAAGCCCGTTGTTGTCAGCAATAATCAAAGCATTTTCGATTAGAGATTCTCTTTCCCAAGGCTCAGAGAGGTCGCAAACGATGTAGTGACACTCAATCTGGTATTGTTTGATGAGGCTCTCGGAAAGGCAACGTAAACGATTCTCCCTTCTTGCTACCAGAATCAGATTGTACTTCTTCTCTGCTAGAACGTTGGCAATATCAGCCCCGATTCCTGATGAAGCGCCTGTGACTAATGCCGTACTTTTGTTCATGGCTATCTCCTGATGGTAGCGGCCTGAAGAGCGTTAAAAAAAATCAGCTTAAAATATCAATGGGTCTGCTTGAATAATTGTATGAATCAGGAATTGAATACCCTTTATAATGGGTGCGTCCGGTATGTTAACAGGTCCGTTCTGTACGAATCTGTAAGGAAGAAAGTTGTTCCTTTTTGTTGCTCGTGCTACATAGTCTAATAAGTTGCTAAGGAGAGATTCCATGAGTGTAGAAAGCGAAGTTGTTCACAATGCTCAGTCCGAACGTTTCGAAATGATGCTCGATGATGGAAGTGTTGCCTATTTGTCTTATAAGCTGAAAGGTAATACTGCCTCTTTTGAGCACACCTTGGTTCCTGATCAATTTCAGGGGAAAGGTCTGGCAGCCAAGCTGACAAAAGCCGCTTTGAGTGAAGCCCGAGCGAAAGGCTGGAAGGTCATTCCGGTTTGTCGATACGTTGATGTGTTTATCAGGCGAAACTCTGATTATTCTGATCTGCTGGCATAATATCCGTAAGATTTTTTGGTAGGTATTAGAAACACCCGGACATTCGTTGTATGCCATCGAAGATGGTGGCGTCGTCTGAGGGGTGTACACAGCAGGCGTTAGGATATTCCGCATAGATTGTCATTTTTCTTCTCATTTTCATGATTGCGGAAGGGTTCATTCCTATCATTTCTTTAAAAACATGATTGAAGTGAGACGCGTCCGAAAAACCGGAAGCCACAGCCGCATCTGTTATGGAACGTCCCCCTGCAACTAGAGAAGCCGTTAAGAAGAGCCGGTGCCATAATCTGAACCGCCTGACAGTAACGCCAGTTGCGGCTTTGAAAAGTCGTTGCATTGTGGTTTCTGATACATTGACTCGTTTTGCCAGACACTGGCCCGTATGAGTAACGGTGGGGTCGCGCCTGATAAGTTCAACCAGAACGACTACTCGGGGGTCTACGTTTAGACAGGGTGGGGCGTCAGTTGCTGACATGCACAAAATGTTGTTGAGCAAATTCTTGGCCTCTGTTGGCTTCAGTCTTAAATCGATCATGCGCCGAACAGCTGTTACAGCCATGTTTTCCTCGGTGTAACTGTGGTAGATGCTCGCAAAGCTGCCGCCCATGTGGTTCCTCAGGCGGGTAAAATCTTCGCTGTAAACATCCAGATAACAATTGGCGATACGGCTACCATTGCTGGCGAGTGCGTATGACTCACCAGCGGGTATCAGAAATGACTGGGCGTTGTATATGGTCCCGGTTTTAACGTGGGTTATTTCAATATCACCATCGATACCAAAAATAAGTGAGGCTGCTCCCTGGGTTATTTCCCCAAAACCATTATAGTTTCCAATATACATGGTTCGCTTTGACCACAAGTATAAAATAGATGGTGCTACTGCTGAGTCGACCATGGCTACATACCCTGTTTTATTGTTTTTATTCTCACCTTATCAGCCCGGGCATAGGTTTAATATATGATTTGTGTAATGTTAAAGTCTTGATGTTTGATTGGTTAAACAGCCTTTAAAGGCTGTCTAACCAATCGGCAATTGCCGGGAAAGTCATGCCGGGAGATTGTTCACCGTGAACAATGTCTACGTGTCCGGTATTCGGAATTTCAATCCATGAATCCTTGATGTTGTAGGTTTTTCCTGAGTATATGGTGTCAATCATTACGGCGGTGCTTACCAGGGCGTCCGATTCAGAAAACACCGAAAACGCAGGCACTTTCATCCACGCCATATTGTCATGATAGTGGTAGTAACCGTCAGTGGCAGATGGGTTCGGAGGGGTGTTCAGGTTGGTGTTTTCCGAGCCGTTTTGCCAGTGCTCCCGAAAGGCACCATTGATGCCCCAGTCAGCATATTGTGCGAACCCGCCCATGTAGAAGCTGGAAACGCACAAGCGCACAGTAAAATCCTCTACGTACTTGTTCATATTACTGACGCTCCAGAAATCAAGCGCGCCGAAAAGGTCTGCCCAATGGGGCAGGAACTCAGGGAAGTTATCCGCAAGTGCGCCTATTGTGCCCCATATAACGCTTAATGCGCCTGACAGAAGGTCTGGGTGCACCAGTCTCATTACGGAAGGCATGATCTCGTCCAGATCCAGTATGACATCTTGTCCCAGAATGGAAAAAACCAGCGGATTATCAAGCAGCCATTCATACGCAAGAACCGGTGATCCTGCCGGGTCAATACCCAGGTAGCCTGCTACCTTGTTATTTCTTTGATTGGCTAGCATCTGGCTGGCGGTAACATTGGGTATGAAATCCCCCTCTTTAACGGTATCTGCATCCAGTGATATGCCTTGAAGATAAAGGTAGCCGCACAGCCCTCCGGTGCTGTGGCCGCCGATAACGGGTTTCTTGCGGGTAATGCTGATAACTTTGTCCACTGCAGCGGGATAGTCCAGTGCACACCAAACGTCGAGGTTGGTGTTATCGTTACCGTGCTCACTGGCATAGTCGCCCCGGCCGACACCCCGGAAATTTGCCATCCAGACATCATAGCCGCGCAGGTACAGGTAATGTGCCAGGCTGTAGTATTTTAAATTATCGGCACGTATAACGGGGTCGTTAACTGCCCAGTCTGGTGCATCTGAAGGGAGTTTATAACGATAATTTCTGGCACCGGCAGGTGTGTGTACATCGAACTCATTAAAGTTCAGTACAATGCTGGGAAAGAGAAGAACCGGCATACCGTTACTGAAGTGATGCCGACTGGTTGGTCTGTATCGCCGCATCTTAAGATCGACATTGTCCGCTGTTGTTGCGGTATAGAGCCCGTCCGGTTTTTGTTCTGCACCGCAACCGGAAAGAAGGATAAAAAACAGGAAAAAATAATATTTGGTAGTACTACGCAGGCCTGTCATGCGCTGCCCCCTTTTGTTTATTATTGATTGTTCAAATCAATATATTCAGAGGAGGTTCTTCATGATTGTAAGAATCAATCACGCTGAATAACGGGAATGGATTACCCAATATTGTGCATGTTCAGAATTGTTGTGGGTTGATCTGTGTTGATCTTCACGCCTCAGGTTATCTTTAACGGTGCAGGGGTTATTCGTTACTGGCAAGTATTAATAATACTGGTTAAAGAATACGGAGGTCATAAGGCAGCCCACCACAATGACAAGGCATCTTAAAAATGAATGAGATAATCTATAAGAAATTGCAGCGCCGGTGTATCCACCGACAACAGCCATACCGCCCAAAACTGCCAGGTAAGTTAATGAAACTGAGCCTCCAAGGATATAGAGAAATACTGCTGTAGATGTAAGGGCTGCAGAGATCAGATTCTTCAGTCCATTCATGCTTTGAAAATTTGATTGTCCCATAAGGCTGAACGCTGCAAGTAAAATAATGCCCAATCCGCCGTTAAAGTAACCACCGTAAATACAAACACTCGCAAGAATAACTGTCTGTACACGGTACATTTTATTAGATGGTCGTTGCTCCCTGTTGGCTTCCCCGTGCTTTGTTTTCGGTGGCCTGGTCAGGTATGGGCCCAATATAAAGGCGAAAGTGGCGAATAGAATCAGCCATGGAACAAGCTTCGAGAATAGCCTGTCACTGGTAACCATGAGAGCGATCGCTCCGATTAATCCACCGGAAAAAGACACTAACAATATTCTATATATACTGAAATTTGCCGGAAAATCGATATTTTTTCGAAAACGCCACGCGCTGGCAATATAGCCTGGTAATAGTGCTGCCGTACCGGTTGCGTTTGCTGATACAGGGGGGACGCCAACGAACAGTAATGCCGGGAGAGTTATGAAGCTTCCCCCGCCGGCTACAGCGTTAAGCATGCCGCCGAGAAAACCAGCAAATCCAATTATAACCCATTCCATAGCGCAGGCTTTGGCCTATATTACGCCGAAGGCTAGCATCGCTTCAGCGACTCGCTTAAAACCAACGATATTTGCACCTGCAACATAGTTGTTGTGCAGGCCATACTCTTTTGCAGTTTCATAGCAATCCTTGTGGATATCAATCATTATATCCTGAAGACGGCGGTTGGTATGGTCGAATGTCCAGGCATCCCGACTGGCGTTTTGTTGCATTTCCAGTGCGGAGGTTGCTACACCGCCGGCGTTGGCCGCTTTGCCGGGAGCAAAAGCGATACCTGCATCCAGAAACACTTTAACAGCGGCAGGCGTTGTGGGCATATTTGCTCCTTCGCTTACAGCGATACAGCCATTGGTTATCAGGAGTCGTGCAGATATTTCGTCAAGTTCATTCTGGGTAGCGCAGGGGAATGCAATGTCGCATGGTATTTCCCAGATATTGCCTCCGGCTGTGTAAGTTGCATGTTTGTGTGTTACCCGGTAAGCCCCGATTCTCCCTCTCTCGATTTCTTTTATTTGTTTTATTGTTGCCAGTTGCAGGCCGTTTTTATCGTATATGTAACCAGACGAATCTGAACAGGCAATAACTTTAACTCCATGCTCTATCAGCTTCTCCATGGCATATATCGCAACATTCCCGGCACCGGAAACTATCGCAGTTTTTCCTTCCAGGGCTACTCCGCGAGCGCTAAGCATCTCCCGGGCGAAGTAAACTGTGCCATAACCGGTTGCTTCTCGTCTGACCAATGAGCCGCCCCAGCTTGGATTTTTCCCGGTAAGTACTCCGGATTCATATCGATTGGTAATGCGTTTGTACTGACCAAAAAGATATCCGATTTCTCTTGATCCTACGCCCATATCGCCGGCAGGTACGTCGGTAAATTCACCTATATGGCGATAAAGTTCGGTCATGAAGCTCTGGCAAAAGCGCATTATTTCATCATTGCTTTTTCCTTTGGGGTTGAGGTCGGACCCGCCTTTTCCGCCACCGATAGGCATTCCTGAAAGCGCATTCTTGAAAGTTTGCTCAAACCCCAGAAACTTGATCGTGCCGAGTGATACAGATGGATGAAAGCGCAGCCCTCCCTTGTAGGGGCCGAGTGCGCTGTTAAAGCCGACTCTGAATCCACGGTTGATCTGTACTTCGCCCTGATCATCTTGCCAGGGCACACGAAAAATAATCTGTCTTTCGGGCTCGCAGATTCGCTCGATTATCTTGTGTTCCGCGTATTCCGGGTGCTTTTTGAGTACAGGTGACAGCGTGTCAATAACTTCTCTGACTGCCTGGTGGAATTCCGGTTCGCCTGGGTTGCGGTCGATTACCTGGTTAAAGATGGTTTCAATACGATTGCTGATTGATGGTGTCATGTTTTTGAGCTGCCTTTTTCTGAAAGCGTTCTACTGATCGCACGGCACAAGGTAACGGCAACATATTCCGGGTAGGATTGTACCGGGTCAAAAGTTCGGTGATATAGTGCTTCAATGCTTTCCATGTGTTCCTGAATGCCGGCCATGTGTGTATTGGTAGGGGATGTTGTATCTTCCAGTGTCGATGCGATTGAAAATAAATGATCCCAAAATGCCTTTTCTGTGTTTTGCGCGCTGTTTGCACTGGTGTGCTTTTTAGTCATGGTGTCTCCAGAAGAAAGTGCGTGTCTGACAGCAGTGTATTTGCCAGCCCTTTCATCGTGCAGATACTGCTCTCGGCAGTTATCTCCATGCCAAGTTGAAGGCACATGCTGGTAGTGGTGGGGCCAATGCTTATCACGGGCGTGCTGCGAAGATTGTTCCATTCAGATTCGGTGCAGTGGCTTATAAGGTTGATAATGGCCGAAGGGGATGTGACCGCAATACAAGAAAATCCCCTGCTTGCAATCTTTTCACGAACCTCGTCGGGAATAGTGCGTGGCGCGTTATTCTTATAAACCATCATCGGCGTACATTGGTTGGAAAGGCTGTCCAGTTGCCTGGCAAGCCAGTTGCACGACCTGTCGCCCATAGGCAGAAGTATGGTCTGATTGTGTATTTTTCGTTTTGTAAATGCAGACACAATCCCTTGCGCGGTGAAGGTGTCAGGTATTAAATCCACCGTAACTCCATAGCTTTGAATCACTTTGGCAGTTTCAGGGCCAACAGCACATATTCGTTTTGCCTTGAGAAAAAACTCTAGGTTGCCGCGGCTTTTGAGCTCTTCAAAAAGAATTTTCACTGCGTACCGGGAGCTGAATATGATCCAGTCATAAAAACTGGAAAGAATATTTCCCATGGAGAAATGCGGGTGGGTAACGATATCGATGGACGGGCAGCCAACTGCCCTCCACAGGGAGTTCTCCAGAGGATTGGTGAAATTGCCGGCATGCAGCAAGGAGCGTGTTACCAGTACGGTCTTTGTATTGGTGTTTTTTATAGACATAGTGAGCTGCCGAAAGGTTATTGGGGTTGCCTTACTGATATGACTTCGAGCCGTACGGTTTTTTGCTTCGGCAGGGGCCAAAGTGTCACGTCCCCTACTTTTAGCCCCAGAAGAGCACTGCCAATAGGGGACAATACAGACACCCTGTTTTCAAAGATGTTGGCTTCTCGGGGGTAAACGATCTCTATGGTGCGGTGCTCTCCCGTGTTGAGGTTTTTGTACTCTACGCAAGAATGGATGCTCACAATGTTTGTTGGAAAGCCAGTGTGGGAATCAACAATTTCAGCCAGGTCGATTTCATCCATAAGCCTTTCAGTGCATGGAGACAATTCCATGGTGTTGGACTCCAACAGTCTGAGAATGACATCGTATTCGGATTTTTTGAGCATGATGGGTTGTGTTTCGTGAACGGGCATGACGATACCTGCACAAGTTGAGCGCATATAAAACTTCACCTCACAGAATGATCGCGAAGTGTTTAGCGTTGGGATTTCAAGAGAGTGTAAAGGTGTAGCTGGCGGTTAGCCGGGTTGTGCTAACCGCCGAAAATGAGAAAGGCGACAACGACGCTCAGCTTGGGAGCGTTTGTGCGGGAGGCTTGATTGAAAATCTTGGACGTGTTCATGGAGAGAAAGCTAGCATGGGCGTCGTAGCTTTGCAAGCTAAAGGTCTATTCGCCTTGGAAAGCAGGGCAACAGTCTTATCTTCAAACTCTCCATGTTGTAAACAACTCGTACAATTGGCTTATTCTGATGCAAGTTCTTTCTGAGTGCGGGCAACGTTCCGTTCATGTGCGAGAAGCATTTCGTTCAGAATATCAAAGACATAACGGTTATTGATAAGTGGCAGAGAGCGGCTGAGTTGCTTTACTACCCACTTTTGTCCTTTGTTCAGGAAATCCAGTCGTTGCTCGTAACCTTGGACTGCCATGCACTTTTCATAGAAATCACCGGTACGTGTGTGGGTAGGCAGGTTAAGGTGTTCAAGGCATTGAATAAGCCTGTCGCAGTACCGGACTTCATCTTGACGAATGGCTTCAATAAATCTGGCTGAGTCGTCCGTTGAGGTTTGGCGCATGATGGCGCGACAGGTTTTTGCGCCGGCCCGTTCGGCAACCAGTAGTTCTGACAGCAACAGGTGAATCTCATCAATAGTCAGGTCTTCTTTCGTGGTGTCTTTATCAATAGTGCTCATGGTGGTGGTCCTCTGTTTATGGCCTGGCCGGCTTGATACAGCAACTGATCAATGCGTTCGCCGGCGCTGCAGATATCGGTAATGCCTGTGCAGGAAGTGCCGGCATAAAGTGCCATTTTTTCCAGGTCGCCTTCGGTTGTTCGCAGCGGAGAATCCGTTGAGTAAAGGTATACTGGCTGGTCTGAATCATAGGCAACAACAGATTTTTCCGTGCTTTCGTTAACATCAGTTGGGTCAGTTACACTGTTTTTGATAACCCTGACCGGTGCTCCCGGCGGCCAGTTAATGTGGAACAGGGTGGTATGTACGGTATCACCGGCTGTAGATGCAAGAATTTGTTGCTTGTGGAAGCTGTGGGCGAAAGCTTCATGGGTGGCAAGAAACGCTGTGCCGCAGCAAATGCCATGGGCGCCGTTATCGAGTAATCTGATCATATCTTTACCTGAACTGATACCTCCGGCTGCGATCACTGGTTTATCGGTTAGTTCACGCAAAGTTCTGACCAGGTTCACTGTGGATATCAATCCGCGCACATGCCCCCCTGCTTCAACTCCCTGGGCAATAATCCCATCGACTCCTTCTGCCAGTACGACATTCGCTTCCGCTACGGAGCCAACCTGGTACAGAATCGTTACGCCGGCCTCCCGAAAGCTGTGTACAACCCACGGAATCAGGTCCCAGAACAGGGTCACAACAGGTAATTTCAGTTCGATAATGGTGTCTACCTGCTTTTTCAGCAGTCCAGGGTTTGTGGCCGCAGGTATGATGTTGATCCCGAAGGGTCTTGTTGTGCAGGCTCGTGTGGCCTGTACCTGGTCGCGGATAAAATGCTCTGATTCCCGCACCATGCCCAGAGTTCCAAAGCCCCCGGCGTTGGAAACCGCTGCTGTCAGCTCATAGCGTGCCACGCCACCCATTCCGGCGCACAGAATCGGTAGCTCGCAGCCAAGTAACCGGATAATCCGGGTGTAGCCTTTGTCGGGGTAGAAATGCATTCTTTGCATAATCACGGGATTGGGCTTCTTCAAGTGTGGTCAAACTGTATAGCGCATCGTTATAGATTGAAAATCGATTCTTTTGATATGAGTCAGCAAGATTTCTGATGATTCGGCAACCGTCCGAGGGCTTACAGTCAGCTCCAGTCAGAAGCCTGGCGCGCGATCTTGCGTAATTCATTGACTGCTGTTTCCAGAGCCGGGGTTAGTTGTTTGCGGGAAATTACAAGATAAACGGGATAGGAAAACTCTGGATAGTCAGGTTCTTTTGTCAGTTCACCTGTTTGCAAATGCTCTTTCACAGCACGAGAACGAAAATAGCCTGAACCTCCGTTTTCAAGTATGAATCTGAGTCCAAGCGGGCCAAGATCGAAACGGTATTCGGCATTGTTGAGCTGGGGCAATGCTGCGTCGTGCTGTTCTTTGAAGAAGTCACCCCAGTCGATATAAACATAGGGGTTATTTGTTTTTGCAGATCTCACCATGATGAGCTTTTCTTCTACCAGTTCCTCTATTTGCAGCCCGGGTTGATATTCCGGCTGATGAACAATGGCTGCGTCGATCATTCCGGATTCCAGCTTCAGATTCAGCTCCTTGATTCTGTGTACATGAGTTGTGATTCTGAACTGGGTATCTGCTTGTCTAAGCCTGTTAACCCAGTTCAGTAATAACGGGTTCCAAAGACTGATTTCACCACCCAATCGTATTCGGTCAGTGCCGTATTCGGTTAAAGGCAGATCCTGTTTTGCCGATTCCCAGGTTTGCAGCAGTTGGCGAGCATAATCCACAAACCGTTCACCGTTGGATGTCAGGCTGGCACCATTGCGGCTGCGTAAAAAAAGAGTGCAGTTGAGTTGCTCCTCCAGTTTTCGGATTCGGGCTGTTACTGCAGTCTGGGTGATATGCAGGTTTTCTGCGGCTGCAATGAAACTGCCAGCTTTGGCAATCTCCAGAAAGGTGCGCGCCAGCTCGATATCCATAGGTTATTCATCCTGCAGTGAGCCCATGATGTCCTGAGCAAGTTTTGAAAGATAATAGAAAACATACCCTGACATCATGCCGGCGAGAAAGTAGTAAAGGTGCCCCAGGCTCAGTCCGATAGCCAGTAAGGTAAGGCAGCTGAGGCCACTGGTGCAGCCAAGCCAAAAAAACACAATAAGCCCGAAACCATCACCTGAAGTGAATTTTTCCACGAAAAAACGCTGTGTACGCTGTGGCCGGTGCATTGGATTACCATGGGGTGATGATGACTTTATCCCTTAAGTTAGTCTCCGGCTTGTCTTTGATCAATTGAATTATTTTTATGGCAACCAGCAAAATGACTGATTCCAGCCCCTGACTAGCAATCTTCCGGAACTTTGTCCTTTCGGATACAGGTTTCATCGCTGTACGTTGTCATTATGATCAGCATGAAAGCCGGAATGGTTTTGGATGGGATAAAATTAGTGTAAATCAATGGTTTAGTTGTATCTGGATCTGGCATGGTTTCTGCTTTGTGTGTTGAGAGCAATGTGCTTTATAAAGGAGAGGTCATGAATCTGAAAAAACCACCCCATGTCACTGATAAAATTTGGAAGCAGCATATGGACTGGATGGAGTTAATGGATGGTCAGGTACAAGCGAACCGCGAAGCCAGAGCCAGAAAGATTAGTCAGGCAGCGTGTACCGATGAGGCTGCTCGTTCAGGGAAACAAGCGTCCACTAACCGGTAAAGCTCACAAGGAAGAGTGCAGAAAATACAGGGAAGTACGCCAGCATGGGCCAGCGAATCCAGCGTGGTGCATCGTAAAGCCCCATCAGATAGTTAATCACCAGAATGCCTTTCAGCAAAAAGCCGGTGCAGATCAAAAAGGTTTCCCACAAGCCACTAAGCCAGTGTGAAAGCAGCATATTTACGCCAATCAACACCAGCAATAGCAGCCATACCAGTGACGGATGCTGATTCAGGTAAGCAGGTAAAGTAACGGGAACAGAACGATCCATGCCAGGTCCACCATGTGCCAGTAGTTAATACCACCTTCAACCCCTTCGTGGCTTTCAGCGGTTGCCCACCCCAAGGAAACAGACAGCAGGCAGCCGCATAACGCCACGATTCCTGCCAGTACATGCAGCAGGTGGTTAAACGCCAGATAGTAATACAGCGTAAAAAAGTAATTGGTTTGCAGACTCAGCCCCTGCGCAAGGTTCCACTGGTATTCCCAGTATTTAACGCCACAGTAAGTCAATCCGGCAACGATAGCCGCTACCAGCCAGCAACGGCAACGGGAAATGCGCCCTCGCCGTAGATTGTTCAGTGACGTAGCCACAAACCAGCTGCTGCTGATCAGTACCAGCGTATTGATCAAGCCGGCTGTAGTATTCAGCTGCCCCGGGCCTTCGGCAAATTCCGCAGGGTAAAATTGCCGGGTAACCAGAAACGCAATAAAGAAAAACGCAAACTCCGTTAACTCCGCGTAAATCAGCACCCACACGGCAACGTTACCATGGCCTGGCTGTTTTAACGCGCTTTCCGGTTCATTGGCTGCCGGTATCAGATCAGCACTGATCGAAATCGACATTGATGTGTTCAGCACCTAAAAATAGTTTTCAATAATACGTCCGATAGCGCTGATGGTTTCCGGATCATCGGACAAGGGTTCTGCCATACAGGAAAGGCAGGCTTCTGTGGCAGGCAAGCCGGATTTCATCATCATGGCGCAATACACAATCAGACGTGTCGAGGCGGCTTCTTCCAGATCGTGGCTGTTAAGGCGCCGCAGGTCGTTGGCCAGGTTGACCAGTTGCAGGGCGGTGTCTTTATCAATGCCGCTTTCCTGACAGACTATGCCGGCTTCCTGCTCCGGTTGCGGATAGTTGAAACTCATGGACACAAAACGCTGCCGGCTGCTGGGCTTTAAACCTTTCATCATGTTCTGGTAGCCGGGGTTGTAAGACAGCACCAGCATAAAGTCCGGGTGTGCCTGTAAAAATTCACCGGTGCGCTCCAGAAAAAGCTGGCGACGGTGATCCGATAGCGGGTGCAGCACCACGGTGGTGTCCTTGCGGGCTTCAACCACTTCATCGAGATAGCAGATACCGCCTTCACGTACCGCCCGGGTGAGTGGGCCATCCTGCCAGTAAGTACCGTTGGCATCTATCAGGTGGCGTCCTACCAGATCGGACGCGGTCAGATCATCATGGCAGGCAACGGAAAACAACGGGCGTTTCAGCTTGTCCGCCATGTATTCCACAAAGCGGGTTTTGCCGCAGCCGGTGGGGCCTTTGATCAATACCGGTAAATGATTTGTGGCCGCGTGCTCAAACAGTGTGATTTCGTTGCCCTGGGGGTAGTAGTTAATGGGGTTCATTATTCACCTGCCTGCTTTACTGTTGGGTCAATTGAATGTAGAGCCGGGGGAGTATCTGGCTCAGGCGTGTGGGGTCGGTAACGATACAGTAGCCTTGTTCGCCGAAAATATAAGGAAGGTATTCGCTCGCTTCGGAATCGATCGTGACACAGAAAGGTTTAATGCCTTGCCGTTTTGCCTGCAAAAACGCATGGCGGGTGTCTTCAATGCCGTAACGGCCTTCGTACTGATCGATGTCGTTGGGTTTGCCGTCAGAAATGATCAGCAGTAGTTTCTGTTCGGTTTTTTGTAACTTGAGCACTTCCACCGACTGCCGGATGGCGCTGCCCATGCGAGTATAAAACCCGGGCTTGGTGGCCATAATGCGGCCACGCACATAGCCGGAATAAGGTTCATTAAAATTTTTCAGAACATGGTAGCGCACCTGTTTATTGCGAACCGATGAAAATCCGTACACTCCCAGTTGGTCGCCGGTGTTACTCAGGGATTCGGAAAACACCAGTAACGCCTGGCGTATGACATCAATCACCCGGGTGTTCTGGTCCAACGCACAGTCGGTAGACATGGACAGGTCTGCCAGAAGCAAACAGGACAGATCCCGGTAGTGTGATTGTTTGGCACGGAAACAGGCGGCTTCTTCCTGGCTTTGTTGCGGTTGGGTTATGTGCTGAATCCAGTGATTAAGATCCAGTTCGTCGCCCTGGGGTTGCCGGTTTTGCCATTGTTTTGCCGGATTAAGCTGGGCGAAGGCGCGGGTTACGCTGCGCACGTCGTTGCGCAGTGCTTCAGGGAGTGGGGTATCTGCCACGTCATCTGCCAGCATGGGTTGCAGCAGGCAGTAATCGGGGCGTAATTGCTGCTTGCGAAAATCCCATTCCGGCAGGCGAATGCCGTTACCTACTGCCAGGTCATCACTGGCAGGAGAGGGAAGATCCAGATCAAAGCGGATCTTGCCGGCACCGGCGCGACGCTGGCGGGACAGGGTAATAATATCCAGATCGTCTGCCGCGGCCGCCACGTCATCGTCCAGGTCTTCTTCCTGGGGACGATCCACATTGACCTGTTCGGTCCAGCTGAACAGGCTTTCCAGTTTGAACACCAGCAATCCATCAGTTTGTTTCTCATCGTCAGAGCGCTGTGCCGGTTTGCGCCCGATGGCAGCTTTTTTCCGGTTGGAGGAAGACGTGCCGGGCTTTTCATCTTCGGGTGCATCAGCAACGCCGGTCACATCCAGCAGAGGCGATGGATATAGCCATAACATGACCGGTAACAGTTGCCGGCTTTGCTTTGGTAAATGTTCAACAGTGCCAGGCTGCAATAAAGCCTGTTGCAACAGGTCTTCCGCTACATGAATCTTGCGGCCATAGTATTGCAAGCGCAGTTCACAATACGCCTCGCACAATTGCTGATAGTGTTTTGCCAGCCCTCGCCGCTGACGCAAAACAGAGAGTGTCGCCTGTTGATTGTCATAACTCCAGTGGCGTACTTCCGGCAACTGGGCCGCCAGTGCTGTTAACCAGAAATAAGCTTTTTCATTCAGAGTCTGGTCCGGAAAAAGTGCCATGGTGGCGGGTAAGCGCAGGCTGCGCTCATCCTGCCAGGCAGGGGTAAAGCGTAACCTGCCTGCAAGCTTGTCTACCAGGCGCTGGTATCCGGCCGTAAACCGGTGGGCGGAGGTTTCAACTGTTTTCCCTGCTTCGCCACCAAGGGCGCGAAAGTAAACAGCCAGCTCTGGCCCTACGTCCATCAGCTGCACTGCTGCTTCCGGATATTCCAGGCTGGCCTGACGGGTAATCAGTTTGTGCCACACTGAACCGATATATTCTTCCATAAGTCACCAGAACTGGTTGCAGGATCTGTTCTAAAAAAAGGATCACCAGAATGGCCCGCAGGCCACCCCGGTGATCGTCGGAGGGAGACGTCAGGCGGCAGCCTCTGCATTGAGTTCACCGCTGGTGTTTTCCTGCTCGCGTCCGCCCACAAAGAAGCTGGCAAAGTAGGCCACCAGCCCCAGGGAGAACAGCACACCAAAAGCCAGGCGCACCCAGTACACCGGTATCAGTTTTTCCTGGGTTACCATAAAGCTCAGCGCACCGGCGTCGTCAGGAATCCGTTGCAATGCAACCTGAATAACGCCGGCTGCGGTGAGCGCAAGAGTAATACCCAGCATGGCGATACACATGCACCAGAACGCCATTTTCTCCAGCTTCTGCGCACTGGCGGAATTTCCCTGGGGTCGCCCGCGCATGATGGGCATGGCGTAGGAAGTAATGGTCATTACAATCATGGCGTAGGCGCCAAAGAATGCCAGATGGCCATGAGCCGCGGTGATCTGACTGCCGTGGGTAAAGTAGTTCACCGGTGCCAGGGTGTGAATAAAGCCCCACACGCCCGCGCCTAAAAATGCCATTACCGCAGTACCTAACGCCCACAGGGTAGCGACATCATTATTGTGCTGATAACGGCGGTTACGCACCATGCGAAACGCGAATAGCACCATCATAAAGAACGGCAGGGGTTCGATAGCAGAAAACACCGAGCCCAACCACAACCAGTATTCGCCAGGGCCAATCCAGAAGTAATGGTGACCCATACCAATCAGGCCGGAAATCAGGGCCATGGCAATAATCACGTACAGCCATTTTTCAATGATCTCCCGGTCAACACCGGTAACCTTGATCAGTACAAAAGCCAGAATGGAACCCATAATCAGTTCCCAGACGCCTTCCACCCACAGGTGAACCACCCACCACCAGAAATATTTATCCAGTGCCAGGTTTTCCGGGTTGTAGAAAGAGAACAACCAGAACACCGCCAGCCCCAACAGGCCGGTAATCAGCACCATGTTCACCACGGTTTTACGGCCCTTGAGAATGGTCATGCCCACGTTGTAGATAAACGCCAGCACCACAATGGCAATGCCGATTTTGGTAATGGTGGGCTGTTCCAGAAACTCCCGGCCCATGGTGGGGAACAGATCATTGCGGGTCAGTGCCGCAAGTTCTGCGTAGGGAACCGTTAAATAGCCAAGAATGGTCAGTGCACCGGCAATGGCAAACACCCAGAAGGTGACTTTTGCCAGCCAGGGGCTGTGCAACTCGGTTTCGGATTCCTCCGGCACCAAATAATAAGTGGCACCCATAAAACCAAACAGCAGCCACACAATTAACAGGTTGGTGTGCACCATGCGGGCCACGTTAAAGGGAATGTAGGGAAACAGGAAATCCCCCACAATGTATTGCAGGCCCAGAATCAGACCAAAAATAATCTGGCCCGCAAATAACATCAGTGCAAATACAAAATAGGGTTTGGCAACGGCTTGAGAACTGAATTTCACGAAATACTCCTTAACCCTGCTTGTTGGGCGGCCAGTTGTTGTCATCAATGCGGGATGTCCAGATCAGAAACTCTGACAGGGCGTCTACTTCCTCATCGCTCAGATTGAACTGCGGCATTTTGCGGCGGCCTTCAGTGGCTATGGGCTGAATGGCCATCCAGCTGCGCATAAAGCTTTTGAAGGTTTCCTCATTACCATTGGCATAGCGGTCAAACACGTTCGCCAGCTCCGGTGCAAAATAAGCGCCTTCGCCCATCAGGGAGTGGCAGCCCACGCAATTGTTTTCCTCCCACAGGGATTTGCCGAGAGCCACGGCCTCGGTAATGTTTTCCCGGTGATCCCGTTGCGGCAGTTCCCGCATGGTGTCCATGGTCAGGCCCAGTAACAGCAGAAAACAGAACAGTCCGCCCCCGTAATAGATATTCCGGGCCATGCTCTTGCTGAAAAATTCAGTGGCCATATGCGCCTCCTGATAAATGATTCGCTGGTTGGTGAGTGATGTGTTTCATGGGCGGGTTCCTCCAACGTTCCTATTGATAAAGCTGTGTTGGGGGCTGTATTGCGAACGGCGTGCCAGCGTAAAGGCTGGTGTAAAGATTGCAGATTCAGGGGTAACGGGTTTGCAGCCCTGTTGGCTGAAAGCCCCGGTTTTGCTGGCTTTACCGGAATTCTGGTTGCCGGGATGCCAGGAGGAGGCTGGTAATGTACACCGCTGCGGGCAGGTTTGTTGTCATAATGATTTGCTGTTTGCGGTTGTCAATATGACTTGTTTGTCAGTTTGACTCAGGCAGACAAGGTTCGCAGGTATGATTGAATTTTGAGGGTAACCCTATGGGATGGGCAACGACATGAGCAATGACATGAGCAGCGACGCCACTGCCGCGTTAAACCGGGTTCCGGGCAACCCGATAGTGTGGCTCTTTCTGTTAGTGGAGTTGACCACCTTTGCCTTGCTGTTTGTGAGTTATGCAGTGCTTTTCCGGCTTGAGCCCGAGGTGTTTCGTGCGGGGCAGGGCAGCCTGGCAATCCATTGGGGCGTCATCAATACCCTGCTGCTGTTAACCTCCGGAATGGCCATGGTGCTGGCGACTTCTGCCGCCAGTGAGGGGAGCTTGCAGCGGGCCCGTTTTGCTCTGTTGCTGGCGCTGTTGTTGGGCGCCGGTTATCTGGTATCAAAATTCAGTGAATGGTATTTGCTGTACAGCAATGGCATTACCATGAGCAGCAATCGCTTTTACGGCTTCTACTATTTTTTAACGGCATTCCACTGGATGCATGTATTGCTGGGGTTGGTTTTTATTGCCGGCGTGCGTAATAAGCTGAATCCGGCCAAAGCCACTGAGCTGCATCCGGACTCCCTGGAATCGGTCGCTGCTTACTGGCACATGCTGGATCTGCTCTGGCTGATTATTTTCTTTTTGTTATATGTCATATAGGGAGGGGCTCCACGTGAAAGCGCAAGTGAAACGCATGATTCTGCCGGAGGTGTTCTGGTACTGGCTGTTGCTGTCGGGTATTACCCTGGCACTGGTAATGCCTTCGGCCGGTATTGGCTATGGCGTGGCAGTGTGTCTGACCGCCATCAAAACCCTGTGTGTCAGCGAACATTTTATGGGGCTGAAGAAAGCCGGTTTTTGCTGGCGCTTGCCCATGGCACTGTACGGGGTGCTTGTACCGCTGTTGTGTGTGCTGATTATTGTGTATTAATACCAGTAATTCCTGTCGCCTGGCGCCTTCGAAGGCAATAGAATGGCCGTGAGCGCCAGTACTGCACCGGCAGAAACACGGAAACAGCAACAACAAAATGGAAACAGAAAAAGGACTTGATTCATGAATTACCTGAGATGGAGCAGTGGTCACCAACCTGGATTATGTGTTATCCGGATTCCCACCTTTGATGATAAACCACTGAACCTTGCCCAACCCCTCCAGCAAACCTGGCCTGAGAATGTGACCACGACCATGCAGGAGGACTACCCTGACGACATCGCGCTGGCCGATAACCTGTACGGTTCCTATCACGCGATTATTTCTGAAAAAATGAAGCTGTTTCTCCAACAGGAGATCAGTGACGGCAGCATTGAATACCTCCCTATTACCATTATTAACCACAAGGGCCGGGCCGAGCCTGACCCCTATTACGTATTACATCCTCGAACCCTGGTGGACTGCATAGATCTGGAGGCTTCCGAGGTAGAGTGGAACCCGCTGGACCCGGAGGAAATCAATGACTGCGAAGGCCTGGTGCTGAACACCGATGCCATACCTGAAAACTGCCGGCTGTTCCGGCTCACTCACTGGGGGTCGGAAATTCTGGTGCGCAGCGATCTGGCAGAAAAGCTTGAGGAAGAGGGTTTTACCGGTTTGTATTTTCCGGAAGCCGAAGGTTATGACGGAATAGGCTGACGAGATGAAATGGTCTTCTGAAAAATCGCAATTGAAAGGACAGATCATGGGCACCATGGAAATGCTGGCAGCGGGTTATTCCGTTGCCCAGCTCAGTGCCCAGGTAAATCAGCTGTCTGACCTGTTTCAGTCGCTGGCGCTGGGTTACCTGTTACGGGGCCAGGATGCGAGCCGTTATCAGGAAAACCTGGTTCGCAGTGCGCAATCCCGGGTGTTTCTGAATGAGGCGCTTGCCGCTGATGAGGCCAACGACCGACATCTGGGCCTGTCCCGCAGCCGTGGTATTTTTGCGGCATTGGCCGCCGGGCAGTTGCCACTGGCTGTTGCTGTGGTGGACACTTCCTGCCAGCAATGGCATCGGGCATGGGAGTACGAGGATGATCACTGTTATTACCTGGTGATCCACCAGCTGGTGTTGGCGCTGACGGGCAAGCCCGCTGACGATTGCCTGGCCATTCTCGCCCGCTGGCGGAACATTCTTGGTGGGGAAACCGAAACCCGGCTGGACTTGTGTTCCGGGCTGGTGGAACGACAACCGCAACAGGTGCAGCAAGCGCTGGCGGCGCTGATGGCAGAATCCAAAACCGGTATCAGTGTGGAAGTGCTTGGGCTGGCCAATCTGGCGAACCAATTACAGATGCCTTTGCCGGATATCTCCGAACGGTTTCCTGTTGATGCCTTATGTGCGTTTGAAGAGCGCAGTTTTGATAATTTTTTTGCAGAGCTCAAGTTGCTGAATTGATCCGGTCTGTCCGGGTTATACGCTGGCAACCGCTATCCGCTCCATGCCCGGCTTACCCTGCAGGTAACCGTTACTCTGCCGCTGTGCCTGCAGTAACTGCTCCAGTTCCCGGCCTGCTTCGCCTGTACAGTTATCGCCGTTTATGACCCCGGCAAACAACCGGCACACCTGCAAAGTATCCACATCATATTGTGGCGACACCCGGAATTCCCGGATACCCATTGCCTGCAGGCGCTCAATATCCTCAATCAGATTGCAGTAGGCATAAGACAAAGTCTGCAAACCGTTAACCGCAAAAATGGGCTCACCTTCCAGGGTGTCCACTGCCAGTCCGTCAAGATCATTTTCACAGATAATATTACAGTTCTGCTTTTGCAGGCCGTAGGCCCGGGCCTGGTAGCAACGCACGGATAATGCCAGTGGCATTCGCCCGAATACTTGCACCCCCAGGTCCACATTCGTTGCTTTCGTCATCGCTGTTAATTGTTCCAGCGATAACTCCACCGGTAAGGTGACAGAGGTTGCTCCTTGCCGGGCAAGAAACTGCAGGCTGGCTTCGTTATAGCAATTGAATAACTGGCCTACCGTAAAGCGGCTGCCGGGTTCAAGTAGTGGCAGTGCGGTAATGTCGTTCGCTTCAATGCAAAAATTGGGGTGCTCTGCCCATTGGCTCTGACAGATTTTTTTCAACACCCTGGTTTCATGGGCATTGGTTATCACGCCCAGGGAACTGAAACGAACCTGTTTGTTGTGGCTCAATAGCAGTTCGATAATGTGGTGCCATTGGTCAAAATTATGTTTCGGTCGTTTGGCACAAATCACCTCACCAAGGCAAACCGTATCAATGCCGGGTTCCCGGGCCACTGCATTATAAAATTCGCTGAGCTTGTTGTTGTCCCAGTTATAGAGTACGGGGCCTAGTACGAGTTTTGTCATAGCTGCTTTCCCGTTTGTCCGTTACAACCAGCGCTTCTTGAATGCGCCGGTGTGGTCATCCTGGCCTTCGCACAAGCCGGCCAGAATATCTTCGTTGATTTGGTGTTGAGATCGCGATGCGCAGTCAACGTTTGCTGCATTATCGATCGCCTGGCGGAATTCCCGGGTGACATCGCCAATATAGGATTTTCCCCGCTGGCGGCCTTCAATTTTTATAGCGCGAACGCCGATGTCGGTGAGCTGGTTCAGTATGCTGATCACATTCAGTGAGGCAGGGTTTTCAAACAGGTACTGTTCGTTACCGTTTACCCGATAGCGGCCCCGGCACAAGGTGGGGTACGAGGCGGGTTCATCTGCCTTGAAGCGATTAACCAGCACACCGTTAAGCCGGCTGTCCATCTGGTTGCCGGTTTCCTTGTATTCCACGCAGGAAGCCGGCGAACAGGCGCCAAAGTTGTTGGGGGATTTTCCGGTAACATAGGACGACATAATGCAACGGCCTTCTGCCATGGGGCCCGCCACCGCAAACGCAAAGACTTCAATTTCCACATCGGTGGCGGCCACCATGCGGCGTATCTCCCGCAGGGTGAAAATCCTTGGCAACACCACGCGGGCAATAGCAAACTGTTCGGCGTAATAATTAATGGCATCGATATTGGAAGCAAATGCCTGTACCGATAGATTGATTCGTGCGTCCGGGTATTTGTGGCGGGTGTAATCCATCAGACCGGGGTCGGAAAGAATCACGGCATCGGCGCCCAGTTCAATCGCATCATCCACGGCCCGTTGCCAGGGTTGCTGGTTACCGGCATTGGGGTTGGTGTTGATGGCCACAAACACTTTGCGATTTCGATGGTGGGTTATGGGTATCACCGCTGCCAGTTCCCGGCGGCTGAAATTGAGCCCCGGATAATTGCGAGCATTGGTTTCATCACGAAAACCGACGTAAATGGCATCGGCGCCGGCATCCAGTGCCATTTTAAACGCTGCGGGGGTACCGGCGGGGCATACCAGCTCCAGGCTGGCGGGTGTTGGTGCAGGGCTGGCTTGCAACTTCATCAGGACTAGCTTCCCTTGATGGATAACTTTTTACACGGTGTTAATAACGTGCGGGTTAACTTCAGTTCATGGCCAGCAGCCGTTGATTTACCAGCTGCAGTGCTTCATGAGCCATGCCTGCGAACCGACCGAACAGGGGCGTCAGTTCGCTGACAATATCAATGTCTTCGTTGTCCAGGGCGTTGCGCAGAGTCACCAGTGCCTCGACGTTGCCCTGAATCTGAATATCGCGGGAAAAAAACAGGGAATCGGCATCCGCATCCCCTTCAAAGATTTGCGCCAGCGAGTGAAAGTTACCGCTGACAGACACATCCGCACGGGGTGGGTAGCGCAGATTACAATCCACAGCCACATGCCGGGTAAATACCGTAATCAGACAGCGAAAGGGCAGGTTGGTGATGTTCACCAGAAAGCGGGTACCGCTGATGTCTTCCAGGCGTTCGGCAGCATCGGGGTGCTGCTGGTAAATACGGTTGGCGATCCGCTGCAGTGCCAGGCTCAGCAAATCAAGATCAAAGCGTTTGTCCATGCCGGTTTGGTGAACCGAGCGCGCCAGCCTCAAGCCGCGGTGCAAAATCTGTACAGGCGGTATCAGTGTCATTCTCCGGTTACCTGTGCGGTCAAAAACTGGGGGTGGATCTTATAGAAGCCGATGTGTTAAGTGTTTGACGTTCATCAAGAACGGAAAATGCGTTCCGGTGATAATGAATACCGGATCATTCAGGAGCCACTGTCATTCGGGAGCTACTATCATGAAAACAGAAACCCTGCAGGACATTTTACGCTGGACCAAAGACTTCCACGCCCAGCTGGGCGCCAAACTGGAAGCCTGCGAACAGGATGAAACCGCTGAAAGAGGCAAGATGGTGCTGGGCTACCTGGCGCAGCAAGAAAAAGATTTATCGAAGCTGCTGAAAGAATACAGCCAGTCCGCCTCGGAAAACGCACTTAATACCTGGTGTTACGATTATCTGCAGAACTATTCCATTGACGAGGAGGCCAGCGGCGACAAACCACTGGAGATGTTAACAGTCACCGAAATAACGGCAGAGGTTGAAAGGCGCCACAACGGTGTGATCGCCTTGTATAAACACTTGCTGGAGCGTGTGGATATTCCAGCGGCGGTGGAGCTGATGCAGGAACTGGTTAACCTGGAAGAGCACGAAGCCATGCGTATGGCGCAGTCCACCAACCGCTTTCAGGATATGTGATTGCTCCGCGCTGCCATTACCATTCAATCTTGCCGGTGAGCATATCCTTGAACATTACCCAGTCGCCCATCAGGCTGTACAGCGGGTATTTGAAGGTGGCGGGGCGGTTTTTTTCAAACACAAAGTGGCCCACCCAGGCAAAGCCGTAGCCGATCAGTGGCAAGGTAATCAGTAACGCCCATTTCCCGCTGAGCAGGATATAGGCCAGCATGGTCAGCACCAGGGCGCTGCCAACAAAATGCAGGCGGCGACAGGTGCGGTCGCTGTGCTCTGCCAGATAAAACGGATAGAACTCCTGAAAGCTGCTGTAGCCGGCGCTTTGTTCGTTCATTTTTTCCCTCTCTGATTTGTATTGGTGTCGGGACTTGATAAAAGTCATTTTAGGCAAGTCCGGTTGACAATCATTGATTGTAAGAGACAATGAATTGATTTGATCAGACAGGGTTTGCCCATGCGAACAACCTCTTCCTGGTGGCTATTGAGTATGGCAGAAGTTTTCCGGCGTCAGGGGCTGCCGGTGGCCCGGCTGTTTTCCGAGGCGGGTTTGTCACTCCAGTCTCTGGCGCATCAGAACACCCGCTACCCCCAGGATGGTGTTACCCGGTTGTGGGATCTGGCGGAACAGCAGTCCGGCAACGATCAGATCGGGCTGGATGTGGGCTGTCAGGTGAGCGTGACCGGATTCCCGGTGCTGGCCTATTCGCTGATTACCGCCCGGGGGCTGGTGGATGGTTTTCAGCGCTTTCAACGCTATCAGCGCATGATCGGTGAATCTGCCAATATCCGCCTGGCCATGGGCAACGGTCAGGTCTCGCTGGACTTTCATTTCAGCGGCGATGAGATGCCGGTATCGCCTCACACGATTGATGCCGCCATGGCGGCCATGGTGAATATGGCGCGGCTGCTGGAAGGTAAAGGTAACAGCTGGCAGCCGCTGGCTGTGCAACTACGCCGACGGGCGCCCACTGATGAGCGCTTTACCGGTTTCTTCGGTTGCCCTGTACACTTTCAATCTGAGAAAGACAGCCTGATACTGGATCCTGCAGTGGTGGCAGGCATTGCTGAGCACGAGGCAGCCGTTGCGGACCCGGAATGGGAAACAGCGGTATCAAACCGGAGCAAGCCCACTGCCGAACTGGTGACCATGCTGGTGAAGAGCCGCCTGCAGGATGGCGCCGTCAGCAAGCAGGCTATTGCGGACCATTTGAATATGACGCCGCGCACCTTGCAGCGCCGCCTGGCAAAAGAAGGGGAAAGCTATCAGGGCATTGTGGACGGGGTGCGTTATCAGAATGCGCTGGAAGCGCTGGCCAATCCCTTGTTGCTGCCCACGGAAGTGGCATTTTTATGCGGCTTTTCTGACCTCACCGCATTTCACCATGCGTTCCGGCGCTGGCAGGGTATGACACCGGGAGAATACCGGGCGCAATTGTTTGCTAAAGACCGCTCCATGGAAAATACTGACGCTGCACAAACGCAGCAGGAAACAAGTAAAAGACCGAGGGTAAAATGAGAATAAAAATAATCGCGCTACTGGCTACCACGCTTATATGCCTGTTGCTGTACTTTATTTTTAAACCGGATACCTTGCAGGAAGGCGTGACACTGGCTCCGGTTAAACAGCAGGCTGACGAGCCGGAACCCGAGAAGAAAAGCGCGAGCAAAACCTGGCAGCCACCCCATCTGACCGCCAATGACTATACATCTCAATACGGGCCCTTGCCGGCATCGCTGAGAGATACCCGCATTCCTTTTGATCTGAAGGTGGATGATCAGAATCACCTGATTGTGGAATCCACCCTGCGGCGTTTGTTTGATTACTTTTTCACGCTGGTGGGCGAAGAGGATGTGGAAAAAATCAAACAGCGCATTGCAGAGATTCTGCAGCAGCATTTACCCGAACCCGCCAGCAGCGAAGCCCTGACGATTTTCCATGAATACGTCACACTGAAAGAAGCTGAGCTGGCATTGCGCAGTCAATTGGCGGCGGATTATAAAGCCTCCGGCACCGCGGTTGATTTGCAGGAGCGGGTGCGCCTGCTGCGTGAGTTACGGCAGAGTACTCTGAGCCCCGCGGTGTACGATGCATTTTACGGCGAAGAGGACAAGCGTGCCGAATATTCACTGCAACGTCATGCCATTTTGAAAAACGACAGTTTGTCACTGGAAGAACGTAACGCGGCCTTGCGCACACTGGATCAGCAATTGCCGGAATCATTACGCAGGGAAAAAGAACAGGAATACCGCTACGAAGAACTGCAGCAACAGATTTTGCAGGGCCGGGAAAACGGTTTAAGCGAAGCGGATATTTTTCAGCTGCGCAGTGAGGCTTACGGGCCGGAAGCTGCGGAGCGTTTTTCTGAAGCGGATCAGCAGCAGGCTGCGCGGGATCAGCGGGTTGAAACCTATCGCCAGCAACGTCGTGCCATACTGGATTCCGGGTTGTCTCAGGCAGACCAGCAGGCAGAAATTGAACGGCTGCGTGAGCAGCATTTTTCCGGCCCTGAATTGTTGCGTATTCCGGTCATTGACCGCATGTACGATGAGGAAAACCGCCCTTGAGGCCGTGTTGCTGTGCTTTTGACCATTGCCGCCACCAGTGCCCATGGGTCAAAAGCGAAAATTCCCCCGCGTGCTAAACTCGACGGATTATAACGACGATACCTGTTGCAGAGGGAAAGCATGAAAAAAGTTCTGATCACCGGTGCCGCCGGCTTTATCGGTTCCCACGTGGTGGACCAGCTTCACCAGAAAGGCGTGGAAATTCGCGCCGCCGTATTGCCCAACGAAGCCACCAAAAACATTGATGGCAAAGTCAGCGAAGTGGTGCGGGGCGATCTGCTGGATAAAGCCTTTACCAAAGAAATCACCAAAGGTGTGGATACCGTATTTCATCTGGCTGCCGTGTATGCCGTGTGGATGGAAAACTGGCGCCCCCTGTGGGAAGTGAACATGCAGGGCAGCCGCAATATGCTCTGGTCCTGTCTGGAATCTGCGGACGTGAAAAAAGTGGTGTATACCAGTTCGCTGTCTGCCATAGGTATCAAGCCCGGTCAGGATGTATCGGATGAAACCACCGAATTCAATCAGTACGATGCAACGCCCTATGTGTTAAGCAAATACCTGAGCCAGCAGGAAGCCCTGGGTTTTGCCGAACACGGACTCAATCTGACGGTAGTGAATCCCGCCTTTCCCTTTGGCCCCGGCGATGTGGGCCCCACACCCACCGGCGATATCATTATCAATATGGCAAAAGGCATGACCCGATTGAAATTACCCGGCGGTTTCAATCTGGTGGACGTTCGCGATGTGGCCGCCGGCCATATTCTGGCGGCTGAAAAAGGCAAGGCCGGTGAAAAATATATTCTGGGCAACCGTAATCTGTCGGCACAGGAATTCTGCCGCCTGGTGTCGGAAATAGATGGCAAACAGCAGGAGCGCATGATTCCGGTATCGCCCACCGTGCTGGAAGGCACAGCGCTGGTGGCAGAGTGGGTTTCGAAAAATGTAACTCACAAAAAGCCGCCTATTTCCCTGGGAGCCGTGCGTTACGGGGCCCAGTATATTTACATGGATTGCTCCAAGGCGGCCAACCAGCTAGGCTATCAGCCCAGAGATGTCCGTATTTCCATTCGTGATTCCCTGCGCTGGTTCCGCGAAAACGGTTATCTCTGAGGTACCGAATTCACCGCAACGGCGACGGGCCGGCAGTGCCGGCCCGTCGAATACACTATGGAACTGAACCAGTTACACGACGAAGTTGACGAAAAACTCCTGAAAATCGAAGCGGAAATCGACCGCTTTCAATCCAATATCAAAACCTGTGATGATCCCGAACAGCGCTCCGTGCTGGAAAAGGATCTGGCCACGCTGGAAACCATTCGCGAAAAACTCATCAAAGCCAAGCAGATCACCCGCAATGTAACGGACCTGCGAAAAAATGTGGAAAAGCAGTCGCTGGATAGCCACATTGCCGGTGTGCCCCGCTGGTTTTTTTACGCGTCGATTGCTGCGGCAGCGTGCGTAGCTGCCTGGTGGGCAGTCACAATCTGAGATTTTTGTTCAAAAAAACGTCATTTAATCCTGTGTTATGCCAAAAGCCATATAAATCACTGGCCTCACAGTGAAATTCAGCTAAATTAAGGATTGATCGCTTGGCAATACAATAACAAAGACACAGGACATCGATATGGGTCCAAGACCTCATCTGCCCGAGTTAAGTGATGCTGAATTTACCGAGATACGCCAGGCACCCGTTGTAACGCGGCTATGGCCCTGTCTGTTAATGGGCGGCGTTTCCTGGGTGTTGCTGTTCACGCTCTATCAATGGTTAAGCTAGTCAGCGCAAATACCTGAATAAGGCCACTTACCATACTCTGGCAGGTTCGGTAAGATAGGCGCCATTCTGTTTGCTTAACCCTTTCCCGTTGATGAGAGCTGTTCATGAGAACCATTCACAAATTTGAAGTCAACACGGACCAGGAAGCTCAGACCATTGTGTTACCGGTGGAGCATACCTTTCTGGCAGTGGAATATATTATCCCCAAGCGCGCCATCTACCTGTGGGCGGAAGTGCCCGCCGACCTGACCATCGACAAGGAACCCTGCAAACTCAAAGTGTTCCGCACCGGCGATGGTATCCCCGATAACTATCAGTACCTGGGAACCTGTATTGATCAGTACCTGCCCGAGGCCTATCACGTTTATAAAATCGTGGAATAGGGCTGCCTTCCCTTGTTGTCAGTAGTTCGCAGATTAGTAGATTGAGATATGGCTCAACCGGATTCCATCGGTAAATATAATATTGAAGGTGTACTGGGTAAGGGCGCCATGGGGGTGGTGTACAAGGGCTTCGATCCCAACATTGCCCGCCCGGTGGCGATCAAGACCATTCACAAAAACCTGCTGGACAGTGAAATGGGGCAGGAAATGCTGCGCCGTTTCCAGACCGAGGCCCAGGCCGTCGGCAAGCTCAGCCATCCCAACATTGTGGGGATCTACGAGTTTGATCAGTATCAGGGCACCCCTTACTTTGTTATGGAGTTTGTGGAGGGCCGGGATCTTAAATCGGTGATCAAGGAAAAGCAGGTCTTTTCCCAGGACGAAGCCATCAAGATTATTTCCTCGGTGCTCGACGGGCTGGCCTATGTGCACGAGTTCGGTATCGTTCACCGGGATATCAAACCCGCCAATATCTTTATCACCAACAAGGGCATTATCAAGATTGCGGATTTTGGTATTGCTCGCATGGATAACTCCGAGCTGACCCAGGTGGGCAGCGTGCTGGGGACCCCGTCTTACATGTCGCCGGAACAATGTATTGGTGCCGGCGTGGATGCCCGCTCGGATCTGTTTTCCACCGGGGTAATGTTGTATGAACTGCTCACGGGTAAGAAGCCGTTTCGGGCAGATCAGTCTACCGCCATTATCAATAATGTGATCAATCAGAAGCCGGCTAACCCCTCTTCGGTGAACAAGAATCTGCCGTCTTCTTTTGATCAGGTCATCAAAAAGGCGCTGGCAAAGAATGCCAATCAGCGTTATCAGACTGCCTCGGAATTCAAGTCGGACCTGGAAAAATGCCGCAAGGGCAAGCATGTTTATGGCCCGCGGGCGCCCTGGTATATCGGCGGTGGTGTGGCGGCCGGTGTGATAGTGATAGCCGGCGGATTAACCTGGGGGTTGCTGCAAAAGGGCGATGGCCCGGGGCAGGCCGGCACCTCTACAGCCGCGGTGACAACCCCGGTAACCTCCCAGACCTCAACACAAAATACAACACAAGCCAGCAAGCTGTCACAACGTGAGCAGGAACGGGTAGACCGGTTGCTGGAAGTGGCTCAGGCCCATTTTATGGTGGGCCGGCTGGTGTCTCCCCAGGGAAGTAATGCGCTGGATGCCTACCGGCTGGTGCTGGACACAGACCCGGAAAACCTCAAGGCCAAAGCCGGTATTGAAGAAGTGAAGGATCGCTTTTTCAAGCGGGCCAGAATTCTCTGGATGCAGGGTGAAAAAGAGGAAGCCCGCCAGCACCTGGCGCTATCCAACCAGATTTTTGCCGGCGAACCCGAAGTGGCGGAACTGCAGCAGCTGATGCAGTGAGCCCTGCCACATAAGCCTTACAGTAAACCCATCAGGGCAGATAGCTGTCCGGCAGGCGCACTTTCAGGGCGTCGTCCAGGTGCTGTTGCGCCCCATCCCAGTCGCTGTTTTCCCGGGCGGTTTTGGCCAGCTCCAGGTGGCGCTTGGAAATCAGGGTGCGTGCCTCAGAAATCTGCTCGCTGTGTTTGTCCAGCCGGATTAATTCCACCAGATAAAAAGTGGCTGTGCCCTGTTGCTCGGCCGGGGTCAGCTTGTCGGCCGCTACTGCCGCTTTAATCTGATTCATGAAATAGGCTTCATCCTTTACCGCGGGTTCTGCCGGCTGCTCAGAGCTGGCAGTGCTTTCCTGCGGCAGGCTGTTGCTGGCATCAAAGAATTCCGTGTCTGCTTCGGTTGTCTCTGTGGGGAATGCTGTGGAATCAGTTTCTGCTGCTGTTTCCCCGCTGGTTCCCAGGTCGATACTGCTCTCGCTGACGGCGGGCGCAACCTCTGATGGTTCTGGCTCACCAAAAGCCGGGTTCGCGAAGGTTTCCGGGGTCGGTTCAGGTTCAGCGGCAACTTCAGGTTCAGCGGGGCGGGATTGCCAGGGCGAGTTTGCCGGTTCCTGGCTTTGCGTTTCCGGGCTGGCAACTTTGGGTTGCTCCTCACCGCCTGGCCAGAGCACCAGCGCCAGGATAACAATCAGCACCAGGCCGCCAGCGCCTGCCAGCAGCATGACCGGTGGCTTTTTATCCTGCTGGCGCGGTCTGCCGGTGGGCTTTGCCGGGGCCGGTTGGGATTCTGCTGCAGGTGCCGGCTGGGGAGCGGGGCTGGGTTCCGGCGCTGGGTTGGTGATTGGAGTGGCAATCAGTGTGGCCTGGTCATCCTGATCCAGGGGAATGGCCGGCGGTGTCGCTTCGGCCGTGGGGCGCTCTGCTGCCGGCTGCCGGGGCGGCATGGGCATAATGACGGTGGCTTCGTCCTGATAGTCAGGCTCGGAGCTTGCCTGGGGGGCGGCTTGCGGGCCGCCATTGTCCCGGGGCTGGAAGTCGGCTTCCGGTGCCGGGGCAGATACCAGGGTGGCATCGCCGGAGCCTGCCTTTCCAGCCGCCGGGCGCTGGGTGGCTTCTGACACATCAAAGATCTTGGTGGCTTCACCGTCGGCCGGGGTGCCGGCGGCGCCCTGTTGCTGAAAGGTTTCTGCGGTGTTTTCCAGTTGCGAGCGCAGCTGAATAAAGTCGGTGACAGGGATAGGAGTAAGTTGCTGGGCGTTATCCAGGGTGGATATGGCCTGGTTGGCGAACCGGGGATCTTCCGACAGCATTTTGGTCAGTGATCCGAATAACGCTTCGTAGTCTATCTCGTTGTTTCTGAATGCTTTGAAAAGGTCGGTTACCTTTTCCATAACTGCTACCCCTGAATGCTCAAATCCCTGAGGATCAAAGGTGCTAATGTTAGCAAGGCGTGGTCTGGGTATAAATAGGCCAACGGCAGGTAATTGCTGTTACCTGCCGTTGGGTGCGGGGTGGGGCGTTAAATGCGGGTTAAATCGACTGGAAGAAAAACTCCCCGGCTTCGTGGCCGGCGTAGCGTGCCGGTGCGTATTCGGGTACCTGATCGTGGTTCAGCTCGCGGGCACGAACCCGTACTTTACCCAGTACTTCGCGGTACACCGAGTGGCCTTCCACAATGCCGTCGGCCTTGTTCAGGGTATCAATAAAGGCACGGGCAAATACCGAGTGGCCGCTGCCGCCGCCATCCAGTACCGGGGCGATCCCGCCGGAGGTGAGCACGGTTCGGGCGCGGGCCTTGGACATGATTTTCACCCATTCGGCGTGGGCTTCCGGTGACATGTCCACATTAATCCGGGGTACCGATGCCATGGACAGGGTACCGGCATAACAGGAATCTGCCACCACCATCACATGCTTGGCGGGCATGGTGTTGAGAATATCGGAAATGGACACATTGGATATCCAGTTGGTGCTGTTGCCCGGTTCGGCATCCACCGGCAGCCAGTGGCCGCGATTGTTCACGTCGTCCAGCTCGCCGTGGCCGGCATAGTAGATCAGCAGGTTGTCGTTAGCGGTCAGGGTTTCCCGCAGGTCGTTCAGCGCCGACAGAATGTCGTAGCGGGTGGCATTGGTGAGCATGGTGGTATTGAAGCCGAATTTCTCCCGCAGGATCTTTTCGGTTTCCTTGGCATCGTTAATCGGCGTTTCCAGATCCGGGTAGTAGGCATAGCGGTTGTTGCCGATAATCAGGGCGTGGTAACGGCCCAGGGTGACATTGCGGTCAATATCGAGCGGCGCAGCCTGGGAGACTTTAATGGTATCGTCCAGGGGTTTCTGATCCGCCACCAGAGAAAAATCAAATTCCACTTCGCGGCCCTTGTCGTCCACCGCTTTCAGTTTTACCGGATTGCGCACGGATTTAACGGGAATGGTTACCCAGAACAGGCTGTAATCATCCACCGGTTCCTTGTTGCCGTTCACGTAAAATGCCTGCAGGCCGGACGGTGCCTTGATCTTACCTACCACTTCCTTTTCGGTAATGCCGGAACGCAGGCGAACGGTGGGTGTGCCGCGCATCAGCGACATGGGGGGATCAATGATCTCGATGGAGGGCGCGTCCACATTGGCTGCCACCAGCATCTGTTCTTCCTGCACTTCGCTGGAGGCCGAGGCTATCTTGGCGCTCATGGCGTTGGCTTCCTGATTCAGCTCTGCCAGTTCGGCCTGTTGCGCGGTAACCTCGGCAGACGCCTTGGCCAGCTCCACTTTCAGTTGCTCGATCAGCGCTTTGCTTTGTTCGTGAATGGCTTTCGATTGTTGGGCGATCAGTGCTTTTTCTTTGTCGTGGCGGGCTTGCTCGGCAGCCAGCAGATCGCCTTTCTTGTCCTTCAGCTGGCGCTGGGTGCTGGCCAGCTGCGAACGCAGGTCATCCAGCTGTTTGTTTTTGAAGGCCACTTCCTCGCGCAGGGAGTCCAGTTCTTTCTGTGCTTCGGAGGTGATTTCTACGGTTGATGCATATTGCAGACTGTCATCCTGCACGCCGGAGGCGCGGCGATACCAGTTCAGGGCAATGGCTTTGTCTTTGGGAACACCCCAGCCTTTCTCATACAGGTTGCCCAGATTGATCTGGGCGCGGGAAAAACCCTGCTCGGCGGCTTTGCGGTACCAGGCGGCTGCGGTGCTGTAATCCGGCTTGATACCCAGGCCTTTTTCAAAGATCTCACCCACATAGGTTTGTGCTTCCGGGTCGCCGGCATCGGCCATGGGCAACCAGATTTTCAGGGCCGTGGCATAATCCGCCCGGTCAAAGGCAACGTATTCACCACCGCGGATTTCACAGTCAGAAGCAGTGGTTTTAATGGGGCGGCGGGCAGTCAGATAGGTGGAGTAGGATCCCAGACGACGCACCTGCCCGGGCAGCAGACAGTCAATGATCAGCAGATCATCGGCGTTGCGGGCCTCTTCCGGTATTTCCGGTGCCGCGGTGGTGGCACAGCCCGCCAGCAGTGTCATGCCGAATGCGAGTACGAAATACAGCGGGTTGCCTCTGAATACAGGTATTGCGCCGTTTCTGGTTGTCCCATCTCTTCTTGTAATGGTTGTTTGCATCTTAAACCTCGCCCTTGAATGATTCACTCAGCAGTATACAAAGCCAAACGGTGAATTCTTTGTTAAATATTCACGTTTTAATTGTTGAATTGATCCAGATCTGATTCTGTGAAGCCAGTATCCTTATGTCCGGTGGAATGAGCCACAGTGGACCGCGCTGTGATGCAGGTCCGAAAACTACGAAGACGGACCGGAACGGGTGAACTGCTCGTAATGCTTCAGCTTGTCGAGCACCTGGGGCCAGAATTCACGCCAGCCTTCAGTATGATTGACGGCCAGCAGGCGATGGAACTCGGCGCGATGCTGCTTTTCAGCATAGGCCTGAACCCAGTCGGCATCAATCACCTTGTCGTCGGCACCGGCATAGTGGATCTGAATAATGTGCTGGGGCAACGGTGGCCGGTCATTGGGGTTGAGAGATTCCTTTAACGGCTGGTAGTTGTGCTCGATAGCCCAGGAAAAGGTATCCAGGTTGCCGGCCAGCGTCACGATCATGCGGGTTTTTGGCACTTTTTCCGCCAGCAGGGCTGCCAGCGTGCCGCCGCCACTATGGCCAATCAGCACCAGGCCATCGTAAGTGGCGCTGAAAGATTCCAGAGCGGCTGCCATACTGTTAACAACAGCTTTGCTGTAACGGTGCCGGGTCCACACATTGGGCGAGCACTGATCATCGGCCGGATTAAAATAACAGGGCCGGCCAAGATAAACAGCCGGTTGCTGATCCTGTTGCATCAGGGCAAGCAGCAGCGGGTTATCCGGCGTGGGGTTAACGGATACCTTGCCGTTTACAAAGGCATTGGCATCGCCTTCGATATACACGTGCAGATAGCGGGCCTGTTGTGGTTCGGTCTGTATGGCAAAGGCGGGCGGATTCACATAAACCGCGTGCTTGTAGGGGGCACCGTTAACATATTGCAGGTTGGCGCCATAGGTTTTGGCAAAGGCCTGTTCCGGCGGCAGTGACTGACAGGCAGTTAAAATGCATGCGCCTGTCACGACAAGCAACGCATAGCAAAAGCTGTTGATGGTTTTATAAACAGTTTTCATGGTAAGCAAGCTTCCGTTTGCGATTCGGTGAAGATCGGCAGCGAATATTGGCAAACATAATATAAAAAGTTGGTTGTCTGCCATGTGAAAGGTAAGATTATTGTTTTTAAACGGTTATTGGTTGCTTTAATTAAAGTGAATGAAGCAAAACCAGTCAGAGACATTGGGTTGAGAGTATTATGCCGTTGGTATTAACCATTGTTCGTCAGCCAGAGGGATCAAGTGTTGCTGAAACCCGCAAGCTGTTCAGTGAGTCCGGTGGAACACTGGGGCGTGCAGCGGATAACAGCTGGTCGTTGCCTGACCCTTCCCGCTTTGTATCTTCCCATCACGCCAGCGTACGTTATGACCGCGGTGATTTCTATCTGGTGGATACCAGCACCAACGGCGTTTTTGTGAACAGTAATAATGCACCCCTGGGCACCGGTAATCAGGTGCGCCTGCAGCAGGGCGACAAGCTTTATCTGGGTGAGTACGAGATACACGTTGAATTCGAGCAGGCCGGCGGCGGTGCTGCACCCATGAACAATGATGATTTTGACCAGTGGCTGGACCCGGATCCCCAGGATGCCTCGGTCGGCACCTCTGACAGTGGTGATCTGCTGACACCCGAACAGGAACTGCTGGACCCATTGGCGGCGCTGGATAAAGCTTCCGGCAAAGGAGCGCAGCCCAGTTGGTCCGGCAGCAGCCAGTCCGATAATGCCGCTGTGCCCAGTCAGGCGTTTGTGCCGCCCAATGTGATTCCCGAATCCAGTGCACCGGCCGCCGGGAACAGCGGTGGCGGCGGGGGCGTGATCCCCGATGACTGGGATATTGATGATTTGCTGGGCGACGATACACCACCGCCCAGATCGGCCCCTCAGGCGGCTCCCGAAACACCGGCGCCATCCGGTTCTGCACCTCAGCAGAAATCCATGGATGTGGCCGATGACATTGATGCTCTGCTGGAAGGGGACGATAGTGATTTCCCCGGTGCCGAACCAGAGCAAAAGGAAGTGGACGAACTGGATGCCTTTCTGGGGCTGGATGGCAGCGAAGCCAGTGAGCCTGAGCCGGTCCCTGAAGCGCCGGCGGCCCCTGCCGAACCGCTGATTCCCGAAGACAGCCTGCTGGATCTGGCAGGCGAAAGCCCGGCGGCTGAACCTGAATTCAAACCCGAATCCGAGCAAGCGCTCCCGGCGGAAGAGGAGATTTTACCGGAACCCACGCCGGTTCCCGAATCCACCGCCAGCGGCAGCCCGAAAATCCCCGAGCCACCGCAAATGCCGGAATCGCCACCACCGGTGCCGGAACCCCGGATCCCCGAGCCTCGTGTTTCCGAAACAAAAGTCCCTGAATCAGCCCTTAACCAGAGCCAGTCCACACCGGCCGCCAGCCCGCTACCGGCATCTGCAGCCGTGGATTGCGATACCCTGATCCGCAGCCTGGGGCTGGATCCTGATCGCATGAACAAAAGCACCCGCGAGCATTTTCAGAAAGTGCTGGCGGATACTCTGCGGGAAACCGTGTCCGGCATGATGAAAGTGTTGGGGGCCCGCAACGCCATCAAGAACGAATTCCGCATGAACGTCACCATGATTCAGCCGGCAGAAAACAATCCCCTCAAGTTTTCGCCCAATGTGGATGAAGCCCTGCGTAATATGTTCACCAGCCAGACCAATGCCTACCTGCCGGGCACTATTGCCATCCGTGATGGTTTTGCCGACATTGCCGATCATCAGGTGGCGGTGATTGCCGGTATGCGGGCAGCGTTTCGCTCATTACTGAAACGTATTGATCCGGCAGAACTGGAAGTGCGTTTTGACCGGCAGCACAAAGCCGGGCTGCTCACCAGCAAGAAAGGCAAATACTGGGAAGCCTATCATGAGTTTTACGCCGACCTGGCTGATAATATGGATGATGCGTTTCAGGACTTGTTCGGCGAAGATTTCGCCGAAGCTTATGAACAGCAAATGTCGCGTCTTGAGGCTGCACGTAAAAAGTGACGCAGCACGTAAAAAATAATACAGAATGGAACCGTTGGGAGTTAAATCGTGAAATTATCACCGCGCAAGTTCAGTTTGATGTCAGTACTGGCCAGCCTGATGTGTCTGCTGATGGTAACCGGTTGTGGCACCACAGCCCGGGTACTGAATCTGGATACAGAGGTGCAACTCAATTTTCAGGTATGGCCAAATATCAATCCTGATGAGGCCGGGCGTTCTTCGCCACTGGTGATTCGGGTGTTCGAACTGAAGGATGCGCGTCAGTTCCAGACCGAAGACTTTATTGGCCTGTTTCAGGAAAGCAAGGAGCGTTTGGGCGGTGACCTGATTGCAGAATACCGCCTGCGTGAATTTGCGCCGGGCCTGAATCGCACCGAAGTGCTGAAGGTAGACCCCTCCGTACGCTATATTGGCCTGCTGGCCGAGTTTGTTCAGTATGAAAACGCCCAGGCCCGCCTGGTGTTTCCCATTGAGCCTCACCGCACCACTGAAAAAATCGTCTGGGTGAATAAAACCAGTATCCGGCTGTCCGACGAGGAAAAACCGGAAAACCTGTAAACCATTAAATCACCCAGGGGCCTGAGGGAGCAAAATAACATGTCGCATTTGAGCAAGGTGGTCTGGTCGGAAGGAATGTTTCTCCGGCCGCAGCACTTTCAGCAGCAGGAACGCTATTTTGAGCGTTACATTGATCAGCGCAGCAATTCCCTGCATGCCTATGGCTGGGGTTTTCATCACTTCACCCTGGATCAGGAACTGCTGAAGCAGGGCAAAATCTCGGTGGTGTCGGCTGCCGGTGTCCTGCCGGACGGCACTCCTTTCAATATTCCTCAGGATGACGATGCCCCCGGTGTTCTGGAAATACCGGAAAATATTCATAACGAAATGGTGTATCTGGGGGTGCCCCTGAAGCGCGCCGGTGCGCTGGAAGTCAATATCGGCACGCAACAGCAATCCCTGGCCCGTTACTCCTCGATCGATAATGAAGTCAGAGACAGTACCGATCCCGCCGGCGAATTGCAGCAGCTGCAGGTGGGCCAGCTGCAACTCAAGTTGCTGCGGGAAACCGAGGACCTGTCCGGCTATGCCTGCATTGGTGTGGCCCGTATCGTGGAAAGCCGTGAAGACAAACAGGTATTGCTGGATGACCAGTACATTGTCAGCTGTCTGGATATTAACGCCGCGCCACGCTTTTCGGCATTTCTGACAGAATTATCCGGTTTGCTGCATCACCGGGGCGAAGCCCTGGCCGCACGCCTGGCCGACAGTGGCCGTGCCGGGTCTGCTGAAATCGCCGATTACATGCTGCTGCAGCTGGTGAACCGCCTGGAGCCATTGGTGAATCATCTGGCCAACCATAAAGGCCTGCACCCGCTGGCGCTGTACACCGAACTGGTGCAGATGGCCGGGGAAATGGCCACCTTTACCACACGCAATAAACGCCCCATCGATTTTGAGCATTACCTGCATGATCGCCTGCAGGAAACCTTTGCCCCCATTTTCCAGACCATGCGTCAGAGCCTGAGTATGGTGCTGGAGCAAACCGCCATTCCGCTGGAACTGGCAGAGCGCAAATACGGTATCCGGGTATCCCCGGTCAGCGACCGCTCCCTGATTTCCGGCAGTACCTTTGTGCTGGCGGTCAAAGCCGATATTCCCGATGAAGAGTTGCGGGTGCGTTTTCCCGCCCAGATCAAGATCGGCCCGGTGGAAAAAATTCGCCAGCTGGTGAATGCGCAATTGCCCGGCATCGGCTTGCGGGCATTGCCGGTGGCACCGCGGCAGATTCCCTATCATGCCGGTTACACCTATTTTGAACTGGACAGTAAAAGTGATTTCTGGCGCGACATGCAACAGAGTGGTGGTTTTGCCCTGCATGTGGGCGGCGACTTTCCCGGGCTTGCGCTTGAGTTCTGGGCAGTGAGGCAGTAATCATGGCGAACGATGATGACGACAAAACCATAATCCAGTCCGGCGATTCCGGTCCGCGCCGCCCCATGCCCGGTGGCCGCGGCGCTCCCGGTGGGGCGACAGTGCCACCGTCGCCGGCGGCTCCCCCACCGCCGTCTTCACCGCCTCCGGCAGCGCCGATGCCGCCGGGGCAGGTACCGCCATCCTCCATTCCGCCCCAGCAACCCAGGCAAAATTACGGTGGTGGCCACCAGGGGCCGGTACATCGTATCGAGGTGTATCAGGGCATTAACCCGGTCGCTAATGCTGCCAATGCGCTGCTGTCGCTGATCGTAAAGCTGCGCCACACGCCATCCCACCCGAATGTGGAAGGCCTGTATAACCAGGTGTCCCAGGAGATCCGCCAGTTTGAAGCCCGCCTGAAACAGGAAGGCCACCGCCCGGAAATGGTGCTGGCTTCCCGCTATGCCCTGTGTGCTGCCATTGATGAAGCCGTGCTCAGCACACCCTGGGGAGCCAATAGCGGCTGGGCCCAGCGCACGCTGCTCAGTGCCTTCCATAATGAAACCTCCGGCGGCCAGAAGTTCTTTCTGATTCTCGACAAGATGAAGGAATCACCGGCAGAAAACCTGAACGTGCTGGAGCTGTTGTATTTCATCCTCAGCTTCGGTTTTGAGGGCAAATACAAGGTGGTGGATCGCGGCCAGGATCAGCTGGGGGCTATTCGCAGCGACCTGTATCACACCCTGCGCCGCTTCCGTTCGGCCCAGGATGCGGATCTGGCCCCTGACTGGCGCCAATCCGGGGGCAAGGCTTCCTCGCTGGTGCAGTACATACCCATGTGGGTTATCGCCAGCTGTGTGGCGGCAGTGATGCTGCTGACCTACTCCGGTTTCCGGTTTGCCTTGTACAGCACCACCACCCCGCTGTATGAGCAGCTCAACAAAGTACCGCACGTGGCAGAAACCAAAAACAACGACGATAACAGATTCAAGTAGCCGCACCTGTGGGGGAGCGGAATGGCAAGAATCTGGATATTGCAGTGCAGGATTATCAGGACCAATGAGATTTAAGAACCGGAGTCATTTATGAAACGGGTCGTGTCGTTTTTAACGGATCGACGAACTTTATCCTTTATCGGCTTGCTGGCGCTGGCCATTCTGATCTGGTTCGGCGGCCCTTATGTACGTTTTGGGGAAGATAACGTCGCACCTTTGGGTTCCGTAGTGGCCCGGCTGGTGGCCATTATTGTGATTCTGCTCATCTGGGGGCTGAATAACTTCCGGGTGCAATACCAGAACCGTCAGCGCACCACCAAACTGCTGCAGGAAGTGCAGGGCATTGAAAGTGAACTGCCGGCTGCCCCCAACGATCAGTCCCAGGAAGAACTGGATACCCTGCAAAAGCGCTTTAACGATGCCATTTCCGTATTGCGCCGCACCCATTTTCAGAAAGGCGCCAGTGGGGCCAAGGCCCTTTATCAGTTGCCCTGGTATATCATTATCGGCCCGCCGGGCTCCGGTAAAACCACCGCGCTGGTGAATTCCGGGCTGGAATTTCCCCTCGCAGACCAGATGGGCATGGGCTCAGTGCGTGGTATCGGCGGTACCCGTAACTGCGACTGGTGGTTTACCAACGAAGCCGTGCTGCTGGATACCGCCGGCCGTTACACCACCCAGGATTCCCACAAGGTGGCCGACAGCAAAGCCTGGAACGGCTTTCTGCAACTGCTGGTTCGCCACCGCAAGCGCCGCCCCATTAACGGCGCCATTATTGCCATCAGCATTCAGGACCTGATGACGCAGACCGAAGATGAGCGTTCCTACCATGCCCGCACCATCCGTGCCCGGATTGATGAGCTGGTGGAACAGCTGGGTATTAACTTCCCCATTTATGTGATGTTCACCAAGTGTGATTTGCTGGCGGGCTTTTCCGAGTTTTTTGATGAGCTGACCCTGGAGCAGCGGGAGCAGGTGTGGGGCATGACCTTTCCCATGCCGGACGATCCCCACAAGGGTTATGCCTTTGATGAAAAGCTGTTTGATGACAAATACGCGGACCTGCTGAACCGCCTGCACCAGCGGGTGCTGGATCAGGTGCAGCGGGAACACAATACCCGCAGCCGCTCGGCAGTGGTGAATTTCCCCAACCAGTTTGAATCGGTCAAGGCCGCCATCGACAGCTTTCTCAAGCAGACCTTTGCGGCCAATCGCTTTCAGGAACAGCCGTTCCTGCGGGGGCTGTATTTTTCCAGCGGTACCCAGGAAGGCACTCCCATCGATCGCATGATGTCGTCCGTGGCCAATACCTTCGGGTTGCCGCCGGAAGCCGTGCAGTTTCCGCCGGGGCAGGGCAAAAGCTTTTTTATTCACCGTCTGTTCAAGAACATTATTTTTTCCGAAGCCGAACTGGTCGGGGCCAACCGCCAGTACGAGCTGATTCTGAAATGGGCCCGTCGCGGCGCCTATGCCGCCTTTGTGCTCCTGTTTATTGGCAGTGTGGTGGTCTGGTCTGCCGCCTATTCCCGTAATCAGACCTATCTGGATCAGGTGGCGGCCCATCATGAACGCTACCGTGAACTGGTATCGCCCATTCAGCCGCATGATAAAGACCTGCGCAATGTGTTGCCGGCGTTGCAGGAGTTGCGTCAGGCCAGTCAGGTGTTTGATCAGGAATCCCTGCCCTGGCTGGCGGGCCTGGGCCTGTACGATGCCCGGGTGGAATCCGAAGCCAAGGCCGCTTACCAGCGGGAGCTGGAACGGCTGCTGCTGCCACGGCTGGCCAACCGGGTAGCCGATGCACTCAAGAAGGCCGATCCCAAAGATCCCTCCCTGCACAATACCCTGCTGGTGTATCTGATGCTGGGTGATCCCTCCCGCATGAATGAGGACGTGCTGCGTGACTGGATGCAGACTGACTGGGAAGAACGCTACCGAGGCCAGACGGCGGTGCAGGAAACCCTGGCGTTGCACCTGGAATCTATCCTGAGTACCGGTTTTGACCCGGTGACACTGGACAAATCCGCCCTGGCCCAGGGGCGCTCCGCCCTCAAGCAGGTGCCGGTGGCCAAGCGCATCTACAACCGCATCAAGAACGAGCCCCAGTACGCCGCCCGGGTAGATCTGCGTGGGCTGCTGGGCGAAAGCACCCGTACTGTGTTTGCCAACAAGGAAAACGAGCACCTGTTTTCCATGCCTTTCCTGTACACCAAAGAAGGTTACAAGAAAGTGGATCTGTCGGAAGATTCCGAGACCATTCGCAGCATGTTCGCCGATCGCTGGATCATGGGTGAGGAAGACGAGTCTGTTTATAACGACAACGAGATCGGCAAAATCAGCAAGCAGATCGAAGCCCTGTACCTGGCGGAGTACACCGACCGCTGGCGTCAGTTCCTGGACGGCATGATCGTGAACAAGTTCGGTAATCTGGAACAGAGCCGCCGTATACTGGCCCTGCTGGCAGACCCGGTGTACTCGCCGCTGATTGCCATACTGAAAGTCACCGCCGAGAACACCAGCCTGACGCCCCAGCTACCCGCTGCAGCTCAGGAAAAAGCCGGCGCACTCACCAAGTTTCTGGGGGGCGAAGGGGATAAAAAGGGCCCCAGCCTGTTCCAGGGCAACCGGGTGGACAAGCATTTTCGTGAACTGAATTTCCTGAGCAAGGATGTGAACGGCAGCTCCCGCATTGCCAGCTCCCTGGAGCACATGCGCAGTGTGCAGGCTTACGTGAACGATATCATTCTGGCGCCGGATTCTACCGAGGCCGCCTTCAATGCCGCCAAGGCCCGCCTGCTGGCCAGCGGCGATGACGTGATCAAGTCGCTGCGGATAGAAGCCAGCAGCCTGCCGGATCCGGTGCAGCGCTGGTACCTGAACGTGGCAGACCAGACCTGGCGGGCCGTGCTGGCCAACGCCAAGGCTTATGTGAACGCCCAGTGGAAGAGTGAGGTGTATCGCAAGTTTATGGCGAACCTGCAGGGTCGTTTCCCCATTTACGAGAATGCGGTGGATGAACTGGCGCTGTTCGATTTTGCCGATTACTTCAAGCCTGAAGGCGTGCACGATAAATTCGTGCAGGACTACATTACCCCCTTTGTGGACGTGGGCGAAACCTGGCGCATAAAAACCCTGGATGGCCGTGGTCTGTACATTCTGCCGGAGGCCATCGACAGCATGCGTCGCGCCGCGGAAATCAGGCGGATGCTGTTCAAGGTGAATCCATCGTCGCCGGGTTTTGACTTCAAGATGCGACCCTACCGGATGGATGCCAGCGTGCGTAAATTCCAGCTCAGCTTTGGTGGCCAGCGGTTGCTGTACACCCACGGGCCGAAAATTCCGGTAGAAGTTTCCTGGCCCGGCGATGGCGGCACCAATGTGCGCATGAGCTTTGAAGATCTGAACGATTCCGTGAAGCGGGTCAACTACGACGGCCCCTGGGCCTTCTTTCGCCTGCTGCAGGAATCCTCGGTGGAGGCCACCCGTCGCTCCAATGTGTATCGCGTGACCTTCTCCACGCTGGGCCGCGAGTCCACCTGGGAAGTCACCGCCAAGAGCTCCACCAATCCGTTTAAATCCAATGCAATATCAAGGTACCGATGTCCGGAGAATCTGTAGATCAACAGGGGCCCCTGACCGGGCTCCACGGCAAGTTGCCGGCCCACGGGGATTTTCTGACCCGTAACCTCAGCCGTGAGTTTGTTCACGGCTGGGACGACTGGCTGCAGCGGGCCATTGCCAGCTCCCAGGAGCAACTGGGGCCCCAGTGGCTGGATATTTACCTCACCAGTCCCATCTGGCGTTTTGTGCTGTCGTCCGGCGTGGTGGATCATCAGGCGTGGGCGGGAGTACTGATGCCCAGCGTGGACAGTGTGGGGCGGTATTTTCCCCTCACCATTGCCCGGCCCATGCCGGAACTGGCCAGCCCCACTGAAATGCTGGTACGCGGTGATCAGTGGTATGCCGGGCTTGAGGAAATTGCCCTCAGCGGCCTGCAGGAAGACGTGAACGTGGATGTGCTTGACGGCGCCCTTTCCGGCTACACTGCGCCGCCGATATCAGGTACTGCCGCGGTGGGAGTGGGCCTGGAGTTTTCCCGGCCAGTGATGATTCCACTTCAGGAAATGGGGCAAAACCCATTGATCGGATTCCCTTTTTTGCTGGATAGTTTCCTACAGCAGCGATTACCGAGCTATAGTTTATGGTGGACCATAGGATCCGACCGGGTGGCGCCCAATTTTTCCGTGTCCGGAAATCTGCCGCCGCCCCAGTGTTTTGCCGGCATGCTGGACGGCCATTGGCAAAACTGGAATTGGAACACGCCTTTTGGCGTGATCCCCGATTATAGTAGCGAGCTTTTTGTGCCGGATGAGGGTGCGCAGGCCGATCAGGATGACATACCAGGATGACAGAGAGCAGGGTGAATAACTGAATGTCGCAGAATGTATGGCTTTACAGCGCAGCAACTCACTGTGGAGCGGTCCGCAATATGAATGAGGATGCCCTGATGGTGCGTTCCGCGGACGGCCTGTGGGTAGTGGCTGACGGCATGGGCGGACATGATGCGGGAGAGGTGGCCAGCAAGATGATTTCCTCTGCGATGGAAAAGCTGGATACCAATCGCAGTATTCCTGACCTGGTGGATGCGGTGGAAGACCGGCTGCTGGAAGTGCATCGCGAAATCCGCAATTATTCCCGCACCCATTGTGATGGCCGAACCATGGGCAGCACAGTGGTGACCCTGATTACCCGGGATGATCTGGGGGTCTGTATCTGGGCCGGTGATTCCCGCCTGTACCGCTACCGGGACGACCGCCTGACGCAGTTATCAACTGATCACAGCCAGGTGAATGAAATGGTAGCCCGGGGCCTGCTGACCCCGGAAGAGGCAGAAAACCATCCTGCCTCCAATGTGATCACCCGGGCCGTAGGCGCCACAGATACTCTATACTTGGATACGGATGTGTGCGAACTTCGCAAGGGCGATATCTATCTGCTTTGCAGTGATGGCCTTTATGGCGCCCTCAGCCAGGACGAGATTCTGTCGCGGCTGCGACGCAGTACCATACACGACTACGCAAACGACCTGATTGAGGACTCCTTGCATAACGGAGCCAGGGATAACGTAACGGTGGTAGCACTACAGGTTATTTGATGACACCAGAATTAGAAAAAAAATGCTCTGTCGAAGTGCGCGAACTGGCACGGAATTATGCCGATGGTCACTTCAATAAAGAAGAGTACCGCCGCCGGCGGCGGGACATCCTGGAAAAATGTCTGGATGATGTGGGTGATTCCACGGCGGATATGCCCCGTCGCAAGGGGGATACCACCATCATGATCCGCGATGCCCGGCATTCGGCCCTGTTCTGGTGGCGGGTGGCCGGTGGCTTCTCTATCCTGCTGATCGGTGTGATGGGCTATCTGCTCTACCGGATTTCCTGAGATTCCCTGTACCTGAAGATGTCTGAATAAAGCCCGGAGCCGGGCTTTTATTTTGTCTTCAAGTCTCTGAATCCCATGAAAATTTCCATAAAAAAAGGGCTCTGATGTGAGCCCCTTTTTTCGGTTGTCTGTCGCTGTGTTGCTGTTACAGCTTCTTGCCTTTCTCGATGCTGTAACCGAAGCGGCCCTGACCACCTTTAACATTGTCTTTACCGGACTCGGAGTAGGCAGTTTCGATGCCGGTGAAGCTCAGAGACATGGTTTCGTTGGCTTCGCCGCCGCCGGAACCGCCTACGGAGTAGCTGCTGATCAGGCAGTTGTGCAGCGTGTAGGTCATGTACTCTTCTTCAGTGTCGCCACCGGTGCGAACCAGGTGCAGCTTCACGTTCTTGCCTTTGGTACCGATCACGGCTTCCTGAAGGATCAGGGGAGTGGCTTTATCCATGGATTTGGATACAGTCACTTCGCTGATGCTGGGGCTGGATACTTCGCGGTTGGCAGTACGACCGGTAATCATTGAGATACCCCGTCCAACACCCCAGTTAAAGCTGTGCAGCTCGATCTGGCCTTCGTAGCCTTCCATTGTTACGTTACCTTCGATACCTTCGATTTCCATGAAAATTGGCATTGTTGTTTCCTCTTTGTGAAATGTAGTGAGTTGGCGTTGCTGTTTTAAATCGTTGACATTGTGTGTTGCTCAATGTGTGAGGAAATTATTGCAGAGGGCCCGGAGTTGAGAAAGGCCTTTTTTAGTGAATATTTCACAATCAAAAAGGCACAAATACAACCGCTGGCAATGTCTGCGAAACTCTATAATATGTGCTCTTATAACACAAATGGGAGACGCTCCAATGGGTGACATAGGATCTCAGCATCACATCGCTATAGAGACCGATAACAACGAGTATGAAATCGATAGTGAAATGCTATTGGAATCATTCACCGGTCGTGAAGCTATCTCCGAGCTTTATAACTTCCAGCTTAAAATGCTTTGCGCCAAACTGGATGTGGATCCCACCAAAATTGTTGGCAAAAAGCTGTCGTTTTCTGTTGCTTACTCTGATGGTTCCAAGAAGCGCGTTTTCAACGGCTATGTGAAACGCATCAAGGCCGGCGATATCTTTACCACGACAGGCGGCCTCGCCCAGGGTGGAAGACTGCGCCGCTATGAACTGGAAGTGGTTCCCTGGATGTGGTTTTTAACCCGGACCCAGGATAGTCGTGTATTCCAGGACAAAAGCGTCATCGAAATTATAGAAGAGGTATTGGCTGATCACCAGGCGACTTCCGAAGGTAATTTTGATGTGGCCACCCATATCGTTGCCACCCATCCCAAACGCAATATCTGCATTCAGTATCAGGAATCGGATTTCGATTTTATTTCCCGCCTGATGGAAGAAGAAGGCATCTTTTATTATTTCCGCCACGAAGTGGAAGACAGTGGCGAAGGTAAGCACACGCTGGTGCTTTGCGATGATGTTTCAGGTTATAAATTCAACCCTGCCAAACCCAGTGGCGATGACGATGCCAATGATGTGTTATACCGGCAGGGTGCCGGCCCGGGCGAACAGATCTCTGTCTGGCAGCATCAATTTGATGTCAAAACCGGTGCGGTACTGTTACATGATTATGATTACAATCTGGCAACCGCCAACCCGCCCAACATTCCCCAGCCTTCGCCCACGCAACTGGGTAATAACTATCCCGCGGTGCAGGACAAAACTGAACTTTACGAATACCCGGGGAAATATCACTACCTGACAGAAGGTGAGAGTTCTTCCACCTATAAGACCGATCTGACCCAGGTGCGCTGCGAGGAAATTGAAGCCGGCTATGATCTGGTGAATGGCCGCAGCAACAATCGCAGCATTTATCCTTGCGGCAAGTTCACCACCACTATTGACGACAGCGACTGGGAATCCAGTGGTATTTATGAAGAAGGCTACGTAGTGCGTGCTGTAACTCATTATGCGGTGGATACCAGTTACTTTGCCGGCAGCCAGAATGCTGTGGGCATGAAAGCCGCCACCGCCATTAACCAGATTGCTTCGGCCGCCATGGCAAACGATGCCTCCCAGGAATCGCTGATAGACGTCATGAAACATTTGGCGGATGCCCTGGCCAATCCGGATTCGGAAGAGGAAATCAACGATTCCTCTTCCGCCCAGTATCACAATACCTTTGAAGCCATGCCGGCCAGCGTGGTGTTCCGTCCCCGTCGCCGTACGCCCAGGCCTAACATACCGGGCCCGCAAACGGCGGTGGTTATCGGTTCCGGCGAAATCGATACCGATGAGCAGGGCCGCGTGAAAGTGAAATTTCACTGGGAACGGGAAGACCGCGAAAGTGAAACCTGGGTACGGGTATCGCAACTGTGGGCCGGCAAAGCCTGGGGTGGCCAGCATATTCCCCATGTGGGCCATGAAGTGCTGGTGAGCTTTTTACAGGGCGATCCTGATCTGCCGGTTATCACCGGCCGCGTGTATAACAATTATCAGAATACCCCGCTGGGGCTGCCGGGTGAAAAAACCAAAAGCATTATCCGCGACTACGGTTCCAATGAAATGATCTGGGAAGGTGCCGCCGATGTGCAGCATATGTGGCTGCACCAGGCCTGTGATAATGAATTCTGGATGGAAGGCAAACCCGGCGAAGAAACCATTCGTGCCAAGCAGGCCTGTGGCAACGAGTTGAGCATGGTGGCCACCGAGCCTTCTATTAACCTGAAGCAGGAATGCGGTAATGAACTTTACATGACCGCCAGCGGCACCAAGATCCAGCTTCATCAGGCCTGCGGCAATGAACTTCTGATGGAAGAAAGTGGTGGCAAGATCACCATGAAAAATCCCAGCAATCAGAACTCCATGGTAATGGATGAAAGTGCACAGACTATCACCTTTCATACTATCACCAATGATGCCACCATGGTCCTGGGCGGCTCCAAAGGTTACAGTCTCAAACATGCGGGTGACTGGTTCAGTCACAGCCTGGGCAACAAGGTGAAGATAACCGGCGGTAGTGAAGAAAGCGCGTTCTATGGCGCCAAAAACTCTAATACAGTCGGTATTGATACCAGTCAGCACCTGTCCTATGCAGAGTCGAAAAATATCGGTGACCGTTTCAGGGAGTCGAAAAAGTCCATGACTTATTCGGCAAAAGATACGCTGAAACTGCAGGGTGGTATGACCGCCGACAGCATTATCACCATGGATGGCGCCGGTATAGAAATTCATGCCGGTGATACTAAAGTGGATCTGATCGGTGACGGGGATGTGAAGCTGGATACCAAGAAGAAGTTCCAGATAAAGGCAAAAACCCAGACGCACGTTACCAGCAACGAAGTGATATTAAAGGCCAAAACCATTGATCTGACCAAGGCGCTGGTTAAACACAAAAATATTAAAATTCTTTCCTGAAAAAAGTGAAACGGATGACGGAATCGATTACCACAGGGCTATTTACCATAGCCCTGATTGTTGTTGTGGGGTACTTCATCAAACTGGACCTGTCGGATATTACCGGCATGGCCCGCAAGGCGGCACGCCAGGGTATGGCGCCATTAGCGGAATCCCTGAAATATCAGCGCATAGAGCCGCGAACTGCCCAACAGCAGGGTGGTCTGGAAAAGCAGTATTCCGGGTTTCAGATACGGGTAGACGGCGATTTTAGCCGTATTCAGGTAGAGTTCCGCAAAAACACCGGCTTGCGCTTGTCTTCCCTCAGCCAGAATGATTTTGATGAGGGCAAGCTCGCTGCAGCACAGTTTTCCGACCAGGGTTTGAACCGTTTTTTTCCGTTGCGGGCTGCGGGTGATCGCTGGCAGCAGCAACTGACTGCACTGGAAAGCCTGTTACAGCCATTGGCAAAGCAATTTGATGCCCGTGGGGTAAAGTTTGTGTATATCCGTGATGAATACCTGCGGATCGGCTTTCATCATCGCAACTATTTGCCGGTGAGTGTGATAGAAGATGCCATCCCCGTGCTGGAAACCTTTGCCAGAGAATTTATGAAACTGCAGCAACAGCGGAAGAGTCAGTAACTTCATGGAAATCATTAACGACACACCGTTCAGTTTTGGCTTGCTGCCGGGCCGTATTTATTTTCCCAAACATTCGCTGACCCTTATGGTAAAGGGCACGTTCCAGATGCGTCATCAGGCATCGCCGCAACTGGTGGAAGAGCAGGTCTTTCCCGAGGGAGATGTGTTCTATGAAGGCGACGATGAAGGCACCGGCAGTGTGTTTTACGAATCGGATTTTGCCTATGCCAAAACAGCCACCGATTGTTTTCTGGTGGGTAAATGTTGCGGTGAGCGTCCGGCACGGGTGCGTCGGGTGGATTTTAAAATCGGGGAACATCTTAAATCCCTGGCGGTTTTCGGCAAACGGGTGTGGACCGGCGGGAATTCCATCAGCGAGCCGGAAGCTTTTGACGCCATACCGCTGAAGTATGAGCACGCGCTGGGTGGCCCCGGCTATAAACAGAATCCTGTGGGCCAGGGTGCAACGGACCTCCAGGCACAGGGGTATGTGCTGCCCCATATTGAATACGCCGACCAGTTAATGCAGTCGCCCCAGTCGCGGCCTCCGGTGGCGGGCTTTGGCCCTCTTAACCGCAACTGGCTGGCCCGCAGTACCAAACTGGGTACTTACACCAACAATTATGCCAGGGAACGCTGGCCCTGGTTCCCCGAGGATTTTGATTGGAGTTATTTTAACGCCGCGCCCACGGATCAGCAGATCAAACCTTTTGTGAACGGTGATGAGCCGGTATTTGTGACCTCGATGCACCGGCAACACGAAGTGTTTGAAACCCGCCTGCCGGGTTTGCGGGCACGTATTTTTGTGTCCACATCAGAACAGCCCGATCCGGAATATTTCAGTGAGGTGAAATCCAATCTGGATACCCTCTGGATGAACATGGATGATCTCAGCCTGCGTATGGTGTGGCGGGGCTGGCTGCCGGTAAGCAATGATGAGTATCCGGAACTGAAGCATTGCTTTGTGTATGCAGAACCCACCACTATCAATACGCCCCTGAATGTGGTGTTCGAACGCTTTCAAACCTGCTGGCAGGAACTGCAGGATGACCCGGAAGAGGAAAAAAGCGAAACCGGACAACGCCCTGATGACGCGGAACAAAAGGCCCAGCGTGACAAGGAAATTGCCGAGGCACGCCAGGCCATGCGGGCTCACCTGATCAGCCTGGGGGTGGACCCTCAGGGGGTGGATGAAGCCATTGAAAAAGCCGTGGCCGATGAAGAAGCCCGTGAGGCAGGGGCAGAACAGCCCAAAGTCTGGACCCGCGATCTGTTCCTGCTGGCACTGCAACAGCGTCAGGATTTTTCCCAGGAAGACCTGACCGCGGTGGATTTTTCCGGGCTTACGCTGCAAGGGGTGAATTTCTCTGAAGCGGATCTGACAGCCAGTAATTTTTCCGGTGCTACGTTGCTGCAATGTGATTTTACCCAGGCCATTCTCAGCAAAGGTGATTTTCGTAATACGGTGCTTGAGGGTACGGCTTTAGCCGGCGCTGATCTGTTTCAGGCGGATTTTACCGGCGCAATGCTGAACCAGGTGGATATGAGCGGCGCCTACGGTGATGAAGCCAGCTTTCAGCAAGTGCAGGCCACCGAACTGGTGTGCGTGGAAGCCAGCATCAGCAATGCCCGGCTCAACGGTTTTATAGCACCGGGCTGTGATTTCAGTGGTACGGACTTTTCCTACAGCGATCTGAGTAATGCGGATCTGCACAAGGCCAATCTGTCGGAAGCATCTATTGAAGGTTGCACCGCCCGGCAGATCAATTTAATGCTGGCTGTGGCTCCTCAACTGAAAGCATCGGAAGGGCTGGTGGCGGAAGGCAGTAACTTCTGCCAGCTGGAAGCGCCGGATTCCATCTGGGAAGAAGCCAATCTGGATCATTGCAACTTTACCTACGCGCAAATGCAGGGGGCGACGCTGAATAAAGTCACGCTGCGGCAGGCAGATATCTCTGCCGGAGATTTCAAAGGCGGCAAATTCATGGGCGCTGATCTTACCGGCACCAAAGCCGTGATGATTAACCTGTTTGAAGGCACCTTTGAGAAAGCCCAGCTGGTACAAACTGATCTGCGCGGTGCAAATCTTTATGGTGTTGAATTTCTGGATGCCAGCATTCAGCAGAGCCTGTTTGAGTCTGCCAATCTGGCGGCATCCAAACTGGCCCAGGGAGGCGGTGCATGATCGATCAGGAAAAAGTCGCCCGCTTTTCGGACCCCGCTGAAGTGATTAAAGCATTGCGTTCCGGCGAGATTATTGAATTTGCCATGATGGCAGCGGCCAATCTGTCCGGCGACAGTTTTGAAAATAAAATATTGCGCTCCTGCCGCTTTGTGGAATCCAGCCTGGATAATGTCGTCTTTAACGGACTGCAGGCGGAAGGCTGCAAGTTTTCAGAAAGCTCTTTGAAAGCGGCACAGTTTCAACATGCCAAACTCAGCGACTGCCTTTTTTCACTGGTCAATGTCAGTCAGAGTGATTTTACCCGTACCCATTTTACAGACAGCGCCTTCCGCGGTGATCAGAAATGGCAGACCGATCCGGCCAGCTGCGATGTGATGAAGGAAGAGCTGGATCTGGATGAAAGCGCGCTGGCTTTTCTGAACAAGCACAATTTTGTCGGTTATCAGTTAAATCCCTGTGATCTGGATCAGGCGGTTTTCCGCGAGGCTACGCTGGAAAGCCTGACGGTAACCTCTGCCGTGGCTCGTAACAGCCAATGGCAGCAGGCAAAAGCATCCAAAAGCCGTTTTCAGGAAGTGGATCTGGCCGGGGCGGATTTTTCCGGCAGTGCTTTGGAAGACGGCGAGTTTGCGGATTGCGACCTCTGTGATGTGGATTTCAGTAACGCCAGACTCAGCAGGGTTCGTATCGTCAACTGCCGCCTGGATCAGGCCCGGTTTGCCGAAGCGGATTTCGAAGCCGTGGAGTTTGTGGGCTGCCAAATCCGGGATTTCCGTTATTTGCCCAAAAACCTGTCTGGTTGCAGCTTTGAGCAATGCGATCTGGACGGCGCCGATTTACAGGGCGCAGACCTGACCGAAGCCCGCTTTATATCCTGCGGCCTTAAGGGTGCCGAGTTTAACCGGGCGGTGTTAAAAGGCACACTCTTTGTGGACTGCGAATTCAGCCGTATCAACTTTCACGGTATGACTCTGGATTCCCTGGATTTTACGGCTTCGCGCATGGCTGACGCGGTGTTTTCTTCCGCCAAACTGATTGACGTGGTGTTCGAGCAGGCATCGCTGGAAGGCGCCTGGTTTGATAACAGTCGCAATAACGGTTGCAGCTTTGTTAAGGCTAATCTTCATAGCGCAAGCTTTCAGAAGGGCCTGCTCAATGCCTGTGATATGAGTGAAGCGTTGCTGGATTCCGTGGACATGGGGGAGGCGGCGTTGCAGGAAACTGATATGGATGCCGTGGACTTCCGTTCTATCCGCCTGGAGAGGACCGCCTTTAAAACCTGCAGCCTGACAAAGTGTGAATTTTCCACACAAAATCTGCAGTATTGTAGCTTTGACGACAGTGACCTTACTGGGTCAAACTTGGTCAATACCTTGATGGATCACGGCTCCTTTAATCAGGTGAATTTCACCGGCTGTGATATGTCCGGGGTTAGCATGACGCGGGCCAGTGCCAAAGTGGCGGATTTTTCCGGGGCAAACCTGTCCCGCAGCCAGTTAAGCGGCAGCGATTTTACCATGAGCCGTTTTGCCGGCGCTGATATGACAGGATGTGCACTGGTACAGTCGGTACTGGTACGTGCCGAACTGAATGATGCCAGCCTGACAGCTGCGGACCTCAGGGGAATCAAGGCACAGTATGCGGTGTTTGCCGGTGCTGATCTGAGCCAGAGCGATATTTCCCATGCAGATTGCCGTTCCGGTGTGTTTCATAACACCCGCATGAACGATATCAAGCATCGCCAGGCGGATTTTAAAGGCGCTCTGCGAACCGACAAGGTCCGCCTGGCAGCTGAACAATGGCAACCACCCAAACCACAAACACAGGCCTAGCAGGATACACACTTATGAATACCAGCGAACAACCTGTACTGTCTCCGCTAAATGATGACCTGGAAGACCAGGCTGCGGTCACCACTCCCGGTGGTGCCAGCGCGGCCGTATCCCCCGCATCACCCCATTGTATTCAGGTGTTTGATGAAAACCGGCAGCTGGTATTTGAATACGATGCCGAAGCCGGCGTCACCCGGTTAAGTATTCCCCAAGGGGATCTGGAGCTGGCCACGCAACAGGGCAGCATTCGACTGAAAGCAGCGCAGGAAGTCTCCCTGGAAGGGCAGGATGTGAATCTGCTGGCCAGCGAATCCCTGGCCATGCGGGTGATCGATCTGGGCAAACAGCTATTGCACCCGGTGGGCAGTTCCGTTCAGTTGTTACCTCACAAATTAAAAGCGGCAGCCCAGTCCCTGGAACTGGGTGCCGATGATGCCAGCCTGTCCGCCACTCGCATGCAATATCGCGGTGAAGAGCTGAATGCCGTGGTGGCCCGTGCAGTGGGTGTGTTTGAAAAGGTGGAAACCCGCGCCAAAAGTATCTGGCAAACCACGGATAACCTGGTAAGCAAAATCCGTGAAGCGGCTCAGTTGCGGGCGGGCCGTATTAACCAGCAGGTGGATGGCACTATTCAGGTGAAGAGCGAAAAAGCCATTCACAAAACCAAAAAAGATTTCAAGGTTCAGGCGGAACGTATCCACCTGGGTTAATTGTTTTTAAGGAGTTTGTTATGCCGGCCATTTTTCCAGCGTCCAACAAACAAAGCGGCCAGTGTTTTGCCTTCCCTGACGTGTGCAAGACACCGGCGCCACCGGCGGGCCCTATCCCCATTCCCTATCCCAATATCGGTATGGTGATGCAGGCCAGTAAAACATCCACCAAGGTAAAGTTCTGCGGTAAGGATGCCGTCACCACAGATTCTGAAATTCCCCGCTCCCAGGGGGATGAAGCCGGGGTAGCCGGTGGCGTGGTGTCCGGCAAGAACATGGATAAGATCACCTATAAAAAGGGCAGTGCCAAAGTCAAAGCTCAGGGCAAGCCGGTGGTGCATTTAACATCCCCTACCGGCCATAACGGCTCCAACGCCAATATGCCCGGCGGCTTGCAGGTGGCTCCCAGTCAGGTCAAGGTTATTATCAGTCCATAGCAAACTCACGGAGGGAAGAGTGAGCGAGGAACAGAACGACAGCGCAGCAGAACCCCGGATCAGAGCCGATGTGTATGCCTGGCAGGGCGATATCACCCGCCTTCCGGCGGATGCCATCGTCAATGCAGCCAACAGTGCCCTGGCGGGCGGTGGCGGCGTGGACGGTGCCATACATCGTGCCGCCGGGCCGGAGTTGTTGCAGGCCTGCCGCCAGATCGGTGGCTGTCCGCCGGGTAAGGCGGTGTTAACCGAGGGCTACAATTTACCCGCCAAATTTGTGATACATACGGTAGGGCCTATCTGGCGTGATGGCACCTGCGACGAAGATGAGATTCTTGCAAACTGCTATCGTAACAGCCTGAAAGTGGCGGCGACCAAAGTCTGCAAATCCATTGCCTTTTCCGCCATCAGCACCGGGGTGTATGGTTTCCCCAAAGAGCAGGCCGTTAAAATTGCCGTCGCGGAAATTTATCAGAATCTGCCCCAATACCCCTTTATTGCAGAAGTGATATTTTGTTGCTTCGACGATGCCATGTTAAATTTGTACCAGGCTGAACTGGCAGCGTATCAAAAGGCAGATAACACCTGATGGAAGAGAAGAAAGCGAAGATCCCCAAACCGGTAAAATACTTTGTGCTGGGGTGGGGCACGGTAATCGCATTGTTGGCAGTGGCTGCCTACATTGTGGATGTGATGAACCAGTAGCCGATGCCTGTTCCCGTACCCCCGGCTTCCGGATTCCCCCAGCCCCTGGCGATTGAGTTTCCTGACTGGCTGAGTCAGCTGGTCAAGCCGGGTGATCTGTTCCCCACCGAAAAATCCCGCATGCAACTGGCGATTCAGTTAAGTGCCCTGCAGGTGCAGCATGGTACCGGCGGCCCTTTTGGTGCCGCTGTGATGGATCTGGAATCCGGAAAGGTGGTGGGTGTGGGTGTTAACCGGGTAGTGCCCAACAACGCCAGTATCGCCCATGCGGAAGTGGTGGCCTGGTCCTGTGCCCAGCAATACTACGCCACTTTCGACCTGGGGGAAGCGCGGCTGCCTCCCCTGGGGCTCTACACCAGTTCCCAGCCCTGTATTGCCTGCTGGGGTGGTCTGTTCTGGACCGGCCTGTCCAAACTGGTTTGCGGCGCCACCAAAGACGATGTGGAAAAACTGGCGGGGTTTCACGAAGGCCCCGTGCCGGTGGACTGGGATCGCCTGCTGGAAAAAGCTGGTATTACTGTCGTGAAAGAAGTCTGTCGCCAGGAAGCCTGCGATGTGTTGAAGCAGTATGGTGAATCCGGTGTGATTTATAACCCGTCCCGGACCTGATCGTTATTAATGTATGAGCGGTAGCGATCTTACCGTCAGGCGGACTGTTTTTCCTGGTTATTCTCGCTGTCTGCCTGCTTTTGTCGCTTTTTCCGCAGTTCATGCCGGAGCACCAGATAACCCATTATTCCTGAGACCAGTGACCCGCCGATTATGCCCAGGCGCTCATCGAACTGGCGTTCCAGTCCGATAGCATCAAACGCCAGGGAACCGATAAACAGGCTCATGGTAAAGCCGACTCCGCAGAGAATAGCGCAACCATAGAGCGTGCCCCAGTTCATGCCTTTGGGCATGGTGGCCCATTTCAGGCGTATGAACAACCAGCAGCAACCGAATACGCCGATCTGCTTGCCCAGGAACAGCCCCATGGCAATACCAAGGGGGACAGGGTGAAATGCTTGCTGCGGACTCAGGTTGAGTATATAAATCCCGGCATTGGTGAAGGCAAACACCGGTAGCACCATAAAGGCGACTGTATAGGTGAGGTCATCCTCCAGCAGTTTTAACGGCGATACCTTGGGATCGCGTCGTGACTGCATGGGAATAAAGAAAGCAACAATGACACCGGTGAGCGTGGCATGCACACCGGACTTGAGCATGGCTACCCACATTACGATGGCAATCATCATATACACACTCTTTGAATCCACCCGGTAGCGGTTGAGCAGATACAGAAAAGGCAGGCAGGCCAGTACAAATCCCAGCGCAACAAAGGAAATATGATCGGTATAGAAAAGCGCAATAATGATAATTGCGCCGATATCATCAAAGATTGCCAGTGAAGTCAGAAAGATCCGCAGGGATTGCGGCACATCAGAACCCAGCAAGGCCAGAATGCCGATAGCGAAAGCAATGTCGGTGGCTGCCGGAATAGCCCAGCCACTCAGAGCATGGGGGTGGGATTCAAAGGTAAAGAGCACGTAGATCAGCGCCGGAAAGACCATACCGCCCACAGCCCCCACTGCCGGCAGGACGATTTTTTTCGGTTCCGACAGCTCGCCTTCCACAAAGTCCCGTTTCAGTTCCAGTCCTACATAGAAAAAGAAAATCGCCATCAGGCCATCGTTGATCCACAGGAGTATGGGTTTGTCGATGCCCAGATCACCGATGCGGACTTCCACCGGTATGGTCAGCAGGTTATTGTAAAAGGGGGCAAGTGGTGAGTTGGCAAAGACAAGGGCCAGCGCCGTTGCTGCCATCAGCACGATACCCCCGGAGGAACGCATCTGGATAAAATGCGTAATGATGTTTTCATTGTTCCCAAGCAGGCCTTTATCGTTACTGCCGTTGGGAGAATGATTGCCTGATCTCATACTTGAAGTAGGCTAACCTCAGAGTTTGTCTGCAAGACATCTACGATGCTAAGGGAAGGGCCGGGGCAATTCAATTGCCGAAGCGCTTATTCATACTCACTGAGCAGGCCCTCAGTCAATTCTGTGGTTGCAATGCCTTTTTCCATTTGGCAAACACCAGCTGCCAGTCGCCGCTGTCATCCCGCCATTCGGTGTCCACCCGGTAGGCACCACCGTCATCAGGAATAATCCCGAGGCCGCCGGTGGCAATCACATGAAAACTCGCCCGTGCCGTACCCGGATCCAGAAGTTCCACGGATATGTTGGTCAGGATCAGCCCGATCTCGTCATGGCGGATGGTGTGGAGCAGCATGGTACGCTTAACCCATTCTTTGTTCTGACCTTTTTCGGACACAAAGTTTTCATGAAAAAAGTCCAATGCCGTATCGGCCTGTTTGGTTTCGATGGCTTCGGCCAGGGATTCCACATGGTTTTTAATGACTTCTTCGGCGGGCGAGTCACTGCATCCGCCAAGGAGCGATGCTATCAACAAATTGCTGATCAGCAGCATAACGGGGGGCAGTGCCGTACCGGTTTTCAGCCTGTTCATTCCATGCTCCTTAAGGGTGGCCATGGGGTCATGTTAGGCTCGCTCCGGGGGCTGAGCAAGGTTTGTCTACCGTGGGAGGGCCCGGCGGGGAGATATGTTAAACTGGCGGGCAACCTGGTAATGATTGGAGAAGTTCATGTTAACGGCATTGATAGCCCTTGGGGTGGTCATTATTGTTGCGCTGGCAGTCGTGGCCTGGCGCCTGTGGAACAGGGTCTGGGAAAAGGAAAAGCAGATCAGGGCCTATCAGGAAGAGGTGAAGGCCAATGCCCAGAAACGCCTGGACTACATTCATGAGAGCCTGAATGTGATCGCCGCCGCCCTGCTGGATGATCAGGTGCGGGTAGCCGAAGCGGGCATCCGCATGGCGGTGTTAATGGATAACCTGCCCCTGAGCTGCGACAGCAAACACCGCTTTGCGCCGGTGTTCGAGATCTACAACCGCAGCCGTCATATTCCCACCCACAGCAAATGGGATGCGTTGGAAAAGAAAGAGCGCCGGGCTTTTGAAAAAGAGTTGCAGGGGCTGGAGAAAGAGTTTGAAACCCAGATGAAAGAAATTGCCAGTTACATTAAAGAGAATCCCTTTGGTAACTGGCAATTTTATGAGGTGAAGCACTAGTTGTGGTTGTCGCTGCTAGCGCTTGCCGGATTGTTCCTTGCAAAGCGGGAACAGCTCGCCATAGCGATCTTCACAGGCCGTGGTTTTCCCCAGGCTGCTGGGCTTGCTCTCACGGTGCATTACAATGGGGCGGTGGCCGCCCGGATACCAGCGAATACCTACGCCAAAAAGATAGTTTTCATTGCCATCTGTATCATTGAGGTAGTCCACATGGAGCAGGGCGCTGAGTTTTGATCCGCCAATGGTCATCCCGGCGCTCAGTACGACCCCATCGCCGTTTTCATCAGATTCCGTATCTTCAGCGTAGTAACCACCGGCGCCAAAATGGGTGGTGATATTGTTATTCAGCGCATGCTGAATGCCACCAATCACCTTCACGAGATGGGTGTTGTCATCGATCTCATCAAATTCAAGATAGTTATAATCTGCTTGCACAAAAAAGTTTTTGGGTAGGGTAAAACCAATACCCACACCCGGGCCATAGGTGTCGTATTCCCCGGCAGAACGACCTGCATTCGCGTCTGCGGTCAGATAAATCTCATCGAAAAAATTGCGGTTTTCCGCCAGGGAAAGGGGGGAATAAACGAAGGTAGCCGCCATCAGGCATAGCCCGGCTGCCCGTTGTAGTGGTCTCATAATTCAGAAAATCCTTATTGTTTTAGTTTTCAGCGCCAGTTTGCCAGTTTGGGGTACTATTTGGGGCACTATGTAGCGCAGGATACCGGAATCCGGTGGTACAGCCAAATAGACAAATGGGGTTGTTGGTAGGTGAGAAGAGGGTTAAGGGGCACTTCGACAGTGCCCCTGGAATTGGTTGGAGGGGGTTAGCTGATCAGGCGCTCAGCTCATAAGAGAAGTTACCTTCCTCATCCACATTGATATGAATATTCTTGATTTCCTCGCCGATAGCCATGCGGTTAAGGCATTCGCTGGCCAGTTCCGGCAGCAGGGTGCGGGAGATGATGTGCTCGATGTTGCGGGCGCCGGTATCCACTTCCTGGCTGCGGGCGACGATATGCAGTGGCACGTCTTCGTGGTAACTGAAGCCGGCACCGTAATGTTCTTTCACCCGTTTCTCGATGCGTTTCATGTTCAGGCCGCAGATTTTAATCAGGTTTTCATCATCCAGCGGATAGTAGGGAATGATATCGCAACGGCCCAGGAAGGCAGGCTTGAACCAATTCAGCAGTTCAGGGCGGAAGTTATCCAGCAGTACATCCGGTGCCGGTTTTTCTTCGGAGGCTTCACAGATAGCGCGGATCACTTCTTCGCCGGCGTTGGAGGTCATGATAATGATGGTGTTTTTGAAATCGATATCACGACCTTCGCCGTCCTTGATCATGCCCTTGTCGAAGACGTTGTAGAAAATATCCTGCACACCATGGTGCGCTTTTTCCATCTCGTCCAGCAGCACGATGCTATAGGGTTTGCGACGTACCGCTTCGGTGAGCACGCCGCCTTCGCCATAGCCCACATAGCCCGGAGGAGAGCCTACCAGCATGGAAACCTTATGCTCTTCTTTGAACTCGGACATGTTGATGGTGGTGACGTTATGTTCGCCACCGTAAAGCATTTCGGATAGCGCCAGGGCGGTTTCGGTTTTACCGACACCGGATGGCCCCACCATAAAGAACACGCCAATGGGTTTGCGTGGATCCCGCAGGCCGGCGCGGGAGGTGCGAATGGCTTGTGAAATGGCATTGAGCGCATGGTCCTGACCAATCACACGACCGGTGAGGCGATCCTGCAGTTTCAGTACATTCTGCATTTCATCGCTCACCATGCGGCCCACGGGAATACCGGTCCACTGGGCGACTACTTCGGCGACCGCCTGGCCGTCTACCACCGGTTGCATCAGTGGTGCTTCACCCTGAATTTCATGTAATTGCTCTGTCAGCTCCTTGAGCTTGCCTTTGAGTTCATCCAGTTGTTCCTGAGTCAGTGCAGCAGGCGCTTCTTTTTCCGCATCGCCTTCTGCCTTGTCATTCGCAGGGGTCAACTTGGCAAGAAAATCATTTTCAATCTGTTCACGAGCTTCGCGAATCTGTACCACCAGCTCTTTTTCTTTTTCCCATTGGGCGTTCAGTTTTTCCAGGCGGGCTTCTTCGCTGGCTTTGCTTTCCCGCATTTCTGCCAGGCGCTCTTCGCAGCCGCCAGAAGTGGCGTCTTCACGCTCCAGCATCTGAATATTGCGGGTGCACTGATCAATATGACGACGGGCATCTTCAATGGCAGCCGGTGTCGTCCCCAGGCTCAGGGACACCTTGGCGCAGGCGGTATCCAGCAGGCTCACGGATTTGTCGGGGAGCTGGCGACCGGAAATATAACGGTGGGACAGCTTGACCGCTTCGACAATGGCTTCATCGAGAATGCGGGTTTTGTGGTGGCTTTCCAGTGCTTTGGAGATACCACGCATCATTTCAATGGCGGTGTGCTCATCGGGCTCTTCCACTTTCACTACCTGGAAGCGGCGGGTAAGGGCCGGGTCTTTTTCAAAATACTTTTTGTATTCTGCCCAGGTGGTAGCGGCAACGGTGCGTAACTCACCGCGGGCCAGGGCCGGTTTCATCAGGTTGGCGGCATCACCCTGGCCTTCTTTGCCACCGGCACCGATCAGGGTGTGGGCTTCATCGATAAACATGATGATGGGTACGGGGGATGCTTTGACTTCATCGATAACGGAACGCAGGCGATTTTCAAATTCACCCTTAACGCTGGCGCCGGCCTGCAGCAGACCCAGATCCAGAGTGCGCACCACAACGCCCTGCAAAGTTTCGGGCACGTCGTTTTGGGCGATGCGCAGGGCAAAGCCTTCAACGACTGCGGTTTTACCGACACCGGCTTCACCGGTGAGGATGGGGTTGTTCTGACGACGGCGACTGAGAATATCGATCAGCTGACGGATTTCATTATCGCGGCCCAGTACCGCATCAATCTTGCCCTGGGCGGCGCGCTCGGTAAGGTTAATAGTGAATTTGTCCAGCGACGGCGTGCGGGATGGCGCACCGGGGGCTGCGCCTTCGCCGGAGTCTGCTACCTGGCCGCCCTCCGACAGGGTGGTGGTGGATTCGCCGGTGGTGCCCACGGTGGCGCGCACCATTTCCTTGCAGGATTCTCCGGGAATATCCCGCAGCTCCTTTGAACTCTCTCCCAGCTGGCGACGGAAGCTTTCATCCAGCATCATGGCAGCCAGCAAGTGGCCGCTGGTAACCTGGGCGTGGCCGTACTCCACTGACGCCAGTAACCAGGCTTCCTTGGCCAGGTCCACCAGCGCGGGAGACAGCGAAGGGGGGCGGCTGCTGCCGTTCTTGAATTTGTCCAGCACGTTGGTCAGGTCTTTGGCCAGGTGCGACAGGTTTACTTCGTAGCGCTCCAGGATCGCAATGATATCCGTGTCGCCTTCTTCAATCAGTCTGAGTATCCAATGCTCAATTTCCACCTCATAGTGGGTGCGTGACATGGCCAGGCCTGCGGCGGCTTCCAGTGCATTTCGCACTGTGGGGTTCAGGCGACCCACCAGGGATTTGAGGTTGATAGTGATCATGGTGCCGTTTCCTTTGCTCTTTATTGAATCTTGTTTTGGATATCAATCGGTTATCGTTGGGCTGCGCACAATGTAGCAATCATCATTGTGGCATGCATGCTAATAGTCTGCCTGGGAAATCCGTATTTTTACCATTTTGTTCTGTTGATCCCGGGTTTGCATAAAGGTATTCCAGCCCAGTTGTATGGGGTTTGTCGCTTTGGGATCCATGCGTGCCACCGGCATCTCGCTGGCCGGTACCGACAGCATAATATCGTAATCCAGTTCTATACCCACATAAAGCCGGATCAGGGAATGCAGGGCTTTGAGCTTTTGGCTGCCGGGAGCCAGCGACTGATACTGTTTGTAGTTCAGCGGCCCGATATTGATCTGGAACTTGCTCTGGGCGGACCAGATACGATGCCCCAGCATGGCGTTCTGACCCAGTTGCACATTCTGCCCCAGGGGAACCTCTTTGCCCGGCAGGCGGGTGAGCATGTCGGGCACAATTTCCTGCCACTGGGCTTTAAAGGAATCGATATTCACCGGCAGTTCGAAATAGTCCGCCAGCATGCGGCCCAGATTGCCTGACGAACGTGGTCGCTGCGCAAAATAGGCGGTATAGCGCAGGATATTGTCATTCAGGTGGGTCAGTCCGCGCAGGGCTCTGGGGGCATTCAGACCGGCAATGGAACGCAGGGATTCGGTGAACAGGTCCGCCCGGGGAAAACTGGTTTGCAGTATCTGGGTATCGTTCTGGCGAGCCAGATCCTGTTGCTCGAAATGGGACGGAAACCGGTACTTGTTGGCGGCGCGATAATAAATGGACAGGGTGCGGTGATTGAACATGTCCAGAAAATGCCCCAGGGAAAAATCCTTGAAGCGATAGCGCTGCAGAATCAGTTCGGTGTAGTGATAGGGCAGCACGCCACTGGCACCGGTAAGCCCCATCAGGCTGACGGATAACAGAAACTGGGCCCGCTCCTGTTTGTTGTAGGTGGTCAGGCGGGAATCCAGCGTGACAATTTCCTTGTCGGGAAATTTCAACGACTGGTGCATGCGGAAACGGATCGCCTCCAGCGCTGCGGGGTGATCATAACCGATAGGCTTATTGGCGGTTTCATCCCAGGCCTGCTCATCCTTGCGGGCAAAGATTTCCAAAAGCCGTACTGCCTGAAAGAAATCGAAGTCGCTGGGATTGTTAAACAGCGAATCGATTACAGTAAGCTTTTTTCGCCGGCGCGCGGTGGCCATGTTTTCAATACTCCGTCTTTACCTTTGATTTTCGCCGTCAGGCGGGTAAATGAATTCACTGAACAGTACACACCAAAGAAGTGCTCCAGCACACTGGCAAACAGAAAAGCGCTGGTGCCCGCCAGCTGGCCTTCATTAAATTCGATGGTGATCTGGGTGCCGCGGCACAGGGTGGTTTTTCCGTCAATGGTGATGGGGGCGGTCATATAATGGGAGTCCACGCTATCCACCGCTTCGATAATGGTGCGGATAGATGCGGAATCCTTGAAGTTGTACAACCGCAATAATTCCTTGATGGCATCGGTGCTGCCTTTGCCGTTTTTCAGGGTCAGATGATTCAGATTCAGGTGTGACAGCAATCGCCAGCGGGCCCGGTCCCTCAGGTCTGGTCTTACGGTATGGGTAGGCGGTGTCAGGCAGCTGATGCGCTGGGTGGGTGGTGCGATCTCCACACAATGCAAACGGGGCTGGCCACCACCAAAGGGCAGTTTGCTGGGCAAATCCCGGTTCATGGCGGTGGTTTTAATGGTCAGGGTTTGCTGGGCGCTGGATTGGGGGCTGAAGCCCAGGTCTGTCAGTGTCAGGTAAACCTCGGTGCCTTCATGTTCCGGTGTGGCGCTCAGGCTGGCGTTTTTCCGGCTGGCATACCAGTACAGCCCCTTGTCTGATTTTGCCTGGTCGTGGGTCAGTCCGTAAAAGGGCTGATAGCGAAAATTGTCGCCGCTGGGCAGGGTGGCTTTTACATCGTTCACGGAATAGATTTCCAGGGCCTTGTGGGAACGGGCATCGGGAATAATCTGGTATTCACGCTGGGTGTGGGTGACCCGTAACGGGTCTGCCTGATGGGAAAACAGGTTTACCATGGGGGTGCAGCCCAGGGCGAAGTTATCGCTGGATAAAGTCCGCTCCAGTTCCGTGTTGGACTGTTGCAGATACACGTACAGATTCACTTCCTGCTGAAAGCTTTCATCGATAATGCCGTCCAGATCAATATCCACAAACAGAAATTTTTCCGGGAACAGAAAATACTCTGTCAGCAGGCGGTAACCGAGAAAGGATTCCGCCGGGTAGGGGATCAGGCCCTGGTCCTCGTCGTACCCCACCGGCTTGATGCGGGTGCTGTCCAGATAAATAGGGTTGGTATCGTTTTCCCCGCGGGCCACCACCAGTTTCACGGACTCGTTCAGTAACATGCGGTGAATGGGATACACATGTTGCGGCTGGCCCTGAATAAAGAAACGCAGGTTGGATAATTCCAGCGCACCGGCGGCCACTTTGGGCGACAGGGTTTTCAGGCCCAGATGAATAATGGCGCCGGCATTCTGCACCTGATTGGCGCCGGGTGCGATAAACGGCCGGGCCTGCAATGAGGCGGTGCGAATCGTTAACGGCACCAGATCCACATCGTAGCAGGTGGTGAATTTGCAGGTTTTTCCCTGAAAGGTGTCCGATTCCAGCAGGGTGCCTTTTTCAATCTGGAAGCGTCCGTCCAGATCGTTGGCAGCATCAAACTGCAATATGGAACAGGAAGGGAACGGCCGCAGGTAATGGGGGTAAACGATATTGAACAGGGCATCAGTCAGCTCAGGAAATTCATCATCCAGCTTGTGCTGAATGCGCGCATTCAGATAGGCAAAGCCTTCCAGCAGGCGGGAAACGTGGGGGTCTTCCACGGTATCGGCGCTGATCCGCAGACGGCCGGCAATCTTGGGGTGAGTGTCCGCAAATTCGGCACCGGACTTGCGAATAAAGCCCAGCTCTTTTTCGTAATACGGTAATAGGTCGTCACTCATAAAGGAAAGCCTTGGTCTTCATTAACTTGATCTTCATTAAAAGGAGTCCACATCCAGTATGTCCACCGCCCGACTCACGGGCTCCAGCACCGAGTCAAAGATAATGACTTCCGGTGCGGGATCCGCATGTAGCACCGCATCAATGCGAAAACGCACCGCCCGGTCTGTTTCGGAAATATTATCCAGACTGCTGACCTGCACGGTTTTGAATCGGGGTTCGTAACGTTTGATGGTGGCCTCAATGGTACGGCAGAAATCATTGCGGGTGCCTTCATCCACTAGGTTAATGGTGGCCAGATCTGGCAGCCCATAGTTGATCAGGGATTTGTCCAGTTCCTTTTGATGGGGCTCGGCGGACAGAATCCTGAAGCGGGTATTCAGCAGCAGTTCAAGATCGCGGCGTACGCTTTCCCGCAATTCCCGGGTTACCTGATAGCGGTCTTTCTCACCTTCTACGCGCTTGGCCGGGTCTTCGTCAATCAGGCGGTCCAGTATGGAAGGGCGAATCTGCTGTTTGCTTTTGCTCATAGCCGGTTTCCCCTGTTATTTTCCGGATGCCATGGACGACAGTTCCGTGGTGAGTTTTAGCTCCGATACCATCTGATCCAGCTGGTAATGGGGCTGTAAGTGAATAACCGATGCGTAGACGCCGGGCTTGTCCGGGCGTTCCAGTACCTGAACATTGGCATCCCGCAAGGGATATTTGGATTGCATGTCCCAGTCGAGATTATCATTGCCGCTGATATAGTCCGTCAGCCAGTTGTGGATATAGGTCTGGCAATCGTTGGCGCTGAAAAAACTGCCCACCTTATCCCGCACCATGATTTTAATGTAATGGGCAAAGCGGGACGCGCACAGGATGTGCTGCATCATGGCAGACAGGCGGGCATTGATGGTAGCGCCCGGGTCTTTGTATTCCTTGGGTTTCTGGGTGCTGAAATTGCCGTGGAAAGAAGCAAAGGGTGTGTCGTAACAATGGCACAGGGGAATAAAGCCGTGTTCGCCCATTTCCTTTTCCATCTGATCCGTAATGACCACATCGGTGACCGGTCGCAGCGCCACTTGCGGCCCGTCCGAATGAAAATAACTGATGGGCAGATCCGTTACAATGCCGCCACCCATCTGATCCCGTGGCGCGCCACGGATATGGGAAAACCAGCCCACGTTATTGAATTCACGGATCAATACCGCACCCATGGCAAAGCAGGCGTTGCCCCACAGGTAATTGTCGGTATCGGCATCCAGCTGCAGGCCGTGGTAACTGGTGTTTTCCCGGCGGCGCGGTTCCCGCATCAGAATCCGCGGCAGGGTGAGTGCCAGAAAACGGGAGTCTTCGGTGTCCCGGTAGGCCCGCCATTTAATGTATTCGTGCTGCTGAAAAATCTTGTCGTAGTTGAGCGTTGTATTTAATCGCTCAAATGAATCCAGGCCAAAAAAGCCGGGAGAAGCACCCAGAATCATGGGGGAAAAGGATGCTGCTGCGATTTGCGCCAGTGTCAGCAGGGTGGCGGTATCATCATAGGGGTGTCCGGCGGAAGGGCGGTGCTGCACTTCATAATTGGCGATCAGCACACCATAAGGTTCGCCGCCGGGAGAACCGAATTCTTCACTGTAGACTTTATTAAACAACTGGCTCTGATCAAACTCCAGGGCCCGCTCGATATCCCGGGTCACTTCCCGCCAGGTAATATCCAGCATGCGGACTTTGATTTTTTTGCTGTCTTCGCCGGCCTTCAGGAGAATTTCCAGACCACGCCAGGCGGCTTCCAGCTGGTTCAGTCTGGGGTGGTGAAGAATGGTTTTGAGCTGCTCGTTGATCAGCTCGTCCAGCATGGCAATATCCATTGCCAGTGCTTCGTTAAGATCGTCCAGTTTGCTCAGGTCTTCTATGGCAGTGAGGCGTTCCAGCCATAACGTCAGGGCTTTGCTGTCGTCACTGGTTTTAAGGAACAGATCCACATCTGTTTCAAAACGGGTTTTCTCGGCAACTTCAATGGAATCCAGCAGCGGAGTGTCTGACGATTGTGAGGAATCCGTTGAAGTCATAGGGTCGCAAGCTAAGGGGTTATTCGCCAACAGGGCTTATAGGAAAAATACTGGAGCGGAAAATGCCGGCTGCTCTTGTTCTTGCTTTTGTAAAACAGAACAGAAGCAGCCGGCAGGGCGTGATCAGCCGCCTTCCGGAATACTGGCTACCATCCGCAACGAGGCAGTCAGTTCTTCCATTTGCAGCCATGGGCGTAACCAGGCTACGGCATTGTAGGAACCGGGCGCACCGGGCACTTCCTTCACCTGGATCTTGGCTTCAGCCAGCGGGTAGCGGGCTTTCATTTCCTGTCCGGCGTCCGGGTTGCTGTTGGTGTACTCGTTGATCCAGCGGTTCAGCCAGGCTTCCGCGTCTGAGGCTTCCATAAAGGAACCGATCTTGTCCCGCGCCATTACTTTCAGGAAGTGAGCAATGCGTGAGGTGGACATGATATAGGGCAGACGGGAAGAGATGGCCGCGTTGGCGGTGGCTTCCGGGTCGTCGTATATCTTCGGTTTCTGAGCGCTCTGAGCACCGAAAAACACAGAGTAGTCAGTGTTCTTGTAGTGACACAGTGGCAGGAAGCCCAGCTTGCTCAGCTCTGCTTCACGACGATCGGTAATGCCGATTTCTGTGGGGCACTTCATGTCAGTGTCGCCATCGTCAGAGGTGAACAGGTGAACCGGCAGGCCTTCTACCTTACCGCCACCTTCAGCACCGCGGATGGCGGTACACCAGCCGTATTGTGCGAACGCGGATGTGAGGGTGGTGCCCATCACATAAGAGGCATTCATCCAGCAATAATCGTCGTGGCTGGCGGGGGCGGATTTGCCGTCGGCGCCGATGGGGAACTCTTCAAAGTCGAAAGCTTCCACGGGTTTGGTGTCTTTGCCGTAAGGGGTACGTGCCAGTACAGAAGGCATCACCAGAGTAACAAAGCGGGAATCTTCGCTTTCGCGGAAAGAACGCCACTTGATGTACTCGGCAGACTCGAAGATTTTTTCCAGGTCACGGGGCTTGGACAGCTCGGTAAAGTCGTCAAAGCCGAACATGCCGGAACCGGCGGCTGCAATAAAGGGTGCAAAGGCGCCGGCTGCCACATGGGACATGTTGGTCAGCAGTTCGATATCTTCCGGGTGGCTGGTGAACTGGTAATCGCCGATCAGGGTGCCGTAGGGTTCACCACCGGCAATACCGAATTCTGACTCGTAGATCTTCTTGAAAATCTGGCTTTGATCGAATTCAACCGCTTTGTCGAGATCCTTGTAAAGCTCACGCTTGCTGATATTCATCATGCGGATTTTCAGGGATGCACCGGTTTCCGAATTCATTACCAGATGGTTCAGACCACGCCATGAGCCTTCCAGCTTCTGAAATTTTTCGGTGTGCAGTACGGCCGCCAGTTGCTTGGACATCATGTCATCGATGGCTGCAATGGCTTTGTTGATGGTAACGGTCAGGTTCTTGTCCCAGGATACAACGCCCTGCAAAGCCTGTTCAGTGAGGTTCTTGAGCAGATCCTGGGTTTCATCACGCTCAGTCTGCTTGGTGGCGGTAATCGCCTGTTCCAACAGACTGCTTTCGCCTTCCGCCGCTTCGGCTTCTTGCCCTTGTGCTTGGCTTTCTGCGTCACTCATCTTGTTATTCTCCTTTGTCTTCTTCGCCGGCGCCTACGCCTAATTCATCACCCAGCCCTTTAAGAGCATCGGTATTCTGTAACACGTTTTCCAGAATGCTTTCCAGTTCGTCGGAACGGTCTACCTTGGTCATCAGGTCGCGCAGCTTGTTGCGGGTTTCCAGCAGCTTTTTCAGCGGTTCTACCTGATTCACCACGTTTTCCGGGTCGAAGTCGCCCATGTTTTTGAAGTCCAGGTCCACGGACATTTCGCTGCCGTCGCCTTTCAGGGTGTTTTCCACCTTCATGTTCAGCTTGGGGTTGACCTTGGCCATGGCTTCGTTGAAATTGTCGCGGTCGATCTGCACAAACTTGCGATCACGCAGGGGGCGTTTGTTTTCGGTGTTGTCGCCGGAATAGTCACCCATGACACCAACGACAAATGGTAATTCTTTTTTCTCAACGGCACCGTTGGTTTCGACATCATAAGTTATGTGAACCCGTGGTTTACGGACTCGTTTCAGTTTGTCATGAATACTCTCAGACATGGTTGTTTCCTTTGTTGTTGGCTGTGGTGGTGAGGATTAATATTCGTCTTCGGGCTCCAGTTTAACGCCCGTCAGCATTTCATAGTTTTCTTTTGCCTGGGAATCCAGAAGCAATTCATTCATCAGTTCATGCAGCGACATACGGCCCCAGCGCACGGTTTTTTCAATGGCGTAAGACACCGGCGAATGGGGTTCCGTTTTCTTGAAAAACTCGGCAATTTTCAGCAGCTGGCGAAAGGCATCTTCCCGGCTGGCCACCACCGCATTGGCAATGCTGGTGGTGTCGCCACCGCTGCCACCGGACGCTGCCGGTGCGCCGGCTTCACCAGCGGCCTCTTCGCTGGCTTCTTCCGTCGGAGCGGCCAATGCCAGCTTGTCTTTCGTGAGATGATTGATGGTGCCCAGGATTTCGCTGAGGGTGTTTTTGATATTGCTGGAAGGTGGTGAATAGCTTTCGGCTTTTTCGTCGAACACCTGGGTCAGTTCATTGTAGGCGTCGATGGCGCCTTCCAGATCAGCAATCAGGTTCTGGCAAAAGCTGACGCTGGTGTCGTTGATAACCTTGTCAAACAGGTCCAGGCTCACACCGGCGCTGGCGATACGCTCATCCCGGGCATCTTCATCGTGAATCCGCTGGATTTCCAGGGCCTGCTGGTATTGCCAGTAAGCATAGGGGCCCTTGTCGCTTTCTTCGGTGATATCGATACGTTTCAGGGGGGCTATCAGGGTGCCGTCGCGGCCTTCACCGTTCAGGCCGGCAAAAGGGGCGCAGCGTATTTCGCGCACGTCTTCTTCGTCGTCTTCTTCCGGAATCGGGAATATATCGTCCCAGAAATCAGCGACCAGGGATTTGGAGAGCAGGAAACCGTCTCTCAGGCCGGCAAAGCCGTGAATACGCAGAAGGGCTTCCACATACCAGGCCGCCACTTCCAGATCCTTGCTTTTGTCCCGGAGGATTTCCGGGGCAATCTCCAGAATTTCGCGCCAGGCATCGTTGGCGGATTCGCCGGTATCTTCTTCATGGAACATGTTGCGCTCGGCGCTGCGGGCGCGTTCTCTGGCATCCTTGATCTTGTAGAACACTGAGGTGGGGGAGCGATCCGCACGAATATCCTCACCTGCCGGAGCCTCATCACTGATGGGCTGTATCAGGCTCTCAATATCAATGACTTCCGGTGATGCCATAAGGTGTATCCCTTTTATCCGCTTTCAGTATTCGTTTGTTTTTATCAGTGATCTTCCGGTGTTCTGTGACGGCAATCCGTAACCTGTCGTTATGATTGGGTATTTTACAGAGCCAGCAGATTCCCAAAAGGTAATATTACGGATTTTTTTCCGGAATCATGACCGTTTTGTGATGTCTCAAGGATTCGGTTGCGCCTTGCCCCGCGACATGACAATCTCTTAACAAATCCGGTATGTCTCAATCTTATACTGCATCTGTAACCATGTGTAAATCAAAGCCGAAGAATGCCAAAACCGCAATATTCAAATGCTCCTTGCTGGGTGTTTTGCTGCTGATTTCCGGCTGTGCGGTGAAGTTTGTCTATAACCAGCTGGATTGGGCAATCCCCTGGTACCTTGATGACTATATGTCGCTGAACGGTTCTCAGGAGGAGGTTTTCGAGAAGCGGCTGCGGGATTATCTGGTGTGGCACCGTAGCACCCAGCTGCCGCAATATGGTGCGTTTCTTGAGCAGGTGGCCGATGACCTGGAAACCGGGATGACAGCAGAGGGTATCCGGCGTATTCAGGAGCGCACCCGGGAGCTGGGGGGTGTGCTTATCGAACGTCTGGTGCCGGATATGGTGGACTTGTTCCAGCATGCCACCGATGAGCAGGTGGCAGAGCTGTTTGAAAAATTCCGGGAAGATAACCAGGAATACCGGGAGCAATATATAGAGGCGACAGAGAAAGAGCAGCGCAAACGGCGTGCCGGCGAAATTGAAGCCTATGTAGAGCGTTGGACGGGTCGCCTGAATTCTGATCAGAAACAATTGATCCGCGAAGGTACTGAGCAATATACCCTGATGGGGCAGGAGTTTCTGGATACCCGCCTGGCATGGCAGCAGGAGTTTCAGCGTATACTGGGCTTTCGTCAGGACAAACAAGCGTTTGAAAAAGCCCTGACTGAATTGTTGCTGGCGGAGGACTTTGGCCAGTCCGGGGAGTTTCAGCGCAAGTTTGATAGCAATCAGGCATTGCTGGAGTCTTTGTATCTGCGGCTGGACAGGAATCTGTCGAAAGGGCAGCGCAGAAAAGCAGTAGAAAAACTGCGCAGCTACGCCGAGGATTTTCACGAGCTTGCCCGTGAGGGTTAAGAAACGTGTGGATAATTCCCCTGCCGTTTGAGTTGTTTTATCGGCTTCAATTCAGGAAAAACTCTCCGAATTATTCTGTGTTATACTGCAAAAGTTATCCTATGCTGCAAGTGTGACCAGTAACTGGTTGATTAACCTGATTTTGGAGACACCAGACTTGAAGAGGTATCTGACTCTCGGAACTGTGCTGATTGTTTTCTGGCTGCTGCTTTCCGGTCACTATACGCCCCTGTTTTTTTTCTTTGCCGCCGCATCCATCGGGCTGGTGGTTCTTATCAGCGTCCGCATGGATCGCGTTGATCACGAAATAGATCCCATGAGTATTAATGCAGCACTTTTCAGTTACTGGTTTTATCTGGCCCGGGAAACGGTGCGCTCCAATATTGATATGGTAAAGCGGGTATGTGGGCGCGAGGTCAGCATTGCACCCGGTGTTACCAAGATCAAGCCATCGCAAAGATCCCGTATGGGCATGGTGATTTACGCCAATTCGATTACGCTGACACCCGGTACCGTGACGCTGGATATTGATGAAGAAACCGAAGAGTTTGAAGTGCACTCTATTGATGTGGCGTTGCTGAAAGAACTTGAAGATGGTGAAATGGACCGCCGCATTAGCAGGCTGGAAAAAAAGGAATAATAAACGCCCATGATGTTGATAATAACCACAATTTCAATATTGGTTGTCATGGCGCTTGCGCTGGCCAGAGCCTTGCTGGGCCCCAGTCTTTTTGACCGCATTCTGGCGGTGAACATGTTCGGTACCAAAACGGTACTTTTCATCTGTGTGGTGGGTTATCTGGACGGTCGCCCGGATTTTATTGATATCGCACTGATTTATGCGTTGGTGAATTTTATTGGTACCGTTGCGGTGCTGCACTTCTTCGAATATAACCGCGAACACCATCCCGCCACCGAGGACAGCGATACCTAAGGAACTATCTGTGGAATCCATTCTGAACATTCTCAGTGCTGTTTTTCTTGCTGTTGGGGCCTTCCTCAGCTTTTCTTCTGCTGTTGGTATCATCCGCATGCCGGATTTTTACAGCCGTATTCACGCTGTGGGTATTACGGATACCCTGGCGGCCTTTCTGATTCTCTCCGGGCTGGCCATGCTGGCTTCCACCTGGATAGAGGTGGCCAAGCTGGCCATGGTATTTACCTTTCTTGCGTTTACCAGCCCGACGGCAACCCATGCGTTGTCGAAGGCAGCCAAGCATGCGGGCCTGCGGCCGCTGCTTTCAAAGCAAACCGACGACACCTGACGGGCAGGGAACATGGAAGCCTTTATCGACATCTTTTTACTTTCGCTGCTTGGGGTTACCGCCATCGCGGTGGTGCTGATGCGGGATCTGTTCGGCGCGGTCATGCTGTTTGGAATTTACAGCCTGTTGTCGGCAGCGATTTTTGTGAACCTGGATGCCGTGGATGTGGCCTTTACCGAGGCGGCTGTCGGTGCAGGGATCTCTACGGTACTGATGCTAAGCACCCTGGCGTTATTACCTTCCCGCCGGGAGAAGAAACCCCAGCACTCTCCGGCGTTGCCGTTCTTTGTGGTACTGATTACCGGTACGGTGCTTATCTATGCCACCTACAGTATGCCGCATTTCGGTGATCCCGATGCACCTATTCACCACCATGTGGCTCCCCGTTATATTGAAGAATCCCCCAAAGAGATTGGTATCCCCAATATGGTCACGTCGGTGCTGGCCAGTTACCGGGGCTTTGACACCTTTGGTGAAGTCACCGTGGTCTTTACTGCCGGGATCGGTGTGCTCACCCTGATTGGCGGGCGTCGCCGAAAACCGAAGACCCAAACTCAATCCCGGTCTCAACCACAACCGGAACAGAAGAAGGAATAGTATGAACCATATTCTGCTGCGGGTGATGGCCAAGGTTCTCATTCCGCCCATTTTGCTGTTTGCACTTTATGTTCAGTTTCATGGTGATTTTGGCCCCGGCGGCGGCTTTCAGGCCGGTGTTATTTTTGCGGCGGGCTTCGTGCTTTACACGCTCACCTTTGGCCTGGAAAAGTCCCAGGAAATAATCGGTCCCGGCTTGCTGAAAGTTCTGGCGGCCTTTGGTGTGCTGCTTTATGGCGGGGTGGGGGTGGCTGCCATGCTGAAAGGCGGCGAGTTTCTGAATTACAGCGTGCTGGCAGACGACCCGGTGGCAGGCCAGCATATTGGCATTATTGTGATTGAGCTGGGTGTGGGTATTACGGTGTTCTCGGTAATGCTCACCATCTTCTATGCGTTCTCCGGCAGAGAGGATGTCACATGAGTGATCTGATCGGACTCTACAACTACTGGATTGTGATTTTTCTGATGATGTGCGGTTTTTTCGTGGTCATCGCCCGGGGCAATCTGGTGAAAAAAATTATCGGCCTGAATATTTTTCAGACGTCAGTTTTTATTCTTTATATTTCCATGGGCAAGGTCAAAGACGGTACCGCACCCATAGTGACTGAAACCGCGCAACTCTATTCCAATCCGCTGCCACACGTGCTGATTCTTACCGCCATTGTGGTGGGGGTAGCCACCACGGCATTGGGCCTGGCGCTGATAGTGCGGATTAAAGAAGCCTACGGAACCGTAGAAGAAGACGATATTCATGATCAGGACAGATCTCTATGATTGAGGCCAACCTGCCTGCGTTGCAGGTTGTTATCCCTTTACTGAGTGCACCTTTGTGCATGCTGTTGGGGAAGGGGCGCCCGGCCTGGCTGTTTGCCACGCTGGTTGCCTGGTGCAGTTTTTATATTTCCATCAGTCTGTATCAGCAGGTGCAGTTGCAGGGTGTATTGAATTATGAGCACGGCGGCTGGCCGGCACCCTGGGGTATCGCCTACCGGATAGATGAGCTGACCAGCTTTGTGCTGCTGATTGTCAGTGGAATAGCGGCTCTGGTAATGCCCTATGCGCTGAAGAGTGTCGAGAAAGAGATTCCCGCCCATAATCAGGCACTGTTTTATACGGCATTGCTGCTGTGTCTTGCCGGTTTGCTGGGGATTGTAATCACAGGCGATGCTTTTAATGTGTTTGTGTTTCTGGAAATTTCCTCTCTGTCAGCCTATACCCTGCTGGCCCAGGGTGATGACCGGCGTTCCCTGACATCCACTTATCAGTATCTGGTGATGGGTACCGTGGGTGGTACCTTTATTCTGATTGGTGTGGGGCTGTTGTATATGATCACCGGCACCCTCAACATGATGGATCTGGCTGAACGGCTGCAGCAGGTGGAAAACACCGGAGTTTTACGGGCGGCATTGGCGTTTCTGATTGTGGGCACCGGTTTAAAGCTGGCATTGTTCCCGCTGCATTTATGGTTGCCTAACGCTTACACCTTTGCGCCTTCAGTCGTGACTGCCTTTATTGCGGCAACGGCCACCAAAGTAGCGGTCTATATGCTGCTGCGGTTTGTTTATACGGTATTCGGATTCGAGTTTTCCTTTCAGGTTATGCCCCTGGGCCAGATCATGATGGTACTGGGCAGCGTGGCCATTATTTCTGCTTCCCTTTCCGCTATTTATCAAAGCAATATCAAGCGTATGCTGGCTTATTCCAGTGTCGCGCAGATCGGTTACATCACCCTGGGTATCGGCCTTGCCAATGTAACAGGGCTTACCGCCGGCATAGTGCATCTGTTTAATCATGCGCTGATTAAAGCGGCGCTTTTTATGAGCCTGGGTGCGGTTATGTTCCATAAAGGCACGGTGGATCTGGCGCAGCTGAAAGGCCTGGGCCGGCAAATGCCCTGGACCATGGCGGCCTTTGTGCTGGGCGGCCTCAGTCTGATTGGTGTGCCACTGACGGTGGGCTTTATCAGTAAATGGTATCTGGTGCTGGGTGCCCTGGAAAACGACATGTGGTGGGTGGCTGCTATTATTCTGGTGGGTTCACTGCTGGCGGTGATTTACGTGTGGCGTGTGGTGGAAACTATCTACTTTACGGAAAAAACGTTTGACGATGAAACGGCAACTTTTAATGAAGCACCGCTGATGATGCTGATTCCCACCTGGCTGCTGATTATGGCGAATATCTATTTCGGCATTAATACTTCCCTGACAGTTAATACCGCCAAGCAGGCTGCCGGTATTCTGATGGGTACGGGAGGGCAGTGATGAGCGCAATCGAAACCCTGTTACTTTGTTTGCTCGTGCCGGCTTTGGGTGCTGTCGGTATTGCCCTGGCAGGCCGCTGGCCCAACCTGCGGGAAGCCGTTACCTATATCACGGCCATTATTCTGTTTCTGCTGGTGGCATCCTTGTTGCCGGTGGTGCAGGCCGGGCACACGCCTGGGGTGGAACTGGTTGAACCTATATCGGGCCTGCCCATTGCGCTGGAACTGGAACCTCTGGGCATGCTGTTTGCCCTGATTGCCAGCTTTTTGTGGATTGTGACCAGCTTTTATGCCGTGGGTTATATGCGCGGCCACCATGAAAAAAACCAGACGCGGTTTTTTATCTGTTTCGCGGTGGCCATATTCGCGGTAATGGGTATTGCGCTGGCGGCCAACCTGTTTACGCTCTTTATTTTTTATGAAGTGCTGACCATTTCTACCTATCCGCTGGTAACCCATGCAGGCAGCGACAAAGCCCGGCAGGGGGGCAGGGTGTATCTGGGGATTCTGATCAGCACCTCCATCGGATTTCTGCTCTTCGCCTTGTTATGGACATGGCATATTGCGGGCACGCTGGACTTTACCAAAGGCGGTATTCTGGCCGGTAAAGCAGAACCCTGGCAGCTGAGTATTCTGCTGGCGCTCTTTATTTTCGGCACCGGCAAGGCGGCCATTATGCCGTTCCATCGCTGGTTGCCGTCTGCCATGGTGGCGCCCACACCCGTCAGTGCGCTGCTGCATGCAGTCGCGGTGGTAAAAGCAGGCGTCTTTACGGTGCTGAAAGTGGTGGTTTATATCTTCGGTATTGATCTGCTGCCGGAACTGGCCGTTACCAACTGGCTGATCTACCTGGCCGGCGCGTCCATCCTGCTGGCATCCTTTGTGGCCATGACCAAGGATAACCTCAAAGCCCGGCTGGCGTACTCCACTGTCAGCCAGCTGGGCTACATCACCCTTGGCGCGTTGCTGGCAACGTCTGCCGGGGTCATGGGTAGTGCCATGCATATCGCTACCCATGCGTTCGGCAAAATCACGCTCTTCTTCTGTGCCGGCGCCATCATGGTGGCGCTGCATAAAACTGAAATCAGTGACATGGTGGGGCTGGGCCGGAAAATGCCGGTCACCATGTTTGCGTTTTTGATCGGTGCCATCAGTATTATCGGTTTGCCTCCCATGGGGGGAACCTGGAGTAAATGGTATCTGGCGATTGGCACGCTGGAGGCTGGCCATCTGATGCTCATGGGTGTGCTTATGATCAGCTCTTTGTTGAATATTGCCTATCTGTTGCCCATTCCGATTCGTGCTTTTTATGGCGTTACGGATGCGGGTAACGGGTTTAACCGGAACGACGTACAGGAAGCGCCCTGGCCCTGTTTGCTGGCCATCAGCATTACCGCTACAGGTTGTCTGGCGCTCTTCTTTTTTCCCGGGCCGCTTCATGAGCTTGCCGGCATGATTCTGGAGTAACGGTAACCTTGTACCAGGCAACGACCTGACGGGTGGATATGATGAACCAAGATGAAAAACCCGGTTTTTTTGATGATCCCAGGCGGGTGCAGTGGATTATCCGTGGTTTGTACGTTTGCTGCGGCATACTCGTACTGCTGGACTTTTTGATACACCGCCATACCGTACATGCCTATGAACGCTTGCCGGCGTTTTATGCGTTTTATGGCTTTCTGGGATGTGTAGTGCTGGTGCTTGTGGCGACAGAAATGCGCAAGGTTCTGATGCGTAAGGACGATTATTACGATGATATGGACAACTGAGCTTCCGGCGTTTGTTCCCTTCTATATAGCTGCCATCGTCGGGGCCTTCCTTCCGCGTACCGCCCGGCTTGGCCTGTTTTTACTGGTACCGGTCATCAGTGGCATTCAGTTACTGGGTGTTTCTTCCGGCATCAGCGTCAGCTATCCGTTCCTTGATTACGAGCTGTTACCCTACCGCACCGACAAGCTGAGCTTGCTGTTCGGTTATTTATTTCATATCGCGGCCTTTCTGGCAGTGCTGTTTTCGCTGCAGTCACGCAAGCTGTCGGAACACCTGATGGCCATGATTTATCCCGGCAGTGCCTTGGGTGCGGTATTTGCCGGTGATCTGCTGACCCTGTTTGTATTCTGGGAAATGCTGGCCCTCAGCTCCGTGTTTTTTATCTGGGCCCGGCAAACCCCCGGCGCCATACAATCCGGCATGCGTTACCTGATTTTTCAGGTGTTATCCGGCGTATTGTTGCTGGCCGGCGCCTTGATTCATATTGGCAATACCGGTTCGGTGGTGTTTGAGTATATTGGTTTGTCCGGCATGAGTGGCTGGCTGATCTTTATTGCGCTGGGCATTAAAAGTGCCTTTCCGTTCGTGCATACCTGGTTAACGGATTCCTATCCGGAAGGTACACCCTGGGGTACGGTTTTTCTCAGTTCCTTTACCACCAAAGTGGCTATCTATGCGCTGGCGCGGGCCTATCCCGGTACGGAAATATTGTTATATATTGGTGCTGCCATGGCCTGCTTTCCCATCTTTTTTGCGGTCATCGAAAACGATCTGCGCCGCGTACTGGCCTACAGCATGATCAACCAGGTGGGCTTTATGGTGGTGGGTATCGGCATTGGTACCGAACTGGCATTGAACGGTGCCGTGGCTCACGCCTTTAATGACGTGATTTTTAAAGGCCTGCTGATGATGACCATGGGAGCGGTGCTGTACCGCACCGGAAAAATCAACGGCTCTGAACTGGGTGGCCTTTACAAGAGTATGCCGTACACCGCCACTCTGTGTATTGTGGGCGCTGCTTCCATTTCCGCGTTCCCATTATTCAGCGGTTTTGTCAGTAAATCCCTGGTGGTATCCGAAGCCATTCATCAGGGCCATACCTGGTTGTGGCTAATGCTGTTGTTTGCAGCAGCGGGTGTATTCCACCATGCCGGTATCAAGATTCCCTATTTTGCCTTCTTTGCTCACGATTCGGGAATTCGTGTTAAAGAAGCGCCAACCAATATGCTGATTGCCATGACCATTGCCGCGGTGCTCTGTATCCTGATCGGCTGTTTTCCACAGTACCTGTATGCAATCCTGCCCTATGAAATGGATTACACGCCTTACGATGCCACCCATGTGCTCACGCAAATGCAGTTACTGTTTTTCTCTGCGCTGGCGTTTGTGTGGCTGAACCTGAAGAATCTGTATCCGCCGGAACTGCCCTCTACCAACCTGGATGTGGACTGGTTCTATCGCCGGTTGTTCCCCAATATGGCACGCTCGGTGGCCCGTTCCGTGGTGGCCGCGGATAACGCTTTCCGCCAGGCCAGTCTGAACTCGATCAACCGGCTGCTGAATGTGCTGAATAACGCTCATAATGAAAGTGGTGTGCTGTCGCGCACCTGGCCTACGGGCAGCATGGTGATGTGGGTGGCAGTGCTGTTGGGAAGCTTCCTGTTTATTTATTACTACTGATTGCCAGACAAATGCATGCCATCAGTATCAAAGCCTTCATGGGACATCCTGTTTTTGCCGCATGACTAGAGATTTCTCAGAGCAAATAATAGCCGGTTTGTTCCCGTTGCCAACCTGTAGCGTGATAGAGGTCTCAAAGTCTGGCAATCAATAAATACCCACCAGTTTTTGCAGAATCCGCTGAAACTCATCCTCGCTGATATTGATATGCTCCAGGACCCTGCCATACAGCATAATGGTGGGTACGTTCCGGTCGTTCCTTTCTTTTTGCGTATTGTGCAACACCGTGAGTATGATGCGTTCTTTGCGGGTCAGGCCATCGCGCGCGTCGGGGATGTTATCCTGAATAGAATCGTTCAACATGGCTGAGTCTGGTTTGTTTGGTGGTATGTGTTGTTTGTTATAACCCGGTGTTATTCCGGAAGTTTCAGGATGTCACTATGGCGGAAGATACTCAATCCTTGAATCGGGAAATGAAACATTTTGATGATCACGACAGTGTCTGGTTATTCGGTTACGGTTCATTGATCTACAAGGCGGATTTTCCCTACATTGAGCGGCGTCCGGCTCGTATTTACGGCTGGGTGCGGCGCTTCTGGCAGGGCTCCCATGACCATCGTGGCACGCCCGAAGCGCCGGGGCGGGTGGTAACCCTGATTCAGCAGGCCGGTGCCGTGTGCGAAGGCATGGCGTATCTGATTACGCCGGAGGAATTTGCTCACCTGGATCATCGGGAAAAGAACGGGTATCTGCGGTTTCGCGAGGAACTGTATTTCAAAAATGATGACACCGCCCAGGGGCTGCTTTATATCGCCTCATCAGATAATGCGGCTTATCTGGGGGAGGCCAGTGAAGCGGCCATTGCCCGCCAGATTGCCGACTCTCACGGGCCCAGTGGTGCCAACAGTGACTATGTGTTGATGCTGGCAGAGGCGCTCCGTGAGCTGGATGAATACGATGCCCACGTGTTTGCCATTGAGTCGCATCTAAAAAAACTGATTGCAGGATAGTAGCGGTTTGTGACTGGCTACCGTATCAGGGCAAAGTAAAAGTGATCGCCACCCCGGTCCCGGTTAACCCCGCCAAGCCCCAGCGCCAGGTTATTACTCAGGGGCTTTATCTCATCATAGAGTTTGTTCTTGATCAGGCCCGGCAAGGCCGATGTCTGGTAGTGCATCTGAAAGGTCTCGGTATCGCGCCAGCGTGAAGGGCCTTGCTGCAGTGTAAAACGCCCCGCCTGCAGCTGCCGGTGGTAAAAAAACCATTGCCGCGAATCAAAGTCGATACCAAAAGACAGATACTCAAATGCCCAGGAAACATAAAACAGCGGCTTGCGTTTGCCCGCGCCATCCAGGCGCTGCAGAAACACACCCTGATAACGCCCGGATGGCGGCTCCGCCAGCGGGCTTTCCCGGTACAGGGTTTCCAGTTCCAGCAGGGAGGCATGCTTCAGTTCATTGAGCGTCACGGAATGATCAGGCTCCGTCGCGCACAAAGGGATTGGTTTTACGTTCCTGACCAAAGGTGGACATGGGGCCATGGCCGGGAATAAAGGAAATGTCATTTCCCAGCGGGAACAGCTTGTCCTTGATGGACGCTATCAGCGTATTGAAATCCCCCTTGGGAAAATCCGTGCGTCCGATGGAGCCTTGAAACAACACGTCCCCTACGATCGCCAGTTTGCTTTCCGGGTGATAGAAAACCACATGACCCGGCGTGTGTCCCGGCGCGTGAATCACATCCAGGGTGCAGTTACCTACGGTAACCTGATCACCATCTTCCAGCCAGCGGGTGGGGGTAAAGCTCTCCGCTTTGGGGAATCCGAACATATCCGACTGGGCCGGCAGGGAATCAATCCAGAATTTGTCTTCAATATGGGGCCCCACTATGGGCAGGTCCAGTTGCCTGGCCAGGTCTGCCGTGGCACCGGCGTGGTCGATGTGGGCATGGGTCAGCAGAATCTGCTTGATATCCACCCCTTGCTCCTTTGCTGTCGCGAGAATATGGGGCAGGTCGCCACCCGGATCCACCACAGCGCCTTCCATGGTGTCTTCACACCAGAGGACGGAGCAGTTCTGCTGAAATTGGGTAACGGGAACAATGGCGGCTTTAAGGGTCATAGTGAATCGCTCGGACAACGGTTGATTTCAGGGTTGTGGGTTTAATGGCAAATTTGCTGTCGGAAAAATTTACGCATTGTAAGCTATTGATAATAAAGAGCTTATTTGTCTCCGGGTGCTGAATTGGCAGAAAGTCACAAATTTTATGTAAGAAACTGCTGTGATCCTGGTCGCAGTTTTTTACAGAGGCCCCGGCGGCTTTCCCGATAAGATTCCTATCGTACTGATGTTCAATGCATTTTTGAAGTTGGTATGATGATTGTTTAAAAAGTGACCAACTCAAAAGCTGACAACTTTATAAACCCACTCGCTGATAACACACAACTGATACATAACCCTGGGGTCTGGAATGAAACTGATTAATGCCGCAACCGCTTCCGCACTGATGCTAGCCGCCACGTCTGCCATGGCGTATCCCACCGGCTGGGGTAGCGACATCACCATTAACGACCAGAACCATGGCGGTTCCAATAACTGGTATAACGGTAACCGCGATACCCGGGTGGATCAGTTCGGTCAAAGAACCCGGGAAGACAACGAAGTGGAGCCCGGTATGGATCGCCGCCAGGCCTGGGATGCTGAAGGCTTTTTCCAGAGTGGTAATGATCTGACCATCGTCGGTGGTTTTGATATGGAAGACGGCTATCACTTCTATGGCCACCACTACAAAGCCGGTGACTTGTTTATTGATATCAACGGCGACGCGGAATTCGGCGATATCCATGATGTAGGCGGTAACCACGCCACTGTGAACAATTACGGTTACGATTTTGTATTCGATATCGACTGGCAGAACAAAACCTACAATGTGTTCTCTCTGGACAGCGAATCAGTGACTATCACTGCAGCGGTATCCCAGAACCAGGGTTCCAGCCCCTGGCAGTACAATGAAAACCTGAGCGATGACACCCTGATTACCAGCGGCAGCTTTGCGTTTGATTATTTTTCCCGGGGTGAGATCGATGATTACTTCCTGGGTGCTGATCACTATGCTGCCGGCGGTTTTGACCTGAGCTTTCTGGGCAACACTGATTTTATTGCTCACTGGACCATGAGCTGCGGTAACGACAACCTGATGGGCGCCGGTAATGTGGACGTACCCGAGCCGGATACTTTTGCACTGTTTGCGCTGGGCCTGCTGGGTCTGGGTTATGCCCGCCGTCAGATGAAAGACAACGCCTGATCAACTCACAATTTTAATCACTTAAAAACGGCCGGTTCCTCCATAGGGACCGGCCGTTTTTTTTGATCTATGCTGTGCACTGTTAAGGTGCCTGTCCAAAGTCGCAGTGCAGGCGCGCCCCATTGTGGTGCGCAGCGTTTCGGAAAAGCCCGCTATTTCATGGCTTTAGCACTGGTCAGGTGCTGGCATCCTTTGTGCAATCTCCTGAAACAGGGCGTTGCAAATAAAAGGTAACCCCGCAAATTTGATATCCGCTGACACTTGATCAGGGCCCGTTATGGCAACACTTCAAACCAATGCTGCAGCCCAACTCTTTCCTCTGGTGTGCGATGACTGGTGCAGCCTGGATGCCAGAGCCAAAGATCGGCTTAAAAACTGCGAGCTGCCATTGGCGCAATGGTTGTTCGAGAGTCAGCGGGCAAGGAGCAAAGCACTAGTTGTCGGCGTTAATGGTCCGCAGGGCTGTGGCAAAAGTACTACGGTGGCGAGCCTTAAGTGCCTGCTGGAACAGTACTTTGGTCTGCGCGTGGCTGTGATGTCTATCGATGATTTCTATCTCACCAAAGCGGAACGCCAGAGCCTTGGCAAAACGGTTCACCCCTTGCTGGTAACCCGGGGTGTGCCGGGCACCCACGATGTGGATCTGGCCATAAAAACCCTGACCCATCTGCAACTGGCTCGGGGTGAACTGGCTATCCCGTCTTTCAACAAAGCGGTGGATGATCGCCTACCGCGAAAGGACTGGCCGGTAGTGACTGCGCCGCTGGATGTGATTCTGTTTGAAGGCTGGTGCGTAGGGGCTGTTGCGGAATCGGAAGATGCCTTGATTACTCCTGTGAATTCACTGGAACGTAACGAAGATGAAGATGCCCACTGGCGCCAGTATGTGAATCTTTCCCTGGCGTCCGGTTACCGGGATTTGTTTGATTTGCTGGATGCCATGATCGTGTTTTCCTGCGGCGATTTTTCCTGGGTGTTTGACTGGCGCAAAGAGCAGGAGCAGGAGAATGCAGAGCGTGCCAAAGCCAGGGGCTCGGCCGTCACCGGCATTATGAGTGACGCACAACTGCAACGCTTTGTGTTGCACTATGAAAGGATCACCCGTCATTGCCAGACGGTGTTACCTGCCATGGCCGATGTTGTGATTCCTCTCAGCAAAAGCCGTGAAGTTGCGGCGCTGCAATGGAGGCAGAACTGAATGATCAAAAAACTGGTGGTGTTTACCGATCTGGATGGCACCCTGCTGGATCACTATGACTATAGCTGGGAGGCTGCCGCACCTGCGTTGCAGCGTTTGAAGGAAGCCGCCTGTCCGGTGATTCTGAACAGCAGCAAAACCCGCCCCGAGATCGAAGCGTTGCGCAAGGCCATGGAAAACACCGATCCCTTTATTGTGGAAAACGGCAGCGCGGTTTGTATTCCCGAGCAGTATTTTGCGACACAGGAACAGGATCTTACCATCAAACGCTTTGGCCCCAATCGCGACGATATTCTTAAAATTCTGGAAGGCCTGCGCAAAGGCTACGGTTACGCTTTCAAGAGTTTTAATGATATGAGTGTTCAGGAGCTAATGGCCACCACCGGTCTGGACCGGCTGTCGGCTAAAAAGGCAAAAATGCGTGACGCCTCCGAACCGCTCATCTGGATGGATACAGAAACCCGCTTGCACTCCTTCATGAGCCGGCTTGCCACTACCGGATTGTCGGTGATTGCCGGCGGGCGTTTTTATCATGTGATGGGCAGCGTATCCAAAGCGGATTCCATCGACTGGCTGATGAATGCCTACCGTGCCCAAAACCCGGAAATTGACTATATCAGTGTCGGTCTGGGAGACAGCTACAATGATATTCCCATGCTGGAAGCCGTGGATATTCCCGTGCTGGTGCAGGGCATGCACGGAAACGAGATACTGGTGAAACGTGATGATCTGATACGTACCAGCGAACCCGGTCCCGCAGGCTGGAACCGGGCCATGCTCAAGATCATTGAAAAGCACCTGACAAAAGCAAAAGAGAAGTCAATTTAACGCCTGGCGTGACGAGAGGATCCAATGTCTGATTTTTATCAAAACGGCATCATAACCAATTTCCATAACCTGACCCGGCGCCCCCTGGAAGAGCTGGAGCGTGAATTAGTAGGCTTTTCCAAACAGCGGCCCATGTCACTGGTATTGCCTTCACTGTTTTCCGAGCTGGAAGGACCGGCCCTTGCGAATATCGTGGATGAGCTGGTGAAGGTTCCCTACCTGTCGGAAATAGTGATTGGCCTGGATCGCGCCAGCGAAGAACAGTTTGCCTACGCTAAAGAGTTTTTTACTAAACTTCCCCAGCACCACCGCATTCTGTGGAATGATGGCCCCCGTATGAAAGCCCTGCAGAAGCGACTGGCGGAGGAGGGCTTGTCTTCCGGTGAACCGGGTAAAGGCCGTAATGTCTGGTTTTGTTATGGCTATGTACTGGCCTCCGGCAAGGCAGAGTCCGTGGCACTCCATGATTGCGATATAGTCACTTATCAACGGGAGCTGCTGGCCCGTTTGATTTACCCGGTAGCCAACCCTAACTTTAACTATGAATTCTGCAAGGGTTATTACGCCCGGGTGGCTAACGAGCGTCTGAATGGCCGGGTCAGCCGTTTGCTGGTCACACCGCTGTTACGCTCATTGAAAAAGATTTTCGGGCAAATGCAGTTTCTGGAATATCTGGACAGCTATCGTTATCCACTGGCAGGGGAGTTTTCCATGCGGGCGGATGTGTTTAACAACATTCGCATTCCCAGCGACTGGGGGCTGGAAATTGGCGTACTGTCGGAAGTCAAACGCAACTACTCCACCAATAAACTGTGCCAGGTGGATATTGCTGATATCTATGATCACAAACACCAGCCACTGTCAGAGGAAAACCCTCAGGCCGGCCTTTCCAAAATGAGCATGGATATTTCCAAAGCTGTGTTCCGCAAACTGGCCACCGAAGGCATTGTGTTTAACACGGAAACTTTCCGTACGATCAAGGCCACCTACTACCGGGTAGCACTGGATTTTATCGAAACCTATTATAACGATGCCATCATGAATGGTTTGCATGTGGATCGTCATTCAGAAGAGCAGGCGGTTGAGCTGTTTGCCCGCAATATCATGGCGGCGGGGGAGAGCTTTCTCAACAATCCCATGGAAACTCCTTTTATTCCCTCCTGGAACCGCGTGGTGGCAGCTATCCCTGATTTTCTGGAGCGTATGTACGATGCCGTGGAGGAGGATAATCAGGGCGTGTGAACTTGTCCGTTTTTGTTGGTTTTTTGTCGTTAAACATCGGGTTGCCTGTTTTAAGGTGTGATCAGAGCGGCAGCCTGTTTAACGTTGGAGACTGTTATGCGTTGTCTATAACTCATGGCTGTCATGGCTGTCATGGCTGTATAGAGGGGCTCTGTATATAAAGGCATAGTCCGAAAGCTATTGGCCTGAAGTGTTGGTCTTGGGTATTGGGGCCTGTGTGTCCTTGTCAGGCGGCTGTAAGCGCTATAAAACGATCAACAATAATAAGAGTTTCACCACAGGAACCTGATAACACCATGCCTGCACCTGCCATCCTTCGCTTTATTCATAACATACTGGCCTGCTTTGCCTGTGTCGGGCTGGCGGCCTGTTCGCCCCCACAGGTATTCAAAGTGTTTGATAACCTGCCCGCCGGTCAAGTGCATGTCGCTGAAGCCGGCTTTCCCAATCCGGTTCCCGATGCTTCGACCCGCTATACACTTCCGGAAACCTACTTCTTTGCTGATGACGCCCGCTCGGTGGCCAGGCTTCTGGAGCGTTCCGGCACGGGGGCGATGGTGATTGTCCACCGGGGTGAAGTGGTTTACGAAAGCTATCATCACGGTAAAGACAGCAGCAGCCGTTTTCTTGCCTGGTCGGTAACAAAATCCGTGACCTCTGCATTGGTGGGTATTGCAGTGGAGGAGGGCTATATCGATGCAGTCAGTGATCCCGTTACCAAATACGTACCCGAATTGACTCAAACCGCCTATGCACAGGCCACGGTGGAAGATGTACTGGAAATGGCGTCAGGTGTGCGGTTTGATGAAACCTATTGGATAGGCACTGACGTATTCCGTTTGCAGCTGGCGGTGGCAACGGATCTGTCCCGGGAAGTGCAGGGGTTTGTGGTATCAGATCATGCGCCCGGTACCTTTAATGGCTATAAAAGTTCTGATACCCAGGTGCTGGCCATGGTGCTGCAGAACGCCACTGGTACAACGCTCACCGAGTATCTGCAGTCCCGGTTATGGGAGCCGGCCGGCATGACCGGATCTGCCGAATGGCTGGCAGATAAAAACGGACTGGAAGCCTCATATTGCTGCTTGCGGGCAACGGTTCGGGATCTGGCAAAGTTTGGACTGATTTATCTTAACAAGGGTTTTTATAATGGTCGTCAGATAGTGCCGGAACAATGGGTACTGGATAGCCTGAACACCGGCAAACCGCATCTGCAACCGGGGGAAAACCCGCAGTCTGATGATACCTGGGGTTATGGTTACCAGTGGTGGATACCCGATGATGGCCAGGATTACGCGGCTGTGGGGGTCTATAACCAGTTTGTTTACGTGAACCCGCAGGCGGAGCTGGTGATTGCCAAAGTCTCGGCACCGCCTTCTTATTTGGCGGATGATCGGGAGGATGAACATATCGCCCTGTTTCGCGAAATCAGTCGTGATATTTTGTTGCCGTTGAATGGTAATTCAAGCCATCACCAATGAACTCAGGCCTTGGTATCGCTTGTCCGTTAGGTTCTTTTCACACATGCTTCGATAAAGAATCACTGATACGTGTTTTACGCAAAGACAATGACTGTTTTGGGCAGGTGGCACACACAGCGCCATTTGCACAGCGATAATCAAAGCAGCAACTTTTTCGGTTCAGGGCCAGGTGTTGCCGGTTATTGTTCAGTGTAACCGGCATCAGGCGGCTTTCTTCCTGCCAGTTCAATGCATCCAGCCAGCGTTCGGCTAACAACAGAATATCCTGGTTGTTCACCGATGGCTTGATTACCGGCAAACGAATCAGGCCGCTTAATAGCGTGTCGGCGGCCAGACGAATGGCCAGTCGCGGACGCAAGTCAAAGGCAGCGCGGCATTGTGAGATCAGCGATTGTAAATAGCTTCTGATCTGTTCTGCCGCTGTTTCAATGAGAAACTCCTCACCCGGGGATTCAATGGGTTTGCGCTGCGGTTCAGACAAACTGAATCCGGCAATTTCAAGCTGGTGTATGTGCTGGTAAAGATGCGCAAGCTGCAGCGGATAACGGCAACCATGAACGGCGACCAGTGACAGGTACAGGGGTTGCCAGATCAGCGATGCCCAGCAGCGCACCGACCAGTAAGCATGGCCGGCTTCCGGGTGTTGCTGTTGGTGGCTGTTGTATAGCTGTGTCAGCAGAAGGTGGTTGTCCCGGTTGATATCAATCGATAATTCGGGAGATCTTAAATGTGTCCCCTTCAGGCTGGGATGATATCGCTGTGCTACCGCTTTCAGGGTGTCCATTGGTGTTCCGGGCTTATCAGGTGAATTTCGGGCTGGGTTCCGTGCAACCGCCGAGGTTGCATCTATCTTACTCGCATAAATAAAAATGTAAATGAGAATGGTTAAGATCTTGATTAAGTTTTATGTCTCAGGTACAGTGCGCGTTTTCTGTACTTGGGGTTAAATAATGAACAAGCTAGTCAGATTAATAGGTGTAGGCAGCCTGGCTGTAACGTCCTTCGCTGCGGCGGAGCAGGTCGATGAGAACAAGTCACAAACTACCGAAGAGCTTGCACCGGTAGAAGTGAAGGCAGAGAAGATGGACCGGTCTCTGATCAATCAGGGGGATGTCAGCAAGTCCCTGAAGCAAGGGCTGAGTATTCAGGATACACCGGCATCAGTGAGCGTGGTGGATCAGCAGTTTATCCAGGATACCGGGGCCAAGAATATTCAGGATGCCCTGTTGTACACCTCCGGGGTGTATTCCGGCAATTTCGGTTTTGATACCCGCGGTGACTGGAAATATGTGCGCGGCCTGGATGCGTCTGATTATCTGGATGGGTTGCGTTCAATCTACGGCTATTACAATAGCGTCCGCACCAATGTTTATTCGCTGGAGCGCATCGAGGTGCTCAAAGGCCCTTCATCTTCCCTGTATGGTCAGTCGGAACTGGGTGGCCTGGTGAATGGTGTATCAAAGCTGCCGAAGGAAGAGCAGCAGGGCGAAATCTGGGCGCAGGTAGGTAGCTATGATCGCAAACAACTGGCAGCCGATGTTACGGGGCCGATGACCGAAGATGGCCAATGGCTTTACCGCGTTGTGGCGCTGAAGCGTGACAGCGGCACCCAGGTGGACCATGTGGATGATGACGGCTATGTGCTGGCACCATCAATCACCTGGAAGCCGCAAGCGGGTACTGAATTTACAGTGCTGGTGAACCGTCAGGAAAACACGGGCCAGGTATCTGCACAGTTCCTGCCTTCAAAAGGCACCATTGATGATGCGCCGCGTGGCCAGATTCCAACGGATACCTTTGTGGGCGAGCCCGGCTGGGATCGTTATGACCGGGAAAGAACCGAAGTGACATTGTTTGCGGATCAGCGTTTGTCTGATAACTGGGATTTGTCCGCGGTGTTGCGTCATTCAGATACATCAGCGGAAACCAGAGAGCATTGGGCTGCCGTAGGATCCGTACCGGATGATGATGGTAACATCGTGCGAACGATTTATCAGGTGGATCGTGAAACTGAAGTAATGAGTTTCGATATTCGTACACAAGGTCGGTTTAATATAGGCGTTACCAAACATACGTTAACTATTGGCGTTGATTACCAGGATGCACTCTGGAAAGAAGGCAATTATGTATACGATTATGCTGCTGGTGGCGTGATCAATCTTTATGATCCTCAATATGGAAACTTAAATGAGATTGCGCTCGCAAACCCTGCCGATCGCCCTGATAATGAAATTGTTCAAACCGGCTTCTACATCATTGATAGCATGGAAATAGGTAAAACCGTGGTGTCGGGTGCGTTGAGGTATGATGATTCCAAGTCTACAACGCTGGCAGTGAGTGGTGATGATACGGAAAGCACAGATGATGAAATCAGCGGGCGTATAGGCGTGATGTATCGTTTCGATTCCGGTATTCACCCTTATATCAGCTATGCTGAATCTTTCGTACCGAATCTGGGGAATGATAACAACGGTAATAGCCTTGATCCCAGCTACGGTGAGCAAAGAGAGGCGGGCATCAAGTACCTTTCCAGAGATAACGATTTGTCCATGGCCTTTGCCTGGTTTGATATTGAAGAAGAAAAGCGTGTTGTTCTGGATGACGTGCCAAACAGCGTAAAACAGGTCGGCGCGACAGTGGAAGGCTGGGAACTGGAAGTGAAAAAACAGTGGGGCCAGGCTGAGTTGCTGGTTAATTATACGGATCTGGATGCCAAAAATGGTGACACCGGTGCCCGCCTGTCGGCGATCGCCGAACAGCAGGCCAGCATCTGGGGCAAGTATGATTTTCTTAACGGAGTTCGGTTTGGTCTCGGTGCCCGCTACAACGGTGACAATGTCGGCTCAGGCGGTGCTCCGGTCATACCATCCATTACCTTGTACGATGCCATGCTGGGCTACCGAACAGGCAGCTGGGATTTCGGACTGGATGCCAAAAACCTCACGGATGAAACCTATATTTCCTGGTGCCGTGGCGAAGGCATGGACTGCGGCTACGGTGAACGCCGCATGATCAGCGGCAACGTAAAATATTTGTTCTGATTGCTGTATAGCTACTTAGCTTAGTGGTTTTGGCAATGGGCATCTTACAGGGATTCTGTAAGGTGCCTTTTTTGATAGTTTTACCTGCCGGGATCTGTCCTTCGGCCCAGTGCAATATCTGTTCATCTGCAGTAGTATGGGCGCCCGATATTCTCCAGTTCTGCCTTTTTGCCCGAGCCATATGCTTCGGTGCAGCAGGAGCCTGTACAAAAATTCAGGGTATACGAATGGAAGCACAACATAGACTCCATGCGCTGGACAACATCCGCGCCCATATGATGCTGTTGGGCATCGTATTCCACTCCGCCATTAATTATTCCACCGCCCGGCCGAATCCGGCCTGGCCGTTCCGTGATGCCGCCACCGATCCGCTGATTTCCGGCCTCGCCGATTTTATTCATATATTCCGTATGCCGGTGTTTTTTGTGGTGGCGGGTTTTTTCGCTGCTTTGCTGATTCACCGGCGTTCGGTGGGCCGGTTATTGCAGAATCGTACCTTGCGTATTGCGGTGCCCTTTGCACTGTTTTTAATGCCGGTGATCTGGTTATGCGGTAATGGCCTGGAAGCGGCTAACGCGGCCATGGGTGGGCAACCTTTCAGCTGGTTACCCCTGCTGAAGGTGCCGCACTGGAATCTGTTCCATTTGTGGTTTTTATATTTTCTGATGTTCTTTTATGTGGTGCTGGCGTTGCTCACTGGTTTGTTCAAGCTCACCAGCACCGCCGGTGGGCGGCTGGATGCGCTTAATCGCTGGATCTGGAAAAAGCATGCGCCGCTGGTGTTCGGTGCTCTGTCCGGCATTTGCCTGTTTGTTTCCGGTTCGGCCCATGTGGCGGCGCCACTGGATTTTGTGCCCGACCTGACGCTGTTTTTTTACTATCTGGTATTTTTTCTGGGGGGCGCCAGCCTGTACCGGGCGGATGCGTCCGTTAAGGTGTTGAGCGGTAAAGCCCGTTATTTTGGTGTTTTGCTGTTTGTGTCGCTGATTGGTTTTGTGCTGGCAGAAATGCTGGTGCTGGATCCGGCGGAACTGGAAAACAAGCAGTATTCGTTGCTGGGTGGTTTGTTCCAGGGCACCTTTGTCTGGTGCCTGTCGTTGTTGATTGTGTGTGCTTATCTGAAATTCGCCAGTCAGGAAAGTCGTTGGGGCCGTTATATGACAGACGCGTCTTATTGGGTGTACCTGGTGCATTTGCCCATGACAATCTGGTTCCCGATGTTAATGGCAGACTGGCCCATGGGGGCCTGGCCCAAGTTTATGTTGTGCCTGGGAGCAACCACTGTCATTGCGGTAGTGTCTTATCATTTGCTGGTGAGGTCTACCGCGCTGGGTGATTTGCTTAACGGCAAACGTTACCCTTTCAGTCTGCCCGGCGTTACCCGAAACGATAACAGAGAGCGGGCCTTAGGGCGCGTCTGATCCGGGGCCAATGGCTTCCAGCCACATCACCTGATACGGGGCCAGCTCGTTGCTGGCCAGTATCCCTTCCACTTCTTTGCCGCTGATGATGTCCCGCCAGCGGGTATGATCGCTCAGCTCCGGGCGGTTTTTCAGCGTGATTTTCTGGTTGTAGGCACTGATGTTATGAATCGCCAGAATTTTCTGCGGTGCTTCCCCGGCTGATTCCTGATTCCCGACAGGGTTCGCGGTACGCAACACACTGAAAATGGTGTGATCAATATCAATCACTTCTTGTGCTGCATCCGGGTGAAACGCCGGGGTGCGTTTACGAATTGCAATCAGGTTTTTCAGCGATCGCAGCACTTCGGCATTGGGCGTGTTGGGCTGTACCAGCTGTGGTTCAATATCTTCCAGATTCCATTTGCGGCGATTAATGGAGCGGGTTCTGCCGGTGCGCTCCACCCCTTCCAGATGATTGGGTGTGGCCAGCATGCTGTGAATATAAAAAGCCGGCACACCTTTCAATACCATCATTATGGCCTGGGAACAGACAAAACGCTGAATCTGCCACTGGTCCGGCCCACGCCGGGTGCCTTGCATGGCATCGAAGTAGGAAATATTGATTTCGTAGGGCGATGTACTGCCATCGCTATTGGATTTCAGGCTGACAAAGCCGCCAAAGCGATGCATGCCATCCACCAGATCTTCAATTTCAAAATCCGGCAGTACGCCTTCCAGGGAACGCAGGCCCACGCCGTCATGGGAGGCGGAAAAATTCAGGCCGGTGCAGCCGGCAGGCATATCATTCAGTTCACTGACCCACCGGGACAAATGTTGCGAGGTGCCTTTAAAAAAACAATGCAGCAACAGCGGTGGTAACCCGAACTGATAAATCATATGGGCTTCGTCGCAATTACCAAAATAGCTGCGGTTTTCATCGTTGGGTACATTGGTTTCTGTTAATACAATGCCGTTGTGAGATACCGCATCCATCATCGTGCGCAGCAGTTTTACCACTTCATGGGTTTGTGGCAAATGAATGCAACGGGTGCCCAGGGTTTTCCACAAAAAAGCAATGGCATCCAGCCGCACAATACGGGCGCCCCGTTGAATATAGGCCAGGTAAATATCCACAAAAGCCAGCAGCACAGCCGGGTTGGCAAAGTTCAGATCAATCTGGTCGTCGCTGAAAGTGGCCCACAGATATTTCACGCCGCGGTGGGTATTTACCGGCACCAGCAACGGTGAGCTGCGGGGCCGGGTTACCAGGCTCACATCGGTATCTTTGGGCAGCTCAATAAAGTAACTGTTACCCGGTTCCTTGTCGGCAATATAGTCGGCAAACCACAGGCTTTCCCGGGACACATGATTGATCACCAGATCCATCATCAGATCGGAATCTTCATTCAGAGCGCGGATATCGTCCCAGTCACCCAGATCCGGATTAACGCGCATAAAATCAATCACAGAAAAACCGTCGTCCGAACTGAATGGGAAGAAAGGCAGTATATGAACGATGGGGAAGACATCTTTCATATAGGTGGCAATAAACTGCTTCAGGGTGCGCAGAGGCGGCTCATCGGAACGGACAATGGAATCGCCATAGGTAATCAGGACCACGTCGGATTCATCCCAGCGGGGCTTTTCTGGTGAAGGGGCGGGTGCCCTGTCCGCCGGTACAGAAAAATCCCGCAGTTTTTCCATCAGGATGTCGGTCAGTTCCGCGGCTTCGTTCGGATACAGCTTGCGAAGGTGCGTAAAGAGCTGTGCGTAGAGCGTATCCTGATGACTGTGGCTACTCATATCTACCTATAACTACCCCATAACTACTCATAACTGCCCAGAGGCCGGCTTATACGTGGGATAAAACTTTAAGAAAGGCGTTGGTGCGGCTTTTCAGCAGCAGCTGTTCCTGGGGTGAGTATAGATTAATGGCGTTTACCTGGCGTTCCATGGCGGCGTAATTGATGGCCAGCCCGCGGGAAGCGCTGAACTGAATTTCACGGTAAAGGTGGGAGCTGCGGGACCTGGTGGCTTTACCTTGCATGATGCTTTCTCCTTTGGGCTGCCGGATGGCGCGGTATAACGGCAGTAATGCAAAGCGTTTGCCAGTTGTGAAATGCAGTTAAGTGAATGAAATTGCCGGAGTTTTCTCCGTTGTCGCGGGTTGGGTGCGCGGCTGGCTGTGAACCCGGGGGTGATTTTGGTGCAGGGCACGGTACAGAGCCCGGGGAGCGTGCACCTCATTGGTTCATTACCGGGGCGGGAATTTGCGGTCTGATTGGTTAAATTTGAATCTGTTGCGTATGCTTAAGCAATATGCGGCTTCTGAACCACACAGGTGAGGTGGGTATGGAACGAACATTGGCACCCTATCTTGGCTCCCGGAGCAAAACCGGTAATCCCTGTGTCAGAAACTGCTGCCTGGACGAACAGGATGTTTGTGTCGGCTGTGGCAGGACTCTGGAAGAAATTACCGGGTGGAACGGTTTTTCTGATCAGGAAAAGGCGCAGGTGCTGCAACAGGCCAAAAAGCGCCGGGATGCCCGCCACCACTGGTAAGCCGGTATCGCGAACTCAGTCTTTCAGCATAGCCAGAAACTTCAGCGCCCGGATACTGGGCAGGAAAAAATAAGCGCCCCCCCGAACCCGCACTACCGGTGGCACCTGGCGCAGCCGGTGGCGGAAAGGCTTGCCGGGTATACTGAAATGGTGGGCTGTGGTGAGTTGTTCCTTGGGTTTTACGCCGGCCACAGGGTCCACTTCATCGTAGAGTCCGCGAAACTTGCTGTTGTTCAGCCAGGTTTGCTGCACAAACTCAAACTGCCGGGCAATGTCCGAATTCAGGCAGATAAACAATAACCCCCGTGCTTCTCCCTTATCCTCTGCTTCCAGAAAGGCTTCTGGCGTCATCGGGTTGGCCAGTGGCTGGCCGTAGGAGCGCCCGCGCCGCAACACCCGGTGACGGTTGCTGGTTTTCAGGGCGTCTTTGGATTTTTTCTGGCCGTCGAAAGTGGCTCTGGGATTGGCCCGGCGAATATGGGAGCCAATAGGGCAGCCATAGCCTGCCTGGTCATTCTCGAAGGTAAAACTGTTGTCCGGGGAGTGGGCGATGCCGGTGCTGGGCTGGGCGGTTGCGCCGGGAGCAATAGGCTTGCCATTGGGCCAGCGCCCCACCATTTTGGACGCATACAGCAGCCGCGACTGGGGGTGGCTCTTGTTGTATTCATCAATGCTTTGCTGGTCCACGTATTCCCAGAAGGCTTTGACATTCTGCTCCAGTTGCCGGAACACCAGATAGGAACCGTTATAGCCAAAGTAGCTCTTGCCGCGCTTGTCGGATTTCAGTTGCAGGTGCTGATCCAGTGCCGTGTCCACCGCAGGGCAGGGAGGAATCTCATCGTATTCGTTACGGTAGCCCAGAATAAATTCGCCGGTGGCCAGAGAGTTAAAGCTGTCTTTGGCGGTGTGCAGGCCTTTGATGGCCGGCTGGGAAACCCCGTCCCGGAAACCGAAGTGTTCTTTGCCGTGGGGCAGCTGCTGGGAATCAAATTCCTGAACCTTGTTCAGGCATTCCAGGGATTCAATGCCTTCCTGCCAGGCCTTGCAGTCTTTACTGGCTTCAAAAAAGCCGCACAGCAGCAGATCTATCCGCTCTTTATAAAGGCTGCCCCAGTCCCAGTCCTGGGGTGCGTTTTCCCGGGTATCCCCCAATCTGGCGCTGCGCTCCGGTGTTACCATGGATTCACGCCATTCCCGGGAAAAGCTGTTGATGGCGTGTTCCGGCAGGCCCAGCTGTTCCAGCCCGCTGCGGGTAAAGGCAATGTTCATTACCTGCGGCGGCTTGCCGGCTGAAGCCGCTGTGATCTGATCCAGATGGGATTCCAGCCAGGCCCGGAAAGCGCCGGCATCGGTAATCTGCAGCAGCAGATACTTGCCGAACTTGAGGTAGCCATATCCTTGCCGGATCAGTCCCTGTATGTCTTTTTCATCGATCATTGTCAGGCCTTAAAACCGTTGCAGCCAACGGGTGGCGGCTTCCCGGGTTTTGTCCATGAGTCTGGCCCGGATCGCACGGTTGTTCACCTTGTTTGCCATGCTCAGATTGGGGTAAGCGCTGTACCAGAAATGGGTGGCAACCTGGCTGCGTTTGGCGTACTGCTTGAAGTCTTCCGCATGGCTGGCGCCACCAAATACCAATAGAAATGCCGGTGGAAACCCTACCGCATTATTCCAGACGGCCGTTAACCCAACGGCGGCCCGGTCAATAAAATCGCCCAGGTAGCTTTCCCAGCTGCCGTCGTAGTTGGAAAAAAATAGCAGATGCCGGCCATTGTTGATAATGGCCCAGCGGGCAAAGTGAATACTATTGATGGAGCCCAGGCTACCCTTGTTGTATTTGTAATCCGCCAGTACCTGTATGGCCCACAATGTCAGGCGCAGCGTGGTCTGGCGGAAAGCACCGGGCTTGATCGCCACAATGCTGGTCATAGGGCTTTGTATGGCCTGTATTTCTTCAAAGTCCAGATCACGCGGACTGCTGTCTTCCACAAAGGGGCTCATGTCTGGTGGGTTGCGTTTTTCCAGCCATTCTTTCAGCAGAATAAAGGGTACCAAAGGCAGCGCTACCAGCAGCGCCAGCCCCAGCAAGCCATAGCGCCACCACATGTTGCGTTTCAGCGCGGGGGCGATATGGGAGCCGAAAAAGGAGCTTTCCCGGGCATAGTCCACACCAATCCCCTTGAGGTGCGCACGAATGGTTTCCAGAATGGTTTCAGGTGGCTTGGACTTGAATTCGTTGCTGTCCTGATTGCCGTCCAGAAACACTTCAATGCTGCGGTGAATCTGGCTTTCCAGGCGGATATCCTTCACGGTGCGGTTACGCAGGCCGTGATAGAACATGTGGGTACGCTGCTGGTGGGCCAGCAGGTAGTTATAAATGGATTCCGGGGCAGGGCGTTCTGATTCGGGAAAGTGTTCGCAATGTTTGTAAATTTCCGCGAGCAGTTCTACGCAATGATTGGTCAGGCCGGCAAGGTAATCTTCCGGGGTGCCGTCTACGGCAGCGCCAAATAACAGCTGATCTTCAATCACCACCCAGCGGGCAAAATGCTGCTTTTCAAAGGTACCGAACGGATTGAAATCTTCGTGCCACAGCTTACGGTTCATTTCCGTCAGCAGCGCGATCAGCGTCTCCTTGTGTTGCGCTTTCACTGGTGTAATCACCAGGACGGGCGACTGTATTTCCATATCGTTGGCGTTCGCGTTAAGTGGCGGTGGCTGTTACGTTATTAACGAATTATGACAAGTTAAGCACTTCAGCAGTTAATGGCAACTATTCCTCTATTTTTTTACGGGAAATTCCACCCGCCATGGTGGCGTTAATTGTTGCGTTATCAGTGTGGCAAGTTCCGGTTGCAGGAACAATTCTCCATGGCGTGGCGGCGCATTGTATTCATAATGCCGGCCATTCAGTGAAAAGCGCAGGGCAAAGGCATGCAGATAAACACGATCTGCTGCGGGCCCGCCGTACAGGCTGTCGCCGAGTATCGGCGTGCCCAGGCTTTTCAACGCCACCCGAATCTGATGGGTTTTGCCGCTGGCGGGTTTGACCAGAAATACACGGGTGCCGGAGTCCGTTCCAAAACTGCGAAAGTGGGTAATGGCTGGCTGTTTCAGGGTGCGGGTCAGCTTCCAGGCGCCGCGGCGGGCCTTTTCCATATCGCCTTTAAGGGTGCCCTGTTTCTTGCGGGGCTTGCCCCGGGCCAGTGCCAGGTAATATTTTTCCACCTGGTGTGCGGCAAACAGCTCGCCAAATTCCCGGGCGGCGGCGGCCGTTTTCGCCAGCAGTAACAGCCCGGAAGTGACCTTGTCCAGACGGTGCACCGGATACAGTTCTTCCAGTGCCAGCTGGCTTTTTACCGTTTCAAACAGGCCGGCTTCGTTCTCATCCCGGTGGAACCCGGTTCCCGGGAATTTGTGAATCACCAGAAACTCGGCTGTCTGGTCAATCAGTTGAAAAACTGCGTCTGGATCTTGATTGGTTGGCGGTGTCATAAACTATTAACGGAAATGTCATCAATTCGCTAAGCGGGGAATCTAACCTTCAAAATAACAGCAAGGAGGATTCCATGAAGGGTAATCACTACCGCGCCATTTTTATTTCTGATGTTCATCTGGGTACCAGCGCCTGTCAGGCGGATTACCTCAAGGATTTTCTCACCCGGAATACCTGCGACACACTTTACCTGGTGGGCGATATAATTGATCTGCTGGCCATGCGCAAGCGGGTTCATTTTACGCCACCCCACGAAGAAGTGTTAGCCATGATCCTGAAAATGGCACGGCAGGGCGTGCGAGTGGTTTATATTCCCGGGAATCACGATGCCATGTTCCGTCGTTTTTGTGGCCAGATTATTGCCGGTGTTGAAATCCGCCTGAATGCCATCCATGAAACCCGCAACGGTGAACGTTTTTATGTCAGCCACGGCGATGAATTCGACGGCATCATGCAATGCAGCGCCTGGCTTAGCTGGGTGGGCGATATATCCCATGGCCTGCTGCTGAAAATCAATACCCTGTTTAATCTGGCGCGGCGGGGGCTGAAGCTGCCTTTCTGGTCGCTGGCCCGTGCGGTAAAAAAACGTATCAGTTCGGCGCAGTCCTTTATACATCAGTTTGAACGTATTGCCTCCGGTCAGGCCCGGGAGCGGGATTATGATGGTTACATCTGTGGCCATATTCACCACTGGCAGATGCGCTATTACGGCAAGGCGCTCTACGTGAATGATGGTGACTGGGTAGAGCACTGCACCGCCCTGGTGGAAACAGCGCAAGGGGAATTACAATTACTGCACTGGGCGGATCACAAGTCCGTTCTGGTGCGCCAATCCCAACTGGAAAAACCGGTGGGGGAACCGGAAAAAGGCTGGGCGTCGTTACAGGATGCCTGACGCCGGTAGCCAACACATTCATCAAATGAGGTTGCAACAGAACATTGACCAGTAAAACATTGCTGATAAAACAAAAAGCCGGTGATCTGGATTTTGCGTTATGCCTGATGGCGAACCGCACCCTGCAACACAGTGGCTGGCATCGTTTTCTGCATGTGATCAGTCGCATGGGGGATGGCTTGTTCTGGTATTCCCTGATTCTCAGTCTGCCGTTATTGCAGCCGGATGGCGGCCTTGCCTACGCAATCTGCATGACCCTGGTGGGGTTGGCTAATCTGGCATTGTATCGACGCCTGAAAGTTCGTTTTGCCCGGCCCAGGCCCTACGCCATGTACCCTCAGATTCAGAAGGGCACATCAGTGCTGGATGAATTCAGCTTCCCTTCTGGTCACACTCTGCACGCGGTGACTTTTACCCTGATGCTGGTGGCCTTTGCTCCCTGGATCGGGATTTTGCTGTTCCCCTTTGCCGTACTGACCGCCTCTGCCCGGGTGATCCTGGGCGTACACTTTCCCAGTGATGTAGCGGCCGGCGCGGCTATCGGCCTGTTACACGGCAGCCTGGCCGTGTTGCTGATGGATGCATTGCAGTTAATTTGATCTGGATCCTTGTCTTTCCCGTGCCGCTTTGGTCTTATAACCCGATCCTGACACGATAAAAATTAAAAGCATAAGCATAGGCATAAGGAGCAGCACAATGGATCGATTACATGGCCACGATGAACACCACAATATTGCGGATGATGACCGCTATCATCTGGCAAAGCGTTTTTATGGTTTGCTCAGTGCCCGGGTGGAAAATTTTCGCAACCAGTTGCCTGCCGGCAAGGTGCTTGGTGCCAGAGTGGCAGGGTTTGGTGATAACACTCTGTTTTACCTTGAAGAAATTCACTATGCCGATCCGTCGCTGATTGCCATTTGCGGCAAAACCCTGGATGGTTTGCCGTTCGAAATTATTCAGGAAGTATCCCACGTGAACCTGAGCCTGGTGCCTGTGGACGACATGCTCTGAGCCTTCCCGCCCGGCCTGTCTTGACAGGCCCGCAAAGCCCGACTATTTCTTGAAGTCATCAGGCCCGTTTCTGTCATTGCAGCATGATCAGTGGCCTGCCTGCATCTCGCACCCCACATACCATAAAAATAATTTCGCGGGTTCATTATGACTTACAAGATTGCCCATCACCGACTGTTGTCGGATTACGTGCAGCACGAATCTTCAGAAAAAAACAGCGGCACCTTTGCCAGTGGTTTGCCGGATACGATTGTGTTTCATTTTACCGCTACCGGTTCCTTGCAGGCTGCCGTTAACGAATTGCTGGACAGCGAAGTCAAAGCGTCGGCCCATCTGGTGATTGGTCGCAATGGCTCGGTGGTTCAGCTGATGCCTTTTGATCGCATTGCCTGGCATGCCGGCGTCAGCGAATACCAGGGAAGAAGAGACCTGAACCGTTATTCCATTGGCATTGAACTGGAAAATGCCGGGCGCCTGATGAAATCCGGTGATCAGTACCTGTCCTGGTTTGGTCGCGCCTATGGCGAAGACGAAGTGATACAGGCAACCCATTCCCACGAAGCGGAGCCAGGGTACTGGCATCGCTATACCGAACCCCAGATCAGCACCCTGATGGACGTGTGCCGACTGTTGTGCAGCCATTACAACATTACGGCGCTGGTAGGGCATGACACGGTGTCACTGGATAACAAGATGGATCCCGGTCCGGCCTTTCCCCTGTCGGTGATCAGGGAAAAACTGCTCTACCACGATCGCAAGGAAGGCATCGACAAGCTGTCTTCCATTGCCAGAGCCGGAACCCTCCACAGTGGTGATTCCATGTTGCTGAGGGAGCCCCATGGTTCCAGCCCCGCGGTGTCGCTGGCGGATTTGCCACTGGGAACACCGGTGGATGTGACCGGTGAAAACCGCGATTTTTACCGGGTTTCCATTCCGGTAGAAGGCTGGCTCAGAAAAGAGACCATTCAACTGGAAAACGAACAGCTGCATTTGCAGGAAGTGATAGATGTCTAACCCGCTTAGTCACCCGGTGGAAATCGTGTTGCCAGAGACTAGAATTACCTGAACAGACTCTATGTTCAGGCGCGTTGCGAATGCCGATGCCCTGGTTAGCGGCGCTAAAGCGGTGGAACGCGGTCATGGCTCAGAATGATGCTTCGGGTGTGAATGTATCAGTCAAACCTTTGCACAAAGCAGAGCAGGACCCAGGTTTGCCTGATCAAAACTCCCCTTTCAACGATTTAACCTTTAACCAGTTTTCCACTGAGATTGCCGCTGATGAAGTTTTCTGGATGCAGTCTGACTCCAGAATTGTCTACGCCAATAAATCCGCCTGCAATCGTTTGGGTTACAGTCGCGACGAGCTGCTGCAAATGTATGTCTGGGATTGGGATCCCCTGTTCCCTCAAGAGGCCTGGTCCGGGTTCTGGCAGGATTTTGTCGCAAAAAAGCACGTTATTTTTGAGACACAGCATCGCGCCAAAAGTGGCGAGGTCTTTCCTGTTGAAATCAAAGCGCACTATTTTGAGAGCGACGGAGAGGGTTATCTGTTCGCTTACGTTACGGATATTTCAGAGCGCAAGCGCCAGGATGATCAGATCCGCTCCTATCAGGAGAATCTGGAAAACCTGGTACGGGAAAGAACTGCTCAGCTGCAAGCCGCCATGGAAGAACTCAGCCAGGCCAAAGACGAGGCGCTTCATTCCGCCGCGGCCAAGTCACAATTCCTGGCGAATATGAGCCACGAAATCAGAACCCCCATGAACGGCATCATCGGCATGTTGCAGTTGTTGCGGAAATCAGACCTGAATGAAAAGCAGCATTCGCAACTGTTGGCCATTCAGAACAGCTCGGCATCGCTGATGCGCATTATTAACGACATACTTGACCTGTCGAAAATTGAATCCGGCAAACTGGCGATTGACGCGGTTCCTTTTGAACTGTCGGAGCTCTTGTTGCAGATTGCCGATGTTATGGGCCCCCAGGCCCGTCAAAAAGGAATTCAGTTGCACTGCCCGGCGCAGCCGATTGCCAATAAAACCTGCATTGGCGATCCGGTGCGAATACGCCAGATACTGGAAAACCTGATCGGGAATGCCATTAAATTTACCCGCGAAGGCTCTGTTACCGTGAACGTGCAAACGCATGCAAATGTCGTTGCGGATGGAAAGACGACGGGTAATGCAGCAGAGCCGCGTTGCGACCTGCTTTTTGAAATCCGGGATACCGGAAAAGGTATCGGGGAGGACGCACAGAAACAATTATTCGAGCGTTTTACCCAGGAAGACAACTCAACCACCCGTGAATTTGGCGGTACCGGCCTGGGTCTGAGTATTTGCAGGCAGCTGGTAATGCTGATGGAAGGCGATATCGGGGTTGAAAGCCGCGTGGGTGAAGGTTCCTGTTTCTGGTTTCGTATCAACCTGGAAGAGCAGCGTGAGCCGTCAGCAGTGCCCCAGTCCGAAATGCTTCAGTCAGAAGTGCTCCAATCAGAAGCTGATCAGGAAGAACTGACTTTTCCAGGTGCACGGGCATTACTGGTGGAGGATAACCACCTTAATCAGCAGGTGGCCATGTTCAGCCTGGAGGATGCGGGAATTCACGTGGATATTGCCGAGAACGGTGAAGAAGCGCTGCGAAAGCTGGCCGATAATCCCTATGATATCGTGTTGATGGATTGCCATATGCCGGTGATGGATGGTTACGAAGCCACCCGCAGGCTCAGGCAGACACCGGGAATGGAAAAGCTGCCTGTTGTGGCATTAACTGCAAATGCCATTGAGGGTGAAAAAGAAAAGTGCCTGGCCGCGGGAATGAATGATTACGTGGCCAAACCCTTTGAGCATGAAGACCTGATGGCAAAGTTTCTTAAGTACCTTCCGCATCTGGTGGGCGGTGCTGATGTGGCGCCAGAGCTTTCGTGTGAGTCTGAGGCATCAGCCAGCAACATGGATTATCATGAAATATTTAACGACAGCTATCAGCGTATTCAGCCGGATATCGATCGTTTTTTTGATTGTTTCTATGAAAGTTTTATTGCCGCTTCTGATCGGGTGAAGCAGGCGTTTTCTGAAACCGATATGATCCGGCAACGAAATATGCTGGAAGCCTCTTTTATGCATCTGCTGTCCTATGCCGCAACCAGCCATGCGTCTCACACGTTGCTGGATATGGCCAAACATCATGGTAGAATGCCGGCCGTTAAAGCCGATATGTTTGATGTGTGGCTGAAGTGTATTATCAAAACAGTTGCCGCTTTCGACCGGCGTTATTCAGCAGATGTAGAAAGAGCATGGCGACACATGTTGGCGCCTGGTGTTGAATTTATGAAAAGGTACAGTTCACCTGGCTGAGTTAAGCATTGTATTTGAAGACGAGCATTTCGTTGCCATTGATAAGCCGCCCGGCTTGCTGGTTCATCGCAGCCCCGTAGATCGCCGGGAAACCACTTTTGCCATCCAGCTGTTACGTGATCAGCTGGGTCAATATGTCTATCCTGCACACCGGCTCGACAAACCCACCTCCGGCGTACTTCTGTTCGCCAAGTCCACCGAAGCGCTGGCGGCGGTCAGAAACCAGTTTGAAAGCCACCAGGTCAACAAAACCTATCTGGCGCTGGTGCGCGGTTTTGCACCGCAACAGCGCACCATTGATCACCCGGTAAAAACCCGGGAAGACAAACATGACAACCGGCTCAAGGATTCCCCCAGAGACGGTATTACCGAATTAAAACGGTTGGATTGTTTCGAACTTCCCGTTCAGATTGAAACCTTTCCGACTACCCGGTACAGCTTGGTGGAGCTGAAACCACTCACCGGCAGGCGCCATCAGCTGCGCTACCACATGAAGCATATCAGCCACCCTATTGTTGGTGATTCCAGCTATGGCAAGGGAGTGCATAACCGCTATTTTCAGGCGCATTACCACTGCCATCGACTGTTACTGATGGCGAGTGGGCTTGAATTTACCCACCCGGTAACGGGTAAAGAGATCAGCATCCGTGTTCCACCTTCCGGGAGTTTTGCGCGCGTGCTTAGCGAACTATCCGGATGGGCAACAGAGTATCCAGCAGTTCCACTTGAGCATCGCTGAGAGGGTGAAAATTATTCGCCGGCGTCAATGGAAAGCTGTAACTGGAGGACATTCTTAACTTGGCGTCGCAAGCATCAACGCCTTCCGGAAGTTGTGCTTCATCCAGCTTGAGGACCACAGAACCTGTGTTGGGGTACACCCAGCGGTACTCGAAAATTTCCCCACAGCCCACCAGATAGAAGCGCACAGACTCGAACTGGTCGTTCTGGTTCCAGGTTACCGTAAAGGATTCGCCCAGTGCATAAACCGAACCTGCCGCAGGAGAAGTCAGCCCCTGAGTTTCGTAAATCGGAAATGCGGTGGTAATCACTTCGCCGCTGGCGCGGTAAAAAGTGGCGTAAGCTTCCTGCGGAGTGGAGTAGGGCAGTTCCGCGGCATAGATCTCATCGTCACCGAAGATTTCCAGAAAATCCTGCATGTCCGGCTCCGGCGCTTGCAGTGTGGTCAGTACAACTTCCGCGGAGTCGTTGCCGATGGACAGCTCGATGGTTTCCGGTGCTTCAAGGCGTACTGATTTATTCACTTTACCGAAATCCAACACGCTGTCGAAATCCATGCTTTTCATGTTAACCGTCAGGGCCCAGTTGGGTTCGGGGCTGGTGTTGATGCTGTAGTCCTGGGACCAGATCTGGGACAGCTGATATCTGACTTCAATATCTTCCGAAAGCAGGTTGGTGGATTTTTCTGTGCCGCAACCACTGAGGCCGGCAACACACAGGGAGCAGAGTGCACCTGTCAGGGCGATCTTTTTCATAACAAGTCCTTTTATTAAAGAAGGGTTCAAAACCGAATGTGAGGTTTGCATTGAGGTGCGAATATTATCACTTCGCGAAAATATATCTGTGATTCTTTTGTAAATAGCGGGGTAAATGATTGAAGGTCGGCGGCCTATTGGTGACTTAGAAGTCCATCAATGAAGCGCTCCAGCTGCCGCAATGAGTTGCACTCCATGGTGTAGCTGCAATAGGCGCGGTATTTTTCCATTTCCGAATCGCCACTGCCCCAGCGGTTGGTGGCTTCCGGATTAAGCCATATCACCCGGTGACTGCGCTGGTAAATCTGCTGCAGCAAGTCGGTGCGGGGGTCGCCATAGTTGTTGCGGCCATCCCCCAGCATGATCACCGTAGTGCGGCTATCAATGTCGTTCAGGCAGAGTTCGCTGAAATCTTCCAGTGATTTGCCATAATCGGTGCTGCCCATGCCGTAGGTTTCCAGAGTGTAGTCCACGGCTTCGTCTACTCCCATGCGTCGAAAGGTGTCGGTAACCTCGCCCAGGCCGGACGAAAAAGCAAAGGCTCTGACCTTGGGTAACACTTCGTGCAGGCTGAATAAAAACATCAGCAGAAACCGTGACACCTGGCTGACGGAGCCGCTGACATCACAAATGGCCATGATTTTGGGCCGGTCTTTTTTCTTCTTTTTCCAGTAAACATTAAAGGGGATACCGCCGGTGGGAACACTCTGGCGCAGGGTGCTGCGCATATCCAGCATCCCCCGGTTGTAGACTTTTTTACGGCGGGAATGATTGGCGATCAGTTTTTTTGCCAGCTTGCGCACCAGCTGTTTTACTTCCTTGAATTCACGAAGGTGTTCAATCTTCACGGTCATCATGGTGTCTTCGCGGAGTTTTTTACCGGTGGCTGCTGCCTGCAGCAAGAACTGTTGCTCTACATAGTCCTTTACGTCTGCACGCAGCCGGTCCCGTGCCTGGCGCAGTTCCTGGCCCAGTGCCTGCTGTGAGGGATTATCAGAGGCTTCTGCCTGCCACATTTCCTGTTCCAGCTGTTCCAGCCCCATGGCCATCATCATGCGGCGGCCAAATATCCCTTTCTGGGTCATCCACTGAATATTGCTGACATCCGCCTGGTTGCCGGCACTGGCCATTGCCATGGCCAGTGCATTCTGATCACCGCTTAACAGTAACTGCCCCAGCGGCGACTGGCTGGGGGCCGGTTTGGGTTGCCGGTTGCTGCCGGGAATAACGGCATTCACCATTTGCTGGAGTTTGCCGGCAAAGCTCGTATCCTGTTCCGCTTCTTCCACACCGTCTTTCAGGTTTTCCAGTTTGTTGAAACGAAAAAACTCATCAAAGCATAGGGCGTATTTTGTTTTGGCGTCTTCACTTTTTGCCAGCACCAGCCCAAGGGCGGTCTTCAGCGTATCGCGGTTTTGATAGCCGATCAGTTGGGCCGTTTGCGTGGCTTCAATGGCTTCTGCTGTGGACACATTCACGCCGGCGCCGCGCAGGGCTTTAAAAAACTGAACCAGTTGGGATTCCATAAACGTTGCTTTTTTCAGTGACTATTTACGTTTGTTCAGCAGGGTATTCAGCTCGGATTTGGCCTGGTTGATATCGTCTTCATGTTTCAGCAATACATTCAGGGTGGATGCCACCAGATCCTTGTTGAGTTGATCCGCGTGGAGCAGCACCAGGGATCTGGCCCAGTCAATGGTTTCACTGATGGCGGGCTGTTTTTTCATATCCAGGTCCCGCAGATTATGAACAAACTCCACCAGCTGGGTACGCAGGTTGTCGCTCACATTGGGCACCCGTTTCTGAATGATTTTCTGCTCCAGTTTTACATCCGGGAACGGAATATATAAATGCAGGCAGCGGCGTTTTAATGCATCGCTTAATTCCCGGGTGTTGTTACTGGTAAGGAAAACCACCGGGCGCTTTTTGGCTTTGATGGTGCCCAGTTCCGGTACGGAAATCTGAAAGTCCGACAGCATTTCCAGCAGAAAGGATTCGAATTCGTGATCCGCTTTATCGATTTCATCAATCAGTAAAACGGTGCCATCAGTTTCATTCAGCGCTTTTAATAACGGCCGTGGCTCAATAAAGTCTTCCGAATAAAAAATATCACCGAACTCGTGCAGGCGGCTGACGGATTCCGCCAGGTCATGGGTGCCTTTCAGCAGGTCGCCCAGTTTGTCTTTCAGAATTTGTGTGTACAGCAGTTGCTTGGAGTACTTCCATTCATAGAGTGCCTTGGCTTCGTCCAGACCTTCGTAGCACTGCAAACGAATCAGGGAATGCTGTAAAAATTCCGCTGTGGTTTTGGCCAGTTCGGTTTTGCCCACGCCGGGCGGGCCTTCCACCAGAATGGGTTTTTCCAGCTGCAGTGCCAGAAACACCGACAGGGCAATGGCGTGATCGCAGATATAACCGTGTGCTTCGAAGCCTTGCTGAATGGCTTCAACCGTCAGTTCTTTACTCATGGCAACCTTTCATCGGGTTGTTTATTAATACTATTACTTACTATCGCTTATAGCGGTATCACCGGCCGAGATCAACGTAAGGGCTTGATTCTGATATGAATATGACGTTTTTCAACGCCCGCCTGGCTGAATCGCATCATCCATATTAACTATTCTCACGGCCAAAAGCCCGGGCCACAATGCAGCATCGGAAACTGTTTGTGAAACCAGGGGGAGCCATGAGCGCAAATCCAACATCCTTACAAGATCACACCGCACTGGTGTTCGGCGGTACGGCGGGTATCGGCCTGGCCTGTGTTAAAGCCTTTGCGGACGCGGGTGCGGCGCAGATTATGCTGGTAGGCCGCAATGTGGAACGGGGTGAGGGCACGGTGGCCCGCCTACGGGACGAATACCCGGCAGTAGCCTTCGATTTCGTATCGGCGGATGCGGGCACACCGGAAGGGGCAGAAAAAGGCGTGAATGCCTGCGTGGAACGCTTCGGCCGGGTGGATATTCTGCTCAGCACTGCCGGTGGTGATCCCATGCCGGCGATTTATCACACCATTGCCATCGAGGAAATTCAGGGCATGGTGAACGGCTCGCTCATGTCTGCCATGTTGCCGGCAAGAGCGGTATTACCGCAAATGATGAAACAGCAAGGCGGTGCCATTATTACCATGGCATCCGATGCCGGCAAGGTGGCCACACCCGGTGAAGTGGCAATAGGCACAGCCATGGCGGGAGTGATCATGTTCAGCCGTGCCCTGGCCAACGAGGCAAAACGTTCCGGCATCCGCGTGAACTGTTTAACGCCATCCATTGTGCGTAATACCCCGCTTTATGATGTACTGATGAAAGATCCGTTCTCGTCCAAGATCTTTGGCAAGGCGGAAAAAATGGCGTCACTGGGCGTGGTGGAACCGGAAGATCTGGCCCAGATGGCCACTTTCCTTGCCAGTCCGGCGGCAGCCAAAATCAGTGGTCAGGCCATCAGTGTGAATGGTGGGATTTCCATGGCGTGACTTGCGCAGCCGGTTGTTCCAGCCTAACCGGCTTTTCTGAAAAGTTTCACAAGCGAAAGCCTTGTTTTACTCCCGACCCGTGCCAGGCAGGACGCCGCAAAACCAACTTGATATCCGACAAGGACAATTGCCGGAAAGCCCCTGATAGTGAAAAAACGGAACCGATGAGTCTGAGCCACTATCAGGGGGCCCCATGTTACCCGACGCCTTTGAATACCTGCTTCCCACCCGCATCCTTTACGGTGCCCATATTATTGACCGTCTGCAGGATGAGATAGAAACATTCCGGGGAGCCCGTGCCTTGCTGGTAACCGACAGGGTGCTGATGGATCTGGGGATTGCGGAGCGGGTAACGGCGGCACTGGCAAAAGCGCAGATCCGGGTGGTGTCGGTATTCAGTGAGGTGCCGTCCAATTCCACCATCCATTGTGTGGAGGACTGTGCCCGGCAGGGGCGTATCGCTGATTGTGATCTGCTGATCGGCCTGGGGGGCGGCAGTGTCATGGATACCGTAAAAGTAGCCAACCTGCTGATGGTGAAAGGTGGCCGGCTGGAAGATCATATGGGCGCTTACCTGCTGGGGAATACGGCGCTACACCCCATGATGCTGATTCCCACCACCGCCGGCACCGGATCCGAAGTCACCAAAGTGGCGGTGATTGCCGACCCGGATAACAACGAAAAACTGCCCTTTGCCGAGCACCAGTTTTATCCCCAGGTTGCGGTGCTGGATCCGTCACTCACTCTGAGTCTGCCGCCGCAGTTAACTGCCATCACCGGCATGGATGCTCTTACCCATGCCATTGAAAGTTATGTCAGCAAGGATTCCCAGCCGCTCACTGATGCCATTGCCTTGCACGTTATCCGCCTGATCAAGGACAACCTGTTGGTGGCCTGCACCCAGCCCGACAATCTTGAAGCCCGAGGTGCCATGCTGGTGGCATCCTGTCTGGGGGGCATCTGTATTTCCCAGTCCATGGTGGGTATGGCCCACGGCATTGCCCATGCCCTGGGCGGGGTGTACGGCATTCCCCACGGCCTGGCCAATGCCCTGGCGCTGCCGCTGGTGATGGAGCATAACATCGAATGCTGCCCGGACCGTTACGCCCGCATTGCCGAAGCCCTGGGAGTGCACCTGCCGTTGCCGGTGGATACGGCCCAGTCGCTGCTGTCGCTGGTGAAAGCCAATGGCCTGGCACAATTGCTGGGCCGGTTAAAGCCCCTGGATCGTCTGGCAGAAAAAGCCATCGCCCGGCAGGGAGTGCGCAAAATTACCGAATTGAATCGCAAACTGGCCCGGATCACCGGCATGCCCCTGAACCTGAAGCAGGCGGGCGTGGATAATTGCTTTTCAAACATGGCGCTGGTGATCGATAAAGCCATGGGGGACGGCGCCATGCTGTATAACCCCAAAGCCGTTGAAGCCCGCGCCGTGGAACAGGTGCTGCAGCGGATCTTCTGGCAAAAACTGCAGCCCCTGCCGGCCACTGCCGCGGAACTGGTGCCGGCTGAGTCCACCCGTCAAACCACCGCACAGCAACCGGCTTTCTTCCATCATTCCAGCGAGATCTACGACGTGCTGGGGGGCTTTTACCATTCCCTGCTGGCTGATCCGCTGCTGCGGAGAAAATTACTGGATTCAGGTTTGTCAGTGCAGTTTGTGTATGAGGATCCTGCCGCCGTGATCACGCTGGATGCCTCCGGTGCCGAACCTAAGCTCTATCTGGGTGACCAGTACCAGGGTACCCCGGACGTGACCATGACCATGAAAGCCGAATTTGCCCATCAGTTCTGGCAGGGCCACGAAAACATTGTCAGCGCCCTGGCGCGCCGCAAGGTGAAATCCCGGGGCAAGGTGCCCAAGGCGGTGAAGCTGTTGCCAGTGCTGGAGCCCACCTATCCCATGTACCGCCAGTATGTGGCGGAGTATCGCTCCGAACCGATCAGGCATTAGAGAGCCTGTAAGGAATCGCACTAATGAATCTGAATAACATCCTTACGGAACTGCATGCGGAAGTGGAACCGTTGCTGGCCATGGTGGACAAGTTTTCCCGGGATGAAATTGCCGCCCGGATTCGCAGCCCGGAAACACCCCTCACGGAACAGGATCTGGTGGCCATTGTGAATGCCGCACAGCATGCGGGATTGCTGGATGCCACCCGGGAAGGTTATGGCCTGTGGAGTGAGTATGCCGGGGACAAGGCGTTTGCCTTCACCTTGCCGGCGTTGCGGATGATTGCCGGCCAGAGTGCCACGATGGCGTTCTGCTTACATACCCTGGCGCTGGGAGAGGCACTGAAAGTACGTTATCCGTGCCTGGCGCATGAAACTTTGTTGCCGCTGATGCTGGAAGGCTCCCTGGGGCTGGGGCGCAGTGCCCTGGGCCGCTGGTTGCAGGGGCAGGCTGACGGCGCGGGGCAGGCCCGGGATCTGGCATTACTGGCGGACTGCTATGGTGACCGGCAGCGCCTGTTGCTCACCCATCAGCATGGCATGGATGCTCTGGTGCCCATGTTTGATCAGGGGAATCTGTATTTTGCCCGGGTATCGGTCAGTGCTGCCCCGGCACCGGGTTTTCACGGCCTGGATGGCCTGCAGGCCCGCACCGGCAGAGTGGAGCAGCACGGCCCAGTAACACCCGCCGTGGAGCCCGCCGTATTCGGTCATTTTCTGATGATGCAGACCCTGGGATTTCTGGCCATTGCCACCGGCGCCGCCGAACAGGCCGGTACTCTGGCAAATGAATACACCAGCCTGCGCAAACAGGGTGGCCGGCTGATTGTGCGTCATGATGCTGTTGCCGGGCTGATGGCAGTGATGGTACGGGCCATCGACCAGGCGGATCTGGTGCTCAGGCAGGGTGCCATGCAATTGCCGGAAAACCTTTCCCTTGCCCATTGCCTGGCCCAGAAAATCACCGTGATGTCGGGTTTGTCAGAAGCGGTGAATGCCGCCATGCAGATTCTGGGTGGCGTGGGTTATATGCGGGACTACGGTATTGAGCAGCGGCTGCGGGATATTAACTGCCTGCGGGTGCTGGGGGGATCCCAGTCGGAGCTGCCGTTGCTGGTGAGCAGTCTGCAGAATGCCGCTGCGGCCCAGGTGGAAGCGGTAAGCAGCCGCGGTGGCTTGCCGGGGCACGTTAACGGCAGGCACCGGCTGTCGCCCCTCACTGCCTTCAAAAAACTGCCGTTACTGAAACTGCTGTCCGACTATCGGCCACGGGACCTGTGGCAGGAGGAAACCGCTTCCCTGCCGCGGCCACTGGCGGTGTACCGCCGCCAGGTAAGGCAGTTTGCAGAACAGACACTGTTACCCCGGAGCCTGGAACTGGACCGTTATGTGGTGGAAACCGGGCGCTACCCGCCCCAGCGGAACCATATTCTGCGCAAAGCCGGCAAGGCAGGCCTGCTGAGCGATCTGCTGCCGGCCCCGATAGGCTCCATACCCCTGAGCCGGATGCGTTGCCCCCTGGTTTGGCAACAGGCCATCCGGGTGGAGGAGCTGGCCCGTGCCGACGGAGGCCTGATGCTGTTACTCAGTGCCCATAACCTGGGGCTGGCGCCGGTGCTGTACAGCGGCAATCTGAACGTGCTGCGGGAGGTGGTGATACCCGCCTTCCGGGAAAACAAAAAAGGCAACCCGCAACTGTTTGCCTATGCCATTACCGAGCCGGCGGCCGGCTCCGATGCGGAAGACGGCCATGGCGCACAACACAACCGGCCCGGTGTGGTGGCCACCCGTGCCAACGGGGGCTGGTTGCTGCAGGGCCGCAAGCTGTTTATCAGTGGCGGCGATACGGCCCGCTGGATCACGGTATTTGCCGCCATCAAACAACAGGGCTTTGATTCCTGGACTGCGTTTCTGGTGGACACTCAGGCTCCCGGCTTTGCCGTGGTACGTACCGAAAACAAAATGGGTATGCGGGTATCCGGGGCCGCGGAGCTGGAGCTGAACCAGTATTTTGTACCGGATCAGCGGGTGCTGGGGGGTGTTGCCAAAGGCTGGGGGCTGAACCGCGCCACCCTGAACCTGTCGCGCCTGCCGGTGGCCGCCATGTCGGTGGGCTTTGCCCAGCAAGCCTGTGAATCCGCCGTGGAGTTTGCCTGCCGCATGTCCCTGGGCAACCGGCCTTTGATTCATTATCAACAGGTGCAACTGCAACTGGCGGATATGCTGGCAGAAACCTCCGCGATCCGCGCGCTGGTGTGGCAGTTTTCACGGGGCTGGACGCCGCGGCAGTCCCAGGCCTCCATGGCCAAGTTCTATGCTTCTGACCGGGCCCAGACGGTGATTGAGTCGGCCATGGACCTGATGGGCAATCACTCCCTGCTGCATGAAAGCCGGGTGGAAAAGAATTTTCGCGACAACCGCCTGACGCGAATCTTTGAAGGCACCAATCAGATCAATCGCCTGGCTGTGATTGAAGAACAGCAACAGGAATTCATTCGTAAAATGGCCGCCAATGGCTGGAGCTGACTTATGTTGAAAGCAAATGATCCCTTTTTTCAGGTACCCCAAACCACCCGTAAAACCTCTGCCGGAGATGTGCAGTTACCCATATTGTATTTTGATGCCTCGGCGCTTTATGGCTTTTTTCTGGTGGAAAAGCAGAAGGTGGATAGCCTGCTGGCGGGCACCGGGCTGGAGGCGGATCTGGTGATGGGTAACTATTCCATTGCCGGCATTGCCTGTTATGAGTACCGGGATACCAGCGTGGGGGTGTACAACGAAGTAGGGCTGGCGGTCACCGCCAGCCCGGTGGGGCAGGGCAAACCTGTGGGCAGCTGGTGGGATTTTCTGTCCACCCTCACCAATCCTGAAGTGCGTCATACCGGTATGCATGTACTGCATCTGCCGGTAACTACCGAGGCAGCCAATGCGGCGGGCCGGGAAATCTGGGGGTTCCCCAAATTCGTCACGCCCATTACCTATCAGGAAAGCGGTAAAACCATGGATTGCCGGGTGTATGATCCCGATCAGGGTGTTGGGGAACAGCTGATCATGGCGCTGGCCGGTAATCTGGGGCCCGGTTTACCGGCCAGGCCTTTGAGTCTGACCTTGTTCACGCGGCTGGAACAGGCGTTGTTGCGCTCCACGGTGAACGCCCGCGGCAAGTCCCGCCTGACAATGCCCGGCAGCTTGCGGCTGACAGTAGGTGACAGTCAGCATCCTATGGCGCAGACGTTGCGGGAACTGGGGCTGGCCAATGCCCGCCCGCTGGCGGTGGTGTACAGCGACTGTTTTCAGTCGCGCCTGAATGCCGGCTACTGCCTGGCAGAATTGCCGGCAGCAGCCGGATCGGCAGGGCTCGTTGCGGTTAATGGTTGATAGCGGCTCATAAATGCAGTGCGGCCACGTTAAACGTGGCCGCGTTACAGCGCTTTACGGGTTACAAAGTTACACGGATTACAGCGTTAACAGATACTGTGTCAGATCAGCAACATCCCCTTGCTCAGTACACCAGGGGTGCGGTGCATCCGGCATACCGATGGGTGCCGGTGTACCCAGTTCACCGGGGCCGTATTCGGCGCGCATCTTCTGGTAATCCCAGTAGTAGTAATCCGGATCCCAGGGCACTTCCACAAAGTACTTGTGACGCTCGATAAAGCGGTTCTGGCGGGCGCCATTGTCATTGCTGCTATTGCTGGCCACCTTGGGAATACGGAACACATCACCGCGATTCTGATAAGCAGGATACGGATCAGGATGATCCGCACCACCCTTGGCGGTGTTCAGCGGCGGATGCAGGGTGTAGTAGGCGTTGTACAGATCGGTGCCGGTGGTGCAGCGGTCCGGATCCACCAGATCTTCCAGGTTGCGCACATGGCCGTCGCTCAGCAGGCCGCGGTGTTGTACCCAGTACAGATCCCGCAGGAAGGTGGTGCGAATGGCCTGCACTTCTTTCTGGTAGATCGTTGGGGTAAAGAAACGTCCCACTTCATCCAGGCGCACCATTTTCTCGTTGGTGTGTGAGCCCAGCTGATCCGTATGGCAGCTGCCGCAATCACGGTCGTAAGCGGTTTTACCGGCATTCACTTTAGCCACCACGCCGGCGTAACTCTGCCAGCCGTTCTGCACAAATTCACCTTCAGTGGGGTTGCCACCAGTCTGTGCCGCCAGCTGACCGTTCTGGGATAACCAGCGATACAGGCCCACATTGATCAGGTCGGCATCGTCTTTATCCAGGGTGGTCATGTAGGCGGTCAGTGCCTGCAGGGCATCCTTGTTCATGGAGCCCACGGCGCCGTCCGGTTCCTCGGAGTGAATATAGGAACCTTCAAAGCCCACATAGGATTCCGTGTGAGACAGGGAGCGGCGAATGGCCATGTAGTTGGTCACGTTGGGAATCGCGATGGGGGAAAACTGATAATCGTTATCCGTGTGGCTGCCTTCGCCAACGGCACGCACAATATTGTGCTCCCCGGTGCCTTGCGGCATATGGTAAATCAGCTGGGTTTTATCGATATCCTTTTTGCTGCCGTCGGTCCATACCGGGCCGGCTTCCTTGGTTTTAATGCCTTCGAAATTATCCAGCAGCGTCCAGCGCATGGACCAGGTGGGATTGGGCAGGCCGGGAATCACTTTGGTGATAGTGTCGCCCGGTGCCTGTTCATAGGTGATCTGGTAACCGTGGCAGGACGCACAGTTAAAACCGATCCATTCACCTTTGCCCTGATAAGGGTGGCTGGATTCTGCATAGCGGTAACCTACCCAGCCGGTGTTGCGGGTCCAGCCTTTGGTTAGCTGGGGCTGCAGGGTCAAAAAGCCGGGAATGGGGCTTTCCTGCGGGTAGGGATCAAAGTAGATATCATCCAGGGCTTCGTCGGGTACCTGGCCTTCCACTGTGTGCACGGCGCCGAACAGTAAATAGGGATCCGCCGTCAGGCCGGTGACCGGGTCAGTGGCTTCATAATTAAAGATCTTTTCCCAGTCCAGATCCCGCACAGCATGGGCGGTACCAATGTTGTAATCGTAACCCCAGAAAATGGCGCGGCCCTGATCTACCAGATCATCCCGTTGCGGGTTGCTGACATTCACAGCAACAGGTGCGGTGGCTTTGGTATCGCTCAGGCTGGAGACCACATCACAGTTGTGCTCAAAGTCCGGATCGGTAATTCGCGAAGTTTGGGCATCGATCACATTGTGAGGTTCGCCGGGGCGAATCAGTGAATCATGAAAGCCGGTGCGTTTCTGGATCTGCACAATCAGATTGCCGCTGCCGGCATGATCCGGTACCCGGAACTGAATCTGATCCGGCTGCCAGCTCACCACGTTTTTATCCCAGGTGTCGTGGGTCTCAGGAATTTCGAAATTCACCTGGTCGGCAATATCCAGTTTTTGTTTGAACATGCGCAAGTCGGTTTCCAGAATCCGGGTGTTACCGATCATGATTTTGGAAAAGTCCACATCCACACCGTTACCCAGGCCGCTGCCGGTGATGGTAACTATGTCGCCGGGTTGCAGGTTGATGGCGGTGGTTTGCCCCGGCTGCCACAGGCTGGTGCCGCCGACGCTGATGTTGGTGATAACCGGGTCCGGGAAGTTGGCGGCCGATGCGGCCCGTTCCAGTTCTCTGGCGTTGTCAAAGCCACAGACTTCTTCCTGATCCGGGAAATGACCTGCGTCCTCACAGCCGATGATGGCTAGCGGCAACAGGCCAATAACTGCCCCTTTTATTGGCGATTTCATGGTTTACCCCTCATTTATATGTCGGGCCTGATAATTTTCAGACACACTCTCTCTACGGCCCATTATTTTTATGGCGAGTGCCGGAATTTACGAATTGTGTCAGGGGAAACCAATGACAGGATAGGACAGCCTTGGATGACCGATTAGGTCATTCAGCATGGTGGGTTCGGTCAGCCTTGTATTATTCCACCAGGTGCAACGCGCTGAGTTGTTTATAAATGGCGTTGCCCCAAACCCGGTAACCGTTTTCGTTAAGGTGCAGGCCATCCCAGTGAAGAAGCTCGGGGTCGAGGGTGCGATCCGGGCGCATCAGGGCGTCGTTAATGTCCACGAAAAATACCTGATGTTGCTGTATTGCGTAGTCAGCTAGCGCGATATTGTAGGCATGTAGTTCCTTGCTGAAACGGGGCGTATCAATGGGCCTTTGTGCCAGTAATACAAAATGGGTGTGTGGTTGTTTTCGCTGGAGTTCGTTTAAAAGCGCAAACAGGGGCGCGGTGAGTTCGTTAATGTTCTCGTAGTCACGGTAAAGGATATCGTTTACCCCCAGATAAAACACCACCAGCTTGGGCTGGTACTGCAGAATCAGATCCTGCCGGTAATAGATAACGTCCTGAATTTTTGCGCCGCCAAAGCCTTTTTTAACCACGGGGTTCTTGTAAAAAATTGTATCCAGATCATGAAACAGGCGAATGCTTGAGCTGCCCACAAAAATCACCGGTTGCTGTGCCAGCGCGGCTTGCTGGGCTGGTATCAGATCCTCCCGGTTCAGTCGGTCGATACTGGATTGCCAGACGCCGGGGTCGTTGCTCAGTACCCGGTAGGAACCCAGAGCCCAGGCAAACAACCCCCATAACAACAGCCCGGTAAAGGCGATGCAACAGAGCAGGAGTATCAATCGAAGCGGGGAGCGAAAGCCTGGGGACGGGACATCAGCCGGCGGATTAATGGCTTGATACTGATAGGCTTTATTCATTGCAGCTTAACTCCGTTTAATGGTTGCCTTTACTTCCATGAATTCCCAAAAAGGCAGGTCTGTCCGGCTTAGTCTGATTCACTCCGGAGGAGTGGTTAAACGTGCAGGCCGGTTTCAATCAGTGTAGAACAGATTCAGAAAACGTCTTGTTTTTACAACTCGCAGAATACTATTTTTCAGGGCTGCGTTGATAGTGTTATCAATGGCGCGTAATAAAAAGGGGGGGGGCGTCATAAAAAAAGGCCCGACTGCACGGGAACAGTTCGGGCCATCTGAGGAAACAGGTTGCAGGTTATCGTTCACTCAAGGTTTTAACGGGAGTCGGCACCTCCTGTCGGGTTCTGGTCTTGATCTGAATTACAGCGAGGCTGCTTCCTGATCTTCTTCCTGAGCGTTCACAATCAGGGACTCCTCATAAAAAAGCTCTACGCGCCGATTGTCTTTCCAGCCACTGGCGTTGGCCTGGGGTTTGTCGCTGCCCCAGCTGTAAATTTCAATCTGCTCCTTGCTCACACCCTGCGCCTTTAACAACCCGGCCACATAATTGGCGCGCTGGGTGGCAAGGTGCTGGTTGTAGGCGGGGTCGCCCTGGGCATCGGCGTGGCCATGCAATTGAATCTTCTTGTCCGGATGTTGCGCCAGAAATTCACCGTGCTGAATCACAATGTCCTGGTCCTGTTCGCTCAGTTCTTTTTTATCGAAACCAAAGCGGAACAGTGTCAGGGCCGGGCGCTCATCCGTATCGGCATCAGGCTCCGGGATCTCTTCCAGCGTGGCGGCGATTTCATCCATCACACTGGTTTCCGGTTCGGCCTGTAATTCATCTTCGGGTTCAGGTGTAACCAGTGGATCGCTGTTACTGATCAATGCGTCGATCATGGCGTTTTCTTCGCGGATCGCGTCCATGTCTGTGGTATCAGCCAGCAGGTCTTCGTCAGCCACTGCCGTGTTTTCTGCAGCGGGTGTCGACTGGCTTACCTGGTAGCGATCGGGTTGGTCGGACTGGGTGGGGGTACTGGAACAGCCGGCAGCAAAAAAAGCGGGTGTGATAATGGCAGCCAGGCTGATGGCGAGACGGGTTTTGGTATTCATCATATTTTCCTCATTGAATGTTGCTGTATGACAGTGTCCATTTAACAAGGAGAATCAGGCATCAGGGTGGAAGCAAACTGTTAATCCACTGATGGATTATGGCGAATTATGGCAGGGGCAGGTTTTTCAGCGCGGTGGCGGTACGTTGTTCGCGGGCTTTGGATGCCACTTTCAGCAAGGCTTTGTCCCGCTGCCAGTCGGCAAAACTATTACCTGAACTTGTAACCGAACTATTACCTGAACTTTCCGGGCTGGCTTGTTGCCAGTGGGTTTCCAGATCGGGAATGGCCTGTTCCAGTTGCCGGCGTGTGCCCGCCAGCAACAGGTGGGTAATGGGGTCGGTGGCGGGTAGCAGCGCCAATTGAATGTGTTGCGCCGTCAGGCTCAGCCACAGGGGTATCTGTTCCGGTGGGTAACCGGTTTGCATGGCCACACGAACAAGATAGCCACACAGGGCCAGCGTTACGTGAATGTCCTCTGTGGTGCGAAAGGGTTTTACGTAATCCGCATAACCATCGCCAGGCAGAATATTTTCTGCAGGCACCTGCACCTTTACGAAGCTCACACTGGCATGATCTATCTCCGGCACAAAAGGCAGGGGTGGCATGGGTTGTACACTAACACCTTCAGCCGTGCCCGGCACTTTCACCAGCCGGAGCATCGGGCGTCCCTGTGAATCTTCGCCGCTGGTGGCTGCCACCAGTAATACATCTGCCTGTGGGCCGCCGGTGATAAAGGTCTTGCTGCCGTTCAGCAAGTAATGACTGTTATCAGCTGGCATTTTTTGTGAGGGCTGAGTCGATGCGGTTTGAGTCAGTGTGGTCTGAATCGCTCTGGGGTGATTACCACCGGACTCGGTAACACATAAAGCGCTGATGCCTTTGCTGATATCTGCACCCAGCAGGCTATGCAAAGCTGCCTGATAACCCGCCGCAAAGGCATAACCCACACACCCGGCCTGAGCACCGCCGAACAGGGCCTGTTCCCAGGGCGTGGCTTTGCTGGCGCACAACGCCTGGAAAGCCTGTTTCCATTCGGCAAAATTGTGGTAAGCCGGTGGCGCAGCCATGGTTGTCAGCTGCTGAAGGGCTTTGGTAATGGTGCTGGCGTCCGCCTTGTTATTCACGGTTGCTTGTTATCCACGGTTTACAGCCCGGTCTGAATGGCATCCCGTGCCTGCTGCGACAGAGCGGCTACACTGCTGTCGTCGCTGACATTAATGGGGGCATGCACCACCATTTCCATATGGCCCGGCTGCAGGCGAATGGTTTTGGAAGGCAGTATGTCGTGGGTGCCGCGGATAGTCACCGGCAGAATGGGTAATCCCAGTTCTTTGGCGAATTTGAAAGCGCCGGTTTTGAAAGGCAGCAATTCGCCGTCCAGGCTGCGTGTTCCCTCGGGGAAAAACATGATGGACGTGCCGTTGTTGATACGGCCCTTGGCGGCCGCAATGGAGCGCATGGCCTGCTGCGGGTTGGAACGGTCAATAATGATCTGGCCCATCACTTCGCAGGCGTAGCCGAACACGGGAATAGAGCGCAGTTCCTTTTTCATTACCCAGCGCAGGTCCACGCCGAGCCAGCCGTAAATGGCAAAGATATCGATATGGCTCTGGTGGTTGGCCACCACAACATAGGACTGCTTCGGATCGATATTTTCCCGGCCATGTACCTTGATGCTGGCAGGTACCACGCGGGCGTTAAAGCGGGCCCACAGAACAGGAATAATGCGGATCAGGCGCCGCCCGCCCAGCAGGCAATATCCAATCAGAAAAAGCGCCGCCATGTTAGTGGAAAGCACCATAAGGGGAAGGTAAACGCACCATTTGTATGGCAGGTATAGCCACTGTATAGCCGCTTTTGCCGCTTCTCCGGGTTCAAATTGTGGTATGAAATGGCTCACAGGCTGGCTACCTTAGTTTTTTTCACAGGTTTACAGTGATCATAAAGTTGCAATGATTCTATGGTAAGGCCCCGGTTTTTAAAAGAAAGCGCGTCTAATTGATTGTTTCTGAACGTTTCCGGGTTATTGATGACACTTTTGTTATGCTGATTCAATTGGCTGAAAAACCAGCGGTGTGTCACATCTGAACTAAACTTCAGGGGAGAGAAGTATCTGAGGCACCTCGCAACCTAATGTGTTTTGTTAAGCGATCATTGGTTATTCCCTGGCTGGTGCTGAGCTGGTTCGTGGGAATGAATCTGTTCGCCGTGTCCGGCTATGCTGCCGACAGGGACTGGCGCATTACGTCTGAAGAATTCCAGTGGCATGTGGCCTCCGGAATGCAGGTGCTTGAGGACCCGGAAGGTCAGCTCACCATCCGTGATCTGCTGCAGAAACCGGCCGCTGATTTTGAGACGCTTGACAGTACCTCCGTGAACTTCGGTTACTCAGCCAGTGCTTTCTGGATGAAGGTTCCTGTCCTCAACACCGTTGAAACGCCCCGCAAGATCATTGCCTCGCTGGATTATGCGCTGCTGGACGAAGTGGATTTTTACTGGGTGCAGAATGGTCGTGTGGTTGAAGAAACCCTGCGCGGCGACTCCCGCGATCTCACCCTGCAAAAATACGATGTTCCCCATTACACCAGCGAACTGGTGATCCCGCCACAAACCCGGGTGCAGTTATATCTGCGGGTGCATAGCGGAAGTTCGCTATCCGTGCCTCTGTACCTGCAAAGTGAAGCGGCCTTCGTTAATAAAGTATCTGAATTCCGAAATCTGGATGGCGCCTTTTTCGGGCTGGCTGTCGGCCTGTTGTTTTACAACCTGTTCTTGATGGTGATGCTGCGAGAACGTATTTATTTTGAATACGTGTTGTTTGTTACGCTGCATGTGGGTTTTCAGTTTTTCCTTACCGGTCATGCCCAGTTTTTCTTTTCCGACTACCCCTATATCTACGAACGGGGTGTGTATGTGATCGGGGTGTTATCGGGTGTTTTTCTTTTCCAGTTTTCGCGCACTTATCTGCAAACTTCGCAGGAAACACCGCGCATGGACAAGGTGCTGCTGGGATTCATGGTGTTCAGCCTGATAGTGCTGGTGGTGGAGTTAACGTCGCCACTGACCATTGTTAACAAAGCCAATGCGCTGTGCGTGTTTCTGGGTTGTATTATCTTGTTCATCGCCGGTTTTATCCGGCTGGCATCGGGGTTCAAATCCGCCCGTTATTATATTGTGGGGCAGGGCAGTGTACTAGCCAGTGTGATGTTCACTGCACTGGCATCGCGGCACATTGTACCCGGCTACGAAGTAGCCCCCATGATCATGAAAGTGGGGGCGGTGGCTGAGCTGCTGTTCTTTTCGGTGGGGCTGGCGGATCGTATTAACCGCTTCAAGGAAATGGAATCCACCCTCAGCAACAAGGCGGCCAAGGCTGACGCAGAAAACGCTGCCCGCAAGCGTTATATCAACCAGATCAATTCCATTAACAAGGAACTGGAAGCCGCCGTTAAAAGCCGTTCTGAGTTCCTGGCCAATATGAGCCATGAGATTCGCACACCCATGAACGGTATTCTCGGCATGCTGGAACTGATTGACGATGAAAAGCTGGACATGGTGGAGCGCAACTATGTGGATATTGCCCGCCGCTCCGGCAAAACCCTGCTGGAACTGATTAACGATATTCTGGACTTGTCGAAAATAGAAGCCGATAAACTGGAACTGGAATCCATGGATATTCCTGTCCGGGAAATGGCGCAGGATCTGCAGCATCTCTACCACCGGCAGTTGCAGGATCGTGGTCTGGAGCTGCGTATTGAAATTGATGAAAAATTGCCGGAATGCATCAAAGGGGATCGTACCCGAATCTGGCAGATACTCACCAACCTGACCAGTAATGCCATCAAGTTTACCCATACCGGCTTCGTTGCCATTCGCTTGCGTAAACTCGAAGGCAGCGACGGTGAACAGATAGAATTTGCCGTAAAAGATACCGGCATCGGTATTCCCAAAGACAAACAGGCTCAGGTATTTGAAAGCTTTACCCAGGCGGATGGCTCCACTACCCGGCAGTATGGCGGCACCGGTCTGGGCCTGACCATCAGCCGCAAACTGATCGAAAAAATGGGCGGCGAGCTGAAACTGGAATCTGCCGCCGGGGCCGGGTCAGTATTTTATTTTGCGATTCCGCTGGTGAAAGGTCGCAGCGTTACCGCGGTCGAGAAAGCCAGGGCAGAGGTGAGCCATGTGGATTTATCCGGCCGCAGCGTGCTGCTGGTGGAAGATAATGTGGTGAATCAGAAAGTGGCTGTGGGTATGCTCAAAAAACTGGGCATTACCAATATTGATGTTTGCGAAAATGGCGCCGACGCCGTTGTCGCCGTAGGGCGTAACAGTTTTGACGTGGTGCTCATGGATGTGCAGATGCCGGTGATGGATGGTTACGAGGCGTCGCGCAAAATCCGTGAGGAAGAAAAGCGTTTCTCGCGGCCACGGCAGCTGATTATTGCCATGACAGCCCATTCCATGGAAGGCGACCGGGAACTGTGCCTGGAAGCCGGCATGGATGATTACATTGCCAAACCCATTCAGAAGGACAGCCTGCAAAATCTGCTGGCGGAATATCTGGCGCAGGGTGATTCCGGGGAATCATCCATCAAATTTGCTTAGTGTCGCCAAATAGGGCCCAGGTCAAGGAAACGGCCACTTTACCCGCGGAATACGGGGGTAATACCTCTTCCGGGTAATTGTTATTCTGCTTCCCGCTTACCAGACTTGACTCACTTACATTTTTAAATGGGTGCCGTCATGTCTCATGCCAGTCAAACCTTTGTTCCCCTGTCCATTGCGGTTTTAACCGTCAGTGATACCCGTGATTTTTCCAATGACACCTCCGGTGATGCCCTTGAAGAGGGCCTGACAACTGCAGGGCACCAGCTCTATGAAAGGGCGCTGGTCAAGGATTCCCGTTATCAGATTCGTGCCGTGGTCAGCCGCTGGGTGGCCGATGAAAACGTACAGGTGATACTGATCACCGGCGGCACCGGTTTTTCAGACCGGGATAATACCCCGGAAGCCCTGGTTCCGCTGTTCGACAAGGCCATTGATGGCTATGGTGAATTGTTCCGGCAGATATCTTATGATGACATCGGCAGTTCCACGATACAGTCGCGGGCGGTGGCGGGGTTGGCGAATCATACGGCGATCTTTGCCATGCCGGGATCAACCAATGCCTGTAACACCGCCTGGCACAAAGTGATTGCCGAACAGCTGGATGCCCGGCACAAGCCCTGTAATTTTGTGGCCCAGCTGCAGCAGAAAAAGCCCCAGGGCACCATTCAATATTGCGGAAGTCGTTCATGAGTTGTTGTTCCGAATCGGGCCTGATGCCCATAGATCAGGCCATTCAAAAACTGATTGAGTCCATTGAACCGGCCCAGCGCCCGGGTACCGACAGTGTTCCCTTGTCGCAGGCCTGCGGGCTGGTGCTGGCAGCGCCGGTGTGTTCGCCGGTCAATGTGCCGCCCCATGACAACAGTGCCATGGATGGTTATGCCATTCGCTATCAGGACTGGCAGTCGGACGCTGCTTTAGCGGTATCTCAACGTATTCCCGCCGGGGTTGATCCGCAACCATTGCAGGCGGGAACCGCGGCGCGGATTTTTACCGGTGCCCCGGTGCCACCGGGAGCCGACACGGTAGTAATGCAGGAAGATTGCCGAATCAATGATGATGAGACCATTTCGATTACGGACAGCATTCGCGAAGGTGCCCATATTCGCCGGGCAGGCGAAGACATTCAGTGTGATCAGGAAATTTTACCGGCAGGGCACAGGTTGCGGCCTCAGGATATAGGCCTGATTGCCTCTGTTGGTATTGCCGGGGTCAAGGTTTACAAGCCCCTGCGGATTGCCCTGCTGGTGAGCGGCGATGAATTACTGGAACCGGGTGAAGCCCCGCAGCCCGGCAAGATCTATAACTCCAACCAATACATGCTGGCCCCTTTGATGGCAAGCCTGGGGTTTGACGTGGTGTGGCAGGAAAAGGTGGCCGATACCTTTGATGCAACGCTGACGGCATTGAAATCTGCCGCAGCCAGTGCTGATGTGATTGTTACCACCGGTGGTGTGTCGGTAGGCGAAGAGGATCACCTGAAGCCGGCCGTGGAAAAACTGGGTCAGCTCAATTTGTGGAAAGTGAATATCAAACCCGGCAAACCCTTTGCTTTTGGCAGTGTGGCGGCTGATGCTGGTCGTCAGGTGCCTTTTATCGGCCTGCCGGGTAATCCGGTATCGGTGTTTGCCACTTTGCTGGTGCTGGGGGTGCCCTATCTGGCGTCTCTGCAGGGTGGCAACTGGCAACCGCCGGTCCCTGTGGTTGTTCCTGCCGGTTTTGCCAGTAAAAAACCCGGCAGACGGGATGAATATTTACGGGTCAAACTGGGCAAAGCGGCCAGCGGTGCGGCGGTACTGGAAAGGTATCCCAATCAGAGTTCCGGTGTGCTGTCTTCGGTATCCTGGGCTGATGGTTTTGCTGTTGTTAAAGCCGGTGAAAGTTTTGCTGAAGGGGATTTGATTCCCTTTATTCCCCTGCAGCAGTTTCTTGGCTGTTAAGTTTCAGAGCTTGAACTTCTGAATCGCCGGCGCATCAGAGCGATGCGCCAGCAAGGCATTTCAGGATATTGCCGGTGGAAATCACCCCGGCGATAGTGCCTTCTCTGGTCACAAATATCCGGCGAATTTTCTTCTCATCCATGATGCGGGCAATGGTAGCCAGATTGCAGTGCTCGTCCACGCTGATCACCTCCCGGGTCATAATGGAATTCACTGTGCAGTTCTGATCGGCATTTCCGGCTATCTGGCTGAACATCTCCTCTGCAATATTCTGGCCCAGATATTCAGGGTAAACCTGTTCCAGGATCAGGCCGGCTTTATCTTCCTTGTCCATGCTGTCGAAGCGCACGATATCGGTAACGGACACCACGCCTACCAGTTGATGATCGCTGGCAATGACCGGTGCACCGGAAATGCCGTGTTTGACAAAGAAATCCGACAGCCGCTTGATGGACCAGCCTTCATACACCGTCAGAACATCCCGGGTCATGATATCCCGGGCCTGGGCCAGCAGTGGGGATTCGGTTAGGGTGACGTTGTTCATAATGTTTTCCCTTCGATGTGTGGGGATATTTGGACGCCCCATTTAACATTTACGTACACTTTCCCGGATGTACTTGGGCGGCAAGCTTGTTAAACTTCCCGCTTTGGACCGAACTTGCCGGAAAATTCCGACATATATAACCCGGTACAACCATGATTGTAGCCGTCCGGTCATCAATCTTATTGATTTCAAGCAAATGGATTGAGATAAATGCCTAGTATTGACGAGTTAATTGAAAAAAACCGAGCCTGGTCAGAGCGTATCCGCAAGAACGATCCGGAATTTTTCCCCACCCTGGCCAAACAGCAAAACCCGAATTTTCTCTGGATCGGCTGCTCCGACAGCCGGGTACCTGCCAACGAAGTGGTAGGCATGATGCCAGGGGAAATTTTTGTGCACCGTAATGTGGCAAATATGGTAGTGCATACCGACCTTAACCTGTTATCCGTACTGCAGTTTGCGGTGGATGTGTTAAAGGTTGAGCATGTGATTGTGTGCGGTCATTACGGTTGCGGTGGTGTAAAAGCCTCACTGGGTAATGAAAAGCTGGGAATCATCGATAACTGGTTACTGGAGATCAAGGATCTGGCTTTTCAGAAACGCAAGGTTCTGGATGCGGTTGAAGGGGAGGATGCCCGGGTCAATAAACTGTGCGAGCTGAACGTGCAGCGTCAGGTGAATAACCTGGCTCATACCACCATTGTTCAGAACTGCTGGGACCGTGGTCAGCCACTGTCGGTGCATGGCTGGATTTACGGCCTGGAAAACGGCCTGGTGAATGATTTGCAGGTTACCATGAGCAGCAAGGAACAGCTGGCAGATATCTATCAGTACCAGCTTTAACCGGGTTTACAGGTCTGCTGTTTCGCTGAGTTCATCCACCAGCTGGGACAGCAGACAGTCCGCCACTTTCTGATCAAATTCCTCGTGATGTTTTTTGCGTAACCCCAGGGTGCTCAGGGTAATGTGCCTGTCCGGGGTAATATTCTGGTTGCGCAAACAATTTCGTGTGCAATGCAGCTGGCAGCCATCCAGTGCCAGAATATAATCCGCATTCTTCGCTTTGCTGACCAATGCAGGTACGCCGCCACCCACACCGGCAATGCAGGACATTTCTGCCACACCCCGTCGGGTCAGTTCGAGCGCAATATAATTTGTCATTTGTGCCACATTGGAACAGCCGGAGCAGGCATAGACTAGCTTCTCGGATTTCATACACAGACTCGCACGGTTAATTCAAATCATCTGCCAGTCTATTCTTGCCCGGTTTCGGTTACCTTGATGGCTATCAAGTGGGGTTATTTGATTTTGCCTTCCGCCACCCACACGGCGGCTTCTACCCGCGAGCGCATGCCCAGTTTGTTCAGCACCCGTTTCACATGAACCTTTACGGTGCCTTCGGCAATATCCAGTTTGCGGGCAATCATCTTGTTGCTCAGGCCGTTGGCCACCAGCTTTAACACCTGTTTTTCCCGGTCGGTCAGTGATTGGGTATTCACTTTTTCACTTGTTTCCCGGGAGCGTATGGCGGTGGCCAGTGCTTCGGTCAGTTCCGGGCTGATAGCGGTTTTACCGCGAATGGCCTTGAGAATATTTTCCACCAGGTCTTCCGGTTCCATATCTTTTAACAGATAACCGTCGGCGCCTTCTTTAAGGGCATCCACCACATTATGGTGATCATCGGATACCGTAAAAATCAGAATGCGGGAATCGACCCCGGCGGAACGCATGGCCTTGATGGTTTCAATGCCATTCATGCCCGGCATGTTCAGATCCAGCAGTATCAGGTCCGGTTCCAGTGATAGCGCCTGTTCCACGGCTTCCTTGCCGTTGGCGGCTTCGCCCACCGGGTTGATTTCGTCTTCCAGGTCCAGTAGTTCCATCACACCACGCCGCATCATGGGGTGGTCGTCAACAACTAGCACGTCGTAACTTATTTTTTCATTCATGGGGTTGCTCAGGTTGCTGTCCTTGTTTCTATTCTTCTCGGGTTTTGCTTCATGAACACCGGCAAAAAGTCCAGCGACACCAGGGTGCCGTTTTCCTCGCCGCGTTTTATATTCAGCTTGCCGTTCAGGCTTTCGGCCCGTTCGGCAAGAATCGACAAACCGTAGTGGTGGGTTTTATGGGGCAGGTCCGGTATGCCAATGCCGTTGTCTTTGATATCCACCCTCACATGGCCGTTTTCCAGGCGTTTCAGGCTGATGTCTGCATTGGTAGCCCGGGAGTGTTTGATCACATTCGACAAGGCCTCGCGCACTATTTGCAGGCAATGAATTTCTTCATTGGGTGTCAGGGGGCAATCCTGAATCCGGTAATCCAGTTGCAGATCAATGCTGGATCTTTCCTGGAATTCCGCCAGCGTGCCTATCAGGGCGGGTTCCAGTCCGGGGGCGTCGATTTTCATTCTGAAGGTGGACAGTAATTCGCGCAGCTGCCGGTAAGAAGCGTTCAGGCCATCCTGCACCTGCTGAATGCTGTCAAACAGGGTTTCCCGGTCAGCATCCTTTTCCAGCAGGCGTTTAAGCCGGGATGCCTGCAGTTTCTGGTAGGACAGGGACTGTGCCAGAGAATCATGGAGTTCCCGGGCAATAATGGCACGCTCTTCCATCAGTGCAATGCGGGATTCATGTTCCGCCAGGTTATTCAGGCTCAGGGTGGTGTAGATAATATCGGCAAAGGCGTTCAGCAGATTGCGCTGCCATTCTTCCACCTGCTGGCCTTTGTGCACTTCCAGTGTCAGTTCACCGCAATAGTTGTTGCCGCTGCCAATGGGAAAGCTCACCACTTCATGCAAGCCGGTGGTCAGGTCCGCCTTATTGGGCGTGTGCCGGCAGGTATTGCAATCAGGTAGCTGGCAAAAGTCTGGCCGTTCCGCGCTGCTGGAGGTAACAATCTGGTAGGCCGTGCCGGTGTTGCTGGTGCTCAGGCAAAGGGATATATGGCCAAGCCCAACCACTGCTGCCAGATCTTTCAGGTAACCCCGGCTTTGCTGAACCACTTCGCCGGGGGCACTGTACAGGCGACGGGATGCGTTATACAACAGCCGCAGTGAATCATTGGATTGCTGTAACTGAAGGGTCTTTCTTTCCACCCTGCGTTCCAGGTCCAGATACAGGGCTTCCAGTTCAGATGACATTTCATTAAAGGAGGAAGCCAGCAAACCCAGTTCATCCTCACCTTTATAATGGGAGCGCACTTTAAAGTTGCCGCTGCGGATCTGCTCCGCCGCATTCACCAGATCCCGCAGGGGAATCGCCATGTTCTGGTTGATGTTATAGAGCACAATAAAAGACACCAGAATCACTATAAACACCGTAATGCCCTGCAGGGCCCGCAACAAACGGATCTTGGATTCGGAACTGTGCTGCAGCGCCAGCACAAAGTCATCAATCTCTTTCACAAAGCCATCGGTTTCTTTCATCAGCTGTTCCGGGTCCGTGTTACCGGAAAACAGCAGCGGTTTGAGGTGATCCCAGCGCTTGTGAATCTGTTTCAGCCGGCCGGTCAGTTCCTTGTTTTCACTGGCGTGGGCAATATGATTCAGCAGGGGAGACTCTATTTTGTCATCAAACTCCGATACCAGTTTGGGCAGGTTAATGGTGTCCGTTGCCATCAGTGTGGCATTTACCATGCGATAGGATTGCATACGCATGGAGCCGGACAGATTGATGGCCTGGGCGTCGCCTTCCAGGGTTTCCGCCACCATCATGGAAGCAAACATACTCAGCAGGGCGGTAAGGGCAATACCCACCAGTGCCGAACCGGTGCGAATGACAATGGATTTCTTCTGCTCGAATGGCTGGGTTGGTTTCATGCGTTACCGTTAACTGCGTAAATGGGGTGGTATTACCCTGAAGTACCCCCAAAGAATGGAGTCTATAAATCTACTGCATCCTGTGCCCCTGTCAAACTGCGCCAGGTCAACGAATACAAGGGGTTAGCCTGTGCGTTAGGCGTACCTCTTAATAGGTATGCCGCAAAGCCCCGCGGAATCAGCCACTTAAGACTATTGACCCGCATCAAGCTTTACCCCCTGAACGGCCACTAATCTTGTGGACATCAACGATTTTTCAGGAGGGTTTTCCATGGTTTCAACACAGTATAAGCAGTGGTCTGTATTAACCATGAATACCGTGGCGTTCGCTGCGAACTTTGCGGTATGGACCATGTTTTCCATCATCGGTATCAAGATCAAGCAGGAACTTAACCTGTCGGATACGGAGTTCGGGATTCTGGTGGCAACACCGATTCTTACCGGCTCAGTCACCCGTTTACCCCTGGGCATTATGACGGATCGTTTCGGCGGCCGTATCGTGTTTTTTATCCAGATGCTGCTGGTGGCCATACCTACCTACGGGCTGGCGTTCGCCACTGAATACTGGCAATACCTGGTGATCGGTTTGTTTGTGGGGCTGGCCGGTGGTTCCTTTGCGATCGGTATTGCCTATACCTCTGCCTGGTTTGAAAAGAGCCGTCAGGGTACTGCCATGGGTATCTTTGGTGCCGGTAACGCCGGTGCGGCCATCACCAACCTGGTGGCGCCCATGATTGTGGTGGCTTACGGCTGGCAGATGGTACCCAAGGTTTATTCCGTGGCCATGGTTGTTATGGCGGTGATTTTCTGGTTTTTCACCTTTAATGACCCCGCTCAGGAAGAGCGCAAGAAAAAAGGCACCCATATTTCCCTGAAAGATCAGCTGGCGCCGTTAAAGGAGCTGCGCGTTTGGCGCTTCGGGCTGTACTACTACTTTGTGTTCGGTGGTTTCGTGGCGCTGGCTCTGTGGCTGCCCAAATACTATGTGGGCGAATACGAGATGGATCTGAAAACCGCCTCGCTGATCACCATGTTCTTTACGCTGCCTTCCGGCCTGATCCGGGCGCTGGGCGGGTTTCTTTCTGACAAGTACGGTGCCCGCACCATCAACTGGGCTGTGTTCTGGGTTTCCCTGATCTGTCTGTTCTTTGTGTCCTACCCCCAAACCACCATGATCATTCACGGTATCGAAGGCGACGTGAACTTTAAAGTGGGCCTGGGTGTGGTGTCTTTCACTGTGCTGGTGTTTGTGATCGGTATTGCCCAGGGCATCGGCAAGGCATCGGTATATCGCATTATTCACGACTACTACCCCAACAACATGGGTTCTGTCGGCGGCATGGTGGGCGTGATCGGTGGCCTGGGCGGTTTTTCCCTGCCCATCGTGTTCGGGGCGGTATCCGACCTGATCGGCGTGCGCAGCTCCTGCTTTATGGTGCTGTTCGGCATCGTGGCAGCCTGCATGGTGTTCATGCATGTGGCTATCAAGCAGCTCGAGCGCGAAAAAGGTATCGAAGCAGATCAGAGTATTAGTGGTTAACGGTTTTTAAACATAACGAGTTTTCACAGGTAACGAGTGGGAGAACAGCCATGGCTGATATCAAAGAATGGAATGTGGAGGACGGCGCATTCTGGGAATCCAGCGGCAAGAAAATTGCCAACCGCAACTTATGGATATCCATTCCCAGTTTGCTGTGCGGCTTTGCCGTGTGGCTTTACTGGGGCATCATTACGGTACAGATGCTGAATCTGGGATTTCCTTTCCCCAAGGATCAGCTCTTTACCCTGACCGCAATCGCCGGCCTGACCGGCGCCACCCTGCGTATACCCAGCAGCTTCTTTATCCGGCTGGCGGGTGGACGTAACACCATTTTCTTTACCACTGCCTTGCTGATGATTCCTGCAGTAGGTACCGGTATTGCCCTGCAGGACAAGAACACGCCGTTGTGGGTGTTCCAGTGCCTGGCGCTGTTGTCCGGTCTGGGTGGCGGTAACTTCGCGTCCTCCATGTCCAATATCAGCTTTTTCTTTCCCAAGAAACAACAGGGCCTTGCCCTGGGCCTGAACGCCGGTCTGGGTAACTTTGGTGTTACCACCATGCAGATTCTGGTACCGCTGTTTATGACCTTCGGTATCTTTGGTGGCGAACCCATGACCCTGGTGAACACCTCCGGCACCCTGATCGGTAAAATCCCTGCCGGTTCCGATGCCTGGATTCACAATGCCGGTTACCTGTGGCTGATCTTTCTGGTGCCGCTGGCCTTTGCCGGCTGGTTCGGAATGAACAACATCAAGGCATCCCATGTTACCCCGGAGCTGCCCAGCCCCATCGGATCCTTTTCCATTATTTCCATTATGCTGTTTATCGGCTTCTTCTCTGCCATCTTTGGTTTGTGGCTGATGCTGCCGGAAAACGTGGGTGGTTCAGGTTTTGGAATCAGCAAGTGGCTTGTGCTGCCCATCGTCATTGCCATGACGGTGTTCCTGTTAAAGCTGATGCCGGGTGCGATCCGCGACAACCTGAACCGTCAGTACAAAATCTTTAACAACAAACACACCTGGGTAATGAGTGTGATCTACACCATGACCTTCGGCTCCTTTATCGGCTTTGCCGCTTCTTTCCCGCTGGCCATTAAAGTTATCTTCGGCTTTCAGCATGTGATGGTGGATGGTGTGATGACCCACAACACCCCCAATGCCAACGGCCCCAGTGCCCTGATGTATGCCTGGATGGGCCCCTTTATCGGTGCGCTGATTCGCCCGGTGGGTGGCTGGATTTCTGACAAGGTGGGCGGTGCTCTGGTAACCCAGATCTGTTCAGTGGTGATGGTGGCCTGCGCACTGGGTGTTGCCTACTACATGAAAGCGGCCTATGCCTCCGCCACACCGGAAGAATTCTTTGTACCTTTCTTTATTCTGTTCCTGGTGTTGTTTGCGGCTACCGGTATCGGCAACGGTTCCACTTTCCGTACCATCGCCATGGTGTTTGATAAAGAACAAGCCGGTCCGGTACTGGGCTGGACCTCTGCAGTGGCGGCCTACGGTGCCTTCATTATCCCTAAAGTGCTGGGCGAACAGATCAAGCTGACCACACCGGAAGATGCCCTGTACGGATTCGCCATCTTCTACGGCGTGTGTCTGGTGATTAACTGGTTCTTCTACCTGCGCAAAAGCGGTGAGTTTTATAACCCCTGATGTTGCAACCCTGAAAGTATCAGCACTTTAACCCGGCCCCGCAAAGACGCGGGGCCAACAGCAAGATTGAGTTGAGAGGGCGAGTTCCATGAGTCATTTTTTAGATCGCTTACAGTTCTTCAAAAAGAAGCAAAGTGAGTTTGCCAACGGTCATGGCGAAGTCACTAACGAAAGCCGCGCCTGGGAAGACGGTTACCGTAAGCGCTGGCAACACGACAAGATTGTACGTTCAACCCACGGGGTGAACTGCACCGGCTCCTGCAGCTGGAAAATCTATGTCAAAAACGGGTTAATCACCTGGGAAACCCAGCAAACCGATTACCCCCGTACCCGGCCGGATCTTCCCAACCACGAACCGCGTGGCTGCCCCCGCGGGGCCAGTTATTCCTGGTATGTGTACAGCGCTAACCGTGTGAAGTATCCCAAAGTGCGCAAGCCTTTACTGCAATTGTGGCGGGATCTGCGCCGTTCCCTGGGGCCGGTAGAAGCCTGGGAAGCCATTGTGGAAGACCCGGAAAGAACAAAGCTGTATAAAACCAAGCGTGGTCTGGGTGGTTTTGTGCGTTCATCCTGGAATGAAGTGAACGAAATCATTGCCGCCGCCAACGTGTACACCGCCAAGCAATACGGGCCTGACCGCATTATCGGTTTTTCGCCTATTCCTGCCATGTCCATGGTGTCTTACGCGGCCGGTTCCCGTTACCTGTCGCTGATCGGCGGCGTGTGCATGAGTTTTTATGACTGGTACTGCGATTTGCCGCCGTCTTCCCCCATGACCTGGGGTGAGCAGACGGACGTGCCGGAATCTGCCGACTGGTATAACTCCAATTACATTATTGCCTGGGGTTCCAACGTACCTCAGACACGGACTCCCGACGCACACTTCTTTACCGAGGTGCGTTACAAGGGTGCCAAAACGGTTTCTATCACGCCGGATTATTCCGAAGTGGCCAAACTCACGGATCTGTGGCTTAACCCCAAGCAGGGCACCGATGCGGCTCTGGGTATGGCCTTTGGTCACGTGATTCTGAAAGAATTCCATCTGGACAAGCCCAGCGAATACTTTACCGGTTACGTACGCAAGTACACCGACTCCCCCATGCTGGTGTTGCTGGAACCCCACGAAAACGGCTACAAGCCCACCCGTTTCCTGCGGGCGTCTGATCTGGACAGCAACCTGGGTCAGGACAACAACCCGGAATGGAAAACTATCGCCGTGGATCAGGACGGTTCCCTGGTATCGCCCCGAGGTGCCATCGGTTATCGCTGGGGTGAAGAAGGCAAATGGAACATCGAGGAAAAAGACGGTACCGGCAAAGACACCAGGCTGCAGCTGACCCTGATCAATGGTGCCGACAATGCCGTGCCCGTGGCTTTCCCATACTTTGGTGGCCAGCAACACGAACACTTTCAGCATGTAGAGGGGGAGGAAGTTCAGTTCCGCCACGTGCCTTTCCAGTCGGTAAAAACTGCCGATGGCAATGAAGTGAAAGTGGCCACGGTGTACGACCTGCTGATTGCCAACTATGCCATTGATCGCGGCCTGGGCGGCGACAATGTGGCGGCAGACTATAACGATGCCAGCGTGCCTTTTACCCCTGCCTGGCAGGAAAAAATCACCGGTGTCAGCCGTGAAAAAATCATTCAGGTAGCCCGCGAGTTTGCTGACAACGCCGACAAGACCCACGGTAAATCCATGGTGATTGTGGGTGCTGCCATGAACCACTGGTACCACATGGACATGAACTACCGCGGCCTGATCAACATGCTGATGATGTGTGGTTGTGTGGGACAGTCCGGTGGTGGCTGGGCGCACTATGTGGGCCAGGAAAAACTGCGTCCGCAAACCGGCTGGCTGCCCCTGGCCTTTGGCCTGGACTGGGCACGTCCGCCGCGCCATATGAACTCCACTTCATTTTTCTACAACCACAGTTCCCAGTGGCGCCATGAAAAAATGAGTATTCATGAAGTGCTGTCCCCCCTGGCGGATAAAAACAGCATGCCGGAAGCCATGATCGATTATAACGTCAAGGCAGAACGCATGGGCTGGCTACCCTCCGCACCACAACTTAACCGCAACCCGTTAGCCGTTGCCAAAGAGGCGGAAGCCCAGGGTAAAGATCCCAAAGAGTATGTGGTGGATCAACTCAAGTCCGGGCAGTTGCACTTTGCCTGCGAAGCACCGGATAACCCGGCCAACTTCCCCCGTAATCTCTTTATCTGGCGTTCCAACTTGCTGGGTTCTTCCGGCAAGGGCCATGAGTACATGCTCAAGTACCTGCTGGGCACCAAAAACGGTGTCATGAACGAAGACCTGGGCAAACGGGGCGGCGAAAAGCCCAAAGAAGTGGAATGGGTTGACGAAGGCGCCCAGGGCAAACTGGATCTGGTGGTGACTCTGGACTTCCGCATGTCATCCACCTGTGTGTATTCCGATATCGTGTTGCCCACCGCGGTCTGGTATGAAAAAGACGATCTGAACACCTCGGACATGCACCCCTTTATTCATCCGTTGTCGGCAGCTACCGACCCGGCCTGGGAATCCAAGTCCGATTTTGAAATCTACAAGGGCATTGCCAAAAAATTCTCAGAAGTGGCGGTTGGCCATTTGGGCGTGGAAAAAGATGTAGTGACCATTCCCTTGCTGCACGACACTCCCGGAGAACTGGCCCAGCCCTTTGATGTAAAAGACTGGAAAAAAGGTGAATGCGATCCGGTACCCGGCAAAACCATGCCCAACATCGCCGTGGTGGAACGGGATTACCCCAACACCTATAAAAAATTCACCTCACTGGGTCCGCTGCTGGAAACCGCCGGTAACGGTGGCAAAGGCATTAACTGGAATACCGACGCCGAAGTGGAATTTTTACGGGATCTTAATCACCGGGTAACGGAAGAGGGTGTCAGCAAAGGTCAGCCACGGATTGAATCTGCCATTGATGCCGCTGAAGTGGTATTAACCCTGGCGCCGGAAACCAACGGTCATGTGGCCGTAAAAGCCTGGGGTGCCTTGAGCAAGGTCACCGGCCGGGATCATTCCCATCTGGCCGTGGGCAAAGAGCACGAAGCCATTCGCTTCCGGGATATTCAGGCACAACCGCGGAAAATTATTTCCTCGCCCACCTGGTCCGGTCTGGAAGATGAGCACGTGAGCTACAACGCCGGTTACACCAATGTCCATGAACTGATTCCCTGGCGCACCATTACCGGCCGCCAGCAGTTCTATCAGGATCATTTGTGGATGCAGGCATTCGGTGAGCAGTTTGTGTCTTACCGGCCGCCCATTAACACCCGCACCATCAGCTACGTGAAGGATACCAAGCCCAACGGTAACAAGGAGCTGGTGCTGAACTGGATCACGCCGCACCAGAAGTGGGGTATTCACAGTACCTATTCCGACAACCTGCACATGCTCACGCTGTCCCGTGGTGGTCCTATCACCTGGATCAGCGAAATTGATGCGAAAGAAGCAGGTATTGTGGATAACGACTGGATCGAAATCTTTAACGCCAACGGCGCCATTGCCTGCCGGGCGGTGGTCAGCCAGCGGGTAAAACAGGGCATGGTGATGATGTACCACGCTCAGGAGCGGATTGTGAACACCCCCGGATCACAAATGACCGGCACTCGTGGCGGTCACCACAACTCGGTTACCCGGATTGTGATGAAGCCCACCCACATGATCGGCGGCTACGCGCAACAGTCCTACGGCTTTAACTACTACGGCACCGTGGGCTGTAACCGCGACGAGTTTGTGGTGGTGCGCAAAATGGACAAAGTCGATTGGCTGGACGGCCCCAACGGGGATGATCTGCCACAACCTTTACCTCAAGATGTGTAGGAGACTGATCTGATGAAGATTCGTTCACAAGTCGGCATGGTGTTGAATCTCGATAAATGTATCGGCTGCCACACATGCTCAATCACCTGTAAAAATGTCTGGACCTCCCGCGAAGGCATGGAATACGCCTGGTTCAATAACGTGGAAACCAAACCCGGTATTGGCTACCCCAAAGAGTGGGAAAACCAGGACAAGTGGAACGGCGGCTGGGTGCGCAGCGGCGACGGTTCCATCCGGCCAAAAATCGGCGGCAAGTTCCGGATACTGGCGAATATTTTTGCCAACCCGGATCTGCCGGAGATTGATGATTACTACGAGCCTTTTGATTACGACTATCAGAACCTGCACACCGCACCCTTGGGCGAACACCAGCCCACGGCGCGGCCACGCTCTGCCATTTCCGGCAAGCGTATGCAGAAAATTGAATGGGGCCCCAACTGGGAGGAAATCCTGGGCACCGAGTTTGAAAAACGTTCCAAGGATAAAAACTTCGACAACATACAAAAGGAAATCTACGGCCAGTACGAAAATACCTTCATGATGTATTTGCCGCGCTTGTGCGAGCATTGCCTGAATCCCACCTGTGTGGCCTCCTGCCCCAGCGGCGCCATTTACAAAAGGGAAGAGGACGGTATTGTCCTGATCGATCAGGAAAAATGCCGCGGCTGGCGGATGTGTATTTCCGGCTGCCCTTACAAGAAAATCTACTTCAACTGGAAAACCGGAAAATCCGAAAAATGTATTTTCTGTTACCCGCGGATTGAAGCCGGTATGCCTACGGTGTGTTCCGAAACCTGTGTCGGTCGCATCCGTTACCTGGGCGTGCTGCTCTATGATGCCGATCAGATTGAAGCCGTGGCTTCCAGTGAATCGGAACAGGATCTGTATGAAAACCAGTTAAAGATCTTCCTGGATCCCAATGACCCGGCCGTGATTGAACAGGCCCGCAAAGACGGCATCTCTGACGATGTGATCGACGCGGCACAAAAATCCCCGGTGTACAAACTGGCGGTGGACTGGAAACTGGCTCTGCCACTGCACCCGGAATACCGCACCCTGCCCATGGTGTGGTATGTACCTTCGCTGAGCCCCATTCAGCACGCCGCTGAAGAAGGTCATATCGGTATGGACGGCGTGATTCCGGATGTGGACAGCCTGCGGATTCCGGTGAAATACCTGGCCAACCTGTTAACCGCCGGCGACGAACGCCCGGTACTGCTGGCCCTGAAACGCCTGCTGGCCATGCGTGCCTACAAACGTTCCCAGCACGTGGAAAAACAGGAAGACCTGAAAGTGCTGGAACAGGTAGGACTGACCCAGCAACAGGTAGAAGACATGTACCGCTACCTGGCCATTGCCAACTACGAAGACCGTTACGTGATTCCCACTGCCCACCGTGAAGAAGCCATTCTGGATTCCTACGGCGAGCGTAGCGGTTGCGGTTTCAGTTTCGGCGACGGTTGCGGCGGCAATTCCGACACGAATCTGTTCGGCGGTAAAAAATCCAACCGCCGCGACGTGATCAAAACCGTACAGATCTGGGAGTGATGCCATGGAAATTTTAAAAGTCATTTCCGTACTGATGGATTACCCCACAGCGGAATTACAGGAGCACGCAGAGGATCTGAAAGCACTGATTGCCAAGGCGAAAGAAATTTCCCCGGACATGCGTGCCGAACTGCGGACCTTTGTGGATGCCTTTTGCCAGCGGGACATTATGGACCTGCAGGAATCTTACGGTGAGCATTTTGATCGTGGTCGTTCCCTGTCACTGCTGTTGTTTGAACATGTTCACGGCGAAAGCCGTGATCGTGGCCAGGCCATGGTGGACCTGATGGACATTTATCAACAGGCCGGCTTTGAAATCAATCGCCGCGAGCTGCCGGATTACATTCCCATGTATCTGGAATACCTGTCCACCCGGGACGATATGGAAGCCCGCGAAGGCCTGGCGGATGTGGCCCATATTCTGGGTGTGCTCAGTGCCCGCATGAAAGAACGCCAGTGCGAGTACGCCAGCCTGATGGATGCGCTGCTGATGATTTCCGGCGTGCAGGTGAACGAATCTGCCTTGCGGGAAAAAGCCGCCAGCGAAGAAAGGGACGATTCCCTGGAAGCCATGGACAAAGTCTGGGAAGAAGAAATGGTGACCTTTATGGGCGATCCCGCCGGTGGAGAATCCTGTCCGTCTTCTGCAGCTCAACGCCCCACCAAACTGAAAGAAGAAGTGCCCACTGCCGTGCACTGGGTTCAGCCAAACGTTGCCAGCCAGCTGGCAAGAGGAGAATAGACATGAGTGTTAACCTGCTGCTTTTTGGAATTTATCCTTACGTTGCGCTCGCTATCTGTTTGATTGGTGCCTGGGCGCGTTTTGATCTGGCCCAGTACACCTGGAAGGCGGATTCCAGCCAGATGCTGCGCAAAAAAAATATGCGTCTGGCCAGTAACCTGTTTCACGTGGGTGTGCTCTTTATTCTGGCGGGGCATTTTGTCGGCCTGCTGGTACCGGAGTCCATTTACCACCACGTGATTTCCACACCCAATAAACAATTGCTGGCCATGATCAGCGGAGGTTTCTTCGGCATTCTTTGCTTTATCGGGCTTACCATGCTGATTCACCGCCGTTTAACGGACGACCGGGTTAAAGCCAATACCAGCAAATCCGATTTGCTGGTGCTGATTGTATTGTGGATTCAGTTAACCCTGGGGCTGATCAGTATTGTGGTATCAGCAGGTCACCTTGACGGTTCCGTCATGGTATTGCTGGCCACCTGGGCCCAGTCCCTGGTTACCCTGTCACCGGGGGATGCCGCCACTGCTATTGCCAGTGTGAATATTATTTACAAACTGCACGTGTTTCTGGGTATGACCCTGTTTGTGCTCTTTCCCTTTACCCGGCTGGTGCACATAGTGAGCGCGCCGGTATGGTATCTGGGCCGGGGTTATCAGCTGGTTCGCCAAAAACAGCACGTAAACTGAAGCCACCAAGCTCCGCCAGGTGTGTCTGGCGGGGCATCACCACTGAATGTGTTATGCCGTATTTTGCCCTGAATGGAGCCCATTATTATGAATAGCGCCAGTTCCTGTTCCCATCACACCGCTGCTCCAGACAACAGCCCACAGATTCCGCTGATCAAGGTTAATGGCCATCAGATTAGCGAAGAGGAAATTGCCCGGGAGCTGCAGTACCACCCGGCAGATTCCGCAGACCAGGCCATTCACCTGGCCGCAGAGGCATTGATTGTTAAACACCTGTTGCTGCAGCGGGCTGATGAACTTTCTGTAACGGCGGCAGCCGTTAACGGTGAAACGGAAGAAGAATCCGTCATTCGCCAACTATTGGATAAAGAGGTGGAAATTCCCGCAGCCGATGCCGCCAGTTGCCGGCAATACTATGATGCCAATCCGGAAAAATTCTGTTCACCGCCGCTACTGGAAGTGGATCATATTCTGCTGGGTGTGGCCCCCGACGATATTAAAGGGCGCCGCGAATGCCGCGAACAGGCCGAGGCGTTGATTCAGCAGCTGGAAAAAAATATCAATCTGTTCCCCGAGTTTGCCCGGGAGTTTTCTGCCTGTCCTTCCAAAGAACAGGGCGGCAACCTGGGGCAGATCAGCAAGGGGCAGACAGTCGCCGAATTTGAAAAGCAGTTGTTTATGCTGTCACCGGGGCTGGCTCACAAACCGGTAGAAAGCCGCTATGGTTTTCATGTGGTACGGGTTGCCAACCGTATCGACGGCCAGCAGATGCCTTATGAACTGTGTGAAAACCGGATTTCGGATTACCTCAAGGATCATGCCTGGGTGAAGGCCGTGAGCCAGTATGTGAGTATGCTGATGGGGGAAGCGGACATCGAAGGGCTGGACAATCCCGGCGCTGCTACCCCTTTAGTGCAATAGTATTTGCAGCACAGGGCTATATAGTGGGTAGTTATGGCAACGTATTCTGTACCTCCAAATCAGTCAGCACCTGAACAACTGGTGGATCGTTTCGATCGCCGTATCGATTATGTGCGTATTTCCTTAACGGATCGCTGTAACTTCCGTTGTCTGTACTGCATGAGCGAGGACATGGAATTTATCCCCCGCCAGCAGGTGCTGACCCTGGAAGAAATTCATACCCTGTGCGAAACCTTTACCCAACTGGGTGTACGCAAAATCCGCTTAACCGGTGGCGAACCCCTGGTGCGCCATGGCGCTATCGGGCTGATGGAAAAAATCGCCGCACTGCCGGGGCTGGACGAACTTGTACTCACCACCAACGGCTCCCTGCTGCAGGATCAGGCTGCTGATCTGAAAGCCGCCGGTGTCAAACGTATCAATATCAGTATCGATTCCCTGCGCCCGGACCGTTTCCGGGCAATAACGCGGGTAGGGGATCTGGATACCGTTATCCGCGGAATCGACAAAGCCTGTGAACAGGGTTTTGAGCGTATCAAGTTAAACGCCGTAATTTTGCGCGGGCAGAACGATGATGAAGTGCTCGATCTGCTGGAGTTTGCCCGGGAACGGGCCATTGATATCAGCTATATCGAAGAAATGCCCCTGGGGCATGTGGTGTCCCATAACCGCGCCGACAGTCACTTTTCCAGTGACGATGTGATAGCTGCCATCCGCCAGCGCTATGAGCTGGTGGAAACCCTGGAAAAAACCGCCGGGCCTTCCCGTTATCTGCGTCTGCCCGCCAGCCCCGGCACGCGGGTAGGGCTGATTTCCCCCCATACGCATAATTTTTGTGCCACCTGCAACCGGGTGCGGGTAACCGCCGAAGGCCGCCTGCTGCTCTGCCTGGGCAATGAACACAGTGTGGATCTTAAACGGGTGCTGCGCAGCTCCCCCGGCAACCGGGACGTCCTGCGCCAGTCCATTCTGAGTGCTATCGACAACAAACCCTACAGCCATGAGTTCGATCTGGATCAGGTGCAGATTGTGCGCTTTATGAATGCCACCGGCGGCTGATATATATTCAGAATATTGATGAGAATCATTTTCACATGGTAGTGAAATGTATTACCATTGCCCCCACTAACCTTGTGTGTTCTGGGGGCTGCTATGGAATACGGTATTGTTCATGTGATTCATCTGCTGTGTGCCGCAGCATTTATCGGTGTGGTGTTTTTTGAGGTTTTTATACTGGAGGGGATTCGCGATCAGCTGGGCCCCACGCTCATGCCTCAGATCGAGACCGGCATCATCAACCGGGCCAAGCGAATCATGCCCTGGGTGGTGGCCACCCTGTTTCTGTCCGGGCTCTTCCTTGCCTACATTCACTACAGCCGCATGCCGGAACCCTTCGGCAACTCCTTCGGTATTTTACTGGGGGTAAAGATTCTGTTGGCACTCTCCGTGCTGGTGCACTTTGTTACTGCCATCCGCTCAGCCACCAACGGCTGTATGTCCTCGCAACGATTTGAGCGGACCCACCTCAGCGTCATTATTCATATGTTCTTTATTGTGGTGCTGGCCAAGGCCATGTTTTATGTGTCCTGGTAGCCGGCCGTTGCCGCACAGCGCTGGCTGGTAAACAGCATGCCACGCCTGATTCTTCGCCGCCTGCTGCCCGGGCTGGCTTGCCTTGTGGTCAGCCATTCGGCCACCGGAGCGGAAAGCCTGGAAACCATGGAAATCACCGCCTCTCCGGCCACACCGGGGCAGGTTAAATCCCTGCTGGATCTGGAAGATTCGCTGGCCACCGTGCCCGGGGGCACCAATCTGATATCCCTGGAAGATATGCCCAATCCTGTCACCCTAAGCGACGCGTTAGGAAACCAGCCCGGGGTAGTGGTGCAGGAATTCTTTGGCGGCCTGGATCAGCCCCGTCTGAATATTCGCGGCTCGGGCCTGCAGGCCAACCCGGTAAGCCGGGGCGTGCTGATCCGGGAAAACGGCCTTCCCGCCAACGAGGCCGATGGCTCTTTTATTATCGGGCTGCTGGATCTGGCGGGAACAGCAGCCATCAGTGTACATCGCGGTGCCAACAGCCGGGTGCCCGGCGCTCTCACGCTGGGGGGCGATATTGATTTTATTGGTCAGGTAAACACTGCCGATGGCGACAGCTTTTATGTGGAAAGCGGGTCTTTTTCGCGGCAGAGTTTTTTAATCAACCATCAGCGGGAATCCGATCACCACTTTTACCGGCTGGGTTTTTATGAAGCCAGCGCCGAAGGCTACCGGCACCATTCGGAATCCTCCAAATCCGTGTACCGTATTAGTGGCGGTTTTGATCTGGCACCGGGCTTGTCCGGTCAGTATCACCTGCGCTACAGCGATCTGCATTTTGATATGCCTTTTGTACTCACCAAAGAGCGGGCGGAAAACGATCCCCGGTCGGTGTATGGCGATGGCGGCGAGCTGTTTGATATTGGCCTGAACATGTACGCCCGCGATCCCCACCGCAGTGTGTCGCAACTCCGGTTCAGTCAGCAGCTCAGTTATCAACAGCAGGGGAGCACCCAGGCCGGTCATCAGCTGGGCCTTTACTGGCAGGCAACGGACGATGCTTTTGTGGACCCCATGAGCCATATAGAAACGGATGCCACCTTGCTCGGCGCTCAATACCTTTTTGATCATTATCCCACGGGCTACCTGCACTACCAGTTGGGCCTGGATCACAACCACAGTGACATGCCCCGCAATTATTTTGGCAACCATCCGCTGAACGGCGATCGTATCGCGCAATATGCCGAGTTTGATCTGCAGGCAGAAAATACCACCGGCTCTTTGCTGGCAAATCTGACGCTGTTCCCCGAATGGACGTTAAGCACCCATTTGCAGTTTACACAAAGCGAACGCCGCGGAATCAAGGCGCAGTATCAGAGCGAACTGAATAAACGCTGGGAGTTCTGGACACCCCGGATCGGGCTGATTTACCAGCCGGCGCTGGCGGATTTGCGATTGTTCGCCAATTTGAGTCGTGCCACAGAAGTGCCTACCTACTGGGAATTTATCGGTACCCGTCTCAATCCCATACTGACCTATCTCTCCGAAGCCTTCTTTCTGGACCTGCGCCCACAAAAATCCGATACCCTGGAAATCGGCGGGCAGTACCGCTGGCAACAACAGGTGCTGGATATCAGTTTGTACCGCTCTGAACTTGAGCGGGAACTGATGTCCACTGCCAGCCAATATGGGGTGATTGCCAATGCGCTGAATTATGATGGCACAACGATTCATCAGGGGGTTGAGCTGGGTATCAAAGGGCCGCTTGGAATATTTCGTTATCAGGCCACCTGGAACTATAGCGATTTCTACTTTAAAAATGGTGTATTTACCGGCAAGCAGATTGCCGGTGTGCCGGAACATATTCTGAGCGGCAAACTCTTGTACCAGGGGGAAACTGTTCAAACCGGGCCAACGGTTACCTGGGTGCCGGGAAACAATCCGGCGGATCATCTCAATACACTGGATCACGAAGGTTATCTGTTATGGGGTTGGAAATTTCTCTGGCAATCCCATCGGCATATAACAGCACATCTTGTGGTTAATAATCTTTTTGATACCAGATATAACTCTACCTACGTCATCAGGGAAGAATCTTCTCCTGACCTGCCCACCTTCCTTCCCGGTAATGGCTTTAGTGTTATGGCCGGCGTGCGATTGGATTTACCGAATCTTTAATTTCAACTAACTTTGGCGCTGACTTTATTCTTTTATAAGAAATTGTTATAACGGTGGCCGGTAATGCTTTAACAGCGTTCGCCGGCCCTTGTTTTACTTAACAGAATGGCTCTGTACGGGAAGCTAAATCTTCACGTCTGGTATACACTTAGAGCAATCTGGGAAAGGAGAGGGCGTGAGTGAGCAACCATAAGATATTACTGGTAGAAGATAACGCAGACGAAGAGGAACTGGCGTTGATTGCGTTCCGGCGCTCCGGCGTGGAAAGCGACGACATCTTCGTGGCCCGCGACGGACAGGATGCAGTTGATTACCTGTTTGCGGAAGGAAAATATCAGGCGCGTAATCCGGAAGAGGCGCCGAAAGTGGTTTTTCTGGATATCAATCTGCCAAAATTGAATGGTTTTGAGGTGCTGAAGCGCATTCGTGCGGATCGGCGCACATCGGCGGTGCCGATTGTGGTGTTAACCTCATCAGACGAGCAGCGGGATTTGCTTGAGACTTACAGGTTAGGAGCGAACAGTTTTATACGAAAAGCCCTGGACTTCGATGAATTCATTGATAACGTCAAGGAACTCAGAAAGTACTGGCTGGACCTGAATCTTACAGCTTATGAATGAGCCTGAAACACAACAAGACGAACAACTCAAGCTGCTCATAGTTGATGACTCCGAAGACGATGTGTATCTGTTAATACACACGTTGAACCGGGGCAATCTGAATTATCAGTACCGTCATGTGGAAACCATCAAGGAAGTGCAGGCCGCACTGGCTGAAAGCTGGGATGTAGTGATCACCGATCATCACATGAACGGTTTTTCATCCTTTGATGTGCTGGATGCGGTACGCGCCCATAATCCAAACCTTCCCGTTGTTATCGTATCCGGTGAAATTGGCGAAGAGGTTGCCATTGGTGAAATGCACCGTGGCGCCCAGGATTATATTATGAAAGACAACATGGCACGCCTGGTGCCTGTTGTTCTGCGGGAATATCGCCAGCACCAGTCCCACAAGGTACACGAGAAAACCGAAGCGGATTACCGCTTTCTTCGTTATCACGACAACCTGACCAATCTGGTTAACCGCAAGGAATTTGAAAAGCGTATCGGCAATGCCCTGGCTGAAGTTAAAAAGAGCCGCGACACCCATGTGCTCATGTTCCTGGATCTGGATCAGTTCAAGGTAGTGAATGACACCTGCGGTCATATCGCCGGCGATGAGCTGCTGGTACGCACCACCACTGTATTAAAATCCTGTATTCGTGAACGCGATACCCTGGCCCGCCTGGGTGGCGATGAGTTCGGCATTCTGCTGGATAGCTGTCACAAGGAAGGCGCATTAAAAGTTGCCAAAACCATTCGCCAGAAAGTGCAGGACAATCGCTTTATCTGGGAAGGTAAACCCTTTGAAGTCACCATCAGTATCGGCATGGTGGAAATTAACGAATACGCCCAGGATCTGCACGAGCTGCTGAGCTGTGCCGACATTGCCTGCTACGCGGCCAAAGACAAGGGCCGCAACGGCATGGTGTGGTTCACACCGGACGATGTGGAATACAACAAGCGCAAATCGGAAATGCAATGGGCACCCCGGATTCGCCAGGCGGCGGAAGAAGACCGCTTTGTGCTTTACCATCAGCCCATGGCCAACTTGCGTGACCTGCCCGGCACCCATACGGAATTTCTGTTACGCATGAGCGGGCCCGATGGATTGATCGGCCCCGGGGAATTTATTCCTGCAGCCGAGCGCTATAACCTGATGCCGGTGATTGACCGCTGGGTGGTAAAACACGTTTTTGAATACCTCAACGCCACCGGGTTGGGTCACCAGTCGGAAGGCACCTACTTTATCAACCTGTCCGGTTCCACCCTGAGCGACCGCTCCTTTTTTGAAGACATCAAGCGGCTGCAGAAACTCAATATCATTAACCCGCAAAATATCTGTTTTGAAATTACCGAAACAGCGGCCATCGACAATCTGGTGGATGCCGTGGGCTTTATCAGCGAAATCCGTCAGCATGGCTACAAGTTTGCTCTGGATGATTTTGGGGTAGGCCTGAGTTCATTTTCTTACCTGAAAACCATTCCGGTGGATTACCTGAAAATCGATGGCAGCTTTGTGCTGAACATGCTGGAAGATTCCATTGACCGGGGCATAGTCGAAGCCTGTAACAAGATTGCCCATGCCGCCGGCCTGCTCACCGTGGCAGAGTTTGTGGAAGATGACAAAACCCTAGCGGCACTCACGGAAATCGGAGTGGATTACGCTCAGGGTTATGGCATTAAAAAGCCGGGTCCCCTGCTGATCGATCCCCTGTAACCCGCCGGCTGATGGAAGGATTCCATGGCGTTTAGTGTTCAGGGCAAGATCACAGGAGTTGTTAACAGCATCGTTGACAGCTTCCGCCTGCTGAACAGGCTGGCATTGATACCGGCACTGGTGTTATTGCTGCTGGGGGATATCCTGCTTCGTTCCCTGTTGCTTGCCCCCATCCCCTGGGCCCAGGAAGTGATCGGCCTGCTGCTCCTGAGTATTTTTCTGACCGGCATTCCGGTACTGGCGGCGGCTTCCGACTGGCTGTCGGTGGACTTTATCAACGGGCTCAAAAACCGGCGGCTACAACGTCTGATCAGCACTCTTTCTATTGTATCCATTCTGCTGTTTGCACTGGTATTCGCCGCCGGTGGCTGGTATGCCACTCGCGATCTCATGGAGTATCAGGAATCCACCCGCATCCTTGCCGTTCCTTACTGGCCATTTACGCTGCTGATGTGTGTCAGTGGGTTAGTGACTGCGCTGGTGGCGGCCCTGCAGTTTTTTCAGCCGCCTTATGCCCCTGATACCGGTAACGGAGAACACGCCCAGTGACACCGGAAACCACAGGGATAATCGCCATCAGCATTCTGCTGACTCTGATTCTGCTGCGGGTGCCCATTGGCGTGGCCCTGTGGCTTTGTGGCGTGGGCGGTAATCTGTATTTTCTGGGAGCGGAATCCACCTTTATTCAGTTGCAGCTGGTGGTGTGGGAACTGAACGAAAACTTTGTCATGGTCACGTTGCCGCTTTTTATTCTTATGGGGCAGCTGGCCCATCATTTTGGCCTGGGGGAGGATCTGTACCGTTGCTTTGGCCAGTGGTTTGGCCGTTTGCCCGGCGGCATGGCCGCTACCTCCATTGCCAGCGCCGCCAGCTTTGGTGCCATCAGCGGTTCCAGTGTGGCCACTGTGGGGGCCATTGGCAAAACCCTGCTGCCGGAAATGAAACGCATGGGTTACGACACCGGCCTGTCCAGTGGTGCGCTGGCGTCGGCCGGGGTGCTGGCTATTCTGATTCCCCCCAGTGTGCCCATGGTGTTTTACAGCGCCTGGACCAAAACCTCCCTGGGAGACCTTTTTGTCGCCGGTCTGCTGCCGGGACTGGTACTGATGTTGCTGTTTATGCTCTATGTTCTGGGCAGGTGCTGGTTAAACCCCGCAATGGGCCCGGTGCAACCGGCGGTGTCCTGGCGGCAAAAGCTGCGTTCACTGATTTATATCGCACCCGTTACCGCCGTGTTGATCGGTGTGCTGTTAACGATTTATCTGGGCCTGGCCACGCCAACCGAAGCTGCCGCCGTGGGCGTAGCGGGCATTGTGCTGGCCGGTTATATCAAGCGGCGTGGCAGCGTGTCTGGCCGGTTGAGCATGTTGTGCCCCGGCTTTGCCACTAGCCTGGATCACAGCCTGCTGCTGTCCGTTAACCTGTTGTTGCTGCTCACCGGTGGCCTGCTGTTCAGCCGCTTCATGGCCTATACCCAGGTAACTGATGCTTTGGTGGCCACGCTTGCTGCACTGGAGCTTTCTGCCGTACTGCTGTTAGTGGCACTGGTGCTTTTGTACCTGCTGTTGGGCGCCATTCTGGATACCTTCGGCATGATCATTCTGACACTGCCCGTGGTGTATCCGCTGGTGCTGGAGCAGGGTATCGACCCCATCTGGTTCGGGGTTTTTATTGTGATGATGATCGAACTGGCGTTGATCACCCCGCCCATCGGCCTCAACGTGTTTGTGATTCAGAAAATGCTGCCCGATATAGGGGCCGGCAAGGTGTTCCGCGGCACGCTGCCCTTCGTTATGCTCACCCTTGTGGTTGTTTGTTTTTTGATCGGTTGGCCCGGTCTGGCCCTTTGGCTACCGGATCTGCTGGTTCATTAACCACTTTCTGGTCCATATGGCGTAATTCAAAAACTGCTTACAACAATTTCTTTTTGCGATCTGAGACGCTGTCGAAATTACGTCTATACTGTTTAGGTGGTCACCCTCTGATTGTGTAAAGGCGGTGGCGGCGTACAGTAGTTGTTGCAAAAAAGACCTGACTTGTGAGTTAGAGATGCAGAATCACTGGATAGTTGGCTTGAGTATGCTGGGCGGAGCACTGATGTGCGCCGGTCAGGCATTCGCCAGTAGCGAGACGGAAGATAACAACAAGAATAAAAAAACCGGCCGCAAGGTGGCACCCATGCAGGAAATCGTGGTGACCGCAACCAAGGAAGGGGAAGTTAACGTCCAGAGCATTCCCTATGCCGTTACCGTGTTCGATGAGGACAGCCTGAACAATACCGGGACTGACAATATCGAGGATCTGGAAGCACAGACTCCCGGACTGAATATATCCCGTAATGCTCAGGCAGCCAGAGTCTATATTCGCGGTATCGGTACCAATCTTGATTTTGTCGGAGCTGACCCCAGTGTCACCATTCATGTGGATGGCGTGTATCAGGCCCGGCCCACCACCGCTCTGGAAGATTTTCTGGATGTCGAGCGGGTGGAAATTCTCCGTGGCCCCCAGGGCACACTCTATGGGCGTAATTCCACCGGCGGCACCATCAATATTATTACCCGCCTGCCCGATGACGAAACCCGCGCCCGCGCCAGCGTGGAATACGGCAGCTACGACTATACCAGTGTTGCCGCATCAGCCTCCGGTGCACTGGTGAACGACAGCCTTTATGGTGGGCTGGCCGTGATGAAAACTGATCACGATCCCTACGTAGATAACAAGAGCGATAACGGCGTGGACGGGCTGCTGGATGACGACAGCCTGAGTGCTCGGGGTACTTTGCGTTTGAAAGCTAGTGCAGCTGAGGCGATTTTTCGGGCGGATTATTCGGACATTGATCGTGCTACCGGGGCTTTTAAGGCGACGGGCAAGCAAAGGGATGGTTCGCCCAGCGGCTCTGCCGGCACGCTGAATCAGCCATCTGATCCTTTTGAAATGAGCATTTCTTATGAAGATCCAACAGTTGAGCATACCAACCAGGGAGTTTCTCTGGAGCTGATTGTACCACTAGCGAGTAACCTGACGTTGACTTCACTGACGGCTTATCGTCAAACCGATTATCTGTTGAAAGAGGATACTGACGGTTCGGCATTGGATATTCTGGTCACCGAGATTGATGACCAGCAAGATCAGATATCGGAGGAGCTACGTCTGAATTATCTCAATGACGGGTTCAGACTTGTTGGTGGCTTGTATCTGTTTCAAGAGGATCATGAGTCAGATGCTCGTCTCAACCGGAATGATTTAGGTGCAGCAAGGGTTTTGGATGTCAGCAACCAAACCAAGGCTTATGCGATATTTTCCAATGCTTCAGTGGCCTTCTCGGAACAACTTAATATGTCATTGGGATTGCGCTACAGTGATGAAGAGAAGGATTTCGATGATGTGGTAACTGTGGACGCTGGCGGGGCAATTATTCCAGTGTTTGATTATGCCGACAAAGAGTCCTGGGAGTCCTGGAGTCCTAAATTTTCTCTTGATTACACCACCGATCAGGGCAGCCTGCTCTACGGTTCGATAAGTCGTGGATTTAAAAGTGGTGGTTATAACTTCACCGCTGATGACAGCCAGTTTGATCCTGAATATGTCACTGCCTATGAAGCTGGCATTAAGAAAAGCTGGTCTGATACTGGGCTACGTAGCAATCTGGTGTTTTTCTATTATGACTACGAAGACCTGCAGGTGTCGGACTTTTCCCAGGCGGGTGTTCTTTCGGTTTCAAATGCGGCCGAGGCAAATATCCGTGGTTTTGAGATGGAAAATCGCTGGATGCCGACACTGGAGTGGCTGTTTGAATTCAACTTTGCCTTCCTGAGCGCGAAGTACGATGAATATATGGCCCCTGTTCCTGATAGCACCGAAAGAACTGATGTTTCAGGCAACACATTGAACGCTGCGCCGCGGCGAAAATTGAATCTGGCGGGCCAGTATTTTCAGGATATCAGCCAGGGAACCCTCAGTTACCGTCTGGAATATTCCTGGCAAACAAGGCAGTATTTTACTGCCTATAACCAGGAAACGTCATCGCAGGCCACCTATGGCTTGCTTAATGCCAGGTTTTCCTGGGTATCCCGTGATGAAAAGTGGGAAGCACAACTGTACGGAGAGAACCTGACAGATAAAGACTATACCACTTCCACCAGGGAGTTTTTGGCGGGGGACGTGGGTGTAACCCGCGATATTAATCCGCCGCGCACTTTTGGGGCAAAACTTATCTACCATATTCTTTAGTCAGTAAGGGGGCAGGTTGGCTAACGAAATACCCGGTTACCGGGTGGTTGAGACATTGTTCACCAGTGGTCGTACCCGTATTGATCGTGCGATCCGTGAATCAGACGAAACATCCGTAATCCTCAAACAGCTGGAAGAAGAATTTCCGGAACCGGGGCAGCTGTCCCGTTTTTCTTTTTCCTATGATGTGCTCAGCAAGTTTGATCACCCCAATATTATCAAGCCCCTGGAATGGATAAAGGGCGATAAAAAGCCGGTAATGGTGCTGGAAGACAACAACAGCATCGATCTGCTCAAATACCTGAAATCCTTTACCGACAACCGCCTGCCGGCAGAAACCTTTCTTAATATTGCAGTGCAGCTGGCAGACGCCTTGAGTGTGATTCACCATGCCCAGGTGATTCACAAGGATCTGCATCCCGGCAATGTCCTGGTTAATCCCGACACCGGCCATGTACAGATTATTGATTTTGGTCTGGCCTCTCTGCTTTCTCGTGAGCAGCCGGCGCTGGAAGCCCCGGAAAGGCTGGAAGGGGTGTTGCCCTATATTTCCCCGGAACAGACCGGGCGAATGAACCGGGCAGTAGATTACCGCTCGGATTTTTACACACTGGGTGTGACTTTTTATCACCTGCTCACGGGCGATGTGCCTTTTCATGCGGATGACGCTCTGGGGCTGGTACATGCCCATATCGCAAAAATTCAAACCCCTGTTGCCACCATCCGCAGCGATATTCCCAAAGTGCTGTCCCATATTGTGGACAAACTGCTGAACAAAACCGCCGAAGAGCGCTATCAGAGTGCCCTGGGTATCAGTAACGATTTGCAGCGCTGCCGCGGCGCTATCGTGATGAACAAGGAACTGCCCGAGTTCCCCCTGGCACTGGATGATATACCGGACCGTTTTCAGGTACCGCAGAAGCTGTACGGCAGAAAGCACGAAGTGGAAACCCTGCTGAAACGTTTTTTTCAGTCGGCCAGTGGCAAACCCCGATTGCTATCGGTTTCCGGCTATTCCGGTATTGGTAAATCTGCACTTGTGCACGAAGTGCACAAGCCCATTGCTTCCCATAACGGTTTGTTTGTTTCCGGCAAGTTCGATCAGTTCCAGCGCAATATTCCCTACTCGGCTTTGAGGCAGGCCCTGAAAACCTGGTTGCAGCATGTGCTGTCGCTTTCCGAAGCCAAACTGCTGGAAATGCGTGACCTGATCAAGTCCGCCTTGGGTAACAACGCCCGGGTGCTGATTGATTTTATGGCGGAATTTGAACATGTGTTAGGGCAGATGTCGCCGGTGGCCTCTTTGGGGGCTGACGAAACCAAGAACCGCTTTCATAATGTGCTGCATGAGTTTATCAAGGTGGTCACCCGTCAGCGGCCACTGGTCATGTTTTTTGATGACATTCAATGGGCGGACCGGGGCACGCTAGACCTGTTGCCGGTGCTGGTCAGCCAGGAAGGTTGTCGTTTGCTGGTGATAGTGGCTTACCGTGATAATGAAGTGGATCCCCTGCATCCGGCTATTAAAGCGCTGCGCACGGTTGAAGAATCACCCTTAACCCATGATGTGATCAGCTATATCAAACTGGGGCCCCTGGGAATTGAGCAGATTTGTCAGCTGTTGCAGGATGCCCTGTATCGGTTCAGAGACGACGTGATTGATCTGGCCGGCATGATACACACCAAAACAGCCGGCAACCCGTTTTTTATCGGCGAGTTCCTTAAAACCCTCTACACCGATGGCCTGCTGAATTTTAATCTCAAGCAGCAACGCTGGAGCTGGAATATTGAAGAGATCCAGGCCCGCGGAATCACCGATAATGTGGTGGAGCTGATGCTGGGTAAAATGCACCAGCTACCCAATGAAACCCAGGAGCTGATTCAGCTGGCAGCATGCGTGGGCAGCCGCTTTGATCTGGAAATGCTCTCCACCGTTGCCGGCCAGCCACTGACCAAGCTGACCCGTATCATCTGGCCGGCACTGCAGGATGGCCTGCTGATTCAGGATGGTGGCGACTGGTTTCTGGGAATGGTGGAGCAGGCCAGTTCAAGCAGTGCTATTCCCAAGGATACGGAAACCTTCTTGTCACAATCGTCGCCGTTTTCCCCTTATTGTCGTTTTATCCATGACCGCATGTTGCAGGCCGCCTATGAATCCATGGGCAAGGAAAAGCGCCGTGCCACTCACTTGCGCATTGGCAGGTTGCTGTTGCAGCATGCCGGCAGTGATCTGGATGATGAAGAAACCTTTGCCATTGCGGAGCAGCTTAACCAGGGGCGTTGGCTGATTGATGATGCCGAAGAGCGTCAGCAACTGGTCAGGCTTAACCTGGATGCGGCGCAACGGGCCCTGAATGCCAGCGTATGGCAGGCGGCGGCGGATTTCAGTACAGTCGGTATTGAACTGCTGCCGGAGGATTCCTGGCAGCGTTGCCCCGAGCTGGCACGTGATCTGTACCACGTTAAAGCGGAAAGTGAATACCTGAACGGTAATCCGGAAGAATCGGCCGCTTTTTATAAAACCCTTTTTGATAACCTGGATGACAACCTGACCAAGGCAGAAATCTGCGCCACCCGCCTGGTGCAAACCATTGGCCGCGGTCAGTGGTTTGAAGGCGCTGTTTTTGCCCGGGATGGGCTGATGCACCTCGGACTTGAAGTGCCTATGTCAGATAAGGAAATTGGTGCGCTGATTGAAAAAGAGCAGCAGTGCCTGGAAGAGAACCTTAAAAATATGGATGTTGAACAGATTGCGGACCTGCCTGAGATGGAAGATCCCCGCCTGCTGATTGCTATGCGGATCTTTCCCAACCTGTCGCAGTGTTCCGCCATTATTGGTGACAATACCCTGCGGGACTATTGTGCCATAAAAGGAATGAACCTGGTGCTGGCTAATGGAAAATCTGATCTCGCTGCTATGCAGTTGGCCTGTTATGCGTTCTATCTGAGGGTAAATGAACGTTATGAAGCTGCTTTTGATATTGGTTATCAGGCAAAGGCGATAGCCGAAAGCTATGATCATTGCCGGGAAATATCCAACTGCTTCAATATGTTGGTTACCACGGTGCTCTACCTTAAAATGCCGCTGGAAGACTGCATCTATCTGAACGAGCGGGGCCATCAGCTGGGGCTGGAAAACGGTGAAATAGCCCGTGCCAGTATGAATGCGTGCAACTCCCTTTTCTCCAAAGTGTCTCAGGGTGTCGACCTGAAGACGTTGCATACAGACGCGGCGAATGTGCAGGAGCTGCTGGTGCGCCGTTCGGTGTTCTATCCTTTGCCCAGCTTTATCGAGAAATTTGCGGCAGCATTGAATGGCAATGTTGCCACCCCTGAGCATGCGTTGGATGATGACCGGTTTACGGAAGATTTTTCCAAAATAAGGACCAGCTTTCACTACGCTTATCTGACTCATTATCGGGCTCAGCTGGCTTTTTGGTGCGACGATCAAGTCAGTGCTCTCGAATCAGCACGAGAGACCCGGAAGCATTGGAAACGCTTGCCAACAGCGAGTTTTACAATTGATCATTTGTTAATTCATGGTTTATTGCTTGCCAGGCAATGGTCTCACCTGGATGGTCAGGAAAAAGACTATTTAAGTTACTGCGAAAATAGCCTGAAAACATTAGCGAACCTTTATCCGATAAATTTCTCCCACAAATACTATTTGATCCGAGCTGAGCTTTTACGTTATCAGCGAGCACCAATGGAGACTATTGCGATCTGCTACCGGGATGCTGTAGAAGCAGCAGGGCGCTACGGTTTTATCCAGTACCAGGCACTAGCCAATGAACTTTTCAGTGAATACTGGCAATCGGTAGGGTTCGAGATGCTGTCCGAGCCCTATGTGCGCGAGGCTTTGTACCTTTATCAGTTGTGGGGTTGTGTTCCCAAGGTGCAGCGTATCAACAAGCTGTACTCCAAAATTCTGTCAGCCGCGCAAAAACGCGTACAACGAACTTATTCCCGTTCCGATACTATCAGTGTCCGTGCGGATCAGACTCTGGATATGGCATCGGTCATGAAATCCGCCCAGTTGATTTCCAGTGAGTTGCGTCTGGATCAGCTGGCGGCGAAAGTATTGCAGGTGATTGTTGAGTGTGCCGGTGCTACCTCGGCAGCACTGGTCTATCAGGATGAAAAGGGCCCCCGCTTGCAGGCGCTGATCAACGAGCAAGGGGATATTGACACACCGAGCCCCATGCCCCGGCTGGAGGAATGCCGGAATATTCCCCATAACATTATCAGTTATGTGTTGCGAAGTGATGAAATTGTGAATGTGGGTGATGTGCTGGGTGAGCGGGCTTTTATGGATGATCCCTATATTATGCAGTATCAGCCGCGCTCGGTGCTCTGTATGCCGGTTGACTACCGGGACCATACGGTAGGCGCACTCTTCCTTGAAAATAAACATACCATTGATACCTTTACCCAGGATCGCATGAGTGTGATCAAGCTGTTGCTGGCGCAGGCAGCAATATCATTTGAGAATGCCCGCCTGTTTACCGAAGTGAATAGTTTGAACTTGAATTTGGAGCGCAAAGTGGCGCAGCGCACGGAAGACCTGGCCCATGCCAATGAAAATCTGAATCAGGTGGTGAAGGAACTGGAATTTGCCAATGAAGAACTGAATGCATTCAGTTACAGTGTGTCGCACGATCTGCGTTCACCCCTCAGGGCCTTGCGCGGGTTCAGTAAAATTTTGAAGGATGAATACAGTTCACAGCTGCAGGGGGAGTCCGCGGAGCTGTTGAACAGGATAATTAAAAGCAGTAATAAAATGTCGGATCTTATCGACGGGCTGCTGGAGCTTTCCCGCATGCAGCGGCGGGAAATCAGTCCCAGAAAAGTGGATCTGTCGGCCATGGTGGCTGAGTTGTTTGAAGATATGAAGATTAGGTATCCCGAGTTATCTGTTACAGCACTCTGTGCATCAGATTGCGAGGTGAATGCAGATGAGCGGATGATTTATTCGGCGATATCTAATTTGATTGGTAATGCCTGGAAATATTCCAGCAAAGTTGATGGGGCAGAAGTTGAATTTGGAGTCAACTCTTATGATGGTAAGGAAATTCCACCAGGGTTGGGGTTAGCACCAGAAACACTGAAGCTCGGTGAACGTATATTTTATATCAGGGATAACGGTGTTGGGTTCGACATGAACCATGCGGCGAAATTATTTTCGCCGTTCCAGCGCCTGCATTCTGAAAAACAGTTTAGTGGTACAGGTATTGGCCTGGCGACCGTTAAACGAGTTATCGAAAAACATGGAGGTTACATTTGGGTTACGTCAAAAGAAGGGTCCGGTACGACTTTCTTTTTTACATTACCCTGATACGAGCTTGCTACACATTCTGTGCTGACCTTTCCCTCGAACAGAGGAAAACGGTTTCATATGAGCCGGAAAAAGATTGTCCGTGATTGTCAGCTTTCATCAGCGCAAAGCGCTCTCTGGTTTCTTCATCAGTGTTATCCAAATGACGGAATCTACAACGTTGAGTACTCCTGGTGTATTCCGGAAGAAACTGATCTGGAAAAATTGCAGGATGCTATAAACTTTCTGACGGATCGCCATGAAATGTTGCGGTCTACCTTTATTGTTAAAGACGGCGTGCCGGTCAGGCAGGAGTGGGATCAATGGGATCATCAGCTGGATATCAGAGATGTGGGTGCTGTTGATAATCCAACCCTGAGCCAGCAGTTCATTGATGCCGAAACCCATGTGCCTTTTGATTTAAGCAAGGTTCCCGGTAAACGCTTTGTTCTCTACAAGCGTGCGGGCTATAAGCCGGTGATCAGCCTCATCATTCATCATATCGTAATGGACCTGGCATCTGTCATGATGTGGATGAATGAATTACGCATTGTATACGGCGCGCTGATGCGAGGAGTAGAGCCTGAATTGCCGCCACTGGAGGTGGGGTTTGATGATCACCTGAAACGACAAAAGGAATATCTGCTTTCAGATCAAGCCGGACAAGATGAACATTTCTGGTTAACCCATCTGGAGGGGGTGGGGCAGGGCCTGGATTTTCCCACCGATTATCCCCGTCGCAACCTGCAATCTTTCGATACAGGCTATGAAACCGGGATGGTGTCCAGAGATCTGAGCGATCGCCTCATGTCGTTGGCAAAATCCCTGAAGATTTCCCCTTATGAGGCGTTTTTCTCCTGCTATTTTGTTTTTCTTTACAAGTATACGGGGCAGACGGAGATACCACTGGGTACACCCACTGCAGGACGCGAACCTGATCATTACGGTTTTTATGGCTACTGTGTTAATCCGGTTGTTATTCCTGCGACTATACGGCCTGAATTAAGTGCTGCGGAGCAGTTACAGGAAACTTCGGCGTTTATTCGTGAATGCCTGAGTCACAGAAATTATCCTTCGGCATTACTGGCCAATCAGCTATCTCTTGATCGTAGTGAAGGCAGTGGTGCTTTGTTCCAGAATTCTTTTGTCTGGCAGAACGCCAATAGCTTTTTCAACCGTGATGAATCGATCGTTTCCTGGACACCAGAAGGCAAACGCTACTGGAATATGAAAGCATTGGGTGTTTGGGAGCGCTTGCCGAGGCACCAGCAAATTGATGATCAGGACCTGACGTTCAAGATTTACCGTCTTAATGAAGGCTTTCACTGGGGGGTTGAATACGACCGGGACTTGTTCAGTCGGGAAACCGTTCTGAATTTTTATGAATATTTTGAAACCCTCTTATCCTGCCTGTTGGCCAACCCGGAACAAAAGGTCGGAGAGCTTTCCATTCTTGATAGTGAGCGTGCCCGGCTGCTGATTGAACATGGTCGCGGTCCCAGGGTTAACAACATCCGGCAAAAAAGCTTTCCTGAACTCTTTACTGCCATCGCCCATGTCAACGGGGATCAGGAAGCGGTTTTCTGTGAAGGTGACTCGCTGAGCTACGCTGAACTGAACAGTGCCGCCAATCGCCTGGCCCACAAACTGATCAATATGGGTGTGCAACCCGGCACCCGGGTGGGTGTGGCGCTGGACAAGTCCACTGATCTGATGATTGCGGTGTTGGCAGTGATGAAATCAGGGGCAGTCTATTTGCCACTGGACCCCACCTACCCCCAGGAGCGATTGCGTTATATTGCGGCGGATGCCGGCCTGTCAGTGTTGATAGGCAGTTCCGAACTGCCATTGCAATTTACCAATGCGGTGGTGGTGCCGCCGCCGAGTCAGGATGATTTGTCATCCTTTGCCGATACAGACCCTCCGATTACCGTGAACAGTGACGATGTGGTTTATATTATTTACACATCAGGATCCACCGGACGACCCAAGGGGGTGGAGTTGCGCCACGCAGGGCTGATGGCCATGATTGAGGCACAGCACGAGGTGTTTGCACTGAACACCGAAGATCGCGTGTTGCAGTTTGCCTCCATCAATTTTGATGCGTCCGTGTTTGAAATGGTCTTGGCGCTCGCTTCCGGAGCCAGCTTGTATCTGGCACCCAAGGCGTCTTTGCTGGGCGACGATCTGGCGGATTTTCTGGCGCAGCAGGAAATAACCTGTTCGGTGTTACCACCGGTAGTGCTCGCTGCCATGAGCCACCGGGAATTACCTGCACTGAGAACCCTGATGACTGCCGGCGACAACTGCACCCAGGAGATCGTGAGCCAGTGGGGCAAGGACCGGGCGTTTTACAATGCTTATGGCCCCACGGAAGCCACCGTCTGGTCTACCATTGCACGTCTGAAACCGGGGGAGCGTATTACCATTGGCCAGGCGATTCCCAATTCCGATACCTGCATTCTGGATCCGGCCCTGAATCCGGTGCCCATTGGTGTGCCCGGGGAACTCTATATTGGTGGCCTGGCACTGGCCAAAGGCTACCTGAACCGGGCAGACCTGACTGAAGAACGCTTTATTCCCAGCCCCTTTACCAAAGGGGAGCGCTTGTATAAAACCGGTGATCTGGTGCGTTATTTACCGGATGGCAATATCGAGTTTTTGGGCCGCCTGGATCACCAGGTAAAAATCCGCGGTTTCCGTATTGAACTGGGTGAAGTCACAGAAACCATTCTTAAGCACGACAGCGTACATGACGCCCTGGTAATGGCCAGGGATGATATGCCCGGTGCCAGCAAGGAAAACCCCATGCTGGTGGCCTATGTGGTTAAAGATGCGAAGAAAAGCCTGGAAATTGAAGAGTTGCGCACTCACCTGCGGGAACAGTTGCCGGATTACATGGTGCCTGCTGCATTTGCAATTCTGGATGCCTTTCCGCTTACACCCAACAACAAGGTAGACCGCAAGGCACTGCCACGTCCGGTGACGTCATCCACCGGCGCCAATATTCAGGAACCCCGCAATCAGATTGAACGCATTCTGGCGGAAATCTGGGAATCCTGTCTGGGGGTTACTCAGGTCAGTATCAACGCCAACTTTTTTGATCTGGGCGGCCATTCCTTGCTGGTGGCCAAGGTGTATAACAAGCTACCGGATAACTTCAGGGAAAAGGCCCGTCTGGTGGATCTGTTCAAGTATCCCACCATTCGTTCGCTGGCGCATTTTCTGCAAAGTGATGTGGAGGAAGACGAATACTTTCTTGAGCAGGATAACCATGCCGAACGCCTGCGCTTGCGCCGGCGCCTGATGGAAAGCCTTAGCGGTGTAAAGGTTGCCATTGTGGGGATGTCGGGGCGCTTTCCCGGTGCGGATTCCGTGGAAGAAATGTGGGACAACGTTTGCCAGGGCAAAGAAACCATTACCTTCTTCACCCCGGAACAGTTGCGTCGGGCCGGTGTGTCGGAAGACACCATCAAACAGCCCAACTATGTCCCCGCCAAAGGCATGCTGGACAGTATTTCCGGATTTGATGCGCCCTTTTTCAATTTCACTCCCCGCGAAGCGCAAATCACAGATCCCCAGCAGCGGCTGTTTCTGGAATGTGCCTGGGAGGCACTGGAAGACGCCGGTTGCGTACCGGAACGTTTTGGCGGCCCCATTGGTGTGTATGCCGGTATTGGTATGAACCAGTATCTGATGACGAATCTGTCATCTCATCCGGAATTGCTGGCGGCTATTGGTGATTACCCGTTAATGATTGGCAACGACAAGGATTTTCTCTGCACCCGGGTATCTTACAAGCTGAACCTGAACGGCCCGGCCATGGTATTGCAAACCGCCTGTTCTTCGTCGTTGGTGGCGGTTCACTCTGCCTGTCAGGCGTTGTTGAACGAGGAATGCGATGCGGCGCTGGCCGGTGGTGTTTCTTTCAATCGCCTGGGCAAGGAGGGCTATTTTTATCACGAGGGCATGATCATGTCCCCCGATGGCCATTGCCGCGCTTTTGATGCGGACGCCAAAGGCACGGTTCAGGGGCAGGGCGCCGGTGTGGTGTTGCTGAAACGCCTGGACGATGCCATGAAAAACAATGACCACATTTACGCAGTGATTGTGGGCTCGGCCACCAATAACGATGGTTCCCATAAATCCGGTTACACGGCGCCTTCGGTGGAAGGCCAGGCCAAGGTGATTAACATGGCGCTGGCCAGCGCTAACCTGAATCCGTCCAAGATCGGCTATGTGGAGGCCCATGGCACCGGCACCCCTCTTGGCGACCCGATTGAAATAGAAGCATTGAAGCAGGCTTTTCAGCGCGAAGACATTCCCCCTGCGTCTTGTGCTATCGGTTCGTTAAAAACCAATATGGGGCACCTGGATGCGGCATCCGGAGTGGCGGGCCTGATCAAGGCAGCCAAAGCGGTGGAAACCCGGCAGCTGCCACCGAGCCTGCATTTTCAGAAACCCAATCCGAAAATCGATTTCAAGAAAACGCCCTTTTATGTGAATACCCAACTGACACCCTGGAACCCGGAAGGTCATATCTGTTTTGCGGGAGTCAGTTCATTCGGGATTGGCGGTACCAATGCCCATGTGGTGCTTTCCGAAGCACCCAACGAAACCCAGGCTGAGAGTGCTCGCCCCTGGCGCCTGGTGACATTGTCTGCTCGTACACCCAAAGAACTGGAAGCCATGACCGAGCGCTTTGTGGCCCATATTAAAACCCATCATCGGCAAAGCTTTGCCAATATCTGTTATACCCTGCATGTGGGGCGGGCGGTGTTTCCGTTCCGCCGTTATCTGGTATGTCGCAATCGCGATGAGGCAATCAGTGAACTGACGGAACTGAATCCCCAGCGGGTGAATACCACCCACTATCAGGGTACGCCGCAAAAGATTGCCTTTATGTTTTCCGGGCAGGGATCCCAATACATTAATATGGGCAAACACCTGTATCGGGTGGAGATCACATTCCGGGAAACCGTGGACCAATGCCGTAACCTGATCAAGCAACGCTTTGTGCATTTGTATGAAGAACTCAGCGAAGAAGATCACAGTGCCCAGACTGATAAGCTGCACCAGACCTATGTTACCCAGCCAAGTCTTTTTATTTTTGAATACGCGCTGGCAAAAGTATTGATGGAATGGGGTATACAACCGGATTACATGATTGGCCACAGTATCGGCGAATATGTAGCGGCCTGTATTGCCGGCGTGTTTACCCTGGAACAGGCACTGGAACTGGTCACCATTCGCGGCCATCTGATTCAGGAACTGGAATCCGGCGAAATGCTGTCGGTGAACCTGCCGGAAAAAGAAGCCGTTAAATACACTAACGAAGGTGTTTCACTGGCGGTGGTGAATGGTGAAAGCCGTTGTGTGTTATCCGGCGATTCTCATGCCATTCGCCAGTTGCACGAAGTGTTGAGCGGGCAGGGTATTGATAACCGCATACTGCATACCTCCCACGCGTTTCATTCCCATATGATGGAACCTATTCTGGAACGTTTCCAGGCCTATGTGGAAAGGCGTGAGCCGCAACCACCGACAAAGCCCTTTGTATCCAGCCTGACCGGTTTGTGGATCACCAATGAACAGGCAACCTCTGCCAAATACTGGGCGGATCATTTGCGCTATTCAGTGCAGTTCCACCGTGGCATGCAAACCCTGTTTAACGGGCGCGAGAAAGACGATGATAATGAACGCCTGATTTGTCTGGAGGTAGGGCCGGGCAAAGTGCTGAAAACGCTGGCCAACCAGCACCCGGCTAAAGGAGCAGACGATCTGATATTGGCTACTACCCGCCATGCCTATGAACAGGTATCGGACACCCAGTATCTGTTAAATGTGATAGGTAAGCTCTGGGAACAGGGTGTGGATATTGACTGGGATGCCTTTCACAGTGCCCGGCAGCGCTACCGTGTGCCGCTGCCCACTTATCCCTTTAATCGCAAAACCTATTGGGTGCGGCCCAAAGCAAGGGCCGAAGTGGAAGCCAGTGTGGCGCCCTTATCCAACGATGCGGTTGAAACCCCGGAGATGGAAGACAGCGAATCCCTGTCGCTGGCCCGTAACAAGCCCCGGGATCCCGTGGAAGAAACCATCTGGAAACTCTGGTGCCAGACGCTGGGGCGGGATGATATCGATATCTACGATAACTATTTTGATCTGGGCGGAGATTCATTACTGGCAGTGGGCATTATGGACAAGCTCAAGGGGCGTTATAACCTGCCTTTGGCAACGCATTTGCTGATATCGCGGCCTTCTGTTGCTGAGCTGGCTGAATATATCAAGTCTCAGGTGGTGCAACCCCTGGCAGAGGGTGCTGAAGCAGACGAAACTTCTGGCAACTCACCCATTGCATCACCCTTGGTGGTGATACAGCCCGGTGATCCCGAGTTCAGTCCGCTGGCCATGGTGCATCCTATTGGCGGGGAGGTGTTTTATTATCGTGATCTGGCAATACACCTTGGCAGGGAGCAACCGGTGTACGCGTTTCAGGCCCCGGGGTTAATGGATAACGGTGAGCCTCTTAATTCGGTACCCGCGCTGGCGGAACTGTATCTGGCAGAATTGAAACGCAGTGGCGTGGAGCCTCCCTACCTGTTGGGCGGCAGTTCTTTTGGCGGGCTGGTAGCATTTGAAATGGCGCAACAGGCCATGGCTGCCGGGGAGGCGGTTCAGCTGGTGGTGATGATCGATACCCCGGCGCCCCATGAAATGCCCAAGAACCTTAATGACAGTGCTGCCATTCTGGAATACCTGCTGGCGGGTGATCTTAAACTGGACAGTAAGAAATTGCGTTTGCTGTCGGAACAGGATCAGGTGGATTACGTACTGGAAGAAGCCCGCTTGCAGGGTAAGGGGGAAGTGCTGCCTCCCCATTTGGGGGTGTCGCTGTTCCGCACCTGGATGGCCCATCAACAGGCCACCTTCAGTTACGAGCCAAAGTTTCTGGATTGTGATGTGCTTTATTTCCGCCACAGTGAGCCACAGGAACATTTTCCGGCCTTGCCCCATGTTGCCTGGCAGGCGTTGACGGAGGAGGATCGTTTGACGGTACACCGGGCGCCGGGGAATCATGTCAGCATGAACTACCCGCCCCATGTGCAGTTTCTGGCGCGTAAATTAAAAGAACGTTTGCGGGAGCTACGCCACAAGAGTCTGTTTTTCAGTGCGGTAAAAAGAGCCACCGATGGCCTGATGGCATTTCATAATCAGGATTCAGCCGGGCATTAAGCATTTTGCCCGGCTGTTTAATGTTAAAGACTATCGTAGGTGGCGTTGATCAGCGCAGTGGCGCAGGGCCCGGTGTTATCAGTCGCCCGGATCAGGTTGCAGCAGTAACCAAAGCCCAGGTTGGCGTCCGGGTCCGCAAAGCCGGTGGGGCCACCCAGGCCGGGGTGGCCAAAACTGCGCTGATTGCGGCCGATGGCAAAGAACGGATTATTGAGCATAAAACCGGTGCTGAACCGGAACCGCCGGTTGGAAATTTTTTCTTCCGCGTTCCACTGTTCTTTTATGGCTTCACGCAAGGTGTCTGCGCTCAGCAATTGCCGGGTTCCCCGGTTCAGGTCGTCGCATAACTGATGATATATCTGCGCCAGAGACCGGGCATTGCCATGCCCGTTGGCTGAGGCAAATTCAGCGCGGCGAAAGCTGTCTTCCTGAAAAATATTGCGGTCGATGGGGGCCGGTATCCAGGCGCGATGCAGCATGGTTCCGGGGGTGCGCATATTGTTCAGGCTGGGAATATTGTCTTCCAGAATAATGTCCGCGCAGCGGGCAATTTCCGGTTCCTGCAGGCCAACATAGAATTCTATATTCAGGGGGCCAAACAGTGAGTCCCGCAGGTAAGCTCCCAGCGTCTGGCCGGTAACTTTTTCTATCAGAAGCTGGCAGAGAGGGCCATAGGTAAAAGAGTGATAACAGGGTGTACTGCCCGGTTCCCACAGGGGTTGTTGGTCGTTAAAGGCCTGTTCCAGGACTCTCAGGTCCAGGTAGGATTCCCTGGGCGCATGGTCTGCCACGGGTAAACCGGCAATCTGTGCCAGCAGTTCCCGCACCGTAATTTGAGACTTGTTGCCCCCCGCAAATTCCGGCCAGTAGGCGGAAATAGGGTGGTCCAGCTGCAGTTCTCCCTGATCCACCAACGACAGCACCGCAATGCTGGCAATGGCCTTGCTGGTGGACATCAGACACACCAGGGTGTCTTCATCCCAGGGCAGGGACTTGCCTATATCCCGGTGGCCTGCCCACAGGTCAACCACCATTTCACCGTTATGGATAATGGTAGTGGCAGCGCCGATTTCCCCTTCAGCCCTGAAATTATTCTCGAATGCAGCCTTTACGGCGGCAAACTTGGGGTGGCAGTAGCCCTGAATCTGTGGCGCTACTTCGTGATCTGAATTCAAAACCTGATAGAATCCTTGAACAGAATAACGAACTAATAGGTTAAGTTTAGAAGACTTTTATATATTTGGAGTATTAATTTTCGCCAAATTTGTTCAAAAACAGGGCCTATACTTCAGAAATGCGATTCAATCTTTATAAGCTGTATTTTCTTCTGGCTCTGTTGTGTTGCCGGCCGGTAGGGGCTCAGGAAAGTGATGCTGAGGCGAGCCCTGTCTGGACGGGGCCTGCGGACCCTGTGGTGGTTCCCGGAGAGGGCTTGCGGCCAGTTCAATGGAAATTTGCTCACCCGGCACCGCCCGCCTCTCACTTGCCGCCTGTCTGGGAACAGGGCTTTGAATGGCTGAAAAAGCACACCGGTGGCGGTTTTAACATAAAAACGTTTGGTTCGGGTACGCTCTATGGTGTGGCCGGGGGCTTCAAGGCCATCCGGGCCGGTATCGCCGATTACGGCACCTGTTATTCCGTGGTGGAAAGCAGCGGCCTGGAATTGCTGAAAACCTTTCAGGTACCTTATGTCGCCCCCGACAACCCCTACCTGACAGCCCGCATTATCAATGAACTGCTCGCCACCCGGATTCGCGCCGAGTTTGAAGCCAAAGGCGTGTACCCGGCCCATGTGGCACCAGTGCGGCCCCTGAACCTGATGAGCAAAACGCCCATCCGGACGCCACAGGACCTGAAAGGCAAAAAAGTGGTGTCCTTTGTGAATGCGCCGGGGGCCGACAAGGCCCTGGGCTTTGCCCAGGTGAACATGCCCTTTACGGAAATCTATACCGCGCTGCAACAGGGGCTGGTGGATGCGGTGATCTGGTCTGATATGGGCTTTTTGCCCTTCAAGGTTTACGAGCAGGCCCGCTATTACACACCGCTACAGATTGCTCCGCTAACAGTGGAAACCTGCTTTAACCGGCGCAGTTTCGATCGCCTGCCCGCGCCATACAAGCAACCGCTGTATGACTTTCAGCAACGGGCGGGGATTGCCATAACGGACGCGGTGGAAAACTTTTCCCGCGTTGCCTGGAAAAAACTGCAGGAAGAAGGTGTCACCTTTATTGAGCTGGAGGCTGCACAACGACAACAATGGAAGGCCGCCTTCCAGCCGGTGGTGGATCAGTGGCTGCAATCCTGCGACAAAGCCGGTAAAGACTGCCGTGGTTTGATCGATGAAATAGAGCGCCTTGCCAAAAAGTATCAGCACCTGAGCAATGAAGAGCTGATTCAGTTGGCGATTGAAAAGCCGGTGCAGGGGATGATTGATTTCTAGGCGGTGCCAACCTTGCGTGCTTTTGCTATAGTGCGTCGCTTTCCTGGCCACCTGTGCCAAACAACCCTTATTCAGCCAGAGGCACCCCATGACTACCGAATCCATTCTCAATGAGCGTAGCGGCTCTCAGTGTGAACTTTGTACCTCGCAACAGGACCTGAGTGTGTTCCCTGTGCCTCCCGACAGCGACGGGTCTGCAGCACAGAGCGTACTGATTTGCAGTACCTGCCGCGAGCAGATCGAAAATCCTGACAAAGTGGACCCGAATCACTGGCGCTGCCTGAACGACAGCATGTGGAATCAGGAGCCGGCGGTGCAGGTGATGGCCTGGCGTATGCTCACGCAATTAAGTGCCGAAGGCTGGCCCCAGGAACTGCTGGATATGATGTATCTGGAAGAAGATACCCTGGCCTGGGCAAAACAGGGTGTGGCGGAAAATTCAGAGGATGCCGTGGTTCACAAAGACTGCCACGGAGCAGTGCTGGAAGCCGGGGATACCGTTACGCTGATAAAGGATCTGGATGTGAAAGGCGCCAACTTTACCGCCAAGCGGGGTACAGCCGTGCGGGGGATTTCACTGGTGCAGGACAACCCGGAACATATTGAAGGCCGGGTGAACGGCCAGCGGATTGTGATTCTGACACAGTATGTGAAGAAGTCCTGACTGGTTATTAATTATCAGCTTGCGTTATATGCCCGAGATCACAAAATCGATTGCGCCAATAATGTCGGATCTAAAATGCGCCAGATCTTCTACTTTAGTACCGAGTTGATTTATTGGAATGCCCGCGATTTGAGGCGTTAGCAATACACATTCTTTGCCTTCAATAGTAAAAACCGGCATCAAGTATTTGATTGGTTTTTGCTTGAAGGTGGATTGTTTCATGAATGGAATGACAACAACTGTTCTCAGTGCATCCAGGAGGTCGCTCTGGATGTTGAGCAGGTATGGGTATTCTTTCCGGGTGTTGCTATTTTTATTCTTGTAAACTGAAAACTGTTGCATTAAAAGCTCCGAAACTCATCACTGAATACGCCGTGCTCTTCAACATGCTGGTTATAATTACTGATGGCCTCTTGGTTGTCGCTTAACCATTTCTCCTTCGCTTGGGCTTTGACTAACTCTATTAGCCTGGCTTCGAGAGTGGCAGAGATATTAATGTCCAATTCTTTTGCAGCTCTTAGTAAGTCGCTGTTAATACTGAGGTTTGTTGGTTTCTTGGGCGCTTTAGTGTCGTAAAGTTCTTGCATGGTACATACCTTTGTTAAAGTGTATGCGCATAGTGTATGCGGGTTTATGTGTGCAGTAAATCACCATATCGCAATCTGCTCAACCTGACGCCTGACTGCGTGGCCCTATGCCAATGCCCATCTGTGCGCGGATGACATTGTGAGAGCCCAATCAGGGCTCTCTGTCTTTTCGGGTTTTACATTTTTTAAAATGTCGCTTGTGACATTGTTCACGATTTTTGTCGTTCAATGTCGAAAGCAAGCGAGAAACAGCAGAATAATGATTGTGCGTTGGCATAAGAACTTGTGCAGGTAGTAGCCTCACTTCGTTAAAAACATTCGTTTTGATTTTCAGATACTCACTACCTTGGCAGCTTTGTGCAACTGCAGCATAGCTTTGTTATTGTCAGGCTTCATGTAATTGTCGTTCAAAACTAATTATCATGGAGGCGCTTTTGTCATAGTAGTAGTTTGATAAGGCGAGAGTACTTGTTTGATTTTTGGACTCGATGATGAGCAAAAAGGATTTAATCTTATGGAAGACAGATCTTATCGAACGTGGCTTAAATGCCTTTCGTTATTAATTTTCTCAATAGTTGTAGCGGGATGTGGAGGTGATCCCAAAGTAGAGCTGGATATCAGCGATCAAACAGTCACTGATAATAAAATGCTGGAAATCAGTGGCACGGTAACAGATGCGGAAGCCGGCACTATTGTTGTATTGAGTAACGCCCCCGCGGTTAGCAGCAATCTCATGGAAAATGGTACCTTTGTGCTGCCACCCTATTTGCTGGACGCTGGTGAAAACCTGCTGAACGTAGAGGCAAGACTGGATGGTGATGTGGTGGCTTCAGCCGAGGTGACCGTGGTGTATGAGTCCAGCGTCAGTGCAACCGATGATTATACATCCGAAGGAACAGAACCTGTTGTCGTGGCGATCAACGACAGTACCGATCCTGCTTACGGCGCCTCAATCACTATTCCGGCCGGATCCCTGGATGTGGATGTAGACGTCAGTATTGAATCGGATTCCGAGCATCTGCCAAAATTGCCGCTAGGTACTACAGCCGTCGGTAATCCAGTCACTTTTCAGCCCATAGGTCAGTCTTTTACCGAGCCAGTTCAGCTGTCTGTGCCTTACACACCTGATCAGGTTGCACCTGAAGACAGTGATCGTCTGGTGGTGTATGGGTTGTCCGATAATGGCTGGGAGCGATTGGTACCTGAACTGATTGGTGCGAATACGCTCGATTTGTCCCTGGAGGATCTGTTCTACGGTGCTTTTGTCGCTGCATTGGACAATGGATATCCTGCAGGTACCGTTGTTTTGCGTACCAGTCCTTCCGGCGCCACTGTACACCTGAATGGCGTAAAGCAGCCGGATTTGTCGCCGCAGATTATTGAAGGAATTGAAAGCGGCGATCATGAATTGAAGCTGTATATCCCGGGTTATAATGAGAAGTTTGTGAGCTTTTCTGTAGCGGATCAGGCGTTATTGCTGGAAGAGAGTCTCACCCGGGTGGATGAAACAGTGGCTCCACAGGTGAACATTGACAGTAGCATTCCGGACGAACAGACAGTGAACGATAATGTTTTCAACATTACAGGTTCGGTTTCTGTTTCCTCTGGCAATTTAACGGGTACCCGACTGGTGCTTAGCCTTAATGATACGGACAGCTATGTCAGCCTGGCTGCAGATGGTACCTATAGTCATACCATTTCGTTGCAACCTGGTGCTAACGCCTTGCATCTGAGGGCAACAGACAGTAATGGTAATACGGGATCGAGTCGTGCAATTTCGGTAATTAATACCGAGGGTGCCGGCGCGAGTGCTGCCTCTCAGGGTTATGGTGTTTTATCACGCGCGGCTGTACAGGCAGCAGCCCAAAACCGGTCGATTACTGCGGTTCTCACCTGGAACAAGGATGATACGGATGTGGATCTTCATATGTACGATCCACAAGGTAATCATGCCTGGTATCAGGATCTTGGAGGAATCCCCGGAGCGCAGCTGGACATCGATGATACCGATGGATTTGGCCCGGAAACTTTTACCTACCCTACGCCCATTAGTGGAGAGTATCAGGCTCAGCTGGTGTATTACTCAGATCATGGAAACGGTTCTACAACCGCCAACCTGGTCATTACAGTGGGTAGTCAGCAGATTTTCAGTGGTTCCAGAACTCTCGTGGATGGTGAAACCTGGAATGCTCACACCTTTACCATTGAAGACTTTTCCATTGCTTCTGTTTCTCCCAATAATGGCGTGTTTACTACGGCGAATGGCGAAAATCAGATAATTGTTACGCTGAACGTTCCTGCGGGTATTGATCCTGCCACCATTACCTTTTCGGTTGAAGAAGTTAACGAGGCACATGTGGTTAGTACACCAACAGGTGTGGACTCCAATGGTGAGCAAACGATTACTCTAACCCACGAGCCGCTTCAATCGCTCACACAACCCGCGTCCAGGAAACTCAAGTACCGGATTACAGCAAATGCAGGTGGCGAGCAGACAGATCCTGTAGAAATTGAACAGGATGTTCGTTCCCAGATTCGCCAGGAATATGTGGATAAGAGGGATTTCCAGCCATCATTCGCGGTGTCTACACCATCAAGAGGCCAGATAATTACTGCTGCGGGATTTCCTGCCAGTGTGACCAATTTTGGTTTTGATGAGTTTTCCCGTTATTCGGATTACGGGCCCACTTATGCAGTGATCAATCGCTCGGTGAATATCGCTCAGACATTGCGAACAGCCTGGAACTTTCCACTCCGTGTTACATCGGGCTGGCGTAATCCCCGGCGTAACGATGGCCTGTCGCCCACGTCATCTGTTAACAGCCTGCATCAATCCGGTGATGCAGTGGATCTGAACCCTTCGTTTAATCGAGCCAACTGGCCGGCAGGTGCCACCAGCTATCCCCAGGCACAGCAACAGCTGACAGCGCTTGCCCGAGCTACTTTCAGTTCGGACTACGATATTCTGTTTCATGCTAACCATCTGCATATCGAGTATGATCCATAGGTTTCACAACCGGCGCCGTTGTTAGCATCAACATTATTTCGCTATCAAAATGCAAGCAGCCGTATGTGCCGTATGAGCCGTATGTGCGGTTGTGATGACAATGGTATGTCGGCATTCTATACAGATGTCGTTGGCCATCTATCAGGGTGGCCAACTACCTTTATGAATTCTTTCTGTTTTTTTGTGCTGGCTTGAATGTTGCTTCAAGCTGGTTTCACGGCAGTAATTACATGTAACGAAAGACTAGAGGGAATCGCAATGAAACCCACCTCGAAGTTACTTTTTTGCGGTGCTGCACTTTTAACCGCTCAGGCGAGTCAGGCCGCCTTGCTGGATGTTTATGAATCACCTGATCTGACAGACCTCTATGGAAATATCGAAACCATCTCTACCGCACAAACCGGCGCGCAACATTACAATTACTTCAGCGCATCCGGGCATCCTACCGGAGTAAACGTATCTCCATACACCAGTAATGTCTGGGTACATGAAAATACCCTGACGGGGGAATACTCTTTCGGGTTCCTGTTCCATCGGGACAACACACCAAACGATTCCAATACGGCGGATTTCCGTTTCCGGATTGTGGATAGCGATACCAATGTGTATGTCAGTCAGTCGGACGATCCGGGAGAAGCCACGGAAGATCCTTCCTCACCTGGTACCTTTTCCGGCTCGTTTTTCTATAACCGGAATACCGACGGCATTATGGTAAGTGGTATCACGGGTACTGACTGGACCATTATTATTGACTCGGTGGATTTTGGTGATGTTACCGACTGGTATGCTGCCAGTGGTGAAACCGGCGATTTTACCGATGATCTGGGGTTAACGCTGGGTAATGAATATCGCATCACGCTGGCGGGTAATGATGTATCCGATGCGGATGTGGATGGCGAAGGTACTATTTCTGTGCCGGAGCCTGCTTCATTGTTCGTGCTTGCCACCGGGTTACTGGGACTGGGGGGCATGCGCAGGCGTTATCGCAATGTCTGAACTGCGGTGTTCCTGATTCTGAGCTTGTTGAAAAAGCCGCTGTGAATTAACGTTCGCAGCGGCTTTTTTATTTGTTATAAAGGGTTCAGGAGCCAGCCGGGTCAGAGAAAATTATGTCAGACAATGCCGTTTATCAGTTCGCGCAACGTTTTGTTGCTCCCCTGGTGCGTCGCTACGCCAGATTGGAAATCAATGGCCTGGAAAACCTGCCGGCGCCGGGGCAGGGTGCGTTACTGGCCTGCAATCATTCCGGTAGCCTCTGGTGGGATGCCCTGTGTCTGGTGTCTGCGCTGCCAGACCGTCGGATTCAGTTTATTGCTCACCATTGGGACGCCACTGTGCCCGCCATCAAGGCCATGCTGGATTTGGTGGACTGCAGTTTTCTGGATACTTGCGATCACGACATCCACGAACATTGCGAAGTGGTGCAACGGCTGAAAGCCGGTGAGCAAATGTGTATTTACCCCGAAGAGTCCTACCATACCTTTCGGGATCGCTATACCTTGTTTCAGTTCAGTCCCCAGGTGATCCGCTACGCACGTGCCGCCGGGGTACCGGTTGTGCCCATTGCCATTATTGGTGTGGAAGAAGCCGCTCCCACTTTTTTCGGATTGAAAAAAGCAGAGGTGCCCTTGCATATTCCCCTGCATCCTCCGTTAATTCTGCCGACAAAGGTAACCATTGAAATAGGAGAGGCGCTGACAGTCGGGGATTTGCAGTCAGGTTTTGCCCGGGCAGGTGTTACTGGAGAGGCATTGTTGAGTGAAGAGACAACGGTGACTGAAGAGGCAATGGCTGATGCCCTGCGGCAGCGGCTGGCGGCGATGATGGCGGTGTATCGCCCTTGCCGGTGTAGCGACGAAAAATACATTCACCGTCGCAGCTGGTTTTGAATTTCCGGAATACAAAAGAAAAGCGCGACCGAAGCCGCGCTGTTCTCGCTTGATATGAGCCGTTCCCGGCTCAGACACATCCTATTGGAATTTGCGTCTCATAATACCCAGGCCGATCACTCCCAGAGCGAACAGGGCAAAGGTGGATGGTTCGCCGACGCTCTGATCCGCCAGACCAAAGGTAAAGCCGTGCCAGTTCTCGTTGCGATCTACTGACCAGCTGATGCTGTCGAAACTTCCCTGAAACTGAATGACGCCATGCATTTCAAATCCCTGCAGTACGTCACCCGCCAGCAGATTGTAAAAGCCATCGCCCCAGTAACCACGGCCTTCGCTCAACAGATTAAACGGCTGATCGAAATCATAGGCAACCGGCAGGTTGGTACGGCCCTGGCTGACTATGGCCATGATGGGGTCGGTAACCGTTTCCGAAAAAGTCACCGTGTTTGTCACATTGCCATAGGACATGGCAATCATTTCAGAGGCAGTAGGGGCGTTGTCCACTACGGCGTTGTTGGTATAAGGCTCGTTGCCGGCCACGGGCTGTGTCCAGTAGTTGGTACCAGTGCCGGTCTGGGCAAAGGTAACGTTGCCGGAGAAATCCACACCAATGCTGCCAATGGATCCGGAAGCGGAACCGGTGGTAACGCCGGTGGTGTAGGAGTCCCAGTCGGTCCAGTCAATGACAGCCGCGGAAGCCGCCATCGGTGCTAATGCAGTCATGGCCAGTGCGGTCATTACTTTTTTCATGATGCTTGCTTCCCTTTTATATGCGCCAAACAAGAATTTAAATAACATCTTTGGATAACAGGGAGTTATCTATGATTTACGGCTCCCGGTGCGGGAGTATCGCTGTGTTAAACAGTTCGTTGTGCTTTGTATTGCAATTTGCAGGCCGCCTCAAAAATGTGACGCGGTTCACATTAAATTCAGGCACTTACAAAAACTGAGATAAGTAAGGGAAAGTCGCTCTGTAAAGAATATCGACGAGGCGATGAGCCAAATCACCCCGGCAAGGCCGTGATCCGGCCAGTGAATGTAATCAATTACCGGGGAATAGTGGGATATACGGGGCCGGGACAGCTGTATGTGGCCCCGTAAAATTAAACGACACCCCTGATTGGGGGGACAACAGATCGTTTACCGGGGTGTTGCCGGTTCAGCCTTGCGGGCAACGCGATGAAAGCCATCGCCCAACAGGCGTTTGATGGAAGCTGACAGCTTGGCCGTGTTGGTTACCAGATAACGGGTTTTGGTGTGGGTACCCTCAACAATGCCCAGATAGATATCAGCCACGCTGCTGGCCGGCAGGGTACCCTTGGTGTTGGCTTTGCTGGATAAGCGCTCCAGGTGCTTGCTGTAATCCAGGCGGGTGCTTTTATCTGCCAGGGTCTTTTTCACGGCCGCCAGGGCATTGCTGCGGAATTTGGCTTCGATGGGGCCGGGTTGTATCAGGTGAACACTGATACCCAGGGATTCCAGTTCCAGCCGATAGGCATCCACCGCGGCTTCCAGCGCATACTTGGACATGCAATAGGGCCCGCGAAAAGACACGGTGATAACGCCCAGTACCGAGCCATTGAAAATCAGTTTGCTGCCCGGCGCCATGGCCGGCAGTAACTGGTTGGTGAGCTGAATCGGACCAATCACATTGGTTCGGTGCTGTTCTTCAAGGCTTTCCCAGGTGGTGTCTTCCATTGCCACTTGCAGCCCGTAACCGGCGTTATTGAAAAGGCCGTCAATCTTCTGCCCGGATTTTTCCAGAATCTGTTCCGCCGCCCGGGTAACACTTGCCTGATCACCCAGATCCAGAATAACTGCCGCCGCTCCCATGCGTTGCAATTCGTCCAGGTCTTTTTCCTGGCGCGCGGTGGCAATAACCCGGTGACCCTGCTTGATTGATGCTTCCACACAGGCGTATCCAATACCTGATGATGCTCCGGTAATAACCACTGTCTTTGTCATGTGTTTCTCCGTGTGGTGAGTTTGTTGCGGTTCAGATTAGGCGTAACGCTCTTGCGTGCGTTAAGATTACCAAAAGCCGCAGGCATCTGACATCTAATGAAATAACAGGAAGATTCCGTGAGTAAATTAATTTTAGGATTGATTATAGTTGCAGCGATTGGCTGGGTGTTGTGGAAGCGCACCCAATCACGGAAAGCCGGTGCCGACAATCGGTTGACCGGAAATATATTTCTGGAAAAGAACGCCGGCGAAGAAGGCGTTAAAACCACCGGGTCCGGTTTGCAATACAAGGTACTGCAGGAAGGCAATGGTACCGATCACCCCAAAGCAACGGACAAGGTTAAAGTGCATTATCATGGCACCCTGATTGACGGCACTGTGTTCGACAGTTCGCTATCGCGGGGAGAGCCCATCAGTTTTCCTCTCAATCAGGTTATTCAGGGCTGGACGGAAGGTCTGCAATTAATGGTTGTGGGTGAAAAGACCCGGTTTTTCATTCCGCCGGATCTTGCCTATGGTGATCGCAATATGGGAGCCATTGGCCCGGGCTCGGTGCTGATTTTTGATGTGGAATTGCTGGGTATTAATGAGTGATTGTATAACCAATAAACAACAGGGAGATGAAAATGGTAGCAAGACTGATCACGGCATGTGCTTTTTTTCTATTGACCACCACGGGGTATGCCAAAGTGGTTACTGAAACGATTAACTATGAAATTGATGGCGAGCAATTTACCGGCCTGCTGGCCTATGATGACGCCGCCAAAGAGAAACGCCCCGGCGTGCTGGTGGTGCATGAGTGGTGGGGTGCCAATGATTATGCTCATCAACGGGCGCAAGATCTGGCAAAAGAAGGTTATGTGGCTTTTGCATTGGATATGTACGGAACCGGCAAGGTGGCGGATCACCCGGACGAAGCCAAGGCCTTTATGAATGCTACACTGGAAAAAATGGACGTGGCTGAAAAACGTTTTCTGAAAGGCAAGTCCATTCTGGAAGGTCAGGACAAGGTGAAGTCGGATCAGATAGCGGCCATTGGCTACTGCTTTGGTGGCGGCATTGTGCTGCATATGGCACGGCAGGGAGCTGACCTGGAAGGTGTGGTAAGTTTTCACGGTTCACTGGGTACTAAAAACCCGGCAGAAAAAGGTGAAGTAGAAGCCAAAGTTCGCGTGTTTAACGGTGCCGATGATCCTTTTGTAACCCAGGAGCAGATAGAAACCTTCAAAAAAGAAATGAAAACCGCGGAGGTGGATTACGAGTTCGTGAATTATCCCGGTGCGGTGCACAGTTTTACCAACCCTGGTGCGGATAAAGTGGGTAAAAAGTTTGATATGCCCCTGGCATACAACGAAAAGGCTGACAAGGATTCCTGGCAATCCATGCTGGTTTTTTTCAACAAGATTTTTTCTGAGTAATTTATGGCTATGATCCAGTGGATTACCGGTGCGCTGGCGTTGCTGGCCACCGCCACTGCGCTGGCGGCGCCGGAGCAGATTCTGAAAACGGATACCTCCTGGGATGGTGGTGACATTCATTATCCCGCGGGAGATGCGGAGATCACCTCGGTGATTCTGCGGCTTGAAAAAGATCAGGTGGCCAAATACCACTGCCACCCGATCCCCACCCTGGGCTATGTGTTGAATGGCACGCTGGATGTGGAAACCAAAGACGGCAAAAAGATCCGGCTCACCAAAGGTGATGCAGCGGTGGAAGTGATGCGCACCGTCCACCGTGGCATTGCGGTAGACGGACCCGTTGAGATTCTGGTGTTTTATGCGGGGGCGAGAGGCGTTCCCACTACCGTATTACCGGGAACAGAGGCTGCGGCGGAGCACTGCGCTGATATGACGGACGCTTTGAAAGAAGCAAAAATAACCGATTGATTTTTTCTCTGAGAAGTAAAGATTTCTATTCTACTGTTCTGGAGCTAACCAGGAGCAGCCTCAGGAGCTGATCCTGGTTCGGATTGCTGCCGTTGTTAGCCGCCTTTTGGCCACCACTGAACTCCTACTGCATAAAAATCGGTGCTGGCGTAATCAAACTCAAAACGTTGATATTCAAAACTCACGGACCACTGAGGCAGTAGTTGGTAGGCTGTGCCTAAACCCCACATAAGATCTACGCCGGATTCGTTACTCGTGTCTACTTTTCCACCGCCAAGCACTTTTGCGTCATAATCTGCCCGCCAGGAAAAAGCGCCTCCTCTGGCGCGTACATCCCATTGATCGGTGATGGGGTAGCGGTATAACAAACTAATATGGGCACCATCACCCGAGTCCGGTCGGACGTCGGCAACATCGGAATCGCTCACGGTATCAATAGTGGTCAGCGTATATTCAACGTCCTGTAAATCCAGATAACTGATTTCCAGTGCCAAATTATCACTAAACAGATAACCGATACCCAGCGCCCAACCCGTTCTCTCGGTATCAAGTTCGCTTGCACTGGCCGTAATACCTTTTGCAGCTAATTCAGATTCTATTCGTGACGGTGATAACTCCGTATCGGCCTGGCCTGCGTTTATGGTGAAATAAAGTGACGACAGAACCTCATTGCCGGCCGCCGCTTGGCTCGCATTGCTAACTCCACTTGCGAATACCAGCGTGAGAAGTGCTGTGCGATACCGCGACAGCAGCGACACGGAAAGCAAAGCGATCAAGAAGAACCACTCCATGCTGCCGCCACTACTGCCACCCTTCACATTCACCTCTGTTTCCGGCTTAGCGACTGCAATCGCTCCAGGATCGACCACTTGTCCATTGGCGGTACCATCGGCATCATTGGGGCCACCGTCTTCGATTGATACCAATACACAGTAATGACCTTCTGTGAGCCCTGTCGTATAACGATTGTCGCCAACCGATGGGCAGAAGCCGGATTGCCCAGGGGCAGATTTTAGCGTGTTGCGGGCGTTTTCCACAAAATCGTTCCAGCCGGTTGCTTCGCTGAACTTGCGATATATTGCATCCGCCGGAATGGCATCTTCCAGTGGCAGCACCACATCAACCGTAGCACCTGTCCGCGCAAGACCACTCACCTCAAAATCATAAATTTGCGAATAGAAGGTCGTGTAATAATCAAGCATGCCATCGTTGGAGTGCTGCAAGAACTCGTCTTCGTTAAGTCCGGTGCTGTGAATGAGGGCAGAAAAAGCGGTTTTACCCAAACGTAAGGACAAACCCGGATTGGTTTCCATAAGAAACTCGTTGTTTGTTCCTGTTTGGGTTTGAATAATATTGGAAATATTAATCGCATCCAGATAGTCAGGAACACGGTCGCCGTCTTCATCACCGGCACCTTCCACGCTGTCATCAATACCGTCTCCATCACTATCGACATCTTCTTCCAGCACAAGCGCATCTTGCAGTACATTCACTTCGACGCTGGCAGTAGACTGTAGTGAAGGGTTGCCGCTGTCTGTCACGGTTACCACCAATGTGTAAACGCCGGGGGCCAGTGCGACGGGATCAAACACAAAGCTGTTGTCTGTGCTGTCGTTGTCAGTGTCGATTAAGCTATTGTCACTGCCGGACCAGTCATAGCTGTGGGTGTCATTGGGGTTGGGATCGCTCACTTGAGACGTTACCGTCACTGAACCCGCACTTCTGTCGATCAGTAATTGGGTTTCGTTAGCCTGGACAACCGACAAGCTCGCCGATGGCGCCTGGTTTGTTTCTACCAGGGTTACCGTGTGTGTGGTTTTATTACCTGCTACGCCGTTGGTGATTTCATCCAGGGTAAATACGACGGTCTCACCGGCTTCACCAATAATTTCATCATCAATCAGAGTGAAACTAATAGTGCCTTCCAGCCCTTCGGCAATGGTTACAATGCCATCTGTTGCATCATGATCCTCGCTTTCAGCGGTGCCGCTGACGCTAAAAGAGGCAGTTAATGGATAGATCGGTGCGTTGCCATTCAGCACCACCCGCACATCGACTTCACCACCTTCTTCAGCTAGCTGATCTATTTCAAAATTCACCAGGGGCCTGATATGTAGTGTCTGTTCCGCAGTAGCCTGGTTGCCTGCTTGATCTTCTGCCATCCAGGTAATGGTGTACGCCCCTGGTTTTAGGGGTGTGCCTGAATACGTTGCTACTATTTCGCCATCTTTTCCGTCTACAGCCACTGGTGCATCTAACGCCGGTGTTGTGAACAGGCCTGCGGCATCAACCGTAACAAGGGGTAAGTCAGAAAACACTGGTGCAATATCATCCACTGTCGGGTTGGTACTGTTGTTAAATTCTTCCAGATTGCTTGAGCCGTCGCTATCCAGATCCGTTGAAGCGTCAGCAAGGTCTCTTGGATCCAGCCCATATTCGTTTTCATATTCATTGCTCATGCCGTCACCGTCGATATCGGGATCCGTATCATCGGCGATACCATCCCTGTCGAGATCAGCTTTGATGGGGCCAAAAGCTGCGCTGGTCAGGGATTCCTCGGCACCTTGCTGGTCTGTATAGCTAACGACCAGGGTGAGAATACTGCCAATATCGCTGGTGAGGGTGACATAGGTGGCACTGGTTGCGTCGGCAATAGGGGAACCATCACGACGCCATTGGTAGCTAAAAGCACCCAGGCCGTCGTCATCGGCGATTGTGTCGGTGTTGGCTGTTAATGTTTGTTCTTCAGTGGCAAACCCGGAAATGGATACGTTGCCCGTGGGGCTATCGTTGGTGTTGTTGACGGTAATGGTAAAGCTTTGCTCTACATCTGCTGTGCCATCACTTACTTGTAGTGTGACGTTGTGAGGTCCCACATTTTCATTGGCTGGCGTCCCCGATAGAACACCTGTTTCGGGATCGAATTCAAGCCAGGATGGTATTGTCTGACCACTGAACGTTAATGTGTCGTCCACGTCACTGTCAGTTGCCGTTAAGGTGTAGGTGTATAGACTATCCTCATCAACTGAGGTTACCGGTGTGCTGGTAATGACGGGAGCAACATTGGCTGGTGCTGAGAAACTGAACAGGAATTCTGGATCTACTTCTCCTGATTGTAAACCGACTGAGAATACTCTGGGTTCGCCACCTGCAAAGATATTGACGTTGTAACGCCAGTCGAGATTGATACGCAGCTCGGTGGTGTCTTGAGGTGCCGTAATCAGCGTTCTGATAAGCACCGAAAATGGGCCACCGCCATCAAACGGGTAAACCATTCCGTTATCGCCGCCGCTGTTGACTGCTTCGAACGCGCTCCCTCCACCTGTATAGAAGTCTGTTGTATCAGCGTAGGTTGCCCAGATGATGCCCGAGTCTGTGGAATACTCAGAGCGTGTCTCTGAACCCTCTGTCGAAGTGGAATCCTGAGACCAGCCATCAAAGGATTCATCCAGAACGGTCACACCGTCCTGGTTCGTAATCAGCACTCTGTGCAAGTACATCGTGCCAGGACCCGTGTAGTATTCTGGTACATAGGAACCAAACCCGACACTGTAAGTTCCTTCGGATGCAGGAATAACAATGCCGTGAGTGGCATCATAGCTGGCATTGACATAGTCTGTCTGAGAGACATTACTATCATCAGTTAATGAAGTTACTGAATTCTGAGAAACAGACGTGGAAGTCTGGAAAACCTCTGCTTCTGCTCTAACCGCGGCATTTGCAATACCGCTGCTTGCCAGAAAAAGTGAACCAATGATCAGCCATATTCCAGGCAATTTAGTCTCTCTCACTTCCTTACACTCCCAAATACATACAGCCCAAACACAATTCATGAGTATATGCAGCTGTAAAAAGCCGGCACGTAAAGCTCTGGCTAGCAACAACCCACTTGTTTCAGCCTAGACAAGAATCGCTAAAATTAAAAAATATTCGGGATTGATAGAGTGAATGAATGAGTGTTTACAGTAATGCCTTGTAACCTGTTGATATCTCTCTTTATTTGGCTGAGCTCCAGGTGATATTCCCCTGTCAGCCTGCCATGAAAGCCAGTAACCGCATGGGGGTAATAGAGCGCGGGAACGGCTTTCATGGTCGGATGTGGCTGCTTCGGGCAACCTGGTCTTAACAACAGGCCCGGCGGTAACTGTCCGGTGAGCAGTCAAACCAGCGCTTGAAGGCCCGGCAGAAATTGCCGGAATCGGTGTAACCCAGATTCTGGGCAATATGGGTAATACTGAGTGAGGAGTGCTTCAGGTAATGTTGCGCCTGTTGCTTGCGGACTTCGCTCAGCAGTTCGTGGTAGCTGGTACCTTCCTGGCTCAGAATCCGTTGCAGGGAACGCACGCCCATGTGCAGGGAGCCGGCCACTTTTTCCATGGTGACTTCGCCGTCTTCCAGGCATTCCCGTAACCGGGTTTTGATATGGCTGGTAACCGAGCGGGCATGCACCTTGTCGCAGTACATTTCCCACAGGCGCTCGTGTTGTTCTGCCAGAAAAGGATTGGCATGAATGGAAGGCTTCAGTACGTATTCCTTGCCCAGGTGGATTTCGTAGCGATTGCCGTTCCAGCTAATGGGTGCCTTGAAGTATTTCTGATATTCCCCGATATGATCCGGGGTGGGTCTGGCCATGACAACCTGACGGATGTCGGCGGCGCAGGGGTGTACGAAGCGGCAGGTTTTGATAGTGGTACAGAGTATGGCATCTGCCAGTGCCGGGTGGATATCGGTGGTGGGCTCAAAACCAAAAATAAAATGTTCTTTGGTTTCGGCGCAAAAATAATTGATGGCGTCCGTTAATTGCGGATTGTGTTTCACCATCAGAGACAAGCCTTTCAACAGGTTTTCGCTGGCCAGTACCGCAAGGCTCAGGCTGTGAAAACTGTTGGGGCTGATGCCCAGGCGGGCTTTTAATCCGGCTGCCGGGCCATATAACTCAGTTGCCGATGAAAATAAGGTATTAGCATAGGTCAGACTGCAGCAATGTGTATCTGCGGTGTCTGGAGATAACTGGCCGTGCTGATACAGTGAGGATATATCCCAGCCACTCAGTTCAAATCCCTTGACACACGAGTCCACCCAGCTGGAAATCAGAAATCGCTGGTTCACGGTAAAACCCCTGTCTTGCATTGGAAAATAATAATAAAAAAATTCAACAGGCCTAGTTTTGTCACAGGGTTAAGATCCAGACAATAGGCCGAAAGAAATAATTGTAACGGGCCTTAAGGGCTATAGGTAGCGGCGTTACATAAAATCAATGACTTAACGGGAACTTGTTGTTTACCAAGGTGTTTCAGGTTACAAAAACTATACGATTCATGCGCTTAAACGGAACGAGGGTACTGCTTTGGATTAGTTGTTGCCAGTGTGTTTGCCGGAGTTTTTTTGTGTGAATTGGATAGCCCCGGCCGTGTTGTTTTGACACAGCCGGAGCAAAGGAAAAGCTTGGGGTGAACCTGCTTGATCAGGTGTGCTGAACTACCCAATCACCTTCCGGTTGCGGGGTATCAAACAGGGCTTTTTTGGCTAGCAATGCGCCTTTTAAACCCAGTATCTGGGTGGCGGTGAGAAAGCCTGCAATCATGGCGCCGGCCACGCCGCAGCTCAGGGCGTCCTGCCCGGTTAACCATAAGCCGGGAATGCTGGTTTTGGGTTGCAGCCAGTGTTGTTCAAAGCGCGACGGATCATGATCCAGTCCGTAAATTTCCCCTTCATCATAGAAACAGAAAAATTCTGTGGAAAGGGGCGTGGAGGCTTCATAGTAATCAATCTTGCCCCGCAGTTGCGGCAACTGTTTGTACAGTGCTTCCAGCATGCGATCGGCAAACTCTTCGCGGAAGGCTTCGTAATCTTCACCCCGCTTGCCCCAGGTGGTGCCCTGCCATTTACGCCATTGTTCAAAGCTGGCAGGCGCCACTATTTCTATAGTGGAACGGCCCGGATAGCGGGACTGAAAACTGGGATCCTTGGCAGACGGAAAGGAAATGTATACCACCGGGAAGGGCTTGTTATGGTCTGCCACAAAATCTTCCACGTTCTGATCATGGTCGCCACTGGGGTAAATCCATAAATTGGTTTTCGGCAGCCCCAGTTCTTCGGCTGTGCCTTTCAGGCCGATGAACAGACCCACGTTGGTAAAGGAACGTTTAACTTTTTGCAGGTTCTTCAGGTAACCGTGTTTTTCAGACACATCCTGCGGTACCAGTTTGCCAAAGGTATTAAAAACACCGGCGTTACTGATCACCAGGGGCGATCTGATGTCGGTGCCGTCTTTCATGCGCACACCCACGGCTTTGCCTTTTTCGACCAGTACGGTTTCCACTTCGGCATAGGTAAAGACTTCGCCGCCACCGGCCTGAATTTTCGGAATCACGGTTTCGGCAATCTGTGATGCGCCGCCCACCGGGTAATAGCCGCCGTTAAAGTAATGCTTGGCGATCAGGCAGTGAATCAGAAAACTGCCTTTTTTGGGTGACATGCCGTTGTCGCCCCACTGGCCAACCAGAACGGAAATCAGTTGTTCGTTATCGGTAATGCCACGCAGCACGTCATAGGTGGTTTTGTTGAAATATTCCGGCAGCAGTTTTTTGGCTACCACGGAAAAGGCTTTTTGCTGCCAGGGGCGCATCAGTTTGCTCAGGGTAAACCAGCGCATGCCCTTGTTCACTTCCCGCACCATGTCCATGTATTTGTCGATGGCGGCATGATCGTTGGGGAAGCGTTTTTTCATTTCTTCGGCAAATTCTTTTTTGCCTTCTACAAAGTCGTAGGATTCCTCACCCAGAATAATGCGGTCGTACACCTTGTCCATGGCGGCCCATTTCAGGTTCCCGTCGCTGATAAAGTCGAACAGCTTGCGGCTCATGGTGGGGTAGCCCACGTCGCCGATGTAGTGCACGCCCACGTCCCACTCGTAGCCATTGCGGGAATAAGCGTGGGTAAAACCACCGGCGGTGTAATGCTGCTCCAGTACCAGCACTTTTTTGCCCATGGTCGACAGGCTGGCGGCTGTGGTCAGGCCGCCGATGCCGGAGCCGATCACAATGGCGTCGTAGGGCCCGTTCAGACGGGTGGGGCGGTAGCGCTTGCCAATGCGGATGGTGCTGGGTTTAAGTGCGCGTCCGGCTTTTTTTTCCGGTTTATCAGTAGCTTGGGTCATATCGGTAACCTTTGTGAGCGGCGTGGAACGCTTGTTATCAAACATATGCTACATGGTGCATATGTCGATCCTAGCAATGTCCCTGTGCCGATGCAAGCATTGCTGCGCGCTTGTCAGGAGCCCGGGTTGGCTATTTCCTGGGCCAGTTCTTTCAGCAGGCCATAGAGTTTTTCCTGTTTTTCCGTGCCGGAGCCGGTACCGGGGAAGATACTGGTGGTATGGGGTTCACGATCCAGCCAGAAGCGCCCGGACTGGTCTGCCACCTCTTTGGCCGCCGCCAGCCAGATAATGGTGTCGGCGCCTTCCCGGGGTGTACGCAGCCAGGATTTGGTGACCTTGTAAAAACCGGGGAGGGAGGAGGCCACCGCTGGGGTATCGGCCCAGCCGGGGTGCATGGCATTAAAGGTCACCGGGCTGTCGGCGTGCAGGCGGGTCCAGGCTTCGGTCATGTCTACCAGGCCACGCTTGGCGCGGGCGTAGGCTTTGGGGCCGTCGTAGTTGCCCTGCTCATAGTTCAGGTCGTCGGGATACACCGGTTGGGTGTACATGCCGCCGGAACTGACATTGATCACCCGCCCCTGCGGGGATTGTTTCAGGTTGGGCAGCAGGGTTTCGGTTAACACAAAGGGCGACAGCAACAGCAGGGCAAAGGACTTTTCCAGTTGCTCCGGTGTTATGGTGCGTTCGTTAAACAGGGCACCGGCGTTATTCACCAGAATATCGATACGGGCAAACTGGCTGGCGATTTCCTCTGCCGCACGGGCGGTTTCCTCAATGGATGACAGATCTGCTATCACACTGCGAATCTGCTGCCCGGTTTCCTGTTCTATCAGATTGGCAAGCTCCTGTACCTTGTCCCGGTTGCGGGCCACCACAAGAATATCGGCCCCCATTTTTGCCAGGGCAATGGCGGTTTCACGCCCCAGGCCGGAGGTGGCTCCGGTAATAACCGCCTGCTTGCCACTGAGATCTGCCGCCAGTCCCTTCCAGTGTTTTTTGGCCCGCTGATATCCCAACCGGGTAAATTTGAGCATACCGGGGAACACCAGTTTGTCGGCCAGATCGCTGGGTTGGCTGATGGCTTCCGGCCGGTCATTCAGGGCTCTGGCCAGGCCCGCCAGGGCGCGATCGGCCATGGGGGACAAGGTACCGGGGAAGGTGTCGGTCAGTTTCCCCAGCAAACCGTCCATGGCCACATCCACGGTGTATTCAATCCGGGTTTTGCCGGGCTCTATGGCTTCAAACTGAAAAGTGTCGGTCAGGGTAAAGGAGCTGGCTTCACCCTTCAGGCGAATCTCCCGGTTGGGTTTCATGTCCAGAATCCGGTAGGCCATGGGCGTGGTGCCAGGGCCGGTTTTGGCGATAACAGAAAATTCAGTGCCAGGCTGAGGCGCGCCGGGGGTAACCTTGTCTGCCCGTAGTACATTCACATCCCACTGTTCGGTGGTGGAAAAGTCCGCCAGATAGCGAAAGGCTTCTTCAATGGGCCGGTCAACGGTCAGGGTGCGTGATAGGCTGGTCATGGCTGGTTTCCTTATCCGGAGAGTGTCATATGGAGAGTCTGCTGTGTCGAATCAGTTCGACAACAGTCATTAAACAGTACTCAAACATTACTACAGCCCTTGTGAAAAAATCATCAAATCCTGAGATACTGACCGGGTTCTGTTCAGGTATAGGAATTCCCGGTTTGATCGCAAATCCACAAAACAGCAGCGCTGTTCCCGCGGGCCTTAAGGGGCTGTTGCTTTCGTTGTTGATGGTTCCCGTTTTATGGGGCTGCACCGATGCCGGAATGACCGGTGATTATGAGGATTACCTTACCCGTTTGGCACGGGTACTGGAACAGGATGTGACTGACTGGCAGGCGCAGATCCCCAAACGTTTGCCGCAACGGTATCCGGAAACCAAACAGCGAACGCTGAATTTTAAAGATACCCGCCTGGGGGTGTTTGATTTTCTTTCCCTGGGCGATTGCGAGTTGCAGCACCTGGTAAGTGAGCGCAACAGTTCCCTGGGAAAAGTCATGTCGGTAACCGCCCGTTACCAGTATGAATGGATGTTGCTGAATGGCCTTGAGGTGTGCCTGAACCAGCTCAGGGAATTGCCGGATGATGAAGATGATTTAATGGTAAAGCTGGATCAAATCCGGCAGGTTAAATCCCGCGAACTGGACAGGCATTACTGGAATGCCACCTGGGGAAGTAGCGATTTTGAAACCTTTTTCTCCATGGCGCATCCGGTATTGCAGGACCAGGAGGTAAGCGGCATCCAGCCGGAAGTGACTCAGTCCCTGTTCGATTACTTTCAGGCCTTACCGCAACCGGATAAAGCGGGCACGGTAAAAGATCAGAAAGACAGTTCTTTTTTTGCCGAAAGCCAGCGCTATGAAAGCCATCTTCAACCACTACAGTATCATTATGGCGGGCGACTGATCCGTTCGCTGGTAACAGCAACCGCTGCCGTGAATGAAGGCACCCGCCTGCTGGAAGCCGCCATGAAAGAACGGCCCATCTGTTACAACGAAACCCCGTCCCGCAAAGCGGAAATACTGCAGAATGTTTTTACCCATCATTATGTGATGAGCCTGCAGCCCTACCTGAGCCGGCTGGATAAGGAAGCCGCTTTGCTTTTTACCGTAACGCACCGGCATTCACCGGCAGCCTTTTCTGTTCAAACAGCGGAGGTACTGTCGTTTTATGATACTTATCTGAACATTGAAAAAACCAATGCTCTTGCCACCATGCGCAGAGCCGTTAAGCAACATGCACTGGTGTGGAACCGTTTGCTGCGTGGCTGTGGCATGAAAGTGGGTGGAAATCGTTGAAACCTGATCAGGGTACATTAGAATTTGCAGTTTGCTTTGGGGGAAACCGGGGAACATGATGAAACGAATAATGATGCTGTTGGTAGTGCTTGTGGTGGCTTTTGCCGGTTGGGCTGTGCTTTGGCCCGCGCCTGTTGATGCCGTGGCCTGGCAGCCACCGACTCCACCGGCCATGACCGGGCCCTATGCGCCTAACAATAAATTAACACAGGCAGAACTGCTGGCGGTCGGCAAGGTTTACGGGCCTGAGGATATTGCAGTGGATCGGAATGGTCTGATTTATGGCGCTACGCAGGACGGCAAGATAATTCGGGTGCATCCGGATGGCCGCGTTGAAGACTGGGCGGCCACCGGAGGGCGCCCCCTGGGATTGCACTTTGATCCGGCGGGCAATCTGATTGTTTGTGATGCCTACAAAGGACTTTTATCAGTGAGCCCAACTGCAGAAATCCGTGTGCTGACAGATGAAGCCGAAGGTATTCCTTTCCTTTTTACTGATGATGTGGATATTGCCTCCGATGGCAAAATCTATTTCACCGATGCGTCCAGCAAATGGAACCAGAGCCAGTATATGCTGGATCTGTTCGAAGGCAGGCCCTACGGACGTTTTATGGTGTATGACCCGGCTACGGAAACAACCACCGTACTGATTCCTGATATGTATTTTGCCAACGGCGTTGCCCTGTCGCAAAACGAAGACTTTGTGCTGGTGAATGAAACCTGGCGTTACAGGATACTGCGTTACTGGTTAAAAGGGGAAAAGCAGGGAACCACCGATGTGTTTATCGATAACCTGCCGGGGTTTCCCGATGGCGTTTCCGGCAATGGTGAAGGCACCTTTTGGGTGGCGCTGCCCACACCTCGGAATAAGAGCGTGGACAGGCTGTATCCACAACCCTGGTTACGGGAAATCGTGGTAAAACTCCCCAAATTCATGCAGCCCAAACCTGTAAAGTATGGCTTTGTGCTGGGCTTGTCGGAACAGGGAGAGGTAACCCATAACCTGCAGGATCCAACGGGCAAACACCTGCAGGAAATCACCTCGGTGGAGCAGCATGGGGATTATCTTTATTTCGGATCCCTGCACAATGATCGAATTGGTCGACTGAAATTATAGCGTTTGAGTTTTCAGCGCCTTCAGCGTTTGTTTAAAGGCTGCCTCAAGATCCGGTAAAAAGGTTCTGAGTGCATCGGACTGATGCTCATGGGCCAGGGATTCCGCCTGTTGCAGATCGCGGTAGAATTTCATTAACCCCAGGTTGCCGGCAGCGCCTTTGATCGTATGGGAAAGTGTACTTGCCCGCTCAAATGCATGGTTTTCTATGGCGCGTTTGAGTTTTTTGAATTGTTCCGGTGCAGCCTGCAGGTAGGTGTCAGTCAGTGCGTTCAGGCGATCTTCCCGCCAGTGCAATCGTTTTAGCGCCGCTTCGCGATCCCAGACCTGATCATGAACCTGCGAGGGGCCGGTAATGCTGTCAGGCGGTGACTGCCATTCACCACTGTGGGACCAGTACGCGAGCTTCTGTTCCAGCAGGGTGACATCGATTGGTTTGTTCAGGCAGTCGTTCATTCCGGCTGCCAGGCAATGGTCACGATCCTCATCCGTTGCGGTAGTGGTCATGGCAATAATGGGAACTGCCTGAAAGCGTCCGCCGGCAACACCCTCGCGGATTTTCCGGGTGGCTGTAAAACCGTCCATATGCGGCATATGGCAGTCCATCAGTATCAGATCAAAATAACTGTCCGGCGCCAGTTCGGTCAGCTTGTTAATGGCTTCCCGGCCATTGATGGCTACTTCGGTGTTAATGTCAAAGTCCTGCAATATGCCCAGGGCTACTTCTGTGTTAATGGGATCATCTTCCACCAGCAGCAGGCGGGTCAGATTCAGTTCGTGGGAGTGACAGATCGGACTGAGCTGGATATCCGTTTCCATATCACTGTCGCTGCTGGTGGCCAGCAGCACTTCAAAATCAAACCGGCTGCCCTGATTCAACTGACTGGTAAAACTGACTCTGCCGCCCATGAGTTCGCACAGTTGCCTGGCAAGAATCAGCCCCAGGCCGCTGCCACCGTATTTGCGGGGCGTGGGGTTATCGCCCGGGGTAACGGACTCAAACAGCCGGTTGGCTTTTTCGGGGGTAATGCCCGTTCCGGTATCGGTTACCGAGGCTTTAAAAAGCAATAGCTGATCGTCCATCAGCTCCGTGGCTGCACGAATGGATATTTTGCCGGCATCGGTAAATTTGATGGCGTTATTTAACAGGTTATCAAAAACCTGTTGCAGGCGATGAGGGTCTCCCCGTACACAGGACTGGCTGATTCCTTTGATATTCAGCGTCAGGTCGATCGCTTTACCCTGCACCCGGGCAAGGTAAAGCTCATAGATTTCCATTAACAGGGTTTGCAGATCAAAGCTGACATTGTCCAGTTCGAGCCGGTCGTCTTCAATTTTTGCAAAGTCCAGCATATCGTTGATCAGTGACAGCAGGGATTCCGCGCTGGCACCGGCCAGATGGTTGTAATGTCTGGCGGTATTGTTCAGTGGCTCCTTTTCCATAAGCTTGAGCAGGCCGATGATACCGTTTATCGCGGTACGGATTTCGTGATCCATATTGTCGAGAAAAGCGGCTTTCGGCGAGCGAAGATTAGCGGGCTGGATGCCGGGTTTAGGTTTTGTCATCGATCTGTCGCATTTTTCGTGGCTGTCTGAGTCCGGCTACATGCACTCAATTTGAGCATAGAACAACCCTGTGCTGCGTCAAAAAACACCAGGTCTTGTGGAGGTTTAAATAACTATTGATATCCAAGACAAAGCGATTATAGTATTTAGTGCTTGTAAGATAACTTTGAGTTTGTGCGTTACGTTTTGGCCTTCTTGTTGTAAGTCATACTGCTCCACATAAATCATGGTGATCCTTACCAGTATGTTTGTCCGAACGTCAGTCTGGAGCAATCCATTCACGGTCGGGCGGATAGGAGATAGATAGATCGTTAAGTGTTAAAGGTAATATTATGTCTAAAGTGACGGGAACCGTTAAATGGTTCAATGAATCAAAAGGGTTTGGCTTTATTCAGCAGGAAGACGGGCCAGATGTATTTGCACATTACAGCGCCATTAGCGGTAGCGGATTCAAAACGTTAAACGAAGGCCAGCGTGTTGAGTTCAAAGTGGTTCAGGGTCAGAAAGGTCCTCAAGCGGAAGAGATCACTGTGCTTTAAACAGTGATTTTTACCGAAAAAAAAGGCAGGTTTTATCCTGCCTTTTTTTATGGCCCGGATTTTTGCCCGGGCCTGCCTGATGGGGAGAGCGCTTATCAGGCGGAAGCGATTTCGTAAGTCAGGCTGGAAAAATGGTCAGCCATGTGGAAGGCGTGGGCCAGTTCCCAGTCTTCATAGTTCAGGTCGCCGTAGGCGAAATGGGGGAAGAGTGCGCCGGTCCAGTTCTGGAAATCGGAAATGGCGTTACGCACCCGCTCAAAGGCCAGGTTCAGGTCGCCGGTATCAGGAATCTCAGGGGCTCCCGGTACAGGATCGGCCAGGTTATGGGTCATGTAGCCGTTTGATTTGTAATTGTTAAACAGGATTTTGGAAATGCTCTGCACCAGCGGGGAATACATTTCCGGGTAGCCGGTCATGGAGTATTCGCAGCTCTGGGCCAGGTGGTTCAGCACCTTGTACAGGGTCCATTCCTGCTGCATTTCCACTGGCGGATTAGCCTCGATCAGGTCGAGTTCTGCCAGGGCGTCGTCCAGGCTGGCGAACATCAGGGCACGGCCCCTTGGTGGCTGGTCACAACCGGTGGCGGTGACACCAAAACCGGCAGCAGCCATAGTCCCCAAAGACAGTTTCAGGAAACGCTTGCGCGACATCCGGGCCGGCTGCAAAACGTCTTGAATAGTTCTGATTTTCTTATCATTTTGTTCCATAGTGGTCACTTATCAGGTTGTATCAGTTGCGTGGTTGAAAAGAAAGAATCGAAAGCTGTCCTATGATTCTATGAATACAACCCTTGTCTGCCCCCCCTCCAAAGGTGGGGAAACCTTTGATTTCTTTTGAAATCGGGTTCATGTTGGGTAATCCAACAGCAGTTCACAACAGCTGGAGTAGTGCCTGTGGGAAAAAACGTACTTGTCGCGATTTTAATCTGGCTGGGCTTGTTAATCCCCCTGGCGGGGTGTGACTCCCCGTCCGACGCTGCGGACGAAGCGCCTCCCGGGCAAACGGCTCAGGAAGCGGCGACACCACCGGCGCCGGAGAACCGGCCCGATCCCAGAGGGCTGAAAGCCATCCGCGACAGTGGCTATATCCGCTTTTTACTGCCCCGGTCCGACGGGGCACAGGGCTTGGTGCGTAATGGGCTGGTGTCCGAAGAATACCGGCGCCTGGCCCGGGGATTCGCCGAAAGCCAGGGGCTGGAGCCCCGCTGGGTGTATGTGGACTACTTTGAGCAGCTGATCCCGCAGCTGGAAGCGGGCTATGGCGATGTCATTGTGACTAACCTGACCGCCACGGAGCAGCGGCAGCAAAAGGTGCACTTCACTATTCCGCTCAATACGGTGGACGAACTCTTGATTGTGCCCCCGGTTTATCAGGATATGGCGCTGGCGGACCTGCCGGCCATGACGATTACAGTACCGCGGGGCACCTCCTATGCCGAATCTGTTGCCGAGATTGCGGCGGCCCATGATCAGTTGAGTGTCAGTGAGATAGAAACGGCCTGGGGAGATTTTGATTTTATTGAAGCTGTGGCCGATGGCAGCCTGCAGGCCGCGGTGGTGGATTCCAGCAGCGCGGCGGAATATTTTCATGATCAGGATAACGGGGATTTTGCGGCGGCTATCGGTGCCACGGTGAAAGAGGGCCGCCGGATCGGCTGGGCGGTGCGCAACGACAACACTGACCTGCTGACCGCACTGAACCATTATCTGATTTCCCAGCGTATAGAAGCCTCCGCCTATCGCCAGGAAAAGCGCGACTGGCCCCAGATTCAGTCCCATAAAACCTTACGCCTGATTACCTCCAACAACCCTGCCAGTTACTTTATCTGGCGGGGCGAGCTGATGGGTTTTGATTATGATCTGGTGCGGCGCTTTGCGGACCAGCACAACCTGCGCCTGCAGGTGGTGGTACGGGATGGTATTGAGGATATCCGGGCCGCCCTGGAGCAGGGAGAAGGGGATCTCGCTGCTGCGGCCATTACCGTCACCCGGGAGCGGCAAGCCACGGGGATGACCTTTTCTGATGCCTATCTTGAAGTAAAGGAACAGTTGATCAGCCGTGCCGATGAACCCGCACTGGCATCCGTGGCAGACCTCAAGGGCCGTTCTGTGGCAGTGAACCCGGATAAATCCTATTTTCAGACATTGCAGATTCTGCAGCAGCAACTGGCTGCGCCCAAAAGTACCCCCCACAAGCAACCTCACCAGCAGCGTACGGCGTCGCTGATGTCGCTGGTGGAAGTGCCGGGAGCTACTACTGAGTCTTTAATCCAGGGCGTGGCAGCGGGAGATTACGACTTTACACTGGCAGACAGCCATCTTGCCGCCATTGAATCCACTTACCGTAACGATATCAAAGTCCAGCTGGATCTGACCCAGTCCAGCCCCATTGCCTTTGCTGTGCGGCCGGATCAACCGGAGCTGTTGCTGCAACTGAATCAGTTTATCAAAAAGGAACACCGGGGCCTGTTCTATAACGTGACCTACAACAAGTATTTTAAAAACAAGAAAAACATTATCCGCAATCGTAAAAACCGGGTGGAACCCGACAAGCCCATCTCGCCGTACGATACCTTGATTCAGGATTACGCGACCAGTCACGGCTACGACTGGCGTTTGATCACCTCCCAGATGTATCAGGAAAGCCGCTTCGATCCCAAGGCCAAATCCTATGCCGGTGCCCGCGGTTTGATGCAGGTACTACCACGTACAGCGCGGGAATTCGGCTACCATGATCTGTTTGATCCGCAAACCAGTATCGAAGCCGGTGTGGTGTATCTGGACTGGCTTCGGGAACGTTTTCCCCGGGATTTGCCTATCGAAGAGCAGATCTATTTTATGCTGGCCGCCTACAATGCCGGCCATGGTCATGTGCACGATGCCCGGCGACTGGCAGCGGAACTGGGCAAGGATCCCGATCAATGGTTTGGCCATGTGGAAGATGCCATGTTGCTGCTTTCTCGGCCAGAGTATTCCCGCAAGGCCCGTTTTGGCTACGTGCGCGGCCGTGAACCGGTGAACTATGTCAAATCCATCCGGCAGCGCTACCTGAGTTACCTGAGTACCCATGGGCCGGCGGAAAAAAGCGCAGCCGCAGAGTGACTGCTAGAATAAACGGTATGCCACTGACCGTTTATTTAGATGAATCCGACAAGACCCTTTATGGTGAAGTGACCGTTTCCGATACCGAACCGGAAGCGGTGACCCCTGCGTTAATTCAGCAGCAGCTGGCAGCGCTGGGTTATGAAAACCTTGCGATTAATCCCCAGGCGGTCAATCAGTTATGCAGCGCCGCCAGCAAGCAGGAAGCTCTTAAAGTTGCCCTGAAAACCCTGATCGATGCCAAGGCAGACATACAGATTGCCAGTGATAAAAAACAGGTCACGCTGGCGTTGCATCAGGCTGACGGCGGCATGGTGATTGAACCGGAACAGCTGAAAAAAATGATCACCGATGCCGGTGTGGCGGAAGCGCTGGTTGACTGGCCTTTGGTGGAATCCGCTTTGCAGCGTGGGCAGGTGTCCGGCCTGGTGATTGCCCATGCCAAACCGCCTGTAAAAGGTGAAGATGCGATTTATGAAGCCCTGGTGCAGAGCGAACAGGACCATGGCCCGGTGGTTGATGAGCAGGGCGTGGCCGATATGCTCAGCACCCATGTGTTTGTGATGGTGGAACCCGGTGAATCCCTGATGCGTCGCCACCCCGCCACCGCCGGTGAGCCCGGCATGAATGTGCTGGGAGAAGCCATTGCGCCGGTGGCCGGTAAAGACCCCGGTTTCAAGCCGGATTTGCAGGGCGCAGAGATTGCCTCCACCGATTCCAACCTGCTCATTGCCAGCCTGAAAGGCCACCCGGTGGTGTTTGCCAATGGGGTGTCGGTGGATCCGGTACTGCATGTGGACAACGTGGATCTGCAAACCGGTAATATTGAATTCGACGGCTCCCTGGAAGTGAAGGGGGATGTGGCAGCAGGCCTGGTGATAGAAGTCAGCGGCGACGTGATCGTTAAAGGCGCGGTGGAACGGGCCAGAATCAAGGCCGGTAACCAGGTGATTGTGCAGGGTGGCGTGTTTGGCCATCAGGATATTGATGAAGACAGTGGCATGGAATCCGAGGATGCCGATCTGGTATTTGATATCGAAGCCGGAGGCTGTGTTGAGGTGGGTTTTTTAAATCAGGTAGCCATACACAGTGGTACCGATATTCGCGTTAAACAGTATGCTGCCCATTCCTTTCTGAAAGCCGAAGGGTGTTTGTATCTGGGGCAAAATGGTGGCAAGGGTATTCTGTACGGTGGTTTGGCCGTGGGCATTAACGGTGCAGTGATTGCCCAGGCCGGTAACGACAGCTACGTGCCCACTTGTTTGCGTATCGGCAAACTGGATCAGTTACTCAAGCGGCAAAAGCAGATTGATCAGGAACTGCAGGCCAGGCAGGCGGAAGCCGCCCAGCTGCAAGCCATTTTCGACAAGATCAATAAAAAAGATCCGGTGATGCTGGGTAAAGTGTCCGTTGATAAAACCCGGCGCATTGCCAACACCATTGCCGCCATCAAACAGACCATTAGCGCGCTGCACGAAGAACAGAAACTGTTAGCGGAGCAGATTCCCCCCCAGAAGGCGGTGAGCCTGTCCATTACCAAACGCCTTTGCCCCAATACCCTTGTTACCATTAACGGTGTCGCGCAGCGGTTTACGGAAGAAGTTCGCAGCGACACCTGGCACCAGTCGGGAGACCGCCTGATTGCCGCCAGCGAAGCGAAGGAGGACTGATGCTGATTCAAGAGATAATGACACCTGATGTGCACACCGTTACCCCGGATATCAGCCTGCGGGAACTGCGGAGTATTTTTTCCCAGGTGAAGTATCACCATTTGCTGGTGGTGGACGGCCACCGCCTGCAGGGCGTGATATCTGACCGGGATGTGTTACGCATGTCGAGCCCCGCCCTGGACGGCGAGCAGCTGAGTCAGGAAGATGAAAAGCTGCTGGCCCGCCAGGCAGCGGAATTCATGACGGTGGGTTTGGTGACTGCACGGCCGGATACCCTGATTGATGCCGCCGCCATTCTGCTGCTGGAAAACAATATTTCCTGTTTGCCGGTGGTGAACGACGAACAGGGGGTTGCCGGTATAGTGACCTGGAAAGACATGCTCAAATATTATGTTTACATTCGCTGAAAGGCGCCGGGATTTGTCGTGCAACCTGATTAAAGTGACGTTAATCAACAGGGGCGCGGGCCGCAATCACTGTTAACCTTGGTTCAATACGCAAAACCATTGATAACAAAAACGAGAGACGGCGAGAACAATTATGCTGCAAAAACCTGAAAGCATGAATGCCTACTGCGACGATGCCCTGGGGGATCTGGATGCGGTGGGCATTGCCGAGCGCATCCGCAGTGGCGAAATCTCCGCACAGGAAGCGGTAGAGGCAGCCATAACCCGCGCAGAAAAAGTGAATCCCACCATTAATGCGCTATCAACCGAAATGTTTGCCCAGGCCCGGGAACGGGCGGCCAACCCCTGGCAGGGCGAGCTTTCCGGTGTGCCCACCTTTATCAAGGATAACGATGATGTGGAGGGCGTACCCACCACTCACGGTTCCCGGGCTCTGTCCCGCCAGCCGGCCAGTCGCTCTTCCAAATTTGTGGATCAGTTTCATTCTTTGGGGCTGGTGTGTCTGGGCAAAACCACCATGCCCGAATTTGGCCTCACCGGCACCACTGAATCCACGGCTCACGGAGCCACTCGCAATCCCTGGAATCTGGATCATTCCACCGGTGGTTCGTCCGGCGGTTCGGCCGCCATGGTGGCGGCTGGTGTTGTGCCCATTGCTCATGGCAATGATGGCGGCGGTTCCACCCGTATACCGGCGGCCTGTTGCGGCCTGGTGGGTTTAAAGCCCACCCGGGGGCGGTTAGTGAATGTGGAAGGCTCGCACCTGTTGCCGGTGAATCTGGTGCATCAGGGGGTACTGACCCGCTCGGTGCGCGATACCGCCGTGTTTTATGCCGGGGCAGAAAAACATTTTCGCAACAAGGATCTGCCGGATATTGGCCTGGTGACCGGGCCGGCCAAAAAACGATTCCGCATCGGCTTTTTCACGGATGGCCCCGAGCATTACCTGAGTGATTCCGATGCAGTAAATGCGGTGCAGCAGGCGGCCCGTTTGTGTCAGGACATGGGGCATGATGTGGAGGAAATTCCCTTCCCTTACGACATGGAGCTCGGTGAAGATTTTCTGCTCTACTGGGCCATGCTGGCGTTTTTATTCCACCGTTTTGGTACCAGTATTTACGGCAAGCCCGTTGATCGCAAACAACTGGAACCCTTAACCCTGGGGTTAAGCAAACACTTTTCCCGGCATATGTACAAGGCACCCATGGCGCTGAAACGCTTGCGTGCGTTTAAAGCCAAATATGAAGCTTCCTTTGGTGCTTACGACATAATGCTGTCGCCGGTGATTGGCCATCCACCACCGAAAATTGGTTATCTGGGTCCGGATGTGAGCTTTGAAAGCACCATGGAAAGATTGCGCCGCTTTGTACCTTTTACCGCCGTGCAGAACGTATCCGGCGGACCGGGTATTGCGTTACCCATTGGTATCAGCCGCCGCCAGGTGCCGGTGGGCGCACAATTCTTTGCCCCTTATGGCGAGGATCGTCGCCTGCTGGAACTGGCCTTTGAACTGGAGCAGGCGCACCCCTGGCCGCTGAACCGGTCCGACCGGGTTGTGGAAGAGATCAAACCGAAAAAACGGGCTAAAAAAGCCGCTTCTGGCAGCGCCTGAGGCGTTTGGCGTTTTATTTACGGTTAGCCGACTTCATCCAGCACCCGCCTGCGAAACTTTGCACCTCTGGCCTTGGCCAGTTGTTCGCAGGCGGCAATATCCACCCCTTCCAGTCCGTCCACGGCGGTTACCGTGACGTCCGGCATACACCGGGCGGCTTCTTCAATAAAATCCAGACAGGCCTGCCATGAGCCCGGCAGGGTGGGGCAACAATGCTGTGCATATACGGCTTCGTTCTGGGCGTTCAGGGAAATGGACAGGGCGTCCACGCACTCGGCCAGTTCGGGAATGATATTGCGTTTATGCACCAGATTGCCGAGGCCGTCGGTGTTCAGGCGAACCCGGGTGTGCTGCTGCTGAACGTGGCGGGCAATGGTCAGAAGTTCCTCCAGGCGCAGGGTGCTTTCGCCAAACCCGCAAAACACCACTTCCTCTATCTGGCTCAGATCCCCCAGCTCGGGAATAATGTCTGCTGCTTTGGGATTGAAATCCAGGGCCAGCTCGTGGCCTTTCACATCCCAGGAACCATTATGTTTGGGGCAGAAACGGCATTTAAGCGTGCAGGCATTGGTAAGGTTGATATAGCGGTTGTTGTCTATATCGTAAACCAGCGTGGGTTGAGCTATTGAATCTTTATTCGAATTGATAGTACGCATGCAGCCTTTTTACATCATTGATAATGATCTTTCTTGAATGTACATCAATGATTTGTTCATCAGCCAGTTTGTGCAACACCCGGGAAAAGGTTTCCGGCAGCATGGACAGACGTGAAGCCAGTATCCGTTTGGGGATATCCAGCATCAGTTCGTGGCCGTTCTCGGCTTCCGCGGGAAGATGGGTGGCCAGGTAGTGGATCAGGCGGTCGGTGGCATTCTGCAGCGACAGCCGTTCGATTTCCTGCAGGCGCTGGTGCAGGCGCACGCACAGGGAACCCATTATCTTGAAACACAGATCGGCGCGGTTACTGAGCAGGCGCAGGTAGGTGGCACCCTGAATAACAGCTACCTCACTGTTTTCCAGGGCTTCGGCGGTTACCGGGTATTTTTGCTGGTCCATAAACAGCAGGGCTTCGGCAATGGTTTCTTTGGGGCCGATGATTTCAATGACTTTTTCATTGCCGTTGGGGGCTACCCGGGCCAGTTTGAATTTGCCTTTGATAACAAAATAAAAATGGTGGGCGGCGCTGCCCTGGGTGAACAGCCGCTGATGATTGGCAACCTCGCTGACCTTGCTGTGGCGAAACAGCTCATCCAGTTCTTCCTCGTTCAGTGAGGAAAACAGCGTATGTGACTTTATCAGTTCAGCAGATTCGCTGCCGGGATCAATCATGGGCTGTCACCTGTTCAGATAAGAAGCGCAGACCAGCAAGGAGAGAGAGGGAGCCGGTCTGCGAAAAAGCGCCTGTATCAACATTTATCAACAATGTGAATGGTCAACCATCAGAAACTGGTGGCCAGTTGCAGCCAGATTTTCTGGGTGTCGTTGCGTGCGGCATCGTCACTGTCCGCCTGGTAATCGGCAAATTTGAGTAATGCGTCCACGCTGCCGAATTTTCTGGCGACCGCGATGTCCACTTCCTCACCGTATTCATTGTTGCCTTCGTTGGCTTCAAACTCATGGTAGAACAATTTGATGGATGTGCCTGCCAGATTGGCAACAGCGCCCACGTAGGTATCTTCCAGGCCATCGTTGGGCGTTACCAGAAACTTGTCGGCCCAGCCGTTAAATTTGTGCTTGGTGGCCAGGGGTGTCTGAAAAGCCGCGTTGCCATCATCAGATCCCAATACTTCCATTCCTGCCAGCACTTTGAATTTGTCGATGCTGTAGCTGATTTCCAGCAGTTCGTAATCAGCATCCAGGTCGTTACCGCTGGGGCGGGAGTAATCTGATTGCTGCGCGTATTCCAGGGTATAACCAAGTCCGGCCACGCCGCCTTCCAGGCGGGCACCCAGGGTTTGTGACGAGGCACCGTGATTGTCCTTGTCATCCAGCAGGAACCCATAACCGGTAATCTTGTGTTTGTTCAGGGATTCGTTTTCAAAATACACCAGGTGGGAATCGTGATTGGCATCATCGGCGGTGTGAATAAAGGAATTCACCTGATCAATGTAACTGTAGGTAAGCTTGCTGTCGGGCAGTGACTGGTTTACCAGTGTCACGGCATTGTAGGTTTGTTCATGCTGGCGCCAGGCCACGCCACCCACATAACGCTGATTGCCAAGTACAATGCGCTGCTTGCCCAGAATCACGGTGGTGTCTTTCAGGCCGCTGTATTTCAAGGCTGCCTGATTCAGTTCGGTGCCTTCCGGATCGGCAATGGCGGGGCGGTCCTCGCCATCCAGGTAACGTTGTTCGCCCACCACATGCACATCGTCAAATTCCAGAACCAGCTGGGTATTGCTGACCGTGCCGGAGGTGTAGGTGAGGCGGGTTTTCAAGGTGGATGCCAGGGCGTCCTTGTCTTTGCCGTCTTCATCCACGTGCTCTACGCGGTAGCGAAAACTCAGATCCGTATCGCCATCCTTGAGCGCGGTTGCAATATCGTTGGCCAGCACCGTTGTGGAGAAACCGGCAACCACCAGCGCGGGTACGAATTTCAGTGACAGTGTTTTCATAACAGGTTACCCCGACAAGTCAGTTAAAAATCATTTCACGAAACTGTAGCAGCATCGTCAAAATCACTGATTTGACTTCGGTCAACAATCGGGGAGCGGCCAGGGTTCTTTGGGTATACCTACAAAGGGATATAAGCGGGTGTCAGCGCACCTTTTTAAGGTCCATTAACAGGGATTTGAATGAATCCTGAATCAGTGTTTTGGTGGCTTCGGTATCCATCATCCGGTCCAGAAAGTTGTGCACTGATTTAAGCAGGGCTTCTTCCTGTTTTTCGTCCAGATCAATGGCAAGCAGAATGGTTTCCAGATGGTCTTTGAATTCCTGGGAAATCTGCCGGATGTCGCCTTCGTGGTTTTCGTAGTGCTGGTGAATGGCTGTCATACTGTTAATGACTTTTCCCATCACTTCATCCAACAGTGCTTCACGTTCGGCATCCCTTGAGAGTTCCACAATCAGCGAGGTCATTTTGGCTTCGGCCGCATTCAACAGAATGGCCAGGTTATCCTTCAGGCGGCCATACTTTTCCTCATCGGCGGGTAGTTTGGTGGCAAAGAAAGCCACATGTTTTCTGCTCAGAATCAGGCGCCGGCCGTTTTCAATAATGCGCCCGTCCAGCGTGGCGGCACTCAGCAACCGGGCAATGTCCGACTCGGCCTTGCAGTTAAAATTCAGGTCACCGGCATGGGCTCGCAGCTGAATCGCCAGATGAATGCCAAAGTTATCGCCGGCTTCCTGCAGGGCATGGCCCAGATCGTCGTAATCCCGGGTGGTAATTACCTGTTCGATAAAACGCAGTATGGTGCCCAGTTCGCTGTTGGCTTCCATCATATTGAAAGCCATGTTGCGGGCCTGATTGGCCTGGTCCATCAGCTTGGCTGTTTTCGACACCGACAGAATATTGGTTTTTATTTTGTGGTAAACCTCCAGGGGGTTAAAGGGTTTGGTGAGGTAGTCGTCGCAACCGGCATCGTAAGCGTCCACCTGGCGGTCCAGGGACTCGGCTTCGTCCAGATAAAGAATATAGGCTTTGGGATTGCGCTCTTTCAGGGTTTTGCACACGCTCTGTAGATCCAGCGGATGCCCACCGGGATTCAGAATAATGGCATCCGGAGACATCTGCCGCAGCGCTTCGGCGGTTGCATCCTGCGGATCCATGGCGTTCACGCCAAACTCTTCTTCCAGCATGCCTTCCAATAGCTCGACATCGGTTTTGTCGCGCTCAATAATCAGAATTTTCAGTGATTTAGTGTCAGTCATCATGCACCGGGTCGACAGCTGGAGAAGGTTTGATTATTGAGTATAGCTGCTCAGTGTCAGGGTGCAGGCTCGCAGCCCGGGGCTGCGAGTTATTCTGTACAGGTAGGGAATAGGCAGTAGCCAGAACGAAACAATGTCAGGGCTTACGTCAGGGGTTATGTCAGGGATTAATGGAACGTATTTTCCACTGTACGGTGGCGCCCGCCATAAAGGGGATAATGGGGCGGCCGTTGGGCAGGTCAATGGATTCCGGCAGTGCCCAGGATTCTTTCGCCAGGGTTACTGTGCCGCTGTTACGGGGTAGTCCGTAAAAATCGGCACCGTGGTGGCTGGCAAAGCCTTCCAGCTTGTCCAGGGCGTTCAGTTCATCGAATACCTGGGTGTACAGTTCCAGGGCTGCCCAGGCGCTGTAACAACCGGCGCAGCCGCAGGCGGTTTCCTTTTTGGCCTGTTCATGGGGTGCTGAATCCGTACCCAGAAAAAACTTTTTCGAACCACTGGCCACGACTGCCCGCAATGCCTGCTGATGGATATTGCGCTTCAGTACCGGCAGGCAGTAGTTGTGGGGGCGGATACCGCCCACCAGCAGATCGTTGCGGTTCAGCATCAGATGCTGGGGGGTGATGGTGGCGGCAATATTGTCGCCGGCAGCCGTTACAAACTCGGCTGCCTCTTTGGTGGTGATGTGTTCAAATACCACCTTCAGTTCGGGGAAGCGCTCGGTAACCGGTTTCAGGCGCTGATCAATAAATTCCCGCTCCCGGTCGAAAATATCAATGTGGGCATCGGTCACTTCGCCATGCACCAATAACAGCATGTTGTGCTTTGCCAGAGCTTCCAGCACCGGGTTCAGGCCATCCAGATTGGTCACGGCGGCATCGGAATTGGTGGTGGCGCCGGCGGGGTAGAGTTTTACCGCACGGATGCCCTGGGCGGCTGCTTCAGCGATATGCTCCGGGGTGGTGTTGTCGGTCAGGTACAGGGTCATCAGGGGTTCAAAGTCGGAACCCTGCGGGCGGGCGGCCAGAATGCGCTCTTTATAGGCCATGGCTTCGGCGGCGGTACGTACCGGCGGTGCCAGATTGGGCATGGCAATGGCGCGGCGGAAGCAGCGGGCGGTGGCCGGTACGGTTTCGGCCAGTATATCGCCATCGCGAAAGTGCAGGTGCCAGTCGTCCGGCGTCTGAAGGGTGATTTCTTTCATGGAACCTAACCGTTATCTTGCTGTGAGCGGGGGCACCGTTTTTCTCATATTCCGGGGGTAACTGCAAGCGAACAGGCGGGATAAAAAAAGCCCGGCGAAGGGGGTGCCGGGCTGAATAATGAGTCGGTAAATAGGCGTTGTTACTAGATTCGGAGTTTGGCCCAGAGGTTGTAAAAGTCTCTGTCCTCGGCATCGTCCTCGTCAAAGCTTTGCTGACCGAAGCTGGCACCCACAGCGATAATCGGGGTAATAAAGTGCTGGGCTTCCACTGTGAAGCTGTCACTGTCCTCATCTTCCACGGACGTGGTGCTATAGGTGAGCCCCACGTGGGTGGTACGCATAAAATAATAGCGGCCACCGAGAGTTACGGTTTCTTCGTTATCATTGCCGTCGTCAAAATCGACCACTTGCAGGCCGCCATCCACGGCCACCGCCTGTTCACCGCCCAGTTTGAAAACGCCGCGACCATTCAGTGCGTAGCCCATGCCTGAATACTTGTCTTCATCTTTGGGTTCAATGGTTTCGTCGGTAACGGCGATATCGACTGTGATGTTGTCCTGAACGTAGGCACCGAAGCCCACAGTGCTCAGAAATTGATTGCTGTCTTCTTCATTGGACTTTTCCATGCCAAAATCGATGAAGTAACGGGAGCCGGTGTTCAGATGCAGTGCCAGGCCGAAGACATTATCATTGGCGTCATCAGCGCCGGCGCCGGGGTCGGTTTCATTGCGGGTGTAATCCAGCATGACGTAATTGGAGCGTTCCAGAAACGCGGCTTCTTCCAGTGGGTGTTCCCGGGTTTCCACGCTTTTAAAGTGGGCAATGGCCGTCAGGTTGTAGATATCCGTTTCGGCCGGGTCAAGTTCACTCTGGCCGTAGGAACCGATCAACTCCAGATCATAGGGCTCGGCAAAAGCCACCGGTGTAGCCACGGCAGCCAGCAATCCCACATGTGCGACTAGTTTCTTCATGTTGTTTCCTCTCTCCGTTCCGGCCAGTATTATTGCTGGCTCTTTTGGTATTAATTAAAGCGTCACTTGAGATTGTAGGTGCAAATGCATGATTTTCATTAATAAATACGAAAATATTGCATTAATATGACCAAAAAGTGTAAGAAGGCCTGCAGTTATATGAAATAGGCATAGCCTGGGCGGGTGCGGGTGCGGGTGCGGGTGGCAGATGAAGCGGCAGATACAAAAACGCCCGCAAAACCCTGATAAAGAGCGTTGCGGGCGTTCGGTGCAGTATTACGCTTTGCTGAACAGCTTGGAAAACAGCCCCGGCTTTTTCTGGGAATCCAGTTCCGCCTGGCGGGCGCTTTCGGCTTTGGCGGTATCCGCTTTTTCGCCCTGCACCGGTTTGCCCAGTACGGCGCAATCCATCACGGTTTTGCCCATCAGGGTACCGATCACCTTGCCCTGGATCTGCTGGTCTTTGTCGGCCTGCATGGTGTAGGTCAGGGTCATGGGCACCGGCTTGGTGAGTTTGCACTTCCAGGTCATGGTGTCGCCGTTTTCGATCTTGCCATCCAGAACCGTCTGGCTGCCGTGTTCTTCGTTAAGCACGTGGCCTTTCAATTGGCCGCCTTCGGTTTTCATCACCAGGGTAGAGAACTGATCGCCAACCGGTGATTTCACGGTAATGTCCCAGACGTTGTCCACGCTGTCGATTTTAATGGCGTCGATGTCGCCCAGTTCGTCCTGGGTGGCGGTCATGTCATAAAAGAGTTTGTATTCTTCTTCGCTGAAGCCCAGATTCTGCAAATCATCGAAAGTGGTTTTCAGCAGGAACAGGTCAGAGGTGTCGTCACCCATAACGGTTTGCATCTGCTTTTCCACGCTTTCCATGGTCATGTCCACATCAATGGCATTGGAAGACGCCAGCACTACGCGGGCAAACTTGCCGCCGCCCACAGAGAAGATTTCCCGGGTAATATCGCATTTTTCATGGCACAGATAGGAAATCACCGGTGCCAGTTTTTCCGGCTGAAAATCCTGTTCCAGGTGATTGCGAAAATCGCTTTCCGGTAACAGGGCAGAAAGGCGGGTGAAGGCGGCAGGTAAAATCACGTTGACGTTAATGTTGTGATCCTTGCCCAGCAGGCCCACGTTACGGGTTAATCCGATCAGGGCGGATTTCATGGAGGGGTAGGAGATTTGCGGGCTGAAACCCAGCATGGAATCGGAAGCGGTATTAATAATGCGACCGAACTTTTGTTTTACCATGTAAGGCCAGGCAGCGCGCATGGTGTTAACCGCACCCATCACGTGCACGCCCAGGTGCAGCTCCACTTCGTCTTTGTCGACATTGGGAAATACCGAGGTGCTGGCAATACCGGCATTATTGACAATGATATCGATGCGGCCCCAGTTTTTGATGGCGGCGTCCACCATCATTTCGGCGCTTTTGTATTCTGATACGCTGTGGCCGTCGGCAATGGCCTTGCCTTTGCCCAGGGCGTTGATCTTTTTCGCTGCTTCTTCAGCCACTTTGGAGCTGGGCTTGCCATCCACACCAAAGGTGCCGCCACCCAGGTCATTAACAATCACGTTACAGCCGTGTTCGGCCAGGTATTTTGCGTAGGCAAATCCAAGACCGCCGCCGGCGCCGGTGACAATGGCGACTTTACCTTCAAAACTGAATGACATGAGCTTCCCCTCTGTTGGTCCTGTTTTTTGTCTTGTGCTGTGTCCAGCGGATTCTTTTTATCAATTAGTATACGCCGTATACTTTTAGCTACTATAACCGAAACTTTTCACCGCGTAAACGGTTGTGTTTTTGGCTAACTGGGTTCGGAACCTGTTCCCGTTCTCTGGTGATCGGGGTTCTGTTTTCGTGCGGGCTTGCGTACTATCTACCGAAAACAATGACGAAAATAATAATCAGAGCTGCAGGACGCTGGGGGGATCATGGCACAGGAACGCGCACCCTTATCTTATATCAAACCACAATCACTGGGCCTGCAAGGCGAGCAGGCACACCGGCATATGCTGCTGTCTGCGCCTTCCGGCTTCGGCAAAACCGCACTGGCCAGGCACCTCAGTGAATCCCGTTCCGGCGAAACCTTCTGGTGCCAGTTACTGGGGCGCAATGACGGCATGTGGTTGTTGCACCGCATCATTCGCTGCTTTTCCCTTGAAGGCATCCGGGTGACCAACAAGGCTTTCGATCAGGCGTTGCTGGAATGTATCGAGGCTATCGAAGCCCGGCTGAATGATTGCTCACGCCCCCTGGTGGTGTTCGACGGTCTGGACGAACTGACTCAGGAGCAGCAGATCAACCTGCTGCATTTACTGGATGCAATTGCCCCACTGTGTCAGCTGATTTTAACCATGCGGACTGATCTGGCCTTGTTGCGGGACTGGTTTGTAGCGCATCAGGGCCAGCTGATTTCAGAACAGGAACTGATGTTTTCCCCACAGGAGTGCGCGGCGCAGGGCGTGATCGACAAATCGCTTTCCGAGGATGAATCCGCCATTTATTGTTGGCCGCTGGCTCATGTGATTGCCTTGCAAAACAATGATCCTGAATGTCACCAGGCGGCGCTGAATGCCTTCAGTCTTAAACTGCTGTCGCCACTGGATGATGATGCCCGCCTGGTGCTTTACAGTGCAGCCTTTGCCCCGGCATTTGATGTGGAGTATCTGGTCAAGGTAACGGCGAACTCTGAGGCGCCTGAAATTCTGAAATCGCTGCTGGGGCTGGGTTTTTTCCAGGAGGTGTCACCCAAACAGTTTTTACTGAAAGCCATCTATCGGGCCGGAGTTCGTCATGAATTCCAGTATCTGGCCTGGAATACCCGCAAAGCCATGAAAAAACGCGCGGCGGTTTATTGGGCTCGCACCGGCCAGCATGAACAGGCGCTGGGGTTTTGTGTGCAGTTCCAGTTATGGGAAGCCTGTGTTGAAGTGCTTCATCTTGTGGCAGAACAATTTATTTATTCCGGTCGCTTTGAAGACATGCACAAATGGTTTGAAGCCTTGCCCCCGGAATATATCGACAGTGATCCGCTGTTAATGGTTTACCGGGTCTGGTGCTTTCCCGAGTATCAGAAAATCAACGGTTCGGATGTTTACCTGCAACAGGTGGAACAGATGCTGGCACCTGATATGCACACCCGGAAACATCGTCACTGGTTAAAAGCCAATGTGCACCTGAGTGCATTGCGGGCCTATATCTGCAGGATTTCCGGTGATTACCAGGGTGCTGTGGAAAACGCCCAGAGTGCGGTGTCTTATGCCAGCGAAGGTGCACCGGCCATGCTGAGTCGCTTGTACACCACTATCGGGCAGGACTTGTATCTTAAAGGCGAGGTCGTGGCGGCAACGGCGTCGCTGAGTCAGGCCATGGCCCTGGGCAAGCAGTACAAGAAGCACCATGATGTGGTGATCGCAGTCGGTTACACGGTGGCTGCACTGGAGTTGAGTGGGCGTTTTTCCCAGGCCATTGCTCTCTTTAACGAAACCATGAACTGGTTTGCGGAAAGCGGTTTTATGAAAACCGACGGGGCGCGAATTCTGAATGACCCGCTGACGGATGCCTATCGTGAAACCTTTCAGTTTGCCGAGGCTCTTGAACGATCCGATAACATGGTGCGTTTCTGTGAAGAAACCACGCCGGCACTGCACCACCTTACCACTTATATGCGTCGTTACCGCCTGGCGGTGAGCCGGGATGATGCCAGGGAAGCCTGTCATGCCATTGCCCAGGCCGAAGCCTTTCGCGATATTCTTGGCGTGTCCTGGGCTTTTGGCTGGGCGCCTGTGTCTGCCATGCGTGCTGAATATGAAATTCGATTTGGCGATTTGCGCCGTGCGGATGCCTACTTCAAGGAAAGAGAATCGCTATTGCTGGACAACCAGAGTTTTTCCACCGAGTGCGAGCGCTTGATATACGCTCTCTGGCTGGAGAAAAAGGGCAAATACAAAGAAGCCAGAAAACAGTTGCTGATAATTCGTGATGCAGCTGCCGGCGATCAGCGGTTCTATCAGGTGATAAAAGCAGAAGTGCAACTGGCATTGCTGGTTTATGAACGGGACCCGGCCAGCGCCCTGTTGCATATGCGGGATGCCATCCGCAGCGTGCCGGAAGGTGAGCAACTGATTGGCGTGTTTTTATGGCACGGCAAAAGCGTTTTACCGTTGCTGGAGCAGGTGGGCACGCAGCTTTACCAGGATCTGGACGGCCTGCGATTGGTGAAGGAGATTCGTCAACATGCCAGGCAACGCTGGCCCGAGGGCCGCAGTGGCAGTGTGCTGGATGTGTTGTCCGAGCGTCAGATCACCATTCTTAAATTACTGGTGAACGGGGATCAGGATAAAGTGATTGCCAGAAAACTGGATATTTCGCCGGGTACCGTTAAAACTCACCTTCGCGCCATTTATCGGAAACTTGACTGTAACAACCGTTCCCAGGCGGTTTCTATTGCCATGGAAGAAGGTCTGCTGTTGCTGGACCATCAGGCCGCTCACTGAAAAGCATAGCCTTTTGATGCTAAACTGAGAGTGTATGGATAATACCTCTGGTGACGAAGTCCAAAAGATACTTGTCCAACTCGAGAACGAGCAACTGGTGGATGTGGTTTTTATTGAATCCCTGGCTGCCTCCCGGGAACGGCTGAATGCTGTGGCTGAAAAATGGGGCGATGCACTCTATGCCAGCATTCTCAAGTCTTTGACCCATTGCCCCTATCCCCCTGACGAAGCCCGCGAACACTGGTTTGCCATCGTTCGCCACCGGCGCAAGCTGATTGAATTGCTGGGGCGCAATCCCGGTATATCCGTGGCAGCCCTGGATTATCTGACCAATGTTGCGCCTCGCCCGGAAAAACTGGTAATCATTCATGAAACCAAACTGGGAGAGATCGCCGGCTTTGCCACCCGCGACGAGCTCACCGGGCTCTATGTCAGAAAGATTTTTGAAAGTGTTTGCACCCAGCAAATCAACAGTGCTCACCGCTATAAAAATCCGCTGTGTCTGCTGATGGCGGATGTTGATGATTTCAAAACGTTCAATGATACCCATGGCCATCGCGCGGGTGACCAGGTGCTGGAGCGAATTGGCCGGATACTGCTCAGAGCGATTCGTGATTCCGATATCGCTGCCCGTTATGGTGGCGAGGAGCTTGCCATTATTGCGCCGAAAACCGAACTGAAAGAGGCTTTTGCTCTGGCCGAGCGGTTACGCTCGGCTGTGTTGCATCACTTTACCAGAGACGACGGGATTACCCTGAGTGTTGGTATTGCCGAGCTGGAGCACAAGCAAAATAAAGACAGCCTGATAAGGGCTGCAGATGCGGCACTTTACGAGGCTAAAAAGAAAGGCAAGAACCAATGTTTCAGCTTTCAGGTATAACCTGATTCCAAAATGTCATAAGGCATGCATCTCAATATTTTCTGCGTTTGATAAGATGTAGACAGGTTTTTCAGCAAACGATATCGATGATGTTATTTGATCACAATGCATTGAAACTGCAGGAGGAAATCTATGGAAACGCAAGTGCACCGTATGTCAGATCTGTTTGATCAGCTGGGGTTGCCCAGCGACAGCCAGGCGATTGAAGACTTTATCAGCAAGAACAAATCCAAAACCAGTCATCAGTCCATTGATCAGCTGGCAATATGGAGTTCTTCCCAGGCCGCATTTTTAAAACAGGCCCTGGTGGATGATGCCGACTGGGCCGAAGTGGTGGACGAACTCAGCGCCCGGCTGAGCAAGCACTGAGACCCTCTTTCCGCATTTCTTTTTGCACGGCAAAGCCCCGGCCATCTGACCTGAACAAAGATTTCCTAGGTTTGCTGGCTGACGGGGTTTTGCCGGGTGCCTTTGCGGTGCAACCAGATAATAATCCCGCCGGCCGCCAGTTCCAGGCCGCCGTAAACCAGTAACGTGAAGAGCACCATATCACCCAGTGGATCAGTCTGCCCCGGCACGGCGGGAAACAGCGAGGCTTTGATCAGCAGCCCCAGATTAATATTGCGTACCACCACTTCCATTTCGATGGCGGTGAGATCTGCTCTGCCCAACGACAGTAACCGGCAGAATGGCCGCGACAGCAGGGCGAACAATATTATCAGCATGGTTACCAGCATAATATTGAAAATGCCAAAGGCTTTGAAGTCCAGGCGGCCGGCACCCAGAGAACCAATGACGATCAATCCGATCACGAACAGGGAGCCGCGAATGCAGAACTGGGAAAAACCCTCGGCATGATTGGGGAGCAGGCGCAAAAAGCCCATGCCGGCAAAAAGAGGTAACAGCAAAAACACACCTATCTCTAATGCAATTCTGCCGGCGGGCATGCTGAAATCATCCGGCATGTAAGGGGCGATCAGTAAGTCCAGAATAAAGGGCGTGGTGAACAGGCAGGCCAGAGTGGTGATGCCGGTGAGTGATATGGACAGCGCCGTGTTACCAAAACTGAAGTGGGTAAAAATATTGGAAACCGTGCCACCCGGAATAGCCGCTATGATGGCAAATCCTACGGCCACTCCCACATTAAGGTTCAGAAATTCAATCAGCAAAAAAGTGACCAGGGGAACGGTAATCAGCTGAATGGCCAGCCCGGTGGTGACAGCCTTGGGTTCCACCAGCACATCCCTGAAATCTTTCAATGTCAGCGTCGCGCCCATGCCCAGCATGGCGAGCATCAGTTGCACGGCGGCAAACCAGTATTCATTCTCCAGATAAAACGTAAACATAATGGGGTTTTTCTTGTTATTGATGTGCCCTGAATGTTAGCGGTTCTGCCGGGGCATGTCTTTAACATAAACGGACAGCGCTACCGGGATAACGGTGAATTTCCGGCAGGGGCAGACGGGATTAATCAGCGGGGTTAAGCGGGAAGGGAATGCCGGGCACGCCATCGGGAAGATAACCGGGCCCGGCAGATTTTCGGGGGCTAGTGTTTTTCTTTCACCACCACTGTGCCGGCGATCTTGTCGTGCCAGCCTTGTTTGCGGCTGTCGAACGCCACCCAGAGAAAGCCCAGGCCCAGAGGAATCAGTGAAACAAAATAACCGATATAGCGCAGAAACAGTCGGCCGGGAGGCACTTCCTCAAAGGTGTTGGCATCCAGAATCTTGGCGCCGAAGGCCATTTTACCGGGGGTGGAGGCGTATTTGATCCACAGGCCCACCACCAGCAGCAGGGGAATCAGGGTTTGTAGCGTGATTTCCAGGCCACCGCCGGTGTCTGTCATGCTGAAATTGAGCAGGCCAATCTGCCCCAGCACTACCAGTAAAATAATCAGTACGATACTGATCCAGATATTGTCCAGAATGGATGCCAGTACCCGGGCCCAGAAACCCAGATACTGGTAGTGCTCTTCCTCGCGCTGGCTCACCAGTACTTCAGACTGGGGGGCTGTGTATTGCTCGCTCATGATCATCTCCCTTTTTGTTTGTTATTGGTGGTCAGGCAGTTGGCTGTTTTCAGGCTGCCTGAGCTCTGGGCTGTGTCAGTTTGACTGTTAACAGTCTTACAACAAGTCCAATAATAAATAAAGCAAAGAAAATCTTCAGGCCGGCCAGTTTTTCCATGGTGGAGCGGGGTTTATAGGTGGTGTCCAGAAACAGAAATCCGGTTCCGGGATACAGGCTTTCATAGGCTGTCAGCAGTTTGGAAGGCAGCTCGGAACGGCTTTGCAGCAGTCCGGTATAGTCTGCAGTGGTCAGCAATTGCTTAACATCCGGCTCATCTTTGAGCTTCAGAATATAACCCGGGGTGCCTTCATCATCGGCAATGACCGGCATGTAAAAATCCGAGCTGAGTTTAACGTCAGACTTTTTAGTAGAAAGGGTGTACTCGTAAACATTTTCAGGATCTATCTGGCCACCGCTCACGTGGGCGTACAGGATGGTATCTGATGCGGTAGGAAGGCTGGAAATGGCGATATCGCTGGCTTCAAGGCCCACGTTGCGTTCTTTGTAGATATCCCACAGGCCGTAGCCGGTGAGAAGAAGGCCAAATAAAATGGCGGTATTGGCGATTTTCAGAATAAATCGTTTCATGTTCACTCCTTTGAAGATAGGTATTTCCTTGAAGACAGGTATTCTCTGAGCGGCGAATTAAACACCAAAAGGCCGAGATAAAGCAATCGACGGGAACAAATCAGATAAATATTAAGCTAACTGTATTAGTCTTCCGCTTGACTTGGAGCGCCCCTTGTCGTTGAAATAGGGGGTACAGCCGGATTGAGGTGAGCAATGACAATGAAGGCGGTAGCACTGTTTCCCATACCCAATTGCGTGTCTTTCCCCGGCACCGTTTATCCGCTCCATGTGTTTGAGCCCCGTTACCGGGCCATGGTGAGGCACTGTGTGGAAACCGGCACCTATATGGCGGTATGTCATACCCGGAAAGAGGTGCATCCCGCTAAACCCAATCAGAGCCGGGAAGAGGCCTTGCAATCCAACCAGGCTACCTATAAACCCTTTGAGGTTTTTTCCGCCGGGCCCTGTGAGCTGATGGAAGAGTTACCAGACGGCCGGATGCTGATTAACGTGCATTTATATAAACGGTTCCGGGCAGTGTCGGAACAACAGACATTGCCGTTTCCCATTTATGAGTGTGAAGAAATCAGGGATCTGCAGCTTGATGCCGATGATAAAGCGGAGCTGGCGTTGCTGCAGGAAAAAATCCTGACCCGGCTGAGTGCACTCACCGCCAATAACCCCCGGCTTCATGCGCAGCTGAAATCCGAAGAGTGGCAGGATAAAACGCCGGAGCAGTTCAGTTTTGAAATTTTTGGTCTGGTGCACCTGGAAGCTGATTTGCAACAGCAGGTGCTGGAATACCGCTCGCCCGTTGAAAGGCTGGAGCTGTTGCTGACGTTGCTGAATGATATTGGTTGAATGCGTGGCGGCTGTCATAATCGGCGGGTTTGTTTTGCCGTATATTTGCCTGACGAGAGAAAAAGATGACCTGCCGATTTCCCGCCGGATTCAACCGGGTAATGCAATACTGCTGGGCTCTGCTGCTATTCATTCCACTAAACACTGCCCGTGCTGATGATATTCATGTGGCAGTAGCCTCCAACTTTACCGGGCCAATAAGTGCCATTGCCAAAGAGTTTGAAACTCGTTATCCGCACCGGGTAATGGTGTCATCCGGTTCATCGGGAAAGCTCTATGCCCAGATTCGCCACGGTGCGCCTTACCACATACTGTTCTCTGCCGATCAGGAAAAACCGGCGTTACTGGAAAAAGAAGGATTTGCCGTACCGGGCAGCCGTTTTACTTACGCCATCGGCAAACTGGTGCTCTGGTCGTCGCGGCCGGATATGATTACTGCCACTACAAGTCCGCATCAGTTACTGGTTCAGGACAAGGTAAAACGCATTGCCCTGGCAAATCCGCGATTGGCTCCCTACGGGGCAGCGGCAGAGGATGTGCTGGAAGCGCTGGGTATAAAAGAACAAACCCGGTCAAGGTGGGTGCAGGGGGAGAATATCGCCCAGACTTACCAGTTTGTGCGCACCGGTAACGCGGATCTGGGATTTGTGGCCCTGTCGCAGCTGATCAGTGACCCTGACAACGCACCGGGGGCTTACCTCAGCCTTGCGGAAAACCTGTACCGCCCCATATTGCAGGATGCGGTGTTACTCAACAAAGGGCAGGCAGAAGCTGCCGCACCATTGTTTCTGACCTTTGTGCAGGGGGATGCGGCTGCAAAACTCATACAGTCTTTTGGCTACGAAGCGCCACCAAAGCGTAACGCTTCGCAGTGAAATACCATCCCTGGTTATGGGAGTCCCTCAAGCTCAGATGTGGCTGTTAATCCGGGTGGCTCAGATTTCTTCCACGCCGTCGGTATCAATACCGTCAGCAATATCGGAGCGGCGAACCCGCAGTGTGCCTTCACCGTCGTCGTCCTGCGCCACTTCAATGCCGGTATCATCGCTGTCGTCATTGTTGTAGGTTGTGGTGCGCACTACGGTAACGTGCAGATCGCCATCGTTTTCCTCTTCGAACACAAAGCCTTTGCCACCGTTATTCTGGGCAACAGAGCGGCGCACATCGCCAATCACGTCGCCGTCATCTTCCTCTGACATTTTAAATCCGTCATCACGGTTTTCGGAGGCTTCGGTGTTGCGGAAACTTACCTGAATATCGCCGGCGCCGGCTTCATCAAAGTCCACGCCTTCGTCCAGGTTGCCGTTGATGGTGGAACGCACCATGGACGCATAGAGTGAACCTTCACCGGCTTCGTCCAGGTCGATACCGTCGTCCAGGTCCAGGGCAAATTCATAGGCTTCCACATAGCCGGAATCGTACAGATCCACAACCCGCTCAATACAGCTGTTGTCCGGGCTGCCGGTAATCACCGGGACGCTTTCCGGCAGAACCTGTTCGGATTCGTCGAATTCGGCTTCGTCAGGCGAGGGCACGAAAGGTTCCATCAAGGTGGGGTCGCAGTAACCGCCGTTATTGCTGAAATCTGTGGCAATGGTTTGTACTACCACATCGCCTTCGCCACCTTCATCCAGTTCAACACCATCGGCACCGACATGGGTAAAGCTGGAGCGATAGGCGGCAAAATAAATGCTGCCGGGGCCGCGGTCGTCCACACGAAGACCGTCCGCATCAAACTTGCCGTTGCCCACATCGCTGATGTGCAGATTGTTGGCTTGCACATAAATGGACGCGGGGGATCCTTCACCGCCGCCGCCACTGCCTGCGCCGCAATCGTCTGCCAGGCTGCAGTCAGACACATGAACACCGTGATTGGCCACGCCGGACACGGATACGTTATTCAGGGTGACATAGACCATGCCGGTCTGATCATCACGCACATCCACAAAAATGCCTTTACCGGCCGGGCCGTCCAGATCGCCGCGGTTGGTAATGCTGTAAAAATCTTTCAGGCCTTCGAATGCCAGGTTGCTGACACTCAGATTGGCTCCCTGGGTCACGGCCAGAATGGTCTGGTTGTCGGCCAGTTTAATGGTTTGTCCTGTACCAATCAGGGTAAGGGGGGAACGGCTGCTGTATTGCAGGGTGCTGTCCACGCTGATCTGGGATACATAGGGTGCCACGAACACATAGTTGGCTTGTTTCTCTTCCAGGGCATGGCGCAGTGAGCCGTAGCCGTCGTTGTTGCCATTGGTGACAAAGGCAAAGCCCCCGGCCTGAGCGGAAGTGGCAGCCAGTGAACCGGCAACCAGCGACACGGCTACAGACAACTGCTTGAGTCTGGTTTTCTTCATTCTGTTTGTCCTCCTGTCGTTAGGAAAAGGGTTATGGAAAGGGGTGTGCTGACCCGCAAGGCTGACAAAAGAAAGTGACAGAAATGTTAATCAGGTGGTGTAAATCTGCTCAGGTCAATGAAAGTCTCCCTCTGCTTTGCCACCATGAAGCTGGCGTCCGCGTGAAAATTGAACTATCTGTATCTGAACGTTCGGCCTTGATCCATCCTGTTAAAAGGCAAAAAATTAACAGGCCAAATGTTTACCAGACAAAAGCTTAACAGGAAAAGGGAATCCCATGAGTGCATCCTATCGTCCGTCCCGGCTATCCCGCTGCTACAGCATCAATGATTTGCGCAGCCTTGCCAGAAAAAATGTTCCCGGGGTGATCTTTGATTACATTGAGCGCGGTGCGGAGGACGAAGTCACCATGCACCGCAACCGGGATCGCTTTAACCGCTACAGTCTGGTGCCCCGGGTACTGCGGGATGTGTCTGACATTGACCTGTCCACAACCGTGCAGGGCATCAAAGTGAACATGCCGGTGATGCTGGCACCTACCGGATTAACGGCTATGTTTCACCATGAGGGCGAGCGTGCGGTGGCCAGGGCGGCGCATCAGCACGGGCTGATTTATTTTCTCTCCACGGTGAGCACCACCAGTATTGAAGATGTGGCGGCTGCCAGCAACGGCAGTAGTTTTTTCCAGATTTACGTATGGAACGATACCCGTATTGTGGATGATCTGGTGGCGCGCTGCCGGGCATCCGGTTATCAGGGGTTGTGTCTGGCGGTGGATACCGCAGCACTGGGTAACCGGGAAAGGGATCTGCAAAATGGCCAGAAGATTCCACTGCTCTTGAAACTGAACATAGTCAGGGAAGCCATCAAGCCCCGCTGCTGGCAGTGGTTTGTTAATTTTCTCCGGATCAGTCCGTTGCGTTTTGCCAATCTGACAGCGCATGTTCCCCATGGCGCGCAACTGGATAAAGTGGTCACCAATATCAATGATCAGTTCAATGCCTCTGTTACCTGGAAAGATGCGGCCAGATTACAGCAGCAGTGGGGTGGTCCCTTTATTATTAAAGGTATTCAGTCGGTGGAAGATGCGGTGCTGGCTGCCAAAATGGGGGCTACCGGTATAGTGCTTTCCAACCATGGCGGCAGGCAGCTGGATGGTGCGGTGACCGCACTGGAAATTCTGCCGGAAGTGGTGGCTGAAGTGGGCGGAAAAACCGAGGTTTATATGGATGGTGGTATTCGCCGGGGCAGCGATATTCTCAAGGCCATAGCGCTGGGGGCAAATGCCTGCCTGATCGGCAGGCCCTATCTGTATGGTTTGGCTGCTGGTGGTCAGGCCGGTGTAGACAAATGCCTGACGCTGTTAAAAGAAGAAATGATCCGGGATATGCAGCTCATGGGCTGTAAAAGTCTGGCTGAACTAACCCCGGACTTTGTTCGCGCCTATTGCCCGAAATAGCCAGTCACGGTTTTCTGCCATTCACTGCTGGCGGTTTTTTTCAGTAACAGCCGGTTAACCGGCTCGATCAGCTCGCTGCCTTCTGCAAAGGCAAACGCATAATCCTGCGCCAGCAGGTTATCCGGTAATATTTTCAGGTCCCGGTAACCCCGTTCGTTAATTTTATATTTCAGCAGTGACACGTCATACACGGCGGCATCAATATCATGGTTGGCCAGTGCCTCCACCAGTTCATTGATGTTGGCGAAACTGGCGTGGCGAACGCCGCGCTTTTGCAAATAATCCACGCTGGAACTACCGGCTACGGTGCCCACGTTGACGCGATACAGATCATCGGCACTGCTCACTATGCTGGACAGGTTTTTTACGGTAATGGAAGAGGCAATGGCCGCGGTAAAACCGGAAATGGTAATCACGCTTACAAACATCCAGACAATACCAACTAACCGCCCCGGGAGGGTTGCCGGCGCCTTGTCACCGTAACCGACGGTGGTCATGGTGACTGCAGACCACCAGAAGCCATTTCCCAGGCCTTCAGTGGTACTGCCGCCAAACTGTTCGGCGTTCTTTTTTCGTTCCAGTAACCAGATAATGGCACCGACAATGGCAAGAATCACAAACAGGGAAAACACCGCCGAAAAGAATTCCGGTGTGGCCAGGTTTTTAATGGTGGCCCAAAGCCCGCTTTCAGACTGAATGGTGGCAATACCCAGGCCGGTGGTGAAGTAAGCGTGGCTGAAATCCACGGAGGCTTCCCGGTCCGCATTCACGGTGATAGAGCCCACGCCTACATCTACCTGCCCCTGGTTTATGGCCTGCAAAAGCTCGTCCACCGTCTGGTACTGGGTTACCTGATAGTCGATGCCCAGATCCTTTGCCATGGACTGCCATAAATCAAATGCCACGCCGTTCCAGTTGGCGTTTTCTTCAATGGTGAAAGGTACTGACAGCTTGGTGCCGACCCGGATTTCCTGAGGCGCTGCCCAGGAGTAGGAACATACAAAAAGAACGGTGGCTGTAATGACAGCGCGAAGGAGTGGATTCATAACAGTCATCCCCGGGCGGTTGTTTGCTTTTATTGGGTTTCGCTGTAGCAGTCTAGCAGATGCGGCCGAATAATTTTATCAGTGGTCAGCCGCTGTTGAACCCTGTAGCCACGGTGCTGAAGGTGCCGGATAAATCTCCGGCACCCCTCGTTATGGAAGCCGGTTATTGGATTTCTGAGAGCAAGCTCTGGGATAAACGGCGTGTTGTGATTGTTTCCGGCAGTTGCGCATGAAGAAACGCATTCACATCGCTGAAGTCCACAAAACCCCGGTCAACGCCACCAAGAAACGCAAAGATCAGCTTCACTTCCCCTTCACCAAGCGCAGTAATAGTTACGTTCTGCTCTGCACAAATATCCAGTTTAACGCTCATCAGGTCAGCAAAGGTTAAACGGCCTTCGCTATCCGTGAGTTCAAAAAGCCGGTCCAGGGTGTCTTCCCTGATGGCATCATCAACCTGCTGACTACCAAATGCGAAGGTCAGACCGCACTCATGGGAAATGTCCGGCACATTGGCCAGGTCCTCAATATTGATATCGCCGCCCATTCGCTGTTTATTACCGGTGGTGCTGGCCAGTGTGGTGCAAAAAAAGGAATCACAGCCAAATTCTGTAGTGCCTGATACGACACTTGCCTGACTGAGTACGCCGGGTTCATTTCCCGCAGGACTGTAAAGCCCGGTGCGTTCGATCATGCGTAAAAACGGGCACATAATGTTCAGGTTTTCCGGCACCTGGTTATCGGTTACTTCCGGATATTGGGTGGCAATGGCTTCGCGGGTGGGCATATCGGCACCACAGGCGGCAAGTATCAGGCTGGCAAGCAGCAGTGCAATGGATTTCAGTGTGTGGGTTGTCATTTTCTGGCCCCTTGAACAGATGGTGTGGTCAACAGGGTGCAGTGTTCTTGGTTGGCGATAGCTGGTCAAACTATCAGTGAGGGGAGAATAGTTAGCGTCGATCTTTTTGGGCTGGAAAGTCCGGCAAAGGCTAACGTTATTTTTCTGCTGATACAGGGAGTTAGCCGTTGCCGGAACGATGGGTTGGTTGTTTTGGGTTGCAATCGCTCGTTATTGCTTGCTCATGGAGCCGGTAAAGCCCACAAAGTTATCCTTGTCTCCCAATGTATTAATTGAGTCAACCGTAAACAGGTACCCCTGCAGTGCAGGAATTTTAATTCCGGTGAGCGCGTCTGAAAAACGGTTCAGTACCTGGGGAACTATATCGGCCACGACGCCTTCGGCAAACTCCTCGTTAATGCCGGCGGTTTCCCCGAGCTGAATGCTGTGGAAGTTGATCAACGGGTTCGCATCAATGGCAATATCCAGGGTGTTGTTGTTACCCACCGTTACGCCCAGTTCCACACTGGCACTGAGATTGACCAGAAAATCATTTTTCCAGCTGTCACCATTGCGTGTTTGTGACTGAACCTGAAGTCCATGCACCACCAACCGGATATTGGGGCTGCCATCCTGTTTGGAAACCTCCACATAGGGGGCTGTCATGGGATCTATCAGAATGCGGTTGGTTCCGTCTTCGCCGGCGTTGTCATCCCGGGGCAGGTTAACGCTGACATTACTGTTGATAATACTCAGATGAGTAATACCGGACTGGAAGGCTGCCGCCAGCGCATGGTTAATCATATTGGAGTTAATGGCGACACCCAGATCACCACCACCGGGCAGAGCACCATTGATAGGGTCTTCCACAAATCGTGCCCCCAACTGATTGGGGATCAGCGGGTTGGGAGTGGGTGCGGTCAGGCCACCGATAACGCCAAGCGTAATCGCATTGTTATTGGTGCCCAGATCTCCCAGTCTGAAATTCGCTTCCAGTTCGGCGTTGTTCACGTTAAAGGCGTAGCTGTCCGGAACAAAGTCATCAATGGCATTACTCACGGCATTGTTCAGGGGGCTTTTCAGTGCGTTGCCAATACGCTGGTCCAGCAGATTGATGGTGTTGCTGATCAGGTTGTTGATAATGTTATCAAATACACCCAGCGCACCAAGAAATCTTAGCAGCCCCAGGTCCAGGTCAATGCTCTTGATATTCACGGTCGGTTTGCCACTATCGTCTTTTCCCAGTTCCACCAGGCCATCAATATCAGCGGAAAACGCATAGGCCTGCGGTTTAATGACGATGTCCGGCAATATACCGAGATAGGAAACCAGGCGGAAGCGAACGTACAGATCCGTGATTTCACCCCGCAGGCGCAGGCCTTCGTTGGTGGGATCCAGAGACAATGATTTAAGGTTAAAGCTGAGATTGGTGATTTCACCTTCACGGCCCCGCTTGGTGCCCAGCGGTCCGGTTCTGACATCGGAATAGACTTTGGTGCCGGCAATATGGGGGTTAAAGTCCATTCCCTGAATGAAGGTTTTCAGTTCCGCTGCCACAAAATTCAGGCCGCTCTGATTGACACGGGCCCGTATCGCATTATCCACCTGCAGGCTGGTGCTACGGAAGTAGATCTCGGAACTGTGGCCCAATTCATCCTGACCGGCGAAGCGGTACATATCCGCAGGCAGCACATTCACTGAAAAGTGGCCGTTTTCGTCCAGTTCAATGGGCAGGTTGTTAACGTAAAGGTGCTCAATGCCCACATCGTCAATGGCCATGCCGGTCACCAGATTATTCTCCGCTTCCAGAATCACCACTTCCGGGCCCTGGGTGTCGTAAATAAAACTGATGCGCGGCCCCAGTGGCGGGTCTACGTGAAAGCGGTTTTCGCCTTCCACTAAAAAGTCGTTGAGATCAGCGCCCGATGCCGTGGCACTATCGGCGCCTTTGCTAAAGAATTCCGCCACCGGATTACCGTTAAGCATGATTGCGGGCAGTTCTTCCGGTTCTTCCCGGAAACCGATCACAAAAGATTCCGGCGGGTCAGCATGAACAGAATCCGCCGCCGGTTCGGCAATATTATAATTGCCGCCGCAGGCTGTAATGGCCAGCGACAGTATGGCTAACAACAAGGTTCGTGAGATTATGTAAGGCATTTCAGATTCCTTCCGGTTGCTTTTATATTGTTATCAAAAATCAGTGCAAACAAGGTGTCATGACGGGGCATGGGTTTATCCCGTTAACGGTTTCAATCTACTGAAATCAAGGCGTTGCCAACAATTCATATTCTGCGTAATTGCTATTCATTTTTTACCTGATAAACAGCCGGCAATCCGGTGGTGCGTCTGCAGGCCGTGGGGGCATTGCCCGTCCACTTTTTAAAGGCCCGACCAAAGTTGGCTGCCGAGCTGTAACCCAGTCGATCGGCAATATCATCAATAGACCAGTCTGAACATTGCAGATAGCGGATTGCCATATCCTTGCGCCAGCTATCCACCACTTGCTGATAGGTCATGTTGATTTTTTTCAGTTCCCGGATCAGCGCACGCTGGGAAATACGCAGCTGATTGGCCACCTGCTCCTGATTGGGGAAGCCATCGGGGTAATGCAGAATCACTTTCTGGATTTTCTGGATCAGGGAGGTGGATAACTCAATCTGGTGAATTTCATCTTCACACTGTTTTACCGCAATCTGCTCTATCAGCGGGTCGCCCAGTTGCCAGTAGCGTTTCAGTTCCTGTGCGGAAAACACGATTTCGTTGGCAGGGCAGTCAAACTCACAGATGTCGCCAAAAATTTCCCGGTAAGCCTGCACATAATCGGGGGCAGGGTAGCTGAAGCGAACAGATTTGATATTGGAGGCATTGTTGGGAATGATCCGCAGGGCGTTGTACATGCCCGAGGTGAACTGTTCTATTTCATTAATGTAGAAATCCTTGTCAGGGATCCGGGTATTGAGGGTCAGAGTGGCATCATCCTCGGAAAAACTCAGGTTAAGCTCGTAGGCCCTTCCCACCAGCTTAATATATTTAGCCACTTTTTTCAGGGCTTCTTCAAAGCTGGGACTGCTGAATACGGCAAAGCCAACGCTGCCGTGTTCGGTGGAATTGATATTGGTGCCGTAACGTAAAAACAGGGAAGGATCCGGAACGGTTTGCCGGGCTTTGCGATAGAGTTTTTTGTACTGGGAAAAGTTCAGATAGGCGTCGGACGACAGCCGGTGTTCCTCCAGCCCTGCAGCCTGCATTAATGCCTGACGGCTGCCCCCCAGCTGTTCCGCCATTAACAGCAGTATCCGGGTGTAGTTGAGTGCCTGTATCGGTGTATCGTCGTCGATCATCATCAACGTTTCCCCCGCCTCAGTTATTGTCACAACCTTGTTTCCGGAATCAGGTTTTTATTCTTTCCGGTTGTGCGCTTTTTTTCCTGAACGCCTTTAACGGTTAAAGGGTTCAACTTCGGAGGTAATGTAAAGAGCTTAACCCAACCAGGGAGGGAATTTATCCTACTTAAGGAGAGTTGAAGCAGACGTCGGGTTATGCTAGGAATTCCATATCTTCTTCGCTGGCCGCGGTGATGGATGACTTTTTTTCCAAACCGGTGAAAAAGGGAACCCTGAAGGTCATACTGGCCCATTACCATCAATAGTGGGTAAGCGTGATCCAGCAAAACCCCAGCAAACCGATCGCACTGCTTGTCACACTGGAGCCGACTATCCAGCGGGGGTGATAGCTCAACATCAGGATCAGCAGTGGCGCAGTGAAACTGCTAATGCCGGCAATCCATACCAGGCCAAAACCCCACCCTTGTGTTACCGCCAGAATTGTCGTGGTCAGAAGTATCAGGCTCCAGCCGGTAAGCTGTAATATCCGGCGCCATGGGGTGAGCATTAATTGAGATGCAATCTGCCGCGCATAACGGGTCATCGACATGCACAGACACCCCAGTCCTGCAAAGCCGGACGCAAATGCACTGATGAAAAGCAGTGACTGATTCATTGCATCCCTCTGAGCACTACTTGCCCGGCTGCGGTAGCGGAATGGTTCCGAACATGGCCAATACACCAGGCGACCCAGGTGCAGACAAGCCCGGTAGCCAGCATGGTCAGATCGAAGCCGGCAAATACCCAGTCCCCACTCGCAAGGCTATGACCCAGGTGTCGGTCGGTGGTGGCCATATTCAGCAAGGGCAGGCCGCCAAACACCAGTGCTGCTATTGCCAGTTGTTCCACCCAGGCACGTTGATTGGAGCGTATAGCGGCATGAATCAGCATCAGCAGCCAGGTGACAAACATGATATGGGCTTCCCAGTCAGCCCGTTGTTCCATATTCACCGGCAGCAGCCGGTTTGCCCAGAAATACAGGGCGATTCCTATGGGCAGCCCCACAACGGTGCCCACGTTCAGTTTTTCTACCAACTTTAATCCGGTGGACAGGGTTTCATTTTTGCGTTGTGCCTGTTGCCTGCGCTTGCTGGTCCAGAGCACCAGTCCGGTCGCAATCATGCCGCAACCCAGCAACCCGGAAAAAAAATAAAGCCAGCGTAGCAGAGGTGGCGCAAACAGGCCTTCATGTAATCCGATCAACAGGTCCCGGGTACTCTTGGCGGATGAACTGGCCCGGGGCACAGTATGTAAAAGTTCGCCGCTGGCGCCATCAAAAATCAGCCGTTCACCACCGCTGGCAACGGACTGTTCAATGTTCTCATAAAAAATAATACGGGCGTTGCGGTCGCCGGGGTGGCGTATATCAATGCTGCGAATACGCCCTTCGCCCCAGCGTTTTTCTGCCGTTGCTATCAGCGAATGCAGGGAAACCAGCGGTGCCTGTTCACCGGCCGCTTCCACCAGCCCCGGGGGATCAAACACATCTTTTACGAACTGGCTCCGGGTGCCGGTTTCCGGGCCGTAGTGTGCGGTTTCAATCAGTGGCATGTAGGAAAAGCCCATAAACACCAGGCCGGAATAGGTGATCATCAGGTGAAAAGGCAGGGCAACCACGCTCAGCACATTATGCCCGTCCAGCCAGGAGCGCTGGCCCTTGCCGGGGCGGAAGGTAAAGAAATCCTTGAGGATTTTTTTGTGCACGATGATGCCGGTAATAATGGCAATCAGCATAAAGAGCGAGGCAAAACCCACGATACTGTCTGCAATCACCGTGGGTAAATAATGCAGTCGCCAGTGCATGCGATACAGCAAATGGCCGCCGCCGGTGTCGCGTGCATCCAGTATTTCGCCGGTGCTGTCATTCACCCAGAAATCACCTCGTGCGGAATGGGCTCCCGCTTCTTCAGACGCGCCATGCCAGAACACACCGGCATAGGGCTGGTTGCGATCAGCCGGCAGGGTAATAAACCAGCGCTCCGCCATTACCGCCTGCTGTTCCAGAAGGCTGACAAGCTTTGCGGAGGTTTGTGCGGTATCAATCTGGTCAGGCGCTGGTGGCAGTTCGGGACGCATCCAGCGATCAATTTCCGAATCAAAATAACCGGCGGTGCCGGTAAGAAAAATAAAATACAGCACCCAGCCCAGGGTTAGCCCGGCCCAGGTATGCAGCCAGGACATACTCTGGCGGAAGCCGCCCTGGGGAGCGTCGGTGGCTGGTTTCGGGGAGTTGGTTTTTGATATCACACTGCGGATTCCCGTAGCAATAGACCGACAAGGGTCAGCGCTGCACTGGGCAGCAGCAATCCAAGCCAGGCCAGTAATGGCCGGCGGAAACTGAATACCCAGATGGCAGCGCCGGTATACACGATAAAGCTGAGCATGTTGCCGGCAAGGACGGCGGCGCCTTTTTCAGTGGGTAACACACCGCCGAAAAATATGCCGGCGGCTGTGGCCAGCAGGTAACCTCCAACAAGTGCGGCGCCCACCAAAGACAACAGACGCCAACCGCTTACTCCCATAGTTTTCTACCTGTCATTAAAAGTTATAGCGTGCGCTCAGAATGTAAGAGCGTCCTGGTTCCAGGAATGGCTCCACGGTGACAAATTCCTGGCCATAGCTGGCGCGGTCGGCATAGTCTTCGTCCGTGACGTTATCAATGCTGAGGCGCATGGAAAAATTGCTCAGCAATTGATAATCCGCGTAAATATCCAGAACGGTGTAGCCTTCCTGTTCGGCACCGCTGCTGGCCACGGCATCGTTATTCAGCGTGACTTCTGCGCTTGCGCCCAGTTTCAGTTGCTGGTCCAGCAGGCTGTAATGTCCGTGCAGGGTGATGATCTCGCCGAGAGGTGCCGTAAAGTAAGTGCCATCGTAGGATGTGGCGGCATTGCCGTCGCGATCGGATTTGATATTGGCGTATTTGATAAAGACTTCGCCCTGCTGCGCCACATAGCCCATTGCCAGGTCGTAACCTTCAATATCAAAATCCGCCACCAGGCCAGGGCCACCACTCCAGGAGGGTACCCGCCCGTTTTCGATATTGGTGCGGTAGCCATTCACTTCGGCCACCCAGCCGTTGAATTGTGTGCGTACACCCAGGGTATAGTTCTCGGATTCCACCGCTTTCATGTCGGTGTAGTCCCAGTCAGAGTTAAGAATAAAGTTTTCTGCCAGGGCAACACCGCCCCATACCTGCGCATAGCCGGCGTTGATGGTGACGTAATCATTGAATTGATATTCACCATAAAGATTGCCGCTGGCGCCGTGATCATAGTGGGTGGAATCGTCGGTACCGGTAAAACCCTGCATGTCGTAGCGCAGGCCGTAGGAAAGATCCATGCGATCACCCAGAGGCTGACGCAGTTGTACAAAAACACCGGCGTTTTGCGCTTCTTCTTTAATGTCGGGATCGCCGCTGTACTTGAACACCGCGCTGTCGTTGTAAACATCCAGACCGGCAGAAATCTCGGCAAAGTCCTGATAGGCGATGTTTTTCAGGGTGCCGGAATGGCTGTTGGTAATACCCGTGTACACAATTTCTGTACTGGGGTCGCTCAACGGGTTTTCCCGGGTATCCAGTTGTGTTTCGCTCCTGGCGATGGTTACGATGGGGTTCCAGGAACCGGCGCCGGTATCACGGCTGTAACTGAAGATGGTGTTGCTGCGGGTAAGGTCATAGACTCTGGATTCCGGCACCGGTCGCCCGGCACTGAGCCCGATAAAATTTGCCCGGTAAGGCCGGGCGGAATCATCGTTCACCTGTTCATGGGAAATTTCAAAGCGGCCCGCAGTTTTGTTCTCATAAGCAACTTTTGCCAGGCCACTGAACAAGGCCGGTTCCGTATGGCTGACGGTATTGCCTTCGCCATCTTCATAGTCATTGCCTTCTGTGCTGTTCAGATAACCTAAAAACTCCATTCCGCCGGCTTGGCCGTAGAGGGCGCCTGCCCTGGTGTACTGATCGCCATTGCTGCCATAACGGCCGTGAACAAAACCACCGATGTTTTTGCCGTTATCCAGCACATCTGCCACGTCCACGGTTTCATACCGCAGGCTGCCGCCGATGGCTGCGGGGCCATCATCCGCAGCGGATACACCGGGTGATGCCTTGACGGCTTTTAACAACGCCGGATCAATCAGGTTGGTGGCATTGTGATGAAATATCTTGTTGTTCTGGCGGGCGCCGTCAACGCTTACAGCCAGGGCGGTTTCCTCCACGCCACGGACATACACTTTCTGGTTCATTGACAGGGAACCCCCCACGGATATCCCGGGTTCCTTGCGATACAGCTCTTTCAGATCACGGGGCTGAATTTCGTCCATTTCGGCTTTGTCGTAGTCCAGGCTGGTCTGGCCCGCTGCAATGGCGGTGGCGCTTACCTCAACTGGCGGCAGTTTGGCGGATTCATCCGTCGCAGGTGTTTTGATCAGCAGTACGGTATTCTTGCCGGTAAATTCATAGCTTACGCCGGAACCCTGCAACAGACGCTCCAGTGCCTGGCCTGCGGTAAATTCGCCTTGCAGTGCCGGTGCGTTCTTGCCCTGCAGCAGTGACGCATCACCGGCTATGATCAGGCCGGTTTCTTCCGCCAGCTGAATTACCGCCTGGTCCAGCGGCTGGGCCGGCAGAGTCAGTGATTGCGGTGTGGTGTCTGCCAGGCTCAGGGCAGGGGTTGAAAGCCCAATGGCCAGGGCGAACAAGGGAGCCCGCAAGCTTTTGGTTTGGCGTGGTTTACGCATGTAAGTTACTCCTGATGGTCATGTATCTGTTGCTTTACCTGTAATGACAAAGCAGGAGCGGAATCGGGCAGAAAACTTTTAAAAAAATTTGTCATGGATGACAAAGGGCACACCGGCACTGGTTTTTACCGGCATAAAGAATCCGGATTCATGAACCTTGCGGATATTTTCTGATTTTTCTGTGAGCTATTTTCTGGGTGCCTGTTCAATGTGTTGGGTCAGGGTGTTTGATGCAGGGAGTGATCCGGGGCTTGAACAGAGCTCAGCAAAATCACATAAGGTGTAAACCGCTTTACCTGCAGGTTCATGCTGCCGGCCAGCAATGAAATGGCTTCGCCGGAATCATTGCTGGGCAGTACACCGGTAAAACGGCGTGCACTGTGATCTGCTTCGGCCGTCAGTTTCAGCAGGCCGGGGTGGTATTGCTGCAGCCGGGCAATAACCCGGGGCAACGGCTCATTCTCAAACACCAGGCGTTGCCGGGACCAGTCCGGAGATGTGCCCGGATCGGTGGGTACTGGCTGAATGCCCGTTGTGCTTACCCGGGCCGCTTCACCAGCGGCAAGAATTTGCTGGTGGCTGCCATCGGGTGTGCTGACTTTTACCCGGGATTCAAATACCGAAACCCTGCTGCTGGATTCGTTACGCTTAACCGAGTAGATGGTGCCCAGGGCTTCCGCGGTGGCATTGGGAGTGGTTATCTGTAATGGCCGTTGCGGATCTTTGCTGACATACACCAGCACTTCCCCGCGAATTAACTTGATCCGGCGGAATGATTCGCTGAACTCCAGGTCGATGGCGCTGTTGGTGTTGAGTGTGGCAACGCTGCCATCCGGCAGGGTAATTGCGCGTACATCGCCGGCAATGGTGCGGTAGTCGGCTGTCCAGTAAGTCCAGGGGAGTTGCCAGGTCAGCAATGCCAGTAGGCAAAAGCTGATGGCTCCCAGAACAAATCTGTGTGATTTGCCACTTTGCAGTGGCGCAGCGGCACCCCACAGACGCTGCATTTGTTCGAACACCTGCCGGTGGCGAGTATCCTGTGCCAGCCAGGACTGGAAATGGCGAATCTGTTCGGTGTCGGTGGCATCGTCGGAGTCGAAATGGATCAGCCAGAATGCGGCCTGTTCGCGAATGCCATCATGCACAGCAGCGCTCTCGCTCACGCGGGTTCTCCCGCCATTTCTTCGTACAGGCGCTTGTGGCAGTGCACCAGCGCTTTGGATATATATTGCTTCACACTGCTTTCCGACACCTTGAGCTGTTCGGCGATCTGCTTGTAACTCAGGCCATCCACCCGTGCCATTAAAAAGGCCTGGCGGGATTTTTCCGGCAACTCTTCAGTTAGCATCATCAGCACCCAGTGCAGCAGGTCCCTTGCGGCCACTATATCTGCAGGGCCTTTCTGCTCACAGTTTTCCGCAAGCACAGCTACCTGCCGGAGCACTTCAGCTTCTACCTGGCTGCGCCGGTAGCGGTTAATCAGCAAGCGGTTGGCAATCACCAGCAGGTAAGCGCGTGGCTCGCGAAGAGAGGACAGATCCACCGAAAACAGCTTCAGAAAAGTGTCCTGGCTCATGTCTCCGGCGTCATGGGCGCAGCCCAGCTTGCTTTTAAGCCAGTTGAGCAGCCAGGGCTGATGCGCCTGATACAGGCTGCCAATGTCGCTCGAGAGCGACAATGGATAACTGTTTGAATTCTGATGCTCGGCCATGGCTCTGTTCGTGCTGGTTGAATATTAGACTGAATGTAATGATAAGTATTATCATTAGCGTTGACAAGTGGGGATTTCACGGTCGGGCGAACGCCACCTGGCTGTCATGAAAGGAAGGGAGATATAAGCTCTTGCTTTACCAATTAACTGATAATAAGTATCATTTGCGGCAGGTTCATGAAACGGTAACAGATGGAAATAACGATATTATGAAAAAGCTAGCCAACAAGTTTCGCACGCTGGGCCTGGTGCTCGGTTTTTCCCTTCTCGCTCTGTCACAACCCGCAGCAGCCAGCGGTGATATTGGTGAGCATGTCAATCACCTGAAAGGCAACCTGGACAAATACACAGAAGAAGTGAACTGGCTGATCGGCAAGATCGACAACATGGTGGAAACCTATGCGTCCAAGGGTGTTAAAGCTGCCAACACTGGCCAGGTGGTGGATCACTGGGAAGCGGTTGATTTTCATTCGGCCATTGAAGTGAACTACGTGCCGATTTACGCGTCCATCTGGCAGGGCCTGTTTGGTGTCAAAGGCGCCATCGATGCCCAAAAGCCCATGGCCGAGGTAAAGCAGGAGCAGGCCAAACTGGAGCAGGCGTTGTGGCAAGCGCTCGGTGCGGTTAAACTCGCATCTCAATATCAGGAGCGGGGGCTTTTGGCCAGGGTTAAAACCACGGAACAGGCTCCCTCTTCACCCGCAGAAACGCTGGATGTGGTCAAGCAACGACTGGATCGCGTGGTAGCCAAATTTGCGGAAAAATTGTCCGGTGAGGCCACCGAAATTGTTCACGAAACCTACCTCAACCTGTTTGAAGGTGTTGAAGGACCGTTGATTGAGCAGGATGCCAAGCTGGTTCAGGATTTGGAAAAAGATTTCAATGTGACCCTGCCCAAGGCATTAAAAGCCGATTCCAGCGTGGATGACGTACGTGCCGTGGTAACTGCCATGCACCAGAAGCTGGATCGGGCCAAGTCATTGTTGAAAGACGCAGATAAAAACCGGAAGGAAGTTTTTTAGTGCAGCGAAGAATTGTGCTTCAGTCCATGGCCATTGCCGGTGCCATGGGCGGACTACCGCTGATCAGTAGTCGCAGCCTGGCAGCAGCCGGTGCTGAAACCTTGTCAGGCCCTGTTTCCGTAGAGCAGTTGCCTCCGCTGGAAGGCGAGCTGACGCTGTATCTGGGGCGGGGCGAAGGCGGCCTTTATGAAGAAGTCATGAAGGCCATCGAGAAGCGCAATCCCAAGCTCAAGCTGGCCATACGGCGCGGCCCCACGGCAGCCCTGGCCAACACCATCGTGGCCGAGGCCAAAGCCGGTGTTTTACGGGCAGACCTGTTCTGGGCCGTGGATTCCGGCGCTATCGGCGTTGTTACCGGCGAAGGGCTGGCAAAGCCCTTGCCCAAAGATCTTGTCAGCCAGCTGAATCCTGCGTTTCAGTATCCCAACTGGTCGCCTGTGACAGGTCGTATCCGGACCCTTCCTTATAATACGGAACGGGTCACCCCTGAGCAGATTCCCGACGATGTGATGGCACTGGCAGAGAGTGATCTGTCCATTGGCTGGGCGCCTGCCTACGCATCTTTCCAGTCTTTTGTCACCGCCATGCGCATTCTGAAAGGCGATGAGGCAACCACCCAATGGCTGAAAGCCGTGAACAAAAAAGCCAAGCGTTATGCCGGTGAGCTGGGTGTGGTGATGGCCGTTGAGCGCGGCGAAGTGGACATCGGTTTTGCCAATCATTACTACGCACTGCGCCTGAAAGCCGGCAAGCCGGATGCCCGGGTGGATCTGGCCTTTACCAAAAACGATGCCGGTTGCCTGGTGAATGCATCGGGCATTGTTGCCCTGAACGAAAGCGACACGGCAATCAATTTCATTCGCTACCTGCTGACCCGGGAAGTGCAAAGCTACCTTGCCACCGAGGCTTATGAGATCCCTATGGTGGCAGACGTTGCACCGCCCAAGGGGTTACCTTCACTTGAAACCGTATCCCCTCCAGATGTAAAACTAACCCGTCTGGGTGATCTCAGGCCCACACTGGATTTAATGCGTAAAGCCGGCGTGCTATGACACGCTGGCCCCGCTCCTATCCTTTTGCATTAATCATTGCACTGGTGGCACTGGCACCGGTAACGGTGCTGCTGTCGCTGGCGTCCGATGCCGGGCAGTTGTTTGATGCCCACAATCTCAATGTCTTAACCAATACGTTATTGCTGACCCTGTTTACTGCACTGGGTGCTACCGTTATCGGTGTTCCCCTGGCATTGCTCACTGCCTATGTGCGCCTGCCCTGGAGCCGCCTGTGGCTGATTACCCTGGCGGCGCCGCTGGCCTTGCCCAGCTATATTGGTGCCTTTACCCTGTACGCCGCTTTTGGCCCCGGCGGGGAAATCGATAATCTTATTGGCGTGCCCACCCCGTCGGTGTACGGGTTACCGGGCGCCACCCTGATCATGACGCTTTATACCTATCCCTTTGTTATGCTCACTACCCGGGCCTCCCTGCTGAGTCTGGATGGCAGCCTGGTGTATGCGGCGCGCACACTGGGCATGTCGCTGGCCATGAGTTTGTGGCGGGTGGTATTACCGCGGGTCATGAACGGCATAGCAGCCGGTGCCTTGCTGGCGGGCCTGTATGCGCTGTCTGATTTTGGCACGCCGGCCATTATGCGGCTGGATACGTTTACGCGTGTGATTTACGTGGAATACAACGCTTTTGGTTTGAGCCAGGCGGCCATGCTGTCGTTGCAGTTACTGGTGATTGTGGGACTGGTATTGTTTCTGGAATCCCGGGTTAAAAGCACCCGGGAGCGCCCTGGGCGCCGCCTGACGTTGTGGCCGGGAAGGGTGCAGGTGATTGCCATGTTTCTGGCGACTGTGCCGGTGATTGTGCTGGCCATTGTGATGCCGTTACTGGTGTTTGCACTGTGGCTGTGGCGTGAAGGGGCCGCTGGTTTTGAATTTTCCTACGCCTGGAATTCCGGTTATGCGTCGTTAATGGCTGCGCTGGTGGCTGTGGTGCTGGCGGTGCCGGTTGCCTTTGCAGCGATCGCCGGTAAAGCCGGTCGCATCATGGAGCGGGTGACGTATTTCGGATTTGGTGTGCCCGGCATTGTAATGGGCACAGCGCTGGTGTACTTGGGGCTGCAGATTCCTTTTTTGTATCAAACCCTGGGTTTATTGGTGTTAGCCTATGTGCTGCGTTTTTTGCCACTGGCCGTTGGTTCCATCCGTTCCACCGCCGAAAGTATGGACACCAGCCTGGTGCATGCGGCACGCTTGTTGGGTGCCAGCCCAAGAGAAGCCTTTCAGCGGGTCACTCTGCCATTGATAGTGCGGGGCATGGTGGCCGGTGCTGCGCTGGTGTTTCTGGAAGCCATGCGTGAACTGCCTGCCACTCTGATGCTGGGCCCTACGGGATTCGAAACCCTTGCCACCTACATGTGGCGCGTTTACGAGGCGGGTTATTTTGGCCGCGCGGCTATTCCCGGCTTGCTGCTGGTGCTGATGTCGGCACTGGGTCTGGCCCTGATGTTATCGGGCGAACGCCGTAACGAATTTGATATTACACAGGATTGATTCAGTGTCATGCTGCAAGTAAAAAACCTGTCGGTAAAATATGGTGCAACAACTGTTGTCAGTGATTTGAACCTTGCACTGGCAGACGACGAAGTGCTGATGCTGGTAGGCCCCACCGGTTGTGGTAAAACCACCATATTGCAGGCGCTGGCAGGCCTGGTGCCAATCTCCTCTGGGGAAATCCAGCTGGGCAAATGGATAGCCACACCCGCCAGGCAAGTACCACCGGAAAAGCGCAACGTGGGTATGGTGTTTCAGGACTTTGCTTTGTTCCCCCATCTGACCGTGCAGGAAAACGTGTCCTTCCGCCTGCAGAATTCCGAGCAGGCGGATCACTGGATCAATCTGCTGGGACTGGATGCTTTCCGTAAAGCCAAACCGGCCACGCTTTCCGGCGGGCAAAAACAGCGGGTGGCACTGGCCCGTAGTCTGGCCCACGAACCGGCCTTTATTCTTCTGGATGAACCTCTTTCCAACCTGGATGCCGCCCTGAAAGACAGCCTGCGCTGGGAAATACGCAACGCCCTGAAAGCCGCTGGCGTTCCTGCCATATGGGTAACCCATGATCAGGAAGAAGCCCTGTCAGTAGGCGATCGCGTCGGCATTCTCAGAGCCGGCAAACTGGAGCAACTGGATACCCCGGAAGCTTGCTTCAGCCGGCCCGCCAATCGCTTTGTGGCCCGTTTCCTGGGGGAGGCCAGCTTCCTGCCAGGCAAAATGGATCCGGATCGCCAGATTGTTTCCACTGCCTTGGGCCCCGCTCCCGGGCTGGCGGTTAACGGTGCCAATGGCGACGTGGATTTATTACTGCGTCCCGATGATCTGTCCATAGCCTACGCGGAAAACGGTAACGGCAAGGTTGCCTGGACCCGCTACGAAGGTTCCGCCCGCCTGTACGCGGTGACGCTGGAAGATGGCACCCTTGTTAAAATCAGAGCCAGCCATGAAAACCAGCTCAAACCGGGGGATTCGGTGAAGCTGGAAGTGATTACCACTCACCCGCTGGCGGTGTTTGAGCGGGAAGCGTCGCCTGCAGCTGAATAATATTTATAACGAAGGCGAATTGGGCCTGAACGCAACTTAAAATCGGGATGGAATTAATCAAGACACTACATGCGTCAGTGGTTGTGTGCGCAGAAACTTGCTGATGGCGGCGGAAAGCTCTTTAGGCTTCTCAAAGAATGGCATATGTCCGCATTTCGGGATGACATAGGACCTGATATTAGTGCCATACAGCTGAAAGTAGGCGGTAGTTTCCTCAGATCCGAAACGATCATCGTCACCATAAATTGAAATCATCGGTATATGCAGTATTTTTCTGAGCCTGGCAGGTAGCTGTGCGAACCCGATATTTGTTGCCTCGATAATCGCCTCCATTCTTGACTCCATCATGGAAAACGCCAGCAGCGAGGATTTATTCATAAAGCTCGATAATTGCGGTGGCTCGTGAAAAAGCACATTTGCGTGCTGAGCAAAACGTTCTTCCAGCGATCCGGTTGCTTCCTTGTGCATTCGGAACAGCAGCGGGTTTTTGTCGCCATTCAGTCCAGGCCATTTGGGCATGGATATCAGGATAAGCTTTTCGATTCTTTCAGGACACTGCGAAGCCATGTGGCAGCATAAACCGGCAGCCGCTGAATAGCCCGCCAGAGTAAAGTGCTGAATGCCAAGCTCATCAACAAATGCCCATAACCAGTTTGCCAGGTGATTAAACGAAGGGCGAACCTTGGAGAAAGGTGTGTAACCAGGCAGATCGAGGGATATCACGCGATAAGACTTTGCAAGTGATCGCATGACACCGCGCCACATAAATTTTGAACCACCGGCGCCGTGCAGCATGATGATGGTTTTTCCTGCTCCGGCTTCAATATATTTGTAGCGTTCTGCGCCGATCCGTTTGTAATTGATGCTCAATTCCGTCAGGTAGAAAGCCGCTTTACCTTTAGGCTGGCTGGTATTCACGAATTGATCTGTCTCGGAGCTGATGTTTGACGAACTGTTCATGGGTATTGCCGGGTGCAGAGCGGATAAGCCGGGATGATCTTTGAGCTACAGGTTATCTAAAAAACACTGCCAATGGCCAATGATTGTGTAAGTTTATGTAATAGAGGCAGGGCGACAGGCTGTTTACCAGCGATGAACGGAGCCCTGACCGCGCAAGGCTCCGTTCCTGACGGCTTTGATCAGCAAGGCGTCAGCTCCCAATCTGAATGCCATGAGCGCCATCGTTGCGGGTGCTGGCAACCCGCCGTGGCTTGCGGGTCATGGTTCTTAAATTAAAATGGCCATCCGGGGTCAGGCGCGTGCCGCCTATATCTCCCACGATTTCCAGCTCGCCTTTGCTATTGCTGCGTGCTTTCGCCAGCACATTGCGCTGCGATTCCAGTGCGTATAACTGATTGGGTTTCAGGTTGTCCACGTCCAGGTGAAACGCCAGGCGATCGTCGACAGTGCTGTATGCAATGGTGCCTTCCACATCGCCGTAAATGTTTGGATTGGCGGCACGGCCACTGCCGTCATACTCAAAATCCAGGCTGGCTTCGTATTCAATGGGATCATCCCCGGTTGGCTCTTCCTCATCGTTGGGCACCTCCGGCTCCGGGTCGGTTGCATCGCTATCCGTTAACGTGATTCTCAGGGTGACTTCGGTAAAGCGGTTTACACGTTTACCTTTAGCACGGATCTTTTCGGCTTTGAAGCTGATGGGGTTAATGGTCATCCCCGGTACACCTTTAACCGGCACATCACGGCTTTCAAAAGGCTTGGCAATCCGGCCGAACAACGCAGAGTTCATGCAGATGCCGGAACAACCCTGACCCTTTTTAGCACGATGAATGAAGATTTCACCGGCCTTGATGCTGTTAAAGCCACTGCTGGTTCCTTTGGGAATGGAAATAAACAGCCGGGAATCACCCAGATCATACACATAGGCCAGAGGCACTTTACTGTCGCTGGCCGCATTGTTGTTAATGGGGCGCAGCGGCACCTCGATAGAACCGTGCCTTTTCAGGTCGGCATTAATCTTTACCACTTCGTGCCGCTCAGTCCAGCCCAGCCAGTGCAACTGTGAAATGGCATAACTTTGCGCCGGGTACATGCCCATGTAGGAGCTGGGATCCTTGTAGCCCGCAAACCCGGTTCCCGGCATGTTGCGGGTGGAGTGGCCCAGGCCTAACACGTGTCCCACTTCGTGAGCATAGTTACGGAACAGGTTGCTCTTCAGAAATACTTTGCCGCCACCGGCATTGGAAAATCCGCACACACCCGCCGGCATGACATAAACAGTGACCAGTGCGTTGCGTTTGGTACCTCTTTTGGCCTGGCTTTTGGCGGCACCACAGCCCAAAGTATTGATTTGTTTGGTAACGGCGGAATTGATTTCCAGTGACAGACGCCCACGGGATGCTGTTTTGATAAAGTTGTTGAGCTTTCTGACTTTGCCTTTGATTTGCTGCATGCTCGGTGTTTTGCGCCTTTTATGAGTTACCCGAACAATATTGACCTTTTTAACACCGGTAATGGAACGCAAGCGGTTATTGTAGTTTTTGACAAAGCGTTCATCGCTGTCGGCATCCAGCAACATCTGCTCTCCCACCAATATCAATGGCAGGGTGCTGATATCCTCAGTGACATCCACCTCGATGGTGCGTGCTTCTGCATGAGTGTGGCCCATGGCATCGATGTAATTCAGTGTGAGCCGATATTGCGTGTTTTCCGTGGGATTGACTATCCGGCTACCTGAACTGGCCACCGGCCCGATTCCGGGAGTGATGGCAGCCGAGACAATGGCTAAATGGTTGCTTGCCTTGATATGCCAGTGTAATGCAACCGGATCACCGGCCTGTACCTCATGTTGATCACTGGTAAAACTGATCAGATCCTCCGGGCTGAATCCCTGAGCCTGCATGGCGCCCAGAGCAAAAAACAAGAAGGTTGTGAATGTTAAAAGTAAGCGGCGGTTAAATGGCATGATCCCCTCCAGCATCATTGTTTTTGTCATGATTGTTCTTGTCATGGTGTTACTGAATATTTCATGTTCCCCAGGGCATTTCGGTGTTCCGGCGTTTCGGCGCAACACCGATAAATAACCCTTGTGAGGGATGTATTCAAAGTAACTGAGAGTGAACCAAATCCGGGAATCAATAGCGGTCAGAATAAAGGGTCCTGATGGGCCAATGCGTGCCAGTTGCCGGCCCGTCAGGCTGTGGATGGATACTGGTAATTGTTGCGATACTGATTGGGTGTTTCAGCGCACCAGCGTTTAAACGCGCGCTTGAAATTGGATACCTCTGAATAGCCAAGTAAGTCTCCAATTTCCGCCACAGGCCAGTCCGTTTCCAACAGGTACTTTTTGGCCAGGGATTCCCGCGCAGAATCCGCAATGTCCTGATAGCTGATGTTCAGAGATTGCAGTTTTCGGCGCAGGGTGCGGATGCTGACAGAAAGCTGATCTGCCACTTGCGCCTGTGACGGAAAGCGCCAGGGACTGTTCAGAAAGATACGATGAATTTTTTCAACAATATCTGAATCGGGGGAGAGCGCCTGAAGCTTCAGTTCACATTGCTGCCGGGCCATGGCATAAACGGATTCGTTTTTGGTTGGCGGGGTGCGCTCCAGTAATGCGGGGTCTGCATAAATCCGGTTACACCGGCAATTGAATTTCACCTGATCGCCAAAGAGTTCGTAGTACAAGTCGGCGTAGGCGGGCTCCGGGTGGGAAAACATCAGTTTTACCGGCATGTCGTCCTGATTGGTGTAATGCTTCAAGAACGTGAAGGTGCCGGACAGGGCGCACTCCATATAGAAGCGTTGAATAACCGGTGTCATCTTCTCTGTCAGGTTAAATTCAAAAGCGAATTCGTTTTCCTGATAGAGCAGATCAAAATGAATAAACTGGGTCTGAATTTTCAGGTATCGCCGAAAAGTTTCTATGCCTTCGCGACAGGTGGGGCTGCTCAGGATTGCCAGGGCAATTTCGCCGTGGGCCGTAACATTCAGCTTTTCCCCAACGGCCAAGCCCACCCCATCAATATCCAGCATGTCTTGATTCTGATTAAAGAAGCGCTCCATGTCCTGGTAGCGCATAAAGCCATTGAACCGACTGATCAGCTCAATGTCGAGCCTGGCACTGCTGAGCCAGGCTTGTAAATCAAAGCCTTTCTCCACTAGTACCTGCAGGAAGACTTCATTGTAGTTGGACAGGTAAGCCATCTGGTTGGCGGTGTACATCATATCGAATCACCCATTCACTATAAGCCCGGCTGGATCGGGTTGCGTTGGCGGCAACTATTGAATGAGCTTATGGCATTGGATTGACACGTGCCTGTCATTTGATACCGGAGATTGTCATTTTGCGACAAGCCGGGTGAGGTTTGATGGTGGGGTAAATGGGGTGTTTATAGATGTATAAACAGCGGCGAAAATGGAAAGTGCGGGGGCAGAATGCCGATCAGCAATCGTATCCAAATATCCGAGAATAGCCCAAATCGAATAATACTTACAACTCACAATCCTGTAGCTTAATTTAAAAAATAATAAGTGAAAAAATGAGGGAATATATGACTACGGGTATCGCATCTCTGGAAACGCTGAAACAGGCGCCTATGAAACTGGGGCAGTGGACTGTTGTGGCCATTTGCATAGGTATTCTGGCGCTGGATGGCTACGATGTGCTGTCTATCGCCTTTGCTGCTCCTGGAATTACCGCAGAGTGGGGGCTGTCCAAAGCCACCCTGGGGGTGGTGCTTTCTCTTGAACTTGTTGGCATGGCGCTGGGTTCCATCATTATGGGTGCGCTCACCGATAGTCGTGGACGTCGGCCCACCATGCTGCTGGGACTGGTTATTCTCACGATCGGAATGGCGGTGGCCGGACTGGCACCGAACGTGTATGTGCTGGGTGCAGCACGGGTTTTTACCGGGATTGGTATTGGCGGACTGTTGGCATCGGCCACCGCCACCTCGTCAGATTACTGTAATGAAAAGAACCGCTCCCTTGCTGTGGTGCTGGTGGCGGGCGGTTTTGCGTTCGGTGTCTATCTGGGTGCGACCTTTTTGGCACCGTTGCTTAAACAATATGATTGGCGTATCACCTTTTATCTTGGTGCGTTTTTAAGTTTTGTATTTCTTCCCCTGGTGTACTTTTTTGTTCCCGAAACCATCAGCTATCTGGAGCGCAAGCGCCCCCATGATGCCCTGGAACGCATACAAAAGATCATGAGCCGGCTGGGGCACCCCGCGCCCGAGGATCTGCCACTGCAACAAAGCCGCAAAGTGGAGCCTGTCGGTGTTCCAAGCCTGTTTAAAAGTGGCCTGGCACCTATCACCATTATTCTGGTACTGGCTTATCTGGGGAATGTGGGCACCTATTATTACTTTGTTAAGTGGATACCAACGGTTGTTTCTGAATTCGGTTATACCGCGTCAGAGGCAACAGAGGTGCTGGGTATTATCAGCCTGGGTGGCGTGATCGGCTCTATCGGTATGGGTATTGTGTCGCGGTTTATCGCTATCCGGCCATTGATGATGCTGTGTCTTGTTTCAGCGGCAATTGGTGTGGGCATGTTCCCCAATGCCACAGAATCCCTGGCTGTTATGAAGCAGGCCGGGTTTGTTACCGGTGTCTTTATCTTCGCCGCCATATCCGGTTTTTTTGCCCTGTTCGCGGCATCGTTTCCGTCCTCCTTGCTGGGCTCCGGTTCCGGGCTTGTGTTGGGCCTGGGGCGGGGAGGGGCAGTGCTGGGCCCGATGATTCCCGGATTCCTGTTTGCCGCGGGCCTGGCTTTGCAGAGTGTTGCACTGATTATGGCTGCGGGGTCATTTGTGGCCGGGGTCATGCTGATCTTCCTGCGGCAGGATAAAGCAAGGATCTGACTCTGAGAGCTCTGACAAGACCGATAAGGAAACCGGCGAAGTGCGATTGTATTGGCTAAGCTTAATTGATCCTGCGTAAACGCAGGATCAATCCTGTATGAGCCTGGCCAATCAATTAAGGAATATCCATGTCAGCACTGAGCCCAGAATCCGGTACCGGCAATACCCTGTCGTTACCTCAGAATGATACCCCCGAAGAACAGGAGCAACGGCAGTTTCAGCTTTCCTTGGCGCGAACCTCTTATAATTACATGTTCTCCTATCTTGAGCCTGTGCCCCTGTCAGCAGATTTGCCAAAAGGGGAAGAGTTCAGCACCGAGTATGAAGCCAAGGTTATAGAAACCTTTCTTCCCATGGCCGAGAATTTCAAAAAGGTGGTTGTCTCACTGCTGGAAAGGGAGCTGGAAGATGACATGGGAGAGGAAATATTTTCAGAAATTGAGCAGAGCTATGAAAAGCTGGAAAAAGAACTGAGCCCGACCCACCTGTTCAAGGATATTGAGCTGCTCAAAGCGTTTTTCCATAGCCTGTCTGAATTGCCAAAGGCCTTAAAAGGCTTTACCAACATCCCCAAAGACATAGAAAAAATGGCCACCGGTCTGGAAAAGGTGTTTGCTGAATTCCTCAAGAACGGCCCCACGGCTTTTTTAAAATCCACCATGTTCGACATGCTTTCCTCAGAGCACGGCCGGAATTATCTGCAGGCCAAAAGCATGGAGGACTATGAAAACCTGTTCGATACACTCAGCAAGCCGCTCATGCTGGAGATTGAACAGCAGCCCTGGATGCCACAAAACGGCAAGCCCTGTGAACAGGACTGGTTTTTTGGCTACCTGCAGATTGCCGGCTTTAATACTACCAACCTGCGTGGCGTAGCGCTGGAGCCCGGTGAAGAATCACAAGCTTTTGTGTTAGCTGACCTGCTGAAAAAGTTTCCCGTGACCGATGAGATGCTGCAGAAAGAAACCGGCGATGATGCCATTACGTTGCATGAAGCGGCCAGGCAGAACCGTTTGTTTGCCGTGGATTACAAGTTTCTGGATGGCGCCAAAACCAACAGTGTCCATGGGGAGCAGCGTTATCTGGGGGCTCCTGTGGCACTGTTTTACTGGAACACCAGCCCGCCGGAAGGTTATCCGCCTGGCGATGGCGTGATGCAGCCCATCGCCATTCAGCTGGAACAAACCTATGACCCGGAAAAAACACCGATTTTTACACCAAAAGATTGCGGCAATGCCAATGATCCCCATGGTCTGAAATGGAAGCTGGCCAAATATTTTGTAAATGTGTCCTGCGCCATTCAGCACGAGGCTATTGCCCATCTGGGTGACTGCCATTTAACGGTGGAGCCGGTGGTGGTGGCCGCCAACCGCCAGTTGGCAGACAAGCATCCTCTATTAAAGCTGCTAAAGCCCCATTTTCGTTTTACGATTAATATTAACGACGATGCCATTCACAGCCTGATTATTCCTGGTGGTGTTGTTGCCACTAATGTAGGGCCGGCCATCTCTTCAACTCTGGAGGCGCTGGCAGAGGCTCACGAAGCCTGGCGCTGGGATGATAATAATCCCGACAATGTTTTCCGTATCAGAGGTGTCGACAAGATTCCTGATTTTCCCTTCCGCGATGACACGCTGTTACTCTGGGAATCCACCAGGAAGTATGTCGGCGAGTACCTGCGACTTTACTATCATAGCGATCAGGATGTGATTGCAGATACTGAGTTGCAGGCCTGGATCAATGAAATGGTCAACCCAAAGTATGCCGGCTTTAAGGGGATGAATGGCTTAAAGCAAACCGGCGACGCCAAAAAGCCGGTAGAGCTGGATACGCTGGAATACCTGATCGATATTGTTTCACAGATTATTTATATTGCCGGGCCCCAGCATGCCTCGGTGAATTACGCGCAATATCCGCTTATGTCCTATATGCCCAGCGTGGCAGGTACTATTTACCATGCGCCGCCCACAAAGAGTACAGAATTGAAAACCGTGGATGATTGTATTCCATGGTATCCGCCCCTGGATGTCTCCATCTATACGTTTTCGTTTGAATATCTGCTGAGTGGGGTGCAGTTCGATACTTTTGGCTACTACAGCAGTAACCCGAGGGTCCCTTACTTTCAGGATCCGGGGTCACAAAAAGCGGTCAAGGCATTTCAGGAACGCCTGGCATTGATTGAAATGGAAATTGATAAACGGAATGCTGCCAGGCCCATGCCTTATCCGTTCCAGTTGCCTTCGCAGATACCCAATAGCATCAGTATTTAACGTGGCCTGATTTAACCTGGACTAAAACCGTAATCGCGTTTGTTCGATCAGTGATTGTAGACACAAACGCGGTTGCGGCCCTTTGATTTGGCCTGATAGAGGGCCTGATCCGCTTTGCCGATCAGCTCGCTGGCATCCATGCCCGGTTCTACACTCATGCTGCAGGCTCCCACACTGATAGTGACATGTGTGGAGGTTATGGATTTGCTGTGTGGAATTGCCAGCGCAGCCACTGCCTCACGACAGGTGTTGGCAACGGCCAGTGCGCTTTCTTCGCTTGACTCCGCCATGAGCACCGCAAATTCCTCGCCACCGTAGCGGGCCACAAAATCAGTCACTCTGGGGGCCGATTCAGCTAATGCCTGAGCCACCGCTTTAATGCAGGCGTCGCCTTCCAGGTGCCCGTAAAAATCATTGAATTCCTTGAAGTGATCAATATCAATCATCAGCAGAGACAGTTCACGGCCATTGCGGGAGCTGCGGCGCCACTCGGCGTCCAGCCGTTCATCAAAAGAACGGCGGTTGGCAATATTGGTCAAGCCGTCCTTCATGCTCATGAGCCGTAATTGTTCAGTACGCTGCAAAACCTTCTCTTCCATGTTGTCGTACAGGCGGGCATTGATTAGTGAAACCGCGGCCTGCGAACTCAATAATTCCAGCGTCATTTTATGCTGTGAGGTAAAGGCATTTTCCAGCAGATTATTTTCCAGGTAGACAATAGCCACTGGCTTGCCCTGCGACAATATGGGCAGGCACAAGGTGGATTTTGGCTGCCGTTGTTGCAGATAGGTGTTATAGGAGAACCTGGAATCTTCAAAGGGCCGGTTGATGATGGTGGTTTCCAGGGTTTCACGAACGTGGTTGATCAAGGAGTCAGGCAGTTGCGGGTGATCATTGTCACAAAGATCTTTTAGCTCCACACTGGTTCGGTTGCATTCCACCTCGTGAGATTGCGGGTTCAGCTTGCCCATCATCTCAACGACCAGTTTGTCGTCGTCGGTTAATATAATGGCACCCTGTTCTGCGCCGGCGTTTTCCAGCAATACTTCCATCATTTTCTGTAACAGTGAATCCAGACGCAGTTCTTCGGAAAGCAGCTGGTTGGCTTTCAGCAGGGAATGCAGATCGAGCATTTCGGTTTGCTCGGATACCTTCTTGAAGGTGCTGGTAAAACTGGAACGAACCGGCCGGCGATCCTCAAGCTTGAACGACAGGTGGGGCCAGGTTTGCCCCAGTTGCTTGCATTTAACCTTGGCTCCCCATTGCTGATAGTGGTAATGCGCCTCTCTGATCAGGTTTGCGGCCACCTGAATCTGTTGCTGGTCGCGCCAGTAATTGGCGTAAAGCTCATTGGCCAGTGCTTCGTACATCGGGTATTCGGCTTTTTTTGCAGACTCGATAGCCTGCGCATACAAGGACATGGCGCCTTTATCATCGCCGGTAACTCTCGCTATTTCGGCGGCAATCAGCAGGTACTTGTGCTCAAAGTTTTCCTTGCAGCCCGACATCCAGGTCTTGAACCGGGCGGCAATTTCCCGGGCTTCCAGCAGGCGGGGATCCTGTTCGTCTGTTGCCTGTTGTTGTGTATGTGGTTGTGTATGGGGTTGTGTCTGTTCTGCCAATTCCCGGCTCAGCGCCTTCAACCGGATAAGCGCGACAAAGAAGGTGCTCTCGACCACGGCGGGTCCGTCCGGCAAGCACATGCCCACAACCGGCAGTTGCTCCGCAAACTGACGTTGCGCCGCCACGTTATCCATTAAATAGGCATGACGAAGCATGGCCCAGGTGTGCAGTGCCAGGTGTATCGACGGTGTGCTGTAGTCGCCGTTAAAAAATTCCGTAGTGCTTACGGTGTCACTGTCGAACGACAAGGGCGACAGGGTTTTTCCTCTCAATGCCAGTACCGGTTGTAGAATGCCGTAGCGCACATAGTTTTCGGTATTGGGCTGGAGGCTTTTCTGTAAAAAGCTCAAACCGCTGTGGGCAGCTTTTTCCAGTTCGGACAGCGGCAACCCTTTGGCAAATTTGTTAACAGCACCTAGCAAGGCGCAATAGCCAGCCGATAAAAGGTTAATACCTTCAAGGCCCCATTCCACACCCTTTTCCAGATAAGGAAAGGAGTTCTCAATGGGTTCGCACCAGTGTTGATAAAAAGCGCTGAAATACTGGTAAATGGTCAATCGAAAATATTTATTCTCCCGCTGCTCCGCCAGATCCATGGCCAGCTTACCCATGTTGTAGCACTCGGGATAGGGTTGCCCCATGGCCGACATCACCGTGACATAAGCAACATAACCAATACAGCTCAGGTCGCATTGCCCATGAGTGAGCGTGCAGCGCACCATGTTGCAGGCGTTAATCAGAAATCCTTTAAGCTCACCGGTCTGATAAGTGGCAAAAGACAGCGCATTGTAAATCCGCATGCGTAACAAGTGTTCTGCGTCCGTCATTTCCGGCGCATTGAGCAGTTGCGATTTTCCCGTTTCTGCCAGTAGCTTTTCTGTGGCGCCATATTCTTCGCCGAGCTGCTGGTCCGAAATCTCCTGCAGCGCGGGAAAGGTGTGACCCAGCAGCGAGAGTGCCGACAGTAATACGGGCGTGGAATCCGCAAAGCGTCCCTGAATATGATACTGATCCGCCTGAACCAGCAGCAGGGTAACCCTGGATACGTTATCCGGCGCTTCCGGGATGGCTGTCTCGTAAATGGCTTCAGCTGCATCAAAATTGCCGGACAGGTATTCAGCTTCAGCCAGTCGTTTATAAAGGGTAAGGGTTTGCTCGGGGTTTGCAGCCCACGAATTCCCGGGCAGTAACTTGCGGGCACAGGTAAGGAACGCCACCGCTGCCGGATAGGCCGAGGCATCCATGGCTTTTATGCCGCCGCGAATATTCAAGGCCCGAACCTGGCCCTTTTCCTGTTCACTTTCGATCAGGTGGATTGCATTGTTGAACAGTTCCAGAATCGTAAAGATTTGTCCGTCAATGTCCTCGGGATCGGTGTTGGCCAGCAGGGAGCGGGCAGCGCTGATCTGCAGCGCGGGTCGGTCTTGGTCAGGCGTCAGGCTGTAAGCTGCATGTTGTACCCGGTCATGCAAAAATCGGTAGCGCGCCTGTGCCAGTTTTTCCGGCGTATCATTGAATTTGTATTCCTCGCTTAAAGGAACAATCAAGCCGGTGCGTAAAGCGGGCCAAAGGGTGTTTGCTGTTTCAACCACAATGGTGTTTATATCGCAGGCTTTTTCCGGCTGGTTAACCAGTGCCAGCAGCTTCAGGCTGAACCGGTTACCCAGATGCGCTGCCAGGGAAAGCAGTTTTTGCGTGTCTTCTTCCAGCTTATGCAGTTTCACCAGCATAAACTCAATCACATTGTCGGTCATTCCCCGCTTTTGAATGTGCGCGACATCCCATTGCCAAAGACCAAGCTCGCGGTTGTAACCCAGCTCGCCTTCGTCATAGAGTGCCGTAAGGAACTGATTGAGGAAGAACGGGTTGCCCTGGGTTTTATCCAGACACAATGTTGCCAAAGGCTCGGCTTCATCCGGATCGCAGGACAGCGTATCTGCCACCAGCTGAGTTACCTGCTTCAGGCTCAGGTTTCTGAGCTTCAGATTGCATACGTAACCCTGGGCCTGCTCTATCACTTTCAGGCTGTGGCTCAAGGGGTGGGTATGATCAACTTCGTTATCCCGGTAGGCGGCAATAATCAGTAAGGCCCGTTCATCCTTGTTTAATATCTGTTGTTCCAGCAGCTTTAAGGTGGGTATATCCGCCCATTGTAAATCGTCCAGAAACCAGACCAGTGGGCGCCCACTGCAGGACAAGGCATTAACGAACTGAGTGAATGCTATATGAAAACGATTTTCCGCGTCTGCAGCGGGCAAAACCTGCAACGGCGGTGGCTCACCAATAATCTGGGCCAGCTCCGGAATAATGTCAGTAATTACCCGGGCGTTATCCCCCAGGGCGCAACGTAACATAAAGCGCCAGTAACGGAGCTTTTCCTCACCCTCATTTAACAGCTGGCGCATCAGTGGCTGAAAAGCCTGAATCAGCGCGGCATAGGGTCGGTTGCGGCCAAACTGTTCACACTTGCCCTTGATAAACAGGCCGCGGTTGGCAACGATGGGTTTGTGCAGTTCATTTACCAGAGCGGTTTTTCCAATACCGGAATAGCCGCTCACTAACAGCAGTTCGGCTCGTCCCGCGTTGGCCCGCTCAAAAGCGGCCAGAATGGACTCGGTTTCCTGCTCCCGCCCGTACAGCTTGTTGGCAACACAGAAACGCTCGGGAATGTCTGACTGCCCCAGAACAAAAGGTTCGATTTTCTGGTTAGCCTGCCATTCCTCCAGGCAATGGTTGAAATCCGCGATCAGCCCGTAGCTGCTTTGATAGCGATCATCAGGAGACTTGGCAAGCAGGCGGGCAACAATCCGGGAGACCGGCTCCGGTACCTGCGGGCATATATCCATCAGGGGTTTGGGTACCCGTGCGATATGAGCGTGCAGCAGTGAGGTGGGATCGTCGTACTGAAACGGCTTGCGGCCGCTGAACAGTTCATAAAGGCTGACCCCCAGCGAGTAAAAATCGCTGCGATAATCCACATCAAGATTGGTGCGCCCGGTTTGCTCCGGCGACATGTAATCCAGTGTACCCCAAAGCTGACTGTGCTTGATGCTGGCCTGTTCCCGGGACAAGCGGGTGGCCAAACCGAAATCACACAGCTTCAGCTTGAGTGTTTCTATATCCACCAGAATGTTTTTTGGGGAAATGTCGCAGTGAATCAGCTGGTGCTTGTGGATATCGCTGATGGCAGAGCAAAGCTGTAATGCAAGCTTCAGGCGGCTGGTAAAATCCAGTTGGTTCTGCTGGATCAGCTGTTCCAGATTGGTCTGGGCGTGATCCTCCATAATCAGTATCAGGCTGTGCCCGGTAGTCTGAATGCCCAGGGACTTTACCACCCAGGGGGAGTCAATGGATGCCAGAATACGGTGTTCGTGCTGCCAGCGGGCGTTCAGTTCCTGTGACGGGTATTGGGTGTTCTGGTACTTGAGAATCACTCGGTCGCCGGCCTCAGTGGTTGCCCGCGCAACCACGGTATCCTCAATGGAATAAATAACTTCAGCTATTTTAAAACCGGCAATTTTCATAGTGGCCTGGTGTTTACAATCTGCCTGGGTGCATCAGGTTATGTTATTGATTTTATTGGTGCTTTGGGCAACATTCCTGGTCGCACTCACCGTCAGAGGCTAATAGGTTTCAAACCAAAAAGCTAGCCGAACACGTATTAGTCAAGTGTAGTGCAAACTGGGCAATACGGGGGAGTGCCAAGCGGAAACTTTGTCAGCGGTAAAGGGCAGACGCGAGCCGATGATGGTGGCGAATATGCTCTTGGTGGTGTCATAACCGCCAGTCCTGGCGGGCGGGGCAGGAGTGCCCTGCGGGCGCCCCGGTGCCAGCCAACCGGGGTTCGGGCGTTTTCTTTTTTCTGTCACTGTCTTTCTTCATATCTGGATTAACTAACGAAGAGTCAGCCCTTTATGAAATTACCGGTCATGGTGGATGCCATCCCCTATGAGCTGATTCCCAAAAACAACAGCCACCTGGTCAGTAAAAATCAGGGCAAGCGCTTCCATTACCGCGAAGATGCCGTTCGGTTTGCCAACAAGATCATTGATCAGAACTTCGATTCGGTAGGGCAGGCGGTAACGGCTGAGCAGCTCGCGGAGCAGCTCTTTGCCGGGGAGGTTGTTGCGAAACTGGGCCCGGGCGGGAGTGGCTTAAGGAGTACACGGCCGCCGGCTGCGAAAGCCAAACCCAAGCCACCCGATGCGTCCGACGCGGTGGCCGGAAGCACACTCCTGTCCCATGCCATGCGCAATTACCTCAAGAATGGCGCATCAGCTCCGTCCGCTGGCCCTCCGGCTGAACAGAATGCCGTAGAGCCGCCAAAAAAGCCTGCAGCCAGAGACTACGAGGTGGTTGTAGAAGTGGCGGGGCGACACCTTTCCAGCAAACAGAGCATTGAGCTTGGCTGTGCCGGGGAGCGGCCCCGGAAAAAATACAGCAGTAACGATCACAACGGTCACCATCGCAGCCTGTGCCGGTTTTCCAATCTGGAAAACAAGCCGGTTGATCTGGCACTGGCGATTCCCATGAAGGGGCAAAGCCGGCCTATGACCCTGCCGCTGGCATCGGGCATATCACCCAGCGCCAGGGGAATTGATAAATCACCCTGGGATAATTTGCTGATTCCGGTAAAGCCACTTCAGTTTTTGAATGAGCACCAGCAAAAGGATCAGGCTGATATCCTGCAGCAGGGTTGGCTCTACGTATTCTGGAAAGGCAAAGTGTGGCGTGAGCTGGCGGTTAACAAGCACACGGCGATGAGCGATGTGGATTTGCATCATTACCGCGGCACCTCCCACCGTGGCACCAGGAGCAATGAACGGGCCGCCGAAGGCCATTGGCTGGATGCCGTCTGGGTGCCCTATATGATTCAGGGTGAGGTTCAGAATGATCTGTTGCTGGCTGCCAGCCCGGTACAATGGAGCTGGTCAACCATAGAGAAAATGGAGTCAGATCCGGCCGCGCTCAGGGAAAAGTCCGCCACGCTGGATGCACTTGCCGGTTATAGTGATGGCAAACGTTTCGATGACAGTGCCGCCAGCAGTGGTGCTATTGTGAGTGCTACCGCAGCATCCGATGCCGGTAAAAAGCATATTCAGCGGCAACAACGCCAGAAAATATCCACTGCCTATCTCCCCAAAACCAGTGCCAGGCTGAGCATTCAGCTAACTGATCAGAAAGGTCAGCCCTGGTCGAATGCCGATGTGATGGTTTCCCTGAACGGGCAGCAAACCCCGGTCAAATCAGACGCCAATGGGTATATCAGCCTGCAGGTGCCGGCAGATTGCGACAAAAGTGATCTGGACATAACAGTATCGCCGGCCATTCCCAGTCAGACATTCAATGCCGGCCTGAACCAACTGCAACCGGTAGACACCGTGGCAGGCCTGCAGGCCAGACTGAATAACCTCGGTTTTAATGCCGGCCCTGTAGACGGCATTATGGGGCGCAAAACCAAAGCCGCTACCCGAAAGTTCCAGAGCCTTCACAAGCTGATGGTCGATGGCATATCCGGCCCTCAAACCCAACAAAAACTCACCGACGTTCACAAATCCTGATGATGAAAACAACACGCGAAGCCCACCTGACGCTGGATAGTGACAACACGCTGGTGATTCCGCGCCCCCAGCGGTTGAACATCCGTATTCCCTTGCCGCCGGGGCTGTCACACCCCATCAAATACCGTTGCGATCTGGAGGGAGCAGTCACCGAAGGGGTGCTGGATGAAGAGGGTGGGTTGCAGGTCCCTAATGCCCATCTGGCGTCTGCAGGCTTGCTGGAAGTCTGGTGTTTTGGTGAAGCCAACGAGCCGCTTGTCTGGACTCTGGAGCTGGACACCCTGATTGAGGCGGACACCGTCGCCGGTATCCAGAGCAGGCTCAATAACCTGGGTTATGAAGCCGGCCCGGTGGACGGTGTGATCGGCGCCAAAACCAAAACGGCCACCCGGAATTTTCAGAACGCACACCAGCTGACAGTGGATGGTGATCCCGGGCCGAAAACCTCACAAAAACTTCAAGACATTCACGGTTGTTAAGGGAGTGGCGCGATGAATGCCAAAGTTGATTTGAATGCCAACGTCGATCCGGGCCAGATTGAACCGGCTGCTCAGGCCCCAGATCAGGTCCCAGCCCAAACCCCGCCTAAAATTCACCAGGTTAAACTGAGTGATGATCAGGGCGCGCAACACAGAAACACCCTGGCGTTTCCACCCCTGTATTACGCGGTGTTTCCGCAACGGCTGGCAACGGTGTTCGAACAACCGGAGCTGGAAACCATTGCGTATTCATCCAGCCTGGTGGATGAGTGTTTGAATAACTTTGGCGATACCCGGTTGCAGGCCAAACCCCTGCAACCGGGTTTTCTTTATCTCTTTGTGGATGGCTGTCTTTATGGGGAATATCAGGTTAATGCCTCTGAGACGGATGGGCCTGATACTTACCAGGAAATCGATTTAACAGCTGATCAGGGCAAAGACGTCCGCAAGGCAACATCCGGGGCGCCCCAGTCGTACATACTGGCGCCACTGAACGCAGAAAAGGTTGAACTCGGGTTTTCATTGTTTCAGTGGTCCTGGTTGCGAATCAATTCTCTGGGTGGTTTGCCGGGTGGATCCCGCTATCAGGGGCCTGTGGCTACCGGGCCCGAAAATCTGGCGGAGAATGACCATCGACTTAAAGCCCATGGCAATGCTGCAAAACGCCAGCGTCAGGCTGAAGCATTACGTAAAGAGCGTCTGGTCAATATTACCGAAACCCAGGTGGCCGACGCCTTGGATTATCAGTCTTTTGATGTCCCGGTTAAGGATAACGCAGCGCTGCTGGCGCAACTGGATTCAACTTTGGCCGAGCAGGTGACCGAGCCCCTGCCGGAAGGCAAACTGGTATTCGGCAGCATGGCCTGTGTGCTTCCCGATCCGTTCAGCCTGAGTGACGAGCTTTGTTATCGTTATAAGCTGGCATGGCAGCTCATGCCCCATCTGCTCTCCGATTTAAGCAACCCGAATCATGAAGGCGAAAAAGCGCAGGAGTTTCCTTTTGCTACCTGGTTTGAATCCGCGTTACTGATCAACAAGGAAATCCTGAACCCGCAAGCAGAAAATGCTACCCAATATTTCAGTCATCAGCTCAAGGACCTGCGGCTTAAGGTACACCGGGCCAATATCGAAGAGGCGCTGGGTGTTGCCAAACGCGCCCGGCTGGTTGAGTTGATTGAACTAACCAAAGGCCACCTGGTGGAATTTTTGCAGGGAAGCTACGGCGATAACCCCTACCCGAGTCTGCAGGGCAGCGCCGGGTCCCATCTGACCGCTGCTTTTCGTGACTATCATTTCTTGCCCATCAGCACCCAGGCAGAGCTTCCCGAGCAGCCAACCCGCGAGCGATTGCTGGAGCGCATCGGCCATATCATCACGCAATTGGGAGAACATCCCCGTAGTTATGATATTACGCTGGATGGCAGTATTGCCGAATTGCAGCAGTATCATGCACAGGCAAGTCAGGATCCGGGCTTGCAATGGCTGGGTAACTTTGTGAGCGGTCGGGATCCCTTGTGGCAGATCCTTGTGCCCGTGAATGATGAATACCGCAGCTTCGCCGAGTTCAAAAACGATGATGTCAATGAGCCGGATTTTTTTCAGGTCACACGCCGCAGCGTGCAGCTTGTCAGCCAGTTGATCATGCAGATTACGGCTGTGAGTAAAGCGGGCGTAGTGGTGATGGAGCAATCCATTGATGGCATGAAAACCCTGATGAAAACCCATGCGGCCATCGATATCACGCTGGAAAACGTTAAAAGCAATGCCGAAATATACCGGCAACATAAAGATACCTGGAGCAAACAGCCGCTGGATATTGATGCCGACAGCAGCAAGCAGCTATTGAGCCAGTATTTGCGTAAGAACAAGCCGGTGGTGTTTACCGAGCTGGAAGGGGCGAATGTCGATACTATCCGCCAGCAGCGTGCCGGTGAACGAGCGCAGATGGAGCAGAATCTGGCAGAGCAGAAAGCTGACTATATCCGAAGCGAGCAGCGGGCACTTGCGGATCAGCAGGTGGCTGCTGAGGATAATTACCTGGATGTAAAATCCCGGTTGTCCCAGGAGCAGCAACAACAGCTGAATGCCATTGAGCAGCAGCGCCAAAGCAACTTTGAAGCGAATGAAGCTTACAATCGCCAGAGCGTGGATATGGAAAAGCAGATTCGCCAGCTGGAAAACGCCCAGTCCCAGGCGAGCGTTACTCTGGATCGCGAAAAAAACAATTTAAGCCGACTTCAACACCAGCAAACACAGGCTCAGGAAGCGCTCAGGCAGCAGCAGAGTCTGGTGGCAGAAGCACAGCAGGAAACAGCACGCCTACGCCAGCAAAAATCACAATCCCTGCAGGCGATGGAAGACTCCATCACCAAAAACCAGGCGTACTATACACAACAGTACGGCGAGGCTGGCGCGCGGGAAATGGCCGCCAAAATGCGGGAAGCGGCTGAAATGTCATCCCGCTCCTATGACAGTAAAATTGCTGCCGCTGAGAGCCGTTTGCACCAGGAACGGCAGCGCCTGCAACAAAGGCAAAGTGCAGCGGATCACTACCAGGGAAGCCTGGAACAACAACAGCAGGCAGTGAATCAGGCGCAACAGGATCTGGTTCAATCAAAAGAAGCGTTGAACGGCCAGCAGCTTGAGCGGGATCAGCTGGCGCAAAATCACCAGATCGCCCAGCGGGAGCGACAGGCCGAACTGGATCGGTTGAACGCCGAACTGGAACAGGGGGATCAGCAACGGCTGGCGCAACAGAATCAGGAATATGGTCATCTCAAGCAAACCAAAGCACAGCAGCAGACCCACAATCAACAGCGCATCCATCAATTCGAGAACGAACAGCAGACACAGCTCGACTCCTTCGATACGGAAACAGAAAATCAGGTAGCCGCCCGACTGGAGGCAGAACAGGCTTTTGAACAGGAAAAAGCCCGGGAAATAGAGAAAGCCAAAGCCGATGACAAGCTGGTATTCGATCTGACCCAGCCGGGCGAAGAAGCCCGTATGCAGCAATATAACCGCCTGCAGGCCCAGCAGACCCCGCGTAAAATTGCCATTGTGGAATCCAGGGAAAAATTCCAGACACTACTGGAACAACAGGCGCTGCACCTACAGGGGCATTCAGTAGAAATGCCGGACGCGGATCGCTGGTTGTTGGATGCCACCTTGCTGGACCCGGAAACCAGTCAGCATTTCCAGAGCTACCTGGAAAGGCAAGTGGTGTTCGCCATAGACACCGACCAGATCACACAGCTGGAAACACTCATAGTGGACCAGAACACCGCTTCTGACATTATGGCTACCCGCAATATCTGGGGCATGCTGGCCGGCGCCCTCAGTGTTATCGAAATCGCCAATCTGCATTATCTGTTGCAGAAAAACGATGGCAGTTTTTATGGCCGGTTGAACGTTCTTGGTGGTGTGCTGGACACCAATGCTGCCATAACATCGCTGGCGGAAATGATGTCCAAGGTTAACGTCAACACAATACGCAATCATCCATTGGTAAAAGTATTATCCAGGCCTTTGGTGGTGGCCTGGTCCGGTCTGGTGGCCGGTGTCGCCAGTTGCGTTATCAGCAGTATTGATATCTACAGAACCCTGTATACCAATCGTGGCGACGATGCCTGGATGGCTCACGGTATTACCCTGGCCGGCCATCTGTCACTGACTATATCGGTGAGCATGGCGACCTATGCCGCCTATAAAGGTGTTGCGGTTGGTTCAATCACTTTTTTGGGCCTTACAGCCGGTGTGTACCTTACAGGAGGGCTGGGTCTGCTGGTTCTTGGGGCCTATCTGGCTTATGCCGTTTGGACAGAAAATGATGATGCACTGGAATACGCCATTACCCATGGCCCCTTTGGTGCTGAGTCAGATGGGCTGGAGGGCGAGCTAACGGAAGACGGCAAAGATATTACCTTCAGGTTTACCGGTGGCCGTATCATTGTCGACGGAGAAAGCTTTGTATTAAAGCGGATTGTCGATATAGGTCGTGGACGCGCCATGTCGCCGTATTTCAAACGCCGCGCGGACGGCAACAGATACTATACCGGCAACTCAGGGGATATACTGATAGGGCAAGTTGGACAACCGGTTGCGAACCGGCACTTCAATGACGCCTCAGAGCTGGAGTCCTACTTTCAGCAATTCACCCAGGAACTGGACAGCGATCGCTTTGAGGATGGAGTGTACAACGAAAACAACACCGTGCTTGATGCATCACTCTGGCAGGGCAAACCGTACAGTGGCCACAGCTATTATGAATCCTTGGTGAATGCGCTTTATCCGCTTGAGGTGGATTTATCAGTAACTCATATTACTGAGGACTATGGGCTTAACACCAGCGGACATGGACTCAGCTACGATCGTTTATACCGGCCGGAAGTGTCGGGTAACAAGGTTGTGGTGAAGATAAAGGCGCCGTACTTTCAGGCTGGAAAGTCGGAGCTTTATTTTGAGTTGCGGGGGGTGATGGATAACAAGAGTGGGGATTCGACAGATTATAAGATGTTCTCAACGGTTAAAACTCTAAAAACACTCAATAAAAATCTACTTGAGTCAGAGATTAGGGATAGTAATGTTAAATATGAGAATGATAGTTACGGCAACCTTACCATTACATTTATCGTAGATGATGGGTTTGTTGAGCGAAATGCTCGCCAGCTATTCATTGAAGAGGCATATTTTCCTGGGAAATCTGTAGACTACTATTGTAAAGCATCAATGAAACATGGAAAGTCGAAAGAAGCGATTTGGATGCCGCCTTTACAGCAAGAAGAGTATCCAGGCCCTGAAAATGGTCATGCTGATAAGCGACAAGAGCACTTGGTGACAGATGAGGAGGGATGGACGACTCTGAAATACTGATTAAAATCCACTAGATCCATCTTCCAAAGTTTTCCAGAGAAAAATTTAGAACAAAACGTTTAGTTGGATAATATTCAATAGTGTCTTCATGTAAAGTGGGTAGGAGAAGGCCTAGCAAGTTCATCTCTCTTGTATCCATTGCCCATGTCATTGACTCGTGCATTGAGGGCAGGCCGTCTAATACAAAATCTTGGTCTGCTTTAAAGTGCTCAGAGCAGAAACTGGTCCAAGCATCACCATTGTCTCTTGTATCAATGTGAAGTTTGTTGCTTTTTATGGAGAATGTTGGGATTGTTCCTATATCTTTCTTGTGCTCTTTAGGGTTTTCTCCATTGCCAAGCACTTCGACCACATCGGTCAATTCTGGACTGAAACCTGCGACAACATGGCAGGTTCCACGATCGAAATTACTGGTTTCAAAAGTAGGAGCTGCTCCCACAAAGCGAGCTGTATCCCAATCAACATCTAATAAAACCTTTTCTTCTTCACCATGTTTCCGAACAACCGCTTCATAACGGTAGTTGCGGATATCCTTCTCTTCTCTCTTGAATCTGGGGTCTGCAATGCCAAGTAGCGCACTGGACGCAGTCATATTCGTCAGTTTCAATTCAACTGTCTGCTCATCCAGGCTGTAATCAAAGAAACCCTCCTCAAAAGTTTTCCCCGTCAAAAACTCCAACTCACGAGTCAGTTCCGGACTGGGCTTTACCACCAGTTTGTAATCCAGAACATACCCGGAGGATTCATACAGAATCCAGAGTGTCATCCCCGCCACAATCGGCAAAAACCCACAAAGCCACATCCAGCAGCCTTTAATCAGATCTTTTCGCTCCTGTATGTCTTTTTCATGCTGCTGGCTGGCAGCAACAATAAAAAACGTACTACAGGCACAAAAGCTGAAGGCGTAGAAACACAGCAGATAAAACCCGGTTTCTTTTATCCGGTCAAAGCTCGCGTAAAAATAGCTGAACCCGAATACCAGAATTCCCAGAAAGGCGAAAATGAAACACAGATAGAGATGAATGGCATAAAACTTGGGGTGTTGCCAATATTTTTCAATGTACTTTTCCATGCAAAGTGCCTGCTTTTCCCTGCCGTTCGACTAAGGCCTGTAGTTTACCAGTGCTTGCTCCGCTTCCCAATAGGGCGCGGGCTAACAAGTGATTTCAACCACATTTTTAGAGGTTGAAAGACGATAAAATTGCCATTATTCTCGCGCTTCCTCAACAGCTACAGGGATGATTAGCTATGAACCTCTTGAAGACCAAAAAGATACACCCTCAAGATCTGGAAAACCTGGTAAGCAGCCTCGAAGCGCAGGGGTTTACGACCAAAACAATCAGCGCCAAGTTATCCGAACTGAATAGCTCAGAATTTGACGAGCACTTTGAATTCGAAGCCTATAAAGATGGCACTAAGGTCCTCAGGATCAAGAATCAGGTTGGCTTTATAAAACTCCACAAGCTATCGAATAGCGATGCCAATGCACTGGTTGGTGTGCTGTCAGAATATAGTATTGTGGATACCAGCAGTATGGGGCTTTCTGCGTTCTTCTTTATTGTTTTTATTGTGGCCTTTTTGGGTTATTTGCTACCCATCGCCTATGAGGTTTCCGATGAGTTGGCAGCCGTTTTCTTATGGGCGTTTGGTGTCCTTGTGGTCAGCTTTGCCAGTATCGAATTAGGCAAGGCTGGCATCGGTAAGATCGGGTTTTGGCTAAAGCTGTCAGGGTTTGGTCTGGGTGCAGTGGTGCTTGCCCCGGCATCGTTATTGTTGATGCCTGCAATGATAACCAGTTTAAGAAATAAAACCGCACAGATTGTTCAAAACGGCGTACTGTAACGCGTCCTGATTTTTATTCTCGAATAATCTCCATTTCGAACAAGCGACACTGCTGGTAATCAAATATTTTGATTACCAGCATTTCTCATCGTTCGCGGAAAAATATGTCCTGTTCCAAATTCCTTTAGGGGAAGGGCCTGCTTTAATCTGTGTTGTGCAGCGATTCGTTAGCTGGTATAAATAACAATCATTATCATTTGTCGTTTTGGGGCACCAGATGACTCGCATAACCACAGAAAAAGAACTGAGGGCCACTATCGGTTCGGCTCCGTCAGCCATCAAGGTTAAAAAACTGGATCGACTCGAAGAGCACAGCAAACGTTACCTTGCTATGTGTGATTTGATGGCGATATCCAGCGACCTGTTTGACGAAACAATTAAGGTTATTTCGGCAAAAAACGCCAATCTGATTGTTGATGACGATGCCCACTTTTCCCTGAGTGTTACAGACCCTGAAAATGGAATAAAGACGGGTAGTCGCGCGAAATGCGGTCTCTATCTGCTGGTAGCCGGGTTCGAGGAATCGCTGCGCATCAATGGTGAATTGAGTGCCCAGGATAGTGGTGATGGCAATGTGACACTGCAGATAACGATAGAAGAATTGTATTTTCATTGTGGAAAATCCATCAAACGAAGTCACTTTTGGGAGCCGGAAATCCTATCGACTCAGGAAACGGACAACGCTGCCGGGGATAGTTTGGCAAACCCGCTTATCAAAGACTTCCTGCAGCACGCGCAATTTTTGTTGATAGCCACGCAAAACCAGAACGGGGAAAGGGATCTCTCACCCAGAGGTGATCCGGCCGGCTTTGCAAGAATTCTTGCGGACGACAAGCTGCTGATTCCTGAGCGACCCGGGAACAAGATTGCCGACAGCCTTACCAATCTTCTGAGCGACGATCGAGTGGTTGTTTTGCTGATTAATCCTGGCAGTAACGCAACTCTGGTGGTGGAAGGGACAGCGCAAATGACGGCATCAAAAGCGTTACTGGCTGACTCTGCCGTTCAGGAAAAGATACCCAAGCTGGGTATCGAGATTTCAGTAACGAACTGTCGCTTTCGTGAAAATCCTGAGTTAGCGAAAATGGACCTGTGGAACAAGGACAAGTTTGGTGATCGCTCACAATTCCCCTCACTGGGGCGTATTATCAGCGACCAGTTGCAAGCCTCAGGCAAGATGCCGGGCAAAAAAAGCGGCCTAGGCAGAATGTTGGGTAAAGCCGCAGGGAATGCGAGTGAGCTGCTGATTCAGGCAGATTACAAAAAGAATTTGTATTAATCGTTGCTCATCACTTCTGTTGGGTGAGCCGGTCTATCAACTTGAAGGAACCCTGAATCGCCTTGTTTCGTACCCTGGATGACAGGGTATCAAGGCGTTGTGACAAAGCTGAGCGTTGGGAAGCTTCGAACTGTACGGTATCACCCACCCGAATGGTACCGGGCCGTATCACCGAAATGTTAACCCCAAGATGGCGTTGAGTGTGAGCTTCCAGAGTGCGCAGCACTTTCGCATCTTTCTTTAGGGTGACTTGCGGCTGCGCCGGCATGGAGCAGCGCACCGTTCGCGACACAACTTTTAAAACCACGTCGCCAATAGTCAGCTTACCATCCACCCATTGAAATTCTTCAAAATCAGCACTCTCTGAGGCTGTTTCTATCAGCAGGTTGGGGCGGAAGCGCTCAACGCGAAAATCACCTTCGGGTTCCAGCTGTTTTAACTTTTCAAGGGAGCTTGTCGTTAGCAAATGCAGCGGGTACACATCATGGTATCGGCCCAGGGGCGTTGCAAAAATGGCAAGCTCCATCATCATCCGCCAGGTAACCGATGACATATCCGGCATTTCCCTGGTGGCGAACTGCTTTTTCATGGCCGCGGCGCCCGCGGGTACTTTCAAGCGGTAGTGCTTCAGATTGGTTTTGGGTTGCAGGGGCCATAAGCTGACGGGTTTGCCAATAGCCTCGCTTAATTTTTCATTGATGTTGTTGTCGGCGCTGTTAACCAGATTGCCGTCGGGCAGCGTGATCGTAACCGGGGAGACTTTGTCCAAGCCAGGTTCTGCATCGTAAGTGGCTTTGAATTTCAGCAGCTTCGGGATTTTTCTGACGGTGCTGAGCTCCCCAACAGATTCGTCCCGAAGCGCCCAATTCCGGTCACCCAGCAGGCCGTCTTTGCTGATGAAAGTTTCAGTTACCAGGTTTCCTTCCATGGACTTAACAGGATAACGCCACAGCTCGCTGACTTTCCCTACTTCTATCATTACTCTCTCACTCCCGGTATTTGTTCTTCAGCCGGCCTTCTTCATAATAGTCGACAGTTTTCAGTACACCTTCAATCAACTTGGCGCCCGCGTAGCGTAATATATTTCCCGGCGGCATGGGAATCGCTTTGCGATTAACAATCCAGAAACGGGAAAGACTCGTCTCTTTTTCAAGCACCAGATCCGCTATCAGTCGTCCATTTAGCTGGGTCAAGGATACGCCATGGCCGATACACCCGGTCGCGTAGATCATGTTCTGGTCCCCGATAAAGCCGATTTCAGGGGTCATATCCACATTCACTGAAACACACCCACCCCATTTATAATGAACCTTTATGTCTTTCAGGGTTGGAAACATCCATTTCAGATGTTGCTCCAGATCGGACCAGGTGTTTTCATTTTTCCACAGGTCCATTTTTTTATCGTTGTATTCAATACCGATGCTGCCGCCCCCCATGGTAATGCGTCCGCATCGGGTAATTCTCATGTAGTGAACCAGCTGGCGGTTATCCTCGATAGACATCCTGTCATCCCAGTTGATGCTTTGCCACTGTTCCGGGGTCAGTGGCTCCGTCACGATTTGGTAGGTCCATACCGGCGCTTGTACGTTGGCCACTTTCGGGGAGCTTTTTAAATTGTGGGTCCAGGCATTGGTCGCTATGACCAGCTTTTTGGCTTTAATGGTAGCAACATCCGTTTGCACAAAGGCTGAACCGTTGACCCGGGATACACTGGTTACTCTGGTGTTTTCAAATATCTCTGCGCCTTCACGTTCGGCGAGTTTTTTTAATGAACGCACATGTTTGCAAGGGTCCAGAATACCGGTTTCCGGTTCATAGATGGCCCCTTTGATGTGTGGGCAGTTCAACCGTTGTTTTGTTTCCTCGCCATTGAAGTATTCAAAGCTACCGGGCTTGGTAATGCCCGATAAAAGTTCATAGGTTTTCTTCAGTCTGCGTGCCTGCTTGTCGGTATAGGCAACCCGCAGCATGCCGGTATGCTCATAATCGGAATCCAGATTTTCCGACTCAATCAAATCTTTCACATACTTAACGGCCTGTTGCATATAAGCCTGGGCTTCGCGGGTTTTGTCTTTTCCCCAGCGCAGCAGCGTCACTTCCGGTTCAACGCCAAACAGGGTCATGTTAAAGCCGCCATTACGGCCCGATGCGCCAAAGCCTATCTCGTTGGCTTCGAGCACCATCACGCGCTTGGAGGGGGCGTCTTTACGCACTTCTCTGGCGCAGGTCAAGCCGGTGAATCCCGCGCCAATTACCAGCACATCCGTTTCGTAGGAACCCGGAGCAAGTGCCGGGTTAGCGGAATAATCGCCGTATTTGTACTGCCAGAATGAGTGATTTTTCTTCATGGCCTCGTTCTTTTCCATAGCATCGTTGCGTTCCAGCATCGTCTGGGCCTCTTGTTGGTTGTGCTTCTGACTGGTGATGGTTGACTGAATATATTCGTACGCGTACGATTAAGTCAAGTTAACTTTCGTTGCTTCCCGGGGAACAGGACTTTTATGAACGATCTCGTTATTACCAACGCCATGGTGTGGGCCGGGGCCCGCCCCAGGCCTCAGCGTGGCTGGGTGGCCATGACGAATGGCAAATTCAGTGCTGTCGGGGTTGAGAATGACAAGCCCCCCGAGGCGCGGGAGCTGATCGACGCCGCCGGCAAAACCGTCATGCCCAGCTTTGTTGATTGCCACTCACACCTGTCTGCAGGCGCCATTGCAAGCATTTGCAGAAATGGCTCCGGCTTTAACTCAAAGGAAGATGCGCTACGTGCGGTTGAAGTGGCTGCCAGGGAAGACGCATCAGGCTGGCTGGTTTTCTTCTATGTTGACTGGAATGGATGGGATGTCCCGGTTCCCCCAACGGCAGCAGAGTTGGAGGAGGTTTCCAATGGCCGCAAGGTGTTTATCGCCTGCGAGACATTACACCGCGGTATCCTGTCAGAGCGCGCGCTGGAAGCCTTGAACGTCAGCAAATTCCGTAACAGTGATTTTGTAGAAACAAAGCGGGGCGCCTTAACGGGAATTGTCTGGGAGGAGGTGTTTTCTTCCTGTATGAAGCAGGTCTTTGATGCGCTGATCCTGGCCATGGGTGAGGCTGAACTCAAGGAAATCCTCAGAGCAGAAGCCAACCGGCATCTGCAATACGGTATCACCGATGTGCATGATCCGGGTGTGACCTGGGATATGAGCAAGCACATGGTGGCGCTGAACGAAGAAAGCCCATTACGACTCAGCTGGTCTGAAATTGGCGCCATGGGCCCCGTCAGCTCAGCGGGTAATGGTCAGGCGCTGGAAAGTTTTGGTAACGGGCCCAGCAGCGCCAAAGTCTTTACCGATGGCGCCCATCGATGCGCCATGTGTGTGGACGCAGCCCAGGCGCTGGTAATGACGCTGGGCACCATTGGCGATGCGATCAAGGGCATGAATCCCTATCCGGTGCGGCAACTGCTGGAAGAGAAGTTTTCCTTCAAAAACGGGAAATTCTATCGACAAGGCGCCCTGTTAGAGCCCGATGAATTGACTGAAAGATTGGCACAGCTTTCTGAGAGTCATGAGCGAATCAAGATCCACGCACTGGGCAATCAGGCCGTTGATATGGCCTGTGACTGTGTGGTTGAATCTGGCATCACCACCCGGGTGTGTATTGAGCATGCGACCGTGCTGGATGATCAGAATATCGAAAAACTCGCCAAATACGGTGTTCAGGTGTCTGCCCAGCCCGGGTTCCTGCCTCACTATGGACCGCAGTTTTCCAGTATGCGATTAAAGGGGCGCTACCGGGGGCTTCCGTTAAAGTCATTGCTGGATGCCGATGTGAGTTTAATCATGAGTTCTGACTACCCCTGTGGCCCACTGGACCCCCTGCACAATATGCGGTGTGCGGTGGAACGCCGAATCAAGGGGGGAAGTGTGTATCTGGAAAACGAATCGGTGTGCCACGATGATGCCGTTTACGCCTATACCATTGCCGGTTCCAAAGGTGTGACCGGTATGTCCAAGTCCGGCATAGAGGTTGATCAGCCAGCCGATTTTGTTGTGTTAAGCGGTGATCCGTTTATTCATTCAACCGCCGTGATCAGCACCTGGATTAACGGTGAAAAGGTCTATCAAAACCACTATGAGTAAAGAAACAAAATGGGCAGGCCCAAACAGCCCGACGTAGAGCGCCAGAAAAAAGTCGACAAGATCATTGAAGAGGCGCAATCCCTGTTTGCCACTGAAGGGTACCAGTCTGTGTCCATGAGAAAGATTGCCGCAAAAGCGGGTATGGGGACCATGTCGCTGTACAAATACTTTCCCAACAAGAATGCGATTTTGCATCATATATGGGCCGAATTTTTTGATGAGATATTCGCGTTGGTCAAAATGGATATCGAAAAGAAAAACAGTGCCAAGGATAAGTTAAAGCAAATCTGCATGACCTACCTGAACTATTGGGTAGAGCACAAAGACAGATTTCGTATTGTATTTCTCAACGAGGACAGAGCCTCATCGACGGATGAGTTTTTTATTAACCACGCCAATATTACCGAGCAGATGCTGGTTATTGCCGGCCCTTTGATACAGGATTTATTAAAGACGGTTGATGGCGGGGAAATGATGACTTTTCTGGAGAGTCTGATGTGCTTTGTCCATGGTATTGCACTGAATGTAATAACGATCAGTGAATACCCGTGGAATGTTTATGAAAAGTATGTCGATATTTTTCTGGATGCAACCTTGTAGGCTCGTAGGCGGTGCATGGTTTTCGGGCGGAGCCATCAGGTATCGGCCTTTGCTAGCCGGGCGTATTGTCCGGCTAGCAAAGGGTTAAACTGTAAGAAATAGTGGTTTTACAGCAACGTTTGGACTTATAACTTACATATGGAATCATCAACAATCAGTGCGCCGTCAACCTCTGCACGGCAGGCATTACTGTATTCAGACACAACGGTGCCCATAACACCACAGACCGGCCTGTACTCTGTTGTACAGATCCCGGGTGGTTCTGGCTGAACCGGCGGGGACATTCCTTCAATCGTGCCGCACTCTGCCGGAAAAGCGATATCCGCCCCGTCAGCCAGCGCGTAGCATTCATTGCTGTAGGTTGTGTAAACGGAATTCAATGCACATACCGGGGCATAGAGATCAATACAAGCTTGGGCATCCATAACCTGGAAAGGATCGCTGCTGGCATTCACGATAACGCCGCAGTTCGTTTCCGAAACAGGTTGGTTTTCGGTGCAATCTATCCCGAACTCATAATCCACTCTGTAAGTACCGGAGGATTCAATGGTAAAGGATTCGCTGAAAGTCTCACCACTCGGTAACGGAGAGGCGTTGTTATGAATACAAACAATGTCACTCGGTACAAGCTCCTCGCCATCCGGCAGCTGTTTGTAAAGCTTGCCCGGATTACAGCCATTTAAATAAGCTGTTTCTTTGTTAATGTTGGTGACATTAGTTGTAACGGTCTCATTGATGTCATAAATCGTTTTATCCGTTCTGACATCCAGATTCAGGCGCGGGCAGCCCGCCAGAGTAATGCAGCTCGCGAACAGCAATAAATGGGTATATTTCACAGGTATTCCCCTTTAATAAAATTATAAGAATTCGAACAGGCGATGAATAATATTGTTCTTGGTGTTTCACCTGTCAGTACCTAGGTAACCTATCTCCGGTTAGATTAGCTCTCTGTCAGGTCAGGGCAATTAATCAGGAAATATATTTTTAAAATTTCCCTCAACGGGAGAGTATTCCCGACTATGCAGCTCATTTGAAGTGTCAATATCATTTGAATCTAATATCGTTGGATTGGGTTTCGAGCCCGGAATATGCATCTGCCAGAAGTGAAGGGGAGCGACGATGCCAAACAGGCCATGTGGGTACCTCTGATTGACCTGGATCCCTGTAGAGATGCTTACCTGAAAACAGGCCGCAAACACAGATTTGTGTGCGCAAAATGCTATTGTTTCTGAAAAATGACCGCACGCCTGTCTTTTGCGCGCAAATATCGGATAAGGTGGTAGATTACGCACAAATATCAGAAAAAGCGGCTAAAATTCGGAAATCTACCCGCTGCGGCCGGCATAGCCCAGCAAAGGCCAGCAGCGCAATCAATAAACTACGGGACTGAAACCACTATTATGCGGACTAATGTCGGCTACAACTGGCTGGTGCACACCTATCAGCTACCTATTACCGGGCTATGGCAAAGCTGCTATATCGACAGCGCGGCCCGTGGACGCCAGAAGCAGGATTTGGGGACCCATCGTATTGAACTCTTTGAATCCCGTTATCAGCCAGAAGACAACCTGGCAGGGCATCTCCAGTTTGCCCTGCGCTACGAAGGCGTTAACTTGCAAGCCCTGAGCCTCCTCTGCGAAACGGTAAACGCCACAGAATTCTGCGAATGGATCATCCAGAGCCCTGCCTCTGCCTACGCCCGCAGGGCATGCTTTTTTTACGAGTGGCTTACGGGAACCGAACTGCCCATCGATAGCCCCGTATCCCCCAAGCAGAGTTACGTTTATGCCCTGGATCCTGCCCAACACTTTGTGTCCGGCTTGGTGGAGAACGATACCCGTTTTCGCATTACCAACAACCTGCCGGGCACATCGCAGTTTTGCCCGTTGGTAAGAAAAACTGACTTCTTGCAACGTATGGTCGAAAAAGACCTTCGCCAGAAAACCCGCGAAACCCTGTGCTGCTATGATCAGGATTTGCTGCGCCGCGCCGCCGCCTTTCTGTACCTGAAAGAAACCCAGTCCTCCTTCGAAGTTGAACGAGAAAAGCCTTCCGCTAACCGCGCGCAGCGTTTTGCTGATTTGTTGCGCCAGGCAGATACCGCAGCCCCCTTAACCGAAGAGCGCCTGGTGGAGTTGCAGAATGCGGTCGTGGATCCACGATTCCATGAATACAGCTGGCGCAATCAGCAAAACTGGATTGGTGATGACCTGGGCTACCGTCAGCGTATTGAATTTGTACCGCCCCGCCCGGAAGATGTGCCGGGCTTAATGCAGGGATTATTGGCCACCGCAGACAAAGCCAGGCTGCTAAACGCTGTGAAAAACCACGAAAATCAGGCAAACACCCATCTGGATGAACCGGTACCTGAAAATCTGCTGCTGCCCTTTGATCCGGTTGTCTATGCCGCTACCATTGCCTTCGGTTTTGTGTTTATTCACCCGTTTATGGATGGTAACGGCCGCATTCACCGTTACCTGATTCACGAAGTTCTGGCCAATGCCGATTTCACGCCCAGGGGCATTGTGCTGCCAGTCTCCGCCGTGATATTGGCTAACCTGGATGAGTACCTGGCGGTATTGGAAAACTTCTCCCGGCCAGTGCGCGAGCGCACAGAATATGCGCCGGATACCCCGGACACACCCGCCGCGGGTAACGATGCCGTTTACTTTCGCTTTTTCGATGCCACCGAACAGGCAGAGTTTCTCTATAAAGCTCTGGAGCGCACTGTAGAGCATGATCTGCAACAGGAAATCGACTTTTTAATGGGCTTTGATAAAGCGCGCCAGCGACTGAATCATTTACTGGATTGGCCCAATCACAGTCTGGAACTGTTTATTCGCGTGGTGCATCAAAACGGTGGCGCTCTCTCTGGCAACAAACGTAACAGCCATTTTGATTGGATGACAGAACAGGAAATCAGGGATGCGGAGGCAATCGTAAAGCAGGCGTTTGGCCTGGGCTAAATATAGGGAGATTGCGAAAGGTTAAATATTGATCTGGCGGGCTGCCCAGCATTGCCATCACGGCTTGTTTGTATTTTAAGCGTATGGATGTTTTCGTATTTCATAGCATCTTATAAACTAAGTCTTCACGGCAGGTTTGGGCTGAATAACTGGTTGTTGGACGAATAAGGGTTACGCATATTCAGATAAATTCCTTTCTCAAACAGGGCAACTAACAGGGGATGACAAATAAAGTGAAAGCCTCCTTCTCAAAATTTACGAAACGGCAAAGAGTTAAATATTAATCGTGGACTCCAGCGCTCAACAGCGAACGCAAAAATATGTAGCGGCCAGAAAACAACACCCCGCCTGGTTGTTGCTGGCATCACCGCGAGCACCTCTGGTGTTGGGTTGTTTAACCTCGCTGTTTGAGAACACTGAAGACGGCATTGCGGAGGAAGACGCGCTCCAGGCATTATCTGACATGTTAGCTGATTATGCCGCTCAGGATGAATATGACATAGACGCCAGTAATACACGCCTCCTGGCCGGTAAGGAATTGCGTCAATGGATAAAGAGAGGCTTGGTGATCGAGCGTGGTCAGCGAATTTATGCCACGGATGCTTTGTCATCGGCCGTTCAATTTATTGAATCCCTGGATAATCGTATCATGACATCCACTGCTTCACGGCTGCTGGTGGTGCAACGGGAAATCGAAAACCTTGAAGTAGGCCTGAATCCGAACCCGGCCAGCCGTAAGGATGCCATTCGCCGCAAAATAGAAAAACTCGAAATTGAGCTGGCCGATGCCGAAGCGGGGCATATTCCCGTTCTGTCTCAAGAGGAGGCAATTGAGCGAATTCGTGAAGTATATAGTTTAGCTACAGGGCTTCGGGCGGATTTTCGGCGAGTTGAGGATTCCTGGCGGGAAGCGGATCGATTGCTCAGGCAATCCATTATGTCAGAGAAGCATCATCGGGGTGATATCGTTGATCGGTTGTTAGAAGGGCAGGAGGCTTTATTGAATACGGCGGAAGGTCGTGTTTTTGACAGCTTTCAGCAGCAGCTCAGACAAAGTGTAGAGCTGGATAATATGCGCCTGCGTTTGCGCGGTATTCTGTCCAATCGGGCGGCAGCAAAAGCGCTGAACCGCACGCAGCTGGCTGATCTTCGATGGATTACCCTGCGGCTGGTGAAAGAAAGCCACTCGGTGTTACAGGCCAGGGCCCGGAGCGAGCGGGATGTGAAAGGATTTCTGAAAACCGGACTTGCTGCCGAGCATCATCGCGTGGGAAACCTGTTAACTGAGATCATGAATGTCGCCCTTGATGTTGATTGGTCCAGTCAGAAGGTACGCCGTACCGATACCCCTCTGCCACCTGTCGGAATTACCCTGGGTTATGTTCCCGTTGCCGAACGCCTGCGGTTTAAATCCCTGGAAAGCGACATTGATGACGAGCTCGACCTGACAGAAAGAAGTGCAGATTTTAGCGATATGGATCCGGAGTTTTGGGATGCGCTTGAGGGGCTGGATCGTGAAGCAATGATTGAAGACACTCTTGCGTTATTGGCTGCTGAAGGCAAGCCCCTGACTATTGCCGAACTGGCGGAACAGCTTCCCCCAGCTCATGATTTGGAAACCCTGGCCTTGTGGTTGGGAATGGCAAGGGAAGCAGGAATCGATATTAAAGATGGTGACGGCCAGGAAGTGGAGCTAATGGACGAAGACCAGCAGCTTTGGTTATTCAAGGTTCCCTGGGTGGCGTTGAGTTCGGATACCCTGGAAGGTATTGAGTGGGAATTTTAAATGACAGGCATTTTTGATCAAATAACGGGTCAGGCTGGTGCTGACTTGTCATCTGAAAAACAGGAACCTGATCCGGGCTCTAACCACGGCAATGATCAAGCCCGTGATGATGCAATCCGTACCGATAAGCGGCTACGCGAAGCCGCCCAGGAGCTGTTGCGCTACGGGTTGCTGGAAGAAAACCAAAAGCCCAATCTGTATCGTGTGGCGATTACCTGTTTAGAGCCTTTGAATAGCATACTTGAACCATTCGACTTTGCAGCTCAGGTGGATGAGATTCGCGGGCTTGTATTTCTGATGGTTAAAAAGCCGGATGGTGCGGCTGAACTGGATGAATGGTCACATCCACTGGTGCGTAAACAACGGTTAACGCTGGAGCAGTCTTTGATGGTAGCCATATTGCGCCAATACTTTATCGCCTATGAACAAGAGGCCGGTACCGGCGCCTCCCAGGCAATGGTGGCGGTTGACGAATTAATTCCACAATTGCAGGTGTATCTGGGCGACACCGGGAGCGAGGCTAAAGAACGCAATCGGGTGTTGCAGCTGCTGGACCAACTGAAAGGGCATGGTCTGGTTTCGCCTCCCGATAGCCATGATCGCGTTACCATTCGCCCCATGATTGCGCACCTCGCCAACCCTGAAAATCTTGAGGTACTGCTGCATTGGTTGCGCGCTCAGGCGCATGGTCAGGAACATCCAGACGGTGAACGTGAGGGTGAGGCATGAGCCAGCAAGTGATGTGGTCATTGGCGCCCACCTACATTCTGAAAGAACTCAACTTATTCAATTGGGGTGGGTTTGATGGTGCCCATCACGCAGTGATTGATCCCAGGGGTACGGCTGTTATCGGCCCCACGGGCAGTGGTAAAACCACCCTGGTGGATGCCTTGATGACACTGATCTGTGCGAATCCCAAGTATAATCTGGCTTCTACCGGTGGCCACGAAAGTGATCGTGATCTGGTGTCTTACGTGCGCGGTGTTGCGGGCGCAGGTGATGGTGGTGATGGCCAGTCGCACATTGCACGGTCCGGTAGAACGGTGACGGGGATCGCAGCCACTCTGGACAATGGCGACAACATCGCCAGGCTTGGAGCGGTATTCTGGTTTGACGACACAAGTTCATCCCCTTCTGACATGAAAAGACTGTGGTTTTTTACCACCTCACCGGAACAAACGTTAGAGCATTGGCTTACCTTACTGCATGAAGGTGGAATGCGTGCATTACGCCAGCTTGATAAAACCGAAACCGATATTTGGACCTATCCCAGCAAAAAAGGTTACCTGGCTCGCATTCGTGATTTTTTTGAAGTGCGGGAAAATGCCTTTAATCTGCTGAACCGTGCAGCTGGCCTTAAACAGCTCAACAGTATTGATGACATCTTTCGTGAGCTGGTACTCGACGATACCTCGCAATTTGATCGCGCCAAAGAAGTGGCGGACAGCTTTGACGACCTGACTGCAATCCATGAAGAGCTGGAAATAGCGCGGCGGCAACAGCGATCACTGGAGCCGGTAAAATTAACCTGGGAAAAATTTATGGCCAATAATACGGCGTTGGCGGAGAAAGCCTTGCTTGGACAGTTGTTGCCGGTGTGGTTTGGCGAACAGGCCTATCATTTGTGGAAGGCAGAAGCGGAGCGTTTGACGCTGGAATGCCAGCATGCCAACGCGAATCTGGAGAGCGCAAAAGAAGCGTTCGATGCTCAGGAAAGCCTGCGGGACAGTTTGAAAGAGCAATACCTGCAATTGGGCGGCTCGGATATTCAGATGCTGGAAGCTTTGATCGAAGAAAAGCAAAAGAATCTGGATCGCTGTCAGGTCTTTGCATCACAATACCAGATGTTGGCACAAAAGCTGTTATTGTCCGACACGATTGACCAGCAGTCCTTTGTCAACAATCAATCAGCTGCGCAAGAGCGTCAGAATCAGGTTGCGGAGCAGTTGGCATTGGCTGAACAAGCAGTCTTTGAACAGGGAAGCAAGCAACACCATGCAGATCAGCAATTAAAAACACTCAAGCAGGATCTGGCAGAAGTTGAGTTGCGTCCGGGCTCTAATATTCAACCCGAATTCCAGGTTTTTCGCGCTGCGCTGGCCGCCGAACTGGGTTTGATGGATGACGACTTGCCGTTTGTGGCTGAGCTGGTGCAAGTCAAAGAAACTGAGGCAGTCTGGCGCGGCGCCATCGAGCGAGCTATCGGTAGTCACCGGCTGCGCATCCTGGTTCCGGTGGACTTCACAAAACAGGCGTTGCGCTGGATTAATAACCGTCACAATGCGTTGCATGTTCGCATTATGGAGGTAAAGCAACCAAACAAGCCCGTTGTTTTCTGGGAGGACGGTTTTACACGAAAACTGGAGTTTAAACCCCACACCTATCGGGAAGCGATCAAGGGTTTCCTGTCCGGGATCGACCGGCATTGTGTCGCCTCAACCGACGAGCTGCAGCGAATATCACACGCCATGACCCAGCAAGGGCTTATGTCGGGAAAAACCGGGTTCTACGAAAAACAGGATCAGAAACGCCTGGATCAGAACTGGTTGACCGGATTTGATAACCGGGATCGAATGGCTTTTTTGAATCAGGAAATATCGTTTGCAGAAGCTACATGCCGTGAAATTAATGCGCACCTTGAAAAAGCTAAAACAAACGTGACGCTGATTGCGCAGCAGAAAGATCTGTTGGCGCAATTGCAGAACCTGGATTTCGATCAAATTAACGTTGATAACGCCCGACAGGAGCTGCAAACACAGCAGGACAAACTGTTGGCGTTGACCGCGCCGGACTCTGATGTTGCTGAAGCCAAACGAAAGCTTGAAGAAGCTAATCAGGCACTGAAAATACGTGGTACAGAGCGTGATGAGTGCCTGAAGCAATGTACTGGCCTGGAAAAAGATCTGGAACAGGCTAAAAGGCAAAAGAGCAGGGCTTTTACCAGAGCTGAAGTGGGTATTAATGACGAACAGCGGAGTTTGGCTCAGGGTTATTTCCCAGAAATTACTGCAGACCAACTCTATGATATCCAGGATATTGAAAAGCGCACATCGGAGAAGCTCCAGTCAGAACTTGCAACGTTAAATAATAAGAGCAAACAACTGGAAAAAGATCTTGTTAAACAAATGTCAGACGCCAAGAAAGAAGACCGTGGCGCACTGTCCGAAGTGGGGCGAGAGCTGGAAGACGTGCCCCAATATCTGCAGCGTTTGACCGTGTTGACCGAAGAGGCGCTGCCGGAAAAACGTCAGCGTTTTAAAGATTACCTCAACCGCTCTTCCGACGAAGGTGTCACGCAACTGCTCACAACGATTGACAATGAAGTGCATCGTATCGAGGAAAAACTGGACGATCTTAATAGCACATTGCGTCGGGTAGATTTTCAATCCAATCAGTACATGCAGCTGGTATCCTCAAAGGTGGTTCACGAAAGCATTCGCAGCTTCAATAAAGCCAGGTCTAAACTGGCTTCTGCACGCTTCGCGGACGACGAAGGAGAAAGCCAATACAAAGTATTACAGGAAATCGTGGCTTTACTACGCGATGCCTGCGAAAGAAATCGTGTGTTAGCGTCCAAAGCGTTGCTCGATCCCCGCTTTCGGCTGGAGTTCAAGGTTTCCGTTGTCGACCGGAATACAGGCAATGTGATCAATAAGTTCAGTGGGTCACAAAGCCGGAGCGGTGGAGAGAAAGAAATTATTGCATCCTATGTGTTAACCGCGTCGCTCAATTACGCATTGTGCCCGGATGGCAGTAGCAGACCATTGTTCGGAACCATCGTATTGGATGAGGCGTTTTCCCGCAGCTCACACGCGGTTGCCGGCCGCATTATTGCCGCGTTAAAGGAGTTTGGGCTACATGCGTTGTTTATTACACCGAATAAGGAAATGCGCTTGCTAAGAAAGCACACCCGTTCCGCGATCGTCGTGCATCGTAAGGGAATGCAGTCAACCTTGACACCGCTGAGCTGGCAGGCGCTGGATGAATTAAGCCATCAGCGCGTAAGGAAACCGGATGAAGTCCCCGGCTGAACTGTCGTCCAAGCTGGCTAAACAGTGGCATCGTCCTAATTTGCGTGTTGAGCGTCTGCTATCTTCAGATGCGTGGCCAATCGAAATTGGTATCGGAAAACCAACCAGCACTCAATTTTCACAGAAAGCAGCAGAAGTTGAACATCATATCCAGGCTTGGAAATCTATCGATATTGGCGAAGTGGTGTGGAAGTCTGTCAAATACCAAGCCGGTGCCGAAGCAGTGAAACTGCCACTGAGGTGGCGAATCCGAACGCCCTCTGAATGGGTGGCGGCATCAGATGATGAAACCGTAACAAATGAGTTTCGGTGCCTCGAATCTATCGTTAATAATGTTCGAGAGCTTTATTGGGAGCTGTTGGTGCGAGAGCGGAATCTTTGGCGAAACAAAGACCCGCAAGAAGTCGTAGCGACGGCGAAACTGGCAGATTCGCTGTATCCCGGAGCAGCACAGGGAATGCCGTTGCGTCTTATGGCTGGCCATGCTGTCGATACCAAATTTTTCGAGCGTCATGGGTTATTGCTGACCCGGCTGTTGGATGAGCGTTTTCAAGGTGAGGCCAGCGAGCAGGGGCTGCCGGGATTTCTCGGTGCTTACGAGGAAAACGAGCATTGGGTGCTGATGATTCCCCTTGATCGGGGCTTATTGCCCTTCCGGCGCCAGCGCGTCACCACTTCAGAGCTTTCCCAATCAGACTTGCCAGCTAAAAACATTCTGATCGTAGAAAACGAGCAATGTTATCACCACTTGCCAGATTTGCCTGACACTATCGCGATTCTTGGTGCCGGACTGGATCTGAGCTGGCTTGACTCAAAGGTCTTTGAAAGAAAAAAAATCGGTTACTGGGGCGATATGGATACCTGGGGGTTGTCAATGCTGTCGCGTGCCAGGCTCCATGCTCCTGATCTGGAACCGATATTGATGAATCTGGCCGTTTTTGAGCAATTTCGCGGCGGCTGTGCGGTGCCAGAACCTGTTACGGCTGGTTCAACCCCACCCGAAGGTTTAACGGGCTCTGAAGCGTCTTTCTACTGCTACCTGTTAGAGCAAGATAACGGACGTTTGGAGCAGGAGTATCTGCCTGTGAGCCAGGTCCAGACGGTGCTAAGGGCGTGGTCCGGAACTACGGTATAAACAATATTGTTCACCAGTGAAATGGTTGAGCAGCGGGAAGTGGCGCAAAGCGTTTTTGCCGGAACGTGCCGTTAGTATTTGTTTCCGAATCAAGTTAGGCAGTCATGTTCATAAATATAGCTTGTTCAATATTAATGAACAGTCTATATTTATGAACATGACTGTGAATCCAGATACCCAGGTAAATGAGCTTCTGCTACAGGCAGTTAACGCGTTTCAGGCTGAAACGGGTTTAGTCCTGGATATCATTCGGGAGAAGCCTGGATTAGACAATAAACAAGTCGACGCTCTTGTTCGGCTCCCAAACCAAGTCGGAACCCTGGCCATTGAAACCAAGCGCTGGGCACCACAGGCCAACATTGGTGCTTTAGCAGAACAGATCCACCGGCTACCCATGGAAGCCCTGCTGGCAGCGGATTACATCAATCCCAATATGGCACAAAAGCTTAAGGCTTTGAACGTACAGTTTATCGATGCCCAGGGAAACGCCTACATTAACCATCCACCACTCTATATCTACATCGTTGGCAACAAACAAACAACGCCAACAAAAGACCGCGAAGAATTAAACCGGGCTTTCGACGCAACCGGCCTAAAACTCATATTCGGCTTGTTATGCAATCCCAATCTGCTAAACCAACCTTACCGGGAAATCGCCAAACAAACCGGCATCGCCTTAGGTGCAGTCGGCAAGGCTTTAAAGGGTCTAGCAAACGCAGGCTTTTTAATCGATAAAGGCCGAGGCAAAGAACGCCGTTTAATCAATAAACAAAAGCTACTGGATAGATGGGTAGAAACCTATCCAGAAAAGCTAAAGCCCAAGTTGCTAGTGGGCGAATTCCTGGCCGACGCCCCCCATTGGTGGCAACACATCAACATAGAAGAATACGGCGCCTATTGGGGCGGCGAAGTAGCAGCCGCAAAATACACCGGCCACCTAAAACCACAAAACATCATACTCTACTTACCCAAAAGTGCAGGCAACACATTTTTGGCAAAAGCACGTTTGCGCAAAAACGCTACCTACAATGACATAGGTGCAATGCCAGCAAACACCGCAAAGGTTAAAATCTACCGACCGTTTTGGCCCGAAAAAGCAGAACAACAAGGCGCGACCGTTCACCCAATATTAGTGTACGCTGACTTAATCGCGACAGGCGATAGCAGAAACCTCGAAACCGCAAGGATGCTCCATGAGCAATACATTGCTGAACATATCAGGGAAGCTTGACCCAGAAAGTATCGCGCTCTTCGATCATATCGGTACGATCACCGCTCAATTCAATATCCCATATGTAGTGGTGGGAGCCTATGCGCGGGACCTGATGCTTCACTATGCCTATGGAGCCACCATTCAACGAGCCACCACTGATATAGATCTTGGTATACGGGTACCCAGCTGGTCGGCATTTGCACGACTAAACGAACAGCTGCTGCAGGAAGGTTTCCGAACAACCCAAAGCCAGCACCGGCTAATTAGCCCACAAAACAGACAAATAGATATCGTCCCTTTTGGGCCAATAGAAGACGATAATGCCAATATCCAGTGGCCACCTGACGGAGACATCAAACTCAATGTGTTGGGTTTTCAAGAAGCCCATGATCATGCCGAGCTCGTGAGAATTCAAAACGCGCCATCCATCGACATTCCCGTAGCCACACCCAAGGGTATGGCCGTACTAAAGCTTATTTCCTGGACAGATCGATCAGCAGACATGCGGAAAAAAGATGCGAAGGATCTTCGCTACTTGATGGCTAACTGTGAGAAAATTCCAGCAATTCAGGATGCCCTCTATGAAGACACCACTTTGATGGAGCAATACGACTGGGATATAGGATTGGCAGGAGCTCATCAACTGGGAATGGACGCAAGAGCAATTGCTGGCGAGCAAACCCTGCGGTTGATTGCTGAGCTATTTAGCGGGGGCGGTACTTTATCGGTGGAGCGGCTGATAGAAGAAATGTGCGACCACCACGAACTTGAATACGATAAAAATGAAAAATTAACCCAGGCAATGATTGCAGGATTCCATCAAGGGAATAATCAATAGCCGAGTATTAAACAGAATGGATTTGCTAGAGCTCGTCTACCTTTTTGCCAGCCCCGTACGCTGTATAAATCTGCCGGTTCTCCGGCAACTGACGGAAGCGCTTAACAGCAATGCTTTTATGCCCTTGATCACGTAAACGCTTGATATCCTCGAGAGTCGTTTCCGATTTTTTGGGATAGATCCCGCGTTTGACCAGAATATAGTCGTAGCACTCAGACAACGTACAAATACCCGTGGCAATCGATCCACGCTGGCATGGTGTGCGATTATGAGCCGATAAAGAGGGTTGTCAGGCAAGCTTTACGCGGCGACGATTTGCGCGCTTAGGGTTATTCAGTTTCGCTTCAATGATTCTGATGGGCTCGCGGGTTTCTATCGCCGTTGAGCTGGCAATAGATCGTACTCGCATTTTTCGAGCCTGTTCAGTCCGCTTGAGGTGCGGGTTTGTATGGGCGAGAGACTTATTATTCATACATTTTAAATGTAGCTCTTCATGGCGATTTTTTTAAGCCCGGAAATTTTATTAATCTGCTTTGAAAATAGTGGGTTGTGAAATATTTTGCAGGTGTTTATGTAAGCATAACGTGTCCGCATTATGTAAGCATATCCTGACCGTGTGCTTATCCCCTGAAAAGTATCCCAAAGTATTCTGTTGAAAACTAATTTATTTTGTGGTAGTGGATAAGCCCCGGTAGGGCAATTTAAATTGCCCTACCGGGTTCATGTCACCACAAAGTGCAATATATATTAACATATTGATAAATAAAGGAAAAATTTCTTTACTGGTCGAATGTCTTTTAATAGTCTCAAGAAAATTACTGTATTGCGTATCTTGATGACTCCTTTTGGTAATGTCCTTTCACAGTTACGGCGAAGCCGAAAACTCCAACAGCGAGAGCTGGCGGAACGCGTTGGCATTCAGCCCTGTTATATCTCTGCAATGGAAGGCGGCAAGAAGGGGCCACCCTCAAAGGCTGTCATGCACAAGCTGGTTGAAGTGCTCGAACTTTCCCCTGAAGAAGCCCATTCTCTGAAATCGACCATCGGCCCGTCTGAGCGTGTTTTTCGTGTACCGGAAACCGTCAGCTTGGAGGAGTATGTCTTTTTATGGGAACTCAGGCAGCGACTGGGCTCTTTGAGCGGCGAAGAGCTTGCCATTATGACGAACGCCCTGCGTCTTGGCGGGGCAAATAGAAAGTACAGCTAACGTTCAAAGGAGCTAAGTCTATGATCTAGAAACAAAAAAACCGAAAACAATGGCTTGCTTTCGGCTTCTTCGGGAGTAGTTACTCCGGCTTGGTAACCAAAGTATCTCTCTCAAGTCCCCGACCGTCAAGCCCTCAACTTCACGAAATTATGTTCGAGGCTTGGTTGCGCCCAGAGAAAAGCGCATCCGGCCCCGGCGAGGGGATACCTATGCATACTGAAAATGAATTACACGACTACCTCTACCGCAGCGGTCACAACTTATCGCTAACCGCAATCGACTACATTCGCCAGAGCTGGATCAATCCATCCCGGATGGTGGGAACTCATGCGCAATGTAATGTGGTCTCCTTTGTGCCCAGTCGAAAACTCAATGGCAGAACTTATTCGACAGAGAGCCGCTCACCAGAACGTGCCTTTCTGACACTGTGTGAATTTGACGATGACGTCATTTGCGCCCTGGATCAGCCTGATCCTATTCAAATACAGCAAACCAGCAAGAACGGTATCAAACGCTGGGGTAGCTATACCCCAGATGCCGTGATTCTCGCCGGTAACGGCCCCAAGGTCGTTGAAGTGAAAGTCGCTGCCGATGTGGATAACTATCTCGCAAATAACCCTGACGACTGGAAACGTTATGAATCTGGCGAGATTATCTTTAAGCCAGCGCGAGATGCCTTTGCTGAATTGGGCCTTGAGCATGTGGTTTACGTCTACAGCCACGAAGATCGCTACCTGATCGAGAACCTGGATTTGATGTTGTTAGCCCGAGAGCATGCGACTTCCCTGGCTCTCGATGAGAAACAACTAAGCAAGCTGATGCGCGATGCCTTTGCTCTATCGCTCCATGACCTGATGGTGAAATTAAAGCTCAAGGACGTTACTTCACTGGTGCATGCTATTGATCGCGGATTACTTACCGCTGACCTAAAACAGCACCGTTTGGCTGATGCCAGAAATTGCATTGTCTCGCTGAACGCAGACCTGCTCGAATATGCCATTGAAATTCGCAACAAGCAGCGGGTTTATTGGGATGGATTGGCTGAGAGAAGTGACTTAATGCTGATACCAACCCTCAATAGTGCGGAGCATGCGATAAAGAAGCTGGAAAAAATCAAATCAGAGCAGTCCAGCCGTAGCATCCGACGTTGGAAGCACCAATTGAAAGTTGGCCGGGATAACAATCTCAGCGAATTTCAGGCGCTGATTCCTAGCACTCATTTGCGAGGGAACCGGAAGCGCAAGATACCTGCTGTTGTTGATGAGTTTCTGATGGAGTTTTTACTGGAGACCTATATCAAAGAACAGGGTTTATCCATTTATCGGGGTTATATGCGCTATAAAGATCTGGCGCTGGTAACCCATCCCCAGTTCCGTCCGGTCTCTCGGCAGACTTTTACCACTAGGTTTGAGCAAATCCCCGATGAATTAATAGGTGCTGCACGAGGTGGTAAGCGTAAGCGCAATGCCATGGCTGCACCGACTGATCCTGAAATGCGCAGCTTAAAAGCAAGTGTTCCCTGGCAACGAGCCGCGGCAGATCACTACTTGGCAGACATATTCCTGGTGCTGTTCACTCGAACTGGCGAAGTCTACGTTGAGAAGCCTTGGGTCACCGCACTGGTAGATCTCGCCACTTCCAAGATACTGGGTTTATCCATTTCCTTCTGTGCTCCGTCTCGCCGCTCTGTTTCTAAGGTGATGCGTGACTGCGTGCGCAGGCACGGAAAGCTGCCGCGCGAAATCATCGTAGATCGGGGTTCGGACTTTAAGTCAGTGTATCTGGCATCCTTTATGGCTCACTACGGTCTGACTTTGAGTTTGCGGCCAGCGTCCCACCCCAGGTTTGGTGGAGAGGTTGAGGGATTCTTCGGTGAGTTTAAAAAGCAGTGGCTATGCCAGCGCCCAGGTAATCTGGCTGACTACAAAGAGGCGCGTTCCGTAGATGGAAAAAGGGCCCCTAAAACGGCGGCTATTTTACAGCCGATAGATTTTTATCAGGAGCTATTGGCTTATTGTGATTGGCGTGAGAATAAATGCAGAGGAACGGGGCCTGTTTCAACCGAAGTCGCCTTTCTGGATGGGGCTGAGCAGTATCCGTTCTATGCTAAGCCCATGAACTACGATGCCGAGTTCATCACTGTCACCGCAGTTGAAGATAAGAAATACAGCTTCAGTTATCAGCGCGGCGTCAATATCAAGAATACCTGGTATTACTCCCCAGCGTTACGCAAGCTGAATGGACGTAAGAAAAAGGTGGATGTACGGCTTGACCCGGAAAACCCCAACCTGATTTTTGCTCGGGTCGAGGATAAATGGGAGCCCTGCTACAGCTCCACCATTAACGCCTACTCAGCCAAATGTTGTGTGCATCAGCTTGTTGAAGGGATGATCAAGCATGAGGCGGCGAGTCTTAGAGACAAAATCAGCGGACAGCATGATCTTGAGCTTGCCAGAAAGATTCGTGAGTTGAATGAGTTCAAGGAACAAACCAAAACCACGCCGGTCCTGGAGATCGCCATTCCTGACGATGAACCTGAGAGTACCGATAACATATTCAGTCATCTGGCCAATGCCACTGTACGTCCGATCAACATTCAACAATGGGGGGCGTAATTATGGACGAGTTAAATAATATCGAAATTACTCGGGTGACCAACCTGAACTTTAAAATCCCTCATCGCAACTGGAAGCAAGCCTTTGCCGAAGCCTTTGTATTGATGACTACGGCCATGCCGGGTGAAGTTATATCCATTGTAGGGCCAACCCGTGCCGGTAAAACTGAGCTGCTGAGACAATTGGGTGATGTCGTCTGTGGTGTCGGTCATGGACAGGGCGACGAACAACCTATTGTTTCGATCGAGTTGGTAAACGATGACGCCCACGCTCGCTTCACCTTCCGGTCCTTTATCTTGCAGGCGTTGGAGATCGTTCGACACCCCTTTTACTCGTCGTGTTTTGCTGATGGTTGGGGGGATGCCACGGCTGAATCCCGCATTGAGCGGGCCCGAGAGAAAACGCTAAATCGCGCTCTGATCAGGGCGCTTATTCAGCGCAAAACTCGATTTCTGGTCATTGATGAAGCGCAGCACATGCGCTATGTGAGTAAGCAAACGATGGCGGCAGTGGGGGTTATGGATGCTCTTAAATCTATGGCCAAGAAGGCCAATGTGGTACTGGTGATTGCAGGAACCTACCCGATACTGGAAGCCATTAACCGCTCCTCGCATCTGGAAGGCCGTAAGTACGACATTCACCTCTCCCGCTACCATCAAACCGAAGCAGACCTGGCTGAATTTCAGTGGATACTGGCACACTATGACACTGTGCTGGATCTGGATAAATCATTACCTAGCCTGATGAACTGCACCGAGTTGCTGTACCAAGGGACATTCGGCTGTATTGGCTTAGTACGTGCGTGGCTTTATCACGCCTCTGTGTTGGCGGCTACACGGCAGAAAAAGGTGGATTTGGCACTGATTAAGGAAACTATGAAATCCCCTATGCAGCTGTATTCCATCGCCGACGAGATTCTTACGGGTGAAACCACATTAGGCATTTCACCCTGCATGGCCCTGAAGTCAGCCGTTGAGTCCAAGGCTCCAACGTCTGCAATGGCAAAAGCACGTAAGTCCACGACCAAACCGTTTCAGCGCAAAGCGAAACGCTTTAAGCCTAAGAACCGGATATGAGGCGTACTTATGAATAAATTGTTCCCCGTAACCCTCATGGGGCAAGGCACTGCTGACGTTGAATCTCTGCCATCTTACCTGTCACGCTGTGCTTTTGAGCATGGTGTCTCGGTAGGTATGCTGGCAAAGTGGGTGGCAAGCTTAAATGAGGCGGAGGGGAGCAATTTTCCAAAGACATTGAAAGCTGTTCAAAATATCTCGACATTGGCTCGATGTAATCAATACAGCAATGCTTTGCGAACAGCCCTAATTGAGTTGACTGGGCAGGATCTTAGATGCAGACCGTTAGAGTTCCTGGACTTGCACGTCTATTGTATCAGTACAGAAATAACCGGCTTTCGCTGGTGTCCAGAATGTTTTTCCGAAATGGAAAAACTTGGGAAAAATCTATATTTCAAGCAGCTATGGCATATGAAACCTATTAGTCATTGCAATATTCACAGGACGCCTTTGCTTGCTTGTTGCGCTTATTGCGGTAAGGAGCAAAAGCATTTCTCGCCTGAATTTCCGTTAGGGTTCTGTGTGTATTGTGAAGCAAGGCTGGCAGATGGTAGACATCCGATAAAAGTTGAACAGACTGAACCAACTTGGAAGTCGAATTCATATGATATTGTCGATGTATTTGTGAATACAGCACAGCAGCTTCCAGAGCCAAACCCATCTGGTCAACACGATGCTTTCTGGTTAGCGAGGGAGAACAATCGCTATTTTTATGTACTTAATCGAGAATGGACGAAGGTAGTAAAAGAGTATTTTCGGAAATGGCCTAATGCAAAAAGGTTGGTGAGTCAGAGACGCCTTGCTTACTACCTAAATATCACTTTGTTTGAGTTTTTGAGTATTAGTAAGGAGGGTTTGTCTCTACCCTTATTTCATGCCATTGATGAGGATATTCCACCGCATCTAGAGGCTGTGGGGCGTGCCTATCGGGATCATGTCGAGGTTAAAACGCTGCTCGAAACCATTGCGCATAACCATGAGCCGCCCGTCTCTCTAAAGGTGCTTGCAAGGAAGGGCGATGTGTCGGTTGGGTATGTGGAATACCGCTTTCCAGATCTTGCCAAGCGCGTTGTAGAAAGGCATCAGCAGTATCAGAAGCGACAGCATTTGGTTAAATACTATCAAGCTCAGACTGCTGCGCTAAAATTTTTTACCGAAGAACGCTACGCCGACCACAATCAATCCCGCAAAGAGGCTTACCGGGTGCTCCGGGAGGAGACGGGACTGCCCAAGTGGATGCTTAAGGATGCCATCCAAGTCGCGTATAGCGCGTTGACCTGAGTGCTGAAATTCGGTCAATGGAGGGTGTTCAGGTGAAGTTCTATGACATTATGCCTAATGATTGCTGCTTAAATATTGTGCAGTTGTCGCTGCAATACTTGTCTCTCCGGCGTCTTACAGAAGGCAAACTCAGTGAGCTTGTTATCTGACTGATTTTGCGTGTGTTTTTTGTTGAACCTTGATGTAAATTTGCTATTTTGCGCAACAAATACTGCCCCAGTAAATACTGTATATGCTACCATGTTATGTTACATGGCTTGTGTAATATAACATATGCCTTTGCGATATGATTTCAGTATAAAAATCTTGTTTGGGTTATGGCTTATGAGTATTGGAAATAGCGGGCGCATTGTCATTGAGATTGAGCCAGAGCTAAAGCGCGAACTGCATTCTGTGCTTCGCTTGGAGGGCACAAATTTAAAGGCTTGGTTCCTCAGACATGTTGAAGAGCTACTGGCTGAGAAAGGTCAACAATCCTTACCATTTGAAGAAGGCAAACAAAGCAAGGAGGCTCAATGATGATATTTAATCCAGAAAGAATGGCTTTTGGTCGCCATGAAACATTTGCTTTGCGTTATGGCTGGTTATCCAAAGGCTTTCAAGCCATGACAAAGGATAGCGGGATCTTTGAGTCGGATGAGGCGACTGTTGAGCTAGGGGTTGGTAAGAATATGGTTTCTGCCATCAAATACTGGCTTCGGGCATGTCGAATGATCGATCCGGTTGAAAATAAATCGACGGATCTTGGCGATTATATTCTTGCGTCTGAAGATGGTTACGACCCTTACCTCGAAGATGAGGCAACCATCTGGTTGTTGCATTGGTTGTTAGCAACTAATGCGGAGCTGGCAACATCGTGGTTCTGGTTTTTCAACCGCTTCCATAAGCCAGAGTTTACCGGTCAGGAACTCGGAACTGCACTTGCTGACTTTGTAAATGACAAAGTTATTAACAAGAAAAAGCCGGCTTTAGCGACCTTATCAAATGATGCCGGGCTTATTCCGCGCATGTACACCTTGTCCACCGGAAACACCCGCACCCCGTTAGAGGATGCGTTAGATTCTCCATTTTCTTTATTGAAGCTTGTTTCTCAAAGTGCCGGAGGGAGAAGCTATCAATCCCGTCCTATGGCACGTCCAGATTTGCCACTAGGGATGTTAGGTTTTGCCGTGTGTGAAATGTTTGAAATGAAAAACACCCGTGCAATTCCGATAGAAGACTTTATGTATAGCAAGGATAACTACCCCGCTATCGGTTCAGTTTTCAGGTTAACGGAAAGTGATCTTGTTGCAAAACTTGAAAGGCTTGTTAATTACATTCCGGGTATCTTTGACATTCGTGATACTGCCGGACAGCATCAACTTTATTTGTCAGAAGAAACGGATGCGATGACATTCATTATTGAACATTATGAAAATCCAAGTAAGGAAATCGCTGCATGAGTATAAAAGATCAAGTACATATTAATACTCATTACACACGCTCAATTAACCTAGAGCGTGATGCTGATTCACTTGATGTAGTCAAAGCCTATATTCCTACATCAAGAGCCTTAAAACTGTTTAGCAGAGTAGCTGAGGGATTCAGTAATGATCTAGCTCCTCGCGCATGGTCACTTATCGGGCCGTATGGATCAGGTAAATCTTCTGCGTCCGTCTTTTTATCGCATCTGCTGTCATCACCTGATGCTGCCGCAACACAAGCGGCGCTGAAAAACTTAAAGGAATCGGCGCCGGAAATTACCGGCGCTTTCCGAAAGGAGATCTCCAAAAGTAACGGCTTTTTAAAAGTATTAATAACCGGCTCGCCCGAACCGATGGGCAAGAAAATTGTGCAAGGGCTTGCTAAGGCATCGGCACAATATTTTTCTAACTTTAGTGGTCGCAATCCAAATGTGATTACTGATTTGGAAATGCTATCACAAGCTGAGACCGTTACCGTTTCTGATGTTATTGCCCTTATTAGAGAGCTGCAAAGCGCTCTCGCAAACAAGGGCTGTAAAGGCGTTTATATTGTTATTGACGAACTTGGAAAGTTTCTGGAGTTTGAGGCACGTCATTACGGCGCCAATGATATTTATATGTTGCAGGCGTTGGCAGAACATGCCTGCAAAGGCGATGAGTGCAATCTGTTCTTGTTTGTATTGCTGCATCAATCCTTTGAGCAATATGCCAAAGGTTTAGGTGAGAGCCTGAAAAATGAATGGGCTAAAGTTCAGGGGCGGTTTGAAGATGTGCCATTCCTTGAGTCTGCTGAACAGGTATTGCGCGTTGTTAGTGCTGCGTTCAGCTATGACTTCGCCCCAAAAGAGCAAAAGCAACTTAATGCTACTGTCAAAGGCTTCGTCGATATATTACAGGACAATGAAGCCTTGCCAGGCGTAGTAGATAAAAAAGCTATGACAGAGCTGATGGCTCATTGCTATCCACTGCACCCTGTCAGCGCCATATTGTTACCCGCACTTTGTCAGAAAGTTGCACAGAACGAACGGACGTTGTTTAGTTATCTGGGAAGTCATGAAGAATTCGGATTGCAGGATATGGTTGACCGTTTTGAATCAACGGAAGACTTTATCTATCCGCATCATGTTTATGATTACTTCATTACAAACCAACCCGCAGCTCTCGGAGATTACCGAACACATAGGCGATGGGCTGAAGTCGTAACGGCTATTGAGCGCCTTGGTGATGCACCAGAAGATCAGCTTAATCTGCTTAAAACGATTGGTCTGCTCAATATCATTGGCATCAAGGGCGGATTTAAGCCATCGAAAGCGTTGCTTGAAATTTGCGGGCGCAATAAAACAGCCGTTGGCAATTCGTTAAAAGCACTTTCAGAGAAATCAATTATTACTTTCCGTCGATTCAGTGGAGAGTATCGCGTTTGGCAAGGTAGTGATTTTGATCTGGAAGAAGCGTTAGAAGAAGAGATTAATAATCTAGGCGAGTTTTCATTAGCAAGTGAGTTGAACAAAGCCAATGCGCTTATGCCTATCGTAGCCAGACGCTACACCATTAACAGTGGCGCATTGCGCTATTTTACACCTGAATTTGTTGATGCTCAGACTTACAAATTATCTGAGCAGAAATCCAGTGAGCCTCGCATTATCTTCTTCCTTGCCTCTGCAAAGGATGATGAAGTTTTATTTAGTGAAGCTGTTATACAGCACTATTCGAATTTAGATCTGGTTGCGCTTTGTCTCAATGGTTCTCAATTACGTGAAGCTACTGCTGAAGTATTGGCATTGCGTCAGGTACAAAACAAACGTCAGGAGCTGAATAGCGATCCGGTTGCTAAAAGAGAATTTGAAGATAGGCTTACGGCTGCGGAATTAGCTGAACGCAATCTATTGCAACGTTTGCAGGAACAGCCACAGGAATGTGCTTGGTTTTACCAAGCAGACGAATATGAGATAGACACCAAACGTGATTTTCAAGAGCTGTTATCCTGGGTGTTGGAAACGGTTTATAGCAAATCACCAAAACTGCATAATGAGCTGATTAACCGTGATCGGCCTTCTGCACAAGCGAACGCTGCCAGGAATAAACTACTGGAAGCGATGATGGCTAACCCATCTGATGCAGAAGATCTGGGCATTGATAAATTTCCTCCAGAGAAAGCCATTTATCGTTCGGTATTAGCGGCTACCGGCCTTCACAATAAAGAAACTAAAGAATTTCAAGAGCCTCATAAAAGATCACCGTTCTACCACGTCTGGAAAGAAATTAATCAGTTTCTGGATTCAACAGAAAAGTCACCACGATCATTAGCAGAGCTTAACAATGTGTTAATGGCTCCTCCTTATGGTGTTAAAGCCGGTGTTTTACCCATTCTTTATATTGGTGCCTATATCGTATATCAGCACGAACTAGCACTATATGAAAACCGGCAATATAAGCCAGTGATGACGCAGGAGATGCTAGACCGTTTTGTTAAACGGCCTGATGAGTTTACCTTTCAGCGTTTCAGGATTACCGGTTTACGCTCTTCGATATATAAAGAATATTGCAAGATTATCGATACTGGATCAAAGCAAACGGTTGTCCAATTAGTTAAGCCGCTGGCTCAATTTATTGGCGGTCTTCCTGACTACACGCAGAAAACCAGATCTTCTGATTTGTCGATAAAAACTAAGAAAGTAAGAGATGCCTTTAAGTTTGCTAAATCGCCAGAAACTCTGATTTTTGAAGATATTCCCAAAGCGCTTGGTTACGAACAGGAACTAGCAAAGGATAGCCCTAATTTAGAAGGTTTATCTCAATCATTACAAGGCTGCTTGAAAGAACTCAAAGACTGCTATCCGAACATGCTTAACCAGCAGATCAAAATGCTGCTGGAAGCATTTCACTTGGATAGTGACAATGAACTTGAGGATCTTCGCAGGAAAGTCACAGGACGCTATGAAGGCTTAGATCAGCATACGGTCGATGTTGATGGCTTAAAAGCTTTCATTAAACGTCTCACGAAACGTCAGGGAGACGATGATAGCTGGCTTGAGAACGTCTTGATGTTCCTTGGACAAAAGCCTACTAAAAAGTGGACTGATACGGATTGCTCTGAAGTAGATGTTAAGTTGAGTGACTACGCAAAACGAATCCTAGATTTGGAAGCATTAAGGGTTCACTACGACAGATCGCGTAAAAGCATGGATGGTGAGTTTGATGTCATTCTGCTTAAGTCTCTCAAAAAAGGCGGCGAGCCTATCGATGAAGTAGTCGCTATTGATCGAAAAAGAAAAGATGCGATTCAAGACTGCAAAGCATTACTGAGAAAAGCCCTTGATGAACATTCAGATGAATTGCAGCTTGCAGCTCTGGCAGAAGTTGTAGACGAGTTTCTTACGGAACGAAGAAATTCCAGCTCTAAGAAACCTCAATCGTCTAACGTGCGAAACAAACTTAAAGAGGTGAAAAATGGCTAACAATAGAATTTCGATGGATTCCATTAATTCGCTTGATGGCGCACGTCATGTATTAGGACTTTCCGGCGGTAAAGATAGCGCTGCGTTAGCCGTTTATATCAAGGATAAATACCCAGACATACATGAGAAGATTGAATATTTCTTCACTGATACGGGAGCTGAGCTTCAAGAGGTTTATGATTTCTTGGATAAGCTGGAAGCCTACTTAGGAAAAGAGATTATTCGTCTCAGCAGTGGAAAAGATTTTGATCACTGGCTTAAAGTCCATAACGAATATCTCCCGTCAGCCCAGCAACGCTGGTGTACATTGATGATGAAGATCAAGCCATTTGAAGCCTTTGTAGGCGACGATCCTGTAGTGAGCTATATCGGGATCAGAGCAGACGAAAATCGTGAAGGATATATCAGTCGCAAGGACAGCATTAAGGCGGTATTTCCATTTATTGAAGACGGATTGGTGCGGGATGATGTCTTTCAGATTCTGAAAGATTCGGTTGGCACTCCTGATTATTATCAGTGGCGCTCTCGCTCCGGCTGTTATTTCTGCTTTTTCCAGCGTCAAGATGAGTGGCTTGGTCTTAAAAGAAACCATCCTGAACTATTTGAGAAGGCGCGGCAATATGAGCTGCGCATGAGAACAATATTCGACTGGAAAGATGGGGAAGTTCCCATTAAAGGGCATGGCTATACCTGGTCTTCGCAAGGCACTATAGATGAAATGGTAGAGCGTGCAGAAAAAAGAGAGAAAGAGCTAGGCATTATTACAACCAATAAAAAGTCATCAGAAAAATGGCAGGAAACGTTAAAAAACATGATGGATGATGATCCTTACGATCAAGCATGTTTGGTGTGTAGCTTGTAGATTAGAATAATATATTGGGAACGATTATGACGTGGAAAAATAATCATTGGGTGAAGTTCCTTGAGGGGTATTGCAAAGGAAAGAATCAGATACAAGATGAATATGTTAGAAAGGTTGCAAAAAGATTAGGCATTGAAGAGCCACTAGATATTCAGTTTCCTTGGCAGCAGGAAATATTATCTAAGTTTCAATCTAACGGAAATCATAATCTGATTATATTAACCGGAACTGCCGGTGATGGTAAAACCAAGTTATGCCGAGATATTGTACGCGCTCTTGACGGCGACGATTTTGATGAAGATGTATGGAATGAAAATAGCTACTTTAGTACAGATGAACGTACTGTTGTTAAAGACTTCTCGGAATTAAAAGACGATAAAAACTTACTGATCCGAGAGCTAATAACCATACTGGATACCAAGCATGTGCCGAAACCTATTCTGGTTGCAGTCAATGACGGCATTCTGGTTGAAGAGCTTGAAAACTTCATTAAAAACTCTTCTGATGAGGCAGAACAGGATACTGTCAAACTTCTAAAAGAGATAATCGAAGACAAAATCAATCTGGGCTTTAGCGAGTGTGAGGGACAGGAGCTTGTAAATTTAATAAACCTATCGAAACTCAATGCCAAAGAAAATATGGCGTTGATCTTCGACACGATATTAGATCATCCGGGTTGGAGTCATTGCGATGGCTGCACAGGAAAAGAAAACCAAAGCTGCGCAATTTATAATAAATACCATCTCCTTAAAACTGAACCTCACATCAAAGAAAATCTAAGCAATATCATACTGCTTCTACAGCTCAATAATGAGCATTTCACTATTAGGGAGCTGTTAAACCTAGCGACCAACACCTTGCTGGCATCAGTACCTAAACCAAAAGCTCTGCGTATAGCGGATATGGATGCCGGTGTAGGTACGCTAAATTGCACTTCCATGTCAAAGATCGAGCATGCGGCGGTCTTTGCGTCTGAATCTAGTATCGAAGTCGGTTTTTGGGGTATGAATCTCGGCGCTCATAAGATGAGAAATAACCGACCATTCTCTGAAATTAATAAATTAGGTTTCGGCGAATTATCTACAAACTATTGGGATAGATTATTAAGACATAAAACCGAACGAGATTTTACGATCCCGTTGGATGTTAATAATAAGTTGTTTGAAGCCAGGCGCATTGATGGTGCTGATGCCAACAACGAGCTTTGGGATGCTCTTATGCGTCGTTCCAGAATGCAGCTCTACTGCTTTCAGAATGGCGATGAGAATGCCTACCACCTCCAACGCTACTCCCATTTTGGGCGTTATCGTGAGAACGTCTATGACAGCTTAAGCACGTCAGACTGTGCAGATGATGTAAATACGATAGCGATGATTATTTTGGCATTAAATCGTGTTTTTCATGGGCGGTATATTTCAGAAGGATCTGGGAGAGACAGTCTGTTTATTCCTGAAAAAGGTCAAGGCTCTATCACGCCCATTTCTATTTTTCACGGTGAAGATATACGGGAAAGAGACATAGTTATCAGATCAATCAAGAATGACATGTCTTTATCAGGTGCACGTATCGAGCCAGTGTTGATATTGGAGATAGATCGTAAGCATGAAGTTAAGATGTCTTTGACTGTTGAATTATTTGATTATCTCGCTCATGTATCAAAAGGAGCGCCACCTAACACGACTGACCCCAGATTGTATAAGAAGCTCTTAATTCTACGCTCTAAGCTTTCGACACTGATCCGCGAAAACAGACGTACTGAGACGTACTCGATACAGGATGGTGAGTTTAGACAGGTCATATTGGAGGTTCAAAATGGGTAATTTGAATACCAATACGGTAGATCTAAGAAAAACTTATGGGATCAAGAATATTCCATTTGTTGAGCATGTCTGGGGGCATCGATTCAGACCAGAGCAGACTCCCACGCTGCTGCTTTTTGAATTGATGTGCATTGTCGAAAGCCAATATCAGGCTAAGCAACACGAGTTCATTCAGAATATATTTTCTCCTGAAAACGACACCCTGTATTTTCGGCACCGCAGAAATTTTAAGCTGAGAATATTGCTGTATCAGAATGAGATACTTGAGACTATTCATCGCTCAACTGCGCCGGACAAAGAAAAATGGCAGCGTCAGTTTGATTTCTTAATGGGGTTAGAAGGTGATAACTTTAGCTTTAAAGATGCCGACATTGATCATATCAGGAATAACTTTAAATCCTTTGATAGCTTTTACAATGTCATAAAAATACTCGGTTCCTTAACCTTTGACCCTCTTTCAAATAAACGCTGGTCATCCAAATTTATCTATCCGATTAATCGCGAATATATATGGTGCGATTACAACAACGTTGACAACTCTGAAGATAGACGGTTTTTCTCGCGGGGCGGTGAATTAGTTTATTTGATGCTATGCCGTGCTCCAGAAGAGCTAAGGCTTGAACTAGAAAGGTTGTTTACCGAATGGCTTGAAGAGAAAGACGACTCATACTCCACACTAGCCAAGTCGCTTGCTATTGGTGAAAAACGTTACCCTCTAGAGGAAGCAAACCGAAAGAATCTTGGCTATTTGCCTCCACATGAAATGGATTGCTTCACAACATTTTCTGAAGATATGGTTCGCACTCTAAATCTGAATTTAGAAAAGCTTGATAAAATCAAAATTATGTCAGATTTAGTAGGTTTCCACACCGGAAATTACATCTATAGCGTTGGTGAAATGTACACCAACACGTCTGACAACGGATCGCCTAAATGCCCAAACTATATCGCTGAGGTATTGACTAAAACCTCTAACAGTATTCGCAAAGCCTCCATACAAAGTATTTCAACACAAAGAAATCGCTTGAAACGAAGCCTCGCAAACTGCATACCCGACTTGTTTGAGCAATATGCGTTTGATATTGAGGAAGAGTCAGATCGAAAGGTATTTTTAGACGAGCAATCAGGAGAAGCGGAAGGTTACTTAGGTAAAAACATATTGGGCTATCCCCATATCTGCTTTCGCCATATAGGTTTCGTTTCAAGAAAAAATACGAGAAGCTTCAGGTACGTTGTCACGGAGGATTTTTTGCACTCGCTGGTTATTACATTGCTCGGTTCGGAAAAGCGGCTGGAATTCCGTAAGTTTATGAAGGCGCTTAGGGAAAGGTATAACATTTTTATAGATCAGTCTCCATTTGAGGATTCCGAAATTCTACAAAGTGACTTGAATCGAAATGCCAAGAATTTATCAGTTTTGCTCTATCAGATGGGGATGCTTAGACATCTTTCAGATGCGTGTAGTTATGTAGTTAACCCGTATTTGGAGGATACACTGTGAAGTCACTAGCTCAATACTATTTTAAACTCATTGAGGCTGATTATAGCGATTGGCATACCAATAATAATGGCGACGGTGTTCCAGGGCGACTAGTGCTTAGGGAGTTCGACCCAAAGGTTGTTGAATCCATTCTGACCACGATTAACGAGTCACAATTGCCAATTTCTCCTGTAGGGAGCGATTCAGGTCTCATCATCGCTGTTGAAGACCATGAGCATTACAAAGATCTTAGCATCGAAAAATATTCGTTTGCTGACCTCACGCATGAACGTAATCGTGTTGGAAACTTTTTCTGCATCATGTTTATTGCGGAAACCAAACCGACACATGATCAAGTAACCAGAATAGACCAGAGTATTGTTTTTGATATATCTGAGACTGGTAAATGGATTGATATAGCAAAGCATTTACAGTCTAACTCTGTCATCTTTAGCAAAGAGCAAGTAGATGATCTGGCACTTTTTGTAAGCGAGCTGACCCATTCTAAATGGAATAACCGGCCTTTCATTGAAATCGATAAAATTAACCGTTTTATTGATCGGGTTATCTCAGACACGATCAAAGATGGCTTGTTCTGGGATGCCATTGGGAGAAACTGTGTATGTTTAGGCGGTATCAACCGGCTGGATGAGTTCAGAGTCTTGCAAAACGCAGGAAAAGACTATCGAAAGGTTTTCCGCAAGTTGATCTCAAGCACTCTCTTTGTCGATATTGAGTTCTGGAGAGCAATTCTTCGTGATCGTGAGATTGATAAATCTGAAATTAATGAAAACCTGAACCAGCTTCGTGAAAGTGAGCCGGAATATAAAGATTTTTGTGACATTGTAGATGAATATTTTACGGCATACTTTCAGAACCCCGAAGATGCAAAAGAACTTAGAAACCGCATACAGCAAGAATATGATTCTCATGCTCCATTCAGCTCTGTATTGCAGCAAAAGAAAACCGCTACCAAATTTAAGCTAGGCGAAGAGACACTTCAGTTTCTGGCTGACAATGATATTGATATATCTGAATCACATACAGATATTGTTACCCGTGTTGACGACAAGGCAAACAAGCCTGAGAAAAACGAACTAAGGACATTCTATTTCTCACATTCAAAAGAGCTATCTGAAGATGCCAAACTTGAAAAAGCGTGGCTGAAAGAAATTAGTAGTAGCAAAATGACAGAATGCACAGACTTTATTGAAGGTCTATTAATCGTTCTGTCAAAATCGATTTTCATGATGGATATTGGTACGGATAAGGTGATGTTGAGCCTTGCGAAAGACCGGACTAAACGTTCTTTGCAAAAGAAAAACAAGGACGCGATTGAATTCTTCTTCAGTGAATATAGGGGAATTGCTGATTTCTGGTCAGAGTTTGGAGATGCGTTTGAGATTGAATTTCCGAAATCCTTTTCCGAAGATGATTTGCTGAGTAATAAAGACCTTAAGAAAGGCAGAAACGGTAAAGCAGCAAACGAACTCTGTTTTAGAATACTACGCTATAGCGATGACCCTAAATCTCCATCGGAAACATGGGATTTAAAGTGGAGCTTTAACCCATTTGGCTTTGAATCGGCTAAATATAGTGATTTCCCTAAAGTCATGGATCGAAAAGGATATTGCCATAAGCACAGCATTTCAGTTGATCCGTTATTTGTTAAACGCTCTGAATGCAGCCCAACCATCAACAATAGCCAGATGTTTCTATCAGTCAGCACTCGAATGAGTCGCGGCGAACTGATACGAAAAATGGATAAAGAAGGAAGCGAAATCAGCGACCTATTATCCCAGCTTCTGCAACATAATCACCTCACGAAAGCAGACTACGACCACTTTCAAAACATCTATGATAATTTTGTTCTGGAATGGAAAAATGCCGTAGATTCTACCCTTAAAAATCCGCTCCTTGTTGAGCTGAATGATTTTGAGCAGTCATTTAATGTTGTGTTGGAGTTCTTAGTATCTCGAACGAATCTTGGGGAAAGCTTCAGAGAGCTTCTTTACGAGTTCATTACTGCCCATACATTGTTTGTAGGCGATAACACCGATTATGCCGTCTACCTTCCTTGGTCGCCTTACAGCTTATTAATGGCGGCGAAGAAAAACGAAATTTATAGAAATATTGCTAGAGCCTATCGAGACGGCAAGCTAATCATCGGAAATAAAGATGATGGCGTGTTATCCAAGCTCATTTCTGAACTTAACGAATCTTTTGGCAAAAGCCTATTTTTACGAAAAATCAGAAGCCGTGAATCTATTGATCTCGTTTGTACGCAATCAAGATTCGGGTATTTTGAATATACGTCGTTGGCTAACTCGAAAAATGCGCTTCGAGAGAAAGAAGTTCGTTCCGTCATTAAGGCGACTACCAGCAAATTTTTAGAAACGTTCCCTAACGAACGTCATCATTTGCAAGTGATGTGTAGTGGCTTGCTTTCTTACGACCAGATTCTTGCTGTTTATGACGAACTATTAAAACTGTCAGAGGATCAGGAAGACCAGATTTCGCTCTCTATAACATTTACCTGCAATAAACGAAGCCTGCTGGATGTCATCTATCAAAGAATTTGTGAAAGCTTTGATGCCAGCAAGATTGATAGCAATATTAAGGTAAGAGTAGTTAGCAGTTTGGAAGAGGTTCAAGAAGGTGAAGTAGATCTACTATTCAGCTTTGATCCACTCTATACAACAAACGTCCTATCGCTTGATGCACCTGCTTATGTGGTGTCGCCTAGTAAAAGTGTGTTTTGGGAATATTGCGCATCACGTAAAATTCCTTCAAACCCAATAACAAAAACTTCTTCATTTGCATTAAACAACCATATATTTGATCAGACCTCTGCAAACTTTCACCAAGCTTTTATGAGAACTGCTGGGAAGCAGGGAGATATTTCGTTTTGCCGTGAAGTTGCACAAACTGAATTAAAAGACGAGATCAATATTGGTTTAGCTAAGAGCAATTGGTTGGTTATCTATGATTATTTGCTCTGTAAGGATACGTTGAACCTCAGCGAGAATATGGGCGATCCATCAACGAATGGAAACCGTCGAGTGCTGCGTTACGTTCAGGGTGAAGGACTCAAGAGATCTTTGGCAATCATCACAGAAAAAGAGACCCACTACATCACCACTAACCTCGACAGTAGTCTTAGGAAGTGGCGATTAGTACACCCCGACGACATTACAAGCATTGTTGATAAAATATTTACGCTATCCAATTCTTTCAGCAGTGATGTACTCTTGAAGTCTGTTGGTAATGGTAACTTTTCACATGATTTGGTTGGCACTGCCGGTTCCACTGTATTGATTGAATCAATACTTAGCGATCAAGATAAAATCGCTGATATTTTCTGGGTGCATTTGGATGATTACATCGGTTGGTTTAAGTCCTCCATTGAGGACGATGCTCTGAAATCTATAGGTCGTTCCGTCAACTATGTTTCCGATCTGATGGGTATCTATCTCAGCGAAAGCGAAGATGAGAAAATAACGATTAATCTCGTGATCTGTGAATCCAAGCTGATAAACGGATCTGTTGATCAAACTATTAAGTCTTGTAAGCAGCTAAAATCGACATGCGAATTAGTAAGATCCATGCTGGAATCGGCTTTGGCATTTGACTTTTGCTACTGGCTTAATAAATTTTTAGAATTTGTCATTGGGAACTTCAAGTTTTCGCCCAATGAATTTAACTTTGACAGGTTGCTGAACCTCGACAAAGATTCTGTCCATATCAACCTCTATGGCCTTTCTGTTATTTTTCACTATGACAATGATGCGATAAATTCAGATTTTTATAGCATCTACGATAGTGATTATTTGAATCAAATATCACTGAGCTTTAAGGATACCAAGCAAGTATTCAAACACATGCTTGATTCCACATCGGTGCTTGCTCTCGATATAGCGACAATTCCTAAAGCTCTTGAACTGAATCGAGCGGTCTTAGCGGATCAAGAAGAGCCAGCAGAAACTATTATTCTGCCTGATGAGGATCAGGAGGAGAAACAAGCTGATGTTGATCTCGCCACAACAGATGAATCTAGTTTCGCCCCTGTAGAAGCCCCCATATCCGACATCACTCAGGAGGCTATTACATCCCCTGAACCAATTCAAACCACGCCCACAGACGATTCCAAATCGGTTATGGCATTAGTTACTCAATGCCTAGAATATCTCGATAAAAATATCGTAGTTGAAGACGAAGATCCTATAGACGTTGAAAACGTTAAGTCTGGCGTGAGAAAGATATTAAGCCATTCAAATCTACCCTCGAACTTTTCTGACACGCTAATAACTCCAAACTCAATCGTTATTAAGCTGCTCGGCGATGTGAATCTAAACGCGAGTAAGATAATCAATATGCGTGGCACGTTCTTGTCGGTGGTAGGTTTATCGCTACGACAGGTCTATCCAGAGCCTGGCTTAATGGTGCTTGTTTTTGATAGGGACAAAAGGCAGACCGTTTACTTCTCAGAACTGATGAAGCGAACGCTTGCTAATAGGCAAAAAACGCTGGATAACGGCTTCAACAATAAAATCCTTCTAGGTCAGAATGAGTTTGGAGATGATTGTTGCTTCTTCAAACTGGATGGAGCCAGTCCCCACGCATTAATTGGAGGGCAAACCAAATCAGGCAAATCGATATTGATGAACAATATGATCACTGATTTGATCATGACAAATACGCCCGAAAATTTGAAATTAAGATTGTTCGACCCGAAACAGGTTGAATTCTCTTCATACTCAGATTCATCGCATTTAGCTCATCCAGTTGTCTTAGATAAAGAAGAGGCTGTCATTCGACTCAAGGAGCTGGAGCATTTGATGAACGAAAGGTATGTCCAGCTTAAGGATTTAGGGCTGAAGGACATAGAAGCCTACAATCTACGGTATCCAGATTCACGTATGTCGAGAGAGGTCGTTTTCTTTGATGAGTTGGCGGATTGGATACTGGACAATGAGTTTAAGAAGGATGCTAAGGACATTATTGTCAGGTTGTCATCTAAAGGGCGAGCTGCCGGAGTTCACTTGGTATTAGCAACGCAGAGACCTAGTAATGATGTGGTTTTCCCACTTCTAAGAGCAAACCTTGATACCAAGGTTGCTTTAAAAGTGGATCGAGATCTTAACTCGGAAATTATTTTGGGTGAGTCTGGAGCTGAAAACTTGTTGGGGTATGGGCATGGCATTGTTAAAACTGAAGGTCAGACCATGAGCATACAGGTAGGCTTCACAGATCCTGCCGTTTTTGATGAGCTTTTACACTTGATTATTAATTACTGGAAAGAAGAATAGGCAATCCAGTCTAGCTAATAAACTGGCTTTTATTGAGTAATGGCGGTGGTTCAAACCTGCCGCCATAATCAAAGAAGTCTACATCTTGATCCCGCATTTTGATTTTGATGCGCTCGACCAACAGCGGTGTATCTTTATTCCAATCGTCATAGCGCATTAAACTTACCTTGCCTGAGGTCATGTGGGCTTTGACAAGATGGAAGTTATCCAAATCTCCATAGAGCTGCGTGGCACAGCCAATATAAATTCGTAGCTCCGGCGGTAAGTCACCCAAGTGGCGAATATGGAAAGTGTAGCTATGGCCATCTTCTAAGTATCCGCTTTTCAGAAGGTCATAAGCTTTGTTGCACGACTCTTCAATTATGTCGGGGTTTCCCATCGAAAACAAAACTTCTTTGGCTTGCTCAATGGCTTCATTGTAGCTGCTGTAGAAGATTTTAATGTCTCGTTTGAGTCCATCGGGAATTTTTGTCTGAGGCTTTCTCTTACCGAATAAACCCAGCGCGAAATAGACCAGTAGATCGTCTTTACGTTTGCTCTGCGCTTCTTTAAAGAGGTCATTGCCGAAATGTTCAATAAGCGCCTTATGCGCCTTGATGTGTGATCCTGCTACCCGACGAATCTGGTCTGAAAACTCAAATTCATTATTCGCGGGAATGCGCCCAAGCTCTAGAGATGTATCCCAAAAATCCGTAAATAACTCAAGATGCTTATCAATGAGATCTTTTTTGATTGAGGGTTGGCGTGATTGTATTTGCCTTTGTGTTTTTTGTTGCCAGTCACGCCGTATATGTTGCCTTTCCAGAAGAAAGTTTTGTTCTTCAATCTTATCTTTGAAGACAATAAATATACCTTGCCCGACAGCAATGGCGTTTTCGTCGAGTGTGGTCTCAACATAAGAACGAATTTCAGATTGTGTGTAGTATCGTTGGAAGGTGTTTCTACTGGTAATAATGCCGTCTTTGTACGGAGTGAACTGCTGTAGGAAACTCTCGCCAGCAATCATAACTGATACGACAAGGATTTTATCAGCGTACTCCCAGGCACGTTTTAGCGTTTCATTTCGTTCTTCTCTATCTTCAATAACATTAAGCACGAACCCAAGATTCACAATGTCACTGTTGACGAGATCCCCGTCAGGGCAATGCACCGGGTCCCATCCTGATATATCGATGCCGTGAGCTTCCAGCTCACGCATATCATCACCTTTACCACAGCCGTAATCTAAAACAGAGTAATCTCCATTAAAATAATTGTGTCTAGCCAATATCTGCATTGGCTGAGATAGCTGGTTGCGGTCTATGGCTGTTTTATGCCTTTCAATCTCAACTTCTTCTGTAAGGCTTACTACATTGCTATTCACTTCGCGGTTTGCTTTCGGGTGAAGCCGACCGGTTTCATCAAGAAAGTACCCCTTGTTGGAAATAAGCCGCTCCCAGTTTTTCTTGAAGCCTATGGATCTAGGATTTTCATATAATCCTATCTCTTCACCTTCAGCGGTAATTTCTTTGAACAAAGGCTGTAACTCAAAATCAGATTTAACAAAGATTTCCTTCCGGTGAAGAATCGGAGGGTTATCAGATTTTTCATACGAGGATTTTCTGACAGAGAGCTTTGACAAATCGACAGTGAAGCTATGTTTTAGGGCAGGATAACTATAGGTTTCAAAATCAGGATAGCTTAAAAATGCTACTTTGAAGTCTCGCTTATAGAGCTTCAAAATATTCCAGTCAGTAACTGGTATTTTTAGTGCTGCTGCTATTTTTTCAAGAACACTACTCAGCTGATTTGGAACCTCTGATAAGGCGCTATTGTGGATATACATGGAATCAGGAAGCTGCTTTCCTGTTTTGATTTCTGCAACTAGCTCTTTGTATTTGTCAAAGTCCAAGTTGAGCCCCTGTAATATAAGTTACACGTTTATGCGTGCTCAAGTAGCTCGCCAATCCCGCAATTGAACAACTTACACAATTTGTCGAGAGCTTCCAGATCTACTTTCTGTGCGGTTTCTTTATATAGCAGCGTCACTGTGACACGGCTAAGCCCGGTTTCTCTGGCGACATCGGCGATACGCATCTTGTGTTCGCCCATCATGCGGGCGAGGTGACAACGGATCATAGCTGTGTCTCTATCAGTCTGGATCTAGCGGCTAGGGAAGGTATTTGGAGCATACCACGAAATTTGCATTTGCATGTTATTTTGTTGGTTGAAATTACATTATGTGGGATTGGCATCCAAAAATGGACTGAAACTTGTCTAAAGTGCGCGAGGTTACGCGTTTTTGGACTGGGTAGCAGAAAGGTGGATCTGGGTAGAAAAAGTAATAGACGTAGGTAGTGCTTGCAGAGTGCAGACTGGAGTTGCTGGGAATTGAAAGCGGGGTAGAGCCCCAACTTTGCTTACCTATGGAAGCATAATGTGGCCAAAGCGGCCAAGTTATGGTTTCAATACCACAGGAGGCTGGCGGATGCTTGAAATGGTGGGCCCGGACAGACTTGAACTGTCGACCTGCCGATTATGAGTCGGATGCTCTAACCAACTGAGCTACGGGCCCTTTGAGTATCGAACTAATACATCTAGTCCGGAAATAAAAACGGCGCCATTATACTGAGCTTCAGTACATGGCGCCATAGTTTGCTTCTTTTAGCCTTCGCCGCCGTCCAGGAAGCTGCGGAGCTGTTCGGAGCGGCTGGGGTGGCGCAGTTTGCGCAGGGCTTTGGCTTCGATCTGACGAATCCGTTCCCGGGTTACGTCGAACTGCTTGCCTACTTCTTCCAGCGTGTGGTCGGTGTTCATGTCGATACCGAACCGCATGCTGAGGACTTTCGCTTCGCGGGCGGTCAGGCCGGCTAGAACCTCGCGGGTGGTTTCCCGCAGGCCTTCGGCTGTTGCCGTGTCCACTGGCGAAAGGATGTTGATGTCCTCGATAAAATCGCCCAGATGAGAATCTTCATCGTCACCGATGGGGGTTTCCATGGAGATAGGTTCTTTGGCGATTTTCAGTACCTTGCGAACCTTGTCTTCCGGCATTTCCAGGCGAATACCCAGTTCTTCCGGTGTCGGCTCGCGGCCCATTTCCTGGAGCATCTGGCGTGATACGCGGTTCAGCTTGTTGATGGTTTCAATCATATGCACCGGAATACGGATGGTGCGGGCCTGGTCCGCGATGGAGCGGGTAATGGCCTGCCGGATCCACCAGGTGGCATAGGTCGAGAACTTGTAACCGCGGCGATATTCAAACTTGTCTACCGCTTTCATCAGGCCGATGTTGCCTTCCTGAATCAGGTCCAGGAACTGCAGACCACGGTTGGTGTATTTTTTGGCGATGGAGATAACCAGACGCAGGTTAGCCTCTACCATTTCTTTCTTGGCGCGGCGGGCTTTGGCTTCGCCGATGGACATGCGACGGTTGATTTCCTTGATTTCAGGAATCGTCAGGCCAACATGGGTTTCGATTTCCAGCATGCGGCGCTGCAGGCGCTCGATTTCGTCGCGGTGTCTTTCCAGGGCGGTGGAAAAGTCTTTGCCTTTGGCAATCTGCTTGGCCACCCATTCCATGTCCACTTCGCTGCCGGGGAATTCCTTGATAAAGATCTTGCGTGGCATTTTGCAGCGGCGCACGCAGATGTGCATGATTTCCCGCTCGGCGTTGCGCACGCTTTCCAGCGTATCGCGAATGTCTCTTACCAGTTCGTCAAACAGGCGGGGTACCAGTTTGAAGGTAACGAAGTCGTCGGCCAGTTTTTCCAGCGCTGTGCCGGCTCGCTTGGAGTCGCGGCCGTGTTTGCTGATGGCGGTTTCGGCTTTCTTGAACAGGTCTTCCAGGTTGCCAAAGCGCTCGCGGGCTTCTTCCGGGTCCAGATCGCCGTCCAGCTCGTCGTCATCATCATCGTCATCATCGTCTTCTTCATTGTCATCAGAATCATCACGACTGTTGCGGGCGGCGGCTTCAAAATTGGCTTCCGGTGGTGGGGCTTCTTCCTCGTCGTAGTTGAGGTAGCCACTGATCACGTCGGTAATGCGGCGCTCTTCTTCGCATACGCGGGTGTATTCACCCACTACGCGGGTAACGCTGCCTGGCCAGTAGGCGAGGGCGTGCAGTACCTGGCGGGTGCCTTCTTCGATGCGTTTGGCGATAACGATTTCGCCTTCGCGGGTGAGCAGTTCTACCGTACCCATTTCGCGCATGTACATACGCACCGGGTCGGTGGTTCTGCCGGGCTCGCTTTCAACGGAGGCGAGGGCTGCAGCGGCTTCCTCGGCAGCGTCTTCATCGGTGCTGCTGGAGGTGTCGCTTAGCAGTAATTCATCACTATCGGGAGCTTGTTCATGGACAGGAATGCCCATGTCATTAATCATGCCGATGATATCCTCGATCTGGTCGGGATCGGTGATATCGGCAGGCAGGTGGTCGTTGACTTCGGCATACGTCAGGAAGCCTTGGTCTTTACCACGGTTAATTAAATCTTTAAGCTGCGATTTCTGCTGTTCTTTATCGCTCATGTAATGCCCATTACTTGATCAAGGTGCGCGAACAAACGCGGCATTATAGTGGAATCGGCTATCTGATGCTAGCAGATGTCTTGAATGGCGCCTGAGGAGCGGCATGAGTGCCGGCAGGGCGCGGGTCGGGTTGCAACCCTTCTATGTGGGGGCTATCCCCCTGATTTCAACCCGGGATTTCAAGATTTCTCTGGTTTTTCAGATAACGATCTTTTTAAGTTTAGTAGCTCTCTCAGTTTCGTCTTGTCTTGTGCTCCCTCGGCGATCAATGCCTCCAGCTGTGCTTCCACAATGGCAAACTCTAATCGCTTTAGGGCGTGCTGCAGTTCCTCCGTTTGCAGTTCGTCGTCCAGCAGGAACTCTTTGGCAGCCAGGGCCGCCAGATGTTCCCCGTCGGGGGAGTCGTGCCAGCGCATCAGCAGGCTGGCGGTAGAGATTTCCGGGCGGTTTTTCAGTTCAGCAAACACATCCTGCAGCAGCCCGGTAAAAGGCGATGACAAGGCTTCCACGTGGGCGGGCAACTGATGCTGGGCCGCGTCCCGGGGGGAGTGAAGAGTCAGTCGGATAATGCTGTCCACCAGGGAAGTGACCGGTGCAGCCTCGCTTTTAAAGAACTGGTCCCTGTTGCCAAAGCCTTTGCCGAAAGCTCCTTTTTTGCCCTTCCACTGTCCCTTTTTGCCCTTTTTAAAAGGCTGCTTCTGGGGAAACGGTTGCTCAAAGCCGCCGTACTCCGGTGGAAAGGCGTCTGCCGGGTAGCCATCCGGTGCCTCGTAGCCGCCCTGTAGCTGGTCGTAGCCTTCCATGTCCGCTGGCGGAGGGGGCTGGGTGCTGATGGGGGCCGGGGCTTCCTGCAGGTTTTCTTCCAGCGCGGTGCTGGACAGCTCGGTAATGCTGGCCAGGCGGTCCAGCATCAGCTGGCGGAAAATGCCCTTGGGAATCCGTTCGATGTGGGGGGCGGCCAGTTTGGCCAGGCGGGCTTTGCCGTCCAGGGTGTTGGTGTCCAGGTCCTCGCTCAGGCTCTGGTAAAAGAATTCCGATAGCGGCTGAGCGTGTTTTACCAGGTCTTCGAACACTTCCGGGCCCTGCTGGCGCACCATGGTGTCCGGGTCTTCTCCTTCCGGCAGGAACAGGAATTTCACTTCCCGGCCGTCTTTCAGGGTCGGTATCGCATTATCCAGGGCCCGCTTGGCGGCGTTGCGGCCGGCTTCGTCGCCATCAAAGCAGAACACCACCTGATTCACCTGCTTGAACAGCTTTTCCAGATGTTCCTGATTGCTGGCGGTGCCCAGGGTGGCGACGGCGTAGTGAATGCCGAACTGGGCCAGGGCCACCACGTCCATGTAGCCTTCCACCACAAGGTGTTTGGTGATTTTGGTGCGCTGCTGGCGGGCTTCGTACAGGCCGTACAGCTCCCGGCTTTTGTGGAATACCGGGGTTTCCGGGGAGTTCAGGTATTTGGGTTTGTCGTCGCCCAGCACCCGGCCGCCAAAGCCGATGGTGCGGCCGCGGGGATCGCGGATAGGGAACATGATGCGATCGCGAAAACGGTCGTAAATGCGGCCACGGTCGTTTTTTACCGCCAGCCCGGCCATCACCAGCAGCTCTTTTTGCTTGTCGTCCGCATTCAGGTGTTTGATCAGGTTGTCCCAGCCGGCCGGGGCGTAGCCAATGGCAAACTGTTTGGCGGTTTCGCCGGTCAGGCCCCGGCGTTTCAGGTAGGAAATGGCCTTTTCCCTTACCTGCGGGTTCTTGAGTTGGGCCTGGTAGAACTCGCTGGCTTTTTCCAGCAGGTTGTACAGAGGTTTCAGGTTTTGCTGTTGCTGAAAGTTGCCGTCGTTTTCCCGGGGTATTTCCACGCTGTGGAGCTTGGCCAGCTGTTCCACCGCATCCACAAACCCCAGGCGTTCGTAGTCCATCAAAAAGCCCACGGCATTGCCGCTGGCGCCGCAACCAAAGCAGTAATAAAACTGCTTTTGCGGGCTTACGGTAAAACTAGGGGTTTTTTCCTGATGGAAAGGGCAACAGGCAGCATAGTTCTTGCCCGAACGTTTCAGGGGAACCCGGCTGTTAATGAGTTCCACAAGGTCGGTTCGGGCAATAATATCGTCAATAAAGTGCTCGGGTATTCTCCCTGCCATAAATTGCGATTGGGTCCTGAGTTAGCTCAGGCGGGATTTAACGGCCCCGGACACCTGGCCCATATCGGCGCGGCCCTGGATCTGGGGCTTCAGGATGGCCATGACCTTGCCCATGTCTTTCATGGATTCGGCGCCGCTTTCGCTGATGGCCTTGTCGATCAGGGCGTTCACTTCCCCTTCGCTCAGGGCCCGGGGCATGAATTCCTGCAGGATGTCGGCTTCCAGCAGCTCCTGCTGGGCCAGATCTTCGCGGTTGGCGTCTTTGAACTGGGTGGCCGCGTCTTTACGTTGCTTGATCAGCTTGTCCAGAACGGCCAGGGTGCGGGTATCGTCCACTTCGATGCGTTCATCCACCTCAATCTGCTTGATGGCCGCGGTGGCCATTCGCAGAGTGCCGAGGCGGACTTTGTCCTTGGCGCGCATGGCATCTTTGACGGACTGGTTCAGTTGCTCCTTGATGGTCGACATGGCGATGTTCCCCTGAATAAAATCAACAGCTTACGGCTGCCTTTGTGGTGTTTCCGAATTTTCTTTAGCAAACACAAAACGCCGAAGCAGGTAAACCTGATCGGCGTTTAAGCAAAGAGTAAAAGGTTTTTGCTAGTGTGTAGCCAACGAGAGACTAGTATAGACGCTTACGGCGCTGAAGCTCACGAGCCATTTTCTTCGCGTGACGCTTAACAGCGGCGGCAGCTTTACGCTTGCGTACTTGTGTGGGTTTTTCATAAAACTCACGACGACGTACTTCTGCCAGAACACCGGCTTTTTCGCAGGAACGCTTGAAGCGGCGCAGCGCGATATCAAATGGTTCGTTATCTTTAACTCTTACCTGTGGCATTCAAAACACCTTTTACCTGTAAATTCTGTTCAATCGGGTTCTTTGCTTGGCTCCAGCCGGTTTTGGACAGTAACCGCAGTTTACAACAACAGTTACCGGGTAAAACGCCTGGAGCGGGCGCGAGCGGGCTCCCCCGCATCGAGAGGGCACGCATTTTATAGCTATCGGTTAAGAATTGCAAAACTTAAAAAGGCTGGTATTGTGCTGCCCAAATCCCGTTCAAGCTGGCTCAGGTGGCCCTGATTAATGATAGTCCTAGGTATTGAATCTTCCTGTGATGAAACCGGTGTGGCGCTGTACTGCAGCGAGCGCGGGCTGCTGGCAGACGTGCTCTACAGCCAGGTGGAGCTGCATGAAACCTACGGTGGTGTGGTGCCGGAGCTGGCATCGCGGGATCATGTGCGCAAGGTGATTCCCCTGATCAGCGAAGTGATTACTAACGCCGGTATCGACAAGCACGACATTAATGGCGTGGCCTATACCGCCGGGCCGGGTCTGCTGGGGGCGCTGATGGTGGGTGCCAGCGCCGGCCGGGCCATTGCTTTTGGCCTGGGGGTGCCGGCCGTGGAGGCGCACCATATGGAGGGCCACCTGCTGGCCCCCATGCTGGAGGAAACCGCTCCGGAAATGCCCTTTGTGGCGCTGCTGGTGAGTGGTGGGCATACCCAGCTGGTAAAGGTGGATGCCATTGGCGAATACGAAATCCTGGGAGAATCCGTGGATGATGCCGCCGGTGAAGCCTTTGACAAGGTGGCCAAGATGCTGGAGCTGGGGTATCCCGGTGGCCCGCGGGTAGCTGCCCTGGCGGATCAGGGGGATGTGACCCGCTACAAATTTCCCCGCCCCATGACGGACAGGCCCGGGCTGGATTTCAGTTTCAGTGGCCTGAAAACCTTTACCCTGAACACGATTAACCGCCATCAGGCTGAAGCCGGTGAACTGGATGATCAGACCCGTGCCGATATTGCCGCGGCGTTCCAGGAGGCGGTGGTGGATACGCTGGTGATCAAGTGTCGCCGGGCCTTGCGGGAAACCGGGCTGAAGCGCCTGATTATTGCCGGTGGTGTGAGTGCCAATCTGCGCTTGCGGGAAAAGCTGCAGGCAGCCCTGAAAAAGGAGCGGGCGACGGTTTTCTATCCCGGCCTGAAATACTGCACCGACAACGGCGCCATGATTGCCTATGCCGGTTGCCAACGGTTGCTGGCGGGCGAGCGGGCGCCCTTATCGGTAAGAACCCGGGCCCGCTGGCCTTTGTCGGAGCTGGATCAGCCCAGTCGTTGAGGTTTGTGGCCGGCAGGCTATCGGGTGTTGCTTTGTGGTGGGCTGTTGCTGGTGGCGTTCGTGTTTTCCTCTGGTGATTCTTCTGTGTCGGAGCCGGAGCCGGAGCCGGAGCCGGAGCCAGAGCCGGGCTCGGGCGAGTGGGCCGGTTCCGTGTCTGTTTGCGGTGTCTGATTTTCAGTATTTGTCAGGGGCTCTGAAAAACGGTTTTCCTCCCCTTTGGCCAGCAGGAACAGGTTGGGGTAGTGCCGGTAGATCAGAATGGCGATCATGATCAGCAAGGGGTTGAGAAAGGCGTCGGCAAAGAAATACAGCAAAAAAGGCGACAGGGTCCAGCTCACCAGAGAGGCCAGCGACGACACCCGGGTAAGAGCAAAAATCCCCAGCCAGAGGGCGCCGGTGAACAGGGCGCTGGGCCAGTGCAGCATGGCCAGTACGCCAAAGGCAGTGGCCACACCCTTGCCGCCCCGAAAATCAAAATACACCGGGTAACAGTGGCCGATAAAGGCAAATACGCCGCACAGGGCGGCCACGGTTGGGGAGGGGTGTAAGGTCAGTGACAGATACACCGGTAACACCCCTTTACCCAGATCGCCCAATAAGGTGAGGGCGCCGGCCACCTTGCCGCCAACACGCAGCACATTGGTGGCGCCGGGGTTTTGGGAGCCTTCCACCCGCGGATCGGGCAGCCCCAGCAAGCGGCAGATCAGGATGGCCGAAGACACCGATCCCACCAGATAGGAAAGCAGCCAGAGTGTAATGGGTAGTAACGAATCCAGAGTGATGGCCTCGCACAAATCGTCGTTTTGGTCACATCATGCCCGATTCATTTCAGGTTGACCAGTTTGCGAATCCGGTGGGGAGTGGTAGGCTGCCCACAAACAATGAGTGGTATGAAAAAGATGGATATTGTTTATATACGAGATTTAAAGATTCAGACCGTGATCGGAATTTTCGACTGGGAACGCAGTATCAAGCAAACCGTGAGTATCGATCTGGAAATGGCGACGGACATTACCAAAGCCGCTGCCAGCGATCACATCGATGATGCACTGGACTATAAAACCATTGCCAAGCGGGTGATTGCCTTTGTGGAAGAAAATGACTTTCAGTTGGTGGAAACCCTGGCGGAAAAAGTGGCTGCCGTTGTACGCGAGGAGTTTTCCGTGCCCTGGTTGCGGTTACGTTTAAGCAAGCCGGGTGCCGTACGTGGGTCCCAGGATGTGGGTGTGATTATTGAGCGGGGAGAAAAACCGGCATGAGCCGTGTGTATCTGAGCCTGGGCAGCAATATCGATCGCCATAAACATATTCGCAATGCGCTGCATGAATTGTCGGCGTTGTTCGGCCAGTTGCTGCTATCCCAGGTGTACGAAAGTGAAGCCGTGGGGTTTGAGGGTGATCCTTTTTACAACCTGGTGGTGGGCCTGGATACGGAGTTTTCCATCGGCGAACTGCAGGCGCAGATCAAACGTATTGAAGATGACAACGGCCGTGTACGCGGTGGCCCCAAGTTCAGCTCACGAACGCTGGATATTGATATTCTGACTTACGGTGACTTTGCCGGCGAAGAGGATGGTGTGGTGTTGCCCCGGGACGAAATCACCAAAAACGCGTTTGTGTTGTTGCCTCTGTCAGAAATTGCCGGTGATGAGATTCATCCGGAGCTGGATAAAAGCTATAAAACCCTGTGGGAAGAGTACGATAAATCCAAACAAAAGCTGTGGCCCGTACAGCTTTAATGGTTGCCGGGTGAGTTGATTCCGTCAGTGTTTACAACGACCGGCCACCATCCACTGCAATAATCTGCCCCGTTATATAATCTGCATGCACCAGAAACTGAATGGTCTCGGCAATGTTTTCCGGCTTGCCCAGGCGTTGCAGCGGAATGCCTGCCAGCACTTTTTGTTTTTCTGTTTCTTCGATATTTTCCGGCCAGAGTATGGCGCCGGGTGCCAGGCCGTTTACCCGCACTTCAGGGGCCAGTTCTTTGGCCAGTGACTTTGTTAATGTGACCAGGCTGCTTTTGGCCATGGAATAAATGCTGTGATTTTCCAGCGGGCGCCAGGCATGGATGTCCACCATATTAATAATGCAGCCATTGTTGGCTTTTAACGAAGGTGCCAGTGCCTGACTGAGAAAATAGGGCGCCTTCGCATTACTGGCAAACAGGTCATTCCAGTGGTTCTCTTGTGCTTTTTCCAGTGGCGTAGGGTAAAACGCAGAGGCGTTGTTCACCAGCACGGAAATATTTCCTTTAAATCCCTGGGCGTTTTCGGCCAGCTGTTGCACCTGGTCCTGTTCATTCAGGTTGGCCTGGCAGGTGGTGGCTGAATTCGCGCGTAACGCATTCAGTGAATTGGCCAGTGCTTCTGCTTCGTCTGCCGAATGGTGATAGTGAATCACAATATCCAGGCCGCCCTGATGCAGTCGTTTGGCGGTGGCGGCGCCCAGGCGTTTGGCGGCACCGGTAATCAGTGCCACCGGCGTGATTGTGGTGTCGGAATTTTCCATCATAACTCGCTAACGTAATCGGCTTTGACTTTGCGAATGGCGGCAATGCGCTGGCTGCGAATTTCCTGGCCAAGGGCGGCGCCCCGCAGTTCCCGGGTTTGCAGAATATCCTTTGCCTGCACTCTGCTGGCGGCGTTGAAGCAATCCTGCAGGTAGCCGGTTTGGGGGTAGTTGCGATCCTCATAACCGGTACGGCCGCGGGCATCGGCTTCGCAGGCCAGCAGAAACAGGGGCAGGGATTCCGGGCGGCGGAAGGCGTCGACGGATTCCAGCAGGCGCATCACGGTTGCCGGTTTTAGCTCAAACGCCTTGTGGCAATGGGTGTGGTAGCGGGCTACCAGTTTGGCCAGGCGAGCGGCTGGTTTGGGCACTTTATAGCGCTTGTTCACTTCGTCCACCAGGTGTTCGCTGATGGCTTCATGGCCGTAGTGGTGGGGCAGTGTGTCTGCCGGGGTTTTGCCTTTGCCCAGATCGTGCATCAGCGCAGCCCAGCGAACCTGTAACTGATCCTCTCGGGAATGATCACGGGTCAGGGTAATGGCCTGGTCAAGCACCATCAGGGTGTGAATGCCGGTATCAATTTCCGGGTGATGCTTTTCCGGCTGGGGCACACCGTACAGATTGTTCAGATCCGGAAACAGCACCGCCAGTGCGCCGCATTCTCGCAGGGCTTCAAAATAGGCTCTGGGGGTATTTTCCAGCAATGCCCTTTCGGTTTCCTGCCAAACCCGTTCTGCGGTTAAATCTTCCAGTTCTCCGGAATCCACCATCTGTTGCATCAGAGTCAGGGTCTTGTCCGCAATCGCAAAGCCAAGGTGTTGATAACGGGCGTAAAAACGCGCCACCCGCAACACCCGTAGCGGATCTTCGCCAAAGGCTTCGGATACATGGCGGAGCTGGCGTTCGACAAGATCTTTTTGACCATCGTACGGATCAATAATGTCGCCGTTTGTGTCCTGCGCCATGGCATTGATGGTCAGGTCGCGGCGTCTCAGGTCGTCTTCCAGAGTGACATCTTCGCCGGCGTAACAGCTGAAGCCGGTATAACCACGGCCCTGCTTTCGTTCGGTGCGGGCCAGTGCATATTCTTCTTTGGTGTCGGGGTGCAGGAATACAGGAAAGTCCTTGCCCACCTGTTGATAACCTTGTTTCAGCATGTTTTCCGGAGTGGCACCCACAACAACCCAGTCCCGGTCTTTTACGGGAAGATTCAGAAGTTTGTCTCTGACGGCGCCACCAACTAAATAAATTTCCATGGAGTACAAAAAAACTAATAAAAGTGATTGACCAATTTTGTAATTGCTGTTTCCATTATACGCATAAACCCGTGATTAACTCATCGTTAAAAACGGCAAAAGTAATTTTAAAAGCAGATTTAAAAGCACAAAGAGCTGAAATCAAAATGAAACCGCAGCAAAACATTCATCAACTGGCAACGGCAATGGGGGATTACCCGCACCTGTCTGCGTTGTCTGTTGTGCTGACTGCTGTTTCTGCTCTGATGTCCAAGGCCAAGATTAAACATCCGCTATGTGTGGTGCGCTATGTGTGGCGAGCCCGCAGCGATCGCGGTCGTTGGCTTGGAGTGAAGCATTAGATGAAATAACACTACCAAGTTTTACAAAGGCCGCAGCATTTCAAACTGCGGCCTTTTTCGTTTCAGGGCCGTGGTTTTCTCCGACATGCTGCGTAAACAGAAACCAGGGAGGAAAGGAGAAAACTCATGCCTGTTTTATTGGCATATATCGCTGTAGTCATTGTGTGGTCCACAACGCCATTGGGCGTTAAGTGGAGTGGTGATGGTTTGTCGCCGGTAATTGGTGCGTTTGCCCGGATTGCGCTGGCGACGCTTGCCGCCTGGGCCATTGCCAAAGCGATGCGTATTGAAGTGCCATGGAACAAGCAGGCAGTTAAGGCGTATCTCTTTGCCAATATTGGCTGGAGTGGTGGTTTGATCGCGGTGTATATCGCTGCTACCGAGCTGTCATCAGGTTTGATTTCGGTCATGTTCGGGTTGTCGCCCATTGTGTCAGCGTTAGTGGGTCGTTATCTGCTGCCGGATATTCAGTTCGGTATCATGCAGTGGTTTGCGGCGTTGCTGGGCATTGCCGGACTGGTGGTAGTGTTTCAGGGTGAGCTGGTTCAGGCCGGTGGTCATTACTGGGCCATTATGCTGGTGTTGTGGGCGGTGTTTTGTTTCTGCCTTAGCAGTGTGCTGATCAAACGTCTGGATGCCGGTCTGCATCCGTTATCGCAAACAGCCGGGTCGCTCACCTGTGCGCTGCCTTTATACGGTATAGCTGCATTAATATTGAGTGACGGTCATTTTGAACCGACAACCAAAGCGCTGGGTGCCATCGTATACCTGGGATTGATTGGTTCGCTGGTGGGGTTTCTCTGCTATTTCTATATACTGAAAAAGCTGCCGCCCACCACCGTTGCCCTGACACCCCTGGTAACACCGGTGTTTGCCTTGATGCTGGGCAACTGGCTGAACAACGAAGCCATTACAGAAAGTATTCTGCTGGGTGCAGGTTGTATTCTGGCAGGTCTGGTATTGTTTCAGTTGCCGTACAAACCCGCCCGTGCGCTGGTGGCAAAATAAACCGGCTAAAACAAAGCCGGGGCTCAGGTTTTACTGAGCCCCGGTTTTTTATGATCAAAATGGACTTGATAGTTTAAATTGCCAGCATGCGAACGATATCTTTAATGGCATCCTGTTCTTCATGCACAAAGCGTAAGCCCTGAAATGGTGTGGCTTCGCTTTTTTTGAGTTTTAACCGTTGTGTTACCGGCATGTCTGTATATTTGGGGGCGGATTTAATCAGGCTGGTATTCAGGTATACATGGTAGCGGGCCACAATCATCACGTCGGCGACATCTGCTTCCTTTTCACCTTCCCGCATCCAGTTATCTTTATGGGTGGCGGCAGCGATAATATTGTCCGGCATATGCCACTTGCGCAAGATTCTTTCCGACAGGGCTTTGCTGTGGCGGCCAAGTAGTTCGTTGAACAGTTCCCAGTGGTAGTCGGTTTTGATTTTGTCGCCAAAGCGCGAGAGCAGGAAATAAGTCCCTACGTTTTGCATCAGTCCCGCAAAAAGTGCGTCTTCCGGTTTGATTCCCTGAGCGTAGCGGCCAATCCAGGCGGCGGTGGCCGCTGCCTTGGTATCCAGAGTCCAGATGCGGGTGAGTTTTTGTTGTACGTCTTTGATATCCGATCGGAACATGTTGTGCAGGCTATAGGTAAGCACCAGGTTGCTGGTGGTTTCCGCGCCCATTCGTCGGATGGCAACGTTAAGGTCTTCGCAGGGTTCCTGTACAGGATAAAGGGCGCTGGAGGCAATGCGAATAATCAGGTGGGTCAGGCTTTCATCGCGCTCCAGCAGTTCCGCCAGATCGCTGGCCCGGTAATTGGGATTGCGCACCAGGTCACTCAGGCGCTGGGCAATGCCCGGAAAATCAGGCAATGGCTTGATGCCGAATTCAATATCTTCATTGATTCGCGTGTAAAGACGGTTGACGTGGGTATCAAGCGCTTTCTGGTTTTTATTATTCGCAGTGGATGTTGCCATGCACGCTGCCCGGTTGCTGAATGCTTCGGCTAACTATAGCGTAATTTTTAATGGTGTGAACAGCCTAACTCAGCATTAACTGGCGTTCCATGTGCAATGTATTGGCCATGGTTTCTGCTCCTATATAGATAGCCCGGATGTGATGCACCAGTCGCCGTTCGGCATCTTTTTGCAAGGCGTAGGGCATATCGCTGGCAGCAACGCAGGTATAGAAGGCTACGTTCATGATGGCGTCGGCCACCAGGTCGGGATCGGTGATGTTGCGCTGGTGGCGTTTGCTTTCCTCGTTAATCAGAGCGGTGGTTTCATCCTTGATGTGTTGCAGTTCTTTTTTGATGGCGCGGCGCAGAATCCGTGAGCTGCCCATGGCTTCCTGGGCCAGCACCCGGAACAGGGGGCCGTTTTCCCGAAAGTGTTCCATGATGACATGAACAATGCGTTGTACCAGATCCTGTTGGGTTTCCACCTGGGCGATGCGGGCATCGTGAATAATCTGGTTCAGTGCTTTGCCGGCATTTTTGATCAGCGCCAGTCCCATTTCCTCCAGCGTATCGAAATGGCGATAGAAAGAGGTGGGTGCAATCCCGGCTTCCTTGGCAACTTCCCGCAGGCTCAGTGCTGCCAGACCCCGGTCACGGTTCATGACTTTCACAGCGGCATCCAGAATATTCTGGCGGGTTTTGCGTTTCTGTTCGGCTCTTGTGCTCATGAATTCCGGCTTCGTTGCGCAGGTTCGGGAGGAATGCGCTATGTTTCACTAATCAAAAGTAAACACAGGCGCCTTGTGTGTGCATGGTGCAGTTTTTTAAGTTTACAAATGTAAGCCCAAAATAGCAAGCTGGTATACAGGGTAAGCTGTAGAGTGGATTGGTTAGCCCAAAAAAGCTGGCGAAAAATACAACATGATGCTTGAAATGTCATTTGTGAGGAGTATTATGGCGCACAAATGTTAGCTGAAATGTGTTTTTGATTTGTGCTGATGCTTTTTATGTGCACCTTTTGGGCTGCTGGCCCGCGGATTGCACGGTTTTATCCAGTTATGGAGTGTTTTTAGCTAACGGTTGTACGTTGAATTGAGGGCTTTTTACGCCCTGTACGGGCATCGCCCACCGGAATCTGTTGCTCTGGCGCTTTTTTTTGCTGTTCGGCACAGGCTCCGGTTATTGGGAGGGTGGTTTTCCCGACAGGAGTAAAGCCTGCCAGCGAAAAAGAAGTGCTTGGGATATTTTTTGGGATAAGGGAAAAACGATGAGGTCTGCCGACGTGAACTACAGAGAACCAATGACGGTGGTTGATACCGCCTGGCTGAGAATGGACTCACCCGAAAACCTGATGGTGATTAACGGTGTGTTCCTGTTCGAAGAACATTATCCGAAGTCACGTTTGCGCGAGCTTCTGGAAGAGCGCCTGCTGGCTATTCACCGTTTCGTATGAGGCCGATGAATGAAGGCAAGCACTACTTCTGGGAGGAAGTCCCGCAACTGGATATGGAGTATCACCTGACGGATGCAACACTTCCGGAGGCCATGGGCGAGGAAGATGCCCTGCGCGAATATGCCAACCGGCTAACGTCCAAACCGCTGGACCCCGCCAGGCCGTTGTGGCGTTTCTATCATGTGGATCAGTATCAGGGCGGCACCGCGGTGCTGTTCCAGGTGCATCACAGCTATGCCGATGGCATTGCCCTGATGTCGGTACTGGATGCCATTGCCGATGAGTCCGTGCTGGACAGTTCCCCTGCAGCTAAAGCGGGAATGGGTTTCCCCAAGGTCGTGGCCGACAGTGTTGCCGGTAAGGTGGCTGCTGCCCTCAGGTCTTCACTCCTTTATATGGGATTTGGTGCCGGCTGGCTTTACGAGGCCATGAAAGTGGTGATGTTGCCTGCCGATTCCAAAACCGCCTACAAGCGCGCCTTAACCACAGAAAAGCAGGTTGCCTGGGCGCCTTCACTGAATGTGGAAGAAGTGAAGAAAGTGGGCAAGTCCATGGGCTGCACTATCAATGATGTGCTGCTGGGCTGTGTGGCCGGAAGCCTGCGGGATTACCTCATAAAACAGGGTGAACCGGTGGATGGCGTGATGGTGCGTGCCACCGTACCGGTAAATCTGCGGCCGCTGTCCAAGGCCATGAACCTGGGTAACGAATTCGGGCTGGTGTATCTGGATCTGCCGGTGGGCGAGAGCACGGCCATTGGCCGGGTTAAAAAAGTACGCCAGACCATGGCCAAGCTGAAAAACGGCATACAGGCCGTTATGTCCTATAACGTGCTGGGCATTTTAGGCTTCTTCCCGCTGGGTTTTCAGCGTTTTGCCCTGAACTTTTTCAGCCACAAGGCATCGGCGGTAATGACTAACGTTCCCGGCCCGGCCAAACCGGTTATGCTGAAAGGTTCGCGACTGGCCAAACCCATGTTCTGGGTGCCTCAATCCGGCGATATCGGTATCGGAGTCAGTATTTTGAGCTACGATGGAAAAGTGGAGTTTGGTTTGATCGCAGACAAGGCACTGATCCATGACCCCCAGGAAGTTGTAAAAGGGTTTGTGGCCGAATACGAAGCGTTGAAAGAAAGTGTTTTTAAGAGTGCGGCGGTAGGCAGTTCGCTGGCAACGTCGGCGTCGCACTGATTTTGTATGATTAAGCTTTTTATTGGTGCTGTTTTTGTTGTTTTGCTTTTTTTGGGAATTAAATGAGGTAATTATATGAGCTACTTTGTAACGGGTGCGACAGGGTTTATTGGCCGTTTTCTGGTGAGAAACCTGGTAAAACGCCAGGGCACCATTTATGTACTGACCCGGGAAGCATCCCTGGACAAACTGCCCAAACTCCGTGAAGAACTGGGTGTGAGTGAAGATCGTCTGGTGGGTATTGTGGGTGACCTGACGCAACCCAGGCTGGGCATTTCCGACGCGGACATGACCCGGTTGAAAGGTAACATCAAACACTTCTTTCATCTGGCTGCGATTTATGATCTGCAGGCCGATGAAGATTCCCAGGTAAAAACCAATATCGAAGGCACCCGTGCGGCAGTCAAAGCGGCCGAAGCCATGGCGGCCGGTTGCTTCCATCATGTATCTTCTATTGCGGCTGCCGGCATGTATCCTGGTGTGTTCCGTGAAGACATGTTTGAAGAAGCGGAAAACCTTAACGATGCCTATCTGCGAACCAAACATGATTCCGAAGGCCTGGTGCGTCGCGAATGCAAGGTGCCGTTTCGTATCTATCGCCCCTCCATGGTGGTGGGCCATTCCGAAACCGGCGAAATGGACAAGATCGACGGGCCTTATTATTTCTTTACCCTGATCAAAAAACTGCGTGCACTGCTGCCGCCATGGGCGCCGGTGGTGGGTATTGAAGGTGGCCGTTTTAATATGGTGCCGGTGAATTACGTGGCCGATGCCATGGATTTTCTGGCCCATAAAGAAGGCCTGGACGGCCGTTGCTTTCATCTGATTGATCAGACCCATTATAAAGTGGGTGAAGTGGTGAATATCTTTGCCCGCGCGGGTAATGCGCCGCAAATGACCATGCGTGTGGATACCCGCATGTTCGGCTTTATTCCGCCCTTTGTGCGCAAAACCCTGAGCACGCTGCCACCGGTAAAACGTATTACCGGCACTATTCTGCACGACCTGGGTATTCCCAAAGAGGTGATGAAGTTCAAGGATTACTTCACCAAATTTGATGATCGTGAAGCCAGAGCCGAACTGGAAGGCTCCGGTATTACCTGTCCCAACCTGGAAGACTATTCCTGGAAACTGTGGGATTACTGGGCCCGCCATATGGACCCGGATCTGTTTATCGACCGTTCATTGGAAGGTCGTGTGAGCGGCAAGGTGGTTGTGGTAACAGGCGCCACATCCGGTATCGGCAAAGCCACGGCGATCAAACTGGCGGAAGCCGGAGCCAAAATCGTGCTGGCCGCCCGTACCGTAGAAAAGCTGGACGAAACCAAGGCCTATATCGAAAGCAAGGGCGGTGAGGCCTATCCCTACAGCGTGGATATTTCCGATCTGGCTGATTGCGACCGTTTTGCCAGGCAGGTACTGGAAGATTTTGGTCAGGTGGATGTGCTGGTGAACAATGCCGGCCGTTCCATTCGCCGTTCCATTAATCTGTCTTACGACCGCTTCCATGATTTTGAGCGCACCATGCAGCTGAATTATTTTGGTGCCCTGCGTCTGATCATGAATTTCCTGCCGAATATGGAAGAGCGCCGTTCCGGGCATATCATTAACATCTCATCCATTGGTACCTTGACGCTGCCGGCGCGCTTCAGTGCCTATGTAGCATCAAAATCGGCACTGGATGCCTTTTCCCGCTGTGCGGCATCGGAGTTTTCTGACTGCAATGTCAGTTTCTCCACCATCAATATGCCACTGGTGCGCACACCCATGATTGCGCCCACCAAGATTTATGAGCATGTGCCTACAATCAGCCCGGAAGAAGCGGCCGACATGGTGTGCGAAGCTATTATTCATCGTCAGAAACGTATTGCCACCAAGTTGGGTGTGTTTGGCCAGGTGGTACATGCGGTTACACCGAAATTTGCCGAGATTATTATTAACACCGGCTTCCGCATGTTCCCGGATTCAGCGGCTGCACGCGGCGACAGTCAACAGGAAAGTGCCCCTCAGGTATCACCGGAGCAAATGGCGTTTGCTTATCTGATGCGGGGTATTCACTGGTAACAGTTTGGCATTGTACTCTCTCTCCCGAGAAGAGCGTTGGCGCAATTCTTTTTGAATTGCGCCTTTTTTTTGCCAAACGATAAGCGCTAAAGTTTACAGGTGGGGATTAAACAGCGGTTCGTTGTTAAGGCGGAAAACACCGTTTTCCACTTTGTAGTAATCGCCGTAAGTATCTTTCTGCTGAAAGCTCAGGTTCAGATTGCCTTCAATCCAGGCATCATTCACGTTTCGGATGGTGACTGTATTGGCAAAGTCACGTAAACCCTGCAACAGCTTGCCCTTGAACCAGGCCTGCACCTGACCGGGTTTGATTCGATAAGTCCCCGGCCCTTTAAAGCGCTTGATCTTGAGTTCGATTTCCAGATCACCGGAACGGGTATGCACCAGCAACTGATTGCTGAACAGGGAGTTGTTGGTTTCCCACCAGCCGGTACGCAATACCCTGTTCAGATCCAGTGATTCAAAGTTATGGGAAAACAGAATATCTGACCGTTGCGGATTCAGGTCGCCGGCACTGTAACTGGGTTTGAGTTTTTCTTTTTCATCCGTGAGTGCCGCTACAAAGGCTTTTTTGGCCGTGGCTTTCAGGGTTTCCGCTTCGTGGGCCGGCTGGTTGCTCTCATTATCGGTTTTCGCATCGGCCGTTGTAACGGCGGCAGTGAGTGGCGCTGCGGCAGCCGTGTTCACGGCAGGGGGCGCTTCTTCGGCTATGTATTGCGGAATCACAGCATAGGCAATCTGTTCACCGTTGACAAAAGAACAGAGCGCCTGCTCATCCGGCTTGTAGCAGGTGCCGTCCCCATCGGGTTTGCCATTTGTAAAATTGCCTTTAAAACGAAAGCCGTTGGCATAGGTGATGGAGCCGGTGCCCTGGGGGTGCCCCTGTTCAAAACGGCCGATATAAATATCGCCGTTGTGGTAACGAAGCTTGCCCATCCCGGAGCGTTTGCCGTGTTCCCACTGGCCATCGTAAATATTACCGTTGGCGTATAAGAAGGTGCCCTGACCATGGGGCAGGCCAAGATACACGGCGCCTTCGTAAGTGCCGGCTTCCTTGAAGGCAAACTTGCCCTGGCCATTGGGTGCGCCGCTTTGCCAGTCGCCGCTGTAAACGGTGCCGTCGGGGTAGGTCAGCTGGCCTTTTCCGTCCTGTTGCCCGTTGGCAAATTCACCTTCGTAGATACTGCCGTCGAGAAAGGTTTTTTTGCCGCGACCATGGGGTTGTTCATTGCGCCACTGGCCTTCGTAGGAATCGCCATTGGCCCACTGAATCCGGCCCTGGCCACCGGGTTTGCCATTGATCAGCTCACCGGTGTACTGAGAACCGTCCGGGTAGGTAATGATCTGGTTGGCCTGCTGGCTGTAGCCGCTGCCGGACCAGCTGATGAATAAGGTTAATGCTGCAGATTGAAGGGTTGTTTTTTTTATCATCGACATGATTCAGCTTCCCATGTCTGTGTTTTTTATAGTTGTATCAGCCGCTTGCTTCCTTCGGACTGAAACTCATGAAGAATCGAACGCTTATGATATTACGGTATTTGTCGCAATATCCAGGGGAAACTGGTCTATCTTTAGAGACTCAGCACTCGATAAATGGAGCGGTTTCCTGAGAAACCCTCCGCAGTCCAGGGGGTTACTATGTTTCGTTGGTTGTTTCTCTGTATTCAGCTGTTTCTGCCGGCCTGGCGCCAGCAGGTGAAACCGGACCGGCGGCATGCCTTTGGGCGAACCCTGACGAAAAACTACCGGGCCAGAAAATCCATGGTGAAAAACTTCTGGATTGCCTCAGGAACCCTGATGATGCTGGTGCCGGTGTTGCCCCTGATGGTGGGGCTGGCCCTGTTCACTACCTTTGTGTCCTTTATGTACCTTGATGAGGCATAGGCCTTTTGCTGCAGTATTGGTCGGCTAACCGGGTTTTGTTTGCCGGTATTCCGGACAGGGTGGTGAGGTGCAGGCCCCTGAAATGGCACCAGGGTGCTTTTAATTGGTTGAAATTAAAGCGTATTTTGGGTTTACACCGTTCGTTATACCGGGTGAATCCGTTAGTGCGATAAAGTCTAAGTTTTTGGTCAAAATTTGAACTGTGTTTTGGAATAATTGAAGCATGTCACATTTTGGTCGTTTGGGAGGTTGGGAACCTGATGTACTGCCGACGATTACAGGTAAAAAAATGAAAATGCTGTTGCGGGGAATGCGTATGTGGGGACGTATATTAACCAATGTTTTTTGGATTTCCTTATTGTGTACCGGGGTTTCCCAGGCTAACGGTGGCTGGGTTATTGATCGTGATGAAAAAGCCAAGGGGCCACTTTTCAAGGATTCCAAATCCATCGCCAACGAGATGACCCAGGAGGAACGGGAACAGCAGGCCGTTGCCCAAACCTATATTGCCGCTCTGGATCAATACCGTGACGATATCCGTGCTCACTGGCCGGCCGGCGAGGTGAGTTCCCAAACCCGCTGGGTGTCTTACAGTGCCTCATGGGATGCCAAGAAGGTGGTGGACTTCGAAAACAACCGCATTGAAATCAGCGTCGAGAACAAGGCCGTTGGCAACCGGATTGATTTTGCCTCGCTGTCTGTCACCGTCAGAGAGCATCTGGAGCACATGATTGGCTCGCGCATTTCGGATGCGGTGAATGAAGACCCGATTAACCGTGCCGTGATTGCCAAGCTGGCCAGCCTGGGAGCCGAGCAGGACTCGCCCAGTGGCGAGCTGGTGTTGCCGGAGTTGTTCAGCAATAACAAGCCTTCCCAACAGCAGGTGCGCAGTCGTGCCATGCAGCTAATGAAGGGTGCCAGTATTCGTTACCAGGCATTGTCCGCCAGCCTGGCCGCCGTGCCGGTGAAAACCAATAACAAAATTACCTACGTGATTCCGCTGCCGGACAATCGTATTCGCCAGAAAGTGAAAGAATACACGCCGACCGTGCGTCAGCATTCGGAACGTTTTGCCCTGGCGGACGATATCGTCATGGCCATTATTCACACCGAAAGTCATTTTAATCCGCTGGCCCGTTCCCATATTCCTGCCTTCGGGTTAATGCAGATTGTTCCTTCCACGGCGGGGCGCGATGCCACGCGTAAATTGTTCAAACGTCCCAAATTATTGTCGGCCCGTTATCTCTATAATCCTGAGCGCAATATAGAAGTGGGTGCGGCCTATCTGAACATGCTGTATTACGAGTACCTGTCAGGTATCGAAAATCCGGAAAGTCGCCTGTACTACAGTATTGCCGCGTATAATGCCGGGGCTTCGGCCGTGGCCAAGGCCTTTATCAGTCAGGCCAGTTTTCAAAAAGCGCTGCCGGTGATTAATCAGATGACACCGGATGAAGTTTTGCAAACCCTTATCAAAAAGGCGCCCCGTCGGGAAACCCGCCAATATGTCGAAAAAGTGTTAAAGCGTCGAGGGTATTACCGCCGCGTTTAGACTAGTCTTTAAGTAGTGTATTGGCCGGATGAGATAAATGCGCTACTTGCAGGAATCCGAAAACACTGTTGCTACTGTCTGCCGCCACCTGATTGTGGCGGTTTGCATTTTTGCGTTATGGGGCTGCAATGGTTCCCGTACGGAAGCACTGGAATCACAGGTGGCAGAACTGCAAACCCGGGTGGAACAGCAGTCAGCTATTCTGCAGACACTGCAACAGTCCCACGACGATCATCACGCGGTGCTGGAACGTTTGTCCAGCTTTGAGCAGGTGAGTTTCAAAGTGGATAACATTCGCTTTGATGTGGTGGAAAAAGCCTTTGAGCCACTGGTGGTGGGTGAAGCGGATCTGACGCTCGCAGGCGATGCCAAACCGGAGCTTATCTTTGTGGAATGGGCGGTGACTGTGCACTTAAAAAGTGGCCCGCTGGAACCGGCCACTTATATTCAGCGGGTTGAAAACGGCAGCGCCACTCTGCGCATTGTTCACCCGCTGCCAAGCCACAGTATCAGCAAAAAACAGATCCGCCTGGAAATAAAACCCACCGGCTGGTATCTGGCGCACGTGGCGAAACCGGCAGAATAGATTGCCGGGCTCAGGCCGTTTCCTTCAACACGATTTCATCTATCAGCGGGCGGAAAGCCGCGTTCACACCCAGTTCCACCATGGTCCAGTAGTGCCCGGTAATTACCCGGTCCACCTGCATGGTGTCCGGTGACGGCTGAAAATACCCCAGGTATTTCAGGGCCTCCTTGCGCACCTTCTGGGCTGCCTGCTTGTGCAGGCGGGCGGTGGAAAAATCATAGGGGGTGTAGTCGCCGAAGGGCTCCATAATAATATCGAGCCACTCCTGATAATAACCGGTATCAATAGCACCGCTTTTGGGGATGCGAACACCAATGTCACACAGGTGCTGATCAATCAGATCCACCTTGCCGGCAAAGGCATCGCGCGCCAGGGCGCGGTATTTGCGCAGTACATCTTCATCAATACATTTTACGGCACCAAAATCGTAGATCACCAGGGTACCGTCGGGACGGAAGGCAAAGTTGCCGGGGTGGGGATCGGAATGCACCCGTTTCAGCTCATAAATCTGACGACCAATGGTATCGAAAATCAGCATGCCCAGTTCATTAATGGTTTGCTGGGAATAGCGGGGTGTTTTCACTTCTTTAATGGAATCGCCGGGCACGTAGGTCAACGTAAGAATCTTGTCAGTGGACAGGGATTCTATTAATTGCGGCGTCACGATTTTGGGATGATCTTTGTAATATTCGTAGAAGAATTTTACGTTTTCCCCTTCATGTTCGTAGTCCAGCTCCTCAAACAGGGTGCGTTTGATTTCCGCAAAGGTTTCTTCAATGATTTCGTCGCTGACTTTGACCAGGCCGGCCAGCTTGAGTGCGCGGCGCAGGTGTTTGAGATCGGATTCGCAGGATTCCTTGACGCCGGGATACTGGATTTTTACCACACACTCCACGCCGTCTTTGGTGGTGGCCCTGTGGACCTGGCCAATGGATGCCGCGGCAAAAGGTTCGTGTTCAAAGTGACCAAACAGGTTTTCCGGGTCATCACCCAGTGAGCGGATTAGCTGGCGGCGGATCATGTCGTAGGGCATGGGCGGGCTTTCTTTTTGCAGTATTTCCAGTGCCTCTGCCACTTCCTTGGGGAGCAGGTCTTTTACCTGAGAGGCAATTTGCCCCACTTTCATCACCGCGCCTTTCATTTCGCCCAGTGTTTGTGCAACCCGTTTGCCAATGTCGGCATACAGCTGTTCCTGTGACAGCTTTTTTTGTTCCTCATCAGCGAACATGCCTTTAACTTTATGATTGGCATAGCCTTTGGCGATAGAGGCCGACATGCCCGCCAGCTTCATAAAGCGTTTGGCAGGCGTGGTTGCGCCGAAGCGTTTGTCTTTCTTTTTGCTTTGCTTGTTATTCTCGGAATCACTCACCGAACTTCCCTCTGTTCTAAGCGGCCTGCTGGCCGTTTACATTTTGTATTATTGTCATTATCGATTATCAAAGTGTAACGACATTTAACCATTGCCGATATGGCACAGGCTACCCCGGGGCTGGTACCTGCTGTCAATCCATGGCTATGTGGTCGATGTATCATAAAATACCGGGATTGACGTTGAACACCACTCATATTCTGTGAGCGAGTTTGTTATAATGCGCCCCGCTTGGGAGCACTGCCTGGTTTAAGCTTTCCGGGGAGTAAAAGCGAATGAAAAATAACTTATATAACTCAATAAGTTATCTTTTTACGGCCGGTCTAACGAATTAGCTCAGTGGCCGAAGAGGTAACCCGGAGTCCCGTTGTAGTCATTAGTTAGTGACTTGTAGCGGCCCGGAATAATAAATCTGTGACTCCCGCCTTGTTCAATGTCATTTATTTCCATTAGTTATCGGGTTGTTGGAGTGGTCAATCCCGTGATCTGGCGCAATTGTTGTATGTCCGGAATCACGATACTTTTTATCTAAACTCTCACAGACTCAGAAAGATTAGGGCGGAATGAGGAATGAAGTTAAGGGAACTGATTAAAAATGCTTTGGTATCACCGGAAACCGAGGCGCACGTGGATAAAATTCCGAAGCCGGTGGGCTCCTTTGGTTACGACCCCTGGGGCTACAACTCGGAATCCTTCAAAATTGCACTCAGTGTATTTAAACCGATTTACGAAAAATACTTTCGTGTGGAAGCGGTGGGCCTGGAAAACGTGCCCGAGACTGGCCGCTTGCTGATAATCGGCAATCACAGCGGTCAATTACCTATCGACGGCGCACTGGTAGGCTACGCGCTGGCAACCAATCCTCATGGGCCCCGGGCCGTGCGTGCCATGATTGAGCGCTGGTTTCCGGGTACCCCTTTTATTGGCAACACGCTCAACGAGTTTGGTGCTGTGCTGGGGGATCCGGTTAACTGCGAAAAAATGCTGGGCCGTGAAGAAGCCATTGTTGTTTTCCCCGAGGGGATCCGCGGTGCGGGCAAGCCCTGGAGCCAGCGCTACAAGCTGCAGCGCTTTGGCCTGGGTTTTATGCACCTGGCGGTAAAAACCAATACGCCGATTTTGCCGGTGGGCATTGTGGGCTGTGAGGAAACCATGCCGACACCGTTCCACCTGAATGGACTGGCGAAAATGCTGAACCTGCCTTATGTGCCGGTCACAACGCCGTTTCCATTGCCTGCCAAGGTGCGGCTGCACTTTGGCAAACCAATGACTTTCGAAGGCCCCCTGCTTGATGAAGATCAGGCCGCTGTGAAAGTGGAGCGTGTAAAAGAGGAAATCAACAACCTGATCCAGCAGGGGCTGTCGGAGCGAGAAGGGTGGTTTAAATGACGGAACAAGCAAAAAAGCCTGAGATTCTGATTACCGGTGCCGGAGGCTCGCTGGCTCAGGAAGTCATTGATCGTTTAAAAGAACGCTATCATGTGGTGCTGGTGGATTTTCGCCGCCGGGTACAGATTGACGAGGGCATGTCCAGCTACCGGGTGGAATACAACAAACGCGGTTTTGAAGACATTTTCCGCAAGCATGATATTGAAGCAGTGATTCACCTGGGCCGGATGGGTTTGTATGAATCCACCCATCGCAACCGCTACAACCATAACGTACTGGGCACCCAGCGTTTGCTGGATCTTTGCCACAAGTATGATGTGCATCAGGTTATCGTACTGTCTACCTACTTTGTGTATGGCGCCAGCCCTTACAATCCGGCTCTGCTCACAGAGGAGTATCCGCTGAAGGCTTCGGAACTGACCATGGATCTGGTGGACTCGGTGGAACTGGAAAACCTGGCCAATATCTATCTGTGGAAATATCCCGAGCTTAACATCACGATTCTGCGCCCCTGTAACATTGCCGGGCCCGGCGTGCTGAACAGCATGAGCCTGTTGCTTTCCAACAGCTTTGCGCCGGTGCTGGTGGGCTTTTCCCCCATGATGCAATTTATTCATGTGGAAGACATGGCCGATGCCATTGTGCTGGCCTTTGAAAAGAATGTGCCCGGTGTGTACAACGTGGCCAACGATGACTGGGTGAGTTACCAGGAATCGGTACTGCAATGCGGCTGTAAACGGATTTTTATTCCTTCTGTGCCGGAAGGCCTGCCCAAACGGATCAGTAAATCCCTGGGCTGGAAAGGCTGGCCTGCGTATCTGATCAACTATTACAAATACCCCGTGATCATTGATGGCAGTCTGTTCCGGGATACTTTCGGGTTTAAACCCCGTCGCAGTCTGCAGGATATTTTTGCTCACTATCGAGAGAAAAAAGAGATGGGTATTTTGTAAAAACGCCCGCCGTTTTTACGCTGTAAACGAAAAAGCCCCGGTCAGTGAGCCGGGGCTTTTTTGTTGGACTTTTTAATCAGATTTTTTAATTGGACTGAAAATGGACTGCTTTAAGCGCTGTCGCATCTGCGGGCCAACAGCCGGCAGTTGCAGCTGATCAATGGATGGAGATCCAGTCCATTTCATCGGGCTGGATATTCAGGCGGTCATCCATATAGATATTGCCTTCCAAAGCCAGCAGGCGCACGTAGCGGTCAAAGTACAGCAGCTGTTTCAGCAGCAGTGCAAACTCACGGGGGAAGTGAATGCCGTGGCGTTTGGCCAGGCTTACCAGATCCATCATGATCCGGTTCACTTCGTGTTCGTTGACTGCCGCCAGATCCGATACCTCATTGGGCACCACATCATCCATGGAGCTGTAGAGTTTCTCGATATCCCGGGCCAGGGCGTTTACGTCCACGTCGTGGTCGGTCATGCCGATACCCAGCATGGCTTCCGCCATGCCCTGATAGTCTTCCTGACCCACAGTGGCAATGAACTTGGATACGGATTTCCAGGTTTCCGGGCGGATGCGGCCTACAATGCCGAAATCAATAAAGCCAATACGGCCGTCTTTCAGTACCAGCAGGTTGCCGGCATGCACATCCGCATGGAAGGATTCACAGAACAGCAGACTGGCAAACCAGGTGTTCATGGCGGTGATCAGGGTCAGCTCCGGCTGATCGCTGACATGGCGTACGCTGTCCAGATCGGTAAAGGGCACGCCGTATAAACGCTCCATGGTCAGCACCCGCATGGTGGAGGCGTTCTTGAACACCTTGGGTGCGATCGCATCGGTGTTGCCGGTGCTGGACAGGAAATGCTGAAAATCCTCGATGTTTTTCGCTTCCTGATAAAAGTCACATTCTTCCAGCATGCCTTTCTGAATCTCGTCCACTATGGCTGACAGGGATGCCATGCTCAGATTGGGCACAAAGTACTCAAGAATCCGGGCGCTCACAAACAGGAAGTTAAGATCCGTCAGCAGGATGTCTTTTACTCCCGGTTTCTGAATCTTGATGACCACATCCTCGCCAGTCACCAGCCGGGCGGCGTACACCTGGGCAATGGAGGCGGAAGCCAGTGGTACCGGGTCGATATGGGCAAAGACTGTATCCACTGATTTGCCCAGTTCCTGTTCCAGCACGTTTTTCATGATAGAGAAGGGCACGGGGGTGGTCTTATCCAGGCACAGCTGGAACTCCTCCACGTACTCGTCAGGGAACAGAGAGGGGGAACTGGCGATAAACTGCCCCAGCTTGATGTAAGTGGTTCCCAGCCGCTCGAAAGTCTGTCTCAGGAGTTTTGGCGTGGGTGGGCGATCGCCACGCAACCAATCAATCCCTGTCTGCGCGAGTATGCTGGTGGTTTGGGCGATCCGGAACGCCCCTTTGATACCGGCGGTTAGTTGCGAAATTCTGGACATGGCTAAAATTTATCTTCGTCGTATCGTGGTTGGCTGATTTCGTTAGATGTAGTTTCGTTACATTTTGTTAAATGGGATATCCCAATTGAAGCATCATTGTACAATCATGGGGCGAGAAAATAACTATGAGTTTTAACAGGAGTTGTGCTTATTCGGCGCTGTGCTAACTCGGCAATGTTTTGTGGCTGCACGACAAATTTGATTAGTCTGCATGAAACAGCGCCAAATCACAGTAAATCGTCCGAATCGACATTGGCACAAGCTGAATCTCTGAAGTAAGCTGCCTCGCTGCAAAATTATCTATAGGAACAGGGCCCCGGTAAACCGTGACCAGTTAATCAAATGTAACTGTTTGATACCGTGGCCGCTTGCCGCTTATAAGATGCGCTATAGTCAATAGTATGGGGGAAGTTATGGCGGAATTAATGGCGCCACGTTTTGACGTTAAAGAGCTGTTTTCAGGTAGTAAAGTGAATTTAAACCCTCTGGTTCGTTTGGAAAATAATATCCGGGTCCCTGCGGATCTGGAAGCAGTGTCCACTATTGGTGACAACGAGGTTAATCCCAGCTGGCTGGGAGTAAAGGAGTCCGATAAGGAAGCCGTGTGGAAAGCGGTGAGAAGCCTTTACCGCACCGGTATGTACCCTGCCGTGTCCATCTGCATTCGCCGCCATGGTGAAGTGGTGCTGAACCGCTCCATTGGCCACGCCAAGGGCAATGGCCCCGGTGATACCGACGCACCGCAGCTGGTGACACCGGATACGCCTTTCTGCCTGTTTTCCGCCTCCAAGGCCATTACCGCCATGCTGGTGCATTTGCTGGAAGAGCAGGGCGAAATCAATCTGCTGAATCCGGTCAGCTACTACATTCCCGAGTTCGGTCAGAACGGCAAGGAAAACATCACCATTCACCAGATTCTGGCCCACCGGGCGGGTATTTCCCGTATTCCCGGCGAAATCCATCCGGAAACCCTGTTCGACTATGACGAGATCAAGCGCCTGCTGTTTGAAGCGGCACCGGAATCCCTGCATGGCCGCGAAATGGCTTACCATGCTGTTACCGGCGGTTATGTGTTGGGTGAGCTGATTGAGCGCATCACCGGCGAATCCATTCGTGAATACATGCGCAAGAATGTTCAGGAACCCCTGGGCTTCAAATATTTTAACTATGGCGCGTCCCGCGAGGACTACCCCGCCATAGCCAGTAATTACATTACCGGCTTGCCGCTGGTTTTCCCTATTGGTTATGCCCTGAAGCGCATATTAGGTGTGCCGTTAGAAAAGGCGGTAGAGCTGTCCAATGATCCCCGCTTTTATGATCAGGTGATTCCCGCCGGCAACATGGTGGCTACACCGGATGAATGCTCGCGCTTTTTCCAGTGCCTGCTGAACGGCGGCGAGCTGGATGGCAAACGTATCTTCCAGCCGGTAACCATTGAGCGTGCCGTGCGTGAAGTGAATAAAACCGCTATCGACAAAACCCTGCTGCTGCCCATGCGCTACAGCGCCGGCATGATGCTGGGGGATCGCGGTTGGGGCACTTTCGGCCCTGCCACCCCTCATGCCTACGGCCACCTGGGTTTAACCAACAATTTCTGCTGGGCGGATCCGCAACGGGCGATTTCTGTGTCATTGCTGACATCCGGTAACCCGGTACTGGGCACGCATTTGCCTCGGTTGGGCATGTTGCTGGGTACAATTTCCAAACGTTTCAGTAAAGTATTTGCCTGATTATTTGAGCTTGCAGAAAAGAGAAAACCCCGGCTTCGAAAGAGTCCGGGGTTTTTTTATTTGGAATGCAGGTTAGTGCGCGAGTGTTTCTGGATCATATCAATTTTAAGTACCAGCAACCGGTCCCAGTCGCTGTTAAAAAAACTGCCACCACGATAAAAACCTTCCACTCTGGCGATGTCTCCGGATGCCGGATAGTCTGAATCCGGCAGGCTGGAAAAATCCAGTTCTATCCATTCTTTTTCTTCTTCATCAAGAATAAAAAAGCGTTCAGCGGATTTGAAACCATCAATATCGCTGAGTACCTCAATGGGGCCCTGCAAAATGCGGTGGTCCTTTTTCAGTATCGGACTCTTATTCTTGCTGAAGTTGTTAACTCGTTCGATTAACAGCTTCATCATTTCGATCGGATCGCGCATGGCGGATTGCCTACTTCTGCGGAAAAACGTGTTACCAGTATGAAAGAATTAATGGAAAAGTCGATCGGAGGGCTTTGGTTATAAATGTGCCATTTGATATACGGCGAGCTGAAAAACGCTGGAATTACAGCGGTTTGCGGCTGCAGATTCTCAGGCAGGATTGTCAGACATTACGTAATTTTACAGGTCTTTTACCAAATGCCTGTTTAATTACATCAATGTTGTTGGAGATTGGATTTACCAGTTGGTGCTTTTTATATAAACCGGGAGTTAGTGGCGAATTTTTATAAGTCTTTGGTATGGATGCTTGTTAATCCATACGATTAGTTGGTGGCGATGGAGGTGTCCTGCTTTGGCTGAATCACTTTCAGGGAGTCCGAAAGCCGCGCTTCCAGCCCCAGGTTATGACGGTAAATGGCCTGGTAGGTAAAGATGTTTTTAACGTAGCTGCGGGTTTCGTGGATGGGGATGGTTTCAATCCAGATATCGCCGTCCATGGGCTGGTTTTCCGGCTGCCAGCGGGCAGCACGATGGGGGCCGGCGTTATAGGCAGTGGTGGCCAGCACCAGGTTGCCGTTAAAGCGGTTCAGTAACTGGTCCAGATAGGCGGTGCCGATTTCGATATTCTGATTGGGATCCAGCAATTGGTAGGTATTTTTCAGCTGAATACCTGACTGGCGTGATACCTGCCGGGCGGTGCTGGGCATAATCTGCATAATGCCCAATGCACCCACACCGGATTTGGCATGGGGGAAAAAGGCGCTTTCCTGACGAATCAGGGAATAAACCCAGTCGCTGGCCAGGCCTCGGGACTGGGCGTAATTGGACACGCTTTCATAGTAGGCTTTGGGAAAACGCAGCTCCAGGTTGTCGCGAATATTGGAACGTGCCGCGGCGATAATGGCCTGAAAATGCCAGCCCCATAAGTGAGCCACGTGGGCGGCCGCACCGCGTTCATCGGAACTCATGGTCTGAATGGCGTGATACCACTCCCGGTGAGCCGAGGTGTTTTCCTGCAGCAGATACAGTTCGCGGGCGCGGACAATACCCGGGTGCTGCAGAATGGTCGCGAGCTGCTCTTCGGTAATCTGGCTTTGCCGGTTGTTCAGCGACAGCGGGCGGCGCACCTGTTCGCTGGCGATAAACCCGTAAAAGCTGCGCTCGCCGGTAAGAGACTCCATCAGTTCCCGCGGCGTCATGCCGTTATCCAGCAGGCTCAGACTGTAATTGGGTAGCAGCTCGAAAAAATAATCGGAATGGGACAGGGCGTTGATAAAGTCGCGGTGTATGTTGAGTACATCAAAGTCGTCCAGTAAAGCACCCGGCAGGCCAGTGTCGCCTACATGAAAGCCGCTGTCCTGCAACAGGGGTGACTGGTATTCCTCAATAACCTGTTCGGCTTTGGCCTCCCAGTAGCGCCACTGGCCGCTGCCGCGCTCTGCGGGCGACAGCATGGCAATCCAGTGCTTTACCCGTTGCCAGTCATAACTGCGCAGGGCGTGGCGAATACCGTAGTCCACCAGCTCCTGCTGGCCGGGGTAGAGCAGGGCTTTATCGAGCCAGGCTTCGGCCTCGGGATAGTAGTTAACGGCGGTGTTGCGGGCGAAATAATTAAACAGTTCGGCTTTTTCTTCGCCGGTAAAATTGAACTGATTTTCGTAATCGGGCCACAGCTGGCCGGCCAGCTGGTAGTCTTTGCGGATCAGGCGCTTGAATCCGGAAATCACCACCGGTTTCATGTCGTCGCCATAGGCAGTGTAGCGTTGCGGGCTCTTCAGCCGGTTGGGGTTGCGATAGGTGCGGCGCCATTCCTGGGTAATTTTACGGTGCTCGTCCGTCAGGTAGCGTTCCAGATAGCGGGTAAGCTGCAGCTTGCGGTTCGCCATGGCTTTTTTGGTACGTTCCCAGGCAATGTCCGCCGTAAAGGCATCGCTCTTGCGCCACACGTTAAATAGCGGATCGCAGGCTTTTACCTGGGATTTGCCCACGTTCCAGAGCCGGGCGGCACCGGCAAAGGCTTCGTCTTTGTTACCCTGTTTGAGTTGCGCCCAGTAGTAGTAACAATCCAGCGTGGTGCTGCTTTCGCCGGGCTGGTAATGGGACAGGAATTCGCCCCATTGTTTGCGCCGCACCATGGATTTTTTCCAGTGATAATCCAGGCGATCCGCCAGCGGCGTATCCCGGAACTCGGTCATGAACGAACGAATTTCCTCATCAGGCACGGTGCTGATGTAGCGAAGAATAAAATAGTATTCAAGGTAGGGGTAAAGCGGGTAGTCCCTGAGTTTGTCGGCCTGTTGCTTGAAAGCCGATACCCGGCCGCTTTCCAGCAGCACCATGGCCTTGCGGTACATGTCCCGTTGCGCTTCGAAACGGGTTTCCTGAAGATGGGCGTTATCAAACGCAAAGGTATGGCCAATGCCAAGGGCTGCGCATAAAAAAACCACATACTGTAAGCGCCAATTTCGCAACATGATAACAACCCTGGTAAACCTGAATCTAATCTTAGCGAACTTGCCAAAAGCTGCCAGTATTAACTACCCTAAGTTTTTGTAATCGAAGAAAAAACCAACAATTTACCCAATGTTGGAGTCTCCTAAGCAAATTGGGTTCACAAAATCTTTAAATCAGGTGAACCGGGAACGTTGTCTACTGCGTAACAGCGTCTAAACTAAAGCAAAGACTCCGACAAAATTGACCGGCTAACCTGACTGGAATGGAAAAGAAAATCAAAGAAAAACGTACGATAAAACGCCACCATCTGAGCTACTACCTGAAGGTGTACAACCGCAAAACAGGTAAGCCCATCGGCTATATAGTGAATATCTCTACCGAGGGTTTGCGCCTGGTGAGTCATATTCCACTGTTAACCCATAGCGTGTTTCAGTTTCGTATCAAGTTGCCCCGGGAAATCCAGGGTGAACGCAATATCGATTTTGATGCGCTCAGCTGCTGGTGCCGGCCCGATGTGAGCCCGGACTGTTTTGATACCGGTTTCAAAATCGTGGAAGCCCCTGAGTCCCTTCTTAACCTGGTGGATGGGTTAAGCAACTACTTTCGTTTTACCACCGACGGCGCGGACCAGTCCGGACGCTAGCGAATCCCTGATCAGGTCTCATTCGGCGCTAAAGCCTGTTTTAGCGCCGCTAAACCTTGTGTTATGCTTTTTCTCAGGGCCCGTTAACACTATTTGAGCCGTCGTTGTTGTGCCTAAAATAGCGCCAGACAAGGCGAGAGGAGCGCAGTTTGGTCATTCCAAATAAGCGACGAGCAACGCGGTATGGGGGTATTTTAGGCTCAACCCGCAGGGCCGGATCCATTTTCCCGCTCTGCTGCGTTGTCAATCGCTGATGTAGAATAACTACACGGCGCTCTTTCCGCCTTGCAGAGCGAAAAAATGGCTTCCGGCAACGATGGCTCAAATAGTGTTAACGGGCCCGTAATAACAACAGTCTGAAGCTGTGCCTGCATGTCCGGCTTTGGCAAGTATTCCATGAGGTAAGTTTATGATGTCACTGGGAATCCGAAGCCTGCGTTATCTTCTTTTCAGTATGCTGTTTTTTTCTGCCACCGTTGCTCACAGCCTGCCACCGGAAATTGAGGTGGACCGCCTGATACTGGCCGCCAAGGAAAAACTGGCGGATCAGGATTACCCGGCAGCTCGGCAGTATCTGGAAAGAGTCTCGCCTCTGAATGTGGAGCCACCCGCCGAATACTACCTGTTGTACGGGCAGGTTTATTACGAGTCCGATGCCTGGGAACAGGCCAAATCCCATTTTGAAAAGTACGTGGAAATGGCCGGCAAGGAAGGCGAGGCCTATCAGGAATCCCTGAAAATGATTACCGAGCTGGAAGAAACCCTGGCAAGCCGCCCGGAGCCTCAGGAGGAACCCACGGAAGCATCCAAAGCGGCAGCCATTCAGCTGGCAGAAAAACAGGGCGTGAAGTACGACCGCAAGGTGGCGGATCTGTATCTGGATCCCAGTCTGACCCAGTCACTGGTGACCCACGTGAACAGCCTGCTCAAGTCCTACCGTTATGTGGAAGGCAAGATCAAAAACACCGAGCGTAACGACTATATTGATTTCAAACTGGCGCTCACCAAAAACCGCGAGCTGGTGCTGACCCGCCGCGATGTCAGCCGTGATGGTGGCGGGCCGCTGTCTGAGCTGAGTGTTTCCCGCCTCAATGCGTTTGGTATCGATCCCAATATCGAATACCGCTGCAGCAAGGAAGCCGACAGCTGCACCATCAAGCACCCGCTCAATCAAAAAGAGTGGATCAAGATCGCCAAGGATGAAGAAGGTGCCGAGGAGATCTCCAAGGCCCTGACCCGGCTGTTAAAGGCCCTGCAACGGGGCTGAAGGCCGTTACCGGGGCGCAATCGTTAGCTGACCTGAACAATCAATTAACCTCAACGAAAGGGCCACTGTTACCAGGGCCCTTTTTTTGTATCCTCTGTTTTTTGCCGTGGCCGGTCGGTCACGCCTAATGGTATTTGCCTGGATAACAGGATTAAAAGACTCAGAGGAACATCATGGATTTAAGCATCAGTAAAAAGTATCAGGATTTCCGGGAGGAGGTGCGTACCTTTCTGGAAGAAAGCCTGACACCGGAAATTCGTGAAGCCGGCCGTTTGACCACCAGCGTGTTTTCCGATTCCGACGTTGCCATGGCCTGGCAGAAGATCCTTTACGAAAAAGGCTGGGTAGCGCCCCATTGGCCGGTGGAATACGGGGGCACCGGCTGGGATATTGTTGAGCGTTCCATTTTTGCGGAAGAGTGCCTGAAAGCGGAAACTCCGCTGTTGATTCCCATGGGCCTGCAGATGTGTGGCCCCTGCATCATCGGCTACGGCACACAGGAGCAGAAAGATTACTACCTGCCGCGGATTCTTTCCGGTGAGGATTACTGGTGCCAGGGTTACTCCGAACCCAACGCCGGTTCCGATCTGGCATCACTGCAGACCTTTGCCGAATCCGACGGCGACGATTACATCATTAACGGCACCAAGATCTGGACCACCTACGCCCATTACGCCAACAAGATCTTTATGCTGGTAAGAACCAGCAAGGATGCCAAGCCCCAGCAGGGTATTACCTTTTTGCTGGTGGACATGAACACCCCTGGCATTACCGTAGAGCCCATTATCGGCCTGGACATGGTGCGTGAGCAGAACACCGTATTTTTCGATAACGTGCGGGTACCCAAAGCCAATCGCATCGGCGAGGAAAACAAGGGCTGGACCGTGGCCAAGTACCTGCTGGAGTTTGAGCGCGGCGGTGTGGAATATGCCCCCGGGCTGCACTTTCAGCTGAACAAGGTCAAGGCCATGGCGGCAGAAGAGCCGGCCACCGGTGGCGGACGCCTGCTGGATGATCCCGCATTCCGCCGCAAAATTGCTGCGGTCGAGATTGAAATCCAGTCGCTGGACTTAACAGAAAACCGGATCAAGGCCGCCCTGGGGGCTGGCCAGAATCCTGGCCCGGCCGCCTCCATGACCAAAATCCTGGGCACGGAAATCAGCCAGAAAGTGACCGAGCTGGCCATTGAAGCCGTGGGTTTACACGGCCTGGTATTGCAGCCGGAAGCCCTGGAAGTGGGCAGTGGTGCAGAGGTGATTGGACCTGAATATGCGCTGACCGCCATGCCCCGTTATCTGAACACCCGGGCCACCACTATCTACGGCGGATCCAGCGAAGTACAGCGCGGCATTATTGCGAAAATGGTTTTGGGGCTATAGGGGGCAGCACATGAATTTAACCTACAACGACGAACAGCGTCTGCTGAAAGACAGTGTCGATAAATTTATTCAGCAGGAATACGATTTTGAATCTCGCCGTAAAGTGGCGGACAGCGACAAGGGCTTCAGTGAAAAGCACTGGAACACCTTTGCCGAGCTGGGCTGGCTGGCCATTCCCTTTGCCGAAGAGCAGGGCGGCCTGAACGGCGGCCCGGTGGAAACCATGATCATGATGGAAGCCTTTGGTAAAGCCCTGGTGCTGGAGCCCTGGCTGTCTACGGTACTCATGTCCGGTCAGCTGCTGGAAAAGCTGGGTTCAGACGCCCAGAAAACCCGATACCTTAACGCCATTATTCAGGGAGAGCTGCTGTGCTCCGTGGCACACTGGGAACCGGGCCAGCGCTTTGATACTGCCCATGTCACCACCACGGCAACCGCGCAGGGCGACAGTTTTGTTCTTAACGGCAGCAAGCAGTTTGTGTTGCAGGGGCAACACGCGGGTCAGTTGATTGTGAGTGCCCGGGTGAGTGGCGATGCGACCGACCCGGAAGGTATTGCCTTGTTTGTGGTGGATGCCGCCAGTGACGGGGTAGAGCTGACGCCCTTTAAAACCGTGGAAAATTCCCGGGCCGCCAATATTCGTTTTAACAAGGTGACTGTGCCCGCGGCCAATAAGCTGGCGGAAGGCAGCGCCGCTTATGAAGCGCTGCAGCACTGCGATACCATGGCAACCTTCGCCGTGTGCGCCGAAGCGGTGGGCATTATGGAAAAGCTGTATAAAACCACCGTGGAGTACACCAAAACCCGCAAGCAGTTTGGCTTGCCGCTTGGTAAGTTTCAGGCGTTACAGCACCGTATGGTGAATATGTTTATTCTCCATGAGCAGTCCCAGTCACTCATGCTGCTGGCCGCGATTAAATTTCAGGAAGGGGGTGAAGCAGCCCGCCAGACGGTTTCCGGATTTAAAGCCTGGGTGGGGCAGGCCGGACGCAAGATTGGCCAGGAAGCGGTGCAGATCCATGGCGGTATGGGTATGACCGACGAGCTGGATGTGGGCTATTACTTCAAACGCCTGACAGCGATTGATGCCTTGTTCGGTAACGCTGATTATCATCTGGATCAGTACGCTAAAGCACTGAGCTGATCGTAAACTCCTCGCTGGCGCCGCTCAGCTTGTCGGTGGTGGTAACACTGGTTTTGCCACCACCGATTTCCACAATCTGAATAATAAATTCTGATGATTCATACTTTCCGGGAATGATTTGCCCCTTGGCATTCACAATGGGGGTGTCGATCATGGCGGATAGTTTGTTGATAAACGGATTGCGTGTGGCCAGGGGTTTTACGGTGGAGTAGGCCACAAACACCGGATTAGACCCCGCATCGTTCTGAGCCGTGTTCCAGTGGCGTTTTTCAATACCGGTCACTACCAGCCGGATCACGGCAGTTTCAATGGCATCCAGTACCGCCAGTTGCGCCGGCTCGTTGGTGGTATAGCCGGCCTCCATTTCCAGCAGCCGCTTGAACTTGATAAAACGAAACACGCCACCCTGAACGCCTTTGGAATAAATGGTTTTGGTGGTGGTGACTGCATTGATGATTTCACCGGAATAGGTATCCACTGCCCGCAGAGTGACGGTGACCTGATCTACCCGGTATTCTTCCGATATGCCGATACCAAAATACTTGGCCCCTTCGCCACCGGTTTTGATATTGCTGTCATAACCGACAATGCCGCCTTCAATAATCAGGTTGGCTGTATCCAGTTGGGGAATGTTCTGACTGTTGCCGTTACCGGAGCGAATGATTTTACGTTCCGTCAAAATATTCTGCAGACCTTCTCTTTCCAGCGGGCGGAACCACTGGGAATCCCACAGGGCTTTTACCAGCAGGGAAGCAGCGCCCTGAGTAACCGCAGTGGAAAAGGTGCTGGACGGTGCCGGTTTGTATTGCCCTGTCTGATCACGAAAGCTGTATACCGACACCGGAATTTTACCGGCGGGCTGCGGCAGGGATTTCAGATCCGAGTGGGATTCCGTATCCGTCGTCCAGTCGGCACGATTGATGCCCGGGCCATGAAAGGTGTTCACCACGGATTTGGTTGTTTCGCACCCGCTCAGCAGCAACAGGGTGGCCACGATTATCAGTCTGTTTATGAATGTCATCATGAATGCCACCTATATGGATTCCACAATAAAGGTGGTGCTTTCACCGGTGGCGCGTTCGGTGGTGGTGACACGGATTTCACCATTACCGATGTCGGTAATCTCAATGGTGTAGTCACCGGTTTCAAAAACGCCGGGTACAAAATTTCCATCTGCATCCACCAGTCTGCCGGACAACGCTGATGTCAGCCGGCTCAGAATGGAACGTTGCAGACTGTCATTAAAATCATCCAGTCCGGTATCGTCCAGGTCAGGATCATCAATATTATTCTGTGCGTTGGCACTGTTCAGCAGGTAGGTACCGTTCAGTGCATTCCCGCCAAAAGACGGATTCACCGGCTGATACACCAGCTCGGATGCCAGCAACTGGCTGCAGAAAAAAGTGCTGAGCACGACTGCGAGGAAATTTTTCATAGAAGTCACCGGCTAAATCTCGTCAACTGCCAAATCGGGATTGGTATAGGCTGCTTCCTGCAACACCATGGTTTCGATACGCTGAATGGCATTGGCCGCTGCCTGTTCCGCGAGTAAATGCCATTGGGGATTGCCATTGGGTAGGGTGGCAATATAGGCCACCTGGCGATCGTAAAGGATCTGCACCTGGCGCCCGTAGCGGGCGGAGTGGGTTTCTTTCAGCACCAGATTAAATTGGCTGGCATTACGCTGTTCATGCCATGCCAGGCAAAATGCCTGATAGAAATTTTGAGCCTGATGGGAACCGGTCTGGTTGATCACCAGACCGGTCATGTTGGATTGGCCAAAATTGGCCGCAACACAAACCTGCGCGCCAATGCATAGCACCAGCGCGATCAAGAAAGATTTTGCATAAGAACAAACTGCGTTCATATTCAGGTTTACCCTAACAACTGGCTATATAGGCCAACAGGTAATGGGAATACATTCAATTTAGACCAGAATCAGTGGCTCTGCGACACATTGGCTGTGTGGTTGTTCCCATTTTGCTGAATAGATGCCGCGTCCATGGTACCGAACTGCTCCACAAGCGCTGCGTTGGTGTTGCCAAGCTGTTGAATCAGAATCAGATTGTCCATACCCAGTTGTTGTGTGCCTGCTTCGTGAAGGTGGCCACTCTGGTGGGCGTTTACCTGATTCCCGGAAGCCTGCTGGTGAATATCAAGACTGTTATCATTGCCTTGTTGTTCCAGCTCGGCCAGATTGTTTTCACCGTACTGTTTGGACAGCACTGAATTGCCGTTACCTTTCTGTACAAGGTCTGAAGAATTGGCGTCGTTGTTTTGATGGATTTCCGCCTGATTGTCTTTTCCCTGTTGGTCAGCTACCAGCTGGTGGGCGTTGCCTTTCTGAAATCCGCCTAACGCATTGTTGTTGCCTTTCTGGGTCAGCTCACCACTGAGTTCGTTACCTTGCTGATAATTCTGGGCTTTGTTGTCGTTACCATTCTGGTAAGTGGCGTGTTCATTGGTATAACCCATCTGCACAGTGGCGCTGCGGTTTTTATTGCCTTTTTGTTCCAGGGTGCCCTGATTGTCTGCCGCAAACGCCGAAAAGGATCCGATAGCAAACAGTATAAGCGCCGAGATAGTCAGTAATTTAATGGGCTGCATGGTCCTGCCTCGCTGCAAGTCAGTTACTTGTCCTGAATAATAGAGGCTTCCATATGGTTGCCCCGCTGAATGATTTCGTGACGCAGGCCGTTACCGCGCTGTTCGATATTGACGCGGTTCTGATCGCCGTGCTGCTCAATATTCAGTTCATTGTTGTTGCCAAGCTGAGCGGCTCTTACCTGATTGTTGTTGCCGTTCTGGCTGACACTGATCTCGTTATAGGAACCCAGCTGTTCAACCTGGGCAATATTATCGCTGCCGTCCTGCTCGATACCGGCCCGGTTGTGGGCACCGGTTTGTTCCAGCCTGGCCTGATGGCTGCTGCCTTGCTGCAGAATAGCGCCAAAGTTGCCGGTACCGGCCTGAATAATGGTGGCTTCGTGATGGTTGCCCCGCTGATCAATCATGGCAATATTGTTGTAGCTGTTCAGTTCGCTGGGCGCATCCAGGTCACCGGCAACACAAACACTGCTACCCATCAGAAGCAGTGTTGTCAGTGTCAGTTGCCGGATGTTTGCTTTCATGGATCACCTGTATTGTCGGGAATTCTCACAGCTATCTGCTGGGGATACGTGCAGGGGAAATGCCAACCCCGTCACGCTTCTGAGACTCGTATTTACCTAACTAAAACCTGTTAGGTGTAATTGGCAGGTTTTAATACGCCGTGGTTTTAAAATCGCGGCTCTGTCATAGCCGTTATTTATAAAAACGGCCGCACCGCTATATGGTTATTCCATTGAGACGCGGCACGGTTATAGAGAATGTGAAAATTCACAAAAATGGCAGGTGGCAGGAGTGGCGTGCGTTGCTCTTACAGTGACAAAGTTTGTCACACGCAGGATTTCCCGCCGAGGTTGTTTATATGACAGGATTTAATAAACGCCTATACGGTTAAAACGTCGTGCGTTCTTACTGAGTCGGTCCGTATAAATATCAGAGCAGCTATAACCAATGAATCTGGAAAGCCGCGGCTTTTGTGGAAAATTACCAAACTGACCCGGTTTACAAACCGGAAAACAACACCTGGTGTACATGATGTGACGCAAATGGTCACTTGTGAGCGGAATGGCGGCAGCCTGCTAATCTTATAGACAGATTACCAAGTGATGTGACGTTCTTATGAGGCCTGATATTTTTAACGCAGTTAAAGCCAAAGCTGTTGTTTCCCGCACTCTGGCAGGGTGCGGGTTGTGGTGCCTTGTTATGTGGGGATCCGCCTACGGGCACGTCTATCACTCCTGCCTGCAACAAGTGGCTCACGAAGCTCAAATGCTCAAGCAATGCACCACTACCCGTCACAGTGATCATTGTCGTGATCAGCGTCAGGCGCTGTCGGATCAGGTCAGGGTTTGTCAGCAACAGCAGTTCACCAGTGATGCCATAGAAGCGGCCATCAGGGAGGGAGAAAGCAAGGTGGCCGGTGACTCTACTTATTACCTGCCGGAGAAAAATGCCAACACACCTCAGGCAGCCTTTGATGCCGGCAGGGGAAACGTCGCAAACTTTCGCGGCCAGTTTGCCAATGTCAGTGCCTTTCCGGTGGAAGATCTGGATTACGGGGTCAATCAGGGGGGATGCCATCAGGCGTTTCTTGCCAGTCCCGGTCGCCATCAGTTTCTGGGGCACTTTGAATTCAAGCGCTATTGGGTGGGCGAAAGCTTGCAGGCGGAGCCTTACCGCTTGTATTTTTTTGCTCGCATGGCGGAGGGTGTCTGCTACGCTGCACCCAAGGCAGGGCAATCCATGGATAATGGTGATCTGGTGGTGCTGAACCTGCCCACCAGTTTTTTTGCGTTTCTTAAGCAGGCCGTTCGCCAGGCCGGAGCCGAGGCGGTGATTGTTGAATGTGCTGACGAAACGGAATGTACGCAAAAGAAACGCAAGGCAGTGAGTCTGCAGGTGGACTACCACGCCACCTACCTGCGGCTGCAGCGCATGGAGCAATGCCAGGAGCAGGCAAAGGACAACCGCTGGTACCGGCGTATGGCCAAGCTGCGGCTGGAAAAAGATGAACTGCCAACCCATTGCATGGAAGCGGATCTGGAAAACAATATTCGCCAGCTCAAAGACAGCCTGCGGGATACCGGTAAGCAGTTATTTGAAGGCTTGTAATACAGTGCTTGTGTTTTTCAAACCGGCTGAAACAAAAAAGGCACCCGTTGCGGGTGCCTTTTCAGTATAACGTCGGCAGGCTGATATCAGAATTTGGCTTCCCAGCGGCCACCAAAGCTGAAGGTTTCTATATCTGTGTCGTCATAGCTGAGGGCTTGCTCGTAATCAATGTAGGCAGAAAACCCACGCTGGAAGGTGGCTGATAAACCCAGCGCCAGCTGGAACCAGTCTGCATCCAGATCGTCGGCTTCAATAGAAAACTCATTGGCTGACTGATCCAGCACGAACCGGCCGACAATGGCATTACGGTCGTCTTCCAGTTCGGTTTTCCATTCAGCACGGGCGTGGGGAACCACAATACCCCAGGGCTGGCTCCAGGCATATTGCACCCGGCCACCAAAGGTTAGCACCTGGGATTTGATATCCTGATCGTCGAAGCCTACCTCAAAACCAGAATTCCCGACTTCTTCATAGCCATCGATTTCACCGTCTATATAGTCAAGAGAAGCGTAGGGGCCATACGTAAAGGCACCTTCCACAAAATCAAAATTACCGGTGATACTGAAAAACATCTGTGAGCTTTCTGTTTCACCTGTCGCTATTTCATCAACAACATTGCCCACAATAATGCGGCGTTTGGTTTCGATATCGCCACTGGCATAACCCACAACACCGTCCAGATAGAACTGATCTTTATACCAGGAACCGTAGAACAGCAGGTTGTCGATTTCGTTGGTCATTTCATTGTTGCTGGTGAACTCGATTTCGGTATCACTGATGCCGTAGGCCACACCGGCCACCAGTGTATCGCTGATGCGGTAGTCGGCACCCAGAGTGATGCTGTCGCCTTCCAGATCATAACCTTCTTCCAGGCTGGTGGTGTCTTTCTCACCGTCGGTGATGGAGCCATTGATAAACAGGCCCAGGCGGGAAAAGTTTTCTTCGCTGCCGGCGTTACCGCCGATCTGGTCAGCCATTTCATGGAGCCACTGTCCGTAAAAAACATCATCACCGTTGATGTAGTTCAGGCCTGCCAGACTGAAGCCGGTGGCGCCACCACGAAGTGCGTTCAAGCGGTTGGACAGGTTACCGGTCTGGTCTTTGGTCATGTTCAGTGTTGAGGTGAATTCGGCGACGACTTCTTCTGGCGATATGGTTCTCAGAGCGTCGATCTTTTCTTGCGGGCTCAGGCTGTCGTAAGCGGTACAGGCTGCAGCGACGCGCTCATTGGTAGGATTATCACAGTACGACGTAATAACAGAATCGACACGGACCATATTGGTACGGGCAATACTGGCGCTCTGGACACTGATCGTGAATGTGCTTGAAGAGCTTTGGTTGCCAGTACTTTCAGGAATAAATATGCCGTAAGTGAAGCTCACATTTGTTGCTAAGGATGGGTCTGTTGGTTGAAAGACAATATTGTAGTTTTCCAGATCCAGGGTGACGGTACCTTCACTTATGGTAAAGGTTCCGCCTTGATCCGAGTAGGAGCAGAGTGGCTCCGAACTCCCATCACAAACCTCGAAGCGGAGATTGCCCGCTACCATGGCAGAAAATGCTGTGGAAGAGTTCACGCCATCCTCTTGTTCGTTATATTGTACAGAACTGGAAGAAAGTACTTGGGAAATCGGGATTATCCGTGCGTTTTCGGCATCGGTTGTGTAGGAAGACGTACTATAGGGAGAAACCTGGACTGCAGCAGCTGTCTGAACCAACCCCAACAGCAATAACGGAACAAGCGAAAAACGTTTTATTATCTGCATGATCATTTCCTTCTGAAACTGGCCTGAGCTAAAACCCCGGAATGCGAGTGAAAACAAAGGGGAAAAGTGGGACTAGTTTATCCCCTTGATCAGGGGCTGGAAAGGCAGAGTGTGATTATTTCACAGTCAGCCCCCCAATCAGGGGGCTGACTATTGAGTGATCAGATAACGGGGATTTTTGCGATGGGAATATAGTGATCTACCAGCAGGGCCACGAACAGCAGCATCAGATAAACGATGGAATAACCAAAGGTTTTCATGGCGGTGCCGGCTTCGGGCTTGTATTTCAGCTTGAACGCGTAATACAGGAATACGGCTCCAAGGCCCAGGGCGCTTACCGCGTAGATACCGCCACACATGCCGGTAATATAGGGCAGCATACTGGCTACCAGTAACAGCAGGGTGTAGTGCAGTACCGAGGTTTTGGTGAATTCGATACCGTGGGTTACCGGCAGCATGGGAATGCCTGCTTTGGCGTATTCGTCCCGACGGTGAATGGCCAGGGCCCAAAAGTGCGGTGGTGTCCATACAAAGATAATCAGCACCAGCAGCAGGGCATGGGGGTGCAGTTCATTGGTGACGGCTGTCCAGCCCAGCAACGGCGGAATAGCACCGGCAATACCGCCGATGACAATGTTCTGTGGCGTAGCCCGCTTGAGGTACATGGTGTAAATAAAAGCATAACCCACGATACCAAAGAGCGTCAGCACCGCGGTAAGGCGGTTGATAAACACATCCAGAACCACCATGGAGATTGCCGACAGAACGGCAGCAAAGATCAGGGCTTTTTGCGGGCCGATTTTGCCACGTACGATAGGCCGGTTTTCGGTGCGGGCCATAATGGCGTCGATGCGTTGGTCCACCACGTGGTTGACGGCTGCCGCAGCCGCCATCGCAAAGGCCATACCCAGAGAACCCAGGGTCAGCACTTCCAGCGGCACCATGCCGGGTGTGGACAGAAACATGCCCACCACGGCGGTCAGCATCAGCAATGCCACTACCTTGGGTTTGGTCAGTTCATAGTAGTCACGCCAGCTGGTGTTGCCCTGCCGGGCGTGCTCATAGGATTCCTGTTTTGAAATATTGGATTCAGTTATTGTTCTAGCCATGTTGTTCCCCCCTGGCTTTGTGCAGGCTGTAACCCATCCAGATCAGGCTCAGCATCAACAGGGCTGCCACCCCGTTATGCGCCACAGCAACTGCCAATGGAACGCCGTACAGGATATTGCTTACTCCGAGCAGGATTTGCAAGGTCAATATGGCCGTAGCCACCCCGGCAATTCGCTTGATCCAGCCGGGTTTGTTGCTGAACAGAATCCAGCCCAGTAATAACCCCAAATACAGCGTGGTGACAATGGCGCCGATCCGGTGAGTGACGTGGATGGTGATTTTGGCCGCGCCACTCAGGTGGTGGCCATATTCGTAGTCCTGCAGGCCCTTGTGTTCCAGGCCGTGGCCCCAGAATTTAAAGGCTTCGGACAGATTCATTTGTTCTTGCCAGCCGCTCTGACACACCGGCAGCTCTGCGCATACGGCCGCGGCGTAGTTGGCGGCGGTCCAGCCCCCCAGGGCAATCTGCAGGGCCAGTATCAGAATGCCCCCCAGTGTGAAGCTGTAGAGGGTTCGGGCGTTTTTCAGCGGTGGCGGATTAATTTTTCCGGACACTATTAGTGCCAGTAAAAACAGCAGGGACAGAGTGGTAAAGCCCCCCAGCAAGTGCCCCATGACGACGGTGGGAAACAGGCCCAGGGTAACCGTCCACATGCCAAGAATCCCCTGGAAAATCACCAGCGCCAGCAGGGCCGCTGGTAACCGGGTATTGGTTTCCGGCACAGCAGAGCGCAACTTGAAGGAAAGCACCGTAATGATCAGAATCACCAGGCCCAGGGTTGAGGCAAAATAGCGATGAATCATTTCCGGCCAGGCTTTATGGTGTTCCACCGGGCGGTGAGGGTAGGCCTCGTTTGCAGCAGCGATGGCTGTTTCAGATTTTGGCACTGTGACGTGGCCGTAGCAGCCCGGCCAGTCGGGGCAGCCCAGGCCTGCATCCTTTAGCCGCGTATAGGCACCCAGTGCCACGACACAGCAGGCCAGGAAAACTGAAAAAATCACCAGACGTCTAATCCAGACTGCACTGTTCACTAATGGATTACCTCACACAACTAGCCAATCTTTGAAAGTTTTAATACGCGCTGCAGATCCTTGAGCATGCCTTTACCCTGCTTGATGGCGGCCTGGGCGTCGCTTTGCCCCGGATAAGTCATGAAGAGGGCGCCCATGGGGTCGATCAGGTAGAGCTGGCCGGCATTGCTGATATCTTCAGGGTTTTCATGCAGGCTGGCAGAACTGACTTTTTCCTGCCATTGGGACTGCGCCACACGGGCTGTCTGCATCTCCGGGGCGTTTTCGGCGGCCCATTTTGCCGCGGTCGGGTCTGAATTCTCGTGCTCAATCAGCAGGGTTGAAACCCGTTTTTGATAAGGGCCTGTGGCGGTTTGTGTCTGGCGCATTTCCAGCAAACTGTTACGGCAGGCGGCGTCGCAGGTTGCCGGTACCAGATAGGCAATCCACCATTGCTTTTCCCGGTTGAACACTGTGGGTTCAGTGCCATTCCCGGTGGTAATGGTCAGGCTGTCAAAATCGATGGGTGGAGTAATGAGTACGCCCTGGTTGATGGTACCGCGGCTTTGCCAGAAGCCGGTGGCATGGGCCAGGTAAGCCAGCAATGCGGGCAGCGCAAACGCGAGCACTGTCAGTATCAGGGTCATCCGGTTTTTACGTACAACGTCGGGATTCAGGGTTTCACTACTCATGGGTCTTAAGCCTTTATTTACTGCATTTACTGGCTGTTTTTATGATTTTTGGGCGGTATTTTGCGGGTGTTAACCGTAACGTAAATAACCAGCAAAGCCAATGCCAGACTGAACCACTGGAAGCTGTAGCCATAGTGCTTTTCCGGTGTCATCGGATTGCTGCGCCACTCCCGCACAAAACCGGATTTCTCATCCGGGTTCAAACGCAGGGTAAAAGGTGCCAATGGTTTGTCGAAAAGCGGGCCGGTTTTCTCCAGGTCAATTTTCTGGATGATAAAAGGCCAGCGAATGTTCAGATAACTGTCTTCTTGCAGCACAAAATAGTCCGGGTTGGGCACATGGGTAACGCCCTCAACGGTTTGTTCTCCGTCCGGCATGGAAAATTCCGGCATGGCCTGACGGGTTTTGCCTTGGGGAACCCAGCCGCGGTTAACCAGTATGTAATGGCTGCCAATGTCCAGTGGTGTTAATACATGAAAACCGGGTATGCCCCGGTGAGTCCGGTTATCCAGCAAAAAAATATGCTGGTGGTCATAGGTGCCCGTCAGCTCCACCGGAAAGTCCATGCTGTCTTTTCCCAGTGCCAGTAACTCGGCAAAGGCCAGCTCTTCGCCACGGGTACGCTCTTCATAGCGTTCGATCATCCGGGTTTTGTAGTCGCCGCGGCGTTTTTGCCACACGCCGAGATTCACCAGCAATGCCAGCATCAGCGCCGTGATCAGGGTAACCACCCAGCCGGGTGAAAACCTGAAGCCGCCAAGCTGTATTGTCACTAGACGTTTTCTGAAAAAAGTCTGGCTACTACTCATTACTCAACCAGGTGATTTATACTGGGCCCTTCATGCTTAACTAACAAGGCCGTGTTTATGTGGTTTAATATTATTACGATCGTAATTCTGCTGTTGATCGTATTCAGTCTGTTCGGTGCCTTGGCCAGTCTGGTGCGTAACCAAAGCAGCTCCGGAAAAACCGTTAAAATGCTGGGTTACCGGGTGGGCTTCTCCATGCTCCTGCTGCTTTTTCTCGGGTTTGCCAAATTATCCGGCTGGACTCAGCCTCATGACGTTAAAGGGCAACCCGTGTCCCAGCCGATGATTTCGGCGCCTGCCAGTTCCACATCCGCGGATGCTTCTGCAGATGCGCCTGCGGCTGAAAAGCCTGCAGGGCAGGGCGCTCAACCCGGTGATACAACTAATTAGTTTGAACAGACTCTTGTAGCCTGGTTACCAGTAACCAACAACATGTCAGATGTTCAGAACACTTTGGCAAGGCAGGTCGTTATCTGTTGCTATGTAAAGCTAAACCTGATTTGACGAAGTATTCTTGATAGCTTTGCCGGTGGCTTAAATGAATTGCTCGGCTATGGGTTTTTCGGGTGTATTTAAACAGGAAAAGGGGTGACCAGTGTCACCCCTTTTCCATTTCCGGATTACATCCAGTAAACAACAACGAACAGGAACAGCCAGACCACGTCCACAAAGTGCCAGTACCAGGCGGCCGCTTCAAACGCGAAGTGGTTTTCCGGTGTCAGGTGGCCTTTAAGAGCGCGCAACAGCATGATGGTGAGCATGATGGCGCCGATGGTGACGTGCATACCGTGGAACCCGGTCAGCATAAAGAAGGTGGAGCCGTAGATGCCCGCATCCAGCGTCAGACCCAGATCGTTGTAGGCGTGAATATATTCGTACGCCTGCAGGCCCAAGAAGGTAAAGCCCAGTGCCAGGGTGATGATCAGGTTGATGATCAGCTTGCCGCGCTCGTTCTTGATCAGAGCATGGTGAGCCGCGGTAAGGGTGAAACTACTGGTGACCAGTAATACGGTATTGTAGAAAGGCAGACCCCAGGGGCCCATGGCCTGAGTGGTGCTACCGCCAGGTGTTTCCACCAGAGGCCACATGGCCTGGAAGTTCGGCCACAACAGCTCGTGCGTCATGGCTTCTTCGCCGGCACCGGCCAGCCATGGCACTGCCAGAATCCGCACATAAAAGAGAGCGCCAAAAAAGGCCGCGAAGAACATGACCTCGGAGAAAATGAACCACATCATTCCCATCCGGTAAGAAATGTCCAGCTGAGCGCTGTTCTGGTTACCCAGGCTTTCTTTAATGGTGTCTTTGAACCACATAAACATCATGGCGATGATGCCAAGAATGCCCAGTGGCAGAAGAATGGAGCCTTCGGAGCCTTCATTGTTGACGATGCTGGCGCCAGAGTTTTCCTGAACAAAGGTCGCTGCGCCCACTGCCGTCAGGCAGAGTACTGCCGCTGTAATAAACGGCCATGGGCTGGCTTCCGGTACATAATATTGGGTTGGTTTCTCAGCCATGTGAGTAGTCCCTCAATATGATTATTAATTTTGTGCCACGGTGTTTTTGCGATCTTCCACTCTGTCCGTAATGTTGAATAACTGGTAGGACAGGGTGATGGTGGTTACGCTTTTCGGTAACTCCGGATCAACATAAAAAATCAGTGGCATGTCTTTTTCAGCGTTGCCGTCCAGTTCCTGTTCATTAAAGCAGAAGCATTCCGTTTTTTTAAAGTACGGAGTTGCCTGAGAAGGGGAAACCGATGGGATCGCCTGGCCTACCAGCCAGTCACCCGTGCGGTTTTTAACGCGGAAATCGACCTTTTTTATTTCGCCCGGATGAACCTTGATGGAGCGTTGCTCTGGAGCAAACTCCCAGGGCATGCCGGGATCGGTGTCCGCGATAAACATGACATTGATGGTGCGTTCTTCGTCCATGACGGCGTCCTCTGTGCTGGCGGCCACGTTGGAAGTTTTTCCGTTGAGGCCGGTAATATCACAGATCACGTCATACATGGGGGGAAGAATGCCCACCGCAAAGATAAACATGCCGACAATAATGAAAGACAGCTTTTTCAGCAGTTTCTTGTTTGCCAGTTGTTGCTCTTCTGGTGTCATGTCCCACTTCTCACTTCAAAACAGTGACTGAAGAGAGGGCGAACCCTCTCTTGACGGTATTTCTCTTATTTAACGACAGGCGGTGTGGTGAATGAGTGGTAAGGTGCCGGAGAGGGCAGTGTCCACTCCAGGCCTTCCGCGCCTTCCCAAACCTGATCGCTGGCTTTTTCGCCTTTCTTGCGAACGCAGCAGTCCCAGATCACCCATACGAAAATCAGCTGGCTCAGGCCAAACCAGAACCCGCCGATACTGGCGACCTGGTTCCAGTCAGTGAATTGCACAGCATAGTCGGAGTACCTGCGTGGCATGCCGGCCAAGCCTATGAAATGCATGGGGAAGAACAACAGGTTCACGGATATCAGCGAAGACCAGAAATGCAGTTTGGCGATCTTCTCGTTATACATACGGCCCACCCATTTGGGCAGCCAGTAGTAAACCGCCGCCATAATGGAGAATATGGCGCCGCTCACCAGTACATAATGGAAGTGGGCCACCACAAAGTAGGTATCGTGATATTGCTGATCCACCGGTGCAATCGCCAGCATCAGGCCGGAGAAACCGCCGATGGTAAACAGAATCACGAAGGCGATGGCAAATAACATGGGTGTTTCAAAGGTCATGGCCCCGCGCCACATGGTGGCCACCCAGTTGAACACCTTCACGCCCGTGGGCACCGCGATCAGCATGGTCATGTACATGTAGAACAGGTTGCCCGCTAACGGCAGGCCCACTGTAAACATGTGGTGCGCCCATACCACGAAGGACAGGAACGCGATGGAGGCCGTTGCATACACCATGGAGGCATAACCAAACAAAGGCTTGCGGGCAAAGGTGGGAATGATCGCAGACACGATACCGAAGGAAGGCAGGATCATGATGTACACTTCCGGGTGCCCGAAGAACCAGAACACGTGCTGGAAGAGAACCGGGTCGCCGCCACCGGCCGCATCAAAGAAAGAGGTACCGAAGTGACGGTCCGTCAGCATCATGGTGACCACGCCTGCCAATACCGGCATAACGGCAATCAGCAGGAAGGCAGTGATCAGCCAGGTCCATACGAACAGCGGCATTTTCATCAGGGTCATGCCGGGAGCACGCATGTTGAAAATGGTCACAATCACGTTCACCGCACCCATGATGGAAGACACACCCATCATATGAACGGAGAAAATGAAGAAGTCGGTAGACTCAGGCCCGAACTTGGTGGAGAGCGGCGCATAGAAGGTCCAGCCGAAGTTGGGTGCATCACCCATACCCAGGAAAGACTTGATGGCTGCAAAAATCAGAATGCCGAAGGCAAACGGCAGAATCCAGAAACTCCAGTTATTCAGACGCGGTAACGCCATATCCGGAGCGCCCAGCATCATGGGTACCATATAGTTGGCAAGGCCCACAAACGCCGGCATAACCGCCCCGAACACCATGATCAATCCATGGAGGGTGGTCATCTGGTTAAAGAAATTGGGGTCAACCAGTTGCAGGCCCGGATAGAACAGCTCTGCACGAATGACCATAGCGAAGAAGCCACCAATCAGAAACATCGTTAAAGAGAATATCAGGTAAAGAGCGCCAATATCCTTGTGGTTGGTGGTGGTGAACATTCTTTTGTAAAACGGTTTAGTTGGTCCGTGTCCCATGCTTTAACCCTCCTTATTCGCTGACTACGTCACGAGGTTGAACAACATCGACACCATCGGAAGGCACGTTACCCCAGGCGTTACGCTCATAGGTGATAATCGCAGCAATGGTGGCCGGATCCAGTACGCCTTTAAAGCCAGGCATGGCGTTTTTACCGTTATTCACGATATCGATATGCGCCTGAGCATCACCTTGTGCAATAGCACTGCCTGCCAGCGCAGGGAAGGTGGGTGGCAAACCCTGGCCGGAAGCCTGGTGGCAGGCGGCACAGCGAGCAATGTAATCGCTTTCACCTTTGGCCATCAGCTCTTCCTTGGTAAAGGTCTTGTTCACGCTGCTGGCGGCTTCTTTCTCGGCTTTGGCCTGAGCTTTCTGAGCGCTGGCCAGCCATTTTTCGAAGTCTTCCGGTGAGCGGGCATCCACTACGATAGGCATGAAGGCGTGATCCTTACCGCACAGCTCAGCACACTGGCCGCGGTAAATACCGGTCTGATCTGCCGGTACGTTGGCCCAGAGTTCGTTGATAAAACCGGGGACAGCATCCTTTTTAATCGCAAAGTCAGGAACCCACCAGGCGTGGATAACGTCGTCGGACGTAATCAGGAAACGGACTTTTTTACCGGTAGGGATAACGAGCGGGTTATCAACTTCAATATTGTAGTTTTCGCCGAACTCGGGATATTCGCCACTGGCACTGTATCTGTCGGCCGCAATCCCTTTGGGGAAGAGGCCGGCACTGCGGATAGGCCGTTCAATCTGTTCCCTGGGAGTAGAGAGTACGCTCAGGAAATCGAGGTTGATATCCGTGCTTCCCTCGTACTCCAGGTACTCATAGTGCCATTTCCACTGCGAGCCGGTAACTTTGATGGTCAGGGCGGAGTCACTGGTGTCGGTCATGGCGATCAGTGCTTTGGTGGCGGGAACGGCCATGGCGATAAGAATAAGAAAAGGAACGACGGTCCAGGCGATCTCCACGGCGGTACTTTCATGGAATTGTGATGCCTTGTGCCCTTTGGATTTGCGATGTTTGATCATGGAATAAAACATCGCACCAAAGACCACGACACCGATCGCGACACACCACCACAGCATGATTCGATGCATATCGAATATCTGCTGGCTGACTTCGGTGACCCCCGGGGTCATGTCCAATTGCCAGTCTGCCAGTGCGTTGCCACTGGCAACGGCGAGTACTGTCAGAGCAGCTATTGAACAGGGTTTACGTAATGACTGCATTCATCTACTCCCTGGTTTTCATAGTTATAAAGCCTAAACAATGGAACAACAACGCGGACGCCGGGCTGTCGGGCCTTAAGCTTGGGACTTGAAAATGCAAAGCTAAGAATAGGAGAAAAGCCATCTCAGCATTTGCTACAAGCCGGATGGACAGTATCGGGTAGAGCGACGAACAGTGTCGGGAGCTATCTATCAGGCACTGGCAAACTGCCGGAACCTTGATCAATATCAATCACTTTCACACGGTCACTACTATAATGCGCAGCCTAGTAGTTGTTGTCGTAAGCTATATTGTTGACTCCCCCATAGCGAGCGCTGAAATCAGCTAGCAAGTCGGGAAGAAATCCGCCAAAAGTTTCTTGTACTGCTTTAATTGCTATTTTGTGTACTGGTTGTCTAACTCTGTCTGCGTCCTCGAAAACGACGCAGTTATCCCCAATATTCCGGGAAAAGGCGATCTCTCGCCTCCCTCTGATTGCCCAGACGTAATCTAAGTCCTTGCTGCGTGGATGTCTAGTCGTGAAGGGAAAAAATACAGAATTAACGGTAACTTGGTGTTTCTTTTTGATTAAAACTTGATCGCTTTTGTCCCGCTTATTTTTTCTTCGCCAAGGGCGTGGCAAATATGGGAAAATATCCGGCTTGTCGACAGTAGAGTATGGATATTATCCGCATGAGCGAGCCCATTTTCAGAATTGCATTTTTTAATCAGAATGAGGTTTACGAAGTATACGCTCGTCAGATCTACCAAAGTGAGATCTACGGCTTTGTCGAAATCGAAGAGTTTGTGTTCGGTGAGCGTTCCCAGGTGGTGGTAGACCCCAGCGAAGAGCGGCTCAAGCAGCAGTTTACCGGAGTGAAGCGCAGCTTTATTCCCATGCACGCCATTATCCGTATAGATGAAGTGGAAAAAGAAGGTGTTGCGAAAATTACCGAAGCCCGTGGCAACAATATTACCAACTTTCCGGGTATGCCCTTTGGTCCGGGAAAGGGTGGGCCTAAGGGAACTAGTTAATAAACGGTTTGTTTCATTTGATTGGACCGTTCGTCCCGGAATCAGATGCATTCGTGAGCAATTTGCTTGATAATTCGCCTTGTCTAAACTAAATATGTAACCTGATAAGTCCTGATCTGGATGTTGGTCAGGGAACTCGGTCGGTATAGCTGCCAAGCCAGGTGGCTGTTACTAATGGATTTAGGATTAATGCGTATGTTGAAAAGGGAACCTATCGGGGCGCGATACAGTCTGGATCGGCTTGAGACTATGGTGTTGCAGGACATCGACAGGCTCACCCAGCAGCTCGCCCGGCTGGAAGCATCGGAAAGCTTCGACGACACAAGAATCTCTACCGCTGAGACGTATCGGGAAATGATCGGTATGCGTCAAAAGCTGCTCGAAGAAATTCGGGAAAAGTCGCAACAGTTTAAAAAGGCTGAGGCTGTGTAACAGCGCTCGCCTGAAAGTTAGTGTGAAAACGCCGGCGGAATGCCGGCGTTTTTGTGTGTGGCTTACAAACGGTTCTGGAGTAGCGAGATCGTCTCGTCAGGTGTCATGACGGGGTAATTGGGGTCATTGTTTTAGGCGGGCTGCAGGAAAATAAAAAAAGGCCCGACGCTTTCACGTCGGGCCTTTTCTAATATGGTGGCTATGCCCTGATTTGAACAGGGGACCCCATCATTATGAGTGATGTGCTCTAACCAGCTGAGCTACATAGCCAAATTTGAGGGCGCAGATTTTCTCAAGCTTGTCCGGTGAAGTCAATATCTCCGCGCAGGCAATTACACGTTAAAGCGGAAATGGATCACGTCGCCGTCCTGAACGATGTAGTCCTTGCCTTCCAGGCGCCATTTGCCGGCTTCTTTCGCGCCCTGTTCGCCGTTGTTTGCCACAAAGTCCTCGTAGGCCACCACTTCGGCGCGGATAAAGCCTTTTTCAAAGTCAGTGTGGATCACGCCGGCGGATTGCGGGGCGGTGGCGCCGATTTTAGTGGTCCATGCGCGGACTTCTTTCACCCCGGCGGTAAAGTAGGTCTGCAGGCCCAGTAATTTGTAGCCGGCGCGGATCACGCGGTCCAGGCCGGGTTCTTCCATGCCCAGGTCGTTGAGGAAGTCGGCTTTTTCCTCGTCGTCCAGCTCGGCGATTTCAGATTCTATCTTGGCGCAGATGGCGACGACTTCAGCACCTTCTTTTTCTGCCAGTTCCCGCACCTGATCCAGCATGGGGTTGTTCTCGAAGCCGTCTTCTTCCACGTTGGCAATGTACATGGTGGGCTTCATGGTGAGCAGGTTCAGGGATTTGATAATCAGAGCTTCGTTCTTGTCCAGCTCCACCGTGCGGGCGGCCAGGCCCTGATCCAGATGAGGCTGCAGCTTTTCCAGCACGCTCTTGCGCGCCAGGGCTTCCTTGTCGCCGGATTTGGATTGTTTGATGGCTTTCTGGAGGGCTTTGTCTACGGATTCCAGGTCTGCCAGCGCCAGTTCGGTATTGATGACTTCGATATCATCCAGCGGGTTCACTTTACCGGCTACGTGGACAATATTGCCGTCGTCAAAGCAGCGCACCACATGGGCAATGGCGTCGGTTTCGCGGATGTTGGCCAGGAACTGGTTACCCAGGCCTTCGCCTTTGGATGCACCGGCTACCAGGCCTGCGATATCCACAAACTCCATGGCGGTGGGAATCACTTTTTGCGGCTTGACGATTTCCGCCAGCTTGTCGATGCGCTGATCGGGAACGCTCACTACGCCGGTGTTGGGTTCAATGGTGCAGAAGGGAAAGTTTTCCGCATCAATACCGGCTTTAGTCAGTGCGTTAAACAGCGTTGATTTGCCGACGTTGGGAAGGCCGACGATTCCACATTGAATACCCATGATGCTGTGTCTCTACTTTGCTTTGAATCGGTGAAGTTGGTTCATGCTTTTTTCCGCATTGCCCGAGACGATATCGGCGCTGTGACTGAGTGCTTCGTCAATGGCCTGATCGATAAGGTCTCGTTCTTTTTGCGGTGCCTTGCTCAGGACAAAGCCGCTAACCTGATTGGCGTTGCCGGGGTGGCCGATGCCAATCCGCAAACGCGCAAAATTCTTGTTGTTACCCAATTTGCTGATGATATCCCGCAAGCCGTTATGGCCGCCATGGCCGCCGCCTTGTTTCAGACGGATAATGCCGGGATCCAGGTCCAGCTCGTCGTGAGCCACCAGGATTTTTTCCGGAGGGATTTTGAAAAAATTAGCAAAGGGGGCAACGGACTGGCCGCTGAGGTTCATAAAGGTCAGGGGGATCAGCAGGCGGACATCGTGGCCATCCAGAGAAATGCGGCCCGTAAGGCCCTGGTATTTGCTGTCCTGTTTGAGGGTTTCGTTAAAGCGGCCCGCAAGCCGCTCAACGAACCAGGCGCCAGCATTGTGGCGAGTGTCTTCATATTGTTGGCCGGGGTTGCCCAGGCCAACGATTAATTCGATTCCCGCTTTCAATGTAACGCCTGTATGGTGAGATTACTCTTCGGTGCTTTCGCCTTCTTCTTCATCGTCTGAGCTGCCGCCTTTAGGTGCGTTCACGCTCACGATGGGCAGGTCGTGGTCAGGACCTTGCTGCAGGAAGGGGATTTCAACACCGGCAGGCAGTTTGATGTCTGACAGGTGAAGGGTGTCGCCCACCTTCATGTCGATCATGTCGATCTCCAGGTACTCCGGCAGGTCTTTGGCCAGACACTGAACTTCCACTTCCGCCATCTGGTGGTTGATGCTGCCGCCCTGCATTTTGGCGCCGTGGCACTTGTCTTCGTTGATGAAGTGCAGCGGTACGTGCATGGTCAGTTTGTGAGTGGCGTCTACGCGCTGAAAGTCAGCGTGCATGACGAAGCCTTTGGAAGGATGGCGTTGCATATCCTTGATAACGGCTTTTTCTTCTTTACCGTCCAGTACCAGGGTCAGTACGTGGGAATAGAAGGCTTCGTTCTCGGTGGCTTTGGCCACTTCGTTTGCCAGCAGGGTGATCGGGGTAGGCTCTTTATCTGCTCCGTACAGGATGGCAGGTACTTTGCCTTCAAGACGACGCAGGCGGCGGCTCGCACCTTTCCCTTGCGCCGCACGAGTTTCGGCGGTCAGTGTAAATACGTCAGACATGATAGTCTCCTTCGCTATGTAAAAAACCGCTGATACCTTGCGACCAGGTGTCAGCGGGGTTTATGAAATTGCTTTTGATCCGGCTCAGTGCTGTTGCTTAATCCTTGGGGGAAAACATGGCGCTGAGGGATTCTTCGTTGTTAATGCGGCGTACTGCTTCGGCCAGCATCGGGGCCAGGGTCAGAGGGCGAATCTTTTCTACGGCTTCGCCTTCTTCGGTCAGCGGGATGGTGTCGGTAACGCACAGTTCATCCAGGGCCGAATTGCGGATATTGTTAATGGCCGGGCCGGACAGTACCGGGTGGGTACAGTAGGCAACTACCTTTTTGGCGCCGTGTTCTTTCAGGGCGCTGGCGGCCTTGCACAGGGTGCCGGCGGTATCGACCATGTCGTCCACGATCACGCAGCTGCGGCCTTCCACTTCACCAATAATGTGCATGACCTGAGACTCGTTCGCCTTGGGGCGACGTTTATCGATAATGGCCAGGTCGGCGTCGTCCAGCTGTTTGGCGACTGCCCGGGCGCGTACCACGCCGCCCACGTCCGGTGATACCACCACCAGATCGTCGTAATGTCGTTTCTTGATGTCTTCCAGCAGAACCGGGGAGCCGTAGACGTTATCGACCGGGATATCGAAAAAGCCCTGAATCTGGTCAGCGTGCAGATCCACGGTCAGCAGCCGGTCGATACCCACCGAGGTAATCATGTCGGCAACCACTTTGGCGGTAATAGGTACCCGGGCGGAACGGACACGGCGATCCTGACGGGCATAACCAAAGTAGGGGACAACGGCGGTAATCCGGCCGGCGGAGGCGCGCCGCAGGGCGTCTGCCATGACCAGCAGTTCCATGATGTTGTCATTGGTGGGGAAGCAGGTGGACTGCAGGATAAAGACATCGCTGCCGCGAACATTCTCGTTGATTTCTACGGCAATCTCACCATCACTGAAACGGTTAACGCTGGCATTGCCGAGCGGAATGTGAAGGTGGTTGGCAATCTTTTTGGCCAGTTGTGGTGTCGCGTTACCACTGAAAACGATCAGATTCGACACGTTTTTATACCTTTAATATTTTGCGATCGCGGGAATAAGATCAGATAAAGGAGATGGCTGGGCCGGCTGGATTCGAACCAACGAATGGCAGGATCAAAACCTGCTGCCTTACCACTTGGCGACGGCCCAATCTCTTCAAGGCGATGTGCTCATTTTCGAGCGGCGGTAACTTTACCAAAAAGTTGTCAGAAAAACAGCAAAAAATTCGCTGATATGACAATTTTTTTAACCAAAGTTGCCGAAGTTTGAACGGGTTACAGCAAACTGCGCTGTAACGGCGACAGGTTCAATCCTCTGGCGACTCTGGCCTGGAATCGGTAACCCTCCGGTGCCAGCAGCGAGAGCTTCTGGCGGGCCTCTTCGGCGGCTTCCCGGGTGGGAAACGGGCAGAACAGGCAGGCTCCGGTTCCGGTGAGCCGGGCAGATCCCAGCTGGCTGAGCAGCTGAAAGCCGGTCTCGATCTCGGGAAGCAGGCGGCGGGCAACGGGTTCAAAATCGTTGTGGCCGGGGTCCTGGCCCTCGAGAAAGGCGCGTATTCTGAGGGGCTTTGAGTTTCTTGTCAAACACTTATCGGCAAATAGTGCAGCGGTTTCTACGTGGCAATCCGGTATCAGCAGCAGGTACCAGGGCTCCTCCGGGCTGACCGCTGTCAGCTGTTCGCCGACCCCTTCAGCCAGCGCTGCCCGACCGCGCACGAACACGGGTACGTCGGCCCCCAGGGTCAGGCCCACAGCGGCCAGTTCATCTTCGCAAAGCCCGGTTTGCCACAGGTGATTCAGGGCCACCAGGGTGGTGGCGGCATTGGATGAGCCGCCGCCGATGCCGCCGCCCATGGGGAGCTGCTTTTCCAGGCGGATACTGGCGCCACGGCGGCACCCGCTGGCCTGTTGCAGTGCACAGGCGGCCCGGTAGATCAGGTTGGTCTGTTCCGGTACGCCGGGCAGCTGATCCTGCAGATGTATGGGGCCGTCGTGGCCGGTGTTGCTGAAATAAAGGGTGTCGCAAAAATCAATAAACTGAAACAGGGTCTGCAGGTTATGGTAGCCATCGGAGCGCTTTCCTGTGATATGCAGGAACAGATTGAGTTTCGCAGGGGAGGGAAAGGCTCTTTCTGACATGTGGGTATCAGCTTTCGTTCAGCGGATTCCAGGCTTTGATCACCAGAGTGACCTTCAAATCCTGGTTATGGATCTTGATTTTGTGGGGCAGGGTAACGTTCAGCGCCTGATCATAACGGTAAAAATCCAGTTTCCAGGGGCCCTGCACCAGGGAGCTGAGGTAGCCGCGCTCGTCGAATTCGGTCACGGCAGGCAGCCTGGGTTCCGGCAGACCCTTGACCCAATAGAGCAGGTTGTGGAGCGGAAGGTACCAGCCGGTGTGCTCGTAAAGCAGCTGTTCCGGCGATTCGGCAATAAAGGTGCCTTCGCTGGCGCTTTCCAGGCGGGCGCCGGTGTCATTGCCGGAGATGATGGTGGTGCCGGTTCCCAGGGGGCCGCTGAGGCGGATATGGAAGCTGTCTTCTGCCTGGGTCCAGTTGATATAGGCGCTGCCGCCATCATCCTGCTGGCGGATACCGATTTTGCCTTCCAGCTGCCATTCGGTGAGCAGAGTGAGCTGGCGCACATGCTGTACCCAGTCAATCTTTTGCTGGGCTGGCGCGTCGGGTGCCGTTTCCAGTGCCCTGTGGGTAATACAGCCGGTGCTGTTGAGCAGCAACAGTAAAACGGCAGCGGTCCAGAGCGAACGGCTGCCGGTAGTAAATGGAAACATGGGGATTCTGTGGCTCATTCCTTTGGCATTTGTGATCACTGGCTGATAAACCGGTCCATTACCCGTTTGAGTATTTTACTGTCGGGGTTTTCCTTCAGTGCCTCGGTCCAGATCTGGGCGGCTTCTTCCTGCTGGCCGATCACCCAGAGCACTTCGCCCAGGTGGGCGGCAATTTCCTGATCCTGAAAGGCTTCATAGGCCTTGCGCAGGTAGGTAAGGGCGGTTTCGGTGTCGCCCATGCGGTATTTGATCCAGCCCATGCTGTCGATAATGGCCGGGTCGTTGGGGTCCAGCTGGTAGGCTTTTTCAATCAAGCTGGCGGCTTCTTCAAGGCGTTCATTGCGATCGGCAAAGGTGTAACCCAGCGCGTTGAGGGCCGCAGTATTATTGGGTTCCCGGGAAATGATCTTGCGCAGGTCCGTTTCCATCTGGTCGTATTCATCTACCTGCTCCAGCAGCATGGCACGGGTGTAGAGAATGCCGGTGTCTTCCTGGTGTGTTTCCAGGGCGCCCGTGAGCAGCTCAATGGCTTCGGGGATTTTCTCCTGGCGGGTCAGTATCTCGCTTTCTGCCAGATAGAACTGGGCTTCGTGGTCGGGCATTTCTTCCCGGGCAATCACCAGCACATTGTGGGCTTTAACATACTCGCCGATCTCGGCGTAGATCAGTGCCAGCTGAATCCTTGCCTGGGGGTAGTTGGCGCCGCGATGAACCTTGGTGAAGTGCTCGATGGCGGTATTGAAATCTTTTTCAGAGGCGGCGATCCGGCCCAGGTAGGTGTGGGCTTCGCTTTCCCGCTGGCGCATGTCAATCAGTCGGTTGAGTTGTGCCTTGGCGGTGTCGGTCAGGTCGTTTTCCCAGGAGATCAGGGCCAGTGACAGAATCAGGTCCGGGTCGTTGGGATAAAGAGATGCCAGTCGGCCGAATTCGCCCTGGGCTTCCACCAGCTTCTGGGCGCTGATCAGCATACGGGCATAGGTAATGCCGATGCGTTTGTTCTTGGGGTAGTCCCGGGTGGCCTGGCGGGTAAAGGCCAGGGCCTCCTGATCGCGCCCCAAAGAAATCAGCTGCTTGGATTTGGCCAGAAGAGCGTTGGTGTACTGGGGGTTGATTTCCAGGGCCTGACTGAAACTGTTCAGGGCACTTTCCCAGCGCTTTTCAATCTGTTCAATGGCGCCTTTGGTAAACCACAGCTGGGCGTTTTCCGGGTGCGTTTCAATCAGCTTGTTAAGGCGATTCAGTACGTGGGCACGGCGATCCGCATCGGCGCCCTGCAGGCCCCGCAGCAGAAATTCAAAATTCACCTGGGCGTTAGCGGCCAGTAACTCTTCCAGCAGGTTAATGGCGCGATCCATCTGGCCGAAGCGAATCAGTTCGGTGGCGGCAATCTCTTTGGCTTCAAGGTTGTCCGGCTCGATTTCCATCCAGAGCATGGCGGAATCCAGTGCTGCCTGATGGGCTCCCAGATAGCGGGCAATGCGGGTGGCGCGGGCCGTTACGGCCGGATCACGGGATTTGTGGGCCTGTTTCAGGTATTTGCCCAGGGCAACGTCGGCGCGGTTGCGTTTACCGGCAAATTCCGCCACCAGCAGGTCGTACAGGGTTTCCCGGTCGAAGGGGCGGGTGATTTCCTCTTCTTCGGCGTCGGATTTTGCCTGTTTGGCGGCTACCGCTGAGGTATCCGATCCGCCGGTGGAAAGGGTGGAGCAACCGCTGACAGCCAGCCAGGCCAGGCCCGTCATGGCGAGAAAAATTTTCTTGAAAATCAACATCATTGAATATCGTGGCTCGTTTTGAGAGTCGTACAAACAGGCTATCTATCGAATCAGAACAGGATTGCCGCGCAAAAGCAAGGGCAGGGGCAATGCATCAAAGTGCTCATCTGCTACTAATAATAGATTCAATTGGCCAGAAATGGTTCCTGAATTTGCCGGATTGCGGCCTGGGTCACCGGATTGCGGCGGAAAATCGCCGGAAAAACCACAAATTACCGGAATTAACCAGTATATAATTTTGTGTCATAGCGGGGGCTGTTATAATTCACGCCCTTTTTTGAGAGTGGGCTCGTAAGCGACTGATTTATGGTGTTACTGGCGTTTGGCATAAACCATCGAACCGCCTCGGTAGACGTGCGGGAGAAGGTCGCATTTGCGCCGGAGAAGGTGGCAGAAGCCCTGCACGAGGCCCGTCGGGAAGCGGACCTGGCAGAGGTGGCGATTCTGTCTACCTGTAACCGAACCGAAGTCTATGGCGCCTGTGCTCGCCAGGACAGTCAGCGTTTAGTGGATTGGATCGGTCGCTACCATCAGCTGCAGCAGGGCATGCTGCGGGACAATGCCTATGAGTTCTGGGATCAGAGCGCGGTGACCCATATGATGCGGGTAGCCAGCGGACTGGATTCCATGGTGCTGGGTGAGCCCCAGATTCTGGGCCAGCTGAAAACCGCATTCCAGCAGGCGAAAGAAGCCAATACCCTGGGGCCAATTCTGGGGCGCATGTTCCAGCAATCCTTTTCTGTTGCGAAACGGGTGCGCACCGATACCGGGATTGGTACCAACCCGGTATCCGTAGCTTACGCAGCGGTTTCTCTGGCCCGGCATATCTTTTCGGATCTGTCCCGCAATACGGCACTGTTGATCGGTGCCGGCGAAACCGTGGAGCTGGTGGCGCGCCATCTGTACGAACAGGGTGTAAAGGATATTGTGGTGGCCAATCGCACCCTGGCCCGGGCCAATTCCCTGGCGGAAATGTTCAGCGGTCGGGCTATTACCCTGAAGGAAATTCCCGACATGCTCCACAAGGCGGATATTGTGATTTCGTCCACCGCCAGCCAGCTACCGATTCTGGGCAAAGGTGCAGTTGAGCATGCTCTTAAGCGGCGGCGTCATAAGCCGGTGTTCATGATGGACATAGCGGTACCCCGGGATATTGAAGAGGAAGTGGCAGAGCTGGCGGATGTCTATCTTTATACGGTGGATGATCTGCAGGAAGTAGTGGATGAAAACCGCAAGCAGCGGGAACAGGCTGCATCGGAAGCGGAAACCATCGTTACCCGTGAATCCCGGCTGTTTATGGAAAGCCTGCGGGGCCTGGATGCGGTGGAATCCATACGTGCCTTCCGTGAGCTGATGGAAAACTATCGCGAAATCGAACTGGCAAAAGCGGTGCAGGCCATCGAACGGGGTGAAGACCCCAAAGAAGTCATGCAACGCATGAGTCGAGCCCTGACAAATAAAATGCTGCACGGACCAACGGTGCAGTTAAAGAAAGCCGGCGAGGCCGGACAGTTGGAAAAACTGCAGTGGGCTGAAACCCTGCTGGGTATCGACAGCAAAGAGCAATAATCCAATTTATGAAAGAATCCCTAGTTAAAAAGCTGGAAAGTCTGTGCGAACGCTATGAGGAAATCGGGCACCTGTTAAGTGATCCCGAGGTCATCAGCAAGCAGGACAAGTTTCGCAAATTATCCCAGGAATATGCCGAAATCGAACCGGTGGTGAAATGTTTCGGACGCTATTCCCTGGTGCTGGAAAATATTGATGAAGCCCGTCAGCTACTGGAGGACAGTGATCCGGATATGCGGGAGATGGGGCAGGAAGAGCTCAAGTCCGGCGAGTCTCAAAAGCAGACGCTGGAAGTGGATCTGCAAAAACTGATGCTGCCCAAAGATCCCAACGATGGTCGCAACGTGTACCTGGAAATCCGCGCCGGCACCGGCGGAGATGAAGCCGCGATTTTTTCCGGTGATCTGTTCCGCATGTATTCCCGTTATGCGGAACGCCAGGGTTGGCGTATTGAAGTGGTCAGTGCCAACGAAGGCGAGCATGGCGGTTACAAGGAACTGATTGCGCGAGTCGTTGGGCAGAACGTGTATTCCCGGCTGAAATTTGAATCCGGTGCCCACCGGGTGCAGCGGGTACCGGAAACCGAATCCCAGGGGCGCATACACACCTCCGCCTGCACGGTGGCTATATTGCCGGAAGCCGATGAAGTGGGCGAAGTGGATATCCGATCGGAAGATCTGCGTATTGATACCTACCGTTCCTCTGGTGCCGGCGGTCAGCACGTTAACACCACGGACTCGGCGGTGCGTATTACCCACCTGCCCACCGGCGTGGTGGTGGAATGTCAGGACGAACGCTCCCAGCACAAGAACAAGGCCAAGGCCATGTCGTTGTTGCAGGCCCGCCTGCTGAGCAGCGCCCAGGAAGCCCAGGCAAAAGAAACCAGCGACGCCCGCCGCAATCTGGTGGGCAGTGGTGATCGTTCCGAGCGAATCCGCACCTATAACTATCCCCAGGGCCGGGTCACGGACCACCGCATTAACCTGACCCTGTACAAGCTGTCGGAAGTCATGGAAGGGGATCTGGATGAAGTGGTTCAGCCTCTGATCAACGAGCATCAGGCCGATCAGCTGGCGGCGCTGGCGGACTAATGCCAACAGTTGCCGCACTGTTGCGTGATGCCGGCCGGCAGCTGGCATCCGTCAGTGATACGGCGGCACTGGATGCCCGCCTGTTACTGGCCCATGTGCTGGAGAAAAATCTGACCTGGTTGCAGACCTGGCCAGAGCATGAAGTACCCGCGGATCAACAGACAGCCTTTAATGCACTGTTGGCACGTCGTGCACAGGGTGAGCCGGTGGCCTATCTGCTAGGCACCCAGCCGTTCTGGACGCTGGAGCTTGACGTTTCTCCGCATACTCTGATCCCCCGCCCGGAAACCGAACTGCTGGTGGAAAAAGTGCTGGAACTGCTGCCGGCAAACGAACACTGCCGCCTCATTGATCTGGGCACCGGCACAGGCGCCATCGCCCTGGCGCTGGCCAGCGAACGCCCCCGTTGGCAAATCACTGCCTGCGATTTTTCCGAAGGCGCCCTTGAAGTGGCCCTCCGCAATCAGCAGCGTCTGAAGCTTGATGTGCAGATGCTGCAATCCGACTGGCTTTCCGATATTCCCGCGCAATCCTTTCACGCGGTGCTTTCCAATCCCCCCTATATTGAAGAACAGGATGCACACCTGGCGCAGGGCGATGTGCGTTTTGAACCCCGGTCCGCACTGGTGTCCGGTGCGGATGGTTTGCTGGATATCCGCCGGATTGCCGATCAGGCGCGGGGCTATCTTTTACCCGGCGGCCTGCTGATGCTGGAGCACGGTTATCAGCAGGGGCAAGCGGTGCGCGATCTTCTGCAGGTATTCGGATATGTTAAGGTGGAGACCTGTCGGGATCTTGCCGGCCATGAACGGATCACCTTCGGGTTCCGCCCTGAGGACGCCACTTATGCTGAATGATGAACAGTTACTCCGCTACAGCCGCCAGATTATGCTGCCCCAGTTTGATATTGCCGGGCAGGAAAAAATCTGCAGCGCCCATGTGCTGATTGTCGGGGCCGGCGGCCTTGGTTGCCCCGCCGCCATGTACCTGGCCGCTGCCGGCGTGGGCCGTATTACCCTCGTTGATAACGATGAAGTGGAACTCACCAACCTGCAGCGTCAGATTGCCCATGACACCACCACCCTGGGTCTGGCCAAAGTGGATTCCGCCGCGCAAACCCTGCGGCGTATCGCGCCTGAATGCGAAGTGATTCCCGTGAATGAATTCCTGAGCGGGGAAAACGCCGCCGCACTGGTGGCCGGTGTGGATCTGGTGCTGGATTGTTCCGATAATTTTGCCTGCCGCTTTTTACTGAACGCCCACTGTGTGGCGGCGCAAAAGCCCCTGGTGTCCGGAGCGGCCATCCGTATGGAAGGGCAGGTGTCGGTATTTGACATGCGCCGGGATGACAGCCCCTGTTACCGGTGCCTGTATGAGGAAACCGGTCAGGAAGACATGCGCTGTGCCACCAATGGTGTGCTGGCGCCGGTGGTGGGTATTATCGGCAGTATCCAGGCCACGGAAGCGTTAAAGCTGCTGGCGGATGTCAGTGGCACTCTGACCGGCAAGCTGCTGATCATGGATGCCATGCACATGGACTGGCGCACCATGAAACTGAAAAAAGATCCGTACTGTCCACAATGCGGTGGTGCGCAGCAAAACGGATAGCCGCCTCCCGGGTAGCAACTGGCAGGCAGCCGTTTGCTAGTTTTACTGAAAGCACCACAATGATAAAAACATCAGAATAATCAGAATAATCAGAAAAATCTCAAGAGTGAGGAGTTGGTTTTGACTGCAGTATTCCGTGCCTGGCTCAGGCAACCTGTTTATCGGGCATTGTTATTCACCAGTCTGTGGTTTGCTCTGCCCGCGTGGGCTGATGTTGAACGCAAGCCCCTGTCGGCCATTGATATCGACCGCTTTACCAGTGAACTGCAGGTGGTGGTTTCCGATGCCAACTCCATGACACAGGTGTGGTGGATACCGGCAGAATTCTGGGCCAGTGCCTTTACCCGCACCAATCCCACCCTGGCGGAACAGGCCATGGAAAAGCTGGGTGACTATGGCATTCTCGCCGTGGTGCAGGCGGATATTACCCCCCTGGCCGCCTTTGTATTTCATGATCGAAAGAATGTTGCCAGTCGCATGGAGGTGCGCTTCAGCAGTTACGCCAGCAAGCCGGTAAAAATTGAAGAGGCAGAAGAGCTGTCCGATTCCGTACAGATGCTGCTGAATGTACTGACGCCCATGTTTGCCAACACCATGGGTGAGCTGGGTAAGAACATGCACCTGTATGTGATGGATAATCGCAAAGACGGTAACCTGATCGTGGACCCTTACCAGCAAGGCAAGGTTCAGGTATCTCTGGCGGGTACCAAAACCACGCCGGAAAAACATCTCTCCATTGAATTGCCGGTGGATGCACTTTATGAACCGCGCTACTGCCCCAACGGCAAACCTGCTCATATTTCCTGGAAGTACTGCCCCTGGAGTGGCAAGAAATTGTAGTGGTAAGAAACTGTAGCGACGCGGCCATCGGCCCCTCAGATGAGGGGCCCGATGGTTTTGATATGTCCGGAATCAATCAGGCGGGAGCTGCGGAACAGGACTTCGTCCACAGATATTTCCAGTTGTTTCGCATAAATATGAAAGGGCCGGCTCGATAATGGCAGGCCTTTGCGGAGCAGGGCTAATAACTGCTTGTCCCAATGGGTCAGCATGGTCTGCACCATTCGGGGATCATTCACGTCCCGAAGGTTCGGGCGGGCGCGCTCAATGCGATGCTCACGAATCAGAAACTGGATTCGCAGAATCAGTGCCATTTCCCCCAGGTCGATTGCATTGGCCACTTTAAGATAAGGCCGTGTGCAAACCGGGAGTCCGGCTTTAAGCTGAAAGACGATCCGGGAGTCCAGATCGGCCAGGGTTTCGTACTGGTAATTCGGTTGCTTCATAGGGCGTACCTCAACCGTTACGAGTGAACTCCTTTAAGTACCAGAATTGTAACAAGACGTTAAAGGCTAGTTTGCAATAAGGTTATAACCTCTGATTCTAAGTATCAGAACTTCAGAAAATTAAAGCGGTTGTGTTTTGTCCTACACTTTGATAGTTTTCAAAATGTTGAACTAAGGGGTAGTTAACATGACCGATTCCGTTATGACTGATGCAGCACAGATTCTGGGTCAGCCATTGACCTTAACCAATGGCACCATCATTAAAAACCGTTTCGCCAAGTCCGCCATGAGTGAAACCCTGGGCAATGCCGAAGGGGCGCCGACTCCGCTGCTGTCCAGTTTGTACCGGGCCTGGGCCCGGGGCGGCACGGGGCTGCTGATTACCGGCAATGTCATGATCGACAGCCGCTACCTGGGGGAGCCCAATAACGTGGTGTTCGAGGATGAACGCTATCTGCCGGCCATTTCAGACTGGGCCCGGGCGGCCACCGAAAACAACACCCACACCTGGGTGCAGCTGAATCACCCGGGCAAGCAGTCCCCCAATATGCTGTCCAAAGAGCCCATTGCGCCGTCCGCCATACCTTTGCGCAAGGAACTGAAAAACTTCTTCAACCAGCCCCGAGCCATGACCGAGGATGAAATCCTGGAGCAGGTGGAGCGTTTTGGCCGTGCCGCTGCGGTGGCCAAAAAAGCCGGTTTTACCGGGGTGCAGATTCACGGTGCCCACGGTTATCTGGTGAGTCAGTTCCTGTCCCCCCACCATAATCAGCGCAAGGACCGCTGGGGTGGTACGGTGGAAAACCGTGCCCGTTTTGTGCTGGCAGTTTACGACAGCATCCGTGATGCGGTGGGGCCGGAATTTCCCGTGTCCATCAAAATGAATTCTGCAGACTTTCAGCGGGGCGGCTTTATCGAAGATGAGTCCATGATAGTGGCGGAAATGCTGTCAGATGCCGGAATGGACCTGATCGAAATATCCGGTGGCAACTATGAATCCCCCAGCATGACCGGCCTGAACATGAAAGCGTCCACCCGGGCCCGGGAAGCCTATTTCCTGGAATATGCCGAAGAGATCCGGCAACGGATCAGCGCACCTTTAATGGTAACCGGCGGCTTCCGCACCCACGATGGCATGGCCGAAGCGGTGAAAAGCGGCGCCACGGATCTGGTGGGGCTGGGCCGGCCACTGGCCATTGATGCGGATTTTCCCAATCGCATCCTGCGGGGCGAAGCCTACGCAAGCCAGGTGCGGCCGCGTCTGACCGGCATCAAGGCCATTGATGAGCGGGCCATGATGGAAACTGCCTGGTACACCAATCAGCTGAAGCGCATAGCCCAGGGCAAGGCCCCCAGAGTGAATGAGCATCCATTGGTGGCTTTTCTTCGTTATCTCACGGTCAGTTCCCTGAGGGGCGTCAAAATTCAGCGTCTCAGGGCCAATTAGCAACAGACGGGTGTGCCGACTCGAATTCAACCGCCATTTGGGCCGCTGTTTGCGGCCTTTTTTTATGATGCGGTATGTAATTGAAGGTTAACTATTTTTTCTGTTTGGTTACGAAATTTAACCAAAAATCGAATTGCCCGGACTTTACACCATTATCAGGTGGGTTTAGGTTCAGTCTTACGGGGTACATATAACAATACAAAAATAACAAAATAATAACGGTTTACAGACCATGGCCAACGCTTCCCAACTTTATTTGTGGAATGACCGGACCTTGTATATCGGGCCAGTTCCGCAACGCAGTTGTCTTTCCCTCGGTTCCGCCTGCCTCATCATTTTCCTTGATGCCAACGCCACCCTCAAGCTGAACGGCCAGGCCGTAACGGCGCAGACTTTTCTGGTGTCCAGTGGCTGTCCCCTTGAAGTGGAAAAGCATCAGGGCCGTGCGGCCGTATTGATGCTGGATTCTCTGGGGTACGAATACAACGCACTGAAAGGCACCATGATGCATTGCCGCCCGGATTTCGGCTGGCATTCCATGACGGAAAAAGCGGTGGTGCAAACCTTTCGTACGATTTTTCGCGGCAACTACGGTGCCAAGGATTTATACCTCTGGATGCGCAGCCTGACCCGGCCGGAGGAGTACATGAAAGCCTCCACTTACCGGCACGATGAGCGTATCGAAAAAGCCATGACGCTGATAAAAAACTACGGCGCTACACCCATGGATATTCTGGACTGTTCCCAGCAGGTGGGTATCAGTGTGATTGAATTGGAAGCCCTGTTCCGCCAGCACCTGGGGCTTTCCATCAAAGGTTTCCGGGCCTGGCGTCTGCTGGGCGATACGATCACTTATGCGGCAGAAGGTGCGGACCTTGCTACCGCCAGCCGTAAAGCCGGTTTTCAGGATGAGCATCAGTACCTGAAGGTGTTTTCCCGGCATTTCGGCATGCACCCCAGGGCGCTGGCACGTTATGCATCCGGCACGGATATTCACATTTATAAAAAGCCGATTGCCTCAGAAGAGCCGAAAGAATCCCTGTATTCGGCCCCTGATTTTTTTGAGCTGGTGTAAGCTCTTTCTCAGCTGGCAACTTCTCAACCAACAGTTTCTTAACCAGCAACCGCAAAAGCCTCAGGAAGAGGGATCGCGGTTTTGCTGATTCAGTTGTTGCTGCAACAACAGGCCTTTCAGTTCCTCCATCTGCCGGGACAGATCTTCAATAGTCAGTTTGCCTTCGGCCTCATCCTGTTCCGCCCGTTCTTTGGCGTGTTCCTGTTCCAGCACGCCCACAATAATCCCGATCACCATGTTAAGAAACGCAAAGGCCGTAAAGAAAATAAAGGTGATATAAAAAATCCAGCTTAAGGGATACACCGCCATGGTTTCGTACATCACATCGGTCCAGTCCTCAAAGGTCATTACCCGGAACAGGGTGAGCAGGGAACGGCTGATATCGCCCCAGAGCACCGGATTGATTTCATAAAAGAAGGTGGCGCCGATGGCGGCGTAAATATAAAAAATGATAAACATCAGCAGCATGACGTAACCCAGCTGGGGCAGGGCCTTGATCAGCGAATTCAGCAGCAGTCGCAATTCTGGAATGATGGATACCATCCGCAGCACGCGGAAAATCCGGATCAGCCGGCCCACCAGTGCCATATCCGAGTTATCCGCAGGGATCAGGCTCACCGCTACAATGATGGTATCGAAGATATTCCAGCCCTGTTTGAAAAAGTCCCGCTTTCTTTCCTCTCCCAGAAAGCGCACGATGATTTCCACCAGAAACACCGCGGTAATAAACCAGTCCAGCCAGGTCATCAGAATAAGCAGGTTGGGTGGGATGTTATAAGTTTTGGCACCGATCACCAGAGCGGAAAACACAATCACAAACACGACAAAGAGTTCGAAGGCCTTGTTGCTGCGGATTTTTAAAAAGCGCTGCTGAAGTGAGTTGGTATTCATAGGATCTCTTGCGATTGACTGACACAAAGTTTCGGGGAGCCGGGGCTCTTTAGCGAAGGCGGATATTACCACAAAAGTATTTTTTTCAATCAGTTCGCAGGGCTGTGGCACTGTTTTTTAAAACACCATAAATCAAAGGGTTAAGCAAATGGCGCCGAAGTTGCCAACTTTGCGCTTGACTAAGAGACCAGTGGTCACTAACATTGGTGACCACTGGTCATTAACTTGTTTTGAAATGGTAACTGAAAGGGTGAAATTATGAGGTATGTATTGATCACCGGCGCCAGCGCCGGCATTGGTGAAGAGTTTGCAAAGCAGCTGGCCCAGGCAGGGGAAAACCTGATACTGGTGGCACGCCGGGAGGAGCGTCTGCAGCAGATTGCCGGCGAACTGTCCGGGCAACATGGCGTGCAGGTGGAAACCGTGGCGCTGGATCTGGCTCAGCCGGGCGCCGGTCAGGCGCTGGCAGATAAAGTTCAGGCGCAGGGCTGGCAGCTGAACGGTCTGATCAATAATGCCGGGTTCGGAGATCGTGGCAAGTTCACGGATATTCCCCTGGAGCGGCAGCTCAATATGATTCAGGTGAATGTGACTGTGCTGGTGGATCTGACCCATCGTTTGCTGCCGCTGCTGCAGGCCCAGCAGGGTGCCTTCATCATTAATGTGGCCTCCACCGCCAGCTTCCAGGCGGGCCCGAATATGGCCATTTACTATGCCACCAAGTCTTTTGTGCTGACATTCTCCGAGGCGCTCCATGAAGAGCTGAAGGGCCGGGTGGCGGTATCGGCTCTTTGCCCCGGCGCGACCGAAACCGAATTTGCCCGGGAAGCCAATATGACAGATACCCTTCTGTTCAAGGCGGGCACCATGACATCCGAAGCCGTGGTACGTAAAGCCCTGAAAAAACGTCACAGCGCCATTGTGATTCCCGGGTTCAAGAACTGGTTCGGTGCCTTTATGGCCAAGCTGTCGCCCCGGGCGATCAGCCGTAAAATGGCGGGCGCATTGCAGGCCTGATGACCTGCCAGCGTCAATTTTTAAATAAACTTATAAGGGGCCCGTTTGGCATGGGCCCCGGTTATTTTTCCTGCCTGTCATTCCTTCATTCGTAGCACTCACGCAAGGCGCTGTTTTTGCTTAGATTCATAACCTTGGCTAAGCTTATCAGTAATTTCATTGCCACCAATCCCCCCACACAATAACGAGTATTCAGTCGTTGATGCAGGAAAACCCTCAGGCCTCAATGGGCAGGACCTTTGTTGAGATTATTCTCCTGGCTGCTATGTATGTGGCAACGGCCCGGCTGGGCCAGCTGTTGGCGATACCGCCGGGGAATGTCACTCCTGTATGGCTGCCTTCCGGCATTGTGCTGGCTGTGGTGTTATTGCGTGGATCGGTGATCTGGCCCGGGATCTGGCTGGGGGCTTTTATCGGCAATGTATGGGCATATATCGACTGGGAAAACTTCAGCAATCTGGGGGTGTCCTTTATTTCCGGCACCGCCAATGGGGTGGGCGATACCCTGGCAGCACTGATCTCGGCCTATATGATTCAGCGCTACACCGGCACCCACCGGCCCTTTGGTACCACGCTTCAGGTAGCGCAGTTTGTCTTGTTCGGGGCTGTAATTGGCGGTGCTGTCAGTGCCGTGTTCGGCGTTACCGGTCTGGCGGTGGTGGGGCTGCTTTCCTGGACTGAATACACTTATGTCTGGGTAACCTGGTGGGTCGGCGACGGGGTAGGAGTCATCCTGATAACGCCCCTGCTGCTGACATTGAATGACTGGTTTAACAAGCGCTGGTTGCGGAATGTCGACTGGCGCGAGTTGCTGGCATTTGCTGCAGTGCTGGCGCTGGTGTGCAGCCTGACTCTGGGGCTGATTGCCGATGCCCATCTGCCATTGCCCCTGTTTATGGTGTTGCCGGTGCTGCTTTGGGGAGCCTTGCGCTTTCCCGGCCATGTGGTGATTCTGGGCGCGGTGCTGATGTCAGGTGCAGCAGTGACGGTAACCTCCCAGGGCGCGGGCCCTTTCCAGTCCGAGGAATTGAACCGCTCTCTGATCGAGCTGCAATTGTTTTTGTGTACGGCGCTGGTCACACTGCTGCTGTTGCTGGGCACCATCAGTGAAAGACGCCGTCTGGAAGCCAGCCTGGCAAAACTGTCGCAAAATTATATGCGGATGTTTGATCGCGCCATTGGTGGCGTAATCATTACCGACAATCAGGGGTGTATCGAATCATTCAATCAGACGGCAGAAACGATTTTCGGTTATACCCAGCAGGAGTTGCTGGGCCGGAACGTGAATTTTCTGGTGCCCCATCGCTTGCGGGAGCGGCACTATGAATACATCGATAATCCTGACGAGCACAGGCTTTCCAGAATATTCGGCCGTGGCAGGGAAGTGGTGGGCTACCACCGGGATGGTCACGAAATTCCCCTGCTGATTTCCATTAACCCTTCCTTTGATGAAGAGCCGCGCCGTTACCTGGTGGTGCTGCAGGATCTGTCGCAACACAAGCAGATGGAAGCCGACTGCCGTCTGTATCAACAGAGCTTTGACCTGCTGGTGCAGTCCGCGTTTGATGCCATGCTGGTGGTGAACAATAACCTGGTGGTAAACGTGAATGAACGCTTCCTGAAACTGTTTGCTTATACACCGGAAGAACTGTTGAACAAACCGCTCAAACTGAAGCTTTTTACGACGGATCTGGTGTTTATCGAAGGGCAGGGCCAGGTGGTGGCGTCAGAGGGCATTGATAAACATGGTCGTCGTTTTCCGGTAGAGGTTCAGCAGAAAAGCGACAAGGTGGGTGACAACACCGTTAAAATTATCAGTATTCGTGACCTGACCCAGATAAAAGGCCAGCAGAACGAACTCAAGCTTGCCGTGGAAAGAGCCCGTAATGCCAACGTGGCCAAGTCGCGGTTTCTGTCATCCATGAGTCATGAGTTACGCACACCCATGAATGCCATTGTAGGGTTTGCCCAGTTGCTGGATATGGGTGAAGGGCAATTGACAGAACGGCAGCGGGAATCGGTGAAAGAAATTCGCACCGCCGGTAATCATTTGCTGGAAGTGATTGACGACATTCTGGACCTGGCCCGAATTGAAGCCGGTACCTTTGTGGTGAACTGCGAAGATGTGAATATGAATTCGCTGATGGCGGATTGCGTTGAACTCACCAAAGGGCAGGCAAGCACGCGGGGCATCAAGGTATTCAATCATCTGAGTGAGCAACAGACCTTTATTGTTAATGCAGATCCGTTTCGGCTCAAACAGGTGGTATTGAACCTGCTGTCCAATGCAGTGAAATTCAATCATGCCGACGGCACTGTATCGGTGAGTGCAGAACCCACCACTGGTGACCGGCTGCGAATCAGTGTAACGGATTCCGGTGTTGGCCTGACAGACTCCGAGCAGGAAAGACTCTTTCAGCCATTTGAACGGGCTTCTGCCGATAACTCGTCGGTAAAAGGCACCGGAATCGGCCTGGTGATTTCTAAAAGTCTGGTGGAGTTGATGGGCGGCGCCATTGGTCTGGAAAGTTACAAATACATGGGCTCCACCTTCTGGATTGAGTTGCCCCTGAACCGTGTGATTACAGGCCGTAAACCGGAGCCGAATACCACAAATTCATTGCTGGCGGCCAGGCCGGATGCCGAAGCTGCGACGCAGAAAAAAATTCTCTACGTGGAAGATCAGCCTGCCAACATCAAATTGATGGAACATTTGATAGAAAAGCTGGCCATTGGCCGCTTTTATCCAGCAGTCAACGGGCCGCTGGGCCTGGAGATAGCGCGGGAGGAAAACCCGGATTTGATTGTTCTGGATATCAACATGCCGGGCATGGACGGCTTTGCCTTGCTGAAGATGATCAAGGAAGATGCGGCACTGGCGCAGACACCGGTGATTGCCCTCAGTTCTTCTACCACGGACGAGGATATCAAACGGGGCATGGACGCCGGTTTTGATGACTATATTACCAAACCGGTGGATCTGGATAAGCTGTCTCAGGTGTTGATAAAACTGTTGTCCTGACCCAGGGGTGGCGGTGCCGGCGTTAAGCTGGCATCAGTTTTATGATGAAGATGTACCAATAAAAAGCCCGCGTTTGCTGACGCGGGCTTTTTATTATCTGCAGAGCGAACTCAATAGCTGGGGAACGGACCAACGCTATTTCAGCTTGCTGGCCAGAACCTGGTTCACCTGCTGCGGATTGGCTTTGCCTTTGGAGGCTTTCATTACCTGCCCCACAAAGTAGCCGATCAGTTTTTTACGCTTGTTGTCATCGGCGGCAAGGTACTGTTCCACCTGAGCCGGGCTGCCGGCAATCACCTCATCCACCATGGCTTCAATGGCGCTGGTGTCGGTGACCTGCTTCAGGCCTTTGGCTTCAATAATGTCATCGGCACTGCCGCCGTTGCTCCACATGTCCTCGAATACCGTTTTGGCAATCTTGCCGGAAATGGTGTTGTCCTGAATGCGTTTTAACAGGCCACCGATCTGTTCGGCACTCACCGGGCTTTCACTGATATCCAGATCGTTTTTGTTCAGGGCGCCCATGATTTCACTGGTTACCCAGTTGGCCGCCAGCTTGGCAGGGGCGCCGGATTCTTTAATAACGGTTTCAAAGAAATCCGCCAGGGCTTTATCGGCTGCCAGCACCCGGGCGTCGTAATCCGACAGGCCAAGCTCCGACTGAAATCGCGCCACTTTCTGGGCCGGCAGTTCCGGCAAATGGCTGCGCACTTCTTCCAGATAATCAGTGGTGACTTCCACCGGCAGCAGATCCGGGTCAGGAAAATAACGGTAGTCGTTGGCTTCCTCTTTGGTGCGCATGGAGCGGCTTTCATTTTTTACCGCATCAAATAAACGGGTTTCCTGAACCACTTTCCCGCCGCTTTCATACAGATCGATCTGGCGTTCCACTTCCAGCTCAATGGCTTTTTCCACAAACTTGAAGGAGTTGACGTTCTTGGTTTCGGTTCGGGTGCGGAATTCCTCTTCACCTTTCAGACGCACCGATACGTTCACATCGCAACGCATGGAGCCTTCTGCCATGTTGCCATCGGAAATATCCAGATAGCGCACAATGGAATGAATGGCTTTCAGGTAGGCCACGGCTTCTTCGGCGGAGCGGATATCCGGCTCGGAGACAATTTCCAGTAAAGGGGTGCCGGCCCGGTTCAGGTCAATACCGCTCATGCCGTGAAAATCTTCATGTAATGATTTGCCGGCATCTTCTTCCAGGTGGGCACGGGTAACCCCGATGGTTTTGGTGCTGCCATCGCTGAGGCTGATATCGACACTGCCCACGCCCACAATGGGTAGTTCAAACTGGCTGATCTGGTAGCCTTTGGGCAGGTCGGGGTAAAAGTAGTTTTTCCGTGCGAACACGGATTTGGGGGCAATATGTGCGTCTATGGCCAGGCCGAATTTTACGGCTTTTTTAACGGCGTCTTCATTCAGTACCGGTAATACACCGGGCATGCCCAGATCCACCAGGCTGGCCTGGGTGTTGGCTTCGGCACCAAACGCTGTGCTGCTGCCGGAAAATATTTTTGAACGGGTGGAAAGCTGAACGTGAATTTCCAGCCCGATAATGGTTTCCCATTCCATGATCTAATCCTCTTGCAACGTTAGCCTTTGAAGTTTTCCGGTAGTTGTCGGTGCCAGTCCGTTTCCAGCTGGTAACGGTGGCCAACGTTCAGAAGTTTGCTTTCATCAAAATGTCTGCCGATGATCTGCAGCCCTACGGGCAGTTGACCGGCAAATCCTGCCGGCAGGGTAAGCGCAGGCAAACCCGCCAGGTTTACGGCAATGGTGTAAATGTCGGACAGGTACATGGACACCGGATCATCGGCTTTTTCACCCAGTTTAAATCCCGGCGTGGGCGCCGTGGGGCCCATGATCACATCCACCTCTTTAAAGGCGTTGTCGTAATCTTCCTTGATCAGGCGGCGCACTTTCTGGGCTTTCAGGTAATAGGCATCGTAGTAGCCGGCGGATAACGCATAGGTGCCTACCATGATGCGGCGTTTTACCTCTTCACCAAACCCTTCGGCGCGGCTGCGCTCGTACAGGTCGGTGAGGTCTGCCGGGCTTTCACAGCGATAGCCAAAACGCACGCCGTCGTAACGGGACAGGTTGGAGGAGGCTTCCGCCGGGGCAATCACGTAGTACGCCGGCACCGCCAGGGTGGCATTGGGCAGCGAAACTTCTTTCACCACCGCGCCCATGGTTTCGTATTGCTTAACGGCCGCGTCGATCACGGCGCGCACTTCGTCCGACAGGCCTTTCTGGAAGAATTCTTTCGGCAGGCCGATCTTGAGCCCGGCGATATCATCATTCAGCGCTGCCTGATAATCCGGCACCGGCTGGTCGATCGAGGTGGAATCCCGGGTATCGAATCCCGCCATGGCACTCAGCATCAGGGCCGCGTCTTCCACCGATTGGGTCATGGGGCCGCCTTGATCGAGGCTGGAAGCAAAGGCAATCATCCCCCAACGGGACACCCGACCATAGGTGGGTTTCAGGCCCGTAATGCCGCACAGGCTGGCCGGCTGGCGAATGGAGCCGCCGGTGTCGGTGCCGGTGGCGGCCGGTGCCAGGCGGGCACCCACGGCTGCGGCAGATCCACCGGAGGAACCACCGGGCACATAATCCGTCTGCCAGGGATTTTTTACGGCACCGTAAAAACTGGTTTCGTTGGAAGAGCCCATGGCGAACTCGTCCATATTGGTTTTGCCCAGGCACACCACACCGGCGTCGCTGAGCTTTTCCACCACGGTGGCGTTGTAAGGGGCGATAAAGTTATCCAGCATGCGGGAGCCGCAACTGGTTTTTACGCCCCGGGTGCAGAAGATATCCTTGTGGGCAATGGGCAGGCCGGTCATGGGGCCGGCATTGCCTTTGGCGCGTTGCTCGTCGGCGGCTTTTGCCTGCGCAAGAGCGTTGTCTTCGGTAATGCTGATAAAACTGTTCAGCTCACCGTCGTGCTGTTTGATACGATCCAGAAAATGGCTGGTGATTTCCACACTGGAGGCAGCTTTGCTGTCCAGCAGGGCGGCTAATTCGGTCAGTGTCTTGTCATGCATGGGTGATTCCTTCACTCAATCACTCGGGGAACCAGATACAGGCCGTCTTCGGTGGCCGGCGCGATCTGCTGATACTCGTCACGGTGGTTGCTTTCCGTGACTTCGTCGGGCCGCAATCGCTGACTGGCATCCATGGGGTGGGCCATGGGCTCGGTATTATCGGTATTGACCGCCTGCAACTGTTCCACTAATCCCAGAATGCTGGACAGGCTGTCGGCGTATTCCGGGGCTTTCTCCGGGTCGATTTTAATCCGCGCGAGGTGAGCAATTTTCGCCACTTCATCGTTATCAAGCGCCATGATTGAGTTCCTAAACGGTTTGGATTTTCTGGAAGATCTGAAAAGCGGCTAATAGTAGCAGAAAAACGCCCGCCAGAAAAAAGCCTGAAAAGGCAGGGAAAAGGGCTGATACAAGACCGCTGACGGCTTTGATACATGACCGCTGATGGCTCTGATGCATGACCGCTGACGGCTCTGATACATGACCGCTGACGGCTCTTGTAAAAACCCGGAAATTGTCCGCAAAGTGGCTGAAATATCTGACGAATTCATGACAAGAAGCTTGCCGAATGGGGGTTCCACTGCTAGAGTTGCCTCCATTCGGTCAGGGAGCCGCATAGGCTTGATCATAGGTTCCCTGAATGGCACAAGTCATTAGATTTGCCCGCAGATAATATCCAAGTTTCTAACAGTTGACGTCCTGATTCTATGTTTAAGCGCTTACGAGGTATGTTCTCCACAGATCTGTCTATCGATCTGGGGACTGCCAACACTCTTATTTATGTGAAAGATCGCGGTATCGTGTTGGATGAACCTTCCGTGGTGGCTATTCGCCAGCAAAACGGCCAGAAAAGTGTGGCTGCTGTGGGTATGGACGCAAAACGCATGCTGGGTCGTACCCCGGGTAATATTACCGCCATCCGCCCCCTGAAAGACGGTGTGATTGCAGATTTTCATGTGACCGAAAAAATGCTGCAGCACTTTATTCACAAAGTCCACGAGAATTCCTTTATCACACCCAGCCCCCGTGTGCTGGTGTGTGTACCTTGCCAGTCAACCCAGGTTGAGAAGAAAGCCATCAAGGAATCGGCTCTGGGTGCCGGTGCCCGTGAGGTGTACCTGATTGAAGAGCCCATGGCGGCGGCCATCGGTGCCGGCCTGCCGGTAGAGGAAGCCAGCGGTTCCATGGTGGTGGACATTGGTGGTGGTACCACCGAGATTGCCTTGATTTCCCTGAACGGGGTGGTGTATTCCGACTCCGTACGGGTTGGCGGCGACAAGTTCGACGAAGCCATTGTGACTTACGTGCGCCGCAACTACGGCAGCCTGATTGGTGAAGCCACCGCTGAGCGGATCAAAGAGGAAATCGGTTGCGCCTATCCCGGCAATGAACTGCTGGAAATCGATGTGCGTGGTCGCAACCTGGCAGAAGGGGTGCCCCGCAGCTTCACCCTGAACAGTAACGAAATTCTGGAAGCGCTGCAGGAGCCCCTGTCAGCCATTGTCAGTGCCGTGAAAGGTGCACTGGAGCAATCGCCGCCGGAACTGGCGTCGGATATTGCCGAGCGTGGCCTGGTGCTGACCGGCGGTGGTGCCCTGTTACGGGATCTGGACCGCCTGCTGGCGGAAGAAACCGGCCTGCCGGTGATTGTGGCTGAAGACCCGCTCACCTGTGTCGCCCGTGGTGGTGGCCGCGCCATGGAGATGATGGACAAGCGCGGTTTTGATATGTTTGCCGTTGATTAGGCAATGGTGCAGATTGGCAAGCCTCTATTGAGCCCCCTCAGTAGAGGCTTTTGTATTTCTGGGGTGATGGATTTGAGCGGATCTGATCCCGGACGGGAATCGCGGAGGAAACAGCCATAAAAACGATTTTTGCTCAGAATACAGCGAATCGTTATCGCCTGGTGTTTTTCACCATGATCTCTTTCGCCCTGATTTTTATCGACCACCGCACCGACCTGCTCAACCCCGTGCGCAATGCCTTGTCTGTTTTTACCCTGCCTATTCACTATGTCGCCAATATTCCGTACACCCTGGCGGAGTGGTCATCAGAAAGCGTGCAGTCCCGCGAGGATCTGGAGCAGGAGAACCGTCGTCTGGATTCGGAAGTCCTGTTGCTGCAGCGACGGGTGCAGAAACTGGCGGCTATCGTGGCCGAGAATACCCGCCTGAAAGAATTGCTCAATTCCGCAGACCTGGTGGATGATCAGGTGATCGTGGCGGAAATTATCGGCGTGGATCCGGATCCATTTCGTCACGAAGTCATTATCGACAAGGGCTCCCGGGATGATGCCTATCCGGGGCAGGCGGTACTGGACGCAGACGGTTTAATGGGACAGCTTACCGATGTGGGGCCCCTCAGCTCCCGGGCACTGCTGATCAGTGATGCCTCCCATGGGGTGCCTGTGCATGTGGCCCGTAACGGGGTGCGGGCCATTGCCGTGGGTTCCGGCAGTCTGGATAAACTCAAACTGATTCACGTACCGGACACGGCGGATATTGTGGAGGGGGATCTGCTGGTCACCTCCGGGCTGGGAGGGCGTTTTCCTTCCGGTTATCCCGTGGGCAAGGTGACTGAAGTACGCCACGATCCCGGCCTGCCTTTTGCCATCGTCAGTGCGGCACCGTCGGCACAGCTGGACCGCAGCCGCCATGTGCTGCTGGTGTTTTCCAGCGAAACCCGGGAAGCTCAGGCCGCTGCGGCGGCAGCCGCTGCCGAACCGGAAACGCCTGCAGCAGAAGAGAACGCTGAAACCACCGGGGAGGAGCGCTGATGGGGCGCGGAGCCGGAATTATTTTTGCCAGCTTTGTGGTGGCCTACATTCTGGAAGTGGTGGGCCTGCCGGACTGGGCAGAACCTGCACGACCTTGCTGGGTAGCGTTGGTTTTGTTGTACTGGGTTATTGCTGTACCCCACCGTGTGGGCGTGATAGTGGCCTGGGTGGCAGGGCTGTTTCTGGATGTGGTGCTGGGTGATGTACTGGGCCAGAATGCCTTTTCACTGGCGTTGGTGGCCTATGTCACGTACGTGCTGCATTTGCGGATCCGGGTGTTCCCGGTGTGGCAGCAATGCCTGTCCATTATTGTGTTAGTAGGCATTTACCAACTGAGTGCCCTGCTGATTCAGCGCTCGGTGCACGTCACTCCCTGGACCATGAGCTACTGGATGGGGGCCATCATGTCAGGTATTTTCTGGCCCTGGGTGCTGATGGTGCTACGATCCCTGCGGCGCAGCTACCGAATAGAATAAATAGAACAAAAGCCGTAAAGGCTGGATAAAAACCAACCCGCGGACGCGTTATGTTTGAAAAAATCTATCTTGCCTCTGCCTCGCCACGCCGGCGGGAGCTTCTGGCGCAAATTGGTGTGCCCTGCGACATCCACCCGGTTGATCTGGACGAATCCGAACTCTTCGGTGAATCCCCCGAGGAATACGTGCGGCGTCTGGCCATTGGCAAGGCGGCGGCAGGCTGGGATCTGATCGGGGAACTGGGCAAACCGGCGTTGCCGGTGATGGGTTCGGACACTTCTGTGGTATTTGATGGTCAAACCCTGGGTAAGCCCGAAGATAAGGCCCATGCCATGAGTATGCTGCAATGTCTTTCCGGCAATCGTCACACCGTCATGAGCGCGGTGGCAATCCAGTTTGAGGACAGGGTTGAGTGCCAGCTATCCTGTACTGAGGTGTTTTTTAAACCGCTGTCTGATGAGCTGATCGCGCGTTACTGGGCCACCGGAGAGCCGGCAGACAAGGCCGGAGCCTATGGCATTCAGGGGTATGGTGCAGCTTTTGTGCAACGTATTGAAGGCAGCTACAGCGGGGTGGTGGGGCTGCCTCTGACAGAAACCATTCACCTGCTGGAACGTTTTGATGTGGGCTACTGGCTGACGGCGTGCTAGCGGCGTTACGCCGGCTCCCTACCGATACCCGGGCTGAAGGATACAGAACTGATGAGTGAAGAGATTCTGATAAACGTTACCCCCATGGAAACCCGGGTAGCGGTGATTGAAAACGGCGTCGTTCAGGAAATCATTATTGAGCGCACCGCCAAACGCGGCCTGGTGGGCGGCATATTCAACGGCAAGGTGGTGCGGGTATTGCCGGGCATGCAGGCGGCCTTTGTGGATGTGGGCCTGGAGCGGGCTGCGTTTCTCCATGCCAAGGATATCTGGGTGCCCAGCGACGGCAACGACAACGATGACGTGGCCAACATCAATGAACTGGTCAGGGAAGGCGATTCCATTATTGTGCAGGTCACCAAGGATATGATCGGCACCAAAGGCGCACGTCTGACCAGCCATATATCCATTCCCTCCCGTTATCTGGTTTACATGCCCTACAGTGATCACATTGGTGTTTCCCAGAAGATTGAAGATGAAAACGAACGGGAGCGGTTGCGTTCTATCGTCGAAAAAATCGTGGATGAGCGGGAAGACATAGAGCGCAAGGGCTTTATTCTGCGTACGGTGGCGGAAGGCTGCGATGAGGAATCTCTGCGCAGTGATGTGGATTTTCTCTGGCGCCTCTGGAAAGCCATTCAGATCAAATCCGCCCGGGCAAAAATTGCCAGCAACATTCATCAGGATCTGCCTTTGTACATGCGAACCCTGCGGGATGAAGTACGGGATTCCGTGGAAAAAATCCGTATCGATTCCCGGGAAACCCACGGCAAGGTGATGGAGTTTGTCCGCGAGTTTATTCCGGATCTGGAAAAATACATTGAGCATTATCCTGGTGAGCGCCCCATTTTTGATTTGTATGGTGTAGAGCAGGAAATCCAGAAAGCATTGGGACGCGAAGTGCAGCTGAAATCCGGTGGCCATATTGTGATTGACCAGACCGAGGCCATGACCACCATCGATGTGAACACCGGCGCTTTTGTCGGCCATCGCAATCTGGAAGAAACCATTTTCAAAACCAATCTGGAAGCGGCCCAGACCATTGCCCGGCAATTACGGTTACGTAACCTGGGCGGCATTATCATTATCGACTTTATTGATATGGAAGATGAGGAACATCGTCGCCAGGTGTTGCGCATTTTCGAGAAAGCACTGGAAAAAGACCGGGTAAAAACCAAAATCACCCAGGTGTCGGAACTGGGGCTGGTGGAAATGACCCGCAAGCGCACCCGGGAAAGCCTGGAGCGGGTACTTTGTGAAGCCTGCCCCGCCTGTGAGGGGCGGGGTGTGGTAAAAACATCGGAATCTGTTTGCTACGAGATATTCCGGGACATACTTCGCCAGCGTCGTGCCTATGAAATGGAATCCTTTCTGGTGATTGCGTCCCAGAGTGTGGTGGATCGTCTTCTGGATGAGGAGTCTGCCAATGTGGCGGATCTGGAAGACTTTGTCGGCAAAACCATCCGCTTTCAGGTGGAAGCGCTCTACAGCCAGGAACAGTTTGACGTTGTATTGATGTGAATCGACTGGTACTTATTCTTTCGCGCCTGATCCTGATCGGGCTGATTGCACTGTTTGTCAGTGCCGCAGTACTGGTGGGCGTCGGCCGCCAGCTGGTGGCTCATGTTGAGGAATTTCAGCCGGAAATCCGCAACTGGCTTTCTGATATTACCGGTCACACCATTGAGTTTGATACCGCCAGTGGCAAGTGGCAGGACCTTTCCCCAAGAATCACCATGGCCGGTTTGCGGGCCACCGCCCCGGGGCAAACGGACGCTTTTCTGTTGATGAAGGAATTTTCCCTGGAAGTGAATCTGGGGGCTTCCCTGATTCAGTTTCGCCCGGTCATAAAACTCTGGCTGGACGGTGCCGAATTTGAACTGGCCTACACCGATCACCGGTTTGCTATTAAAAACCTGCCGCCCCGTGAACAGAACGACAAGGAAAACAAAGATCCGGAAGGAGACGATCGTTCAATACTGGATCGTATCGACAATCTGGTCAGGCAGCCACATATTCAGATTACCGATAGCCGCATTGCCGTCACCGGATTCTGGAAACAGCCGGTAACAGTGTCCGATATTAATCTGGGGGTGAGCCGACAGGGGGGGCGCAAGCATTTCTGGGCGGATCTGGTATTGCAGCAGGAAAACAGCCACATCAATGCCCGGGTGGGTGGTGATTTCAGTGGCAGCCTGGGAGATCTGGAATCCGTCAATGGTCACCTGTACAGCCAGGTATCGGCTCCGGAACTGGCACCCTGGATGCCGCTCCCCGTCAGCGAACTCAGTGCATTGGAAGTTACCCGGGCCAGTGGCGATATCGAACTGTGGGGCACAGTGCATCAGGGCGAACTGGAACGGCTCACGTCCAGGCTGATGGTCAAGGACCTGGTGGTGATCCATCAGGGCAAGCAGCAACAGCCACCGGCGTTAAAATCCGTGACCGGCGTTGCCAAATGGGAAGGGCGTTGGCAGGGCAATTGGTTGGTGGGCTTTGAATCCCTGGAAGTGACCGGTGAAGACTTTACCTGGCGCCCGCAGCAGCTGGTATTGCACAGTCAAAAAATCCCGGGGGATAAAAACGCTGATGCCACTCCCGCCACTATATCCAGCACTACATCCAGCACATCCACCAGCACATCCAGCACTACAACGTCTGAACAGTCTGCTGCTGCAGCGCCCCGCCGTTATATCGGTAAACTGGATCGTGCCACCCTGTCTCCCTGGGTCCGTTATTACGCTGCTTTTCTGGATCCGAACAGCAAAGCTTACCAAGCCCTGAGCGTTATCCGTCCGGAAGCCAGTTTGTCAGATCTGGTGTTTGAAATGGAAGTGCAGCAGCAACAGGTAACGGATTATCGCCTGAGTGCCGACCTGTCTGATCTTACCCTGCATCCCAAGCGCTGGATTCCCGGTTTAAACAATGTATCGGCCCGTGTGCTGCTGGGTAAACGCCTGTCGGTGATTGATTTTAAAGGCGAGTCGGTAACGCTGGATTATCCCCGGTTGTTCCGCGAAACCCTGCTGGTGGATGAAGCCCATGGTGCGCTGCTGATTCACAACTCGCCCGACGAATTACTTATCGAAAGCGGGCTGATGCTGGTGAACGATGAACAGATCAAAGGGGCTACCCAGCTGTCCGTCAGCAAGGACAAAACCAGTGAAAGCCAACCCTACCTGCGTTTGCAGGCCACCCTGGATCAGTTCAATGCCGATTTTATTCATCCCCATTTACCCGTGGGGGTGATTCCCGATGGTGTCGTACGCTGGCTGGATCAGGCGGTGCTCGGGGGAACCCTGTTACGGGGTGATCTGCTGTTTCATGGCCCCACTAACCTGTACGAGTTTGAGCCTTTTCAGTACGTGCTGGGATTTACCGTTGACGATGTGCAGCTGTCCTATCTGGATGGTTGGCGCCCGGTGGAGCATGTGGCTGCCGATGTGCGAATCGACAGCGGAACGGTGGATGCCTGGGCCCTGAGCGGGGCTTATTACGGTGCCTCCCTGAACCAGGCCCGGGTCGGCACCCGCCGGGTGGGCGAAGGTATGGTGGATCTGTGGGTGGAAGCGGATCTGAAAGGGCCGGTGGAACAGGCAATCGGGATTCTCAAGGAGTCTCCCATCAGCGACATCACCGCGCCCATTCTGGAGCCGTTTTCTGTGAGCGGGCAGGGCGATATTCTGGTGGGCGTTGAAGTGCCTTTCCGCAAGGATCAGGATCCGGAGGTGGAAGTCACAGTGCAGGTGGATCTGCAGCAGGGTCAGTTTGTGCTGAAAGAACCGGAGCTGGTGATTGATAACCTGAACGGTGAAGTGAACTTCAGTCTGGCGGATGGTCTGTCATCGCCGGGACTGACGGGCAGGGTGTTCGATGGTGATATTTCAGCGACCATTATGACGGAAGATGACCCGGCTTATCCGGTGGCCGAAAACAGTTCCGCTGAAGTGAATGCGGACAAACGCACATCAGAGCGTGAAGCAAAGCTTAAATCAAAGCCTGATTCAAAACCGCAGCAAACTGTTATCCGCACCCGCGGCAACACACGAATGAGTGCGATAAAGCCCTGGCTGAAACTGGATATGCTGGCGCCTTTTGACGGACCTTTTGATTACAACGCGGCTATTTATATCCGTAACACACCGGAAGACCAGGCCATTAGCCGTAACCTGCTGGAAATCGAAACATCCCTGAAAGATGTGCAGGTGGATTATCCCCAACCTCTGAAAAAGTCATCGGGAAAAGCGTTATCACTTTCTTACAAGACAACACTGGGTGGCGAGAAGCGTTTTCAGTCCGTGCAATATGGCGATCTGTTTGATCTGAAAATGGTGATGGAAGAAGATGAACTGAACCGCGGCGCTATCGCCTTTGGTGAAAAAGCCGTGCTGCCGGAACAGCCCTATTTTTCCATAAACGGCACCATAGAAACACTGGATACCAATGCCTGGTCCCGCAGCGTAAAAAAGGTGGACGAAGCCCGGAATAACATGCAGCAGGGTGAGCGCTCGGCAGGGATGTTGCCCCGTATTGATCACAGCCGTCTGAACATTGGCACTCTCAAACTCAAGCAGACAAAGCTGCAGAATCTTAATCTGACCTGGCAGCGGGAAGACGGCTTTATCAATGTGGCGGTGGATTCGCCGGATGTGAAGGGCGACGCCAGACTGCCGCAAGCCTATCTGGCCGGCGGCAATTACCGGGCAATAGACACACCGGTAAAGGTTCACTTGCTGGAGCTTAAACTACCGGAAAAAATTGCAGCCGAAACAGAAACAACTCAATCAGAGGCCGGGGAAACCAGTTCACCGTCTGCTGTGAGCGGTATGCTGGATCCCCGACAATTGCCGGCACTGGATCTGTCGCTGGCGCAACTGGTTTTGGGCGAGGAAGACTTTGGCTCCTGGCAATTGCGGTGGTCGCCGGTGCCAGATGGTGTGCATTTTGATTCGCTGACCTTTGATCTGAAACGAGTGAACTTCAAAGGTACCGGCGACTGGTTATGGAAAGCCGGATCACCGGAAACCCGCATCGAAGGCGAAGCCAAAGCCGGCAATGTGGCGGATATTCTGGAAGCCTGGGGTTACGCCCCCAGCCTGACCAGCGAAACTGCCCGGATGTCGCTGAAAAGCCAGTGGCGGGATGCGCCTTTTGATTTTGATCTGCTTACCGCTCAGGCCCGTTTCGATCTGGTCATAAAGGAAGGACGTTTCCGTGATGTCAGTTCCGGCACCGCAGACAAGGTGCTGGGAGTGCTGAACTTTGATGACTGGCTTTCCCGCTTGCGCCTGAAGATCAAGGATCTGGAAAGTAACGAAATGCCTTACAGCGAAATCCGTGGTGAATTTGAACTGGAAAAAGAAATTCTGAAAACCCGGCAACTGAAACTGGATGGCGCCGCCATGAAAATGACCATGGACGGCGATCTTAACCTGAACAGCAAAACCATTGATGCCAATCTGAATGTGACCATACCCGTTACCCGCAATCTGGTGCTTCCCGCCGCGGCGGTAGGTGGTTTGCCGGCAGCAGCAACTGTTTATGTGATTGAAAAGGTACTGGGCTCCCAGTTGGATAAACTCACGACCATGAAGTACAGTGTGGAAGGTCCGCTGGATGATCCTGCCGTGTCCCTGCAGGAATCCTTTAATATTATTCCCAAGCAGATTCAGGAATCCATCGTCAAGGAAGGTGGCCAGAACGGCCATAGTGAACCCGATACTTCCAATGGGGAGGTAGTGGAGCCGGAAACAGAAACAGAAACGAAACCAAAAACCGGGGAATCTGAAAACTCTGGTTCTGAAAACCCTGATTCTGGAAAACAGGTACCCGCATCTCCCAAGCGTAACTGAAACCTATGCCAGACACGACTGACAACCCGCAAGCACAACCCACCACAGTGGCCGCCATTCAGATGGTGAGCCAGGGTGATGTGGAAGCCAACATGAAGGCCGCCGAAGCGCTGGTGGCCCGGGCAGCAAACGCCGGGGCTGAATTGGTGTTGCTGCCGGAAAACTTTGCCGTGTTTAACGCCAAGGCCCTGTATGAATGGGGTGAAAAGGAACTGCAGCAGACCCTGTCGGCACAGGTGGCTGCCTGGGCCAGGCAGCAGGGGCTCTGGATAGTGGCAGGCACCCTGCCCCAGCGGCGCCGCTATCCGGGCAATGCAGATCCGGTCAGCGAAGGGCGGGTGCGCACCAGTTCCCTGGTGTTTGATCCACAGGGAAACCAGCAGGCCCGTTACGACAAGATTCATCTGTTTGATGTGGACGTGGCCGATGCCCACGGTGCCTACAGGGAATCGGAAACCATCGAACCGGGCTCGGAAACGGCGCTGGTGAACATGGCGCTGGCTGATGGCCGTTCGCTGTGGCTGGGTTTATCTGTGTGCTACGACCTGCGCTTTCCCGAGTTGTACCGCCGTCTGTCCCGGCAGGGGGCTGACCTGCTCACGGTGCCTGCGGCCTTTACCTGGGAAACCGGCCGGGCCCACTGGGAATCCCTGCTGCGGGCCCGGGCCATCGAAAACCAGTGCTTTGTGCTGGCCGCGAATCAGGGGGGACAGCACACTGCTACCCGCCGCACCTGGGGCCACAGCATGATCATTGATCCCTGGGGTCGGGTACTGGCCTGTCAGGAAGAGGGCGAAGGTGTGGTTACCGCCAACCTGGATCTGGCTGCCCAGCAGGTGCTGCGCGGCAAGATGCCGGTTCAGTCGCACCGGGTGCTGGACTGATCCGGGGCACACACAACCACTGGCTCAACCGCCCGCTGCTATACTGGTTATTATCTGAATTCTGATGAGGTATGCATGTCATCAACTGATTATTTTGCTCAGGCCAAAGACCTTCTCTGGACACCCTACGGGCTGGATGAAGCCCAGGTTCAATCCCTTCTGAATTCCCTGCATACCCGCTCCCTCAACTACGGCGATCTGTATTTTCAGCGCACCCGCAGTGAGTCCTGGGTACTGGAGGACGGCATCGTCAAAAGCGGCTCCCATCATATTGGCGGCGGTGTGGGGGTGCGGGCTGTCAGTGGTGAAAAGACCGGTTTTTCCTATTCCGATGACCTGCACCTGCCTGCCATAGAAAAAGCCACCCGGGCCGCCAGCAGCATTGTGCAAGCGGGCCAGAGCCTGACGGTGCCTGTGCTCTCGCAAGTTCCCTTTGATCCCCTGTATGACGGTCTCAATCCTCTGGATACCCTGACAGCGGACCAGAAAGTGGACCTTCTGAAACAGGTGGATGCCAAAGTACGCAGCCTGGATACCCATATCGCCGAGGTCAGTGTCAGCCTTTCCGGCAACTGGTCGGTGGTGCTGGTGGCCGGTACTGACGGCACCCTGGCCGCGGATGTGCGCCCTCTGGTGCGTTTTAATGTGTCGGTCATTATGGAAAAGAACGGCCGGCGGGAGCGGGGTGGCTGTGGTGGCGGTGGCCGCTGCGGCTATGAACTTTTTGATGAGGCCACCCTGACAACCTACGCCCACGAAGCCGTGCGCATGGCCCAGGTGAATATGGATTCGGTAGCCGCTCCCGCAGGCACCATGCCGGTGGTACTGGGCTCCGGCTGGCCCGGCGTATTGCTGCATGAAGCGGTGGGCCACGGCCTGGAAGGGGATTTTAACCGCAAGGGCAGCTCGGCGTTTTCCGGCCGGGTGGGCGACAAGGTGGCATCCTCGCTGTGTACGGTGGTGGATGACGGTACCCTGGCGGATCGCCGCGGTTCCCTGTCTGTGGATGACGAGGGTGTACCGGCTCAGCACACCGTGCTGATAGAAAACGGTATCCTCAAGGGCTACATGCAGGATAAGTTCAATGCCGGTCTTATGGGGCACCATTCCACCGGCAACGGCCGTCGGGAATCCTATGCGCACCTGCCCATGCCTCGCATGACCAACACCTATATGTACCCGGGGCAGGATGAGCCCGGGGATATTATCCGTTCCGTTAAAAAGGGTCTGTATGCGGTGAACTTCGGCGGTGGTCAGGTGGATATTACGTCCGGCAAGTTTGTGTTCTCCGCCAACGAAGCCTATCTGATTGAAGACGGCAAAATCACCCGTCCGGTAAAAGGCGCCACCCTGATCGGCAATGGTCCTGACGCCATGACACGAGTGTCCATGGTGGGCAATGATCTGGCCCTGGATCGGGGTGTGGGTGTGTGCGGTAAAGAGGGCCAGTCAGTGCCCGTGGGGGTGGGCCAGCCCACCCTCAAGATCGATGAGCTGACGGTGGGCGGCACCGCCGGTTAAGGTAACCGGCGCTTGCACCGTTGTTAGTCCCGGGTACCTCCCGTTATTCGGCTTCCAGCTGCTCACGCAGAAAACGAAACAGGGCGCGGCCCTGTTTGTTGTCGCTGGTGCCCTGTTTGTCGTTAATCTGGCGTTCTTTTTTGGCATTGCGCACCAGTTGCCGCAGTTTTTGCTTGTCCACTGCGGGAAACCGGGCAATGGCATCGCCAATGGTGTTGTTGTCGCCGGCAATCAGCTGGTCCCGCAGGGTTTCCAGTTCATGGAAGGCACGGGTATTGAGTTCGTGGGCGGATTCCACCCGGGTAAAATAGGCTTCAATGGGCTCCAGATCGATATCCCGCATCAGCTTGCCGATATATTGCTTGTGGCGCCTCAGAGCCTCGTTCTTTTTCAGGCGGTTGGCTTCTTCCAACGCGGCCAGCAGCTCATCGGGCAGATTCAGCGCGGTGCGCTCATCGGGTTTTAACGCTATCAGTTTTTCACCCATCGCCTGCCGGTAATGCATTTCTTTTTTTCGCTGGGTTTTACTGACCCAGGCATCGTCATCCTGAAACTGATCATTTTCATTCATTTGCTAAATAAATCCGGCAGTTATCCGTGGTTAAAGAGGTATAAACGCTATACTGTGGCGAGACACCAAATACTCTAATCGCCGGATTATAACAGCGGGGATTCCTAATCGATAGCAATGGCCCGGGCCCCTGACAGAGCTGCCGTTTAATCGGCGCGTGATCTGGCAATTGAAATAACTGAACCGGTTTTCAAAAAGGTTGTTGAATGGAGATAGCATCAGACAAGGTAAAGCTCAGCGAATGTATTGAATTGGCGCTGGAAAAGGCCAGGGCCCTGGGAGCCACCCAGGCGGAGGTGGCTGCCTCCTCCGACGAAGGCCTGGTGGCCAGCGTACGCAAGGGCGAGGTGGAAACCGTGGAGTTTACCCGCAATCACGGTTTTGCCATTACAGTGTATCGTGGCAAGGCCAAGGGCAGCTCCGGTACCTCGGATCTGACCGCCGACGCTGTGGCAACCGCCGTGACGGCCGCCTGGGATATTGCCCAGCATACCTCAGAAGACCCCTGTGCCGGGCTGGCAGAGGCAGACCTGATGGCCACGGAATTTCCTGATCTGGATCTGGACCACCCCTGGAACCTGACACCGGCGCAGGCGCAGGAAATGGCCCTGGCCTGCGAATCGGCGGGCATGGCCATCACCGGCATTACCAATTCAGAGGGTGCCACCGTCAGCAGTGGCCGGGGCGTACGTTGTTATGGCAACAGCCACGGGTTTCGCAACTGCAATGTCGGTACCCAACACGGGCTCAGTTGCGCCCTGATTGCCGGCCAGGGCGACAAGATGCAACGGGATTACTGGTCCACCCGCCACCGGGTGCCGGGGCAGCTTCAGGCCCCTGAGGCCGTTGGTGAGGAGGCCGCCCGCAGGGCGCTGGCCCGGATGGATCCCCGCCAGATACCCACCGGCACCTACCCGGTGCTGTTTGCAGCACCTCTGGCGGGCGGATTGATCGGCCATTTGTTGTCGGCCATTGCCGGTGGCAGCCTGTATCGCAAATCCTCTTTTCTGCTGGATAAACTGAACGAGACGGTGGCATCCCCGGTGCTTTCCGTGTGCGAAAAGCCCCGCCTGCAGCAGGGGATTTCCAGTGCCGTCTGTGACGGTGATGGCCTGCCCACCCGGGAAAAGCATTTTGTCCGTGACGGCGTGCTCACCAGTTATATGCTGGGCACCTACTCAGCCCGGCGCCTGGGTATGGAGAGCACCGCCAACGTGGGCGGCGCCCGGAATGTGCGTGTGGATTCCACCGGAGAAGATTTCGCCGAGTTGGTCCGGTCCCTGGACAGGGGCCTGATTGTCACCGAACTGATGGGCCAGGGTGTTAATCTGGTCACCGGCGACTATTCCCGTGGCGCCAGCGGCTTCTGGGTGGAAAATGGCGAGATCTGCCACCCCACCCAGGAAATCACCGTGGCAGGAAATCTGGCAGACATTTACCGCAATATCCGCCAGATTGGCACTGACAAGGATATCAGGGGCAATATTCACTGCGGCTCGCTGCTGATCGACGGGCTGATGGTGGCCGGAAAATAGCGGAGTGTGCCCGGATGGATCTAAGTTTTCCGCCATGCATGGCGAATTGTTATTTGCCAATCCGGCGGATAATCCGCTAGATTTGTAGGGATGTACACCAAAAATAACTCAAAGTGGACTGACGTACCAAGGCAGGGATGTCGCTCAGAAAGCTTCAATGATTTTCTCTATGGAAGGGGTTAGGGATATCTGTGGTTTTGATGGCAGCATGTAAGCGAACCTTTGCGTTTTTGTCAGTCAGTCTGTTGTTGGTGGCCGGCCTTGTTACCGCGCCGTCTTCCTATGGTGATGACCACCTGACACCATTGACCGTGCAGCTGAAGTGGAAACACCAGTTCCAGTTTGCCGGTTTTTATGCCGCTCTGGAGCGGGGCTACTACGAAGCCGCCGGGCTGGAGGTGTCCCTGAAAGAGGCAGGCCCCGCCATTAATCCGGTGGAAGAGGTGTTAAGCGGGCGCGCTGATTACGGTGTGGCCAATGCTGAACTGCTTCTGTACCGCATGATCGGCGAGCCGGTAACGGCGCTGGCCGCCATATTCCAGCATTCACCCCTGGTCATTCTTACCCTCAGGGAATCCGGTATTGCCTCTCCCCAGGATCTGATCGGCAAACGGGTCATGTTCCCGGACGGCCCCTACGGCGCTAATACTTTGGGAGTGTTATTGAAGGAGGGGGTGGACCCATCCCAGGTCAGGCAGGTGCCCCTGTCGTTCAATATCGAGGATCTGATCAGCGGCAAAGTGGACGCCATGGTGGGCTACATGACAGACAAGCCTTTCGCTCTGGAACAGCAAGGCATCGACTATCACATGATTGAGCCCAACACCTATGGGGTGGACTTTTACGGCGACACCCTGTTCACCACAGAACAGCGTTCCATTGAACAGTTTGATGAGGTAAAAGCATTCCGGGAAGCCACACTCAAAGGCTGGCGTTATGCCCTGAGTCATCAGCAGGAGATTGTGGATCTTATCCTGAATAAATACTCCACGGAATTCAGCCGCGAGCAACTGCTGTTTGAAGCGCGGCAAACAGCCGTGCTGATCATGCCCCAGCTGATTGAGCTGGGCCATATGAACCCGGGGCGCTGGGAACATATCGCCGATACCTTTCGTAAACTGAACCTTGTTGATGGCGGCTTTGATCAGCAGGCGTTTGTCTTCGATCCCGCCAACCGGGCCATGAGTTCGGAGTTCCGTTTCTGGCGCAAGGTGATTGTGTCCGTATTTGTGGCAGCACTGGGTTTTATTGTGCTGCTGAGCGCCTTCAACGGGCGTCTGAAAAAACGTGTTCATGAGCAGACCGCGCACCTGGAGGAAGCCAATCAGTTTCTGGTGCATCAGACCAACGAACTGATTGCCGCCGAAGCCAAGGTGTCGGAGCTGAACCGGGACCTGGAAAACCGGGTGCTGGAACGCACCCAGGAATTGTTCAAGGCCAATGAAGAACTCAAGACCGAAATTGATTTGCGCAAAGAGCGGGAGCTGTCTTTGCAGTTACTATCCAGTGCGCTGGAAAATATTTCCGGCCTGGTGATCATCATTGATCGCAGTGGTTTTGTGACTTATGTGAACTCCGCTTTCCGGGATTTTACCGGCCAGCTCAGTTCATCGCTGGAAGGTTGCACTCTGGACGATCTGGAACCCTATTTTCAGTTGCCCACGCTGGATCATGAGGATTTTGTCTCCTATGTAAAAACCAAGCGTAAGATCGAGATCTGCGGCCACAGTGCCGGCGGTCAGAGCCACTGGTTTCAGACCACCATTTCCCCCATTTTTACTTCTGCAAAAATTCCTTCTCATTATGTGCTGGTGTGCGATGACGTCACACTGATGAAGCAACGCCAGGATCAGATGGAACGACTGGCATTTTTTGATCCGCTCACCGGGCTGGAAAACCGGGTGTTATTCAAGCAGAACATCCGCAAAGTGATGGACGTGGTGAAACGGGAAAAGCGCCGGGCTGCTTTGCTGTTTATCGACCTGGATCACTTCAAGGCTATTAACGACAACTATGGTCACGACACCGGTGACATTGTGCTGAAAACCATTGCCGGCCGCATTCGCAGTCAGGTCAGGGATACGGATTCCGTTGCCCGCATCAGTGGCGACGAATTCAGTGTGTTGCTGGTGGACATTAGCAGTGCCGACGATGTGGCGCGGATTGCCAACTTTATTCTGGAAGAAACAGTCAAAGCCATTAAATATCAGGGCAATGAGCATTTTGTGTCTGCCAGTATCGGTATCAGTATTACGCCGGATGACACTATCCTCAGTGATGATCTGATTCGTTATGCCGATATGGCCATGTACAAGGCCAAACGCCGCGGGCGCAATAACTTTCACTTTTACCAGCAGGTAACCCAGGACAATGTGGTGGATTCCGAGCAGATGGCCTGCGATATTCGTGAGTCCATTGATGGAAGTGAATTCCTGTTTGAATACCAGCCGCAGATCTGCCTGAAAAGCAATGAGGTAAAAGCGGTGGAAGCGCTGTTGCGCTGGGACCGCCACGATGGAAAAGTGCGTTTGCCCGATGAGTTTCTGGATGTGGCCGAACGGGGCGATCTGGTAGTGGTGATGGGCCAGTGGATTGTTAAGGAAATCGAAAAAACCCGGGCCGCGCTGGAAGGTGCCGGCATGGGCGGTGTGAAAGTATCGGTCAACCTGTCCACCAAGCAGTTCCGCGATGAACGCTTTAATGCCATTCTGGCGGAAGTGGCCAAGGCCCATCAGGGGCAAATATCGGATATCCAGATTGAGGTGAAGGAAAAATCCCTGTTCGATGCGCCAGAAGAAAGCCTGAAAAAATTAAAGCAGCTGAAAGAACTGGGCTATTCCATTTCCATTGACGATTTTGGCGTGGGTTACCTGTCTGTCAGTTACCTGCGTCAGTTCCCGGTGGATACCATAAAAATCGACAAGTCACTGATCTCCCGTTTGCCTACCGATACCGAAGCGGTAGAAGTAACACTGGCACTGATTGCTCTGGCCCATAAACTGAAAATAAAAGTTGTGGCCGAGGGTGTTGAAACGGAAGATCAGGCCAGATTCCTGCGCAACAACGGCTGCGATATGGCGCAGGGATATTATTTCAGTGAGGCCATCGGCCTGATGGATTTTATTGACCAGCAACCCAAACTTCACTAAAACCTGTTACCGTAAATTACGGTTCGCAGAATCACAGGTGGAGATAAATACGTCATGACCTTTGAAATGGTTCAGGTGGATGCCTTTACGCAACAGGTTTTCGGTGGCAATTCGGCTGCGGTGATCGTTGTGGAGCACTGGCCACCCGCGCCTCTGATGCAACAGATTGCCATGGAAAACAACCTGTCCGAAACCGTGTTTGTGATGCCGGATAATGACAGCTGGTTCATACGCTGGTTTACACCGCAAACGGAAGTGGACCTGTGTGGCCATGCCACACTGGCTGCAGCCCATGTGCTTTTCAAGGATGGCCATGTCAAAGGCCGGCGGTTAAACCTGCAGAGCCAGAGCGGGGCGCTGGCCGTAGATTGCAAAGCGAAACGTAACGCTAATCGTGAAGCGATTTGTGAAGACAGCGGGGATGATCTTCTGTTTCTGGATTTTCCCTCGCGGCCCGGTACACCCATCCGGAACCTGGAAGCCTGTGAAGCTGCCATCGGCCAGAAAGTGGTGGCAGGTTTTCAGTCACGGGACACCTTGCTGGTGCTGGATTCCCAGGCACAGGTGCTTGATTGCCGGCCGGATATGCAGGCACTGGCAGCACTGGATACCTTCGCTGTTATGGTGTCTGCACCCGGGGAAGACTGCGATTTTGTTTCCCGATTTTTTGCGCCCGCCGCAGGTATTCCGGAAGATCCCGTTACCGGTTCAGCCCATTGTACGCTGATTCCTTACTGGGCCGAACGGCTCGGCAAAACTGACCTTCATGCCCGGCAGTTATCCGCCCGTGGTGGAGAGTTGTTCTGCACTCTGGCGGGAGACCGGGTACGTATTGGCGGCTATTGCGTTGAGTATATGCGAGGCCGTTTGTCTGCTGGTGTTCTTGCTGCAGGAATGAGGCCGGAAGAACAGGGAGGAAAGAGCAGGGAAGGAATCGCAGGGAAAACAGTATCGTAAAAATAAAAATGGCCTTACACAGGTAAGGCCATTCAAATCATCGGGTTTTATGCCCGATATAAACTGCTTAAGGGATTACCCCAGGTTCTGATTGGCAAAATCCCAGTTAACCAGCGACCAGAAACCTTCCAGGTACTTGGGACGCGCATTGCGGTAATCGATGTAGTAGGCGTGTTCCCACAGGTCCACAGTAATCAGCGGTGTCAGGCCTTCTTCGGTGATGGGCGTGCCCGCGTTGCTGGTGTTAACGATATCCAGTGAACCGTCAGCTTTCTTCACCAGCCAGGTCCAGCTGGAACCGAAGTTGTTAACCGCCTTGTCGTTGAATTTTTCTTTGAACGCGTCGAAAGAGCCGAACGCAGCATTAATGGCTTCAGCCACTGCGCCGGTAGGCTCGCCGCCACCGTTGGGGCTCAGGCTGTTCCAGTAGAACGTGTGGTTCCAGATTTGTGCGGCGTTGTTGAATACACCACCGGAGGAAGCCTTGATGATGTCTTCCAGGCTTTTACCGGCCATGTCCGTGCCTTCGATCAGGCCATTGAGTTTGGTCACGTAGGTTGCGTGGTGCTTGCCGTGGTGAAATTCCAGAGTTTCCGCTGAAATGTGTGGCTCCAGGGCATCTTTTGCATAAGGTAATTCGGGTAATTCAAAGGCCATGTTGCGGTCCCCTCTCTTCTATGACGCAATTGGACGAAAAAAAGCCTGAGTAATTTACTCAGAATCTTTCGAAAACGTAACTTTACCAGATATAAGCGACTGATGTGAAACGCTGTTTCAGAAATTGTCCGGTGTGCAGGTTTTGGTGAAATTTTAGGCGTAAAACGCCGTGGCCAGCCCCAGAAAGGCAAAGAACCCCACCACATCGGTGACGGTTGTCAGTACCACACCGCCGGACAGGGCCGGATCAATATTCATTTTTTTCAGTATCAGGGGCAATGATGCACCGGCAACCGCAGCCACCATCAGGTTAATCACCATGGCAGACGCAATGATGATTCCCAGGCGGTAATCGCTGAACCAGAGCGAGGCCACTGCCCCTATCACCAGCGACCAGAACACCCCGTTGAGCACGCCCACACCCATTTCCCGTGATAACAGCCAGCGGGCATTACTGGGCCCCACATGCCCCAGCGCCATACCACGAATCACCAGGGTGAGGGTCTGACTGCCGGCAATGCCCCCCATGCTGGCAACAATAGGCATTAACACGGCAAGGGCCACTACCTTTTCCAGCGTGTCCTCGAACAAGCCGATCACCCAGGATGCCAGCATGGCCGTGAGCAGGTTGATACCGAGCCAGACGGAACGCCGGCGAGTGGTTTTCCACACCGGGGCAAAGGTGTCTTCGTATTCATCCAGACCTGCCATACTCATCAGGGAGTGGTCAGCCCCTTCCCGGATAACGTCCACCACGTCATCGATGGTGATCCGGCCCAGCAGGCGGCCTTCTTCATCAATCACCGGTGCCGATACCAGATCCTGCCGTTCAAAGATGGTGGCCACTTCACTGGCCGGTGTATTGGCAGGAATGGCGGTGACATCGGTGAGCATGGCGTCGCGCACGCTCATGGACGGGTCGCTGACCAAGAGCTTGGTGAGGGGGATCACACCGATAAATTTGTCGGCCCGGTTAACCACCAATATGGAGTCGGTCATGTCCGGCAGGGATTCGTGCAAGCGCAGATAACGCAATACCACGTCCAGGCTGATATCGGGGCGAACGGTCACGCTGTCGGGGTTCATCAAACCGCCGGCAGTGTCCTCGCCGAAGGACAGCACCGCTTCAATGCGCTGCCGGTTCTGGTCGTCCATGGCTTCCAGAATCTGGGCGGTGACTTTGCGGGGCAGTTCCTGCAGCAGGTCGGCAATATCGTCGATTTCAAAATCTTCGACGGTATTGATAATGTCCTGGGTATCGCGATGGCGCAGAAAGTCTGCAGCAATTTCCTCGTTAAGGTACTGCAGGATTTCCCCTTCTTCTTCCTGGTCGATCAGTTTCCAGAGAATATTACGGGAACGGGGAGGGGAGGATTCGATCAGGTGGGCCACTTCCGCAGGGGCCATACCACGCAGCATGTGGCGCACCTCAACAAAGGTGCCGGAATCCAGAGCTTCATTAAACGCTTGCAGCGTTTGTTGCGCGATTTGTGAATTTGGATTCTTTGCCATGCGCTTACGTCTCAGTGTGGCCAGAGCAAATTGCGGAGTGGGTTATTGCTGTAAGTTTAGCGTTAAAATTATTTCAGTGCGCGTAATCCCAAGTAAAATAACGAAAAATTCAAACAGGGAAAGCGCAGACAGGTATTTTAACGTTGCCTCTGACGGGCCTCAACGGGGTTATTCCGGTTCGTCGAACCGGCTGTTGATCAGATCGCACACGGCGTTCAGGGCATCCTCTTCGTCCTGACCGCTGGCTTCAATATCCAGCATCATTCCCTTGGACGCTGCCAGCATCAGCACGGACATAATGCTTTTGGCATCGGCTTTCTGACCGGCAGGATTGCAGACTTCCACACGGGCTTCAAAACGACTGGCGGTGGCCACCAGTTTGGACGCGGCTCGGGCATGCAGGCCCAGCTTGTTGATGATTTCGATTTGAGTTTTTACAGCCATTGAATCTTTTTGTTTTGTTATTTGGCCCGCAGAGTATGCAGACTATAGTTCACGGTGTCTAGCTTGAACGTTTTTGTAGAGTTGCTTGAAATGTTCTGTCAAACGTTCGGCGATAAACACCGAGCGATGCTGGCCACCGGTGCAGCCAATGGCAATGGTTGTATAGCTGCGGTTGTTGTCTTCAAAGCTGGGCAGCCATTTGGTCAGATACGCCTGAATGTCTTCAATCATATCCATCACCACATCGTGGGATGTCAGAAACTGTTGTACGCCATCGTCCAGCCCCGTTTCCTGACGTAACCCCGGTACCCAGTGGGGATTGGGCAAGGCGCGTACATCAAACACAAAATCCGTATCCGTGGGTATGCCGTGTTTAAAACCAAAGGACTGGAACAGAATGGCCATGCCTTCGGTGCGCTCGTCGCCCACCCGTTCTTTGACAAGATCTCTCAAGCCGTGAATGGTCAGCTTGCTGGTATCAATATGCAAAGACGCTGAAGTGGCAATAGGATCCAGCAGGCGTTTTTCTTCCTGTATGGCTTCGCGCAGGGAAATCTTGTCGGTGCTGATCGGGTGCTTGCGACGGGTTTCGGAGAAGCGCTTCAGCAGTGTGGGCTCATCGGCATCCAGAAAAATCACCTGAATGCGATCCACTTTCTGTTTCAGTTCATTAAATACATCCGGGAACTGGCTCAGCTGGCGGGGATGATTGCGGGCATCAATACCCACGGCAGCGCGGGGTACGGTGGTATCGGTGGGGTCAACCAGCTGATTCACCAGCTCGGGCAACAGGGTTACCGGCAGGTTATCAACACAATAAAAGCCGATATCCTCAAGCACGTTCAGGGCGGTGGTTTTACCCGACCCCGAGCGCCCGCTGATAATCACAATCTCCATAGCCTCTCCTCATCGTCTTCTATTAAGACTAACACAACATGGGTAGTCATGAAGAGGTGTAATGTATGCCTGTTACAGTGATGTTAATTGGCGGTGCTGCCGAGGAATTCCCTGAAAAAAGATTCCTTGCTGGGGGCGCTGCGCATGGAATCCCGCACGTTCTCGTCCGAGAATCGCTGTGCGATCTGGCTCAGCAACTGCAAGTGCTCTTCGGTGGCCTCTTCCGGCACCAGCAGCACAAACATCAGATCAACGGGTTCATTGTCCATGGCATCAAAATCCACGGCTTCCTGAAGTTTAAAGAGCGCACCTATGGTGTGACTGCAGTGCCTGGCACGGCAGTGGGGAATGGCTACACCTTTGCCGATAGCGGTACTGCCCAGCCGTTCCCGGGTAATGAGGTTGTCAAACAGTTCATTGGCAGTGAACTCGGGAGCCTGCTGGGCAATAAGCCCAGCAGCATTTTCAAGAACACGCTTTTTGCTGGTACCTTCAACATCTGTGAAGGTGCGCTCCGGCGTGATGATGTTGGCTACATCCATGAGATGAAAACTCTTAAGGTTTAGCGAGCAGATCCCTGTTTACGGCTCTGGGTTTTCTCCTTGTGCTTGATCACCTGGCGATCAAGTTTGTCGGACAGGGCATCGATGGCTGCGTACATGTCTTCGGATTCGGCGTTGGCGAACAGGTCGGCACCTTTGACGTGGATGGTGGCTTCTGCAATTTGGCGTGTTTTCTGTACACTCAGGATGGCATTGATACTGATGATATCGGCGGCGTGGCGCTCCAGTTTGGTTAGTTTTTCAGTGGTATAGTCTTTCAAGGCTTCGGTCACATCGACATGGTGTCCACTGATATTCACTTGCATAATCCACTCCTTACGTGGTTGTGGTTGATACAACGATGCGCGGATCGTTGTGCCCATATCCTTGCTTAATTTATACCAGTCTCTTCCGCTCGTTGGAAGGAGGTATGTTCATGGCTTCGCGGTACTTGGCAATAGTACGGCGGGCCACCTTAATGTCCTGTTCTTCCAGCAGTTTGGCAATCTTGCTGTCACTGAGGGGTTTCCTGGGCTCTTCGCCGGCAATCAGCTTCTTGATCATGGCGCGAATCGCAGTAGACGAGCATTCTCCGCCAGAGCCGGTGCTCACATGGCTGGAGAAAAAATATTTCAGTTCAAAAATACCCCGGGGGGTGTGCATGTATTTCTGGGTAGTGACCCTGGATATCGTGGATTCGTGCATTTCCACAGCTTCTGCAATATCGTGCAGCACCAGGGGCTTCATGAATTCCTCGCCCTGCTCAAAAAAGTCGATCTGGTATTCAACAATTTTAGTGGCAACTTTGAGTAACGTCTCGTTTCTGCTGAGCAGACTTTTGATAAACCAGCGTGCCTCCTGAAGGTTGTTCTTCAGAAAGGTGTTATCGCTGCTGGAATCGGCCCGCTGAATCAACGATGCATAACTGTTGTTTACCTTTAACCTGGGTGTGGCTTCCGGATTCAGCTCCACTTTCCAGCGGCCTTTTTCCTTGGTAACAATCACATCAGGCACTACGTATTCGGTGCGATCGGAATCCACATGGGAGCCGGGGTAGGGGTTCAGGGTCTGAATCAGCTTGATGGCTTCTTTCAGCTGGGATTCACTGAGCTTGCCCTTGCGCATGATGGAGGTGAAATCCCTGGATCCCAGCTGTTCGATAAACTGGCCCACTACCTTGATCGCTTCTTCACGATACAGGGTATCTGCCGGCAGTTGCTTGAGTTGAATCAACAAACATTCGCGAAGGTCACGGGCCGCCACACCCGGAGGGTCGAACTGTTGCACCCGGTGTAATACAGCGTTCACTTCAGCGACGCTGATGTCGTGCCAGTCCGCGTCCGGGTCGGCATTTTCCGTGTCGTAATGTTCGTCATCAGGATCTCTGCCCAGTGCCTGGCGGGGATCAATACCCAGTGCAATCAGTTCTTCGTCCTGGTGGCGGAACAGATCAGAAACAATTTCTGACTGGGCCAGCAGGCTTTCGCGAATTTCTTCCGGCGAGGTGGTGAGGTAACCCCGCTCATCGATAGATTCGATAATGGCGATGGCAATGGCGTTGTCCATGGCCGACATTGTGGACAGGTTCAGTTGCCACATCAGCTGGTCGTAGAGGGTTTCCTGTTCGCTGTTACGGCCTTCCAGGTCGTAGTCATCCTCTTCGCCACCGCGGGAGGATGAGGAGGTGTAGCTCGCTTCCTGATACAGGTCGTCCCAGTTGCTGTCTACCGGCAGATCCTCCGGCAGGTCCTGATGGGTGGACAGATCCACCGAGGAATCTTCATTGGATTTGCTTTGCAGGTCAGAAGAACTGGAGCTGTCGCTGCTGGAGGAGAAATCGACAACCTGATCGTTGTTGTAGCTGTCTTCGGCCTCTTTTTTCTGGCTGGATTCGGTTTTATCCTGATTGTTTCCGGAATCCGTGTCGGGACTGTCGTCCACCTCCAGCATAGGGTTGGCGTCCAGGGCTTCCTGAACTTCGGACTGCAAATCCAGCGATGATAGCTGCAACAGGCGGATGGCCTGCTGGAGCTGGGGAGTCATCGTCAGGTGTTGACCGATTTTAAGCTGTAAGGTTGGTTTCATGGAGTCCTTAAATTCGCTCTTGGATGGTTGGTTTTGCCCTGTCTGTTAACGGTATAGCACCATCCGTACTGGCCTTGCGTAGTGTTCGATTCGTTAGCTATATCAAACAGTTATAAGCGTTCCCTGAGTAGAGTGAAGTTTTCAATTCTATTGCGAGTGGCGCGTTAAAGCAATTTACATGCCTTAATTTTATTATAGGTAAGATTTGGTGGGATCAAAGCTTAAATTGATGGCCAAGATAGACCTCTTTTACCTTTTCATTTTCCAGAATTTGTGCTGACGTGCCTTCAGCGATGATATGACCTTCACTGACGATAAACGCCTTTTCGCAGATATCCAGGGTGTCGCGTACGTTATGGTCAGTAATTAACACGCCCAGGCCACGGTTTTTCAGGTGAGTGATAATCTGTTTGATGTCGTTCACGGAAATCGGATCAACCCCGGCAAAGGGTTCGTCCAGCAGAATAAAGGCCGGGTCAGTGGCCAGCGCCCGGGCGATTTCCACCCGCCGTCGCTCTCCGCCCGACAACGCCATGCCCAGGGAATCGGCGATATGGGTAACATGAAATTCGTTCAGTAGTTGTTCCAGTTTGTCTTTGCGCTGCTGTCGGTTCAGATCCTTGCGGGTTTCCAGAATGGCGAGAATGTTTTCCTTCACCTTGAGCTTGCGAAAGATCGAGGCTTCCTGCGGCAGGTAGCCAATGCCTTTGGATGCGCGCCCGTGCATGGGCAGGTGGGTGATGTCGTTATCATCAATGGTGATGGTGCCCTTATCCTGGGGAATGATGCCGACTATCATGTAAAAACAGGTGGTTTTACCGGCCCCGTTGGGGCCGAGCAGACCCACAATCTGGCCGCTGTCGATAGACACGGACACATCTTCAACGACACGACGGCTTTTATAACTTTTTGCCAGGTGGGTGGCTGTCAGTCTACTCATTGTGCTGGGGTACTTCTTCGGTTGTGTTGGGCGTGGTGCTCTGCGGTGCGGTGTCCGGCAGTGCGGCATCCGGCAGGGCCCCGGTGTCGGTTGCAGGCTCCCGGGGTGCTGCATCGTCGGCAGGGCTTTCAGCATTCGGGTTGTTATCGGTTTCCGTTTGCGGCTGCAGTACCATTTTTACCCTGCCGGGTTGCTCCTGGTTTTCCCCTTCAGCGGTCAGTGTCTTGCCGTGGGCCTGCAGCTTCTGGGCTTTGATATCGTATTCAATAATGTTGCCCTCAAACAGGTTGTTGTTCTGCACGACACGGGCATTTTCAATCAGTACCACCTTTTCGCTGGCCACGTAATATTCCACCGTATTGGCGCGGGCTTCGATGGGCTTGTCGTTCTCGTTGGGTATCTGCTCAAAGCGGGCCAGGTCGCCGGTGGCGATTACCTTTTCCACTTTGCCCTGAGCGCCGGCTTCAATGGTCAGTTGGTCCGCATTGATTTTCAGAGAGCCCTGGGTAAGTTCCACATTGCCGCGATAAATGGCTTTGCCGGCCTTGTCGTCCAGTATGGCGCTGTCGGCGGCTACGTCTATGGGCTGAAAGCGATCGCTTTCCAGGGCGTGACTCAGTGGCGCCACACCCGTCAGCAACAGAATGGCCAGCACGGAAAACAGGTTTGCTCCGAAACCAGTCGATTTATTGTGGCGGTGTATTGGCTGGTACATATTGGCTTCTCACCTGTGAAAGCAGTTGCACTTGCCCTGCGGCGATATCGATATGAAGGCCGGTGGCCCGGGTAACATGGAGTGCCTGCCGGACCGTGACCGGGTCATCCGTGGATGCCACTTCTTCCCGTGGTTTTATGGTCAGGGATTCCGTCTCAAAATTCAAAGTTTCACTGTCACGCAGGGGTTTTTCTACCTGCACGTTACCACTCAGTTTTAACGTGTCACCTTCTTCATGGAATATTCCCGTGGCGGCGCTGGCCTGCCAGTCTATGGTGTCCGTTGGTACCGCCTGATCCGGCAGCGATTCATCCCGGTAGAAGAGAATATCCGGGCGCAGCATTTCTGCCGCCGACTGGGCAGAGTAGTGGGTAACGCGTTCAGCCTTGAGGTGATACTGGCGGATGCCGGTGGGGGAAAATGTGGTTTGGGCAAAGCCGGAGACGATGGATTCCGGGGCGAATTGGCGGGCTTTTTCCTGCACACTCAGCACCCGGTTGCCGGTGTTGTCGTACCAGTGAATACCGGCAGCGATCACGGCCAGTAACAGGGCACCCAGCAGTATCAGGCGGCGTTGATCCACAGTGTCTCCGTTCAGTCCAGGCAGCTGTTATGGTAAGTCTGCAGGTGGCCCTGGGCATCCAGGATAAATTCGCAGAATTCCCTGACGGCGCCTTCGCCACCTTGTTTGCTGCTGATCCAGTCAGCGTTTTCCAGCACCATGGCGGTGGCATCGTGCACAGTGGCGCCGAACACGCTGTGGCGAATGGCCGCCAGATCGGGCAGGTCGTCGCCCATATAGCCTACGTCATTCAGGGTCATGCCAATATCCTTGAGCAGCTCTTTCAGGGCGGTAATCTTGTCTTCTCTTCCCTGATAAAGGTAGTCGAATCCCAGCTCCCGTGCGCGTCGGTTCACCAGTTCCGAGTTGCGCCCGGTGATAATGGCCGTTTTGATGCCGTGACGCTGCAACAGTTTAATGCCCAGGCCATCTTTAACATTGAAGGCTTTGATCTCATCGCCTTTGCTGGTGTAGTACAGGCGGCCATCGGTCATGACACCGTCCACGTCAAACACGGCAATTTTTACCTGGCGGGCTTTGTCTCTCGGGGTCATTACATTACTCCGGCTTTCAGCAGGTCATGCATGTTCAGGGCGCCAACGGGTTTGTTGTTGTCGTCCACCACGATCACACCGTTAATGGCGTTGTCTTCCATCAGTTTCAGCGCTTCCACTGCCAGCATGTGGGGGGTCACTGTTTTGCATCTCTTCGACATTACCTGATCAATAGGTGTGCTTTTCACGTTCACATCATGATCCAGAGCGCGGCGCAGGTCACCGTCTGTGAACAACCCGGCCAGTTTGCCGGTGTCATCTGTGATACAGGTCATGCCCAGACCCTTGCGACTCATTTCCAGCAGGGCTTCGCTCAGCAGGGTGCCGCTCTTTACCACGGGTAGGGCCGGGCCTGTGTGCATGATATTTTCCACCAGCAGCAGTAAACGGCGGCCCAGGCTGCCACCGGGATGGGACAGGGCAAAATCGTCTGCGGTAAAGCCGCGGGCTTCCAGCAGGGCAACGGCAAGAGCATCGCCCATCACCAGGGTGGCGGTGGTGCTGGCGGTGGGAGCCAGGTTCAGGGGGCAGGCTTCCTGGCTTACGGCTACGTCCAGATTGGCATCAGCCTGGCGGGCCAGTTCCGAGGCGGGGTTACCGGTCATACTGATCAGTTTGGCGCCCTTGCGTTTGATCAGCGGCAGAATGGTAACCACTTCTTCCGTGTTGCCGGAATTGGAAATGGCAATGACGGCGTCGTCGCCGGTAATCATGCCCAGGTCGCCGTGGCTGGCTTCTCCCGGATGAACAAAAAATGCCGGTGTACCGGTACTGGCCAGGGTGGCAGCAATCTTGTTGCCGATATGGCCGGACTTGCCCATACCGGTCACGATCACGCGGCCCTTGCATTGCAGTATCAGCTGGCAGGCTCGGGCAAAGTCTTCGTTGATGCGTTCCAGCAGCGCTTTGGTTGCCTGAACTTCAATATCGACAACGCGTTGTCCGGCGGCTTTGAAATCAAATTCTGAAGGCATGGGTGATTCTCTTTATGCTCCGGTGGATCTCAGGTACAGCAGGTACATATAACCAATGTAGCCTGCCAGCAGAATGATACCTTCTGCTTTGGATATCTGTTTGGTTTTCTTGGGTACCAGTACGAAGACGGCAATGGCCACGGTAAAAAGCACCATGGCACCGTAATCATTGATAAAAGTATCCCGGGTCAGTTCAATGGGGTGAATAACCGCAGCGACGGATAACACCGCCAGCAGGTTGAGAATGTTGGAACCGATCACGTTCCCCAGGGCAATGTCGTGGTGGTTGCGCAGGGCGCTGGTGACCGATGCTGCCATTTCCGGCAGGCTGGTGCCGATAGCCACAATGGTCAGACCGATCACCACTTCGCTGACCCCCAGGGCGGTGGCAACATCCACAGCCCCCCACACCAGCATGCGGGAACTGATCACCAGCACCACCAGGCCAATCAAAAACGCCGTAATGGATTCTTTGGCGTTGTAGTCCGGAATGACTTCATCCAGCGATTCACCGCCTTCCAGCACCTCTTCCGGGTGTTCTTTTTTATAGCGGAACATCAGGCTCATCAGAAAAACCAGCAGCACCAGCAGTGCCAGACCATCTGACCAGTCCAGCACCAGATCCATCAGCAGAAAGCAGCAGATGGCGGTTACCGCCAGCAGGGCAGGCAGGTCCTGCTTCAACAGGCCCTGTTTTACCGGCAGAGCTGCTACCAGTGCGGTAACGCCGAGCACCAGCCCCACATTGGCAATATTGGAACCGATGGCGTTCCCCAACGCCAGTTCCGAGGCCTGAGAGAGCGCGGCGGTAATGGACACAAATATCTCCGGCGCGGAAGTCCCCAGGGACACGATGGTCAGGCCGATCATGACCTTGGACATTCCCAGGTTTTCTGCCAGTCCTACGGAGCCGTCCACAAACTTGTCGGCACTCCAGACCAGCAAGGCCAGTCCTACAATGATTGCTGCAATCGCCAGAAGCATAGATACCTGAATAACCCTTGGTGTGTGATTGGTATGTGATCTTCAAAAACGGGCCCTGAAATCGTTGTAAATCAAGGCTTAAAGGGGAACGTATTGTACCCGTCTCAGTCTGAATAGGTAACACTTCATCCCGCCAATTGGCGATTTGAAGACTTTATGCAGGCATTAAGTGGGAAATTGCCGGTTTATTGCAAAGTACAGGTAACCTCATTATAGTGCGCCGTTGAATCAGAACTCGCCGGTAGAGCTGTTTGCATGGCCAGAAACGAAGAAAATTTTATAGAGGTTAAAGGATTAACCTTCTATCGGGGCGATCGCGCCATCTTTAATAATATCGATCTCGCTATTCCCAGGGGAAAGATCACCGCCATCATGGGCCCCAGCGGTACGGGTAAAACCACATTGCTGCGGCTGATCGGTGGCCAGCTCAAACCGGATGCAGGGGAGATCTGGGTCGATGGCCAGAACGTTCCCGAACTGGGGCGCAAGCAGTTGTTTGCGCTGCGTGCGCGTATGGGTGTGCTGTTTCAGAGCGGTGCCCTGTTTACCGATCTGAGTGTTTATGAAAACGTGGCGTTCCCCTTGCGGGTGCATACCCAGCTGTCTGAAGACATCATCCGGGATCTGGTGCTGATGAAACTGCAGGCGGTGGGCCTGCGTGGTGCTCGTGATCTGATGCCCAGTGAACTGTCCGGCGGTATGGCGCGGCGTGCGGCACTGGCCAGGGCTATCGCGCTGGATCCGGAACTGCTGATGTACGATGAACCTTTCGCCGGCCAGGACCCTATTGCCATGGGGGTGTTGGTACAGCTGATTCGCCTGTTGAATGATGCCCTCGGCCACACGTCCATTGTGGTTTCCCATGATGTGCAGGAAACAGCCAGCATTGCTGATTACATTTACCTGGTGTCTGATGGCGAAGTGGTGGGTTCCGGTGCGCCGGATGAGGTGATGAATTCCGATCTGCCGCGGGTAAAACAGTTTATGCAGGGCTTGCCGGACGGTCCGGTGCCTTTTCATTATCCTGCCCGCAAACTGCAGGATGACCTGATCAAACCGGATCTGGCGGCAGGAGGCAGACAATGATAGAGCGTGTCCGTCGCCTTGGTTCCCGGGGCGTCCAGTTTCTGGAAACCTTTGGGGCTTCCGGTATTTTCATGTTTCATGCCCTGTGGGCCTGGCCCCGCATCAGTCATTTTCCACTGCTGGTACGGCAGATTTACTCGGTCGGGGTGCTTTCCCTCATTATTATCGTGGTATCCGGCATTTTTATCGGCATGGTGCTGGCGCTACAGGGCTATAACATACTCACCCGTTACGGCAGCGAGCAGGCCTTGGGCCAGCTGGTTTCCCTGACCCTGTTGCGGGAACTGGGGCCGGTGGTATCCGCACTATTGTTTGCCGGCAGAGCCGGGTCGGCGTTAACGGCGGAAATCGGTTTGATGAAGGCCACAGAGCAGCTGGCCAGTATGGAAATGATCGGTGTGGATCCCCTGCGCCGGATCGTATCCCCCCGTTTATGGGCAGGCTTTATCTGTCTGCCGTTGCTGGCTTTGATTTTTTCTACCGTGGGTATCTGGGGCGCTCAACTGGTGGGCGTGGACTGGCTGGGGGTTTACAGTGGCTCCTTCTGGTCCAATATGCAGGACTCCGTTGAGTTCGGCGAAGATGTCATGAACGGCGTGATCAAGAGTATCGTGTTCGGCATTGCGGTTACCTGGATCGCCGTATTCCAGGGTTATGACACGGTGCCCACCTCTGAAGGTATCAGTCGCTCCACCACCCGCACGGTGGTGTATGCGTCGCTGGCGGTTTTGGGATTGGATTTCGTGCTGACTGCGGTCATGTTTGGAGATTTATAAAATGCGAGTTAGAACCATAGAGTTTTCCGTTGGCGCCTTTATGCTGGCAGGCTTTGCTGCGCTGGTATTTCTGGCCATCAAGGTCAGCGGCCTGTCTGCCACCACCGCCGAGGAAACCTACCGTATCACCGCCAATTTCGAGAATATCGGTGGCCTGACCCAGCGGGCCAAGGTCACCATGGCCGGCGTGGTGATTGGCAAGGTATCGAATATCTATCTGGATAAAGAGGATTACGTGGCTGTGGTGGAAATGGATATCTACAAACACGTGGATAACCTGTCCATTGACTCCACCGCCTCCATTCTCACCGCGGGTATTCTGGGCGAGAAATACATCGGTATCATGGTGGGCGCTGAGACCGAATTCCTCCAGGATGGCGACGAAATCTGGGACACCCAGTCCGCGCTGGTACTGGAAGATCTGGTGGCCAAGTTCCTGTTTAACAAAGTCTCTGAAGAGTAACCACGCCATGGCCCGGTTTGAAATCAGCAAGACCGACGACCAGACCATGACGCTTTCCGGCGTGGTGGATGTGGACAATGCCATGGCCCTGAAATCCGAAGGGGAAGAGCTGCTGCGGTCTCTCAAGGGCGATATCGTGATCGATCTGAAGGGTGTTGAGCATTCTTCCAGTGTCGGGGTGTCGGTGCTGCTGTGCTGGCTGCGAGCTGCGAAAGCAGCAGGCAACAATCTGGTGTTTCGCGCCATGCCCGCCAAAATGTTCGATGTGGCCCGGGTCAGCGGTCTGGATGATGTGCTGCCCCTGAAGGAAAACGGCCAGTCCGAGGCAGGCTCACACTAATCTGCCGGTTTCTGCGCCCTGGGTGGCCAATTGCCGGGCCCGGCTGGCCTGCCTCCACCTTTCTATTGTATTATTCCTGCCCTTGTTTTTACCCGCCATAGACGTCAAGAAGGTTGATTAATGGACTCAAATACCATCAAACAGCGAATTGAAGACGGTATCGACAATGCCGAAGTTCACGTACAGCTGGAGGGTAACAAATGCCACGTGATCGTGGTGTCTGAAGCTTTTGACGGGGTTCGCTCGGTGAAAAAGCAGCAAATGGTTTACGCGTGCCTGAATGACCTGATCAGCAGTGGTGAACTGCATGCCGTGACCATGCAAACCCTGACGCCCCCGGAATGGGAGCAACAGAAAAAATTCGGCAATCCCATTGCCTGAATCCCGGAGATTCCTTAATGGATAAACTGATAATTACCGGTGGTAAGCAGCTGGATGGCGAAATCCGCATCTCCGGTTCCAAAAACTCGTCTTTGCCGGTGCTGGCCGCCACCCTGCTGACCGACGGCCCCATGACCGTGTGTAACCTGCCTCACCTGCAGGACATTACCACCATGATCGAGCTGCTGGGCCAGATGGGTGTAGACCTGATTATTGACGACAAGCTCAATGTGGAAGTGGAAGCCGGCACCATCAAGGATCTGACGGCTCCCTATGAACTGGTGAAAACCATGCGGGCGTCCATTCTGGTGCTGGGCCCGCTGGTAGCCCATTTCGGTGAAGCCCATGTATCCCTGCCCGGTGGTTGTGCCATCGGCAGCCGGCCGGTAAATATTCACCTGCACGGCCTGGAAGCCATGGGGGCCGAAATCAAGGTGGAGCAGGGCTATATTCATGCCAAATCCCCCGGCCGCCTGAAAGGCGCTCATCTGGTGCTGGATACGGTAACTGTGACCGGTACCGAAAACCTGATGATGGCCGCCGCCCTGGCGGACGGTGTCACCATACTGGAAAACGCCGCCCGCGAACCGGAAGTGGTGGACCTGGCCAACTGTATTAACAAAATGGGTGGCGATGTCCGCGGCGCCGGTACCGACACCCTGGAAATCCACGGCGTGGAAAAACTCCACGGCTGTGAATACACAGTGATCCCCGATCGTATTGAAACCGGCACTTATCTGGTGGCCGGCGCGGTAACCCGGGGCCGGGTAAAAGTGAAAAACACCAATGCCAAACTGCTGGAAGCGGTGCTGCTGAAACTGGAAGAAGCCGGCGCCCATGTCAGCACCGGTGAAGACTGGATTGAAGTGGACATGAAGGGCAATCTGCCCAAAGCGGTGAATATCCGCACGGCGCCGTACCCGGCATTCCCCACGGATATGCAGGCCCAGTTCACCACCATGAACGCCATCGCCGAAGGCACCGGCACCATCATCGAAACCGTGTTCGAAAACCGCTTTATGCACGCCTCGGAACTGTCCCGCATGGGGGCCGATATCCAGCTGCAGGGTAACACGGCGATTGTGCGCGGCGTGCCCAGCCTGGTCGGGGCACCGGTCATGGCCACGGACCTGCGGGCCTCCGCCAGCCTGGTACTGGCCGGACTGGTGGCGGAAGGCGATACCCTGGTGGATCGCATCTACCACATCGATCGCGGTTACGAATGTATTGAAGAAAAACTGCAGTTACTGGGCGCCCAGATTCAGCGGGTACCCGGCCACAGAAGAAATCAGGCAGTCACATGAGCAAAGAGGCACCCATCACCATTGCGCTGTCGAAAGGGCGCATTCTCAAGGAAACCCTGCCCTTGCTGAAAGAAGCGGGCATTGAGTTGCTGGAAGATCCGGCCAAGAGCCGCAAGCTGATCTTTCCCACCACCAAAGACAACGTCAGTATCGTTATTATCCGCGCCACCGATGTGCCCACTTTTGTGGAACATGGTGCCGCCGATGTGGGGGTGGCCGGCAAGGACGTGCTGATGGAACATGGTGCCCGGGGCGTCTATGAGCCGCTGGATCTGGATATTGCCAAATGCAAACTGATGGTAGCAGGCCCCAAAGATGCGGACGCCGTGGAAGGCCGCTTGCGTGTGGCTACCAAGTTTGTGAATATCACCCGTAACTACTTTGCCTCCCAGGGTCGCCAGGTGGACGTGATCAAGCTGTACGGTTCCATGGAACTGGCGCCGTTGGTAGGCCTTGCCGATCGCATTGTGGATGTGGTGGATACCGGCAATACCCTGCGTGCCAATGGACTGGAACCCACCGAACTGATTGCCTATATCAGTTCCCGGTTGGTGGTGAACAAGGCGTCCATGAAAATGAAACATGGACCCATTCAGTCCCTGATAGATCAGCTGGCGGCAGCGGTAAAATCCCGTCAATCCTGATGCCTCACTACCGCCCAGGGAACAGGCCCTTGGAATTATCGTTGAATTGTCTTTGAATTATCGTTGAATTGTCGTCGGGTTAAAGACGCTTAAAGTGCACAGGTCATAATGGTTATGTCAGCTTCAGTGATAAATCGGTTGAATCAGACCCAGGCAGATTTTGATGCCCAGCTGGATCGTTTGCTGGCCTGGGAATCCGTTTCTGATTCACAGGTTCAGCAGCGGGTTACCGACATCGTGAACGCGGTGCGGCAATCCGGTGATAAGGCACTGGTGGATTATTCCCGCCAGTTTGACGGCCTGTCGGTGGCGCATGCCCATGAGCTGGTGATTCCTCCGGAGCGACTGGAACTGGCCCTGGCATCGATTGATCCCGAGCAACGTGCAGCCCTGCAAAAAGCAGCAGACCGGGTACGCCGCTATCACGAAAAACAGAAGCAGGATTCCTGGCAGTATCAGGAAGAAGACGGCACTCTGCTGGGCCAGAAGGTAACGCCTCTGGATCGTGTCGGTATCTACGTGCCGGGCGGAAAAGCTTCTTACCCTTCATCGGTATTAATGAACGCCTTACCCGCCAAAGTGGCCGGCGTTGGTGAAGTTGTCATGGTGGTGCCCACACCCCGTGGCGAAGTGAATGAAATGGTGTTTGCCGCAGCCGCCATTGCGGAGGTGGACAAGGTGATCACCGTGGGTGGTGCCCAGGCAGTGGCCGCGCTGGCATATGGTACTGAAACCGTACCCCGGGTAGACAAGATTGTTGGCCCAGGCAATATCTATGTGGCCACCGCCAAACGTATGGTGTTCGGGCAGGTGGGCATCGATATGATTGCGGGGCCTTCGGAAATTCTGGTGGTGTGCGATGGCAAAACCGATCCTGACTGGATTGCCATGGATCTGTTTTCCCAGGCTGAACACGATGAAGACGCCCAGTCTATTCTGGTGAGCCCGGATGCGGAATTTCTGGAGGCAGTGGAAGCGGCCATCACCCGGTTGTTGCCGTCACTTGAGCGCTCAGAAATTGCAGCAGTTTCCATGAAAAACCGTGGCGCCCTGATTCAGGTGCCGGACATGGATGCCGCCGTGGACATGATCAATCGTATTGCACCAGAGCACCTGGAATTGTCGGTGGAAAACCCCCAGGCACTGTTACCGAAGATCCGCCATGCCGGTGCCATTTTTATGGGCCGTTATACGGCCGAAGCGCTGGGCGATTACTGTGCCGGACCAAACCATGTGTTGCCCACATCCGCCACGGCCCGTTTCTCTTCGCCGCTGGGGGTGTATGATTTCCAGAAACGCAGTTCCCTGATTATGTGTTCTGCAGACGGTGCCAGCGAATTGGGCAAAGTGGCTTCCACGCTGGCTCGCAGTGAAGGCCTGACAGCTCACGCCCGTTCCGCCGAATACCGCATCAAGGATTAGCAGCAGAGAGCAACCTTATGGCAAACCTGATTGAACGCTGGGTTCGTGACGATATCCGTGCGTTATCCGCTTATCACGTGGCGAATCCTACCGGCTATATCAAACTGGACGCCATGGAAAATCCCTATCACTGGCCGGACTCCTTAAAAGCTGAGTGGGTGGAAGTGCTCAAGCAGTGCGAGCTTAACCGTTATCCGGATGCCAGTGGCCAGGATGTAAAAAACTCCCTGCGGGCCTGTTTCAATATCGATGAACTGCAGCAGGTGATGCTGGGTAACGGCTCCGACGAAATTATTCAGTGCATTGCCATGGCCATGGCAAAACCCGGCAGCACACTGTTATCGCCGGAGCCCAGCTTTGTCATGTACAAAATGATCGCCACTTTTGTGGGGATGGAGTACGTGGGCGTACCCCTGAACAAGGATTTTCAGCTGGATATGCCGGCCATGCTGGCAGCCATCGAAAAGCATCAGCCGGCCATTATCTTTCTCGCTCAGCCCAATAATCCCACCGGGACTCTCTACAGCGAAGCCGATCTGCGGGAAATCACCGAAAAGGCGGAAGGTCTGGTGGTGATTGATGAGGCCTACATGGCCTTTACCGATACCAATTCGCTGCCATTGCTTGGTGAATACGACAACCTGGTGGTGATGCGTACGCTGTCCAAAGTGGGGTTGGCGGGATTACGTCTGGGCTTTCTGGTGGGGTCGCAGGACTGGCTCACGGAGTTCGACAAGGTGCGCATGCCCTATAACGTGAACGTACTGACCCAGGCCAGTGTGACCTTTGCGCTGAAAAACTTTGATGTACTGAAACGTCAGACAGGCGCGATCAAGAAAGAACGCAATATGCTGATGCAGCGGCTGGAAGGTATCGGGCTGGAAAAAATCTGGCCCAGTGAAGCCAACTTTATTCTGGTGCGCACACCCAAAGACACCGCTAAAACCATCTTTGATGCCATGAAAGAGCAGGGCGTGCTGATCAAATGCCTGCACGGGGCTCACCCTTTGCTGAAAGACTGCCTGCGGTTAACGGTGGGTGCGCCCAAGGAAAATGAAGCCATGTTTCTGGCACTGCAAAAAAGCCTGCAAACGGTGCTGCGCAAACGTTAATTAATAGCTCTTTTTTAGTTTAAGCCTGTGGTGTGGGGCGTTCCCCCACCACGGCTTTAATCCGGTAGGCCTCTCCCTTGCGCATGACAGTAATTTCCACCTGGTCTCCCGGACGTTTGGTGGAAATAAAAGTCAGCGCATCCCGTGGATCCTGCAATGGCTCGCCGTTGATTTCCGTTATCACATCCCCTGGTGCAATGCCGGCCTCGTAGGCGGGTCCATCCCGGAAAACCCCGGATACCAGAATCCCGGGCACAAAAGGCATGCTCAGGGCATTAGCCAGTCCCTGGGTGAGTATGGTGGGTTCAATGCCCAGCCAGCCGCGCACCACCGAGCCGTGTTTCACCAGTTGCATCATGACCTGCTTGGCCAGATCCACCGGAATGGCAAAGCCGATACCGTGGGAGCCACCGCTGCGGGAATAGATGGCCGTGTTAATGCCGATCAGGGAGCCCTGGCTGTTCACCAGAGCGCCGCCGGAATTGCCAGGGTTGATGGCCGCGTCCGTCTGAATAAAGTCCACAAAAGTGCTCAGGTTGGCCTGGTTACGCCCCATGGCGCTGACAATACCCTGCGTGACTGTCTGGCCCACTCCAAAAGGATTGCCGATCGCCAGTACAATATCGCCCACGCGGGTATCTTCAGGGCTGGCCAGGGTAACGGCGGGCAGGTCCGGCATTTCAATAAAAAGCACCGCCAGATCCGTTTCCGGATCGGTTCCCACCACGGATGCCAGTGCTTCACGACCATCCGCCAGCGCCACCTTGATCTCATCGGCACCGGCAATCACATGATTATTGGTGAGCACATAGCCTGACGGGCTGACAATCACCCCGGATCCCAGACTGGACTGCATGCGTTGCCGCCGGGGTACGTTGTGCATGCCGAAAAAACGCCGGAAAATCGGATCGTCATACAGCGGGTGGTATTGCCGGGTAACCAGCTTGCTGGTGTAGATATTAACAACCGCGGGCTGTGCGGCAGCCACTGCGTCTGCATAACTTTGCGGAAGGCTGAGAGCCGTTGAGCCTGCGACCAGTGATTGGCTGGCGGTTTTATCGGCAGGTTTACCGGAGAATTTGACCTGCCTTTCCGGTTTTTGAGATTCTAAAAACACCACTTCCTGTTTTCGGGGCTGATCATCCGAAGACAGTGTAATAATCACGACAGCAACAACCAGTCCGGTAATGGCTGGTACAATCACAGACTTGTAAACACTCATGATCGTGTTCGGCCTCAGTTATTCAGATGCGAACAATCAAATGCAAACGAGCCATTCACATTCATTATCCGTGGGAATCGAGACAGTATGGTAGCAAGAATTGAATTAGATGCGGCATTAAAAGGGCTGCTCCAGCCGGAATTTTTCAAGGATTACGCCCCCAATGGTTTGCAGGTGGAGGGCAAAGAGAATATTGAGGTGCTGGTGTCCGGTGTTACAGCCAGTCAGGCGTTGATCGACGAGGCCATTGCCGTGGGTGCCGACGCCATCTTTGTTCACCATGGCTATTTCTGGAAAGGGGAAAACCCGGCCCTGGTGGGCATGAAGCGCAATCGGGTAAAAGCCCTGCTGGAGCACGGTATCAATCTGTTTGCCTATCATCTGCCGCTGGATGCCCATCCGGAATTGGGCAACAACGCCCAGCTGGCGAAAAAACTGGCTATTGAAATGACCGGGCCCCTGGATGTCGGCAACCCGCGCAGCGTGGGTAATGAAGGCCGGCTGGCCGAGGCCCGTTCAGGGGAAGATTTTGCCCGGCATATTTCCAGCTGCCTGGGCCGGGAAGTGCTGCATGTGGCCGGTAGTGACCGGCCGGTAAAACGGGTGGCCTGGTGCACCGGTGGCGCCCAGGGATTTATTGAGCGGGCAGTGGCCCTGGGGGTGGATGCCTACATTACCGGCGAGGCGTCGGAGCCTACGACGCACATTGCCCGTGAGTGTGGAATTCACTTCTACGCCGCTGGCCATCACGCCACCGAGCGCTACGGCGCCAATGCTGTGGGTGCCTGGCTGGCGGAACAGTTTGGCATAAATCACCGGTTTATCGATATAGATAATCCGGTTTGACGAGCAACTGGCCAATCACAAAAAAGCCCGGGTTTCCGGGCTTTTTTGTGGGTGTGTTTAACTGTTCGGGTTAAAGCACTTGTAAATCGCTGGTTTACTTACCTGGCTTCAATGGTGATCTTGCGTGGCTGGGCTTTTTCCGCTTTGGGAATTTCAACCAGCAAAACACCGTGTTCAAATCGGGCGGAGATACCGCTTTCGTTCACATCTTTGGGCAGTTTGAAGGCGCGGTTAAACTCGCCGAAAACCCGCTCATTGTAATGTACCCGGGAAGATTCATTCCGGTCAGAGGCGCGCACGCCTGTGATGTGCAGTTTGTCTTCTTTCACTTCAATGCTGATGTCTTCAGTTTTCATGCCGGGCAGGTCCAGCGACAGCAGGTAAGCAGATTCGCTTTCAGTGATGTCGGTAGCCGGGTGCCAGCGGCGTTTTTGTTGTGACTGTTGAGTGAATGCTTCTTTCTGAATCTGATCCAGTACTTGCCAGGGGTTCAATGTCGCTAGTGTCATGGTCATGTCTCCTCGAAATTAGGTGCAGTTGCCTGCTCAAGGACACATATTTGGGTACAGGGGTGGTTTTCAAGCAATCGCAAGTGAAAAAAATAAAAAAACCGGTAAATTTTATCTGCTCATAAAAAAGGCCTTGAAAGTGGTTTTCAAGGCCTTATATCTGATAGCTTGCGGTGCTGCGTTTTTGCCTATTTCAGGCTTTCCTGAAGGCCGTAATCCTCTGACAGGGTGCCCTTGTCCTTGGGAGACTTGGGAGCGTAATCCTTGGGTGGTTCCACCGTAATATTGCTGTCGAACTGGGCATCTTCCGATTCGCCGCCGGATTTGGTTTCCAGTGGCAGTAACTGTTCCCGCTGCGACTCCAGCTTTTCCTGTTCTTCCGCTTCCAGCTCAAAGCTCTTCGGCGGTTGCGCAAAAGACTCTGCGGCTTCGTCCAAATGCTTTTGCACGGCAATGTAATTCTTGGTCAGATCATTTACCAGCTTGGCGGTTTGATTGAAATGCTGATTCACATTTTCACGGTAGGCCGTGAATTCTTCCTGCAGTTCGCGGAGTTGTTTTTCAATGGTTGATTCGCTGCGTGTCTGACGAACTACCAGCAGGCTCCCCGCAACCCCCAGCAAGGCACCAATCAAAAACATAATGACACTGACTAAACTCATGTTTCACCCCTAATGTGAATCGCTTATATCTTATATAGCTAGCTGATATTATAACGACTTTTCGCCAGAATACAGGGGTTGGTAAGCGTAACCAAATGCTACATGGGCGTTTTCCGGCCGATATTGAGGTGTTTGATGGAATCCTTTCCCGACAAAGAAACCCGGTTATTTATTCCCGGCCCCGCCGGCCGGCTTCAGGCCATTGCTACTCCCGGAAAAACCACTGGTGAAGAAAGTTCGCCAACGTCTATCAATGGCAGTAAACAGGTTGCGATCGTGTGTCATCCTCATTCGTTGATGGGGGGTACCATGAACAACAAGGTGGTGCATACTTTGGCGCGCATGTTCCGGGATGCAGGTATTCCCGTCATTCGTTTCAATTTTCGCGGGGTGGAGCAGAGTGAAGGGGAATATGCTGCCGGTATCGGTGAAACCGATGACCTGCTGGCGGTAATGGCCTGGGCCAGAGCCTGTTTTCCTGAGGCGGTATTTCGTGTGGCGGGGTTCTCCTTTGGTTCCTTTGTGGTCGCAAGAAGTATCGATCCCGCCATTGCCCGGGGGTATCAGGTCAGGGATCTGCTGCTGATCGCGCCAGCGGTGGAAAACTACGAATTTGAAAAACTAACCGAATTCGCTGTGCCGGTGGCCATGATCTACGGAGATCAGGACGAGGTGGTGGATCCTTCAGGGATACGGGACTGGTTTGCTGCCGTGAGTGGTGACAAGGATTCGGTTTGCCTGGAAGGGGCGGGGCATTTCTTTCACGGGCGTTTACCGGAGCTGAAATCAGCAGCGCAACGCCTGTGTGCCCTGACGGCCGGTTCCTAGACAGCTTTAAAGGGCTGGGTTAAAGTGCGCGCGTTTGGACGCCCGGTCAGCTATGCAATTCCGGGCCTCCGGCTGCGAATGTTCAGTATTACCGCACCAGCGGTTGCGTACGCACGACTATTTACAGGCAGTTATTAAAAGGCACAGCAGTTCATGACCCCTCTAGAGCGCTATCAGAAAGATCTTGAACGGGATGATTTCAGCTACGATGAAGCCCAGGAAGCGGCTGTAAAGCACCTGGAGCGGCTTTATCATGAGCTGGTGCTGCGTTATGAGATGCGCCCCCGCACCTGGATTTCGCTGCTGAACCCCAGGCAGCGGGCCAAGCAGAATGTGCCGGTCAACGGCCTCTATTTCTGGGGCGGCGTGGGCCGGGGCAAAACCTATCTGGTGGATACTTTCTTCGAAAGCCTGCCGTTCCGCCGCAAGATGCGGGTGCATTTTCACCGCTTCATGCAGCGCGTTCACCGGGAGCTGCGCCAGTTGCAGGGCGAGAAAAACCCCCTGGATATTGTCGGTGAGCGCATCGCCAGTGAAGCCCGGGTGCTCTGCTTTGATGAGTTTTTTGTGTCGGATATTACCGATGCCATGATACTGGCGGAGTTGCTGGAACAGCTGTTCAACCGCGGTGTGACGCTGGTGGCTACCTCCAATATTATTCCTGAGCGGCTTTATGAAAACGGCCTGCAGCGCGCCCGTTTCCTGCCGGCCATTGATCTGCTGAAACGCTATACCGAAGTGGTGAACGTGGATTCCGGTATCGACTACCGCTTACGGGCCCTGAAGCAGGCGGAGATATTTCATTATCCGCTGGACGAGGAAGCTGACGTCAGCATGCGCACCAGCTTTGAATCCCTGGCGCCGGAACCCGGGCAATCCGATGTGAATATCGAAATCGAGGGTCGGGGAATTCCTGCCAGAAAGGTGGCCGATGATGTGCTCTGGTGCGATTTCCGGGCGCTGTGCGACGGGCCCCGGAGTCAGAACGACTATATCGAGCTGGCGCGGATTTATCATGCGGTACTCATCAGTGATGTGCCTGTGATGAGCGGCGCATCCGATGACATGGCCCGCCGTTTTATCAATCTGGTAGATGAGTTTTACGATCGCAATGTAAAACTGATCCTGTCCGCCGCTTCCGATATCAACGGGTTGTATACCGGTTCCAATCTCAAGTTTGAGTTTGAGCGCACCAAGAGTCGCCTGATCGAAATGCAGTCCCATGAATACCTGGCCCGCGCCCACAAACCCTGATGCCTGCCCCGTGGCCGGGGCTGGCGTCTTTCAATATCAGGGAGCCGGGTTGGGATGATCCTTATGTACCGCTTCCAGATCTTTCAGCACCTCTTTCGATAGTGTGATCTCGCTGCTGGCCAGATTACTTTTCAACTGTTCCATGCTGGTTGCACCGATGATGTTGGCAGTCACGAAGGGCCGCGAGGTGACGTAGGCCAATGCCATCTGGGTGGGGTCCAGACCATGTTTGTCGGCCACTTCCATATAACGGGCTGTCGCCTGCATGGCCTGGGGGCTGGTGTAGCGGGAAAATTGCTTCCAGCGGGTCAGGCGGGCGCCTTCGGGCCATTGATCGTTCAGATATTTTCCCGACAGCATGCCAAAGGCCAGCGGTGAATAGGCGAGCAATCCCACCTGTTCCCGGTGGGCGACCTCCGCCAGTCCCACTTCAAAGGAGCGGTTCAGCAGGCTGTAGGGGTTCTGGATGGAGACTGTCCTCGGCCAGCCTCTTTCTTCCGCCAGTTGCACAAAGCGCATGGTGCCCCAAGGCGTCTCATTGGACAGGCCGATATGACGGATCTTGCCGCTTTTCACCAGTTCGTCCAGCACTTCCAGTGTGTCTTCGATGGGGGTTATGGCCTCGTTGTCGTTGTGCCGGTAGCCCAGCTTGCCGAAAAAGTTGGTGTTACGGTCCGGCCAGTGTAGCTGATAGAGATCGATAGTGTCGGTTTGCAGGCGTTTCAGGCTGCCTTCCAGTGCTCTGGTCAGGTGCTCGCGGTTAAAGCGGGTCTGGCCATCCCGGATGTGGGGCAGCCAGTCCCCGGGGCCGCAGATCTTGGTGGCCAGGATCACTTTATCGCGGCATTGTCGTGATGCCAGCCAGTTGCCGAGAATGGTTTCCGTGGCCCCACAGGTTTCGGCACGAGTGGCCACGGCATACATCTCTGCCGTGTCAATAAAGTTCACCCCGTAATCCATGGCATAGTCCAATTGTTCAAATGCCTCGTCCTGGGTGTTCTGTTCGCCCCAGGTCATGGTGCCGAGGCAGATTTCGGTTACCTGCAGGTCGGTCCTGCCCAGTTGCCGTTTGCGCATGTGGTTGAATCTCCGTAAAAAATCCCTCAGATAGCCTGTCGATCATAGCAATCGTTCAAGGCGGTGCAACTGCCAGTTGCGCACCGGGTAGCTTCTCCTGTATCTTTGCTACACTTTTAAGTCAGCCGCACTCCGAGTGGCTGTGGTAGGGTATCCTTCATACCGCTACGCCGAAATCCTTGAATCCGCGAATAACTGCTTGTAAATCCAAGTGAGTTTGGGTAGTATTCGCGCTCTTTTAAATGAGACGCTGGATCTCGATCAGGTGTTCTAGGGCAGAATCAATGAAAACGTATAGCGCCAAAGCTGAAACAGTTGAGCACGACTGGTATGTCGTCGACGCGGCAGACAAGACTCTGGGTCGTCTGTCGACAGAAATCGCACGTCGTTTACGTGGCAAGCACAAGCCTGTTTACACGCCACACGTGGACACAGGCGACTATATTGTTGTAGTCAACGCTGACAAAGTAAAAGTTACCGGCAACAAGCGTAACGACAAAATGTATTACCGTCACAGTGGTTACCCTGGCGGTATGAAAAGCATGAACTTCGAGAAGTTGATCGCTCACGATCCCAAGCGTGTGATCGAGCTGGCGGTTAAAGGCATGATGCCTCGCAACCCTCTGGGTCGCAAAATGCTTGGCAAATTAAAGGTTTATGCTGGTCCTGAGCATCCGCATACAGCTCAGCAACCTCAAGAACTTAGCATCTAAGTAGAATACGGAAGGCGAATAACGTGGAAACAAATTACGGTACAGGTCGACGCAAAACTTCGACAGCTCGCGTATTTCTGAAGCCTGGATCAGGCAACATCACCATCAATGGTCGTACTCTGGACCAGTATTTTGGTCGTGAAACCTCCCGCATGGTGGTTCGTCAGCCTCTGGAGCTGATCGAAGCTACTGAAAAGTTTGACCTGAAAATCACCGTTAAAGGCGGTGGTGCCAGCGGTCAGGCCGGTGCGATCCGTCACGGTATTTCCCGTGCACTGATGGAATATGATGAAGAGCTGCGTTCACAGCTGCGTAAAGCCGGTTATGTTACCCGCGACGCACGTGAAGTTGAGCGTAAGAAAGTGGGTCTGCGTAAAGCGCGTAAGCGTCCTCAGTTCTCCAAGCGTTAATTCGCTTTCGGCATTCCGTTCTGCAAAAGAGCACCTCATTCCGGGGTGCTCTTTTTGCTGTCTGTAAAACTCCATAAATTTCATCCACTTACAGCCTTATCTGCATCCCGTCCTTGTAACTATTCAGTAATTTCATTACTATTGCGGCGTTTTTATATTAGGGTCCGCGGGAAGAGTGCGTCTGTTGACGGCATCCTGCGCTTCTTTGGGGAGAGACTATTAATGAGTACTGACGGCGTAAACGAGGGGCGCCGCCGATTCTGGATCGGTGCTACCTCTGCTGTAGGAGCTGTTGGCGTTGTGGGTGTTGCTGTACCGTTTGTGCAGTCCTGGAACCCCAGCGCAAAAGCAAAAAATGCGGGTGCTCCGGTGGTGGCTGATATCAGCAAGCTGGAACCTGGTCAGAGAATGACCGTTGAATGGCGTGGCAAGCCGGTCTGGATCCTGAAAAGGACCGAAGAAGCCATGGCCACGCTGGATGAAGTGAAGGAGAAGCTGCGCGATCCGGCTTCTGCGGAAAGCAACCAGCCTGAGTATGCCAAGAATCAGCATCGCTCCAGAGACAGCCACAGCGACATTATTGTGCTGGTCGGCCTGTGTACTCACCTGGGTTGTTCGCCCCTGTATCGCCCTGAAATCGGCGCAGCCGATCTGGGTACTGACTGGAAGGGCGGCTTCTTCTGCCCCTGTCACGGTTCCAAGTTTGATTTCTCCGGGCGCGTTTTCAAGTCTGTTCCTGCACCGACCAACCTTGATGTGCCTCCTTATTACTATATATCTGACAATTTGATCAAAATTGGTGAAGATGGGGAGGCCGCATAATGAGCATGTTCCAGAATCTGATGGGCTGGGTGGATGCGCGTTTTCCTGCCACCAAAATGTGGGAAGATCACCTCAGCAAATATTACGCTCCCAAAAACTTTAACTTCTGGTATTTCTTCGGTTCTCTGTCACTGCTGGTGCTGGTTAACCAGCTGCTGACCGGTATCTGGCTGACCATGCTGTACAATCCCACAGCAGAAGGTGCCTTTGCCTCCGTTGAAATGAATATGATGCGTGACGTGGATTACGGCTGGCTGTTGCGCTACCTGCACTCCACCGGTGCGTCGGCTTTCTTTGCGGTTGTCTACCTGCACATGTTCCGTGGTTTGATGTACGGCTCCTACCGTGCACCTCGTGAGCTGGTGTGGATATTTGGTATGACTATCTACCTGGCGCTGATGGCAGAAGCCTTCCTGGGTTATCTGCTGCCATGGGGACAGATGTCCTACTGGGGGGCTCAGGTTATCGTATCCCTGTTTGGTGCCATACCCTATATCGGTGATGGCCTGATGGAATGGATTCGCGGTGACTACCTGATTTCCGGTATCACGCTGAACCGCTTCTTTGCCCTGCACGTCGTGGCGTTGCCTATCGTGATTCTGGCGCTGGTGGTTATGCACATCATTGCGCTGCACGAAGTGGGTTCCAACAACCCTGATGGTGTTGATATCAAGAAAGACAAGGACGAGAACGGTGTACCCAAAGACGGCATTCCTTTCCATCCTTACTACACCGTGCACGATATTCAGGCCGTTGTGGTATTCCTGATTGTATTCTCGGTGGTGGTGTTCTTCTTCCCGGACGGTGGTGGTTACTTCCTTGAGAAGCCCAACTTTGAACCGGCTAATCCGCTGAAAACACCGGATCATATTGCACCTGTCTGGTACTTCACGCCTTTCTACGCCATTCTGAGGGCAATTCCTGACAAGCTGTTTGGTGTAATCGCCATGGGCGCTGCTATTGCTGTGCTCTTTATCCTTCCCTGGATTGATCGCAGCCCGGTTAAGTCCATCCGCTACAAAGGCATTATCAGCAAGGTGATGCTGGCGTTGTTCGCGGTGTGCTTTGTTATTCTCGGTATCTGCGGCGTTAAACAGCCTGATGCCCATGTTGGCTTCCTGCCGTTTGAGATGACTTACAGAGCGCTGGGTCAGATTTCCACTGCGTTCTATTTCGGATACTTCATATTGATGCCGTTCTGGACATCAAGAGAAACCTGTAAGCCGGTTCCAGAAAGGGTAAGGATGTCGCACTGATGAAACAGTTAATTATTGCTTTAGTTGCCATAGTTATCCCGGCACTTGGTCAGGCTGCCGGTGGTGGAGATAACCCCTATATCGTTAAAGCACCGATCAACCTGGATGACAAAGTGTCCCAGCAGAAAGGTGCCCAGATCTTTATCAACAACTGTCTGGGATGTCACTCCGCGCAATACATGCGTTATGAACGGGTGGCTGATGATCTGGGAATTCCCCACGACATCATGCTGGAAAACCTGGTATTCACCACCGACAAGATTGGTGAAACCATGCACTCAGCGATTCCTGCGGATCTGGGCAAGAAATGGTTTGGTACTGTTCCCCCCGATCTGACACTGGAAGCACGTTTGCGTGGTCCTGACTGGGTTTATTCTTACCTCACCAGCTTTTATGAAGATGAAAGCCGTCCCTGGGGTGTGAATAACCACGTATTTAAAGACGTGGGTATGCCTCATGTCCTGGAGACTATGCAGGCCGAGCTGAGCGATGCCGAGTTCAAGGAGCGCATGGCAGACCTGACCAACTTCATGGTGTACATGGCGGAGCCTGCGCGGGCAGATCGTGAGTACATCGGTAAGCTGGTGATTGGCTTCCTGTTCATTCTTCTGATTCCGGTTTACTTCCTGAATCGTGAGTACTGGAAAGACGTTCACTGAGTTTGACCTGGTCAACGTCGCATTAAAAGAAGGGTGGCCTGATTCGCTGGGCTGCCCTTTTTGTCTTAGAAAGTCAGCGAATCAATTGATTCCCGTAGCACGGTAATTACTCAAAAGGGGAGTAACTTAAATGGGTGTAGTGGCAAAACGTTCTTCTATGACCTTTTATTCCGATAGCAAAGATCATTACAGCCATCGCGTGCGCATCGTACTGGCTGAAAAAGGTGTGGCGGTAGAAGTCATTGATGTGGATGCCAATAACAAACCTGAGGATCTTGCTGCACTCAATCCATATAATGAGCTGCCCACGCTGGTTGATCGTGAACTCTATCTGTATGAACCCAACATTATGATGGAGTATCTGGATGAGCGTTTTCCTCATCCGCCGCTGTTGCCTGTTTATCCGGTAGAGCGGGCACGCAGTCGTTTGTGGTTGCACCGCATTCAGCGAGACTGGTGTGGCAAGATTGATGCGCTGGTTGCCGGTATGGAAAAGGAAGCCACGCTGAACAAATACCGCAAAGAGTTGCAGGAAAGCTTTATCACTATTGATCCTATCTTCAGTGAAAAACCGTTTTTCATGAGTGAAGACTACACGCTGGTGGATTGTTCCGTTGCGGCTATTTTCTGGCGCCTGCCTTTACTGGGTATTGATCTGCCCAAGTCCAAAGCCGGCAATCTGCTGAAGTATATGGACCGCCTGTTTGAACGCGAAGCTTTCCAGGCCAGCCTGTCTGATGCTGAGCGGGAAATGCGTTAAGCACTATGAGTGATGATGCAATGACGCCCAGTCGCCCTTACCTGGTAAGGGCGTTGTATGAGTGGATCGTTGACAATAATCTTACCCCTTACCTGCTGGTGAATGCGGAATACCCTTCCGTTACGGTGCCTGTTGAGTATATTCAGGACGGCAAGATTATTCTTAACGTTACCCCCAGTGCGGTGCGTCATTTTCATATCGATAATGAGTTTATCCAGTTTTCTGCCCGCTTCAGTGGCAAGGCACAGGAAGTCTACCTTCCTATTGGTGCGGTGCTGGCAATCTATGCCAAAGAGAACGGCCGCGGCATGTTCTTTGAGGCGGATGAGATTCCGCCGCCGGACAAGCCTCCCGCTGATGAGCCACCGACGCCTCCGGCAGGTGGTGGCAGGCCCAGCCTGAAAGTAGTTAAGTAAGGGCTGTTAAATCAGGGCCATCAAGTCGTTGCTGATTGCATCAAATAAAAAAGCCGCACGCTCCTGGTGAGTGCGGCTTTTTTAATGCGTTCATTTTTCAGCTGCGGTATTCGATAATCTTCACAATTTTCTTCACGCCATACACCTGGCGCACAATATCCACTGCCCAGTTGGCTTCGTTTTCCGTCAGTAATCCCATCAGATACACCACGCCGGCTTCGGTCAGCACCTGTACCCGCGAGGCGGGGAAATCCTTGGTGGCCAGCATGTGGGCATTGATTTTGGTGGTGATCCAGCTGTCGTTGACACGGTCTGCCAGTGAGGTGGGTTCGGCAACCGTCATTTCATTGTGAACCTTGCGTACCAGGCGAACTTTTTCTGCAATTCGGGTGGCCCGGTCCAGCAAATCCTGCGAAGGCACCTGGCCGGTTAGCAGCACGATGCGGTTGTAGCTGAAAATGGAAAGGTGGGCGTCATTATAGCGCTCGTCGGCATTGAGCAGGTTTGCCTTGATCTTGACCTCAATATTCTGGTCTTCCACATAAGTGCCGAAGGTGCGTTTGTTGCCGGGCTCATCGATGTGGCCGGGTTCGCTCATGGAGGCGACGATAGACGCACAGCCAGTGCTCAGCATGGCCATGCAGGTGATGACCAGGGTTAACAGCCGGCGCCGGGCGTGGAGGGCGCAAAAAGATGTTTTCAACATGTGGAAACTTTACTCCATTCCAAATAACTGGCCATCGACCAGATCACATAACATATGCAGTACCACCAGATGCAGCTCATGAATCAGCGCCAGGGAATTCGGGGCCACCCGGATTTCCATATCTTCCGGGTACAGCAGTCGGGCCACATCACCGCCATCTTTGGCAGACAGTACCAGTACGGTCATTTCCCGATCGTGGGCAGCCTGCACCGCCTGTACCATATTGGCCGACCGACCTGAGGTGGTAATGGCCAGCAACAAATCATTGGGTTGGCCGATCGCCCGTATCTGTTTGGAGAACACTTCGCTGAAACTGTAGTCTTCGGCCACGGCGGTCATTGTAGTGGCATCAGCAGACAGGCTGATGGCCGGCAGAGCAGGGCGCTCTCTTTCGAAGCGGTCCAGCATTTTTGCGGTGAACATGGCTGCCACTCCGGCGGAACCACCATTGCCGCAGCAGACAACCTTGCCGTCGCTGAGCAGTGCCTGCACCAGCAGCTCGCCGGCCTGGGCTATCACCGGTGTCATCGTTTCCTTGGCGTTAAAGTGGGCCTCGATTCGATCGTCAAATAGATTGCTAACGCGTTCTTCCAGCATGCCGACGTCCAGATCCTGATGAGTGTGGCCCAATTATACGGTGAAACCGTAGCAGGTTTAAATGCGGAGCTGCATTCGCATGGATAGAGGGGTGATCAGAGCTTCCCTAGTAGAAAGCGCTTTTTATCCAGTCAAAGTGATAGCGGTCGCCGCACTCCCGGGTAACACCCACCACATCGAAGCGGCAGGGGATATCATGACTCTTGAGGCGGGTGAGCAGATAGTGGGAGGCGGCCTTGATGATCTTGCGTTGTTTGGAGCGGGTGACTGTTTCCAGCGGATTGCAGAAGTCGCCGTCCTTACGGTAGCGCACTTCCACGAACACCAAGGTGTCCCGATCCAGCATGATCAGATCAATTTCGCCCATCTTGCAGGTGTAGTTGGCTTCCCTGAAGTGCAGCGCTTCGGACTCCAGATAACGCCGCACTTTCTGTTCGATTTCCTGCCCCAGCTGGCGTTGATTCTGTGGCGGGTTGTGCGTTGAGTGAGTCACCGGGTTCCTTGGTTCTCTGGATGTTGGGGATTTCCCGGGCGTAGCCACCCTTGAATTTTGCCCAGGTGAGGGTGCGTTCAATGGTGTTTGCCGGTGTTAAAGATAAAGACCCGGTGGCCCCAAAAAATTTGGCACCTTCAACGGCGGTCAGCAGCTGAATGCGCGAATGCAGCCGGTAGGCGTCCACCCCCAGGGCATGCAGGCGGTGAAAACGGTAGTCGGCGTCGGGCCAGGCTTCCTCCAGCATGCGCTTGGCTTTGCTGGCTTCGCCAAATACCCAGGGAATATCGCAGAACTCCACTGAGTTCATGTCCTTGTCCAGATCAGGATTGGCCTCGCCCTCGTAGATGCGGGAAGAGGCCAGCAGGGGAATATCTGCGCCGTAGTGAAAGTCGAACAGGGGCTTGATTTGCCGGCCCTGCTTGGGGGAGGCGAATACAAAGACAAAATCAATGTCCTGACGGCGGCGGGGCTGAAATTCCGGGCGCATGCCAATAATGCGGGCCAGTTCGTAATAGCGGCTCTGGCTTTGTTCAATCAGCAGCATTTGTTTGATGGCGTTGGAGAGTGAGTTGCTTTCTGAGTAAGCGGCACTGGCACTGACATTGCCTTCCAGTGATACCCAGTGCTCGGCAAAGGCATCGTAGACCCGTTGACCCCATTCATCTTCGGGGTAAAGCACGCCGGCATTCTCGAACTCGCGATTCCAGGCTCTTTCCGCTACCTGGCGGGCTTCATCTTCTGCAGACAGGCCGAACTGATACAGGTTGTCGGGGTTTTCCCAGTCGGGAATCCCATAGTTCAGGGCAATGGTGGGAACGCTCAGGGTTTCCTGGCGTTGCAGGTGTTTCACGTTTTCTTTTTGCAGTGGTCCGATAATCAGCTGGGCACCGTCATCCATGGCCTGCTGATAATTCTTCTCGAACAGGGCAAGGGTCGAGGAGTCATAAAAGCGGATCAGCAACGGTTCCTGGTCATTGTTCGTCTGTTGCCGGGTTTCCATGGCGGCATAGTGGGCGGACATAAAGCCGTTGCGAATGGCTCTGGCGGCAGGCCAGAGGCGGCCCTTGGTGGGTAGCATGACTGCTATGCGGGTGGGGCGTCTGTTCAGCAAATCGGTGAGTACGGCAATGGCGTGTGGCATTTCCACTGCTGCCGGGTGTTGCGGATAGCGCTGGCGCCACTGGTTGAGTTTCTGTATCTGGTTGTCCAGGTCGTCCTGATAGGCTTTGTACAGATAGCCCAGCTCAAACCAGCCGGCGGTTTCCAGGCTGGCCGCATTGCGTGACAGCACTTCCAGCATATCCGTGGGAATCGCTGTCAGGTCCTGCCAGATCATTTCCTGATTGGCGCTGCGTTCTTCTTCATTCAGCATGGCGGCGATGAAAATCCGTTCCTGTGCTGCCTGAAAAAACTCGCCGCTGTATTCATAGACTACCGCTCTCAGCAGGCTGATTTCATTCTGAAGCTCAATGGGAAGTGTGGGGGTAATGGAGAGCAGCTGCATCTGGTCAGTGGTGAGCAGTTTCTTGGCCAGATCTATATTCTGGTTTATCAGAGCCAGCCGGGAGGCCTCCAGAATAAAGCGTGCCTTGAGATCGCCACCGAGAATGTTGGGGTCCACGGAATCCAGAATTCGCTGGGCTTCGCCGGTTTTGTTGTCTTTGCGCAGCAGGGCCACGGCCTCCAGCATCAGCTTTTCTGCCTGTGGGGAAGGCAGGTTTGCGGCCTGTTCCAGTAGTGCGGCTACCGGATCTTCCGGGGCCAACGGGCCATCGGGTTGTATGCGGCCGTTGTCGCATCCGGCAATAGTGATTAGTATCAGCGCAATAAACAGCGTTTTTATCATCATGATCGAGGTTCGTTAAAACTATGAGTGGTCCGAGTGATCCGGGAATTCTGTATATTGTAGCGACACCCATTGGGAATCTCGATGATATTAGCCAGCGCGCCCTAAAAATTTTACAAGCCGTTGATGTTGTGGCGGCGGAAGATACCCGCCACAGCAAAAAGCTGCTGCAAGCCTATCAGATCGATACGCTGTTGATTTCCCTTCATGAACACAATGAATCCGCGCGCATTCGCGGTTTGCTTGAGCGCCTGGCCCAGGGGCAGCAGGTAGCGCTGATTTCTGATGCCGGTACGCCATTGATCAGTGATCCGGGCTATGTGCTGGTGAATGAGGTGCGTGCGGCCGGATACCAGGTGGTGCCGGTGCCCGGTGCCTGTGCGGCAGTTACAGCCCTGTGCGCCAGTGGTTTGCCCACCGACCGGTTTCTGTTTGTGGGTTTTTTACCGCAAAAAACCGGGCCCCGGCGTCAGGCACTGGCTGCGGTGATCAACGAGCCCGGCACACTGGTACTCTATGAGTCGCCGCGGCGGATTCTGGATTTGTTGCAGCTGATTCAGGATCTGGACGGGCAGCGTGATCTCTGTCTTGCCAAGGAGCTGACCAAAACCTTTGAGCGTTTTTTCAATGGTACCGCTGCAGAGCTGATCGCATTGTTGCAAGCAGATGCCGATTTGCAGAAGGGTGAATGGGTGGTGTTGATCAGTCCCCCGCAGAAAATGACGGACACTGAGGTGCCGGCAGATGTGCTGAGCGCAGTGGAGCTGGCGGCAGAGGGTCTGCCCCTGAAAAAGGCCTGCGACCTTGTGGCAAGGCTTACAGACTACAAAAAGAACCAGCTTTACCAGGCGGTTCTGGCCAGCCGGGAACAATAGCGCTTGCGCTGAAGGTTAATTGCCGCTAACTTGCGTTCCATAAAGTCGGCCAGGCAATCGCTGCCTCTGTTTCTTGTAAACAGGGGGAGAGGAAAGTCCGGGCTCCACAGGGTAAGGTGCCAGGTAACGCCTGGGGGGCGAGAGCCTACGGAAAGTGCAGCAGAAAGGAAACCGCCTAAGTCAGCAATGACCGGCAAGGGTGAAAAGGTGCGGTAAGAGCGCACCGCGTGGCTGGTAACAGGCACGGCGATGGTAAACCCCACCTGGAGCAAGACCAAATAGGAACTCATTGGTGTGACCCGCACTGAGTTCGGGTAGGTTGCTTGAGGTTTGCGGTGACGCAAATCCTAGAGGAATGATTGCCCGCGACAGAACCCGGCTTATCGGCCGACTTTATATTTCCTTCCCATGCCCAGTCATGTGGCGAATTTTTGCCCAGATTGTTTATAGAAACTTCGATTTTTATCGCAAAAAATTATCATTCTTCAGAATTCACTTTAACTTGCCGCTGTTAAGGTTCTGAAAGCCTTCACTATTTTTCAATCCTGCTCCTGTCTTTTACCTGCCAGTTACCCGTAACTTGTTGTTTTTTGGTGGCATATCACGGTTTTTGCCCTCCGGCCTTTCTTGACAATAAGGCTGCGCGATCCCTATAGTGTGAAAAAGTGGTGCAAAGTGGGTAAAAGTGGAATTATTTGGAGATAAATGCCCACAAAGTGGAATTCGGTGGTGAGGATTGGAGCTAATAAATTTAGGTTCTCCGACCTCATCAAACGCAGCGGCGGTGAACGCCAGAGCAGCAAGAGCAGATAGAGCGGAATCAACGACGTGTTTCGAGGCGTAAATGCAATCAATCTGGATGCGAAGGGCAGGATGGCAATGCCAACCCGCTATCGTGATTCATTGCAGGAACGCTGTGAGGGTCAGATGGTAGCCACCATCGACACCGAGGAAAAATGCTTACTGCTTTATCCCATCGAAGACTGGCTGGAGATCGAACGCAAAATAGAAGCACTGCCCAGTTTTAACAAAGCCGCTCGACGGGTACAGCGTCTGTTGATCGGGCACGCCACCGACGTGGAAATGGACAGCAACGGCCGCCTGGTGATTCCGCCGGTGTTGCGCAATTACGCGCAACTGGACAAAAAGATCATGCTGGTGGGACAGGGCAAAAAATTTGAAATCTGGTGCGAAGACCTCTGGAACGAAAAGCGTGATGCATGGCTTGAAGAGGACAACCTGGGAGATGAAGAACTCCCGGCCGACATGATGACGCTGTCACTCTAGGTGCGGACGACGCTCATGGCAGAACATAAACCGGTGATGCTCCACGAATCTGTGGATGCCATGGTGATCGATGAATCAGGGTTGTATATCGATGGCACCTTCGGGCGCGGCGGGCACAGCCGGGAAATTTTAAGCCGGTTAAACGAACAAGGTCGTTTACTGGCGTTCGACAAGGATCCGGAAGCTATTCGTGTTGGCGAGCAGTTAGCGAAAGAGGATTCCCGGTTTCACATTGTCCATGGGTCATTTGCCATGTTGCTAGACGCGCTCGACACAGTGAGTACTCAGACAGGCACAGCCTGGAAGGGGCATGTATCCGGCGTGCTGCTGGATCTGGGTGTGTCTTCACCGCAACTGGATGATGCCAGCCGGGGCTTCAGTTTTATGCAGGACGGCCCGTTGGATATGCGCATGAACAACAGCGCCGGTGAATCTGCTGCTGACTGGCTGGCTCATGCGCCGGAGGAAGAGATTACATTTGTGCTCAGGGAATATGGCGAAGAGCGTTTTGCACGACGTATCGCCAGAGCCATCGTGGAGGCGCGTAACAGTCAGCCGCTGACACGCACGACTCAGCTGGCAGCGCTGATCGAAAAAACGATTCCCAAAAAAGAAAAGCACAAGCATCCGGCCACCCGGTCATTCCAGGGTATCCGGATTTTTATTAATGGCGAACTGGATGATCTGACCAGAACACTGGAAGACAGCCTGGAAGCACTGAAACCCGGTGGCCGCCTGGCAGTTATCAGCTTTCACTCACTGGAAGATCGCCTGGCCAAACGTTTTATGCAGCAGCACGCGAAGGGCGATGCACCTCGCGGGCTCCCTTTGCGTGACAGCGAAATCAACCGCCGTTTAAAACTGGCGGGCAAAGCACAGAAAGCATCGCCGGAAGAAGTGGAAGCCAATGTCCGATCCCGCAGTGCTGTGTTGCGGGTTGCCGAAAAAATAAAGTGAGGCAGTGAGTTTTATGGCAAAGCGCAGTCAAAGCCAGTCACAGTCTGATACCGGATTCGCCGGCTCCACAAGAGCCTGGGTGCTGGTGAGCATGGCCGCTTTATTTATGCTGGTGTCTGCTTTCGGTGTGATTTATTCCACCTTTCAGACCCGCAAGCTGATTGCAGAATTTCAGTATCTGCAGAATCAGCGTAATGAATTACAAACCGAATGGGGCCAGCTGTTGCTGGAACAGAGCACCTGGGGCTCCTTTAACCGCGTGGAACGGCTGGCAAGCAAGAAACTGAAAATGCATGTGCCCGACCCGCAACAAGTGGTGATGATCAGCCAATGAAAAAAACCGCAGACCAACAAGCCATGGCCTTTCCCTGGCGCTATTACCTGGTAATGGTGCTGATGGTGTGTGCCGGTGTGGCGGTGGCGAGCCGGGTGGTTTATCTGCAGGTGGTGGATCGCGACTTTTTGCAGGACGAAGGCGACAAACGCGTGGTGCGCAGCGAAAAAATTCCTGCTTATCGTGGCCTGATTACGGACCGCAACAAAGAGCCTCTGGCGGTGAGCACGCCGATGACTACGGTGTGGGCAGATCCCCAGCGACTGGTGATGGATCAGAACAAGTGGCCTCTGCTGGCGAAAAAACTGGACACCTCCGTCAGCCGTTTGCGGGATCGTGTGCTGCGAAACCAGGACAAACGCTTTATTTATCTGCGTCGGCACATGTCGCCCCATAAAGCGGCGGAAGTGCTGGGGCTTGAATTGCGTGGTGTCTACGGGCTCACGGAATATCACCGCTATTTTCCTGCCGGCGAAGTGGCTGCGCATCTGGTTGGTTTTACCGATATTGACGAGAACGGTCAGGAAGGTATCGAGCTGGCATACGATGGCATCCTGCAGGGGCACCATGGCAAAAAACGGGTAGTGAAAGATCTTTATGGCCGTGTAGTGAAAGATATCGGTCTGATCGAAAGTGCCGAGCCGGGTCAGGACCTGACACTCAGTATTGATTTGCGCGCCCAGTACCTTGCGTACAAAGAACTGTTGACAGCGGTGAACGAATATAAGGCCGCCGCCGGTTCTGTGGTGGCTCTGGATATTGATAGTGGTGAAATTCTGGCGATGGCCAACCAGCCATCCTACAACCCCAATAATCGTTCCCGCCGGGACGTGCCTAACTTCCGCAACCGGGCCGTAACCGATGTGTTTGAACCCGGCTCCACAGTAAAACCCTTTACCATTGCGGCGGCACTGGAAAGCGGTAAATGGAAGGCAGACAGTTACGTTAATACCAGCCCCGGTTTTATTAAACTGGGTCGCAAGCATATTCGTGACATGTCCAATTATGGCGTGATTCCGGTTACCCGGATTATTACCAAATCCAGCAACGTCGGGGCGAGCAAGCTGGCCCTGTCGCTGGATCCGGATGCCATCAGCAATATGTTCCGCCGGGTGGGCATGGGCGAGGCCACCGGTATCGGATTTCCCGGCGAAAGTGTCGGCATTATGCCTTTTAAAGAACGCTGGCGGCCCATAGAGGTGGCGACATTGTCCTATGGCTATGGACTATCGGTGACATCGCTCCAGTTGGCGCAAGCTTATTCGGTGATTGGATCAGGCGGTTTGAAAAAACCGCTTTCGCTGTTAAAGGTGGAGCATCCTGAAAAAGGCCAGCGGATGTTGAGCGAGGATATTGCCAACCAGGTACTGGAGATGCTGGAAACAGTCACCGCGGAAGGCGGTACTGCCACCCGTGCGCAAGTGCCTGGTTACCGGGTGGCCGGAAAAACCGGCACGGTACACAAGGTATCGGCCATGGGTTACGAGGATCACCGCTATCTGGCGCTGTTTGCCGGTGTAGCGCCAGTGAATGATCCCAAGATTGCCATGGTGGTGGTGATTGATGATCCCAAAGGGGATCAGTACTACGGCGGCCAGGTGGCTGCGCCGGTTTTTTCCCGGGTAATGTCCGGTTTGCTGCGCATCAAGAATGTGCCACCTGACAGGGCGCCGGAGCAGTGGGTACAGGTTAAACCCGCTTCTCAGGCAGTACCCAATACCTGAGGTCACCCATGGCGACTTCGGGAAAAAGGCTACAAGAATTTCTGACACTGAAACTGACGGATAAACAGAAAGACATCATGGTAACGCAACTGCAGACTGACAATCGCAACATCCGGCCGGGGGAGCTTTTTATTGCCTACCCCGGTGCCGTGGTGGATTCCCGTCAGTTTGCTGCCGACGCAGCCGAGCGTGGTGCTGTGGCCATTCTTGCAGAAGCCGCTGATTCACCCGAGTCTCGCCAGTGGCTGGAATCTGCCGGTGTGGAGGTGATCGAAACCAGCGCGCTCCAGTCTCATATCGGCAGTGTTGCCGCTGCTTTTTATGGCAATCCGTCGCAACACCTGGATGTGGTCGCGGTAACGGGCACCAACGGTAAAACCAGTGTTACCCAATTGATTGCCCAGGCGCTGGAATTAATCAAGGGGCATGCGGCTGTGATGGGTACCCTGGGTAACGGCCCGGTGAACCAGTTGCAGTCCACCAGTAATACCACGCCGGGACCGCTGCAGATTCAGCAGCTGTTTGAACATTTTGTTGCGCAGGGCATTCGTTCAGTGGCGCTGGAAGCCTCTTCCCATGGGCTGGAACAACAGCGTTTGAATGGCACTCGCATTCGCACGGCGGTGGTTACCAATATCACCCGCGATCATCTGGATTACCACGGCACCATGGAATCCTATCAGCAGGCCAAAGAGCGTCTTGTAACCTGGCCGGGACTGCAGGAACTGGTATGGAACCAGGATGATCCGCAGGTTTGTCAGATGGCTGACAAGGCGCAGGCCGGTGTGCGCAAACTGGGCTTTTCGGTGCAGGATGAAAGCGCTGACCTGTATGCCACTGACATCGAGTACAGCCATGACGGACTGGCCTTTACTGTTCATGCTGCCGGTAAAAAAGTGCCTGTCAAGGCTGGTCTGCTGGGTGGCTTTAACGTTGCCAACCTGTTGGCAGTGATCGGAGTGCTGATCCTGCGGGGCAATTCCCTGAAAGAGATTGCTCGCACCGTCGCAGAGCTGCAGCCCATACCGGGCCGGATGGAAATGGTGGCGCTTAAAAAAGGCGCTGACAGCCTGCCCGCGGTGCTGGTGGATTATGCCCACACACCGGATGCCCTCAAGCAGGCACTGAAAGCGGCCCGCACCCATTGCCAGGGCGCACTCTGGTGTGTGTTCGGTTGCGGCGGTGATCGTGACAAGGGTAAGCGCCCATTGATGGGCGAAGTCGCCGCAAAATATGCCGATCACGTGGTGCTGACCAGCGACAACCCTCGCACCGAAAATGTGGAAAAGATTTTCCGGGATATAGAAACAGGCTTTGTGGAAACCACTGATTATTTTGTGAAGAAAGATCGCAAAGCCGCCATTACTGACACTATTGCGGATGCAGACCCCAGGGACTGGGTGCTGATTGCCGGTAAAGGTCATGAGGATTATCAGGAAATTAATGGTGAAAGAAAGGAATTCAGCGACGTGAAGGTAGCCAGAAAAGCGTTGAAAAAGCGTCGGGATAATTCGGAGCCATCATGTATTTAGCAGACGCGGCACAGGCAATTAACGGTTCACTGACCGGGGAAAACCTGACGTTTTCCTCTGTGAGTACCGATACCCGTACTATCAAACCGGGCGATCTGTTTGTGGCGCTAAAAGGCCCTAACTTTAATGGCCATGATTATGTAAAACAGGCAGCGGAATCCGGCGCCGCGGCGCTGATGGTGAGTGAAGACGTGGTGACCTCGCTGCCGGTGATTCGCGTTGAAAATACATTACAGGGCCTGGGTGCACTGGGTGCCGCCTGGAAAAACCAGTATGCCATTAAAACCGTGGCGGTTACCGGCAGTTGCGGTAAAACCTCGGTTAAGGAAATGGCGGCTGCCATTTTGTCTATCAAGGGTGAAACCCTGGCAACCCGTGGCAACTACAACAACGAAATCGGTGTGCCACTCACCTTGCTTCGCCTGAACGAGAAACACCAGTTTGCGGTGATTGAACTTGGCGCAAATCACATCGGAGAAATCGGTTATACGGTGTCACTGGTGCGTCCTGATGTGGCGGTTATTACTAATGCCGGCAGTGCCCATATTGAAGGTTTCGGTTCACCGGAAAACGTGGCCCGGGCCAAAGGTGAAATTTACCAGGGGCTGACGAAAGATGGTGTGGCGGTTATCAACCTGGACGACAAGTTCAGTGATTACTGGCATAGCATCACCGAAGACTTTAACAAGCTGGGCTTTTCCCTGGAAAACCCGGCAGCCAGTTTTTATGCCTCGGACCTGGCGGTGAACCAGGCGGGGCAGTATGGATTTACGCTGCATGCCGGTGATCAGAGTATTGCGATTCAGATGAAACTGCTGGGCCAGCACAATGTGATGAATGCCATTACCGCGGCGGCGATAACGCATGCCATGGGTATGGATCTGGAAACCATCAAACAGGGGCTGGAATCTGCTGAACCCATTGCCGGGCGACTCTATCCGGTACAGCTGAATCAGCAGGTGGTGATTGATGACACCTATAACGCCAATCCGGTTTCCATCAAGGCGGCAGCGGATTTACTGGCGGAGCTGGACGTGACCACCTGCATGGTGCTGGGTGATATGGCAGAGCTGGGCACCCATGCGCCTTCCATGCACCGGGAAGTGGGCGAGTACATTGCGCTGAAAGGTATTCATTACCTGGTGGCCAAAGGTAAACATGCTGCGGATTATCTGGTGGGCTTCAGCAAGTTTCAGGGTGATGAACAGAAAAGTACCCGATTTGATGAGTTTGATGAAATCTCCGCGTATTTAAACCAGGAACAACCGGAAACCATTCTGGTGAAAGGCTCCCGAAGTGCCGGCATGGAGCAGGTAGTACACTTGCTGTGCGGGGCTGAATCCACAGAGAAGAGGAACCATTGATGCTGCTATGGCTAGCCGACTACCTGGCACAATACGCATCAGTTTTTCATGTTTTCCAGTATCTCACTTTCAGGGGGATTCTGGGTGTGTTAACAGCGCTGGCCATAGCGCTGGTGGTGGGGCCCTACATGATTGAGCGGCTCAGTTTTCATCAGATTGGACAGGCGGTAAGGGATGATGGTCCTCAAACCCATCTGAGCAAGGCGGGCACACCCACCATGGGTGGTGCACTGATTCTGGTGGCGATTTCCATCAGCACATTGCTTTGGGCTGATCTGAGTAATGAATATGTGTGGGTGGTCTTGATTGTCACCATGGTTTTTGGCGCTGTGGGTTGGGTGGATGACTATCGCAAGGTGGTGCAGAAAAATTCGCGGGGTTTGCCGGCAAAATGGAAATACTTCTGGCAGTCCATTGCCGGGGCGGGTGCAGCGGTGTTTTTGTATATGAGTGCCAGCACTTCGGCGGAAACCTCGCTGCTGTTGCCGTTTTTCAAAAATGTGCAGTGGGAACTGGGAATACTTTACATTCCTTTAACCTACTTTGTGATTGTTGGCACATCCAACGCGGTTAACCTTACCGATGGCCTGGATGGCCTGGCCATTTTGCCGACGGTGCTGGTGGGCGGTGCTTTAGGCGTGTTCGCCTACGTAACGGGTAATGTGAAATTTGCAGAGTACCTGCAGTTTCCTTACATCGCCGGTACCGGTGAACTGATTGTGATTTGTGGCGCATTGGTGGGTGCCGGGCTGGGGTTTCTCTGGTTCAACACCTATCCGGCCCAGGTGTTTATGGGCGATGTGGGCGCGCTGGCGCTGGGCGCTACGCTGGGCATTATTGCAGTGATTGTGCGCCAGGAAATTGTACTTTTTATTATGGGTGGTGTGTTTGTTATGGAAACCGTGTCGGTCATTCTGCAGGTGGGCTCCTACAAGCTCACGGGCAGACGAATTTTCCGCATGGCACCCATTCACCATCATTTTGAATTAAAAGGCTGGGCCGAGCCCAAGGTGATTGTCCGGTTCTGGATCATTACGGTGATTCTGGTGCTGGTGGGGCTGGCTACATTGAAACTGCGTTAAGGAAAAGGCACTAGATGGCAACGACAGGTAACGAAAACTACACCCTGGTGATCGGTTTGGGACAAACCGGTACATCCTGCGTGCGTTTTCTGAAAAACAAAGGCGTTGCCGTCATTGCTGTGGATACACGCACACAGCCGCCCGGGCTGGAAACCTTGCAACAGGAGTTCCCTGATCTGGATTTTCGCGGCGGGGCATTGAACAACGAACTGCTTGAAAAGGCCAGAGAGATCGTCATCAGTCCCGGGCTTTCACTGCAGCAACCGGCTATTCAGGCGGCGATGGCAGCAGGCGTGCCTGTGATTGGTGATATCACGCTGTTCCGCCGCTATGTGAAAAAGGACATTGTCGCCATTACGGGTTCCAATGCCAAAAGCACTGTTACAACCCTGGTGGGCAAACTGTTACAGGATGCCGGCATCAATACAGTGGTGGCCGGGAATATTGGTATCCCGGTAATGGAGTTACTGAACCAGGGGGTGGATGCGGATGTATATGTACTGGAGCTGTCCAGTTTCCAGCTGGAAACCACCAACAACCTGAACGCCCGCGTGGCCACTTTATTGAATCTGTCGGAAGATCATATGGATCGCTATACCGACATGGCGGAATACGCCAAAGCCAAGCAGCGTATCTATGAAGGCTGCCAGGTGGCGGTGATCAACAAGGATGAGCCCTGGTCGGAACCGCTTGCAAAGGTTGGCAGTAAACTCTATTTCGGTGCCGGCAAGCCGGAAAACCAGGAGTTCGGTCTGATCGAGAAAAACGGGGAAATCTGGTTGTCACTGGATCATTCACCGCTGATCAAAGCCAGCAAACTGAAGATTCGCGGTCGCCATAACCAGCTGAATGCACTGGCCGCCATTGCTATCGGTCACGGTATGGCGGTGCCTATGGAATCCATGATCTGCACCCTGGAAGAGTTTGAAGGTTTACTCCACCGTTGCCAGTGGGTGGCGAATATTAAAGGGGTTGACTGGTTTAATGATTCCAAAGGAACCAATGTGGGCGCCACCGTTGCGGCTATTGATGGTATTGGCAGCGATATCAAAGGGAAAATTGTTCTGATTGCCGGTGGTGAAGGTAAAGATGCAGACTTTTCGCTGATGCAACCCACCGTAAAGCAATATGTGAAGAAAATGATCTTGCTTGGCCGCGATGCGGATCAGATTGCTGCTGCCATGGACCCGAGTGTGGAAATTGCCAGAGTGCGCGATCTGAAAGAAGCGGTTTCTCTGGCGGCCCATGAGGCAGAGAAAAATGATGCCGTTGTGTTGTCGCCGGCCTGTGCCAGCTTCGACATGTTTAAAGGATTTGAAGACAGAGGTAACCAGTTTATGCAGCTGGTACATGGACTGGAGGTGCGCGCCTGATGGCCAAAGCCCCGGAAACATTACCAACCAATATGCCTGGCACGCTGTTATTGCTGATAGCGGGCACGCTGGCGGCTATTGGTTTGCTGATGGTGGCTTCAGCGTCCATTGATCTGGCGGACCGCAATTACGGTAACCCCTTCTACTTTGCCCAGCGCCATGGCATTTACCTGATACTGGGGCTGATCATTGCCACCATGGCCTATCAGGTATCCATGAAAGTCTGGCAGCAAAGCGGGGCCATGTTGCTCCTGATTGCTTATGGGTTGCTGATTGTGGTGCTGATACCCGGCATAGGAAAAAACGTGAATGGCAGTACCCGCTGGATTTCGCTGGGACTGATTACGGTGCAGGTATCGGAGTTGGCAAAAATCTTTGTGCTGGTTTACCTCTCAGGCTATCTGGTGCGCCGCCGCAGTGAAGTTCAGGGTTCTTTCTGGGGTTTTATGAAACCGGTGCTGATTTTGTCGCTCATGGTGTTGTTATTGTTAATGGAACCGGATTTTGGTGCGGTGGTCGTGATCATGTCGGCAGTGTTCGCCATGCTGTTTCTGGGGGGCGTCAAGTTCTCTCAGTTTTCGCTGGTGGTGGTGGGCAGCCTGCTGGCGGGCGCCAGCCTGGTGATGTCGTCCGATTATCGCTGGCGTCGAATTACCGGTTATATCGATCCCTGGGCCGATCAGTTTTCTTCCGGTTATCAGCTGGTGCAGAGTCTGATTGCGTTTGGCCGTGGCGATGTCACCGGCCTGGGTCTGGGTAATGGTATTCAGAAACTGTTTTATCTGCCCGAGGCTCATACGGATTTTGTGTTTGCGATTCTGGCGGAAGAAACCGGTTTAGTGGGGGCGCTGGGTGTGATTGCCTTGTTTGTCGGACTTTTTGTGCTGTCCATGCTGATCGGCCGAACCGCAGAAAAACTCGGTGCACTCTTCAATGCCTACCTGGCCTATGGCTTTGGTGTCATGGTGGGGTTGCAGGCCTTTATCAATATTGGTGTGTGCAGTGGCCTGTTACCCACCAAAGGGCTGACCCTGCCGCTGGTCAGTTATGGCGGTAGCAGCCTGATCGTGAACACCGTGATCGTTGCCATGCTGTTACGGATCAGTAAAGAAAATCAGTTGATGGCTGCAGGGCAGCTTGAAGTGCCTGAAATCGCAGATACAGCAAAAGCGGACAAGCAATCCCGGAAAAAAACCGAAGCCCAGAGTGTGAAAGAAGCCTTTCTTTCCCGCTGGGTCAGCGGCGGGAGGCAGTCACAATGACACAGCAAGCGCTGAAAAAAGTATTGGTTATGGCTGGTGGCACAGGTGGGCATGTATTCCCGGCCCTGGCGGTGGCCAAAGCCTTTCAGGAAAAAGGTGCAGAGATCAAATGGCTGGGCACGCGCGCCGGGATTGAGTCGCGCGTGGTACCGGCAAACCAGATCGATATTGTGTATCTGGATGTGGCCGGTGTGCGTGGTCAGGGAATAAAGCGTTTGCTGATGGCGCCGGTAAAAATTGCCGCGGCGGTTTTGCAGGTGTTGCGGTTGATTCGTGAATTCAAACCGGATCTGGTTCTGGGGCTGGGTGGTTTTGTTACCGGTCCCGGCGGTATGGGGGCCTGGCTATCCCGCACGCCCTTGTGCATTCATGAACAGAATGCAGTGGCCGGTTTTACGAACAAAGTACTGGCCCGGTTTGCAAAACGTATATTCGAGGCCTTTCCAGGCACATTTCCGGAGTTTGGCAACAAAGTGGTAACCACCGGTAACCCGGTGCGCAGTGAAATTGCCGGAATTGCTGCTCCTGAACAGCGGTTCGCAGACCGGGAAGGTCCGATTCGCGTGTTGATACTCGGCGGCAGTCAGGGCGCGGTGGCCCTGAATAATGTGGTGCCGCAAGCCTTTGCAGGCATGGAGCAAGCGAGCAATTTTGTGATTCGACATCAGGCGGGCGGAAAAAATCATGACGCCGCCCGGGAAAAATACCAGTCACTGGATGTGCAGGCAGAGGTGTTGCCTTTTATTGAGGATATGAAAGCAGCCTACGAATGGGCGGATGTGGTGATCTGTCGTTCCGGCGCACTGACTGTGGCCGAACTGGCAGCGGCAGGAGTGGGCTCTTTGCTGGTGCCTTATCCTCATGCAGTGGATGATCATCAGACCAAAAACGGCGAGTACCTGTCCAGCCATGGTGCGGCCATTCTGATACAGCAGAAAGATTTACAAGCGGAAACCCTGAAAAAAGTGATTCTAGAGAATTTATCCGAAAGGAAAAAATTGTTGGCTATGGCACAGCAAGCCCGAAAGCTGGCGTTGACGGAAGCTACTCAACAGGTGGTTGAAGGTTGTGAAGAGGTGGTTTATGCCTGAAGAAAGAACCTATAACCGCATGATTGAAATCCCGGAGATGCGCCGCATCCGCAATATTCACTTTATCGGCATCGGCGGTGCCGGTATGTGTGGTATCGCCGAAGTGTTGCTGAACCACGGCTACAATATTACCGGCAGTGACCTGAAGAAAAGTGCCAATACCCAACGGCTGCAATCCCTGGGAGCAAAAATCTTTATCGGTCACGCTGAAGACAATGTTGCCAGTGCCAATGTGGTAGTGGTTTCTTCTGCGATTGACGAGTCCAATCCGGAAATTATCGAAGCCCGCAAAACCCGCACGCCCATTGTGCCCCGGGCCGAAATGCTGGGCGAGCTGATGCGCTACCGGCACGGTATTGCTGTGGCCGGAACCCATGGCAAAACCACCACCACCAGCCTGCTGGCATCCATCCTTGCTGAAGGTGATCTGGATCCCACCTTTGTGATTGGTGGCTTGCTTAACAGCGCCGGCACCAATGCCAAGCTGGGTGGCAGCCGTTATTTTGTGGCAGAAGCCGACGAAAGCGATGCCTCTTTCCTGCATCTGCAGCCCATGATTTCCGTGGTTACCAATATCGATGCGGATCATATGGCCACTTATGGCGGTGATTTCAACAAGCTCAAGGCCACTTTTATTCAGTTCCTGCACAACCTGCCTTTTTACGGGCTGGCGGTATTGTGTGTGGACGACGATAACGTCTGCGAGATTATTCCGGAAATTACCCGGCCGATCATTACCTACGGATTTTCCGGCGGTGCCGATGTGCGGGCCATTGATGTCAAACTGAATGGCATGCAATCGGAATTTACCGTTATCCGCAAGGATCGCGACAGCTCTCTGCGGGTAAAACTGAATGTGCCCGGTCGTCATAATATTCTGAATTCACTGGCGGCAATTGCCGTGGCCACCGATGAAGGTATTCCGGATGCTGCCATGCTGAAAGCGTTAAACCAGTTTCAGGGTGTGGGCCGGCGTTTTCAGGTGTATGGCGATTACGAGATTCCAAACGGAAAAGTTACCCTGGTGGATGATTACGGACACCACCCTACAGAGGTGGCCGCCACTATCAGTTCAGCACGCCAAAGCTGGCCGGACCGGCGTCTGGTCATGATGTATCAACCCCATCGTTATACCCGAACGAGGGATTTGTATGAGGACTTTGTTGGGGTATTGTCCGAAGTTGATGCGCTGCTGTTAATGGAAGTGTATTCAGCGGGAGAAACACCGGTTCCCGGGGCAGACGGACGCAGTTTATGTCGCAGTATTCGCAGCCGTGGAAAAATCGATCCGGTATTTGTGGAAGATGTGAATTCTATTCCCGAATTACTTGAAAATATTTTGCAGGATGGTGACGTGTTATTAACACAGGGGGCTGGTAACGTAGGCTCCATCGCATCCACGCTGGCTAGAACCAGACTGAAAGAAGCATTGCAGGAAACCTGATAATGATCAGGCCCGAAAAAAGCAGATACTGAACACGCGTTATTCACGTGTTATTAAAGAAACGAAATTAAAGAAAAGCAACGGCATTAACGGAACACAGCATGACAACACAGCAATTTGGAAAAGTCGGAGTATTGTTTGGCGGGAACTCGGCAGAGCGCGCGATTTCCCTCCGCAGTGGCAATGCTGTGCTTGAAGCCCTGCAAAGCCGGGGTGTAAATGCTGTGGGCATTGATATTAATTTTGACAAGCATCTTAGTGACCAGCTCAAGGGAATTGACCGGGCTTTTATTATCCTCCACGGAAGAGGCGGGGAAGACGGTACTATTCAAGCGCTGTTAAACGTGCTGGAAATTCCCTACACAGGTAGTGGTGTGCTGGCGTCGGCGCTGGCTATGGACAAGTTGCGCTGCAAACAATTATGGATTGGTGCGGAGCTGCCCACACCGGAATTCGTTGCCGTAAGTGACGAAGGCGGTCTTGACGGTGTGCTGCAATCCCTGGGTGGTTCAGTCATGGTAAAACCACCCCATGAGGGTTCCAGTATCGGCATGTCCCATGTCACCAATGAAAATGATTTACACGAGGCCTTTGCCCGCGCGCAGGAGCATGACAATGAAATCCTGATTGAACGCAGGATTGAGGGTGAAGAATATACCTGCACGATTCTGGGTGATCAGGCCCTGCCGGTCATTCGCTTGAAAACCCCCAATGACTTTTATGATTTTCAGGCGAAATACGAATCAAATGAAACCCAGTATCTGTGTCCTTGCGGCCTGGATGAAGCCAGTGAAAAAGAACTCCAGGCGCTGAGTCTTAAAGCCTTTAATGCAGCCGGCTGCAAAGGCTGGGGTCGGGTAGATGCCATGCGCGATGGCAATGGCCGGTTCTGGCTGCTGGAAGTGAATACTGTGCCGGGAATGACCGATCACAGCCTGGTGCCCATGGCGGCAAAAGCTGCCGGTATGGATTTCGCAGACCTGGTCGTAAAAATTCTTGAAGTGACTGAAACCGAGTAGCAACGGCAAAAAAATGACGCAAAGAAAAGTCAGAAAAACAGAGCAACAGACAGAGCACAGTTATAAAAAGCAGATCGCTTTTTTGCTGTCCGTCGGTCTGTGTTTACTGATGGTTTTTGCGGGCCCTGTTATTGCGCAAAACCTGTTTTCAAAGTTTCCGGTGACCAAGGTAAAAGTATCCGGTTCTTTTCAACATCTGAATGAAAAAAAATTGCAAAAAACATTAGTAAAACATCTGACTGCCAACTACTTTAATGTAAACCTCCTTGAAGTTCGTGAGGCAGCGGAAGCTTTACCGTGGATAGAAAAAGCGTGGGTTAAAAAAGAGTGGCCGGGAACGGTCGTCATAAAAGTAGAGGAGCGGGTTGCAATCGCCAATTGGGGAAAAAGCCAGTTGATCAGTCAGAATCAGGAAATTTTCTCCAGCGATGAAATCTCGCATCTTGAACAACTACCCACCTTGTTAGGCATTGATGAATACGCACCCCTGATGGTGAATCGGTATAACGAGGTCAAGTCAGAACTGGAGCCTTTGGGCCTGAGTGTGAAAACCATGAAGTTGGAAGACAGGTTTTCATGGCGCGTGACGCTGAATGATGGTTTGCGTCTCGTGATTGACGAAGCTGACTTTATGAAAAAGTTAGAACGATTTGTGGAGCTGTATCGGAAAATGCCCAGCATTGATCGGTCCTATATGGAGCAGGCCGATCTTCGATACGAAAACGGTTTAGCGATAAAGTGGAAGAAAAAAGATGGTAACTCAGACGCTGCGTAACATGGTTGGAAGTGGGGCTGGTACTGAAAACCGCGAGAGCGATCGTACCAGAAATATTCACCGCGCCCGGGGCGACAATATGATTGTCGGTCTGGATATCGGCACCTCCAAAGTGGTGGCGATTGTCGGTCAGCTCAAGCCGGACGGCTCACTGGAAGTGGTGGGCATCGGCTCCTGTCCTTCCCGCGGCCTGAAAAAGGGCGTGGTCGTCGATATAGAATCCACGGTTCACAGCATTCAGCGTGCTGTGGAAGAAGCTGAGCTGATGGCAGGCTGCCAGATTCACTCTGTCTATGTGGGCATTGCCGGCAGTCATATCCGCAGTATCAATTCACACGGTATCGTCGCCGTGCGGGATCGGGAAGTCACCCGCGCCGATCTGGAACGGGTGATTGATGCTGCGCAGGCAGTACCGATTCCGGCAGATCAGAAAGTCCTGCATATATTGCCACAGGAATACCTGATTGATTCCCAGGAAGGTATCAAGGAGCCACTGGGTATGTCCGGTGTGCGCCTGGAAGCCAAGGTTCACCTGGTTACTTGCGCAGTCAATGCGGCACAGAATATTGAGCGTTGTGTACGGCGCTGCGGCCTGGAAGTGGAAGACATTATTCTGGAACAACTGGCATCCAGCTACTCTGTGCTCACCGATGATGAGCGGGAACTGGGTGTGTGCATGGTGGATATCGGTGGCGGTACCACCGATATTGCGGTGTTTACCGAAGGCTCCATTCGCCACACCGCAGTGATTCCCATCGCCGGTGATCAGGTCACTAACGACATTGCCATGGCATTGCGCACACCGACAGAGCATGCCAACGAAATCAAAATGAAGTATGCCTGTGCGCTGACACAGCTGGCAGGGCCTGAAGAAACCATCAAGGTGCCCAGCGTGGGTGATCGCCCGGCCCGTGACCTGTCCCGTCAGGCCCTGGCGGAAGTGGTTGAGCCCCGTTACGACGAACTCTTTTCGCTGGTACAGGCAGAACTGCGCCGCAGCGGCTATGAAGACCTGATTGCGGCCGGCATTGTGTTAACCGGCGGTTCTTCAAAAATCGAAGGCGCGGTGGACCTGGCCGAGGAAATTTTTCATGTGCCGGTACGACTGGCAACACCGGTTGGTGTGACCGGTCTGACAGAAATGGTAAGAAACCCGATCTATGCCACTGGTGTTGGTCTGCTGCTGTACGGGCAGAAACAACATGAAACCGGTGTTGTGGCCGAGCGCGGGCAGCAGGATATGGAAATCAGTTTTGTTGAACGCCTGCGGCAATGGGTTAAAGGTAATTTTTAAACGAATTCTGACGGGATTTGTGCAGTAAAAGTCACAAGTCCTGTTGGCCAAGAATTTCCACACGCTGGAAATATCAAAAAAGGAAGGGGAGACGACAATGTTTGAACTGGTAGACAACATTCCACAAAACGCAGTGATTAAAGTGGTCGGCGTTGGCGGTGGTGGCGGCAATGCCGTTGAACACATGCTGGGCAGCGCGATCGATGGTGTTGATTTTATTTGTGCCAATACCGATGCGCAGGCGCTGAAAAACATGACAGCGAAAACCCTGTTGCAGCTGGGTGGCAACCTGACCAAAGGTCTGGGCGCCGGCGCGAATCCGGAAATTGGCCGGGAAGCGGCAGTGGAGGATCGCGAGCGCATCAGGGAAGTGCTGGATGGCGCCGATATGGTATTCATCACCGCCGGTATGGGCGGTGGCACCGGTACCGGTGGCGCACCCATTGTTGCCGAAGTGGCAAGAGAAATGGGTATCCTGACTGTGGCAGTCGTTACGCGGCCTTTCCCGTTTGAAGGTCGCAAGCGCATGAAGGTGGCCGAGGAAGGTATCGCGGAACTGACAGAGCATGTGGATTCCCTGATCACCATTCCCAATGAAAAACTGCTGGATGTGCTGGGCGCCAAAACCAGTCTGCTGGATGCGTTCAAAGCGGCCAACGATGTATTGCTGGGTGCTGTTCAGGGCATTGCCGATCTGATTATCCGCCCCGGTATGATCAACGTGGACTTTGCTGACGTACGCACGGTGATGTCTGAAATGGGCATGGCCATGATGGGTACCGGAAAAGCCATGGGTGAAAATCGTGCCCGCGAAGCCGCCGAAGCCGCAATCCGCAGCCCGCTGCTGGAAGATGTGAACCTGCAGGGTGCCCGCGGTATTCTTGTAAACATTACCGCCAGCGACAGTTTATCTCTGGGTGAGTTCTCTGAAGTGGGTGACACTGTGGAAGAGTTCGCATCGGATAACGCCACTGTGGTGGTGGGAACCGTTATTGATCCTGAAATGTCTGATGAACTGCGGGTCACCGTAGTGGCAACGGGTCTGGGCAATGCCCAGGAGCGCGCGCCCAGCAAGCCGGTAGAGGTTGTGACTCGCCGTCCGTCCGCTGCCAGCGTGATCAATGGCGACCAGGATTACAAAAAGTATGACACGCCCGCGGTAGACCGTGTGCGCCAGCAACGGGAAAACCGTCGCCAGCCCATGGTAGATTCGGATATGAACCGTGAGTACCTGGATATACCCACGTTTTTGAGGCGACAGGCTGATTAAAAAATGGTCGAATTTTACACAATTTGACGGTTAATCGTTTGGTCTGAAGATCGAAGTCTGATAGTATTCGCGCAGTTTTACACTGCAAGATTAACATGAGATTGTGCCGATATGATTAAACAGCGCACGCTGAAAAATACCATCAGAGCAACAGGGATTGGCCTGCACACGGGTGACAAAGTCTACCTCACCCTGCGCCCGGCACCTGTGGAAACTGGTATTGTATTTTGCCGCACAGATCTTGACCCTGTGGTCGAGATTCAGGCGAATGCGTGTAACGTAGGCGACACCACGTTGTCGACTGCGCTGGTGAATGGTGATGTGAAGGTTTCCACTGTGGAACACCTGCTGTCTGCCATGGCCGGGCTGGGTATTGATAACGCTTATGTTGATCTGAGTGCTGCGGAAGTTCCCATTATGGATGGCAGTGCAGGGCCCTTTGTGTTCCTGCTGCAATCAGCCGGTATTGAAGAACAGAATGCCCTGAAGAAGTTCATCCGTATCAAGCGTAAAGTCACTGTCAAGGAAGGCGATAAAACGGCTACCTTCCTGCCGTTTGATGGCTTTAAAGTGGGCTTTACTATCGACTTCGATCACCCCGTATTTAAAGGTCGTACGCAAACTGCCACGGTGGATTTTTCCAGCACTTCATTTGTGCGGGAAGTCAGCCGGGCAAGAACCTTCGGGTTTATGCGGGATATCGAGTATCTGCGTGCCAATAACCTGGCACTGGGTGGCAGCGTTGAAAACGCCATTGTGGTGGACGATTACCGCATCCTGAATGAAGACGGTCTGCGTTACGAAGATGAGTTCGTAAAACACAAGGTGCTGGATGCCATTGGTGATCTGTACCTGCTGGGCAAAAGCCTGATTGGAGAATTCCAGGGTCACAAATCTGGTCACGCATTGAACAACATGCTGCTTCGTGAGCTGCTGGCTCAGGAAGATGCCTGGGAAGTCGTGACATTCGAAGACGAGACCACCGCTCCCATATCCTACATGAAGCCGGTTCTGGCGGCTGAATAGTCTATTTTTTCATAAGCCCGGTGAATTTTGCCGGGCTAATGGAAATCTGCTTATTTTTTACCTAATTTGTCTAAAGTAGCAGCTAATTTCTGTAGCGAATTAGCCAGGCTCTTTGCTTCATTACTGTTGTCTTCGGCAATGTAGTCTGCGGTATCCCTCAGCATCTGGCGATTACTGGCGGAAACATCCGAATTGGGCAGCAGGCGCCGTTTCGGTTTGGCGCTGGTGGAAGGTTTAACGACCCTGATTTCGATATCGGACAATCGTTGAAACGGTTGCCCCTGTCGCAATCGGCCCAGTAACTGGGGCTTGGTGAAGCGCAACTGAGTGGCTACTGCCTGGCTTTGGGCCTCTATCTGCAGGACGCCATTCTGGTAGTCCCGCACCTGGCAGTAACTAGCCAGCATGGTCGGGAGCTTGCTGAGAAAAACGCGGTTAAATTGGCTGAGCTGCTGTGATCGAGTCGCCAATCTGTTAAGTCTCTGGGTACGAAGTAAGAGATCTTTGACGGATTTTATGTTATTTTCGCGGCCCATCAGTATGATTTACCAGCAATCCAGAAAACAATGTGAGAGATTTCATGGAGTTGCCGTTACAGGCGCCGCTCCATCCGTTGGCACAGTGTAAACCATGAATATTGTATTTATCGACAGAAAAACCGGCATATCCCGGACAGTTCCCATCAGAGGCCCCTTATTGGCACTGGTGTTTGCCGGTTTCCTGTTACTGTCGGCCGGGTTTGCCGCACTGGGTTACTGGCTGGCCGGTGGTTCCACAGAAATGACCGGGATCAGTGAGCGGCCCACTATGGCCAGCGATATTCATTCGGATGTAGTGGCCAATCAGTCACTGATCCGGCAGGCACAGGGTGAAGCCAGACAGCAGATGACTGCGCTCACCGTGCGTATGGCAGAACTGCAGGCACGCCTGGTTCGCATTGATGCGCTGGGTGAGCGCCTTGTTGATGTGGCAAAACTCCATAACGGCGAATTTGATTTCTCTTCCGGACCGCCGGTGGGTGGCCCCGAAGAAACCGCGCAACAGGTCGAGGATGTATTTGCCAAGCCCAACTTTATAGAAGCGCTGGATCAGCTGGCGGCCGATGTGGAGCAGCGGGAGCAACAGCTGGAAGTGCTGGAATCACTGCTTTCCAATCGCAAGATTCAGAAAGAAGTGTACCTGGCGGGTCGCCCGGTTAAATGGGGATGGATGTCATCCCGGTTTGGTCGTCGTACTGATCCTTTCACCGGCAAGCTGGCTTGGCATGGTGGTGTGGACTTCGCTGGTAAGGATGGTTCCGATATTATCTCGGTGGGTTCCGGGGTGGTGACCTGGGCCGGGGATCGCTATGGTTATGGACTGATGGTGGAAGTTAACCACGGCGATGGTTTTATTACCCGCTATGCTCATGCCAAAGAGCTGAAAGTCAAAGTGGGTGAAATCGTCCACCAGGGGCAAACCGTGGCGCTGATGGGAAGCACAGGTCGCTCCACCGGGCCCCATGTTCATTTCGAAGTCCTGAGGCATGGAAAGGCCGTGGATCCTACCCGTTACGTGAATCGCCGCGTAAAAAATTAGCCTTTCGATATAGTTTGGGGAAAACCTCCCATAAGCTCTTCATACGCATGCCATTTTCTGGTTAGAATTGCGGACTCTGTCAAGATAGCTGGCTGGTTAAAAAATAAACTGCCAGCCCCAGTACAAGCAGGTAATTATGTTAGGACGAGCCCTTCGCAAAGTTTTTGGGTCCAAAAATGAGCGTGAACTGAAGCGCATGAGAAAGCTGGTTGGTGTTATTGGCCAGTTTGAAGAGCAACTGGAACCCTTATCGGATGATGAGCTGAAGGCCAAAACCGAAGAATTCCGCAAACGGCTGGATGAAGGCGAGAGCCTGGACGCACTCCTGCCGGAAGCATTTGCCACCGTCCGTGAAGCCAGTAAGCGCGTTATGGGTATGCGCCATTTTGATGTGCAGCTGGTGGGTGGTATTACCTTGCACGAAGGCCGTATCGCCGAGATGCGTACCGGTGAAGGTAAAACACTGACTGCCTCCTTGCCTGCCTATCTTAACGCCCTGACCGGGCGTGGTGTTCATATTGTGACGGTTAACGATTATCTGGCCCAGCGGGATGCGGACTGGAACCGGCCCCTGTATGAATTTCTGGGGATGACCGTAGGGGTAGTGCTTTCGCGCCAGCCCCATGATGAGAAGCAGGCGGCTTATTCTGCTGATGTGACTTACGGTACCAACAATGAATTCGGTTTTGATTATCTGCGGGATAACATGGCGTTCAGCCTGGAAGACAAGGTCCAGGGGCCACTGAACTTTGCCATCGTGGACGAAGTAGACTCCATTCTGATTGATGAGGCCCGGACACCGCTGATTATTTCGGGCCCCAGCGAAGACAGCTCCGATCTTTACAAGCGAATTAATGTACTGATCCCCCGCCTGAAGCGCGCCGAGGTGGAAGGCGACGAAGTGGGTGAAGGCCATTACACGGTGGATGAAAAGAACCGTCAGGTGGAGCTCACCGAAGACGGGCACGAGTATATTGAAAAACTGCTGATGGAAATCGGCCTGCTGACGGAAGAGGACAGCCTTTACGCAGCCAACAATCTTAACCTGCTGCACCACGTACATGCTGCGCTGAAGGCCAACGTGCTGTTCCAGCGGGATGTGGATTACATCGTCCAGAACGGCCAGATCGTGATTGTGGACGAACACACCGGCCGGACCATGCCGGGCCGGCGCTGGTCGGACGGGATACATCAGGCGATTGAGGCCAAAGAAAACGTCAAGATCCAGCAGGAAAACCAGACCCTGGCGTCCACCACCTTCCAGAACTATTTCCGTATCTACGACAAGCTTTCGGGTATGACAGGTACTGCCGATACCGAGGCGTTTGAATTCCGTCAGATCTATGGCCTGGACGTGGTGGTGATTCCCACCCACAAGCCTATGATTCGTGATGACATGAACGATCTGATCTTCATGACGGCGCCGGAAAAATACGAAGCCATCATCGACGATATTAAAGATCAGGTGGAAAACAAACGGCCGGTATTGGTGGGTACGGTGTCCATCGAAACTTCCGAATTACTCTCCGGTATTCTCAAGAAAGAAAAGATTGCCCACAAGGTACTGAACGCCAAATTCCACGCCCAGGAAGCGGAGATTATTGCCCAGGCCGGTCGCCCCGGTGCGGTGACAATCGCAACCAACATGGCGGGCCGTGGTACCGATATTGTGCTGGGTGGCAGCCTGAAAGAAGAGCTGGATAACCTGAAAGACCCCAGCGAAGTGGAAGTGGAGAAAGTCAAAAAAGCCTGGCTAGAGCGCCATAACGCTGTGCTGGAGTCCGGTGGCCTGCATATTATCGGTACCGAGCGCCACGAATCACGCCGTATCGATAACCAGCTCCGTGGTCGTGCCGGACGCCAGGGGGATCCGGGTTCCACCCGTTTTTACCTGTCTCTGGAAGACAGCCTGATGCGGATCTTTGCCTCTGACCGGATGAAAGGTTTGATGCAGACACTGGGCATGCAGCGTGGCGAGGCTATCGAACATCGCTGGGTGACCCGTTCCATCGAAAACGCCCAACGTAAGGTGGAAGGCCGCAACTTCGATATTCGTAAGTCTCTGCTGGAATACGATGACGTTGCCAATGATCAACGCCGTGTGGTGTACGATCAGCGTAATGAAATTCTGGGTACGGATGATCTTTCCAATAGCGTGGTGGGCATCCGCGAGGAAGTGGTTAACGACTTTATTAATGGCTACATACCTCCTGGCTCCATGGCTGAGCAATGGGACGTGGAAGGCCTTGAACGTGCCCTGGAAACCGACTTCCGTGCTCACCTGCCGGTAGGCAAGTGGCTGGAAGAAGATCAGAAACTCCACGAAGAAACCCTGCGGGAAAAAATCGTGGCGGCCCTGGAAGAAGCCTATCAGCAGAAAGAGGCCAATGCGCCTGAGCCGGCGTTAATGCGCCAGCTGGAAAAACAGGTGATGCTGGTGACGCTGGACCGTTTGTGGAAAGAACACCTGGCCAATATGGATCACCTGCGCCAGGGGATTCATCTGCGGGGTTATGCCCAGAAAAACCCGAAACAGGAATACAAGCGCGAAGCCTTTGAGCTGTTCCAGAGCTTCCTGGAAAACGTGAAGTTTGAAGTGGTACGCACTTTGTCCACGGTGGAAATTCGTCGCCAGGAAGAAGTGGAGGCACTTGAACAACAGCGTCGCGAAGCGGCCGAGCGTGAGATGCAGCTCAAGCACGAAAGTGCCCAGGGGTTGGAGGCGGATGAGGACAAACCTCAGGAAGATACCAATACCCCGTTCCAGCGAAGTGAGCGTAAAGTAGGGCGTAACGAACCCTGTCCCTGTGGCTCCGGCAAGAAATACAAACACTGCCACGGTCAGCTCGATTAACGATTATTTATCAATGATGTTTAAAAGGGCTGTATCTCAGGATATGGCCTTTTTTGTTTAAGGAGAAATTACCAATGGCTGTTGGCCCTGATTCCTTTCCTGCCATGCACCCGGTTGCCGGTTTTCAGCTCGGCACCACATCCGCCGAAATCAAATATCCTAACCGCAAGGACCTGATCCTGATGCGGGTGGATATCGGCGCTACCATTGCCGGTGTTTTTACGCAAAACCGTTTTTGCGCGGCGCCGGTTCAGATCTGTCAGCAGCATCTGAAGCAGCAAACCAATGCCACCGAATGTGTGAATTATTTTATTACCAACACCGGCTATGCCAATGCAGGTACCGGCCCCGATGGTTATGAGAACAGTTTGAATGTGTGCCGTTATGTGTCCGGTAAAGGTGGCGCCGCAGTGGAAAATGTCTTCCCGTTTTCCACCGGGGTGATTGGAGAGCGCCTGCCGGTAGAAAAAATCGAAGCGGCTCTGGACCGCTGTTTTGATAATCTGGCGGAAGACGGCTGGGATGAAGCCGCTCAGGGAATTCTCACCACAGATACCCGCCCCAAGGGCGCATCCGTGCAGCTGGATTGTGCAGGAGAAACCGTTACCATCACCGGCATCTCCAAGGGTTCCGGTATGATCAAACCCAATATGGCCACCATGCTGGCCTATGTGGCTACAGACGCCGGTGTGGCAAAACCGTTATTGGATGAGCTGCTGGAAGAGGGAGCGGAAATTTCTTTTAACCAGGCAACAGTGGATGGCGATACCTCCACCAACGACAGCTGCATGCTGGTGGCCACCAACAAGGCAAAAGTCTATTTTCAGCAGGCGGATGATCCCGGCTTTCAGGATTTCAAACAGGCTTTGTTTGATGTCTTTATTGAACTGGCCAAAGCCATTGTAAAAGACGGCGAAGGCGCCACCAAATTTGTGACCGTAAAAGTGACAGAAGCCCGCAGCCGGGAAGAGGCTAAAGAAATTGCCTACACCGTGGCTCATTCCCCTCTGGTAAAAACCGCGCTCTTTGCCGCTGATCCCAATTGGGGGCGGATACTGGCTGCCATTGGCCGGGCACCGGTAGACAGTTTTGATGTGGAAAAGGTAGTGGTGTACCTGGATGATGTGCTGCTGTGTGAAAAAGGCAGTGTGGCCAGATCCTATGTGGAAGCGGACTGTGCTGCTGTGATGCAGCAGGAGGAATACACCATTGAAATCCGCATGGGGCTGGGGGATGTCAGTGCCGAAATCTGGACCTGTGATTTTTCCTATGACTACGTAAAAATCAATGCGGATTACCGCAGCTGATCAATCCGGATTGATTGGAGTAGGCTTGTGAAACGGATTCATGTGGTAGCCGCCGTCATTCATGGTGATTGTGTTGGCAGAGAACAGCAGATTCTGATTTCCAAACGCCCGGATCATTTGCATCAGGGGGGTAAATGGGAATTTCCCGGCGGCAAGGTGGAAGCGGGTGAGCCTGTCGAGCTCGCCTTGCGCAGGGAGCTGCAGGAAGAACTGGCCATTGATGCCAGTGACATGCAGCCCCTGATTCAGATACAGCACGATTACCCGGACAAACCTGTTTTCCTGGATGTGTGGGATGTGCTGACATTTTCCGGTACGCCTGAAGGCATGGAAGGCCAGCGGGTGGAATGGGTGCCGACAAGCGAGCTGGATCAATATCAGTTTCCTGATGCCAATGTACCGATTCTACAGGCGGTTAAACTCCCGGATCGTTATTGGATAACACCGGAAGCCGATGGCGCCCTGTCGGAGTTTCTGGCGTTGTTTGAAGCCAAACTGCAGGCGGGTGCCGAGCTGATTCAGCTAAGAACCAAATCGCTGTCGGCGGATAAACTGGTGGCGCTTTGCCGGGCGTTGCTGCCCCTGAAATTACGATTTGATTTTCGCCTGCTGCTTAATGGTGACTGCTACGAAACCCTGCAGGTGGGTCAGCAATGGCGGGAGGTGTTTTCGCTGTTTGACGGAATTCACCTGACGGCCAGTCAGCTTCAGGCCGAGTATGCCCGTTCCCGGACGGATGATGATGACAGCGGGCAGCGTGGGAAAACAACGGGCACCTCCTTTGCCTCCATGCGATTACTGGCCGCGTCCTGTCATGGTGCGGAGGACATCGTCAGGGCAGAAGCCATGGGCTGCCAGATGGCCACCCTGTCTCCCGTTCGCGTTACCGAAAGCCATCCTGATACTGATCCTCTGGATATGGAAGCTGCAGCCCAATGGGTCCGGCGGGCAAAGATTCCGTTGTATGCGTTAGGTGGTCTGGAAGATGCTGATGTGGGTGATATGAAAGCTTGTGGCTTTCAGGGTGTGGCTGGTATCAGGAAAGTTTGTCTATAAAGAAAAACGGCGGTATCCGTGCGCATTTGAAATACCGCCGTATAAAACTGAGATGGACTCAGCAAAACACTCATAAACTGTTTGGCTCTAATAAAAACCACTGAATCAAGAATCGGCATTCCGGACCGGGCCTGTTCCGGTGTAGTGGTTCAGGCCTGGTCCTGCTTTTTGACGGTAGCGCGTTTTTCCGCTTCCGACATGTTGTCCATAATGATTTCGCTGTCCTCGATGGATTCAAACACGTCGCTGGCAAAGTCGCCCACCTTGTCATTCACTTCACGGATCTTGCCGTAAATGGAGCGTACCAGTTCGTTATGCTGCTCGCGCATCTTGCGGGCTTCTTCATCCAGTTTTCCCTGCTTTTCCAGAATGTCGAACGCCACATCCCCAATGGCGATATGAATATCCTCAACCGTCTGGGTGCCCTGATTCACGGTTTTCTGGATCATATCTTTTACCACTTCTAATTTGTTTAGGATGCTCATGCCGGACTCCTTATGTTGTTAGTCGCTGTCTGCGTACGGCTCAGGCCTCGTCCGCCAGCTCTTTGATATTGCTGCGGTGCTCGTAGGCGCTGAGCATTTCCGAGATAGCTTGACCTACCTGACGATTAATGTCACGGGCAAACCGATAGGCCCGCGAGACATTTTCCCGGGGAAAGGTTTTCAGGGTTTCTACCGTGTGGTTGTTTTCCACGGAGCCGGTGGCCATATCCAGAATAAAATCCTGAATGGTCATGTGGATGGATTCCGAGGTTTCCAGCCCGCGGTCAATGGCCAGCTGGGTAATGTCTTTGTATACATGGATTTTTCTTGTTGTGTTGCTCATGTTGTACCCTCCGGGGTGTTGATGCAGGATGCTGTTCGCCTGATATCAGGCGAACAGTTTGGCGAGTTTGGGCGGCTTGGAAAACTTCCAGACTCTTTGCAATACAGTTTTGTACTGACCCAGGAAAGAGCCGCTGTTGTAAGGCAGCCCGTATTTTTCACAGAGTGCCTGTACCTGTGGTGACATTTCTGCGTAGCGATGGGCAGGAATATCCGGGAACAGGTGGTGTTCAATCTGGTAGCTCAAATGGCCACTCAGAATATGCAGCCAGCGGCCGCCGGTGAAGTTGCTGGAGCCCAGCAGCTGACGGAAATACCAGTGGCCCTTGGATTCGTTTTCGCATTCCTCTTCCGTAAAGGTCTGGGCTCCTTCGGTAAAGTGACCGCAAAAGATAATGGAGGATGCCCACAGGTTGCGAATGGCATTGGCCAGGAAGTTACCCGCAGCCACCTTCCAGAAGAAAGGGCCCGCCAGTGCCGGGAAGAACACGTAATCCTTGAACAACTGCCGTGAACTTTTTTTGGCGAAGTCTTTCAGCATGGGCAGCTTGTCTTTCAGTGGCACTTCTTTGGAGCGGACTTTTTCAAATTCCATTTCGTGCAGGCCCACACCCCACTGGAAGAAGAAACTCAGTGCCGCCAGATAAAACATATTCAGGCGCCACAAGGGGTGCCATTCCGTATCGTCGGACAAACGCAACGCGGCATAACCATAGTCGCGGTCCTTGCCGATGATGTTGGTGTAGGTATGGTGCTCATAGTTGTGGGTACGCTTCCATGACTGGGCATCGCACACCGTATCCCACTCGTAGGACTGGGAATTGATGTTGGGATCATTCATCCAGTCATACTGGCCGTGCAATACGTTGTGACCGATTTCCATGTTCTCGATAATCTTGGCGATACCCAGAGACATGGAGCCCAGCCCGAAGCCTACCGGTGTCAGGCTGAAGTGAATCATCACCCGGCCGGCAATTTCAAAGCCGCGTTGAATGCGGATAATGTTGCGAATATAGTCCGCATCCCGCTTGCCCAGATCGTTGAGCACGTCGTCGCGGATCTGGTCCATTTCCTTGCCCAGCTCATCCAGTTGTTCATTGGTCAGTTTTTTAACGGGAATGTTAAAGTTTGCGGCTGTCATATGAGCCTCCTTTCCTTATGCTGATATTTTTCAATTCGTTGGCTGTTGGTTGATACTTACAGATCAAGCTCTACAGGTGTTTCCGGAATGGAAACGCACAGCTGAATGTCTTCCTCGTCCGTGCCGGAAAGTTTTCCGGTTACCGCGTTGCGCACCACGCCGCTGGTTTTTTTGCATTTGCAGGTGTAGCAAATGCCCATCCGGCAGCCGTAGTTCGGGGTCAGCCCGTTTTGCTCGGCGGCATCCAGCAGTGGCGTGTTGGGTTCGCACTTAATGGTTTTGTGGCTCTTGGTCAGTGTGACCGGTTGTACGGATGCCTCACCGGAAACCGGCTTGATGACCAGGCCAAAGGATTCGGTATGCAATACCGGTGTCTGTGCGGATTGCTCAGCGGCAAAGTAATCCGCTACCAGGGATTCAGCGGCTTCTCTCAACTCATTGGGACCGCACACAAACACGTGATCCGGCGTTTCCTTAACGGCCCGTTGCAGATGGCTTTCGCTCAGATGGCCCTGGAGTTTGTCGCCGCCTTTGTCGGCGCGGGTACGGATCCGGTACAGTTTGAACTGTTTGAAATGTCTGGCGATAGCATCCAGCTCTTCCCGGAAAATAAACTCTTCTTCCTGCTTCGCGTAGTACAGCAGGGTGACCGGGTAGGGGAAGCGGGATTCCATCAGTTCGCGCAGGTGCGACATTACCGGGGTAATGCCGGAACCGCCGGCAATGTACAGGCTGTGGCGAGTGGTTTCCGGTAACAGGAATTCGCCACTGGCCTGCTGCAGCCGAATGATATGCCCGGGCTTCATATTCTCGTGAATCCACCGGGTTACCTGGCCGTGGGGCACAGCCTTGATGGTGAACTGAATGGTGCCTTTGTTGCGCCATTCGGCCGGGCTGGAGGCAATGGTAAAGGTGCGGGTTTTGCGTACACCGTTGATTTCCACGCCCAGCTGCACGTGCTGGCCCGCCCGGAAGCCTTTAAAGCTCTCGTTGGGGCGCACGGTCAGGGTAACGGTGTCGGCGGTTTCGAAATGCATCATCTCGACCCTGGCCTTGGTGGATTGCAGGGACCACATGGGGTCAATGCCTTCCACCAGGGTTTCGAAGTACCCGTTTGCAGAATCGGTGTTGAACAGTGCCTTGTTAACCCAGTGTTTCAGGGATTGGAGTGTTGCAGTGTTCCTTGTCATGTCGATTACCTTTAATGCCTGTATTTAGTGTGCAGTTGTACACTAAACGCCGGATTTGAGTCAACGGGTGTACACTCAAAAATTTATGAAGATTTGTTAAATGCTTATAAAACAAATAGATATGGGTTAATAGGTGGGTGCTATTTTGGTGAGTATTTGCCCGTTTTGTGGTCTTGATACTGGCTATTCACGAAGTTTTTAGCCATAATCTGACGATTGTGTAATCACATGCACACTCAGATTCAGCTACAAAAGGACCCAGCGCCATGTCGACCCGCCTGGAGAAAAAACTGAAAACCCGCAATAACCTGATGTTCGGAGCACTGGGTCTGGTGGCAGAGGGGCAGCACTTCTCCACCATCAGCATCCGTGAGGTGGCCAAGAGTGCACAGGTGGTGCCCACGTCTTTCTACCGGCATTTTACGGACATGGATGATCTGGGGCTGGCGCTGGTGGATGAGCTGAGTCTGATTCTGCGGCAGTTAATGCGCCGGGCGCGGCAGGAAGTGATTTCGCCGGATATGATTATCCAGAATTCGGTGAACCTGTTTGTAGAGCATGTGTACACCAACAAGAGCTTTTTTATTTTTATGTCCCAGGAAATGACAGGGGGATCGCAAAAGCTGCGGGATGCCATTCGCAGCGAGCTGCTCTATTTTGCCAACGAACTGGCCACGGATTTGCGCAAGCTGCATCTGCTGGATCACCTGCCGGTGGATATGGCAGATCAGCTCTGCCTGCAAACTATTATGACGGTGGCCATGAACACGCCGGAGCTGCTGGATGTGCAGCCGGATAACAAAGCGGTCGAGCGGGTACGGGAACGCATGGTATTGCAGTTGCGTATGGTGTTTCTGGGGGCGGCTAACTGGGTGACCGACCAGAAAAAGCTGGGTGAGACGGAAAATGCCTGAGTGCTTGTGCCCGTAAGTTCCTCAGGTAATCTCATCCCGGCTAATTCCGTCCGGACTCATTCCGCAAAAATGACATTACTACTAATGTAGTTTGTCGGAATCCTGCAGGCCGTCTTCTCCTTCAAGATCCCACTCATCTACCGGATTTTCCTGGCCGGGTATAGCGCGGTTTTCACTGGCCCATTCCCCCAGATCGATCAGTTTGCAGCGATGGGAACAGAAAGGGCGGAACGGATTGTCGGAAGACCAATCCATTTCTTTTTCACAGGTGGGACATTTCACTTTCAGGCTCATTATCCAGCGCCCTCCTGCGCCATCTCCAGATAGCGCTGGTGGAGCTTTTCCACTGCCTGATGCAGGTGAGCCAGATCCTGATCATTGACGATGATATCGTCTGCCCTGGCGCGTCTGTCGTCCCGGCTCATCTGGGCCTTCATAATGGCTTTGACGCCTTCTTCGGTGGTGTCATCCCGTTTGGTGGTGCGTTTGATCTGCAGTGCCTCGGGAACATCAATCAGGAGCACCCGTTGGGCCAGCTGTGACTGGCCGCTTTCCAGCAGCAGCGGCGAGGCGAGAATGGTATAGGGAGACTGGCTGGCCTGAATCTGACGAACAATTTCCTGGCCGATAAGGGGGTGGGTAAGCTGCTCCAGCCATTTTCGTTCATCAGGGTTATTAAACACGATTTCCCGCAGGGCGCGGCGATCCAGGGTGCCGTCGGCGGCGATTACTTCCGGCCCGAAGTGTTCCTCGATTCTGATCAGGGCCTCCCGGCCGGATTCCACAATCACTCTGGAGGCCAGATCGGCGTCCACAATGGTAATGCCCAGAGACTGAAAATGCTCGGTGGCCGCGGTTTTACCGCTGCCAATACCGCCGGTAACGCCTACTACCAACATGCGCCTTTTTGCCCTCAAGTTTATTCAGGATGACAGACTTACCAGTGTAAGCCGTAGTGGCGCATGATGGTATCACCCCAGAAAAACGCAATCCATCCGGCAATGGCCAGATAGGGGCCGAACGCGATGGGAATGTTCTTGTCCCGCCCCCGGATCAGAATGATGCTGATGCCGATGGCCGCCCCCACAAAGGAGGAGAGCACAATGATAATGGGCAGCATTTTCCAGCCCATCCAGGCGCCCATGGCCGCCAGCAGTTTGAAATCGCCGAACCCCATGCCTTCCTTGCCCGTTACCAGCTTGAAGATCCAGTAAATGCTCCACAAAGACAGGTAACCCGCTGCGGCGCCGATCACGGCGGATTCCAGTGACACGAACATACCCTGGATATTGAGCAGCAGCCCCAGCCAGAGAAGGGGCAGGGTGATTTGGTCTGGCAGCAACTGGGTGTCGAAGTCGATCATGGTGAGGCAGATCAGGCTCCAGGTGAATATCAGAAAGGCGGCGGTTTCCCAGGTAAACCCCAGCTGCCAGGCCACGAAGGCTGACAGCAGGCCGGTAGCCAGCTCCACCAGTGGATAGCGGATGGATATGGGGGTTTTGCAGCTGCTGCACTTACCCCGTAACCAGGCATAGCTGGCCAGGGGGATGTTCTCGTACCAACGGATTTGGTGGCCGCATTTGGGGCAGGTGGAAGCGGGTTTTGAGAGGCTGAAGGGTTCTTCTTTGAAGTCCTTGGGGGTGGTTTCCAGCTCCTTTGGCAGGCTGCCGTAGGCTTCTTTGACGAAGTCCCGGCAATTGCGCAGCCATTCGTTGTGAAGCATTACCGGCAGGCGGTAGATCACCACGTTGAAGAAACTGCCAAAAATCAGGCCGAATAAAAAAACAACCCCGGTGAAGAACTCGGGGTTGTTTTGCAGGTGGAGAGTGATTTCGTTAATTGGCATTGTTTTGTTATACGACTGCACCCAGTTGGAAGATGGGGAGGTACATTGCAATGATCAGGCCGCCGACGAGTACGCCGAGAATAGCCATTATCATGGGTTCCATGAGGCTGGTGAGGCCGTCTACGGCGTTATCGACTTCATCTTCATAAAAAGTGGCAACTTTGTCTAGCATGGTATCCAGAGCACCGGATTCTTCGCCGATGGCAGTCATTTGCACAGCCATTGGCGGGAAAATACCGGCGGATTTCATGGAAAAGTTGAGCTGGGTCCCGCTGGCTACCTCTTCTTTTATTTTCAATACAGCGTTTCTGTATACTACATTGCCTGTGGCTCCTGCAACGGAATCCAATGCTTCTACGAGTGGAACACCTGCTGAAAAGGTTGTTGCAAGTGTTCTGGCATATCTGGCGATGGTAGACATGTAAACTATGTGTCCAGCTATTGGGGCTTTGAGAACCGCTCGATCCATTGCATCGCTAAATCCTTTAGATCTCTTTTTGGCCTGGAGAAACCCGATAACGCTTAGTCCGATAGCGCCGAAAAATACTAACCACCACTCTTGCATCCAGTCGGATATGCCAATTACAAACTGGGTAAATGCAGGTAGCTCTGCTCCAAAACCTTGGAAAAGTTCTTCGAAAGTCGGAACCACTTTGATCAGTAAGATTGCTGTGACAATTAACGCAACGCATATGACAGCTATGGGGTATTTCATTGCCTTCTTGATTTTAGCTTTCAGCGCTTCGGTTTTTTCTTTATAAATTGCAATTCTATCTAGCATTGTTTCGAGTGCGCCGGATTGTTCGCCTGACTCAACCAAACTACAAAATAAATCATCAAAATATAACGGGTTTTTTGCTAGGGCGCTTGCCAAGCTGTTACCCGCTTCCACTTCTGCTTTAATCTTTAGAACCAGGTCGCGCATTGAAGGGTTTTCAAGGCCGTCTGCGACAATTTCAAAGGACTGGACCAGGGGAACCCCGGCTTTCATCATAGTAGCAAGCTGTCGTGTAAAAATGGCTATATCCAATGGCGTGATCTTTTTCCCGCCAGTGCCAAATAGTGGTTGAGCTTTTTTTCGGACTTTTTTTGCATTTATACCCTGCTTCCGTAGCTCAGCTCTCACTACAGTCATATTAGAGCCGCTTATTTCTCCTTTAACTGTATTTCCTTTGCGATCTTTGCCTTCCCAGGTGAAAACGGCTTGTTTAGGTGCTTTTTTTGCTGCCGGTTTTTGTTGTGCTTGCGTCGCTGCCATGGTTAATGCCCTGTCGTTACGCGGTTAACTTCTTCCAGGCTGGTGACGCCCTGCTTTACTTTAAGCAAGCCACTAGCCCTCAAATCGTTGAAGCCTTCTTTGCGGGCTGCATCACCGATTTGGATGGAGTTGCCATCCTCCATGATGATGCGAGAAATGGCATTCGTAATTTTCACCACTTCATAAATGCCAACTCGCCCTTTATATCCGTTGTTGCACTTGTCGCAACCTTTGGGGGTGTAGACCTTGAAAGTGCCTATTTCATCTTCTTTGAAACCTGCCTCTATAAGTGCTTCAGCAGGGATATCCAATACTTCCTTACAATGTTTGCATAATCTACGTGCTAAGCGCTGTGCGATAATTAACGAAACGGAGGTCGCAATATTAAATGCGGGTACTCCCATGTTTCTGAGGCGGGTAAGTGTCTCGGGTGCACTGTTTGTATGAAGTGTGGATAGTACCAGGTGGCCCGTTTGGGCTGCTTTTATGGCAATATTGGCTGTCTCTAGGTCTCTTATTTCGCCCACCATAACAATATCTGGATCTTGGCGTAGGAATGCACGAAGTGCGGCGCTGAAATCAAGGCCAACCTTTGGATTCACATTAACCTGATTAATACCTTCCAGATTGATTTCGGCCGGGTCTTCCGCAGTTGAAATGTTTCTTTCGGGGGTGTTCAGAATGTTCAGGCCTGTGTAGAGAGATACGGTTTTGCCGCTGCCGGTAGGTCCCGTAACGAGAATCATGCCTTGCGGTTGTTCAAGTGCAGCCAGGTAAAGCTGCTTTTGGTCTTCCTCGTAACCCAGCATGTCGATACCTAGCTTCGCACTTTCTGGGTCCAATATTCTTAGTACTATCTTTTCACCAAACAACGTAGGCAGGGTATTTACACGAAAGTCTATAGCACGAGTCTTAGATAGTTTAAGTTTGATGCGTCCGTCTTGAGGGATTCGGCGCTCCGAAATATCCAGTCGGGACATTACCTTGAGGCGAGCAGCCAATTTCCCCGCCAAATTGATAGGGGGCTTGGCAACTTCTTGTAGAATACCGTCGGCGCGGAGTCTGATACGATAGGCTTTTTCGTAGGGCTCGAAATGAATATCTGAAGCTCCCATTTTTATGGCGTCTAGTAGAATTTTGTTTACGAAACGAACTATGGGGGCATCATCTGCAGCATCCTGGGCTACATCATCTCTGGTGTTATCCTCGCCTGCTTCTATGTCAAGATCGTCGAGATCCGAGTCTCCCATATCCTGGAGTGTGGTATCCTGGCTTTCCAAAAAGGCTTCGATTGCTTGGCTGAGTTTGTCCTCCTCGGCGACAATGGCTTCCGTATTCAAACCGGTGTTAAATTTTATCTCGTCCAGGGCGGGTAGGTTTGTCGGGTCAGCCATGGCGACAAATAGGCGAGTGCCCCGTTTATACAAAGGCAAGGCTTGGTGCTTGCGGATCAGTTTTTCGTTTACCAGATCCTTTGGTATAACATCCGCTGCTAAAGCTGCCAGGTCAACAATCGGTGTGCCAAATTCATCGGCAGCTATAATGGCGATACTTTTCGCTGATACAGCGCCGGATTGTACCAAGTGTGTGATAAAAGGGATTTTTTTCTCTGATGCTGTCTCAGTCGCATTAACCGCGGCATCGTGGCTGATGACGGCATCTCGCACTAGCCTTTTAGCCAGCCCATTTAGAGAAACGGCTTTGTTCATCGAAAATACCTAATTAAGTTCCTTTGTGGAGGGTTTATCATGCACCTAAGCATTGGTTTTATCCCTCTATGTAGCTCTCAAACAATAACTTATTCATTATTCTAGACCCTCAGCCAAGGCTTGAGTAGCAATGGACAATCTTTATTCGGGAGTGACAAAGTTTGTCAGTCATTGACCTGATTTGGCATGGCGGGGGAGAAAAAAGCGTAAAGAAAATCGTCAACCCCTTGTTTCATAGTAGGTTATTATTTTTGGCACGCTAGCTGCAAGTCCTGCTTTCAGTTTCTCCCGAGGGCTCGTGGGGACATTAAATGTGGTTTAAACGATTTGAGGTTTTATCATGAAGCAAGTTCAACAGGGTTTTACGCTAATCGAATTGATGATCGTTGTAGCGATTATCGGTATTCTGGCTGCGGTTGCGATTCCTGCATACCAGGACTACACCATACGTGCCAAGGTCTCTGAAGGCTTGAACCTTGCTGCGGCTGCAAAAACAGGCGTGGCAGAAGGTTGGGCTGCTAAAAGTAGGTTTCTTACCAACAATGCATCCATTGGCCTGCCCACGGCGACTTCGATTACCGGTAATTCCATACGTAGTGTCAGCCACGCTGGCGGCGTGATTACTGTAACAATGGCTGCTACCGGTTTGCCTGCGAATGTACAGGGCGACACCTTTGTACTAAGTGCAACAACCAATGCTGGTGGTGTTGTATGGGTTTGTAGGACCGGCACTATTGAGAATAAGTATCTGCCCTCTGAGTGTCGTCCATAGAAAGTTTGACAATTAACCATCACATCGATAAAGGTGTGGGCGCAAGGGAGAGGGTTACCTCTCCCTTGCTATTTGTATTTCTAATTGCTGCGATTATAAGTATTACCGGGTTCGTTTATACATTTGGATTGCCTGGTGGATTTGAGTTCGATGACGGTGTCAATATAGTCAATAACGAACTTATACGTATTGACAGTCTGTCCTATGAAAGTCTTTATAATGCAGCTTTGTCCTCCAACTCAGGCCCTCTTAGGAGGCCGGTCTCAATGTTGAGCTTCGCGCTCAACTATTACTTTTTTCAAGAATCTGTTTTATCGTATAAAGTTATAAATATAGCTATTCATATAGCTAATGCGTGCTTGGTTTTTTTCTTATCGCTCCTTGTATTGAGGAGGACTGGTTTTGCTCCAGCGTCCGAGCGGATTAATATCTGGGCGGCTTTTAGTATTGCTCTGCTATGGGCGCTTTCTCCGATCAATCTCACCTCTGTTCTGTATCTAATTCAGCGAATGGTCAGTTTAGGAGCATTTTTTGCGCTGATATCGCTTATTTGTTGGATGACTTGGCGCAAAATACTGGAAGCTGAGGGAAGCTTTCAAGTTGGTTTGTTTTTACTGTTTATTGTCAATTTTTGTTTGGCGATACTCAGCAAGGAAACTTATTTGCTGATTGGAGTGGTTGTTTATCTGTTTGAATGGGTTCTATTTAGAAGGGTTAGGCCTATAGAGATACATCTGGCACGTTTTCAGCTCGCCTTGCTTGTCGTGCTCATCTTGGTTTTCTTGGGGGTACTGGTAAAAAGCCCGGAAATGATCGTTGGTGACTATAATCAACGAAATTTTTCGATGTATGAAAGAGTTATTACACAAAGTCGTATTTTGATTTTCTACCTCCAGATGATTATCGCTCCAAGTAATCTTCAGCTCGGCTTGTATCATGATGGTTTTCTTATATCCAAAGGTTTATTTGAGCCTGTAACGACGCTGTTCAGTATTGCATCATTGCTCGTCCTGTTGGTGGCAGCTTTGATAAAAGTGAGAGCGAATAGGTTATTTTCGATTGGGGTTTTTTGGTATTTTGGCTGGCATCTGCTGGAATCCAGTTTTATTTCTCTCGAACTTGTTCATGAGCACAGAAATTATCTTGCCTCTTTAGGTGTTTTTTGGGTTGTTCTGTTCTTTTTTAATGCGACAGCCTCACGGATTCAGATACGGTGGTTGCTCCCTGTAATCGTTACTGTTCTTATAATTGTTAATGGTGGTACCACAATGCTACGTGCTCACGAGTGGAGTAATCTTAGCGAGCATGCGCTGGCAGAAGTGATTCACCATCCAGGCTCCGTCAGGGCAAGATATCAGTTGGGGCGCATACATGTATTGATCGGTTATAAAGAGCGAGATGTAGAGCAAATCGAGTATGCTGAAGAGGCGTTTCAGAAAGCAGTGGGTATGTCGGATTATGATCTTTTGCCCTTTTTTGGCTTGATTCGTGCCAGGATACTGTTGGAAAAGGATATTGGCGAAGTGGTTTCTGAGCTTGCGTCCCGCCTGGAGAAAAATAGGGTGCCTGTAACAACGGTGGTTGCTCTATCTGAAATTTTGAAATGCGTTAAAGCCGGTGAATGTGATCCGTTGAAGAAGCACTATCTTAAGCTGGTTGATTCAGCCTTACGCAATCAGAGCTTCAACGACAAAGCGATCTCTGAAATCTACGGGTTAAAGGCTTCCTTCTATGCGGAGGTGCAGAATGACGCAGAGTCCGCCCTAGTGGTGCTTCAGGATGCACTTGCACGTTTTCCGAAAGATTATATGCTCAGAAAGGGCTTGTTGTACTACTTTTTAGTTAATGACAGGCCCAAGCAGGCAATTGGTGAACTGAAATCTTTCAAACAGGATTTCTGGCACCGGAAGGATGCCCGGGCTGTGTATAAGGAGTCGTGTGAAAGCTTGAGGGCGAGAGGGTACTCCCCTGATTGCGACTGATTAACCGGAAGGGGAAAGTAATGCCAGGTGGTGAAGATCTAAGTGTGATAATACCAGCCAAAAATGAAGAGGCCGGGCTGGCCAGGGTATTGCCTGTGTTGAAAGAGCTTTATCCCGCTGCAGAGATCGTCGTTGTTGATGACGGGTCGACAGATAATACATCATTGGTAGCGGAGAAATATTCCGCCAAAATTATCAATCATCCGTATTCAAAAGGTAACGGCGCGGCCATTAAAACAGGAGCGCGTAATGCTACGCGAGATATCATTTTATGTATGGATGCCGATTCCCAGCATGACCCAGTAGAGATCGCTCGGCTAATTGATAAGTACCGCGAAGGATATCATATGGTCGTTGGATCAAGAAAACGTGCTCATCAGGCGTCCTTCGCTCGTGCTTTGGGTAATGGGATCTACAACAGGCTCGCATCAATGGTGGTTGGGCACAGGGTGAAGGATCTGACATCAGGTTTCAGGGTTATCAATCGAAAGAAATTTTTGAAGTTCATCGATTTGTTACCGAACGGATTTTCTTATCCCACTACAATTACTATGGCTTTTTTCAAGGTTGGTTATAGCGTCAGTTATGTTGACGTTAATGTGAATCAACGGATAGGAAAGAGTCACCTGTCGGTTACGAAAGACGGAATAAGATTCCTCCTTATTATATTCAAAGTTGCTACCTTGCATTCACCGCTAAAGATATTTCTTCCCTTGGCATTGCTACATCTCTTATCAGGTGTAGGCTATTATGTATATACATACCTTGAGTTTCATCAATTTCGAAACATGAGCCTTCTTGCAATCTCGCTTGGTATGGTTATATTTCTGATGGGCCTGCTCTCAGAGCAAATAACCGCCCTTTATTATAAAGATAAGATATAAAGATTATCTTTTAATTCCGGTTGATGAAAATGAGACTTGCTCCTGTATACGGGTGCTTTGACTGCCTAGAATGTATATTTATTGACCCGGGCCTTAATGAGCGGATTTGATTGTGTGGTGGTATGAATATGGGTGGTAGTGTGAAATATCAGGAAAACCTTTCAGAGGCCTCCCCAATTTTGCTGGATGATAGTCACAAGGCCCCCAAGGTAATGAAAATGCTCAGCATTCTTCAGGCTGACGGAGTCATTACTGACAAAGCTGAGCTGGCGGTAGATATAGGCTGCTCTGGTGGTATTTTCACTGAGGCGTTAGCACCCTATTTTAAAAGAGTCATTGGCCTGGATATCGATGAAAAAGCCCTTGAGTTTGCGAGGTCTAACAGGCATGCAGAAAACGTCGAGTTTAAGTATGGTGATTCTATGGGCTTACCCTTTGATGATGCTTCGGTTGATCTTGTTACTTGCAATCATGTTTACGAGCATGTGCCTAGTGCAAATAAGCTGTTTCAGGAAATAGGCCGGATTCTTAAGGATGATGGTGTCTGCTATTTGGGGGCGGCTTCGAGACTGACAGTTGTAGAACCCCATTACCATTTGCCTTTCCTTTCCTGGCTGCCAAAGTCTCTGGCAAATGTCTATATGAAAATTTCTGGAAAGGGGGAAGTGTACTACGAAAACCTGCGAACGCGCTGGGGAATAAGTAGCTTGATTAGTGGGTTTGAGGTAAAAGACTATACTCTTGAGGTTATTTTAGATCCTGATCGTTTTCATGCAAGAGAGATGATTCCCGCTGGAGGCGTTATTGAACGGATGCCAGCTGGATTTCTGAGGCTGATATATTGGTTTCTTCCATCATACATCTTCTTGCTTAGGAAAAGGGATGTGGAGTAATTGTATCTATGAAAAACTGGGCTAGAAGGCAGATCTTTACTTTTATTAATTGGATCTCCAGAACATTTTTTGCAAGCAGGTTGTCGTTCTCGCATATTGAGGCTTTTCTTTTCTATAATTCTTGGAAAAAGCTCTCCAATCTTCTCAGGGTTCATTACGAGAAATGGAGAGGTAAAGAGGTTGTATCGGGATATCCTTATCTGTTCGTTTTCGAGGTTACAAATGTGTGTAATCTTAACTGCCCTTTTTGTCTGACCGGTAAAGGAATATCTGGCGGCCGAGACGTGAAACATATGTCGTTTGAGGAGGCCAAAGAGATTATTGATCAAGTCGGAGATTATATTTATCTGCTACAGCTTTACACTTGGGGGGAGCCTCTGATCAATAAGGATATTTACCGCATAGTGGATTATGCCAAGAGTAAAAACATTTATGTTATGCTCTCGACGAACGCTACGGTCATGACGACAAAGAATAACGAAAGACTCGTTGATAGTGGCATTGACTATATCATGGTGGCCGTTGATGGCGGATCAAGTGAAACCTATAAAAAATATCGTGTCGGTGGTGAATATGAAAAGGTGCTTGCTAACATCAAGAATCTTCTTGAAGTGAGAAGAAAAAAGGCTGCCAGCCATCCGTTTATAGAATGGCAATTTATCGTATTTCGTCACAATGAGCACGAGGTAGAAAAGACAGAGCGCATGGCTTACGAGCTGGGAATTAACAAATTCACGCCTTTGCCCGCTTATGTTGAAGATGAGACATGGCTTCCGAAAGAAGATAAATATAAGGTGGAGATGTTTAATCCGGAGAGGCTGAAGAATTGTGATCGTCCCTGGACACATTTAAACGTCAGGGCAGATGGAGGAGTCGCCTCTTGCTGTTATGCTTTTGAGAAAACGGATGATTTTGGAGAGTTGTCTGATAACTCGTTTCTGGAAATATGGAATAACCAAAAATTTCGGCTTTCCAGAAAAATGATATACGCCAAGCGTAAAGGAGTGGAGGTGCCTAAAGATAACCTGATTTGCTATGAATGTCTGGTTTCAGGAATTAGGCCATCTTACGTTGATAGCCCAACAGATGCGCAGGTGAACAGTCAAAAGATCGATATCAAGCAAGTTTAAGTTTTGCAAAGACCAATGCTGCACCAATTAGTTCTCCGGTGATTAGCCACCCTCTTGTCGCGAGCGAAAGGGTGAGTGCTTCTGCTGGGGGAATTGTCTGGATAAGAATTGCGTACATGGCACCTTCTCTGATGCCTAGTCCGCCTGGCGATATTGAAACGATAAACCCCAGAGCGAAACTTAGTGGAAATGAGCATGCAATTATGGCTAGTTCCTGATTGGACATGTCTTCGAGATTTATTAATATGGATGAAAACCATAGAAATGTGCTGGCGAAAACTAGCGAGAACACAATGTAGAATGCAGTGAGTAGGGCAAGTTGGTGTGTTTTTGGGGTTTTAAAACGTCTAAGGCTGTTTGCAATGCGGCTTTTATATTTAAGCTTGCGTAATACCAGTATAACGCTCTGTCTTGACAGGATTATGAAGAATAAGGCTACTCCCAAAGCATACAACAATACTGAAGTTTTAAGATCAAAATATGATGCAGCTATAGGAAAGCTGCATATTAGTGCTGAGAATGCCAGCAGAAAGCTCTCGAGAATGACGCTTGATATGCAGGTCCTGGTTGAAACCCCCAATTCGTTTGTCTTTTGAATTCTGCTGAGGTAGGTCCAGATTACGCCAGGAATGTATCTAGCGAAAGCAGATATGTACCATATTGAGATCGAGTTGGCGGCTGTAATTTTTGCTCCGATGGATCGCAAAATTAGATGCCAGCCGTACGCGTCTGTGAGAAAAATTCCCGTAAGCAGGGGTAGGGTTATACCGGCGGCTACAAGTTTGTGCCCCAGGTTAAGGCTTTTTAATTGATCCCAGTGCTGTATTAATGCCACCCCAAAAAACAGTGCTGCGAACGCGGGAATGGCAATCCGTGATATGTCTTTGATATTCAAAATGGTGTCACTTTCTGGGTTCAGGTATAGGGTTATTCTAGTCTATAATGTCAGCAGGTGTTGGTACTAGATCTGATCTGGTTGTCTTTGGTTTTGATTATGTGAATGCTGGTGACTCGAAAGCTGAAAACGGGATGCAAATGGAAGGCAAGCGGGAAGTCAACTTGACTGAAATTTATGCTGGCGAATCAGCTTTCGCTCGATACCGAAGGCTGGTCGCCGGTCCTTATGCGAGCTTTTTGCAGTGGTTTTTTCAGGAGGTTGTATTTACATTATTTTCGGGACTTAAGGGCGTGTTAGGTTATGGTCTTAGGCGTGCATTTTATCCGCGCCTTTTCCGAGGGATGCATTCCAGATTAACTGTTGGAGTCAATGTTACTTTGCGGGCGCCTCAACAAATAGTTCTGGGGTCTGATGTTGTGCTGGATGACTACTGTCAAATTATTGCAACTACCAATTGTCGATGTGCAATTGAGATTGGTGAGGGCAGTTTTGTAAGAAGTTTTGCATGTCTGAATTCCGGGCCACCAGAAGGTTATATCCGCATAGGTAGGAATGTAGCTATAGGTCAGCATAGTGTGCTATATGGCAACGGTGGACTAACTATCGGCGATAATGTCATGATTGCCGGGCATTGTTTTATTGTTGCTTCCAGTCATAATGCAGAGATATGCGAAACCCCCTTTAAGGATCAGGGGATTACGCTGCGTGGTATAGTGATTGAAGACAATGTATGGATTGGTGCGGGGGTTAAGGTCCTGGATGGTATTCGTATCGGGGAAAATTCCATTGTTGCTGCAAATTCTGTGGTCAACAAGAATGTGCCTCCCGGGTCCCGTGTTGGTGGTGTTCCGGCTAAGCCGTTACGTAAATCTATAGATTAGCTTTTTGACTATCGTAGTGCTCTTTCCACTTTAGGTAGGTATAGATTGCCCAAAGCTGCAGGCCCAAGTCCACTTTGCCTGACAAATGCCTATCGAGTGTGTTTACCAGACTTGGTTTGTTGACTTGGGGGCTGTGTGTTGTTGCCAGGTCCAGTAATTCGTCTCTTAAGTCATGCTTGAACCAGTGAGCAACGGGAATTGAAAATCCTTGTTTTCGCCTGTGAATGATTGAATCTGGTAATTGGGGGAAGTTGGTTTTGAGCAGGCTTTTTCCACTTGTCAATGATCTGTGGTGTTCAAGCCCGATAGAATAGGCAAACTCTGCGAGTGATTTGTCTAGAAATGGTGAGCGTGCCTCCAGGCCGTGAGCCATAGTGCATCGGTCTACTTTGAAGAGGATGTCCTGTGGTAAGTATACTTCGGTGTCCTTCTTCATCATCCGTTCTATGTTTGGTAGTTGTACAGCATTGAACTCGTTCAGCGTCTTTTCGCGGTACCAATTATCATCTGGAAAAGGAAGCCTCTCTGCATCAATCTCCGGCCCTAGATATCGAGAGTCTTGCCGGTAACGTTGAGCTATGCGAATAAAAAGAAGCAACTTCTTTATTACACTTTGACTGTGGTGTGTATCTGGCTCCTTTATGAAGGTTGTAGTTTTCTCAAGTAATGCAGTAATTGCTTTTGGTGCTTTGTTGTATAGCTCAAGTAGTTTCTGTGCTTGATATCGTTGATAACCTGAGAAGATTTCATCGCCGCCGTCACCCGTTAATACAACTTTTACATGTTTTGAGGTTTTATGGGATATCAGTGCCGTAGGCAGAGCTGATGGGTCTCCGAAAGGTTGACCGAAATTATCTATCAATAATTCTGTTATATCGCCGGGATTTATTTCATCGAAGCTGAACTCATAGTGATCTGTAGCGAATTTTTTCGCTATAAGGCGTGCGTGTTGACTTTCATCAAAGCCTTCTTGGGAAAATCTTATGCAAAAAGTTTTGAGGTTGGTTGTTTTTTCTGATGCCAATGCCACAACAAGAGAAGAATCAATTCCTCCGGAAAGGAAGGCACCGACTTCTACATCTGCAAGTAATCTTTTCTCTATCGCATGATTTAATAGCGATTTTGTATTCTCGTTAACTTCATTGCGAGAGAGGTTTTGATTTCGATGTTCCGGTAGTTGCCAATAGCGAGTTTGAGTAATTGCTCTGCCGGGCCCCCAGTTTAAGGTATGTGCGGGTAGAACTTCGTTTATTGACTTGTAAATAGTCTTTCCTGGCATGAAAAAGCCAAACCTGAAGTAATTTGCTGTTGCCTCCGGGTTCTCGTCCCATCGAGAGTCATCCAGCAACCTGAGAGAGGGGATTTCAGAAGAGAGGAAAATCTCATTTTCTTTGGTGGTGTAGTAAAGAGGTTTTTTCCCAAATGGGTCTCTACTGGCTGTTAATTTCTGAGCCATGTTGTCCCAGATTACAAATGCCCACATTCCATCCAGCTTCTTAATAAATGATTCTCCCTCAGAAACGATTCCTGCGAGGATCGTTTCTGTGTCTCCGGAAGTTCTAAATTTCCATTTCGACTTTAAGCTGTTTCGTAGCTCCTTGAAGTTGTAGATTTCTCCATTGAAAACGATCCAATAGCGACCACACTCCGAACTCATAGGTTGAGTGCTTTTCGTTAAGTCCAGAATGGATAATCTGGTATGACCCAGTCCACAAGAGTCCATTACCCGGATTGCCTGTTGGTCCGGGCCTCTGTGAATAAGCTTTTTGTTGGCGCGTATCAGTCTTTTCTCAATATGTTGGCTATTGCCGGGGCTGTATATAAAGTTCAGTCCGCACATCTAGGCATTGCCCTCAATCATGGATCGGTATAAAGAAGCATATGTGGATCCGGTGTGTTGCCAGGTTAACTGGTTTTTCAATATATAAGCTTTTGCATTACTTCCCAGTCTGTTTCTAAATTCAGTCGATTCGCACGCGGTGTCTATTGCGTTTGCGAGGGAAACTCTGTTGTCCAGCTCGAATAATATGCCGTCTGAATTTTGGGTGATTACTTCATTTGTTCCTGGTATGTCGGAGCAGATAACAGTTAAACCTGAGGCCATGGCCTCAAGCATTACGTTAGGCCGTCCCTCGCTGAAACTTGCCAGTATGAAGATGTCTGAAGACTGGTACTCTTTTCCTATGTTCCTGAAGTCTACCTGGCCTTTGAATTCCGTTTGTACTCCGAGTGTTTTTGTGCTCAGGTCGAGAGCCTGCTTTAATGGGCCTTCGCCAACAATTTTCAGCCGAATCCTGTTACGACACCTGCACTTGCTTATTGCTTCGATAATACAGCTTATGTTTTTTCGAGGAATAAGACTTCCTATAGTTAGTATGGTGACTGAATCATTATTTCCGGGATTCGGTGAGCTGCTCAATAGTTCCGATGATACGCCATTTGGTATATGTTGGATTTTATGAGCTGCTGTTGGGTAAAGCTTCTTCAGTGATTTGCTGTGAGAAGAGCTGACACATACGATCGAATCGCTGAGTCCTATGCAAACCTTTAGAATCAGTTTGGAAATGGCGGAATTCGTTGCCCTGTTAATGTCCTCACCTCTAAGTGTTGTCACCACTTTTTTGCGAATTATGGTTCCGCATATCCCGGCGATCAAGCCACAGATTGCCCAATTGGCATGAATGACATCTCGGCTTCTTCCCAGAAAAAGGCAGTGGATAAACATGCTGGAAAGCAGAAAAGGTATGAGGAAGTAACCGAATCTGTTTTTTTGTAATGCGACGGGGATGCCTCCAGGGTTATGTGCTAGGGTTTGCCAGGTTCTAGGGGCGTATTTGCAGGGGATAACCCTTCCTTCTGATAGTTTTGTAGATTTGCTGTCCGCAGGCGTGAGAACCAGCGTATCAATCTCGTCTGGTAGATTGTCAATTAATTGTTTAACGAATATCCCACTAACAGAATCGTCTCTTACGGGGTATGACGTGGTTAAAACCAGAACTCTAATCGGATTCATCTGAGCTGATTTTTTTTAACAATAAAATATAGGTGTGAGGCATAATGGCGCTAGCGGGTAGTAGCCATGTGAATAACTTGCTGGTCAGGTTTTGGATAAGTGAATAAAATGGAATGACAATTAGTGTGACTATACAAAAAGGGTTTTTATCTTTGAGTTGTTTGATTGCTGCGTCAGCTAAGCTAAGATTTTTAAGTAATGCTGCAGTCTCCCACGTTGATCCTAGTTCGATTTTTTCCTCTATTTCCAGTCTGGCGTTTTCTGCTGCAAGGGTCCAGCCATAGATTGTATTGCGGTGAAAGTCTCTTGGTGCGTCATGTATTGGATAAAGAAAAGGCACCTGGATTAATATGCGGCCTTGCTTCTCGAGGGCCCTGCATGCCTCGGAGAGAACCTTTTGTGGGTTTTCCACGTGCTCGAGTACATCAAGAATGAAAATTCGGTCGAAAGTTTCGTTTGAGAACGGCAAATCGTGCGCGTCTGCAAACACATCAGGTTTTGAATGATACCATTCTGTGGCTGTTTGAAGATAATCAAGACCAATGTAGCTGCAGGTATCCGAAATCAGAGAGCTTGGCCATTTGTCATAACAGCCAATATCGAGAATTCTGCTTCTTGGAGGAACGCTGGAAATAAGGGTTCTCAGCTTATGGCTTTTCCTAGTGTGCCATTGCGGGTGAAATGGAAGCTTTATAAAGGTCTTAAGTTTCCTGATAAGCTGCTTGGGGAGTTCTTGCTTGGCCATGGTTCAAGAAGTCTCGACTACAATTTAATCGACCAATTATGCATGGTCGTAATAGAAGGTAATCCAGTAAGAATTCCTCAAATTGTAGAAAAATATGAAAGGGGCGTTTTTCACCCAACCCGCATAGACAAATCCAGCGCCACAAAATCCTTAGTCAGCACACCAATGGAAATATAATCCACACCAGTCTCCGCAATTGGCCTAAGTGTCTGATCTGTAACGCCACCTGATGCTTCAAGCTTAGCTCGTCCCTGATTGATTTCCACTGCTTTGCGCATATCTTCCAGGGAAAAATTATCCAGCATGATCACATCGGCACCCGCCGTCAGGGCCTGTTCCAGTTCGGCCAGGTTTTCCACCTCCACTTCCACCGGCTTACCGGGGGCTTGCTCACGGGCGGTCTCTACGGCCTGGCTGATCCCGCCGCAGGCGGCAATATGGTTTTCCTTGATCAGAAAAGCATCATACAGGCCAATCCGGTGGTTGTAGCAGCCCCCGCAAGTTACCGCATATTTCTGGGCGGTGCGCAGGCCGGGTATGGTTTTGCGGGTGTCCAGCAGCCGCACGCCGGTGCCTGCTACCAGGTCGGCATAATGCTTTGCCCGGGTGGCGGTGCCGCTCAGGGTTTGCAGAAAGTTCAGGGCGCAGCGTTCACCGGTCAGCAGGCTGCGGGCTTTTCCGGTCAGGGTCAGCAGTTTCTGGTCAGGGGTTACCTGATCGCCGTCGGCCACATGCCACGCCAGCTCTACCTCCGGGTCCACCTGGCGGAAGACTTCGCTTACCCAGGCTAGGCCGCAAATAGTGGCCGCTTCCCGGGTAATGACGGTGGCCGTGGCGGTTTGTGTGGCGGGAATCAGGGCGGCGGTAATGTCGCCGTCACGGATATCCTCTTCCAGGGCCCAGGCGACGGTATTGCTTATGTCCTTTTTCAGGAAATCAGTGTTCTGGTTATCGGTCATGAAACAGCCTGTGATTCTTTCTGGAAATAGTCTTTGGTCAGTTTGAACACCACCGGGCTCAGTGCCAGCAGGGCGATCAGGTTGGGGATGGCCATCATGGCGTTCATCATGTCCGCCAGCAACCAAACGTCCTTCAGGGTGAGTATAGTGCCGGCGGGTATGGCCAGTATCCATAAAATCCGGAACGGCAGAATCACCCGGGTGCCGAACAGGTATTCCGCACAGCGTTCGCTGTAGTAACTCCAGCCCAGCAGGGTAGTAAAGGCAAATATGGCCAGGCCAAAACTGACCACATAACTGCCAAAGCCGGGCAGACCGTTGTTAAACGCCAGGGTGGACAGCGATGCACCGTTTTCACCGCTGGTCCAGGCGCCGGTCACCACAATTACCAGCCCGGTAATGCTGCAGATAATAATGGTGTCGATAAAGGTGCCCAGCATGGCGATGGTGCCCTGGCGCACCGGGTTGTCGGTTTTGGCAGCCGCATGGGCAATCGGCGCGCTGCCCAGGCCGGCTTCGTTGGAAAATACACCGCGGGCAACCCCATAGCGAATGGCCGCCCACACGGTGGCACCCGCAAAGCCGCCTACTGCGCCAGTGGGGGTAAAGGCGTTGCTGACAATAAAACCAATGGCGGAAGGGATTTCGGCGGCATTCATGGCCAGAATCACCGTACCGCAAATCAGGTACAGGATGGCCATCAGGGGCACCAGCTTGCCCACGACCGTGGCGATACGCTGAATACCACCTAACAGTACCAGCCCGGCAAGCACGGCCAGCACCGCTCCGGTATGCAGTTTTTCCACGCCCAGCACGGTATTCAGGGCATCCGCAACGGAGTTGGATTGCACGGTGTTGCCAATACCGAATCCGGCACACATGCCAAAAATGGCAAACAGCACCCCCAGCCAGCGCCAGCTCTGGCCCATACCGTTCTTGATGTAGTACATAGGCCCGCCCACATGGCGGCCGTCGCTGTCGGTTTCCCGGTATTTCACAGCACACACGGCTTCGGCGTATTTGGTGGCCATACCCGCCAGGGCAATACACCACATCCAGAACAGAGCGCCGGGCCCGCCGGCGGCGATTGCCGTGGCTACACCGGCGATATTGCCGGTGCCAATGGTCGCCGAGAGGGAGGTCATCAGGGCATTGAAGGCGCTGATATCCCCGTCCCCCTGGCTGTGGCGCCCCTGCCACAGCTGGCGAAACGCATAACCGAGCTTGCGCAGCGGCATCAGTCGCAGGCCGGCCATCAGATAGGTGCCTGTCAGGGCCAGCGCTATCAGCATGGGCGGCCCCCACAGAATATTGCCGTCTATATAGGTAAGCAGTTCGCGAATCTGATCCATGGGCTTGCCTAGTCCGTTTCGTTCCAGAGGTTTTCGGCAAAGTTTACGTGATTCCCGTAAAAATAACTAATTTCAGGCACTTACATAAACTCTGATGGGTGGTGTGCAGGCCGACAAAATAGTGACGCAAAAAGTTTAAAAAACAGACAGAAAATTTGTTGAACTGGTTCACGGATACACAATCTGTCGCTTTATTGATCATTAAGGAGGCATATACTCGGATTATTACCTTGGGATGGCGACAAATTGTTCAGAAGTGACTCACTTTGTCACGTTGCCAACCGGGAAGGCACTTAACGCAAGATTCGAGAACTTAGAGGCGTACCATGAAAGATAAACCAGGTCTGAAGTGTGTTGGCGGCACCGCCCTCGCTGAAAAGCCTGCGCAGGTGTCTTCCTTTGAAAGCAAGAATGTCACCCTGCCGGCTCTTCTGCTGAAGGTGCGCAACTATGCACTGGAAGATTTGCATCAGATGCTGGGCGCCATGTTCTACCAGGCAGACGACATGTTCTTTGAGTATGCCAGTAAAGCGGGCGATTCAAAGGCTCAGGATGCCTGTATCGAAGTCATGCGTGAATTCCGCATCAAGAAAAAAGAATTTGAGAAAGCCTTTTTTACCGGTATTGCCCGCGGTTTTAAAGTGTTGGCATCCAACTCCGGCCCTAATGGGCCCCGCCTGGAAAGCGTTGGTGGGATGGATGGCCTGAGCCTGATGGACACCGAAGAAGTGGAACAGAGCGTTGCGGTGGAAGCCATGGTGAACAAGGCTCGCGATGCCTTCAGCACGACTCTGTATCAGCTGCATACCCGTCTGGATGCACTGATTATTCACGCCACTGTAGACAAGGGTAACAATCCGCTGGATCCCAAGCAGCTGTGTGATGCTTTCAAAGAAGCCACCAAAGTGGTGGAGTGTGATATCAAGTACCGCCTGATTTTCTTCAAACTGTTTCAGCGCCATGTGCTGGACAGCTTTGATCGCGTGGTGGATAACGCCAATTATCACCTGGCCAAAGCCGGTGTATTGCCAGATCTTAAAGGCACCCCCAACAAGTTGCGCAAGGCGGCAATGCGTAAAGCCAAGCCTAAAGAGGAAGCCTCCGCGCCACAAGCCAGTGGCAAAGAAGCCGCCAACGAGTTTTTCTCGCAATTGCAGGCACTGCTGGCATCAGTCAAAGACATGACAGACGCGCTGGGTGCCGCGGCAGGCCCTATCGGTTCGTTGTCCACGTCTGCCAGTGTGGTGGCATCTTCCGATCTGATGCAGATGCTGTCCCATATTCAGCGGGCACAACCCAAGGGTGAAGCGGTTCTGAGCGGAGATATGGCACCCAAACTGAATGTGCGCAATACCATTACCAATATTCTGAAACAGCAGGAATCCAAAGCCGGCCCGCAGCGTGTGGATCAGGCAGATACCGATGTCATCAATCTGGTGTCCATGCTGTTTGATTTTATTCTGGATGATGAGAATCTGCCGATCCGTGTTAAAGCCTTGATTGGTCGTCTGCAAATTCCGGTGTTAAAAGTTGCCATTGCGGACAAGTCTTTCCTTAACCGTGGTGGTCATCCTGCACGTAAACTGCTGAATGAGCTGGCTCGTGCTGGTATTGGTCTGAACGATGAAACCGATCAGCTGAAAAACGACATGGTCTTTAAAAAGATCACAGAGTCTGTGCAAAGAATTCTTGATGAGTATTCTGATGACGTTGAACTGTTTGAGTCAGTACTGGCAGACTTTTCCAAGTTCATGAATCAGGAAGTGCGTCGTGCCGAAATGATCGAGCACCGCACCAAAGCAGCTGAAGAGGGCCGGATTCGCAGCGATATGGCCAAGCGCGATGTTGCTCTTGCCCTGCAGGAGAAAGTGGACAACAAGTTCCTTCCGACTGTGGTTGCCAAAATCATTGATGGTCCCTGGTCCAACTATCTGTACCTGGTAAACCTGAAACAGGGTAAAGAGTCCAAAGCCTGGCAACAGGCCCTGCGAATTGTGGATGCGCTGGTTGCCAGTGTCTCTCACCAGGACGATCCCGTAGAGAAGAAAAAACTCTTCTCCACCGTACCGGCCCTGCTGAAAAACCTGCGTGCCGGTTTTACCACTATTTCCATGAACCCTTTTGAAATGGGTCAGATGCTTAATGAGCTTGAGCAGATCCAGATGCAGGTGTTGCGTGGTGAAAAGCCGGATTACCTGGCAGATGTGGAAGACTGTAAAGACGAGCCCACTGACAAGCTTCTGGAAGCCGTAGCAAAAGATATGCAGGCACCGGGCACCTCAACCGACGCGTCAGCAATAGCCGCCAGCCCTATTGTTCAGCACACAGAAAAAGTGGCGCGCCTGGATATCAGCCGCAAAATTCAGGAGCCGGAAAAAGTAGATCTGCCTGAGCTGCCAGAAACCGACGAACACCTGAAACAGGCCAAACAGCTACAGGTCGGTGCCTGGCTGGAATGGCAGACTGAGGATCAGAAAGTCCGTTGCAAGCTGGCAGCGCATATCAAATCCGTGGACAAGATGATTTTCGTGAACCGTTCCGGTATGAAAGTGATGGAAAAAACCCTGCTGGAAGTGGCGCACGATATCAAAGGGGAAAAACTGGCGATTCTGGATGATTCCCTGCTGTTTGATCGGGCTCTGGAAAGCGTGATCTCCAACCTGAAGAATATTCGCGCCAAGGCCTGATCCGTCAGGAGCGCTTTTCCAACTGCTACACTTAAGGGATGCAATTCGGGCAACCCACCAGGGGTAACCGATAAGTCGGGGTCAAATGTCACATTTGGTTGAAAGACTGAAAAAGACAGCCATACAGCTGATCAAAGAGCGGCTCGACCACCTGTTTGAGGTGGCCGACAGCTGGCTTATGGATCAGATTGACAGCGCCCGTGATCCCCGTCTGCAGCAGCAATACACCGAAATGATGCGCTTTCTCAAACTGTACCGGCACCAGTTTGAGGAAGAATACTATCGTTGCATCGGCAACGCCTTCAGCCAGCTGAATACCGGCGCTTCCGGCAATCAGCAGCCCCAGGATTCCCGCCCTCCCTTGAAAGATGTGTCCTTCGATGCCCTGACCCTGGTGGGCCATGAGGAAATGGAACAGAACGTGGCGCTGGATTCCATGGTGGCCCGCTGTCGCAGCGAGCTGGATATCAATCTGCAGATGTTGCAGGCAAGAATTCAATCCCTGATGCCCGGCGTAAGGTTAACCACCGACAATAACCCCCTGGATCCCAAGGTATTGTGCGAAGCCCTGGGGCGTTCCGTATCCGACATTCCCTGGGATGTAAAACACGACCTGATTTTCTTCAAGCTGTTCCAGCGCTATGTGCTGGGGGACTATGGCTCGATTATATCCGGCGCAGATTCCCTGCTGGTGGATGCCGGCGTGCTCAAGAACCTGAACGAGCGGGAGCTGTTGCAGTACAACAAGCAGGGTATGGCCCAGAGGGCTGCCCCCAAGCCCGCTGATCCCGCTAAAAGCGAAACGCCCCAGGGGGATTCACAGCCCGCCACTGAAAACCCGGCGGGCCCGGCCGCTGGAGGCAACTTGCCTCAGCAGCGGGACTGGAGCCAGGTTTTGCAGGGTGCCATGGCCAGCCTGCAACGGCCATCGGCGTTTGCCGGGCAGTCGGTGCTGGGTTCCCAAAGCCCCCAGGCTGCGCAATTGCCCTTACCGGACCTGGTGCAGATGTTTCAGCAGCTGCAGTCTGCACAAAACAACATGGCCCCTGGCAGTTACTGGCAAACCTCTGAGCTGTGTTCGCAGCTGAATCAGCTGATTCAGCAAAAAGGCGGTAATGGCAAGGAGTTCAAAGTGGGCGAGGTGGATACCAATATCATTAATCTGGTGTCCCGATTGTTCGAACAGGTGCTGGAGCAGGATCAGCTGCCCGGCCGAATCAAGGCACTGCTGAGTCGCCTGCAGATTCCCTACATCCGCGTGGCGGTAACGGACCCTGAGTTTCTGGGCTCCACAACACATCCGGCACGCCGATTGATCAACGAAATGGCCAATGCCGGACTGGAGCTGGATGAAAACACCGAAGGCCAGTCCGATGCGGTGTTCAGCAAAATTGAATCCGTGGTGGAAACCATCCTGTCTGACTATCAGGATGATGTCAGCCTGCTGAAAAAGCTCGATGAAGATTTTGATACCTTCATGGAGCGGGAAAGCCAGCGTTCCCGCATGGTGGCACAACGCATGGCGGCGCTGGAGGAGGGCAAGGCCCGATCCGCCCAGGCCAGGTCCGATGTGGCGGAAGCCATGCAGGAACGTTTACAGGATCAGCAGATTCCGGAATCCATGGCGCAGATCCTGGATAACATCTGGTACAACTATTTGTGCTGGATTCATCACCGGGAAGGCAAGGATTCCTTTGCCTGGAACAAGGCCCTGTTTCTGATTGATCAGATGCTGGCTTGCCTGTTGCCGGTGGATTCCGAGGAAGAAGCGGAAGATCGTCTGGCATCGGTAGAGGAGCTGGAAAGCGCTGTCCGGCTTGGCTCCGAGCGTATCAATTATCATGATGTAGCGCTGGACCGCTGGCTGGCAGAGTTAGGTGCTATCCTGCGTGAAAAAGCCAGCTATACACCGCCGGAAACCACTGAAGACCTGACCTCCGTAACGCAGCCTGAGCCTGAAGATTCTGTGGAGCCGGTGTCAGAACCAATGCCTGGGCCTACCCCGAGTGAAGCGTCGGATCAGAATAATGCGCCGCAGGAAGAAGCCGCATCGCAATCCGCACCACAATCCACACCGCAACCCGAGCCGGAAGACACAACACCGCTTACCGATCGTGCTGACCGCTTCCGCGCGCCACGTATTCCTGTAAAAGCGGCGACGGAAACAACGGGCAAGGTGACCCGCCTGGATGTTACCCGCAAAGCACCCCCCAAATCCGAACCGGCTGTGACACTGGAGCCTTTGCCGGAAGATGACCCGGGCCTGTTGCAGGCGCAAAAGCTGGCGGTGGGTGCATTGATGGATTATCAGCATCAGGGCAATTCAGTACGTTGTAAACTGGCGGCCCGTATCAAGTCGGTGGACAAGCTGATCTTTGTTAATCGTTCCGGCGCCAAGTTGTTTGAAAAATCCCTGCTGGAAGTTGCCTACGATATCAATGAAGGCAAACTCAATCTGCTGGAAGATGCCCAGTTGTTCGACCGCGCACTTGAATCTGTTATCAGCAGCCTGCGTAACGTGCGCGATCAGGCAGTTTAGATTCCCTTTCACTTGCTATATGATTAACCCAGCCTTGCGGCAATAGTGTCAGCAGGGGATTCATCGCTGTATTGCTATATCGCTGTAAGTCTATAAGGGTTGAGGATTGCTGAGCGTCAGGGACCATCGCCTCGTCGGGGCCAAACAGGTTGCATCACCCAACTACAACGACCGGCCGGAAAACGGCCCGTTGGATCTGGTAGTCATTCACTGTATCAGCCTGCCGCCCGGCCAGTTTGGCGGCCCCCATATCGAAGAACTCTTCACCAACAGCCTTAACTCCGCTGAGCATCCTTACTTTGCCGAAATCTGCGAGCTGCAGGTGTCCAGCCATTTACTGATTACCCGTTCCGGTGATTTAATCCAGTTTGTGCCTTTTAATAAACGTGCCTGGCATGCGGGTAAATCCTGTTACCAGGGCCGCGAAAACTGTAATGATTTTTCCATTGGTATTGAACTGGAAGGAACGGACACCGGCCCCTACGAGGAGGCCCAGTACCAGCAACTGGCCCGTGTGTTGCGCGCACTGATAGCGGAATACCCGCAGCTGAACACACAACATATAACCGGTCATGAACAGATTGCGCCGGGGCGTAAAACCGATCCCGGCCCAGGTTTTGACTGGGAGTACCTGCAAAACCTGCTCTATAGTTAATACAACGATTAAACTGACCGAATCAAAACCAATAAGAACCAGACAATAAATGACATTAATACCCATACTGATCAGCTATTTTGCAATGCGCGAATCATGGATTCCGGAAATTATCCGTGAACGCCGCTGGGCTACCTCTTATGTGGGTGCCTACGAAAGTACCGGCATTGCAACCAAGGCGCACCCGGCACTGGTGTATGGTGTCTTTGTGCTGGTTCCCATGTTTTTTGCCTGGTACCTGGGCGTGGTTGCCCATGGCTGGTTGTTTGTGCTGCTGGATTTTTTGCTGGCGTTCTTTTTGCTCAGTTCCACCATCAGCTCGCGCCGTCTTAACTCCAGCTTTCAACCGTTTCTTAAACGCTGGCGCCATCAGGAATGGCAGGCTGCCTATGAATACGGCGCCCAGTTGTTTGATTATTCCAAAACCATCAGCAATGCTGATCTGCTGTCGCAAACCGTTACCCATTACCTGATTCGAATGAATCAGTGTCTGTTCGCCCCCATTTTGTGGTTTGTGGTGTTTGGCACGGCAGGGCTGATGCTTTACGTGCTTACTTTTGCCGTTGCCTATGGCAGTGACACCGATGAAAACAGAGACAAGCCCTGGCACAAACTGGCAGGTGAATTCCTGCATGCCCTGGAAGGTATTTCTGCCCGGGTGATCGCCATGAGTATTGCGCTGTTGTTTTTAAACAGCAAAACCCTGGCAGTGGCCCTGCGACGTTTTCGGGTAACCGATCGGGAAGCCGAGATCGTATTAAAGCTGTCCATAAAAATGGCACTGGATTTTCGCGAGTTGCCGGAAGACAGTGAACTGCTCGCCTCAGAAGGTATTCGCCGTATTCATGTGGTGCAGGATCTGTGCTCGAATGTATTTGTTTTGTGGTTACTGGTAATTGCCTTTTTTACGCTGCTTGGTTGGGTGTTTTAAGCTTGCCGGCAGGGTGATAATTCAAACGTTTGTTTGTTGTTTTCAGGTTATCAATTAAGCTTTAAAAAGAATATGCACAATAGCGGTGCAGCAAATCCCTATTCCCCTTCGGTTTTAATAAATCACACCTATACTTAATATGAGCGATGCAAAGCTCGTTAGAATTTGTTGCAATAAAATTTCGCTAATACAAGCACTTGCGGAGTAAACTCGACACGCTTTTTACTGCTGCCTGGCATGATGCTTTTGGAGGGGCTATGGCGAAGGATTTATTTTACGGTGATGCAGATCCCACCGAAACCCAGGAATGGATGGAGGCACTGGAATCCGTTCTGGAAAACGAGGGACCTGACCGGGCCCGCTATCTGCTGGAGCGGTTGTCGGAAAAGGCACACACCAGCGGTGTTCGCCTGACCAACCTTAACACCCCCTATATCAATACCATTCCGCCCGAGGACCAGCCCCAGTATCCTGGTGATCCTTACGTAGAGCGGCGTATCCGATCACTGATTCGCTGGAATGCACTGGCCATGGTCATGCGCGCCAACTTGTCGGACGACGAGCTGGGCGGCCATATTTCCAGTTTTGCATCTTCCGCCACTTTGTATGATGTTGGCTTTAATCATTTCTTTAAAGCACCCAGCGACATGTCGGGCGGCGACCTGATTTTTTATCAGGGCCATTCCGCACCGGGTATTTATGCCCGCGCCTTTCTGGAAGGCCGCTTCAGCGAAGACGAACTGGAAGGCTTTCGCCGCGAAGTGGACGGCAACGGCCTGTCCAGTTACCCGCACCCCTGGTTAATGCCCAACTTCTGGCAGTTCCCTACCGTTTCCATGGGGCTGGGGCCCATTCAGGCCATTTACCAGGCTCATTTTATGAAGTTCCTGATCAATCAGGGCTTGCTGAAAGAAGAAAACCGCAAGGTATGGGCCTACCTGGGCGACGGTGAAATGGATGAGCCGGAATCCCTGGGTATGATTTCCATGGCAGGCCGGGAAAAACTCGATAACCTGATTTTTGTGGTGAACTGTAACCTGCAACGGCTGGACGGACCGGTGCGAGGCAACGGTAAGATCATTCAGGAACTGGAAAGCGTATTCCGCGGCGCCGGCTGGAACGTGATTAAAGTCATCTGGGGCCGCAAGTGGGACACACTGCTGGCCAAAGATAAATCCGGCGCCCTGCGCAAACGCATGGAAGAAGTAGTGGACGGCGAATACCAGACCTACAAAACCCACGGTGGCGCTTACACTCGCGAGCATTTCTTTAACAAGTATCCGGAACTGGCAGAACTGGTAAAAGACCTCAGCGATCAGGAAATCTATGATCTGAACCGCGGTGGCCATGATCCCTTTAAAATGCACGCGGCTTATCATTCTGCTGTTAATCACAAGGGACAGCCCACGGTTATTCTGGCGAAAACCGTCAAGGGTTATGGTACCGGCACCGGCGAAGCCAACAACAAAGCTCACCAGATCAAAAAACTGGATATGGAAAGCCTGAAGTCTTTCCGTGATCGCTTTGATATGCCCTTTGATGACGAAGAGCTGAAAAAGCTGCCCTTCTACAAACCGGATGAAGACAGTGTGGAACTGCGCTATATGCGCGAACGCCGTACCATGCTGGGTGGCCACCTGCCACAACGGCGCTTTGATTTTGAATCCCTGGAAATTCCGGAGCTGGGCGTGTTCGGCAACTTCCTGGAAGGTTCCAAAGACCGGGAAATTTCCACCACCATGGCCTTTGTGCGCATGCTGAATTCCCTGATCAAACAGAAGAGTATCGGCGATCGTATTGTGCCCATTGTGCCGGACGAAGCCCGTACCTTCGGTATGGAAGGCATGTTCCGCCAACTGGGTATTTACTCTTCTGTGGGTCAGCTTTATGAACCGGCAGATGCCGGCCAGATGATGTATTACCGTGAAGATATCAAAGGCCGCATTCTGGAAGAGGGCATTAACGAAGCCGGTGCCATGTCTGCCTGGATTGCGGCGGGCACGTCCTACTCCGTTAACAGCGTGCCCATGATTCCTTTCTATATCTACTACTCCATGTTCGGCTTTCAGCGCGTGGGTGATCTGGCGTGGGCTGCCGGCGATGCCCAGGCCCGGGGCTTTTTGCTGGGGGCAACCGCAGGGCGCACCACCCTGAATGGTGAAGGTTTGCAGCACCAGGATGGCCACAGCCATGTGCTGGCGTCTACGGTGCCTAACTGTGTGGCCTACGATCCTGCTTACGCTTATGAGCTGGCTGTGATTCTGCAGGATGGCCTGAAGCGCATGTACGGCGATAAGGAAAACGTGTTTTATTACATCACCCTGATGAATGAAAACTACGTGCACCCGGAAATGCCCAAAGGTGCTGAAGACGGTATTCTTAAAGGTATGTACCTGCTGAAGGAAGCGGAAGAAGGCCACAAGTTAAAAGTACAGTTACTGGGCAGCGGTACCATTCTGCGCGAAGTGGAAGCAGCGGCAGAGATCCTTTCCGATGTATACGGTGTGGCTTCCGATGTGTGGAGTGTGACCAGCTTTACCGAGCTGCGTAAAGAAGGCCTGCAAATGCAGCGCTGGAACATGTTGCACCCGGAAGAAGAATCCCGTGTGCCCCACGTCACCAAAATGCTGCGCGGCAAGAAAAACCCGGTGATTGCCGCCACCGATTACGTGAAATCCCATGCGGATCAGATCCGGCCCTTTATTCGCAATCACTACACGGCCCTGGGAACCGATGGTTATGGCCGCAGTGATTCCCGTCAGAAACTACGCCACTTTTTTGAAGTGGATCGTTACTTTGTTACCGTGGCAGCACTCAATGCCCTGGCAGACAAGGGCCTGATCGGGCGCAGTAAAGTGGCGGACGCCATTAAACGGTTTGGCATTGATCCGGAAAAAGCCTATCCCGCCACTTCCTAGGTGGCGGCAGCGTGAAAACCGCAGAGCAAAGCGCAACAACAGGCGCAATTAAAGGCAACGGAGTCATTTAGGATGAGTATTAACGAAGTTACCGTTCCCGATCTGGGTGATGTGGAAAGCGTTGAAGTAATCGAAATCAACGTGCAGCCCGGTGATACTGTGGAAAAGGAACAGACATGGGCAGTGGTGGAATCCGACAAAGCCACCCTGGAGATTCCGTCGCCTTTCGACGGCAAAGTGGACTCTGTCAAAGTCAGTGTCGGTGATCAGATCAAGCAGGGTGATTTGCTGGGCACGATGGAAGTTGACGGCGGCGCGGCCGAATCCGGTGCCGCTAGCGATGCTGACAAGAAAGACACAGAATCAACTGAATCAGAAGCGGCTGAAACTTCAGAAAAACCGGCAGCCAAATCTTCCGGCGGTGGCCAGGAACAGGAAATCACCGTGCCTGTACCGGATATTGGTGGCGCCGAAGACGTTGAAGTCATTGAAATCAACGTGGAAGAGGGCAGTGAGCTGCAGGCCGAAGACACCATGATAGTGCTGGAGTCGGACAAAGCCACCATGGAAGTACCCTGTCCCCAAGCGGGCACCGTTACCCATGTGCTGGTGAAAGTGGGCGACAAGGTATCCGAAGGCACGGATATTCTCAAACTGAAAGTCCAGGGCGGTGCTGAAGCTTCTCAACCTGAAAAGTCTGCATCAGCGCCATCAAAGCCTGAATCTAAACCCGGGTCTTCTGGAGAAAAAAGCAAGCCGCAGCCATCTGCCGCTGCTTCAGCGCCATCCGGTGCTGCGCCTTCAGGTAAGTCCGGTAAAGCGGTTCATGCCGGCCCCGCTGTGCGGCGGCTGGCCCGTGAGCTGGGTGTGGACCTTGCGGAAGTTTCCGCCACAGGCCCCAAAAAGCGAATTCTGAAAGAAGATGTTCACGAATACGTAAAACAGCGGATGACGGGGCAAGGTCAGGCGGTGGCCGGCGCCAGTGGTTTGCCGGAGCTTCCGGATGTGGATTTCAGCAAGTGGGGCGAAACAGAATCCCAGGCATTATCCAAACTGAGAAAGGTCAGTGCGGCCAACCTGCATCGCAGCTGGGTGCATATTCCCCATGTTACCCAGTTTGATGATGCCGATATCACCGAGCTGGAAGCCTTCCGCAAAGCTGAAGGGGCCCGCCTGAAAGAAAGCGGTGTAAAACTTACCTTTTTGCCGTTCCTGATTCAGGCGGTGGTGAAAACATTACAGGCCTTCCCCAAGTTCAACAGTTCCCTGTCAAAAGACGGCACCGAACTGATTCTGAAAAAATACATCAATATCGGCATTGCGGTGGATACGCCGGAAGGCCTGGTGGTGCCGGTAGTGAAAGATGCGGATCAGAAATCCCTGGTGGAACTGGCGCAGGAGCTGGTGACTTTGAGTGGCAAAGCCAGGGACAGAAAGCTGTCGCCGGCGGATATGCAGGGTGGCACCTTTACTATTTCGTCGTTGGGGGGAATCGGTGGTACGGCCTTTACCCCCATTGTGAACTGGCCCGAAGTGTCCATACTGGGTGTGTCCCGCTCCAGTCACAAGCCGGTGTATCAGGACGGGGAGTTTGTACCGCGGCTGATATTGCCGCTGTCGCTGTCTTACGATCACCGGGTGATTGACGGTGCGGATGCAGCGCGCTTTACCCGCCATCTGGCGGGTATTCTGGAAGATATTCGTCGCGTGCTTTTATAAGACCGCTCAAGGCTGATACAAAACCGCTCAAGGCTGTTATAAAACAGCCGAGCGATTTATCAAGCGGCCTGCTCGCAGTCGTTGAACAGCGTCCGGTAACGGGCCATAAAGGTTTCCGGCGACTGGCAGGGGGCGCATCCGGTAAATACCCGATACCAGCACTCTGCCATATCCTTTGTTGTGTGCAGTTCATGCAGGTCCACGTCAGCCGCCTGGTAAATCATCCAGGCGATTACGGTGGCGTAGCGTAAATTACACACCAGTTCGCTGTGAGGCGCTTTTAAAAATTCATGTTGCGAAGCAAAGCCGCGCACCTGGCTGGCCAGATCTTCATTGAATGCCAGGTATTCGTCCCAAACCGCCTGGTGGCGTTCGGCACTGATACCGTAAATACCGATTCCCTGGTGGCTGTTTAGATAAAAACCAAGGTTTGACTGAACGGCTGCTGTTCCCAACAGCAAATTCTCAGCAACAGGAGCATGCACCCCAAGATCTTTCAAGGTGGGGCGTATCACCAGTTCCAGTAGCTCGGTTCCACAAATACCCATGACACAACTCCTCTCCCAGTGTTTGGGATATGCGTCGAATGATTTAACAAATTCGCGCATTTTCTGACGTTATCCAATAATTCTGCAAACTGCTTGCCAATCTTTCTGCGCTTATTAGTTAGATCGGCAGGCTTTCGCAAAAATTCAGCATTATTTATGAAAAACAATGTTTTATAGAGCCAAACGGTCCGAGCGGAAAGGCTTTAATAGCCCCGGGTGATTAAAAACGGATCATAGGCCGGGCAGTGTGATGATTCTCCATGGCAGCAAACTGCTATAGTTAAAAAAACTGCCCCTAAGTGTCAGAAATTGCGGAAATTCCTTACCTGATGTCAGCCAAGCCACGCTCCAAAAAAACCTGCATGCTTTGCGTTATCGTAAGGTTGTGGTTGCTGACCTTTGTTTTGCTGTATTTCCTTAGTGATCAACTGTTTGCGGCAGACCTCAACCTGACGGAACAGGCCGATTACTTTTTTGACGTCGAAAATCAATACAAAATTGACACGCTTGCCGCCGACCCGGAAAAAATTCCCTGGCGGCAAAATCGCGATGGCTCCCTGAATCTGGGATTTTCTGCAGCCACTGTCTGGTTGCGTATGCCGGTATCCACGCAGGTCAGCAGGCCACCGGCCCTGTTTGAAGTTGCCTGGCCCTTTATCGATCGTGTGCAAGCCTACTGGGTGGATGCCCGGGGCGTTCATGATCTGGGCGTGCAGGGGGACCATAGTCCTAAAACTCAGCAATACCTGCAGCATCGCTTTTTCGTTTTTCCCCTGCCGGATACAATGAATCTTGAAGGTACTCTTTACCTGAAAATCAACACCGGCAGCTCTATTCTGCTGCCCATGCATTTGTGGGAACCGGAAGATTTTTTCTATAAGGAGAATCGTCAGCAGATTTTTCTGGGATTCTTCTTTGGGCTGCTGACCATTATTTTAATCTACAACCTGGGCATGTGGTTTTATGTCCGCGACCGGCTGTATCTGTATTACGTTGCTTATCTGATTTTTGTTTGTGTGTATATCGGCTCGCTCACCGGGCTGGGGCAGCAGTATTTCTGGGGGAACTCCGTTTATTTCAGTGACACTTCATTGCTGGTGGGCGTGCTGGGCAGCTTTGTGTTCGGCAGCTTGTTTGTGGATCGTTTTCTGCAGTTGCGCAAAAACAACCCGTTGGCCCATCGCTGCATTGTTGCTGCAGTCGGCGTTTACGGTCTGCTGGTGGTGGGTTATCAGATCAGTGATGAAGCTACCATAACGCCCATTGGCCAGGGGTTGGGTATTTTTGCTTCGGTATTTGCTTATGCCGTCGGTATCCGGGAATGGCAAAAGGGCAATCCCGATGCCCGTTACTTTACCATCGCCTGGAGCATGTTGTTGGTGGGTACCTGCATTTACACCCTGTACCTTGCCGGCTGGCTGCCGGGCAATACAGTGATTCGCAATATCCAGATTTTTGGTCTGGTGGTGGAGCTGGCGTTATTGTCTTTTGCATTGGGTGCGCATTTTACCCGTGAAAGGGCAGCGGCAAAGCAGGCAACGGAAGTGGCACTGCATCTGGCCAGCGAAGTCAACCGTTCCCATGAGGAGAAGATCCGTTTGCAGGAACAGGCCAATCAGGAACTGGAAACCAAAGTAGTGGAACGCACCCGGGAATTGCAAAACACCCTCAGCCGACTGGAGGATGCCAATCAGCAACTGGAAGCCCTGAGCAATACTGATCAGCTCACCGGCCTGAAAAACCGCCGTTACTTCACCAAATATTACGAAGAAGAATTCCGCCGCAGTATCAGAAACCAACAACCGATCACCATCGTGGTGCTGGATATTGATCACTTTAAACAGGTGAACGATACCTATGGCCACCTGGCCGGCGACCTTTGCCTGAAACAGGTGGCGGAAGTGATCCGTTTTCATACCCAGCGCCCTGGTGATATGGCGGTCAGGTTTGGTGGTGAAGAGTTTGTCATCATGCTGCCGGATACGGGTGTGGAGGGTGCCGGAAAAGTGTCTGAATATATCCGTGAACAGGTGGAAAAACTGGACATCAATGCCGATGGGGTTCATTTCAAGGTTACCATCAGCCTGGGAATTGCTGCGGTGGTTCCCGACGACAGCTGGACACCGGACGCGCTGATCGGCAAGGCAGACGCTGCCCTCTATCAGGCCAAAGCCAATGGCCGCAACCGCGTGGAAGTGGCCTGACAGCTGCCTGAAAAGTCAGGAGTGTGGATTAGCTCTGGCTAATTTATTTAGTGGTAAGGTATAGTCGTTAACCTGCTTTGTGCGTTAATAAAAGGGGAACGGATATGCCTCAGCCATTTGAAACCAGCACCTCAAAATGGACTTTAGTTGTTCTTGGTGTCAGCCAGACGAAAGTCAGAGTGTGGGTCGGAACACTGTTTCACTACATGATGAAGCCGGAGCTGGCTCGGGTGGAACTGATTGCACCTGATGGTAAAGTCATCCAGCGAACCATTGAAAAATCAGACTGGAAACGGCCTTTCCGTTACGTTTACCAGCGTTTCTACAGCATTGTGGAGTTCGATAATCTGACGCCGGGCACTCACTACCAACTACGTTTTTCCCGTCGTCTTGAAAAAATAAAAGGCGTTCCCCGGCAACAGCAATGGCAGGAACTGCGAGACGGTAAATTCGATACCCTGCCGGAATCCTTGCCGGATCATAAACAAGCGGCATTTACCGTCGGCCTGGGAAGCTGCTTTTATAGCCATCGCGATGGCGGTCAAACCGCCGGTGCTTACCGGGCGCTTTATGAGCGGGGCCACCCGGACGTTCGCCCGGATATTACTTTTCTTACCGGTGACCAGGTGTATCTGGATATTGGTTTTGATTCCCTGTCACTCATCAGCAAGGAAATTCGTGATCGCGTTGCCAATGACTATGCAGAGCACTGGCAGCTGCTGGGCAGTATCTTCACCCGCGGTGGTACCTGGATGCTGGCGGATGATCACGAATACTGGAACGACTATCCCTTTTATGATTCCTTGCTGCCCACCTTGCTGACGCTGAAACTGGATTACGTGCGTAAAGCCTGGACCAAAGCAGCTCAGGATGGGGTGCGCAAGATTCAGTGTTCGCCCACGGTGGAAACCTTCAGTATTGGTACTGATATCTCGTTTTGCCTGGCGGATCTGCGTTCCGGGCGTGATAAAAAAGGGTTTATGAGCCGCGAGGATTTTCGCACTATGGAATCCTGGGCGAAAAACCTGCAGTCACCGGGGGTGCTGGTATTGTCCCAGCCATTACTGGTGGAACGCAGTTATACCGAACGCAATCTGGTGAGTTTTGAATCCCAGTACAAGGCCTTGCTGGTGGCATTGGCGGATAGTGGTCATGATATTGTGGTGCTCAGTGGCGATGTGCATTTCGGGCGTATTTCTGAAACCACATTAACGCCGTCAGGCAGACGCCTGATTGAAGTGGTATCGTCGCCGTTGTCAAACCTTACCGGCCTTAATGGGCTGGCCACATCAGGGCCAAAGTTTTCGCCCCACACGTTCCCCGATCCCCGGGAGATTGTGATTCACGGCTGGAAACCGGCCAAGGTGAAACACAATAAAAAGTTTGCTGTCAGCACCAAGCGTGGCTTTATTGCCTCGGCCTATCCCAGGGAACGTACCCGGGAACACTTTATGACGGTAGGTTTTCAGCGTCATCAGGAAGGCGGTATCAAACTGAGTGTTAACGCCTGGCGCGTCAGGGAGCGTGATCAGAATAATTTGCCGGTGCGTGATTTTGAACCCTATGAAACACTTATTCAGTAATTCTTATTCAATAACCCGGATTCAGTAACTCTGACTCAGTGAACATGGCCTGTCAGTATTCAATATTTGCTGAATCCGCAATCTTAATCGGGAGACAAAGTGACAGAATCCGATCATCATGACAGCCCCACCGAATTCGTCTGCCAGTGGCTGGCGGAAAACGGTTTTAACAAGGTGGGTTATGTCGGCAGTTTTCCCGCACTGCCGGATGCGTTATCTGATACTGTGACGACCGCCGACTGCAATGGTATTAAACCCTGGGAGAATACCGATCAGTTACCCGCAATTCAGGCCGTGGTTTTGTCCGGTGGCCTGGATGATTGCACACAGCAAACTATTACCCAGTTACTGGCCGGATATCGCAATGCTCTGGTGGAAGCAATTCTGGTATTGCTGGATACCAGTGGTGACGACACTCTGTCGGATACTGATTTATTCGGTTTGGGATTTAAAAAAATTGCCCGCTTTCCTCATCCCGATCATCCTTTGACTGCGTTTGAATACAATCTACGCAGCTACAATCACAAGCGTTTATGGAATAACCCGAAATATTGGGCCAACCCGGAAAATTTTGGTAAATACTGGTGGTAATCCGCACCGGTTTTTTCCAATTATTTTGGTTACAGCTATAATGCTGTTGCCACTAAGCGCAATCATTTAACCTTTCATACCAAAGGGAATTGGCATGTCCCCAGATACACACCGTATTCTTTTTTCCGGAAAAACCCTCGATAATATTTCTCTGGAAGTCGCTAAAAGTAACCTGCAACGACTACTGAAAACCAATCGCGAAACTGTGGAGCGTCTGTTTTCAGGAAAAACCGTCGTTATCAGAAAAGAGCTGCAACCCGGGCAGGTAGAGCAGTATGTCACGGCTTTGAACAAAGCCGGTGTAGCCGTGGAGGTGGACCCGCCGTTGCCGCAGAATGCTTCGCCACTGGAGCTTGAAGTCATCGAAGCAACACCGCGCGATTCTGAGCAAACGAATGACCAGCCCGCTGCCACGACAACTTCATCTTCGGCAAATACTCAAAACCCTTATTCATCCCCTGCCACCCAGAATTACCAGCCACAGGTTCACTGCCGTCAGTGCGGTGCCAAACTCGATGCCACTGACAAGGAATGCTTTAACTGTGGTGCCAAACAACTGGTAGGTAAATCCCGCAGCAAATACACCGCCGGTTTACTGGCCATTTTTTTCGGCTGGCTGGGTGTGCACCGCTTTTATCTGGGGCAATGGTGGGGGATTTTCTATTTTCTGTTTGGTGTACTGTCCTGGTTGGTGGCCATTGTCGAGGGCCTGGTGTTTCTCTTTACGCCAAAAGACAGCTGGGATATCAAGTACGGTGATGTGAAAGGCCTTAATCCGGCGTTAATGGCGGTGGTGGTGATACTGGTGTTGATTCCGGTGGTGGGGATTCTGGCGGCGGTTGCCATACCCGCCTATCAGGATTACACCTTACGTGCCCAGGTGAATTCTGCCATGCCTATTGTTAATCGATATAAAGGTGAGGTGTCTGAATTTATTCAGCGCACCAGTTTTATTCCCAACAGCAATCTGGATGCCGGTCTGCCGGAAAATATTTCTGATGGTCATCTTCAGTCCCTGGCGATTGAGAGCGGTGGCCGCATGGTGGGTACCTTCCAGTCAGACAATGATCAGCTCAACGGCGAAACCATTGTCTGGGTACCGGCGGTATCCGCGCCGGGTGAAGCGGGCGCTACTGTTACCTGGGATTGCAGTGGCGGCACGCTGATGAAACGCTTTCGCCCGACAGAATGCCGTGAAGGCATGTTTCAGAGCGAACAGCTGACCGGGCCGGTAAAGACACTGGCATCCAGAGACGGACGTTTGCAAGTGTCGGTGCCGGAATCCTGGAACACACTGGAACTGAACGAGGATGCCTCCCTGCAGGCGGGAAATATTTTTGCAGAAAGCTACTTTGTTGCCATTGAAGACAGCAAAGCGGATTTGCCTGGTTTTACTTTGAAAGATTATGCCGATGCTGTCATTGAAAGCCATGCACAGGGTGCCAGCGACTCAAAAGTAAAATACACCGGGGCAGCTTCGCTGGCCGGCATGGAGGCAATTCGCTACCGGGTGGACAGCGTAGTGGAAGAGCTGAACCTGAACTACTTTTTTGTGTTTGCGGAAAGCGATGAGCATTATTACCAGCTCATCAGCTGGTCGCTGGCATCGCGGTTTTCCGGCAACGAGGCGGATATGCAACAGGTCATCAACAGCTTTACGGAACGTTAACGAGAAGCGTAATCCGTAACCCGTAAAAAAGAGGGGCGCTGCCTTTGCGCCCCCTTTGATTCTTCCTTCTGATTCCCCCCTCTTTTTTCTGACACGAAGCTCTTTGCCTCCCATGGTTTTCGTTGCGTGATCATTCGCGACAATGGCGACATTTTTTCTCCTCTTTATTTGACAACGTATATTGTCAAAAAATACTATGACAACACCTGTTGTCACTTTGGCTGGAAATTCAGGGGTAGCCGGGTGGCATGGGGTTGTTGCTATTCCTATAAAAAAACCTCACAAAAACAAAGGCTTATCGTAAGGATGCTAAGATGAGGAACGATCGAGTTGCGGGTACCATTTCGGATACCGTAGTGGCAGCCACAGCAAAGCTGGGTGTGTTGTTGGTTTTAGGCCTTGCACTGGCTGCTTGTTCAGGCGGTGATTCTTCGGGATCGGGGGATACAAACAACCGGGCGGCGGACGCACCGGAAACCGTGGAAGAAGCCCCGGACGATTCCGGCGGCGGTTCAGCCAGTGACGACAGTCCCGGACAGGACGAGGACGTCAGTGACGCCATCGATGCCGTCAGTGGCGGTATCTATACCCGGGAGCCGGATTACCCGGATGCCGTTACTCTGCCGATGCAGTACATCACCACCGCCGGTGGCAAGCGCCTGAGTGTACGCGTTACCTTGCCGGCCGATGAAAACGGCGAACCGTTGCAAGGGCCTTTTCCGGTCATAGTGACCCAGTCGGCCTATAACACCAATCTGCTCAGCCTGATGTTTATGGGCATGTCGGGCAATCTGATGCTGGGGGCACCGGATTCCTTTATTGTGCGCCGGGGGTATGCCCAGGTGGCCGTGGATGCTCTGGGTACCGGGGCTTCCGAAGGCGTCTGGGAATTGCTGGGGGAGGCGGAACAGGTGGGCTTTGCTGATGCACTGGACTGGGCCGAACGCCAGCCCTGGTCCAATGGCAGGGTAGGGCTGGCTGGTGTTTCCTACATGGCCATCAGTTCACTGTTTGCCGCACAACGGCGCCCGGATTCGGTGGACGCCATCTTTGCCAGCCTCCCCATGGGAGATGCCATGCGGGGCACGGTGGGGATAGGCGGCATGCTGAACGCGGTTTTCATGAGCGAGTGGATGTCGATCACCCATTTGCTGGCAACCCAGAATGTGCAGACCGCCTTTTTAAATCCCCGTCATGCGGACACCATCACCCGCGCCACCCAGGAACATATTGATCAGCTGGATGATTATCATCTGCCCCTGATCAACAACGCACTGGATGGCGCCCCCGAGTATAACTACGACGGCGATTTCTGGCGGCTGCGTTCTCCCATCGAAAATATGCACAAGATAAAAGCGCCCACGTTTTTCTTCAGTGCCCTGCACGATATTTTCCAGCGCGGTACGCCACTGCTATATGAAATACTGCGTGAACAGGAAGTGGATACCCGGCTGGTGGTTTATGAAGGCACCCACTTTGTGAACTTTGTTAAGTCCCATGTGGGTAATGATCAGGTGCCACCCATTGATTTTCTGATGCTGCAATGGTTCGACAAGTATCTGAAAGACATGGATACCGGCACGGAAAACATTCCGCAGGTTGTGCAGCACGTTAAAAACTATCCCACCGACAGCACACCGGAAGAACACCGCAACGATAGCTACGCCACGGCAACCGACTGGCCGCACCCCATGATGCAGCCGGAACGCTGGTATCTGCACGGTGATAACAGCCTGAGTCGCACTGCCCCTGTTGATGCGGAAGCAACCCATACCATGACCAATCCACCGGCGCCTTATGGCCGGGGTTACGGTGAAAGCGGATTGCTCAAGTTTGATCTGACCATTACGGATGGCTCTGAGTGCACCCGCAGTTATGAACAGTGGACGCTGGGATTGGCACTGCCTCAGACCTGTTTCTGGGACAGCAGCGATTCCACTCAGCAGCGCCTGCTGTTTGAATCCGAACCCATGGCCGAAGACTACTATATCAATGGTCCTGTTCAGGCCGATATCTGGATGGAAAGCACCGCAACAGAAGCGGTGGTCGCTGTGCAGATTGAAGAGGTTTCCGATGCCAAAGCCCTGCCTGTTACCAATGGCCAGTTACTGGCATCGGGCCGGGCCGTGGATCAGGAACGTTCACGGTTTGTGAATAATGTGATGATTCAGCCCTATCACTATTTTACCGAAGCCACCAATCAGCCATTGATACCCGGGGAAATCGTCAAACTGCAGATCGAAATCTTCCCCACCAGCACTATTATCCGCAAGGGCAATCGGTTGCGGATTTCCATCAGCCCCAGTAACCAGGCCCAGGCCATTCTGAACTATCCGCGCCAGGCCATGGCGGAAGGTGGGGTCACGACCATTCACAACAGTGCCGAGTATCCATCGAGCGTAGTACTACCTGTGGTACCCGTTAGCGTCCTTGATTGACGCATGTTTCTTTTTTTAATTTTTTGACCAAGGGGAAATAACATGAGCAGTAACACTAACGCCACCGGTGCGTTCAGCCGGCGTAAATTTCTTGGGGGCGCTGTTGCCACCACCGCATCGGTTTCACTTTTGCCGGGCTGTAAATTTGTGGCAGGTTCCGGCAGCAACACCATTCCGGAGCCACCCAACTTTCCGGCAGGTATTGAGTTATACCAACAGGGTTTTGTTAACTGGGCCAGGGAAATCAAAATTGCCGGTGTCTGGTTCAGTTCACCAAAATCCGGCGAAGACGTGGTAAAGCTGGCGAACTGGGCCCGGCAGGAAGGCTATCGCCTGCGGCCTTTTGGTACCGGCCATGGCTTTGCTCCCACGTTGCTGCCGCGGGGGCACAATGGTGAAAATGTGGTGCTGGTGAACACCCATGATTACATGACCGATCTGAGTGTAGATGTGGTCAGTGATGTGGCGTCCATTACTGCGGGAGCGGGTGCCTATATCGAGGATATCTGTCGCGAACTGGAAGCCTATGATCTGGGGCTTTATCACACCACGGCGCCCGGCGGCATTTCCATTGCCGGGGCCCTGGCAATGAATGCCCATGGTGCCGCGGTTCCCAAAAAAGATGAAACCATGGCGGCCGGTCATTCCTGGGGAACATTAAGTAATCTGGTGCTGGAGCTGACGGCTGTGGTGTGGGAGCCGGCACTGAATCAATACGTGCTGAAAACCTACCAGCGGGACGACCCCGCCATTGGCCCCCTGTTAACCTGCCTGGGGCGCGCCTTTATCACCCGTGTTAAATTACAGGCGGGTCCTAATCTCAAGATTCGCTGTACCAGTCGTGCCGATATGAATATCAATGAACTGCTGGCATTACCGGAAAACCAGACAGAAAACTCCTTTGCCAGTTTGAGTGATCGTTTCGGTACCGTGGATGTGATTTATTATCCCTTTAATCCGGCCGAAACCGCCTGGGTAAAAATGTGGACAGTGACCCCGGAAAAACCAGCCAGCGCCCGGGAAGTGACCGATCCCTATAACTACACGGATATTGAAATGGCGCCGGTTCTGGCGGATACCCTGTCGTCGGCACTGCGAACTTTTCCGTCGCTGGTGGTACCTACCTATAACCGGTCCTCGGCCAACGGGGTAAAAGACATTATTGAAAACAGCGATCCGGCAACCCAGGTGAATGATCTGTGGGGATCCGCCTATACCACCACCTTGTATGTGGAACCCTTAACACCCAGAAAAACCGTGGCCGCCTGGGGTGTGATTATTGCCCGGGAAAACCTGCAGCGGGCATTGGGTGAGTTTTTTCAGTATTTCACCCAGCTGATTAATGAATACAAGGCGCAGCGCAGGTATCCCTACACCGGGCCGTTTGAATTGCGTGCTCAGGGGCTGGATCATGCCGCGGATGTGCTGATTCCCAATGCGGTGGAACCCACATTGTCCGGGGCACGGCCCCATCCGGATCATCCGGATAAAGACACCATCATCTGGTTTGCCCTGAACAATAATGTGGATCAGCCGGACGCCGGTGAGTTCAATGCCCGTCTGGAAGACTGGTTTCTGAGTAACTATCAGAGCTATGCGATTGTGCGACCCGAGTGGACCAAAGGCCATGCTTACAGTGCCGATGGTGTTTACGGTGGTGCCTGGACCCACGATGAAAAGCTGCTGGAAATATTTCCCGATACCTGGCGGCAGGGTTACAGCGAGGATGCCAACTGGGATTTTGCGGCGCGACAATTAAAAGCCACGGATCCCCATGGGGTGTTTTCCAACAGCCATCTGGACAAGTTGCTGGGATAGCGGTTGGACACTGATAGTGAGGGCGGAAATTTTACGGTTCCTGGTGAGCCCGGATTTCCGTCATCATGCCTTTCACCGCCAGTACCGCCCCGGAAACCACGGTGTCCTGGGGCGTGCTGTAGCCTTCCAGCATCCACTGGGTAACCAGGGTATTAATGGCCCCGTTGATCGCCATTCCCATGGTTTCCAGCAGTTCATCGGAAATGGCAAGGCCAGGGTTGTCGATACGAATAAACTGGGCGGCGATTTTGCCGAACTGGCGGATTTCCGCGATGTGTCTTTCACGGATTTTTTCGCTGCCCACCATGCTTTCAACCAGTCGTACCCGGGCCAGTCGCTCGTTGCGCATCAGGTCAAAATACAGGTTCAGGGCGGCGCGAATCCGGTCTTCCAGGTCACCGGGCAATTGGGGTAGTTCACTGGCAAAGAATTCGAAAATTCTGCTGTTCTGCCATTCAGATACAGCAATAAACAGCGCTTCCACATTCGCAAAGGATTCATAGAAGTAACGTTCCGTCAGGCCAGCCTCTTTGCAGAGGGCCCGCACTTTGGCGCCACGCAGTCCAACGGTGCCGAAAATTTCCAGGCCTGCTTCAAGAAACTTTTCCCTTCGCTCCCGGATACGTTCGGATTCGCTCTGACCGGCATATTTTCTGGAACTGGTTTTTTGATTCACAGGATTAAATGTCTTCGTTTGCGAAAGTTACAGCGTTCAATCTTAACGAAAAGCCGCTTGCCGGCCAACAAGCGGGATTGTTTTTGCCGCTAACTTTGGCTGGAATGGCGTTGCTGCCTCTAAAAATCAGGCGCTATAGGGCGGGGTTATTCGCCAGCACTGCCTGCAAACGTTGCTGCAACAGCGCCAGCTCGTCTTCCCGCGCCAGGCCCAGCCGTACCAGTGCGCTGTTCTCAATGCGCCGGCTCAGCACAGCCTGTTGCAGAAGTGCCTGATGAAATCTGTCGGCCGCATCCGGGGAGTGAAAATCCAGGGTAATAAAAAAATCATTGCGATACAGGCGCGGGCCGCTTTTGAACGCTGTTTTTAACAGGTCGAATTGTAATGCGGACAGCCTTTGCAGTTGCTGTCTTGCCTGTGCCTGCCAGTGGGTGTCGTTCAGTGCCTGAATCGCCAGCTGCTCGCTGGCGGTGGCCATGGGCCAGGGCCCCAGTTCTTTTTCCAGCAGCCGGCAGATGCTGCTGTCGGCGATGCAAAACCCAACCCGCAGGCCGGCCAGGCCAAAAAACTTCCCCATGGAGCGCAACAGAATCAGATTGTCCGGCAGGGGTGCGCCCGTATTCAGCAGGGAATGTTCCGGGCGGCTATCCATAAAGGCCTCGTCAATAATAAAAACGGTTTCCGCATTGCGCGTGGCCGCGTCCCGTATACGTCGTGCAGGCACCTGCTGGCTGCTGGGGTTGTTGGGATTAATCAGCACCAGAACATCGGCCTGAATATCCGCTTCCAGCAATTCAGTTACCGCCGCCTCATGATACTGTTCAATCTGCTGAGCGTGGTTTCGCCACCAGTAACCGTGTTCTGAAAAACCGATATCCGGAATCAATACCGACAGTGGCGAATCTTTCGTTGAACAAACCTCAGCAACCAGGCGCGGAAACGTTTGTATAAACCACTGGGAGCCGGGCATGGCCAGCAGCTCCGTATGTTCCGAACCTGGCAGTGCACCACCATAGTAATGGCGGGCAGACTGTTTCAGCTGTTCGGCGTTTTCCGGCAGACGCTGCCAGCAAGACGAAGGAAGGTCAGGCACTGGCCAGGGATGTGGATTGATACCGGTGGATAGATCCAGCCATTCACTGGCACTGGCGTGGGAAATGTCGCGGGAATTGGTAATAGCCATCTGCAGCCGGCCCCCGTGGATCGGTGGCTTGTTGTGTTCAGTGGCCTGTTGTTTTTGCCTTAACCGGTGGAGCAGGTTCATAGCACTGCCGCCAGCAATGCGCCCAGTACTACCCAGGCTGATAACGCCAGATTGACCAGTGCCAGTGCCCGTGGAATATCATCCGCCGCGGCGGGCTCTGCACCACCAAAAAACGCTTTATCCTGCAGCTCACCATGATAACGGGCAGGGCCGCCCAGTTTGATATTCAGCACCGTGGCGCCGGTTACCATCACCGGGCCGCCGTTGGGGCTGGCTAACAGTGGCGCCTGTTCCAGCCAGTTGTTGCGGGCACAGCGGATTAGTGCCATTGCCTCAGCAAACGTTGGTTTTGTCCTGGCGCTATCGCCGGCAAACATAGCGGGCTTCAGGGCATGAACCAATGGGCTGAACATATAGAAAAACGCTGTTATCCGGGCCGGAATCCAGTTAAACACATCATCGGCCTTGGCCGCCCACCAGCCAAATCCGGCAAAGCGATCGGTACGATACCCCCACATGGCATCCAGCGTGTTGCTGAGTCGGTACAGCACCACGCCGGGAAGCCCCAGTAAGGCAAACCAGAACAGGGCGGCGAAGATGCCGTCACTGCCGTTTTCCAGCGTGGATTCCACCGCAGCTTTGGCGATTTCGCCGGCGGACAGGTGATCCGTGTCCCGGCTCACTACCATGGCGCAGGCCTGGCGGGCGCTGCTCAGGTTGTCCTGTTCCAGCGGCCGGTGGATTGCCAGCATATGTTCCTTTAAACTCTGCCAGCCGATACAGAGGTAGAGCACCACAGCGGAGGCGATAAGGTGCAGGGTTTCCGATACGGAACGCAGCAGCCCGTCTGCCAGTGCGAACACAAGAGTAATCAACCCGACGGCCAGCAGCCAGGCGATAAGGCCACGGGTACGGCGGTTTACGCTCTGATCCGGGCTCTGGTCCGGGCCTTGGTTCCAGTGGCGTTCCAGCCGGTTGGCCAGGTTTCCGAACAGCACCAGCGGGTGGTGAACTCTGGGTTCTCCCAGCATTCTGTCCAGCAGCAGGGCCGCAAGCATAATCGCAAGACTGATCAGCATATCGCGTTCATAAATCATCAATTGCCTGGGCGAACAGGCGTTATCACAAAGCCGGGAAGTGTATCATGAATTCAATGGTCATTATGGTTCAGGGCACCACCTCCGATGCCGGAAAATCGGTGCTGGTAGCGGGGTTGTGCCGCTGGTTTGCCCGGCGCGGATACCGGGTGGCACCTTTCAAGCCCCAGAACATGGCCCTGAACAGTGCGGTAACTGACTGTGGCGGCGAAATTGGCCGGGCTCAGGCGGTGCAGGCCCAGGCGGCGGGCGTGGCGCCCACGGTGCATATGAACCCGGTGCTATTGAAACCCACCACGGATCGCCAGGCTCAGGTCATAGTGCAGGGTAAGGCCCTGGATAATCTGGATGCCATGAAATACCAGGGCCATAAAAAACTGTTGCTGCCTTATGTGCTGGACAGCTTTCAAAAGCTGCAGGCGGAATACGATGTGATTGTGGTGGAAGGCGCCGGCAGCCCGGCAGAAATTAATCTGCGGGAAAACGATATCGCTAACATGGGCTTTGCTGAAGCGGTAAATTGCCCGGTGATCCTGGTAGCGGATATTGATCGCGGCGGTGTGTTTGCCCACCTGGTGGGAACCCTGGCGTTGTTATCCGAATCGGAGCAGCAGCGCACACTGGGTTTTGTGATCAACAAGTTCCGCGGTGATATCCGTTTGCTGCAGTCAGGGCTGGACTGGCTGGAAGATAAAACCGGTAAACCGGTGTTTGGTGTGTTGCCTTATCTGCACGGACTACATATTGAAGCGGAAGACGCCATTAAATCTGAAAACGTGACCGGAGAAACCGCTTTAAATGTGGTGGTGCCGGTAATCCCGCGCATCAGTAATCATACCGACTTTGATGCCTTACGTTTGCACCCCAAGGTTAATCTGCAGTTTGTCGGCCCCGGCGAAACACCGCCACCGGCAGATTTAATCATTCTGCCTGGCAGTAAAAGTGTGATGGCCGATCTTGCCTGGCTGCGGGAACAGGGGTGGGAAACAAGGCTGCAAAAACACCTGCGTTATGGCGGCAAACTGCTGGGGATTTGCGGCGGCTATCAGATGCTGGGGCAACAGATACTGGACCCGTTAAAAGTGGAATCGGATTGTGCCGACATGGCCGGGCTGGGTTACCTGCCCATTGCAACCACCCTGGCCAGTGATAAAACCCTGACACAGGTAACCGGCGAATTGTTTTTTGCCGTAGATGATTACCCCGTTGCCAAAGCCACCGGTTATGAAATTCATGCCGGGGTTTCACAAAAGGTTACACAGAGAGTTTCACAAAAGGTTACACAGAAAGTTACGCAAAAGGTTACGCAGAAGGTTACGCAGAAGGTTACGCAGAAGGTTAGGCAGGAAGTTACGCAGATCCAGCTTGCAAAAGATCAGGGCGCGCCACAGTTCATGCCCTTGCTGAAAACCACTGACGGTAAAGAGGATGGACTGATTTCTGCCGATGGTCAGCTGGTGGGAACCTACTGGCATGGCGTCTTTGATCACCCGGAAGCCCTCAAGGCCTTGCTGTTATGGGCGGGGCTGGACAAGAAAGATGCACTGGATGATTTTGATTATGGCGCGGCGCGGGAAGCAGCCTTTGACCAGCTCACAGATGTACTCGAAGAGGCGATGGATATGCAGGTGCTGCTACAGACCATGGAAAACTTTGCCCGGGATTAAGACCTGCTGTTCAAGCAGGCCTTTGCTGTTTGATTCTGTGCGTTAGGAGTTCAGGCAGGCTTGCAGGGTATCGGCGAGAATATCGTAGGCACACTGTCCGATGCGTTCTCCCAACAGGGTATGTTTACCGCAATATAAAATTTCCGGTTGGCCGCTGGGCTCAGGTATGGCTACCAGAGTTGCGTCGGTGCCTGTGCCCGTCGCTAGTTGTTTTTCATTTCCGCCGGTCTGTCGGCTGATAATCTGCCGGTCATAACAGGCAGCAGTTTTCGCTTCCGTCATCAGGGCAAAGGCTTCCAGTGCGGCGGCCTGGCTTAACGGCGCATTGGTTACCAGCATCAGATTAATGGTTCCGGCCGGCAACGGCTTGCTGAAATGCAGTTCCGTATCATCTGCTTTATCGCTAATGCGGCGGGCATTATCCAGCCCGGCCGTTACGCCAATCCAGAAGGCAAAGTCTTCTATCAACTCATAACGAAAGCGGAAAGATTTCATGGAGGCCGCGGTCATCATGCCCACGGTGCGTTCTGCCATGCCTTGTTCCCGGTAAACCCGTGGGAAGGTTTTATCCAGCGGTTCCGGTTCACCGGTTTCCAGATCCAGTTCGGCATCTTTACTGACTTTAAGATTCAAGACACCGCGCATCTGTTGCTGAAATCCCCCCAGCCAGGGCGCACTACTGAAGGTGGTTTTGGGGCTGGCAAAATCCAGGCGGCAAGCATCTGCTGTTACCTGTACCCTGAGCAGATCAGGAAACGATTCATGCAGGCCGATCAGATGGCTCATGGCTGCAAGCTCAGGTTAAAGCCGATCAGGGCAGTCATTTCGATCAATTCAATCAGGGCGCCCGCGGTGTCGCCGGTAGTGCCTTCGATCCGCCGTATCATCAGCAGGCGCAGGTAAAAAACCACGGCAGTGCAAAGCAGTAAGCTTACCAGCCCTGTTCCCTTAAAAATCAACAGCACCACCAGCAGCAATACGCACCCCTGAAAAATCACCAGCGGCGGCCGGATATTGCTGACCAGTGGTGAACCCAGGCCTTTGTCCCGCACGTAGGGGGTGGTGGCCAACAGGCTCATGCCCGCAAAGCGGGCAATGGCGGGAATCAGCAGCAAAGCCAATGGCTGCTGTTGCTGGATCAAGGCAGCTATGGCAGCAAACTTTATCAATAGCACCATACCAATCCACACAATGGCAGCCGGGCCACTGGTGGGATCTTTCATGATCAGCAAGGTTTTGTTTTTATCGCCGTAGCCACCCAGCCAGGCATCGGCTGTGTCACCCAGGCCATCCAGATGAAGCGCTCCGGTCATCAGTATCCAGGCGAACAGAATAATGGCTGCTGTTAACAGCGGGAATGGCAGAACCGGTTGCAGGCAGTTGGCCAGCAGCCACAGAAAAGCACCGATCACCAGCCCTACAACGCCATGCCAGTAAAAGGATTGGCGTTGCACTTCGGCATCCGTGGGATACCGGACAGGCACCGGAATCCGGGTAAGAAACTGCAGGGCAAACCAGAAGCCGTTCATTTGCCGGAACCCGGAAGGCCGTTCACAAATGACAGGGCGCTTTCAAAGGTGTTGTCGCCGTTGTTGTAGATTTTAAAGCGGGTCAGACTGGCGTAAGGGATATCAAACCGGAAGGTGGCAGAGGCGGGAATTTTTAACAGGTTATGCAGAGCCGCTCTGACCACACCGCCGTGTATGACCAGTAACAGCCGTTCACCATGATGCTCAATAAACAGCTGGGTCATGGCTTCATTCACCCGCCGGGCAAAGTCCACAAAGGATTCTCCGTTGGGTGGGGTGTGGGTTACCGGATCATTCCACATATTGCTGAGCAGGTCCGGGTAGGTGTCCCAGGCATCTTTGGGGCGCATGCCTTCCAGGTCACCAAAGCAGAGTTCCCGTAGCGAGCCCACCACCGTCAGGGGGAGCTGCAGTTCATCCGCCGTTTTTTCCGCAAAGGCCAGGCAGCGTTGCATGGGGGAGGCGATGATGCGATCCCACTGGTAACCCAGTTCCCGGCAGGTATTCACCGAGCGGGTCATTTGCTGCCAGCCGGTTTCTGACAAGGGATCGTCGATACTGCCGCGATATTTAACGCCGCCTTCCGGCTCGCCGTGGCGCAGCATATCAATCACTGTTTTTTCAGAAGGAGCGTATCCGGCGTGCATAATTCGTTGTTTCCGCGAGTGAGTGGGTATGGTGTGTTTCAGTGATCCAGTTTTTCAGAAACGCCGGCCGATGCAAAGGTGGCCATTTGATTGTGCAACTGGGTCGCCATCTGAATCAGTGGCACTACCAACGCCGCACCGCTGCCTTCCCCCAGTCGCAGGGTCAGGTCCACAATCGGCTCCATGGCCAGCGCATCCAGTAACACCTGATGGCCGGGCTCGGCGGATCGATGGCTGAACAACAGATAAGGTGCAATGGAAGGATTCATTTTCAGTGCCGCCAGCGCAGCGGCACCACAGATAAAACCATCCACCACACAAGCCACATTCAGTTGTGCGGCACGGATATAGGCGCCGGCCAGCGCCGCGATTTCAAAGCCCCCCACATATTGCAGCACGTGGGCAGGGGAATCCATGTTGCCCTGGTGTTTGCTCAGGGCCTTGCTGATCACGTCTGCTTTATGGTTCACGCCATCTGAATTCAGGCCGGTGCCGGGGCCCACTACCTGAGCGGGATCAAGATGCAACAGTTCACTGACAATGGCGGAGGCGGCGGTGGTGTTGCCAATCCCCATTTCGCCGCCAATCCACAGATTGATTTTTTGCCCCGCACAGCCGTCGATGGCATCTTTGCCTGCCTGCAAGGCCAGCTCCAGCTGCTCCGCCGTCATGGCCGCTGACCGGGCAAAGTTGGCGGTGCCCTTGGCGACTACCTGATGTTTAACACCGGGCAGTCCGGCAGGGTCCGCCAGGCTGCCTACATTCACCACTTCCAGCCGGGCATTCAGGGATTTGCTGAGCACTGAAATTGCCGCACCACCGCTGACAAAATTCTTCAGCATTTCCGTGGTGACTGCCTGGGGGAAAGCGGAAACCCCTTCAGCCACAATGCCGTGGTCGCCGGCAAAAATGGTAATGGCTACCTTGTCGCAATGGGGGTGGAGCTGGTTCTGAATACCCGCCAGTTGAATGGCAATGGCTTCCAGCCGGCCCAGGGATCCCTGGGGTTTGGTCAGCTGATTCTGGTGGTCGGTGGCGGCCTGGATAATGTTCGGGTCAAGGGGGCGGGCCTGGTGTTGCCACCACGGGTTCGGGGTTGCCATTCGCTGTGTTCCTTATCAGAAGTGTTCCTTAAACGTCATAACAGGGCTGACCGTCTTTTTTAACCGGCAGCGGCAAGCCCGCCACCGTCAGCACCACGTTATCCGCCAGTGCGGCTATGTCCTGATGCAACCGGCCACTGTCATCCACAAAATCCCGGCTCAGGCTGCCCATGGGAATCACTCCCATACCGGTTTCGTTGCTCACCATAATCACATGGTGCGGAGTTTTCTCCAGATCCTTCAGCAGGGCGGCGCGGGCACGCCGGAAGGCTTCGGCATCTTCCTGCATCAGCCAGTTGCTTACCCAGAGTGTCAGGCAGTCAATCAGAAAACATTGCGGGGTGTCCTGGCTTGCCAGGCAATCTGCAAGGTGCAGTGGTTCTTCAATCAGGTGCCAGTGGGCAGGGCGGCGCGCCTGGTGATGCGCAATCCGATCCGACATTTCCCCATCACCGGCGGTGGCCGTGGCGATATAGGTTACCGGCAGGCCGGATGTCAGGGCACGTTGCTCAGCCAGCCGGCTTTTACCGGAGCGGGCGCCACCCAGTATCAGATCGATCATAACAGCTGTTTCCGGGAACTAGCCCCGCTCCCGGTTCCAGAGCACTTCCTGGCCGCCCTCGGCTCTGGCCAGTACCCGGGCCGCCACAAACAGAAAATCCGATAACCGGTTCAGGTAACGCAGGCCCAGCTGGTTGATGGTGTCCGCTTTGGCCAGGCTGTGGACCCGGCGTTCCGCCCGACGGCAAATGGTGCGGGCCAGGTGGCAGGTGCTGGCGGCGCGGTTGCCACCCGGCAGAATAAACTCCTTGAGCATGGGCAGGTCTTCGTTCATGGCATCCAGATTCTGCTCCAGGGTTTCCACGTGCTTGTCCTGAATGGCGGTATAGCCGGGTACGCAGAGTTCGCTGCCCAGATCGAACAGGTCATGCTGGATTTCCAGCAGCCAGCCACGCAGGTTTTCCGGTACGGCATCCTCTGACAGTATCATGCCGATGCTGCTGTTCAGCTCATCGACGGTTCCGTAGGCCTCCACCCGCAGGTGATCCTTTTCCACCCGGGTGCCATCTCCCAGGCCGGTGGTGCCGCTGTCGCCGGTTCGCGTGTAGATCTTGGAAAGTCTGTGACCCATATCCCAAAGCCCTGCTGTTTGTGTGCTTTTCCCCTCAGCTTGTGTAGGAAAAGTCTCAATTTGGTTTTCATCATCTGCCTGTCGGCTAGGCTGAGGAATGGTACACGAAAGTAGCCGGAAAACGCTAACCATCATGAGCAAGAGTATTCGTAGTTGATGTCGCAAGTTGAAGTTGATGTGGAATTGCTGAGAGCGCTGCTGGATGCAGCGGTGCGTACAGCACGCTCCCACCGGGGAAAGCCCCGGGAGTTGTATGTGCTCGGACAACTGGAGGCCACGGCCAACATGGCCTATATCCTGGCTGCCGGTAAGGTGGAGTATGAATTCGAAGCCTATTGCCAGAGCCTGGCTGCAGAAGCCATTGAGCGCATGGAGGCCATCAGTCAGGGGGCAGGCGCGGATATTTCCGGGAAAAACCGGGTTTATACCTGACACGCCGCTGCTGCGAATACTGGTTCAGGCTGTCATGGGGCTTGTGTCAGGCGGTTAACCGGCGCAGCAGGGATTCATTCACGGGGCAGGGCACCCCAAGGGCGCTTGCCCTGGCCACCAGGTAGCCGTTAATCGCATCAATTTCAGTGGGGTTGCCGTTCAGCACATCCTGGCGCATGGAGGAAATATTGGCGGCGGTGCGCCTGGCCACGGCCTGCGCGGTGGCAAACATATCCTCCGCCGGTGGTTCCCCAAATGTCTTTTCATAAACCCGACTGAATTCGGCGCAGACAGCTTTCATGGTGCTGAGGGCCTCGGGCTTGTCCAGCAAGTCTCCGTTGCGGCAGTCAAACAGCACCGTCAGGGGATTGATGGCGCAGTTAATGCCCAGCTTGATCCAGAGGCGCTGGTTGATATTGGTATCATATTGCACGGCCATGCCCTGTGCCTGCCAATGGTTGGTCAGATCGCGGGCACAAACTTCATCTGCCGCTGCAAGGGCGCCTATCCAGGTGTCTCCCTGCCCGGCGTGGACCAAAGTAATAGTGTCTTTGTGCTGATCTTTGCGCTGCTTTTCGCGCTGTTTTTCACGATAGGCGCCATGGGTGGTAGTACCCGCCAGCACTGTCGCCCGGGGATACCGGCTTTTCAGCCAGTCCACCGTGCCCATGCCGTTCTGAAGCACCAGGATCACCGCGTTTTCCTGTAGCTGGGAGTGAATGCCCTCCAGGGCTGCCTGGCTCTGGTAGGTTTTGGTGGTCAGAATCAGCCGGTTTACCGGCTCACGGGGTTGCAGCACCGGTAGCTGGAAATCCCGCGTCTGATCCCCCTGGATCAGGTGAAGGTGTTGGTGCCGGGGAAGGGGTTGCTGATCAGCCGGTGGTCGTAACGCCAGGTTCACCGGAATGTCCGCGTCGGAAAGCTGGCAGGCTAACAGGCTGCCAATGGCGCCGGCGCCGAGAATGGTCCACATGTTGTGCCACCCTGAATCGGTAACGGGGGATAGGGTAAAGGGTAAACCAGCCTCAGCCGGTTTTTTTACTGGAGCGCCACTTTACCACAATCAGGCGGCCGCTGGAGCGGGCCTGGGCCATCTGGCCATTGGTAACGGTGAACATCTTTTCCGGCGAGGGAAAGCCTGTGGCCCCGTCCGCCGCCGACATCACCATGGCTGCCTTGATCGCGATAAAGCCCTTGTCGGTCTTTACCTCTTTCATGTTCAGGGCATCGTAAATACGCCGGTAGGTGGAGGCATTGCACTGGGCCAGGTCGGGCTGGTGGGTAATGATAGCGAATTGTTCCGTGCCTACACGGCAGACAATATCCAGAGGCCGAACCAGTTGTTTGATCCTGCGGGTGAGCGAGGTAATCACCTGGCGCAGAATTTCCTTGTCGTGCTGCAGTTTCAGTTCTTCGTAATTGTCCAGGGTGATCAGCATCAGGCAGGCGGCGCCACCGCGCTGTTCCGCGTGGCGGGTGGTGTCTTTCAAACGGCGAATGGCGTACTGGCGGTTGCCCATGCCGGTGAGCGGATCCAGCAGGCTGTTTTTGCGCAGCTTCTGGTTCGATTCCACTAACAGTTGGTTTTCCCGCAGCAGGCGGTTCTGCATGGCGGCAATACGGTCCGCAGCATAGATGCGTGGCAATAATTGCTGGTTCATGCCGGACTTGTTGACGAAATCGTCCACGCCATTGTCGAACGCATGTACCAGAGCCTTGGCGCCTTCTTTCGCGGTCAGCAGAATAATATAGGTAAAGTGGTTAATGGCTTCGTCCAGCTGCCGGACACGGCTCGCCAGCTCAAGGCCATCCATTTCCGGCATCAGCCAGTCGGCAATCAGCACGCTCACGGGGCGTTCCTCCAGCATGGCCAGACCCTGCTGGGCACTGCTGGCAAGACGGACATCGGTATAACCGGCGGATTTCAGGGTTCGGCTGATGACGGCGCCACTGAACTTGGCATCATCAACGATCATTATGGGCAGGTCGGCGTTTGGCATCGTTGTTGTGGTGGGGGTTGCTTATTTTTCGTCATTTTTACAAGTGTGGCTTACGGGTCCAAATCTGTCTATTAGTTTGATTAATCAGTAGTAAATTCCTGCCAGCAGGATGGTAAAAGTCGGGCCTGGTTCACAGTTCATCCGGGTGGTTAATTCTGCAGGATAATGGTGGTTTCCGGTGACTGGTGAGTGCTTTACAGGTCCGGCCCGCTTGTTGCCCGGCTTGCTCTGTGATTCAATTGCGCTCACCGCAAATTCCCTTGAGTCTGATTTATCAGAGGGCTGACTTATCGACGCGCAACAGCAGCAACCACCCGCTCGTGACTGGGTCAGCAGTATCAAGATGCTGTTCACCCGGCCGGTAATGACCATGCTGTTTCTGGGGTTCTCTGCCGGCATTCCTCTACTGCTGATCTTCTCTTCACTTTCTCTCTGGCTGCGCGAAGCCGGTGTTGAACGCTCCACAGTCACCTATTTCAGCTGGGCCGCGCTGGCATTTTCTTTCAAGTTTTTGTGGGCACCGCTGGTGGATCGCATGCCTTTACCGGTGTTAACCGGTTTGCTGGGGCGGCGGCGGGCCTGGCTGCTGGTGTCGCAGCTGGCGGTGGCGGCCTCCATTCTGCTGATGGCCCTGGTAAATCCGCAGTCACCGGAAGCACTGAACATGATGGCCATTGCCGTGGTGATGCTGGGGTTTTCCGCCGCCACTCAGGATATTGTGATTGATGCCTTCCGGATCGAATCGGCTGATCAGGACCTCCAGGCCTTGCTGTCGTCCACTTATATTGCCGGGTACCGGATTGGCATGCTTACCTCGGGTGCCGGCGCCCTGGTACTGGCCAGCTGGTTTGGATCCTCTGCAGAAGCCTATGACTACGCCGCCTGGCGAATGACCTATTTTTGTATGTCCCTGACCATGGGGGTAGGCTTGATCACCACCTTGCTGGTGCGTGAGCCGGTACGCAGCAAACCGTTGGAACACCACTACCGGACAAGTCAGTACCTGAAGTTTCTCTCTATTTTTGTCATGTCGGTTCTGGTGTTTGTGCTTTTCTATTTTATCTCCGCCGATATCGTGGGTTCCCTCAAGGCGGCGTTGCAAAGCACCACTGAGAACACCGGGCTTTCGGGCCTGCTGTATGCGCTGGCGAGTTTTTTGGTGGAATCGCTGCGGTTGTTGGGCGGGTTCGCGCTGGTGGCTGTTTTTGTAAAACTGGTTTCTTTTACGCCTTTATATGAACGGGAACTGGTTTTTGAAACTTACATTGCACCGGTGATTGATTTTTTTAAACGTTACGGTGTCGAGCTGGCATTGCTGCTGCTGTTGTTTGTCGGTTTCTATCGCATATCCGATATTGTGCTGGGTGTCATTTCCAATGTGTTTTTTCAGGACATGGGCTTTACCAAAACCGAGATTGCCTCAGTGGTAAAAACTTTCGGGTTGTTTATGACCATCCTGGGTGGCTTTCTGGGCGGGTTCCTTGCCATTCGGTTTGGCGTAATGAAAACCCTGTATCTCGGGGCTTTTTTAACGGTGGCCACAAATCTGCTGTTTATGCTGCTGGCAGAAGCAGGCCATGACATTGTGATGCTGTATGTGGTGATCTCGGCAGACAACCTTACCGCCGGCCTGGCCAGTGCGGCCTTTGTGGCCTTTCTTTCCAGCCTGACCAATATTTCGTTTACCGCAGTGCAGTATGCCATCTTCAGTTCCCTGATGACCTTGCTGCCTAAAATGATCGGTGGTTACTCCGGCAGTATGGTGGACAATATCGGTTATTCGAATTTCTTCCTGGTGGCCAGTCTGATCGGCTTGCCGGTGCTGCTGTTGATTTATCTGATACAGCGGCATGCGGAGTTCAGGCGCTGAATGTAAAACAGTTACGGCTGCCAAAGGTAGCGTTTAAGATTGATTTTACCGTTAATCACAACAACCTGTTCTGCTTGTAGCCGTTGTAACTGGGTTTGATATTGTTGAGAGGTTTCGGGAAAAGAACTTTTACCCTGACTGTTAATAATACGGTGCCAGGGGATTTTCGAACCCGGGGGCAACTGCTTCAGTACAGTGCCCACGTATCGGGCCCGGCGTTGGGCACCGGCATATTCGGCGATTTTTCCGTAGGTACACACTTGTCCCCGGGGCACCAGCGCCACGGTTTGCAGAATGCGTTCTTTCAGGGTGGGGTCCTGTTGCATTGTTTGCCTGATCCGATGTGTGTGCAGCGGTGCTTTAGCAAAAAAAGGGCTGAAAAATCAGCCCTTGCGCATGCGAACGGAAATACGGCTGCTTAACGCAGGCCACCGTCCACTTCAATGACACGACCTGTAAAATAATCATTCTCACAGATAAAGATAGCTGCCTGGGCAATGTGGTCCGGCTCACCCAGGCGCTTCAGTGGCACCGCGCCTACCAGACGATCGCGGGCTTCCGGTTTCATGGCGGCTATCATGTCGGTATTGATGGTGCCGGGTGCAATGGCGCCGGTACGGATATTAAAACGTGCCAGCTCCTTGGCCCAGACTTCTGCCATGGCGGCCACACCGGATTTTGCCGCTGAGTAATTGCTCTGGCCAAAGCTGCCGTGACGCGCCAGGCTGGAAATATTGATAATGACGCCTTCCTCTACACCCAGCTCCAGCATTTTGGCAGCGGCTTCGCGGCCACACAGGAATACGCCGGTCAGGTTCACGTCAATGACCGCCTGCCATTGTTGCAGGGTCATTTTGCTTTGTACGGCGCCGTCCTTGTATTTGATCAGCAGGCCGTCGCGGGTGATACCGGCGTTGTTAATAATGCCGTTCAGGGTTCCGAAGTCTGCCGCCACGTCGTTGAAGAGCTTTTCCACTTCTTCCTCTTTGGCGACATTCACTTTGTAGCCTTTGGCTTTGACGCCTTCGTCTTCGCACAGTTTGACGGTGGTGGCGATATCGTCTTCGTTCAGATCCACAACAGCAACGTTCGCACCTTTACGTGCAAAAGACTGAGCCATGCCACGGCCAAGTCCACGGCCGGAACCTGTTACCACAATCACTTTATCTTTTAAATCCATGAAATCCCCCTGTACTTCAGCTTGAGTTGGTTTTCTCTCTTTATGAGTGACCGCCGATTATCCCGCCTGTGATCGGTAAAAGCTAGTGGACACCCGCAGGCTAAACTCGGTACGGTTAACAGAAAGTTTATTGCGGCTAATTTACGCATGAATGATGTGCATGCCATACCGGACTATATGGCAGGAACAGTGGTTGTGAGTAAGGACAATATGAGGGATTCCATGAGCGAGAATCAGGAAGCCGGGCCGGACGCGGGTAATATGGCCCGGCGGGTACTGAATCAGCATTTTTTTGGTGTGCTTTCCACGTTGTCGGTAAAGTTTACCGGCCATCCATTTGGCTCCGTGGTGCCTTTTTGCCTGGATTACACCGGCAAACCGTTGCTTCTGATCAGTCGGCTGGCCCAGCACACCCACAACATTCAGAGCGATCCCAGAGTGTCCTTGCTGATACTGGACCGGCCTGCTGACAATGAAGGTAATGTGCAGACCGATGCCCGCCTGACGCTGGTGGGGCAGGCCTGTAAGGTGGCGGATCCGGATGTGGAGGCCAGTGCGGCACGTTATTACCGGCATTTTCCCGAGGCGAAGGGGTATCATACCGAGCTGGATTTTGAGTTTTACACCCTGAGTATCGAGACCTTGAGGTTTATTTCCGGGTTCGGTCAGGCCCGCTGGCTGTCGGCGGGTCAGGTGGTGTTGCCTAATCCGTTTACCCTGGAAGAAGAGGCCCGGATTGTGGGCCATATGAATGAGGATCATCGGGATGCGCTCTTGCATTATCATCAGAGCGCCCCCATTCAGGGTAATGAAACATCCGAAATCAACCCGGATCTGGTGGAAATGGTGGCGATTGACGCTGAGGGAATCGTACTGCGAGTCAACGAAGGGTTGGAACGAATACTGTTTTCCCGACGGATACAGACCACAGCCGAGGCCAGGCAGATTCTGGTGGAAATGGCTCAGGCCTGAATCCGGAGCCCCACCGGGGCCTGTTTAAAAACAAAGCCACAGGAGTTTTCATGTTTTTCATGCGTCACCCCTTTCTGGTGTTTTTCCTGTTTTCCCTTTCCGAAGCCATTCTGCTGGCCAAGGTGGGCACCCTGATCGGCTGGGGCTGGACCATCCTGGCCATAGTCGCCACCGCCATGATCGGCTCCGCCATGTGGCGGCAGCAGGGGCTGGAAACCTGGCGCCGGGTGAACCAGCGCATGGCGCAGGGCGAGTTGCCGGGGCAGGAGCTGATTGAGGGAGTCATGCTGATTGTTGGTGGGGCGCTGCTGATCACCCCCGGGTTTATTACCGATACCATCGGCTTTTTTCTGCTGTTCCCGGTTACCCGCAAAGCCGCTGCCAAATCCCTGTTTGACAAGGGTTTGGTGCAGGGCTGGTCCCAGCAGGGCGGATTTCGTCAGGCCGGTGGTTTCGGCGGGTTTTACCAGTCCGGGCCCGGTGAGCGGGTATGGGTATACGAAAAGCATGAAACCCGCACCGATGGTCAGGTCATTGATTCTGAAGCAGATTCCTCCAGCTCGACTGAGCGCGACGATGGCGTGATCGAAGGGGAGTTCATCCCCAAAGGCCGCCGTTGAAAAAATTTCTGACTGCCACCCTTGAATTCACCGGGGTGGCCCCCATCTAGCACCGCAGCTGGGTTCTCCTGTTGTTCCTGAATTAACGTAAGTGCTTGACGAACAATGCGAGAACACTATTATTAGCACTCTCAAGGGTAGAGTGCTAAGTAGGTGCAAACTTACTGTATCTACATTACTTGTTTTAATCGTTGAGCGTCATTTGCGATCGCTCAGGGTCATTAGACAACAAAACCATTAGGGTTTAACAATCAGGAGATTATCGAGAGATGAAAATCCGTCCTTTACACGATCGCGTCGTCATCCGTCGCTTGGAAGAAGAAACCAAAACTGCTGGCGGCATTGTGTTGCCTGGCTCTGCACAGGAAAAGCCTTCTCAGGGCGAAATCGTAGCAGCCGGCCCCGGCAAGAGCACCGACAGCGGCGAAATACGTCCGCTGGGTGTGAAAGAAGGTGACAAGGTTATCTTCGGCCAGTATGCAGGCAGCACCGTTAAAATTAACGGTGAAGAACTGCTGATCATGAGCGAAAGCGAAATCTTCGGCGTGCTTGAAGGCTAACAGCACACAGCACTAAACCAGATTCCAACGATTCAGCGATAATCAGCGAAAAGGAAAAAGAAACATGGCAAAAGAAGTCAAATTCGGAGATGACGCCCGCTCCAAAATGGCCAAGGGCGTAAACATTCTGGCAGACGCCGTTAAAGTTACCCTGGGCCCTAAAGGCCGTAACGTGGTGCTGGATAAATCTTTCGGCGCTCCTTCCATTACCAAAGACGGCGTATCCGTTGCCAAAGAAATCGAACTGAAAGACAAGTTCGAAAACATGGGCGCCCAGATGGTAAAAGAAGTAGCCTCTCAGGCTAACGACAATGCGGGTGACGGTACCACCACCGCAACTGTTCTGGCTCAGGCAATTGTTAACGAAGGTCTGCGTTCTGTTGCAGCCGGCATGAACCCCATGGACCTGAAGCGCGGTATCGACAAAGCGGTACGTGCAGTGGTTGAGCAGCTTCAGGAACTGTCTTCTCCCTGTGAAGACAGCAAAGCTATTGCCCAGGTAGGCACTATCTCTGCCAACAGCGATGAAAACGTCGGCACTATCATTGCGAATGCAATGGAGCGTGTGGGTAAAGAAGGTGTTATCACCGTTGAGGAAGGCAGTGGTCTGGACAACGAGCTGGACGTGGTTGAAGGTATGCAGTTCGACCGCGGTTACCTGTCGCCTTACTTCATCAACAACCAGGACAACATGAGCGTTGAACTGGAAGATCCTTTCATCCTGCTGGTTGACAAGAAAATCTCCAATATCCGCGACCTGCTGCCCGTACTGGAAGCGGTAGCCAAAGCCAGCAAGCCTCTGCTGATCGTTGCCGAGGACGTTGAAGGCGAAGCTCTGGCCACTCTGGTTGTAAACAACATGCGCGGCATCGTTAAAGTTGCTGCTGTTAAAGCGCCTGGTTTTGGTGATCGTCGCAAAGCCATGCTGCAGGATATCGCTATCCTGACCGGTGGTACCGTGATTTCTGAAGAGGTTGGCCTGAACCTGGAAGGCGCCACTCTGGATGACCTGGGTACTGCCAAGAAAGTGAGCATCAACAAAGAAAACACCACCATCGTTGATGGTGCCGGTGAAGTCTCTGAAATCGATGCCCGCGTTAACCAGATCCGTCAGCAAATCGAAGAAGCCACTTCCGATTACGACAAAGAGAAACTGCAAGAGCGCGTAGCCAAGCTGGCTGGCGGTGTTGCTGTGATCAAAGTGGGTGCTGCCACTGAAGTGGAAATGAAAGAGAAGAAAGCCCGCGTTGAAGACGCCCTGCACGCTACCCGCGCTGCGGTGGAAGAAGGCGTGGTTGCCGGTGGTGGTGTTGCCCTGATTCGCGCACTCACCAAAATCGGTACTGTGGTTGGTGACAACGAAGATCAGAACGCGGGTATCGCTCTGGCACTGCGTGCCATGGAAGCGCCTCTGCGTCAGATCGCGGCTAACGCCGGTGCCGAAGCCTCTGTGGTTGTCGACAAAGTGAAAGGCGGCGAAGGCAGCTTCGGCTACAATGCTTCCAACGACGAGTACGGCGACATGATCGAGCTGGGTATTCTGGACCCTGCCAAAGTAACCCGCTCGGCGCTGCAGGCAGCTGCTTCTGTTGCTGGTCTGATGATCACCACCGAAGCCATGGTTGCTGAAAAGCCTGAAGAGAACGGTGGCGCACCTGCAATGCCTGATATGGGCGGCATGGGCGGAATGGGTGGCATGGGCGGCATGATGTAAGCAGCCCCACCTAAATCGCACAGCGATTTTCAGGCCGCCAAAAGCGGAACAAAAAGCCCCTCGCCACACCTGAGGGGCTTTTTTTATGCCAGAATATTTTTCATTTATCAGCAGCCATCAGACACAAGGTAACCGGATGGAAGATTTAAAAAGCCAGTTCCCCATCGTGCTGGAACAGCCCCTGATCTGGAACGATATGGATTCCTATCAGCACATTAATAACACCGTTTACTTCCGCTATTTTGAAGATGCCCGCATCGCCTATTTTGAAGAGATCGGTGTGAACGAATACAAGAAGCAGCATGAGGTTGGCCCTATTCTGGCATCCACTCGCTGTGATTTCCGCTTGCCACTGGCGTTTCCCGATACGATTCGTATCACGGCGACCGTCAGCGAAATAAAGGAAAAGCGTTTTACCATGCATTACCAGGTATTCAGCCTGAAGCATCAGGCTCTGGCCGCCAAAGGCGAAGGCTTGGTGGTGTTCTATGATTATGACAAGGGTAGCAGCTGTCCCATCCCGGAGCAGATCGTGGCCCGGATTCAGGGGCTCCAGGCGCCTTTCAACAAAGGGGAGCAGGGCGCCGGGGATTAACAGCCTGTTTCCTTCTGCGGTGTTGGCAGGCACAGGGCGTGGTTATTTATTTATTGCACGCGGGCCATTAGTATTACACCCAGCAAGACAAGCGCCAGCGAGCGTTGAACTCTATTTGGAGAACTTATGAGCGGCAAAGAACGATTAATTATTTTTGATACCACCCTGCGGGACGGCGAGCAAAGCCCCGGCGCTTCCATGACGTCGGACGAGAAGATGCGGATTGCCAAGGCGCTGGAAAGAATGCGGGTGGATGTGATCGAGGCGGGTTTCGCCATTGCCAGCCAGGGTGACTTCGAATCGGTAAAAGCCATTGCCGGTGCCATCAAAGAGAGCACCGTTTGCAGTCTGGCCCGGGCCAAGGATGCGGATATCGACCGCGCCGCGGAAGCCCTGAAAAACGCTGAACGGGCCCGAATTCATACGTTCCTGGCAACCTCCCCCATCCATATGCAGCACAAGCTACGCATGACACCGGAGCAGGTGGTGGAACAGGTGATTCATGCCGTGAAGCGTGCCCGCAACCATGTGGAAGACGTGGAATTCTCCTGTGAGGATGCCGGCCGTTCGGAAATCGATTTTCTGTGCCGCGTGATCGAGGCTGCAATTGACGCCGGCGCCAATACCATCAATATTCCCGATACCGTCGGTTATGCCGTGCCCCAGCAGTATGGTGATACCATCGGCAAGCTGATCGAGCGTATTCCCAATGCCGACAAGGCGATCTTTTCCGTGCACTGTCACAACGATCTGGGGCTGGCTGTGGCGAACTCCCTGGCCGCCGTGGTGCAGGGTGCCCGGCAGGTGGAATGTACCATTAACGGCCTGGGTGAGCGGGCCGGTAATGCCTCTCTGGAAGAGGTGGTGATGGCGGTCCGCACCCGCGCAGATTTCTTCGACGTGGATACCGCTATTAATACCCGGGAGATAGTGCCCACCTCCCGCCTGGTATCCAGCATCACCGGTTTTCCGGTACAGCCCAACAAGGCCATTGTGGGTGCCAACGCCTTTGCTCACGAGTCCGGCATTCATCAGGACGGTGTGATCAAGCATCGCGAAACTTACGAAATCATGAAAGCCGAAGATGTGGGCTGGAAAACCAATCGTATGGTGCTGGGCAAACTGTCTGGCCGGAATGCCTTCCGCCAGCGTCTGGATGAGCTGGGCATTACCCTGAATACCGAGCAGGAGCTGAACGAAGCCTTTACCCGCTTCAAGGAACTGGCGGACAAGAAGCACGAAATCTTTGATGAAGATATTCAGGCGCTGGTGAGCGATGCCAAGAAATTCGCCCGTAGTGAGCGCTGTACGCTGGTGTCCCTGTCCGTCGGTTCCCAGACCGGTGAAACACCCCTTTGCAAGATCACGGTGACCATGGATGGTGAGGAGAAAGCCGCCTCCGCAGAAGGCGCCGGCCCCGTGGATGCCACCTTCAAAGCCATCGAATCCATCGTGGACAGTGGCGCCAGCCTGGAACTGTTTTCCGTGAACGCCATTACCAGCGGCACCGACAGCCAGGGTGAAGTGACAGTACGCCTGGAAAAGGGCGGCCGGATCGTGAACGGTCACGGTGCCGATATTGATATTGTGGTGGCGTCAGCCAAGGCGTATCTGGATGCCCTGAATCACATTTACAGTGATGCCAAGGAAAATCCGCAGCGGGGCGTTTGATGTGGCGGCGGGTGTGGTAACCTTTGCGGAATCACCAACAGGAAGCGAGCGGTAAGTATTTTGTTTGAAGTGGAACGGCAGGCCTATCTGAAGGCCCTGGGGATAGTGCAGTACGTACCGAAGGAGCCCATCCCCGGTGCGCTGGAAAGCCCCGTGCTGGATGAGCAGGATATCTGGCCGCCCCGGCAGAACTGGCAGCCACCGGCCGGTGACGCTGGCTTTGATTCAGGTTTTGACAAGGGTTCAGATACAGGCGCCGCTTCTCCTGAACCCGGTATAGCCACCAGTGAAACCACCGCAGTTTCCCGCCCCGTGCCGGCACAGCCTGTGGAAAGCCACCCTGTATCGCAAGCAGATCCCGGCGTTCTTTCATCGGACGGTATCAAAGTGAATATTCCGGCAGAGCATCTGTCTGAAGGACCGGCAACGCCGCAGGGTTCACAAGCCAACTCCAAACCGCGTCAGGCGGCTTCTCCGGAAGTGGAGTTCTGCTTCGCCCTGGTGCAAACGTCTTCCGGAATGGCCATCCTGTCCGAACTGGGCGATCCTGGCGTCAAGGATATGTCCGCGCAGGAACACCGCCTGATGAACGATGTGCTGCAGGCATTGCAGTTGCCGCTGGATGCCTGCCGTTATCAGTATTTCAAATGGCCACTGGTGAACAATCCCCGCATCAAACAGGGCTGGCCGGAAGCCCGCGAGACCCTGACGGCTTATCTGGATGAGAAGCTTGCCGGTGCCGGCATATCCTCCCTGCTGGTGCTGGGCAGTCAGCCAGTGGAAGCGTTGGGTCTTTCGAACCAGAGCCTGCAGCTCAAAGCCGGTGCTCCGGTAACAGTACAGGCGCCTGCGCTGCATGCCATGCTGGCTGACTGGCGCCATAAATCCCGTGCCTGGCGTATGCTGGCGCCCCTGCGGGGACGACACGTCTGATCCATGGCGGTTGAACTACCCGAAGGCTGGCAGATCCTGGATATGTCCGAGGCCCATCTGGACAAGGTCAGAGCGGTGGAGCTGGCCTCCTATCCTTTCCCCTGGAGCGAAGGCATATTTCGTGACTGCATCAACGGTGGTTACCTGTGCAAACTGGTGGAGGACGAAGCCGGGCGAGTTTGCGCCTACGCGGTGGTGACCGTGGCGGTGGGTGAATGCCATGTTCTGAATATCTGTGTGGATACAACACTGCGGGGTCGTGGTATTGCCAGGCAGCTGCTGCGTTACATGCTGGATCAAGCCAGGTTTTTCGGTGCCGAACAGGCCTTTCTGGAAGTCCGGCCTTCCAATCCTGCCGCAATCCGCCTGTACGAAACCTTCGGTTTTCAGCAGGTGGGGCGCCGCAAGAATTATTACCCCGATGCCGATGGCAGAGAGGACGCCATTGTGATGGCGCTCGCTCTCTGATGCTTTATATCCAGTCGAGCTATCCATATAAAAAAACAATCCTTCCAGCGTCAAGACATCCCTTAATTGAGTTGAGTATACTCAAATCGTGTAACCGTATAGCTGCTCTTCATAACAAGACTCAGTTCAGGGAGGTCACCATGAAACGTATCTACTATCTGTTTAACGGTACGTTACCGGCCAGGGGCATTTCCGACGACTTGCTCGCCACGGGGATGAGTACCGGTCAGCTGCATTTTCTCAATCGCGACTTTGTGTCACTGGACACGCTTCAGGTTCCCAAAACCAATATCTTTGAAGAACGGGATATCGGGCACTCCGGCTTATACGGTGCATTGGTGGGCTTGGCCTGCGGGGTACTTTTTACGGTGGTACTGGGCGCCACCAGCCTGAGTGCTCACCTTAACCTGCAGATATTGCTGTTTGTGTGGATGCTGTTTGCCTTCTTTGGCGGCTGGGCCGGCGGTATGGTGGGAATTTCCAGAGAAAACCACCACATTGAGCGTTTTCATGATGCCATCGATCACGGAGAAACCCTGCTGATGGTGGACACCTATGATGACGACCAGGAGCAGAAAGCCAAAGACATCATGTTCCAGAAGCACCACGAAGCCACCTATCAGGGGGAAGATGCCCGTTACCGGGAGTTCTTCTGAATCTGACACCGGGGCCAGCACCCTGGCTGGCCCCAATACCCATGCATCCCGTCCCTGGCTGCTCCTCCTGTCGGCCATAATTGTTTTGCCATCTGATAGTTTCTTGCCCATCTGTTTAAGTCATTGCCGGTAATTGGGTATAATCGCGCCTTCCTTGCTTCTACCTCCAGTCCAATGAGTTCCAGTTCCTATGAGTCAGCTTGACGAAGTCAGAAAGCGTCGTACCTTCGCCATTATTTCCCACCCCGATGCGGGTAAAACCACCATTACCGAAAAGCTGCTGCTGTACGGAAACCAGATCAAGGTGGCGGGCACGGTGAAAGGCCGGGGTTCCGACCGCCACGCGACTTCCGACTGGATGCAGATGGAAAAGGAGCGGGGTATATCGGTGACCACCTCGGTGATGCAGTTCCCTTATGGCGATGCCATTGTGAATCTGCTGGATACCCCCGGGCACGAGGACTTTTCTGAAGATACCTACCGCACGCTCACGGCGGTAGATTCTGCCCTGATGGTGATTGACGGTGCCAAAGGTGTCGAGCCACGCACCATCAAGCTGATGGAAGTGTGTCGCCTGCGGGATACCCCGATCCTGTCTTTCATCAACAAAATGGACCGGGATATCCGCGATCCCATTGAGCTGCTGGATGAAATCGAGGAAATCCTCAAGATCAAATGTTCCCCGGTCACCTGGCCCATCGGCATGGGCAAGCTGTTCAAAGGGGTTTATAACATTCTGGAAGACACCGTTTACCTGTATCAGACCGGTCAGGGGCACCGTATTCAGGATGTGCGGCCCATCAAAGGCATCGATAATCCGGAACTGGACGAAGCGGTGGGCAACCTGGCGGACGATTTACGTGAAGAGCTGGAACTGGTGCTGGGTGCCAGTCATGAGTTCAGCCAGGAAGAGTTTCTTGCCGGCCAGCTGACACCGGTATTTTTTGGTACTGCGTTGGGTAACTTTGGTGTGGATCATATGCTGGATGGCCTGGTGGAGTGGGCGCCAACCCCTCAGCCCCGGGAAACCGATGGCGCCACAGTGACCCCGGAAGATGAAAAGTTTTCCGGGTTTGTTTTCAAGATTCAGGCAAACATGGATCCCAAACACCGGGACCGCATTGCTTTCCTGCGGGTCTGTTCCGGTCATTATGAAAAGGGCATGAAGATGCACCATGTGCGTATCGGCAAGGATATTCGCGTCTCCGATGCGTTGACGTTTCTTGCCGGCGAGCGGGCGCATCTTGAGGAAGCCTGGCCCGGAGATATTATCGGGTTGCACAATCACGGCACCATTCAGATTGGTGATACCTTTACCGCCGGTGAAAAAGTCAATTTCTCCGGCATTCCGCACTTTGCGCCGGAATTGTTCCGCCGCGTGCAGCTGAAAGATCCTTTAAAAAGCAAACAGCTGCAGAAAGGTATTACCCAGTTGTCGGAAGAAGGCGCTACCCAGGTGTTTATGCCGTTGCGCAACAATGATGTCATCGTCGGCGCAGTGGGTGTGCTGCAGTTTGATGTGGTGGCTGCCCGTCTGAAAGACGAGTACAAAGTGGATTGCGCCTATGACAATATCAGCGTAGCGACCGCCCGCTGGGTGTATTGCTCTGATGCCAAAAAGCTCGAAGAATTCAAAAAGAAATGTCACGATAATCTGGCCATTGATGGTGGCGGTTACCTCACTTATCTGGCACCGACCCGGGTTAATCTGGATCTGACCATCGAGCGCTGGCCGGATATTGAATTCCGAAAAACCCGCGAACACTAATTGATTAACTACAGGCAGGGAGTATGGCTGGATTTCTGGTAGGCAGTGCATTGTTAACCTGGGTGTTATGCAGTGCGCTGAACGGCATGATCGAGTGGGCCGCGATCAAAGGCATGGTAAACCGTAACCGTGCCTTCGTTGTCATGTTGGTTGGGGTGCTGGTGATAGGTGCGCTGATGGTGTCGCTGGCACTGTTCGGTTTTCCGGAATCAACACTTGCCAATGAAAAGCTGACGCCTGCAGAAATCAAAAACGCGTCCCAGTCCAGCTGTCTGATCAATCTGTTTGTGGCCGTGGGGTACTGTTCCTTTCAGTTGCGACGATTCTGGAGCGAAGAATAATCCTAGTCTTTTTTGTTACCAGCTTATCGCTACCGGCAATATAGGCTTGCCGGGTACATTTTCACGTCTGACCTTCCTTTAAAAACCTGGCGGTTTTCTAACCGCTTACAGGATTTATCCACTCTCCGCCAACGGATTGGTATAAGCTTATAGGTGTTTTCCCTCTGCCTCCTCCAATCGGGTGGTTGAAAGAGCGGTGTTTTTGATCTAATAAACTTATTAGGCGCAGTATTGAACAGCTGTGAAAACGGCATTCGAGGCCTTCTGATGAATTAACTGTCGAGGGAACAGAATGAATTCAGCATTAGATATTGCCATCAGTGCCTTCATCCTCTTGTTGGTGATCGGCTCGCGCTTTAATCGCTGGCCCACCGGCCAGAGTGCGCTCTTTACCGGCAAGCCCAGCGATTACATTGATGCCATGCGCTACCGGGGTTACTGCCTGATTTATGTATTCACCTATTTCATTCTTACCCTGGCTCTCTACAGTTCACCGGAACTGCTCACCCTTATTCCCATTTCGGAAGAATTCAAAAATGCCGTGCTGGAAAATAATTCCTACATCGTTTGCAGTGTGATTGTGATAGCCGCGCTGGCCCAGCAAAAGCTGTCTACCTACGACGAACAGTGGCGCCAGCAGTTGCATCAGTGGGCCAGAATTCCGAGAGCGGTGGAAGATATCATGCAAAGCATTTCCCAGTCCGATAACTTTATGCCACCGGAACGCTACCAGCAGCGCATTCGCCAGAATCTGGTGCGGGGAGAGGATGGGTCGTTATGGGGAAGCCCGAGGAACCCCTACTGGCTGGAAATTATTGAGAATATTGAAGAAGAGAAAAGACACCGCACCATTAACTGGTACTACATCAAATGTGTCACCCTGTTCATGATTGTTGAGGACGTTTGCAAGGGATTGTCGCTGGATGATATGCGTTTGAAAGAAAACCGTCTGATGGAACTGGGGCGTGTTATTCAGCTGTCAGACCATAATGACAAGGAGGTGCTTGCCCAGAAAGAAGAGCTGGACAAGTTGTCTGTGCATTTTCTGGTGAATATCTGCAAATACCTGGTAAAAAAATATCCCAAAAAAGAGGAGCAATATACCAGCTTTAAAAATCTTGGCTTTGTGATCAATCACCATGACTATACCGAAGTCAGTATCAAGGATGCGGTTATCTGGTGCCTGGCAGTGGTATTGCTGGTATCCGGTCTGTCCACCTTCGCTTTGATTGGCGTGATTGATGCCACCATTCCCATTAACTTTATGACAATGGACAGGATACTGAGCTGGGCTACCGGCAGCTTTGTGGCTTTTGGTGTGGCTATTTTTGTGGGTATGTTAATGAAGAAGCTGCCTTCCAGAAGCGGGCCCCCGGGAACTTATACCTACTTGCTGACGGTATTTGTGGCTACGCTGGCATCCTTTATTTATTTCCAGATTGTGAGCGATCTCAGTCAGCGCAGTAATGACCTGCCTTATGCGCGCCTGATTCTGGCCATGTCCTTTTCCACCCTGTCCATTATTGTGATCAAGGCGCTGGATACTACCAGCCATGATCATCGGGAAGTGTTGCTGGCCTCTCTGGTGCATGGTGTTTATTTTGCGGTGGCCATGGCCGTGTTGCAGCCACTGATTTCCATTGCTTTCAGTTGGGAAGATGCCAGAGAAGCGGATTCGGTCTACAACTATGTCATCAATAATGACTGGAAGTTTATGATGCTGAGCCTGATCGGGTTCTTTAAAGGATTGCTGGTGGCCTGGGGTATCAGCTATTCCATTCAGGAAATTCAGCGCAAGCAATTGCTGGCGGCCTTGCGCCAGAGTCCCCGTGTGGAAGATTTGCTGATTTCCCGCCTCAAAGCCGGCAATGGCGAATACCGTATCAATATTCGTAATCTGTCCACCAAAGGTGCACGTATTCAGTGTCGTGAGCAATTGTCACTGGGCGATCATATTCAGCTGGAATCGCCTGTGATTGGCAAGATAGAAGGAGTGGTGCGCTGGACCCAGAGCAAATTGTGGGGTAGTCAGGTAGCAGGAATTGCTTTTACCACCGGCTCGGCACAACTGAATCAATACATTCGTGACCGTTACGGGGAATATTACGCCTGATGTTTTAGCCGTCTTGCTGATAAGCCCGCAGAAAATTGGCATCGTAATAAGCCAATGCCAGAGCGTAGTAATCCTGCTCAATCAGGCGAAACAATTCTGTTGGGCCCATACTTTGAAAGTCTTCCTGCGGAATCAAACCCAGAGACTTCAGCAGGTCAGGTTTATCTGCAGTGATCCGCTGATCATTCAGCAGGCGCAACACCAGCAAGGCTTTTGCTGCATTGCCTGTCAGGGCTGAAGGGCGGGCTGCTTCAGCTTTCAGAAAACTTTCCAGCGGGGCTTCATCGGTTACGGTCAGGTAGCGCCCCATTACCCGTTCCAGTAAATCTTCCAGCCGCTTGAGAACATTCTGTTTTTCCCCGGTGGTGTAGCCGTTCCAGTGAAACACTTCATGATTGAACCGCTTGCAGCCGCGGCAGACAGGATCACCAATGCTGGTGGAGCAGATGCCGATACAGGGCGTCAGTGGCCTGGTCACGTCGCGCACTCCGGCCCGTACAGTTTGCCCGGGTTCAGGATGTTGTCCGGGTCCAGTGCCTGTTTGATCTGCCGCATGAGTGGCAGGGTATCCGGGTGCTGGCGTTGCAGGGCCGCCAGTTTCCCCAGTCCGATACCATGCTCCCCCGTACAGGTGCCACCGCAGGCAATGGCTCTTTCTACAAGCCGTTCATTGGCCGCCCGGGCTTTCTCCAGCGTGTCGGTATCACCTTCGGGCAATACAATCAGGGCATGAAAGTTACCATCGCCCACGTGGCCCACAATTGGGGCCAGTAAGCCGGTGTCGTCCAGGTCCTGCCGGGTCTCCAGCAGGCAGTCACTCAGACGGGACAGGGGAACGCACACATCGGTGGTCCATACGCTGGCATTGGGTATCAGATTTCGTGCTGCGTACAGGGCCTGATGCCGGGCCTCCCAGAGGCGGTTCTTTTCTTCCTGATGCACGGACCAGACCAAAGGGTGTGGCGTCAACGCCGCTGCCAGTTCTTCCACCTGCGCCACCTGTTCCCGCACACCCGCCGCGCTGCCATGAAACTCAAGGAAAAGCGTGGGGGCCTCCGGCAGATCCAGCTTGCAGTAGGCATTAACGGCCTGTATCTGGGTGCTGTCGAGCAATTCTATGCGGGCAATGGGAATACCCAGTTGCAGCACCTGGGTTACCAGGGCGGTGGCACTGGCCAGCTCATCAAAGCACAGACGGGCCGCAGCGGATTCTTCCGGTATGCCCTGTAATTTCAGGCTGATTTCTGTAATAACGCCCAGGGTGCCTTCGGAGCCAATCATCAGACTGGTAAGATCCAGGCCCGCGGAGGATTTCCGCGCCTGGGTGCCGGTTTCAATGATATCTCCCGATGCTGTAACCACTTTCAGGCTGAGCACATTGTCTTTCATGGTGCCATAGCGCACGGCATTGGTCCCCGAGGCCCGGGTGGCACACATGCCTCCCAGCGAGGCATCGGCACCCGGATCAATGGGAAAGAACAGACACTGGCTGGCCAGGGCCTGATTCAGTTGCTTGCGGGTTACGCCGGCTTCTACCCGGCAGCTCAGATCGTCGCTGTTGATGGCCAGTATCCGGTTCATCCGGGACAGATCCAGGCTGATGCCTTGCGGGTGGGGGATGGACTGGCCTTCTACACTGGTGCCGGTGCCAAAGGCGGTGACCGGTGTCCGGTGTTGCCGGCATAATTGCAGGATGCGGCTTACTTCATCGCTGGAGGTGGCATAACAAACAGCCTGAGGTGCGCAGGCGGTATGCCAGGATTCGTCATGGCTGTGGTGATCCCGCTCACTCTGTGCGCGGGTAAAGCCTGTTCCCAGCAGGCCATTAAGTGCTTGGTAAAGCGCGTTGTTCGTCATAACATAGGGCCTTTGCCGAATACCTGCAGTTCAAAAAAGCATAATGAATCTCTGCTGGCCGGGCAAATGCTGAAGTAACTATACCGGGTTAGTCAAAACACCGGGTCTGTCACAGCGCCAGCGGGGCAGAAAGGTAGTAGGGGGCGTATTTGAGTTCTAAAGATCAACAATCCTTGGGTAAGCGAGTACAGAAAAGGCTGCTGAAGCGTATTCGTGCCTCTGTACCCGATGCCGTTCTGGATCGCGTGCCGGCCTTGATGCAGGCTGATGCGCCCAGCGAAAAAGTTTCCATCCGTGATACCAGCTACCCGGTTCAGGTTACCCAGATTCTCAAAGAGACCGATGATACGGTCACCGTCCGCTTCCAGCCAATGGAAGGTTATCGCATTCATTACCGTGCCGGTCAGTACGTGCGCGTGGCCATTCAGCTGGGCGGTGCCATTTTCCAGCGTTGCTATTCGCTGACATCATCGCCGGAAGAACAGGAAATGGCGATCACCGTGAAGAACGTATTTCAGGGGCGGGTATCCCGTGTGCTCACCCGCAATCTGAAAGTGGGTGATGTGTTTTCCATTGAAGACCCCATGGGTGATTTCACCTTGCCCCCGGATCACCCCTATGACAAGCGCTACATCATGGTGGCAGGTGGTTCCGGTATCGCCCCGGTATTTGCGCTGATCAAGGATATGCTGGCCAAGAACGAGCAGGCCGATATCCGGTTGCTTTACAGCAATCGCACCAGCAGCGATGTGATCTACCGGAAATCCCTGGATCACATGGAAAAGTATTACAAGAGCTTTTCCGTTACCTATTTTTATACCCGCCAGGGCGGGCGCCGGGAAAGAAACCTTACCCCGCAAACGGTGTTGGACCAGATGGCAGACCCGGCGCAAACCTTTGTGTATGTCTGTGCGCCTCAGGGATTGACCCGCAGTTTGCTGAGTGCCTTTGAGGAAGCAGGCGTTACTGAGGAACAGGTGAAAGTGGAACTGTTTGGCAATACGCCTGCCATTGATACCGGTTCGGAGCTTAAACCCAGGGTAGTGACTTTCTACCGGCCGGGATTGCTGGGAGGAATCACCCATATACGACAGCGCCAGGTGGAGACCATTCTGGAAACTGCGCAACGCCATAATCTGCGTATCCCGTCGAATTGCGCCATGGGAACCTGTAAAACCTGCAAGGTGAAGCTGAAAAGCGGATCAGTGATTATGGACGAGCCCAATTCACTGTCGTTCAATGAAGCAGAGGACGGCTACATACTGGCCTGTGTTGCCTATCCCTGTGAGTCTGTGATGGTTAAGCTGCCATCCCGGTAGTGGAGGTGGCGGAAACAGGAAGTCTCAGGCCAGAACAACGCTGCCCAGCAGGATTAATGCGCCAAGCCAGCCCAGTGCCAGTGTTGTAAAATCAAAATTCATTACGTTTCCCCTTGGTTGTCTCGTTATCGACAGTGAGTACGAGTATGAAACACAGGGGAAAAATTACCTGTGTCATAGTGGCGATCATTTTTGTGACATATTGACAATTGACACTGTGCTACCCGGCACTGGAACAATCTGAGAAGTAGGGGGAGACATGAACTACCAGTATGTAAATTATGAACGGGGATCAGGCAACGAAAGTGATGCCCGCCACGGGTTGGGCATAGTCACGCTGACCCGCCCCGATGCGTTGAATGCTATCAATGTGGGCATGGCCGAAGAACTCAGCGAAGTCATGGACGAGATCTACCACGACAATTCCATTCGTTGTGTGGTGTTACGTGCCGAAGGCCGCTTTTTTATGGCAGGGGGCGATCTGCCCCGGTTCGCCGACCCTATTCGGGACAACGATGAACCGGCTCTGCTGGAGGAAATCCGCGAACTGATCGAGAGCGCCCATGAAGCCATTCGCTGGATGCGTTATATGTACAAGCCGGTGGTGGGGCTGGTAAACGGCGGTGCGGCGGGTTACGGGCTCAGTCTGATGCTGGCCTGTGACTTTATCGTAACCCACGAAGAAGCGGTATTCACTCTGGCCTACAGCGGCCTGGGAACCAGCCCGGATGGCGGTGCCACCTTCTTTCTGCCACGGTTGGTGGGGCCCCGGAAGGCGGCGGAACTGATATTGCTCTCCGAGCGTTTTTCCGGCAAAGAAGCGGCCGATATGGGCATCGTTAACAAGGCAGTGGCAAAAGAGGCTGTTGAAAACACCGCCTATGAACTGGTGGACCGGCTGTTGCAAGGGCCTACCTTCAGTTACGGCAAAAGCAAAATGCTGATTAACAGCAGCCTGTTCACCAGCCTGTCTGATCAGCTGGAAGCTGAATCCCAGAGTTTCAGAGCCTGTGCCTATACTGAAGATTTTAAAGAAGGCGTCACCGCCTTTGTGGACAAGCGCAAGCCCACTTTTAAAGGCAAGTAATTGTTGTTGGTTTGAGTGAGTCGTCGGACGGGAAGTATTATTTCTGTGAATAACCAGGCAAGGGGCTATAACCCGGTTAGCCCCTTGTTTGTTCCTGCTGATAGCTTTAATTGAACTGGGTAAAATCCGGTTTACGCTTTTCCATAAAGGCCGTAATAGCTTCTTTCGCTTCCGGGCTGCGCAGCATCTTGGCGAAGTATTCCATTTCAATCTCCATGATTTCTTCCAGCGCCTTTGCGTTGGATTTTTTCAGCAGCATCTTGGTAACGCGCATGGAACTGGCCGGCTGCAGGGCAATGCGCTTCGCCTGTTCATAGGCTTTTTCCTGATAGTCTTCTGCGGAGAAAACTTCGTTAATCAGGCCGAATTCCTTGCCTTGTTCGCCGTTAAAAAAGTCGCATAACATCAACAATTCGGCGGCTTTCTGGTAACCCATGGTTTGTGGCAGCAGCAGGGCAGAGCCGGCTTCCGGGCAGGCGCCCAGGCTGGCAAAGGGTAATTGTAATTTGGCTTCGCTGGCGGCATAGACCAGATCGCAGTGGAGCAGCAGGGTGGTGCCAATACCAACTGCCGGGCCATTAACAGCTGCTACCAGTGGCTTTTCCACCTTTGGGAGCGTCTTCAGAAAGCGAAATACCGGTGGTTCACTGCCGGTAGACGGGGGGCTGTTAAGAAAGTCTGCCAGGTCGTTCCCCGCGGTGAAACAATCCCGGGTACCGGTAATAAAACCGACCCGTGCTTCAGGGTTGTTGTCCAGCTCTTCAAGGGCTTCGCAAAGCGCGGTGTACATGTCGCCGGTCAGGGCGTTCTTTTTATCCGGACGGTTGAAGTAGATGGATAGAATACCGTCTTCCAGTTTGGTGGTAATGTTTTCGGATGCGCTCATAGAGTTTCCTTGTAGAGTTTCCTTGGTTCTTGTTCATTGGAATAACAGGTTCAGGATTCCTGTTCGGTTGCCAGCAGCTTGCTGCTGTTACCCCGGTTTGCCGGGCTTCCTGGATTTTCTGTGTTGGTGCCGGAGCTTTCTTCCCGTTGTGCCTGAATAAGCCGGTTCAGCATAGTCACCGAAGCGGGTAGTGACGGTGCCTGCTCCTGACCCGTCAGCCGCTGAAAAACCTGATTGGGTGATGCGGACTCGTTACCCTTCAGCAGCGCCAGACGAATGATAGCGGTAGCATAGAGCTTGCCGCCACTCTGGAATTGTTGTTCATAATACACGTATTTATGATCCCAGCCGGTTACCCGGGAACTGACGGTAAATTTCTGGAACGGCATCAGCGAACGCAGATAACTGATTTCAATGTTGGCCACAATCAGTTTCAGTTTACGCTGATACAGGGCGCGAACGGGTTTGCAGTAAATAATATGTTCGATGCGCCCTTTGTCCAGATACTTGAGGTATTTGGCATTGTTAAGGTGAACATTCAGATCCAGATCCCAGGGTTTAACCCGGAACTGGCGCTCCACCGGTTCAAAAATATCACTGCGGGGCTTTATCCGAAGTATCAGAAGGGCAAGGATAAATCGAAACATCTGCTGGTTTTCCGTTTACTGGCTTGAATGGATGAGTGCTGGCTGTTTAACCAGATGCCGGTTAATTGTCATTAAGCCGACGGGTGCCGGACAATGGCCGGAATGTTCAGTCTGCTGGCATATCCGGTCAGAGATGGCGTCAACCGTCAAATCTCAACCCTGGCTCAATGCTACCGTAACTGACCAGAGTTTCGTCAACGTCCAAAAAGGCTATAAACGGGGTGAAAATGACCAAATCAGTTAATCACTTGTCACATCCGGGCACTGGCAGCCTTGCCTGGCAGGTGTATACTTTTCGCCACAAAATCACCAACAACCTGTTTGTAGTGCAATTTAGCGAGGGAATTTTATGGAGTTAAACGATAAAGTCGCCGTTGTAACCGGTGGCGCATCCGGTCTGGGTCGCGCAACCACCGAGGAAATGCTGAGCCGTGGTGCCAAGGTAATGATCTTTGATCTGAATGCAGAGCAGGGTCAGGCGGTGGCCGAAGAACTGGGCGAAAACTGCGGATACGCTGAAGTGAACGTGGCGGATGAAGAATCCGTACAGGCCGGTATTCAGAAAACCCTGGACCAGTTCGGTGCCGTGCATGTCTGCGTTAACTGTGCCGGTATCGGTTCCGCGATGAAAACCTTCGGTTCCAAGGGCCCCCACAGCCTGAAAGTGTTTTCCTCCGTCATTAATGTGAACCTGGTGGGCACCTTCAACGTGCTGCGTCTGGCTGCTGAAGCCATGGCAAAAAATGAACCGGTAAACGAAGACGGCGAACGTGGCGTGATTGTGAATACAGCCTCTGTAGCGGGCTTTGACGGCCAGGTGGGCCAGGTGGCCTACAGTGCTTCAAAAGGTGGTGTTATCGGTATGACGCTGCCCATCGCCCGTGATCTTTCCCAGTACGGTATTCGTGTGAACACCATTGCCCCGGGTATTTTCAATACGCCGCTGATGAATGCTGCACCGGACAAGGTAAAACAGCCGCTGATCGAAATGACACAGTTTCCCAAGCGTCTTGGCCATCCGCCTGAGTATGCCCAGCTGGCATGCCATATGGTGGAAAACGGCTTCTTTAACGGTGAAGTGGTTCGTCTGGACGGTTCTATCCGTATGGCACCCCGTTAAAGTTGAATCTTGCAATCACAAGGATTAGTCTCTTTCAGAAGGTCTGTATTTTGGCCGCTTGCAGTTTCTGCAGTACTGCAGCCGGCTACCCGAAAAAATACAGACCGAAGAGGATAATTGCCGAAAACAGCCATTCTGTAAGAATTATTTCGGATTATTCTGGTATCACTGATACGAAAGCTGAGGCCAATCTATGCCCATACTGCAGCCTGAAACACCCGCCTGGTTAACTACCGATCTTTCTGCCCACTATCAGGCTGTCCGCCAGCGCTCGCTGGAAATCGCCGCTCCCTTGTCCGAAGCGGATATGTGTATTCAGTCCATGGCAGATGCCAGCCCGATTCGCTGGCACCTTGCCCACACCACCTGGTTCTTTGAAACTTTTATTCTCAAGCCTTATCTGAAAAGCTACAAAGTATTGGATGAGAGCTATAACTACCTTTTCAATTCCTATTACAACGGTATTGGTGAGCAGTTTCCCCGGCCTTTAAGAGGCACACAAACCCGGCCCACTATTACCGATATCTATCGTTACCGGGACCATGTGGATGAGTGCATCGGACCTTTGTTGTTGGCGGCGGATGAATCACTGGCGTTTTTAATTACGTTGGGTTTAAACCACGAGCAACAGCACCAGGAGTTGATGCTGACAGATATCAAACATGCCTTTCTGCAGAATCCTGCTTTTCCTGTTTATAGCCGCTCCAGTGAGCAGCCCGCCGCAGGCAGTGGGGCTGTTCCCTTATCCTGGTTGCCCATTCCCGAAGGCGTTTATGAAGTAGGGCATGCTGGTGGTAGTTTCAGTTACGACAACGAAAAGCCCCGGCACAAACAATATGTTCACAGTACCACCATTGGATCGCGGCTGGTTACCAATGGTGAGTTTCTGGAATTTGTTGAGAGCGCTGGTTACGAAGAACCAGGCCTGTGGCTGGCTGATGGTTGGGATTGGGTGCAAAGAGAGCGTCACAAATATCCGGCATATTGGCGTAAAAGAGGCAATGCCTGGTTTGAGTTTACCCTGAATGGTTTGCAGCCCCTGGCACTGCAGGCGCCCGTAACACATATCAGCTTTTATGAAGCCAATGCTTTTGCCAGCTGGTGCGGCAGGCGTCTGCCCACAGAATTTGAATGGGAAGTGGCAGCGTCCTTGTATGGCGCAGAGCGCCCGGATGGCAACTTTTACGAAAGTGGCCGGTTAAGGCCCTATCCCCGTGAAGGGGAACAGCATTATCAGTTCTGGGGTGATGTATGGGAATGGACGGCCAGTGCTTACAGTGCTTATCCGGGCTTTCAGCCGTTCTCCGGTAATGCCGGTGAATACAATGGCAAGTTCATGTGCAACCAGTATGTGCTGCGGGGCGGTTCCTGTGTTACGCCGGCAAGCCATATTCGCAAAAGCTACCGGAATTTCTTTTATCCCCACCAGCACTGGCAGTTCACCGGGTTGCGTCTGGTTCAGGACCAGTAACAGAAGAATACCAACAACAAGGAATCATTATGGGCGCACTATTGGATCTGACCACAGAAATCAGTGTCGAGCAGGCTGTGGAATCTTTTCGGCAGGATGTGATCGCCGGGCTGTCGGCGCAGCGGAAAACGCTCCCTTGTAAATATTTTTATGATGAAGTCGGTTCACGGCTTTTTGAAGATATCTGTGATCTGGATGAGTACTATCTTACCCGCACCGAACTGTCGCTGCTGAATCAGGTAATGGATGATATCGCTCACCGCATTGGTCCGGATGTCACCATTATTGAGCCGGGCTCCGGTGCCGGCACCAAAATCCGCCTGTTGCTTGAATCTCTGGATTCACCGCAAAGCTATATCCCTGTAGAGATATCCAAAGAGGCACTGTTGCAGTCGGTGGAAGCTTTAAGTGCTGCCTTTCCGGATATTGAAATGCAGCCTATCGCCGGTGACTTTGATCTGGTGTTTTCCCGGCCGGATTATTTTAAGGCGAGTGCGGCAAAAAAACGGGTGGTGTTCTTTCCCGGTTCCACCATTGGCAATTTTGATCCGGTGGCAGCCCTGGGCTTTCTCAAGAAGATTGCCCGAACCGTAGGTAAAGGCGGCGGTTTACTGATTGGCGTGGATCTTATCAAGGACCGTCATGTGTTGCTGGATGCTTACAACGATGCCAATGGAGTTACGGAAGCCTTCAATAAAAACCTGCTGCAGCGTATTAACAACGAGCTGCAGGGGGAGTTTGAACTGGATGCGTTTGCCCACCGTTCTGTTTACAGCGAGGATCATCACAGAATCGAAATGCATCTGGTGAGCCAGTGCGAGCAGTCGGTCAAGGTGGATGGCCATCGTTTTGCCTTCCAGGCCAATGAAAGCATTCACACAGAGAACTCGCACAAATACTCCGTAGATTCTTTTCGTGAACTGGCGGCGGCTGCCGGTTTTGGTCTGGTGGACTGCTGGCGCGATGACAAGAACTGGTTTGCGGTATTCTACTTTGAGCAACAGGCGCTTTAAGGCGCCTGTTGTTTGTTCTGTTTATGTTCTTTATGTCGTGTGTGTCGTTTGTGTTGAAAATGCTCTGAAAGCAGCAGGCTTCAGGGCGATACTGGCCTGAGTTTGATGGCATCGGCCACCACTGCCGCATCAATGTTCTGGTTGGTGAGTGTCACGGGGAATTCCCCTTCACCGAACCAGTAAACCCCCAGCGAATTCCATTGGCCGCCATTCTGGCTCTGGTCCGCCACCACCATGGTTTGTTGCTGCGTATGGCTGTTGCCATGCGAGATGCTGTATTCCGCGTGGCTGGTAAAGCCACTGTAGCTGGGCCAGTGGGCCAGCACTTCATAATAGCCGGCTTCTGTTACCTGGGGTTTCCAGGTAAAGGCACGTTCGCCGGATTCGTAGGCAATCCGGTAATTGTGTCCGTAAAAGCCCGGGCGGAATATGGTCAGCCACCAGCTGCCGCTGCGTTCGGTATTGGCCGCGTCGTTATCGGTAATGATGGTGGTATGCAGGTCAATCATATCCGGCATTTGAGTGGCGGTGTCAGTGCCCCAGCTGATCTGGTAGGTATCCAGTTCATTCGGTACCAGCCATTGTCCGGTATAAATACCGTCATTAGCCGTTTTATCGGGATAGCTACCATCATCCAGCAGCAGAAAACTTTCCCCGGTGGGAAAAATGCTGGCTGTCAGATACGCCTGACCACTCGCCTGATGGCAGTTATAGCTGGCCACTTCCAGTTGGAACCAGTTACCCGGCAATACCTGGGTCTGGTTTTCCCTGGGCCAGTGACGGCGCTCGAACAGCTGGTTGCTGCAGTTGATCATGCCGCTTTGGTTGTCATCCACCAGGCGCGCCAGTTTTCCGGATACGCTTTTTGCTTCGATGGACGCCAGTGACTTGCCTGAACTGATCAGCAGCCGGCGCAGTTCCTCTGCCGATAGGTGTGCCGTGGCGGGGTAGCTTTTTGCCAGGGCAATCATGCCGGAAACAAAGGCGGTGGCCTGGGAGGTACCGTCACTGACCACGTACTCGGCAGGTGTGGTACCGGTAATTTCGGCTCTGGGGTTGGTACTCAGAATACGCTCACCGGGGGCGAAAACATCCACCGACCAGCGACCGTAACTGGAATACCGCCAGGGTTCTGCCTGATTGTTAATGGCTCCCACGGCAATAATGTTGTCCTGTGAAAACGCTGCCGGGAAGTAGGCCCGGTCCTGATCGCGGTCGATATCCCAGCTGTTATTCCCAGCGGCCACCACAAGATTAATATCCAGTGCGGCGATCCGGTCTACCGCAGCTTTCATGGCAGGGGTATTCAGCAGGTATTTATCGCGCACCTGGGCGACTGGAATAATAATATTATTCAGGTTGTTGAGTGTAGACGCACCACCGGAGCCATTAATCACTACAAGGTTGACACCCCGCTCCCTGAGCGCGGCAAAGTAATCAAAGCAGGCCAGTATGGCATCGTGGGTACCGTAGGCACCGATCAGCCCGGGAATGGTGACATACACATCAGATTGCAGATCCGCAGCGGCGCAGGTGGCGATGCGAATATTGTTGTGGAAGCCGGTGACACCGACAATGCCACCGTGAAAATCGGCACTGCCGTTATTACCCACGGCACCCATCACGCCTGCCATGTTGGTGCCATGGCCCACAGCGGTATCCATGGGATCACCGGCCAGCGGATTCAGAGAGCCGTCTGCCAGCAGTCGGCTTACCCGCGTATTAATGCCGTGGCAGTCGTCCGGATAGCCATTGCTGTCCAGGTCCACACCGTCTTCGCAGCCGTCATCAATGCCGTTGGTGTTGGCATCAATAAACAGCATTTCGCCGGTGTTTTTCCACACTTTTTCGCGCAGGTCGGGATGCAGGTAATCGATGCCGGTATCGATCAAACCAATCACCACTTCCGGGCCGTCGGCAGGAATAAGTTCCCAGGCATGGGCCACGTTAATATCCACATCGCCGTTGCTGGGGGCGGTAAAACTGTCGCAGGTATAGGTGTCGCCATTGATCACCGGTGTGGTGGCGCAGGTGCCCCTGGGTTCACCGGTGCTGGTGGCCGGCACGGCTTCAAAACGGGTGTTGGTCAGGTGGCTGACAGAGGATTCTATCGCCCATTGCTCATCTACCAGCAGGTCACCGCTGTTATTAGCCGTGGCGCTGGCGCTGCAGAAAAACACACAACAATAAACGACAAAAGCTAAGGATTTGTCGCTGCTAATTCCCATCATGTTACCCCCGGGATACATCAAGCGTTACCTTAAATGTATCCGTAAAACGTCGATAATCCAGCGCAAAATTGGCGATAAAACGTTAGAAAAACAGCGGTAAACCGATGGTTATGAACTATGACTTCTTAAAACCAGTTTTTTATATGAATTGCGAATTTCTGAACAGTTAGATTTCAAAGGGTTAGCGTGCAATAACCCCATGATCTGATGGCATAAAATTTCATGGAGGAAAAAAGTGTGAACTGGTTCCCTTAAGCAATCCGTTATCTAGAAAAAAATATTCCAAAGGATTGTCGAGAAAACCAGCCTTGTCGGGCGAACTTTTATCTGTTTCGGGCAAGGGCCGTTACTTTTTGAGGAAAAAACTGCCGGGTTTATCGTCTTCCTGTTCTTCCTCGGTCAAGGGTTCCAGTGACAGTCCGCCCAGGCCGGCGTCTGATTTTTCCGTGGTGGGTGCAGGCTTTTGCTGGGCCGCCGCCGGTTTGGACTGGCTGTCATCCCTGGGTTTGGGAGCCGGCTCGCTGGCGGCCGGTTGACTGTGACCTTTCTCCTGTAGATTAATGCGCAGGCGCAGGTTGTTTTTGGAGTCGGCATTTTTCAGGGCCTCTTCCAGGGTGATCAGTTTTTCCATGTACAACTTGAACAAGGCGGTATCAAACGTCTGCATGCCCTGGGCTTCGGATTTTTCCATTACTTCCTTGATTTCATCCACCTTGCCTTGTTTGATCAGGTCGCACACCCGGGGCGTGCCCAGTAATATTTCAATGGCGGCGGCCCGTTTGCCATCCACCGTCGGCAACAGACGTTGAGACACAATACCGCGGATATTCAGTGACAGATCCAGAAACAGTTGCTTGTGACGTTCCTCGGGGAAGAAGTTAACAATCCGGTCCAGGGCCTGGTTGGCGTTGTTGGCGTGCAGGGTGGAAATACACAAATGCCCGGTTTCGGCAAAAGCAATGGCCTGTTCCATTTGTTTGGCGGTACGAATCTCACCGATCAGTATCACATCCGGTGCCTGGCGCAGGGTGTTTTCCAGGGCATCGTCATAACTGTTGGTGTCCACGCCTACTTCGCGCTGATTGACGATGGATTTTTTGTGGCGGTGAACAAATTCCACCGGGTCTTCGATGGTAATAATGTGCCCGGCGCTGTTGGCATTGCGGTAATCAATCAGGGATGCCAGCGACGTGGACTTACCGGAACCGGTACCGCCCACAAACAGAATCAGCCCGCGTTTTTGCATTACCAGTTTGGGCAGAATGTCCGGGAGCCCCAGATCCTGAAAGCGGGGGATATCGGTTTTGATGGCGCGGATGACCATGGATACCTGATTGCGCTGCTTGAAAATATTTACCCGGAAACGGCCAACACCAGGCTCCGATATAGCCAGGTTCATTTCCGGGCGCTCTTCAAACAGTTCCTGCTGTTCTTCGTCCATAATGGCCAGCGCCATTTCTTCCACGCGGCCGGGGGGCAGGGGATCTTCGCCGATGGGGGTTAACTTGCCGTAGAACTTGGCGCTGGGGGGCGCACCGGTAGCCAGGTACAGATCGGAGCCGTCTTTCTCGGAGAAAAGCTTAAGGTAATCAAGTAGTTCCATGGTGGTTATCTAACCCTTGGGTAAGCGGGAAAATACAGACAGTACCCTTGAGTATAGACAGCCATTAACCGGCCCGATTAGAACGATCGGTGATAAAGATCCCGGGCGCTAATATGAAATTCCTGGGGTGTTAAAACCGGTGGAACAACAGATTCAAAAAATGAGAACGGGTAAAAAGAAATAAAAAAAGGGGCGATGAGTTTCAGGCATCGCCCCGTACGAGCCGGCACAGTTTGTCAGTATGCTCGTTTGCTTAAAAAATCCTAAAAGTTTTTCAGCAGATAGTCGAAGGCACTTAATGCGGCTTTTGAGCCTTCGCCCATGGCAATCACAATCTGTTTGTAAGGTACAGTGGTTACATCGCCGCAGGCGAAAATTCCCGGTTCACTGGTTTCGCATCTTTCGTTAATCACCACTTCACCGAATCTGGTCAGTTCCACGGCATCGTTCAGGAATGCACTGTTGGGTACCAGCCCAATCTGAACAAACACACCGGCAAGATCCTGACGGTGAATGTCCTCGCTTTCACGATCCTGATATTCAATAGCAACCACCTTGCCGTTGTCGGCAATAATCTGCTGGGTTGCCACGTTTTTCAGAATCTTGATGTTGTCTCTTGCGTCGGCCGCGTCCACCAATACCTTGTCGGCTTTCAGCTCTGGCAGGAATTCAAAGACTGTAACGGATTGAACGATGCCTGCCAGATCCAGTGCTGCCTCGATACCGGAGTTGCCGCCGCCGATGACCGCCACATCCTTGCCCTTGAAGAAGGGACCATCGCAGTGGGGGCAATAAGCCACGCCGTTGCCGATGTTTTCTTTCTCTCCGGGAACACCCAGCTCGCGCCATTTGGCGCCGGTGGCAATAATCAGGGTCCTGGTATCAATCACTTCACCGGATGACAGGGTGACCTTCTTGATCTGGCCCTTCTCAATGTTGTCGACCTTCAAATGTTCCTTGATGGTAATGTCGTAATCTTTCAGGTGTTCCATCATGGAGCCGGTCAGTTTGGGGCCGGTGGTTTTGGGCGTGCCGATCAGATTTTCGATATCCATGGTGTCTTTCACCTGGCCACCGATACGATCAGCAATCAATGTCACTTTCAGGCCTTTTCTGGCGCTGTAAATAGCGGCTGCCACGCCGGCGGGGCCACCACCAATCACAGTAACATCCTGTTCCGGTAACTGCTCACCGCTTTCGGCATTCACAGCATCAGGGTATTGTTCCATCAGCTTGCCCAGCAGTTGTGCGGTATCCACTTTGCCATTGGCAAAGCTGTTGCCGTTCAGGTACACCGAAGGTACGCCCTGAATATCTCGCTCTTCCACCAGTTGCGGAAATACGCCACCGTCAATCATTTCGCTGCTGATATCGGGATTCAGCAAGGCAAACTGATTCAGTGCCTGTACTACATCCGGACAGTTATGACAGCTCAGGCTGACGAACACTTCAAAGTGCAACGGTTCGCTGATGCCTTTTACGATCTTGGCGATACTGTCATCCAGTTTGATGGCTGTTCCGGAGGAATGCAGAATCGCCAGGATCAGGGAATTGAATTCGTGCCCGCCCGGTATACCGGAAAACCGGATGCCGTTGGGCTTGCCGTCCACTTCCAGCATAAAACTGACCGGGCTGCGCAGAACGCCATGGGTGTCCCGTTCTTCCAGGTGTAGCCGGTCAGAAACCGATGTGACGTCGCTCAGGAATTCTGTCAGTTCGGCACGCTTTTCATGCTCACCGGTTTGCAGAACCAATGTCACGTCGTTTTCCATAGTGGCTGTGTAGCCCTTTAATGCATTCAAGATATCGTTCGTTAACATGTTTCTGCCCTTGATCGGTTTCAGTTGTGGACGTTGTGGTGGATGTGTTGCCTGGGGAGATCAGGGCAACCCGAAGGTTGCCCTTACTGCGCAGCGATCAGATTTTGCCAACCAGATCCAGGCTTGGGGTCAGGGTTTTTTCACCTTCTTCCCAGGCCGCCGGGCAAACTTCACCGTCGTGAGTTGCCACGTACTGGGCAGCTTTCACCTTGCGCAGCATGTCTTTGGCAGAGCGGCCAATACCCAGGTCGTGAATTTCCGCTACCTTGATAATGCCTTCCGGGTCTGCCAGGAAGGTGCCGCGTAGCGCCACGCCTTCGTCTTCAATCATCACGTCAAAACCGCGGGCGATTTTGCCGGTGGGGTCACCCAGCATGGGGTACTGGATTTTGCCGATGGCTTCGCTGGCATCGTGCCAGGCTTTGTGCACAAAGTGGGTGTCGGTGGATACGGAGTAAACTTCTACACCCATTGCCTGCAGTTCTTCGTAATGCTTGGCCATGTCTTCCAGCTCGGTGGGGCATACAAAGGTAAAGTCTGCCGGGTAGAACAGAAAGATGGACCATTTGCCTTTCACGTCTTCAGAGGTAATGGTTTTGAATTCGCCGTTGTGAAAAGCTTCAGCCTTAAATTCGGGGATCACTTGATTGATCTTCGCCATGAGTCGTTTTCCTTTCAGTGTTGAATGTCAATTGGTCTGAGTTAAAGCTGCTTTTCGCAGCCGGATTCTGATGGTTGATCGCTGCATTTCCGGCTCAACCTGCGAAAAAGGTTAGTGGAGTTGTTTCTTCTAATAAATTGAATTAAATTGATTGTTATGTTCAGTTTTTTGGATGTGTCACTATGATCTCCCTGAAACAGCTCACCTACGCCCTGGCGGTGGAGAAGACTCACCACTTCAAAAAGGCTGCGGATTTGTGCGCTGTATCCCAGTCAGCCCTGAGCACGGCTATCACAGAGCTGGAAAAGCAGCTGGAAATCCAGATTTTCGAGCGCGATAACAAAAAGGTGTTGATCACCCCGGTAGGGCAGCAGTTTCTGGCCAAGGCCCATCAGATCCGGCTGGCGGTGGATGACCTGTACATGCTCGCCAATGCGGAGAAAGCACCGCTCAGCTACCCCATGACGGTCGGTGTTATTCCCACTATTGCGCCATACCTTTTGCCCAAGGTGCTGCCCGGTCTGCGCCAGGAGTTTCCGGATTTCAAGCTGAGCATTGTTGAAGAGCAATCCCATGTGCTGGTGGACAAGGTGCGTAAAGGAGAAGTAGATGCCGCCATTCTGGCGTTACCCTATGAGCACGATGGGCTGCTGGCCTTTGAGTTCTGGCACGAGGACTTTTACTGGGTGACCCATAAAGACAATGAACACGCCACCCAACAGGAAATCACCAGCGACGAATTACGGGAAGCCAGACTCATGCTGCTGAAAGAAGGCCATTGCCTGAAAGAACACGCGCTGGCGGCCTGTAAAATGCAGAGCACTGAAACGGATAACTCGCTGGATTCCACCAGCCTGCACACCCTGATTCAGATGGTGGCGGGGCGCATGGGCAGCACGTTAGTGCCGGCGATGGCACTGGACCAGCTGGTAACCGGCAGTAACGAATTAAGCGCAGTGCATTTGAATGAAAAGGGCCCGCACCGGCGCATAGCCTTTATTGTGCGCCCCAACTATACCGGCGTGAACAATATAGAGGCCTTGATGGATCTGTTCCGGCAGCAACTGGAAGCGGCCGGTTGTTCTAAAAAATAGAAAGCTGTCTTGCAGATAAAAAGCAACCAGGATCAGCTATGAAAACTGGTTAAACCCCGATTCTGTCAGGCCGGGTATTGGTAAGCCCAATATCCGGCTTTAGACAATTAAAGCTCCCGGATCCTGCCTTTAAATAACGTCGCGCTATATACTTTTTCAGGCTTTCAGCGTGAACCATCAGTCGCTGTAGCTTTTTGTAACTCTTGCGGTATATACGATCCTGTTCGGTTTGTGGACCGTAAAAAAAGTGGTAGATTTGCCCCCTGCTCAGGCATGGGCTATTAATTACAATAATAAGCTGGTTTACCCAATTGGTTGCCCGCTACTTTTTCACTTGCATTTAGTTGATTAAATTATGGAAAAAACCTTACCTGACTATATCGTCGACGAACTCGTGGCGCGTATTTATGTACGTCAGTACAAACCGGGTTTTCGCCTGCCGGCGGAACGGGGTTTCGCAGAAGAACTTAAGGTGGACCGTACCTCACTCAGAATGGCGTTACGCACGCTGAACCGTATGAAAGTTGTGCAGTCAGTGCGCGGCTCCGGTATTACCGTGATGGATTATCACAAGCATGCCGGTCTGGATTTTCTCGGGGTTTTATTTGATATACCGGAGCTGGAATTGGGGTCCCAGCTGAAAATGGAAGGCCTGGAAACCTTTAACAGTCTGATTCCCGGTTTGCTGTATGAATCCGTGAAAGGCACCATCGACGCGGAAATCGCGGTAAACGTGCGTGACATTCTGAACCGCCAGATGCAGATTATTGATGCGGGTCCTGTTGATGAAGACGGCATGAAAAAACTGGTGAAACTGGAAACAGAAATGCAGGAACGCCTGATCCAGAATCGCAGTTCCCTGCTGGGTTCCCTGATGGTGAATTCCACCCGCGCTATCCGCGAAACCGTAATTGCCGAAAACTTTGAGCTGATTGATCTACGGGATCACGTGCGCTTCCATCAGGAGATGCTGTTTAATCTGGGTATCGGCAAACTGCCGGTGGATGAAGTGGTAGGTTACTACTACAAGTTCCTGGATGATTTTACCAAACCGTTGCGTGAGCAATACATGCGTGAGCATGTGGAGCCAAGGATGCTGGCATCGCCGTTAGGAAATGCCCTGCAACGCCGGGACTTCTGAATAATTCCGCACCCCATAAAAAAAGGGTGAGCTCAAAGCTCACCCTGACGTTGATGTTGCTGACTGCGCAACACACGGGGTCTACATGCTACATTGCCTTTCTGAATAACACACATCCTTGCCGCCGAAGGGGTACCACTGGGCTTCGCAGTGTTCTTCCACCTCGGCACACCAGGAGCCACTGTCATAGGGCACTTGCCGGGCTGAAATACAGCTGGTGTAATTGCTGTAGGCATTGGCACCGCCACCCACATTCACCTGCGCACAGAAGTTACGTACACCGGTTTTCCAGCCACCATCGTTGATGTAAGTGGTGCCCGCGTTGCGGAAACAGTTCCAGTACGTGTTGTAATCCTCGAATCGTCCGCCAGTGGGGCCGCCGGGGTAAGAAGCACCGTCGCAATGCTGTTTAACGTGGGTTTTCCATATGTTGTCGCTGTAGCCCACTTCCCGGTCACTCAGGCAGCGCTTGTAATTGTTCACGTTCACACCGTTCACCCGGGCGCAGAAATTGCGCACGCCGTTTTTCCAGCCGTTGTCGTTAATGTAGGTGGTGTCTGCGGCTCTGAAACAGTTCCAGTAGGTGTTGTAATCCTCGAACCGTCCACCGGTGGGGCCGCCGGGGTAGGGCACGCTGTCGCAGTGCTGCTTGACGTGGGTTTTCCAGCTGTTGTCATCGTAAGGCACATCACGTTGTGTCAGGCAGGTTCGGTAACCGCTGACGTTGACCCCGTTGCTGCCGGCACAGTAATCACGGACATTGCTTTTCCAGCTGGCATTGTTGGGAAAGCTGTAGCCCCGCTCTGAATAACAGGTCCAGTAGGGATTGTAGTTTTCATATTTGCCGGCACCGCTGCCACTGGGGTAAAAGGAATTTTCACAATGGGTGCCTACCAGGCTGGCCAGCAGGGTTTCCTCGGCAGAAGTCAGGTTGAAACCGGTGCTTTCAATGCAATCACGATAGGCATTGGCGTTGGCGCCGCGGGAGTTTTCCGGGTATCTGGCGGCACAGGAATCATGCAGCCAGCCGCCAAAGCGTTGCCACTGGTCGGCCGGAATCACGGCACCGATATTCTGCAAACAGTGAATGAATTCCGAGGTTTTCTCCCGGGGTTCGTGCACCTGACGGCAGCTGCTGTAGGCATAGTCGTAGGTCATTTCCTCGATGGGATCGATATCACCGAAAATCCAGTCTGATAGGGTAACGCCTTCAGAAGGCATGGGCGCACCCTGTTCAGGATACTGGCGAACGGTGTAGCAGTTATGCAGGTCACTGGCTTTCCAGCCGGTGCCGTCACCCAGCTGCCCCTGAATGCCGCCGTTAACCACGGAATCTCGGCAGTAGTCATCTACGATTTCGGTCCAAGCCTTGTACTGGCTCCAGGGTTCGGTTTTATAGGGAGGGAAGTCAAAGCCGGGAATTTTACGCTCCTCCAGGCACTGGACATACTCCGGGTAATTGGTCATGGCCCGGGGAGCAAAATCGAACAGACCCAGGCCGTCGTTATCCTCATAGTGCTCCACCAGGTCACCGATGGTATCAATCATGTCGATCGTATAGGTGATGCCGTTGATCACGTTCACAATGGTAGAACCGGAAGGGCCGGGGGGCAGGCTCATATAGATCATCACCATCCAGCCCAGTGCTTCTTCGGCTTCCACCGGATCGCCCCAGCAATGGCGCACGACCTGTTCTTCGTAGTCATCGTTCACGGTGATGGCAGAAGGCTCAATGCCGCGTTCCATAATGCAGTTGCGATAGGCAGTGTGGTTGTTACCGATGCCGCCGGCCATCCAGTTCACATTGTCGTAGCAGTGCTGGCGTACCTTGCGCACCCAGTATTCGTTGAACGGATCGTAAGTCAGTCCTTCGCTGTTGAGGCAGGCCAGGTAGCTGTCCAGGTTGTCGCCGCGGGCATTGGCAGCGCTGGTGCTGCCGGTAGCACTGCGCAGGCAATCGTCGATAATGATGTTGTCTGCAATCGGGGAAACCGTGAGTCCGTCGATATGGACCGGTTCCTGGGCGGTATCACAGGCATCGCCGATGCCGTCCTGGTCGCTGTCAGCCTGATTCTGATTGGGCTGGTTCGGGCAGTTATCTTCGTTATCCGGAATGGTATCACCGTCACGATCAGGGCCGTTGGGTGTGCTGTCGCAGGCGTTGCCGATACCATCGCCGTCATTGTCTGCCTGACCGGGGTTGGCGGTATTCGGGCAGTTGTCGTCCACATCCAGAATGCCGTCAAAGTCGGCATCATCAATCACGGCTTCGCAGGCATCGCCAATACCGTTGCCGTCGATATCGTTCTGATCAGCGTTGGGTACCGTCGGGCAGTTATCGTCGGCATCGTCTATGCCGTCCTGATCACTGTCGGTCACCGGATCACAGGCATCCCCCATGCCGTCCTGATCCGTGTCTGCCTGATCGTTGTTGGCCACGTCAGGGCAGTTATCGTATTCGTCATCAATGGCATCGTTGTCGCGGTCAAAATCACAGGCATCGCCGATACCGTCATTGTCGGTGTCGTATTGCTGGCTGTTGGCTACCAACGGGCAGTTATCAAAGTCGTCGGCCACGCCGTCGTTGTCGCTGTCATCCAGTGGTGTATCGCTACCGCAATTCAGTGAAAAACCTGCCTGACGGTACAGGGTGCCTTCGTTGGGCCAGTCAAAGCCAATGCGCACCTGTCTGGATTCCACACCGGAAGTGCCGTCGCAGCCCAGCAGAATTTCTGAATCATAAAGAGCGGATGAACCATCACAGCCGCCGGATACCACCACAGGCTGACTGCCGTCCAGTGTGTAACACACACTGACGCTGTCCAGTGCACTTAAACGCACGGTACCATGATCGGTGCTGAACGCATGGCCCGGTTCCGGATTAACAAAGATCTGTTCGGTGGTGGGTGCCTGCTTACAGCCTGCGAGTACGGCCGTTAACGACAGGGCGATTAACCCGTTGATGTGACTTCTTTTCATTGTGTTCCCCTGACACGACTACATAATCCTGAATAGCTGGGGAACCTCTGATCAAGTCTAGGTGGCCTCTGCGCGACCTGAAAGGTGCAAATGCAAGGCAAGTTTCGCCGTTAATGGCCGTCGTCCTTAACAAGAAACTTAACGCAGCAGTTGTGCCTTTCAGGCCGCGCCCGGAGGGTCCTTCAGGAACTCCCCCTGGCTACGTTGTGCTGCTTCGCCGGGCAACCAGCCCGCCTGCATCGCACACCTTGCCAGGGAAAACTCCTGAAGGACCGAGGCCGCATAGACTTGATCAGAGGTTCCCTAAGACCTTAAGGTTAGAGTTCTGACCTTAGCAACAGGATGCATGTTAGGGGGATGCCTCCCCGGTGCGTTAGTACCAAGGGAGGATTGCAGGGGGTGAAAACTTGTGTTAGCCGGTTACGCGATCAGGCTTGTACGCCGCGCAATTCGCTCACTTTCTGTTGCAGTAGCGGGGCGGTGATCTGATCCGGCTGAATGGGGTCCGATGCCACCAGCTCCACTTTGCTCCAGAAGCGTTTCGGCAACTTGCTCAGGGCGCTGCCATCCTTGTGGGAGAAGAAACTGCCCCACAGGCCTTTGAGTGCCATCGGCACCACCGGCACCGGATCTTCGGCAATAATCTTTTCTATGCCGTTGCGGAAGGTGTCGATCTCTCCGTCGGTAGTGAGCTTGCCTTCCGGGAAAATACACACCACTTCACCATCACGTAATTCCTGTGAAATACGGGTGAAGGCCTGTTCATAGGTTGCCGGGTCCTTGCTTTTGGAATGGATGGGAATGGTTTTGCCGGTGCGGAAAATAAAATTCAGTACCGGCAGATCATAAATGGGTTTGAACATCACAAAGCGTACCGGGCGTCGACAGGCACCGGCAATGATCAGGGCATCCATGTAGCTGACATGGTTGCATACCAGTACGGCGGGGCCTTCGTCCGGAATTTTCTGCAGGTCTTTATGGGTTACCCGATACATGGTGTGGGTGATAATCCAGATAAGAAAACGCATGGTGAATTCGGGAATGGTGGTATAGATATAGGCTGCCACCACGGCATTCATAATGGCCAGAATCAGAAAGAATTCGGGAATGCTGAGCTGAAAAATACCCAGGAACAAAATGCCGCTGATCGCAGAAACCACCATAAAGAGCGCATTCATAATATTGACCGCGGCAATGGTGCGGGCACGGGTTTTTTCTTCAGTACGCTCCTGAATCATGGCATACAAAGGCACGATATAAAGGCCGCCAAAAATACCGATGGCAATAAAGTCCAGTAACACCCGGTAGCTTTCCGGTTGCGTAAAAAAGGTGAAGAAACCAATGATCTCGCCACTGTGGCTGGTGGGGGAAAAATACAGATCAGTACCGAATACCGATAAACCGATAGAGCCCAACGGCACCAGCCCCAGTTCAATTTTATGACCGGAGAGCTTTTCACACAGCAGTGAGCCTATGGCAATGCCGATGGAGAAAAAGGCCAGCAGGGCGGTGACCACGGTCTGGTCTCCCCAGAGTACGTCCTGGGTGTATTTGGGCAGTTGCGTTAAGTAGGCGGCCCCCAGAAACCAGAACCAGGAAATTGCCATAATGGCCAGAAACACCCCATGATTCTGGCGGGCAAACTGTATTGTGCGCCAGGTTTCCTTCAGCGGATTAAAGTTGATTTTGATTTCCGGATTGGCAGCCGGTGCATCGGGAATATTGCGGCTGCTGAACCAGCCCAGAATGGCGATGACGATAACGGTTACCGATACCAGTTCCGGGCCATTATCCATTTTGGAAAGAATGCCTCCGGCAATGGTGCCCAGCAGAATGGATAAAAAGGTACCGGATTCAACCAGCGCATTGCCGCCCACCAACTCACGGGAAGACAGATGCTGGGGAATAATGCTGTACTTGACCGGCCCGAAAAAGGTGGACTGGGTACCCATTAAAAACAGAATCAGCAGCAAACCATAGGCACTGTTAAACCAGAAGGCCGCAGCCGCCAGGCACATAATCACGATCTCGCCCAGTTTGATTTTGCGGATCAGTCCGGACTTTTCATACTTGTCGGCAATCTCACCCGCAAAGGCCGAAAACAGAAAGAAGGGCAGAATAAACAGACCGGCCGCCAGGTTATTCAACAGGCTGGCATCCATCTCGGCTTGATACGCAGCGCTGAAAGTAAAAAGAATCAGCAGGGCATTCTTGAACACATTATCGTTAAATGCCCCGAAAAACTGGGTCAGAAAAAAGGGCGCGAATCGGCGGGTTTTTAGCAGCGCGAATTGTGATTGAGATTTATCCTGGCTCATGGAGTCAATAAATTCCTTGTGGGCCCGTTGTAATGAATTAAGTGTGCTGAATACAGGGTGGCATTTAAGCCTTATAGCCGGGCTCTGTATTAACCCTAACGTTGCCCAAACTTTCGGCCCAAAATCGCTTCGCTGCTTTTAGAGCAGCATCTACAGCGCCGTACTCACTTTTTCAGCTCATCACTTAGAGTGACTAAGCTCAAACCTGAAAAACCTCCGTGCGACGCTGTATATACTACTCTAAAAGCTTTTGACCTCGAAACTTTAGGCAACGTTTGGGTTGAGTAAATGTTATCTGGTGCATTATTTCAAACCCGGGGTATTAATAATCGCAACTTTTAGCGGCTGACATCAGGGGCTGCTTCAGGGATTGGGGCGGGCTTGGTAAACTGCCTGCCGGCTTCGCAAAATCCCTTTCTGATCAGGAGTAGCATGTACCGATGACTGAGGCACAACCATCCGCCAGCCGCCACGCTGTGCTGATTCACGGCCTGGGCCGGTCGGCGTTCGCCATGCGTTCGCTGGCGGAACAGCTCAAGCGCCAGGGCTATCAGGTGCTGAACCTGGATTATCCGTCCACGCGCTTGCCGCTGGAAACGCTGGTGCAGGATTATGTGGCCCCGGCCATGGCACAGGCGGCAGCGTCGGATCGGATTGATGTGGTTACCCATTCACTGGGGGGAATTCTGCTGCGTTATTACATGGCTCACCAGATGCCGAAGGAAGTCGCCAGCCGGCTCCACCGGGCGGTAATGCTGGCGCCCCCCAATCAGGGCAGCGAAGTGCCGGACCGGCTCAAGCGCTGGGGCCCGGCCCGCTGGGTGCTGGGGCCGGTCATGCCTTTGCTGGGCACTGATGCCAGTAGTATCCCGCTGCAGCTGGCGCAACGGGAGAGGGGCGCATTACCCTGCGACATCGGTATCATTGCCGGTACGCGTTCCTGGGAGCCCTGGTTTTCCCGCTGGATGGATGGCCCGGACGATGGCAAGGTAAGTGTGGCGAGCACCCGGCTGGCGGGCATGAAGGACTTTCTGGAAGTGGATTCCGGACACACCTTTATTATGAATGATCTCCGGGTGTGCCGGCAGGTGATACATTTCCTGCAGAATGGTCACTTTCAGCACTGAATGGCAGCTACTCTTACGGGAAGCAATACGGAAACCGGTACCCTTGGTGACTATAGTCTTTTACTACAGCCTCTGACGACAACAAACAGGTGAATAATGGCCGTCGAAATTGAACGTAAGTTTTTGGTGGACGCCGCAAAATGGCAAGCGTTCCGTGATGCCCGCAACATCCCCGGTGAGCGCTTTTGCCAGGGGTATCTGGCGGACGGAGAAAGCACGGTGCGAGTGCGCATCAAGGGCGATACGGGCTGGCTCACCATCAAGGGCAAAACCCGTGGGGTTTCCCGGCTGGAGTTTGAATACAGTATTCCCCTGGCGGATGCAGAGCAGATGCTGACAGAGCTGTGCAGCAAACCCCTGATCGAAAAGCACCGTTTTGTGTATCAGGCGGACAATGGCGATACCTGGGAAGTGGATGAATTCCATGGGGAAAACCAGGGGTTGCTGGTGGCAGAAATTGAACTGGCCAGCGAGACCGCAGCTTACCGCCCACCGGAATGGCTGAGAGAGGAAGTGTCGCACGACCCCCGCTATTTCAACGTGAACCTGGCAAAAGATCCTTACTGCGACTGGAAATAACAGTCAAAGGGCCTGCGGCAGACCCACTTCATTATCAGAGCAGGTCGATCTGGTTCAGCGGCACCTGTGCCAGGGGTTCCTTGCCTTCCAGCGCCTGCTCATTGGTACGGTACAGCGTGGCGTGGAAAGGGGTGATCAGCAGGGCAAAGCCTCCGTGGAGCTGGGCAAAACCCGAGCGGATGCTGACCACAAAGGAGTCTTCCCGGGCTTCCAGCGCCACCGAACCCGGGATATCTGCCGATCCCAGACGGCCATTCCCCAGCGGATCATCCACGGCAGCTTCTGACTTGTAGCTGGCCATGCCGCCGGCACTGATCACCACTACCGGCCCCCCTTGAATATGAAGGATTTCGGCGAATTCGCCGTTGCTCAGGGTGGTGGCGGACTGCTTGAATACCAGTGGTTGCATAATACCTTGATTTACGTGAGTTTTTTGAAGGTTGGTGGCTTTGAATCTAAAATCAATGTATAACAAAAAACCTTGCTGATCACACTGATTAGGTAACGGGTGCCTATTGTAACGGCGCATTGTAACTTAAGAACCGGTCGATTCGATGCAGAAAAACGAATACACCATTGCCATTGAACTGCTGGAAGCAGTCGTTGAATACCTGGAATCCAGGGGTGTCCGGCTGGGCGAACTCTGGAAACGCTACGATACCTCCCTGGACATTCTGCAGGATCAGCAGTTTGTGCCTTTCGAACTTTTGTCGGATGCCTTTGCGCTGGGGGAGCGTGCCACCGGTGATACCTCCCTGGGTCTGCATGTGGGGGAAAATGTATCAGCCCGTCACTGGGGGCAACTGGGATACCTGATTCTGTCTGGCGAAGACGGCTTTGAAGGCATCAACTATATCCAGCGCTTTGCCCGCCTGATCACCAATGCCATGGAATCCACCTTTGCCATGGAAGGGAATCATCTGGTGTGTTTTTTCCGCATGTTTCCGGAACACTATAGTCGTCACACCTGTGAGTTTTTTATCTCGGCCATTTTTTCTCTGGGCAAGTTCATGTCGGAAGGACGCTTTGCCTTCAAGGAAATCCACTTTACTTATCCGCTGGAAAGCCGTTACGAAAATTATGAAAAGGTACTGGGGTGCCGCTGCCTGTTCGAGCAGCCGGAAAACAAGATTCTGGTGGAACGTAACCGGCTGGCTTTTACATCAACGTTTCGCGACCCGCGCCTGAAAAAAGTGCTGGAGCAGCATGCGGTGAGCGTGCTTCAGCATCTGGGTACCGGTGATGATCTGGTTCGTGATGTAACTGCCTATGTGATGGATTCACTGCCTAACGGCGCACCCAGCCTGAAACAGGTGTGCGAGCATTTCAGTATGAGTGAACGTTCACTGCAGCGCAGTCTGGCCAAACACAGTCTGAGTTATCAGGAACTGGTGGACCGGCTGCGGGCGGATCTGGCAAAAACCTATATCGAGAATGATTACAACTTTCTGGATATTGCCTTGTTGCTGGGGTATTCAGAACAGAGCGCATTTCACCGCGCCTTCAAGCGCTGGACCGGATTGCCCCCGGCCAAATACAAAAAGCAGCAGGCGAAATAAAAAAAGCCAAGGGCGGGCCCGAGAGGTAACGGACCACGGACCCTTGGTAATATCGCCAATAAAAACGGTGTTACCTTCCCCCTATACCGGTTCGATCGTAATCGGAAAACCATCTTTCGGCATGGCCAGTGGCACCAGCTGATAATCCATTTCATAACCGGGTTTCACTTTGGCGCGGAAACGTTTCAGGAACTGGAACAGGAATACCTTCGACTGGATTTCCGCAAAGTTAAGCCCCAGACATTTATGGGCGCCGCCACCAAAAGGCACAAACTGAAAGAAGTGTTTTTTGTATTCAGCGCGTTCTGCTGACCAGCGCTCGGGATCAAACCGGTAAGGGTTGGTCCAGTATTCTTCCATAAAGTGGGTATGCACCGGGTGAATACCCACGGTGGCATTTTTCGGAATCCTGTAACCCTTGTATTCGCAATCCCTCACTGCACGGCGCGGAATCGTGGGTAAGGCCGGGTGCATGCGCAGGGTTTCCTTGAACACCCAGGAGGTTTTTTCCATTTCCTGCAGGTCGTCGTAGGTGGCTTCTTCTTTGTCAAAGCTGCGTACTTCTTCGCGCAGTGTTTCCTGCCATTCCGGATGTTTTGCCAGGCGGTATAACAACGACGTCAAGGTGCTGGTGGTGGTGTCATGGGCCGCAAACAGCAGGAAAATCATATGATCAATAATTTCCTGATCAGACAGCTTTTCGCCGTGCTCGCCTTCAGCATGGCAGATCTGGGTAAAGAAATCATTGCTGTTGCTGATGCGCTTTTGCGGCACCAGATCGCCGATAAACTTTTCCAGGTACTGGCGGCCTTTCATGCCCCTGTACCAGGTGGTGCCGGGAATCATAAGCCGCACAATGGCCAGGGATGCGTCCACAGCAGCCACAAAGGATTTGTTGACCTTGTCGGCCTCTTTCCCCATTTGAACGCCCAGAAACAGATCCGCACCGGTGCTCAATAACAGGGCTTTGATATTTTCAAAGAACGAGAATTCCTTGCCAACCGGCCACTGACTGATTCCGTTTGCCAGTGCTGGATTCATCTTATGCACATAGCCCTGCATGGCCGGTTTTTTAAAGGCTGCCTGCAGAATCTTGCGATGATATTTGTGATTATCGAAATCCCGCAACATCAGGCCATTGGGGAACAGCTCTTCCAGTACCGTGTCCCAGGCCAGTTTGCTGGAAAAGTTTTTGTCCGCATCTTTCAGCACAAACTCATTGGCATCGGGGCCGCACAGATTGATCACATTCTGAAACAGCGCGTTGTAGCGAAACACGTCGCCATACTGCTGCTGTTTGCGTGTTACCAGTCCGGGAAAATCGGTAAAAAATTCGTAGGTGTAGCCAAATACCGGCAAGCCGTAATCACCGGGAATATGAGAAAGCTTTCTGGTCGGCTTTTTTGGCAACTGCGATGCAACTTCTGCGGCTGATGTCATCTTTACCCTCTAAAAATCTGAATGCTTATAACAATTTCTGCTTTATTGGTGTGTTATTAACAATAACCCACCCGGCGAAAGCTGTATTGACATCCAATGTCGGAATTAACACTTTGTGCCACCAGCGGTTAAAGACAGGCAATTTGTTCTAAGGAGTGATGTTTTTAGTTCAGGAAAGAGGCTTTTGGAGGGTTTTTTAGGGAATATTCACATGAGACGGGGTTCACATTGCTTAATAGCTGATCGGCTGATTAAATTATTCAGACAGGTTGTACCCACAGGTGTCATGAGGTAGCCAATGGCTAAATCGAAGTTGTTCATCTTAGTTCTGGGTTGTATCGCGCTAAGCGGTTTAGCCCCCTTGCCGGCTGCGGCCAAAAAACCGGATATCAAGCCTCAGGCGGAGCAGGCAGAAGAGGATGAGGAAAACGATAAGGATAATGAGGTTGCCGCCACCAGTGACCGAGGCAAGGGCGGTGGCAATGACAAGGGCAATCCCAAAAGCGATGAAGCCGGCAACAACAAGCCCACTGCCAATGAAGAATCAGCCGTCGGCACCAATGGCAGTGACACTAACGGCAATCAGGTCAATAATGCTTCCGGCAACGGCAACGGCAACGGCAACGGCAACGGCAACGGCAACGGCAACGGCAACGGCAACGGCAACGGCAACGGCAACGTAGCAGGAAATAACAGCAATGGCACCCAGGGTGGTGGTTCTGGTAATGGCAATGTCCCCGTCACCACCTACCAGAACGGCAGCAATCAATATACTGTCGGCAGCTCCGGTCCGGATAATTTTTCCAACACACGGCAACAGGGAGAAAACAATCTTTCTTCCAGTCTGCAGAACGGCAATCTCAATCGTCAGTGGACAGAACAAAGCGGCAATAATCTGAACAGCAGCCACTATCAGGCCGGGCGCGAAAATACCGGTGTCAGTTATCAGGAAGGCAGCGGACATATCGCCAGCACCAATCAGCGTGGCAACGCCAATAATTTCTATACCCATCAGGAAGGTACCAACCAGACACTGGATGTGTCCCAGCATGGCAACAGCAATTCGTCCGAGGTAGTGCAGCTGGGCGAAGGCCACAAGGCGGGCACGGATCAGCACGGGAATAACAATACCGCCATTATCAACCAGTGGGGCAGTGGTGAATATCCGGTAGCCGGGGTGCCTGAGCCTGAGTCTGAACCTGAACCGGAGGTGCAGCCGCCGGAGCCGGAGCCCGTTGCTGAACCTGAACCGCCGGTGGTGGCAGAGGAACCCGCCCCTGAACCCGAATCACAGGAACCGGCACAGGAAGAACCCGCACCGGAGCCCCCTGTTGTTGTGGAAGTGCCCGCGCCTGAACCGGAGCCTCCCGTGATTGCCGAGGAGCCGGTAGTTCAAGAGGAGCCTGTTGAGCCGCAACCACCGGTAGTGGTTGAAGAGCCTGAACCGGAGCCTCCGGTAGTTGCCCTGCCGGATCCTGAACCCGAGCCGCCGGTTGTGGAAGAGCCGCCGGCGGTAGAGGAAGAGCCTGCACCGGAAGTGCCAGAGGAAGTTGCCCAGGAGGAAGAAGAGGAAGAGATTCTGGCAGAAGTTCCGGTGGAGGAAGAACTTCCGGAAGAGGAAGAACTGCCCGGGCAATTACCGCCGGAACCACCCTTTGAGGAGCCCCAGCCCGAGGAGCCAGTGGTGGCAGAAGAACCACCGCTGCCGGAAGAACCGGCAGTGGAAGAACCTGTAGAAGAAATTGCAGAAGCTGAACCGGAACCCGAACCTGTGCCGCCTGAAGAACCCGCGGCCGAACCGGAGCCGCTACCTGAGCCCGAACCGCCGGTAGTGGCAGAAGAACCTGCAGCGGCGCCGGAAGAGCCGGAGATTGTTGAAGCGCCTGAACCTCTGCCGGAGCCCGAACCTGAATCTGAATCTGAGCCGGAAGTGGCGGTAGAAGAAGTGCCAGTGGAAGAACCCGCTGAAGAACCGGCAGAAGAGGAAGAGGTGGCACAGGCCGAGCCGTTCCCGGAAGAGGAACCGGAAGAGGAGCCTGAGGTATCTGAAGAACCCGAAGGCGGCTGGCAGCCACTGATCCGTGACTACAAGAATCAGCGTCGCTTTGGCCGTAACAACACTGCCAACATCTATCAGGATGGCAAGGAAAACTATGGCCATATTGTGCAGGGTGGAGAGAACCACCAGGCGCTGATTACCCAGAAAGGTAACGCCAATGCCGGTATTATTGATCAGACCGGTGCCGCCAACGAAGCGGAGATAGCGCAGTCCGGTAATCAGCACGCGGCAAAAATTCTGCAGCATAGCGAGTCCGGCATTGCCGCAATTCGCCAGTTGGGCAATACCCACCAGGCACTGATCAATCAGCGGGGAGAGCGGGAGTTTGCCGAGATTGTGCAGAAAGGTGGCAACAACAACGGAGCCATTTTCCAGTCAACAGAAATGATCGAGGGTTTTCAGCAACAGACTGGCGCGCATATCACACCGCCCTGATCAATCAAACAAAAAACGGGGAGCCAAACAAGGCTCCCCGTTTTTCTTTGCAGTTTTCAGCCCAGCGGTTACAGGCTGTTTTTGACGTGGTTACGGCGACCAGCCACCAGCAAAGACAACATCAGCATGGCGATACCGTAAGAACCACCCACCTTGATATCCACAATCACCGGATCATGGTCCGACGCCCGGTATGGGCCGGCATCATAGAGTGAGCTTACCTGAGCCGGTGTCTTGAACTCTTCGTTGTAGTCCAGTACCCGTGGCTCGTCGGCGTTGATGTGATAAGTGGTGATTTTCTTCACTTCTTTTTCAAAGGCACTGCTGGCCAGGGCGTGATCCAAACGGCCCGCCTGCCCGAAGAACACATAGGAATACTGATCCGCTTCGGTGCCCAGTTTGTCGATCAGGTCGGTGTAACCTTTTGACAGAAACATGCTGATGGGGTCTTCCTTGGCGTAGGCATTGATATCACCAATCACCAGGTAATCATTGTCTTCAATACCGGTGGGATTGGTCGCCAGCCAGTCTGCAAGAAACTCCGCGGCTTCAGTACGTTTGGGGTTCCAGCATCCCTGGCCATCGTTCTGTTCATCATTGGCGCTGGCATCACCGGGGCAGCTACCCTTGGACTTAAAGTGATTCACGGCCACAGTAAACTGCTTTTTGTCGTTATCCTTTACCTGGAATGACTGCACCAGCGGCTGGCGGTTCAAGTCCGCGAAAGGGCCCGCATTGGTGGTGACTGCGGTGCCGATAGCATCGACACGCTCGTTGCGGTAGATCATGCCTACAGCAATCTCGTCAGTACCCAATGTGGCCAGGCCAGGGTTAACAAAACTGAAACTGCTGCCGACGGGCGCCATGGCGTTAAGCCCGTTCACCAGATCGGCAATCGCGCTTTCGGCACCATAGCCATCGTTTTCGATTTCCATCAGGCCAATCACATCGGCATCGGCGGTTAAAATGGCATTGATAATCTTGTCCCGCTGGCGCTGGAATTCAGAATAGGTATCCGCACCTCGGGCAGTGGGGAAGCCGCCACCCAGGCCATCGCCATTAAAATAGTTCAGCACGTTAAAGGACATGACCCGGATATGATCCTCGTCTTTGCTGATGGCAGGTTCCGTGGGGCGGGGGTTGGCCGGAGTGAAGTTGACCGGTCCGGTGGGCTGTACCCGGTATTCGCTGAAGCTGTAGTTCAGCACGCCGGTCAGGCCGTTGACGGTATCGCCACCACGTACTGTATTGAAGGCGGTCAGTTCCGGTGCCGGGTGAATAATGGTTTCCGGATTTTGTGCGGTTTGACCATCATCCAGAATAATCCGGTTCAGATCGTTGACCGCCTGCATGGCGTTGGCCGCGCTGCCGGGCGCAACTGCATTGGTGGGGTTGATCAAACGGCCATTGGACAGCACCAGTTCGCCATAACGACCCAGATTATAGTTCTCGCTGACGGTGAGCGTATCGGTAAAGTTTACTGCCATGCCTTCGAATCGCTCCAGGTAACTGGCATCAGTCGCCGGCAGAGAAACGCTCGCCGCTGTCACACTGGCACCATTGCCACACACCTGAACGCTGGTTACGTTATTGATTTCAGTCAGATCGAAGTATTCGGTGACGTTACCGGTCACGCGAACGATATCGCCCTCATTGACGTCCACACCGCTGCTTTCGAATACAAAAATACCTTCAGAGGTGGCCGGGTCGCCATCCTGGTCGGCATCTTCTTCCTGCAGGAAAAAGCCACGCAGGGAATCGCTGCCCTGGAAGTCGCCCACAACCACACCTTCGATTTCCACGCTGGTGCCGCTCAACGGGCTGCTGCTGCCGCTGCCCTGTACGGCAGAGATTAATGTAGCTGCATCGCCACAGTTGCCCTGACCGCCGGTACCGCCGCCCTGCACTGTGCCCAGATCTGAAAAATCGTCATTGCCAAAAGATTCCCACTCAGTGGCGGGATCAAAACTGTCGTTGGGATTGGTGTCACCGTCAGTGACGCTGGCCAGGCGGCGCAGCGTGTTGTTCTGGGTGGTTACCGGTGCGGTACCAAATGCGCTGCCGGGGTCTGTGCCCAGCTGGCCGATGCTGTCCACTACAGTGGTGCCATTCAATAACAGTACGGTGTCGTCGCCATTATAAAAGTTGGCCGGGGATGCGATATCGGCAACCGCCAGTATGGCCGGGTCGGCAGCATTCTGTGCCACCACAAACACGTCGCCGGCGGCCAGGTTACCACTCAGGGGAATGCTGGTGCCGGGGGTGGCATTGCCGTTGAAATAGATTTCTATCTGATAACTGCTCAGGTCAATGCTGCTGTCGGTATCGTTATAAATTTCCAGCGCCTTGTTAAAGCTGCTGCCTTCAATATATTCAGAAAAGTACAGATCAGTGGCTGCGTTTGCAGCGTATGGAGCCAGGCCGGTTAATGCAATCATTGCCAGTGGCGTTAATCGCTTGGTCATTGTTGACGCTTCCTTATGATTGTAGAAATTTCTTTATGCAGGAGGCATCTATTAAGACGTTGAATAATGAAGCTGATATGAAAGTGCGCCAGTTTTTCCGGCGAATGGTGCCGTTATTGTGATTCAGCCAGCAAAGAATAACTCTGTGACAATTTAAAGAATGGTCAGTGGTTATCTTGTGAAGATTTAATGAATGCAAATGGCAAATTATATGATGATTCTGTTAATCGTTATCTGAATCAGGTAGCAGCTGCCAAAGCTGAAAGACTTCCGGGCATTTCCCTTTGCCTATGGCTGCGTTTTGGCAGTGATTGCTACCTTATCCTTTTATACACACAACCTGTTTTAAGGTGTGAACCACTTCAACCAGATCGGACTGGTTCGCCATGACTTCATCGATATCCTTGTAAGCGCCTGGAATTTCATCGATAACTTTGGAGTCTTTACGGCATTCCACTCCTTTGGTTTGTTTCAGCAGATCAGAGCGCTTAAATACTTTGCGTGCGGCACTGCGGCTCATTCTTCTTCCTGCGCCGTGGGAGCAACTGCAAAAAGAATCGGCATTACCTTTACCGCGGACAATGTATGAGCGAGCGCCCATGCTTCCCGGGATGATTCCCAGTTCACCCTCGCGAGCACTGATCGCGCCTTTGCGTGTAACAAAGACTTGCTCACCAAAATGCGATTCCTTCTGAACATAGTTATGATGGCAGTTAATCGCCGTGTTGGTGATCCGGCATTGCCGCTATGTGTGAATGCACGATGGGTAATTGGACGATATTCTTCAGTTGTGTCATTGCCAGATTATCTATATCTCGCGTATAGATCTTGACGGGCTTTACTCCGTTTCTGGCATTTTTGTTTAGTTCAATTTTAACAAGCATAACTGTACCTATGCGTATAATCCTTTAAATGATGACTTGAGTGCGCCGCAGCGCGGCTCGCTGACCAGTTTCCTGGTCGCGAGCTTTGCTGCTTTGCGTTTTGCGCCGTTGGATTTTTCATGGACACCACCCTTTCGCATGATCGGGTTGATGGCATGAGGGTTCCTGCGCTTTTGCTTGGCCATTTTTTCCTCCTTAGGCTGCCATACAAAACCATTGCTGGTTCTTCATTAGTTTTAACCGGCGTTTTGCCTGTTTATCCCTGGCAAGAAATTCCGGTGCTTCGGTAACCGGCTCAAAGCAGAACTGTCGGGGCAGAGTGCTATAAATTGAGCGTGGCGGCTTTGAGTAACGAATGTTCTTCATCACCGCTCCGGTATCGGGTGTGTGGTAGTAAATCCTTGTCATACCAATTTCTTCGTAAAGAAATCTGATGGTCGCGCTTAACATGGCTTCACTCCAGATGGCCTTGTGCCGGGCGATTTCATCTTCCATGTAAGCAAGCACTTTGCTCGCGTCAAGTATCCAGTCGCCGTAGTGAATCTTGTGACAACCCTTACCCTGGCACTCCCTGATATAAGCCGCGAAATAGTCCATTTCCCGCAACCAGTCATTCTGGATTTCTTCGATCAGTGCTTCACCGGACTCCATATCCAGATCCATTCGTGCCCATGCCAGGGTGCAGTAACGGCGTGATACCGGATGACCGAAAAACTGGAAGTAATCCAGATCGTCACTCACACAACGGCGATACATCTGATCGTGACGTCGGCAGAAATTCATCTGCAATACCAGGTTTTTTCCCGGCCGGGATACCTGATAGTACCGGTACCGTCTGGCCTGGCTATGGCCCCAGGTGCTCAGGGTCAGTACATAGGATTCAAAATCCTCTGACCAGAGTGTGCCGATATCTTCGGCATTCAGTGTTCCAGACCCTGCCTTTGCCAACAGCTCCGCAAAGACCGGTTTTTGCAGTAGCTTTCCTAACCGGGTTTTTCTTAATTCCGATACACTTCTGTCACCACGAACCTGCAACTCGTGGTGCAGCAGGTACACGGCGTAGTAGTCCTTGTAATAACGAAACAAGGTTCTGTCCTTGGGCAGACAATCAATAATTTCCTGTGCCATTTCCGCTTTCATGATGTTTACCTTTTTTCAGGCATACGAATCCCTGTAACTGCAGTTGGAAACTGCAGACGAAATAAAACTATCCCTCAGAAAACCGGGGGATACATGCTGAATATTGTTGGGGGTAACGAGGTTTCAGACTCGTTTAGATGATCACTAGCGGAACGAGAGACCTGCGAGGCCCAACAACAAAGCGAAATTTATAAATACAAACATATTGAGCCTCCTTTTTGGTTAGGTGTGTGATGGGTTTGAAAATTAAATATTGGCGTAGCAGCCAGGTGCGCGAACTATAGTAAGCTGAATTTCAATTTGCAAGTAAATATTTTTATCCGGCGGGTTACTGATCGAAAGAAATATCCAGGGTGTTCACTTGTAAGGTGTTAACGTGGAAGGTGTTTGGGCAACTCAACCAGAAAGCGTCCGGTGTTGCGTAATTGCCGGCGTACCAAGGCCCAGTTTTCTTCCCGCTTTTTGGAGGCCATACAACGCAGGAAACGGGTTTTATGGGCATCATCCTGATGCGTCAGAATAGTAGCCCAGAGTGCGTCTTCGACATTATAAATTCGGTTCTCCGCCAGACAGACAGGCACCACCTGCTCAACAGGCAGCTCAAGATCTTCTGCCATGGTGACAACCGCGGCCTGAATATTTTCCGCTTTGCGGTTTTGCGGATTCACCAGATCATAAGGTGGTTCCCATTCCCGGGGCGGGCGTAATAAGTCTATATGCGTAGCCACGGCAATGATGGGTGGCGGGTGATGTTGCGGGCGGGCCTCGATCCATTCGCGAATCTGATTCAGCTGTTCCCGCTCTGCCTGGCGATCCGGACGGTGGGCCGGCGACACCCATAACAACAGATCAGCGTTCAGTATGGTGTCTTTTAACGTCTTCTGCTTGAACAGCGGCGTATCGGCACCGGGGGTGTCGAAGATCAGTGCCTCGGTGTCGCCTTCCCGTTCCAGTCGATAGGGCATGATTTGCGAAGTGGTGTCGGGCAGCACGTCAGTGGCTGCTGTGAGTTGCCCGAACAGTGCGTTTATCAGGCTGGATTTTCCGGCGCTGGCGCGGCCCAGCACCATCACCCTCAAAGGTTCGGCCTGTAGGGTTGCTTCGGTAGCGGCGCTTTGTTCATGGGCTTTGCGGGTTTCTGCTGTAGGTGTAGTGGTAGGGTCTTCACCGGCCAGCAGTAAATTTCCGCTATAAAGTTCAACGGCGTAGTAACCCACTTTGCGCACGTATTCCTGTAACAGCCACAACTGAATTCGTTCGGCACCATAGCCCACGATTCGGTTGCCCATTTCACGGCGCAGTTCGCGAAACAATACCGAGCTGGGGTCGAGCACAGCCCGGCCCACGCGGTAGGCATTCTCCCAGTTCTCGATCAATTCTTTCCAGCGTTGTGCCCGGGTATAACCCCCAATGGTTAATTGATGGCTGAAAGGAATCTGTTCAGAAATTTGCAGACGCATGTCCCGGCTGGCCCGTTCGATAATCAGCAGGCCATGGGGAATAGTCAGTTCCCATAGCGGATCCTCCCGCGTGGGGTGATAGTGCCGGGCCACCATTTCCAGTGTGTTACGCCCCAGTTGCAAGAGGCGTTCACCGTCGTTGAGGGGCCATTCCTTGGGCGTTACCTGATTTGCCAGCTGTTCCACCGCCTGCCAGGGGCTGCCTGCCGCTGCCGGCCAGTTGGGATTGGCATGGGTGGTGGCTTCCTGCTGGGACAGGCCATCGCGCCTCACCAGATACAGGTGCAGCAGATAACCGGTGCCCCCGCATACCACCAGGCTAACCAGCCAGTAGAGGAACAGATCTGCCTGCATCAGCCACAAGGTACCGGCCAGCGGCAGCACGATAAGAGGCAGAGCCGTAATGACAATAGCGAACAGCCGGGTACGGCCAAACTGTTTGATCAGCATCCGGCTCATGGTGTCTGGTCCTTGTTCGAATCTGATGGCGACGATTCGGCAGATTGCTCCTGCCGTGTGGATAAGCGGCGCCCGCGGGCAAAGGCTTCTGCATACACCTCACGTAAGGCGTCGGCATCGACACTCACACCTTTGCCTTTCTGCTCCAGATAAAAACAGGCGCTCTTGCCCAGCGCAAACGTGATGGCACCACTGGTGGTGGCCCCCCAAACCGCACCCACGGTTTGCCCCCATACCGGTATCAGCTTGATCAGCCCGCGGCCTGCCCAGCGCAACCCGTAGCCTGCTGCAAAGCCTGCACCCAGTAACCCGAAAAATTCGGAAGAGGTACGTGCCGTCCAGGAAAGTTTATATAAAGCCGCCAGGGTGTGGAGCAGCTTTACCTGCAGTGCCGGTACCAGTGCCATATCAACCACCGGCAAGGCGCCCACGGTGGCGGCGGCCAGCGTGTAACCCATGATATGCGGGTGGGCGGCGCGGCTGTAGGCGCTTTTCAGGTCGGGGTCGGCTCGCAGCAGGGTTTGTAAACCAAAGGATGAGGCGGTTTCGATGGCTTTCCAGAGTGCATCAAGGCCGTAGTACACCGGTTGGTAGCCATCATCTGGCAGGGTGAAGTCCAGAGGTACCCAGAGTAACGGGGCATCGCCCGATAGCGTGCCCAGCCGTTCCCGCTGATCCCGCAGGGCTCGGCCCAGATCATTGGGTACCTGGCGGGACCAGTTTTCCTGACCAAAGGGGTAATGCCCGGGGTGATCCGCCTGTGGCGGATACAGTTCATGCAGGCAGGTCTGGGCTATCAGTACGGCCCAATCGGGGTGGCGTTTACGGATGGTGCGAAGTACCTCGAATACCGCATCCTGACGCACATCCGAGGCTTTCACCACAGCAATCACCAGGTGAGCCTGGGATTCACAAAATTCAATATCCTTACCGGGATCGTAGTCCACTTCCCCCAGGCCCCGGGTATCCAGAAAGCGCACCACCGGGGCATCCGCAGGAAAATCATAAAAACGTGCAGTACGGGTGCATGGCCGGAAACCGTTACCGATTTCCGCATCACTGCTGCCGGTGAGCGCACGGATCAGGGAGGTTTTGCCGGACTGGGTTTTGCCCAGCAGCCAGAGTACCGGTGGTGGTTGCCGGGCGCTGGCCGTTTCCAGGGCCTTGTTTAGCGCCTGCTCGTCCACCTTGGGCTCTATGAGGGTTTCCCGCAGTTTTTGCCAACCCCAACGGGGTTTGTCGTTGTCACTCATGATAGCTGTGATCGTCTTCCATCAGGAAAGCCGGTACCAAGTCTGTTTACTGTTGCTCGCTCAGCGTATCAGATTTACTGAGTTTACCGAACCCACAGCAGCGCCATAAACTGCAACAATCAATTTACTCTCTGACAGTCACCTCACCGCCATCCTTCAGTTCGCTGTCCGGATGCACCACCACTTCATCGCCGGGTGCCAGTCCTTTCAGAATCTGGGCATGTAACCCGTTGCGTTTTCCAACAGTCACCTGTTGCTGCTGGACTTCGCCATCCACCAGCTTGAATACCTGCCATTCATTATTCAGGCGGAACAGGCTGGCGTTGGGGGCTATCACAACATTGTCTGCCTGCCACACCAGAAAAGTGGCATCCATGCGATAACCATCGCCCAGTCGCTGCCATTGATCCCTTGGCGATACCAGATCGACAATAACCCATACCCGCTGTTCCTCCACACCGAGGGCCGACACTTTGGTAAAGCCGACCGGCTCCACCACGCGAACAGCACCTTTAATGGAATCGCCACCCCAGCGTTGTAACGACACCTCCATGCCCGGGGCAATGTTCACCGCGTCAAAACTCAGTACATCAACGGCCACTTCCAGTGCGGCGGGATCACCCACTTCCAGCAGCGGTGTGCCGGCATTGACCACGCCTTCGCTTTTACGGTGAATCGACAGCACGGATCCGTTTACCGGGCTTTCGATGGGCACGTGTTCCCGTAATACCCCGTCAGTTTTCTGGGCGGCGGAATACTGCAGCAGGGTGTTGGCGGCTTGCAGGTCATACTTGGCCACGTCCACGGAAAAACGGGCTGAACGCAGTACGGCATCGGCGCGGCGTTTTTCTGTTTGCGAAGCATGTAATTCTTCTTCAGAAATAAAGCCTTTGGCTTTCAGCTTTTGTTTTCTTTCAAATTCCTGATTGGCAAAGTCGGCGTCCACTTTCGCTGCCTCTGCCTGCTGCTGTGCCACCAGCAACGCAGAATTGGCAGCCGCCACTCTGGCCTCGGCTTCGGCCCGGTTGCGTGGGTCCAGTACGTTGGAGCGCAAGGGCTCCAGTTGTGTCAGGATTTGCTGTTTCTCTACAGTGTCACCAATATCAAGATCAATGCGGCGAACGTAGCCTGATACCGGCGCCGAAATAACGTAGCGGTCCTTGACCCGGGTGATGCCTTCTTCATTAATGGTAACCTGGAATTGTCCTTTTTCTATAACGGCGGTCTCCACCAGGGCAGGCTGTGGTTTCAGGCCGTACGCCAGCGCTGCGACGACAATCACCGCCGTGATAATCCAGCCCAGGTTTTTTTGCCATGCCGGTTTTTTTGCAGCCATGAAATTCAGCTCCCTTTGTCAGAATATGAAATATGTTTATTCACGGGTTTTCAGCACCTCTACCAGGTCCAGATCTTTCAGGCGGTGCCATACCAGCGCGCCGGATGCGATGGCCGCCAGAATTACCACCAGGGCAGAAAACGCATAGGTATAGGGCGTGAGTATTAAAGGGACCCGGAACAGATCCGATGCCAGATTGGCCGCCATAAAAGCGCACAGCCATTTGCCCAGAATAAAACCCAGTGGAAAGCTGATCAGGGTGAGCAGGGCCAGTTCACCCAGCAGAATATAGGCTACTTCGCCATGGCTGTATCCCAGCACCCGCAGGCTGGCCAGCTCGCGGCCGCGCTCGGCCAGGGCAATACGAATGGTGTTGTAGACCACACCGAAGGCAATCACCGCGCCCAGCAGCGCATTGATAAAAGTAAACCAGAGCACGATGCGGTCCAGGGTTTCATAGGAGCTGTCGATGACGGTCTGGCGTAAATTGATGCCGGCCACTAATGGCATATCGCGCAGTTCCTTGTACAGGGTTTTCAGCTGGTCCTTGTCCACACTCAGCAACGCACTGTTAATGGCGGGGCCTTCGCGCATAAAACGGTTCAGCTGCACCTGGCGCATATAGGCGCCTACCCCCAGGAATTGTTTGGTGAGGGCCGCTACCGGTACGCGAAAGGATTCCTGATGGCCTTCCAGGGTTTCCACCAGAATAAAATCCCCGGTGGTTATGTTCAGGTTTTTGGCCAGTTGCTGGTTCATTAATATGCCTTGCCAGGGCATATCAATTTCGTTGAGTTTTGTATTTAACACCGTTTGCAGATGGCGCTCGTCCGGCAGGCCCTCCAGACTGGTGCGGTATTCGTGGTGGCCATAGCGCAGGCGAACCGGTACCGAGCGTTTGCCTTCGGCGTAGGTAACACCGGGCAGATGCCGCAAACTGCTCAGCACGGATTCTGCAACAGGCTCGTTAAAAATCACTTCCACGTCCTGCTTTTGTTGCAGCACAAACTGGACATGGATCATGAAATTCACCGCATCCCGCTGAAAGTTTCCCACCATCATAATGGCGCAGGCCATGGACAGACCGATCACCGACAGCAAGGTTTTTAAAGGGCGACGTTGCAGCTGGCGAATGATCATGCGGGTAGCCGGGGACAGCAGCTGCTCAATGCCAAGCCGGTGTAACAAGGAATGGTGAAACCGTGGCGGTGCTTCCGGCCGCATGGCTTCCGCCGGGGCCAGCGCCGCGGCACGATATACGGAGCGGGCGGTGGCCAGCAAACAGATAAGGGTAGTTGCCACGGCAACGCCGCTGAGCACGGCCGGTTGCAGCTGATAGGCAAGCTCGGGAAACCGGTAATATTCTACATACAGACTGGTTAAACCCTTGCCCAGCCAGAGGCCCAGAATATAGCCACCGATGACGCCCAAGCCGTTAATGGCCACCACCATACCGCTGTAGTGGAAAAAGATATGCCGGTTGCTGTAACCAAAGGCTTTCAGTGTGGCAATAATTTCCCGCTGGGTGTTCACCAACCGGGTAATCACCACGTTCAGTAAAAACAAGGCAACGCCCAGAAAAATTGTCGGGAACAAAAACGCCATGGTTTGCAGCTGTTTGAATTCTTCCCGCAGAAAGCGACTGGACAGCTGATCTTCGCGGCCATAGGCGCCCTGGCCACCGTAGGGTTTTAGCAATTCATCCACCCGGTCGATGACTTCCTTTTCATTACCTTTGGGTTGCAGTTGTATGGCCAGATTGTTGAAGGCGCCGTCCATATCGTAGGCTTTGGCCAGTGGCGTGTAAGCCATCCACATCACGGCATAACGTTTAAAATCCGGGAACATGCTGCCGGGGGCAATCTGGTAAATATGTTCCGGCGACAGCACGATGCCCACAATCATCAGTGCCCGACGCCTGCCGTTAATCACCACGGTGACACTGTCCTGGGGTTGCAAACGATGCTGTTCGGCAAAGGCATCGCTGATCACCATTTCATTATCACGACGGCTGTCCGGCAGACGACCGCTGACCAGGTGTAAACCGTTCAGCGCATGGCGGGCCTGCGCTTCGTTATCGGGAATGGACGTAATCAACCCCTGAATGGGTTCGTCAAACCCCTGTACCTCCAGAGTGACCGGCGCCACCACTCTCGGTTCGGAATGGGACACATCCGGCAAGGACTTGATCCGTTCATTGAGGGACAGGGGTGCCCGTTTCAGGTTGGCAAAGATATGGGCAAAGCGATATTCCTGATAATACTGATCCCGGGTTTCCTGCAGGGAGTGATAGGTGGACAGGCTCATTACGCACACCCCCACACCGCCTACCAATACCAGAGCAATGGCAATCACCTGGCCCCTGATATGCCATAGTTCCCGCCAGAGTTTGCGCTGCATGCTGTTCATGATTACCACACAATGTCGGCAGCGGATTTGCGGTGCTGATTGGGTTTTACGTCCATGATTTTGCCGTCCGCCAGGGTGATGACCCGGTCTGCCATATCGGCAATATCTGCATTATGTGTGATCAGGGCGGTGGTGGTACCCAGTTCACGATTGATTTTTTCCAGCACCTCCAGCACAACCACGCCGGTTTTGGAATCCAGTGCGCCGGTGGGTTCATCACACAATAACACCTGGGGGTTTTTGGCAATGGCGCGGGCAATGGCCACCCGCTGCTGCTGCCCGCCGGAAAGCTGAGCCGGAAAATGATCGGCACGGTCGGCCAGCCCCACCAGTTTAAGGGCTTCGTAGGGATCCATGGGGTCATCGGCAATTTCAGTGACCACAGAAATGTTTTCAGCTGCCGTCAAACTGGGAATCAGATTGTAAAACTGGAACACAAAGCCCACATGGTGGCGGCGATAATCCGTCAGGGCTTTTTCACTGGCGTTGGTCAGGCTTTTACCGCAGTAATCCACTTCGCCGGTGGTGGCGGCATCCAGACCACCGAGAATATTCAGCAGGGTGGATTTACCGGAGCCGGACGCCCCCAGCAGCACTACCAGTTCACCCCGGTAAAGTTCCAGATCAATACCGCGCAGAGCGTGCACCTGAACCTCGCCCATGTCATAGGTTTTGGTGACACCCTTAGCGGTGAAAACGGTTTCGGCCATGCCTGCCTCGGTATCCTGTACTGTCCTGTGATGGTCAGGTTCTAATGTACTCGTTCACAGGGCGCAGTAAAAGCGGCCTTTAAGGCTGGCGTTGATCTTTGTCAGTTTTCACTTAAACACTGGGTTTGTATGCGCAATTCACCCAGCAGTGAACGGGCCGCCGGGCCCAGGCGATCAGAGTCTGTGAATATCAGATAAATTTGCGAGCTGCGCTGCAGGCCGTTGGTTAAAAGCAGGGGTTTGAGTGTTCCGGATGCCAGTTGCGTTTCGATATGGGGTTTCGGCAGCCAGGCAAAGCCGAATCCCTGGCTCACCATATCAATGGAGGTGCGCATATGGCTTACTGTCCAGCGTTGGTTTGCGCCCAGCCAGCCTTCGTCACGGCTGCTTTCCAGGGCGGAGTCCCTTACCACAATCTGTCGGCAGGATTTCAGATCCTCATAGGTCAGCTCATGATCCAGATGGTGAAGACTGTGATCCGGGTGGGCAACGGCAATAAAATCGATAGGGCAAAGCTCTTCTGAAAAAGCACCGGTAATGGGTTGGGGCGACAACGCCAGATCCACTTTGCCCTGGCGTAGTAATTCGTTGGCACCGGACAGGGCGGTTTCCACCAGTTCTATGCGCAACAGCGGAAATTCCCCGGACACGGCACTGAAGGCCTGGTAAAGAAAATGGTGGGGAAAAACCTGATCCACGGCGATGGTGAGCCGGGTTTCCACACCGGCATTCAGACTGCCGGCAATGGCTTCCATTTTCTTTGCTTCATCCAGCAGGTAGGTTGAACGCCGTAGCAGCAGTTCGCCGGCTTCTGTCAGCTCCACCTTGCGGCCGCGCACTTCCAGTAACTTGATGCCGAGGGATTCCTCCAGCTTGTGAACCGCGTGGTGAATGGTGGACTGGCTTTTGTGAATAACCTCTGCCGCCTGGCTGAAGCCCCCATGGTCAACCACCGCTTTGAACATGCGCCATTGTTCCAGTGTGGTTTTCAGCATGGTGACCTCAGACAGTCAGATATTAATAGGCTGGTTTATCGCGATTATGGGGGGCGTTGTAATCAGTGGCCGGGCCCACCGGTACAATCTGTGTCGGATTGATCGTCCCATGACTGAAATAGTAGTGGCGTTTGATATGTTCAAAACTGACCGTGTCCGCTACACCGGGCCATTGGTAAAGTTCCCGCAGGTATTGGGGCAGGTAAGTATACTCCTCCAGTTTCTGGCGGTTGCATTTAAAATGGCCGTGATACACCGCATCAAACCGGATCAGGGTGGTGAACAGGCGCCAGTCTGCTTCGGTTATTCTGTCGCCGGTCAGGTAGCGTTGCTTGCCGAGAATCGCTTCGACATGATCCAGTGACTGAAACAGCTGGTGATAGGCTTTTTCATAAGCCTCCTGACGGGTGGCGAATCCACAACGATAGACACCGTTATTGATGTTGTTGTAAACCTCGTCATTAATCCTGTCGATGGATTCCTGTAAATCTTCCGGATAGTAGTCATCCTGATTGCCGGTAATGTCATTGAACGCGGCATTCAGCATGCGAATAATTTCCGATGACTCATTGCTGACGATGCGTTCCTGATGTTTATCCCAGAGCACCGGCACGGTCACTCGGCCGCTGTAGTCGGGGTTGTTCCGGGTATAAATCTGGTGCATGAATTGCAGATCATACAAGTGATCGCCGCTGCTGCCTTTTTCAGTGTCGAAGGTCCAGCCGTTTTCCAGCATGTCCGGGCTGACTACGGAAACGCTGATATGGTCCTGCAGTGATTTCAGCTTACGGAAAATCAGTGTCCGGTGAGCCCAGGGGCAGGCCAGTGAAACATATAAATGATAGCGGCCGGATTCAGCGGCAAAACCGCCTTCGCCGGAAGGGCCTGCACTGCCATCGGCTGTTACCCAGTTGCGTAGCCTGGCGGCTTCACGCTCAAATTCACCGCCGGATTTTTTGGTGTCATACCATTTGTCCTGCCATTGTCCGTTTACCAGCAAGCCCATAATTTCCTCCTGTAAAAAGTGGTGCAGGCATTTTCAGCCTGCACTATGTGATAACGGTGTTCAAGTCATGCCGGGAACTGCTTAGCGCCGGCGGGCGTCGATGCTGATACTACCGGCACCGTTTGCTGCCAGTACCAGAAAACCACCGGCCATGGCGATGTTTTTAAAGAACAGCAGGAACTGAATCTGATCCGACAACTGGCTGTGGTAAAGCAGCGCGGTGATGACACTGAACCCGGCAAAGGCCAGAGCTGTGATCCGTGCCTGAAAGCCCACGGCAATAAAAATGGCGCCGATCAGTTCAAAGGCAATGACCAGAGGCAGTAGTTCACCCGGCAGGCCTCCGGAAGCCATAAACTGGGCATTGGCTTCGTAATACTGAATCTTGTTGATGGCGGCCAGGGCAAAGATGGTGGCCAGAGCCACACGACCGGCCAGGTCAATCACCGGGCGCAGGCTGTTCAGGGTGGTGTCGATGAAATTGCGGTTTTGGGTTGCTGCCAGAGTGTTCATGGGATTTCCTCGTGGTTTGTTGAGCTGGTTGGTGTTTGTCTCAAGGTGTAATCCCAGTATATGTTTAATAATTTAGAATAAAATTGGATTAAATCGACTTATTTGTTCGAAAAATTAGAATAGTTTGCTTGGAGAAGCGCTAGCCGGGGGGAGTTGGTCGGGAAGAGAGCTGGCGGGGAGGAATGAGTCGGGCTACGGGGACTCTTACGGTCCCCTTGGTAATCAAGAGCAGCTAGAGGATTCAGTGGCAGCGAAGGTGCCTGCTGCGCCTGCGCAGGGCCAGCAGAGTAAGGAGCACTGCTGAGAACGTCGTCAGGGAGCCACCACCGCCGCCGGAGTCCTTCAGTTCTTCTGATTCGATCCAGGCGCGGTCGGAGCCTTCGGAAAGGGAGATGTCCTTGAAATAAATAAATTCAACGATTTCAGTGTTGGTTGTGGGTATCGTCATCAGGTCCCAGTCTTGCTCGCCGCTGATGAATTGATAGAAACGGTCGTCCCTGAGAATTACCAGACCGTCATATCCGGATTCGGAGCTGACTTTTACGCGCACGGTCAGTTCATTGATGTCTGATACGTTGACTGCCAGTACTGATTGTTCATTGTCCTCAATTTGGCCGGACCCCAGAGAAACGCCATCGAGGGATTTGCTGGATTCCGTCCAGGGCCTGCTGCCACCTGTGAACCATGAATGGTCATCGTCATACAGGGCGTCATTGGTATTCAATGATTTCAGTGTGGTAATGCTGAGTTCTGTTTCTAATACGGGTGTATCAGGTGAATCGGTGATTATCTGCAGATTGGCGGTTTCCTCAACACCGTTGGAGGTAGGTGTTGCCTGGAGAGTGATCGAGCAATAGCCATTCGGCGGTAGCAGAACTTCGCAATCGCTATCAATAATTACAAAGTTTGCCGGGTTGGCTCCCGCAACCTGGGCCGAAGCCAGAGTGACATCAGACGAACTGAAATTGACGAATTCCAGCGTGCTGGACTGGGTGATATAAGGAATGGTGTATCCAAAGTCGGGCAAGGTCGTCAGAGCAACACGATCGAGTTTGCTTTCGATCCACTCAAGGTAAGTCGCAACACGGGTATATACACCATAAGCTCCTGCAGTAGCACAGGCTTCTGCGTAACCAAAGCTGACAATACCTGCATGCTTTAGCGTACCGCCAACTTCAATCATCAGTGGGCCGCCACTGTCACCATTGCAGGAATCTTCGTTCTGCACTCCGCCGGCACAAAGCAAACCGTTATCATAAACATTCGGGATGGCATCTCTGCATTCTGCTTCGGTACGAATGCGCAGGCTAACCTGTTTTAAGTTATCAGAGCGAACAGCGGAGCGCGTTCGTCCCCAACCCATTACCAGACCATTGGTAGCAGCGGAGATGCTACTCATTTCAGCAGTGGAGATAAGGGGGGCTATATCGTTTCCTGAGGGAGATGCCAGGCGTAATAATGCGATGTCATTATCCACGCCAAACTCATCTCTATAGCCCTCATTGATAACAATGCGTTGCACTGACCGGATCTCTGTGGTGGCCTCAACGCTTGTTTCGTCCAGATCGAGATCGCCAATCATCAGGCGTAGATCAGATGGTTCGGTGCCTTCCACACAATGGCCGGCTGTCAGTACCCAATAGGGATCAATCAGAGTGCCACCACAAAAGTGCTCGTAGTTGCCTGTGTTGTTTCTTGACTGAAGTGAGACCATCCACGGATAAACAGTATCCAGCTCAGATCCGCCAATGATTCTGGGATACTGAACCTGCGAGGCATAAGCAGTAACGCAAAACATCACGCCAGCAAGCGCGCCGATGAATAATTGAGTGATTCTGGAAACCATGGAAAACCCTGAAAAATCCCTTTCTAAGCTCTGTAGGACAAGAGCGGATGACTGATGTTCCGCTATGATAGTGAATCCCGCCCGCGCCATCCACAGCGGGCGGGTAATATTATGTAATTTGTAGAGGTCCAGTGTAGGCCGGGCCTGAAGCCATGAATCTGTCAGGAGGGCTGGCCCTGCTGCTCCTTCTCGGCTTTCTCTTCCTTGCGGCGGGCGGCCTGTTCCTGTCGTACTTCCTCCAGCTTCTCTACCAGTTGTGCCAGAAAGCTCTTGGGGCCGTCTTCATCATTCATTTTGGCCAGTTCGTCCTGGCGCTCCAGCATGGACTGGGTTTCCTGTTCCAGCCGTTTCAGAGCCTCCCGCAGGGAGGGCGGTTCGTCAGGGCGCTCGCGGTTGCGTGCTTCCGTTTCCCTTTCCAGGACGGCAACCTGCTCGCCGCGATCAAACTTTCTTGCCAGATCATCTTCTGTGGATGTGTCCCGGGCGGTCAGATCAATCTGCTGCACTGAGCCCACTTCACCGGATTCGCGCACAAAAATGCCGCTGCTTTGTACCTTGCCGTATTCATTGTTGTAATGATCGGTGACCGAAAAGGGAGTGTAGCCACTTTGCGTACTGATGGCGGCAACGCCGGCATCCTGCAGGCTGGTGAGCACATCATTGCCGTCCGTGTCTTTGGTCCAGACTTTTAACTGTTCGTAGGCACTGTCGCCGGCATCAATAAAACCGTTACCGTCTTCATCGTAGGCGCCCAGTTCTTCAAAACCATTGCCGGTACGGGTGCCGAATAATTCCGAACCGTTGTTGATCACGCCGTCGTTGTTTTTGTCCAGCGCCAGAAAACCGCTGCCGGCACCGGCAAAGGAAATGGATTCCTTTTCACCGTCATTATTCAGATCAAACTGGAATGCGGAAGAACTCAGGTGATTAAAATCTCCCTCCAGATGAATCACCAGTGGATCCGTTCGCCGTACCACTTTTTCGGCATAGGAACCGGACGCTTCCTGATAACGAAAGTCGTGTTCCGCAGTGGCATAAAAGTGAAAATTAATGATACGGCCATCGGCGGTTTTGATTTCGCCTTCCGCCACAAAAGATAGCTCCTGCTGGCGGGATAATTCGTAATAGCTGCCAATGGCCAGTTCTGTGCGGCTGTTGCCGGAAACGGCCTGACGATCGGCAGATGACAGTCGGTCGGTGGCGCTGATTTGTTGATGGTTTATCCGTACGGAATGGGAATAAAAACGTTCCAGCATGGAGCTCACCAGTTTCTGGTTGGAAAACTGCTGAACGGCTTTATCGCCTTCCTTGCGTATTTGCGAGGCGCTATAGGTGTTACGCGTCTGGGAACTGCTGAGCCTGGCCCGTTGCTCTGCCTGCAGGCGCTCGCTGGTGGCAGTAAAGCGACTGTCACCCGGTGCGCCGGATGTTTGCCGCGAAAAACTCAGTCCACTTTGCTTTTCTTCGGATGTGCGTTGCCGGTATTCAGTTTTAAATTGAATGGATGAGGACACTATTTTCATGACGCGCTCCGTTTTTACAGCGCATCCGTTTGCCACTAGCGGTTAAGCCGATGACAGGATGAGGTTGAGGTATTGAGGTTGATTCATCTTTACCATCGGCAGCGCGTTTGAAGGCTTGAGTTATTAGTGGTGATCTATCCTAGTTTGGTTTGCCAGGTACAGGGCGATACGGGCCCGTAGTTCTGCTTCCCGCTCGACAAAATACTGGGTAATAAACTGAATAAACTCGCGGGTTTTTTGCGAAAGGTAACGGGGCTTGTTGTAAATAATGTGCACGTTCTGGCTGGGTGTTTCAAACTCCGGTAACACGTGAATCAGCCGCCCGGATTCCAGATGACGCTGAATCAGGTAAAAGGGCAGGGCGGCAATGCCGACTCCCGTTAACGTAGCGTGATAGGCCAGGTCCAGATCATTGGTGGAAAAGCGCAACGGTCGCTCCAGCAACCGGGCTGCCTGGGCCAGGTTTTTCACTTTACGCAGGTCGGCAAATTCGTTCCCGGTCACAATGATCAGTTCATGGTGGGCCAGATCCTCCAGGGATTCCGGCATATCCTGCTCTGCCAGGTACTGCGGGGTAGCACAGAGCACTAAATTAAAGGGCCCCATGGTTTTGGCCACCAGGCGGGAATCCGGCAGATCCCCCAAATGAATCCCTACATCATAGCCGGCGCCCACCAGATCCATGGGTGCATCGCTCACCAGCAGATCCACCTGAATATTGGGATAAGCCCTGCAGAAATCATCCACCACCCGGGCCAGCATGGAGCGGCCGAAAATGGACGGCACCCAAATACGCAACACCCCCCGGGGTGACTGATCCAGATCCTTGATCATCTGCTCGGTTTCCTGCAATTCCTCCAGCAGGCGTTTGCAGCGTTCGTAATAGAGTGCGCCGGCTTCCGTGGGGCTGATGGAGCGGGTGGAGCGGTTCAGCAAGCGTACCCCGAGCCGGGATTCCAGCTGGCTGATTTGTTTGGAAACGGCGGATGGTGTCAGCCCCATTTGCTGGGCCACTTGCGAAAAGTTTTTCGCTTCCACCGCGGCAACATAGATCTGAAGTGGGTTAGGATGGCTCATATGGATTATTTGTGCCTGAAATTCATAAATGTTTTTATTATGCATGGCTTTACCCTCTGGATTATAGTTAATTCCGCACTAAAAAACACAGATCCGTGCCAGAGCAGAGGATTACAGAGGGTTTTAGAGGATTACCTTATGCCAATGAAAACGGTTACCGAGCCACCCAGAGAGATTCGCTACTTCCCGGATTCCGATGATCTGGCGTCCCGTATGACGCCGGAACATGTGGAGCACGTACGGGAGATTTTCAACACGCCTTTGACCGGCGCCTATAACTGGGATTACCAGAGTTGCGATGGCCGTATCCGCAAACTTTACCAGCTGGGCAAGGAGCTGAACTGGGACGCGGAAATGGATCTGGACTGGAACGACACCATTCCCCGCAGCGAATACTGCTCGGACCAGAACTTTAATCTTTTCCGCGGCTATGGGCCTTACGAGGCGCTGACCGAGGAAGATAAAATCCGGTTTGACTGGCATCAACTGGCCAGCAACCTGAGCCAGTTTCTGCATGGCGAACAAGGCGCATTACTGGTGGCATCGCAGCTGGTGAGCTGTGCGCCCACCTATGATGCCAAGTTGTACGCTGCTTCCCAGAGTTTTGATGAGGCCCGTCATGTAGAGGTGTTTAACACCTTTATTCAAAAAGAAATCGGCTTTATGTACCCGGTGCATCCGAATCTGAAAGCCCTGCTGGACAAGATTCTGACTGACCCCCGCTGGGATCTGAAATTTATCGGTATGCAGATCATTCTGGAAGGCCTGGCACTGGCGGCGTTCAAGTCCAATCGGGCAGCCACCCGCATTCCTGTATTGAATGAATTACTGCGTCTGGTGATTCGTGATGAGGCCCGCCACGTGACTTTTGGCGTGAATTATCTGGAGGAATTCTGTAAAGGCCTGACGGATAAGGAACGGGAAGAACGGGGCCAGTTTGCCTACGAAGCCTGTGTTGTGATGCGGGATCGCCTGGTGAGCGATGATGTCTTTATCGAGTTCGGCTGGGATCCGGAAGACGCCCGCAAGCGGGTGCTGGAAAGCTCCGTACTGGGGGATTTTCGCAATATCCTGTTCAGCCGGATTATGCCCAACCTGAAACGGATTGGCTTGCTGACAGATTCGGTACGGCCCCAGTTTGATTCCCTGGGGCTGCTGAATTATGAAGACCTGGACAGCGATGCCGACATTGACTGGGCCCGCCTGTCCAAACCTTTGTTTGAAGATAAGGATTCAGACTCCAAAGTCGCCTGATTTTTAGGCCATAAACTGGCACCTTAACCCGGGCTGGCTATTCTAATAGGGTGGACAGTATTGGGGGGTGCCATGAAGGTTCTGTGGCTGACACTGGAATCAAACAAAGAGGCTTGCTATGGGCTGACGGAGCGTCTGGCCCAGTTATTCGAATTGACCAGTGTCTGGCTGACACCCAAACAGGCAAAGCATATTGCCAAAACCGTGGGTGGTCCGGAACTGAAATCCTGTGACAGGGTGGTGGTACAGCTGCCCTTGCCCCTTCTGCTGAAACAAGCCGCCTATCTCCGTTGTATTCCCCATTTGCTGCTGATGCAGCCGGACCTTCCCGGTGCGGCACAAGCAGGCTCCGCCGAGGCAGAAAAATTCTTCAAGCTGATGGATCAGATGCCCTGGTGCCGAGTGTTGGTGCCGGCGGGTTCAGGTGCCGGCATGCTCAGCAAGCGCAATATTGATCATGGCGTGGTGCCCATCGGATTTAACGGGCTCTGGTTCAAAGACAAAGGCGATGAGCGATCCCTGCATGCGGCTATTGTGGCCGATCTGGAAGACCCCGACAGCAAGGCACGCCGCGGGCTCCTGTTTGATATTAAAACCCGGAACAAACTGCAGATTTATGATGTGTCCGCCGGAAAGGAACTGGCGGAGCAGCTGAATAAAATGAGCATCGCCATCTGCAGCGATCAGGACTGCGCCGGTTACCGTGCGCTGAATTTTCAGGCCATGGCCTGTGGCGCTGCGTTAATGACCTGGGATCGTGGCCCGGAGGAAAACGCCGCCAATGGGTTTGAAGATATGGTGAATGTCATGTTGTATCGCGATGCCAAATCCGCCCAGGCAAAACTGAATTTTCTCAAACGCCATCCTGAAGAGTTAAATTCCATTCGCGAAAGTGGCAAGGCGCTGGCCGCAGAGCAGCACAGTAATCGCGCACTGGCGCAAAAACTGTCAGACTATTTACTCAAACCATTGAAACCCTTTGCCGGCGATGATATTGAAGATGCATTACGTTTCAAATTTTTCTGAGGAGATCAGCCCATGCAAATACCCGAGAATGCGTTAACCAATCATGAAGTGACTATTTGCCTGCAGGGGGGCGCCATACTGGGGCCTTATCATGCCACCTGGAGCAAGGATTCATCCAGCGATGTACGGGAGTTGAGCAAGGATTATGAAAACTTCCTGAAAGGCGAACCCCAGAAACGCTTCAAGTATCACCTGCACGACACTTATACCAACTCTGTTCATTGTCTGATCCTCAAGTTTGAAGACGTTACCGGCGTTTACGATAACGTAAAACTCCGCGGTTGATGGCTGCCAATAAACCCAAGGCACCGGTACTGGTAACCGGGGCGCTGGGCTTTATCGGCCGGCGAACCGTGGAACAACTGCTGGCCCTTGGCGTGAAAGATATTCGTGCCTTTGATATGCCCGGTCTGCAGTTGCCATCGCACTGGCAGGGCAAGGTGCGCTATGTGCCCGGTGATATCAGTTACCAGCCTGATGTGGAACGGGCCATGGCCGGTGTGGCAACCGTGATACATCTGGCGGCCATGGTGGGTGACTGGATTCCTCTGTCCCATCACCAGCGGGTGACGCTGGATGGCAGCCGCTACTTGTTTGAGGAAGCGATAAAGCAGAACGCCCGGGTGGTGCTGTCGTCATCCATAGTGGTTTACGGGGATGCACTTGCCAGTGGTTCGCGCCATGAAGACGTTCCCTGGGGGCGGCCCCTGGGCCCCTACAGTATCTGCAAACAGGCCCAGGAAAAAATGGCCTGGAAATATCAGCGGCGCCAGGGCATGCAGTTGGTGGTGGTCAGGCCCGCCAATGTCTACGGTGCCGGATCGCGCCCCTGGGTACATGATGTGGTGGATGCCATAAGAACCCGTATGCCGGTACTGGTAGATGGGGGCGATTTCAATGCCGCTCTGGTGCATGTGGATAATGTGGTGCAGTTGTTATTGCTGTGTGCCACACGGGATGAAGCCCTGGGTAGCGCCTTTAATGGCGCGGATGATAACAACACCACCTGGAAACAGTACTTTTCAGATATTGCTGCTGCCCTGAAGCTGCCGGCACCGGGTTCGTTACCCCTGGGCCTGGTAAAACCCGCCGCCGGATTACTGGAAAGAGCCTGGTCTGTTTTAAAGATGAAAGGGCGCCCGCCCATAACCCGTGAAGCGCTGAATCTGGTATCCGCTGAAACCCTGATTCCCGTCGGCAAGGCCCGCTCCCTGCTGGCTTATGAACCCCGGGTTACTTATGAACAGGGCCGGGAAGAGGTCCGGGAATATGTCACACGTCTGATGACCCGGGATTAATCGCTTTCCGGCTCACGCCCCCACCTTGATTGGACTTATCCGGGAAAACATCCATAGTTAATAAGGGTACCTGTGACAGTGCCCTTGAATGACAATCATTGTGTGGAGTTTGCCGGTCGGTGAGGGTCTGATCGCTAAGTCTATGTATTCGCTGTGCTTTCTCTTACGGCATTCCAGGCATCTGGGGTGGCCGGGGTTCCTTTTTGGCATAGTACTGGGCCTGTGTACGGTACCGGGGCTGCATGCTGCAGAAAATATGCTGGTTTTGTCCCCCGATCAGAAGGAATACCGGGCGGGGCCCTATTTGCAGTATCTGCGGGACAGCGAGGGCGAAATCACCATAGAAGACATTGTGGCCCTGCCGGACGACCACTTTACGCCCAGTGAACAAAGCACCCTGAGCCTGGGTTACAGCCATGACGCCATCTGGCTGAAGCTGATAGTCGATGCGAAACAGATACGCACTGACGAAGCGGATTGGATACTGGATATTGATTACCCCCCGCTGGATGATGTGCGTTTTTATTACCGCGACAGCAGCGGCAAACTGGTGGAAAAAGCCACCGGCGATCAGTCAGTCTTTTCCTCTCGTGAAATCGAAACCAATACCTATGCTTTTATGCTGCCCATTAACCGCGGCGAGCACAAACACTTTTATTTTCGTATCGAAAGCCAGGGCTCTCTGAGAATCCCCGTGGATATCTATGCCTACGATGATTTTATTCATCATGTGGATCTTAAAAAAACCTTCTACGGTACCTTTATCGGCATCATGCTGGCCATGCTGCTGTATAACCTGTTTCTGTTTCTTTCCATGCGGGAAGCCACCTACCTTTACTATGTTCTGTTTATTGTTTTTTACATGCTGTTTCATGGCAATCTGAATGGCCTGGGGTTGCAGTATATCTGGCCGGAGTCTCCCTGGTGGGCCAACCAGACACTGGCCATGGGCATTGCCGGCACGTCTTTGTGGGGTGCTTTGTTTACGCGAAACTTTTTACAGACCCGGGATTATACGCCGCTGCTTCATCAGCTGTTAAATGCCATCTCTGTGGCCTCTTTCTGCCTGGTGGTATGGAGTCTCGTTGCGGGTAATTATTCACTGGTTATTCAGCCTGCCATGGCGCTCACTTTGTTTACCTTTGTGGCCTTTCTGGTGATCGGTGTTCGCAACCTGTTGCTGGGCAATCGCAGCGCACGGTTTTTTCTGCTGGCGGCCTTTACCATTATCGTCGGTGCTGTAGGTGAAGTGCTTTCCGCTGTGGGGCTGGTGCCTTCCAATGCCTTTACCAACTCCCTGTCCATTCTTGGTGCCTGTCTGTTTTCCATCTTTCTGTCATTTGCTCTGGCCGACAGGATTAACCTGCTGCGTCAGGAAAAAAACCGGGCCCAGATGGAAGCGCAACGCAGTCTGCGCCTGGTGAACGAGCACCTGGAACATGCCAATAAAACCAAGGATCAGTTCCTGGCCACTTTAAGCCATGAACTGCGTACCCCCATGAACGGTATTATCGGCAGCCTGGATCTGTTGCAACAAACCAAAGACGAAAACAAAAAAGCGGACTACGTGGATACGGCCACCGGCTGTGCCGCCAATATGGTGATCATGATCGAGCAGTTGTTGGGTTACAGTGAACTGCAATCCGGCACCCTGCAACTGGTGAACCAGCCGTTTAACCTGCGGAACAACATTAACACCCTGAGCCTGACCTTCGAACGCCTGGCTGAGCATAAAGGCCTGCGCTATATCTGCGAAGTGGATGACAGCGTCCCCACCCGGGTGGTGGGGGATCAGAGCCGGTTGAACCAGATTCTGTCGTTAATGCTGGATAACGCCATCAAGTTTACTGAAAAAGGCGAAATCGGCATTCGCTTCAGCCTGGCGGAATGCAGTACGGACCCGAAGAAATCCGATTTTCACATTACCATCTGGGATACGGGCATCGGTATTCCGGAGCAGAAACAACAGCAGATTTTTGATTATTTCTATCAGACGGACGCCAGTTACGATCGCCAGTTTGGTGGCCTGGGTATCGGGCTGGCTCTGTGCAAGCATCTGGCGGCTTTGTTCAATGGCGAAATCAAAGTGTCGTCCCGGGAAGGGGAAGGAACCCATTTTGATATTGTGATTGAACTGGATATTGATGCCTCACAACCGGCCGAAGAGGGCAAGCAGCATCGCCATCACAATGAAATCGACGCCACGCGGGAAATACTGGTGGTGGAAGATAACGTGGTAAATCAGATGTTGCTGAAAGGCATTCTTAAAAAACTGAACTACACAGTGGTGACTGCCAATAACGGCCTGGAGGCCATCGACGTGGCCCGGCAACATCCGGTGGCAGCGGTGCTGATGGATTTGCAGATGCCGGTCATGGACGGTTTTGATTCCACCCGCCAGCTGCGGGCGCTGGATACCTATAAAAACACACCGATTCTGGCGGTTACCGCCAATGCGTCAGCGGAAGACCGCAAACGCTGTATGGCGGTGGGTATGAACGACTTTATTAAAAAACCGGTGGATATCAAAACCATTGAAAAACATCTTAACCACTGGCTCAGCTAACCGCTGAACCGGTGGGGTGCTCCACCTCGGTGGCCTGTTCCGAATCCGGGGATTGGCTAATGCTTTTCTGCTTTTTTCCGGATGGCTCCTGTGACTTGTTGGTTGCATTGGCTTTGGGAGCATCCGGCTGATGGTGCCAGGTTTTATTCGCCAGCATCATCAAGGCCGGTGCCAGCAGGAAAGTGGCCAGCAATGCGAGGATAATGCAGAAGGCGGTCATTAATCCGAAGCTGACCATGTTCTTCATTTCCGACTGGGTGTAAATAAAGAAACCGATACTCAGCACCACAGACGTAATCAGCATGGCCCGCCCGGTGGACAGCAAGGTTTTTTCAATGGCATAGGCCGGGTCGCCGGTTTTGGTATAGATGCGGCGAAAGCCATGCATAAAGTGCACGTTGTCATCCACCGTCAGGCCGATGGCAATGGAGCCGATCAGCATGGTGAGCATGTCCAGGGGGACACCGGTCAGGTGAATAATGGACAGCACAATCATAATGGGCAGCAGGGAGGGAATCATGCTCAGCAAACCCAGCTTCAGGTTACCGATCAGCATGATCATCATCAGCGTGATGGCAATGGCAGCAAAGCCATAACTTTCCGCAGTGGAATAGAGCATCTTGGCAAAGGTGGCTCCCAGTACGGGGGTAACGCCGGTAATGGTAATGTCCTGTGTATGGGGCCCCAGTTTTTCCTGTACATAGGGGCGGAAGCGATCCAGCAGTTCCTTGGCGTAGATGGCATCAATCCAGGGAATCATTACCGTCAGGCGCGCTACCTGGTAGCGGCGGTCAATCACGTTGTACAGGTCATCGGGCTCATCCAGTTCCACCAGAAACAGTTCCTGGCTGATCAGTGCCGGATCGTCGGGAATGGAAAAATGTTGTTGCTGGTTATCATGCAGAGCCCGGTTGGATTCCTTGACGATATTGGCAACAGACAGGGTTTTTACCACACGGTAGTTGTCGGTTTGCCAGGTTTCTATTTCCTGTTGCAGCTCATCCAGTGCACGCATAAAGGCCGGGTTATTGATGCCCCGTTCTTCGCCGGTATCGAACATGACTTCAATGGCCAGGCTGGAACCCATGCGCTCTTCCTGTTTTTTAACGGCCTGCAGGGCAGGGGAATCGTCCGGCATCCAGGTAAGCGGGTGGTGGCTGAATTCCGACTGGCTGGCAATGACACCGCTGCCGATAAAAAGTATGGCCCCCACGCCGACAATGGCTTTCGGGTAGCGGGTTGAAAACCCGGCGCACCACTGAAGCACTCGCTGCAGCCCTTTGCCTTCCTGAACAATAACCGTACGACGCTTAATGGGCAGCAGGGCAATCAGGCAGGGCAGAATAAAAATGGTCAGCAAAAAGGCCACAACAGAACCCAGGGCACCGTAGATACCCAGGGCAGAAACCGCCGTAATTTCTGACGTGGAAAACGACGCCAGCCCGGCAGCGGTGGTAATACTGGTAAAGAAAATCGCCAGGCCAGTGTGTTCCATGGCGTTGGCCAGGGCGTGAATTTTTTCCTGCCCCTCATCATAGTTCCGATAAAAAATAGTGAGCAGGTGAATGCTGTCACCCACGCACACCGCGAGTAAAAATGACGGCAATATTGAGGTGCTCACCTGCATGGGGGTATCGCCAATGGCCATCAGGCTCATGGTGACCGTTACGCCCAATGCCATCACCATAATGGGCATAAACACCCCGGAGGCGCGGCGGAAAATCATAAACAGAATAATGCCGATCAGCAGGTTTGCCAGGCCGGTAAATACCGTAAAATCCCGCTCCATGATTTTGCCCAGCATGAGTGATATGGGCATGGAGCCCGCCAGGCGAATATCATTGGATACCACCCCTTCGTGGCGTTCGGCGATTTCATAGAGCTTTTTCAGCGACGCCTGCATATGCTCGTCTTCCATGTATTTCGCATGGACTTCGCCGTTCTCGTCTGTCACATAACGATAGGCTTCCAGGCGCACCGCAATGGCCAGCAGGTGACGGTCTCTGGATATCAGAAAATCAACGTAATTGGGGTTGTCGAAGGTGTAGTCCTTGAGTTTTTTCAGTTCTTCCGGATCGGTGGGCAGAGTAATCGGGAGCAGCTCTTCGATATAAAGGGTGTCGTCGGCGCCGTAGGTGTAACGGGCGTTGATCAGGGAATCCACGGTTTTGACGTAGGGCACTTCGTCTTCAATGTCCTGGTGAAGGGCCCGGAATTTATCGGCAAACTCCTGGGTAAAAATCTCATCCACTTCCACGCTGACGATAAACACCTCGTCGCGCCCGAAAACATCCTTGAAGTGATCATATTGCTGCAGCTCGATAGCGCCTTTTTCAAGAAAGCCTTCGATGCTGGTGTCCTGGCGGATATTGGGCAGTTGCGAGGCCATCAGCCCGATCACCAGCACACAGCCGATCAGCCAGCGCCAGGGATGGGTGCCCATGGCAACGCCCAGGTTGGCGAAACCCGCCTCAACGCGGGTTTTCCAGTTTTTCTTATTCGAATTCATAGTGATACCCGTTGACTTGTCAGGCCACCGTCCAAGTGGTCTGTTTTTGCGATTCTAGCGCAGAAAACGGGCGGTTAAAACACTGTTTTCAGCCATAACGGGTTTTGAGCAGCAGGCTCAGGGAGTCCAGATGTCCGACAGAGGCTTGCGGGGCGAGGGCTGCTCCTTGTCCTGCATTGTCTTATCCAGCTGGTTTTTGTCGCCGATTTTGCCAATGGCAAAGCCCATCAGTACGGTTTGCTTGTCGGTATCCAGGTTAAAGTAGCGGGCCACTTCGTCTTTTTTGATACCGGCCATGCCATGGGTGTACAGGCCATCCAGGCGGGCCTGGATTGTCATGGACATCCAGGCTGAACCACAGTCCAGCTCATAGGAATCGTTGGGTTTACCGTTGCGGGTAAAGTGCTTTTGCCCCACCAGAAACCCCAGCACGCTGGCGTTTTTGGCCCAGGCCTGATTGGCATCTACCAGCAGGGCCAGAAAGTCCTGAAAAGTCTTCTTGTTAGAGGTGTAGAAATGCCAGGGTTGCTCGTTAAAGCAGGATGGAGCCCAGCGGGCAGCGTCCATCAGGCGGGTCATTTGTGCGTCGCTGATCTCATGGTCCGCAAAGGCCCGGGGCGACCAGCGCTGGTAAAGGGTTTCGGACACACCGGGAGCCGGGTCCCGCTGGGCGAAAAGGTTTGTTTCACTCATAACATTCTCCCTGTGCAATGGCGTTGGTATCACCCAGCATAGTGAAGCTGCCGGCAATCTGCACCCGTTTATCGGCTTGTCTGTGGTTTGACGATTCGGTGTTGTCGAACAGTTCAGGCGAATTTATCCGGTTTTTATCCGGCTTGAATTGGCTTAGAGTGGGCGACAGAGTTTATCCCTGAAGGAGCCGCAGCAGTGATTGATGTAACCATGCCGGACTCAGCGCTTTTCTGGATGCTGGCCGTGTCCGGCATTCTGCTGACGGGTATATCCAAGTCCGGTTTTGCCGGTGGTGCCGGGGTGGTGGCCGTACCTTTTCTGGCGTTGGTGCTGCCGGTGTCACAGGCAGTGGCGCTGGTATTGCCTTTGCTGTTGCTGATGGATGTACGCACTATTTATCTTTATCGCCGTCATATTGAACGACGCTGGCTAAGGGCGTTGTTGCCGGCGGCAGTGCTGGGAATCGGGATTGGCGGATTTCTGCTGGGCGCATTAGCGGATTTCTGGCTTTTGTTGTTACTGGGCATTGTCAGCCTGCTGTTTGCCGGCTGGCAGCAACTGGCACCACGATTGAGCCAGTTTCGCGGTTCCGGCTGGTTGTGGGGAACCCTGTCCGGCCTTACCAGTACGCTGATCCATGCCGGCGGTCCGCCGCTGAATATTTTCTTGCTGGGCCTGCAGCTACCCAAAGGGGTATGGCTGGCAACGGCGGCCGTGTTTTTCGGCGTGATGAATCTGATCAAGCTGATTCCCTATACCCTGATTGGCAGCTGGCAAGGGTTGCCCTGGGCGGCCATGGTTATCCTGATTCCGGTGGCTTATCTGGGCGTCGGTATGGGGCACTGGCTGCAGGGGCGATTGAGCGATGCATTGTTTGTGCGTTGTTGCCGGGTGTTGCTGGCGGTTACCGGCGTCATGCTGATTGCCAAATCATTCTGGCCGGAGGGGTAAGTCCACCCAGAAAACAGCGCCTCTGGGCTGGTTGTGCCGGTAGCCGATACTGGCTCCAACCACCCTGGCCAACATATTGGCAATGGGCAGGCCGACACCGGCGCCGGATATGGTGCCGGTGTGCTGATCCAGGCGTTCAAAAGGTTCGAATAACCCGGCGACTTTTGCTGTATCGATACCGGGGCCATCATCTGCTACGGAGAGCCGCAGCATTGAATCCCGGGGTTCCGCTGTTATCACAATCTGTCCGGACACATCGATATAGCGAACAGCGTTGGACACAATCACCAGCAGGATTTCTTTCAGGTAGGCGGAGTCGCCGACAATGTCCGCATCAGCATGGCCCTGCAGCCGGTTCTCTATCACAATGGAACGGCGGTCGGCTGCAATGCTGTTCAGTTCAATCACTTCATCCACTACTGGCCCCAGCGGGAATTCCTGCTGGGTAACCGGCTTGTTAGTGATATTGACTTCAGAAAACCGCAATACCTGATTTATCAGCGACAGCATATTGTTCCCGGCATCCAGAATGTGCTGCACCATGGACTGCTGTTCGTCTGGCAGGGGCTGGCTTTGGTTCCGCAGCAGAAGATCGGCAAAACCGATCACGGCGTTGAGTGGCGTGCGCAGCTCGTGGCTCATGGAGCCAAGGAATTTCGATTTGGCATAGTTGCCGGATTCGGCCTTGATTCTGGCTTCGTCAAGTTCCAGGGTTTTGCGCTGTATTTCTTCTTCCAGCAGGCGTTCTTTTTCTTCCCGGCGTTGGGCCCGGGTACGTTCGATTTCTTCCGATATGGTGGTGGTGCATTCGTAGATGTCGAATTCCACAAAGCAGTTAGCCGGATCATAGCTGCAGGCCACCTCGTCGGCCCAGCAGGTAACCCCCAACGCATGGGTAAAAATGCCAATAATCTTGCCCTGAATAAAGGGGCAGCCCCAGCGTTCGTCCAGGTCCTGCTGCATGATCAGTTCCCAGGTGTTTTGGATTCTTACCCGGGCCCGTTTGCGTTCTGCACTGAAATCGATCAATTCAAAACGGCCCCAGCCGGCACTGGAAACAGCCGCTCCCCATTTGAGAAAACCCTCTTCAAAGGTACTGCCCAGCACGGTCACCATGTTGTGGTAGTCTTCCTCCGTGCCCAGACTGGCGGACGCGGCTACTTGTAGCCGGAACAGGTCGTAGCCCACTTCTTCAGCCAGGGGCCTGAGCATGGTCATCAGAGAGGGGTTGATCCAGAACATGGCCGAGGGAATACCAAAGAAGGTAAAGGTGCCCTTGTCCACATCCCACTGGATGTCCATTTCGTTGATATTGATATGAGGAGTCGTGTTCATGCCTGACAGATGTTACCGGATAGGGGCAGACGGTTGCCTGCCCGGTTATTCAGATATCTGTTCAGTTTAGCTGCTCTGGCCGGTTTGTCTGTCCGGGTGGCTTTTGTCTAATGTATCCAGGTTACGGGCCACATCACCGGGGGATCCGGTACGGCGGGCAAACAGCTCATAGGCCACCGGAACAACAAAGAGTGTAAACACCGTGGCGGCAATGGTGCCCGTGAGCACCACAATACCAATCACCATGCGGGTTTCCGCCCCGGCGCCGGTGGACAGAATCAGCGGGATGGAGCCCGCGGCAGTGGTGATACCTGTGATGACAATAGGGCGGAAGCGTACCTGGGTGGCTTCCAGAATGGCTTCCTTGAAATGGGTGCCCTGATCCCGCAGTTGATTGGCAAACTCCACGATCAGAATCCCGTTCTTGGAGGCCAGGCCCACCAGCATGATCAGCCCGATCTGGGAGTAGATATTCAGGGTGCCGCCGGTCAGGTACAGCCCGGCCAGTCCGCCTGCCATGGCCAGTGGCACGGTGAGCATGATTACAAAAGGATGCACGTAGCTTTCGAACTGGGCGGCCAGCACCAGGAAGGTCACCAGAATACCCAGCAGAAAAATAAAGAGCACACTCTTGCCGGAGTCTTGGTAGTCCCGGGACTGGCCCTTGTAATCGATATTCACATCGGGGGGCAGGTGGGTGCGCACCTGGTTTTCCAGATAGGCCAGGGCATCCCCCAGGGAAAGGTTATTTTCCAGGTTGGCTTCCATGGTGAGTGCCCGCACCCGGTTGTAGCGGTTCAGGGCGTTGGAATCGGCGACTTCTTCCAGTGTTACCAGATTGGCCAATGGAATCAGCTGGTCCAGTTTGTCGGAGCGTACATAGATGTTTTTCAGGCTGGTGGGGGTGCGTTGGGTGTCGCGGATACCTTCCAGAATGACATCGTATTCTTCACCTTCCTCGATGTAGGTGGTGACCCGGCGGGAGCCCAGCATGGTTTCCAGCGTGCGGCCAATGCTGCTGATGGATACCCCCAGGTCGGCGGCCCGGTTGTAATCAATATTAACCTGCAGTTGCGGCTGGGTTTCCTTGTAATCCCAGTCAATGCCCACCAGTCCGGGATTATCCTCTTCAATTTTTTCCATCAGAATATCGCGCCACTGGGCCAGCTGCTCGTAGGTGCCGCCACCCAGCACAAACTGCACCGGCTTTTGCACATGACCACCAAAGCCCTGGCGCATAATGGGGAAGGCGCGCACGCCGGGCAGGTCGCTTAATTTGCCGCGTACTTCATCCATTATGGTAAAGGCGTTGCGGCGTTTATCCCAGGTGTTCAGCAGTACGATGATAATGCCGCGGTTAAAGTTTTCGACGTTGCCAAAACCCAGGGGGGCTCTTACCAGCAGGCGCAGAATTTCTTCGTCTTCCACGTAGGGCATCATGCGCTCTTCGATTTCATCCATGTATTTTTTCATATACTCGAAGGTGGCGCCTTCCGGGCCATTCACAATCAGAAAGAACGCGCCGCGGTCTTCCTTGGGGGCGTACTCGGAGGGAATTTTTTCAAACATAAAATAGGTGGCCGTGAGCAATGCCAGGAACATGGCAATTACCAGCAGCGGGTATTTCAGGCACACATCAATGGCTTTGGCGTAGCCGGATCTTACCCAGTTCAGGCTGCCATCCACGGCTTTTACCATGGGGCCGTGCTCGTCGTTATGCTTCAGCAGTTTCGACGCCAGCATGGGGGACAGCGTGAGTGCAATCAACGATGAAAAGCACACAGCGGCGGTCATGGTAAGGGCGAATTCCGAAAACAACCGGCCCAGATCCCCTTCCAGAAACGCAATGGGCACAAACACGGCCACCAGTACCAGGGTGGTGGCAATCACGGCAAAGCCCACCTGCTTGGCGCCACGGTAGGCAGCCAATAAGGGTGGTTCCTTGTATTCCTGCATGCGGCGCACGATGTTTTCCAGCACCACGATGGCATCGTCCACCACCAGGCCAATGGCCAGCACCAGTGCCAACAGGGTGAGCAGGTTGACGGAAAACCCCAGAATCAGCAGGGCAGTTGCGGTGGCAATAATGGATATGGGAACGGTGACGGCAGGCACTATCATGGCCCGGGCACTGCCCAGAAACAGGTAGATCATTAACACCACCAGGCTGATGGCAATCGCCAGGGTCAGGTACACCTGTTCGATGGCGTCTTCCACAAAAATGGCGGAATCGTAACTCTGTTCCAGGCTCATATGGGCTGGCAACGTGGCGTTAACTCGATCCCGTTCTTTTTTTGCCAGGCGGGTTACTTCAATGGTGTTGGCCGTGGATTGTTTGATGATGCCGATACCCACCTGGGGAATGCCGTTACCGCGGAACAGGTTGCGTTCCTCTTCGGTGCTGCGTTCCACCCGGGCGATATCACCCAGTCTTACCAGATAGTCGTTCTCGCCCCGGGCAATCACCAGATTGGCAAAATCCCCGGCGGTACGGAACGCCCGTTGTATCCGCACGGTAAACTGGCGGGTCTGGCTTTCAATGGCGCCGGCGGGCAGTTCCACGTTTTCGGAACGCAAGGCAGATTCTACATCGTTGGCGGTCAGGCCCCGGGCGGCCATCAGGTTTCGGTCCAGCCAGATGCGCATGGCATAGCGCTGACTGCCGCCAATGCGAATCCGGGCCACGCCATCCAGTACGGAAAACCGGTCTTTCAGATAACGTTCGGCATAGTCAGTCAGGTCCGCCATGGACATGCCTTCGCCCACCAGGTTCAGCCACATGATCACGTCGTCGTCGCCGGTGGCTTTCTGCACTTCCGGTGGCTCGGCTTCTTCCGGCAGGTTGTCGCTGGCGCCGGACACCCGGTCCCGCACGTCGTTGGCGGCCGCATCGATATCCCGCTCAATGTCAAACTCGATACTGATGCGGGAGCGCCCGTCGCTGCTCACGGATTCAATATACTGAATGCCTTCAATGCCGGCGATGCGGTCTTCCAGCACTTTGGTGATGCGGGTTTCCACCACACTGGCGGCTGCCCCCGGATAATTGGTGTCGATACTCACTACCGGTGGATCGATCTGGGGGTATTCCCGTAACGGCAGGCGATCAAAGGACACCAGTCCGAAAGCCACCAGCAACAGAGAAATAACCGATGCAAATACCGGGCGCTTGATGGAAACATCAGACAACAGCATCAGCGGGTACCTGAATCAGTCTGGGTAATGGAATCAATCAGTTTGACGGGGCTGTTGGGTTGCAGTTTGTTGGTGCCTTCCGTTACCACCTGTTGTCCCGGGTTCAGTCCGGACTTGATTTCCACGCGGCCTTCCCAGCGGGAGCCGGTTTTCACTTCCTGGCGTTTGGCGATGGTTTTACCCTGATCCTGTTCCACCACATAAACAAAGGATTTGGTGGCGACCGGAATAATGGCTTCTTCCGGAATCACCAGGGCCTGTCGCTGACGGGTGAGCAGTTCCACCTCCATCAGCATGCCGGGTTTGAGCAGGCTATCCGGGTTGGGAATCCGGGCGCGTACCTGTACCGAGCGGGACACCGGGTCCACCTGATTATTAATGGTGGCGATCTGCCCGCTGAAAAGGCGGTCGTCATAGGTGGGGGTGCTGGCTTCAATACTGATACCGGTTTCAATTTCTGCCAGATAAACAGCCGGTATGCCGAAATCCAGCTTCATGGTGCTGTCGTCGATCAGGGTGGCAATTTCATCACCGGGGGATAGGTAGGCACCGGGGCTGACATTGCGCAATCCCACCACCCCGGAAAAAGGTGCCAGCACCTTGCGGTCTGCCAGGCGCGATTCAATGGCTGCCAGCCGGGCCTTGGCCACGTTAAATTCCCGCTGCCGTTCATCCAGCAGTGACTGTGAGGCATCGCCCCGCTTTGCGATCACTTCAATCCTTTCCAGCTGGCTGCGGGCTTCTTCCTGGGTGTAGCGGGCCTCCTGCAGCAGGGCTTCCTCTTCGGTGGATTCCAGTTTCAGCAATAAATCCCCCTGTTTTACCCGCTGCCCGTCCTGAAAATAAATACCGGTCACAAAATCCGAGGCTTTGACGGTAATCTTTACCGCTTCGTTGGCTTTCAGGGTGCCCAGCGCCTCGATACGGTCGTTTACTGTTTGCAGAACCACTGTTTGCGCCATGACGGCAGTGGGAGGCCTGGCTTTGTCCTGTGCGGCCTGTGCCGTCCATGCCAGTGTCAATGCCATAAAGAGGGCAAGGGTATTGCGCACCATCGGGTCTACTCCTGGGGGGATTCTGAACAGCGGTAAGGATATCGCTGTGGTTTTGATAAGCAAGGGGGAAATCAGTTCCGTTCAGTATGAAATAAACGGATGAAACCGGAGTGAAAAGGGGTAACCGGCTGCCATGATGGCTGCCGGTTTCTATGTTATGCCGTATTGGTACAAAGCCGTATTTGTTCTAAGCAGCGCTGCGGGAGGCGGGCTGGAGAAAGCGTTTTTTCAGCCAGGTGATCAGCGTGCGGTTGACGGCTTCGGGCTGTTCCTGCTGCGCCCAGTGGCCGCACTGGGGAATTACCACCTTTTCCCAGTCTTCGCAGTATTCGTCCAGATTGTCGTAAAACACATGGGAAGCAATAAAGTCCAGATCGCCACCCACCGCCAGTACCGGCTGTTTTATTTTCGGCAAGCCATCGGGAAAGGTTTTGTTCTGGTGTTCAAAATCCAGTGGCAGGCAGCGGTACCAGTTTAATGCCGGACCAAACCCATGGCGTTTGTAAGAATCCGCATACACCTGCAGCTCTTCTTCCGTATCGATTAAAGCGCCGGGCCAGGTGCTTTCGTCGTCGTGAATCCAGTGAACGTGGCCCATGCTTTCCGGATCATGCCGCTTGCTGCGGGACAGGTTGGTACCCTGGCCGGTGTCCTTGCGCATGTAAAAACGAAAAGTGCGAGCGGTATCTTCATTGAATTTGTCTTCGCATGCCTGGGTCTGAAAATAGGCAAAGTAATTTCGTGGTCCGTAGAGAATCTGATACAGCTCCACCGGGTTTAACGGCATATCCAGAAAGGGTGCATTCATGGAGACCAGTCCGGCAACGCGGTCCGGGTGATACAGGCCCATACCCCAGATGATGGCGCCACCAAAATCGTGGCCAACAAAAATGGCCTTGTCGTAACCCAGGTGGTCGAGCACGCCTGTCAGATCCTTAAGGCGTTTTTCCAGGGTGTAATCTTCTTTATCGGGAGGGGAATCGGAGCGGCCCACACCGCGAATATCCGGTGCAATCACATGGAAGCCTGCGTCCGCCAGAGGCTTGAACTGATGGCGCCAGGAATAAGCCAGTTCCGGCATGCCGTGTACCAGTACCAGGGGAACGGAGAATGCTTCGCCTTCCGGCCGTTCCTGATAAACCGCCAGCTGAATGCCGTTGCTGGGGATCATGGTGGGGTTGTTAAAATCCGGCATGGCTGTCCCTCGTGATTGTGCTGAGTCCGGTGGGTAACCCGTTGATTTTCATTGTTATCCGTAAAAATACCGGCAATCTTTGCCAGTGGGGTCTGGAAAAAATAAGTATACATCGTATACTTGCAGGCGGTGAAGCGCAATACTCAGAGCACGGGATACCGATAGCACGTTGCAACATCCAAACAAACAACAAAACAAGCAATCAAAAAAATTAACCGGAGCGCCCTGCCTTGAGCCGAGTGCGCTGATTTAACAGAGGTCTGCATGTTATTTCGATTTTTACTGTGGGTGCTGGCATGGCGCATTAATTCTCTGGCAAAAAAGAGCGCCGGTTTTCGCCGCGCGATCGGCGATTATAAAGTGGTGCTGCAATTCAAAACCCGTGATGGCAAGGCGCAGCGTTATTATGCCTTTAATGCCGGTGCAACCTCATCAAGCGCTGGTGTACATCCTGATCCCACCATGGCGTTTGTGTTTAATAATCCCAAAGAAGCCATGCAACTGATTAAAAAAATGGGCGAACACCCGGAAGATAAAACCATTTTTATTATGGCGATTAAAGATGGCTTGCTGAGTATTGAGGGGGATATGGCTTACCTGACCTGGTTTCAGGCCATCTCCAAATATTTTGGCCCGGAAGAAAAACCCAAAAAAAATACACCTCAGCAGACAGTTGCCCGCGCTGATTGATCAGGCTTCTATTGATCAAAACGTTTAGTTGACCGGATTTTTCTGTCATTGGCAGGGATTGCTGTTTTCGGTATACAGGTAAATAGTTGATTGCTGTTTGCCGGAGCCGATTTTGCCAACTGTCGATTTTTCTGAATTAAACCCCTTTCCCAAAGATGCCGATCTCGGCAGGCCGGTAGCGATTGCGGATAATCTGTATTTGCTCAGTCACCCCATGGCTTTTCATCCGGGTCATGTGAACAGTTATCTGATTGATGACGGCGACGGCTTTGTGATTTTTGATACTGGCCATATCGGTAACGATTGCCGGCAGGTATGGCAGGATTTTCTCAACAGTGATCTGGGCAGCAAAGGGATCAAGCAGATTATGCTGACCCATACTCACCCGGATCACAGCGGCATGGCGGAGTGGTTATGCAAGGAAACCGGTGCACCCTTGTGGATGGCACCGGCGGAACTGGATGCGGTGCGGCGCTTGTGGCGTGGCAGTGCCAAAAACAAAACGGCCATGGCGGAATTTTTTGCCCAGTGGGGTGTGCCAGAGCAACACTTCAATAATATTCTTTCCATGTTCAAAGGGTTTCGTGCCGGTACCAGTGACCTGAATGATGCCGCTTTGCAAATGATCAACAACGGGCAGCAGTTTACCTGGGCGGGCAAACCCTGGGAGGCGGTTTTCAGTTTTGGTCACACGCCTTGCAATGTGTGTTTTTACCAGGCAGATACGGGCATGATGATTACCGGCGATCAGGTGTTGCCTTCCATTTATCCCAATATCAGTGTCTGGTGGGGGAGTGACGAAAACCCCTTGCAGGATTACCTGAGTTCATTACTGGCGTTGCGCCAGTATCCCTGCCGTTATCTGATGCCCAGTCACGGCATGCCCTTTGCTCACTGGCAGAAACGTATCGATCAGATTGTGCTGTTCCATCAGCGCCGCCTGAAAAGGTTGTTAAGATTTTGCATGGACAAGCCGGTGACTGCCTATGAGGCCATAGAAGCCATTCTCCCCAAAAGTGAAAAAACCTGGACCATATCTTTGGTGGTGGGGCAGGTGTTTGCCTTGCTAAGGTATCTGCTGGGCAAGGGGCTGGTGGAGATAACCGGTACGGATGTATGGCGCTTCAGGGCAACCATCGGGTTTGATGCAGATGCCAATAATATTGACTGGACGGTTCTGGAAGAATACCCGGAACTGATACTCAGCGAGATACCGGAAAACGCCTGATTCTTGGTAACTTTTTGTTTCTTGTCTTGTATTCTGTGCCTCCCGCAAGGGCCGTTACTTTCCTGATAAGTCGTTAAATAACAGCGAATTAGCGCTAATCTTATGCCTTTCGGGAGGGGTTACAATTCTGTTAATGATACGTCCGTTTTATTTGTGATAAGTTACCAGACTGTATCGTTGCAGTTTGCGTCCAGTCTATGTCTCTTTGTCAGGGCAATTGATCTCTGCAACGCACTTTTTGGCTATGCCAATGCAACATGCTGTATAGCAAGCTCCATAAAATAAGTTTTATAAAATAAGACGCCCGAAAAAAACAATAAATGAAAAGGTATTCTCCAATGCAACGCCTGCAAAAATTTTCTCTGGGAACTGTAGGGATGTCCCTTGCACTGTCTGCAGCCATTAGTGCTCAGGCGGCTGTCGCTCCAACCACCAATCGCATCATTGTTAAATACAAATCCGAACCCGCCTCTCTGGTACCGGCTGCCAAAACGGCGCTGCGTGCTTCTGTGCTGCAGTTTGCCGGTGACAAGGCCGGTATGGATCTTAAACCCATGCACACCCTGCGTGATGGCGCACAAGTGGTCAGCCTGGGTAATGAAAAATCCATGGATGAGGTTTACAGCGCCATTGATAAGCTGTCGTCCGATCCCGCCGTAGAATACGCTGAACCTGACTTGCTGATGTTGCCGATGGCGGTGCCCAATGATCCCCGTTACGGCGAACAGTGGCATTATTATGAAGCCGATGGTGGCCTGAACCTGCCCAACGCCTGGGATTATGCCGAAGGCGAAGGCGCGGTGGTGGCGGTACTGGATACCGGTTACCGCAATCATGCTGATCTGGCTGCCAACCTGCTGCCCGGCTACGATTTTGTGTCCGACAGTTTTATGGGCAACGATGGGAATGGTCGTGATGCCAGTCCACTGGATCCAGGTGATGCCATGACAGCCGGTGAATGTGGCAACGGCTTTCCCGAGCAGGACATGGGCAGCAGCTGGCACGGCACGCATGTGGCCGGTACCGTCGCTGCTGTTGCCAATAACGGTGTGGGTGTATCCGGTGTGGCGCCCAAAGCGAAAGTGATTCCGGTGCGGGTGCTGGGAAAATGTGGCGGCTACGTTTCTGATATTGCCGATGCCATTATCTGGTCCGCCGGTTATTCCGTTAGTGGTGTACCGGACAATACCAACCCTGCCGATGTTATTAACCTGAGTCTGGGCAGCAGTATTCCGGCATCCTGCACCATGACCTATTCGAACGCGATTCAGTCGGCCCGTGACGCCGGTGTTACCGTGGTAGTCGCTGCCGGTAATGACAATGCCAATGCCGATTCCTATCCGCCTGCCAACTGTGCCGGTGTGATCGCGGTGGCGGCCAATAACCGTAACGGCGGCCGTGCCTATTACTCTAACTATGGTTCCGTGGTGGATGTGGCGGCTCCCGGTGGCGCCCAGTTCAGTGCCAATGATTCCAACGGTATTCTGTCCACCTCCAATGCCGGTTATTCCAGTCCGGGTGCCGACAATTACCTGTACTACCAGGGCACCAGTATGGCGACGCCCCATATCGCCGGTCTGGCTGCGTTGTTGTATGGCGCCGACAGCAGCATAACCCCTGATGAAGTGGAAGATACCATTAAAGCCACTGCACGCAGCTTTCCTTCCAGCTGTAGTGGTTGCGGTGTGGGCATTGCGGATGCGGCCAGAGCCGTGGCAGTCGTACTGGGCCTGGAAGACCCCACCGAGACCACGGACCTGGAACTGAAAATGACCGGTAAAAACGGTAAGTATCAGAAGATCGACGATACCCAGGGTGCCATCCGCTATCACGCCGTGGTTACCAATCTGGGCGATACCGATGCCACGGGCGTTGAACTTACCAGCCAGTTCCCGGCGGATGCGGATTTTGTATCCGCTGTTCCCACCCAGGGCAGTTGCAGTGGCGATGGCCTGGTGTGTGATCTGGGCGCATTGGTTGTGGGTGAATCCGCTACTGTTGAATTTGAGTTCGTTACCGGTGTGGAGTTTGAAAAAGTTAAAATGAACTTTACCGGTTCCGTGAGCAGTGATCTGGCAGACACCAGCTCCAGCAACAACTATGTGCTGAAGCGCTACGGTGGTGCCCTTTGGCAGCTGCTGATTGTCCTGGCAGCACTGGGCGGATTGCGGGCCATGCGCCGGCAGTGGTAAATTCAGCCTACTGAAAAAAGGCGGCGCGCTTCGGTGCGCCGTTTTTGTTTTTAAAAGGGGGAAACATGCGACAGGCGTTGGGAATGATTTTACTGGTGGTGTCTGTGTGGTTGCTGGTGCTGGGGTTTGTCTGGTTCAGCAACTTTATTAATGATCCGTCCATTTTTCCCGTTTATCAGATGATGGCGGAAATGCCCGAGGAAGAACGGATTGTTGTGGGTTCCCAGGGGGAAATGACTTTACCCATCAGTCTGTTCAAAATCAGCGGCCTGTTTTTTGTGGTGGTGGTGCTGTTTATCGGCCTGGGGGTGATAAAAATGTTCTTTACTTCCGCCATTACCTTGCTGGCGCCGAAGGCAGAAGATGTTATGGACAAGCTGTTAAAGCGGTTGAAGCAAAGCAGCCACCAGTCCGGCGAACAATGACGTAAAGGCTCAGAGATTCCCTGAGTGTTGCTGCCGGAAAACACCCGGGGTCACACCGCTCCACTGTTTAAAAGCGTGATAAAAGGATGTGACTTCCTGAAATCCCACCCGGTCTGCAATCTGGTCCAGAGAAAGCCCGCTATGTTTTAAATAATAAGCGGACATTTCATAGCGCACATCATCCATCAGTACCTGAAAACTGGTGCCTTCGGCTTTAAGTTTCCTTTGCAGGGTGCGCACGCTCACGTGGCTGGTGGCGGCACTGTTTTCCAGGGTACAGGTGTCCGATCCCAGATGGTTCATCAGAAAACGTTTTACCTGAAGTGTCATGGAAGCCTGCTGGCGGGTTGCCTTGAGTTGTTCGGCATGGGCCCTCACCACCGGGAACATGCTGTTGTCGCCGGCCACCACCGGGCTGTTCAGCAGATGACGTTTGATAATAATGCGATTGTGTTCGGCCCCGTACATGACCGGGCAACCGGCCAGCTGATCCAGCAGTCCATAAGGGGGGCGGTTAAAACGCACGCTGATGGATTCCGGCTGCAGGTTTTCACCGGTCAGCCACTCCGCAAAACTTTTGATACCTGCCAGAACACTTTCCACCACCGGGCGTGTAATGTCGGCCGTCCCATCGGGAAAATAGAGCGGGTTGACTTGCCAGCCAATACTGGCGGTATTATCGGACTCTTCCAGGCGGGTGGTACCCAGATCATGTACCAGCGATTCAAACTGAATCACCTGTTCCAGAGTCTGGTACAGGTTTTCGCAACTCAGCAGGGTCAGGCCCAACACAGGATAGGCACCCGGCGACACTGTTCTGCCAACTTCCAGCCCGATGCCCGGACAGTGCTTGTCAGCAATATCGAACAGGGCAATATAGTCGGTGGCATTGATTTGCAGCGGCAGCTGTTCCAGAGGAAAAGGCACGGCATTGCTGAGCTGTTCCCGTGGCACTCCCAGTTTCAGCGCGGTGCTGAGCAGATGCCGGGCATAGGCGGCAGCCACAGTGCCTGTGGTTGATTGGCGCTTTTGCGCAGTCATATGGCAGCCTTCAACAGCAGCGGCCGGAAAGCCTGCTGATACATTGTGGCTCTGGTTCTGAGTCTGGTTCTGACTCTGACGATGCTGACAGTTGGGAGACTGGTGCGTGGAATTCTGGCAATCATGGCTGCATTTTTATGAAGATCCCTGGTTTTGGCAATACCCTGCCGCCACATTGGGGATCAGCGTGTTGGCGTTTCTGCTGTTTGCCGCCCCATGGACCTGGCTTGCCTGGCGGGATCCGGCCTGGGCAAGGCCCTATAAGATTCAGCAAAAGCCTTTTCAGGTACGGCAATATTTTTTACCCAATCTGGCGCGTATCAGCATCAACAGCAGCATCATGTTCCTGCTGCTGATAGTGACCTGGCCGCTGTTAAAGCACAGCCCCATTCACACGGGTGAACTGCCTCCCTGGTACCTGATTATTGTGCAGCTGCTGTTTTTTATAGTGCTGGATGATTTTCTGTATTACTGGATGCATCGCTACCTGCATGAAAACAAATGGCTACTGAAACATGTGCATTCGGTGCATCACCGTATTCGTAATACCTGCGCACTGGATGGTAACTACTTTCACTGGGTGGAGTTTGTATTAACCGGCAGTCTGGCGTTGGTGGGCCCCTTGCTGGTGGGGTGTCACCTTTACGTGTTGTATATCTGGATCGTTATCCGTCAGCTGGAAGCGGCCGATGGTCATGCCGGTTATGACATTAAATGGAACCCGATGCACTGGCTGCCGGTGTATCAGGGACCCGTGTACCATGATTTTCACCATGCCCGGTTTCGTGGCAACTACGCGGGATTTTTGCCGTACCTGGATCATTTCTGGCATACCTATGTTCCGGAGTATCTGCAGTATCGGGGGAAACAACGTCAGCGGGAGAAGGGTGCGGATAACAGCATTGGGGGACATCAAACCGTGGACCGGGAAGCGTAAGCTTTATATGAGCTCATGGCTGTTTATGCAAGTTCAAAAAGGCACAGGCCTGGAATCAATCTGTACAAAATCCAGTTCTCCCATGGGAGTGCGCTGAATCTCAACCACTGAATAGAAACCGTTCTGGATATCGCCGTTGGCGTCAAAATCCACTGAGCCGTTTGCACCTTCATAATCGATATCCTGCCCCTGGGCGATAGCCGTCAGTGCCCTGTCAAATTCGCCTACATTGATGGTGACGGCACCGGCCCCGTCAGCGCGGGACACGGACCTGAGGTTGGCTATGATTGCCTGGCGCGAATTTTCACCGGCTTGCGCCATGGCCAGCATGGCCAGCATGGCGGCATCGTAGGTACTGTAGCCCTCCACATCTTCTCCGGGGTCATCCACACCCAGTGCCTGGGCAAGGTTTTGTCTGTAGGTAATAAAGTTGTCCAGTTGAGAGGGTGGGGCGCTTTCGGTGCCGATCAGGCCTTCAATAATGTCGGGCGCGGCGTTGGCAATAAAGGACGCGGATACAATGGCGTCGCTGGCAAAAAACTCCGGCATGGGCTGAGGGTTATAGGAAAGGATATCGCGGGTGATGTTCGCCCCATCCAGACTGAACCCGATGATCACCACTGCATCCGGAATGCCGTTACTGAACAGCTGGTTTATCTGGGTACTGAAACCGCTTTCCTTCCCGACGGGATAGGTGATCCGGCTGAGTACCGTGCCCGCAAAAGAAGCCACCAGGGTATCTCCCAGGCCATTGCCATAGACATCATCCACCTGAATGATACTGACGGAATTTACGCCGCGTTCTGTCATGACCTGCGCGAGCAGTATCGCCTGGAACGCATCCGAAACCACCGTGCGGTAAACGGTATCGTTATCTGCCAGGCCGGTAATGGCCGCTGTGGTGGCGGAAGGGGAAAGCAGAGCAACGCCCGCAGGAATTGTCACGTTTTGTGCTGTCGGTAAGGTAAGGAAACTGGCTACCGGGCCGATAATGGCCTCCACTCCAAGATCTATCAGTTCCTGTGCCCGGGCCTGAGCAATGTCCGGATCAAACTGATCGTCGCGGATCAGTAACTGAACTCTCTGGCCGTTAATGCCGCCCGCATCGTTTACCTCTTTCACTGCCAGACGGGTACTTTTTTCAACGACGCGGCCAAAACTTGCCACCGGGCCAGTGAGTGGCACCACCAGCCCGATTTTTACTGCGTCCGGATCGGCGCTTTGCGGATCATCATCGACCGACGAACCACAACCGGCAAGCGTGTTCAGCAATGCGAGCAGAATTAAAAAACGACACATGGCATAAACCCTAGTTAGTGCGGTAAATCACGCCAAGCCGCCATTCACGGGCGCGACCCGGTACGTCTATACCTGTAAATCCCGGTTCTTCATAATCTTCGTTCAGAAGGTTGTGAACCTGTAAATAGCCTTCGAAATCACCAAAGGTTTTGCTGTATCCGGCGTCTATCAAGGTATAGGGATCCAGTTCATAAGGCGTCAGATTGTTATAAAGCGTATTGGAATCCGTGGCGCGGCGCTCGGAAACCCGGCGTATATGCGCAGTGAAATTGCCCAGGGGTTCATGCTGATAGCGCCAGGACAGGTGATGTATCCAGCGAGGGTACATCACCGATGGCGTCATGATATCGCCTTCGAAAGGATCAGTTAACGTGGTATCAGTATTCTGATAGGACGTCTGCCACTGTATCAAATGACGGCCATACACGGCCTTGATTTCAACTTCGGCCCCCTTGGAATCCTGTTCACCAATGTTTTGTGGTTGCTGGTTGTTGCCTTGCGGTGCCAGCTCCACCTTATCGTTGACTTCGGTGGAAAATATATTGGCGCTAAGGCTTAAATGGCTGGACCAGGTCCAGTGAATTGCCAACTCGGCAGTTTTTGCGGTTTCAGGTTCAAGGTCGGGGTTGCCGATGATCTCTCCCGGGACGAGTGGCTGTGCAAACAACTGGAGTGCGGCAGGTGCTTTATAGGAGGTGCCATAAAGCGCTTTTATGTTGAGATTATCCTGCAGGTTATACACGGCGGCTGCCCGGTAAGTCGTATCATTGCCGTAGAGGTTATTATCATCGTTGCGAATGTTGAGTGTCAGATCCAGCTTTTCGCCGAAGCCTGTTAACCACTGTGCAAACAGGCCGCTGTTATAAAAGTGTTTTTTATCCTGCGGCTCCGATACCAGTACCTCGTCTCCGCTATCCTTGTTCACACTGTAAATTTCAATCAATGCTTCGTGATCGTCAGTGTAATCAGCGCCAAAGCTGATGTTGTTGTCGGCATTCATCTGGTAATTGAACCTGGCAGCGACATCGGCTGCCTGATACCTGAAGTCCCGTTTGGGGTAGCTGTTTTCACCGACAATATTCAGCTTTTCCTTGTCGCCGGGCTCTCCCTGAGCATACCCCACGGCCAGGCTTAAACCGGCACGGGAATTTAATTGCCAGTCGTCAGAAAGGCGCAGATTGATGCTTTCCAGATTCACCCGGTTACTGTGGGACAGGGTACCGAAATCCAGAAATTCCGCATAGCTGTCCAGTTCGCTGTAGTGGGCCGCGAACCGCAGGTTGTGATCATTGAGCTGATATTGCCAGTCGCCATAGAGGCTGAACGGCTTGGCAGTGTCGTCCTCCGATTCAGTGTCGGTATAGCTGCTCTTGCGGGGTGAACTGTCCGGTAATTCATGACCTGACCGGTCCTCAACACCCATTCGCAATGCCAGTAGTAGCTGGTGCTGGTCGCCGCCATTCTGATACAGAATATCGGCATGGCCGCCGGTATCTTCCTGCAAACGGGAGAGTTCCAGCTGGTAGCGGCTTTGCGATCCAGGCCCGGCGGTTTTGGTAATAATGTTGATGACTCCCAGGTACGCGTTGGCACCGTATAAAGCGGATGCCGGACCGCGGATCACTTCGATCCGCTCAATCGCAGACATCGGCAGTAATTCGGGGCCCAAATAATTGGCTGAGTCCGAGCGAAAGGCAATCACCATGCCGTTAATCATCACTTTAAAAATCTTGCTGTAAGCCCGCAGTCCGCCATTAATGCCCCGAACGCCACAGTTATAGCTGAGGTAGTCATACACACAATGAAACCCGGGCACTTGCTGCAATGCCTGGGCGACTGACTGATAACGAAACTGGCTGATATCCTGCTTGGTAACAACCGATACAATAGCCGGCGCCTGGTCAACCTGCTGTGGTTTTTGTGTCGGGGTAATGACCTGGATCTCCATCAGCGATTTCAGGTCCAGTTCCAACAGTGAACTCATGTCGTCGGCATTCTGCGTGGCACTGTCGGGGTAGGTTTCAGCAGAAGCAACAGAAGCGATAAGCAGGCTGATGATAGTCAGTGTTCGTGTAAACAATCGCTGTCCGCTCAAGAGGGAAGGCAAGCTGGTGGGGGATTTTACCGGCAAATGGAATGAAGCGTTGAGCATGCTGTAAAGCCCATATCACTACTGTGAGTTTTATTAAGTTAGCCCTAGAACCATTAAAAGTAAACCAGTGAATATTTATGCGTCTTGTGCCTGGTTTCCTCACTCGCTATCCGGCGTTTAAAGTGAATTGTAATATCGTTAATCAATCATGGAATAACAGGAACAGCCTTATCGGGCAGTTTGCAGAATAACTCAGTAACAAAAGGTTCTAGCGGTATATTCAATGGTTATTATGCGATAGTTACGAACAGGCGTTATCTCTAAAGCGTTGTTTGTTTTATGTTTTGTTTGATGGAGTCTTGAGTGACGTGAGTGGTGTAACAGCTGTATTTTGCCATGGGGATAATAGTGCCCTTCGTATAATTGTATAAATATTGAGTTGTCGCTATATTTGTACAAAAGTTATGGTATCTATCCCTCGCCTCTAAAAGCTGATGCCTGTCAGGCCTATGGTGAACCCCACGATGATTGCCAGTATAGAATCCCCGCTGGTCAAGGATCGCTTTTCAACTGCTTTTGCCAAGGGTTTGCAATGGGTGATATCGTTTCTGTGTCTATATCTGTTTCTGCTTCTTTTGCCCGTAAGCCCTGCTGCCGCCGGAACGCCCCAGGCACAGGAAGAATATAAGCTCAAGGCTGCCTATCTTTATAAATTTACCAAGTTTATCAACTGGCCTGATAATGCCTTTGATGCTACGGACGGTCCGCTTAACATCTGTATAAAGTGTCGAATGCCAGACCCTGATGTCGTTGAAAAACTGCAGCGCCAGAAAACACGTGGCCATCCGCTGACGATATTGCCTGCCAACAGTCTTGAATCTCTCAGCCAGTGCCATGTGATTTATTTTCGTCAGGTCGAACGTAATGAAGTCCGTAAGACCTTGCGGCAGGTGCAGGATCTGCCCGTGTTGACCGTAGGAGAGTATCGGGGGTTTGCCCGTGATGACGGTATTATCGAATTCGAAATCACCGCCAGCCGTCGAATCAAGCTTGTCATTAACCAGGCCCGTGCAAAGAACCTGCAAATCCTGATCAGTGCCCAGTTGCTGGAAATCGCAGCGGTATTAAAGAGGGCATAGCAGGACGATGAAGATGCTGCAGCACTTAACCATCAGATCAAAGGTCATCATCATTGCCATGACCTGTACCGTCAGCGCCTTGCTGACGGCCGTGCTGTTCAGCGATCTTTATGAAACCCATAAAGGAGAACAGCGCTCGGTTGAAGAGCTGACCGCCATGGCCAGAATAGTGGCTGACCGGAGTCAGGCGGCGCTGCAGTTTGATGATGAGTTTCTGGCAGAGCAGAACCTTGCGGCGCTTGAATCCATCGAAAACCTGACGTTAGCCTGTCTTTATAGCGGTCAGGATTTGTTTGCGGTGTACAGTAAGGTAAATGGCTCCCAGGCCTGCCCGGCAAGACCGCCCGCGAAGAAATCACATGTTACCGGGGAATATATCGAAATCAACCAGCCTGTGATTCTGGATAATGTCGAGATAGGTACTCTCTATATCAAGGCCAGTCTGGTACAGCTGCAACAGGTATTGCAGTTGTACCTTATGGCAAATCTTGGCTTTAGCAGCATAGCTGCCGTTATCGCCTTGCTGTTGGCTTCTCGTTTACAGCGCCTGATTACCCACCCGATTAAAGATTTGCACCAGGCCGCCTGTACGGTTCAAACCAATCAGAATTATTCAATACGCGCCAACAAGGTCAGTGATGACGAAGTGGGTAATCTGGCGGATGCTTTCAATAACATGTTAGGCCGGATAGAAGCGGACAATAATATGCTGCGTGAAAGTGAGCACCGCTTCAGAACCTTAACGGCAGCATCACCTTTCGGTGTGTTTCAGACCGACATGGAAGGAAACTTTTTTTACGTGAATGATCGGTGGCGGGAAATAACCCAGGTGTACGCGCCCCATATCCATGTTTCCCTGTTCAGCAAAATCATGCATCCGGAGGACAGAGAGGATATTCTGAAATTGTGGGATGACGCCCTGGGAGACGCCAGGGAATTCAAGGCCGAGTTCAGGCTTTTGAATACCAATGCCGAAACCGTCAATGTGATATGCCAGGCCAAACCCATTTTTGATACCGAGAACCGGGTGGCCGGGTTCTTGGGGAGCCTGGCGGATATCAGTGAGCTGAAGCTGGCGCAGTCCCAGCTGGAGGAAATGGCCCTTTATGATTCGCTGACGGGTCTGGCTAACCGCCACTTGTTCAGGAATCGTCTGGAAAAGGCTATTCGCAGCGCGCAACGCAACAAGCAGAAGTTTGCCTTGATGTTTCTGGATTTTGATGAGTTCAAGCGTGTGAATGATACCCTGGGGCACGATCAGGGTGATGAACTCCTGATTGCCATGGCGAAACGGCTGCGCGCCAGCATCCGGGCGCGCGATACTGTGGCCCGAATGGGGGGCGACGAATTTACCATACTGATTCCGGAAATGGCTGACCGCTATGAGGTGGGCCAGATTGCCAGGAAGATTCTGACAACACTGAAGGAGCCGATCCTGTTAATGGGGCATGAAGTGATTCTGACCTGTAGTATCGGGATTACGGTTTGCCCGGATGATGGCAACAATGTGAACCAGTTGATGAAAAATGCTGATATGGCAATGTACCGCTCCAAAAATTGCGGCAGGGACGGGTTCTATTATTTCTCGGAAGAAATCAATCAGCAGATCAGCAACCAGCTGAAGGTTGAGAGCGAACTGCGCAAAGCGATAAAACGTAATGAGTTTGAGGCTTACTATCAACCGAAAGTAACACTGGATACAGGTGTGGTGGTGGGATATGAGGCCCTGATACGCTGGAACCACCCTGAGCATGGTGTCTGGACTCCTGACCGTTTTATTTCTATCGCCGAGGACTCAGGGCTGATTATTTCCATCGGTAAATGGGTGTTTCAGGATGTCTGCACCAATATCAAGCGAATGCTCCGTACCGGCCTGCTGCCTGTTGATGGCAGAATCTCTGTCAATCTTTCGGTAAAGCAGTTCCGCGATCCCAACCTGGTGACTGATATAGAAACCATTCTGAACCGGAATAACGTGCCTGCCAGACATTTGGAACTGGAGATTACCGAAAGCCTGCTTATGGAAGATATCGATAAAGCGATCGATATTCTTAAAGCGTTACGCAGCCTGGGTATTGCACTGTCTATTGATGATTTTGGTACCGGTTACTCCTCCTTTAACTATCTGAAGCGCTTGCCTATTGACCTGATCAAGGTTGATCGCTCTTTTGTAATGGATATTCCAGATGATAAGGATGATATGGAAATTACCAGCGCTGTGATCGCCATGGCGCACAAACTGCGTCTGGCGGTGGTGGCAGAAGGTGTGGAAACGGAAGCACAGAAAGAATTTCTCAAAGCCAACCATTGTGATTATGCGCAGGGCTATCTTTTTGGCAAACCTGCGCCTTTTGATGAATTAAAAGTACCGGATGTAGCCAGTCGCCAGTGGTCGAAGTTCAACTAGGTCCGAAATTCAACGAGGTCAGAAGTTTAACAACGGGAGTATCTGAAATCTAAGCACGCTGTTGCCGCACCTGATTATTGATCCTGTTGCGGGCTGTGAACAAAGTATCCGTTCCTGCCGGAATGCTTGATGTGGTACATGGCCTTGTCTGCCAGTTCGAACAGGGTGTTGGCGTTATCGCCGTGTTCCGGAAACTGGGCAATACCGATGCTGGCGCCAATCTGCACCCGGGTGCCGGGAAGAATCTCGATATCCAGGCTCAGCTCGTGCAGAAGCTTTGTTGCAACGAATCCCGCATCCAGGCGGTCGTGTCCCTGCATGACCAGTATCAGGAACTCATCACCACCCCAGCGAATCACAATATCACTCTTGCGCAGAGAATCCCGCAACCGGTTGGCCACTTCCACCAGCGCCACATCCCCGGCATCGTGGCCATAGGTGTCGTTCACGGGTTTGAAGCGGTCCAGATCAATCAGCATCACCGCAGCTTCCAGGTTGTTGGCTTCTGCATGCTCCAGGGCTTGCTTGATAGCCCGTTCTCCGGCACGGCGATTGAGTAGCTGGGTAAGGGGATCCCGTTCTGCCTCAGCACGGGTTTTCTGTTGCAGTGATTCCACATATTCCCGTAAGCGCCGCTCGCCTTCCAGGGTGTTCTGCACCGCGGTTAACAATTGGTTGGTGTCGCGCACCAGCAAGCCAATTTCACTGTGCTCATGATTCTTGGGGCATTCAACCCGAAACTGGCTGCCGGGCTCGATATTGTGCAGGCCTTCGGCCACATTCTTGAGGGGCTGAGTCAGCAATCGGTGTACCAGAATAATAACCAGTATGGTCACCATCAGCGAATGAAACGCCAGGGTCAGTACATGGATCTGGGCATTGTTCTGGGCTTGCTGGTTAATATATTCCTGGTTGGTTTTAATCAGTATGATCCCGGCCTGCTCATCGGGCATAAAGGGGGATGCCAGAGAGTAGTGCTGAATATTGGGATCCTGGCGGCTGAAGGGATCGCCACTGATAATGCGCATGCCATTGGCGCTTTGCAGGGATACACCGGAAACAATATCGTTGCTGGCCAGACCGCGGGTAACCTCCAGAGCCAGTTCCTGGTTTTCCAGATAGGCTGCAATGGCGGCACTTTTTTCCACGGTGCCCACCAGTTGCGAAACCCGGTGATTGGCTTCGCTCACCACCTGGGCAATGGCCCGGTGGTAAATGGCATAGGACAGCACGACCGTGAGTATCAGGGCACCCACAGCAATCGACAGGCCGGTTCGAACCGGCAGCGTTTTAAGTACCTTATTCGACACGCCCTACAACCTTTACGGAATCCACCAGATCTTCTTCCCTGATATAGCCGATGGCATTCCGGTTTTTATTGACGGCTTCGATGACTTTATTGCTGTTTTCCATCACCTGGGGTGGTGATGCGCGCCCGGTAAACAGCAGGCGCGCCCAATAGGCGTTGACTTCCGCTACGGATTTACCCACCAGCTGCTGATAGAAGTCTTCCCTGATATCTGAGGTGGGTGCCAGATCCAGACGGATCGCCAGGGAGCCGTTGGAGAAGTAAAGATTGCGTCCCATGTACAGGTCCACAAGATCCCGCTGACTGAAATTCTCGGTGGGATTGTCCTTGTTCACAATCACGACGATCGCTGCCTGCGCGTTCAGTGCAAGCATGGCAAGGGATAATCCGATTATCTTCAGCCAGCGTTTCGTCATCAGAATATGTAATTCAGGTTAATGGAATAAGTGTTGAGAATTTGGGTTTTTTCGGGGGGCTCACGCTGCTCCCACAGAAAACCGCCGGCCGGTTCTACCCGACTGTGGTCCCATTGCAATTTAAGTGCTGTGTCGTAACGAATATTCCAGCGCATTCCCAGGGACAGGCTTTCCTGATCACCGGACAGACTGTTAAATGCCTGAACAACATTTTCACGCAATTTCACGAAATCGGGGACAGAGGCCGGAACGGGTGGCAACTCGCTGATTTTCTTGCGCGATTCTGTCCGGTAACCTTTAGCCAGAAGACTGTAAACTGTGACGTCGCCAATCCGGTAGCCCACACTGAAGTATCGCCCCGAATAAGGTGGAATGAGTTCATAGTCGGAGTCGAGCAGATTAATTTCTGATTGAATCACCCAGGGGGCATTGTCGTATGATATGCCCAAGGCGTAGTAGTCAATACCATTGTTGTCCACTTCTATGTCTTCGAACAATTCAAGGGCCTGGGTCCAGCCCGCCTGATACGCAGCCATTAGAGGAGCACGAAAATCTTCGGTTCTCACTGCCTTGTTGAGGGAGCGGTCAAAATCCAGCGTCAGGTAGGTAAAGCGTGTAAGCCAGTGTTCGTTTTCCCATGCTAAGGCCAGCCCTCTTCCATTCTTGAGTTTAAAGTCACGCCCTTCATTATCAAATTCGAACTGATTTTCGGATTCGCCAAAAAACAGCTTGGCGCTGAAAAGGCCTCTGCCCAGGTCAAAACTGTAATTGATATCGATGCCATCAAAATAGAAAAATGCGCTGGGTGAGTAGAACTCCATGGGTGGACGTGCCCACAGGTAGGAAAAGCCCACGCTGCGGTAATCCGAGAGCATATACACATCCAGGCCGATACGACCCGCACGGAAGGTGAGGTTGCGATCATGGCGATAGCGCAGATAGGCCCACTCGATGCTGTTCTCAACGGAATTGTTGAAACGCTTTTTGGCGACGGCCTGTATGGCGGCGTCCAGGCTCTGGCTGAAGCTGGTGTCCAGCTGAATACCGATCAGGGAATCGGTTTCCCAGGCCAGGTCGTTATCGAATTGGCCTTTCTGGGCCACGTTCCGGCGGTGACCCAGAATGTCGTTGCCCCCTCTGGCAACACCGATGGTGGTAAAGCCGCTGATGCGCACCTGTTCCGATTCATAGATGACGGCGTGGGCAAGGGGAGTAAAGGCCAGCCACAGCAACAGAGCCAGCACTGTGGCTGGCCACAGAGCGGGAATACCGGGCCAAAGGATGGACCGCGGAGCGCTTTTGAAAACAACGGATATGAAAGGCATAGCGTTAAGTATAGTTAAAGAAAGCAAAACTCAACGCTTATCAGTGCAAAACTTTTATCAGGGTAAAATGAGCAAAAACAGCGGCTTATAACGGCCGGCAGGACTGTGTTGCCCGGCTGGATTCAGCCTCTGCTTATCCGGCCCGACAGGCCGGAAAGCGGAGCAGGGGAAAAGGCTGTCAGCGAACGGCTGAAAGCGTCGCGTTAGCGCCGGAACGGGCTGGTAAGAAAACTGCCGGTAACTTTGCCCATCATGGCAGACCAGTCAAAGTAGTCCCGCCACTCGGTGATTTTGCCGTTTTCCACCACCAATACCCCCATCAGGGGCAGGGCCGCTTTGAAAAAGCGGCCAGCCAGGGTGTCGATGCGCTCCGTTAACACCACATTGCCGTTCACGGCAATATGCAGCATCTCCACGTCGAATGAGGTCATGCCTTTGGCCATGGTGGTCAGGTCCCGCTTGATCCGGGCTTTGCCCCGGGCGGTATGAAAGGGCATGTTCCTGTAAACACAGTCCTCGTCGATCAGGGCCAGCGCCCCGTCAAAATCCAGCGCACAGCAGGCGGCAAAAAACTGCTCTACCACCTGTTTCGGGTTGCTCTGCTCACTGGCGGGAATGGTGTGGAGATTCGCTGTCATGGTTTTATCCTTTTCCCTCAGGGTTTATAGAAAGTGCGATCTACAGAAAACCGTTGAGACGTTCCTTAATCAGGGCCTCGGCCTCTTTCATAATGCGGCTGATCAGTTCCTCACAGGTGGGAATGTCATGAATCAGGCCAGCCACCATACCGCAGGACCAGGCACCGGCGTCCATATCCCCCTCCATCATGATGCGCGGATACACACCGGCCACTTCCTCGATAATATCTTCGAATTTGATATCTTTGCCCAGCTTGGCTTCTTTTTCCAGCAGGCGTTCCACGGCGGCGTTGTTCAGTACACGTTCGGTATTGCGCAAGGGGCGCATTACCAGGCGGGTGTCCAGTTCAGAGGCCGCGACGATGGCTTCTTTTACCCGCTGGTGTACGGGTGCTTCCTGGGTGGCGATAAAACGGGTGCCCATGTTCATGCCTTCGGCACCCATGGCCAGTGAGGCTACCAGTGAGCGGGCATCTGCCATGCCGCCGGATGCCACAAAAGGAATCTCCAGTTCTTCGGCCGCCCGCGGCAGCAGAATCATGTTGGGAATGTCGTCTTCACCAGGGTGGCCGCCACATTCAAAACCATCCACAGACACGGCATCACAACCGATTTTTTGGGCTTTCAGAGAATGGCGCACCGAGGTACATTTATGAATCACTTTGATGCCCGCATCTTTCAGTGCCGGCATGTATTGCTCCGGGCTGCGGCCGGCGGTTTCCACAATTTTTACGCCGCCATCAACGATGGATTTGATATAACCGGGATAGTCGGGCGCGCTGACGGTGGGCAGAAAGGTCAGGTTCACACCAAAGGGCTTGTCGGTCAGGTCTTTGCATTTGGCGATTTCGTTAGCCAGATCCTGCGGCGACTTTTGGGTAAGACCGGTAATGATCCCCAGGCCACCGGCATTGGATACAGCGGCAGCCAGTTCAGCAAATCCCACAAAGTGCATACCACCCTGAATGATAGGGTGCTGAATACCGAAAAGCTCAGTAATACGTGTTTTCATTCAATGTTCCTCACTATAACTGTTATTGGACTATCCCGAACCCCTGCCATTAAAAGGCATTGGCACCAAAATGCTATGACGAAAACCGCCGGAATCAACTGATTAATGGTCAATTCCTTTAAAAAAGCGCAAAAAGATAAAAAATCACCGGAAATTCATGGTTTTAGAAAGGGCGCGGTGTTGAAAAGAGGAATTTAATGTTGCTGTTTTAATAGCCAAATAAGCCTAAGGGTTGCGGCTTTCAAATGATTTCGGACTAACGCTGTGCATCGGCCCGCGGGCTGTGAAATCCCTGTATATAATTAGTTTAGAGGGTGATTGTATTTGCAGTTTTAAACGAGAGCCGGGTGTAGTATGAAAAAATCTGCCACTTTCCTGTTACCGCTGTTTTTGTGGAATGCCGCTGCCTTTGCGGAAGGTCCGGGTTTACAAGGCCCGACTGAAGCGGATCTGCAGGCATGTTATGGACTGGAGTTCCAGCACGAAACCATCACACCGGAAGTGGCCTTTACCATCGGGGAATGCTTTACCGCGTTGGCCGACACGTTGGCGCAAAATAACGCTGTATATTATGGCTTTGATTCGGAGCCCGGTGAACTGACCAATCGTAATGTTGTGTTGCATTATGCCGGTAGCTGGTATTCCCATGCCAATGAGTACGGCCATCCCGACGCGGAGGCGCAACTGATGTTAACCCGGGATCAATTAGCCAACTGATATCCCCCGGAATATCAAAACACCGCTCGGTATTTTTCAATCCCGGGAGATATCCGCACTTTTACCGCATGTTGCGGGAAAAGCCCTTTCTGAGAAAATCCATCTGATCCACCAGAATTTTCCGGTTGGCCAGTGCCATAAATTCGCACCGGTTAGGTTCGTAAGGTACGGCCAATAACGGCATGTCCGCTTCCTCCGGTATGCGACAGGCTTTGTGCTGATTGCAGCGCAAACAGGCCGTAACCACATTGGTCCAGATGTCTTCACCACCCCTTGCCCGGGGATGTACGTGATCCCGTGACAGCTTGCCGGCTGCAAACCGGTTGCCGCAGTACAGGCAAGTGTACTGATCCCGCGCAAACAGGAGTGCATTGCACAGGGCAGGGCTGAAAGACCGTTGCTTCAGCCTGCCGGCAGTGGCAATAATGGCGGGAATTTCCAGCGAGGACCTTTCACCCTGCCGGTTAATGCCACCCATTAATTGAAACCGGTTTTCGCCAACAGACCATAATACCTGGCCTTTGCTGAGCAATACGGCTGCATTGGCAAAACCGATCCAGCCAACGGGAGTGCCGCATTGGCTAAGTCGTAAAATGTTAACCATCTTGTACCTCCCATTGATCTGAATAAATGACTGGTCCGCCCGGCAGGATTTGAACCTGCATCCGCCGGATTAAAAGTCCGGTGCCTTACCGTTGGGCCACGAGCGGTATATTTAAGCCTTCGACCTTTTTATCGAAGTAACAAAAAACCCCGGTGGCACGGCCAACCGGGGTTTTCTTCACGAAAAATCCTGGTTGGCCATTCGCCTTCCAGGAATCTGCAAGGCGTCTAAAACATCAGGCGATCTGATTTGCTGTCACGGTTCTCAAAAGCAGGGGCGCCCGCTGGCTGACAGTGGGTCTTGCCGGTGAGAATCTGTGAGCCTGACTGCAGGCGTGATTGGCCATAGCCTTCCGCCACGTCGGGTTTTATTAGCACTAAAGGTTTCATGGGTGTTCTGTTACTCTTCCACGGTCGTTTGTATATTTCTGCCACATGTCACTTGTCTTGCGACATGGTGCAGCAAATCGTTGGCGAGTGGGTAAGCAGTAAGTGTGCCAGAATGGAACGGCACCGCTTCAGGCCCGGAAACGCCGGGCTCTGCGGGGGTTAACCGTAGGGGATAAGTGTGGTAAGAGGCTGAACGCCCCGGGAAAAGTTAACTAAAGAGATAATAATATATTTTTCAAGATAGTGTTTTTTTCAATGGAGTGTCGATAGTGAGTGAAAGGTTCTGGGTGTTTCCCATTGATCCCGAGCAGGGGGAGTCCGTCCGGCAGATCGCCGTCAGCCTGCAGCCCGGTGATCTGAAAAAGACTGAGCTTGAACGGCTGCGCAAGGATCTGGTGCGGTCACTGAATGCGGTGATCGATTCCGGCTTTGAATTTTATTACGAGCGCCCCAGCGAAAACAGCAGCCTTAAGCCCATGGTGCAACGCACCATACGGTCAATCATTAATACCGTGCGCCAGGCGATTCATCTGGTAGTACAGCGGGTGTTCAAATCCATGCCCCATGCTGACCTGGCCCGTATGGCCAACTATATGGATTCCATGGTGTTACCTCCCCGGGAGGAGGGCAGGCCCGCGTTGCTGGCCTATCCGCTGGGGGATGAGTTATCTCAGCGCCTGGATGAATTGATGGAAATGATCCGCCAGAGTGATCAGGTCAGTGATTACGATCAGGCGTTGTACCGGCTATTTACAGATATTGTGGAAGCCAGCGTACGTTATTACTACCGCGAACCCACCAACATGGTGTCGCTCAACCGGTTTGCCAAGAAGGCTGCGGATGTGGGTATTGATACCACCATTAAAGGGATTAAAAGCATACTCAAGCGAGTCGTTAAAGAAGTAAAGCACGAGGAAGTGGCTGCCCTGCCGGACAATATTCATTTTCTGGTGGCGGACCGAGAGCTTGACTACAAACCCTGCAGCCCGGATTTTATTTCCGAAAAATAGATCCTGGCAGCAGGATCATGATTAGCCCATGGCCTGAATCCCTTCAAATGTCAGGCCATGTTTTTTCAGAAATACTGTGATGCGATGGCTGTCATTGGCGGATTTTTTCAAGGTGCGCGACACGTTATAGAGTTTGCGCCCAGCCTCTGCCGCAGAGCGGGAGGTACGGCATACGTCGATCACCGCGGCCAGTTCGATCTGTTCAATAAAATCCAGCCCGTCGATGTCGGGCTTGCTCAGGTAGCGGTTCAGGTCCACACCGCTGTTGCCGGCATCGTTGATTGCCTGGCCCTGCCAGCGGTATTCCAGGGTTTTGATTTCCTCGCGCACATCGTTCAGATTGATACGCCCGCCATCGCACAGGGTGGCCATGCGGATAACGCTGGCATTCAGGTCTCGGAAGTTGCCGGTCCATAAGGCGCGGCTGCTGGCGGCAAATTCCAGATAGGCTTTTCGCGCTTCCCGGTTAAAGGTGACGTGCAGGCCATAATCCCGTTCAAATTTTTGCAGTTCGTGATCCAGGTTGGGCTCCAGGTCTTCGATCCGGTCTTTCAGACCGGGCAGGTCGTAAATCCACAGGTTGATCCGGGCGAGCAGATCTTCCCGGAAACGGCCATTGGCCACCGCTTTGCGCAAATCGCTGTTGGTACCGGCAATCAATTGAAAGTCAGAGCTGATTTCCGAATCCGAACCCAGGGGCAGAAAGCGGCCTTCTTCAATGGCTTTCAGCAGCATGGCCTGTTCATCCAGGCCCAGTTCGCCGATTTCATCCAGGAAGAGTAATCCGTTATCTGCTGCTTTCAGAAGGCCGTCCCGGCCATTGGTGGCGCCGGTATAGGCACCTTTCTTATGGCCAAATAATGCCGACATGGCGTTGTCGCCCCGCAGCGTAGCGCAGTTAATTTCCACAAAGGGCCCGTCCACCTGACGGCGCATTTTCTTTAATTCATACACCCGCCGGGCCAGTCGTGATTTGCCGGCGCCGGTGGGGCCGGTAATCAGCATGGGAGCGGTGGAATGAATGGCCACTTTTTCGATTTGCGAAATCATGCTGTTAAAGGCTTTGTTGCGGGTCTGTATCCCGGCTTTCAGGTAGTCCGTGCCTTCAAGATGTTCCTGTTTGAAGCGGGACGCGATTTCATCGTACTTCGATAAATCCAGATCAATGGTCTGAACAGGGTAGGTGTCCTGCTCATCCTTTTTGGGGGATGCCTGCAACAACATGCCGGGAAATAGCCGTGCCTCTGTCACCAGAAAAGTGCAGATCTGCTGGATATGGGAACCGGTGGTGATATGAAAGTAGTAGGCGTTCCGTGAGGGGCGGAAGCGATAGCTTTTCAGAAAGCTGGACAGCGTCAGGTACACAGATGCCAGATCCCAGGGGGCATCAAAAGTGACACAGGCCAGCTCCACCTCGGTATCCGGCGATAGGGCTTTGATGTCTTCGGTTACATCGTTGGCAAGATGGGTTTCGGTGTCATTGTGCAGCAGCACCAGCTTGTGAATGGTCAGGTCCGCTTGCTGAAACAATGATACTGTGGGGCGCCATTTTTCCCAGCGCTTTTCCCAGCGGCCGCGACGGCGGCTGGCTCTGTCCATAACGGTTCCCAGAATTCCGAAAACAATATTTGGTTTGCTCACTGGCGGTGTTCCCTGACTTGTGATGGGCGGGTTATCCATATAAATAGTTTGCATATCTTAATGGATAGCTCTCTAAGGTGCCAGTTGCTGTGCAGAATTGCTCCAGATTCATTGGTAAATAGCTTTTATGAAAATAAAACCTTTATAAACAGCATGTTAGGTGTTGGTGTTTGTGGGTTTTCATCTGTTGGCACAGACTTCGCTATATGTCTGTCCGAGTCATAGGGAAACTAACATGTGAATATTGCAGGCCATACCGATACCTGCCAGGAGAACAGAAATGAAACATCAAACCTACGAAGTGATCCAGGATAACGGGTTGCCTATCAAATCCTGGACCAAGGGCGTGCCCTTTGAAGAGGACGCCAAACAGCAATTGAAAAACATTGCCCGCATGCCCTTCATTCATCGCTGGGTTGCGGTAATGCCGGATGTGCATTTGGGTAAAGGCGCCACTATTGGCAGCGTTATTCCCACGGTGGGTGCCGTGATTCCGGCAGCGGTAGGTGTTGATATCGGCTGCGGCATGATGGCGGCCAAAACCAGTCTGCAGGCAAAGGATTTGCCGGATGATTTAAAAAACGTGCGGCTGGCTATTGAAAAAGCTGTTCCCCACGGGCGTTCAAAACGTGCAAGGGGAAGTCGGGATAAAGGCGCCTGGGGAAATATTCCCGACGATGTGGCCGCCGCATGGATGCCATTGATGAAACAGTTCGATGTGCTGCAAGACAAGCATCCGGTGCTGAAAAACACCAACAACATTCACCATCTGGGAACGTTGGGAACAGGTAATCACTTTATCGAAATTTGCCTGGACGAGTATCAGAACGTGTGGGTGATGTTGCATAGCGGGTCTCGCGGCGTGGGAAACCGTATCGGTAACCACTTTATCGAGCTGGCGAAAAAGGATATGGAAAAATGGCATATCCAGTTGCCGGATAAGGACCTGGCGTACTTGCCGGAAGGTACGGATCATTTTGATGAGTACGTAACGGCAGTGGAATGGGCGCAACAGTTTGCGCGCATTAACCGGCAGGTCATGATGGAACGTGTGCTGCAGGCTATGCAGCATTCTCTGGGTGTGGCTTTTGATGCCTCACTGGAGGCAGTGAATTGTCACCATAACTATATATCCCGCGAGGTTCACTACGGCCAAAACGTTATCGTTACAAGGAAAGGAGCCGTGAGTGCCCAGCGGGGGCAGTTAGGAATTATTCCCGGCAGCATGGGAGCCCGTTCCTACATTGTCCGCGGATTGGGTAATGAGGAAAGCTTTTGTAGCTGCAGCCATGGAGCGGGGCGCGTGATGTCGCGTACCAAAGCCAAACAGATGGTGAGCCTGGACGAGCATATCAAAGCCACTGAAGGCGTTGAATGCCGTAAGGATGCATCGGTACTGGATGAAACCCCGGCGGCCTATAAGCCCATTGACGCAGTAATGGAAGCGCAAAAAGATCTGGTTGAGATCGTTTACGAACTTAAGCAGATTGTTTGTGTAAAAGGATAAGTTCATTAAAAAAATAGACTCATTAAAAAGGACAGGCACAGCAAGGAGGCTGTGTTTTTCATGGACGAACGCAGTGGCCGGCAGGAGGCCGGTTGCTGCAAACTGGAATTCGGCGGCCTGATAAATCAGGTATGCCAAAACGACTTTAAGACACCTGCTCTGTGTTAGCGGCGTTGATTCTGACTGTCAACCTGGCACGAGGGCGTTTCGCATGATCGTGTACCAACACAAACAGATCTTAGAGACCAGAACTTTGTAGCTCATTCGGGTAGAGCAACTGACTCATAATCAGTGGGTAATGGGTTCAAATCCCATCAAAGTAACCAAGTGGGAGGGGCTAGCGCCCTGAGGTTCGAATCCTCACGAGACTTTCACTCTCGCTAAAAACCAACGGGGTTCATGGTTGTCGGGGCAGCAGTATTTACCCTGACAACGCCGGTTCAGTGACCGCTGTGGCGGGCCGGTTGCCGCGTGGTGCTGTTAAGTAATAACAATCAACGGGGAACAGGGCGTTCCTTGCCGACAGGCAGTTGGCCGTTGATTCGCATTGCCTCTGGCAGCAGCACCCGGCAACAAAAACGTCATAGCCCTTGCTGTTCCGGGTGGGCCCCACTTATTAAATGTTAAATGGAAAGAATAAATCAAAGGAGTAAGGATATGTTGATCTGGAAAACTCTGGACGTTGCCGATAATCAGCGGGTGCTGGTTTACCATCGCAAACGGCTGGTGCAGGTATTAATGCCCGGTCGTCATCGGGTGTCTCGCTTGAACGGGCCGCGTTTACTGGAAACTTACGAAATTACCGATATTGCCTTTGATCATCAGAACGCAAAATTTCTGTTGAAGCAATATCCTGATTTGCTGGCACCTCATCTGGAAAGTTATGAGATTGCCGATCATCAGGTTGGCCTGGTATTTCAGGATGGTCACCTGGCGGATATTCTGGCACCGGGTTCATTCAAGGCGTACTGGAAAGGCGTTGTTGATCTGCGGGTTGAGGTGATTGATGTATCCAGTGACTTTGCAATTGCCGAAGACCGCCTGGGATTGCTGGGCCGTGGCCTGAGCCTGAAGTTGACCAAGGTGGCAACAGGGCTGATTCAGTACACCGAGGTGCCTGATGAGCATGTGGCTGCGTTGCTGGTGAACGGCAAGTACCAGCGCATGTTAACTGCAGGGCATTACGGTTTCTGGAAGGTGCAACGACAGGTAGCGGTTCGCCTGATTGACCTGCGTTTGCAATCCATGGAAGTCAGTGGTCAGGAAATTCTGACCAAAGACCGGGTCAGCCTGCGTCTGAACCTGACTGCCGCATACCGGGTGCTGGATCCGGAGGTAGTGATCTTTAAAGTGAATGATTACAGCGCCTTCGTGTACCGGGAACTGCAACTGGCCCTGCGGGAAACCGTGGGCGCGCAATCACTGGACAGCCTGCTGGAGGACAAGGATTCTCTGAACCAGGCCATCAGCGAACGGGTTAAAACCCGTTTTGCAGAATACGGGATTGCGCTGCAGAGCGTTGGGGTCAAGGATATTATCCTGCCCGGTGATATGAAAGTGATCCTGAATCAGGTGGTGGAAGCGCAAAAAGCGGCCGAAGCCAACCTGATCAACCGCCGCGAGGAAACTCAGGCCATGCGATCACTGCATAACACCGCCAAGATGATGGAAAACAACCCCATCCTGATGCGGTTGAAGGAGCTGGAAGCACTGGAGCGTGTGACTGAGCGCATCGGTCAGATCACCGTTTACGGTGGCCTGGATGCGGTAATGAACGATCTGGTGCGCCTGGCGCCCAGAAATCTGCAAAACAAAACTTCGCAAGAAGTGTCCTGAAAACGGTGAAGGGTAGGACCCTTCGCCGTTTTTTTCTGCCTTTTACTTCGCAAACCCCCTCAATCAAGGCATGGCGCCGCTCCCATGGCACATTGTAGCCTTTACCCGTTGATCTCTGCAGTACAACCAAACATAACCTTATAATTTTCAGAATGGAGAATACTGCTATGGATATGGGGTCAGTAAAAATTGCCGTCGGGCTGGACTTTGAAGTTATCGACGACATTCTTAAATATGTCTATGAAAATACAAACTTATCTGCACCCATTGATTTGAATATCGGTGTTGATGATGAAAGTCTTCCGGCGTTGGATGCCCGACTGCTGGTGCCAAAAACAGAACTGAAAGACGTCAATACAGCACCCCGACTGGGTGTTCGGATAAACGGTGAGCTGTCAGTATTTGGTGAAGAGACCACGCCTTTGACAGCCTGGATTGAAATTATTCCCCAGGTAAGAACTGCACCGGGGGAAGCGCCCAAGGCGGGGCTGGCTCTGGGTGGTCTGGAGGAAGTTCAGCCGGCCTGGTTTGAAGCTGCACTGGAGTTTTTGCTGAATGAAAATGTCGATGATGTGCTGAGCGAACTTACTTTGCCGTTGTACGATAGCTTGATAGATCAGCTGGAAACTTCTTTGGAATCTCCGCCAGCCAGAGATGCCTGGTCGGCAGGATTCCGTATCGGCAAGCCGGGAAATATTGACAGGCCCACCATTGTGCCTTTGGAAATCGTGCCGCCGATCGTAACCAATATCGAACATCGCCCTACCATACCTTGTCTGCTGCTGACGTTGGCGAGCCCCGGGGATGACCCTCATATACCCAACAATCGCTCCATCGTGACTCAGGGCAGTGGCTTGCAGGTGATTATTGCGCAGGATGCGATGGATATTGTGATTGCAGCCAAGGCGTCCGCAATGGTGGGTGAAAAAATTGAAGGCGCCACCATCAAGTCCCTTTCACTGGCCATGCACAAACTGGGCATGGAAGTTCATGGCAGCGCTGAAAAGGATGAAGCAGATATCACCTGGGATGGTGTAATGGTGTTGCACTGGAATCGTTGGTACACCACCCATAGCGGTTCACTGCGACACTGGCCCGGTGGTGGCCGGATCAGTGTGTTGACCAGTGGGGTGGATGTTGATGTGGATCTGCCCTGGTGGGTGACCTTGCTACAAGTGGTGCTGGTGGTTCTTGGGCCTATTGGCTGGATTCTTCACAGTGCCTTGTTGGCACCCAAACTCGACGAAGCGGATGATGCGCCGGATCTGGTGCAGAATGGCTTGTCGGATGCCGTGGGTGAGGCGTTTGCTGAGATGTTGGGAAGCCTGTCTGCCATTACAGAAATTGCTCCCATTCCCATGAATTTGTATGGTCGCGATGCCTGGGTACTGGATGGCCATTATGTTTACACCAGTCTGTTGATGGCAGGTCATCATGATGCAACCTTCATTGATGTGGTGGAAGATCGTTTTGCTGTTAACGGTTACGAAGGGGAATCCGTTGGCTATTTTGTGCTGGATTCGGGTCATGAGGTGTCACCTGTGGAAGGTGGCGAGCTGATGAAGGATGGCATTCTAAGGGTGGCTGGCTATCATGGTGTGGCAGCGCCCTATGGATATTATATTCGCTCCAACCCTAACGAGACCATCGAAGATAACCTGGTGGCAGAACCCCAGGAAATTGCCTGAATGTCTCTATTGAATTACGCCAGATAGAGTGGTCCAGACGGGTAACGGTTGGCCTTTTGGAGGGGCCTGGTGGGCCCCTCGTTTTTGTTTTAAATATCTCCGGTTTTCGTTGGTTGGTGATTATCCGTCACTCTTGTCAGACGCTTCTCAACCCAGCGTCCCAGTACGCCAAATTTCCACGGCGCGTACAGGTTCTCGTTTCTGCTGGCCAGGCGTGACTTGCAAGCTTTGCCGGTAAGCCCATAAATTTCTCTGAAATTCATAATGGCCGGTTCAATGGCAATATGGGTTGGCATCATGGCAATGCTCCTCGCTGTACTCTTTGTTGAGAATGGAGAGGAGGTTGCCATGGGATGTGAGCCCTGTCGGCCCGGTTCTTGTCTTGTATGGCGCTCAAGATGAAATATAATGGCCACTTGCTCAGCCGATCAGAGTGGATTCATGCCAAAGAATCGCAGACATATTGATAAAGACGAGAAAAAGCAGCAGGTGATAGAAGCCGCACAGACGCTGTTTCTTACCGAAGGCTACCACAATACCTCCATGGCCAGACTGGCCAAGTCTGCCGGGATCGCTCCCAATACCATTTACTGGTATTTCAAAAACAAGGATGCGGTATTTGCAGAAGTGGTGAACAGCATTGTTCATGAGCACTTTCAAGAGTACCAGGCCCGTGCCGGTTACTCCCTGGAAGACAACCTTCACTGGGCGTTGGAGAAGCTGACAGCGTATCGGCCACTGGCCACGCCTCTGCATGAGTTAATGGACAAATCAGAAGAGATTCGGCAGGTGCACGATAACTTCCATCGTATTGCCCGCGCAGCCGGTGTTCATGCGGTGATGCAGGAAGGAATGAATCAAGACGATGCAGAAAATCTGGTGGCCATCTGGGAGCACGTGCTTGAAGGTTTGCTGTTGCACTCCGCCACTGAGGAAGAGCGCACCCGGATCTGTGATTTTCTTTTTGCGGTCAGCAGAAAAGTTATCAGCGAGGGTCTGGATTAATTGCCCCGGACTGCAACCGGTCAATCTCTTCCAGCAAATCCAGCGCCAGGGCCAGACCGGGAAGATTGATTTCCAGATCCCTTTGCAGACGCAGTGCCCGGTTCATCCGGAATAATTGCGGCGCATTAAAATACCAGTCCCGAAAGGTTTCCCCTTCCGGCTCGGCAATGCCGAAATCCACAAATTCGATCACCTGTTCGGCCCGCATGCCACAGCGCTCGCACACTTCACGCAGACTGTAACGGGTTGCATTGCCAAGCACTTCAATGGTTACCTTATCCATGATCAGTTACCTTCCATTTCCGCCCGGGGATTAAAATCCAGTTCGTTTTTCAGTGCTTCAAACAACTCTCTGGAACGCTCTGTCTGCTGCTTCGGCATCACAATTTTCAGAATAGCGATCAGGTCGCCGGGATTTTTTCCGGGCATGCCTTTGCCTTTCAGGCGCAGTTTGGATCCCTCGCGGCTGTTGGCGGGGATTTTAAGGTTCACTTTACCCGCCAGGGTGGGCACGGCAATGCTGCCACCCAGAGCGGCCTCCCAGGGGGCCACGGGCAATTGCATGATCAGGTCCTTGCCATCTACCTGAAATACCGGATGCGGCGCCACCTGAATCTCTATCAGCAGGTCGCCATTCTGGCCGCCACCAATCCCCGGAGCTCCCTGGCCCTTAAGGCGTAGATGCTGGCCATGGCCAATGCCGGCAGGGATAGTGATTTTCAGGGTTTTGGTGCGGTGGGATACCAGGCCGTGCTCATCCACTTCGGGAACCCGGTACTGAATCTGCTTTTCGCCGCCTTGGCAGGCTTCTTCCAAAAACAGTGCCAGGCGGTGATGAATATCCTCGCCCCGCATGCGGAAGCTGGTCTGGTGTCCGCCTCGGTAGGTGCGATGGGCGCTGCCGCCCTGGCCAAAAATCTGCTCAAAGAAATCGCTGAATGCAGCGGCATCCGCCTGGGTAAAACCCCCATCGTGAAAATGAGCGGCGGATTCCCAGTCCGGCGGTGGCCGGAAACTGCCGTCGCTGGCTCTGGCGCCCATGGCACGCAGCTGATCGTATTCAGCCCGCTTCTCTGGATCTTTCAGTACTTCGTAGGCTTCGGACACTTCTTTGAATTTGTCCTCGGCGCCTTCCTCTTTGCTGACATCCGGATGGTATTTGCGGGCCAGTTTGCGGTAGGCCTTTTTGATATCATCGCCACCGGCGCTCTCCTGGAGCCCCAGTATCTTGTAGTAATCCTTGAATTCCATGAGTGTCGCTCTCGTTCAACCCGATGTTCAGACTGATAGTGACTAATGTAAACCCGAGCCGAGCTGAAACATTGCCGGGAATCAAAAAATGGCCGGGTTCAGGTGAACTATGTTGATGTATATGGTGATGTGCGCCAAAGGATTCAAGCCATCTGGTTGGGTATTCTCAGTTGTTTGAACTCTTCTCCAGATACCCCACCACCATATCCGTGAGCCCCGCAACCACCTGTTCCTGAGACACCATCATGGGCGGCTGCCCCATAAAACGCACCATGGTGAACATCACGCTGTTGGCAATAATAAAAATCCGCACGTGCAGATCCTTGATGGGTGTGTCCTGGTAATTCATCAGAAAATACACCCGCGACAGATCCATAAAACTTTGCTGCAGGGTATCCATCACCCGGTTGGTGGGCAGGCTGTGCCAGTTGCGCACCAGTTCCAGATACAGGCCGTCCCGGGATTGCAGCAAACCGAAACCGAATTGAATAATCACCTGTACATTGCTGCGCAGTTCGCCGCTTTTGCTCATGGGTAGCTGATGGAGCGCCTGCACAATCTCGTTCGCCAGCTTGTCGATCAGTGCGGTGATCAGAGCGTTCTTGTCATCAAAATACTGGTATAGGGATCCCACGCTCACGCCGGCCTGTTCGGCAATGTGGTGGGTGGTCAGCCCTTCCAGACCGCGCGCTATCACGGCTTTGGCGGTGGCTTCGATCAGGGTATCCACCATTTGCCGGGACCGCTGCTGGCGGGGTTTCTTGCGCAAATTGCCCATAAATGAAGCTCTCTGTAAAAATGCGAATTGAATGCGAATAAATAGTCGCATTAATCTTGATGTTCATCAAGCAAGCAATGGGTAGCCAAGTATGAATCAAGCGGAAACCATCGTGCCCGGACGGGTGCGCCCTTTTGAAAAAACCGGAGTGCCTACCCCGGCCTGGCTCAAGGCCATACTGGGCCGGGAGCTGGCCCCCAGCCGCGAGGAATACCAGCGGGTAACCAGCGCCCTGTGGGACGGGGACAAACCCATGGACGCCCTGGTGAACTGGATGTTTGAGGCGGACACCCGGCAGCGCAAGGCGCAGATCCTGTGGGCCATCGAGCATGGCGAAGAAGGGCTGGCATCAAGCCCTCAGCCGGTCCGGGACTTTTTTCAGACCCTGGAAACGCCACCGGCCTGGATTGATTTTGAACTGATAGAAGAAGGCGTGCGTTTTATTCACGGGTTGGGGGTTGCAGCCGGTTATGTGCTGCGGGATCTGGCATTGATGGGCGGCTATATGCTGTCGGGATTCAATCAGTCACTGGTGATGACCGGGGCCCTGAACAAGGGCACCTCACAGCGCATCGCGGAAACCGGAAAATGGTGGATTGATTGCACGGAGCCCGGTGGCCTGCAACCTTTTGGTGCCGGCTATAAAACCACTTTGCAGGTGCGGCTGGTGCATGCGCTGGTACGGCGCGGGTTAGACAAGCGACCGGACTGGGACCACAGCCAGTGGGGCCTGCCCCTGAGTCAGATTGATATGGTGGCGACCTACCTGGGGTTCAGTGTGGTGATGCTGGTGGGTTTGCGCAAACTGGGTATACCCGTGTTGCCGCGGGAGTCCAGAGCCGTTTTGCATTTGTGGTCCTACGCCTGCTGGCTCATGGGGGTGGAAGAACAGTGGCTGGTGCAATCGGAAACACAAGGTTTTGTTTTGCTTAACCACACCTATATGACCCAGAGCCAGCCCGATGCAACCAGTCAGGAACTGGCCCGGGCGCTGGCGGAAGAACCGCTGGAACGTTCCTTCGAACGGTTTGAATCACTGCAACGCAAGCTTTCTTACCATCAGCATCTGGGTATGAGTCGTTACTTTCTGGGTAAACGGAGCATGCAACGACTGGGCTTTGCCGAGCCGGCCTTTCCCTGGTTTCCGTTGGTGTCGAATGTTCCGCGGGCGCTGACTTATACGGCAGGGCATTTTTTACCGGGGCAGCGTACCCGGCAGCAACTGCGCGGGCGGCAGGCTCAGCGGGCCATGCTGGCTTCCATGTTTGGTGACAAGTCTCAAGGCATAATCAATCCCGATAAAAACCACCCGGCCCATATCTGAGGAGGCATTATGATCATAACCGATATGCTTTCGGAGCGCCGTGCCGGTCAGCAGTTAAAACGGGTTATTCCCGGTGAACAGGGGCTGCCGGTGGTCGGGCACAGTATCGATTTTTTGTATCGCCCGGTGGAAACTGCGTTGCGTCTGGAAAAAGAGTATGGGCCGGTATTCCGGATATCCGTATTTGGTATGACAGCCGTGGTAATGGTGGGAGCACAGGCCAACGAGTTGGTATTGCTGGATCGCGACAAGGCGTTTTCTAATGCCAAAGGCTGGGACTTTTTTATCGGCCGGTTTTTCAGGCGCGGTATTATGCTGCTGGACTTTGATGAGCATAAATTCCACCGCGGTATCATGCAGGCAGCCTTTAAAAAGCCGGCACTGAAGCAATATGTAGAGCGCATGAACCCGGTTATTGAACACAGCTTGCAGCAATGGTCCCGCAAAAAAACGCGTAAGCCCTTTAAAGTGCTTCCTCATATCAAACAGCTGACACTGAACATTGCTACCGAAGTCTTTATGGGGGAGCGGCTGGGGGCCGAAGCGAATGCCATTAATAAAGCCTTTGTGGATTGTGTGCTGGCGGGCACGGCCTTGATTCGCTACCCGGTGCCTGGCGGCCGCTGGAAACGGGGCCTGCAGGCCCGCAAAACACTGGAGCAGTTTTTTGGCAGCCGTGTTGCCCAGCGGCGCAACAATCCCGGCCCGGATCTGTTCAGCCAGTTATGCCTGGCAGAGGATGAAAACGGTCAGCGGTTTACCGATGAGGATGTGGTCAATCACATGATCTTTCTGATGATGGCGGCCCATGACACGTCAACCATTACCCTGAGTGCGATTTTTTATTATCTGGCCAAATATCCCGAATGGCAGCAACGCTTGCGGGAAGAATCCCGGGGGTTGGCAAAGCAGACTCTGGACTACGAAGACCTGGATCAGCTCAAGGGCATTGAATGGGTAATGAAAGAATCCTTGCGGCTGGTGCCACCGGTTCATGGCATACCCAGGCGTACGGTAAAACCGGTGGAATTCAATGGTGTGATGATTCCGGAAAATACCTTTGTCATGATCAGCCCCTACGTGACCCATCATATGGCTTCGCTCTGGGAAAACCCGGAGCAGTTTAACCCGGAACGCTTTGCTGATCAGAAACAGCTGACACAGCAGCATCGTTTTCAGTATGTGCCTTTTGGCGGCGGTGCCCACAAGTGTATCGGCTTGCATTTTGCGGAACTGCAGATAAAAACCATCTTGCATCAGGTGCTTTGTAACTTTGAATGGCGCGTGCCTGCCGGTTATTCCATGCCGATAAACTTTACCACCCTACCCAATCCGGCGGATGGCTTGCCGGTTCGCTTGAGCCGGATACAGGATAATTCCTGACCAGCGTCTATAATTTTATGACAGCACTTTGCCAGGTCTCTCCCTCCGGCTTACCCGCAGTATCCAGGATTGGGGGAGATCCACTTGGGCAAAATGCTAATTCATACAAATCAACAAGTTAAGACGTGCAGCATGCGGCAAAGCAACTTATTCGATATCCTGAAGCTGGTGGCGGACTTTGCCATTCTGAGTATCCGGAGTGATGGTGTGATTGAATCAGCCACTCCACCGGTGCGGCGAATATTCCATAAAAATGAAGGTGAAATCGAAGGTCAGACCCTGCCGGATGTGATTCCCGAAGTGGAAATGCTGTCAATGATGGAGTTCACCCCCATTGAAGCCCGGGGTGGTATGGCTCTGATGACAGATGATGACGTGGAAACTTCCGATTCCCTGTACCTGGAATACCTGGCGGCCTATGAACAGGAACAGGGCAGTTATGAAATGCAGGCGCAGGTTAACGGCGCCGAGCGCTGGCTGAAACTCGCTACTTACAAGCTGATCTATGAAGATAAACTGCACTTTACAGTGCTGGTAAGTGATATAACCCGCCGCAAACACACCGAAATTGAAATCAAACAGCTCAACGAAAACCTGGAGCACCGTGTTGAAGAGCGCACGGCAGAACTGCAGGAAAAAAGTGAGCAGATTAAAAAAGTGGTGTTGTCCTGTGGCAAGGAACTGGAGAAAGTGAATACCACTTACCAGTCTATGAAAGAGCAGCAAATGGAAATCATGGAAGGGCTGGCTGAACGCATTTTTGCCTCTTTACCGGATCTGGCAGACAGTCATCGCCTGGGCATTACAGAGGTACTTCAGGCTGAGTTCAACCGCAGCATGCACCTTTATACTCAGGATCAGATTACGGATCAGAAATTCCTGATGACCATGATGTCGCTGAAGGCCTTGTTCGAAAGCACCGGCAAAAGCGAACAGAACCTGCAGACCCAGGAGTTTGCAGAATCGCAACAGTCGCAAAGTGATGTGGATGATCTGCTGGACTCGCTGGGTATATAGATGAAGTCACGGCCATCTTACAGATAAGGTGGCACCTGAGCTGAAAATATAAACAAAACCTTTATAGTGGGATATGTCAGCGCACAGGAGCTGCGCTATTGGTGTATCTTTTCAACAGGAGTTTAAACTGAATGACATCTCCCATTTTGATTACCGGTGTGGGCAAACGTGTTGGTCTTGCCCTGGCTCGCCACTTTCTGGGCCAGGGTACACCTGTGGTGGGTACCTATCGTACACACTATCAGTCCATAGATGAGCTGGCTGAAGCAGGCGCGACCCTCTATCAGATTGATTTTTACCAGCAGCAGGAACTGGACAGCTTCATTGAACAGGTGCGGCAAAAGCACCCTGTGCTGCGCGGGATCATACACAACGCATCTGACTGGATGACGGAAAAGGATGGTGCTGACCCGGCAGATCTGTTTCATAAAATGATGCAGGTTCACGCCAGTGTGCCTTATCAGTTAAACCGGGCACTGCAACCGAATCTGCTGGCAGATAACGGCCAGCTGAAAGATATTATTCATATCAGTGACTATATCACCGGCAAGGGCAGTAAAAAGCATATTGCCTATGCGGCAAGCAAAGCGGCGCTGGATAATCTGACACTGTCTTTCGCGGCGGCATTTGCACCAGACATAAAGGTAAACACCATTGCGCCGGCACTGCTGCAGTTTAATGAGGGTGATTCAGACGAATACAAAAAAAAGGCGGTGGCCAAGGCATTGCTGCCAAAGGAAGGAGGCTTTGATGAAGTGGTTACTGCAGTGGAATTTATAATAAAGAGCCGCTATATGACAGGACGAACTATCTATCTGGATGGTGGCCGGCATTTGGCCTGATCCATTAGGCAGGCTGCAATATTTATAGTGAAAATTGCAATTCAGTAAAGCGTTACGGGCGGCAACGCTGTTGCCGTTGTGGCGGGGATGTATCCGGTGCCCATATTCTCATGGCGGCGCCTATGGTAACAGGTGCCATTGCCACCATGAGGTCGTTGCAACCGGAGCTGAAACCTGATCATGAATCAACTGATTGGGCTGCGGCCAAGGTGCGCATCAGCAAATGGGATACTAGGGATAATTCTCGCCGATCGAGCAGGCCGTGATCCGGCTTAAATGAGCGTAAGGCAATCCGGTCTGCTCGTGCCATTCGTTAAAGGTTGCCTGGATCCGTTTCATTTCCGTCTGGCTGGTGGGGCTGGGCTTGATATCCACACCGGCACGGATGAGTGCCGCGCACACATCTTTGGTCATCACAAAGCCATCCCATCCGACCCGGCGCAAAAACCATTGACCGGTATTGCCCCCCAGTCGCGACCCGCGGGATTTCAGTTCTTTCAATAGTCCTACCTGATCGCTGGAAGGCCATTCCGCCAGCCAATGCCCGAAACCACCATGCTGGCGGCTGATGTCATACACAAAGGCCAGGTTTTCCTTGACTGCCTTGATACGGCCCCAGTGGCGAACCACCCGCTTGTCCTGGGTATAGTCTTCCCATTTTTCATCGGGCAGTAACACCAGCTTTTTGGGATCAAAACCAAAAAAAGCCTCTTCAAACTGGGGCCATTTCTTTTCAATCACTTTCCAGCTGAAGCCGGCCTGATTTACGCCCTGAGCCATAGCGGAAAGGTAACGGTCATCGCCCAGTGCTTTCAGGGCTTTTTTACTGCTGACTTTGGGCAACAGTTTTTTCAGGGCTTTTTCGCCGCCTTTGCGCTGGGCAGCCTGTTCATAGATATCGGAGAAAGCTTGTAGTTTCATGATGTGGTAAGGGTTTGAGTATTGACTTGCCCAGAGGATACACGAAAGATGAGCCAATGTTGATTCGATAGATGCTGGATGTGATGACAAAACTCAAGATTGCTCTGTTGGGTGGGCTGACATTGGCCTTGTTGGTTTTTGGAATTAACGGCTGTGTTTCTGCTCCCGTATATGATGGCCCAGCCACTGACCATTTTGATGGTGATGTTTTTCACAATACAGTCCCCAGTAAAAAAGGCTTCTGGGATATTGCCCAACTGGGTATTTACTCCTTGTGGGAGCGGGAATCCTGGCCCACCTGGATCGATTCTCCCCAACACAGGGTTCCCCGGCAGCGTTTTCACGGGCCCGGTATATCGGTGACCTTTATCAACCACTCCACGCTGCTGGTTCAGGTGGATGGCGTTAATATCCTTACCGATCCTGTGTTTTCCGAGCGCGTCAGTCCGTTCAGTTTTGCCGGGCCCAAGCGGGTTCGCCCGCCGGGTGTGGCGCTGGAGGATTTGCCCGATATTGATCTGATTCTGATCAGTCACAATCATTATGATCATCTGGATACAGACACACTGGCACGCCTGGTGGCACGGCAGCCACCGGACAAGGCGCCACTGATACTGGCCGGTCTGGGTAACAGCGGTCTGTTTGAATTAATGTCGCTTCCCGGTTTTGTGGATATGGACTGGCGGCAATCGGTTCGTTTCAAAAATATCGAAGTGATCTTTACCGAGGCCCGCCATCGCTCGGGCAGGGGGCTTACCGATCAGATGAAAACCCTGTGGGGATCCTTTCTGGTACGCAGTTCCCAGGGTGATATCTATTTTGCCGGCGATACCGGCTTTGGCCCGCACTTTGAAAATCTTAAACGCCAGTATGGTGATGTGGAACTGGCGCTGTTACCCATTGGCGCTTATGAGCCTCAGTGGTTTATGCAGGCAGTGCATCTGACACCGGCCCAGGCAGTCAAAGCCCACAAGGCCATTGGCAGTCAGCAAAGCATCGGCATTCACTTTGGTACCTTTCAGTTAACCTATGAGGGGATTGATACACCCCTGGATGAACTGGCAGTGGCATTGCAGGCGGAACAGGTTGCTCCGGAAGATTTTATTGCACTTGAGTTCGGCGAAACCCGTCAATTCCGGTTTGCTTCTGATAACCAGTCACTTCAGGGGCAGGATTAAGCTGATGTTCCAGCGCAGATCCGGCTTGAATTCCTGGGTGTTGAATTCAAGCCAGAGGGTGCCGTCTTTTTTGCTGGTTTGTAGCCGGTTGATGTGGCCGACAATATCTTCGCCACCCAGTGTGGCTTTCTCTACTTTGGCTTTACCTGCTTCCAGTGTATGAATTTCCACATTCATGGTTTTGACATTGGCCAGTTCAATGGCGGGTTTGTCCAGGGTCAGGTACAGGCGGGTCAGGCCCCGGGCTTTGTGGTTTTCCAGAAAAGACCAGTCATCTGTCAGGGCTTGTTGTTTTTCCGTTTCTGACAAAGGGTGCATGGTCAGCACCAGTTGCAGTGTGGCGGATTCCTTGTCCCACAGCGCCATACCCTGGCGTACCGGAAAGCTTTTGTTTGCCAGTGTAAAGCGCCCGCTGACATAGGGCTCGAACTTCACTTCGTAATCCGGCAGTTTTTTGTTGACGCCACCCCCACAGGGCTGATCGGAAAAAACGGTGCGGCCATCGCTGTCCTTGCACTGATAGATTGCCCCATGGGAAGGCGTTGTCCAGAAGCCCGCAAAACAACCGGACAGCAGGATAGAAAAAGAAAACAACAGGGAGTGTTGGCGCATAAAAAGCTGGTTACCGATGCAGGGTATGTCAGGAAAGGTTAATCAGCGGGGTAGGGTCCGTCAACCTCAGTCGGTTTATGCGGCCTTGTCCACCAGCCAGTGAAACAGGCTGTCGCGGATTTCTTCCATCTTGATGGGCTTTTTAATGTAGTCGTCCATGCCGGCATTCAGGCAGCGTTCCCGGTCGCCGCTCATGGCGTTGGCGGTAACGGCAATGATAGGTATCCGGCTGTTGGGGTTGTCACTCTGGCGGATCGCCCGGGTAGCTTCAAAGCCATCCATGATAGGCATCTGGCAATCCATCAATACCAGATCGAAGCGTTCGGTGTGACACAAGCGAACCGCTTCCTCGCCATTGCCGGCTTTGCTTACCTGGCAGCCCAGTTTTTTCACCATGGCGATCAGGGTCATCTGGTTTACCGGGTTATCTTCCACCACCAGTACGTGGGGGTGGCCGGGCAGATGTTGCTGCTGGTTTTTGGGCCTTTCTATGGCCGGACCTTTTTTCAGCTGCAGTTCTATGGTGAACCGGGTACCCCGATTCGGTAATGAATCTACGGTAAGGGAACCGTTCATTCTGTCGGTAATGGCCTTGCAGATGGACAGCCCGATACCCAATCCGCCGTACTGCCGCGAGAAAGACCCATCCACCTGGCGGAAACCTTCGAATATGGTTTTCAGCTGGGAGGGCGGAATACCAATACCCGTATCAGAAATTTCCAGGCTGATATGGCTGTGGGTTTCATTTTCTCTGGCACTGACCGACAGGGTAACGGAACCTTCGTAGGTAAATTTAAACGCATTGTCCAGCAGCTGAAACAGCAGGTGATTCAGGCGGTCGGCATCGCCAATGAGCTGGTGTTCCAGTTGAATATCCTTGATCAACCGGAATGCCACATTACCGCTGACAATTTCTTTCTGAGTGTTCTCGGTGCATTTGTGAATCAGTTTTTCCAGGTCAAAGGTGCCTTCATTCAGCTGCCAGTTACCGGATTGCAACTCCGAGTATTCCAGCAGGCTTTCTACCAGCTGTGTCATGTGATGTGCACTGTGAAAGGCTGCATCAATCGGGTGGCTGGCGGTATCTCCGGGCAGACTCTGTTTCACAATCTGCAAAGAACCTTCAATACCGTTCATGGGGGTTCTCAGTTCATGGCTGATGGTGGCCAGGAACTCATCTTTCAGGCTGTTGCTTTTGGTGAGCTGCATCAGTGCGTTCTGAAGCTCCTGGTTCTTGCTTTCAAGATCCCGTTTGGCCCGGGATTCTACCGCGCGCTTTTCTGCTTTGATGCGATTGATGCGATCGGCCAGAGCGAAGGACAGCAACACCACTTCCAGCGCTGAGCCGATTTGCGATGCATGGCGGGTTGCCGGATTGGACGGCAGCATTCCCAGAGCAGTAAAACCGTACACAACAGCACCCACCAGCATGGTGGTCCAGGCCAACAGGAACAGCTTTGCAGAATGCTGGCCTTTTTTGGCCACGGTAACACCTGCATGAAGCAGGGTGATGGTTACGAACAGGCTGGACCATACCGCCAGGCGTATGCGCAGTTCGTATGGCAATACAAAGTTAAGAATGAGCAACCCGCAACAGACCAGCACCAGAAACGACAATAGCTTGTCATGCACCGGGCTGTACACGCGCGTTTGCAGAAAAGATTTGGTAAACATGCCGCTGAATATCAGTGAGCCCAGAATCGTGTCGGGAATGGCGTAATCATTCATTGACGGCAGTTCTGGCCAAAGGTACTGATAGGCGTAACCCCACAGGCAAGCCTGCAGCAGACAAAAGCTGGCAATATTGCCAAAGTACCAGAAGTACGAGCGGTCCCGGGTGGAAAAGCCGATAAACAGGTTGTACAACGCCATTACAATCAGAATGCCGAAGTAAAACCCGTACGCCATCTGTATGTGGCTGCGGGATTCCAGGTAACGGTCCTTATCCCAAACGCTGGGGTGCAGCTGGGTTGAACTGGTGGTGTCCACCCGGATCCAGTACTGGTAGGTGAGCCCTGGCACGATCTTGTCCGGAATGGCAAACAGATTGTTGTCCAGCAGTCGTTCGGGAAACGGCAGGTTATCCCCCAGGTTCAGCGTTTCCAGAGTGTTTCCGTCGCTTGCCAGCTTATGAATGTCGATACGGTCAAGGTGGGGGTAATCCAGCTCAACAACTATGTCCCGTACCCGCTGGCTTTGGGATTCGCGGGGGACATTGATCATGAACACAAACCAGTAGGTGGCATCCTGGTAGCCGAAATTAAAATTGGCCTTTTCCTGCTGGAATTCTCCCTGATGCAGTTTTTCCCGGGCCTCGGCCAGGGTGACCTGATGGGTGGGGTCTTCCAGGTACCAGACAGTGGGCACGATGGGGCCTTCGGCGAGATCGCCGCCGGAAAGAAAAGGGCTCAGATCCTCTGCACCCTGGGATACCGATGGTAGCAGAGCGAGCAGAACCAGAAGCAGTTGGTGAATAGCGTGCAATGTAAACCTGTATGACAAATGCAAGTCCCTGATTTTTAGCGGCGCTCTGGATAAGAGAGGACCTTAATAAGAGGTGCCCTTAATAAGTGTAGTGCAACTTCTAATCGATAAAAGTTGGTGCTTATATATTTATCAGTTATATCTTCGGGGTATACCGCTTGTGATCAGCCATATTACTGCCTGGCACTTACAATTTTCTGAAGGCTGATTATAATAGCTGTATACGTATACAGTGCCTGGTTGCCATGACCCGAAAAATTATTCACTGCGATGCCGATTGTTTTTTTGCCGCCATAGAAATGCGTGATGATCCCGCGTTAAGAAACCGGCCGATGGCGGTGGGTGGCAGTGCGGATCGTCGCGGGGTGATCTCCACTTGCAACTACGAGGCCCGGCAATACGGCATTCATTCGGCCATGCCGTCGGCCCAGGCCAAAAAGCTCTGCCCGCAGTTGCTGATTGTTCCCCATCGCATGGAGGAATATAAAAAAGCCTCACAGGTTATGCGTGAAGTTTTTCTGAGCTATACCGATCTGGTGGAACCTTTGTCACTGGATGAGGCCTATCTGGATGTGACCGATTGTCAGGAGCACCAGGGCAGCGCCACCCGTATCGCGGAGGAGATTCGCCAACGGATATTTGAAAGGCTGCAGATTACGGTGTCCGCCGGTGTGTCCAATTCCAAGTTTCTTGCCAAAATCGCCAGCGACTGGCGCAAGCCCAACGGCCTGTTTGTGATCACACCGGACCAGGTGGATGACTTTGTGCAGCAATTGCCGGTGCAGAAAATTCATGGGGTGGGCAAGGTGACAGCGGCCAAACTTCACCGCCTGGGCATTAAACACTGCGGCGAGCTGCGGGCCTACGAGCTGCCGGAATTGAGCCAGCACTTTGGTTCTTTTGGCAAGCGGCTTTATGAGCTGTCCCGGGGCATTGATCAGCGCAGTGTTAAAACCACCCGCATCCGCAAATCACTCAGCGTGGAACACACCTACGCCCGGGATCTGCCCGATGAATATTCCTGCCAGGAAAAAATCCCCACCCTGTTGAGCGAACTGAAAACCCGGCTCGATCGTATCGGCCCTGAATACAAGGTGTCCAAGGCTTTTGTTAAGGTAAAGTTCAGTGATTTTTCCACCACCACTCTGGAGCGTACCGGCACCGGGCCGGAGCTGGTTCACTACAAGGAACTGATGAGTGAGGCGGTAAAGCGCAAGCAACACGCGGTGCGTCTGCTTGGAGTGGGCGTCAGGTTTAATGGTCAGTTGCCGGGCCGGGAGTATTCACAGCTGGAATTGTTTTAATCAGCATTTGCCGAAGTCTCGGATCTGCAGTTAATCTATGCCCTTTGATATCTGACCTTGTTTTAACCAGAAGGAAATTGCGCTTATGTTGCTGGCTGCCGTTGCTGTTCTTGCCGGTTTTCTGTTGCTGATCTGGAGTGCTGACCGCTTCGTGGAAGGGGCCGCTGCCACTGCCTCCCATGCCGGAATGCCGTCGCTGTTGATTGGTATGGTGATTGTAGGTTTTGGTACCTCGGCGCCGGAAATGGTGGTGTCTGCCATGGCGGCCCTGGATGGCAACCCGGAACTGGCGCTGGGTAATGGTATTGGTTCCAATATTGTGAATACGGGGCTGATTCTGGGGGTAACCGCCCTGGTAACGCCCATTCTGGTGAAATCCCAGATCGTGCGCCGTGAGCTGCCCTTGCTGTTCGCCATTGGCTTGCTGGCCGGTTACCTGTTGTGGGATGGCGCGCTTTCCCGCCCTGAATCCCTGGTGCTGGTTGCCGGTTTCTTTGTGCTGATCGGCTGGACCATTTACACCGGCCTGCGTGGCCGTGGCGACAGCCTGGAAGCCGAAACAGAACAGGAGCTGGCTGAACACATGATGCCCCTGGGTAAAGCTGTTTTCTGGCTGGTGGCCGGGTTGGCGCTGCTGATTGTCAGCTCCCGTCTGCTGGTGTGGGGGGCTGTGGAAATTGCGGTTACCCTGGGCATCAGTGATCTGATTATCGGCCTGACCATTGTGGCTCTGGGTACGTCGTTGCCGGAACTGGCCGCATCGGTGATTGCGGCACGCAAGGGCGAGCATGATATCGCCATTGGTAATGTGGTGGGATCCAATATGTTTAACCTGCTGGCCGTGGTGGGTATTGCCGGCGTGATTTCCCCCATGTCAGCGCTGACCTCCGACATCCTCAGTCGTGACTGGATTGTCATGATGGTTCTGACGGCCGCCCTGTTTGTGATGGCCTATGGATTCCGGGGGCAGGGGCGTATCAACCGTATTGAAGGTGGCGTTCTGGTGGCGGGCTTTGCGGCGTACAACGTCTGGCTGGTGGGCTCGGTATTGTCTGCCTGATCCGGTCTTTCAATCTGTATTTCCTGTTGTGATATTTCCTGCGGGTGTTGTTCCTGTTGCTACTGATAGTGTGACTGATGTGGTTACTGATGTTGCCACAAAAAATTTGTTTGCAGGATCCGGGTAAATGGATTACTGTATAAAAGTACAGTGTGTTGCGCGGGATGGCAATTCGGCTCGCATTACCCGGCTCAATTTCAATTCAGGAGCAAACCATGACATCCGCCGTTTTAGATGCGATAGACAACAGTGATTTTATCGATTTAAGTACTCAGCATATCCAGGTGCTGAGCTGGCTTTATAACAATGCACCAAAGAGTGAGTTGCCACTGGCACAGACTGATCTGCTGGCGGCTTTCCCCGATACTGACGGTCTGAATGCGGTGTTGCTGGAGCTGGAACGTATTGGTTGTATTCAGAGTCAGTCTGATCAGATCACCCTGCTGAATGAACTGGTGGAACTCCCTGTTATTGGTCAGGTGGCAGCCGGTACTCCCATAGAAGCAATTGAAAACCATGATGCCCAGCTGGTATTGCCCCTGGGACTGTTCCGGCAGCGTCCCACTTACCTGCTGAAAGTGCGGGGCGACAGTATGCAGGACATTGGCATTATGGACGGCGACATTATTGCCGTGCGTAAAACCGAAACCTCCGGCGAAGGCAAAATTGTGGTGGCCCGGGTGGATAACGAAGTCACCGTTAAGCGCCTGAAAGTGGAAAAAGACCATATTGCCCTGATGCCGGAAAACGCCAACTACGAACCCATTCTGGTAGCGCCGGAAGATCTGGTGATAGAAGGGGAGTTTGTAGGATTGATTCGTGCTGGCAGAACCCTTCATTAATTTTAAGCCTGTCAGCAATAACCAGCTCCATTACGCTTGATGGAGACGTCAACTAAAGGATTGCATCCGGCAAAGGATTGCCATTAATTCCTGCACACCTGAAACCCATTGCTATACTCCTGTTTTGGCCTGTTTATTTTGTTGCACCAGAAATAAGGAGAAAGTAATGGCGTTAGCCGATTATGCACAACCCACCTGGTCGATCACCCCAAAACAGGGACAGCAGTTAAATACGGTGGCATTTGATGCCAATGCCCGTTACGTCATTACCAGTACCTCTCAGGAATATGGCGCAACCGATGTTGGTGTTTATTGCTATAACACCGATGGCGAAAACGTGACGCTTCACTGGTCGTCGGAACTGGCCAAAAATGTGGATTACGGCACTTTCTGGGTAGCCATGTGCCCTACCGGTGCCTATTGTGCAGCCGCAGGGCATACCGCTTCTGATAATGGATATCTTTATATTTTTGACACCGCCACCGGCAAGCAGGCAGCGGTATTCAATTACAGTTCCCGGGTGAATGAAATTGAATTTTCCGCCAACGCTGAATTATTTATTGCAGTGCAGGGTGCCAATGTGATTCTGGGGGAACAGTCCAGCGGGGCTTTTACGCAAGCCACCATGTCGCCCCAGTCCGGTGCTTATATGCGTACCTGTGATGTCAGTGAAAATGCCACCTGGGCGGTAGCTGCCGGTGCCGTTTATCCATCCGGTGAAAACGCTGCACCCACCGGCATTATCTGTTTTTACCAGAACGTGAACGGCAGCCTGCAATACCGCAACATGGCCACCACCGATCACGAAATTCTGCGGGTATCCATTACTGCCGACGGCGAGTATGTGGTAGCAACGGATAACAACGGCCATGTGCGCTTGTTCAGCGTGGGGCAGCCGACACCGCTCTGGGATTACACGCCGGCTTATGCCTGTGATCTGACTTATGCTGCTGCGATTGCCTATAACGTGCATGGCGACGTCATGGTGGGCGTGGGCACCAATATTTCTGTCACCACCCAGGTACAATCGGAATCCTCCGGTGCTTTCAAGGTGCAGCCCGGTTTGATTTACGTGCTGAAGAACGTTGCCGACAGTTCATCGCCCACGGGTTATGCTGCCAGTGTGCAGTGGCAGCAACGCATTCAGTATCCCCCCAATCCCGGTTTAAACTTTGATGCCCAGGCCAGGTATCTGACCTGTGCCACAGGCCAGCCCTACGACACCATGAATGAAACCACCGGCAGCTTTTATCTGTTTGATGGTGCTACCGGGTTTCAGTACTGGCGATTCGATACCAGCATTATGAACTGGCCCATGCAAATCAATTCACAGGCCACCGCCTGCGTGGGTGGTAGTGACAGTGGCACTTTGTATTATTGGGGGCTGCCGGTTCCCATTATTGTTTAATAAATTAATCAGTATCCCTGCAATAATCGGCGCCAGGGATGGCGACCATGATCCTATGCTGCGTTTTTTTGATCTGCTCAGCAGTTTTTCTAATTCCTGCGTGACCACGACCTGTTTATCCCGTTAGTCTTTAGCTGCCAGATTGACTTTTCTACGGTCAATAAGACCACTAAAAAACTAAGGTCAACATCAAAACAAATACAATAATTACCGTGGCGGGAGCATACCACCATGACTATCGGGCCAGCACTACTCCAATGTTTTCAGCAATCATTTCCTATACCTTTCCGCAAATGGATATACCGATCGGGCGTTCTCGGGCTGACGATTTTTATTGTTGCCTGCGACAATGGTCCGATTCCCCGCAACGGGCCCAATGAATGTGTTGCCCCCGCGCAGGTAGTGCAGGATGACGTATCGGCGCAATTGGTGGATGCTTTCCCCGAACTACCCGGCCTGGCCAATATGGTGGGCCTGGTTCAGATTCCCGGTGATGATTCACGCTGGTTCGCCATATTAAAAGAAGGCCGGGTGATGATGTTTGATAATTCCCCGGGTGCTGACAGCGTTACCGAAGTGCTGGATATTTCTGATCAGGTGCGTGATTCCGGTGAAATGGGATTTCACTCGATTGCCTTTCACCCCAACTTTGCCAGTAATCAGCAGTTGTATCTTTCCTACAATGATTCCACCACCCGGGATTCAATTATTTCCCGTGTTACCTTTGATGGTGTCAATCCCGTTGATGCTGCCACAGAAACCATTCTGTTACGGCTTTCGCAGCCGGCCAGTAATCACAATGGCGGGCAGATTGCCTTTGGCCCTGACGGCATGCTGTATATTGGTTTTGGTGATGGCGGTGGTTCCGGCGACACTTATGGTAATGGCCAGAACCTGCAGTCCTGGCATGGCAGTATGTTAAGGGTTGATGTGGACAGTGGCTCACCCTATAGCGTGCCGGCCGATAATCCGTTTGTCGGGAATCCGGATGCCCTGCCGGAAATCTATGCCTACGGTTTAAGAAATCCCTGGCGCTTCAGTTTCGATCAGCAAACCGGTGAACTCTGGGTAGCGGATGTGGGCCAGAACCGTTATGAAGAAATCAATCTGGTAAGCAAGGGTGATAACCTGGGCTGGCCTATTATGGAGGCCACCAGTTGTTATAACAGTTCCAGTTGCGATCAGACCGGCCTGACATTACCGGTGGCGGAATACGCCCATGGCGACGGTGATTGCTCCGTCAGTGGGGGCTTTGTGTATCGTGGCGAATCTCAGAGTGTTTTGGCGGGCAGCTATCTGTATTCGGATTTTTGCAGCGGCAGATTGCGATCCACCCGCCGCAGTGGCGAAAGCTATATTACCCAGTTGCTGACGCCAACCAATATCAATACCGCAGGATTCGGACAGGGTCTGGATGGAGAGGTCTATTACCTGGGGTGGGGTGGTTCCGGACGCATCTATCGCATCGAAGCCCAGTCCGATGGCGAAGTCAGTACCATTCCCGAAAGCCTGTCAGAAACCGGTTGCTTCCAGGATACTTCCACCAAGGAAGTCAGCGAACATGTGGTGCCTTTTGCAGTGACCAGCCAGCTCTGGTCAGACGGGGCGGAAAAAAGCCGTTTCCTGTCCATTCCGGAAAACCGCAAAATCACCCTGCTGGATGATGGTGATTTTGAATTTCCGGTAGGCACTGTGCTGGTAAAAAACTTTACCTATCAGGGCCAGTACCTGGAAACCCGATTGATGATGCGCCATGAAACCGGCTGGGGCGGTTACAGCTATGAGTGGTCTGCGGATCAGACCGATGCGGCCCTGGTGGACGAAGGTAAAACCATTGATGCCGGTGATTTTATTCACACCATTCCGTCCCGCAGCGAATGTTTCCAGTGCCACACCAGCGCCGCCAATGTGTCGCTGGGCCCGGAGGCCAGCCAGCTGGATACCACTTACAGTTACCCGTCCGGTCAGGAAGGCAACCAGAACATGTCACTGTTCAAAGCCAACTATCTGGACAGAATTCCCGACAGCAGTCATCTCACACCCATGGCTGCCCTGGATGATGAAACCGCAGACACGGTACTCAAAGCCCGAAGTTACCTGCACGCCAATTGCAGTGGCTGCCATCGCCCCGGCGGCCCGTCATCGGGAATTGATCTGCGAATCCAGACGGCGCTGGCGGATACGGGCGCCTGCGATCAGCCACCGGCTTCCGGGGATCTCGATATTATCAACCCGCGAATCATAGCACCGGGGGATCCGCAACGTTCCGTGTTGCTGGCCCGCCTGCAAACCCTGGACGAAGCACGTATGCCACCCGTGGCCAGCCTGCGGGTGCATGATGAGGCTGTGACAGTGATATCAGACTGGATTGCACAAATGAGTGACTGCACCGGGGACTAGCCCGGTGCAGGTGTGCCTAGTCATAGGTAAGGTCACTGGCTTTGCCCCAGAACACCCGGTAGGAAAAAATGGTGTAGCCGATAATAACCGGCACCACAATCACTACGCCTACCAATACAAAGGTCAGTGATTCCGGCGCACTGGCGGCTTCCAGCAATTTCATTTTTCCCGGAATCACATAAGGAAAGAAACTGTACACCAGCCCCTGAAAGCTGAGGAAAAAGATCCCTGCCGTGCTGACAAAAGGGATCCAGCTGCTGTGATCATTTTTCATGGGGATGCGCTTCAGCAAGCGATCGTTCACCACAAACAGCAGCAAACTCATGATGGGAATATGAAACCACAATAGCGCTCCCGGCAGCGTAAACCAGTTGCTGAATACCGACGGGTTGACCATGGGGTTAATAATGCAAACTGCCAGCACCCCGATAAATGCCAGCCGGCCGGCCAGCCGTGCCTGTTGCGCGGCCTGTTGCTGTAAGGCACCTTCGGTTTTCATTACCAGCCAGTTGGCACCGATATAACTGAACGCCGCAGAAACCCCCAGTGCACTAATACCGGCAAACAGATAGGCACCCCAGCTGGTATCAAAGCCCAGCACATAACGCCCCAGCATATAGCCCTGCATTAACGCGGTAAGAGCGGATCCGGCTTTAAAAAGCACGTCCCAGGTAAACTTGTAATCCGGTGTAACCTTGGCGCGAAAATCAAACGCGCAGCCACGCAGTATTAATCCCAACAGCATTAACGTGGCGGGAAGATACAACTCTTTCAAAACCAGGTTATAGGCCGGTGGAAAGGCAATGAGCAACAGGCCCACCGCCAGTACCAGCCAGGTTTCGTTGGCATCCCAGAATGGGCCAATGGAGGCAATCATGCTGTCGCGGTCTTTTTCCGAACCGTTAAGGGGTAACAGTATACCGACACCAAGATCAAAACCATCGAGAATGGCGTAAACCAGAATGGCCAGTGCCATCAGGCCGCCGAACAGGGTGACCAGCACAGAAAGTTCATTCATGGGGCCTCCGGAGTGGCAGTGTTTGCAGATTGGAAAGTGGGTTGAATTAAGGGCGCGGTCTTACCGTAATCCTGTTCGTTAAATTCTTCGATATCGACAGACTTTCTTGCCAGGCGAAACAGCGTACGGATATAGGCAATGAGCAGTACAAAATACACCAGCCCGTAAATGATCAGCGATGTCACCACATTGCCTGGCGGTACCGTGGTAACCGCGTCTGCTGTCAGCAGCAAATCACTGACAAGGTACGGCTGGCGCCCGATTTCCGTAACATACCAGCCTGCCAGCGTGGCGACCCAGCCGGAAAAACTCATGGCGAGATAGACCTTTAATAACCACGGCGGAAACGCCTTTTTACGCACCAGGTACAGGCAGCCCAGCCAGGCACTGGCCAGCATCAGCATGCCGATACCCACCATTAAACGGAATCCGAAAAACAGGGGCGCAACCGGTGGGTGCTTATCCATAAAATCGTTCAGACCCTGAACCTCGCCATCCCATTCATGGGTCAGGATCAAACTGGCCAGTTTGGGTACGGCGATTTCAAAGTGATTGTCGCGGGTTTCTTCATCCGGAATGGCAAACAGTAACAGCGGGGCACCCCGTTCCGTTTCCCAGACACCTTCAATGGCCGCGATTTTCTGCGGTTGATGCTCAAAGGTATTTAACCCGTGAAAATCACCCACCAGCACCTGCAAGGGGGCCAGAATGGCGGCGCAGATAACGGCAATTTTTAACGTCAGAGCCGGTGCCTGTTTATCATCGCCTTTCAGCATCCGGTAGGCCGAAAGCCCCGCCATTAAAAAGCAGGCCGTTAGCCCGGAAGCAATCATCATATGGGCAAAGCGATAGGGCAACGAAGGATTGAACACCACTGCAAACCAGTCAACGGGGTATACCACGCCATCGCGCACTTCAAATCCGGTGGGTGTTTGCATCCAGGAGTTCAGCGACAGAATCCAGAAGGCAGACAAGGTGGTGCCAACCGCCACCATCAGGGTGGCAAAGGTGTGTACTCTGGCGGACACACGTTTCATACCAAATAGCATGACCCCAAGGAAGGTGGCTTCCAGAAAGAACGCGGTCAGTACCTCGTATCCCAGCAACGGACCGGCAATATTGCCCACGGTTTCCATGTAGCCTGGCCAGTTGGTGCCGAATTGAAACGACATGGTAATGCCGCTCACCACACCCAGGGCAAAGGTCAGGGCGAATACTTTTACCCAAAAGCGGTAAGCCCGCAGCCAGACTTCGTTTTGGGTGCGCAGATACTGCACGCGGAACAGCAACAGAAACCAGCACAAGGCGACGGTAATGGTCGGGAACAGAATATGAAAACTGATATTCAGGGCAAACTGAATGCGGGAAAGCATTTCGGCATCAAACAGGTTCAACATCGTCTGCATAGTTGTGTGCCTCGGTCTGGTTGTTATCAGGTGCGGTCCGGCGCCTGGTATGGCTTGAGTGTGGCGCTATTCGTTGTCCTGCTTGCTGTCCTTGCCACGGAGTTTGTCCGCGAATTCCAGCAGTTTTCCCACGCCGGTACCCAGTTTTAACAGGGTTTGCAGGCTGTCTGTGCTCAGGGTCTGAATTTCGTTGGCCCACTGGGTACCGGTTTCCAGCAGGTCATGAATTTCCCGCATTTTGGATTGGGCATGGCGTTCGGCAGAGCCGCCGGGCGTTTCGATTAACAGATCGCGGAGCAATGTCAGGGTGGGTTCCACTTCGCGACGGACGCGCTCTTCCAGTACGCGACGGGCAAGCTCAAGGATCGAACCGGCAGGCGAAAAATATTCTTTACGGTCCCCGGGAATATGATGGATTTTCAGCAGGCGCCAGGATTGCAGCTCCTTGATGCCCATGCTGACGTTGCCCCGGGAGATATTCAGTGCGTCGGCAATGTCATTGGCGCTGAGGGGCTGTTCACTCAGTACGATCAGTCCGTACATTTGCCCCACGGTGCGGTTAAAACCCCAGCGACTGCCCATTTCACCAAAATGGCGTACAAAGCGTTCCGTCATGGGAGACAGGCCAGGGTAACTCATGGGTATCACCATTTACTGAAGTTTCAGAAATCATTGAAACTTTAAAACAAGAATTGACCGACATCAAGGAAATAATATCCATGAAGAATGTGTGGAAAGGGTGTGTCCGTTGGCGGTTACCGGGAAGCGGGCGTTACCTGACTGATCATATAAGTCACTGCCAGGCGAATTTCCTCGTCACTCAGGTCCGGATTACCGCCTTTGGCGGGCATCATGCCGGCAAAACCGTTAATGGCATGATCCACCAGGGTTTCCAGTCCTTTCGGCAGCCTTTTACTCCACATTTTATCGTTGCCAATGATGGGGGCGCCGTTAATACCCTGCCCGTGACAGACAAAACAGTTGGCTTCCACAATGGATTGCCCCTGCATCAGCTCCGGTGACAATTCAGGTTTGGCGGGTTCGTTGGTATTGTCACTGCAGGCTGCCAGGCACCAGCATAGCGCTGCCGGTAGCATTAACGCGCGAAAAGGGTTCATTCGGTTTCTCTCTCTGCGGGTTTTACACTGCTGCGGAACGGGTTCCACAAGTATTGGTGTGAGTGAGCAATGCTTGTGCCAGTCTGGTCTAATCTGCAATAAGCTTTTGCGCCAGTAAAACCAGAAAGAGTAGCAGGGCGGCCAGCAATAGCAGATTGCTGGCCCAGTGGTTGGTGTGTGCTTTAAGCCAGTCTTTTTTGTTGTTCATGTAGAGCAGGGTGCCGGCCAGAAAAGGCATAAAGAAGGCGCCGGCAACGGCATAGGTAATGGCCAGCCAAACGGGTTTTTCAAAGTAGAGCATGGCAAAGGGGGGAACAGCCATAAACAATAAAAAACCGATATAGGGCCGGGAATGTTTGAGTGATTCGGGTTTAGCCTGGCCGCGGGAAAAGGCGACAAAATCCGCAAACAGGTAGGGCGCGCCCTGCCACACGCCTAACATGGAACTGAACACCGCACCCCAGAAACCCACCAGAAACAAGTTGCCGTAGAATTCCCCCAGGGTCACTTCCAGCTGGTGCGCCAATGCAATCAGAATTCCAGAGCCTTTAACGATTTCAGGCCGGGTGTTGGCAGCCAGTATCACAATACAAAGACCGAACACGGCTGTCATGCCATAGGCGCACCACAGGTCTGTGCGCATGGCGGGCAAGGCATCGGGCGACTGCCATTGCTTTTCCTTTATCCAGTAGCCATAGCAGAGCAGGGTAACGCTGCCGCCCACACCGCCAATCACACCCAGAATCAGTTTCAGGGAGCCTTCGGGAATGGTGGGGATAAAACCGCTTAAAACACCGGCCCAGTTCAATGGTAAACGGAATACCGCAATGAGCACGGTCACAAACATTACTGCGATAAAAACTTTCATCAGGTTTTCAAACAGTGCGTAGCGGCCATATAACACCATCACCACAGCCATCAGTGAATGGGCCAGTGCCCATTGTTTGATGGATAAAGAGGGTATCAAGGCATTGGCAGCCAGTCCGCAGGCACCCATTAAAGCTGCCGCCACCAGAAAAGACCAGAGCACCAGATACAAGCCAAAGTACACTTTCACCCAGCCGGGTAAACGCTGAATCCAGCCTTCCAGCATGGTGGTGCCGGTAACCAGTTGCCAGCGGGCCAGGCCTTCGTTCAATGCACCTTTTAGCAGGGCGCCCAGTACCACTGCCCAGAGTAGTGCAGTTTCAAAGCGTACGCCGGCAACGGTGGCGGCAATCAGGTCGCCGGCACCCAGTCCGGTGGCGGCAATCACAAAGCCGGGGCCGATGGTTTTCAGCAGGCCTGGTTTCATAGTATGTGGCATCTGTTGATTAAGGGGATGGCCACATTCTAACGGTTAAAACTGAAAATAAAAAAGGCAGCTGTAAGAGCTGCCAAAGTTGGGGACAAGAGTCGGCTTGCGGGCACCTCTAAAAATTGTCTTTTTTCGCGATAGCTGTGTCAGCTCCGTGCTCGAATGCTCATTTACTTCGTGTAAACTGCGCTTCTCTGCGCGGTGCTTCCTTGCTCTCACGAAAAAATCCTAATTTTTAGAGATACCCTTAATCGGCATGGTGGTCCATCTTGTTCAGCTTTTCGATAATCTTGGCTTTCTGTTCCGGGGTTAGTGTGGCATGCAAGGCAGCCACTTTATCCAGTACTGATGGTGCGTTTGCCGCAATCATTGCCTGCTTTTTCTGGAGTAGTGTCATGGCTGTGGCCGTGTCCAGGGTGTCGGCGTTAATCAGGGCAATCACTGTGTCCTTGTCCTGTGCCCGTTGTTCCCGGTGTTGCTTGCGGATCTTTTTCATTTCCTGGCGAACATCATCCAGCAGCACCTGTTGCTCGTCGCTTAAATCCAGTTTCCAGGCAATGTATTCAAACATCATCCCGCCACCTTTGTGGTGGGGTTTGTCATTGAAGCAGCCAGTCAGGCTAAGGCTGCCGGCTACGATGGCCAGTATCATAAACCAGCGTTTTGTCAGTTGCGGAATCATAGTGTGGTCTCCATTGCTTTGGGGGTCAGTGTTTGTAAGGCTTATCTTAGGGGCGGGTCGCCACCGGAACTTGTCGAAACCTTGGCGAAATGTCACAAATTGCAACGATAGTGACAAAGGCTGATTTCAGGGTTCCGCTGGGGAGGAGGCTGTGATCTACTAAACTCAGAGAATTGTCTGGCCTTTAAAGGGCCGCCTGAAAACAGCCAAACTTAATCCGATGAATAACGTATTAATTATTGATGACGATGAACAGCTCACCGAGGTGCTGGAAGAGTACCTGGTGAAGTTCGGTTTTACCGTGTCTTGTGCCCATGCCCCCAGCGATGGGCTGAAGCTATTGCGAAGCAGTGCGCCCGATGTGCTGATTCTGGATGTGATGCTGCCGGAAATGGATGGCTTTAAACTTTGTCAGAAAATCCGCGCTATGGGCGCTTATGAGGATCTGCCGGTGCTGATGCTCACCGCCCGGGGCGAGGTGACTGACCGGGTCGTGGGCCTGGAGATCGGGGCGGATGATTATCTGGCCAAGCCCTTTGACCCCCGCGAACTGGTGGCCAGGCTGAACTCCCTGTTAAGGCGCGCTCCGGCAAAACGCAGGACTACCGACGTGCTCAACAGTAATGGCCTGAACCTGGATCCGGTATCACAACAGGTGCATCTGGATGGCGAACTGCTGACTCTGACCACCATGGAGTATGAGCTGCTCAAGCTGTTAATGCATCATGCCGGCACCACCTTCAGCCGCGACGAGTTAATGAACGAGCTGCGGGGTATTGATGCGGAGTTATATTCACGGGCTATCGATACCCTGGTCAGCCGGGTGCGCCAGAAAATTCACGATACCCAGAAGCCTCCCCGCTTTATAAAAACCGTGTGGGGTCGTGGCTATTGTTTTATTGGTTAAAAGTGTGTCATGAGCAAGGTGTGTCATGAGTAAGTTGTTCGGATCATTTTACGCAAGGGTGCTGGGCGTGTTCCTGATTACCGGGGTGTTGCTGTTGCTGGTGATTTTGTCCACCTGGCGCTGGGTAGTACACGAAGGCGACAGGCATCCGTTACGGCCGGTCGCCATTAACCATATGCGATACATGGTGGAAGATATCGGGGTGCCGCCGGATCTGGAAAAAGCCCGGGAAATCACCGAACAGATTCCGTTACGCATCGCGATTCGCGGGCCGCAACTGTCCTGGACTTCTGATCCGCGTTTTATTGATTTTGCCGAACCTGACGAATGGCGCAATGCCGAACGCCCCCGGATTCTGCGCCATGATGGCCATCATTTTGCGCTCTATCCACAAGGCGAATACCGCTTTTATATCAGTTGGCGACACCGCTTTTTACAGCCTCAGGATAAAATAAAACTGCTGGTGGGTCTGGTGCTGGTCATAGGGCTTTTCTGGTTAAGTTACCTGGCAACCCAGCGTTTGTTACGACCCGTGCGTGCCGTATCCACCGCGGCCACCCGTATCAAGGAAGGTGAACTGGATTACCGGGTGGAGCAGAACTACAGCGGTGAACTGGGAGCCCTGTGCCTGAATGTGAATGATATGGCAGATTCACTGCAGGAATTATTGGAGGCCAAACGCCAGATGCTGCTGGCCATCAGCCATGAATTGCGTTCCCCCATTACCCGCGCCAAGGTGAACAGTGAATTTATCGGTGAAGAAAAAAACCGCGCCAGAATTATCGCTGACCTGAATGAAATGGATACCCTCGTAGGCACCCTGATTGAATCTGAGCGATTGAACCAGCCCCATGTGGTGCTGAATCGGGAACCGGCAGATATTAACGTGCTGGTTGAAAAAGTGGTGGCCCTCTGGCCCGAGAAAAACTTTAACCTGAACCTGGATCCTGAACACCGCATTGCCAGTATCGACGCCGTGCGAATGGAGCTTCTGCTGAGGAACGTTATCAGTAACGCAGTGCGTTACGGTAAAGGCAAACCGGTATCGGTTGAGCTGAGCCAGCAAAACAATCAATGGCGCCTGGTGATTCGCGACCAGGGGGATGGTATTCAGCAGGAGCACCTGGCAAAACTGGGCGATCCATTTTATCGCCCCGATGATTCGCGCCAGCGTCAGACCGGTGGTGTGGGGCTGGGATTATATCTGGCCCGCCGCATTATTGAGGCCCACGGTGGAACCATGGCGATTCAGAGTGAGACCGGTGTTGACCGTGCGGATTCAGGAACAACCATTGAGTTTTCCTGGCCGAAAGCGGTGTAAGAAACGGTATAAGAGGCGGTATAAATCAGCGCTATTTGCCGTGACACTTCTTGAATTTTTTACCGCTGCCACACCAGCAAGGGTCATTGCGGCCGATAGAGTTTTTATTCAGGTCACCTTCCACATAAAACCACTGATCGCCTTCTTTACGAAACAGTGAGCGTTCATACAAAGTGTTTTCCCCCTGGCTATCCTGATAACGGGCAGCAAAACTCACGTAGCCAGTGGTATCTGTGTCTTCCCCTTTTTCTTTATTCAGTATGGATAGTCCGAGCCAGCGGGTATTGCGAAATGTCTCTGTCAGTTGCAGCGGCGAATCCAGATGCCGTTTATCCGGATGCCGTGTGTTGATCAGATAATCGCTCAGCTGTTTCACAAAAGCGGCATAGCGCGAGCGCATCAGGGCTTCAGCCGTTACCGGCTTGCTGTGGCCCTGATGCAGTGGTTCGCAGCAACCGGAATAGGGGTTGCCGCTGCCACAGGGGCAAAGCTCCTCAGTGGACATTCTTCAGGAATTCCCCAAGGCATTCGATCAGGGTTTCTGAACGGGCTTCCGAGCGGAATGCATTGCGAATGACCGGGCCTATATGGGGCAGGTAAAGCACATCCCGCAACACATGGTTAAAGCCTTCCTGACCGGCATCGTTGCGGGCCAGTGCTTCCAGAAACTGCAAGGCAATGGCTTCGTCATAAAGCACATCCCAGGCACGGCCGCTGATGGCGACCAGCACTTCCACATTGTTCTGGTGGCCGGAGGTTAACGCCTGCTGCACGTAATTTTCCAGTGTATCTCCGCGGGACTGAGACAAGGCACGAATGGCGGACGACATCAGATTAGGGTTCTCTGCCAGCTCGCAACGCGTTGCAATAGCCGCGGCCAGGCCGTGATTAATGACTTCGTTTTCCAGCTGGGGTAACAGCTGCAGTAAAAAATCCTCATCCAGCTCCGGCAGGGCACTGGCAAGCATGGCTTCGTTGTCATCCTCTCCCAGGCGGGCGCAGAAATCTGCCACCCCCTGAACTCCCAGCTCCTGCCAGTCACCGGTTCCGCTTTGCAGGTAATCGCGCACGGGCTGATAAAACTGACTGGCTTCCAGCCCCATGGCCACACTGCTCTTGGCATGGATGCTGGCCATCTTGTCCTGCCGCGGCGTGAAGCCCCAGGGATTGTCGTCTTCCTGGGTTTGTGAATCCTCATCGCTTTGCTGGCGGGCTACTTCTGCCAGCGTACGTTTCAGAAAATCGTCACGGCAGGACTGTTGTAACAGGCCCTGCTCATCCAGCGGAAAGCGGATAAACCAGATCTGATGCTCTTCCTTTTTCTGGGGCGACCAGAACAGCAGTGCAAACCAGGCATGGCCCTGCATGGGGTAGGGGTAAGGGGTTTCAGTGGATTCGAATTTTTCGAAGGTTTCTTTGTCTATTTTTCTGACCGAGCGCCCCAGATCGAAAACGCGGTACTGAGCCCCGGAAACTTCCATTAAATTTGACAGAGTCTGCATGATGAAGGGTGAAAACCAGTGTCATTAACCGTTAAAATTGGCGGCATCATATCAAAAGCTGCCGGCGAATGCTCCGGCAATGGCAATTCAGAAAGCGTACACCTGCCCTAAACTATTTTGGTGATCCAACCTGTTATTGGATTGCCCAATAGCTGTTGGCTGCTTTCTGGCTTTAGTTGGCAGTTTTCGTGCAGGTATATGTCGGGTACATACTTCGTTTAGTTTATTTTGTGATCAAGTGGGGTACAATCATTGAACGATTTGCATAAGAACAATGATGAGGACAACGACTTGGGGTGGTCACCGATGTTGGAACTCGATGCGAGTGTTGATGAAAGCAAGATCAGCCAGCTGGACCTGGAACGTAAAGACCATCGTTACCTTCACGGTCTGGCGCAACGTATCAAGGGGATTGAATCCCACTGGCTGGCGTTGCTGGAAAAAAACTTTGCGCCCGAGGTGATGCTGCAGTTCAGTCACCTGGTTCATGATGAATCCAAACTGGCAGAGTCCCATGGCTTTAATGTTGTGTACGAACTCATGGCCGAAGTGGAGGGCACCTTGATTGCCATGGGGCGTCATCCCGGTAATTACACTGAATCCATTCGCAGCTACATGGATTCCTGTGTCAGCGCTTTGCATAAAACCGTGAGTGGACTGATCGATGAGGCACTGGCCAATCAACAGGCCATCGGATCCAGAATCAGTCAGATAGCACGCAAGCATCAGGCGCCCCGTATTTATATTCTGGATACCGGCAAGGAGACTGCCGCCGAGCTGGCCGTTGATCTTAAAGGCCAGGGTTTTAACGTATTCCCTATTGTGGACTGGCATGAGATGGAACGTTTATGCCGCCTGCAAAAGCCGTCTGCCACGCTGGTAGTGCTTAATCCTGATGATGATCAGCAATCGTTTCTGGAACATCTGCGCCAGTTAATCCGGATCGACGACAGTAATGTGCCCTGTTATGTTCTGGCTCACCAGGATACGCCGCAGACTCGGGTGTTAGTGGCTTCATCCGGGGCGAACAGTTTTGTGCCATTACCCTGTTTTGCTCCGTCGCTGGCTGCGGAGCTTCACGGCCTGCGTTATGTGTCTTTACAACAACCCATGAAGCTGATGGTGCTGGGTGATCCTGCGTCATCTGCAGTAAAAGACACGGCAGAGACCTTTGCCGGTGCCAATGCCCAGTTAATTCAGTGTGAAAAACTCAGTGAGCTGCCATTTACCGCACCGGAAAAAGCAGTGGATGGCTTGCTGCTGGTGGATACCGGTGATGAAAAAGCGCTGATGCGGTGCCTGGCCATGATCGGCCAGGATCATTATTTATCAGATCTTCCCCTTACCGTGATTCTGCGCACCAACTATCAATACAATGAGCCGTTGATGCGATTGATTTCGGTTGCTGCCACCGATGTGTATCAGCACACGGTGGACAAGCAGTTGCTGCTGATGCGATTGGAATCGCGCACCCTGCAATACCGACGCAAACACTTTACTGAAAATTACATGAACGCCATCGATCCTGAATCAGGGTTGATGTTGCGTCGTGCTTTTTATCAGGAAGTGGAAAAGCGCTGCCGGGAAAACCCCCGCAGTGCAGTGCCGAATGCATTGGTATACGTGCGGCTGGATTACCTGCGAGAAATCACCGAAGCCCTGGGGATTTCCCAGATCGGTAACCTGCGCAAGCAGATTGCCCACCGGTTTGTGTCTGTGCTGGGACCGGACGATACGGTAACTACCCTGAGTGATAACGAATACCTTATCTTTGCCAGCCGGGAAGAAGCGGCTGCCTACCGTCAGATTGAATGGTCCGTTAAGAAACAGGTGGAGCAGTATGGCAAGGATGTCATGGCGGACTCCAAACTGAGTGCCCGCGTAGGAATTTCCTTGCTGAAAGATCGCGACGTGTTGAAAACCGTTAACTCTGCCATTGCTTCCATCAGTATGCAGAACGCTACGGCGCAGGCAACGGAACCGGCGACACCGGTATTAACCAACCGACACAAACAGCAGGCGGACAGCAAAAGCCCTATTGCCAAACGATTGAAGCAGGCCATGGATGAAGAGCGGCTAACGCTCCTGTTTCAACCCATTGTCAGTATGGAAGGCGACGGCTTTGAGCGCTATGAAGTTTTAATGCGCCTGAAAGAAGGAGATAACCTGCTCAGCCCCACCGCATTTTTAACACCGGAAGCTCCGGCCAATGTAAAACGTTTTCTGGATCGCTGGGTGATCAACCGTGCCTTGCGGGTAATGACCGAAAGCATTGCTGATCGTAAGGAACTGAAGTTCTTTATCAAGGTATGTGCGGATACCATTGCCGACAAAACCTTTATCGAATGGCTGGGTAAAATTATCAAGGTAACAGATGCGCCCATTGAACGTTGTGTCTTTGAATTGCGTGAAGACAGCGTCATGAATAATTTTGCTGAAGCCCAGGCGTTTATCAATTATGTGCGTGAGCAGGGTGCTTGTGTCTGTATCGAAAATTTTGGCAGCAAACCGCAATCACTGAAGCTGCTGGATTATATTGAAATTGATTATCTGAAGCTGGACCGCGAGTATCTGACAGCCATTGGCAGCCATGATGAGCGTGATCTGCGTCTGGACAGCATCATCGATAAAGCCAATCAGATGGAAGTGAGCACCCTTGCCAGTTTTGTGGAAACCACCAGCAATCTGTCCATGGCATTGCAGAAAGGCGTGGCATTGTTTCAGGGCTATTTCCTGCAGCCACCCCAGGAATCCATGGATTTTGATTTCTCGGTGACTACCTGAGCCTCATCATCTGACCGCTGCCTGTTCCTGAGTTTCGTTGTCCGACAATCCGTGTCGGGCAACGGGCTTATCGGTTATCTGCTCTGTCTTATATAAACAGTGCTGATTATAGTGCTGTGTGAATATAAGCCCTGTTATCGTTAGAACATTTCCCGATTAAGTTGCTCACTCCGCAATCGCTTATCACCTTTAGATACATCGAATTAGTCCGACTTTTCAGTCAGTTAACTTTGTATGACGTTCGCGTCAGCAGAGTTGGCAATAACCGCCACTTTTCGCCAAAAAGCTTGCCAAAAAGTGTGTGATATCGCAGTATTCGTGGCCTCTCCATCAATGCCGGGCGTGAGAACCCGGTAGTCATACTAATTCGTCAACCCTGGGAGAACCGTTGATGATATATGAAGGCAAAGCCGTAACGGTCAAACCGTTAGAGGACGGCATCGTCGAACTCAATTTTGACTTGCAAGGCGAGTCTGTTAACAAATTCAATCGTGCCACCATTGATGACCTGAAAGCAGCTGTTGAAGCTGTCGGAGCTGATAGCTCTGTCAAAGGTCTGATCGTTACCAGTGGCAAAGATGTTTTCATCGTCGGTGCGGATATCACCGAATTCACCGATCTGTTCAAACTGCCGGAAGACGAACTGGCTGGCTGGGCACTGCAAGCCAATGAAGTGTTCAACGCGTTTGAAGATCTGCCGTTTCCTACTGTAGCTGCCATTAACGGTATTGCCCTGGGTGGCGGCCTGGAAATGTGTCTGGCTGCTGACTACCGTGTAATGTCTACTGCCGCTCAGGTGGGTTTACCTGAAACCAAACTGGGTATTTACCCCGGTTTTGGTGGCACCGTTCGCATGCCCCGTATTATCGGTGTTGATAACGCCGTTGAGTGGATTGCCGCTGCCGGCCAGCACAAGCCTGAAAAAGCGCTGAAAGACGGCGTGGTTGATGCTGTGGTTGCTCCCGAGAAGCTGAAAGAGGCTGCGCTGTCTCTGGTTAAAGAGTGTATCGAAGGCAAGATCGATTACAAAGCCAAGCGTGCCGAAAAGCTGGAACCCCTGAAACTGCCGCCCATGGAAAACATGATGTCTTTCCAGACCTGTACTGCCATGGTGATGCAGCAGGCCGGCCGTAACTATCCTGCGCCTGTGGCTGCCGTACAAACCATGCAGCAGGCCGCTGGCATGACCCGCGATAAAGCGCTGGAAGTGGAAGCCAAAGGCTTTGCCAAACTGGCGAAGACCTCTGTGGCAGAAAGCCTGGTAGGTCTGTTCCTGAACGATCAGGCCCTGAAGAAAACCTCTTCCGACTGGGAGAAAAAAGCCAAGCCTGTGAAACAGGCTGCGGTACTGGGTGCCGGTATCATGGGTGGCGGTATTGCTTACCAGTCTTCCTATAAAGGCACACCCATTATCATGAAAGACATCGCCGAGCCTGCCCTTGAGCTGGGTATGGGAGAAGCCACCAAGCTGCTGTCCAAGCGTGTCAACCGCAAGAAAATGAAGCCCGAGAAAATGGGTCAGGTGCTTTCCAACATCCGTCCTACCCTGAACTATGGCGACTTCGGCGAAGTCGACATCGTGGTAGAAGCGGTTGTCGAGAACCCCAAAGTGAAGCAGGCTGTGCTGGCCGAAACTGAAAAGAACGTGAAAGACGGCACTATTCTGGCTTCCAACACCTCTACCATTTCCATCACTCACCTGGCCGAAGCCCTGCAAAAACCGGAAAACTTTGTCGGTATGCACTTCTTCAACCCGGTGCACATGATGCCCCTGGTAGAAGTTATCCGCGGTGAGAAATCTTCCGACGAAGCGGTAGCAACCACCGTTGCCTACGCCAAGAAAATGGGCAAAACCCCGGTTGTGGTTAACGACTGCCCCGGCTTCCTGGTTAACCGCGTTCTGTTCCCTTACTTCGGTGGTTTTGGCATGTTGCTGCGCGACGGTGCCGACTTCCAGAAAGTGGACAAGGTCATGGAGCGTTGGGGCTGGCCGATGGGCCCTGCCTACCTGATGGACGTAGTTGGTATCGATACCGGCGTTCACGCTGCCGGCGTTATGGCGGAAGGCTTCCCCGAGCGCATGCAGTATGACCACAAAGATGCTTCTGAAGTGATGTTTGAAAACAATCGCTACGGTCAGAAGAACAACGTGGGCTTCTACAAATATGAGCTGGACCGCAAAGGCAAGCAGAAGAAAGTGGTTGATGAAACCACCTATGAACTGCTCAAGCCAGTGTGTGCCGAGCCTAAAGAATTTGAAGATCAGGAAATCATTGACCGTCTGATGATTCCTATGTGTCTGGAAATGATCCGCTGCCTGGAAGACAACATCGTGAGCAGCGTTGCCGACGCTGACATGTCACTGATCTTTGGTATCGGTTTCCCTCCATTCCGTGGTGGTGCCCTGCGCTACGTGGATTCCATGGGAACCAAAGCGTTCGTGGAACTCTGCGACAAGTACAAGGATCTTGGTCCGCTTTATGAGCCAACCGAGAAACTGCGTGAAATGGCCGCCAATGGCGAGTCTTTCTACAAGTAACCACGGATAGCTTAGGAGATTAAAGATGAGTTTGAATCCAAGAGACGTAGTCATCGTTGATGCTGTCCGTACACCCATGGGTAAGTCCAGAAACGGACAGTTCCGTAATGTACGTGCAGAAAAACTGTCTGCCTTGCTGATCGAAGGCCTGATGAAGCGTAACCCCAACTGGAACTCGGCGGAAACCGAGGACGTGATCTGGGGTTGTGTCAACCAGACGCTGGAACAGGGCATGAACATCGCCCGTAACCTGTCCTTGCTGGCCGGTATGCCACGCACCGCAGGCGGCCAGACCGTTAACCGTTTGTGCGGTTCTTCCATGCAGGCGCTGCACTCCGCTTCGCAAGCCATCATGACCGGTAACGGTGATGTGTTTGTGATTGGTGGTGTTGAGCACATGGGCCACGTGGCCATGACTCACGGTGTGGACATGGCCCCTGAAATTTCAAAACACGCAGCAAAAGCCTCTGCCATGATGGGGCTGACCGCTGAAATGCTGGGCCGTATGCACGGAATCAGCCGTCAGCAACAGGACGAATTCGCCCTGCGTTCCCACAAGCTGGCCTGGGAAGCTACCCTGGAAGGCCGCTGGAAGAACGAGATTGTGCCGATTGAAGGTCACAATGCCGACGGTTTCAAAACCCTGTGCGAAATCGACGAAGTGATCCGCCAGGACGCAACCCTGGAATCACTGAGTAGCTTGAAACCCGTGTTCGATCCCAAGAGCGGTACCGTAACAGCGGGTTCTTCCTCAGCACTGTCTGATGGCGCTTCCGCCATGCTGGTGATGTCTGCCGAGCGTGCCAAAGCTCTGGGCCTCAAGCCCCGCGCCAAGATCCGCGCCATGGGCGTAGCCGGTTGTGATGCGGCCATCATGGGTTACGGCCCTGTACCCGCTACACAGAAAGCCCTGAAGCGTGCCGGCCTGAAGATCGATGATATCGATTACATCGAACTGAACGAAGCCTTCGCTGCGCAGAGCCTGCCCTGTGTTAAAGACCTGAAACTGGCTGATAAAGTCGACGAGAAGGTTAACCTGAACGGTGGCGCGATTGCCCTGGGTCACCCGCTGGGTTGTTCCGGTGCCCGTATTACCGGCACTCTGCTGAACATCATGGAAGCCAAAGACGGTACCCTGGGTCTGGCGACTATGTGTATCGGTCTGGGTCAGGGTATTGCGACTGTTATTGAGCGTGTCTAAACGTTAAATAACCGCAGACCTCATGAAAAAGCCCGGCTCATTGAGCCGGGTTTTTTTTGTGTGCGTGCTCACCAGCCGATTGGCATTGCAACCAAATTCCAGGTTGAAGCAAGTGCCCGGCAACCACAAGACACTGCTCGCTGGGTACTTGCAGGTTATGTATCTATGACGAGCGTTTTGCCTCCGGGTGCAGGCTCTTGCCCAGAATATGGCTATCCTCTTCAATCACACAGGAAGCACTGCCCACCAGCAGGGGGTCCGGCCCGCGCACCACATGCTTGTCTTTTCCCGGGTAAGGCAGCCTGCTCAGAAAATGCTGCAAACAATTCAGGCGTGCCCGTTTCTTGTCATCGGATTTCACTACCACCCAGGGAGCGTCCGCGGTATCGGTATAAAAGAACATGGCTTCCTTGGCTTCGGTATAGTCGGCCCATTTTTCCTGTGCCAGTTTGTCGATGGGACTTAGCTTCCACTGCTTGAGCGGGTCAGTCTCACGCTTTTTAAAGCGGGCGGTCTGTTCTTGTTCGCTCACTGAAAACCAGTATTTGAACAGGCGGATGCCGCTGCGCACCAGCATGCGTTCCAGTTCCGGTGTCTGACGCATAAATTCCAGGTATTCGTTGGGCTCACAAAAGCCCATCACCCGTTCCACGCCAGCCCGGTTGTACCAGGAGCGGTCAAACATCACGATTTCGCCGCCGGTGGGCAGGTGTTTGATATAGCGCTGAAAGTACCACTGGCCTTGTTCTTCTTCGTTGGGCTTTTCCAGGGCCACCACCCGTGCACCCCGTGGGTTCAGGTGCTCCATAAAACGCTTGATGGTACCGCCTTTACCGGCCGCGTCCCGGCCTTCAAACAGCACTACTACCTTTTGGCCGGTCTCTTTAATCCACTTTTGTGCCTTCAGCAGTTCAATCTGCAGTTCCTGCTTATGGCGTTCATAGGTTTTGCGGCTGATTTTGGTTTTGTAGGGGTAGGCTCCGGTACGAAAGGATTCGGCGATGCGTTCGGGGTCGTGGCGCCTCTCAGCCAGGGCGTGTAGCTGAGCCCCTACAGAGGGTTTCTGAATCGGTACAATGGTTTCAGGAGTAATGGCGTTGTCGCCGGCTTGGGACTCTGGCGGTTGTTGCGAATCGGCCATGGGGACTGTCTCTCTCTCATTTGGCGATAAAATATTCAGTTTACGCCATGGAGTCAGCCGGTGATGTTGAACTTGCTCATCTGTTGACCCAGGTCAGAATTAACAGTCAGGCTTATTCCGTGAAGTTTGAATCTGCGAATGGCTTATTCTTATGGACGTGATGGAAGGTTATCGGGCTGTATGAGCGCCCCGTAATTTACAATTAAACAAAAAGCCCGACCATTGGGCCGGGCTTTTTTACTGGACTCATTTCAGGTCAGAGGAGTGCTAGGGTCCGCCTGTACCGCCGCTGCCACTTGAGCCGGAGCCATCATCGTCATCGTCGTCATCATCGCCATCTGTATCGATGGGCTGGGGTTCTGTGGGGTCATTGTCAGCATCGACTACTGCTTCCTTTTCAGCCGCCAGATTGATTGCTTCATTTTCAATGTTTGCCAGCTCAGTAGACAAATCGTCCACGTTAAGTAAGCTCTGTAACGAAGTCGTTGCGGTGGTACTTAACCGACTTTGAATGTTCTGAGCGACATTGCTAATACCGCTAACGATACTGGCAAGGTTGACTGTATCGGTAAGATCAATATTTGCAGCAGTATCGTTCACGTTGAATTTGCCATCGCTCTGGAAAGATGTCGCTAAATTCTGCACAACACTCGTGATATTTGTGTTAGTGGTTCCGGCTGTATCTACCAGATTGAAAAGAGAGGCACTTGCAAGTGACAGTAAGGTTGCTTTTCTTTCCTCGCCACTATCAATATCGGTATCCTGATCCGGGTTTGCGAGGTCAACCAAGTCAATTGAAAAGAAATTTCCATCGAATGCATCGTTTGCATTTCCTTCCAGGCTTAGTACGTTATTCAGAACGGAAGCCACTTCAGTGTACGCACTTTGTACCTGTGTAGTGGTAAGGGAGGACAAAGTAGTTGCAGTGCTAACGGCTCTTGCCGTTGCGATTTCGGTCCAGGGCGATACGTTCACTTGCTGTGTTCTTGCAGTGGTAGAAATGCTCGGCACCACAGCTCTGAGCGAGAAGTCGCTAGCCAGGTCCAACGGGTTATTAAAATCGACACCGTTGCCGCAGCCCGATGGATAGTCACATAACATCTGGGTGCCGGTGCGTGCCTGTATAGTGACAACGACTGGTGTGGTGGGGTTGCTGAGCAGTTGAAAGCTGTACCGTCCTCTGCTGTTTGTGCAGGCTGATGTTTCGCCTACGCTGCTATACAATTCGTTACCCGCGGTATCCGTAGCTATACAGTCAGCATTTCGAAGGACTCCTTTAACAACAGTCCCGGAAATCACCGGGATCACTGAGTAGCTATGGCTGTCGCCACCACATCCGTTGGTGAGAACAGTTGCTCCTATTAATGCGGGAATAAAGGCCAGTTTCTTAATATGGGACATTGTTATTGGTTCCTTAGTTCTGATGCTCACAATGCTGCTTGTCTGTACGCCTCGTTCCGGGGCGGAATCAGTGTGATCGACGCACTAACTATTGGGGCTGGTCGATTGGGCGCTTCACCTGAAGAAGTCTAGCAGAAAAACGCGAAGTGCAAGCTTGTGTACACCAAGACAAAGCTAATTTCCTGTCATGGACAGTAAAGCCACTGCATTTAATGGCGTTGCGGTACGCTGCATGCCGGCTTCAGGCCTTTACCCTTGGCTGGATAGGGCTATTTTATATCCAGCCAACTTTAGTCCTATACTGAATATCTACCGAATAAATTCCGGATCCGGGGCAGTGGACCCACATTGATGTATTACAGGCTTAATCAAATTGACATAGCGCCGCAGAGCGGGGTGCGGCTGCGCCCGTTATTGCGCATCTTGCTGCTCCTGATGCTGCTTTGCGCCCACTGGCCTGGGTTAGCGCTTGCACAGGCTGGCGGTGCGGCGTCGGTCAGTGCATCCGGCCTGGCAGCTAGCGGTGCTGTTGATCTGGCGTCCCGGGTTGATATTCGTCAGGCGGCTCCCGGGATGACACTGGCGCAGATCATGGCCTTGGCGCCGGATGACTGGCAACAGAATCGCTCCGATCGCACCAATTTCGGGCAAACCTCGGACGCCTACTGGTTCAGAATTCGTGTCACCGATCTGCAGGAGCCGGGAGAGGCTTTTTACCTGCGTCTTAATTATGCCAATCTGGACCTGGTGGATGCCTATCTCACCAGCGATGGCCGCTTGCTGCAGCATTATCAGGCCGGCGACACCGTGCCCTACGCTGAGCGCCCGGTAGATGAACGGATTCTGCTGTTTCCACTGCACCAATGGCCCGTGGATACGCTGGAGGTTTACCTGCGAGCAGCATCAGAAGGGCCTTTGGAAGTCCCCCTGGATCTGGTAACCCGCACTGAATTTGACCGTCAGGAAAAGGCCACCTTTATCTGGGTGGGCATGTATTTCGGGATCATGGGTATCATGTTCTTCTACAACCTGCTGGTGTATCTGGTAGTCAGAGACAGGGCCTATCTGATTTACATTACCTACGTCGCCTGCACCGCGTTTCTGCAGTTCTCGTTGCGGGGGTTCGGCTTTCAGTTTCTGTGGCCTGAGTCCACTACACTGAACAATCAGCTGATTCTGCTGTTTTCCTGCTTAATGCCATTGGCAGCTGTCAGTTTTGTGCGGGAATTTTTAAAGCTCGAAGGGCAGGGCAGCCCCTTCGATATCTGGTCCGGCCGGGCCATTCTGTTTATCTTCTCGGCACTTTTTGTTTGCAGCTTTTTCCTGCCGTATTTTTACGTGCTGAAAACGGTGCATATTTTTGCGTTTGTAACTATCGCCTACGGTTTTTATGTGGGGCTGAAATACTGGCTTAAAGGTTTGCGGGCGGCGCGTATCTTTACCATTGCCTGGTTTACCTACATGATCTTTGCCGTGCTTTATTTGCTGGAAATTACCGGTGTGGGTCAGACCAATCCTGTTACCAAATATGCCCTGGAAATCGGTTCGGCACTGGAGCTGATGTTACTGTCGTTGGCGTTTGGAGATCGCATCAATCACGAGAAGGAAAGCATTGCCAAACTGCTGGGCGCCACCAAGGCGCTGTCTGCCAGTGCCGACCGGATTGCCGCGGTGAAGGTGGCCACTCGCTACCTGGAGCAGCTGTCCCAGAATATTGAATTGCGTGATGTTGTGTATCTGTTACCCCAGCAGGATGGTGCCGGTCTGCTGCCTTACCCTCTGTGGCGTGATGGCCGGGAAGTAGACGACCCGCGCCCCATGGCCATGAACAATACCGAGCTGGCGGTGTTACGGGATCACAGGGATTCCACGCTGATGCAGCATGAACTTTTTATTCCCATTCACTCGGAAAAGAAGCGCTACGGCTACCTGAGGGTGAATCGTTTTCAGGGCAACCGTACCGATTTGCTGATGGAATCCAACCTGATCGCCAGCGTTATTCATTCCCTGTCGCTCACTTTGGAAAGTATTGAACTGGAAGAAAAGGACCGGCTGTCTGCCATCGGTGCCATGGCCGCTGCCATCGTACATGACCTCAAGAATCCTATCGGTGCCATCAAGGGGTGTGCGGAACTGGCGGGTGAGCCGTCCAACAGCGAACAAGAGCGCTCCCGGTACCTTACCTCTATCGTTTCCGAAACCCTGCGGATGCAGGCCATGGCTCAGGAGGTGCTGGAATTCAGCCGGGGCGAAATGGTGCTGCGTCGCAAGGTAATGAGCGCCCGGGAATTTCTGGATGACATGAACAACAGTCTTTCCCCCATGCTGGGTTCCGCGGGGGTGGGTTATGACCACAGCTGCCGGATTGAGGGTTGCATTGATATCGATGCTGATCGTATACGCCGGGTTATTTATAACCTGGTCACTAATGCCCGGGATGCCATGCTTGCGCAGGGCACAACCAATCCTTTTGTGACATTGCGGTTGCTGGCAGTGGACAACGGCCTGCAGATACGGGTGTCGGATAACGGCCCGGGCATACCGGAAAGTATCCGCGATACGCTATTCGAACCATTTGTTACCCAGGGCAAAGCGGAAGGCACCGGTCTGGGGATGGCCATTGTACGCAAGATTGTGGCGGCCCATGGCGGTGACATCTGTTTTGAAACCGGCGATAAGGGCACCGATTTTATTATTGATTTGCCGGAGTGTGTTAAAGCACAAGCTGAATGCGAACAGATCATAACGAATCAGCAACAGGTTTCCGGCGATGGTGGCGCAGCCGTAGCCAGCCTGAATGAGGTGACCGTGCTGATGGCGGAAGACAACCCCGTCAATCAGCTGGTGGTGAATCGTTACCTGAAGGGCTGGGGTATGTCTGTGGTATCGGTCACCACCGGCCAGCAAGCGCTGGAGGTCTTGCAATCACATACGCTGAAGGCTCCACAATCCCAACAGATTCAGGTAATCCTGATGGATGTGGAAATGCCGGAAATGGATGGCCTGGAAGCCACCCGGGAAATACGCCGCAACAGTGCGCTGCAGCATCTGCCGGTGATCGGCCTTACCGGCCACAGCGACGAACAACAGCTTCGCGATTGCCGTGAAGCCGGCATGGATCAGGTGATTTGCAAGCCTATCGACAAGCCCCTTCTCAAAGCCACGCTGCTGTCCGTTCTGACCGAGCAGCGCCCGCACTGATCAAACAAGAATCATCAGTAATCCGCTGATTTTTAATAATTCGGCACATCAGGCCAGTTACCGGGCAGAACTGGCCGGAATCTCCTATCTGTGTTTCTTGCGGATGAGTAAATTAGACACCGTTATCAAATTCTAGATGAATGACTTGAATTTTATTTTGGGGGGAAGTTCCGGTGACACTGGTCAGCGACAGTATTGTGGTCGATTTTGAATCAGCCCATCAGGACGATGCGCTGATCCGGCGAGTAAGAGGGTTGCTCAAGGAGAATGTCAGTAACATGCCATCGCTGGAAGCGGTGGCAGAGAAACTGGGCATGAATGCCCGGGCCCTCAGCCGGCGCCTGAGCCGCCGGGGCACCAACTACCAGAAAGAAGTGAGCCGCCTGCGTCTGGAAATTGCACTCCAGTACCTGGTGAGCAACGACAGCAGTGTCACTGATATCGCCCTGCAACTGGGCTACTGTGACACCTCGGCGTTCTGTAACGCTTTCAAGCGCTGGACAGGCCGTTCCCCACGGCAATACAAGCAAATGCGCGATCTCGCAATGAACTGAGAAAGGTTGAGCGAGGAAAGCCGGTTCATATTTTGTGCTCGATTAGGGTAGAATGCGCCCCCATGAGCCAATCCTCGCCGTATAACGACAAACGCTTTTCAGTATCCGACGCCTCTCTGCTGAAAGAGATCCTCAGGCATCGCCGGGATGTGCGGGGTAACCGCTTCCTGCCGGACCCCGTCACTGATACCGAGCTGGACCAGATACTGGAAGCCGCACTTTACAGCCCGTCTGTGGGTTTTTCCCAGCCCTGGGAATTCATGATTATCCGTGATGCCGCTGTTAAGCGGGATGTGCAATCCGTGTTTGCCGTGGAAAATGAAAAAGCCGCCCATCACTTCAGCAACCGCAAACAGCAGGAATATCAACGCCTGAAACTGGAAGGCATTACCGAAGCCCCGGTAAATCTGGCGGTTTTCTATAATCCGGCGAAGGGGCCCGTACTGGGGCAAACCTCCATGCAGGAGATGGGGCTGTACAGTGTGGTGTGTGCGGTTCAGAACATGTGGCTGATGGCCCGGGCCATGAATATTGGTGTGGGCTGGGTCAGCATTCTGGACCCGCAAAAGGTGAGTGATATTCTCAATGTTCCCGAAGACCGCCGCCTGGTGGCCTACCTCTGTATTGGTCGGGTAACCGAATTCCCCCCCCGCCCGGAACTGGAAACCCTGTCCTGGGAAGAGCGCAAACAGAAGCGCGGGTTGGTTTACCGCGACACCTATCCCACGCCCTATTACGAACCCGTTGAATAATGTGAACCGGCCCTAGTCGGCCTTGGCTCTGGCCCGTTCCAGTAACGCTTCCTGATGTTGCTGGGCCGGCAACCAGCGCAGCAGGCAGCTCTGAATGCTGTTCAGAGAGATGGGTTTGGTAATGTGATCATTCATGCCCACTTCAAAACAACGCTGCTGATCCTTGCTGGAAGCATTGGCAGTCACCGCAATGATCGGCACCTGATGCATGGCTTTATTCAGCAAACGGATTTTGCGTGTGGCTTCAAACCCATCCATGATCGGCATCTGGCAATCCATAAAGATCAGGGCAGGGGATACCTGTTTGGCAATGGTCACGGCGGCCTCGCCGTTTACCGCCACAATGGAACGGTAACCCAGCTTGCTGCACAGGGCGGCCAGAATTTTCTGGTTTACTTCGTTGTCTTCCGCAATCAGCACAAAAGGCTCGTGATTCTGGTGAATGTAGGCCAGATTCTGCGGTGTGGGATCTTCCTGCTCATGGGCAAAGCGATCCACGGGTAAATGAATGGTAAAGCAGGTGCCTTTGCCGGTTTCCGAAGCCAGCTCCATGTTACCGCCCATAATGGCCACCAGGCGTTTTACCAGCGCCAGGCCGATACCCAGACCGCCCTGCTGACGGTTATAGCTGGCATCCAGCTGACTGAAGGCATCAAAAATTTCCCGCTGCCGCTCCTTGCAGATACCCGCACCGGTGTCCTTGATGATAATGGTCAGCTGACAGCGCTGGGCACTATTGCCGGTGCTGTTGCAGGTCATAAACTCCAGTGAGATGGAGCCTTCAGTGGTGAACTTGAGGGCGTTTTCCGTGAGGTGCAGCAGCACGGTACGAATTTTTTCGATATCGCCGTAAAACTCTTCGCCTTTGGGAATATGACAGCTGACATGGGTTTTCAGATGGCGGCTGGCGCAGGATTGCTGCAGGTGATCCAGTAAATCACTCACATCGTGGGGCAGGCTGAAAGCCCTCTTGTTCACCTGAGTGCTTTCCATCTGGGCTTCGGTGTAGTTCAGCAAGCCGTTAATCAGCGTCAGCATGCGCCGTGACGAAAGCCGGGCTACCTGAATGGCATGCCTGTCCTCACTTTTGAGTCCGGTGGGATCCACCAGCTCCAGGGCGCCCAGCACGCCGTTCATGGGGGTGCGTAATTCATGGCTGATGGTAGCCAGAAACTGGTCTTTGAGATTGCTGGATTGCTCGGCATTTTCCAGAGCATCTTTATGGGCCCGGGATTTTTCCTGGCGCATCAGGTTTATCCGGTCCGCCAGGGCAATGCTCATCAGAATGGCTTCAACCGCCGAAGCGAACAGCACCGCCTGCATGGTGAAAAAATTAAAAGGCAGACCGTTCTGGTACATCTTGTTCTGAATCACGGCGCCGGCAATCAGAATGCCCCACCCCAACAGAAAATACCGTGCCGAGCGAATACCTTTGCGAAACGCAAAAATACCGGTAAAGATCAGTACCAGCACACAAACCGCAAAGCCTGTAAACATGGTCACGATCACCATTTTCAGCGGCAGTGTCAGCACCAGGCCAATAAACGCCAGCGCGCCGAAGGTGCCCAGTGTCAGCAGGCGATCCAGCGGCTGTGATATCTTTTCAATACGTAAAAACCGGCGCGTAAACTGAAAAATGATTGCAATGGATAAACTGGAAATGATCGGCGGTTCCAGATACAGCAGATAGGAGCTTTTCTCCGGCCAAAGGTACATGGCGGTGTAACCCATCATGGATGCCTGAAACCAGCAAATACACACCAGGTGCAGTGTATAGAAGAGGTAAGCGGAATCACGGATATTGAAATACAGAATCAGATTGTAAATAGAAAGGGCAATCACCAGACCCAGGTACATGGCCATAATGGAATGGGAATGCAGAATATTTTTGGTGAGTGGTTGTTCTTCCCAGAAAATGATGGGTGCGATCATGGGGCCATCGGCAGCCAGTCTTAAATAAATATCCACAGGCTGGTTGGCCTGCAAAGGCACGGGAAAGACAAAGTTATTGGTATCTACCGGGCGTTGTTTAAAAGGAAAGCGGAAGCCGGTGTGGTGTTCCTGCTGCACCTGTCCGTTGACCACCACAAAGAAACTCACTTCGCGGAGCGTGGGGAACGCCATTTCCACAAAGAGTTCCTGTTCCTGTGGCGACAGCAGCGTGGACTTGAGCCAGAAGTGGCCCTGATTATCCAGACCGTAATTGGGTGTTTGCTGACTTTGCAGCGAAAACGCGCTATCGGGAAGATGAATGATGTCTTCAATCTTCCGGGTTTCGCTGCTATCACGGAATATATAAATGTGTTCAGCAGGTTGCAGCTTTTTAAACCCCGGCAGCAATGCTAACGGTTGGTGGGTTAACAAATGCTGACTGGCTGCAAATCCTGGTGGAACCCCAATAATACATAAGAGCGCGACAAACAGGCCGCGCCAGACAAAGCGTTTAATCAACAAAAACTACACCTCAACTCGTGCGTCCCAGCAAGTCAGTAAAGGTTATAAAAATAACCCAAAGTCAGAAGTTGTTTTAGTTATAAATAGCTACCAATGTTTGCTGCTAATTGCAGTATAGATCAGCTGCACATGATTTCTGTTGCGTTCTGTAGCGTTATGTATCCAGTGTAAACAATGTGAGGGTACATGGCTGTTTAATAATTGGTGCATAACACTGACTTGTTACCTGTACAGCAGCAGGATAACACTTACAGAACAACAGGTTGGCTTAGGGCTGGCTGGAATGGGGTAAATTGTGTGCTGTGCTAAACTTCAACAGATCCGCACCCGAACCCATTCACTGACACAGGGGCCCAGGCGACAGAATGAGATCAGGACTCTTCCGAGCCAATACGCTATCGGCAAAGCTTGCTCTTTCTCTGGCCCTGTTCGGGATGCTTTATGTTGTTGTTTTAATGGCGCTTTTTGTTCTGTTTCAGCTGCCCCAGGAGCGTAAGATAATCAATGAGCGCATTGATCGCCTGGTGGATACCTTTGTGGAGCCGGCCACCCAGGCGGTGTACAACCTGGACGAGGAAACCGCCCATACGGTGCTTGCCGGCTTTGCCCGGCACGCTTACGTGGAAGCCGCCGTTATCAAAAGCGAAGACCAGACCACCCTGGCGCAAGTCACTTTCGATCGGGGCGGTGAAAGCCACTACAGCCGCTTAATGGGGCTGCTGGATTCAAAGAAAATGACCTCCTATTACCGCAAACTCCGCGATGACCGCTTTCGTGAGGGGGTTCACGGCAACCTGCTGGTAACCGTCAATCAGCACCGGGCGTTGCAAGCGGTATTCGAACAAATGCAGTCAGTGCTGGTGGCAAACTTTCTGCAGTATTTTGTTTTTGTACTGATCGTTTACTGGATTGTGTATCGCATAGTGGGCAAAAGGCTGGCAAGAATTCACGGCGTGCTGGATGGTATTTCCGCCAAGAATCCGGATAACGCCCGGGTACCTGTCGATCAGGGGCATGATGAAATTGATGCGCTGGCCAGCGGTATCAACCGTTTTATCGAATCCGCAGAGGATTATCTGAAAGCCAAAAACGATGCAGAAAAAGGCTTACGCTATCTTAATCAGCATCTGGAAGAGGTGATCCGTTCCCGCACCGCCGATCTTGAAATCGAAAAGCACAACGCGGAACAGGCAAGGGACGAAGCCAACCGCGCCAACCAGGCCAAGAGCGTGTTCCTTTCCAATATGAGCCATGAGCTGCGCACGCCTTTGAATTCCATACTGGGCTTTACCCACAGGGTTATTAAAAAAACCGGCGATAAACTGGATGAGCGGGAAAAGGATGCGCTGGGACGGGTGCTGGATAACGGCCAGTACCTGCTGAATCTGGTGAACGATATTCTGGATATTGCCAAAATCGAAGCAGACCGTATGGACCTTCGCTATGGGAATGTGTCACTCAATGAACTTATCGAAAACTGTTGCTGCAAGCTGGCCAGTCTTGCCGATGGCAGGGCGCTGGAGCTTCACAACCGGGTGGATCAGGATATTCAGCTGGAGGGGGATCACCAGAAGCTGGAGCAGGTGTTCATCAATCTCATCAGCAACGCCATAAAATACACTCCGGAAGGCTCGGTTACCGTGATGCTGGATTCCCTGGATGACAGCCAGGTAAAGCTCGCGGTGGAAGATACCGGTATCGGTATCAAAAAAGAGGACTTCAGCAAGCTGTTTGACGCCTATAATCATATACACAGCAACCTGAGTGCGGAGGTGTCGGTGGAAAGCACCGGGCTGGGGCTGCCCTTGTCCAAACGCATTGTGGAGTTGCATGGTGGGCTTATACAGGTTTCCAGCGAACCGGGAAAAGGTTCCCGCTTTGTGGTGAGCCTGCCCCGCAAACAGAACATTGAATTACAAGAAGTGAGTTAATCAATGCCGGATTATGCCGCGCTGCTTGAAGTGGCCATTGAAGAAGCACAACTGGGGTTTGATGAGGGGGGCGTGCCGGTGGGCGCGGCCCTGTTCGATGCCGGTGGAAACCTGCTGGGGCGGGGCAGAAACCGCCGGGTGCAGAACGATGATCCCTCGGTACATGGTGAAACCGATGCTTTCCGTAATGCCGGGCGGCAAAAGCAGTACCGGGACAAAATCATGGTGACCACACTGGCGCCTTGCTGGTATTGCTCGGGACTGATCCGGCAATTCAATATCGGCACCGTGGTGGTGGGGGAATCAGAAAACTTTGCCGGTCATCTGGACTGGTTGCGGGAGGCAGGGGTCAGCATCATCGAAATGGATGATGCCCGCTGCAAAACCCTGATGGCAGATTTTATTCAGCGTCATCCGGAAATCTGGCACGAAGATATCGGGGAATGCTGTGACCATTGATGATATCAGTATGACAGGTGACTGATGACGCCTTACGCCCAGGGTAGCATTCCCCGCACGCTTCGCCATGGTAACAGGCTTTGGCCGTTGTTGCTGATCGCCCTGTTGTGGACTACCCCGGCATCGGCCCAGCAACTGGAACCCGTCACACTGCAGCTGAAATGGCTGCACCAGTTTCAGTTTGCCGGTTATTACGCAGCGAAATCCAAAGGCTATTATGAAGAGGCCGGGCTTAACGTTGATATTCAGGCTGCTGATGCGGGCGTGGATCCCATTCAGGCGGTTATTCAGGGGAAGGCCGACTTTGGTGTCGGCACCAGTGAACTGATTCTGCAGCGGGCCAAGGGTAACCCGGTGGTGGTGCTGGGGGTGATCTTTCAACATTCGCCACTGAATCTGGTCACTCTGGATGATTCGGATATCAACACCATTCATGACCTTGCCGGCCACGAGGTGATGATCGAGCACAATTCAGCAGAACTGCTGGCTTATTTCCGCTGCGAAGGCTTTAATCGAAACGCCTTCACTTTTCGCGAGCACTCTTTTAACACCCGGGACCTGATCGATAGAAAAGTGGATGCCATGTCGGTCTATATCACTGACGAGCCCTTTGAGCTGATGCAGGCCGGACTGGACTATCAGCTGTTTACGCCCCGCAGTTGCGCCATCGATTTTTATGGCGATAACCTGTTTACCACAGAGCAGGTGATAACCCGCAATCCTTCCAGAGTTGAGGCATTCCGCAAGGCCAGCATGCGAGGCTGGGAATACGCCATGGATAACGTGGATGAAATGGTGACACTGATTCGCAGTGAGTATTCGGATCGCCACAGTGCCGATCATCTGCGTTACGAAGCCCGCATGATGCGTGAACTGATGCGCCCGGAACTGATTGAACCCGGTTATATGAATCAGGGCCGCTGGCAACATATGGCCCAGACCTATCAGGATGTGGGTTTGATTGAAGAGGAGCTGGATGTTTCCGAAATGCTGTATCAGGATCCGGGCAAAGCCATGCAGCAACAGATGCGGGCGATTGTGCTGATCGGCGGGGGTGCCTTGCTGCTGTGTCTGCTGATACTGTTCACCATCAGTTATTTTTATCGTCACCTCAAGGCGAACAGCAACCGCCTGCAAACCATGTTTGAATTTGCACCTTTCAGCATGCTGGTGCTGGATGAGTTTTATCGTATCCAGCGCTGGAATCAGCATGCTGAGCGCACCTTTCACTGGACCCGGGAAGAAGCCGTAGGCAAAAGCCTGCTGGAATTAATGGTGCCCAGTAATGTGCGCACCAGCGTAGAGGAAAAACTGGGCAGGGTATTGCGTCATAACAGTTCGGTAACCTCGGAAAATCCGAATCTGCGCAAGGATGGCGAGGAAATTATCTGTGAATGGACCAATGCGCCCTTTCAGGATCTTCAGAACAATACCCGTTTTATTGTGTGTATTGCCCGGGACATTACCGTGCGCCGGCGGTTGGAACACGAACTGAACCAGGCTGCTCATTACGACAATCTTACCGGGCTTGCCAACCGGCGACTGATTCTGGACCTGCTGAAAAATGCCATGGCCACGGCAAAGCGAATGGACAAATGTGTGGCCGTGCTGTTTCTGGATCTGGATGATTTCAAACCCATTAATGATGCCTATGGCCACCAGATGGGCGACGATTTGCTGGTGCTGGTGGCTAAGCGCCTGGACGGCGTGGTGCGCGAATCTGATTATGTCGGGCGCCTGGCGGGTGACGAGTTCCTGATTATTCTTCAGGATATTCACGACCGGGCCGGTGTTGAACAGGTGGTGCAAAAAATTGAAAGCGCTATCTCCGAACCCTGTCATATCGATACGGCCATTATCAATATCAGTGTCAGTATTGGTATTGCCATGTATCCGGAAGATGGCGACACTCTGGATGCTCTGGTGCTGAATTCCGACAAGGCCATGTACCAGCAAAAAGAAGCCCGTAAAAACCGCCGCTGAAAATATTCCTTCCAGAATCCGTCTCGCCCATAAACCGTCCCGTCCATATGGATTAGGGCTGTAATTGTTGTGTGCTGGGTTGGGAATACAACAACTGCTATCATGTCCCGCTTATTTGGGGAACCTCTGATCAAGTCCATGCGGCCTCTGTCCTTCAGGAATTTTTCCTGGCAAGGCGTGCGATGCAGGCGGGCTGGTTGCCCGGCGAAGCAGCACAACGCGGCCAGGGGGAATTCCTGAAGGACCCTCCGGGCGCGGCCTGAAAGGCACAGCTGCTGCGTTAAGTTTCTTGTTAAGGGCTACGGCCATTAACGGCGAAACTTGCCTTGCAGTTGCACCTTTCAGGTTGCGCAGAGGCCACCTGGACTTGATCAGAGGTTCCCTAGTTTTACAGGCTGAATAACAGGGACCCAGAGGATTGTTGTGACCAGGCCATTTGCAGACCGATTATCAGAAATAGAACCCTTTCGTGTTGTTGAAGTCCTGACCCGCGCCAAAGAATTGCAGGCCGCCGGCAGGGATATTGTGCATCTGGAAGCCGGCGAACCGGACTTTTCCACCGCGGAGCCCATCATTCGCGCCGCTCAGGAATCGCTGGGAAGAGGGGATACCTATTACAGCCAGGCGGCGGGCATTCCTGAATTGCGACAGATTCTGTCGCAGCACTACCGTAATGAATACGACATTGATGTGCCCCCGCAGCGCATTATGATTACCCCGGGGGCTTCCGGTGCCCTGCTGCTGATCAGCGCACTCCTGATCAATCCCGGCGATGGCATGCTGATGACGGATCCCGGTTACCCCTGTAATCGTCATTTTCTGCGCCTGGTGGAAGGCCGCGGTCAGCTGGTGCCCGTGGGGCCCGAGGATCATTTTCAGCTTACGGCAGAAAAGGCCGCGGAACACTGGCAGAGCAACACCGTGGGTGCCATGGTCGCATCGCCCGCCAACCCCACCGGTGAAATCCTCAGCTTTCAGGAATTATCCGATCTGTTCGCGCTTTGCCAGGAACAACAGGGCAACCTGATCGTGGACGAGATTTATCACGGCCTCACCTATGGGGAAAAAGCTCCGTCCATTCTGGAAATCACCGATCAGGCCTACGTGATTAACAGCTTTTCCAAATACTTTGGCATGACCGGCTGGCGACTGGGCTGGCTGGTGGCGCCGGAGCATGCGGTACCCCATCTGGAAAAACTGGCTCAGAACCTGTTTATTTCCATGTCCACACCCAGTCAGTTCGGTGCTTTGGCAGCCTTTGAGCCGGAAACCCGGGCTATTCTGGATGCACGCCGCGATGAGTTCGCCCGGCGCCGGGATTACCTGTTGCCGGAACTGCGGCGCCTGGGTTTCGAAATTCCCAATACGCCGGCAGGTGCGCTGTACCTTTATGCCGGGATTGGACGTTTTTCGGATGATGCCCAGGCCTTTGCCATGGACCTGCTGGAAAACCACGGCGTGGCGGTGACGCCGGGAACGGACTTTGGCCGGTACCGGAACAATGAATATATCCGTTTTGCCTACACCACCAGCATGGACCGGTTGGAAGAAGCCGTAAAACGTCTGGAGTCCGCTTTAAAACCCAAAGGCTGACCGGTTAGCTGATCAGTAAATCCGCGCCGGAGCTGCCGGTCGGTTTTCGATGGGGCTGATACGGATCACCTGGTCTTCTTCCACGTAGTCGATCCCGTCCAGTGTCTGCAGGCTGTTGATCACCGTGCTTGCGTCAGCACCTTCCACAGTGATCACCCAGGCTTTGCCGGTCAGGGTGCGCAGGTAGTCCAACCGGCTGGCGCCACTGGCTGTTTGCCATTGTTGCAGAGTGGCTTCCTTGTCAGCCAGCGCGCTATCGTGCTGTTGCTGGTCGGAAAAGCCCACGATCAGGCGCAGATTCTGGTTGGGGTTTTCGCTGCTGGATGGTGCTGGCTGGTCACCGCTGGCACAGGCATTCAGCACAAAAAGGCAACCGGTGAACAGGCTCAGGATAAGTCGTCTCATAATTGATAAGTCTATAAAGTTAAAGGCTTAGAACAGAGTCTCATAGAACGCAACCAAATCTCCCATACCCAATCTAAGTACGCAATAATAAAACAAAAATACACAATTTAATCTGTCTGCCGGCGAGCCCCTGCAGGTGTCTGTCTTTCCATGAAAATTTTCGGATGGAGATTGATGGATTGGCGGATGAATGGCGTTTTTGCCCTTGAGCAGGCGAAATAAATCCGCATAATGGAGCAGCTTCTGTGTGAACAGTGGTCATTTCCTGAACCTAACCTAATTATGGTTTACACTAATATACAGTGAGTAGAGTTCTACCCCATTTCTTTTACCAGGTCAGTTGAAGCCAGAGTTATGACTCAAACCATGAAAAGCTTGTTGTTATTGATAGTTTTCCTCAGCGCATCATCAGTCTACGCTGCTGGCAGATACGATGGAGATCGAAACGCTTTCAACCGTTTCCACGGCCAGGGAACTTATACCTACACCAACGGCAATGTGTATTCCGGCGAATGGGAAGATGGTCGCAAAAGCGGCAAAGGCAAACAGGTGTGGGAAAACGGCGACGTGTATGAAGGCCACTGGGCCGACAACCGCGAAAACGGCCAGGGCACCATGACCTGGGCTAACGGTGATCAGTACGAAGGCCAGTGGGCCGGTGGCAAGCGCCATGGCAAAGGCACCATGACCTGGGCCGACGGCAGCCGCTATGAAGGCGAATGGTTTAAAGACAAGCGTCAGGGTTTTGGTGAATACAAGTACGCCAGCGGCGACCTGTACAAAGGCGAGTGGGAAAACGGCGAGCCCAGCGGGCAGGGCACTCTGGTTCGCCAGGACGGCACCACCTTGGTAGGCACCTGGAAAAACGGCACACTGACCGGTGATGCCAACGTCACCTTTGCCGATGGCAGTCGTTATACCGGCCCCATGCAGGGCAACAAGCCCGATGGTAAAGGTGTGTGCAAGAAAGACGGTTCTCTTTTCCCCTGCGAATACAAGGCCGGTAAGCTGGTTGCCAACAAGCCGAAACCCAAGCCCAAGCCACAGCCCAAGGTGGTTGAAAAGAAACCGGAACCCAAGCCCGTTCCCAAACCGGCACCTGTGGTGAAAACGCCGCCGGCACCCAAGCCTGCGCCCGTGCCTGCTCCGGTGGCAGTGGAAACTCCCGAGCCTGCCAAACCCGGCAATCCTTTGGCGGGAACCGCAAAAAGCGCCAATCCACTGGCCGGCACAGCTAAAAGTTCAGCCCCTGATGAAGCCGCTGCCGCCCAGCCGGCAGCCGCACCTGCACCGGCGCCTGAAGCGAAGCCGGTAACACCTGAGCCTGCACCTGCGTCGGCCAATCCCTTAGCGGGCACTGCCAAAGGTGCTAATCCTCTTGCCGGTACGGCAAAGGGCGCCAACCCGTCCGGTGATAAAGAACAGGCACCGGAGCCGGAACCGGCCGCTAACGAAGAAGACGCCGGTGACGATCAATCTTCCAATCGCCGTCGCAGCCCCCGTGGAGCCAGCCTGGCGCCTTCCGCGCTGGAAGCCATTGCTGCCCTGACCTCTACACCGCCGGCAGCCGGCAAGCAGTTTACCTTTGCCCATAACTGGGAAAGAACCGGACAATCCGAGCTGAAGAACGCCTGGGTTGAACGGGACGTGAACCGTATCGGCGATCTTAAAATCCGTGCCGAAGGGGATTACGTGGTGGTGCTGATGATTGATGAGTACTTTGGCCCTGGTGAATACGATCTCAAGTATTTCAAGGGCACCATTACCAAGCCTGGTGTGGCTTCCTATCAAACCACATCGGCCCAGCCGGGCAAGGTGGTGATTACCGAGGAAACCGACAATTTCATCAGGGGTCAGTTTGCGTTTAAAGGCTATCGTAACGGCAGCCCGGTAACCGGCGAAAGTCGTATCGTGGAAGCGGGCGAGTTTGTGTTGCCAAAGAACTGATCAGGTTTTTTTAAAACCGGAAAAATCAAAAGGGCTGCGTGGCAAAACGCAGCCCTTTTTTGTTGTGTCGTATAAAGGGCTTATGCAGGGGCCCGCATCGTAAGTGGTTGCCGGTTCAGCCGGTCAGCAGCTGCATGGTTTCATCAATCTGCTGGCGGGCTTCATCCAGAATTTCCTTGCTGGCTTCGGGGGTGAGCTTGCCCTGAGACACCTTGGCGAAAGCCGGTACCTTGTCGATAGGAGGCACGCCTTCGCGGTGTTTGCCCAGATAGCTGTGGAGCTGGGCCACCTGCACCAGATCACAATAGTCCGCCGGGCCATCGTGTTCTCGGGTCCAGTCGCTGGCGTGTTGTGCCACGGCTACCAGATCCTCGTTAAAATTCCAGCGCTTCAGAATCACGGCTCCCAGATTGGGCGCGTATTCCGCCAGTGCTTTATTCAGCAGTTCCGGGTCTTCCACCAGTGAGGGATAGTCCGCCGCATAGCGCAGCAAAGGCACACTGCCGATATCGTGCAGTAGCCCCGCCAGCAGGCCTTGCTCCGGGTCCAGGCCCTTTAGGTGCTTGGCCAGTACCTGGCTGATGGCCGCCACTTCAATGGAATGGCTCCAGAGTTCGTCCATGCGCTTTTTAATCACCGGCGCTCTGGTTTTAAACACTTCCCGCAGGGTAAAGCTGGTGACCAGCTGCTTGGTGGTTTGCAGGCCCAGCCGCACGATGGCCTGGGCGCTGGTTTCGAATTCCTTGGTGCCACGGAACAGCGGACTGTTGGCAGCCCGGATCAGTTTGGTGGCTATGGCGGGGTCGGTATTAACTGCCTGGGAAATGGTTTTGGCGTTGTCGCCACCGTCGATCATCTTCCGGACCTTCAGGGCCACATCCGGCAGGCTGGGTAATTCCAGCTTGTTGTTACGCAGGTCGGAATAGATATCAAAGAACAGCTGCTTGTCTTCCGGCTGGTCTTCGCGCAGGATCTGCTTTACTTCGTAACTGGCGACAGTGGCTTCCGACAGAATGGATTTCAGGTGTTCCAGGTTCACTTTCAGCACAGCAGCAGGGGAATGGGCAAACACCTGATAGGGGCGGGGACGCTCCCGGGTGATGGCTTTCAGGCCATCGGGTGTATTGGCCTGAACGGTCCGCACACCGCCCACTTTCTTGCCGGGATCCTTCAGATCAAGCTCTCCTGCCAGCAGGAAATACTCGTCTTCGTCTTCTTCCCCGGCCTCTATAAGCTGGTCGCCTTTCTTGAGCTTGAGAATTTCACTTTTGTTGACCAGCAAAATCAGCTGATCATCAGTCAGGTGTTTCAGAAACTGGAAGTTTTTAAGCGCACTGATATCCATGGTCCCGCCGATCATCTGCACCCGGCGTATCAGGCAGCTGATACTTTCACGCCGGTTTTCTGGTTATTGGAGAACAGACCCCAATAAAAAAGTGTAGTTGATCTGGTGGAAATGGAAGGAAAATCAGAAACTTGTTTAGGCGGGATCTGATCGGAATGTGATCAGATCCCGAAAATGGCGGGGGTTACTCCGACATTACCCAGGTCAGACATTACCCTGGTCAGTCATTGCCTCCGCATAGGGAGCAATAATGTCGTAGCCTTTGATTTTGGCGTTCAATACCGACATGAAGGTGTAAGCCCCCATGATCTTGCGTACCAGGAACATCAGCTCCCGCGGTGGCACGGTAAAGTAACGGTTGGCGGCAGACAGGCCAGCCTGAAGGCTCAGGCGCGCCGGCAGGTCGCTTTCACCCCAGCAGTACTTGCCGTCTTCCGTCAGCAAAAAGGCCGGTGGCGGATACTTTTCAATATCGGTAAAGGGCTCAATTGCCATAAAGCAGAGTTTGGCCAGGCCTTTCTTGGCCTCCAGCGAGGTATTGGGATCGCGGAAGAAGCGCATCTCTTCCAGTGCGCTGTAAAGCAGGTCTTCGTCGTGATAGAAGGCCGCTCTTACAATGCGCCGCCCCGGGTTAATGGTTTCCGGGGAAAAGGCGCGCACGGCACCAAAATCCAGCAATACAATGCGATCGGGAACGGTTTTGCCGTCGCCCAGGCGCACAAAGTAGTTGCCGAAATTGGGATCGGTCTGCATTTCGCCCCACTCGAACACCTCGCGCCAGCACAGGTCCAGAGCCGCTTCACAAATGGCGTTACGGCGCTCCTGCGACAGGTTAATGGTGGTGGTGGAGTCAATATCCACGCCGGGCTCGAAGCTGGTGGCAATGACCTTGGCGGATGAAAATTCGGGGTATACCTTGGGAACAATGTAGCGGGGATCGTCTTTCAGGCGGTCATGAAATTGGCCGGTTTTTTCCAGCTCGTGAACGTAGTCCACTTCCCGGTACATCATTTCACGGATTTCATCGAACCACTGGGAAAACTCTTCCGTGATGGGGACTATCTTGGCTACCCGGATCAGGGTTTCCACGGCATTCAGATCGCTGTCCACCGCTTCGGCAACACCTGGGTACTGAACCTTCAGGCAGATCTCTTCGCCGGTTTCCTTGATTCGCGCACGGTGCACCTGGCCAATGGAGGCGCAGCCAATGGGCTCCTCTTCAATTTCCAGCAGTGCCAGCCGGTCGGGGCCCAGTTCGTCTTCCAGGGCTTCGTAGATGGAGGTCCATTCCAGCGCACCGGTATCGTCTTCCAGGGTGTGCAGAGCGTCGGTTACTTCCGGCGGCAGAAAGTGTTCGCCGTACAGGGCCATCATCTGGCCGATCTTGACGATGCTGCCTTTCAGATGGCCGATTTCCTGAGCCAGGTAATGGGCCTGGCGGGACAGGATTTCTTTCTGACGCTCTTCCCGTTTGTCACGGCTGGTAAACATATTGCCGGCAGACTGGGCTGCCAGGCGGGTGGAGGCAAGAAAGCCTGCTTTTGCCATACTGAATCGCCGCTCAAATGAGCCGGTTTTAACGCGTTTCAGTGTTCTCATGGGTTTCTTTGATGATTGTTCATCCGTCATGGAAATTACACCTGCATCCATCTTCAACTCCCTCCCGGAGTCCTTACGGCAACTTACCGCATATTAACGCTAACAAATTTAGGGTTAATATGTCCCCTGAAGTCTTCCAACTGGTCCCAATGGGTCTTTTTAGGCGACAATGGCCAAAGTAATAAGGGCGCGATTTTACCCTATCCCCGGGAATATCTCACGGCCTTTCATTGACCGCTTTGGTAACTTGAGTATTGTCAATTGCGGCAAAGAACAAGAGGTAACGCATGACGGACAAAGAGGTGGTGGATTTCACCAAAGCCAGGGAAAAGGTCATCAACAAGCGCAAGGATGAGCGGGAAAAGGCGCTGGAAAAACAGTTCAAGAAAGCCATGGGCTGGAAGAAAACCCGACCCAAAAAGAAACCGCCCGGCAACAAGGGCCCCAAGCCCAAAGGCCGCAAATAGTCCTGGCGGGCAAGACCAGCCATAGGCACCCGTTATACGACAAACCGCTGGGGCTGCTGCTTGCGAAAATCCTGAATGCTGGTGGCGGTAATTTCCAGAATCCGTTGCCTTGCTTCACGGCTGGCCCAGGCACAGTGCGGGGTAACCAGCAGATTGGGCAGGGCCACATCCAATAGCGGGTTGCCATTTTGGGGTGGTTCTTCCGTCAGAACATCCACTCCGGCGCCGGCAATGATCCCTTCCTGAATCGCGGCAAGCAGATCCTGCTCCGCTACAATGCCACCCCGTGCGGTATTCAGCAGCAAGGCGCTCGGTTTCATCTGCTTCAATTCGTTCAGGGTAATCAGGTTCCGGGTTTCTTCACTCAGCAGACAGTGAATGGATAACACGTCCGCCTGTGGCAGCAGTTCCTGCAATGGTATCCGGTCATTTGCCTGTTGGCCCGGCCGGGCGGCAATCAATACCTCCATGCCAAAGGCTTTGGCCATGTCGGCCATGCCCTGGCCCAGATCGCCGTAACCGATAATGCCCATCACCTTGCCTTCCAGCTCCATGATAGGGTGATCCATCAGGCAGAACTGGGTGGCCTGCTGCCACTTGCCGTTGCGAACATCCTGCAGGTAATTCAGCAGATTGCCGGCCAATGCCAGCAGCAGGGAAAAGTTATGCTGCACCAGCGCCGAGCGGCCGTAACGAATGGCGTTGCACACCCTAATGCCGTGCTCTTTCGCAGCATCGAGATCAATATTGTTGGTGCCGGTGGCGGTTACCGTAATCAGTTTCAGTTCGGGGCATTGCTGCATGATCTGACGATCGATCACTACCTTGTTCACGATAGCGGTTTCGGCATGCTGCAAACGCTCCGCTACCTGTTCCGGGTGGCTGTGATCATGGCAGATCAGGTCGCTCACCGATCCCTGTAATGAAGAAAAATCCAGATCAGTGCCCATGCTCAGGGCATCAAGAAAAACTGCGCGCATCGGGAATTTGCTTTCCTTTCCGTTGTTATCCGTTTTCGGTCAGTTGCCATTGTTCATTGCTGATGGAGGCACGGCCATCTTCCTGCAGTTTCTGCAGGTGCGCCAGTAACGAATATTTGGCCAGCTCATGTAGAAACACCGGCACTTCGTCATACACTTCCACCACCAGTTGGTCCATGGTGGCGGGCTGCAACTGGCTCAGCTTTTCCAGGGTTTTGTTTTCCCGCATCAGGCGGTGTTGGATGGTGCCTTCAATCACATCCAGAGGGTTGCTGATCAGATCACCATGGCCCGGTGCAATATGCGTAATGGCCATGGGCTTGAGTTGTTCCAGGGAACGCAGGTAATCGCCCATGCTGCCGTCCGGTGGCGCAATCACTACCGTAGAACCTTCCATAATATGATCGCCGGTAAACAGCAGATGTTCTTCGGTCAGCAGGTAACACCAGTGATTGGAGGCATGGCCCGGGGTGTGAATGGCCTGCAGGGTGAATTCGCTGCTGGTGAGTTTGTCGGTATCAACGCCCCACACCACATCCGGCTGGAATGTCTGATCCTGGCTCATGCCTTCCAGCGGTGCCTGTTGCCCGTACAGAGTCGCTCCGGTTTTTTCTTTTAACGGCATTGCGCCGGGGGAATGATCCGCATGGGTGTGCGTGCAGACAATCCAGCGAATACTGGCTTGCAGATCTTCCGCTGCTGCCAGTATGGCCTGTATGTGGCGCTCGTCCGCAGGGCCCGGATCAATCACCGCCAGTTCGCGATTCCCCACCAGATAGGTGTTGGTGCCGGGCCCGGTCATCATGCCCGCATTGGGGGCCACAATGCGGTGTACGCGGCGGGAGAGGTTCACCAGTTTGCCGGGTTCAAATTGCGACATAACAATTACCTCTGAGGGTTAAAATAACCAATAACATTGTCAATCAGTTGCTCCGCTCTGGTAAAGGGCTGCTTGTCATTGTGCATGGATTGCAGGGTTACCAGCGTGGGCAGAATCAGTTCCATTTTGCCGTCCCGGTTGGCCTGCAATGCCTCAGCGGGCCGTAGCCAGCGGGTTTCAATGGCTTCAAAATCCTCGTGGGTCAGGTCCTGATCCGGCGGTGCCTTGGTAATAAAAAAACGGGTATCGTAGCGGCGGGGATTGGCCGGTGGTGTTACCCAACGGCTCAGATAGTGCAGCGGTGCAACGGCAGGTGTTAAGGCATTGGCAGCAAACAGTTCCTGCCAGGTAAGCCGGCCCTGTAGCAGGTCTGCCCGCCACTGATCCCGCTGTTCCTGGCTGATGCTTTCTTGCACCAGCAACAAACCGGCTTCTTCAAAAGCTTCCCGCAGGGCGGCAACCCAGTAGGCCAGCGCTTTGGTTTGAATAGGCGCGCGGGCTTCGTGAGGGTGAACCTGATCGGCGTTGTAGGGGCTGGAAGCATGGGCCAGATCCAGTGTCTGAAAGGCCTGCTCTTCACTGAAATCCGCGATCAGATCCTGCCAGAATCCGGCACTGTCGTTGTCATCCAGTTTGCCCCCGGGGAAAACCCAGGCGCCCCCCACAAATACCGCATTGGGGTTACGCTGTTGCATCAGTACTTGCGGGCCTTGCCGGCTGTCTCTTACCAGTATCAGAGTGGCGGCGGGTTCAATTAAAACGGTTTCTGTCATCCGGTAAATATCAACAAATCTTTTTATTGCCAAAGAGTATAACAGGCATCGCTTGTGGCTGCAGTTGCTCCGCACCGGCTGGCCCAGCCCAATAACCTGAACTATAAATGAAAGATACCCCGCAAATTTAGTGGCTTGATATGGCAGTGAATTTATGAAATCTGTTTGGTCAAAACTGATATCCCAGCATCTGGAAATGCTGGAAGACAGCTGTCAGCCGGATGTGATTGACTTTATGCTTTCCGAAAGCGGCCTGACACGGGATGCCCAGGGAGCTGTGGCTGCAAAATCACTGTCGGATCTGAACCGTTACCTGGATACCCTGGAAAACTATCTGGGCATGCTGTATCGCGAACGGGCCGAGGATTATTTTACTGCCACTATCGCGAACGACTGGGAAAGCCCTGGCAAAATCAAGGAACTGGCAAAGAAACTCAAACTGGAAGCCGAAAAGAAAGACGAACTGGCCCAGCGGTTGTCCAGAATCAATAAAGATCTGGTGCAGGCCAAGGAGTCTGCCGAAATTGCCGCCAAAGCCAAGGGTTCTTTTCTGGCCAATATGAGCCACGAAATCCGCACACCCATGAACGGCATTCTGGCCAGTTCAGAGTTGTTGCTCAGCACCAATCTGGATAAAGAACAGAAAGAATTGAGCAGTCTGATTCATCGTTCCGCCAATTCTTTACTGGGGATTCTTAACGATATTCTGGATCTGTCCAAAATCGAAGCCGGAAAATTCGCCTTCGAGAAAAAACCTTTCAGCCTGAAAGAAATCCTTGATGATGCCTGCGACCTGAACAAGCTCAGCGCCGTGGAAAAAAGCATTCGCGTTTCCCTGAATATCGAGGAAGGCACACCCTTGTATGTGGAAGGCGATCCGTCCCGTGTGCGTCAGGTGATCATGAATCTGGTGGGTAACGCCATTAAATTTACCCAGCAGGGAGAAGTTAAAATCCTGGTGGGTTATGACCGTATCGATGAATCCCGTTACAACCTGATCATTGAAATCAGTGACACCGGCATCGGCATACCCAAGGATCGCATCGAACAGATATTCGATGACTTTGAGCAGGCGTCCAATGATATTTCCCGTCAATACGGCGGCACCGGGTTAGGCCTGACCATCTGTAAAAACCTGATCGATATGATGGACGGTTATATCGAAGTGGAAAGTGATGAAGGCAAGGGCGCTTCCTTCACCATTACACTGCCATTGCGGGTGCTGAAAGAGGATGAAGCCAAGGCTCTGCAAAGTGAAAGCACGGTGGAACTGAAGAATTACCACAAAAAAGTGCTGGTGGCCGAGGATAACGTGGTAAACCAGCGGGTTGCCCAGAAAATGCTGTCCCGTGTCGGGGTAGACGCAGATATTGTGTACGACGGCGAAGCCGCAATAGAAGCCGCCAATAACCGCCCGTACGACCTGATTATGATGGACCTGGAAATGCCGGTGGTGGATGGCCTTGAAGCCACCCGCGTGATACTGGCCGGTAACGGGCCCAATAAGAACACACCCATATTGGCCCTGACGGCCAGTGTTATGGAGGACGATCGCAAACGGATTTTTGATGTAGGCATGAAAGGTGTGGTAGGAAAACCCATTCACCTGAAGGAGTTAACGGCGGAACTTGATCGCTTTCTCTGATACCCCGGCAGTACGCTTGGGTATGCACCAAATATGTGAAGCTGATACAAGTTTACGCTATTTCTCACACGGATATGTCGATCAGCTATCTTTACAAGCTTTTATTCATTAGAAATCAATCGTTTGCAGAGTTCTGCCCCAGTGTTTTCCGGTTGCTAAAAACAGCAACCGGAGCGAAACTAAATGTAGGTAATTATTACCTGAATAACGATAGAAACTGACATAGTGTAGTAGTTGGTTGGTGAATGAAATGGTAGCTCCGGACGGTGCAATAAATCTGCCTTTAGCGGCTGATGATCAGGTGATTGCAGACCTGAGTCAGACGGTACTCTTTAAGGGGTTGCCCAAACCCCGTATGAAAGAGTTTCTGAGTCGCTGCGATCAGGCGTTTTTTCAAAAGGGCGAAGTGTTGCTTAGCCCCGATCAAAGCAGTGGTCGTATGTACTTGCTGCTGACCGGTGTTGTGCGGGTGCACCTGAACAGCCCCGACAGCCAGCCGCTGGTCATTCTTGGTGCCGGTGAATGTGTCGGGGAAATGTCCCTGTTTGATGGCAGTAACCCCAGTGCCTATGTGATTGCCGAAAAAGATACCGCTACATTGGTAGTGGATTCCATTTTGCTGTGGGACATGATCAACGAGTCCCATGATGTTGCCCGTAACCTGCTGTACCTGCTGTCCAAACGCATTCGTTCCGGTAATGAGGCGGTGAATACCAGTCAGAACCTGCATAAAAAAGCCCAGCAGGAAGCCAACAGCGATGCGCTCACAGGTGTTAACAACCGCCGTTGGTTGGAAGAGCTGCTGATACGTATGCGTGGCCGACCTCTGGAAGAACTGGCGCCCTTGTCAGTGATCATGCTGGACGTGGATCACTTCAAACGCTTTAACGATACCTATGGCCACCGGGCCGGAGACGAAGTGCTGAAAATGGTGGGCCGGTCCATGCAGTCCTCATTAAGGCCCAACGACATGGTGGCCCGTTATGGTGGCGAAGAGTTTGTGATTCTACTGCCGAAAACCTGCCTGCAGGATTGCATGCAGGTGGCGGAACGGTTGCGTTTGCGGGTGGGCCGGACTCCGGTGGAGTCTGATGGAAAAGCCGTTCCCGGGGTGACTGTATCCATGGGTATCGCCCAGTGGCACAAAGGCCTGACACTGGAAGAACTTATCGGTAAGGCGGATGAAGCCCTTTACCAGGCCAAGGAAACCGGCCGAAACCGCACCTGTCAGGCGCTGGACTAAGCCTGGCAGACCTGAAAACATCAGCCGGTATACCTGGCTTTGTCCTTTATTGCTTGCGGGGTCGCAGCACCTGTTTGGCAATCCACACCACCAGCAAGGGTGGCAGGAAACGTGGGCCATAGGCGGCCAGCTTGTTCAGCAAGCCCGGTACTTCCACCGCTTTACGCTTGTGCATGGCTTTAACCGCCAGCCGTGCCACCTGTGCAGACCCCATCATGTTGATACGCCGTAACACCGGTAAATCCATGGTGCCCGCCACCTGATGGAATTCGCTGGACGTAGGGCCAGGGCAGAACGCCGTTACACTCACGCCGGTACCTCTTAATTCGGAACGCAGCGCCAGGCTGAAAGACAATACATAAGATTTGGATGCGTTATACACCGTCATGTAGGGGCCTGGCATAAAACTGGATACCGAGCCTATGTTCAGAATCTTGCCCAGGCCGCGTTTGACCATGTCGCGGCTGAACAGCTTGGTGAGTTGGGTCAGGGCCACCACGTTGGTTTGCAGCGCCTGAATATCCCGGTCGTAATCCAGGGCGGTAAATGCACCCCAGTTACCGGCACCGGCGTTGTTGACCAGAATATCCACGGGGATGTTTTCGGCCTTTACATTGTCGTAAATGCGCTTGGCGGACGCCGGATCACTCAGATCCGCGGCAATGGTATGCACCTTTACCCCGTATTCCCGCTCCAGGTAGTGCGCCAGTTGCCGAAGGTTATTGTCCCGTCGCGCCACCAGCACCAGATCGTGACCGTTACCGGCCAGAACCCGGCTGATTTCGTAGCCAATGCCACTGGATGCACCCGTGATTAATGCGGTCGTAAGCGCCATACCACTCCCTGAAACAGATAACTTTTATGAATTTATTATCTTAACCCGGATCCAGATTGGTGCAATCCGTGGACTGTAAATAATTGAAGTATAAGCAACTTTAGGCTATTAAATAAACAATGACCGCAGCTGAACAGCCTGTACGCCCCGGGGCGGCTATGCCAGAATACGCCCCTTTGTAGAATTCGCGCAGAGGTAACCTGTTAGATGTTAATGGTGATATCGCCGGCCAAAACCCTGGACTTTGAAACCCCCAGCAAAACCAAAACCTTTACTGAGCCGCAGTTTATGGAAGAAGCGGGTGAACTGGTGGACGTACTGAGAGACTATTCCCCCCAGCGGCTGGCAAAGCTGATGAAACTGAGCGATAAACTGGCAGGCCTGAACACCGCCCGTTACAAGGAATGGCAGCCACCTTTTAACCCCGATAACGCCAAGCAGGCATTACTGGCTTTTAAAGGGGATGTGTATACCGGCATAGATGCAGAAACATTCAAACGCCCGGAATTTACCTACGTGCAAAAACATTTGCGGATTTTGTCGGGATTATACGGCCTGTTAAAGCCACTGGATCTGATTCAGCCTTACCGTCTGGAAATGGGCACTGCCCTGAAAAATCCCGGCGGGAAAGACCTGTACCAGTTCTGGGGCGACAAGATCACCGATACTGTTAATCAGGAACTGAAAAAACTGAAAGGCGACACGGTGCTGGTAAACCTGGCATCCAACGAATACTTTAAATCCGTAAAGCCAAAAAATGTGGCCGCGCGTATTGTAACGCCGGTATTCAAGGATGAAAAAAACGGCAAGTATAAGGTGATCAGCTTTTTCGCCAAAAAAGCCCGCGGCATGATGGTGGCTTACGCGGCGCAGAACAAAATCACCAATGTGGAAGACCTGAAAAACTTTGATATGGACGGCTATCAGTTTAACCCCGCCATGTCCGAAGGTGATGAATGGGTATTTACCCGGGAAGAAAACTGGAACCAGTAACCGGATTAAACAGACCAGAGTCATTAGCCTATGCTTGAGCGCCACGAAATTTCCATGCCCATGATACGCACCATACTGGCGTTGCTCACCAATGCCGGTGTGGATGTGGATGCGTTTTTGCAGGATATCAGCATGGACCGCTCCAAGGTGGAACGCAGTAACGATCGCATTAACATTGCCGTGTATGATCAGATACAGGAAAAAGCGGTAGAGGTTTTAAATGATCCGGCACTGGGCCTGCACATGGGGGAGCGAACGTCTCCTTCGGCATTGGGGTTGTTGGGCCACCTGCTGATCAGCGCCCCCACCATTCTGGATTCCTTCCGGCTGTTTTTTAAATACCACCGCATTGTGAGTGATGCCGAACCTTCGGAGCTTTCCATTGAAGGGGACCGCGCCACACTCACCTATGACTACCCCCGCTCAACGCCGGTGTGTAACCGTATCCGTGCCGAGTTCGGCCTGGTGCAGGTGTGTAACCTGGGGCGGAGCATGCTGGGCCATGAACTGAACCCGGTGGAAGTGCGTTTTGAACACGGGCCCACCGACTATCAGGATGAATACCAGCGCGTATTCAACGCGCCGATTCTGTTTAATCAGAAAAAAACCCAGATCGTGTTCCCGGTGGATATTCTGCGTAAGGACTTGCTGTACGCCGATGCCACCATGCATGCGCTGCTGATGGAAGAAGCCGACAAACAGCTGGAACAACTCAAAATCAGAAAAACCATTGCCGATGAAGTGGAACAGTTTCTGATGCACTCCATGGAAGATCACAAGCCCACCATCAATCGGGTGGCCGAACACTTTGGTATTAATGAACGCACCTTGAGGCGTAAGCTCGAAAGCCAGGAAACCTCGTTTTCAGAATTGCTGAGCAAGGTGCAGTGCAAGTACGCCAAAAACCTGCTGAAAAATTCCAGCGTACCGGTGGAATCCATTGCCGAACGGCTGCGGTTTTCCGAACCCAGCGCCTTTTACCGCGCCTTTAAACGCTGGACCGGCCTGACACCGGCAGAATACCGGGAGCAGGCCTCCCGGTAACTGGCATTAGCTGCTGGGTGATTATTCGAACGGGCGCTCATTCCACCAGGGGTAAAACGCCGGCATATCAGTGCTGGGGCTGTCTTTGAATTCCGCTTTGCGCTTTTCCAGAAACGACATCACGCCTTCTTTGGCATCGGCAGATTTACCGGTGTAATACACACCTCGGGAATCCACTTTATGGGCTTCCATGGGGTGATCTGCCCCCAGCATGCGCCACATCATCTGGCGGGTTAAGGCGACGGAAACGGCAGAGGTGTTATCTGCGATTTCATGGGCCATGGTGTAGGCCGCATCCAGCAGTGCTTCCGGGGTTTCATACACGTCTTTGACCAGGCCGCCGTCTTTGGCTTCCTGTGCCAGAAACAGTTTGCCGTTCATGCACCACTCCAGCGCCTGGCTAATGCCCACAATGCGAGGTAAAAACCAGCTGGAAGCGGCTTCCGGCACTATGCCTCGTTGCGCAAACACAAAACCGAACTTGGCTTTATTGGTGGTCAGGCGGATATCGGCGGCCAGTGTCATGGTAAGGCCTATGCCGACAGCCGCGCCGTTAATGGCCACAATGATCGGCTTGGTACATTCAAACATGGCCAGCGTTACCATGCCGCCAGTATCGCGAATGCGCTCCAGTTCATTGCCGCCTTTGGATTCGTCGTAATTAAAGGTGTCTTCACCTGCGCCTAAATCAGCACCGGCACAAAAGGCTTTACCGGCACCGGTCAGCACGATGGCGCGCACATTATCGTCCTGGCTTGCCCGGGCGTAGGCATCGGCCAGTTCGTGGGCCATTTTGGTAGTGAAGGCATTCATGCGGTCGGGGCGGTTAAGGGTAAGGGTAAGAACGCGGTCTTTAACGTCGTAGCTGATATGTTGGTAGTCCATGATGTTCCCCTGAGTCGTTGTTACTTTTCAGTCGTTTTTAATTTGCTATTTCAGTAGCCCTCCCGTAAAAGGCAGGGTAGCGGTTTCAATCGCTGTCAGGTGCCGGTTCATATCATGCGCCTGATCCTTTATATCGCTGTGCCAGTTAATGAAGGGCACCTTATTGTTTTGGCAGCGCACCCGCCATTGGCTGAAACTGATGGACGGGTAATTCTGCTCCCGCAGCCAATGCACCAGTTTTAAGGTGCGAAAGCCATCAAACCATTGCCATAAATGCTGCTCGAACTGTTTTGGGCTTTTTGCCTGCTGCTGACAGTGGTGCAGCGCTTTTTCCAGCCCCAGATGGCCTAACCCCTGGCACAAGGCATTGCCCAGTGCTTGTGGCAGTTCGCTTTCATTCAATCTGTTGTTAGCCAATGCCGGAATTGTGCGGTGCCATTTCTTTAACAGGCCAAAAATTTCCGGCTCGTACAGTAAAAATTCCTGCTCCGGGTTTTGCTGTTCACCAATTCGTTTCACTGCCGGGCCTGTTCCAAAGGGAACCCGCTCACTGACCCGGTCGCTCAGTATCAGCACCGGTTCAGCAGGGCAGTACACCGGCGCGGTTTTGGCGATCTTGTTCAGCAGGTAAAAATCCTCTCCGGCTTCGCGCACCGGAAACCCGCGAATCTCCGCATAGCTTTCGCAATGTATTGCCTGGGTACTGCCCACCGTGTGATAAGCCCAGGGCGAACCGCTCCAGCGCAAGCCCGTTACATAGTAGCGCAGCGACAGCTCATACAGTGCCGCCGCAGCGGAAAGGCTTGTGTCTTCCCCTGCGTGCTGATGGCGGAATGGAAACACCATGGCTCCCTTGCCTGGAGTGGCGTTCCTGTTCAGCGTGTCAGCCGTTGTCTTCAGGTAGCCGGCAGGCCACCAGGCGTCTGCATCGCTGTTCAATACCCAGGGGTTGCTTAACCGGCCCTGTTGCCACAAGTCCAGCGCAACATCCATTCCCACCTTGCGCGCAAAGCCCACGCCACTCTGCAATGGCTTTAGCCAATGGCTGCGTTCGCTGGTGATATCCAATGATAAAAGATCAAGGCCGGAATTCAGCTGACCAAAAGTGACGCCGTCCCTGACATTTTCTATCGCCAGGTGCTGTTGAATGTGGTTCAGCAGGTGTCGGGTGTGCTGTTTGGCGCTGTCGCCGGCATAGCGGGGGCAGTTGATCACCAATATCACCAGGGTCGGGCCATCACCCTGCATACAGGCCAGCCGCTGCAAAAAATCCGGCGTTTCCGCAAAGGCGGGAATGACCAGAGCCTGTTGATAGGCAGGGGCACACTCCGGCAACCAGGCGCCTGGTGAACCTGCGTTAAAAGTTAACGTGCTGTAGTGTTGCAGATACTTGCTGACGGCTTTGCTGTGTCTGTTCAAAACCGTGGCTCTCGGTGGGTTGGTTAATGCAGGGCAGCCCGAAAGGGCAGATCCGCCACAATGGTAGCCTCAATATCCAGCAGTTCATCCAGCCGCTGGTTAACCGCTGTTTCGGGAAAGTAGGTGTTGGCCAGATTCTCGAACAGATCCAGATGGCGGCCTTCAGAGGTGGTAATGGCCTTGTAAAACTGTTTCAGCGGACCGGGCTCCAGCGCGTCGGCCACCAGGCCAAAGCGCTCGTGGCCCCGGGCCTCCACGATGCTGGCAATCAGCAGGCGATCCAGAAAATAGTTTTCCGACCCCTTGCGCTGGGTTTTGATCAGCGCGGTAACGTAAGGGTCTTTTTCATCCGCCCCCAGGGTAAGGTTGCGCGCCATGATGTGCTTGACCACCTCCTTGAAATGCACCAGCTCCTCCACTGCCAGTTCGGTCATGGCCTGCACCAGTTCCACCCGGTCCGGGTAGTGCGAAATCAGGGTCATGGCCATGGCAGAGGCTTTCTTTTCGCAGGAGGCATGATCCAGCAGAAAGCGATCAAAATCCTGCATTACAGTCTCAGTCCAGCCGGCGGGGGTGGCGAATCTCAGGGTATACATGGCGAGGCTCTAAAGGGGTGTCACTATGTCAGTGGGGTTCCTGCAAGGCCGCCATGGCAATATCCGGCGCCTTGTCGAAATCCTCTTCACTCAGCTGGGAAATGGTTTCCAGCGCGTGTCGGGCCCGGTCATAAGCCTTCATCATGGGGCCAAACTGCAGCTGCATGGCGCCGTCGATGGCCTCGTACACCTTTTCATAGGCTTCCTGAGGGGATGCACCGGAATGTTGATTAATCGCCGCCAGGCAGGCTTTGGCGATATCGATATAGAGTTGATCCTTGTCCTTCATTGCTGGCCTTTTTGGTTTTTCAGCAGCCCTGCGGGCGGAATGGGCTGCTGATGATAGGCAAGTTTGGGTGGATTGACAAACGGGGCTGGCGGTCAGGGCCCGGTTTTACCCCGGCGATACTATTCCTTCAGGGGGGCTACCAGCTGACCACGAAACCCCATGGACTCAGCGGTTGTGCGAAAGGCTTCAAAATCTTCAACGTTCGCTTCCTGCTGGTTTAATAACACCAGGGCTTCCACCAGGCAACCGGGTATGGCGCGGCTGCTCCAGGCCGGCATACGGGGCCACATGGTAAAATCTTCATGAAAAAGTACGACTTTTTTTACCTGGATGTGCAGTAAGTTCAGCTTCTCCCGGACTTTAAAGCTGATACAGGGGTGGGTGTCGTCTGCCACCAGCGAACCTGCCGGAATATGTGCCATGAATTCAGTGATCACATCGCCATGATGGGTAAGAGATATATAGCACCTGGCTTGCTGCAAATGCTCCGGGTTGCTGGTGCGTAACACAGTGCCGTTGGGCGTGTGTATTTTTTCATCATTTGCATAGCGGGAATCAAAAGCAATTACCCTTGAGTATTCCCGGGTCAAATCCTCACAAACTGTATTGCCAATCCGGCCGGCCCCACCCAGCACGCAAATTGTTGCTTCCTCCTGGTATTCGGGAATCTGACGCATCTGGCGGGCTACGTCCCAAATCATGAATCGGGTACCCATGGAACCATCCACATACGGTGGTTTGATTTCATTGCCGGCTTTCATCAAGAAGTTAGGTAAGCGACCAACCAGAGCAATGGTGTTGATGTGGGGGAACTCAGCGTGTAATTGCTCAAGGTATTGATTTACTTTGTCGGAATCCCGGGCCAGTTCATCTTCAAGAAACTTGGAAGCCACCATGATCCCTTTGTGGTTGCCAATCTTGATATAACCGGCCAGAAGCAAAGGGGGGATCATTTTGAGCAGTGTTGGTGTGGTATAAGTGCCAACATCTTTTTTGTTTCCGTAAACGGCAAAAATAAATGTCGGTTTTATGGCTCTTAGAGTCAATTTTCGAAGTAACGTGTTGATTAACAGTACCCCGGATCGCCTCACGGTTTTCCACAGTGCGCGCTTGCTTCGGGAACGCAACCGTTCAATCCAGGGTGCAGTCCCTACAATCCTGTTAATATCCGTCTCGCTGAACAGTATGCGATCCAGTTCTAAGCCAATGCTTTTTTCGGAGGTTCGAACAATTCTGGCGGGTACGCTAAGCTGAGGCATACGACTGAATGTAATATTAACCGTCTGGCCAAGGGCCAGGTTCAGGGCGGCTGGTTTGTTGAGAGAGATTTCCGCCTTCGGATATATCAAGAGTTCTGGTTCCAAGCTTGTTGCCCTGGAGATCAATCGAAACCGAAGTCCGAATGTTCGTTCTGCTATGACGGCGATATTCACCAAGTAAAAGACTCATTTCAGGATCCGTCCTATAATAAAAGGATAGGGAAAGTCTGGACCAGATAGCTGGTTCGTCAACTGGTGGTGTCAAGCTTTGAAGCATATCATCTTATATGTATGGATTGGTATCAGGCGTACCGGCCTTGTGGTGCCGTTATTGATATGCCTGCAGGTATCGGTGTCGGAAGCTATGGAGCTGGTCCATGGCCAGGATCAGGACATCAGATATTACAGTCTGGACGCCTACCTGAGCTACGTTGAAGATTTTCAGGATACGAACTCCATTGAACATATCCTCGGTAACGATCGCTGGATTAAAAACACCAGCGGTAAGCCGCTGAATTTTGGGTTTGTTAATTATCCGGTCTGGATTCGGTTTCCCACCAACCTGGAGCTGACGGAAGGAAAGGCCTGGTACCTGGTTATTCCCTATCCGCTGTTACAACATGTTGATGTGTATCTGGTATCTTCCGACCAACAGATTTTATGGCACGAATCTCTGGATTCCGCGAACCGGAATTCCGAAACGCTGCTCTCCCATCAGATCAATTTTTCCCTGCCCGCGCTTATTGATAAGGGTTCCTTTATCTATCTCAAGGCCAGCTCCAGTACTTCATTGCAGGTGCCCCTGGAACTCTGGGACAGGGAATACCTGATCATACAGCAAAATATTGAAACCCTGCTTTGGGGGTTGTACTTCGGGATAATGCTGGCGTTGGTGCTTTATAACAGCTTTCTGTTTATATCTTTACGTGACACCACCTATATCTATTATGTATTTACGCTGGCATCAGTCATGGTGCTGATGTTGTCAATCTCCGGCTTTGGCAATCGTTATGTCTGGCACAGCAATGATGTCACTACTTTTGCATTGCCGATCTCTGCCTCCATGGCGTCGTTCTGGCTGCTTTGTTTCTGTATCAGTTTTTTAAAAGCTGAAAATATCAATGTCTGGATCAGAATGGCTATGAAAGCACTTGCGGTGCTGTCATTGGGCCTCATCTACTTTGTGCTCCGGTTACCTGATAAAGGGGCTCTGACCGCCGGCTGGTTAGGTACGATAACCATTGCTCTGGTGTTAATGGCAGGTACTTCGTCGTTGCTCAGTGGCCAGGTGATTGCCCGCTATTTTGTATTGGCCACCGCCTGCTTTGGCCTTGGCTCACTGATCTATCTGGCGAACGTTTTTGGGCTGTTTCCATCTTCACGAATAACCAACCACTCCATACAGGCAGGCTCAGTGTTGGAGGCGCTGCTGTTTTCATTTGCGCTGGCGCATCGTTTTAAAGAGGAGCGGCGTCAAAAGCTTATCGCCATGGAGCAAATGGAACAGGCGCAGCGTACCATTGTTCAAGTGCAGGACCAGGCACTTCAACAGGCTCTGCATGATCCGGTGAGCGGAAAGCCCAATGAGTATCTTCTGAGTCATCGGGTCAATCAGCTGATCGCTGATAAAACCAATACGGATGCCTTTGCGCTGGTGCTTATCAGCTTTCCTCAAATCAAACAAATCGCTTCATCCATGGGTAGGCGCTTGGCAAAAGAGGTTTTTGAATCGGTTATTGCCACGTTGGAGAAGTCACTTGATCATAACGATCAGGCGATAGCGGTGGAGCCGGAAACCAAAAACTTTGTGGCGGTCGAGAACTTTGGTAGCCTGGCGTTTTTGTGCAAAACAGGTGAGATCTATTGCTCCATCAACGAGTTTGTCGGGCATTTGATTCGACAATATGATTCGGCGATTCAGGTTGGAGAAATCACAATACAGTTGGATGCCTGCACAGGAATTTCTGTGTATCCGAAGCACGGCGATCGCGCAGAGCTACTGTTGCAGCATGCCAGTGCAGCCCAGGATTACGGCTCAAGATCTTCAGAAAAGCTGACTGTTTACAGTTCTGAAATTGACGCTTTTGGCCGGCGACGACTGGCTCTTGTAGGTGCGCTGTCGCAAGCGGTGAATGACAAAGAACTAAAGTTGTATCTGCAACCTCAGTTCGATTGTATTACTCAACAAATGACCGGTGCTGAGGTACTACTACGATGGAGTAGCCAGCAATTTGGCGTGGTTTCGCCGGTAGAGTTCATAGAGGTGGCAGAGGAAGCAGGGTTAATGAACCGGATTACACGATATCTGGTGGCGGAATCCTTCGCCATTTTGAGCCGGTTTGAATTTAATCAAAGGCCATTCAAGCTAAGCATCAATCTGTCCACGCAAAACCTGATTGAGCCTGATTTTGTACCTTTTGTTGTGATGACGGCGGAGGAGTATGACATCAATCTGGCCGATGTGGTATTCGAAGTGACGGAAACCTATCTGAGTGAAGATATGAGTGCGATAATCCATACCTTGGAAGCGCTGGGGGCAGCCGGGTGCTGCATATCCCTGGACGATTATGGTACCGGCTATTCCTCTTTAATGTATCTTAGCCAGCTCCCGGTCAATGAACTGAAAATTGATAAAAGCTTTGTCAGTCAGACAGAACGTCACGAGAACGACTATCGTATTGTGGAAAATACAGTTAAGTTGGCGCGAGCACTGCAAATAGAAACGGTGGCCGAAGGGGTTGAGAATTTTCAGACCTTGATGTCGCTCATGAAACTGGGGTGTGACCGTGTTCAGGGGTTTTATTTTGCCAAGCCAATGCCGGCTTCACAATTTCAGGAATGGGTAGAGCATAAAGCTGGTTGATGAGCTTTAGACTGATCTCCTTCCTTGGGCTCGTTTTATCCCATTTTTTGACTATAGACGAAATTTCTGCCACTTGGTGCCATCAATAGCCTCGCGCACTTGTTCATAGGCTTCATGGGGCGCTCCGGAATGATGATTGATTGCTTTCAGGCAGGATTTGGCGATACAGCTATCGAGATTGGTCGTTGTATCTCTTTTTTGTGTGATTTTTTGGCAGCGCGTTTGGCATATCGTGCACCATTGCTAAAGGGACAGAACTTGCAAAGTGATGGTTGCTTGAAGCTTAGAAAGGAGAGTTACGCATGGTCAATTCGCGTTGTTGGTTCACGCGACACTAAACGATGATTAGTCGGTTGAATCAATTGGTTTTTTTTAAGGGGGTGTTATAAAGTGAGCACCAAATTAAAGATGAGTTGGGTTCGAGCTGCGTGTACTCAGCTGTTGAAAGTATAGAGTTCACGCTGAAAGCTTTCGGGTTTGAGAATAATGATTTTCCCCCAGGTAAATTTAACAATTTGCCGTAATAGTCTGCAATAGCGCGAATGTTGGTCAGCATTCCAAGTCACGGGGACACATAAGCTGAGGGTCAAGTTTTGAAAGAGTCGGAGTTTGAGGGATTTGTTGAAAAATTGCTTGGTAAGTTAAACGGTGAGCAACTAGTAGAGTTTGCTTGGAGATTAGGCGTGCTTAGCCTACCGGTTATTGCGGTATACGGTAAGCTGGATTTTTGGAGAGGCGAATCTCAAAGGTTCTTGCTAGAGATATTTAAGCATCTTGATGTCACTAAGGATTACTCCATTCTTGTCGGTGAATCTAAAGGGTTTGCTCTGAGTGATCACTCGTTTGGTAGCTTGGTTGAAGCTAAAGAAGTGGCCATGAATTGTAAAGCGGATAAGGTTGTAGCGGCAATTGAAGTTATCGCGAATATGGCCAGAGTCGTTCCCAGAAGGATTACTAAATGCCCCAAGTGTAAAACCAGTTATGCAATACAGAATTTGCATTTAACTGCGGCAAAAGGCAGCGTACGCTGTGGTAGTTGTTTGAATGTATTTGATGCCAAAGAGAATTTCGTGGATGCTGATCCTGTAAGATATGATCATGTAAAGACAGCTCTCTCAAGAGCATCTGATGCAGCACACTCTATCTATAAGAATATTTTGGAAGAGAGGAATCGGAAGGCGTTTAAAAGTCTTCTTGTTAAGGAAGTAGAGTCAATTACACAGGGTGCTTCTTCAAGTTTCTCGTCTCTAATACTGGCTAAGAGGTGGCCAAAGTTTAGAGGTCTCTTAGATTATGAAGGGTGTGGATACTGGGTGGATTATTTTGAGGAAATTCTAAGGAACGAATTTAAATATAACGAAAAGCTTCGAGGCCAGTTGAGGTTTCATTTGGGTGTTCCTGCATCAATATCTGAAAATGGAGCAGCCGCGGCTTCTAAGTATATCGAAGGGTTACTTGTAAGTAGCACCCAAATTAATGAGGCTAGATTAATAGTGTTGGGTGATAAGGGGTCAGGTAAAACAAGTATTACCCGTCGTTTGCTAGATCCGAATTCAGATATGCCTAAAGATGCTGAAAGTACGGCTGGAGTAGATACTCATATTTGGGATAAAGAGGGATGTACCATTCGTATTTGGGATTTTGCTGGCCATACAGTAACTCATGCTGTGCATAAATTTTTTCTTTCAGAGCGGTGTGTTTATTTAATAGTTCATGATGGCCGAACAGATAGTGTAGGTCGTTTAGAATTTTGGTTGGAGCAAAAACGTATCTACGGCGGTGACTCCGATGTGATTGTCTTGGTGAATAAAAAAGACGAGCATTCTCCAAAAATTCCACTTAATAGGCTGACTGAAAAGTATTCTATAGTGTGCTTTTCTGAGTTTTCAGTTAAAAATGATCACAAAGAACTGCTTGGTTTTCGTGAGCACGTCTTCAATACAGTACAGCAGAATCTAAGTTGGGCTAGAAAGTCGATTCCCGAAAGTTATTATTTGGTAAAAAAAGAGCTGGAGAATCTGTTTAGCTCTGCTGATGATTCCTCTAAAAAGGAGTTTATAAGCATAGAAGAATTTAAATCTATTGCAGAAGGGCAAAGAATTAATGAGTCCGACAGTTTGAATGGGTTGCTTGCTAATCTACATGCCTTAGGGGTTAGTTTGTGGTATCCCAGGATTTCAGGTGTTGATACACTTGTGTTGAATCCAGAATGGGTCAGTCACGGGGTGTACCAGATAATCAATTGGGCAAGTAATAATGAAAGATATAGTGTTGATATTGATGAGTTTAAAAAGATATTCGAGAAGAATCTTGATCGCTATCCAGAAAGACAGCATAGATTCATATTTGAACTATTGAATTACTATGAATTATCTTATTCGAATGAGGGTAATTGTTCTATAGTTATTCCTCACTTGCTAAAGGAGGATCAGCCTGGAAGGTTGCCCGTATTTGAGTTTGGCGATGCGCTAATGTTGCGTTATCAAGCTCAACAAGATCTTCCTGGTGATGTAATAACACGTTTTATCGTGCGCTATCACCATTTTATTCGGCAGGCTGATGAGGTATGGCGGTTGGGGGTTGTTTTGGAAAACGCTAATGGTGATGTGGCACTGGTTCGTGAGGATGATCGTATTTTAGAAGTTAGAGTCAAAGGCAGAACTAAAACAGAGTTTTTAACTCAGTTACGCAACAGTATTAATGAGATATTTAGTGACTATAAGAGTGAACGTCCAGAGATAGAATATCGTGTGTATTGTGAAGAGTACTGTACAGGTAGAAGCGGAGAGTTTGATGATAAATCTATTTGGTTGACTGAGAATAAAATCGCCGTACATGCTGGTGAGGGTCGACCTTATTACGATGATATTAGTAGGACCGAGCTGGAGCTAAATGATCAAGCCAGAAACTACAATATAAAAATTGTAGCCGAAGATGGCGCAAATTTGTTTATGTCGGAGCATCAGTGTAATAGTTTTAATATCGATTCAGTGAATTATGGTTTGCAAGGGTCATTAACTGAATTGGCGGAATTGCTGCATTTCAATGGTAATCCAGAAGAGGCAAGTGATGTTAAGTCCGCACAGCTGGCGCTAGAGAAAATCGAGGGTGAATCGGATAGAAAGAAGATACTCAAAAGTGGAAAGCTAAATTATGTTGATCGCCTGCTGAGGGAGCTCTCGGATGAAGGGTCACGACTCAATACGGCCGTTAAAGGGCTAAAAAGAGGTGGTGATATTGTGCAAGATGTAGCACGACATTATCACAAGATCGCTGAATGGGTTGGCTCTATTTAGATGTACATAATTAGGCGTTCTAGACTGTGATGGAAGCGTTCGATATATTTAATAGTGTTTACCTCCTATCCCTGTTGGAGGTAAACACTGGCATAGGTCCTTGAGTTGAATGCTAGTCCCATAGTTCCCTGATTGTATTCCAGCTATTATTTAGACCAAGCACCCGTTGCAACCGTTTTGTCAACATACTCAGCCAAGTTCGTTGGCGGACGGCCCAATATCCGCTGCAAGCCGTCTACAGGCTGGGTATTACGCCCGTCCAACACCTTGCCAAACAGTTCTTCCATTAGCCAGATCATGTCATCCGCAAAGCCCTGATGACGCATTTCTTCCAGATAGGCGCTGAGCGGCACTTCTGTAAACTTGATGGGGTAGCCTACTGCTGCCTCAATTTTCCGCACGCAGTCCTCGAAAGTTATCGATTCAGCGCCACTGATTTCAATTAACTGATTCGCTAGTTCCGGTTGAGTCAGTGTTGCCACCACCACGTCAGCGATATCATCTGCATCAATAAATGGCTCAGTTGTTGTAACCCGGGGAAGCACCAATTCGCCAGCCAGGATCCCGTCAAGCATGAAACTTTCGCTAAAATTCTGAAAGAACCAGCTGGCCCGAACCAGGTTCCAGGTTAATCCGCTGTTCTGCACAATGGCTTCGGCTTTCTCAGCACCCGGCTCACCGCGGCCCGACAGCAGAACCAGGTGCTTTAAGCCGGCGGTGCGGGCTGCAGCCACGAAGTTCTGCATGATCTGGGCGGCTTCCGGAATGGCAAGGTCCGGTTGAAAGGTCACGTAGGCGCGTTCTACGCCCTTTAATGCTTGGGTCCAAGTATGTGGGCGGTACCAGTCAAACCCGGGCTGGGTAGAGCGTGATACTGCCCGGGTTTCCAATCCCATTGTGCGAAGACGTTGCTCCACACGTACACCGGTTTTGCCGTTTTTGCCAATTATCAGAATCGGGGAGTTTGTCGATTGATCAGTCATTTAAGTGCCCTCTCATGGGTTTAATCGCTTTCAGTGGGATACCTTTCGGGAGCGCGCCGGAACCCGTTTCGTATCGTTCAAGGCCATTATTCCCGATACGCTGTGGATTATTAATGCTCATGGGTCCATAATTATCTGCAGATCGTCCAATTGTCTGGATTCTATGCCGTTGTGCCCGCTATGAACTCAACCCGTTCCGAAGCCAATATTCCCCCGTTATCCGACCCCCTGGGTGAGACGCTGCATTTGCTGCGCCTGAGCGGTATTCTCTATTGCCGTTCGGAGCTCACCGCGCCGTGGGGGATTTCCATGCCGCCTATGGCGGGCTATATGATGTTTCATATCGTGACGGCGGGGCGCTGTTGGCTTGAAGTGGAAGGGGAGCCGCCCCGACTGCTGGAGCAGGGCAGCCTTTCTTTGGTACCCCACGGCATCGGTCATACGCTTAAGAGTGATCCAGACAGCTCAATTACCCCGTTGTTTGATATTCCCGTAGAGCCGCTGAGTGAACGTTACGAGTACATGCGTCACGGTGGTGGTGGAGAGCTTGCGCAACTGACCTGCTGCGTTATTCGCTTCGATCAGGCGATCGCGCAGCAGTTCATTAGCCTGCTGCCCAAAGTGCTGTATATCGATGCCTGGCGGGACGATGAGCATCATTGGATACAGAGCACAGTACGCCTGATTGCGAGCGAGGCGAAGGAGATCAGGCCTGGTGGAGAAACCGTGATGACGCATCTGGCGGATATTCTGATGATTCAGGCGTTACGCTATTGGATTGATCATAGCCCCGAAGCAGACCAGGGCTGGCTCGCAGCGTTGCGAGACCGGTACATCGGTCGTGCTCTGGCGCTGATTCATCGGCAACCCGGGTTTGCCTGGAGTGTAGCGGGATTGGCCAGCCAGATAGGCATGTCGCGCTCGGCGTTTGCTGCGCGTTTCAGTTTGTTAGTGGGTCAGTCGCCTATGCAGTACCTGACTTATTGGCGTATGCAGCGTGCCCGTATTGAGTTGAGCGAGACGAAGAAATCCACGGGCGAAATTGCTGAATCGGTGGGGTATCAATCCGAAGCGGCGTTTGGACGTGCATTCAAGAATGTGTTCGGGCAAACTCCTGGGACATTTCGGCATACAGACGATTTACAGATGCCGCCTCAATTGACGACGGGTGTTGCTACATCACAATGAATATTGAAGTTAAGATCGCAGATTACTCGGATAAAACTCAAGCAGAAGAAATTGTCTATTTAATGGATATTTACTCGAGGGACGAGATGGGCGGTTCTCAGCCCTTACCGGATTTCGTAAAATCGAATCTGACTGCGGAGCTATCAAAGCTACCGCATGCTTTTAGTGTTATTGCTTATGTTAATAATGACCCCGCAGGGTTGATCAACTGTTTTGAGGCATTCTCTACTTTCAAATGCGAGCCGTTGGTGAATATTCACGATGTGATTGTTGTCCCTGAGTTCAGAGGCAAGGGGCTGAGCCACAAAATGCTCACAAAGATTGAAGAAATCGCCAAGTCTAAAGGATGCTGCAAGCTTACCCTGGAGGTGCTTGAAGGAAATAAGATAGCTCAAAGTTCTTATGTGAAATTTGGTTTTGCCGGTTATGAGTTGGACCCTGCGTTGGGGAAGGCCTTGTTCTGGCAGAAAAGCATTTAAGCCTATAATCTCAAAGAATACATTAGGACATAGTTGGAAATTCTTTTCTGACAATGCTTGTCATTTAGTCCACGAAACGACTCCTGTACTTAATTTTGTCTTCAATGCTGGTATTTGGAACGACGCTATTGTATCAGTGCGGACGCTGGTTTCTTCAAAATGTTATTGAGCTAATTTCTTCTGCCGGACAAGATCAACCGCGCTCTCTGAAGATCCAATCATCATAGCGATTTTCAATTCATCAAAAATTTTGTCGCGATCATGTAAATTACGTACGTTTATTGTCCAGTAAATGATGATCTACTCAGGCCCTACCTCAATATTACTAAGTTCGTCAATAGACTTTAGTAGTATTGTGATGCCCTAATCTAATGCATTAAGGTGAAGCAAAGATCATGTCTGCATTAGTGATTTCCACCTCAAAGACCCTCAAATAAGCAGAATATTGCGCTCACTACTATTTTCCGGAGTTGAATAATATGAATAAAACGTTCAAGTATTACTCGTTTTTGGTTTTTGCCAGCCTGTTTCCAATAAATGTGAGTGCTGATGAGGTTAAGGGGATTTACATTCACACCAACGGCAATGTCGGGGTGGGTACCACCACCCCAACGAGCGCTAGGTTGGAAGTTAATTCTCCCACCGTAGGGGATTATTCAATTCTCGCACACGGTACGATCCACGCGACCAGTTATTGCAATGCATCGGATCAGCGAATCAAGTCAACAGAGGGTCTGTCGGATAATGATCAGGATTTGGAAACGCTCCGAAATATCCTGATAACCGATTATCATTTTATAGACCCCAAGAGCGCTGATGTTAAAGTGAAGAAGCTTATTGGCCAACAGTTACATCAGGTATATCCACAAGCAGTGAAGTTGGGTACCGGTATGATTAATGACATTATGGCCAGTGCCTCTATGTCCGGAAATGAGATTCTACTACGCCACCATGATCTCCAGGCTGGTGATGTGATTAAGGTCCGATTCGAAGGGCAATATGATCAGACGTTAGAGGTGTTGGCCACTACCACCGATACCATAACTGTCAATAAAACCTTTAGTGGGGAAGTTACGGTACTTGGGCGGCAGGTCGATGATTTTCATTATGTAGACTATGACGCTGTTAGTATGTTGGCTGTATCTGCCATCCAGTCCCTTGCAAAGACGGTGGAAAAACAAGCTAAAAATTTAGAAACGCTAACAGAAAGAAACCAGCAACTTAACAGTCGCCTGGAACTTTTGGTTAATCACGTTTGCGAACAGGATAGCGCGGCACCTGGGTGTAACTAACATGTCGAGCAAGCATCCGCTTTTGATTATGGCTTGACTCAATAACAGCTTTTAATGGAAAGATCATGAACCTGATTAACAGAAAGGCCTGTACGGCAGCGCGCTATTGCAAACTGCTGCTTGTGGCGAAGTTATCTTTGCTCTCAGTGCCGGCATTTGCCGACGAAGTTGACCCCATTGAATTTGATCAACTAAAAGTTCAGAACTGCTCTACAGGAAAGGCTAATGGTACCTATACCCGTTACTCAGATACTGATGGTGAGCTCGTTACCTTTCAGGAAAAACCTGTATATAAATGGGTGAAGCAAGGGGTTACCTACTCTATCTACTATCGAGATGACACCACCGAGTGGGTTTTGGATAAAAACGATATGGATACGTCAGCGGCTGGGACAGTTAGTAAGGTGACTACTTTTGGCGCTACCAGTCCGGGAGAAGCCAATTGGTCCAACAGATGCAGAGTTTTTCCTCAACAAATCAGAGTTTTAATGCCATCTCAGCCAGGCGTTGAAGGGGTGTACTCTATTTCAGGCGCTAATCAGGGTTTGCCCAAGTATGTAAAATCTGGTGGTGGATTGGTCTACTACCATAAAAGAGGTAAACAGTGGGTTGTGGATGCTAATGCCCTGCATAATAAAAATTTTAAAGGCGTTAAATCCAGAGGAAATAAGAATGCAAAGAATATTTTAAGAACGAGCTGGACAAATAATGTCGTAGTAGAGCCCGCGGCGCATGAGCATTATCGCCGTTTACAGGACGCAGAAGATGATCTTCCATGGACCTTATCCGCAGCTAGTTGGAACATACAAAATTATGGTCAATCCAAGGGGCTGGTGGATGGTTTGGTGGATCATTATGCCTCTATCATAACGCAGTATGATATTGTGTTTATTCAGGAGATCAAAGAGCCTAGCCCTCCAAATACCTACCTGAATACATTGTGCGCGCGTGTGCAGGCGGCGAATCCTTCTTATGTCTGCCGGGCGCCAGGGACAAAAGCTGGCCAACCGGGGAACTATGAGCAATCAGTGCTGTTCTATCATTCGGCCCCCAGGGGAAACGCCTTAGTCGTTACAGGGTATGGGGAACCTGGAACTGCCGGTTTTACGCGCCAGCCTTTGCATGCGACGTTCAGTTATACGGTGGATGGAGACATCTTCACCTTTACTGCCTATAACCATCATACCAGTCTTGGTAACGTTAATGGCGAGCTAAATAATCTTGAAGGGAACGTTGTCGGCGCAACGGCAGATGCACTTGTTATTGGTGATCTGAATGCAGATTGTAACTATTTTTCACAGGCGCAAGAGGCTACACGCTTTGTTGGCTGGGATTGGTGGATAACCCGTGGACAAAAGACTAATGTCAGAGGCGCAGCCAACTGTGCCTATGATCGGATAATTACTCGTGGAGACGCAACTGCGAAGCATCAGTCTCACCATATTAAAACTGCCGGTATTAGTTACAATCCGCCTGTTCCTTTCGATAATGACAGGAATAATCCTGCTGCCGGGCAATCGCTCAAGCGTATATCGGATCATTTCCTAGTTGCCATTCAATTCGGCGGCGTTAAAAAACGTAAGAAACGCCAGCTGGAAATTAAAGTGGATGTGGGCGGAGGTGCTAAAAGAGCAAAGCGTGAGTTTGATCTTGACGATGCGACAACCGACATTACGATGACTGATGTTGATCTCGCGGAAGGCGCCAGCGCGACCTTGCATGTAGTTGAGGCACATGCGGATAACTTCTTTATGGGGAATGCACAAATTGATTTGAACAGCATAAGCTGGCACTCGGAAATCTTTACCGTGGGCCCAGGTGGTGAGCTTCCTACCATTGCTTTGCCAAGCTTCGATCGAATGACCCCCGGTGTTTACAGGTTGGTTTTGGATATCAATAATGATGGTATCTACGATATTAATGATGGCGATATTGCAAATCTAACCCACGAAGCGGATTTTATTGTGTTGCAAGATCGTTCCGGGGTTGATGACGTGTTCACATTGGATGATAGAGGCGTGCGCAGGGAAGTCTATGATATCAGTATTGCCCACAACGTATATGCACTCGCGAGTAATTTATCAGGAAATACCGAAAACCTTGCAGACATATACATAGTCAGCCAGCAGAAATTGGAGGAAGCTGGAATAGATGATTGGACATCGGCTATCTCCAATCTGGATTCTTACGCAATACCTGTCAATGGCAACACTAAGCAAACGGTTGATGTCTCAGACGAAAATAGCTTCTTTTATAGTGTGTGGAGTTCCCCTTCAGATTTGTATACTCGTGCTCCCAATAATTTGGATGATTTCAGCGCTGTTGATGAGTACGGTAAGAACTTTAATGTTGTGGTAGATGTGAATCGTAATGGAAGCTTTAACCCATCCACTGATAAAGTGGATACACACTTTATTGATGATGTGGAAGTTTGGGCTAGTTCCCAGCAAAGCTTGCCAGAGGCGGACCAGCAAAGCTTAAAGTCCTCTGCTTTGAATTACCCATCTGCTGTGCGTGAGTATAAAACTTTTCTCAATGCCAAGTTGGGTGCTCAGTTAGACGCTACGAGTAGTAGCTATGACGCGGAAACAGAGTTGGCCTCCATGGACTATCTATGTGCTCCAGATCTGCCGCCCGCAATGTTCGATGTGCTTGAGGAAGGTGCTAAAGTTGGTTTTCAGGTGCTTGGCCATGAAGAGTATTATGAGAATCGTAATTTTGATACCGGCATTTATCGATATGCTGATGTTGAATTAAAGAATAGTGTGGTACCTCCGAGTAATTTTACTTGCATTATAGCCGAGAAATCACTCATGGTTGATGGGTTTAAAAATGAAAAAAATTCCACTTCATATCTGAGTAGTAGTGGAGAGGTTACTGTTCATGGCGAAGTTGAAAGCTGCAAGCCTATACAGGTCATTGCAGGCGTGGGTGAAGAGGTGGCCACGTTGCTGCTGGGAGCGGCTTCAGTGGCTTTGTACATAACTTCTGGATCTGCCTCAACTCCTGTATCGGTAGCCGGTCTCGCTACAGGGGTTGCTATTGGTCAGGACGGCGCAGCAAGAATCTCTGCAGGACACTGCTTTTGAACCAGGCTGAACCCATTCAGAGAATGATTTCGCGAGGAATGCTTTGAAAATTACAAAAAAACAACTTATCAACTCTGCGGTTGTGGCTGCTTCATGTGCTGGAGCGATAACGGCAGAAGCCGCGCACAAAAAACTGGATATCGGTACGGATTTAAATCAAGTACAATCGGAGCCTTTTGTGGAAACTTCTGCTTCGGGTGGGGGGGATGTACCATCCACTATTTCGAAAGTGCAAGTCTTTACAGGCCCCTTATTTGCCCAATGTATCCCAGACTTCCCTGTACCTGACACGGGAGGCGGTGGGGACCCTTCTGGAGGGGGCGGTGATCCGTCTGGTGGGGGATCTGGCGGTTCTGGAGGGGGTGGATCACCTTCCGGAGGGTAGCCTACAAAAGATTTATCTGGTGTTTGGTTGAAATAAGAATTAGTGAGCAATGACTACAAAACCTGAGTTTCATGAAAATTTCAGTTATACAAAAGGACCTGTTCATACAACGGTTGCTTGGGATAAGCCCGATTTGGAAAAGTTCTCGTTGTGGTGGAAGTGCTTTGTGCCGCATCTTGAGAAGGCTCCGTTCTACGCATGGTTGTGTGGCGGGTTTCTGGAGGGAAGGCCTGAAACATGGGATATTGATATAATCCTGACAAAGCGAGGCAATCTGGACTCTGATGATTACGGTAAGCTCTCCGACTTGATGCTGGAGGCGACACGTTTGTCTCTTACTGAACACAATATATTGGTAGATATCCAGTTTTACGAAAACTTTCCTGATAAGGATATTGCTGAGGATGGCGTGAAAAGTTTTTGGTATTCAACGGAGGATTACCTAAAGAATGGAACGATTGACTCTATAAAGTGGGTAGCGTTTGATTCCGTCTATAAGAACGGGCAAAAAATTGTAGACTACCGGGATCCGGATAGTGGTGCCGTGGAAATGGCGCCAAACTTGTGGAAAGTGGCCATCCGTACACCTTCTATCAAGTACGAGCGACGCATACGGGATCATGGATTTGTTGAGCCTGAGCCTCGATTATTGTTTGCTCCCGGAGAGTATTGTATTCAAATATAGTGTCGTCGCCTTACAAGTTGAGGGAGAGTCGCAACGCACAATGAACAGGCATTGCGACCAGGCCCCACTAATCTGTATTGGTTTAGTTTCTCGTGCCGACCAGGGCAAAAGCCGCTCCCAGGGGATCAATCCCTTGAATGATAAACTCTCCACCAGGAATCTCGTCAGGGCCATGTAGTACCTGCCCGCCATTATCGGTAATGGTATTAAAGGCGGTATCTATATCAGCGCACCGGAAATAGTAATGCCACATAGGTACTGGCATCTCTTCTGGCTTGGGCATGATGGCGCCAATCACGCCGTTGTGGCGAATAAATTCGTATTGGCCCATCGGCCCCATATCCATTTCCCCATCCTTGGTCCAGCCAAATTCCTTGAAGTAGAAGGACTTCGCGGCTTCCGGGTCAGTGGTGACAAGTTCATTCCAGGCACAGTGGCCAAGGCGTGGTTTGTCTGACGCAAATGCCAGGCTGGCTTCATCACTGAATCCTTTCATCACATAGAAAGGGGTACCCTGAGGATCGGTCACCATGGCAAAGCGGCCAACATCGGGAATATCCGTGGGCGGCATTTGTACCTCACCGCCCGCAGTTGAGATTCGGGCAACGGTTTGGTCTACGTCGTCTACACCAATATAGCCAAGCCAAACAGGTCTGGCGCCACCTTGAGTCATCTCCTCAGTGAGTTGCAGAAGACCTCCAACTTCGCGCAATTGACCGGTTTCTTCATCTTTGGCCTGAAGGATACGATAGTCTATTTCAGTCTGGCCGCTATCGATGGTCTGCCAGCCAAGAATTGAACTGTAAAATTGCTGAGCGGCATCGCTGTTGGTGGTCAATAGTTCGTACCAGATAAATTCGCCGTGCTGGTTTGCCATGGGTGTTTTCCTGTTCAGTTGATAGATGTTCTTTATTGGTATTACGCCTGTCAAGAATCTTTGGCGCAGATGTCACTTTCATGAACTACTCGCTTGCCGGAATCGCCGATGGATCCATCCACATGGCTTCCCATACATGACCGTCCGGGTCGGCCAGCGCTCGGCTATACATAAACCCCAGGTCCTGGGTGGGATTTATATCGGCAGCTCCACCGTGTTTTTGTGCGGTTTCGTTGGCGGTGTCGACTGCTTTCCGGTTCTCCAGGGGTAAGGCCAGCATGACTTCACTGGAGCTGGAGGGCGGAATGGGGCGGCTTGTGAACTGACGCCATTTGTCATGAGTGAGTAGCATGACATTGATTGCTTCGCTCCACACCATGCAGGCTGCTGTGTCATCGGTAAAGTGGGGGTTGTTTTCAAAACCGAGGGCCTGGTAGAAAGCCATTGATGCTTTAAGATCGGCAACGGGTAAGTTGATAAAAATCATGCGTGTCATTCTTGGTGCTCCTGAGTTGGTTTGATGGAACCTGCTGTTTTACCTACTAGTCGAGCGACAACTGGCGATTTCGACAGTCATATCAAAATTTTTTATTAATGGCGCCTCTTGGTATCTAGTCAGGTCAGAGATATCTCACATGCTTGTGAGATATCTCTGAATGTTCAGGTCGCTTTACGATCATCAGGCAACCTGTTGTGGTGTTTATCTGGGTGATGCAGAGAAAATAACCCCGCAATTTAACAAGTTAGTCTCCCGCTGCATTCTCGTAGCTTGTTTTGGATAACCAATCCCGTTCTGGCAACTGTTCAAGCGGCTGCTAGCCTTCCCCTTTAGTGATGAGTTGATTGAACTCAACATCAGGATGCAATTTTCCAGTATTCACTACAGGTCAATTACCGGTCTGTGGTGTCCGTTAAGGAGGAGCGGTTATGTTGGAACCTTTCATCGGTGAGATTCAGATCTTTCCCTACAATTTCGTGCCTAAAGACTGGGCTCCCTGCGAAGGCCAGTTGCTGAATATTCAGGATTATCCCGCACTCTATGCCTTACTCGGTACCACCTACGGTGGCAACGGAACCACGACTTTTGCAGTGCCCGATTACCGGGGTAAAACACCTATAGGTTGGGGCACCGCGCCCTGGGAGGCATTTGCTTTTGGTGCCAAGGGCGGTGCTGAATCGCAGCAATTAACTGAGGTACCGCTGCATAGTCATAGCTTTAACGTCATAAATAAGCCTGGTGAGGAAAACGATCCCACCAACCGGTACCTGGGTGCTGGAGTAACAGTATCTGCGTCTGATACCGAGGGAATCTATTCCCACAGCTCTGCAAATACAACGATGAACCCCGGCATGATTGGTGCTGCTGGCGAGCAGCAGCCGGATGCGTTCAGTAATATTCAACCTTTTCAGGCGCTTAACTTTTGTATTGCGCTTGAAGGAATTTTTCCACCGCGTCCTTAAAGGGAGCTTTGTCATGGTTGATGCATATCTTGGCGAGATACGAATGTTTGGCGGTTACTATGAACCACAAAACTGGGCTTTCTGTAACGGACAGTTACTGGCAATAGCTCAGTATCAGGCGCTTTATTCATTGCTTGGCACGGCGTATGGCGGCGACGGTCGAACGAACTTCGGGTTACCGGATTTGCGCGGGAGGATTCCCATCAGCAAGGGACAGTTTCCGGGCAGCCAGTTTAATTACCAGCTTGGTCAAAAGGGCGGTGTGGAAAAAGTTACCCTGACGACCGATAACCTGCCTGCCCATACCCACAAGGTGATGGCCAATGATAACAGTCAGGATGCTACCGGGCCATCCAACGCCTTCTTTGGTGCAACCTCCGGGAGTGATCCCGGTCTTTCTGTTTATGACGATCCAAATTCCGTCGTTCAGTTAAATGAGGGCGTGCTGGAATCCTCAGGTGGCAGCGTGCCACTTGATAATATGCAACCTTATCTTTGTATCAATTTTATTATTGCCTTGCAGGGCAGCTACCCGGAACGAAGCTAGGAGAGCGACATGAGTGATCCATACGCAGGTGAAATCAGAATGTTTGGCGGCAATTATGCGCCGCAGGGTTGGTTTTTTTGCTCCGGCCAATATCTGGAAATTGCCCAGTACCAACTGTTATTCGCCGTTATTAATACGATCTATGGTGGTAATGGCCACACCAATTTTCAATTGCCCGATTTGCGTGGTATGGCACCACTGCATTGGGGCAATAGCCAGGGGCCGGGCTTGAGCCAACATTTTATCGGTCAGAAGGGCTATGGTTATAAGAAAGTTGTCTCTTATCACAGTATGCCTGCGCATACCCATACGGTGAATGCTTCCGGCAATCCCGCATCCACAGCAACACCTGGCGAGTCTGTGCTTCCGGCTCAGGCGTACCGTGCTGTTGGGCCGGCACCCACCCGAAATAAAGCCATGTATTGCGACTATGATCAGTCTGCTGAAGTGTCGCTGAACCCGGCAGCCGTGGAAACCACAGGCAACAATACGGGCCAGCCTCTTACATTAAGTAACTATCAGCCGTTTCAGGCCTGCAGCTTTATTATTTGCTGGGATGGTGAGTATCCACCACGAAGTTAGTGGGTATTGCAATTATTTGTGAGATATCAGCTATGCCGGCTTGAATCGGCGTAGCTTGTCATCTTAACTCAGGTAAGCGCTATTTCTTTGCAGGATTGCCGTGCTGACTCGAATTGTGCTGTTGTGTCTTTTAGTGCGCTTACCTCCTGAAGCTATATGTCATTAATAATACAGATATTTTATAAGAACATTTCAACTGTGTGTGGTGATAAACGTGAAGCACCATTTTATTTCAGGCCTGCCCAGGTCGGGTTCCACCTTACTGGCAGGCCTGCTCCGACAAAACCCTGAGTTCCATGCGGCAATGAGTAGCCCGGTCGCTGCGCTGATGAACAGCTCGCTGGAGCTGATGGGCGCGAACAGCGAGTACTACTCCATGTTTGATGCCGACAAGCGTCGGGAAATGTGCAAATCGCTGTTTTCTACCTATTACAGCGAATTTGAAGGCAAGACAGTTTTTGATACCAATCGCATCTGGACAGCTCGCCTGCATCAGTTGGTGGATTTATTTGAGGATTTTAAAATGATTTGCTGTGTCCGTAATCCGGCCTGGATTATGGACAGTTTTGAACGCATTTACCGCAAAAATCCCTTTGATTATAGCCGGATGTTTAATGCGGCCAGTCGTATGACTGTTTACACACGCTGCGAATCTCTGATGAACGCTGCCAGCACAGTGGGCAGCGCCTGGACAGCATTGAAAGAAGCCTACTATGGCGAGTTTTCTGATCGACTATTACTGGTGGATTACGAACTGTTGACCCAATACCCCCATCGCACCATGGAATTAATATCCGAATTTCTGGGTGTTGGGGTTTTTGACTATGATTTTAATCAGGTGGAATACGACGAATCGGAATTTGATTTGCGATTAGGCGTAAAAGGACTGCATCAGGTCAAGCGAAAAGTCGAATTCAAGCCACGCAGTACCATTCTCCCTCCGGATTTATTCTCCAAGTATCAGGAAATGGATTTCTGGCAAGACACCAATGGAACAGAAGCACATATCGTTGCACAACAGCGCTCTTCCAGCGAATAGCTAATACGAGGCCATCATGAAACATCCGCTCGTTAACGGGTTAGTGTCCTTTTTACTTCCCTTAAGTGCCTATGCCGGTTATTCATCCAGGATTGGGAAAAATTACGCAACTCCGCAGACGATGGCCTCGTCTGCGCTGCTTTTGGGACAGCCGGCAGGCAGGCCTGATCAGGGTACTAACACGCTGGATATTTCGAGTGATGAACTTGGGATTAAACAGGGCGTGGCTTTTTCCGAACTGGTGATTATTGATGGCGCCATCGCTGATAAGCGGGCCTTCTATCAGGATCTTAAACCAAACGTTAAAATACTGGAGATTGATTTTACCAGCGATGCGATTCAGCAGTTGGTAGACGCCGTGAAGCCTTTTCGGCAATTGGCTGCAGTGCATCTGGTGACTCATGCCGAAAAAGGCAGACTGTACCTGGGTGAAGTCCCGGTTTCTGCAGAATCTATGGAGAACAACCCCACCATTTTGGCAGGTATCCGGCAGGCGTTAAAGCCGGGCGGTGATTTGCTGCTATACGGTTGTGATTTAGGGCAGGGCACTGAAGGCCAGCAGTTCCTGGATATTATCAAGGGGCAGGGCAATGTGGATGTGGCTGCATCTGATAATAAAACGGGAAACGGCATTGATGGCAGCGACTGGAATCTGGAAATTGTAAGAGGTGATGTTGATCGTCAGCTTCCCTTTAGTGAAAAAGCGCTGAAAGATTTTTCAGGTGTATTGGCATTTACCGGCACTATTAATTTTTCTTCCGTTGTAAGTGCTGGTGCCCTCGCCGGTGCATCGACTGTCGATGCGCAGGTATCGGCAGGCTCCTATACATTGGAGGCTGACGGCAATTCAGCGTCCACTTATGCCGGTTTTGGGCGTATGTACACCTCCGGCGGTGAATCCTCCGTTACCTTGTTCTTTACCGGTGGTGAACAGTTTAACGCCGGTTCCATCTATATCTATAATATCTCCGGCTCAAATGACACCTTTACAATCACTTCCAACCAGGGGGGTAGCGTTAACACCGGTGTTTTGGCGGATTCGACCGGAACCACCGCTGATCTGAGTGGTTTTCCTTCAGGTATTACTTCAATCACGATTACAGCGGCTGATGGTTCGGTTTATGTGGGGCTGGATGATTTCGCCGTTTCCAATGTGGCAGCGGCAGGAGACAGCGACGGCGATCTCACCGCAGCCGGTGGCGTCAGTGAGCCGGTGGGGTTAGACACCACAGTGGACACCGTAGGCGAAGCCGTGGATGTCTTTGATTTTACGTTATCGGATGGTGGCACGGCTGATGGTGATGCCATGACAGTATCGGCGATCACGGTGAATGTATCGGGTACCGCATCGGATACCATTCGTGATCAGGTTACCTGGCGCCTGAACGGCAACGACGCATCCAATGTGACCGGAACTTACAACGCCGGTTCCGACACAATCACCTTTACCGGCCTTTCGATTTCCATCGCAGACGGCGCCAGCGAAACCTACACGGTTAATGCTTATTACAATGACAACACTGGGTTAACGGAAGATCAAACCTTTATTCTGAGTGTGGATGGCGATACGGATGTAACGGTAGGGGGCTCGGGCACGCAAATGGGCTCAACGTCTGCCGTCAATAATGGCACTGGCTCCACCGTGGATGTTACCGCCACCACGCTTGCAGTAACAACACAACCAGCCGGTTCTACTTCGGGTAGTGCGTTAACCACGCAACCGGTAATTACGGCGCGGGATGCGTTCGGTAACACCGATGTGGATTTTACCGAAACGGTAACTTTAACCGAAGCGAGCGCGGGCACGTTATCCGGTGATGTGGATATTGCAGCCGTCAGCGGTGTGGCCACCTTTACGGATGTGGTCTATACAGCTACAGCAGACCAGCAATCTTTTACCCTGACGGCTAATGATCAGGATGGAGTCGGCAGTAACCTCGCCACGGTGGATACCAATGCGGTGACATCCGATGTGGTGGCCACGCAGTTGGTGTACGATACTCAGCCCGCGCCATTGACTGTGCAAAACGGGGTGGCTGAAAGTTTTACGACAGTACCGGTAGTGTCCGCCCGGGACGCAAACAACACTGTGGATACCGGTTATTCCACTGATATTACGCTGGCAGAAGTGAATGGTGCGGGCTCTGCCACCATGACGGCCACGGGGGATACGGATGGCAATGGTGCGACGGTATCCATCACCCCCAGTTCCGGTGTCTCTACGTTCACCAATTTGTCTTTAACCTATACAAATTCTGGCGGCAGTGATGAAACCTTTAATTTGCAAGCCAGCTCCGGTGGGCTAAGTACAGTTAACAGTAGCCAGCTCACCAGTACGGTGACGGATTCGGATGGCGATCTTACTGCCGCAGGCGGTGTCAGCGAGCCGGTGGGGTTAGACACCACAGTGGATACCGTAGGCGAAGCCGTGAATGTCTTTGATTTTACGTTATCGGATGGCGGCACGGCTGATGGTGATGCCATGACGGTATCGGCGATCACGGTGAATGTATCGGGTACCACATCGGATGCCATTCGCAATCAGGTAACCTGGCGCCTGAACGGCAACGACGCATCCAATGTGACCGGAACTTACAACGCCGGTTCCGACACAATCACCTTTACCGGCCTTTCGATTTCCATCGCAGACGGCGCCAGCGAAACCTACACGGTTAATGCTTATTACAATGACAACACTGGGTTAACGGAAGATCAAACCTTTATTCTGAGTGTGGATGGCGATACGGATGTAACGGTAGGGGGCTCGGGCACGCAAATGGGCTCAACGTCTGCCGTCAATAATGGCACTGGCTCCACCGTGGATGTTACCGCCACCACGCTTGCAGTAACAACACAACCAGCCGGTTCTACTTCGGGTAGTGCGTTACCCACGCAACCGGTAATTACGGCGCGGGATGCGTTCGGTAACACCGATGTGGATTTTACCGAAACGGTAACTTTAACCGAAGCGAGCGCGGGCACGTTATCCGGTGATGTGGATATTGCAGCCGTCAGCGGTGTGGCCACCTTTACGGATGTGGTCTATACAGCTACAGCAGACCAGCAATCTTTTACCCTGACGGCTAATGATCAGGATGGAGTCGGCAGTAACCTCGCCACGGTGGATACCAATGCGGTGACATCCGATGTGGTGGCCACGCAGTTGGTGTACGATACTCAGCCCGCGCCATTGACTGTGCAAAACGGGGTGGCTGAAAGTTTTACGACAGTACCGGTAGTGTCCGCCCGGGACGCTAACAATACTGTGGATACCGGCTATTCAACTGACATTACGCTGGCAGAAGTGAATGGGGCAGGTTCCGCTACCATGACGGCCACCGGGGATACGGATGGCAATGGTGCGACGGTATCCATCACCCCCAGTTCCGGTGTCTCTACCTTCACCAATTTGTCTTTAACCTATACCAATTCTGGCGGCAGCGATGAAACCTTTAATCTGCAGGCCAGTTCCGGTGGGCTAAGTACAGTTAACAGTAGCCAGCTTACCAGTACGGTTACGGATTCGGATGGCGATCTTACGGCTGCCGGCGGCGTCAGTGAGCCGGTGGGGTTAGACACTACCGTGGATACCGTGGGCGAAGCCATGGATGTTTTTGATTTTACCCTGTCTGATGGCGGCACGGCTGATGGTGATGCCATGACAGTGTCGGCGATTACGGTAAACGTATCCGGTACCACATCGGATACGATCCGCGATCAGGTTACCTGGCGTTTGAATGGTAGCGACGCTTCCAATGTGACCGGCACTTATAATGCCGGTTCCGACACCATAACATTTTCGGGTCTTTCGATTTCCATTGCAGACGGCACCAGCGAAACCTATACCGTTAATGCCTATTACAACGACAATGCCGGGTTAACGGAAGATCAAACCTTTATTTTCAGTGTCGATGGTGACACCGATGTCACTGTGGGTGGTTCCGGTACCCAGATGGGTGCGACAACTGCAGTGACCAATGGGGCCGGTTCAACCGTGGATATTACTGCCTCCACATTGGTATTTACCACTCAACCTGCCGGCTCTGTATCCGGTAGTGCGTTAACCACGCAACCAGTGATTACCGCGCGGGATGCATTTGGTAATACCGACGTGGATTTTACGGAAACAGTGACCTTAACCGAAGCGAGCGCCGGGACTTTGTCGGGCGATGTGGATATTACAGCCGTTAGTGGTGTGGCCACTTTTACCGATGTGGCTTATACCGCCACTGCTGATCAACAGTCCTTTACGTTAACCGGCAACGATGATGATGGCACAGGCACGAACTTGGCGACGGTGGATGCCAATGCCGTCACTGCTGATGTAGTAGCCACCAAACTGACCTTCAGTACTGAGCCCGCGCCCACATCCATCGAAAGCGGTAATGCGACTTCTTTTACCACAGTGCCGATAGTTTCTGCACTGGATGCAAACGATCTGGTGGATACCGGTTACAGTACCGATATTGCACTGTCTGTGACTGATCCCAATGACGGCACGGTAGACGGCACCGTTAACAGCCTGAGCGGCACGGGCGACAGCGATGGTTCCGGCACCACGGTTACCTTAACGCCCGGCAGTGGTGTTGCCACTTACACCGGACTGGCTTTGACTTACACCAATAATGCGGTAACCGATACCATCGCGTTGCGAGCAACATCAGGGGGGCTTACCGCTGTTAACAGCACGGATATTACATCCCTGTTGGTGCCCACAGTAACCGACGGCAACATTTCCATTGGCGGCGGCAGTGGCACCGGTGGTGTCTATGTGACGGGTGATACAGTCACCGTATTCTGGAACAACACGGCAGGCGGCGACAATAACTCAGGGATTACCGCGGTTACCGTGGACTTCTCAGACTTTGGCGGTGGCGCGGCGGTAGCAGCCAGCAACAGCAGTGATACCTGGACGGCAACTTACACGATTACGGCGGGCGCCATTGACAGTACCAACCTGAACGTCAGCGTAACGGCCACCAGTGCCGGTGGGTCCGATACCACCGCTGACACAACCAATGCCACTGTCGATAATCAGGCGCCTGTGGTAACGGATGGCAATCTGTCCATTAGTGGTGCCAGTGGTACCGGCGGTGCTTTTATTACGGGTGATACCGTAACTGCTACCTGGGATGATACCGCCAGCGGTGATAACAACAGTGATACGGTTTCCAGTGTGACGGTGGACTTCTCTGCGTTTGGTGGTGGCGCGGCTGTGGCAGCCAGTAACAGCAGCGATACCTGGACGGCCACGTACACCCTGGTTGCTGGTGCGATCGATAGCACCAACCTGAACATTTCTGCCACGGCTACCGATAATGCCGGTAACAGCACTACAACTGCTGATACAACCAATGCCACGGCGGATAACGTGGCGCCCACACTGTCTGATGCCGGCATCAGCATCACCTCCACCGGAACCGGCACTGGTGGTGCCTATATCACCGGTGACACTATAACGGTTGAATGGGATGACACGGCAACAGGTGATAACAACAGCGATACGGTCGCCAGTGCGACAGTGGACTTTTCTGCCTTTGGCGGTGGTGCGGCCGTAGCAGCCAGCAACAGCAGCGACACCTGGACGGCCAGCTATACGGTCACAGCCGGTGCGATAGATGCCACCAATCTGAATGCTTCTGTCACAGCAACGGATAATGCGGGCAATACCACCACCATCGCGGACAGCTCGAACCTGACGCTGGATAATACCGCGCCCATTCTTACCGATGGCAACCTGTCCATTTCCGGTGGCAGTGGCACTGGTGGTGCGTTCATTACCGGGGATACGGTCACTGCCACCTGGGATAACACCGCGAGTGGTGACAACAACAGTGATACGGTTGCCAGTGTGACAGTGGATTTTTCCGCTTTCGGCGGCGGTGCGGCTGTAGCAGCCAGTAACAGCAGTGACACCTGGACTGCCACCTACACCATTGTGGCCGGTGCGATTGACAGCACCAATGTGAACGTTTCCGCTACCGCCACTGATAACGCCGGTAATACCATAACGACTGCAGACACAACCAACGCGACAGTAGACAATCAGGCGCTGACGGTAACCGATGGCAATCTGTCATTGTCCGGCGCCAGCGGCAGCGGCGGGGCCTTTATTCTGGGTGACACGGTAACCGCATCCTGGGACAACACTGCCAGCGGTGACAATAACAGCGATACCGTGGCAGCCGTTTCCGTCGATTTTTCTGCCTTTGGTGGCGGTGCTGCAGTGGCTGCCAGTAACAGTAGCGATACCTGGAGTGCCACGTATACGCTGACGGCGGGTTCCACTTCCGGTTCGAATCTTAACGCCAGCTTCAGTGCAACGGATAACGCCGGTAACCAGACAACGCAGGCCGATACCAGCAATGCCACTACCGACGTGAGTGTACCCTCGGTGAGTTCGGTAACTTCCAGCACCGCCAATGGCAGTTATAACGCGGGCGACAGTATCAGTATCCAGGTGGTGTTCAGTGATTCCGTGACTGTTAGCGGCACGCCGCAACTCACTCTGGAAACCGGTACTACCGATCAGGTGGTGGATTACAGCAGCGGCAGTGGAGGCACCACCTTAACCTTTACTTATACCGTGCAGGCAGGTGATACCAGTAGTGATCTTGATTACACCGGCACCAGCGCGCTGGCGTTGAACAGTGGCACTATTAACGATGCCAGCGGCAACCCTGCCAGCCTGACACTGGCAACGCCGGGTGCCGCCAATTCGCTGGGTGCGAACAAGGCGCTGGTGATTGATACGGAAGTGCCCACACTGGCCGAAGTAACAGCGGTACCCACACCCGCCAGCGACACCACGCCGGATTACACGTTTTCCACCACCGAAACCGGAACCCTGAGTGTGGGTGGCAGCTGCGGAACCAGTTCCAGCACCACCCTTGCCAGTACCGGTAACCACACCATTACGTTAACGCAAACCGATAACACCACTGCGTTAGCGGATGGTGATTACAGCGATTGTACCCTCACCGTAACTGACGGTGCCGGCAATGCCAGTACCGCCTTAACGATTACCAGCTTTACGGTGGATACTACCGCGCCTTCGGCACCGGACGCGCCGGATCTGGATGCTGCCAGTGATACCGGAAGTTCCGACAGCGATAATATTACCAGCGATACCACACCAACCCTTTCCGGTACGGCCGAAGCCAACGCAACGGTGGCAGTAAGCAGTGATCAGGATGGTGCGCTGGGTTCTGTGAGTGCCGATGGAACCGGTAACTGGAGTTTCACCCCTGGCAGCGCCTTGAGCGAAGCCACCCACAGTATCACTGCCACCGCAACAGATGCCGCGGGTAATGCTTCCGGAGCCTCTGCTGCGCTAAGTGTGACGATTGATGCCACGGCACCGGCCACACCGGCTGACGCTGATATGTATAGCAGCAGTGATTCCGGTGTGTCCGATAGTGATGACATTACCAATGATGCAACCCCGGATTTGACCGGCAGCACTGAAGCCAATGCAACGGTTGCGGTGAGCAGTGATCAGGACGGTGCCCTGGGCAGTACCACTGCAGATGGTTCCGGCAACTGGAACCTGACGGCCACCGGTTTAACGGATGCTACCCATAGCATTACCTTTACCGCCACCGACGTGGCGGGTAATGCCAGTGCTTCATCAGCAGCATTGAGCATTACGGTGGATACAGCGGCCCCCACCGTGTCAACGCTTTCACCCGCTGATGGTGCAGCGGCGGTGCAGTACGATGATGATCTTGTGATTACCTTTAACGAAAACATTGCGGCGGCCAGCGGTGCCAACAACAGCTTTGATCTGTACCTCAGCAGTGACAGCTCGTTGTATCAGTCACTGGCCGTGGGCGACGCCGATGTTACTGTGAGCGGCACCACCGTGACTATCAACCCCAATAACTTTACGCCTACCGAAAGCTACTATGTTCAGATCGGTAACCAGGCTGTTCAGGATACAGCGGGTAACCTGTATGCGGGCATCAGCGATACCACGTCCTGGAACTTTACCCTGGATAATAACCTGCCACAGGTAGGTGACGACACCGCCACCACTGACGAAGATTCCGCTGTGGCTATTGATGTTCTGGCCAACGACAGTGATGAAGACAGTACCCTTAACCCTGCCAGTGTGACAGTAACCAGCGGCCCGGCCAACGGCAGCACCAGTGTGAACACCGCCAACGGGTTTGTAACCTACACCCCGGATGCGGATTACAATGGTAGCGATTCTTTCACTTACACCGTGGAGGATTTACAGGGTGGCAGTTCGGTAACGGCAACGGTAACCCTGACCATTAATGCCGTGAATGATGCACCGGTGGCCACCAATGATATGGCCAGCACCGCCGAAGATACGGCCGTGTCCATTAATGTGGCCGGCAACGATTCTGATATTGATGCCGGCGACAGTGTGGACACCAGTTCTCTGGCAGTGGTAACGGGCCCGAACGATGGCTCTGCCGTAGTGTCTGCGGGTGAGATTATTTATACCCCCGATGCCAACTTCAACGGCAGTGACAGTTTTACCTACACCATTGATGACACTACCGGAGCTACATCCAATACCGCGACTGTGATTGTAAATGTCACCAGCGTGAACGATTTGCCCACGGCCAGTGATGACAGTACCAGCACTGATGAAGACACGGCAGTGGCCATTTCGGTGCTGACCAATGACAGTGATCTGGATGGCACGCTCGATGCCACCAGCGTGTCCATTATGACTGATGCCACCAACGGCAGCACCAGCGTGGATGCTGTGAGCGGTGTGGTGACCTACACACCCAACAGTAACTATAACGGTAATGACAGCTTTACCTATGTGGTGCAGGACGACAGCAGCGGCACATCTAACGCTGCTACCGTCAGTATTACCGTGAATGCGGTTAACGATGCGCCGGTTGCAGTGGCGGATACGGCTGTGTTACTGGAAGATACCGCCCACACCATTAATGCCAAAGGTAACGACAGCGATGTCGATAACGTTAATGCCGACCTGACGCTGGTGGTGGTGGATACCCCCACTCAGGGTAACGTGGTGATTAACAGCGGTGCCTTTGTCTACACGCCGGATGCGGACTTTAACGGTAACGACAGCTTTACCTATAAACTGACAGATCCGGATAACGCAGAATCCAATACGGTTACCGTTACCCTGACCATTCAATCGGTGAATGATGATCCCATTGCCAACGATGACACCGTTCAGACGGATGAAGACACCGATGTCACCATCAGCCCTCTGGCCAACGACAGCGATGGTGACGGCACGTTGGATGCCAGCACCCTGAGCATTACCAGCCAGCCTGTGAATGGTCAGCTGACCGATAATGCCGATGGCACAGTCACCTATTCACCCGATGAAAATTTTAATGGTAACGACAGTTTCAGTTATCAGGTACAGGATAATGAAGCGGGCACTTCCAATGTGGCCACGGTCTCTATCACGATTAATGCTGTGAATGATAATCCGGTGGCCGTGGATGATATCGCCGTGGTGGATGAAGACAGCAGTGTTGTGATCAGCCCGCTGGACAATGATTCCGATGTGGATGGTACGCTGGCTTCATTGAGCATCGATATGCTGGCTGCCAATGGTAGTGTGTTGGTGAACCCGGACAATACCGTTACCTACACGCCGGATGTGAACTTTGATGGTAGCGACAACTTTACTTATCAGGTGACTGATAACCTCGGAGGAACTTCCACCAGCGCAACTGTCAGTATTACAGTGAATCATGTGAATGCAGACCCTGTCATATCGGGAACTCCGGATACCAGCGTACTGGAAGACAGCGCCTACAGCTTTGTACCCACGCTGAGTGATCAGGATGAGGATACCCTGACTGTCACTGCCACCAATCTGCCCGGTTGGTTGAACCTGGATAGTGCCACCGGTGAAATCAGTGGTATTCCGGATAACAGCAATGTGGGTGTGTACAACAACATTACCCTGACAGTGGACGACGGCGAAGCCACAGCCAGTCTGACAGCATTCGACCTTACTGTGGTGAATACCAATGATGCCCCTGTTGCCAATAACGACAGCTATTCCCTGGATGAGGGTGACTTGCTCAACACCAGCGCCCTGGATGGTGTGCTGGTGAATGATGTGGATGTTGATGGCAATGCGATACAGGCAACGCTGGTGACATCACCAAGGCGTGCCAGCAGCTTCAGCTTTAATCCGGATGGTACCTTCAGCTATCAGCATAATGGTGGGGAAAGCGCTACCGACAGCTTTACCTATCGCATCAGCGATGGCATGGCAAACAGTGCTGTTGCTACGGTGACTTTCACCATCAATCCTGTGAATGAAGCGCCACAGTTTACCACCACGCCAACGCAAACCATGGTGGTTCAGGGCGAGGTTTTCAGTTACCAGGTGGCGGCAACCGACCCGGACAGTCAGGCTCAGATCAGCATCCAGAGCGGGCCCGACTGGCTGACCTTGCGTAACGGTTTACTCAGTGGTACTGCACCGCTGGATACCACGGGTACTGAAAATATTACCCTGGTGGCCAGTGATGGTGAGTTCAGCGTGCCACAGAATTTTACAATCGACGTGGTGGCCCGCGAACAAGCCCAGATCCAGATCAGTACGCTGTGGGATGGCACACCGGCCGTGGTGGGTGATGATATCGCACTGGGAATTACCCTGAGCCACCTCAGTGGCCCTGCGTTCAGTAACGGTTCTCTGTCCGTCAGACTGACCGGAAGCGCAAACGCAACATTAACCGGCTGCAGTTTTGTCAGCACCAATCGCTGGCAATGTCCTGTGAATCTGGCGGTTAGCGGCAGTGTGTCATGGCAGTTGAATCTCGCGCCCACCGCTGTGGGTGATGTGGTGGCGACGCTCAGACTGTTTGATCAGGACAGCGAACAACTGAAAGCCAGAGTGACCGATGCCAGTATTGGTGAAGCCGTGGTTGCTCAGGGCAATGATCAGTTTAATCTGAGTGAAGCCACCGCCATTGCCAGTATGCAGTTGTTACCGGATGTGGCCAAGGAGCTGGTGGCCGGAACCAATCAGGGTAATAGCGTGAAATTGCTGGATTACGATCTGGACACCGGTACTGCTGAGGAAATTGGCGAGATTACCAATAACGGTGAAACCGAAGCCATTATCGTGGCGGATCTGAATAACGATACCCTGAACGATATTATTGTAGTGAACAGCAGTGGAGCAGCTTCCGGCATTTACTACAATCAGGGCGGACTGGTGTTCACCGAAGACGCCTTGAATACTGACTTTGCCCAGGGCAGTCGGGCTATTGTTCAGGATCTTAACGACGATACCTTCCCCGAAATTCTGATCGGTGGTAACGGCGCAACCCTGTATGTGTACGAAAACCAGAATGGGGTGATCAATGACAGGCCCTATGTGTTGAATGCGCCCGCCTTTATACGCCACTTTGCCGTACTGAATCGCGACAGCAGTGCAGCCTGGAGTGGCCGGGTGGTGTTAAGCAGTAACAGCGCTGTTTATCTGTTGAATTACACCATTGATGAACTGGCAGAGCCCAGCGGTTTGGTTTGGGCGCAGGACCTTCTGGTGCGAGCCGAGGCACTGGTAACCTCCACCTTCCAGCTGAACATACCGAATGTTTCATCACTGCAAGTAGTGGATCTGGATGGCGATGGCGAAGAAGAGGTGGTGGCAGGTAATACGCACACCGATGACAGTGCCGATGCTACCGCGGTTAATGTGCTTGCCGTTACTGTCGGTGATGAGCTGGAGTCCGTGGCTACCCTGGGTGGCGCCAGCTCCAGTAATGTTGATGTCGGCGACTTTAACGGCGATGGTGAGCCGGATCTGATGGTAACCAACGAAAATGATACTCATCAGATCTATCTGGGTAGTGGTACGGTGAACAGCTTTACGCCCAAAGGCACCGTCATTTCCAAAACATCCGCACTGAGTCTGACGGATGATTTGAATGGCGATGGTCTGGCGGATGTTCTGATATACGATGACGGCGAAGACACTGTGGATGTATTCATCTCCACCGGTGATGGCGATATCGGTACCACAACAGATTTGCGGGCCAGCTCTGAAATCGAATCCCTGAGCGACAGTGATTACCGTTTCCGTTACTCACTGACCATTGAAAACCTGGGTGATGAAAGGGTGGAAGATGTGCTGGTACGGATTCAGTTGCCCAGTGGCTTGTCGGTGGAGTCACTGGCAGCCGATTGCATCCAGCCAGAGGATCAGTTGATTCGCTGTAGCCTGGCGACCTTTGATTCCGGTGAATCACGCCGTTTCGATTTTGTGCTGCGGGGTGAATCCGGGGTGCAGAATAAATCACTGGTGGCACGTCTTAGCTCTGCCGCGCTGGAAACGGCGCCGGAAGACAACACCAATACCGGTGCACTGTCCGGCGTGTTCGGCGATGTGGAAGTGTCTGTCAAAGGTGGCGGATCGTCCGGCGGCAGTATGGGCTATCTGCTATTGCTGGCGTTGGGTGTACTGGCCTGGCAACGCAGATACACCCAGCAACTGATCGGCCGCATCGGATTGCCCATGGTGTGTATGGCATTGGCTGGCAGCTTTCTGTTGTCAGCCAAGCCTGCCCATGCCTGGCAATGGGATAGTGAGAACCTGTATGCAGAAGTCGTGCTGGGTAAAGTGAACAGCTCCTGGAGCGAAAGCAGCTTCGGGAAAAAACTGGATGCCGTTACTCAGCAGGGCGAAGTGGAATCTGAAACCAGTCGTACCGGGTTTAACCTGATTGCGGGTTACGATATCAATGAGCACTGGTCTGCCGAAATTGGGTATCTGGACTGGGGCACCATCAAGGTTGAAGTCAGTGGCGTAACCGCGAACCTGAATGATCTGCGCGATCTGATCAGTAATGAGTATCCCCTGTCCGGTGACGGATTCTACCTGGGTGGAAAATATCGTTTTAAACTGGATGAGCGTGCTCATGCTTTTTTCAAGCTGGGCCTGTGGAATTGGGAAGGGGATTATGATGTAACCCTGGGCAATGAACGCTTTGACGTGGAAGACTCCGGCACCGACGCACTGATCGGCGCCGGAGTCAGTTACCCTGTTTATGAGCAGTTCCATTTAACCTTGCAAGTGCAGCTGGTATCAATGGATGACAGTACGGAAAGTATGGTCGGCATGGGCACTCAATATCATTTTTGATTGCAGTGTGCGATTGACTATGTCTGTCTTCACAACCGGTCTACCATCTGTCTGAACACTTCGATTGTCGCAAATTCATGTGCTTTAAACTGGCGGTCTGCACTTGCTTTGACAATCACCACGTTCTCTTCGGGGTTGATGTAAACAAACTGCCCCCAGATACCAATCGCTGAAAAATCACCGGTAGATTCTTTGGGTAACCACCAGTGGTTACTGTAACCCCAGTCGCCATAAATGGCCGGCGCCTGGCGAATGCTTTCTGTGGGATTGCGTGTTTGCTCAATCCACGCAGGGGACAGGCGTTGCGGTTGTTTTACTTCATCACGCATGAAGATGCCGAATTTACCAAAGTCTTCCAGTGTGGCGTTGACTCCCCAGAAACCCAGCGCCTGACGGTGCATATCCGCCAGAATGGAGACCGGCCTTTTCATTCTGTCTTCTGTCAGCATGTGCCTGGCCAGAATTTCATTCAGGTCTTTGCCATAGGCGCCTTCCAGCACCATAGACAGATACTGGGTGTTGATACTGGCATAGTGGAATTTCCGTGTGTCCGAAGATTCACGATCAAAGCCGGCTGCCACTGACTCAATCCCCCGGAAGAGTAAAAACATCTCATCAAAGATTTTGATGACATCCGATGATTTGTCTTCATAGCGTTCGGAAAACGCAACCCCTGAGGACATATTCAGCACCTCCTGAATCGTGGCCTTGCCCATGGGGGTGCCTTTTAATACGGCAGAATAAGTCTGCAGACTGTCGTCAAGCGAACGAATAACACCCTCTTTTACCGCTATTCCCACAAGCGTACCGACCATGGATTTTGCCACGGAATAAGAGGTAAACCGGCTGTCGGCATCATAGCCATTCAGGTAGTGTTCAAAAACCACCTGATTATTTTTGATAATCAATAAACCATTGGTACGTGTTTTCTCAAAGAATGTATCCAGGCTGGTTTCTTTTCCCATGAAATTGAATGTTTCTCCGATATCCGTGTACTGCCTGGGGAGTACATTGGCTGGATTGCCGTCGGTAATGGTTCTGTAGGGAAAAATCCATTCCATATGGCCGAAATTCCAGTTAACCAGGCGGTCGTTGAACAGCAATAACTTGGGTACAACATAACCCGCCAGTGTTAATAACAGCAGCAGGGCGGCAAGCCCGATAAACAGAGGCTTCTTATTCATCTGAGCGGTTGTGTCTGTGGCTGTACTTATGGACGGGGGCGTGGTTGTGCGTGTCGTTGTCATTTTGGAGTAGTCCTTTCAATCATAAAGTTCTGTAATGGTTTTACTGGGCAAGCTGAAAAAGGATGCCAGCCAACAATGCCCCGCCGGTGCCAAGGGCGAGGTAGGTAAAAAAAATGGGGCGACGCACCAGTGCATAAACGCTCATGGCCGCAGGAATGCTGGTGACTCCGCCACCCACTAAAAATGCCAGCGCAGCGCCGGGCAGCATGCCTTGTTCCAGCAGGCCCGAGGCCAGCGGAATGGCGGCATAGCCATTCAAATAAAGCGGAGCGCCGAAAAGAATCACCGCAGGGATAGACCACCATTCGCCGGCACCCAGTTGGTGGATCCATTCAGTGGGTATGTAGGCCAGCATCAGGCTTTCCAGTAAAAACGCCAGCGTCAGCCACTTGAACAGAAACAGCATGGTGTTGAAGGTTTCACTACGGAATCCGTAAGCGCGTTGTGGATCATTCCAGAAACGCCAGACCGGCCGGGTTAATGGTGGTAATCCAGCGCCGCTCTGGCGGTCGGGTTTTAGCGGCTGCAGTAACCGGCCCCGGGCGGTGGCGGCATTAACCAGCAGGCCACTCAGCAGACCCATGGAAATAGCCGCCAGTGTTTTGGCTAGCGCAAAAGGAATGCCCAGCACGGCACTTGTCAGCACAAACATTTGCGGATCCATAATGGGGGATGCAATCCAGAATGCCATCACCGGCCCCAGTGGCACGCCCGCCCGTAACATGCCGGCAACCAGTGCAATCACACCGCAGGAACAAAACGGCGAAAGCGCACCGAACACACTGGCCAGGATCACGCCTTTGGCAGGACTTTGTGAAAATACCCGGCTGATCTGGTTGTCGAGTCCCGTTGCCTTGCTATAGGCACCGGCTGCAGCTGCCAGCACAATCAGCGGCGCCATTAATAGCAGTGTGCGGGCTACGAACTCTGCACTGGCCAGACTTTGGGAGGTATCGGCCGCGATAACAGCAGCCGCGATCAGCAGGATGGCAAGCCATACCGGATCTATCTTGAAAGTGAATCCGGAGCCGGGTGCGGTGATGGTCAGTGATGTTTTCATATTAATATCCAAATAACTAGAAATGTAGATGTGTTGAGCCTTAAAAAAGGACGCATAAAATATCAGCGTCCCGGTGTTATCTGTTCTTCAGTTGGTGCAGCAACCTTCCATCAGGTAGCCGATCAACTCATTCATGCGCTCAAAGTTGGCAATGCAGTACACCTCTCTGCCTTCCCGCTGCTTGGTAATCCAGTTGGCTTTTTGCAGCTGTTCCAGGTGATGGTTCAACGTCGTGGGGGCAATGTCGGTTTGCCGTTGTATGTCTCCCACGGTAGCACCGCTGTGGCCGTACTGAATCAGCAGGCGGAATATCGACAGCCGGGCAGTATGGCCCAGTTTCGACAGGCAGAGAGCGGCTTCATCGTCATTCATAGTGGTTCCCATAAAAAACTATATATCTAGAATTGCAGATATGTTGGTGCATTGCAACAGAAAGACAGCAGATAGTTGCAAACAATCCTGGAGTACGGCGTCTAACTTATTGAAAGTTCAGGATAAATGGATTCAGCTCGGATCAGGGTGTTATATTCGAGAGCAGCGGGCACCAAGCTGCCCAGCCCTTTAACATTTACCGGATGATGAAATGATATTGGAAACTCCCCGATTAACGATGCGTGAAATCTCAGTGGCGGATACCGATGCGTTATCCGCCATGCTGGCGGATGAGCGGGTGATGAAACATTCCGTAAACGGGCCAATGACCCGGGATCAGACTGCCGGTTTTGTTAACTGGTGTCAGTCCCACTATGCCACAAACGGCATGGGCCCCTGGGCCGTTATTGAAAAAGCGAGTGGAGATTTTGTCGGCTTTGCCGGGCTAAGCCGAGAGCATATTGATGGTAAAGAAGAAGTTCACGTGGGCTATCGTTTGGCGTGGCCGCATTGGGGTAAAGGAATAGCCACTGAAGCGGTCAGGGCGGTGGTTGATTTCGGAATTGATAAGGCGCTGCTTCCGATTTATGCCATTATAGAACCGGATCATCTGGCTTCGAAGCGCGTGGTTGAAAAGGCGGGGTTCAGGCAGATCAGATCCACTAAATTTCACAATAAAGAAGTCGATATATTTGTGTTGGAAGCTGTTAACCGCTGATGAACTGTATATTCTGATTAAAACCGTATATTCTGGTTAAAACCGCACGGGAGTCCTCACAGGCAATTGGAGCCGTACGACTGATTCCCGGGCGGTTTCTCTTTTTGTATCCAGATTCAAGTGATCTGCAGTTCCACCTTCAAAGGCTATCGGAGCCCTACGATCGGTGGGGCTGCGGATCACCCCTGTTTATTGTAATGCTCGCCGAACTCATCCCTCAGTTTCACTTTCAGCAATTTGCCGGTAGCCGTGTGGGGTAGTTCATCCACCACCAGGGTGTCGTTGGGCAGCCACCATTTGGCCACTTTGTCTTCCAGGAATGTAGTCATCTCATCATGGGTTACACTGGCGCCTTCTTCAGGAACTACCAGCAGCAGGGGGCGTTCATCCCATTTGGGGTGCTGTATGCCGATCACGCAGGCTTCTTTCACTGCCGGGTGGCCCACGGCAAAGTTTTCCAGTTCAATGGAGCTGATCCATTCGCCACCGGATTTGATCACGTCTTTGTTACGGTCCACGATCTGCATGTAACCCTGCTCATCCAGCGTGGCGACATCGCCGGTATCAAACCAGCCGTCTTCCAGGGCAGTGGTTTCGGCTTTGTAATAGCGTTCAATAATCCAGGGGCCGCGCACCATCAATCGGCCAAAGGCTTTGCCGTCCTGGGGTTGTTCGTTGCCTTCGTCGTCCACAATTTTCAGTTGCACACCAAACACCGGACGCCCTTGTTTTAACTGAAACTTGTAGCGGGCTTCTTTATCCATGGCGGCCAGTTCACGGTTCATGGAGCCGATGGTGCCGATAGGGCTCATTTCGGTCATGCCCCAGGCGTGAACTACAAAAGCGTCGTGGACTTCGTCGAATTCCCTGATCATGGCAAAGGGCGCAGCGGAACCACCAATCACCACTTGCTTGACGCTTTCCATTACCTGGTTGGTTTCCCGCAGGTGGGACAGCAGCCCCAGCCAGACTGTGGGTACGCCCAGCAAAAGATCCGCCTTTTCATTCTGAATCAGTTCCGTCAGCGAGGCCCCATCCAGGCCCGGCCCGGGGAAGATAATCTTGGCTCCGGTGAGTGTACAGGCATAGGGCGTGCCCCAGGCACTGACATGGAACATGGGCACTACCGGCAACAGATTGGTGGACGATGAAATGCCCAGAGTGTCCGGCATGGTGGATGCCCAGGCATGCAACAGGGTAGAGCGGTGGGAATAAATAACGCCTTTGGGATTGCCGGTGGTGCCGGAGGTATAACAGAGTGCGGCGGCGGTGTTTTCGTCAAACTCCGGCCATTCGAATTCGTCGGATTCGCCGGCGATAAAGTCTTCATAACAAATGGCATTGGTGAGTGATGTTTCCGGCATCTTGTCGGCGTCTGCCATTACCACGATTTTTTCCACGCAGCTGATTTCGCTTTGCACTTTTTCCAGCAAAGGCAAAAAGGTCAGGTCGGTAAATAACAGGCGGTCTTCGGCATGGTTGACGATATAAATAATCTGTTCGGGAAACAGGCGCGGGTTAATGGTGTGGGTAACGGCGCCCATGCCGGAAACGGCAAAATAAATCTCGTAATGGCGATACGTGTTCCAGGCCAGGGTTGCGCAGCGGTCGCCCTCGTTAATACCGTACTTTTTCAGGGCGTTAGCCAGTTGCCGGGTGCGTTTGGCGGCGCTGGCATAATCGTAACGGTGAATGTCGCCCTCGCAGCGGCGGCTGACAATTTCCCCTTTGGGATAGTACCTGGCGGCATGTTCCAGCAGGTCTGAAATCAGCAATGGGCGTTGCATCATGTTCCCGAGCATATTGGCGTCCTCTGTCAATTAATTATGGTTTTTAATGTTAAATTATTTGTTTTTTAAAACGCGGTGAAGCGGGCATTCTAGGCAGTTAATCCGGATCTTTAAATTGTCCATGGCGACCAATCCCTTGCGCAAATTGGCCAGCGCCGCTGACCGTTTCGCCGGATTCCACCACTGCCATTCCCAGGCGGAATTCATTGTTCAGGGCCTCGGTTTCGCTCAGCTCCCACTGGTCATAGGCGCTGCGTCTGTCGTTGCGCATGCACTGTTGAGGAAAGCCGGCAATCTGTGTTGCCAGGCGTTTGGCTTCCGCCAGGGCATGGCCTGGTTTGGCCAGGCGGTTTACCAGGCCTATTTCATAGGCCTCTTCGGCCCCCACGGGCCTGCCGGTGAGAATCATGTCCATGGCGCGGCTCATGCCGATCAACCGAGGCAGGCGCACCGTGCCGCCGTCGATCAAAGGCACACCAAAGCGACGGCAAAACACGCCGAAAGTGGCGTTCCGGGCCGCTACCCGCAGATCGCACCAGACGGCCAGCTCCAGGCCACCGGCCACGGCATAGCCTTCTATCGCGGCAATCACCGGTTTGGACAGTTGCATGCGGCTGGGGCCCATGGGGCCGTCGCCTTCCGCATCCAGCCGGTTTCCGGCGCCGCCGGATATGGCTTTCAGATCGGCTCCGGCGCAGAAGGTTTCGTCGCCGGTGAGTATGGCCACACTGGCTTCCTCGTCCTGGTCGAATTGCCGGAACGCGCTGGCCAGGGAGGCCGCCGTTTCCCGATCAACGGCGTTTTTAGCTTCCGGGCGAATAATGGTGATAATGGTTATGCTTTCTTCTTTTTCTACCGAGACACTCATGGAATCTCCTTTTTGCCGTGTAACAGCTTTGCTTTATTTGTAGGGTAATGAATTCCCTGACAAGTTTCACTCTGTACACTGATTTGAATTGAGTTGTCATTTGCACAAACCCACGCTGGAAGACCAAATCCGGTCTCTTGAGGCCGAACTGGATAGAGAGCGATCACTGCGGGAATCACTCCAGCAGGAGTTGGCAGCAGCGAATCAGGGCTTGTTGTCTTCTCTCAGCTCTCAAAAACCTTTTACGGTTCACTTTGAGGATCTGGTTCGCCAGCGTACCGAGGAAGCCTCCCGAGCCCGGGCCCCTGCCCATGCCATCCAGTCCGGCGCCGATGAACCGGATGCCTCGGTATTGGTCCGCTTGCTGGAGCAGTTTCTCTGGGCTCTGAAAAAAGGCCTGAGGGGACAATCTTTTGACATCTGATGACAGCTGCTGTGAACTGTTAGTCACGCACCCGCCTATTGATGCTAAGATAATTCCCAATGAATCGAATGCTCCGGGTGTGATATCTCAACTTTTTGATTTTCAAGATATTTAATTGATGGAGAGATGCTATGGGGCCCCTGAATGGCTACCGGATAATTGAATTTGCAGGCATAGGACCTGGGCCTTTTTGCGGCATGATGCTGGCGGATATGGGAGCCGAGGTGATCCGGGTGGACCGGCCCAATACGCCCGGTGGCTACCAGGATGTTCTGGGTCGCGGACGCCAGTCCATTGCGGTGGATCTGAAATCCGAAGCCGGCAAAGACACGGTGATGCGCCTGATAGAGCAGAGCGACGGCCTGATCGAGGGGTTTCGCCCCGGGGTAATGGAGCGCCTTGGGCTGGGGCCTGATGAGTGTCTGGCACGCAATCCCAAACTGGTGTACGGCCGTATGACCGGCTGGGGCCAGGATGGCCCGCTGGCAAAAGCTGCCGGACACGATATTAACTACATTTCCCTGACCGGAGCGTTGCACGCCATTGGCCGTGCCGGGGAAAAACCGGTACCCCCGCTGAACCTGGTGGGAGATTTTGGTGGCGGTGGCATGCTGCTGGCGTTTGGTTTGGTATGCGGCTTGCTGGAAGCCGCCAAATCCGGCAAAGGGCAAGTGGTGGATGCCGCCATGGTGGATGGCGCAGCCTTGTTGATGGGCATGTTCAGCACCTTGCAGCACCTGGGGCATTTCAGTGCCGAGCGTGGCACCCATATGCTGGATGGCGGCGCACATTTTTATGATACCTATGAAACCGCTGATGGCGAATACGTTTCCATTGGTTCCATAGAGCCACAGTTTTATCAGTTGCTGATAGAAAAAGCGGAACTGGATCCGGACACCTTTGCACCCCAGATGAAACGGGAACAGTGGCCGGAACTGAAAAGTAAACTGGCGGATGTGATTAAACAGAAAACCCAACAGCAATGGTGTGACCTGATGGAAGGCACCGATGTCTGTTTTGCGCCGGTACTGTCGCTGAAGGATGCGCCAAAGCATCCTCACATCAGCGCCCGCAATACCTTTATGACGCTGGATGGTATGGAACAGCCGTCCCCGGCCCCGCGTTTTTCACGCACCGCACCGGTACAGGAGCAACCCGGCGTTGTAGCCGGTACCCACAGCCGCCAGGTGTGTCAGGCAATGGGATTCAGTGATCAGGAAATTGATCAGCTGATCAATGATCGGGTGATCACGCAAACAGAATGACATAACGACGACAGAGAGACGAGAGGGCAATCGTGAATCAACTAAACACTGCGGACATGAAAAATCAGCCCACTGCTGATGAGCGCTGGCAATTATTCGGTGAGCCACTGGTTACCGGTGATGATTACATTAACAGTCTGCGCGGACGCAACCTGGATGTGTATCTGTTCGGGGAGCGGGTAGCGGAACCGGTGGATCACCCCATGATCCGGCCGTCCATGAATGCCCTGGCGGCGACCTACGAGCTGGCCATTGAAAATCCCGAACTGGCCACGGAATACTCGCCCATTTCCGAGCAGCAAGTGAACCGTTTTCTGCATATACCCACCAGCCCGGATCAGCTGGTGAAAAAGAATCGTATGCAGCGCCGGCTGGGGCAGATCACCGGCACCTGTTTTCAGCGTTGCGCCGGCCTGGATTGTGTCAGTGTGTTGCATTCCATTACCTACGATATCGATGCGCAACATGACACTGAATATCACCCGCGCTTTATCGCCTTCCTGAAAAAACTCCAGCAACACAATCTGATTATCGCTGCCGGTATGACAGATCCCAAAGGGGATCGCAGTAAAGCCCCTCACGAGCAGGAAGATCAGGACCTGTTTTTACGGGTAACCGGCCGCAATGAAAAAGGCCTGTTTGTGAGTGGTGCCAAGGCCCACATGACCGGTGGCCTGAATTCCCACTGGATTATGGTGCTGCCCACCATGCGTCTGAGTGACAAGGACAAGGATTTTGCCGTGGTAGGTGCGGTGCCCCTGCAGGCGGAAGGTATAACCTTTGTGTATGGCCGTCAGTCCTGCGATACCCGCGCCATGGAAGAGGGCGACATCGATCAGGGCAACGCCAAATACGCCGGCCAGGAAGTGCTCGTTGTATTTGAAAACGTGTTTATTCCCTGGGAGCACGTGTTTATGGATGGCGAGTATGAGTTTGCTGCTCCCATGGTTGAGCGTTTTACCAATTACCATCGCGCCAGTTACGTGTGTAAAACCGGGTTGGGTGATGTGATGGTAGGTGCCGCGGCCACCATTGCCGAATATAACGGCGTGGAAAAGGTCTCTCATATCAAGGACAAGCTGGTGGAAATGGTGCATCTGAACGAGACCATTTTTTCATCCGGTATTGCCTCGTCTCACGAAGCGGAACCGCTGCCCTCCGGTGCCTGGATCAACAACGGCATGCTGGCCAACGTGTGCAAACATAACGTGACCCGCTTTCCGTATGAAATCTCCCGGCTGGCTCAGGATCTGGCCGGCGGTTTGATGGTAACCCTGCCTTCAGAAAAGGATTTTAACAGCGAAGACACTGCCGATATCCTGAAAAAATTCTTTAAAGGCCGTGCCGATATTCCCACCGAAGACCGGGTCAAGATTCTGCGCCTGATCGAAAACATGACCCTGGGCCGTAATGCCGTAGGTTACCTGACGGAGTCCCTGCACGGTGCCGGTTCTCCCCAGGCCCAACGCATCCAGATACTGCGTGGCATGAATGTTAACGAGAAAAAATGGCATGCCCGTAAACTGGCCGGTATCGTTCAGGAAGGCTAAGCGTTTTTGGGTAACCGCACCGTTTTATTCCCAAAATCAACCACTTGAACACTGTTTGAAGAAAGGGGCTGAAAAGCCTCTTTTTTCGTTTTTTCCAGGGCTTTTTACATTGTTTTTCAGTTGCTGCCGGGTATTGTAAAAACGCCGTAAAACTCCGGTTGCCTCCCTATCTATCTGCACAGCTTGCCATAGAATTCTCCCCAGTTATCTCATTTTTTGGGATCTGGAGGGATCTGGTGTGGGTAAATTAATTTCAATTAGCCGGTCAGCGCCGCAGGAACGACAGTTCGTTCTGGTGCTCGCAAAGAACGAAATGGGCTGGATCAAAGTGGCTCGTGAACTTGAGCTGGATCCTTCCCGTATCGTGGCAAGTTACTATCTTACGGAGCAAGTGAGTTCTCTGCGGCAATTCGGTTTGCTGTCGGATTATTCTGCCTGTGTGATTCTGGGAGCCGAAGGTATCAGTGCTGAAGAACAACGGGAACTGGAATGGCTGATGTTGCGCATGCCGGTACTCCTGATCCGGCAATCGGAAAATGTGTTTGACCTGGGTATGGAACATCTGGAGCTGGATACAGTGACGCCGGAAGAAGTTTCTTCCAGGGCGCTGCCTGAACTGATTCAGGAACGGATCAGCGAGCACCGTCTGCAACAGGAACTGCGTTGTCAGCGGCAAAGGCAGCTGGGTTATCGCGAAGTCAAACTGGTGAATGCCAGTCACTCCTGCATGGCGGTGGCCGATGCGGATTATGCGGATGCTGAACACTTTGTTGCCGACATTGTGGAAAGCCTGCGGGTAGTAGCCCGCACCCGGGGAATTCATCTGAATTGGGAGCCCCAGGGGGAATCATTACCGGTGTTGCTCCATAAGCAGCAGGCCAAGCGGTACCTGATTGATCTGTTCCTGGAAATCTTTGATGTCTATACCCGTATCAAGGTAATGACATCGCCACGTTCCCTGATGTGTGAAAGCAGCGTCTGGCTGGATATTGTGGCGACAGATCCGCGGTTCTCGGATCGCTTTGTACCGGAAATGTCAGAAGCCTTTATGGAACTGCGCAACACCCTGCGCCTCAATCAGGGCGATCTTTTTCTGATTGATCAGCATGCCGATTCCCTGATTATTCGCATGGAGTGGCGTTTGTCCGACAACTAACAGCTAACCACTATCCAGGGGAAGGCTGATTCGCCCGAAGGTTTGTTTTCGTGGGCTGGCAGGTTAAACTCCTGCCTAACCCTATCAATAACGAGGTGAATCAGTGCGAATCGGTTACCTGGAAGATGACCTGCAACAGGCCGGTATGGTCAGGCAATGGCTGGAGGAAGCAGGACACAGCTGTCAGCATTTTGAGCGAGGGGGAGAATTCATCCAGCAGGTGAAATCAGGTCAGTTCGATTTGCTGCTGATGGACTGGGAGCTGCCGGATATCAACGGCATAGAAGCACTGACGTCCATTCGGGCATCGGTAAACCAGAGTATACCCGTGTTGTTCTGCACCCAGCGGGATGCCGAAGAGGACGTGGTCCGGGCGCTGGAAGCCGGGGCCGACGACTATATGGTGAAACCCATTCGCCAGGGGGAACTGAAAGCCCGGATCGACGCCCTGGCGCGCCGCGCGGGGGTGAGCGAAAAGCCCTCCAGCCGCATTGAGGCCGGCCCCTATCGTTTTGATATCAGCGCCCGCGAAGCCGCCTTTCGCGGAGAGCCGGTCACCCTGACAGAAAAGGATTTTGACCTGGCCATCTGCCTGTTCAACAACCTTGGCCGGGTACTATCGCGCAAATACCTGCTGGAAAGCATCTGGGGCGTTACCGCCGACGTCAACACCCGCACCGTGGACGTTCACATCAGCCGCATCCGCAAATCCCTGAATATCAATCCCGAAAACGGCTACCGCATTAAAACCGTGTATCAGCACGGTTATCGTCTGGAGGCCGTGAGCCAGGATTAGTGACGTATTAATACAGAGAGTTCGAGATGATAAGAAAGTTGTTCCGGCCCTTGGCAGTGGTACTGCTGCTGATGGTATCCCAGCAGGCGGCCGCCAATGAGTGGATATATACCTTTCGCCCCGGAGATACCCTTTGGGATCTTTGCGAAAAATACATCGCCGCCCCCGATTGCTGGAAAAAAATCGCCACACGTAACAAGGTGAGTGAACCCCGTCAGATCAAACCCGGTACCCGGCTATACCTGCCCATTGCCTGGCTGAAAGTGCTGCCGGCTTCGGCAAAGGTGCTGTCCACCCGCGGTGATGTCACCGTGAAGCGGGCCGATACCGAAGATTCGGTTGCGCTGGATGGTGGTGCTGAAATCCTGGTTGGCGATGCGGTCATCACCAACGAAGGCACCGCCACCCTGCAGTTTGCTGACGAATCCATTCTGATTATTACCCCGGGATCAGAGGTGCTGTTCGATACCCTGACCCTGTACGGCGAAAGCGGCATGGTGGATACCCGGGTCAGACTGAATCGCGGCCGTGCCCGGGCCCGGGTAAAGCCGGTTGAGGGGCCTGCATCCCGCTATGAAATTCTGACACCGGCAGCGGTAGCCGCAGTTCGCGGTACCGAATTCAGGGTGGTTTCCGAAGCCACAGACCCGCCGCAGATGCGTACCGAAGTGCTGGAAGGCAAGGTGGCCGTCGCCAACGATGAAGGCGAGCAGAATGTTGAGCAGGGTTACGCGCTTAAAGCCGTGTCAGGGGAATCTCCGGCCGAGCCCGTAAAGCTGCTGCCGGCTCCGGCACTGACATCGGCATTACCGGAAACTGTCAGCGCATTTCCATTGGGAATCTCCTGGCGGCCTATCGATGGTGCGGCGGCGTACCGGTTGCAGATTTATCGCAGCGGATTGCTGTTTGATGATCTGTTGCAGGAACAGCGCCTGGAAAAACCCGCGTTTGCCATTCCCAAACTGGAAGAGGGCAAATACGAAGTGGCGGTGCGTGCCATTGATAACAACGGTTTTGAAGGAATGGAAGCCACCCACAGCCTTAACGTCGTTGCCCCCCGGGAATTCCGCCCGGTTACGGTGGATGTGTCCCTGCAAAGCGACAATGGCAATCAATCCCTGGTATGGCAATGGCCCGAAGTGGAAGGCGCCGGCAAATACATTGTGGAAGTAACCGCTGAAAACGGCCAGGCAGCGGAACAGCGCAAGCGAATTGAAGTGGTGGACAATCGCTTTGTTCAGGGGGTTTCCGAGCCGGGTGTGTATCATCTCAAGGTGGCGCCGGTTTCCGGCGGCCAGGTGCTGGCGTTCAGCGACGCAGCAACCTATAAAATCAGGGATGCTAACGCACCACCCATGTGGGTTCAGACGGTGGTGGGATTAACCCTGCTGATTATCATCTTCTAGTGCCCGGGAGCTAACCATCAGCGACAACCCAGTGGCGTCGGCCGCCGTTGAAAAAACCACCCTGCAGCGGATCAGAGTGTACCTTGTTCTGCTGGCGGTGTTACTTTCTTCGCTGGTCTTCAGTGCTATCTGGTGGGACTGGGGCGATACGCTCAATAAACTGGTGTATGACCAGCTGCTGCAATTACGCCCCACCGATCCACCTGCGGATGTCATCATTATTGCTGTTGATGAATACAGCCTCTCTCATGTGGGCGAATGGCCCTGGTCCCGCCGCTATCATGCCCGGTTGATTGACACCTTGACCAGTGCCGGCGTCAAAGCCATTGGCTTTGACGTGGTCTTTGCCGAACCCAACCCCATGGACCCCGAAGGCGACGCTGCTTTTGTTGAAGCCATCAGGAACAATGGCAAAGTGGTGTTACCGGTCTATATCGATCGCACTCAGTTAGGCGGGCAACTGATTGAAGTACTGCCTCACCCCATGTTTGCCGAGTACGCCCGCATGGGCCATGTGAATACTGAACTGGATGCCGATGGCATTGTGCGCCGCTTCTATCATTATGAAGGCATAGGTGATGCGTTCTGGTCTCATTTCGCCACCGTGGTGGCGCAGATTTCTAATGACTATCAACAGCCGGAACCCGGCAGCCTGGCCAGCGGGGCTGTTTCGCCGCTGGTGAACGTGCGCCGTTTACCACGTCTGATACCTTTTCTGGGGGGCGTAGGCTCTTTTCAGCAGGTGTCATTTTACGATGTGATTTCCGGCAAGGTGCCGGCCCGGCTGTTTCGTGATCGGGTGGTATTTGTGGGCGCCACCTCCATATCCCTGGGGGATCTTCTGCCGACACCGGTCACCGTGCAGGGCGAGCAAATGCCCGGTGTGGAAATCAATGCCACCATTTTTACCGCGGCGCGCAATCATTCGTTTATTGTGCCGGTGGAACGCCACTGGCGGCTGGCGCTGGGTGTTTTCTATGTGCTGGCCACGGTGCTGTTGATCCCACGGGTCGCGGGCCGGGCATCGCTACTTTTCATTGTGTTTTCCAGCGTGCTGGTGCTGGCGGCACAGGCCATGTTGATGTTACGCCTGAACCTGTGGCTGCCTTTTGCCAGTGCCTTGCTGGGTCAGTGGCTGGTGTACCCGTTATGGACGGTACTGCGCCTTGATCAGACCCTGCGCTATCTGAAAAAACAACTGATCCTGCTGCGGGAAGAACTGGGGCAGCAATCACTGGCGGAACGCCACGACGACAGCGTGCAGGACATGGCAAAGCGTATCAGTCTGCTGATGGATATGGCATCCGTAAAAGACTACTCACTTTACGTAGACCTGCGTTTATATACAGAGGCTAATCACAAAAAACCGGCCGCTGATTTTCTGCAGCCATCCCGGTTACCCGCGGGCCCTTATCGCAATCAGGACTGGTTTTGCTGCCGTTACGATCACCACGGTCGCGATTATGTGTTGCAGATACCGCTGGGTGTTCAGGAAAACTGGACGGAACTCCGAGAAGCCTATGTTGTGGGTTTTTTTGAAAACGAATTCAGCGGTACGGTGGAAGATTATTTCCGTACTTACGATCTGGTGTTCAAATACCTGAATGAAGTGCGTATCTCCCAGTTGGAAGTGAATAACGCACGTCTGTTGTTTGAATACTGCGTGAATGAAATGAACGATGGCGTCATCATTGCCGATGAGTTTGGCGAAGTGCTCTTTGTGAATCGTGCCGCACTGAGTTATCTGTCCCTTAAGGGTAAGGATGGGCTGTCGTTGATGGACCTGTTAATGAAACTGAATACGCAGGCTGCCGATTGTAACTGGCAACAGGTGATTCTGGACCTGATTGCCAATCGTACCTCTCCTGAAGTGGAAGCCAGTACCGAATCCGGGCATATACTGTTGGCGAACCTTTCCTATCTGGATGTGTCCGCTCATCGCTCCAATCTGATTGTGATCAACCTGTACGATATCACCCGTATCCGTGAAGCTCAGCGGTTGCGTAACGAGACGATTGATTTTCTGTCCCACGATATGCGTTCGCCCATGGTGTCTCTGCTGGCGCTGGTTAATCAGAAGCGTTCTGAACACAGTGATGATGAGTTTCTTGCCCAGATCGAACATTACGCCAATAAAAATCTGTATTTTGCCGAGCAGTTTTTGCAACTGGCCAGGGTGGAAAGCAATGAAACGCTGCAGTTTTATGACCTGGACTTTGAAGCTACGGTGCAAAATGCCATTGATGATGTGTATTCCCAGGCCAGGGAAAAAAATATCACACTGGTGTTTGCTGCGGATGACGGGCTCTACTGGGTAAACGGCAATGGTGAGCTGCTGGAAAGATCCATTGTTAACCTGCTCACCAATGCCATTAAATACGGTCCGGCGGATAGCTCAATAAATATACAGCTGAAGCGCTATGGAGCGCAGGAACTGATGTTATCGGTGACTGACCAGGGCCCCGGCATTCCCAAATCCCAGCAACCACAACTGTTTGCTCCCTACCAACGCCTTGAAGGTGCGACAAAGTCGAAACAAAAAGGCGCAGGCTTGGGTTTGCGCTTTGTTGACGTTACTATTAGGCGCCATGGCGGTAGTATATTTTTTAACAGCCAGCCGGGGCGGACAGAGTTCGGCTTTACGCTCCCGGTGACCGAGGAAGGCCTGTAGATGGGATGTCTGTAAAGGCTGCTTTTACAGGGTTTTACAAGCGAATGCTGTATTCCTGGTGCATAATTTCGCCCATATTCAAAAACAGAAGGGACTGAAACATGAAAAAAACATTATTGGCGTCAACCATTGCAGTACTGGGTACTGCTTCTGTTCCGGCCATGGCCGAGCAGGGCAAGGTTTACATAAATCCTGCTGTTGGCTACATGACCTTTGATAGTGACCGGAGTCTGGATGATACCGGATTGGGTGCTCTGGGCCTTGAATATCAGTTCCACAAGCATTGGGGTGTGGAAATTCTGGGGCTGAGTGGCAATCCTGAACATGATGTGTCGGGTGATACCGACCTGGAAGCCTACCGTCTGGATGGCCTTTACTATTTCAATCCTGTGGGTAAATTCAAGCCTTATCTGGCAGCGGGTATTGGCCAGGCTGATCTTGATTTCGGCCTGACAGATTATGAAGAAGATCAGTACAATATGGGTGGCGGTGTTCGTTATCTGATCAATGACTCCCTGTCTGCCCGTGCTGATGTACGTGCCGTTCATGGCGATGACAATTCCACCTGGGATTCTCTGGTCACCCTGGGTTTGAGTTATGCTTTTGGTGGCACCAGCAGCAAACCGGCGCCTGCCCCGGCTCCGGAGCCGATGGCAGAACCTGAGCCGGAGCCGGCTCCAGCACCTGCGCCTGTGGTGCCTGCTGCCCCGGCTGACAGCGACAACGACGGCGTGATTGATAATGATGATCAGTGCCCCAACACGCCCGCCGGCGTGAAAGTGGATGTGGTCGGGTGTCCGCTGGATGCTGACAAGGATGGTGTAGCGGATTATCTGGATCAGTGCCCGGATTCCGCAGCCGACGCGCGGGTAGACAGCAAGGGCTGCAAACTGAAAAAAGTGCGTGTGGAAGAAATCAAAATGAACGTGCAGTTCGCGTCCAACTCTTCCATTGTGCCTCAGTCAGCCATGTCCGAGATCCAGAAAGTGGCGGACTTTATGAAAGCCCACGGCGATCTGGTGGTGGATATCGAGGGCCACACGGACAGCATGGGTAAAGCCAGCTACAACAAATACCTGTCGCAGCGTCGTGCCGATTCGGTTGCCAAAGTGCTGGTAGACAAGTTCGGTATTGAAACCGGTCGCGTCATTGCCGTGGGTTACGGTGAAGAAAAACCGGTTGCCACCAACGACACTGCCGAGGGTCGCCAGGCAAACCGTCGCGTGGTCGCGGTACTGCAAAAAGAAGTTGAAGAGTAATATCAAACCACGGGATCCGCACCTTCCATCAGGAGGGTTCGGATCTTTTATTAATATCTGATTTTGGGGGAGTAACATGAAAAAATCAGTTCTGGCGCTGGCTGTGTTGGCCGCGCCTGTCAGCAGCGTAATGTTGAGCAACACGGCACTGGCTGCCGATACTCAGGATGAATGGACTGGCGATGTATCGCTGACTTATCTGGTTAACAATGGTAATACCGAAGGCGAAACCTTCGGTGGTAAAGCCAAAGCCTTGCGTGACTGGCAGAAGTGGCGGGTAACCACCAAGCTGGAAGGTATTAACCAGTCTGATGAGAATGGCCGTACCGGCGAAAAATATTTCGGCTCTGCCAAACTGGATCGCAAATTCAGCGAGGTGTCTTATATTTATGCCTTGCTGGAACACGAAGATGACCGTTTTTCCGGATATCACTACCAGACTTCGTTTTCTCTTGGTTATGGTCGCACGGTAATTAATGAAGACGCCCACAAGCTGTCACTGGAAGCTGGTCCCGGTTATCGCCGCAGCGAAGTGGAAGAGGGCGACAAGCTGGAAGAAGAAGGCTTTGTCCGTGCTGCACTGGCCTACAAATGGACTATCAGCCCGACGTCTCACCTGACGCAAGATCTGAGCGTTGAAGCGGGTGACGAGTCCACCATTTCCAAATCATCAACCCAGCTGAAAACCAAAATCAACAGCAGCTTTGCGCTGACAGTTGGTTATGATGTTAAACACAATTCCGATGTGCCCCCCGACACCAAAAACACGGATACCACCACCTACGTGACGTTAGATTACGGTTTCTGAGGGTAATCCAATCGGCTAGCCTGCCTGTCATCTGCTGACGGGCAGGTTGCCAATTCACAGGCCAATCTGGTCAAATCCGCCCGGACTCCCGAGTCACTCCTGCCTTTTGTTGATTCCCGAAATCAAAGTACAGATAATGCCCAGCCGTTCTGTATGCCTTGATTCAGGAGTCTGATCCATGCCCCAGTACAAAGCACCCTTACGTGATATGGAATTTTTGCTGCACGATATTTTTGCAGTGGAAGGTTACTATCAATCCCTTGGTTACGATGAAGTGAACAGGGATCTGGTGGATGCCATACTCACCGAAAGCGCCAAATTTGCCGAAAATGAACTGGCCACCTGCCGTCAGGTTGGTGATGAAGAGGGTGCAAAACTGCAAGATGGAAAGGTGACTCTGCCCCCCGGTTTTAACGAAGCCTATACCACCTACCGCGACAATGGCTGGGGCGCCATGTGCTGGGACACCCGCTGGGGTGGCCAGGGCCTACCCCACAGTCTGGGCATTATTTTTCATGAAATGTGCTTCTCCGCCAATGTTGCCTGGTGTGCCATTTCAACCCTGACCCACGGTGCGATACGCGCGATTGAAGCCCATGGCGATGAGGCCATGAAAGAACAGTACCTGCCCAGACTGGTATCCGCTGAATGGAGCGGCACCATGTGTTTGACAGAGCCCCATGCCGGTTCCGATGTGGGCCTGGTAAAAACCAAGGCAGAACCCCAGGCGGACGGCAGCTATGCCATCAGCGGCACCAAGATTTTTATCACCCAGGGCGAAAACAATTACGCCGACAATATTATTCATCTGGTGCTGGCGCGCCTGCCCGATGCCCCCAAGGGCCCGAAAGGCATCAGCCTGTTCCTGGTACCCAAGTATTTTCCCAATGAGGACGGCTCTCTGGGTGATCGCAACGCGGTTACCTGCGCTTCGCTGGAAAAGAAAATGGGGATCAAGGCATCACCCACCTGCGTCATGAATTTTGATAACGCCAAAGGCTGGCTGGTGGGTGCGCCCAACAAAGGTCTGGCCGCCATGTTCACCATGATGAACTCGGCACGTCTGGATGTGGGTGTGGAAGGTCTGGCAGCAACGGAATTGTCATTCCAGGGTTCGCTGGAATATGCCCGTGAACGTTTGCAGATGCGTTCCCCCACCGGCCCCAAAAATGCTGATAAGGAAGCGGATCCCATTATTGTGCACCCGGATGTGCGCCGTATGCTCCTGACCCAGAAAGCCCTGGCGGAAGGTTGCCGTGCGCTGGCCTATTACATTGCCTTGCAGCTGGATGCCCAGGCCCATGGTACCGAGGAACAGAAAAAACAGGCTGCTGACCGGGTGGCCCTGTTAACCCCCATCAACAAGGCGTTTCTGACTGATCGTGGTCTGGAAGCGGCCAACCTGGGGATTCAGGTATTTGGTGGTCATGGGTTTATCAGTGAACACGGCATGGAGCAGATTGTTCGCGATGTGCGTATCGCGCTGCTCTATGAAGGCACGAATGGCATTCAGGCCAATGACCTGATCGGCCGTAAACTGGTGGGCTCCAACGGCAAACTGCTGCGGGATTTCATTGATCAGATCGAAACCCTGTGCCAGGAATGCGAAGGCAACGAGTCACTGGCACCCTTTATTCAGCCGTTGGCGGAAGTAGCGTCTGAATGGTGGCAGCTGGCGGAGAATATGATCGCCAAAGCCAAAGAAGACCCGGATTACATTTTTGCCGGTGCGGTGGATTTTCAGGATTATTCCGGTTACGTCACCCTGGCTTATTTCTGGGCGCAAATGGCCAGGACAGCCACGGAAAAGCTGGCCGCTGGTGAGGGCGATGCAGCCTTCTACAGAGCCAAGCTGAAAACCGCACGCTTCTATTTTGAGCGTCTGCTGCCCCGAACCCGCTCTCTGGTGGTGACCATGCAATCCGGCGGGGGCAATGTGATGGATATGGATGAAGAGGAATTTGCTTTCTAACTTTGTTACATTTTTGCCCAAGTGATCCGGGAGTTGGTCTTTTCTGCCATAGGCAGTGCCCGCCGCCGTCATTAAGCTAGCCTCCGTTTATTGTAGAACAGAGGAGATAGCCGGTGGCCGAAGTAAACAGTCATCTGAAATATGTGTTGGCATTTCCCGCATCGGAACGCCTGGCACGGAACAGTGACCTGCTGATCGAAAACCTGAAATCAGGCACCAAAGAGTCCCAGAGCAAACTGGGTGCAGAAGTGGCCAACGACTTTGCTGACGAAGTGCTCAAGGCCATGATCAGCAATTCGCTGGATCCCAAGCGTATGAGCAAGGTGAATATCACCATCATGAATCAGCTGGTGAAATTGATCCAGAAATCCGTACACGTGCTGATCAACAAGGTGGTGGCCAAGCTGAATAACGAACAGCTGCAACCCCTGGCGGATTACATTGTGGAAACCCGTCTGGAGCTGGACACGGAAGCAGGCAAACAGACCCATATTATCTGCCCCCTGGGAGATGAATACGTGGAGCTGTTCAACGCCATTGAAAACGCCGTGGAGCAGGGTGACAAGGACAAGCAGGTACCGGAAGTTGGTCGCTTTATTGATGCCATGAGTTCCGCCAGTATTGCCCACTTTTTCAAAAAGCCCACGGGCCTGATGGAACTGGGTTTGCTGAGCCGCAAGATTGTGGATACCAGTTATGTGGCAGTGAAAAAGGGCACCGCCGCTGCGGTTAAATCTCTGGTGAAAAACATGAATGGCGATGACGTGGTTTTCTTTCTGGAGGATACCCGTGAGAAGATCGTGAAGGTAGCCTGATAGCGATTATCAGGCTGCTCTTTCAGGCTACGGTGGTTGCCATGGTGTTTTCGGGTTCCAGAAATTCCTGCACCAGATTAAAGACCTGTGTCTGATTTTCTACAAAGCTGACATGCCCGGTGTTTTTCAGCAGTACATTACGGACATCCCGAAAATGGTGGTCAAGGCTGTTCACCAGTTCCGGCGTTGAATAGCAGTCATGGTCGCCGTTAATGGCCAGTACCGGGCACTGCACCCGATGCATATGGGTCATGACGGCGGACAGGCTTGGCATGCATTCGTTCGCCACTTGAAGAAAACGTTCCCTGTTATCTATATGGACTTGATAGTTGTGCCGTTGATAGCCTTTGGGAATGGCGGGCGGTGCATAAAATACTTTTCTGAAATAGCGGTTCCAGTCTTCCAGCGTTTTAATATCAATATCTTTGAAAAATTCCTGCACCACAGGGTTATTGTCCAGATTACCGGGCCGGACAATATCTGGCAGACTGATTAAGGTCAGATCTTTGATTTTTTCCGGCCGGGTAGAGGCATAGAAAATTCCCAGGCAACAGGATGTGGAGTGTGCCACCAGGTGAACCCGGCGGGCATCGATGGCTTCCAGAAAACCGTCCAGCCAGCGGGCCAGCTGATTGATGGTGTGCTGCTGGCGATCGAAATACTGGAACATGCAGATGCCGGGAATATTCGGCGTTACCCGACGGTAGCTGGAGAAGCCCTGCATAAAACTGCGCCACATGGAAATATTGGTGCCGATACCGTGCAGGAATAACATCACCTCACCATCACCCTGTTCATAATATTTCCAGCTCTGGCCATCGATCATGACAGTGCGGATGCGGCCACGCAGATAGCTGGCCAGATGGCGGGTAATAAACTGAATATTCTGTTCCATGGCGTAACCTGTCAGGATATTAATCCCTGCGTTGTGTTTATTTCCAGGTGCGCAGGCGCAGAGCCATCATAGCACGGTGTCCAGGTACGCCAAACAGCCCGAAGCCTCCATAATCTGTTTCAATTCGTTATGTTGTTTTACAGATTGATACCGCTGCCGCAGTGCCAGCAATGACTTGCGGTGATATTTCTGGGGCTGTTGGGAAAAGTGTTTACCTTTCAGCGATACAGAAAAAGATTCGTCACCGTTTTCCAGCGCTCTGGCGTTGGCATCGGACCAGGGCAGAAACAGTGCGGCTACCTGTTCCCGCAGTATCGGAAACAGGGTGTCGGACAGTTGTGTCCAGCTTTCGAAATCACCTTGGCTTTTGGGGGCCTGCATGCGTTCGATCCACGCGGTCACTGAGGGGAACTGTTCTTTGATCAGGGTGCCGGGGGTGGGATCGCTGTAGCATTCATACAGCTGCCCGAACAGGCCAAAATCCGCGAAGCTCGGCTGCGCACCCATCAGGTAGGGGCGTTCCGTCAGGTGGGCTTCCAGTAATGTCAGCAGTTCCTTGTATTCTGATTCGATCAGCGGTGCCGTTTCATCGGATGAACCCACAAACCATACCCGGCTAACCATGCGATCGCGGATCATTTTTCTGGCGCCTTCCAGAGTGGTTTCGTCCGCCTGTTCACCCAGTTGTTCCCGTGCCAGTCGTGCCGCTGCCGATTCCTGATCTACGTCCCGGCGCCAGCGATAATGAAACATGGCCTTGTTACCCCATTCATCGGCAAATTCTTCCAGCAGAAAGCTGATAAAAGCCAGCGTGGGATCCGCTGGTATAACGGGGTTTTCCGGATAGTGTTGTTCCAGGTTTTCGATAATGGGTGTGGAATCCTGCATCACGGATTCATCCGGTGTGACCACCATGGGCACCAGCGGCAGTTTGGCGTATTTCTGGAATTCCGGCATTTGTGCCATGCCACGCACAATCCATTCATGGGGAATGTTTTTGTAGCGAAGGTAAGATCGGACTTTAACGGAATAGGGGGAGAGTTCGAAGCCGAAGAGTCGGTATTGGTTTGTCATTATTATTCCCTTTACGAAGGCTTTCAGGGAATATTTCAAATCCAACCAATGATTGCAATGACTGAAACTGACAGCAGCAGGCGCTGTGTCGGTTAATTGTTATTGTATGCGCATATTTTTTGAGAATCCGGCTTTCAGGAACTCCATCTGATCGGCAAGAATGTTGTGATTGGCCAGTGCCAGGTATTCCATTTTATTGGGTTTGAACGGCACGGCCAGTAACGGCATGTTGGCTTCTTCCGGCGTACGGTTACCTTTGCGCTGATTGCAGCGGCGGCAGGCGGTGACCAGATTGGTCCATTTTTCACTGCCATCGCGGGAACGGGGAATCACGTGATCCCGGGTCAGTGCTTCGCTGGCAAAGGTGTCGCCGCAATACAGGCAAAGATTGCGATCCCGCCGGAACAGCAAACGGTTGCTGACAGTGGGTACCTGCTGAATGGACTGGTGGAAGGACGTGCCGTCGGTGGCAATGATGGTGGGAATATCAATAACAGTCTGCAAACCGGTGGCATCGAAACCGCCCCGGATAGGAATGGTTTTTTCCCCCATGGACCAGACAACCTGACCTTTCACCATGAGGGTTACCGCTTCTTCCCGGCTTAACCAGGTGAGCGGTACGCCGGCTTTGTTAAGCCGAAGTATTCTCGAATGGGCTACCATCGTTCATACCCTTTATGTTGAACCAAGATGCCAAATGGGCCCGGATACTGGGGGTCACCCAACTGCGATTCTGGCCCGCCTTACACAAACGCTTGTGGCGCTTGTTTCAGTTACCTTTAAGCTTGTACCAAAATGATAAAAATTGCCACAGTTTCAGTGGCTTAATGAACGCTACCCAATTTCTGTTAAGGAAAAATTGCAGTTGCAGTCACAGATTGTGCCTTAACCGCTTTGGTTGGCGCGATTCCGGGGGCTTTTTTTAATGGCTGGAAAGGGTCATACCGTCCAGCAGGGCCGGCAGTATATCGCCACTTTTGCCGGTCAGCTCCAGGTCCGCCAGGTGGCTGGCATCGCTGGCATGGGTGTTGATCACGATAATATCGGCTCCTGCCCGTTTGGCGATCTGTATCAGCCCTGCGGCGGGGTACACGGTGGCGCTGGTGCCCACCACCAGCAAGGTATCAATTTGCTGGCACAGGGATTCTGACGCGCGCCAGGCATTATCCGGTAACGCCTCGCCAAACCACACCACCGAAGGCCGCATTTCACCGATCTGGCAGGCGGGGCAGAGTCGATAAGCCGGGGGCGAGGCGAGCGGCACCGGTTCGCTGTGATAACAGCGCTGGCAGTGATCGCGGGTAATGGTGCCGTGCAGATGATGCACGTTCTGTTCAGGCAGGCCGGCCCGTTCCAGCAGGTCGTCTACGTTCTGGGTAATCTGAACCAGCCGGGATTGTTGTGCCAGGGCTTTATGGCCGGGATTGGGCTGTACGTCGGCCAGTTGCTGGCGGCGCCAGTTATACCAGTCAATCACCCGTTGCGGGTTGGCGGCAAAGCCTTCCGGCGATGCCATTTCCATGGGATCAACCTGTTTCCACAAGGCATGGGTTTCAATATCCCTGAAGGTGGCAACGCCGGATTCTGCGCTCAGGCCTGCACCGGAAAAGCAGGCCACTTTGCCGGCGCTGGCAAGCCGTTCCCTGGCTTGTTGAAGTTGTTCTGATTGCCGTGTGATTGCAGAGTTTGTTGTAGATGTTGAGCTGGTTCTTATATCAGGCATGGTGTCCGGCAGCTGGCTGTCAGGTTTCAATCAAGTGTGCAGAAACCTCAGCGTATCGTGTTTTCCAGTTTTCTACCAGCGCCTGATTATCGTGATCCCAGGGGTGAAAATCCGCTTTGTAAAAATCAATGTAATCGGGAATGATCTTGCGGAAAAAGCCTTTGGTGCCGAACAGAAAATTCAGGTACTGCAAAAACTTGATGGGCCGCACCGGAAAACCATCCTTGATCAGAAAATAAATCTGAAAGGCGGTCAGGTGGCCAATAAAGGTGAGGCTGGTTTCCAGCATGACCCGGCGGCGCAGTTTTACATCGCCGCAAACTTCCTGATACACATCGTAGGCCACGGCTTTGTGCTCTGTTTCCTCAATGGCATGCCAGCGAATCAGGTTTTCGAATTCCGGCAGGGTGCCGCTGTAGAGGCTGTCATCCACCAGTGCCCGATGGGCCATGATGGCTGTAAAGTGTTCCAGGGCAATGGTAATGGCCAGCTGGGCTTCCGGCGGCAGGTTTTTACGTGCTTCTCTCAGGCCACGGCCCACGAATTTGTCCACGGCGGACATGGGGGTGCCGTTGGCTTCCACCAGGTCGTTAAAGAGCTGGTGATGTTTGCTATGGTGGGCTTCCTGGCCAATAAAACCGCGAATATCCTTGAGCAGGCTTTGGTCTTTTATATGGCTTTGATAATGGCGCACGCTGTCGATAAAAAAGCGTTCGCCTTCGGGAAACACCGCCGAGAGTGCATTCATAAAATGGGTAAGATAGGGATTATCGTTGTACCAGTACTTGGGCACTTTTTTTGGAAAGCCAAAATCCATATGCCGGGGTCTGACTTTCACCGGGCTTTTTTTGTTGGTTGCTTTTGCGTTTGCCTTTGCGTCTGATAATCCAGCTTGATAACTACCCATACTTCGCTCCCTACCTGTTTGATTCGGTACACCTTAACTATGAAAGCCAGAAGCGGTTTCCGGTAGGTGAGTTAGTGTCATTTTTCGGTCATTTCAGGCCACGGTCAGTCGATAGAGTGTCTGGCCGCTGAGGGCATATTTTTTTTCAAACGGAGTGAGGAAATCCCCATGATTCGTTTGCAACGGTTGTGTGCCCGTTGATTTGAACGGTTTGCTCACACTCGTATCTATAGCCAAATCCATGGCCACCGCCAGTGCCTGGTCAAACTCGTCCACATAGGTTTTCCAGTTACTGCGTAGTTCCAGGCGGGGGCTGAGCCGGATCAGGTCGGCAAACACCGGGTGGCCATGCCAGCGGCGTTGCAGGTGCTTTTTCTTGGGCCAGGGATTCGGATAAAGAATAAAGTGATGGCTGACGGGTAACTGCAGTTGTCGTAGAAGGCGCCAGCAATCCACCAGATCGGCCCGTATCAGGCAGTAGTTAGTTTCTTTGAAAAATTGATGGGTGACCCCGCTCCTGGCCAGCCGGTGCCGGGACTGATCTATGCCAATCACCAGATGATCGGGAAAATAACGGCTCAGATTGCGCGTGCTGGCGCCGGTACCGCAACCGGAATCCAGCACCATAGCCGGTTTGCCCATGGTGCCCCAGTGTTGCACCAGATCATCCATGGCGGCCTGATTATAGGATTGGACGGGGCGTTGGTAAGGGTGCTGAAGGTGCTTGCGCACGGTGCCTGTCAGCAAGGGGTGAATTGATTCAACCTGACCGGATACCCGGCGCGAGCAATACTCCATACAGCGGGAGTTATGGCTGCGCCGGTCTCAGTTCAATGGCAATCCGCTGGTTGGCGGCAGCGGCCCGGTTCCATTCAGAGGCCAGCAGATCGGATTCCTGTTCCGGGTATTCCACCACCGGTTCGGAATTGCCCTGGGTGTTCATTTCAATCCGCATGTTGTCGCCGAACTGCAGTTCAAAAGCGGCCAGGAAATGATTGAAAGCCATGGTTTGTTCCATGCCCAGGGTTTCTGCCTCGCCTTCCGGCAGGCTGCGAATGGAGCAGGTTGCCACCAGCTGATCGGGCTCGGGCAGTAACGGTGCGCCGGCACTGTCGCTGGTAAAACAGAAATCCCCCAGGTGACTGGTCAACACCAGCGTGCCCTGAAAGCCGGCAGCCTGTAACCGGTTGGCAATTACACCAAGGCGTTCCGCCAGCTGATCATTAAACGGCTTTTCATTCCAGCGAAAGCGGTTGTTCTGATTGAGTGCCCATTCAAAGTTTGCCAGCCACTCGTTGTTCTGCAGTTGCTGTTCGTAAATAATGTCCTGCATTTCCTGCTCAAGTTCACTCTTGGTGACTTCGGCTTTGGCATCTTCTGTCTGAATGGCTTCTTTCAGCTGGGTGACTTCCCGGGTGAGGCTGTTCAGCTCCTGGGATTTTTGCAGGTTGCTGGTAATCATCCAGATAAAACTCAGGGCCACCACGCAAATAATCAGAACTTTGGTGCCGCCACTGAAACGCTGCCAGGGTCCGCGGGGCTGCGAGGCAATATTCAGCAGGTGATCGAGCCGTTCCGACACAGTGGTAAGGCGTTCATCGAATTGCTGTACCAGTCCGGCTACCCGTTCCTGCCCCTGTTCAGCCAGGGCGGATTTATGCTCGTCCAGCATGCGCCGGAACTGATTGGTAAAGTTTTTGTTCTCGATGGATTTTTCCGCCGCCTTGGCCACCTGGTGAATATCTTCACCCAGATCGCTGGCGGTAATGATCCTGGCGGATAATGGTTCTGCTTCACCGCTGTCATCGTTGGCGGCTTCCTGAGCATCGGCCAGATGGGGCAGCAGCTTTTGCCTTTCCAGAACAGCTTTTAACTGATCGGGTTTGAGTTGCTTGGGGAGTACATCCACAGCGCCCAGTTGACGGGCCTGATTCATATACACCTCGCCTTCTTTGGAGGTGTACATCATGATGGGAATAGGGGAGGTGCGCGGGTCGTTTTTGATAGCGCGTAACGCCTGGAAACCATCCATGCCCGGCATGGTGTGATCCATAAAGATCATGTCCGGCGCCTTGCCACACAGATAACCCAGAGCTTCTTCGCCGGATTCCACCGCATCCACATCAATACCCTGTTCTTTCAGCATTTTGCTGAGCACGTACCGGGCCATGCGGGAATCGTCTACCACCAAAGCGAGCATTTAATTCATTCCAGTGTTATAGGCTTGCGCCATCTTTTTTGATTTTTAATTAAGGGTGGCATAAGCACGCAGTTCATGCCACATCTTTGTGTTCTGTTTTTGTGTCTCGCCTGACAGTATAACAAAGACCGTAAGTTGCCGTTAACAGGGCAATTATTGAGAGTTGTGGACCAGTCCGCAATTAGTGTGAACAGGCCCTGGCACACCGGACTTATGAAACGCTCAGTCTAATGGTCAATAAACTCGACAGTGGCGAAGCCCCGCTCCTGCAGATGCGGAGTCAGATAATGTGCGCTGTCCAGATCCTTGGTGAAAATAAAGCAGTCCCGGGGGCTGTGTTCCACCTGCATACTGGCCGGCAGGGATCTGAGAATAAACTCGGTACGCCGGGCAATGGCCTGGCCGCTGTCGACAAGCGCCACCTGATCCCCCAGAATCCGGCTGATTTCGGGCTTCAGGAAGGGAAAATGGGTGCAACCCAGTACCAGGTTGTCCAGCGCCGGTTCACGGGTGAAAGGTTCCAATACTGCCGCCACCGCTGCCGTATCCACCGGTTTGCCCCGCAGCTTGTTTTCCGCCTGGTCCACCAGTTCATGGCTGCCCACCCGGATAACCCGGCAATGGCCGGCAAATTCCTGGATTAAACGATCGGTATAGGCCCTGCGGACGGTACCGGGTGTGGCCAGTAATCCGATCACACCCGAACGGCTTTGCTGGGCGGCGGGTTTGATGGCCGGTACCACACCGATCACGGGAATGGCAGTGAGCTGACGCAGATGATCCAGCACCAGGGTACTGGCGGAGTTACAGGCAATCACAATGGCTTCGGGATGAAATCGCGCAATCAAACGGGGAAAAAGCTGGGCGATGCGCTCAATCAATGCCTGTTCCGACAGGGTGCCATAGGGATAGATGCGATTATCCGCCACATAGGTAACCGCCACCCGTGGCAGCATGTGTTTGATTTCATCATTAATGGAAAGCCCGCCGATGCCGGAGTCAAAAATCAGAATGCGGTGGGTGTGCTCATTGGTCATGGCGGGCATTATAGCGGATAGTGAAACTACAGCGTATCCCAGAAGGAATCGCTGGTGCTGATCAGATCCTCCAGGGAATTGACGGCTTCGTATTGCCAGTGTGATGGCAGCATCTGCTGATAGTGCCGTTGCCGGAAGCGCTGGTCCAGCAGCAACACCAGGCCGGCATCCTGCTCGGTACGTTGAATGCGTCCGGCGGTTTGAATCACACGGTTCAGGCCCGGGAACAGAAAGGCATGGTCAAAACCGGTATTGCCGAGGCCGGGCGTTGTCTCTGGTTCCGGCAACTGTGGGCTGGTGTTTCCGGTGCTGAAGGCATTGTCATAATAACGCTGCAGGCGTTTTTGTTGTGTGGTTGGGCCAGGCATGCCGTTACCCAGAATGATGACGCCTTTCAATACCCCCGGTGGCCATTCAACCCCTTCAGCAAAGCTGCCCCCCAGCACCACGAATGCCATGCCGTTATCCATGGCCGCCGGAGACTGGTTCGCAGTGGGTGCGGATTCCCTGTCGGCAGATTGGAACAGTGTGGGCAAGTCCCAGTGCCCTGTTGTGATCTGTTCTTGCAAGCGTTGCAGCACGTCGTAGGACGGTGCGCACACCAGATACAGGCCCGGGTGTTTCAGATACAGCGCTTTAATGTAATCCAGAGCCACCGGAAGGCTGGCATCCCGGTGCTGGTAGCCCATGGCCAGGTTACCCAGCAAAATACGCAGCCGGTTGCGGGGAAAAGGAGATTCCAGAATCAGGTGTTTTGCCGGGGTGCTATCCGTGTCACCGGTGGTAGCGGTTTCCGGTGGACATAGCTGCACTGCAAAGTGCCTTACCGGCAACAGGCTGCCGGAAAAAAACACCCGGGAGCGAAAGATCTGGCAGAGATCCCTGATCACCACTGCCGGGTTATTGCATTCCAGAGTCAGCCCGTCTTTGGATTTTTTCAGGGAAAACGGCTGCCCCTGATGCTCCCCCAGACCGGGTTCACAGTAGCGGCCCAGTCGCAGCCACTGGTTGAGTTCGGCTTTCAGCATCAGGGTGTCATCCATGGAAAATAATTCGCCCTGGGACAGATCAGGCGTTTCCAGTTGATCCTTGAGTTGTTGTATGGCGTTAAACAGGGGCTCGGGATAATCGCTGATATCCGGCCCGGTTTGTTTGATGGCTTTCAGCAGGGCGTTCAGAGCGCGTTTGCCTTTGGCGTCAGTGGTTGGCAGCCGGGATTTTACCGAGCGCAGGATGTCATTATTGAGTGATGCGCTGTAATTGTCGCGGCAACGGCCCGGCAGATTATGGGCTTCGTCCACCAGCAGGTTGATCCGCCGGCCATGGCGTTCCAGGTAGCCACTGTTGCGTACGGTCAGACCAAACACGTAGTTGAAATCACCAATCACCACATCCACCCAGGGCAACAGTTCTTCTGCCAGATGGTAAGGACAAAGCCGGTGTTCCCGGGCAATGGTTTGCAGGCAATCCAGATCAATCAGGTTTTCAGCAAAGAGCGCTTTCAGCGCCGCTGGTTTGCGATCATAAAAACCGGTTTCCCACTGACAGGGGGCGGGAGCCGCTGCGTCGTCCGCGCCGGTGGGGGCACAAAAGCAGGCCCGTTGCTGGTTGCTAAGCTTCAGGCATTTTAGCGCCGATCCCTGTTGCTGAATGCGGGCCACTGCCTGCAAGGCGGCCTGCTGGCCAGAGGTTTTGGCGGTTAAATACCAGATCTGGTCACCATGATTTTCGGCAACGGCTTTCAGGCTGCCAAACAGGGTGCTGATGGATTTGCCGATGCCGGTGGCGGCGTGAATCAGCAAGGTGTCGCGGTTTTTGGCCTGATGATAACAGGCACCTGCCAGGGCTTTCTGGCCGGCGCGGTATTCCCCGAAAGGAAACGCCAGTTCCGCCAGCAATTCTTGCCGTTGGCGGCGATGGCAATCCACGGCATCCAGCCAGCGACCGAAGGTATCAACGGTGGCCTGCAGAAACTTCAGTAGGGAAGCTTTGCTTTCCTGATGGCTTTTGCTGTAACTGGTTTCATCCGCCAGCTGCCAGTAAGTGACCTGCAGTTCGATGGGGGGGGCCGGGTCTATGGCATGAATATCATCCTGACTGTTCAGCAACAGGGCGGCATACAACCGCGCCTGGGCCAGATGTACCTGAAACTGATCTTCCGGTAAATCATCCGGGTGGTAAAAGGTGGTTTTGATTTCTTCCAGTCGAAAGCTGTTGTCGGTTTGCCAGAGGGAATCGATACGGCCGCGAATGCTCAATTGATAGCGTTGACCCTTTTGGGGGCTAACAGGCGTATTGATATGGGTGCGAACAAATTCGCCACTGACGGAGACTTCGGCCTGATAGCGGCTGCTCTGCTGCTCATGGCGCTTTTGCAGAAACTGGTGAACTGCCTGACCCTGGCGGGCAGTAGGTTTCAGGTTCTGATCGGAAAAACGGTAATCCCCACGGCGCCAGCAAAACTCCGCCACTTCTTTAACTGAGAAACGATATATCGGAACCGGATTGTTATGGGTGTCGCTGTTATCCGTCACGGTGTTTGCCATTCCACGTGCACTACGCCCGCGGGTATGTCGTGTTGTTCAAAAAAGGTCAGCCAGCGCTTTTGATTGTTCTGCAACGAATCGGTGGGGCCTTTCACTTCCCATAAATGGTAGCCATCGTCATGGAGCAGTATCAGGTCGGGAAAACCATTGCGGTAGTAGCCGGGGTGTTCCAGCATTTTTGCAAACACGCTGCGCAGGTGCGTTGCAGGTATATGGTCACACAGGCGGTTGATCATGGGTTCATCAAACAATGGCCAGGCCACAAGGTAATTTGCAATGCCCTGTTTTTGCCGGCAGTGCGTGAGCAGGGTCTGGCGCCAGTGGTTGCCTTCCAGTTGTTGCAGGCGCTCGTCAATGGCGGACTGGCGATTGCGATAGAACTCATCGCTCCATAAATCCTTGGGCCCGTATTGATAGGGATTAAAAAAGGCATCGGACTTCGGGCTGAAAATAATATCCCAGAAAAACAGACCAAAAAGGCCGCAAAACAGCTGGTTTTCCAGCGGCAGGCAGAGGCCTTCCCGTTCCGACAAATAACGTGCGGCCTGAAGTTCTATTAATTCTTCGCTGCGTGTCAGGCGAATGATGCGTTCTTTGAATCTGTTCCTGTTGTCGCTCGCCGGTGGTGGCAGTTGCAGTTTTTTATGGAGTTTCTTTCTCAGCGCCTGCACGGTTTCCGCTTCATCCGGGTGGCGGGGTGTGGATTCAATCTGGTCCAGCATCGCAAGCGCTGCCTGGTCCTGCTGGTTTTTTTCCAGCCATCGTGCCTGTCGTTCCCTGGAGGGTGGATACACACTGTGCTGGTAAGCGTCCATGGCCTGTTCCGGCGACAACCTTTCCAGATGGCGTGCCATGCGCGTAATCATGCGCGCTGCTTTCTGTTCGATATAGGCATCTTTTTCACTGGCCTGCTGTTTGATATCGGCCACTGCCTGGATTTGACCGATCAGTGGTGGTATCTCCAGGGTTTCCTGTTCTTCCAGCCATTGCTGAATATCTGTCAGTGCTTCCAGCAACAACAGCCGTTCCTTGTTGCGGAAAAAACGGTGGGCGTGGTCAATGGGGTAATCCTCATAGCGGATAATACCCAGCTGAGTGGTGATAAATTCGGAAAAGTCCTGCCGCGCATTGCCGAAAAACAACAGCTTGAAACGCCGCACCACCCGTTCCTGTTGTCTGTGCACCCAAAGCAGCTGGTCAGATACCCGCTGATAAATGGCATCGGCGGTCAGCTGTTCTGTGAGCATTGCAATCAATGCTTCCTTGCGTTGCTGAACATGACGGATGCCGGCGGTTTTTGCCAGTTGGCTCAGTTCCGCTTTCAGTAACAGGTTCAATAGCTGCGCCGGTTCAGCGACCGGGTTCAGCGCTACAAATTCTGCCTGTTGCAGTTCACTGAGGGCGGCTTCGGTATCGGGTATGTCGTTGTAGTTGAGTTTATCGGCCCGGAACAGGGGGCCCTTGCGCATCAGCAGCCGTACATAAAGGCTTTGTGCTGTGCGGCTCAGCTGTGGAAACCGGTGAAGAAACTCCTGGTCGGCATCATCCAGCAGATCAGCATAGTTTGCGGCCACATAGTTGATCAGCGTAAAAAAATTCTCCAGATGGTAACCATCCGGCAGGGTAACGGGCGCAGGTGATTCGTTTAAAGGCATTCGTTGGCTAATCTAGTGTTTTCTGATGCTTTCCACCCGGGTAAGGGCATAGTGTGTCAGTAAGGGGCCCGCCAGTTCGAATATCACCGTGGCGGTAATGGCAATGGGCAGTACCGTATCCCGGATTTCCGGATGGGTGTTGGATGCCACCAGTGCCATTCCCATGGCAACACCGGCCTGGGGCAGCAGGGATAGTCCCAGCCAGGGCCTTTCCCGGCGGTCAATAAACCGCAGGGGCACCAGCGACCCACCTATGACCCGCCCGGTAACTCTTAACAGGACAAAGGCGGCGCCCAGAAACCCCAGATTCATGGCATCGCTCAGATCCAGAGTGGCCCCTGCCATTATAAAGAACAGTACCAGAAAGGGTTGCTCAATGAATTCGATCTCGTGCAGATGTTCATAGGTTTTATCCGCCCGGTTCACCACTACAATGCCCATTACCATGGCTGCCAGCAGAAAGGACACCTCCATGGACATGGCCACGCCGCCACATAGAAAAATAAATCCCAGGGATTCCACAATGACCGGGTGACCCTTGGGGGTTTTATCCAGCAGGTAGGCGGTGAGCCCTCCCAGACCCACCCCGAGAATGGCGGCACCACTGATTTCCCACAGCATATGCAGCAGGGGAGTGTAGAAACCCTCGCTGCTGCTGGTGATCAGCCCCAGGGCGGCCAGCATAAAACTGAAGGCGAACAGGGCCAGAATGTCGTCCATGGCCACGATACCTTCCAGTACCAGGCCAAAATGGCCCCGGTGACGGCGTTCCTTTAACACATCCAGGGTGGCGGCGGGGTCAGTGGCTGCTGCCACGGCAGCCAGTACCAGGGCTATTTCCAGGCCGTAGCCCAGCAGTAACAATCCACCGGCAACCACGACACAGGTCAAGGCTGTGATAATAAAAGCAGCGATAAACACGCCCTTGGCGTAGCGGGAAAGATAATTTTTGGTTAGTCTTGCCCCCAGTAAATAGCCGATGATCAGCAGGGTAATATCCGCGATCATGGGGAACCAGTCCCGTTCGGTGCCATTAATGGCGTTCAGACCGTGAGGGCCCAGTGCGATACCGGTCAGAATGAGCAGAGTCACCCGGGGAATTTTCAGGCGCTGCGCCAGGTGGCGCACCACCAGACTCAGCAGGAAAATGGCGCCCAACAGGGTGAGAATACGGCTGGCTTCTTCCATGGATCAGGTTCTTTTACTGGCGGCGATTGGAAAGCGGTTGATCTGATTATATTTTCTCTGTGAATAAAACCAAGTAAACCGGAACTGAACTAACCAGAAAGGTGTTGTTGAATATGTCCCAAATGCTGAATCTGCAGGCCATTGAGTCTGCCAGTGTCGAGTCGGATCCCTATCCCTATTTTATTGTGGATCAGTCCATCAGCGGCGATAAGGTAGCGGATGTACTGAAGGACTTTCCCGAAATCGACAAGGGCGGCAGCTTTCCCCTGAATCAGCTGGCCTGCGGCCCCAATATGGATGCCCTGGTAAAGGAACTGGACAGCGAAGCCTTTCGCAGCCTGATTGAGAAAAAACTGGATATCGACCTGAAAGGTCGCCCCATGACCGTCACCGCCCGCGGCTATTCCCGCGCCAAGGACGGACGCATTCATACGGATTCAAAATCCAAGCTGATTACCGTGCTGATTTACCTGAACGAGGACTGGAGTTCGTCGCAAGGGCGCCTGAGGGTGCTGAAAAACGGCGAGGATATGGACGATTACGTGAATGAAATTCCGCCCACAGCGGGTATGTTGTTTGCGTTCAAGGTAACCCCCAACTGCTGGCACGGCTATCCGTCCTACGAGGGGCGTCGTCAGTCCATTCAGGTGAATTTTGTGGCTGACGACAAGGCTTTCAACAAACACCAGGCCCGCCATGGCCTTACCGCTAAAATAAAGTCCCTGTTTGGTGGCAAATAGCCCGGCACCTCGGTAGCGGACTATTTGCCAGCCTGAGACGCTCGTCAGAGCGTCTCTATCTTGCCGGACAAATGGGGTTTTTCCCCGTTCTTGTCTTTCACCATAAAGTCGATACCCCCTTCCTCCTGATCGTATTCAAAGATCACATTGTTGGGCAGGAAGATCGGCAGTTTGAACTGCACGGATACCTTGAAAGATTCCTTGGGCAGCTGCGCATCCAGCTGTGCCAGGCTGTGGGCCTTGGTCCACATGCCGTGGGCAATGGCCCTGGGGAAGCCGAAAGCCTTGGCTGTTAGCGCGTGGATATGAATCAGGTTGCGGTCGCCGGATACCTTGGCGTAACGACGGCCGATATTCTCCGGCACCGGCCAGCTGACCTGATGGCCCATTTGCGGTAACGGCTGAGGCTGTTTCTTTTCTTCCTCGATATCGGTTTTACAGCGGTACAGCATGGTACTCACGCTTTCCCACACCAGTTGCCCGGCCACATGGGCATAGGTAGTGATATCGAATTCCTTGCCTTTGGCAGTAGTGCGGGGGTCTCCCAGCACACATTCCAGATCCAGCGGTTCCTGATTGCCAACAGCGCGATACTGCGTAATATCATTGCGCACATGCACCAGTCCCAGCAGGGGGAACGGGAAGGATTCCGACACCAGCAGTTCCATATGCAGCGGAAACGCCAGAATATGGGGATAGGTGACCGGCATGGAACCGCTCACGGGGAAACCGCACACGTCCCGGTACTGGGCCAGGCTTTTTGCATCGGCGACCACATCATTCAGCACCACGGACAGTTTGGGTAAGGAATCACCCGCCTTGCCGCCGGCCTTGCGGGCAGTGGCAGCGCGCAGGTACAGGCTCAGGGTGGAGGGGGCATTATCTAGCTCAATAGTGGTGGACATAAATACAACCTTCCGAGTTGGATGAGATTTGCGATTGGGATGGCCGCAGTATAGCGATTTCATGGGGGGCTGCAATTGACGGATGGCGGCCGCCAGTGCGACATTGCAGCCAATAGAACGACCATGAGAGCGCCCGGAAAGCGGCCGATAGTTGAGTTATTGCAGCGGCATGACTATGATTGGCTCACTAGCCGCCAAAAACTGGAATGGCATCAACAAGTTACCAAAATAAACTATGAGTGAATTGAAGGATGCGGGTTTTCTCATACGCCTGGCCTACCAGGGTATGGAAAACATGGGAATCAATGCTGCCGATGTGCTGAATCGCATTGGTATGTCCTATCAGCAAATACAGCAGAAAGACCTGCGCACACCGCATTCTGCCCAGCGGCTTTTCTGGGATTCTATCGGCGAGGTGTCACAGGATCCGGAAATTGGATTACACCTGGGCGAACATTTGCCGGTATTCCGCGGCCAGGTGATTGAGTATCTGTTTCTGAGCAGCCCGAATTTTGGGGAAGGGCTGAAACGGGCACTGGATTATCAGCGGCTCATCAGCGATGCCGTGCATGCCACCCTGCATGTGGAAGGGGACACGGCTTATCTTTCCAACCCCGGGATCACGTCATCCATTCGCCATTTGATTGTGTGTGTGGTGATGGGGGTGCTGAAATTTTTTGATTACATTACCGAAGGTGGCTTTAAACCCGAGCGGGTTGAGTTTGATTTCCCCACCCCGGATAACGTGCCGGAATACGAACGGGTATTCGGCTGCGAACTGCGTTTTGGCTGCGCTGAAAACCGCATCTATTTCAGCCCCGGCGTGCTGGAAATTCCTTCATTGCATGCGGAACCGGAACTGCTGAAACTTCATGAACAACTGGCCAGTGAATACGTGGCCAAGCTGGAAAAGCAGGATTTTGTGGGGCAGGTGAACCGCATTATCGGTGAACTGCTGGAATCCGGAAACGCCAATCTGGAAACCGTGGCGGAACGTCTGGATATCAAGCCCCGGGCATTGCGCACCCGCCTTGCCGATGTGGATACCAACTTTAATCAGTTACTGGCGGACTACCGCTGCAATCTGGCAAAGCGATTGCTGGCCAAAACCGATGAATCCATTGATGAAATTGTTTACCTGACAGGATTCTCCGAGCCCAGCACCTTCTACCGCGCTTTCAAACGCTGGACTGATCTCACCCCCATTGAATACCGCAAGGCCCGGCAGAGCGGATAATCACCGTGAAAATTGTCTACGAAGCCCGTGATTCCCTGGAAGGCCATATGATTGCCAACCTGCTGGAGCAGGCAAGTATCTATGCCCGGGTTGATGGCGAATTTTTACAGGGCGCGGTAGGGGAAATACAGGCGCTGGGTCTGGTGAAAGTGCGGGTGAATAATGATGATTATCAGCGTGCCCGGGAAATAGTGCAGCAGTGGGAAAGTACCCAGCAGAGTGCCACGGAAAAAACGTTTCAGCATCAGCCGCTGAATTATGTGCATATCGGATTAAGCTTTCTGGCGGGCATTATGGTGGGCGTTTTGTTGATGGCCAGCTGAGTGCTCTGCCTAAATATAAAGAACAGACAACTTAAAAAAAAACAGACATAAAAAAGCCGGGCAACGAAATTTGCCCGGCTTTTTTGTGTTCGCAGAATCAGCTATGACGTATCAGGCACCCAACAGGTTCTGACCGCATACGCGAACGGTGTTACCACTGACACCGGCAGCAGACGGGCTGGCAAAGAAGGCAATGGCTTCTGCCACATCCACCGGCTGACCACCCTGTTTCAGAGAGTTCAGGCGACGGCCCACTTCACGCGTACCCATGGGCATGGCCGCTGTCATGGCGGTTTCGATAAAACCGGGCGCCACCGCGTTAATGGTAATGTCTTTCTTGCTCAGCACCGGCGCCATGGCATCCACCATGCCTACCACACCGGCTTTGGATGTGGCGTAGTTACTCTGACCAAAGTTGCCGGCAATACCACTCATGGAGGATACGCAAACAATGCGGCCGCCTTCGTTCAGTATGTCGCCATCCAGCAGGGCATCGTTAATGCGCTCTTCGGCGGACAGGTTGATATTGATCACCATATCCCAGAAATGATCCGGCATGCCGCCCAGGGTTTTATCCCGGGTAACACCGGCGTTGTGAACCACAACGTCCACGCCTTTGTGGTTTTCTTTCAGGTGTTCTGCAATTTTTTGCGGGGCTTCCTGGTCGGTAATATCAATCGCGATGTAGCTGCCACCGATATGCGATGCCACATTGGCCAGATCTTTTTCGGCAGCGGGAATATCCAGGCACACCACATGGGCACCGTCACGGGCCAGGGTTTCGGCAATGGCTTCGCCGATACCGCGGGAAGCACCGGTCACCAGGGCGACTTTATCTTTCAGAGGCAGAGCCCAGTTAAAACCCTCGGCGGCAAATTTGCCTTTACCGACGCGATACACCTGTGCGTCGACAAACGCAGACTTGGGCGACAGCAGAAAGCGCAGGGTGCCTTCCGCCTGTTTTTCGGCCTGCTTGGCCACATACACCAGGTTACAGGTGGCGCCTTTCTTGCCGACTTCTTTGGCGACACTGCGGGTAAAACCTTCCAGTGCGCGCTGGGCAATTTGCTGTGACGGTTTGGATTTGCAGGATTCCGGTGGCAGACCGATCACAACAATGCGACCTGAGTCCTGCATCTTTTTAATCACCGGGTGAAAGAAATCATACAGCGCACGCAACTGATCGCTGGATTCAATACCGGTGGCATCAAACACCAGACCTTTATAGCGGGCCGCATCTGCGTTGGGATCGATAATGGTGAGTTTGAGATCCGCCTTGTCGGCAGATTCCATCAATGCATCTTTGGTGGCAGCTCCCTGGCCAACCTGTACATTGGCATTACTACCGGACAGGGTTTTGCTGATGGTATCGGCCATGCGGCCACCTTCGGCAGCACCGATCAGTACATTACCGGTAATAAAAGAAGTCTGGGTCTGACAGTGGCGCTCCAGTTCAACAGGAACAGGCAGGTTAACTGCATTCAGAACCTGGCGGCCCATGGGAGAAGCGAGTAGGGACTGGTAAATATCAGCCATAGTGTAAATCCTGTGTTTTGTCAGCAGAATGTATTATAGTTGCAACGCCCTGAACGGCGTGTGCTATCAATGAAGAGAACGTATCTTATAGGACTAGCACAGAAATTTGAATTGACCCAGGTTAATAAGGGTTCAGACGTCAGGGTCAATGCAAATGACGTTCAGTCATATAGTGTAGCGGCCTGAGATTTGGACACTACACAGCTGCTATCCCGGCAGCCTTATTGCCGATCGAATTTTTATCAATCATCCCCTGGATTGTATCGGGAGCTTATCCATGAAAGTAGATAAAGTCAGAAAAGTCGCCATTGTTGGCGGAAACCGCATTCCTTTTGCGCGTTCCAATTCCGCGTATTCGCATGCCAGTAACCAGGACATGCTCACAGCCGCGCTCAATGGTTTGGTGGAGCGCTGTCAGCTGCAGGGTAAGCGCCTGGGTGAAGTGGTTGGTGGCGCTGTAATGAAACACTCCCGCGACTTTAACCTGGTTCGCGAATCCGTATTAAGCACGGGCCTTGCGCCGGAAACTCCCTGTTACGACGTGCAGCAGGCCTGCGGTACCGGTCTGGAAGCCGCCATTCTGGTAGCCAACAAAATTGCCCTGGGGCAGATTGATGCCGGTATTGCCTGTGGTGTGGATACCACCTCTGACGCACCCATTGGTGTGAGCGAAGGCCTGCGCAATATCCTGCTGGATCTGAACCGTGCCAAAACCAACCAGGACCGCATGAAAATCCTGTCCCGTTTTCGTCCCAAGCATCTGATGCCCTTGATTCCCGCCAACGGTGAGCCCCGTACCGGTCTGGCCATGGGCGATCACTGCGAGATTACGGCGAAAGAGTGGGAAATTCCCCGCGCAGATCAGGACGAACTGGCCTACAACAGCCACGTGAATATGGGTAAAGCCTATGACGACGGCTTTATGGACGACATGGTTTCTCCCTACATGGGCCTGGAGCGCGATAACAACATGCGTCCGGACACCTCTCTGGAAAAGCTGTCCTCACTCAAGCCCTGTTTTGATCGTGAAAATGGCACCCTGACTGCCGCCAACAGCACGCCGCTGACTGATGGTGCCTCTTCGGTACTGCTGGCCAGCGAAGAATGGGCCAAGGAAAACAACCTGCCCGTACTGGCTTACATGACATTCTGTGAAACCGCTGCTGTGGATTTTGTAGGCAAGAAAGAAGGCCTGCTGATTGCGCCGGCGTATGCGGTGCCACGCATGCTGGATCGTGCCGGTATCAAACTGCAGGATTTCGATTTTTATGAAATTCACGAAGCCTTTGCTGCTCAGGTACTGTACACACTGAAAGCCTGGGAAACCGAATCCTTCTGCAAGGACAAGCTGGGCCGTGACGGTGCGCTGGGCAGTATTGATCGCAGCAAACTGAACGTGCGGGGCAGCTCCCTGGCGGCAGGCCATCCGTTTGCGGCCACTGGCGGACGCATCCTGCATACCGCTGCCAAGCTGCTGAACGAAAAAGGCTCCGGCCGCTGCCTGATTTCCATCTGCGCTGCAGGTGGACAGGGCGTTACCGCTATTCTTGAAAAATAAGTTTGCATCACCATCTATCTGCCTGTGTACTGTTTTTTTGTGTATCACAGGCAGATAGAACCTCATGACCTCATCCCGGGCGCTGATAGCGCTGCATCAGGAAATTACCCGCTGTACCCTTTGTGAAGCGCACCTTCCCCTTGGTCCCAACCCGGTGTTGCGGGTGAGTGACAAGGCGCGTGTGCTGATAGTTGGGCAGGCTCCGGGCACTAAAGTTCATGCCACCGGCATTCCCTGGAATGATCCCAGCGGCGACCGGCTGCGCAAGTGGCTGGATGTGGACCGGGATACTTTCTACAACAGCGATTACTTTGCCATTGTGCCCATGGGGTTCTGTTACCCCGGCAGAGGCAAGAGCGGTGATTTGCCACCGCGGCCGGAGTGCGCCCGCACCTGGCATGAGCAACTGCTGTCGCTGATGCCACAACTGGATTTGATTCTGCTGGTGGGAAAATACGCTCAGGATCATTACCTGCCACCAGACAAACAACAGCGCACGCTCACTGAAAATGTCCGACACTGGCGTGATTTTGCGCCACGGTTTTTGCCCATGCCCCATCCCAGCCCCCGTAACGGTGTGTGGCTGAAACAGAATCCCTGGTTTGAAGAAGAAGTGGTTCCCTTTCTGAAACAACGGGTACATCACTATCTTGAAAAGGCCTGAACCGGGCCTGTTCAGTGTGTTCCTGCCTGCCGGATGCCGCGGGTTATTCCCTGTTATATTTTGCGGTTACTTATTTGCAGATCGTTCTTAATAAATAATTTGTCTAATACAGACCTTCCAGTCATCTACATTTAGATTAATAAGTGATCGGAAGTGTGGTTCTTGAACGGGATCGCTGCTGTCTCTCAAATAACCTTTTGTTATTTGCTTATAGTTAAAACCTCCTCGCATTTAAAACAATAAGGTAGCATCCCCATGAAAGTCCCACGTCTGTATTTTCTCTGCCTGCTGTTGCCCGCAGTGCTGTTTTCCTCTCTCGCCAAAGCACAAACCTTTACGGTAGGTGTGGAGGACATCGATTACTATCCTCTCTATGCATACCGCGATGGTGCGTACAAAGGTTTTGCCCGCGATGTGCTGGCAAAGTTTGCTGAAAGCAAAGGCTATACATTTGAATTCAAACCTTTTCCGGTGGTGCGGCTGACCAATTATTTTGTGGAAGGGAAAGTGGATTTTAAATTCCCCGATAACAAAGACTGGGCAGGCGATGCCAAAAAAGGCGTTGATGTTCGTTACAGTGATCCGGTGGTGGGTTATACCGATGGTGTCATGGTGCTGCCGGCCAATCGCGGCAAGGGCACCGGAGCGCTGAAAAAACTCGGCATTGTCCGGGGTTTTACACCCTGGGATTATCTGTCCATGATCAAGTCCGGCGCTGTGGTGGCAAAGGAAGCCAGTTCCCTGGATTCTCTGGTGAAACAGACCATGCATGAGCGGGTGGACGGTGCCTATTTTAATGTGGCGGTGGCTTCTTACTACCTGGCCAACGAAATGGATAAGGCCGATGCTCTGGTGTTTGATGATACGCTGCCCCATACCACCAGCAACTACACCCTTTCTTCCCACAAGCATCCGGCGATTGTTGAAGAGTTCAATCAGTTTCTGATTGATAAGGCCGGTTTGATTCGCGAACTGGAAAAACAGTATCAGATCAATCAATAAGCCGGAGAAATGATGATGAAACTATTCAATGCCTTGATAGGAAGTGCGCTTATGCTGAATGCCGGCCAGGTGCTGGCGGCCCAGTGGAGCGTTACTGAAGTGCAACTGCAACGGGGTGATTTGACTGAGGCCTTTGGCCCGGAGGCGGGTGACGAGAAATCCAATACCATTATTACCCTGCAACATGCCAGTGGCTGGAAATATGGCGAAAACTTTTTCTTTGTGGATCACATTACCAAGGAATCTTCCCAGGAATTTTACGGTGAGTGGTATCCGTTTTTCAGTTCCGCAAAAATTTTTGGCGCGGAGTACGGCGGTGCTGTACGTGATGTAGGCCTGGTGCTGGGTGTTAACGCGGCACCGGAAGTGGACAGCCTTAAATACCTGCCCGGTATTCAGGTGAACTGGAATCTGCCGGGATTTGCCTTTTTTAACACACTGTTGAGTGGTTACATCGATGACAGTGAATCGGAGGAAGACGACAGCTTTATGTTTGATGTGGCCTGGAAGTATCCCTTTGAAGCCGCCGGACAGTCATTCTCCATTGAAGGTCACGCCGAATATATCGGCAGCCGTGACACGGCGTTCGGCGAGGCGGAAAGCTGGATTCTGGCGCAACCGCAGTTTCGCTGGGACGCAGGCAAAACCTGGTTCAGTGAACCGGGCCTGTTGCAGCTGGGCATAGAATACCAGTACTGGGACAATAAACTGGGTACCGATGAGAAAGATAATGCTGTTCAACTGTTGGTGGTTTGGGGGCTTTGAAGCCCCTTTACCCCAGAATTTTTCCCTGTATCAGGGCTTTGGGTTGGCGTGCTTCTGGCGGCCACCCATGGGCCTGAGTTTGGGGTGGCCAACGGCGTATTGGGTACCCCGCATCCAGTCGATAAAGTTTTCCAGGGGCAGGGGTGCCGTCAGGTAGTAACCCTGAATCAGATCGCAGCCCATGTCGGTGAGCTTTTCCAGCAAAGGCTCATCTTCCACACCTTCGGCCACCACCCGCATGCCCAGGCTGTGACCGATAGTTAAGGTCGCCTGCACAATATGGTGATCATCTTCGTTAGTGAGCATATCTTTCACAAAACTGCGGTCGATTTTCAGCTCTTTCATGGGCAGGCGTTTTAAATGGGACAGGCTGGAATAGCCGGTGCCAAAATCGTCAATCGCGGTAGCCAGCCCCATTTCATTCCATTCGTTCAGCACGCTGGAGGCCAGTTCCGGGTTAATCAGCATGGCCGTTTCAGTCAGTTCAAAGGTCAGATAGCGTGGATTGATATTGTAGGCATTCAGGGATTCTACAATGTAGGGTGTCAGATCTTTTTCTTCCAGGTTATGGGGCGACACGTTAATGGACAGGCTGATCATGTAGCCGCGCTGGTGCAGTTCTTTTAACGCTTCCAGGGATTTTTTTACCACCAGTCTTGTGAGCGGGCGTATCACACCGGAATCTTCTGCAATCTGAATAAACTCATCCGGTGGCACAAACCCATGGTGGGGATGAATCCAGCGGAGCAGGGCTTCGGCACCTACTATGGTTCTGGCTTTGCCGTCCAGTTGTGGCTGCAGGTAAATCTGCAGTTCTTCGTCTTCCACCGCTTTTTTCAGGTCGTTGATCAGTGCCAGGCGGCGTTCGCTGTAGGGGTTAAAGGCCTCGTCATACAACTGGCAGGACTGGCTGAATTTAAGTGCCTGCTCTATGGCGACAAAAGCATTGCGCTGCCAGATTTCGTCACTGTTATTGGCCTGGGAGGCACTGCAGATGCCGGCAAAGGTTTCAATTTCCAGGGTAATGCTTTCCAGGTTGAAATACCGGGGCAGGCGATTGAGGGTATTGGTGACCAGATTAATGGCGCTGTCGTTATTGGGGGCTTTGATCAGAAACGCATAGGTAACGCCCTGGGTTACCGCCAGTTTTTCGTCTTGCTCGTTAAGAGGGTACTGAAACTGTTGCGGCATGCCTTCCAGGATATTCTTCAGATTAGCCGCTACAAATTTTGCCACCTCGTCACCCACATAACGCCCCAGGGTGTTGTTGATCTCTCTCAGGTCCTTGATCTTGACCAGCACCAGATACATTTCATTGGAGTCCACATTGGCCAGTGACCGCTCAATGGCAATGGCCAGCATGTTCTGGTTGGCGAGTCCGGTGGTGATATCGTGGAGTGCCTGCTGGGTAAGGGCCTCTTCAGCGCCTTTTAATTTACCGATGGTGGCTTTTTGCAGGGCCAGGGCATCGTTTTTATCACGGCGATCCTGGCGAATGCGATCGCCGATCGCGATGGTGATAATACTGATTTCCAGTACGCTGCCGATTTGCGGTGCAAACAGGGTAAAGGTGTTGGCGGGAATAAAACCGCGCATCATAAAAATGTACACCATCATACAGCCGATCAGGCTGCCCCAGCCCAGCAGGAAAAAGCGTGCGGTTTTTTCCCCTGCCTTGTAGCTGATTACGCCGGCAGAGATCATCAGTATCATCAGCCAGGCCAGGATAAAATCGGTAATGGTGGTGGCAATATCGTAGCGCAGCAGTTGCGATGCCAGCACAATGGCGCCGCAGGGAATAAAAGTGATGTTAAGCAGCTTGTGGACCTGCGGCGCACACTGGCTGGTTTTAAGAAAATGCTGGGTGAAGAGAATACCGAAAATGCCGGCGCCACCGATAAAGAACAAATTAGTGCCTTCATTCCACTCCCGGGCAAAAGGCCAGAGATAACCCAGCCCATGGCCGGTCAGCCCCGCCTGGGCCAGGCCGGTGGAGAGAATAAAAAACACATAGTAGATATAAACCCGTTCCTGGGTAGCGGCAAAGATCAGAAAGTTATACAGGGCCGCAATAAAGAACATGCCAAAGTAGAGGCCCCATAAAAATTCGATATAGGTGGCCTCTGCCAGAAAGTGTTTGGCGGTTTGTACACTCAGTGACAGGGGTTGTTTGGCCAGGCTGTGCACCTTGAGCAGAAATTCATACTCGGTGCCGGGTGCTACGCTGACTTCAAACGCCATCAGCCGGGTTTTGATGGGGCGGTCTTCAAAGGAGTAGGCGTTGCTGTTGCTGAATACCTGACGCTGCTCGGACAGGGGATTGATGATCAGTTCCAGTTTGTCGTAAAGGGGGTAGGGGTGATCCAGTACAATCACAGCCTCGTTGGTACTCAGATTCTCTGCAGTCCGAAAACTGCCGTAAAACCAGTAATCCGTATCCGATCGGGCGATGTTATACACATCCCGGCGGGTCGCCTCGCGGAGAATGCGCTGGATCTGGTGATCCGGTAAAGGATCCAGATTCACCGGAGCTTCGTATAACCGCAGGGTTTCGGTGAGCCTGACGGACGGGCTGCTGTCGCTGAGGGGCTCAACGGCAGGCGTACGGGCGTTACCGGGTGCTGCGTATAACAGCAACGCCAGAAGCCAGCCAAGGGCAAAAGGCCCGGGGTACTGCATACAGTGCCGATAGCACCCGTAAAAGTACCCTGAATTGCGACGTGAACCGATCATTCTACTGCTTGTTTCGGTGTCCGAAATTGGATGAGGTGTAATCAGTTTAGACAGGGAGCCGATGGGCTTCCAGGCAAAGGCGGGATTATGCCGGCTTCATAACAAAGCAGTCTAAGCCGGCAAAAAGCTCAGGGTTCAAGGGGCTGATATCTTTCTAAAAAGTCCGCGGGTTAATTACCATTTGGCATAATGGTCTTCAGCGAAACCGGTCTGGCCGTTCAGGGTCAGGGTTTCGCCTTCACCGCTTTCGCCGTCTCCGGTTTTGATCGTACCGAAAAACTTGCCGAACAGCTGGGTGAAATTGGACGCCAGCAATACCACGTTGAGTTTTTCCGAGCGCTCGCCTTCAGCTTCAAAGTACAGGTTTACCCGGCCATCGCAGGATTCCAGTTTCCACTGACCGTAACGATCTTTCCGGTCATAGATAAATCTGACCTGTCCCAGTTTGTAGAGCTTGTCGTTCAGCCAGAATCCGTTTTCCGTAATACCGGTTTCGTTCACGCCGGAGGCAAAGTTAAACCCGATACGGCGGCCATCTTCCAGATGACCGGACATGCTGGCCCAGTTCCAGGCGGTTTCCCGGCGCATATAACCACAGCTCCAGTCGTAGCTGCCCAGGGCCTGGTCTGCATCCAGTGAATACTCCTGATCTTTCCAGCGCAGGTTGCCGGACACCCGTAACGCCGGGGCTTTCTGGGTGTAGGTCCAGCCGCTGTAGCCGTTCTGGCTGCATACCGCCAGGGGTTCGTAGTTGTCCGGCTCGGTGAGGGTAATATCCACATCAATCTCTTTGCCGATACGGGCGGTCAGCGTGCGTTGGCGGGGATCTTCGCTGGCGCTGATGGTAAAGTCCGCCTTGCCCTTTTTGAAGCGGCTGGTGCCGTTGTCCGGGTGGGTGGACAGGGCAGCGTTCAGTGCCAGCGGCTGCAGAAAGCTGTATTCGTCGATGGTGTGGGTTTTGCGGTTGTACAGGTATACAAAGGCATTACTCAGGTATTTGATATCCACCAGTGCACAGCCAAATACAAAATCCTCACTGGTGACGCCGATAAACTGGAACTGATTGAAGTGAAAGTACCGGGCCAGCGCGCCCGCCTTGCGATCCATGACACTGTGGTAATCGTAGTCGCGGTAGTTGATTTCCCTGATCGGATGTTCGAACACGCCAAACTGTGGTTGCCCGTTGGCGTTTATCAATTTATTGTACTGCACCATAAGTTACTCATTTGGCTGAAATTATCGGGGATTTTTATTATGTATATGGCCTTCAAGCACGCCCACATGACTTTTGCGCTGCTCAGCGGCATCTTTTTCTTTGTTCGCGGAGTGTGGATGTTAGTGGATTCACCCCTGCTAGCGCAACGCTGGGTGAAGATAGTCCCCCACGTGATTGACACCCTTTTGTTAGCTTGTGCCATTGTGCTCATGGTGCAGATTCAGCAGTATCCCTTTGTGCACGGCTGGCTGACCGCCAAGGTACTGGCCCTGGTGCTCTATATTGTGGCCGGCACCATTGCCATCAAGCGGGGCAAAACCAAAGCGATCCGCATTGCGGCCTTTATCTTTGCCCTGTTGTGCTTTGTGTACATGCTCAGTGTTGCCTTTGCCCACCATCCGCTGGGGGCGCTGGCAAAATTTGTCTAACCGCTAAAACGGGGGATCCATGGGGGAATACAGCGACGACACCAAAGTCACCAAAATCAGTGAAACATTGTGGAAAGGAGAGGTAACGCCACGCTGGAATATCGGTGCCATTCCCAATGGGGGCTATCTGATGGGAATCGCTGCCCAGGTGTTGCAGGAGGCTTTGCCCCATCCCGATCCCCTGACCATTACCGGCCACTTTCTGGACCGCGGTGAAGTGGGCGAGTGTGAGATTGATTTTGAGCTGCTCCGTGAGGGGCGTTCGGTGTCTACCGGTTGTGCCCGCCTGATTCAGGGTGGCGAGGAAAGGGCCCGTTTTACCGCCACCTACGGCGATCTTTCCCGCACCCGGGGAGAAACCTGGATCGGCTCCGAGCCGCCGCCCTGGCCCGATCCGGCGCAATGCCTGCAATTACCCAAAACCCTGGCCATTCATGACCGGGTGACGATGCTGTTCGCCCCCGATGAAGGGGCCTGGATAGAGGGTGAGTTAACCAGCAAGCCTGAACATGTACTCAGCTTCGGCTTTGCCGATGGTTCGGATGCCAGTGTACTGGCCTTGCCCTTTTTCAGCGATTGTGTGCCCCCGACGGTATTTGCCGTATACGGTTCTGCCGGCTGGGTGCCGACACTGGAACTGACTGTGCAGGTAAGGGCCAGACCTGCACCCGGTGCCTTGCTGGGGCGCTTTACCACCCGCTACCTGACCAACGGCCTGATGGAAGAAGACGGCGAAATCTGGGACAGCAACAATCAGCTGGTGGCCCTGAGCCGGCAACTGGCGAAATACCGCAAACCCTGACTGCCTTGATGATACAAGCAGCCCTGTCTATGTTTATGGTTGACGCTACACATCAACACCTACATAAACAGGGCTAATCCCATGAAACCTTTCCTTCCTGCACTTTTATCACTTTTCTTTTGTTTTTCTGTGCCCGCAACCGCGGCAGAAACCATTACTGTGGCCACGGATGAATGGTCCAGCTATACCAATCAGGATGGAACCGGTTATTACTTTGATCTGTTACGGGCGGTGTTTCCAGAACCGGAATACAAGCTGGATATCAAGATAGTGCCCTACGCCCGTTCCGTTCAGATGGCCTTGAACAATCAGGCCCATGTTGTTCTGGGCATTTATAAGGAGGAAGTGCCGGAAGGCCAGGTGTCGAAGTATGTGGTTGAGCAGGATCTGGTGGATGCCCTGGTGTCGCCGGAACTGAACAAGTCATGGAAGGGGGCGGAATCACTGGCGGGTAAAAGTGTGGTGGCCAAGATTGATTACGGTTTTAACACCATTACCGATGTCAAAATGAATTATGCGGAAAAGGCGTCCCTGGAAAACATGGTTAAAATGCTTAAAGCCGGCAGAGTGGATGCGGTGCTGGATTACGAGGAAGATCTGGATCCCATTATCAAGGCAGAAAAGCTGGATGACAGCTTTGCCATTAAAAAGAGTGTGATGGGATCACCCATTTATTTTGGTTTTTCAGGTGACGAGGCCGGCAAGAAATACCTCAAGCGTTTTAACGAAGAGTATAAAAAGCTCTGGGATGCGAAGAAGGTTCATGAGCTGATGCAGAAAAATACCGGTGACACAGGTTCATTGCCCAAGTCACAGTAACGGTCGTTTCGTCTAACCCATAAAACAATGGCCGCAGGGAGCGGCCATTGTTGCAGTTCAGATCCGGAAAGCGTGTAGCAGTCTATTTGTTCTGCAGGTTCTGCATCATAGACGTCATGGCTTCCTGGGTATTGCGGGGGTGATCCGCGTTGGTGAAATCGCAGATCTGTTCCCAGCTTTCGGCAATGGCTTCCGCCGACAGGCCATCGGTAATATTAAAGCCAACACCTTTGGCCCGCTCCCAGCGTAGCTGACCGATCCAGCCGGCGCCTACTTCGAACAGGCCACCGGTTTCCTGATTATTCTCATCGCACAGTTTAACGACCAGCGGCGTGACGTATTCCGGCTTCAGCTGTTCCACCAGTTGCGGCGGCAGAATGGTTTCTGTCATACGTGAACCGGCCACAGGCGCAATGGCATTGGACAGAATGTTGTATTTTTTGCCTTCCAGCGCCAGGGTTTGCGACAAGCCGTGCAGCCCCAGTTTGGCCATGGAATAGTTGGCCTGCCCAAAGTTGCCGTAAATACCCGCTGCCGAGGCGGTAAAAATCAGGCGACCGTACTGGTTGTCCCGCAGGTGGGGCCAGGCAGCGTGGGACACCTTGTAAGCGCCTTTGACGTGCACCTGATACACCAGATCCCAATCGTCGTCGGTCATCTTGTGAAAGCTTTTGTCCCGCAGAATACCGGCATTATTGATAACCACATCAATACGGCCGAAATTATCCAGGGCGGATTCCACGATCTTGTCTCCGTCGGTAACGGAGTCGTAGTTGGCAACGGCTTCGCCTCCGGCTGCCTGGATTTCATCAACCACAGCATCGGCTGCGCTTTTGCTTTCACCTTCTCCGGTGGCGCTGCCACCCAGATCGTTAACAACGACTTTGGCGCCGCGTTTGGCAAATTCCAGCGCGTGGCTTTTTCCCAGGCCGTTCCCGGCACCGGTGACAATCACCACCCGATCATCGAAGCGAATGTTTGACATGGTTACCAACCTCTTGTGGTTATGGGTTCTTCTTTTGTGCAGACATAAAAAAGGCGGTGCATCCTGCTGAAGAGCACGTCTCTACAACGCGAATGGACCGCCTTTGTCTTGTGCTGCTTTAAGAGCAGCTTCCCTCTATAGCCCCAGCCCGCGGCCAATGATCTCTTTCATGATTTCATTGGTACCAGCAAAGATCGGGGTTATTCTTGAATCCACGTAGGCCCGGGCGATGGGGTATTCCATCATGTAGCCGTAGCCGCCGTGAAGTTGTACACACTGATCTGCCACGCGGTTTTGCAGATCGGTACACCACCATTTGGCCATGGACGCTTCTTCTGCCGACAGGTTGTTATCGGTCAGTTTCATCACCAGGTTGTCGACAAAGCTTTGGCCGATGGTAATTTCAGTATGCATTTCTGCCATCTTGAAGCGTGAGTTCTGGAACTTGCCGATGGGGCGGCCAAAGGCGGTACGTTCTTTCACGTAGTCCAGGGTTTCTTCAAAGCAGAAGTGGCAGGCCGCCATGGCGCCGGCGGCGCATACCAGGCGTTCCTGCGCCAGTTTCTGCATCAGGTAGATAAAGCCCTGACCGGGCTGACCCAGCAGGTTTTCCTTGGGAACGATGACGTTTTCAAAGAACAGCTCGGCAGTGTCCTGGGATTTCATACCCATTTTTTTCAGGTTGCGACCGCGGCTGAAACCCTCCATACCCCGTTCAACCACTGCCAGGCTGACACCTTCGTCGGTTTTGGCAGCAACAATCACCAGGTCGGAAATAATGCCGTTGGAGATAAAGGTTTTGGAGCCATTCAGGATGTAATGATCGCCTTTGTCTTCCAGTTTGGTTTTGATGTTCTGCAGGTCAGAGCCGGTGCCCGGCTCGGTCATGGCAATGGCCAGAATGGCTTCACCGGAGCAGACTTTTGGCAGCCAGCGGGCTTTCTGTTCAGGTGTTGTGTAACTGTCCAGGTAGGGGGCAATGACATCGTTGTGCAGGCTCAGGGCAAAACCGGCTTCGCCGATCATGGCCAGCTCTTCGATCATGATGAGAGAGTAACGGAAGTCTTTCAGACCCAGGCCACCGTGCTCTTCATCGATAAAGGGGGCAAGAAAACCGTTCTCGCCGGCCTTTTCCCAGACGGCCCGGTCCACGATGCCGTTTTCAATCCATTCTTCGGTATAAGGGGCGACTTCCTCGTCGCAGAAACGACGGAAGTTATCCCGGAATACGTTGTGTTCTTCTTCAAATATAGCTCTGTTTTCTATAGACATTTTTATCGTTGCTCCGTACAGCTGCAGCCCTGACTGATGGGTACTCATTTTGGTGCGCGCGCCTGTTTCCGCCAATGACCCAATATGCCAAAATGACTGACATAATCGCCCAGCAACGCTGGAACTTGTGGCCCGGTGGCATTAGAGTAGTCGGCGGTATTCCTCGATAGTAGAGGAAATGGGGGTAAACTGTCGAGCCACGGCTTCACAGGTCAAACAAATGGGCACCCCTGAAAATGAGATTCCAAATATCAGGATTGAATAAGGGTGTAGTAACAGAGTGAGTGGTCGAACTATACCAATAAGGCTGGTGCTTCTTTTGCTGGAAGGTGCCAAGCGGGGCGGGGTAAGTACGGAAGAGCTGCTGAGCAACGCAGGGCTTTCGCTGGAACTGGTGAATCAGGAAGACGGGCGCATCGACAAGCGCCTGTTCACGGAGCTGATGCTGGAAGTGATGCACCGCACCCAGGATGAGTTTATGGGGTTTGGTGAAGGCAGGGTGTCCAAGCCCGGTACCTTTTCCATGATGGCCCATGCGGTGATTAATTGCGCCACCCTGGAAAAAGCCATTCTGCGTGGCAGCAAATTCTATGAACTGTTTAATCTGAATATCTATTCCCGTTTATTTCACGAAGAAGATGAAGCCACCATTCGTTACTTTGTGCGCAGCGAAGTGGAGTTCCAGAGCAATATTCTGGAAGCGGTGGTGTTTCTGACCATCCGCTTTCTCAGCTGGCTGATTGGCCAGCAGATTGTGCCCAAAAAGATCTGTTTTGATTTTCCCTGTGAAGATGACGGCGAGTTTGCCTCACAATATGCCTGCCCGGTGTTTTATAACCAGTCCCACACGGAAATTGTGCTGGACCAGCGATATCTGAAAATGCCACTGGTGCAGAATTCCCTGTCCTTGTCCAAGTTTTTGCGTTCCTCGCTGCGGGAACTGATGGAAGGGGATATTGAAAATGCCAGTCTTAATGCCCGCATCCGTTCCATTATCAGCAAGGAGTTCGGCAACAACTTTCCGGATTTTTCCGTGATTTGCGACAAGCTGAACATGACCCCGCAAACCCTGCGCCGCCGGTTAAAGGATGAAAATACCAGTTATCAGGAAATCAAGGACAGTATCCGCAAGGATGCGTCTGTGTTTTATCTGTCAAAGCATGAGCTGACGATAGATGAAATTGCCATGCTGATGGGATTTTCCGAAGCCAGCTCCTTTCATCGGGCTTTTAAAAAGTGGACGGGGAAAACGCCTTCGGTGTACCGCCAGGAATTGCTGGCGCAGTCAGGTGGAATCCCGGGGTAACCCATCAGGAAAGAGGTGGTAAGCGTGCTTACTCAATCACGTAAACGGCACATACCCGGGTGCCGTTTTCGGAATATTCCACGCTTTCGCACAGGGTGTCGATCAGAGAAACGCCGCGTCCGAAGGCATCGTCGTCGGTGGATTTGTAGCGGTTTTGAATATCAAAGCCGGCGCCGGAATCCTTCACTTCAATCTGCACTTCTGCCTGGGTTTCCCGGGTACGGAATTCCACCGTGATTTTGACAAACCCTTCTTCCAGCTCGCTGAGTTTTTCTTCCCGCTGCTGATAGTATTCCAGATAGCCGTCTTCCGATTTTTTCAGTTCCGATGACAGCCCCAGTACGCCGTGTTCCAGTGCGTTGGAAAACAACTCGGAAAAAATGGTGTGCAGAAAATCCTTGTGGGCGGTAACCAGTGGCGAGGCACCCATCATATCGATCAGTGTGGATACCGGTGAGGAGCAACGCAGATCACCGGCACTCAGATCCAGGTGGATCTTCCAGGGCAGCTGGCGGGGAACACTGGCGAGGGTTGTGGGGTTGGATTCCATTTTCACCGGCTTGCAGATCAGTTCGATAATGGTGATGTCGTCGTTCTGTTCCGGTCCGGTAAACTGTTTGATGTCGTAAATCAGCCGTACAAAGGGATCTTTACGGTCGCCGTTGAACATGCTGAGCAGGCGCTCTTCGCCGTACATTTCGCCGGCGGGGTTCAGGGCTTCCGGTATGCCGTCGGAATAGATATAGACCCGGTCTTCCGCTTCCATCTCGTAGATTTTGACATCCCGTTCAAATTCCTTTTCATCCAGTACACCCAGCGGCATATGGGTGGACTGGATCTTGTATTTAAGTTTGCCACCGGCATCGGTAACCAGAATATCCGGCAGGCCGCCACACCACAGGGTTAAACGGTTGCCTTCGGAATTCAGTTCACCAATCGCGGCCACTGCAAACATATCGTCCGGCAGAAATTTTTCCAGGGCCTTGTTAATTTCACTGGCAATATCACTGACGGCTTTGCCTTCGTTGGTCAGGTCATAAAAGATCTGAGATACGGGCAGGGCACCGATAGCGGCCGGCAGGCCGTGGCCGGTGAAATCACACAGCAGGGTATAAAGTCCGCCGGAGGGAGAGGGCGCTGTTAATAACAGGTCGCCGTTAAAGGTGGTGGCTGCAGAAACATAGTGGCGCGCATTGGCACAATCCTGAAGGCTGGCGGCCATGGCCCGTTCGAACACGGCCTTGGCAATTTCGTGTTCCCGCATGGTGTGGGCGTGGAGCCGCTTCAGTTCCTCGTTCTTGGCGTTGATCTGTTCGTTGAGTTCGCGGATCCGGGAATGAGCCTTGATCTTGGCTTGCAGCACCTGCTCATTAATGGGCTTGCTGAGAAAGTCATCGCCCCCGATGGACAAACATTTGGCCAGGGAGGCGTCGTCCGACAGGGCGGTAAGAAAAATAATAGGGACATGCCTGTCGCCCAGGTACTCCTTGATAGCGATGGTGGCTTCATACCCGTCCATCACCGGCATCATCACATCCATGAGGACCATGTCCGGGGTGTCCTTTTTGAACAGGTCCACCGCTTCCTGGCCATCGCTGGCTTCCACAACCTGATGGCCGTCATCTTCAAGAATCCAGGACAACAGCTTGCGGTTGGCTTCGGTATCGTCAACAACCAATATCTTCATGACGCGAATGCTCTGATTCCGGTTAGCAACGCTTACTCGATCTTGAATTTTTTATCGAAGCGGGAGATGGTCAGAATCTTTTTGATTTGCGGCCGGCAGTTGATGATGGCGATATCGGCACTCTCGCCCAGGCTCTTTCGCATGTTCAGCAGCATGCCCAGGGCCGAACTGTCCATGTGCTCGGTACCGCGCATGTCGATCACGTAACTGCTGGCGCTCTTGTCGGCGTAGGCATTACGGAATTCCTGCACCATTTCAAAGTCGAAGCGACCCACGATACTGATGGTGAGGGTATTACCATCTTGTTTGCATTCAACGGGCATGAGTTTTCTCCTGTCAATGGGCGCTAGAACAGATCGATGTTGTTCTGTTCTGCGCTGGATGCCTGATGTGTTCTGCCGTTATTCTTTTGATTGACCAGAGCCTGGAGGTTATTCAGTTTGGCTTCGCTGCCGGCGGCAACCCGGCAATCCCTGCTGATATCCTGCAACAGGGTTTCAATCACCTGCATCTGGGTAAGTTTAGCTGTGATTTCGCGAATTAGCTGGTCGGAAATGTCGCCAACCTGCAGTGCCCGTACGGCATTGTTCACATCCTGGCGATTTTCCTGGTTAAGGTCGTTCAGGGCATCCATGATGTGGGCAATTTGCTGGTTCATGGCTTCCAGGTCTTCCAGCTTCTGATCCACCTGGCCTTTGGCATTGATGGCGTTGTTCAGGTCCATGGAGGCGATCTCGCCCACTATGCTGCGAACCTCGTTCATGGTGGACTGGGCACCCTCGGCCCGGTGGCGAATCTGGTCACTGAGGTTGTTGGTGTTCTGGGACAGCTTGCGGACTTCGTCTGCCACCACCGCAAAGCCGCGGCCGGCATCACCGGCCCGGGCCGCTTCAATGGCGGCATTCAGGGCCAGCAGGTTGGTCTGTTCGGCAATGGTGCGGATTTCATTCAGCAGTGAGAACATCTGCTCCAGTTCGTCCACCATGTCACCGATATGGTGAACCGCCTGAACGCTCTTGTCGCTTACATCCACCAGAATACCCACGTAGTCACCCAATACTTCGCTCACGTCTCTGGCGAAGTTTTCCACGGTGGTGGCTTCCTGGTTGTTGTCAGTTGTCTGGTTCTGGCCGGTAACGGTTTGTATGACCTGATTGATCTGGCGATTGGTTTCTTGGGCATTCTGATTCATGCCGGAAAAACTCTGGGTGAGCTGATCAATGGCGTCGTGAATGGCTTTCTTGACTTTTTCGATTTCGATGATGATGTTTTGCTGATGATTCAGGCCCAGATTCAGTGCTGATTTGATCGGCGCGCTGGCGGACGCATCCAGCCATTCTTGTTCCGGCGATGTTTTTCCCGGTTGGCTTTCTTCCGCTTTACTCAGTTCGCCATGCAACAGCCAGTAACCCATGGCAGCGGCTATGAACAGGCCGGATCCCAGGTAAGGATTGGTGGCAAAAAAACTGATGGCAGCTGCTGTGAGTAAAGCCCCGGTGAACAGAAAACGCTTATTCAAGCCGACTCATCCTTAAAAGGCGATCTAAATGGCTGTTTTATAATCAGTTTAGTCAAAAGTGACTGATTTTCCAGTTTCAAAACAGCGATTTAAGCGGTTTTCTGCATTACATCAGGGCTTCCAGAGTTTCCCAGCGCTCGAAGGCGGATTCCAGTGACTTTTCCACTTCGGCCAGGCGGTCCTGAAGCCCCTGAACCTCTTGTGGGCTTTCCTGATACAGGCGGGGATCAGCCAGTTTTTGATGCAGGGTTTCCTGCTCTTCTTCCAGGGCTTCAATCTGTTGCGGCAGGGCTTCCAGTTCCCGGGTTTCCTTGTAGCTCAGCTTGCGGGGCTTGGCAGCGTTTGCGGTTTTTTCCGCTGGTTTGGCGGTTTGCTTCTCCAGTTGCTTCTCCGGTGTTTTGGCCGGCTGTTTTGCGGGTTTGTTCTGGACGGGACGCTGACGTAACCAGTCATCGTAACCGCCCACGTATTCCCGGATAACGCCGTTGCCTTCAAATACCAGCGTGCTGGTCACCACGTTGTTGATAAAGTCCCGGTCGTGGCTTACCAGCAACAGGGTACCGCTGTAGTTGCTGACCATTTCCTCCAGCAGCTCCAGGGTTTCGATATCCAGGTCGTTGGTGGGTTCGTCCAGCACCAGCACGTTGGATGGCCGGGTAAAAATCTTGGCCAGCAACAGGCGGTTTTTTTCGCCGCCGGACAGGGCACTCACGGGCGTGTTGGCCCGTTCCGGGGTGAACAGAAAGTCCTGCAGGTAGCCGATCACGTGCTTGTTCTGGCCATTGATGGTAATGGTGTCAGAGCCGCCGCCAATGTTGTCGCGCACCGAGCGGTTTTCATCCAGCTGGTCCCGCAGCTGATCGAAGTAGGCGGTTTCCAGATTGGTGCCCAGGCGAATGGCACCGGATTGTGGTTCCAGTCTGCCCAGCAACAGTTTTAACAGGGTGGACTTGCCCACACCGTTAGGGCCGATAATGCCGATTTTGTCGCCGCGCAGAATCAGGGTGGAAAAGTCTTTAACAATCGGGGTGCCATCGTAGCTGTAGCTGATGTGCTCGGCTTCAATCACCTGCTTGCCGCTCTTGTCGGCATCGTTACTGCTGAGGTTGGCTTTGCCCAGGGTCTGGCGCCGTTGGGCGTATTCGTTGCGCATGGCTTTGAGCGCCCGCACCCGGCCTTCGTTGCGGGTGCGGCGGGCTTTGATACCCTGCCGGATCCAGGTTTCCTCCTGGGAGAGCTTTTTATCAAAGCGTTCCCGTTCTTTTTCTTCTGCGTGCAGGGCTTCTTCCTTGCGGCGCAGGTAGTTGTCGTAGCTGCCTTCCCAGCTGCTCAGGTTGCCGCGATCCAGATCGACAATACGGTTGGCCAGGTTCTTGATAAAGGCCCGGTCGTGACTGATAAAGAGCAGGGCGCCGTTGTACTGGCGGAGAAAATCCTCAAGCCATTGAATGGCATCAATATCCAGATGGTTGGTGGGTTCATCCAGTAACAGCAGATCCGGCTCCTGAACCAGTGCCTTGGCCAGCAGCACCCGCCGCTTGAGGCCACCGGACAGGGAAAGAAACTTGAGGCTGCCATCCAGGCTGAGTTTGGACAGGGTGGTTTCCACCCGTTGTTGCAGATCCCAGCCATCGGCGGCTTCCAGCTCTTTTTGTACGGATTCCAGGGATTCCAGCAGGGCGTTGTCGTGGTTGGCGGTGAACTGCTCTGTCAGGTGCTGGTAGCGCTGCAACAGTTCACCGGCTTTGCCCAGGCCTTGGGCGACGACATCAAACACGCTGCCGTTGCCGGTATCGGGCACATCCTGCTCCAGGCGGGCGATGCGTACCCCGGAGTTTTTTTCAATGGTGCCGCTGTCGGCGTGAATATCCTCTGCAATGATTTTCAGAAGGGTGGATTTTCCGGTGCCGTTACGCCCCACCAGACAGATTTTCTCACCCCGCTCGATCACCAGATCGGCGTGGTCTAACAGGTGGTGTGTACCGTAACTCAGGCAAATATCCCGCAGGCGGATCAGCGACATAGACAACTTCTTTGGGTAGTGTGGATAGATTAACAGGCTTCAGATTTCCCGTAACACCAGCATGGGGCTTCGCGATACCACTCGACGGCTGCTCACAAAGCCCAGAGTTCCCACCAATATGCCCCCCAGTAGTGGCAGGCCGAACCAGAGTTCCGGGTGCCAGCTGAAAGGCAGATTAAACATGCGGGTGTAACAGGCCCAGAGAATGGTATCGGCACCGGCTGCTGCCATCAAGCCTGATACCACTCCCAGCGACACAAACTCCACCCATTGATTAAAACGTATCTGCTTGCGGCTGGCGCCCAGGGTGCGCATGAGTGCCCCTTCCTGAAAGCGCTGATTGAGCGAGGCCTGCAAGGCCGCAAAGGTGACGGCAAAACCTGCTGCCAGCACAAAGAGCAATACCAGCTCCACCGCCAGAGTGACCTGGGTAAGAATGTTGCGCACCTGATTAAGGATGATATCCACTTCCAGCAGGGTAATGGCGGGGAACTGCTGTACCAGATCTTTCAGCTGGGCACGCTTTTCCGACGGCAGGTAAAAGCTGGTCAGGTAGGTAACCGGCAAATCCTGAAAGGTGCCCGGTTCAAACATCATATAAAAGTTGGGGTTGAAGGAATCCCACTTTACCGAACGAATACTGGCAACGGTGGCGCTGAAGGGCTGGCTGCCTACCGTAAATGTCAGCTTGTCGTCCATGGTAATGCTCAGGCGCTTGGCCAGCTGCTGTTCTACTGATACCCGGGACAGGCGTTCGCCAATGGGTTGCATATCGGTCGAGTCGGTTTGCTGATTTCCCCACCAGATGCCGTCCAGCACCTGGTTGTCCGGCGGTAGCGTGTCTGATTCGGTCAGGCTCAGTTCCCTGCGCAGGGCCTCGTTGTTTTCCTCTTCCTTGGTGACCGCCTGTTTCACCGGTTGGTCGTTGATATGGGTCAGCCGGCCTCGGCTGATGGGATAGAGCCGGTTGCTGTCGATATGGCGTTCTTCAAGAAAGGTTGTAAAAGGTTCGGCTTCATCCGGGAGTACATTCAAGACAAAATGATTGGGCGCATTGTCCGGCAGCTGGGATTGCCAGGTGGTGAGTAGGTCGGTACGGATCATGACCACCAGTGACATGGCCATTAACGTGGTGCCGAATGCCAGGGTTTGCCAGCGGGATTCCGCCTGGCGCCGAATCAGATTGCGCAACCCGGCCCGGGCCATAGAGGGCAGGGTGTGACTGGTTTTATCCAGCAGGATAAACAAGCCCGACACCAGACCGAAACCGAACAGGCCCAGGGCAGCAGCGCCGAGAATGGCGGCGATAGTAATCACCGGGTCTCGGGTGTAGGCAAAAATCAGGGCGGCAATAAACAGAGTGGTCAGGGTGTATATTATTTTTGCGGTCAACGGCAAGGGTTCCAGATGTTTGCGCAGCACCCGTAACGGCGATACCCGGCGCAAACGAATCAGGGTGGGCAGGCTGAAACCAAAGAGCACGGCGAAGCTTAACAGCATGCCGCTGGCGGCAGCTTTGGGGCTGGCCGCCGGAAAGGGGCTGGGCAGAATATCCCGCAGAATAAAGGTAATCAGTTCCTGCAGCAGGTATCCGATGGCGGCACCAACCAGCCCGGCCACCAGTGCCAGGCACGCCAGTTGGGTGATGTAAATCACCATCAGCTGATTCTGTTTCAGCCCCATGCAACGCAGCAGGGCGCTGGAATCGAACTGGCCTTCGGCATAATGGCGGGCACTCATGGCAATGGCCACGGCGGCCAGCAGAATGGCCACCAGCCCTGCCAGGCTCATGTATTTTTCCGCCCGTACCAGCGCAGTGCTGACGGTGGGACGTTCGCCATGAATGCCGATAATTTTCTGGCTGGCCAGCAGGCGTGGTTCCAGCCAGCGTTTGTAGGTGTTAATGCCGGTTTCCGGCCCCAGAAACAGGTAGCGGTAATCCACCCGGCTGCCGGGTTGTATCACCTGGGCTTTTTCCACATCCGCCAGGTTCATCAGTACCCGTGGGGCAAAAGTATAAAAGGCACCGCCGCGATCCGGCTCATGGGTTACCAGCCGGGTAATGGTCAGGTTGGTGCTGCCTACAGTAAGCGCATCACCCACGGTGGCACCCAGTGCTGCCAGCAATCGCTGTTCCACCCAGATTTCTCCCGGCGGAGGCGGGGAGCGGGTAGCCTGGTCATCGCCAAAGGCTTCTTTGGCGGTGCGCAACTCGCCTGTCAGTGGGTACTCATCGGATACCGCTTTCACTGCGCTCAGCTGAATTTCGTCGCCAAAAATAATGACGGTGGAAAATTCCACGGTGGTGGCGGACGCTACGCCCAGTTTTTCAGCCTCAGCCAACAAGGGTGGGTCAATGGCCAGCGGGGATTTGAGCACCAGGTCACCACCCATCAGGTGGGCGGCCCGGGCCACCATGGCATTGTTAAGGCGGTCGGTAAAAAAGCCGATACTGGTATGACTGATAATGGCGATCAGCAGGGCCATGAACATCACCCGCAGAGCGCCGGAACGCCACTCGCGCCCCAGCAGGCGAAGGGCTAGTAAGTGCAGCTTGTGACTGGTGATCATGCAGCATCCTCGATGGCACCGGCTTCCAGGTGTACGGTGCGACCGCAGCGTGCCGCCAACCGCTGGTCGTGGGTAACCAGTACCAGGGTGGTCTGGTTTTGTTGGTTCAGTTCAAACAACAGGTTTTCGATGTGGGCACCGGTGCGGCGATCCAGGTTGCCGGTGGGTTCATCGGCGAACAGGATATCGGGTTTGGTAACGAACGCCCTTGCCAGGGCTACCCGCTGCTGTTCACCACCGGACAGTTGCCGGGGATAATGTTTGGCCCGTTCCCCCAGGCCCACGGATTTCAGCATGGCCAGGGCGCCGGCTTCGGCATCTTTGCGACCCAGCACTTCCAGAGGCAGCATCACGTTTTCCAGCGCTGTGAGGTTTGGCAGTAACTGGAACGCCTGAAACACAAAACCCACATGTTCCGCCCGCACCTGGGCGCGTTCGTCTTCGGTCATGGTACTGATAGCGTTGCCGGCCAGCTGAACACTGCCCTTGCTGGGGCTGTCCAGCCCTGCCAGCAACCCCAGCAAGGTGGACTTTCCGGAACCGGAAGTGCCCACAATGGCCAGTGACTCACCCTGGGCAATGGTGAGATCAATACCATCAAGAATGGTAAGGCTGTTGCTGCCCAGGGATACGGTTTTGCTGAGGTTTTGTGCCACGATGGCGGGTTGTTCAGATGTCGTCATGATTTTGAATTTGTCTTTTCCAAGGTTGTCAGTATGTTAACAAAGCCGTTGATTGATACCAGCGAGTGTAAAACAGTTGTCACAGATTGTTGCATTTGCCGAAGCAGAATTGCATACAATAAACGCCAGCATGTGAAAAAGGAGTGAATGGTGACGGTGGATAAGAATCCTGATGGCAAGCGTAAACCGAATGGCAATGGCCCCTGGGCCTGGTTGTCACTGGGCTTTGGCCTGTTGATGATCACCCTGTCCAGCGCCTGGGCAAACAGCAGTACGCTGGTGGTGCTGGGTGACAGTATCAGTGCCGGTTATGGTCTGGAAGCGGATCAGGGCTGGGTGGCACTGTTTGAGGAAAAACTGTCCCGGGAACAGGTGCCGGTGACAGTGGTGAATGAAAGTATCAGTGGCGAGGTAACCGCTGGGGGGCTGGCCCGTTTGCCCGGTGTGCTAAAGCGGCATCAACCGGAGTGGCTGGTGATCGAGTTGGGGGGGAACGATGGTCTACGGGGCCTGTCCCCCAAAGTGATGGAAAAGAACCTGCAGAAAATGGTGGCGCTGGCGAAGGAAAATAACACCCGGGTATTATTGTTTGGTATGAAGCTGCCACCCAATTACGGCAAGGCATTTAACCGCCTGTTTGAAAAGGCCTACCTGAATGTAGCGCAAGCGGAGCAGGTACCCTTGCTGCCGTTTTTTCTGGATGGGGTGGGGGGATTAAATGAACTGATGCAGGATGATCGTATTCATCCCAATGCGCAGGCGCAGCAACAACTGATGGAAAATGCCTGGGAGTTTCTTGCGCCCCACTTAACCAATTCCGATGCGGTGGCGAATGCTGATCCGGAAGAATCATCCTGAATAAGGCTGAATTGCGACAAATAAAGGGATGTGCAATCACACATCCCTTCTGACTATTAATCCCGCGACAGCAGGTCCCTGGCGATGGAAGATACCTGAATCTCATCGGTACCTGCGTAGATCTGCAGGATCTTTGCATCGCGACATAATTGCTCCACCTGATACTCCGCCATGTAGCCATTGCCGCCATGGATCTGTACCGCTTCCAGCGCCACTTCCACCGCCGTTTGCGCGGCGTAGAGTTTCATGGCGGAGGCTTCTGCCAGCGTCGGTTTTTTACCGGCGGCGACCGTTTCAATATGACGGAACACCAGGTTTTGCAGATTCAAACGGGCCACTTCCATTTTGGCCAGCTTGAGCTGTATTAGCTGGAACTGGCCAATGGCCTGACCAAACTGTTCCCGTTCTTTGGCATATTTAACAGAGAGTTCCAGGCAGCGTTCCACAATGCCCAGTGCCATGGCGGCCACGCCTGCGCGCTCTGTTGAAAAGGTATCTTTTGCGCCGGAACGGGCGGAGCTGTCTTCCGTTTCCCCCAGCAAACGTTCGGGGCCAACCTTCACATCATCCAGAAACAGTTCGCCGGTGGGGGATGAGTGAATCCCCATTTTGCGGAAAGGTTTGCTTTGGGTGAGCCCGTCCATGCCGCTGTCCAGAATAAAGCTCAGGATTTTTCGGTCTTTGGCGGTAACGCCGGGCTCATCCAGTTTGCAGATAAAAATAATGGTGTCGGCAAACGGACCATTGGTGATAAAGGTTTTATTGCCGTTCAACAGATAGCCGCCGTCGTCAGTACGTTTGGCGGTGGCTTTCATGGCACCGAAGGCATCGGAGCCGGAGTTGGGTTCGGTGATGGCCCAGGAGCCGATCTTTTCCATGGTCAGCAAGGGCAGGGCCCATTCCTGTTTCTGGGCCAGGGTGCCCTTGGACATAATGGCGCCACCGGTCAGCCCCATGCTCACGCCCATGGCGGTCACCATGCCCGGACAGTAACGACACAATTCGATGATGGGGATCATGCTCATGGCGGCTTCTTCACCCTTCATCATCTGGCGGGTGGCGTCGTCACCTTTGTCTTTTTTGGGCTCCGGTTCTTCGCCGGCCAGTTTGGCTTTGTCACGGGCAATCTGTTTTTCAAACTGCTGCTTTGCCATAACATCAATGCCAAAGGTTTTGATCATTTTACGCAGCACGTCATAAGGCGGTGTATCGCCGTGTTCCAATGCATCCAGGTTGGGGGCAATTTCGGCTTCGATAAAACTGCGAATGGCACTACGCAGCATTTGCTGGGGTTCGCTCCACTCTAACATGGTGGCTCCTTGTGGTTGTTTGGGCTCTGTAGACACCCTGACTCTAATGGAAAACGCCGGGCCCCATAATGACCAAATTGATCGTTTGTCTGATGAGTTTTTGTCAGGACGCGGCTTCCACCGCTTCGGCCAGTTGCTGGTAGCGATACAGGTTTTTCTTGTCGTTACGCTGTTCGTAATAACGCATAAAGGTGCGGATAGCCTTTAGCAGACGGGGATCAGATACCTTGTCGTTGATCAGTGAACGCAATACCTGCTCAGCGGTGGTCATGGTGTCGCCACCGATCAGGTAAATCAGTAACTTAAGGCGAATGTCCTGGTTCAGGGTGGCATCGGGGTAGAGGTTATTGAAATCCACCATTAACACTTCCACGGACTTTTCCCGCCGGGGCATGTGACTGAGTTTTTCCAGCACCCGCTCCAGCAAACGCTGGGTTTTGGCCGGATCCTGCTGCAGTTTGCTCAGGTGGTATTGCTGGGTCAGCAGGGGCAGGTCTTCCGGGTATTTCTGCAGGAGTTCAGTCACGGTTTTCTGGGCAGATTCGAAACTGAACTGGCTGATCTGGTTCATTAACCGGTTCAGATCCTGGCGGTAGGTTTCATCCTCGTCCACCTCTTCGTAATATTCCTCTTCCACTTGCAGCGCCCATTTTTTGGTAGCGGCCAGTAACCCGGCGCCTGCCACCAGGCCACCGGCATGGGCCCAGTAGGCCACGTAGGATTCGGTATTGAATACTGCCTGTAGTACTTCCAGCAAAATCCAGATGGGCAGAATGGCCAGAGCCGGCGCCGTGAAAAATCCAAAGTAAAAAATCACAAAGTAAAAGAACCGGATTTTGCGCAATCCGTAGATAACGGCGTACATACCCATCAAAGCAGAAATGGCACCGGAAGCACCCACCAAAGGCACATAAGGGGTGGGGGTGATAATGCCGTAAAAGAGCGATGCCAGAATGCCGCACACAAGATAGCCGATACCGAAGAAGAAAGAACCGATGGCGGCTTCAACGCCGATCCCCACCACGACCAGAAACAGCATGTTACTGAGCAGGTGCCAGATATCTCCATGCAGAAACAGATGGGTGATATAGGTCAGCCCTCTGCCATCGGCGGGAATCAGTCCCAGCCGGATGGCACTGATGGACTGGACTTTTTCTTCAATCACCTGGCGGTCTTTCTGCCATTGATGAAAGACATCTTCACCCCAGAAATCCAGCGTGGTTTTTTGCAGAAAGGCGGAAAAGGAACGGTCTGTCAGCAGGTGGGCATAAACCGGTGCTTTTTCATTGGCTTGCCAGGCAGCCTCCAGACGGGTGGCCAGTGGACTCTGTTGCGCCTGATGCAGGTGGCTGATGTACACCGGATATTCTATGGCGGGCAGGGAGCTTTGCTCGTAGTAAGCCATGGCATCCGCCAGTTTTTCCTGATCGTGAATCTGCCACAGACCAAAGATCAGGCAGTTAATAATCACCAGGGCGGCGGTAACAACAGGGGCCCGGGACCAGTCCAGGCCTTTTTCTACAGGTACTATCAGCATATCGTCTATCCGGCTTAATCTTATTAATTAAAGCAAAATCCTGACGGGTTTCGCGTTTAAAGGTCGATTTTTTGGCGGGATTTGGGGGAAATTGGCCTGTTACGCATATGACTTGGTAGTCACAGAGCGAATTTGTCTATCAGGTGAGCAGTTTTGCAGAGATAATTTGCTATATTTTAAAGGTGGGTTATCTTAATAAATACAGTATTCTCAAACAGTTAACGCTGATTTGTGTTTACATAAAAATATCGATAAGGAGCCAGGCTTTGACTAAGTCAGAATTAATTGAGCGCGTCGCGCAGAAACAGTCCCAGTTATCGCAGAAAGATGTTGAGCTGGCTATCAAAACCATGATCGAAGAAATGTCGCAAACCCTGGCTACAGGCGGGCGAATCGAGATCCGTGGCTTTGGCAGTTTTTCCCTGCATTATCGCTCGCCGCGAATCGGCAGAAATCCTAAAACCGGTGAGTCTGTTGATCTGACCGGAAAGTATGTTCCCCATTTTAAACCCGGCAAAGAATTGCGGGACCGCGTTAACGAAGAACTGGATCAGCCAAGTCAGCAAAGAGTGGGTTAGCTCCCGCCACTTCCTTATCGATTCCAGGGCACAGGCAGCCGCCTGTGCCTGATTTTGTTTTGATTCTGCCGGGCTATCCGCCCTACAATAGCCCCACTCATTCGCTGATAAATATTAGAAATCATGGGCATTATTAAGCTTTTACTGATTGTTTTTACTGTTGTTGTGGTAGGGGGCGTTGTGGGCATGTTTGTGGTGCGCAACGATCTGGAAATTCCTGTGCAAACCCTTATCAGTGCTAATCCGATGAATTTTACTGTAGGTGAATTGTCCGGGTACTCCTTTCTGGGCGGTTTGCTGGTGGGTGTTATTCTGTGTGTGGCCTATATCCTGATCCAGGTTCTGGAACTGCAGGCGGCCCGCCGTAAAGTGCGCTCCTATGAAAAGCAGATAGAGTCCCTGCGCACCACCTCGTTCAAGGATGCTCCCTGATCTATGGCGGATCTGCTGGTTGGTACCCTGTTGTTTGTTGCCATTGTGATCGGTTGGCTGTTGGGCAAAATGGAAAGCAAACGCCAACCCCGTACCAACGCGGCGCCTTTATCCCGTGATTATTTTCGTGGTGTGAACCTGCTACTCAATGAAAAGCAGGACGAAGCCATGGAAGTGTTTCTGAAAACCCTGCAGATCAGTCCGGATACGGTGGACACCTACCTGGTGATGGGCAGCCTGTTCCGGCGCCGTGGCGAAGTGGACCGGGCCATCCGGATTCACCAGGATCTGCTGGCTCGCCCCAGTCTGAATAAAGAACAGCAGGCGACTGTGCGCCTGGAGCTTTCCAAGGACTATCTCAAGGCCGGTTTATTTGATCGCTCGGAACGTTTGCTGAAGGAACTGGTGGAAGAGGGTGGCCAGCAGGTGGTGGACTGTCTGGAAAAACTGCTGTCCATCTACGAACAGGAAAAAGAGTGGCAGGATGCCGTGGACGTTGCCCAGCAACTGATGAGCCGGGGTAAATCTGACTATGGCCACCGACTGGCCCATTATTATTGTGAGCTGGCGGAAGCGGCGCTGGAACTGAATGACAATGTGGATTGCCGCCGCCATCTGAAAAAAGCACTGCAGGCGGACAAGGCCTGTGTGCGGGCCAGCCTGATTCAGGCACGGCTGGAAATTTCCCAGAAAAACTACAAGGAAGCTATCAAGGTGCTGCGCCGGGTGCGCCATCAGGACGCGGCCTTTATACCGGAAATTCTGGACCTGCTGGAGCAGAGTTATGATGGTCTGGAGCAGCCCCGGGAATTTACCCGGTATCTGTTTGAAGTGCTGGAAGAGCACCCGGCCATATCCATTGTGATCAAGCTGGCGGAAAAGGTGTCTGCTATTGAGGATGATAAAGCCGGTGCCTTTGTGCTGTCTGAATATCTGAAAAAGCGGCCCTCAGTGAAGGGCCTTAACCGGCTGATTGAATACCACATTCCTCACACAGACGGTGCCGCCCGTGATAACCTTTCCATTCTTCAGGCATTCACCCATCAGTTGATTCAGAACAAGCCCCGCTACCGCTGCACCCAGTGCGGTTTTGACGGCAAGCGCCTGCACTGGCACTGCCCCAGTTGCAAGGAATGGGGTACGGTGAAACCTATCCATGGTCTGGAAGGCGAATAGCAAACACACTGGTTTCTTACACAGGTTCCTTTATGAGCGAAGTTAATCCCCCGGTATCCCCCGTACCCCCTATATCCCCCGTAATAGTCGCACTGGATTTTCCCCATGGGGATGCCGCACTGGACATGGCTGATCGGCTGGATCCGGCGCAATGCCGGGTGAAAGTGGGCAAGGAGCTCTTCACCCGGGAAGGCCCCGCCATTGTCAAAGCCCTGCACGACCGGGGATTTGAGTTGTTCCTGGATCTGAAATATCACGATATCCCCAATACGGTGGCCAAGGCTTGCTCCGTAGCGGCTGATATGGGTGTGTGGATGCTGAACGTTCATGCCTCCGGTGGGCCAAGAATGCTGGAAGCGGCCCGCGACGCGGTGGACCAGACCGGCTCCGGCAGTTTGCTGATCGCGGTAACGGTGCTCACCTCTATGGATGAAACTGATCTGCGGGCCATTGGAATTGACTGCGACCCCATGGAGCATGTGCTCAGATTAGCCACCCTGACACTGGATGCCGGGCTGGATGGGGTGGTGTGCTCTGCCCGGGAGGCGAGCGCCCTGAAATCGGCCCTGGGTCAGACGTTCAAGCTGGTTACCCCGGGAATTCGCCCGGCGGATGCAGAGGCCGGAGACCAACGTCGGGTGGTGACCCCGGCGCAGGCCCAGGCGGATGGCGTGGACTATATGGTGATCGGGCGGCCGATTACCCAGGCACTGAATCCGGACCAGGCTCTGGAGAAGATTCTGGCCAGCCTGCGCGGCTAATGGCTTTTCGCTGAGAGAATAAAGGTTGTCGATCGCCTGAATGAGGGGTTCAGCCGGCGTTCAGTTCCCGGATAATAGTATGAATGCATGAGAAAAAGGGCGAAGCCTTGTGTGTGAGCTGTCTTTCATTTGATCGACGATAGCTCGTGTTTACGGAAGACACTAATAGACTAAAAGGAATTATTCCTATGAAAATTTACAATATTTTTCTCATGATCATTGCCCTGGCCTTTGGTACCGTATTACCGGTAGCGGCCGAGGAATCCGCCCCGGAAACCACGGCCCAGCAGGAAACTGTTCAGGCCAAAGTGAATATCAATACAGCATCGGCTGATGAACTGGCCAATGGCCTGAAAGGTGTTGGCAAGAAAAAAGCCGAGCTGATTGTTGAATACCGCGAAAAGTATGGCGCGTTCGGCACCGTGGAAGAACTGGCGGATGTTAAGGGCATTGGCAAAGGCATTCTGCAGGCTAATGCGAACAAGCTGGCTGTGGAATAGTCTGTACCGAATCAGGTATGGAAAGCTGCCGGCCTCTGTTATAGAGTTGGCGGTTAGATTTTAATCGTTAAACACGATGCTATCGCGATCAGGTTGAATTGAAGAGAGAACGAGAAAGGAATATGAGTAAGGGGAATATGAGTAAGGAGAGTTCAGTGAGTCACTTCTACACGCAACTTAAGCAATACGGGCTATTACCGGCGTTAATGGTTTTGCTGGGCGTGTTGAGCCTGAATGTTCAGGCAGCCTCCACCGCAGGGGTAAAGCCGGACACGCTGATTGAGCGCCTGTTCGATGAAATGAACCTGCGCCTGCAGAATGAAAAAGAGGCGGTAGCCAATGACCGCACACTGCTGGTGGAGATTGGTGAAGAAGTGCTGGGCCCTTATGTATCCTTCGACAAAATGGCCATGCAGATATTAGGCAAGCACTGGCGCAGTATTACGGAAGACCAGCAGAATCGTTATACGTCAGCCTTTAAAAACCGCGTGTCTTATGCCATGGCATCCCAGTATGACCCGGATCAGGCCTATGAGCTGGAGGTCACCGGCAGCAAATTCAATAACCGTGGCAACCGTGCCCTGGTGAAAAGTGAGGTGGTTAATAAATCGTCAGGCAAGAAATACCTGATTGATTACAAACTGTTCCACAACGATAAAAGCGACATCTGGATGGTGTACGACGTGATTGTGGAAGGCGTTTCCATGCTGCAGAGCTTTAAAACCGCCAGCAACGAAGAAATGAGCCGCAAGGGGATCGAATCCCTGATCGCGCAGCTGGAAACCGAGAGTAAACAGGATCAGGCCAAGATTAACGGCGCTGTAGGCGAGGCCGTTGCTGCCGAGCAGTGATACTGAGTTGTTCGGGGAATTGAAAATGCCAGCCATCAGCGCTGGCATTTTTCGTTTTGGGGCAATGCTTTGCGGTTATCGGGGGCTGTTACAACGGCTATGGGTTTAGCTTGGCCTTGGCTGCCTTCAGCTCATTTCTCATTCGTAGCCGGGCATTGCGCCGGATTTCCGCATGGTCAAAACGCTGCTTTTCTTGAGCAGTCTCCGGTAAAACCTGCGGTACGTCTGTCGGAATATGGTTTTCATCCAGCGCCACAAAGGTAAAGTAAGCCGATACGATATGGCGCTCTTCTCCCAGGAAGCTGTTCTCTGCCATTACTTTAACGCCGATTTCCATTGAACTGCTCCAGGCCCGGTTGATGGCGGCCTTGAAGATCAGGGTATCCCCATCTTTAGCCGGTGCCCGGAAATGCATGGAGTCTACAGAGGCGGTTACGCAGACTTTGCCACTGTGCCGTTCAGAGACAACCAGCGCGATACGATCACAGATGGACATGACCAGACCACCGAATACGGTGTGGTGTGCATTCAGATCATTCGGGAACGCTTTGTATACGTGATTGTCGATCGCGGAGGCGGAAACCGGTTTGGGTGTTTTTTGTTCCATATTATTGAAATTCCAGCTAATTTTTGAATTTTTTCGGGAAATTACTACACGATATATGGTTAGATGCTATAACTATGAACCTAGTGGAAAAGACTTTAAAGGAGAGGTAGTCAATGCAGTCACCTGCGGACAACAATCTGACATGGCATGATCACAAAATAACCAAGTTGGAGCGTGCAAAACAGAAAAAACAACGTCCTTTTCTGTTGTGGCTGACGGGCCTGAGTGGTTCCGGAAAATCAACTATAGCAAACGCATTGGAGCATGAGCTGTTCAGCATGGATCAGCACTCCTATATTCTGGATGGGGACAACGTACGCCATGGCCTGAACAAGGATCTGGGCTTCAGCGATGCGGATCGTGTAGAAAACATTCGTCGTATCGCCGAAATGAGCAAGCTGTTCGTGGATGCGGGGATGATTGTGGTGACGGCCTTTATTTCACCGTTCCGAGCAGAACGTCAGCTGGCCCGTGACCTGCTGGATGAAGGCGAGTTTGTAGAGGTGTTCGTGAAGGCGCCCCTGGACGTATGCGAAGAACGTGATCCTAAAGGCTTGTATAAAAAAGCCCGCCAGGGTGAGATCAAGAATTTTACCGGGATTGATTCCCCCTATGAGGAGCCGGAGAATCCTGAGCTGGTATTGGATAATGCTGCGAATTCTGTTGAAGAGAATGTGGCCAAGATTATCGAATACCTGAAAGCGAAAGAGCTGATTCTTTAAGCTTTTTGGCTAGTGGCCTGCTCTTTCAGGAGTGGGCCTGAAAGACCCGTATGTTTTTCAGTCGAATTGTTTCTCGGGCATATTAAGTTCTCAATTAAACTTGTTAAATCATCACTTTACGACAATACTCAGATCGAAAATTGAATATAACAATTAGAAGTAATCAATCAGTCCAATCCATAGAAAAGACCGAGTTAAATAGGAAGTAATGTCATGATGGGGATCATGCGAATACTGATCAGTGTTCTGTTGTTTATTCCTGTGTGGGGTCATGCCTTCACGCCGACTCCGGCGCAGATTGAGGCGTTCAAGAATCTTAGTCCTGATGAGCAGAAAAGACTGGCTGAGCAGTATGGGGTGGAGTTGCCGAGTGGTTCACTTCCCAGTCAAAGTGTTGTGGAATCTCCGGAAGTAATCAAGCCCCGTGATGCGGAAAGTAAGGTAATTGATGATGAAGCTATAGAAAAAAGTGCTACTGAGGCAACTGATGGTGCAGACCTTAAAGAAGATCAAAAGGAACAGGCAACCAAACAAAAGCTGAAACAGTTTGGTTATGATTTGTTTGCCGGGTCACCCTCAACATTTGCCCCAGCTACCGATATCCCCGTGCCAGTGGATTACGTAATTGGTCCGGGGGATATTGTTATGGTCCAGTTGTACGGGAAGGAAAACGCGACCCATGAGCTTGCTGTGAATCGGGAAGGCATAATCCAATTCCCACAAGTTGGGCCTATTTCTGTAGCAGGGCAAACCTATCAGGAGCTGAAGGCCTATTTAACGGATATCGTATCCCGTCAAATGATTGGTGTAAAAGCCAGTATTACTATGGGAGCGCTGCGATCAATTCGAATCTTTGTATTGGGTGAGGCCTATCGCCCAGGCTCATACACTGTTAGTGCACTTAGCACTATGACCAACGCTTTGTTTGTGAGTGGTGGTATCACTAAGGTCGGTTCATTGAGGAACGTGCAGCTGAAGCGCAAGGGCAACCTGATCGGTACGCTTGATCTATACGACCTGCTCCTGAGAGGCGACACGTCAAAAGATCAACGACTGTTGCCGGGTGATGTGATTTTTATTCCTGCTATCGGAGATACCGTAGGGGTATCCGGAGAAGTGAAACGTCCGGCAGTATATGAGCTTAAGAATAAAGCCATCGTTAGTGATGCGGTAAGCCTGGCAGGAGGCTACCTGCCCTCGGCGTTTCCCAGCGCATCACGTATTGAGCGAATAAGTGACAAAGGAAGCCGCACTATTGTGGATGTGGATCTGACAATAGCAAATGACAAATCTCTCCCCCTGAAGAATGGTGATGTTCTGCAAATCGCTTCTGTGCTCGATAAAATGGAAGGAGTGGTTTTGCTGAGCGGGCATGTGCATCGACCAGGCGGCTTCTCTTGGAAACAAGGAATGCGTGTTACTGATATTGTCGGGAGCTATGATGCGTTAATGCCTAATCCCGATTTGCGTTACGCATTAATTAAACGCGAGAAAATGCCAGAGCGTAAGGTGTCGACAATACATTTTTCATTGGCTAAAGCCTTGGCCAACCCGGGTACAGAACTCGATCCCAAGTTGGCTCCTCGGGATGAGTTAATTATATTTGGTGCAGAGAAAAACAGAGGGCCGGCACTTGCGCCGGTAATTGCCCGGTTCAAGAGTCAAAGTGACTATTTGCAACCTGCCAGTATAGTTCAGGTGGTTGGCAATGTGCGCTTTCCTGCGGAGTACCCGCTTAGTTTAAATAAAATGTCTGTTCAAGATTTAATTAATGCAGCCTCCGGCATGAAGCCTAATACCGATCTTGAATATGCGCTTTTAGTTAGGGATCAGCAGAATCGAGCCAGTATTAGTGTAGAGCAATTAAACTTAAAAATACCGGCACACCTAAATTACGAGCTGTCGACAAAAGACAGCCTGTATGTTTTTAGTCTTACCGGCTCTCGCCAAGAAATGATTGCCCCGATATTAGATCAACTAAGACTACAGACTAGCCAGGATCAGCCTTTAATGGTTGTCTCTGTCAGCGGTCTTGTAAGATTTCCCGGAGATTATCCGCTCACTGAAATGATGAGTGTTGATCAATTAATTCAGGCTGCTGGTGGTTATCAGGAAAGTGCTTATACCATGGGGGCTGAGATTACCCGCTCAAAGGTTACTGAAAGCAAGACTAAGGTGTTTGAACGGGTTGAAGTAGATTTATCGGAAGCCGGTCAGTATAAGTTAAGCTCGCGTGATCAGCTGTATATCAAAAGAATACCTAACTGGTCTGATAAAGAAACAGTAATAATTTCAGGGGAAGTAAGGTTTCCTGGCGTTTACCCTATCTATAAAGGGGATACCATCGTTGACTTGGTGGAGCGCGCTGGTGGTATTACTGAGTTTGGTGATGCTAGTGCTGCAATTTTTATGAGAGATGAATTGCGAAAAAGAGAGCAACAACAAATACTCAAGTTCAAAGCGCAATTAGAAAAAGATCTAGCCGATATGCGGCTGGATGCAGCGAAAGGTGAAACCAAAAAGCTGGATTCAGCCTCGCTTGGAGAAAGTATGTTGGAGCAGCTCACTACTGCGCGTGCAACCGGCAGGCTGGTGATTGACCTGCCAAAGATGTTGAATGGGAAGGTGAAGCAGCCTATACGGTTGAAGAGTGAAGACCACCTGGTGATTCCGCGAGCCGCAACTGAAGTGTCTGTTGTGGGAGAGGTGCAATTTCCGACTTCTCATTTCTATGAAAGCGGTTTGGATGTATTTGATTATATTGATATCAGTGGTGGATACACTGCGAAATCTGATGAGGATCGGATATACGTAATTAAGCCAAATGGTAAAATTATATCGGTTAAGAATGGTTGGGTTTTTGACAGGAATGATGGTGTTGGTCCGGGGGACTCAATAGTGGTTCCCTATGATACAGATGCGATGAGTACGATGGCATATTGGACTAGTATGAGTCAGATACTGTTCCAGTTGGCAACAACTGTGGCTGCTCTTGATACGGTCGGGGTTTTCTAGTGCAATCTTCCACGTTTTTTTGATTTACGCACGAGGTTTTTAATTGAATATCTCTGATCTATTACAAGTATTGAAGAAGCGATGGCTGTTGCTTCTAAGTGTTGTAGTCTTCTCGACAATCTTAGGTGTTTTATATGCTTTTGCACTACCAAATCTTTACGTGTCTGAGGCACTTTTGGCGCCGGTCGAAAGTCAATCTAGTACTGGAGGTTTTCCAGGAAAAATAGGAGGGCTGGCTGAGATTGCAGGGATTGAAATCGAAAGTGGTACTGATTCAAAGGTTTTAGTGGCGGTAGAGATCTTGAAGTCACGAAAATTTCTCTCAAGTTTTATCAAGAATCATGATCTGAAGGTGCGCTTACTGGCAGCGGAGTCATATGATTCAGAGGTTGGTCAGCTCATTATCGACCCAAATATATATAACTCTGAAAAAGGTACTTGGCTGGATGATGGGGAGGAGGTTGTTGAGCCTTCAGATTATAAAGCCATTAACGCTTTACTTAAAAAAATACGAATACATTCAGATGAGAATGGCTTTTATAGATTATCGGTTACCAGTCTTTCGCCTATTTTAGCCCAAGAAATTGTTGAAAATTTGATAGTTGATGTTAATGAGCAGATACGAAAGAGAGATATAGAAAAAGCTGAAAAAAGTATTCGGTTTTTGCGAGAAAGAATTGGAGAGACTGCATTGGCCGCTATGCATTCAGTTTTTTATCAGCTAATTGAGCAACAAACAAAAGCAATTATGCTGGCTAATGTAACGCAAGAATATGTCTTTCAAGTTCTAGATCCTGCAATCATTCCAGAGGATAGATCTTATCCCAAAAGGAAGCTTATACTCGTTATCAGTGTGCTGCTGGGTGTCGTGTTGGGTTTGTTTGGAGTTGTCGCTTTTCATTTCATAATAGAAAAAGAGCGGGTAAGCTAAATGGTTGTGGGGTGTTGGGGTGTCCAAGTGTTTGGAGTAGTTGACCGGATGCTTGTCTGAGAGCTTTAAATATGGCTTTGTTCTATAGTTTGTTTTGCTCTTTGCTGATTTTGCTGATGATTTTGGCGCTGTTTTTTCACGTTAGAGCTACCAAAGAGCTAATCAGTTTGTTGATGTTGGCGCTAGTTATGCCTGTTTTTGATGTGTATGTCCCGTCTATGATTTACTCGTTCTCAGGCATGGTTGTGCAGCCGGCTCCGTGGATCGAGCCTATTCAAATACATGAGATTATTCAAGCATCTATTCTGTACACAGGATGTCTAATGGTGTTCTTCGCTGGTTTTTACACTGCATTTAAAATTAGTGGAGTTCAATTAAGTCGAAGAGGGCGCGTAGCGGGCATGCCTGGGATTTCTCTTAATGTAGGCCTAGTGTATTTTTTTTTATCGATAGCTATAACTTGGTACTTGATGAAGCTTATTGTTGAAATTGGCCAGTATGATTCTTTTGCATCATATGTTTCATCCAAACTGATGACACGGTGGAAGCCGAAACCTTTGGACTCAGGAACGTTTCTCTGGATTCTTCATCGCGGTGCAGAGGTGATGAAAGGAGTAATTTTGTGTTTATCAGGGGTGCTTTTCTTTTACAGGAAGGTATATGGCAGGAAGTTTCTTTGGGGGGTGGTGGTGCCGCTTGTGCCTCTAATTATCGCGATATCATCGTTCTCTCGTGGTGCGGTCTTGGTGTGGTTTATTGGTTTCGCGATGCTTGAAGCTTTAAGGATTAACTGCCAAGAGCCAGAAAATGCGTTGCGAACCAATAGAAAAATGGTGGTGATGCTTTTTATCGCCGCGTTGTCTTTTATGGCCTATGGGGCTGTTAGGACTTATTTTTCGTCTGTTGAGTGGGGCGCCTCAGTTGATTCAGATCAAGCTGTAGTAAGCGAACTGAAAAAAACTTTCAAAGGATCGGGTTTAGTAGGGTTTGTTTCTGTTTATAAGCATTTTTCAAAACATGATGATTATCTTTATGGGAAAACAATAAAAGATATATTGTTGCTTCCAATACCTAGATCGATCTACCTCTCGAAACCTGAATGGTATGGGATCGATGATATCACAAGAAAAATGGGGTGGCCTCCCAGCACTCAAAGTGCAGTTACTATGCCAGGAGAGCTTTTTGCCAATTTTGGCTATTTGGGACTGCCGTTCATGATAGTGTTTGGAGCAATTTTTGGCGTCATGTATGGGTTGCGTTATAAGCCAAGATTTATGTTTATATACGCTTTCATAGCAGTACCGACGCTCTTGATTAGCTTTTGGATGTCATTAACCGGATTGATTAATAGTATTAAAATCATCCCAGTGATTTACATTGTGTTAGTTATATGCTTGTCAAGAAGAACCCTGAAATTAAATGAGGCTGTGGTTTGAGATTGGTTGTCAGAACAAAAGAGTATCTAAAGCAAATGGCATTCTTCTATTGGATGAATGCAAAGTTAAAAGCATTGAAGACAAGAAGCGAGCTTGATAGGTTATCCAAACACTACAAATGCGAGCCTTCGCCTACCGACGACGAAGTCTTTGATCAAGTAAAAATAGATTTAGCTGAGCGATTAGGAACGCCGCTTCAAAAATTATCCATTTTATGGATAGGAGCTAGCTATGCTCAAGACCACTCAGGTTTTGTGCAGTCACTTACCAAGTTTGGTGAGTTGCATTTGTTTTACCGTGAAGGCGGTGAGTATGGGCTTGAGTTAAAAGCAGAGGGTGATAATCGGCTATATGATCCTGAGGTACGTCATCGTAACTCTGATGCAATATGGAGAAATTTTTCAGAATTATCTAAAGGCGGTGGATTGAACGTAGTGATTGGGCAAATGTGGGCCAATCTCGTTGATCCAGAGGTCCTGCAGCGTATCAGGAATTGTGGGGTTGTTGTTATTAATATTGCGATGGATGATAAGTTGCCTGTTCATTGGCGTCGTAGCGTTTCTGGAGAGCTCATGGGGGCAGTTGGACTTTCTGGGTCTGTGGATATAACGCTTACGACTTCACCTAGTGTAAGGTCATGGTATGCTTTTGAGGGAGGCAAGGCAGTTTATTGGCCTTTGGCATGTGATCCGGCTTTTTTTTATCCGCGAGCGAAAAAGGTCTACGATGTTGTATTTATTGGTGGAAAGTATGGTTTACGCAAAAAACTGATATCGGATCTTATGAATCTAGGCGTATCGGTTAGCGTTTTTGGACCAGGTTGGCAAGCGGGATTTAAAACCGCTGAAGAATCTTCGGAGATTTTTGGTTCATCTAAAATAGTATTAGGTATGGGGTTTGTTGCATACAATGATGATGTTTTGACGATCAAACAGCGCGATTTCGATGCAATGGCTTCTGGTGCTTTATACATAACCAATCGAAACCCTGATTTAGAAATGCTCTTCGAGGAGGGTGAGGAAATAGAATATTTTAGTGATGCAAGTGAGTGCGCGGATAAAATTAAATTTTATCTGAATAACGAAGCTGAGCGCGCCAAAATAGCGCACGCTGGTTTAACCAAGATTATGAAGCTGCATACTTGGGACACACGGCTAGAAGACACCTTCCAGCGTTTAGCTATCATATGATACGAGAATTAGTGTTGGTGTTTAATTGTGCGGTTGTATGTTGAGGATCCAATGACTAGAAAAATGGCTGACGCTAAAGTTAGCAAACATTCGCTGAGGAATATACTGCGTAGACGTTTAAGCGTTCGCGATAATCAGGTTGCTAGACATGAGTGGGTGGTAGAGAAGCTTGCATCTTTACCTAATAACAGCAAAATTTTGGATGTGGGGTGCGGAGAACAAATTTATCGGGCGTCATGTTCGCATCTTGAATATTATGCCCAAGATTTTGGTGGATACGATGGTGAGGGGAGTGGTGAGGGCCTGCAAAGTCAAGGTTGGCAGTATGGGCCTTTGGATTATGTGGGGAATTGTTGGGATATTAAAGCTCCTGATGAATCTTTTGATGCTATATTGTGCACTGAGGTTTTAGAGCACATACCCTATCCTCTGGAGACGATAAAAGAGTTTTCGAGATTACTCAAGCCAGGCGGTAAGCTAATTGTTACCGCGCCATTCAGTAGCCTTCCCCATATGCAGCCCTACTACTTTTACTCGGGGTTTTCAAAAGAGTTTTATGGGTATGCATGTGGTATGTGTGGGCTTGATGTTGAAGAGATTAGCGCTAATGGGAACTCCTTTGAATATGTTCTTCAAGAACTAGTTAGAACTAAGCAATTAGTGAGGGGTAAGGTTTCGAGGTCGATATATAGTAGTTTTATTTATTTATTTGCTCTCCCAATAATTCGTTTCTTTTCTCCTGATTTTAGGCGCCTCGATGACTCTTTGGTGTTTGGGTATCATGTAATGGCAGTAAAGCGCTAGAGGCACTTATATTGTACTTTATTTTTAGTGAAGGCTTGTTGGTTTCTCTTATCTTTTTGACGAATTCAGTTTGGTGATTTGAATTGGCCCTTATGAGATATAAGCTCGGAGTCGAGTTCCTTTGGGTCTTGTTTGGCCAAGGGATGGCGTTCATAGGTGGGATTCTGGTAATCAAGGTTTTTACGAATTCCTTGGGGGCAGAAAAATATGGTTATTTGGGGCTTGGTTTAAGCATAGCTGCTTTAGTTTCTACTTTTTTTTATGGGCCGCTTGGACAAGTGTTGGTAAGGTTTTTCGTCGAGGCCCAAGATAAAAATTGCTTGGCCGATCTTTTTGGATACCAAAACTTGCTGATAAGAAGATTTATCGTTCTTGTTCTTATGCTATCGCTAGTGATAGTGACGATTCTTGTCATGAATTCGTACTACATGATGGCGTTAATTCTCGTTTCAGCTTTGCTCTATGGGTTGTCTCGAGGCTCTTTGTCACTATTAACTATGCTAGGTAATGCTCAGCGACAAAGGAAGCTCGTTGCATTGTCTCAGTTATTAGATCCATGGCTGCGATTGGCTATAGGCTTTTTTCTGTTTTTATTTGTAGGTTCTGTGGAGGTTGTGCTGATCGGGTTTGCTCTTGCCACACTGATGATTGCGTACTTTGTGCGAATGAAGTTGAAGAGTGAAAACTCGGTCTTAGCAAGAACGCTATATTCTAATAAGCCCAGCAAGGGGGGGCTGAAAGATAATTATTGGCAGTATTGTAAGCCGTTTGCGGCTTTTGCAGGATTTGCGGCCATATGCAATTACTCGGATCGTTGGATTTTGGGAATCATAACTGATGTGCGCGATGTTGGAGGATATATCGCAATGTATCAGTTAGCTACCGCGCCAATAGTAGTGTTGTCAAGCGTAATAAATCAAATGTTTGTTCCGATTTTATTTAATGGGAAAGGTGATAAGAAAAATCTTCTTTGGTCGGTGTGGTGTATCTCCTTTCTTTCATTATTGGTCCTGTGTGTGATTTATTACATATTTGATGATTCTATTGTTATGTTGCTAACGGGTCGCGAGTATCTGCCATATAAAAATTTGTTAGTGTATTTGGCTGTTGGGTTTTCTGTGTTCCAATTTTCTCAGTTTCTGTTTTTGAAAGTACAATTGAATAAAGAGGTGGGTAGAATGTTGCCTGCATGGTTGGTGAGAACCTTTGTGATTCTAACTTTAGGCCCCTGGGCGACATACTATATGGGGGTTAATGGTATGGCGGGGGCGTTATTAGTTTCATCGTTAATTTTCTTGGCCGTAGTATATATTTATGTGATTAATGGTGTTGGCCACGAAAAGGAGGTTTTATGAGTTCAAGAGAGCCTGAAGTTAGTGTCGTAATGTCTTGCTATAATGCCGAAAATCATATTCGAGGTGCGATTGAAAGTGTTTTGATGCAAGAGTTATGTGATTTTGAATTCATTATTGTGAATGATGGATCAACAGACAAAACGAGTGAAATACTTAAAGAGTACTCTCAAAGGGATGATAGGGTTATTGTTATTGATAAAAAAAATACCGGTTTAGCAGATTCCTTAAATATGGGTATTAAAAGAGCTCGTGCTAAGTGGATAGCTAGGATGGATGCGGACGATGTTTGTCTTCCTAGTCGGCTTGTAAAGCAGTTGGATTATTTGAAAAAGCATCAAGGTATATCAATACTCGGATCTGGTGCCATTTACGTAAACAAAAAAAAAGAGGTGCTTGGAGTGGTTGCACTTCCGACAACTGCAAGTGAAATTTGTCGTATCCTATTGGTTACTAGTCCTGTGATTCATCCGACTGTAATGATGAATAAAGAAGAAATACTTCGCATTGGTGGTTATGATCCCAAATATCGATATTGTGGGCAAGACTATGAGTTGTGGGTTAGGTCATCTAAAGCTGGTTTGGTTATTGCCAATATGCCTGACCCATTAATTGAGTATACAGTTGATCATCAGGCTAAGTCATTCCAAAGAATATTTAGGCGATGTTTGTTGAGGTTGGAGATAGCATATAAATATAGATTTCCTTTGAGGAGCTTCGGCTTGGCCTTTTTAATGTTTTTTAATGACGCCTTTTTAAAGATGGGCTTAAGACGATAGGTGAAGAGTTTTTCTGTGGTTAGAACCTTTCGTGAGCTAGAGTCTGCATGTGTGTTTAGTGTTTTGATCAGTCATTTGATTGGTGATCAGAGTCGAAGTTGATTAATAGGTTTATATTGAGGCTAATTCAGCTCAGAAACTCGGCGTTGAATGAATAGAGTAAGCAAACTGAGTTTATTTGATTAGATAGCCTCTCTGTGCAATGGAGTCCGGCTGCTCGTTAGTTTTTTCAAGTGCTTGGGTTTAACCATTCAGGCTCTAATCGGGCGTCGGCGAGATTAAGTGCAAGATATCTTGTTTTGGAGGATGGATAGATGTGCGGCATTTTGGGGTTTGTTGGCGCTAGGTTCCCAGATAAGAAAAGCTTAATAGAATCTGGGCTGTCGTCGATGTCCCATAGAGGCCCAGATGCTAGAGGTGTTTGGCTATCCAAAGATAACTTGGTCGGGCTAGGGCATGTAAGGCTTTCAATAATTGAGTTGACTGAGGCAGGCAGTCAGCCAATGGTGGGTGGTAATGAGAGATATATCATTGTTTTTAATGGTGAAATATATAATTTTCGAAGCATTAGGCAAGAGCTTGCTGGTGAAGGGTATAACTTTGTCGGCGAGAGTGATACTGAAGTTTTATTGAAATCTTATATTCATTGGGGGGAAAGGTGTGTAAATAAAATTCAAGGTATGTTTTCTTTCTGTATTTATGACGCAGAAAAAATGCAGATGTTCTTGGCAAGAGATCGTGTAGGAGAAAAGCCATTATACTATGCGCATCATAACGGATCTCTAAGTTTTTCCTCTGAAATCAAAGGTTTGTTAGTAGATAGGACGTTAAATCGCAAAGTATCACTTGGGGCAATCGATAAATTGCTGATGATGGGGTATGTCCCTGCTGACCTGTGCATATTTGAATCAGTAAAAAAGGTGCCAGCTGGTTGCGCACTCACATATAAAATTGCGAATGATACTGTTGATGTCTACCGATACTGGCAGATGCCGGATTATGCGCCAGTTGAAGACGAAGAAGCTTTGTTGGATGAGTTTTGTTATTTGCTTGAGCAATCTGTACAAAAGCAAATGATAGCAGATGTTCCGATCGGGGTGCTGTTAAGTGGAGGGGTTGATTCAAGTCTTGTAACAGCTATGGCGGCGAAGGCTCAAAACAAAGTTAAAACCTTCTCTGTTCGATTTCCTGGTTATGGTCGCTTTGATGAAACTGAGCATGCAAGATTGGTTGCAAACTTCTTTGGTACGGAGCATGTTGAATTGGTGCCAAGTTTTTCTTCAATAGATGTTTTGCCTAAGTTGGCCGCGCAGTATGACGAGCCCATCTTTGATTCATCAATAATTCCAACCTATTTAGTGTGTGAGTTGGTTAAAGGGCATTGTAAGGTTGCGCTTGGTGGTGACGGTGGAGATGAGCTTTTTGGTGGTTATAAGCACTATAGTCGACTTATAAAAATGAAGAGATACGCCTCAAAGGTTCCACTAAAGCTCCGGGCGAATGTCAGTATGAATCTTTGCGAAATGTTGCCGACTGGTTTTAAAGGTCGCAATTGGATAAGGGCAATGGGTCAGGATTTTGAAGGTTCGGTTCCTCTTATCGCTTGTTACTTTGATAGACAAGAGCGAGAAAAGTTATTGCCCGGGCTGACCCATACAAACGGCTTTGCTGACGATGACTTTGAGAAGCTAATGCCAAGGATTGATGACTTCCTGCAGAGAGCAACAAGGTTGGATTTTAACAATTACTTGACAGAGGACATTTTGGTGAAGGTGGATAGGGCTAGTATGCTTAATTCTTTAGAGATGCGCGCGCCCTTCTTGGATCAAAATGTCATAGAGTTTGCGTTCCAAAAGGTGCCTAGCAAGCTAAAAGCGAATCTTACAAAAAGGAAGATATTTTTACGAAAGGTTTGTGATCGTGTGCTTCCTAAAGATTTCGATTCAAGTAGGAAGCAAGGGTTTAGTATTCCATTGGCGCAATGGTTGGGAACAAATGAATGGAGAGATCTAATCCATGAATTTCTCTTGGAAAATGAGCATGGCCTTTTCAAAAGAGAGGTTGTGAGAGAGCTTTATGATGGGCAAATGAAAGGGCGAAGCAATAGTGAGCGGTTGTTTGGATTGTTGATGATAGAGTTGTGGCGATCAGAATATGGGGCATATTTATGATTGTTGGTGTGGATGCCAGCAACTTGCTGAATGGGGGCGGGGTTACACATTTGGCTGCTTTTGTGGATGATTTATGTGGCCACTCTAGGTACGATAAGGTTTATATTTGGGCGTCTCACAATACGCTAAGCAGACTTCCAAAGAGAAAGCCCCAAAATGTTATATATGTAAGCCCTTCCATGTTGAATATGGGGTATATTCAAAGGTTAATATGGGTATGTTTCTTTTTGTCTAAGGAGGCGAGAAGAGTAGGCGTTGATGTGTTGTTTGTGCCGGGATCTCTTTATCTTGGGAGTTTTAAACCTTTTGTTACAATGCATAGAAATTCACTACCCTTTGATAAAAGGCAGCGCAAAGAATTTGGCTTTGGGTTGATGCGAGCTAAGCTGTTTTTGTTGTATTTTTTTCAGTCTATAACTTTCCTTCGGGCCGACGGAATTATTTTTCTTTCAAAGTTCGCATATGATGATATAACCTCCACTCATAAAATTAAGCCTAGAAATTATAGTATTGTGCCTCATGGAGTTTCTGATGTGTTTCGTGGCGCGTGCGATCATCCTGTGGATCTGGTCAGGGATCGGGATAGCGTCGTTGAAGTGATTTACGTTTCAACATTTTACCCCTATAAACATCAAAAAGAGTTAGTTAAAGCGGTATCGATATTGAGCCAAAGTGGGGTCATGTTGCGTATTAATTTCGTTGGGGGTGGTAGCAGGACTTATCAAGATCAAGTTGAGAGGCTAGCAGAAAATGAAGGTATTGTTCAGCAGGTTGTTTTTCACGGCTCTCTTAATTTAGACGAGATGATAAGTTTGTATCGAAAGTGCGATGTGGCTGTCTACGCGAGTGCGTGTGAGAACTTTCCAAACATAGTTGTCGAGATGATGGCGGTTGGGATTCCGATTGTTAGTTCTGGTTTGGGGCCAATGAAAGAAGTGTTGGAGGACGCGGCTATGTATTTTGATCCTAGAGATCCTGAAAGTATAGCAAGTGCTATCAAAGGTTTTGTTGCTCAGGATGATATGCATCGTGATTGCCTTGTTGAAAAAGCTTTAAAGAAATCCGAAAAATATAGTTGGGAAAAAACGTTTTCCAAAACACATCAATTTATATCTGAGGTGTTTCAAGGGTTTTCTGGGCGGCGATAATTGAATAAGAGGGCTGTGGTATGTTCAAAGATAAGATATTGTTGATAACTGGTGGTACTGGGTCCTTTGGAAATTCAGTTCTCAGGCGTTTTATAGAGACGGATGTCGGAGAAATTCGTGTTTTTAGCCGGGATGAAAAAAAGCAAGACGACATGAGAAAACGCTACGCGAATGATAAAATTAAATTTTATCTTGGTGATGTTAGGGATTTTCAAGGTGTGTTGAATGCTACTCGTGGTGTAGATTTTATATTTCATGCTGCAGCCCTAAAGCAGGTTCCGTCATGTGAATTTCATCCCATGCAAGCGGTCAAGACAAATATAGTTGGTACGGAAAACGTATTAGAGGCTGCCATCCAAAATGAGGTCAAACGAGTAGTATGCTTAAGTACTGATAAGGCGGTGTATCCAATAAATGCGATGGGTATATCCAAAGCCATGATGGAAAAAGTTATGGTCGCCAAGTCTCGTAATCTTGACGAAAGAATAACTGTTATCTGTGGAACCAGATACGGCAACGTTATGGGATCAAGAGGGTCAGTGATTCCCTTGTTCATTAATCAGATACGTACAGGTAACGAAATTACCATTACCGATCCCAATATGACACGATTTATGATGACTCTAGAGGATGCGGTAGACCTTGTTCTATATGCCTTTGAAAATGGAAGTAATGGTGATCTGTTTGTGCAAAAAGCGCCAGCGGCCACTATCGCAACCCTGGCTCGCGCGTTGACGGATTTGTTGGGCAAACCAGATCACCCAATCAACGTGATTGGTACCCGCCATGGAGAAAAGCTTTTTGAGGCTCTGCTCAGCCGGGAAGAAATGGCATGTGCGGAAGACTTGGGTGGGTATTATCGTGTGCCCCCAGATCTGCGGGATTTAAACTATGGCAAATTTGTGGAGCAGGGGGAGAAAAAAATCTCTCATACGGAGGACTACAATTCCCACAACACCGAGCGCCTGGATGTGTCAGGTATGCAAGCATTGCTGCGAAAACTGGAATTTATTCGTGCCCTGGAGTGTGGTGATTACCAGAGCCCGGAGGACTGATTTATGAAAGTGCTGGTGACTGGAGCTAACGGTTTTATTGGGAAAAACCTACAAATGCACCTAAAGGAAAAGGAAGAGTTTGAAGTAGTGTCCTTTACCCGGGATCACAGGGAGCAAGACTTGGTAGAATTACTTGACGGCGTGGACTGGGTCGTTCATCTGGCGGGTATTAATCGACCTCAGGATCCTGCCGAATTCACTACCGGCAATGTTGGTTTAACCCAGGCCCTTTGTAACGCGATTCAAGCAATTGGCCGGAAAATTCCTATTATCTATAGTTCATCTATTCAGGCTGATCAGGATAACGATTACGGTTCCAGTAAGCGTGGGGCTGAAGACGTTCTACTGGCTTTGCTTGAATCTACTGGCAATCCTGTGTATATCTATCGGCTTCCTAATGTGTTCGGTAAATGGGCTCGCCCCAACTATAACTCGGCGGTGGCCACCTTTTGCCACAACATTGCACGGGATTTGCCAGTACAGATTAACGATCCGGATACCGTAATCAATCTGGTGTATGTGGACGATGTTATCGCCAACTTCCTCTCCCTGCTAAGCGGCGAGCCAATAGCTCCCCAGTATGTAGACGTAGAACCGGTTTACCGGATTACGGTGGGCGAGCTGGTCAACCAGCTGAACCGTTTCAAGGCCACCCGTGAAAACCTCGTTAGTGAACCAGTGGGCAAAGGTTTGGTGCGCGCGCTCTATTCTACTTATGTGAGCTATCTTCCACCTGAGCGTTTCACCTACACTGTGCCTCAGCACGGCGATGAGCGCGGTGTGTTTGTGGAAATGCTGAAAACTCCGGATGCCGGCCAGTTCTCCTACTTCACCGCCCACCCGGGGGTTACTCGTGGTGGTCATTATCACCATTCGAAAACTGAAAAATTTCTGGTGATCAAGGGTAAGGCCTGTTTCCGCTTCCGTCATATGCTTACCGGAGAGTTCTACGAGCTGTTTACCGACGACAACACGCCTGAAATCGTAGAGACTGTGCCCGGCTGGACCCATGACATCACCAACGTGGGCGAGAACGAGCTTGTGTGTATGCTGTGGGCGAATGAAATTTTTGACCGAGATAACCCGGACACCTTTGCGTGCCCGGTTGGTACCAAAGCCTGACAGAATCTGGAATTCCCATGAAAAAACTGCAAGTAATGACCGTAGTTGGCACTCGCCCGGAGATTATTCGCTTGTCGCGTGTCATATCCAAGTTGGATGAATACTGTGAGCACGTTTTGGTGCACACTGGCCAGAACTACGATTTCGAGCTGAACGAAATCTTCTTCCAGGACTTGGGCATTCGCAAGCCCGATCACTTCCTGAGTGCCGCAGGTGTCAGTGGTGCCGAAACCATTGGTAATGTAATTATAGCGGTGGATAAGGTGCTGGCCGAAGTTCAGCCGGAGGCCCTGCTGGTGCTGGGCGATACCAACAGTTGTATGGCTGTGATTCCCGCCAAGCGCCGAAAGATTCCGACATTCCACATGGAAGCCGGAAACCGCTGCTTTGATATGCGCGTGCCGGAAGAGATTAATCGCCGCATTGTGGACCATACGGCGGATATCAATCTTACATACAGCACGATCGCTCGGGATTATCTTTTGCGTGAGGGGCTTTTGCCTGACCGGGTCATTAAAACAGGTAGCCCTATGTTTGAAGTGTTGACCTACTTCCGGGAGGGAATTGAGGCGTCTGATGTTCTGGAGCGTTTGAACCTGGAAAAAGGCAAATTTTTTGTGGTGAGCGCTCACCGGGAAGAAAATGTGGATTCGGACAGAAATTTCTTGTCCCTGGTGGATACTCTGCACGCAGTTGCTGAACAATACGGCTTTCCCGTGATTGTCTCCACGCACCCTCGCACTCAGAAGCGGGTAGATGCTATGGGCGTTAAGTTTCACGAAAATGTGCACTTGCTAAAACCGCTGGGATTCAAGGATTACAACAAGCTGCAACTAAACGCAAAGGCGGTGTTGTCTGACAGCGGTACCATCAGTGAGGAAGCTTCTATTCTCAATTTCCCGGCCCTAAACATCCGCGAAGCGCATGAGCGGCCCGAAGGTATGGAAGAAACTACTGCCATGATGGTTGGCCTGAGTACTGAGCGCGTGCTGCAAGGACTGGCTATTCTGGAAAGTCAAAGCCGTGGTGATGAGCGCTCCATGAGGTTAGTTGAAGACTACAGTATGCCGAATGTGGCGGAGAAGGTGGTGCGGATAATCCACAGTTACCGGGATTATGTTATGCAATGCGTCTGGAAACAGTATTGAGGACGTCCCCTTGAAGGTTCTGGCAATTCACCGGTATTACTGGCCGGATACGCCCCCATATGCATCAATGCTGCGTGCCATTGTGGGCCAATGGGTCAAGGATGGACACGACGTGGATGTGCTTTCCTCGCAGCCTTCCTACAAGACCGGTGTTGATAATCCGCGGCAGCCTGTTCGGGAGAGTGTTGATGGCGTGAACGTAATCCGTCTAAATCTACCGCCTGAGTCGGGACGGCCGCTCGTGCGTATAGGGAACGCACTGGTTCTTGGGCTGGGCGTATTCTGGCAAGCCGTCGTCAGAAAACGCTATCACGTTATTATGGTATCGACGTCACCGCCTGTTCTAGCGGGCTGGTTTGTGGCCTTGGCAGCAAGGCTGACCGGAGCCCGTTTTATCTATCACTGCATGGACATTCACCCGGAAATTGGGCGGATTTCTGGTGAGTTCCGGAACCCAAGGTTGTTTTCGCTTTTGTCCCGTCTGGATAGGTGGACGTGCTCCCAGGCGCAGCCGGTTGTGGTTTTGTCGCATGATATGGCAGAGTCTTTAATCGCTCGCAACCGCGATAAACCGCCAAAAACTGCTGTTATAAATAATTTCAGCTTGCCATCGGGGGACGGCACGTCTTCCCAGTTGCCGTTCCCTTGGCCGACCGAACAATTTGTGCTGCTTTTTGCCGGTAATATAGGCCGTTTCCAGGGGCTGGATACATTGGTAGATGCCATGGTCAAGCTGCGTGACAGGCAGGATATCCGTCTGGTCATGATGGGTGATGGCACAGAAAAAGAGCGCCTGGCCCGTCTAGCGGAAGAAAACGGTGCCCGAATATCCTTTGTCGGCCATCAGCCCGTTGAAGTGGCCAAAGCCTCTATGATCAGAGCTAGTGCTGGCTTTGTCAGCCTTTTACCTCAGCTCTATCGGTTCGCATACCCCAGTAAAACAATGACCTATCTCGAGCAGGGTTGCCCTATACTCGTTGCGGTTGAAACCGACAGTTGCCTTGCTCGGGATGTGGTTGATAGTGGCGCGGGTTTGGCTATTCCTGGCAATGATGTCGGGGCCCTTGTCAATGCGATTTTGTCTCTTGCCAATGATACTTCAAGCCTGGGTTCAATGAGACGCAAAGCGCTAGAATTTTCTGCCCGGGAGTTCGCGACGGATGTCGTTTTGGCCAAGTGGTCTTCTCTTCTTCAATGAGCATTGGAAGTTTTAATGAACAAAAGTGACATCATTATTGTAGGCGCCCCGCGTTCAGGCACCAATATGCTGCGCGATGTTCTCACGTCATTTGACGGTTTTTGCACCTGGCCCTGTGACGAGATTAACTACATTTGGCGCCATGGGAATGTCCGCTTCCCTTCCGATGAAATCCCCGCGCAAAGGGCAACACCGGCGATTAAGAATTATATCCAGCAGCGCTTCAGCGATATCCGGGAAACCTACGAGGCCGACGTTGTTGTCGAAAAAACTTGCGCAAATTCGCTGCGTGTTCCCTTTGTGGATGCAGTTCTACCTGAAGCAAAGTATATCTTCATTTACCGCGATGGCATTGATGCAACTGGTTCAGCTAGGGAGAGATGGAGGGCGAAGTTGGATATTCCATACATTCTGGAAAAGGTACGCTTTGTTCCAAAGATCGATCTGCCGTATTACGGTTTGCGCTACTTCTGGGCGCGGTTGTATCAGCTTATATCGCGGGAGAAGCGCCTTGCCTTCTGGGGGCCAGCTTTGGATGGCATGCAGCACCTATTGCAAAACCATACGTTGAATGAGGTATGTGCGTTGCAATGGCAGAGATGCGTTGATCAAGCCGACAAGGCGTTCTCCGAAATGCCGACCGACAAGGTGGTTCGCTTGCGTTATGAGGATTTCGTGCGCCAACCGGAGGAGGAGCTCAGTCGTGTTCTTGAGTTTATCGGTAAGGAGGTTGAGCCGGAGAAACTGGCCAAAGCGGTGGAAAAGGTTTCGCCGCGCAGCCTGGGTAAAGGACGTAAGGCGCTTGGTGAGCAGGAGGTGGCAAATCTGGAGGCCTTGGTAAGAGATACATTGAAACGTTATGACTACCTTTGATTTATCTTCTAGTGGTCTGCGCCCTTTTCAGGCGCTCAAGAAAAGAACTTTCGATGTGCTCTGGGCTGCTCTGGGACTTGTGCTTACCTGGTGGCTAATTCTGTTGGCCTGGTTAGCTGCAACCGTCGATACCCGTTCCAACGGTTTTTTTGTTCAGAAACGCGTGGGCAGGGAAGGCAGGATTTTCCGGGTAGTCAAAATTAAAACCATGCGTCCTGTGGCTGCGTTTGACACCACGGTCACCCGCTTGGGTGACCCGCGCATTACGCCTTTGGGTGCATTCTTTCGACGCACCAAAATCGACGAGCTTCCTCAGCTCTGGAATGTTTTGTTGGGGGACATGAGCTTCGTTGGACCGCGACCGGATGTGCCCGGTTTCGCTGATGAACTGGAAGGCGAGGAACGTGCTATGCTATCCATTCGACCAGGTATTACTGGCCCTGCGACCCTCAAATACCGTAATGAGGAAGAGTTGCTGGCCAGCCAGAGTGACCCGGAAGCCTACAACCGGGATGTGATTTGGCCGGATAAGGTGCGCATAAACCTGGAGTACATTCGTACGTGGTCTCTTCGTAGGGATATTCAATATATATTGCAAACGGTATTTCATTAAATGCTATACAACTCTTTTTTTCTTGGTCTTCTTTCACTGAGGAAGAGGGCATCGTAGTAAGCGAGATTCAGCTCTCAAAAAAGTGAATTACTGGACCGGAGCGGATGTCTGCCCGCATTCCCAAAACATTACCATGGTTATTGACGGCTCAGCTATAAGTTTAAAGAGGTTCTTAGATGCCCAGTGAAATTTCGCCAGAGAAATGGCCTGTATACGAAAATGACGAAGTCAGAAAAGTCTGTGAGGTTTTAAACTCAGGGAAGGTCAACTATTGGACAGGCACTGAGGGCCGGGAGTTTGAATGTGAATTCTCAACTCTGGCGGGTACTGATTATGCCATAGCGCTTGCCAACGGGACGGTTGCGTTAGAGCTGGCTTTAAAGTCATTGGGTGTTGGCTGTGGTGATGAAGTTATAGTAACACCTCGTACATTTATTGCGTCTGTCAGCTGTGTAATGAACTGTGGTGCGACACCAGTATTTGCTGATGTTGACACGGAATCGCAGAATATAAGCGCTGAGACTATATCCAAGGTTATTACTCCCCAGACAAAGGCAGTGATCTGCGTCCATCTTGCCGGTTGGCCTTGTGAGATGGACGAAATAATGAGTCTGGCTGAGCAGAACGATTTTTATGTGATAGAAGATTGCGCTCAAGCTCACGGGGCAAAATACAAGGGGCGCTCAGTGGGTGGAATTGGCCATGTAGGTACTTGGTCTTTTTGCCAGGATAAAATCATGAGTACTGGTGGCGAGGGTGGCATGCTCACTACTAATTCAAAAGAAATATGGAGTAGTGCGTGGTCATATAAAGATCACGGCCGCAGTTATGATGCAGTTTACAATCGTGATCACCCTCCAGGTCACCGTTGGTATTGTGAGTCAATTGGAACCAATTGGCGGCTGACAGAGATGCAATCAGCCATAGGACGAATTCAACTACAGAAAATGCCCAAATGGCATAGCAAGCGTTTATCAAATTACAGGTATTTGGAGAGCGTTTGTCTGGATATTGATGGATTGAGAACCCCCAGAGTCCCGTCTCACTTGGAACATGCAGGCTACCGCTTTTATACCTTTCTTAGGCCAGATCGAATTAGAGATGGGTGGAATCAGGATCGTATCGTTAGTGAGATTAACGAAATATCAGGCCTTTGTATGCATGGATCATGCTCGGAAGTGTACTTGGAGGAAGCATTTTCTGGTTTGGGTTGCAGGCCTTCAAAACGGCTGCCGAATGCAAAGCTTTTGGGAGAGACAAGTTTAGCCTTCTTAATTCATCCCACGCTTACGGTTTATGATCTCGAAAGACTCAAAGATGCAATTATTTCGACGATGTCACGAGCGATTAAATAGGGTATCGTGAACCTCTAAGTTACTGATATCTTTGATATCCTACGTAATTCGGTTTGTGTTAGTTCGAGTGGGATGGAAATACTGCCCTAAAAAGAATAGGTTGATATTTGGGCTCTTTTGCGCTGCTAAATAATTTTCCCAACCAAACTCAATGAGTTCACCTTGAGGCAAGCGATATCGCTGCTATCCTTATTTTACTTTCGGGCTTTTATGCGTTTCACCACCCACGACTTTCCCAAATGCGTTACTATGGGCGGCTTTGATTCGTTGGATTGGGGCTCTTTTCGGGAGCCTTAGATTAGAAGGACAATAATACGGGATGTTTTCATACAAATTGCTTGATGCGCCAAGGAGCGTAAAGCGGCTTCTGATGTTGCTTTCGGACATTGTGATTATACCGCTTGCGGTGTATTTGGCGATTTTTATACGCACAGACTTTTCTACTGATTATTTGTCACTCAACCTCCACTGGGTTGCCCTTCTGACCTCGTTGACCAGCTCTTGGCTTTTTATGCGTATTGGTCTTTATTTAGCCGCTGTTCGTTTTATGGGTCACGAAGCAATGATGGCGCTGGTTAAAGGTGTAACGCTTTCAACCTTTTTGTTAGTTTCCTTTACGTTCCTTTTCGAAACCAAGCTTCCCCGATCTGTACCAATCATTTATTGGTTTGTTTGTTTTACTTTGGTTGGCGGAACTCGATTTGCGGTGCGCTGGTATGTCCAATCCAGGCGACGTAAAAGGAAAACAAATGTTGCTATCTATGGCGCAGGAGCGACAGGAATGGAGTTGGTAATGTCGCTCAGATCCGGTGATAAATATGAGCCTGTTGCCTTGCTTGACGACTCTCTGGAGCTGAGATCCGTTGTTTATCAAGGGGTCAAGGTGTTTGATCCTGCGCGAATAGAATCTCTGATTGAAGAGAAACATATAGAGCAGGTGTTATTGGCAATGCCTTCAATACCGGCATGGCGGAAAAAAGAGATATTGCAGTTGCTGGAGCCATTTCCGGTTAGGGTTAGGACGGTTCCCTCAATCGAGCAGTTGGTGACAGGTGAGGCAAAGGTTGAACAGATCAGGGATATTGAGATTGAGGAATTATTGGGGCGTGATGCCGTTGAGCCTGATCATGAATTGCTCTCGGCAAATGTGACTGGAAAAAATGTATTGGTTACGGGGGCCGGTGGGTCGATTGGTTCGGAGCTTTGTCGACAAATGGCCCGTAATGCACCTGCAAAGTTACTTTTATTCGAACGCTGTGAATTTTTGCTATATGCAATAGAGTCCGAGTTAAGAGAGTACCTGGAAGAGAGTGGTCAAAAGGTAGAGTTAGTCGCTCTGCTCGGGTGTGTGCAGGATTATGATCGGGTGCATTCTGTGCTGGAAGCCTTTGGCGTACAAACGATATATCATGCAGCTGCCTATAAGCATGTGCCTATGGTTGAGCAAAACGTCGTTGAGGGTGTGAAGAATAATGTTTTCGGTACCATTAACACAGCCAGGGCCGCTTCAGCAGCTAAAGTAGAAACCTTTGTGTTGGTCTCTACGGACAAAGCGGTGCGCCCCACGAATGTTATGGGGGCCTCTAAACGTATGGCTGAGCTGGTGCTGCAGGCACTGGCCAAACAGACTACTGATACATGCTTTAGTATGGTCAGGTTTGGGAACGTTCTGGGTTCTTCTGGCTCAGTGGTACCTCTTTTTAAGAAGCAAATCAGAGAGGGCGGCCCAATAACTGTAACTCATCCCGAAATTATCAGATATTTCATGACCATACCGGAAGCCGCACAGCTTGTTATACAGGCTGGCGCAATGGCAAAGGGCGGTGATGTGTTTGTTCTTGATATGGGGGAGCCGGTAAAGATTGCTGATCTGGCCCGCACCATGGTGCGTCTGATGGGGCTTGAAGTAAAGGAGGGCGACTCTGAGGATGGAGATATTGAGCTCAAATATACCGGGCTGCGGCCTGGTGAGAAGCTTTTTGAGGAGCTTTTGATCGGTGAAAATGCCCATGGTACAGCGCACTCCCGGATTATGAGGGCCCATGAGGTTTCTCTGACCTGGGAAAAACTTTCAGTAGTTCTGGAAGAGTTGAAGCGAGCCTGTGACGATAAGGATTGTGAAACTATCCGTGAGTTGCTTCTGAATTCCGAAACTGGCTACGTGCCATCTGACAGACTCAATGATCTGGTTTGGAACATGTCTCAAGAAGCGATGAGCAGCAATGTTCTGGAGATCAGGAAAAGCCCGGCTCGCAAAGAGCGGGCTATATAGTTCAGTCGCCAGCGGTGCGCAATCTCTCAAGGTTCCTATAGACATATTCAGGGCTTAGCTTATCGTTATTGAGGTAAGCCCTCTCTATGGTCCACTCGGGAACCGCGATGTCCGCAACTCCAAACGCCACGTTGTTGACATCATTATTAATTCTGGTTTGTAGTCCCCAGCGCCAAGCTTCGTTACCCTTGACTTGGAAGTAGCGGCTGTCCCAATCTCGTCGCGGTGTTAAAGGCAAGGTCCAAGCCATCCCGATAAACTCGGTTTTCTCATTCGTAATGGGTGCTTTAACGTCTTTATAAAACAGATCGACTGTCTGGTCACCAAACCGGAACAATGTATTAACCCGATACCCTTTGTCTCCATCCCAGAATTCTCCAGCTGTAGTATTTATCACTACATCATAATCTGCCCAGTAATACCGGTAGCTCAATAGCTGAAAATCTTTGCTCTCATTGGTTTCTTCGTGCTCATAATCGCCAACGCGTAAACTAAGCTGGTGCTTTCCGGACGGGTCATGAATCAGGGTCTGATTCTGAAATCCGCTATAGTTGTAGCGATAGGTGCCCCAATGCAGGTTGTTATAGAGCAGGTTACTGATCTTGATGCCCTGCTGAATAGTCATTTCGCTCACGTCATTTTCTATTTTTGCGTTACGAAACGGGCCGTCCTCGTCGAAATCCTCACTGTTATCCAGCTCTTGTGTGTAGGTGACGCTTGCGATGGCGCCTGGCCATAAATGCATCGTGCCATTGATTGCAGCACCGAAAGAGTAATCCCACACCCCAAATTCCGTGGCGATCCCGCTGTTAAGAATCGGGCTTATCGTGATTCGGGGCTTGGGGCGAAATTCCTGTAGCGAATTGGAGTGCCAGACGACATTAGCCTGATCACGGGAGCTTGGATAATAGGCATAAATTGGGGCCGCGGAATTGCCATCCAGGAATTCCTTGTAGCCTTTGGGATTAGTATCAATGGCAATTACACCAATACGCTGGTTTCTCAATATAACGGTGGCGCGAGGGAATTCCTGGGCCTTTTCAGCCAGTACTGCAAGTACCACGCCCAGAGCATCCAGTTCTGACCGGTTGTAGATATTATTTTCGAAAGCAACGATCAGGTTGCCGGATCTTGTGCCAACATCCACATTGTCAAATCCAGTGGTCTGCAATCTTGAACGCAGGTTTCTCAGGCTCGTGACCGATACAGAATGTTTCGCTCTTGGCGTGGCGTTGGTTGGTGAAGGCTGCCCGGGCGCGTCTATCATTGTTTCCGCCGGTTCTGTGGGGCGGTTAATGTAACGGCCTTTTGCTAGATAGACTGGTGGCTTTTTAAGGGGGGGCTGGGGGCTTAATGCGACATCTTGTCGTTGCGGTTGCTTGGGTCGCACGCCGGTAAATCCGCCGCCAAGCGGGAATTTCACGTTGATGCCGTAAAAATTTCTTCCGGAAGAGGCTTCCTGGCTTGTGTCAGCCAATACAGTAAGGTCCACCCTGAAACCCTGAGGCAGCCAATTCTCCGGTGTGCTCAGACGAAACCCTGTATTGACATCCTGGGCATCGTATTCGGCCAGTAAGCTTACCCACTCGAAGGGGGCAAATTCTATTCCAGCGAATTCCCCGTTGAGTCTGTCGCTGCTATCTGTAGAGCCATAACCTATGTCAAAGCGGAAGGGCCCGATATTTTTGCTTGCAACTACATAAGTGGTGTCAAAATAGCTGGCCTCCCCGCCGATATCCTGCTTTCCGATGGCTAGCTCGAACCAATTGTCAGGTATGTAGGGGATGTTGAGTTTTATATTGGCAGAAAGATCCCGGGGTTTCCCTTCTTCCCTGGAATCAACGTGAGTTTTAAACCACGCAATTCGTCCACTGACCTCCACATGCGGAAATATCCCAAAGCTCCCAAACACATTGTTATTGTGTTGATACTCGTTTTGCAGGTACATCATGTCCGAATAAGCTGCGATCCCCGTGCCGTATTCTGTAACGTACGCGTTAGGAATCGTAATCAAGCCGGTGAAGCCATTGAGCGACATAGAATCGTCCCTTGCCTGAGCAATGCTGATGGCAAGCGGGCTAAGGGTGAACAGAGCGATGGCGGATTTGCTTTTTATCATTTGGTACCTGGCGGATTCTTTTGATTCTTGAGATACAAAATAGCATGGGTTACTGATTTGTATAGGTTTTTTCGGTCTTTCTGGGTTAGGGTAATGAGTTTGGTGAAGCTGTTTGCAGGTGGTTAAAAGTCGCGCGTAACTCTATGTTGATTGCTGGTAGATTATACTTGCCTGATCTGGATCTTCCGGTTGCCCTAAAAGTGTACAGTTGAAGTAAATAAACATCTGCAATTTCAGCGATTTATTGACTCATATTGGCTTTTGTCTGCTAGACTCATTTTGGTAAGAGGCGCCAGATGCGTAAAGGCCGCTGTCAAATGTCGTTTTGTTTAAAAAATAGCATGCAATAAAAAGGATCAGATACTATGAAATTGCGTCGACTAACAATTGCGCTTTCAATGGTTGGAGCGTCAGCACTTGGCTTGGTAGGTTGTGGGGGCAGCAGCAATGACTATCCAGAGATAGTCACGCTGGAAGGCGCTGTCATGGATGATTTAATTGCAAATGCCCAAATCTGTGTGGATGCTAACAGAAACTCAAATTGCGATAGTACAGAGGATTCCACCTATAGTAATGATGCGGGGAACTTCCAGTTTAATACCGCCGATAGTGATAGTGTGTTGTTGTCGGTGGCAGATCCCAATACCTCTCTATATGTTGATGGGACGACGTTTACCAGGCCAATTGTCAATGTGGCGCCTCCCAGTTCCAGTGTAATTTCACCTTTTTCAAGTTTGGTTCAGATAGGGGTTGAGCAAAATATATTCAGCTCTGTGTCTGCGGCTAATGCCAGTTTGGCTACCTCATTTAACCTGACAGCGGGAACAGACTTCAGAAGATTTAATTATGAAACGGACACGTCCACCAGTGGTAAGAAAGCCAAGGTGGCCGCGAGAGTTGTTCAGCAAACGATTAACAGGGTATTCCAAACGGCGTCACAAACCCTGGATAACACTTCATCCGGAATAATTAATACGAGCAACATAAATCGTACCCTTTTTGATGCGGCTGTAAGATCAATTGTCCAGCCCAGCACTGGAACCTTGACCAGTATCAACACCAATGTGGATACGGCGATTTCAATCGCTACCGAGAATGGTGGAGATGCTGCTGATGTTAGTTTTAATGATGACGGGCTGCTGAACGTGACGGTAGGTGGTACTTCAATTGTGAGTTCCGGCACAGCAACCGGAAGCGGCACTGTCTCAGTCGCCATTCCTTCTACTGATGATGTAACGATCCCCAGCGGTAACGATCTGCTGACTATTATTGATGACGTCGCGGAAAACCTTGGGGATGAGGACACTCAGGATGATGTTTCCGGTGCTTCAGGATCTGGTGGTGGTTCTACCTAAACTTGATTGCGATTCAATACTGTTCTGGAAAGGCTCCTCTTTGGGGCCTTTTTCGGTTTGAGTAAGCAGGCCAAAAAACAAAAACCCCCGATCATCGCTGATACGGGGGTTTTCAGAATGTGGCTCCTCGAGCAGGGCTCGAACCTGCGACCCAGCGGTTAACAGCCGCTTGCTCTACCAACTGAGCTATCGAGGAATCTCATCAGTTGAGGCCGCGTATACTAATGCGGCACTCTCTTCAGGTCAATACCTTTATACTACTTTTTTATCAGTAGCTTACAGAGAATTAACCCAAAGCTGCGCGACCGCCGGATGGCGACCGCTATTACCAAGTTAAGCCCCTTCAATGCCTTTTTTCAAGCGTTTCAGTGCTTCTTGCAGCACCTCCATGCTGGTGGCGAATGACAGGCGGGCATGCTTGGGTGTGCCAAACGCAGAGCCGGGAACAATCGCCACGCCGGCTTCGCCCAGCAGTTTTTCTGCCAGGTCCACGTCGCTTTCCACGTCGTCGCGGCTGGCAATGGCTTCTGACAGATCCGGGAAGGCGTAAAAGGTGCCGTCGCCGGGCTGGCAGGTAACGCCTTTGATCTCATTCAGCGCTTTGACCACAAAGTCATGGCGCTCTTTAAAGGCTTTGACCATTTCACCCACGCAATCCTGCGGCCCTTCCAGGGCTGCCTGTGCGGCACGCTGGGCGATGGAGCAGGGGTTGGAGGTGCTCTGGGACTGGATTTTCTTCATGGCGCCGATCAGCTTGGCCGGGCCGCCGGCATAACCGATCCGCCAACCGGTCATGGAATAGGCTTTGGAGACGCCGTTCAGCACGATGGTTCGGTCGTACAGGTCAGGGTTCGCGGTAACGATATTGTTAAACGGTTCATCGGTCCACAGAATGGGTTCGTACATGTCGTCGGTGGCGATCAGTACATTGGGGTGCTTGCGCAGTACTTCCCCCAGGGCTTCAAACTCGGCCTTGCTGTAAGCCATACCAGACGGGTTGGACGGGCTGTTCAGGGTTACCAGGCGGGTTTTGGGGGTGATGGCTGCTTCCAGTTGCTCGGGCGTGATTTTGTAGCGTTGCTCCGGAGTGGTTTCAATCACTACCGGTACGCCTTCGGCCACTGTTACCATGTCCGGGTAGCTCACCCAGTAGGGGGCGGGAATAACCACTTCGTCGCCTTTGTTGAGCAGTGCCAGTGCCATGTTGAAATAGCTTTGCTTGCCGCCGCTGGAAACCAGGATCTGATTGGGCTGATACTCCAGTTGATTATCCCTGGCAAACTTTTGGATAATGGCCTGCTTCAGGGCCGGAGTGCCATCCACGGCAGTGTATTTGGTAAAGCCTTCTTCAATCGCCTTGATCGCAGCGGCTTTAATGTGGTCGGGTGTATCAAAATCCGGCTCGCCGGCGCCAAGGCCGATAATGTCTTTCCCTTCGGCGCGGAGTTCAGCGGCGCGGTTGGTGACTGCAAGCGTTGGTGATGGTTTGATCGCTTGAGCGCGATCGGATAGCTGTATATCCAAAATATAACTCCCGAAATTTCGACTGCAAATTTGTGGCATAATGCGGCTGTCAAACCCGACAATAATACAGGAATCCCGGGCTAGCGTGAATGTCTGAAGATCGTAAATTCAAGGTTCGTTCCAAATATGAGCCGGCCGGCGACCAGCCGAAAGCCATCAATGCACTGGTGGAAGGCCTGGAAGATGGTCTGTCCCATCAGACGCTGCTGGGGGTCACCGGTTCCGGTAAAACTTTCACCATGGCCAAGGTGATCGAGGCGGTGCAGCGGCCTACGCTGGTCATGGCCCACAACAAAACCCTGGCGGCTCAGCTGTACGGTGAGTTCAAGGAATTCTTTCCTGATAACGCCGTGGAATACTTCGTTTCCTACTACGATTACTACCAGCCGGAAGCTTATGTGCCATCGTCGGATACCTTTATCGAAAAGGATGCTTCCGTTAACGATCATATTGAGCAGATGCGCCTGTCCGCCACCAAGGCGCTGATGGAGCGGCATGACGTTATTATTGTGGCCACGGTATCTGCCATTTATGGTCTGGGTGATCCGGACAGTTACCTGAAGATGCTGTTACACGTGGTGCGTGGTGACCAGGTTGATCAGCGTGCCATTCTGCGCCGGCTGGCGGAGTTGCAGTACACCCGCAACGATGCCGATTTTCATCGCGCCACTTATCGGGTACGGGGTGATGTGATTGATATCTTCCCCGCTGAGTCCGAGCGGGATGCCGTGCGTATCGAGCTGTTCGACGACGAGGTGGAAAACATCTCCCTGTTTGATCCGCTCACCGGCGAAGTGGTGCAGCGGCTTTCCCGGGTGACCATTTACCCCAAGTCACACTATGTCACGCCGCGCCACACCATACTGGAGGCCATTGACAAGATCAAAGTGGAATTGCAGGAGCGGCTGGAGCAGCTGTCAGAAGCCGGCAAGCTGCTGGAGCATCAGCGGCTCAGTGAGCGGGTGCGGTTTGATATCGAAATGATGCAGGAGCTGGGTTACTGCAACGGCATCGAAAACTATTCCCGGCTGTTGTCGGGCCGCAACCCCGGTGAGCCACCGCCGACGTTGTTTGATTACCTGCCGGACGAGGCGTTGCTGATACTGGATGAGTCCCACGTTACTGTGCCCCAGATTGGTGGCATGTACAAAGGCGACCGTTCCCGCAAGGAAACATTGGTGGAGTATGGTTTCCGCTTGCCCTCTGCACTGGACAACCGCCCCCTGAAATTCGAGGAATGGGAAAGGCTCTGCCCGCAGGTGCTCTTTGTGTCTGCCACACCAGGGAATTATGAAGCCGAGCACGCCGGCGCCGTGGTAGAGCAGGTGGTGCGCCCCACCGGCCTGGTGGACCCCAATGTGGAAGTGCGTCCGGCCACCACCCAGGTGGATGACTTGTTGGGGGAAATCAACAAAGTGGTGCCAACCGGTGAACGGGTGCTGGTAACCACACTCACCAAGCGCATGGCGGAAGATCTGACGGAATACCTGCTGGATCATGGGGTGCGGGTACGCTACCTCCATTCCGATATTGATACGGTGGAGCGGGTCGAGATTATCCGCGATCTCAGGCTGGGGGAGTTCGATGTGCTGGTGGGTATCAACCTGCTGCGGGAAGGGCTGGATATGCCGGAGGTGTCACTGGTGGCGATTCTGGATGCCGATAAGGAAGGTTTTTTGCGTTCGGACCGCTCCCTGATTCAGACCATCGGCCGGGCTGCCCGGAACCTGAACGGTCGCGCCATCCTTTATGCTGACAAGGTCACCGGTTCCATGCAGCGTGCCCTGGATGAAACCGAGCGCCGCCGCATCAAACAGATTGCGTTCAATGAAGAGCACGGTATTACGCCTGAAGGGGTGCGCAAGTCGGTGGAGGATATTCTGGAAGCCTCCTACGCCCCCGGTTCCAAGCGAGGCGGTGACCGCAAGAAATCCGCCGGTGTCCGTGAGCGCCGCACCCGGGAATACGAGGTGCTGGATCCCAAAAACATGGCGAAGGAAATTGCCAGGCTGGAAGAGCAGATGTATCAGCACGCCAAAAACCTGGAATTCGAAGAGGCAGCCCGCCTGCGGGACCGAATTGAAAGCCTGCGGGAGCACTCATTGATACAATAATTTGCCATAATCGGATGGTTGAATAGGCAGTCGCTTTGCGAATGTCGTGAAATTGTGGCCCAGCCTTGGCAAAATAGGCGGCTTAATTGATCAGAGAAGGACAACACTGTGAAAGTAATGGTAACCGGTGCGGCCGGATTTATTGGGTTCCACCTCACTCAACGGCTTCTGGCCCGGGGTGATGAAGTGGTAGGCGTGGATATTGTGAACGACTACTACGACGTTAATCTCAAACTGGCACGTCTGGATCAGATCAAGGATCACGAAAACTTTACTTTCGTGAAATGCGCCCTGGAAGACAAAGACGCCATGGACAAGGCCTTTAAGGAGCACCAGCCCCAGCGGGTGGTGAATCTGGCAGCGCAGGCAGGGGTTCGCTATTCACTGGAAAACCCCCACGCCTATATCGATTCCAATATCGTGGGCTTCACCAATATCCTGGAAGGCTGTCGCCATAACGGCGTAGAGCACCTGGTCTATGCCTCCAGCAGCTCGGTGTATGGCGCCAACACCAATATGCCGTTTTCCGTGCATCATAATGTGGACCACCCGGTCAGCCTGTACGCCGCTTCCAAAAAAGCCAACGAGCTGATGGCCCACACCTACAGCCATCTGTTCAATCTGCCTACCACCGGCTTGCGCTTTTTTACCGTGTATGGCCCCTGGGGTCGCCCGGATATGGCACTCTTTATCTTCACCAAGGCGATTCTGGAAGGTAAGCCTATTCAGGTGTTTAACTACGGCAAGCATCGTCGTGATTTCACCTATATAGATGATATCGTCGAGGGTGTGATCCGGACTCTGGATCATGTGGCCCAGCCTAACCCTGACTGGACCGGCGACAAGCCGGACCCCGGCACCAGCAAGGGGCCTTTCCGCATTTACAATATCGGCAGCAACCGGCCTATTGAGCTGATGCGCTATATTGAGGTGCTTGAGCAGAATCTGGGCAAAGAAGCTGAAAAAGAGCTGCTTCCCCTGCAGCCCGGCGACGTGCCGGACACCTATGCCGATGTGGACGCCCTGGTCAAAGATGTGGATTACAAGCCTGGTACACCTCTGGAAACCGGCGTGGCTAACTTTGTTAGTTGGTACCGGGACTATTATCAGGTTTAACTGACTGTTTTGTAACCGTTAAGCGCCAGAAAATGTCTGTATTCACTGGCGCTTGGGGAAACACGATGGTAAGATTGCGCGCCTATTCAGGCACGTAGCTCAGTTGGTTAGAGCACCACCTTGACATGGTGGGGGTCGTTGGTTCGAATCCAATCGTGCCTACCAGATTTCCCAGACAAGGCATCGCACACCGGTGCCTTTTTTGTATGACTAAATATTTTTGGGAATTCCTTGAGAATTCCACATACGCCGATTAGAATTGCCACCCTAGGCCCCGTGTATCGGGGCTATGTACGTTTAAGGCCTTGTACGTTTAAATAAAATGGGTAAACGGCAGATTTTTTACCACGCCGTACCGGGCTGAAAGAATTTCATCGGCAGACCATAAACCGAAACAGGAGACAGAACTATTAAGCGAAGCAAAAACGACGCGCAGAAGAAAAAGAATCGTACGAATGACGAGATCACTGCGCAAGAAGTTCGCCTAATTGATCAGGATGGAGAGCAGGTTGGGATAGTGGGGCTCGCAGAAGCCTTGTCCGCAGCCGAAACAGCGGGACTGGATCTCGTGGAAATAGCATCAACCTCTGAACCTCCTGTATGTCGGATAATGGACTATGGCAAGCACATCTTCGAAGAGAAGAAAAAACGTGCTGAAGCCAAGAAGAAGCAGAAACAGACCCAGGTGAAGGAAATAAAATTCCGTCCCGGGACTGAAGAAGGGGACTACCAGGTCAAACTTCGCAACCTGAAGCGGTTCCTTTCTGACGGCGACAAAACCAAAGTCACCTTACGCTTCCGTGGTCGGGAGATGGCTCACCAGGAATTGGGTATGGAATTACTCAAACGGGTTGAGCAGGATCTCGAAGAGTACGGCGCTGTTGAACAGCACCCGAAAATGGAAGGTCGTCAGATGATCATGGTGTTGGGGCCAAAGAAAAAGAAGTAGCCACCCGTCGGATTAACGACCCCGGTGTGCTGTCGTTTTTAAGCAGTCATAAACATTGTTAGGTAACAATGCGGAGCCAAAAATGCCTAAGATCAAAACGAACAGTGGCGCAGCCAAGCGTTTCAAAAAAACCGCTAACGGTTTTAAACGCAAGCGTGCCTTCAAAAACCACATTCTGACCAAGAAGAACTCCAAGCGTATCCGTCAACTGAGACCAAAATCTCAGGTGGCCGCTGCCGACGTAGCATTAGTACGTCGCATGATGCCGCATGTGTAGTCCGCACCAGAGTCATTCTTAGTAAAAGGTTTTTGGAGATTTAATTATGCCACGTGTAAAACGCGGTGTTCAGGCGAGAGCCAGACACAAAAAAGTACTTAAACAAGCCAAAGGTTACTACGGTGCCCGCAGTCGTGTGTATCGTGTAGCCCACCAGGCCGTTATCAAAGCGGGTCAATATGCCTACCGCGACCGTCGTCAGAGAAAGCGTCAGTTCCGTCAGTTGTGGATCACGCGTATCAATGCGGCAGCTCGCCTGAATGGCCTGTCTTACAGTCGCTTTATTAACGGGCTGAAAAAAGCATCAATCGAAATTGATCGTAAAGTGCTGGCGGATATCGCCATTCACGATCAAAACGCATTTGCGGTGTTAGCTGAAAAGGCGAAATCTGGCCTTTCCAACTAGTCGCACTGCGCTGTGATGTTAGAAAGCGAATAGGGGAAGGGTTAACAGCCCTTCCCCTATTTTATTTTGGGGAAATCATTCTATTTGGTTGAATCGATGGAAGATCTCGAGAAACTCGTGGAGCAAGCGCAGGCCGCCATTCAGGCCGCCGGCGATCATCAGGCACTCGATCAGGTACGGGTTCAGTACCTGGGTAAAAAAGGGGAAATCACCGGGTTACTGAAAACCCTGGGCAAACTGTCTCCGGAAGAGCGCCCCCAGGCGGGAGCCAAAATCAACGAAGCCAAGCAGGCTCTGCAAACCGCCATTAACGAACGAAAAACTTCGCTGTCCTCCGCCGCGCTGGAACAGCAGTTGTCGTCCGAGCGGGTGGATGTCACCCTGCCGGGCCGTGACACCGAAGTGGGTGGCCTGCACCCGGTAACCCGCACCATGAAGCGGATCGAGGATTTCTTTGCCAACGTTGGCTTTAACGTGGTGCAGGGTCCTGAGATCGAAGACGATTATCACAACTTCGAAGCCCTGAATATTCCATCCCATCACCCGGCCCGGGCGATGCACGATACCTTTTATTTCAACGCCAACACCCTGCTGCGCACTCATACGTCGCCGGTGCAGATCCGTACCATGGAGACTCAGGAAGCGCCTTACCGGGTGATTTGTCCCGGCCGTGTGTATCGTTGCGATTCCGATCTGACCCACACACCCATGTTCCACCAGGTGGAAGGCTTGCTGGTGGACGAGAATGTCACTTTCGCTGACCTGAAAGGGGTGCTGGAGCTGTTCCTGCGGGAATTCTTTGAGAAAGAACTGGCGGTGCGCTTCCGTCCCTCTTACTTCCCCTTCACCGAGCCTTCGGCGGAAGTGGATATTGAATGTGTAATCTGTGGTGGAGAAGGTTGCCGGGTGTGTTCGCACACCGGCTGGCTGGAGGTGCTGGGCTGCGGCATGGTGCATCCTAAAGTCTTCGACTACGTCAATGTGGATACTGAAAAATACACAGGGTTTGCTTTTGGTATGGGCGTAGAACGCCTGGCCATGTTGCGCTACGGCGTGAACGACCTGAGGCTCTTCTTTGAGAACGACCTGAAGTTTCTCAATCAGTTTCGATAACAGACTGCCAACCTTTAGCAAATCGACAGAAAGAATACGGACGATACACCATGCGAATCAGCGAAACCTGGTTAAAAGAATGGGTTAAAACCGAAAGATCAACCGATGAACTGGCCGCCCGGCTCACCATGGCCGGCCTGGAAGTGGATGGCATTGAGCCCGTTGCCGGTGTTTTCACCGGCGTGGTCGTGGGTGAAATTATTGCCTGCGAGCAGCATCCTGATGCCGACAAACTGCGGGTTTGTCAGGTCAATGCCGGTGAAGATGAGCCATTATCCATAGTCTGTGGCGCGCCCAACGCTCGGGTGGGAATCAAGGTGCCCTGCGCTAAAGTGGGGGCCGTTCTGCCCGGCGACTTCAAGATCAAGAAAGCCAAACTCCGCGGTGTGGCATCCTTCGGCATGCTGTGTGCGGAACAGGAACTGGGCCTGTCCGAGGCATCCGATGGCCTGTTTGAACTACCGGCAGATGCCCCGGTGGGCCAGGATATCCGCGATTATCTGCAGCTGGACGATAACATCATTGAAGTGGATCTTACCCCTAACCGCAGCGACTGCCTGAGCATTGCCGGTGTTGCCCGCGAAGTGGGGGTGATCGAACGGGCAGAATACACGCCCGGCCATATTGATGAGGTGGTACCGGCCATTCAGGACACCTTTGATGTGTCCATCTCTGCCGCTGAACAGTGCCCCCATTATGTCGGTCGAGTCGTTCGTGGCGTGAATGTTACCGCAACCACGCCCCTGTGGATGGTGGAAAGGCTGCGCCGCAGCGATATCCGCAGTATTGATCCGGTGGTGGATGTGACCAACTACGTGTTACTGGAACTGGGTCAGCCCATGCATGCCTTTGACCTGGAAAAGCTGGAAGGTCATATTCATGTGCGCCTGGCGGAACCGGGTGAGAAACTGGTGCTGCTGAACGGTCAGGAACTGGAACTGAGCGAAGGCTCGCTCGTGATTGCAGATGCTGCAAAAGCACTGGCACTGGCCGGTGTTATGGGTGGTGCCGAGTCCGGGGTCACCGAAACCACCAAAGATATCTTTCTGGAATCCGCATATTTTGATTCTATCGCCATTGCCGGCAAAGCCCGTAGCTATGGTCTGCACACGGATTCATCCCACCGTTTTGAGCGCGGTGTGGATTTTGAATTGCAGAAAAAAGCCATGGATCGTGCCACACAACTCTTGTGTGAAATTGCCGGTGGCAAGCCCGGGCCCATGGTGGAAGCCTCGCATCCCGAGTTCCTGCCCAAACTGGAACCTATTAACCTGCGTAAAAGCCAGATTCAGCGGGTGTTGGGTTTTGCCATGTCCGATGCTGATGTAGAGGACATTCTGGGGCGCCTGGGAATGGACCTGGTGACCACTGAGAGTGGCTGGCATATCGTGCCACCCGCGTATCGCTTTGATGTTCGTATCGAAGTGGATCTGATCGAGGAACTGGGGCGCGTCTGGGGTTACAACAATCTGCCCACTCGTTTGCCCGCCATGAATTTTGAAGTAGTGCCTGCGCCGGAAAGCCAGATTCAGGAATCCCGCATCAAACAGTTAATGGTGGATCGTGGATATCAGGAAGCCATTACTTACAGCTTCGTGGAAAAATCCATTCTGGATAAAATTGCACCAGATAAAAAAGCCGTGGAGCTGGCCAATCCCATTTCCGCGGATATGTCCCATATGCGCACCAGCATCTGGGCGGGATTATTACAGGTTGCCCGACATAATATTAATCGGCAGCAGCATCGCGTTCGCCTGTTTGAAACGGGGCTGGTTTTCACTGAAGAAGACGGTATCCAACAGGTGCCTCATATCGGAGGCCTTATCTATGGTGATGTGGCCAGCGAATCCTGGCATGGCAAAGGCCGGCCCGCCGACTTCTTTGACCTGAAAGGCGATGTGGAAAGCCTGCTGAAACTGTCAGCCAATCCGGAAGTTTTCGGGTTTCAGGCCGCCGAACACCCGGCTCTGCATCCGGGGCAGTCCGCCGAGATCCTTCGCGATGGAAAAGTCGTCGGCTACCTGGGTGCCCTCCATCCTGTTATTCAAAAAGCGCTCGATATTCCCGCTTCCGTATACCTTTTTGATATAGAATTGGCGGCGGTTTCCGAACGAACTGTTCCTGCATTCAAAGAGTTATCGCGTTTTCCTGAAGTAAGACGTGATTTAGCAGTAATCATTGAGGAAAAGATTCCAGCAGAGGCTATACTGAAGGTTGTGCGGGCAGAATCTGGCGAATGGTTAACCAATTCCGTCATATTTGATGTTTATCAGGGGGCTAACCTGGAAGAAGGTCACAAGAGCGTGGCATTTGGGTTGACCCTCCAGCATCCTTCGCGCACTCTTAAAGACGAAGAGGTGAACGGGGTGATTGATCGCGTCGTTACCTCGTTGAAAGAACAATTGAATGTGACATTGAGGGAATAGCCATGACAGCGTTGACCAAGGCTGATTTAGCAGAAAAGCTATTTGAAGAGCTTGGTTTGAACAAGCGTGAGGCCAAGGAGATGGTTGAACTCTTTTTTGAAGAGATCAGGCACTCTCTGGAATGCAATGAGCACGTAAAGCTTTCAGGTTTTGGTAATTTTGACCTGCGCAACAAAAGGGAGCGCCCCGGACGTAACCCAAAAACCGGGGAAGAGATTCCGATCTGCGCACGCCGGGTAGTGACATTCCGACCAGGTCAGAAACTGAAACAACGAGTAGAGGCGTATGCTGGAACCAAGCCACAACAATGAATTACCAGCCATACCAGGAAAGCGGTATTTTACCATTGGGGAAGTGAGCGAACTGTGTGATGTCAAACCACACGTTTTGCGTTACTGGGAACAGGAATTCCCCCAGCTAAAGCCGGTAAAGCGGCGGGGTAACCGTCGCTACTATCAGCGCCAGGACGTGATCATGATCCGGCAGATCCGTAGCCTGCTTTATGATCAGGGCTACACCATCGGCGGTGCCAGGCAGCAAATGTCCGGCGCCGGTGCAGCCGAGGATGTCAGCAAATCCAGCCAGTTGGTCAAACAGATGATCACTGAGCTGGAGGAAGTATTAGCGGTACTCAAGGATTAGTTAGTTACTTGTTCCCGCCAGCTGACCTATTAACTGTAGTAATTCAGACTTGATCTGACAGTTACCCGATCTAATTGTGAACATCATCTCATCAATTCTTGCCAGTCCCCATCACCGAGTGGCCGCCTGCTTCGGGCGATGGGTTTTGGTGATTAGTTGAGCTTGTTTTTTATTGGGTATCAATGATCAGAGTGAAGCCGTTTTTCCCGTCCTGTTTGGATTGATACATGGCTTTGTCAGCATCTTTCATCGCTTGACGGATATCGATAACTGACTCTTTCGCACAGCATTTAATCCCCATGCTGACAGTGATATCAAATTTAACGCCGGGTTCCGGTTCCAGGGCTAGTGAGCTTATCCCCTCCAGAAGTCTGGTGGCCATATTTCTCAAGCCTGCCTCGTTCTCGATAGCCAGAGCGAAGGCAAATTCCTCTCCGCCGATCCGCCCAAAAAGATCGTCAATTCTGAAAAAGGTTTTCAGGTATTCAGCCAGCTTGACCAGTGCTGAATCGCCTGCGTCGTGACCGTAATTATCGTTGATCTTCTTGAAATCATCCACGTCCATAATGCCGACGGTCATACCAAGCTGCCTGCGGGAGCAAAAGCGAGCCAGTTTATGAGCCTGCTCCAGAAAATAACGCCGGTTCGGAATATCCGTTAGCGGGTCTATATAAGCAGCGTTTTGGAGCGCAGATTTTGCTTTTTGTAATTCGCGGGTTCGCTCCTCGACAATATCTTCCAGGTTTTTCTTCAATGCTTTCAGGTCCGCATTCCTGCTTTTGAGCTGATCAATGTGAAATATGCGTTCTGATATATCCCGTTCTATTGCTGCAAAGTGTGTTACCTCTCCATATCGGTTCTGCAGCGGCAGAATGCTCATTTCAACCCAGTAAGGATGCCCTTTGGAACTATAATTTAATAGTGTTTCCGTAATGGGTTCATGTCGTTTGATGGCTTTTCGTATACGGCTTTTGGTGTCTGGGTCGGTCAGAGTACCCTGCAATATCCTGGGTGTTTCGCCGATAACCTCTTCAGCGGTGTAACCAGTAAGAGCTTCAAACGCCTTGTTAACGTAAACTATTTTGGGACCCATCGGATAATCGGTGTTATCGGCTTCGGTGACGATAACCACATCCTGGGTGTTCTCTACAATCTCCTGATAGGAGAAAAGGTGTTTGGAGTCTGTGATGTCAGTGAAGGTGATGACTATAAAGCAATCTTCCGCCTCCACATTGCCCTCTGTATAGGCATTGACCAAAAACCAGCTAATGGCTTCACTCTCGTCGATAATTCCCAGAAGCTCATTAGTGAGGCGTCCTTTAAACCGCTTGACCTTGTTAACCGGAAAGTCTTCATTGAATAGCTTTCGGCCTGATTCGTCTATAAAACGCCACTGGGGGTCATCGGCATCCTTGCCGATCACCTTGTCATAGCTCAATCTCAGCAAGCGTAACGCGGCGGGATTAGCATAGACGATGGATGTATCCCAACGGTGTATTACGACACCAATGTGTGCATGTTCCAGTAATTTGACGAGGTTTAATTCTTCGACGACAGCCACGGAGCCGCTCTCCAGCAAGTGGATTAACTCTTTATGGAATGTGATTTCCGGGCCGGTGCAATTTATCTGTTGCGAATTGCCTTCTACCAAAGGCTCCGAATCAGGTCGCTGTCCGTGGTGGGACTTTGTATTCTTTAATTTAAACCTGTTGGTTGCCTCGACCCTTGTCGAATCACTTGAGCATCATCCGACTTGATAGGTACCCATCGCCATTCTTTTGCTGAATGGTCGATATAGAGCGCTTCCCAAAAGAAAGTTTAGGACAAAGCCCGTTAACAGAACAAAACTTATAAAGCATAAAGATAAAAATAATAAGAATAAGGAGCAAAGTTACACATCCAGAGGGCGTTACGGCATCAGAACCCTTTACGGTGGGTGATTTACTGCCATGCTTATTCTGACGTCAGGCCGAGTTCAGCGCGACATTCCTTGAAAGTGGATTTCAGCAGAGTTACCGCTTGCCTGAATGCTTCGGATTGGCGTTGAGCATCGTCGGCGTTACCCACGAGCTCAACGTTTTTCAGGAATCTCTCGCGAGATGTCAGTGTGACCGCTTTATCCACATGACAGCGACAAACGGCCTGCGCCTCATCGCCTGTCATACCCTTCTGGATTCCACGTAATGCGCAGCCCTGTTCGTAGGATTGCAGACTGACTTTCTCAACCCGGGGCTGCAGGCTGGCGCAGCCGCTCAGTAACAGGCCGGCCATCAATATCAGGGTTAATTTTATCATTGTGAACTCGCTAGTCTGGATTGCGGGGCATCAATACCACTTCCAGCCGGTCCGCAAGCTGAGTGGTCGTGATGACCCTGATTCTGGCTTTTTTGCCGCGAAACGCATTGGTTATCGGGGTGGGGCCGGTGGTTTTTCCGGCCATCCATTCTTATAATGCTCACAGCCATTGACCTGTCTATAAAGCTGCACAACAATAGCAGCCCTCATTATGAACCCTGTTCCTTTGTCAGTCACGGAGCCTTCCCCACTTGAACGATATTACCGGTAAAAGTCAGTTCATCCGTAATGTGGTTGTCAGTTGGGGCATGCACATCTTTGTGCTGGCCGCGGGCTTTATCGTACCCCGGCAGATCAGTGACAGCCTGGGTAATGTGTCGCTGGGTATCTGGGATTTTGGCTGGGCCATGGTGCGTTATATGAGCGTGACCAATATGGGCATGGCGGGTGCACTAACCCGCTACAGTGGCATGTATCGCGCCGGTGATAACCCGGAAAAACTCAACCAGGCCTATACCGCGGTAGTGTTATGGCAGATGCTGGTGGCGTTGATTATTCTGCTGGGAACAGCGCTGGTGGTGTGGAAAATTGAGGTTCTGATAGATTTGCCGCCCGGGCAGGCCACAGAAGCCAGTTGGGTAATGGCGCTGTTGGGGGCCAGTATTGCGGTGCAGATGATGGCAAATCCCCTGGGGGCCTTGCTGGGCGGTTATCACCGCTGGGATATTCAGCATACTCTAAACGCCGTGCATGATTTTGGAGTGGCTTTGGGCATTGTTGCCGCTTTACTGTTCGCGAATGTAGGGTTGGAACACCTGGGCATGGTGGTGCTGGTGGGCGCTGTGCTGGTGGCCGTGGCCCGCTTTTTTGCAGTGCGCCGGGTGTGTCAGGGAATCAAGATGGGCGTGCGTTTCTGGGACTGGCATCAGGCCAAGAAAATGCTCGCCTATGGTTCCAAGTTAATGCTGTCCAATCTTCCCCATGTGATTTTATTTCAGTCCATGGCCATTATCCTGGCCAGTGGCGCCGGGCCAGCGGTGCTGGCGGTATTCAACCGGGGTGTGGCCCTGATTCGCATTTGCGAAAAGTTCGTCAAGAAAGCTGCCGGCACCTATACGCCCATGGTCAGCAGTCTGATCGGGCTGGATCGGCGTGATGAGGCCAAGGAGTTTCTGCTGGAGTCCAGCCGTTTCACTCTGGCCATGACCTTGCCCATGACCTGGGGGCTGGTGTTTTACGGCGACCTGATCCTGCTGGCCTGGATGGGGCCGGAATTCCACAACTGGTCCATGGTGGCGGTACTCGCGCTGGGTACGGCGCTGCCCATTGCCAATGCCGGCCCCATGTCGGTGTTGTCGGGGCTGAATGCCATTGGCCGATTAAGTGTATTGATGTTCGTAACCACCCTGGTGTGCCTGGGTGTATCGCTGGTGGTTGTAAATCTCAGCTATGAATGGAACGCTACTGTCGCGGCGGCAGTATTGGGGGGATCCTGGACCATTGCTTCCGGCGTCGTGATTCCACTTTATATGCGGGCCACCTTCGCTATTTCACTATGGCGTTACCTGCAACAGGGTATCTTGTTACCGCTGGTCTATACGCTGCCGGCGATATTGGGCATGGCCGGCGGGCGTTGGGCTTTTGAAGAACAACAATGGCTGTTGATGTGTGCCAGCTGGCTGGCCGGCGCGGTGTTCACCTTGTGGGTTTATTTTCGCTGGGTGCTGCCGGCAGAGTGGCGCGATAAGCTATTACGCAAGCTGAACCGCAAGGGGCGGACCGCCTGATAGCAGCCCGGCATTCCGCCTTGAGGTGTCTAATTTACCGACGTGGTAGATGTTGAATCGGGTGATTGCGCAGTTGAGAGTGAGGATAGGATTTCGTAGTGCTTGCGGCCCCAGGATGCGATTTCCCTGATCAGGCGTTCCCGGTGGGTCTGCACAGGGTAAAGATGCCGTACTTCGGGCCAGTAGAATTCTTCACAAATGTTATCCAGCCCCGGTATATGTGCCAGTGCGCGACTGAACTGCCCCTGCTGATTGTAATGCTTGCGGGCGTGGCTGGTGAAAAATGCGATACAACGACCCTGGCGATTCACCAGGTTGCTCATGCACTGCTCCAGGTCTGCGCTGGTGGGTTCATCTCTTAACCCCATTACTTCCGGGTCGTCTTCCGGTGCGCCGATTAGCCGCTTGATTCTGCGCAGCAATATGAAGGGCAGGCGCAGCCAGTTATAGGGATTGCTGATTTTTTGCCGAAAGTCGCGTTTTGCAAATTCCGTATCCCGGGGTGAAATAGGATCCAGCAGGATGACCCCGCGGATACCCTCGAATTCCGCCGCCAGTTTCACGGCGTTGTCTGCCCCGGAACACAAACCCATGATAATCACAGGCCGGGAGCCAAAACGCTTTTCAATCGCGGTGTGAATATGGCGCCAGTCGGTGGCCACGGATTCCCGGTTGGTGAGGCCGGAGCGGGCAGGGGTGTCGCCTTTGCCCGACAGGTCAACCCGGATACAGATATAGCCAAGCTCAGCCAGTGTTCTTGCGGCCATCACATTCAACCGATAGGGTTCGGAGCGGTGCAGCAGGCCGGCGTTCAGGGCCACCACTACCGGTGCGTTGTCTGTCTTGTCCGGCAGGGTAACGATGCCGAAACCACGCAGGTTTTCGCCGTACTGAAACGTATCTTCCTTCATGCTGCCAGGATCCTTTTGGCCATCAGTTCAAGCACCGGTTTCGATATCAGCTCCCCTTTGTGGTAGAGCGGCCAGTCATAAGTAACGCCACTGTCATGGTGGCTGATGGAATCTGACACTGGAATGCTCTGGTTTTCCGGGCTTTTGTGCGAGCGGATGATGTCCCACGGAATCCGGCTTTGGGCCGCTGCATCTGTCAGGGTCAGGCGTGGCAGGTTCTGTCTGAGCCTGTCGCTGATGCGGAATTGGGCATAGTCAATGGCTTCATGGGGCAGGGCAAGGTTTCTGGCCAGTTTCCAGTGGGTGGCTTCGTTATCTTTTTTTACGGCGTCCATTAAATCCAGAAAATCCTCACCGGAAATCTGTGGATCCCACAGTACCTTTTGCTTTACTGCCTGGTGGCGACAATAGGACGCCAGGGTGCCGCCGAACCGCACGCCCACCAACACGACCTGATCCGCGCCGGACAGGGCCAGGCCTTCTTCCACTGCCTGGTGAATGTTCTCAATCCAGAGGGTGTCCTGAACATCCTCCAGATCTCCCATGGAATCACCGGTGCCATAATAATCGAATCGTAACACGTGGCAGCCTTCTCCGGCGCAGGCGTTGGCCAGGTCCGCCAAGCCGCGGTAACAGCGCCGGTATTCATCAAACAGTGGCGGGCAGATCACTGCCAGCTTTTGTGACGACAGATCACTGGGTGGGTGATAGCAGCCGAACAGTGTGTCGTTTTCAAAATAGAAGGCTTCAAACATTTACATCATGCCAGTTAGTGTGCGGCGTTTATTGGAACAATCGCCGCCAGAACGGTTTTTTCCCGGATGCCGGTTCAGATTGCGGGGCAGTCTCATCTGCCGGTGGTTCTTCCAGGCTTTCCAGGCTATTGATGGTTTCCAGCAACAGAGAGGCTATCTGCTGGATAATATCCGCGTTTACCTGACCACTGTCAAAATCGAATACCGCCACCAGCCCTTCCGGATGAATGCGTGTCCAGAATTCGATGGGTAGTTCGGTCTGGGTTCTGGGCATATCAATCTGGGCGAGCTTCAGCCCTGCCAGCTGATTGGGCCGGTTGCGGATATCCTGATAACCGAAGCTTGCCGGAATCTGCGGGGTAAAGAGAGCATGTTCCAGAGCGGTTCCACGGAGAATCTCGGCACAACTGATATCCTGGTGCTGATGGAACTCCGTCAGTTGTGTCGCCATGTCACGGGCCACGGCTACAAAGCCGCCGCCACTGAGCCGTGCCCGGAAAGGCAGGGTAGAGACAAAACTGCCCACCAGATTGATCACGTCGGGATTATAACGGCCGGTTACCGGTAATCCCATTAACAGTTCCTGCTGGCCGGTGGCCTTGCCAAGGGCAGCAGCAAAGGCGGAAAAAAGCACCTCATGCAACCGCAGGTGAAAGCGTTCGCAAAAATGCTCAAGCGCAACAAGGGCGGCCTTGTCGAAGGGGAACTCCCGGCGTGCGCATTCTGCTTTTTCTGCGCTGGTGTTGATTTGGTTTTTCGGGATTTCCGGCAGGTTTTCCAGGCTTTGCCGATGGTAGGAAAGCGCCGCTTCATCGGTCAGCCGATGCCGGTACCAGTGGGCATAATCCCGGAATTCAAAGGCGGGTTTGCTCAGGTCGGTAGCCTGGCCGCGGGTATAGCCTGCATAATATTTTTCCAGCTCGGTCAGAAAAATATCGAAGGACCAGCCATCGAATATCAGCTGGTGGGGCACTGCCACCAGCAAATGCTTTTGCTCTTCCAGCCGGTACAGGCTGATACGGCAGAGCGGTTGGTCAACCACCGTGAATGGCGCCAGTGCCAGTTGTCCGGCAGCGTCCAGAGCGGCCTGTAACGGATCCCCGGCTTCTGATACGTCCACTTTTTCCGGTAGTTCCAGCTGCTCCACAGGCACCGTATACTGAAACCACTGGTCGCCGGATTTACCGATACGGGTGCGCAGGGCCGTCTGGCGATCAAACAGGTTTTGCAAGGAATGTTGTAGCGCATTTTCATCCAGCGCACCGCTAATAATCCAGGATGCCGGCAGGTTGTTGCAGGTGGCAGAGGGTTGTTGCAACTGCCGGTTGAGGATGCGTTCCTGCTCCGGTGTCAGTGTATGTTTTTCGCCGGCGCCCAGGGCCTCGGGACCCTGTTCAGTGAGTGCCTGGGATTCTGCCTGGGTATTGATGATTTCCGCCAGTTCCGACAGCCGGTGGGTTACCAGGTCGGCTGTGGTAAAGCGGTGATGGCAGGTAATTTCTGTCTGGCGTATGGCTTCCAGTGCCAGCAGCGAGTGGCCGCCGATTTCGAAAAAGTTATCGTCCGGCCCAACAGCAGACGCAGGTTTGATCACCTCGGTCCAGATGGCCGCCAGCTGCTTTTCGGTATCATTCTGCAGTGCCCGCTGACTCAGCAGCGTGGATTCCGTCAGCTCCGGGCGGGGCAGCTCGCGGCGGTTGATCTTGCCGTTGGCTGTCAGGGGCAGGGCGTCCAGGGTCAGAAAATACTGGGGAATCATGTAAGTGGGCAGCAGATCCCGGAGCTGCTTGCGCAGCGCGACATTTTGAATGGCCTGCCCAGGCTCCGGGACGCAGCAGGCGACTACGCGGGTATCGGTTGCTGACAGTGTCCACAGATAAACTGCCGCCTGCGCGACCGAATCACACTTCACCAGAGCGTTCTCGATTTCTCCCAGCTCAATCCGGTAACCCCGCAGTTTAACCTGATCATCCATGCGGCCCAGATGCTGAATATCACCATTGGGTAACAGCTTGCCGAGATCCCCGGTGCGATAAATTCTGCCGAAGGAGGGGTGATCAATAAAACGGGATTCATTCAGCTCCGGCCGTTCATGGTAGCCCAGCGTCACACCGTCGCCACCAATACAGATTTCGCCGGGGACTGACAGGGGGACAGGTTGCAGCGCTTCGTCCAGCAGGTAAACCTGGGTGTTGGCAATAGCTTTGCCGACACTGATCTGCGGATCTTCCGCGCTGATTTTTTTACAGGTGGACCACACAGTGGTTTCCGTGGGGCCGTACATGTTCCAGAGTTCAGACACCCGCGGCAGCAGCTGCTCTGTCAGGTCCAGTGGCAGGGGCTCACCGCCACACAGGGCTTTGAGTTTTGGCCCGCCGCTGGCGTTCTGCCATTCGCTGGCCATTAACAGGCGCCAAGTGGATGGCGTGGCCTGCATCAGGCTGATACCGTGCTTTCTGATCAGTTCCGCCAGACGCGAACCTTCTTTTATCTGCTCGCGATTGGCGAGCACCGTGGTGCCGCCGCTGATCAGCGGCAGGTAAATTTCCAGTACCGAGATATCAAAGGAAAGTGTGGTTAGCGCGAGCAGCTTGTCTTGTGCTGTACAGCCTGGTTGCTGCGCCATGCTTTCCAGAAAATTTATCATGGAGTGATGGGCAACCCGGACGCCTTTGGGTTTGCCGGTCGAGCCCGAGGTGTAGATGATGTAGGCGCAGTCATTTGGGTTGATGTTCCCGGTGGCGGCCGTGGCTGCTCCAGCCTCTTTGGCGGCACTGATCGCCTGGGGCAGATCTATCTGTCTGGCGTTGGTTTCAGACAAGGCCCGTGGCGCAGCCTGATCCAGCAGAATGGCGCTGGCGCTGCTGTCTTCCACCATGTAACTCAGCCGCTGGGGCGGAAAGTCCGGATCCAGGGGTAAATAGGCTGCGCCGGTTTTCATGATCGCCAGCGTCGCGATCACCAGGTCTGCTGTACGTTCACAACAAAGACCCACCACATCGCCGGGCCGAATTCCCTGTTGGCTCAGGTGGGCGGCGAGTGCATCAGAATGTTCATTGAGCGTAGCGTAGCTGACAGATTCATCGCCGCTGATCAGTGCGATGCTGTCCGGGTTGCCGGCTGCCCTGGCATTAAAGCCCTCTATAACCGATGTATAGGTGAGCTTCTGCTCAGTCTGATTGGCGGCCGAGAGCGCTTCAGGCACGGATTCGCTTAACGGAATACTGCCCAGGGGCAGTTCCGGGTTTTCCACGACAGCGTGCAATAAGGTTTCCAGGGCACCCATCCAGGCGTTGATGGTGGATTCCCGGAACAGCGCGGTGGAGTAGGTGGCCTCAATGGTCAGAGACTGTTTGGTGGGCACAACGTTCAGGAAGAGCTCAAAGGCTTCTGCCGATCGGGGAATGGAGTCCAGCGTGCCGGTTGCACTGCCAAAATCCAGCGGCGGCATGGGCTGATCAATATTGAACAGGGTATTGATCAGCGGAACCCGGGTACGATCCACCGATAATTTTTTTACCAGTTGCCCGAAGGTAAAATTGGGGTGTTCGCTGGCGTTGAGCACTTCTGCTTTGACGCTGGCCAGCAGATCGCGGAATGGGGTTTCCGGTTCCGGCGTTACCTGTATGGGTAACAGTTGCACCATATGGCCGAACAGATTCAGTTGCTGCAGTGCCGCCTGACCTGCCACCGGCAGCCCCACGATAATGTTGTCATTGCCGGTCAGCCGGTGCAGCAGGGCAAAATAGCCCGCCATAACAAAGTTAACCAGGCTGGCTTTGTTGGCCGCTGCAGCTTTGGGCAGTTTTTCCACCAGCGACTGGTTAAGCTGGTAGTCCAGCCGGGTCGCCTGGAAAGTGCGGCTGCGGGGCCGCGGAAAATCCAGGGGTAAATCCAGCGACGGTGGGGTTTGCTTAAAGCGTTCGCTCCAGTAATCAATATCACTGTTGGTGATTTCACTGGCCGCGGCTTTTTCAGCAAAATCAAAAAACGACGGTGCTGCAGGCAGCTGATCGCTGTTGCCACCGGCGCGATACAGGGTGCTGAGTTCATTCAGCAGCAGGCCGAATGACCAGCCATCGCACACGATATGGTGGGCGGCAATAATCAGTTCCGCGTCGTTATCACTTAACTGATACAGCCAGGCAAAAAACAGCGGGCCTTCCTCCAGATTCATGGGGGAAATGGCTATGTTCTTTTTCAGATCCTGCAGTTTTTGCTGCTGGATCTGAGGCGAATCCGCTGTCAGATCCACAACCTGCAGATGAAAGGGTTTGTCTTCCTGCAGGCAGATTTCATCTCCACGACGGGAAAAGGTTGCCCGTAACAGATCGTGGCGACTGTGCAGTGTATTCAGGCAGCTTTCCAGCAGGCCGGCATCGATAGCGCCCTGAAGCTTCAGGGTAATGGCTTCGTTATAGGCGGTGTTGGCACTGTCACTGAGCTGTGCACAGGCAATCACTTCTTTCTGGGGGCCGGTGGTGGGGCTGACCTTCAGGATTTCACCACCGGCAAACGGGTTAAACTGTTCCATAGTCAGGGTCTGCCTACCTCTATATAGTTGCCTTTGTTGTCCGGGTCTTCAATAAAATAGGCCGGCTCCCCCTGGGCGTTCCGGCCCAGCCGGGCACCTTCGGGAATTTTGCCGGCGCCTGATTTCAGGTGCTTTCCGGCAGCGACGGCATCGCCTTCAATCAGTCCGTGGCTGATCATTTCTGCAAGCGAATCCTTGAAGGCGTTCAGAATTTTTTCGCGGTCCTGGCTGTCGTGGCAAGTGGTCAGAAAACAGGGCCGGTATTGTTGAATGTGAATGCCGCGCAGGGTCATCAGGGTGAACAGCATATGGCCCCAGTGGGCACTGGCGGGCACTGAAACATAGAACAGTGAGGCAAATTCCTCGAAGGTGGCCCCACACTTCATGTCCGCAATAAAGGCTTTTGCTTTTGCCGCCAGTTCAGTGGTGTTATTGGCCAGTTCTTTGTAGAGGCTGTCGCCCTGCTGCTTGATTTGGGTGAGTATGGCTTTGGCCGCTGCCAGCGCCACAGGATGCCTGACAAAGGTGCCGGCAAAAAAGGTAACGCCGCACTCGGGAATGGATTCATCGCCGTACTGCCAGTGGCCACCGTCCAGGGCGTCCAGGAATTTGGCCTTGCCGCCGATCATACCGATGGGATAGCCGCCGCCCAGCACTTTGCCATAAGTAGCAATGTCGCAATCCACATCAAACAGTTTGCGGATACCGCCAGGGTGAACCCGGAATCCGGTCACCACTTCGTCAAAGATCAGGGCGCTGCCGTTGCTTTCGGTCACTTCACGCAGCCCTTTAATAAATGCCTGATCGTGGTATTCCGGTTTGCGGCTTTGCAAGGTTTCCACCAATACACCGGCAACGTCTTTACCCAGGGAGCGCAGGGTTTCCAGGGTGTCCGGATCGCCCCAGGGCAGTACCAGCATGTTGCTGGTCATTTCACGGGGAATACCGGGCGCGGCTGGCAATGCCTGATAATCACGACCCGGCCGGTTAATCACCTCATCAAAAATGCCGTGGTAGCTGCCTTCGAACATCACAATTTTCTGCCGACCGGTCACGGTTCGCGCCAGGCGAATGGCGCCGATCACGGCCTCTGACCCGGTGCTGGCAAAGGCGCAACGCTCGTTGCCGGTCAGCTCACAGAAAAGTTCCGCAACTTCGCCGGCCAACGGTGATTGTGGACCGGTTTCAATACCCTCATCCATTTGCTGTTTGACCGCTTCCGTCACAAAGTCCGGAGAGTGGCCAAACAGAATCGGGCCGAAACCGTTAGACAGATCAATCAGTTCATTGCCGTCGATATCCCACAGTTTGGAACCTTTGGAGCGGTTCGTCACAATGGGAAAAATGATTTCTTTCCATTCCGGGTGAAACCCGGAAACGCTTCTGGGGTCTGCCAGTTGGCGGCGGTGCTTCTGGGTGTAGGCTTTTGAACCGGCAAATTTTTGCGCGTACTGGTTCATGCTGTCCTGCAGCCAGTCCTGTTGGGCCTGGGTAAGTTTGATGCCCAGCTTTTCCTTGCTGATCCGGGTGCCGGGGGTGTGTCGGGGTTTGGCCGGTTTATCGGCTTCCGGGCTTGCCGCCGGCGTATTACCGGCAGCGGGTGCAGCTGGCTGGGCTTGTGCTGCTTGCGCCGGCTGCGTGGACTGTGCGGGCAACTGACCGGCGCCGGTTTGACTGCTGCCGGTAAGGGCCTGCAGCTGCATCTGCATGATCTGCAGCTGGGCGTTGATCAATGCCTGAACCGAATCTGAAGCGCCGGCAGGCAGTGACATTGTGGGGAGCGGCGTGTTGGAGACTGGCATGGGGTTGCTACCTTGTATGGGGGCAGGGCCCTGGGTTGCGGGTGCCGGGGCGGGCTCCGCCGCCGGCGCCACCTTGTCACCAAGAAATTCCAGTAATGTGTCCAGCGACGACAGGTCTTCCACCAGATGGCGGAAAGTCAGGCCCACCTGGTACTCCGCCTCCAGTGCCGTGGCAATCTGTGTTAACAGCAACGAATCCAGACCCGACTCACTGAAGTGGGCTTCGGCATCCATATCGGCAAGGTCGTAGCCGGTGATATCCTCGAACAGGCTGATAACCTTTTGCTTTAAACTGTCGGCGTGTTGTTGACTGCTCATAATCACTTCCTGAGGCTGAATAAATTCCGTGGTGCTGGCTGGAATGTCCATTATATTTGGTGTTACTGCACCGGTTGCTGTATCTGTAAAAGACACCCAATGGCGGGTGCGTTGAAAAGGATAGCCCGGCAAGCGGATTTTTTCCGGGGTGTCACCGGCAAAATAAGGCTCCCAGTCAACGGCAATTCCCCGTGCCCAGAGTGCGCCCAGCGCATCGGTCAGGTGGCAGGGGGTGTCGTCTGTGGCGCCGCTGTCCGGCAACATGGCAATAGCGGCGTCTATGGCCAGGTCTGAATGCATGGATGCCAGCGTCGTCAGGCTGTTGCCGGGGCCGGCTTCCAGCAGCACAACGGCAGCGTTGGCGTTTTCTGCTGTGGTTTGTGTGATTGCCTGCGTCAGTGCTTCACTGAAATATACGGGCTGGCGTAACTGATTTGCCCAGTAGTCGGGCGATTGCGCCTGCTCCGCAGTCAGCAACTGGCCGGTGTGGGTGGAATAAATGGGAATGCCCGGTTCCCCCAGAGACAACCCTGCCATCATGTTCCGGAATTCCGGCAGGATGGGATCCATCATCGGGGAATGGAAGGCATGACTGGTTTGCAGGCGGCGACATTTGATATTGCCTGCCGCCAGTTGCGGCTCCAGCTCGTCGATGGCCTCCGTCGGGCCGGCCACCACACAGATGGCGGGGCCGTTGACCGCCGCCAGTGAGATGCCTTTGTCTAAATGAGAGCCTGCATGCGAGCCTGCATAATCCTGTATCAGCTGAGTCACAGTATCCCGCTCTGCTTTTACCACCAGCATGGCGCCGGATGGCATGGACTGCATCAGGGAGCCTCTCCGGGCCACCGCAGACACCGCATCCTCAAAGGAAAATACCCCTGCCAGCGTGGCGGCAGCAAATTCTCCAATGCTGTGGCCGATCATAAAATCCGGCTCCACACCATGCGCGCCCAGATAACTGCCAAGCCCGTATTCCAGCAGGAACAGGGCGGGTTGCGCTACCTTGGTTTGATGTATATCCAGCCCGATATCCTGATGGTCGGTCCCTAAAAGTATTGAGCGGAGATCAAACCCCTCACTGGCCTTGATGGTCTCGCAGCCGGCATCAAAGCTTTCGCGAAATGCCTTGTTGTGCTGGTAGAGCCAGGCGCCCATCTGATAGCTCTGGGAACCCTGTCCGGAAAACAACAGCCCGGTTTTTGCGGCGCGGCCCTTTGGATTACCGGCTTTTACCTGATGCCGCTTGCTGTTGAGGCGGCGGGAGAAGTCCCCGGGCGTTCGCCCCGAAACCATCAGTTTGTAATCAAAGCACTGCCGGCCGCGAATGGCGGTAAAGCTGATGTCCCGCGCCTGTACTTGACTGGCTTGCCGAGGTTCAGGGAGCTGCTCCAGCGCCTGGCTGTAATCCTGCACCATGCGATTCAATGCGTCTTCGCTTTTGGCGGACAGCAGCAACGGATATACGGGATCGGTATTGGTATCGGCGCCGGTATCGGTGTTTGAGCTGGCCTGATCAGCGCCGCGGGCTGTGTTGCCTTCGTGCGCCGCCACAATAATATGTGCATTGGTGCCGCCCACACCTAAGGACGAAACCGCAGCAATACGTTCATTGCTGGTGGGCCAGTCCCGGGTTTCGGAGTTCACCTGAAAACGTGACTGGTGCAGATTCAGCCTGGGGTTGGGGGATTCAAAAAACAGTGTGCCGGGTATTTTGCCCTGCTGCACCGACAGGATGGTTTTGATAAACCCGGCAACACCGGCTGCATGAATGGTGTGGCCGATATTGGATTTGACCGATCCCAGATAACAGGGGGCGGCCTTTGTATTCCCCGTTGCATCCCCTGTTGTTTGTGTACCATAAATCCGGCCCAGTGCTTCCACCTCAATGGGATCCCCCAGCGGGGTGGCGGTGCCATGGGTTTCGATAAAGCCCACGGAAGAAGGCTGAATACCGGCCTGGCTAAGGGCGGTTTGGTATACCCGGGTCTGGCCTTCAATACTGGGGGCGGTAAAGCTGGCTTTATGGCTGCCGTCATTATTAAGGGCATAACCTTTAATCACCCCGTAAATCCGGTCACCGTCACGTTCCGCCAGATCCAGCCTTTTAATCAGTACCATGGCGGCGCCGTCATTAAAGGTGGTGCCGCTGGCTTTGCTGTCGAAGGGGCGGCAATGGCCATCCGCCGACAGCATGCCGCCTTCCTGATACAGATAGCCGCTGTTAACCGGCGTGGCGATGGACGCGCCACCGGCCAGCGCCAGTTCGCATTGCCCTTGTTCAATGGCTGCACAGGCCTGGGCAATGGCCACCAGGCCGGTAGAACAGGCAGTGAATACGTTCACCGCGGGCCCGTTCAGGTCCAGCTTGTAGGCAATGCGACTACTGACAAAGTCTGCTTCATTGGCCAGCGAGGCATTGAACTGACCCACCCGGTCCAGCAATGGTTTATTGGGCAGCACATATTGCTGAAAGTATCTTGGCCAGTTGGTACCGGCAAATACGCCGGTGCGATAGGGGGTATTCCCGGGAACACAGTTGGCATCTTCAAAGGCATGCCAGGCCAGTTCCAGCAGTAAACGTTGCTGCGGGTCCATCAGCTCGGCTTCTACCGGTGGTACGTTGAAAAACCCGTTATCGAACGCGTCGCAGTCAGCAATGATGCCTTTGGCTTTTACGTAGTTCGGGTTTTGCCTGACCTGTGGCGGGATCTCGGGGCTGAGTTCCTCGTCACGGAAGAAGGATACGGATTCTTTGCCTGCCAGCAGATTGTTCCAGAATGCCTCTGCAGAATCTGCACCGGGCAGCCGGCAGGCCATACCGATCACTGCAAAGCCGGTATGGGGCTGTCCTGTGGTGGTGAATGACTCACCGGCAGGTGTGGTGTGATCTGCCGGTTGCTGCCCGGCAAAATAGCGGGACTGGGCAGCGATCGAGGAAAACTCAAATACAAAAGTAGCCGGCAGTTCGGTACCAAATTGCTTAGCCAGTCGCTCGGTGAGGCGTACCGCCTCCAGAGACGTTCCGCCGGCATCCAGAAAATTGATGCTGTCACCCACTTCCCGGCCCAGTACGTCGCGCCAGCAGGATGCCACATCCGCACTGATGCCACCTTGGTTGGTAGCGCCCCTGGCCATATCAAAAGGATCCGGCAGGGCATGCTCGTCCAGCTTGCCGTTCTTGTTATGGGGCAACTCCCGTAATCCGACAAAAAAATGCGGCACCATAAAGCGGGGCAGGGTTTGTTCCAGTCGGCTTCTCAGCTGTGCTGCGGGCACTGTATGTTCAGCGCCGTAATAGGCCGTCAGCCGTTTCTGGCCCTGGGGACCGGTGCGCACCAGTACCCGGGCTTCGTTTATTTCCGGCTGCTGGTTAAGCAGCAATTCGATTTCGCCCGGTTCTATACGGTGGCCATCTATTTTCACCTGCTTGTCGGCCCGCTGCAGATAGTCGTAGTAGCCATCCGGGTGGTAAATCACCAGGTCACCGGTGCGATAGCCACGACGGGTAACCCCATCCCGGCAGGTGATCTCCACAAACTTTTCGCGGGTCAGGGCATCATTATTGAGGTAGCCCAACGCGAGGCCTTCGCCAAAAGCCACCAGTTCGCCGGTGGGGTTATCACCAGGAACCGGTTTGAGGTCTTCATCAAACAGGTCACAGTTGGTGCCCTCAATGGGAAAGCCGATAGGAATCCGGGAGCAATCCGCAGGCAACGTGCGTGGAATGGGGTAAACAGTAGTAAAGGTGGTGTTTTCTGTGGGGCCGTAACCGTTGAATAACCGGGTATTGGGGAGTGTTTCCAGACCCTTGCGGATATGGGTTACTGATAGTGCTTCGCCGCCCACCAGCAACTGCTTTACGTTTTTTAGGCAATCCGCATGGGAGCTGATAAAGGCGTTGTAAAAAGAGGAGGTCAGCCAGAGAGTAGTGACATTCTGTTCCTCTATGGAATGGCCAATGGCTTCTGGTGTTATATGAGCCGTCTCGGGGTGAATAACGCAGGTGCCACCATTCAGCAGTGGCCCCCAGATTTCCAGGGTCGAGGCGTCAAAACTCAGGGAAGAGTGCTGCAAAAATACCTGGTCACTGGAAAAGCTGATGTAATCGGTGTTTTTTACCAGCCGGATAATGGCGCGATCAGGTATTAGCACCCCCTTGGGCTGGCCGGTTGAGCCGGAAGTGAACACTACATATGCGGGTGTCTGGCCGGTGTGTGATCGGGCGTCGGTGGCCGGTTTCCAGCCATCCGGGGCGGAACCATCCGTAAAGTCAGGTGTTAACCATCGGATATCCAGCCCGTCGATGTCTTCCAGTGAGGGGTGCAGCAGCCCCAGATTGGCATCGCAGGCTTCTGCAATCAGTTTCTTTCGGGGGAGTGGATAACCAGCATCCATAAAAACATAATGCCCCCCGGCTTTTAATACACCAATAATATAAGCGCAGATATCAGGGTGGCGGGTAGCCGGCAGGATAACCGCCTGGCCGGGTTGCAGACCGGCATGACTCAGGGTATGGGCAACCTGGTTTGCTTTGGTGTATAGCTGGGCAAAGGTTTCCCGGTGCCACTTTTCACCTTGCTTGAACGCAACAGCACAGTTATTACCTTGACTAAGAGCAATTTTGTCAAAAATATCGACAATAGACAGATTGCCCTGATCCTGGACGTTCACGATGAGTCTCTTGCTCCTGAGATGGGAAATATTCCGTCGCACTGTATGGCCAGAATCCAGATTATAATCTGGCCAGAAGCTATAGCCGGAAATTTTGTGAGTGCTTTCACGATTTTTGCACAAATTGAATTCTATTTAAATGCCAAAAAAGTCACTGAGTGCCAGTATTTTTTGTGACGGGAATATGCACCGGAGGCGCTGGCGTCCGGAAATTAATGCCGATAGAATCGGTGGCAATCGGAATCTGCAGGGATTAAATCTTGAGCAACTCAATCAAGCATCGTATCAGGTTGTTACTGGAAGTATTGCCCTATGGCAGGGATTTTATGCTGTGGTTGTCCCGTTCCCGGCAATCCATCAGCTATCGGGGGACTTTTGCTTCCCGGCAGGAAGCGGAAGCCGCCATTAATCCCCATGAGACATCCCAATACGATGTCGTCAATAAAAAGAAGTCTGAAAATATCCAGCAGGAAGAACAGAAGCTGGATACCTATTTCAAGGATGCGGACTACCCGCTGTTCTTCTGGCTTTCCCAGACCCTGACACCCGGCTGTAACGTACTGGAGTTGGGGGGCAGTCTTGGGCATTGTTATTACACTTGCGAACGCTTCCAGATTTTGCCCCCACAGGTGAACTGGGTGGTGGCAGAATTGCCGGAGGCGGTTTCACTGGGCCGGCAACTGGCCGAAAAGCGCCAGCAAACAGCCTTGTCCTTTATTACCAGCGACAGCAACTCAATGGCGGCCACGGGGCCAGCCGATGTTTTTGTGACTGCTGGAACACTGCAATATCTGGAGCAGGAGCTATGGCTGATTCTGGATGGACTGACTGATAAACCTCGTCATGTTCTGGTTCACCATCTGCCAGTACATAACGAAACCGACTACTGGACCCTGCAGAAACTGGCGTTATGTGAAGTGCCTTATCATGTGTATTCGCGACGTTCCCTGCTGGAGGAAATGAATCAGAGAGGGTATGCGCTGGACACCGAATGGCACTATCCCCGCTATATTGAAATCCCGTTTCATCGTCGTGCCACTGCTATCAGGGGTTACCAGGGGTACTGCTTTACGTTGCAGGATGGAAAGCAGGGGTAGCTTATGGATCGTGGCCATATCGCACCTTTAACATCACTGCGTGGCATTGCCGCTCTGTATGTGTTGCTCCATCACCTTCTTGGCTTCTTCTTGAAAAATACCGGCGATGCCATTGCTGAACATACATCACTGATCGCGAACGGCTATTTGTGGGTGGATTATTTTTTTATTTTGAGTGGCTTTCTGCTGGCGCTGTTATATCACGAGGGGTTAAAGAACAGGACGCTGACCTTGCGCGACTATATTGTGCGCCGCTTTGCCAGAATTTACCCTCTTCATGTGGTGATACTCTTTTTGTTCCTGCTGGTGCAGCTGGCGTTGCTGGCCAAGGGGAATGACGATGCCTTTAGCGGCAACTATCGTATGGTGGATTTTTTGCGAAGTCTGCTGTTGATGCATGCAGTGCAGCAGGATCCGTTCTTTACGCCCTGGAACGGGCCCTCCTGGTCTATCAGTGCTGAATGGTGTGCCTATCTGCTGTTCCCCATGTTGGTACTGACGCTGTTCCGTTTGCGCGGGCCGCTGCTGTTACTGGTATTCTGGTTCGGCGGGTTTGCCATCCTGGCCGGGCTCGCATCAGTGACTCCACGCCATCTGGATCTGTCCGGTTATCTGGGCCTGATACGTTGCGTTACTGAGTTTTCCATGGGGATTGTGCTGTGCGCCACCCTGCATGGCTCGCGCTTTGTTACCCATTGGCTGGCGAACTCTGTTACCCAGTTGCTATTGTTTTCGGGGATATTGATCGCATTGCACTTTGAAGGGCTCGACGTGATTGCCGTCATGTTCATGGTGTTAACGGTCGCGTCAGTCAGTGACCGGGAAACGGCCGTGACCAGAGTATTATCTCATCCCTGGCTGTTCTATCTGGGTACCATCAGTTATTCCCTGTATATGGTGCACTGGCTGGTATTTTCCGTAGTGGATAAAGCGGGGCGCATTGCGCTGGGAATAGAGGTGCGCCATTATGAATCATTTCTCGGCAACGCCAGCGTAGGGCTGATATGTACTGCATTGGTGCTGCTTGTATCGGTCGCTTCATTTCACTGGGTGGAAGAGCCTATGCGAAAGTGGCTGCCGAAGGTGTTATTGAAAATACCGGGCATGGCACCTGCAGTGTCTGGTACAGCCGGCACAGGTGTCAGCAAAAGGGTGGAATAAATCATGAATTTTTTTGTAAAACCGGTGGACCAGCAAGGGTTCGATTCATTCTCCATCCATCAGCTGTCGCACAACTACCATCAGCACCCCATGTTGCAGCTGGATGCCATTGAAAAGCTGGCCGAGTCTCTGACGGAACATGGTAAATGCCGCTTTGCGGGAGAAAAGCTGGCCCTTGATTCAAAGTTTCATCATGTGGGGGAGCACCCCGAAGGCAAAACCCTGCAGCAGGTGTTTGCGGAGCTGGAGGAACCCGGCTCATGGATTGCGCTCTATAATATAGAAACCAACCCGGATTATAAAAAGTTCCTGTTCGAAGTGATTGAAGGTGTACGGCCGGTAATTGAAAAAGAACAGGGCAAGATCATGGATGTCCAGGGATTTATGTTTATCTCTTCGCCGCCGTCAGTGACGCCGTTTCATATCGACAGGGAAAACAACTTCTGGATACAGTTGAAAGGCAAAAAACTGATGACGGTATTCGATAACAGTGACCGTGAGATCATTCCGGCACAGGTGGTCGAAAACTTTATTCTGCGGAAATCCCTTAAAGAGGTTCGTCTGGAGCAGGGCTTTGTCGAAAAAGGCCGTGCATTTGATGTGACCCCTGGTGATGGGGTGTACTTTCCATCCACATCGCCGCATATGACTCAAACAGATACGGAATGGGTTAAACCCGGTGATGGTGTGTCAGTTTCACTGGGGATAGTGTTCTACACTGACTTTACCCGCAAGCAGGCGCGAATTCATCAGTTTAATCACCTATTGAGAAAACTTGGTTTTATTCCCGGCCCCGTGCCAACACGTCCACCTTTGAATGGGCTGAAAGGCATGCTGGGATACCTGTATGCGTTAATCCGTAAGTTGTTGCTGGGTTACAAGCCGCCACCGGGTGCCATGTAGAATGTTTTAATTCAATTCGAAACTCCAGGGTTTTGTACTTTCGTATAAACGTTTGTTGTTGATCCCGTGATTTAATTTCCCTGTCGTTACACAACAAGGAAAAGAGGGCATCATGAAAACAAATCAACGTCATATTCTATTTATCCTGATCTCAGTACTGTTTGTCGCTGCCTGTACGGCAGGGAGCTACAGTCTCACTATGAATCGTTTAACCGTAGTCAATCCGAATCAGAATGTGCTTGGTGACAAGCCCTATATTGCGGTTATACGCTTTCAGTCTACTTTCAGTGTGGCTGGTTCTACAGTCGTGCAACCCAACGTCGAATTAACTCAGTTGGGCAGGCGCATGAAGAGTGGAGATTCTGCGGCCATCCCGGCAAGTATTGGCTTTAAAAACTACCCGATAGTGGCCCGTTTCAGTCGGGAAGAGGTTGTCGATGAAGGTAAAAATCCCACGGTTTATGGCACCATCGTTGTTGCTCTGGAGGAAGACATCGTCGGTGGTGGCACCGTATCGGATTCGATTCTGGATACAGCCAGCGTGCTGGAAGAATCCCTCGAACGCCATGTTGCCCAAGGCAGCTGGTCATTAGGGTTGGGGTTTGGACAGGCGTTGCAGAACGTGTCGGCCGATTTGATTTCCGATCAGGAGGGTGGTGGTTGCGGATTATTTGATACCCGCGCCTGCAGCTGGTTCAGGGATCGGATAGGTGATGATCTGGTCGGCCGCGCATTTTATGCGGCAGTCAATATTGATGCAGCTTATTTCGCGGAATTGAGTGATCTGTTTGAGGTTTTTGGTGGCGGTGAATGGCCCGGATGTAATCACACCAGCAATCCCATCTGTTATGTACGCTCAGAAAGCCGGACGCTTGATCTGACCGGAGAAGGCAATGGTCACTACCGGGTATCGATGACTTCGGATTTTGATACAGGAAGCTAGTGCTACATGGATGGCCGCGGTGTTGTGCTGCAGGAATAAGCTATCGCGGCCTGTTAATTGGTAAATGCCCCCCCCAAGTGGGTGTTTGTGGGATTGGTTGTAAACCGATAGATTACGGAACTATAGAAATAATAGACCTGAAAAATAATAAATCTGCGACCTGTTCTGCGAGCTTCGCTTACATGCACCGCGGTCGCGTTCTGGCATGAGAAGAATACATGAATATTCTGCATGTGGAAGATCACCCGCTTTTTTCCGACGGTCTTGGCCGTTTGTTATCTTATCAGCACCCGGATGTCTGTGTAACACAGATTGCTGATATGGAATTTCTTCTCCAGGCGCTACGGAGTGATATTGATCTTGTTTTATTCGATCTTTACTTGCCTGAGATGAGCGGCATCAAAATGATGCGGCAAATTCGTGACCGACATTATTTAGTGCCGGTAGCCTTTTTATCCGCATCTGAAGAGATTCCGGATATAAAGCAATGCATGGATGAAGGTGCTATGGGGTTTATACCCAAATCACTGAGTAGTGATCTGATCGTACTAGCTATTATGCAGATTCTAGATGGTGAGAGGTTTCTTACGGAGAAGCATCAAAAAGCTATCCAGTCGGTTGCAATACCCGACCAGGCCGACATCATCAACCAGTATGCTTTAAGCTACAAACAATTAAATGTACTGGATGCCATGAGTCAGGGGCTGTCCAATTGCGCGATAGCTGAAAAAATGGGAATCAGTGAAAGCGCCATCAAATACCATATCAGTATTCTTTTTCAGTCATTTGATGTGAAGAACCGGGTTGAATGCCTGCGCTATGCTGAGCGGATCGGTCTGATAACCTGAGACATATCAGCTGAGGGGCTGATTCTTATGGCCTTGTTAAAAATAGCCACGGCCTGGCTCCAGAGCCTGTACAAGGAAAACTTTCAGGTATTGGCTCCGGGCGCACACATCGCTAAAGATGTCCGGGCAGCCAAGCTGGATATTGCCATTCAGGAAAGCCGCCTGCATTTTGTGGGTGCTATAGCCTCTGTCAGTTTTTGTTTTTGGGTCTTTTACAGCTCATCCCAGCCCTTCCTTGGGTTTATCTGGTGGGGTTGTGCTATTCCCCTGTTGCTGGCCAATTATACTATGCAGTGGCACATTTACAGGTATCACAGAAACCGGCTATCTCTTGCCCAGTGGGAGTGGGTGGTATTTCTGATGTATGCCGGTTGGGGCGCGCTCTGGGCATTTGCCCCCTGGTTGTTCTTGCCCGGTATCGAAAACCCTTATGTGATAATGATTATGTTGCTGACACTGATCGCGATCAGTGTCACTGTGATTATTGCCGCATCGGTTTATCCTGCCAGTTATATGGTGTTGGCGCTGCCCATATTGTTGTCTGCTCACCTGTATCTGATGAAAATGGACTTGGGAGCCATGAGCGATCGGCAACAGATTACCATGAACTGGCTGGTTCCTTTTTTCACAGTTTTCCTGACCTTGTACATGCTCAAACTGAGAAAAACCATGTTGGCCAATACCGTGCTACGCCTGGAGAATGAGCAGGCCAACCTCAACAAATCTCAGTTTCTGGCAGCCGCGAGTCATGATATTCGTCAGCCTTTGCAGGCATCCAATTTTTATTGGGAATCGCTCAGGGCTGAATATGGTGGATCGGAACCGCTGGACAAGCTGGGACAGTGTTTAGGCAGTTTGTCAGACTTACTGGATAACCTGCTGGATATTTCCCGCCTTGATGCCCAGGCGGTGTCCTGCAACCCGCAACACGTTGAGTTAAGTACTATCCTGGCGTCTGTCAGCAGAAACTTCGCTCCTTTAGCCATTAAAAAAGGGATTGATTTTCAGGCCCCGGAAACCGGTTATTGTGTCTATGCCGATCCTATCCTGCTGGAGCGAGTGCTTTTTAATCTGGTGAGTAATGCAATCGCTTATACTCGGGAAGGACAGGTGCAGATCAGTTGCAAACCTTTGAATGATAGTCTGATGTTGGCGGTAGAGGACACCGGAATAGGGATTCCCGGAAATGAGCAGCAGGCTGTATTTGAAGAGTTTTATCAGCTCGACAATCCAGAGAGAGACCGGAAAAAGGGATTAGGCCTTGGCTTGTCCATCGTGAGGCGAATCTGCAATTTGATGGGGTTCAGGTTGCAGCTTGAATCCAGTTACGGCAGCGGTTCGCGCTTCGTCATCTATATTCCTCTCGGGAACCCTGATCTGGTCAAGAGAGAGGTAATGTCTTCCAGGCTTGACGAAAACAAACTGTCCGTATTGCTGATTGATGATGAGGAAATGATTAGAGACAGTCTTTGCACTATGCTGGCGAGATGGAAAATAAAATGTGAGGCCTTCGGTTCTGAAGAGGAAGCAGTCAGGTTTATTTGTTCTGAACCTGATTGGGTGCCCGATTGTATTGTGTCTGACTATCGCTTGAAAGATCATCAAACCGGTAAAGACGTTATTGCATCTTTAACCATGTTGTTTAAAAAAGACATACCCGCCATATTACTGACCGGCGATACCCACCCTGAAAGAATACAAGAGGCCCATCAAAGTGGTTACGCCGTTGTTCACAAACCCATAAAGCCCGCTTATTTACGTACGGCAATCAATCTCGTTACTTCATAACAGATCATTGCGATCTGCCAGTTTGTACTTAAGTATAAATTGGTTTTCCTGGCAGCATGTTCTAATTGGTTACCCCCGGCCAGACAAAATGAGACGTTAAAGATGAAAGACAGATATCCGGACAAACGTGATTCATTGTTAGTTCCAGGGCTGGTTTTTTCCTGCTGCGCAATGATTGTTTTATTGATCCTGGTTCATTTTGCCTGGCAGATGCGGTATCAGGAGCTTAGCAGGGAGCTGACCCGGCAGAAGAGCCCGGCAGTAATCTGCCAAACAACGAGTACAGTGCAGGAGGGAGTTTTCCGGGGAATTTGGGGATATGGAAAGTGATTCCAGGATAGTCTGCGGGTTGCGGTCAATGGTTAAATAATGGTCGGGACAGGAGGATTTGAACCTCCGACCCCCACAACCCCATTGTGGTGCGCTACCAGACTGCGCTATGCCCCGACTGTTCTCTGGAGCCTTGCGAATGACCCTGGGAAGGCCTCAGCTCCGAAGAGGTGCGCAATAATACTAAAGAAACCCTGTGTTGGGAACCATTCAGGTTAAATTTCCTCGACTTTCATAAGCACCGGTTATTAAAAAAAGTGACCGGGTTCCGTTTCGGTAATTCTTGTTGACCCCAATCACAAATCCCGTCATTGGTGTTTTTCTGATCAGTTCTTGTCGCTACACTTGGTTACAAAAGATACAATACTTTACAAAGCCAAGGGGTATGGTGATGTTGTCGGTGAAGGTGGTAAAGCTGGTGAGAACCGGTCTGGTGCTGGTGGGAATGCTGTCGGCAAATTCGGGTTGGAGCGCAACTCTGACGGATGCCGAGATCCTGAATCGCACGGCGCAGTTACGGACGCTGGCGGTGAGCACCGCCAGGCATTATGTGAATGCAGCCGGCGGCATTGAGATTGACGAATCACGCCAGTCTCTGTCGGACGCCTCACAGGCATTTGACGATAATCTGCGTCTGCTGAAGATGCATGCACCCAATACCTATGCCCGAAACGGGCTGAAGCAGCTGGATCGCGAATGGTCTGATTACAGCCAGGTGCTGACACAGCAACCTGCCAATCAGCGGGTGGAGCGCCTGATCGAGTCTTCCAGCAAGCTGGTGTTCCTGGCTGACAGCCTGCTCAACAACTGGCGCGGACTGGCGTCTGACCGGGATCTGGAAGCCCTTAACCTGGCTCACATGCAGGCCATGCTGTCGGAGCGGATCGGCTTGCTCTACGGTGCTCACTACTATGGCCTCAAGGATGACTGGGTCGTAGGGGAACTGAACGCGACCCTGTTTGAATACGAAAAAGGCCTGAACTTTCTCACGCGTTTTCTGGATAACGAAGCTTCGGTTGTTGCCAATCTCGAACAGGTCACCAATCAGTGGACGTACGCCAAAGAAGGGTTTGCCCGGTTTAATCAGGGGCACTATTTGCCCAAACTGATCGCTGTGACCATGGATTCCATGGAGGCAGAGATGTCAAAAATGGCCATTCATTATTCAACGGTTTATGAAGAGCGCAATAACAGCATGGTGACCCTGTCTGTGCCCGGTCTTGCCGCCAATATTGAATAGATTTTCTTCGCAGGTTTGAGGCCCGGAAACCGATAGCTGCTTGGTTTCCGGGCATTTTTTTTGATCATTCTGATCACTGATAAATCGCAAAGTGAGCTGTTAAACCGGTAATTTGCAATTCAGGGGATATCTGTAAGAATTAATCCCATTGCAGCGTATTTTTATTTCTTTTTTTTATTTTCATTTTTTCGCAATAAAAACAATTAAGGACAATTGGATGAGGTCTAGTGCGGGTGGTTGGATTGTACCTTTAAAAAAGACAGAAGATCCCAAAGCCAGGTTGTTGTGTTTGCCCTTTGAAGGAGGGCAAGCCGGATTTTATACTTCCTGGACTGAACATTTACGCTCCGGGGTGGATTTGATGGCGGTGGAATTGCCCGGGCGCGGGCAGCGCGCCAGAGAGGCGCCCTGTGCGGATATTCATGAGGTGGTGAAGCAGATACTGGAGGCCTCTTTTGAGCACCTCCATGACAAGCCACTGATGATTTTTGGCCACAGTCTGGGGGCACTGCTTGCCTATGAACTAACCGTTCAGCTTGCGGCGGCTGAATTGCCCATGCCCAAGCGGTTATTGATTTCCGGCTATCAGGCACCGTCAGACAAAGGCAGTTATTTTCCCCGGATGTCCCAGCTGGAAGATCAGGATTTTTTCGAGGATCTGATTAATGAAGACTGTCTGACTCATCGGGTTATGCAGGAGCCCGAAGCCGTTGCCATGGAACTGGATTCCATCCGGGCCGATTACCAGATGAAAGAAAACTACGTACCCCGCAAGCATGCCCTGCTGAATATTCCGGTGGAAGTCTTTGCCGGCAGCCGCGATCACATACCCCTGGGTAATTTGCTGGAGTGGCAGCAGGTGGCCAGGCAGCCGGTGCATGTGTGTGTGTTCAAAGGGGATCACTTTTTTATTGAGGAAGACAAGGTCAGCATGCTGAATCACCTTAATGAGCTGTTCGATGAGGTGATTGTGTCAGGCGCCTATGCATAAGTGGCCTGAGCTGATAAAGAACATCAGCGGTATATCCGGCATCCGATACCTGATAGACCGCTGACTTTTCGGGGGGGGGCTGACTGGTTTGTTACAGTGCTCTAGGGCTCGATGTAGATTCTTTCTTCCAGTACCTTGTTTTTGTTCACCATCACCACAAAGCGCCACTCGCCGGCTTCGTCGTTATCCTTTCGAAAATGGTAGCGGGTCCAGCTGTCCCAGGTGGCTTTGTCGGGTTTGAAACCGTAGTTTGAGTATCCGACAACGGCGTTGCTGCCGTCATAGATAAAGACTTCCACGTCGTAGAATTCAATCTCAAGATCTTCCCAGCGGGTATAGATATAAATATCTTTTTTATCCATTGAGCTCATTTGCAGCTCATTGGCGGGGGTGGAATTCACGATTTCATCTGTGAAGGCCCAGCGGGCCAGAGTAGGCGTATTGGCCAGACTCACATTAATAAAGCCCAGCGACAGAATCATCAGCAAAACACGAAGGCTACGGTGCGACATAGGAGTTCCCTTTTCCTTATTAATTTATTCTAAGCGGCGGAAATGGGCGACACGATATCAGGTTTTTTCCGGCTGCTCGCGGGGCATGAATTTAAATTACCAACCCGTTCACAACTTATTGTCTGGCAAAGAAAAAACTGAGAATTCGTTCGCGTGAAAAGAGGAAATGGTTCGCAGCCCTAGTGTGTTGTAACGCACATGTCAATCCCCCCGGTTAGCGGCTACTTTCCCGGTTGGGATTTATTAAACTATTGGCTTAGTTAAATCCTGCCCCCGCTGTTACAGCAAGGAGAACACGCTATGCAGGCTAAAGTGATTGATCATCCTTCACGTGCCAGACAAAACGCTTATTACAATCGCGGTTCAGGCCCCCGGCTGGTGGCTTGTTCTTCGATCATTCGTGGAAAAGTCATATCACTGAAGCCCGGACGCTGGTTGCCCTTTGTTATTGGCGCGGCGGATCATTGTGACTTTGTGATTTCCGGATCCACCATGCAGGCGAGCCATATAGGTATCGAGATGGTTGAGGGGCAGTGGGTGCTTTCCGCGCTGGATGACAAAGCCGATGTGTGGGTGAATAACGAACCGGTAAAAGTCGCGGTGCTGGATCATGGTGATCAGGTACAGCTGGGGCGCCACCTGCTGTTGTTTCTCTGCAACGAGGAAAGTGAGCTGGTCAGTGGGATTGAGAATAACAGGGCGTCGCTTTTCAGTTTAAAACGGCGCTGAAAGCCTCATTAAAATAGCACTGGATGATAGCTTCGGCTATCGGGCAGTCTGAAACAGATCACTCTGCATATACCGGGCCGCGTCCTTGGCATAGATAGGGCGAATGGCGCGGGTTGAACCGTCCCGGTTCTGATCAATCAAAAAGAAATATTCGCGGCCGTTACGGAGTGTCAGGGGTACGGTTTTTCCCTTGACGGTGACATAGTGAAGGCCGGGCGGATGATCAAGACTCAGGTGCTCACCGGGACCTAGCGTGCCCACCACCCAGTCATTGATAGCGACAGTGGTAATGATCGAGCTGCCCCCGCTGTTCTGGTTGCGTACAAAGGTAATCCGGGGTTCTTTGGCCGGGAAGCTCTGGTAGCTGTTATGGTTGTTTTGACCGGCCCCCAATCCACTGCAGCCGATTAACAGAGTGGCTGCGATAACGCAGAGCGCTATTTGCAGAAGCCATGTCACCTTGGACATCATCATTATTTTTATTGATTCTTTTGGCTTAGTTCATTCGATGGTAACGAAAGCCAGTACGTTTGGCCAGTGCCTATTGGCTCACGCAGCCGTTATAAGTCGCTGAAAACAAACAAAAAAGGTGACCGCATTCAAAATGTCGGTCACCTTTACAATTTCACTAAAGAATCAATAAAGCCTGACAGGAATCAGCTGGCCATTACCGTCTGAAAATTCACGTTAAAAAGTTGCAGACGTTTCTGCTGCATTTTCAGTACGTATTCCATTTCCTTGAAGCGGGTTGAAATGGCTGCCTTGTGCCACTTGGATTGCAGCTCCAGTTTTTTCTCGTTCAGTTCGGTCAGGGTATTGTTAATGGCTTCCCGTTTGTTCTGATACCACTCTGTACGCAGTTCTTTCCACTCCGACAGGGTTTTGGAAAACTGCTGGTATTCTTTTTCCAGAGTCTCACGCCACACGTCTATGTTGTTCAGTGCACTGTTCTTGGTGAGCTGTTTGTTGGCGCGTTCAAACTGCATTTTCACCAGCGCTTCCTGGATCTTGAAGTTGGGCACACGGCGCAGATTGCCGGTCAACTTCACCCAGGAAAGCATGTTGATCAGCCACTTGGTGGGGTCGAATTGCCACCAGAGCACACCGTTACGGTAGTCAGTCTGAAAATAGTGGTGGAAGTTATGGTAACCCTCGCCATAAGTGAAAAAAGCGAGCAGGTCGTTGTCCTTGGCGGAGTTGGTATCGGTGTAGGGCTGACGGCCCCACATATGGGCCAGGCTGTTAATAAAAAAGGTAACGTGATGATTGATTACCAGGCGCAGTACGCCGGCCAGTAAGGCCATACCCAGGATATCGCCGTTCAGGTAGCCCAGCAGCAGGGGGACACCCACGGCAGATGCCAGCACCCAGAGTACATAGTATTTGTGCTGGTTCATGACGATCGGATCCCGCTGCAGGTCTTTGGCATTGGAGAAGTCCAGTTCGCTGCTGGGGTACTCTTTCAGCATCCAGCCAATGTGGGCAAACCAGAAGCCCCGCTTGATGGAGTAGGGATCGTTGTCGTTATCATCGATATGGCGGTGGTGGCGGCGGTGGCCGGATGACCAGATCAGGATACTGTTCTGTACCGCAGCAGCGCCCCAGAAGGCAAAAAAGAATCGTACCAGCGGGTGGGCATCGTAGGTTTTGTGGGCCCACAGGCGGTGATACCCGGCAGTAATGGACAGCCCGGAAAAGATCAGCAGCATAAAGAACATGCTGACTTCGAACCAGTCATAGCCGGCAATGAATCCGTAGACAGGTACCGCGGTAATGGCTATCAGGAAGGTGACACTGAATAGAATGGTGGTAACCCAGTTGCGGGGGGCGTTACTGAAATCTTGCTGCTCGGCCATGCACTTTCTCACACTTGTTACAATTTCGGGTTGCCCGGGCCTGCATGGAGACCATCAGAACCAGAAAAAGGCAAACCGGGGTTTAACGTCAATTTATTATAGGTTGATAAGAATGACGACGTTATGATGCCTTTTCATAAGAAATGCGGGCATCAGGTTGGGAAGGGATATTACAGGAAAACAAGTGTTTCGTATATGACGGGAGGCGTCAGGAGTAAACAGGGTGTGTGATGTTATTCACACACCCTGATATCAGGGGTATAGCCTGATTATTCGGCAGAGGTTTCTTTCTTGTCTTTGCCTTGACCTAATTCAACTAGCTCGTTGAAGTAGTTTTCGCTGGTGTCACGGGCTTTGATGACCAGACCCAGAGACGCGTTTTTCAGTTGCTCCAGAGAGCCCTTAACATCTTCAAAAGGACCGGTTACGTCGGAACGGATCTGTTCCAGGAAGTTGGAGCCGCTTTCAGACTGGGCAGAACCCGCGTCAACCCATTCCTGAAACTGCTTGTTGCCTTCTTCTTTGGCTTTCAGGTAAAGGCCTTTGGAAGCGCTTACCAGTTGATCAATAGTGGATTCGAACTGTTCCAGTTGATCTTTAAAACGATCTTTAAATTCAGTCATCATAATTTCCTCGCACGCTGAAAAGTCAGTAAAAACGATAAAAGCCCGTAAGAATTCCATGCCGGTTTCCCAGGAGGTTTGTAATGCTTATCCGGCTCTTTACGGTGCGCCAATGGTAGGGCCTAAAATTAGAATAATAACCCTAATATCAGTTCCCCTTTGTTATAAGGGGAACTGAATCAAAGTTTAAAGCTAATTTATTAAGGAAGCTTGACAGCGGGTCAGAATGCGGGGGAATCGGAGCGACGGCGGCGGGGCAGAACACCGTTCACCAGCCGCTTGGCAGTGCCATAATTCACCCGCCGGTCCCGCGGGAAGAAAGGCCCGATGCCGCGGATTTCTTCCTGATGGGCATGAAGGTAACGCTTTTCCGCACAACGGATAATGGCCGAGGAAAGATTCATGATGCGGGAATCACCAAAGGGTGTGCCCACGCCACTGTTCAGGGTATAGCCAACAGACAGGCCTCGCATGGGATCGGCCCAGGCGCCGGAGCCGCCAAAGCCGAAATGGCCAAAACAGGTGGAGGTATTGTGACCAAAGCTGAACACCCGGTGGTAACCCAGGCGCCAGTGCATGGGCACCGGAATCACATGGCCGCGGTTGCGGTTCTGGATCTGCAGCATGTTGTGAATCGCCGCCCGCGAAATAATCCGGGCCCCGTCCATTTCGCCGCCATTGGCGAGCGTGGCGTAAAGCTTTGCCAGTGAGCGGGCAGTGAACATGCCGTTGGCCGACGGAATGCAGGACGAAACAAAATCCTTGTGATTGAAATCCAGATAAACCGCGCCCTTGGGGACCAGGGCGGCAATGGTCTGGTCCAGATTGATATTGGCCAGCTTCAGGCCCTGGTTAAAGGTTTTGAAAATCACCCGTTGCAGGTTGCGCTCAATATTCACGCCGGATTTGCCGTTGCCGATACTGTTTACCAGCTCTGCGCGGCGTCCGTATTCTTTTTCCGGCAGGCCCACGTACACGCCATCCAGCCCCAGGGGGCGGGTGATTTTTTCTTCCAGTACCTGGGCAAAGGGTTTGTTGGTGACCCGGTGGACCAGTTCGCCCACCAGCCAGCCAAAAGTCAGGGCGTGGTAACCGTTGGTTTCGCTGGGGCGGTGTACCGGCCGGGCTTTTTCCAGGGCGCCCACCATAAAATCCCAGTCCATCATTTGCTCGGCATCATCAATCATATGACGAATATGATAAAGGCCGGCTTCGTGGCACAGCAGTTGTCGTACGGTAATGTCCTGCTTGGATTTCTGGCCGAATTCCGGCCAGTGCTTGGCTACCGGGTCGTCGTAATCCATCAGACCTTCATCCACCAGGATATGTACCAGAGTGGAAGCAACGCCTTTGGTGGTGGAAAAGGAGAGGGAGAGGGTGTCGGACCGCCAGGGATCGCCATCTTTGTTGCGGGTGCCGCCCCAGATATCTACTACACACTGGCCCCGGTGATAGACCGTCAGGGCGGCGCCACCGGGTTTGTTTCTGGGGATCTGGTTCGACAGGCTTTCCGCAACCTTGCCAAAATCCGGATGGACATAACCTTGCAACATATTTTGTCCTTATTCTTTGTATAGTTACGCTTTATTTATAGCACCGAAACCCTGTTTTGACATGAAATTGATACACGCCAAAAGAGAAAAAGTTTTACACCTCTCCGGATTCGTGTAGATTTCGCAGCGGGATATTGGGTTATCCGCATTTCGGTTCTGGCTCTGGCGCCAATGGCGCCGGTTTTCAGATGAGACACAATATATACCCCAATGAATGACAGGGATTGATTATGACGAAACAACGTTATTCCGCGTTTGCTGCTTCACCTGCGCTCAGTGACATTAATGAGCGTTTTCTTGCTGCCATGCAATCCGGCAGTGCCGAGCCTCAGGCGCCGGTGTTTATCGAGCTTTTGCATCTGTTTATGGATGAAGTGCTGGATTCCTATTTTGTTGGCCCCATGGACATGGTTCGTTTGAATAATATGGGTCGCAAGGTGGTGACTGCCGGTGTTAACACCATCCGCAAAACCTCCAAAATGGCCATTACCAAGGTGGTCAGGAAAATGAATAATGAAGAGCTGCAACCTATTGCCGGCTATATCGACAGTATCATGATTCGTCCGGCGCCGGGTTCAGACAAGCCGACACTGGTGGCAGTGCCGATTACGGATGATCTGTATGAGCGCCTGACCAGTGTTACCCAAAGGGGGCGCGAAGCCGGTCCGCAAACTGTTACCCGGGAATTTTCCCTGGCCTTGTGTGATCTGATTGATGAATCCCTGAATCAGTATTTTGAAATTCCTGTGTCCATGCTCAAACTGGGCTTTGTCACAGAAAAAGTAGCGCGGGTAGCGATGGAATCCGGTCGGGCGGCATCACAAACCGTGGTGAAAAAAGTGCCCAATACCATGAATGAAAAAGAGCTGCTGACGTTCTTTGAATTTGCGGAATCTATCGTGATTGAAAGTCCTGCCCAGGCGGCATAAGCGTGATGGCCTGACAGGTAACAGGAATAAAAAAACCGCTCCGCGGATACACCCCGGAGCGGTTTTTTATTGCCTGGGCAGCACGTTATTAAGCCAGTACGTTATTCAGGCGGGCTTTAATAATTTCTTCGGCATCCGCTACGATACGTGCCAGCAGCGTGGCGCAATCGGGAATGTCGTGGATCAGGCCAACCACCATACCGGCGGTCCATACACCATGTTCCAGATCGCCTTTTTCCAGCACTTCACGGCCTTTAACACCGGCAACCAGCGGCGCCAGATCTTCAAAGTTGGTGTCGCCGGGCTTGGCTTCAATTTCCAGCACCTTCTCAGCGATGCTGTTTTTATAAATCCGGGCCGTATTGCGCAGGCTTCTGAAAATCAGAGCAGTGTCTCTTTCCGTTGCCGCCACCATTTGCTTTTTCACATTCTCGTGAACCGGTGCTTCCTGGGTTGCCACAAAACGGGTACCCATATTGATACCATCTGCACCCAGGGCAATGGCTGCTGCCAGGCCCCGGCCGTCACCAAAACCGCCGGAAGCAATCATGGGAATCTTGATCGCATCGCGGGCGCAGGGAATCAGGATCAGGCCGGGAATATCGTCCTCGCCGGGGTGGCCGGCACATTCAAAGCCATCGATACTCACGGCGTCACAACCGATTTTTTCTGCCTTAACGGCGTGTCTTGCTGATGTGCATTTGTGAATGACTTTTACGCCGTTGTCTTTGAACATTGGCATAAACTGTTCGGGGCTGCGGCCCGCTGTTTCAATCACTTTAACACCCGCTTCCACGGCGGCCTGAGCGTACTCATCATAAGGCACCGGTTTGATGGTGGGCAGAATGGTGAGGTTCACGCCAAAGGGCTTATCCGTCATTTCGCGGCAACGCGCGATTTCCTTGCTCAAGTCTTCCGGTGTTGGCTGGGTCAGGGCAGTCAGAATGCCAAGGCCCCCTGCCTGGGAAACGGCGGCTGCCAGTTCCGCACGGCCAACCCACTGCATGCCCCCCTGAACAACCGGGTGTTCAATACCGACTAATTCTGTAAAAGCCGTTTTTATCATTGTGTACTCCGTAGTCCTGTTCTGTTTGAGTGCAGACTGGCTGCAACAAGCTGAATATCAACTTGACCGGCAGTTCACCAAAATTGACGGAGCGATGCAACGGATCGCCTTGAGGCACAAGGGAAGAGTGAATATTTAGTTAAGCTGGGTGAATGTGGGGCGCCCGCTTTCCTGGGGCTGAACAGAGAAGTTGTGCTGCTTTAATAACTTAGGCATCAGGTTGTAGACCAGATAAAGATCCACCACATTACCGTTCAGCATCTTGTCCAGTGGGGCTTTGCCATTCAGGTCGGCGTCGAAGTTACCGGCATTCAGCCAGTCCAGAACGGCGTCGTCGGAAACGAAAACCCGCTTCAGGGTTTCGTCTATTTTCAGCAGGTAGGAGATGCGTTCGATGGTGTCTCGGGGGATGGTGCTGGTTTTGCAGTTCTTCCAGTTGGCATAAGTGGAAGTGGCAGTAAGCCCCAGCAGGTTCATGGCCTGGGGCCGGTTCAGTCGCCAGCGCTTGGCAATGCCAAAAAAGCCTTTCAGTGCCAGTTGCGCGATGCCGCGGCGGGTGCGGTTTTCTTCCGCCAGGTCGTTACTTTCCAGTTCCATAGCGAATGCCATTGCCCGGTTATTTTTCAGAATGAACGTCGCTCAAGAACAAGTTATAGACAAAAAAAGGCGAAGTGTCACCTTCGCCTTTTTCTTTGTTGCCGGAACAGATTTTTCTGAACCTTTATCGATTAGTAACGGAACTTGCCACCATCGATATCTTTTACCAGAGCATCGGTTACCAGTTCATAGGTATCCGCGCCGGGAAGCAGCGCGTAGACTGATTCACCTTTGGTTTTTTCAGGGTAGTAGGCTTCGTCTTTCAGATGGGATTTCTGGTATTTGAACGTGCCGGTAGTTTCCATTTGTTCCTTCACGCGCAGGAATAATGGAATCGCATACGCCGGCATGTTTTCACGACAAAATTGATAGATATCCTTGAAATCCAGCTCTTCAGAAGGCACCGACGGTGTAATGGATGCCATACCGGCGCGGCCGTTGGTGTTGGGGATTTCCACACCGTAGGCAACCGCTTCCTGAATCTGGGCATGATTGGAAAGAATGTTTTCCACTTCGGTGGTGGACACGTTCTCGCCTTTCCAGCGGTAGGTGTCGCCCAGGCGATCCACAAACTGGCAATGGCCAAAACCGATATCACGCAGCATGTCACCGGTGTTAAACCAGCGGTCGCCTTTCTCGAATACATCGGTCAGGATGACTTTCTTGGTTTTTTCCGGATCGGTATAGCCGTCCAGCGGGGCTTTGTCGTCGATCTTGGCAATCAACAGGCCTTTGCCGCCTTTGGGTGACTTCACCATAAAGCCATCGGCGCCACGCACCGGCTCTTCTTTCTCTTTGTCGTACTGAACCAGCGCCCAGGGAATAGGAGAAAAGCCAACGGTGTTATCAAAGTTGAAGATGTTGGTGAACCCGATGTTGCCGTCAGATGCCGCGTACAGCTCGTACACTTCTTCTACACCAAAACGGTTCTTGAAAGGCTTCCATACATTGGGACGCAGGCCGTTACCCACCATTTTCTTGACGGGGTTGTCGGAATCGTCGGAGCGTTCCGGCTGGTCGATCAGGTAACGACACAGCTCGCCCACATAGCCGATGGCCGTGGCGTTGAATTTACGGGTGTCTTTCCAGAAGTTACTGGCGCTGAATTTGCGACGGATGGCAAAGCCGGAGGCACCGGCAATGGCGGATCCCCAGCAAACACACAGGCCGGTGGCGTGGTACAGCGGCAGGGTAGAGTAGAGTACGTCTTTCGGCCCCAGCTTCATGGCCATGATGCCAAAGCCACCATAGGACTTCATCCAGCGGCCATGCTTGAAAATACCCGCTTTGGGCAGGCCGGTGGTGCCGGACGTGTAAATGTAAAAACAGGCATCGTTCATGTACACCTGATTGGTGGTTTCAGGGTTATGGGTGGGGCTGCCTGCAGATTCTGTGGAAAGGTTCTTGTAGCCTTTGGGGGCTTCGCCGGGATCTTTGGTGGTATCCGTGTCAGACAGGAAGTAAACCTGATCTTCACCGATTTCCAGGTCCTTGCGCACTTCCTCAAAGGTGTCCACCAGTTCCTGACCAATGATGGCCATCTTCGGCTTGACCAGATTGAAACTGTGGATCAGCACCTTGCCGGTCTGGGACGTATTCAGCATGGCGGAGACGGCGCCGATTTTGGCAACAGCCAGAACGGTTACCAGCAGCTCCGGGCGATTTTCAATGAGCACGCCCACCACGTCGCCTTTTTTAACGCCCTGAGCAATCAGGTAATGGGCAAAGCGGTTGGCCCACTGATTGACTTCGTCGTAGGTAAAGCGAACGTTTTCAAAGAGCAGCGCATTACCGCGAGGGTTTTGCTTAACAGCCTGCTCAAAGGTCCAGCCCAGGCCGCAAGGTTGGGTCGGGTCTTTGATATTGCTGATTTTCAGTCCTTTGACGATACGAGGCGCATTTTTCATGATGCCAGGTACTTTTTTCAGCATCATGCCCCACGTGATCACATCTTCGTGTTTGGTACTACTGCTGCTGCTCATGTTACCCCCACATAGCAAGCTGGAATGGAACGTTAAAGTTACTGGAACAAGATCAGCCGTTGCCGGCTGAACTTTTACCAGTTGCAACGATTAACCGTTACAACCAGTTATAACTACCCGTTGAACTGGTGTGAACGAAACGCCGTTCACAATAAACAAGTGCATAAGAAGCCGCCTTTGCAGTACACGAGTGTCAAAGGAACGCAGGAAAAAACAACGGAAATGCTGTCTGAAAGGAATATCTCCGAGCCCTTCTGTCATGCCGTTTCTTTTTTTGATCCGGGTATGGGTCTCCAGGGGGAGGCGAATACCCGTTAAGCGTTATTTGACTTGTTATCCACTTTCAGAGGCGTACCTTACCCAGTTGCGGGCCCCCAGGCAAGATCTGGGCTCCAAAATCGGCTGTCAGGCATCTGCCGGCTCATCTATTTCAATCATCAGATGGCGGGTTTTTACCTGATCTCCTTTGCTGACATGTACTTGTCCTACAATGCCGTCCCGGTCGGCCTTCAGGGGGTGCTCCATTTTCATGGCTTCTACTATGGCCAGTGTCGAACCTTTGTTGACCTTTTGGCCGGGTTCGCAAAGTATGTCTACCACGGCCCCGTCCATGGGGGCGCGGATTTGCCCGGAGCCCGCGGCGTCTGCACCTTGCTGGGGATCGTGGAGTCTGTTTTCCAGTTGGTAGGGGATGCCGCGCCATAAAAATGACAGAGAATCGCCGCTTAGCTGGAAGGGGATTTTGTTTGTCACCTCATTGATGGTGATGGTGGCGAACCCCTGACTCACTGCTACCAGCGACAGTGTGATTTCCTGGTCTTCCTGACTGAACAGAAACTGGCCGTCCGAAGAGGCTTGCAGGCTCAGGTCGTATTGATCATCCCCCAGGCTGAATTTGGCCCGCCGGGAAAGGCCGGCGCCACTGTGCCAGCGTGCCGGATGTTGCGGTTCTGAGCCGTTAATTTCATCACCCGCGGAATGAAACAGCAGGGCACCGATGGCGGCGGCATCTGCGGGCAGCGTGGGTGGCTGCAGGCTGTTATTGTTTTTAAAGGCGTCGTTCAGAAACGCGGTGCTGAATTCCCCGGCCACAAAGTTTTCGTCGGCAAGAATTTCACTGAGAAAGTACTGGTTCGTGGTGACACCAAAGATCACCAGTTCCTGCAGCGCCTTGCGCAGTTTGCGAATGGCGTCTTCACGGTTCTTGCCCCAGGTAATCACCTTGGCCAGCATGGGATCGTAAAAGGGCGACACGGCCTGGCCTGCCTGAATGCCATGGTCCACCCGCAGGCCGGCGATTTCCGGAATGTCCCAGCGGCTGACGGTGCCGGTTTGCGGCATATAGTTTTTACTGGTGTCTTCCGCGTACAGGCGCACTTCAATGGCGTGGCCGTTCAGGGAAACCTCGTCCTGTGTCAGGGGCAGTGCAGCACCCTGTGCCACATCAATCTGCCATTCCACCAGATCCTGTCCGGTCACCAGCTCGGTAACCGGATGTTCCACCTGCAGACGGGTATTCATTTCCAGAAAATAAAACTCGCCGTTGGGCGCCAGCAGAAATTCCACCGTACCGGCACCTACATAATTGCAGGCTTTTGCCGCGTTAACGGCCGCTTCACCCATTTGCCGGCGCAGTTCGTCGCTCACGGCGGGCGAGGGGGCTTCTTCCACCACTTTTTGATGGCGGCGTTGCACAGAACAATCCCGTTCACCCAGATAAATGACATTGCCATGCTGGTCCGCAAATACCTGAATCTCGATATGGCGGGGGCTGATAACCGCCCGTTCCAGAATCAGTTCGCCACTGCCAAAAGCGTTTTCTGCTTCGGAGCGGGCGGATTTCAGTTCTGCTTCTATGTCGCCAAGATCATGCACCAGGCGCATGCCGCGTCCACCGCCACCGGCGCTGGCTTTGATCATAAGGGGCGTGCCCACTTCCTGTGCTTTGGCTTTCAGGTTTTCCAGGCTTTGATCATCGCCCTGATAGCCGGGAATGCAGGGCACATCGGCTTGCTCCATGGCAATTTTTGACTGGCGCTTGCTGCCCATGAGTTCAATGGCGTTTACCGGCGGGCCGATAAAGATGATGCCGTTTTCCTGGCAGGCATTGGCGAAAGCCGCGTTTTCGGAAAGAAAACCGTAACCGGGGTGGATCGCATCCGCGCCGGTTTGTTTGGCAGCAGCGATAATGTTATCGATTTTCAGATAGGATTCGGCCACTACCGCAGGGCCTACACACACTGCTTCATCGGCTGCCTGTACGTGCAATGCATTGGCATCGGCCACACTGTACACGGCGACGGTGTGGTAACCCAGGTCCCGTGCGGTACGCATCACGCGAACAGCGATTTCACCGCGGTTTGCTACGAGTATCTTTGATATCTTTGCCATGGAAATTCTCTTCGTTATTGCGCCCAGTTGGGTAAGCGTTTTTGCACAAATGCCATGGTGCCTTCCGTGCCTTCTTCGCTGGCAACGGCGTTGGCAAAATCCCTGGCGGCATCATCCAGCAGTGTTTCCATCGGTTCGTGGCCTACGCGATGAATAAGCGCTTTGGTTTTGCGGTTGGCGTCCGGTGCGCAGCGTTTGATTTGTTCCAGCACCTGTTCCAGTTTGCTGTTCAGGTTGTCACTGCCGTCTTCACAAAAATGCACCACCCCCAGCGCCAAAGCTTCGTCACCTTTAAAACGTTCCCCCAGCAGAGCCAGACGGCGGGCCTGGGTAAGGCCCACCCGTTCAACCACAAAGGGTGCAATCTGTGCGGGAATCACCCCCAGTCCGGTTTCCGGCAAACCAAACTGGGCATTTTTATCGGCAATGGCCACGTCGCTGACACAGGCCAGGCCAAAGCCGCCGCCCAGTACCGCGCCTTCCAGCACGGCAATCACCACCTGTGGGGCTCGGTTTGCCTGAGTAATCAGGTGGCCAAACTGGCGGTTAAGGGCAAAGAAGGGATTGTCTTCACCTTTTTCGCCGGCTTGTGCCGCCTGACCCCGGGCGGTGGCCATATCCTTGATATCGCCACCGGCGCAAAAATGCCCGTTGGCGCCACGCAGTACCACAGCGCGAATACTGGTGTCGTTCTCGATGCTGTCGAACACTGCCATGAGTTCATTCACCATTTGCAGACTCATGGCGTTACGGGCATCGGGGCGGTTCAGGGTAATGTGCAGGGCATGGCCCCGGGTTTCCAGTATCAGGGTGTCAGTTGCCGGAAGTGCCATTGTTCAGTCCTTTTTTTTGCCGGGAAGTATGTCCATGGTTTTACAGATAATGCCGAGCATGACTTCGTCGGCGCCGCCGCCGATAGAAGCCAGACGGCTGTCGCGATAGGAGCGCGATACCAGGTTGTCCCACATAAAGCCCATGCCGCCCCAGTACTGCAGGCAGGAGTCGCTGACTTCCCGGGCCAGGCGGCCGGCTTTGAGTTTGCACATGGAGGCAAGTTTCAGCAGTTCGTTGGGATTGTCACCATTCACATAACGCTCGCAGGTGGAGTAAACCAGTGAGCGCAGCAATTCCACTTCCGTCTGCAGTTCCGCCATACGGAAATGGATGGCCTGGTTGTCGATCAGACGCATGCCAAAAGCTTCGCGGTCTTTGGTGTATTCAATGGTGGCGCGAATGCAGTTTTCCAGACCGCCAATGGCGTTGGCCGCGCCCCACATGCGCTCTTCCTGGAACTGCATCATCTGAATCATAAAACCCTGGCCTTCTACACCCAGCAGGTTCTTCTGCGGCACACGTACATTGTCAAAGAACACCTGTGCCGTGTCAGAAGAACGCATGCCCAGTTTGTTCAGCTTTTCAGAAAAGCTGATACCTTCGGATTTGGCGGGCACGATAATCAGGGATTTGTTTTTGTGTTTGGGGCCGTCGCCGGTATTGGCCAGCAGGCAGAAGAAGTCGGCCTGAGTGGAATTGGTAATCCACATTTTGGTGCCGTTAATAATGTAGTCGTCACCGTCTTTAACCGCTTTGGTTTTGATATTGGCCACATCGGAGCCTGCTCCGGGTTCGCTCACTGCAATGGCAGCGACCATTTCGCCTTTGATGGCCGGTACCAGGTATTCGTTGCATAACGCTTCACTGCCAAAGCGAGCCAGTGCCGGTGTGGCCATATCGGTTTGTACGCCAATAGCCAGAGGCACGCCACCGCAGTGGGCACGGCCCAGTTCTTCCGCCACTACCAGATTGTAGGAATAGTCCAGCCCCATGCCGCCGTATTTTTCCGGTTTGCTCACGCCCAGCAAGCCCAGATCGCCCATTTTTTTGAAGACTTCATGGGCAGGGAAGGGAGGGTGCTCTTCCCACTGTTCCACGTTGGGGTTAATTTCCTTTTCAATAAACTGGCGTACCGTGCGGCGGAGTTCTTCGTGTTCGGGGGTAAATAGCATAGTGGTTTCCCTCTGTTAAAAGCGGCCAACGCCAAAGGCATTGGGTTGTAATTGTCGGGCTTGCGCTTCCCGGGTAACGGACATGACATAGGCCAGTACCCGGCGGGTATCGCGGGGGTCTATCAAGCCATCGTCCCAGAGATGGGCTGTGCCGTATAAAGCTGTTGATTGCTTGTCTAAATTAATGGCCGTACTTTGTTCCAGCATTTCCAATACTTTTTCATCGGGCTCCATGCCCATGGAACGTTGTTTTTGCTCTGCCACAATACGCAGTACCTTGCCGGCCTGGGCACCGCCCATCACAGCGGTTTTGTTATTGGGCCAGGCAAAGATAAAACGTGGGTCCAGACCTCGCCCGCACATGGCATAGTTGCCGGCACCGTACGAGCCACCGATCACTACCGTGAACTTGGGCACCCGGGCATTGGCCACGGCCTGTATCATTTTGGAACCGTGCTTGATCACGCCGTTGCGTTCCGGTTCTGTACCGACTAAAAAACCGGTGGTGTTGTGAAAGAACAGAATCGGTGTCTGGTTCTGATCGCACAGCTGAATAAACTGAGCGGCTTTGGCTGCGCCCTGTGGCGTGATAGGACCGTTGTTACCGATAAAGCCGGCACTGAAACCTTCAATTTTCAGCCAGCCGCAAACGGTCTGGTTATCGAATTCCTTTTTAAAATCGAGGAAGTCGGAATCATCGGCAATGCGGGCGATCACTTCGCGGCAATCGTAAGGTTTTTTGGCATCGGTGGGGATCAGGCCCAGCAATTCTTCTTCGTTGTAGCGGGGTGGCTTGAAGGATTTTTCCGGTTTGTAAGGCACCTGATCATTCCAGGACATCTTCGCCATCACATCCCGCACCATACGAATGCCGTCTTCGTCATTCTCTGCCAGATATTCTGCTGTGCCGGCTGTTTGGGCATGCATTTCAGCGCCGCCCAGTTCCTCGTCGGTAGCGATTTCACCGGTGGCTGCTTTTAACAATGGCGGCCCGGCAAGAAACATCTTGGATTTGTTGCGCACCACGATCACATAGTCCGACAGGCCGGGCTGATAAGCACCACCGGCAGTGGCGTTGCCATGCACTACCGTCACCTGCGGAATACCCGCGGCAGACAAACGCGCCTGATTGGCAAAAGCCCGTGCACCTTCCACAAATATTTCACCGGCGTAATTCAGGTTGGCGCCACCACTTTCAGACAGGGCCACAATGGGGAGTTTGTTTTCCCGGGCAATTTCCTGCAAGCGCAGGGATTTTCGTAAACCGGCCGGTGAAATGGTGCCGCCTTTAATAGCGCTGTTGTTGGCATTGATCAGGCAGCGGATGCCTTCCACATAACCGATGCCGGCAATAATACCGCCGCCGGCATCGCTGCCGTCCTTGTCGTCATGCATCTGGTAACCGGCCAGCGACAGCAGTTCCAGAAACGGCGAACCGGGATCCAGCAAACGTTCAATACGTTCACGGGGCAGCAGTTGATTGCGCTTTTCAAATTTGGCTCTGGCTTTTTCCGCCTTGTCGATAACTTTCTGTTCGATGGCGCGAAACTCCTGCACCAGCGACAGCATGTATTCGTGACTTTTCTGATACTCGTCGGAGGATGTATCTATCTGGGATTCAATAACCGGCATGCTTACTGGCCCTCGTCTTTAAACAAATCCGGCACCACTTCACGGTGGAACCCGTCGAAGGGTTTGGACTTGTTGTGATCCGGTAGCGGGAAGATGGCGGGGTTACCCTGAGAGGAACCGCCATCAATGCGGATCGTGGTTCCCGAAATATAGGCAGCTGCATCACTCAGCAGGAAGCAGATGGCACCGCTGACTTCCGCCTCGTTCCCCATGCGTTTCAGAGGAACAGCACCTTTGAGAGTTTTGATAATGGCTTTCATGCCATCGGGGTAAGTGTCCATGCCACTGGAACGAATCCAGCCGGGCGCTACGGCGTTAACCCGTACATTGGCACAACCCCATTCAACCGCAGCTGTTTGGGTAAAGTTCACCATACCGGCACGAGCTGCGCCGGAATGCCCCATGCCCGGCATGCCGCCCCACATATCTGCCACGATATTTACAATGCTGCCGCCGGATTTGTTCATGCTCTGGGTGAACACTTCGCGGGCCATCATAAAACCGCCGGTGAGGTTGGTATTGATCACCGCGTCCCAGCCTTTTTTGTTAATCAAGGCAACCGGGGAAGGAAACTGGCCACCAGCATTATTCACCAGGCCATCAATATGGGGGTGGTCTTTCACAATATCGGCAACCGTGTTGCGAACCGCGTCTTCATCGCGGATATCGCACGTGTGATAAGACACCTGACCGCCATCTTCCTCAATCTCTGCTGCTACTTTCTGCAGCTTTTCCGCCTTGCGGCCAATCAGCACCACATGCGCACCCAGGGACGCAATTTCGTGTGCGGTGCAACGGCCGATACCGCTGCCACCACCGGTGACAATAATGGTTTTATCTTTGAATACATCGGGTTTGAATACGGATTTATATCCCATGATGATTTCCTTTACTGATTAACCTGGTCAGCAACGCTCTGGCTGACCGGTACGGGAAAGTCCAACAGTTGCTGGGCAAAGGCTTTACCCTGCGGATCAATGCGCAGGCTGGCAATACCGCCACCACCCAGACTGTTTTCCAGTAGAAAGTTAAAGGCATTAATGCCGGGCAGTTCCCAGCGGGAAACGCGGCCGGTGTCTTTGTCCAGTACGTGCTGGAAATGTTCGGCAACGGCTTCTTCGGTTAAGGCGTTACGCAGGTAGGGTAACCAGGCCGGGTCTCGCGCAATGACACCGATGTTGGCATGATTGCCTTTGTCGCCACTGCGGGCAAAGGCCAGTTTTACCAGGGGCACGGTGGTGGTGCCATCTGCTGCCGTTTCGCCAGCCGGTTGCGGTTCTATAGCGCTTTCGGAAAAATGATTAGCGGTATCCACATCACTGGCCTGAGTCTCACCCTCCAGCTGTGAGCTGACAGCAACCAGCTCTTTGGAAACCAGACAGGAAAACAAACGAATCACCGGCGACACCTTGGGCCGCCCGCCAACAATACCCGTTAACCCCGGTGCCATGCCGGTACCGGCCTGAGCAATCTCGCGGGAGAATAATTCCAGCGCTTTTTTATCCGCATGAGTAGCTGCAATCTTTACAACCACTTCCCGTGGTGACTGAACCCGGGCATGGGCACCGTAGGTGGACTCGCAACCCAGCAGTTCAATGGAGACTTCATTGAAATCTGCCATGCCCTTGCTGGCGAAAAGACGGGAAGTTTTACTCACCAGCGCATCGGCTACACGCTTTGCTTTTTTATCAGCGTCGATACCACCCATCAGGAAGCTGGCGGTAACCCGGAATCCGGCCGGATAAGTGGCGGATACTTTGTACTGATTGGTAGGCCCGTGCCCGGTAGCACCCGATACGAATACGCGGTTGTCCCCAACCTGTTCCAGCTTGACCTGAGTAAAGTCACAAACAACATCTGGCAGGTAATAGGCGCGGGGATCACCGATTTCATACACCAGCTGCTCACCCACGGTGGCGGTAGTTACAATGCCGCCGGTGTTATCCGGTTTGGTGACAGTGAAAGAGCCATCAGCATTACATTCAATAATGGGGAAGCCCATATTGTCGTAGTCCGGCACCGTTTCCCAATCGGTAAAATTCCCGCCGGTACACTGGGCACCACACTCAATGATATGGCCTGCCAGCGAACCCTGCGCCAGCTTGTCGTAATCATCAAAGGTCCAGTTGAATTCATGAATCAGCGGTGCCAGCACCAGCGCGCTGTCTACCACACGCCCGGTCAGCACGATATCTGCACCGGCCTGCAATGCATCCACGATTCCCCGGGCACCCAGGTAAGCATTCATGCTCACTACCATGGGGGGCAGCGGCTTGCCGCTGTTCATTTCGGTAATGCCCAGCTTATCCAGCTCTGCTTTCTGTGGAATCAGATCATCCCCCAAAACCACCGCCACTTTCAGATCCAGCCCGGCGGCGCTGATCAGCTCCTGCAAGGCTTTCTGGCAGGACAGGGGATTAACACCGCCTGCATTGGTGACGATTTTTACCTTGTCCTCAGCAATTTTAGGGAGGAGGGGCTTCATCACCCTATAAACAAAATCCGTGGCGAACCCGGCATTGGGATCTTTCATTTTGGCGCCGGCCATAATGGACATGGTGATCTCGGCGAGATAGTCGAAGACCACGTAATCGACGTTGCCGGATTCAATCAGCTGCCCGGCGGCGGTTTCGGTGTCTCCCCAGAAGGCGGCGGCGCAGCCGATGTTAATCGTTGATTTGTTTGTCATTTTTCAGATCCCGGTCGGTGGTGTTGACTGGATTTTGAGCCAGCCCGGTGGCGCTTGGCTGGAGTTTGCATTAAGCTACCAAGCAAGCGCTTGGTTTGTAAAGGGTGAAATTGGGCAAATCTCTGGTTTGAAATGGTTGGGGTGTGGTTTGTGTCCTGGTTTTTTGGATCGAGCGAGGGGTTCCAGGTGGGGCTGGGTGTTTCTGAATCGCCGTGAATACATCCCTGTAGGCTGCACAGCGGCATCCCTGCCGCTGAGCTTCAGAAACACCCAGCCCCACCTGAAACCCTGGCAGAGCCGTAGCGTACGCGAGGCTCAAAAAGCCAGGAGTCAGAGTTGAGATTGAAGTGCTGGTCGGATGGATTGATCAGGGTGCCGGATATTGAAAGTGGCACAAACGAGGATCAGGAGAGGGGTATCACTCATCAGGAAACTTTGCGACATGGATGTCGCAAGAGTAGCGCTCATGGATGAGCTTGTAGCGATTCCTGATGAGTGATACCCCTCTCCTGATCCGTCACCAAAAGCAAAAAACAACACACCCTGAAACGAGGGGGAAGGGCGAAGAAAACTGGCATAAAACCAAAGAATGCTATAAAAAGCCCCCAAAAATCAGGAACGAATAATGCAGCCAATAGCAGGCAAAGAAACAGAGCAGCGAGGAAAACACCAATGACCGCAGCACCACAAGAAATCCACAACGGCCTGGACGACTCCCCAAGGGGCAGAATCCTCACCGCCGCTGCCCACCTGTTTCGCCACAAAGGCTTCGAACGCACCACCGTCCGCGATCTCGCTCAGGAAGTCGGCATTCAATCCGGTAGCATCTTCCACCACTTCAAAACCAAAGAAGAAATCCTGCGCCACGTCATGATCGAAGTCATTCTCTTCAACACCGCCAGAATGCGCAACGAACTTGCCGCCGCACAAGGCCCCCGTGACAGCCTGCTCGCCCTCATCCGCTGCGAACTCCAATCCATCAACGGCGAAACCGGCGAAGCCATGGCCGTACTCACCAACGAATGGCGCAGCCTCAAACCCGACAGCCAAACCGAAATCCTCGCCCTGCGCGACACCTACGAACAAATGTGGCTCGACATCCTTAACCAGGCCCAGACTGCCGGACTGATCCCCAAAACTGTCGACACCTTCATCATGCGCCGCTTTTTAACAGGCGCGCTGGCCTGGTCCCAGTTCTGGTTCGACACCCAGGGATCCCTCAGCCTGGAACAGGTTGCCGAACAGGCCTTGGCCCTCGCCATCAAGGAAACTTAGTAACCTATTGAGAATCAAAAGAAATTCTCAAAAACTAACCTTTTGGCCCGATTTTTCCGCACTTTTAACTGGTTCTCAAACTTGTGCTTTGCCCCTCAAAGCCGCCGTTTTCGGGGCTTTACAGCTTGTGCCCGCATTCTAAAAGCTGGTACGATTGTTTTGACTAACAATTGTCCATTAAGGATTTTGTCAGTTGTCCAATGCTTTCTTTGCACCCGGCGTATTACTCGAAACGGGATGTCAGGTAGACAAGAAAATAAAAACTAAAAGATGACGCAGATGAATGGAACATGGATTCAGATTCCATCGCTGTGCGCGCTAGAAAAAATAAAAACGATAAATAGGGTGGCTTATCATGACTGCTATGGAGCAATCTTCCCCCGGACTGTCATTCACTCCGGAAAAAGGCCCTGATGCACGGGACCGCATTTTATCCGCAGCTTTATCGCTGTTTGCCATGCGTGGCTTTGAGGGTGTATCCACCACTCAGATCGCCAAAGTGGCCGGAATCACACAGCCTTTAATTCACTACCACTTCAAAAACAAAGAGGCGCTTTGGAAAGCCTCCGTCACTCGTTTGTTCGGCCAGCTGGATCGCGAGTTTACCCAGGTAGTGGCTAATCTTCCCAAACAGGACAAGAAGCGCTACATCATTGAATCGTTGCGCAACTATGTATCCTTCTGTTCGCAACACCCCGAATTCGGTCAGTTCATCATGCGCGAAGGTGCCCAGCAAACCGAACGGCTGGAATGGATGGTGACTGAACTTATCAAGCCTGTTCTGCAGACTTTCTATGATGTGTATCTGGAAGGCGCTGCCGAAGGTTGGCTGAAGCCGATTCCGTTCCCTCAGCTGATGATGATGGTAACAGCGGCGGCATCCAACTTTTTCTCCCTCTCGCCGTTGGTGAAAACCCTCTACGATATTGAACCGCTCTCCGGAGAAGAATCACTGGCCCACAGCGACGCGGTTGTGGAAGTGGTAATTTCGTCTATCTTTAAAGACTCGGCCGCGGTGGCCAACGCCGCTGCCAGCGTCAATGAAGGGGCAGCCGGCTGAACCGCAAGGTTGAGGTAACTGCCTAACTCGTAAAGAGTTTTTACGGAAAAAGTTTTTTGCGTTTTTTTTACAGAAAGGTTTGACAGCCTGCCAAAAAAACGTAAAATGGCGCGCACTTCTCGGGTGGTTAGCTCAGCTGGGAGAGCATCGCCCTTACAAGGCGAGGGTCGCAGGTTCGAGCCCTGCACCACCCACCACTACTTTTCAGTGACTGAAAGAGCAGCCGAAAGGGTGCTGATAAAGAAAGTAGCTGGCCGAGAATACGGAGCGGTAGTTCAGTTGGTTAGAATACCGGCCTGTCACGCCGGGGGTCGCGGGTTCGAGTCCCGTCCGCTCCGCCACTGATTCGAAAACCCTGTCAGGGAAACCTGACAGGGTTTTTTGTTGGTATTAATTTTTCTGTGTTGAAACAAATATCTTTCGTTTGTGTTGTCTTTTTGTAGCACCTGATTGCCCAAGCAAAACAATTTCGTATAATACTCAGCCATATCTGAGAACACAGAAAGGATTCTGTCCTGATAACCATTTGCTATCAATGGAATGAGGCATCACTTTTCTCCTTTCCTGCCTTTTCAGTATATCCAAACCCCAAAATAAGCCGCTTGTGGGCTCGCAATGTTTGCCCCTGGATGGACTGTAGTAATTTACGGAGAAAAATATGATTCTTTTAGTTCGCCTTGCCATGCTGTTAAGTATTGTTGCCGCAACAGGGTGCGCCACCATATCGCCAATGCCTCTTTCTACAGGTGTTTCACAATTACAGACAGCAGAAAAGAGCGTATTGCTCGCGAAGGTAACCATCCGCAATGAAAATGCACCGTCTCACCAGCCGGACCTGTGTTGCATATTTGTGGAAAAAGATGGAGAAACCTATTCTTACACCAAGCCAACTCTTGTAAAAGAGTATGCTGAACAAGGAAAGGAGTACCTTGTCAGCGTTGATGTCGCCCCGGGTAAAGCGAAAATTAATCTGGCGCGATTTATTCGACAGGTGCCGATGCTGCTGATGGCAATGGCCGATCTGCAGTTTGAGCAGGAAATTGATGTTCCTTCCGACAGTATCGTGTATGTAGGTAATATTTCTGCTGTTATTAAAGACAAGGAGACAGATGATGATCTGTCGGCGGGTAGCCTGTTGCCATTGGTCGATCAGGCTGTGGCCGGGTTTTCTACAGGAACCTTCCGAGTGGATATTTCAGACAATTATGAGCAAGACATTGCTGAGTTTCAGTCCAGATATCCTTTCCTCAAAGAGCGAGAGATCCTGAAACATGTTCTGCCAAATTGGATACATCCTGAATTAAGACAGGCGAGTGCGCAATCTCAGTAATGCGTTAGTGGTTAAATACGTTGTGGGAGGGCATCAATCAGCTGCTCTCCCCAACTTTATTCTGAAATTCGCGAGGCAAATCTGTACTGATCAGCACCGTAACCGTAATAAACCCCGCCGACACCCAAAGGCAAACCGTTAGTCCGTAAGCCTGAAACAACCACCCCGACAACACAGTCCCCACCAATCTACCCATGGCGTTAGCCATATAATAAAAGCCCACATCCAGCGATACGCCGTCTTCACTGGCAACGGGCACTATCAAAAAGCTGTGCAATGAAGAGTCAATCGCAAACACCACACCAAAGATCAGCAAATCGCTAATGTTGCCCGCAGTGGCCACTGCAACACAAAGCCCGTTGCAAACACCACGGGAATAATGGCCAGTACAGCCGCCCACCAGATTGGTGACCACGTCATAGAGCTCGGAGCTCGTAAAACAGAAACAGCATGGCAATGGCCGGTGGTGAATAACCCAGCTCGTGGAAATGCAACACCACCAGCATGCGCAAGGCACCATCGGTAAGGGTAAAGGCCCAGTGGTTTTCCGTGACTACAAGATACTGGCGCACCGCTGGGGGCAGGCGCAGGCCCGGCCCGGCGCAGGTCTTTGTGGGGCGCATCCAGAATGGTCTGTGTCCAGTCGGTCAGATCGGGGTCAGGGATTCTGGGTCCACTGTGATGTTTTCAGGCATGATTTATCGGTTGCGGGCTTGGTGAATCGATGTATGCGCCAAATCATATATATAAAATTTCATATATTAATAGCTGCCCCTGAAACTTCACAAAATTGTCACAGTGGCAGTGCCATACTGGGATGGTCGCAGGCTGGATTGCTGTGGGTTGGCACGAATATTGATTCGTACTTATTGATTGTACCTTTTGATGTAATTTTCGGTTGAACCACGGCTTGTCTGCGAACCACCGGTGGCATGTTCAGCCGGTGATAGAAACCACAAAACTAATGAAACAACCGTAATAACTGTAACAACAGGAAGGAGTTCTTATGGACGAACTATTCGAAGAATATCGGGAAAGTAACGAGTTTTTTAACGGTCAGTACGACGCTGAAGGCTTTGATGCGCTTGATGTTGACCATCTTGATTATGATGATGAAGTTGACGATGCTTATGAAATGTAAGCATCGTCCTTAAATCCCACTTTAGTCTTTGTTATTCAACGATTTTCTGTATTCCCCCGGGGTTGTCCCCGCCCACCGTTTGAACGCTCTCTGAAACGCCCCCGGCGTTGAAAATCCCAGCAGATACGAAATCTCTCCGAAGGACAGATCCGTGTTGCGCATGTAGCTCAGGGCTACGTCACGCCGCATCTCGTCCACCAGGTTCTGGTAAGAGGTGTCCTCTTCTTTCAGTTTGCGCCGCAACGTCCAGGTGGGCATGCCCAGTTCCTGTGCAACATCTTCAATGGAAGGTGTTTTTCCGTGCAGCATGGTGCCCAGTACCTTCAGCACCTTGTTGCGATAGCTGTTGGCCAGGGCCACCCGGCCAATGGCCAGTTCACATTGCTCCAGCAGGTACTGGTGCAGGCTCTCATTCTCATGGATCAGGGGCACCGCCAGTGCGCCCCTGGCCAGCTTGATGGCGTTGCGATCCTGATTGAAATACACGGGGCAGTTAAAGGCTTTTTTGTATTCCTCAAAATAGGGCGGCGCGGAAAACTCGATATGGGCGGCTTCCACCAGGTCATTCCGGCCGGTGAGCCACTGAATGGAATTGGACCAGCCACTGAGAATGGCATCCACCACAAAGTAGGTGTAGTCGTTATAGGGGGCAATGGAATAGAAGTTCATCCAGGTATGACTGCCTTCTTCCGCGAGGGTGGAGTTGCCGCGATAGCAGCGGCCAAACAGGTCTTCGTACTGGGTGATGATTCTGAGGGCGTCTCCCAGGGTGGGGGCGGTCATGGCCGCCAGGCCTGCCACGCCAAAACGGGTAATGCTGCTGCGGCTTCCGGCAATCAGGCCGATGTGGGGCACTTTGGTGCGCTGAATGGCGTAGTAGCCAATCCGCATCAGGTAAGTCAGGTCAACGCGTTCGTCGCCGTCTTCCAGGCATTTCTTGTCCAGGCCCACATCCTGCAACAGCATGTCGGTGTCTGCCCCCAGGGATGCTGCAGTGTTCAGCAGATATTGCAGGTAACTTGCTGTGGTATCACCGATTTTCATACAGGTGTCTGTTCCTCTTCAGGCCGATTCAGCAGGGTTTCCGGGCTGGCAGGGGAGCCATTTGTTCAGGCGCAAAGTATATAAGGTTGTGGATAACGAGTCATGCACCGCCCTGAAAAAGCTATAAATGATGGTTTTTTGCCCAGAAATCACGATGACTCTGCTACCAGGTTCACATTGTGTTACCCCTGATTGCCATAAACTAAGGTTTAGCGGGTGGAATAGAGGCAAACCCCGAATCACTCGCTTAAACTGAGTAGTAGTCAGCAGTTTGTTAAATTTCGCAGTGCTTTGAATGTAGTTGCCCCCTGGGCTTTTGATGAGACAAACCGGATACGCGTGATGATGGTAGATCCCTCGGTCGCCACTGAGGCCATTCTGTTCTTTGACCGGAAGGGCGTCAGTAAGGAAATGACCTACAGCGAATTTGAGGCAGTACTGGACGGAGTCGTGGGTATTAACGACCTGGCCGGTGAAGCTGTCCGTGCCGCCTATGTGTTGGTCAATGGCCACCTTAAAGTGGTGGGGGTGGTGTTGTTCAAGATCGGCTTTGACCGCCAGGGTTACGCCGACAAATCCTGGAATATCCCCCTGCGACATCTGGCGGACAACAGTGGCCGTGGCCCTGATATGGGTGCCGGCCCCATCCGCCTTGCCTGTAAAAGCCAGTGCCCGGTGAAATGGCAGCAGGATCAGCTGTGGGATCCGGTGATGTCGTCCGGCGACAACACCTTTGTTAAATTGCGGGATGCAATCGCCAATAACCGCCTTTGCCTGCCCACCACTGCCACCGAAGACCGGGGCACCTTTGATTCACCCGCGGAAACCGAAAGCAAATGGACCATGGGTGATGCAGAACAGGAAGCACGCAGTAAAGCCAAAACACCGCCTAAAGCGGCCAAACCCGGTAAAGCCCGCAAGTCAGAGCCTCCCATGCTGCGCCAGGATCCGGAACGTTTTGACGCCGCCAGCTACATGGCCGAATTCGACGAGCTGGACGACGACTTCCTCGACGATGTGGATGATTTCGAAGATGACGAGGATATGGGGCTGACGGAAAGCCAGATTGCCGCCCTGGAAACTGCCCACCGCAAAAAGATTGCCAGTCTGATCCGCCAGCAGCGACTGCACGTGAGAACGCTGGAAAATGATTACCAGCAGAAAATGGCCAAGCTTAAGCTGGGTTATGAGAAGCGCAATCAGAAACAGGAAATCGAAATTGCACGGCTGAGCAACCAGCATGAATCCCTGCATGCCCAGAATCTGGCCCTGCGCGAGCAGAACGAAGCCCAGCGCCGGCAGCTGAACGCCTTCAAGCGTACCCGTGATCTGGAGCTGCAGAAATCCGAAGTCAAGGAGAAGGAACAGACCGATTCCCTGCGCAAGCAATATGAAGAGTTAATGAAGCAACGCATTGCGGAAGAAACCGCCAAGCTGCGCGAAGATATTGAACTGCGCAATATGGAACTGATTCATCGTCACGAAGTGGCCAAGAAGCTTCGCGAAGAACTCTGTGACTTGCGCCGTGACAAGCTCAGGCTGGTCAATGAAGGCGGCGATAAATTCCTGGAACGACTGGAGGCCTTGGGCGTCAGCTTTATCGCCTTCCATCCGGGGGCAGGGCACATTTCCATTGCCCTTAAAGACATGGGTGCCTATATGGAAAACCCCATTGGCTATGCTGCGGATCGTTGCCTGGTGTCGGAAGATCACTACCGGCTCTGGCTGGATCACTACAATAATCCCATTTGCCGGGCACCGCTGACCAAAGACAAAGTGTGTGGCTGCAAGATTCGCCGTACGGATGTGCCCAGTCAGTTTGTGATGGGTGAAAACGACCGCTGCGAAAAACACAGCCCGAAAAATACCGGCAAAAACGTGGTAAATCTGCACGCCTGATATCTGACGGTTAAACCCGCCACCGGATTCCCGTAAACTGCTACGTTCACGTCAGTCTATTGGATAAGTGGGATACCGGTTTTCTTGAAACTTTCTGCAGGTTTTATTCAGTACAGTCTTTCTGGCTGGTCCCGTTACAGCCGTCTTCTTGAAACCATTGAGACGGCGCTGCCCCTTGATCCTGTTCCCGTTCAGAAAGTAGAGCACCCTGTGTTCACGCAGGCCGGCATTACTGTGGGCATGTTGCGGATGGATCAGGTGCATCCGATCGTATCCGGTAACAAAGGGTTCAAGCTGCGTTATAACCTGGCAGAAGCCTTGCGCCAGAATGCAGCCGGCCTGATATCTTTTGGTGGTGCCTGGTCCAACCATTTGCATGCCTTTTCCTATGCCGGTAAAACACTGGGGCTGAAAACCCGGGTGATTGTGCGGGGAGAAGAGTGGCAAACCCGCTCTACGCCTTTGCTGGATGATCTGCGTGCATGGGGCACCGATATCATTCCGGTATCCCGGCAGGAGTACCGGTTGCGCAATCAGCGTGATTATCAACGTGAGTTAATGCAGCGTCATCCTGGTTATTACCTGATCCCGGAAGGGGGAGACAATTTTTTGGGTATGCTGGGCATGGCGGATCTATGCCGCTGGCTGTCGCCCCAGGCCAGGCAGTATTTGCTGTCTGCCAATGATGTATGGGTGGCCTGTGGTACCGGAAACTCCATGGTGGGGCTGCGTCTGGCGCTTCCGGCGGCTACGGGGCTGACCGGTGTTTCTGCCCTGAAGGGCGACTGGTACCAGGCGATGATAGCCCGCAAAATGGCCGCCTGCTGGCCGTTACCGCTGCGTAACTGGCGGGTTTTCTGCGAGTTTCACGGCGGTGGATTTGGTAAACTGCCCGGCTTTATCAAAGCATTCATGACGGAATTTGAGCAAGGCACCGGTATACCCCTGGATCCCGTTTATACCGGTAAACTTTGCTACGCTTTAGTACACTTGGCAAAACAGGGCAGTTTTCCGCGCGGGCAACGCTTGCTGGTATTGCATACCGGCGGCCTGCAGGGGCGGCGCTCACTGGAGACAGACTCACAGGTTAGGCATTAGATGATGGAAATTAATGATTCATTCAAAACCATAGGACTGATCGGGCGGACAGGCAGCGAACTGGTGGTGGACACCCTGCGTCAGTTGATTCGCTTCCTGGATGAGCGAGGCCTGCCCATGATCCTGGATGAAGAATCCTCAAAACTTTTACCCGGCGACAGCCACCAGGTGGGCAGCCGTAAAATGATGGGTGAGATCTGTGACCTGGTGATTGTGGTGGGCGGCGACGGCTGTTTGCTGGGAGCCGCCAGGGATTTTTCCCGTTACAAGGTGCCGGTGCTGGGTGTTAACCGGGGCCGGCTGGGGTTCCTTACCGATATTTCCCCTCAGGATCTGGAAGAACGTATTGCCGAAGTGCTGGCAGGAAAATACATCAAGGAAAAACGCTTTTTACTGGAAGCGGAACTGAAGCGCGATGGCCAGATTGTCGGTAATAATGCTGCCCTGAACGATGTGGTGTTCCACTCGGGTAACTCGGTAAAAATGATCGAGTTTGATCTGTTTATCGAGGGCCAGTTTGTTTATACCCAGCGCTCCGATGGTCTTATAGTTTCCACGCCCACCGGCTCCACCGCATATGCCTTGTCCGGTGGTGGCCCTATCATGCACCCCCGTCTGGATGCCATTGTGCTGGTACCCATGTTCCCCCATACCCTGAGCAGCCGGCCCATTGTGGTGGACGGTAACAGCGAAATTAAAATTGAAGTGGGTCAGGCCAATGAATGCGTGCCGCGCATGAGTTGCGATGGGCAGGGGGACATGGCCATAGAACCTGGTGATACCCTTTATATTCGTAAACGTGCCCATAAGTTAATGTTAATACATCCGCTGCAGCATGATTTTTACGAAAGCTGCCGATCCAAACTGGGCTGGAGTGAAGTTCTTTGAAGCAGACTGTTGCCAGTGATCAGGCTGTGACAGGTTACGACATTATTGGCGATATTCATGGTTGCGCCAGCATGCTGGTTCGTTTGCTGGAAAAGCTGGATTATCGCAAAGAAGCCGGTGTGTATCGCCATCCTGATCGCAAGGTGGTTTTTCTGGGGGATCTGATTGATCGCGGCCCGGAAATTCGCGACACCATCAGCCTGGTGCGGGCGATGGTGGAAAATCATAGTGCGTACATGGTGCTGGGTAATCATGAATATGCCGCCATCACCCACAGTACACCGGCACCGGAAGGTTTTGGCCGGCCTTTTCTGAAACCCCACACCACTCGCCTGAAACGGATGCTCGGGGATACCCTGAAAGAGTTCGACGGCCGGGAAGAGGAGTGGCTTTCCATTGTGGCCTGGTGGCGGACATTACCGCTTTATCTGGAATTTGATAATTTCCGGGTAGTTCATGCCTGCTGGGATGATGAAAAGATTGCCGACCTGAACCGCCTGGCACCGGCCCGTAATCTGGCGGACGATACTTTCCTGATCAATTCCGTTCAGCCCGCCAGCACCGAAAACCGTATTGTTGAGCGTTTGCTGAAAGGTACCGACATGCCCCTGCCGGAAGGCATGACCATGAAAAGTGCCGACGGCCTGACCCGTGATCGTTTTCGTACCAAATTCTGGAAAGCCCAGCCGCAAACCTATTCCGATGTTGTGTTTCAGCCCGATCGTATTCCGGAGCACCTGCTCAAGAAAAAACTCACCGACAGCGAACGCCAGCGACTGGTGCATTATGATGCCGCCGAACCTGCCTTGTTTGTCGGGCACTACTGGCGCCGCGGCAAGCCCCGGCTCATCAGGGACAATATTGTCTGCCTGGACTACGGCGCTGTTAATCGTGGTAAGCTCGTGGCCTATCGCATTGATATGGCTGACAAATCCCTTAGTGAAGATCGTTTGGTCTGGGTCTCGGCATAGATGCTAGACTAAATGAATCCCTTTGATTTTATTCAGGAGTTTCCGTGATCAGCAGGTGCCCGGTATTACCATGACCTTACGAAGCAAAGCGTTTTTTGCTGCCTTTCTGGTCACCCTGGTGTTTGTGATGACCAGTGGCCTGTTCCTGCTGGTGCAGCATGGCAAGGATACTGCTGCGGAAATCAGCCTGCGCCGCCTTATGAGTCAGACTTTTGCGGTGATCATCGGCGATGCGGAGCGCAACGCCGGGCGCATGGTAAAGGAACTGAAATCCCAGTGGCACACTGATACAGGTCTTGCCACCAACGGCCTGGCGGATGCTGCTGCCCGACTGGATCTGGACTATGTGTTTGTGTTCGATGAAACCGGGCAACCCGTGTGGCAGTACACCACGGAAGCGCCCGGGGCTGCCGGACGGTCCCTGCTGATGAAATCGGTGTTTAATCAGATCAAACCGGTGGCGAAACTCAAGAACGGTGTTGCTTATTATGAGCAACACCCCTTGTATCTGCTGGTGGATGTACTGGGTGAGTCCGGTTATCGGGCAGTCGCCGGATTCTATTTGCATACCTTGTTTGACCGGCTCAATCAGGCCTATGGTTTTAATGCCCAGTTACCCCTTGATGGCAACGCCGCACAAATTCGTGTGAATGAACACGTCAAGGGCGAGGTGAAACTGCCGGGCCTGATTTCCGCGCCAGTCACTGTGTGGATTGAAGACACCTCTTTTGAAGTGAGTCAGTTTTCTACGCTGGTGATATTACTGATTGTTGTCGGTGCCGGGATGGGACTGGCGCTTTGGTGGATCTGGCGACTGAATTTTATCAACCGTATTCAAAGCATGATTGACCAGGCCCATGACATCAATTCTGCACAGGCTTATCACAACCGTATCAAGCTGGAAGGTGATGACGAGTTAACGGAACTGGTCGGCCATTACAATTCCGTAATCAGCACCCTGGAATACAGTTACAACCTGATGGTGAAATCAAACCTGATCACCACTGAACTGATGAGTAAAGTGCAGGCGACCACCGCTCCCGGTGCCGCCGGCAATGATGCCGTTGATCAGCAGGAAGAGGATGAGCTGAAACTGTCGCTGGATATGGTCAATCGTCTCAGCGAAGCAGTGGAACATGACACCCTGGAGTTGTACTTTCAGCCGGTATTTGCCACCGGTGGCGAGGAAGTCCTGCAGGTAGAAGCCTTATGCCGCTGGTTTGATGACGACCGCGGTCTGGTACCGCCGGTGGATTTTCTGGCCCTGGCGGAAAAATCCGGGCAAATGCCCACCCTGGCAAAACAGGTCATTGGCAAGGCCTGCAAGGCCATCCGGATGTTTCAGGACAGTGGTCACGAACCTTTCGCCGTGTCTGTCAACCTGAGCCTGTCCCAGTTTGTGCAGCCCAATCTGGTTACCCTGATCAACGAGGCATTGCAACTGCACGGCGTCAGCCCCGAAATGCTGGAGCTGGAAATCAAGGAGCATACCCTGTCACGGGATCTGGACCGTTCCGCCGGGATTATTGCCAAGCTCCATGAAATGGGAGTGGGCATCTGTATCGATGATTTCGGGCTCAGCAAATTTTCACTCATGTATCTGCAGCGCTTGCCGGTTACCCGTATCAAGCTGTCCCGCAGTTTTGTGGATCGTCTGGAACGCAGCCCCAAGGAGGCGGCCTTTATTGATGGCATCGCCCGCTTCTCCAAAGGTTTGAATATTCGGGTTATTGCAAAAGGTGTACAATCGGAACAGCAACTGTATGCACTGGAGAAGATCCAGGATCTGGACTGTCAGGGGTTTGCTCTGGCACGGCCTTTACCCATGGATCAGTTTATCGGTTGGTTGCAGTCCCGCATTACCGCATCGGTCAGTTAACCGGCGTTTGATTCGCACCGTCTGAAAAGCTCAAGAGGAAGACAATGGATTTTGATGACATGATCCGCACCATCACGCCCGAGGTGTACGAAAATCTCAAGCGGGCAGTGGAACTGGGCAAATGGCCCGATGGCAAGCTGTTAACCAAAGAGCAGCTGGAAATGAGTATGCAGGCCATTATTGCCTATGATCATCAGAATCTGAATGAGCAGGAACGGGTAGGTTATATCGATCGCGGCACCAAGGATGAAGGTGAAGTCTGCGACAGTCACGATGATGACAACGGCGACAAGCCGATACGATTTCTGGATTCCTGAGCATTACGACAGATGACAAGGCAAGGTTAATTTTATGCGTGAAAACAATCAGCCAAAAACCATTCGTCTGGCGGATTACCAAGCCCCGGACTACCTGATCGATACCACGGACCTGAGGTTCGATCTGTACGAAGACCACACCATTGTCACGGCCGATATCCGTTTTTATGCCAACCCCAAAGTACCGGATGCCAAAGGCAGGCCCCTGCAGCTGATGGGGGTGGATCTGGAATTATTGATGTTGCAGCTGGATGGCCAGCCGGTTCCGGAAGAACGCTATATTATTGAAGGCGAAACCCTGACCCTGGAACAGGTACCGGAAAAATTTGCCCTGCAGATCAAGACCCGTATCAAACCCCACGAAAACACCTCGCTGGAAGGGCTCTATGTTTCCAAGGGCATGTATTGCACCCAGTGCGAAGCCGAAGGGTTTCGCAAAATCACCTATTACCTGGATCGCCCGGATGTAATGGCCAGGTTCACCACCACGGTGGTGGCGGACAAATCCCGTTACCCGGTGCTGCTGTCCAATGGTAATCCCATTGATCAGGGCAGCAGCGACGATGGCCGCCACTGGGTGACCTGGCAGGATCCTTTCAAAAAGCCCTGTTACCTGTTTGCGCTGGTGGCCGGCGACCTGGCCATGAGCGAAGACAGCTTCACCACCTGCAGTGGCCGCGACATCAAACTGCAACTGTTTGTAGAGCCCCACGATCTGGAAAAAGTGGACCACGCCATGGATTCCCTGAAGCGCGCCATGCGTTGGGACGAAGATGTTTATGGCCGGGAATACGATCTGGATATCTACATGATTGTGGCGGTCAGCCATTTCAATATGGGGGCGATGGAAAACAAGGGGCTGAATATCTTTAACACCTCCTGTGTGCTGGCCAACGAAAAAACCACCACCGATGCCGGCTTTACCCGGGTAGAGGCGGTGATAGCCCATGAATATTTTCATAACTGGTCCGGTAACCGGGTAACCTGTCGAGACTGGTTTCAGCTGAGCCTGAAAGAAGGTTTTACCGTATTCCGGGATCAGTCTTTCTCTGCCGATATGGGATCACCCACGGTGCGCCGCATTGAAGATGTGGCCATGTTGCGCACCGCCCAGTTTGCGGAAGATGCCGGCCCCATGGCACACCCGGTGCGCCCCGACAGCTACATCGAAATCAATAACTTCTATACGTTGACGGTGTACGAAAAAGGCGCCGAAGTTGTACGCATGATCTACAACCTGCTGGGCCCGGAGCTGTTCCGTAAAGGCTCGGACATATACTTTGACCGCTTCGATGGCCAGGCAGTGACCTGTGACGACTTTGCCGCAGTGATGGAAGAAGCCAGCGGCATTGATTTGTCCCAGTTCAAACTCTGGTACAGCCAGGCCGGCACGCCTGCCATTACCGTAAAAGACAGCTATGATGCTGACGCTCAGACCTATTCCCTGACCCTGAGCCAGGAAACACCACCCACGCCCGGGCAACCCGACAAGCAGCCGCTGCATATTCCCGTAAAAACCGGCCTGCTGAACAGCGCCGGTCAGGATATGGCGCTGACCATGGATAATGGTGAAACCGATACTGATGGCAGCCTGGTACTGAATCTGCGGGAAACTGAACAGACTTTCACCTTTACCGGCATCGCAGAAAAACCGGTGCCTTCCGTGCTGCGCGGCTTTTCGGCGCCCGTTAAGCTGTATCAGGAATTGTCGGAAGGGGATCTTGCCCACCTGATGGCCAATGACAGCGACGGTTTCAATCGCTGGTCCGCCGGGCAGCAGCTGGCGGTGAACGTGATTCAGAATATCATGGCCGAACAGGATGAAGGCTGCGAGCCCCGGATCAGCCCGGCATTTCTGTCAGCGCTGGCTGCCTTGCTGGATGATGACAGTCTGGACAAGGCCATGGTGGCCAAAATGCTGGTGCTGCCTTCGGAAGCCTATCTGGCAGAGTTGCAGCAGCCGATCCGCGTCAAAGCCATCCACAAGGCTCGGGAGCTGGTCAAACAGAGCCTGGCCTCTGACCTGCGCGAACGCTTTGAGCGGGTTTACAATGCACTGCCTTTGAGTAAAACCTATGAGTACACGTCCGAGGCAGTGGCCATCCGTTCCCTGAAAAACACCTGTCTGTCCTATCTGATGACGGACCCGTCTGCCTCGGCCGTGGACACCTGCATGCAGCACTATGAAAATGCCGGCAACATGACCGATCAGATGGCGGCATTCAGCGCGCTGGTGCATTCCACCGCGGCTGTAAAATCCGATGTCATCAATGAGTTCTATCTGCAATGGCAGGAAGAGTCCCTGGTTGTAGACCAGTGGTTCAGCGTGCAGGCCACCTCGCCGCAAAAGGACACCCTGGAACGGGTCCAGAAGCTGATGGCGCACCCTGCCTTTGAGCTGACCAATCCCAACAAGGTCCGGGCGTTAATCGGGGCTTTTTGCAACAACAACCCGGTGAATTTCCATCGGGAGGACGGCAAAGGCTACGAGTTCCTGGCAGATCGTATCATCGAACTCAACCGGGTAAATCCCCAGATTGCCTCGCGGCTCGCCGGCATCATGTCGCGCTGGCGCAAGTTTGAACCAACGCTGGCGGATCAGATGCAGAACCAGCTGAGGCGCATCATGGCGGAACCCCTGTCACCGGATGTGTACGAGATCGTGTCCAAAAGCCTTACAGATTAAATGGCTGTTCAGCCCACGTAATCAGTCCTCTCCAAGCCGCCATTTCTGGCGGCTTTTTTCTTCGTGTATCGAAAATGTAAACCTTTGTATATAAGCAAAGTGGTTAGTTGCAGCTGGTTTTTATATGCATTAATGTGCGTAGATTGGCTTTATTTTTGATTTTTTTATTTTTGATCATTTGATCCTTTTTTAAGATTGCGGAGCGTAGCCTAATGGACGTTGGCGTCAGTGATTCCTCACGCCAGTACGGCGGGGAAAGCAGCAGGGGATTGCGGCAATTACTGCTGCAGTTGTCACAATCAAAACAGTTTATCTGGGTGTTTCTTCTCTTTGTTCTGATCACGCACATACCCACGGGGAAGGGCGTTCTGCTGGGGGATGACTTTATCCAGTGGGCAGCCGCCACCTCACCTGAAGTGCTGGCGGAAAAAGGGTTTCATGTAGCGGACCCGGACAATACCTTTATAGAGCGCATCAAAAACAGTTTTCTGTTTATGAGCGGTGATACCACCGCCACCGCGGAACTGAAAGCCTATGGGGGCGTGCCCTGGTGGTCGCCGGACGATGTCACCATGCACATGTTCCGGCCCCTGTCGGCCCTTACCCATTGGCTGGACTACAACCTTTTCCAGAATGATGTCTTTCTGATGCAGCTCCACTCGGTGCTGTATTTACTGTTACTGGCAGGCTCCTATTATGCCTTTTGTCGCCGTTTCGGTGCTGCCGGCTGGGTGCCGGCGCTGGCGGTGTTCATGTTTGTGTTCAGCTACAGCGTGCCCATGAACCTCAACTGGCTGGCGGCCCGCAATGCGCTGATTGCCCCCATGTTTGCCCTCTGGTGCATCATGTTCCACGATCGCTGGCGCACTCAGGACAACTACGGCTACCTGCTGCCGAGCCTGGCGGCGCTGGCGCTGGCGCTGCTGTCCGCCGAGGCGGGAATAGCCACTCTGGCTTATCTGGGAGCCTACGCTTTGCTGCTGGATCCGCGCCGTTCCATTCTGAACGCCGTCTGGACGTTGCTGCCTGCCCTCGGGGTGGTGGTGGCCTGGCGCCTGCTGTATTCCAGCCAGGGGTTCGGAACTGAAAATATCGACCTGTATGTGGACCCGGTGCGTTCCCCGGTGGAGTTTCTTACGGAGCGGGTGCCCATGCTCCCGGTTTACTACCTGCGCCTGATTCTGGGGCCGGCCGCCACGCTGCTGGTGGGGATAACCTCGTCCATTATGGCCTTGTCACTTGTATCGCTCGTTATTTGCGCACTGGCCATTCGGGTCATTTACCCGCAACTCAGGCACTCCCGCCTGATGCAGTTCGGCCTGCTGGGCTCGGCGGTGGCCATCATTCCCTTTCTGTCCACCAATCCCGGGCCTCGTATGGAGCCCTTCCTGCATATCGGCTTTCTGCTGGTAGCAGGTACCTGGTTGTACGAACTCTGGCGGCAAGGTTCGCTGACGCGGGGCATCAAGGTGCTGGCCGTTGGTTTCCTGATTTTCCATCTGGCGATTCCCACCGTGCTGACCGTTGTCCGTCACTGGCGCATCGTAACCCTGGAAATCGTCCATACCGACGTTTATTCCACCGTGGCCGAGGATCTCCGGGCCGGGGACAAGAACCTGGTGATTGTGAATTCTCCGGACTTTTCCAATTACTATCACCGGCCATTCAGCTGGGCCTATCACAAGCTGCCCATGCCCGAGAAAGTACAGATGCTGGCGCCGGGCCTGACTCCCGTCACCATCAGCCGGGAATCGGAAAACCGCTACCGGCTCATCAGTAACGAAGGTTTTGCGATGATCGCCAACACCCCGCAAAAAGTGGATTTTCGCGATGATCCTCATTTCAACAAGCCCAAGGTGCTGGCCTATCGGGTCAACAACCAGATCATGACCAACGACGAAACCGCATTTACGGTAGGGCAGAAAGTCACAGGGAACGGCTTTGAGGCGGAAGTCATGAATATGCAGGGTGATCTGCCCACGGAAATCCGGGTTGAGTTTGTTGAGAATGAACCCTCGGTCTGGCAGTGGTTTGACTGGAAAGATCAGCGTTATAAGCGCATGGACCAGCTGGAGATCGGTGAACGGCGCCATATTCCCGGGCCTTTCGACAAAAGTTAGTCACTTGCTTTCTGATAAGTGACACCGATTTAAAAATGCCACCTTTGGTTGTGAAGGGTGGCATTTTTACATTTTGGTGTTGAAAAATTAACCAATAACCTATACATTGCGTGCGTTTTTGGTGCGAGCTTGCGCCAGCTATTTGACGTTTTTGGGAATGCCAGTGAAGAGTCCTTTGTTTGAACAGCTGTTGTTCAGACAAGATGCCTTGTGCCTGAAAATTTGCGACGTGCAGGGAATTTAATGGCGATATTCCTAACCATCTTTTTAATGTGACCTATACTTTTAAGGCTGCATGCCTGTGTGTGGGTGTCGTTGTTCTTGGGAGCCGAATGAATGTTTAAGCGGTGTTTTTTGTCAGTTGTTGTAATTTCCTGTTTGTTGTCAGGGCATGTGCTAGCAGCCGTTTCTGAAAAAGAAGCCAAAAAGCTCAACGGGGCGTTAACCCCCTACGGCGCAGAGCGTGCCGGGAACAAAGAAGGCACCATTCCTGAATGGAAGGGCGGCCTGCAGGAAAAGGATATCCCGAAAGCGTATCAGGCCGGCATGCATCACCCCGATCCCTTCAAGGGCGAGCGTCCACGTTTCACCATTACTGCGCAGAATATGGATGAGCATGCCCATCTGTTGTCCGACGGCCTCAAGGGGCTGCTGAAAACCTATCCCGATACCTTCTACATTCCCGTGTACCCGTCACACCGGTCCGCCTCTGCCCCCGAATGGATCTATGACAATATTTACAAAAACGCATTAAATGCCACACTGACTAATGAGGGTAATGGCATTAAAGGCGCGTACGCAGGTATCGCTTTTCCCATTCCCACAGATGCCAAGGGCAAGGTGGATCCGCTGATGGTGCTGTGGAATCACCTGACCCGCTGGCGGGGGATTTACGTAAAACGGGATGCCTCGGAAGCAGTGGTGCAGAGCAATGGCAGTTATGCGCTGGTGACCAGTGAGCAGGAAATCGATTTTGTGTACTACCACAAGGAAGGTAATGAAAAGGATCTGGATAACCGCCTGCTGTACTACGTGTCCAAGGTAAAACAGCCGGCCAGGCTGGCCGGGGGCGCCATACTGGTGCACGACACCATCGACCGGGTGAAAGATCCCAGAAAGGCCTGGGGTTACAATGCCGGGCAGCGTCGTTTGCGCCGTGCACCCAATCTGGCTTACGACACCCCTATCGCATCGGCCGATGGCATTATCGTGGCCGACGATGTGGACATATTTAATGGCGCCGGCGACCGCTACGACTGGAAGTTTCTGGGCAAGAAGGAAATGATCATCCCTTACAACAACTATGAGCTGGATTCCAGTGAGGTGAAGTACGATGACCTGCTCAAGACCGGCCATGTGAATCCCAAATACACGCGTTTTGAATTGCACCGTGTGTGGGTGATCGAAGGCACATTAAAAGAGGGACAGCGTCACATTTATGGCAAGCGCCGCTTTTATATCGATGAAGACAGCTGGAATATTGCATTGGCAGACCAGTTTGATGAGCGTGGCGAACTGTGGCGGGTGTCAGTGTCCTATCTGAAAAACTATTATGAAGTACCGGTTTTATGGACGGCACTGGATGTTTATCATGATCTGACCTCGAAACGATACTATGTGGCGTTTCTGGATAACGAGGAAGATCACTCACTGGAGTTCAGCGATGTGCCACCACCGGAAAGCTACTTTAAACCCGCCTCACTGCGCCGCCGGATGCGCTAGTTGAACCACAGAATTAAGAGACCAGGTTAAATGACGAGAATGAAAGGCATGCTGACAAAGTCACGATATTATCTTCGTAAGTTGTTCGTTACGGGCCTTTGTGTGAGTTTGCTGGGTAGCATTGCCGTTGGCAGCTACGCTGCGAACAACAAGGATAAATTCGAGCCTCGTTATTCCATCATGTCGCGCAAGGCGGCTGAATCACTGTTAACAGATGTGCAGGTGGTGGGTGACAGGATTGTTGCTGTGGGTGAGCGCGGTCATATTATTGTGTCCCAGGATCAGGGGCAAAGCTGGAAGCAGGCGAAAGTTCCCACTATTGAATTGCTCACGGGTGTCTACTTTTCCAACGAGCAGTACGGCTGGGCCATTGGCCATGAAAGCCTGATCCTGCATACCAAGGATGGCGGCGCTAACTGGGAAATCCAGTACGCCGATCCCTATCGTGAGCCGGATCCAAACGAACCTTATGATTACGATGCCGGGCCTTCCCGGGCCGGACAGCCGTTTCTGGACCTCTGGTTCAAAAACGAGAAAGAAGGCTTTGTCGTGGGGGCCTACGGTTATTTCATGCATACCGCCGATGGCGGCCTTACCTGGGAAGACTGGTCTGATCGCATTGATAATATCGATGGCTGGCACCTGAACGCCATTGGCACCCAGGACGGCGAAACCCTGTATATCGCCGGCGAAATGGGGGTGTTGTTCCGCAGTCAGGATGGCGGTGAAACCTGGGAAACCCTGGACAGCCCCTATGAAGGTTCTTACTTCGGCATTCATGTGGGGCCTGCTGAAGGCGAGGCACTGATTTTTGGCCTGCAGGGAAATATCTTCAAAACCAGCGACGGCGGTGACAGCTGGCGGGAAATCTTTACTACCAACACCAATGGTGTCATGTCCGGCGTGACCGTGGGTGATAAAGGCGTTGTGCTGGTGGGCAACGGTGGTGTGATCATGTATTCCAAAGACAGCGGCGAGTCCTTTGTAAAACAGATAACAGAAGACAGACAGTCTCTGGTGGGTATTTCAAAAACCCGCAACAACAAGCTGGTTATGGTTGGTGCTTCCGGTGTCACCATTGCAACACCGAATCCAAGCGTTCTGGGCATCAAGTAAACGGGGTATAAGGTAGGGTTATGTCGACTAAGGTCAACCTTTTTGAAAAGATCATATTTAATAATCGTGCGCCGATACTGATTGCCTTTCTCGCTGCCACGGTGTTTCTGTTTATCCAGGCCACTGGTGTCACGCTGGATACCAGTCTGAAGAAAATGGTGCCACTGAAGCACGAGTACATTCAGAACCTGTTTAAACACAAGGATGAACTCAGCCTGGGGAATGATATCCGTATTGCCGTGGAGCACACGGAAGGGGATATCTTTAATGAGGAATACCTGCAGGTATTAAAAGATATTACCGATGAAGTGTTTTACCTGCCCAACGTGGATAAATCCAAAGTCCAGTCCCTGTGGACACCGAATGTGCGCTGGGTTGAAGTAACCGAAGAAGGATTTAAAGGTGGCGAGGTAATCCCTCCTACCTACGATGGCTCCGACCAGTCTATCTCCCAGTTGCAGGATAACGTGTTGCGCTCGGGGCAGATCGGGCGTCTGGTGGCGGATAATTTCCGCTCCAGTATTGTGTATGTGCCGTTACTGGATCTGGATACCAGCAAGGGCGAAAAACTGGATTACCAGGCCTTTTCCCACATGTTGGAAGAAAAGGTTCGCGAAAAATACCAGAGCGACAAAATCAAAGTCCATATTATCGGCTTTGCCAAAAAGGTGGGTGACCTGATTGACGGTGCCCGTGGTGTGGCCATGTTCTTCCTGATCGCCATTGGTATTACTTTTGTGATGCTGCTGCTGGATGCCAAGTGTTTCCGCAGTGCCATTACAGTGGTGGTCTGTTCTCTGATTGCGGTTATCTGGCAGCTGGGGATGCTGGCGATCCTTCACGATATGCTGGCCAATTTCCGCCAGAGCGAAGGCTGGCCGGACTTTGTGAAAAACTTCCCGTCCTTTGAAGCCATACAGTCCGGTATTGATCCCTATTCCATGCTGGTACCATTCCTGGTGTTCGCCATTGGTGTGAGCCACGGTGTACAGATTATTAATGAAATGGCGGTGAACTCCTCCAAAGAAGGGGATTCCCTGACGTCGGCCAAGAAAACCTTCCATGCACTTTATATTCCCGGCATTGTGGCACTGGTGAGTGATGCCATTGGCTTCGTTACCTTGTGGTTTATTGAAGTGGGTGTTATCCAGGAACTGGCGATCGCGGCCAGCCTGGGTGTGGCGACTATCATTCTGACCAACCTGATTCTGGTGCCGGTGGTGCTTTCCTACATCGGCGTCAGCAACCGTGCAGTCGCATCGGTGCTGAAAAAGAAAGAGAAGCCACCGGCCATCTGGCGCTGGCTGTCCGGTTTTGCGCATCCCAGTATTGCTGCCATTTCCATTCTGGTGGGTGCCATCCTGGCGGCTGGGGGCTGGTACTTCAGCCAGGGGCTGAAGATTGGTGATCTTGATCCCGGGGCGCCGGAATTACGGCAAAACTCACGCTACAACCTGGACGATAAGTTCATATCGGAAAACTATTCGGTGAGCGCGGATGTGCTGGTGGTAATGGTGGAAACACCCAAAGAGGGTTGTATCCGGCATCAGGCACTGCATGCCATGGACCGTTTTATGTGGCACATGGAAAACGTCGAAGGGGTTCAGTCCACCGTGTCACTGGTTACCGTCTCCAAGCTGGTTACCACCGGTTACAACGAAGGGAACCTGAAGTGGGCGGCGCTCTCCAAGGTGCAGGATATTATTAACGGCTCGTTGCGAACGGTACCCCAGGGGCTGATGAACCTGAAATGCAGCCTGGCACCAGTGATTATCTTCCTGGAAGATCACAAAGCCGAAACCCTGGAGCGTTCCGTCAAAGCGGTAGAAGAGTTTGCCGAGGAAAACGACAATCCGAATGTGGCCAAATTCGTGCTGGCTTCCGGTAATGCCGGTGTGGAAGCTGCCACTAACCAGACCATTGAAGCATCGCAGAATAAAATGTTGTACCTGGTGTATGGCGTTGTCTGCTTCCTGGTGCTGATTACTTTCCGCACCTGGCGCGCGGTGGTGTGTATTGTGGTGCCTCTGGCACTGACATCGCTCCTGTGTCAGGCCCTGATGGCCATGCTGGGTATTGGTGTGAAAGTGGCGACACTGCCGGTAATTGCCCTGGGTGTGGGTATTGGTGTGGACTACGGTATTTACATCTACTCACGGCTGCAGGGCTTTATTGCCGACGGCATGCCACTGCAGAAAGCCTACTTTGAAACCCTGCGGGTTACCGGTAAGGCGGTAAGCTTTACGGGGCTCACGCTGGCCATTGGTGTGGGTACCTGGATCTTTTCGGATATCAAATTCCAGGCAGATATGGGGCTGTTGCTGACCTTCATGTTCCTGTGGAATATGGTAGGCGCTATCTGGCTGCTGCCGGCCTTTGCAGACTTCCTGCTGACCAAGCAGATCAAGAAGAAGGCGGCTGGCAAGCAGCAGTAAGTCATGCAGGTAATGTGTAATGCAGGTAATGTGTAGTGCAAGCAGTTTGTAATGTAAGCAACGCCAGTCAGTAACGCTGGCTAGCAGACAAGAAGCCCCGGCTCACAGGCCGGGGCTTTTTTTTGCCTGTCGTTAACCTGTATGATCAGGATTAAGGAAACGGGGGGCAGCCTATGACCATACAAGACAGCCATGAACACCCAATCGTGATATTTGATGGTGTCTGTAATCTTTGTGAGGATTCCGTGGCTTTTATTATCCGCCATGACCGGGGCGCAAAATTTCGCTTTGTCGCTGCGCAAACCCCGGCGGGGGAGACGCTACAGGCGCAGTACGGTGTGGATGCCATCAAGGAAGAAACGGTGATATTGATTAAAAACGGCCGGGTTTACACCAGGAGTGATGCGGGTGTTGAGATTGCAAAAGATCTGGATGGCCCCTGGCAATTTCTGGGGCTGGCCAGGTACGTGCCGCGGTTTTTACGCAACCGTATTTATAGCGGCATTGCGGGCAACCGTTATCGCTGGTTTGGTAAAAAGCGGGAGTGTCTGGTCCCGGATGAAGCCGTGATGAAACGTTTTATCGTTTCTGAGTAATGGCGCGATAATCCGGTTTTCGAAAATGGATATGCAAAAATTAAGGGGCGCCGGCGCCCCTTGCGTATCACAGCTAATATCGATAGGGCTAACTGGCCACTGCAAATCCCGGCAGTGTCAGACACAGCTCTTTTGGCAAATGAATAAAGGTCGTGAAGTTACGGAAATCGGTGTTTTCGTCTCCTTCATCCAGCACCACTTCAATCCCGCCACCGGCTTTGGTGAGGAAGTCCTTCACCGCATCCATGCCCACACCGCGGCCGGATATTTCAGAGACTTCGTCTGCTGTGGAAAAGCCTGATGAGAAGATAATATTAGCCACCTCCTGATCTGAAGGACGGGGTGCATCTTCCGGATACAGCCCCAGCTGTTTGGCTTTTTCAAACACCTTGGTCAGGGCAATACCCCGGCCATCATCACGAATGGCAAAGGACACCAGCTTGTCGGTTTCGCTGGTGGAGATGCGAATGGTACCGGCCTCCGGTTTGCCTTTGGCCACCCGCTCATCGGGCATTTCCAGGCCGTGGTCCACGGCGTTGCGCATCACGTGCATAAAGGTGTTGACCAGGGTGTTTTGCGCATGGCTGCGGATCAGTACTTCGCCGCTGTCTACGTCCACGGTGGGTTTGGGTTTGCCCAGTTCCGCCGCCAGGTTTTGCACGGAACCCACCACATCTTTAATCACATCGTTGATGGGTTTGGCTTCAATGGTGGCCAGGGTTTCATAGGTGTCTCTGACAATGGACACCACGTTTTCCGGCAGGGCCGTGTCGCCCAGGGCGGAGATCTGATCCATCAGACGGTGCACCCGCTCGCGATCAATGGATGGCCCGGAGCCGGCGGCAATCTTGCCGAGTTTTTCCGAGAAAATACCGCTGTAGCGTTTAATGGCTTTTTCTGCCTGTTGCAGCTCGTCCAGCAGTGAATCGGGATCCCAGCTGAGTTCTTCTTCTTTTCTCAGGCGATCGTAGGTGTTTTCCACTTCGTGTACAGTTTCGGTAATGTGCTTGAAGCCGTAGGTCCGGGCGTTGCCTTTTACCGTGTGCATGTTGCGGAACAGTTCCGCCAGGGTTTCGGGGTCTTTCTCCTTGGTTTCTGCAATCAGTGAACGGCATTTCTCCACAAACTGCTCGGAGCCTTCCACAAACTCGTTGAACTTCTCGCCGTCGATGGCCAGGATTTCGCCGATGATCATCAGCTCCTGTTTCTGTCCTTCCGCTTCGGCTTCCAGGGCTTTCAGTTCGGTCACATCGCGCACGGTTACCATCAGTTTGGAGACCGTATCGTCTTCATCGATAATGGGATCCCAGTCCAGTTCAATCAGTTTGTCCGGCAGCTCGGCAAACTGCAGGGTTAACTCTTTCACCAGCAGGTGGGAGTTGAAATCGTACATCATGCTGTCTTCGCCCACGATGGAGGCCACCGCGGTGGTGGCGGAATCGATCACATCGGTGCTCAGGCGGGAATGCTTGAACAGCAGCTCGGTAAAGTCGCGGTCGGCAATATCCTTGGTTTCGAAAATGTTTTCCAGATAGGCCGCGTATTCGGGGTGGATCTTGCCGCCTTCGATAATGGTAAACAGGCCCTGATGCATGTTGGAGAGCATGTTGGCGATATCGTCGTTTTTCTGTTTCAGGGCGGCGGTGCGCTCTTCGACTTTTTTCTCCAGGTTGCGGTTGTGCTCTTCGATCACTTCCACCATGCGGATGTTCTTGATGGTGGTGACCAGTGACACCGCCACCGAAGAAACAAACTCGTAGTCACTGTCGGCAAAGGCCACTTTTTTGATGTCGCCGGAGAAGTTCATGACCCCGATCAGCACGTCTTTGTCTACCAGAGGAACGCAGAGCAGGGCGCGGGGTTGTTCGCCTTCTTTGGCGATGTAGTTGGAATCCCTGGTGGTGTCGGCCACAAAGATGGATTTTTTGGCTTCAGCCGCCCGGCCGAGAATCCCTTTACCCATTTCAAAGGTAATAGCGCGGGTGGCGTCCACCGCCATGGGAGGCATAAAGGCTTTGGCTTCCAGCTGGTTTTCTTTATTGAACAGATATACCGAGCCGCGATCCACGCCCACCTTTTCACTCATGGCATGGAGTACGGAATCCAGCGCGGTGCTCTGATCCCGGGCCGAGGCCAGGGTGCCGCCAATGTTATTGAGCTGCGCCAGGTCGTCCATTTTCTTGCGAATGGCCAGGCGCATGGAGTTAAAGTTCTGGGTGGCCAGTGCCAGCAGAATCACCATAATAATGGCGGCGCTCTTGATACCAAAATCCAGGGTGCCGGTGAGTTCGCTTTGCAGGCGGTTGAACTGGTTGTCGGCCGAATCCAGCAGTTTATCCAGCCCGGCAACGGCCTTGTTAACAGAGTCTTTGGATTCCAGCAGTTTTTCCCGGGCCAGTTCTGCCTGCTCCAGTTGCTCGGTTTTGAATTTGGCCAGACCGTCTTTCCGGGTAATACCGGCTTTTAAGGCTTCCAGTTTGGCGTAGGAGTTTTCGATCATCTTATCCGGGCCAAACGGCTTAAACAGGGAGGTGCCTTTTTCCAGCCAGCGTTCGCCTTCGTTGTAGCTGAACAGAAAATCAGCTTCGGCGTTGGCAAGCCGTTCCGGGTCAGTGGTTCGGTTCAGTTCTTCGGCTTGCTTGATAATGCCGAGGAAACGGCTTTCTGCCGATTCCAGGCTGCCCATCACCAGCTCCATCTCATCGGCATGGTCGTAATCTTCGTACCACATGATATTGGCCATGGCGTCACTCAGCCGGCCCACTAATTCAAGAATCTTTTCCATGTCATCGCTGGCCTGTTCCTTGGCCACCAGCACGGCTTCTTTGGCATCAAACATTTCCCTTACCGCGGTAATATAGGCTTGGTAGTTTGCCTCTACATCGGACACGATTTCTTTCATGGCGGGCGAGGAGTCAGTGGTTGCCTGCAGCTTGCTGTAGTATTCCGTAAAATTCTCTGTGCCTTTTTCGAAGTTCTTGCGGTAAGGTTTAATCTCTTCGGCGGTGAGGGCGTTAAAACCGAGGGCGCTGAGGTTTGCCAACTTGAGAAGTTCAATCTGTACCTGGTTGGCCTCTCTTACCACGGGTACCGCCACCTCATTCACCCGGGCGTTTGAGCTGTCGATACTGAGCAGATTCCAGAGTGAGGACACACCGGATATGGTGAGCAGAATCACGATAACGATGAATCCGGCCCAGACCTTTTGATTAAAACTTAATGTCGGCATAGTCAGTTATCCTGTTGGATAGCAAGCGATTTTTTCCTTTGTTCTCCGATGCTTGGCAGTGAATACCAAGTATTGAGTGTCTGATATAAGCATAGATCAAAACTGCCGGCACAGCGCTAAATATGCCTGCCAGGATGCGGGGTAATAACCCGGGTGATGGGGGCGCGGAGAGTACCGCAGAGAGCGCCGTAGAGAGTGCCGCCTGTTATGGGATTTATGGGTTTGATTAAGATATGGAGTTAATCAAGAAAGGCCGTGACTAACGTATAACGTTTAATTCACGGCCTTCTTTAAAGGGGTATGCCGGTTTAGCTGGCTACCGCAAACTCCGGCAGTTTCAGGCAAAGATCCTTGGGCAGGTGAATAAAGGTGGTGAAGTTACGGAAGTCCGCGTTTTCATCCCCTTCATCCAGTACCACTTCAATCCCGCCACCGGCCTTGGTGAGGAAGTCCTTCACCGCATCCATGCCTACGCCGCGGCCGGAAATTTCGGAGACTTCATCCGCGGTTGAGAAACCGGAGGAAAAAATCAGGTTTGCCACTTCCTGATCCGGTGGGCGAGGGGCGTCCTCCGGATAAACTCCCAGCTGTTTGGCTTTTTCAAACACCTTGGTCAGGGCAATGCCCCGGCCATCATCACGAATGGCAAAGGACACCAGCTTGTCGGTTTCGCTGGTGGAGATGCGAATGGTACCGGCCTCCGGTTTGCCTTTGGCCACCCGCTCATCGGGCATTTCCAGGCCGTGGTCCACGGCGTTGCGCATGACGTGCATAAAGGTGTTGACCAGGGTGTTTTGCGCATGGCTGCGAATCAGTACTTCGCCGCTGTCTACGTCCACGGTGGGTTTGGGTTTGCCCAGTTCCGCCGCCAGGTTTTGCACGGAACCCACCACATCTTTAATCACATCGTTGATGGGTTTGGCTTCAATGGTGGCCAGGGTTTCATAGGTGTCTCTGACAATGGACACCACGTTTTCCGGCAGGGCCGTGTCGCCCAGGGCGGAGATCTGATCCATCAGGCGGTGCACCCGCTCGCGATCAATGGATGGCCCGGAGCCGGCGGCAATCTTGCCGAGTTTTTCCGAGAAAATACCGCTGTAGCGTTTAATGGCTTTTTCTGCCTGTTGCAGCTCGTCCAGCAGTGAATCGGGATCCCAGCTGAGTTCTTCTTCTTTTCTCAGGCGATCGTAGGTGTTTTCCACTTCGTGCACAGTTTCGGTAATGTGCTTGAAGCCGTAGGTCCGGGCGTTGCCTTTTACCGTGTGCATGTTGCGGAACAGTTCCGCCAGGGTTTCGGGGTCTTTCTCCTTGGTTTCTGCAATCAGTGAACGGCATTTCTCCACAAACTGCTCGGAGCCTTCCACAAACTCGTTGAACTTCTCGCCGTCGATGGCCAGGATTTCGCCGATGATCATCAGCTCCTGTTTCTGTCCTTCCGCTTCGGCTTCCAGGGCTTTCAGTTCGGTCACATCGCGCACGGTTACCATCAGTTTGGAGACCGTATCGTCTTCATCGATAATGGGATCCCAGTCCAGTTCAATCAGTTTGTCCGGCAGCTCGGCAAACTGCAGGGTTAACTCTTTCACCAGCAGGTGGGAGTTGAAATCGTACATCATGCTGTCTTCGCCCACGATGGAGGCCACCGCGGTGGTGGCGGAATCGATCACATCGGTGCTCAGGCGGGAATGCTTGAACAGCAGCTCGGTAAAGTCGCGGTCGGCAATATCCTTGGTTTCGAAAATGTTTTCCAGATAGGCCGCGTATTCGGGGTGGATCTTGCCGCCTTCGATAATGGTAAACAGGCCCTGATGCATGTTGGAGAGCATGTTGGCGATATCGTCGTTTTTCTGTTTCAGGGCGGCGGTGCGCTCTTCGACTTTTTTCTCCAGGTTGCGGTTGTGCTCTTCGATCACTTCCACCATGCGGATGTTCTTGATGGTGGTGACCAGTGACACCGCCACCGAAGAAACAAACTCGTAGTCACTGTCGGCAAAGGCCACTTTTTTGATGTCGCCGGAGAAGTTCATGACCCCGATCAGCACGTCTTTGTCTACCAGAGGAACGCAGAGCAGGGCGCGGGGTTGTTCGCCTTCTTTGGCGATGTAGTTGGAATCCCTGGTGGTGTCGGCCACAAAGATGGATTTTTTGGCTTCAGCCGCCCGGCCGAGAATCCCTTTACCCATTTCAAAGGTAATAGCGCGGGTGGCGTCCACCGCCATGGGAGGCATAAAGGCTTTGGCTTCCAGCTGGTTTTCTTTATTGAACAGATATACCGAGCCGCGATCCACGCCCACCTTTTCACTCATGGCATGGAGTACGGAATCCAGCGCGGTGCTCTGATCCCGGGCCGAGGCCAGGGTGCCGCCAATGTTATTGAGCTGCGCCAGGTCGTCCATTTTCTTGCGAATGGCCAGGCGCATGGAGTTAAAGTTCTGGGTGGCCAGTGCCAGCAGAATCACCATAATAATGGCGGCGCTCTTGATACCAAAATCCAGGGTGCCGGTGAGTTCGCTTTGCAGGCGGTTGAACTGGTTGTCGGCCGAATCCAGCAGTTTATCCAGCCCGGCAACGGCCTTGTTAACAGAGTCTTTGGATTCCAGCAGTTTTTCCCGGGCCAGTTCTGCCTGCTCCAGTTGCTCGGTTTTGAATTTGGCCAGACCGTCCTCTTTGGCTACACCTTCACGAACTGCTTCCAGCTTTTTTCGGGTGTTTTCAATCATTTTCTGAGGGCCGAAATCTCCGAAAATCACTAGCCCTTTGTCCATCCAGCGCTGGCCATCATCAAGAATAAAGGAAAAGTCATCCTCAGCAGTTTCCAGGCGTTCCTGCTCAGTGGTTCGTTGCAATTCCTCTGCCTGTTTGATAGCCCTGAGGTAAATGGTTTCCGCCATGTTCAGGTTGCCCATCACCAGTTCCATTTCCTCGGCGTGATCGTAATCCTCGTACCACATGATATTGGCCATAGCATCACTCAGGCGGCCTACCAGCTCGATAATACGTTCGACATCTTCGTCGGCTTTTTCCTTGGCAACCAGCAATGCTTCCTTGGCGTCAAACATACTTCGCACAGCGGTGATGTAGGCTTCGTAGTCAGTTTCTACGTCAGCCACGGTTTCCTGCATGGCCGGTGCGGATTTGGTAGTGCGCTGGAGTTGCTCATAGAGCTCGGCAAAGTTGTCGGTGCCTTTCTCGAAATTTTCCCGGTAGGGTTTGATTTCCTCGGCAGTTAACGCGTTAAAACCCAATGCGCTGAGGTTTGCCAACTTGAGAAGTTCAATCTGTACCTGGTTCGCTTCTCTCACCACAGGTACTGCGACTTCGTTTACCCGGGCATTTGAATTGTCGATACTGAACAAATTCCAGAGAGATGACAGGCCGGAAATGGTCAGAAGGACCACGATGACTATAAAACCGGCCCAGACCTTTTGATTAAAACTTAATGTTGGCATATTTACCTTCCCCGGTAGATATCAAGTGATACAGTGAGTCAGCTTCATATCATCCCGATACCAGCTTCTGGATTGCGCCCAGTGCTGCCGCGCCGTTAAATGGCTTAACAATCCAACCTTTAACACCGGCAGCCTTGCCGCGGTTTTTCATGTTGGGATCATTCTCGGTGGTAAGCATGATGATGTTTACGCCACTGTTGCCCAGTTCACCGCGTATTTTTTCCACCATGGTCAGACCATCCATGTTGGGCATGTTTACATCGGAAATTACCAGTTTGATTTCGCCGTCGGAACGCATTTTATTCAGGCCGTCTGCGCCATCCACCGCGGTGGCAACGGTAAAGCTGTTGGATTTCAGAAAAGATTCCACTTCGTTGCGAATTGCTGCGCTGTCGTCAACAACCAGTATCTGTGCCATGTCTATAAACCTCTTGCTAATAGTTGGTTTGATTCAGATTCAGAATAATTCCAGGGCGCCACTTTCCACCAGTTCTTCAACGGTGTTTTCGTCCGCTTCGCGGTACTCTTCAGGCGACCATTTAATATTGAAGATAAACTTCTGGAAGAGTTTGACCGGTTCCACTTTATGTTCGTTATCATAAATGGTGTACTCAAAACACAACTGGGAACGGTCGGTACCAAAGGAGATATACTCCTTGTACTGATTCACCGTAATGGGTACGGCGATCAGATGCCTTTCCTCGTAGTCCGGCGGGTGCAGGCTGAGCAATCTGGTTTTCAAACCGCCCCAGGCCATATTGGAAATTTCACTGAGCAGGCCCATGACATCACGAAAATCCACCTGATTATTTTCGATGGCGGTTTTTCCGGCATTGATCATATGAATCATGGGTTCTTCTTCGGATTGCAGCATCATATAGCCGTTAAACCAGGGCGCCTGAACCGGCAGCAGACTAACGATGTCGCCGTAAGTGAGTTTATCTTTTACCAGGTAAGGCAGGGCCAGTTTTACCGTGGTGTTTTTGAAGGTGGATTCCAGCGAGGAAATGGTGACCTCTTCAATCCGGCGAATCAGGGAAATGGGGTATTCGGTATCCGCGAGATACTGGTCTGCCATTTCCAGCAGCTTGTTCATGTTCTTGATGCTGTACACGCCGGCAATGGCAGCCTGCTGATCTTCGCTCAGATCTTCTTTGTCTTCGCGGTCTTCCCGGCGCATAAAAATAGGCAGCTCCGGACGAATCTTGTGAATCCTGACTGCCAGATCAAAACCATCGTGAATACCTTCGGCACTGTCGTGGCTGGTTTCCGATAGCAGTACACCGCCCAGGTCGATATTTGAATAAAGTACCTTCATGGCGGAGTAGCTTTGTTGCCGCAGCGCTACCAGACCATTGTTGTCGCAAAATTCCTTAATGGTTGCCTGAATGTCTTTGTCATCTTCAAAGACCAAGACCTTACTTACCAGACTTTTATCAAACTTAATCATGAGCAAACTTCCGTTAGTCAGATTTGTTGGTTTACAAAAAACTCAGAACAGTTCCAGTTCTCCGAAGCTCTCGAAATCTCCGCCCCCCTGGTCGGAGGTTTGAGGCTGATTGATGTTGAAATCCGTTTCATCCAGCAGGCTTACCAGCGCGCTGGCGCCAAACAGGGGCTCGCTGCCGCCGGCGTCGGTGGCTTTAACGTGGGCTTCATGTGCTATTTCCACCACGTCATCCAGCTCCAGGCAGGCGCTGTCCAGCAGATTAGGTGTGGACATGCCCAGAGGAGGGCAGGTGTCCTGCAGATGACGTTTGATGTGGCCACAAAAGCTGTTGCTTAGCTCCAGCAGGCGGTCAATCAGTTTTTCGTCATCCACTTCCTGTAATTTGGCACCCATAATATCGGCAAGAAAGCGCTTTAACCGGTCGTTCACGCTAAGGTGAATAATAACCATGACACGAAACCGGAAGGAGGAAATGGTCAGCACGATACAGTGCTTCATGCCAAAGCCGTTGACACTGTTTTCACGCTTGAAACTCCATGAGCTGTCACTCGCGGATTCCTTGAGTGTAGTCTCAAGTGCCACTTCCAGCATTTTTGCCAGGTTTTCCTGAACTTGTGAAAAATCCTTGGACATTTATCCCGCCCTGTTGACCAGTGTGTTGTGGGCCATGGAAATTTGTGTCTTCACATTTTGGATGGCGGTAATAATCATTTTTCCCCCGGCCTGAATGTCCTGAAAAGCCAGCGTGGCAATCATGGCATTTTTATTCAGATTGTGGCGGTAATCCTCATTCAGGTTCTGGGCGTTCATGGACAGTTTGCGCACTTCATCGGCCACCACGGCAAAGCCTCGGCCGTGTTCACCGGCGCGGGCCGCTTCAATCGCTGCGTTGAGAGACAGGATGCCGATCTGCCCCACAATGTTCTGGAAGTCGCCGATCTGTTTCTGCATGTTCTTGTTGTGCTGCATGATGTCGGTCATGCCTTCGTGCCAGCGTTCAATGGTGTTGGTCACTGCCAGCAGCTCTTCAACGGCCTTGGTAACCGCCACTATCTGGCTGTCCAGCTCACCACAGGTACTGTTGTGGGATTGCTGCATGTCTGACAGTTGCTGCTCCAGACCGTTGCGGGTATCTGCCAGCTGCTGGCTCAGCTCATGCCGGGCGCTGTCGGCTTCGTGTTCCACCTGTTCAAGAGAGGAGCGTACGCTGGCGATTTCCTGAGAGCTTTCAATGCGTTGCTGTTCCAGGCTTTCACGGGGCACCATGTCTTTCATTTGCTGATTGACGCTGTTCAGCTGGCCGTTCAGCTCGCTGATCTGTTTCTGGTGCCTGGACTTGAGAAACAGGTACTGTGCCACCAGCAAAATCACCGGAATGGCGTAGGTAAGAATGCTTACCATTGCAGTCTGACCATCAGCACCCATGGCGGCCGGGATATGCAGAACACAAAAACCAGCCAGTAAAACCGCTGTAATTCTTTTGTTATCAACACCTGCGCGCATAATCTTTCCTAAAAAATTAACCGACTTTTTAATGATAGAACAAATCAGCAGGGGTGAATGGAAAATGGGGGAAACGGCGCGTATCCGGAGTGTCCGGCAACAGGAATAGTGCCGGCCAGAGAAGGGGTGTGGAGGAATAAATGCTGTTAAATCATCAATTTATGATGGCGGGTGGCGCCGGTTTTGGGGTGAAGCCCAGGGTGTACGGGTAGTAAAGAGTGGAAATTTTTGCTGTACAGCTGCCGATGCAGTGACTCAAGCGGCGGATAACCCACCGGCTGTTGTCATCGCCGGCGGGTCAAGAAGGGATCAAGTGGGGGCTCAGAGGCCGTTGCAGGGAGCTGGGCTGACAGGCCGGGACAGACTAGGCACCGGGATAGAGCGGCTGCAGCGCCGGTTCACGATCGCTGGCTGCTTTGGCATGTTCCACTTCTTCTATGGCTTCCCACAGGTAGGTGCCGTCCCAATCGCCTTCGGCTGCCTGGCGGTACAGCAGAATTTCCAGTTCGCGGATGGCGGAGCGGCATTTCTCCGACTGAATATGCCGACTGACATCACCGATGGAATGGCAGTTGGCCAGGGTAAAGGTGGCATTGCCCCAGTCCACCAGCGCCTGGCGGGCGGCGGTGGGGTTGTCTTCCTGGCAGGCCTTTTTCAGTGCGGTTTTTGCCTCTTTCAGTGAAAGGCGGGGGGCTTCTTCCGGTTCGCTGGTGGTTTTGGCGCTGTTTTTGCCCTTTCTGGCCACCAGAATCAATGCCACCAGTGTCAGAACCCACAGTCCGGTGCTGACCACCGCAATCCACTGCCAGGTGGTGCTTACCATGGGTTCATCCGCTGCCATTGATGGTGGTGCGGTGGATGGGGCCGGGGTACTGGCGGGCGGCGCTGCTACGGATTGATCCGTGCGTTGTACGGTGGCGGTGCCTTTCACTTCTATGGTTTGGGCCGGGAGGGTGGCGGTTTTCAGCTGGTCCCGGGTGACATCCCACCAGCTTACCTGAATCTCCGGCAGGGTTACTGTGCCCGCTTCGGTGGGAATAAAGGCGTAGGATTCCACCCGCTGGCTCACCATGCCGTCGGCATCGACAGTGCTCTGGGTGTCGGCTTTGTCCGGGTAAACCTTGAATTTGTCGCTCTGGGGTACCGGAATGGTGGGCAGGGCGGTGGCGGTAATGCCTTTAGCCTGCAGAATAATGGTGCGGGTAACGGCCTCGCCCACTTTGAACTCTGCATTTTCCGGAGTCCACTGGTCCGCCAGACCCACGGATTTGGAGGGCAGCCAGGGCCGGTTGGGGTAGCTGTCGGGAATGGGTTTTACATCCACCTCAATTCGCTGGGTAGTGCGCTGAATCTGTTTACCGGCGGAGGAAAACGGATCAAAGAAAAAGCCACCACGGTTGCCGGTGCCGATCACCGCCGCCAGGCGGGATTCGGGAATCACCATGGTGCCGGATTTCTGCGGAAAAACCGCAAAGGTGTTTTCGGTCACCTGATAGGTATAGCCGTCGATGGCGGTCTGGAAGGTGCGGGAATCGGTCAGTCGTTCCATGACTGCGTTGTCGATTTCCGGGGGCGTCCATGTCGGATCGATAATCTGGGTACGGCGGTACAGGCGCAGTGTCAGTACCACCTGTTCCTGCACGTACACGGATTCCTTGTCCACGCTGGCTTCAATAAACACCAGGTTTTTGCCATTGTGCTTGTTACTGGTGGAACGCTTGGCCACCTGAATGGTAATGGGTTTGGACTGGGCGTTTTCGTAGGCAATGGGGGGAATCACAATGTAGCCGGTGGCTTTGGGAATCAGGGTCAGGTTCCAGCTCATGCTGGATTCCATCTGATCGTTCACAATGCGGGTGCGTTGCTGGGTGGTGGTGCCCAGAATTCTGAACTGATCTTCCAGCACGCTGAAATCCGGCTTTTTGCCCATGGCCAGTTCGTTTACCTGCACGGTCAGTACCAGGCTGTCGCCCTGTTCCAGTTTGTGGGTGTCCACGGAGGCTGTTATATCCACGGCCCAGGCGGAAGAGCCCAGGCCCAGCAGTAAAAACAGCGTAGTGAATAAAGCGTTAATCGTCAGTTTCATGTTAGTTCCAGTGGTTACCAGGCTTGCGATTCCAGTTCGTTGCGGTTACGCAATTTGGATTCCATTTTAAATTTTCTGCGCAGCAGGCCGCCGGGCTCATCGGGTACCCGTTCCAGCCATTGCTGTAAGGCCTGCTGATCTTCTGCTGATTCCTGGGAATCCTGCAGCTTGGGTGCAATGGGGCGGGGCGGTTGTTCTTCCTGTTGTTGTTCCTCGTCAGAAGGTTCCTGCCCCTGTTGTTGTTCTTCAGGGTTTTCCTTTTCCTTCTCGTTTTCCTGCTGACCCTGCCGGTTCTGCTGATCTGTTTCTTTTTCCTGATCCTGTTCTTGCTGCTGGCCGGACTGCTGCTCGCTTTGTTCTTCGCTGTCGCCGGATTGTTCCTGGCCCTGATCCTGCTGATCCTGTTGTTGATTCTCTTGCTGGTTACTCTGGTTCTGGTCTTTGGGCTGGTTCTGGTCCGAGTCCTTTTCGTCGGAATCCTCGCCGTCTTCACCTTCCTGGCCTTCCTGCTTTTGTTGTTCCTGCAGTTTCTTCAGCAGTTCCAGATTTTTTTTGGCATCTTCCAGGTCCGGGTTTTTTTCCAGCGCAGTTTCGTAGGCGGCCATGGCTTCTTCAATTTTCTGCTGTCTGGCCAGGGCGTTGCCGCGATTGTAATGGGCGTCGGCGGTGTCGGATTTGGCAAATTCTATTTCGGCCTGTTCGTAGTTTTCACTGCGGTAATAGGCGCTGCCTTTCCATTGCGGGTCGGCAAATTTTTCGGCGGCGTTATCGTATTGTTCACCACGCCAGGCTTGCTGGCCCTGCTGGTCCGGGGTCTGCCACAAATCATCCCACAGGTTGGCCTGTGCCGGCTCGGCCATGCCTAAGGCGCTCACGGCAACCACCGGCAGCAACAGGCTGCCCAGCCAGCCTTTGCGGTACCCGGCAGCAGCCAGGGGAAGTAACAGCACCACCAGCCAGTGGCCCATTTCATCCCAGGTATCAAAATCCCGCTCGGTTTCTTTCATCTCCTGGTCCAGCAGGGTGGCTTTAAAGTCCAGCAGGTAATCGATGTCTTCGTCGGAGTAAGTCAGGGTGGTGAAGCGTCCGCCCAGCTGTCGGGCTGCCGTTTTCATGGTGTTTTCATTGACTTTGGCCACCACAATGCTGCCGGACTCATCTTTGACAAAGCTGCCGCCGGGGAGCGAAATGGGTGACCCTTCACTGGTGCCAATGGCAAAAATGGAAACAGGGGTATCCGCCCGGTTGAGTTCGCCTTTGACTTCATCCAGAAAGTCGGCAGGCAGGTCGTCGGTCAGCAGAATAATATGGCCCTGGTACATACCACCCTGTTGCAGCACGTCTTTGGCTTTGATGACCGCGGCGGCAGGATCGCTGCCGGGGATAGGCATAATATCCGGCGATAAAGAATCCACCATGCTCAGAATAGTGCGGGTGTCGTCGGTCAACGGGGTTACCACGTGCGGGGTGCCGGCAAACACCACCAGTCCGGTCAGGCCTTCCTTGCTGCGGCGCAGAATATCGCTGAGTTTATAGCGGGCTCTTTCCAGCCGCGAGGGGGACACATCCTGGGCAAACATGGACAGGGACAGGTCCATGACAATGATCTGGGCATTCACTTTTTTCTGCACCGCTTGGGGCAATTTGTTCCAGGTGGGGCCCGCCAGGGCAAACACGGTTACCACCCAGGCAACCAGCAGCAGAATAACCGGGCCGCGTTTTTTGCGCTGGCCGCTGCCTTCCAGCAGGTGGCGCAGCAGGTGCGGTGCAATCACCTGTTGCCAGCTGCCATAGGCTGAGCGGCGGTTCCACAGCAGAATGATCAGCAATACCACAGGCAACAACGCCGCAAACCATTCCGGGCGAAGAAAGTGAAACTGTGCCATATCACTGAGAAGCTGATTCATAACGGTTGCTACTGACCCTCACTGATCATGGTGGTTTGTTTGCTGAGTGTTCGCCTGCCCCAGGCATCCTGCAAGATCGCTTTCAGCGCGATCAGGCCACTGATCAGAAATGCCAGCCCCAGGGGCCAGTGAAACAGAGAGCTGATGGGACGGAACACTTCCGGTTGGGCTTCGGCCGGTTCCAGTTCATCCAGCATTTCGTAAATGCGCCGCAGTTCATCGGTGTTTTTGGCACGGAAATAATTGCCGCCGGTCAGTTCGGCAATTTCCTCAAGGGTTTTCTCATCCAGGTCTGCGGAGGGGTTAATGGCCCGGCGGCCAAAGCGGCTGCCGAAAATCCCGGGTAATACCATTTCGTCGGCGCCCACACCCACGGTGTAGATCTTCAGGCCTTTCTGCGCCGCCAGCTGGGCCGCCTGAACGGGGCTGATTTCGCCGGCGGTATTGGCGCCGTCGGTTAACAGTATCAGTACCTTGCTGTCTGATGGGCGGTCTTTAAGGCGTTTCAGCGCCAGGCCGATAGCATCACCGATCGCAGTGCGGGGACCGGCAATGCCGATCTGGGCTTCTTTTAGCAGCTGATGCAGGGTTTGATGATCAAAGGTCAGCGGGGTTTGCAGGTAAGCCTGGGAACCGAACAGAATCAGCCCCAGGCGATCGGTTTTGCGGCGTTCAATAAAGGTTTCCAGTACGGATTTAACGGCAGTAAGGCGATCCACCTGTTCCCCTTTTACCCGCATATCGTGGAACTCATCCATACTGGCGGAAATATCCACGGCCAGCATTAAATCCCGCGCTTCCGAATGAATGGTGACCGGTTTGCCCACAAACTGCGGATTGGCGGCAGCCGCAATCAGGCACAGCCACAGGAACAGCATCAGCAGGCGCCAGCGGAAAGAACGCCGGATCAGGGTGCTGTGGCGTTTGCCGGCCAGCTCGCTCACGTCTTCAAAAAACGGGGCTCTCAGCAACGCGCTCTGGCTCTGTTCGGCTTTGGGCAGAATGGCTCGCATCATCCAGGGCAGCGGAATCAGCAGCAGTACCCACCAGTGCTCCAGTACGATCATGATTGCTTTTCAATCCACTCCTGGCTGAGTTTGAATAGTCCTTCCACATCAATCACCGCATCCGGGCGGTAAATATCATCGCCCAGTGCCCGGCCGGGGCCCTGGGTAAAGGCCGTTGTCCTACCTTTGTCGTCCAGAAACCGCAGCCAGGTATCGCCACTCAGGCTGGCGGTCTGATGGCGGCCAAACCGGGTAATGGCGACCTGTTTTAATAATCCTGACAGGGCGCTGGCCATGTCGGTTCCCGGTAACTGGTCCTGTCTTGTCTGCAGTTCCTGCAGGTAGGCCAGGGCTTCGCGCCGCCAGGCCCGTTTGCGATAGCGTTGTAACAGGAACACGATGGCGCCGATAACCAGCCCGATGATCAGCAGTGCCAGCAGCCACCAGCCGGGTGCCGGTGGCCAGGCGGATACCGGATCCGGCAGATGAATATCGGCAAGTTGCGCTAAGGGATCCGCTGGATTCATGTTACCTTCTGCTGCGGGCTTTCATGCCCAGTGAACTGTTTAACACGTCAGACACCGATTCGGCGGTGTTGATTTCAATCATGGGAATGGCGATAGAGGCCAGTTGTTGGCGGACGCGCTCCTGATGTTCCAGAAAACGCAGCCGGTAATGTTTGCGCAGTTCCTTGTTGTGGGTGTTAACGGTTATAGCCCGTTGCCCATTGGTAAAACTGTAGGAGCCGGGTGGCGGCAGATGCTGTTCCAGAGGGTCGTAAACCTGAATGGCAACAATATCACTGTGGCGGGACACCAGGGAAAAATGTTGCAGGGTGATATCGTCGAAATGTTTGAAATCACTGATCACAAACACCAGACTGCCGGGGCGAATCACTCGCTTTACACCTTCCAGGGCATTAATAAAGGCGCCGCGGGAACCGCTGGCAATGCCTTCTGCCGACAATTTCTGATTAAACTGGATCAGCAGGCGCAGGTATTGCTGAATACCGCGTTTGCCTTCTTTGGGGCGGATTTCCTGTACTTCTTTATCGTTAAAAATAAAGCCGCCGACGCGATCGCCATGTTCTCTTGATCCCCAGGCCAGATAGCCGGCAGCCTTGGCGGCGGCTACGGATTTAAAACATTGCTGGCTGCCGAAAAACATGGACTGACTCTGGTCCACCACAATATAGATGGGCCTTTCCCGCTCTTCCCGGAACAGTTTGGTGTGGGGTTTGCCGGTACGGGCGGTTACCCGCCAGTCGATATTGCGTACATCGTCACCGGGTTCGTAAACCCGCACTTCATCAAAGTCGATGCCACGCCCCCGGAAGGAGGAATGATGGGAACCGGCAATGGCGGTTAATGCCTTACGCCGCCCCCGCAGGTCCAGGCTGCAATGGCTTGACTGAATGGCGACCAGCTCCTCCATGGAAATGTACACGCCGCGATATTTTTCAAGGTCTTCCCGTTCCTGCAATAACTGCCTGGATTGATTGGCCATGGGATACCTCGGTTAAGGGGCTGATACCCGGTCAAGCAACTCGTCGATAATATGATCCGGGGTTACGCCTTTGGCTTCCGCCTCAAAGGTCAGGCCAATGCGGTGGCGCAGCACATCGTGGGCCACGGCCTGTACGTCTTCCGGGGTAACAAAATCCCGTTCGTGCAGCCAGGCGTGGGCGCGGGCGCAGGCATCCAGGGCAATGGTGCCCCGGGGGCTGACACCGTACTCGATCCAGCCGGCCAGATCATCGCCATAGGCCAACGCGTTACGGGTGGCCATGGTGAACTGAACGATGTATTCCTCAATGGCCGGAATCATGTGCAGTTTAATGATCTGATCCCGGGCGGCGAAAATCTGATCCTGGGTAATGTCGTGGCGGCCGTCGCTGCTACCGGTACGGTTAACGGCTTCGGCTTCCTGGCGGGCCAAACGCAGAATTTTCTTTTCGGATTCCGCGTCGGGGTAGTCGATGGTGACATGCATCAGAAAGCGGTCAAGCTGCGCTTCCGGCAGGGGGTAGGTGCCTTCCTGCTCAATGGGGTTTTGCGTAGCCATAACCAGAAACAGCTTGGGCAGGCGGTGGGTTTTGGCTCCCACACTGATCTGGCGTTCTGCCATGGCTTCCAGCAGGGCCGACTGCACCTTGGCGGGCGCCCGGTTGATTTCATCCGCCAGTACCAGGTTGTGGAAGATCGGGCCTTCCTGAAACTGGAAGGAACCATCCTGGGGGCGATAGATTTCGGTGCCGGTAACATCGGCGGGCAGCAGGTCGGGGGTAAACTGAATCCGGTGAAAGTCGCACTCAATGCCTTCAGACAGGGCTTTGATCGCCTTGGTTTTGGCCAGCCCGGGGGCGCCTTCCACCAAAAGATGGCCGTTGGCCAGCAGAGCGACTAATAATCGGTCAACCAGATGGGCCTGGCCGATGATTTGTGAGCAGAGAGATTCCTTCAGCGCTTTTATGGCAGCTCGTTCGGACATGGGGTTCTGTACTCCAAAAATCAGATCTGTCAGATTCTAATTGGTGTTATCAGGGCTTCAGGTGAACCCGGGACAGCGTCTTATGTTGTTCTTTTTCGTGGGATTATGCCTGTGTTAAAGGCCTAATGCTACCGGTCCATCCGACAGGGTTCTGAATTCTGTCAGAAAAAACAACGACTGTCGCCGGTTTGGTTAACCCGATCATGCCTGACAGCGGTGTATGACTGCCAACCCCCGGCCAGAGTTCCCGTTTGCATAATAAAAATCGCTTTGATAAGAGTACGTTATGCCCTGCAGTTGAGAATTGATCTAAACTGCTAGAAAGCGCTGGGTGGGCAACGGAGCGTGGGTACTTAAAACGCACTCCCGTGAGCATAGCGACACAGGTGAGCGAGACAGCTGAGAAAGGAGCAGGCACATGGTTAATCTTTCGCTGGGTAGCGATTATGAGGTGACGATCGATCGTTTAGCCGAAAAGATTAATGAGCGGTTCGATCGGGCAGATCCCGGCGTTAAAAAGCAGATTGTGGATTTTGCGCACTATTTTTATGCCACAGCCCCACTGGAAGAGCTGTCGAACAAACGGATCGATGATTTGTACAGCGCCACTATTGCGCTCTGGGATTTTATTCAGCATCGCCCCAATAAAAAACCCCGGGTGCGGGTATTCAATCCCAAGTTTGAGGATCATGGCTGGCAGGGCAGCCATACCATTGTTGAAATCGTCACGCCTGATCGCTCTTTTATTGTGGATTCCGTGATGATGGAATTTACCCGGCGCGGAGTATCCATCCATTCAGTGATGAATGCCGTGTTCAACATTGCCCGGGATGAAAAAGGCGATCTGGTAGAAGCGGATTTCAGTTCCCGCACCGAGGTGGGCAGCCCGGAATCCGTGGTTCATATCGAAATCGATAAAGAAACCGACGACAACGAGATTCGCGATATTGTCGCTAACCTGGAAGATATCTTTGCCGAGCTGGAATACGCGGTCTGTGATTTCAAAACCATGCTTGAATGGACCCAGACCATTGCCGAGAACCTGGAGCGTGGCGGGGAAAGCAAGGCCATCAGCCTGGAGGAGGCCAAGAGCTTTTTACTCTGGTTGGTAGACAATCATTTTACCTATCTGGGCATGCAGGAATACAAAGTGGTGGAAAAGGGTAACGACCGGGTACTGGAACTGGTGCCGGATTCGTCCCTGGGCATTGTGCGCCACAATCATTCCATTGACCTGATGGAAGCGTCCGGTGGCCCTCTGACCCTGGAAACCAAACTGTTGGTGTTCGGCAAGTCCGGCACCAAGTCACGAATTCATCGCCCCGCCTATATGGACTTTGTGGCGGTGCGCAGCTTTGATGAAAATGGTCAGGTAACCGGGGAATACCGGTTGCTGGGCCTTTATACGTCACGGGTGTTTAATAACAGCCCGCGGGATTTTCCCATTATTGGCCGCAAGATTGATGATGTGATCAAGGGCTCCCAGCTGGACCCCAGGGGGCACGATGGCAAACGTCTGGTGCAGATTCTGGAAACCTTCCCCCGTGAGGAACTGTTTCAGACGCCCACCAAACAATTGCTGCAAACGGCGGTGGGCATTTTGCAGATTCAGGAACGCCGCCGCCTGCGTTTGTTTGTCCGCAAGGGCCAGTTCGGTCGCTTTGTTACCTGCCTGATTTATACGCCGCGGGAAGGCTACTCTACGACCTTACGCAAACAGTTCCAGCAGGTGTTATGTGAATACGTGGATGCCCAGGATCTGGAATTCAATACCTACTTTACCGAATCCACGTTGGCCCGGCTTTATATTGTCATCCGGGTGGCTGACGATAACAGCTACAAGTTTGACGTGAAGGAAGCGGAAGAACGTTTGGTGGCGCTGGCGCGCTCCTGGCATGACCGTTTTCAGGAAACCCTGGTGGAAGCTGTTGGCGAAGGCAGAGCCGGCAGCTTGTTTAAAAAGTACGCCGATGCGTTTTCCGTGAGCTACCGTGAAGATGTCTCCACCCGCACGGCCGTGTCCGATGTGGAGCATATGGAAATGCTCAAGGATAGCGAGGATTCAATCTCCGTGTCCTTTTACCGGGCCATAGAAGAAGATGTCGATGCGTTACGCTTTAAACTTTTCCGCCGTTACAAGGAAATCCCGCTGTCCGATGTGCTCCCAATGCTCGAAAACCTGGGGCTGAGGGTACTGGGAGGCAGGCCTTATCATATCCGTTGCCGGGAGGGAGAAATCTGGATTTACGAATTCAGCGTTCGCTATGGCGGTACACCCATTACCGAACTGGACTCCGTTAAGGAAAAACTGCAAACGGCCTTTGACCAGATCTGGCATGGCCATGCAGAGAACGACAGCTTTAACCGCCTGGTACTGGCGGTAGGGCTGGATTGGCGCGAAGTGGCGGTGCTGCGCGCGTATGCCAAGTATTTCAAACAGACCGGTTTTGCCTTCAGCCAGACTTATATTAAAGAAGCCCTGATCAATAACCCCGGCATTACCCGCCAGCTGGTGGATTTGTTTTACACCCGCTTTGCACCTGACAGCCGCCAGGACCGGGAGCACGAACAGCGCATTATCCGCAATATTATCGACGGCCTGGATCAGGTGGAAAGCCTGGATGAAGACCGCATACTGCGCCGTTACCTGGACATGCTGGCAGCTACATTGCGCACCAACTTTTTCCAGCGTGCGACTGACAATGAATTCAAGGATTACATCTCCTTTAAACTGGCACCGGAACAGATTCCGGATCTGCCGCGGCCATTACCCAAGTTCGAAATATTCGTATATTCCCCGCGGGTGGAAGGTGTGCATCTGCGGGGTGGCAAAGTGGCCCGTGGGGGCTTGCGGTGGTCGGATCGCAAAGAGGATTTTCGTACTGAAATTCTGGGCCTGGTCAAAGCCCAGCAGGTTAAAAATGCGGTGATTGTACCTGTGGGCGCCAAGGGTGGCTTTGTGGCCAAGCGCCTGCCCAAATCCGGCAGCCGGGACAGGGTAATGACCGAGGTGGTGAATTGTTATCAAACCTTTATCCGTGGCCTGCTGGATATTACCGATAATCTGGTGGAAGGCGAAGTGGTGCCGCCCCAGCAGGTGGTGCGTATTGACGACGACGATCCCTATTTAGTGGTGGCTGCCGATAAAGGCACGGCGACCTTTTCTGATATTGCCAATGAGATTGCCCGGGAATACAACTTCTGGTTGGGGGATGCGTTTGCCTCCGGTGGCAGTGTGGGGTACGACCATAAAAAAATGGGTATCACCGCCCGGGGTGCCTGGGTATCAGTGCAGCGTCATTTTCGCGAAATGGGCATTGATGTGCAGACCACGCCCGTTACCGTGCTGGGCATAGGTGACATGGCCGGCGATGTGTTCGGAAATGGGATGTTACGCAGCCGTCAGCTGCAGCTGACGGCTGCTTTTAACCACATGCATATTTTTATTGATCCCAATCCGGAACCGGAAATTTCCTTTGCGGAAAGAAAGCGTTTATTTGAAATGCCCCGGTCGTCCTGGGCCGACTATAACAAGGAACTGATTTCCCAGGGCGGCGGTATCTTTTTGCGTTCCGCCAAGTCCATCAAGATCACTCCCCAGATGAAAGACCGCTTCAAGATAGAAGCAGACCGGATGACCCCCAACGAACTGCTGGTGGCTTTGCTGAAATCTCCGGTGGATCTGATCTGGAATGGCGGCATCGGCACCTATATCAAGGCATCTGCCGAACTGAATTCAGAAGTGGGCGACAAAGCCAACGATTCCATTCGTGTGAACGGCAAGGACGTGAAAGCCAAAGTGCTGGGCGAGGGCGGCAATCTGGGTGTTACCCAGCTGGGCCGGATTGAATACGGTTTGTTTGGCGGCCGTTCCAACACCGATTTTATTGATAACGCCGGTGGCGTGGACTGTTCCGACCATGAGGTGAATATCAAGATTCTGTTGAACGATATTGTGGACAATGGTGATATGACCATCAAGCAGCGCAATCAGCTGTTGGTGGACATGACCAACGAAGTGGCCGATCTGGTACTGAAAAACAATTACCGCCAGGTGCAGGCCATCAGTGTGGCACAGACTGAATCCGTGTACCGCATGGGTGAGTACAAGCGTTATATCCATGCCCTGGTCAACGATGGCAAGCTGGACCGGGAACTGGAATTTATCCCCAACGATGAAGAGTTGCACGAACGCCTGGTGAATGGCAAGGGCCTGATGCGACCGGAGCTGTCCACCTTGCTTTCCTATACCAAGGCATTGCTGAAAGATGAATTGTCTGTTGAAGCACTTACCAGCGATGAATACATCAGCAACGAAATTGAACGGCCATTCCCCAAGGTGCTGGTGGAACGCTTCGCCGAAACGCTGGACAACCATAAACTGTCCAAGCAGATTATCGGCACCCAGATCGCCAATGATCTGGTGAACTACATGGGCATTACCTTTGTGCATCGCATGCGGGATGCCGCTGGCTCCGGTGTGGTGGATATTGCCAAGGCGTTTCTGGCGGCCCGGGATATCTTTTCCCTGGAATCCTGGTGGGGGCAGATTGAAGCCCTGGATTACAAGGTGGATGCGACTGCCCAGCTGGAAATGATGCGGGTGCTGATCCGCATGATTCGCCGGGCCACCCGCTGGTTGCTGCGTAACAACCGTTGTGGGGTGAACGTGGAAGAAATGGTGAAGCGTTATCAGCCCGGCATTAAAGCGGTAACCGACAGCCTGCCGGCCGTGCTGCGTGGCCCCCGTCGGGAGGTATGGGAAAAGCGCCATAACGATTACGTGGAAAAAGGTGTTCCTTCCACGCTGGCCACCTTTATTTCCGGTGCTGACAGCATGCAATCGGCGCTGGGGATTATTCAGGCGGCGGAGATTACCTCCAAATCCGTGCAAGAGGTGGCCACCACCTACTTTGAAGTGGGCAATCGCCTGGATCTGTACTGGTTTACCGAGGAAATCAACAGCCTGACCATTGAAAACCACTGGCAGGCCCTGGCCCGGGAAGCCTACCGGGACGACCTGGAATGGCAGCAGCGCACTCTGGCCGTCGGTGTAATGCAGTTCCAGACCGATGCCTCCACACTGGAAGAACGGATTGAAAACTGGGCCAAGCGCCACGAAGAACTGATTCGCCGTTGGCGCAGTATGGTAGGGGAGTTCCGGGCTACGGACACCAAGGAATTTTCCATGTATGGAGTGGCACTGCGGGAGTTGATGGATATTGCCCAGACCACCCTGCACACGGATTCGGAAGGGTTGTAAACTGCCCTTATCCAGGGCCCTGAAGACAACAGGCAATGAAAAAGAGCTTACAGGTTTCCATTTCCATTGACCGGGATGAGTATCTGAAATGGTATCAGGGGGCGGCCAGCACCGTGCTGGCCACCACCACCACCGGCCAGAAAGTCCGTTTTCCCGCCAATATTCTGCGGCCCTTTGTGACTCACGGGGGCATTAACGGCACCTTTGTCATTTACTTTGACGACAACAATAAGTTCAGCGACATCCGGCGAATCCGCTGAAAAATCGGTTATAATGCGGCCCGATTTCAGCCCTTGTCACCCTTCGTTCCCCAAATGAGAGGCGTTTCATGTTGTATCCGCTGCTGCGAAACTGTCTGTTCACCCTTTCTCCGGAAACCAGCCACCATGTGTCGCTGGACCTGATCGGTGCCGCCGAGCGCGTCAAGATTACCCCCTATCTGTTCAAACAGGCCCACGAACCGGTGGAGCTGATGGGGTTGCAGTTCAAGAATCCCGTGGGCCTGGCGGCCGGGCTGGACAAGAACGGCGACTATATTGCCGGCCTGGGCGCCCTGGGTTTTGGTTTTATTGAAGTGGGCACGGTTACCCCACGGCCCCAGCCGGGCAACCCCAAGCCGCGATTGTTCCGCATCCCTGAACGGGAAGCCATCATCAACCGCATGGGGTTTAACAACAAAGGGGTGGATCATCTGGTAGAGCGCATTCGCAATTGCCGTTACGACGGTATTCTGGGTGTGAATATCGGCAAGAACTTTGATACCCCGGTAGAGAATGCCATTGATGATTACCTGATCTGCCTGCGCAAGGTGTATCAGTATTCCAATTACATCGTTATTAATATTTCCTCGCCGAATACACCGGGCCTGCGTTCGCTGCAGTTTGGTGAGTCGCTGGATCATTTGCTGAATCGCCTCAAAGAAGAGCAACAGGTGCTGGAAAAGCGCTACCTGAACTATGTACCGCTGGTATTGAAAATCGCTCCGGACATGACCGACGAAGAAGTGCAGCTGGTGGCGGGCAAACTGATTGAACATGAAATGGATGGTGTGATTGCCACCAACACCACCATTGGCCGTGAAGGGGTGGAAGCCTATCCCAATGGCAAGGAAACCGGCGGCCTGAGTGGCGCGCCTGTGTACCAGAAGTCTACCAGCGTGCTGCGGGGGCTTTCCCGGGCGCTGAACGGCAAGTTGCCCATTATCGGTGTCGGCGGCATCGTATCGCCGGAAGACGCCGTAGGAAAGATCAGGGCAGGTGCATCGCTGGTGCAGATCTATACCGGGTTTATTTACCACGGGCCCGGGTTGATTTCGGGGTCTGCCAGAGCCATCAGTGATTATCGCCGCCATGCCAATGACTGAACAGGGCCTGCAAACCCGTAAGAAAAAATCGCAATAGCAAAGTTGCAAAAATAAAGTCGCAATAAAAAAGGGGCTTCCGGAGAAGCCCCTTTCGCTGATGGGTTATAACCCACGAGATGGCGGGAGACCATCTATTAAAAATCGGATTGTGCTGAGGTTTGTGTTGCTGAGTTGTTAAGTTAAATAGCTGAGAAGTAGAGTTGTTAGCTGATTACCATTCGATGTATCCCTGAAACCCCCGTGTAACCGGCCCAGTTATCTTCACGACCATCTCGCCAACCATTGAGCCAATATTGACGAGTTGTAATATCAGAGTACGGACAAAGCGTTTTGGTGCGGCCCTCCAGGCCGGCCTTGTAACCTCTTGAATAAGCCCTGTTAGCTTTATCGCGCTTTTGTCTTCTCATAGAGTTTTGCCTCTTTGTCTGTATTGTTACGAGTTCTCTCGCTGTGTTGAACTTGTCACTGCGGTATGCATGTCGGTTAGCATGCGGGAGCGCATGAAGTTTGTTCGCTGCATAAATGATGCAAAATGGAACCTGTGACAGATACTACAGTTGACTCTGACGGTTGGCTCTTAGAGTGATGCTCCTTTACGGTTTGGTGACAAGGGACTTTATTGATAACGAATTTCGTAAAAGCTGTCGATGAATAAAATTGCATAAAAACCGGGGCTTGTTATCGTAAAAAAGTATAGCAGGTTGGCATCCCCATAAATGCTTGATTAAAAAGCCTTACTGAAACAGGCCAGAAATGGATATGTCGCTAAAGTGATTAAAAAGTAATTAACCAAAAAACATTTTTATATGCCTATTAAGTCTTACATCAACAAGTGAGTGTTTAGTGAACGATCAGGCCGATAACCCCAGCAATACCCTGGTGATTACCTGTGCAACCGGCACAGAAGAATTATTATTAAAAGAAATTCAGCAGCTTAGTGACCTGGAGTGGAAAAAATCACCAGGCGCGGTCACTGGTCAGTGCGATCTGGTCACCGCTTACCGGATCTGCTTGTGGAGCCGGCTGGCCTCCCGGGTGTTGTGGCAGGTAAGTGCATTTCCGGCAGTGGATACCGATCAGTTGTATCAACATGCGGCAAAAGTGGATTGGCAACAGTATTTCTCCGGCGACAAACGCATCCGTTTGCAACTGGATCTGGCGGATAACAGCAAGGAGATCAATTCCCAGTTTGCCACCTTCCGCATCAAGGACGCCATTCGTGATTATTTTCAGCAGCTGGATCAGTCCCGCCCAGTACTGGCAAAAGACGATGCTCAGGTATTTGTGCACGGCTTCTGGAAAGATAACAGCGTAACACTCAGCGTTGATCTTGCGGGCAATCCGCTGCATCAGCGGGGTTATCGCAAGGCCCAGGGCAAAGCCCCGTTAAAAGAAACCCTGGCAGCCGCCATGCTGTACTGGAGCAACTGGCCCGAGTCTGATGATCAGGCGCTTATCGATCCCTTCTGCGGATCGGGAACCTTGTTGATTGAAGCCGCCATGATGGCACGGCGCATCGCTCCGGGTTTGTTGCGCGAACAATTTGCACTGTTTCATTACCGTTTTTTTGATGAAGCCTGCTGGCTTCAACTGGTGGAAGAAGCCCGTCAGCAACAACTTACGGATGCCGCCATGCCCTTGATTCGCGGTTACGATGCTAACGCCGATGCCATCAAAGCGGCCACAGAAAATATCCGCGCCGCAGGATTGCAGGCGGATATTCATGTGGAGCGTGCTGAACTGGCGCGCTTGAATCTGCCCAAGAGCCTGAAAGAAAAAACACAGGGCCTGATTGTTACCAATGCGCCCTACGGTGAACGTATTGCCAGCGGCGATTCCGTTACCTGGCTGTACATGGCGCTGGGCCGGCTGCTGCACAAAGAGTTCCCCCAATGGCGCATAGGGGTGCTGAGCAATCAGGTGGAATATATCGACAAGGTGGGCCTGGAAAGCGATACCACCCACCGGCTGCATAACGGGCCTATACGCTGTTATTTCCGATGTGCCCGGTGGGTAGACAAGTCGCCTTTGCCGGCGGAGCGGCCCATTGTGGTAACAGACTACGAGGCGGACGAACACCAGAAAGCCTTTGTAAACCGCTTGCGTAAAAACCTGAAGCCCCTGCGCAAGTGGGCCGACAAGGAGCAGATAAGCTGTTACCGGATCTATGATGCCGACATGCCGGAGTTCAATCTGGCCATTGACTGGTATAACGGTGAACTGCATGTGCAGGAATACAAACCACCCAAAACCGTGGATGAAGAAAAGGCAAAACAGCGCCTGGACTGGGCCGTTAAGGCCCTGGTCAAGCTGCTGGACGTGCCGAAGTCTGCCATTGTGGTAAAAACCCGCTCCCGGCAAAAAGGCAAACAGCAGTATCGCAAGCTGGCTCAGGATCGCCAGTACCGCATGGTGCGCGAAGGGGAGGCCTGGTTGCTGGTGAACCTGCGGGATTATCTGGATACCGGCCTGTTTCTGGATCATCGTCCGGCCCGGCAGTGGATTTACGAACAGGCCAAAGGCACCCGCTTTCTGAATCTGTTCGCCTATACCGGCGTGGCCACTGTACAGGCCGCTCTGGGGGGCGCCAAGCACACGGTGAGCGTGGACATGTCACGCACCTACCTGGACTGGGCCCGCTCAAATCTGCTGCTGAACGGCTTTTCAGACGATCATCACCGCCTGGTTCAGGCTAACTGTCTGCAGTGGCTGGTACAGAGTAATGAGCAGTTCGATCTGATCTTTCTGGATCCCCCGACATTTTCCAACTCCAAACGCATGAAGGGCGTGCTGGATATTCAGAGAGACCATGTACAGCTGGTGGAGGCCGCCATGAAACGCCTGGAGCCGGGCGGTAAGCTTCTGTTTTCCAACAACTTTAAGCGGTTTGAACTGGATCCTTCGGTGGCAAAACAATTTGCCGTGCAGGATCTGACCCAGGCCTCCATTCCCCCGGATTTCAAAAACAGCAAAAACATCCATTGCTGTTACGAGATTCAGCATCGTTAGGTTCCCTTGCCCACGGTATTAAAAACTTCTGGCCTCACCAATCTTTGCTAGTCTTTTGAATAGGTAAGTGTTTTTTTTGCCTGTTAGCAGGCAAATAAGGGTGAGGAGCCTTTGGGTCAGTTGAATATCGGCAAGTCGGGTGATCTTAGCACCTGGGATTTTATTGAGCGCAGTCTGCAGGAAACAGAGAAACGTCTGGCATCCCTGGGGCTGGCTAAAGATGCGCTGCTGGATCCGGAAGATTCCTTCGATCGTCAGGTGGCCATTCTGCGTCACAATTACCTGCTGGCGGAACGCAGCGCACTTACCTTCAAGCCCGGGGATGACAATTACTGGCGTATGTTGCGGGCCCGCCTTCAGCCCATGATCCTGGCTTATCGTACCCACGAAAAATTTGTGCAGGGCCTGGAAGGGGACGCCCTGGAGCGCAAAGTCAAAGAGATGATGGAGGTGTACCGGGATCGTCTGGCCACCACCGAACAGTTCAAGGACCTGTTCTTTCAGCTGAAAGAAGAAGCCCGGGTGCAGCGGGTGGTGGCCGAAGAAAGTGTGGGCCATTTGCCGGAATTTACCGAAGCTGCCAGCAAGGAGCACTTTGACGGCCGTGGTGGCATTGCCGATATTCAGGCCAATGTCATTAACCAGCTCAAGGAATCCCTGAAAGACCAGGAACGCGCGGAGAAACAACTCCGAAAGCAACTCAAGGAAAAAGACGAACAGCTCTACCGCCATGAAAAAACCATTGAAAGGCTGGAAAGCAAACAGCATGACCTGCTGGAAGAAAACGAACGCCTCAGCACTGAGAACCTGCAATTAAAAATCTCTATTGATGCCTCGCAAAAAGGGAATCACAAAGCCGACAGTGCCGACGGTTCTCACAGAGAGGCCCCGGATATTCCGGCTGAATCCCTGGTGGATGAAGTTGAAGCGGAAGAAGCAGAAAAAGCAGCGGCCCAACCCACGGCGATAACCGACTACGCCAACCTGGCGGATGCCAGCAGTGAAGAGTTGCTGCTGAAAATCGAATCCCTGGAACGGGACCTGGAAAACACATCACGAGCGGCCTACGGAGCCTTTATGGCCAATTCCGATCTGGGTATTGTGGTGCTCTTTATTCTGTCGGCGTTTAAGTGCGCCAGTATTAACCGGCTGTCGCAGGAAGTGGGGCGTTCTCTGAAAACCTACGGCATGAATTCAGTGTTTCGGGTGAAGTCAGATACCAGTACCGATTTCTTTTCTGAAGACAAAATCACCGATAAGGATAAACTCCTGTTCAAGAATCATGAAGGCGAGGGGCGCTTTGTGGATCTTGGCAAAAACTATCTGATCTACGACGACCGAACTGCCATTCTCGTGAAAAACATGCCCATTGAAGATGAAGAACGTCTGGGCCGTTTGAAAGACAATCTCAATACCCTGATGCAAGGCGCGGAAACATCCGCCAATCTGATCGCATTAAGCCAGTCTGCAGAAATGCAAAAGCAGCGTATGGAAGCCCTGCTGATTCGTTCCAACGCTGTTTTCAGCAAACTGGCGTCCAACCTGGAGCGGAACAAAAAAGCCGCCATCAATTCCCTGAGCAGAGTTGCCAGGGATCTGCGCACGCAACTGCAGATCAGCCCCGGCGGCGCCAACAATACCAAACTCACTGCTGCCATTCGCCAGGCAGAAGCGTCCATGCAGCCATTATTTAGTATGGACAAGCTGGTGGATGCGGCCTTTGTCAAAAACGTGGCAAGGGTGGTGGAAGGGTTGAAGAAAGAAAAAGGTTAGAATTCAAGTGGATGGGAGTAGCCCCGTTTGATGTTAAACCCTATATAAATTGCGGTTATCAGCCTGTCAGCACTTTGTCCGGGCGGAATCAGCTGATTACTGCTATATATACGGGTTAGCAAGCAGATTTGCGTGTCGCCGGGTTTCTGTCTTATAGACAGGACCATAAAAGACAACGGCGGTGCGTATCCAGTGCGCGGAGTGCAGTCTGGTATGACTAGTCGAATCCTATACGTTGAAGATGATCCGGTTCAGGCAACCCTGGTAAAGCATGTGCTGGAAGATGCAGAATTCAGCACCTTTCATGTTGCCAATGGTTTTGATGCGATTCAAGCGCTAAAAAGTTCGCGGTTTGACGGTGTGTTAACAGACCACTACATGCCCAACATGAGTGGCGTGGAGTTGATCGCTCAAATTAAGGAACTGGATATTTCGGTTCCGGTAGTAGTGTTAACTGCCGCGAGTGATATCAGCCTGGCTTTTTCTGCTTTGCGATCCGGGGCAGCCGATTTTATTTCAAAAGACAGTGATGGCCAGTACCTCTCCATTATTCCACATGTGCTGCAACGTTCCATAGACGAATACCAGCTAAAGGATCGTGCCCGTCAGCTGACAGAAAAGCTGGAGCAGGAAAAACGCATATCCTATACCACACTGGATTCCCTGACACAGGGTGTGGTGGTGCTGTCACGCGATAAAACCATAATGTATTGCAACCGTTACTTCCGGCAGCTGTTTTCGCTTACGGATCAGGAAGTGCAGCTCGATCAGGATATCAAATGGCTGAGTTCCTGTATGGCTGCCGTGGGCCTGGTTCAGGGCAAAGGCCGTTTGCGGGAGGTGTATACGCTGGTGTCTGAGCTGGTGGCAGGGGGCAGAGATCACCTGGAGATTGATTGCCAGGCCAGAGTGCTGGAACTCAAGTGTACCAATCTTGATAGTCAGGGTTTTGCGCTGACATTTACCGATATCACGCATCAGAAAGATCAACAAAATGCTCTGGCAAAAATCATTGATCTGGCACCGGTTGCCATGTTGGCGGTGGATGAGTGTGGCGAGATTGTTCTTGCCAACCAGCGGGCCACCGACCTGATTGGTTTGAACCTTGATGAGATTCTCCATTCCAAGGTCGGCAGGTTTGTTCCGGACGAAGCCAGAAATCAGCACCAGGAACTGATCAGGAACTACTTCGGCAATTCAGAGCCGCGCCAGATGCAGCAGGGACGAGATTTGCAGATGATCAGTGGCTCCGGTGATGTGATCCCGGTGGAGATATCTCTTAGTGGGGTGGATATTTCCGGTAATTCGCGGGTGTTGGCGACCATCGTTGATATCAGTCAGCGCAAGCAGGCGGAGAATGCGTTGCGAAGGGCCCATGAACTTACACAATCGATTATAGAAAATTCGCCTTTCAGTATGGTGGCTACCGACGAAAAAGGCACGATTATCGCGGTGAGCCCGGCACTGGAAAAGCTTCTCTGGTATAAAAAGGATGATCTGATTCACCAGCATAACGCCACTGTGTTTCACGAACAGGGTGAACTGGAAACCCGGGCAGCCATGTTGTCTGAAGAGTTGGGAGAACCCATATCAGCAGGGATGGAATCGCTGGTGATTCGGGCCAGTCGTGGGGTGGTGGAAGGTACAGAGTGGACCTACGTGCGCAAAGACGGTTCGCGATTACCGGTAAACCTGACAGTAACCACGCTCCGGTCTGCTGATGGTCAGACGTCGGGCTTTTTGTTTGTTGCTTATGACATCACTGAACAGCGACGTGCCAGAGAATACATAGAACACATAGCCCACCATGATGAATTAACCGGGCTCCCCAACCGTTCCCTGATGCAGGACCGCTTAAAGCTTGAGTTGCTCAGAGTAAAACGCCGCGGTCGCAAGATCGGCATACTGGTGCTGGATCTGGATCATTTCAAGCGTATCAACGACTCGCTTGGGCATATGGCAGGCGATCAGTTGCTCAAGACAGTGGCTGAGCGTCTGATTATGGCAGTCAGGGAAACGGACACCGTTTGCCGTATGGGGGGCGATGAATTCGTTGTGTTGCTTCCGGAAATTGATGGCCCGGAAGATGTCGAACGTGTCTGTCAGAAAATTATTGAGCTGATTGGTAAGCCGGTCGTTGTCGGCCTAAACAGTTTGTCGGTAACACCCAGTATCGGCATCAGTATCGCGCCGGAAGACGGCACTACACCGGAGCACTTGATAAAACATGCTGATATAGCTATGTACCATGCCAAGAAGAGAGGGCGCAATGGTTACCAGACTTTCAGTCAGGATCTGGCGCCTCTTCCATGGAGAGTCTGGCTATAGAGCAGGCCCTGCATGAAGCATTGAAGAAGGAAAAACTCAGTGTCTTTTATCAGCCACAGGTGGACCTGAACACCGGTGAAGTTTGTGGCTTTGAAGCCCTGATTCGCTGGTATGACGATGAACGAGGTAATATCCCTCCCGACCAGTTTATTCCCATGGCGGAAACCACGGGTTTTATTACCGCTATCGGGGAGTGGGTGTTAAGTCGTGCCTGTAGTGACATTCAGCAGCTCAGGCTGGCGCATGGCAAGGATTACCGAATTGCTGTGAATGTTTCTCCCCGACAGTTTGAGCACCCTAACTTTGTGGGAACCGTCAGGGCGGCTTTGAAATCCAGTGGCTTGCCGCAAAAAGCTCTGGAGCTGGAAATTACCGAAGGTTTATTGGTATCTGATTCCGAGCTGGTGGTGAGTAAACTCAATGCACTGAGCCAGCTTGGGGTTTTGCTGGCAATCGATGATTTTGGTACCGGGTATTCCAGTCTGGCCTATGTGTCCAAGTATCCCGTTGACTGTATCAAGATTGATCGTAGCTTCATGTCCCTTCAGGACAAAGCAAATGTTGCTATCGTGAGTGCCATTTCTGCAATTGCCGATGGTCTTTCGCTTGAAGTGGTGGCCGAAGGAATAGAAACCGCTGAACAATTGGATTTTGTCAGCAAAAGGGGGTGTCATGTTATTCAGGGATATTATTTTTCGCCGGCCGTCGGTATTGATCACCTGGATGAGGTGATTGAAAACATCAATCATACTTCAGAGACTCACTACAAGACGTCACAAAGAGGATGAGGCATTATTTGAATGTATGAACTGCCCCGTCAACGTCTGAGCATATGGTGGGTATATGTGCTGATGGTGACATTGGCCCTGTTGGCCAGTATTTATTTGTATTCCCGTGAAAAACAGGTAGCGCTGGAAGAAGTATCCGCTGAGATGCAGCGACATCTCACCATCAGGAAGGAACAATTAGAGGATGAATTGGAATATGCCCGCCTGGCGGTGAGGTTTCTTTATTCCACGCCACCGGTTATGGGAATAGTGCGTGCAACTGAGAATGGGGGTATTGACCCCTATGATGGCACAGAATTGTCCTACTGGAATCAACGGCTTGAGACCATTTTTACAGCATTTTTGGAAAATTACCCCGCTGTCTACCAGGCCAGAATCATTGGGGTTGAAGATGGAGGCAGGGAGCTGGTTCGGGTTGAGCGTAGTCATGGCAATATCCAAGTTGTCAGTTCTGGCCGGTTGCAGCAAAAAGCTGAAAGTAGTTATTTCAAAAACATCTCCGGCTTGCCGCCGGACCGGATATTCCTTTCCGACTTTAATCTGAATCGGGAACATGGGGAAATAGTCTATCCAATTGAACCCACCTTCAGAGCGGGCATTCCTGTTTACAATGATGAACAAGAGCTGTTTGGTATGCTGGTGATAAATCTGGATGCCCGGCCACTAATGCAGTCACTGCAGGAGTCTCTTCCAGATAATCTGGAATTATATCTTTTGAATCAGCACGGTGGCTTTATTATACATCCTGATGACTCCTTGAGCTTTTTGTACGAGCTGGACGATGCAATACGCTGGAACCAGTATTTCGAATTGAGAACTGATATTAATAGAAAGGAAATAGCGGGACTTGACGAGTATCGTTCGCTGACCGGTGACAGCAACCTGTATGTAAAAAACTATCCGGTCTTGCTGGGAAAGAACCTGGATCGTTCGCTCGGCATGTATGTTGGCTTGAATCAAGACACATTTAATCAGATGTTGTTCTCCCGCAATGTAAGGTCATTTGTTGTCATGGGTGGTGTGCTTGTCGCAGTCATGGTTTTTCTTATGGTTTACCAGTCCAATGTAAGTAAAACCTTACGTTTGCGTGAGGCGCAGGGGAGTTTCGAGGCGATTATTGATGGATCAGCTGATGCGATCATTGGTATGGACCTGCAGGGGCGGATTACCAGCTGGAATACATCAGCTCACGAGATGTTTGGATTTACCGAACGTCAGGTAGGCGGACAAAGCCTGGCGCAGCTGATACCGGATGGTGGCGACATGGTCCGTTTTGAAAATGCTTTTGATCAGGTACTTCATGGCGAATATCTGGAGCCCGAGGTGTTCCATGTTCGCCGTCGCAACGGCTCGTTGTTAACGGTTTCCATGTCTATTTCACCGATTAAAACCGCTTCGGAACAGCCATTGGGCGCTGCGGCGATTCTACGTGATATCAGTGATCAGGTGGCTGCAGAAAAGCGCATTGCAGAAGTCAACGAGTCATTGGAAAAGCAGGTTTCAGAAAGAACATCCCAGCTTGAGACGGCTACCAGAGAAGCAGAAACGGCCAGCCTGGCAAAAAGCAGTTTCGTGGCTAACGTGAGTCACGAAATGCGCACGCCCTTAAATGGCATTCTGGGAATGTTTCGTATGATTCGCCAGGCAAACAGCGATGAGCAGCGTCGACGTTACCTTGCAATGGCCGAATCAAGCGCCCGGACACTGGCTTCTCTCATCAATGATGTGCTGGATCTTTCAAAGATTGAAGCCGGCAAACTGGATGTAGAAATCCGGACTTATAATATTATCGAAATCTTTTCCGAAGTGGTTACCTCAATGGCGATACCGGCCAGCGAAAAGGGAGTGGAGCTGGTACTGGAGGCCTCTTCTGTGGAGAGTCCCTGGGTTCGGGGAGACAGTGCCAGGCTACGCCAGATTCTGACCAATCTTATTGGTAATGCGATCAAGTTCACATCGGCAGGCTGGATAAAGGTTAGCGCCTCAACCGCCAATCTCCCCGATGGCTACACGGTTCTGAGTTGTACCGTTGAAGATACCGGTATCGGTATCGCTCCCGATAAGCTGGATAGCATATTCGATGCTTTCAGTCAGGAGGATGACTCGGTGACTCGTGAATACGGTGGTACAGGCCTGGGTTTGTCCATTACCCGCCAGTTATGTGAGTTTATGGGCGGAAATATTGAGGTCAGCAGTGAGAAAGGAAAAGGGAGTTTGTTCAGTTTTAGTCTTCACCAGAGGACGGATCAGGAAAACCGGGAATCCTATTACGAGTTGCGCCTGACGAATCAGCGTTATCTTTTGGCAATAGATGTCGGCCCGATTGCTGTTGCGTTAAAAAAATGGTTGTATCGCTGTGGCGCTTCTCAGGTGGATTCCGTCTCGCTATCAGAGGTACAAGACAGGGTCCGGAGTGCAGACAGTTATGATCTGATTTTTGTTGATGAAGCCCAGATTTCTGATGCGCTGGACACTGACTGCCCGGTGGTCAGGCTCAGTCACCAGTGGAAAAAGGCGGTTGGTAATTTGAGTACTGATCAGCCGGTCTTCGTTTTACCGAAACCGGTCACACCTGAATCGGTTTTTCAGTTGTTTGAAAACATCAGACAGGCTGGTACAGATATCGGTTATGCGATCGGGCAACCCCAAGAGCCTGAAAACGATAGTGTATCCGACACTGCCGGCGGTATCCCTGCCGGGGCCTACAGGGTGTTGGTTGTAGATGACAATGAAATCAACAGGGTAGTAGTAGAGGGAATGCTTGAGGATCAGAATCTGGTGGTGGATTTTGCCACAGACGGTGAAGAGGCCATTAATAAACTGCTCTCAGCTGAGCAGCCGTTTGATCTGGTTTTAATGGATTGTCAGATGCCGGTGAAAGATGGTTATACCGCAACACGGGAAATTCGCTCGGGGAATGCCGGCGCCGCAGCCCTCAGCGTCCCGGTTATCGCCATGACGGCAAATGCCATGGCGGGAGACAGAGAAAGGTGTCTCGCCGCGGGCATGGATGATTATCTGACCAAACCCCTGGATACTGATGAGCTGGAAAGCAAGCTTACCCGCTGGCTGAGTAAAAGCAAAAAAGATATAGATAGGGAAATGCCGGCAGGTGCCTTTCAGCAGCTTTCTGTTTGGGATCCTGGTGTGCTCCTGAAAAGAGTCGGGGGTAAGCCTGAACGTATAAAAGAATTGTTAAAGGTTTTTCTGAGTGTTTCTCCCGAGCGCGTCCGTCAAATGCGAGATGCAATGGTATCTGGCGACATTGCGCAAGCTATGGCGATGGCTCATGAACTCAAAGGCACAACCGGTAGCATTGCTGCACTGCGCATGCAGGCGTTGGTTGCACATTTTGAAACTGTGGCAAAACAGGGCGAGAAAAGCAGCCTGCAATCTGGCGTTGGTCAGCTGGATCAGGCTTATGGTGAATTGGTCGCTGTGTTACAGGAAGCTTCTGCTCTTGACTCGGCGTCCGCCGGTTAGTTATGTACGAGTTCTTTTTTACTGTTTTGGTTTATCAGACTCGGTAATTGAGGTGATTTCATCCATTTCCGCCAGAATGGCATCCGGGTCTATGGCTTCATCCTCTTCTGGCAAATCCTCTTCCGGTTTCTTGTCGTCTGATGAGCTGGTATCCGCTTGGTTTTGGTTGGTTTCTTCTGAATCTGCGCTGGCCGGCTCGGCAGCAGTGCCTGCCGATGCCAGAATATCGTCTACATCGTCGTTGTTGGTTATCGTATCAGCTTCTGCAAAATCGATTTCGTCCAGCTCGTCGTTTATATCATCTTGCTGTTCGGTTTTCTGGGTCGGTTCTTGTATTGGTTGCTCCACCTGCTGCTCTGTATTCTGTTCCGTTTCCAGCAGGGTATCCGTGCCCAGGTCGGTATCAATGTCAGTGTCCAGCGCAGCGGCTCTATCATTGTCATCGCCCGCGTTGTCATCAATAGCGTCTTCTTCAGGATCATTAGCTTCCGGTTGGGCTGTGATTCCCTGTGATTCCCGGATCATGTCATCCGCATCCATCTTGTCGGCATACAACGCCAGGTATTTATCTTCCAGCTGTTTGAAGCTGCTTTGCAGGTGCATGATTTCTTCCAGCTGGTTATTAATTTTCATCTTCAGGCCGGCAATGATAGGGGCGCTGGTCTCGTCAATGTCATCCTGCTCGGTATAGGCCTTGATCTGTTTCTTAAGGTCATCATTTTCCGATGTCAGCATTTTGTTTTCGTTGTTGAGCATGTAGATTTTTTCCACCAGCTCGGCGCTTTCTTCGGTGAATTTCTCGATCAGGTCATGCATCGCCTGGGCGTCTTCATCGGACAATGCGGGTTCACCGGCGGGTTCAGCTTCGCCTTCGTCACCAGGTGCCGGTTCCATGGGCAGGGGCTCTGAGCGGTCCGTATCTTTGGCGTTCAGGTAGCCTTCATGCATCAGGTAAATGACTTCTCTCAGTGCGGCGGCATTTTCAAGGCCTTCGGCCAATGCCAGCAACGCATGGTGGAGCTGAATTTCCAGTTGCTGCTTGTTGACCTCGTCGCTGGCCGCTTCCTTGTACACAGCGTCCAGCTGGTGATAATTATCCAGTTGGTTTTTGGCCTGTTCATACTGGGAGCGGGCTTCCGCCAGTTGGTTTTCCAGATTGTCGATTTTCGGAATCAGTTCCGCCTTGACGGACTCGGGAACTTTGGCGATATAGTCGTGAAATTTGGCAGCCAGTTCTGTGTAGGGTTCGATGGCACTTTTCCAGGGGGAAAGCTCGCCGTTATAGGTTTGAATTAACGACAGCTCGGCAGCCAGTGCATGGTAACGCAGGGATATGGCCATTTGATCCGGGGCGGCTTCCGGCTTCAGTGCCACTGTGTCCTGGGCGCTGTGAGCGGTGGTATCGTCAATGGATAGCTGAAAGTAGCGGGTCATATTGTCCCCGCTCATTTCTTCCTTGTACTCCAGCAACAGATTTTGCAGTTCGGACACCGCCTTTTTCTGCTTGCGGGCATACAGGCCCAGAAACACCAGGCCGGCCAACAGCAGCAATATAAGTTGTCCGATGATCAATAAGCTTGTTGTGTCCATGGTGCCCTTTTGTCTTGCAGCATCAACATCCGGCGGCATTCTGCAGAACCGATTACCGCTCTCTATCTGAGTATGGACCAATTTTTGAAAGGTGCGAGCTAAGCCCTTGAAAAACGGGCGAGTTATCCGGCAAAAAAATCGTTAAAGCTTCTCCTTGCGGCGCCGATATAAAAACAATAGAAAACCCTGTGCAAGGGGCCACTGCGAAGGTCACCCATATCAGCACAAGGGGGAGGACAACATGTTAGGCGCTCAACTCATCCCATCCAGTTTCAATCACCCGGCCGGCGGGGGCAAAAAAGCTTTTCCCGGCGTGCCCGGATTTCTTAACGGTTTTTCCAGTAAAGGCAATCACTTAGGTCAGCTTAAGCAGGCGGAGCAATCCACCGGTGCCGATGCCGGCAAGGTCATGCTGACCCGGCTGATGAGCTCGGTGGAATCCCGCTTTTCGGTAAGCCGGGTTCAGACGGGCCCGGTTGCGGAGGCCCCTTCGGCGCCAGCTGCAGATGACTTTTCCCCGGAGGCGGTCACTGATCGCATTCTGGGGTTTGTGCAGCAGCGCATTGAGAAAGAAAGAGCCAATGGCGCGTCTGAAGAGCGTTTGCAATCGCTGATGGATCAGGCCCGAGAAGGGATAGAAAAAGGCTTTGCCCAGGCCAAAGACATTATTGTGGAGCAGGGGATATTTACGGATGAAGTGAAGGATAACTACCTGGCCACCGTTTCCCAGGTGCAGCAAGGGCTGGATGAACTGGAAAACAATCTGTTTTCCCAGCCGGAAGAAGCGCCCGCCGCACCGGTAAATGCTTCCTCTTCTTCGGCTCCGCAGTCCGCAGCGCAAACTACCCGGGCGGCTTCCGAATCTCTCTATTACAACCAGAGCCGCAGTTTTGATATGCAGGTAAAAACCCGCGATGGCGATCTGGTGACGATCAAGGTGAACGGCGAGGAAAGCTTCAGTTCCTCGGCGTTTGCTGCGTCTGCGGATGGCGTGTCCGTTTCCGGTTTTGACGCCCAGTACAGCAACAGTTCCAGTTTTTCCTTCAGTGTGGAAGGGGAGCTGGACAAAGACGAGCTGGCCGCGTTGAACGATCTGTTTTCCCAGGTAAATGACGTGGCCGATAACTTTTACGGTGGCGATGTGGAAGCCGCTTTCGGTCAGGCCATGGACGTGGGCTACGATGCCTCTGAACTGGCGGGCTTTGCGGTGAATATGCGCCGTACCGAAGTGGTGGCCGTGCGCCAGGCTTATGCCGAGGTCTCCCGTTACGGTCAGGCTAACAATGGCGGCGCTGCTCCTGCTGCACAGGAAAACCCGCTGCAATCGGTGATGGACAAGCTGACGGACTTTGCCGGCAAAGTACAGGAGGCCAGAAATTCATTGCTGTCTGGCTCGGGCCTGCCGGAAGGCAATGACGGCCTGTTTGCCGACCTGATCAAGTCGCTGGTACCTGCAGAACAGAAAGCCGCCGGCAGCACTCAGCAGGCGGATGCAGAGCAGGCCAACCCCAACAAATCCGATTTTGATCGCTTTATTGACAGCCTGGCGGCCTGATTAGCCAACAGTTTCAACACAAACCCCTGAGGTTTTGCGTATACTTGCAGATCAATTCCTAACTGAAAAAGGAAATGACTGCCATGGGGTTTCGTTGCTTTGTCTGGTTTCTGCTCTGGACTGTTACCGGTTTGGCCAATGCCTATCAGCCGGACTTTGAAAACACCCTGCCGGAGCCCCTGCAACCCTGGCGTGACTGGGTGTTGCAGGAGCAACCCAATCATCCCTGTCCTTTCAAATCGGGCCAGTTTGCTGAGCGCCACTGCCTCTGGCCGGCACATATCAGTCTTTCCGCCCGGGCGGATTCAGCCCGGTTTCAGATGTTCGCCCACAGTTATTCCCCCGGTTGGCTGGTGTTGCCCGGTGGTGAAGGCTTCTGGCCCCGTTCCGTTACTGTTAATCAAAAAGCCGCCGAACTGACAGAAGTGGGCGGCCGCCCGGCACTGTATTTGCCCGCAGGGCAGCACAGTATTGATGGCAGCATTCACTGGCAACGCATTCCCGATAACCTGCTGATACCGGAAAACACCGGCCTGGTGACCCTGAAGGTGAACGGCAAGCCGGTTGCCATGCCCCGGCGTGAGGCGGGTGGCCGCCTGTGGCTGGTGGAGCAACGATCGGTAAAACAGGCCAGCAGCACCGAGGACAAACTGGGCCTGTCGGTGTTTCGCCATCTGCAGGATGGCGCACCCTTTGAGATGGTGACCGAAGTGCAGCTTGAAGTGTCCGGGCGTCCCCGCGAAGCCTTGCTGGGGGTGGTGCGCCTGCCGGGCTTTGAGCTTTCCGGGGTTGATTCTCCTTTGCCGGTGAGGGTGGAGGACGATGGCCGTTTGCGGATCCGGCTGCGGCCCGGTAGCTGGACCCTGCAGGTGCGCAGTTTGCAGAATGCCGGCGTAGAGAGTTTGCCGCTTCCGGAGATTGAGGCCATCTGGCCCAGTGAAGAGTTGTGGAGTTTTGAACCCCGCTCCAGTTTCCGGCAGGTCAGGATTGAAGGGGCGGAATCGGTGGATCCGGGGCAGACCCGGATTCCGGAAAAATGGAAACGCTGGAAGGCGTTCCGGTTGGTGCCCGGACAGGTATTGAAGCTGGTAACGATTCGCCGGGGTGATCCCGAACCTGCGCCGAATCGCCTGCAACTGAACCGCACCGCCTGGCTGGCATTCGCCGGCGATAACCTGACCTTTCAGGATCAGATCAGCGGCACGCTGTCCCGTGACTGGCGTTTGAATGTGATTCCGGGTTTTGAGCTGGGGCATGTTTCATCCGGTGGGGAGCCGTTGGTGGTAACGGAGCACGAGGGCAGCCTGGGGGTGGAAATGCGGCAGTCACCGGTGTCACTGCAAGCAGTGGGCAAACTGACGGGAGATATACCGCGGCGGCTGGAGCTGGCCGCTTCCGGCTGGCAACAGGATTTTGAACAGCTTTCCCTGAATCTGCATATGCCGCCGGGCTGGCGTTTGCTGGCGGCCAGTGGTGCTGACCGGGTGAATAATGCCTGGCTGAACAGCTGGCAGGTGTGGGATGTGTTTTTGTTATTGATTACGGTGGCGGCCCTGGCAAAGCTCAGAGGGGTTGTGCTGGCGCTGGTAAGCGGGGTGGCGTTTTTTCTGATCTATCCGGAAGCCCCCGGTATTCTCTGGCTGTGGCTGAACATGATGGCCATTCTGGCGCTGCTGTCGGTGCTTAAACCCGGTGGATTTCAGCGGCTCTGCGTGCTTTACGGGCGCTTGTCAGCACTGGCGCTGGTGGCGGTCTGTCTGCCGTTTCTGGTGTCTCAGGCACGCACTGCAATTTATCCGCAACTGGAGCTGGGCTATCACGCCACGGCGGCTTCCGGCTATCACGCTCCGGATATGGCGGCGTTTTCCTATCAGGAATCTGATCAGATGGCGGTGGGGCAGATGGCCGGCACGGCGCTGGAAGCCACCGCCGTGCCGCGGGATATGCCGCGGCGTCTGATGTCGAAAGTAAAACCCCGGGAGCAAGCGGCCAAACTGGTCACCATTGATCCCAATACAGCGGCACAAACAGGGCCCAGTGTGCCTACCTGGCACTGGAACCGGGCCAGTCTGAACTGGAGTGGCCCGGTTACCCAGGGTCAGTCGCTGACGCTCTATTTTCTTAAGCCGTTGGATACCCGTATAGCTGCTGTGCTGCGGGTGTTGTTACTGGTGGTGATTGCGGTGGGCCTGTTCCGGGGCTGGCGCCGCTCGGGTCTGGGTTTTGAAGCAGGTACAGGTACTGCTACAGCTACAACCAGTGCTGCTTCACTGGCTGCCGGGGTGCCGGTGGCAGTGTGGCTGGCCCTGATGAATGCACCGGATGCCCTGGCAGCCACCGCGCCGGCCCCCGATGTGCCACCTGCCACTGTAACGGCGCAAGCTGAGCGGGCCGCTCCGGATAGCGCCGGCAACGGATTTCCTTCGCAGTTTTTATTGCAGCAATTGAAACAGCGACTCTTGTCTGCCGGCGATTGCTCTCCCAATTGTGTGGCCGCCAACCGGGCGCTTTTACGGCTGGTGGATGGCCGGCTTGAACTTCAGATTGAATACCATGCGCTGGAAAAAGTGCAGGTGCCCTTGCCCCATGGCGCATCCCAGTGGGTTCCGGACAGCGTGACTATTGATGCTTTACCGGCGCCGCTCCGCCGGGAGAACAATACCCTGTGGGCGGCACTTGAACCGGGAACCTGGCGCCTGCAGATCAGCGGTCCGGTGCAGGCCGGGGAATCTTTGCAGCTGTCGTTTCCGGAACCGGTTTATAACCTTACTGTGGTTGCTCCGGGTTGGAAAGTCCGGGGAATGGATAACGGTCGCATCAGCGGTGGTGCCTTGTATCTGGATCCGGTGCAGGCGCAGCAACGCAATGAGGACGATGCCGACCGCCTGCCGCCCAATGTCATCAATCCTTTTGTGCGGGTGGAACGTCATTTGCGACTGGGCCTGAACTGGTATGTGGAGACCCGGGTAGTTCGCATGGCCCCGCAGCATGGCGCCATCAAATTGCAGATTCCCCTGCTGCCGGGTGAGTCGGTAACCACGCAGAATGTGGCCGTAAAACAGGGCATGGTGGATGTGGTGCTGAGTTCCCAGCAATCCGCTTTTACCTGGTATTCAGCGCTGGATAAAACCGGCGAGATTCACCTGAAAGCGGTGGAAGGGCAACCCTGGGTGGAGCAATGGCAGCTGGAAGTGGCCGCCCTCTGGCATGTGGAAGCTGACGGGATTGCGCCGGTCAAAGCCCCCCGGGAAGAGCATGTCTGGGAACCACGCTGGCAGCCGCTGCCCGGTGACGAACTGAGCCTGCGTATCATCAAACCCGCTGCTGCCCAGGGTGCCACCACCACCATTGATCGGGCGTCTTTGCAAATCGAACCCGGGCGCCAGGATACCAGCTACGCCCTGAATCTGTCGTTGCGCAGCTCCAAGGGCACGGAGCAAAGGATTCGCCTGCATGAACAGGCGCGAATCCTGGGTGTGACTCTGGATGGTAAGGCCCAGCCATCCCAGGAGCAGGGTACCCATCTGGTGGTGCCCATTAACCCCGGTGAGCATCAACTGGCTATTCGCTGGCGTGAGCCAACGGCAGACAGCCTGCGCCAGACAGGCCCCGAACTGCAGATTGATGGTGTGCTGGCCAACCTGGAAACCACTGTGGACGTGCCCCGCAGCCGCTGGGTGATGTTGGTGGGCGGGCCACGAATGGGTCCGGCGGTGCTGGTATGGGGTGAGCTGCTGGTGGTGATTCTGATTGCTTTTGCCCTGGCCAGAATTCCGGGCTTGCCGCTGAAAACCTATGAGTGGATTCTGCTGGCCATGGGCCTGTGCGCGGGCTTTCTTGAAGCGGGCATACTGGTGGTGCTCTGGTTTGTGGCTTTACGCAAACGCCAGCAGATTGGCCAGGAGCTGTCTGCCCGCTGGTTTAACTTGTATCAGGTGTTGCTGGTGTTGCTCACCTTTATTGCGCTGATTGTGATGGTGGGTGTAATACCCATGGGCCTGATGGACAATCCTGATATGGGGATTGTCGGTAACGGTTCCAGTCATTATCACTTGCGCTGGTACCTGGATCAGTCCGATGGCAGCTTCCCGGATATCTGGTGGGTATCGTTGCCGCTCTGGTGTTATCGCCTGCTGATGCTGCTCTGGTCCCTGTGGCTGGCGGTGGCCATATTGCGCTGGTTGCGCTGGGCCTGGCAATGTTTCAGCGAAGGCGGCCTGTGGCGCAAGCGGGCACCGGCTGCGTCCGGAGGACAAAAATCCGAGAGCCGGCAAACCCAGAACCAGCAAGCAAAGGATCCGCAATCAAAGGACCAGCAATCAAAGGACCAGCACCAAAGCGATAAAGACAACCGCAGTGAGACCGAACCCGATAATGGAAGCTGAACAGAAAGAACAGCTGGTGTTTTACACCACCCTTGGATGCCATTTGTGTGATCAGGCAAAAGCCATTTACCAGGCCACCCTGAACCTGGCGTTTTTTGCGGTGGAGGAAGTGGACATTGCCGATGATGATGCTCTGGTGGAGCGCTATGGTGTGCGGATTCCGGTAATCCTGCAAAAGCACAGCGGCAGAGAACTGGGCTGGCCTTTCGGCCCTCAGGAACTGGTGGAATTTTTGAGCGAGACTGATCAATAGAAGCTATGCTTTCTGGAAAAAGGAGGACGCGGTTTGCCTTTGCTTTCCATGGATTCATCGTCTGCAGAACAGATCAGTAATCACACCTCGCTGGCCATTGCCGCCGCCACCGTGGCGGCGGAACTCCACCATGCGGAAATGATTGCCCGCCAGCTGACCCTGTCGGCAAAGAATGCATCGGCCATTGTATTGCGGGCCGGCAGTCGCGCTGCGGGTTTGTCTGTGATCGCCAATTTCTATGATGAACTGGCCAACAAAACCATCAAGTTAGCCCGCTCTATTAACACCACCGCCATTCAGCTTTCCGGCGTAACCGTGCATGAATGGCGCACCAGTGTTGCCGTTGCCCAGATTAACCGGGCCTGGGAAATGGCAGCCGGTGCCACCTATCGCGAATCCCTTGAACCCTACATGCATTCCATCGATTCAGAATACCGCCAACTGGAAGCGGCCTTTCAGGTGCTGCTCAAGCAGTTGAATGAAAAGCTGGATGAGGTGCAGCAACATATGCGTGCCATTGACGTGGTAGCTGTCAGTTCACGTCTGGAGGCGCAACGCACCGGTGAGTTTAAAGAAAACCTGATGCAGATGGCGGAAAATATTCAAAAGCAGGCCAATCAGATCAAGCAACTTGTCGCCAACTCCATACGCATACTGGAACTTTAGAGGGGCCCATGGAAGCGAAGACTATTTATCAGGAGCAACATCAGTGGATTCTGTTTGGCCGTGATCCGGACAAGCCGGACAAGATCATCGATACCAACCAGTTTATGGTGGTGAGTGGGCAGCAGGCGATTTTACTGGATCCCGGCGGTATTGAACTCTTTGCCCCCATGCTGGCGTCGGTACTGAAATTTGTGCCGTTGAAACAGGTAAAGCATTTGTTTGCCTCTCACCAGGATCCTGACATTATCTCGTCGCTGGGATTATGGGATGAGGTGCTGAGCGATGCCACTCTGCATTGCCCCTGGTTGTGGGAAGGCTTTGTCCGGCATTTTGGTATGAGTAATATTAAGTATTCGGCCATTCCCGATGAAGGCGCCAAGCTGCGCCTGGGTGATATCGAGCTGCAGTTTGTTCCTGCCCATTATCTGCATTCTTCCGGCAATTTTCATGTGTACGATCCCAAGGCAAAGATTCTGTTTTCCGGCGATGTAGGCGCGGCGCTGGAAAATCCCGGTGCGCCGCTGTTTGTGGATGACTTTGCAGAGCACATCCCCAAAATGGAAGGCTTTCACCGCCGCTGGATGCCATCCAATACGGCCAAGCAGCACTGGATCGACCGGGTGCGCAAAATGGATATTGAATTAATGGCGCCGCAACATGGCCGCCTGTTTAAAGGTCAGGATGTGCAGCGTTTTCTGGATTGGTTTGAAGCGCTGGAAGTGGGTTCCGGTGTCAGGGCGAAAGCGGCAATCTGAAACAGCGAATGCTGTTGGCCCGGGTTTGTTCCTCTACAAGTTCTAACGACTGATTCCGCAGATCGGCAATGCGGGCGGCAATATGTGGCAGGTATCTAGGCTCGTTGCGGCGTGACTTGGGGCGCGGTTTCAGATCCCGTGGCAGCAGGTAGGGGCCATCGGTTTCAATCAGCAGGCGGTCGTCGGGAATGTAGCGCACAATCTGCTGCAGTTCCTGGCCGCGGCGTTCATCACAAATCCAGCCGGTAATACCAATATAAAGATCCAGATCCAGATAAGCCCGCAGGGCGGTTTCGTTGCCGGTAAAACAATGAATCACCCCATTGCTGATATGGGGTCGGTGGGTTTTCAGAATATCGTATTGGGTGTCAAAGGCATCCCGTTCATGCAGAAACAGCGGCTTGCCGGTTTTTGCGGCCAGTTGCAGCTGGGCTTCGAAGGCTTCCACCTGTTTGGGGCGGGGCGAAAAATCCCGGTTAAAATCCAGGCCTGTTTCTCCCGCTGCCACCACGTGGGGCAGTGTTAACAAGGATTCAAGCTGCTGCTCAACATCTTCATCCCAGTCGCGGGCATGGTGGGGGTGAACGCCGGCGGTGGCATACAGCTGGTCGGGGTGTTGTTCACACAGGTCCGCCGCAGCCCGGGAACCGCTCACATCCGTACCGGTCACCAGCATATGGGTGACACCGGCAGCAGCGGCTTCGTGCAGGCAAGTCTCAAGGTCGTTACGAAACGCCTTGTCCGTAAAATTAATACCAATATCTATCAAGGGCAGGACCTATTTCAGCAGGGACGACATCACATCAAGGGCCCAGCGTAAACTGTCGAAATAGGCTTTTTCAAGAGTTTCTTCGTTTACACCCAGATCATTGAGGCTGGACCAGGGAATCTGATCCCATTCCCCCTGTTCATGGTGAATGCAGGCCTTCAGAAGAACGCCCAGCTCGCCTTTGTAATCCAGCAGGGCTTCGCTCACTTCCTTTTCCAGAGGCAGGGATTCCAGAATGTGGGCTTTGGTTTGATCAAAGAACGCATCCACCGACGAAAACAGACCCACGGTAAAGTATTTGTCCGGGCTGGCTTTGCCGGTTTCATTAGCCAGCAGCTCCAGCATTTTGGCGCGGGTCAGCGTCAGGGTGAGCAATTCTGATGGCTTATCGGAAAGCTTCGACAGGGCAATCATACTGGCCCAGGCCTTCAGTTTTTGCAGGCCCAGTAATACGATGGCTTTTTGCAGGCTTTCCACTTTCCGGGAAAGGGCATACTGGGCGCTGTTAATCACTTTCAGCAATTTGATACCCAGGGTGGGATCGTTGGAGATGCTGTTTTCCAGATCCTTGATGGAAATGTCCGGATTCTGCAGATCCGCCAGCAGGCGCATTACCACCAGCTTGTTGGCCGGTAGCACCTGGCCTTCCACCGCCTGGGGGCGACACAGAAAATAGCCCTGGAACAGGGTGCAACCCAGTTCCTGGCAGCGGGAAAACATCTGGTAGTCTTCCACTTTTTCTGCCAGCAATACTTTGCCGAAGGGCTTCAGTTGCCGAATCAGCCTATCCAGTGCTTCGCCCTTGTGGGCCAGCACATCAATTTTGATAATGTCTGCCAGTTCAATCAGGGCTTTTTTGGTATCCGCGAATTCAAAATCATCCAGGGCCAGTTTGTAGCCTTGGGCTTTCAGTTCCGCTACGGCTTTAATCAGGTCGTCATCGACTTCCACCGATTCCAGAATTTCGATCACCACCGCGTGGGCTTCAAAGGGCGGCGGCGACATCAGCCAGTGACGTGGAAAGTTGATAAATGCCTGGCTGGATTCCGTGGCCTTGGCCAGCCCTACTTCGGTAAAAGCATTCAGCACCACATCGGAGGTGGCTATGATGTCATCGAATTCTTCCTCCCTCGACAAGGGGCGGTAAAGCAGTTCGTAGCCCTCAACGCCAAGCTCAGCGTTATAGATTGGTTGTCGTGCGAAAAGTGTCCGGGTTTCACTCATTCAGATCATCTGCCACTGAAGATATTCAATTATCCCCACAGTTTAGCACTGTCACCCTCAGGCACGAGGGATTCGGAGGGGCTCCTGTTATTGCTGTTGATATCGCTATGGATTTACTCAGGGTTAGAGTGATTAGTTATAACAAATCGTTACTCACAGCAGGTGCGGCTGGTGTTCGTCTACACTGTTAGATTAGCTACATGAATAGATTCCTGTATCCGTTTTCAGTTTGGAGTAGTACATGGCGAGCGTTCTGGATTCCGTTGATCAACGCACCCAGCTGGTGGGCGAAAACCGGCTGGAGATATTATTGTTTACGCTGTCCCGGGGGCAGATGTTCGCCATTAATGTCTTCAAGATTCAGGAAGTCCAGCAAATGCCGAAGCTCACCTCGTTGCCGGAAAGCCATCCTGCTGTGGTGGGGGTTACCCATACCCGCGGCCGTACGGTTCCGGTGATTGATCTTGGCGCCGCCATCGGCATGCCACCCCTGGAAGACCGGCAAAACTGCAACATCATTATCGCGGAATACAATATGACGGTTCAGGCTTTTCTGGTGAAAGGTGTGGATCGTATTGTGAATATGAACTGGGAGCAGATATTGCCGCCACCGAAAGGCGCCGGTCGCAACCACTACCTGACGGCTATTACCCGGGTAGATGACCGGCTGGTGGAAATTATCGATGTGGAAAAGGTGCTTCAGGAAATTTCACCTTACAGTGGCGCCATCAGTGAGGACAGTCTGGATACGTCGCTGGTGGATCAGGCCAAAGGCCTGAAAATATTTGCCGTGGATGACTCCAGCGTGGGTATTGCCCAGGTGGTGGATACGGCCTCACAGCTGGGGCTGGAGGTGGTGAAGGCCCATGACGGTGCCCGGGCGCTGGCGCTGCTGAAACGCTTTGCTGATAGCGGCGAAGACATGGCGAAAAAGTTTGTGTGTGTGGTAACTGATGCGGAAATGCCGGAAATGGACGGCTATCGGCTGACCCGTGAAATCCGCCAGGATCCCCGCTTGAGGGATATGCCGGTGATATTGCACACTTCGCTGAGTGGCAGCTTTAACAAAGCCATGGTGGACAAGGTGGGGTGTGATGAGTTTTTGTCGAAGTTTGAACCGGATCGCCTGGCCCAGACACTCCAGCAATACGTTAAACAGTACCGGGACAAGTTTCCTGCTTAGGCGTTGGTAACACGTTTGTTGAATCAGTGCGCCCGGCGGCTCGTTACCGCCGGGCGTTTTCGTTTTTGCGCGATGCCGTTAATTACTGTTCGCAACAGGGCATAAACTTTGCCCGCAGGTCGTTGATTCGGTTGCGATTGGCTCCCAGGTCCGAATACCCCAGGCGCGAGGCTGAGCGCATCTGAACCTGCTGCCCCCCGATCACAAACTCCACATCGTCCACAAAACCCATGAGGGAGGATTCAAATTCAGCCCGGATATAGCCGGCGTCATTGGCGATGATAGTGGCATTGTCGGTTGCCTCAAGAACGTTCACCAGTTTTTTCTGGGCGGCCTCGGCACTGCCTTTATAAGGCCAGGGGGAAACGGCATGATCGTCGTCGGCATAGCTGCTGACGCAGTTGGGCGAGCTGGGGCAGGGGGCCAGGCGGCCATCACTGATGCCCAGGTCGGATGGCGGGCTGCCGGCGCATCCGGTGATTATCACAGCAGCGGCACCCAGTGCCAGCCTGATCAACTTTTGACTTCCGTCAATAAAACGCATTATTCGTTCCCCCTGAGTGGTTTAAACAATTATTGGAATTGATATATGTCAGTTTCGTTACCCCCGCTGACTATAGACTGCAGCTTACACGATGTGGGGATCAGTTTCATCGCGTCGAACTGTTGTTTTAGTCGGAGAGGAAGTGAGTAATGAAAACCTTAACCAAGAAAGTTGTAGCGCCTTTTGCTGTGTCCATGATTGCGCTGGGTGTTGGCCAGGCCGTGGCTTATGAGGCCGGGGATATGGTGGTTCGTGGTGGTTATGCGTCGGTAAATCCGGATTCTGATAGTGATGACGTTCTGGGTGCGGGTACCAAAGTGGAAGTGGAATCCGGTGCTGCGGCGGGTATCAGCTTGACCTATATGTTCAGTTCTAACCTGGGGCTTGAAGTATTGGCAGCCACCCCTTTCACTCACGACATTGAAGGCGATGGTGGCCTGGATGGTATTTCCATTGGTGAAACCAAGCATCTGCCTCCTACTGTCAGCCTGCAGTATAACTTCCCTGTTGAAAACCAGTTGAACCTGTACGCTGGTCTGGGTGTTAACTTCACCACCTTCTTCGGTGAAAAAGAAGATGACGAACTCAAAGCGACACTGGGTACAGATGATGTTGATGTGAAACTGAAAGATTCCTGGGGGCTGGCTGTTTCCGCCGGTGTTGATTATCAGATTGATGACAAGTGGGGCGTGAATGCAGGCCTGTACTGGATTGATATTGATACTGAAGCCAAAGTGGGCGTGAACGGTACCGAGGCAACCCGCTTTGATGTGAATATTGATCCTATCGTTTACCGTCTGAACGTGGTTTACAAACTGTAATTACCGGCTTTTTCAGCAAACGTTTTTCAGCAATCCAAAATTTGGGCCGGTGTCAGGAGATACCGGCTTTTTTTTGTGGTGTAAACTGATGAGATGACAGAGCAAACTGAAACATCATCAGACGCATTACCGCCAAAAGGGCAACGTTCTTTTCTGGCATTGGATCTGCCACCAGCGGCCCAGGCAGCATTACGGCAACGGGTGGCAGAATTGAAAACTGTTCCGCCATTAAAAAAGCTGCGTTGGATTCCCGTCAAAAACTGGCACCTGACACTGGCTTTTCTGGGTGAGCAGACTGAGACCTGTTTGCAGCAACTCTGGCAGGCCGTTAACGAGTCGTTGGCCGGTACACCGGTAGCCACAGCCAATCTGACGGCGGTAAGTGGTTTTCCCGACGCCAAATCGCCCATACTGGCAGCGCTGGTGGATCCTGCCAGGGAACTGCTGGCCTTGCAGGCTGGCATCAGCAGTGTTTGTCGTGAGCAGGGTGTGTCGCTGGACAGGCGGCGTTTCAATCCCCATATCACGCTGGCCAGAGCGCAAAAGCGACAGCCGGTTTGTTTCTCCGGTGAGCCGTTGGCAATTCCCGTGTGCTGGTCTTCCCTGACACTCTATACCAGTGAACTGACCGCTTCCGGCAGTATTTATACCCCTTACCGTTCCCTGCTACTGGGGTAGCTTTTCAGCATCTGGTGGGTACGGCACACCTGAATCGGCAATTTTCCCCCTGACCTCAGCCGGTTTTTACGGTTCAAGCCGGCGGCATTATTGTTAGAATCTGCTCCATTGTTTATCCGATGGAAGTGACCTATGTCAGATCGAGTGACCCTTACCGTGGAAGCGGGTATTGCTTTTGTTAAGCTGAATCGCCCGGAAAAGTACAACGCCCTGGATATCGCCATGTTTGAGGCGCTGGTGCGCACCGCCAAAAAGATCCGCAAGGACCGCACCATCCGGGCGGTGATTCTGTCCGGGGAAGGCAAGGTGTTCAGTGCCGGGCTGGATATCGGCGACATCAAGCGGAACCCGTTGCTGATTGGCAAGCTGCTGATCAAACCCGGTACCCGCTACACCAATCTGGTGCAGGAAGCCGCCTGGTGCTGGCGGGAGCTGCCGGTGCCGGTCATCGCCATTCTCCATGGCAAGTGTTACGGGGGAGGTTTACAGATCGCGCTGGCGGCGGATTTCCGCATCGCCAAACCGGACACGGAGTTATCTGTACTGGAGATCAAATGGGGCCTGATTCCGGATATGACCGGCAGTGTTACCCTGCGGGAGCTGATACCCATAGATCTGGCCAAAGAGCTGACCATGACCGGTCGCCTGTTTTCCGGCGAAGAAGCAAAATCCATGGGGCTGGTGTCCCATCTGTCTGATGATCCCATGCCACACGCCCTGGCATTGGCCCAGGATATTTCCGGCCGCTCCCCGGATGCGGTATCAGCTGCCAAAAAACTCTTTAACAGCACCTGGACTGCTGACGAGAAAACTGCACTGAATATTGAAACCCGCCTGCAGAAAAAACTCCTGGGACGCTGGAATCAGATTGCTGCTGCCAGCAAAAATCTGATGGATAAACCGCTGCAATACCGGAAGCGGGGCTTTAAAGGCTAGCCGGGGCTTCCCGCCTATGAGTGCATCCGTCCTTTTCAAAAAAGCGTTGCTGTATTTCGCCCTGATATTTAGTGCAGGCTTTGTTCTGGGCGTTGTTCGTGTTCTGGTATTGATACCCATGATGCCGGAACGGTACGCTGAATTGCTGGAAATGCCCCTGATGCTGGCGGTGATTTATTTTTCTGCCCGTTATATTGTCAGAGCCTCCGGTCAGCCTATGTCTGCGCCAGCAGTGCTTGTGGTGGGGCTGTTGGCTTTGGCTTTTCTCTTGCTGGTGGAATTTACGCTGGTGCTGGGCTTGCGTGGCCTGACCCTGGCTGAGTATATTGAATCCAGGGATGTGGTTTCCGGAACCGCTTACGCCGTGTCTTTAATTTTTTTTGCCTTGGCACCCTGGTTGTTTCAATGGAACCAACGACGATAATGGAAAGGGAGTTTTTACAGTGATCGAACAGATACAGGGAATAATATTATTAGGGTTGGCCTTGCTGCTGTCCGGCTGCTCTACCTTTTATTATGGCTATTCCAAAGAAGAGTGGGAAAGCCTGACCAAACTGGAGCAGGAAAGGGCAAAGCATGCTTATAAAGATGTCCGTTATGCCCATCAGCAGAATATTTACGGGGCTCCTGCTGATGATGCGAGTAAAGCCTTTGTGGAGCGGGCGTTGAAGTCTACAAATGACTCGCCCAGATAGAGCAGGCAGAATACTAATGAAAATCCCGTGACCGGGTTTCCATTTCCCCCAGCAGGTGGCTGGCGTCTTCCACATCGCCGGCCACCACATGTATGACACTTTCCTCCCGTTCAATAACGCCTTTCACTTTCAGCAGGCGGGACTGCAGCAGCACGGCCCGGTGGCGGTCCACCAGATCCTTCCATACCACAATGTTGCTGTTGCCGGTTTCATCTTCAAGGGTAAGAAACATGACGCCGGCGGCTGAGCCGGGTCGCTGTCTGCCGGTTACGATACCGGCGATGCGGACAAAGCGCTTATGGCCCAGATCTTTCAGGTCGACATGGCGTTTGTAGCCTCGCAGGGCCTGATGGGATCTTAGCAAGGCCATGGGGTGTGGGTTCAGTGTCAGGCCGGTGCTGCGGTAGTCTTCGATCAGGGTGCGGTAGTCGCCGGGTTCCGGCAGGGTTACCGGCGTTTCCTTTTGCTGCTGGTTCTGGATCAGGGGGGATTCCGGCTGAATGCCCTGCACCTGCCAGCGGGCTTGATGGCGGTTGCCGCTGATAGCTGTCAGGGCATCGGCATGGGCAAGGGCATCCAGGTCTTTCTGATTCAGGTGAGCCCGGTATTTCAGCTCCCCCAATGAGCGGAACGGTTGTTGCCGGCGTGCGGCTGCCAGGCGTTGGGCTCCCTGTCGGGATAAACCTTTTACCAGGCGCATGCCAAGGCGAATGGCCGGTTGCTTGTGGGAATCTTCACAGGGCAGGGGAAAGTCGGCTTCCAGGGTGTGGTCCCAGTCGCTGTGCATGATATCCACCGGGCGTACTTCAATGCCATGGCGGCGGATATCCTGAATCAGCTGCGAGGGGGAATAAAATCCCATGGGCTGGCTGTTCAGCAGGCCGCAACAGAAGGCGGCCGGTTCGTGGCATTTCAGCCAGGAGGACACATACACCAGCAGGGCAAAGCTGGCGGCGTGGGATTCGGGAAAGCCGTATTCGCCAAAGCCGTTGATCTGCTCAATCACCCGGTTGGCAAATTCCAGAGTATAGCCGCGCTCCAGCAGGCCTTTGGCCAGCTTGGTCTGGTATTGTTTTAGTACACCTTTCTTTTTCCAGGTGGCCATGGCCCGGCGTAACTGGTCTGCCTCGCCGGCACTGAAACCGGCGGCTACCATGGCCAGCTGAATCACCTGTTCCTGAAAAATGGGCACACCGAGAGTGCGTTCCAGCACCTGTTCCACTTCTTTGCTGGCATATTCCACTGGCTCATTACCGTGACGCCGTTTCAGATAAGGGTGCACCATGTTGCCCTGAATGGGGCCGGGGCGGACAATGGCCACTTCAATCACCAGATCATAAAAACACTCGGGTTTAAGCCGTGGCAGCATGGCCATTTGTGCCCGGGACTCCACCTGGAACACGCCCACACTGTCGCCCCGTTGCAGCATTTTATAGGTGGCGGGGTCTTCCTGGGGCAGGGTGGCCATGGTCCACTGTTTACCGCGCACCGTTTCCAGCAGGGCAAAGCTTTTGCGAATGGCAGACAGCATACCCAGCGCCAGCACATCAATCTTCAGCAGGCCCAGGGCATCGATATCATCCTTGTCCCATTGCACGATGGTGCGGTCTTCCATGGCGGCGTTTTCGATTGGCACCATCTGATCCAGCGGGCCGCTGGAAATAATAAAGCCCCCTACATGCTGCGACAGATGGCGGGGAAATCCCAGCAATTGATTGACCAGTATGATCAGCTGCTGAATGGAGGGGTTATTAACATCAATACCCAGTTCCCGCAGGCGTTCCGGAAACTGGTCTTTCTTGTCCCACCAGGCAATGGACTGGCTGAGCTGGTCAATCAGGGAAAGGTCAAAGCCCAGGGCTTTACCCATATCCCTGACCGCGCTTTTTATGCGATAGGTAACTACGGTGGCAGCCAGTGCAGCCCGCTGCCGGCCGTATTTGCGGTAGATAAACTGAATCACTTCCTCGCGGCGTTCGTGTTCAAAATCCACATCAATATCCGGTGGTTCGTTGCGTTCTCTGGAAATAAAACGCTCGAACAGCAGGTGGCTTTTGGCCGGGTCCACCTCGGTAATAAACAGGCAAAAACACACCACCGAATTGGCAGCTGACCCCCGCCCCTGACAAAGAATATTTTCACTGCGGGCAAACTGCACAATGTCGTAAACCGTTAAAAAATAGTATTCATACTGCAGTTCCTGAATCAGCCCCAGTTCTTTTTCGATCAGTTCCCGAAGGTGATCGCTGACACCTTCGGGCCAGCGTTGCCGGGCGCCATCTTCCACCAGCTGGCGTAAGTAGGCGGTGGCGGTTAAATGGGGAGGCACCAGCTCTTTGGGGTATTCATAACGTAATTCACCCAACTCGAAATGGCACTGTGAGGCGATTTGCAGTGTGGCGTCCAGTTGCACCGGGTGGTAAAGATTTTTTAACAGGGAGACTGGCCGCAGGTAGCGTTCACTGTTGGCGTGCAGGTGAAAACCGCTGCTGTCGATGCTGGTATTCAGCCGGGTGGCGGTGAGAGCATCCTGCAATGGTTTGCGGGATTTGCAGTGCATATGCACATTGCCACAGGCCACCGTGGGCAGTTGCAGTGCCTGGGCCAGGCTTTCCCGCCGTTGCATTAATTCGTTTTCCCGCTGATTCAGGTGATACTCCACACCAATCCAGCAGCGGCCCTGAACCCTATCGAGAAACTCTTTGCAGATGCTCTGAACAGTGTGGCACTGGTGTTCATCCGGGAACCAGATAATCAGGCAGTCTGTCAGGCTGTTTTCCAGATCCTTTACCTGTAATGAATATTCTCCCTTGGGGCTGCGTTGCCGGGCCCGGCTGATCAGTGCGGATAACTGGCCATAGGCAAAACGGTTGGTGGCGTAGGCGGTAAACCGGATGCCTTCTTCGGTGATAAACTCACTGCCAACGACAAGTTTCAGTCCCTGTTCCCGGCAGGCCACATGGGCCCGGACCACACCGGCAAGGGAGCATTCATCGGTAATGGCAATGGCCTGATAATTCAGGCGGGCGGCTTCGGTTACCAGCTCTTCCGGGTGGGAAGCGCCTTTTAAAAAGCTGAAGTTGGAATAGCAGTGAAGTTCTGCATAACTCATAACGGCATTCCTTCAGCTGAAAATACCGTGAAGGAACCAGCGCCCCTGATGGAGAAAGTCACGAAAAATCCATAACAGGGAACCGTTGGGGTGCAGGGCAATAAAATAATCCCGCTGCACCGGCTGATGATCCCACCAGCCGGTTTCTATTCGTTCCGGGCCCTTGGCCAGTTGCAGCGGGGCCTGCTGGTAACAGGGCAGATCTTTTTTAACGGGTAGTGGCTGGGGTTGTTGCAGCAGCCATAAAGGGCGTTTGTCTGCCGGGTATTCCACGGTTTTACCCTTGCCGGGTATGGCCATTTGCCAGGCATTTTCCGGGCGGTGATCCTCCGCCACCGATAATCCGTGAACACTGCCCCGGCCCAGTCTGGCTCGCAGGGTATCAATCAGTTGATAGCGGTCTTTTTTGCGGGCACTGTGGTGGGAAAACAGGTCTGCATTTTCCGCTTCCAGCGGGGTAAACCATTCCGCCTGCAAGCGCACACCAATCACCGGCTGGTTCAGGGTGAGCTTGTTAAACTGGTGTTGTATCAAACCCAGTAAATGACCGGCTTCGTAATGGGGCTGGGATAACTGAATCACCAGAGACTGCTGTTGCTGGAAGCGTTCCCCCAGGGTAACCACCAAGGCTCTGACACAAAGTTGTCGGGCAATTAAATAGTGCTGCAGATAATGCAGCAGCCGTTTGATAGGAAACAGCAGGGCTTCGGCATGTGTCAGTTCCTCCACAAAATCCAGGCGCTGATCAAAACGGGGCGGCAGGGAAAAAGGTTTCAGTGGCAGGGTTGCATCCCCCCGCAGGCATTTCAGGTAATGAATAAAGTCTTTGTCAAAACGTTTGCCCAGCGCATCCATGGGCAGGTTCAGCAGTTCTCCCAGCGTGGTAAACCCCATGCTTTCCAGACGCATGATCACGTCGTTCGTTGTGTTTAAAAAAGTCAGCGGGCACTGGTGTAAATCCTGGCTCTGATAACAGTGCCCGCTGAAGGCCGGCAGTGCATGGGTGTTTGCCAGCAGCATGGCGCCGGCAGGATGGGGGTAATAACTGACACAGGCCTGAAAAGCCGTTTGCTCCAATTGCCGGCAAAGTCTTTCGTTAAAGGTTTTATGGCCCTGGAACAGCTTCAGGCAGCTTTCCATTTCCAGCAGCACCTGATTGGGAGGTTGCAGGTAAAGGCTGGGAGAAAACCCATAGGCCAGCGTGGCAATATGCTCCAGTGCCTGTTGTTCCTTGAGCGGATCCCGGCTTTTTACCACCAGCCCCTGCGCCAGGCTGTGGGCGGTGGGAATGCTGCAGCCGGTCTGAATGCCCCGGGCTCTGGCCCAGGCATTGGCATAGGCCACATAGCGGCGGTTGCTTTGCATTTCTTCAATCACCAGCGGGCCCTGTTCTGAACCGGTTTGCAAAACCTCCAGGGGCAACTCGGGTAAGTGAATACAGGCCCAAAGCATCGGAATAACTTAGTGCGGTAATGAAAGGGTGGGAGAAGACGTGACCGTATTACCGGCTGATATCCGGCGTAATGTCTGCCGGTGATTATCCTGATCGGTGTTGTTTGCCGGCACGCGGTCAGAATGGCCACCTGACAGGGCGCCTGTGATGGCACCCGTCGGCTGCAGCAAAGACAAGCACGCCGGTAGAGGCAGCCGCAGCCAGTCGCTGGCCCAGCGGCCGCGGCGTTTGATAATCCGTAACGACAGTTCTGTTTGCAATGCGCCCAGCTGAATGCGCAAGGGGGCCGGAGAGGGCTGCTGGGCACAGGCTTCATCCCGCATCATCACGCACAGGCTGTCGCCTTTCTGGGCGGCAATGTGCAGGCGTTTCAGCTGTTGTGGCAATATTTTCCGGGGCCAGCCAATCACGGCGCTGCACTGGCCGGACTGCAGGCATTCCTCCATGGCCCACAGGGCGTCCCGGTCTGATGAGGGGCGTATTACCAGTATCTGTTCGGTATTGATACCCGCATGTAGCAGACCCGGCGCATAGGGCTGCCAGGGAGGAGAAACCCACACCAGCCAACGTCCCTGTTGACTGAGTGGGGCCATAGCGGGGGAGAGAAGCGGTATTTCGCCGGCGCCCCAGCGCGGACAGAGTAATTCCATCAGGCCCCGTGACGGCCAGCCGCCATCAGGCAATTCCCGATTCAGCCGGGTAAAGCCGGTGGCAATGGCCTGTTGGGTTTGCCGGGCGCAGTCCTGACTACGCAAAGCATCGCTGGCCCGCCAGATATGCGGGTCTTCAAGCAGCTGATTCAGCCCCTGTGGAGCCTGATGGTTTGCGTTAGAATTCATGGTTTCGTCGTCGGCAGTTTGGGTTGGTTCTGGGTTGCTGAAATATACTGTAAATATATACAGTATTCTCTGAGAGGGCAAGGAAGAGGCGAATTTTTATTGCGGAGCATAAAGTGAATAAAGTCATGCGCTGAATCAAGGGATTTTGGGGATTATCCGGTTTCTCCGGGTACCGGTTTCCTATAGCATTGAATCCATTAAACATTATGTGAGGCAACTTATGGCAACGATCAGGTTTTATGGTGCGGCTCAGGAAGTCACAGGCTCTTGTCACCTGCTGGAGATTGATGGCTGTCGCATTCTGCTGGATTGCGGTATGCATCAGGGCGGCAGAAAATCGGAGCAGCGTAATCGTGATCCCTTTCCTTTTGATGTAAAAAGTATTGATGCCGTTGTGCTTTCCCATGGCCACCTGGATCATTCCGGACTGCTGCCCAAGCTGTTCAAGGATGGCTACAGAGGTCCGCTGTACTGCACCGAAGCGACAGTGAATCTGCTGGCCATCATGCTGGAGGATTCGGCCAACCTGCACATGCGCGATGTGGAGTGGGAAAACAAGCGCCGCCAGCGTGCCGGTAAAAAAGCCATTGAACCTATCTATGATCTTAATGACGTGCTGAAGGTGCTGGAGCATGCCCAGGGGGTGCCCTATGCCACAACAACCACTATTTGTGGCGGCGTTGAGCTTACCTTTAACGACGCGGGGCATATTATCGGCTCTGCCATAGTGGCGCTGGAATTTGATGACAAGGGGCAGCGTAAAAAGCTGGTATTTTCCGGCGATCTGGGCAACCCCGATGCGGTACTCATGCATGATCCCAAAGTGTTCAGGCAGGCTGATTGTGTGCTGATGGAAGGCACCTACGGGGATCGCAATCACCGCAGTGCAGAAAACACCCTGCAGGAACTGGATGAGATTCTGCAGCAGGCCTACGAGGACAAGGGCAACGTGGTGATACCGGCATTTGCCGTGGGCCGTACCCAGGAAATGATTTACTACCTGGCCCTGCTGTACCGCCAGGGGCGTTTAAAGCAGCAGAAGATTTTTCTCGACAGTCCCATGGGGATTGAGGTAACCCGCCTTTATGATGATTACATTGAGCTGCTGGATCGCAAGGATATCGTCAAGCTGGATCCTCACCGCGGGGATACCTTTAAAAGCTTTCTGCCCAGCCTGACACTGACACCCACCACTGAAGAGTCCATGAGTATTAACCGCATCAAGGGCGGCGCCATCATTATTGCCGGCAGCGGCATGTGCAACGGGGGCAGGGTAAAGCATCACCTGAAATACAATATCTGGCGCTCGGAATGCCATGTGGTGTTTCCCGGCTTTCAGGCAGTGGGTACTCTGGGGCGCCTGATTGTGGATGGCGCAACCCATGTGAAAATGTTTGGTAATATTTTTGCGGTAAAAGCCCAGGTACATACTCTGGGTGGTTTCTCGGCTCATGCAGGCCAGAGTCAGTTACTGGACTGGGCGGGGCAGTTTACCAATCATCCCAAATTCTATCTGGTGCACGGTGAAGAAGATGCGCTGAAGGAATTGCGCGGTCAGCTTAAAGATACCCATGGTCTGGATGCCGATATTCCTTCCGAAGGTACGGTAGTGACGCTCTGAAAGGGGACTCTCTGAAAGGGGGTGGCTGTAAAAAGCAGATCACCCCGGAGGAGGTCAGAAGCAGATAGTCCTGCCTTTCTCGTCCGCCCGCCGCTTGCATTCACGGCGTATATTGTCGCAGGTAATAGCGGCGCCCGGCGACATGGAGTCGGCAGTCTCACATTTATGGTGAGCGTCCTGCAGTTCAGTGTCGCTGTAATCGGCGTAGGGGCCGTCATTACAGCCTGTTAATATAAAACAGGTTGAGCCGATAAATGTGAGCGATTTCAACAGGTTTGATGCCATAGGTGACCTCCTTCCTAACAAGTATAGATAAGGTTGCCGGAATTTGACCACGACAAGGAGATAAATTGTGGGCCTGAGCCTTTCCGCCATTTACTGTTACCCCGTGAAATCTCTGGGGGAAATTCTTCTGAATCAGGCTGACGTGGACCGGTTTGGCATTCAGCATGACCGCCGCTGGATGCTGGTGGATGCGAACGGGCGGTTTCTGACTCAGCGCCAGTTGCCGCAGATGGTGCATATCCGGGTAAGGCGTACGGATAGCGGCTGGCAGCTGCAGGCCGGTGAGCAGCAGATGAGTTTTACGGCGCAGGAGCCGGCCGATGCGGCCCCCTGTGAGGTTACCGTGTGGCGGGACACCGTAACTGCCGTGCCGGCGGAGGAGGCTGTCAGTGCCTGGTTGTCGGAACAGCTGGGCCGGGAATGCCGTCTGGTTTATATGCCGGAATCTACCCGGCGTTTGGTAGACCCCGGCTATGCCAAAAATCAGGAAACGGTGGGTTTTGCGGATGGCTTTCCCATGCTGTTGACCAGCGAGGCCTCATTGCAGGATTTTAACCGTCACCTGAGTCAGCCCATCGAAATGCTGAGATTCCGCCCCAATCTGGTCGTAAAAGGGGGTATGCCCTGGCAGGAAGACAACTGGAAAGTGATTCGTATCGGCGAGCTTGAGTTTGACGTGGCAAAGCCTTGTTCCCGTTGTGCCATCCCCACCATTAACCGCCAGACTGCTGCCAAAGAGCCGGAAGTTTTCAAGGCCCTGCGGAAGCACCGTTCAAAAGATGGCGAGGTGTATTTCGGGCAGAATCTGATTCCCCGTCAGCGAGGCAAACTCAGGGTAGGTGATACCGTTGCAGTGATTGAATAGCGGAAAATCTGTCAGAACAGTTCGATATCGTCTTCGCTGTCATCATTGACCACATCCAGCAGATCAAATTCATGACGGTATAATTCCAGTGCTTCCCTGATGGTGGCGCCTTTCATAATAAGATCAAACATCAGGCGTTCGCATTCCATGGTGTAATTGGTGCGGATTTCCGTCTGGATCTTGTTCCACTCCGACGGATTGAACAGCCGTGAGGAATCACTGATCACATCACCCAGATGATTCAGACTGGTGTTCACATGGCCCAGTTTCTGGCTCAGCCGATCATAAAACTGAAAAGCCACTACTGCCTGATTCATTCTAGACAGCACTGATCCGGCTTTTTCCAGCATGTCTTCTTTGCTGGCAAACAGCTCTTCACTGTTGTCTGCCTGTTGCAGGGTTTTCACAATGGATTGCGCATCGCTGGCAATATCCGTAAATGTCTCGGTAAGCACATCCACAGATTTGGAACTGTCATTCAGCGATGTTTCGATTTGTGCCATGGCCAGGCAAAGCATGGAAATAGTTTCGCGCACCTGGCTCCAGTTAAGATCCGGATTGGCGGATGATGATCCTGGATTGGATAGTGTCGGCACAGCTCTGCTCCTGCAGAATATAGGTTTTGGTAATATAGAACCGGTTTTTAATAGCAACTGGTTAAAATCAATTAACAGCCCACCACCAGTAAGGATAGAACAGTTTCAGGGGCCGTCTAAATAAACTTTTATCCTTGTGTATCTGAGTGATATGCAGTCCACGAATCCTGTTATTACTGTAAAGAATTTGTGCTGTGTGTAAAAACTCCAACCTAAAACTGCTATATTGATTGCAATAGAGTGACAGAATGCGCGGCATCCAAAGGCGGCACCCATGGCAGTTGACTACTTCTTTGAAATTGATGACATACAGCTCCATTATCAGGTAAAAATTGATCGTGATTTTGATTTTTCAGAAGACCGCGAACATTTGCCGGAGTGGACACGCCTGAGCCATCACCAGTGCAGCAACTGCCCGCTGACCACCCGTGATTGCAGCCATTGCCCGGCCGCTGTGGATTTGTGTGATGTGGTGTCTGATTTTCAGCGGATGCCCGCTATCAAAGAAGCCCGTATCCGGGTAGTAACGCCTGATCGTGAATACGTGAAGGAAGCCACGCTGGAAGAAGGGGTGCGTTCACTGATGGGCCTGATCATGGCAACCAGTGCCTGCCCGATTTTATCCCACCTCAAACCCAATGCCCGTTATCATCTGCCTTTTGCCACTCAGGAAGAATTTATCATGCGCTCCACGGCCATGTACCTGATGAACCAGTATTACCAGTACCGGGAAGGCAAACATCCGGATTGGGAGTTGCAGGGGCTGATTCATCTGAATCAGGAATTGCAGATCCTGAACCAGGCGTTCTGGCAGCGGGTTCATGATGCCTGTGAGAATGATTCCAACCTCAAGGCACTGCTGAGCTTTTTCAATCTGTCATCCAGTGTGTCTTACTCGCTGGAATCACAGCTGCAAAAAATCAAACCCCTGGTTCAGGATGAGGAAATATCCCCGCCACGCACCGACGTAAAGCAGGGCAACTTTTTTTAATTAAAAACCCGCACCGCCAGTACATCGCATTTGGCATGGTGCAGCACGGCATTGGCAGTGGAACCCAGCAGTAACGACAGTCCGTGCCGGCCGTGGCTGCCCAGCACAATCAGATCCACATCACGTTCTTCCGCCACACGAATAATTTCTTTTTCCGTGATGCCCACTTCCAGATAGCAATGCTCGGCGGCTACGCCCAGTGATTCACTCAGCTTGTTGAGTTTTTCTGACGCCTGTTTTTCCAGTTCCTTGTGCAGGTCGCCCAGGTCAACGGGGAACTCGCCGCCATAAGCAATGGAGATGGGCTCCAATACATGAATGATGCTGAGCTTGCACTGATTGTTTTCCCGCAGGGCCTGGGCGCGTTTTACAACGGCGTCGGATTCTTCACTGAAATCGGTGGCGAGCAAAATGTGTTGGTATTGAGCCATGGGGCGTCTCTCTCATCCTTAAACAGGAAACAAATTGGCAACAGTATGAAAAACTATACAATAATGCGCCACTGACAATTTGCAAGCGTAAATAGCAGGACCTTGGGTCTGCTGTTGAGATCGGTCAATAATTCAGGAAATTTTATGGCATATGTAATTATTATTCTGGCAATGTTTCTGGTGATAGGGCCAGTGCTCTGGCTGCGCCCCGGCAAGCGGGAACGGGAACTGGCCGCCATGCGCCAGGCAGCCTTTATGGACGGCGCCAGAATTCAGCCGGTGTCTGTGCGCAAGGATCCGGTGTACAGCGCCACCCTGGCGCGGAACCCCCATCTGGATGATCATTCCTGGGTGCGCTATCAGTGGACCGCCAGGGAACAGGAAACCGGCCCTGATGTCCGGGAAACCTGGGTGCAGCGAAAAGACCGTGAACAGGGGCTGGTGTGGGAGCCCCGCAACGTGACGACTGCAGAGCCGGAAGAGGTGACCGCTATGCTGGCGCCCTGGCGGGAGCAACAGGATGTGCGTTTTCTGGCACTGGAAATCGGTCCGCGCAGTGTGGCGGTGGTATGGACTGAAAAAACCACGCAGGATGAACTGAAGGCGCTGACGGCAAAAATCCGCCAGCTGTTTTTCAAACCTGTCGCCGGTAGCTGATAATCAGGCTTGCCCTTCGGCTTCCATTTCCTCGGCAATGGCGGACAGCTGCTCGATGATCTGATTACCGAATTTGGTAATCAGAAAGGGCACAGATTTTTCGTTGTAGTTCACAAAGGACTTTTCCAGAAATAGCCAGGTGGTCTGTACATCGTTGATGCGGGGAGCATAGGGCGAGTTTACCGGCACGGCGGTTTTCAGGGATTCCAGATCCCGGGAAAAACGTGCCGCCAGCTCATCAATGGTTTCTGCATTTTCCTGGCCGGAACGGGGTGTATAGCCGAACTGGGACGAACTCACTTCAATGTACTTGGTGTACATGCGTTGCATCAGCAGTGTCAGCTCGCGCAGATCCGCCACCCTGGCGGGCACCGAATAGCCGCTGGCACTGTTGATGGCCTGGTAGGATTCCTCCAGGGTGGTCTGAATGGCATCGTGGGCATTGAGGTAGGCATCAATCACCGAAAAAGCCGCAAAGCCGCCATTTTTGATGGAAGCGAGGGCAGTGTTCAGGTTTTGCAGATACTGCTTGCTGCTGTCCCTGAGGGTCTGGGCCTCCTGACTGAGCCCGTATTTATCCAGGGCGTTTTCCGTATCTGTCAGGGCCTTTTTTACGCCATCCAGTTTGCTGTTGATGGACAGATAATATTTTTTATTACCCTCGCTGCCCTGATAGCGATGGAACTGGCTGGCCACTTCCAGCAGATCCAGCTGCAGCTGGTGCAGGGTTCGCAGGTCCGTTTTTGCCTCGTTGGCATGGCTCAGGGTGGCGCTGACGGAGGCACAGACAAAAGCCATCCAGAAAAGTGACTGCTTGAAGACGCGAATAACCATGGGACCCCTCGGAAACTTCAAAAACGGGCGCTTTGCACCCGGAAAATGAAAAGCATTACAAAAAAATATAGACCCATGCTTCAGAGATTGGCAAACCCGCTTAGTAAATGGTGTGGTTACCGGCGGCGGTAAAAGTCCCTTTATTCACCGGGGTTTGTTATAAAGATTTGAATTTTGTCTTGTTATTCCTGTCTATCTGTTTGATATAAATGGAAAAAACTATATGCTTTCTGGTCATGGCTGTGCTTGCCTGGTGCAGAAACCTGAAAAAAAATTTGGCGGAATCGAAAAAAGTATCCTAGAAAGCAAACTGATACCGGGCCTGTCCGGACAGGCAAAAATACGGGCCACAGAGCCCCCGGAAAGGGTGAAATAAGACGCAACCCGTCAGGAGATGGCTTGACCCAGGGCCTTGTTATCTCTTATAAATTTCGCCCTTTCGAGAACGAAACTGCCGTCAGCGGCCCAATGAGAGCGGATAGATAGCGCCTGAGTAGAGCATATATATGGGAAAATCACTGGTAATAGTGGAGTCACCAGCTAAAGCAAAAACCATCAATAAGTACCTTGGAAAGGATTACGTGGTTAAATCCAGTGTGGGTCATGTGCGTGACCTTCCCACCAGTGGTGGCGCCAAAAAAACGGATCCCAAAGAGCGGGCCAAACAGGCGGCGATTACCCGCAAAATGGCCCCGGAAGAAAAAGCCGCTTATAAAAAGGAAAAAGCCCGCAAATCCCTTATTGCCCGCATGGGCATTGACCCGGAAAACGGCTGGAATCCCCAGTACGAAGTCCTCCCGGACAAGGAAAAAGTGGTTGCCGAACTCAAGCGTCTGGCCAAGGATGCCGACGAAATCTACCTGGCAACGGACTTGGACCGCGAAGGGGAAGCCATTGCCTGGCATTTGCGTGAGGTGATTGGTGGCGATGATGATCGCTTCAAACGGGTGGTATTCAACGAGATTACCAAATCGGCCATTAAAGAGGCTTTCTCCGAGCCTGGCCGGCTGAACCAGAACCGGGTAAACGCCCAGCAGGCACGCCGCTTTCTGGACCGGGTGGTGGGTTACATGGTGTCGCCGCTGCTCTGGGCCAAGATTGCCCGGGGCCTGTCTGCCGGCCGGGTACAGTCGGTAGCGGTAAAACTGATTGTGGAGCGGGAGCGGGAAATCCGCGCCTTTAATCCGGAAGAATACTGGGAAGTTTTTGCCGACACGGCCACCGCCAAAAAAGACGCCCTGCGCCTGCAGGTAACCAAAGAAAAAGGGCAGGAGTTCCGCCCCACCAGCAAGGAGCAGACCGACAAGGCACTGGGGCTGCTGGAGAAAGCCGATTACGTCGTGGCAAAGCGGGAAGACAAACCCACCAAGTCCCGCCCGGCACCGCCGTTTATTACTTCAACCCTGCAGCAAGCCGCCAGTACGCGGCTGGGATTCAGCGTCAAACGTACCATGATGCTGGCACAGCGCCTGTATGAGGCCGGTTATATTACCTACATGCGTACCGATTCCACCAACCTCAGTAATGATGCAGTGGCCCACTGTCGTGATTACATCGTGGATAAATTCGGGGACCGCTACCTGCCGGAAAAACCTCAGGTTTACACCAGCAAGGAGGGCGCACAGGAAGCTCACGAAGCGATTCGTCCTTCTGATGTGCGGGTAACCTCTGATCAGATTACCGGCCTGGATAAGGACGCCTACAAGATCTATGACCTGATCTGGCGTCGCTTTGTGGCCTGTCAGATGCCGCCGGCGGAATATCTCAGCACCAGCCTGATTGTCGGCGCCGGTGATTTTGAGTTGAAAACCCGCGGCCGTATTCTGCAATTCAAAGGGCATTTGGCAGTTAACCTGCCCGGTGGTAAAAAATCCGATGAAGACGTGGAGCTGCCGGACGTTCAGGTGGGAGAAAAGCTGGACCTGAAAAAACTGGACCCCAGTCAGCACTTTACCAAGCCGCCAGCACGCTTTACGGAAGCGTCCCTGGTGCGGGAACTGGAAAAGCGCGGTATTGGCCGCCCTTCCACTTATGCCTCTATCATTTCCACCATTCAGGACCGCGGTTATGTGAAAGTGGACAATCGCCGCTTTTTCGCCGAGAAAATGGGCGATATTGTCACTGATCGCCTGAATGAAAGCTTCAAGCATCTGATGGACTACGGTTTTACCGCCAACATGGAAGAGCGCCTTGATGAGATCGCCGAAGGGGATCTGACCTGGCGCGAAGTGCTGGATAACTTCTATGAAGATTTCAGACAGCAGCTGGAAACGGCGGAGTCCGATGCCAAAGGCGGCATGCGGGGTAATACCCCGGTAGAAACCAGTATCGAATGCCCGGACTGTGGCCGCAATATGACCATCCGTACCGGTAGCACCGGTGTTTTCCTGGGGTGTTCCGGCTACGCACTGCCTCCCAAAGAGCGCTGCAAAAAAACCATAAATCTGATTCCCGGTGAAGAATCCATCGCCGTTGATGACGAAGAGGGTGAAGTCAATCAGCTGCGTAAAATGCATCGCTGCAAAAAATGCGGCACCGCCATGGAAAGCTATCTGATTGACGAGGGCCGCAAACTGCATGTGTGCGGTAATAACCCGGACTGCTCCGGTTATGAAGTGGAGCAGGGCCAGTTCAAGATCAAGGGTTATGACGGGCCCATTGTGGAGTGCGATAAGTGCGGCTCGGACATGCAGTTAAAAACCGGCCGTTTCGGCAAGTACTTTGACTGTACCAATGATGAGTGCAGCAACACCCGCAAATTGCTGCGCAATGGTGAAGTTGCGCCACCGAAGGCGGATCCGGTACCCATGCCACATCTCCCCTGCGAAAAAAGTGATGATTACTTTCTGTTGCGGGACGGTGCTTCCGGTATTTTCCTGGCCGCCAGCCAGTTTCCCAAACACCGGGAAACCCGGGCGCCAACGGTAGCCGAGCTGAAAACCGTTAAAGACAAACTGGATCCCAAATTCGCTTACCTGGTGGAAGCGCCGGAAACCGATCCTGACGGAAACCCGGCGATTATTCGTTATGCCCGTAAAACCAAAGAGCAATACGTGCTGAGCGAAGTTGAGGGCAAGGCTACCGGCTGGAGTGCCTACTACAACAACGGCAAATGGGAGCAGGTGGTTAAAGCCAAGAAAAAGGCGGCGAAGAAGAAAGCCGCCAGGAAAAAGACCACGGCCAAAAAGAAAGCCGCTGCCAAATCCAGTACTGCGAAAAAGAAAAGCTGATCAGACAATGCGTTAGTTTTACTTGCTTAAGGCCTGGCGATTGCCAGGCCTTTTTCTTTGCAAAAGCAGGTGCCGGGGTATATTGGCTATTTCCCTTGCCTTAACCGCTATCAGCCACTTCGCAGCAGTTATAGCATTTGGTTATTAGGCATCTTTGCTGCGACTTAATTTCGTTTAGCGCTCGCCCGCGTTAAAATAGCCTTCTGTTGACCAATTGAGAGATCTGTATGGGAAAGCACCGATTAAGCAAAGCAAATCAGAAACTCTACTTTGCCGCCATTCACCTGGACGCTATTAAAGCAGCACTTCAGGACGATTCTGTGATGAATCAGAAAGCCCTGGTGCAGGCCAATATGGAATCAGCCGTGTTTCATCTGGTGTCGGCATACCGTGGATTTATCTGGGAGTTGTGCCAGACACATGATCTGATACCGGGTGATGCGATGACGCTGTTGCAGGTGATAGAGCAGGCACAGCAGGAAGGTAAACAAATTCAAGAGCTTAATCACTTTCTGAATCTGGAACAGCAGGCGGACAGCTGGTTAAATCAACTGCTTGCTGCTTATCAGCGGCTGGTTGCGCTGGATCCGGAAATGCATTCCCGTGTGGAATCTCCCGCATCATTCAATGCCATTGCGGTAAGAAAAGTCGAAGAATATGAAACGCCGGAAAAAATTTTTGAATGGCATAAAGCATTGAAAACAGAGATAGAAAACTTCAGAACCACCTTGTCAGAATGGTGAATAACCGGGTCGGCGTTTGTAGGCGAATCCGCCGCATGGTAGTATGTGCGACCAATTTGAGGGGGAAATAAAAGGGATTTCCCCCAACGCGAAACGCCCGAGGTAGTTATTCAATGTCATCTTCTTTCCTTGAAATTGTAGAGCTGGAAACCGGTGAGGTTATTCTGCGCAGAGCAGATGGAAAGGGCGGGCCGTTAGTTACGATTGAGTTCTCTGAAGAAACCAAGGTATTCCTTAATAATCAGATCATTGACGTAGGAAAAGCCATGATCGGCGCCGGAATGAGCGTGGTCGGAGAAATGTACGATCTGTATGAAATGGACGAAACCGGCCAGGAAGCCGGTGATCGCATTATTCACTAACACCCCGCACGTACAACACCTACACCAATCCCTTCAATCGCAAAATCTTCTGTATTGTTACTCACTTCGATGGGCTCAAACTCATCGTTTTCGGGTAACAATATGATTTTGTTTCGCTTTTTATCAAAGCGCTTTACGGTTACTTCGCTGCCGATACGCGCTACCACGATCTGACCCTTGCGCACATCCGTGGTTTTATGAACCGCCAGCAAGTCGCCTTCCAGAATGCCGGCGTCCTTCATGCTGAGGCCTTTAACTTTCAGAAAGTAATCTGCCCGCGGATTAAAAAATGCCGGTTCCACATCGCAGTAACCGTTGATATTTTCTTCAGCCAGAACCGGGTAACCGGCGGCCACTTCACCAATAATCGGAATGCCGGGTTCTTCTGCACCCACCACGCGAATGCCCCGGGAAGCACCGGGCATAATTTCGATGGCACCTTTACGTTCCAGAGCACGGAGATGTTCTTCGGCAGCATTGGGGGAACGGAAACCGAATTCATGGGCAATATCCATCCGGGTGGGTGGCATGCCGGTTTCCTCTATGCGAGCTTTGATCAGGTCCAGGATCTCTTGTTGTCTTTTCGTCAGTTTTTCCATGTGGGGCTCGGCTTTTAATCTGGGTGTTCCAGTGATAAGGGTCCACTGATACGCTGTACATCGCGATCTGTTGTACTGTACATAGAGCGTTTGCTGTTCAGATATACAGTCACTGGGATTATATACAGCAAACCATGAATTGCAACTTGCCGTGTAAAGACGGTGTTTGATTACTGCGTTTATTTATAGTGGCAGCAGATCGGTTGGGCAGGGTAAAGGGCGGGGCCTGCTCACGCTAATAAAGGTCGGAAATATTCAGATTATCGTCGTCGTATTCTTCAAAGGTTTGCCAGGGCTCAAACGGTGATGTGTCCATTTCCATGTCCAGGGGTTCATCCAGCTCAAAGGGGCCGGACCAATCCTCAGGTTGTTCCGCCACCCGCAAGGGAAGTTTCAGAAAAGTTTCCTGATCCAGTTCTTCCAGTGCGCCATCAAAATATTGTGTGGCCACGAATCCGGAATCTTCATCCACCGCAACCACCTCGAAAAGTTCTCCGTCTTCGAGGTTTTCATACCAGGTGCCAACTTCGGGTTTGTGTCGGGTGAGCATACATCGCCTCCAGCAATCTTCCTTTCCTGATTCTAGTTGAGTGCAGAAGCTGGCTCCAAACACCGAAATTTTTGCTTAACTGAAATCAGTTTGGCGGTCTTTTGAAGACTGGCTTAAGATTCAGGGAGTTAGCAGAAGCTGATCGGGCGGTTGTGGCTTTTTCATAGTGCGGGGCTATAAGCAGGTAACCCCTAACGTGAGAAAAATCTAAAGGCAGTGAAAAAGACTGTTTCATTCAGGCGGTTTTCAGCGGGAAACAAGCTGTGCCAGAATGTGACGAAACGTCACGATATGACTAAACGTACTATCTGCAACCATTGTACTGCCCGGAGACTGTCTGCATGGCAACCGCTACCACTCTCAGAAATCCCAAGGTTCGATCACAATTATTCCCGTTGCTGGGGGCCGGCCTGCTGGCGGCCTGGCTGCCGGGGTTATCCTGGGCGGAATCCGGCCTGGATCATGAGCTGGGTGTTCAGGGGCGCTTTTTTACCGAGGATTCACCCACCCAGTCCCGGGATGTTACCGGGGCGGTGCGTTACCGGATGGAGTATTACAAGCGCTGGAATGATGGTGCCGACACCTTTGAGTTTGTGCCCTGGGTGATCTGGGATTCAGAGGATGAAGAGCGTCGCCACGCCGATATTCAGGATCTGGCCTGGCTGCATGTGACCCGGGATTACGAATTGCGCACGGGTATCCGCAAGGTGTTCTGGGGTAAAACAGAATCCCAGCACCGGGTGGATATCATTAACCAGACAGACCTGACCCGGAACCCCGATGGTGAGGAAAAACTGGGTCAGCCCATGGTGAACCTGTCTTTGGTGCGCGACTGGGGGATTCTGGACCTGTTTGTGATGACGGGACACCGGGAGCGGATTTTCCCCGGTGAAAATGGCCGTTTCCAGATCGCCAGCTTGCCCATTGCCTGGGATGAAGCCGAATACGCTCACCCCGACGAGGAAATGAAAGCGGAGTTTGCCGCCCGCTGGCAGCATTACTATGGTGACTGGGAATGGGCGCTGTCGCACTTTTCCGGCACCAGCCGGGCACCGCTTTTAATGGTGGAATTCGGCCCCATGGGCCCGGAGCGCCTGATTCCCTATTACACCACCATTGACCAGACCGGGCTGGAGCTGCAGTACATCTGGGGCTCCTGGATTTTCAAAGGGGAGTTTATTTCCAACTCCGGCTTTGACGACAGATACACGGCCGGCACGGCCGGGTTTGAATACACCCAGGTGGGTATTTTTGATTCGGTGATGGACTTTGGTTGGATTGCGGAATACAGCGCCGATGACCGGGGCGATGATGCCACCTCGGCCGCCGAGCATGATGTATTTCTGGGTGGCCGCCTGAGCCTGAATGATATGGACTCTTCTGAAGTGGTGTTCGGCGTCAACCTGGATACGGAAACCGATGAACAGCTATACGTGCTGGAGGCCAGCAAGCGGGTGGCGGAATCCCTGAAAGTATTTATCGATGTCTTTGTGATTACCGGCTCGGAAACGCCCCCGGATTTTGGCGAATTCAATGAAGAGTATAAAACCGCTGCCTTCAGTAAGGACGATTATATTCAGGTGGAGCTGGTTTATTACTTCTAGCGGATCAATCTTGACACCCCTACGCCATAAACGTATGTTTGAAACATATGTTTATGGCTGCCGTTGTGGCGCCACATCCCTCAGTAAACCTGAGAGCAGTAATGATAATAACAAGGTAATTTCGGATGGCGCAAAAAGATACGGTGGAGCGAATCCTGGATGCCGCAGAGGCGTTGTTTGCAGAGCGGGGATTTGCTGAAACCTCCCTCAGAACCATCACCAGCACCGCCGGGGTAAACCTGGCGGCAGTCAACTATCACTTCGGATCAAAAAAGGCCCTGATTCAGGCTATTTTCGTGCGTTATCTGGACCCTCTGGCAGACGCTGTCAGCGAGGAGCTGAACCAGGCCGACGCGCAGGACAAATCCCTGGCGATTTCCGATTTGCTCATGTTGCTCACCCGTTCCGTGTACAAGGTGCATGGTCACTCAGCGCGGCGCATTACCGGATTTATGCGTTTGCTGGGGCTGGCTTATACCCAGTCCCAGGGCCATTTGCGTAATTATCTGGGGGAGCGTTACGGTGCCGTGTTTCGCCGCTTTGTCAGTTTGCTGCGGCCTGCCTGCCCGGAGCTGAGCGACATCGATCTTTTCTGGAACACCCACTTTGCTCTGGGTGCAGCGGTGTTTACCTTGTCCAATCAGCAGGCGCTGGCTGCCATGCTGGAATCCGATACCGGTGTGAATACGGATATCAATCAGGTGGTGGGGCGGTTACTGCCATTCATGATTTCCGGTATCAAGTCACACCAGGACAAGTCCAACGACATGCTGAATTTCGCTGAAGAAAAGGTGTGATAGCATAGCGGCTGTTAACAAGCATCAAGTTCAGGGGAGTCTGAGTGCAACAGCCAGCGCAGGAATCAGCAAAGGAAATTATTATCTCCATCGACCAGCAAACTCTGGGTTTGTTTGCAGATGGGGAATGGTTAAAAACCTGGCCCGTATCCACCTCCATGTACGGCATCGGCAATCAGGAAAACTCCGGTAAAACCCCGCTGGGAAAACACTATATCCGCGCCAAGATCGGCGCCGGGCGTGAAGCCAACTCGGTTTTCGTGGGCCGGCGTTTTACCGGCGAAATCTACAGCCCGGCGCTGGCCGCGGAACACCCCGAACGGGACTGGATTCTTACCCGCATTCTCTGGCTGTGTGGCACCGAGCCCGGCGTAAACAGGTTGGGCTCGGTGGATTCCATGCGCCGTTTTATCTATATCCATGGCACCCCGGATACCGAACCCATGGGAGAACCCAAATCCCATGGCTGTGTTCGCATGCGAAATAATGACATAATCGACCTCTTTGACCGCGTGCCTCCCGGTACGCCGGTAACCCTGCAACAGCAGGCTTTCTGATAAACCTCTGACAAGTCATTAAGGATAACTTCATGGCCACAGGCCCCCTGATGCTGGATCTTGCAGATCTTGAATTACAGGCAGATGAGCAGGATATTCTGGCCAACCCGGTGGTGGGTGGCGTCATACTTTTTTCCCGTAATTACCAATCCCCGCAACAGGTGCAGGCACTGATCGCCAGTATCCGGGAAATTCGCCCCGATATGATTATTGCAGTGGATCAGGAAGGGGGCAGGGTGCAGCGGTTCCGTGAGGGCGTTACCCGGTTGCCACCCCTGCGCAAGCTGGGCGTGCAGTTTCAGACAGCGCCGGAGCAGGCAATGGCCAATGCCCGCGATTGGGGCTGGCTGATGGCGGCGGAGATGACCAGCCTTGGCGTGGATATCTCTTTTGCGCCGGTACTGGATGTGGATTTTGGCCACAGCGCGGTGATTGGTGATCGTGCCTTTGCCAGTGATCCGCAGGTAATAGCACAGCTGGCACAGGCCTATATTCAGGGCATGAAGCAGGCCGGCATGGCGGCTACCGGCAAGCACTTTCCCGGCCATGGCTGGGTGGAAGCAGACTCCCACGTGGATATTCCCGTCGACAATCGCAGTCTGGAGGATATTACCTCCGCGGATCTGGTGCCGTTCCGTGCGCTGGCCAAAGAGCTGGCAGGTATTATGCCGGCCCATGTGATTTATTCCGGTGTGGATCCTGATCCAGCGGGCTTTTCGGCTTACTGGATTCAGGAACAGTTGCGGGGCAATCTGGGCTTTGACGGGGTTATCTTCAGCGATGACCTGACAATGGAAGGCGCACGGGTGGCCGGCGGCTTTGTGCAGCGGGCGGAAGCAGCCTTTGCTGCAGGCTGCGATATGGTGCTGGTGTGTAATCACCGTGACGGTGCTCTTGAAGTGCTGCGCTGGCTGGAAACGGCCGCTATACCGGTGAACAGTGAACGTTTTACTGCGTTAAAGTCCACACCTTTGTGGACCTGGGAACAACTGCAACAAGAAGAAAAATGGCAGCAGCTTCATCAAAATATCGCGAATGCTGAATAGGCTGCTGTCTGTTAATGATATGTTTTTGATCTTATCCGGAGAGGACCAATGGAAGAACTGATTGACTGGTTGGTGGCGCAACAGGCCGACGGCAATTGGGTGGTTAAATCCTTTGTTGTTATTTTTGCTTCGCTGTTTCTGAATTATATTCTGGGGAAATTTCTGGAACACCTGCAGGTTCAGTCAGCCAAAACCAAAAACCTGTGGGACGACTCACTGATTGCATCGGTGAAAAAGCCGTTGCGGTTTTTTGTGCTGCTGATCGGTGCCCGGATCGTCCTTAAAATTATGGAGCTGGAACTGGAGCCGGGCACTACGGAAATGATCCGTGGTGCTTTCAAGGTGGGCGTGATTGCACTCTTTGCCTGGTTTGCGGTGCGCTTTATCAGTGAGGCGGAACACAACCTGAAAACACCCGGTTATACCAAGGAACCCATGGATGCGACCACCGTAACCGCTATTTCCAAGTTGTTACGGGCCTCGGTCATTATTACAGCCTTGCTGGTGGTGGCCCAGTCCATGGGTTACAGCGTATCCGGTGTGCTGGCGTTTGGTGGTATTGGTGGTATTGCCGTGGGCTTTGCCGCCAAGGACCTGCTGGCCAACTTTTTCGGCGGCCTTATGATTTATATGGATCGCCCTTTCTCTGTGGGCGATTGGGTAAGATCGCCGGACCGCCAGATAGAAGGTACCGTGGAACATATCGGCTGGCGCCTGACCTGTATCCGTACCTTCGACAAGCGCCCGCTGTATGTGCCCAATTCCATGTTCACCAGCATATCGCTGGAAAACCCCAGCCGTATGTCTCACCGCCGCATTTATGAAACCATGGGTGTGCGCTATGATGATGTCAACACGGTGCCAAAAATCCTGAATGACGTAAGGGCGATGCTGATGAACCATGAGGAGCTCGATACGACCCAGACCTTGATGGTGAACTTCAATCAGTATGGGGCTTCTTCTCTGGATTTCTTTATTTATACCTTTACCAAAACCACCAACTGGGTGAAGTATCACGAGGTGAAAGAGGATGTGCTGCTGAAAATTGCGGAGATCGTTAAGCAGCACGGTGCACAGTTTGCGTTTCCCACCCGTACGCTGCATCTGTTCAACGAAACCGATGCCGGCGATCCGGAAACAGCCATTCCGGCACCGCAGATCGAGAAAGCTGAAACACAAAAACAGTGAGTGCGATAAAAAGAGAATTGAGGAATCAACCATGACCGTATCATTAGAAGAAGTGGATCGCGTTTGGCAAGAGGCGGACTGCCTGTGGTCGGAACAGCAGGTGGAGCGGGCTATCGACGGCCTTGTTCAGCAAATAGAAACGGATCTGCAGGACAAGAATCCGCTGGTGCTCACTGTCATGAACGGCGGGCTGGTATTCACTTCAAAACTGATTATGCGGCTTAATTTTCCGCTGGAGCTGGATTACATTCATGTGACCCGTTATGGATTCGGTTTAACGGGTAACGAACTGCAATGGAAAGTAACCCCCCAGGAAACCCTGGAAAACCGGACTATTCTTATTGTGGATGACATTCTGGATGAAGGCCAGACCTTGCAGTCCATCATTCAGGCCTGCCAATCCCAGGGCGCCAAAGAAGTGCGTTCCGCCGTACTGATTGAAAAGCTGCACGATCGCAAAAGCGATCCGGATTTCAAGGCGGACTACACGGCACTGGAAGTGGAAGACCGTTTTATATTCGGTTACGGCATGGATTACAAAGGCTATCTGCGTAACGCAAGCGGCATTTACGCTGTCAAAGATGCGTAAAGCAAACGCATAAAAAGACCCATAAGGACACATATGCTGGCAATAATTGGTGGCACCGGTTTAACCGACCTGGAAGGGTTAACCATCAACGACGAAAAAATAGTGAGCACACCTTACGGTGATTGCTCGGCCCCGGTGCAGTTTGGTGAATACCATGGCACTGAGGTGGCTTTTCTGGCCCGGCATGGCAAAGGCCATACCATTGTGCCCCACGCCATTAACTACCGGGCCAACATCTGGGCGTTAAAGGAATCCGGAGTGGATGCCATTATTGCGGTGAACGCGGTGGGCGGCATTCGCAAAAACTATGGAGCGGAATCCATCGTGGTGCCCCACCAGCTGGTGGATTACACCTGGGGCAGAGAGAGCTCCTATTCCGAAAAAGGCAAAGTGATCCATATCGATTTTACTGACCCCTACACGGAAGAATTACGGGAACTGTTAATGGATGCCGGCGAACTGGAAGGCATACTCGTGCATTCCCAGGGCGTGTATGGCGTCACCCAGGGTCCCAGGCTGGAAACCACTGCGGAAGTAGACCGCCTGGAACGGGACGGCTGCGATATTGTGGGCATGACCGGCATGCCGGAAGCGGCACTGGCCCGGGAACTGGATTTGCAGTATGCCTGTGTATCCCTTGTGGTAAACCCGGCTGCCGGGCGCAGCGATACGGTGATTACCATGGAGCAGATAGAAGAAGCCATTGCCCGGGGTATGGGCAAGGTCAGGCGCCTGATCGGCCGGGCGCTGACCCTGCAAAAGGAACAGAGAGAGGACGCCGATTAAACCTGCGGCCGGGCCCGGTCGATAATGGCTTTGCAGTTCAGGCCTTTGGGCAGGGTGCCATACATCTGGTGTGGCGTTTCCCCCAGCCGCCCACCGCAAAAGGCTTCGGCCACATTGCTGTTACTTTGATTGGCATTGCCCTGCTGCAACAGCAGGCTGGCCTGAAAACTCACTGCCAGTTGCTCTGTGATCTGCCGCGCACGGTATTCAACATCTTCCTGGTCAGCAAAAGTATTTTTTACCCGGTCCAGATAGCGATCAAAGCGGTTATCCATTCCCCGGACTTTTTCCATTTCAATAAAGAGGGCTTCCAGGGTTTCCGGGTTTCTTGCCAGTACCCGCAACAAATCCAGCGCCTGCACATTACCGCTGCCTTCCCAGATGGCATTCACCGGTGCTTCGCGATACAGCCTGGGCATCAGGCTGGTTTCCATCACGGCGCTGCCGCCAATACATTCCATGGCTTCATAGGCATGATTGGGGGTGCGTTTGCAAATCCAGTATTTGCCCACGGCTGTGCCGATACGGGATATCAGTTGTTCATGTTCGTTTTTTTCAGCGCCGCCGGCGCTGTCCAGGGCCCGGGCAATGCGCATGGTTAATGCCAGAGCCGCTTCGTTTTCGATAATCAGATCCGCCAGTACGTTCTGCATCAGGGGCTGTTCATCCAGCGCTTTGCCAAAGGCAGCGCGGTGATGGCAGTGATGGGTAATCTGCGCCACCGCCTGGCGCATCCCAGCGGAGGAACCGATCATGCAGTCAAACCGGGTCATGGCCACCATTTCCAGAATATTGGCCACGCCACGGCCTTCATCACCAATCAGGTAACCGTGGGCGCCGCGTAATTCTGTTTCGGAAGAGGCGTTGGACGCATTGCCCATCTTGTCTTTCAGTTGCTGCAGCTGCAGCGGGTTTTTACTGCCGTCTTCCCGCCAGCGGGGCACCAGAAAACAGGACAGGCCATCGGGGGCGTAAGCCAGCACCAGAAAACCGTCACACATGGGGGCAGACACAAAATATTTGTGGCCCACCAGTTCGTAGACTTTGCCGCCACCCGGCTGATCCAGCGGCCGCGCCTGGGTGGTGTTGGCGCGTACGTCGGAGCCGCCCTGTTTTTCGGTCATGGCCATGCCGATGGTGAGGCCGGGTTTTTCATAAAAGGGCACGTTACGGGAATCGTACTGGCGACTGGTGACCAGCGGCACCCATTTTTCCGCAATATCCGGCTGTTTGCGCAGCGTGGGAATGGAGGCAAAGGTCATGGTAACAGGGCAGCCGTGGCCGGCTTCCACCTGGGTTTGCAGGTAATAAAGACCGGCCCGCGCTACATGGCCTCCGTTGCCTTCGTGGGTCCAGGGCAGGGAGTGCAGACCATGACTGATGGCGGTGTCCATCAGCTGGTGGTAAGCGGGGTGGAATTCCACTTCGTCCACGCGGCGGCCGTACTGATCATGGGTTTTAAAAGTGGGTTTAAAGCGGTTGGCATCGGTGCCCCGTTTGATTACGTCGCCGCGGCCGGTAAATTCGCCGAAATCCACCAGCTGTTGCCAGGCCCAGTTACCACCTTCCCGTTTGATGGCTTCCTGCAGGGCGATATCACTCAGAAAGGTATTGTAGTTTTCCAGTGCGTGGGGCTGGTTAAAGACTTCGTGGGTATCGGCAGTGTGGAGCGGGTTGGCTTGTTCGCTGGGGATGCTCATAAAAAATTCCTGTGTTTGACCATCCTTTAAATCAAACACAGACACTGGTTCCGGTCAAATGGCCAGGTCAATTCCAGTCATTATTCGGGGCAAAAAAAGGCCGCGACCCGGGTCCGGGCTGCGGCCTGTAAAAGCTAAAGCGCCTTGATTTTTTAAAGGCTGCTATTTATCGAAAGCCACCGTGTAGAACCTGAACTGGCTGTCTTCATAAACAATGCCGCCCACTACCATACGGTTGCCGGCAATGGTCAGGGAGTTGCGGGTGTTGGTGGAACGCATGTCACCGGTGCCTACCAGGTTGCCGCTCGCGTCGTACTTGGAAGGATGAGAGCCGCCGGCAATGTACAGGTTGTCGGCGCTATCCAGATAGCTGTCATCGGCACGGCCGTGGCCGGAGTGCACTTTTTCCCAGATAACATTGCCGTTAGCCGGGTTGATGCGGGTCAGCTGGCGCCCTTTGGTGCCGGCAGTCACGTTCAATAGTTCGCCGTTGCTGGTCAGGTGCAGTGCAACATTTCCGGATTTGAAATAGTTGGACGACGGGCGACGATCCGGAATAAACCGGTTCCAGGCCACGGAGCCATTGTTATTCACCCGAATCACCCGGGCAGCTGCCGTGCTGGCACCGGAATCGCCGGCATTGCTGAGGTAGGACACATACACGTTTTCTGCGCTGTCCAGCTGAATGCGGGCCACGGTGGTAACATCGACGGGAGCCGGAGCAGACCAGATCAGGTTGCCGTAACTGTCGTGGCGGGTGATGGCGGTCCAGGTGGCCTGAATAATATCGCCGTTGTCCGCCAGGCGGATTTCCCAGGGGTAATCATCGTTGTTATCAATGGTCAGCTGCAGGTTGCCATTGAGATCGTAAACCCGGGTGATTTTGCCCGGCACGTAAACCCGGTCGTCGGTAACCGTAATGGAAAGCACCAGGCCTTCGAAGGTATCCTGCCACTGCACCTGTCCGTAGCGGTCGGTTTTCAGAATAAAACCTTCGCCGGCAGCATACAGATTGCCATTGTTGTCGGATTCCACTTCGTAAGGCGTGCCGCTATCCGCCGGGTAGTTGATCAGGGTTTTCCAGATCAGGTTGCCGTTGCTGTCCTGTTTCATCAGATACAGTTCGCGCAGCAGATCCAGTGCCGGAGTGGACGGGTCAGCGTTCGATGTTGCCGTGCCCAGAGTGACAATATCCCCGAAGGCATCGGTGGTCATATCGCCATGGGTGACGGATGTGTGTTCAGTGACCGTTTCCGGTAACTCGATTTGTTCCCAGACCGGAGGGGAGGTCTGATCCTGGCCGCCACAGGCTGCCAGCAGTGAGGTAGTAAAAAGCACGAGTGAGGTTTTGCGCATAAGATCCATAAGACTCATTTCCTTTGTTGGATAACCCAATTGCGGGAACAGAGTCTACAGATCTGTGATTTTTCAGACCATGATGGTTATGTATTGGAATTGTAAACGCCATTAATATGCAAAAATGGAATATAAGTACCAGAAATTGGCCGTGAATCGGTAAAAGCTGGCTTAAAAGCGCTTCTGGTAACTCACTTCCAGTAACAGCAGGTTCAGCTTGGCGGTGATGTCCGTGCCGGGATACGGATTGTATATCAGCAAACTGGGGTCAATGCTGTTGCCCAGGCGGCTGGCGCCATCCTTCATTTCCACTTCGGACTCAAAGTAACCGATTCCGATATCCAGTAAGCCGCCGCCGGCCATACGGTAACCCAGACCCAGTCCATAAAAAGTGCCGTCTCCCACCGGCAACAGGGGGGTGACGCTTTCCGGTGGCACGGAAGTATCCCGTGGCTCATAGCCGGCCCTGAGCGACAGCTGATCATTGACCTGGTATTCCATCCCGATAGCCAGATTCCAGCTGTCTTCCAGCCCGAAGGGGAATACCACCTTATCCCGCGATGCCACATCGGGCTGGACAATTTCGGCGAGGCGAAGCACATCAATGGGCACGGAAAATTCGATGGGCAGTGCCGGCCAGGCGGACCAGGCGGTAAATTTGTAATCCGCGTTGATTTTAAAGCTGGGAAACACCTGCAGACTGATGCCAAACGCAAAGTGTTCCGGCCAGGTCATATCCAGCTTGGCCTTGCCATCCAGGTTGGGTTTGCCTTCCGGTAATGACCAGCCTAACAGGCCAAGAAAATCATTGGCGCCACCGTAGAAATCCTCCGCAATAATGGGGGACAGAAAATCCACCCAGGCGTCGGAGCTGGTCCAGGTAAAATCCCCCTTCATTTCCATTTTGGATTCTGACTGGTACACGGCGCCCACGCTGAGCCAGGGATAGGGTTTCCAGAGTACGCCCACGTTAATGCCCAGGCTCAGTGGATCTTCCACCGCTACAGACAGTTCGCCCAGCTCATCGTACAGATCGATTTCACCGCCACACAGATCCACCGGGGGAGGTTCCTCCTGGCCGCACCATTCGTTTTGAATCTCGCGAAGCGAAATAAAACCCACATGGGGGCCGCGAAAGTTTAAATCCAGCCCCACGCCGGAATAGTTGAAATTGATACCGGCACCAAAGGACAGTGTATCGGTGAGCTGATAGGCGATGGTGGGGGAAAAATAAGTGAGCCGGAACAGGGACAGACGGGAGCCGATAAAACGGCCGGGATCAGTGTCAGCCCGGTTAAAACCCACCGCCAGAGGCGTATAAACACCGGTGGCAAAAGTCATGCGGGAGCCTGGTGGCGAATAGGAGGCGCCGCCCACTACGCCCAACAGTACCGGTAAATCTGTCATTCCGGCAAAGGGCAGCATCAGGGTGGCACCCTCGGTTTCGCTGGTGGTCTGATGGGCTTCGTCGGCAAAAAAACTTTCCGGAAAATTGCCGGTGTCCCGGGCATCATCCATTACCTGCCGGCGTTCATCCATGTAATCGCCGAACTCCAGGGTAATACCAAAATCCCCGGTAATCAGCTTGTACTGGGATTGGCGCCCCCGTAAATCCGCCAGTCCGGCGGGGTTAAAATGAATGGCATCGATTCCCGGCGGATCGGCCGTTACCGCATGGCCCAGCGCAATGGCCTTGGCGTTACCGATGGTGAGGTTGTCGGTTAACACCGCCTGTGTCTGGCTGCAGAACATCAATGCCATTATCGTCAGCGGCGCACATGTGCTGTGGATTTTTACCTTATTGCAAGGCATAGCTTCCCCCTTGAGCCTTTCCCGTGCCCAATGTTTTTATTGTCAGTTGTTGTTCAGATGTACCTGAGGCTCAGGCTTTACTGAGCTGTGCCACCCAGCGGTTCAGCAGCCAGTTGGCCAGCGGCCTGAAGGGCAGCACGGCTGTTCTTATGGTTTTCATTGCAGCTGCCATTTCCCGTTGGTAATCACTAAAGGTGTGTTGCTGATAATTCAGAAGTTGCTGACTCTCCTCCGTATCCATCCAATGGGTGTAGTAGGGGTTGCCACCGAAGCTTGCAGGTTTCAGGTGCAGTCCGCAGCCGTTCAGGGCGGCATTCATAAACTGCGCCTGGGTTACCCGGCAATGGGCGCCGCCACCGATCAGCAGGATCTTTTTATAGGCTGGCGGTGTCGTTATGGCATTACACATGGCGCAGGCCACGTCTTTCGGGTGGACAAACTCCAGTGCATTGTCGGGATTGACTTTAAGCAGGCCTTTCAGCGTATTCAGATCGGTTTTGGTGGTGCGCGAATCCACCGAAACTCCCACCCGGAGAATGCACCAGTTCAATTGGCTCTGTTGCAGCAGCTTTTCGCAAAGCAGTTTGTGATTGGTGTAATGATCGGTGGCACAGGTTTGGTCGTGAACAGTTTTCAGTGAGGGTGATACCGTTGGTTTGCCAAACACAGTCACCGAGGAGGGGAAGACAAACGGGATGGCTGTACCGGATTTTTCTGCCAGGCGGATCAGCTGTGCAGTGCCTTCCACATTAACCTGATAAGCCAGAGCGGGGTTATTCTCCGACAGTGGTGGAAGTACCGAGGCGTTATGAATAACGGCGTCAATGCTCTGCAGCAAATCCGTGTCTGCCGGCAAATGGCTGATGTCACCCCAGCGGATTTCCAGTGGTTGTTGGTGTTGCAGCTGGAATGCATGGGCGGTCTGCCGGTTTTTCTTGCCGGGCAGGTCAAAGCAACGCACCTCATGGCCCGCGGCAAGCGCCTGTTCCACGCACATAACACCCAGATTTCCCCATGCACCTGTAATCAGTACTTTCATTTCTTATTCTGGTTCGGTTGTTGTTCTGGTTTTATTTTCAGCGGCGGGTTGTTTCCTTCGCCCCTGCCGGTAACCTGTGCAATAATGTTACATATCCTTATGTAGTTTGACTACATAAAAATGTAACCAGATTACACAAATTAGTCATCACAGCATTCTGAGTTGAACCAGACCATGTCAAAAGCGGGAAAAAGCAGTAAAAACGCAAGCAAGCCGCAGCGTACTCAGCAGGAAAGGCGCGATGCCACCAGCGCGGCGGTGCTGCAAAGCGCCATCAAGCTGTTCGGGGAGAACGGCTATCAAAAAACCTCTCTCGAAGACATCGCAGCAGATTGTGGCACTACTATCCGGCCTATCTACCATTACTACAAAAACAAGAAAAACCTGTTTCTTACCGTGTCGGAAACTCTGGAAAACCATTTATTGCAGGTGTTTGAAGGGCTGGAAGAAAACCGGTCACAGCCGGTGCCCGTGTCTGCCTACTGGCAGGCGTTCTCGGATGTTTGTCAGGAAGAGGGCTTTCGCCAGGTGGTGTTGCTGGACGCTCCCAATATTCTGGGGCGTGATCGCTGGCTGAACTCACCCATTGTGAATAAAGCGATCGATTACTTTTATGCCCTGTACCCGAACCTGGGAGAGAAAAGCCGGGTGCTGGTGTCGCGGGTGTTTGTGGCGGCGCTGACGGAAGCTGCGCTGGTGCTGTCGGAGTACGATGGCAAAGGGGAGCCACCGTCGTTTGGGGAATTGATGGGGATATTTGAAAATCTGACCGGGGTGAAGCCCTGAAGCTCACATAAAGAGCCCTGAAGCTCAGTGAAGAGCCCCTTCTGCCGGCGCACAGAACCGTTCTGGTGATATGTCACCCTTAAAATGTGAATAAATCACAAAAGATTCCGGTCATCTTTGGCAAACTGCCCCTCATCAGAAGAAAAGCAGGGAGTGACCGTTTTGGATATTGTTGTACCTATTGTATTTCCCGATTACAAAATCACAGTGGAAGTCGCTCCACGGGAAGTGGATGTGCTTCCCTGGTTTGAATTTGATAATTTCACCGTTGAGCATAAAGCCAAATACTCCAACCTGGGGCATGCGGGGGTGTTCTTTGCCAATGGCGCCACAGGCGTTACCAAGTATTACGAATACGGGCGTTACGACGGCGCCGGCCTGGGGCTGGTACGCCGCGTACCCATTCCCAACGCACAAACTGCCGGCGGCACGATCTCGCTACCGTCGCTGAAGCCGGTGTTTAAAAAGATTTCCCAGGTGTCAGGCCAGAATGGTCGTTTGCAGGGTGTATACCTGGAAGTGCAGGGTAAATTCCAGGCTATGCTGGATGAAGCCGAACGCCGCAAAAAACTGAACGGCGATGCCAACCGCAGAAAATACGATATTCTCAATTACAGCTGTATCCACTTCGTAAAATCCATCACAGAAAAGGCAGGCGTAGAGGCTCCCTGGATGATAGATCCCCGGCCCAACTCCTATATCGGTGAATTCCGTGACGACTTCCCGGATCTGGACTACAAACCTATGGAGAATAAGTTGATCATTGAAGGCAAAGGTCAGATTTAAACAGATTGGCAATCGGGAAGGTTTATATGCAGGTACAAAGTTGTTGGGGTTTGAAATTAGCGCCGGTTGTTCTGATGCTGGCGATGTTATCCGGCTGTGGTTCGGAACCGGTGAGCGAAAGAGTAAAGCCGGATACCGTACCCCAGGCCGCTGTCTGGGTCGGTGGTGCGGATGGCGGGGTATATATTCATTCCTCGCAAGCGAGTGAAGGCATTACCATCTATTACGAGAATGGTGAAATCTGGTATAGCGGAAAGCAGGTGTTGACTGAAGAGCAGTTACAGAATGCCACCGGGTGGGATGGAACTACGCTGTATTTCAAAAACGGGAATACAATGCAGCTGATGGAATGAGAAGAATTGGTGTTGCTTGTTTTGTGAGGAGAAAGGGGCCGGTTGGCCCCTTTCTTTTTGGTTACCAGCTGACTTGCAGGGAGGCGTTGTTTGTGGATTGAAGGTAGCGCAGGGCGATGAAATAACTTGCTAGTTACGTATCGATCTAAGATTCTTCAAATAGTCAGTGGTGAGATTCGCAAACTGCTCAGGACATTCCTCATGAACAAAAGTGCTGGCATTCTTGATCACATGAAATTCCGATCCGGCAGGTAAATCAGACACCATTTTGCACGCTTCCTTAACGGGAAAGAACGGATCTTTTTGTCCCCAGATGAGTTGTACCGGCACTTTCAGGTTCTGATGAACGGACTTGAGTTCATCCAGTTCAGACAATGATATGTAATGGGGTAATCGGGATTGCCCAGCCAATACACCGGGGTTTTCAATCATGGGGCCAACAAACAGATCGTAAAAATCGCCCTCAATCAGATTCTTGTTATGGAAAACACTACCGAAGCCGAGCATAGAGGATCGAAACAGTTTTATTTTCAGTAGCCTCTTGAACAGTTGCATGGCGGTGGGGCGCTTTGCAATGAGTAACAACAGGCGCAACAGCATTGAATAATGACCTGGTATTTCTGATCCGGCGATAACAAGCCCTTGTACGGCGTGACTGTCCCTGGCAACCAGTAATCTGGCGATGACGGCACCACTGTCATGGCCCAGCAGACTGTATTGCTGAATGCCGAGTTTTTGTAGAGCGGCGCTTAGGGCTGCTACTGAATGGGTAAAGTCACACACTGCACCGGCGGTTGATTTGGTCAGCCCTACACCGGGCAGGTCGAGCAGGTGGCAGGTGAAATGCTGTGCCAGCGCAGGCACCATGGCCCGGTAGGTGGCAGAGTGAAGTGGCCAGCCATGAACCAGCACCAGGTCCGGTCCTTTTCCTGTGCACCAGTAGGCCAGACTGTGGTCACCAACATCCACATATTGCTGGGGCCGGGAAAAATCCAGGGGGCCGGAGTGGCGGTTTTTGGAGTTTGAATCTGGTTTGGTATGCGGTTTTTTAGGCGGATTGTTAGGTGGATTGTTACGCGTTGATGTTTGCTTGAGTGCTTCCATTGGTATGTGCTCCTGTGTGGGTACCAGAGCAGTCTAGAAAGCCCGCATTCACGCGGCAATTACCTGGAGAGGTAAGCGACGCCTGAAGCAACTTGCATTATGATCAGGTTACAGCCACACAAGAGGTTCAATCATGAAATCCGGACTTTTCCCAGCCTTGTTAAAGCACTGGCGTCATACCCGCGGGCTGAGCCAGCTCGATCTGAGCCTGGCGGCAGATGTTTCCTCACGGCATATTTCGTTTCTGGAAACCGGCCGGGCCACACCCAGCGAAACCATGGTGTTGGGATTGGCGAATGCGCTGCAGGTACCCCTGCGGGAGCAAAACCGCATGTTGATCGCGGCCGGTTTTGAGTCACGATTCCCCGAACCTCCTGTTGAGGAGGTGCTGGACGACACCATGGGTAAAGTCATTCAGCTGATGCTTGAAAATCATGACCCGTACCCTATGGTGGTGATGGACTGGACTTTTAATCTGCTTAACCTGAACCGCAGTGCAGCCCTGTTCTTTTCCGGTTTTATTCCCAATCTGTTTGCCGGTGGCCAGCGCATTAATGTGTTTGAAGCGATTTTTGATCCGGACATGGCGCGTCCCTTTATTCAGGACTGGCACACGGTGGCGAGAAAGTTTCTTTCCAGTCTGCATCGAATGGCATTGCTCAATGCCCATGATGATCGTTTGCAACAGTTGATTGATAAAGTATTGAGTTATCCGGATGTGCCGGAGCAATGGCGTCATCCGGATCTGTCAGAGGGAGCGGAACCGGCACTGGCGCTGCATCTGAAAAAGGGGGATCTTGAGCTGGGTGTTATTACCACGCAGGTAAATTTCAATGCGCCGCAAAATGTGACGCTTGAGGAATTGCGTATTGAAAGTTACCTGCCGCTGGATGCGGAAACGGATGCGTTTTTCCAGAACCTGTTGTGATGTCGGCAAGGCGCTATGATTCCGGTTTTACCGCCGCCAGAAAAGTCCATTGCTCATGGAAGGAGGGCACATACACCTGTTGCTCAATGATACCGATAAAATGATCCGCCGCATTGCGATGAATCTGATCCAGCAGCCACAGGCGTTGTTTCTCCTCTGCTTCATTCTGCGCTACCTGACCACAACACTGCATACTGAACACACCGCCGGGCCGCAGGCTTTTGCGAATAATGTGCATGATATGGGTAATGTAGTCTTCGTGGCTCATATAGTCACGAATCGGGTCCATGGTGAGATCGTAAATCACGGCGTCCAGCCCGCGGGTGTTTTCGATATAGTTCAGGGCATCACCCACAATGACTTCGCTGTGCGGATCATCAAAGGCATGCTGGTTAAAAGCGCCCATGTATTGCTTGCAGATACGGATCACATCGCTGTCGATTTCCACCAGGGTGGCGCTGTTGAATTCTTCCCGCGGCTTTAGCTGGGTCAGTGCTTCCTGTAATACGCCGCCGTCACCGCCGCCCAGAATGGCAATGTTTTCGATGCGTTCTGCACTTATCAGCGGTGCTATCATGGCCGTGTTATAGGCGTTGTCGCTTTCTGAAATCTGCAGATCGCCATCAATAATCAGCTGATGGCCATATACCGGGTGGTTGTTAATCTGGATGTGCTGGAACTCACTTTGCCGGTCAACAACAATGTTGCCTTCGGTAAAAGAGTCCAGCGGTTTTCCAAGGGGCTTGTCGGCTTTGCTTTTGGGAATCATCGAATGGTTGCAGGTTTGTCGCCTTCTTTGGTGGCATCTTCAGGTTCAGGAAAGTAGGGCACCACTTTCACCATAACACCAAACAGCGGATGATCCAGATAGTGGAGTTCGCCACTGCGCATACGGCGGGATTCGGACATGACACCGGTGCGGATGGATTTATAGCGGGTAATGGTTTCACCCATGGTGATGGAGGTGTCCATGGGCTGCAGTGACGACAGTTGCAGATCATTGTTGCCTGCGTCTCCGCCATTATCAAATTCCATGGAATTGCCCAGCTCGATAGTGAAGTCGCCATCGGTATTGTTGCCGGCTTCGGTATCGTTGATGCTTGCGGATTCCTGCCACCAGGGTTTGACCACTTCGATCTGTTGTACGTACTTGGACAACCAGAGATTGCTGGAAAAATGCAGGTAGCGTGACACGTGGAGTCTGGCCGTGCCTTCCAGTTCGTAAAAACCGTCGTGTACCTCGCCCGCCTGCACCAGCACCGCCATGGCGTCCTTTTCTTCCAGCGGTGGTTGCAGCCAGGATTTTTGATAAAGGATATCGTAATTGGGGCTGCGGGTAATGCGGTTCAGGGCTTTGGTAAATTCTTCATCCGTGGGTGTCTGAATCACAAAGGGCTGGGGAATTTCCACTGCAACTTCTGCTGCGGGGGCGGATTCCGACAGCGTAACGATACCTCCTTCCGGAGGAACCGTTGCCGGCCCGGGTTGCGCGGCGTTCGATTCTGACTCCGCTGGCTCTGGTAATGCTTCTTGCAGCGAAATTAAGCGGTTGGGCAGGCGGGTATCCACTTCATCACCGGTTTTCCACTGCTCGCTTTGCAGTAAATGCCCAGGTTGTTTGAAGATCACAATATTCACCTGATACCAGGGGGTTTCTTCGCTGGGGGGCAATACTTCCGGCGCGCTCCAAGCGCTGCCAGCGAAAAGGCTTAACCAGATTGCGATCTTGCCTGCGGTGATTCTGCTTACCACGCCGTTTCCCCTACTGGCCTTTTGCCTGACGGCCAAGTTTCTGAATGAGTGTTTCCACAATGTTGATGCGTTCATCGTAATTATCGGATTCCAGCAGGAATTTTAGTTTATCTGCGCCGTCCAGTCTGTAGTTCTGGGGCTGGGACTGCACCATTTTTACAATTGTTAGCGGGTCTACCTGGGTATGGGCACCAAATTCCAGGCGGCCGCCGCTGGGCCCGGCATCAATTTTGGCAATGCCCATGGCATCGGCCATCAGTTTCAGCGAGGTCACGCGAAACAGGTTTTTGGTGGCTTCCGGTAACAGACCAAAGCGATCAATCATTTCCACTTTCAGTTCGTGCAGATCGTCGTCATGGCGGGCATTGGCTATGCGTTTGTACATGATCAGGCGGTTGTGAACATCCGGCAGATAATCGTCCGGAATCAGCGCCGGCAAACGCAGGTTGATTTCAGGCCCGTGCTTGAAGGGCTTGTCCAGATTCGGGGTTTTGCCTTCTTTAATGGCTTTTACCGCCTGATCCAGCATTTCCATAAAGAGCGCGTAACCGATGGTGTTCATGTTGCCGCTCTGTTCCTCGCCCAGCAGTTCGCCGGCGCCACGAATCTCCAGGTCATGGCTCGCCAGAGTAAAGCCGGCCCCCAGGTCCTGTGCCTCGGCAATGGCTTCCAGGCGTTTTTTGGCGTCGCTGGTCATGGCTTTGGGTGATGGAGTCAGCAGGTAAGCATAGGCCTGGTGATGGGAGCGGCCAACCCGGCCACGCAGCTGATGCATTTGCGCCAGCCCCAGTTTGTCGGCACGATCCATGATGATGGTGTTGGCAGTGGGCACGTCGATACCGGTTTCAATAATAGTGGTGCACACCAGCACGTTAAAGCGCTTGTGATAAAAATCACTCATGATGCGTTCCAGTTCCCGCTCGCGCATCTGGCCGTGGGCAACGGCGATGCGGGCTTCCGGTATCAGTGTCCGTATTTCCTCAGCGCGCTTTTCAATGGACTTCACTTCATTATGAAGGAAGTACACCTGACCGCCCCGCAACAGTTCCCGCAGAACCGCTTCCTTGATAATGCCGTCGTTGGTCTGGCGCACAAAGGTTTTAATGGATAAACGTTTGGCCGGTGGCGTGGCGATAATGGACATGTCGCGAATGCCGGACATGGCCATGTTCAGCGTTCGCGGAATAGGAGTGGCAGTGAGGGTGAGCATATCCACCTCGGCCCGCATTTCCTTTAAGCGTTCCTTGTGGCGCACACCAAAGCGGTGTTCCTCATCTACAATCACCAGTCCCAGGTTCTGGAATTTCACACTTTGCTGCAGCAGCTTGTGAGTGCCCACCACAATATCCAGTTTACCGTTTTCCAGCAGGCCCAAAGCCTGATTCTGTTCTTTGGTGGTTTTAAAACGCGACAGCACTTCCACGTTCACCGGCATGTCCGCGAAGCGGTCTTTAAAGGTTTCATAGTGTTGCTGGGCCAGCAGGGTGGTGGGTACCAGTACGGCCACCTGTTTGCCTGCCTGTACCGCAATAAAGGCTGCCCGCATGGCCACTTCGGTTTTGCCAAAACCCACATCACCACACACCAGCCGGTCCATGGGTTGCGGCGATGTCATGTCCGCCACCACCGCATCAATGGCGGCCATCTGATCCGGGGTTTCTTCAAAGGTAAAGCCTTCGCAAAAGGCTTCGTAATCCAGTTTGCTGATTTTGTACTGGTAGCCTTTTTTTGCGGCGCGTCGGGCATACACATTCAGCAGTTCAGCGGCAGTGTCCTGGATTTTTTCGGCGGCCTTGCGCTTTTCCCGGCTCCATTGTTCGTTGCCCAGTTTGTGCAGGGGGGCCAGAGCATCGTCCACCCCGGAATAGCGGGAAATCAGATGCAGGGAAGACACCGGCACATACAGCTTGGCGCCGTCGCCATATTCCAGGGTCAGGAATTCCTGTTGCTGGCCATCAAACTCCAGACTCTGCAACCCCTTGTAGCGCCCAACGCCGTGATCAAGGTGCACCACCGGCGCATTCAGCTTGAGTTCGGTCAGGTTTTTAATGGCGTTTTCGCCGCTGTCGTCGCTCTTTCTGCGGCGGCGGCTCTGCATAACCCGGTCACCGAACAGTTGGCTTTCGGTGACAATACCGACTTCCGTCAGTTCCAGACCGGTAGCCAGCGGGCCGGTGGTTACTGCATGGACAAGCTCATCGCTGTCGGCAAAATCCAGCCAGTGATCTGCCGGTTTGGGATGAACCCGGATGCGTCCCAGCAATTCCATAAGCGATTCACGTCTGCCGGCGGACTCGGCACAAAACAGCACCCGCTTGCCGGTGTCTTTAGCCGTCATCAGATAGGCTTCCAGCTTCAGCAGCGGGTTCTGGGCCTTGGCATTAACAGGCAGTTCCGGCGGTGCACTTAACGGCAGGTTCAGCCGACCGGCTTTTTCTTCCACCGGTTCCCGGCTCACGGACAGGCGGTAAAAATCCTTGATGGCACCGAATAACTGATCCACCCGTAAAAACAGATCATCCGGTGGCAGCAGCGGCCGCTGAATATCGTGGCGCAGGTCTTCGTAACGGTTTTCGCAATCGACACGAAAATGTTCTGCCTGTCGTTCCAGTTCCGGTGGAGTCACCACCAGAGTGCTTTCCGGCAGGTAATCAAACAGGGTGGCCGTGGTGTCAAAAAATAGCGGCAGAAAATATTCGATCCCGGCGGAGGCAATGCCGTCGCTCACATCCTGGTAAACGGCGCAGGCCCTTGGATCCACATCAAAACGGTATTTGAAATTGTGTTTGAAGTGGGCAATAGCCTCGTCGGTAAGGGGAAATTCCTTTGCCGGCAGCAGGCGCACCTTGTCCACTTTCTCAATGGAGCGCTGGGTTTCCGGATCGAAAGTGCGGATGGTATCGATCTCGTCATCGAACAGTTCAATCCGGTAGGGCGCTTTACTGCCCATGGGGAAAATATCAAAAATCGCGCCGCGTACCGCAAACTCGCCGTGTTCATACACGGTATCCACGCAATGGTAGCCGGTTTCTTCCAGTTGCCGGCGGGTGGCATCCACCACAAAGGTCTGGCCGCAATCCAGCACCAGACTCTGGCCGCTCAGAAAGGCGCGGGGTGCAATCCGGTGCATCAGGGTAGACAAGGGCACCACCAGCACGCCGCTGGTCAGGGTGGGCAGTTGTGACAGGGTGGCGATACGCTGGGAAATAATATCCTGATGGGGTGAAAACTGGTCATAGGGCAAGGTTTCCCAATCGGGAAAACTCAGCACCTGTTGCCCGGCTGGTGCGAAAAAACGCAGCTCTTCCTCTATCTGCAGGGCGGTTCGGGTGTCCGGGGTAATCATCAGGGTTACGCCCTGATGTTGCTGTGCGGCCTGCGCCAGCGCCCAGCTCAGTCCGGCCCCCTGCGCATTCCCCCAGAACTTCTGATCGCCGGGTTTTGTGGGTAGACATTGAGCTAACTGCTTGATATGTAATGCGCTGTTCATGGGGTGCCAGTGGTCAACCTGTGTTAAATCGGGGGCGGTGCGAATCGTTGAGGGGGCAAAGTTTAGCGCTTTTTCTTCGGTCTTGCAGTGCTGATTCCCGCCCGATTCAAGTACAGTGCGAGCGGGTCTTTTGGTCCTTAGTATGAACATTCTAATTTACACTGATAACGTCCGGGATCAGCTTCGGACAATGTTTGATCACTTGGGTGACAAAGATGGCAGATAAACAGGCAGAAGGCGGTTCTGAAAAGGAACAGGCCAAGGCGGAAAAACGCAAAACAGATAAAGCCAGGATCGGTGAACTGAAACCGGATTTTGGTGGTGTGCTCGATAAGCTTTCCAACCTGACGGAAAACCAGGTAACGGAACGGGTCAAGGAATCCGCCAGTCAGATCTGGCTGGCAGGGCTGGGTGCCTATGCCAAGGCAGAAAAAGAGGGCACCAAACTGTTCGAGGTACTGGTCCGGGATGGCGAAAAACTGGAGAACAAGACCCGGGATTTCGTGGAGCGCCAGATCACAACCGCCCGGGATCAGGTAACGGCAGCCCGCGACAAGGTGGATGAAGTGCGGGCCCGGGCAACCGGTTCCTGGGGCAAGGTGGAGCGGGCGTTTGATGAGCGGGTGTCTCATGCACTGCACCGGCTGGATATTCCCACCAAGCTGGATTTTGATGATGTGTCTGACCGTATCGATGCGCTGGCGGACAGGGTCCGGGCACTGGCAGAAGAGCGGAACATCCCGTTTCTGGAGCAGGAAAAGGACCGGGAAAGCCGCTGAACGAGGCGGTTTTCGGGTGTCCGGAAATTTTAATTAACAAGCTGGCGCCAGGCGCTGGCAAAGCCCAAATGATGAGATGACACCTTTAAAACAGCTCGTAAGTAGTTGATTTTACGTTTTTGTGTTCGTAAGTTGTTGATATTAAAGGGTTTTCTTTTTGGTTAAAATGTGAGCAATTTGTAGGTGTGCCTTGGAATATGCCAGTTTCAGGACATTGTCACCAAGGCTTCCACAGGGTTATCCACAGAAAATGTGGATAGATTGAAAGTTTATTAATGGTGGATAAAAACAACCGGAAGATTCATATAGAAACCGGTTGAAAATGCCGAAAAGAAGAGTAGGCTATGCCGCCAATTTGCAGGTGCCCGGGAAGTGTTTCTTCCGGGTGCTCACCTGAAAATCCTGTTCTTGCACGACGTTGGGGTGTCGTCTATGGCTGTGACCTCGGTGAATAATCAAAGTAATCAGCAGGCCTCGTTATTTTCCCACCTGGTCTATCTGTTCTCCAACTGGCTGATTAATCTGCAGTGTCAAAAGGGTGGTTATCCCTCCCGCTTTCCTCTCAAGTTAATGCAATACGCGGCGGAAAACGGCCATGCCCGTGCCATGTCGGATCTGGGGTGTTTGCTTTACGAATGCGGTGCCTGCCGGACTGATAAACGCAGCGGCATCGAGTATGTGCGCCGGGCCGCCAAGCACAACGTTTGCGAGGCCCAGTACGTGCTCGGGCAGGCTTACCTGAGCGACGATATCTTTCACCAGAAAAACAAACAGTTAGCCATCCACTGGCTTGCATTGGCTGCGGACAATGGCCATACTCAGGCATCGCGAAAACTGCAGGCTATTACCCGCCAGGATGCTGACAAACATCAGGCCGGGCACACTCTCAGGCACGGCTTACAATCCCAGCAACGGAAGACACACAGCACGCCTGAAGAATCTCTGGAATCCGTATAGTCTGCTTTGACCTGTCTGACCTTTCCGGCATTTAATGTGGAAATTGTAGAAATGAAAGTTAAAGTGGAGTTAAAGCTCTATGGCTGAAGCAGCTGCCTATATCGTTGATTGCAACGAAACCAATATCAACGATGTTCTGCAACAGTCCATGCAGGTTCCTGTACTGCTGGACTTCTGGGCTGCCTGGTGTGAACCCTGCAAATCCATGGCCCCGATCCTTACCAAAATTGCCGATGAGTACAAAGGCAAATTCATTCTCGCCAAAATCGACGCAGACGCCAGCCCGGCTATTACCCAGCAGCTGGGTGTGCGTGGTTTGCCCACACTGAAACTGGTAGTGCAGGGCCAGCTGGTGAACGAGCTGTCCGGTGCCCAGCCGGAGGCGGCTATCCGCCAGATGCTGGAACCCCATGTGGGCACTGCGGACGAGGCGGATAGCGATCCCTTTCTGGATCAGGTAAACCGGGCCCGGCAGATGGGCGCCTACGATCAGGCAGTGGATGCCCTGCAGTCGGCACTGCAGGAACAGCCGGAAAACTGGGAGTACCACGGGGTACTCGTGGAAGTGCTGATTGATGCGGGTCGTCTGGAAGATGCCCGCCAGGTGGCCGACAATATCAGCGACGAAAAAACCAAAAAGGCGGCAACGGTTCGTCTGTCCTTCCTGGAGTGGCTGGAAGGCGCGCCGGATCCGCAAACCGTGCAATCCCGTCTGAAAGAAAACCCGGACGATATCGAAGCCCGCTATTATTTTGGTTTGCACCTGCTGATGGCCGGCCACTATGCCGAAGGCCTGGAGCTATTGCTGGACGTGATGAAAACTGATCGCAAATTCAAGGATGATGGTGCCAAGGAAGCCCTGCTGAAAGCTTTTGATATGATTGGCGGTGATCCTTCCGTGTCCAAAATCCGTCGTCGCATGTTTGCCTTGCTGCACTGATCGTTTAAACAGACACTTTTCCCATTTGCTTTAACTGACAGAGCCGGCGTTAATTGCCGGCTCTTTGCATTCGTTTGCCCGTCAGCCCTCCGTATTTCTCTTCCTTGTCTATACTCAAGTCAGGAGTGTGGGTTTTACTCACCGCAAAATAACCCTGGCAGCTTCGCTGCCTGATTGACTCCCGTCGTTAAGCGAAGAGGGCAGGATGAATCAATTTTTTGCCACCTTTCTGGTTGTGGCCGCCGGATTCCTCGGCAATGTTCCCGACAATCTGAAGCAGTTTGTAGATACCGGCCAGTTTAAACAAGCCTACGAGTTCGCCCAGCAGTGGCGGGATGATTACGAAGGGGTTCCCGAGTTCGATCTTTACTACGGTGTTGCCGCCATGGAAACCGGCCACTTGTCGGAAGCGGCCATTGCCCTGGACCGGGTGTTGATGCTGCAGCCGTCCAACCACCGGGCCCGGGTGGAATACGGCAGGGTGATGTTTATGTTGCGGGATTATTCCGGGGCGGAACAGGCGTTTTCTGATGTGATGTCTGCCAAGCCGCCGGCGCCGGTGCAAAAACGCATACAGGCGTTTCAGGATGCGATCGAAGCCCGGCGCAAGGCCCGAGAATTTGCCGCCTCCCTGACGCTGGAGGTGAACGGTGGCTATAACACCAATATCAACAGTGCCACATCCGCGACAACCATAAACGATATTGCCCAGTTCACCGGATTTCCTCTGTCAGAAGATGACCGGAAAATAGACAGCGCTTTTATTGATACTGAAGCCGTGCTGAATCTGTCCCGCCCCATTACAGAGCGCCGGGTGCAGTATTTAACCCTGGGTTATCGCGATATCACCAACGAGGAAACCGATAACTTTAATATCGATATCCTCAGTTTGGGCGTCGGCTACTTCGCCACCCTTGGCGATACCCAGTTTCGTTTTCCCCTGAGTTATCAGGGCGTATCCATCGATAATGAATTTACGCAGAGCTTTGCCAGTCTGGGATTTGACTCGATTACGCCGATGGACCGCAACAATGACTGGATTAACTTCGCCACGCTCGGCTTTAAACGCTTTAAAGATGATCATGTCAGGGATACGGACCTGCTGATGCTGGGAACCGGCTGGGGTTATCTGTTTCAGACCCTGGCGATGAAAACCGTGGTATCCGGGTTTCTGGGTGAAGAACATGCCCGCCAGGTGAAGTCCCAGGGCAATACCTTTGGCGGCATCCGGGGTGCCGTGGAATATCAGCTGCGGCTGGGCCATATGCTGTACGCCAATGTGCTGTATCAGGAAGCCAATTACCACGATGACGGCGCCTTTGTACAAACCCGCAAGGATCGCACTGCAGAAAGCACGCTGGGCTGGAACTGGCAGTTATCCAGGAAGGCCAGTGTTAACAGCGAAATCAGCTACACGGAAAACGACAGCGTATTAACCATTTTTTCCTATGAGCGGGTGAAATCCCAGATCGGGTTTGTGTACCTGATTGACTGATCGGCGCAGGTGACGATTATGCGAATGCTGCACTCCATGATGTTTGTTTTACTGCTGGCTGCATTGCCTTTGTCCACCGCCTGGGCAAAAAATCTGGCGGGCTTTGTGATTGTGTCTGTGGGGGAGGTTACCGCCTATGACACCGCCAATGATCAGGAACGTAAACTGAAACGCCGTTCAAAAATCTTTGCAGGCGATGAAATCCGCACCGGCCAAAAAGCCAAGGTGCAGCTCAAGTTCAAGGACAAAGGTGTCATTGCCCTGCAGGAAAATACCCAGCTGCAGATTTCGGAATATGAATACACCGGCATTGACGGCAATCCGGAACGCAGTTTTTTTAAATTGGTAAAAGGTGGCTTCCGGGCCATTTCGGGTGCGATCGGCAAGCAAAACCCGGAGGACTACAAAGTGGAAACCCCTCTGGCCACCATTGGAATCCGGGGAACGGATTATTCTGCTTTGCTGGCGTCTCAGCTTAAAGTGAAAGTACATAACGGTGCGGTACAGGTCCGTAATCAAATGGGTTCAGTGCTGGTGGGGGACGGTCATGATTTCCGGTTTGCGGTGGTGAGTGCCAGCCAGATACCGAAAGGGGTGTTGAATCTGGAGTTCGAGGGAGTGACACCTGGAACTGAACAGCCTGGTGATGCAATAAAAGAAGAGAATGAATCGGAAAACGGTGAGTTTGATGCGAGCGCGGATAAGGTCACATTAACGGATCGCTTGGTGTACCGGGACAAAAAAAGCGCACCGACAGAACCTGCTCTGCCCATGCATGACCCTTCCGAGAAAATCGCTACATCCCGCTTGAAAGACGGAAAGGAAAAGGAAGAGGATAAAGCGGACAGCCCCGAAGCCGGCACCACCAGATCCGGCGGCGGTGACCTGGCCATCAGAGACGACTCCCTGTTTGGTCCGGGCTCATCTACCGGTGATACCAACTCCGGCGACTCTGGAACCGGGGATGCTGGCACCGGGGGTGGCGGAGGTGGAACCGGCGGCACTGTAGACGACAGAATCTCCGCCACCGAACTGGACAATATCGGCGGCCACTGGGGCGTTGCCTCCATTGATAAAGAGCCCGACCCCATGGCCCCGGAAGACAATGTGATCGGCGGCCTGGCCCGGGATGAATCCGGCGGTCTGCCGGGCCTGTTTGTGGACAAGAGCGTGCCCCCCGATGATCCCGACTATGCTGATCAATCCATTCTGCATGTGTTGCGTCAGGGCACTCATGTGGCAGATCAGACCAGCTTCGCCCGCTTTGATACCAGCGTGAACACCAGTACCTCGGCATTGAACTGGGGCCGTTGGTCCGGTGGTCAGGCACGGCTTTATACCGACGCCAACGACGGTACCCTGTTTACACCCATCACCAATGATTTATACTGGTTTACCGGTTCCCCTGCCGATATGACAACGGTACCTGACAGTGGCGAGGCCCGTTTTGATAAAACCTTTGTGCTGGCAGGCAATGGTTCTGCCGGTCCTGTCCTGGATGAAGGCTCAGGCTTTGCCAGTATCGGCTTTACCCTGAACTGGTTGAACGATACGGTTTCCGACGGAGAGATCCGGATTGTCAACGGCGTGCAGGGAGATCGCTTTCAGCAAACGGAGTGGAGCTTTACCAACATGAACGGTTCCCTGCAAAACACTGCCGGCAGCTCCTCACCGATTCTGAATTTTTCTTCCGTGACCGGTCAGGTGTGTGTGGCACAGTGTTCGATTCCCATGAGCGCCAGCGGCGAGATCGAAGCCTTTCTGCTGGAAGGCAATGAACAGATCGCCGGCCATTTTCTTTTCTGGGAAGACGGCAATGCCTCCGAATGGGTGAATGGCATTTTCGCTGTCGGCCAGGAACAGCGTTACACCCAGGCAGAAAAACAGAACCTGAATCGTGCCTTTATGGGGGTGTATCAGGAAAGCCCCTTCGAAGCCACACTCACCACATCTTCGGCGCTGCTACGAGGCAAATCCGAATCTCCCACCGCCGGTGATTTTCTGATGGTGGATACCCTGGAATCGCCCTATGGCGCTGTCATTCGTTTGGGGTCGGGGATAGTGGAATCTGATCATGCCGGTGGCACCACCAGCCTTCACGGCCACACGGTGGACTGGGGCGCCTGGAACGGCAGCAGTATTGATACCCTCTTCACTGCCAGCCCCACCTTTGCCACGGACAAGTACAGCTGGATCAGCTACGTGCCCATAGATGCGGCCACCATGGATTCCCTGTCATCACAAATTTCCTTCAGTCTGCCCTATGTGTTTTATGGCTGGCAATATGACAGCGGCAGCGGAACCGATGTGCCTTTGCAGCTGGAATACGGTTATATCAATGTGGATCTGGCCAGCGACACACTGGACGGAGCGCTGGTGTTTAATGGTACCGGGCGCTTTGACGTGAATTTCAGCGGCAGTACGATGGGTGATGGCATAACAGTGTCATCCTCCACCGCGTATTTCGATGGCTCTCCGGTGAATATCAGTATGGACGGCCAGTATATAGGCTCCACCTTTGCGGATGGCATTGCCGGCGGCTTCAAGATCGGCGATCCCGGGAATCTCGATCTGTATGTCACGGGAGTGTATGGCTTTGGCCGGGATGAGCGGATCGACAGCTCCGCCATCACCAGCTTTACCCAGGCCGGTTTCCTGAGTGTTGATGAAGCCGACAGCCTGGGTTCCAAAGTATACGCCGGCCTGGCAACGCTCCCTGGCAGTGGCGATTTTATTTTTCGTGACTCGGATGTTGCCAATGGCAGCGTGTGGAAAAACCTGACCTCCACGCCCATATTCAATTCCGCCATGCTGGGGTCAATTCCGGTAGACTGGGGAGCCTGGGATGATCCCACCGGCTCCGCAACGATCCAGGACAATCCGCTGGATGCCACTTCCACTACCAACACCAACAGCGCCGTTTCCTGGGTGGTGGCTACACCCAGCAACCTCACCGATATTCCCACCACCGGCATCAGCACCTACGCCACCGTGGTGGGTTTTGTGGGTTATGAAAATGCCCTGCCTCTGTCTGCACCCAGCGCCATGAGTATGACAGTTGATTTTGCGTCCCAGAGTTTCAATGCCAATATGACGGTGAGCGCTTCGACGAATACCTGGGATATGACCTATAATGGCTCCCTTTCAGGGAACCGGCTGTCGGGCAGCGGCAGTGGCACCTGGAACAGTTCAGCCGCCAGTGGTGTCATTAAGGGAGCCCTTGTGGGCACAGGCGCCAGCACTCCTGCCGGAGCCGGCCCTGAAGGCATTATAGGCACCTTCAAAAACCATGTGGATGGTGATCCGTCGACGCATTCGTCCGGCGCCTTTGTTCTGCAGCAATAAGGTTTGAGCGGCAATTTGTCCGCGTGAATAATTTGATGGGGATGGCTTTTGGCAGACAACCACGTTCCGGGTCAGTTAACGGAAACCCGTAGCGCCAACGGGGCAGAGTTCTATCGTGATCGCTGGCGCATGCGTTTTGTGCCGGACATTGAAGTTCGCTATCAGAAACTGTTTGCTAAAAAACAGAAGCGTTATACGCGGCTGTTGTTGACCATTCTGATTGTTCTGTACGTACTGTTCGGTGCCTGCGATTACTACATTCTCGGCCGTGATGTGTTACCCGTATGGGCGATCCGGTATCTGGTGGGATTACCGGGTTTGCTGCTTTGCTATGTTATTTTGCGAACCCGCTGGATAGAGCGCTTTTACCAGTGGTATCTGGTATTTGCCCTGGCACTGATCATTCTTACCACTCACGGCATGCTGTTTGTGGTGACGGGGGACGCCTACCACCTTTATACCAGCAGTATTCTGGCGATGGTGATGGGCGGGCTTACGCTCACCCGTATCGGCTTTGTAGGGGCGCTGGTTACTGCGCTGATCTATATTCTGGTGTCCGTGTATGCCCAGTATCTTTTAAATGATCTGGACCGTACGGCTGTTTATTACCTGCTGCTGGGTTTGTGGGCAGTGATGTTCTGTGTGGTGTCGGCCTATTCCTTTGAAAAATCCAACCGCAATGAGTTTTTACAGAAAATTCTGATTCAGCGTAAAAACAATCAGCTTAAAAGAGCCAATGAACGCCTGAAGAACCTGGTAGATATTGATGCACTCACCGGTATTTCCAACCGGCGCCACTTTGATCATGTATTGGACGAAGAATGGCGGCGTGCCAAACGGCGGCAGTATCCGCTGGCTTTGTTAATGGTGGATATCGATTATTTCAAGGCTTACAACGACAGCCTGGGGCACGTGAAGGGCGATGAATGCTTGCGGCAAGTGGCCCAGAACCTGCTGGCACAGGCACGGCGCCCCGGCGATCTGGTGGCCCGTTATGGCGGTGAGGAATTCAGCGTTATCCTGCCGGCTCTGGATCGGGAGGAAGCCACCGCGGTGGCGGAAAACTTCTGCAGCAAGATTTTCGAGATGTGTATTCCTCATCCGAATTCCAGTATCGCTGACTGTGTGACAGTGAGTATCGGCGTGGCCGTGCAGATCCCCAATGCCCACAACGAACGGGGCGACCTGTTAAAACAGGCGGATGATGCCCTCTATCTGGCCAAGAAACGTGGCAGGAATCGTGTGGAAATTATTCCGGCACCTCCTTTAGATGGATGATTTTATTCCCGCCAATCCCTGCTATGCTTCAGCGCTTGAACCGGCCTAAGCCCCGGGCTTTTCCCTAGCCGGGTTTGGGACGTGGACATGCCCGGTTACGTTTTGTAATGGTATTTTGCCAGTGTGCTTGTTATAAGCGTTCTGGGGCCTGAGGAAGCGTGGAGACTTCAGAATGCCAGCGATCGATAACAAGAAATATTTTCAGGTGGTGGACCAGTTGAGTGCCCTTCGCAAGGCACCGCCTTTTGGCCTGACCTTCAAGACCATTCTGGAAATGGAGTTTCAGCAGGCTCACAGTGTCTGGTATCGCGAAACCATTAAAGCGGCGGCACTGGTAGCGGCGGTATTGCTGGGTATTGCACATATTATTCAGTCGCTGGCGGGTGTCTGGGTGAACCCCTATGCGGAATGGGGTCGGTTTGCCGCCATCGCCATGCTGTTGCTTACCTGCCATTACGTGGCCCGGGCCAAACTGCTGACTTACCAGAACACGCTGGTGTTTATTAACGGCATTTTCTGTGCCACCGCCATTATTGCGCTCTGTATTTCCTATCCTGCACCTTACAAACATATTTTTTATGCCGCGCTGGTGTTTGTGCAGGTATTCATGTTCGGGTTTATTCGCATGCCGTTCAATCAGGCCTTTTTTACCGGCGTCATGATTGCGGCCATGGCGAATGTGGGCATGTACGTGGACGGTACGCCCATTGCCGAATGGGCCTATCTGGATTTTATTATTATTGCCGGTACCGTACTGGCGCTGATGATGTGTTACCGGCAGGAAAAAAACGCCCGGGAGAATTTTCTCAAGATGTTGCTGGTGAGCATGGAGCGGGATCAGTTAAAACGCAGCAACAGTGTACTGGAAGAGCGCCTGTCCACCGATCCGGTGACGCACCTGCTGAACCGCAGGGCCTTTGAGCAGGAATTGCTGGAAGAATGGAACCGGGCCTTTCAGATGCAGCGCAAGTCCCATCTGGTGGCCATTAACATTGCCCAGCTGAAACGCCTGAATGAAATGAAAGGCAGCGAAGCGGGGGATACACTGCTGCGTTCCATCGCCCGTCAGGTTAATCAGATTATTGTGGCGGCTGATGATGCGGCGGCACGCATTTCCGGGGGCAGCTTTTGCTTGCTGATCTGCAACTGTGCCAGTGGTGAACTCAATCGCAGGGTCACCCGTTTGTACAACAGCCTGCTGAATCTGCAGTGCCTGCAGGATCCGGCTCTGGAAAGGGAAGGTATCTATCTGGAAATGGGTGTGCTCACCATGGAGCCCTGTCCGGAAAAAGATTCACGGGATGCCATTATCGAAGTGTTTGGCAGCCTGGAAAAAATCCGCAGAACCGGCATTGTCTCCCAAAGGGATGCCGTTTAATTCTTTGTTTGGATAAAACCTCAGGCCACCAGTTTGGGGCCGTCAGACACCAGCTTGCGATAACTCTCTACAAAATCTGACGGGGTGGCCGTAATGTCATGCCGGGGATAAAATCGATGCCACAGTTGCGCCAGGCCCTGGGTATCGGATGGATCATCGGGAAGCTCAATATCCTGCGCGGCGTAAATCCCCCAGGCGATCGCGGTGGCGTAGGACAGATTGGTTATCAGTTCGTGATCCGGTTCTTTTAAAAACTCTCGCTGCGAAGCCGTACCGCGCACAAAGCTGGCCCGGTCGGGATCGAATGCCAAAAAGTTATCCCACACATCCCGGTGCGTCTGGCTGTCGATATTGAAAATTCCCAGTCCGCGGCCCTGCCGGATATGAAACCCGAATTGCGATACCTGGGCTGCTGTTCCAAGAAGTAATGCCTCCATGGCGGGTGACCAGACGCCTAATTCCTGTAGGGTAGGGCGGATGACATATTCTCTCAGTTCGCTTGCACAAATTCCCACTGCTTCACCTATTGGCCGCCGAATGCGGTACTACTCTGACAAAGTCTGAAAAGGTCGTTTTCGATTGCTGACAGCAACTTAAACGCGATTGCTAATTTTTATGTTAGAACATGTTGCTAATTTATGTTCCCCAACACAGAGAAAAATATTTAAGCAGTAATTGAAGGGAATTAATACGGTTTTATTAGAGGGATTTGGACTAAGGAAAAACTTTGGTTAATCCAGAATTTTATAAAAAGTCGCCCCGAATGGTTTGCAAATTCTAATGAGGGCTGGTTTGCCTTTAGCGGTAAAAGAACTGCTCCAGAAAGATACCCACATTGGCCCAGAAACGCTCCTTGAGTTTTTGCAGCAGGGGGCGTTCCGGCCAGGTTTGCAGGGTATAGAGTTTGGATTCTTTAAAGTCTTGCACCAGCATGTCACGTACCTGATTGGCAAAGTCAGGATCAATAATTTCCTGATTGGCCTCCAGGTTCCAGCGCAGATTCCAGCGATCAAAATTACAGGAGCCGGCGGTGGTCCAGTCATCCACCACGGCAATTTTCATGTGCATAAAACTGGGTTGGTATTCGTAAATCTTTACCCCGGCTTCCAGCAGCCCCTGATAGTAAGTGCGCCCGGCGTAACGAATGGAAGGGTGGTCGGTTCTGGGGCCCGGTAACAGCAGGCGCACATCCACCCCCCGTTGTGCCGCCTTTTCAATGGCTTTGCGCAGCTTGCGGGGTGGATAAAAATACGCACTGGCAAACCAGGCCGTGTATTTGGCTTTACGTAATTCGGTAACCAGTGCGCCCTTGATCTGTTCGCTGCCCATGCCGCGACTGCCGTTTACCCTGGCCTGAGGTTCGTTGGTGGTCAGCCGGCGGTGTTTTTTGTGGGTCTGGGTGAAATCGTAGATTCGCTGACGCCAGTGTTTGAGGCCCGCTGGTCCCTGGTGCTGCTCCCAGGCGCGTTCGAACAGGGCACGCCAGTCCTTTACGGCGGTTCCGGTGATTTCCAGCATGAGTTCGCGCCAGGCTTTATCGCCGTGGGCTTCCTGGCTGAAATCATCGCTGATGCCTGCACCACCCACAAAGGCTACCCGATCATCGATGGTTACGATTTTGCGATGATCCCGCGCCAGGTTGTGAAAAATACGCCGGGTCTGGAACCGGTTATACAATCGCAACTGTACGCCGTTATCGTTGAGCCGGTTTCTGTCACGGGCGCGGAATTTCTGGGAGCCAACGTAATCAATCAGCATGCGCACTTTCACACCCCGTTCACAGGCCTGGATCAGGGCGTCAATAAAGCGATCGGCAATCGCACCGGATTCCACCAGGTAAAGTTCCACTTCAACCTGTTCCCGGGCGTTTTCAATGGCCTCAATAATGGCGGGAAAAAACTCACCACCATTCACCAGCAGTTTGTGCCGGATACCTGTGCGCCAGGGCAAAGGTGGATACTCAGAGGCTTTGAATGTAATGGTGTCGCTCATGGCGGCAACGGTAACTTCCCTTGTTGGTGCGGTGAGTGGCTGATCAGTGATGCATGTGCGGTTGAATATGTCCCCAAATGGTCCAGACACCATATAACATCAGCGATAAACCTGCCAGCGAACGCATGGCTTTGGAGCGGGCAATGTCAGAAAGAATATTGGCAAACAAGCCTACTCCTATCATGGCGGGCAGGGTGCCAATGCCAAAATAAACCATTAACAGAGCGCCATCGACGGCGCTGCCGCTGCCGATGGACCAGGCCAGCGCGCTGTACACCAGTCCGCAGGGCAGCCAGCCCCAGAGGGCTCCCAGGGCCAGGGCTTTGCTGTAACGATCCACCGGCATCAAATGCCGGGTAAGGGGTGAGACACGTTTCCACAGCAGGGTGCCCACCCGTTCCAGGCGGGCCAGCACCATCCACCAGCCACTCACATACAGGCCCAGAAAAATCAGCATAATGCCGGCAAAAGTGCGCAGATAAGACACGCCATGGGGCATGCCGGAGCTGATCTGCTGGCCAAGAAACCCGGCAATACCACCTGCTACTGTATAGGAAAAAATCCGGCCACTGCTGTACATGAACTGATAGGCAAGCCGCCGTATCATATCGGCCATGGGTGAGCGTTGTGATACCGGTTTCAGCGCCGTTGCCAGGGCGCCGCTGATACCACCGCACATGCCCACACAATGCAGGCTGCCGAGAAAACCAATAGCGAAGGCAGAAATCAGGGAGTAGGTAAAATCCATAGGGTCTAGTCGTTCTCTTTGCTGTTGTCTTCGCTTTGGGGATCTTTTTTGGCGGGTTTTTCCATATCCTCGTCGAACAGAATACGGTGGGCTTCCCGCTCCAGATCTTCAAACTGACCGCTTCTGGCTGCCCAGAGGAAAGCACCGATGGCATTGATCAGCAGCAGCAATGCCAGAGGTATCAGGAAATAAATAACGTCCATGGGGTTAACTCAAAAAACGGTAATGAATAAGTGTTGTGAGTGCAGGCAGCCCGATAAGGATCATCGCTGATCAGTTTTAAGGTTAGCTTCCACCCGTTTGATTCGTAAAGCGTTGAATACCACAATCAGCGAACTGCCCGACATACCGATGGCCGCCATCCAGGGGGGCACAAAGCCCAGCGCTGCGGCCGGTAATGCCAATACATTGTAGAGCAGGGCCCAGCTCAGATTCTGACGAATAATGGTGTAGGTTTTTTTCACCACGGTCACTACCTGGGCAAGGCTGCTGATCTGATGATTCAACAGTATCGCATCTGCCGCCACCTTGGCCAGATCGGTGCCGGTGGACAGGGCAATGGATACATCGGCGCCCGCCAGCACAGGGGCATCGTTCAGGCCATCGCCCACCATCAGTACCCGTTTGCCCTGTTGTTGCAGCTGCCGGATATAGGCCAGCTTGTCTTCCGGTGTAGCGCCGGATACAACGTTTTTCACGCCTAAAAGGTTACCCACTTCCCGGGGATGTTCGCTGCTGTCGCCACTTAAAATATGACAGGCAAGCTGTTCCTGTTGCAGAAAATGCACCAGGGTGGCTGCGTCCTGACGTATATCGTCGGCAATACAAAACCAGGCCAGGGGCTCCTCATTGCTGCACAGTAAAATCCACTGGCCGTTGGCCTCAGGCAGCTCCGGTGCGGCGCTGCCAGTTACGTGCGCGGCAAATTCTGCATTGCCTATGCGATAGGCTGTTCCTTTGATGGTGGCTTCAATGCCCTGATTGCGCTCGGTACGAACCTGCCCGGCGGGCAGCAGATCACGCGGGTGATAGCGGCTGGTAAAGGCCGAGGCAATGGGGTGCTCTGAATGCTGCTCCAGTGAGGCGGCAATCAGCAGCGCCTGTTCAACACTGAGCGACCCCAGTGGCAGGCTGGTGACCACAGAAAAATGCCCCTGGGTCAAAGTGCCGGTTTTATCGAAAACTACATCGGTTATCTGGCGAAAGGATTCAATAAAGCGGGAATGAGTGGGCAAAAAACCCTGATTAGCGAGACGAGCCGTGGCGGTGGTGATGGCAGCAGGAGTGGCCAGAGACAGCGCGCAGGGGCAGGTCACCACCAATACCGACAGCACAACCCAGAAAGCATGCTCCGGGGCTGTCAGGTACCAGCCGGTATAAGTCACCGCGGCAATCACCAGTACACCCAGCACAAAGTAGCCGGCTATCCTGTCTGCCAGCTGGGTAATGCCGGGCTTTTCACTCTGGGCCAGATCCAGCAGGCGGCGCAGGGCGTACAGTACGCTGTCTTTCGGATCCCGGATAATGTCGATGGTAATGGGCTGTTCGGTATTCACGGTGCCGCCGGTAACCGTATCGCCGATGGTTTTTTCGATGGGCTCATCCTCACCGGTCAGCATGGCCTCATTCACCAGTGTGGTACCTGACTGTATCAGGCCATCGCCGGGAATGGTTTCCCCGGCTTTTACGTACACCCGATTGCCTTTTACCAGCCGGTCGGCCGGGGTCAGTACCCAGTCATCGTTCTGCTGTACGCGGGCCATGAGCACCCCTTGCTGACTGGTGCGGATGGAGCTGGCAATGGCGTGGTGGCGGGCCCGCATTTCCAGATAGCGCCCCACGGACAGAAAGAAAATAAACATGCACACGGAGTCAAAATACACTTCCGGGCCTTTGGTGTAGGTGGACCACAAACTGGCGAGAAAGGCGGCAGTAATGGCAATGGCCACCGGTACATCCATGCCGGCATGGCGGGTTTTGATATTGCGCCAGGCGCCTTTCAGAAAGGGGGAACCGGCGTACAGATACACCGGTAGGCAAACCAGTGCGCTCACCCAGCGTAAAAAGGTTTCGTGTTCTGTGGCAATGCCCTGAAACCCGCCGGCATAAAGCCCCACAGCAAACATCATCACCTGCATGGTGCCCAGACCGGCTACACCGATTCGTGCCAGGGCGCGACGGTTCTCTTTGGTGATCACGCTTTCCTGTACATGGGGGGAATAGGGCTCGGCCTTGTAGCCCACCGTGCTGATCACTTTCAGGACATCACTGAGTTTTAACTGCTGACTGTCCCAGGCCACCTCCGCGCGATGGGTGGACAGGTTCACTCTGGCGCTGAGAATGCCCGGCGTGCGTTCCAGCTGATGTTCGATCAGCCAGACACAGGCTGCACAGGTAATGCCGGAAATCATCAGGGTAATGTCATGGCGCCGGGCATTGTCCGTGTCGCTGCGCACATAGGCGTTTTCTATGGCGGGATCATCCCAGGCGGTGAGTTGTTGCAGAAAACCGGGCACCAGTTCCGGGGCCGGGGAGCTGCCGGGCTGCCCCTGATCACGGTGCTGGTAGTAGGATTCCATTCCGGCATCCACAATGGTCTGCGCCACCGCCTGGCAGCCGGGACAGCACAGGTCGCGCTCTTCCCCCAGAATCGTCAGGCGGTAGGGAATGGAATCGTTGCAGGGCAGACCACAATGAAAACAGGGCGGTGTGGTTTCGCTCTGTGTTTGTGGCGCTGCTGTTATACCCGGTGCATTCATTATTCTGCAGACAGGGTGAGGGCAACCTCAGGGTTATTGAAATTGATGGAGCCGTACAACTCCCAGTCAAGCCCCGGGTTAGTCAGCTGAACGTCAAAGTAACCCTGCTTTGCCGGATTCAGTTTTGCCCAATAGCTCTGGTTCGGTGCTTTCACCAGCGTAATGGTTTCGTCGCGGGCTTCCAGGGTGGGGTGAATCAGCGCCAGCGTGATACTTGCCGGCGCTGTGTCATCCAGTTGGGGAATGGTAACAGTGAAGTCGCCGGTTTCCCGGGAAAAACTCAGTGTTGCAGTCAGGCCCAGCTGGCGTGCTTTAACCAGCTTGTCGATACGCTGATTAATGGCTTTTCCTTCTTTGTAGTAGTCATCCTTTACCAGGCTGACCTTGTTTTGTGTCGCCACATAAACCAGCGAAATACCCATGATCACAGAAGCGCCCGGAATGGCGATAATGAACCAGGGCCAGAACTGTTTGTACCAGGGTTTGGTATCGGTAACGGCAATACTCATGGTGTGAGGTCCTCAAAAATAACGGCTACTGACGAAACCGGTTGGGGCCGATAAAGCGGCTTTCTTCGGTCACGTTCATGGAGGGATCGTCCGTGGACTCCACATGAAATTCAATAGTGTTGTTGGGCTTGCGCAGCTCATCCGGTTCAACGGCGGCGCTCACCGGCACCACCACCAGCTCGCCCGGCAGTGCCCTGATCTGATCCGGTATATGCAGGTCCAGTCCTTCCAGGCCTGAGACAGTCACCCGGTAGCTTTGTTCCTGCTGGGTCATGTTCATGATCTTCAGGGTATAGGTATTTTCTATTTCACCCTGAACGTTTTCCCGGAACAGCTGGTTACGGTCGCGGATAATATCCAGTTGCAATGGCACCCGGGTAAAGAACACATAAATAAAGGCAAAGATCATCACCGCCAGCGCTATGCCATAACCTATAATCCGCGGGCGAATCACGTGGCTTTCCCCGGATTCCATGGAGTGTTCGGTGGAATAACGGATCAGGCCGCGCTCATAACCCATCTGGTCCATGATGTGATTACAGGCATCGATACAGGCGGCACAGGTGATACATTCGTATTGCAGACCGTTGCGGATATCGATCCCGGTAGGGCATACCTGCACACACATCTGGCAGTTAATGCAGTCACCCATGCCCACGGTTTCGGGTGACACGTTCTTTTTGCGTTTGCCGCGGGGTTCACCACGCTTTTCATCGTAGGTGACTATCAGGGTATCTTTATCGAACATGGCACTCTGAAAGCGCGCGTAGGGGCACATGAACAGGCACACCTGTTCGCGCATCCAGCCGGCATTCATATAGGTGGCCACGGTAAAAAAGATCAACCAGAACCAGGCCCAGCCGTGGGCTTCCAGATAAATAATATCCAGGGTCAGCACTTTAATGGGCTGGAAGTAGCCCACAAAGGTGTAGCCGGTACCAAAGGCCAGTAACAACCATAAGATGTGTTTGGCGGTTTTGCGAAGGGCCTTGTTGGCACTCCAGGGCTGGGCATCCAATCGAATCCGTGCGTTGCGGTCGCCTTCCGTGCGGTATTCAATCCACATAAAAAATGCAGTCCACACGGTTTGCGGGCAGGTATAGCCGCACCATACCCGGCCCGCCAGCGCGGTCACAAAAAACAGGGTAAAGGCGGCAATAATCAGCAGCCAGGACAGCAATACAAAATCCTGGGGCCAGAAAGTAAAACCGAAGATATAAAATTTGCGTTCCGGCAAATCAAACAGAATGGCCTGGCGTCCGTCCCACTGTAACCAGGGGCCGACAAAGTACACCGCCATGGTAATCCAGATAGTGACATTCCTTATGGTCTGGAAGGTCCCAGTCATGTGGCGCTGATAGATTTTTTCCCGCTTCTGGTAAAGGTCGGTGTTTTCCTTGGGGTCAGGGTTGAAGGTTCTGACTCCACCACCGGGACTGACGTCTTTGACAACGATTTTATCCGACATGGTTAACTACCTTAATGCTGAAAACAATGCGGGGGCTCTGCCATCCGGTGCACGATGAAGGCACGAACTGGGTAGGAGGCAAACGGCGCTATTGTATTAAAACCTCAGTAATTAGAAGGTTTTGCAGATTCTAATACAATAGCGCCGCGACAATTTGCCGCGGCGCTGACCTGAACCAATCGCGGCTGCGATTATTGGCTCAGGCTGTACACGTAGGCTGACAATACGTGGATTTTTTCAGGGCTCAGCTGATCCTTGAAGGCAGGCATTTGCCCCTGACGACCGTTTTTAATGGCGGCGATAATAGCTTCTTCACCGCTGCCATGGAGCCAGATGTCGTCAGTCAGGTTGGGTGCACCCATCATCTGATTGCCTTTGCCGTCCTGGCCGTGACAGGCGCCACACACCATGAACTTGGCCTTGCCGGCCTCGGCATCGCCGGAACCTTTCTGGCCACTCAGGCTGAGTACGTAAGCGGCAACATCTTTGGCACCCTGTTCACCGCCTACCGCGGCAATCATGGGTGGCATATTGCCGTTACGGCCATTGGTTAAAGTGGTTTTGATGGCTTCAGGTGTACCGCCATACAGCCAGTCGTTGTCGGTCAGATTGGGGAACCCTTTGGAACCTTTGGCATCCGAACCGTGGCATACTGCACAGTTGTTCCCGAACAGACGCTGCCCCACCTTAATGGCTTCCGGGTTTTGCGCCAGCTCTTCAATGGAGGACTCAGCGTAGTCACGGAAAATCCGGTTGTAGGTGTTGTCGGCCACTTCCACTTCATGTTCCCACTGTTTTTCCTGAGTCCAGCCGAATACTCCGGGGTAACTGCCAAAGCCGGGGAACAGGATCAGGTAAATCAGTGCAAACGCGATGGTGAAGTAGAAAAGGTTAAGCCACCACTTAGGCAAGGGGTTGTTGTATTCCTCGATACCGTCGAAGGAATGCCCCATGGTGTTATCACCTTCTTCAATCTGATCTTCCGGGCGTTTGCGGGTCCACCACAGCAGCCACAAGCAACCCAGAATATTGAAGAGTGTGATTGCGATGATCCATACACTCCAGAAAGTACTCATTTTTGATTGTCTCCATGCCCGTTCTGATTTTTCAGGGTTTTTTCGTTTTGCGGCTCATCATCAAAGGGCAGGTTGGCGGCATCGTCGAAACGCTGCTTGCGTCTTTTACCAAAGGCCCACCAGCAAACGCCGGCAAAGGCGATCATTATGATGATGGTTGATAAACCACGAAGGGTGTTGATATCCATTGCTACCTCTTGAACTTCACTGATGTTCCCAGTGCTTGCAGATAAGCGATAACAGCTTCCATCTCGGTTTTCCCTTCAACGCTGGCATTGGCACCGGCGATATCCTCATCAGTGTAAGGTACGCCCAGGGTGCGCAGGGCTTCCATTTTCTTGTCGGTACCTTCACCGCTCAGAACATTGTCTGCCAGCCAGGGGAAACCGGGCATGTTGGACTCAGGAACCACATCGCGAGGATTGGTCAGGTGAACCCGATGCCATTCGTCGCTGTAGCGGCCACCCACGCGCGCCAGGTCAGGCCCGGTGCGCTTTGAACCCCAAAGGTGCGGATGCTCCCATACGTGCTCGCCGGCCACGGAATAATGTCCGTAGCGTTCGGTTTCGGCACGGAAGGGGCGAACCATCTGGGTATGGCACACATTGCAACCTTCGCGTATATAAATGTCGCGACCTTCAAGTTGCAGTGCGGTGTAGGGTTGCAAGCCGTCAACCGGCTCGGTGGTGTCTTTCAGAAAGAACAGGGGCACGATTTCCACCAGACCGCCGAAGCTTACTGCCACCAGCGTCAGGACAATCATCAAACCAATATTCTTTTCTACGATTTCATGCGTCTTGGCCATCTCTGTTGACTCCTTATGCCGGTTGCGCAGCGGTGGCGCTTTGAGGTTCATCGGATGCATTAATCGTCTTGATGACGTTGTAAAGCATGATGAACATACCGCTCAGGAACAGCAGACCACCTAAAGCACGTACCACGTAATAGGGGTGGGTGGCTTCCAGAGCTTCCACAAAGGTGTAAGTCAGGGTGCCGTCGTCGTTCACTGCGCGCCACATCAGGCCCTGCATAATGCCGGCAACCCACATGGAAGCAATGTAGAAAACCACGCCCAGGGTAGACAGCCAGAAGTGCACGTTCACCAGTTTGATGCTGTACATTTCCTTGCGGCCCCACAGCCAGGGAATCAGGCAGTAGATAGCACCGATGGAAATCATGGCAACCCAGCCGAGAGCGCCGGAGTGAACATGGCCGACAGTCCAGTCAGTATTGTGGGACAGGGCGTTCACGGTTTTGATAGACATCATGGGGCCTTCGAAGGTGGACATACCGTAGAAGGACAGGGCCACAATCATAAAGCGGATAACGGGGTCTGTTCTCAGGCGATCCCATGCACCAGAAAGAGTCATGATGCCGTTGATCATGCCGCCCCAGGATGGTGCCAGCAGGATCAGTGAAAAGACCATGCCGATTGACTGTGCCCAGTCAGGGAGCGCACTGTAGTGCAGGTGGTGAGGACCGGCCCACATATAGATAGAGATCAGCGCCCAGAAATGCACGATGGACAGACGATAGGAAAATACAGGGCGGTTAACGCGCTTGGGAATGAAGTAGTACATCATGCCCAGGAAGCCGGCAGTGAGGAAGAAGCCCACCGCGTTGTGGCCGTACCACCACTGCACCATGGCATCGATGGTGCCGGGGTATACAGAATAGGATTTCCAGAGACTCACAGGAATGGCCATGCTGTTCACCACGTGCAGCAGGGCAACCGTCAGGATAAACGCGCCGTAAAACCAGTTGGCAACATAAATGTGTGATGTCTTGCGTTTGGCGATGGTGCCAAAGAAGACGATGGCATAACTGACCCACACCACAGTGATCAGTATGTCGATCGGCCATTCCAGCTCAGCGTATTCCTTGCTGGAAGTGATACCCAGGGGCAACGTGATGGCTGCCAGCAATATCACTACCTGCCAGCCCCAAAACGTGAAAGCTGCGAGGCCATTGGATATTAACGGCGCCTGACAGGTGCGCTGTACCACGTAATAAGACGTGGCAAACAGTGCCGAGCCACCGAATGCAAAAATGACCGCATTGGTATGGAGAGGACGTAGCCGGCTATAGGTCAGCCAGGGAAGATCGAAGTTCAGGGCAGGCCAGGCCAGCTGCGCGGCGATCAATACACCCACGGCCATTCCGACGATACCCCAGATAACGGTCATAACCGCAAACTGCTTAACTACTTTGTAGTTATATTGTGGCGTTGAAAGGTCACTGTTACTCATGGAGTAAGATTCCTATCTGTTGATTGAGTTTCACTGACGACTCCTGTGTTCTCCACACAGCTAACTGACCTAGTTTCTTAACTAAGGCCAGTAGGGAGTATAGACACCCCCCGTGCAACCGTCTTGATTCATATCAAGAGAGATGACGTTGTATAGAGAACCATCAAAACCGGAATTTGGCGCACCAAAGTGGTGCTGTTGCAAGGGCGCTGTGTCCAATATAGTGCAAGCTGCTCTGGTTTTTCATGAGTCAATTTCCTAACTTATTGAAAATAAAGGAAATTCTGTATTGGCCCAAATGGTGCATGCCCCATCGCGGTGCTTTCGCACCAAAGAGGGTCACTTCCAGGTATACAAAACCTGTTAGTCATGACCAGCTTTGTTAATTGAGTCACGACCGTTCGGGGGGCGGCATTATGAAAATGATTACGGCAATCATCAAGCCTTTTAAGCTGGATGATGTCAGGGAAGCTCTGTCAGAACTGGGCATTCACGGTATGACCATCGAAGAGGTTAAAGGGTTCGGGCGCCAGAAAGGCCATACCGAACTTTATCGTGGTGCTGAGTATGTTATTGATTTTATTCCAAAATTAAAGCTTCAGGTGGCTGTGAAGGACGATGTTCTGGATCAGGTAATAGAAGTGATTACTAAATCAGCCAACACCAACAAGATTGGCGACGGAAAAATCTTCGTAACAGATCTGGAGCAGGTGGTTCGCATTCGCACCGGTGAAACCGGACCGGAAGCCCTTTGATTTTTATCTGATTTTTCTTATCCAGGGTAAGTAACAGGAAAAGATACGTAATATAAAAGATACGTAACAGGAAACAGAACGATGACAAAAGCCATAACCAAGAAGCTAGTTGGATTGTCCGCAGCGGGGGCTGCACTCTTTATACCATCATTGAGCTGGGCCGGTGAGTTGAACGGCGCAAACACTGCGTGGATTCTGACCGCCACCGCACTGGTGCTCTTTATGACCATTCCCGGTCTGTCGCTGTTTTATGCCGGACTGGTGAGATCCAAAAACGTCTTGTCCGTACTCATGCAGTGTTTTGCCATTACCTGCATGGCCTCCCTGCTGTGGTTCGGAATTGGATACACTATGGCCTTCGGCAGTCTGGAAACCCAGGGGCCCTTTATCGGGGATCTGGGCAATGTGTTTTTTGCGGCCATGAAGATAGACACCATGAACGGTGATATTCCCGCTTCATTGTTTGCCATCTTCCAGATGACCTTTGCCATTATTACTCCGGCGCTGGTGGTGGGTGCCTTTGCGGAGCGCATGAAGTTTTCCGCCATGATGATTTTCAGCGCCATCTGGTTGCTGGCAGTGTATGCCCCGGTGTGTCACTGGGTATGGGGCGGCGGCTGGCTCGGCGAAATGGGCCTGCTGGATTTTGCCGGTGGCACCGTGGTGCATATCACCGCCGGTGTGGCAGCACTGGTGGCCGCTGTGGTGATTGGCAATCGTAAAGGCTTTCCCACTACCGCCATGCCACCGCACAACCTGACCATGACAGTAACCGGTGCCGGTATGCTGTGGGTTGGCTGGTTCGGTTTTAACGCCGGTAGCGCAGTGGCCGCAGATAACAGTGCCGCCATGGCCATGCTGGTGACTCACTTGTCTGCAGCATCCGGCTCCCTGGCATGGATGACCATTGAATGGGTAAAACACGGCAAGCCCTCTGTGCTGGGTATTGTCACCGGTATGGTGGCCGGTCTGGGGACTATTACCCCAGCGTCCGGTTCAGTGGGGCCTGCAGCCGCCGTGGTCATTGGTTTGAGTGCCGGTGTGGTCTGTTTCTACTGCACCATGTGGCTGCAACAAAAACTCAAAATTGACGATTCTCTGGATGTATTCCCGGTGCACGGTGTGGGCGGTATTCTGGGTACCATGCTGGTAGGCGTTTTCTGCGCCCCCGATATCGGTATTTTCAGTGGTAACGGGTTTGGTACTGATGAGATCACCAGTATCGCCGGCCAGCTGAAAGTGCAGGGCATCGGCGTGGTGGCTACCATTGCCTACACCGCGGTTGTTACCTGGGTGATTCTGAAACTGGTGGATGTGATTGTTGGCCTGCGTGTCAGCGAAGAGCAGGAAACCGAAGGTCTGGATATTGCGCTGCACGAAGAGCGGGGCTATATAATCGGCTGAGGGCTCTACATAGGCTGAGGGCTCTACATAGGCTGAGGGCTCTACATAGGCTGAGGGCTCTACATAGGCTGAGGGCTCTACATAGGCTGAAGGCTCTGACATTTCCCAGGGCCTTAGGTTGAATGTCCGCTGTTATCTGGCGGACAAAAAAGAAGGCGGTTTGCTGCTATCAGCGACCGCCTTTTTTTATGGGTTTTTGTGGTATGGTGACAAACCGGAAAAACATAATGCCAGAAAAAAACTAAATGCCAGAAAAAAACCAAATGAAGGGAGCGCATCATGATCGTTGTTCACCACCTGGAAAATTCACGGTCCCAGCGGATACTCTGGATGCTGGAAGAACTGAATCTGGAATACGAAGTAAAACGCTATAACCGGGATCCAAAAACCAATCTTGCGCCGGCTGCGCTGGAGCAGGTTCATCCTCTGGGTAAATCCCCGGTGATTACCGACGGGGACGACGTGATTGCGGAGTCTGGCAATATCATAGAATACCTGGCTGTGCGTTACGGAAACGATCAATGGGTGCCGCCCGTGGACAGCAAGACACACTGGGACTGCAAGTACTGGCTGCACTATGGGGAAGGCAGCCTGATGCCTTTGCTGGTAATGAAACTGGTATTCGACAAGATCAAGGAAAGCCCCATGCCGTTTTTTATCAAGCCCATTGCCAAGGGAATTTCCGGCAAGGTGATGGAAGCCTATCTGGGCCCGAACCTGAAAAAGAACATGGATTTTATTGAAGCGCATCTGACTGACCGGGAATGGTTTGTGGGTGACTCGCTTACTGCTGCCGATATTCAGATGAGCTTTCCTCTGGAAGCGGCCCAGTCCCGTTATCTTAAAGGCAAAAACTATCCGAATATTGCTGCCTACGTAAAAAGAGTGCAGGCGTTGCCAGGTTATCAGCGGGCCTTAGAAAAAGGTGGCCCATACGACTACGCTTAAGTGAGTAGTTCAAGCTCGGGACTCTCTTAAGAGACAATCAAAAGGGACATTAAAAAGGGACGCTAAAGAGGCACTCAATGACCAAGATTCTTGCGCCTATCGATTTTTCACCGGTGACTGATTCAGTCATCTCGCGCTCTGTGGAGCTGGCCCGGGCTTTTGAAGCCGAGCTGGTGCTGATGTATGTGGCGCAGCCCCATCCCGGTTTTATGGGATGTGATCTGGACAAAGGCAAGCGCTGGCGCGAATTGTGTCTGTCGGAACCCGGCGATCAGATTATTCCTTTCGCAGAAAAAGCCGATGCGGCCGGTGTGCCGGTATCGGTGGTGGTGCAACAGGGGCCGGTCGTGGAATCCGTGCTGGAAATGGCCAATCAGATTCAGGCGGCCTGGATAGTGCTGGGCTCCCATGGCCATGGTGCGCTTTACGATTTGCTGGTGGGCAGTACTGTGGAAGGGGTAATGAGTGTGGCGCGGGTGCCGGTGGTGATAGTGCCTGATGAAAAGAGCAAAGCCGGGCCATAACCCCGGATCATAAAAAGCCGGATCATAAAAAAAGGGCACTTCACGGGTGTATGAAAGTGCCCTTGTACAAGGCCCGAAGGCCTATCCAGCTTAGCCGTCTGGCTACAGGGTTGGAAACTTTGACCAAAGCGTTAACAAAATCCTTGTTGAATTAGCTTTAGTAAACATTTGTTTATCTAACTGGTTGCGCATTTTAGATAAATTCTGTTCAAAATGAAAGTATCCTTCTAAAATTAATGAACGAATGTTCTGGCTGGCTGGCGGAAAGTAGGCTAAGTGACTGATAAACTGATATTATTGCGTTTTTGTTTTAGGGACAGTGAATGAGCAACCGACTGGAACAACGCGAAAAAACCCGTTCTGCCATTATGCAGGCCGCGCTGACGCTGAGCCGCGAAAAAGGGTTTCCGTCGCTGAGCCTGCGGGAAGTCACCCGTGAAGCCGGTGTTGCCCCGGCCACTTTCTATCGTTATTTCGTGGATATGGAAGACCTGGGGCTGGCACTGGTGGATGAAGTGGGGCTCACCCTGCGCCGGTTGATGCGCCAGGCCCGTCATCGTATTCGTGTGGGCGGCAGCGTGGTGATCACTTCTGTAGACACCTTCATGATGTTTCTCGATGAAAGTCCCCATCTGTTTCAATTGCTCATGGGTGATCAGGCCGGTGGCCCCCGATCATTTCGTGATGCCTTGCGCCGGGAACGGCACCGCTTTATTGACGAACTGATCGACGATTTGACACAGGGCGAAGCCATGCGGGAAATGCCCTTGTCCCATATTGAACTGATTTCCGAAATGATGGTGAACCTGGTGTTTATGGGTGGCGTGGAAGCCCTGGATATGAATCGCGAACAGCGCAAACGCCTGTCAGAAAAACTGGTGCTGGAGCTGCGTCTGATCTTTACCGGCAGTGCCGCCTGGGCCCAGCAGGAACAAAAACATAACGCCGGGCATTAAGTGGCACGGCCCCGGCCAAACAGCAGCATGACCCAACGCCAGCGGCTGATCAGCAAGGCCGCAAAAATACAGCTGCAACCCACCAGCTGATAGGTGGTCATCGATTCCCCTAACCAGAAACCCGCCAGTAACGCCGTCCATACCGGTTCAATTGTTAAAATCAGCGCCGCGTGGCTTGCGGGTGCCAGGCTTTGTGCGTAGGTCTGAATAAAGAAACGCAGACTGGTGGCAATCAGTGCACTGGCCAGTACCCAGCCCACAATGGGCATGGCCACCCCGGTGGGCCATTGTTCGGTTGCAGCCGACAGCGTCAGATTCACAAGCCCCACAATCATCAGCTGAATGGCGGTGAGGGGCAGGGCGCCTACCTGATTCACCACCTGCGTGATCATATTAAACTGCAGTGCAAACAGCACGGCAGCCATCAGGAAAAACACCTGGCCACTTTCCAGACGAAAGCCATTGTTGAGCGACAGAAACCCCAAACCCAGCACGGCGACCGGCAGTGCAACCCAGGTGCTGGTGCTGGGCCGTTCCTTAAACCAGAGCCGGGCGAATACCGGAATCAGTACCACTGCCATACTGGTAATAAAAGCCCCTTCGCCCACATGATCAATATAAAACAGTCCGTGAATCCAGCAGCTGATAGCGGCGGCAAACATCAGCCCCGCTTTGATGCTCTGCCAGTATGCCTGTTTACCTAATCGTTTCAGTGTGGGCAGGCAGCAGAAGGCAATCACCGACCCGGCCAGAATAAAGCGGATACCGATAAACAGCAGCGGCGGTAAGCCTATGAGTGCCTCCTTGGAGAACATCCATCCCCCGGCAGCCAGCAATGTTACGATCAGTAGCAGAAAGTCAGCCAAAATCCGGTCCCCAAGGATCGCAGGTGTGAGTTTGAAGGTGTGGGCTCCAGGTTGAGTGGAACGCTTTGTGAAAAGCCACTCATTCTAGGGAAATCCCGGACTATAAGATAGGGACAGATGTTTGATAACATAGGCAAAATACGCCAATAATAACAACAATCAAGCGCCCGAATCGCGCTCCAGTCATCGCCATAAGGTGGTTTATGAATACAACGAGTCAGTTTGCCAGTTCCCGCGAAGTGGATGCGGCACTTAATACATTGAAAGGTGTCATCCAGGGGCTGGATCTCGACAATGCCATTGAATCCGACGAAGTAGACGGCCTGAGTGGCTGGATTTCCCTGTATCAGGAATACCGGGATCTGCACCCGTTTAACGAACTGCTGCCAGTGATTGAAAAGGCCCTGGAAGATGGTCGCATCGATAAACATGAAAAAGCCGATATTATCTGGCTTTGTAACCGACTGGCGCGGGAAAGCGGTTTCTACGACCGTATTGGTTCCTCGCTACAGGAAATGCAGGGCGTGCTGGCCGGCATTCTGCTGGATGGCGAAGTCAAAGAGGACGAGGTTTTCGGCCTGCGTACCTGGCTCGACAAAAACCAGCATCTGCGTTCTGTATGGCCCTATGACGAGGTGGAAAGCCTGCTGGCCAGCGTGCTGGAAGACGGCGAGGTAAGCGAGGAAGAGGTGTATTTGCTGCAGAACTTCTTCTCTGCCTTTCTGGGTGTGGAAGATGAGGAGGAAGTGTCCGAAGCGGCCGATGACGTACCTTTTTCCTTAACCGGCATTTGTTCAGTCAATCCGGAACTGACCTTTGAAGGAAAACGTTTCTGCTTTACCGGAACCTTTGCTGATATCGATTACTACAAAACCATTGCCCGCCTGAAGGAGAAGGGTGCTGAGATCGTAGAGGAGCCGGATCAGAAAACCGATTATCTGGTGGTAGGTTCCGGCGGCAACCCCTGTTGGGCATACGCCTGTTACGGCCGCAAGATTGAAGCCGCCATTGACCTGCGACGCAAAGGGGTGCCGCTGGTAATTGTTCACGAATTTGATTTTAACCAAGCGCTTTAAGGCGCATCTGCCGGGGTGGAAATCCCGCCCAGTGTTTGTAGGCATTGGAAAAGGAACTTTGCTCCCGGTAGCCCACCTGCATGGCAATGTCTGTCAGCGAAAAATCTGTATGTATCAGCAGGAAGTTGGCTCTGCGAAAGCGCACTTCCTGCAATACCTCCGAAAAACTGGTCTGCCATTCCTGAAGATGCCGTTGCAGGGTTCGCGGTGTCATGTGTATTGCTGCGGCAGCGGTTTCAATGGTGGCGTTGCCTTCCGGTAGTAGCTCTTCCAGTATTGTTTGCAATTGTTCGATGATGGTGCCCGGCCCTTGCAGGGATCTCAGCAGCTGTTCAGCCTTGTGAAAAATTAATGGTTTAAGATCATGATTGGCGGAACGAATAGGCCGGTCATACCAGGAGCGGGGAATGGAAAAGCCGTTGCTGCGCTGCGAAAAACGCCCCGGGGTCCCAAAGACAGATTCGTAATTTTCCCGGTTTACCGGTTCCGGATAACGAAAGCTGACAGAAGTAAAAGGCTCGGCAATTCCCGTCGCCCAGATGCCAAAGTGGCGGGTGGCAGACAGTACCAGATCAACCAGTATCTTCTCTGCCACCGGCAGCTCCACCACCGGGTTCCAGTAAAAATCCACTTGTTGCTCGCCGGTGCAGCATTCTGATGCGGCGCAATCTATTATCAGGGGCTGTAGCTGCGCCACATAGGAAAGCGCTTCACCCACTGTGTCGCTGGCCATTACCAGGTGCCCCAGTACGGTAAAACAGGCCGGTTCCATGGCTTTTCCCAGTAACAGGCCAATATCCGGCTGCTCTGATTGCTGCTCCATGGCATGCAGAATCTCGCAGAAATACGCCAGACGAATACGGTCGCCTGAACAGCCCGATAATTCCGTGGTAGCAGTTGCTGTTAAAGCGTACCCCATCCTTTGATAGGCGTTCACCACCTCCCTGGTAAATTGCGCAGAAACAGAAAAGGCATGTTGCATATCGTGTTGCATGTAAAGCCTCGTCAGCAAGTGTCTGTCAGGTGGTTTATCGATCATTATTTATGGCACTAATGTGCCACGGATGCCAGCGTTATCAAGACCAGCGAAAGGAATGTTTTTTATAGGTTTGAAAGCGGTGGCGCGATTTCGCAAACAGAAAGTCAGGATATCGAAAGCAGGGATTTGGCGTCAGTTCTAGATTATGCGGGGTAACAACTTCGTTAAGTAACCAACAACAAAAAGGAAGACTGACGTGAAAATGAAAAAACCTGCTTTTACCTTGCTGATCCGAAGTTTCGCACTGCTGTTAGGAATGCTCACTCTGGGCATTAGCAGTGTGCAGGCAGGCAGTATCGACAAAACCCTGTCCACCGGAAAAATCCGCATTCATTACAGTGGCAATTCCCCGGCCAGCTGCGATGTGATCATGCTGGGGGTGGGTACTGCCATGAGCGCTTCCAGCTACGACAAGCTTTCCAGTGAAATCACCGGCTATGGTTATGTGGCGGTGATTCTGGATCATGCCCCCGGTAACCTGGTAAAAACCGATGCCAACAAATATCGCGATCTGGCCAACGATGTGAAAGCCAATCTGTTGAGCTGGATCCCCGGTTCCGGTTGCAACGGCGTTGCCCACTGGATTATGGGGGGCCATTCCGCTGGTGGTCAGGCGGCGCAGAACGCGGTGGCCAACACGCCCGGGCTGGCGGACGCGGTGTTCAGTATCGATCCCTATAACGCCAAAAACACTGACCCGGTAAATGTACCAGCCATGTATTGGGGCTTTGATGTCACCACCTGCTTTGTCAACAAGGATGATGCCGCCAAAGAGGCCTACAAGCGCAGCCAGAATCTGCGGGCCTTCTATCAGGTAAAACGCAAATATTCCTGGGGGCCTTGCGGGTACTCGCCCAAGTATTTTCATTGCAGTTTCTGTGATGGCCATTGCCCCGCCTGCACCAACTGCAAAACCACGCCACAGCACTTTTTTGATGATGTGGGTAACAGCGTGAACAAGTTTGTGAATGCGGCTTTCTATGGTAGCTGGTCGAAGAGTGCGCTTGAGATTAACAGTACCACGCCGTTGCGTTTGTATGTGGATAATGATCAGCCGTAGATCGGTTTCAGAATAAAACCAGCAGTTCTGGCCGCATTTGGTATTGTATCATGCTGAATGCGGCCCAACCCATTCCAACAGGCAATCATTCTGGCACTGGCGGAGTGAATCATACTTATCCTGGTACGGTAGAATGCGTTGCTCCGGCTAACAACAGGGTCTTGGCCAGCGTGTCTGAGTGCCGCGCTTTTAGTTCTAATGGGTATAAAAGTGCCCAAAAAGTCGGTTTATTAATGATTTTGTGTAAATAGATACTCATTAACTTTGGTTTTGTCCTCTCTTCCCCGGAATCAAGCTGGCGGCTTTCTCCAGCTTTTGATGTTGCCTACAGCTACAATCCCAGCTCCCAGTGGGTGAATGCCCATCAGCTTACAATCAATGGAAAGAGGGACGGGTTTTCTCGTGAGGATCTGTTGGCTGTTTCAAAGTTGATAGGCAACTTCAGGGAAAAGGATGCGGTCGCTATCATTATCAAGGTTATGGATGTCGTCAGCGAGTGGCATCATTACGCGTCAAAGGCAGGTGTACCAGGAGCGTTGAAAGAGCAAATAGCCGGAAATCATCGAAAACTGTAGTCAGCACTTACCCAAAACCAACAATAAAAGGATATCTATCCGATTCCTTGGCCAGTATAATTGCCGGCCATTTTTATGAGTCTTAGCTATGTCCTTTTCCTCCCTTGGTTTATCAGAATCTCTCCTTAAAGCAATTAGTCAGCAGGGATACGATAAACCGTCCCCAATCCAGGCCCAGGCCATTCCCGCTATCCTGCAAGGCAGGGATGTGATGGCTGCCGCGCAGACCGGCACCGGTAAAACGGCGGGTTTTGCATTACCTATCCTACAAATCCTGTCCGAAGGCCAGCGCGCCAGGCCGAACCAGGCCAGAGCGCTGATTCTTACCCCTACCCGTGAATTGGCTGCCCAGGTGGGGGAGAGCGTCAGGAATTATGGTGAGCACCTGAGCCTGTCCTCTGCGGTGGTGTACGGCGGGGTCAAGATCAATCCGCAGATGATGCGCCTGCGCCGGGGTGCGGATGTGTTGGTGGCCACGCCCGGACGGTTGCTGGATTTGTATCAGCAGAATGCTGTCAGGTTTCAGGACCTTGAGGTACTGGTGCTGGACGAGGCGGACCGTATGCTGGATATGGGCTTTATTCACGATATCAAAAAGATTCTGCGGGCACTGCCGGAGAAGCGTCAGAACCTGATGTTTTCGGCGACCTTTTCCAGCGATATACGTAACCTGGCCAAAGGCCTGGTGAATGATCCGGTGGAAATATCTGTCAGCCCCAGGAATTCCACCTCAGCCAATGTTAAGCAATGGATCGTTCCTGTTGATAAAAGTGGCAAATCAGCGCTGCTGAAGAAGCTGATCAAAGACAACAACTGGCACCAGGTACTGGTGTTCAGCAAAACCAAACACGGTGCCAACCGACTGGTGACTCAGCTGGATAAGGCCGGTATCAGCTCCTGTGCTATTCATGGCAACAAAAGCCAGGGTGCCCGTACCCGGGCACTGTCGGAGTTCAAGAGCAATCGGGTTCAGGTACTGGTGGCCACGGATATCGCGGCACGGGGTCTGGATATTGATCAGCTGCCGCAGGTGGTTAATTTTGATCTGCCCAAGGTGGCGGAAGATTACGTTCACCGGATTGGCCGAACCGGCCGTGCCGGTGCAGCCGGGCAGGCAGTATCGCTGGTGAGTGCTGATGAATTCAAAGAGCTTTCCGGTATAGAAGCCCTGATCAAGAAGGTGTTGCCCCGGGTGGAGATTGAAGGCTTTGAGCCCAGCCACCGGGTACCTGAATCCAGAGATCCGGTAAAGAGTGCCAAACCGAAAAAGCCCAAAAAGCCAAAGCGCAACAATCAGAAATCTTTTGGCCAGAAAGACGGCGAGCAAAAGAGTGGCGCTGCCAAGACCGGCACGTTAAAGGTCCGTACGTCAAGAGGGGGTGCATCAACAAAGGGTGCATCAGCACGGAGTGCATCGAATAGCAGTGCCCGAAAGAGCCCCGGCAGAAGGCCCGCTGGCAGAAAACCTGCCGCCAGCCAGAGCAGGGCGGGATAGCGCTCAACGCTATATAAACAAAAAAGCCGGGAAATCCCGGCTTTTTTGTGTCTGCTTTTTATGTCTTGAGGTTTGCTGATCAGCTCAGAGCTGATCCCGCGGTTTCGAACATTCCGCCCGGGAGTTATCAAATTTGCAACGCACACGGCGCTGCAACAGGATCATTTCCTTGTCCCAGTAATTGGCCTTTACAGCGTTGGCGCGGGTTTCCGCCATCAGCATTTCATAACGCTGTTTGTCTTCATCGGGAATATCCACCCAGTATTTGTCTTTCACTGACTCTGTGGCCTGGTTGATGCCTTCCAGGGTGCGATCAAAGTTGGTAAAGAAAAACTCCCGGGATTTCTGGGCGAAGGTATTGGGAAAATGATCCCGCCAGATCACCAGCTGCATGGAAAGCTGGGCGAAGGGAAAGCGGATAATACCGCCATTGGGTTCCATGCCTTTGTACAGTTCCAGGGCTTCATAGGCCAGCAAGGGCGCGGGCAGCACATCCACATTGCCGTTGTTGAATTTGCCGCCGGCGGTGGTGACATTCACTGGTACCGGCGTGGCGCCAATGGTGGCCACCAGCTGCTGCTGGTACTTGTCATAATCCATAACCGCCACTTTTTTGCCGGAGGCTTTGGCAATACTGTTAATGGCGCGATCGCGTACAAACACGTAAGCAGCACCACCGGGAGCAATACCCGCCACTTCAAAATCGCCGGACACCATTTTGTCGGCGGATTTGGGGCTGGCCAGTACCTGGTAGAGCAGTTTCAAATGCTGGTTGTCAGGAATGGCGCCGACGGCATTCATGGAGCCGGTGTATTTGACGAAGTCCTTTACCCGCAGGCCCGAGATGAAGGCGGCATCGCACACTTTGGAGCGGAACTGCTCGGTGGCAATCCGTTCGCTGGAGTAGGTTTCCAGGGTGACATCCACGCCCCAGTTCAGGGCGGCTATGCGGTATTCTTCCATGGCGTCGGTGATGGGGCCGCTTTTGCCGATGATGTCCCAGACACAGATCTTGACCGGTTTGGCGGCCTGGGCCAGGCCCGTTGCGAGTGTCAGGAAGAGGCTGAAAAGCGTTGTTTTTGCCAGAGTGAGTTGTCTTTTATCCATCGCTTCTGTCCTTGTCCGTGAGGTTGTTTTTGTTGTGAGGTCTTTGATTCCTAAAGGAATTATTTTTGTTTTGTATTGGGATATCCACAAGGGCCCAAAGTATGGCGGAATTCCCGAATCAAGTCATTGGCTTTTTCTCGGGGCCCCCGGTACCCGTAGGTCATTGGTGATTTTGAGGAATTCTTAACCGGTGGTTGTGAGGCGATTGCAGGGGCGTATAATCACCGGTTCGTTGATTTTGACATTGGGGACTCTATGGCCATTGAGCAGCTTTGCACCTATGAAATTCTGCGGATAGATCCGGCGACAGCGGCGGAGGTGCATCCGCCGGCAGAAGGCACGGTGATTGATGATCGGGCAGATAGCCTGCTGCAGAACTGCAAACGCTACTTTATTCAGCGTACCAGCAAGCGTTATGGCTGTTTTTCAGACGATATTGGCGAGAACCCGTTGCCGGCGCTGTTGAAGCAATACCTGGACGGGCAGATCCCTTTTGGGCGCCTGGTGGAGAAAATGGTGAGCCGCTTTGTGGAGCTGCTGAATGAGACCGAGGTGACTTTCCACGGGCATTTGCTGGTGGCAGAAAGCAAGGGTGAACAGCATGAGTTGTATGTGGTGCATCTGCAGCTGCAATCGGCATTTTCCATTAATGAGCAGCTGGAAATTACCGAGACCGAATACGCGGATCTGTCCAAGTTGGGGTTTGCCGGGCGGATTCAGTTAGGGCCCTGGCAGGATGAGAGTTCCGACAATTACCTGGCCATTTCCCGGCACCGGGGTGAAAAAGGCCTGCAGGATATTATCGAACAATGGTTCGGGTTTGCCTCCACCGTCGATGCCACGGCAGACACCCAGGAATTTATGAATGTGGTGGAAGCTTACACCAGCGCATTGCCGGAGGAGGAATCCCAGGCCACAAAAAGCAAGGTGGTGGAATACTGCATGGATCAGGATCAGCATGGGGAAGAGGTGTTGTATTCGGATTTGTCGGCCTACCTGAATGATGAGGCTCCCACTGCCTTTGCAGAGTTTGCCGAGCAGAACCTGGAAAACCGCCGGGAAGGCTTTATCCCCGACAAGAACAAGCTGAAAAAACTGGTGCGTTTTAACGGCCGCGACAAGGATCTGAGTATCAGCTTTTCTTCTGCTCAGCTGGGGAAGGAGGTGGTTTATAACCGGGATACCGGTGAGCTGGTATTAAAACGGGTCCCCAAAGGCCTGCTACAGCAACTGAATGAGCACTTTTCCAACTGAGCGTATCTCCCAAAAGGTAGATACTCACCTTTAAACCTCTCTGCTAGCTTTATAGCCTCACAATAAAGAAGAGCAGGGAGGTCCCGCCATGTCCACCGCATCAGCGCCCGTTAATCCACTTATCGGGGATATCAGTTTTTTTTCCAGATTCGAAGGCAACCCCAATGTGCTGGAGGAAAACACCCGTGTACAAACCCACCTCAGCTACGTTGAAAACTATCTGCGCCAACAACCTGTTGATCATCTGACGGAAAGTCAGAAAGTGAATCGCAGCAAGGTTCTGGATGCCCTGAAATCCTACAGTGCGCGTAAACAGTTTCCCAAGCACGACGGCAACCACCAGTTTGCCACCAGTCGCCGCCCCCGGTTTATTGATCACAATGATACCTTTTGTGCGGTGGGGCATATTATTCGCGAAACCGAAGGTGAACAACTGGCCCGGAAAATCAATGAGCGGTACGAATACGCTTATGTGGCGGAGATGGATTATCCTCCGTTGTTGGAATGGGCAAGCCGAAATGGCCTGAGTGTGGAGGAGTGCGCCCGAATTCAACCCCAGTACTTTAACTGGACAGAAGACTGCCCGTTTTTAAACACACTCAAAGACACCAAACTGGAAAGCAAATTGCCGGTGCTACGAGATTACCGGGATAACCATTTGCGCAAGTCCCTGTCCGGGCGTGCGCTGATTCGCTTTTACTATGTGACGGTGCCTGTTACCGGTTTTCTTACCCGTAAAAGTGCGATTTGCCGCAGCCTGGTGATGGCGTTCCTTAAGCCGACACTGCGCCGGATAGAACAGTCGGAAAAGTAGGGTCGGTTTCCGCTGTTGGAAATGGTAGTCAGATCCCGAAGGGATACCCCGGATTGAATGCCGATACGGACAATGTTTTTTCGAGGCAACTGTCTATATGGGTATTCGTTTCGGGGAGGTTTTTAGCATTGAGCACATATCTGATTCAGGTTACCCGCCAAAAGTCTGAGGGTGAATTACGATTTGCATACAATAACCTGGTGGTGAACACCACCTGCTGGTGGGATCTGAACAACAAGATACCGGCCGGTACTTATAGAGGTTGCTCGGCCACCACCATGTCCACGAAGAGGAACTCTGCCGGTGGCGCACGGGAGGGGATTTATATTCCTGGCGTGCCGGGGCATAGCCAGATATTTATCCATATGGGCAATAATGCTGCCTGGTCAGACGGTTGCATTGTGATCGAGGAGCCGGAGCTGCTCAGGATTTATAATGCCATCACGCCCAAGAATGGTCATAATGTCACGGTTGAAATTTCTGACTAAAAGGATGTAGGCATGAAGACTGTTTTTCTTTCCTTGTTGTGCATGTTATCCCTGCCATGCTGGGCGAAGCCCTGTGATCTGAATGCCAATAGCCAGTTGATTCTTGCTCAGCAGCTGGGTCGTACCCTGCCGGGCCAAAGTGAACTGGCACAATGGAAAAAGTGGGAGTCACTTTTGCTGGAATGTCGTGAAGCTGTTGATGTTTCCAAGCCTGATACCCTGCAGGATTTTCTGTTTCTTGGGTATGTGGCCAGGGAAACAAACGCAGCGGCAACCAGGGAGTATATGATCGGCGAGTTATACCCGATTTACAAAAGCGCTCCGGAGACTTTGTTGTCCGTACTGAAACAGGCTCCGGCCTTTACCGAATCAAGCTGCTATTACCTGGGGCGGTATTTTGGTTTTGAAGATCGCGAGACCATCACCAAAGCCGCTTTTTTGAAAGACAATGCCGGCAGGTTTTACGCTACTCTGCCACCGGAGCAGGCACAGCATTGCCTGAATGCACTGGCTAATGGGCGTTGAGGTTAATTACGCTCAAGCTTTTCCAGTGCGGCCATAATCTGGGCAATGACTTCACCGGGGCCGTGATCTTCGCACTTGACGGTAACGTCTGCATATCTGCGGTAGAGCGCGGCTCTTTCTTCGAATAATTCCTCAAAACTCTGTTCGGGGCGCCGGGCAATGCCGCGGGTTTCATAGTTGTGAATCCGCCGGCGTAACTCTGCCAATGGCACTTCGATATACACCACCGGTCCGCAGGACTTCAGGTATTCCATACCTTTTTCGCTGTAAACCGCGCTGCCGCCGGTGGCAATCACTTTCTGGTGGCAGTCTGTTTCCAGCAACACCTCTTCTTCAGCTGCCCGCAACTCCAGGTACCCGCGGGATTCCAGAATTTCCTGCAGTGTGGCCTGTTCCTTTACCTGTATGGCAACGTCCGTATCCAGAAAGCCCAGCCCCAGTTCCTTTGCCAGTAATATACCCAGGGTGCTTTTGCCGGCTCCGGGCATACCGATCAGGATGAGGCTGGGTTTATCGGCGATGTCGTTCATGGGGATACCTTACTGCGGTGTGATAAGGGGAACTGCTGAACAGTGCTTGGTGCCCGATAGTATTGCCGATGTGGGCGTCGCTGTAAAAGCCATCATGCCGGTAAAGGCAGGCGGCCGCTTAAGTCAGGTTCTCAACGATGATAGCAATCCCCTGGCCACCGCCAATGCAGAGCGTACATAAACCATAACGCTGGCCGGAGCGCCTTAGCTGGTACAGGGCACTGATGACCAGACGGGTACCTGTGGCCCCCATGGGGTGGCCCAAACCGATAGCTCCGCCATTGGGGTTGACCTTTTCCGGGTTGAGCTCCAGTAGTTTTTGCACTGCCAGGGACTGCACGGTAAAGGCGTCATTCAATTCGATCAGTGCCATATCCTGAATATTCAATCCGGCCATAGCCAGGGCTTTCCGGCTGGCGGGTACCGGGCCTGTTCCCATGCTGATGGGTGGTACACCGGCGGTGCCCCAGCCAATGATTCGGCCAAGGGGTTTGAGGTTTTCTTCCCGGGCCCGGCGGCCCGACATCATGATCACTGCGGCAGCACCATCGGTGAGGCCGGTGGAATTGCCTGCGGTAATAATGCCATCTTTTGAAAAAAGAGGTGGCAGCCTGTTAATGGCTTCCAGTGTGCTTTCCGGACGCAGGCTTTCATCGTCTTCAACCGTTCGCGGTTTCCGGCCAGTCGTGGTGACCGGCACAATTTCCTCGGCGTAAATGCCGTTCTGCTGCGCTTCGTAAGCACGCTGCTGGCCTGTTACTGCGGCCTGGTCTGCGGCATCCCGGCTGATGTTATATGCTTTTGCCAGAGATTCCACCGTCTGGCCAATCACGCAACCAGCACGGGCATCATAAAGCGACTGCATTAAATAATCTTCCACCTGCTGGTGCCCCATGCGCATGCCGGTTCTTGCGCCGCGCAGTACGTAGGGCACCATACTCATGGTTTCGGTGCCTCCGGCCAGTAGTGTGTGGGCTTCGCCCAGCCGGATGGATTTGCTGGCCTGAATTACTGCCTCCAGGCCGGATCCGCAGGCGCGGCTGACGATCAGCGCATCAGCCGATTCAGGGGCGCCCACTGCCAGCCCCACATGCCGGGGCAGATAAGCTGCATCACTGCTGGCCTGTAACACGTTGCCGAAAATCACCGACTCGATGGTGTCAGGATCAATACCCGATCGGCTGATGGCTCCCTCACTGGCAATAGTGGCAAGGCGAGTGGGGGACTCGTTGCAAAGCCCACCCAGAAATTTGCCGAACGGCGTACGTGCGCCCTCGATAATCAGGGCATCAGTGTCATTAAAGGTCGCCATACAGATCCTTGCCATCCACCCACAGGGTATGAAAGCCCGCCGGTAAGCGGTGGGGTATCCGGATTTTGCACACCGGGCCTGTTTCGATATCCCTGGCATCAAAAACCAGGCAGTGGGATTGCCAGTTGTTGGTGTCGGTGACAAAGGTCACCACATAGCCATCGTCTTCACTTTGTGCGTTAACTTTGGGAGCGAAAGGTGCCTCGCTGCCAAACACACCCGGACCATAGTCGTAGCGTTGCTGTGTTCCGGTTTCCAGATCAAATTTCACCAGCGCATCAAAGGTGGCAGGCGCTTCCCGTGGAATATATTGCAGATAGGCGTAGCGGTTCTTGCGCCCAAGGTAGTGGCGGTTGATATAGGGAAATTCCAGATTGGTCTGGTCAACAGGGCTTTCCCGGGTTTCGCCGGTTTTCAGGTTCATGCGCCATTCGTACAGGTTGGCCTGCAGGGTCAGAAACGCAATCATGCCCGCCAGTCCGCCATCCTCCGGTTTGGGCTTGGTGGCGTTGGGGTTTTCGGTACGGCAGCCCACCTGCACAATCCAGTCGCCTTCCTCCCAGCAGTTAACGGTATGCAGCATGTAGCAGGGTTTGAATTCAAACCAGCGAATATCTTCATTGCTGCCGAAGCGTGGAATCACACCATAGCGGGTGGGTACATCCGGATGGAACATGGGAACCCGTTTGCCGGTTTTCTTGAAAAAGGCTTCGTCGTGAAAGATGGGGAAGTCGTGCAGTATCGAATAGTTTTCAGTAATACCCAGGTCATGGGGCCGGCGTGGGCCTGGCAGGTCGATATCACAGATCTGCAACTCATTGTTTTTGTCGGCAACGCCGTAACGCATCCAGGGCTTACGATCACCGTAGCTGAAAAAGATAAAATCACCGGTGTTGGGATCCACTTTGGAATGGGCTGACAAAGGCGCCGTAAGGCGGCCGTCAAAGTTTTCTGTGCCGGTGGTTTCCAGAGTGAAGGGATCTATCTGGTAAACCTCACCGGATTCATACCACAGGCCGCAGAGTTTGTTATTCAGGAACACCAGATCTGTATTGGCGGTGTCCTTGATGGGGGAGATGGGTAGCGTAAAGTCGAAAGGCCCCAGCACACCGGGCCAGATTGCTTCGCCTTTTTCGTTTTCCATGTTAAAGGCTTTGGTTTCAATCCAGCGGTTCTGATAAGTGGCTGTGCCGTCTTTAAAACGGATGGCGTAAATCATGCCGTCGCCGTCAAACCAGTGGTAACGGTTGGTGGGTCTGAACCGCGGGTTGGTGCCATTGCGGAAGTAGCCGCCGCACAGATCCTGGGGAATTTCTCCTTCAACTTCCAGTTCCTGGCTCGACATTTCCACCGTAGTGGGGGCGAACAGGCCGTGCAGCCAGGGGTTGTCTATGTCTTGTATCCATTCCGGCGCCTCCTGGGGATTGGGCTCTGTGCCCAGTGCTTTGCCGTAGCGTTCGGTAATATCCAGCTTGTTCATTGGTTATTCCTCTGCGAGTCCATTGTGTACATTGTGTACATTGTACACGGGTTTGGGTCTGGCCTTGTCAGGTGCCCCTAGTGGTCAGAGTGGTCAGGCTGGTAGCCCATACCGCGGAAAATGGTGTTCATGGATTCCTGATACAGCTCCCGGAAAGGCGTGTGAGTATCCAGGTGCCCGGACAGGTACAAGGACACCAACCCATGACTGTGAGACCAGAGGTGCAATACCTTGCGGCGGGTGGCAGGGCCTTCCAGTACCCCGGCATTCACGCAATCATTGATGCGGTCGTAAAGAAACTGCACCGCGGCGCGAATAACTGCCTGCACTTTTTCATCGTGATGGGTGTTGGTGAACTGGGTGGATGCCATAAACATGACTTCATAATATTTCGGGTTTTCCAGGGCAAAATCCAGGTAGGAATCGGCGCTCAGTTGCAGTCGTTCAGCCGGTGTATGGCCTTCCAGAGCACGATAGAAGTAACCCTGAAAAATCCGGAAGCCTTCCAGAATCACATGGTTGATCAGGTCTTCTTTGTTGGTGAAATGGCGATAGGTGGCCATGGTGCTGACGCCAGCCAGTTTGGCAACCTTGCGCATGGACAGGGCCTGCAGACCTTCGCTCAGGTAAATATCCCGGGCGCTTTCCATCAGTCGCACTTTGGTGTCTGCCATGCCGGATTCTGCGGTTGCTCTGTTCACTGTCATTCCTGCGCAAGGGGGTGGTTTTTATCAGGTATGTGATTGATGTGTACGTTGTACACAGCCTTTGAGCATAGTAGCCCGGTTGAATTTGTGGCGTCAACGCTGGTGGTTGCCGTTGGCATGAATCAGCCCGAAAGATGGCGAAAAGCACCGTTGGTGTATATTTGTATAGGACGTATAAAAAATATTGCTTTGACAAATGTGGTGTTTGGTTGGACATTATTTAGGAAAAAAGTCCTGCATCACCTAACGGAGAAAAGCCCATGGACACCGCCAATGGCATTAGTAACCCGCGCGGTGGTGTGGGTGGACAAGTCACATGCCCTGCGATTTGCGGATTCCGTTTTACTCACCCTTGAATGGCAACACTGAGGTGTAGTTGCTGCTACCTAAGCACTGAACCCGAAGAGGACAAACCCATGATATCGCCCGAAGCTGCCAGCGTAAGAGACCTGTTGATTGAGAAAGGCCTGGAAACGCCGTTGAAAGATAACGGCATGACCAGTGAAGAGAAATACGAACGCATCAGGGGGCTGATGACCGAGGTGGTGGATACCCTGGGGCTGGATCTGACTGATGACAGCCTGGCGGAAACGCCCCATCGAATTGCGAAGATGTATGTGCAGGAAATTTTCTGTGGCCTGGATTACGCGAACTTTCCCAAGGTGGCCCTGATCGAAAACAAGATGGGTGTTGAGGAAATGGTAAAAGTCAGTGATATCAGCGTTACCAGCACCTGTGAGCATCATTTTGTGACGATTGATGGTGTGGCGAAAGTGGCTTACATTCCCGATGCAAAGATTATCGGGTTGTCGAAAATTAACCGGATAGTACGCTTCTTTGCCCAGCGTCCCCAGGTGCAGGAACGGCTTACCCAGCAGGTGCTGGTGGCCCTGCAGGCGTTACTGGAAACCGATAACGTGGCCATCACCATTGATGCCACCCATTATTGTGTTAAATCCCGGGGTGTAATGGATGTGAACTCCAAAACCCAGACCACGGCTTTGGGAGGGATTTTCAAATCCAGTCACCGCACCCGGGCGGAGTTTCTCAGTTAATTTTTAGTGGCGGGCCCTGCGATCTGAACAGCAACCTGCTCAATCGCGCTGATCAAATCATCCGGATGGGTAAACTGTACCATATGGCCCGCATTCTCCAGACGAATCAGCTGACTGTGGGGAATGCGTTCGTGGGCGAATTCGGCATTGCTCACAGGCACGCCCAAGTCCTGATCGCCGTGCAGTAACAGAAAGGGCGCCTTGATCTGCTGGTATTGCAGGCTCTGGGTGTCCGCCGGCAGGTTCACTTCTTCATAGGCGGTCGCCAGGCTGTTTTTTACGGTAAGCCACATGGCATCCCGTCTGGCAATAAAGTGGTCGGGCACTGGATCAGGGCTGAAAGCGCGTGCTAATCCTTCCTTCATCATTTGCTTGCCCACAAATTCATTGCCCAGTCTGGCAAAGCCCGGACCTATCACGGGAGTGGCTATGGTGTAATACACCGGGTTGATACCATGCTCCAGCTTAACGGCACCGGAGACCGACACATAGCCGGCAACCTGGTCCGGCCGGCGGCTGGCCATTTCTGTTACCATGGTACCGCCGTAGGAATGGCCGACCACAATCACATCCTTCAGGTTAAGCTTTTCAATGAGTTCGAGGGCAACGTCCACGTTAACAGCGACGTTGGCTGCGCTTTCCCTGAATTCAGAAAAGCCATGACCCGGGCGATCGTAAACAGTAACCCGGTATTCTTTTGCCAGGGTTTCTGTTATCGGGTCCCAGTCTTCGATGGAGCCGGGTAATCCGTGGATCAGCAGCACATCCTGGCCTTCGCCCAGTTGCCGCACGCGCAGCTTCATACCGGCAATTTGTTGATAGTCGCCCTTGAAGCCTTGCGGAATAGTGGTTTCCAGTGAGCTGGTAACGCCCAGCAGGGAAGTCGTTACCAGAAAGATGACGGTCAGTGCCGCGGCGAATGCCAGAATGCGTTTCATAAGAGCTCCCTGCCCATGAACAGTGGTAGGTGTCAGTCGTTCCCTTCGATTTCCTCGACGAAGGGTTCTTCTTCCAGCGTGATGGTGATTTCTTTTTTGTAGGTGGCAATGAGGATGCGGTCTTCCTCAATGCGATTGATGGTCATCACGTCATCGATGGTGTCGTCTTCCACGCCGTCCAGCTGATTGGCTTCCTCGTAGTGGACAATGCCGGGAAACACGACCCGTTGCACCAGATTCTGGCTTTTGGGATCATCGAAAAGCTCTATGAACAGCATGCGTACGTCAATGTCGTACACCATGTTACCAATGTAGGGCGAGCAACCCTCGATCAGCTTTTCTGTAATATCCATTAGTGATCTCTCAAGCGGATGGGAAAGTTGCTATTCTACTAGCTTGCACAATCCCTGCAATACAAGTTCGCTGTAGCTTACCACGCCCAGGATATTGTCATCTTTCAGCACCGGCGCCACCGACAGGCCAAAACGATCGAACATCCGGGCGCAGTAGCGCACGTCCATCTCAGGCGGTACAGTCAGCATGGGCTTTGACATGATTTCGTAAAGATTCACCCTGTCTGGCGCACGATCTTTCGCCAGCACTTTTTTGGCAATGTCCGACAGCAGTATGAGCCCGTGGGCATCATGGGGGTGGCGTTTTTTGACGATCACCACCCGGGCGTCTTCATTGTGGAGAATATCCAGAGCCTGTTTGACCGTGGCCATGCCATCCATTTCCACGAAGTTCTGCTTCATGACATCCTGAGCCTGAATCACTTTGCGGGGAATCATAAAAGCTGCTCCATCTCGTCAGTAATTTTTTTGGCCTGGTGGCTGATGCCCACGGCATCTTCCACATCCAGCTGAAACGCAATGCCGGTGCCGGGTTTTTCCTCGAACTCCCCGGCTTTGCCGATTTCTTCCAGAATGTGGCGGCTGAGGTGTTCTTCCACCAGAAACAGAATCACATCGCGCTGGGTTTCCAGGGTCAGGCCGAAAAAGGTTTTGCTGCGCTTCAGGCCTTCGCCCCGGGCGTTATTGATGACGGTGGCGCCGGTGGCGCCGGCTTTGCGAGCCGCTTCCATCACCGCGTTGGTTTTTTCGTCCTCCACAAAGACGACAAGCATTTTAAAGTGCATAGTGGCTACCTCTGTGACAGTCCAGTAAAACATTCATAGTTATTCAGTCCCCGGTCTCTTGTTTACGGGTTGGTGTTGCCTGCTGTCTGGCATATTGCGCGTTACGTATCCGGGTCCAGTATTCCGATGCCTGGGCGTAGGCCATCACCGACATAATAGGAAACAGACTGGCAAAAGCGATCAATCCGAATCCATCAATCAAAGGATTTCTGCCGGGTACGGTTTCTGACAAGCCCAGCCCCAGGGCTGCTACCAACGGAACCGTCACCGTAGAGGTGGTTACCCCGCCGGAATCATAGGCCAGGGGAATAATCAGCTTGGGGGCTACGGTGGTCTGTATCACCACCACAACATACCCGGCAATGATGTACCAGTGAATGGGATCACCCACCACAATGCGATAGGATCCCAGGGAAATTCCCACCGCTACGCCCAGCGCCACCGCGATACGCAGACCCCAGACGCCAATAGCACCACCGGATACCTCATTGGCCTTGATGGCTACAGCAATCAGCGAAGGCTCGGCAATGGTGGTGCTGAAGCCGATCAGAAAAGCAAACACGTAAACCCAGGCATAGTCCTGCCAATGCACGTCAGTCAGGGCGGCAACACTGGCTTCTGTACCATGAATAAAGGCGGGGTCGGTAAGTTGTTCAGCCATTAACCGTCCCAGCGGAAACAGGCACCATTCCAGCCCCAGCAAAAACAGTGACAGGCCGACCAGCACCCAGATAAAGCCGGTAATAATGCGCACCAGATTGGGCGGCACCTTGCGAATCACCGCGAACTGGAAGCCAAAGATAATGGCCACAATGGGAATGACATCCCGTACGGTACTGAACAGAACAGTGAGAATTTCATCCATCATGACTGAATCACCATGCCATAGGCCATGACAAAAATCATGGGTGTCAGGGATGCAAAGGCAATCAGCCCGAAGCCGTCAATCATGGGGTTGCGCCCTTGGATGGAGGAGGCCAGACCCACACCCAGTGCCGTGACCAGGGGTACGGTAATGGTGGATGTGGTCACGCCACCGGAATCATAGGCGATGCCGATAATCTCTTTGGGTGCTACCGCCGTCATTAAAACCACCAGCACATAGCCAATGATAATAATCCAGTGAATGGGCCAGCCTTTGATGATGCGGATTACGCCGATCACAATGGCGAGCCCTACCGACAGGGCTACCGTCAGCCGCAGGCCATCGGCATAGCTGCTGCGGGCAGCGTCGCTGTTGTCAATCATGCCACCCACAGCGGCCACATGGGCGGCCTCTGCTGATACGGCAATCAGCGCCGGTTCGGCCACTGTGGTGCCAAAGCCAAGGGAAAAACTGAACACCATCAGCCAGAAGATACTGCCTTTTCTGGCAAAGGCGTGAGCCATGCTTTCGCCGATGGGGAATAGCCCCTGTTCCAGCCCATGGATAAAAAAAGTCAGGCCCATTACCACAAAAACAACGCCAATAATGAGTTGTCCCACTTCCGGGAGCGGCTGTTTCAGCACTGCCAGCTGAAAAAACAGAATCACCGCCACGATCGGCGTTAAATCCCGCAAACTGCCAATCATGGACTGAAAGAGTTTTTGAAGTGTATTCTGCAAAACGACTTCCGCTCAGTATTTCGTCATATTCTCGGCTCACCACACATGCTATTCTGATGGAGTGATTGGCCGCTGTTGGCGAATGTACCAACAACCAGTGTAGTCATTGCCCGCGAAAAAAAATTGATCTGGCTCGGGGTAGTGGCGGAAAAGGAGTTAGCAAAGGAGTTCATATGCAACTGGGGGATTCTGAATATCAGGCCCATGGTTTTCACGAATCACTGCCCAAGGGCAAGGCGTCCGGAAACCTGGCTGTCAGCACCACAGGCATCACATTTACCAGTGGTGACCGGAAGGTAACGCTCCCGCTCCACGGTATTCAGTTCCGTCTGGGGGGCGCCAGCGATCGCCTGGTGTTTGCCAGTCATCCTTCGGTTCCGGACTGGTCTGTGTACACCAGTGATCTGTCTATTCTGCGTGATCCTCACCTCAGCGATGTACCCTCTATCAAGGCGCAGCTGAATAAAGCCAGGAACCGCCGCGTGTTTAACTGGAGTGTGCTGGTTGCCTGCGTTGTGCTGGTGGTGGCAATTCCTCTGATGCTGTTCACCCGGATGGACTGGGTCAGTGATGTGATCGCCGAGCAGATTCCCGCCGAATGGGAGCAAGGCCTGGGGGAATCCACTTTTGCCCAGGTGCAGGTAGGCAAGCGGGTAATGAGCACTGAAGCCGGTGAAGCCGCCCTGAAGCAGCTGACAGACCCCTTGCTGAGTGTCGTGAATTCCGACCGTTACGAATTCGAGATCGTGGTCACCAACGATGCTGCAGTCAATGCCTTTGCTTTGCCGGGCGGCTTTATAGTGATTAATGCCGGCTTGATTCAGGAAGCCGACAATGCCAGCGAAGTGCTTGGCGTGCTGGCCCACGAAATAGCCCATGTGACCGAGCAGCATGGCGTGCGTAATATTATCAATACCGCCGGCGTGTTTTTGCTGGTGGATGCCTTGTTGGGGGATGTCAGCGGCTTGCTGGCCATGCTGGCCAACGCAGCGCCATTGCTGATTAATCAGAGCTATTCACGCAAGTTTGAATCCGAAGCGGATGAACGGGGCCTGGCACTGTTAAACAGAGCCAATATAGATCCCACCGGATTTGTGACCTTTTTTGAAAAGATGCTGGAAAGGGAAAAAGAGCGTCTTGAATCCATCGAGGATGAAGATACCCGCACCCTGGTGGAAGATGCCATGGGGTTTCTCAGCACCCACCCCGCTACCGAAGACCGTATTCAGCAAATCTCCGAATTATCGCAGGATATTGAAGGTCCCTTTACTTCCTACCAGTCTGAATTTTTACAACTCAAAGAACAGGTTAATTCATTTATGAGCCGTCATAAGGAAGCGCTATGAAAACAGAAATCAAAGGCAGTGCTGCATTCAGTTACCTGGATGTGGACCTGGAGCCGGGAGAGGAAATCACCGCAGAATCCGATGCCATGTCCAGTATGAATGCGGATGTGGATATGGAAGCGCGTTTTAATGGCGGCCTGATCATTGGTTTGCTGCGCAAATTTCTGGGGGGCGAAACCCTGTTTATCAATCGTTTCAGCAATGAAACCGACGGCGCCCGCCGGGTGACATTGGTGCAACCCACCCCGGGGCAGATCCAGTGTCTGGAACTCAAAGGCGATGCTTTTTGTTTGCAGCCCGGGGCTTTTCTTGCCTGCACGGAAGACGTGAATATTGGTGTGCGCTGGGCAGGCCTGGTGTCCTGGTTCGCCGGCGAAGGCCTGTTTAAAGTCATGGTCAGCGGCACTGGTAAAGTCTGGTATGGCGCCTACGGTGCATTACTGGAGCGGGAAGTAGACGGCGAGATGATTGTGGATACCAGCCATCTGGTGGCCTACGATCCGGGCATACGCCTGAAACTGCAGCTGGCAGGTGGTCTGTTTTCCAGTTTGTTCGGCGGCGAAGGCTTTGTCACCCGGCTGGAAGGTAAAGGGCGGGTCGTCATTCAGTCCCGCAGTTTGTCCGGGCTTGCTGCCTGGATCAATCCCAAACTCTGGTAAAGGCCATCAAGGAGGATTCCATGAAAGTTGACATGATGCACCGCCCCGGCAACACCGCCTGCAGGGTAACACTGCAACCCGGGGAAACCTGTACTGCTGAATCCGGCGCCATGCTGGCCATGAGCGGCAATATTGATATCACCACCACAACCCATAAAAAGAAAAGCGGCAGTGTACTGAAAGCGCTCAAACGTGCCATTTCCGGCGAGTCGATTTTTCTTAACCATTTTGAAGCACAGCAGCAGCCGGGCGAAGTCTGGCTGGGAGCAGCTCTGGCCGGTGACATGATGGCCTATGACCTGGATCAGGAATCCCTGATTGTGCAGGGCGGGGCCTTTCTGGCCTGCGAGGATCAGGTGGAAATTGATTTTGGCTGGCAGGGTTTTAAATCGCTGTTATCCGGCGAAAGTATTTTCTGGCTGCAGCTGAACGGCACAGGCAAAGTGGTGTTTAACTCCTTTGGCGCTATATACCCGGTAGAAGTGGATGGCGAATACATTGTGGATTCCGGTCATATAGTGGCTTTTAACGAAACCCTGGATTTTACCATTACCAAAGCAGGAAAAAGCTGGATGCATTCTTTCCTGGGTGGCGAGGGTCTGGTGTGTAAATTTCAGGGCAAGGGCACTGTCTGGTGTCAGTCTCATAACCCTGCAAGTTTTGGCTGGGCATTGTCGCCGGACCTGAAACCCCGCAGAGCGTAAACCGCAAAGGAGATTGTGATGAGTCAGTATCAGGTAAAAATTACCGGCGCCTTTTCGGCGGGAACCAACGAAGCCATTGCCACAAAATCCCTGAGCCAGCTGTTTAAAATTGAAGAACAAAAAGCAGCGGACGTATTGGCAAAAGCCCCGGTGGTTATTAAAAAGAATGTGGATGAAGCCACCGCTGAAAAATTTCGTAAAGCGCTGGAAGGTGTGGGCATTTTCAGTGTTGTTGAGGCAGTGGCGCAGCCGCAACCCGCCAGTGATGCCCCTAACACAGCGGATGACGATCGGGGTACCTTTACCAGTGGCGACAGCGTGCTGGTGTCGGATCCGGACAAACCCGGTTACCGGTATCGTATAGAAGGCAAACCGGATTACGCCTTTCTTACCGTGGAAATGCCTGCGGACAGCACCCTGAAAGTGGAAGCGTCCGCCATGGCGGTGATGGATTCCAACCTGGTGATGAAAACCAAAATGCGTGGTGGCCTGGGCCGGCTGCTTACCAGTGAATCCATTTTTATCAATGAATTTACTGCTGAAGGTGGCCCGGCAGAAATCGGCATTGCCCCGGGTTCTCCCGGCGATGTGGGGCATGTGTATCTGCAGGATGAAGTGATTTATCTGCAGAATTCGGCTTATGTGGCATCGGATATGAATGTCGCGGTGGAAACCAAATGGCAGGGACTGGTAAAAGGCTTCTTCTCCGGTGAAGCATTGTTTCTGATTCGCTGTAGTGGCACAGGTGACCTTTGGTTCAACACCTACGGTGCCATGATTGAAATCGATGTGGATGGCGATTATGTTGTGGATACGGGCAACATAGTGGCTTTTACCGAGGGGCTGGATTACAACATCACCAAAGTGGGTGGCTATAAATCCCTGTTTTTCTCCGGTGAGGGCTTTGTCTGCCGGTTTTCCGGGCGGGGTAAAGTCTGGATACAAACCCGAAGTTCCCAGGCATTCGCCGGCTGGTTGTTTCCCTTCCGCCCGGTGAAGAAAAAAGTGGAAAGTTCCTGATGCTGGAAATCTGATGCATGACTGATCCTGATCCCTTGCGGGAGCCATCAGGCTCCCCGAATGATCGCAAACCCGATCCCAATAAAAACAAGCCGCCCATCATGGATTGGCGGCCGTTTGTTTTTACTTTTATCGTGTTCATGATTTATTACCTCAGTGTGGGTGATCGTGCCCCTTCGGTAGAGCGCTTACCCTATTCAGAATTCAAGGAACAGGCCAGTGCCGGAACTGTGGAGTCCGTGAATATCAAAGGTCAGGAGCTGTCCGGCCGTTATCTGAATTCCACCAGGACCGAAGGCCGTCATGATTTCCGCACTGTGATTCCCCCCATAGCGGATGATCAGTTGCTGCCGTTACTGGAGCAGAATGGTATTAGAATCACGGCGCAATCAGAGGAATCGCCATTATGGTTGCAGCTGGTGATCGGCATACTGCCCTGGGTACTTATATTTGGTCTGTTTGCCTATTCCAATCATGTAATGCGCACCCGTATGGGTGGCGGCTCGGGTGCCGGCGGTGGCATGTTCGGCTTTGGCCGCAGCAAAGCGCGGCTCTATGAAAAACTGGACACGGATATCAGTTTTGAAGAAGTGGCCGGACTTGAATCCGCCAAACAGGATTTGCAGGAAGTGATCGAATACCTGAAAAATCCCGGCAAATTCCGCCGCCTTGGGGCCAAGCTGCCCAAAGGCATGCTGATGATGGGCCCGCCGGGCACCGGTAAAACCCTGTTGGCAAAAGCCACGGCTGCAGAAGCCGGTGTGCCTTTCTACAGCATCAGTGGTTCAGAATTTGTGGAGATGTTCGTGGGGGTGGGTGCTTCCCGGGTACGTTCCATGTTTAACGAGGCGCGGGAAAAGGCACCGGCGCTGATCTTTATTGATGAGATTGATTCTGTAGGCCGCGTGCGGGGCACCGGTGTTGGCGGTGGGAATGATGAGCGGGAGCAAACACTCAATCAGATTCTCGCGGAAATGGACGGCTTTGGGCATGATGAGCCGGTAGTGGTGATCGCCGCCACCAATCGCCCGGATGTGCTGGATCCTGCCTTGCTGCGCCCGGGGCGCTTTGATCGCAAGGTCACTCTGGAACTGCCACAGAAAAATGCCCGCCTGCAGATTCTGAAAGTGCATACCCAGAAAAAACCGGTGACTTCAGCGGTGGATCTGGAATCCATCGCCGCACGCACCATCGGTTTTTCCGGTGCGGATCTGGAAAACCTGGTGAATGAGGCTGCGCTTCATGCCGCGCGTATGAATAAATCGGAAATCGCCAATGACGATTTTGAATACGCCCATGACAAGATTCTGCTGGGCGATGAGCGCAAGGATGTGCTGAACGACAAAGACAAGGAGCGTATTGCCTATCATGAATCCGGACATGCCTTAGTGGCCTGGTTCACTCCCGATGCTGATCCGCTCAGTAAAATTACCATTATTCCCCGGGGCCGGGCGTTGGGTGTCACCGAAACCATGCCCGAAGAAGACAGAGTGAACTATACTCAGGATTACCTGGAAGATCGTATCGCGATATTGTTGGGTGGTCGTTGTGCCGAGAAAACGGTGTTTGATAATTTCAGTTCCGGCGCCGCCGATGATCTGAAGCAGGCAACCCGCCTGGCCAGAAAGATGGTGACGGACTGGGGTATGAGTGAGTCCCTGGGGCCGGTGAACTTTCCCCAGGGGGAGGAGCATCCGTTTCTGGGTATGGAAATGGCTCAGCCCAAGGTGTTCAGTGACCATACCGCCAAGCTCATAGACGATGAAGTATCCCGTATGGTCAAACAGCAGGAACAGAACGTGATGAAGCTGCTGCAGACCCACCGGGATGACCTGACAAAACTCGCGACCAGTCTGATAGAAAAAGAAACCCTGGATGCTGCTGAAGTGGAAAAACTTCTGGGCAAACCGGGTTAAATTGCGAGCACAGGATTCTGCATGAATTATCAGGAAGTCATCCGTTTTTGGTTTGAAGAACTGCAAGAGAAACAATGGTGGAGCAAAGACGAAGCGCTGGATGACAGTATTCGCGAACGTTTTGCTGCCCACCATGAAAAAGCTGCTGCCGGTGAACTGTTCGGCTGGCGGACGGAACCTGAAGGGCGCCTCGCGGAGATCATTGTACTGGACCAGTTTTCCCGGAATATGTTCCGCGATACCCCCTGGGTATTTATGTGGGACAGTATGGCCCTGGTGCTAGCTCAGGAGGCCGTTAACGCAGGGGCGGATAAACAGTTGGAGCCTGGCAAAAGGGCTTTTATGTACATGCCCTATATGCACAGTGAATCGCCGTTGATTCATGAGCAGGCGGTATCACTGTTTGATGCTCAGGGCATGGAAAACAGTTACAAGTTCGAATTGAAACACAAAGCCATTATCGACCGTTTTGGTCGTTATCCCCATCGCAATGAACTGCTGGGCCGGGAATCTACCGCAGAAGAACAGGAATTTCTCAAGCAGCCCGGGTCAGCTTTCTGATTCAGTCACTCTCATTGGTCCGGCACTACAGTGATTGGCCAGCGATTGGCCTGCGATTGGCCAGGATTTGTGGTGCCAATTCATAGAATGCCTGTTTATTGTTATGATGGTCTGCCGGATAGTTGATTGCTTGGCCTGGGTGGATCCTGGTTTGCAGGTATGCATAGGGCATGCATAGGCCATGCATCAGTTTTGCAGATTCTACCGGAAAAATGACAGTGTGAATGAGAAGAGGAAGAAATGAATCGTTTAGCTATGACTTCAGTGTTGCTTGGATTGTTGCTGGGATCCCTGTCCGCCTGTGACAAGGCAGATAATACGCCTGAGAGCGAGGAAGATACGGTGGCAGATACTGCCGAAGCCACAACCAGCGTTCAGGCGGCTAGCAGCGCGCCAGAGGCATCAGCATCGGCAGAAGCCGATAGCGAGGCAACAGCTACCGAGACAACAGTGGAAAAGGAATCTGCGAAGAAAAAATCCGGAAAATTGAATCTGAGCCTGCCGGAAAACCTGTCGGCTGGTGATTCAGCGCAGGAAGGTGGGGAAGAAGCGCCAGTGTTGCCGGATATGTTTGCCAGAGAAGAGTCCCGCACCAAGCTGGGCGGTGGTGTGCACCGGGACGCAGAAAATCCGGACCTGATAAATTCCATTGATGGTGCCGAGGTATCGGTAGAATTCAAGACGGATTAAAGCCGGAGAAAACGATACTGAATTCATCATCCGCCATGCGCGGATGCAAATCCACCGAGATTCTTTTCGGAAAGCCCGAGCCGGCATCAAAAGTTCCGCTCACTTTTGCGGTGTCGCTTTGGCCTTGTTGCTGTAAATAATCAAACCATTCTGTAATGGTTTTCTGTAATAGTTCCGGCGGTTTGGGATCTTTCTCTCCGGAGGATTCCAGCCGGATACCGGTAATACGACCGTTTTCAACCGTGATAATTCTCGGGGCACGGGCTTCCGGCAGGCAGTAGCATTGCTGGCTGGCCACAAATTCATAGTTATCGGTTTGTTGCTGCCAACGCTCGCTGGCGGTTTGAATACTGGTAATGGTGCTGGCCTGGCGGGCCTCCACCGGTGGCGCCGGCTCATTGGCCGTGGCTGTGCAGCCGCTGACAATCTGCAGCGGCATGAGCAACAGCAGTAACAGTCGCAAGCCGGTGAGGCTGGGAATGCGGGAACTGATTGAGAGGTCTGCCAAGGTTTTCATCCTGCCAAGCTATACCGTTTCCGGGTCAAGAACAACAATGCACAGGCAACCAGCAGCAGGCCGCCGGCGGAGCCGCCACCACCACCGCCGCTGCTTCCGGAATCAGCGCTGGATTCGCTGGGCTCACTGGATTGTGAGCTGCCCGAATCCTCGGTTTCCGGGTTGGACGCCGGCTGTTGCGGTTCTTCCTCTTCCGGCGGGTTTTCCTCTTCTTCCTCGCCGGAACCGGCATCCAGCAATACGGTAAAGTTGTCAGTGACGCTGTTATTGCCGGAGTCGGTTTCGCTTAGCTGGCTCTGGGACACGCTCACGCTGTGATTTACAGAATAACTGCCGGTGGCTACGGTCATATCCGCCGCCAGGCTGTGGTTGGTGGTGGGGCTATTCAGGGTGCAGGTGTAACTTTGTCCGTCGCCGGCAACAGTACAGGCATTGCCGTCGATAGTTACGGCGGTGAAGCTGCCATTTCCGGTATTGATGCTGCCGCTGATGCTGGCTGTGTTAATAGCTTGCGAAGCAACTGACGCATCAATCAGAAAGTTGCGGGTAATGCCGTCGGTCACCAGGGAGTTGCCGCTGTTGTTGGCGGCAATCTCGATATCGAAGGGATAGTCGAAACAGGCATTCTGGTTGTTGGCATCGCCGATGGCGCTTTCAATATAAGCCACACTGCAACTGGAGAACTGGCTGGCTGCAGGATTCAGGGAGGGCGCCATAATAAAGCCGCTGTCGCAGGCGTTGCCTTCGCCGTCATGTCCGGCACCCAGGTTGTGGCCCACCTCATGGGCTGCCACCAGAGCCGTTAGCGATATATTGCCGGCCACCACCTGCGCTGTACTGGTGCTCCAGTAACCGGTGGTATCACACAGGCCTTCCAGCCAGGCAATACCGACAGTGCTGCCATCGAACTCCCTGCCGGTAATGACCTGCATCAGGGCTTCGTTCTTGCTGGAAAAGCTCAGGGAGCCATCGCGTTTTTTGGCAGAGATATCATTCAGCAGGTCGAAGCTGTCGGTGGTGGTGCTGAATACCGTGGAAGAAAGAAAAGTCATGGTCAGGGAGTTGAAAGCAATATCCAGATCATTGCGGTAATAACCTTCCATGATATTCACCAGCTGGGTGGCGCGGCTTTCATAGTCCGCAGGAAAATCGTTCTGAAAATCCTGATCAAACACAAAGTCCAGTTCTGCCATCAGGCACACGCCATCCACCGTGCTGGCGCACAGGGTATTGAAACTGGCTGTTTCGGCTGTGGGTGTTTGCAGTGACAATGCCCGTGAACTGTTGCTCTGGCTGCTGCTGTCCTTTTCATGCAGGGCACAGGCGCCGATTTCGTTGTATTGTGAAGCCGGCGTTGCCTGTACGACGGAAGACTGCAGCGAGCGGGTGTGGCTGGCTGATTCTTTCAGATCAATCAGAAAGAGTTCCCCATTCAGGGAAACAACACCTTCCCAGTGGCCGCTGATCAGCGACATCCTGGCCCAGCTGTTCGCTACGCCCGCGACTTGCCCCTTGTAGTGGGTTGCAGCGGTATCCTGGCCAAGGCCTGCAGGCGTGTGTGATTCCAGATCCAGGGTGTAAACCTGTTCACCCAGCCACACCGACAGGGTGGCGGCGCTGGCGCTGGCATTGAAAGGAACTGTCAGACACAGGCCGACAACGAGAAAAAAAATACGAAAGGAGCCCATAACATCTCCGGCAGAATATAAGCTATGTTTATTCTAGTGAAGGGTATCTGCCTGGCCCAGGGAAATAGTTCACAGAATGCAGGCTTAAGTCAAAGGATTCTATGAAGCCCTGTCGTTATAATGCTGAATGGCTTATTACGTTATATGAACCTGTTTTTACCGGTTGTTTTCGAATAAGTCAGCCAAATTCAATAAGGGCACTTCTAAAAATTAGGATTTTTTCGTGAGAGCAAGGAAGCACCGCGCACAGAAGCGCAGTTTACACGTAGTAAATGAGCATTCGAGCACGGAGCTGACGCAGCTATCGCGGAAAAAGACAATTTTTAGAGGTGCCCATAAGTTAATTGCAATAGCTAAATGAGTAACTGCGCCATGAGACAGCCAATCAGTCATTCCCTGATCAGCCTGGTTTTTGCGTTTTCTTGCGGAACACTTCAGGCCGCTCAATGGGATATCAATGAATTCGATATCAATGAGAAGAAACTGCGCAAGCAGGAAATCCAGACCTTTGAAAAAACCTTCCACAATCCCGGCAAAGGAGAAACCCGGGGCATTATGGGCGTTATGCTGATAGATGCACCCTACGATGTGGTGTGGGAGGTGATTTCCAACTGGGAGGGGCAGGGTGATTTTGTGCCTGGACTGGAATATTTCAAGGTGAAACACATTTTCCCCAATGGTACCCAAACGGAATGGCAGTCTCTGGTGGAAGGCAAACTGGATATTCCCTTTGTGTCATTCCGTTATACCCTGGATGCACAGTTCGATAAAACAGCCGGCACCATGGTGTGGAATATGCTGGATGAAGCAGAGATTGAAAAGTACCAGCAGGAAAAAATCGATGTGCGCAAATCCGATGAAGACAGCCTGAAAAATATTGAAGGCTTTGGTCAGATCAAAGCTTACAACGATATTCAGACTATTTATTACTATGCGCCCATCGTTGAAGTGAGCGCACCTATTCCCGGGTTTGTGGAAGATATCATTTCCAAAATTTCATTGTCGCGTTATCTGGAAGCCATTAAATCCAAAGCGGAAGAAGATCATCAACGGGCCCGGATTGAATCACCCAAGCGGGTGGCCGACACCAAGGATGCCAGTTTTGAATAAGGCATCCTGATCAGGATGCCTTGTCGGTAAGCTGAGTAAATTCGTTGTTGAAAAACTGGGTCAGGGTGGCCCGGTTAATGGGTTTGGTAAGGTGGGCGTTCATGCCTACGGCGAACGCTTTTTCCTTGAATTCTTCAAAGGCATGAGCAGTTAAAGCCACAATTTTTACCCGCTCTGTTTTGCCTGCCTGTTGCTCGTATTCCCGAATGCAGGTGGTCGCTTCGTAGCCGTCCATTTCCGGCATTTCGCAATCCATAAAAATCAGGTCGTAGGGCGTACGGGCGTTTTTGAACTTGTTAAATGCCTCGCGGCCATTGCTGGCAATGTCCACGTCGCCTACCAGTGGTTTCAGCATACCTTTAATCACCATCTGATTTACGGGATTGTCTTCGGCAATCAGAATATTCAAGTCGGCAATGCGGAAGCTTTCTTGTCCTTCTGTGGACTCCTGTTTTTGCCCCTTGCCATACAGTGGGTTGTCGTAGCCCAGCATCTCATTGATGTTAAAGGGTGCATCAAATACGGACAGGTTGCTCAGGCTGAGCTGATCGTTGCGGTGCTCGTGATTGAAGACAATAATCTGGCCTTCGGAAAGCTGATTGTTCTCCGCCAGGTAACTGCACACTTTGGGTTCTATGGTGGGATTCTTTTCCACCAGCACCAGTGCCTTGTCGAACGAAATATTGAATTGGGGAATCTGGGTCTGATACCCCGACAGTATCACCGGTTGTACAGAGCAGTACTGACTGTTCAGGCCACTGGCAACAAAGTCGATCAGGGGCAGATAATCCGAACACACCAGGAGTTTCTGTTTGGTTTCCGGTGGTCGTGGTTCCGCCACATCGTCGGGTTTTTCCAGTTTGGCTTCAAACCAGAAGGTGCTGCCTTCTCCCAGATTGCTGGACAGGCCGATCCGGCCTTCCATGGCTTCCACCAGTTTCTTGCTGATAGCAAGCCCCAGGCCGGTACCGCCGTATTTGCGGCTGGTGGATTTATCGGCCTGGGTGAATGAGTCGAACAGGCGGGCCTGTTGCTCATCGGAAAGACCAATGCCGGAATCGATTATCTCAAAGCGCAGGGTTTTGGCAGCGCCTTCGGACTTGCTCAGGGCCACGCGTAAATAAATATGCCCCTTGTCAGTAAACTTGATGGCGTTGCCCAGCAGGTTATAGATGACCTGCTTGATACGGGTAGGATCGCCCTTCATGGTCGGGGGAATGGCCGGGTCAATATAGTAGGCAATCATCAGGCCTTTTTGCCGGGCATTGGGGTTGTAGATGGCGACCGAGTCGCTGATGAGCTGTTGCACGTTCAGGGCAATGGATTCCAGCTCGAGTTTGCCGGCTTCAATTTTGGAAAAATCCAGAATGTCGTTAATGATATTCAGCAATAAACGCCCGGAACTCTGAATGGTATCCACCATCTGGTTCTGTTTCTGGTTCAGTGGCGTTTCTTTTAATAAATCCAGTACGCCCAGCACGCCGTTCATAGGCGTGCGGATCTCGTGGCTCATCACCGCCAGAAAATCGCTTTTGGCCTTGCTTTCGTATTTGGCTTCCAGCAGCTGCTTTTCAGCAAAAATTTCTTTTTCTCTGGTTTCCAGCTGGGAGCGTTGCAGATCGACACGATCCTCCCGCAGGCGGTTGATCCGGGCAGCCAGCGCCAGGGACAGCAGGATGGTTTCAATGGCGGAACCCACCTGCATCAGGTTTTCCGTAAACCAGTTGTAGGGCAGTATGGCGAACTTGTTCAGGGCCATCAGCATGCAGCCGGCCACAAACACAAACCAGGCCACGGTAAATATACGGGCTTCGCGCTCGCCATTGGGCCAGCGTTTTATACAGGCGATCGCCACAATGGTAGAGGAGATAATCACAAACAAGGCCTCTATAGGCACAATGATGTGATAAGGCACAATCAGGCTCAAAGCGGCCAGAATGAATGAGGCAATGATGCTGACTCGCAGCACTCGATAGTAATTGGGAAGTTCTTCGTCAATCCTCAGTATGTAAGTGGAAAACAGGCCAGCCACGGCATTGGACAGAGGAATAAACACCGCCATGCTCATGGCGTTCCATTCCGGCAGCCCGGGCCACAGGAACTGGTGAGCAGAGCCGTGCAGAATCATCTGAAAACCACCCACTGATGCCATGGTCAACACATAGAACAGGTAGATTTTGTCTCTGACCCCCCAGGCCAGAAACAGGTTGTAAATAATCATTACGCTCATCAGGCCGTAGTACAGAAACTGCCACGCCAGGTCCCACTGATCCTCGGTCCAGAATACCCGCTCTTCCCACATGTGAATGGGCAGCTGGATGCCATGGGCGCTTTTAACCCGCAGATAAATTTGTGACTGGGTTTCTGCGGTGATTTCGATAGGAAACACCAGATGCCGGTGTTTGATGGGGCGGGAACGAAAGCGGATGGAATTGCCGGCAATAAAATTTGCCATCAACTCATCGCCTTCGTACTGATACATGGCAACGGAATCCAGCAAGGGATAAGCGATTTCCATCAGCCGTACAAAGGGATATTCCGTGGGGTTTACGATGGTAATGCGGAACCAGTAAGCGGAGTTGGTGAATCCCAGGTTAGGGACATTGTCGCCGCTCTCCTGCCATTCGGGAGAATCCCGATAATCCAGCAGTACATCCTCGATCTCCAGGGTGCCACTGGGATCTTCAAGATATTCTATGTAGGAGTTGAGCTCATAGTGATAGACATGAGGAGACACAAGCAGACTCGCCGCCTGCGCGGTACCGCCGGCAGCGAGTAACAAGAATAAAAACAGTGTCCAGTCCTGAACGCGCTTTAGCATTAAATATCAGCTTTATCCTGAGTTAGCGCCATCAGCGCCAGACCAGCTGACGGCGCGTGCAGCTTACCAATGATCAGGCGCTCATGCGAATGTCTTTTTCGTTCGCCTGGGCCGGCGGCGCAACCCTGGGGCAGGTCTGTCGCAGCAGTTGCCGCATTTCATCCGCTACCACAAAAGGTGCCTCTTCTGCCACAAAATGTCCCACACCCTGAAGGAATCTCACATAAGCCCCATGGATATGGTTGGCAAATGCGGTGGCATTGGCCGGGCGGCAGTATTTGTCCTTCTGACCGAAAAGAATGGTGCAGGGAAATATGCATTGCTTCAGCGATTCGCGAAGTTCTTTCAGGTAACCGTACGCATGGGCGTAGTTGGCAAACACATTGGCCAGTGCTTCCCGGGTTTCAGGCTCATCGTAGGGGGCACAATAATGCTGAATGGTGTCTTCGTCCATGGGGCAGTGAAACTCCCGTTTCAGTCCTTCTTCCAGCAGGCGGCCGTGCATGCCCGCTTCCACCAGCCGGTGACCAATTTTGGGGATCATGCCCATGAGAGCGGGCAACGGCGGACGAAAATGTTCAATAAAAATGCTGGTATTGAGTATCAGAATGGATTGTATCCGTTCCGGATGCCTGGCAGCCCAGGCAAGCCCGAAAGGCCCGCTGATATCGTGCAGGACCAGATTGATTTTGGCGTCGGCAGGCACCAGTTCGGTGATCAGGCGGTCCAGCCAGACTTCGTATTCTGCAAAAGACAGGTCCCAGGCGGTCAGCTTCTGGGAGTTGCCGAATCCGGGTAGGTCCGGTGCCAGCACCCGGGCTTCAAAGGAAAGGTCATCAATCACCTTGCGATACATAAAGCTGGAAGAGGGCAGGCCATGCAGGCAGATCACAATGGGTTTGGTGCTGCCTTTGTCGGGATCGGTATCAATATAGGCTGTCTGACAGCCGCGCAGGGTAATCTCTTCGTACATCAGTCTACTGCTCATAGGTTCGCCGTTGTCTGAAAAGGTTGGTGGACACTCTATAAGTAAAGCATATGCCAAGTGGCTAGGGGTTTGGCGGATAAAAAAATTAATTAACCAATAAAAATCAGGCGCTTGGATAACTGCCTGGCAGGCGCGCAAGACCCCGCTGGCAAAGCTTATAACCCGGAGTTCTCAGTGTGCCCGGGTTTGGGACTGTTTGTGCTGAATTCAGCCAGGATCAATGCTGAAGCGATTGCGTATCAGCAGGTAGCCGCTGGCCATTAACAGAAAGATCAGCACCAGAGTCTGCCAGCCGGTCACCGGCTTGATGCCGCTCACTTCCATACCCGCAAGAATCACAAGGTGAAACACGTAGATGGTCAGACCATAGCTGCCCAGTGCATTCAGCAATACCAGTAGTTTGTTACCGGTGTGTCGGATGCCTTTGATGGCCAGTACCAGAAACAGCATGATCACAAAACTGTAGCGCAGGGGGAAAACCGAGGCATGGTTCCAGAAACCCGCCTGCCGGATGCCGGCGCCGCCATCGCCGGAAAACAGATGCAATGCCGATTGCAGCCATTGTTCCGGCAGGGAATGGGAATACACCGCGAAGTTGCTGCGGTAAACGAAGGTATTGGGGTACTCGATAACAAAGGCCATGATAGCGATAATGGCGCTCAGCAGCAGGCCGGCCAACAAGCCGTTGACGCCCAGCTTTTGATAGCTGATGCCGTAGAGCGTGCCCAGAAAGCCCATTACCAGCAGCGGGAAATGGCCACCGGCGCCGGCATTCAGCCCGGTCACTACCCAACCCCGGGATTCCAGTCCGTAAGTTGCCAGCAGCACCGCCAGCGTGGCCACAATCAAAGGCACGGGGCTTTTGCTGTAAAGCAGCAGGGTTGCCGACAGCGCAATGGACAACGCAATGGTGCCCAGCACGCCGGCAGACACCAGAAAATCGGGCCATTGAAAACCATACTCCGCCAGAAAAAACACCATAGCCACGCCATACAACGCCGCCGCCCGCTGCAGTATTTTGCGCAACCAGGCCCGTTGTTCCACGGGCTCACTGTGCCGGATTTTGCGGTGGGACAGGGTCAGGGAAAAGCCCGCGATAAACAGGAACATGGCAGAAATAATGGGTTCGATAGTAATGAACAACAGTAAAAACTGATCGAACAGCGTGGCTGTGTCCGGGCGGGTTATGAGGGTGGCGTAGTTTTCCTGGATGCGAATGCTGTGGGCCGCCATCATCATAAAAATCGCCACGGCGCGATAGATATTCAGTCCGATCAGTTTTTGCGAACGGGGGGCCGCCGCATCGCTATGGGATTGATTGCCGGTGCTGCTTTTGGCTGTTTTTAAGGGCTTTTTCTTTTTTTTCGCCAAGGGATGATGAGCTTACTCGTTGGTCAATTGATTCAGGGCGTTCAGTTCTGCCTCTGGAATATGATGCCGTTGTGCCGCTTCGATATAAGTGTTCATAAAAAGTTTGGTCTGGTCTTTGACCTTGGTGAAGTGTACTTGGAAGAATGTTTCCAGATCAAGGGGCGAGACACGCGGCGCAACGCGCAATAGCGTGCGAATCAGCCAGCCGGAAACCATATGCTGCCAGAGCGGGGGATGGGTGCCGGTGTCTTTACTCACTGCCTTGAATGCCTGCTGGCAGGCTTTCAACATTTCCTTTTGCAGCGGTTTATCGGCCGCCAGCTTGCCGAACTTCCAGTCGCTGGCTTCCAGCGCCGTCAGGAACACCATGAAAACCGCGGTGGTGTAGGGTGCCAGCTTGTGCAGATTGGGGTTAACGGTGGCATTCATATTGGCGCGTTTGAACGTGGTTACCACCTCGGCCCGGGCTTTGGGATTGCCACTGAAGGGTGTGGCCGCCATGGGTGGAAACCAGTAGGCAATGCCGGGTTTGGGCACCTGCTCGCCTGGCATGGGGGCATGGTAGCTGCTCAGCGTAATCATGCCCTGCACCAGTTGCGATTTGGGTAAGTGCTGGCAGGCCAGCTCGTAGTCATGCAGGCCCGGTTGCAGAATCACCACGATAGAATCCGGTGACAAGGCCTGTTTCAATCCTGCGAAATCAAAGTTCAGAAACGCGGTAGAGGAAATGCACAGATAGATCTGGTGCCATTGAGTTTCCGCTGCCTTTTCCCAGGAAGTCACCAGACCGTAGTCTTTAAAATCAATGGGGCGTTTGCGTTTTTTATCCTGATTCAGGTGATACAGGGTTAACCCCTGCGCCAGTTCATCCCGGTATTTTTCCTTGATAAAGAAGCTGACTTTGTTACCTGCCTGGGCAAACTGGTATCCGTATGCCTGCCCCACGGCGCCTGCGCCAATGATCAGAATATTTTTCATGGGTAAATCTGCGCTCAGTTGATTTTAATTTTTTTGTGTCTTCAGTTTTGTGCTGTTTCGCGATGTCAGTCTGTCGCCATCTGGCCAAAAATTGCCTGCATTCGCCTGGGGACAAGCCGCAAGCTAGCAATGGAAAACTTGTAAAGCAAGCCCGGAACAACCACCCGTTGCTTTTTGATCAAGCCTTTCAGGCCGGCACGGGCAACCGAATCGCTGCTCATCATGGCCAGGGTGCGAAGACCGTCGATCTGTTGTCCGGAATGCTCCATAAATTCCGTGGTCGTGCCGCCGGGGCACAGAGTGGTTACCGTAACGCCTTTATCCTGCAGTTCTTTGGCCAGGCTTTCCCCCAGTGTGAGTACATAGGCTTTGGTCGCCGCATAGGTGGTAAAGCGGGGTACCGGCATAAAGCTGGCAATGGAACCCACCAGCAGAATGTAGCCACTGCCTCTGCCGGCCATGTCGCGGGCAAAGTGCCAGGTCAGGTCGTGCAGGGTCACCACATTTACATTAATCATCTGGTGATGTTGCTCCGGTGTGGCATCCAGAAAATCCCCCTGGGTTCCCAGGCCGGCATTATTGAACAGGGCGTCCACTGTCAGCCCCAGAGACTGGATATGCTCGTACAATTCCACTCCGGCATTGGGCAGGCTGAGATCACGGGCAATGACCTGCACGCTGACGCCGTAATCCCTTTCCAGTGAATCAGCCAGAGCTTTCAGGCGTTCTTCCCGGCGCGCCACCAGGATCAGGTTGGCACCTGCCTGAGCAAGCTGTCTGGCAAATGAATCGCCAATACCGCTGGAGGCACCGGTCACTAATGCAGTTTTGTTTTTAAATTGTTCCATCTGAGTCTATCCTGATTGTTATTAGTTCGATGAAGATAAAACTATATTATAGTTCGATAAGTGTCAAACTGTAATTGAGGAGAAGCCCTGTCGTCGTGCCTGTGTTGTGCCTGTAATGGCGCCTGGTGACTTACCCTGATTGCCCGCAAATCCATCATGTCCCTTCTAATCCATAAAGTCCCCTTACAGTTGACCCCGGCTCTGCTATTATTGTGTGATGTTTTTATAAGTATCAAATTGATTTACGGTTAAGATACGTAAGCAGGGCAGTACACAGGTAAAATTGACGTGACAGATACTAAAAAAATAGCCAACGCTTTCAAGGCGTTATCCAACCCCAACCGGCTCAAGATCTATCTTGAGATTCTGGACCGGCGCTCCAAACAGGTGGAAGCCAAGGACTGCGGATGCGGGCTCACGGACTTTATCCAGAAGCTCAATATCGGTGCGCCTACGGTCTCGCATCACATCAAGGAGCTGGTCAATGCGGATCTGATTGACGTAGAACGTAACGGGAAATTTATGACCTGTTACCTGAATGACGAGATGCGTGATCAGCTCAAAGGCTTCTTTGAACAGTAGTTTTTGCGGGCCGGCCCAGACTTGATCAAAGTCAAAAAGGTTGCCGTCAGGTCCGCCGCCTCCTATATTGTCTGTTAGATAGATGAATTATCAGTCACATCTGATATCCCCCATTATCACTATAAAGACAGGAGGGGCGTATGTTACAAGGGTTCGTGCATCCGGACTTTTCCCAGGTGGCTGGTCTTTTGCGCAAGCAGCTCCCCAAGAGCGGTATCGGGGGAGCAGCGGTCTGCGTTTATCATCACGGAGAGTGTGTAGTTGATATCTGGGGTGGCACCCGGAACCAGGACAAGGAAAACTGGAAAAAAGACACCCTGGCCTTAAGTTTTTCCACCACCAAAGGCGTGGCCTCCACCTTGCTGCACGTGCTGGCAGACAAGCATCTGGTGGACTACGACATCCCCGTTGTTCATTACTGGCCGGAATTCGGTGAAGGCGGCAAATCCCGTATCACGGTGCGGGAGGTGCTCTGTCACGAGGCCGGCCTGTACGGCATTCGCAGCATGGTAGAACATGCCGATGAAATGTGTGACTGGGATGCCATGATTCACTATATCGAACAGGCGCGCCCGGTGCATGTGCCGGGTACCGCCAATGGCTACCATGGTCTTACCTATGGCTACCTGGTAGGCGAGATTGTTCGCCGGGTTACCGGTATGAGCTTTTCCGACGCCCTGTATGAATACCTGGCAAAACCCCTGAAGCTGGACGGCCTCTATTGTGGCCTGCCGGAAAGCGAAATGGAGCGCTGTGCCCAGCTGATCATGCCTCGCCGGGCCTCCAGTAATCAGAAAAAATCCGGCACCTGGCGCCGGGCCATGGTGAAGCTGGCCATCAATGGTGCCTTGTCGGTAACCGGTTCCAGTTTCGAAAACACCCGTCAGGGACTGCTGCCCAAGGGCATGGGTTCTTTTGATTTCAATAGCCCGAAGGTTCTGGCCAGTTGCATACCGGCGGCCAACGGCATGTTTACCGCGCGCTCCCTGGCGCGGCTGTACGCGGTTATGGCCAATGAGGGTGAAGTGGATGGCGTGCGGATACTTACCCGTGACCGGATCCGGCGAATGGGTGAGGTTCAGAGCACCCGCCGGGACAAGGTGGTGCACCTGCCCATGAAATGGCGTATGGGTTATCACCGGGTCTTTACCACCGGGCCGCGAACACCGCAGGCCTTTGGCCATTTCGGCTTTGGCGGTTCCGGTGCCTGGTGTGATCCCAGCCGGAACCTGTCAGTAGCCATGACCCTTAACAGTGGCGTGGGTACACCCTTTGGTGATTCCCGTATTGCCTATATCAATTCGGCGGCCATAAAATCAGCAGACCGCTGCCGCAGGGAAGGGGTGCCGCTGGTATCGGTTTACTGATAAACAATTCCTCAATCAAGGCCCGATTGTTATACTCCCGGTTTTAGCAACGATTTAACCGCTGGGACAGTTCAGCCTGTTTTTACCGAAGATCCTGTCGGCGATCCGGATAAGATGTCCTGATGGGGGGCTGATGAGAGTGCATCGGAGAAGTCCCACACAAGCGATTCAATAATAAGAATCTTGTGCAGGCGGTTTTTGTTGAGGGGGCCTGTAGTGATGTTGTCGCGTTGCACTGACGTGGGGTTGTTTGGTGTATTTGTCTGGTGTATGGCGTTCTGCCTTTCGTTTTCTTTTCGCGCGCATGCTTCTGACTCCCTGATGGAAATGGACATTGAGGCGCTGATGGACCTTGAAGTCACCACTGTCAGCAAACGGGTGCAGCCGCTTACCGATTCTCCCGCCGCCATTTATGTGATTACCTCTGAAGAAATAAAACGTTCCGGAGCTACGTCTGTGGCGGATGTGTTGCGCCTGGCACCCGGGGTGGAAGTGGCAAAACTGAACGCCTCTACCTGGGCCATTTCCATCCGCGGCCTCAATTCCATGTATTCTCATAATCTGTTGGTACTGGTAGATGGCCGCAGTATTTACTCCCCTCTGTATGGCGGCGTGTACTGGGATGCGGTAATGCCTATGCTGGAGGATATTGAGCGCATCGAAGTGATTCGCGGGCCGGGTGCCAGTCTTTGGGGGGTGAACGCGGTGAACGGGGTCATCAATATCATTTCCCGTTCTGCCGAGTTAACCCAGGGACAGCGGATTGTGGCAGCGGCCGGGAACGAAGAACAGCATCTGCGGGCTCGCACCGGAGGCAAGTCCGGCAACCTCTTTTACCGGGCCTATGGTGTACACCGTGAATTTGATGACGGCACTGCTGAGCCTTCCAACCGGAACGCCCGGGATGACATGGAGGGAAGCCAGGCCGGCGTGCGTACCGACTGGGTGGAAGCGGATCAACGCCTGACCCTGCTGGCCGATGTGGCTGAGGTGAATAAAAACTATAACCACACGATTCACCCTTTCCTTGGGAGCGCCGGGGAGCGTTACGAGAACCTGACAGGTAACCTGCTGGTCCGGTGGAACCGTGACCTGGGAGAGGATGAGCTACAGACCCAGATTTATTATGACTACACCCGCCGGGATGAGCCCGGGTATGAATACCGCCTGCATACCTATGATCTGGATTTGCAATTTAATCACCAGCGGGTAGCAGGGCACCGGGTTACCTGGGGGTTCAACTACCGTTATTTTCAGGATGATATTGACGGATCACCGATATTTGACCTGTCCCGGGATGAACTTGACTGGGACCTGCTCAGCGCGTTTGTTCAGGATGAATATGCAGCAACCGAGCGCCTGACGCTGGTGGCTGGCATCAAGGCCGAGAAAGTTGAGGAAATTGATACCGCCTGGCAGCCCACATTGCGGTTTAACTACCGCTTGAGTGACGGACTTTCCTTTTGGGGAAGTGCCGCCGCAGCGGAGCGGATTCCTACCCGCCAGGATCGCTATGCGATTTTTCGTGGCGAGTATCCGGATTACCTCAAGGACGGTACCCTGCAGCGGATCTATGATCAGGCAACGGAAGGATTAACCCCGGCAGAAATCGCTGTTCTGGAGGCGCTTTATCCCGAGCTGGCGGATCCGGATTCCATTCTGCTGATCGGGCTGGTGCGGGGAAATGAGCAGCTGGAGAGTGAGAAAAACATTACCTATGAGCTGGGAACCCGCTGGCAACCGGCGAATAACCTGTTTGTAGATGTCGCCCTGTTCCGTTCTGAATACCGCGATATGCGGGCACTGGAATTTCTGGACTGGGAACTGGTCGACGGGGTTCTGATCACTGAGTTGCAGGCGGTTACCCTGGCCGATGCCACCTCAAAAGGCCTGGAGCTGGCGTTTGAATACCGCCCCTCGAAAGACTGGCGTTACAAGCTCAATTACAACTATCTGAACTTCGATATCAGTAATGATAACGAATTAATGGCAGCTCAGTTTCTTGAAGGGGTTTCTCCGGAGCATCAGGTGTCTTTTCGTACCTACTGGGATATCAATGACTGCCTGCAGCTGGATATTGATACCTATTATGTGGAAGAAATCCGTTCCGGCGGTGACCACCGCCCCGATGATTACGCGGACATGAATGCCCGGTTTGCCTGGCGGACATCACCGCAGCTTACTCTGTCGCTGGTGGGGCGCAACCTGTTCCACAGACACCGGTTCGAATATCAGGAAACTTTAGTGGGGCCGCAGCGCACCGCCATTGACCGCAGTTTTTATGTGCAACTGGACTGGAAACAGTAAGGAATCTTTCTGACTGCCATTCGGTATGTGCCTATTGGTATTGGCCAGGGTGCCCGGCAGATTTGTCACCCTTGCCAAGCCATGTGGCCAGGTATCTGGTTACATTACGGCTGATATTTATAAGTCTGAAAATAATCAAAACGATTGGCCGCCATGCCGGGTCAGGGAGGGGGATTCTATGGATTACTTATCGAAGCTGCTAATTGCAGGCATTGCGTTGCTGAGTCTTGGTTGCAGCACGCTGGACGTAAAACAGCATTATGCACAGCACACACCAGAGCAACCGTTAACCGCAGACTATTACCAGATTGATATCCCCACCCATGATGGCATTACCCTGAAAGCCACCCTTTATCAGCCGGACCTTGCCCCCGGAGAAACCGCCCCCATCGTTATTCATGCCCATGGCTTCGGGGTTTTCCGTATGCCCAGGCCCATGTCTATCTATGGCCAGCTGGTGGTATCCGGTCAGGCCGCATTGAAGGCCTGGGAAAATAAATACTGGGTGCTGTCCTACGATCAGCGTGGCTTTGGCGACAGCGAAGGCGACGTAGAGCTGATGTCGGTGGACCATGAAGTCAAGGATGTGAGTGCCATCATCAGCTGGGTGGAGAAAAACATACCTCAGGTCAGTCGTGATGCCGAGGGTGACATTGTGGTGGGCATGGTGGGCGAAAGCTACGGCGGTGGCGCCCAGTTGCTGGCCAGTATTTTCGACAAGCGCATAGACGCGCTGGTACCCATTACCACCTGGCACAATCTGGCCGATGCGCTGGCCCCCAACGGCCACGTGCGTACTGCCTGGGCGGGCATGCTGCTGAGTGCCGGTACGTTCAGTAGCGCCTTTGATTTTAACAAGGCGTACGCGGCTCCTTACATTGATATGTTTGATGGCAAAATGAATGTGGCCGCCGAGATTGAGCTGGAAAGGCGCAGTCCTTCTGCCTATTGCGCCAATGGTCAGTATCCCCAGGCGGATATGCTCCTGCTGCAGGGATTTCGCGATACGGTGTTTCCGGTAAACCATGCCTATCAAAACTGGCTGTGCGCCCGCCAGGCGGGGCTGGATGCCCGGTTGGTGGCCATGCAGGGTGGTCATATTCTTCCCTGGCCCATGCAGAGTTGGTCGGGCCTGCCGTTCTATAACACGGAAGACGAAATCCGTTGCGGCGCCTATCAGGCTAACACCGTGGATATGATTGTGAGCTTTCTGGATGAGAAACTGAAAGGCCGCAAACCTGCCGACAGCATTCCCGAACTCTGCCTGACGGTTCCCGACGGCGAAGGGCTGATTGCCGCCAATATGCTGACCGGTGGCGAGGTGATGCCAATGCACAAGTCGGAGCTGTCGCTGATCCATTCCGGCTGGTTTGAAGTGGTAATGCAGCCCATGGACAGACTGGTATCGCTGGTGTGGAGCCGCAATAACAGTGAACGGGATCTGGAACAGCTGACCGGCGGTACCTTCCGGCCCGCCTTTAAACCACTGCAGCAGGCCCGGGAAAAACGCCAGCTGGTGGGTATTCCGCAGCTGACAGTGAATATGGAAACCACTGACGATGACAAGGAATCCGTGGTGTTTGTGGGTATCGGCGTGCGCCGCCACGGGCAGCACGAAGTGGAACTGGTGAGTGAACAGCTGACGCCGTTACCGGGTGATGGCCAGTATGATATTCCGCTTGCAGCGGTTTCCACGGTGCTGGAACCCGGTGATCAGGTGGGACTGGTGATGCAGGGCTTTTCCGGTCAGTTTTTCTTTAACCCTGAAGGCTGGTTTGAATCTGCGTCGCTGGTGGGGCAGGTGGCATTGCCCTTTGATCGCTCCGGTAAAGGCAAGCTGGAACAGAAGTCGTTTTCGGTGGCGGAGAAGAGTCGGTGATGATTCTTTAGTAATACTGTTTATAGAATAAAAAAGCCGGGCTGTTTGCGAGCCCGGCTTTTTTGTTGGTTGGGGATCAGCTTTTCTCTGTGCTTGCGTCACTCGGCAAAGTTGTAGTCCAGGGGCGTGAACTTGGCCCAGGAATCGATGTTACCCAGCGAATTACCCATCAGGTTGGCGAACTGACCTCTGTCATCGTGTAGTGCCATGTAATTCAGCACAACAGTATCCACCAGCAGGTTCACGTTGTTGGCAGCGGGGCTGGAACCCGTGTTAACGGACGCGTCAGAGCGCATGTTACCAATTTGACGAGTATCATCCACCAGCGTGGGGCGTCCGCCCGGATTGTAAACCAGAAGGAAGGAGCAGGCGGTTGATGAATTGTCGCCGGTCCATACGCCTTTACCACGGCCGTCCGCGGAATCATCGATCATACCGTTGCTGGCTACTGAGCCGTCGCTGAACACGTAAATCATCAATGGCACCTGCAGTCTGGCAGCGTATTCCAGGCAGGCACCGATACAGCGGCCTGCCTTGTAATCCCGCAGCTCGCCAGTGGCCCGATCACCGGTATGGTAGTCATAGCCACCCATGGTGACACAACCGGCACCGGCGCGGCCTTCCACCACCAGTTTCATAATGGAGGCGGTTTTCAGGTATTCACCCCGGTTACCACTGCTTAAATCGGCCGCGTCAAAGATTGGCGTATAAGTGCCTGATGGATCGGTGCCCCCCATAATCTTGGCGTCTTCCATGGGGTCCAGAATATCCGGGCTGCTGAACGAGGCGGCTATGTCTGAAGATTTGACGTAACCGCAACGGATCATGTCTTTCAAACGCGCATCTGCCGCATTGTCACTGAGCAGTTGTATACGTCCCAGTTTGTCGTCGCTCATGCGGGCCATGGCTTCCAGTACCTGTGCGGCCACGGCGGTATCGTTATTGAACAGGCTCATCAGTGAGCCCGTATTAATCAGGCCACGGGCGTCGGTGGGGCGATCCACTTTCGTGGGCTGCAAAGACGACACCATCAGATCCTGCGGTGCCATGGAGTTGCCGCCGGACATGGAGCTACGGGAACCTACCAGCGCCATCAGCTGTGACCAGGAGCCCATATTGTTTTCATCAAACACACCACCCTGGGACAGAGCATAGCGGGCAATACCGTACATGGGGTTGTGCGGATTGTTGCCGGTATCATTATCCGAGCGTGCCGGTATCACAATGCCGTCGGTGTTGGTGCGGTTGGTGATAAAGCTGTCCTTGATTCCCTGCAGCATCTGGCTGTCGGAATGGAAAGCCAGGCCAAGTTCCTCATCCACATTGTCACCGGCAGACGTGGGAATCATGCCGGATGGCAGCCCCAGTTTGCTGTAGCCTGCGGTAGTGAGCATATCCATCTGGCTGTTGGTGCCCACCAGAACATTTGAGCCGGCAAGGTTGGCGCCACCTGCCAGATCGAAACAGATAAAAGGCACCTTTTTCAGGCTCTCGGTACCCAGGGTACACCCGGGATTCATTTCCTGGATATCGCCCGCCACTATGGCGTTGGCATTGCTGGAAAACAGGCTCATTGCCGAGGGGAGAATGGCTGACCCCATCCCGCCCAGAAAACCCTGACGCAGCATGTCACGGCGGGTGACCGGGCGAGGGTGATCCGGGTGCAGTAAAGGAGCATTCGGAGGCAAGTGTTTGGGTTTCTTTCTGAAAGTCATTGTTCGGCTCCTTTTACTGGATAAGCATCATGCCGCTGCCCAGTGATGCAGCGCAGAGTGATTTAACGATAGTTTGCGTTCTGGTGGCATCGCAACTTCCGCCGCAATCCAGAAGCCCGGATCGGTTCACTCCGGAGCCAGTATAGCCATCCAATAAAATATCAAAATTTGCCTTGATCTGAGCCGCAGTTGGTTGCGCACTCAGGCTGTTGCCTACGGTCAGATTGATCAGCGGATCATAGGCAAGGTCTCTTGCTGCAGCGTCAGCAAAGGCTGTGGCCGGTGCTGCGTTGAAGTTAAACCCGCTGAAGAAACGGCGGTCGCCATCTGCCAGAGGCACTTCCTGGTCCACCAGGGCACTGCAGTAGGTAATTGCCATCTGGGCTACACCAATCTGGTGAGCAGCCAGGAAACTATCGGCTACTTCAGAGGTGGGCAGCTGGGTCTTCACGTCGCTGTACACTGAGTTCACGCTAGCGTGAGTTACAGGAATACCCGTCATGGCCGACATGGAGGCATTAACTTCGTCAAAGGTTCTCAGGCCAAAGTCAGGAGACTCAAAGCCGGCAATGGGGTTTTCAACAGAAATCGCTGCCGGATCAGTCGTGGCACCGGCCAGCCCGTTAATGCTGCCAAAGGCCAGGAAGAACAAATCTTCCACCGGACCATTCTCGATGTTGAGTACTGTACCGATGCTGGCAATTCGCTGGTAGCCGGTTTCGTTCAGGGCGGATTCAATGGTGTAGCCTACAGAATTACCGGCCTCATCACGGCCGACATTCCGGAACGCCTGACCCACGTCTGCCACTTTGCCGTTAATACCGATACGGATGTCGGTAATATCAAAGGCGTAGCTGTCCTGAGCGGGTGGCTCGGAGGCGGTACATTCCGCCGGCGAACTGCCTGCGGGCAGTGCTTCGTAAAGCCGGGCAAAGAAGGGATCGTTAAAACGGTAGGCATAGTTATCCAGCTGGGCCGCTTCGAACACAATGTAGCTGCTGTAACAGTCATCAATAGTGACCAGATCAGTGACGTCGAACAGCAGGTAATATTTCTGGCCCACGCCCACATTGTAGTTCTGCAGTACCTGGTCGGCGCTCATGGCACGGCTGTGAACGGCCGCCATGCGTACCATACCGCGCCACTGGCGCTGGTTGTCGGCTTCATTACCAATGGAGAATACATAATTGTCGCTCCAGTTGGTCAGGAATCCGGGAGTCACGTTGTCGGCATCGCCAGTGTACTCACCATTGATATAAATACGGCGGCCGTTTTCCCGGTCGTAGGTAACTACCACATGCTGCAGCGTGGCTTGAAGTAGTTCGCCGCCGGTGCGCAATTCGTTGGTGCCGTCGCTGTCAATGTTGGTTTTTTGCAGGAAGTCGTAGCTGTAAAGGGTTTGTCCCACGGTAAAGTTGCGGGCCTCGCTGCCGTTGGCGTAGCTGATGATATGGGCTTCTTCCTGGGTTACATTGGCAGGTGCCACCCAGGCTTCCACACTGTATTCACCGGAAAGAGAAATGGCATCGTAAAGCTTTTTACTGCTGCCGGTATCTGCCCAGGCTCGGGCAGACTGACCATCACCAGGGTTGATATCAATACCCCAGCCACCAACCCAGTCAATGCCGCTGGACAGGGACAGGTTCATGGCGGGCTCTACACCGCTGGTGTCATAGGCCACGTTGCCGTCACCGGCGCTGAAGTTCCAGAAACCGATCTGATACTGCTCAAAACGGCCGCCGCTGCTGGCTACGGTACCTTCGGTAAGAATCATGCCGCCGCTGATGCGCAGGCTGGGATCGATTTCCTGAAGCTCGATACCGCCGGCAATGGCCTGTATCGCACTTAGCATTTGCGGCGCATCGTTACGCTCACAATCATCCCAGCAGTTGTGAAACTCGGAGCGCAAACGTACCACAAACCGGGACTGGGCCTGTTGCAGTAGTTTGCCTTCATCGTTCAGATCAATCCGGCTGCGGGCCGCGTCCCAGGCGCTTTGCGGGTCAGACGTGGCAAAGTAGGGTGCAATGGGCATGGCCGCTTCTTCGGTATGACAGTCACTGCAGTAGGTGGTCAGCAAGCTGTGCAGACCATTTGCCTGAGTAAAAGTCGCCGGGTAGTCCGCCGGCAGCACCTTGGTGCTGGCCATATCAATCTCGTCGGGCTTTTCCAGCACAATGGTTGTAGATGACTCGCCACTGCCTTCACCGGCATTCACCCAGTTCTGGATCCAGCGGGTAAGAATCTGCGCACAGGCAGAATCATTGCTTTGCCAGCACTGGTGGCCGTTTTCCACTTTGGTGACCAGCGCCGAGGTTTGCGGCGAGGTGCGGTTAATCAACGGCAAGGTGGCGTTGTAAGCGCTGTTGACGTTGTCCATACGGGCAAAGGGTGCCTCGTGGGAATCATCGTGGCATTGCCCGCAACGGTCGTTTGCTGCAACGTTGTCCCAGAACTGCACCATAAAGGCCTGCACGTCGTCGTCATTGGGCAGTTCCGCATTGGTGCGGTTCAGGTATTCCTGACGGGGCGTCAGGGTTTCCGTGTTGTTGGAACCGGATTGCGGCGTTGAGCCGGATGTGTCCACACCGGTGCCGCTGCCGCCACAGGCGCTCAACAGCAATGTGGTCCCGCATAACAGCAGTGATTTTGCGAGGGTGTTTTTCATTGTCAGAATCTGTGTCTTCATGTTGGTGTCCCCCGCCTATTCGCCACGACAATAGAAAGCAGCTTTGCCGAACAGGCGTTTAATGCTGCCACCATTGGTGTCAAAGTCGTTAATCATGGAATCGATAACACTGTGATCGGCGTTATCACCGGGTTCGCGGAGGCAAACAGTTTTAAATACTTTGCGGGCCTGACACTGGGCGAAGAGGCGGCTGTCTGCCAGTTCTCTGCCCATGGAGCTGGCGCCATTGCCAAAGGCATAGGGGCCGTTTTCATCGGTTTCGTAACCGCCGCCGTCAAGGTCGCTCCAGCCTACCCAGGTGGCGTTGGGGCCTTTGCGCCAGTAGTTGGCCCAGCTGTCGTCCGGGGTCACAAAACCCCATTTAAAGTTACCGCTGTTAATGTGGTACTTGCCCTGAACAGTACCCTCGGTGTATTCAAGCTGGCCTGCTTCGGTGCCTTCCTCGCCGGTCCATTCATAGTAGGCAAAGGCCTGGGCCATCGGGTCCATACCGGAGTGACATCCCACACAGGAGTTCTGGTAAATACGGCTGTCGCCACCGGGGCTGCGCGTTACGTCCTGGCGGATACGGTCCGTGGGGCGGGTGGTGTCCTTGAACTGTTCCAGGTCATTACACAAAAAGTTCAGCAGGGTGAAACGGAACATGGCCCGGTTGGTACCGGCCACAAAAAAGGACTTGGCGGCTGCCCGGGTTGTCATTACACCGGCAGCGGCGTTGGCGGGCAGGCCGGTTACATCGGTCTGTACGCGCCGCTGCAGTACTTCGTTGAGTGCAACGCCGCTGTTTTCCAGATCCACATAATGATCGTTATTGCTGTTGGAGTAGGCAGAGAAACTGTAGTCGATCCCGTCTACCGTTACGTTGGTGGGGGATACGTAGAGCACGTTTTCGTAAAGCACTTCCCGGAAGTTATCGTCATCCCGGATGATACCGATCGCGGTCGCCGTAAAGTCATTGAGCGGCGCAAAGACGGTCTGTTCTTCGTTGGTCCATGGCGTGATCCAGTTCTTCAACGTAACGTTGTAGAAGTTCTTGTTCTCCATGGGATATTGAATGGCAGCCTGTATAAACTGCGCTTCTGTCGGAGATGCCCCCAATTGGTTCACCATATCTGTCAGGTCCTGCTCGGATGGCGGAACCCCGGCAATACGGTCGTAAACTCGTTTGGCCTGGTCACGGACATCAGCAAAAGCCGGCGCGCTTTGGAGCAATGTTACAGAAAGTAAAACTCCGACGAGCTTCACACTCTTTCTGTTAATTAAATCGCGCTTTCGCGTGTTCGTTTTCATGTTATTACCTACACTTTTTGTGAATACAGGCGGAAATTCGCTGTACCATTTTCTTGACGTTTTAAACCAGGCTGCAATGTAAAACGCTTAATCAATTGAAAACGTTGGAAAAAGTAAATCGCGATTGTATTTTGTTTTATTGGATTTCCTCTCTCATTGTTTAAGTCTAGCAAGACTTAATTAAGGTTTTCGTGAAGGTGCACACAGATCAAACAATGGGAACATTGCGATAATCAAGGGAAATAAAGTTGTCAATGACGAGCATCCAGAATATGCCAATGCAGAAGTCACTACCAGGGTTATCGAGACTGCCCTTTGAAGCCAGGCTTTTATTCCTTATCTGCCTTTCCTTATTTCTTTTCGGGTGTGGCAGTGGCGAAACCACCGACGCTTCCGGAACCGGAGGGCAAACTACCGGTGCCGGCGTAGAGGCGGAGATATCGGAATTTCCTATCGTTTATATGACGAGAAGCTCTGATGCGGAAGCAACAGCGGATGATTCGGGAAACCTGGTGGATCTGGATCGTTTTAATCCCGGTGCCCAGTTGTTTGTGCGTGCCCGTGCCAGCAGCGATGCCGCTGAAACCAATATTTCCCGAATGATTTTTGGTGAAGGCGCCCTGAGTGATGTTCGCGGTATTAATATTTCCTACGACGGCCAGTTGATGGTGTTTGCCGCCCGGGGCCCGTACGACGATACCGTGGCCGAGGATGAAGAGCAGCCTTCGGTGTGGAACCTGTATGAATACAACTTTGCCAGCGGTGAAGTGTATCCCATCATGAATGCCGGTGATGCGGCATTGGGCCATGACATTACTCCCCACTATCTGGCAGACGGCCGCATTATATTTTCATCCAGCCGGCAGCAACGTACCGGTACAATCCTGCTGGATGAAGGTAAGCCCCAATATGCCTATCAGGTGGAAGTGGATGACGAGGACGAACGTTACGGCCCCGGTTTTGCGCTTCACATAGCCGAGTTTGATGGTAACCGTAACCTGACGGCGATCGAACAGGTGACCTTTAACCTCAGCCATGACTTTGATCCCGTATTGCTGCCCAGTGGCAAAGTGGTGTTTTCCCGATGGGACGCGCAAAACAACCGGGATCAGGTGAGTTTTTACCGCATGAACCCCGATGGCTCCCAACTGGAAATTGTGTTTGGTTATCGCAGCCAGGAGGCAATGGCTGCTGTGCTCAGGGGGCAGTTTGCCAGTGCCTATGGCAGCAATGAAGTATTCGATGCGTTTTATACCGCTAATACCGCTTTTCAGTTCAGCAAGCCGAGAATCTTTCCCGGGCAGGATCAGTTGATTGCCGTATTGCGACCTTTTGATGATGTGAACCTGTCCGGTGACGAGGATAACCCGGAGCTGATTGATCCGGTAGAAACTCTGGTATCTATCGATATCAATAATTTCGTCGATGTGGGCACGCCGCTGGCTTCTTCTTCGCAAACGGGCAGCGGTGTCAGTTTGCTGGATCTTGTTGCGCCGGAAAACCAGGATGTGATTTTTCCGGACGGCAGAGTCAGTGCCATTACTCGTCTGGCCGATGGCACCAACCGTGCCATCATCAGTCTGAGTATCTGCCGTATTCTGAATGACGACAACACGGTGCGCAGTTGCCGTGGTGTCGATCTTGATGATGAAGACATTCAGGAAGCGCCGCCCAATTACGGACTCTGGTTGTATGACTTTGATCGCAATACCCAGATACCCCTGGTGCTGGGAGATGGCGATCAGGAACCTTATACCGAGATTTTTCTGGTGCAACCCAGGACCACGCCAACCTCCATACCGGATACACCTATTGTCGTGGCCACGCCCAACGATGAAACCTGTGACCCGGCCTTCTTTGTTGAAAATGATGACTTCGGCATGATCCACATCCGTAGTGTCTATGATCTGGATGGCAGCTTTAATACCAATTGGGCGCCGGATGGCGTGACCAGCATCAGCCAGCTGAGAGATCCTGTAAATTATTCTGCCGACCAACGCAGTGCCCGTTTTGTACGTTTCGAAAAGCCGGTTTATAACATTGATCCTGATGTGAAAGAGATTCCGGGACGTAACCGCGCCCAGTTTGGTCCCTTTATGCGGGAAATTCTGGGCTACGCACCCGTGCAACCTGATGGCTCGGTTAAAGTGAAGGTGCCGGCGGATGTTCCCCTGATGCTGACGATTGTGGATCAGTATGGTCGTCGAATTGACGGCAGTGTTGATCACATGAACTGGATGCAGGTGCGCCCGGGGGAAGTTCGTGAATGCAGTGGCTGCCACAGCACCGACAGTACTTATCCCCACGGTCGCCCGGATGCCCAGGCTTCCAGCCTCAACAGTGGCGCATCCTCCATGACCATGTTCCCCAATACCAGCGCTCTGGCCTATGAGGTGGATATCAGTGTGGCGCAGGATGGCTCAGCCACGCAAACCTGCCTGCCACTGGCAGGCGAAACCATGGCAGAAGTCTACGTGCGTATCGATACCCGCAGGGCGAAACTGATCCCTGATGTGGTTTTTCAGGATGTGTGGACCGACACCAACCAGCGTGCAGCTGACGAATCTTTTGCTCATCGCTTTAGTACCATTCGCTCCGTGTATGACGCGGGGGTGGATCTGGGTGACGCAACTCGTGGCGCTTTGCCATTCAATCGTGGCGAATGTATTGATGACTGGAATGCTTTCTGCCGCACGGTCATTAATTATGAAACCCATATACAACCGCTCTGGGAAGTGACCCGTAATGTGACCACGGTAGATGGCCCGGTGACCTACAAGTGCGTTGATTGCCACAGTAATGTGAACCCGGATGACGGTACGGCGCAGATTCCGGCCGGGCAACTGTCTCTGACAGGTGAAATCGAGAATAACCTGGCTGCTTCGTTCCGCGATCTGGTGCAGAACAACTTTGCCTTTATCGACCAGGGTGACGGTACCAGCGTTGAGGCCCAGAACCTGTCAGCTCAGGATGGAGACGGTAACGTGATTCCTGAGTTGGAGAAGCAAGGGGGTGGCAACTACTGTTATCGCTGGGAAGATGGTCGCCTGATCAATCCCAATATCGTGAATCAGACGGAAATTGTAGATATTCTGGACGAGGAAGGGGAGGTTATAGGTCAGGAGGAGGTGCTGGTCCTGGATGATGATGGTCACCCCGTCCCGCTGAGTTATTCCATTCTTGAAAGTAGCCTGGGGCTGAACGCGCGTCTGTCCCGTGCGGGGGCACGCTTCTCTAATCAGTTCCGGCGCCTGTTTGAGCCGGGCTTTACCTACAGCTATTTTGACTGCGGGCTGGGTCAGAACGTGGTGATGGGGGCGTCGGATTTCGATCACAGCGCCACCGGCCTGTTCAGCGAATCCGAACTCAAGCTGCTCTGGGAATGGCTGGATATCGGCTCCGCCTACTACAACAACCCCTTTGATGTGCCTGACTAAAAATTAAGCATTTGCTGAAATGTGGATCGGCTCAGCCTTTGATACTGGTATAAGCTGGCCGATCCCCGTATCATGCAATAGAATTGTCGGTGCAAAAACAAACGCTTACGGGACTGCCCCATAATAACCACAACAAATAACCCCAGATTAAGGCGCATATTCCAAGATTCATGAGATTCATCAGCCCGTTCCTCATTATTGCCTGCCTTTGGAGTTTGTCATTTAGTATTCAGGCTGAAGACAAATATCCCTCCGTTGAAGTGGTTGAAGCCTATATCGATCTGCGTACCGGCCCCGGCCGCGGCTATCCCGTTTTCTACGTGGCGGAGCGGGGCGAATGGATTGAAGTGATCAAGCGGCGCACCGACTGGTTCAAGATACGCACAGAACGTGAGAAAGTCGGCTGGGTCCACCGCGAAGACCTGGAAAAAACCGTTAAAGCATCCGGCGATTACGTGCAGTTCAAGAAAGAAACCTACGAAGGCTATCTGGAACGCACCTGGGAGCTGGGTTTTATGGGTGGCGCCCACGACACCCGTTACGATCTGTTGTCCGTCTATGGCGCCTTTCACTTTACCAATAATCTGTCCCTGGAATTACACTATCAGGACATGCTGGTAGGCGAAGAGTCCAAACAGGCCTATTTTCTCAGCATTCTGCATGAACCCTTTACCTACTATCGCACCACCCCTTATTTTGGCATTGGCATGGGGCGGGTAGAGACCACCGAATCCCAGTTCGATACCGCGCAGGAATCGGATTCCTCTGACAAAACAGTGCATGTGGCTGCCGGTATCCGGACTTACCTTACCCGCAGCTTTCTGTTCCGTGCCGGTTACCGGCGCGCCATTGAATTAACCAGCAAAAACGACAACGACGAGACTGACGAATGGAAAATAGGATTTGCCGTCTTTTTCTAAGACTAGTTTGCACAGCGTCAATATTCGCGTTCAGTCAGGCCACGATTGCTGCCGAAGAGGGCAGTGACGGGGATCTGGAAGTTCAGGAGTCGTCTCCGCTGATCGAACCCTACATTATGCGGCTTGATCTGGATGAGGCAGAGATTGATACCGAGAATTTTGAAATCGGCCTTTATTACGGCCAGTTCAGTGTTGAGGATTTCGGTACCAATGAAACCTACGCGATTACAGGGGCTTACCATGTCACCGAAGACTTCTTTATCGAAGGGGTTTACGGCATGGCGGATCTGCAGCAGCCGGTGGAATCCGGGTTTACCCAGAACCCCATTATTAATGAATCTGAACTGGAACTTACCTACTACAATTTATCCTTGGGGATCAATATTTTCCCCGGAGAGGCCTTTGTCTGGCGTGACTGGGCCTTTAATTCCCAGTTCTATGTGATTGGCGGTGTGGGTACCACGGAATACGTTTTTGACGTGAAAGAGACCACCATCAACGTCGGGGCCGGTTACCGGCTGATACTATTGGACTGGCTGGCACTGCGATTCGATGTCAGGGATCATGTGTTCAAGCGGGATGGAAGAATTTCCGAGGCCTTTGGTGATGCCGACGAAGAAATTACTCACAATATCGAAATCCGTGCGGGCGCCAGCATATTCTTTTAAGTGAGGAGAATGCCATGAAGTTAGTTTCCAGAACCTTGTCGTTAGTTGTACTGGCCCTGGGCCTGATGCTGGGCCAGTCGGCAGTTGCGGCGGTTAAAATGAACCAGAAAGCGCCGGACATTACCCTGCCGGGCCTGAACGGCCAGACCGTAAAGCTGAGTGATTTCAAGGGTCAGGTGGTGATGGTGAACTTCTGGGCTTCCTGGTGCCAGCCCTGCCGGACTGAAATGCCGCTGATTGAAGACCTGTACAACAAGTTCAAAAAAATCGGTTTTACTGTGCTGGCGGTTAATGTGGACGAAGAGCCGGAAAACGCCCGCAAAATGCTGAAAGAGGTGCCGGTGTCTTTCCCCGTTGTACTCGACAGCAAAAACAAGATGATTGAAAAATACGAAGTTCAGGCCATGCCGAGCACTTATATGGTGGATCGCAAAGGCAATATCCGCGAGATTCACCGGGGCTACAAACCCGGCGACGAAGCGGAATACGAGGAATACATCCGCAAATTGCTGCGGGAGTAACGGAGGTATTTATGATGCCGTCACTCAGATTATGGCTAGCGGTAGTGATCATGGTGAGCCTTGGTGGTTGCAGTATTCAACCCTGGGTAAAGCCCTATGAGCGATCCTACCTGGCAGACCCCATCATGAGCTTTGAGCAGGATGCGGTGTCATCCAACTACATGCACCACGTGTATCAGTCCCGCGAAGGGGCCCGCGGTGCCGAAGGCGGCGGTGGCGGTGGCTGCGGCTGTAACTAGAACGAAAAATAATTGACGGATATCCGAGTCGGGGAAGCTGGATCTGGTATGAGGTGGTTGTCGTTGAAAAGGGGAACAGGGAATAGCGCAGGTGTCAGTCTTTGGCTATTGATAGGCGTGCTTGTTCCTTTCTGGGCGTCAGCCACCATTCTGCCCGAGGAAAGGGCGGATATTATGTATCATGAGTACGATGGTGGCGGTGTCACTATCAGCGGCCCCTCCGTTTTAGTGCGAAAGAACTTTTTGGACAAGGTTTCGGTAAGTGCCAATTACTATGTGGACAACGTAACCAGTGCTTCTATAGATGTTCAGAGTTTCGGCAGCCCCTATACCGAAAAGCGTACGGAACAGTCTGTTGGTCTGGATTTTCTCAATGAGAAAAGCATTCTGAGTTTTTCTTACACCAATAGTAGTGAAAACGATTACGAAGCTGAGACTTATTTTTTTGGCGTCAGCCAGGACTTTTTCGGTGATCTGACCAACATCTCTATCGGCTTTGGCATGGGAGATGATGAAATCAGTGCCACCGGAAATGAGGAGCTACAGAAAACTCTGGACCGGCAGAATTACCGGGTTTCGGTATCGCAGATTATTACCAAAAAGCTGATTGTTGCCTTGAATGTTGAAACTGTCACTGAAGAGGGTTATTTGCAAAACCCCTATCGGAAGAGTCTGATTCTCAGGCAAAACGACACCAGCTTCTCCGATGCAGTAGAAGCCGAGAAGTACCCCGAAACCCGTACCAGCGATGCCATCGCCATCCGGTTTAAATATTTTTTACCATATAGGGCAGCCTTCCGGGGTGAGTTCAGATACTACTCTGATTCATGGGATATCCAGGGGCGTAACGTCGAATTCGGATATACCCACCCACTGGAAGATTATCCGGTAACGCTGGATTTTAAATACCGGTATTATCAACAAAGCGACGCCTCTTTTTACTATAACTTTATTGATGCCCGTGACCAGTTAACCAATATTCCCAATTTTTATGGAAGGGACAAGGAGTTGTCTGATTACTCAACGACAACTTACGGGGTCGGTGCAAAGTGGGAGTTCTTGCCAAATGGCTGGAGTTTTATTGAGCGTGCTTCCGTGTCACTTTATTACGACTATATGAAGTTTGTGTACGATAATTTTACGGATGCCCGTCAAAGTAAGGCAGGAACTCATGAGCTGGGGCAGGAAGATCTCTATGAGTTTGATGCCGGGGTAATACGCTTCTTCTTTACGGCTGTGTACTGACTTAAGCTTCAGGACATATTCAACAACACCGCCCCAACCAGCACCGTCAGCGTCACCAGCGCCCCAATCACCAGGCGACGTGTGTTCCGAATCTGTTCGTTGAGCAGGTCATCCTCATCGGTTTCAATGACCTTTTCGCCTTTATCGTCCTTGAAACTCAGCTCAATCCGACCCATCTGAATCTTGTCATCCTGACTCAGAAATACCCGGTCTTCCGAGCGGCCATTCACGATCACCCCGTTCTTGGCCTCCAGCGCCGTGAGCAGGTAACCATTGGGCACCTTGTTCAGCTTGGCGTGGTGGTTGGAAATGGTTTTGTCGTTAATACAGATATCGGACGTGTTGTCCCGGCCGATATGCCATACCTTGCCCATATGGGCGCCTTCCAGTGTGAAAACCTTGCCTCTTAAAGGCGCGGTGAGCACGATCAGCCGGGCGCCGGAACCGGCTTTTACATCCCGCTGGGCGTGCTGGCTCCGGTCCACCAGGCGATGCAGGTGGGTGGCGCTCAGTAATTGGGTGTTCTCGCCGACTTCCTCTTCCGGGTAGGGCTCAACAGGCGTGGTCGCCGGTACGGGTTGTGGCCGTGTCTGGGGGCGGGCAGGGGCTTCCAGGGTAATGCTGTCGCGAATATGGGGGTTGGTATCTTCCGGTTCGGGCACAGGTGCAGCGGCCGGCGCTGCGCTGGTCACGGGGCCGCCCATCAGAGTGGCATCGGCATCACCGGATTCATCCGACACGATACGAAAGCGAATTTCATGAAATGCCACTTCATCGCCCACACCAATGCGGGTGCGGTTGCCAATGCGGTTGCCATTGACATAGGTGCCGTTGGTGGACTTCAGGTCTTCAATAAAAATGCCGTTGGGGGAAACACTGATTTTGGAGTGATACCGGGAAATATGCCCGGATTCCAGGGGAATATCGCATTCCACCTCACGGCCCACAAGCATTTCGCCGGCCAACGGGAATACCCCGTCGCCGTTCATGGAACGCAACACCAGATGACTGCTGGCTGGCTGTACTAAGGTCGCATCTTCCATCGTGTCCTGAAATTTCCTTTGCTGCTCCCCGAATTGGGCTAATTACAGCATATAACAGCACAATCGTCATGGTGGAATGTGGGATTCAGAATGTGAAAATTACAGATTTCGGCTCGGAAAAGAAAAAGCCCCGGAAGTTCGCGGGCTTCGGGGCTTGAGTACAGCGCGGATTCCCGCCTTTTCCTGACGGGTTATTGTTATGGATTCATCGATTGCTCAGTCCCAGGACAATGCACCTCCTACCTGATATTCAGTGACACGGGTTTCGAAAAAGTTTTTCTCTTTGCGCAGGTCCATCATTTCCGACATCCAGGGGAAAGGGTTTTTTACCCCCGGATACTGCTCCGGCAGGCCCAGCTGCGCCAGGCGGCGGTTGCAGATAAACTGCAGGTATTCCTCCATCATGTTGGCGTTCATGCCCAGCACGCCGCGGGGCATGGTGTCTTTGGCGTATTCAATCTCCAGTTGGGTGCCTTCCACCAGCATCTGGATCACACTGGCCTTGAAGGTGTCATCCCACAGGTGCGGGTTTTCCAGCTTGATCTGGTTGATCACATCAATACCAAAATTCAGGTGCATGGATTCGTCCCGCAGAATGTACTGAAACTGCTCGGCTACACCGGTCATTTTGTTGCGCCGCCCCATGGACAGAATCTGGGTAAAGCCGCAGTAAAAGAAAATACCTTCCATCACACAGTAAAACGCGATCAGGTTTTTCAGCAGCCGCTGATCGGCCTGAGGTGTGCCGGTGATAAAAGCGGGATCGCCCAGTTCCTGGGTATACTGCAGCGCCCAGGCAGCCTTCTTGGCGACAGAGGGTACCTCGCGATACATGTTGAACACTTCGCCTTCGTCCATGGCCAGGGATTCCACACAGTATTGATAGGCGTGGGTATGAATAGCTTCTTCAAAGGCCTGGCGCAGAATATATTGCCGGCACTCCGGGTTGGATACATGGCGATACAGGGCCAGCACCAGGTTATTGGCCACCAGGGAATCGGCGGTGGAAAAGAATCCCAGGCTGCGTTTTACAATGGAACGTTCGTCATCCGACAGGCCGTCTTTGGATTTCCACAGGGCCACATCGGCGGTCATGTTGATTTCCTGCGGCATCCAGTGGTTAGCACAGCCATCCAGATATTTCTGCCAGGCCCAGTCGTATTTGAACGGCACCAGCTGATTGACATCCGCACGGCAGTTAATCATGCGCTTGTCGTCTACCCGCACTCGCGAGGCGCCCATTTCCAGTTCCCGCAAACCTGGAGCAATATCCAGGTGCTTGAGACTGTCACGGGCCTTTTCACGAAAGTCGGTTTTTTTCAGGTCTACAGGCTCTTCTTCTATGAGCGGCTGCTGTACCGGTTCGGGCTGCCGTCGATCATGTTTTGCCAGGGGCTGCTCGCGATATTCCATCCGGGCGCTGCTTTGCTGATCCACCGAGCTCTGTTCCTCCGGCATAGCCGGTGGCGGCGAAGACTTTACGTTAGCGTCGTTTTGGTGAGTGTTATGATAATCGTCCCAGGTTAACATTGGCGCACTCCGTTACTGACAGGCTTCACAGGTGGGGTCATCAAGGCTGCAGAAATTTGCACCGCCTTGCTCCGATGACACGGCATTGAGCGACCCGGTATTAATGGTGGATTTTTCCGTGCTGGTGGCGCCCACCGCCCGCAGGTAATAGGTGGTTTTCAATCCCCGCAACCAGGCCATGCGATAGGTCACATCCAGCTTTTTGCCGGAGGCTTCCGCCATATACAGGTTCAGTGACTGAGCCTGATCAATCCACTTCTGGCGCCTCGCGGCGGCATCCACCAGCCAGCGGGGTTCCACCTCAAATGCGGTGCGGAACATTTCTTTCACGTCATCCGGAATGCGATCAATCTTCTGCACTGAGCCGTCGTAATACTTCAGATCATTCACCATCACGTTATCCCACAGGCGCCGTTTTTTGAGCTCCGCCACCAGATAGGGGTTAACCACGGTAAATTCACCGGACAGGTTGGATTTAACAAACAGATTTTGATAGGTGGGTTCAATGGACTGGCTCACACCGGTGATATTGGCAATGGTGGCGGTGGGCGCAATGGCCATTAGGTTTGAATTACGAATCCCGTTGGTCTTAACCCGTGCCCTTAGGGAATCCCAGTCCCGGGTGTGGCTGAGGTCCAGGTCTAAATAGTGGGTATCACCGTTCCCCAAACGGTTTTCCTGCAGGTATTGCACTGAGTCGATGGGCAGTATGCCCTTGCTCCACAAGGACCCCTCAAAGCTGGAGTAGGCGCCCCGTTCCTCGGCCAGAGTCACCGAGGCATCAATCGCCCAGTAGCTGATAGTTTCCATGGTGCGATCGGCAAATTCCACCGCTTCCTGAGAGGCGTAAGCAATATTGTTCATGTACAGGGCATCCTGAAACCCCATCAAGCCCAGCCCGATGGGACGATGCCGCAGATTGGAACGACGCGCCTGGGGCACGGCGTAGTAATTGATATCAATGACGTTATCCAGCATGCGCACGGCGGTTTTAACGGTGGCTTTGATTTTTTCTTCATCCAGCCCGTCGGCGCTCATATGGTTGGCCAGATTCACCGAGCCCAGGTTGCACACGGCAATTTCATCGGCAGAGGTATTTAACGTGATTTCCGTGCACAGGTTGGAGGAGTGCACCACCCCGGCATGCTGTTGGGGTGAACGCAGGTTGCAGGCATCTTTAAAAGCAATCCAGGGGTGACCGGTTTCAAACAGCATGGACAGCATTTTGCGCCAGAGGCCGGCAGCGGATACCCGTTTGAAGAGTTTGAGTTCGCCGGATTCGGTTTGCCGTTCATATTCCTGGTAACGTTTTTCAAATTCCGGACCGTACAGATCATGCAGGTCGGGCACATCACTGGGGGAGAACAGGGTCCATTCCTGTTCATTGAAAACCCGTTTCATAAACAGGTCCGGCACCCAGTTGCAGGTGTTCATGTCGTGAGTGCGGCGGCGGTCATCCCCGGTGTTTTTGCGCAGTTCCAGAAACTCTTCCAGATCCAGGTGCCAGGATTCCAGATAGGCACAGACCGCGCCCTTGCGTTTGCCCCCCTGGTTAACGGCCACGGCGGTATCGTTCACCACTTTCAGAAAGGGAATCACACCCTGGGATTTACCGTTGGTGCCCTTGATATAGGCGCCCAGTGAACGCACATTGGTCCAGTCGTTTCCCAGGCCACCAGCCCATTTCGACAGCATGGCGTTATCCTGAATGGCACCGAATATGGAATGCAGGTCATCGTTTACGGTGGTGAGGTAACAGGATGATAACTGCGGCCTTAAGGTTCCCGCATTAAACAGCGTGGGGGTGGAACTCATAAAATCAAAGCTGGACAGTAAGTGGTAAAACGCGATGGCGTGTTGTTCCTTGTCCTTTTCCTGAACGGCCAGCCCCATGGCCACCCGCATAAAAAAGATCTGCGGCAGTTCAAAACGAATGTCGTTGCTGTGAATAAAGTAGCGGTCGTAAAGCGTCTGCAGGCCCAGGTAACCAAACTGCAGATCCCGTTCCGGCACAATGGCGGCCGCCAGTTGCTCCAGATCGAACTTGGCCAGTTCCGGCGACAGCAATTCCAGCTCGATGCCTTTATCGATATAGCGGGGCAGGGCCTGGGCATACTGCACCGCCATATCCCCCTGGGTGGCATTGTCTTTCAGTTCCAGAAAACCCAGCGCTTCGCTGCGCAGCCGGTCCAGTAACAGGCGGGCGGTGACATAGGAATAATTGGGTTCCTGTTCAATCAGGGTGCGCGCGGTCATCACCATGGAGGTATTAATGTCCTGGGTGGAAACGCCGTCGTACAGGTTTTTCAGGGTTTCTTCCAGAATATGCTGAGGCTCCACACCTTCCAGGCCACTGCAGGCGTCATCAATCAGATGTTGCAGGCGCAACAGATCCAGCGGCACCAGACTGCCGTCGGTTTTGGTGACATTGATTTGCGGTTGCTCGGCCACCACCGTGCTTTGTGCCCGCTGCCGTGCATGATCTTCGCGGTACAGCACATAGGTTCTGGCAATGCGATGCTCTTCGTTACGCATCAGTACCAGTTCCACCTGATCCTGGATTTCTTCTATGTGAATGGTGCCGCCGGACGGCATACGCCGGCGGAAAGTGGCGGAGATTTGCCCGGTGAGCTGCTGAACTTTTTCGTGAATACGACTGGATGCCGCCGCCGTGCCCCCTTCAATGGCAAGAAAGGCTTTGGTGATGGCGACGGTGATTTTGCTTTCGTCGTAAGGCACCACGGTGCCGTTGCGTTTGATTACCCGGAGCTGACCGGGGGCGGTGGTGGAGACTTCGGCTTCGCTGCGGGTGAAGCCCTGTTCAGGATACGCCAATGAATGACGCCCGGAGATTTCCAGTGATTCCATAGTCATGATTTTCAACCGTTTTTCTTGTTGTGCCTGCTGCAGGCGGTACTGCGGATTTTGGTTAAACAACCACAATATATTGTGGTTGTTGTAATGCTTCCCTAACTAGCGTTAGTACCGTTTCCTGGCGTTACATAGCGTCGGTTGTTATTAACGAAAAGCTTTGGATAACTTTTGTGTATAAACAAGCCCTGGTGACGCCTGACTGCCTAAACCCCAAGATGTAGTTGTTTTCAAATGACGAAATACAAGATAGTGCGTGTTTGATATTCGCGCAAGAATGCGGAATGGGAATAACCTGTGGATAAAATGTTATTAAACTGTGATGTTAGTGGCTGCTAATGCTGTTGCCGGGCAATAAGCGTATTTCCCCATATCTTGTGTTTTTTCAAAAAAATGAAATTTTTTTTCATGCACAGGCTTATCCACAAGTTTGTTAACCGGTTCAGCGGGGCTTGTAGATTCAATCATGTTGGTTCGTGCTGTGATTCCTTTAACAACAGGTCATTAAAGGCCAAATTACCCTAGGCTAAGATGTGGAAGGGATATAGACTCTGTGCTTAGCTTAATAAGAGAGGCAACTTACGTTTATTGCACAAACGCATTCCCGCCATTTTATGAGGTCGCAATACAATGCTTACGGAATCTACGGATAGCGCTCAAACCCAACGCGTCATGATTGTTGAGGATGACGAGCGCCTGGCCACTCTCACAGCGGATTACCTGACAAGTAACGGGCTGGAAGTGGAAGTGATCGGCGACGGCAGTGAGGCCATTAAAGCCATTGTTGCCAAGCAGCCCGACCTGGTGGTGCTGGATCTGATGTTGCCCGGTGCAGATGGCCTGGAAGTGTGCAAGGCGGTTCGCGATCAGTACAAGAAGCCCATTCTGATGCTGACAGCAAGAACTGACGATGTGGATCAGGTGCTTGGCCTGGAAATGGGTGCCGATGATTACGTGGCAAAGCCGGTAAAACCCCGGGTGTTGCTGGCGCGGATTCGTGCCTTGTTACGTCGTTCCGATGCGCCGGAAGAAAAAGTGGAAACCCAGGCAGCAGGTAACCCCAACCGCCTGGAGTTTGGCGATCTGGTGATTGATAACAGTGCCCGCGAGGTCTGGCTGAAAGAAAGCCCGGTGGATCTGACCAGTGCCGAATATGATCTGCTGTGGTTGCTGGCTTCCAATGCCGGCACTATTTTGTCGCGGGAAGAAATCTTCGAGCGGCTTCGCGGCATTCAATACGATGGCCAGGATCGTTCCATTGATGTTCGGGTTTCCCGGATTCGCCCCAAAGTAGGGGACGATCCCATGAATCCGCGACGTATCAAAACCGTGCGTTCCAAAGGGTATCTGTTCGTTAAAGATCTGACCTGATGCAACGTCGGGGTTAGGTCTTGAATAGTATTTTTGTTCGTATTTATGGCGGCATGATTGCCGCCAGTATCATTATTGGCATTGTGTTTTACATTGCCATTCAGGCCACCAACTATTTCCGCCTTCAGCACTTTCGTGATCAGATTGCCAGCGGCCCCATGAAGCTGATGGTGGAGAGTATTGAAACCCGCACACCGGAAAAACGCGATCAGTGGGTCAAGCTGCTGTCGCGGATGTTCAATCTCAAGATTGAGCTGCGTTCTGCAGCGGAATTATCCCTGAGCGACAAGGAAAGCAAACGCCTGAACGGTGGTGGCATAATAATGCGCTATCGCGAAGAGGATCGCGTGGGCATTGGTATTACCAAACTGCCATCGGTGCCTGACACTTACCTGTACGGCGAAAGCGAGCGCATTACCGAAGAGCAGGCCAAGGGCGTGGCCATGCTGGTGGTGGATAAACTGTCGCGCACTCCCATGGAAGAGTGGGATCAGACCATTGATACGCTGAACAGTAATTTCAGTTTTCCCATTAAACGGTTGCCACCCCATCAGGTGGAACTGAACGAATCTCAGAAAGTACGTCTGTTTCATCAGCACGAACCGGTGGCCCAGTTTGCGGACCAGCGCGGTGGCGGGTCGCTGATTACCGCCATGGTGCTGATTCCGCAAACCGGAGAAATTCTTAAAGTCGGCCCTCAGGAACTCTTTAACTGGTACCCCATCGAGTTGCTGGGCTTTATTCTGATTGTGTCAGCCGCTCTGGTGGGCCTTGCCGTTTACTGGCTGGTAAAACCTCTGGAGCAACAATTGCTGCGGCTGGAAAAGGCCGTGCTGCGAATCCGCGGTGGTGACCTGGATGCCCGGGCCCCGGTGGATGGTTCCCATGCCATTGCGCAACTGGCGGTAACGGTGAACGGGATGGCGGATCATATCCAGCGTCTGATCAGCTCCCAGAAAGAGCTTACCCGTGCCGTGTCCCACGAGTTGCGTACTCCGGTGGCACGTATTCGCTTTGGCCTGGAAATGCTGGCGGATGAGGATGAAGAAGCCCGCCGTATTCGTGCACTGGAAGATATCGACGAAGATATCGAACAGCTGGATCGGCTGATTGATGAAATCCTTACCTACTCCAAACTGGAAGAGGGCACGCCGGTACTGGATTTCGCCATGATAGATATCAACGAGCTGCTGGAACAGATCGTGCGGGAAACCAATGCGCTGGGTAAAGGTATCAGAGTGGAATACCATCCGCCGGAAGTGGTAACCGACAAGCGCGAGGCGGAAGGTGAAGAACGCTACGTGCATCGGGTGATTCAGAATTACGTGGGCAATGCACTGCGCTACGCCGAATCCCGGGTACGTATATCCTATAACGTGATTGGTGATATCTTCCGTATTGATGTGGAGGATGACGGCCCCGGTATCAGCGAGGAAGATCGCAAGCGGGTGTTTCAGCCCTTTACACGACTGGACGACAGCCGCACCCGGGCATCCGGTGGATATGGACTGGGATTATCCATCGTTGCTCGTATCGCTTACTGGCATGGTGGTAAAGTGAAAGTGGGTTCCAGTGAAGCCCTGGGCGGAGCCAAATTCAGTTTTATGTGGCCACGGCTGCAAAGTATGAGAGAGTCAACCTGAGTTGCCTGACAGATGAGTTTAAACAACAAAATCACACTTCTGTTGCTGGCGGTTTATTTTTTTCTGCTGGTAGTGCTTACCGGGCAGCGGATCTTTTTTGATATTCCGGAACTGAGCACGCTGCAAAGCCAGTCTGATTTTAATGAAACAGATCGCATTGTCCGGGCCCTGGAATACCAAAAGGTGGAGGTGTCCCGTTTTGCCTATGATTATGGTGTGTGGGATGACACCTATGATTACGTGCAAAGCCGCAATCAAGCCTATATCGACAGCAATTTTATTGATGATACGTTTGCCAGCCTGTTGCTGAACGGGATTTTGATTTTTGATCTGCAAGGTGAACTGATCTGGTCCAGGGGTTACCTGGAAGCAGCAGGCGAAGCATCTGCTGTTAATGTGGAGCGTTTGTTTCAGCCCGACTTTGATCTTAAGGAACTGGTGTTGCCGAATCTGGATGAACCGGTTCAGGATGCCGTCAGTGAAAGAGAGCTGATCCCCGGAGAAGAGCATCTTCTTATCGTGTCACGGGTATCGATACTGCCCAGCGAACCGGTTGGCGTACCCCGTGGAACCTTTGTGATGGTGCGTGCAGTTAACGAGGATACGCTGTCACTGCTGAGCGAAACCACCCAGCAGGATTTCAGGCTGTATCAAATGGAAGAGGTGGGTAATGATCCTGATCTGGCGGCATTGGCCCCCACGCTCGACAAACTGGCGCGAGACCAGATTCACCGGACTAATGGTCACGGGTATCGCTGGCTCAGGAATCGCCATGGCGAACCGGTGGCCATGCTCCGGGTGTCGCTCTCGAAAGCGATTTATGACCGGGATCTGATGGACTCTGCTACGTTGCTGGTGTTGATTGTAGCCACACTGACCATGGTGATTACCCGTTTTGCACTGCAGCGACTGGTGCTGAATCCCTTGTCCGGTGTCAGGCGGCATTTGCTTGCGGTGCGAGAAAATGCCAACTACTCATTGCGTCTGGACAGCCAGCGTCATGACGAAATCGGCGAGTTGGCCCGGGAATGTGACAGCCTGGTGGACTACGTGAAAGTGCAGGAAGAATATTTGCGCGCCACCAATCAGGACCTGACCAAGAGAACCCTGGAAGACGGTTTGACGGAAGTGGCCAACCGGCGCCACTTTGATGTGAAGATCGAACTGTTGTGCCGTGCCTACGCCCAAAAGCGCAAACCGATTTTTGTGGTACTGGTGGATGTGGATTATTTCAAGGCCTATAACGATCACTACGGGCATTTGAAAGGCGACGAAACCTTGAAAGCCATTGCCGATGAGCTGCTGAAAAATGTCCGTCTGAACACGGATATGGTGGCCCGTTACGGTGGCGAGGAATTTGCCATTCTGCTGACGGAAACCGACGTTACCGGTGTAAAGATAGTCTGCGAGAAACTCCTGGAAGCCATTCGTACACTGAACATTCTCCATGAGTATTCAGAAACGGCCCCCCGGGTAACCATCAGTATGGGGGTGGCCGGCTGGATCCCCAAAGACAATGAGTCCAGAATCATGGTGGATGCGGCGGATAAAGCCCTGTACGAAGCCAAGGATGCGGGTCGTGATTGTGTGCAGTACCACATTCGCGATGATTCCATCAGCCGCTAGAGTGGTGGCGCAAGCCGCTTTTATTCCGGCGGCAAAACCCCGGAAAGTGTCGCCAGGGATATTTCCTTCGCAGCTTTGAGAAAGGCGCTCATGTAATCCTTTTCACCGGTTTGCTTGCGTACCGCCGCAAAAAGCGTCGCCCATACGCCGTTGGGCCCCAGCGCCTTCGCGACGATATACCCCTTTTCCAGATATTCCTGAATGGCCCAGTTGGGCAGTGCCGCAATACCCCGGTTACTGGCGATCAGCTGCACCATCATAATGGTGAGTTCGCAGGTGCGGTGATTGGATGGCTGAATGCCGGCCGGTGTTAAAAAATATTTGAAAATATCCAGGCGGTCTTTTTCCACCGGGTAACTGATCAGGGTTTCGTGCTGCAGGTCTTCCGGGGTGATGATGTCCTGCTTTGCCAGGGGGTGATCCTTGCCCAGGCACAGCATGCTTTCATAACGGAACAGCGGAATGTATTCCACGTCCGGCAGCGCCTGGGGATCAGAGGTGATCACCAGATCCAGCTCGCCCTTGGCCAGTGCGGGCAGCGGGGCAAAATTAAAACCCGCCAGCAGATCCAGCTCCACATGGGGAAAACGTTCCCGGAAATCGTCCAGTGTGGGCATCAGCCAGTCAAAACAGCTGTGGCATTCAATGGCCATGTGCAGGCGGTCGATGCCCCCTTCAAACAGCTGGCTGATTTCCTTTTCACAATTGGCCACCAAAGGCAGCACCTGATCTGCCAGTACCAATAAGCGTTCACCGGCACGGGTAAATTTAAGGGGTTTGCTTTTGCGTACCACCACGGGGGTGCCGAGTCGGTCTTCCAGCTCTTTCAGCTGGTGGGAAAGTGCGGACTGGGTCAGGTGAACCTGCTGAGAGGCCTCGACAAGACTGCCGGTTTCACGGATTGCTACCAAAGAGCGAAGGTGTTTGAGTTCGAGCCTAGCCATAGTCACATCTGCCAAGGAAATTAGTGCCTACCATACAAAAAAAAAGGCTAAGACCCAAGGGGGAGGGTCTTAGCCGAACCACAAGAGTGAGGTAGGGGTAAAATCGTTAGCCGCTGACTTTTCTGAAACCGGGTTCTTCCAGCTTCTTCAGGCTCAGCAACACAGGTACACGTTCCTGTATGTATTCTTCCAGTCGGGCGATCTGTTCCTGGTTCAGGTACAGGCCCAGTTTGCTGCGTCTCCAGATAATATCCTGGGCGCTGCGTGCCCATTCTTCGCGGATCAGGTAGTCCACTTCGCTGGCAGTCAGGTCCGCACCAAAACATTCGCCCAGATCAGACTGCTCTTTGGCGCCACCCAGTGCCAGATGTACCCGGGAACCGTAGGCATTGCACACCCGTTCCAGGTGGCGTTGGCTCAGCCACGGATAGCTGTTGTGAACGCTCTCGATCCACTGGCCGAATTCGATATCGATATCGCCACCGGGCAGGGCCGCGTCGCGGGTCCATGGATTACCCATGTTGGGGTAAAAAGGTTCCAGGGTCGCCACCGCCGCTTCAGACAGCTTGCGATAGGTTGTAATCTTGCCACCGAAAATACTCAGCAAAGGCGTCTTGCGATTTTCATCCGTTTCCAGTTCCAGGGTGTAGTCGCGGGTAATGGCAGATGGCGATGAGGATTCGTCATCGCACAGCGGGCGCACCCCGGACCAGTCCCATACGATATCGTCGGTGGTGATCTGCTTGCTGAAGTGTTTGTTCACCACGTCGATCAGGTAGGCGCGCTCTTCATCATCAATGGCCACATCTTTCGGATCACCGATGTATTCCTTGTCAGTGGTGCCAATCATGGTGAAGTCATTGTTGTAAGGAATCACAAACACAATGCGCTGGTCTTCGTTCTGCAGAATGTAGGCCTGGTCACCGTCGTACATTTTCGGTACCACAAAGTGGCTGCCTTTGATGAGGCGGACACCGCGGGGCGACTTGGCCTGCAGTTTGGATTCAATAAACTTCTGCGCCCAGGGGCCGGAAGCATTCACCAGGCCGCGGGCCCTGCAGTAGGTGATCTTGCCGGTATCCACGTCTTCCATGGAAATATGCCACAGGCCGTCTTTACGGTAGGCACTCTGGCAGCGGGTGCGGGTCAGGATTTTTGCACCGTTTTCCGCAGCGGAAATCGCGTTGGATACCACCAGGCGGGAATCATCCACCCGGCAATCGGAATATTTAAAACCGTACTCTATGGCTTCGCTCAGCGGGTTATCTGTGGCGCCGGCCAGCAGTTTGACGCCACGGGAACCGGGCAGCTGATTGCGGGTGCTCAAATGATCGTACAGGAACAGGCCGATACGAATCATCCAGGCCGGACGCAGATGTGGCCGGTGGGGCAGAATAAAACGCAGGGGCTTGATCAGATGCGGCGCGTTTTTCAGTAATACTTCGCGCTCTGCCAGGGCTTCGCGCACCAGACGGAATTCATAGTGTTCCAGATAACGCAGGCCGCCGTGGATCAGTTTGCTGCTGGCAGAGGACGTGGCGCTGGCCAGATCATTCTGCTCGCACAACATGACGCTAAGCCCGCGGCCCTGTGCGTCCGCGGCAATACCCGCGCCGTTAACACCACCACCCACGATAAACAGATCATAGGTTTCTGCGTGCTCGGCATTTTTGGGGCTGATTGGAGTCACTGCGTTTGTCATATTCTTCACTGCGGCTGTAAAAATCAGGTTAAACGTCAGCGATGTTGAGGATTCACCTTGTTTTCGCTGTTTGCGTTTATTCGATGATTAAAGTCTATATGCTTTCGTTATGATTCTCAAACGAAAAATAATGAAAATTATGTGTCAGTAGTCGCTGCTTTTGTTAATTTGTGTTCTAATATGAAAATCGGTTATATGGTAGGTATCTGATAGACCAAAAGTGAAGGTTGGCCGGCTTTCAGATGTCGAAAACCGAAAACGCAGGCTAATGCCCTTAGGTGGAGCTGATCAGGGGTGGCGGACCAGCGTAAGAAGTGAAGCGGGCGAAGTCAGCGAAGGAAGCAAAAGGTGCGGGCCAGGCAATGAGCGACTACCGGCCCGGTGGGGTTTGGCTGGCTGAAAAAGCCCTCAGAAGAATGCCTGGCGCAACGGGAATCAGTTTTCCTCTTCTTCCGCTACCAGTATTTCGGCCTCGGCATTCTTGATCAGATTCAGGAAGTGCTTTTCCGGTACCTTGTCGGTTACCAGGGTGTCGATATCGTTAAAGTCACCCAGGCGAATCATGGCCTGACGGGTAAACTTGGTATTGTCAGCGGCCAGAATCACTTCGCGGGAATTGGCGATAATGGCCTGGGATACCCGGACTTCCTGATAGTCAAAGTCCAGCAGGGAACCGTCTTCGTCGATACCGCTGATACCGATAATGCCGAAGTCCACCCGGAACTGCTTGATAAAATCCATGGTGGCTTCGCCGATAATACCGCCGTCGCGGCTGCGCACTTTGCCGCCGGCCATGATCACATCAAAATCTTCCTTGCCGCTGACAATGGCGGCAACGTGCAAATTGTTGGTGATGATCTTCAGGCCGGTGTGATTGAGCAGGGCCTTGGCAATGGCTTCGTTGGTGGTTCCTATGTTGATAAACAGGGAGGCATGATCCGGAATGTGTTCGGCAACCCGCTGGGCAATGCGGGCTTTTTCCGGAGACTGAAGGTGTTTACGCTTGGTGTATTCCGTATTCTGCGTGCTGGGCGCGGCGCTGGCACCACCATGAAAACGGCGTAAACGATTTTCACCGGCAAGAGTGTTAATATCTCTGCGCATGGTTTGCGGGGTCACATCGAAATGACCCGCCAGGTCATCAATGGAGACAAATCCTTTTGCGGAGACAAGTTCTACAATCTGTTCGTGTCGGGCTTGTTGAGACAAACTGGTCATAGTAGCGGTCTTATAATCTTATGTAATGTTATTTGAAACGGGTTCAAAAACGAAAATATAAATACAGAATAGCAGCCAACCGGTGGTCGTCCACAGCGCTGACACTATCCACCCCATGCAATAAAAAGATATCTGGCGATATCACGAAGCCATTAAGTGGCTTTTCTTGGTAAGGATGCATTCTACCCTAAATGACCGCAAGTCGGCTATGTTGCCAAAGGCACATAATAGGCACATTAAAGGTGTTTAACGGTTGATACCGGAACAGTGAAACATTTGCTAAAACAATATTGGTTAAAACAATAAAGGCTGAATAAAAGGAAAGCGACATATGGCGCATTATCTTCTTTCAATCGATCAGGGTACCACCAGCAGCCGGGCGATCATCTTTGATGAGCGGGGCTTGATAATCACCACAGCGCAACGGGAATTCAAGCAGCATTTCCCTGATGATGGCTGGGTAGAGCATGACCCGGAGGAAATCTGGTCCACGGTTTTGGAAGTGTGTCGCGAAGCGCTGACCCAGAGTAATGTGTCTGCCTCTGATATTGCCGGAATTGGGATAACCAATCAGCGGGAAACCACTGTGATCTGGGATCGCAAAACCGGGGAGCCGGTTCACCGTGCCATTGTATGGCAGGATCGGCGCACGTCGGAATATTGCTCCAGCCTGAAAGCCCAGGGATTCGATGATATGGTGCAGCGCAAAACCGGCCTGCTGATTGATCCCTATTTTTCTGCCACCAAGATCAAATGGATTCTGGATAATGTGGACGGTGTGCGTGCCCGTGCGGAAGCCGGCGAACTGGCCTTTGGCACCATCGATACCTTTTTGCTGTGGCGGCTGACCAACGGCAAGAGCCACAAAACCGATGCTACTAACGCATCGCGTACCTGCATTTACAACATTCATGAGCAATGCTGGGATCAGGAGTTGCTGGATCTGTTTACTATTCCCGCCAGCCTGTTACCGGGAGTGGAAGACTGTGCTGCCGACTTTGGTGAAACCGAAAAAGAGATCATGGGTGACAGTATCAAAATCGCCGGTATTGCCGGTGATCAGCAGGCGGCATTGATTGGTCAGGCCTGTTTTAAGCCCGGCATGATTAAAAGCACCTACGGTACCGGCTGTTTTATGGTGCTGAATACCGGCGAGGAAGCACTTAAATCCGATCACAAATTGCTGACCACCATTGGCTACCGCCTGAACGGTAAAACCACCTATGCACTGGAAGGCAGTATTTTTGTGGCCGGTGCCGCAGTGCAGTGGCTGCGGGATGGCCTGGAACTGATCAAGCACGCCAGAGAAACAGAAGCACTGGCAGAAGAGGTAGGTGCGGAACATAACGTGTATCTGGTGCCGGCCTTTACCGGCCTGGGGGCGCCTTTCTGGGACCCCAATGCCCGGGGCGCCATTTTTGGGTTAACCCGTGATACGGGTATTGCCGCCATTGTGACGGCTGGTTTGCAATCAGTGGCCTATCAAACCAAGGACCTGATTCGCGCCATGGAAAAAGACGGCGCCGGCAAGCCCACCGCTCTGCGAGTGGATGGTGGCATGGTGGCCAACAACTGGGTGATTCAGTTTTTGAGTGACATTCTGAATGTGGATGTGGATCGCCCGGCAGTGATTGAAACCACAGCGTTAGGTGTGGCTTATCTTGCCGGTTTGCAGACCGGTATTTACCAGTCACTGGAAGAGATCAGTGAGCTCTGGCATTGCGAGCGCCATGTGTCGCCCAAGATGGGTGATGGTGTGCGGGATCGTTTGTATTCCGGCTGGTGTGATGCGGTGGAGCGGGTGCGGATGAGCCGTTAAGTTTTCGGCTTACTTCCGATCTGCGTCAGCAGCAGCACAAAAAAAGAGAGGTCGGCGCCTCTCTTTTTTTGTGCCCGGGTTTTATGTTCAGTCTATTCCTGATCAGAATCTTTCGTTTGCTTCCAGCGGCCCAGTAATCGTGGCGCCATTCGCCCCAGCATGGGCTCATAGTTGCCGTCGGCAAAATCCCGGGTAATACCGCCCTGGTGTTGTTCCCAGGCGTGGCAGCTGTTTTTAACGCTTTTCAGCATGGCGTTCATGGCATAGGGAACCTTGTCTGCCGGCAGCCCTGCGTCCATCATCTTAAAATCAAAGTTCCAGGAGCGGCATTGCATTAATGCGGGCACCATGGCCTGCAATAATGACGACAGATGAAAGCAGGAACGTTTGCCACCGTACAGCTCGCGTAATTTAAAACTGAAGCCCCGGGTAATATCCACACCGACTAACAGATCCGCACCATTGGGAAGCTTTTCGCACATGCCTTTAAACGCCATTTTCGGCAGGCCGAATTCTGCGTTGGTGATCAGGTTGGTTTGGGTGCTTACAGTAATTCGGGCAACAATGCAGTGCACCACTATCTGTTTGCAAGGATCTTCGTAATCCATGCGGGTGTCGGTGAGTTGCCCGCGCACCTGAAAGTGTTCTTCATCCAGGGCGCAGGAATCTATTTTGATATCGCGGGTAAAGCCGTTATCGCTCTCCAGGGGGAGGGTGTGATTGGCAATATCCTCAAACATGGGATCAGGCGGGTTTCCAGGTGCCCAGCAGCATTTCCATCAGGGCCTTTTGAGCATGCAGCCGGTTTTCTGCTTCGTCCCAGATCACAGCACGGGGATCTTCCAGCATTTCCTCGCTGACTTCTTCACCGCGGTGGGCGGGCAGGCAATGCATAAAGAGGGCGTCTTTATCTGCCAGGTCCATCAGCTTGGGGTTTACCTGAAAGCCGCTGAACGCGTTTAAACGGTGTTCCTGTTCCACTTCCTGGCCCATGCTGGCCCACACATCGGTAACCACCAGGTGAGCGCCATCAACGGCCTGTTGCGGATCCCGCAGAATGGTAACTCTTTCCTGGTTGTCTTCCACCAGCTGGGCGTTGGGTTCAAAGCCCCCGGGGCAGGCAATGCGCAACTGAAAATCAAACTGACGCGCCGCATTGATATAGGAGTGGCACATGTTGTTGCCATCTCCGATCCAGGCCACGGTTTTGCCGCGAATATCGCCGCGGTGTTCCAGATAGGTCTGCATGTCGGCTATCAGCTGGCACGGGTGAAAGGTGTCGGTAAGTGCGTTGATCACCGGTACTTCGGAATAGCGGGCAAAGGTTTCCAGCTTTTCGTGTTCAAAGGTGCGGATCATGATGATATCCACCATGCGCGACAACACTCTGGCGGTATCGCCCACCGGTTCGCCACGGCCCAGTTGCGTGTCCCTTGGCGATAAAAACAAGGCGCCGCCGCCACATTGCACCATGGCGCTTTCAAAAGACACTCTGGTACGGGTGGAGGATTTTTCGAAAATCATCCCCAGTACTTTATTCTTGAAGGGTTCGTAGAGTTCACCGGCTTTCAGCATTTTGCTGAGTTCGGAGGCGCGGTGAATCAAAGCTCGCAGTTCCTCGGGCGAGAAATCCAACAGGGTCAAAAAATGCCGTGGTTCTGTCATGGCACTTACCTTTGTAGTCCTTGAATAATCAAGCGGGAGGGCAGAGGCTATTGCTCTGCCGCCCACTCCTGAATGAGTTCGATCACAGAGGAGGCAACCAGATCGGCTTCCTCGTCGGTCATGATCAATGCTGGCAGAAGACGAATCACTTTTTCTGAGGTTACGTTAATCAGCAGCCGCTTCTCCAGCGCTTTGGCCATCAGCGGGCCGCAGGGCTTTTTCAGCTCGATACCGATCATCAGGCCCTTGCCGCGGATGTTCGCCACCAGTTTTTGTTTTGCCAGGTCTTCTTTGAAGCGATCCAGCAAACGTTGCCCCAATGTGGCGGCTCGGTCCATCAGATGATCCCGTTGCAATACGTCAAGTACCGACAGGGCTGTGGCGCAAGCCAGCGGATTGCCGCCGTAAGTGGTGCCGTGATTACCGGGTTTAAACAGCTCGGCGGCTTCACCTTTTGCCAGGCAGGCGCCAACCGGAAAACCGTTCCCCAGGCCTTTGGCGGTAGTTACAATGTCGGGGAAAATATTTTCGTGCTGGTAGGCAAAATATTTTCCGGTACGACCGTTGCCGGTCTGAATCTCATCCAGAATCAGCAGCCAGTTATTGTCGTCACAGATTTTTCTTAAACCGGCCAGGTAACCTTCGTCCGGTACATTAATACCGCCTTCGCCCTGCACCGGTTCCACCATCACCGCCACCACACTGTTGTTGTTTTTGGCAATGGTTTCTATAGCGTTCAGATCGTTAAAAGGCGCCCGCACAAAACCCTGTACCAGCGGTTCGAATCCGGCGCGTACCTTGCGGCTGCCGGTAGCGGTGAGAGTGGCCATGGTACGGCCATGGAATGCGCCTTCGGCAACGATAATGGTGGGCGTATCAATGTCCTGTTTGTTGCCATAAAGCCGTGCCAGTTTGATGGCACATTCGTTGGCTTCGGCACCGGAATTGGTAAAAAAGCAGGCGTCCATTCCGGACAGCTCAGACAGTTTTTCACCCAGGGTTTCCTGGTGGGCAATATGATACATATTGGAGGTGTGAATCAGTCGCGAGGCTTGCTCGGCAATGGTGCGGGCAATATCGGGGTGCGCGTGACCCAGGCCACAAACGGCAATGCCGGTAAGTGCATCCAGGTATTTATTTCCATCGGTGTCGTATAACCAGACTCCGTCTCCCTTCTCGAAAGTCACGGGGAGGGGAGCATAGGTAGACATTAAACCTTTAGCTGCCATGAACCTTTTTTCAACTCCGTGCGGATGATAACTAACCGCTCCAAAAACAAAAAAGGCAGCTTCTGCTGCCGTAAAGGAGTAATGATAGACTTAATCGATATGAAGCGCAATCTATGGCGGATTAGCCCCTGAACGATGGCGGCTGCGCGGTTGGCGCGGCTGAATGAATGGGTTAGATTCCTCTGGTAAGGCAGGAGAGAGGCAAGCATGAATCCGATAGAGCTGGGTATATTTTCCAGTCGTATTGAATCTGTATGTGACGAAATGGGCGCCATGCTGCGGCGCTCGGCGTTTTCACCCAATATCAAGGACCGTCTGGATTTTTCCTGCGCGGTGTTCGATGCCGATGGCGGACTGTGCGCGCAGGCAGCCCACATTCCCGTGCACCTGGGTAGCATGGCCTATGCCATGGCGGATATTGTCAGTCATATCCAGTGGCAGCCGGGGGATATGATTGTACTCAACGATCCTTATAAAGGTGGCACTCACCTGCCGGATATTACCCTGGTGGCCCCGGTGTTTGTGCAGGGAGCCCTGATGGGGTTTGTGGCCAACCGCGCTCACCATGCCAATGTGGGCGGCAGTACACCCGGCTCCATGCCTGTTTCCAGCCATCTGCAAGATGAAGGCATTCTGATTTCCCCCACCCATATCATGCGCGGGCAAACTCTGGTTAACGAAGTGATGGAGCGGCTGTCGCAGGGCAGTGCGCAGGCAACCGGTGATTTTTCTGCCCAGATCAGCGCCAATCTGGCAGGCGCCCGGCGACTCAGTGATCTGATTGGCCAGTTCGGCAAAGACAGCTATCAGCATTATCTGAATGCCCTGAACGATTATGGCCGCAAACTGGCCCTGAGTGCGCTGGCGGATATTCCTGACGGCTGTTATGAATTCACGGATTTTCTGGATGATGATGGCCAGGGCAGCCGGGATATCAGGATTCAGGTCAGTATTACGGTCAAAGCCTCGGCTGCGGATAGCAATGAGAAAGAGGTATCAGTGGACTTTGCCGGTACGGCTGCCCAGGTGCCCGGCAATATCAATTGTCCTTTGTCGGTGGCTGCTGCCGCCGTGTTTTATGTGTTCCGCTGCCTGATGCCGCCCCAGACGCCCGCTTGTGCCGGTACCTTTTCGGTGTTGACGGTAAAAGCACCCAAAGGCTGCTTGCTGAATGCAGAATACCCGGCGGCCGTGGCGGCAGGCAACGTGGAAACCAGCACCCGTGCCGTGGATGCCGTGCTGGGAGCGCTGGCCAAAGCCTTGCCGGACCGGATTCCCGCCGCCAGCCACGGCAGTATGAATAATGTGGCGATGGGGGCAGAAGCCAGTGGCGAGCAACCCCGCTGGGATTATTACGAAACCATTGGCGGCGGAATGGGAGCCAGCGCGCATCACAGTGGTATTTCGGCGGTGCAGACTCATATGACCAACACCCTGAACACACCCATCGAAAGTCTGGAGCTGCATTATCCCCTGCGGGTTACCGCTTATGGTATCCGCCGGGGTTCCGGCGGGCAGGGTGAACATCAGGGCGGAGACGGCATTGTCCGGGAAATGCAGTTTTTATCACCGGCTCAGGTCACTTTGCTGACGGAGCGCCGGGTGCATGTACCCTGGGGTGTGGGTGGCGGCGACGCCGGCGCCGTGGGGATAAATCGTTTTAACGGCGATGTGGTGCCGGGCAAAACCATGTTCCATGCCAAAACCGGTGACACTCTGAGAATTGAAACGCCCGGTGGTGGCGGCTACTCCCACTGATCAATACACACAATAACAACCTTTAAAAACAACCTGCGGGGCTGGGAATGACAGAGACAACACATTACAGGGTTTGCCATATTTGCGAGGCAGCCTGCGGACTGGAAATGCGGGTAAAGGATGAGCAGGTGGTTTCCATTACAGGAGACCCCCAAGACCCTTTAAGCCATGGTCATATCTGCCCCAAGGCGGTGGCCATTAACGATATTCACGAAGACCCCGACCGGATTCGCCAGCCAATGAAACGGGTGGGGGATCAGTGGCAGGAAACCAGCTGGGACGAAGCCCTGGATCTGGTGGCAGAAAAGCTGGTGGCCATTGGCCAGCAGTATGGCAATAACGCCGTGGGCGGCTACTTTGGTAATCCCAGCGTGCATAACTGGGGCATGATCACCCACGCCCCCAATCTGTTCAAATTGCTGAAAACCAAAAGCCGCTATTCCGCTACGTCGGTTGACCAGTTGCCACACCAGTTGATTTGCTACTGGATGTACGGCCATCAGGTGCTGGTGCCGGTGCCTGATATTGACCGTACCGATTTTTTACTGGTGTTGGGCGGTAATCCGCTGGCTTCCAATGGCAGCCTGTGGACGGTGCCCGGTGTGCGGGATCGCATCAAAAAGCTGCAAAAGCGGGGTGGCGAACTGGTGGTGGTGGATCCCCGCCGCAGTGAAACGGCGGAAATTGCCGATGAGCACCTGTTTATCAAGCCCGGCACCGATGCCTGGCTGCTGTTTGCCATGATCAATGTGCTGGTAGAAGAAAATCTGGTGAATACAGGCCGCCTGACAGAGCATCTGGAGGGCCTGGAAGAGGCGCTGGCAGCTGTGGCCAGCCTGACCCCGGAACGGGCCGCCGGTTACACAGGTATCAATGCAGACGCCATTCGCCAGCTGGCGAGGCGCCTGGCAAAGGCTAAAAAGGCAGTGGCCTATGGCCGTATGGGTATTTCTGTACAGGAGTACGGCGCCTTGTGTCAGTGGGGTGTGCAGTTGCTGAACATTCTTACCGGTAACCTGGATGAAGAGGGCGGTTCCATGTTCAGCCTGCCGGCGGTAGACCTGATCATGGGGCCCAGCAGCAAGCCTGGTCATTTCAATGCCTGGCAAACCCGGGTACGGGGATTGCCGGAATTTGGTGGCGAACTGCCCAGCTCGGCCCTGGCGGAAGAAATTCTGACTCCCGGTGATGGCCAGATCAAAGCCCTGATCACGGCTGCCGGCAACCCGGTGCTGTCCACGCCCAATGGCGGACAGCTGGACAAAGCGCTGGAGTCACTGGAATTTATGGTGGCGATCGATTTTTACCTGAACGAAACCACCCGCCATGCGGATGTGATATTGCCGCCCACCAGCCCGCTGGAGCATGATCATTACGACATGGCGTTAATGCCCTTTGCCGTGCATAACGTGGCCAAATACAGCCCGGCCATTTTCCCCAAACCGGAGGGCACCCTGCACGACTGGGAAATTTTTGTGGAGCTGGGCAAGCGGGTGGCGGCTTTGCTGGGGCGTGATCCGTTGCCGGCGTTTGATCCTACCCAGATTCTGGACATGGGGCTGCAGGCCGGTCCCTATGGCCCCATGCAGGGACATGAGGTTGCGCTGAATTTTGCCAAGGTAAAAGCCAATCCCCATGGCGTGGACCTGGGTGGGCACGAGTCCCGGTTCCCCGAACGGATCTTTCACCAGGACAAGAAAATCCAGTGTGCGCCTGAGCCCTTGTTGCAGGATCTGGCACGGTTGCAGCAACAGGTGGCGCCAGCCGATGGCCTGCTGCTGATCGGGCGGCGCCATGTGCGTTCCAACAATTCCTGGATGCACAACTACCCCAGACTGGTAAAAGGCAAGCCGCGCCACCAGCTGTTTGTGCACCCGTCGGATGCCGGATCCCTGAACCTGAAAGATGGCGCCAAAGCGCGCATCAGCTCGCGGGTGGGCAGCGTGGAAACCGAGGTATTGCTGACCGATGAAGTGATGCCCGGCGTGGTGAGCCTGCCCCACGGTTGGGGGCATCGTCGTCCGGGCGTGAAGATGGCGGTGGCGGAATCCCAGCCCGGTGTGAGCGTGAACGATCTGACGGACGAGCAGTTTCTGGATGCGCTGAGCGGCAATGCGGCGCTGAACGGCGTGCCGGTAAAAGTTGAGGCGTTAGATATCTAATCACTTAATACTTTGGTAAAATAGTCAAGTATTACGGCTGTGAGATGCCCCGGTTTTTATGTTTTATTTCTATGAAAAACCAGCTAAGTCTTTGTAGCAAAAAGGAAAGTTATGGATATTGTTGAAACAATCAAAGATCAGATCGAAAACAACGCAGTGATTCTTTACATGAAAGGCTCGCCGCAGTTTCCCCAGTGCGGTTTTTCTGCCCGAGCGGTGGAAGCCCTGATGTCAGTAGGCCGTCCCTTTGCTTACGTGAACATTCTGGAGCACCCGGAAATTCGTTCTGAGCTGCCCAAATACGCCAACTGGCCCACCTTTCCGCAGCTGTGGGTGAAGGGCGAATTGCTGGGCGGCAGCGATATAATTCTGGAAATGGCCCAGAACGGCGAGCTGAAAACCCTGGTGGAGGAGGCTTCTCCGGCCCAGGAATCTGAGTAAGGGCGCCTGCCTGACATCAGATAGATAACAGCGAGCAGATCAAAAAAACGCCTGTTTCCCTTCGGAGACAGGCGTTTTTTTATGGGCGGTAACCAAAAGGGTGACCAAAATCATTCGTTTTCACATTTGTAAATAAGAACAAGTTGCATACGCGTTAACTGTATGCATAATGAGCCCCTATCCAGTAAGACCTGAGAGGAAAATGGGAGATCCAATGAAAAAAGCAATGTTGGGGGCCTTGGCTCTGTCTGTGGCAGCTGCCAATGCAATGGCTGCGAATGATGACCTTAATTCACTGAAAATCAAAAAACTGCAGGACCAGCTGTCTGAGCAGCAGAAACAGATCGAAGCACTGGCGGATGCGCTGGAAGACAAGAGCGCTTCCCAGGGGATGGGCCAGTGGTTCACCAAAACCACCATTGGTGGTTATGGGGAACATCATTTTAATCACAAGAAGCGCAGCGACGATCAGGTGGATGCGCACCGCTTTGTTATCTATATCGGTCATGAGTTTACCGAAGATGTTCGTTTTTTTTCTGAGTTCGAGCTGGAGCACGGACTCGCCGGCAATGGTGAAGATAAGCCAGGTGAGATCGAACTGGAGCAAGCCTACATCGAGTGGGATTTTGCTGATCGTCAGTCATTGGTAATGGGTCAGTTCCTGATTCCTGTGGGTATTCTGAATGAAACTCACGAACCTGACACTTTCTACGGGGTTGAGCGTAACCTGGTAGAAAACAAAATTATCCCGACTACCTGGTGGGAAACAGGTGTGATGGCTCAAGGTGAGATCGGTGGTGGTCTGAGCTATAACTTGGCCGTTCACAGTGGCTTGAATGTTGCGCAGGATGGTGTTGGCTTGGAGGATATTCGCTCTGGCCGTCAGAAATCGGCTGAAGCTGTGGCGGAAGACCTAGCTTACACGGGTCGTCTAAAATATACCGGTGTTAAAGGTTTGGAAGTAGCTTTGACTTACCAACATCAGCAGGATATTTCCCAGGGAACCACAGGTGAAGATAACTCTGCTGACCTGATCGAAGCCCATGCAATCTATAACATTGGAGCCTTCGGTGTACGCGCTCTGTGGACTGAATGGGAAATTGACGGAGAGTTGCCCAAGAACACCGGTCAGGGCCAGCAAGAAGGTTACTACGTAGAAGGTTCCTACAAAGTGATGCCTGATCTGGGCGTGTTTGCCCGTTACTCTGAATATGATCGAGATGCTGGCGATAACGATAAATCGGAAGTTGAGGCCCAAACTTTTGGTTTGAACTACTGGTTGGCCGATACCGTAGTCATAAAAACCGATTATCAGGATGTTGATAATGCTAGCGGCGGTGGTGGTGATTCCATCAACCTTGGCATTGGCTGGAGCTACTAATCCCCGGCTGTATCAGTCAAAGCGCTGCCCGCACTGCGGGCGGCGCTTTTGTGCGTTAACCGAGGCGTAAAAACGTGAAGTATTTCAGGCCTTTCATTTTTTTGATCTTGCTTGCCGGCAGTTGGAATGCTGCCATTGCGGAGCAGTACCTGTCGCAGGAAGACTTTCTGTCCCAGGCCTTTGATGGCGCGGAATACAGCAAGGACAAGCTTTGGCTGACATCCACCATTAAAGACAAGGCAAAAGAAATTCTTCACCATGACTACGCCGGACTGAGGGTAAGTTACTGGAAGAGCGGCACCACCACGGCCTGGATTCTTGATGAAATTGGCAAGGAGCGGCCCATTACCATTGGTATTGCGGTGAAAGACCAGCAAATCAAGCAGGTCAGTATCCTTGAATTCCGCGAAAGCCGGGGCTGGGAAGTACGCTATCCCTTTTTTACTGAACAGTTTCAGGGCGTAAACCTGACCAGTGATTACGAGCTGAATAAAATCATAGATGGTGTGACCGGCGCCACTCTGTCTGTTCGCGCTGTAAAAAAAGTTGCAGCGCTCGCACTTTACTTGCATAGTCAGGCACTCGAAAACGGATAACCCTAAAACGCCTGACCGGAATCCATGAGCGTCACTCCCCGTCGTAAAATTCGTATATTCTTTCTGAAATGGCACCGGACCCTTGGTTTGGCTGCTGCATTGTTTGTGTTAGTGCTGGTGGGAACCGGCATCGCGCTAAATCACGGTAATTCCCTGTCGCTGGACCATGATCCTGCGCCTTCGTGGGCGCTGCCTTTGTATGGCATTGAGCCGGCGCTGCCCGGGGAAGGCTTTCAGGCAGGGGAACAGTGGCTGGTGGAATCCGAACGGCAACTGTTTTTTAATAATTCGGGGATAGGCCGTTGTGCACCGCCATTGATTGGGGCTGTCGCGCTGGATGGTATGATTCTGGCCATTTGCCAGGACATTCTTTATCTGTTCACGGCTTCCGGTGAGCTGATCGAAAGCAGTGTGGATATTCCGGAGCCGCTGCTGTCGTTGCAGGGTAAAGACAGTGCCAGCTCAGTGGCGCTGGTGCAGGGCAGATTCAGGCAATATCAGTTCGATGTGGATGCCTTCAGCTGGCTGCCATTGTCGAATGCTGCCGCTATACAATCCGTTAAGCCGCAGACCCTGCCCGTGAATATCGCTGAGGCTATCGCAGCAGACCGGGTAATCGCCGATATTACCTGGGAACGGTTTTTACTGGATTTGCATTCCGGTCGTTTGTTTGGTGATTGGGGTGTGTGGTTTGTGGATCTGGTAGCAATAATATTGGCGGTACTGGCAGTGTCCGGTGTCTGGTTGAGGTTAAGCCGGCCGGGGAGAAAGCATTAATGCGGGTAGCTCTTCATATTCACCTTCTCCTTCACTTTAACTCTTAGCTTTTGGCTCGGAGCCTCTCTTCATAGAGTTCGTCGAAAAAGCCCATTGCCTCGTCGCAGTGGGTGGGTTTGGCAAACAAGAAACCTTGAATAATGTTACAACCCATTTCACGGACAATGGCCAGTTGTTCCTCGGTTTCCACACCTTCCGCCACCGTTTCCAGCTCCAGTGATTCGGCCAGTCCAACGATGGTTTTGAGCACCGAGACTGCCTGGGGGTTTTCGGTAAGATTGCGAATAAAGGCACGATCGATCTTTAACGTATCGATAGGAAAACGCAGCAGGTAAGCCAGAGACGAATAACCGGTGCCGAAATCATCCAGCGCAATACGAATACCGATCTCTTTTAACGAACTGAGCAGGTTGGCGGCGGTGTTTTCATTCTGCATCAGGCCGCTTTCGGTAATTTCCAGTTCCAGATGCCGGGGGTGCAGATCGTACTTGGACAGGGCATTGCGCACAGAATTACTGGGGCTGCCATAGTTGAACTGCACCGGCGACAGGTTGATGGATACCATCACATCCTCGTAACCATTATCCAGCCATTTGCGGATTTGCTCGCACGCCCGGTCCAGCATCCAGTCGCCGATGTGCTGTATAAAGCCGGTTTCTTCTGCCACCGGAATAAAGAGCCCGGGGCTGACAAAACCTTTTTCCGGATGCTGCCAGCGTATCAGGGCCTCAAATTCGTAACGGTGGTTTTGGGTCATGGGAACCCGTGGCTGGAACACGATACGGAATTCGTCGTTATCCAGTGCTGCCCGCATGCTGGATTCCAGCGCCAGCCGCTCCGACACCGGTTCATTCATCTTATGATCAAAATACTGAAAGTTGTTTTTGCCACGGGCTTTGGCTTCGTACATGGCAATGTCAGCGTGCTTTAACAACACTTCCGGTGTATCCCCATCATGGGGGTAACAGGCAATGCCGATACTGGCACCAATATAGATTTCGTGATCTTCCAGCATGAATGGTTGCGACAGCTTGGATAGAATACGTACCGCTACAATCGAGGCTTCTTCAATGCTGTTGATTTGCGACAGCACCAGGGTGAACTCATCGCCACCCATACGGGCAATCAGGTTGGAGCGGGTGTCTTCCGGCAGGTTGGCCGCTCTTTCCAGCAAATCGGAGGCACGAATGCAATCCTTCAGGCGATGGCTCACTTCCTGTAACAGCAAGTCACCCATGTCGTGGCCAAGTCCGTCATTGATGTTTTTAAAGTTATCCAGATCAAAAAACAGCACGGCGATGGGTTCGTCGTTTTCCTTTGCCTGAGCCAGCAGAATCTGGATGGTTTCGATAAAGGTGATCTTGTTGGGCAGACCGGTAAGGGAATCGTAGTAGGCCAGCTCTTCAATCTGCTGAGTGGAATGTTTCAGATTCACGCGCATGGTCTGGAAGGCTTTTGCCAGTTCGCCCACTTCGTCTTCCTGGTCGATATCGATTTCCGAATCCATGTCCCCGTCAGAAATATCATGAGCAATGCGGCTCAGGCGGGCCAGTGGCGTGGTGACCAGAATCCGGATAACAGTGAACAGCACCAGTGCAAACAGTAACGTCATGCTGACGGTCACCAGAATCACCACCTGGTTGAGTTCCTTGGCGCCGGCTATCAATCGGCTTTTGGAAATAATGCCGGTGGCGTAAATGTTGCTTTCGATATTATGGGTAATCGCCAGCATGGTTTGGTCATGATGCAGGCTTTCGGTCAGGGTAAAAAAGTTTTTGGTGCGAATATTCGAACGCGACAGCCGTTTGCCAAAGTCCTGCAGGTCAGGGGCCGAAGTGTAGAACACTTCTCCCTGATCATTGGTAATCAGCAGCTCCGGCGCAATGTCTACTTTATTGCCCATGGGTAACTGGTTAATAAAACCCAGGTCCATATTTATTAACAGGTGGCCAAACAGGGTTGTGGCTGTACCTTCATTGTTATTTCTGTACACGGGTTTGGTTATCAATACCGAGCCCTTGTCAGCTGCTGCGTTTTTGTTGAGCATAATGGTGTGCTCATCCGGTGTAATGCGGAGCTGTTTAACGATGCTTTCGGTAATGTGCTCCGTGGACAGATCACCCATGTCCGGTGATTCTATGCTGATGTCTTCACTGCCATCGGCAAAAAGAATCTTGATTTCCAGGTATTCGGGCTGGGTTTGCTGCAGGCTTTGCAGCGATTTGACCAAAGGCTTGTAGAACAGGGCATAACGCTGGGTTTCGTTAGCGTTCACGTATTGTTTGAATAAAGAGTCACTAGCGATATAGTCCAGCGATTTTTCTGCCCGCCATAAATGGGTTTGCAGATTGAACTTGATCTGGTTTAACAGGGTTTCTATATGGCCTTTGGCATTGCTCATGGCAATGGTGTTGATTTGCTGATAGGCCACCGTTCCCACCAGAATCATTGGCAGAATAATCAGTGGTATCAGTATGCCGAGTATTTTGGTTTGCAGTTTCATCTTCTTCAGTTCAATACCTTGAGGAAGATGTCATTACGCTGCTTGTTCTGCTGAGCGGACAGGGGTTTGAAGAACTCGGAGTTTTCCAGTGTGGTCTGACTCGGGTAAATTCGCTTGTCCTCCAGAAATGACTTTTCCAGGTGCTGCCTGGCAGCTTTGTTGGGCGTGGCATAGTACAGGTGGGCAGCGATGGACGCCGCTACTTTGGGCTCGTTGATGTAGTTTACAAAGGTCCAGGCATCCTCCTGATGGGTGGATTTTTTAAGAACGGCAATATCGTCAACCCAGAGATTGGTGCCGCTGGGGGGCACCACAAAATCAATGTTTTCGTTCAGGTCCTTCAGTGCAATCGCATCACCGTTATACAACAGGCAGGCCCAGATTTCGCCGGTGACCAGCTGGGATGATTCGTCCAATTCAGGGTAAGAGTAAGCTTTTACATAGGGCTTTTGTGCCAGCAACAGAGATTCAGCTTCTTTCAGCTCGCTTTTGCTGGTGGAGTTAATGGAGTAACCCAGAGACTTTAGTGCCAGGCCTATCGTGTCGCGGCTGTCGTTAGTCATCATGATTTTTTGTTTTAAAGGGTCATTGGGCTTGAACAGGTCCATCCAGTCGGTTAAAGGTTCGGGTACCTTGTCTTTGCGGTATCCAATACCTACCGTTCCCCACAGGTAGGGCACGGACACGCCTTTCAGTTCGCCCTTGGGCAGCCAGCGCTTTTCAATGTTCTGCATATTGGCTGGTGGCTCAGCGGGGAAGCGGCTGAGCCAGCCATATTTTGCATATTCCCGAAAAGATGCCCGCGATCCCACCATCAGATCCATGCCTTCGCCACCGTTGGTGTTAATCAGGGTTTCATCTTTCAGTTCATCGGTTTCGTAGTACACCTGTTCAACGCGAATGCCGTGCGTTGCTTCAAAAGATTCGATAACGGATTCAGGAAAGTAATCCTCCCAGATAAACAGGCGTAGCACCTTGGCCTGGTCGGCTGCCTGTGCCGTTGTTCCCCATAATGTCAGAGCAATAATGCAAGCTCTCAGCAACATAGATTCTGTCCATAAACTGTTGAATGTATTTAAAGTATAGACAGCCTGTGTGGTCTGCCACCTCCTGAGGGGGTTAATAAGAAAATAACCTTAAGCAGCTGATTTTTAGGTTTTTTTGCCGAAGCCCTGTTGAAACTGTGAGACTGATCCATAATAGTTGGTATACAGTATCTCGTTGATATTTCTGCAGAATAACCCAAGGAGCCCTTATGGAATGGCAGCCCAGAATCGTTGATTTGCTCAAAACCCCCGCGGAAGATCAGTCCATTACCCTGCGGGGCTGGGTAAGAACCCGGCGGGACTCAAAAGGCGGATTTTCCTTTATTAACGTGCACGACGGTTCCTGTTTTGATGGTATTCAGGTGATTGCCGACCAGAATCTGGAAAACTATGAGTCAGAGATCAGGCACCTGTCGGCCGGTTGCAGTGTGGTGGTTCAGGGCACACTGGTGGCTTCCCAGGGGCAGGGTCAGGCGGTAGAAATCCAGGCGCAGACGCTGCAAGTGCTGGGCTGGGTGGATGACCCGGAATCCTACCCGGTAGCTAAAAAGCGACACACCTTTGAGTACCTGCGCACGGTGGCACACCTGCGCCCACGTACCAATACCTTTGGCGCCATGACCCGAATCCGTCATTCTGCAGCACAGGCTATTCACCGCTATTTTCACGAAAACGGTTTTATGTGGGTGAATACCCCCATTATTACCGGCAGTGACTGTGAGGGTGCAGGGGAACTGTTCCGAGTCAGTACCCTGGACCTGACCAATCTGCCGCGCACCGAGGGTGGCGAAGTGGATTTCTCCCAGGATTTTTTTGGTGGAGAGAGCTTTCTGACTGTGTCGGGCCAGCTGAATGTGGAAGCCTACTGCCTTGCTATGTCGCGGGTATACACTTTTGGCCCTACATTTCGTGCGGAGAACTCTCACACCAGCCGCCACTTGGCGGAATTCTGGATGATTGAGCCGGAAATTGCGTTTGCCGATCTGGACCAGGTGGCGTCGGTGTCGGAGTCATTCCTCAAGTACGTATTCAGCGCGGTGCTGGAAGAGCGGGAGGACGACATGGCATTCTTCCAGAAAATGATCCAGAAGGATGCCATCAGCCGCCTGGAACAGCTGGTTCAAAAGGATTTTGAGCGAATCGACTACACAGACGCGGTGAAACTGCTGCAGAACACGAAAAAGACCTTTGAGTTCCCGGTGGAGTGGGGCATGGACCTGCAATCGGAGCACGAGCGCTACCTGGCGGAAGAGCACGTAAAGGGCCCCGTGATCATTACCAATTACCCCAAGGAAATCAAAGCCTTCTACATGCGCGAAAACGAAGATGGCAAAACCTGTGCTGCCATGGATGTGCTGGCCCCTGGAATCGGGGAGATTATTGGCGGCAGCCAGCGGGAAGAGCGCCTGGACAGGCTGGATGCCAAGATGCAGGCCATGGGAATCAGCGATGAGCTGTGGTGGTACCGGGATCTGCGGCGTTATGGGACTGTGCCCCATGGAGGATTCGGGCTGGGGTTTGAGCGCCTGCTGAACTACATCACGGGTATGGAGAATGTGCGGGATGCGATTCCGTATCCGCGGGTGCCTGGGGTGGCGGATTTCTAGCCCGGGTATAGCCCGGAACTCAGTCTTGTTGGGTGTGAAATAATCAATTTCACACCCGTTTCCTAAACACTTGAATTCTTAAAATAGTTTTCGCTAACGAATTGAAATAGCGTGTAATCTATTCGTAATATTTTGTAATCGCGCATTGTTATTTTCCTTTGGTTATAAAAGAATACCGCACTATTGAGATTGGTTATACCAATTGCCTTTCTGTTTTTTACATATCGTCGCTTTTTAAAAGGAAGCTGTTATAAGGCAGCTGGCAGGGATCCGCTTGGCGTGCACTCACGCAATTGAGTGCTAATGTTGAATTTATAAGCCATTAAAGAGGTTCCCCCCAGATGTCGTCACACGGGCTTACATTATCTTCCCCATTTTATAAGCGCTTTCTCGCCTGGATGGATGAGCGGTTCCCGGCTGCTAACGGAATTGTTGTTGTTGTTCTGTATCTGGTGTGTTCTGCGGTCGCCAGATATGTTGCTGATGGTTCTGCTTACACCCTCTACCTGTCAGACCTCTTGGGGGCATTTGTTACCTGGTCGATGTTCTTATTGCTCAGAGTGTTCGATGAGCACAAGGACTATGAGCTGGATGTAAAAAACTACCCGGAAAGAGTCTTGCAGAGTGGATTGATAACACTGACCCACTTAAAGATAGCAGGGGGTGTTGCAGTCGTTTCACAGCTCGCCTGGAGCTTGATTCTTGATGGCGGGTTTGGGGCCACAACCATCGCCTGGTTTGTGATGATGGTTTGGGCGTTGCTGATGACGGCTGAATTTTTCTGTGGTGAATGGTTGGAGAAACGGCTGACCCTTTACGCGCTGTCGCATATGGCGATTATGCCATTGATTGTCTGGTGGATAGTCAACCTCGCCTCGCCGGGCATTAGCTTCAACGGTCTGGTCGGTGCATTAATGGCCCTGGCTTTTTGTAGCGGTTTTTGCTTTGAGATTACGCGAAAAACCCGCGGCCCCGAAGAAGAGCGTGACACTGTTGACTCCTATACCAAGATATATGGAGTAAATGGTTGCTCAGGCATAATTCTGTTTCTCCTGGCCACTATGGCTGTTATCCAAATCTATATCATTACCCAAATTGTACCGAGCCACTATTTTGTCGGTTACATTCTCGTCTTGGCCTTTATTGGTCTGGCTGTCTTTTCTTTGCTCAAATTCCTGAAAACGCCTTCACTCGAAGGGCGAGAAAAGAACGAGAAGATGGTCGGCCTTGCAATGATTGGCGGTTATTCCGTGGTGATATCTGCCGTTATTGTTGAACGCGGCTTCTCAGTTGCTGTTTATTAAGAAAGTATTTTGTGATTTAAAAGGATTAGCTAATGAAACCCCGTGCTTTGGTTGTCGCGCCGCGATACAGCTTTACTGATGATTCTAATGCAAGTGCATTTTTTCAATGGCAAGGCAGAGACTATGTTGCTGCCCCGATTGATGTATCAAAGAGTCATATATCTCTATATCTTGACACCGATGCAGGGCTCCCGCCCCTGGATGAACCCATAGATAGTCTTTCTGTGAATTTGTATGGGCAAAACTACAGTCCGCTTACGTGTACGGTAAGCAAGATTGAAGAAGACGATAGAGGTCGTTCACGAATAGTGTTCAAGAGTGGCTCCACTGAAGCGACCAATATGATATGGGAGATGAGCTACTTGTTGAGAACCAGGGGTAGTGATACCCAGGTTGTTGACTATGATCACAACGAGCTTCCCAAAATTCCAGGGCGTGGTTTATACACGGAAGAAGCGCGTCAGGACCGGTTATCCTTTATCAGAGAGCAAACCAGTCAACCTATGGAGAACGTCGCTGTTACATCTCTGGATCCGAAAGCACTCGTTAGCAACATTGAGGCATTTATTGGTTCTGTAGAGATCCCCGTTGGGTTGGCGGGACCACTTCATATTCGTGGGACGCATGCGAACGGGCTTTATTATGCGCCCATGGCAACGTCAGAAGGTGCCTTGGTAGCTTCCGTCACTCGTGGTGCTACTGCTATCTGTAAAAGTGGTGGGATAGTCGCCAGAGTATTAAATCAACGGATGATGCGTGCTCCTGTGTTTGTCATGTCTGATATCAATTCGGCCTTTTTCTTTGCAGAGTGGATCAAAGATCATTTTGATGAAATCAAGGCCGAGACCAAGAAGTATTCTAATTATGCAGATCTGGTTGAACTTGAAACACAGCTACTTGGCAAGGCTGTGAGTGTTCAGTTCGTTTACGAAACCGGAGATGCTGCCGGCCAGAATATGACTACAACCTGCACCTGGCAGGCAAGTCAGTGGATCATGAAACAAATGGCTGCTTTTGAGGAAGTTAAATTTGACCGGTTCTTCATTGATTCAAACAGATCAAATGATAAAAAGGTAACGTTTCAGTCATTTATTAAAGGCCGGGGTATTCGCGTTGTTGCAGAGTGTGTGCTTTCCCCGGAAGTGTGCAGGCAGATTTTAAAAGTTGAACCAGAAAACATGGTTCGAAACTTTCATAGCGGCGTTAGTGGTGGTATAGCCACAGGCATGGTCGGCATAAACGTCAATATAGCGAATGTTATTGCTGCCATGTTTACTGCCACCGGGCAGGATATCGCGTGCGTGCATGAATCTGCTATAGGCCAATTCAATTGTGAATTGACCGACGACGGCGGCGTATATGCAACCATGATGCTTCCCAGCCTGGTGATAGGAACCGTAGGTGGTGGCACAAGCCTGACGCAGCAAAAAGAATGCCTCGCAATGATGGATTGTGCAGGCGCAGGTAATGCTCATAAGCTTGCTGAGATTATTGCGTCCTATTGTCTGGCGCTTGACCTGTCCACAATGTCGGCAATTGCCAGTGATCACTTTGCTCGTGCTCACGAAACTCTGGGCCGTAACAGGCCGGTAGATTGGCTAAAACTTGCGGACTTTAATACTGCCTTCTTCAACAAGGTTATCCAGTCCCATACCAAGAACCCCAGCGCGCACGTATCCTCTATTGAACAGATTCAGGATGTAGAGCTTGGCAGTAGTATTATTACTGAACTGACAGCGCACAAAATCAATAAGCTGGTGGGTCATTTTCCTTTCAAACTCAAAATGTCAGGACAACAAGATCCGTTGAAAGTTATGGTAAAAGTCAAGCCGCTGGACGATGAAGTTATCCTTGTCTCAAATGGAATGGCGTCACTGTGTGATGCCCGGTTGGCACAATCCTATAACCAGTTTAAAGAGGAACTGGAATTCAAACACTGCGATATTCGCGAGCTGGAAGTCATGGGACAAGAAGATCCACGATTCAAGAAATATGCGCCGACAGTGTACTACACATGGGCCGATCCTGGCCGGGAAGCATTTGTTATCGTGGAAGAGTTTCTTGAAGGAATGGAAATGATGGACTCCGCAGATGACACATCATCGTGGACTGACGAGCACTTGTCCGCAGCCATTGATGGGATTGCTGAAGTCCACAGCATTTGGTACGGAAAGGAAGACGAGCTTCGCACCAAACCATGGCTAGCCAATGCTCCTACTCAGGAAAATATGATGAGACGTCTCAGATTATGGGAGATGCTGGGTGTGCATGCCAGTGAAGAGTTTCCTGAATGGTTCCCCGAAGAAACAATGGAGTATTTCAGAAAAGCGGTCTATATGCTGCCAGAGTGGTATGGGAAACTGGATTCAATGCCAAAAACCCTGATACATAACGACTTCAACCCACGAAACGTTTGCTTTAGAAGAGTAAATGGTGAACTGCAGCTGTGTGTATATGACTGGGAGTTGGCGACTATCCAGGTTCCACAACATGACCTTGCTGAACTGATGGTAATGACGTTGCAACCTGATGTGGATGCGAACAAGGTTCACACGCTGGTTGAACAACACCGCCTGGCTCTGGAGAAGTATACCGGCCAGAAAATTGATCCGGTCATTTGGCGGGATGGTTACAAATACTCTTTGTGGGATCTGGGGGTAAATCGAATTCCGATGTATATGATGGGCCACACATTCAGGCACTATGAGTTTATGGAGCGTGTTCAGGCGACTTTGCAAACCCTGCTCAGAATTGAATCCCAAAGGGAGCACTAAGATGACTGAATATCTCTATGACGCTAAATCCGCGGTTGCTCTGGAAAAAGATGCCCTGGGCGGTAAAGCCTATAATATGGCTTGGCTAACCAAAGAAGGGTTTAATGTACCCAAATGGTGGGTGCTGACTACTGATGCTTTGAAGTTTCAGTTGGAAAGTGCCGGCCTGACGGAGTGGATTGGTCAGCAGGTGGCGTCGATTGATGCTAATTCTGATAATGATCAGATAAAGAAAACGTCCGAAGCAGTACAAGCCAGGATTCTGGATTTGAAGCTGGACGAGATAATAAGACAACGAATCATTGATTCGATGCCAGCTTCAGAGCTCGAGAGCGGTTTTTTTGCTGTCAGATCCTCAATCCTGGGTGAAGATGCAGAGGGGGCTTCATTTGCCGGGCAAATGGACTCGTATCTTTATCAGCGCGGGCTGGATGCAATTTGCGAGAGTGTGATCAAAGTGCTCTCCAGCGCTTTTAATCATCGGGCCTTGGTTTACCGCCTGAGTAAAGGCTTACCTGTAACCGATATTCAGGCAGCAGTTATTATTCAGGAGATGATTGACGGTGAGGTTTCAGGGGTTATGTTTACGGCTCACCCTATAACCGGAAGCCGTAAACATGCATTGATCTCGGCAACCTGGGGATGTGGTGAAGGCGTTGTGTCCGGTATATGTAATACCGATGAGTTCACCATCGGTCTCTATGACGGAAAAATTGAAAAGCAAGTTAACGAGAAAGATATTCAGCTTGTTTTCGACAAGGCTACAGGGCAGGGCACCAAGGAAATAGACGTTACCGCTGAAAAACAGAATGAACCTTGTTTGCCGGATGAGCGAATTGCTGATCTTAAGGATGTGGGCTTGAATATTGCTCAGAGCCTGAAATTCCCACAGGACATCGAATGGACTATTTCAGAGGGAAAGGTCTATATTTTGCAAACCAGGCCGGTCACATCGCTCCCGGAATTTGCAGATCCTGACGACAAGCTGGTGGTATGGGATAACTCCAATATTCAGGAATCCTATTGTGGTGTGACGACTCCTTTAACATTTTCCTATGCTTGTCGGGCCTATATGCAGGTTTATGATCAGACCTACAGCCTGTTGGGATCGAAAGATATGGTAAAAAGCCAACAAGACATGTTGGCAAACTTGCTTGGTCTGATTCGGGGTAGAGTCTATTACAATATCAACAACTGGTATAAGTCGTTGTTGTTTCTCCCTTCCTTTAAAACCAACAAATCAGATATGGAACGTATGATGGGGTTACAGGATCCCGTCGATTTTGTTCAGGCGAAGGAGCTTTCGATTGTAGAGAAACTGACCCAGATCCCCAAGATGCTAATCGCCCTTTTCAAACTCACAAGTGGTTTCAGGAGAATGCATAAGCTTGTCCCCGAGTTCCGCGCGAGCTTTGAAGAGAATTATAAGAGGGTTGATCGAGGCAGGCTCCATACCAACACCATTGGTGAAATAATTGAACTTTGCAAGGAACTGGACCAAAAGCTTGTTGGAGCCTGGTCTACGCCTATTATCAACGATTTCTATGTGATGATGATGAATGGCCGGGTGCATCGCTGGCTGGAGAAATCCGGTTTTGAGGAGCCTGCCACTGTTCAGAATAACCTGATGTCGGGTGAAGAGGGTATCGAGAGCACTGAGCCAACTAAGTACTTGCTCAGGTTGTGTGATGACATAAGGGCTAACCCGGACTTACGATCTCTGATAGAGAAAAACCCTAACGAGAAGTTGCTTGATGTTTTGCAAGTGTCAGCTCCTGAAATATATGAGCGGTGTAAAGAGTACATTGAGCTCTATGGCGATCGTACGATGGGCGAACTCAAACTGGAGTCCATTACACTCAGGGAAGACCCCAAGTTCATGTTTGCTGTCTTGAAAAACTTTTTATCCAGGGAAGATCTTTCTTTGGAAACACTTGCAGCCAACGAGCAGAAATTCAGATCGGATGCTGAATCAGAAGTATTTGCTGCGATCCGTAACAAGTTGGGCAGCAGTAAGTTACCAAAGTTCAAAAAGGATCTGACTAAACTGCGAGAAGCAGTTAAAAATCGCGAAAACATGCGGTTGGCCAGGACCCGCGTTTTTGGTATCTATCGCAGCATGTTCCTTGAAATCGGCAATCAATTGGCGTTTTACGGGTTTCTTGATGACGCAAGAGATATTTTTTACCTCACTATTGAAGAGATTTATGCCTTTAACGATGGGCGGTCTGTACAAACGGTGATGAAGCCGATTGTTGAAGCCAGAAAGGCAGAGTTTGAGGAGTATGAGAAAGAAGATCTTCCGCATCATTTCTGGACTTATGGTGCTGTATATCTGAATAACAAGTATGAATATCCGAACCAGGCTTCAGATGAAGAGCTGGCTGCGTCAGCTAATAGCCGGAGCCTCAAAGGAACCGGTTGCTATCCGGGGATCGTCGAAAAGCCTATTCGTCTTATATTTTCACCAGAAGATGAGCTGAGTCTGGAAGGACAGATACTTTGCACTGTTCGTACAGATCCGGGTTGGGCACCCCTGTTTCCTACGGCAGGTGGCATCATCGTTGAACGTGGCTCAACCCTTTCCCATTCCGCAGTAGTTGCCAGAGAGCTGGGTATACCTGCTATCGTAGGTGTGCCAAATGTAACCGGCATTCTGCGTGATAAGGAAAATGTTCGTATGGATGGAACGTCAGGGATCGTTGAGCGGATCGAACTTAATGAGGATTCGGCGGATGATGAAGAAGTGCAAGAGGCGAGCTGAATGAGCACCTCATTTTCTGGAGAATGGCTCCCAGACGCGAAACTGTCAGAGAATTTTCTGGATCTTCCTCATAGAATCTACAAGGATCACCCATTCTGGATTCCCGAATCCAGAGCGGTGGTGAATTTCATGTTTGGAGAGGGTAATAACTATTTTCAACATGGCAAGGTTTGGCTGGGGCACAATAGTAAATCCAGACTGGCTGGTTTTATCGCACCTCATCAATTGATTGACGGAAAGCTTGCTGCATTCTTTGGCTATTGGGAATCAGAGATGTCCCTGGATTCCAATCAAGAACTATTCGAACAGTTTGAAGCTTGGGCGATAAAGAATCAGGCAGAGGTTGTATTTGGTCCCATCAATTTTTCAACCTACGGAATGTATCGAATCAGAATTGATGATTTTTCTTCTCGTCAATTTATTGGTGAGCCCTATAACCCGGAATACTATCCTGAATTGCTTGACAGACTTGGTTACGAGGTTTCCCGAACCTATGCCACATCTACCACCCATGATCTGGCTACTTCAGCAGGAGACACGGCAGGTCTACTCGATAGCATAAGGTCTCGAATCGAATCTGAATTTATTATCAAGCCGGTAACTTCTGATTATTGGATGCAAAATATTGAAAGGCTTCATAAGCTCTCTCTTGAAATATTTAAAGAGAACTTCGCCTATACCCCGGTTTCTCTGGCGGATTTCAAGAAGGTATGCGGAGAGTCTTTTGCAGCGAAGATCTGCAAGCATAGCGCTGTTGCTGCCGAAACAATGGGCGGAGATATCGCAGGAATGATGCTGAGTTTCCCAGACTATTCACCCTTGGTTAACCAGGCGGTTGATGATCCGGTTTCACCTGATTCAGTGAATTTTGAAGAGCATTTTGAGACGATTCCCGGTCCCAGGACCTTGTTGTTAAAGACTGCAGGAGTAAGCGATAGGTATAGAGGAAAGCAGCTATATACATATCTCTTTTACCACTGTATAGAACGCGCACTACCTTACTATGATTCGTCGCTTGGCTGCCTCTTCATTCAGGATAACCTATCCAGGAAAGCCTCTGATAGAATAACCAATCAGCTGCGCCATTATGGCCTGTATTCGAAGGAGCTGTAGATGGGGCTTAATCTTGCAGGATACCTCCAGGTCAACGCAGACAAAACACCTGACAAAGAGGCTCTTGTTATACCGCTGATGAAAGGCAGTCAGTGTGTGGGCGAAGAGCGCATAACATTTGGCGAACTTTCACAGCGTGTTAAGAGTCTTCAGGGCGGTTGGAAGAAACTTGGGTTGGTTAAGGGTGACAGAGTCATTGTTTTGTTTCGGCCAAGCGTGGATTTGTATGCGACGATAATCAGCCTGATAGCGCTGGGCATGGTTCCTGTTTTTATCGATACAGGTATGCCGAGGCAGAAGGTGCTTATGGCTCTGAAGGATTCCAGAGCAAAAGCCATTGTTAGCCTTAAAGCGCTGGTCCGGATGTTCTGGATTATTCCATCGATGTGGAGAATGAAGCGTTTTGCTGTTGATGGCCGAGGTATCGGATATCGGCACATTGATGACCTGAAGTCTCCCGGCGAGCCGGGAGTATTTTCAGTAATTGATGTAGAAAGAGATGACCATGGACTGATTTCCTTTACTTCCGGCAGCACTGGCAGGCCCAAGGGAGCGGACAGGACGCAAGGAAGCCTGGAAAGTCAGCACAGAATTCTTAGAGCCCACCTTCCAGACAAGGAAGGAGATATCGATCTGACAAGTTTCCCTGTATGGGTGCTGCATAACTTGTGCTGTGGAATGACAACCGTTCTTCCCAAGGTAGATCTGGCAAAGCCTGGCGATATTGACCCGGAAACAATATATCAGCAGTTAATCACTGAGAAAGTAACCCGGTTAGGTGCAGCCCCCGCGTTTATGGGTCGGTTGACCCGCTATATGGAAGTCAACAACTTAAAGCTTGATCGGTTGAATCTGGTGTTTACGGGCGGGGCGACCGTGCCATTATCCTTGGCCAGGAGCTTGTCTGTCGTTTGTCCGGAAGCTTTGTGTAAGGTGGTTTATGGCTCTACTGAAGCAGAGCCAATAAGTAGTGTTCAAACGAAAGAATTTGTCAGAGACGCAATATTGCATAACGGCTACCTGGTTGGAAAACCTGTAGAAGGCGTTCAGGTATGTATTTCAGCGTTGCCTGCGGAGCCTGTGACTGAACAGCAGGTTGACCAGAATGTACTGCCACCTCTGGAGATTGGAGAAATTCTGGTAAGTGGGGAGCATGTACTTAAAGGCTACGTTGATAATCCTGCTGCTACCAGAGAAAACAAGGTCCAAAGAAGAGAGGGTACTGTTTGGCACAGGACAGGAGATACAGGGTTCTTTGATGAACATGGAAGGATTTGGTTAACAGGGCGTGTAAAGGATGTTATCACTTTCGACGACCACTGGGTTCAACCATTTATGATCGAAAAGGTACTTGATGAGATGGAAGAGGTTGATCGTTCAGCCGTAATTCAATCTGATGGGAAGACGGTGCTTTTCGTTCAACCCAAATTACCAACGCAGCCTGAATCCATTAAGTCCATATCTGATCATTTAAAACAGCATGGGCTCGCGACTGTCTCACTATGCGAAATCGAAAAAATACCAGTTGATGCTCGTCATAACAGTAAGATTGACAGGCCTCTGCTAAGAAAGTGGGTTTTGGGTGGGAAGCTTCAATATAAGGGTGTAATAGAATGAACGATGTAGAAACCCCACAGACATCTGAAAATATGAGTAATTTTATCATCAGATTGAACTGGGTAGATTACATAACGCTTTCAAGTGTTGTCACTACATGGGTCGCTATTGTTCTAACCCTCAATGGATTGATCTACGCCGCACTTTCTTTGCTTTTTCTGGCTATGCTGGCAGATGCATTCGATGGAATACTGGCGCGAAAGTATGGCACAGAACGTAATTTCGGTCGCTATCTAGATGGATTTATGGATGTTCTTATTTACCTCGTAAGCCCGGGGCTGATTTTGCACCAGGCAGGGTTTGACGGTTTTTTTTCCCTTTTTACCATGATGATGATTGCTTTTGGCTGTATTCGTTTGGCTGTATTCAATGATATAGGCAATATACAAGAGTCAGATGGGTTGAGCTATTTGGGTATGCCGGTATTCTGGAGCATACCTATCGTTGGTGTTCACCAGTTAATGACGTACTTTTTGGATGCATTGATTGTTGATGTTTTGCTGGCAGTGGGGCTTTGCCTGTTTTCCTATTTCATGATTGTCAGAAAGCCATTTTTCAAATTCACGTCGCTTGTGCAGATACTCTCAATTACCCTGGGAGGCTTTGCTGTTTTCCTCGCGCTGGAATTTCATAGAAGTATAAAGTTGTCTCTTTCAGAACTCGCTGTTATTTCTGTTTATCTAATGTGGCCGGTGATATTTGCAGGTGTGGTGCATATGATCATCGTTACCAAGGATATGTTCAAACCCCTGAAAGTTCCGGTCAACACCCGATTGTTTGGAGAGAACAAGACATTAAGAGGGTTTGTGGTAATGCCTGTTCTTACTGTTGTCGGGTTTTCAACGCTTCTGCCATTTGAATATTTTTTTGAGGTATCTGGAAAGGAGCCTGTTTTGAAAGGAGTAAATATCCTTTTATTGGGCGCAGTATCCGGTTTCTTGTATGTCCTTGCAGAGCTCCCGAATTCGTTTCTAAAGCGTCGAATGGGTGCAAAACCAGGCGAAACACCTGAGCGCTTTCGCGCAGGGTTTGTATTGCTTGATCAGATTGACTCTTCTCTATTTATAGCTTTGGGATACGCGCTTGTTTTCGGGTTTCACTGGACCGTTTGTTTGCTGGTTTTTGCTTTGTCGCCTTTGGTCGCTTTATTGGTTAAACGGGCGCTTTTCGCATTAAAGTTAAAGTCCACGAAAACGTGATCTGTTATTAATAGATTGGCGTGAAGTATGCTGTGAAGGCACCAGGCAGGTCATGGGAATTGGTAGTCCTCTCTACAAAAAATACTGGTGGTAGAGAGGACTTTCGTTTTTTTGTACTTGCTTATCCTGTTATTCCTGATTTTTCCTGTCCAGCAGAAGCAAGAGTGAAGGCAAGAGCAACAGGTCGATAACCAGAGCCAAGCTTAAAGTTAAAGAAAGCAGAATGCCCAGATTCGCGCTCGGTTTGAAGCTTGATAATACTGTGATAAGAAATCCAACCACAAGCGCTATCGTGGTAATAACCAAAGCACTTCCCACGGCATGAAACGCATAGCGTATTGAGTCCTCGGTAGTTTTCCGTAGTTCAGACTTGGCATATCTGTATTTGCTTAAGAAATGAACGGTATCGTCCACCACTATCCCCAGTGCAATACAGATGACAACTGTCGAAGACAGGTCAATAATGCCGTAAAAATAGCCCCATAAACCATAGGCTAGCATGGCGGGAGTCAGGTTGGGCACCAGACTGATAACCCCAAGTTTTGCAGATTTTAGTACCACGAGAAGGATGACGCTGACCAAAGCCAGAATGAGAATTGTACCTTTAAGTAGGCTGTTTGCATTGGTTTGAGCGATTCGGCTAAACATCAAGTCCATACCAGTGCCACTGATTGGAGTTATGGTGGAGGCATTACTCTCAAGCCATTTTTTGGCAGCTTCATCCAGAGCAATCATGTCGTTTGAATTTGATTTGTTCACTGAGGCGGTAAGGCGGATAGCTGACCTGTCTGTGTTTATATAAGTTTCTATCCCCAGCCCTTGAGGTAGTCCGAATTGATATAGTAGAAGATATTGAGCGGCGAGTTCGCGCTCTTCCGGCAGCCGGTAATACTCTTTAAGGCCACCATTCATATTCTGGTTGATTGACTTCATAATATCGGCCATAGAGTCGACATGTGCAACGCCTTTTTGTTCTCTTAGCCATTGAGTGAAAGCATCAACGTCCCTCCAAAACTCCGGATCGTAGACGCCATTCTCTGTCTCGGTATCCAGGGTGTAATGGAAGCCATGAATGCCGCTAAGGTTTTTGTCTATAGCTTCAACACTCTGTCTTATCTCAAAAGACTCCCCAAAATATTGATACCACCGCTCAGAAATTTCGTTCTGGAAGAAACCAGATCCACCGATTACCACAGCAATCAATGTGGTGATCGTGACAGTTTTAGGTCTCTTGATTACAAATTCACTCAGATTGTCCATCATCGATGTTCCCGCGATATGGCCTCGTGTGGTCAGCTTGGGGAGCATAATTAACAAGCTAGGGAGCATAGTGAGAGATAAGAACAGTGCAGTTCCGACGCCAATAGATATAATGTTGCCCATATCACGATAGGGCTGTGCTTCGCTGAAATTCAAGCCAAGCAGGCCAAGCATTGTTGTTACAGAAGTTATAATAATTGGATTGCCATTCATCTTAAGCGAATGGATCACAGCATCCTTTTTTTCTTTGCCTTCGCTCAGGCTGTTGATGTATCCGGTTATAAAATGAACGCAGTCGGCTACAGCTATAGCCATTATTGCAGTTGGGACGAATCCGATAGTAGGAGTTAAAGGGCGGCCTGTGAAAGCGAATAGACCGAGAGCCACCACAATAGATAGTGTGATGATTACAAGGGTGATGGAAACTGCTATGAGGCTACGAGTAAAAAGATAGATAACTAGAAAAAGAAACAAGTAAGAGATTGGCAGCAGGGTACCTAAATCGGATTCTATGGCATCAGCCATTGTTAAATTGGCTGAAACGACTCCGCCAATAAGTATGTTTAAATCGGGGTTCTCATTTCTGGTATTTTTGACCGCATTTTCAACAAACTCCCTGGACCGCTTTGCTGCCAGAGTTGGGATATCTTCTATTGAGTTCGGGTCTGCTGCAGGAAAGCTGAATGTTACGTTAATAGCAGTTACCCGGCCATCTTTGGAAACCAGGCGACTTTTTAAACTCGGCTCTTGTGTCGCAAATTTCCTGATTTCTTGGATTTCTGCGTTGGACAGCGATTCTGGTTTCGCAGCAAGGTAATCAATGGTTAGATCATCGCCTTCTGCTTGGGTTCTCTGATAGTTCGTTAGCGAATCTACTCTGCGACTATAAGGTGTCTCCCAAAGCTTCTCTGTGAGGGAGTCAATTGCCTTCAGGTTGGGTTTGGTAAAAATATCCCCACCTTTGGATTCAATATATATAAGGAAGCTATCTTGCTTTCCGAAAGTCTCTTCCAGAAGGTCAAGAGATGCCCGGTATGGGTTATCTTCCGAGAAATAGATACGCATGTCGTTGCTCAGGCCTAAGGTATCCAGCTTGCCAAAGGCTCCAAGCAATACTACAAGGGAGGCTACAAATATGATTTTATAATGCTTTTCTAATAGCAGAGCGTATTTATTCAACATAGAGAGGCCAGTACTTTATAGTTTTCGTTCAGATAGGTCTTTTTTGTTATAAACTTAGTTGGAAGCCCGGATTCACGCCTCAGTGATCGGGGTCGTGAATTTCAGGGATACCTTGATTATTGGAACCCGGGGCATGATAAAGCTACGTATGATACGGGTTAAATTGGATTATACAATTTGTTTTCATATTGTTTTGTATTGCTTTGTAATTCACTTATTCATCTTTTTACCGTTTTGGAATAGCATTCCTTGTCTTGAACGTAGAGCCCAGAAATCGCTGTGAAGAGAAAAAACCTAATACAATTAGAGGATATGAAGAGGCTGACTTGGCATGCTAGATCCTACCTTCGCGATTTGCGTTTAAGAAAGACTTTCTTGGCAGGTGAACTGGCCTCTTACCTTGAGGGTGGGAAAGGGGAGCCTGTATTCATGATTCACGGCTATAATGCTAACTTCCACACGTTAAGAGCGTTAATGACCGAGTTGCTGCCTGATTTTCGGTTAATTGCACTAGAGGTACCTGGTCTCTCCTACAGAAGTAAACTCAATCGGCCTGATCGTTTCTCGCAACGCTTTCTGATCAATTTTTTCCAGGAGTTTGTTGATACACTTCGACTAGAGAAGTTCCATATACTGGGAACGTCGGCTGGAGCAACGTTTGCAGCATCTTATGCTCTGGAGAACCCGGGCCGGGTCATGAGTCTCGCGATGCTGGGGATGCCAACTTTTTTCAAGAATCCGGCTGATCAACCCAGCGGCCCTTATCAGACTCCTGAGTTTTATGTCCCTCAAGATTTGAATGGTGTGCAGGAATTGATCGAATTCATGTATTATGAAGCTCCGGTGATTCCCAGGCATCTTCAGGAGATGTTTCTCCAGCAAAACGTCGAACAGCGTGAATTTCGGCTAAAAGTGTTGGATGAGACCTTCAAGCGTACAACACTGTTGGTGCCCAGACTCAAAATGCTCGAGGTTCCTTCCATATTAATTCACGGTGAGCATGATAACGTAACGCCTCAAGATACCATCGATCATCTGTTGGCGGTCGTTCCAAGTATTCAAAGCTACAAAGTTTTGAAGGCAGGTCATACTATCTACATCGAGAATCCTATGGAGGTCGCATCAGCCTACAGGTCTTTTATCCGCTATAGCAAAAAAGCCAACCCATTTAGCTCACCGGACACGGTCACTCCTGAGTGAACGTGTCCTTTCGGAAAGTCGCATTCATACGACATGCGGTACACAGGATTTAGGCGTAGGCCCCTGGCTTTCTAGACTGCTGATTGGTTCTTCGGCAATAGTGTTGATTATAACTCAAGAAAGATAAATAAGTTGCAACAACTTCATCAGGCCTTTCCATGTAAGGTATATGGCCACACATTTCAATCTTATAGTGTTGAATGTTTGGGACTTCCTGAACAAAATGATCGATGGTGTATTGTGGGGTAACTCGATCATTATCACCGTACAAGAATAATGTAGGGGTTCTGATTTGCCTTAATCTCGGTACCAGCAGCGAGGTCTTGGTAATACAATCCTCCAGGATTTTTAATTTTAAAGCACGCTTTGATCTATTCTTTCTTGCCATGTTCTTCAGTGTCCAGTCTGAAGTTGGTGGCGGGTCATAGACCAGGAAATTTTTAAGATTCTGAAATTCGCTGAAGGAGGTGGGAATATAAAATTCCAGAGGAACAGTATTTTCATTCTTCATTTCCCGAAACAGTGATGGCAAAGCGAACATAGCCATTGTTTCCACTAGTTCAGGGTTTCTTAGCATCAGGTGGGCAGCAATCGTAGATCCTGCTGAAGCCCCTACCAAATGAACCTTGGTCAAGTTCATGGTCTCGATGAACTTTTCGATTAATGCGATCAAGTATCTAAAAGAGTATTTTTTATCATCGGAGAGGTCTGATGCGATACTAAGGCCAGGAACTTCGGGTGCGATTACGAAGTAATCGTTCTTGAGCCTGTCCATCATAAGGCGCCACAGGTTTTTGGTGCCGTTAAAGCAATGGATAAAGACAACAGCTTCGTTTTTCGGGTCGCCCGCAACTATATAGTTGATTGTCTCGCCATCAATTGTTACGTGGTCGGTTGAAACGCCACTTACGTAACTTTTGGATAGCTTAACCAGTGTGTGTAGATCCTGCAGTCTTGACATGCTGTGATTAAGGTCTTGTGGTGTATCTTTTTGGGATTCTGAGTAGGTTATCATGCGAATAAGTCTTACACCGTGGCTTTATTGTAACGTTAGGGCTTTTTGATAGGTGTGCTGGTGCTCTATGCCGTTATCTTAATGTTCCCCGAGTTGGGAGACAGGCTGTGTATAAATCTTGATATGTGCTCGGTAACAGCGACCTGCTTTTCCAGGTAAGCCAGGTGGCCTGCATTGGGGATTTCCCGAAATTTCACCCTGGGAATCATTCTTTTGAGCAGGTTCATGGTGTCACTGCTTGAAAAATTATCCTGCGAACCGCGAATCAGTAGTGTGGGCGCTTTAATTGTGTGGATTCGAGCCATCAGAATGGGCGCGCTTTCTGACAGTTCTTGAAATACCTTGACATAAAATGACTTTTGCGAGGTGAATGCGTTTAAGTACATTCTCGACATTATTTTGGGTAGTTTGGGTGCGTCATAAAACTGTTGATTCCAAAGGGCTGTAATATCATCAATGGTATTAACACTGCTCACTCGGCATGGATCAAATGAATTGACTGTTTTATCTTGGGAGGGGTGTTCAAGATCGGGAAATCCCAGCAAAGTCAAAGACCTCATTTGAGATGGGTTGGACGTTGCGTGGTAGGCGGCAATGCAAGATCCTGCGGAAAACCCGACGAGATGGTAGTCCGAAATCTCATTTTGTTCGATGAATTTATTGAGCCATCTGGAAAGATTCGGTATGGAATACTGGCCGTTTTGCAGGCGCAATTTTTGGCTCAGGCCAGGAACTTCCAGGGCATATATTTTGTGGGATGAACAGGTAAGGTGTATCACACCCCGCCATTGATTTTTAGAGAGCCCTAATCCATGTAGGAGGATTATTGGCTGTGTTCGGTCATGTCCGGCTTCCAGGTACTGGTATTCTTCTCCACCAATAGTTTCACACTTGCTGGTTACATCAAATGAACCAGCAAGGTAAAACTTCAAAGCATCAAATTTTGCAGCACTTTCCATAAAGATCCCTCTAAATCACGTAGTCAGAGCCTTCCTTCAGCTTTGAGGTGAATACTACTATGTTCTTTAGGGTGTGTCTTTTGCGGAAGTGTAAACAAATGAAAAGCCAGCCAGCTACCGCATATAAATGCTGGTTAGGAGGACTGTGGCCATAGGCTTCTATGTGGGTAGTTGTTGATGTACCACCCTTTTATGAGCCACCAGAAAGATGTCCTCTTCACGGCGCCGTGCTGTTCCAGTATCGGGCTGATTCTATCAACTGCGCTTCCCATGCGATACCAGGGGATCCTTGGAAATATATGGTGTACTACATGACAGTCGCCGGAATCCCATAAAAAAAGAGGCCGAGTAATCAGGCCGGTTTTATAGAAAGTCGAAAGATTGAATGGGTTATCAGGATTTGCATCAGCGTGCTCGATTATTATCCGTAGGGAATTCAAGACAGGTAATATAATAATGAATGGAAGCAAATAGCCGAGTATTATCGTGCCGGGGCTAAAGAAACAGCCAAGAACTAACCCGCCAAGCCAGATCTTAACCATTGTTTTTTCTTTTCTTTCTCTGCTTAATTTTATCGTATTAGTTTCATCGACGGAGTGATAATGTTTTCGTGTGTCGTTATTGAATTTGTTTGCCTGTGCCATTTTTACGCCAAGGAATGAGGTGAATAGCAGCCTTTTCCATCTGGTATTCAAGTCCTGTTTGTAGGCTTCAGTATCTTTGACGCTTCCAATATATTTATGATGATTAAGGTGAGCGTTTTCGTAGCCGCTGGGAATTGAAAGCCTGGGAACCGTCAGGATTATGCTTCCGATCCAGCTTAAGGTATCACCACCGACTTTTCGGTGTACAAATAAGTCATGGCTAACAAGCATCATGGTTTGCGCCAAGATGCCCTGCATAATGAAAAGGACAAGCCAATAGAGGCCGAATTCCAGTTCTCCCAAAGTAATTGCAATGATGAGAATCGTGGCAGGAACTAGTGTTATCGTTAAGATATCCAGAGATTTACTTTCTTTATGAAAATCGTTTACGTCATCGTTTCCCAGGGTTCGGCGAATCTCAGCTCTCACGATATTCAAGCTGGACCGGTCAAAGATCAGGGTTTGATCTACTACTGCATTCACATCTATTTCCTCTAGATAGCTTAGGCCAACAAAACATAAGACGCATTCCTCTGGAACGGGAGGCAACCGGCTAAAAATCTGAGGTTTATTTAGATTGATGAGAGTGGTGGCCTCGGACAACATAAAACCCAAAAGAATAACAAGCACAAGATTCATGCGTCATGGTTATAATGCGCTTTCGAGACCGAAAAATAAATATTCGTTTACGAAAATAAATAATTTGAAACGTTCGAAACAAAAGGTTCGAAATAATTAGGAGACATCCAAGCCTACATTCGGGGTTTATGTTCCAAATTATAGTTTTGGCGGTTTGCTTGGATGACCCTATTTCCTCCCCACATACAAAACCAAAGGCCAACTCACCCGCTGCCGCGCCTTGTCCCCCCAGGCCGCAGTCAGCTTTTCCCGCCAAAGCTCAACCGGGTTCTCCCCCTTATCCTTTTCAAAGGCCTTGGTGGCTGACCAGGTATTCAGATACCCCAGCAAGTGCTCCAGGTCCCACTCATCGGTCATTTTGAACTCCGGTGCCTCAAGAGCAGGGTAGGGGAACTGAATGGCGCTGTAGCCATTGTTCAGCAACTTGCGCTCTTCCGGCCAGTAGGGCCCTACAAATTCGTCGTGGAATTCTTTCAGCAACGGGTCCAGCGCCTCATTGGCTTCCATCAGCTGGTATCCCCACACCGCCAGCAGGCCGCCCGGTTTCAGCAGCTCGTCCACTTTGGCAAAAAAGCGCTCGTGATCGAACCAGTGAATGGCTTGGGCAACCACCACCATATCAATGGATTCCGGTTCCTGGCTGAAGGTTTCTGCCGCACTCACTTTATAGGTAACGTTTTCCAACTCCGGGGCCGATTTCAGCTGGGCGGCGCTGGGCTCGGTGGCAATGATGTGGTGAAAATGCCTGGCCAGGTGCTCGGTGGCCTGCCCGGAGCCAGCACCGCATTCCCACACAGTGGCAGGCTGGGCCACTTTGGTGTACAGCCATTTATACAGGGATTCGGGGTAGCGGGGGCGGTATTTCCGATAGCTGTCGCTGCCGGTGGAGAAGTGATCCTTGAAATCGTTCAAAACCAACATCCTTTCAAGCTGGGGGAGCAATAAGAATAAGGCAAAAGTATGAATAAAAAAAATTAATGGAAGCAACGGGTGGAAGAATCAAAAGAAGGGTGTATGATTTTACACTCAATCATAACCAAGTTGTTGATAAAACAACCAATTGTGTGATTTTTATCCATTTAAAGTCTTGTCTGCAAGGCAAGCCAAAACAGTAAACAAGCCAATAGTAAAATAGCTAAAGGAGAATTACATGGGCGTTCTAGTTGGTAAACCAGCTCCTGATTTCACAGTTCCTGCGGTTCTGGGTGACGGCTCCATCGTTGATGAATTTACCCTGTCCGAAGCCATCAAAGGCAAATACGGCATCGTATTTTTCTACCCTCTGGACTTTACCTTTGTATGCCCTTCCGAGCTGATCGCTCTGGATCACCGCATGGATCAGTTCAAAGAGCGTGGCGTTGAAGTGATCGGCGTTTCCATCGACTCTCACTTTACCCACAACGCATGGCGTAATACCCCCGTTAACGAAGGTGGTATCGGTCCTGTTAAGTACACTCTGGCTGCGGATATGTCTCACGGTATTTGTAAGTCATATGACGTTGAGTCCGATGGCGGCGTAGCTTTCCGTGGCGCATTCCTGATCGACAAAGAAGGCGTGGTTCGCTCTCAGATCGTTAACGATCTGCCGCTGGGCCGCAACATGGACGAGCTGGTTCGTCTGGTTGACGCGCTGCAGTTCCACGAAGAGCACGGCGAAGTTTGCCCTGCAGGCTGGAACAAAGGTGACAAAGGTATGAATGCCTCTCCTGAAGGTGTTGCTGCCTACCTGTCGGATAACTCCGACAAGCTGTAAACCGAATACAGCACTAAAAAAGCCGAATCATCTGATTCGGCTTTTTTGTTTCTGCTTTGCTTCTGCCCGCAATACCTTGGCTTAACTGCCACCGTCCAGGTTATTCAATCCCCCCAGCGCCTTCCAGCGATTCACGATATAGCAAAACAGCTCTGCCGTTTTCTGGGTGTCATAGAGCGCTGAATGGGCTTCCCGCTGATCGAATTCGATATTGGCTGCTTCGCAGGCTTTGGCCAACACCGTCTGGCCTACTGCCAGCCCTGCCAGCGTGGCTGTATCAAAGCAGGAAAAGGGGTGAAACGGATTGCGCTTGATTCCGGCCCGTTCAACCGCAGCCTTCAGAAAATCGTGATCAAAAAAGGCGTTATGGCCCACCAGCACGGCGCGGGTGCAGCCGCTTTCTTTAATAGCCCTGCGCACCGGTTTAAAAATCTCTCCCAGTGCGGCGCTTTCATTCACTGCTTTGCGGAATGGGTGGTAGGGGTCGATACCAGTAAATTCCAGCGCGGATTTTTCAATATTGGCGCCCTTGAAAGGTTCTACATGCTGATGAACACTTTCTCCGGGGTACACCAGGCCGTTGTCATCCATTTCTATAACCACCGCGGCAATTTCCAGCAGGGCATCGGTTCTGGCATTGAATCCGCCGGTTTCCACATCCACCACCACGGGAAGGAAGCCACGAAAACGGTTGGCGATTTGGGGTGAACTCACTGGCATAGGATACTGGGTCTGATTCCGGCTCAAAGCGGGCATGCTACCTGATCCTGATGGGCTTCTCAACGCGGGGCAATCGGCTATAAAGATACGGGCCCTCTGGCCGATACATTAGATACGGCTAAACTTGTTCGTTTTAATGACTCTGATGGTTTAACTGGCTGTTGAGGAAACCGTGTTGCGAATCCTGAGTGTAATGATGTTGTTGCTGCTGTCAGGTAGCCTGAAAGCCCACGAATTTCTGGCGGGTATTGATGCGGAATGGCATCTGGAGCCCTCCGCCACCCAGTGCCGCCTGTGGCAGGGCATACCCCAGTACGGTATCGCGGTGTTTGAAATTGAATCGGGCGCCTACATCAGTTTTTATCTGGAATCCGACCGCCCCGCGGTTCACGAGGGCTCCGGCAAACTGAAGATTCGCTCGCCGTTCTGGCGGCCCGGACCCGGACCCGTTGATATTGGTGAGGTCAAAACCAGCAAAGGCAAGCGTCCGGTTAGCATCAGCCGCCAGCAAACGGACCGGATCGTGGATGAGCTGAAAGCCGGTATGATGCCTACTTTCGATATTGAAGGCTGGACCAAGGATCACCGCATTGAAGTGGGGGTGTCCGGTGTTAACTTTCAGGAAGCCTACAATGGCCTGGTGTCCTGCCTGGCAACCCTCTATCCCGTTAACCATCAGCAGATCGCGTCTTCATTCTTGCAGTTTGGTGCCAACAAATACGGCCTGAGCAATGCGGCTCTGGAGCGTCTGAACCTGATTGCCGGCTACGTGCGGGTGGATCCTGAAGTGGAAAAAATCTACGTGCACGGCCATGCCAGCCAGGAAGGGCGCCGCGGCCACAACTGGGAGCTGTCGCGGTTGCGGGCCAAGGAGGTTATGGACTATCTGGTGAACCAGGGCGTGCCCCAGGACATGATAGCCTCCCATTACCACGGCGAAACCCGCCCCCGGTTCAAGGGCAATACCGCGGCTGACCGGGCAAAAAACCGCCGGGTATACGTGAGTGTGAAAAAGCCCCGCTACTGATTCCCCACCGGAGAGCGCTGTCGGCGGCTCTCTCCGGGCGTACCCCCCCGGCTAACCGGGCCTGCCTAGTGCGATTACCCCCCGATCCGTGTAAAATACGTGCCCCTTACGCCCCCTGCGCTCAACAGGGGCTTCCCCACAGTCAATTCGGATAAACAGGAATAGACGATGTCAGATATCAACAAGGTTGTATTAGCGTATTCCGGTGGATTGGATACCTCCATCATTGTTAAGTGGCTACAGGAAACCTACCAGTGTGAAGTGGTGACCTTTACCGCTGATATCGGTCAGGGGGAAGAAGTGGAGCCGGCCCGCGCCAAGGCCGAAGCCATGGGCGTAGAAGAAATCTATATCGAAGATTTACGTGAAGAATTCGTGCGCGATTATGTATTCCCCATGTTCCGCGCCAACACCATTTACGAGGGTGAGTACCTGCTGGGCACCTCCATTGCACGCCCCCTGATTGCCAAGCGGTTAGTGGAAATTGCCGAGGAAACCGGTGCCTGTGCCATCTCTCACGGGGCCACCGGCAAGGGTAACGATCAGGTGCGCTTTGAACTGGGCGCCTACGCCCTGACCCCCGGCATTAAAGTCGTGGCCCCCTGGCGTGAGTGGGATCTGAATTCCCGCGAATCCCTGCTGGCCTACGCCGAAAAGCACAACATTCCCGTAGAAATGAAGCGCGGCAAAAAATCCCCATACTCCATGGACGCCAACCTGCTGCACATTTCCTACGAAGGCGGCCCCCTGGAAGATCCCTGGACCGAAGCAGAGGAAGACATGTGGCGCTGGTCCGTTTCTCCGGAAAAAGCCCCGGAAACCCCGACTTACCTGGAACTGACATACGAAAAAGGCGATATCGTAGCCATTGATGGCAAGCGGATGAGCCCGGCCGAAGTGCTGGCCTACCTGAACAAAGTGGGCGGCGAAAACGGCATCGGCCGTCTGGATATTGTGGAAAATCGCTACGTGGGCATGAAGTCCCGCGGCTGTTATGAAACTCCCGGGGGCACCATCATGCTGCCGGCCCACCGCGCCATTGAATCCATTACCCTGGATCGCGAAACCGCCCACCTGAAAGACAGCCTGATGCCGCGCTATGCGGAAATGATTTACAACGGTTACTGGTGGTCGCCGGAGCGCGAAGCGATTCAAAAGCTGATCGACGAAACCCAGCTGTACGTTAACGGCGAAGTGCGCGTGAAGCTCTACAAAGGCCACGTGAGCGTAGTAGGGCGCCGCTCTGATATGTCGCTGTTTGATGAAAGTATCGCCACCTTTGAGGACGATGCCGGTGCCTATAACCAGAAAGACGCCGAAGGCTTTATCAAACTGAACGCACTGCGCTTGCGGATTGCTGCAGGTAAAGGTCGCAAGCTCAAGTAAACAACTGGCTCAAGTTGTTGAAAAAAGGCCCTTTCTGTTTCAGATCGGGCCTTTTTTAATGCCTGCCGTTCACTGGATAGCCCAAATAATGGCCAAATAATGCGAACAGTGCGAAATCTCAATCTATACTTGATCGGAGAGGATCTACGCCAAGTGAATACAGCAGACAAGAGCCCAATATGGATTTGGAATCACTGAAACAATTTACCAGCAGCCTGGCAGCGCCAGCCATGCTATTTGATGCCGATGGCATCGTGCTGTTGGCCAATAAACCCGCTGAAACCCTGTTCGGAATCCATAAAAAAACCGTAGTGGATGAACTCTTTGACCGCTTTATTGTGTGCCCGCGGGAATACGCCGGCCATGTACCCAATTACCTGCGGGATTTTCGTGACAACAACGACGAATACTGGGCCCGCCCACTCTTTGCCACGCATACCAGTGGCCAGCGCCTGGCGCTGGATTTTATTGTAAACCCCTATGACTTCGGGGATAGCGGCAAAGTAGACCTGATATTTTTTGAAGACATTACCGAAGGCCACGACACCTATTTCAACATGAAAACCGACCTGGAAGAGGAGTCGGCCCTTTCCAAAGTCAAAACCCGTTTCCTGCACCATATTGCCCAGGATATGCGGATGCCCATTAACAATCTGCTGAACATGATGGGCGAGGCCCTGGATGATCCGGGGCTGTCGGCGCAGGCCCAGTCCGAGCTGGATGCGGCCTACCATTGCGGCCGGGATTTGCAGCGCTCTTTCGGCGAACTGACAGATTTTCTGCATCTGGAAATCGGTGATCTGGATCTGGCCCATGTGACCTTTAATGTGCGGGCGGAACTGGAAAGCTTTGTGGATACCCTGATGCCCATGGCCCGGCGTAAAAACCTGGAGCTGGCAACCCTCATATCCCCCTATGTGCCCGATAATCTGATCGGCGATCCCCAACATATTCTGCAGGTGCTGCAGAGCCTGTTGAACAACGCCTTTGGTTTTACTTACGAAGGCGGTATCAGTGTGCGCGCCAGCTGCGATATAGAAACCGATACCCATGCCACTTTGCAGATTGAGGTCACCGATACCGGCTCAGGCATTCCGGAAGAGCGGGTGCAGCAGATTCGCAAAAGCCTGTCCCAGGAAGGTGGCTCCATGGCAGATCGCTTTTTTGGTCTGGGCATTGGCCTGGCCATCAGTAAACAGCTGATGGATCGTATGGGCGGTCGGCTGACCGTGCGCTCTACAGAAGGCCTGGGAACCACCTTCGGCATGGTGCTGGAATTACCGAAAGCTGCCGGCGCGGTAACACGTGCCGGTGAAATTACCGGTCGCAGTGCCTTGCTGGTGAATGATTCCATGGATGACCGCAAGCGGCTGGAAGAATATTGCGAAAGCTGGGGCATGTCTTTTCAGGTGGCGGGGCACGGTGCTCAGGCCATTACAGTGCTGGATCAGAATCTGAAAGGTGCCGGGACTGATTTTGTGATTATTGATCTGCATAAAATGAAAAAGTCCGGCCTGAAACTGGCCAAACAGATTCGCAGTCATGCCAAGTTCGACAATACACAAATCATTCTGCTGGCATTTGATGGTGATGGTATTACACCGGCGAGCGCCGAAAAGCAGGGTGTGAATGCCTTCGTGGAAAAACCCCTGCGGAAAGAGGATCTGCACAACGCTCTGCGATTACTGACCGGCCAGGATGGCAACGGTGATGCCATGATTACGGCGCACACCATGGGGGATGTCAAAGAGCAGCAAACCCAGCGCGCCCTGCTGGTGGAAGACAACGAAGTTAACCAGATAATAGCCAAAGGCGCGTTGAAGAAACTGGGTATTAGCACGGATGTCACCAATAACGGCGAAGAAGCCATTGATGCCATTCAGGACAAACATTACGATATCGTTCTGATGGATTGCGAAATGCCGATTATGGATGGCTTTGAAGCCACCCGGGCGATTCGGGCGTGGGAAAAGTCCCTGGGAAAACATGTGCCCATTATTGCCCTGACGGCCGATGATACAGAAGATTGCCGCAAAGCATGCCTGGAAGCGGGAATGGATGACTTTATGAAAAAGCCTTTCCGCTCGGATCAGTTGCAGACCATTCTGAAAAACCTCAATGCCTGATATCTATCCGGCGCTAACCTTTGTGAAGTAGGTGTGCCCAGCATGTCGGATCAACCCTGCGTTCTGATCGTCGATAGTTTTGAAAAGAATCTTTCCGCCATGGAATCCCTGCTGGCGGATCTGCCTGCCAAAATTCTTGTGTGCTCCACCAGCGACGATGTGCTCTATCTGGCAAAAGATAAAGTACCTGCGGTGATTTTGCTGGCGTCCAAAGTGGATGACAGTGACGGTTACCAGATTCTGAACCTGCTGCGGGCCCAGGTGGAAACCAAGCATATCCCCGTGATTTTTATGCCATCGAGCATGGCGGAAAAGCCCATGGGGTTGCACCGCGAATTGCTGCAAACGGTCCATATACTCCCCAAGCCACTGGATGCCAAACGCCTTAAAGGTATGGTGCAGTTCTTTTTGCGTTTGTGTCGTTATCGCGAAGCCATTGCCAACCTGGGTGGAGAAAAAAGCAAAACCCTGATCGAAAGCGAGGAAGAGGGCGTACTGGCCATTGATGAGAACGGCAAGATCCGTTACGCCAATGCCGCGGCAGAGCGCTTTTTAAAAGCCAAGGTCACCGACCTGTTCGGCCAGTATATCGAAAGCCTGCTGGAAGACGAGTCCGACTCCATTACCTCCACCTGGGCCGATCATCCCATTGCCAAGGTAACCCGCACCGAACAGATTCTGCAGGTGGATAATGCCACCATCTGGCGCAAGGATGGTGAGCAAAGCAAAATCAAATTTGCCGCGATACCGGTGTTCAATATTGATGGCATCAAGCTGCTGATTGCCTTCCGCCTGTTAAAAGACACCCGCGAAGCCAAGGATAAACTTAAAAAGCTCAGTAGTATTGATGCACTCACCGGACTGCCGTCGCGAACCCGTATCGAAGAAGCGCTGGAAGTCATTATCCGGCACACCAAAGATGCCAGTCAGCATTTTGCGGTCTTGTTTATCGACCTGGATCACTTTCGTTATATCAATGAATCTCTGGGCCACGACCAGGGGGATCAGTTACTGAAACTGATTGCCGAACGTATCCGCATACTCATTCGCCGTGACGATGCCATCGGCAGAATGGAAGGGGATGAGTTTGTGGTGGTGCTGACCGCCATGGACAAGCCCCATGGCGCGGCTGCGGTGGCGGCCAAAATTATCGAGCGGTTGCATGAACCCTTTTTACTGAACGGCCACGAGATTTACACGGGCTGCAGTATCGGCATTGCCGTGTTCCCCAGTTGCGGGGTGGATCCGCAGTCCCTGATCAAGAATGCCGAGACGGCCATGGACCGGGCCAAAAGCCTGGGACGCAATAACTACCAGTTTTTTACCAGCAGTATGAATCAGCAACGGGCAGCCCTGCTGGCCTTTGAGCATGAGATTCACAAAGCCTACGAGGAAAAAGAGTTTGTGGTGGGGTTCGTATCCCATGTGGATCGGCGCTTGCAAAAACTCACGGCGCTGGAAGCCTGCCTGCAATGGCCGCATCCCAAAAAAGGCCTGCTGGATGTGAACGATTTTATGTCGGTGGCAGAAGATGCCGGCATGGGGCTGGATCTGGCTTCCTTCCTGTGGAAGCATGCCTGTGCCGAGTTGCAGGTAAAGCTCGCGGATCAGCCTTTGGATGACAACGTAAAATTTATTATTCCTTTACCCAATGGTTTGTTTGCCCGGTCGGATCTGGCGGAATGGTTAATCAAAACCAGCAGCAAGCATGGCCTGGTGCCGGAGCGCATTCTGATTGCCATACCCGAATCATCCTTCTGGCTGCGCGGGCTTGATGTGGACAACAAACTCAACGAGATACAGGCAGCGGGTTTCAGTTTTGTACTGGATCACTTTGCCACTGGCTATTCTTCCCTGGAAATGCTGCGCACCGTATCTTACGAAGGGGTCAAACTCAGTGAGCGTCTGATTGGCCGGGTAGGCTTGTCCCGTACGGATGAAACCGTGGTGGATGCGGCGATATATCTGGCTCATAACCTGGGGCTGAAAGTAATCGCCAACGGCGTTACCCGGGAAAGCCATTACCGGTTTTTGAAAGAACGGCAATGTGACTGGCTGCAGGGGCCGTTTGTGGATGAGCGTTTCGTGGCTGATGTTAACGGTGGTGCTGAGGATTCGGTGGCAGAGTCGGATACGGAAGTTAAAGGCAAACCGCTGGATAGCTAAAGCATTTCCTCAATCCAGCGGCCGATGTCACGAATCTCCGACAGGCAAAGCTCGTGGCCCATCTGGTAACTCTTCCATTTAATATCGTAATTAAGCCGTTTTAGCAGATCGAATGCCAGGGTGGCCACCCGTTCGGTGACCATATCGTCCTGCTTGCCGTGGGCTACGCGTACAGGAAGTTTGCAATTGGCGGCATGGCGGGACTCTTCAATACCTTGAGTAATCCCCATATAGGTGGACAGCGCAATCAAGCCCGCCAAAGGCTCCGGGTGATGTAGCGCGGTGTGATAGGCAACGGCGCCACCCTGGGAAAAACCGATCAGCAGAATGCGTTCAGCGGGTATTCCCTTGTCCTTTTCGGCCTGAATCAGTTGACTGATTTGCTCACAGGATTCGAGCAGATCCTGTTCATTGATCTTGCGGATTTCCGACAGTTCCAGAATGTCGTACCAGGCGCGCATCTGGTAGCCGCCGTTGCAGGTTACCGGGCGCACGGGAGCATGGGGGAATATAAAACGTACCTGAAGGTTGTCCGGTAGTTTCAGGTGGGGAACCACCGGTACAAAGTCATAACCATCAGCACCAATGCCGTGCAGCCAGATCACGCTGGCATTGGCGCTGCGGGTGGGTTCAATGATTTCGCAAGGCAACATCGTCGGTTTTCAGTGCCTTTATTAACCCGGAGGCCAGGTAAAATCACGGCCCGCCAGCACGTGCACATGAATATGGAATACGGACTGGCCCACTTCGGCGCCGTTGTTAATGGCCAGGCGGAACTTGCCGGCATAACCCTGTTCTTCGGCGACCTTGGCGCCCACAGTTAACAGGTGGCCCAGCAGGGGCTCGTCTTCTTCACCGCAGTCAGACACTTTGGCAATGGGATTCTTGGGAATCACCAGGGCGTGCAGCGGTGCCTGCGGATTAATGTCTTTAAACGCCAGGCACTGATCATCTTCATAAATGATATCGGCGGGAATTTCGCGGTTAATAACTTTGGTAAAAATGGTTTCTCCACTCATGGGTAGCCTCAGCGTTTTTTATAGGATTCTTTTTCATCCAGTGTGATTTGTCGGGCTTCTTCTTCCAGCATTACCGGTATGCCATCCCTTACGGGGTAGGCCAGGCCGCTGGCCAGGCTGATCAGTTCGCTTTTTTCTTCGTTGTAAATCAGTTTGGTTTTGCTGTTGGGGCACACCAGCACTTCCAGCAGTTGTTTATCAAACATGGGGGATTCCTCGTTCAGAGGTGTATCTCAACCTGTCAGCGCTTTGCTGTCAAGGGCGGGGCTCTGTCAGGCGTATTCGGTTTTTTCTTTGTATTCGCACAGGTCTTCAATAATGCAGGCGCCACACTTTGGTTTGCGGGCGGTGCACACATAGCGGCCATGGAGTATCAGCCAGTGGTGGGCATCCAGCAAAAACTCTTTGGGTACATGGCGCATTAATTTCTTTTCCACTTCCAGCACATCCTTGCCTTTGGCAATCCGGGTGCGATTGGATACGCGGAAAATGTGGGTATCCACCGCCATGGCCGGCTGGCCAAAGTAGGTGTTCAGTACCACGTTGGCGGTTTTGCGACCCACGCCGGGCAGGGCTTCCAGATCTTTGCGGTTGTCCGGTACTTCGCCATCGTGTTTTTCCAGCAGAATGCGGCAGGTTTTGATCACGTTTTCTGCCTTGCTGTTAAACAGGCCAATGGTTTTGATGTATTTTTTCAGACCATCCACACCCAGTTTGAGAATGGTTTCAGGCGTGTTGGCCACCGGGTAGAGTTTGTCGGTGGCCTTGTTCACAGAGACGTCAGTGGCCTGTGCCGACAGAATTACGGCTATCAGTAATTCAAAGGCACTGTCGTAATTCAGTTCCGTGGTGGGATTGGGATTTTCCGCCCGCAAACGGCTGAAAATTTCGTAACGTTTTTCTGCATTCATGTGATGGTGCCGGTGGTACGCACCCGGCGGCTTTCGCGGGGTGTTTCTGCCGCTTTGGCCTTGGCTTTTTCATCCATCTTTTTGTCGATGATGTTTTTAATGGCCATCAGAAAGCCCATAAAAATAAAGGCGCCCGGTGGCAAGATGGCCAGCAGAAAGCCTTTGTAGTCCTGGAATATTGTCAGCGTCCAGTTTTGCGCCATATCCCCAAACAGCAGGTGCATGTTGGCAAACAAATGCCCGGTACCCAATAGCTCCCGCATGGCACCCAGTACCACCAGTACGGCGGTAAAACCGGCACCCATCATAAAGCCATCCAGTGCGGATGCGGCTACGCCGTGTTTGCTGGCAAAAGAATCGGCCCGCCCCAGCACCGTACAGTTGGTAACGATCAGGGGAATAAAAATCCCCAGAATCAGGTACAGCTCATAGGTAAAGGCGTTCATTAAAAATTCGGCGCAGGTAGTGAAAGAGGCAATAATCATCACAAAAGCAGGCAGGCGCACCGCATTGGTGGTGTAGTTGCGGATCAGGCTTACGGCAATATTGGAGCAGGTAAGTACCGCCATGGTGGCAATGCCCAGGGCCAGTGCATTTACTACCGAGCCGGATACCGCCAGCAAGGGGCACAGCCCCAGCACTTGCACCAGGGCCGGATTGTTGTGCCACAGACCGTCGAGAGTGACTTTTTTGTAATCAACGTCAGACATTCAGTTTTCCCCGGATTCTTCAGCGGCAGCCACGTCGGGGGTGGTTGCCGGGTGGCCGAAAAGGTTCAGCTTGTTCTGATCAAAATACTGCAGGGCTTTGTGCACGGCATCCACTACCGCCCGCGGCGTAATGGTGGCTCCGGTAAAGGCATCAAACACGCCGCCGTCTTTCTTTACCTTCCATTGTTTTTCCGACAGGTTATCCAGGGACTTGCCGTTAAACCCAAGAATCCAGTCGGATTTGGCAATTTCTATGGCGTCACCCAGGCCGGGGGTTTCCGAATGGGGCGGTACCACACGTACACCACTGACGCTGCCATCTTCCAGAATGGCCACCAGCAGATTAATACTGCCACCATAACCTTCCGGTGCGGTTACCTGCAAAATCACCGCGTTGGGGTTGTCGTTTTCCCGGCCGATGTAGGCCACATCAGGTTCTTTGGTGCCCAGTAGCGGATGGGGTTGAACCACAACGGAATCTTCCAGCAGCTCATTGTCGTGGGTTGTTTTTGGCAGCACTTCGTGGAGCGCGCTGGCCAGTGCTTGATCCCGTGCCTGCTTTATCGGTTCCCGGGTATTCACCTCGGTGAGCACAATCAGGCCGGTGGTGGCGATAGCAAACAGGCCAAGAATAATGCTGTTCCTGGAGATGCTGACACCGAGTAAGCTGTTTTCTGCCGCCATGCTGCTTGCCTGTGTTGTCGTATTTGGTTCGTGTGTTGCTTTTATTGGTCCGATTTTGCCATGCCGCGATTGGCTTTTTCGTGGCCGTAGGTTCGGGGCTGGGTGTAATAATCAATGGTGGGGGCGCACAGGTTCATTAGCAATACGCTGAATGCCACCGCATCCGGGTAACCGCCCCAGGTTCGGATCACATAAATAAAAATGCCAATGCCGGCACCGTAAATCAGTTTGCCCTGATTACTGGTGGCCGCCGATACCGGATCGGTGGCTATAAAAAACGCACCCAGCATGGTGCCGCCGCTGAGCAGGTGAAATACCGGGCTGGCGTAAGTGTCGGGATCTATACCGCCGAACAGGCCGGACAGTACCACCAGTGCCGCCAGCATACCCACTGGGATATGCCAGGTAATAATGCGGCGGGCAATCAGGTAAATACCGCCCAGCAGAAACGCCAGGTTTACCCATTCCCAGGCCACGCCCGCGAGAGTGCCATGTAATACTGCGGCATTGCTTAAGGCGTCAAAATTGCCCTGATAAGTTCTGAACGTATCCAGGGGCGTGGCGCCGGTGAAGGCATCCACGCTCTGGCCATTGGCTGCGCTGGTGGCAAACAGGGCCAGGCTGTCGGTGATGGAAAGGGCTTGTGCAGATTCTGCTGTTTGTGACGGTAACCAGGATGTCATTTCCACAGGGAAGGAAATCAGCAGCAGGACATAACCCACCATGGCGGGATTAAAGGGGTTGGAACCCAGGCCGCCATAAAGATGTTTGGCCACCACAATGGAAAAACTCACGCCTACCAGCGTCAGCCACCAGGGGGCCGTGGGGGGTATGGCCAGCGCCAGCAATAACGCGGTGACCACGGCGCTGTAATCGTTCAGAAAAAAGGTAACGGGCTTGTTGCGCAGTTTCAGCACCAGAGCTTCGGATGCCAGCGCCACCATCACGGCCCAGATCGCGTTGATCAGTGTGCCCCAGCCAAAAAAGAACGTCAGCGCCAGCAGCCCGGGCACAGTGGCAAAAATAACCTGACGCATCAGCTGCCCGGTATTTAGCGGGCGGTGGGTGTGGGGCGATGTAACATTCAGTACAGGCATATTGAACTCGCTAGGCCTTTTCTGCCGTGTGGTTGGTTGCCTTGGCCTGGGCGTTTGCCAGATTCTCTTTGGCGGTTTCAAAGGCCTGTCTGGCGTCCTGCAGGGAGGTTTCCAGCTTGCTGGTGTCGCCCCCTTTTTCCTGCAGCATGGTCATGGATTTTTCCAGCTTCTGCAGTTTTTTCTCGGCCGCATCAAAGGCTGTCTGGGCGGCTTTGACCGGATCTTCTGCCGCTTTTTGTGCCTGGATTTCTTCTTTCTGTTTTGCCCGGGCCTCTTTCATGGCTTTTTTGGACGCATCGGATTTGGCTTTCAGGCGTTCCACTTCTTCGGTCAGGGTTTTTATCTGTTCGAGGTCGTTGGGGTCGGCGGCTTCCAGCACTTTTTTAGCGGCCTGCCATGCCTGAAAATCTTCCGTGGAGGTTTTTTTCAGGTCCGCCAGGGGATCATCTGCCACTTCCACGGGCTTGGGTGCCGGTGCGGCTGCCGGCGGATTTTCTTTGGCCGCTTTTCTGGCTTCAACAAAGGCCTGGTTGGCTTTGTCGGCCTTGGCTTTTAGCTGTTCTACTTTTTGCGCGAGTGCATCCAGATTATCCGAGCCATTGGCTTCGGCCGCTTTCAGTGCTTTTTCGGCATCTTTCCAGCGTTTGGTGGCAGATGCCGCCGCAGTTTTCAATGCGGTTACCGGATCTGTTGCTCCCGCTGCTTTGCCGGGGGCGGGTTTGGCGGTGTCACCTGCGGCTTTTTTTGCCGCCTGTTTCTTCGCGGCGGCTTCGGCGCGGGCTTTGCGCTTGGCTTCTTTTTCCAGTTCTTCCCGTTCCAGGCGGGCCTGGCGGAATTCAAAACGCTCGCGGGCATGATCGGCTTTGGCGGCTTGCTCGGCATTCCTTCTTACCTGGCCTTTGGCAAAGCGGTAATACTGCACCAGGGGAATATTGCTGGGGCACACATAAGCACAAGCACCACACTCAATGCAGTCCATCAGGTTATGGCTGACCGCTTTGTCAAAATCCTTGCTCTTTGAAAACCAGTAAAGCTGCTGAGGTAACAACGAGGCAGGGCAGGCCTGTTCACAACTGCCGCAACGGATACAGGCTTGCTCCAGATTGGGATCCGGCAGTTCTTTTTTGGCCGGTGCCAGCAGGCAGTTGGTGACTTTTACCACCGGCACCTGCAGGTCGTGAATCGCAAATCCCATCATGGGGCCACCCATGATCAGGCGATTCAGTTTTTTGGTGTTGGCACCCACAAAGTCCAGCACGTCGCCCACCGGTGTACCGAGCAGCAACTCATAGTTGCCTTTGCGTTCAATGGTGTCGCCGGTGAGTGTAGTAACGCGGCTAACCAAGGGCTCTCCGTAATGGATGGCCCGGTAAATGGCGTAGGCGGTTCCGGTGTTCTGGCACACCACACCAATATGGGCGGGCAAGCCGCCGCTGGGCACTTCTTTACCGGTAAGAATCTGGATGAGCTGTTTTTCGCCGCCGGAAGGGTATTTGGTGGGCACTACCACCACTTCGATATTGGTGTGCTCGGTGGCGGTTTTCATGGCCTTGATGGCTTCGGGCTTGTTGTCTTCAATCCCTATCAGGGTTTCCTGCGGGTTGATCAGCCATTGCATGATTTGCAGGCCGCCGACAATTTCTTTGGCCCGTTCCCGCATCAGCACATCGTCGGCAGTAATGTAGGGTTCGCACTCCACCGCATTCAGAATCAGCTGCTCTATACGGTGGTCGTCTTCCACCGACAGTTTTATTGCCGTGGGAAAACCTGCACCACCCATACCGGCAATACCGGCGCGGCGAATGCGATTTATAGCATCCCGCTTTTCCAGCATATTAAAATGCTGCACGCCGTGGTGCTCAATCCACTCGTCTTTGCCGTCGGGCTCAATCACAATGCATTCCCCGTTAATCTGTGACGGGTGTTGCACGGGGCGTTCTTCAATGGCGATGACCTTGCCGGAGGTGCTGGCATGAACCGGCACGCTGATGGGGCCCGTGGCTTCGGCAATCATCTGGCCTTTTAAAACAAGGTCGCCCACTGCCACCAATGGTTTGGCAGGTTTGCCGATGTGCTGCTGCAGTGGCAGTACGATCTGCGGGGGAATGGGGCCGCTCTGAATTGGTGACTGATTGGATTGGGATTTGTTCTGCTCCGGATGCACTCCGCCCGGAATATCCCAGATTCTGCGGCTCATGCGATATTCCTCACGGGTATGATGTCGGCCGGTGATTCGCCAATGCCGTGGGGCGCTTGCCAGGTCCAGTTGTGCTGGGTGGTTTCAATGGGGCGCAACTCAATGCAGTCTACCGGGCAGGGCTCTACACACAGGTCACAGCCTGTGCATTCATCAATGATCACGGTGTGCATGTGTTTGGCGGCACCCAGAATGGCGTCCATGGGGCAGGCCTGAATACACTTGGTGCATCCGATGCATTCGTCTTCCCGGATGTAGGCCACCACGGGAATATCATGGTGAGCGCCTTCGTCCGCATCCAGGGGAATAAAATCCTTCCCCAGCAAATCCGCAATGGCGTGAATGGTGTCGTCGCCGCCGGGGACGCATTTGTTGATTTCGTCGGTGTCTTCAGCCAGCGCTTCGGCATAGGGGCGGCAGCCGGGGTGTCCACACTGACCGCACTGGGTTTGCGGCAGCAAGGCATCGATCTGATCCACGATGGGATCTTCGTCCACGGCAAATTTGATGGCGGCAAAGCCAAGCAGCCCGCCAAAGGCCAGTGCCAGTCCTACCAGTGCTAAAATTGCTGCCAGATTGTCTGAGAAAAACGCCATGAACTTCCTCCTAAATCTTGATCAGGCCGGAGAAGCCCATAAAAGCCAGCGACATCAAACCGGCGGTGATCATACCAATGGAGGCGCCTTTAAAAGGCGTGGGAACATCCGCCACGGCAATGCGTTCCCGCATGGCGGCGAACAGAATCAATACCAGGGAAAAACCCACCGCTGCGCCAAAGCCGTAGAGCAGGGCATCCAGAAAACTGTCGATGCCTTTTTTAACCGTGAGCAACGCCACGCCCAGCACGGCACAGTTACTGGTAATGAGCGGCAGGAAAATACCCAATACCCGATACAGTAAGGGGCTGGTTTTTTTCACCACCATTTCGGTGAACTGCACGGTAACGGCAATCACCAGAATAAAGGAAATGGTGCGCAGGTATTCAACGCCCAGGGGTTCCAGAATGTAATTAAAGGTGAGGTAACTGAGCACCGAGGACAGGGTCAACACAAAGGTGGTGGCCAGTGACATGCCCATGGCCGTTTCCAGCTTGTTGGATACGCCCATAAAAGGACACAAACCAAGAAACTGCACCAGTACAAAATTGTTTACCAGAATGGTACTGATCAGGATGATCAAAAATTCAGGCATTCACTGGGTCCTAACTGGGTCTTATAAATAGTCACCGGCGCTTAGTCGCTTAATTGATTCTCGCCCTGAGGGCGGCCAATAACCCTTTGCCTGTTAAGGGGAAAGGGTTCAGAACCGGTTGGTCTCATTCAATCGGGCCCGCATTCTACCACACCTTGGCCGTTGTCAGACAAGCGACGCCCCGTATAAGTCGTAACCTTTAATTAACAGTCTGTGCTTTTCTATATCAGAAATTAACAGCTGACGCCCGGCATTAACCGCTGGCGCCAGTGACTGCAAAATTATTTGATGCGCATGCCCGGTTCAGCCCCGGAATCCGGTGACAACAGCCAGATATCCTTGCCGCCGGGACCTGCCGCACACACCATGCCTTCAGACAGGCCGAATTTCATCTTGCGGGGTGCGAGATTTGCCACCATCACGGTTAAACGGCCCACCAGTTCTTCCGGTTGGTAAGCGGATTTGATGCCCGCGAACACATTGCGGGTTTCGCCCCCCAGATCAAGAGTCAGTTGTAGCAGTTTATCAGCGCCCTTGACGTGATCTGCGGCAACGATTCTGGCCACCCGCAGGTCGACTTTCGCAAAATCATCAAAAGTGATTTCGTCGGCAATGGGGTCATCCGCCAATGGGCCCGTAGGGGCGGGTTTGGATTCCGCAGCGGCTTCCTCTTTGGATTCTGCCAGCATGGTTTCAATCTTGGGCATTTCCACCCGCTGCAGCAGCGCCTTGAACTTGTTGATGCTATGCCCTTCCAGCACCTTGGGCAGATCCTGCCATTCCAGGGAATCCAGCTTCAGGAAGGCCGCACTGTCCTGTGCCAGCTTGGGCAGAATGGGTTTCAGGTAGAGCACCAGAATGCGGTACAGATTCAGCCCGAGCGAGCACACCTGCTGCACTTCGTTTTCCTTGCCTTCTTCCTTCGCCAGCGTCCAGGGCTTTTTCTCGTCCACGTACTGGTTGGCTATATCCGCCAGGGCCATGATGTCGCGGCAGGCACGGCTGAATTCGCGGTTTTCATAGTGGCCGGCGATTTCGTCACCCTTGCTGATAAAGGTGTCGATCAGTGAGCGGTCTTCGATTGTGTCCGCCAGCTTGCCCTCGAATTTCTTGGTAATAAAGCCGGCGCAGCGGCTGGCGATATTCACTACTTTGTTCACCAGATCTGAATTCACCCGTTGGGCAAAGTCTTCCAGATTCAGGTCGATATCATCGATGCGGTTGCCCAGTTTGGCGGCAAAGTAATAACGCAGGTATTCCGGGTTCAGGTGGCGCAGGTAGGTTTCCGCCTTGATAAAGGTGCCCCGGGATTTGGACATCTTGTTGCCGTTCACCGTCACAAAACCGTGGGAATAAATAGCTGTAGGAGTGCGGTAATCAGCGCCGGTGAGCATGGCAGGCCAGAACAGACCGTGGAAATTGATAATGTCCTTGCCGATAAAGTGATACAGCTCGGCGCTGCTGTCTTTGCCCCAGTATTCGTCGAACTTTAAGTCATCCCGGCGGCTGCACAGGTTCTGGAAGCTCGCCATGTAGCCGATGGGGGCGTCCAGCCACACGTAAAAGTACTTGCCCGTTTCGCCGGGAATTTCAAAACCGAAATAGGGCGCTTCGCGGCTGATATCCCATTGTTGCAGGCCGGCCTCCAGCCATTCACTCAGTTTGTTGGCTATGCCTTCCTGCAGGTGGCCGGAGCGGGTCCAGGTTTCCAGCATGTCCTGGAACTGGGGCAGGTCAAAGAACAGCTGGGTGTTTTCCTTTTCCACCGGCTCGGCGCCGGACAGGGCGGAGCGTGGATTAATCAGGTCCCGGGCGTGGTAGGTGCTGCCGCACACTTCGCAGTTATCACCGTACTGGTCTTCCGCCTTGCACTTGGGGCAGGTGCCTTTGACAAAACGGTCCGCCAGGAACATGCCTTTTTCCGGGTCGTACAGCTGAGTGATCTGGCGGCTGACGATGTAACCCTTTTCCTTGTTGCGCAGGTAAATCTGGCTGGAAAGTTCGCGGTTTTCCTCGGAATGGGTGGTGTAATAGTTGTCGAAACCGATACTGAAGCCGGCAAAATCGCGCTCGTGCTCCTGTTGCACCTGAGCGATCTGCTCTTCCGGGGTGCGGCCCAGCTGCTCGGCTTTGAGCATAATGGCGGTACCGTGGGCGTCGTCGGCGCACACGTAGGTACAGGTATGACCACGCATTTTCTGGAAGCGCACCCAGATATCCGTCTGGATATACTCCAGCATATGGCCCAGATGAATGGGGCCGTTGGCATAGGGAAGGGCGCTGGTCACCAGGATTTTGCGGGCTTCTGTGGTCATGCAGTCAGTTCTCTCTTTGGGTGCCGTTCTGAATCAAGGCGCTAAATATACCGATTGTGGCGCCGGGATGCATCCTTTCGGTTTGGCTCAAGCCTGAGTAGAATGCCCGGACATTTGTCAGGTCAGGGAGATCCCCATGGGAATCGAAAATGTTAAGCACATCATAGCAGTAGCATCCGGCAAGGGCGGTGTGGGCAAATCCACCACCGCGGTGAATATCGCTCTGGCGCTGCACAAGCTGGGGAAAAAGGTGGGGATTCTGGATGCGGATATCTACGGCCCCAGTCAGGCCCTGATGCTGGGGGAGGAGCACACCCGCCCGAAAATGCGCGATCCCCAGACCATGATTCCGGTAAAGGCCTACGGTTTGTTCACCATGTCCATGGCCTATCTGGTGACCAATCAAACTCCCATGGTATGGCGCGGGCCCATGGCCAGTGGCGCCCTGCAGCAAATGCTCACCCAGACCGACTGGCCCGAACTGGATATTCTGATTGTGGATATGCCCCCGGGAACCGGCGATATCCAGCTCACTCTGGCCCAGAAGGCGGCAGTGGCCGGCGCGATCATCGTCACCACGCCCCAGGATATTGCCCTGCTGGACGCCATCAAGGGCATAGAGATGTTCCGCAAGGTAAATATCCCGGTGATGGGCATAGTGGAAAACATGGCGGTGCACATCTGCAGCAAATGTGGCCATGAAGAGGCTATCTTCGGTGAAGGCGGCGGCGACCGGGCCGCCCAGTCCTATGAGACCGAAGTGCTGGGGCGCCTGCCTTTGGCATTGGAAATCCGCAAGCAGGCGGACAGCGGTAAACCTACCGTAGCCAAAGATCCCAAAGGTGAGCTGGCCCGCCCTTATTTTGAGATCGCCGAGAAAGTGATTGCCAAGCTGGAAGCCGGCGTACTGGATGCGGCCATGCCCTCTATCTCCATCGAGGAGGACTGAGGGCTGCTCTACGCAATCCCGGAAAAAACCTGTATGATTGCCGGCAAATTTTTGCATTCCTGACGAGATGAGATAGGAAACACGCTATGGCAATAAAATCGGACCGCTGGATTCGTCGTATGGTGGAAGAGCAACGCATGATTGAACCCTTTGAAGCGGGTCAGGTGCGGGCCACGGAAGACGGATCACGTATCGTGTCCTATGGCACGTCCAGCTACGGTTATGACGTGCGTTGTGCCAGGGAATTTAAAGTATTCACCAATATTCACAGCACCACCATCGATCCGAAAAACTTCGATGAAAGCAGCTTTGTGGATATTGTGGGTGATATGTGCGTGATTCCGCCCAACTCCTTTGCTCTGGCCCGCACGGTGGAATATTTCCGGATTCCCCGGGATGTGCTCACCATCTGCCTGGGTAAATCCACCTACGCCCGTTGTGGCATTATCGTGAATGTGACGCCGCTGGAGCCGGAGTGGGAAGGCCACGTAACACTGGAATTTTCCAACACCACCAATCTGCCGGCACGCATTTATGCGAACGAGGGTGTGGCGCAGATGCTGTTCCTGCAATCGGATGAAGTCTGTGAAACTTCCTACAAAGACCGCGGCGGCAAGTATCAGGGCCAGACCGGAGTCACTCTGCCCAAGGCATAAGGTTCAACGCATCAGGAAAAAGGTTTAAGCCATTCACTGCGGAATGCTGGCGGGAATTTCAAGCCCCGACAAAATCTGATCCGCCATAAAAAGGGAAGCGCCTGAAACGCTTCCCTTTTTTTATGGAACTGGGCTACCTTTAGCCTTAAAACGGATTCATTAAGAGGACGCTATGCTGCGATGCAAACTGGTTACTGCGGACGGTAATTTGCAGGAAGGGGGAGAAGCCCTGATTGAAACCTGGCGGGCAACGCCTGGCTCGCGTATCTGGATTGATGTGCAGATAGAAAATCCGGAGGAAGTAAAAGTCTTTCTTGCCAAGATGGGTTGCCACTCCCTGGCGGTGTCTGATGCCCTGAGAAAGCGCCACCCGCCCAAGTTTGAACCCTTTGATGAGCACCTGTTTATTCTTTACCGCGGTATTCTGAATATTTCGGACAAATTGGAATTCGAACACCAGACAGTGGCGTTTTTTATCACAGAAAATTCCATTATTTCCGTGCACCCCGGCAAATCCCTTGGTGTGGAGCAAATCTGGAGCCAGGAAAGGCAACCCTTACTGAAAGGCACCTATGAAGTGGCGCTGCAGGTAATGCATTACTCGGCCGGCCGCTACCTGGATGCCGTTCTGCAGTTTGAGTCGGAACTGAGTGACCTGGAAGACGCGCTGCAGGAGCGGGGCAACGATGAAATGCTGGCGCAACTCACTGCTTACCGTGGCAAGTTGCTCAGGCTGAAACGGGTATTCAACTATCATCAGAATGTAACGGCCAACCTGCTGGAAACCGCGGAGACCTATGCCGGATTGAACGTGAGCGATGAGCGATATACCCACCTCACCAATGACGTGCATGATCGGTTTGAGCGGTTGCACAGCCTGACACAGATGCATTATGAAATTTGTGGTGACCTGATTGAAGGATATCTTTCCATTGCCTCCCATCAGCTTAATGTGACTATGCGGATACTCACGGTGATCACCGCTATCTTTGTGCCCCTGAGTTTTATGGCAGGCCTTTACGGTATGAACTTTGAATACATGCCGGAACTGAAATCCCACTATGGTTATTTTTATCTGCTGGGGGCCATGCTGCTCTGTGCCGGTGGCCTGATTTATTTCTTCAAGCGGCGGCGCTGGTTTTAATTGTCGGGAGCGCTACGCTGAGTACTGTTATTTGATATCGCCGGGTTCCGGAGGAGGTTCGGTGATTTCCGGTTCAGGCTCCGGCTCGCTGGTTTCTGTGGTCAGGGGGAGGTGAACTGGCGTTTGTGGTGAATAGCTTTTCAGTTCCAGTTTGTATTCTTCACCTTCGTCATTCTGTTTCACTTTCACTGTCAGATAATTTTTATCCGGCGCCAGCCAGATCAGGGTTTCCTTGTCGTCATCGTCCTGCATGCGCAGTTTCAGTGTTTTCAATTCACCATAGGGCAGCGTCAGGGTTTCTTCGCCCACCAGTTTAAAATGCCGGTCTTTTATTTTGCGGCTGCCCACTTCCTGAAAGCTGATGTTGGTCTGGCCCTGTTTGACACTGCGTGCCAGTTCAAACGCTGTGGTTAACGGATCCAGTACCCTGCCTTTCAGCTTCAGTGTGCCTTTACGATCCTTGTACTGGTAGTGAGCGGTGTTGTTTTTCCAGTTGTAGCCAACGGCTTTTTTACGTGTCTGGAAGGGGGCGGAGCGTTCCGAATGATACTGCAACGGGTAGACTTTGCCTTCCATCACCTTGAAGTCGGTTACTTCCTCGAATCTGAATAACAGGTTCTCGGCAATGGTGCTGAAGCGGAAATGACCATCACCCCGGTATTCCAGAATGCGGGCGCCGTCATCATCTACCGTGGTGCCGTTCATGACGGCGACATAGGTGGCTTTGAAAGGTACCCAGGTGTCTTTTTCAGTGGTTGGGTTCGATGCGGGGAGTGAGTTTGACGCGGATTCGGCCACAGCCGTTGGAGCCAGCAGGGAAAAAAGCAGTAACCAGAACCCCGCCAAGCGGTATCCCGGAAGATGTTGCCTAGTAGCGAGCCCAGTCGCTGACAGAGGTGAAATCGATGCCGCTTGCCGGCATAGCCTGGCCATCCAGTGTCGGCCGGTTATCTTCAAGAGTCAGTCGTCCTTCCATGATGAGTTTACAGGTTAAAGGATAGAGTATGTGTTCCTCTTTTTGTACCCGTGCGGCAAGACTCTCTGCCGAATCCTTTTTATCTATCGTCACCTGGCGCCGGCCAATAATGGGGCCACCATCCAGCTCGTAGGTCACAAAGTGGGTAGTGCAGCCGTGTGCCGGCTCATTGGCATCAATGGCCCGTTGATGAGTGTTCAGGCCTTTGTACTTTGGTAACAGTGAGGGGTGGATATTGATCAGGCGGCCGGCGTAATGATTGACAAAACCTTCGCTGAGAATGCGCATAAAGCCTGCCAGCACTACCAGGCGGGGATTGAACTCATCTATGGCGGCCATCACATCCTGATCAAAGGCTTCGCGGGAAGGGTAAGCCCGGTGATCAATCACAATGCCGGGAATCTGATGCTGTCCTGCCCGCTGCAAGCCTTTGGCATCGGCCTTGTTGCTGATTACTGCTGCGATACGGCCGGGAATATGGCCCGCTTCCATGGCATCGATAATGGCCTGCAGATTGGTGCCGCTGCCGGAGATTAACACCACCATGCAGGGCTCATTGCCCCGGGTTGTTGCCTGGTCAGTCAATGGTATTCCCCGGTGTTAAATCAGTACTTCAGGTGTGCTCTGATCGCTGGCTTCGATGGTACCGATAACCCAGGGCGATTCGCCGGCGGCCTGAAGGGCCTCTAATGCCTTGTCTTCATCTTCACGGGCCACACAGATCACCATGCCGACACCGCAGTTAAAGGTGCGGTACATTTCCTGCTGTTCAATGTTGCCTTGCTGCTGCAGCCAGCTGAATACCGCAGGCATTTCCCAGCTGGTATTGTTGATCACGGCGTTGGTGTGTTCCGGCAGTACCCGGGGGATGTTTTCCAGCAAGCCGCCGCCGGTAATATGGGCCAGGGCTTTCACGTTCACGGTTTTGAACAGTTCCAGCAGCGGTTTGACGTAAATACGGGTGGGCTCCAGCAGGGCCTGGCCGAGCGGTGTGCCGTTCAGATCCTGATCCAGCGCGGCACCGCTCACTTCCAGTACCTTGCGGATCAGTGAATAGCCGTTGGAATGAGGCCCGGAGGAAGGCAGTGCAATCAGGCGGTCGCCCGCAGCCACGGATTCGCCGGTAATGATGCGGGATTTTTCCACCACGCCCACACAGAATCCTGCCAGATCGTAGTCTTCCCCTTCATACATACCGGGCATTTCGGCGGTTTCACCGCCTACCAGGGCTGCACCGGCCAGCTCGCAGCCTTTGCCGATACCTTCCACCACGCTGGCGGCAACGTCCACATTCAGGTGCCCGGTGGCGTAGTAGTCCAGAAAGAACAGCGGTTCGGCGCCGGTCACAATCAGGTCGTTCACGCACATGGCCACCAGATCGATGCCGATGGTGTCGTGCTGTTTCAGATCCATGGCCAGTTTGAGTTTGGTACCCACGCCATCGGTGCCGGACACCAGCACCGGCTCATCGTAGCCCTTGGGCAGTTCAAACAGCGCACCAAATCCGCCGAGGCCTGCCATTACTTCCGGGCGGCGGGTGCGCTTGGCCACGCCTTTGATACGCTCTACCAGGGCATTACCTGCATTAATATCAACACCGGCGTCTTTGTAGCTCAGGGATGGACTGTTCGGGGACTGGGTGGTGTTCTGGGAGGGCTCTCTGGAATCGCTCATGGAACTGGCTTCAACCTGTTAAAACTTGTTAAAGAGACGGGTTACCTTGCACTCTGGCGAGCAAGGTGCGCTATTCTAACAAGTCGCGGGTGGGGTGCCTAATTTTTTAGTCGTTTGACCCGTTGCCATTGGGGTGTAAACTTGCCCCATTCGGGGGATAACCTAATTCAATTACAGGATCGCAATGAGAGTTAAGGCGTTTGTACCCGCTGTCTTGATCGGGTTTTTGCTGGCTTTGTCCGGATTGGCGCAAGCTGTGGAAGTCAAAAATCTCTACAAAACCGTGGTGGAGGTGCCGGATCGCAGCAACAGCAGCCTGCGCCGGGGTGAGCAGGAGGCGCTGGCCGAGATTGTGATCCGGGTCAGCGGTGATTCGCGGGCGCTGGAGGCTTACGACATTATCCAGGCCATGGATTCGCCGGACCGCTATATCGAACAGTTCAGTTTTGACCGTCAGGTGCGGGTTAATCCCGAAACCGGCCTGCCGGAACCGGCCATTTATCTGAACGTGGCCTTTAATCCACGGGGTATCAACCAGCTGGTCCGCCGGGCGGGGCTGCCTATCTGGGCCAGCAACCGTGCCGAAGTGTTGCTCTGGCTGGTGGTGGAAGACGAGAAAGGCCGCCGCCTGGTGAATTCCGATTCGGCTCCCGAACTGGTGGAAGCACTGAAACAGCAGGCGCGCCGCCGTGGTCTGCCGGTGGCATTCCCCATCAATGATCTGGAGGATCAGCTGGCGGTGTCGACAGGTGATGTCTGGGGTATGTTCATGGATCCTATCGTGGCGGCATCCGGACGCTACGGGCCTGGCGCCATACTGGTGGGCAAAGTCTACCGGCAAAGCTCCGACGGCGTTCGCGGTGCCTGGGCTTACCGGATGGACAACAGCCAGGAATTTTTTGAAACCAGAGAGCCGCAGGTGGAAGGTACACTGGCATCGGCGATTGATTTTGCCGCCAATCAGCTGGCCGCCAAATACGCAGTGGTGATGGGGGAAGGCGATACGGATTACGTGTGGCTGGACGTGGAAGGGGTGGAAAATCTCACGGATTTTGCCCGTCTGACGGAATATCTGGACAAACTGGTGGCAGTGAAACAGGCCAATATGGACCGGCTGCAGGAAAACGGCACCCGCTTCCGTGTGTATCTGGAAAGTGACGTGGAGAACCTCCGGCAGTTGCTCAAGCTCGATAAAAAACTGATCGAGCTGGAAACCGTTACGCCGCCAATGGCGGTAAAGCTGTCGGTGAACAGCCAGCAGCAGGCAGCTGTTACCGGCAACGCTGTGGTGACCGATGCCGATGCGGCGAACATGGGCGATGAAACCAGTCAGGATCAGCCGGCCTTGCCGGAGGAGCGCCCGGCGGTGGAATTACGTTATCACTGGTACCGTACCTATGTGCCGGAAGGTTCTGTCCGGTAGCCTGGTCAGGTTGGAGGGCCTGAGTGAGTAGCAGCCCCATTCTCAAATCCATACCCAATATGCTGACAATCCTGCGGATTCTGTTAGTGATTCCCTTCGTCTGGGCGTTGCTGGGGGAACAGTATCAGCTGGCGTTGCTGCTGTTGTTTGTGGCGGGTGCCACCGATGGACTGGACGGGTTTCTGGCCCGCCATTATGGCTGGTACACCTGGTTTGGCTCGGTGGCAGATCCCATTGCCGACAAGATCTTGCTGGTAGCGTCCTACATTATTCTGGGTTATCTGGGGCATTTGCCGGCCTGGCTGGTGTATCTGGTGGTGGGGCGGGATATTCTGATTTTCTCCGGTGCTTTTATCTACTGGCGCATGGTGGGGCACTTTGAGGGTAAACCCTCTATTCTGGGCAAGTTCTGCACGTTCGCGCTGATTGTTTACGGCCTGCTGGTGCTGGTGCACCTGGCGCTGTTCAAGGTGCCTGTGGCGGTGATCGACTGGGGTGCCTGGCTGATAGCCGCTCTGTGTGTGGCCAGCGGTGCTCACTATGTGTACCTGGGGATTGTCAAGACCCGTGAGTCACGGGATTCGTGACCGGGCGCCATGACATTTTCCGGGCAAATCGCTATGATCGGCTCCCTGTTTTAGCAATGTCACAGATTCATGTACCAGCAACTGACCCTCAATATCGCCCAGCCACTGGCTTACAGCTTTGAGTCCTTTGTCTCCGGAAGCAATGAGCAGCTGGTGACACGCCTGCAGATGCTGGCGGACGGCTCCCTAGCGGGAAATCTTTACGTATGGGGTGATCCTGGCTGCGGCAAAAGCCATTTGCTGCAGGCGGTGTGTGATCTGGTGCAGGACCATCAACGCCACGGGATTTACCTCAGCTGTCGCCAGTTGCTGGAGTTGCCGGCAGAGGCCATCGAAGGTCTGGAGCAGCTGGATCTGGTGGCGCTGGATGATATTGATGTGCTGGCGGGCCACGAAGAGTGGGAAGAGGCCATGTTCCATTTCTATAACCGGGCCGCCATGGAATCCACGTCACTGCTGTTCAGTGCCCGGGTGTCTCCCCAGGGTATCGGGGTGCAGCTGCCGGATCTTAAATCCCGCCTCAATGCCGGCGAAACCTACCGCCTGGCTGCCCTGAGCGATGCCGACAAGCGCCATTTTCTGACTCAGGCTGCCCAGCAGCGGGGCTTTCACCTGAACGATGATGTGGCTGACTTCATTATGCAACGCAGTGCCCGTGATACGGTGTCGCTGCAAAAAATCATTGAATGCCTGGACCATACGTCGCTGACTGAGCAGCGCCGTATCACGGTGCCTTTTGTAAAAAAAGTGCTGGGATTCTAGCGCCGGATCAGTAGTGCGGGGGCGGCGGCTCGTCACCGGGCTTTTCGAACAGCAGCGGCAGCATGGATTGAAGCTGCTGCTCGCAACGTTCCAGCTGTTTGCTCAGCCGGTCTATCTGGTTTTGCTGCTGGCAGACAATCTCATTCAGCTGGTCGATGGTGTCGTCCATATAGGCTACTCTCATTTGCAGATCGTCCAGACTGTCACTCACAGAATTCTTCCTTATCAGCCAGTAATTTGTGGCAATTCTACATCTTGGCTGCAGAATGTCATAGAATTCCACGGAGTCGAGTTATCAGGATCATTCAGGTGCCTTTGAACAAAATAACAAAAAAGGATTTTTGGCGAGCTTTCTTTCTGTTCCTGCTGGTGGCTGTTACCTGGTTGCCATGGGGTGAACTCAAGGCCCGGACCGACGGACCTTTTCTGGCCAATATCTACCAGTTGCCGGCCGTTGCCCGCAACGAATCCCTGACACAATACGTTTACCTCTGGGAAGATCCCACAAGAAGCGCCCGGATAAAGGATGCCCGGGATGCATTGTATCGGGGCGATTTCAGGCCTTCATTCGGTAATCTCAATATGGGGTTTACCGGCAGTGCTTACTGGTTTTATGTGGCGCTGCAGAACGATCACAAAACCACACGAGATCTGGTGCTTGAAAACGATTACCCCATGCTGGATAACCTGGATGTGTACTGCCAGCTGAGCAATACCCGGAAAAATTATTTACTGGGTGATCATGTCTCCCGTTCCTCGCGGCCAATTCAGGCCCGCAATTATCTGATTCCCCTGCAGCTCAAACCCGGGCAGGTGGCCAACTGTTTTTTTCGGGTGGTGAGCAGCAGTAATGTGGCGTTGCCGCTGACTGTTTCCGATGCCTATCCCTACATTGAAGTGGTTCATGACACGCAATGGTTGCTGGGCGCTTTTTACGGCATTGCCGTGGGGCTGCTGTTTTTCAGTGTTGTTATCTTCTTTGCGTTACGCGAGCCCATGTACCTGTTTTATGCACTGCATTGTGCCGGTGGCATTCTGTTTAACTCCGGTCTGGACGGAACCGGGGCACCGTTCTGGGCCAGTATCGGCATGGAAGATACCGGTGTACTGGTGTCGGTGTGCGTGGCGCAGATCGGTGCCCTTTATTTTGCGTTGTCCTTTTTGCGGATACGTCAGAGCCATCCGCTGGTTAACCGGATTTCCCATGGCGTGGTGGGGCTGATCCTGCTTTATGTGCTGCTGATGCCTTTTGTGGATGTGCGCCTGATCATGCAGGTGATTGTTACCTCCGGCATGCTGTTTTTACTTTATATGCTGTTTCTTGGTTTGTTGCGCATAAAGGACAATTACCTGCCTGCCTGGATTTTTCTGGCGGGTTGGGGACCCATCATTTTGGCGGCCATGCTGGTGGTGCTCACGGTACTGGGTGTGTTGCAGGATTCTGCCATTTCCATTTACAGCATGAAGCTGGCCTGGTGTCTGGAACTGGTGGTGCTGTCTCTGGGGCTGGGTTACAGCATTCGTTTGCTGAAACTGAATCAGCAGGGATCAGAGCATCAGGTGCTGGAAGCCCGTAAGGAAAGCATTGATAAAACCCAGTTTCTGGCCAAGGTCAGCCATGAAGTGCGTGGCCCCATGAGCGGTATCCTGGGGCTGGCGGAATTGCTGGGCAAAACACCGTTAAACCCGGAACAGCAACGTTATGTAAAAGCCATTCGCAATGGCAGTCAGGCGCTCCTGGAAGTCACCAGTGATTTTCTGGATTTCTCCAAGATTGAAGCGGGCAAGATGACCCTGAATATTGGTTCTTTTAACCTGCGGGAGCTGGTGCAGGACTGTGCCGCCATTTATGAAATGGCAGCCCGCAAAAAGGGCCTGAAACTGGTCTGTATTTTTGAAATAGGGACACCGGTGGTGGTGGAGGGCGATGGCGGCCGGGTGCGCCAGGTGTTGCTGAACCTGATTTCCAATGCGCTCAAGTATACCGAAGTGGGTTATATCAAAATCCGTATTGGTTTAACGGATCAGATTCTGGATCAGCAGATTGTGCTGAAAATTACCGTTGAGGATACCGGTGTCGGGATTGATCAGAGTGACATTGATCTGTTGTTCCGGGACTACACCCAGCTGCATCAGCCCATCAATTCCGATGCTCCCAGTACCGGGCTGGGCCTGGCAATCTGCCGGCAGTTGATTGAGCTGATGGGGGGTGAAATCGCGCTGGACAGTGAGCCGGGCCGTGGCTCCAGTTTCTGGTTTACCTTGCCGGTGTCTATTCGAGACGATTATGAATATCTGGATCATGAGGAAATCTACAACCTGATTGCGCCGGTGCAGAGTGATATTGAAGTGCCCATTGAGTATTCCAACCGTTCTGTTCCGGAACGGTTTGCCCGCATGCGGGAGGCGCATGATTCAGACACGGTCATCAGCGATGATTTACCCCAGCCAGCAGGCATTGAACCTGCGCCTGATGAAGTGTTGCACCATGCAGCGGGCGGCGATGGCAGCATGCCGCAGGCAATTGCTGCCAACGAACATCAGCTCAGTGTGGACCTGCGCATACTGGTGGTGGAAGACAATGAAATCAATCTCAAGGTCATCCATGGATTCCTCGATAAGCTGGGCCTGAATCCGGTCACAGTGAACAATGGCCTGGAAGCGGTACAGCATATTACCGAAGGCGAAGCGGAATACGATCTGATACTGATGGATTGTGAGATGCCCATTATGGATGGCTACACAGCCGCGCTGAAGATACATCAGTGGCAAAAGCAACATCAGAAAGTCCAGACTCCCATTATCGCGTTAAGTGCCCATGCCACGGATGTACACCGGCAGAGGGCGCACGAAGCGGGTATGGCATTGCACATTGCCAAACCATTGACGTTTGAGAAGTTCACCGATGCGATTGATGTGGTGATGAGCGAATGACTTGAAACTTATGTGGCTTCCTGATAAACATTGAGTATATTCGCCATCTGTCTCATTGCTATGCAATGAATGAAGTAAACATGAGAACGTTGCCCTATGAATCAACGGTTGGTGCCCGCCACCCTGATCCCGAGTTTTCTGGATCTTGCTATAAAAAATAAAATCAACGTGGAAGGCATCTTCGCCAAGGCGAATATCGACCCATCAGTGATTGGCGATACCGGCACGTACCTTACCTATGACGAAATCCTGGCATTGTTTGATGCCGCCTTTTCCTCCACTCAGGACCCGGCCTTTGGCCTGCATCTGGGCGAATCCATGCAGTACCACAGTCTGGATCTGGTGGGCCAGCTGATTGCCACCAGCAAGAACCTGCAGGAAGCCCTGGACGAACTCTTTCGCTTCAAGGATCTGGTGGCGCCTTTTACTGATTTCGGTCTGGAAGTTAAAGGGCAAAAAGCGCTGTTATGGTTTGAAATGGATACGTCCGTGGTATTCAAATACCTGAACGTACACCATGATTCTGTGGCGGCTACCATTCTGACGCTGGGCAAAGCACTGACCGGTGACCGTATCAGTATTGAAGAGGTGCATTTCGCTCACCCGGAACCGGAATACCGTTCCGAGTATGAACGTATTTTTAATGTGCCGGTTACCTTTGGTAATGCCCGCAATGAACTGGTGTTTCCCAGCCACCAGCTGGATGAACCCTTGCTGACCTCTTACCCGGAATATCACCAGCGGGTATTAACTCTGGCGGAAGACAAGCTCCGGAGTATGGAGCAAGGCCAGAGCCTGAGTGCCAAAGTGGTAACTTTTATTAATCGCAATCTGGGTAAGGGCCCCACCGGCCTGGACGATGTGGCCAGCCATTTCAATATGACACCCCGTACACTGCAACGCCGTTTAAAACAGGAAGACAGCTCCTTTGCAGAATTGCGGGATCACTGTCGCCATAACCGTGCCATTCGTGAGCTGGCCGATCCCAACGTGGATATTGATGATTTGTCGGAACGGCTGGGGTTTTCGGACACCTCCAATTTCTATCATGCGTTCAAGCGATGGGAAGGGTTGTCGCCCGGGGTTTACCGCAAAAAAGTGCTGGAGCGCATGGGGCTAAAAAACCGCTGACAACGATTGGTCGCAGCGTTTCTGCCATTCATCCGGGGTCATTTCCAGTAAATGCTGTAACAACTGCCGGGCCTGGTGGATATTGCTTTTTGCCTGGTCACTCAGTGATTCCCCCAATGCCATACTCTGTGCGCTTAACGATAAAAGATAGGCCGGTGGGGGTGGCTGGCCCGTTAACTGATCGGGCAAACTCAGCAAATGCTCCGGTGATAAGGCATGGGTAATAAAGGCTGAAGCAGATTTCTGCGGAGCCAGTGGCCGCAGGCTGATACCTTTTTCAAGGCGTACATCCGCATCGAGAAACAACACCAGATCCTGCCGGGCAAAATCATAGATATTTTCCGGCTGCAGCTGAAAGGGTTGTTCCAGCTGAATCTGGTAGCGGGGAAAGCGCCCCTGGTTCACTTGTTGTTCCAGCCAGTCCGCCAGCTGTGGTGCCTGCCCATCGTCGCCCCGGTCGATATTTCCAATGCCGTAACAAAGCAGCCGGATCTTTTCCGCTTTATGCACGGGTAATGTCACCGGAGTGGCTACGCACCAGCTGGTCCACCGGCGTGCCACGGGAATCCACCAGTTCCATCAATAACGGCATTTTACCCACCGCGTGAGTCGCACAGGACAGGCAGGGGTCGTAGGCCCGAATCGCCACTTCCACCATGTTTAACAATTCCGGTGTCAGTTCGTTACCCGATAAATGATCGTCCGCCACTTTGCGAATGGATTCGTTCATGGCGCGGTTGTTACTGGTAGTGGATACAATCAGGTTGGCCATGGTTACCTGATCGTTCTCATTCACTTCATAATGGTGAAACAGGGTGCCTCTGGGGGCTTCGATCACGCCAATGCCTGTACTTTGGCGCTCACCTTTGCGCACCAGATCCTGGCTGGTCAGGTCAGGATCGTTCAGAATGGCAGCGATCGCTTCTGCGCAATGGAGCAGTTCTATCATGCGTGCCCAGTGATAGGCGAGGGTGGCGTGGCAAACGCCTTGCGTTGTTTGCGCAATGAAGGTTTGCCGATGCTGTTCTGCCAGCGGTGTGGAAAAGCGATCGCAGTTATTGACCCGCGCCAGCGGACCAACCCGATACCAGCCCAGTTCGGTGCCCTTGTCCACCAGAAAGGGAAACTTCATGTAGGACCAGCTTTTGACTTCTTCATTGATCAGTTTGAAATAGTCATCGCAGGGGTATTGATCGGTAAAAAGGCTACCGTCGTTTTCCTTGACCCGAATGGCGCCGTCGTAGATTTCCCAGTCGCCGCTGCCATTCACCAGTGACAGGTAGGGCGTGTTCAGGGTGGCGAAGTTGCTGTGCAGTTCAATGTCCTGTTCATACAGTTTGCGTGCGGCATCAACGGCACCCTGGGCCCAGCGAATAATATCCGGCAAGGGTTGCTTCAGTTGTTTTATTTCATCCGCTGTCAGGCTGCGGTTCATGCCGCCGGGTATGGCGGCAATACCATGAATTTTTTTTCCGGAAATGGCCTTGATTACATCCTGCCCGTACTTGCGCAGTTTTACACCCTGCAGTGCCAGGTCGGGGTAGGCTTCGATCACTGCCACAATGTTGCGCCGGGCCACATCACTGGTAAAACCGAATAACAGATCCGGCGATGCCAGATGAAAAAAATGCAGGGCGTGGGATTGCAGGGTTTGCCCCCAGTGCAACAGGCGTCGCAGTTTTTCTGCGGTGGGGCTGAGTTGTTTTACCCCGGCAATCTGATCAATGGCCTTGCCTGCCGCCAGGTGGTGACTAACGGGGCAGATGCCACATAATCGTTGCACCACCAGCGGCAGTTCCCAGTAGGGGCGCCCTTCAATAAAACGTTCAAAGCCGCGAAACTCCACAATGTGCAGGCGGGCTTCCTGTACTTTGCCGGCGTCGTCCACTTTAAGGGTTACTTTGCCGTGGCCTTCAACGCGGCTTACCGGTTCAATAACAACTTTTTTCATGTTCAGTCGAAACGCCTCAGTGCGTAGTCCAGTTGGGGTTCCCGTTGTTCTATCAGTGCGGTCAGAATTTCCCAGAACGCATCAGCCGGCGGCGGGCAGCCGGGAAGAAAATAATCCACATGCACGGCTTCATGAATGGGCAGCACCTGATTCAGCAAGGGGGGAATATCCTCGTCCACCGGTATTTGCGGATTGACCACGCCCAGGCCATCCACGTACGAGGTACGCAGGCATTCTTCCAGCGGGATGTGATTGCGCATGGCGGGCACGCCACCGTTAATGGCGCAGGCGCCAACAGAAACCAGGATGTCGCAGTTTTCGCGGAACGCTTTTAATACGTGTACGTTTTCCTCGTTGCACAGGCCGCCTTCCACCAACCCCACCGCGCAATGGCCCACGGTTTTGATATCAGTTAACGGTGAGCGGTCAAAACGAACATGGTCTATCAGATCCACAATGCGCTCATCGATATCCAGAAACGACATATGGCAGCCAAAGCATCCGGCAAGAGAGCAGGTGGCGACTTTTATTTTCTCGTCTTGCTGTTTTCCTTTCTGCAATTCACTGCTGGTGTTCATGGCTTATCCTCGCCCATATCGGGCCGTACATTGCCCACCACATGAATCGGTTGCTGGTCATAAACCCGTTCACCGGCGATATGCCGGTAATGACCGGTTTTTGGAATCAGGGCTCCCACCGGGCAAACATGCTGGGAATGATCGGCGATGCCGACATCCGTGTCCCCCAGTAATCCGGTGGTACTGTTTGCCTGCAGTTGGGCATGTTGACCGCGCCCGCCCATGGAGAACACGTTTTTGCCATCCTGTTCACGACTGGCTCTGACACACAGCTCGCAGTTAATACAGCGGTCACGATCCATCACGATATCCGGATGGCTGCAGTCGATTTCTCTGGCAGGGTAAAAGTGATCGTAGTGGGTATCCAGCATGCCGAATTCGTAAGCCATGGCCTGCAACTGGCACTGGCCGCTCACCTCGCAACTGGGGCAAAAATGGTTGCCGTCCACAAACAGCATCTGAATAAGCCGTTTGCGAAATGTCAGCAGTTCATCGCCCTGGTTTTCCACCACCAGATCTTTTTCGGCCGGGGTAATGCAGGAGGCGCGCACCCGGCCATTCACTTTAACAATGCAAACGCGGCAGCTGCCATGGGGCGACAGGCCTTCGTGGTGGCACAGGTGGGGAATATACACTCCGGCCCGTGTCGCCGCACTGATAATACTGTCACCCGGTTCAAAGGGAATTGTCTGGCCATCCAGGGTAAAGCAGGGCTGGTTAGCATCCGTCATCACTGACTCCTGTTAAAGCCTGCGCGGCGCTGGTGTGTTCATTCAGGTCAATTTTCAGGGTGGTATTCCGGGATTTGCGGGCGCTGAAAAAGTCCGGCTTTTCCTGTAGCAGAAAGCGCACCGGGTGTGCGGCTGTTTGCCCCAGGCCACAGTGGCTGGCAACGTCCATTAACTCCATCATTTCCTTTAAATGCTGAATGTCGTCATCATCCGCATGGGCATGAGCAAACTTGTCCAGCTTTTCACTGAGAATGCCGCAGCCTACCCGACAGGGTGTGCAGAATCCGCAGCTTTCATGGTGAAAGAAATCGGTGAAGTTTTTTACGATGTCAAACAGATCCCGGGATTCATTGAACACCATAAAGGAGCCGCCGCTGGATACCTCGCTGAAATTCAGGGCCCGGTCAAACTGGTGAGGAAAAATCAGCTTGCCGGAAGGTCCGCCCACCTGCACCGCCTGGGTGTGTTCGGCACCCGCCAGTTGCAGGGCATCGGCAATGGTGGCATCAAAGGGCAGTTCGTAAATGCCGGGGTTTTTACAGTCACCGGAAATACTGTGCACTTTGGTGCCGGTGGAACCCTGGTGGCCTTTGCGGGCAAAGGCATCGCCGCCGTGCAGTGCGATGTGAGTGACACAGCAGAAAGTTTCCACGTTATTCACCACGGTGGGGAAGTCCAGATACCCCTGCTGTGCCGGGTAGGGCGGGCGAATCCTGGGGATACCCCGTTTGCCCTCCATGGATTCGATCAGGGCGCTTTCTTCCCCGCAGATATAGGCGCCGGCGCCCAGGTGAATCTGCAAATCAAAATCAAACCTATGGCTACCGAGCACCGCCTGGCCCAGTAACTGTTGCTGGTAGCGGTTCTGAATAGCGGCAATCAGTTGGGGCAGCAGAAACTGGTACTCATGGCGCAAATAGATGTAACCACGATTAGCACCAATGGCGTAGGCGGCAATGGTCATGCCTTCAATGACCTGATCCAGATGCCGGCTGAGCAGCACCCGGTCCTTAAAAGTTCCCGGTTCCCCTTCATCGGCGTTGCAGATAACCACTCTGGTGTCGCCGGGTGTGTTGCGGCAACTTTGCCATTTGAAGGCAGTGGAAAAACCGGCACCGCCACGGCCACGCAACTGGGAGCGCTGAACTTCATCTATCAGATCGTCCGGTGTGCGTTGCAGGGCGGTTTTGAGTGCGTCGCCGGGTTGCAGGTTGGCTTGTAGCAACTGGTCTTCCCGGTGAATATTGTGTTGCAATGGCGGCAGTTGTTTCCGGAAATCTTCCGGACTGAGTTTGCCTGTTACCAGATCTTTAATGGTTTGCTGCCAATAGCTGTTCATGAGCGGTACAGGATGGCCATTCAGCAAGGCACCGGGCCCCTGATCACACAGGCCGGTGCAGGATGTGGCGGTTACCCTGAAACGATCCGGATACTGTTGTTGCAGGCTGCGAAAAAAATCCAGGTTCTGCTGTTGGCCACAGAAATAATCCGTAACGTTGGTACTCAGATATAAATGAAATCCGGGGCAGGCTACCCGCTCAAGAAAACTGTAAAAGTCGATAATGCCGCGGATTTCGGTGGTGCTTAACCGTTGATTCTGTTCCGAGAGCGTGTCCGCACACCAGTCGATGGCGGCGGGGTGTATCCAGCCAAACTGCTGCTGCAGGTGAACCAGAAACTGGAGCAGCTCATGCCTCTGGAGTTTTCCGGAAAAGCAATCTTGTTCAAGATCCTTCAGTGCCGCGGGAATCGCGCCGGGCTCCGGCCAGGGCTGGTAAGGCAGCGAACTGCCGATGGCGGCTTTAAGTATGTCGGGTGTGAAGTTACCGGGCATGGTGTTTGTCTTCAGCGAATAATGGCTAGTTTCTGTTGACCGAAAGCCCAGGCACCGTACAAGGGTGCGTGGGTGTTAAGACAGATTCGTACCGGAATGCTTTTCAGCCACTGGCTGAACTGGCTCTTGTTGTGAAAGGCCGCCAGGCTGGTTTCCTGCTCCAGAAAGGGTTTGATCACCGGGGGAATGCCGCCGGCGATCACCACACCACCATTGCAATAGGTTTGCAGGGCCAGATTGCCGGCCTCGCCCATCAGCAGGCGGGAAAACAGGGCCACTGTGTGCTCGTAAATACTGCCGGGCAAATCGAAGGCCAGCTGGGTAATTAACTGGTTGGGGTTTTTGCTGGTGTCGGCGTCTTCCAGTTCCGGTAACTGATCCTGCCATTCCGGTGTTTGCTTCAGGAATTCATAAATCCGTTGCAGGCCGTTGCCGCACATCAGCATTTCCACGCTCACCGGCCCGCCTTGTTGCTCCTGCATCTGTCGCAAATGGTACGCCAGCAGGTCCATTTCCTCGTCGTTACCGGGGGCAAAGTTTTTATGGCCGCCTTCGCCGGGTACCACCACATAGCGACCCTGATCGGCGGCATACACCAGGGTGGCTTCCCCCAGGCCGGTGCCGGCGCTGATCACGCTCTGAGGTTCGGTAACATCCACGTCGCTCCCCTGCAGCCAGGCAAAGTCGCTGGCAGGCAGATAGGGAATGCTGTAGGCCGTGGCGGCCAGGTCATTGAGCAGATAGATTTCCGGTATGGAGAATTCCCTGGTGAGGGCTTCGGGATTGATATCCCAGGGCAGATTGGTCAGGTGGCAGCGGTTATTGTGGATAGGGCCTGCCACCGCCAGCACCAGCATATCGGGGCGCTCCAGGTCGTGTTCCATCAAAAAGCCGGAAAGGATCGCCTCAAAGCAGTCATGCTCATCGTTGCGGTAGCGTGTCAGGCGTTGCAGAGAGGGCACGCCCTGAGTGCCGCCCACCGAGGCTTCCACATGGGCCAGCTGGGTTTTGGTTCCACCGATATCACCGATAATCATGTTTGCCCCTCTTTATTCCGGCTGTTTTATACCGGTTGTGGCCTTTATGGTTGTTCCGGATCCATGACCGCTTCATAAATTCAGGTGCTGTCATTATTCCAGACAATTATCACAGTAATATTGACAGGCATCAGCTTCACTGCATCCGGTGGTGGCTGCCAGCCTCCCGGGAGCTTGATACGTGTCAGTGTATTTAACCATGCCTGCATTTAGCCTATGATGATTATGCGAATGATGCAATTGGCCGAGATCACAAGGAACCCATGATGAGTTTTGATGTTGTCACTATTGGCAGCGCGACGGTAGATTACTTTGCTGATACCGATTCGGAACTGATAAAAATTCAAACCCGCACCACCACGGAAGAGCTGATTGCGTTCCCCCTGGGCAGCAAGTTGCTGATCAAGGAGCTGAACATTACCACCGGCGGCGGAGGCACCAATACCGCGGTGGCGTTTTCCCGGCTGGGTTTTAAAACCGGTTACCTGGGCAAGATTGGTGACGATTCCAATGGTGAACTGGTGGTGGAACGCCTGAAAGAGTCCGGGGTGGAATTTATCGGCCCCAGAGAAGGCCAGACCGGGCTTTCCATGATTCTGAACAGTATCAAACAGGACCGCAGTATTCTGGCCTACAAGGGCGCCAACAATTTGCTGCGCCTGGAAGAAATCAAACCTTTTGAAACCCGGTGGGTGTATCTGTCCAGTATGCTGGAACAGAGCCTTGATACGGTTATCAAGCTGCTGGGCAAGCAGGAATGCAAACTGGCGTTTAACCCGTCCAACTATCAGGCAGAAATGGGCTATGAAAAACTGCAGGCACTGATCGACCGGGTGGATATTCTGATTATGAACAAAGAGGAGGCCACCAAGTTTCTCGGCCTGCCTCCGGAGGAAAATCACGCTATCGAATCCCTGATGCAGAAAATGGGTGAACTGCCGCCGGCACTGACGCTGATCACCGATGGTCGCAAAGGGGCCTATGTCTATGATGGCGAAACCCTGCTGCACGGGGAACCCAGTCCCGATCTTGACGTGCAGGAATCCACCGGCGCCGGTGATGCCTTTGCTGCCAGTTTCACCGCTGCCCGCATGCTGAACAGGGATCTGCGCGAGTCGTTGCATCTGGCCATGACCAATGCCGAATCCGTGCTGCAACACAAAGGCGCCAAGGAACGCCTGCTGAGCCGTGACGAATTGTTGAAAACGGCCGACAATACGCAACGTACTATTCACAAGCTGCCTTTGTAACGGCAGCTGCACTTTTTCAGACGCTTTAACCGGAGCAAAAAAGCATGGCAAAAACAGAATCCATCAAGCTGATTATTGATGATGTGATCCCCAATGCCGGGGCCAACGAGTCGGCCTGGATCGTGTCTGCCTGGGAAGGGCTGGACAAGCATCTCAAGGATCTGCCGTTCCAGGTGGAGGATCCTTACCGGGTTGAACTGGACAGATTCAGTGTCAGCGTGGATGCCAGCGAGATTGTCGCTTTATTGAAAAAAGCGGCCGCCAAAGAGGGTGGCTTCGTCAGCTACCTGCAATCTGCAATCGACGAAGATTTACCCATGGGGGCTTATCTCAGTATTGATATTACTGCCGATCTGGAGAATCTGGAAAAATATACGCTGTATCACGCCGTGAACGTTCTGATGCACCAGATCATGCTGGCCATGAATATTGCATTACCGGGCTCCTGCCAGTTTCTGGAAACCTGGTTTGAAGGCAGTGATGCGGAACTCTTTGATGCCCCGGAATACGATTCCGCCATGTTTACCAATGGCTGGCTGAGTGCATTCGACGCTGACTGGCCAGCGTTGAAACCCCTCAAGTTTGCTGATGTGTGGCACTGGCTTGAAAAACAGGGCACCAGTGAAACGGATACCGCCCTGCGTGCCACCAACAAGGTGCTGTTCGGGTTGCTGGAACTGTCCCAGCAGCGACATATGTTTGAAGCCCGTGATGCGTTGTTGGTAGCCCATATGCTGGAAGTATTAGTAGGCGCCGAGGAAACGGAGCAGCCTTCCATGGTGCGCGACAGAATCGTTGCGATTCTGGGCAACCCATCCGCCCGGGCAGATTCCTTTAATGAATTATACCGGCTCAAGCACGCCATGATTCGGGGCGATCTGCCGGTACGGCGCCCGGCTCTGACCTTCCATGATGCGGATGAAGAAATTCTGCAACAATTGGAAGCCCATAATTCGCCTATTGAGCAGGCCCTGGCTGTGCTGCTGGGACTGTTGCAGGATCTGGTGATCAACAATGCCAACGGCTATCAGTTTACTGAACAGTTCAACCGTACCTGATTTTTAACCTGTAAACACTGGATGAGAGATATGAAGCGAGTTGCCATTAATGGACTGGGCCGTATCGGCCGCCTGTTGATCCGCGCCTGTCTGGAACAGCCACAACCGCCGTTTCAGATTGTGGCCGCCAATGACCTGGCGGAATTCGATCAGCTGGCCTACCTGATGAAGTTTGATTCTGTTCATGGGCGCTGCCGGCACGAGATTAACCTTGACGGTGACCTGCTCAGTATTGGTTCCATGCAGATAAAATTATTCAGTGAAAAGGATCCGGCAAAATTGCCCTGGAAAGATCTGGGGGTGGATCTGGTGCTGGAATGCACCGGTGCTTTCACCAAAAAAGAGGGCGCCTCTCTGCACTTGCAGGCAGGGGCAGACAAGGTGTTGATCAGTGCGCCGGCCACGGATGCCGATCTGACCATTGTGATGGGGGTGAACGAACAGGATTACGATGCCGATGTTCACCACATCGTTTCCAACGCCTCCTGTACCACCAATTCACTGGCGCCGCCGTTAAAAGTGCTGCTGGATAACTTTGGCGTAGAGCATGCCCTGATTACCACTGTGCATGCCTACACCATCTCCCAGTCGCTGGTGGATAAACCCAACAAGAAAAAGATCCGCGGCAGGGCGGGGGCCTTTAATATTATTCCCACGGGCACCGGTGCTGACAAAGCCACAGTTCAGGTATTGCCGGAACTGGCCGGCAAGCTGGCAGCCACAGCACTGCGTGTTCCTGTTCCCGACGGTGCCGTCACAGATATTTCGGTGACACTGGAAAAGGATGCCACGGCGGAGGACATTAACGAGGCTTTCCGCAAGGCCGCCCAAACAAGCATGAAAGGCATTCTGGATTACAGTGACGAAGAAATCGTGTCCACGGATATTCTCGGCGACAGCCACTCAGCCATTGTTCACGGCCTGACGACCCGGGTTGTGAATGGTAGAACGGCCAAATTACATATCTGGTATGACAATGAATACGGTTACGCCAGCCGCCTGATGGATGCGGCTGCCTATATGCTCAAAGACTGACAAAGGCGTCAGCCGGCGTCGTTATCGGCGAATGCCGGCTGACCTTGCTCATTAATAAATCCCACGCAGTTACGTTTGCCTTTAGCAAAATACAGGGCTTTATCCGCTTTACCAATCCAGTCGTCACTGTTCCAGTCGGCATGGGGCGTATCGGTAAAAACTCCGATGCTGACGGTGAGTTTGATGGTGGTGCCTTCAAAAATAAAACGGGTGGCTGCCACTGTGTGGCGGATTTTTTCTGCCACTGTGATGGCGCCTTCCAGATCGGTATCCGGCAATACCGCAACAAATTCTTCACCGCCATAGCGACAGGCCACGTCGGTGGTTCGTGAAAGTTGTTCGTTCAGAATGCGGGCAAATTGCTTCAGGCAGTAATCGCCTGCATTGTGACCCACGCTATCGTTAATCCGCTTGAAGTGATCCAGGTCAGCCAGCAGCAGCGCCAGGCTGGCATTGTGGCGCTTGGCCCGGGCCGCTTCATCAGCAATGGCTTTGTTAAAGTAAGCGCGATTTTTCAGTTGGGTCAGGCTGTCGGTTTCGCTCAGTGATTGCAGCTTGCTGTTGGCGTCTTCCAGTTCCCGGGTGCGTTCCTGCACCAGTTGCCCCAGTTCCTTGTTCAGGCGGCTTTGCAGCATCATGCGTTCCTTGCGCAGCAGATTAATCCGGTGAGCCAGGGAAAATGAAATCAATGCCAGTTCCAGCACCACACCCACCCGCACTGAATTCAGGGTAAAGGTGTTGTGGGGCAGCACCCCGTACAAGGCCATGGCATAAATGGGAATGGAGGCAATCAACACCACCCACGCCATTACCAGATAGCGGGCCTGTTCGTTACCCTGCAGCCAGGATTTCAACGTCAGGTAACATATGGAAAGCCCGCTGACGATGGTCATAAACATGGAAAACAGGGTAGACAGATGGCAGTGGTTGATGATTTCAATGCCCATGGAAACAATGAACATAACAATCAGGGTGTAAGAGGCGCGCAACAGGCGCTTATCCCGCAATTCCAGAAATTTGATGATAAAGAGAATGGCGAAGATGTTGGTAAAGGCCAGAAAATAAATTGAAAGCCGGTCGGCGAACAACGGGTAATAGTCCGACAGCAGGTAGTAGGGCAGGCCATCCATCACACAATGAAAGAGCCCGGCGGTCAGCACATACCCGGAGTAATACAGGTAGCGAACGTCCCGAATCTGAAAATACACGAACAGGTTGTAAAACAGCATGATCAGCAGGGCGCCGTAAAAAAGCCCCAGCATCCAGTAATGCTGTCCGTGATCCAGCAGTGTGGTGGCAACATCTTTCAGCAGGAAATGGCTCTGGAAGAAGGAATCAGAACGGATGCGCACATACAGGTGACTGGCTTGTTGCCAGTTTTCCGGTAATTGCCAGTAAAGATCGGAAACCGGAATGCCTCTTTCGACAATGGGGGTATGGTCCCCCAGTTGGGTTTGCGCCAGCAGCTTGTTCTGTTCAACCAGGTAGAGTGACACCTGATTGAGCATGGGGTTGGTCAGAAACAGAATGGCCCGCCCGTCGAAAGCCTGCCGGGTTTGTAATGACAGGGGCAGCCGTACCCATACGGTGTCGTTGATCAGCCCCAGAGACAGTTCACTGGGCACCGGCTCCCAGCGGGATTCATCCAGAGCCAGCACCTGCTCCAGGGTCAACTGATGCGCGGAATCCGTCAGATAGCTGCCGTTTTCCTCCAGATATACCTGTTCCACCCCGTGGCTGGCGACGGGCAGCAGCAATAGGATTGTCAGGTAAATCAGACGTAGCATGGCCAAGGCTAACTGGGTAAATGGATGATCCTAAAAAGTATAGTTGATCCGCTTATGGTTGTATAAAAAACAATCAAATCATTGTGTTAGGTTTTGTTGCGGAATGATTGCGAAATGATAAGGGCGTTTTTTACGCCAGCAGAAGCACCGAAATGAAAGGCCTGAGGGATCAGAAAAACCGGGAATGGGTGGAAATTGGTCGGAGTGAAAGGATTTGAACCTTCGACCCCTGCCTCCCGAAGACAGTGCTCTACCAAGCTGAGCTACACTCCGACGCTGGTGTTGTTTTGCAAAGAATTTAAAAACTTCTTTGAAAATAAGCTCTTAACCGGGCCAAGTCGAGAGCGTGGCAGATTATAACCCCTGTGCCCCGGTGATTGCCAACAGGAAAGTTAGTTCAAGTTGTTATTACAGGGCCAGTCCTCAGTTGAATCCGGCGAATCAGGTTGTTTTTCAATCAATTGTCGATGGGGCAGGAGTGGCCCACGGGTTACAGCAAGCCTTCCTTTTTCACTTCCAGATACTTGTTCACCAGTGTGCCCGCCAGATCACGGGGCAGGGCGTTGGCGGAGATCACGCCCTGTTTGTTGAGTTGCCGGGTCAGCCAGTGGCGGCTGTCCAGGTAATCCATGCAGCCCAGATAACCCAGCGCACTGTCAAAGTCAGTCACTTCTTCCCGGGCGACATCCTGAACAAAGGGTTCTTCCAGGCTGGCAACCATCACCAGATGTTTTTTCTGCAAAAGGCGAATGGCGGGGAGCAGATCATCGATATTTTCATCCCGCAGGTTGGTGATCAGCACCATCAAAGAGCGTTTTTTCTGGCGGGTCAGGATATTCTGGGCGGCGGTCAGGTAGTCCGATGCCTGGGTTGAGGCTTCCAGATCGTACACATGGTTGAGGAGCTTGGGCATGTTGCCCACGCTTTTTATGGGGGGCAGCCAGCGTTGGGTGCCGCTGAAGCTGAGACAGCCGATAGCGTCGCCCTGTTTCAGCGCCACATAGGCCATCAGCAGCATGCCATTGAGCGCATGGTCAAAGTGGCTCAGTTCGCCGTCCTGGCTGCGCATTTTGCGGCCGCAATCCAGCAGAAACACAATTTCCTGATTGGTTTCTTCCTGATAATCCTTGGAAATCAGTTTGCGGAATTTGGCGCTGCTGTTCCAGTTGATCTGACGCAGGCTGTCGCCCTGGCGAAACTCCCGCAGTTGATGAAACTCCAGCCCTTCGCCTCGCTTGTGCTGTAAACGAATACCCATTTGATGAGTGCGTTGCGACAGGGTGAACATGGAAAACTGTTTCATGGCAGCGTAATTGGGAAACACTTTCACCGTGCTGGTCATGCGTTTGAAGCGCCGGAATTCCCACAGGCCCAGACTGGAGGGGTAGAGTATGTCCACGCCCTTGAAGGTCAGATCGCCCCGTTCGTTGGGGCGGATTTTATAATGGGTGCCGGTGCCCTGATCCGGTACCAGCATGGTTTGCCAGCGGGATTCGCTGACGGCACATTCTGCCGGTGGGTGATCGGCGATGGTCACGGGCGTCGGACGGCGAAATTCGTGAGTGATGTTCAGCCCCACCTGACTCCAGCTGCCCAGCGACAGGCTGTCGCTCACGGCACGTTGAACCTGAATGCTGGACTGGCGGAAATATCCCAGCAAATCCACCAGTGCCAGCAGCACAATCACGATGCTGCCGATCCACCAGTATTCCACCCATTGGGGGTAACTGGTGCGCGTGGCAGGCAGCCACTGGCTCAGGGCGACTCCCAGGCCCACCAGGCTCCAGACGGATAGCAATATCAGCAGTTTTTTGCTGGGTCGCATGGTTTAAACCCGCGGTGCGTCGATTTCATCGAGCATCTGCGTCAGTGCGGTATCAATGCCCACCCCTTCAATTTCCATTTCAGCGGTGAGTGCCACCCGGTGACGCAACACCGGCAGAGCGGCCTGCTTGATATCATTGGGGGTCACAAAATCCCGGCCGTTCAGCAGCGCATAAGCGCGGCCAACACGAATCAGGGCAATGGTGGCCCGGGGGCCTGCCCCCAGAGAAAAGCTGTGCCATTCCCGCGTGTTGCGCGCAATTTTGGCTGCGTATTCAAACACCGCCGCATCCACCTGGATTTCTGCTGTCAGTTTTTGCAGGGCAAGAATCTGTTCGCCGCTGGCCACGGCTTCAATATCATCCACACTCAGGCTGTCGTGAGCCTTGCCGGTGGTAACCTGTTTGGCCAGCATCACTTCTTCTGACAGGCTGGGGTAATCGATCAGCACTTTCATCATAAAGCGATCCAGTTCCGCTTCCGGCAGGGGGTAGGTACCTTCCTGCTCAATGGGGTTCTGGGTGGCCAGCACCATAAAAGGTAATTGCGCTTTGAACGGTTTGCCTTCGATGGTGATCTGTTTTTCCTGCATGACTTCCAGCAGGGCGGCCTGGGTTTTGGCAGGCGCACGGTTGATTTCGTCCGCCAGTAGCAGGTTGGTAAAGGCGGGCCCTTTACGAATTTTGAATTGCTCGGTCTTCATGTCGTACATGGCATGGCCGGTCACATCCGAGGGCATCAGGTCCGGCGTAAACTGAATACGGCGGAACTGGCCGTTGAAACAGCGGGCCAGGGCTTTTACCAGTAAGGTTTTACCCAGCCCGGGTACCCCTTCAATCAACACATGCCCGGAAGAAAACAGGGCTGCCAGTACCTGTTCAACCACGTCCCGCTGACCCACCATGACCTTCTGAATCTGCTGGCGAATATCATCAACGGTGGTACTTGCCTGGTGGACCGGGTTTTCCTGATGAGGTGCTGCCTCTATGGGGCTGTCATTGTCTTCAAAGAAGTTATCGTCGCTCATACCGCGTTCCTTAAGCGTTGCAGTAGTCGTATTAGCTGGCTGAATTCCTGCTCCCGTTCCGGCAGCTCGGCCAGCAGTGCCCAGCGTACCTGTTCGGGTGTCAGATCGCTGCTTTTTGCCAGCGTGGTGATTATAAAGTCTTCCTGATGATGTTTGCCGTGGCGACGGATAAACAGCTGCTTGATGTCTTCCCGCTGCTTTTGCACCATGGGTTGAATCTGTTGATGGCGCCAGTTGAACCGGGCGCTGGCCAACAGGTGTTCCATCAGGCTGCGGCGTGCCAGCTGGGGTTCCGGACGGATCGGGCCGAAACGTTTGGCACGGTACCAGAGCCAGAGCGCCAGCAGAAGTAAACCGGCAGACATGGGTTCCAGTAAATGCTCACCCATCAGACTGAACAGGGAATCAGAATCCCGGTCGAAGATAAACCAGACTTTTTCGGCGTTCTGCACCAGCAGCCACAGAAAGTAGGCATGATCGTACCAGCCGATATTACTGTTGGACCACATTTGATGACTGGTCAGGGTGGTGATCATGCCCTGGCCCACCGGGTATTGCAGCAGCTGATTGGGGTAATAAATATCCGGTGTCAGGGCGTTACCGCTGGCGTCGTAAAGATGGGCGAAGCTGCCGAACTGCACTTGCAATGGCTGTCGCTGGTCGGCATGGTTTTCGGCGTAGCTCTCGGCATAGTTCAAAAGCGTCAGCCGGGAGTAGCCGTACACATCGCACTGGGCGGCTTCCGTGGTTTTGGCTTCGTCGTCTGCATTTTCATTTAACGCTTCGTTTATTTCCGCTTCGGTTTCCGACATCATTTCCTGCAGGGCTTCACCGGCCGACTGGCCGATGGCTTCTACTTCTTCTTCAATCACGTCGTACATTTCCACGCCCAGCTGATCCAGGAAGGGGTCACCACTTTCTGCGTAGTCCTCGCTCCAGTAATTCTGTGCGGTTACTATCAAATGGCCACCGTCTGCCACCCAGTCCATGAGTTTTTCGTGATAGGGTTCGGGAATCAGTCGGGTGTTCAGTATCAACAGTGCATCTTTGTCCTGTAGCTGATCCCATGCAGAAGCAATATCCACAGCAGTGGCGGAGGGAATGGACTGACGCTCCAGATAATGCTGGGCAGCAAGATAGCGGTTTTGAATGGCTTCCAGGGTATAACCCATATTGATGGTGGTTTTCACCCGTTCAAACTGGTTGCTGATCAGATACAGCAGGCCGCCCAGCAAAACGAGAATGGCAATAACGATGCCGTAATTATGCCAGCGGTTCTGATCGTTACTGCTCATCAGCGCCTCCGGAATCGTTTTCCATAAAATGGAATTGCCAGCCTTCGCAGGTGGTTTCAAAAATACTGACTTCCGGCACCTGATGCCCGTAAGCCACCATTTGCCATTGCTGGGTCAGCTGGGCAAAAAACAGGGGTTGCAGGCCGTCGTCCTGCTGGTGAAAACTCTGCACGCATTCTTCTTCGGTAAAGCTTTCATGGAGGGGCACCTGTTTTTCGTGGGCAATAAACACCAGTGCTCCCCGGTAAAGAATGCTGTAGGCCTCGCGGTACTGTTGCTGTTGCCACAGGGCGCGGGCACTGCCGATAATATCCTCCGGCAGGGATTCACGGCGGATATCCAGGCCGAACAGGGTATCCGGTGCTTTTTCCCGAATTCGGGTGCGTGGCCCCTTGCTCCGGGTAAGGCGGTACTGGTTCAGCTTGATCAGCAGATAAACCACCAGCGCAATGGCCAGACCCCAGAGAATGATCTCGATACTCTGGGCAACAAAACGGAAAAACTTGAACAGGGCCTCAAGAAATTCGGAATCGGGATCTTCCTCGACCGTTTCCAGATCGCGGTTTTTCGGCAGCAGAATTTCATCATCCTTGATGCGGTTGAAGGCATCGGATTCCATGACCTCAATAATGTCGTTGCGGCTTTCTTTGGGAAGGTATTGTTCAGCTTTTTCCGGGCTGATTTCCACATAATTGGCGTACGCGGGCGCAGCCTGGAATATACCGGCAGACAAAAGCAGAACGGCTACCATAACCGCTGCGCTTTTACTGGCTGCTTCGTTCAGTCGGGTTGCCAGTTGTTTGAATCGCAATTCAATGTCCCAGCCTTCCAGAATGGTACGGCGATTAATGTAGAGGCTGAAACCGGATGCGACGTAAAAAGGCCCCATGGCGCTCATTACCAGGTAACCGATCAGGAAACCGAGAAAACCGTAGTCGTCGCTGAGCAGGAAATCCCATACGTCCATTTCCATGGCGATATATTCAGGGATAAACATCCAGATCAGCATCAGTACCGCCAGCCCCATCAGGGATTCCAGATGAGCGCCAACCACCGTGAGCCAGATTGCCGCTGAGCTGCTGGTGCGGTGCAATACGTTCAGGCGTTTGTTTCGCGCAGTGCCGCTGAGCCTTTCCAGTTCACTCACCGGCATATCAAATGAGCGGGTGATACTAATCCGGCGCAATGTCATTTTCAGAACGATATCGTGAAGCATCAGCCGGGGTGCCTTGCGCAGTACTTCCCGTGCCGGAGTATTCTTCTGGAAAAGTTTTTCCGCAATAAAATGCAGCAGCACGGTTTCCCACAGGGGCTTGCACCACCAGAGCAGCAACAGTGCCCATTCGCGATACTGATACATGCCAAACCAGATGCTGATGACAAACGGCAGAGAAACCGCGAACCAGAGCGCCCAGAGTTCCTTCCACCAACTGCGCACCATACTGGCACCCAGGTCGATGGCTTCATAAGGATTACGGGGGCGAATGCTGGCGGTGGTCTGGCTCAGGTTCATGAGGTACGCTCCCGCCCGGCCAACAACAGGTACAGAGCAACGAACAGCCAGAGGCCGCCACCCACCCAGTATTTTACGGTGTCGGGAATAGTGGACGCGGGTGACCAGAAAGCTTCAATAAAGGCGGCAATTAATAAAAACAGAATAACGCCATACACCAGTGGTATTGCCTGTTTGGCATTTTGCAGCAATGCCTGCCGCCGTGACAGGGGGCCGGGCATAATCAGGGCAAACCCCATTTTCATACCCGCAGCACCGGCAATGCCGATGGCGGTTAATTCGAAAGAGCCATGACCGATAACAAAGGAGTAAAAACTGTCGATATACCCCAGATGCGTCAGGTAACCTGCCACGCCACCAATGGCCAGGCCGTTATAAATCAGAAAGAACAGCGAACCCAACCCCACCAGAATACCGCCGGCAAAGGTTTGAAAACCGATAGTGATGTTATTTTTGATATAGAAGCCGAACATGTACAGGTCGTCGGATGAGCCGCGGGCTTCCCGCATGGAATCATGCAGGGCCGGGTTGTACATCTGGGAAAACTGGCTGACCTGTTCAGGGCTGAAAAAGCTGAACGCCAGGGAAGGGTAATAATAAATCAGTGCGCCAAACAGCAGGCCCGGCAGATAGAACAGTCCCAATCCCAGCAATACCATTTTCCATTCGGTGCGCACGGCTCTGGGAAAGCCGGTTAACACAAAGCTCAGAAACCGATGCCACAGGCCGGTGTTATCACTTTGGTACAGCTGCTGGTGGCCCCGTAGTGCCAGGTCATTCAGAAAGTCCACCAGTTGCGGGCTGTAATGACGCTCTTTTGCCAGCGCCAGATCGTAACAGATTTTGCGATACTGCTGTGCGAACTGCCCCAGGCTGATGGCGTTGTCCGCATGGCCTTCCAGTACCAGCAACTGTTCACGGAATTTGACCCAGCCCGCCTGATATTTTTCTTCAAACAGCTGCTGTTTCATCGTGCCCCCTTGAGCCAGTTGGCAATGCGGACGATCTTGTCAACGGCGGCCTGGTTTTCTTCCTTCAGCACGGGGGCCAGGTGATTGGCAATTTCCTGCTGGCGGTCTGTGGTGAGCGATGACTGCCGTTCGGCAAAATTGATAAATGCCCGCTGTTCATCGAGCGTCAGCGCGTAGCCGGGGGCGAGAGGGGTAGCCGGTTGAATCTGGGTTTGCCGGGGTTTTTCCCGCTGATAGATCACCATAGTGCCGGCGGCGAGATCCCCCATGCGTTTGAAATGGCGGTTACATACCATGGTAATCAGGCCCAGCACATAACCAATCGGGAGAAAATCCACAAAGCGCAGCAGGTTGCGTATAACCGAGCTGGTCCAGCTGATGGGGGTGCCATTGTCGTGAATCACCAGAATGCCCATGGTGCGTTTGCCCGGTGTCTGACCCTGTCGCATCACTTCAAAAACCACCGGGTAGAACCACTCCACCACAAAGGCCAGGATCAGCATAATGGCAATGCCGACTTTCTCGGCGAACACCAGTACCATGTTGGCCACAATCAGAAATACGGTTCTGATCAGCAGGTCGATGGCGAACGCCAGAACCCGCACAACCGGCCCGGCTATCCTTAACTCCAGGTCGATACTTTCAGGGGTTTCCAGTTGCTGGTAAGTGTCGAGCATTCACATCCTTGCTTTATTGTTTTTGCAGCTGTTTATTCCAACGGGCAGCATACATGGCTGCGATAAAAAGTGCAGTAATTAACAGGCTTTCCGCCAGCCCCAGCCAGCCTTGAACCATGGGCAGCAGAAAGGCGTTGATAACGCCTTCGCAAAAATACAACAGGATAAAAAAGCACAGCCAGATATAAGTACGGGGATTGCGTTTGATAATGCCCGGTAAAAACAGTGCGATCGGAATAATATGAAACAGGGCAATCAGCCAGGGAGAGGCTTTAACCGGCGGCTGGATCAGCAGATACCAGAGAGCAAACAACGCCAGGCTGGCCAGCAGAAAGATCAGGGTCAGCTGATGACTGATATTGGCTTTTCTTTTCAGCGCCGTGGTGTCGTTGAAGGAATTGTCAGACATGAATACTACTCAAAGTTGCTTTGTTTCAGTGAGTTTGCGGCTTGTGCTACCCGTTTTCCCAGAGCCCGGCAGAGTCTGGCTTCGGTGTCATCCAGTGCCCGGCTGCCATCGGGGGTAGCCCAGTGACTGGGGCCATAGGGCGTTCCGCCGCTGTGGGTGTCCATCAGCTCGGCGTTTTTGTAGGGCAGGCCCACAATCACCATACCGTGATGCAGCAGGGGCATCATCATGGTGAGCAGTGTGGTTTCCTGGCCGCCATGTAAACTGCCGGTGGAGGTGAATGCCGCTGCCGGTTTGCCGGTCAGCACACCGCTCATCCACTGGCTGCCGGTTTGATCCAGAAAATACTTGAGTGGTGCGGCCATATTGCCAAATCGGGTGGGTGATCCCAGAATCAGACCATCGCATGCGGACAGATCGTCCAGAGTCACATAGGGCGGGCCATCGGCGGGGATATCGGCTTGCGTTGCTTCGCAGGTGGCGGAAACCGGCGGTACTGTGCGCAGAATGGCTTCCGCACTGCTGGCTTCTTCCACGCCTCTTGCCACCTGTTTGGCCATGGCAGCGGTGCTGCCCTGGCGGCTGTAATAGAGTACCAGAATCCGGCTCATGGCTTTTTTATCCTGCTAAAGATTCGTTCAAACGATTTCCAGCACGTTTTCCGGTGGGCGGCCAAGGGCGGCCTTGTCGCCATTAACGACAATAGGGCGCTCGATCAGCTTGGGGTGCTCGATCATGGCGGCAATCAGGTCATCTTCCTTAAGCGCTTCGTCGGCCAGATTATTGTCTTTGTATTCCGCTTCTTTTTTGCGCATCAGGTCCCGGGCTTTCATATCCAGGGATTTCAGCAGCTTTTTAAGGGCGGATTTTGAGGGTGGGTTTTCCAGATACAGAATCACTTCCGGCTCTATGCCTTTGTCCTGCAATAATTGCAGCGTTTGGCGGGATTTTGAGCAGCGCGGATTGTGATAGATTTTGATCGCCATACATTAGCCTTCGGTTACATCAGAGTTGGCGCTATTTTATAGTGCTTTGGGACCGGGGCCAAATCTGTGATGGACTCTGTGTGGACTATCTAGAGTTCAGAGTCCTCCAAAGGGTGAGCGGGTTTTCAGGGAAACATCCAGCACGTTCACATAATCGGTATTGCGTGCATGGCCTTCAATCACCACGTCATGCCACTGCTCATTCACCAGGGTGTGCACGGTGGCCTGATCCCCCATTTTCAGAAACAGGCTGGGGGCGATGATCTGGTATTCATCATAGGGCAGGGCTAACAGCAATCCCGGCCGATCGGTGTTCTGATCCTTGTCGGCAAAAATCTCCACCGCTCTGGCTTTATAGGGGATTTTCCTGATACCGCACTGCAGGGTGTTCTGATGACTGGTGGCCACCCATTGCACTGTGCCCAGTTCGAAAATGGTTTTGCCGTTGCGCTGCCGTACCCAGGCGATCAACTGGCCAATCTGTAATTGTTCCAGTGTTTTTTCCGGGAATGTCAGGCCAATACCGGCGTGACTTTCATTGGTTTTGGTGGCACTGATGCGGTTTTTCAGGGACAGGGGTTTGTTCAGAATTTTTGCCTGCTGGCGAGCCTGCGGGTTCAGCATTTTATGAATTTCCATCAGTCCCCATACCACGGTGCAGGGTTCAGGAATGTCTGTTGCTGATTGCCGGCGGGAGGTACGCTGGGGTTTTTCGCCCCAGTGCTTGCGCAGGTGCTGCAGGGTTTCAACCCAGAGGTTGCGGTTCAACCCTTCTTCGCGCAACCCGGTTATGCGTACCGGCTGGCCGGATTTCAGCCCGGTCAGCTGGTCGTCGATCTTGAATACCAGTTTTTCGGTAATCAGAAAACGCAGCATGGGGTGAATCTGGGCCGGCAGTTTGCGAATGGATAACGGGGGCTTGGAAGCATCCAGGCGCAGTGCAAAACCGTAATTAAGCTCTTCAATATCCGTCGGTTTGAACAGATAGGTTTCGTGAGCCCAGCGACCGGCATAGTCATAAACCAGCCAGTGGCTGCCTTGTTGCAGCTGGTAGGGGTCCGCTAACGCCGTTAGCAGGATCTGTGTGTACAGGCCTTCAATGGTGAGCGGGCGGGGCGTGGGTGCTGCCGACGGAATTTCCTGGCCCAGGTAACCGGCTTCTTCTGCAATACGGTACAGGCAATGAACTTCCTGCCATAGCCGCGGGCTTTGCCACAGGTTTTGTTCGTAACTTTGCAGCATCGATTGCCCCAGATAGTACAGGGCCGTGTAAAGGCTGCGGGCAATTTCCGTGTGTTTGCCTTTCTTTTCGTAATAGTCGAGGAATGCCAACTTGTAGCTGTAAGCCAGTTCCTGAGTGAACTGGGACATTTCCATCAGGTCTTCTTCTGCCGGCTGACGACTGAAACGGGCTGCCTGATGAAAGGAGCGGTAATAATCGATAAATTTGGAAAAGGCGTAATTAAACGGCTCGCAGGCGGCTTCGCGCTTGCTGCCGTTCAGGTAAAAGCGATTGATGGTTCGTAGCTTTTGTCGCGCCAGGGTTAATGCACAGGGTACATCCGCGTAGGGCAGGTCGTAGATTTCTTTCGCGATTCGTTTCGGGGAGGAATCGATCAGAACATGCCGCGTCCGCTCAACCTTGGGTACTGCTATGGGTAACTTCTCTATGGTTTGTGCCATCTTCCAATCCGGACTCTACTTATCATTTGTGTCTTCCATGAACCCTGAAGGTGTGAGGCCTTCAAACGTCCTGCAAACAGCTTGTGTCTTGCCCATATTTTGCACTCTTGGTGAGAATTTATCCACAAAAGACGCAATTTCCACCGCTTTTCAAAGTTTTGTGCTACTGTCCTACAATCATTAGCAGCCGCATTTGCGGCTGACAAGCTTGCAGTGCCATTAATTCCTGTTATTCCTGTTCTTGACCCGGAAAAGTATAGACGCGAACTAATGAAGTTACCTGACAGCCTCGCAACCTTGAATCCCCAGATCCTGCATTTGCCCCTGGTGCATGGCCGGGCCACGGCATTGGCATTCGGGCAGGGCCCTGTGGTGCTCTGTCTGCACGGTTTTCCTGACAATTGTCTTACCTATCGCCATCAGGTTGAACCCCTCATTCGAGCGGGTTACCGGGTGGTTTTGCCTGTAATGCGGGGTTACGAGCCGTCTTCCGTACAACCGGACGGCCGCTATTACATCGCCGACCTGGCAGAAGATACCCTGCGCTGGATTGATCTGCTGGGGGAAGACAAGGTGCATCTGGTGGGCCATGACTGGGGCGGCGTCACCGCCTGGGCCACGGCGGGCCTGGCGCCGGACCGGCTGCATACGGTCACCAGTATTGCCATTCCTTATCTGAAACGCTTTGCCGCCGGCGTGGCCAGCCACCCCAGTCAGCTGGCGTATTCCTGGTATATGAACTTTTTTCAGTTGCGGGGCCTGTCGGATCGGGCGATCAGCCTGTCGGACTGGTGGTTTATCCGTATGTTGTGGCAGCGCTGGTCCCCCGACTGGCAGGCGTCGCAGCCTGTTATGGAATCCGTGCTGGAGACCTTCCGGCAAACCGGCGTGAAAAAGGCATCTTTGGGTTACTACCGGTGCATGTACAAACTGCTGACCCGGCGGGGCAGGGACACCCAACAACTGCTGGAACAGAAGGTGCTTATGCCGGCCCTGTTGATTACCGGGGAAAACGATGGCTGTATGAACACCCGCCTGTTTGAAGCCACTGTGGCAGAGCGTGATTTTCCGGCGGGTGTTCATATTGAGCGGATTTCCGGTGCCGGCCACTTCGTTCAGCTGGAAAAGCCGGCGCTGGTGTCCCGGGCATTGCTGGATCACTTCAAAAAGCACGCTGGATCAGGGCATTAGCCGCTGTGCGGGGGCTATGTGGTTGTGTGCAGGCCCCCAGCCTTGTTGTGGTGAACAGGTCCCGGCTGGTGTAGAATCCTGCGCCATTGAACCCAGATGAGAGGAGTGCGTTCATGGCGGTCATTCGTGAAGACGACTTTATCCAGAGTATTGCCGATTCGCTGCAGTACATTTCCTACTACCATCCCACCGATTTCGTAAAAGCCATTGCCGAAGCCTATGAGCGGGAAGAATCCCAGGCAGCGAAAGACGCCATGGCCCAGATCCTGATCAACTCCCGCATGTGTGCCGAGGGCAAGCGCCCCATCTGTCAGGATACCGGTATTGTGACTGTGTTCCTGAAAATCGGCATGAACGTCCAGTGGGACAGCAAAATGAGTGTGGAAGACATGGTGAACGAAGGGGTTCGCCGTGCCTACCTGCTGCCCGACAATGTGCTGCGTGCCTCCATTCTGGATGATCCCGCCGGCGCCCGTAAAAACACCAAGGACAACACCCCGGCGGTGATTCATTACGAGGTCGTGCCCGGTGATACCGTGGAAGTTCATGTAGCGGCCAAAGGCGGCGGTTCCGAGAACAAATCAAAAATGGTCATGCTCAATCCCAGCGACAGTATTGTGGACTGGGTGCTGAAAACCGTTCCCACCATGGGTGCCGGCTGGTGTCCGCCGGGTATGCTGGGCATTGGTATTGGCGGTACCGCCGAAAAAGCCATGGTAATGGCAAAAGAAAGCCTGATGGATCCCGTTGATATCCATGAATTAATGGAGCGGGGGCCACAAAACCGGGCCGAAGAACTGCGTCTGGAGCTGTATGACAAGGTGAATGCACTGGGTATTGGTGCCCAGGGCCTGGGCGGTCTGACCACCGTAGTGGATATCAAGATCAAGGATTACCCCACACACGCGGCGTCATTGCCCGTGGCCATGATTCCCAACTGCGCCGCTACCCGCCACGCTCACTTTGTGCTGGATGGCTCCGGTGTGGCAGAACTGAATCCGCCGAAGCTGGAAGATTACCCGGATATCTCCATGGCAGGTGGCGAAGGCTCCAAGCGGGTAAACCTGAACGAAGTCACCCAGGAAGAAGTGATGAGCTGGAAACCGGGGGATACCATTCTGCTGTCCGGCACCATGCTCACCGGTCGCGACGCCGCCCACAAGCGTATGGTGGACATGATCAACAAGGGTGAAAAGCTGCCCGTTGATTTCAAAAACAAATTTATCTATTACGTGGGCCCTGTGGATCCGGTTCGCGACGAAGTGGTTGGCCCCGCCGGCCCCACCACCTCCACCCGTATGGACAAGTTTACCGAAACCATGCTGGCCAACACCGGCCTGCTGGGCATGATCGGCAAGGCAGAGCGTGGCCCCATCGCGCTGGAAGCCATTAAGAATCACAAGGCTGTTTATCTGATGGCTGTGGGTGGCGCGGCTTATCTGGTGTCCAAGGCCATCCGCAAATCCCGGGTAGTGGCTTTCGAGGAGTTGGGCATGGAGGCGATCCACGAGTTCGAGGTTGAGGACATGCCGGTGACCGTGGCCGTGGATGCTAACGGTGAGTCCGTACATAACACGGCCCCCAAAATCTGGCAGGCGAAAATCGGTAAAATACCGGTAGAAAGCTGATACCGACCACAGAAGCGGTTGAGAGAAAACGCCAGTTGGGTTACCCCAACTGGCGTTTTTTATTTCTGGCTCTTTTGAGGTGTTGAGCTATGCTGAATCTAAGAGAAGAAAATCGGTTTAGGCGCTAAGCGTTTGTTTTACAGATGTAAAAGTCTTGCCTGGCTGCATGCGATAGTGCATTGAATACGAGCCGTTCTTGCCGAAAATTTCTCCGTAGCATCTCTGAGATGCGTCTATACTGAAGTTAATGGGCAATATTTGTAAATAGATGTGCTAAGGAGACCCATGTCTATTCCTTTACTAATCTGTGATGACTCAGCCATGGCACGCAAGCAGGTAAAGCGGGCTCTGCCGGAAGGCTGGGATGTAGATATCACGATGGCAACCAATGGTGTTGAAGGGATTGAGGCGATCCGGGCCGGCAAAGGGGAAATGGTTTTTCTGGACCTGACCATGCCGGAAATGGACGGCTACGGCGTTCTTAACTGCGTCAAAGAGGAAGGACTGAAGGCGATCATCATTGTTATTTCAGCGGATATACAGCCAGAAGCACGCGAACGGGTGATGGGCCTGGGCGCTCTGGATTTTATTAAAAAGCCAGTGGATAACAAAAAGCTGTCCGAGGTTCTCAATAAATACGGTTTACTATGAACGAGCCAGTCGCACTTACAGAAGATCAGAGAGACTGTTTGCAGGAAGTCGTTAATGTGGCCATGGGCCAGGCGGGCGATTCGCTGGCGCGATTTCTTGAAGTCTTTGTCAATTTGTCGGTACCACGCATACGACTCGTTTCACGCACCGAACTGGGTGGTGAGTTGGAGCAACTGGTGGGTGGGCCCGACATACATGTGTCTGGCGTCAGCCAGGGTTTTTATCATGTGGACGATGGTGCCGGCGTCCGCGGCGAAGCCATTGTGGTATTCACTGACAGCTCGTTCAAGGAGATGGCGGATCTGCTGGCCTATGATGACGATCTGGACGAAGCCGGTGAGCGTGAACTCCTGATGGATATTGCCAATATCCTGAATGGCGCCTGCCTTACCGGTATTGGTGAACAGATTGAAACCGAGCTGGCGTTTTCATCCCCCAGTTTGCTGGGGCAGCATATTGCCATCGGCAGCCTGCTGGAGCATGAAAAGCTCAGCTGGGGCCATGCTCTGCTGGTAGAGATAACCTACACACTCGAAGACAGGTCCTTTTCCTGCACCATGTTCCTGTTGATGCCAGGCGAATCCATTGAAGTGATGAAACAGGCGCTTGATGATTTACTGGAAGATTTTTAGTGGATGATTTTCAGCCCTCACAAGAACTTTTAGAATTCATCGTCGATCGAATCAATGTCGGTGTCTTTATTCTGGATGAAAGCATGAATGTGCAATTCTGGAATAAATTCATGGCCACCAACAGCGGTATTAATCCTTCCCAGGTTGTTGGTAAAAATCTTTTTGATACCTTTCCCCAGCTCCCCCAGCGCTGGTTGCAGCGCAAGGTAAAAAGCGTTTTCATGCTGAAAAACTTTGCTTTTACCTCTTGGGAGCAACGTCCTTATCTGTTTCAGTTTGCTCATAACCGCCCGGTAACCGGTGGTATGGAATTTATGAGTCAGGATCTGACGCTGATGCCGGTGAAAGATGAAAACGGCGAGGTGACTTCCGTTTGCATCTGCCTGTTTGATGTGACAGACGTGGCTATTTACCAGACCATGCACAAAGCGGCCATGAACAAGCTGGAAATGGTGAGCCGGGTGGATGGGTTAACCCAGTTGTACAACCGCAGCCATTGGCAGTCGCGTCTGAATGAGGAATTCAGCCGGGCCGCTCGCTATGATTCGCCATTGAGCCTGATCATGTTCGATCTGGATCACTTCAAATCCATTAACGATACCTATGGCCATCTGGGTGGTGATGCGGTGTTGACTACCGTTGCCCGGATTGTGCGGGAATCCGTTCGTGAAAACGATATTCCCGGCCGTTACGGCGGTGAGGAATTTGGTGTGATTCTGGTGAACACGGATGAAGAGGGTGCCAAGGTGGTAGCGGAGAGAATTCGCAGTACCATAGAAGCCACAGCTATCCCTTATGAAGAAGGGGAGATAAGCGCCACTGCCAGCTTGGGCATTGCCGCCTACGTGCCGGGTATTGATGATGCCGAAGAGCTGATTGCCAACGCCGATGGTGCACTCTATTACTGCAAGGAGCACGGGCGTAATCAGGTATCACTTTATTCCAACGTTAAAGATGACTGATATTCGCTGCTAGAAAACTGGCGGTCCTCTTAAACTAGCGGTGCTTTACAAACCAGTATTTTTCCCACGCATTGAACACCCTTTCCGGATACCAGGTTTTACCGGTACTGCCGTTATAACGTGCCAGTGCGCGAATCAGGTTGCCCTTTTCCCGTTTCAGATAGGCCTTGAGAATGGTGCAGCCGTAGCGCAGGTTGGTGGTCATATCCATCAGGTTGTCGGTCGGCTCTCCGATTTCGTTTTTCCAGAAGGGCATCACCTGCATCATGCCCTGGGCGCCCACACGGGACAGGGCAAAACGATCAAACAGACTTTCCACATGAATTACCGATAGTACCAGCTCCGGCTGCAGTTCCACGCGGCTGGCCTCCCGGTGCACCAGCTTCAGAAAATGCAGGCGTTCCTGGGGATCTTTTATGTAGCGCTTTAAACGGGCATCCATATCCACCAGCCAGACTTCGGCGTCAAAGCGGTCCTTGAAACTGTCGGCTTCGTGGATTGTCTGCTTCAGCAATGTGCGCATTTCCGCATCCGGCTTCTCGGCAGTGGAGGCCAGAGCGGCAGGCCCGGATACCATCAACCCCGACACAGAAAAGGCCAGGGCAATCAGCATTGCCGCGGCCTTTTTAACAGGATTAGGTATCGGGGTGTTCCGGGTTTTCATGATCTTATTTTAGTTGCTGTTGAGCCTTTCCTGCAGGAATTCCAGCACATTATCAGGCTTAACATCAATTTTTTCGTTTTCGCGGCGGTTCTTGTATTCGTAAGCGCCGTTATCAATGCTCTTTTCGCCGATCACAATGCGATGGGGAATACCAACCAGTTCCATATCGGCAAACTTCACCCCGGGGCGTTCCTTGCGGTCGTCAAAGAGCACGGAAATACCGGCTTCCTGCAGCTGTTCATACAGGGCTTCAGAGGCTTCACGCACCCGCTCGGATTTGTGCATGTTCATGGGCACAATGGCCACCTTGAAAGGCGCGATAGATTCCGGCCAGATAACCCCGTATTCGTCGTGGTTCTGCTCAATGGCAGCGGCTACCACCCGGGATACACCAATACCGTAACAACCCATGGGCATGACCTGGAATTTACCGCCCTCATCCAGTACCCCGGCATTCAGTGCCTGGCTGTATTTGGTGCCCAGCTGGAAGATATGACCCACTTCAATGCCGCGTTTGATGATCAGTTTACCCTTGCCACAGGGGCTGGGGTCACCGGCCACCACGTCCCGCAGATCGGCGGTATCCGTGTAACTACCGTCTCTGTCCCAGTTAACACCTTTCAGGTGGTAGCCATCTTTATTGGCGCCACACACAAAATCAGACAGGTTCACCACACTCAGATCGGCAATTACCGGAACAGACAAGCCGATGGGGCCAACGGAACCCGGTGCACAGCCACAGGCCTGCTGCACTTCTTCCTCGCTGGCGAAAGTCAGGGGTGCTTTAACCAGCGGGTGTTTTTCCGCTTTGATGTCGTTCAGGTTTTTGTCGCCACGCAGGCAAATGGCCACCAGGGTATGGGCGTCTTCATCGTCCGCTACACCGTGAACAATCAGGGTTTTTACGGTTTTATCAGCGCTGATACCCAGCAGCTGACAGACTTCCTCGATGGTTTTTTCGTTGGGGGTGGCCACTTCGGTTTTGTCTTCACTGGCGGCGCCGCGGCTGTCGCCAATGGCAAAGGCTTCGGCCATTTCCACGTTGGCGGCGTAGTCGCTGCTGTCACTGAAGGCGATATCGTCTTCCCCGGAATCGGCCAGCACATGAAACTCGTGGGAACCGGTGCCGCCGATGGAGCCGGTGTCCGCCAGTACCGGGCGAAAATCCAGACCCAGACGGGTAAAGATCGCATTGTAGGTGTCGTACATTACCTGATAAGTCTCTTTCAGTGAGTCTTCATCCAGGTGGAATGAGTAGGCATCTTTCATGGTGAATTCACGGGCCCGCATGGCGCCGAAACGGGGGCGGATTTCATCCCGGAATTTGGTCTGGATCTGGTAAAAGTTTACCGGCAGCTGTTTGTAGCTCTGGATATTGTTTCTTACCAGGTCGGTAATCACTTCCTCGTGGGTGGGGCCCAGTACAAAATCCCGCTGGTGGCGGTCCTGAATCCGCAGCAATTCGGGGCCGTATTCGTGGAGGCGTCCGGATTCGTCCCACAGTTCCGCAGGCTGTACCACCGGCATCAGCACTTCCTGGGCGCCGGATCGGTTCATTTCCTCACGAATAATCCGTTCCACGTTTTGCAACACCCGCAGACCGGTGGGCAGCCAGGTATAAAGGCCGGATGCCAGTTTGCGGATCAGGCCGGCTCTGAGCATCAGTTTATGGCTGATAACTTCGGCATCTGAGGGATCTTCACGAAGTGTGGCCAGCAGGTATTGAGTACAGCGCATGGAGTGGTTCCTTGAGTCTTGCCATTTGAGGGTGACATTTGCGGTTAACAATGGCGGGATTTTAAGACGAGAAGCGGTGCAAAACCAAGGGGAAGGGCAAATTTTAACGCCTGAAAGCAGAAAGGGAGGCGATGCCTCCCTTTTCTGGTGCCTTATACCGGTATATCAGGATTCGGCCATATCTTTCAGCTTTTTCAGCGGACGAATCTTCACCTGACGGCTGGCAGGCTTGGCTTTGAACATGGTTTCTTCACCAGTGAAGGGGTTGATACCTTTACGGGCTTTCTGGGCGGGCTTGCTTTTCACGGTGATTTTCATCAGGCCAGGTACAGTGAACTGGTCAGCTGCACGCTTTTTGATGTGGCGATGGATCAACGTGCCAAGCTCGTCGAAGACCGCTTGAACCTGTTTGCGGTTCAGTTCGGTCGCCTCAGCGATCTCGTTCAGGATCTGAGACTTGGTCATCGGCTCTTTTACGGCCGTGGTGCGAGGAGCGGCTTTTTTAACAGCAGCCTTTTTCGCTGGTGCCTTTCTCACTGCTGCTTTTTTAACAGCGGTTTTTTTAACAGCTTTTTTGGCGGCGGCTTTTTTAGCAGCTTTCTTCTTCGCTGGCATAGTTGCTTCCTTTTGATGATGGATGTGTTTTTGCGAGTGAGTTTTGCAAATTCGTCAGAACCGGTGAGCCCTGAAAATTTGCGGTAATTATTGATCTAAATTCAGAGTGCCGCAAGCACCTTGAGGCACTTTTATTCTGTATATATAGGATAAAACGTGACTTTGTAAAATTTTTTTCGATAAAAATCCGAAAAAAGTGCGTAAAAACGCACTTTTTTAAATTGATGGGCTGTTTCAGGCGCTTTGTTGATGGGTTTCGCGCACTGTTTCATTGAAAACTTCCACCCATTCAGGATCAAAATGAGAACCGCTGCAACGGTTGATTTCCAGTACCGCACGTACCAAAGGGCGTTTTAACTGAGTCTGATAAGCCCTTTCGTGGGTGCGTGCCTCGAATGCATCCACAATGGCCAGGATTTTTGCACCGTCACAGATCCGTTCTGAATCCAGCCGATTGGGATATCCGGTACCGTCGTTTTTTTCATGATGTTGTAATACCGCCATGGCGGCCTGGTCCCAACGACGGCCGGAAGACAGTAATTGAAAGGCAATATTGGGGTGCGCCTGCAGTTCTTCCCGTTCCTCATTATTCAGCGGGCTGGTTTTATGCAGGGTTTCCAGGGGCAGAAATGCCATACCGATATCGTGCAGAAAAACCGCCGCAGTCAATTGTTCATTTTCAATGGGCTTGCCGGCTTTTTCATTCATCGCCAGTGCCAGCCGTAACATTCGGGTGGTTCGCCCCTGCCAGTAAAGGGACCGGCTTTCCAGCGGCCGGGCAAGGCTGCGGAAAAATTTCAGATCGTCATCCTGATCCACATGAAAATACTCCAGGATGGCTGCTTCCTCTCGGGGAATTCCTGGTGTGGTTTTTGTTGTCGACCTGGTTGCGGCTTTTGTTGGGGGCGGGGCTGCTGCACCGCGCAAGTCGATGGACGGATCCAGTAACACCAGCGCATCGGCAATCAGGGTGGCTCGGTTTTCGGCATTTGATTCCGCCACCCGGGTAATGGTCTGACACAGGGTGTCCATGGCGCTGTTATCATAAAGCATGTCGCCGCCGTGTAGCCTGGCATCCACCATCTGTTTGGTTCTGTCCATGGAAATCAGAATCAGGTCGCTCAGCAGGCTGTCGTATTGCAGCTGGTGGTGACGGATTCCGTCCAGCAAATCTTCAACGCTCTGTATCAGGGGCGTAAGATCCTTCAGGCCCACATAAACAAGATTGCCTTTAATGGTGTGTATGCTTCTGAACAAGGCATTTAACAAATCGCCGTTGGCGGGGTCATGCTCAAGATCAATCAGAATATTTTCACTGGTCTGGTGGGCCTCACGGAAATCGTTAAAGAAATCCTCCATGAGTTCGGGATCCTGATGATGTTCGGTGGTGGACATAATGGCCTCCTGATGGGCAGCGCTGGCTGCCGGACCGGAATGGGTGGCAGATTTCACTGGTCTCCTAAGTATAGAAAGCCTGCGCTATCAGCTGCTGATAATTACGGCGCAAACCGCTATAATGTGGCCCCTTTTGTCCTGCCAGGCCCCGGGATGGTGAGTTGTTGGTGGGAAATAATGAATAAATTCAACGTGTTAGAAAGTGTCAGGCGCTGCCGGAACGGCCGGTAAACGAGTGATGTATCACGGGCCGGACAACAGACAGACAACGACAGATAACAGCAGTTAAACAGGAAATGACTATGCGAAGCCATTACTGTGGCGAAATCAATGAAAACTTTGTGGATCAGGAAGTGACCTTGTGCGGATGGGTGCATCACCGCCGGGATCACGGTGGGGTAATCTTTCTCGATCTTCGGGATCGTAATGGCGTCGCACAGGTTGTTTACGATCCGGATACCGAAGAAGCCTTCGCTCTGGCCGACAAGGTGCGTAATGAATACGTGATTCAGGTGAAAGGTCGCGTCCGACTGCGCCCGGAAGGCACCGCCAACCCGGAAATGCCTACCGGTATGGTGGAAGTGCTGGGTAAAGAGCTGGTCATTATGAATGCCTCTGAAACACCGCCGTTTCAGGTGGACGAGCACCAGCAGGTGAGCGAAGAAGTGCGTCTGCGCTACCGCTTTTTGGATCTGCGTCGCCCTGAAATGCTGAATCGCCTGTATTTCCGCTCCAAGGTGACCACGGCCATCCGTAATTTCCTGGATTCCCAGGGCTATGTGGATGTGGAAACCCCCATTCTGACCCGCGCCACGCCGGAAGGTGCACGGGATTATCTGGTGCCGAGCCGTACCCATCAGGGTTCTTTCTTTGCATTGCCCCAGTCTCCACAGTTGTTCAAACAGCTGCTGATGGTGTCCGGTCTGGACAAGTATTATCAGATCGCCAAATGTTTCCGTGACGAAGACCTGCGTGCCGACCGTCAGCCGGAATTTACCCAGATCGATATCGAGGCGTCTTTTGTGGAAGACGAAGACGTGATGTCGCTGGCGGAAAACATGACCCGCACCCTGTTCAAGGACCTGATGGGCGTGGAGTTGCCGGAGTTCCCGCGCATGCCGTATTCCGAAGCCATGTCCCGCTTTGGCAGCGATAAGCCTGATTTGCGGATTCCCCTGGAGCTGGTGGATGTAGATGACCTGATGCAACAGGTGGAGTTCAAGGTATTCTCCGGTCCTGCCAGTGATCCCAAAGGCCGTGTTGCCGCGTTGAAACTTCCCGGCGGCGCCAAACTGAGCCGCAAGGAAATCGATGATTACACCAAGTTCGTCGGTATTTATGGTGCCAGGGGGCTTGCCTGGATCAAGGTGAACGAACTGGAAAATGGTGTTAACGGTCTGCAGTCACCTATCGTGAAGCACATGGAAAACGTGGTGATGGAAATGATGGAGCGTCTGGGTGTTCAGAATGGCGATATCGTTTTCTTTGGTGCCGACAAAGCCAAGATAGTCAACGAAGCGCTGGGAGCACTGCGTGTGAAACTGGGTCACGACCTGGATCTGATCGAAGGGGAGTGGGCACCTTTATGGGTGGTTGATTTCCCCATGTTCGAAGAAATCGACAACGGTGGCTGGACGCCGTTACACCATCCGTTCACCATGCCTTCCTGTGATCCGGAAACCCTGACTGAAAAGCCTGGTGAAGCGCTTTCCAGGGCTTACGACATGGTGCTGAACGGCACAGAGCTGGGTGGTGGTTCCATCCGTATTCACAATCCCGACATGCAGCGTGCAGTGTTCAAGGCATTGAATATTTCCGATGAAGAAGCCAATGACAAGTTCGGTTTCCTGCTGGATGCACTGAAATACGGCTGTCCTCCCCATGGTGGCCTGGCCTTCGGTCTGGATCGTCTGATCATGCTCATGACCGGTGCACAATCCATTCGTGATGTGATTGCCTTCCCGAAAACCCAGACCGCATCCTGTGTCATGACGCAGGCGCCGTCGCGGGTAGAGCCCAAGCAGCTGCGCGAAGTGGGGATCAAGCTGCGTCAGGAAGAGAAGAAAGAGGAACCGCAGCAGTAATTCTGGCTGCCATGCATCAGAGTCAACGCGACACGGGAGTTATCAATGGCTGGACACAGTAAATGGGCCAACATTAAACACCGAAAAGCGGCGCAGGATGCCAAGCGTGGCAAGGTCTTTACCAAACTGATTCGCGAAATCACCGTCGCTGCCCGCATGGGTGGCGGCGTGATCGAAGACAACCCCCGTTTGCGGATTGCGGTGGATAAAGCCCTTGCCCAGAACATGACGAAAGACACCATTGAGCGGGCCGTCAAACGGGGCGCCGGTGGTGATGATGCCGATAACCTGGAAGAGCTGACTTACGAAGGCTATGGCCCGGGTGGCGTCGCCATTCTGATTGAAGCCATGACGGACAACAAGAATCGCACGGTGGCGGAAATCCGTCATGCGTTCAGTAAGGCCGGGGGTAACCTGGGTACTGATGGCTCGGTGGCGTATCTCTTCAGCAAGCAGGGTGAAATCAGTTTCGGCCGCGATGTGGAAGAAGATGACGTGATGGAAGCGGCGCTGGAAGCCGGTGCCGAAGATATCGTGACGCATGCCAGTGGCGCTATTGATGTGGTGACCACACCGGACCATTTTTCCGATGTGAAGTCTGCGCTGGAGGCAACCGGTTTAACGCCGGAAAATGCCGAAGTGACCATGTCGCCCTCCACCAAGGTGGAAATGGATGTGGAATTGGCTGAAAAGGTGCTGCGCCTGATCGACAATCTGGAAGATCTCGATGATGTCCAGAACGTATATTCCAATGCAGATTTCACAGAAGAACTGATGGAGCAGATGTCAGACTGATCTTTTCATCTGACGCAACTGAATTGCAAAGCCCCTGTCGGTACCCCCCCCGCAGGGGCTTTTTTGTTTCTGTGCCGGGGCTTTTGTGTTTCTGCAAGCCGCGCGCTTTTTGAAAGCCGTGCTGTTTTTCTTCCCGGGGTTAGGTGCTAGACTACTGTATAAATATCTATGTGTTTGCATCAGGCAGGGGCGAATGTCCATTATTCTGGGGATAGATCCCGGTTCGCGAGTAACCGGTTACGGCGTGATCCATAGCCAGGGGAGTCAGCTGGCGTATATTGATAGCGGTTGTATCCGCACTCAGGGAGCCGAATCCCTGTCGGAGCGCCTTGAGATAATCTATCAGGGAATCGATGAAGTGATTCGCCTGCATTGCCCGGTGGTGGCCGGTATCGAGCAGGTTTTTATGGCCCGTAATGCGGATTCTGCTTTAAAACTCGGGCAGGCCAGGGGAGCAGCCATTGTTGCCTGCACCAATCAGAAGTTACCGGTAAACGAGTATTCCGCGCGCCAGGTGAAACAGGCAGTGGTGGGAACCGGAGCCGCCCAGAAAGCCCAGATTCAGGCCATGATCTGTCACCTTCTAAAACTGAACAAAGCGCCTCAGCAGGACGCAGCAGATGCCCTGGGTGTGGCTGTGTGTCACGCTCATATGGAAAAAAGCCTGATTCGCATGGCCGGTGCGCGCAAAGTACGTCGTGGCCGGATTCGTGCCTGACCTCAGTCACTGTTACTGATGTTTTTATAAATATCGATGTTTTTGTAAATGATGTTTTGTAAATAGAGTTGTCACAATGATCGGAAGAATCAAAGGCACCCTCATCGCCAAACATCCACCGCAGATACTGGTGGATGTGGGGGGCGTGGGCTACGAAATCGATGCCTCAATGAATACTATCTACCAGCTGCCGGAGCTGAACAAAACCGTGGTGTTGCACACACACCTGATAGTGCGGGAAGATGCCCAGCAGCTTTACGGTTTTTATGATCAGACCGAGCGCTCGTTGTTTCGAACCCTGATTAAAGTGAACGGCGTCGGGCCGAAAATGGCGCTGGCCATTCTTTCCGGTATGGATGTGGCTGAATTCGTACGCTGCGTGCAAAATAACGATACCAAGGGCCTGGTAAAGTTACCGGGTGTCGGCAAGAAAACAGCAGAACGCCTGATTATTGAAATGCGTGACAAGCTCAAGGATTTTGAATCTTCTGGTGCAGCCGGCGGAACCGAGCTGCCAAAAGTCATGTCCAGCCAGCCGGGCAGTAATCAGGTGGTGGTGGATGCAGAAAGCGCATTGATTGCACTGGGATACAAACCACAGGAAGCCAGCCGGGCCATCTCTGCCATAGATATTGCCAGTCTTTCCAGTGAAGAAGTTATCAAACGCGCTCTGAAAAACATGGTCAAATAAACAGACGGTCAAATAAATTGTGATTGAGTCCGATCGAATTATCTCACCCGGTGCCAACCCTGAAGATCAGCAGGATCGAGCCATCCGTCCCAAGATGCTGGCGGATTATCATGGGCAGGCCGCCGTGCGGGAACAGATGGAAATCTTCATCAATGCCGCCCGCAAACGGGACGAAGCGCTGGATCACACCCTGATTTTCGGCCCGCCCGGGCTGGGCAAAACCACCCTGGCCAATATTATTGCCAACGAAATGGGCGTAGCGATTAAAACCACTTCGGGCCCGGTATTGGAAAAAGCCGGTGATCTGGCAGCGCTGCTCACCAACCTGGAAGAGGGCGACGTCCTCTTCATTGACGAGATTCACCGCCTCAGCCCCATGGTTGAAGAAGTGCTGTATCCGGCAATGGAAGATTATCAGCTGGATATCATGATCGGTGAGGGACCGGCGGCCCGTTCTATCAAAATTGATTTACCGCCTTTTACCTTGGTTGGGGCAACCACCCGTGCCGGATTGCTGACCTCGCCGTTGCGGGACCGTTTCGGCATAGTGCAACGCCTGGAATTTTATTCTGTTGCAGAGCTAAGTCATATTGTTGAAAGAGCATCCAGAATTCTCGACGTGCCGGTGGACGCAAAAGGTGCGAAGGAAATTGCCCGACGCTCCAGGGGCACGCCCCGGATTGCCAATCGCCTGCTGCGACGGGTGCGGGATTATGCCGAAGTAAAGGGTGACGGCACCATCAATCAACAGATCGCCAATCAGGCGCTTGATATGCTCAAGGTGGATGTGCAAGGATTCGATTCCATGGACAGGCGCATGCTGCTGACCATCATTGAAAAGTTTGATGGCGGTCCTGTGGGGCTGGATAGCCTGGCGGCAGCCATCAGTGAGGAATCCGGCACATTGGAAGATGTGGTGGAACCCTATCTGATTCAGCAGGGCTTTATCATGCGCACGCCCCGGGGGAGGGTGGCAACCCGGCTTGCTTATCTGCACTTTGGTCTGACGCCGACGGATCAAAGCAGTGCCGGCAGGGGGGATGCACCTACAGCCGATCTTTTTACGGATCAGGAAGACTAAAACACGTCGAGCGGACCTTATGTCTGATTTCCTATTGCCGCTGCGGGTCTTTATTGAAGACACGGATGCCGGCGGTATCGTCTATTACGTCAATTATCTTAAATTTATGGAACGTGCCCGCACTGAATGGTTGCGGGCGTTGGGCTTTGATTTTACAACCCTTTACAAAGAACACTGCATCTTTGTGGTAAAACACGCAGAAGTTGACTATATCAGTCCCGCGCGCATGGATGATTTACTGCAAGTTACCGTAAGCATTGATAAAATGGCGCGCACTTACCTGTGCTTCCGGCAAACGGTGGAGCGGGAAGGTGACAGCTTGTGCAGCGCTTTGCTCAAAGTGGGATGTGTGGATCAGCGTACTATGCGGCCCATGAAGATCCCGCAGGCGTTAGTCGAAGCATTTGCGAAAAAATCAGCGGATTAACCCGAAAACAGAAAGCAGTCGTTTCTATAAATAGTGGCAGAACGGCGCCTGACAAGGGAATTTCACCGGCATAATCCGGTCCTAAGGTTTTATTTTTTGCGACGGGGCACCCTGAAACGGGTCAACAGAACAGGAGTATCAGCAGCGTGACCAATGAAATCTCGATTACAGGATTGTTGTTGAATGCCACCTTTGTGGTTCAGCTTGTCATGCTTACCCTGGTGTTATTGTCGGTGCTTTCCTGGTATCTCATGTATAACCGGCGCAAGCTGCTCAAGCGGGCAGAGCGTATGGCCTACGAATTTGAAGATCGATTCTGGTCCGGCGTGGATTTGAGTCGTTTGTTCGTTCAGGTGAACAACGAACCCAACATCGACTGTGGTCAGGAAAATATTTTTCGTACCGGTTTCAAGGAATTTGCCCGTTTACGTAAAAGCGAAACCGCCGATGCCGACTCCGTCATGCAGGGCGCCGAACGTGCCATGCGGGTGGCGCTGTTGCGTGAACAGGAAAAACTGGAAACCGGCCTGTCTGTGCTTGCTACCATAGGTTCAGTCAGCCCTTACATAGGTTTGTTCGGCACTGTCTGGGGCATCATGCATTCCTTTCTGTCGCTGGCCAATCAACAACAGGCCACGCTGGCTGCAGTGGCACCCGGTATCGCCGAGGCCTTGATTGCAACGGCCATGGGCCTTGTTGCTGCCGTTCCGGCGGTGGTGGCCTACAACCACTTTTCTGCAGTAGTTGATCGTTTGTTGCACACTTATGACGCATTTTCCGATGAATTTTCCGGCATTCTCCATCGCAAGGCCCACGCAAAAGAACGAGCTGAGCAGCATGCCTGATCAGCCAGTTGCGATTTCACCGGTAACCGCAGAGGTAAGGTAAGCGCCCATGTCGAAGCCGAAAACCAGGCCACGCCGCAAAGCCATGTCGGAAATCAATGTGGTGCCATACATTGATGTGATGCTGGTATTGCTGGTGGTGTTCATGATTACCGCTCCCATGCTGACCCAGGGAGTGAAAATCGATTTGCCCAACGAAGACGCGCCACCGATCAAATTGCCGAAAGACCATGAAATGGTGATTGTCTCAGTTCAGGATGATGGCAGTTATTTTATCAATTTGGGGGATTCGCCCAAAAATCCCAAATCCATCAGTGAAATTACCGATGTGGTCAGCAAGATCAAAAAGCAGAATCCGGAAACACCGGTATTGCTGGAAGGGGATGAACGGGTGCCCTATGGCGTGGTAATGCGGTTGATGGTGGCGCTGCAGCGTGCCGGAGTAACGGATGTGGGATTGGTAACGGACGCGCCGGAGCAGGAGATCTGAATGAGAGCCAGCTTTATTGATTGGCCCTCTTTAGCCAAATCACTGGCCGTTCATGTGGTGATTATTCTGATCCTGCTGGTGGGATGGGAAATCGGTGCCACGCCTGATAAGGTAGCGGAGATTCCGCCCCATATGAAAGCGGTGGTGATTGAACGCCCCCAGCCGGAACCGGAAAAAGTGGTAAAGCCGGCGCCCAAGCCAAAGCCGAAGCCGAAGCCGAAGCCAAAACCCAAGCCCAAACCGGAACCGAAAAAGCCGAAACCTGAACTGAAGCCGGAGCCCAAAAAGCCCAAACCGGAAAAAAAGGTGGAAGTAAAAAAAGAGCCACCGAAGCCTGAACCAAAAGAAAAGCAGCCCAGTTTTGAAGATCTGCTGGCGGAAGAATCCAAAGATCTGCAGCAAGAAGAGCGCGAAGAACAAAAACGCCGGCAGGAAGAGGAAAAACGTCGACAGGCAGAAGCCCAGCGTCAGAAAGAGCTGTCAGAGCAGCAAGCGGCGGAGGCAAAGCGTATTGCCTCCGAGGTGGAAACCTATACCGGCCTGATCAAGCAAACCATGCGCAAGTACTGGAAACAGCCGCCGGTAGCCCGGGAAAACCTGGTGGTAATGCTGAAAATACACCTGCTGCCAGGGGGAGAAGTGCGGGATGTTGAAGTGAGCGAATCCAGCGGCAATGCGGCATTTGACCGTTCCGCGGTAACGGCGGTGATGAAAGCAGGGCGCTTTAGCGTACCTTCGGATCCGGTAGTGTTTGATCGAAATTTCCGCTCATTCACAATGAAATTTAACCCCAATGAAATTTGAATTAATTGCCAGACCATTACTGTAATGGAAGGAAAACGACACACATGAAGGTAAAAGCAATATCTCCTGTCAGTCTGGGTATTTTGATACTGCTGATACTCTCTGCCAGCCTGGCCAGAGCCGAGCTGGTGATTGAAATCACTCAGGGGCGCGATGATGCTGTATCCATTGCCGTGGTGCCATTCGGCTGGGAAGGCAAGGGTCTGCCACCGGAAGACGTCGCGCGGATTGTGTCTGCGGATCTGCATCGCAGTGGCCAGTTCAAACCTATTCCGCCGTCGGATATGCTCAGTACGCCCACTACCGAATCTCAGGTGTATTACCGGGACTGGAAAGTGCTGGGTGCTGAATACCTGTTAATTGGCCGTCTCAAACAAGGTGAGGGTTCCACCTATCTGGTGGATTTTGAACTTTTTGATGTTTATCAGCAGAAGATAATCCGGAAGGGTAATGCATCCAGTCGCAAACTGCGCCGGCTGGCGCATTTTATCAGCGATGAGGTCTATCAGCAGGTCACCGGGTTGCGGGGCGCCTTTTCAACACGCCTAGCATACGTTACCAAAGAAAAGTTCGCCAATGGCACTGAACGCTATCAATTGCACCGTACTGATGCAGACGGCTATGCGGATCACGTGATCGTGCAATCTTCTGAACCGATTCTGTCGCCCGCCTGGGCACCTAACGGACGGCACCTGGCCTATGTGGCCTACAAGTCCGGCAAACCGGCAATTTATGTTGTCGACAGCTTTACCGGTGATGACAAGAAGGTTGTGGACTTCAAGGGGCTGAGCAGTGCGCCGGCTTTTTCACCGGATGGCAACAAACTTGCATTTGTGCTTTCCAAGGACGGCAACCCGGAAATTTACACACTGGATTTTAAAACCCAGAAGATGGAGCGTTTAACCAACCATTTCTCCATCGATACGGAACCCACCTGGGCGCCGGATGGTACAACAATTTACTTTACCTCGGACCGCGGTGGCAGACCGCAGATCTATAAAATGGATGTGAATTCCAAGAGAGTGTCCAGGGTGACCTTTGAGGGCAGAGAGAATGCCCGAGGGTCTTTAACTTCTGATGGTCGTTATTTGGTGATGGCTCACCTGCATCAGGGGCGTTATCATATCGCCGTGCAGGATTTGGTGCGGGGAACCGTTAACATACTCACCGATACTGATCTGGATGAATCGCCAAGCATCTCGCCCAACGGGGTGATGGTTATTTATGCAACACAGAAGGGCAACCGTGGTGTGTTGGCTGCCGTATCCGTGGATGGAAGAGTCAAAGTTCAATTGCCTTCCAGTCGTGGAGACGTCAGAGAACCGGCCTGGTCGCCGTTTCTTTAGGGGTTTTCTTTGAAGATCCTTAAAGAAGGTCACGTAAAATTTGAAAAAGTTTACGTAAACTATTATAAATTCGCCATGCGTTCTAAAGTTAGGAGTTAATCAATGTCAATTTTTACCCGTAAACACCTTATCGCACTGATGGCCGCTGCAACTCTTGCCGGCTGTTCCACCACTCCGGACGACACCTCTACCGATGTGGATTCCGGCGCTGACCAGACCTCTTCCGTTGGTACCCCTTCAAACGATGCAACCTACGGTGCGGGTGACGACTCTGTTGACGGCATGTCCACTGGCATGGATACCACCAAACAGTCTCTGAAAGACATCGCCATGCAGGCTACCACAGTGTATTTTGACTTTGATAAATCCACTATCCGTCCTGACGCTTACGACGCATTGAAAGCACACGCGGCTTATCTGTCTGCCAATCCTTCTGCCAGCGCCCGTCTGGAAGGCCATGCCGATGAGCGCGGAACCCGCGAATACAACCTGGCATTGGGTGAGCGTCGTGGTAACGCAGTGGCAAATTACCTGACTGCCAATGGTGCTTCCAGTTCTCAGCTGCAGGTAGTGAGCTATGGCGAAGAGCGTCCCCTGGCTGAAGGCCATAACGAAGCGGCCTGGGCAAAAAACCGTCGCGTTGAAATCAAATACTAATTGATGAAGCAGTTTTTTGTTCCTCTCCTGATGTTAGCGGCAACCCCAGTGGTTGCCGCTCCGGAATACAGCCCCCTTCCTATCGAGCAACGTGAAGCAGCGCCTGCCAGTGTTGACTATCCACAGGCTGGCCAGTATTCGCAGCCCGCTCAGAATCAGGCAGCGTCACCATCCGCTGCGCCCGTGCCGCGTCCCAGCCAGCCGGCGGTCCCGTCGAATGTGCAGTGGGAACTGTATAACCAGTTACAGCAGATGCAGCAAGAGCTTTCCCAGCTGCGTGGTCTGGTGGAAGAGCAGGCCCATGAGCTTTCCCAGCTGAAAGATCAGCAGCGGCAGCGTTATCTGGATCTGGATCATCGCCTGAATCAACTCAGAAATGCGGCACCAGCTCAGCCTGCAGAAACTGCGGCCATACCTGAAACCAGTGCACCCGCGGCTACTCCTGATACCAGCTTCGATGACCACGCCACTTACAATAAGGCTATTGCCCTTATGCGTGAGCGCAAATTCGAAGAAGGTATCGGTTTGCTGGAAGAGCTGTTGGAAAAGGCGCCCGCCAGTAACTATTTGCCGAATTCGCAATATTGGCTGGGTGAGCTTTATATGGCGGTTTCACCGCCGGATTATGAAACGGCCAAGAAGCACCTGATCACGCTGCTCAAGGATCACAAAGATCACCAGAAAGTACCTGACGCGCTCTATAAGCTGGGCATGCTGTACAAGCTGCAGGGTGAAAAGGCCAAGGCCCGGGTAACACTGGAAAAGGTCATCTCGGATTACCCCAATCGTCAGGCGGCAAAGTTGGCCAGGCAGTTGCTGACAGAGCTCTAGACGCCGCTATTTCCGCCCCGGCAGGCTGCCGGCCTGCCCATTGGCTATCCCGGAGCGAATCTAGTAAGATTGCGCCCCTTCGGATTTATCTCTCTATTTGTATCATCGGAGCCTCATCGCTTGGCCAGCGTCAGAATCACCGAAATCTTCTATTCACTCCAGGGTGAAGCCCGGACTGTGGGTTTGCCCACCGTGTTTGTGCGTCTGACCGGTTGCCCGTTGCGCTGCCAGTATTGTGATACCACCTATTCTTTCTCCGGCGGCACCCTGTACGAAATCGACCAGATTCTGGAAGAGGTGGCCCGCTGGAAAACACCTTACGTAACCGTGACCGGTGGCGAGCCCCTGGCTCAGCCGGTGTGCCTGGAGCTGCTGACAGCCCTGTGCGACCGCGATTATCAGGTGTCGCTGGAAACCAGTGGTGCCATGCCCATCGAGGCGGTGGATGAGCGGGTCAGTATTGTGCTGGACCTGAAAACCCCGGATTCCGGTGAATGCCATCGCAACCTGTATGAAAACATTCCTCTGCTACAGCCCAAGGACCAGGTAAAGTTCGTGATCTGCAGCCGTAGTGACTATGAGTGGTCCCGCTTTAAAGTGGATGAATACCGGTTGCAGGAGCGGGCAGGTGATGTGTTGTTTTCCCCCAGTCATGGCCAGCAGCCGGCCACTGAACTGGCGGAATGGGTATTGGAAGACCGGCTGAATGTGCGTTTTCAGATGCAGTTGCACAAGCTCCTGTGGGCGGATGAACCCGGTCGTTAAACAGCGGATTTGAAGAGGCAAGCATGGTAACCCGCGCAAACAAAGCAGTGGTTCTGGTGTCCGGCGGTCTGGATTCGGCCACCTGTCTCGCTATTGCCCGTGCCCAGGGCTACGAACTGTACGCCATGAGCTTTGATTATGGGCAGCGCCACAGCGCGGAGCTGGTGGCAGCGGCCCGGGTGGCGGCGGCCTTTGCCGTACAGGATTTCAAGGTGGTGAAGCTGGATATGGGCACCATTGGCGGCTCAGCGCTCACTGACGGCTCCATAGACGTGCCAGAAGGGCCTTCTGAGGGGATTCCGGTAACCTATGTGCCGGCCCGCAACACGGTGTTCCTGTCCCTTGCCCTGGGCTGGGCGGAAGTGCTGGATGCGGATGATATCTTTATCGGGGTGAATGCCGTGGATTACTCCGGTTACCCTGATTGCCGCCCGGAATTTATTGCCGCCTTTGAGAAAACCGCCAATCTGGCCACAAAAAAAGGGGTGGAGCAGCATAATCTGCGGATAAATACGCCCCTGATTGATTTGTCGAAAGCGGACATTATCCGGAAAGGCGTTGAGCTGGGGGTTGATTACTCGTTAACGGTTTCCTGCTATCAGGCCGATGCCGAAGGCAGGGCCTGTGGCCGTTGCGACAGCTGTCGGCTGCGTCGGGAAGGTTTTCTCGCAGCAGGCGTGGCTGACCCGACCCTGTACCTCGGAAACTCCTGATCAAGCTGTAGCCCAGAGGTTGTCCGGCCCGGTGCGGAGTTGCCCCGGTGTTGTAACTCGTTGGAATGAAAATTAATTTAAAAATCAAGACAATAAAGTTACAAAAAAAGCTTGTGCTCATTTTTTAAATCAGTAATATACGCACCCGTTCGGGGCCGTTAGCTCAGTTGGTAGAGCAGTTGGCTTTTAACCAATTGGTCGCTGGTTCGAATCCAGCACGGCCCACCACTATCCCGAAAAAGCTCACTGGCAACAGTGAGCTTTTTTTATATCCGGGTCCCGGCTGTGGCCGGCAGGTCACAGTGGTTTCTCCGGCGTACGCAGCCTGATCCACCCGACCTGAGCCACCCAGGCGCCGGAAGCAACCTGTGGGCGCCACAGGGGGCAGCTTGAAATTGACCGGGTTCGCCCCCATGTCTGTCTGAATAGCGTAGAGACAGGGTTTAAGGCGCTGTGTAGAATGGCCCCAGTGGCTCCACATCTGGTAAAGCAAATGAACACAACAGTCAGCGAAATCGTTCGTCACCACCTGGATGGTTCGCACCTGAGCGAAAAGCAATACACGGAAGAGCAAAAGCGCGACTACTTTGAGCAGTTCAAAGCGTTGTTGCAGCGTGAGAATGCTGTTCTGGTCGCCCATTACTACACCCATCCCGATGTGCAGGCGCTGGCGGAAGAAACCGGTGGTTGCGTATCTGACTCACTGGAAATGGCCCGTTTCGGTAAAGAGCATCCTGCCTCCACGCTGATAGTGGCCGGTGTGAAGTTCATGGGTGAGACCGCCAAGATCCTCAGTCCGGAAAAACGCGTGCTCATGCCCACGCTGGAAGCCACCTGTTCCCTGGATATCGGCTGTCCTGAAGACGAATTCGCCGCCTTTTGCGATAAGCACCCCGATCACGAAGTTGTGGTCTATGCCAACACCTCTGCAGCGGTTAAAGCCCGCGCCGACTGGGTGGTAACCTCAAGTATTGCGCTACCACTGGTACAGCATCTGGCTGATCAGGGTAAAAAGATTATCTGGGCGCCCGACAAGCACCTGGGCAGCTATGTGCAGCGGGAAACCGGTGTGGATATGCTGATGTGGGACGGCGCCTGTATCGTTCACGAGGAATTCAAGGCCAAGGGTGTTGAGGATCTCAAGAAGGCGTTTCCGGATGCCGCTGTGCTGGTGCACCCTGAATCTCCCGAAAGCGTAGTGGCGCTGGCTGATGTGGTGGGTTCCACCACCCAGATTATCAATGCCGCCCGCGATCTTCCCAACGACACCTTTATCGTCGCCACCGACAAGGGTATTTTCTACAAACTGAAACAGATGGCTCCGGAAAAAACCTTTCTGGAAGCCCCCACAGCCGGTAACGGCGCCACTTGCCGTTCCTGTGCCCATTGCCCCTGGATGGCGATGAACGAGCTGGAAAGCCTGATTGATGTGTTTAAGCGGGCGGATAACGAGATCTTTGTGGATCCTGCGGTAGGGCAGCAGGCCATGGTGCCGCTGAATCGCATGCTGGACTTCGGCGCCAGTCTCAACAAATAATCCTCTGATCCTCGCGGCCCGGGTTGCAATAGTCCCGGGTCCGCGGCTTCGTTAAAGCTTCAGATCATTCTTCGATGCGATCATGGATTGCATCCGGTTCTTGATGCGGGCGTGGGCCTGAAAATCCTCCTGGGAAAGGTCCAGCGCATAACGCAACTGCTCCAGTGCTTTATCCAGTTTGCCTGTCAGGTAATAGTATTCTGCCCGGGATTCATGCACGCCCAGGTTATCACCCAGTTTTCCGTAACATTCGGCCATCAGGTAAAAAGGGTTGGGTAGCAGGGGTTTTTGCCGCTGTTGCACCCGCAGAATCTTTAGTGCCTCGTCGGCTTTTCCGGTCCGCAGCAGGGATTCCGCATAGGCCATGGACAGCGGGTAGTTGTCCGGGCTGAAACCCAGGGCATCCTGCAACAGTTTGTTGGCTTCCTTGTAGTCGTTTTTGGCCATCAGCAGGGTGGCCTTGGTGTACAGGTAGGTGATGCGGTTGGGGCGCTTGCGTAACAGCGGCTCCAGGGTTTCCAGAGCATCGTCATAGCGGTTGGCCCGGAAATAGGCATAGGTCAGACCGTACCGGGTAATTTCTTCGTCTTCGGTTTTCAGTTCTTTCAGGTTGGTTTCCAGTTCCCGGATGGCGGCGGAGTCCTCCCGGGTGTAGGCCACTTTGGCGCGTACCCGCATCAGCTGGAATTCCAGGCTGTCAGCGTAGTTTTTCAGGGGGTAGGCATCGGCCCGGTTGCGGGAGTCGGAAATCCGTTTCTGGGTGATCGGGTGGGTGAGCAGGAATTCCGGTGGCAGGGTGCCGCCAAAGCGGTTGGATTTCAGCAATTGTTCGAAGAAGTTGGGCATGGCCTGCGGGTTCAGATCCGCTCTTACCAGGGTCTGCATACCGATGCGGTCTGCTTCCAGTTCGTTGCTGCGGCTGAACCTCAGTTGCTGATCAATCGCTGTGGCCTGGGTGGTGGCCAGCGCCGCCATGCCGGCATCCGAGCCCGCTGTGGCCATCAGCACCACACTGGCCAGCAGCGCAGCCGCGGTGGCCCACTGGGTGCGCTGGTTGTAATCCTGGCCCCGGGCAAAGTGGCGCTGACTCAGGTGCGCCAGTTCGTGGGCGACAACGGCGGCCAGCTCATCCTCGGCCCGGGCGTGCAGCAACAGGCCCGCATTCAGGCCGATCACGCCGCCGGGTACTGCAAAGGCGTTGATCTGGGGGCTGTTGATTACTACCAAGGCCAGATTCGGGGCCGCCAGATCACTGTTGGAGGCCAGCAGATACAGCAGGTGTTCCAGGTAATCGTAAATCAGGGGGTCTTCAATAGTGGCGACATGGGCCCGCAGCTGGCGCAGCCAGGCTCTGCCCAGGCGATACTCCTGCTCCGGGCTGACAATGCCCGATGCACGGTCCCCCAGGGTAGGCAGTGCATTGCTGTTGCCAATGTTGCTGCCGTTACTGCTGCTGGCAATAGCGGGGCTGAACAGGCACAGGGAAAGGATCAGGAAAACAATTCGAATCATGGAACTAACTGCGGATTTTTTGTCATTTGTCTTCGATAGCGAACCGGGCTTTCAGTTCACATAATAAGTGTAAAATCAGTAAAAAGCCCGGGATAGTTCATGTCATTCTCGTGAATGCTCCGGTTAAGTTGTTGTCCATATTGAATAAAGACCAGAATATCTCTATAACTGACGGGTTGCCGATATTGGAGTTGCCGGTGAAAGAATGTGATGTGGAGTTGGATGCACGGGGCCTTGCATGTCCCATGCCGCTGCTAAAATTGAAACAGAACCTGAACAGGATGGAAGCGGGCCAGGTGATCCGGGTGCTGACTACCGATGCCGGATCCGTGCGGGATTTTGCGGCCTTTCTCCGCCAGGTCAGTTCCGAACTTCTGGAGCAGACTGAAGATGACAAAGGTGAGTATTGCTTCCTAATCAAAAAATAAGCCGCCCGGTTGCAAGGCGGCGCGATGTAAGGCTGTTGAATGTTTAATATTTTCTCTGAGTGGTACAAGCAGTATTTTTCAGATCAGGAAGCGGTCATTCTGATCATACTGCTGGTGATTGGTTTCACCATAATCCTGACCATGGGCAAGTTTCTGGCACCGGTGCTGACCGCTATTGTGCTTGCCTATCTGCTGCAGGGTATAGTGAACGTTATGCAGCGCAGGGGTATGCCCAGACCGGGCGCCATTGGTGTCGCTTATGCACTGTTCCTGTGTTCGCTGGGGGCCTTCCTGTTCGGGCTGGTGCCCCTTACCGTAAGCCAGTTCGATCGTTTTCTGGAAGAACAGCTGCCGCGCATGGTGGTGGAAGGCAATGAACTGCTCAGGGTGCTGCCGGAGCAATACCCGGATCTGGTATCCCAGGAGCGGGTGGATGAAATGAGCATGCTGATTTCAAGCTCCCTGACCTCGGCGGTGGAAACCGTGGTGTCTTTCTCGGTCACCAGTCTGCCCATGGTGATTGGCCTGCTGATCTTTCTGGTGCTGGTGCCCCTGCTGGTGTTCTTTTTTCTGAAGGACAAGGATCAGATGACCGGCTGGCTGATGTCGTTTCTTCCCGATGAGCGCCCCTTTATCAACACCGTGCTGGGGGAAATGAACATCCAGATTTCCAATTATGTGCGCGGCAAAGCCATCGAGATCATTATCGTTGGCGGGGTAACCTATGTGGCCTTGGTGATTATGGGTGTGCAGTACGCCGCCTTGCTGGGCCTGCTGGTGGGGCTGTCGGTGGTTATTCCTTATATCGGCGCCACTATCGTCACCATTCCGGTGGCGCTGGTAGCCTATTTTCAGTTTGGCTGGGGCAGTGAGTTTGCCTGGGTGATGATTGTTTATGGCCTGATACAAGCCGTGGATGGCAACGTACTGGTACCGCTGTTGTTTTCCGAGGCAGTGAATCTGCACCCGGTGGCGATTATTACGGCGGTACTGGTGTTTGGTGGTCTCTGGGGCGTGTGGGGCGTGTTTTTTGCCATTCCGCTGGCAACGCTGGTGAAAGCCATGCTGGCATCCTGGCCCAAACTTGAACCGCCTTCCAATAAAGCGGAGTGGCTGGATTCGATCGAATAACAGCGCTTTGAGAACAGGTTGGCCGGCAGTTACTTGCCGGCTAACTCTTCAATGGCCTCAACCACTTCATCGGCGTGGCCGTTAACACGTACTTTACGCCATTCCTTGCGCAGCACGCCTTTTTCGTCGATCAGGAAAGTGCTGCGTTCCAGCGACATGATCTGCTTGCCGTACATGTTCTGGGGCCGGATCACATCAAACAGGTCGCAAAGTTTGCCTTCGGAATCGGAAATCAGCTCAAAGGGCAGATTTTGCTGCTCCTTGAACTCTTCGTGGGATTTCAGGGAGTCCTTGGACACACCAAATACCACGGTGTTGAGCTTGAGCAGATCTTCGTAGTAGTCGCGAAAGTCCTGGCTTTCCGTGGTGCAGCCCGGGGTGTTGTCCTTGGGGTAGAAGTACAGCAGTACCCGCCAGCCTTTCAGTGCTTCCAGCAGTATGTCTTTGTTGCTGGTGGCCTGAGCAATAAAGTTTGGAACCGGTTTACCTAACTCAACGGTCGCCATTGACTCCTCCTAAGCCTTGTTATCGTTATGTAAGGGGTGATTGCGTTCTGCCATATCTAGCGATTCCCTCTGAATGCTTCGATGGTGGCGTCTAGATTTTTCTCGTCGCAGAAATTCACGAATTCGTCTTTCAGCTTGCTGAGGGAGATGCCACTGGGGACATTCACAGTCAGCTCCAGGGAGAACATCTGGGTACCCGTGTGGGGTGCCGCATAGGTTCCGGTATGCATTTCTTCGATATTAATGGCCTTGTCGCCGAAAAAGCCTGCAATTTCATGAACGATGCCAGGGTTGTCCAGCGCCACCACTTCCACGGAGTAGGGCAGGTTCTGGGCCTGGGCATCCTTGGGAGAGGTGTGTTTGAGCATGATGGTGAGCCCCAGGGACTCGGCGGTGCCCCGCATGTCCGGCTCAAGGGATTCGATATCGTCCGCCAGTCCGCTGACCAGCATCATCAGGGCAAACTCGCCGCCCAGCACGGTCATTCTGGTATCAAGAATATTACAACGGTGAGAGGCCGCCTGCTTGGACAGCGCGTTGATAATACCGGGCTTGTCTGTGCCCAGTGCGGAGATCACTAAATAATCAGTCATCCTTCGGACAGCCTACCAAATAGCCGATCGTTATGACCGGAGAGTTGTTTATTTTTGTTGAAATTGAGTGTAGCACTGGTATTCAAATACAACTAGCTGAAAATGTTAACAATATTGAACCGGCTTTTGAGGGTGTATCTGACCCCGGAAAAATCTTGGTTGCACCGGGCTTACGCCTTGTTATTCAAGGGCTCGCTAAGTACCATACGCGTTTGCTGTTCCACCGGAGAATGATGATTCATGATTACAGGTAGCCTTGTCGCGTTAGTCACCCCCATGCACAACGATGGAGCCATCGATTGGGATAGTCTGGCCAAGCTGCTGGACATGCATGTGAAGGCGGGTACCGACGGCATTGTGTCCGTTGGAACCACGGGTGAATCGGCAACCCTGACGGTGCTTGAGCACACCGAAGTGATCGCGTTTACCGTGAATCAGCTGAACGGGCGCATTCCTGTGATTGCCGGTACTGGCGCCAACTCCACATCGGAGGCTATCGAGCTGACGGAAGCCGCTCAGCGGGTAGGGGCTGATGCCTGTTTGCTGGTCACTCCCTATTACAACAAGCCCACCCAGGAAGGCCTGTACCGTCACCATATGGCCATTGCCGACGCCGTGGCCATTCCCCAGATTCTGTACAATGTTCCGGGACGCACCGCAGTGGATATGCTGCCGGAAACCGTTGCCCGGATTTCAAAGCACCCCAATGTGGTGGCCATTAAAGAAGCGACCGGTAACATGGACCGGGCCAAACAGATTCTTGAGTTAACCGATGAAGATTTTTTGCTCTTTTCCGGTGACGATGCCACCGCCATGGAGCTGATGCTGCTGGGCGGAAAAGGCAATATCTCTGTCACTGCCAATGTGGCGCCAAAAGAAATGCACGACATGTGCAAAGCTGCCATTGCCGGCGACCGGGAAACAGCCAGCGCCATCAATGAGCCGCTGGATATTCTGCACCGCAAACTGTTCCTGGAAGCCAACCCTATCCCGGTAAAGTGGGCACTCAAGGAAATGGGCCTGATCAGTGAAGGCATTCGCCTGCCCATGACACCCCTGAGTGAACAGTACCGCGCCGAACTGCGGGAAGCATTACAACAAGCCGGTGTTCTTGCTTAAGGATTCTGAATCGCCAATGAAATATCGTGCGCTATCTCTCCTGCTGATCAGTTGCAACCTGAGCCTGATCAGCGGGTGTAGCTTTCTGTTTGGTAACGAAGGCTATTTCCGTTCCCGTTCCATGGATTATCAGGCTGCTGAACAAACCCGCCCGCTGGTGCTGCCCCCGGATATGGAAGTAGTGGCCCGGCCTGATATATATCCCATTCCCGACATCCGCGCGGGGGATTACTACAGCCCTCAGGATATTGAAGAAATCCCCCGGCCCGAATCATTGCTGAGTGTGTTCGAGGATGCCGGCCTGGAAATGGTCAGCGACGGTGAACGCCAGTGGCTGGTGGCGGAGCGGGATTTTCCTGAATTGTGGGAAGACCTGACATTGTTCTTCAAGGCCTCCGGCGTGGAACTGGAACAGGTGGACCCGGAATCCCGCACCCTGATTACTGCCTGGCTGCAACCGCGCCAGAAAGAGGCGGAAGGTTTCTGGGACAGCTTTGTTGAGTTCTTTTCCTTCGACAGCACCCCTTATCTGCGGGAGAAATTCCGCATTCAGGTAGAAGATGGGCAAAAGCACAACCAGTACAATCTGTTGGTGGATCATGTGCGCATCGACACCCGCGATGAGGAACTGCCGGCTACCGGCGCCATCGACTGGACCCTGAGTGACGATGACGACGAGCAGGAACTGGTGGCGGCCATGTACGATGAGCTGGTGAACTACCTGTCGGACGATGAAGTGCGCTTCCGCCGCTCCTCTCTGTTTTCACAGAACCTGACTTCGCAGGCTTCTTATCTGCTGACCCGTGATGGCAACGATTTTCCGGTGCTGGTGATGCAGCGAGATTTCAACCGGGCCTGGATTGCGGTGGCTGAGGCACTGGAAAAATCGGGTCTGATAATCGAAGATCGTAACCGTAGCCTGGGTATTTTCTATCTGAACTATGGTGAAGATGATGAGGGCGAGCCGGTGCAGTATCAGCTTAAACTCAACCGGGCAGAAAACGGCATTCAGGTGGCGGTTCAGATCAGCGATGATGAAGTGGCACCCAAAGCCGTGAGTGATCAGATTCTGGAAAGCGTTAAAGAGAACCTGTAACCTTGCGATTTGCTTCAATCGGCAGCGGCAGTGAAGGCAACGGCACACTGGTGGCCAGTGAAGATGCCTGTCTGCTGATTGATTGCGGGTTTTCGGCCCGCGAGGCCGTGCGCCGGCTGGTGAATCTGGATGTGGAGCCTGAATCACTCAGCGGCATTCTGGTGACCCATGCTCATGGGGATCATATCAAGGGCGTTGCACTGCTGGCAGAGAAGTTCAATGTGCCTGTGTACATGACCTGGGGAACCTCATTAAGCAACGCCCATCAGAAACGCCGGGTACCCGCTGAATTGCTGAATATCATTTCGCCCCACGAGCCTTTTGCTATCCGTGGTATCGGGGTTGAGCCGGTTGCGGTTCCCCATGATTGCCGTGAGCCGGTGCAGTTTGCGTTTCGCAGCCAGGGCAAAAAGCTGGGCGTGCTGAGTGATGCCGGTGCAGTCACACCCCATATGACCCGGGCCTATCAGGATTGCGACGGACTGTTGCTGGAGTGCAATCACGATACCGAGATGCTGCAGAACGGCCCTTATCCGCCGTCCCTGAAGCGCCGGGTGGCAGGGCAGTTCGGGCACCTGAACAATGAACAGGCAGCGAGCCTGCTGGCGGATATATACTGGGACGGGTTGCAGCACCTGGTGATGACCCACCTCAGCCAGAAGAACAACCACCCCGAAAAAGCCCGGGATGCCCTGGTGGCCGCCATCAACTGTGATGAAAACTGGATTAAAGTGGCCAGTCAGAGCGAAGGCATTGACTGGCACGAGATTTAACAACAACCCCGTAATCAGCCTGAGCTGATTGGAGACACTCATGGAAAAACGTGAAGAGCTTTATTCCGGTAAGGCGAAATCAGTTTACACAACCGATGACCCGGACAAGCTGGTGCTGGTATTCCGGGATGATACTTCCGCGTTTGACGGCAAGAAAAAAGAAAAGCTGGACCGCAAAGGCATGGTGAACAACAAGTTCAATGCCTTCATTATGGAAAAGATCCAGGCAGCTGGTATTGAAACGCACTTTATTGAGTTGCTGAATGATCATGAGTCCCTGGTGAAACGCATGAAGATGCTGCCGGTGGAGTGCGTGGTACGCAATATTGCCGCTGGCAGTATTGTGCGCCGCCTGGGTGTGGAAGAGGGCAAGGATCTGAATCCCCCCACCTTTGAATTCTTTCTCAAGAACGATGAACTGGGCGACCCCATGGTCAACGAATACCATATTCGCAGCTTTGGCTGGGCCGAGCCCGAGCACGTAGAGAAAATGAAAGAGCTGACCTTTGCGGTTAACGATGTGCTCAAGGATCTGTTCCTGCAGGGCAATATGCTGCTGGTGGATTACAAGCTGGAATTTGGTCTGTTTGAGGGCCGTGTCGTATTGGGGGATGAGTTTTCTCCCGACGGTTGCCGCCTCTGGGACAAGGATACCCGGGAGAAGCTGGATAAAGACCGTTTCCGCCAGGGCCTGGGTGGCGTGGTGGAAGCCTATGAGCAGGTAGGGCAGCGTTTGGGTATGAGCTTCGACTAATCTCTGAACCCTGTTGTGCGAACATTAAAAAAGCCTTCAATTGAAGGCTTTTTTAATGGATGGCTGTCTCTGACACGTCAGCGGATCAGAAATGGTAATGGGCCGCCAGGTACATGCCGGAAAATTCCATATCCGCTTCCACATCTTCCTCGTCATCGATTTCCAGGGTAATGCTGCGCAAGCCTGCCTCTACCCCAAAGCCGATGGAAGTTTCATAACCGACCTTGCCGGTGGCATCGAAGAAGGTATTGCCGCCATAGCCGATAAAATTGCCGTCGACAGAGGCGTACAGGCCTGTGAGCGGCAGGTCAAACTGGGCTTTGGCGTACAGCATGGGGACGGGGTAGTCCACGTCTTCGCTGGCAGTTTCAACCTGGCCACCGGTGTTGCCGGTGATTTCCAGCTTGCCATCAAACTGGCGAACCGTCAGGCCCAGATCCAGATTCACCCAGTTGTCCAGCAGCTCGTAGTAAAGAGTCACGTCGGTATGGCTCAGGTCCACCTTGCTTTCAACGTCAGCACCTACTGCATAGGTTTTGTCGTTAAAGGTGATTTCCCGGGTAAGTGTGGAAGTACCTTCCTGCTCCATATCGGTTCTGGCCAGCCGGATATTCGGCAGCACCGGAATCGGGTGTTCAATGGCAATATAAAAGAAGGTGGCGGAATCATCATCCAGATCCAGATCGTCTTCCAGATCGATTTCACCCACAGTGTCGCTGGTGTCACTGTTCTGGAAGGTGCCGGAGAACTCCGGGTTAAAGGTACCCGCGCCAACAAACAACCCGAGGGTGTCCGCTGAGGCTACCGTAGGGAGCGCCATCAGGCAGGTGGCAGCTGTAATCAAGGTTTTTTTCATTTCACTCTCCTGAATGTCCGTTCCTTAAGTATTACAGCTGCTCAGGAATATGCAAAATCACTTAGTTGAGCGAGTTCGCAAGTTTCCGAAGTCCTCCGGTAATTGTCTTTTCCAGGGCAAATTTCAGGCCCGGCGCAAAGAAAGGGATGGGCAGTTTGGATTCAAATTCGATCTGGTAATCCAGGTGAGTGCGGCCGTTTTGTTCACTGAAACGCATGGTGCCTTTGTGGTTTTTCAGGGGGCTGCCTTTGGTGATGCGGTATTCGATCAGTGAGTTGGGTTCAAAACCGGTAATGGTTTCTTCAAAAGACTGGGTGGGTACCAGAGTAATACGGCGCACGCTGCCCAGGCCGTTGACGTGGTCGGAGCTGCTGTCCACCACACGGCGGATATTGGCATTGATGATATCGCCAAACTGAACATGATCGCTCAGGATGTCGAAAACCGTGCCAACGGGAGCGTTGAAAGTCTGCTGCATATGAATATGAGTTAATGCCATGCTTGAATTCCTCTGTATTGGTCAGATCAGGAGATAACTTCAAAGCCAATGCCGCTGGCCTGAAGTCTTTCTATTAAGGGTTCCCCCATGGCAGCACCGGGAGTGGTGACACCGTAGTTGGCCGGGGTTTTGTCGTTATCAAAGGCCAGGCAAAGTGCGGACTCCGCCAGCATTTTTGAGGTTTCGCCGTAGCCGGGATCGCCGCCGGTAATTTCCGACCACAGGCATATGCCCTGGGCGTTGGCGATCATGCGTACCTTGAACCAGGCTTTTTCCCGGTCGGATTCACTGGGGCCCTGGCCGGGATCCTTCACCTTCAGCAGCATGTCACGGGTTTTGCCAAACTGGGCCAGCGCCACCAGCCCGCCCAGCCCGATGCCGCCGGCAATGATTTTGGGCAGGGCTTTAACCAGCACATAGTGACCGTAACGAAAGTCAGGGCCGAACTGCTCCCGGGCTTTGGCGGTACGCCTTACCACCACCGGGTCAATGGTGGGAAACGGGCAGGCCCAGGCACCAAAGGCTTTGTGAAAACGCAGGCTCGGGGCTACCGGTTTTATGCTGCGTTGTGGGCCTTTGGATCGTTTATGGGATTTTTCCTTACGCCAGGCACGCTTTTTCGATTCGTACTGGCGCAGGCGTGAAAACTGGGTAATGGCTGAGTGCCAGGTGCCCCCGGAGAAGGTGCCGCCTGCCTGGACAAAGCCTTCCAGAGTGACCGGTGTTTTGCCGGCGCGCTCCGGACCCAGCAGTTTGTTCAGTTCGTTGATGGTAAACAGGGCTCCCAGGTCGTGGGGAATACTGTCAAAGCCGCAGCTGTTCACAATCTTGATCTGTTTCTTTTGTGCCACTTCGTCGTACAGGTGCACCATGGAATCCACAAATTCCGGTTCGCCGGTCAGGTCCACATAATGGGTGCCGGCTTCCACGCAGGCTTTGACCACCGCTTCGCCATAGTTCAGATAGGGGCCAACGGTAGTGATCAGTACTTTTGCCTGTTGCGCCATGGCCGTGAGGCTGCGGGCATCGCTGATATCCGCTTCGATGATTCCCAGGTTTTTGCAGTGGGGAAAGTCGGTGCTCAGGCTGACTTTCAGGCCCTCCAGCTTGCTGCGGGAACGGCCGGCGACGGCCCAGCGGAGTGTGTCTTTTTCCCGGCAACCGGCCAGGTAGCGGGCGGTCAGTTCACCGGTAAAACCGGTGGCACCGAAAAGCACAATATCGAAGGGCTTTTCTGGTGTGCCTGCGTTCATTTCATCGCTCATTGTTGATTACTCCCCCAGTTATATACAGCCTGTTTAAGATAGGGATATCCCGATGAATTGCAACAGGATTTTCACCAAATCCGGTTTGGGAGGCGGTACTGATGCGGGTTCGTATATAAAATTTTGTCCGTTTGTATATGAATTTTTTTCATTTATCCCGCCCTTCTTTGTGGGGGTATAGTCGAAACAAGGCTTGCCCTGAAAAGCCCAGAACCTCAATAAAGAATGGCAGCAGGGCAGGCCGCTGACAATGAACTGACAGGATCAAGCTTGAGGGAATGCTATGGCTGAAAAAAGTCTTCTGGTTCAGGATTATATGAACCGCAAGGTGCTTACATTTGATATCCGGGATGACGTGGCGGACATTGCTGCCACTCTGCTGGAAAACAAGATGCTGGGGGCACCGGTGCTGGATGCCAGCAAAAAGGTTGTGGGGTTTGTCTCCGAACAGGATTGCATCAAGGAAATGCTCAATACCGCCTTTCACTGTGAGCTGACCGCTACGGCAGAGGATGTGATGCATTCCGAAGTGCTGACAGTGGATCCCCAGATGGATATTGCCGATCTGGCGCAGCAGATGACGGCCAGCAGGCCGAAAATGTATCCGGTGGTGTCACCTGACGGCAAGCTGATGGGGCTGATCACCCGGGGAGATGTGTTGCGCGCCCTGGTGGAAGAGAGCGCCAATTGCCATCACCCCAGTACCAAGGCAACCGCGCTGGGCTGACAGTTCACACAGCTTAAAAGTTTCAGTCACTTTCCTTCCGCGACACTCTGGCAAGCAATGCAGAGTGTCGCTTCAGGTTTAATCTTCAGGCGGGCATATCCGACAGGCTCGTCGCACTGGCGGCAATAGCCGTATTCCTCTTCGCCAATCAGGCGTAGCGCCTGTACCACCTTGCGCAGCAGTAATTCCTGCTTGGCGCGGCTGGCGGCTGCCATGTTCTGTTGCTGAATGGCATCAATGCGGGATACCCGGCCCATCAGTTGCTGATCCAGTTTAACCGGTTCAGATGAGGCTTTGCTGTCGGACAGGGCCTGACGCAGCTCTGACTCCATGGCGGTCAGTTTGTCCTGCAGTTCGCGGATTTGGCTATCAGTGAGCGGTTCGTTCATTGCTGTTCAAAATCCATTACAATGCCGCCATGGTTTCACTCATGGACACAACAGATCAAGCCTTTTTTCGTTCACTGGCAGAGCTTTACGGGCCGGAGCTGGCGGATGCCATGCTGGCCTGCCGGTCGTTGCCGCTGGTACCTGAATTGCAGCTTTACCTGCTGAACGACAACTACCCCCGTCAGCGACTGGGCCGCGAATCCTACGAAAAGCTCATGGCGCAGCCTCCTTATTGGGCGTTTTGCTGGGGGGGTGGCCAGGCCATGGCCCGTTACCTGCTGGATCATCCGCCGGCGGTAGCCGGGGAGTCGGTGGTGGATTTTGGTGCCGGATCTGCTGTTGCCGCCATAGCCGCCCTCAAGGCCGGTGCTGATTCGGCGGTGGCGGTGGATATTGATCCGGTGTCACTGCAGGCGGTTGCCGCCAATGCCCGCCTGAATGGGGTGTCGGTTGCAGCCCGGGTGAATTATAAGCCCGGCGGCGCCGATATCATTCTGGCAGCGGATATCTGTTATGAGGAATCCGGCATGGAATGGGTGCAAAAACACCTCGCCGACGGTGGCAGACTGCTTGTTTCGGATTCACGCATAGAACAGCTCAGCCGGCAATTGCCCGGTGTAGCCCAAGTGGCTGAATATTCAGTAAAAACCTTTCCAGACCTGGAGGAGCACAAGTGTTTCGAGAATGTGCGCCTATACAGTAATTATCTGTGAGTTTCCCGGTGGTTACAGACCACAACAATTCTTCACACAAAGCCCCACGGATCAGAACTTAGTATCCGTCTCTCCGTTGCTATAGTGTAGCCAATTGAAAAAGCCGGCAGGCTTGGAGAATCGGAGACAACCTTTTGGGTCAAATGAAGTACAGTGTCATATCCGTGGGTGGTAGCGGGCCTCAGGCCCATACCGGCAACGCCCGCGAATTCCTGGTAGAGATGAAGGGAATGACACCGGTTCAGGTTGACGCGGTACTGGACGGAGTGCCTACGATTATCCAACAGGGAATCGACGTAGAAACAGCACAGGCCCTCGCAGAGACCATGAAGGAAATCGGATTAAAATGTCACGTTGTGGAGCAGAATCCTGCTACCAGTCTGTCGCTGGTAAGGGAGGATGTTGCCGACGACACCGGGCAGCAGACTCGGGGAGCGGATGCGCCCGGTTCCGAACCTCCGCAATACCGCCGCGAAGATATTGTTTCCGGCTTCCACGAAGAAGTGCAGCCCCTGCGGCTGAGCCTTACCGATAAAATTCAGATGAGTCTGCTGGCCATGGCCATGCTGACGGTTCCCGTTGTCTTTGTCGCTTCCGTGGTTGCCCTGATGACACTGGCGTTCACCCTGAGTGAAAGCGCCTTCGGTGCCTGGTTTATGGGCCAGCAGGAATTACCTGCATGGCACTGGGCAGGCGCTTTCCTGGTATTGGGTTTCACCTCGGTACTGATTCATCGCGCTATCGGTGACTGGCGCCGGGAGAAGAAATTCGTCCAGCTGGACCGGGATCGCCACCCTCAGCTTTACACCCTGGTGGAAAAAATTTCTGAAATGGTGGGCGTGAAAGCGCCCGTCAGTATAAAACTGGATGCGGAAGTGGGTGTGGTGCTGCGTCCCAAGGAGTTCTTTTGTCCGCCTTCCGGTTATCGTTCGGAACTGATCATTGGTTTGCCTCTTTTTTACAGCCTGAATGTGCGCCAGCTGGGTGGTGTGATTACCCATGCTTTTTCCGGGTTCAACCGGGATGCCTGTCGTTACGGTTACCCCATGGTATCCAGCATTAACGGCTGGCTTTACCGGTGTTCCAGTTATCAGCTGGACGTGACCACGCTGACTTTTTCCAAAAACAAGCGTCGAATTAATCCGGTGTCCTACCTGATGTTGCTGCCGTTTGATCTGCTGGCCCGCTATTATTTCAAGTTGCTGCTCCTGATCGGCAGTGCGATGAGTTTCACCATGTCGCGCAAAATGGATATGCAGGCGGATTTGCAGAGTGCCCAGATGTCAGGTTCCGGTGAATTCCGTTCCACCCAGTTTCGGCTGCGGGCGCTGCATTACGGCCAGATGCACGCCGAATCCGAGAACGCCGAACGGATGGACTCCGGCCATCTGGTATCCAATTATTCCGCTTTTGTGGTGGAGTATGCCGAAGCCCTGCGCATTGAATTACAGCCCACTCTGATTCATGAAATGGAGCAGCTGGTAACACCCTTGACCCGCAGCCGCGTGGTGGATCTGGGGCGCATTGTGAACGTGGAAAAATATCAGTTTGAAGGCAGCTGCTTTTTACTGGGGCCGGCGGTGTATTTGCTTACCGATGTAAACAGCCTCAGCAAGGAGGTGACCCGCCGGCATTATGAAGCACTGGGCTATCACAGCCTTGATCAGGCCGATGAAGCTACCATTGCCAGTGTATCCCGCCACAAGGATTCCCTGAGTTATACCTTTTTTGGCTGGCAGAAAAGTGGCCGCTACCTGCGGTTTGATGATTTTTACAGTTACGAAAGTTTGAGTATTCATGCCAAATGCCAGGACCTGCGTGATCTGATTTCGAAGCTCAGTGCCACCGAAGATCAGCTCACCAGTATTGCCCGTCGCTATCAGCAAACCGATGAGCGGGCCAATCAGCTGCACGTGAAAAAGACCCTTCAGGAAGCTGGTGTTGATCATACCAATCAGCAACGTATCGATGACGCGCCGGGGCTTCGCGAAACCGAAACCGCCTGGCTGAAAACCCTGAACCAGCAGGGTGTGTTGCGGGGTGATCTGACCTATTTTGAAGCCTTGCTGTCCCAGCGGATTGCGTTAACCCTGTCGTTGGCCAAACAGACGCCGGATCTGAAAAATGATTTTCAGGTAGGGGACTTTGAGGAATACATCGATTACCTGAAAGACAGCGCTGCCTTTCTGTATAAAGCCTATGAGTCGGTGGCTCGCCTGCGCACTTATACCTACACACTGGGTGCCCTGGTGAATGCCGGGCAACTGGAAGATCGTGAGCGTTTGCAACCTTACTTCAGTCGTTATGACAATTATTGCCGGGTGGAGCTCGAATCCATTCTGAATGTGCTGGGCGCGGTGGCTTATCCTTTATCATTGCCGGCAGGTTTGCGGGATAAGCTTGAGCATCCTTCCATTGCGGAAGTATTGCGTTATTCAGTAAAAGGTATCGATCAGCCGGATAAAAGCGTGTCGCTCTGTTTTAAAGTCTGCCATTCCACCCTGAAATTCCTGGATGGTTTTACCCGCGAACTGATGGAAGAATTCGATAAACTGGTTTATGAAACCGAGCGTCACTATGACATCGGTTAGGGCGATACTGACTGATCAGGCCAGATAACTGCTGGCAATCGCATCCAGGGCTTCGCGGCCATCATCGGGCAGGTAAGGGGCGATCAATGTCATTACCTGATAAACTCCCTGACCAAGATCATCCTCCGGCAGTTCCTTGCCAATATTTCTTATTTGCTGATAGTTAAGCCAGTAAGTGGTGGCGATGACCACATTGGTGGCCACCGCATCCTGCATTTTCGGATCCTGCAGTTCAATGATACCGGCTTCGCTCATGGCCGAAAGAATAGAGCTGCAGGCATTGGCCTTTTTATCCAGAATCCGGTTAAAGCGTTTCTGCAGCCGCTCATTGCGTTCAAGAATGCTTACCAGATCCCGGTAAAAGAACCGGTAACCCCATATTTTTTCAAAGATAATGTGGATATACATCCAGTAATCAATGATTTCCTGATCACTGCTGTGGGGCGATTCCAGCACTTCCAGAATACTGGCTTCAAACAGCAGAAACAGCTCGAAAATGATCTCGTCTTTATTGCGGAAGTGGTAATAGAGATTGCCGGGACTGATATCCATTTCATTGGCAATATCTATCGTGGTGACGTTGGGTTCACCGCATAAATTGAAAAGATCTAGGCTTGTCAGCAGGATCCGGTCACGCGTTTTCATAGACTATTCAGGTGCCACCCACAGGATTCCATTTGTGGTGAGCTCAAGGAGGGTAAAAACCGGGCTATAAGCTCATGTATTTACAACAATTTATTAAGCATAAGGTACAAAGCGGGAATTGTCATTAACCGGCAGGGTCTGGTTGTGCGTTCAGTTATTTTCTGGCTGGTCAGTCACCGGGCAACGGCCGGTGAATCAGAGACCAATTAGAAGTGCTCAGGATTTGATATATGGCCCCTAAGTAAAGATAATATGCGCCCCAAGTGAGGAAAGGGTACCCCAGAGCCATTGGGGAAGTCGCAAAAACAGGTTGCCGGGAAGGGCGCGGGGGCGCTGAATTGGCAGTTCGCCATACCGATTGGCAACATCAAAGAGACAAAGGTATTGACTGGTGACAGATAAAGTAAAGCAGCATCTTGAGTCCTGGATGAACCGTGAAGCCCTGGCGGAATCAATGATTCCCATGGTGGGCAAACTGTACCGCGAAAAGAGTGTGGTTACTTCCATTTACGGTCGTCCCCTGATTAACCGCTCAGTGATTGATATCCTCAAAGCCCACCGCTTTGTGCGTCAGCTGGCCAACGAACCTCTGGCCGTAGAGGAAACCTATCCGATTCTGGAAAAACTCCAGTCCATGGAACTGCATCCTGCCCGCATCGACATGGGCAAGCTGGCAACCAAATACAAGAACGAAGGTGAAGGCAAGTCGCTCGATGAGTTCCTTAAAGAAGAACTCAGCGATGCCCTGAGCGCTGACCGTTCTCCCCAGTTCAAGCCCCGTGATGTGATTCTGTACGGGTTCGGTCGTATCGGTCGTCTGGTGGCGCGTATTCTGATCGAAAAAGCAGGTGGCGGCGATGCGCTGCGCCTGCGGGCAATCGTGGTGCGTAAAGGCGGTGCCAAGAATGACCTGCAGAAGCGCGCCAGCCTGCTGCGTCGTGATTCTGTACACGGTCCTTTCCGCGGTACTATTTCCGTGGATGAGGAAAACGAAGCGCTGGTGGTGAACGGCAATTACGTCAAAGTGATTTACGCCGGCAACCCCACCGAGATTGATTACACCGACTACGGTATCAATGATGCCATCGTGGTGGACAACACCGGCGTATGGCGTGACGAAGACGGCCTGGGCCAGCACACCAAGTGCCCGGGTGTGTCGCAGGTGATTCTGACTGCGCCTGGCAAGGGTGAGATCAAGAACATCGTGATGGGTGTGAATGACGACCTGATGGCTGCCGAGGACACGATTCTGTCGGCCGCCAGCTGTACTACCAACGCCATCGTGCCGGTACTGAAAGTGGTTAACGATACCTTTGGTATTGAAAATGGCCACGTGGAAACGGTTCACGCCTACACCAACGACCAGAACCTGATCGATAACTACCATAAAGGTGACCGTCGTGGCCGTAGCGCGGCACTGAACATGGTGATCACCGAAACCGGTGCCGCCAAGGCCGTGGCCAAAGCCTTGCCGGAACTGCAGGGCAAGCTGACCGGTAATGCGATCCGTGTTCCCACGCCTAACGTCTCCATGGCAATTCTCAACCTGTCCCTGGCAAAAGACACCACGGCTGACGATATCAACGAAGTGCTGCGTCAGGCGTCTCTGGAAGGTCCGCTGCGTCGTCAGATCGACTATGTGCGTTCACCGGAAGTGGTTTCCACCGATTTCGTGGGCTCCCGTCACGCCAGCATTGTCGATTCTTTGTCCACCATCGTAAACGGCAACCGCTGTGTGCTGTACGTATGGTACGACAACGAGTTCGGCTACAGCTGTCAGGTGGTGCGGATGCTGCAGAAAATGTCCGGCATCAGCTATCCGTCTTTCCCCAAATCCCTGTAAGCGGGATTTGGCAAGTCGGAAAAACGGGGAGTGTGATACTCCCCGTTTTCATTTGTATATTCCCGTTGCGAATAAGCAGCCATTTTCTGCAATGTGTTGCGCTTAATGCTGAATTTTGCTTAAGAAATTAGCCACTCTACTGGCTAATTCAGCCTATCCCCATTATAATCCGCCACCAAAATTAAGGGTTGGAGATTGGGCCTGAAACCCAGTTTTTATGAATGCACCGCCGGTAGATAGGAGACGTTACTGACTCAGCGGTAGACAAAGCGATCGAGAGCGACAGCAACATGGCCGTCAGATACCTGACGACAACGCTCGGCAGAACAGCGCACAAAACATCCATAGCAGTTGCAGTAGGTAGTCATACCAGGGTTGCTCATGGTTTGTGTGCACGAGATCGCCTGAATCTCTGGGCATTAGCGCACAGTTACCCCCGCCTTTGATTTTTACGTCTAGACTATGTGTGGATTGTTCGATCAACGCTTAAGTAGTCATTGAGCCGCCTCGTACAAATCGCACATGAAACCCATCATCTTTGCTAATGGTTAGGGGCTATGGCACATCAGATCAAGAAAGGTCTCGATCTACCCATAACAGGCGCACCCAAGCAAACCATTGAGAATGGACCAACCATTCGTACAGTGGCCGTGTTAGGACGTGATTACGTGGGCATGAAGCCCACCATGAGCGTTCAAGTGGGTGACCGAGTTAAAAAAGGTCAGATCATCTTCTCCGACAAGAAAAACGAGGGCGTTGTATTTACTGCTCCGGCAGCAGGTACTGTGTCCGCCATCAATCGCGGTTACAAGCGCGTTCTTCAGTCAGTCGTTATTGATATCGATGGCGAGGAAGAGGAAACCTTCCCGGCATACGCGCCTACCGAGCTGAGCAGCCTGGGTCGCGAGAAAGTGCAGGATAACCTGGTCAATTCAGGACTCTGGACCGCGTTCCGCACCAGACCATTTGGCAAAATTCCTGCCCTCGACAGCGTGCCGAATTCCATCTTTGTTAACGCCATGGACAGCAATCCGCTGGCAGCCAACCCTGAAGTGGTGATTGCCGAAGACGCGGAAGCCTTCCAGCAGGGTCTGGATGTACTGGCCAACCTTACCCAGGGTAAGGTTTTTCTTTGCAAGGCAGCCGGTGCCAGCATAGGCGGTAACGGAAATGCCATCGAAGCAGAATTCGCCGGCCCCCATCCTGCCGGTCTGCCCAGCACCCATATTCACTTCCTGGATCCGGTTAACAGCAAGAAAACAGTCTGGACCATCAATTACCAGGACGTGATTGCCATTGGTAAATTACTCACCACCGGTAAACTGCATAACGATCGTGTGATCGCGCTTGCCGGTCCGCAGGTTCAGAACCCCCGTCTGATTCGTACCCATCTGGGTGCTTCCACTGATGAAATCGTTGCCGGCGGCCTCAAAGAGGGCGAAAACCGGGTCATCAGCGGTTCAGTGCTGGCGGGTGAAATTGCCACCGGCGCGTACGCTTACCTTGGTCGTTACGACCTGCAGGTCTCTGTACTGCGGGAAGGCCGTGAGCGCAAGGTGCTGGAGTACATGCAGCCGGGTAAGGAAAAGCATTCCGTGATGAATGTGTTCCTGTCCAAATTCATGCCCGGAAAACAGTTCCCGTTCACCACCACCACCAACGGTAGCGCCCGTGCCATGGTGCCCGTAGGTGCCTACGAAGAAGTCATGCCTCTGGATATTCTGCCCACTCAGCTGCTGCGTTCCCTGATCGTTGGTGATACTGAAATGGCACAGAAGCTCGGGGCCCTTGAACTGGACGCTGAAGACTTGGCACTCTGTACCTATGTTTGCCCCGGTAAATATGAGTACGGCCCAATTCTCAGAGATGTCTTAACTCGTATCGAGACGGAGGGTTAAGCAATGGGTATGAGAGAATTCCTCGACAAGATCGAGCCCAATTTCCACAAAGGTGGCAAATACGAAAACTGGTATGCCCTGTATGAGGCCGTGGATACCTTTTTCTACAGTCCCAGCAGTGTGACCCATGCGGGTTCTCATGTACGCGACGGTATTGACCTGAAGCGCATCATGATCACCGTTTGGATGTGTACTTTCCCGGCCATGTTCTACGGCATGTACAACGTGGGCTGGCAGGCACTGAATTACATGGCCACCAACCAGGTCGCCCCCGGCGCCGACTGGCAGCACATGTTTATCAGCATGCTGTCCGGTTACAACCCGCAGAGCATCTGGGACTGTCTCATTTATGGTGCAGCCTATTTTGTACCTATCTATGCCGTAACCTTTATTGTGGGTGGTTTCTGGGAAGTACTCTTTGCCATGAAGCGCGGCCACGAAGTGAACGAAGGTTTCTTCGTGACCTCGGTACTCTTTGCCCTGATCTGTCCGCCCACCATTCCCCTGTGGCAGGTGGCCCTGGGTATTTCCTTCGGTGTGGTTATCGGCAAGGAAGTATTCGGTGGGACCGGTAAAAACTTCCTCAACCCGGCGCTCACCGGTCGTGCTTTTCTGTTCTTTGCTTATCCGGCCGATATTTCCGGTGACAAGGTGTGGACTGCAGTAGACGGCTTCAGTGGTGCTACGGCGCTGGGTGAAGCGGCCAGCAAAGGTCTGGAAGGTCTGACGGCCATGCAAACAGCCAATGGCCAGGCCTTTACCTGGATGGATGCTTTTGTTGGCAACATGCAGGGTTCCGTGGGTGAAGTATCCACCCTGGCGATTCTGATCGGTGGTGCCTTCCTGCTGGCCACCAAGATCGCATCCTGGCGGATTGTTTCCGGTGTTGTTATTGGTACAGCGGCCATGGGCCTGCTGTTCAACGCTGTGGGCAGCGACACTAACCCGCTGTTCAACGTGCCTTTCTACTGGCACTTTGTGCTGGGTGGCTGGGCCTTCGGTACCATCTTTATGGCAACCGATCCGGTATCCGCCTCCATGACCAACACCGGTAAATGGGTATTCGGTATCCTGATCGGGGTTATGGTCATGCTGATCCGCGTCGTGAACCCGGCCTTCCCGGAAGGCATGATGCTGGCGATTCTGTTCGCCAACCTGTTCGCGCCGGTGATTGACCATTTTGTTGTTACAGCCAACATCAAGCGGAGGGAGTTGCGCAATGTCTAACGATACTACCGGCAAAACGCTCCTGGTAGCGACGGTTCTCTGTATTGTCTGCTCTATTGTTGTATCCACGGCCGCGGTTGTTCTGAAACCCGAACAGGTGGCCAACAAGGTAGCCGACAAGAAGCGCAATATTCTGGCAGCCGCAGGCATGCTGGAAGAGGGCGCCGATATCGACAAGCTGTTTGAAAATATCGACATCAAATTTGTGGATATTGAAACGGGCGAATACCTGACGGATCAGAATGCGGATGAGCCCTGGGAACAGGCGATTCTTGAGAATCCTGCCCGGTACGACCAGCAAAAAGCAGCCAAAACTCCCGGTCAGAACATTAAAGTGGCCGCGTCCGATGACATCGCCAGTATCAAGCGTAAGGCAAAATACGCCACTGTTTATCTGGCAAAAGATGAAGCGGGCGAAGTCAAAACCATTATCCTGCCGGTGCACGGTTATGGCTTGTGGTCGACTCTTTACGGCTTCCTGGCACTGGAAACTGATACCACAACAGTGGTGGGACTGGGTTTTTATTCCCATGCGGAAACCCCCGGTCTGGGCGGTGAGGTGGACAACCCCAAGTGGAAATCCATCTGGCCCGGCAAAAAAGTGTACGACGAGCAGGGCAACATCGAGCTTGAAGTGGTGAAAGGTTCTGTGGATCCCAGCGATCCCGCCTCCGAGCACAAGGTTGATGGCCTTGCAGGCGCTACCCTCACCAGTCGTGGTGTTTCCAATCTGATTCAATACTGGCTCAGCGATAGCGGCTTTGGTCAGTACCTCGAAAAAGTAAGAGCGAAAGGGGTGTAATCATGTCAGAAACCAAGAAAGTCTTATTCGGACCGATTTTCGACAACAACCCCATCGCATTGCAGATTCTCGGGATTTGTTCTGCGCTGGCGGTCACCAGTAACCTGAGCACCACCGTTACCATGTGTATTGCATTAACCACGGTAACGGCGCTGTCCAACTTCTTTATCAGTACCATCCGGAGCCATATACCCAGCAGTATCCGGATTATTGTGCAGATGACCATCATCGCTTCACTGGTAATCGTAGTGGATCAGTTTCTGCGGGCCTATGCCTACGAAATCAGTAAACAGCTGTCGGTATTCGTTGGCCTGATCATTACCAACTGTATCGTAATGGGTCGTGCCGAAGCCTACGCCATGAAAAACCCGCCAATCCCCAGTTTGCTGGACGGTATTGGTAACGGCCTGGGTTACAGCGCCATTCTGCTGGCACTGGGTGTGGTACGTGAGCTGTTCGGCTCCGGCAAACTGTTTGGTATTGAAATCATGCCACTGGTGAATGATGGTGGCTGGTATCAGCCCAACGGTATGCTGTTGTTGCCGCCCAGTGCGTTCTTCCTGATCGGTCTGTTTATCTGGGCGCTGCGCTCCTGGAAGCCGGAACAGGTTGAGAAGTCGGAATTCGACATGGCGCCTCAGTCCAAAGCGATTGAAGCACACTAGGAGAGAAGGCAATGGAACATTATCTGAGTCTACTGGTTAAAGCCATTTTCGTTGAAAACATGGCGCTCGCATTCTTCCTGGGAATGTGTACTTTTATCGCGGTTTCCAAAAAGGTGGAAACTGCTCTGGGGCTGGGTATTGCAGTTATTGTGGTGGAAACCATCACTGTACCGGTCAATAACCTGATCCTGAATACCCTGCTGAAAGAAGACGCTCTGGCATGGGCCGGACTGGAAGGCGTTGACCTGACATTCCTTGGCCTGCTTAGTTACATCGGTGTTATTGCGGCGATCGTACAGATCCTGGAAATGTTCCTGGATAAATACGTACCTGCGCTGTACAACGCTCTGGGGGTTTTCCTGCCGCTGATCACAGTAAACTGCGCCATACTGGGTGCGTCTCTCTTCATGGTGGAGCGGGACTACAACTTTGGTGAAAGTGTGGTTTACGGTTTTGGTGCAGGTGCCGGCTGGGCACTGGCCATTGTGGTGCTGGCAGGTATCCGTGAAAAGCTTAAGTACAGTGATGTTCCTCACGGCCTTCGGGGTCTGGGGATCACCTTTATCACTGTCGGACTGATGTCCCTGGGCTTTATGTCTTTTTCTGGCGTGCAATTGTAAGAGGCGGGGGTAAAGCTAATGGATTCAACAGTAATTGTCGGCGTGGTCATGTTCACCGCCATCGTACTGGCGCTGGTCATGATCATTCTGGTAGCCCGCTCACGGCTGGTGAGCACGGGTAACGTACATATTGGTATTAACGAAGATCCTGAAAAAGCGATCGATGTGCCTGCGGGCGGCAAGTTGCTGAACACGCTGGCAGACAAGGGGATCTTTGTATCTTCTGCCTGTGGTGGTGGCGGTACCTGTGCCCAGTGCAAGGTAATCGTCAAGGACGGCGGTGGTGATATTCTGCCCACAGAAGCCTCGCACTTTACACCCCGTGAAGTGAAAGAAGGCTGGCGCCTGTCCTGCCAGGTGGCAGTAAAACAGGATATGGAAGTGGAACTGGACGAAGCCTTCTTCGGTGTGAAGAAGTGGGAAACCACGGTCAAGTCCAACCATAACGTAGCGACCTTTATCAAGGAGCTGGTGCTGACCCTGCCGGAAGGTGAAGACGTCAACTTCCGTGCCGGTGGTTACGTACAGCTGGAAGCGCCACCGCATAAAGTGAAATTCAGCGATTTTGATATCGAGGAAGAGTACCGTGGTGACTGGGAACGTTTTGGCTTCTTCAATCTGGAATCAGATGTTAAAGAAGACGTTATCCGTGCTTACTCCATGGCGAACTATCCGGAAGAAAAAGGCCTGCTGAAATTCAATATCCGGATTGCCACGCCGCCTCCGGGTTCTCAGGGCATTCCACCGGGTCAGATGTCTTCCTGGGTATTCGGCCTCAAGCCCGGCGACAAGGCCACTGTGTACGGACCCTTCGGTGAGTTCTTCGCCAAGGACACCGACAATGAAATGGTCTTTATCGGTGGTGGTGCCGGTATGGCGCCAATGCGCTCACACATTTTCGATCAGCTGAAGCGCATCAAGTCCAACCGTAAAATCTCTTTCTGGTACGGTGCCCGTTCCCTGCGCGAACTCTTCTATCAGGATGAGTACGATCTGCTGGCGGAAGAGAACGACAATTTCGACTGGTATATCGCCTTGTCGGATCCGCAACCGGAAGATAACTGGGACGGCCTGACCGGGTTTATTCATAACGTACTGTATGAACAATACCTGAAAGATCACCCGGCACCGGAAGATTGTGAGTACTACATGTGTGGGCCACCGATGATGAACGCAGCCGTTATCAAGATGCTGGAAGATCTCGGTGTGGAACGCGAAAACATCATGCTGGACGATTTCGGCGGCTGATGATCGCAAGATCCTTCACATCTCACCTGTTGCAGCCTGTTATCCTTTGCCTGTTGGCGCTATGGATAACAGGCTGTAGCGTTTCTGAAGACCCGCAAGCCCGCTACCATACCTTTAACGGCCCCACCATGGGCACCTGGTATAACGTCAAGATCCAGGGTCTGCCCGAATCTCTCAGTCAGAACGCTGTCAAACAGGCGATTGATGCCGAACTGAATGCCGTGAACGAAAAAATGTCCACCTGGCGTGAAGATTCCGAATTGTCGCAGTTTAATCAGGCTCCCGTACAAACGCCTTTTGCCTTGTCTGAAGATACCCGTCAGGTTCTGACGATCAGCGCAGAAGTGTATGAAGCCTCCGGTGGTGCTTTTGATATTACTGTCGGACCCCTGGTGAATTTATGGGGATTTGGCCCCGGCAAGCAGGAAGATACTGTGCCGGACACGGAAGATATCCACCGGCTGTTGCAGGAAATCGGCGCCGACGCCCTGCAGATTCAGGGCGAGCAGGTGAACAAGTCGCGCCCGGTTCAGATTGATTTGTCGGCTGTGGCCAAAGGCTATGGCGTGGACAAGGTGGCACAACGGCTGGAATCCCTGGGAATCCGCCGTTATATGGTGGAAGTGGGTGGGGAAATCCGGGTGGGCGATGCCAAACTGTCCGGCGAACCCTGGAAAATCGCCATTGAAGAGCCGCAAACCCTGCAGCGGTCAGTACAGAAGGTGCTGAACCTGCATCAGGTGGCTATCGCCACTTCCGGAGATTACCGGAATTTTTATGAAAAAGACGGCAAGCGTTACTCGCACACCATTGATCCTCGCACCGGATCGCCAGTGACTCACCCACTGGCCTCGGTCAGCGTGATTCATGAATCCTGTGCCTATGCTGACGCCTATGCCACCGCGTTAACGGTTTTGGGTCCTGAAGAGAGCCTGAAACTGGCAGAAAAACTCAATCTGGCGGTGTATCTGCTGGTGAAAACGGAGACCGGATTCAAGGCGTTACAAAGCGAATCCTTTTCCCGTTATGTAGAACCTGCTGCGATTTGATAAACTTTACTGAATACGTTTGCTGAAACAGGTGAATCATGGCTACCTTCCTTCTTGCTGCACTAATCTTTGGCGTCCTGTTCGCGGGTATGGCGATCGGCGTGATTTTTCAGAACAAGCCCATCAAGGGTACCTGCGGTGGCCTGAATCAGATGAACGGCGGCTCCTGCGATATCTGCGGCGGCGATCCCAACAAGTGTGAATCTGAAGACACGCCTTCAGAGGCCAAAACTGATCCCGCCATGCTGGCCTACGACGCTACCAAAACCCGGTAACACAAATAAGGCGACTCTATGCCGACACAGTATGATGTTGTTGTAATCGGTTCCGGCCCGGCCGGTGAAGGCGCATCCATGCGCGCGGGTAAAAAAGGGCGCAGCGTTGCCATCATTGATGACAAACCCGTTGTCGGTGGAAACTGTGCCCACCTGGGCACCATACCTTCCAAAGCCCTGCGTCATTCGGTGAAACAGATTATCCGTTTCAATACCGATCCCATGTTCCGCAATATCGGTGAGCCCCGGGTGTTTTCTTTTCCCAATGTGTTAAAGCGGGCGGAGCGGGTTATTTCCAAGCAGGTGAACCTGCGTACCAGTTTTTATGCCCGCAACAATGTGCGGGTGTATTCCGGTGTAGCCCGGTTCACGGATCCCAACACCATTGAAGTGGTGAACGAGGACGGTTCCATAGAAACCCTGATCGCCGAAAAAGTGGTGATCGCCACCGGCTCCAGGCCTTATCGGCCCGCGGACGTGGATTTCAGTCACCCCCGAATCTATGACAGCGATACCATTCTGGATCTGAATCATACACCGCGAAAAATCGTGATTTACGGCGCCGGGGTGATCGGCTGTGAGTACGCTTCCATTTTCTGTGGGCTGGGCGCCCGGGTGGAACTGATTAATACACGGGATCGCTTGCTGGACTTTCTGGATCATGAAATTGCCGATGCCCTCAGTTATCACCTGCGGGAAATCGGTGTACTCATTCGCAACAGCGAAGAGTATGACAAAGTGGAATGCCGTGAAAACGATGTCTTGCTGCATCTGAAATCCGGCAAACTGGTGCGCGGGGATGCCTTTTTGTGGTGTAACGGCCGTACCGGTAACACCGATATGCTGAACCTGGATGCCGTTGGGCTTACTGCCAATCACCGTGGCCAGCTGGAAGTGAACAACCGTTACCAGACAGAGGTGGACCATATTTATGCTGCCGGTGATGTGATTGGCTGGCCCAGCCTGGCCAGTGCCGCCTATGATCAGGGGCGCTCCACCGGCGGTGCCGTGATTGATTCTGACGATTTCTATTTTGTTCAGGACGTGCCCACCGGCATTTATACGATTCCGGAAATCAGTTCACTGGGGCAAACGGAGCAAGACCTGACAGCACAGAAAATTCCCTATGAAGTGGGTCAGGCGTTTTTCAAAACCATTGCCCGCGCCCAGATTACCGGTGAAACCGTGGGTATGCTGAAAATTCTGTTCCATCGGGAATCCCTCGAAATTCTGGGCATTCACTGCTTTGGTGATCAGGCGTCGGAAATCGTTCATATCGGTCAGGCCATTATGAACCAGCCCGGTGACCTGAATACCCTGGAGTATTTCGTGAATACCACCTTCAACTATCCCACCATGGCCGAAGCCTATCGGGTAGCGGCTTTGAATGGTTTATACCGGGTGAACAGCCTCTGACCGGAATGTCGCCAAGAATCATCCTCTGCTTTCGCATACTCCTGAGTGTTGCGCTGGTGGTGTTCACCTATCTGTTGCTGAACAAACCATCGGGAAACACCCAGGGGCTGATGAATGACAAGCTCGCGCACGCTATCGGTTTCTGGGGCTTGTCATTCCTTGCGGATCTGGCGTTTCCCCGAGTGCGGTTTTTCTGGAAGGCGTTGTTGCTTTGTAGCTATGGCTTGTTGACGGAATACCTGCAGTTGCTGACCGGCTATCGGGAGTTTTCCTGGTGGGACTGGCTGGCGGATATTGTGGGAGTGCTGGCCATGTTGCCGATGAGGGGCAGGGTGCACCACATGCTGGCCAGCCGGTTTCCGAATCAGGGGCCTGTTAACAGGCCCTAGCGATCCGCCAGACGCAGCTGTTGCTGGGATTGCTGAAAATGCTGTACCGCATTTTCCGAGGGGATCAGCCCGGACAGGTTGGTCACCTGAGCGATCAGATCCAGCAGGGCCGGATTCTGCGAAAAAGCCTCTGAATCCGCATCCACCTGAATATCAGACTCTTCCAGTTGCGAAGCCGCCAGATGGGTGTTGGTGGTAATAGAAATGCCGTTGCTCGGATCACCATCAAAATCCAGGGTCTGCAACAGGCGCAGAATATTCACCGAGGCCGCATTCAGGCCACCGCTGCTGCCGGCAATATCTGCCGGAGTCACAATATCTGCTGCCGGTGCGCTGCCCAGGGCAATATTGCCGATAAAGAAGCTCACGGTTTCCCCATCGGCGTAGTCAAAGTAGCCGTTGTGGTCGGTAAAGCCTTCCTGGGATTCTGTCTGGTAGAACAGGCCGGACACGGCGCTGTCGATAAACTGGCCCTGCAGGGTTTCTGCTTCGCCCCGGGCTTCGGTTTCGCTTGCTCTGGGGGTAGCTTCTGAGGTTTCGGGGGCTGATTTGTCCGCCTGGCTGCTGCCACAGGCTGTAAGGCAACTGCTGGAAACAGCCATGACTGCCACGGCCGCCAGTGCGACGCCGAGCTGTTTGATTGGCTGGCCAATACCGGTTTGTCCCTGGGATTTGCCGTTAACCGGCTTTCCGATTGTCATTGATCACTACCCTTGTCCACTGAAGGTCACCTGCCACAGCACCGTAAAGCTTGCTTATAGGGCAGAAATTGACTGCTTGTTATGCAAATCGATTATAAAGGCAGCAAACGAAAGTTCAATTGACCACAGGTAGTGTTCGGGTAAGGATTTTTTACCGTTTGTATCAGGATGACTCAAACAGTGACTGTAAATCCACCGAAGGCAATTTGGGAGGAAACGAGGGCCCCACGACTTTGGTGGCGGGATTTTTGGCATCCCGGCCCATTTTGCCCATATAGGGCTGCCCTTTGGGGTCGAACAAGGCCACCACTCTGGGCACCGGTGTGGCACTGGAAACCCCGGTGACCATGGCAATTTCACCGTTGGCCAGCTTCACCCAGGTGCCGGGGGGATACAGGCCAATGGCCTTGGCCAGGCTGATGAGCAGTTCCTTTACCCGCTGATCATCCTCATTGAGCAGGTGCGACAGGGCTTCCCGGGGGTGCACCGGCTTGCGGTAAGCGCGGTTGTCGATCCGGGCGGTGTAGGTTTCGCAGATGGACAGTATCAGGGCCAGGGTGGAAATTTCCGTGCCTTTCAACTGGTTAGGGTAGCCAGTGCCGTCCAGCCGCTCATGGTGCTGGCGGATGGCCTTGATCATGACCGGATCCGTAAACCCGGCAATTTCCAGTTTTTGGGCGCTTTCCAGGGGGTGCTTGTGGAGCTTGGCCCGCTGGGATTCGGTCAGCTTGCCGTCCATGGTGTTCAGCAGCACCTGGAATTCGTAAAAGGTCAGGTTGGCCAGCAGAATGGCCCGCATCAGGGAGGTTTTGGTGTCGCCTTCAATGCCATGCTGCTGGCTCAGCAAATGGGCAATAACCCCGGAATAGATGGGCTGTTTCAGCGGTGAGGGTTCTTTACACAAATGAATGGCCGCCAGGGCGGCATTGTGATCGCGGTCGGTAATGCGATAAATGCGCTCGATAATGGATTCGCACAGAGCGTGGGCTTTCTCTCCATTTTTTGACTTCACTGCGGAATAGAGGTCGGTAAGATCCGGAATCAAACCTCCCAGTGCAGTGAAGGGGTCCAATGCATGATGTTTAGCCATTATTGCCGTCGCCATTATTGCCGTCATCGTCGCCGAAAAAACTTAGCCTGAAAATAATTATAGACGAATCCTGCCGGCTGCCACTGAGAGTTCCTCTAAAGTCTTGTCTCTAACTGTTTTATTTTTTTTGGAAATTTCCTCGCTGGCGGCATAAAACTGCTGCCAGTTCTGCCCCTGCTGGTGGAACAGCGCCATAAAACTGTCCACCCAGTGGTGGTAGGTGGCGATGGTGGCCAGTTGGGCATTGTTCAGAGGGCCCTCGAACCAGCGGTCAAAACCGGCATACCCGCCCCAGCGGGTTTTAAGTTGCTCGTAGTCGGCCAGCAGCTGCTGCTTCATCTGCGCCTTGTGCTTGCGTTTCTCCCCATCGGGTATCTCCTGCTGGTAGAGGGCATCCAGCTGGTCCCGGTGGGCCAGTATCAGATCGACGAATTCAGCCTTGCGCTCCCGGTGTTGCGCCATGATCTGTTGTTGTTCCTGCTGACCGTGGTTTTCCAGCCACTGGTTCAGGCCCAGAATTTCCACGGTGGTGGCAAAGCTTTCGTTAAACGCGGAATCCCCCGGCACATAAAGCTGCTGGTGGGCCAGTTCGTGAATCAGCAATCCTGCCAGGCTGGGGTCAGAGCGGTGGATAAAGGTATTGAGCACCGGATCCTGAAACCAGCCCAGGGTGCTGTAGGCAGCCACGCCGCCCACGTACACATCCAGACCCTGTTCGCTCAGTGATTCCGCATGGGATTTGGCATCAGCTTCCGCAAAAAAGCCTTTGTAAGCCACACAACCGGCGATGGGGTAGCACCAGGTTTTCGCCTTGATGGAAAGCTCCGGGGCTGCGAATACATTCCATACGGCGTAGGGCCTTTCCAGATCAGCATACTGGCTGTAGTGGTCGTCCACCGGTAATTGCAGCTGGTCCCGGGCGAAGGTGCGCACCTGCTGAACCAGGTTGAGTTTTTCTTTGAGGGTATCCGGGGTTTGCGGGTTGCTCAGTACACGGTCGATCGGTTGGCGGCGACTGAGCAGGTCCATTTGCCCGGCAATGGCCTGATAATAAAAACCGGCAGACTCGCAACCCGTGAGCAGCAGGCAGCCGCCAATCAGCAGAACCTTGGCAATGTATTGTTTAACTGTGTATCTCATAATGACGGTGGTGGATCTGATTGAAGGCTTTCAGCATGGCGGTGGGTTCATCGGTAATCAGGCTGTCGGCGCCCCATTCGTACAGCTTCAGCGCCACATCCAGCTTGTTCACCGTCCATACGGACACTTGCAGCCCGTGGGCATGGGCCCGCTCAATCAGGGCTTCGCTACATTTGCGCCAGTTAATCACCAGGTATTCGCAGTCCAGGTTAACGCAGACGCCAATGGGATCACGCATAAAGCGTTCCGCTACATAGCCACGCTTGATATGCCGATAGCGCTTGCCCACGATTCTGAGCATTTCCGTGTCTGATGAGGTGACACAGCAGCGCCGGGAAATCTGGTGCGCATCCACCAGAAAATTAATGCGTTCGGCGATCATGGTCAGAGAATCGCGATCGGCGCTTTTTACTTCCAGTTGAATAAACTGCAGTTCAGGCCATTCCAGAATGACCTGTTCCAGGGTAGGCACACCGCTGAACGGATGGGTGATGGCGGTGGCGTTGGCAGACTTGCTGCGGAAACCGGCGCCGGCATTCAGGTTGGCCAGCTCTGCGGCCGTATAGTCGCTGAGTTTGCCTTTCTGATCGGTGGTCCGGTCCAGGGTGGTGTCATGCAACACCACCAGCTGTTTGTCTTTCGACAGGCGTACATCCAGCTCTACATGATGGATACCCAAGGAACGCAGATGCTTGAATCCCAGCAGGGTATTTTCCGGTGCTTCATTCCTTGCGCCGCGATGACCAATGATTTGCATGCTGTCGTGTCCTGTCAGGAATCCGTGTTCGCTCGTTTCAGAATGGGATTGTAGGCATCAATTCGCCGGTCCCTGAAATAGGGCCAGAGCTGACGCAGGTGCTCGGTGCGCTTCAGATCGATTTCTGCGGTTAGCGCCTGGCTGTCGGTATCGTTGCCCAGGGCCAGCAACTCGCCCTGTTGCCCGGCGATAAAACTGTTGCCCCAGAACTGCGTGCCCGGGGTTTGTTCGCTGGGATCCGCCTCATGGCCAATGCGATTGGCTACCAGCACAGGCAGATGATTGGCCACCGCGTGGGACTGCTGAATGGTACGCCAGGCGTTGAGCTGGCGTTGCTGTTCATCGTGTGTGTCGTGCTGATCCCAGCCAATGGCGGTGGGGTAGAGCAGTATGTCTGCACCGGCCAGAGCCATCAGGCGGGCTGCTTCCGGGTACCACTGATCCCAGCACACCAGTACCCCGAGCTTGCCCACGCTGGTGTTGATGGGGCGAAACGCATTGCGCTCATTCAGCTCGGCATCGCCGGGGGTGAAGTAAAACTTCTCGTAAAAACCCGGGTCATCGGGGATATGCATTTTGCGATAGAAGCCGGCCAGTTCGCCGTTTTTTTCCAGTACCACCGAGGTGTTGTGGAACACACCCGCCATGCGCTTTTCAAAAATGGAGCCCACAATAACGCACTGGTGTTTCTTTGCCATGTCGGCAAGTCGTTGCGTGGTGGGGCCCTGAACAGGCTCTGCCAGGTCGAAAAATTCCAGGCTTTCTATCTGGCAGAAATACTGGGTGGCGTGCAATTCCTGCAGCAGAATCAGTTCAACCCCCTGGCCGGCCAGGGTTTCTACAAGGCGTTCAGTTTCCGCCAGGCTTTTTTCCTTGTCGGGCCAGCAGGCCTGTTGAATCACGGCAACCTTTAACATGTTTTGCCTCCCGGAAAATCAGGTGTCAGCGCATGGCGCGGCAGCTGCATGGTGGCGCAGTGTGGCCCGCCGTATTGTTTGATCAGATGGCTCCCGTTTACCGCGATCAGGCGGTGGTCGGGAAATGCTGTCTGCAGCTGTGCCAGGGCTTTGTCATCATAGGGGCTCTGAAACGTCGGTACGATCACCGTATCATTCAGAATCAGAAAATTCACGTAGCTGGCAGGCAGCCGGGTGCCGCTTTCGTCATAGCGGGCTTCGGGAATCATCAGTGGCAGACAGCGGTAGGGCTCACCATTGCGCCGGGTGAGGGATTTCACTTCGGCTTCCATGGCCTTGAGTGGCGCGTAATGGGAATCCTCGGGGTTATCGCAGCAGGCATAAACCAGCGTGTCCGGATTGGCAAAGCGCACCAGGTTGTCCACGTGGCTGTCGGTGTCATCGCCAATCAGAAAGCCTTCAGTCAGCCAGATCACCCGTTCCACACCCAGATAACGTTTCAGGGCGGCGTCTACATCGTCCTTGCTCATGGATTCGTTGCGATTTCCCGCCATCAGGCAGGCTTCGGTGGTGAGCAGAGTACCTTCGCCGTCGGTTTCTATTGCGCCGCCTTCCAGATCAAAAGCAATACTGGTTACCGGCAGGTTCCACACACCCTGCCGGTTCAGGGATTCATTCACCTGATTGTCGGCACCGGCTTCGTATTTGTCGCCCCAGCCGGTGAACTCAAAACTCACCAGGGATTTCAAACCGCTGTGGTCACCCAGGCCGATGGGGCCGTAATCACGGCACCAGGTGTCGTTGTAAGAGCAGGGGACCAGACAAACTTTGGCGCTTAGCTCAGCACCCAGTTGGCGGGTTATGTCTTCGCGGTGGTTTTCGTCCTGACACAGAATGAGAGGCGTGGCTGATTCCGCAATGGCGGCCGTCAGCTCCACATAACTCTGTTGTATGGATTCCAGCCAGGGTTGCCAGTCAGAATTGGCAAAGGGCCAGGCAATAAGCACGGCTTCCTGGCGCTGCCATTCAGCCAGGAAGCTTAAAGAAGGTGTTGATGTCATGTTGTCGCTCAGTCAGTCATAAACCCGGGAACAGGCGGGAGCGATTATAGGAGAAATTGTTACTGGTTGGGATGACGAACTGAATGAATCACGTAGTCGTTTTCAAAGTAAACGGTGTAGCCATCATAAATCCAGCGGATAATCGGCGGATCGCCCACCGGTGCCTTGCGGGTACCGGGTTGTCCGTAACGCTGCTCAACCTGGGATCTGTTCAGGCCGCGGTCAGGAGTCTGAATGCTTTTTGTGCCCTGTTGGCCCGCGGGAACAGCCATGGTGTCCGCGGTGGCAGGCAGGCTTGCCGTTAATGCGCCGGCTGTGCCCATGCACAGCATCAAAGCCAGGCTCTTTTTCATAAACACAAGCTCCTGTTTTTAAAGCTTTATAAGGTGTTGTGCCATTTCCTGAAGATCTGGCGCTAACACCTTGTTTTATTCTGATTTATTAGTGTCTTCTTTAAGTTATAGCAGAGATCAGACAGCCATATCTATTAATTTTGCTGATTTTTCTGGCTTCGTTCACGTAACTCGATAGATTGTTTGCGCCTGATGTGTTTGGTAAGGCGCTTGCGGTCGTTTTCCAGCAGCACGGCGAACTCCACACCAACACGATACCGGGACTGGTTTTCTTCGCTGGCCTCGCAGGACTTTACCTGCCCGATGCTGGCAATGGTGGTGTAGGAGGGAAACAGCATCATGGTGAGGTGGAGAAAGCTGTTTTCCTCCATTGGTGCATTATTCCAGAAGGAGATACCGCCTTCACTGATATCGACGTTTTCCTTGAGCAGGGTTTTCTCATCGAAATCCGCCACTATATGCCGGGCAATACAGTCGATCTTTTCTTCCAGCGCCCGGAGATAGGTGCCGATGGCACGGTTGGAATCGTTGATCTGGGTTAACAGCGGCTGGGATTCGTTATCGATGGCTTGCAGCTGGCTCAGCAGAATGGCCTGGCGGGGAAGGTTGTACTGGGTCCCGTAGGGATCCTCACTGAGCATGTGTTTTTCAATGGGGTGACGTACCAGGTGGATTTCGTCACTGAGTCGAAAAAAATCGCGGCGATCTATTTCCAGCTTTGGCACCTGATGTCCTCTCCGTTACCTGGGGCCTGTGACAGGGGGTTATTGTGGTTCTGGCTTTCAGTTTAACAGGAATGCGCGGGTTTGGCCGGGTTTCCCCCGGGGAGTGCCTATCTTCCCGAAAATTATGTACTTTTTCGATGAAATCGACCATCGCCTATGGTTTAATGCCGGCCATGTTCAAGCCATTATCATTGTACGTGGGGCTGCGCTATACCCGCGCCAAGCGCCGCAATCATTTCATTTCATTTATATCCCTGACATCCATCCTGGGTCTTACCCTGGGGGTAACGGTTCTTATTGTGGTTCTATCCGTGATGAACGGCTTTGACCGGGAACTGCAGGTACGTATTCTCGGCATGGTATCCCAGGCCAGTGTGCTGGGCTATGAGCCCATTCCCGACTGGAAACGGGTGGTGAACAAAGCCGAGGAGCACCCCCAGGTGACCGGTGCCGCCCCTTTTATCCAGCTGCAGGGTATGCTCAGCCATCGTGGTGAAGTCACCGGGGCATTCGTGACCGGTGTGCAGCCGGAATACGAGGATAAAGTCTCCATTATTTCCCAGCATATGAAAGCGGGAACCCTGGCCTCCCTTAACGATGATAAATACAACATTATTCTCGGCGCCGGGCTTGCCCATAGTCTGGGGCTGGCGGTAGGCGACAAGGTAACCTTTGTGCTGCCGGAAGCCTCGGTAACACCGGCAGGGGTGATTCCCCGCTTCAAGCGTTTCAAGGTGAGCGGTATTTTCCGCGTTGGCGCCGAAGTGGATGGCATGATGGCCTACATCCATCTGGATGACGCCGCCAAACTGATGAAAATTCCCGGCCGGGCCCAGGGTGTGCGCCTGAAACTGGAAAACCTCTTCAAGGCCACCGAGGTATCCTGGAAAGTGGCCAACGAACTGGAAGGCCAGTTCTACGCCAGTGACTGGACCCGCACCCACGGTAACCTGTTTCAGGCCATCAAGCTGGAAAAAACCATGATGGCGCTCCTGCTGCTGCTGATTGTGGCAGTGGCGGCGTTCAATATTGTCTCCAGCCTGGTGATGGTCGTGACGGACAAGAAATCCGATATCGCTATTCTCCGTACGCTGGGGGCCAGCCCCCGCACGGTGATGGGAATCTTTATGGTGCAAGGCACCTTTATCGGTGTGCTGGGAACGGTGGCCGGTACCTTGCTGGGTATCTTTATTGCCACCAACATCAGTGATTTTGCCAGCTGGGTGGAAAGCACCTTTCAGGTGGCGCTCTTCCAGCAATATTTCGTTAATTATCTGCCATCGGAGCTGCGTCAGGACAACGTCATCATGGTGGCCGGCGTCGCCTTTGCCATGAGCTTCCTGGCCACCATCTACCCGGCGCGACGCGCGGCAAAAATCGAACCGGCGGAGGCGTTGCGTTATGAGTGATGTGATTCTCCGTTGCCGAAACCTGGTAAAAACCTTTGACGAAGGCGCCGGCAAGATTGATGTGCTGAAAGGCATTGAATTTGAACTGGAGCGGGGCGACTTTGCCGCGATTATCGGCAATTCCGGTTCCGGAAAAACCACCTTGCTGCACTTGCTCGGTGGTTTGGATGTACCCACCTCCGGCTCTGTGGAAGTGGGCGGAAAGGACCTTTCCCGGATGAACGAAAGGCAGCGCGGCGAGATACGTAACCGCCATATTGGTGTGGTTTACCAGTTTCATCACCTGTTGCCTGAGTTCTCGGCGCTGGAAAACGTGGCCATGCCGTTACTGATGCGGGCTGGGTTGAATGTGAAAGCCGCCCGGGAAAAGGCCGAAACCATGCTGGGCAGGGTTGGCCTGTCGCACCGTTTGGGTCATAAGCCCTCAGAGCTTTCCGGCGGCGAGCGCCAGCGGGTAGCTATAGCCCGGGCACTGGTGACCGAACCGGATTGTGTACTGGCAGATGAACCCACCGGCAACCTGGATGTGCACACGGCCCGCGAGATTCAGCACCTGATGCATGAACTGAATGAGTCCCTGCGTACGTCGTTTTTGATTGTCACCCACGATCTGGGGCTGGCAGGGCAGGTCAAGCGGGTATTCAAAATGGAAGATGGTTCACTGGCAGAAGCGGACCCCCAGGATACGGCGGCTATTCTGCCGTCCTGATTTATTCGGTCTCTCTTTTTCTTTTACTTGTTGCTGTCTTCTTTCTGTGCGGCGAGCTTTTTTTGCTTGCGGGCAAGACGGCGGACTTTCCAGCTTTTCAATACATGCACCCGCCACAGGTATCCCACCAGCAGATAACTGATGGCGGAAGCCAATAGCCCGATCAGAAAACACCCCAGCAGCAGTTGGGCGCCACTGGTAATAAAAAATCCCATCAGATCCGTGAACTCGCCGGCAAACATGTCGGAGATGAGGGCTTTGATATTGATGGTGATTTCATTGCCCGCCGCATCGGTGGGGCTGCCCATAATGAATTCGCCCACCAGGTAGCAGAAATAATAGATAGGGATATAGGTCAGGGGATTGCTGACCCAGGTAAAGCCCACAGCAACCGCCAGATTACCGCGGAACAGCACCGCCATTACAATGGCCGCAAACATCTGCACCGGCAGCGGGATAAAGGCAGCAAAGACGCCGCAAAAAACACCAGCGGCAATGGAGCGACGGTTGAAGTGCAGCAGGTTGGGATCGTCGAATAAAGGGACAAAAATGCGAAGCCAGGGATTTTCTCTCAGGGCATGGGGGTCGGGCATGTTTTTCTTAAAAAACTTTTTCAAAACAAGTTACCCACGACTTCCTGCATCACTCTTGATTAGATTTGTGCCCAGCGCAACGAAGCTGCCTATTATGCACAGATTCAGTAAACAACTCTAGATGCTGAAAATCCTATTTGCGAGTGCTGCCGGTGTCATCTTTGTGGCTTGTGCAAACCACTTGCTTCCGGTGGATAACTTTCTGATATTCGGGCTGATTCTGGCGTGCTCCAACCTGATGTTGCGACGATTTTTCGGCAGCACGGGCCGGGTTGCAGGCTTGCTTCATAACGCCTGCCTGATGGGGCTGGTGTTTGCCCTGGCCGCCGCAGTCACTGCCTGGCGCGGCGGCCAATACCTGGATACCCGGGAACAGCTCAAGCAGCTGCCATACTGGCTGGTGGAGGTCAGTGAGCCTTCTCTTGCCAGCTATGGCAAGCTGCGCACCCGATTAATGCTGATCTGCCCGGTGGTATCGCCGGAGCCCCCGTTACCGAAAAGCTGCGATGATTCTCAACTGCTGGTTGCCCGACCAGAGGTGCTCGCAACCTATGATCCGGATGCTTTCGCTGGTATGGCCATGCTGGGTCAGCCCGGGGCGAGGCTGATTCTGGAGCTGGAGCTCCGGGACAGGTCCTGGCCGGGTAACCCGGGGTTCGATAAGCCTGCCTGGGAAATCAGCCAGAACATTCCCGGCAGCGTGAATCTGGTGGAGCAAACGCCTGTATTTTTGGGGGTAAACCGGGGCGCCGCCTATTGGCGTCACCGACTGCGCCGGGGGCTGGAATTTCCCTCTCTGGTGGAAACCTCTGCCTTCAGCGGATTGGCCTTGTCTCCCATCATTCAGGCCCTGACGCTGGGAGACCGTTCAGAGCTGACCCGGGAACACTGGGCGTTATTCCGGGAAACCGGCACCAGCCACCTGATGGCCATTTCCGGTATGCACCTGGGTATTGTCAGTGGCTGGGTATACTGGTGCAGTCTGATGCTGTTCCGGCGCTTGGTATTTTTCCGGAACCGTTATTATCCCCAGTGGCCGGCGGGATTGATGGCCGTCGCAACGGGCCTGATTTATAGCCTGCTGGCGGGTTTGTCCCTGCCAACCCAGCGGGCTTTTCTGATGCTGCTGTTTGCTGTGCTGGGCAGTTTCAGCACCCGGCCGAAAATGGTGTGGAACGGACTGGTGATTGCCCTGTTGCTGATTCTGTTCCGGCAACCCTTTGCAGTGCTTTCCGCGGGTTTGTGGCTGAGTTTTGCAGCCGTTGCCGTGGTCTTTATCAGCACCGGGCAACGCATTACGGGAGTAGCCCCAAAACCGGCTTCTTTCAGATCTCTGGTGATGCTGCAGGGAACCATCTTCCTTTTTATGCTGCCGTTTTCCCTGTATTTCTTTCAGGGTGTTTCCCTGAACAGCCTGCTGGCAAATCTGCTTGCCATTCCTCTGGTGACCTTGCTGTTGCTCCCTTTGTGTCTGGTGCAGATGCTATGGCTGATGATAACGGGATCTGCCAGCGCAGGGTTAGGGGAGTGGGCCTATTGGCTGGTGGATGTGCTTTTTTGCAGTCTGCAATGGATGGATCAGCAAGCACCTTATTATCTGGCGCTCAGGTTATCGCTTATGGAGTCGTTGCTATTGATTGCCTGCGCGTTGCTGGTTGTGCTTCCCTTTGGACGGATGGTTCGCTGCCTGTGCGCTTTGGGTTTTCTGATCTTGCTGGCAAAAATGGTGCCGCAATCCGACGCCGCACTGGTGCTGCTGAATCACCAAACGCCGCTGGCGGTATTGCGCCAGGGTAATGAAAGCCTGTTGATCGACGCCAGTCCGGGGATATCGAATAACGAAGGGCAGTTGCTGGAAGCGCTGGATCCGAACCGGGTGCCGTCGGCGGTTGATACGGCGTATTCTGATCTTTGGTATGGGCAACCCTGGCAAGGTTACCGGGGAATGGCCGGGGGCGTTACTGTGGCTAAAGGCGTCGCTATGGCTAAAGGTGAACTTGCAGAGGAGCTGCTCCCTTTGTCTCTCTGTTATTTATCGCTGGGGCAGCAAGACTATCTGGCCAACGCGTTTTCTCTCACTGATTGGGTGGCCTACCACTTCCCGGATGAAGGCAACAAGGATAATACAGCTCCACAGGCCAGCTGTGCTTTCAGTTTCCAGTGGCAGGGACATCGCTGGCTCTGGCTGGAGCAGTTGAGTCGCAACCAGCAATATCGGCTTATTCATAACCGGCATTTTGCGGCACAGTCATTTGATTACGTGCTGGCGGCCGCGCCGCCCGGCAATGGTGAATCCTTTAGCGGTGCCTTTTACAACAGTCTCAGCGAAGCGCGCTGGTTTGTCTGGCAGGGCCGTTCACGGCAATCAGAGAATGATGACATCGCGGATGCCCGGGAAATTCCACTGTATCGACTGAGCGATACCGGGGCGCTGTTGCTGAATCCGGGCAATGGCCGAATAAAACCGCTGGTTCCCCGTCGCTTCTATCATCGAGGGCACCTCCGGCATCCGGCGTCTCCGGAAACGGACTAACCTCTTGATATAGGGACATTTTGTGCTCCGGTTAATTTATTCTCCCGGGAAAGGTGTGCTACATTTACCCCAACTTAGCCCGCTCAGGAGTTAAATCGGCGTGATAGATTTTATTTTGGCTGGGGGCATCGTTATGTACCCCATCATTTTGTGTTCCGTTCTGGCACTGGCAATCATTGGTGAACGCCTGTGGAGCCTGCGAACCCAACGGATCACTCCCGGCAACCTGTCTTCCCAGGCATGGAACTGGGTCAAGAACAACCAGCTGGATGGCAAACGTCTCAAGCAACTGCGGGATTCATCGCCTCTGGGGCGGGTGCTGGCCATTGGCCTGATTAACTCCAAGCATGGCCGCGATATCATGAAGGAGTCCATTGTGGATACCGCAAGCCACGAAATACACGAAATGGGCCGCTTCCTGAACCTGCTGGGGTCCATCGCCGCCATTACACCCTTGCTGGGGTTGCTGGGTACGGTTATTGGCATGATCAAGGTGTTCAACGCCATTGTTATGGAAGGCACCGGCAATGCTGCCGTGCTGGCCGGGGGTATCTCTGAAGCCCTCTACACCACGGCTGCGGGCCTTGCCGTGGCAATACCCGCGCTTTTCTTTCATCGCTTTTTTACCCGCCGTATCGATGAGATCGCCATTCTGATGGAGCAGGAAGCTATTAAGCTGGTGGATGTCCTTCATGGTGACCGGGAGCAGGAAACGGCGGAGGGCAAGGCCTCGTGAAATTTCCCCGCCAGCCTGTTGAAGAGGCTTCCGTTAACCTGACACCGCTGATCGATGTGGTTTTTTTGCTGCTGATCTTTTTCATGGTGTCCACCACCTTCACCAAGGAGCGGGAACTGAGCGTGGATTTGCCGGAGGCGGAAGCACAGGCCGCTGCCGAGCAGCCAAAAGTGATAGAAGTGGAAATCAGTCAGGACGGGGAATATGCCATTAACGGCAAGCGCCTGGTGAACCGCGAAGCGGAAACCCTGCGCCGTGCGTTAATTGATGTGGCCGAAGGTGACAACAGCATTCCTTTCATTATTGCCGCTGACAAAAACACCCCTTACCAGGCGGTAGTCACTGTGATGGATGTGGCCGGTAAGCTCGGGTTTGCCCATCAAAGCCTGAAAACCCAGGCGCCTGCTGAGTAGCGGCATGCTGCGCCATGTCGTGGAGCGCTATTTCAATCGTCGCTGGTATCAGAGCCGTGCCCGGCATTGGCTCTGGTCCCCGTTAAGCCGCTATGTAGAACGCCAGGTTCGTCAGCGCCGTCACCAGTTTCTGGAAGACGCCGGTCGCCCTCTGATTGAAACCAGCGCCAGCCGTGTTCCACCGGTGTTAGTGGTGGGGAACATCACTGTGGGCGGCACTGGTAAAACCCCGCTGGTGATCTATCTGATCGAGCATCTTCGCGCCCGGGGAATGAAAGTGGCGGTCATCAGTCGTGGCTACGGAGGCGAAGCTCCGGCGTACCCCTATTGCCTGGACAACAACAGCACTGTCGCTACCGCCGGCGATGAACCCATCATGATTTATCAACGCACCGGTGTCACCCTGGTGGTGGATCCGCAACGGCGCCGTGCTTTGCGCTGGCTGGCGGAAAACGGTGACTTTGATCTGGTGATCAGTGACGACGGCCTGCAGCATTATGAGTTGCCCCGCCAGTTTGAAATTGCTGTGATTGATGGTACTCGTGGCCTGGGTAATGGTGCCTGTCTGCCGGCAGGTCCGTTGCGTGAACCGGTTGATCGCCTGACCAGTGTTGATGCTGTTGTCGTTAACGGGCAGGCGGACGAACGTCTGAAACATCAGCTCAAGGATATGAAAACTCCGGTGTTTGAAATGCAGTTTCAGCCCCAGGGTTTTATCAGCCTGGTGGGTGAATCCCGCGGATTGCAGTCGTTTTCCGCCCCTGAAAAGCAGGCCATGAAAGCTATCGCCGCTATCGGCAATCCGGAACGCTTTTTTGCGACCCTGGAATCCCTTGGTCTGCACCCGGAAACCAGGGCATTCCCTGATCACTATGCTTTTAGTTCCCGCGATTTTGAACAGCTCAGCAGTGGCCCCCTGCTGATGACCGAGAAAGACGCGGTGAAAGTGAAATCGGTTCTGCCTCCCAAACGCCTGCATCAGGCCTACTATCTGGCCATTACCGCAGCCCTCGATGAGGCCCTGATTGATGATATAATCGTCCGACTCAAAGGAGAAAACCCCTATGTCAGGATTTAGTGTCATTATCCCTGCCCGCTATGGTTCTTCCCGGTTACCGGGAAAACCCCTGCTGGACCTGGGCGGGAAGACCGTACTACAGCGCGTTTATGAGCAAGCCACAAAGAGCGACGCCAAGGAAGTTATCATTGCCACGGATGACGAACGCATCCGCAAGGCGGCCAGCGAATTCGCCGACCAGGTGATCATGACATCCACCGGGCATGAATCCGGTACAGACCGCTTGCAGGAAGTGGTGAAAAAAATCGTGCTGGCGGATGATTCCATTGTGGTGAACGTGCAAGGGGATGAACCCCTGATTCCGCCTGCCGTGATTAATCAGGTGGCGGATAATCTGGCGGACGCCGATGCCTCCATAGCCACCCTGTGCGAGCCCATTGAGGATGAAGCCACGGCCTTTAATCCCAATGCCGTGAAAGTGGTCTTCGACAAGCACGGTATGGCCCTGTATTTCAGTCGTGCTCCCATTCCCTGGAATCGTGAATCTTTTTCTGCCACTGGCGGCAGCCTGCCGGAGTCAATGAAGTTGCACCGGCATATCGGTATTTACGCTTATCGTGTCAGCTTTCTGCATGATTTTGTTGCCTGGGGGCCCTGTCCGCTGGAGCAAACCGAATGCCTGGAACAGTTGCGCGCCATGTGGCACGGCCACCGGATTCATGTAGAGCAAGCCGTGGAAACACCACCCACCGGTATTGATACCCAGGCTGATCTGGAAAAAGTACGCCAACTGATTGCGGCCGGTAACTATGACTAGGATTCTGTTTGTTTGCCTGGGCAACATTTGCCGTTCACCTACGGCAGAAGCGGTTTTTCGTGGCCTGGCAGAAAAGGCCGGGTTGCTGGATCAGCTGGTGATTGATTCTGCTGGTACCTCCGGCTACCACGTGGGGGAAAGTCCCGATGCCAGGGCGGCAGCGGTGGCCCGCGAGCGGGGATATGATATGTCGCAGCTGGTGGGCCGGCAGGTAAGCCCCAGGGATTTTGAAGCCTACGATTATATTCTTGCCATGGACCGGGCCAACCTGCGGGATTTGCGGCGCCAGTGCCCGGCAGCTTTTCAGGACAGGATCAGGCTGTTTTTATCCTTTGGGGAACAGTTTTCCGAAGACGAAGTGCCGGATCCCTATTACGGTGGCCCGGAAGGTTTCGATCGCGTATTCGATATGGTGGAAGACGCCTCCCTTGGTCTGCTCAACGCCATTAAAGCCGGTCACTAATGCTTAGCATCCGGCAAAACGTTTCCCTGCTGCCCTTTAACACCTTTCGGATTGATTCCCGGGCTGCCTGGTTCTGTGAAATTCATTCCCAGGCGGATCTGCTGGAGCTGGTTCCGCGGCTGGGTGATTATCCCCGCTATATGGTGCTGGGTGGTGGCAGTAATGTGATGTTCAGCCAGGATTATGATGGCCTGATAATTCTTAACCGCATTACCGGCCGATCCCTTGAAGCCCAGGGTGACCGTTATCTTTTTACGTTGGGCGCAGGAGAAAACTGGCATCAGTCGGTGTTGTATTCCGTCGCCAACCATCTTTACGGCCTGGAAAACCTTTCGCTGATACCGGGCACCGTGGGCGCAGCACCCATACAGAATATCGGTGCTTATGGTGTGGAGCTGAAGGATATGTTTGCCGGATTAACGGCGGTGGATCTTGTCAGCGGCAGTCCGGTTGAGTTTGATTTGTCTGCCTGCCGGTTTGCCTATCGGGACAGCTATTTTAAACAGGAAGGGGCAGGGCGCTATTGTATTACTTCTGTCAGTCTTGACCTGGCGCCAGGTGGTGAGCTGAAAACCGGCTACGGCGAAATTGGCGAAGAGATAGAAAGGCGTGGATGGAAACCCGACCACATGACACCGCAACAGATGAGTGAGGTGATTGTCAGTATCCGGCAACGAAAACTGCCTGACCCTGCCACCTTGCCCAATGCCGGCAGTTTCTTTAAAAATCCCGTCGTGTCCCGCAACCAGTGGGAAGCGTTACAGCAACGTTTCCCGGCCATGGTCAGTTACCCGGTGGGAGAGGATAAATATAAACTGGCGTCCGGTTGGCTGATTGATGCTTTGGGCTGGAAAGGCCGCTCCCTGAATGGCGCGGCTGTGCATGATCGCCAGGCGCTGGTGCTGATTAATCAGGGCGGTGGGGCCGCGGCTATCCGGGCTTTGGCAGAGCGCATCCAGCACGAAGTGGAAGACACCTATGGCGTGCGACTGGAACCTGAGCCGGTATGGGTTGGTTAACTGAATAACAGACATAAAAAAAGAGCGCCGGGTTGGCGCTCTTTTTGTTTCTGCTTCCGGTTTATTCGTTACCGGAACCAGGCTCAGCCTGCTTGCCCTGATCGGCTGCCGGCTTGGCCTGCTGCGCTGCTGCAGCGGCTTGCTGACGGCGGCGTACCCGGGGGTCATTGCTGGCCCGCTCATTGGTACCGGGGCTGGCAGCAAATTCCACCTGTGGCTTTTGCTGGGCTTCTGTGGATTTGTCTGCCGCGGGAGCCGCCGCCGGTTTGGCAGGCGCGGCCGGCTTGTCAGAAGCTGCAGGTGCCGGTGAAGGCTGCTGGGCTTTCTGCGCTGGCGCCGCAGGCTTTTCCTGGTTGCCTGTAGCTGCTTTTTCCGCGGGCTTGGCCGGTGCAGCTTTGGCTTCGGCGGGCTTTTCAGCCGGCTTCTGCGCAGGTTTCTGATCAGCTGAAGCCTGAGCCTGGGGCGCCTTGGGAGGTGCTTTGGCAGCCTCGGGCTGCTTCTGCTCTCTGGGCTCCTTGCTGGCCGGTGCTTCGCTTTTGGCCTGTCCCTGCTGACCGGAATCAGGTTTGCCGGACGCTTGCCCTGGCTCACCCTTGTTCACTGGCTTGTCTGCCGGTTTGTCAGCGTCGCCTTTGGGGGCATCCTGTTTCTTCTGCGGTTGCGGCTTCTGACCCTCAGATTTGGCGTTGTCCTGCTTGCCGCTTTCCGGCTTGTCGGATTTGGATTCCTGAGAAGAATCCTTCGGCTGCTGGGATCTTTCCTTGCGCTCCATGTTTTCCTGACGGCGACGACGATTGTCGTTAGGACTGCGACGCTTGCCGCGGCGTTGATTAGGTCCGTCATCCTTCTGGTCCTTGTTGTCCTGGGATGACTGGGAGCCTTTATCCTGATCGCGTTTGTCCTGATCACGACCTCTGCCACGACCCTGCTTCTGCTCAGGTCCGCCCTGTTTCTGACGGTCGTCCTTTTTGCCTTGCTGACGGCCGCGGTTGTCCCGGTTATCCTTGTTGCCGTCCTTGTTGTCCCTGTCTTTGTTATCCCTTTCCTTGTTGTCTCTGGGTTGCCGTTGTTGACGGTTGCCGCCTTTCTGGCCGCGATTGCCACCGCCACTGCGCTGATTGCGGTTTCCACCTTTGCCACCACCGCGCTGACCACGGTTCTGGGTGTTGCTGTCGCGGGAAGATTTTTGCTTCTTGTCCGCTTCAGCTTCGGCATTACCGAAAAGCTGGGCAAACCAGGCAATCAGGCGGGCCAGGAAGCTGGGTTCCTGTTTGGGTTCCGGCATGGGGGCAGGGGTGGCGGGCTGAATAGCCTGTACCGCTGCTTCCTGACGGCGAACCACCGGCTCGCTGGTGACCGGTTTGACTTCTTCCGGTTCTTCCATGTCTTCAATAATGTCGTAACTGGCGGTCTGGTCCCCGGCGATCTGATCCTGACGGAAACGGGTCACCTCGTAATGGGGGGTCTCCATGTTCGGATTGGGGATCACTAGAATGCGCACCTTGTTACGCTGTTCAATGTCGAACAGGGTATGGCGCTTCTCGTTAAGCAGATAGGTGGCCACTGAAACCGGCACCTGGGCCTGGATTTCGGCAGAGTTTTCCTTGAGGGCTTCTTCCTCGATCAGGCGCATGATGGACAGCGACAACGAGTGCAGATCGCGGACAAAGCCGGTGCCGTTACAGCGTGGGCAAACGTGTCCGCTGGTTTCACCCAGTGAAGGGCGCAGACGCTGACGTGACAGCTCCATCAGACCGAAGCGGGAAATACGACCCACCTGCACGCGTGCACGGTCCAGTTCCAGCGCCTGACGCATGCGGTTTTCCACTTCGCGCTGATTGCGGTTGGCGGTCATATCAATGAAATCCACCACGATCAGGCCACCAATATCGCGCAAGCGCAGCTGGCGGGCGATTTCATCGGCAGCTTCCAGATTCGTGTTGAGCGCAGTTTCTTCGATATCGGAGCCTTTAGTGGCCTTGGCGGAGTTGATGTCGATGGACACCAGTGCCTCGGTGGGATCGATCACGATGGAACCGCCGGAGGGCAGTTTCACTTCACGCTCAAATGCCGTTTCGATCTGGCTTTCAATCTGGTAGCGATTGAACAGGGGGATGGCATCCTGATACAGCTTGATCTTGCTCTCGTAGGAAGGCATTACCTGCTGCACAAAAGTCAGGGCTTCCTGGTACACCTCGGGGCTGTCGATGCAGACTTCACCGATATCCTGACGCAGGTAATCGCGAATGGTGCGGATAATAACGTTGCTTTCCTGATAGATCAGGAAAGGTGCCGGACGGCTTTCAGACGCCTCGGTAATGGAACTCCACAGCTTGAGCAGGTAGTCCAGATCCCACTGCAGCTCTTCCAGGCTGCGGCCGATACCGGCGGTACGAACGATCACGCCCATGTCTTTCGGGGTTTTCAGTTCGTTCATGATTTCCCGCAGTTCCGAGCGCTCGTCCCCTTCAATGCGGCGGGAAATACCACCGGCACGCGGGTTGTTGGGCATCAGCACCAGGTAGCGTCCTGCCAGGCTGATAAAGGTGGTCAGAGCAGCACCTTTATTACCGCGCTCTTCCTTGCCCACCTGGATAATGACTTCCTGGCCTTCCTTGATCACATCCTTGATGGTGAAGCGACCCTGAATGTCTCGGGGGTCTTTGTTGAAATAGATGCGGGAGATTTCTTTCAGGGGCAGGAAGCCGTGACGTTCGGCACCGAAGTCCACAAATGCGGCTTCCAGGCTGGGTTCGATGCGGGTGATTTTTCCTTTATAGATGTTGGATTTTTTCTGTTCTCTGGTGCGGTGTTCTATGTCCAGATCATACAGTCTTTGGCCATCAACTAATGCGACACGCAGTTCTTCGGCGTGCGACGCGTTAATGAGCATTCTTTTCATTGATACGTTCCACTACTTGCTTGTGCGATGTGGAAAGCGCTTAAAACAGAGGAGCCAGAGTCGGGCAGGTTCAGTGGCAGGGGAGACAACAACGGATGAACAGACGGGCATCAACTGGCATTTGACCGTGCCGCCCGTGACAGTGTGTATGCGTCATGGGGCACAGGCCGGGAAACCGCTTTGAGTGGGCTGCTTCCCTGGTTGACTGCTTCCTCGGGTTGTTTCTGCAAAGTGTCGTACTTAAAGTGTCGTACTTTGTGTAGCACCTGGCGTAGAACCCGATTTACCGGTTGCTCCAGATTGGATCTTGTATCTCACATGTTGCATGTTGCATGTGCATTTCACATGTTACATCTTGCATTCAGATCGCTGGAGTAGCCGTACTGGCTGATAGCCGGATTTGCCGGCATGAAGGTTGTTTCAACCCTTACTGCCTGCCCGCAATATGACTAATCAGTGCCGTATTGTCTTCTGTATTTGTCTTCCTGCGGATTGCAGATCCGATCGCATTCCCTGTTCAAACTGCCAGCACCGGTTGTATGTATACCGGAGACTGGCGTTGGTCAGGATTCAGTCGCTACCTGAATCTGCAAACCTTGAATCTGCAAACAACGTAAACTCTCACCTTGTTTAACATCTTGTTCGGATGTTCAAGCCCGGTGGCTGCTGATGGTAACGGCGTTCATGGCGGTGTCAGTGGATGGCTTTTTTGAGCCTGTCTGCTTTTTCCTGCCTTGTTTGCCTTTTGTGCCTGTCCGGGCCTGCCTGTCAGGTGTTGCCTGATTCAGGTGGGCGCTTGTGAGCGACAGGCCGGCAATTGCCGTTAAAACCGTCAGAGCGGCCAATGTTCTCCTGGCTTGTGTACAGTCTGAAAATCCTGAGGCCTGATTACGGTACCTTCCTGCGATTGTTGGGTTGCCGTTTATCCGGCGTGTCGGGAGTCGCAGAAGGGGTTATCCAACCGGCCTTTCAGAGTTCCGGGCTGTTTCCTCTCTAACTTAAACGTGTTCTTTCCATTCGCGGTTAATTAAACCGGGCTGATTTTGATCAATCCGGGCCGTTGTGTTTCTGTTTCGGCGTTAACCGTATAAAATCCTGCCTAAACCAGTGCAAGCCGCCTGTTATGTTCTACATCCGCATTGCAACATGGCACCGTACAGTTCGTAATTTGACGAATGCTACGAGCGATGCGCAACAGGGCTTGTGAGGCTTCACTGTCACAATTTGCTTCCTGACTGTATTGTGTCTCGCCAGGCGTAATTAGGCACGAAAAAATATAGCAGGAAAATATAAGCGCATCAAATACATAGAACCTGATTTCAATTCCATGACAAAACCCGGTACAGCATCCCATGGCGTCCGCCTGCTGGAAGTAGGCGAGGATTCAGACGGCCAGAGAATCGACAATTACCTGCTTAAACAGCTTAAAGGTGTCCCAAAATCCGTTATTTATAAGATACTTAGGAAAGGCGAGGTGCGTGTGGACAAAAAGCGCGCCAAGCCGGATTACCGCCTTTCCATAGGGGAGGTGGTGAGAATTCCTCCCATTCGGCAGGCCTCCCGCGGGGAACCTCAACCGGTGGGCGAGGGTCTCAAAAAAACCGTTGAAGAGGCGATTCTTTACGAGGATGACGCCCTGATCGTGGTTAACAAGCCTGCCGGACTGGCGGTACACGGCGGCAGCGGCGTCAGCGTGGGTCTGATTGAGGTGCTGCGGGAGCTGCGCCAGCCGGCAAAATTTCTGGAACTGGTACACCGTCTCGACAAGGATACCTCCGGATGTATTATGGTGGCCAAAAAGCGCAGTATGCTGAAAACACTGCACAGTCACCTGCGTGATGAGGGCGGAATCGAGAAGCGCTATCTGGCGCTGGTGTGTGGCCGCTGGAAAGGCCGCCAGCACCGCATCGAGGCGCCGCTGGAGAAATTCCATCTGGGTTCCGGAGAACGGATGGTGCGGGTATCCCGTGAGGGCAAGCCGTCGCTGACCATTTTTAAATTCCGGGAACACTTTCAGGATGCAACGCTGGTGGAGGCCTACCCGGTTACCGGACGTACTCACCAGATCAGAGTGCATGCCCAGCATGCCGGACACCCGCTGGCGGGGGATCCGAAATATACCCCCGAGGCCCAGAATCAGGCATTCAGGGAGCAGGGGCTGCGCCGCCTGTTTCTGCATGCCCATAGTATCTCGGTGCCGGGTCTGTTGCCCGGGGGCAGGGATTTCTACGTGGAGGCGCCCCTGGAAGACAGCCTGAACCGGTTGCTGGAGCGGATGCGCCAGCCGGAACAGCCTGGCCCGCAACAATAGAATTCGCAGTAAACCGTAAAGAGAAGTACTGATGTCGACACGCTATAAAATGATTATCTTTGACTGGGATGGCACCCTGATGGATTCCCTGTCACGTATCGTGAGCTGTATGCAGGCGGCGGGCAATGATTTTGGCTTGCCCGCGCTAACCGAATCCGAGGTGCATGAAATTATCGGCCTGGGTCTGGGAGAAGCCATCAGTGAACTCTATCCGCAACTGGTGCCCGATGAGATTCAGCAATTCCGGGAACGTTACGCGCACCATTATTTGCGCCAGGATCAGGCACCCAGCCAGTTTTATGACGGCATTGTGCCCATGCTGGATAACCTTCGGGAACGTCCCACCCTGTTGAGTGTTGCCACCGGAAAAAGCCGTAAAGGGCTGGACCGGGTAATGAATGCTGTCAGTTCCGGGCATTATTTTCACAGCAGCCGTTGCGCCGACGAGACGGAATCCAAGCCGAGCCCGCGAATGGTGCTAGAATTGCTGGAGCTTCACGGCATTGCACCTGAAGAGGCTGTGGTCGTCGGTGATACCGAATTTGATATGGCCATGGCGCAGAGCGCCGGGGTTGATCGCCTGGGTGTAGGCTGGGGGGCGCATCGCCTGCACCGCCTGGAAAAATATCAGCCGCAGGGCTGTTTTGAAACAGTGAAAGATCTGTCTGACTGGTTGCTGGCCTGAATCCGGCATTAAAATGGGAAGCAGCTTGAATTCAAAGAACGTTGAAATAAAAGCACCATTAATAATAAACCTGTAATAACGCTTGAAATAGAGCTTTAGATAAAACTTGAAAAGGAACGAGAGTTAGATGTCAGAGAATCAATCCGATAATACCAATTCAAGAAACGATAACTACCAGAGAAATGATCAGAGGAATGATCGTGGCGGCAGAGGTGGTCGCCGGGGCGGCGGCGGGCCACGCCGTCCCCAAAATCAGAAAGAGTGGAAGTTGCTGGAAAAAATGTTGATGAAGCAGTTCGACGAGCAGAAAAAAAGCCGTCGCTGGAGCAACATCTTTAAAGGCGGCATTCTGATTTATATGTTTGTGGCCCTGTTCGTTTTCAAATTCGGCTTTGGTGGTGATCTTGCACCGGCTTCCGAGCCACACACAGCGCTCGTTAATGTGAAAGGTATGATTGCTGACGGTTACGAAGCCAATGCAGACAGTATCGTTGGCGGTTTGCGCAAGGCGTTTGAGGCAGAGCATTCCAAGGCTGTGGTGCTGCGCATTAACAGCCCCGGTGGCAGCCCGGTGCAGTCCGGTATGGTGTACCGCGAAATTCTGCGCCTGCGGGAAGAAAACCCGGAAAAGAAAGTGTATGCGGTGATTACGGATGTGGGTGCTTCCGGCGCCTATTATATTGCTGCGGCGGCTGATGAAATTTATGCGGACCAGGCCAGCATTGTGGGTTCCATCGGTGTTATCAGCGACGGGTTCGGTTTTGTAGACGCCATTGATAAACTGGGTATTGAGCGTCGTATTTATAATTCCGGCGACAACAAAGCCATGCTGGATCCGTTTTCCCCTCAAGATGAAAAACAAACTGAATTCTTTCAGTCAGTGCTGAATACAGTGCATCAGCAATTTATTCAGGCGGTGAAAGACGGTCGTGGTGATCGCCTTAAAGATGATGGCAAGGTATTCAGTGGTCTGATGTGGTCCGGCGAGCAGGCACTGCCCATGGGACTGATTGATGGCCTTGGCAGTCCCGGCTATGTGGCCCGTGAAATTATCGGTCAGGAAAAAGTTGTAGACTACACGCCCAAAGTCAGCCCCTTTCAGAATTTTGCTGACCGGCTGGGTGTGAAAATTGCGACCACGCTGGTTGAGGTTATGGGGTTGGGCGCTGTGTCTTTGCGTTAAATCCCTGGCCGGACAAAAAAGGGGTGGCACCATTAACGGGCCACCCCTTTTTTTAATTTTGGTTTTTCTATTCGGTTTTTATATTCGGCTTATGTTATTCAGTTTATCCCAGCAGGCGACTCACCATTTCGGCGATGTATTCCTGAACCGGTTCAATATCAATGGATTTTTCTTCTGTCTCATTGGAAGGGGGCAGGTCCACCCAGCTCAGTTTTACCAATAAGGTACCGATCAATGTGCTGAGAAAACTCTGCGCTTCAAGGGGCTTGGTGGCGCCGGTTTGCTGACCCTGTTCCAGCAGTTTGCGGATGCGTTCCTGCATCTCCTTTAATTCAATGGGAATGCTGTTGCCGTGGCTCAGGGTAAAACGCCGGTTAACCGGGTCGTAGCCGAGCGGCACTGACAGGTCCCGGAGCATCAGCCGGAAATAGGCTGGGTTGTTGCCAAGAAAAGCCGTCAGTTCCAGTGCTCCCCGTTTCAGGCCGTCGGCAGGTGGCTCGCCGGCCTTGGGAAGAAACATCTGGGTGAAAGCACGGTTAATACGGGACGCCATTGCTGCAAGAATATCTTCCCGGCCGCTGAAATGGGCATAAACCGAAGGCAGTTTGATACCGATCTTGTCCGCTACGTCCTGTAGTTTCAGGTGCTCGATCCCGTGAATGGAGGCCAGCTTTTCGGCTTCATCGATAATTCGCTCTTTCGTATTGCGACGTCTTGGTGTAGCAACTGGATTTTCTTCGACCATAAAACCCGCCTGAACATACTGATACAGAAAATAGCAGCGTTATTTTGCGGCCCTTTATAAGGCGCTTAGAAGAAAAAATCGCAAAACAACTGTGCTTTATCTTGCCTAACAATATAAGTGTAGACGGGCTCTTTGGATTGTTAAGGAATTAGGGGCCAAATTCCTACGGGATTTGTATACCTTTTTGTTCTAAAAAAGATACAAGTCTGATCAGTGGTAAGCCAATCAAGGAGTTAGGGTCTTCACCTTCGAGCTTTTCGAAGAGTGAAATGCCCAATCCCTCGGACTTAAAGGCGCCTGCGCAGTTAAAAGGCTGCTCTTTTTCCAGGTATCGGGCGATTTTGTCGTCCGACAACTGGCGAAAATGCACCTTAAAGGGCACAACAGCCACTTGATAAGAGCCGTCCAGTCCATCATACAGACACAAGCTGGTGAAGAAAGTTACCGTATTCCCACTACTGGATTTGAGTTGGGCGGTGGCGTTGGCCAGATTGCCCGGTTTGCCGTTGATTTTGCCGTCCAGAACCGACACCTGGTCGCTGGCGATAATCAAAGCATCCGGATGCTGAAGCGCTACGGCTCTGGCTTTTTCTACCGCCAGCCGTTCCACCAGTTGTTCAGGGGTTTCCTGGCTTTGCGGGGTTTCATCGATATCCGGTGAACAGGTGCTGAATTCGATGCCCAGAGTTTGCAGCAGCTGTTGGCGAAAAGGGGAGCTGGAACCCAGAACAATCGGCTGTTGGTTGGTTTTCATGCGAATAAATCCCTTGATTTGCGGGCGCGCAAGTATACCAGAGCCTGCAGATGAAGTTGAATTGGCCCCATACGCCCCTGTTTATGGCGCTTTTTGGTGGAAAAAAGCCTGTAAAAACAGATGATTAATTCTGCCTATAAATCCTTTGACATGACCGGATTGAATCCCTATTATTGCGCGCTTATGCTTGAGAGCACACTACCTGAACAAGTAAAACCGGTTAAATTTGCCAAACGTGGTACGGCCTTCAATGGAAGGTGGGCCCTGGACAGGTTTAAACGGCTCACACTGGATACCGTATCCGGTTCAGGCGAGGTCATAGTGCAGGCAGAGTTCTGCTTCGAGGACGGGTTTCCTGTGTTCAGGGGAGCCGCAAGCGCCAAGGTTCAATTGGAATGTCAGCGTTGTCTGGAGCCCGTTGTGGTGCCTCTGGAAGTGACATTTCATCTTGCCTTTGTGAACTCCGAAGAGCGGGCTGCGGAAGTGCCGGAGCCTATGGAAAGCGTGCTTCTTGATGATGAAGAGATTTCTATCATTGAGGTTGTGGAAGACGAGCTGATTCTCGCGCTTCCGATGTTTGCCTTTCATAAAGAGTGCGATTCCTTTGACTATCGCACCCAGGATGAAAAGGCCGAAGATGCAGCGCAGGATCAGGCGGCGTCAGATAACCCTTTCAGTGTGCTTGAGCAGCTGAAAGGCAAACTGAAACCCGATGACTAGCGCACCCGGCTTCAATGTGTAGTTCTGTATTGGTGTAGTTCTGTATTAGTGCGTTAATTTACTATTGAATGAATAGCAGGAGCAGCTAGCAATGGCAGTTCAAAAAAACCGTAAAACCCGTTCCAAGCGCGGCATGCGCCGTTCTCACGATGCCTTGTCCGGCCCGACTCTTTCTGAAGATCAAATGACGGGTGAAACCCATCGTCGTCACCACGTGACTGCTGACGGTTTTTACCGTGGCCGTCAGATCGTGAACAACAACTCTGACGATTAATACTATTCGTTATTCATGACCACCATTGCAATTGATGCAATGGGAGGGGATCAGGGCCCGGAGGCACTGATCTCGGCAGCCCTGGATGTTTTTCAGCGACATCCGGGGCTTTCGCTTATTCTGGTAGGCGATAAATCCGTTATCGAGCCGATCCTGGCGAAATCTCCCGCCCTTGAAAATCACAGTCAGCATACCGATGTTGCTGCCGATGGCGCATTGGCGGAAACCGGTTCTGTGAGTGTCCGGCATGCGTCCCAGGTGGTCACCATGGATGACAAGCCCGCCGTAGTGCTGCGCACCAAGAAAGATGCCTCCATGCGTATAGCCATTGATGCAGTGGCAAATGGTGATGCCGATGCCTGTGTCAGTGCCGGTAATACCGGTGCCTTGATGGCAATCAGCCGGTTTGTGCTGCGCACCTGTGAAGGTATTGACCGCCCGGCGATTCTGTCTGCGCTGCCGTCGCGCAATGGGCAGACCTTTATGCTGGATCTGGGTGCCAACGTGGACTGCAATTCGGAGCAGCTTTACCAGTTTGCCCTGATGGGACAGGCCGTAGCCAGCGCCCTGACCGGCAAGGAAAAGCCCAGAGTGGCTCTGCTCAACATCGGGGAAGAGGATATTAAAGGCAACGATCAGGTCAAGCAGGCCAATGAGTTGTTGCGGGCTGATCCGGGCATTAATTACCAGGGCTATGTCGAAGGCAATGATATTCTTTCCGGCAAGGTGGATGTCATTGTTTGCGATGGTTTTGTCGGTAATGTGGCGCTGAAATCCATTGAAGGGGCTTCAAGCTATTTGCTGGGTCAGCTGGAAGCACAACTGGCGCAGCTGGGCTGGAAAAAGTACCTGTTCGGCTGGCTGCTGCGGCCTTTGCTCAAGCTGTTTCTCAAGCAGTTTCATCCCGCGGAATACAATGGTGCCACCCTGGTGGGGCTGCGGGGTATCGTGGTAAAAAGCCATGGCTCTGCGGACAAGGAGGCCTTTGCCAATGCGGTTGAATTGGCGATTAAAGAGGTTCATCATCAGTTGCCTCGCAAAATCATGTCTCTGTAAAACTGGCAATCGATACTTAGAAAAAGAATAAAAATGTTTGCAGGTTATCCAATCATTAAGATTTGTTACTTTTAGCGGATGAAGCCTTGTCGCCAGGTGAGTATCATGGCGCCAGTTACACCTTTATCCCTAGTCGAACCAGAATAACGGTTGGACCAGAAAAATACTTGAACCAGAAGAATTGATGTTATGAATAAGACTTTAGCCTTTGTGTTTCCGGGTCAGGGTTCGCAGTCAGTGGGAATGCTGGGGGAGCTGGCAGAGCGATACGCTGTTGTGAAAGAAACCTTTGATGAGGCGTCTGACGTATTTGGCCGTGACATGTGGGCCCTGGCCCAGAACGGCCCGGCCGAAGACTTGGCGCTGACCGAGATTACCCAGCCTATTATGCTCATCGCCGGCGTGGCCGCCTGGCGCGCCTGGGAGAGCGCCAGTGACATACGCCCCGCATTGATGGCCGGCCACAGTCTGGGAGAGTACTCCGCCTATGTATGCTCCGGAGCCATTACCCTGGCCCAGGGCGTGGAGCTGGTCAAAATCCGCGGCGAGCTGATGCGTGATGCCTGCCCCGGTGGTCAGGGGCGTATGGCAGCCATTATCGGACTGGATGACGATGCCATTGTTGCCTGTTGCAAAGAGGCAGAGCAGGGTCAGGTCGTGCAGGCGGTAAACTTTAACGCGCCGGGCCAGGTGGTGATTGCCGGCCATAACGATGCGGTGAACCGTGCCGTGGACCAGTGCAAGGAAAAAGGCGCCAAAAAAGCCATGGCACTGGCGGTGAGCGTTCCCTGTCACAGTGATCTGATGAAATCTGCCAGTGATGAACTGGCCAAGGCGTTGCTTGCCACCGAATTCAAGGCACCGTCGGTACCGGTCATTAATAATGTGGATGCCTGCATAGAAATGGATCCGGCCAAGATCAAAGAAAAGTTAATTACGCAGCTGTATAGTCCCGTGCTCTGGGTGGATTCCGTTAACAAGATGGTGGCCGAAGGTATTGAAACTGCTGTTGAGTGTGGGCCCGGCAAAGTGCTGAGCGGCATGAACAAGCGTATTCACCGCAAAATGGGCGTAGTGAGCCTGCAGGATCCGGATTCTTTCGACAAAGCCCTGGAAATGGTCGCGGGCTAGCGAAACAACATAAAAATACCAAGGAGTTGCAATGAGCGAGCAGACAGAAAAGCGGGTGGCACTGGTGACAGGTGCCAGCCGGGGGATTGGTAAGGCCATTGCCCAGCGTCTGGCCAATGCGGGATATGCCGTGGCGGGTACCGCCACATCTGAAGGTGGCGCCGGGGCGATCAGTGATTACCTGAGCGAGATGGGCGCCACAGGTAAGGGTTACTGCCTGAACGTGACCGAGCAGGAATCCGTTGATTCTGTGTTGCAGCAGATCAAGGAAGACCTGGGGGCTCCGGTGATTCTGGTAAACAATGCCGGTATAACCCGGGATAACATCATGTTACGAATGAAGCAGGAAGAGTGGGATGGCGTTATTGATACCAACCTGTCTTCCGTTTACCGTATGTGCAAAGCCTGCGTGCGTGGTATGACCAAGGCACGCTGGGGACGCATCGTGAATATCAGCTCCGTGGTGGGGGCCATGGGCAATCCGGGGCAGGCAAACTACGCTGCCGCCAAGGCAGGTATGGAAGGTTTTTCCAGGGCCATGGCCAGAGAGTTCGGATCCCGCGGAATTACCGTCAATGCGGTGGCGCCGGGTTTTATTGATACTGATATGACCAGAGAATTGTCTGATACCCAGAAAGAAACTATGCTGGCGCAGATTCCGGCCGGCCGCCTGGGGGATCCCGATGAGATTGCAGCCGCCGTCGAGTTTTTAGTGAGCGATCAGGCAGGCTATGTTACCGGTGCCACCCTGCCGGTTAACGGTGGAATGTATATGTAGCTGGAAATTGCTCCGCATATTTGACAGGGTGATGCTTTAACCTGTTGATTTTCAAGAAATAAAATTTGCTGAACTGGAAGCTTGAAACGTTTACTACGTTTTTTTTAAACTATAGGCCCTTATTCCAAAGGGATACTCAAACAGGAGACTTAATTCAAATGAGCAATGTAGAAGAACGCGTCAAAAAGATTGTCGCTGAGCAGCTGGGCGTAAAACTGGAAGAAGTGACAAACGACGCCTCATTCGTTGAAGATTTAGGTGCAGACTCTCTGGACACAGTAGAGCTGGTTATGGCTCTTGAAGAAGAGTTTGAAACTGAGATCCCTGATGAAGAAGCAGAGAAAATCACCAAGGTTCAGGAAGCCATTGATTACGTGAATTCACACTCGTAACTGTGTCCGGACCGATGAAGAGGCCGCTTGCATCAACGCAGCGGCCTTTTTCTATGTAAGCCCCTTTTATTTACCTGTTGAATTACCTGATGCCTGTCAAAATTTGCGAGCTGGCGCTGGTCTTTACGGGGTGTATTTTAGTAAATTGTTTCAACTGGGGAACCTCTGATCAAGTCTAGGTGGCCTCTGCGCAACCTGAAAGGCACAAATGCAAGGCAAGTTTCGCCGTTAATGGCCGTAGTCCTTAGCAAGAAACTTAACGCAGCAGTTGTGTCTTTCAGGTCGCGCCCGAAGGGTCATTCAGGAATTCCCTCTGGCCGCGTTGTGCTGCTTCGTCGGGCAACCAGCCCGCCTGCATCGCACGCCTTGCCAGAGAAAATTCCTGAATGACAGAGGCCGCCTAGACTTGATCAGCGGTTCCCAATAACAGTTGTTTAACAGAACAACAATAACATAGCCTGCACTGAATGGTGGTAACGGTAACCGTCATCGTGTGGAATTAGCCTGGGAGGAATGCAGGGTGTCGAAGCGTCGAGTGGTTATAACGGGTGTTGGGATGTTAAGCCCACTGGCCAACAATGTTGAGGATACCTGGGCGGCGGTACTTCAGGGAAAAAGCGGAATAGTTCCCATCGAGCACTATGACATTTCCAGCCATGCCACACAGTTTGCCGGCCTGATCAAGGATTTTGATACGGAAGCCTACTTTCCAAAGAAAGAGGCCCGCAAAATGGACAAGTTTATCCAGTACGGTATCGCGGCTGCCATGCAGTCCATTGCAGATTCCGGGCTGGAAGTGACCGATGCCAATGCCCACCGGATCGGCGTTGCCATGGGCTCCGGTATTGGTGGTATCGAGAACATCGAGAACAACCACAAGGTAATGCTGGATCGCGGCCCCCGCAAGGTTAATCCTTTCGTGATACCCGGCAGCATCATCAACATGATTTCCGGGAATATTTCTATCAAGTACGGCCTCAAGGGCCCCAATGTCGCCCTGGTAACGGCCTGTACCACCGGTACCCATTCCATTGGGTTTGCTGCAAGAACCATTGCCTACGGTGATGCCGACGCAATGATTGCCGGTGGCGCTGAGCACGGCTCTTCACCCCTGGGAATGGCAGGATTCTGCTCGGCCCGGGCCATGTCCACCCGTAATGATGAACCCCAGAAAGCCAGTCGGCCCTGGGACCGGGATCGGGACGGCTTTGTGCTGTCAGACGGTGCCGGTGCCCTGATGCTGGAAGAGCTGGAGCACGCCAAAGCCCGGGGGGCAAAAATCTACGGCGAGCTGATCGGCTTTGGTGCCAGCGCGGACGCTTTTCATATGACCGCACCGCCGGAAGACGGCGCCGGCGCGGCCCTGTCCATGGAAAGCGCCATACGGGATGCCGGTATCAGCGGCGATGCGGTGGACTACATCAATGCTCACGGCACCTCGACACCGGCCGGCGATATTGCCGAAACCAATGCCATCAAAACGGTGTTCGGTAACCATGCCAATCAGTTGATGGTCAGCTCCACCAAATCCATGGTGGGCCATTTGCTGGGCGCCGCCGGTGCGGTGGAAGCGATATTTTCCCTGCTGTCCATTCGCGATAACGTGGCGCCGCCCACCATCAACCTGGACAACCCGGGCGAAGGCTGCGATCTGGACTATGTGCCTCATCAGGCCCGCGAACAAAAAATTGATATCGCCGTGTCGAACTCCTTTGGTTTTGGTGGCACCAACGGCACGCTGGTATTCAAGCGCTATGAGTAACCGCTAGCGCATGGCAGATCACCCGTACCCGGTTTGGGTGAATGGCAATGTCGCAGATCAGATCCCTGTTACTGATCGTGGCCTTGCCTATGGTGACGGCCTGTTTGAAACCCTTCGCTGTAAACCTCGTATGGTCTTGCCGGAATGGCACCTGGAGCGTCTGTCCCTGGGGCTGGAGCGCCTGGGGATGTCGCCGGACGTTGCCGCGATACGTGATGAAATGTATCGCTACGAACAAGACGTCTCCCCCGGAATCATCAAACTGACAGTCACCCGTGGCAGTGGTGGCAGGGGCTATCTGCCGCCGGACCATCCCGCGCCCACGGTTATCATTCAGGGTTTCCCGTTAACGGACTATCCTGCCAGCTGGTACAGTCAGGGTATTCACCTTCACCTGTGCACTACCCAGGTTTCCACTCAGCCTCTGCTGCTGGGTATCAAACACCTTAACCGGCTTGATCAGGTGCTTGCCCGTCAGGAATTTTCAGCCACGGACTGTCAGGAAGGCCTGATGAGTGATGCCGCCCATGGCTGGATCGAAGGCACCATGAGCAACCTGTTTCTTGTTAAAGATGAGACGCTTCTGTCGGCACCCTTGGCTGCCAGTGCTGTACGGGGTACCATGCAGCGCTTTATTGTTGAGACCTGCAAGGAACTGGGTTCACCGGTTCGCGAACTGGCGCAGATCAGCACGGAACAACTGGAATCCGCTGACAGGGTGTTTCTCTGCAACAGTGTGTTTGGTCTCTGGCCGGTGCGGCGCATTGCCGGTAAGGATCTTACTGTGCGTCGCTCGGTGCTATTTGAACAAATACAACAGAAAGTGATGTCATTAATTTCATGAGTCTTGCCGTTCGTCTGTTCTTTTTACTGATCGCCATTGCCCTGGCTGCCACCGCCATCGGCTATCGCTATATGATGCTGAAAATGAATGAGCCGCTGGCCATTCAGGAGCCCCTGCGCCTTGAGGTTACCCGTGGCGACAGTATCTATCATGTGGCCAGGCAGCTGCAGTCGCTCGAAGCGCTGGATGGTATCAGGCCTTTTGTGTACTACGCCCGCTACATGGATATGGCAGCAAAGATCAAGGCGGGGGAGTACGAAGTATTAACCGGCACAACCCCCCATCAGCTGCTGGAGCAACTGGTGGATGGCTCGGTGATTCAGTACGGTATTACTCTGGTGGAAGGGCTCACCACCCAGGATTATCTGGTGAACCTGCTGGCCGATGAGAAACTGATCATACCGGATGGCTTTGCCGGTATGGTAAAGGATCCGGCCTTGTTGATGGCTGCACTGGGTAAACCGGGTGTGCATCACGAAGGCCAGTTTTTTCCTGACACCTATTTTTATACCAAAGGTGCGACCGCGCTGGATATTCTGAAGCGTGCCAGTGCCATGATGGATACCGTACTGGCCGAGGAGTGGCAAAACAAAGCGGAGGATCTTCCTTACGAATCTCCTTATGAAGCATTGATCATGGCCTCCATTGTGGAGAAGGAAACCGGCGTGGAAGCGGAACGCCCGGACATTGCCGGTGTTTTTGTTCGCCGCCTGCAAAAACGGATGCGCCTGCAGACCGACCCGACGGTGATCTACGGGCTGGGTGCCGCCTATCAGGGCAATATCAAACGCAGCCACCTGAAACAGAAAACCGCCTATAACACCTACGTGATCTTCGGCCTGCCACCCACGCCCATTGCCAATCCCGGCCGGGAAGCCATTCATGCCGCCTTGCATCCGGCACCGGGGAAAACACTTTACTTTGTTGCCCGGGGCGACGGCAGCCATGTGTTTTCCGAAACCCTGGAAGCCCACAATAAAGCCGTGCGGCAATACCAGTTAAAGCGCCGGGCGGACTACCGTTCAGCCCCCAAACCATAAGCAGCCAGTTATGACGAAACCGGGATTATTTATCACCGTTGAGGGAATTGAAGGGGTAGGGAAAACCACCAATATCGAATTCATTGCCGACTGGCTGAAAGCCAACGCCATCGAGTTTGTGGCCACCCGCGAGCCTGGTGGTACGCCTCTGGCGGAGGAAATCCGTGAAGTGATGCTCAGCCCCAGGGACGAAGCGGTTTGTGACACCACCGAACTGCTGCTGGTATTTGCCGCCCGGGCCCAGCATCTGTCACAGCTGATTCAGCCTGCCATCACTGAAGGCCGTTGGGTGCTGTGCGACCGTTTTACCGATGCCACCTACGCCTATCAGGGCGGTGGCCGGGGCCTTTCCCTGGATACCATTGCCACCCTGGAAACACTGGTGCAGGACGCATTCCGTCCCGATGCCGTGATTCTGCTGGATGTGCCGGTGGAAGTGGGCCTGGCCCGGGCCAGCGCCCGCAGCGAACTGGACCGGATTGAAAAGGAAAAAGCCGACTTTTTTGAAAAAGTGCGGCAGGCCTATCTGGATCGCGCCGCCGCAGATCCGGACCGTTATTTTCTGGTGGATGCCTCGCAGGATCTGCCCGGAGTCAGAGCGCAGCTCGAAACCGTGCTGAAAAACATACTGGCAGGATACTGAGCATGCTGGCCGATAACCATTCCATCGTAGGGCCATTACCCTGGCAGGAAGAATTCTGGAGCCGGCTGCTGCAGCGCCGGGAGCAGGATCAGTTGCCCCACGGTTTATTGCTGCGGGGCCCGGAAGGTACCGGCAAAGGCCAGTTTGCCCTGGCCCTGTCCCAATACCTGCTGTGTGCCGATCCCAAGGGTAAGGTGGCCTGTGGCCGCTGCAAAAGCTGCCAGCTGCTGAAAGCCGCCTCTCACCCGGATATGTTGCTGATCGAGCCGGAGGAGGCGGGCAAAGCTATCAAGATTGACCAGGTGCGCCGGATTCTGGATTTTGCCAGCAAAAGTCCCCAGTTTGGTGGGTACCGGGTGGTGCTGATTGCGCCGGCGGAAGCCATGAACGTGAATGCCTCCAACGCCCTCCTGAAATGTCTGGAAGAGCCCGGTAAAGACACCCTGATGGTACTGGTTACCCATCAGATCTCCGGCCTGCTGGCCACCATACGCAGCCGTTGCCAGTCCCTGGATTTTCCCATTCCTCCCCGCAGCTTCAGCCAGCCCTGGCTGTCCGGCCTGGTGAACGACGCGGCCAAGGCTGATCAGCTGCTGCAGGTGGCCAACGGGGCGCCGGTAAAGGCCATGCAGCTGAATGACCGGGACTGGCTGAAAGAGCGGGATGCCATTGTGCGCAGCTGGATTGCCGTCTACGAAGGCAAGCTGGACCCGGTCAAGGCGGCCGAAATCTGGCAGGGTTATGACCTGGGAGAGATCATCAGCTGGCTGCTGGCCTGGCAGATTGATTTTAACCGCTATTGTGCCGCGGGCGACGGCCCGGTGGTGAATCAGGATCTGCTGCCGTTTTTCCGGCAAATGCAGCATCAGGTGGCGCCGGTGGCGTCCCATGAGTTTTATGATCATCTGCAGCGGATTCAGGCCATGCTCAAGAGCCAGGCCAATCCCAATCTGCAGCTGTTGCTGGAAGAGCTGCTGATCCGCTGGTCGCAGATAAGCGCCTGAATCTTTAGTTGAATCAGGGTCCGGATCCGGCGCTGAATGTGACCCAGCCCCTAAAAAAATTAAGAAAAGTCAGCTTCAGTTAGGCAGCAGCGCCGTTCGGTTGCTAAACTGATAGCTAACAGGTGTAAATGCTCTTAATCGCTGATTATTAAGCAATTGTTCCAGGGCATGATATAACTCAGAAGGCAGGACAGGTTGTTATGGCCATTGGTGGATCACGATCCGGTATACTTTCCCTCACCATCAAGGATAAAGCGGTGCTTTATGCCGCCTACATGCCGTTTATCAAAAACGGCGGCCTGTTTATTCCCACCAACAAGCAGTACAAGCTGGGTGAAGAAGTCTTCCTGTTACTGAATCTGATGGAAGAAACCGAGAAGATCCCGGTGGCCGGCAAAATCGTCTGGGTCACCCCCAAAGGTGCCCAGGGCAACCGTGCTGCGGGCATTGGCGTGCAGTTCAACGACCAGGACGACACCGCCAAGCACAAAATCGAAACCTACCTTGCCGGGGCGCTTGAATCCGATCGACCAACCCATACCATGTAGTGCACAATACCCGACAGTATTTGCACCCATGGAGTAAGGATGTTTGTTGATTCCCATTGCCACCTGAACAAGCTGGATCTGTCGCTGCACGACCAGCTGCTGGATAACCCCGTTAACGCTGCCCGCGATCTGGGCGTCAATCATATTCTCTGCATTGGTATTGATCTGGAAACCATGGATGAAGTCATCCAGGTGGCCGAAGCCTATCCGAATGTTTATGCCACTGTGGGTACCCATCCCCTGTATCAGGAAAGCCGGGAACCTTCTGTAGAGGCCCTGCTGAAATACGCGGAGCATCCCAAAGTGGTGGGCATTGGCGAAACCGGTCTGGATTACTATTACTGCAAAAAAGACAACGACTGGCAGATGCGGCGCTTTGAGATCCATGTCGAGGCGGCCAGGCGTTCCGGTCTGCCGTTGATTATCCATACCCGCGATGCCCGGGAAGACACCATCAATTGCCTGAAGCAAAAAGGTGAGGGCAAAGTTAACGGCGTTTTGCATTGCTTTACCGAATCCCTGGCTATGGCGGAGCAGGCCGTGGAACTGGGGTTTTATATTTCCATTTCCGGTATCGTTACCTTTCATTCAGCCAAAGAATTGCGCCAGGTGGTAGAGGCCTTGCCACTGGAGCGGCTGCTGATTGAAACCGATGCCCCCTGGCTGGCGCCGGTGCCCCATCGCGGCAAGGAAAATCAGCCGAAATACGTGGTGGAAGTGGCAAAGAAAATTGCCGAGATTAAAAATGTAGATGTGGAAACGGTAGCGCAGACTACCACCAATAATTTTTTTGAGCTGTTCAGCAAAGCCCGTAGCTAGCGGGTTTATTGGCAGCGTTGTTTTTTATACCGGGAGTTAAATCGTGGCGAATGCTGATCTGTTGATACCTCTTGGCCTGTTTGTGGCCGGCTTGCTGGTGGGCGCACTGCTGATCTGGGTGGTGGCCAATCAGCGCACCAAAGCCATGATCGACAAGATACAGGCGGAAAAACAACTGGAAGCCCAGCAGCTTGCCTCCAGCCTCCAGCACCTGGAAGAGAAATACCAGGAACTGTCGCAGCGTTCTGAACAGGCTCACCAGAATGAACACCAGTGGCAGGAAAAATATCATCAGCAACAGTCCCGGGTGTCCCAGCTGGAACAGCAAATCAGTCAGCTGGAACAACTGGAACGCAAACTGGATGAAAAGGATCGCGAAAGCCGCCATCTGCAGCAGCTGCTAAAAGAAGAGCACGGTAAATGCAGTGAATTGCAGGCCCGTCTGGAATCTTCGCAACAGGAACTGGTGGAAAAAGTAGCACTGCTTAAAGAAGCTAAAGACCAGCTGAAAGTGGAATTCCAGAACATTGCCAACAAGCTGTTTGAAGATAAAAGTGAAAAGTTCACCACCCAGAACAAATCCAACATGGAGCAGATACTGTCGCCTTTGCGTGAACAGCTAACGGATTTTAAAAAGCGTGTGGAAGACGTTTACGACAAGGAATCCAAAGAGCGGGTGTCCCTGTTGAAGGAAATCACCCTGCTGAAAGACATTAACAGCCGCATGAGCGAGGATGCCCTCAAACTCACCAAAGCCCTGAAAGGGGACACCAAAATCCAGGGTAACTGGGGTGAAATGGTGCTGGAACGAATTCTGGAAACCTCCGGTTTGCGTAAGGGCATTGAGTACGAAACCCAGGTCAGCCTGAAAGGCGAAACCGGTGAACGTCGTCAGCCTGATGTGATTGTACGTCTGCCGGAGAACAAGGATATTGTGGTGGATTCCAAGGTGTCGCTGGTGTCCTGGGAATCCTATTGTTCCGCCGAGGATGATACTGAAAAGGATGCAGCGCTCTATTCGCTGTTGCAGTCCATCAAGGAGCATATCAAACAGCTCAGCCGCAAGGATTACGCTCATCTGGAAGGTATTCGTTCCCTGGATTTTGTGCTGATGTTTGTGCCGGTAGAAGGTGCCTTTCTGAAAGTGCTGGAACTGGATACAGAATTCTTCGCCGATGCCTTCGAAAAAAACATCATGCTGGTCAGTCCATCCACTCTGCTGGTAACCCTGCGTACTATTCAGAACATCTGGCGCTATGAATATCAGAACCGTAATGCCCTGGAAATTGCCAAGGCAGCCGGGGGGCTTCATGATCAGTTTGTCTTGTTCACAGAATCACTGGAGGACGTGGGCAACAATATCGGCAAGGCACAGACTGCCTATGAAACGGCCCACAAACGACTGGTATCCGGCCGGGGTAATCTGGTGAACCGCACCCTCAAGCTGGAGAAAATGGGGGCCAAGGCCAAGAAAAAACTGCCCACCATGCTCCGTGAAGCGGCTGATGACAGCGAAAATGAGCCTGAAACGGACGAAATTCTGGAAACAGATGATTGAACACGAAAAAAATCGCGCCTGAGGGCTATTCACCAAAGCTTTGCAAATCAATCGGTTAGCCCACCATATGACAAAGCGTTCTTCACACACGGCTTTTGATGTCAAATCAATTTATAAAATTGCCTGATTGAACTGGCACTTTCGCCATCCTTGTCAATAATTGTAATTACTGGTGTTGCTCACTTCCCCCCAAACGTGAGACTGAACATCGGTTGGGCTGAAAAGTCCAGGTACCGAGGATCGTGTACCGCATATTTAACTCCTATTGGTCTTAACCCGGCGACCCCCCCAGTTGCCGGGTTTTTTTTATCCCTTTAAAAAACAGCAACTTACAATCTTTCGGAATATTTTCGGAATATACAGTGCCTACTTTTCTGTTGTTTCCAGGTATATATTCACCCTTTGCCCACGATCACTGAGCTCATTAAGTGGCCACTCAACATCTACAACTTTCGTTCTGACGCCACCGATTTTTACAGTGTGACCCAGTTCAGGAAGCCAGAACAGAAGTTCTTTCCCGAGCTCTTTACTGTCTAAGGTCCACTTTACATCGAATCTCATCCGGCTTTTCCTCCCCCTACAATTTCACGTTCAGCCCAACAGCCACCGTCTCAAACTCCTGGCGCCGATCAAAGATATAGTGATCAGTCATATCCTGATCGGTGTGAGCCATTAACTCTTTGGGGTTGATGCCCTGCTGCTGGTACAGCCAGCTAGCCAGGCTCCGGATCTCGTAAAGGGTAGGGGGGTGCTCTCCACCGATCCCCAGCTGATCCCTGATAGCTGAAAACTCCCGACTCATGTGGTCCACTGTCAGTTGTGTTGGGTGCGTCTTCAGCTTGCTGATTTTCCTGCTTTTCCGGGCTGGCATGCGGTGGACGATATAGGGGGAAAGCACATCGTCCCGGGCCCGGGCAATGATCTTGTGATCGCTCTCCCGCAGCTCAAACCGGAGGAACTTCTGTACTTTCCGAATCTCGGTATACAGGGCCCCATCAATCACCTGGTCAAACTTCAGGTTCACGACATCATTGGGGCGCAGCGTGGTAACCAGCATCAATTCCATACCGATCTGCAGCCATGGGGGTGCCATGGCGTGAATTTGCCGGAAATGGTCCAGGGTAAGGCGTTCACGCTTTGGCCTGGGGGTACGCTTCACTTCCAGAACGGCAGCTGGGTTGCCGTAGTTGTGGGGCAGGTATCCCCGGCTCAGGGCGAAATTGAATATCTCAATCAGGAACTGGCGCATTTTTTTATAGCTGGTGACGTTCAAAGGCTCCATGGCTTCAGCCAGATCCCGGACGGTTAGGGCCCTGATTGGTTTTTTTGCGAACAGATCCCGCAGCCGGAGAATGTAGTTTTTGCCCGTTTTCCGGCTCCCGCCTTCCTTCAGTGTGGGCAGCTTTACGGCCAGGTACTCATCAATGATCTGATCCATGGTTTCCCCGCGGATAACCGGCGCCCGTTGGGTTGGGTCAACCCCGGCCCGCTCCAGGGCTGAATTCAGCGCCCTGGCTGTGCGGTTTGCCGCCTCCCGGTCCTTTCCCAGCGGCTCTTTCCAGTGATCAATAGGGTGCACGTAGGTGTAATAGGTCGCCCCGTTTGGCTTCTTGTCTGTGTATACGTTGGGCTCCAAGCCCTGGTTCTCTGCTTTCCGTTTACGTGGCGGCATGGCGTCTGCTCAGTATTTCGTCTGCTAATGGGTCACCGGTGCTCATGTCTTTGATAACATACCACCGGCCGCCAATCTTAACCCCATTCAGGTCTCCACGCTCAATCTGGCGGATAACGGTTGTGGGGTGGGGACGACTGTTGGGGGTAAACTCAGTCCGTATATATTCCGGGATTCCCATTTTCTTCTGTAGCATCGTGTTACCTGCTAGGCCCAATCAGTTCGGCCTCTTGCTTTAAAACCGTGTTCATGTTTGAAATCGTGTCGATAACCAGCTTGGCAATTGCGAGTTTCTTTTTTGCTGGTTCGATGTTGCCAGCTGCTTGAATAGTCTTCACCCGGTGAAGACCCATTGCTAAAACCCCCGCAGCCTGTGAGCGTATAATCCAGCACCGGAACAAATACGGTTTCGCGTATCGGGTTTTGATCCAGGGGATTGCCCGGCCTTGTCTGTCTCGGTACTTTTTATGCATTGCTATCGCCCACCGTTATGCAGACACCAAGGGGATTGAACTCACCGCACCATTTGTATTCGTCTGTTATTGAAAACTGCCCATCTTTGTCAGGTGGGAAGCGCCTGCACCGGCTGACTTCACTTTCCTTGTTGTCCTGATAGTAGATGCACTCTTTGCAGGTGGGTGCTTTTGGCTTTAGAGACAGAAGCTTTTTAATCCGGTCTCCATGTTCTTCCCGCTCATCCGCCAGATTCCTGAAAAATTCGTCCATGCTATGCCCACCACTTCTCATAAACGTTGTACCAGCAACCATCGGATTTCCTTTTGCTGATACGGACATAGATTCTCGGGCTAAACTCAAGCCAATAGTTAAAAGCTTTAAAATTGTATTTAGCGCCCATGCTATTCATCCTCATCGAAATCTGACCATGTTTCACCGCAATGCAGGCATGCACGGGTGCAGCTACTTATCCAAAACACTGCGATTTCGTTGCACTTTGGGCACAGCTCAGGTTCGCTCATGCTATTCACATTCCACCGTTTTCAGCATCTGGTTGGTGGCAAGATACCCAACATGCTCACCCTCATCGTTCACCACCATGTCCGAATTAGTGACCGCCACATAGAACCGCTTGTATTTTTCAAGCTCCGACTCCAGCCGCTGTATTATTGTTTCGTGTTCATGCTTTACGCGATCAAGGCAGCTTTTCCACATATCCACATCTACCTTTAAAGACTCGATTTTGTGATCGCGGTAAGCCAGTTCAGCCGCAATATCGGATTTTCTGTGTAGATCCTCTGCGGTCATTGCGGCTACGTGGCGGATGTAGTGCCCGCCGTTTTCGTCTAGGGCTTCTATGTCGCGTTCTGCGTATTGTTTGTCGATCATGCTCACCACCTGTTCCGAAAGAATGTTTCTATGGTCCACCATATGTGGGCAATGCCTGCCACCAGAAGCAGGAGGGTGGCCAGGCTTAAAGCAACCCACCACATAACGCTCACCCCTCACCCCGTAAAAACCAGGCGAGCCCTGCCGCCATTGCGGCACAAAACAGCAGGTAGCAACCGAGAAGCCACCACCAGTCCGGAGTCCACACGATCACAGCCAGGCCGGCAAGCGCCAGAATCAGGGCAACACCAAACATCATTTGTGAAATAGTTGGGGGTGTCATGACTTCTCCCGGTCTGGCGCCGGCAGCATCTGCCGATGTTCCAGCTCTTCAATAACCCGTTTTCCATTGGGCAGCATGATGTGAGACAGGAAGGCAGCTTCAAAGGACAGAATGCCCACCTCCACGGCTGTCAGGTTTCCTTTGATCTGGTCTCTGAGAACGGAATACACAGCCACTGACCCGATTTCCAGAGCTTTGGATTGGTGTTCAGCCAATTTGCACCGTCGCTTGCTGTTCCATGGGTTTTCCTTAAGCCAGGCAGCGGCGTAGCCTTTCGCACTGGCGGTCATGTTTATGAGTCGCCCGCGGTGCTCGAATTGGATGAATACTTCACCGGTATCGAAATCTTCCCCTGTGGCAAACTTGGAGCAGCCGAAAGCCCTGAGGATCTTTTGTATCTCATCGATCGCTTTCTTGCCGGTAGTGGCGTTTTGGTAGGGTAGGGTCATCCAGCTTCTCCTTCCTTTGAGAGGTATGGATCGACGGCTGCTTTCAGAATGTCTTTAATGGTTGGCCAGTCAACTTGATGACGCTGTGTATACCGAACGTCACCACCACACACCTCACATTCCTCTGGCTCACTGGTGTGGCAGTAACCACAAGCCGTACACTCGTGTTCCACGTCAATGTAAAACTCACCCCAAAGCACTGGCTTTAACCGGTCAAAGTCTGTCGCGTATTCGACGCCAGCCCTGTGCCCCATTTGATACATGCTGAACAGAGAAATGATAAGGCTCTGAATTATTGCGCCTTTTGGCGCTTCAGGCAGATGCCATAGCCGTTCAGCTTCTTCGCGGATTTTGTTGTTTATTTCTTCAGTTGGTTTATCCATCAGAAAAGTCTCATCTGTTCATCGTCTGCCACTTGTTCAACCAGGCAGTATTCGTAAAGGGTTTCCCCGTCCAGGTGGAAGGGAGCGTCTGGCTTGATGTTGCAGTATTCCAGTTGCCCCTGTGGTGGGGGGGTGGGCTTGCCTGCTATCTGGTGTCTGGCATCCACCATGGCAGCCTCCCGAGTATCACCCAGCCCCCAGACTGCTTTTGCTTTGTGATCCACTACGGCAATCATGCTTCCTCCCTATGGTTTCGCATGGCTGTATAGGTAGTGGATGATCGCATCTATCAGGGCAGGGTCTCCGTGGAAGAAGATCGCCCAAAGCGCGAGCGCTATACACCTTCCGCCAAAACCATCGTTACCTCTCATGCTGCCTCCTTGATTGCTTCAATCAGCTTCTGTGCTGCCACTGGTGGCACGGCATTGCCAGCCATATGTATTGTCAGCCTGTGTTCCTTTGGCCTTTTTATATCAGCGGGAAAGGACATGGCCGCCAGATTCTCATCAGCAGTGAGCATGCGCATTCTGTCACCGTCCACGATTGCCCAGCGGTCCCGGGTTGTGATTGTTCCAATGGGGCGCTGCAGTGACCTGCCAGATTTGGTGTTGCCGTAGTAGCTGAAAACAAACCGTTCACCAAAGGCCTTGCGGCCATTCCTGACACGCTCCAGTGTTGCTTCAGCCCTTCCAGGCTTCACGATGGGTGACCATCGCCCAGCGTCCATATCAATAAACGATGCAGCAGGCCGGTGATTCTCTGTTGGAAGATTCAGCACTATGGGGGTGCGGGATTTGGTGGCGACAATGAAAAGCCTGATCCTGTTCTGTGGTACGCCCAAATCAGCGCAGTCAACCACATGCGGTGAGAGCTGGTACCCCAGATCATTCATTGCCTTTTCCCATGCCGGGTATAGCGCCCATTGCAGGAACTCGGGAACGTTCTCAATCAGTGCAGCTTTCGGGCGGTGATACTCAGCGGCAGATACAACGGCCCAGGCAGTTGATCTGCTTGCATCATGCTCAGGGTTTCCGTTGCTCTTGCCGCGGGCCTTTGAATGCCCCTGGCAGCAGGGGGAAGCCAGCAGCAGGTCATGCGCCGGCACTTCGGCCCAGTTCGCCTGGTGTAGATCCTGGCATACGTGGATCGCTCCCGGGTGATTGGCCTCATGCCATCGCACAGCATCGGGCCAGTGATTGGCGGCCCATACCACCTGTACACCGGCCAGCTTTGCGCCGGTGCTGAAACCGCCGAAGCCGGCAAATAGATCAATCGCTTTCATGTCTGACTATCCTGAGTCGGCGGCACCAGGGCTCCAAGCGCGGCAATTAGCCTCTCCACTTCTTCGCGCTCAAGCGCGGCAACGTGCTGTCCAAAAAAGGCTTTTATCAAGCACGTTGATGAGCAGAAATGCATATCACCATGGGAGTTAGTTTCTCTAAGACCGTGCTTACCAATCGGATTTCGGATCCTGAGAGAGCTGCCATCCTCACTGCCAAGCGTTAACCATTTCGGTTCTCTGCCTTCTACTTTCTTGCCGCAGTGGTGGTTGTCGCACGTCCATATAGTTGTGATTGTCATATTCGCTCCACAGGCGGGCCGAAGCCCGCCACTCCTTTCGCCCGTTAGCGGACTTCACCGATAAACGTTTTCAACTTCAGCTTTTTGAAAGCTTCGTCCAGCTTTGCCTTGAATTCCTCGGCGATCTTTTCCTTCAGTGGCTCCAGCTGCACGATACGGAAAACAATCTTTGGCCGGTCATCACCGGTCAGGATTGACACTCGCAACCAGAAAGAACGCTCAGTCAGCCCGTTATATGGGTGGCACTTGAATTCAATGTAAGCAGGGATCTGTTCCTGAAACTTTGCTTCGATCCGTTCCATGCTGCTGGCCTGGGCGCCGAAGTCGCTGACCTTGCTGTTCACTTCCTTTGCGGCTTCAATGGTCAGGTCCATCAGTGACTTGGCAGCGGCTTTTACTGGGATGGGTTCACCGGTGCTGATCTGCACAGTTACAAAGTCTGCCCAGTCTTCCAGAAACTCCGCGGCTTGTTTCTGCCCTAACTTGTTGCCGTCGATCACCTGCAGGGCTTGGTATGCCGCAGTTGGCTGAAGGCTCAGCTCTGCTCTGTGCGCCTTGTGGCCTGGCTGAATTGTGGTGCCCAGGTCAAAGATGGTTTCGGCAGTCATTTCCGGAGCACTGACAAAGCAGGTTGCGCCAGCAGCATCGTAGGTGGTGTTGTAGGCAATAAAGTCATCGATACTGGTGGTGGTGAAGTTCAGGCGGTACCGGGCCGCATGCTCCATGTATTGCTCCAGGCTCTGGACGCTCATGGAGGAGGGCAGTACAGCAGCCGGTACCTGCAGGCCCAGTTCGCTGATGAGATCATCAACATTGGTCTTTTGCTCTGACATGGTTTTCCTCTGCCGTTAGTTGGTTGGTTTACTGCTGTGGTTGTTCTGGTAGTGCCGGTCCCTGGCCAGCAGCTTGCCTTCCCGCGCTATTTGCCTGTACAGGGATTTAAGCCACCGTTCCCACACTACGCGGCCAAACTCTGGCACTTGCCGCCCGTAGGCGTACTGGATGTGCCTGATACGGTCATTGAGTTCACAAGCTGCTGAAGCCATGGTGTTACCCTCCAAACAGGGAGCAGATGCCGTTAACTATTGACTCTGCTACCCCGATGAGTGAAAACATTATGAAGAGGTGGACGGTTCCTTTTTCGCCAACGGGTGGCGCCAGAAAGCCGTACTCTCGAAGTCCTCCAGGCGCTTCTGGTTCTTCCGTTTCCGTTTTTCTTCTGCGCGCCACATTAAGAACTTTTGAGTCTGTGGTGATCGTTGCTGGCGCTCTGGTGGAACCCGCTTTGCAACGAGCTGTGGTTGCCCTGCTCTTCCCTGAAGCAGATCCAGAGTCATTGCCAGCATCAGCTGCGCTTTGTTCAAATTGCCGCCAAACATGTTTTATATCTCCTGCGTTGGTGTGGAATTCGCTCACTGGTTTTCCTCCAGATCTGCCTTCAGGTATTCAACCAGCTGGGGAATGTGGCACGAGGTGTCATACCCACCGCCGTACTTTTCGCGGTACGCTTCCAGAGCTGCGATCAATTCCAGTGTTTCTTTCTGATATTCATCCATTGCCGTTGCCCGTGCGTTATAGGTGGTCAAAACAACATACCGGGAGACCCGGGAGAGCTTTGCAGTGGGGATGGCTTCCCCCGATCCTGCAGTTGGTACCGGTACCACTCCGGCTGCAGGTTTAGCATCAGTGCTGCTCAGCTCTCTAACCCCCTTTCAGCGACCACACCCAGAGCGGGGTAGGGGTTACGGTGGCGTTGGTTTCTGCTTGCTGGGTGCCACCCCAACAAGCTCAGCTCTCCCGGTATGTTGTCTTTGCTGTCTTTAATAATACATTAAACGTATTAACCGTCAATACCAAAACGTATTAAATTTGAAATATTCAGGTGTGTTTGTTTAGTGACCAGTTTGGTGGTTTGTATGGTGTATTGGCCGGTGGTATAAGTTGGAACTCAACAATAAAACGGAGATTGGCCAATGGTTAGAATGTTATCTGCTCTGCTGATTGTGATTATGTCGGGGTGCGCTTCGATGGCGGATTCGATGAATGCGCTCTCGGGGGTGGGGCGTGTCACAAAAGAGGTGTCTGACTTTGATGGGGCAACGATAGTGAGGATGGAGCCTGCTTTTTTGTATGATGGTAAGAGCAGCCTGATGGCGATGGCCACTAAAGCAGGGGCGTATTGGAATAGTCAAAGCCCTGACAGGGTAAGCCTGATCTTACAGAACAATTCATCTGCAGGTTATGGTAACTCGTATCTGTCGTTCAAAAGTATCGATGTGAACATTGATGGAGAAAAGCACAGTTACCCAGTTGACGGAGCAACAAAGTTTGATAACAGCGGTTACAACACTGTTTCTAGGACAATCCACACAGAAAGCCGAAATGCGGTGACGATGGATCTGGGCACCCTGCAAAAGATGGTTTCGGCGGAAGACTGTCGCATCCGTATCAACACGGGTGATGGCTATGAGGTTGCCTACTTCCATATCGATCGGATGCCAGGTGGTCAAAGCACTGCAATTCAGCACTATAAAGAGTTTTTGGCAAAGGTTGCCGCGGTTAAAGGGCAATAGCTTGGAGGGGGTGGTTGCTCACCCCTTGAGTTTGTCGAGGCTTTTGAGTTTTTTGGTGATTTCCACAGCCACACCGATGAGCTCACCGGCCTCGACGTTAATAGATTGATATTGCCGGTTTGATGGCCTGACGAATGGCGCGCCAGCTACTTCAGAGTAGTGGCCGAGAACAGGCGAGTCGTTAACGCTGTATAGGACAACATCCCCCAGGTCTGGCGTTACCCCTTTTACCAGATGTAGAACACTTCCTTTCGGTATGCGCTCCCCCTGCTCCCCCTCCATCAGGTCAGTATCAACCGCGTAGAAAACAGATTCCTCCATCAACTCGCCCGAGTACTTCATATCCCACAAGCTCCCTGCATCACTGTTTATTATTTGGGCAAAGGACTTTACGGAAACAAATTGGGTTTGGCCAGAATAGTTTTTGTGCGATTTCTCTGCAATTTTAGTGCGATAAGGCCACGCATTTGGTGAGTTGGAGTGGTCTTCCTCTGCGTCCGTTATATGAATGCCACTGATTAGTAGCTCCACGGGGACGTTGAAGTAAGTGGCGATAGGTTGAAGAGTGGACTTTCTGGGCTGCAGGCTTTCGCGCTGCAATATTCTATGGATAGTCGGTTGTGGCACACCGGTTTTCCGTGCCAGTCCATTTTCTCCGATTCCTTCGGATGTCATCAGCTCTCTGAGCAAGTCGGCGGTGTCTTTATGCATGCGCGTATTATCCAAAAATAATTAATTCGCTTCTGTATTGAATTAATACGTTTAATGTATTAATGTTTCTCCATGAACATTAACTTCCAAGAAATCACAAGGAGCATTCTGGAGCGGTTTGATTTAACAGAGGACGCATTGGCAAAGCTCGTCGGTGTAAAACAACCGACTATCCACAGGATCAAAACTGGCGAGATTAAGATGCCCCGCTACAGAACTGCCCAGAAGCTGATTGATATTCACAATAACGGGATCGACTCGGCCGCGTAACGTTAAGGGTGAGTTGCAACAACCTGGTGCCCATTGTCGCCAATAGATGGCATGCGGTAATCATTAAAAAATAGGATTCTTAAATGGACGAGTTGACGTTCAGCAAAGATGAGCTACCCGAAGCACTGAGTAAGACTGAGCTGTCTTACCTGCCTCTGCTGGGTGCCGGACTGACAAAAAAGGAAATGGCGGAAAAGCTGTGTAAATCAGAGGCCACCGTCAACACCCATATCAAAAACATCCAGGCAAAGCTTCATGCCAAGAATGGTCCTTCGATTGTTGCCAGGGCGTTCGCTCACGGCCTGCTGAAGGTATCCCTATCCGCTTTTCTTTTTTTCATGGTCACGTTAGGCGATGACGATGTACGCCGACCCAGCACCGCCCGCCGGGCGGAGTCTCAATATTTACAATCGCAGGGGATCAGCACGGGTGCATAACAAAGAGAACAACAAAGAGTTGGCTAAGCGATGTTTTAAGGAAGCGAGGGAATACGACAGGTTGTCGGCCATTTATGCGGTGTTTCATCTGGATGAATGGGTGAGGTCTCACCCGGTGCGGGCTTCCCTGTATGGGGCTGGTCTGTGCCTGGTGGGGGTGTGCTTGGGGGTGTTGTTGTGACCAAAGAGTGGAAAGCCCTCAACTGGGCTGACAGGCAGTTCCCAGGGAAGCCCACCAAAAAGCTAGTATTGCAGGCACTTCTGCACCACCACAACCCATCGACCGGCCGTTGCGTTGGTGTGAGCGTTAAGTGGATAAGTCAGTTTGCTTGCTGCTCTGATCGACAGGTGAAACGGGATCTTGTTGCCCTGCAGGAAGATGGTTATTTGAAAGTGGTCAATGAGCTGGGCCGCCTTAATGAGTATGTGCTCAATTTTGACTGTGAAGACTGCGTTGAAATCGGCGAATTCATGACCGGGGACACACAGTCCCCAGTGCGAAAATTGCCAAATGAAGAACAGGCAGAGTTATCCACAGGGGACACACAGTCCCCAGTACCGGGGACACACAGTCCCCAGGGTAGTGACACACAGTCCCCGGGGGTAGTGACACACAGTCCCCGGAGTGGGGACCAGCTGTCCCCAGGTGGGGACACACAGTCCCCCTCTACTACTTCTTTTTTATCTACTACTACATCAGGGGAATTCCCCATGCATCTGGAGTGGGTCGAAAGTGACACTTTCCGCTATCTGCTCCTGAAAGCCGGTTTGCCTTCGGAGATATTAACCGATGAGGCCCGGGCTGAGTTTGTCAGCTTCTGGCTGAGCAGACCGGACGTGAAGCGAAATCAGCAGAAGTGGGAAAACACGCTGCTGCAAAAATTGATTACCGAGCATCGCACACCAGCACCGACTGGAATCCGAGGGGGTACCAGCAATGGACAAAAAACCGCAGCAGATCGACTTCAAGAAAACATCCGAACGTTTGAAGAACAGACAGATGACCCAACTTGCGACTACCAGCCAGCGTTCTGATTGTGGAGGCCAGCAGTCTACTGGGATCGTTTCGCGCCGCCTGAAGCGTTTTTGGGAGCGGTTGGGTGAAATCTATGGCGCCAAAGCAGTGGAGCGCGAGTACGGCAAGCTGACCGTTGAGAACTGGGAGTGTGCTCAGTGGGCAAAAACGCTTAGCAACCTGAGTGATGAGCAGATCAAGCGGGGCCTGGACCTGCTGATTGCGGATCCCATCGATTACGTGGTGAACAGGAAGAAATTCTATCGGCTTGCCACGTTGCCCCGGCCACCGGCGCATAAGCCATATCGCCCAGCCCTGCCAAAGTCCACGCATGCAGAGCGCCAGGCAGCGGCCAAGATCCACTTACAGGCAGCAAAGCAGATGCTGCAGGGGGTATGACCATGCCAACCAATAGACTGAGACAGATCGACTGTGTGCGCATTGTGCTGGAGGAAGCGCGTTCTCCGATGACGCTGTATGCGATCCAGCATGTGATACAGAAACGGTGGAAGCGGTTGTTCGCTGATGCATCGATTAGTGCCAGGGTTCGCGAAATCCGCCGGGATCTGGAGAAGGAAGGTCTGACGATCGCCGCGGCAAAGATCAAAGGGAGCCAGAGTTACGAATACTGGATTGAGCCATTGAACCGGGAGGGTGCGGCATGAGCGACGTGGTATCGGGACACATCATCAACAAGCGCTGCCTGAGTCCGACCTGCACGGTGTTGACTGTGGTGGTGCCCTTTGAGCCGGGTGATTCAAAGCGCTACGTGGTGGGTAGGCATATTGCCTTGGCGCTGATGGAGCAGGACTTTCCGAAGGTCTACGGAGACCAGGCGCAGATTCTTTTCAAGGCAGGGTTTTTTAATAACCCGCAGGTACTGAAGGCGATCGGGTCTGATGACCAATACAACGAGTGGGTCAGAATGCAGCCCAGCGCGGTGAGCAAGCAGAACGGGTGCGAATCCAATCCCATGGAGGCAGCCCACATCCGGATGATTGCTGAGGGTGCGGGCACCGCCATCAAAAACCAGTACGCCACTATCCCGCTGCTGCACAGTGAGCACCAGGAGCAGCACACCAAGGGCTATGAGGCGCTGGGCGGAAAGGAGAAGCTTACCGGCCTGCTGTATCAGTACCGGCTGACCTGGGCCAAAGAGGTCATCAAGTACCGCATGGGGACATTTGAGAGCTTTGCGCAGATTCCCCCGCCGTACTTTATCCACTGGTGCCGGCGGGCTGGCATTGAGACTTATCTGCCGCGGGAGTATCGGGAGGCCTCTCAGTGAGCGGGCTATTCGGCGAGCCTGTCGAGCGATCGAAACTCAAAGGCGTTGAGTGGTACACGCCTGAATGGGTGTTTCAGGAACTGGGTCTGCAGTTTGATCTGGATCCTTGCTCACCGCACGACGCTGAAACCTATGTACCAGCCAACACCAAATACACCATCTTCGATGACGGACTGATGCGCGAATGGTTTGGCAGGGTGTGGCTTAACCCTCCATACGGCAGGGAAACCCCTCAATGGATTAACCGGATGGTTGATCATGGAAATGGGGTGGTGATGGTCTTCAGCAGAACAGATGCTGCCTGGTGCCAGTCGGCAATGAGGGCTGCAGACTCAATGCTGTTTATCCAGGGCAGGGTTAACTTTGTCCCGGGCATCGAGAACCGGCACAAGGCAAAGCGCAGCGGTGCAGGCACCTTGATGCTTGCGTTTGGTGAAGAGAATGCTGAGGCCCTGCAGCGGCTCGGCTATCGCGGAATTTTAGTAAGCAACCGGAGAACGGCATGAACAGCAAGATCCACGAGAACGACAAACAGAACCAGATTAAGTGGCGGAAGATGGAACGCCGTAAGGCAGCTGGCACTTTGAATCCTAACTGCAGCTGGGCCAAAAGGAACGCTTAAGCCACTTAACAACTAAGGGGAATCGCATGGCATTTGCAAAATTATTTGAAACAGAAGATCTCGGCCAGGTCTTGGTGAAGATCGACACGAATGAGGATTGCCTGCCTGAGGTTAGGTTTTATTTTGAGCCTCCCGGCCTCGGTGTTTGCTCTATTGGTGTGAATGCAGACACCGACAGCCACGAAGATTGGAACAAAATCGAGATGTTTTTCGATTCCGTGGATGAAGAAGTTGCATTGCGGCACGTCAGAACGGTGGTTAATCAGATCAACGGCCCCGGGCTTTTTGGGGAGCCAGCTAATGGATGAGCTTCTGAAAAACTACACCTGGGCGGTTGACGGCCTTGGCCGCTGTTTTGTCTGTCGCCGGGATTCAAGGGAAATCGTTTACTGCGGGTTGCCGGGTGTAGGTGGGCCAGTGCTGCTCTTTGATATGGAGGATATGGGAAGCCATGGGTAAGACATCGATTGAATGGACAGAGGCAACGTGGAACCCGCTCCGGGGGTGTTCCCGGGTGAGTGAGGGTTGCCGTAACTGCTACGCGGAGACTGTTGCGAATCGGTTCAGCGGATCCGGGCAACCGTACCAAGGGCTTATCGCCAAGGGAGGGCAGTGGAATGGTGCCATCAAGTTGGTGCCGGAAAAGCTGCTGGAGCCCTGGCGGTGGGTGAAGCCCCGGATGATCTTTGTGAACAGCATGTCTGATTTGTTTCACCCTGCAGTGCCTTTCGAATACATAGCCGCGGTGTTCTACATCATGAGCGTCACCACCAGGCACACCTATCAGGTGCTGACAAAGCGTCCGGAACGGATGGTGGAGTTTTTCCGGTGGGCTGCATTGCGTGACCCCTATGAGTGCGATGGCATTGATGATGGTATTGAGTGGGTGGCTTGGCATGGTTCGGCACTTGAGGATCTGATTTGGGAACCGGCGACAGCCAATCGGGGAGGGTATGACAACTGCGGCCCTGGTTTTCCGTATGAAAACGTTTGGCTGGGGGTGTCTGTGGAGGATCAGGCCACTGCAGAAGAGCGAATTCCACTGTTACTACAGGCCCCGGCTGCGGTGCGGTGGATTAGTGCTGAGCCATTGTTGGGGCCCATCAATTTAATGATGGTGCCTGGGTCTGCAGAGCAATATCTAGATGGCTCCCACGTCTCCTGTTTGCGCTCAGATACACGGCTGGATTGGGTGGTGGTAGGTGGTGAGTCAGGCACCAAGGTCAGGCCCATGCATCCGGAGTGGGTTCGCTCGCTGCGTGACCAGTGTTTTGCTGCTGGGACTCCTTTTTTCTTCAAGCAGTGGGGTGAGTATGCCCCATCACCAGATGGTGGTTTGCCTGACGGGTTACCAGATTCTGCGGGGTATTACTTTGAGCCGCCACGGCATGCGCCACATAAGGTATGGAGGTTTGGAAAGAAACGGGCCGGCCGCACCCTGGATGGCAGGGAGTGGAGCCAGTATCCGGCAGTAAAACAACAGAGCGAGGTGGCATAGGTGACCAACAGCACAGACAGCATGCAGGCCAGAAAGGCCAACAGTTCATTCACTCAGGTGGGTGACAACGAGTTCAAGGAAATCCTGACACCTGGTGAGAAGGCCGTGTTGTCTGCTCTCAGGAACATGGATGATGTGACCATTCACGAGAAGGTGCCTGTTTTTGACTTTGTAGAGTCTGCTGCCGCTATGCATCTTATGAAAGATGAGGCCGAAGACCTGGGCTTGTTCTTCGCCGTCAAAGAAAAGGGTGGTGATCCTTTCGATATTCAGGTTGGTGGCAGCCACTACCGGGAATGTGAGATCCAGCCCGGCCAGTACATTCTCGCCAACGGTATCGGGTTCTTTGAGGGTTGCATGATCAAGCGCCTTACCCGGTACAACAGAGCAACCGGCAAGGGGTTGGAGGATCTACGGAAGGTCCGCCACGAGATCGACATTTTAATTGCTGAAGTTGAGCGCAATGGGATCAGGAAACCACAGCAACGGGAGTGATGACCATGAAAAGCCAAGGAGTGGGTGGATGTGCGGAAGCTGCTGGCTTGAGTCAGGCAGCCCGTGGGGCAAAGGCCAGGCAGATACAGAGGCTGGCTGCCAGCATCTTGAGGCGAATCAGACAGGATCCGGGATCACTGGTGTACATGGTCCGGACTTACATCAATAACGAGAACTTTTCGACAATCAGGCCTGAGTTGGTGCGGGAGATCGTCACTCAGGCAGAACAGAAGGGGTTGCCATGGGAACTGCAGAGAGAACTGATAGAGCGCTTAGGAGCCCAGATGGTACTGGGGCAGAGATCCATTTCCCTGGTGGGGGAATTATCCACCTGAGCCTGCGGAAGCGGGAGACGATGGCGAAGAACAAGCGCCGTCAGTTGTTGATCTCCATGGATGACCGTGGCTGGGAGCCGGCAAAGACCTGCTACAGCAATGCCTGGGAGCCTATCACGCAGGCCATTGAGGCGGTGGATGATATCGATGATGTGCTGGAGGCCTATGAGGTGCTGGCTAAGGGTGGTGTGTGATGTTGGAGTTTGCTTCCCCTCAAGATCGGCTGCTTCACACCATTGAGGCGTGTAATGGTGAGATTCGGATTATGGCTTCTCGCTATAGCCATCCTGATTGGTATTGCCTGCTCGCTATTGTGGAACAGCCTGATGAGCTCTGGGAGCGTTGGGAGGACCTGGTCTGCGGTGACAATGATTTCTTCGAAGCCATAACGTTCTTTAAGAACAGCACCAGTAACGACTTTGTATTCGTTCAGGGCAGTGATCCGGCCTCTGTCATGAGCAGTGCGATTGATAAGGCTGCAGATAAGCTGCTGAAGGTATTGGAGTTATGAGTTTGGATAAAGCGATCGCAGCCCTGGCGCCCCACTATGAGCGGGTAACGGTGAAGCACCAGCAGCAGGGTGAGAAGTCTGTCACCACAATCGAATTTACTGGTAATACCCCAGAGCCCAGCCAGGCACAGGTTGAGAAAGCTGCAGCCGAATTGTTCAGGAAGCGTATGGACGAGGCTAAAAAGGCGTTTGAGAAGAATTTACTTTCAATGCGCTGGTGGTATGCCAAGCCTAGCGGTACCCATGAGCGTGACGATGGGCCGTTAAAGGTGTGAAAACTGCCAATTAGTACCCGTGTTTCCCGGGGTTATATGGCGAAAACTGCCAAATCACAAAAATAAGGGGTGGGAATGAGAGGTGAGAAGTTGATCTACAAGTTAACGGCCAAGGGCTTCAGTGTCTCGATCGGTGCTGGTGGCCCTGTGTTTATCACGATGGAGAACATTGCGGCCGGGATGACATACGGGCACATCAGCCTGCTGCAGTACCACTTGCTGATGTCTTTGATTCAGCCGCCTATTGTTGGCGATCGGGTAATCCAATTTCGCAAGATGGCCCGACAAGAGGAAGGCGCAACATTCAACCTAGAGTCAGCATACCGATACCTCATAGAAACATTCGTAGCAAAGACAGATCTGGATAGGGCGTTTTATTCCCATATGGCTCTTGTAGCTAAGCGGAGAAAGTGGCGGTTGAAGGCAGGGAAGGAAGTGACCAGGCATATGGCCCAGATTGCATTGGTGGAGAAGCTGGTGCCGTGGTTGTGCACGTGCATGAATTGCCGGGGTAGGGGTGAGATTGCCCAGGGGCCAAAGCAGAAGGTTTGCAAAGCCTGTACTGGGCAGCGTCCTGCAGAGGCGCCCACGGGTGAGACGGTTTATATCGGCTCTGGCATGCGGGAGTTGTCTGGTCGGTCCATGGCTCGCCTATTGTATATCGACAACAAGTCGTATGAACAGACCTGGCGTGAACGCCGGCAGATCTTTGAACTTGAGCTTGATGCTCAGATCCGGGCAGGTTTGCGGAAGCTGGCCAATACAATTTTCGATGATCTGCCAAAGAAGCCCACCGGTTCACTGACGGGGGCTGACCCGAAACCGGTGGAAGTGAAAGAGCGTTTGGGGGTGGAGCGGTTTGTGTGTGTGGGAGGGCCGGTACCGAACCATGCTGCTATTGGTCGGAAGACGTTAAGCCGGCGGGGGTGTTCATGTTGATCTTTGTGGGGGTGGGGAATGCTGGGAGCCGAGTGGCAAAAGATTGTTGTGTGCCTGGAGAATCGGGACCAGCTGACAGAGTTTGATTTGGAGTTGGTGTCCAGGTTGTCGAAGCTGCACCGGCGAGTTGAGTTATCAGAAAAACAGAAGAGGTGTCTGAACAATGCATACAAGCGAGCAACCGCAGCCAAGGTATCCCGTTTACAAAAAATCCTCAGGGCTGGTGATTGGGATGGCGGATCTGGTAAACCCGCATCCCCTGACAAAAGAGCAAGAGCAGCTGCGCGACGTGCTGCGTATGCGCGAAGGGCCCGAGAAAATGACGTTTGAGGCCATTGGTAAAGCAATGGGTATGTCTCACACCCAGGCGTTCTACATGTACCAGAAGGCCAAAGGCCGTCTTTAAAAAAAGTGGGGGTGTATGTATTTACAGTAACCCCTCAAAGTGGTAGTGTGTTTCCCCATGATGCGGGTGCTGCGCTCAAAACACAGCATTGCGCATTAAGCGATACCCTTAGAGAAAACCCGGCCCTCAAATGCCGGGTTTTTTTATGCCCGAAACAACCCCTTAGTCGTAGGTCTCTCTGATCCATCGGCACCCTGCCCGCCATCCTTGAAACCGGTCGCGGGCTTTTTATTCCGGAATCCCATGAAGCTCATAGCAAAACTAAAAGCGGCTCTCGACGCAGAGAATCGCCGGCGGGCCGCTATTGCCTGGAGAAAGTGGGATTTGTTCTATGTTGTGTGGTTCCTGACGCTGCTCGGGTACATCGTTACCGATTGGTATAAGGCATTGTTATGACTCCCGAACACCCTAAGCCCAACGATCTTTGGAAGCGCCGCCGGCGCATCACTTACAGTTGCCTGGTTGCTGCTTTGGTGGTTGTGGGGGTGTATCTGTATGAGCCTTCACGGTTTCAGGGTACCGAATCCGTATTCACGGCAATCTTTATTTTCTTTGGTTCGGTGGTTGGCTGCTACATGGGGTTCTCTTCATACGAAAATGTCAGGATGAAGTAGCTAGTGAGCGAGCGCGAAGGAATCCATAAGACAAAGGCATTTAACTGGTCTCATGTCATTGCAAGCATTGGCCTGGCTGTTGCTGGCCTGGGGGCTTTTTATGATTTGCGCACAAGCATTGCGCTTACCAATGCCCGTTTGGAGTTGCTGGAAAAGCCTGCCTCTGTATCTCTCATCGAGATGGATAAGAGGGTGTCGATCATAGAGCTCAATATGACCAATTACGGTAACACCCAGCGGAAAATAGCCGCAGATCTGGAAGTTATGAAGAACAACGTTACCTCTGAGCTTGGTGAAATAAAGTACCTGTTGATCCAAGGAGCCAAAAATAATGGTCCCGGTTAAAGTCAATCGTCTGGCTGTTTCTGTACGGCAGGCCAGTAAGCCGCCAAAAAAGAACCACCTACGTTTGGTGGGTGGCAACAGAGCCGCTCCGGATCAGACCCACAAGCATTTAATGGCGCTCCGGAAAGCCCGGGCTTATATGTATCGCCAGTGGGATAAGCTGCCTGAGCATAAGCAGACCAAGCGGGCTTGGTCGAGGATTCAGAAACGAAGCGAAATCAAGGCGCAATACACTGCTGTCAGTGGTACTGATAATTTTGTCGGGTCAATCTACGGATATTACGATTCTGAGTTTTTGGACGGCATAGACGATTCTGCGCAGCCTGGTGTCGGTATTGCTGCGATCCCTTTCCGTTATCAGTGTGTTGCTGGTATCGGCAAGTATATTGCTTTGGCAGGGTATAGTTCGCAGATTACCTATGAAGCAACGGATGGCGCTGATTACCCGAATCACGATGTTTCTGTGCGGTACCGGGATGCTATAACGGAGTGGACAATCACGGCGTTGCCAGCGACCGGCACTCTGTATGATGGTGACACCGCTATAGCGTCAATCCCGCATACCGTGGCAGGGCCGCTGGGCCCTGACGGACTCATGTTCGTCCCTGCAGGGGTTGGAACTGAGACGTTTTCATATACCTGTGTGGATATTACGGGCACCTCTAATGAGGCGACCGTTACGCTGGAAACCACAGCCGCTACGCAGGAAGAGCCAGGTGCCGCACCATTACCTGATATTGCTCATGTGCCTTCCCCTACCGAAGGTGACTTTGTTGAGGGTGTGGATTACTGGATTGATAACAGTCATCCGAGCGCGAGCGATACCAATGTAGGCGGGCTTGGCAGCCCGACCCTGCCTCGGGCAACTTTGCCGGTAGGCTCCTCGGTCCAGTTTGCAGCTGGCACAAAGATCTTTATTCGTGGCGGTGTTGATACGCCGTATGTATTGCCGGCGGGTGGCACGCTCAAGTGGTTTCTGAACGGTACCGCGGCAACCGCCGGCAATTATGTGATTGTGTCAGGTGTGGTTGATGGCCCAAACAAGCCCCACGTGCAGGCGGCCAACCTTACAGGCTCTCAAAAGCAGTGGCGCTATGCAGGTGCATATGCCGTATTTGAGGGGTTGCGATTTGAAAACGTTGATATCCAGCAGCGCACAGATTCAGGGGATTCGACAGCCGGTCATACTTGTGTTCGCCATTCGGAAGTTTTCGGACAGCAGCGCACCACTGGCACGGCCATGGGGAACATTACTCCGACGCGGGCAATTATCAATTGCCACATCCATGACAACGGCATCATCTTTGAAAATTTCAGCGATGAAAATGATGTTCATGGCGTGCAGGGCGGAACATCCGCAGTTGGTCTCTGGGTGTACGACTGCCTGATTCACGATAACGCCGGCGACTCAATTCAAATCAATGGCGGCAACAATATCAACCTTGCTCGTGATAAGTGTCACAGCGAAGGTGAGAACGCTATCGATATCAAGCGCCGAGTGGACCACATCATATCCCGCGTGGATTGCTGGGACTTTCGTGCAGTGAGTTACGCCAGCGGATCTGGTTCAGATGGTACCGCCATTGTTTATAACGTGGATGTCTCCAGTGATCCGCCGGATTATATCTGGTGCTTCAACTCTCGCATCTGGGACATGAATACCGCTGTCCGGATGCAGTGCAACCATGGTTTTGTTGTCGGCTGCCATGTTTGGCACCAACATTCGAGTGTTGGTAGTGATGTGGGTGCATTCGTTCTGGGCAACACGGGAACGGCCTACCGTGTTTATCACCTCATCAATAATACGATTGAGTTCTTCGATAAAGGTGTCCATCACTGGGGCGGAGCTGGCACTGCTGAGTATGAGTATATTTTTGCGGGCAACTACTGGGGAACCTTCAACCAAAATTCACCCCAACCTGTGCATTACAGGATTCGGGATGGGCACGCGGTTACCGCTACATCTCTGATGGATTACAACGTCTACAAGGATCCTGTTTCCCTTGATCTGGAGGGTGCGACAAATTTCTCAGAGCTTCAGGCCCTTGGTTTTGATCTTAATTCGGTAGAGAACGCTGGCGGCCAGCTGCAGGGCGCCTCCCATTTGGATTTTACACCTCAGGAAAGCTCGTTGCTTATCGGTGCCAATGTTGAGCACCCGACATTTGATCTGTTTGAGGCGCGTTATAGCGACAGGCTGTCTACGCGGGTAGATATTTACGGAACGGCGCGCCCGGATTCTGGCGCAACTATTGGGGCTGTTGAGCATGTATAGCCAGCTAAATACAAACCATTGGGCGTATGATGACATCATTTTTGCCCTGGGTTTAAATGGCGACAACACGCAGTATATCAACCTGAAGGGCGGGGCGACCGTTGCTGCTGTTCCAGGGAATCATTCAGTCACCAATGACGCTACCTACGGCAAAATCGTCACCATTGACAACAGTGGCGGTATTAACCTCGGGGATGTTGATTGGTTTGATGGTAAGTCAGCTGTCACGATAATCAGCATTCAGCGCAGCAGCATCGGTCAAGTTGTCACTGCCAACTCTATCAGGTTATTTTCGAAAGAGGGCGGAACAAAGGATACGGTAGATTGCGGCTGGCAGAAGTCAGAGAATTTTTTCGTTGGTGTTGAAACTTCGGCAGGAAAAGCATCAACGACAATCACTGACGGTCTACACGATACCAACGAAGAGAAAACGAACCCACTTCAGCGCCACGCTGTAAGCTTGACGTTTGGTTCAGGCGCTGTTGTTGGTCGCACGAATGGTTCTGTTAATCTGCAGGCAACGCCAGCAGCTATTGCTGGTGCGCTCGATGGCGGTGAAGAGGATTATATAATCTTCCCGGCTACTACCGAGGATATGACGCTCTCGTTATACGAGCATATCGTCATTGACGCGGAGCTTACTGCAGCTGAGGTGTTGGACCTCTTTGAAAACACCTCAACGCTCTATTCTGGTGTTCCTGCGGTATTGTCGGCGCCAACGGTCAACAATATCAGCGAATCATCTGTTCAGCTTGGGGCCTCAACAAGCCAGCCCACCGGATACGGTACAGCAACTGGGCATGTTGTCATCGATACAGTTGCCAATCTGACCGATATATCTGATCAGCAGATTAAAGATGGGCAGAACGCGAGTGGCGGCACACCTTTGAAAGCCGGCTCGCTGTCTATTACTGAATCACCCTTCACGCTCAATCTGAGCGATATCAGCTTTACAATAGGGGATACCTACGGGTTCGCCTGGCTGATGACGAACAGTAACGGTGATTCAAATCAGTTGACAGGGCAGTTCACTGTAGCAGGCATCTCTATTTCAAGTGTGACGGACCCGCTGATTCCGCTTGATGTGGGCACCATTACGGCCAACCTTGTGGGGACAACCCCCGGGCCTGTGGTCCTGACCGATCCAAAGGGTCGAGACTTTAACCTGAATGTCACGGCCTGGCCAACTGCTACAGGCTCCGGTGATATTGAATTTGATATACCTGACCTTCTTGCAAACCATCTGTACCCTGGTGCCTCCGTCATCACGGTTTCAACAGCGGCTGGCGATGACAATGAATCAGTGAGTGTCACCCTGCAGCTTAACACGGGTTGGTCTTATGGGGTGATTACTGGCATTGAGGAGGATGCAGACGCCAAACTTGAGGCAACTCCGACACCTCAAATAGGTCACTCCGTGTTTTGGCAGCGCAATCTGCGCAGGGTCTCGGATGATTTCGTGACGGCTCATTTGGTTGATGTGGTCCTGAGCAAGACGACCTACAAGGTCTTGGATAGCACCCCTGCTGATAGCTACTATTTTGATTTCTCGTTTTATGATGAGGTTGACAATACGCACCAAGAGCAACTGTCTCGTCGTATCGTCAATCTTACGCAGTCTGATGTTATTCCTGAAGGCTTGAGCCTGGGTGATGACATTGTTGATGCAGAGCCTGGCACCGTTGTTATTCGTCCGTACACGATGCTAAATGTGGATCCGGGTGTTGATATTGGTGTTGTGGCCGGCGGCGTGCTGCAGTTCTCTATTGACCAGGTGAACACCCAGGCATCTGTATTGCGCCAGCTCAACGAAGTTTACTATGGCCATTTTACGGTACCGGCGTTTGGTCAGTCTGAACAAGCCACCGTCAACGCTAATGGCGTTACTGACTCCATTACTGTTAGTGCCCGCGATGCGGTCCCACCCATTTTAACTACGCAGCCACAGCCGGTAACGGTTGAGGTTGGCGACGATGCGACATTCACTGTGGCTGGTGACAACATTGAAACCGTCCAGTGGACAATAGGTGGAGTGGATATAGTTGGGGCAACGGAGCTGACTTACATCAGGACCACCACGCCGGCAGATATTGGGGTTTCAGCTATTGCGGCGCGGATATCCTCCACTGATGGGGTTACTGATATCAGTCAACCCGCAAACTTGACGGTTGCAGTAGATCTAACGCCACCTTCATTCACGGCAGGCTTAACGCCTTCCAGCCCGCAGCTTGATGGATATACAGTTGGTTTTACAGTTAACGAAAACTCAACTGTATATGGTGTGGCAGTGGCGCAGGGATCTGCGGTCCCAACCCCTGCCCAGATAGCTGCGGGAGTGGATTACGGCGCTGTGACTGTGCTGGCCACCTTCAGCGTTTCTGCGTCAGCCAATGTTGCCCGCACAGCCGCGTTTTCTGGTATTAGTGGCTTCCAGGGGCAGCCGGTAACGTCCTACGTTACTGCTGTTGATGCGGCTGGAAATGTCCAGAGCGCTGGTGCGGTTTTGAACGCTACGGCTGTTTTGGCGTCAGATACTCCGGCTGATACGACGGCGCCCACCATCACATTGTTGGGCGACAACCCACTTTCTCTGGATTTGGGCACCCCATATTCTGAGCCTGGTTATACCGCATCGGATAATGTCGATGGCGACATAACTGATGATGTGGTTGTGTCGGGTGCGGTTGATCACAATGTCGAGGGCCAATATTCGCGTACTTACACTGTATCCGATGCCGCTGGCAATCCTCGCACTGTTGTCAGGGTCGTTAACGTTGTTGATCCGAATTTCGCTCTGGATACGTTGCCCATTAAGCGCTCTGTAACTTGGGACGAGCAGCAAACACCTATCCTGGTTGTTGGTGATGATTTCTGGCATTTGGCTACCCTGATCCAAGGTATTGCTGCAGCTGCGTATGGTGTATCAGCTGCAACGCAAATCCGGGTTGCATTGGTAAGCCATGACCACTCAGAGGCCTATACCGACGCGGTTCAATTAAATAGCGGATTCACAGGCTCAGATTGGCAGAATGGAATACTGTCAATTTATATTCCTGATAACGTCACCGCTCAGGCTGCGGAGCATGTGTCTGGTGAGGTCATGGCAAAGATTGAGATTGAAGTAAAGATCAGTGGCAATACCTTTACCTGGTTTGCTCCTGTCAGAGTAATACCCGGATACATCAATTGATTAAGCTGGATATCACACACGATCTGCAGCGCCTTGAGCGAAAGCTCAATGATATGCACAAAAGGCAGATTCCGTTTGCTGCTGCGAGGGCAGTAACCAAGACTCTCCAAAGGGTAAAAGATGCTGAAGTGCAGCAGATGCGGAAGGTCTTTGATCGGCCGACCCGATTCACGCTCAACTCCCTTTATGTTAAGCCGGCCACGAAAAAGAGGCTTTCCGGCCGCGTTTGGCTGAGAGATTGGGCACCGAAAGGCACCCCGGCCACCAAATACCTTGCACCACAGATAGAGGGTGGCAAGCGTCAGCTTAAAGGCTTTGAGAAGCTGCTCAATGCAAAAGGGATATTGCCTGATGGTTATTATGCTGTGCCCAGCCGCAAAGCCCGGCGTGATGCGTATGGCAATCTGAATAAAGGCCTGCTTAACCAGGTGCTGTCATTCTCTGGCGCCCAGAGGGATAGGGCACAGAACACAAAGCAGGGGAAGAAGCGCCAGACCAAAGCCAAGTTCATAGTGCTGGACCCTAATAACGGTAAGCCTGGTGGCATCTGGCAGCTTGATAAGAGCAAGAACTTATTCCCGATTCTGATATTCGTGAAGGCTCCTACATATGATGACCGCTTCAACTTCTATGGTGTTGCACAGAAGGTCGTTGATAAGTACCTCAAGGCAGAGCTCGCTGCATCCATCAAGCAGGCAATCCGAACCGCGCGGTGATGATGGGTGCACCATCGTGGTGCCTGACTGTGGGAGTGGTGACCGGTCACGCACTCGGGGTCACGGGTCCTTCTGGGCTGTAAGCCAGTGGGGGTAATTCGAACCCCGTTCTTCGCCGATATTTCGGTTAAAAAATCTCCGCCTTACTTCCTTTTCCCCGCACGGTGAAAGATGGCTGATCGCTTCGTATGCAACAAAGCAGAATTTGCCCGAATCGTCGGGGATTCTGTGAGAACCATCACTCGGTACATAAACGAGGGAATGCCGGTATCGAACGCAGGAAAGAAAGGACAACCGCTTCAGATTGATACCGCTCAGGCCATTTCCTGGTATGTGGATAAGAAGGCTTCGTCCAAAGGCTACATAAAACCCCCGACTGGCGATGAGCAGGAACAGGATCTCAACTCTGCAAGGAACTTGGTCTACATCGAGCAGCACCGGAAACTGAAGCTCGAAAACGATAAGACCGAAGACACGCTCATTCCCGCTGATCAGGTGGACCTTGTATTCAATAGTGCTATTACCATGTTGGCCGCTCAGCTTGACGGTTTGGCCGGGCGTGTGGCCGGTGGCGATGCCGTACTCAGGCAGAAACTGTTAGATGAACACCGCAGAATCAGAGAAGCCTACGCCAATGCACTTCAAACTCTCGCAGGTGGTTTCGAGAGGGGCGGAGTTGATGAGGCCGCCGCCGAAGAGGGCGGGCTGGAAGTGGGCGAAGGATAAGCGGGAACTGCCCGCCGGCAGCGCTGAGCCAGGCCCATTTAATCCACACCGGGCCCCGTGGATCATCGGTATAACGGAAGCTATTGCTGACCCAAGGTATAACAACGTTGTCGGCGTCATGGGTTCCCAGATGTCAAAGACCGATGGCTGTATTTTGAATGCCATCGGCTGGAAGCTGGATGATGACCCCCAGCCCATTCTCTATATAGGCCCCACAAAAAAGAACACGGAATCAATCAGCCGGGACCGGGTGAGCAAAATGATTCTGGGCGTTCCCAGCCTCCAGGAAGGTTTGCTGGGAGGCAAGCAAGACAAAATAGCCGAAAAGTTTATTAACGGTGTCAGGCTCGGCTTCGGCTGGGCCGGCTCAGCCACTGAGCTCGCATCGCATCCTGCTTTTTACGTATTCATTGATGAACGGGACCGGATGGGCGGCGATGTTGATGGGGAAGGTGATGTCAACACGCTGGCTGATGCTCGAACCGCAACCTATGACGGGTGTACTGTGACAACCTCAACACCTTTGGTCGGTGATGTTGAGTGCATCATCGATGACGATACCGGCCTTGAAAGGTGGGATGTTTCCGACAATGTTGCGTCTCCAACCTGGAGGTTGTGGCAGGAAGGCTCCCGTCATGAATGGGCTTGGCCGTGTCCATCCTGTTATGAGTACTTTATACCGCGGTTTAAGTTGCTCGCCTGGCCTGAGGAATCCACCCCACAGCAAGCTTTCAAGCATGCGAAGATCACTTGCCCTCATTGCGGTGAGCTCCACGAAGACAGCCAAAAGGAGTGGATGAATTCACTGGGTGTTTTTGTTGCACCCAGGCAAAAGATAAAGCCGTACTCACTCAACGATGAACACGCTTTCCTTTCCAACATCGATGGGGAGGATGGGTTCAAGCCTGTCGAGTTCGGTAACTTTTTGGCTCCGTATGAAGAAACAACGGATGCAACCTTTTGGGTATCCGGGCTTTGCAGTCCATGGCGTTCCTACGGGCACCGGGCCAGAACCTTTCTGAATGCGGTTCGCTCTGGTGAGCCTGGCCGTATCCAGGCCGCGATTAACACCGGCTTCGGTGAGCTTTACCGGATTTCCGGTGAAGCCCCCGACTGGCAACAGTTGAAAGAGCTGATCGGTGATTACGAGGATGGGCAGGTCTGCCCAGGCGTGAAACTGATTACCTGCGCGGTCGATGTGCAGCAGGATTGCCTGTATTACGTGGTGCGTGGTTGGGGCTTGAATTTCGAGAGCTGGCGGATTGAGGCTGGCCAGATTTTTGGCAACACAGAGCATGATTATGTGTGGCAGAAGTTAGGCAATCTCCTGAATAAACAGTTCGACGGGTATCCCATTCATCTAATGTTGATCGACTCGGGCTATAAGCCGGGTGAAAAGAAAAACCCCAAGAACCAGATTTATGATTTTTGCCGCCGGTTTAAAGGTTGGGCGTTTCCTACCAAGGGGCATGATCGCCAGGATAAACCCCTTAAGCCGTCAAAGATCGACGTTAACTACAAAGGGAAAGTGATCAAACAGGGCCTGCAGCTGTGGCACTTGGATTCTGACTTTTTCAAATCCTTTGTTCACGCAAGATTGGAATGGCCTGAAGACCAGCCCGGTGGCTTCCACCTATCTCAAAACACCGACGACGATTACCTGAAACAGATTACTGCTGAGGCAAAAGTTATAAAGCCCAGCGGCCAGTCTGTATGGGTGAAGATCCGGAAGGATAACCACTACCTGGACTGTGAGTACATGAACGTGGCTGCCGCTCACATCCTGCAGGTGGATAAGTTGACCGAAGATATCCACATCAATAAGCAAGATGAAGCTGACCAGGCAGGGGTTGTTACAGTCCGGCGCCGGCGGGTCAGGTCCAAAGGAGTAAAAAGCTGATGGCAGGAATTACACTGGCGCACGCTCAGGCGCAGCTTGATCTGTGGCTGGACAGGCTTTCAAAAGTCGGTGTTACGAAAAGCTATGAAATCAATGGCCGCTCCCAGACCAGATTTTCCCTGACTGAGATTCAGGGCCAGGTGGACTATTGGGACCGGCAAGTTCGCCGGCTTTCTCGCGGCGGCATTCGTGTACGACAGGTGAAACCTCTTGGCTAAGAAACTCGACGTAAAACTAAATTGGCTGGACAAGGCCATTATGAGTGTGGCGCCTGTCTATGGCCGCAAGCGTTACATGGCGCGCGCTCATATGGCTTTGTCCGGGGCATATACCGGTGCCTCGAAATCCAGAAAGGCAACAGAAGCCTGGGCCACTTCCGCCGGTGATGCAGACAGTGATTTATTGCCAGACCTTCCTGAGCTGAGGGAACGTTCACGAGACCTGTGCCGTAACAACCCGATTGCCGCCGGTGCGATCAATACTAAGGTGACCAGCATTGTGGGTACCGGCCTGCGTGTTCAGTCACAAATCAACGCCGAATACCTGGGCCTTACTCCGGAGCAGGCAACAGCCTGGCAGAAGCAGGCGGAGCGGGAATTCAAAATGTGGGCCAAGTCGCAGGAGTGCGATGTGGAGCGTACCCTGAACTTTGCCCAGATTCAGGACATGGTGATCCGATCCACTTTTGAGAATGGTGATTGTTTCACTCTGCTGCCCTATGTTGAGCGCCAGCCGTTTCCGTGGGGTACCCGCCTGCAAGTGATTGAGGCTGATCGTGTTTGTAATAAAGATTATCAGGTGGATAGCGACACTCTGGCCGGCGGTGTTGTTAAAGATCAATATGGGGCCCCGTTAAAGTATCAAATTCTGGAAGCCCATCCCGGTAAAACCCACACCGACAAATCATTGAGCTGGACTGAGCGCGATGCGTTTGGCCATTCTGGCCGCCGCAACGTGTTGCACATTTACAAAAAACTCCGACCCGGGCAAACGCGTGGTGTGCCTGACCTTGCCCCTGTCATTGAATCCCTGAAACAGATTGGCAGATACACCGAAGCCGAGCTTATGGCGGCAGTGGTATCTGGCATGTTCACGGTGTTTATTGAATCCGAAGCGGCTGAATCTCTTGGGCCATTTCAGACGCAGGCTTCCAGCTCATCCAATGATGATGACTATGAGCTCGGATACGGCGCCATGATTGACCTGGCACCCGGTGAGAAGGTCAGCACCTCTAACCCTGGCCGCCCCAACGCTGCCTTTGATCCGTTCGTGCTGGCGATCATCCGGCAAATAGGTATGGCTCTTGAGCTCCCCTATGAAATTTTAGTGAAGCACTTCACAGCCAGTTACTCCGCATCGCGGGCAGCCCTGCTGGAAGCCTGGCGCATGTTCCGTTCCCGCCGGCAATGGTTTGCCGATTGCTTTTGCCAGCATGTGTATGAAGCAGTAATCACTGAGTCGGTTATGAAAGGCCGTCTGTATGCACCGGGCTTTGTCGAGGATTTCAGTATCCGTCAAGCCTATCTCGGCAGCATCTGGACTGGTGATGCCATGGGACAGCTGGATCCGCTGAAAGAAGCCAGTGCCGCCAAGCTCCGGGTGGATGAAGACTTTTCAACCCGCTCCAGGGAATCCACAGAACTAACCGGCGAGGACTGGGACAACGTAGTCACCAAACGCTCACAGGAAGAATCACGCCGCGGGCACAGCCAGCAAGAAAAGCAACCTATCCCCGACTTGGCGGAGGAGCCAACCGATGACAGAACCGAAGAAAGCGATTGATTTTATTCTCAAAGAGCCCTGGGCGATAAGGCAGGATGCGCTTGAGAATATCATTGCAATTGCGAACAGAAAGAACGATGTCGAGGCGGTAGAGGCTCGGCTTGGTAAACCTTTGAACAACACACAAACGGTTACCACCCGCGGCGATGTCGCAATTGTTCCTGTTATAGGGCCAATCTTCCGTTATGCGAATCTCTTTACTCGCATGTCCGGCGCCACCTCGCTGGAGGTGTTAGCCAGGGATTTCACAGCTGCACTGGATGACCCATCCATCAATAGCATAGTCCTTGAGATTGATTCGCCTGGGGGTATGGCTGCTGGCATTTCGGAGTTTGCCGACATGGTGCGCGCAGCCAATAAAAAGGTGGTTGCTTATGCATCTAACGATTCAGCCAGCGCAGCCTACTGGATAGGTGCAGCAGCACACGAATTCGTAATCTCTGACACCGCCCAGCTTGGTTCTATCGGCGTAATTGCCGGCTACGGCAAGGATGATGATCCTGAGGTTGTCAGATTCATCAGTTCACAAAGTCCACGTAAGCGCCTGGACATGGCGAGCGAAGATGATCGCGCAGCCATGCAGGGCACCATTGACGATATGGCCGATGTCTTCGTTAACAAAGTGGCAAGCTTTCGCGGCGTTAGCCGTGAAACGGTTCTGACCAGTTTTGGTCAGGGCTGGGTATTGGTTGGGGAACGTGCGGTGGAGGCCGGTATGGCCGATCGCCTGGGTTCCCTTGAATCAGTAATCGCCGGGCTTTCCGGCAACCATGCAACAAAAGGAGCCTATGCAATGGCAGATGGTGCAAAGCCGGAAGCAACACCGGCACTCACAATTGAAACCCTGAAATCTGACCATCCTGATATTTATCAGGCTGTTCATGCCGAAGGTTTTGCAGCCGGTAAGACTGACGAATGCAACCGCATCCAGTCTGTTGAGTCGGCGGCTTTGCCCGGTCATGAAGAGCTTATCGGTAAATTGAAGTTCGATGGCAAAACCACTGGCGAGCAGGCAGCGCTGCAAATCATCCAGGCAGAGAAGTCCAACAAGGCCAAAGCCTTGGGTGACTACACTGCACAGGCGCCACAGCCCGTATCCCAACCGGCAGCCGATGATCTGCCATCAACCCCTTCCGCCCGCGGTCAGGAAAACATGACCGATGAAGAACGCCTGCAGTCAACCTGGGATTCCGATAAGGTTCTCCGGGCTGAGTTCGGTGGCGACTTCGAGGCTTACAAGGCATTTGAAACAGCCTGCAGTGCTGGTCAAGTGAAAATCCTCAAAACCAATAAGGAGTCTTAATCATGGCGTTATCTGCAGATGCTGTTCGACAGTACATGGTGGGTGATATCCGCGAATACCCGGTGGAGGCCAGTGAGATCTGTTACGAAGGCGCAGCCATCGGTGAAAACGGATCTGGCTACGCTCAGGCGCTGGCGGCTGGTGATGTCTTCCTTGGCTTTGCCGAGTCGAAAGCCGACAACAATGCCGGGGCGGCTGGTGATGTCAATGTCCGGGTAAAAACCCGGGGCACTATTTTGCTGGATATCTCGTCTATCGGGATCACCGCAAATGACCGCCCTGCCGTTTATGCCTCGGATGACGGCACATTCACGCTCACCGCGAGCACAAACAGCTTGATCGGTTACGTTTCCCAGTGGAAGGAAACCGGCAAAGCATGGGTTGAATTTGACGCTGCACTGGTACGTGCTGCGTTACAGGCATAAGGAGCCAAGCGATGACTGATAAGCGAATTACCAGCCGAGCGGTGATCGGCGAGTTTTACAAAACCCTGAACGCTGGGGCCGGTGCAAAGTGGATCGACCAGATTTCCATGTACTTCACTTCTGACCAGGATAAGGAAGAATACGCATGGCTCGGTATGACACCTGCCTTGCAGGAGTGGGTAGGTGGTCGTAATGCCCGCGGCTTCCGTGAGAACGGCTTGGAAATCAAAAACCTGCATTTTGAAGCAACCATTGAAGTGCTGGTTAAACTGATGCGTCGCGACAAGTCAGGCCAAGTTATGGTGCGGATTCGTGAGCTCGCCCGCCGAGCAAACACCCATTGGGCCAGCCTGCTGACTTCTCTCATTCAGAATGCGGAGTCCACGGTTTGCTACGATGGTCAGTATTTCTTTGATACTGACCATTCTGAGGGCGACAGCGGGACGCAGAGCAACGATATCACCACAGATATCTCTGAGCTGCCGGCATCGGTCCATGGTTCAGCCACCGCTCCAAGTCCGGAAGAAATGCAGCAGGCTATCATTAAGTCAATCACCCAGACATTGAGCTTTAAGGATGACCAGGGTGAGCCGATGAATGAAGATGCCACTGACTTCCTGGTGATGGTGCCAACGGGTTTATATATTCCCGCAAACAATGCTATCAGCATGCCGCGGGTTGCTGGGGTATCAACGCAGACAGATATGCCCGAAGGTATCAACATTCGGGTTGCTGCTAATCCCCGGCTGACCTGGACTGACAAGTTCGCCACTTTCCGTACTGATGGCGAGGTTAAACCCTTTATCCGTCAGGAAGAAACCGGGGCGATCATGAAGGCCAAGGCCGAAGGCTCTGAGTTCGAGTTCGACAACGACGCCCATCAGTACGGTGTCGATACCTGGCGTAATGTTGGGTATGGCTACTGGCAGCATGCGGTGTTGAACCAGCTGGTGTAACCAACCTTTCCACATAAAGCAGATAAAAGCCGGGCAATGCCCGGCTTTTTTATTGGGTGACAAACATGGATATTTATGAAGTCGTTATGCCCGTCACGCTGCGTGATGGGAAGGTCGCTTTCGAGCCGACGCAAAGTGAAAAAGCAAAATCTATCGCCGTTCGCAATGCTCGTTCTTTGAAGCAAATCGAAGCTGAACCACCGATTTACCAAATCGTCGGCGATCTCCGTCTCAAAGTAGGTACTGTTTTTGCCTACGATGGCAACGTAAAACGCATGCTGGGCAGCCAGTTAAAGCAGCTCAACCCTGATTCTGTTACAGACGAAGATCCTGGCCCTGCATCAACTGCCGGTACTGAGTCTGGTGAAGGTGATGGCGGTGAAAACGGCCAAGGCTCTGATAGCCAAGTGGGCGAAATCCCACCTACCACCGATAACAGCTCGGGCGCTGAATCTGGTGAAGGTGCTACCCAGGCCGGTGAATCCGATCAGGCTGCTGAAGATAAATCTGAAGCCGATCCGGAAAAGAAAACTACCGGCCAGGCTGCCAAGAAAGCCGGTAAATCCGCCGGCCAGGCTGCCAAGAAAGGTAGCTGATCAGCATGCTTGAGGAAGATCTGGACATATTCTTCAACGAAGACGAACACGCAACCCAGTTCGTCATCCAAAAAAGCGGCGAGATATTCAGCGGCATCCTCGATAAAGATTACGTGGATACCGGGGATATCTCCGGCTTTGCACCGGTGATCACCTGCGCCTCATCGGATCTGACCGGGCTTGCCCGCAACGATCTGATTGAGCACGGAGGAACAATTTACCGCTTCATACTTGAAGAGCCGGACGGCACCGGTGTTTCCCGGGCAATCCTGGAGGTGCACAGTGCACAGGGCTGAAACCATCCTTGAAGCGGTTAAAACCGCGCTGACCGGGTTAACCACCACTGCGGCCAGGGTAGAGCGCGATCGCGTTTATCCGCCCGAATCCTGCCCGGCGTTATCTATTGAACAGGGCGATGAGCTCCCTGCAGATGATGGGAATCTCGCATTCCAAGATTCTGCACTGGATGTCGATGTGATCGCCTATGTCAAATCTGACTCTTTCAACACCCAGGCCAACCAGATCCGGGCCGAAGTATACGCCGCAATGATGGGCAACCGCACATTAGGCTTGGTGTTTGTTCATGACACCCGCTGGCTGGGTGACAGCAGGCCAGAGCCATCAGGCGATGGTGAAACCAAAACTCTCAGGGTGTCGATGCGCTTTCGCGTGTTTTACCGACACTCGTATACCAGCAAAGAGGCCTGATCATGGCGAGCGATAAAGCAGAACCATCCAAACAGCCCGAACGGCGTCGCAAGGAATTGCGAGTGCGCAAGGGCGGCACAGTAACTGTAGGGGAGCAGCAAAATGCTAGTAAATCGTGAAGTTATTCTTGCCAAGGTAGAGTCAACCTACAACACCGATGCCAGCCCAGTTGCCGGCACCGATGCTGTGCTGGCAGAAAACCTGGCATGGAGCCATGAGGGCGCGCGGTTGATTGAGCGCCTGGGTGTAAAGGCCACCCTGGGGAAAACTCAGTCAATCTATGGCGGCACACTTAAGGCGGTGAGCTTTGATGTTGAGCTCAAAGGTTCCGGGGCTGCTGGTACTGCTCCGGAGATTGGCCCATTGCTTCGCGGCTGTGGCTTTGGCGAAACCATTGTGGCTTCCACCAGCGTAACCTATGAACCTGTCAGCACCGGCTTTGAATCCCTGACCATTTACTATTACTCGGATGGTCTGCTCCACAAAATCACCGGTGCCCGCGGCAATGTCAGCTTTAACTTGGAAACTGGCGCAGTGGGTAAAGCCACGTTCAACTTTGTTGGCCATGATGCGGGTGTTACTGATACTGCCATGGTTTCACCATCCTATGACAGTGTTGTTCCACCACCGGTGCTAAGCGTTCCCTTTACGATCGGTGCCTATAGCGCTGTTATCAATGCGCTTTCGATCGATATGGGCAACGCAGTCACCACTCCGCCTGATATGTCGGCTGCCGACGGCTTTGGTGAAACCATCATCACTACTCGCGATGCCAATGGATCGTTCGACCCAGAGCAGGTGTTGCTGGCCACGAAAAACTACATCAGTGAGTGGAAGGCCAGCACCACCCAAGCCATGGCCACCGGTGTTATTGGCTCAACAGCTGGTAACCGGTATGCGTTCAGCCTGCCTGCGGTATACCACCGTGAAGTGGCCCCGGGAGACCGTGAAGGCCTTCGGATCTATGAAATCGGTTACGGCGCTGCAGAAGATAGCGGCGACGACGAAGTATCACTTGCATTTACATAAAGGTTAAGTATGGCAATTAAAGCGCTTACTGGGCTCAGTCCGGAATGGTATGAGCCCGAACGCGAGACCACTGATAAGAATGGCAGCATCATCCCGGTGGATCTTCCGGAAGACGTTATTCCCACACAGTTTCAGATCAGACCCCTTACTGGTTTGGAATACATGGAAGTGGTTGAAACACCAGGGATGGCTTCTCTCAAAAAGGCTTTCCGCTATGGCCTTCAGGGCTGGCGGAATCTTAAAGATGAAAACGGTAACGACATCGAGTTTGATCAGGTTACTGCCGGTTCGATTCTTCCTGCTCGGTGGATTATCGCCATTGGCCGGCGCGTGGTAAAAATATCTTCTTTCGATGGAGAGAAAGTAAAAAACTCCTGATCGCAGTTGAGGTCCGTCAAAACGCCTCCAGCTTCAACTGCGAAACCTGCTTACATCGACACTGCGACCATGAAAGGCGGGTGCCAGGCTCCAACGGTCCCGCGTCCTATCCCCTGATGAAAGTTACATTGGCCAATGGTGAGCAGATGGAACCTCGGGTCTGTCTGCTACCAATGGTGTCGGCCCTGTCTCGCCAGCTGCTCAAGCTCTCAGCCCACCACCACAATGGCGTGCTGTACCAATCTGGTGGCCTTATGGATCAGCCAAACCTTTACCTAGAAGCGATGGAGTATCTACCTCGTGGCATTTTCAGCAGCAGCTAAAGAAGGTTACGCCTTTGCCATCAGTGCAAAGAACGAAACCGACAAGGCGTTTAGCGCCATAAAAAGCGACCTGAAGGGAATAGATGTCACCATCGGGGGCGTAATCAGCAAGGCCAAGTCTTTGGCAGGCCCGGCCGCAATTGGTTTTACAACCATGGCCACCGCTGGCACGGCAGCGCTCACCGCCATTGTGGCTAGCACCTCAGCGGCAGCAAATGAGATTGACAACCTCAGCAGGATAGCGGGTACCAACAGCACCACACTGCAGGAAATGGCCTACGGCGCAAAATTCCTGGGGGTTGAACAGGATAAGCTCAGCGACATTCTGAAGGACACCAACGATAAGGTGGGTGACTTCCTGCAGACCGGCGCTGGTCCTATGGCTGATTTCTTTGATCAGATCGCGCCCAAAGTGGGAGTAACTGCCGATCAGTTCCGTGGGCTTTCCGGTGCTGACGCTCTGCAGCTTTATGTGTCCAGTCTGGAGAAAGCCAACCTCAGTCAGCAGGAAATGACTTTCTACATGGAAGCCATTGCCAGTGATTCCACGGCGCTGCTGCCCCTGCTTCAGAAGAACGGCGAAGCCATGCGGGCCCAGGCCGAGGAAGCCCAGCAGCTTGGTATTGTCCTGGATGATGTGGATATCGCAATCCTGCAGGAAACCGACCGCCAGATGAAACGGTCCCGGGAGGCCCTGACCGGGTTTACCAATCAGTTGGCAGTTGAGTTCGCCCCGATCATCAATGCTGTCAGTAACGAGCTTCTGAACGCTGCCAAGGAGGCTGGTGGCTTCGGAAATGTGGCCACCATGGTGTTTGACTATGTGATCACGGCGGCTGGCAAGACGGCGGATGTTATTCGTGGACTTGAAGCAGTTTGGCACGGCGTTAAGTGGGTAGCAGCAGACGCCATCGATACGATGCTGTATTACCTGGAAGAGCTGGAGCGGGATGTCCGAGGCTTTATCAATTTAATGCCTGGGGTGGAAATTTCAGCAGAATCGGCAGTCGGCAATATTCGGCAGTCAGTTTCCAATGTGAAAGCCGAAATTGCACAGGATCTGCAGGATGCTGTAAACACGCCGTTGCCATCAGAACAAATCCGGATTTGGGCAGAGACCGTTAAAAGCCAGGCGCAGGAAGTGGCTGCCAATGTTGCCGCCGCTCAGCAGGGCAGGGCCGCGAACGATGAAGGTGAAGGCGAGGGTGGCGAGGATCCAGAAGTGCTGGCTGCCCGCCAGAAGTACGAACAGCTCAAGCTGCTGAAAGAAGAGTACTACATTACCGAAGCCGAGGAAGAAGAACTTCGGTTCCTTGAGCAAATGGAAAAGCTCCGGGCCCGGTTTGAAGAAGCCGAGCTTCCGATGCTCATGGAGTTCAGAACGCTGAAGGAGCAGCTGGAAGAAGAGCACCAGAAGCGCCTGAGTAAGATCGAGGAAAAGGGGCTTTCCGAGCGAGAAAAATTTCAGCGTAAAAGCTTCAAAGACCAATCAAAACAGGTATTTGGTGATCTCGCCAATATCACCGCCGGTGTCGCTCAGCACAACAAAGGCCTGTTTGAGCTTAATAAAGCGGCTGGTATCGCCAATGCGGTTATTAACACTTACACAGGTGTTACCCAGTCGCTTGCTGCTTACCCGATGCCTCTGGCTGCTGTTATGGCGGCAGCTCACTTGGCTGCAGGTTTGGCCCAAGTGTCTTCTATTCGCTCTCAATCATTTAGTGGCGGTAAAGGCAGCGGAGGCGGTGGAGGCGGCACAGTTGCCGTGGGCACAACTCCCATCACCAACGCCCCATCCAATATTGCACAAAGCCCTGCGGCCAATGATGCCGCCAAAGAAAAACCAAAGAACAACGTTTATATCAACATCGAGCCCGATGATCGGTTCTCTGGCCGCCAGGTGAGAGAACTCATGGAGCGGATCGCCGAACAGTCCGATGACCTGAATGTGAATTTCTAATATGGCGTCATTTTTTTACAACAACTTGCTGCGGTCAGCCACCGTTGTCAGTGAGGACACAATCTCAAACTTTGGTTTTTCCAATGCGCTGAGCGGGAGAACCAGCGATCAAGTCGGCATGTCCAGTGGTGCTAACCGCGACATTGTTGTTGATTTTGGGAGTGCACTGACTTTCAACCATGTTTGTGTGGCTAGCCATAATTTGAACGGCACCACCTTAACGGTGGCTGGATCTGCAGACAATGTGTCATACACTGACATCGATTCAATTGCCTACGACAATAATTATGTCCGTTGTGATGAGATAGATGAAGCCACCTACCGGTATGTAAGGTTTCGCTTCTCCGGTCATGCCGCCGATATTTACATTGCCGATCTTTTCCTTGGCACCCCTCTTGATCTGCTTTATGGGGTGCCAGCTGGGTTTACTCCACCAGAGCAGGCGGATGATGATGAGCTCGATGCTCATATGACCGGCTCAGGAGCGCTGGTTGGGATAACTGTGCATACCAAGCCAAAAGAGGTGCGCCTTACCCTTGCGGATTATCCAGCCAGTTGGTTCGAGACTTATTGGTTGGATTTTGCAGCCAGCATGAAGCTGTACCCCGCTTATTTTCTGTGGGCAACTGGTAAACGCGCCATGTATTTCACCCTTGACCGCAGGATCGGAAAGCCCGAGTTCAGCACAAATACCCGCCAAACACTGTCACTCACAATGAATGGGTTTGTTGAATGAGCTTTGATACTGAGAAGGCAAAGCTATCCAGAACACCATTCCTGGTAGTTAAGTTTGAACTTGATACCACCATATCGCCTGGCGGTGCAGAGTATCATTGTTCTGGCCGAGCCCCCCTCGGTCAGCTGTTTTATGAGAGCATTAAAGAAAAGGGGTTTGATCCTACTCCGACAAAAATGTCAGTTGGTTCTGGGGTTGGCTTTCTCGGCAGCGTAAAGATTCAGCTCAAGGATTTTAAGTTCGGGGAGAATGGTACTTATTGGGGGAAGCTGTTAGCCAACAACCCTTACTACCTGGATAGAAAGCTCAAGGTCTTTACAGGGTTTTATGACGGCCAGTCGTTCGACTGGGATAATTTTCAGGAAAAGTTGTATTTCATTAAAAAAATCAATGGTCCAGATTCGGATGGCAATGTCACTGTCATCGCATCTGATCCGCTGACGCTTCTGGATAAAGACCAGGCTCAAACCCCAACAACACCCAACGCTAAGTTGGCGTCATCGATCACCGCCACCCAGGAAGGCACGGTCGATATAACCGATAACACCGGTTTTGACGCTGCCGGCGGGACAGCTGACTTTGATGGTGAGTTCGTAACATACAGCGGCACAAGTGGCGCCGATTCTATTGTTATCGCTTCTGGTGGTCGGGGCGCCTTTGGTTCAGAGGCCAAAGAACATGATGCAGATGACCCCGTAAGCCCCTGCTATAGCTACACAACGGAAAACGTGGTTGATGTGATTCGTGACCTGATTGAGAAGTTCTCTCCGATTGATCATGCAAGCTATATCCCTGATACCGATTGGGACTTTCAAAGAGATAACTTTTTGGTTGGCGCCACAGCTACTGGTGTTTATCCGGCGGGCACGCCGATCAAGGATGAGATTGACAGCCTGTCCGAGCAGTTCCGGCTGTCCGTGTTTTGGGATGACGAGGATCAGGAAATAAAGCTTGTGCCCATCGGTCCACTGGTTTCAGCAGCCAAGCGAATAAATGTCAATGAGCATATCCTAAAGGATCAGGAAGATGTTATCAGAGACCCGACAAAAGCTGTGTCCGAAACCTGGGTTTACTACGGCCGCATAAACCACGCCGATGACGAGACCGACCCCAACAACTATGAGCACTGGTATATCGTTCCCAATGCCGCCGCCACCACCGGTTTGGGCAAAGCAAAGGTCAAGAAAATATTTGCCAAGAACATTCCGGCGGCCGGCTCATCAAGCGCAAACAATCTGGCTGATCGCATTAACTCGCAGCTCAGTGAAGGTCTGATTACCTATAAGTTTCAGCTCGATATCAAAGATGCAGATGTAAAGGTTGGTCAGGTTGTAGAAGTTTACACGCCACTGATTCAGGGAACTGACGGTCTACCTGTGCCGACCAGTTTTGTGATTATTGAGAGAGACCCCATAAAAGGCACGCTCTATCGGTACAAGGCTGTGCGAACTGGCTTTGCTTTGGGCTCCAACTATCGGCGCATTGCCCCCGACACTCTTGACGGCCTTACCTACACCTCGGCTACCGATGAGCAGAAGGCGACCTACCTATTTATCGCTGATATAGATGAAGAATTTTCCGACGATGACCCCGGGCACTGGATCTATTAACTATGACTGATTACACAGACCTTTCTGATAGCTCGATTGAATCTGATAAGGTTTTTACCAAAACGCATACCTTTGCATTCAGAGATAACCTTAAAGCCTTTGCAGAAGGAAATACAACCTTTAAGGCCCAAACAGGAATGTATGGTTCCAGCACCATAACAGCGGATAAGATGGCTGCGGATTCAGTCGGGCAAAGCGAAATTATTGCTGGAGCAGTGCACCAATCTGAGCTGGACACTTCGCTTGGCGAAGTGTCGGCTAGTATGTCCAGCGGGCCTGTAACCTTGACGCTACCCGGTGGGCAATATGGATTTTATCCGCAAGTTAGGGCAAATTCTGTCCATAGCTCATTACCATTCAATGTTCAAATTATAAACGCTAGTGATAGCAGCCAGCCCACTAGCTATGGAACTTACATAACATTAGATTACGGTGATGCGAGCGGCAGAACCGGATACGCCCGCCAACGCTATGTTAACTCATCACCACCAATAAACTTGGGTGACGGAGACATTCCTCTTTTCGTTTTTGTGGTTACAGGTCCTAACGGGGATATTAAGCAGACCTATGCGGCTGATGTTCCTCCATGGCTATACAACGGACCTACCGACTGTAGACCGGACCAGGTAAGAAAAGATGGCAAAAGGTTTAAATGGGTTAGAAGCTTTAATCGCCTAACTGGTGAGGTGGCAAAACAGCTTGTCGAAATTACTCAAGAAATGAAAAATGCTGATATGCATCTTTACCCCCACCCTTTTAAAAAACTGGGCCAATCGGATCGAATCGTTTTGCTGGATCCTCCTGACACATTAAATCTTCAAGAGATTCAATTGGCCGGGGAGTCTGTGGCTGATCTTCTTCAAGATGGATATATCAGTTTAGACAATTCTCCGATAGCCCGTGTTGCCCCCCAAAACGTTCAGCCGGTTAGATTCCGCTGGAGGCTTACGGGTCAGCGTTAAAAAAGCCCCCGAAGGGGCAACAAAAAGGAATTTCCAACATGTAGACGAGTGGGGCTTAAATATTTGGCTGGTATTCGTCGTTGCATCCCGACATATCCACAGGGAAGCGGAAATAGTTTATATAGTAGACAGATCCGCATTCGTCGCATGAGTGATGGTATCCGTACCCATGGGCGTTCACTGAGCCGTTAAATTTAAGCTCCCGTCTTCGCAGTTTGGGCACCTGCAAACAAGGGTATAATCATAGCCTCTATATGACAGCTTTGGCGGCCTGTTAAGCGGCTTTGCCATTCTCCAGCTCCTCCCGCCCTTTCTCTGTAATCACAAAGTCACCCCGGCACCCGCAGGCACAGCCATCAACTACGCCCCGCCGGATCAGCATCCCCATTTTCGCCAGCAGCAGCTTTTCCGGGCAGCCAGCAGGGAAGGCCGGCAGCACCGAAGGCATGGCGGCATTGTGTTTTGTCCACCCGTGCCACTGGCCTGGGCTCTGGTTCAGAAGTTCCAGAATAGGCCTGTCTGGGATGTCTTTGCATTGCACGGGACTACCTCCCCGCCACCTTGGGCTGTATCACGTCTAGATCCTGCCTAATATCCACTACACCAGCCGCAACCAAGAGCAGCCGCCATGCTGCATAGGATATCTGCCTATGCTCGTCAGAATCTGTTTTCCAGCGCCTGACAGTAGGGCTACCTTTCTTGGGGTTGTAGTTTGCCCCGACAAGCATAGCAACCTGGTTCTGGCTCCATCCCATCACATCAATCAGAGCGGCAACGGTACCGCCGTCTGGCGGCTCATACCCTTCGGCAAAAGGCTTGGCGCTTGGGTGGTTCCGGAAAGCCTCAAGGGTGCGCGGCACCCCTGTGTTTGAACTGTAAATCGGTCTATTCTCGCTCATTGTCCTAACCTCCGCTGGGCGGGCTATAAAAGCCCGCGTTCTGCAAAACTGAAAACCTTGTCCTTTGTCACGATGATGTGATCCAAGACGCGGATATCGAAAAGGCCGAGCGCTTCGCTCAGGCGGTGGGTGATCTGCTGATCTGCTTGGCTGGCCCGCTCGATATTTGATGGGTGGTTGTGGGCCAGTACCACCGCTGAGGCGTTTTTGTAAAGGGCTTCTTTGGCCACTTCCCGAGGGTAAACACTGGCGCCATCGACGGTACCGCGAAACAGGATATCGAAAGAAATCATTTGGTGCTGAGTGTTGAGGAAGAGAACTGCGAAAACTTCGTGCTCCAGCGTGGCCAGCTGAAGTTTGATGAAGTCTTTAGCGAATTGGGGCCCGGTAACGAAGCTGGTGGAAAGCACTTCACGCTTCAGGATTGAGAGGGCTTGCTCGATGATTTTCTGTTCTGCTTTGTTGATCATTGGATATCTCCAGTAGTTTCGGGCTTGGCGGACTGCCTGCCCAGTGATTGTTAATATACCGCGCCATTGGCGCGGAGTCAACAAAAAGAATCAGCAGATTAATAGGCGATTCGGTCCTCATCGAATTCCGCATCTTCCACCCCTTTCTCGTAAGCCTGCCGCTGTAATGGGTTGTCCTTGTATGCGTCTTCCCTGACCTCTCTATCCGGATAATGCCGGTCGTTGTAGCCTTCTGCGAAAGCGTCGTGAACGCCATTCTCCATGGCCCAGGTTTCGTTCTTTGTGTGTGGTTTTTCTCCTGACATGATGGTTCCCTTTTTCGGAATATACAGTGGTTGTCGTTATGCAAGGCACTGTTTTTCTGTGCAGCTTTTGTTGTGTTTTGCACATCCAAAAAGGGAGGGTTAACCGTTTGTTTTAACTGGGAAAAATGGCTATAAGTATGCCAATCCCCCCAGTTGCCGGGTTTTTTTTTGCCTCTTTCAAAAGCACGAACTTACAATCTTTCGATATATTTTCGGAATATACAGGTTAGTAATCCAACTCAGGAAATCGCTGATCAAGGTGGCAAGGATGAGTGATGGAAGCAGGGCAGTGATGGAAGCAGGGCAGAGAAGGAGGCAATAAAAAAGGGCAGCCTTTCGACTGCCCTTTTAAAGGTGTTGCTTGCGCAGATCAGCTGGCTTTGCGACGTGCCATGCCCAGGCCAATCAGGCCCAGTGAAAACAGGGCAATGCTGCCGGGCTCAGGTACGCGGATTTCAAAGTTCTGGGTAGGGTTGCCGCCCAGCGCCTGTTGCACCAGAACGTTGGTGGAGGCGTAATCCTGACCGATAAAGATACCGACACTTTCCTGCTCGGCATTACGGTCGAAGGAGAAGAAGCTGGAACCCAGGTTGAAGCCCATCACTTCACCGGCCATGGGATCGAGAATGGTGAAATCAAAACCATCCCAACCGGGACCTGCATAACCTTCAAAAACGATCAGTTCACCCAGACCGTAAAAGCTCAGGTCGTAGGCATTCACAGAGTCAGAGTGGCTGGCTTCGAACAGTACCGGCGTAACGCCATCTACTTCCAGGCCACCGAATTCGATAGAGCCGTACCAGTCACCCCATTGGGCGTTGCCCATATTGTTGGCAGTCCAGCGGACGCTCCATTCCGTTTGATCCTGGTTGCTCCAGATGTAATAACCGGTTTCGGCAGGCAGGTTTGGTACAGTACCGAAATCCGCGTAAGTGCTACCGCTGTAAATGGGTGTAGCAAATGCATTACCGACAACAAACGCTGATAAAGCAGCAGCACTCAGTAATTGTTTCATCATGTGATTATTTCCTTTGTTTAATAAACCCCGTGCAAGTTTTATACAGTAAGCAAGGGTTGGGCCAAAAAATAAACAGTCAGGAAAATCAACAGGTTAGTCAAAAGAGGGTTGGATGAAATATAGTCGATTGTTAATTTTATCGACAGCTAAGTGTGCGTCAGTTCACGTTTTTTCGGAAATCGTGAGCCAGAAAATCCTGATACAGATTAAGAATTAGACGGATTTGTTATCCAGATTGGCATTGGAGTGGGCCAGGTGAAGGCTGGGTTCCTCGCCGGATACCACACCGGAGCCTTTCCAGGGAATCAGGTTGTGGCCGGTGTAGTTGGCAAAGTCGATAAAGGGGTACTTCACGATTTCGAAGTAGGGGGAGTTGTCGAAATCGATCGGCATGCACAGGCGAGGTTTGCGCCGCAGTAACAGGGCGCCGTCTTTGCCGGTGGTTTTTACCAGGGGCATGACGGGGAACTGAACAAAGCCGAAGGCGTTGGCGATCAGGGAGCAGCTGGCAATTTCCGTGTGCTTGCCCGGGTGGTAGCGAAACGCCGGCAGGCGCCAGCTGAAGGGCAGCAGCGACCAGGGGAAAAACCAGCGCAGCAGATCCAGCAGGTGGTATTCCTCTTTGTCGGTGCCCACAAAGCTGACCGCGTAGCGGATCACCTGTTCGGTATCCTTCGGGGCAAGGCCTTTGGGCCGGCAGATGCGGATATGTTCCCGCTCCAGCTCCTGAAGTGGCTCGATAATGGTTCCCTGGCCCAGTCGGGAGCGCACAATCAGGGGGGTGTCGGTTTCGCATTCCAGATGGTTTTTGATCAGGGACTTGATATCGGGATCCTGGATATCCAGCAGGCGGCCTATGTAAAGCACACTGTGGGACCACTGGGACTGGGTGAGCTTGCGGATCTTGCGGTCCACCACGGCGCGGCCTTCAACCAATAGCACATCGCCGGGGGTAATGGTCTGGCGGATGCGCTCAAAGTCGCAGAGAACATTGTCTTTCGGTTCCGAGGTGCGATTCAGCCACGATATCAGGAGCAAAATAAACTGCTTGAAGATCGTCATGTAGGCACCCTCTGGAAAAACGTGACTCTATGGTATCAGCGACACCGCCGTTTCCAAAACGCTTTTTGGCGTATAGAAATGCGGCGAAAACCGGATGCCGCCGCCCCGGTGGGCGCAGATGACGTGCCGGGTTTTCAGCTCGTTGAAGACTTCTTCAGTTTTACGGCCCTCCACCAGGAAGGTGACAATGCCGGCCCGGCGACTGCTGTCTTTCGGGGAAATCACCTGAATATCCTGACGTTGCTCCAGCAGCTCAATCAGGTAACGGGTGTTTTCCAGAATGGCGGTTTCCACGGTTTCGATGCCGGCTTCCAGCAGCAGTGACAGGCTGGCAGACAGGGCATGAACGCCCACCATATTGGGGCTGCCACATTCAAAACGGCGGGCGCTGCGGGCTATTTCCCAGCTTTTGGCATCGTAATCGCCGACTTTCGCCACCATGTGCCAGCCAAATTCATTGAGTTCCAGTTTGTCGCGGGCATTTTCCGCCACGTACATCACCGCAATACCTTCAGGCCCCAGCATCCATTTATGGGCATCCGCGATCACAAAGTCCGCCTGAATGGCTTCCACGTCCGTTTCCAGGGCGCCAATGCTCTGGATCGCGTCCACGCAGAACAGCACATTGCGCTTTTTGCAGTGCTCCCCCAGCTTGTGCAGGTTCAGGCGGATACCGGTGCCATACTGCACCGAACTGACTGATAACAGACGGGTTTTCTTGCTGACGGCATCCATAATGGCCTGCTCCGGCAGGTGCCCGCTGATATCGGCTTCAATAACCTTCACCCCGAACCGGGCCAGAGATTCCCACACGATCCGGTTGCTGGGGAATTCCTGATTGGTAATCACGATTTCATCGCCTTCCTGCCAGGGCAGGCCATAGGCAATGGTGGACAGGCCTTCCGAGGTATTTTTCTGAAAGGCGATATCGTCGGTGGACGGGGCGTTAAGCAGGTCTTTCAGTTGCTGACGCAGCTCGAATTCCTTGCTCATCCAGCGCGGGTAGTGGGTGGCTCCCAGAGAGGTGTTTTCGGCGGCAAAATTGCTCACGGCAATGCTGGTACGTTTGGGCCAGGGGGCCACGGCGGCGTGGTTCAGGTAACAAATCTGTGGGTCTAACGGGAACTCGTTTTCATACATGCCTTTTTGCCTAATCCTTACTAAAACCTGTACCGTAGTTTGTTGAAGTTGTTAAAGTTTGGCTAGAATGAGAGTGACTGACTTAAAAGTCAAAGTCGAAAAGTGAATGTCGACCCTGATCCGGTTCAAGTCAGAGAGATGCGTCCGTGCAGGCAGAAAGCCAGGGGGCTTCCCGGGGCGCCTAGTGTCTCTAAGGTGACAATTTTCTTCAACTATTAATTATAAATACTGAATACAGAAAGCTTTAACGTGTTACTGGGGCAAAAAATTGAGCATAATTAGCCCATCATCAAGGTTCATCAGTTCGGGAGGTTAAGATGAGCGATTTGCAGAAAGCGAGTCAGAAAGCGCAGGAGTTCCGGCGCCGGGAAGAGGAGATCCTTCAGAAGGCTCAGGATCTTTTTATCGAGCACGGCGAGGACAAGGTCACCGTGGAGATGATTGCCGATGCAGTCGGCATAGGTAAGGGCACCATCTACAAGCATTTCGAAACCAAAGATGAAATCTACCTGCGCCTGATGATTCGCTACGAAGATCAGCTCAGCGAAGTTTTCGATCAGCTGGAAGCCAGCGGCGACAAGGACCGGGCCCGGCTGGCCAAGGAGTACTTCGGTTTCCGCATGAAGAATCCGGAAAAGTACGCCTTGTTTGATCGCCTTGAGCACAAGCTGACCAACAGCAATTCCTGCCCGGAACTGGTGCAGAAGCTCCACGAAACCCGTGCCAGCAATCTGGATCGCCTGGTCAAGATCGTGGAGATGCGGATCAGCGAAGGCAAGCTGGAAGACGTGCCCGCCCATTACCATATTTTTGCTGCCTGGGCGCTGGTGCATGGGGCTGTGGCGCTGTACCACTCCAAGTTTTACAACGAGTTTATTGATAACAAGGACGAGTTCTTCAATTTCCTGATCGACATCGGGGTCAGAATGGGTAACAAACGCCCCAATAAAGGCGAGTAATTCATGGGGCGCCTGCTGTTTCTGGCGGTGACTGTGGTGTTATTGCAGGGCTGCCAGTCCAGTCATCCCGCTGCCCGCACATCCACTGCCTGGATGGGGGAGTTTTCCCCTGTCGGCAGTTACCAGATCCAGCGCCGTCATAATCTGGTGCTTCCCTATGATGCCAGTCTGTATATCGCCAACCCCGCCAGTGCACTGCTGACCGACGACGGTACCGACGTGAATACCTTGCTGGCCGACAAACTCAAAAAGGGCTTTTCCCAGAATTTCAGCCGGGTGTATCCGGGGCTGAACAAGGAGCGGCTGCATCAGGCGTTGCATTCCGCCCGGCAGGTGGGCGCCCAGTTTCTGGTATTTGGTCAGGTGGAGCAGTGGGCGGATATCAAGCCCATCCAGATGCAGAACTGTGAAAAGAATCCCGATGCCGAGGGCTGTGATCGACCGGCCGGTGGCGATGAGGGGGATTCCCGGGTCAATATTACGCTGTATGAAACGGCATCCGGCAAGCTGGTTGATCTGGTCACCGTCAGTTCCCAGCGCGGTATTATTGCCTATCTCTACGAGGATAATCACAAGCCGCTGGAACAACTGGTAACCGACCTGGTGAACTCCCTGAGCGAAAAGTACTGAGCTGCAATCCGGGTGGTTTCTGGCCAATGATTTAAACGGTGTTAGAATGGCCGAAAAGGGAGTCGATCAGACCGTTCATTTATGTTTTCAATCATTCGCCGATCTCAGCCAAGGAAGTCTGGAGCCGTTAACGGTTTTGTTTTCCTGTTGCTGATCGCTTTCTCTTTTCCGGCTCCGGCTGTGGATGTGCCGGATCGTCTCAAAGCCGCCTATCTGTTCAATTTTGCCAAACTGACCTACTGGCCCGACGCGGAAGCTCAGGCGGGTGACGCCATGCGCGAGCAGCTGGTGATCTGCACGCTGGCCAGCGAAGAGCTGACCCAGGCCCTCAAGGATGTTTCTGAAAAGCCCGTGGGCGGGCGTCCGGTGCAGGTGGTGAGTCTGGGCCTGCGGAGCCGTGCGGATTACTGTCACATGGTGTTTGTGGACGAGGAGCACACCGCGTCCTGGTTTGCGGCAAAAGACCAACACCGCCAGCGCCTGTTGCTGGTGGGGGAAACGCAAGGCTTTAATGATCGTGGGGGCGTGATTAATTTTTTCCTGGAAGGTGACAAGCTGCGTTTTGAAATAAGCCTCAAGAACGCCCAGACGCGTCAGGTGCAACTCAGTTCGCGCCTGTTGAAACTGGCCCGGGTTAGCGGGGGCAAGCCATGAAAGAATCTTTTGCGCGCCTGCCCATTGCCAAGAAACTGCTGTTTATCAACGTGTTCATGTTAATGGGTGCCTTGCTGCTGACCTCTTCCGTGTACCTTGCCTATGAGCGTTCTGCGGTGCGCGAGCGGGTATCCAGTGAGCTGCAGAGCCAGGCAGAAATCATTGCCTATAATGTGGCCGCGGCCCTGGCTTTTGATGATGCGGCTTCTGCTGCGGAAATTCTGGCATCCCTCAAGGCCGTGGCGCCGATTCAGGAAGCCATTGTGTTCTACCAGGAAGGTAAACCTTTTGTACGCTATCAGCGGTCGGACCATGACCAGCCCGACAGCCTGTTTGCAGAGATTACTGCAGGCCGGTTTCAGTGGGCACATACGCGCAAGGCCAGAGTGATTTTCTCGGACACCGGTGTGCACGTGTTCAAGGATATTACTCTGGATGAGGACGTCATCGGCTCTATCTATCTGCGGTCCAGTCTGGATCAGTTCACCAGTTTTCAGGAAAAGGCCGCCGCCATTGTTATCGCTGTGTTGGCGATCACCTTTGCCATAGTGATTGTGATTATGTCGCGGCTGGTGCATTGGGTATCCGACCCTATCCGCCAGTTGATGAACGCGGTGGAGTCGGTACGCAACAGCGAAAACTATGGGATCCGGGTGCAGAAATACGCCGACGATGAGCTGGGTCGGCTCACCGATGGTTTCAACAGCATGCTGGAGGAAATCGGGCGCCGGGATCAGGAGCTTCACCGTCACCACCTTGAACTGGAATCCCAGGTGGAGGAGCGCACCAGTGAATTGCAGAATGCCAACTTCAGCCTGGAAGAAACCGTCAAGGCGCTGAAAAAAGCCAACCAGGCCATTCGCATATCGGAAGAAAACAAACGGATTGCCGAGGCCAGCGCCCGGGCCAAGTCACAGTTCCTGGCCAATATGAGCCACGAGTTGCGCACGCCCATGAATGGGGTGCTGGGCATGCTGTCGCTGCTGAAGGATACCCGGCTTGCAGGAGATCAGAAGCACTATGTGGATGTGGCCTTCGAGTCTGGCAATCTGTTGCTTGAGCTGATGAATAATGTGCTCGATCTGTCCAAGATCGAACAGGGCAAACTGCAACTGGAGCATATCGAGTTTGATTTTGTGGAAGCTATTGAAGATGTTTACACCATGCTGGGGGAATCTGCCCTGAGCAAAGGCGTAGAGTTGGTGTTACAGCATGGTGGCGGATGTTCCACGCGGGTGTCGGGTGATCTGGTTCGGTTCAAGCAGCTGCTGTTTAATCTGATTGGTAATGCCATCAAGTTCACGCCTGCCGGCAGCGTTATCACCAGCTATCAATTGCTTGATGAACAGGATGGCAAGGTGCATTTCCGTTTTGAAGTGGAGGATACCGGCATTGGTATCCGGGAATCTTCCAAGGAAATGATTTTCGGCACCTTCGCCCAGGCGGATTCTTCAACCACCCGGGAATACGGTGGTACCGGGCTTGGTCTGGCTTTGTGCAAACAGCTGCTGAATCTGATGAAGGGCAGCCTGGGTGTGGAGAGTGAGTACGGAAAAGGCTCCACCTTCTGGTTCGAACTCAGTTTTGATGCGGTGGCGGATGCCGCAGAAAAACGGCCGGCGCCGGTTGCAACCGAGGTGCTGCTGGTAGACAGCAACGAAATCAGTGCCAGAAACATGATAGGCTATTTCGAACGGGTAGGTTGCCGTATGGCATGGGCCAGTGATTATCAGCAACTTTACCGGCTGCTGGAGGAAAAACTTACTCAGGGCAGCCGTTATCACGGCTTGATTGTGGGCCTGACACTGGGCGTGAATCAGGTGCGGGAGATTGTGGAGTCCGAAGATGTGTCCTGCTGTATCAAGCCGGAGCATATTGCTATTGCCGGATCTCTCGGGGATAAAAAATCCCTGCATGGGGATGATGTGCTGTCCGCTTACCAGTTTCTGATCAAGCCGCTGCGCCAGCAGGTGGTGTGGGAAATCAATCAGTATTTTGGTTCCGGCCTGCAGATAGCCGACCAGCGGCCAACGGATATCGGCCCTATTGAGCAGCAGCTGGGCCGTATTCTGGTGGTGGAGGATAATCGCATCAACCGGGAAGTTGCTATCGGCCGTCTCAATGCCATGGGGTATCAGGTGTCGGTGGCGGAAAACGGTGAACGAGCGCTGGAGCTGGTAAGCAATGACAACTTTGATCTGATTTTCATGGACTGTCAGATGCCGATACTGGACGGCTATCAAACCACCAAACGCATTCGGCAACAGGAAGCTTTCAGCAAAGAACGGGTGCCCATTATCGCCATGACAGCCCACGTGCTGCCCGGTGATGTGGAAGCCTGTCGTAAGGCGGGTATGGACGATTACATTGCCAAGCCTTTTAAAACCGAGCAGCTGCAGGAAATGATTCAGCGCTGGCTGGCCAATTAAACGCAGTGCATCTGGCACTCAGGCATTCTGGAGGATCGCATGGCTGACAATGGCAAATCACCACAAGGGAAAGCCCTTGATGAGATTGCAAAGCAACTGGAACAACAGCAGCTGGATTCCCTGCCGCCGGTAGACAGCTGGAATCCGGATTTTACCGGTGATATCGATATCCGTATCGATCGCGAAGGCCACTGGTATCATGAAGACAGTGTGTTCAAGCGGGACAAACTGGTGAAACTGTTTGCTTCCATTCTGAAAAAAGAAGGGGAGGAATATTTTCTGGTAACACCGGTGGAAAAGTTCCGGATTACCGTGGATGACCTGCCGTTCTCGGTAACGGCCCTGGAGAAGATACAGACCCGGGAAGGCACTGCGCTCAAGCTTACGACCAATCTGGGTGATGAAGTGGTGGCCGGAAAGGAACATCCCCTGGTGGTAGAAACCGATGCAGACAATGGTGAGCCCCGCCCGAGTATCCGCGTCAGAAAAAACCTGCACGCCAGGATTCACCGCAATGTGTTTTATGAGCTGGTGGGCATGGCGCAGGAAGTGGATTCAGATCATGGCAAGGTGTTACAGGTAACCAGTGGCAGGGAGCGATTTGAATTGGGGCGCTATTGACGCGTTACATAGAAAACGAAAGGCATAAAAAAGCCGCGCCATAAAAGCGCGGCTTTTTTCGGTCCGTTAGTTCCGGCCGGATTACATGTTGGGGTAGTTCGGGCCGCCAGTGCCTTCCGGTACCACCCAGTTGATGTTCTGGCTGGGATCCTTGATGTCGCAGGTTTTACAGTGAACACAGTTCTGCGCATTGATCTGGAAGCGCTTGTCGCCGCTCTCTTCATCCTGAACAATTTCATACACACCGGCAGGGCAGTAGCGCTGGGCCGGTTCATCCCACTTGGGCAGGTTCACTTCCAGCGGGATCTTGTCGTCTTTCAGTGTCAGGTGACAGGGCTGATCTTCCTCGTGGTTGGTGTTGGAAAGGAAGACAGACGTCAGGCGATCAAAAGTGATCTTGTTATCCGGCTTGGGATAATCAATTTTCTTGCTCTGATCGGCAGGCTTAAGGCAGCTGTGATCCGGAGTGTCGTCGCGGAAATTGATGGGCAGTTTGCCACCAAAGATATTCTGCTCAACCCAGACAAAACCGGCGCCGATAAAGGTGCCCAGCTTGTGCATGGCGCCAACGAAATTGCGGGTGGTGTACAGCTCGTCGTATAACCAGGAATTTTTGAAGTTGGCTTCAAATTCCGTCAGCTCTTCACCTTTCTTGTCCGCTTTCAGAGCTTCGGCGATGGTTTCGGCTGCCAGAATGCCGGACTTCATGGCGGTGTGGCTGCCTTTGATTTTTACGGAGTTCATGGTGCCGGCGTCACAGCCGATCAGCAGACCACCGGGGAATGTCATTTTCGGCAGGGAGTTCAGGCCGCCTTTTTCCAGGGCCCGGGCGCCGTAGGAAACCCGCTTGCCACCTTCCAGATAGTGCTTGAGGGTGGGGTGGGTTTTGATCCGCTGAAATTCCTCGAAGGGACTCATGTGCGGATTGGAGTAGTTCAGGTCAGTGATCAGACCCACAACCACCTGATTGTTCTCGGCGTGATAGAGGAACCAGCCGCCGGTGCTGTTGCTTTCTGTCAGGGGCCAGCCCAGACCGTGCATGACCAGGCCAGGCTTGTGTTTCTCGGGCTCAATGTCCCACAGTTCCTTGATGCCGATACCGTAGTGCTGGGGCGCGCGGCCTTCGTCCAGCTTGTAGTTGGCAATCAGCTGCTTGCCCAGGTGGCCACGGCAGCCTTCAGAGAAAACGGTGTACTTGGCGTGCAGTTCAAAACCGGGCTGGTAGCTGGGTTTCTGGGAGCCGTCGGCAGCCACACCCATGTCGCCGGTAGCCACGCCTTTTACGCTGCCGTCTTCGTTGTAAACTACTTCCGCTGCGGCAAAGCCGGGGTAAATCTCAACGCCCAGGTTTTCAGCCTGCTGGCCCAGCCAGCGACATACGTTACCCAGGCTCACTACGTAGTTGCCATCGTTGTGGGTGGGCTTGGGAATCATCCAGTGAGCCAGCTTGGTGCTCTTTTCCGGGCTGGTCATGAAGTAGAATTCATCACCGGTCACCGGGGTGTTGAGCGGGGCGTCCAGTTCTTTCCAGTCGGGGAACAGCTCGTTCATGGCGCGGGGTTCCAGTACAGCACCGGAAAGAATGTGGGCTCCCACTTCCGAGCCTTTTTCCACCACACAAACGGAAATGTTTTCATCAAGCTGTTTCAGCTTACAGGCAGCTGAAAGACCAGCCGGGCCGGCACCAACGATGACGACGTCATATTCCATCGATTCACGTTCCATAGCGTGTCTCCTCTGGCAAGCGCATGGATTGATTGCGGGCGACGGGTGTCCCTTTAACGAAATGCTAGACAAAGGCTGAGAAAAGCTTTGCGTAACAGATAGTTAAGCGTTTCAAAGTGCGCAATTTCAGCTCCGTTGAGCCGACAGCAAACGCACGCCCCTCTAATTTCAAACGGCCGTATTATATGTAAGAAAGTCGTTAAAAACCAATAAAATGATGGTTGCGCACCGAGTGACTACCGAGCCACCGCCCGTCACCGGGCAGCTTAATTCCGGTGCAGGTGGTAAACAAGGCGGTAAATGCCTCGAAATGGGAGAAAACCGCCGCTTTTTTGTGGCGGACGGACAGTCGCAACCGGGCAATCCCGGGGCGCCGGAATTTATAACAAATCGTTTCCCGGGCGCGGGCAAGGGCGCTATTTGCACCTAAACTTGTGCAGAGACGCCTTTTGGAAGGACGCTTTGCCGGGGCACATATTCTCCATTGCCCCTTGGGTATCCGGGTGGCTTACCCTATACTTTGCGGCCATTTGCCTGTAACCGGCTGTCAGGGCAGGTTAATTTATTCTTACCACAGCAGATTCTGGAACGAGATGAATCGATGAGCGACACGGAAATCAAAAAACCAGCGCACTTTATTCGCCAAATCATCAAAGCAGACCTGGAAGCAGGTAAAAACGATGGCAGGGTTGTTACCCGGTTTCCACCGGAGCCCAACGGCTACCTGCATATAGGCCATGCCAAATCCATTTGTCTGAATTTTTCCGTGGCGGAGGAGTTCGGTGGTGTGTGCCATTTGCGCTTTGACGATACCAATCCGGAAAAAGAGAACCAGGAATATATCGATGCCATCAAGCGTGATGTGACCTGGCTGGGGTTCCAGTGGCACGGCGATGTGCGTTATGCCTCCGACTATTTTGAACAGCTGTATCAATACGCCGTGCAGCTGATTGAAGAAGGCAAGGCCTATGTGGACAGCCTGACACCGGATCAGATTCGTGAGCACCGTGGCACCCTGAAAGAACCCGGCAAAGACAGTCCGTACCGGAGTCGAACGATCGAAGAAAACCTGGATCTGTTTAATCGCATGCGGGCAGGGGAGTTCGATGAAGGCACTCACTGCTTGCGGGCAAAAATTGATATGGCATCGCCCAATATCAATATGCGGGACCCGGTGATTTACCGGATTCGCAAGGTTCACCACCATCAGACCGGTGACAGCTGGCCCATCTACCCCATGTACGATTACACCCACTGTATTTCCGATGCGATCGAAGGTATCACGCATTCACTCTGCACGCTGGAATTCGAGGATCACCGTCCGCTTTATGACTGGGTGCTGGATGAGCTGCGCACTCCTTGCCATCCGCAGCAGATTGAGTTTGCCCGACTCAATCTGAATTATACGGTAACTTCCAAGCGCAAGTTAAAGCTGCTGGTGGATGAAGGCCATGTTTCCGGTTGGGATGATCCGCGCATGCCGACGGTTTCCGGTCTGCGACGGCGTGGTTATACACCGGCTTCTATCCGTAATTTCTGCGAAATGATCGGCGTCACCAAGAGCGAAGGCATTGTGGATGTGGGTATGCTGGAATTTGCTATTCGTGATGATCTGGACAAGAACGCGCCACGGGCCATGTGCGTGATCAATCCGGTGAAAGTGGTGATAGAAAACTACCCGGAAGGGGATTCGCTGAAACTGTCGTTGCCGGCTCATCCCAAAGCCGACATGGGTGAACGTGAGGTGTTCTTTTCCCGGGAAATCTACATTGATCGTGCCGATTTTGAAGAAGTACCACCCCCCAAATACAAGCGTATGACCCTGGAAAACGCGGTACGTTTACGGGGAGCCTATGTGATCAGGTGTCATGAAGTGATCCGTGATGACAGTGGTGAGATTACCGAGTTACGTTGCACCTATGATGAAAACACCCTGGGCAAGAATCCTGAAGGTTATAAAGCCAAGGGGGTGATTCACTGGGTATCGGCTGAGCATTCCCATCCGGCAGAAGTCCGTTTGTATGATCGCCTGTTTGATCATGAAAACCCGGATAATGCCGGTGAAGATTCCCATTTTCTGGATTTTATCAACCCTGATTCACTGACAGTGATGGCAGACGCCCGTGTTGAGCCCGGACTGAAGCAGGCATCACCTGATCAGCCTTATCAGTTCGAGCGTGAAGGTTACTTTGTGCTGGATGAAAAAGAAGGTTCTGCTGACAAGCTTGTGTTTAACCGCACGGTGACCTTGCGGGATACCTGGGCAAAAATGCAGAAATAGCAGGGTAAAAAAACCAAAGAAAAAGCCCGGGCTGAAATTCAGCGCCGGGCTTTTTTTATGTTTGCTTGCCCGCAGGCCTGGCTAGTAATCTTTAAATGTATGTTGCTCCAGCCTGCGCAGGGCTTTGGATGAACCCCGCAGGGTTTCCTTGTAAGTGGAGCCATCCGGCAGGTACACATTAAACTTGTTGCCCTTTTTAATGCCTTCCCACATGCGCTGGTCGATATCGATGCGGACAAATTTTTGTGTCTCTTCCACTTTGGCGTTGGTATCGCGGGTATAGCCGTCCACTTCTACGCCCACGGAAATAAACGCAAAGTATTTATCCAGGCGATACTTTCTCAGATTCTCTACCTGCTCATCTGACAGGCTCACATACAGTTTCCCCCAGATGCCGTCTTTGGGTTTGATCATCTTCAGGATCATGTTGTGCTTAGGGGTAATGGCTACCGGTGTGCCATCCTGATCGGAGACGTTCCAGGAAGCCGCACTCGCTGCGGGTGAGTACATGAACGTGGCTGTCATGAGTGTGGCTGTCATCAATGCCACCAGCATCGCAGGAAACGTTACCGGAAGTGAGGCAAAACCCAAACGCCGTAACTGCCGGTGTGATTGTGTCTGTGGTTGCGGATGTTGTTGTGAATGTCGTTGCGAAGGTGATTGCTTGAGTCGTCGCTGCAAAAGTGGCAGAAAAGAAAAAATAATGGGCATGATCATTCTCGTCGTTATTGTTTGCCACGCAGCTGTGCTGTCAGGCTTTGCCGTGAAACATAGAAAAGCTGCCAGAGGCTGACAAACGGAAATCTTGTAATCTGTGACTCTCTACCCATTATAGAGCCTGTTTACATTATTTTATTCCCGACAGCGGTCGCAAGTGCATGCTCAGAGCTTTATTCCTGATAATCCCTTGAAATGGGGGATAAAATCATGAATAATCGCCGCCTTTATCGCAGTGGTGGCCCTATTGGTCCCCTCGCAACGATAACTTGTGAACCCCGCCAGGCCCGGAAGGGAGCAACGGTAGCAGGTGACTCGTGTGCCGGGGTGTGGCTGGTAGGGTCGCCTCCAGTTTTCCCTCCCAGCCAGCATCAGGCATTCAGATCTGAGCCTTTCAAGATAAAGTCTCTCAAGCTTAAGCCTTTCGAACTCACACCTTTCAAACAACAGAAACTATCCACCATCCCAGTGCCGTGGCGTTAAAGCCCAGCAATACCGACCAGAACTTCATTTCTGTCAGAGCGCCGGTGGGTTGCCCCAGGGTGCCGTAAAAGCTGGTGCCCGCATGAATCAGCAAGCCGAATCCCAATGCCACAGGATGATTGATTTCCCAGAACAGTATGATGGGAATGGCCAGTGCCGGCAGTATCGTCGCCAGTGCATCTCTGGCGGTGCGTACGCCGCTCAGGTTTGCCAGATACAGCATGGCACCGGCGGCAGCTGCGGCACTCAAGAGCGGGGTGAACTGTTGCGCCAGTGTCAGCAGCAGCACCGCAAAGGCGGTACCCGAGGCCAGTTTCAGTAAAGTTTCACTGATGTCATACACGTAGCTTCCCAGCATTGAACGCAGGAACTCTGTGGGTTGCGCAGACGCGACGGGCCGATTCAATGATTGGCCGACAGTGGCAGTATTGAGGTTCCGGGTGAAGTGGATACTGGTCATGATCTTTCTCCTTAAGGCAAAGAGCCGTCATTGCCCATTCAGAATATGCCTGGCTGGCCAGGATGTGTAGTGGCAAAAATGGTAAATATCGTTCCAATATGGCCATTATAGCAAGCCGAATTTGACGTTAATGTGGCGTAATCTGCACTTAATAGTGGTAAGCGACTGTTTTGGGAAGGTCGGATCACGAATGTTTCTCGCTCTCCCTGTTTGGTCTAAAATGGCCAGTCCCTTCAGCTAAAAACATCAAAAAAATTCATGAGTTATCAAGTCTTAGCGCGAAAATGGCGTCCCAGAACCTTTCGGGAGATGGTGGGGCAGGAGCACGTACTCAAGGCACTGATCAATGCCCTGGACCACGGCCGGCTGCACCATGCCTACCTGTTTACCGGTACCCGGGGGGTGGGCAAAACCACCATCGCGCGGATTCTTGCCAAGTCCCTGAACTGCGAGGCAGGCATCAGCTCTGAGCCCTGCGGTCAGTGCGCCTCCTGTGTGGAGATTGATGAGGGCCGCTTTGTGGACTTGATCGAGGTGGACGCGGCGTCCCGGACCAAGGTGGAAGACACCCGGGAGATTCTTGATAACGTGCAGTACGCGCCTACCAGAGGCCGCTACAAGGTGTACCTGATCGATGAGGTGCACATGTTGTCGGGGCACAGTTTCAACGCCTTGCTGAAAACCCTGGAAGAGCCGCCGGAACACGTAAAATTCCTGCTGGCCACCACCGATCCGCAAAAACTGCCGGTGACCATTCTGTCCCGCTGCCTGCAGTTCAGCCTCAAAGCCATGTCGCCGGAGCGCATTGTCGGTCACCTCAAAAACGTGCTGGAAAAGGAAATGGTGCCTTTCGAGGAGCCGGCCCTGTGGGCGCTGGGGCGCTCTGCGGATGGCAGTATGCGCGATGCCATGAGCCTGACGGATCAGGCGATATCCTTTGGTAATGGCAAGGTATCTGACACCGATGTGCGCGCTATGCTGGGCAGTATTGATCGCGAATTCGTGTATCACCTGCTGGCCTGCCTGCTGGAAAAGGATGGCGCCCGCCTGTTGCAGACCATTGCGCAAATGGCAGAACAGTCTCCGGATTATGCCGGAGTGCTGGCGGATCTGATCAGTGCCTTGCACCGCCTGGCCATGGCTCAGGTGGCGCCGGATGCGGTGGATGACAGTGACGGCTCCAAAGCCCAGGTGCTGGAAATGGCGCAGGCATTTACCGCAGAGGAAGTGCAGCTCTATTATCAAACCGCTTTGCTGGGGCGCAAGGATTTGCCGCTGGCGCCGGATGCCCGCAGCGGTTTTGAAATGATCCTGTTGCGCATGTTGCTGTTTCGTCCCGCCGGTGTCATGGAGTTGCCGGCGCAAGGCATGGCCCAGAACCCCGCGGCACGGGGGGGACCCCCGGCAAAAAAGTCCATTGATGCTGCGCCGCCCAGGCAGCAGCAGGCTTCCCCGCAGGGATCAGCCGGGCAGCAGCCCCATGGGCAGCTAACGCCGGTTCAGGCTTCGGCACAGCCCCCGGCCCAGCCAAAGCCGTCGCCACCACCAGCGTCAGCGCCGCCACCACCCGCCGAAAAACCGGCAGTGCCAGCCCGCGCTTTGGGTAGTGGAAAAGGCGCTCTGGATCAGATTCGCGATCAATTGTCAGGGGATGGCAAGCGTCCGGCCCCGGCCAGGCAGGCGCCGCAGAGCCCGCAAGTGCCGCAAGGTAGCTCTCAGGCGGCCCCCGCAAATGCTTCTCAGGCGACAGAACCCAGTATGGCCATGGCGGCACCGAATCCGGCACCTGTGGCGCAGAATACGCCGCAGTCCCAGGCTCAGACACGGCCGCAACCGGTAGCAAACACCGCGGTGCAGAAGGCCCCGCAGCCGGCCAAAAAGCCTCAGGAAAAGTTTGATGATCCCTGGGCGGATCTGCTGATGGAGCTGCCGCTGAACAATTCAGTGCTTAATTTTGCCCGCAATTGCAGCCTGGAAAGCGATACTGATGGCCTGTATGAGCTGACAATCAGCCCCCGGCATGAAGTATTGCTGCAACCGCAGCAGGTGGAACGCCTGGAACAGGCGCTCTCGGAAAAATTCAGCAAAGGGATTAAACTAAAGGTCTCCGTGGGCCAGCCTGGCAAGCCAACCCCGGACGAGCTGGCAACCCGGCGCCGACAGGCGCGGCTGAAGTTAGCGGAAGATACCCTGATGTCGGATCCCTTTGTGCAGGTATTAATGGACAGGTTCGGGGCCAGTATGGACAAAGAGTCCCTGAAACCTCTTGATGATTAGTGAGCAGGTAACGAAATGAAAGGTCAACTTGGCGATTTAATGAAGCAGGCCCAGAAAGTACAGGAGCAGATGCAGAAGGTTCAGGAAGAGCTGGCAAATGCAGAAGTGACCGGCGAATCCGGTGCGGGCCTGGTGTCCGTGGTCATGACCGGCCGCCATGATGTGAAGCGGGTCAGCATCGATGATTCACTCCTGTCAGAAGACAAGGAGGTGCTGGAAGACCTGATAGCGGCTGCGGTGAATGACGCGGTGCGCAAGGTGGAGCAGCATAATCAGCAAAAGGTCAGCGGCCTGGCGTCCGGCATTGATCTGCCCAACGGCTTTAATTTTCCCTTTTAAGGTTCAACCCTCTGAATGTTCAGTCCTTTAATTGATGAGCTGATGCAGGCGCTGCGCTGCCTGCCTGGCGTGGGCCAGAAAACCGCCCAGCGCATGGCATTGCACCTGCTGGAGCGGGACCGGGAAGGGGCTGCCAAGCTGTCTCACGCCCTGGCCGCCGCCGTGGAGCAGGTGGGGCACTGCCACCGTTGCCGTACCTTTTGCGAATCCGAGCAGTGCGGTATTTGCCGGGACCAGTCCCGCCAGCAACAACTGCTGTGTGTGGTGGAAACTCCGGCAGACCTGCTGGCCATTGAGCAGGCGGGCATGTACCGGGGCCTGTATTTCGTGCTCATGGGGCATTTGTCGCCCATTGACGGCGTGGGCCCGGAGGATATTGGCATGGACCTGCTGGAGGAACGCTTTCGCTCCGGTGAGGTGGAAGAGGTGATACTGGCCACCGGCACCACGGTGGAAGGTGAAGCCACGGCCCATTATATTTTCGACCTGGCCAGAGCCAATGGCGTGGTGGCCAGCCGCATCGCTCATGGGGTCCCCATGGGAGGCGAGCTGGAATACGTGGATTCCAATACCATCAGTCTGGCATTTTCCGGGCGCAAGGCGCTCTGATCGGCACACACAATTCCTGAAAACCGGGCTGGTAATCACCGCCCGGTTTTTTTATGCTTGGCTGACCAAGCAAGCGCTTGGTTTAATTTGAGGGTAGGGGTAAACAATTAACCTAAGGGGACTGCATGAGCGATTTTCAGGATTACTTCGGTGAAACCCAGAATATGGTGCGCACCACGGTGCGCAAATTTGTGGCGCAGGAGATTCTGCCCAATGTGGATCAATGGGAGCGCGATGGCGAGCTGCCACGGAGCCTGTACGAAAAAGCCGGCGAAGCGGGCATTCTGGCCATCGGCTATCCGGAGGAAATGGGTGGCACCGGCATGGATATCTTCAGCAAGGTAGCTGCCAGCGAGGAAATCATGCGCTGCGGTTCCGGCGGTGTGGCCGCCAGCTTCGGCTCACTGGATATCGGATTACCGCCCATCGTGCACTGGGGCAGTGCCGAACTGAAAGAGCGTATTTGCGGCCCGGTACTCCGGGGTGAAAAAATCCAGTGTCTGGCCATTACCGAGCCCGGCGGTGGCTCCGACGTGGCCAACATACGCACCCGGGCGGTGAAAGACGGCGATCATTATGTGGTGAACGGCTCCAAAACCTTTATCACCAGTGGCGTAAACGCAGATTATTACACCGTGGCGGTACGCACCGGCGACGATGGTTATGCAGGTATCAGCCTGTTGCTGGTGGAAAAGGGCACACCGGGGTTCAGTGTCAGCCGCAAACTGGAAAAGATGGGCTGGCTGGCCAGCGATACCGCGGAGCTGTTTTTTGAGGATTGCCGGGTGCCGGTGGCGAACCTGATTGGCCAGGAAAACGCCGGCTTCTATGCCATTATGTCCAACTTCCAGATGGAACGTTTAAGCCTGGCGGTTATGGCCAACACCACCTCTGAACTGGCGCTGGAAGCCTGCATGGATTACGTCAAGGAACGCCAGGCCTTTGGCCGGCCCATTGGCAAATTTCAGGTGATCAAACACAAACTGGCAGATATGGCCACGCAGCTGGAGGCCAGTAAAACCTTTACCTACCGCATCGCCGCGCGAATTGGCGCTGGTGAACCGGTAGTGAAAGAAATTTCCATGGCCAAGAATTTTGCCACCCGGGTCAGCGATTTCTGCACCTATGAAGCCGTGCAGATCTTTGGCGGTATGGGGTACATGCGCGAATCGCTGGTGGAGCGGCTCTACCGGGATAATCGCATTCTTTCCATCGGTGGTGGCACTTATGAGATCATGAACGAGGTAATTGCCAAGCAAATGGGGTTATAATGGCTCCCATTGCTGACCTGTCACCGGAAAGAGAAAAGAGCCGAACCCTTGCAGTCTTTTGAAGTTCAAAACGTACCCTGCCATTTTGTCACCGAACAAGCGGATCTGGATTCACTGGTGGCCCGGCTTGATGCCGAGCCACTGCTGGCCGTTGATACCGAATTCCTGCGCACCAACACCTTTTACCCCAAAGTAGGGCTGCTGCAACTGGCGGCTCCGGGTATCTGCTATCTGGTGGACCCGCTCACCGGGATGAACCTGGACGGGCTGCAGGCGCTTTTGTTCGACGCCGATCGCCGTCTTGTAATGCATGCGTGTTCCGAGGATCTGGAAGTGTTTCAGGGCCTGTTCGGTGATGTGCCGGGCAACGTGTTCGATACCCAGGTGGCTGCCAGTATGGTGAGCCGTGATCAGCAGCTGGGGTTGCAGCGGCTGATTCTGACTTTTACCGGCGTGGAAATTCCCAAAGATGAAACCCGTTCCGACTGGACCAAAAGGCCCCTGACGGACAATCAGATGGAATACGCCGCGCTGGATGTGGTGTGCCTGCTGCAGGTGTACGCGGCGCTTGCCGACAAGCTGGAATCCCTGGGTCGTATGGCCTGGTGCGAGGAGGAATGTCAGCGCATGGTGAACAGCTATCGCAAGCCGGCACCGATCGATAATTACTACCGCACCATGGGCGATGCCTGGAAACTCAAAGGCAAAAAACTGGAGGTGCTGCAGGCACTGGCGGCCTGGCGGGAACGTACCGCCCGTGAAAAAGACAAGCCCCGGGGCTTTATTTTTTCCGATCGCGAGCTGTTTGCCCTTGCGGACCAGTTGCCCAGATCCGTTGGCCAGCTCACCCGGGTGGCGGATTTCAAACCGGTGCAGGTGCGTCGCTATGCCGAGGATGCAGTGAACCTGATCAACAACACCCTGGAAGCCGAAGACCGCGAGCTGCCACCGGTGACGCGGCCCTTCAACAACCAGGTGCGCAAAGCGGTAAAATCCGTGAAACCGGCGCTGGAACGCAAAGCCGAAGAGCTGGATATGGCCACTGATCGCCTGTCCAACCGCCGCAACCTGGAAAAGCTGGTGAAATCCCACCTGGAGGGTGGCGATCTTCCCGGTTATTATGCCGGTTGGCGCCGTCAGGTGCTGGTGCCGGTCATTCAAACCGCCCTGGATCAACTTCAACAAGCCAGTCAGTCCTGAATCATGATTGAAACCGATAAAATTCTCTGTTCTGTCTTTCGCAGCCCCAAAAAAGAAGGCATGTACCTGTATGTGCGCAAGAACGAAGGGGTAGATGAGCTGCCGGAGCCGCTGCTCAGGCAATTCGGTACCCCGGGCCATGTCATGGACCTGCTGCTCACCCGCGACCGCAAGCTGGCCCGGGTGGAAGTGGTGGATGTGATGGCCGCCATTCACGAGCAGGGCTTTTACCTGCAAATGCCGCCCCGCGCCGGGATTGATATCTGACGGTGCCTGCCGGCAACAAGAACATCCTTATGTCCGAACCTTTCTGGGAACACAAATCACTGGAGCAGATGACCGCCGCCGAATGGGAATCCCTGTGCGATGGTTGCGCCCTGTGCTGCCTGCAGAAACTGGAAGACGCCGACACCGGCGAGGTGTATTACACCCAGCTGGTTTGTCACCTTCTGGATCAGGATACGTGCCGCTGCACTGACTACGCCAACCGTTCCGTTCGGGTGCCCGACTGTGTCAAACTCACCCGGGAAGGCATCGCCGAGTTTCACTGGTTGCCCTATACCTGTGCCTACCGGCGCCTGGCGGAAGGGCGCGGCCTGGCGGACTGGCACCCGCTGGTATCCGGGCGCCAGGAATCCGTGTACGAGGCGGGTATATCCGTGCAGGGGCGGGTTATTCCTGACAACGCGGTGGACGAGGAAGACTGGGAAGACCACATCATTCAATGGGTTGAGCGATAACAATTATGCTGACGGACAACGAATATCTAATTGCCTGGAGCCTGTATCTGGTATCTGTGATCGGCCTCGGGGCTGTGTGGTGGCGTATCACCCGGCCGCTGCCGGTGCGCTGGCTGCAGAACCTGCTGCGGGTGCTGTATTTTGCCCTGCTGGTAACGCCGGCGGTGGTGGTGGAGGACAACGCCACCCGCATGGCGCCCGCCGCCATGATCTGGATTCTGGAAACCACCCTGGTGGAGGAAGGCAATATAGCCCGGGTATACGCGCCGCTGCTGCTGGCTGCCATTGCCGGTGCTGTGATTGCCCTGGGCGAGGCGCTGCTCAACCGGCGCCGGCGGGCGGAATAACCCCTGTATTTTTCATGGGTTAAAGAAGCAGCAAATCAATAGCTTACACCTTCAAATTCCAGCAATTCACCGGAAAACGCCCCTAAACCTGCTATAAATAAACTATTGGCAGGTTTTTTCGGGTGTATTGTGAACGTATTTCGTCTGAGTTTATTTTTATTGCTGGTTACCGGGCTGGTGCTGTCCGGCGTGCGGCTTTCTGTGGCTGCCGATCCCAAGCCCGATCTGCGGCTGGTGATCGATATTTCCGGCAGCATGAAAAAAACCGATCCCGAAAACCTGCGTATCCCCGCATCCAAGCTGTTGCTGAACCTGGCCAAGGAAGGTACCCAGTTTGGTGTCTGGACCTTCGGCCAGTACGTGAACATGCTGGTGCCCCACAAAGAGGTCACCCCTGCCTGGCGTGAAGAAGCCCTTAGCCAGGTGGAACTGATCAACTCCGTTGCCCTGTACACCAATATTGGTGAAGCCCTGGAAAAAGCTGCCATGAATGAACGGGAGCCTGATCCGGAGTGGGACCGCACCATTGTGCTCCTGTCCGATGGCAAGGTGGACATCTCCAAGTCCGATGCCGTGAATCAGGCGGAACAGGACCGCATCATGAATGAGGTGGTGCCGCGCCTGAAAAAAGCCGGCTTCAAAATTCACAGTGTGGCCCTGTCAGACGATGCGGACACTGCCTTTCTGAAAGATCTGGCGGCACGCACCAATGGTACTTTTTCGGTGGCGCAGTCGGCTGATGATCTGATGTCGGTCTTTGTGCAGGCGTCTGATCAGGTGAACAAGCCGGAACAGGTGCCGCTGGAAGGGAATCGTTTTCAGATTGATTCCGCGGTGCAGGAATTTACCGCGCTGATTTTCCGCAAGCCCGGCAGCTCGCCTACGGAACTTTTTTCCCCCGGCAATCAGCAGATGATGGTGCGCAACAAGCCCAAAAATGTTGCCTGGTTCAGCGACAGCCGCTACGACCTGATTACTGTCAAAAATCCTCAGCCCGGTGAATGGCGGGTAAAAGCCGCTATTGATCCCGATAACCGGGTGACGGTAGTCACCGATCTCAGCCTGGTGATGGAAGGCTTACCCGACAACCTGATTGAAGGGGAGCGGGTGACCATGCAGGCCTGGCTGGACGAAAACGGCAAGGTCATTACCAATGGTGACTTCCTTTCCATTCTGGATATTACCTTCAGCCAGGATGCCAGTACCGGCGAGCGTTTTGCGGGCAAGTTGTCCCATGGTAAATCCGGCAAACCCAAGGTGCCCAAAGACGGCATCTATACCGCCAAACTGGGTCGTACCCTTACCGAAGGTGAGCATCTGTTTGAAGTATCCGTGGATGGTAAAACCTTCCAGCGCAAGCGCACCCAGCGGGTAACCGTGCATCGGGACGTACTGAATATCGAACAGAACTTTACCACCGACGACAACGGTGACGAGCTGAAATATCTGATTGTAAAACCCAAAGCCGCACTGATTGATCCGGAACAGATCAGCCTGGTGGCCCAAATCAAAGCACCCAACGACGAAAAAGTGATTCAGGAAGCCGTTTATAACGAAGCCGGGGACTGGCAGATTGATGTACCGCAGTTTGCGGACCCGGGGGTGTATGAGGTGCTGGTGAAAGTGACCGGTGTATCCGCCAATGAACTGCCTTTTGAACTGATTCAGGGCCCTTACGAAGTGGATTACACCCCGGTAGGTGTGGTGGAGGAGCAGGCGCCCAATCTGGATGCCATGGCAGAAGCTTTCGTGGAAGAAAATCTCGAAGTGCCCCCTATTGAAGAGCCGGTGGTGGAGGAAGAGCCGCCCGTTCCTGAGCCTGACGCGCCTGAAATGCTGGTGGAAGATGTTACAGAAGAATCCCGCCCGGTGGTGGAGGAAACCCTGCCGCCAGAGGAAGAGGAAGGCATGGGTATGGCACTGATGATTGCCATTATCTCTGCCGTTAATCTGGGGCTGATTGGTGCCGGCTGGTTTATTTACCGTCGCACCATTTCCAAAGAGGATGAAGAACGGGAAACCGTGCAGGAAGAAATCACCCGCTTGCAGAAACAGCGTAACGAAGCCACCCGTGGCGGGCGCCAGCCAGGGGCGGAGGAACCGGCCGCAGATCCCACGGCTACTCCTGAATCGGCACCGGCATCGGCACCAACCGCTTCCCCGGCGGCAGACGATACCGGCGACAGCTTCTTTGGTGATGATGAAGATGACGTTACCGTTATCAATACAGCCGCAGACACAGAAGATGAAAAAACCGTAACCCAGCCAGCGCCACAGCCTGAACCTGAGCCGGCCCCCGAGCCTATTCCCGAGGAAGAAAACCAGGCCTATGAAAATCAGGCCAAGCCGCTGGAAATTGATGACGATGAAATGATTGAAGTGGATGACTTTGATGATTTCGACGAAGACGGTATCGGTGATCTGGACGACATGCTCAATGAACAGGAAGAAGCGGATGCCGATAAGAAGAAACAGGAATTCGCAGAAGATGAATTTATGCTCGATAATCCCGAGGAAAAATAATCAGCACAGGCGCGATCAGGCCGCATCGCTTACAATGGGCACTTTTGTAACGGCAACAGGAGGTTAAAGCCAGTGAGCGATTGCATATTTTGTCAGATAGTTAACGGGGACGCACCCGCCAGTGTGGTTTACGAAGATGAGCATGCTATGGCGTTTCTGGATCTGTTTCCCATGAATCTGGGGCATACCCTGGTGATTCCCCGGGTACACGCGGTGCATATTCAGGAACTGGAACCGGCACTGCGCAGCCACCTGTTCGAAATCACCAACCATGTGGTGCTTGCCCAGAAAGCCGCAGGCATTCCCTGTGACGGCAACAATATTTTTATTAACGATGGTCCCGCCGCCAACCAGCACGTACCCCATGTTCATATTCATTCCCTGCCCAGGGAAAAAGGCGATCTGGCGAAAACCGTTTATACCTTTGCCACCCGTTTCCGGAATCTGTTTGGCCAGGCGGCTTTGCGCAAACGTCTGGACGAACAGGCAGCGCAGATTGCAGCCCATATGCCGGACAGGGTCATGAGTGCGCTGACTGAATCAGCCGGTTGATATGTGCGAACTGCTGGGGATGAGCGCCAATGTGCCCACGGACATCTGCTTCAGTTTTGCCGGGCTGATGAAACGGGGCGGAGAAACTGGGCCCCACCAGGATGGCTGGGGCATTGCCTTTTTTGAGAACGGCAAAGGCGTGCGCGAATTCAAGGATGTGGGCGCGAGCAGTGAATCCGAACTGGCGCGTTTTGTGCGCCATTACCCCATTAAAAGCCACATAGTGCTCAGCCATATTCGCCAGGCCAATTCCGGCAAGGTGTGCCTGGCCAACACCCATCCGTTCCAGCGGGAAATGTGGGGCTTCCCCTGGGTCTATTGTCACAACGGCCAGTTGCGGGGAATCAAAAAAAGGCCGCTGGATCGTTACCTGCCGGTCGGCTCCACAGATAGTGAATATGCGCTATGCTACATTCTGGGCCAGTTGATTACGCAGTTTGGAAAATACCCGAGAAGCACCCGGGCGCTGTTCGATGCCATGTACCAATTACTGAGTAGCATCAACCAGTTAGGGGTGTTTAACGTACTGATGAGCGACTCGCGGTATCTTTACTGTTTTTGTTCGACAAAACTGTTTTGGATTCGCCGTGCAGCGCCTTTTGGGGAGGCGATTCTGAAAGACGATGAGATCAAGATCAATTTTGTTGAAGAGACCACCCCGAACGATGTGGTGAGCGTGATAGCCACCCAGCCCCTGACCATGAACGAAACCTGGAATGCCATGCAGCCCGGCGAGATGCTGGTGTTCCGGTTAGGCGAAGTTGTAAAGAGGTATCTGCCTTAAATGCCGACCCACGTTGAGCGGACTGAAAAAAACAGTTCAGATTCAGAGACACGCCCATCCAGACCGGCGCTGGGAGCCCGGGCGGTTGTTGAGCTGCTGAACCTGAACCAGCCCGCCACTGTGCCGCAGCAGTTTCAGGTAACCGATCACCGGCGCCCGGAATCCCTTAAAAAACTTATCCGCCTGTTAACGGCCTTTCAGAAAAAAATTGCTGACAGTGCTTACGGCAGTGCCAGTGTGCTGTCCTTGCTCACCAAGCATCTTGTGGAAACCAACGAGCAACTGGAAATTGCCCGGCCCGATCTGGGGGCGATCCATCTGGTGGACAGTATTTTTAATGCGTTATTAAGTTCCGGCAGGTTTGACAAGGAAGCCTGGGGCCTGGTGTCGCGCACCCGCTTTCCGGTTACCAAGTTTGCGTTACAGGATTTTTCCTTTTTCTTTGCACCCCAGAATATCGGCCGGCGTTTGCTTAACACCATAACCTTGCATTTGCTGGGCTCTGCGGAGCAGCGCAAAGGGGAAGTTAGAACATCCATCAGCCTGTTTGTGGATCGCCTGAACCTGGAATACGACGATCACATTTCCCAGTTCAATTCCGTGTGCATTGAAACCCAGTCCTACTTCGCCAGCCATCAAAGACGCCTGACGCGAATTGAAACCAAAATCTCCCAGGTGGAAGGCCCCGACAGTAAAAAGGACCGCTCGGAACCCATTATTATCGAAACCCTGAATGCGGAAGTCGGTGGCCGGGAACTGCCGGATATGATCGTTGATTTTATTTATGGCGAATGGCGTAACTCCATGCGCCTGGTGCTGCTTCAAGAGGGCGAAAACAGTCCTAACTGGAAGCGCCAGGTCAGTCTTACCCAGTCCATGGTGCAGATTCATGAAGCTTGTCAGAGCGAAGAGGGCAGGGCGCAGTACTCCCGGTTCTGGCCGTCCATGTTCAAGGGTATCAAAGGGCTGCTGATCAGTGTGGAGCAGGATTCATCTGCACTGGAAAACGCCATCGATCCTCTCGAACTGGTGTGTGCCGCCATGATCCGCGGTGCAGAACCGGACCTTAAAAAAGCGCCGCAACTGCAGGCCCAGTCGGTGGTGAACGACAGCTTTGAAGTAATCAAGGTGGATGAAGAATACCTGGCGCAGGTGGAAGCCCTGAACGTGGGAGAATGGATTCGTATTAAAACTCCCAGTCAGGATTATGAGGCCTGCAAGCTGACCGTTAAAACCACGGATGCAGAGCCCTGGGTGTTTGTGAATAACACCGGCAGCAAGATCGCCAAGAAAAGTAAATACGCCCTGGCCAAAGGATTGCGTGATGGCGTGGTGGACATTGTTGGACAGGGGCAGTGGATCGATGATCTGTTGCGGGATGCTTTTACCCGGCTGGCGCGTTTGCTGGATATGGAAAAACGCTACCAGCAGACTACGCCCGAACCCGCAAGGAAAGAGACCACTACACCAGAGACCAGCACATCAGAAGCTGCTACACAAGTAGCTACTACATCTGAGTCCTTGCCGGATAGGGATGCGCCTTTGCCGCAACCCGAGGTGGAGGAAATTACCGGCGCGGAAACCGATGATGAGCCGGAAGCAGAGGCACCACCAGAACCGGCGCCTGCAGCCGAACCGGCTGATACAACGTCCATCTCGCTGGTGTCCCGGGAAGAACAGGAAAGCAGTTATCACGTAAAAGATGCTGCCGTCGTCGCCCGCACTGATGAAATCCTGTCAGGCAGCACACTTTCCATGGTGAATGACGATCTGGAGGAAGCCGCCGGCACCTCAGCCGAGGAATCCGGTGATCAGGCCTGGGAGGATTACTTTCAGGAAGAGGCCAGTCTGTCCGAAGCGGAACTGGAAGCGGCCTCCAGAGCGGTTGAAGCCCTGGAAGTGGGTGCTCAGGTCAATTACCTGATTGATGGCCGCGACGAACGCTGCAAGCTGGCCGTTAAAATGCTGGCGAAAGACAAGTTCATTTTTGTAAACCGGGTTGGTGTCAAAGTCTGGGATACCAGCCAGCAGGAAGTGGTAGAAGCGGTGGCCAAAGGATTAGTTACTATTATTGATAGTGGTGTTAAATTTGACAGGGCGCTTGAACGCGTTGTTAAAAATATCCAGTCGGGTAAAAAAGGTCGGGAGTGGTAATGGACGAGAAGCGAAAAAACCCAAGACGCAATCGTCGTGAAAACGTTTATATTGAAGTAACCACCCAGGATGAAAACGGGGATTACATCAATAAGGTGATCGGTTGCGAATCCGTGGATGTCTCCCGTGAAGGGTTGAAACTCTATGTTAACGAACAGATCGTTCAGGGCACCATTCTGGATTTATGTGTCAGCTTTAAAGACCAGCCTGAAAAGTTTTATCTGACGGCAGAAGTAAAATGGTCACGGCCATTGGTGGAAGACGGCTGGTATTTTATCGGTTTTGAAGTATATGAAGGTGACACCACGGACTACCAGAAATGGTATGACTGGATCGATGCCGCTGACGCCAGAAAAAAACAATCACTGTAAGCTTGTGAAGCGCGCTCCGGGCAGGCGGAGCACGCTTGTTCAGGTCTCAACCAAAAGGTTATTGCACGTTTTCTTTTTCCGTAAAGATGCCATCAAACAATACGGAACTTAAATAACGTTCACCGGAATCCGGAATAATTACTACCGTGGTCTTGCCGGCGTTTTCCGGGCGTTCCGCCACACGAATGGCAGCACACACCGCCGCACCACAGGAAATACCACAAAGGATACCTTCTTTTTCCATCATCAGACGGGCGTATTCCACTGCATCGTCGTTGCTGACCTGTTCCACTGCATCAATCATTTGCAGATCCAGGTTCTTGGGTACAAAGCCGGCACCGATGCCCTGGATTTTATGGGGGGCCGGTGTCAGTTCCTCGTTCGCCAGGGTTTGTGAAATCACCGGTGAATCCACCGGTTCCACCGCCACACTCAGAATCGGTTTGTTCCGGGTCTGTTTAATGTAGCGGGACACCCCGGTAATGGTGCCGCCGGTGCCGACGCCCGCCACAAAGATATCCACTTCGCCGTCGGTATCGTTCCAGATTTCGGGGCCGGTGGTTTGCTCGTGAATTGCCGGGTTGGCGGGGTTTTCAAACTGCTGCAGCAAAATGGCGTTGCCGTTACTGGCGTCCACAATTTCCTGGGCTTTTTCGATGGCGCCTTTCATGCCTTTGGGTGGTTCGGTCAGCACCAGATTGGCACCCAGGGCTTTAACCACTTTGCGGCGTTCCAGGCTCATGGAGGCCGGCATGGTCAGGGTCAGTTTGTAGCCGCGGGCCGCCGCCACAAACGCCAGGGCAATACCGGTGTTGCCGCTGGTGGGCTCAACAATTTCCATTCCGGGTTTAAGGGAGCCGTTCTTTTCCGCTTCCCACACCATATTGGCACCGATACGGCACTTTACTGAAAAGGCGGGGTTACGGGCTTCGATCTTGGCCAGTACATTATGTTTGGTCAGATGTTTCAGGCGCACCAGCGGGGTGTTGCCAATGGTGAGTGAGTTGTCTTCGTATATCTTGGCCATGAATGAGTCCTTATTATCTGCAGTCATAAAACCGGGGGCATGCCCCTGCATTCTAACGAGCACGTCATTAAATTGAAAACGTTTCCCATGGATACTGTAAAACCAGTTATCGCAAAAACAGTGATCCAAATCCGGCCCGGGTGTGAACTGGTTTTGATTGATATGTGAACTGTTTTTGCAGCTAATTTAAATGTTTCGGAATGGTATCCAGACGACTCTATACCTGTGCGCTGGTTCATGCTTTAAATTCGGACAGTACAAATTTAGTGCTAGTCTGAAGCCATTACCTTCAGTTGTTTCAGGGGTTGATGATGAGATTTGCTAATTTGATTGCGGCGGCGGGCTTGAGTTTTTCCGGCACTGTACTGGCTTCACAAACCGTTATAGACCAGCAGGTGGATACCTTCTTTGCCAAGGGCATGGCGCACTGCAAGAACGCCATGGAGCTGAGCCGCACCAGTCGCCAGGTGGCGGCCGCTGAGTTTGATCGTTACCAGTCGTACATCGGCAAAGTAGAGGCGTTAAAGCCGGAGCTGAAAAACGACATCATGATCAAGCGTCAAATGGAGCAGTGTGATCAGGTGGGCCACGATATTGCCCGGGCCGACGCCTTGCCAGTGATTGAAGAAGGGCTGGCGGTCTGTAAAGAGGTCAAGTCGCTGATTCAGGGCGATTACATCACCAAGGCCAAAGCCCGCTTCCTGGAATACACCCAGCATCGCAATCAGGCAGTATCCATGACGGATACAGTGCTGAAGGTGGGCTCCAATGCCTCCAAAATCCGTCGTTGTGACCGCCTGGAAGAAAAAATCATTGCCGCAGAGCAGCGTATTCACCACAGCGAAATCAAGGCAGACAGACTGCTTTCTGCTCTGCGCAAATCCAACGACAGTTGCGAAGTTACCCGCTCCATGCTGGCTGATAAGGATATCAATGAAGAAAAACTGGAAGCCGCGGAAAGCATGCTGGCCCAGTCCCGGGAGTATTTCCAGCAGACCGAACGTTACCCGGAAGCCATTAACCGCGCGGAAAATTATCCCGGATATGAGTCTTCCCAGAAAATCCGCCAGCATATGCTGGAATACAGCCGCTGCGATCAGAACGTTGTAGCCCGCCTGGATAGCAAGCGTGATTACCTGGCTCAACAGCAGGCCAAAGCGGCTGCTCGCGCTGAACAGATAGCCAAGGCTGCGGTGCCGGCGCAGACAACGCCAGCCGATTCAATTCCTGCCAGTGCAAACCCGGCAGAACCAGTGGCCGGTAAAGCCATTGCCGCCACTGCACCTGCCGGTACGGCATTAACCGGCGCAGAGACACAGGATCTGGTTTCTGCTTCAGCACCGGTAACAGAAACCGTAGCGGCCAGCGTTAGTTCCACGGCTGAAGCGCCTGAAGTTGCTGATGCTCATGAAGCCGCCGAACTGGTGGCAGACAATCAGAGTGTGCAGGCTACAGAAGCGCCCGAGCAGGTTGCTGAGCAGCCCAGACAGCACCAGCCTGTTTCCCCCAAAGCCGCCGGTCAGGCCGGCTACGGCCCTGAACTGGTCCAGATGACCTATGAAATCGAGTAGCATCCCGAATAACCACAAAAAGAGAGCCCGCCAAGGGCTCTGAATCTTGAGTTTGGACAGGGGCTTGCAGGCCCCTTTTTTTCTTCCTGAACAGTATCTTACCCCTGATTGGCCAAGACTACCTGTATTGTGTCAGACTTGGTCATTTCACTATCACGGCGGGTTTTTGTATGCTTTGGCGATATGCCAATAAGCTGCCGTATTTCCGGTCCTTGTATTAACCACATCATTTTAAACAGGTATCAACGTATGCAATTTGAAGGTACAGAGTCCTACGTCGCCACGGCTGACCTCAAGCTGGCGGTGAACGCAGCCATCCAGTTACAACGCCCCCTGCTGATCAAGGGCGAGCCGGGCACGGGTAAAACCATGCTGGCCGAAGAGGTGGCCTCTGCTCTGGGCATGCGTCTGATCCAGTGGCACATCAAATCCACCACCAAAGCCCATCAGGGCCTGTATGAATACGATGCGGTATCCCGCCTGCGGGATTCCCAGCTGGGCGATGACCGGGTTCACGATATCCGCAACTACATTAACAAAGGCAAACTCTGGGAAGCCTTTGATGCGGATGAGCAGGTGGTGTTGCTGATCGACGAGATCGATAAAGCGGACATTGAATTCCCCAATGATCTGCTTCAGGAACTGGACCGCATGGAATTCTTTGTGTACGAAACCGGCGAGACCATCAAGGCCAGACAGCGCCCCATCGTGATCATTACCAGTAACAACGAAAAAGAACTGCCTGATGCGTTCCTGCGTCGTTGCTTTTTCCATTACATCGATTTCCCCGATTACGACACCATGCAGGCCATCGTGGATGTGCACTATCCCGAGATCAAGCAGACCCTGGTGAAAGATGCGCTGGAAATTTTCTTTGATGTGCGCAAGGTGCCTGGCCTGAAGAAAAAGCCTTCCACCTCCGAACTGATCGACTGGATCAAGCTGCTGCTGGCGGATGATATCCCTGAGGATATTCTGCAGAGTCGCGACACCAAGTCGGCCATACCTCCCTTGTATGGCGCCCTGGTGAAGAACGAACAGGATGTGCACCTGCTGGAACGCCTGGCGTTTATGAGCCGTCGTAAAAGCTAATTCATCTGGCGAAAAGGTTTTCTCATGCTGATAAATTTTTTCTTCGAACTGCATGAAGGAAAAGTCCCGGTCTCGATACGTGAGTTTCTGGATCTGCTGAAAGCGCTCAAGGAAAGAGTGATTTACGGCGATATCGATTCTTTTTACTCGCTGTCGCGCACCATTCTTGTGAAAGATGAAAAGCACTTTGATAAGTTCGACCGGGCTTTCAAAAAATATTTTGATGGTCTGGAAGTGCTGGATGATTTGTTTGAATCCCTGATCCCCGACGAGTGGCTGCGCAAGGAAATCGAAAAGACCCTGTCCAAAGAAGAGTTTGAAAAACTCAAGGAACTGGGGGATTTCGACAAGCTGATGGAGGAGTTCAAGAAACGCCTTCAGGAGCAGAAAAAGCGCCATCAGGGCGGCAACAAAATGATTGGCACGGGTGGCACTTCGCCTTTCGGCGCTTACGGCCAGAATCCTCAGGGGTTCCGTATGGCCGGCGAATCCCGTAACGGCCGCGGCGCCAAAGTGTGGGAAAAACGCAAGTATCGCAACCTGGATGATTCCGTGGAACTGGGGGTGCGCAATATCAAAATGGCGCTGCGCCGCTTGCGTAAATTCACCCGCGAAGGCATGCCCGACCAGCTGGATATTGATGACACCATTACGTCCACCGCCCGCAAGGCCGGTTTGCTGGATATCAAGATGGTGCCGGAGCGTCGTAATGGCGTAAAGGTGCTGATTTTTTTTGATGTGGGCGGTTCAATGGATCCCTATGTGCGCAGTTGCGAGGAGCTTTTCTCTGCAGCAAAAACCGAGTTCAAGCACATGGAGTATTATTATTTCCACAACTTTATTTATGAAGGTGTGTGGAAAGACAATCACCGTCGCTGGACGGACCGCACGGCCACCTGGGATTTGCTGCATCGCTACAGTTCTGACTACCGGGTGATTTTTGTGGGCGATGCCACCATGTCACCCTATGAAATCAGTTCTGTCGGCGGCAGCGTAGAACACTGGAACGAAGAGCCGGGAGAAGCCTGGTTGCGCCGGGTAACCGATACCTTTGAAAAAGTGGTATGGCTGAACCCGGAACCGGAAAGCAGTTGGGAATATACCACTTCGGTGGTCTGGACTCAGCGGCTGATGGAAAACCGGATGTTCCCGCTGTCGCTGAAAGGGCTGGAAGATGCCATGCGATATCTGGCCAAGTAGGTCAGGAAATCTGAACGTGGGGTAATTCTGCCGCTTTGATCCGCAGCTTTTCCGTGGGCGCGACTGCGGTAGAAACCCCGGTAAAGACCACTTCACCGTGCTGGTTCTTGATCTCGCAATCGATTTTGACCAGGTTACCCCGTTTTTTCTTTTCCGATACGGTCAGCACCGCTGTCACGGTGTCACCGATTTTAACGGCGCGCTGAAACTTCATTTCCTGACCACGGTAAATGCTGCCGGGCCCCGGCAGCTTGGTGGCAACAGCGGTAGTTACCAGTACACCAATAAACAAACCGTGTGCGATCCGGGTACCAAACTTGGTGGTTTTAGCGTATTCCTCATCCAGGTGTAGCGGGTTGATGTCGCCGGAAAGGTAGGCGAACAGTTGTACGTCCTGTTCGGTCACGGTGCGGGTCAGGGTGGTAGTGTCGCCCACCTGTAATTCATCAAAGGGGATATTTTCCAGATAATCCATGGGGCTGTGTCCTGCGGTTAGCCTGATTCTGACCCCGTAGTGTAGTCGTAGCAGGCCCTGATCAGGAAACAAACTTTGTAACCAGTTTTTAAGTCAGGGGATAGGGCAGGTAAGGCAGCAAGGCAAAGAAGAAGGCATTGGATGGCAATGAGGGAAACGGTGCAGATTCCGGTTTACCCGCTCTGAGTGCGGTGAAATTCCGGAATCTGCCCTTCATATCAGGCGACAGCAGCGGCCTTTTTTCCGGTTTTTTTCGGAGCGCTTTTGGGTTTCAGTTCCACCTGCTTGTCCATCCAGCGAACGATGTATTCAATCACTTCATCACGATTGATTTCGTTCAGTATCTCGTGGCGACCCTGCTGGAACAGTTTAACCGAAACACTGTGCTGGCCGGCTTTTTCCAGGCGGGCTTTGAGCTTGCTGATGCCGTGTTCCCTGGCATCGTAACTCATGGGGTCCATTTCACCGGATATCAGCAGGTAGGGAACCTTGTTGGGAACACGGCGCAGGTTTTTGACTTTGGATATCACGCCTATGCCTTTTACCAGATCCAGCCATAGTTTGTTGGTGCAAAGAAATCCGCACAGCGGATCATTCACGTAGGCGTCTACCTGACGGGGATCCCGCGACAACCAGTCGCAATTGGTGCGTACCGGGCGAAAGCTTTTGTTGTATTCACCAAAGCTCAGGGCATCGATCAGGTAGCTGCGGCCTTTGGCGCCAATGCGGGCTTTTTCAATAGTGGCTGCCAGTTTGGCGTAGGACAGGGTGAATTCCGTGTGGTAGGCAGAGCCCGACAGAATGATGGCATCCACTGTCGCGCCATGGTCCACGGCATAACCCTGCACGATAAAAGAACCCATGCTGTGGCCGAATAACACGACAGGGGTGTTGGGGAATTCCTGGCGAATATAGTCGTTGATCTGTTCCAGGTCCTTGATGACCAGTTCCCAGCCATTCTTGTCGGCATAGTGCCCCAGCATTTCGCCGTTTTTTACTGAATAGCCGTGGCCCCGGTGGTCCTGGGCAACAACGACGAACCCTTCGGCCACCAGGCGCTCCGCCAGGGGGGCGTAGCGGGCACTGTGTTCTGCCATGCCGTGGTTGATATGGAACACCGCCCGGGGTGATTTGGTGCTTTTTGCCGGCTTCCAGATCCGGGTAAAAATCTCATGCCCGTCCACGGCCGTGAACTGGATGGTGTCCTGATACATGTGAGGCTCCTAGAAACAGCTCGATCCCGATCAAATTCGAAAAAAAACGAAGATCCACTAAATTGACACAGGGGTCAAGAGGCTTCTTTGTTCATTTGCGTTTGCAAATGTAAAACTGAAAGGGCGGGCTGATAGTGGAATTGCCGCTTAAACCATTGATTGAATTCGTTTATTTTCGAATCCGATAGCGCCATACCCAACTTGGTACGGTGCCACAAAATCGCATCCGGAGTCTGGGCCCATTCCCGGTCGTGAAGCCACTGAACTTCTTTTTCGTACAAGGATGGTAGCACCTCGCTGCCTAAGTCGGCTAGCTTTTCGCAGCCCTGCAACAGGTCCAGGGCCCGGGCACCGTAAAGCTGCTCCAGGCGGGTGCGAGTTTGTTCCGGCAGCCAGGGGTAGCGATGGGCCAGTTCGAGTTGCAGGGATTCCAGCGACCCTCCGGTAAAGTGAGCGCCGGGCAATAACGCATTGCGGGTCCATTCCTTGCCGGCAACCTCAGGGTCATCCAGATAGGTGGCTATCTGCTCAATCACCTGTTCGGCAATGGCCCGGTGCATATTCACGCAGGCGCCAAACAGGGTGACCGCCGGAGAGCGGCCATCACTGCAATTAAAATCCAGCACATAGTCTTGCGAGAAGGGGGTAGGGGTTGCTTCCGGTGTTTCCCGGAAGGCCGAGGTTTCCACTGCAAAACTGCAGAGTATGTCGTCAGTGGTTACCGCTTGCCGGAAATGGCGGCTGATGACGCTCAGCAGCCATTCCTTGTGGTTGTCGTTTAACTGATTCCTGGCATTACCATCGTCGTTGCTGCAAATCACCGGGCCCACCAGGCTATAGTTGTCCTGATAAGGCAGCACGCCTACCAGGTGCGATGCCTCGTCTTCAATCAGATAAGAGCAGGAGCCGGATGCCAGACGTGGCACCACAATGTAGCCGGCACGGTAATTGGTGGCGGAGCAGCGGCTTTTAATGCCCAGAATATTGCGTTGCACCCGTTCTGCATCCGGGCCGGTGGCGTTAATAATACTGCGGGATTGTACCGCCACGCTGAAATCCATGGGTTCATCGTTCAGGGTCAGATTCCAGTTGCCATTGCGACGGGTGGCCTGAGTCAGCCGGGTAGCAGGTAAAATGACGGCGCCTTTTTCCTCCGCCAGCAGCAGGTTTTCAATGGTTAACCGGGAATCGTCCAGGAGGGCGTCTTCAAACACAATGGCTGGCAACTGCTCGTTGCCCTTGCCGGATGTTTTCAGTGGCGCTGCCCAGTCACTGCCACTGATGTCCGTGGCTTCCATCCGGTTATCTTGCCCGGCCACCAGCCGGTACAACCAGGCTTTGGTATTGATTTTGAGACGGGAACGCAATCCGCAGGGCTGGGGAATAATGACGGTGGCAGGAGTTGTCAGGTGCGGGGCTCTTTGCAGTAAACTGGTCCTTTCGTGCAGGGATTCCGATACCAGCGACAAATCACCACGCTGCAGATATTGTAATCCGCAGTGGAACAGCCGGGTGGACACCAGATTATGGCTGCCACCCACGTCGCCCTGGTCGCACAGCAACGTGCGCAGGCCGCGACCGGCGCAATCGGCGGCAATGGCTGCGCCGTGAAGGCCGCCACCAATAATGGTGACGTCGAAATACCTGTTATCACGATCCATGGTTCTGCCTCACTTATCAGGCGATCCTCTGAACAGTCGACTTCAGGTGTCGTCAATGAAATGGAATAACACCACAACTATCAGTTATAAATAGGCCCTTTGGATGGCTGATGTCAAATACCGAATCGCAGAGACAACAGGGATTTTTATGAGTAAAACTGCTTTAACTACCGGCCTCTTATGGCTTTTACTGGGAATTCAGTCGGTTATGGCCGCGCCTGCCGCAGACCTGTGGCCCCGCTGGGAAGTGCATAACGCCGGTTCCACAAAAAAGATTGATCATCAGCCCTGGCGGGATTTTCTGGGCCGTTACCTGAAACCCGCCGACAACGGCATTAACCTGGTAAATTACCGGGCCGTATCGGCAGAGGACAGGCAACAACTGGGCAAGTACCTGGACTCGCTGCAGGCGGTAGCGGTGTCCGATTATTCCCGTTCCGAACAGTTTGCCTACTGGGTTAACCTTTACAACGCCCGCACGGTGTTTCTGATTCTGGAGCACTACCCGGTGGAGTCCATTACCGATATCAGCTTTGGCTGGTTCAGCTTTGGCCCCTGGGACGAAAAACTGCTCACCGTTGAGGGCGAAAAAGTGTCTCTCAATGATATAGAGCACCGGATCTTACGGCCCATATGGAAAGACAATCGCATTCATTATGCGGTGAACTGTGCCAGCATGGGATGCCCCAATCTGGCCCCTGAACCTTTTACTGCCGCGAACAGTGAAACGTTGCTGGAGCAGGGCGCCCGGGATTACATCAACCACCCGCGGGGCGTGACCGTTAAGGGCACGGACATTACCGCCAGCAAGATCTACGACTGGTACGGTGTGGATTTTGGTAATAACGAAAACTCACTGGTCAGGCACTTCCTGCAGTACGCCAACCCCGACCTGAAGAAGCAGTTGGAATCCGTGGGCAAGCAGGTCGATTGGGATTATCGCTACGACTGGTCTCTGAATGAATTCCCACAACCCTGAGTGTCTGCTAACTTGTTTAGAGAATGTTTGAGCGAGGCCGTGTCTCCCAAGTCAGGCATGGCACTAGAGCGCAATGGGCAAAACTGTTAACCTTCGCGCCGGTTTTTTTATTGTAAAAACAGGGCAGCCCTCCGGTCACGATCAGCGTACCGGTATTGAGGTTTGCCGGAAAAGCGACCTGTATGGAGACCCCAGCGGGCCGCCTCTACACACATTAAGGGGATGCAACGATGGTTGACAAAATTTGGGCGGACAAGTATCCGGAAGGTACTCCTGCAGAGATTACCTACGAAAAATATAAAACGGTACTGGATGTCTTTGATGACGCGACGCGTCGCTTTGCCGACAAACCCGCCTACAGCAACATGGGCCGTACCATTACTTACCGGGAGCTGGATCAGTACAGCTCGGATTTTGCGGCTTACCTGCAAAACCACACCACCCTGCAAAAGGGCGATCGCATCGCCGTTCAAATGCCCAACCTGATTCAGTTCCCCGTGGTGTTGTTCGGTGCCATGCGCGCCGGCATGGTGATTGTGAACACCAACCCCATGTACACCGCCCGAGAAATGGAGCATCAGTTTAACGATGCCGGCTGTAAAGCGCTGGTGGCACTGGCCAACTTCGGCGATCTGGTGCAGGAAGTGCTCCCCAAAACCGGTATCGAAACCGTCATCATCACGCAGGTGGCGGACATGCATAAGCCCCTGAAACGCACCCTGCTGAATTTCGCCATCAAGAAAATCAAAAAGATGGTGCCCGAATTCAATATTCCTTCTGCAGTGCCTTTTACCACGGCCATGAAAAAAGGCGCCAAGGCCAGCTTTAACGCCGGCAACCGCCCTGAGCACGAAGATCTTGCCGTGCTGCAATACACCGGCGGTACCACCGGTGTTGCCAAAGGTGCCATGCTGACGCACCGCAACCTGGTATCCAACATGATGCAGATGGACTTCACCATGCAAACCATGGAAGAAGGCAAGGAAATCTGTATCACACCGTTGCCCATGTACCATATCTTCTCTTTTACTGTTAACTGCCTGGCCATGATGTCTCGTGGTGCCCACAATATCCTGATCACCAACCCCCGCGATATTCCTGCCTTTGTGGCGGAAATGAGTAAGTGGAATTTTACTGCCCTGACCGGTCTGAACACCCTGTTTGTGGCACTGATGAATAACGAGGATTTCCGCAAACTGGATTTCAGCCATCTTAAACTGACCGTTGCCGGTGGTATGGCGCTGCAGGTGAGCACGGCGGAAAAATGGGAAAAAATGACCGGTAACGTGATTGCCGAAGGCTTTGGCATGACCGAAACCTCCCCGGTGGTGTGTGTGAATCCGCCCTATGCCATTCAGGTGGGTACCATTGGTATACCGCTACCGGGCACCGATGTAAAAGTGATTGATGAGGAAGAAAACGAACTGCCCATTGGCGAAGCCGGTGAGCTGTGCGTCAAAGGCCCTCAGGTAATGAAAGGCTACTATCAGCGCGAAGAAGCCACCAAAGAAACCTTTACCAAAGACGGTGAGTGGCTGAAAACCGGCGACGTGGCCCTGATTCAGGAAGACGGCTACCTGAAAATTGTTGACCGTAAAAAGGACATGATTCTGGTGTCCGGCTTTAACGTATACCCCAACGAAATCGAAGACGTGGTATGCAGCCATCCGGATGTGGTGGAAGCGGCCGCCATTGGGGTGCCCGACGAGAAGAGCGGTGAAGCGGTTAAAGTGTTTGTGGTGTCCGGCAAGCAAAGCCTGAATAAAGACGACATCATCGCTCACTGCAAACAGAACCTGACGGGTTATAAAATGCCCCGTCATGTGGAGTTCCGCGACGAGCTGCCCAAGTCCAACGTAGGTAAAATCCTGCGCCGCGAACTGCGCGACAAGTAACGGCGCATTTCGCCGGATTGAAAACCCCTTGCTGTGATCGCAGTAAGGGGTTTTTTATTGCCTGCAGCATCTCAACCGTGCTTGCGTTACAATCCCGGTTTCAGTAAATGCAGCAGGTATTAAAGCAATATGACGGAAGGTGTTACCAGCCAGAACAGCGATTTTCATCCTCAGCAACTGGCAGCCGATATTGACGGCTGCTTGTTACGGGATCGTTATGAGTTGCGCCGCCTGCTACAAGCCATTCAGCGCCGCCGTCAGCAACAGCAGCCCTCAGACAAGCTGATTGCAAAGTTGCAGCACAAGGTGGCGCGCTCCACCGCCGCTGCTGAACAGCGTGCCGCCGGTATGCCTGTGATCCGTTATCCGGAATCCCTGCCCGTATCCCGGAGCGCCGAGCGTATTATTACTGCCATTAAAGAAAACCCGGTGGTGATTGTGGCCGGTGAAACCGGCTCCGGAAAATCTACCCAGCTTCCCAAGATGTGCCTGGCTGCCGGCCGGGGCGTGTACGGTCGTATTGCTCATACCCAACCGCGGCGGCTGGCGGCCCGCAGCCTGGCGGCCAGAGTGGCGGAAGAACTGAATTCCCCTTTGGGAACCAGTGTTGGCTACAAGATACGTTTTCAGGATCAGGTGAGTGATCAGACGCTGGTTAAACTGGTGACCGACGGCATGCTGCTGGCGGAAATTCAGGGCAACCGCTTTCTGGAAGAATACGACACCATTATCGTGGACGAAGCCCACGAACGCAGTCTGAATATCGATTTTCTGCTGGGCTATTTCAAAGAGCTGTTAAAAAAGCGGCCCGAGCTGAAAATTATTATTACCTCCGCCACCATCGATGTGGAACGCTTTAGCCGCCATTTTGATGATGCACCCATTATTGAGGTGTCCGGGCGAACCTTTGATGTGGAAGTGCGTTACCGGCCACTGGAAGAAGAAAGCCGTTCTTCCGATGATGAAGACGGCCGTGCAGATGAAGACAACAGGGACGATGAAACCCTGCTGGAAAACAAAATCCTGGAAACCGTTAACGAAATCCTGCGCTGCGAACGGGAAGAGGGTGCCTTTAAACGGCCACCGGATATTCTGATGTTCCTTCCCGGCGAGCGGGATATCCGTCAGATTGCTGCGGTGCTCAAACGGCGCGGGCCCAAACAGCTGGAAGTGCTGCCGTTATATTCCCGCCTGAGCAATGCCGAACAGCAGCGGGTATTTCAGTCCCATCAGGGGCGCCGGGTGGTGTTGGCCACCAACGTGGCGGAAACCTCGATCACGGTGCCCAATATCGGGTATGTGGTGGATATTGGTACCGCCCGCATCAGTCGCTACAGCGTGCGCTCCAAAATGCAGCGTCTGCCCATTGAACCGATTTCCCGCGCCAGCGCCGATCAGCGCAAGGGCCGTTGTGGCCGGGTGGCAGAAGGTATCTGCTACCGCCTGTACAGTGAAGAGGATTATTTGTCGCGTCCGGAATTTACCGACCCGGAAATTCTGCGCACCAATCTTGCCTCGGTTATTTTGCAGATGGCCAGTCTGGGGCTGGGGGATATCAGCCGCTTTCCTTTTGTAGAGGCCCCCGACAGCCGCCAGATTAACGATGGCTACAAATTGCTGGAAGAGCTGGGTGCCATTGATGGCAAAAAACAGCTCACCGACACCGGCAAACAAATGGCACGGCTGCCGGTGGATCCCCGTCTGGCGCGCATGCTGATTGAAGCGGAACAGCAGCGCAGTTTGTGGGAAGTGGCCATTATTGTCAGCGCATTGAGCGTGCAGGAACCCTGGATCCGGCCCCACGACAAACAGCAGGCAGCAGATCAGGCCCACCGGGAATTTTATGACAAGCAGTCCGACTTTTTAACCTATGTGAATTTATGGCAGGCACTGGAAACTCAGCGAGAAGACCTGAGCAATAAACAGTTCCGGCAATGGCTGACTAAAAATTATTTGTCTTACCTGCGTATCCGGGAATGGCGGGAAATTCATTTTCAATTGAAATCCCTGTGTCGCGAAGCCGGCTGGCAGGAAAACAAGGAACCCGCTGATTATGCGTCCGTACATAAAGCGCTGCTTTCCGGCTTGTTAAGCCATGTAGGATTAAAAGAAGAAAAAAGGCTTTACGCCGGCACCCGAAACCGCAAGTTCGTGCCTTTTCCCGGCTCCACCCTGTACAAGCATCAGGGCAAGTGGATTATGGCGGCAGAAATTGTGGAAACCCAAAAAGTGTTCGGCCGTACCCTGGCACATATTGAACCTCAATGGATTGAAGAGCAGGGCAGCCATCTGTTAAAGCACCGCTACTTTGAACCGCACTGGGAAAAGAAACGCGCCTGTGCCATGGCCTATCAGCAGTCCTCACTGATGGGGCTGATCATTAATCCCCGTAAAAAAATCAACTTCAGTCAGATTGACCCGCAGCAAAGTCGCGAGATTTTTATTTATAACGCGTTGGTGGCAGGGGATTACGAAACCCGCGCACCTTATCACCGTCATAACCGCGAATTGCAGGCCCGTGTGGAAGATATTGAAAACCGCGCACGGCGCCGCGATATTCTGGTGGACGATACTGACATTTACGAGCTGTTTAACCAGCGGGTACCGGAGCAGGTTACCAACGGTAAAAGTTTTGAAAAATGGCGCAAGCAGGCGGAAAAAGACAACCCGAAAATTCTGTACCTGAGCGAAGCGGATATCACCCGTGCCACGTCGGATCATGTGACCCAGTACAGCTTTCCTGATGCGATGGATGTGCAGGGTGGCAAACTGCAGATTGATTATCAGTTTGAACCGGGACGCCGTCAGGATGGTTTGACCGTTGAAGTGCCTGTCACCCTGCTGAACCAGTTGAATGAAACCAGACTGGAATGGCTGGTTCCCGGGCTTGAACAGGAAAAGTGTGCTGCTCTGATCAAGTCCCTGCCCAAGTCGGTACGTAAATACATGGTACCGGCGCCGGAATATGCCAGGGCCTTTCTTGAGTCCGGTCCGGATCGAGACCAATCCCTGTATCAACAGTTTGCCGACTTTCTGAAAAAGCAGACCCGGGTGGACATACGCCCGGAATCCTGGCGCCTGGATCAGTTACCGTCTTATTTACTGGCAAAAATACGCGTGCTGGATGAAAGCGGTAAGCTGCTGGAAGAAAGCTCCGATATTGATGGCATCAAGCATCGGTTAAAAGGCGAATCCAAAAAAGCCGTGGCCTCTTTGCTGGCGGATGAGATCGATACCCGGCATTACACCGAGTGGGATTTTGGCGATCTGCCGGAAGAGTACCAGTACCATGCCGATGGCAAATTACTGATTGCCTATCCCGGGCTGGTGGATGAAGGTGACAGCGTGCGGGTGCAATTGTTTGATCAGCGCGCCGCTGCAGACAATGCCACCTACCAGGGCTTGCTGCGGCTGTTTTTGCTGGCGTTGCCGCAGCAGATTCGTTACATCAAAAAGCAGTGTCTGCCGCCCGCCAGTGTCACCATCAAATATGCGCCATTTGGTGACAAGCAGGATCTGGCGGAGGGGATTGTTCATGCCGCCTTTCAAAAAGCCTTTCTCGATGGCCAGCCGCCATTACGGGATCAGGCCGGTTTTCAGAAACGACTGAACGGTAAAAAATCCGAACTGGTGTCCTGCGCTAACAAGTTTCGCCAGTTGCTGGCGGATATCCTCAATCTTCATCATGACATTGAAAAAGCCATGAGCAGCCAGCCACTCCCCACCCGCGAGGAAAGCTACGCCGATATACGGCTGCAACTGGACGGGCTTTTTCCGCCCTCCTGGATTCAGCATTATCGCTACGGGCGCCTGCAGGAGTTTCCCCGTTATTTGCAGGGTATTCTGATGCGGATCGAAAAGCTGCAGGGCAATGTGATCCGGGATCAGCAACAGATTCCTGATGTACAGTCCCTGTGGGCGAATTACCTGGAGCGTCAGGCCTCCCATATGGAAAAAGGCGTGGAAGATCCGGAACTGGAGAGCTACCGCTGGATGCTGGAGGAATACCGCATTTCCCTGTTTGCCCAGGAGCTGAAAACCCGCTACCCCGTGTCTGCCAAGCGGCTTGCCAGGCAGTGGGAAAAGGTGCAACGATAGCGCTAATCCCTTCTATACTGATGGCAACGAGCTGTTAACATTCCGGGAGGCGGGCGTGAGCAGCGAATCCAGCACCTCGGCTGATATCGGGGAAAGCGCGTACACGGAAAAATCCATCATGGTGCCGCTGGGCGAAAACGGCCTGCAGCAGCTCCATATGCGTCATATTTACCAGAATCCCGAAGCCCCCTCGGTTTTTCTTCTCCATGGTTTGCTGGAAGACGGCACCATCTATTATTCCCGCACCGGTGAAGGTCTGGCCTATTTTCTGGTGGAAAACGGGTTCCAGGTATTTGTTCCGGATCTGCGGGGCAAAGGCCGCAGTTGGCCGTCGGTGTCCCAGTTGCTGCGCTGCCGGGTGGTGGATCTGGTGACTGAGGATATTCCCACGCTGCTTGAAGCGGTGGAGGAAACCACCGGCCGTGTGCCGGCTTTTCTGGTGGGCCACGGTTTTGGCGGGGTGCTGATCAGCTCTTTTCTGGCCCGCTATCCTGAATACCGTCATCTGATTACCGGGGTGGTGCACTTTGGCAGCCGCCGTGTGGCCAGTGGCGCGGATCTGTATCGCCGGATTCTGATCGACTGGCTCTGGAGTGGGCTGGCAGGCCCTGTTGCCAGAATTCGCGGCGTGGTTCCCGGGAGGCTGCTGCATATCGGCAGCCGTGATGAGCATCCCCAGCTCCATGAAGACAGCCTGGTCTGGCTCAAGGGCAGCCCCTGGCAGGATCCGGATGATGCCTTTGATTACGGCCGGGCCCTGAGCCAGGGGCTGGAATACCCACCGTCACTGTATTTTGCATCGCAAAAAGATCTGGGATACGGCAACCCGGCGGATGTCCGGAATTTTATGCGGGAAGTCGGGCATCACAATGGCAGGCTGGTGGTTTTGGGTAAATCCGGCGGAAATCGACACAATTATTCACATATTGGGATGTTGATTCACCCGGAGGCAAGGGACGATCACTTTCCTTTCATGTTAGAATGGCTGGTCGAGATGCTTAGTTTAAAGATGGAAGCTCAATCCGAGAATGAGCCGGAAAGTTCGGCAAGGGCGGCGGATAACGAGATTCACATCGATACCAAAAGCAAAAACTCCAAGAACCACAAGAGCAATAATGACGAATGATTTTACTGGTCGCACCCAGCCTGGTGTGGCCCTTGGTACCCGGAGGTAGCAGTGTCGAATTCCGAATTTCCCCGCGTTGTGATCAGCGGTACAGGCTTATACACCCCATCAGAATCCATTTCCAATGCAGAACTGGTTGAAACCTTTAATGCATACGTTGACAAGTTCAACACCGAAAACAAAGATGCCATCGACAGCGGTGAGCTGGAGCCACTGCAGTATTCCAGCGTGGAATTTATTGAGAAGGCATCCGGTATCAAAGCCCGCTATGTAATGAATAAATCCGGCGTGCTGGATCCTGCCAACATGAAACCCTACCTTCCCGAACGCAGTGATGAGGAGCAATCCATTCAGTGCGAAATGGCAGTAGCGGCCGTTGAACAGGCGTTAAAAAATGCCAACAAAACCCCGGCAGATGTCGATGCCGTACTGGTGGCCTGTTCCAATATGCAGCGCCCTTATCCGGCCATGGCGGTGGAAGTTCAGGATGCGCTTGGCATTAAAGGCTTTGGTTATGACATGAATGTGGCCTGCTCATCGGCCACTTTTGGTATTCAGGCAGCGCGTGATTCCATTGTGTCCGGTTCGGCTGAATGTGTTGTTGTTGTGAATCCTGAAATCTGTTCCGGCCATCTGGCCTGGGAAGATCGCGATTGTCATTTTATCTTCGGCGATGTCTGTACAGCCATAGTGCTGGAGAAGGAAGAATCCTGCACGTCGGATACATCCTGGGACATTATCGGCAGCCGTCTGCAAACCCAGTTTTCCAACAATATCCGTAACAACTTTGGTTTTCTCAACCGCTGTGACGAAAGTGGCATTGGCGCAAGAGATAAGCTTTTCCGTCAAAACGGCCGCAAGGTGTTCAAGGAAGTGGTGCCGCTGGTATCCGATCTTATCCTGAGCCACCTGGGTGATAACGGCGTTGCGGTTTCGGACCTGAAACGCATGTGGTTACACCAGGCCAACCTGAGCATGAACCTGCTGATATCGAAAAAAGTGCTGGGCCGGGATGCTTCCATTGAAGAAGCGCCGGTGATTCTTGATGAATATGCCAACACCAGCTCTGCCGGATCCATCATTGCTTTTCATCGCTATCAGGATGATTTTGAATCGGGGGATGTAGGCGTTATCTGCTCTTTTGGCGCGGGCTACTCTGCCGGCAGCATCATCGTAAAGCGTCGATAGATATTATCCGGCGCTGGTTACCTTCAAAAGCGGACCTCTGGTCCGCTTTTCTGTTTCTGCCCTAAGTAACTCATTCTTTGGTACTTTTTCCCGCCTGTGCTAGCTTAAGAGGTAACGTGTCGGGCCTTATGCCGACCGTGTAAGCTGGACAAATCTGAATAAAAAACAAAAAACTTCCCGGGCCGCTGAAACTTTCATTCAATCCGGAATGTCATACCCTGCAGTTGCGGAGTGAAGGACCTTAATTGACTCCAGCCTACTAACAATAAACGAAAACTGATGATTTGTCTGAGGAGACAGGACCATGGCTAAACTAGCTTCACTAAAACCCCTTGCAGCCGGTGTTGGCGCTGCTGTTGTTGCTTCTGCACTTTCTGTTGCACCGGTAAACGCTGCGGAAAACCCTTTTGCCACCAATGATCTTTCCAGCGGCTTTATGCAATTGGCCGAAGGTAAGTGTGGTGAAGGCAAATGCGGCGAAGGCAAAGGTCACAAGGAAGGTAAATGTGGCGAAGGCAAGTGCGGTGAAGGTAAAGGTCACAAGGAAGGTAAATGTGGTGAAGGCAAGTGTGGTGAAGGTAAAGGCGATAAAGAAGGTAAATGTGGCGAAGGAAAATGCGGAGAAGGTAAAGGCGATAAAGAAGGTAAGTGCGGCGAAGGCAAGTGCGGTAGCTAACCTCTGATTAAAGGAAGACAAGGCCATGCAACAACTTCAGGATATGCAACTTGAAGGCACTGGCCTGGGAATGAGACGGGCTCTGATGAGCCCGTTTTTATCTGCCAGGCCAGCCACCATCGATTTTCTGGAAGTCGCACCCGAAAACTGGATTGGTTTGGGTGGTCGCTATGGCAGAAGGTTCCGTGAAATTGCCGATGCTTATCGTTTTGTATTGCATGGCCTGTCGCTTTCTATCGGCGGGCCAACGCCACTGGATGTGGAGCTGGTAAAATCCATTAAAGGTTTCATGGATGAGTTTAATATTGATATCTATACGGAACACTTGAGTTACTGCAGTGATCATGGCCATCTTTACGACCTGATGCCCATTCCTTTTACTGCTGAAGCAGTCACTTACGTTGCCAAACGAATTCAACAGGTTCAGGACATTCTTGAACGGCAGATCGCCATGGAAAATGTGTCCTATTATGCCGCTCCTGAACCCAAAGAAATGACAGAACTTGAATTTCTGAAAGCGGTGCTGGAAGAAGCCGATTGCGGCCTGCTGCTGGATGTTAACAATATCTACGTGAACAGTGTCAATCACCGCTATGATCCCATGCAGTTTTTGAAAAGCCTGCCCGGCGAACGCATTGCCTATGTGCATGTGGCCGGCCATTACAATGAAGCGGAAGACCTGATTGTCGATACCCACGGGGCCGATGTGATTGAGCCCGTCTGGCAGTTGCTGGAATCTGCGTATCAGGAATTCGGTGTGCTACCCACCTTGCTGGAACGGGATTTTAATATTCCCTCGCTGGAAACTCTGCTGGAGGAAACCGGGAAAATTCGTAAATTGCAGCAGCAGTGCCGGGCTTCTGCTGAATCCGGTTATCAACAGGCTAGCGCTCAGCAAAAGACCCACGAGGTGAGCTGATGAAGTTTCAGGAATCCCAGCAGCGGTTTGCCGCCCATATTCGCCACCCGGAATTAAACGCTGCCCCTGCAGAAATTGAAGATCGTCGTATGGGCATATACCGGGAGCTTTTTTACAAAAATATCGAAGGCTTTATTGCCAACGGGTTTCCTGTATTGCGCAAGATAACCGAAGATGAGCAATGGCATGCCATGGTGCGTGATTTTATGCATCGCCACCAATGCCACAGCCCTTACTTTGTGGAAATTGCCCAGGAGTTTTTGCAGTATCTGGACAGCGAGCGTGAAGCTGCGGAAACTGATTTTCCTTTTATGCTGGAGCTGACCCATTACGAATGGGTGGAACTGGCACTGGATATTGATCAGGCAGAAATTCCCACCACCGGCTATAACGCCCAGGGAGATCTGTTAAGTGGCCACCCGCTGGTTTCACCACTGGTTTGGGTGTTGCAGTACCAGTATCCGGTGCACCAGATAAGTCCGGAATTTATCCCCGAGGAACCATTGCCAATCCCTGTGTTTCTGCTGGTGTATCGCAATCGCCAGGATCAGGTGAAGTTTATGGAGATCAACGCGGTTACCGCAAGGCTGCTTTCCATTCTACAGGAGCGGGATATGTGCCGCGGGGAAGAGGCTGTAACGCAGTTGATTGAAGAGTTACAGCACCCCAATCCGCAAGTGGTATATGACGGCGCCCGCCAGGCTCTGAATCATTTGCTGGAAAAAGAAATTATCCTGGGCACCGCCTTAAAGCCGGTGAGTTAACCAGACCAACCCTTACCGGCAGACACTTGCCTGCCTTCCGTTGTGTGTTTTTTTAGGAGAATAACGTGGCTCCCCTGATTCAGTTTGCCAATCAGCTGCAGAACCTGCTGGATAAAACCAGAGCGATTGATTTTTTAGGGCCCCTGGCTTTGCGGTTGTATCTTGCACCCATCATGCTGGCGGCAGGATTTCACAAGTTACACGGTTTTGAGGACGTGGTTAACTGGTTTGGTAACGAGGAGTGGGGCCTGGGTTTACCCTTTCCCTATTTTATGGCCTTTATGGCGACGGCCACCGAAATACTGGGGGGCTTTGCGCTGTTATTCGGTGTCGCTTTGCGCTGGTTCGCCGCTCCGCTAATGGCCACCATGATAGTGGCTGCCGGCACAGCCCATTGGGAAAATGGCTGGTTTGCCATTGCGCCCGGTAACCCGGATACCAGTATGGCTAATATTCTGGCCAAAGTGGGCTTTCCCGGGGCGCAGGAAAGCCTGGAAAACAGCCGTGAAGTCGGCAAGCGGCTTGACCGCGCCAAAGACATTCTGCGTGAACACGGTAACTATAACTGGTTAACCGGCAAGGGTGGGTTGGTGATTCTTAACAATGGAATAGAGTTTTCCATGACCTATTTCATCATGTTTCTGGTGCTGTTTTTTACCGGAGCAGGTCGTTATGTCAGTGTGGATTACTGGATCTGGAAGCATTTTCGCAGCAAAACCGGTGCGGACTGACCGGCGAATGGCTTGAAGGGTGCTGTTACGGGGAAGCAAAGTTTTCTATAATCCCTCCACTTTCACGATCTTATGGGGGCTCCCTTGAATCTTTCATCGAAATTGATTGTGGTTGTTGCGCTCCTTCTGAGCGGCAACATGGCCAGCGCGGAAAGCGAAAACGATCCGCTGGAGTCGATCAATCGCGTTACTTTCACCTTTAACGATTATCTGGATCGTTATTTTCTGAAGCCTGTGTCCAAGGGCTACCAGTACGTTACTCCGGATTTTGCGGAAGAGGGCGTCAGTAACTTTTTTGATAACCTCAATGAACCCTGGAACATTCTGAATAACCTGCTGCAGGGCAAACCCAAAGATGCGGGCAGCGACAGCCTGCGCCTGTTGGTTAACACCACAGTAGGCCTGTTTGGCTTTATTGATATCGGGTCGAGGATTGGCCTGGATAAGCATGACGAAGACCTGGGGCAAACGCTGGGTGCCTGGGGTGTGGAAAGTGGTCCTTACCTGGTACTGCCTTTAATGGGGCCCAGTACTGTGCGTGATGGCCTGGCCAGAATTCCTACCTCCTATGTGTCTGTTAAAGAGGAAGTGGATCACGACAGAACCCGATATTCACTGTATGCGCTGGATGTGATCAGCACCCGGGCGGATCTGCTCGATAAGGAAAGCATTATCGCCGGTGACCGCTACACCTTTATCCGGGACGCCTTTTTGCAGAATCGGGAATTCAAGGTGAGAGACGGCGAAACGGATGATCCCTTTGCCAATGACGGGTTTGAAGACGAGTTTCTTTTTGACGAATAACAGCGTTTGCTGACGTGAAAAAGCCGGCATCAAGCCAGTTGCCGGCTTTTTTAATAAGGATCAGAGCAGGTGTGGGGGTATCAGAAATCGCCCATTTTGCGAATCACAACACCGATCAGAAACTTGTGCAGGTTCGGTATGTGATCCACGCGAACCACTTCCACGGAAGCGTCCAGTGGCGAGAAATCCGGGCCTTCTGAGGGTACTGTGACCCGCAGGCGATCGCCGATCTGCAGTTTTTTATCCGTTTCAAGCAACATACCGGCACCGCTAAGGTTGCGGCATCTGCCTTCGTATCGTTCTTTATTATCAGCACGCTGGAAAGACACCGTGGTGTCTACTTTCATGCGGATAAAATTACGTTTTTCTTCGTAATTGCGCTCAGTCAAAATCATGAGTCCTCTCGCCTTCCTCGCCTTGAGTTGCTAACTTATTGATAAGTCAGCTTTTTATTCTATTTATAGGCTAGTCATCGTGCTTTTTATAGTGCTTTTGCACAGTATTATAGCTAAAACAAGCAGTCACAAATGAGTATAACAAACATTCGGAATATGGCTATTTAAATTGTGTTTTCTCTCGTAATGTCAATATTAAGGTGCGGACGTTCCGAATTTGGCTTGAAAGACAGTCAGTTAAGCGCTACTTTTTGAGTTCAATCTGACCAGATGCAACTATCCGGTGTTCGCAATTTTACTTCACGGTATCAGGTAATCCGCATTAATGGACAAGTCTGCCAGCCCCAAGAGCAAAGTCCTTTTAATCGATCAGCAGGACGTATGTGATCAGGTAACAGGTTGGCTGGCACAAACCGGGACGATAGATGTGACCTGCCACGAAAGCCCCGCTGAGGCATTGGCGGACTGGCGCGAACGCCATCATGAGGTGGTTATCTGCGAAGCCCGGCTGGATGGCGCATCGGGTTTCGATATTCTTGAATCCATAACCGAATCCTGTCCCGATACTCAGGTCATCCTGATTTCCGAAGAAGGTGAAATGGAAGATGCGGTCGCTGCTTTACGCCTGGGTGCCGTGGATTTTATTATGAAGCCCCTGGACCAGACCGTGTTGACCCATGCGGTGGAGCGGGGGCTTTCCGACTACCAGCTGAAATTCGACAACCGCAAATACCGTGACGAGCTTGAAATCAGAAACCGCGAACTGAAAGAAAGTTTACGGCTGCTGAGAGAAGATCAGGAAGCGGGCCGCGCGGTGCAACTCAAGCTGCTGCCGCCCTTTCATCATAAATTCAGTGGTGGCCTGACGCTGGATTACACCATTCTGCCTTCGCTCTATCTCAGCGGTGATTTTATTGACTATTTCCGCGTATCAGAGACCCGGGTTGGCTTTTATCTGGCCGATGTGTCCGGTCACGGGGCTTCTTCCGCGTTTATTACGATATTGCTGAAAACCATGGCAAATCGGCTGCGTCAGCATTACAGGGAGCATGAGTTGCCGGAGTTAACCCCGGCTGAAATACTCAGTATTGCCAACGAAGAATTGATTCCACTCGGGCTGGGCAAGCATCTGGCGGTATTCTGTGCCGTGATAGATACCGAGCAAAACCAGATAACCTACTGTTCTGCGGCGCATTTTCCTCCGCCAATATTGATTGGGAACGGTGAATATCTGCAGCTGAAGGGCAGTGGCCTGCCGGTAGGTTTATTCGAAGGGATTACCTATGAGGAAATTACCGTTCCCATAGGGGAAACATTTAAGCTGATAATGTTTTCTGATGGCGTCCTGGAGCTTATCGAGTTACCATCGGTGGCCGAGAAGGAGGCTTTTTTGATGGAAATGGTCAAAAAAGGCACTCATAATATACAGAATATATCCGAGTACTTGGACATAGAGGGCGTGGAAGCGGCACCGGACGATATTGCCGTGCTGACCGTGTCCCGAGGGTTCCAATAGCAAGGAAGCTGAATAGCAAACAGCGAACTACTGATAAAAGGTGTTTCACTGGAAATGGCGAAGTCCACTGCAAGTCGAGTGCTGTACGCAGTGCATCAAGGTACTTACGTATTAAAGCTGATTGGCGATATTCGTGTCACCTGTTGCGGAACCCTGGATGAATTCATCGAGGGTATTTTTAACGACCCCGATATGAAAGCGGTGGTGATCGATCTTAGTGAAACGACTATCATCGACAGTACGGCGCTGGGCTTGCTCGCCAAGATCGCCGTCTTCTTCCGCAAAACCTCCGATATCCGTCCCGTTATTATTTCCACCAATCCTGATATTAACCGCATACTCGATTCCATGGGTTTTGATGCGGTATTCAATATTATCCACGAAGAATCCATTCTGAATTCCACCCTGGCGGACCTGCCTACCCGCGACTGCACCGAGGCCGAAGCAACCCGCAAAGTGCTGGAAGCTCATAAAGTGTTAATGAGCATGAATGACAAGAACAAGGAAACCTTCAAGGAAGTGGTGGCAACGCTGGAAGAGCAGAAGGTGGGTGGCAGCAACAGTAATAACAGCAATAGCAACGATGTATATAACCGCCACCAGCGGCTCAATTAATGTGAACAGGCCCCGGCCTCTAGCTGCTTCAGCTCTGCTGCTTTTTTAATTCCTGGTTTTTGATTTCCATCACCACGGGCCGGTCTACATACAACAGATCTGAGATCTTGCGCATCAGATGCATCTCATGTTTATCGATATGGCCATCCGCCAGTGCCACCTGCCACATCAGGCGAATGACTTCCCGTTTTTGTTGCTCGCTGTAATGATCGTTGATCAGGCGGGTGAATGGATACAGGGAATGGTTTTCGCCGTGTTTCTCTTCGCTTAACGCAATCAGCTCCTGAATTTCTTCCTCCGTCAGGGAGTACCCGGCCTTTAATGACTGCACCAGTTGGGCTTTCTCGATTTCAAGAATTTCATAGTCTGCATTCACCATCTCTATCAGCAATGCAGCGGTGGCCAGTTGCAGCCGCTTTTCCAGCGGCTGCTCTTCCTGTCCGTCGGTTGACAGGGTTTCGTCGAAAAAGGCTTTGAGTTTTTTCAGCATCAGAACAATTGATCCAGTTGTTGCTCCAGTTTGGATTGGTCTTCGGCAAACTTGCGAATGCCTTCCGCCAGTTTTTCAGTGGCCATGGCATCTTCATTCATTTGCCAGCGAAAATCTGTTTCTTTGACCGTCACCTTCGGGTGTGGTTCCCAGTTGATTACAGGGGCAAGCACCGCTTCCAGATTACCGTTGTCTGTGCTCAGTTCCTCCATCAGGGCAGGGCTGATGGTGAGCCGGTCGCAACCTGCCAGCTGTTCGATTTCGCCGGTATTGCGGAAGCTGGCGCCCATAATGATGGTGTTGTAACCGAACTGTTTGTAGTACTGGTAAATCCGCGTTACGGAAACAACGCCGGGGTCTTCCTGGGCGGTGTAGTCTTTTTTATCGGTGTTGGCCTTGTACCAGTCAAGAATGCGCCCTACAAAAGGTGATATCAGGGTAACACCGGCTTCCGCGCAGGCAACGGCCTGTGTGAAGGAAAACAGCAGGGTCAGATTGCAGTGAATGCCTTCCTGTTCCAGCACCTCGGCTGCTTTAATGCCTTCCCAGGTGGAGGCGATCTTGATCAGCACACGTTCGCGGCCAATGCCCAGGTCTTCATACAGCTGAATAATGCGGCGGGCTTTGTTGATAGTGCCCTGAGTATCGAACGACAGTCTGGCGTTCACTTCGGTAGACACATAACCGGGCACAATGGACAATATTTCTTTACCGATCAGAACCGATAAAATATCGGCGGCGATAGTGCTGCGATTTTCATTGTGAGCAGCAGCCGAGCTGAACTGCCTGGCCTGTTCCACAGCTTTTTGCAGCAGCGGTTTGTATTCTTCAAGCTGCGCGGCTTTCAGCAATAGCGACGGATTGGTGGTGGCATCCTGGGGCTGAAACTGGCGAATCGCTTCTATATCGCCGGTGTCCGCCACCACCGTGGTCATGGTTTTCAGTTGATCCAGTTTGTGACTCATTGAATTCGACTCCGTGTAATTTAACCCGCCACATTAGCATTTGACTGTGACGGGAATTCGACAAGCTCCCTTGCCATGGTTAACAGTTCCGTGGTGGCATCCGGTTTGTGAGCGTTCTCGCTCAGCACGCGCCGCCATTTTCGGGCCCCCGGCATTTTTTGGTAAAGCCCAAGGATATGACGGGTAACATAACTGAGTTTGCCGCCGTCCGCGATTACCTGATCAATATAGGGAATCAGGCGGGTAATGACTTCATCCCGGCTTGGGGGAGGGGTGTCGTCCCCGTAAAAAAGCCTGTCTACCTGACTCAGTATATACGGGTTCTGGTAGGCTTCCCGCCCCATCATCACGCCGTCCACCTTTTGCAGATGCTGTTGCGCTTCTTCCAGTGTCGTAATGCCGCCGTTAATGATAATTTCAAGGTCCGGGAAATCCGCCTTCAACTGATACACCCGCTCGTAATTCAATGGGGGAATATCGCGGTTTTCCTTGGGGCTCAGGCCCTGCAACCAGGCTTTGCGGGCATGGATAATAAAGGTTTTGATACCCGCAGCGGAAACCCTGGAAACGAAATTCTGTAAGTCCAAATATTCATCCTGATCATCAATACCGATACGGCATTTTACCGTTACCGGGATATTGCAGGTTTCCAGCATGGCCGCGCAGCACTCGGCCACCAGGTCCGGCTCAGCCATCAGACAGGCGCCAAAACTGCCGGACTGCACCCGGTCGGAGGGGCAACCGATATTCAGGTTCACCTCGTCGTAGCCGTAGTCTTCGGCGATACGGGCGCATTGGGCCAGATCGGCGGGGTTACTGCCCCCCAGCTGCAGTGCCACCGGGTGCTCGGACGGATCAAACCGCAGAAAGCGGTCGGTTTCGCCGTGGATAATGGCACCGGTGGTGACCATTTCCGTGTAAAGCACCGCATGGCGGGTGATCAACCGGTGGAAATGGCGGCAGTGGCGGTTGGTCCAGTCGAGCATCGGGGCCACTGTAAAGCGGCGATCCGGTGCATTCCGCGCCATTCCTGGGGGTGTGCCTGTTTTCGTGGTGTTTTCTTGCTTCTGATTCTCGGTCATTTTGTGGTATTTTTGGGGATTATTCAATAAGTGGTGCGCCATAAAGTGCGCCACGATTGCGAGAAAATAGGCTTGGCGCACCGCTTTTAGGTGCTCATGGCGCACCGGAGAATCAGGATTATACATGGCAACGATACGCCCCCGCAAAAACGCTCAAGGTGAGACCCGGTACAGGGCCGAGGTCAGGATCAAACGGAAAGGGAAAATAGTTTTCAGGGACTCCCGGACATTCGCAAAAAAGAAGCTGGCCGAAACCTGGAGCAAGAAGCGGGAACTAGAACTGGAAGATGATGCAGTGCTGCGCCGGGCGATCAGGTCCAAGGGTGCCAAGGTCACCTTTGGTGAGCTGATTGATATGTATATCGCAATAGTGAAACCACTTAACCCCTGGCAGCGGACAAAGGATTACAGCCTGGCCATGGTCAAGAGTCGCCCCATAGCCGATATTGATTGCCAGGATCTGCAGGCTGTGGACATAGTAACCCATTGCCTGGACCGTATGGAAAAGGACGGCGTGAAGCCCCAGACAGTGACACAGGACTGGATTTATATCAGTGAGGTGATTAAGTGCGCCGGGCCGGTGCTGGGGGTGCCGGTTGATATCAATATCGCCAATGAGGCCCAGCAGGTGTTAAAAAAATTCAACGTGCTCCGGAGATCCAGCGAAAGGGAAAGGCGCCCCACTGAGGTTGAGATCACGGATATAGTCAGGCTTGCCCATGAACGCCGGTTGAGCCCTCGGCACCAAAACAACGACTTTGCCATGCTGGACCGCCTGATAGTGTTTCAGATGTTCTCATCCCGCCGTATTGCGGAGACCTGCCGGATTGAGTGGGCTGATCTGAATGAGGACCGCCAGACTATTGTTGTCCGGGACATGAAGCACCCAGGCCAGAAGATCGGCAATGACGTTGAGGTGTATATTCCTTATGAAGCGTTCCAGGTCATCCGGGTAATGCCCAAACACCCTTCAGAGCCTCGCATCTTCCCCTACAATGAACGAAGCATGAAAACCCTGTTTGCCAGACTCAGGGATGCCGCCGGCCACTACATTGGCCAGGAGGAAAGCCTAAGGCTCCATGACCTGCGGCATGAGTGCATCAGCTGGCTGTTTGAGAAGAACGGCTACAACGGCGAGGCCTGGGATATACCAAAGGTTGCAAAGGTAAGCGGGCACCGGTCGTGGAGTTCGCTTAAGCGATACGAGGACATCATAGAAATGGAACCCCGGGACCGGTGGAAAGATTGGGAATGGAAAGAGATAGTGCTTAACTAGCTGTTCATCAGTTTCCATTCACGCTCAGCCGCTGCCCTGCTGTCATCAATGAATTTGGCGAGATCAGCAACGTTCACTAGAAACGGTGCTTTTTGAGATCCGGCGCGGAAAGTGGGGAATGGTAGCTGGTGAAGCTTGGCCTTCCTTGCTGCCTGCTCCGGCTTCATGGCCAAGTATTTTTCGGCCACTTTCTCCAGCGGGATATCCGCTTCGTTGAACTCCGCCATCAGCAAGAATACGGTTTTCATTGCCCATCCCCCTTTTCGGTTCGCTTGCCGTCGCTACTGCTAGCCAGCAGTTCTAATAGTCGTTCGGCTTGATCTTGAGGCGGATCCTCTTCCCATAGAGGGGTGTCAATAGAGGCCCCAGGGAGAGCGCCTCTCAGATTAAAAATCCAGTATTCAATGGATACAGGGCGCTCTCCGCTAGCGTCTTTAACCGTGGCGCCATCGAACGGCACCGGTTCTTTGCTGCATGCTTTTACCCGCTCTTTGGCTGCCTTTTCATCCCAGCTGAAGCCATAAGACTTTGCAATTAGAGCCAGCCTGCACATATCCAGAATGGCGTTGTCGCAGCGCTCATAAGTGCCGCTGCAGACCCGTCTACCTGTAGCCAAGTGCGTGATTGCGAATCTGCCGAAGCCGTGCGCGGTTACAGCAAGCCCAGGACATTCAGAGAGGGTTAACCCTGGCACGTACCGCTCACCATCATCGGTTGCTATCATATGCATCTGGCCTTCATAACGCTCGCCCATGCTATTCACCACCTGTTCCGAAAAAATGATTCAAGTGTCCACCAGATGAAGTGTGCTCCACAGGCAAACAGCAATATAAAAACGACAACGCCAATAAGAATCAGCCATTCCATAAGTCACCTGAGCTTCCAAGCAATCACTGCACCCATGGCAGCACAAAATAACAGGTACCCACCAAGCCACGCCCAGCACCCTGGTGCCCATACGATCAAGCCCAGACCCACCAGCGCTATAACCAGGGCAACACCAAACATCATTTGTGAAATAGTTGGGGGTGTCATGCCGCCACCTGCTGCCGTTCTTTTTCTATGACCTGAATAAACTCCTTCCATGGGCCATCCCAGAACGCTCTGAATCTTGGGCATATGCCATAATTCATATTCAGCCGATCCAGCCAGTCGCCGCCCCATGCCTTGATCCAGTCTGAATTTATCAACCGTTCACATATAAGGTCCGGATGATCGCCGCTTTCCATTATGACGCCCTCGATCGCCTCCCAGGCTTCTCTGGCTTGCTCCGCAGTGATTGAGCCCTGACGCCGGGCTTCTGAGATGTCCCGCTTCAACCAGCGTTCTGTGCCGTCGGAATCAAACCATCCATTTGCACCGAATTTGCTTGCAGCGTAATCGATACTTATTTTCATGAGGAATGATCTCCAGCACTTTCCTGGGTGGCTCCAGAAAAAAGCCCAGTTCCCGTAGTCGCTGGATATTGAAACTCGGAAACAGTTTTGTTCGCCATGGCCTGACTTAATCCAGCCTGCATCAATTGCTATATCTGCCCAGCCAAAAATCCCTTGCTCTTCCCGGACCTTGTAAACATCAATTACTTTCTTTGTGACTACCATGCTGCCTCCTGCTTGCTGTCAGAAAAGACTCATCTGTTCATCGTCTGCCACTGGTTCAACCAGGCAGTATTCGTAAAGGGTTTCCCCGTCCAGGTGAAAGGGTGCGTCTGGTTTGATACTGCAGTACTCCAATTGCCCTTGTAGTGGTGGTGTGGGCTTGCCTGCTATCTGGTGCCTGGCGTCCACCATGGCAGCTTCCCGGGTATCACCCAGCCCCCAGACTGCCTTTGCTTTGTGGTCAACCACTGCGATCATGCTTTCCCCCTATGGTTTCGCATGGCTGTATAGGTAGTGGATGATCGCATCTATCAGGGCAGGGTCTCCGTGGAAGAAGATCGCCAGAAGCGCGATTGCTATACACATCCCGCCAAATCCATCGTTACCGCTCATGCTGCCTCCTTGATAGCCTGTATCAGCTTCTGTGCTGCCACTGGTGGTACGGCATTACCAGCCAGGTGAATGGTGAGCCTGTGCTCTTTTGGTCGCTGTATATCCGCTGGAAAGGACATAGCCGCTAAATTCTCATCAGCAGTGAGCATGCGCATTCTGTCACCGTCAACGATTGCCCAGCGGTCACGGGTAGTGATCGTTCCAATGGGGCGGTGCAGGGATCTGCCAGATTTAGTGTTGCCGTAGTAGCTGAAAACAAACCGGCCACCAAAGGCCTTCCTGCCATTTTTTACGCGCTCCAGCGTTGCTTCGGCTCTCCCGGGTTTTTCGATGGGCGACCATCGGCCAGCGTCCATATCAATAAACGATGCAGCAGACCGGTGATTCTCTGTTGGAAGATTCAGCGCTATGGGGGTGCGGGATTTGGTGGCGACAATGAAAAGCCTGATCCTGTTCTGTGGTACGCCCAAATCAGCGCAGTCAACCACATGCGGTGAGAGCTGGTATCCCAGATCATTCATTGCCTTTTCCCATGCCGGGTATAGAGTCCACTGCAGGAACTCGGGAACGTTCTCAATAAGAGCGGCATCAGGCCGGTGATACTCAGCAGCAGACACAACAGCCCAGGCGGTTGATCTGCTTGCATCATGCTCTGGGTTTCCGTTGCTCTTGCCGCGGGCCTTTGAATGCCCCTGGCAGCAGGGGGAGGCCAGCAGCAGGTCATGCGCCGGTACTTCTGCCCAGTTGGCCTGGTGCAGATCCTGGCATACGTGGATCGCTCCCGGGTGATTGGCCTCATGCCATCGCACAGCATCGGGCCAGTGATTGGCGGCCCATACCACCTGTACACCGGCCAGCTTTGCGCCGGTGCTGAAACCGCCGAAGCCGGCAAATAGATCAATCGCTTTCATGTCTGACTATCCTGAGTCGGCGGCACCAGGGCTCCAAGCGCGGCAATTAGCCTCTCCACTTCTTCGTACTCTTCCCGAGCCCGCACGCTGTCTTCGTCAGTGCACCAGTCTCCAGCTACTGCAGCGTGGGATGCTCGTAACGCGCTGTTATTGTTATCCAGGTGCGTAGCTGTGGCCCTGAACAGGCGTTCGTGCTTCACCAGTATTTCGCGCTCAAGCGCGGCAACGTGCTGTCCAAAAAAGGCTTTTATCAAGCACGTTGATGAGCAGAAATGCATATCACCATGGGAGTTAGTTTCTCTAAGACCGTGCTTACCAATCGGGTTTCGGATCCTGAGAGAGTTTCCATCCTCACTGCCAAGCGTTAACCATTTCGGCTCTCTGCCTTCTACTTTCTTGCCGCAGTGGTGGTTGTCGCACGTCCATATAGTGGTGGTCGTCATATCTGCCCCCTGTAGTTGTTTTGGTACTGTTTGTCCATTGCCAGCCGCCGGCCTTCCCGCGCCACTTCCCGGTACAGGCTCTTCAGCCAACGTTCCCAGACCACCTGGGCAAACTCTGGCACCTGCTTGGCATAGGCATAGCGTAGGTGTCTTATCCGGTCATTCAGTTCAATCGTTGCTGCTGCCATGCTCATATCCCCAGCCATTTACAGGCGGCATCGAATATCGATTCGAAAGTCAACATAGCGGTAATAGCCCCGAACAAATGAACACTGCCTTTCTCACCCACTGGAGGTATGTACCAGTCATCATCAGTGCTTGGGGGTGTCACGGTCTCATGCCTGCAAAGATGCTTAATGTCACCGGTACCGGCGTGATACTCGCTCATGATATTTCGGCCTCCATAGCCGCAGCTTTGCGGGCAATCGCCTTATCCGTTTGTTTGCTGACGTAGGCTTCGGTTTCTGGATTCATGTAAACTGCAACATGATAGATACCGTTAAGTTCACTGAGATCATTGTCATAAAGGACGAGCGGCCCTTTGTGGTTCTGTCTGTGGTTGGCGATAACCTCACAGGCCTTCCTTACGGCTTCATTCACTCCACCGGACACAGTTCTTTCTCCAGATCTGATTTGAGTTCATCAATAAGCCGGTCGGCGTAGTAGCTGGAGTCATACCCTGCTTCATACTTTTTACGGTACGCTTCCAGCTTCTCAATGAGTTCCTGGGTTTCTTTCTGGTATTCATCCATTGCAGTTACCCCATGCGTTATAGGCGGTCAAAACAACATACCGGGAGACCCGGGAGAGCTTTGCGGTGGGGATGGCTTCCCCCGATCCTGCAGTTGGTACCGGTACCACTCCGGCTGCAGGTTTATCATCAGTGCTGCTCAGCTCTCTAACCCCCTTTCAGCGACCACACCCAGAGCGGGGTAGGGGTTACGGTGGCGTTGGTTTCTGCTTGGTTGGGTGCCACCCCAACAAGCTCAGCTCTCCCGGTATGTTGTCTTTATTGATATGGAGTTTAGCAAACTAAACTTTTAGTTCAAGAGGAAAAGTTTAGAAAAATAAACTTTTTTGCGGTCAGGTGTTATGATGCCCGGGTTGGATCAATATGTGAGAGGTGAAAGGCATGACTGCAGGAAGAGAAATTGAACTGTCAGACGCCCACTACAATGTGCAGGTAGGAATCAGGTACCATATGTACAGGCAGGGGTTTTACAGCAGGTTTAGCGCAGTGGTGGGGGCAATCTACTTTGCCCTGCTGATAGTGTCCCTGTCTTTTTGCGCTGCGGGTGTTGAGGTTTCAGGGGGACGGCCTGAAGAGATCCTAACCTCGGTTCTCGTGGTTTTGATTTCCGCTGGGCTGGCAGGGTACGCAAACGACCAGGCCAGGCTTCACGGTGACCTTCGATGCAAATACCTTGAGTTGGAGTCTCGAATCTTCAGGGGGGTGGGGTGTGAAAAGGGGTGGCTTGAAGACATCTGCAGAATTGAGGCGCAGGAGCCACCAATAAAAAGGGCGCTAGTCTCGTTTTGTCAGGATGAGGTGAACCATGTAAACGGCCTGCAGAGAAGCAAGGGTATGCCCTGGTACAAGATGCTCACAAAGCAATTCATATCCTGGGCATAGCCTTAGAATCGTAGGAACGGATCGTCTAAACCGTTGAGAATCCAATTGATATTTGCTGGGTTGCCGTCATGGTTGTAGATGTACGAAAGGCATGCAATTGCTTCATGATCAAGTGATGTTTGGTTCTTTGATTCAAGAATCGATATGGCGTTAGCGCCAACCTTGCAGCCCATCACCCTCAGGTGTTGGCGCACCATGCTTTGCGTTAGGCCAGCTTTCCATCGCAACCACTGCCATCGCTCATTCCTTCGGCGAGGTTGAGATATCTTTGTCATGTCTTAGATTACTTCTTGCTTAAAATTAATACGCTTAAATCAATGTGTTATTAAGTTCACGCTAAAAGTGAAACTAGATCACATAATAGACAAAAAGAACAATAAAACAACAAAACAGACTAGGTGTAGGTTGTTTGTTGACCTTGCGGCACCCATGCCTTTTGGTCTAGTTTTTGGCGCTCTGACAAAAAGCTCAACACCAAATAAAATACAGGAGTAGATCATGGGGGAACCCTCAATAAGAAGTAATGCCAAGGAATCGGTGCTGTCTCCATTCTTTCTATTGGTTATGGATAAAGATCTGAATGTTGAAGATGTGAATGAGGACTTGGGTACTCTGCGGGCGACAGAGTTGAAGGGGGCAAATTATTTAGAGGTATTGCGGGGCAGCAATATCGGCGCCAAAGCTCATCAGGCAGCGCTGTCCGCAAAGGCTAACAAGGGCAAGACTCAGGAGTGGGGTATAGATATTTGCCTCGGGAGCAAGGTTGTTCGGTTCTATGAAGAGATGGTGTACATCGACATTGATGGGTTCCATGATCTGGTTCTGAATGTTGGCTGTCTTGACTTTGAATACAAGAGTGTCACCGGCCTGCCGCCGGCAGGGGTGGCTAGGAATCGCCTAGATCTGGTCAGAAAGCACGAATACTACACCGACCTGGCCAAATTCAGAGGCGCCCTGGGGGTGCGTTTTGAGGCTTATATCTTTCTGCATGGGGAGTGCGTTTACAGCAACACGGGAAATCCGCTAATGGATGAATCGTATCATGAGGCCTTGCTCACTCGCGGGGCAGGGGGCGGCATTACCCGTTGGGAGTCTCAGGAGTTAAGTGACGGGTGCCTGGTGTGGCACAACGAACTGTGCTTTAAAGAGCAGTGGATGGTCATAGTCCGGTCGCCAGTGGCGCGGATAAGATAGGCGGGCGGGGAGGTGTCGGGAGCTGACAAGAGCGTCAACCGCTCCCGCGCCATTTCCCCACGCAAGGCAGGTATTGTATAGGGCGCGACTCCCGACATAACGAAACGAGGGTCACGCACAAAAGGCGAGAGGCTTCCCTGCCTCTCTATTGACCGTGTTGTCAGCACGGGCCCTGCGCGCAAAAGCTATAAATCTTTTGATAGTTTCCTGATGGGGCGTCCTACGCACTCCATATTTACCAGTAGTTCGGTGGCTTCCTCCTGTGTCATTCCCAGCTCTTCCTGGTCCTTTTCCTTATCGGTGCCAAGAAAGTATACCCACTTACCGCCGATGGGCTTCCTCCGATAGTGTAGCAGGGTGTATTCGCCCTCGGCATCTTTGAACAGGTACAGGTAAGGGTAGACGGGTTTGTTCTGGGTGGTATCAATTACCAGATAATCGCCCGGGGATATTGTATCGAAGTCAGAAAAGTCATACCTAAAGAGAACTGAGCCGGCAGGGGAGATCTGCGGGGGCAGCATTATTTCCAGGTCGTCATTCAAGCATGTCAGTTTGTAGAACCCGCTATCGGGCCCCGCGGGGGTGCTGTACTCCGGAGAGCCTTCAGCAACGTAGGCACCCTCTCCAGACTGAAAAAACGATTCGTCTATTTTGTCATCAATTGCAAGGTTCAGTATTTCATGGCTGACCTCTAGCTCCCTTGCCAGCCCTCTCAATATCTGACGGCTTGGCTTGCTGGTGCCGTCAGACCATTGAGTGGCAGAACCCTTGCTTCCGCCTGCCGCCAGGACAACATGAGTTTTCTTTTTTCTTAATTGGGCTACGCGCCTGACAAAAAAATCTTTGAATTCCATGTTTAGCATTCTAAACAGTTATTTGTTTAGAGTCCTTGACTTGTTGTGGTTTAGGTAACTAAACTTGGTTTCACTGAGTTTAGGGTAATAAACCATGACCAAAGCAGATGTTATTGAGCACTATCAAGGAGTCACTCCTGCAGCCAAGGCGCTGGGGTTTACTAAGGGTGCCATATCCCAGTGGCCTGACCAGCTGCCCGCAAAGTTGCAGTGCTTCATTGAAATCGTCTCCAAGGGCGAATTAAAGGCTGACAGAAATGTTCTTCCTAAGTCTGCATAACGATATTCCTGGGTTGCTGTGTGATGCGGGTATTGTGCCCCAGCCAGCACTAAAGCGAATCCCAGAAAATTAGGAACCTTACCAATGGATATCAAAGAAGTCGTTTTTGTTGTTGATGACCAGGAACAGATCCTCACAAAAACAGAGCGCGGTTACCTGCCGTTGCTTGGTGATGGCAAGAAGCGCAGGGAAATGGCAGCCATTCTCAACAAGGAAGAAACCACCGTTGATACCCACGTAAAGAACATTCAGCAAAAGCTTGGCGCCTCAAACTCAGCCAGTGCAGTAGTGAAGGCAATCGCTATGGGGATTTTTAAGGTGTCCATGGCGGTAGTCGTCGGAATGGTAGGCATTGGCTCTGAAGTGGACTTTGAGAAAGCCAGGATACTCACACAACGCAACAGCAGGCGAGACCAGGAGATAGTCGCATAGTGAATAACAAAAACGAACCTCCAACTTATAAGGCAATGGCGAAGCGTTTTTTTAAAGTGGCAATGAAGAATCTGGGGTTATCGATAATTAACTGGCTGTTTCACGTCAATGAATGGGTAGAGAAGAACCCCAGTAAGCTGCGCACCTTTGTGGCCGTTCTGCTCTGTGTTCTGTTACTGGGGGTGTTGGGGGTGCAGTCGTGACCAAGGATTGGAAGGCTCTTGATTGGGCTGATCGTCAGTTCCCGGGGAAGCCTACCAGGAAGCTGGTGCTTCGCGCCTTGTTGCTCCATCACAATCCATCCACTGGCCGGTGCGCTGGTGTGAACGTGGAATGGATCAGCTACTTTGCATGCTGTTCAACTCGCCAGGTTAAGCGGGATATTGATGCCCTGGAGGAAGATGGTTATCTGCAGAAGGTTTCCCGCCATGGCCGCATGGGTGAATACGTCCTCAATTTCGACCGTGAGGATAGCGTTAGTGATGGCGAATTCGCAACCGGTGACACACAGTCACCAGTGCGAAAATTGCCAAACCAAGAAACCCCAAACTTATCCACAGGTGACACACAGTCACCGGTAGTGGTGACAGGTGGTCACCGGTTAAACCCTGACCGGTGCCACACAGTCACCAGTGGTGGTGACACACAGTCACCAGGTGGTGACAGCCAGTCACCTGACCGGTGCCACACAGTCACCCCAACAACAACATATTCAACAACAACAACTAAAAAGGCGTTTCCGATGAATAAGGATTGGAAACCCACTGACGTTTTTTACACCTTGGTCCAGAAGTCAGGTTTTACCCGGGAAGAAGTGACCCCGGATCTGCTTGGTGAATTTCTTAGCTACTGGATCACCAAGCCAGACATTGAGCGTACCCAAGGCGAGTGGGAAAACACCTTGCTGAGAAACGTGATTCACAAACTCAGGGGTGCCCGTTATGACGCCCTACGCCTGGCCAACTCCGCCAATGCAACTCGCGCCCTGAATACCAAACCTGATCGCAAGCCAGCCCCGGTGGACGTTAACGAACTGGCTAAACGTCTGGGCCTGTCCATCCCCGCCAACGCCATGCAGCGGGCATTTGCAAAGCGCTGGGACAAGTACGAAGCCAACCGCAAAGCACTCCAGGCCTGCGGTGGTGCCAACAGTCTGAATTCACTCTCTCCGGAATACGCGCTGAATAAATTCACAGCCGAATACCGGAAGGTCTTACAGAACCTTAAGCCCGGGCCTGACCAGTCCGCAGCAAGCGAGGCGTAAACCATGGCAACTCAATCTAACCGACAGCTGATCAGACGTGTGCTTTTCGATGCCAAAGGGCCGGTATCGCTTTACTCGATCCACAGAGTCATTGCCCAGAACCACAAGCGGTTTATCTCAGATGCAACCATCAGCGCCGAGATCCGCCGTCTCCGGAAGTCACTGAAGTCTGAGGGCTGGGATCTGAAGGGCGAACCAGCCGAAGGAAAAAAATACTTCCTGTACTGGGTTGAGAAGATCGGCGAAGGGGCTGTGGCATGAGTGACGTGGTGTCCGGGCACATCATCAAAAAGCGCGATCTCAGCGCCACCTGCAAGGTGCTGTCTGTGGTCGTTGAGTTTTTGCCTGGTGAGTCGCAGCGCTACGCGGAAGGCCGGCACCTGGCCATGGTGGCCATGCAGGAAAGTTCTCCCAGCCGGTACGGCGATAAATCCCGGATCCTGTTTCAGTCCGGATTTTTCCAAAACCCGCATGTACTCAAGGCTATCGGCACTGACGATCAATACAACAAGTGGGTGCGAAGCCTGCCCAGTGCGATCAGTAAGCGCGTGGGAACCCCGGGCGATCCGATAGAAGCCGCTCACATCAGGATGGTGGCGGAAGGTGCTGGTACCGGTATCAAGAACCAGTACGGGACCATCCCGTTGCTGAAGAGTGAACACCGGCTTCAGACCGACAAGGGTTATGACGCGATTGGCGGCAAAGAGAAGCTGACCCGCCTCCTGTGCCGGTACCGGCTCGACTGGGCCAAGGAAGTGGTCAAGTACCGCTTGGGCACCTTTGAGAGCTTTGCCCAGATCCCGCCGGCGTACTTTATCCATTTCTGCCGGGCAAACGGCATTGAAAAATTCCTGCCCAAGGAATACCGGGCAGCGGCCAACGAAACCAACTAACTGCGAGGGGCAGAGAGTGAAAGTTGCAAGCTACGAAGAGTGGATGGAAAGGGAAAGAGAATCCAAGAAGCCGGATGATCTGGTTGATTGCTATGAGTGTGATGGCACTGGTGAATCTGAATGCTGTGAGTGCGGCCACGAGCGGGAGTGTCCCGTCTGTGAAGGTGACAGCAAGATCCGCTGGGATGAGGTGCCAGAAAGGGAGTGGCCGCATTATTTCTCCAGGAGCAGATACCTGGAAGCAGTAAAGGCGGATCTGACTGCACTTGCTGGATGGTTGGCGAAGCCACCTGAAGCGGTTTTTATTGAGGCAGGTTTTGTGCCTTACACCCACGCGAGAACCAAAAAGCTTGATTTCATGGAGGGTGCAGCCTGATGCCTTCCTCAATTGAATGGACAGATGAAACATGGAACCCGCTCCGGGGGTGTTCTCGTGTGAGTGAGGGCTGCCGTAACTGTTACGCCGAAACTGTTGCTAATCGCTTCAGTGGCAAAGGGCACCCTTACGAGGGTTTGATTGCCAAGGGTGGGCAGTGGAATGGTGCGATCAAGCTGGTACCGGAGAAGCTGCTGGAGCCCTGGCGGTGGGTGAAGCCCCGGATGATCTTCGTGAACAGCATGTCGGACTTGTTTCACCCGGCTGTACCGTTTGACTACATCGCTGCGGTGTTCTTCATCATGAGTGTGACCACCAGGCATACCTACCAGGTTCTGACCAAGCGACCGGAACGGATGCTGGAGTTCTTCCGTTGGGCGGAAGCGAATGACCCATATGAGTGCGACGGCATTGATGACGGCATTGAGTGGGCAGCGCGCCGGATACCGGCGATAGAGGAACTTGCTTGGGAGTCAGCTACTGCAAAGCGGGGTGGGTATGACAACTGCGGCCCTGCCTTTCCGTATGAAAACGTCTGGCTGGGGGTGTCTGTGGAGGATCAGGCCACTGCCAATGAGCGGATTCCTTTGCTTCTGCAGACACCAGCTGCGGTCAGGTGGATCAGTGCTGAGCCGTTGCTCGGCCCGATTGACTTGGCTGATCTTCAAAATCCTGATTGTCAATTCGGGGAGGGGCAGCCTTGGCTGAATGCCATAGCTGGGTTTGTTTATGACTCGCTCGGTGATACATGCGGCAGCCCCGGTCTTGACTGGGTTGTGGTGGGTGGTGAGTCGGGGGCCGGTGCCAGGCCAATGGACCCATCTTGGGTGCGTTCCCTCCAATCTCAATGTGCTGGAACCCGCACCCCGTTTTTCTTCAAGCAGTGGGGTGATTGGTTGCCTGGGGAGAAAGTGCCGGGGGAAAGCCATTACGCCCGGTGCGATAACGGCGAGATCATGAAAGTCAATGGGACCCCTGCCCGCGATAACTTCCAGACTGATCCAGATAAGCACAGCGGCGACCTGATAGCGCTGAGGATCGGTAAAAAAGCTGCTGGCCGCATCCTTGATGGCAGGGAGTGGAGCCAATACCCGGTAGTAAAGCAACAGACAGAGGGGCCTGCCTGATGCCTTCGCAATCAATAACCCTGACCACAAAGGAAAAGGTGGTCAGGGAATCTATCAGGCGCATTCAGAAGCGTATTGCAAAGGTTGATGATCTGCTTTACGAGAATCCTTATGAGGAAATGATTGAGATTCACCGGGAGTTCAACGACCACATGAAGGCCGGAGACTTCAGCGAAGCTGCGCTAAAGAAGCTCGGCGAGCTGGCAGAGAGGGAAAAGCAGTTGAGGGCCCGCGCCAAAAAGATTTCTAAGCCTGGATACAGCAGCAAGCTGATTGACGAAAAGGTTCAGCTTAATAGCGAGCTATCTGCTTTGGCCTCGGAGCTATCGATAATTGAATTACGTTCCCGTTAGACGAAAGCTCAAAAGGCCAAAGAAGCCCTCAAAGCACCGGAACGTCAAAACAGGCGGCTATGACTCCAAGAAAGAGAGCAAGCGGGCCAGCGATTTGAAGGTGCTACAGCGGGCAGGGGAGATCAGCGAACTGAGGGAGCAGGTACCTTACGAGCTGATACCCACACAGAGGAACGGGCAGGGCAGGTGTTTGGAAAGGTCCGTGAAGTACATAGCGGATTTTGTTTACAGGGATTCGGCGGGCCGCCTGGTGGTGGAAGACTCGAAGAGCGAGCACACCAGGACGCTGCCGGAATACATCATTAAGCGAAAGCTGATGCTGTGGGTTCACGGTATCAGGATCAAAGAAACCTGAGGGGGTGTGAGTGAAGAGGAAGTACAGGGACCCGAACGGCAGGGCCATTCCATGGGTGCGAACAAGGTTTGCTGTCAAGTACCTGGCGTTCCGAGCACTGCAGAGCGTAATGGTATGCGCCGCTGCTGAGGCTCAGATAAAGGCCATTCGCTTCGCTGATGCACCCAGGGAGAAAAAGGCAATGGCCATTGCCAGTGTAACGGCCAGCACGGTGGGAGCGCTGGTAAAAGTAAACAGATACGGTCAAGAAAGCCGAGAACAACAAGAGGGATAGGACATGGAATTAGAACAGGCCAAAGAGCTGCAGAGCTTGCTGGTGAATCTGCACTTTAACCGGATGGGTGTTTGCAACGACTGGGGTGACCAGAAAACGGAAAAGCTCGGCACCTATGACTTGGCGGACTGGGTGACAGCTAACAGCATGATCCGGAATTCCCCGGATTTATCAATGATGATATTCACAGATGCCCTGCTGGCGGAGCTTTACATCCGTACGGTTTCCCAGGGCTTCATGACGGATATTGATGTGGAGCACATAGCGGAGTGCGCCCCAGAGGTGCTGCAGTGCCCAGATGATGAGTATTGCGTAGTGATCGCTGAAAGTGGCGGTGCCAGCCTGTGCAAGGTAGGAATTAACGGTCTTCCTGATGAGGTGGTACGGGAGGAAGGTAACGCTGCTGATCTGTACCAGTGGCTTAACAAGCAGGCTGAGAAGCTTGAAGAATTTGGAGTTTAATTATGTGGTTCAAGAACCTGAGAATTTACCGGTTTACATCTTCCTTTGATGCCACACCAGAGGAACTGGAAGGCAAGCTGGGTGAATCCCCCTTCACTCCCTGTGGGGCACATAGCAAGGAGTCCATGGGTTGGGTACCGCCTCTGGGCCGCACCGGTGTCCAGCTGGTCCACACAGCCAGTGGCCACCACCTGCTTTGCCTGATGATGGAAGAGAAGATTCTGCCAGCCTCAGTGGTTAATGATGCCCTTCAGGAGCGAGTAGACGAAATTGAAGGCAAGGAGGGCCGCAAGCTGTTCCGCAAAGAGCGCCTGCAGCTGAAGGATGATGTTACAGCCGAACTGCTACCAAAGGCCTTTCCCAAAAAGCAAAAGGTGTTCGCTTATATCAGCCCTGTGGATCGTCTGCTGGTGATTAATGCCGGCAGCCAGGGGCAGGCCGAAACATTACTGGGCTTTCTGCGTAACACACTGGGAAGCCTCCCAGTGGTACCGGTGTCCACTGTGGGGGTGCCCGCCGACATCATGACCCGTTGGCTGCAGCAGGGCCACGGTACCGAAAGCTTTGAACTGGAATCAGATGTGGAGCTATTCAACCCCAGGGAAGATGGCAACACCGTGCGCTGTAAGGGGCAGGATCTGGGCTCCCATGAAATCGAAGAGCATCTAAAGGCTGGGAAGCTGGCCAATAAGTTGCGGGTGTCCTGGAAGGATCGCCTTAGTTGCGTGATCAATGACAGCCTTGCCATCAGCAGTCTGAAGTTCAGTGACGTGATCCTGGAGAAAGCCAATGAATACGATGCAGAGAGCGTGGCTGAGCAGTTTGATCAGGACTTTACCCTCATGGCGCTGGAGTTGGGCCGGTTCTACAAGGATCTATTCGCCGCCTTTGGTGGCCTGGAGATATCCAGACTGGAGGAAAGGTAATGGCAATGTCCAATGCTCAATTCCTGCTTGGTAAGCTGGCAGAAGAGGCTGCGGAAGTGGCTCAGATAGCCTTGAAGGCTCAGCAGTTTGGCCTTGATGAGGTGAAGCCTGGTCAGTCCTATACCAATGCTGAGCGTATCCAGCAGGAGCTCAATGATCTGATTGCTGTGGTTGGCATGTTGGAGGGTGAGGGTTTTACCTTTGAGCAGCAAGAGGACCAGCTTTACAGCAAAGTGGATCGGGTAATTCAGTACCGGGAATATTCAGTAAAGCTGGGGATGGTGGAGCGATGACAAACAGTACAGACAATATGGGCGCGAGAGTTGTTCAAAGTGTTTTTCATTCCTCTGAATCTGATGGTGTTGATGTCGGGAAAGGGGAAATATTTGAAGGGCTTTCTTTTTCTCAGGCTCTAATCGTCAAAAAGTGCGAAGAGATCAAGGAGCTCCTGATTGAAAAAAACCGAAAATACGGTGATTCAGCGCTGAATCCAAAGCGTATTTTCTCAAAAGCTAATCCAATTGCTCAGATAGACGTAAGGCTTGATGACAAGCTGTCGCGGCTTGCTAGTGGCCAGTCTGATGAGGATGAGGATGTCTACCTGGATTTAACCGGATACCTGATCCTGAGGATGGTGGCCGATGAAATGCAAAAGGGTGACGCATGAGGTTATGTGCGGCGCGTGCTGGCTTGAGTCTGGCAGCCCGTGGATCGAAGGCGAGGCAGATAGAGAGGGTGGCTGCCAGCATTTTGAGGCGAATCAAGCAAGATCCGGATTCGTTGGCGTACATGGTCCGGACCTACATCAACAACGAGAACTTTTCGACGATCAGGGCTGAGTTGGTCAGCGAGGTTGTCACACAAGCAGTGCAAAAGGGGTTGCCATGGGAACTGCAGAAAGAACTGATAGAGCGATTAGAAGCACAGATGGTACTGGGGCAGAGATCCATTTCCCCGGTGGGGGTGTGATCCATTTGAGTTTGAGGAAGCGGGAGACGATGGCGAAGAACAAGCGCCGGCAGCTGCTGATTTCTATGGATGACCGTGGGTGGGAGGCAGCCAAGACTTGCTATAGCAATGCCTGGGAGCCGATCACCCAGGCCATTGAGGCGGTGGATGATATCGATGATGTGCTGGAGGCCTACGAGGTGCTGGCAAAGCAGTAGCAGGGTGTGAAAAACGCCACTTAGTACCCGGTTTCCCCGGGCTGGTATGGCGAAAACTGCCAAAACAACGATTTTAAGGGGAGTAGATGGAAAAGCTACGCGGTGAAGAGCTGGCCTACAAGCTCACTTCAAAGGGTATCTGGGTAGATGATCCGAATTCTGGCTACAAGGGCTTAATAACCACTGCTGATGTGTGTGCCGGCCTGAGTATCGGCAACATAGAGCAGCTGGAATACCTGACGATTGATTCATTGATATGTCCGCCAGCATCTGCAGACCAGATATTTACTATGAGAGCCCTGGCAGTGCAGGACATGAAGGCGAAGGAGTCAGAGCGCAAGGGTTATGCATTCGACCAAGAGAAGGCCTATCAGTATTTCATTGAGAAGTTTATCGCCGGCACCAGCTTTGCGAATTACTTCTACATGCATGCAGCTGAAATGGCCTATGACCACCGCTGGCAGTTGAGGCGGGGTAAGCCGGTGCTGCGGACTTTGTGCAATCTGATTATCTGCGAGAACGTATTCCCGAGCTTGCGCAAGTGCATGGCATGCAAGGGCAGAGGCCGGCTGCTGAATCAAAAGATCTGCCGTTCCTGTTCCGGAAAGCGTGGAGACCATGACGGCGGGAAAGTTGAATACATTGGTTCGGGGGTGCGGGAGCTGTCAGAGCGTGCCATAGGTTCCTTGTGTGGTATTGAGCAGCAGAGCTACGCACAGACATGGAAGCCCCGAAAAGCGCAGCTGCAGCTGGAGTATGAGGGTTTGATTGTGGCCGGTTTGTCAAAGCTGGCTGACTCACTCTACCGGGAGCACGTTCCAAAAAAAGAGGATCCGCCGAAAACGGCCAAGATCGTCACTACCAAAAGACGGCCGGTACCGGTTGTGAAGGCGCCGGCCGTATCCAGGACCAGGGTCAACCACAGTGCGGCCGGCCGTAAAACCATGAGCTTGAAAGGGTAACCCATGGCCAGAAACAAGAAGCCCCGCAGAAAGCGGAATAATCACTACAAGCGGTTTGCCAGGAATACGTCTCCATTGGCTTTGTGGTTCGACTGGCGGAGCGCATACGAGGAAAACGGCATTGCTGATGATGGCAGCCTTCCTCTGGAAACCATGTGTGAGAAAGCCATTGCTTTGGATCATACGCTTAAAGCGCCTGGTGGGGGTGTGAATCCGGTTGTGAAGGATTTCCTTACCCTGTCCCGGCAGTGGTTGATCACCCTGGAAATGGATCTGTATGACGGGCAGGACCGGTACAAAGAGACCGATTACATAGTGACTGAGGTGTGCAAGCTGGATGATGTCGCTGACTACGTGAAATCCAAGAAGGCGGAAATGATGGCCGCCCAGAATCCTCAGCACGTTCAAGGTATTTCCTGGGGCATTAAAGCCTACTCAGGGAGAAATCAACGCAAAATAGAAATGGGTGGTTAGTTATTATGGATTTCTTTGGTATTGGGTCGTCAGTCAAGGGTGTTATCACTGTCTTTTTTGAGGCGGCCAGAGGTACAGGTAGGAGCACTGCTCTGCTGGGTTCGCTAAGAGATGGTGATCGCGTTGTTTTTGCAACAGCCCGAGAGGCAGCGCATTTTCAGAGAAGTGCGACCGATAAAGGTCTTGAGATCCAATGCGTCTCCATTGATCCGTGTCATCCTGAGAGGCTTTTGGATAGGCTGCGATCACCTGGGCGCATTGTTTTTGATCATCGTTGGCTTGAAATGTATTACTTGGATGGTATCGACCGTTGCCAAAAAGAGATTCAGCGCTTAGGTGGTGTTGTGGGTGGTCGCATACCGTCTAAGCCGCCTTTGGAGCCAAGGAACCTTATGCCTGGCGATTTTTTTAACCGGGCGCTTCGCAAATAATTGGGGTTTAGTTATGAGTTTTTGGGAGCGGCTGAGAAGCCACGCCAACGAAAAAGTAAAAAAGAGGTACATGGATCGTTTTCATCACGATCGTAAGTGCGAGCGCTGTCTTACTTGGGTTAGTGAGGTTGGGGGTGCTGAAAAGTGTGTAGGTGACCCGAGCGACCCGTGGTTTCAGCTGATGACCTGCAAAAAGTGCGGGCATGTTAGCCGGTGGGATTGCAGGGTTATGGTGCCTGTGCTGGTCCCTGATGCGAGTTTAATGAAGGAAGAGGGTGCGTCTTGCTCGGAGCAGACAGAGATAAAATAATCTTTTGCCTGCAGGATGAGAACAGGGATAGGCTGCTGCCGCAGGATATTCCCTTCTTGACCAGGCTTATAGGTCTGCACCCAAAGTGTAAGCTCAGCGACAAAGAAATTAAGTGGCTGAATGATGCGTATGGGCGGGCATCGAGTGAAAAACGGCAAAAACTACAACTGGCTCGTGAACAGGTTTTTCCTTCAAAATCAAAAACAAACGGGAGGCGGAGGCGGTACCGAAAGGACAGAAAAGCAAATAACTGTTAATTTATCCAGCTGTACGTATTTACAGCTTCCTGTAATTTCGCTACTATAAATCCTAACAATCCGAGTATTGCGTCTGAACCATTTGGATCTGAAAATGTAACGATTTCTGCCCCCCCCGCAGAAGGAATGAGCCCGCCAAGCGCGGGCTTTTTCTTTTGCGTCCGGCTTCTCTCCTGGCGGGCTTAGTCCTTCCCGCTGGACCTGTGTAATGCCCGCTCAATGCGGGCTTTTTTTGGTTCCCACTATGAGCAAGTTTGAAGTTGCTGTTGATGCTGCCCATAAGCTGGGCCGGCAGGCCATGTTCTGGGCGCAGCTTTGGTTTTATTGGTATTGCGTGAATAACGACATTGCGATCACTACAGAGCTTGTGGCCGGTGTGTCGGGTTGCGCTGCGGTTTATACGGCAATCAAAGGTAAGGGGCGTCAGTGAGCGAGCGCGAAGGAATCCATAAGACGAAGGCTTTTAACTGGTCTCATGTTTTTGCAAGCGTTGGTCTGGCTGTGGCCGGTCTCGGGGCGTTTTACGATTTACGCACAAGCCTTGCGCTAACCAATGCCAGGTTAGAAGCGCTGGAAAAGCCAGCCTCTGTGTCACTCATTGAGATGGATAAGAGGGTATCCATCATAGAACTGAATATGACCAATTACGGTAACACTCAGCGGAAAATAGCTGCGGACCTGGAAGTTATGAAGAATAACGTTACCTCTGAGCTTGGCGAAATAAAGTACCTTCTGATCCAGGGAGCTAAAAGCAATGGTCCCGGTTAAAGTCAATCGCCTGGCTGTTTCTGTACGGCAGGCCAGTAAGCCGCCAAAAAAGAACCACCTACGTTTGGTGGGTGGCAACAGAGCCGCACCGGAGCAGACCCACAAGCATTTAATGGCACTCCGGAAAGCCCGGGCTTATATGTATCGCCAGTGGGATAAGCTGCCTGAGCATAAGCAGACCCGGCGGGCCTGGTCGAGGATTCAGAAACGAAGCGAAATCAAAGCGCAATACACTGCTGTCAGCGGTACTGACAATTTTGTCGGGTCAATCTACGGATATTACGATTCTGAGTTTTTGGACGGTATAGACGATTCTGCGCAGCCTGGTGTCGGTATAGCTGCGATCCCTTTCCGTTATCAGTGTGTTGCTGGTGTCGGCAAGTATATTGCTTTGGCAGGGTATAGTTCGCAGATTACCTATGAAGCAACGGACGGCGCTGATTACCCGAATCACGATGTTTCTGTGCGGTACCGGGATGCTATAACGGAGTGGACAATCACGGCGCTGCCGGCCACCGGCACTCTGTATGATGGTGACACCGCTATAGCGTCAATTCCGCATACCGTGGCAGGTCCGCTGGGCCCTGACGGGCTCATGTTCGTTCCTGCAGGGGTTGGAACTGAGACGTTTTCATATACCTGTGTGGATATTACGGGTACCTCTAATGAGGCGACCGTCACGCTGGAAACCACAGCCGCTACGCAGGAAGAACCAGGTGCCGCACCTCTGCCTGATATAGCTCACGTGCCTTCCCCTACCGAGGGTGACTTTGTTGAGGGTGTGGATTACTGGATTGATAACAGTCATCCGAGCGCGAGCGATACCAATGTAGGCGGGCTTGGCAGCCCGACCCTGCCTCGGGCAACTTTGCCGGTAGGCTCCTCGGTCCAGTTTGCAGCTGGCACAAAGATCTTTATTCGTGGCGGTGTTGATACGCCGTATGTATTGCCGGCGGGCGGCACGCTCAAGTGGTTTCTGAACGGTACCGCGGCAACCGCCGGCAATTATGTGATTGTGTCAGGTGTGGTTGATGGCCCAAACAAGCCCCTCGTACAGGCAGCCAACTTAACAGGCTCTCAAAAGCAGTGGCGCTATGCAGGGGCATACGCTGTATTTGAGGGGCTGCGATTTGAAAACGTTGATATCCAGCAGCGCACAGATTCGGGGGATTCGACAGCCGGTCATACTTGTGTTCGCCATTCGGAAGTTTTCGGACAGCAACGCACCACCGGCACATCCATGGGGAACATCACCCCGACGCGGGCAATCATCAATTGCCACATCCATGACAATGGCATCATCTTTGAAAATTTCAGCGATGAAAACGATGTTCATGGTGTGCAGGGTGGGACATCCGCAGTGGGTCTCTGGGTGTACGACTGCCTGATTCACGATAACGCCGGCGACTCTATTCAGATTAATGGCGGCAATAACATCAACCTTTGCCGGGATAAGTGTCACAGCGAAGGCGAGAACGCTATCGATATCAAGCGCCGAGTGGACCACATCATATCCCGCGTGGATTGCTGGGATTTTCGTGCAGTGAGTTACGCCAGCGGATCTGGTTCAGATGGTACCGCCATTGTTTATAACGTGGATGTCTCCAGTGATCCGCCGGATTATATCTGGTGCTTCAACTCTCGCATCTGGGACATGAATACCGCTGTCCGGATGCAGTGCAACCATGGATTTGTTGTCGGCTGCCATGTTTGGCACCAGCATTCGAGTGTTGGCAGTGATGTGGGTGCATTCGTTCTGGGCAATACGGGAACGGCCTACCGTGTTTATCACCTCATCAATAATACGATTGAGTTTTTCGATAAAGGTGTCCATCACTGGGGTGGTGCTGGAACTGCTGAGTATGAGTATATTTTTGCGGGTAACTACTGGGGCACCTTCAACCAAAATTCACCCCAACCAGTGCATTACAGGATTCGGGATGGGCATGCGGTTACCGCTACATCTCTGATGGATTACAACGTCTACAAAGATCCTGTTTCCCTTGATCTGGAGGGTGCGACAAATTTCTCAGAGCTTCAGGCCCTTGGTTTTGATCTTAATTCGGTAGAGAACGCTGGCGGGCAACTGCAGGGCGCCTCCCATTTGGATTTTACACCTCAGGAAAGCTCGTTGCTTATCGGTGCCAATGTTGAGCACCCGACATTTGATCTGTTTGAGGCGCGTTATAGCGGCAGGCTGTCTACGCGGGTAGATATTTACGGAACGGCGCGCCCGGATTCTGGCGCAACTATTGGGGCTGTTGAGCATGTATAGCCAGCTAAATACAAACCATTGGGCTTATGATGACATCATATTTTTCCTTGGTTTAAATGGCGACAACACGCAGTATATCAACCTGAAAGGCGGTGCAACCGTTGCCGCTGTCCCGGGAAACCATTCAGTCTCTAATGATGCTACCTATGGCAAAATCGTCACCATGGACAACAATGGTGGCATTAACCTTGGGGACGTTGACTGGTTTGATGGCAAGTCAGCTATCACCATCATCAGCATTCAGCACACTAATATCGGCCAAATTGTAACGGCCAACTATGTTAGATTGTTCTCCAAGGAGGGTGGAAGCAAAGATACAGTGGATTGTATCTGGCAGGGCTCCGAGAACTTCTCTGTAGGCGTTGAAACAACAGCTGGAAAGGAATCAACGCTCATCACTGATGGGCTGCATGGGAGTAATGAGGAAAAGACAAACCCTACGCTTCGCCATGGTGTAAACCTGACGTTTGGCTCTGGCGCTGTTGTTGGGCGCACGTATGGTTCTGTCAATCTGCAGGCAACTCCAGCAGCCATTGCCGGTACGCTTGATGGTGGTGAAGAGGATTATATAATCTTCCCGGCTACCACTGAGAATATGACGCTCTCGCTGTATGAGCATATCGTCATTGATGGGGAGCTTACTGCTGCTGAGGTGCAGGACTTATTTGAAAACACCTCAACGCTTTATTCTGGTGTTCCTGCGGTATTGTCGGCTCCCACGGTCAACAATATCAGCGAATCATCCGTTCAGCTTGGGGCCACGACAAGCCAGCCCACTGGATACGGTACCGCAACTGGGCATGTCGTCATCGATACAGTTGCCAATCTGACCGATATATCTGATCAGCAGATTAAAGATGGGCAGAACGCGAGTGGCGGCACACCTTTGAAAGCCGGCTCGCTGTCTATTACTGAATCACCCTTCACGCTCAATCTGAGCGATATCAGCTTTACAATAGGGGACACCTACGGTTTCGCCTGGCTGATGACCAATAGCAACGGTGATTCAAATCAGCTGACGGGGCAGTTCACTGTTGCGGGAATCTCTATTTCAAGTGTGACGGACCCGCTGATTCCGCTTGATGTGGGCACCATTACGGCCAACCTTGTCGGGACAACGCCCGGGCCTGTGGTCCTGACCGATCCAAAGGGAAGGGACTTTAATCTGAATGTCACGGCCTGGCCAACGGCCACTGGCTCCGGTGATATTGATTTTGATATACCTGATTTGCTTGCGAATGATCTGTACCCTGGGGCATCGGTTATAACAGTATCGACGGCAGCAGGCGATGACAATGAATCAGTGAACGTCACCCTGCAGCTGAACACAGGCTGGTCCCATGGTGTGCTTACTGGTATTGAGGAAGATGCAGACGCCAAACTTGAGGCAGTTCCGACACCTCAAATCGGTCACTCCGTGTTCTGGCAGCGCAATCTGCGCAGGGTCTCGGATGATTTCGTGACGGCTCATTTGATTGATGTAGTCCTGAGCAAGACGACCTACAAAGTCTTGGATAGCACCCCTGCTGATAGCTACTATTTCGACTACTCATTCTATGATGAGGCTGACAATACGCACCAAGAGCAACTGTCTCGCCGTATCGTCAATCTTACGCAGTCTGATGTTATCCCCGAAGGCTTAAGCCTGGGTGATGACATTGTTGATGCTGAGCCCGGCACCGTTGTTATCCGTCCATATACGATGCTCAATGTAGATCCTGGTGTTGATATTGGTGTTGTAGCTGGCGGCGTGCTGCAGCTCTCTATTGATCAGGTGAATACCCAAGTATCTGTATTGCGCCAGCTCAACGAAATTTACTATGGCCATTTTACGGTACCGGCGTTTGGTCAGTCTGAACAAGCCACCGTCAACGCTAACGGTGTCACTGATTCCATTACTGTCAGTGCTCGCGATGCGGTCCCACCCATTTTAACTACGCAGCCACAGCCGGTAACGGTTGAGGTTGGCGACGATGCGACATTCACTGTGGCTGGTGACAACATTGAAACCGTCCAGTGGACAATAGGTGGGGTGGATATAGCTGGGGCAACGGAGCTGACTTACACCAGAACCACAGTGCAGGGTGATATTGGGGTTTCGGTTATTGCGGCGCGGATATCCTCTACTGATGGGATTACTGATATCAGTCAGCCCGCAAACTTGACGGTTGCGGCAGATCTCACGCCGCCGGATTTCACTCAGGGGCTTTCTACCTCCAGCATTCAGACAGATGGTTTCACCGTTGGTTTTACCCCTGATGAGGATTCAACGGTCAGCGGGATTGTTGTGCCTCAGGGTTCAGCCCCGCCAACTGACGCAGATGTAATCATTGATGGCGTCAACTATGGCGCTGTACCTGTTTTATCAACATTCGAAGTGTCGGCGAGCGGCGGTCAACCAAGAACGGCGGCGTTTTCTTCTATTGATGGGTATGACGGACAAGCTGTGACCGCTTATGTGACCGCAGTTGACACGGCAGGCAACAAGCAGGAGCCGGCGGCGTTTTTAAGTGCGACCGTTTCACTGCTGTCCGTGATTCCTCCTGATGTGACCGCGCCAACCATCACTTTGCTTGGGGCTAATCCACTGCAGTTGGAGCTAGGCCAAGATTATGAAGAGCCTGGCTTTATCGCAACTGACAACACGGATGGTGATATAACTGGCAATGTGCAGGTGGTTGGTACAATCAATATCAATTCTGAGGGGCAGTATTCGCTAACCTACTCAGTTTCTGATGCTGCCGGTAATCCTCGGTCAGTGGTCCGTGTTGTTAATGTTGTCGATTCGTCCAGCGCTTTGCCAGTTATACCTATTCGCCGGGTTGTGTCTTGGGATGAGTTGCAGGTTCCGATACTTGTTATCGGTGATCCGTTTTTTCATGTGGTCACGCTGAAGCATGGTGTTAATGAGGGTGATTTTAATGCGGGCTCAGCATCTTCGGTCAAGGTCGCTGTTATCAGCTCTGATCACTCATATGCTTACACTGATGCAGTTGAGGTTACCGATAATCTGGCAGGATCTGATTGGGTTGCTGGGCTGGTTTCTGTGTATATCCCGGACATATCCACCAAGCAGGCTGCCAGCCAGATAGATCGTGAATCTCTCGCAAAAATTGAAATCCAGGTCACGATTGCCGGGGATGAATATACCTGGTTTGCTCCTGTGCGCATCGTTCCGGGATATATCCCCTAATGAGGATGTCAGTCAGGGGTGACCTTAAGAAGCTGGTCAAAGACGTTGAGCGGAAGCATAAAAAGCAGATCCCATTTGCTGTTGCGCTGGCTTTGACTGACACCGCCAAGGATGGCAAGGCCGCTGCCGACAGGGCGCTACCAAGGCGCCTGGATAGGCCGACTCGCTTCACTATGAATGCTATTGGCGTTAAGGGCGCCAAGAAGAGCAGGTTAGAGGCTGAGGTGTTTGTCAAAGATAAGCAGGCTGAATATCTGGAGTGGCAGATAAAGGGTGGGGTGAAGAGGCCCAAGGGTAAGGCCATTGTTGTTCCCAAGAATATCAGGCTTAACAAGCACGGAAACATACCGGGGCGGGGGGCAGGTAAGCTGGCCAAACTGAGAGCCAAGAAGAATGTCTTTAGCGGCAAAGTGGATGGGCAGCCAGGGCTATATCAGCGATACAAAAGGAAGCCGGCCAGCATGCTGGTGGCCTACGCCAAGAAGGTTCGCTATGGCGTCAAGTATCCATTCCCGCGGATAGTCGAGGGTCAGGTAAGAAAGAGCTTTGCCCGAAACTTTAGACAGGCCATGTACTACGCCCAGAAGACAAGCAGGTAGGGGTGGAGGGTAATGTTTTCTCGCCGGTTCAAAAAAAGGTACTCCCAGAGGGGTCTACATCGAGGGTAATTCGCACCCCGATGCTTCGCTACTTATGAGGATTTTCAGGGTTAAGTTGTTGTTTTATGAATGCCAGAAAGAAGGAGAAAAAACCTTATTGGCTCAATAAGTCAAGCATGGCTCAAAGCCTGGAAATATCCGTGCAAGCCTTTGATAAATGGGGGGTTTCACCCATTGAGAAAATCGGGCGCGAGCAGTTCTACACGGTTCGTGATGTGCTGGATAATCGCCTGGCTCATCTGGAGGAAAGCAACAACCTGGGTGCTGAGCTTGAGGCTATACCAGGAACGCTTGACTATGAGCGCCTGAGGCTTACCCGGGAGCAGGCAGATAACCTGGAAATAAAAAACGATCTGGCCAGAGCAAAGGTTGTTCCCATTGAACTGTTCACTGCAGTGCTGTCTCAGATCGCTGCAGAGGTTGCCGGTATCCTGGATACCCTGCCTCTACAAATAAAGCGCAAGCACCCTGATCTTGATAGCCAGATTATTGAAAATTTTAAATGGCACCTGGTAAAAGCGCAGAACGCGATGGCCCGGCTTGATGAGGTGGCCGATCAGGTGATTGAGGATCATGTCGCGCAGCTTGAATCAAGCTAGGCAGATCCGAAAAGCCGTAGCGGCGGGGTTGTGCTCCCTGGTGCGCCCTGAGCCAATGACGCTGGTTGAGTGGGCTGACGAGAATTTCTATCTGTCCAGTGAGTCAAGTTATGTAGAAGGGCGATGGGAAACGCTGCCGTTTCAGGTGGCAATGCTGAATGCGTTTGGCCATCCGGATATTCCTTGTGTAAATGTCCTGAAGTCTGCCAGGGTTGGCTATTCCCAGATGTTACGGGCGGCCTTGGGTTACTTTACGGAGCATAAAGCCAGAAACCAGGTTATCTATCAGCCAACCGATGCTGCTGCTTCTGGCTTTATGAAGGCGCATATTGAAACCATGGTGCGCGATGTGCCGGTTGTCAAAGCGTTAGCGCCCTGGCATGGAAAGAAGCACAGAGACAACACGCTTGATACCAAGCGCTTCAGCAATGCCAAGCAGCTCTGGTGCAGAGGTGGGAAGGCGGCAAAGAACTACCGCGAGATTTCCGCAGATAATGTCTACTATGACGAACTGGCCGCTTTTGATGACGATATTGAGAAGGAGGGTTCACCTACTTTTCTGGGTGATAAGCGCCTTGAGGGTTCAGCTTTCCCCAAATCAATCAGGGGCTCTACTCCAAAGGTTGCTGGTTCTTGCCAGATAACCAAGGCAGCTGAGGAGGCTGATTGTTTCTTCCGGTTCTATTTGCCCTGCCCTCACTGTGATCAGGAGCAACACCTTAAGTGGGGCGGCGCTGATTGTGATTATGGGATCAAGTGGGTAGACGGTAAGCCAAAAACGGCAGCCTATCTTTGCGAGCACTGCGGGGTATTGATTGAGAACAGTCAGCTCCTTGAAATGCAGCTTCGAGGGGTTTGGCGTTGCGAGAAAAGCGGTGTCAATACCGTTGATGGGATCACCTATCGGGGTGCAGAGGGGCAGGTTGTTGATGCGCCTGAGTCTGTGGCTTTTCATGTCTGGACTGCTTACAGCCCATTTACCACCTGGGCGCAGATTGTAAAGGACTGGTTAAAGGCCAACAAAGACAGATCAAAGCTTAAAACCTTTATCAATACAACGCTTGGGGAGGCGTGGGAAGAGGACGAGGGCGACAAGCTGGAGCCTGAAGCCCTTTATGCCCGCCGCGAGCATTACCCGGCCGACATTCCCGTTCTTCGTGCCCTGGTGACGTGTGCGGTTGATACGCAGGGTGATCGCTTCGAGATCCAGCACACTGCCTGGGTGGCTGGCGAGGAAAGCTTTACGCTGACCTACAGGCGCCTATATGGCGACCTGTCGCGCTCCGAGATATGGCAAAGTCTTTACAAAGAAATAACAAGGCCTTTCAAGCTTTTGGATGGCACCCTTGTTGAAGCCTCTATCTGCTTGATTGACTCAGGCGGCCACTATACCGATGAGGTCTACAAATTCTGCCGCACAAAGGGTGTGAGAAAATTCATTCCCATTAAAGGTCATAACACGCTTGGTAAGCCAGTTGTTTCGTTCCCTCGAAAGCGAAACGACAAAGGCGTTTATCTAACCATGCTGGGCACAGATACCTGGAAAGAGCTAGTTGTTAACCGGCTAAAAATTCTGGAGCCGGGCGAAGGTTATATCCACTTTCCCGTCAATCCTTCTTTTGACGAAGATTATTTTAAACACATGTGTAACGAGCGCCGCATTCGCAAGCTTGTGCGGGGCAAGTGGGTGCTTATCTTTGATGCAGGTGGGCGAAGGAATGAACCCTTTGATTTGTCAGGCTATAACCTAGCAGGCATACGATTGCTGCAGCAGCACTTTGGTAAACGCCTGCCGCCAAGAGATGAAGAGAAAATAAAAGCGCTTGAGAGTAGGGAGCGGGCCCAGGCTGAAAAGCAGAAAGAAGCTCAGCGCAATGAATCTAGCTTTATACATTATGAAGGTGACTGGCTATGACCAGGAAAGAAATTTTAGACATGATCAGCCTTTACAAGAAGGCCGAAAAAGCAGCGCTTAGCAGCAAGTCTTACACGATCAATGGTCGCACCCTCTCTCGCCAAAACTTGCCTGAAATTAGAGAGGGGCGGCAAGAGTGGGAGCAGCGCCTTGCTGATTTCGACATGCGCCAGAGAGGCAGCACAAACGGCTATGCGGTGGCGGATTGGCAATGAGTTTAATAGATAGAGCAAGATCAGCAATCAATACCCTGGAAACGGTTAGCCAGGAGGTTGACAGGGTTATCGCCACTGTCGCCCCTTCTGCTGCTGTTAAGCGCCGCCGAGACCGGCAGATACTGGCGGCTTATGAGGCAGCTAGGCCAGGCCGAACCCGCAGGATGGGGCTTGAGTCTCGCGGCCCTGATATCGTTAACACGGAATCAGCTGAGAGTATGCGTAGCCAGGCTCGGCATCTTGATGAAAACTATGATTTGATCACTGGGGCGATTGATACGCTGGTTATGCGCACCGTTGGCCCGAAAGGGATTATGGTTGAGCCGATGGCGAAGGATAAGTCCGGCCAGCTGCATAAGGAGTTCAATCGCCAGCTTAATGAGCTGCACCGCAACTGGTGGAGCCGTCCGGATGTTACTGGCGAGCTTTCTGGCGCCATGTGTGAGCAGCTGGCTGCCCGCACATGGATAAGGGATGGTGAGGAATTCACCCAAATGGTGATGGGGTCAAAGCCTGGCCTGCAGATGTCCGCCGATGTTCCTTTCTGGATAGAGTTGCTGGAGCCTGATCTTGTCCCACATATTTTCGAGGATAAGAACAGCAAGGTATTTCAAGGCGTAAAAAAGAATGCCTGGCGCCGGCCGGTGGCCTACTACGTTTACAAGGAGCACCCCGGGGAATTCCTTTATCGTTTACCGCAGCCGACTGATTTAAAGTCAGTGCCCGCAGACAATATCCTCCACCTGAAGTTAGTAAAGCGTATTGGTCAAACCCGCGGTATAACCCTGCTTCATTCTGTGATCACAAGAATTGAAGACATTAAGGATTATGAAGAATCTGAACGGATCGCCGCCAGAATAGCAGCGGCTGCAGCCTTTTATATCAAAAAGGGCAGCCCGGATACGTTCACTGAGGGGGGCAATGAAAAAGGCGGCGACCGCTCTTTTAAAATTCAACCAGGTGTTGTGTTTGATCGCCTGCAGGCAGGTGAAGAGGTTGGGAGTATTCAGAGTAATAGACCTAGCGCCCTGCTTGAGCCTTTCCGGAACGCCATGGTCAAAATGGTTGCGGCGGGGCTCCGCATTTCTTACAGCTCCGCCGCCAAAGATTACAATGGCACTTATAGTGCGCAGCGGCAGGAGCTGGTGGAGCAGTGGGACCACTACCTGACTCTCCAGAATTGGTTCATCGATTCCTTCAGGCGTCCGGTTTATGAGAATTTTGTCAGGGTTGCCATTGCCTCTGGCAGGGTTGAGCTACCGGATGATCTGGATATAAGCACTGTCTTGAGGGCCCATTACCAGGGCCCGGCTATGCCCTGGATTGATCCGGACAAGGAAAGCAAAGCCAATGAGCGCAACAATCGTGCAGGGTATACCACCCGATCCGCCATCATCAGGAGCAGAAATGAGAATCCGCTAGAAGTGGATGAGCAGCTTGCAACGGAGCGGAAGCGGGAAGATGAAAGCGGCCTGATACTTACCTCCAATGCTGCGCATGATGCCAAGCAGTTGCCGGAGCCCGATGGGAATAATGAAGATCCGGAAAGCGAAGACAACGAGAACCCAGAAGACAACAAGCAAGAGGGCGAGTAATCGCCCTTTTTTTATGGAGTAAATACCATGCCAAAGTTTTATGAAATCAAAGCCCAAGATGATGGCTCCGCTGAGCTGTGGATGATCGGTGTTATTGGTGATTCCGAATGGAGCGAGGTCAACCTACGAGGGTTTGTTTCTGATCTTAACGGACTGGGCGATGTAGAGGATATCCACTTAAGAGTGCAGAGCAATGGCGGTAGTGTTTTTGCTGGTGTCGCCATTCACAACGTTCTTAAGAATCACCCTGCAAAAATCACTGGTTACGTGGAGGGCATTGCGGCTTCCATGGCAACGGTGGTTCTTATGGCGTGCGACAGCATTGTGATGCCATCGAATGCCCTTTTTATGATTCATGATCCTTGGACCGGGGCGGTTGGAAACTCCAAAGAACTGCGACGAGTTGCGGATCTCCTGGATAAGACAAATCAGGCTTCTGTTCTTTCTGCCTATATGAAAAAGACTGGCCAGGATGAAGAGACCATAAAGAATCTAATGGCAGAAGAAACCTGGTTGACTGCAGAGGAAGCGCTTGAATACGGGTTCATTGATGAAATCTCTGACGCGGTTGAGCTGGCGGCCTGTGTTCGGGATCTTGATTTGTCCCATTTTAAAAACACCCCGAACAACCTGATTCTTTCAAACCTGTCGGATGTACCCGACGATACAACCAAGAGGAAAAAAGCAATGCCAAAACCAAACGGCAACGATAATCCGTCGGCAAACCCCGACAACCCACAACCACAAGCTGGCCTGACTGCTGAGCAGGTGAAAGCACAAGCCACGGCAGCCGCACAAGCTGCTGTTGCTGCAGAGCGTCAAAAGGAATCACAACGCCGTGAAGGTATCTTGGCGGTGTTTCAGCCTTTTGGTAGTCGGTTCAGTGACCTTAAGGCAGAGTGCCTGGCGGGCGACACCACCAAAGAGCAGGCGCAGGAAAAGCTGCTTGCTAAACTGGGTGAAGGCTCCCAGCCTCTCGGTCACGATGTAATCGTGATTCACGATCAAAAGGACAAGGTTGCTTCTGGCTTTCAGGCTGCCTTGATGTCTCGCGCTGGTTTGGCTGTAGATAAGCCTACCAATGAGTTCAGAGGGTATTCGCTTTCTGAAATGGCGCGCCATTGTTTGGAAATGAACAATGTTTCCACTCGACACATGGACCGGATGGAGATGGTGGGTGCCGCGTTTACGCATAGTTCCGGCGATTTCCCCAACCTTCTGCAGAATGTGATGCATAAAACCATGCTGAAAGGCTGGGATGAAGCTCCGGAAACTTTCCAGCTCTGGACAAGCAAAGGCATGCTCACGGACTTTAAGCCAACTAAACGGGTTGATATCAATTCCTTCCCTTCGTTGCGAGAAGTTCCGGCGGGCGCTGAGTACAAGTATGCCACCGTGGGTGATCGCGGTGAGACGACTCAGCTGGCTACTTATGGGGAGTTGATCGCTCTCAATCGCCAGACCATCATCAATGATGACCTGAACGCCTTTTCCAAGCTTCCTATGATGATGGGAAGGGCGGCTCGCCGCACCATCGGTAATCTGGTTTATGCCATCCTGACCGGCAATCCGCAGATGTCTGATAGCAAAACCCTGTTCCATTCCGATCATGGCAACCTCGGTACGGCGGGTGTGCCTTCCACATCCTCTCTGGATGAAATGCGTAAGTTGATGGCGCTCCAGAAGGATGGTGGGGAAAATGCTACTGCTTTGGGCATTCGTCCTGCTTATGCCCTGGTGCCTGAAGCGCTGCTTGGCAAGATGAGCACGGTGCTACAGTCGGAGTATGAGGTTGGCGCAAGCAGCAAGAACAATACCACGCCAAACTCTGTACGCAATCTTGCTGAGCCAATCAGTGACGCCCGCCTTGATGCGGCCAGCGAAACAGCCTGGTATTTGGCTGCCAGTGGCGCACTTCATGACACTATTGAGGTTAGCTACCTGGACGGCATTGAACAGCCTTTCCTTGATCAAATGAAGGGCTGGAACGTCGATGGTACTGAATACAAAGTGCGTATCGACGCAGGCGTCAAGCCGCTGGATTGGCGCACCCTGTGCAAGAACGCTGGCCAGTAATACTGGTCCAACCGGGGCGCTTTAAGCGCCCCATACTTTCTCTATTCTGTTTTCGTTTGAGGTGATTTGAATGGCTACTAACTATGTTATGCAGGGCAAGATCCTGCCTTTTACCAACGGTACCGGCTCGCTCATTGCTAGCGGTCAGGTGGTGGTTGTGGGCGCTATGCTCGCAGTTGCTTTGGACTCTATCGCTATTGGGGCGGTTGGTCAGGTTCAGGTCGGTGAAGTATTCCGCTGCCCTAAGGCCACGGATGCGGTAATTGCGCAGGGTGAATCCATGGTCTGGGACGTAAGTGAAGGATCGTTTGACGATAACCAGGCAACACCTGCCACCGGTGATGTGTCAGGGAGTTGTGCTGTTGCCGCTGCAGCGGCTGGCAACGGTGACACCGAGGTTGATGTCTTGTTCACCGGCGTGCCTGGAACAGTCACTGCGTAATTCACGCTACCCACCAAAAGGGAAGGGGCCAGAAGGCCCCTTTTTTGTTTATGGCTTTCGATGAAGATCTAAGCGTTTTCTTCAATGACGAGGAGCACGCTTGCAACGTTATCAAACTCAATTCTGGCGACTTTTTTAAAGGCATATTTGATGCCCTGCCTGTGAATGAGCTGGGCATGGAAGCGCCAAACCCTGAGCTTTACTGCGCCTCTAATGATGTTGCTGACCTGACTGAGGGTGATCGCATAGAAATCGAAACCCCCAAGAGCATTACAGGCAACAGGCAATATGAGCTTTACCGCGATCCTTCGCATGATGGAACGGGCTTGGCAACGCTTACATTGATTAAGGTTTAGCGACAATGCATCAGCGCACACTGATAAGAAACAAGATTGCGGAGATCATTGAAATCGCAATCCCTGGGTTAAAAAAAGTTTACACGGATCGCGTCACAGAGCTTAGTGAAAGCCAGCTTGATGCGGCTGTTATTAATTTTGAGGATGAAGAGTCTGAGCCATTGGAGATGGCAATGGGTGGCGGAATCGCCCCTATAAGCAGAACGGCCGACTTTTCAGTGATGTTTAAGGCGCGCTCCGCCTCGGCTCTTGCTGATGTGCTTGACGGTTATGCAGAGGCTGCAGAGGTCGCGATTGCAGAAAACAGCTCATTAGATGGGTTGGCTGAGTATGTCTACCTATCAAGCTCTCGCCCTGACTGGGTTGAGGATCAACCTATAGGGGAGTTGTCCCTTACTTTCACAGCAACATACATAACATAGAGGTTTCAAGTTATGCGTTATACCGGCAAAGATGGCGAAATTAATGTTGGCTCTGGCGTTGGCCAGATCACGTCTTTCACTTTTGAGGATAGCTGCGACGTGCAAAGTAGCGGCGAAATGGGCAGCCAGTGGAAGCATGCCGAGCCTGGGCAGATTGAATGGTCTGGCTCTCTTGAGGTTGTCTATGACCCTGACGATGCTGGCCAGTCAACTTTCGTGACCGGCGCGAAAATCAGTAATGCGATTTTCTACCCGCTTGGCAACACAACCGGCATGCCTTCCATCACTGGCAATATTGTCGTTGGTTCTGCCAGCTTACCCGTTACCGCTGGCGAGCTGATGAAGCGGACAATCTCATTCACCGGCAACGGCGCCTACACCGAAGACACTGTTGCGTAACACCTCCCCGCCAATTTTCCCTGAGTAAATTTCAATGTCAAAGATATCAAAGTTAATCCGCGCCCAAGCGGAAGAAACCCGCATTCTCCGCCCGGTCTATATGGCCATCCCGGAGAGCGAGGAATCTGAAAAGGAACTGATTTGCTTTTCCTCTGGTGTGACGCCGAAGGACAGCAAAAAGATCAACTCAAGGGCTCGTGTTCATCTGGCCAAATCAAAGGGGATTGATGAATCAGAAGTTGAGACTTCTGGTCTGGATCTCTGGGTGTTCACCATCATCCAAAAGCTAAAGGTTGACGATAAAGGGGAAGAACCCGCCTTTTCTCCCACTGATGCCGATGCACTGTATGACATGGATGTTAACTGGCTGGAGCATGTTTATGAGCAGATCGTTGCCAGTGAAGTCATGGTGGACCGAATAAAAAAATCCGGGAAGACCGCCAAGAGCACCTAATTCTAGACCTGGCGGTCTTGCTTCACAAAATGCCCTCAGAGATTGAGGAGCACCCCTGGGAAGATATTGAGCGCATGTGCGCGTTCATGGACCTGTACGACCTTCGCCGCAAGCTGGATTAATCTATGGGACTTAGCACAAAGTACATTATCAGTGCCGTTGATAAGACAGGCCCTGCCTTTAAATCTGTGCTTAAAAACGCTGACAGCGCCACTGGCCGCATTACCCGCCTTGCAGGGGCGGCGTTAGGCTTGGCAGGTGTGGGCGGCTTTGGCGCCTTGATTACTTCCTCACTGGCGTCAGCTGATAAGTTGGCCAAGGTTTCGGACAAGCTCGGAGTAACTACACAGGGGCTTGGCCGGCTGCAATATGCTGTTGGCCAGACCTCTGACGTCAACGAGCAGCAGTTTAATGTTGCGCTGCAGCGGATGACCAGGCGGCTTGCAGAAGCTGCAAATGGCACAGGGGAGGCCAGGGGGGCCATTAAGGCGCTGGGGCTGGATGCGCAGCAACTAGCGCAGATGGGGCCCGATCGCGCCTTTCTGGCCATTTCTGATGCCATGAAGAGTGTAGACGATCAAGGTGAGAGGGTTCGCCTGTCGTTTAAGCTCTTCGATTCTGAAGGGGTTGGCTTAGTCAATACCCTTGATGAAGGCAGCGCGGAGCTTATTCGTCTTGGGGACGAGGCGGAGAAGACTGGGAATATTTTATCCCGGATTGATGCTGCAAAGGTGGAGGCAGCAAACGATTCCTTTAACAGGGCTCAAACTGTCGTAAAAGGGTTTGGCCGAACATTGGCGGTTCAGATTGCGCCGATGATTGAGGATGTGGCAAACAGATTTTTTAATGCTGCCACAGAGAGCGGCGGCATGGCGGAGACGGTTAACAACGGGCTGCGAATGGCCTCCAAGGCAGTTGGTATTTTTGCCGATGGCATTCACGGAATATCGGTTATGTGGAATGCGGTTAAGGCTGCATTCTTCGGCATGGCTGACGCGGTTTTGGGAGGCCTTACCTACCTTGATTCCAAACTAACAGCCTTCTTAAATTCCATTCCTGGAGTTTCAGCCAAGACTAATGATGCCCTTGCATCCGCAGCGGAGCACATGGAGAAGCGTGCGGCTCAATCTATAGCCAATCTGCATAACAAGCTCATGGAGCCATTACCATCGGGCCAAATTGAAGAATGGTTTTCTGTGGTGCAGCGGAAATCTGAAGAGGCAGCCGCCGCAAAAGCTGCATCAGCCCCTGGGTCAAGCGCTGATGATATGGCAGCCGAGACCACCGCTCAGCTTGATGCCCTTGCTTACCGCATCGAAGAACTGAATAAGCTCAAGAATTTTCAGGTCGCCTCAGATGCAGAGCGGGAAGAGCTTGCCCACTTAAACCGCATACAGATGGCCAACAACGCCTACGAGCAGGGTCTGATCAGCCATCAGCGGTTTACTGAAATCCTGCAGAAGCAGGGTGACAGCCATGGCAAGAAAATGTCTGCCATTGAGAAAAAGTGGGCAGACAAGCGGCTGGCATATGAAAAAATGAATGCCGCTGATAAGACAAGCTTTGTAATGTCTGAGCTGCAGACCCTCACGGCGGGAACGGCTCAGCAGAGCAAGAAAATGTTTCGTCTCAACCAGATAGCGGCAATTGGTGAGGCGGTTATATCTACCTACCAGGGTGCCGCGGCGGCGCTTAAGTGGGGCTGGCCCATGGGGCCAATATTCGCCGCGGCTATCGTGGCCAGTGGTATGGCTAAGGTTCGCGCCATCAAAAGCCAGAAGTACGGCGGTGGCGCTTCTGCAGGTGGCGGCGGGTCTGTTGCGGTTGGTGGATCCCAGATCACCAATGCGCCCAGCAACTTCAACTCAACAACTTCACTTAACACGGAAAACCAAAACGGCAATTCACAAGACCAGCGCCCACCGCTACAGGTGATCATTCAAGGGTATGTGGATTCCGATATGTTCATAGATGAGATCCGCACCAAGGTGCGGGATCAGGATTACGTGATCATTGATCCAGGTTCCCGCCAGGCGCGAGAGCTTTCCGGCGCAGCTTAGGAGAATCGTTATGTCAGCTTTTAGTTATACCGCAAAGCGCAGGATAGTCGCAGGCCATACGGAAGATGCAGCCTATGATATTGATATTGTTTGCGACATCATCACGCCCCAGCTAAAGACCGATAAAACAGTGCATATGCCTTGGGAAGGCCCGCCGGAAACTGTCCTCCGGCGCGTAGATGAGTACAGGAGCATTGTTACATCAATCGTTACGGATGGTTCTCATCGAGATCAAATACAGGAGTTTTTGTATTCGGTCTGTGCCGGCGAGACTTTCACTTTTGATGAAAAAGGAACTGTTGCCAGTCCAGTCAACCCCGTCAGTGCCGTACTGGATGGCGATCACTCTGAGGTCGTGACCAGTTCGCGAGGGCTGTATAAGTACAGCTTTAAAATCCTTCTTGTTTGAATTCTCGGTAATATTTCTGCATGCGTTCTGATTCTATCAGGTTTCAGCGGGCCAACTCCGCCCTGCAAAAGCGACCATTGTTTGTTATTGAGATGGCGCTAAACGAAGACAATACGGACTTATTGTATATTACTTCCGCTCAAGACACTCCTGTGCCTGATGGTTACCAGGTGTTTCAGCGGCAGCTTGTAGAGCGATCAATATCTGGCACGTCTCAGACGCTTGACATTAAAAACTTCAATTCAACGATAGGCCGGTTCTCATTTTCGGTTTTAGATAAAGGTTGGAATTATTCGTCATACCTTCGCTCAAAGCTTGCTAGCAATCTGACGGTTACCAAAAACCGAGTCAGGCTCTATATGGGGTTTCCCGGCCTTGACTTTGCAGAGTTCGCTTTAATACAGACCCAAATTGTCGAGCGTGAAGATGTTAAGGACAGAACCTACAAGTACACCTGTTATGACGTTCAGCGACAGACTAGAAAGGAGATATTTGACAGATCAGAAACCATACTGACAGATGATATTGCCGAAGATGAAACAGGCCTGATAACCGTTCTCAAAACGGACAAGTTTGAGACTTACTATCACGGCAGCAGTTACTCATCCAATCCTGATTCAGTTGTTGGGCACATTGAGGTCACTGACGGGAAAGCAAGGGAAATCATCACCTACACCGGTAAGACTGGCAGCACCTTTACCGGTCTTTCTCGCGGCGCCTTTGGCACTCAGTCGCGTGAGTGGGTAGCTGCTGAGGATGGCAAGAGCCGCAAAATTAAGGTCATTGAGCATATTTATCTGGAGCTGCCTACGGTTAAGCTTGCCTATGCAGTATTGACCGGCACCCTGTATGGTGATGGGTATACTCTTCCAGCACACTGGCACCTTGGGATAGACCCGCAGTATATCGCCACTTCAAAGTTTACAACAATCGGCCTAGATTGGTGGGATACATCAGATGACACCAAGGGCCGGTCAGTTCGCTTTGAGGGCCTGCAAAAAACCGATGGAAAGCGCTTTATAGAGCGGGAGCTTTACGGTTTGCTTGGTTGCTTTTCGCCGGTACTAACAACCGGCGAACTGGGTCTAAAGCGTATTGCCTCTATTGTTTCCAACGCCAGCTACACTCACGTCATCGACAAAACCAACATTGTCAGCGCATCTGATGCCACTTATGAGCACGACCAGGTTATAAATTTTGTCAAGATTAAGTGGGGATATAAATATGACGAAGAGCGTTATTCAAGGGCGAACTATTTCTATGACCCTGAAAGCAAAACAAGGCACAAGTTAAGCTCGCTGCTGGAACTTGAGTTCCAGGGCCTTCACTCCGCAAAGCATTCGATAGATGCAGTACGAAGCATGTTTGATGGGTTTAGGGACCGCTTTGCTGGCCCACCCATAGCAATCACCGTTACCGTTATGCCTTCTCTCAACCCCATTGAGGTTGGTGATGTGGTTCGCTTGAATCTGCCTGATTACCCAGATTACTTTGGCCCTGCTGATCTTGATCGTTCCTTTGAAGTGGAGCAGACCAGGGTTAATTGGTATACGGGTGCGGTTACGTTAAAGCTTGTTGGCTCCACCCAAAAGGCATCGCCACTGGTTGAGTATGGTGGAGATGAAACGATCCCTGGCGGAACCGCTGTGCCTGATTCAAAGTACACTGACACCGGCGCGGACATAGAGTCTGCGTTTTCCGGTTCCGTTTCCCGCTCTGGCTCTATCGTGACGGTTGGCTCTGATTTTACTCTTTCGGGCGCCAACTCGCTAAATGATAGTGGCTCTGTCTACTACGTGGACGGTGACTTCACCCTGCCTTTTGGCAGAGAGATCACGATAGAGAAAAACGTATTCCTGAAGGTCAAGGGGTTCTTTAACTGTTTCGGCACTATTAATGGTCGAGGCTTGGGCCACCCTGGCGAGGATTACCGGAGATACCAAAACACCATAGTATATGATTTTGATGATCCGCCCGGCCCCCGCGCCTATATCTGGGATCAGAGAATCGATGATTCCTACGAAAGCGGCAATGATGACGCCTATGAGTTTTGGGTTACCACTGTTCGGGAGGCTGCTGAAGGCCTCCTGGTGATAAACGAGGGTGTCCCGATATTTGTGCGCCAGGGGGCTAACAGGTATTACCGCTCCCAAAACTTATCACTGCCTCTCATTGATGTGGACCCAGAGACTCTGGAGGGGCTTCCAAATGGGCTGTGGGGACAGGGCGGCCCTGCTGGCGATTCTTTATGGAATAACAGTATATACACCAGCATAGACAACACATGGCGCTTCGATCCTATTGGTGATGGTGGCAACGGCGGAAATGGCGGTGCCGGCCTCGCGATCCTCTCTAGAGGCATGAGCTTTGGGACTAGTGGAAAGATTGATATCAGCGCAAACAACGGCGAAGAAGGAGATAGGTGGGACAATTCCGGCGCCTTGCCCTATAGCATAAAAGCAAGTGATGGCGGTGGCGGTACCCCTGGCAATCTTTACATATTTATTGATGGAGCCAACAATTCGCCCCCAACGGTAGACGCCGGTACTGTGGTTGCAGACGATGGTTCGGCCCCGGATTTAACTGGTGCTTGGAACTGGGATATTTTCACAAACGACTACAGTTATGACTATATGACCTTTGGCTCCAACCAAGGAGTCAGGTTTTTGCAAACTCCGTCGGGGGATCTCAATAGAGCTGGCTCCGACTTCCCTCTAAGTCGCGGCAGCTCAAACGACTGGCAGGCACACTCTAGAGTCCAGCACTTGATTGCGCCTACAGAGCCTCAGGAGGAGCCACAGGAAGAAACAGAGCAGCCCCTTGCCATCGACCTTACCGAGTACACAAACACGCCCATAACACCGGAAGGCAATAGAAGCACGATTGACATAACCGTTACACCGCCGACCGCTACGAATTACAGCTATTCGATCATCCAGGCGAGAAAGCAAGGAGATTCCGGGTGGTTTGAAGTAGGCCCGGCGCAGCATGAAGTTAGTTATACCGCCGCGTCTGATGGCAGCACCTGGGAGTTTAGGGCGCTCGCCGTATCCACTACCGGTGTAGTCCTGGATAGTGGGCCGGTTGAATCTATCACCTTGGGTGACTTTTCCGCCAATTACGCAACGATCCGCCCGCCAGTGACGGTTACTGGGCTGCGATTAACTTCGCAAGCTGCTGGCTCTGTGTTTACTACTCCAGATTTGCAGTTCACCTGGAACCTAAACAATCTGACGGGCACTGGCTATACAGAGCCTTGGTTCAGCCACTTCAAGGTTGAGATCCGAAAGGCTGACAACAGCCTGCTTTACACCGAGACCACGAAAACCAACATCTATACCCTTACCTACTCAGAGAACGCGGCGCTTTCTGGTGGGCCCTATAGCAGCCTTCAGGTGCGGGTGTATCAAGTCACCGTTGATGGTGAAGAGGGTACCCCGGCAAACGTTACTTTTACCAATGCGGCACCAGCCTTGCCGAGCGGGTTTAGTGTCACCAATGGCGCTTATGGCTCCCGTATTAAGTGGACAAACCCTGGCGATGTGGATTTTCAAAGGGCTGAAGTCTATCTGTCTGAAACCTCCGGCTTCACGCCTGGGGTGTCAAATAGGGTTTATGCGGGAACTGGCGAGAGTGTTGATTTATCCAACTTGAGCCCAGCGACTACCTACTATTACGTTGCAAGGAGCCGTGACACCTTTGGTAACTATTCCAGCTATATTGCTGAGTCCAGCTTTACCACTTCTGCCGAGGCGATAGATTGGGATAATGTGGGTGACTCTGGTGGCAACAAGCCAGACGATAATGCTGATGTATCAACCGACACGTTGGGTGGTGATAATGTTATTTTTATCGAGCGCCTCAAGGTTCCGGAGAATAATGGCGAATACTCAACCGAACTCTCTGGTCTTAATACGTCCGTTGTCTACGGCTCTGGATCAAATGGTGACCTTGCTCGCGCGCAAATCGGTGATACATGGGCCAACGGCGACAAGGCGTTTGTCAAGTATGTTGAGCCCACCTATAACCTTGCCGCTTTTGATTTTGAGAAGGAGAGCTATTTTAAAGCTGCGGTGGTGGTAGGCAATTCATCGTCCGGCGATTCAGCTGCCTTTGTCGGGATAGGCGAGTGGAATTCAGGTGCCGGTGGCAACGCAGGGCAAGGGTTTATCGGTGTTGAGTTTGATGGCGCGTATGCCTATGCGGTCTGCAGCGATGGGTCTGGCAATAAAACCCGTACAGAGATACTGAATGGTGCCTTTGGGTACGAAGATGTTGTCGTTAGTGTTCACAACAAAGGAGACGGTACCGCAGATGTCGGGCTTCAGGTCCCATACCTCTCCCACGACAGCACAACGGCCTTGGCAGATTATGTCCCTACCTCCGGATATGGCTTTTCCAACAGCAAAAACTATTTGATGTTGGGTGTTCAGGCTTATGCCCTTGACAGCACGGATAGCGGAAACGGTGTATCTATTGAGTGTGGATACTGGAGATTTATTCAGAAGGCTTAATAATGGCGATCATTGAAGGTGGCAGAAAAGTAAGTGTTGTGAGCAATATAGAGGGCAGGCCGGTGGGCTTGGAGTTTCGGTTTATTGCTGCCGGCGACTATAGAAAAGTTCTTTTTTTTAAGTCCGGCCCCGTGTTTGAGTGCCAAGGCATAACGGTTGATGGCGAGGCTCGCGAAGTTGTCTTTGTTTCTGGTCAAGCTGAGCTTGCAGCACTCTCAGTCCGCTATGTTGATATAGCAGTAACCAGCCAGCCAGGCAAACAACGTCTACCGCTGTTTAAAGTCGGAGAGGTGAGCGCTCAAGATCCTGGAGGGGCGGGAACTCAGGATATTATAGGGAAAACGGTTCACAGCCTATACCAGAGCAGTCAAGGCGAAATAATTATTGCCTTTACTGATGGCACGTCTTTCAGTTTGTCGGAATACCAGATGCAGCTTGAGTCTGAATCCTTGGAGGCGCAGGAGCGCGCTACTTTTGAACGCCTTCGGGCAAAATACATGAGAGGTGAACCATGATTCCTAAGAGAGTGTTGATTTTTTTTAAAGTTCTGACGCAAATCTGGCCAATGTACAGGGCCAACCGATACCATGTTATGTCTAACGACAAGGTAAAAAAGGCGCTGGTTTTCTATCTGGACCCGAACAAGTATGACATGCCCGGATTTGGTGCTTTCAGCTTTGCCAATGTGGTTGTAATTGAAGAGGATGACCGGAACGACTACCCGCTATTAATGCATGAGTTGCGGCACGTCAGGCAGTGGGAAGAGGACAAATGGAGGTGTATCAAATCCTTGTGGGATAAAGATACTCACCTGCAAATGGAGGTGGAAGCCTACAAAGAACAGGTAAAAGCCGGTGCCGATATAAAGCTCATGGCCAGGCACCTGGCGTCTGATTCTTACCCGTTTTCTGTAACCTACCGAAAGGCGCTTTATCTGCTACGATAACCAGTCGATCACCAGAATGATTATCGCAATGGCCGCGACAGTAGTTTGAATTTTAAGTCTTTCCGGTGGTTTTCTAAACATAAAAAAGAGCCCCCGTGCGGGGGCGACAAAAAGGAATTTCTAACAGGTAGACGGCCGGGGCGTAAGTTATTCCTCGCTTTTCAGCCCCTCAATAAACCCTATTTGGTAAGGCGGTAGAGAACCCTCTTCAAACACCACCTCAGACCTCATAACATCATAAACCTGAATCCAGTCAATATCGGCAGACCATCCCGAATCAAGTCTGACCCGCTTATCCAGAAAGCCTTTTGCCTGATCAATCGCGTCCCGCCTTGAGTTTGTATATATTGGCAATATATCTCTGGCCCCACCGCTCGGATAGCACTGGGCGCCACCGAAAACTATAAAATCGCCATAATCGTTTTCGTCACTCACTCTCCAAACCTCTCTTTGATCGTTTTATCCTCCATAGAAGGGTTTGCCTGCCTTTTGGATAACAGCATTGCATAGGGTTACCTTCCCGCCACCTTGGGCTGTATCGCGCCCAGATCCTGCCTAATATCCACCACACCAGCCGCAACCAGTAGCAGCCGCCATGCTGCATAGGATATCTGCCTATGCTCGTCAGAGTCCGTTTTCCAGCGCCTGACAGTGGGGCTCCCTTTCTTGGGGTTGTAGTTTGCCCCAACAAGCATAGCAACCTGGTTCTGGCTCCATCCCATTACATCAATCAACGCGGCAACGGTCGCACCATCAGGCGGCTCGTAGCCTTCAGCAAAAGGCCGTGCGCTGGGGTGGTTCCGGAAAGCCTCAAGGGTGCGTGGCACCCCTGGGCTTGAACTGTAAATCGGTCTATTCTCGCTCATTGTCCTAACCTCCGCTGGGCGGGCTATAAAAGCCCGCGTTCCGCAAAACTGAAAACCTTATCCTTTGTCACAATGATGTGATCCAAGACACGGATGTCGAAAAGGCCGAGCGCTTCGCTCAGTCGCTGGGTAATCTGTTGATCTGCTTGGCTGGCGCGCTCGATATTTGATGGGTGGTTGTGGGCCAATACCACCGCTGAAGCGTTTTTGTAAAGGGCTTCTTTGGCCACTTCCCGAGGATAAACGCTGGCACCATCGACGGTACCGCGAAACAGGATATCGAAAGAGATCATTTGGTGCTGGGTGTTAAGAAAGAGAACCGCGAAAACTTCGTGCTCCAGTGTGGCAAGCTGCAGCTTGATAAAGTCTTTGGCGAATTGGGGCCGGTTACGAAGCTGGTGGACAGCACTTCACGCTTCAGGATTGAGAGGGCTTGCTCGATGATTTTCTGTTCTGCTTTGTTGATCATTGGATGTCTCCAGTAGTATCGGGCTTGGCGGACTGCCTGCCCAGTGATTGTTAATATACCGCGCCATTGGCGCGGAGTCAACAAAAAGAAACAGCGAATTAATACGCAATTCGGTCCTCATCAAATTCGGCATCCTCGACGCCTTTTTCATATGCTTGGCGTTGAATGAGGTTGTCGGCATATGCGCCTTCTCTGATCTCTCTATCCGGATAATGTCTGTCGTTATAGCCTTCCTCGAAGGCTTCTTGAGTACCGTTTTCGATAGCCCAGGCTTCGTTCTTTGATTGCGGTTTTCTGTGCTTCATGCTGATCCCTCGTTGAATGGTGAGAGAAATCAGGCACTTTAAGAAGGGGCGCTAATAGTGCGCCAAGCGTCAGCGGGTGTTGCATAACCTATTGATATTAAAAGGCTATAAAAATACGTCTATCCCATCGAGCATGGGTGCGACTGTGAAGCGTCTGTCTGGGGTTTTGGGAGTCATTCTGGTACAGCGATTCGGGTAAATTTCATCTGACTGGCAAGTATACCGTTCCGAGGCTGCAAATCCTAATGTGGCGCGAGCGGTCAGAAGGAGTGATAAGCTGCTACATCTGCCTGATTTTATGGGTTTTATGCATGTTGGTGGTGGTTGGGAAAGTGGATTTGGCGTGGTGAGAAAACTATACTTCCCCGGCAATGTATAAATGTGACGATAAACAGAGTATCGATAGCAGATGAATATCAGGAAGATGATGCCGCACCTGGCAATGGTGGGGTTTTGTGTGGTTGTTGCTGGTTGCGAGAGAGATTCATCCGGCGAAACAACGCCGCAAAGTCCACAAGTGGTGGTGACCGAAGCGGAACAGCGAAAGGATGAATCTGCGCCAGCTGAGTCAATCGAAGAAGCCGTTTCTGAGTTGGTTCCACCCCCGGACGCGCCGATAAAGTTGACCGGAATCAGTGCGGAGCTGGCGAACTCACACCCACCCCGAAATGCGATAGAGAGGGCACGAAACAGTACAGTGTTTATCGATGTGGGCTTTGGCTCAGGCTCGGGGTTTTTTATTGATGAGAACTGCACTATTGTCACGAACTCCCATGCGGTGCAAATCAAGTATGACCAGATGCGTGAGAATGAACGCCGTATTCAAACCATTAATGCCATCATCGATAAAGGTGTCTATGGGCTTAATGAACGTGAGGCGATGATTGCTGAGTTGCAGGTGCTGAAAGAGGCTTCCAGCGCCTATTTGTCCAACGGGATGCCCAAAAAGATTATTGTATCGCTTGTCAATAACAAGGAGATGGAGGCCCAGATAGCGGCTGTCAGTAAAGAAAACGACCTGGCATATCTTATTGTAAAGGAATCTGGCTGCGAACCGTTGGCGCTATCTGATGATGACAACCCTCCGCTGGGCGATCAGGTATTTACGATCGGGAATCCGGTAGGTCAAAAATACACTGTCACTTCGGGAATTGTATCGGGCAAGCAATTGCTTGATGGTCGGGAATATTTGCAAACCGATGCCGCAATCAATCCAGGTAACAGTGGTGGCCCCCTCGTGAACAAGCAAGGTGAATTATTGGGAGTGAACACCCTTATCCTCGATCAGGCTGAGGGAATCGGTTTTGCGATCCCGGCTGCAAAACTGAAACAAGATATCAACGACAACGCCCCAAGAATTGAAAAATACCGGGAGTCCGGAATTTTTGAACAGTGGGAACCGGAAAGCCGCCCGCTGGAAACTGCTGACTCGCTCCAGAAAAAACAACGCCTGACCCGGGATGCACTGGAGCGATGCGTTGAAGAAACGGCAAATGAACGCTGGGTAGAAGCCTGGCAAGAATGCCTTACCGCGGCGAACAATGGTGAGCCCCAGGCAAAATTCTTGCTGGCCCGGATGGAGTACGATGAGAGCAAGCCTGAAGATGCAAGGCGTGCAATCCGTTTGTATGAAGAAGCATCCGCTGCTGGTTATGGCGAGGCCAGCTTTGCCTTGGCACAACTAAGAGAAACGGGAACCCCGTTCATCGTGAAGAATGAAGCGCTGGCCCGGGAGCTGTACGAAGAAGCTTGTGACAGAGGCTTTGGTTCAGCCTGCAATACTGTCGGTGTAACACATCGCAAAGCTCTGGAGTATGACAAGGCATTGCAGCTGTACCAGCAAGCCGTTGAGTTGGGTAGTACCATCGCGATTTACAACCTGGCTTCGATGTACGAAAAAGGCTATGGCGTACCGAAAGACCAGGAAAAAGCTACTGAATATTATGAAAGGTCTGCAATGCTGGGTGTTAATATTGCGCAATATGAGATGTGGTGGCGCTACTACAAAGGTATCGGGGTGAAAAGGGACTATGAGAAGGCTTATACCTGGGCGCTGGTGTCGGAGCGGGATAAACCGGAAGATATTGAAGGCTGGACAAGAGAGCATCCGTCCCGGGCGCGGTTTTTTATGGAAAAGTTGATGAGCAAAGAGCAGATTCAGCGAGCCAATACCGAGGCCCAGGATCTGCTGATGAAAATATCTGTCAATGCATCGAAGCATGAAGACAAGGCTGCGTATAGCAGGAAGGTCATCACGGCGGAGGAGCTTAGGGAAAGGGAGAACTCTAGAGGCTAGCACAGAGTACCTCGTATCTCATCATCAAGGCGGAGCTCTTGCGGTTTTACATAAACGCCTGAATCCCCGTCATCGCCCGCCCCAGAATCAAGGCATGAATATCATGGGTGCCTTCATAGGTATTCACCGTTTCCAGATTCAGCATGTGGCGCATGACGGGATACTCATCGCTGGTGCCGTTGGCACCGTGCATATCCCGCGCTTTTCTGGCTATTTCCAGGGCCTTGCCGCAGTTGTTACGTTTCATCATGGATATCAGTTCGGGCGCACACTGGTTGTTGTCCATCAGCCGGGCCATACGCAGGGCGCCATTGAGCCCCAGGGCGATTTCCGTTTGCATGTCCGCCAGTTTTAACTGCACTAATTGATTGGCAGCAAGAGGTTTCCCGAATTGGGTTCTGTCCAGCACATAGTTGCGGGCCGACTGCCAGCAGGTTTCTGCTGCACCCATGGCGCCCCAGGCAATCCCAAAGCGGGCTTTGTTCAGGCAGGAGAAGGGGCCCGACAGACCTTGCGCCAGTGGCAGGCGATTGGCTTCTGGTACGAACACCTCATCCAGCACGATTTCACCGGTAATGGATGCTCGCAATGACAACTTGCCCTTGATTGCTGGAGTGCTCAGTCCCTCGTTGTCCCTTTCAACAAGGAAGCCGTTGATTTTCCCATCCAGTTTGGCCCATACCAGTAACAGATCCGCGATAGGTGAGTTGGTGATCCACATTTTCTGGCCGCTGATCCGATATCCGTTGGTAACTTTGGTGGCTGTGGTTTTCATGCCGCCGGGATCAGAACCATGGTCCGGCTCTGTCAGCCCGAAACAGCCCACCCATTCGCCGCTGGCCAGTTTGGGCAGGTAGTTCTGTTTTTGCTCCTCGCTGCCAAAGGTAAAGATAGGGTGCATTACCAATGAGGATTGCACGCTCATGGCGGAGCGGTAACCGCTGTCCACTTGCTCGATCGCACGGGCGATGAGTCCATAGCTGACATGATTGACCTCTGCACCGCCATAAACGGCGGGCAGTGTAGCGCCCAGCAGGCCCAGGTTTCCCATTTCCCGGTAGATGTTCCGGTCAAAGGTTTCGTCGCGGAACGCCTGCTGCACCCGGGGTGCCAGTTCCTGTTGGGCGTACTGAGTGGCGGTATTGGCGATGTCTTTTTCATCGCTGCTCAGATCGGATTCCAGCAGGAAAGGGTCCTGCCAGTTGAAAGAGGCTTTGGCTGACATAGGGCAATCTGTGTTGTGAATAAGGAATCCGAGTCTTTCATAAATGCTGGTGTGTGTGAAGGGGTGTTGTTGGGCCAACCGAGTGGTTAGTTTGTTTGCGTCTCGCGGCTACTGAAAAAGTTAAACAGGTCAGATATTACAATTCTTCCAGGTGATCCAGATAGTATTCAGCAGTATCCAACACGGCCTGCTTTTCCTGGTTGTCCCGCTTCTCCCAGTTGCGATAGATCATTCTTAGTCGGTGATTATTGCCCAGTTTGTTCTGATGGCGATCGAGAAAATGCCAGTACAGGCTGTTGAATGGGCAGCTGTTGTCCCCGTGTTTGGCTTTTACGTTGTAGTGGCAATGCTCGCAGTGGTCGCTCATTTTATGAATGTAGTTGCCCCCGGCGGCGTAGGGTTTACTGGCCAGCTTGCCGCCATCAGCAAACAGCGCCATGCCGAGGGTGTTAGGGGCCTCCACCCATTCAAGGGCATCGATATAAATGCTCAGATACCACTCGTGTACCTGTTGCGGCTGAATGCCCGCCAGCAGGCAGAAATTGCCGGTTACCATCAGCCGCTGAATATGATGAGCGTAAGCGTATTCCAGTGACTGGCCTATGGCTTTGGCCATGCAGGCCATTCGGGTGTCGGCATTCCAGAAGTACCCGGGCAGATTGCGTTGCGCCAGGAAATAGTTGTTGCTGTCATAGCCGGGCATGGACTGCCAGTAAATGGCACGAACGAATTCACGCCAACCAAGAATCTGGCGGATAAAACCTTCCGCCTGGCTGATGGAAATTTCCCGGCGGTCTTTGTAGGCGGTTTCCACTGCCCGGATTACCTCCATTGGGTGCAGCATTTTGGTGTTCATGCTGAACGACAGACGGGAATGAAAGATGCTCCATTCGTTCTGACTCAGAGCATCCTGATAGGTGCCGAATCGTGGTAACAGTTCTTTGATAAAAAAGCGCAGTAACTTTTGTGAATCCTTGCGGGAACAGGGCCAGAGTAAGGTGTCGCCCATTGACCCGATAGTGCGGATGTTGTGTTTTTTAATCCGTTTTTTGATGGCTGATAGGTTTTGCCTGAACATCAGCGGCTTGGGTACAGTCAAATCTTTTTCCAGCGGCAGGCGGTTTTCCTTATCGAAGTTCCATTGGCCGCCAACGGGTTCATCGCCCTCCTTTAAAACGTCGTGAGTTTTTCTCATGCGCCGGTAAAAGTATTCCATTCGCCATTGTTTGTTTTCAGGTAGCCATTCCGGAATGGCCTGCCAGTACAGCAGAAAATGTTCGGTGTCCACGCACAGGGTTTTGACAGAGGTTTTCCGGCTCCAGTGCGACATTTTCTGTAGTAGCCGGTATTCGTCGGGTTGCTGATAACTTACCAGTTCCACCTTGTGCTTTTGTATCAGGTCATCCAGCAGGGAAGGAAAATCCGGGAAGGCGCTGGTGTCATCCAGTGTCAGGTGCAGTACCTGATGCCCGGCTTTTTTGAGTGCGGCAGCAAAGTTTTCCATGGCCAGAAAGAACGCACACACCTTCTGGATGTGATGGGGCACGTAGGTGGCTTCCTCGTGGATTTCTGCAATGACGTATAAAACCTTTTCGTCTTTGTTGCGAAACCAGGTATGTTTGGCGTTTAGCTGATCGCCAAGGATCAGGCGAATTTCCCGGTACCGTGCCATTATTAGATCTCGCTGATGCCAACCGGTGAGTTAAGTTCAATCGATGAGTCAGGGTTCATGTCAATAGGGGAGCGGGCTGCCATCCCAGAATAGCAGTTTGCCGCTTTGTTCCGGTGTAAGTTCACTGAATACCTGTATGAGTCGTTCGGCGGTTTGCTCCGGGCTATACAGCTTGCCCTCCGGGATGTTGGCCTGAAAAGGTTGCGATAGCGCGGTGTCCGTTGTTCCTGGGTGAATGGCCACGGCCGTCGCTTTGGGGTGGCGCCTTTTCCACTCCACACTCAGGGTTTTGATAAACATGTTCAGAGCTGCCTTGCTGATGCGATAGCTATACCAGCCACCCAGATGATTGTCGGTAATGGAGCCCACCATTGCTGACAATACTGCAAAACGAAACGCGTCCTTGCGTGTGTACAGGGCATCCAGACATTGGCTCAGCAGGATGTGGGCGTAACAGTTCAGCGTCATGTTCTGGTGAAAAAAGTCTGGCTGAATATCCTTTAACTGTTTCTCTGGGCCTTTTTCCTGTGAATGCAAAAAGCCGGTGCAGCTGATCACCAGATCGGGTTTTCCGTGAGTTTCAGCAATGGTTGTGAGCCAGTCAGTCAGTTGACCGGGTTGATTGATCCAATCCAGACAAAGGCTGCCGGCGATTCCTTCGGGCAATTCAGGTGTGTTGCGATGGGACACGGCCCACACCTGATGGTCGCTGTTCAGGTATCCCTGTATCAGCGCCTTGCCTATACCGCCAGAAGCGCCGGCAATCAGTACTCTCATTTCACCTCACATTATATTTACGGGTTGTGGTGTCGGAACCAGCTTGTCGGTGTTGATATCCTGCGCCTGCAATTCGTCCAGAATCTGTTGATAGGTGGCTTCTTCCAGGGTCGGGGTTCTGCTCAGCACAAACAGGGTGGAACTGAACGGGTCCGTTACCGCGGCGTATTGATAGTTTTCCTGATCCAGCACCACAATCAGGTAGTTGGGGAACGGAAAATTGAACGGTACGCTGGGAAAGTTCACCACCAGCTCGGCATTGGTTTCGGTGTTGGCAACGGTGGCAGTGCCCAGAATTTCATCGACAGCACCGTCAAATGATTCCTCATATCCCCGGTTGTAGACCCGCACGGTACCGTCTTCCAGTAGTGTGTATTCCGCGGTTACCGCCACCAGGCCCTGGTTAAAGCTGGTTTCATAGGCGGATATCTGATACCACAGGCCCATGTAGCGTTCTACATCCACATAATCCACAGTGGTTACGCACCCTGACAGCCAGAATATGGATAACAGGGTTATCAGGCTGCGGTTTACTCTGGTTCTCAGGCTTGCTTTGGCTTTCATGCGAGTGTCTCCCTTTCCATTGAAAACACAAAGGGTAGAGCCGGGGATGTTAAAGAAATGTCAACGACTGGCCGGGTCCGGGCAGGAATCCGGGGCTTTTCACAAGAAATGTTACCTGTATCTGTAAACCTGTACGGGTATTGTTCTATACTCTGGGCATATGTACCTGATAAATATAAGAATTAGCCTATGATCCCCCGATTGCTGGAGCTTTTGAGTCTGGTCGCGCTTTGGCTGTGCAGCCTGGTGGCTGTTGTAGCCCTGGCGGGCATGGTGATAGCCATTATTCCCCTGGGTTGGGCGCCACTGTTTTTGTACAGTTGTGTGGGCCTGTGGTGTGCCTGGATACTTTACCGGCGCACCGCCAGGCCAGGCAGTAAACCGGTAACCCTGGTGCTGGCCATTCAATGTGGCTTTATGTTGCTGGTAGCTGTGGCCTGCTTTGTGCTGGGGATGATGAACGCCTTCGGTTTTGACCCCTATACCAGCCAGATAGCGGCATTGCCCATTTTGTTTTTTGTGCTGCTGGGCGTGCGCCGGGTGGCGTTTTCAGTGGAAGAGCACAAAGGCACCATTGAAAACACTTTTATGTCCCGATGCTTTTTTATTCTGGGTTACCTCTGGTTTGCGGTGGCGCTGGTGTATGTGCTGGCGTGCATGATTGGCACCTTTATGACTGATATGTTCACCGGCGTCAGCCTGCTGGTCAGCCCGTTAAATCCCGTCAGCTGGCTGGTGATTGTGCTCTGGTTTTTACCGGCTTTTATGCTCCTTGGGCTGGGTCGCGTAACACGGATAGTGAGGCCCTATTGATGAAGCGGTTGAATTTGCCCCACTTGAATTTGCCCCACGTGGTATCCCGTGGTTTCCGGTTATTCAGTTTGGTATTACTGATGGCGGGGTCACTCGCTGGCCAGCAAGCGTTCGCCCATGCCGGTGGTGCCTGTAATCCGGTAACCACCGGGCCGTTAACAGAAAAGCCCCCGGTATACTTGCATGAAGCCGCTACTTTCCGGGTTTTGGGCAAGCGTTGGAGTACGTCCGGAGAGTTGAAAACCTATTTTGATCAGCAAAAGGCGTTGCTGAAGTTGCTGCAGGAAAAGGGCGCGCCGGCGGAAGCGCTGGGCCGAATCAAGCTGGCATCTGCTGGTGATGTGATGCGCATGCCCTCGGCGCAACCGAATTTTGTTAATCCGGCGTTAAAGGAATATCTGGATACGGTGGATATTTTTAACGCCAATCTGGAGACCCTGATTTCACCCAAGTACCCGGTGCCTCCCGACAGCCTGTTTTTAATGAATTCCGATCCGACGCTGGTGACCGGATTCCGCAACAAGGAACAGCAGAATTATTTTTCCATGGTGTCTCTGGCCAATAACCACACCTTTGATTTTCCTGACGATGCTATTAAAGACACTATGGCCCTGTTGCGGGAGGAAAGTATTTTTCAATCCGGTATTCGTGAACGCAAAGGGCAAAAACCCTATCTGGTGCTGGAAAAGAACGGTATCCGCATTGGCTATTATGCGGTGACCACCTTTGTTAACCGCCCGGATGCCCATAAAAGGTCCGAGCTGCATATGCCCCCTATTGTTGAAGGTATGAAGCCCATACCTTTTTCGGAATGGAAGGACAGCTGCGAGATTGATCTGACCGACACCGCCCGTGTTTTGCGACAGATGGAGCAGGACGGCGCCGATATCAAAATCGTGAGTATTCACTGGGGGATTGAGCACGATATGTATCCCCAGCCCGTGCAGCTGAACGTGGCGCACCAGATGGTAAAAATGGGGGCGGATATTATTGTGGGGGCCCATCCCCATGTGCCGCAGCCTTCGGAAATCTGTTTTGTAAACGGTTATGAAGAAAAGCTGGGGGCGCAGGTGGCCCAACAGCAACGGGCCGAAGGTTGCGTGATTGAATCCAGTGATGGCGGCAAACCCCGCAAAGCCATGATTTATTATTCGCTGGGTAATTTCACTTCCTATTCACCTTTTTTCTGGCAGCAAATGGGCGTGATCGCCGAACTGGATCTGGTGAAGCTGGAACGAAATGGCGAGCCCGTTGTGGACTGGTTTGCACCGGAATATGTTTTTACCTACGACCATGTAGACAACCCGCCGCACGGCAAGCGGGATCTGAGCCTGCTGAATACTTATATTGCCCGTCGTTGTGGTGGCGAAGGCTGCTCTGCCGCTACACTCAGCATGGTGAACAGCCTAAACCGCCATATGAAAGGCGAGAGCCTGTCCTGGTGGGAGGAGTTAAAGGTGACTGCCATCACTACCTACGATGCCATCAGTAAAATCATTTACTGGCAGTTTATGGCGCCGAAAACCCAGTAGGCGCTGCTGCTGTTTTCATTCCGGGAGTATCCATTGGCCAAACCATTAGTGATTTACCATGGGGGCGGTTGTCCCGACGGGTTCGGTGCGGCCCTTGCTGCTTATGTGCATTTCAGTTCGCAGAACATTACAGCGGATTATTACGGAGCCTACCACGGGCCTGTTAAAGATATTGAGTTGAATCAGCTTGCCGATGCCACGGTTTACCTGGTGGATTTTGCCTACAAGCGGGATGAAATGAAAAAGCTCTGCGCAGCGGCGGGCAGGGTGGTGGTGATTGACCATCATATCAGTGCCGAAAAGGATCTGGCCGGTCTGGATCAGGAACTGGAAAACCTTGAGCTTAACTTTGATATGCACCGCTCCGGCGCCGTGATGACCTGGGATTATTTTCATCGCAGCCCGGCACCACGATTATTGCGCTGTATTCAGGACCGGGACCTGTGGCAGTTCAAAGAGCCCGACAGTCAGGAAATCAACGCTGCTTTGATGTCGCGCCCCTTTGAATTCAGCTCCTGGCAAGGCTACCTGCAGGACGAATCATTGCTGCAGGCACTGGTTCCGGAAGGTGCGGCCATCAATCGATTCCGGGAACAAATGATCAGCCACCACATGAAGCGCGCGGTAATTGGCAAGGTTGCCGGTTATGATGTGCCGGTGGTTAATTGCCCCCGGGAAATTGTGAGTGAACTGGTGGGGCGGTTGGCGAAAGATTATCCGTTTGCGGCCGGTTATTGCGATAAAGGCGAGCAGCGGGGCTGGTCCTTGCGTTCCACGCCAGCCGGGCTGGATGTTTCCGAGATTGCTGTGCGCTTTGGTGGCGGAGGCCACGCAAGAGCCGCTGGTTTTTCCACTCTGATTCCATTAGATTCTATTCATATCGATCCAGATTAAGTTAATAGCTGCTGCACCTGTTGCCCACATCGGATTCAAAGGAAATGACCATGTCAGATATTGAGTTACATCAGTTTTCCCGCGCCTTTGGTTTGCCTAACCCCGGGCCTTTTTGCGGCAATCCCCAAACTGATTCGCGGTGTGATTACCAACAAGATTCGCGACAAGGTGAGCGGTGATCTGACCGCACAGGGTGTTGCCAGGCATTCACCGCAGGAAATCTACAGCAAAGGCATCAAGGATGTGGAGGCCATTGCCACTTATCTGAGCGGCAGAGAATGGTTTGGTAATGGAAAACCCTGCCTGCTGGATATTTCTGCGGTGACCATGCTGGCCAGTTTTCTGAAAGTACCTATGAATTCACCGGTAAAAGCGGCCATTAACGGCAATGCGCAACTGGTGACTGATGTCGAAAACGGTATGTCCAAACTGTTCGCTTAACCCCGCGCCGCTATTTAGGGCGGCGCCTGCTGTTCCTTTTGCCTGAACTACTTTTGTCTGAATTACTTATTCCTGAACCACCGGGTGATTGGGTTTTCATGGATTTACGGGTTGGCTTTTTACCCGCTTTCTTGCTGAGCTTTTTCGAGCCATCATCCCTGGGTGGTAAACCCGTATGCTGGGTAAGAATCTGACCTTTGCGAGGCTGGGATTTTTTTGTGGTACCACCCTTGGCATTGGCCTGTTTCCCGGTGGGGTGACTGGCCGGCTGTGTCGGCGGTACCAGATGCTTTTTACCATAACCAATCAAATGGGCTTTGCCCATGCGTTCCATGGCTTCCCGGATCATTGGCCAGTTATCAGGATCGTGATAACGCAAAAAGGCTTTGTGCAATCGGCGCTGCTTTAATCCCCGGGCAGTAAATACTTTTTCTGATTTGTACGAAACCCGGTGAATTGGATCCCGTTCACTGTGGTACATGGCCGTTGCCATGGCCATGGGGGAGGGGTAAAACGTTTGCACCTGATCGGCGCGGAAGCCATTGGTTTTCAGCCACATGGCCAGGTTCATCATATCTTCATCGCGGGTGCCCGGGTGGGCGGCAATAAAGTAGGGAATCAGATACTGTTCCTTGCCCGCTTCTTTGGAAAACTTGTCGAACATGGCTTTGAATTCATCATAAGTGCCCATGCCCGGCTTCATCATTTTTGACAGCGGTGCATTTTCAGTATGCTCCGGTGCAATTTTTAAATAACCGCCCACGTGGTGGGTAACCAGTTCTTTGACGTATTCCGGATCTTTTACCGCCAGATCATAACGTAGGCCCGACGCTATCATTACCCGTTTAACACCTTTCAGCTTGCGTGCACGGCGATACAGATTGGTGGTAGGGGAATGATCCGTTACCAGGTTTTTGCAGATGGTAGGAAACACGCAGGACAGGCGCCGGCAGTTGGCGTGTATCTCTTCGCTTTTGCAGTTCAGGTGATACATGTTGGCGGTGGGTCCGCCCAGGTCTGAGATGGTGCCGGTAAAGCCCGGTGTCATATCACGGATTTTTTCTATCTCGCGAATCACAGAATCTTCAGACCGGCTTTGGATAACACGGCCTTCGTGTTCGGTAATGGAGCAGAAGGAACAACCACCAAAACAGCCTCGCATGATATTCACGGAAAAACGGATCATGTCATAGGCAGGAATCCGGGCATCCCCATAAACAGGGTGTGGTACCCGTTTAAAGGGCAACTCAAACACATCATCCAGTTCTTCGGTGGATAAGGGCACCGCCGGTGGATTCAGCCACACATAGCGATCCTTGTGTTTCTGAATCAGGGTGCGTGCATTGGACGGATTGGTTTCCAGGTGCAGTACCCGCGAGGTATGGGCGTAGAGCACCGGATCGTTGCGCACTTTTTCATAGGAGGGCAACAAGATTACGGCATCCCGATCCCGTTTGGCCGGTTGCAGTTGCACCACCTGGCTGTGCTGATGAATGTCCTGGTCCTGGGGGATATCCTCAGCAGGGTTAAATTCTTTGGCGCAGCCCGATTCGGGTGTTTCCAGTTCGTACGGGTTTTTGTATGGATCAACCCGGCCGGGGCGATCAACCCGTGTCGAATCTTTTATTAACAGATCCGCCGGCAGTTCGCTTCGCATGCAGGCGGTACCGCGTACATCCTGAATATCTTTCAGTTCTTCACCGGAGGCAACCCGGTGGGCAATTTCCACTACGGCCCGCTCGGCATTGCCATACACCAGCAAGTCCGCCTTGGAATCGACCAGTACCGAGCGGCGTACCTTGTTGGACCAGTAATCGTAATGGGCAATCCGGCGCAAACTGGCTTCAATGCCGCCCACCAGCACGGGCACATTTTTATAGGCTTCCTTGCACTTTTGCGTGTACACCAGCACGGCTCGGTCCGGCCGTTTGCCGCCTTCATTATTGGGTGTGTAGGCATCGTCCTGGCGAACTTTCAGATCTGCCGTGTAGCGGTTGATCATGGAATCCATATTGCCGGCAGATACGGCATAGAACAGATTGGGCTCGCCCAGTTCGCGGAAAGCCTCGACATCGGTCCAGTCCGGCTGGGCAATGATGCCCACCCGAAACCCCTGGGATTCCCACAGGCGACCAATCACCGCCATGCCAAAGCTGGGGTGATCCACGTAGGCGTCGCCGCTGATGATAATAATATCGCAGCTGTCCCAGCCCAGTTGTTCCAACTCGGCGCGGGACATGGGCAGGAATTCGGCCGTGCCGAAGCATTCGGCCCAGTAATGTGGGTATGAAAAGAGTTCTCTTGCGGGATGCATAAGGCTTTTTGACTGAAAAATGAGGGGTGAATTTTACCCTAGTCAAAGCGTATACGCACGTGGGCAACTGATGGATTCCTGTAACAGCTGGCAATAAATCACCACAGAGATCACTGCAATATCCGTGTTTTTTTCATGGTTTTGGCATTTAAACCGGCTTGTGGCGTCCAGGATCAAGACCTATACGTTATGTATATTTTAATCTTTCGGAATATAGGGAGTTGGATTAATAACAATACCAATTAGGAATCAACCAATCGGAGATACTGGGATGGGCGCATACAGGAGCCTTGGTCTTTTGCTTTTAATGAGTACGGCATTATCCGGGTGTGTGGGTGAAGACACGCCGGAGCATATCGAAACGGATCCGCTGGTGCTGGGTGATTACCAGCTGCAACTGAGCGGTAACCAGCTGCGGGTGAATCACCTTGCTGAGCCGGATCATGATTTATGGGTGAGCGTGGCGGATGGAAAACTGCTGAGTGCATCGCAAACCCAACTGGATATAAAAGATGCCCGTTCCAGTTACACCATCACTGAAAACACCAGTGCCACTTGTGAGCTGGCAGAGATTCAGAAATACACTCAATCCGCCGCGGATATCGTGTTCACCGGTCCATTCAAGGATTGTGAGGGATTGGCGTTTGAGCTGCGTTTTGCATTGGTGGATGGTCAGCTACAGTTTACGGCAACCACAACTGACGCAGCCTACAATCACCTGACACTGAATTACGAATCCAACGCCGATGAGCATTTTTACGGGTTTGGCGAACAGTTCAGTTACCTGGATTTAAAAGGTAAGCAGGTGCCGGTATTAACCCAGGAGCAGGGCATTGGGCGGGGTGAGCCGATTCTGTCCTTTCTGGTAAACCTGTATTCCCCCGGTTCTTCCGGCAATACCTTTTCCAGCTATTATGCCGTGCCTCAGTACATCACCGATCAGCGCCGCTCCCTGTTCCTGGAAAACCCGGAGTATTCCCGCTTTGATCTGCGTAAAGCGGATGCTGTTTCCCTGAATGTGTTCAGTGCTGAAATGACCGGCCGGATTTTATATGGCCAGGACATGCTGGGCTTGATTGAGGCCTTTACTGTGTACAGCGGCCGTATGAAATCCCTGCCGGACTGGATGAACGAAGGCGCAGTGCTGGGCCTGCAAGGTGGCACGGACAGGGTGCGTGATTTGTACTATCAGTTGCGTGATGCGGGTACCCCCATTGGTGCACTCTGGTTGCAGGACTGGGTTGGCCGCCGGGTGACTCTGGGTGGCGCCGGCAAACAGTTGTGGTGGAACTGGGAACTGGATGAAGTGCTGTACCCTGGCTGGTTTGATCTGGTGGAGGAAATGAACCAGGCCAACGTGAATGTGCTGGGCTATATCAATCCGTTCCTGGTGGACGTAACGGAAAAAGGCGAGTACATCCGCAATCTGTATCAGGAGGCTCGTGATCTGGGTTACCTGGTAGAACAGGAAGATGGTACACCGTATCCCATTACTATTACTGATTTTGATGCGGGTATTGTGGACCTGACAAATCTGCAGGCGCGAGAGTGGCTGAAAGATGTGATCAAAGACAATCTGATCGGCAGTGGCCTGACCGGCTGGATGGCGGATTTTGGCGAAGCGCTGCCGTTTGAAGCCCATCTGGACAACGGCGAAACCGGTTTAACGTACCACAACAAATACCCGGTGGAGTGGGCCAAACTGAATGCCGAAGCCGTGAGCGAGATGGGTATGGAAGACGACATCGTGTTCTTTATGCGCTCCGGTTTTACCCAAAGCCCCAAATACAGCACCCTGTTCTGGCTGGGCGATCAGGCGGTTACCTGGGATCACTACGACGGCTTGAAAAGTTCCATTATCGGTTTGCTGAATGGCGGTTTTTCCGGCATGAGTCTGAACCATAGCGATATTGGTGGTTATACCTCGCTGACCATTGCCGGTATTGGTTTAAAACGCACAGAACTGCTCACCAAACGCTGGATGGAAGCCAATGCCTTTACCGCGGTTTACCGCACTCACGAAGGGCTGGCGCCCGATGCCAATGCCCAGGTGTATTCCAACGAATCCACCATTCAGCATTTTGCCAGGTTCGCCAAAGTGTTTGCTGCACTGGCGGACTACCGCCGTGATCTGATGCAACAGGCGGAAGAAAAAGGTTACCCGGTGGTGCGCCATCCTGTTCTTCATTATCCGGATGACGAGTACTTTAAAGTCATGGATGTGAATGTTTTCCAGTTTATGCTGGGTGAAGATTTTATGGTGGCGCCGGCATTGTTCGCCTCTACAGAAACCCGCGAAGTCTACTTGCCGCAAGGTCAGTGGGTACACCTGTGGAGTGGTGATGTCATCAATGCGCCTGCTGGTGGCCTGGCATTCAGTGCGCCGGCACCTTTGGGTGAGCCGCCGGTGTATTACCGTGCCGGTTCCCTGGCGGCTGAGCAGGCGGTAGAAACCTTAATTGCCCAGGGTGTTCTGGCGAATTAAATCCATACGACGGTATTCACCCGGGCTGACACCAACCGCCCGTTTAAAGGCCCGGGTGAATGCACTCTGTTCGGAAAAGCCCAGCAAAAAGGTAATTTCAATAATGCTGTAGCGGCTGTGCTTGAGAAAGCGTTTTGCCATGTCGGTACGAATGGTTTCCAGGAGTTGTTTATAGGTCAGGTTTTCTTTTTTTAATCTTCTTTGCAGTGCGCGGCTGTTCAGCTCCAGATGATCGGCCACTTCAGTCAGTTCCGGCACCTGCTTTGGCAGTTGTTCGGCAATAAACTTTTTTGCTTTCAGTAAATAGTCCGGTGTGGCCTGTAACTGGCTCAGCTTTTCTTCTGCCACATTGAACAGCCAGTCCTTGTGTTCTTCGTCCGGCTGGCGCAGTGGAATAGTCAAAAAGGTGAAAGGGAATTCCAGGCCGTTAATGTCCGAATTGAAATTCACAGGGCACTGAAAGTATTCCTCAAACGGAGTTACATCATCCGGTGGCGGATGTTTAAAAAACACCTGTTGCGGGGATTTGGGTAAACCCGTTATCCAGCGGCCATAAGCAATCCAGCCAGAGACGGCTTCTTCCACCAGGGGGCGAATCGGGTCTTCATCCGTTACATACAGCAGGCGAATATAGGGGCCGTTTACCGTTACCCGAATCTGCCCGATACTGCCCACCAGTTGTTGATAGCGCTGCTGGCACTGAATCGCTTCCGCGAGCGTGTTGCAGGAAGACATGATGTAGCCAAGCACACCCCAGCGCTCCGGCCGTGCCTGCTTACCAAACTGAAAGCCCAGATCGGCTTCGCCGCTGACCCTGATCGCGGCTTGCATCAGCGCGGGGTAAATATCCGCGTGAATTGTTGCGTCGTCATTGCTCAGATCTGGCAGGGTATGGCCACTGTCCGCCGCCAGTTGTGCGGGGTCCAGTCCTTTGCCTTTCAGGAAATCCACCACCGATCGCATCATGGCGACACTGATGTATTTTGTGGTCTGCGATCCGTTATTGTTGTTCTTGTCGGTGGTCAAATCCGTACCGTCTCCGCTGTGTTAAAACCCTGACTGTATAAAGGTCACTGGCATACCAAGAATAACTCAAATATGCTTGCTGTGGTTATCAGATGAATGGGTTATCGGATGAACGAGTTACCGGATGAACAACAGGAGAGAGCCTGTCCCTTGATTCGCCGCAAGATCACCGAAGATTTCACCCTGCGACAGTTTCAGAAGCGCTTCGAAGCCCTGTCCAATCAAAGCCATCCCGGGGGATCACCATCCGGAAACCGTGGGTGACAAGCCACCGCGCCGCTGGCACAGGCTTTCCGGGCGCTTTCTCCGCCGCTGAATCTTCATTTTTCAACCAGTTGCCGCCATGACGCAGCCGCGGCAACTTGTTATCATTCGCCCCCGGTTTTTATTAAAAAGTATTAACAAGCTTTATCAACTCATCCACCAACATTCAGGAAGATGGCATGACCGTTCGCACCCGTGTTGCTCCGTCGCCCACCGGCGATCCCCATGTAGGCACCGCATATATCGCGTTATTCAATCTGGCGTTTGCCCGTCAGCACGGGGGGCAGTTTATTCTGCGGATCGAGGATACCGACCAGGCCCGCAGCACCGCCGAATCCGAGCAGGCCATTCTGGACTCCCTGAACTGGCTGGGGATTACCTGGGACGAAGGCCCCGATGTAGGCGGTGAACACGGCCCTTACCGCCAGAGCGAGCGCAAGGACATGTACCGCCAGTACGCCATGGAGCTGCTGCAAAAAGGCCATGCCTTTTACTGCTTTGCCACAGCCGAAGAGCTGGATGAGATGCGCAAGGAGCAGATGGCCGCAGGCCAGACCCCAAAATACGATGGCCGGGGCCTGAAACTGACCCAGGACGAAATCGACGCCAAACTGGAAGCTGGCGAACCCTACGTGATCCGCATGAAAATCCCGGAAGAGGGTAACTGCCTGATTCAGGACCGGTTACGTGGCGAGATCGATATCCCCTGGGAACAAGTGGATATGCAGGTGCTGCTAAAAGCCGACGGCATGCCTACTTACCACCTGGCCAACGTGGTGGACGATCACCTGATGAAGATCACCCACGTGATCCGCGGCGAGGAGTGGATCAACTCCGCCCCCAAGCACAAGTTGCTGTACGAATACTTTGGCTGGGACATGCCCGAACTGATCCACATGCCCCTGTTGCGCAACCCCGACAAAAGCAAGCTCAGCAAGCGCAAAAATCCCACCAGCATCCTGTACTACCAGCGCATGGGGTTCCTGGCCGAGGCGGTGGTGAACTACCTGGGCCGCATGGGCTGGTCCATGCCCGACGAGCGGGAAAAATTCACCCTGGCGGAAATGTTCGAGGCGTTTGATATCAACCGCGTATCCCTGGGCGGGCCGGTGTTTGATGTGGAAAAACTGAGCTGGCTCAATGGCTTATGGATTCGTGAAGAACTGAGTGCCGATCAGCTGGCCGATCGCTTTGCCAAATGGGCCATTAATGAGAGCTTTTTGAAGCCGATCCTGCCCCATATCCAGAAGCGTATCGAGCTGCTCAGCGATGCCGTGGGCCTCGCGGGTTTCTATCTGGGCGGCATGATGGATATTACGCCGGACAGCTTCAGCCACAAAAAGCTGTCGGAAGAAGACACCAAAAAGATCCTGCAATTCAGCCTTTGGTCCCTGGAGGCCATTCGCCACTGGGACGTAGACGCTATCCAGCAGGCCCTGACCGGCCTGGCGGGCGCCATGGACATTAAAATGCGGGATTTTATGATGCCGCTGTTCGTGGCGATCTCCGGCAAGCAGTCGGCCCCCTCGATCATGGACGCCATGGCCCATATCGGCCCGGATATGACCCGTGCCCGGGTGCGGCATGCTGTTGATATTCTGGGCGCTCCGGGCAAGAAGGCATTGAAAAAGCTGGAAAAAGAGTATCAGAGCCTGTTACAGAGTATTGACAGCGAGGGGGAATCTCCCTAGAATGCGCAGCTCTTCGGGAGTGTCCTGTTTCAGGCCCCGGAGAGCGCTGTTCAAGCGCAAAAATTGAAGTAAAAAGGGGCCTTAGCTCAGCTGGGAGAGCGCAACACTGGCAGTGTTGAGGTCAGCGGTTCGATCCCGCTAGGCTCCACCAAATTAGAAAACCCCGATGTCAGCAATGGCATCGGGGTTTTTTGTTTTGATTCTTGTGTGTCCAGCGATCAATAGGGCTTTTAAATCTTGAGCCTGCTACACGGCTTCGGTGAGAGACACCGTATTCCTTCCCTCGTCTTTAGACCGATTCATTTCTTCGTTAAAAATAAGATTAAAATAGCGGCGGTTGTAAAGTTGGGTTAATTCGTCTTTATTGCAGCGTTTTTCGGCTTCTTTTGCCGCGGTGATATCGTAGGAGATTGCGCAGACAGCACAGATTTCGCTGCACTGATTCTGCAGCGGAAACCTTTACGGTTTGATAGCAACTGTCGCTTCTGCGTCAAGTATAGCCCATAGAAAAGTTCGGTTTTGCTCGGTTTGTCCGGTTTGGTTGAAAAACGAACATTAAACGGTTTCCGCATTTGCTTAACCAGGTGACAGAGCACAAGCCCGCCGCTATGGGGTAATGTATAATCCACCACCGGCGGACTGTGGTGTACGTCGGAATCAATAAATGAAAACAGAACAATTTAGGGAGTTTTTATGGCAGCGGGGTCTTTGCTGGCACTTTTGGATGATATTGCCACTTTGCTGGATGATATTTCGGTGATGTCGAAAGTGGCCGCCAAGAAAACCGCCGGCGTGTTGGGCGATGATCTGGCAGTCAATGCGGAGCAGGTGGGTGGCGTCAGGGCGAGTCGCGAGTTGCCGGTGGTATGGGCCGTGGCAAAAGGCTCAATGCTGAATAAATGTATTATTGTGCCGGCCATGCTCTTGCTGAGTGTGGTGTTACCCGCGCTGATTACACCCATATTAATAGTGGGTGGCTGTTATCTTTGTTTTGAAGGTGCCGAAAAAGTCTGGCACGCAATCAAGCACCGGGGTGCAAAGGATCACTCCAGTGCAAAAGCCTTGATGGAAAATCCCAAGGCAGATCTGGTTGCACTGGAAAAAAAGAAGATTAAGGGCGCCATTAAAACAGACTTTATATTGAGCCTTGAGATTATTGTGATCGCCCTGAGCACCATGAGTGAATATCCCTTTGCCAAGCAGGCCACGGCTCTGGCTTTTGTGGCAGTGGCTATGACTATTGGTGTCTACGGGCTGGTTGCACTGATTGTTAAAATTGACGATGCCGGTTTGTATCTTGCTGCAAAGCAGGGGTTTTTGGAAATGGTTGGAAAATTCCTGCTGTGGTTTGCCCCGGCGGTGATGAAGAGCCTGACGGTGATTGGCACCATAGCCATGTTCCTTGTGGGTGGCGGTATTCTTACTCACAGCCTGGAACATTACCTTGGAGAGGCTGGTGCTTTTGCGCATTACATTCACCTGAACAATGCCATTGTAGATGGCATCGCGCATACACTTTATAACGGATTCGTGGGTGTTGTGATGGGTGCGTTGATTGTTGTGGTGGTATCGCGCTTTGCAGGGGAAGAGGCGCACTAGCCGAATGAGATTCCTCAACCACTTATTCCTGCGATGTTCGCTATTGGCACTGGCAGCACTGATGTCTGTCAGTGCCTTTGCTTTTGAAGTGGCAGTGGATTTGCAGTTAACCAGTCATACCCTTAAGCAGTTTCGTTACGCACCGCGAACACCGCCATCGTCAATTCATACGGTCACTGTGGGGGATTCTACCAGACTCTATCGTACCTACATTCCCAAAAACCTGGATAAAAACGGCGTAACCGTTGTTATTGCACTGCACGGTGCCGGGCGCACCGGTCATTCCATGATAGACACCTGGGCAGGCAATGCTGACAAGCATGGCTTTGTGGTATTGGCGCCTGATGGCATTAACAAGAACTGGAATGTTCGCGGTGCGCGTTTGGCGTTGCTGGAAAGGATTATAGAGGGCGCTGTAAAAAGGTACGGCTGGCAGGTAAAGCGCACGTTTCTGTTTGGTCATTCCAATGGCGCCAAGATGGCGTTAAAGTTTTTTGCGGATAGCCCCAATCGGTTTCAGGCGGTGGCTGTACATGCCGGTACACTTCCCGGTGTGCGACCAAAAAACAAGGCGACCGGTGCCAGAGTCGCACTATTTCTGGGGGATAATGATCATATCTTTTCTCTGAATTCAGCCCGCCAGACAACCGCATGGCTGGACGACATGGGCGCAACCTGGCGCTTATACGTGCTGAAAAAGCATAACCACTGGTACTACAACGATGCGCACCGGATTAACGAGAGCATCTGGCAGTTTATGTCTCAATGAAGCCGCCTGGCTAGGTTTCAGATCTCGTAGCGCAGGCGGATCCAGGCCTGGCGGCCGGGCTCAAAAACCCGAATAGCTGTGGGGTCGAAAGGATCAACCGAGGCCCGGTTAACGTGGTAGGCGTATTGCTTATCCAGCAGGTTTTCGATACCGGCTTCCAGTGTTACCCGATCAACCGGATTCCAGTTGCTGAACAGGTTCACCACCGCAAACCCCGGTGTTTCTTCGTTAACATCCACATCCTCATCAAAGTTTGTTTGCCTGTCTGCGGCAACGACTTCGCCGCCCAAAGCCCATTGAGCTGCTTCATAGGTCAGGCTCAGGCGCGCGGTCAGGGGGGATATATTCGCCAGGTCGCCGTTTTCGCCTTCTCCCCGGGTATAGGCGAGCCCGATTTTGCCATACAGGCTGCCGGCCAGCTGATCTTTTACATCAACCTCAAACCCTCTCAGGCTGGCGCTGATGTTGCGGTACAACGAGGCATTATTGTTTTGATACCGCTCTATATAGTCATCCACTTCGTTCCAGAAAACCGTGGCAGACCATTGCCGGTATCCTTGTTGACCCATCAGGGTCAGGTCCAGTTGCTGATGGATTTCCGGTTGTATATCCGGGTTCCCCACCCAGATGACACCCATGGCATTACGCGCCATAAAGGCTTCGGTGCTGTCAGGGTGGCGTACCGAGCGGCTCAGATTCGCGCTAAAGAGTTTGTCGTTTTCCAGACGCCGGTCCCAACCCAGAACAATGCCAAGATCATTTGTCTCATTGCGAGTGGCGTCAGTACCGTAGTAGGTTTGATACAGGTTGCTGGGTGTGCCGGCGTTCATCATGCCCACGGGCTCTCCGGCTTTGGTGGCATCCATTTCAAACCAGTCATACCGTAACCCGATGCGGGCAGTGTCTTTCTTTGTCAGCTGATAATCCAGTTCTGCAAACACACCGCTGCGCCGCAGTTCCAGATCAGGCCATAGATAGGCGCTGAGCATGTCATAAGTGCCATCTTTACCCATGTCCATATAAGCCCGGGCACGGCGGTTGTTGGCCATATGGTCGGCCCCGATCCGCAGGGTAGCATCGTCAGTTTCAACCTTGCCAAGAAAGCGGCCGCCCCAGGTGTCTGAGCTACTGGGTGTTGCCATACCGTTGGGCATGAGATTCCGGTCTCTCAGGGTGTAGTTGTCCATCAGGTGGTCCACATCGCTGCGGTACAGATTAAGTTCAAAGCCATCCAGCCAAAGCCAGTTGCCGCTGTGTTCCCATTTTATACGGCTGGTGGTTGAGTCTGCATAGGGGGAGTCCATGCCATTCCCGGCGTAAAAGATATCTTCCTCTTCTGCGCGTTCGTAGGAGGCTTCAATGTAGTTGTCCGGTGTCAGATCGTAGCCGGTAATGATACCGCTGTTCAGGGAATCAAATGCGGAAGAAACGGCGTTGCCGTCCGCATCGTCATAATTGCCTGAACTCTTTTTTTCGCCGAATACACGGATATAGCCATCCTTGTTGCCCGCCGCAACATTTGCGGAGTAACTCTCTAAATCAGAATTGGAGGTGTAAGCGGCAACAATTTCACCCCGATAGTTTTTGTCGGTAAATTCCGGGCGACCGTGCTCAAAAATCAGGGTGCCGCCACTACCGCCAGGACCGTAAATAACCGTCCGGTTACCCTTGATGACAGTAACCTGATCAAAGTTATCAAAGCCGATATAGGTGGTTGGTGGGTCCATACGACTGGGACAACCACCAAAGTTGTAGGCGCCATCACTGATCACATTGATCTGGTTTTCGCTCTGTCCGCGAATAACCGGATCAAACCCACGCCCTCCGCGACGGGCTGCATCCATGCCAGTCACGGAGCGGAGCAGTGCGCCGGCGTCATGCACCGGACTGTACAGCGGTGCGTGGCTGCTCATTTCAGTGTTCAGTTGCTGGTTCTGTCGCTGGCCGACAACTTCCACCACTTCAATGGGCAGGCTGTGTTCTGCAAAGCTGAACGTGGGTAACAGGCATGTAATCAATAAGAGCTTCTGCTTCATCCGGATTCCTAATCGTTTTTGTTTGAACGATGTCTAAAAAGCAGAGCAATGATAAAGGTCTGAGCAGCGCTGTCGCGCGACATATTGTCGCAGGTTGAGCCGCCACAATATGGCAGGATGGGGCGTTTCTGTGGTTAAATGCAGGCTTGTAACCTGAGATTGACAACGAGGATGTCATGGTGAAAACACTAACACGGTTAATTGGAGTAATACTTATGGTTATGTCCGGCAGCGCCCTGGCCGGTATCAATCCCGATACCATCGATTTTGAATCCCTTACCTGGCACGACGCCCTGATTAAAAAAGGTGTTACGGTTAAAGTGGCGAAGGTGAAAGGCCACTCGATCAAGGCATTTCGTGCCACAGCTACCTATAACGCCTCCCTTCATCAGATAGTGAACGCCATTACTGATATGTCCCGCTTTACCGACTGGATGCACGAGTCCCAGGAAGCCTATGTGGCCGAAAGACTGGCGGATAATGTGCAGGCCTGTTATTTCCGCAACAACACACCCTGGCCGCTGCAGGACAGGGATGGTGTTATCGTTCAGAGTTTATCGGTACTTCCAGAAAGCAAGGTGCGCATTCACCTGAATCTGATGAATGAACTGGTGCCGGAGCATAAGGACTATACCCGGGTTGAACACCTGGAAGGTGACTGGTTTGTAGAGCAGGTGAGCGATGGCCAGGTGCAGGTGACTTATCAGATCCATCTGGATCCCGTGGGAGTTCCTGGCTGGGCGGTGAACTTTATGATTACTGATACGCCTTACCAATCGTTGAAGAAATTGGCGGACGTGGATTTTTCAGTATACGGGGAGAAGGTTCCGGAGTTGATGGCCAGTGAGTTGGTCGATTCTCCGGTTCCTTCCTCATAATGTTCTGTAAATTTTGACAATCAGTTTTAAACTTCCGGCTTGGCCCGGGAGTTATTCCCTCAGGCGCTCTCCGGTTCTGCACTTTTTTCAGCAGCCTTGGGTCCAATGGTTCTAGCGTTCTGATTTTGCGCTGCTGCGGGTACTGCTGTGTCGATGTCTTCCGGCTTGTCCTTGTCAATCAGCATCAGCAATCCTGGCAGCAGAAGAAAGTCCAGTATCAAGGCCAATGATATGGTAACTGCCAGTAGCACACCCATATTCCAGGTGGGATGGAAATGGGAGAGTGCCAAAGTAAGAAAGCCCAGGGAAAGGATGACCGACGTAATCATCATGGCCAGTCCCACGGTTTTAAACGCGTACAGAATGGCATCCCGGGTGGTTAGTTGCAGGGTCTTTCTGGCGTAGCGGTACTTGGCAAGAAAATGCACGGTATCATCCACCACCAGGCCCAGGCTCATAGCGCCCACAATGCTGAGTGCCAGATCGATTTTACCGGCGGTCATTCCCCAAACTCCGTATGCAGCGAATACGGGAATAATATTGGGCACCAGAGAAAGTAAACCCAGCTTCAAAGATTTGAACACAACAATCAGGATGGCTGAAATCAGCACCAGTGCCAGCAGAGTACCGCTCAGCAGTTTGAAAGAATTACGTTGAGCCATATGGGCAAATACCAGATCAATGCCTGTGCCTTCACTCAACGCAAGCGTGTCGGTGTTTTGTGCCGCCCAGTGTTGCGCCCGTTGCTCAAAGGCAATCATCTCTTCAGAGGAAAGCGATTCCATATAGGCTGTGACCCGGGTGGCATCACGATTCAGGTTTACCTGATCTTCAATGCTCATGCCGTAGGGTAGCGACAATTCATACAGCAGAATAGCCTGGCTCAGCAGCTCTCTGTCTTCCGGGATTCGATAAAACCCGGGGTCATCGTTATGCAGAGCCTGGTTCACCATTTTTACGTGGTTGGCAAAACTGTCCACCCGTCCAACTTCCGGTTGTTGGTCCAGCCAGCTGGCAAAGGCATCCAGTTCCTGCATGTATTCCGGTTCATAAATGCCCTGTGCATGGGGTGCTCCGGCGGAAAAATCCATAAAGTGAGCGCCACCAAAATATTTTTCTGCTTCTGCAAAGGATTGGGTAATCGGGAAGCTGTTATCAAAATATTTGTCCCACTGATCATCCACCTTGTTCTGAAACATGCCGGCAGATACAAGAATCACCGCGACAGAGGTCACCCCCAAAATTAAGCGGTTGCGGCCAATAATGAAATGCCCCAGGTTTTCCATCCACCGGAAATGCTGCAACTGATTGCTGGATTGGCCGGTGCGGAATCGCTTTGGTACCGGCAGCCACAATAACAGGGCCGGCAGCAGCGTTATGGTAAGTACAAAAGCCAGTATCGCGCCAAAAGCAACGGTATTGCCCAGTTGCCGGTAGGGTGGGGAATCGGAAAAGTTCAGGCAAAGCAGCCCGATGGCCGTGGTCACGCTGGTGATTAGCATCGGCATAAAGTTGATGCGCAGTGACAGGCGCACCGCCTGGCGGCGGGAATGCCCCAGCGTCAGTTCGTGGTAATAGGTGATCAGCAGGTGTATGCAATCAGCTACGGCAATCACCGTCAGCATGGTTGGGATGGTGCCGGATACCGGAGTTAAGGGAATGCCGAACCAGGAGAACAGACCAAAAGTGCCCAGGGTGGTGAAAGAAATAATGGTCATGGTCAGCAAGGTTCCTGACAGCACCCGGAGCAATAGCATCAGGATAATAAATATCAGTGTGCCGGAGGCAGGAATCAGCGTGGTGATATCCTGAATTACGGCATCTTCAATACTGTAATTGGCCATGATGGTGCCGCTCAGGCGAATAGTCATTCCGGAATGTTCTGCGAGCAGTTGCTCCCGGATCTCTTTGGCGGCTTCCACCACCTTGATGCTGGAACGCAGATCGTCTTCAGGCAGATCCAGGGGTATCGCCACCAGGGCCGCGCCGCCGTCGCGGCCAACCACAGAACTGAAGAGCGGATCGTTCAGGGTCAGGGCGCGCAATTGGGCGATACTCTCATGGGTCAGGCTTTCAGGGCTCGTCACCAGAGCATTGGAGGCGATCTGATCGTTGTCCGCGATGGTTTTTGGCAGGTTGGTGACAGACAGTACCCGACGGGAATGGGGCAGGGACCAGGCAAGTTCCGTGAGCTGGTGAATGGCGGTCAGGGTTTCCCGGGTGTAAATGCTGTTGCTATCAGGCAACACCAGGAACATGATGCTGTCCTGCTTGTTAAAATCCGCTTCCAGGGATTCGAACTGCTGTAACTGGGGATTGTCGCTGCTGAAGTAGGCTCTGAGTTCCGAAGTAAACTGGGCATTTACCAGCCCTGCGCCCAATAGCAGCAACAGAATGAACGAGGCGATTGCCACCATCCGGTGGTGGTTTTCGAGTATTTTCCAGATTTTATCTGTCGTATCCATAGACTTAACCATCCCTAGTCTGCACAACCTTGTGCCATCTTGTTGTTATGGGCGGGACTTTATCATTTTGATCATTTAAAAGCCAACAGAAGGAGGGCTTTGGTATTGCCAATTCCGACTATGGGGCGCGATACTGTTTGGCAGGCCCGGTGCTATACGAGAGTGGTGATGTAAGAATGGCGATGAATCTGAATATTTCTCATATTTCCAGGCACAACCAGGTAGGCATTCTGTTGATTGTTATTGCTTTTCTCAGTCTGCCATTCGGTGCGGGCAGCCTGTTCGGCTTTTGCCTTGGGCTGGGTGGCCTGATTCTGGTGTATTCCGGTTTCAAGGCTTTCTGGCGTTGGCTGGAGCGCCGCTACAGTGATGAGTAGCCGGCAGTTACCCGCTAATGCTCGTCCAGAAAAGAAAGGCCAATGAATAACAGGAAAAAAGCCAGCACCACACTGAATTTGGGTGGCAGGAACAGGATAATGGCCGTGCAGGGGATAGCAACCCGGGAGACAAACCACCAGCGTCTGGCCTTGTACAGGTTGGTGTTGCGCCGCAGGCTGGGGTGCTGTTCGTCCTTTTCGTTGCTCAGCACATACTCGGGCAACACTTTGTTCAGCCATTTGGGAACGGGTTTGCGATGCTTTTTGATGGTTCTTCTCCTGTATCCGCTAATGAACAGTTTTACCTGCTTGAGCCTGAAAAGAAAAGACTGGATCCGCGAGTTCCGACCATGAAGCTGCTGCTCACACTTTTACTGCCGCTGTTATTAACCGCATTTTACGCCCGGGCGGATGTATATCGCTGTCAGCAGGGTGACAAAGTGATATTTTCCGATGTGCCCTGTGGCGACAATGCGGAAGCCATTGAGCTTAAGCAGCCGGCGTCAAGCGGTACCCGCCTGAGTAATGATGCCATTGAGGCGGTATCAGAATCCCTGGCGAAAGACAGGGCCCAGCGGGAACTGGAACGGGATATTGAATCGCAGCGTCAACGGATTGAGGACCTTCAGGATAAATATGCGCAGCGCCTGGAAGACCTGCAAACACAGCTGAATGATCTGGAAGAGCGGATTGACCGGGCTTATTACGGTGGGTATCCGAAAATATCCCTGAATCATAAAAAGAACCGGCGCCGGCTCAGGCAGGATATCCGGGAGCTTAAGCAGAATCACAAGATCAAGCTGGAAAGAGCGCGGGACAAAATGAAAAATCTGAAGGAAGAGAGCAAAGCGTTAAAGTAGATCCTGGCGGTACTTTGAATGGGCCCACCGCATTACACGGCGGGCCCGCTTTGTCCGGTAATCTGTTAACGTAACATCATCCGGAAGATTTTTACCTTGTTCTTGTAGGGGGCATAACGCAGCTTGATATCAAATTTGGTGGATGCTTTCAGAATGCTGCGCTGGTGGGAGAACGTATCGAAAGATTTTCTGCCATGGTAGCTACCCATGCCGCTTTCGCCCACGCCACCAAAGGGCAGGTGAGCATTGGCAACGTGCATGACCGTGTTGTTGATGCAACCGCCGCCAAACTGGATGTTATCCAGTACATCTCGCTCAACAGATTCACTTTCGGTAAACAGATACAGTGCCAGCGGGTGCCCGGGCAGCTGTTTCACCTTTTCATACACTTCCGACAGATCCTGATATTCCATAATAGGCAGCACTGGGCCAAAGATTTCTTCCTGCATCACAGGATCATCCATGGAAACAGCACTCATCAGGGTAGGCGCAATATAATTGTCGCTTTCATCCGCCTGGCCGCCGGCGATAACCTTGGATGGATCAATTAAACCTTTAACACGCTTGAAGTGTTTGTTGTTAATAATCCGGCTCAGGTCAGGGCTGGCTTGAGGATCGTCCCCGTAACTGTCTTTCAGGAACTGTACCATTCGGCGTTCCACTTCCTGGCGAACGGACTGGTGCACAAAGATATGATCCGGAGCCACACAGGTTTGCCCGGCGTTCATCATTTTTCCGGCAAGGATGCGTTTGACCGCAATATCCAGATTGGCGTCTTTATGGATAATGGTGGGGCTTTTGCCACCCAGCTCAAGCGTAACGGGTGTTAAATGTTGCGCGGCGGCTGCCATGACAATGCGGCCAACCCGCGGGCTGCCGGTAAAAAAGATATGATCGAATTTTTCTTTCAGCAGCTCATTGGTCACTTCGGTGCTGCCCTTGAATACTTTGACATAGTCTTCGCCAAAGTTATTTTCCACGATGCGCTCAATCACATCCGCCACCGCCGGGTTCAGTGACGAAGGTTTGATAATGGCTGTGTTGCCTGCCGCAATAGCGCCAATCAACGGTTGAATGGTTAGCAGGAAAGGGTAGTTGTAAGGCCCCATGATAAAGGTCACACCCAGCGGGGTGGACTCGATCCGGCTGCGGCCGGGTTGGGCAAAAAAGGTAGTGCCTACTTTTTTCGGCGCCATCCACTTTTTCAGGTGCTTGATGGCGTGTTTCACTTCATCCAGCGCTGTGGTGGTTTCGATATGGGCTTCGAACGGCGGGCGGCCGATGTCCTGCTTGAGCGCCTTTTCGATATCGTCGGCGTAATCGACGATAGCCTGCTTGATTTTGCGCAGCTGTTTCATGCGAACTTCGTAGCTGCGGGTGGCCCCGGATTCAAAAAACTTCCTTTGCTTCTGAACCGCCTGGTGGGCCCAATCGTTTACCTCTGCAACCGGTTTTTCTTCAATGACGGCGTTCATGATATATCCCTCGCGTTCTTGTTCTGTCAGTGGCCTACGTTGCCTCGATTCGACTGTACGGTCAACTGGGAATGATAACAACAAATAACAGATTATGGGCACCAGCTAGCGCCAGTCCGGGTGAGGGGTGGGTAAAGATTGGCCGAATGGGGATATTCGTCATCCGGGAAAATAATATGACATTCAGTTGACACTACCGGGGTTATCTGTGAAAATTGCGCCCGCTCTGGTGACAGAGGTAAGCTAAGTTGTTGATCTTGCCAATGTTTATGCCAGTTTCGGTACCCCACTAGTCGTGTCCTCCAGACATGGTCAGACACAGTGCAGCAGGGTCCGACAGGCATCCGGAATGTAGAGAATATCCTGCTTTGAACGTAAGAGTTCGCGTTTGCGTCCCCTTCGTCTAGTGGCCTAGGACACCGCCCTTTCACGGCGGTAACAGGGGTTCGAGTCCCCTAGGGGACGCCACTATTCATCAAAAAAGCCGAGTCGCTCAGCGCTACTCGGCTTTTTTGTGCCTGCAGTTCTGACACAGGTGAAAAACGGCTTAGTTGTTTCACCGGGGCATTTTCGCTATGTTGAATCGGGGTTTTTGATTCGGGTTATTAGTGCAAGGTAGTAAGGGGATATAAATGAACTGGCCACAAGATGCTGATGGCGACGTGTTCCGTCGTCTGGCGGAAGACGGGTTTGATTTCGATCAGGAAGTAGACATCGATTTTAATGTCGATTTTGATGAGTGGCCCATTTCAGAGGAGGCTACAGCCTATCTGAAATCCAGCTATCCCAATGGTGTTATTATTCATCCCGACGAGGATGATTTTGCCGAGGGTATAGACAAAGGCTATTTCTGCTTTGTGGTGCGTGGCAAACTTACCTATGATTTCGTGGTTGAAATGCAGGAAAAGGTAACCAGGGAAATGGCACCCTATGGTGGCCACTGTAACGCCTGGGGAATATTGGGCGTTTAATCTCGCCAGATTCCCCTGAATGGCGACCAGGGGGATCATCCATTTCATGTTGTATTCGCAAAAAACCGTGACGGTTGTCGATGAAGCTTCAGTAGGTGTAGCTTCCGGGAGCAGTTCGCGGCCTCAATTCTCGTATTTTTTGTATCTGACTTCATTTCTGTTGGTGCTGGTTTTGCTGGCACTCAGCCCGCAGCCTGCCCGGGCTGATTCTGATGTATCTTTCACCCGCGATATCAAACCGGTTTTTGATAACAAGTGCATCGCTTGCCATGCCTGCTACGATGCGCCCTGTCAGCTCAAGCTGGAAGCGGAAGAGGGCGTACTGCGTGGCGCCAGCCAGGATGCGGTGTATAACGGTGCACGTATCCGGGATATGGATCCCACCCGGTTACATATTGATGCCCTGACAGAGCAGGCGTGGCGCGATAAGAATTTCTATTCTGTGCTGGAACCATCGGTTGCCAATGATAACGAGCGCTATTCACTGATGCTCGGTATGTTGCGGCTGGGCAAAGCCAACCCGGTAACACCCAATCAGCCATTGTCCGATGATTACAGCCTGGGCATTTACCGGGAAAATCAATGCCCGCGCCCCGGTGAATTTGCGGACTACCGCAAGCAGCATCCCACGGGTGGCATGCCCTATGGTGTCACCGGCCTCACGGATTCAGAATTTCAACGCCTCACCAGCTGGCTGGAGCAGGGCGCCAGGATAGACGCCAACAAATTTGAGCCAACATCCCTGCAGCAGGCGCAAATAGATCGCTGGCAGGCTTTTCTGAATCACAAAGACATACGCCGTCAGCTGGTGGCACGCTATCTTTACGAGCACCTGTTTCTGGCCCATCTGTATTTTAAAGGGGATGACAGCGGCAGGTTTTTCCGGTTGGTACGTTCCCGAACGCCAGCGCCAAAACCCATTGTGCCGGTGGCTACAGTCAAACCCTATGGCGATCCCGAGGGTGAGTTCTTTTATCGGCTCAGGCCCATTACCGACACTATTGTTCACAAAACCCATATTACCTATCAGCTCAGCGATGCCCGCATGGAGCGCTACCGGGAATTATTTCTGGGGGAGGACTGGAAACTGGATGAGCTTCCCGGTTACAGCTATGAATATGCCTCTAATCCTTTTGTGACCTTTGCAGCGATTCCGGCCAAAGCGCGCTATCAGTTTATGCTGGATCAGGCCGAATATTTTGTGCGTACTTTTATTCGCGGCCCGGTATGTCGTGGGCAAATTGCCACCGATGTTATCCGCGATCAGTTCTGGGTAATGTTTGAAGATCCGGATCATGACCAGTATGTCAACGATCCTGCCTACAATAAAAATGTCACCGGCTGGCTGGGTTTGCCCGGAGAGGATTCCGATTTAATGGCGCTTGGGCCCGCCTGGCTCAAATACAGCGGCAAAAGAAACAAGTATCTGGAGCGTCGCCAAAAACAGTATCGCAGGGCCTACCCCGAAGGGGCATCCGTCGATCATATCTGGGATGGAGACGGACATAACGATAATGCGTTCTTGTCTATCTTCCGTCATCACGACAGTGCATCGGTAATGAAAGGTTGGCAGGGTGCGTTGCCTTTAACCCTGTGGCTGATGGATTATCCCTTGTTTGAACGTACCTACTATGAATTGGTGGTGGGTTTTAATGTGTTTGGCAGTGTGTCTCATCAGGCTCAGACACGGCTCTATTTCGATCTGATCCGTAATGGCGGCGAAACCAATTTTCTGCGGCTGGTGCCGCCGGGTGAGCGGGGAGATATGTATGACGACTGGTACAAATACAGCGGCCTGATCAAAAAGCTGATCTCGTACCACGGGCTGGATGACAAGGCGCCATCGGCGCTTCCGATTTCTGAAAACCTGGATACCAAGCTGCAGGTGATAGAACAGATCTGGCGGGCCAATCGTCAGATTATCCACAATAATTCGCTGGACGGCTGTCGCGACAATGTTTGCCTGCGGCTGGATTCTGCCCACAAGGATCTGATTGATAGTCAGTTAGCCCCTTTGACTGCCGGCCGCGCAAAAGATATCAGGGGGATTAAACAGCTGCCCAATGTGAGTTTTCTGCGGGTGGATATGCAGCAGGGCGGCTTCAAGGTGTATACCCTGTTACGCAATCGGGCTCATTCCAATGTGGCATTTATGCTGGGCGAGGAGCTGCGCTATGAACCGGAAAAAGACAGTCTTTCCATATTAAAGGGGCCGATTGGCAGTTACCCGAATTTTATTTTCCGTGTGCCTCAGCAGGACGTTGCTCCTTTTGTTAAGGCGCTGTCAGATATGCGCAACGACAGGGATCGTCAGCAGCTGGTAGATCGCTGGGGTGTCCGCAGAACCCACCCGGATTTCTGGCAGGTTTTTCACAGTTTTCGGGAACACTTGCAAGCCACCGACCCTCGCCAGGCCGGCTATTATGATCTGAATCGCTATGAAGGCTGGTAGCGGCTCGGTTCGCCTTTCGGGATAGCTCTTTCGATTATTCCGGTCAGGGTTACATCCGTTACTGGCTGCATTATACTCAAAGCGACAGAGGGAGTTTGGATGTATGGGGTTGCGCTTTTTGGGTTGGCAAGTATGGCAAGCATATGTTGTATTCAGTCTTGTGCTGGGGTGGGTGGCACCGGCATATAGTGACCTGACACAGAACCCTGAAGCCACCACTCTGGATACCCCTGCCAATATCAGCTACCTTCGCGATCCGGATCACCGGCTGGCCATTCAAGACTTGCGCGCTCTACCTGCGGCAGATACGGCGGAATCCGTTTCCGTTGAATCCCCATGGCGTACCCTCGACGGCGCCAATATTAACTTTCTCTACGATGATGCCACCTACTGGTTCCGTTTTCAGAGTGATGATCCAAAAAGCGTGCTGGCCGACTGGGTGCTGGAAATTGACTGGCCCTTTCTGGACTGGGTAACACTTTATTTTTATGACGCCTCCGGCCAACAGGTATATCAACAAACCACGGGGGACAAATCCGCATCCTATCAGCAGGGGCAGGTATACCGGCTTCCTCATTTCGAATTTACACTGCAGCCACAAACGGATTACACCTTTCATCTGCGCATAAAAACCACCAGCTCCGTGATTGTGCCCATCACGCTCATGGAACGGCACCATTATGAAGACTCACAACGAAATCTTGAGGCGTTGTATGGCGTGTTTTTCGGCTCCCTGCTTATCATGGCGTTGTACAATGCGGCCATCAGTATTTTTACCCGGGATAAAAGTTACGCTTACTATGTGGCTTACCTTTTATCCGTCACCTTTTATGCCTTGTCCATTACCGGGTTTGGTCAGCGTTATCTGTGGGGTGGTGTGCCCTGGATCAATGATCAGGGCTTGTCCCTCAGCGTTGCCTTGAGCTTTTTGTTCGGCGCCTTTTTTGTGGATCATTTTTTGCGGTTAAGGCAAAGAAACCCCTGGGCACACCAGGCGGTGCGCATCTGTCAGGCGATTTATATTGTGCTTGCACTGGCATCCCTGGCCGGCCCGGAATTTATTATCGTTACCATAGAGCAGCCGGTTGGTCTGGTTGCCTGTTTTTTGGTGTTGATGGTCGCCGGTTATGAGTGGCGCCATGGTAATCCCGCCGCAAAATATTTTCTGGTTGCCTGGCTGGCGCTGTTGGTCGGCACCTGTGCCTATACGCTTCTGTTGCTGGGGCTGATTCCAAGAAACCTCTTTACGGAAAATATCCAGATGCTGGGTATCTGGATTGAGATGTTGTTCCTGTCTCTGGTGTTGGCGGACAGAATCAACCGCAGTCGCATCGAAAGACTGGCCACCATGCAGGCGTTGTTTGAAACTTCCAAGGAAAAATACGAAGCCGAGGCTGAAGCAAAAGCCCGCAGTGAATTCTTTGCCAAAATGAGCCATGAAATCCGCACACCCATTGGCGGTGTGATTGGTATCGCCGAACTGATGAAAGACACGCCCCTGAGTCCGGATCAGAAAAAGTACCTGCAGACGATCGCTAATTCGGGAGAATCCCTGCTGGCGATTGTGAATGATATTCTCGACTTTGCCAAAATGGATGCCGGCAAGCTGGAGCTGGAATCCATCAGTTTCAACCTGTCACAACTGGTGGAGGAGTGCATCGATATTGTTGCGGTGAGGGCGGATCAGCAAAAGGTGAAATTTGTATCTGATATCGACCCCGCAGCGCCGCAACAGCTGATGGGCGACCCCGTGCGTTTGCGACAGGTACTGCTGAATCTGTTGAGTAATGCGATCAAGTTTACTGAACAAGGGGAGATCCGCCTGAAGGTTCGTTGTGTTGATAAATCCGCAGGCGGTTCGCCACAGCTGGAATTCAGTGTGACCGATTCCGGTATTGGCCTGACGGATGAGCAAATGGCCAGGCTCTTTCAGCCTTTCCAGCAGGCGGATACATCCACAACCCGCCGGTTTGGTGGCACAGGTCTGGGATTGGCCATATGCCGTGAGCTGGTTGAATTGATGGGTGGCAAGATAGGTGTGCGCAGTCAGCCGGGTAAGGGGGCCTGCTTCTGGTTCCGGGTGGCATTACCTGCGGCGGCACCCGATATCATTACCAATGGTGCTGTTGCCAGTCAGGCTTTGGCAGGCCTTAACGTGTTGGTGGCCGAAGACAATCCGGTGAATGCCATGGTGGTAAAAGGCTTGCTGGGCCGACTGGGCGTTGAGCCGGTGTTTGTAGAAAACGGTGCCGAAGCATTTGCCTGGTACCAGTCTAATGCTGACAAAGCAGATGCCATTCTGATGGATTGTGAAATGCCGGAAATGGATGGTTTTACCGCCTCCCGAAAAATCAGGGAGTGGGAAGCTGCCCGCGGCCTGGCACCGGTGCCCATTGTGGCCCTGACGGCCCATTCTCTTGGTGATTTCAACGCCAAGTGTCAGTCCAGCGGGATGGACCGGTATTTAATGAAGCCTCCCACCCAAGATGCTATCAGGGATACGTTGGGGGAATTGTTAACTAATAAAACCAGACAGGCGGTGAACGGGTAAGATACCGCAGCCATTGTTGCGTAAGCTTTCTGATTGATCTGTTAACGGGTGACGTGTATGAAAGTATCACTGAAGGCATTGCAAAAAAATGCAGCCACTGCGGTCAGAGAACAACCTGCTGGAAGTTCCCCTGACCACAGAGCAGAGCCTTGTCTGATCAGGCGCTGGCGGACTCGTAATCACGAATCATGGCATACAGCTGATCTTTCAGTTTCAGCCTTTCTTTCTTTTTGGTCTCCACGTATTCGTCGCTGGAATTTTCTGCGCCGTTTTCCAGTCTGTACACTTCATGATCGGTTTCGTGGTATTTATCGAACAGGCGGGCAAAATGCTGGTCGTTCATTTTCAGGTGGTGGATGGCGTCTTTGGATTCGGGAAGTTCGTGAACAAGATCGTGCTTTTGCAGTGACATTAACGATTCCTTATGGTTGCGATTAATTGGGGTCTGAATGATCTCAGAATAATCGACTTCTAATTGGCCAGTATTGATACCGGTCAATCTCCAGTATGAACCCAACAACCGCCAGTTTTCAAACATCCGGCTCCGGGCTGCATGGCGGGACTGTGCTAGACGGGCAGTCATGTTATCATTCGCGGCCATTGGTTATCTTGCATGAATAGTTCAGGAAGGATGTCTATGCCCATCGAGATTGATGTATCCCTCATACCCACCACGCTGGACGCAGTCCATATCGGATTAGGTGCGCTCAGCCTGGTATTACTGGTGATTCTGCTGGCGGTGTCTACAAAAAGTAATGGATCCGGCGCCGGTCAGGAAGAGAAGCCGGCAGAAGCCCCCAAACCCAAACCTGTAGAAAGCCTGAAAGCTTCCAGCCCGGATTCTGCGCTGCAATTATTGGCCCTGCTGCAACAGGAAGCACGTCTGGTGGACTTTTTAAATGAAGAGCTGACCGGGTTTTCCGATGCAGACATCGGCGCCACCGCCCGGGTGGTTCACGATGGTGGCCGCAAGGTGCTGCGGGAATATTTTGAACTGACGCCATTGCGCACCGAGGAAGAAGAAACCCAGGTTACCTTGCCGGAAGGTTTTAACGCATCCGAAGTCCGCCTGACCGGGAATGTGGTAGGACAGGCGCCTTTCACTGGCGTGCTGGTACACAAAGGCTGGCGTGCCGCAGAAACCCGCTTGCCGAAACTGGCCCCTGAACACGATGCCACCATTATTGCACCGGCGGAGGTGGAGCTATGAGTGAAGGGGATAGGCCTTTTCGCTATGCCATCGGGGTGGACCTGGGTACCACCAACAGTGTGCTTTCCTATGTGGAATTACAGGACGAGCCAGACACTCAGCAGAATCTGGTTTTCCCTGTGCCACAACTCACGGCGCCCGGCGTTGTAGAAGCCCGTGACCAGCTGCCTTCTTTCCTGTATCAGGCCCATGAATCGGAACTGAGTGCCGGTGACCGGGTTCTGCCCTGGAGCGATCACCCCGCAGCGCTGGTGGGCCAGATCGCCCGCAATCTGGGTGGCAAAACGCCCCTCAGATTGGTGGCCAGCGCCAAAAGCTGGTTGTGTCATGGTGGCGTGGATCGCCGTGCCGGGTTCCTGCCACAGAACAGTCCGGATGAAGTGGAAAAAGTATCCCCGCTGGAAGCCACCATCCGCTACCTGGAACATTTGCGGGATGCCTGGAATCATGAGCACCCGGAAGCCCTGATGGAAAATCAGGATGTCACCATTACCATTCCTGCCAGTTTCGACCCCGCTGCCCGGGAACTGACGGCCGAGGCCGCCAAAGAAGTGGGCCTGCTGAACCTGACCCTGCTGGAAGAGCCCCAGGCTGCCCTGTACAGCTGGGTGAAAGCGTTAGGTGAGCAGTGGCGTGAGCATTTGCAGGTGGGCGACGTCGTGCTGGTGGTGGACGTGGGCGGTGGTACTACCGACCTGTCACTGGTGGCGGTAACTGATGAAAACGGTAACCTGGGCCTGAACCGGGTGGCTGTGGGCGATCATATCCTGCTGGGCGGCGATAATATGGATCTGGCGCTTGCCTACCGCATTAATGCCAAACTGGCGCAGGACGGCAAACAACTGCAACCCTGGCAGATTCAGGCGCTCACTCACGGCTGCCGCGATGCCAAAGAACAATTGCTGGCCGATAACGATGTGGAATCCGTACCTTTGGTGGTACCCAGCCGCGGCTCCAAAATGCTGGGTTCTACATTAAGAACCGAACTCACCCGTGCGGAAGTGGTAGAAACCCTGGTTGACGGTTTCTTTCCCCAGGCCGCCATTACCGAGCACCCGGTGCAACAGGCCCGGGGCGCCCTGACCCAGATGGGCCTGCCCTATGCCCAGGATGCCGGTATTACCCGTCACCTGGCGGCGTTCCTGTCCCGGCAATCCGCCGCCATGGGCGATGGACAAAGCGGCTTTATCAAACCCACCGCGGTACTGCTGAACGGTGGCGTGCTGAAAGCCCCAAAACTGTCCGGCCGCCTGATGCAGGTCATTAACGGCTGGCTAACCGACGCCGGTAATAGTGAAGCCCGTTTGCTGCAGGGCGCCGACCTGGATCTGGCGGTGGCCAAGGGTGCTTCTTACTTTGGTTCCTCCCGCCTCGGTAAAGGGGTACGTATCCGGGGCGGTATTGCCAACGGCTACTATGTGGGCATTGAAAGCGCCATGCCTGCCGTGCCCGGTATGCCGCCACAAATGCAGGCGCTCTGTGTGGCTCCCTTCGGTATGGAAGAGGGCAGCCACGTGGAAGTGAAAGAGCGCACCTTCGGCCTGGTGGTGGGTGAACCGGTACGTTTCCAGTTTTACGGTTCGGCCGTGCGCCGGGAAGATCCCGCCGGCACCTTGCTGGATTTCTGGCAGCCGGAAGAACTGGAAAGCCTGCCGGATATCGAAGTCACCCTGCCCACTGAAGGCAAGCCCGCCGGGCAGGTGGTGCCCGTGTACCTGGCTGCCGGCGTTACCGATATCGGCACCCTGAAACTGGAAGCCGTGTCCGTGGAAGATGGCCACCGCTGGCAGGTGGAATTCGAAGTCCGCACCAAATGATTCAAGCGCGTTACCTGATAGGCATTGATCTGGGCACCACCAACACGGTGGTGGCCTACGCGGATCTAGAGCAGGGGCTGGAACAGGCAACGCCCCGGATTTTTCCTGTTGAGCAGCTGGTGTCCTCGGGCACCGTTGCTGCGAAAAACCAGCTGCCCTCGTTTCGGTACCACCCTGCAGAGGAGGAACTGAACGAAAGCGAATTGCAGCTGCCCTGGTTTGCTGCGCCTATCCGCGGTGATATCGATCCCCATATCATCGGCGCCTGGGGCCGGGATCTGGGCGCCAAGGTGGATGGCCGCCTGGTGGCGTCCGCCAAAAGCTGGCTGTGCCACAGTGGCGTGGACCGTACCTCGCCCATCCTGCCCTGGGGCAGCGAAGGTGTTGAAAAAATCTCACCTGTGGTGGCCAGTTCAAGTTATCTCGCCCACGTAAAATCCGCCTGGAACTGCGCCCACCCGGAATACCCCATGGAACTGCAGGACGTGGTGATTACCATTCCTGCCTCCTTTGATGAAGTGGCCCGCTCACTCACCCTGAAAGCCGCCGAAATGGCCGGCTACATGAATGTTCACCTGATTGAAGAGCCACAGGCTGCCTGTTACGACTGGTATGCCCGCCACCAGAAACAGGCCGGTGATCTGCTGAAAGATACTCATCTGGTATTGGTGTGTGATGTGGGTGGCGGCACTACTGATCTGAGTCTGATCCGGGTCAGCGAAGCCGGTGGTGATCTGCGTCTGGATCGGGTGGCCGTGGGCGATCACCTGATGCTGGGGGGCGACAATATTGATCTGGCCCTGGCTCACAAGGCGGAAGCAGAACTGGGCAATCGCAGGCTCAGCGCCAGTGCTCTTTCTCAGCTGATTCAGCAGTGCCGCCAGGTGAAGGAAACCCTGCTGGGTGAAAATGCCCCGGAAACCGCCAAGGCCACCATTCTGGGTTCCGGTGCCCGTTTGATCGGGGGCGCGCGGAGTGTTGAGTTTACCCGGGATCAGGTGCGGGAACTGGCGGTGGATGGCTTTCTGCCCCTGAGCGCCTGGGGAGAAGGGGCCGCGAAAAAGCGGGCTGCGGTGGTGGAATTCGGCCTGCCGTTTGCGGCGGATCCGGCAGTGAGCCGCCATATTTGTGATTTTCTGGCGTTGCACCAGAATGCCGCCAGTCGTGCATTCCCGGAGCAGGCAGAAGGCCCCTGGCTGCCGGATGCCATTCTGTTTAACGGCGGCTTTTTTAACAGCCATATGCTGCGCAACCGGGCCAGAGATTTGCTGGGCCAGTGGCGCAACAGCCCCGTAAAAATTCTGGATAACCAGCACCCGGACCTGGCGGTGGCCTATGGCGCGGTGGCTTATGGCCTGGCGCGCCGCGGTGCCTTCCTCAAAATCGGCGGCGGCGCCCCACGCAGTTATTTTCTGAAGGTGGAAGACGGCACCGGCGACAGCGGCCAGGGTGTTTGCCTGTTGCCCAAAGGCACGGAAGAGGGCACCGAAATCCGCCTGGAGGATTCCCGCTTTCTGCTCAAGGTGGGGCAGCCCGTCAGTTTCCAGCTACTCAGCAACAGCGGTGACGAAGGTTTTGCGCCTGGCCAGGTGGTCACCCTGGGCGACAGACCCGGCTTCCGTGAATTACCCCCGTCCAATGTCAAGATCAGGGCCGGTCAGAAATCCGATATCGAAGTGGAACTGGCCTGCGAACTCAGTGAAGTGGGTACCCTGGGGCTGGCCTGTGTGTCGGCGGAGAACCCTTCACAACGCTGGCAGGTGGAATTTGATCTGCGCCGGCCCATGCAAAGTCAGACATCGGAAAACATTGAGGCCGCGGTGGAACTGCCGGAAAACTTCCCGAAAGCCCAGGAGTTGATCCGCAAGTATTACGGTGGTGGCCGTGGCAAGGGCAATCTGGATGTGCGCCAGTTGCGTGGCGAACTGGACCGCACCCTGGGCAAGCGGGATGAATGGAATATTGCGGTACTGCGGGCCCTGTTCGATACTTTGCTGGAATCCGCCAAACGGCGCCGCCGTTCGGCACACCATGAGCGTGTCTGGTTCAATATGGCCGGTTTTTGCCTGCGCCCGGGAATCGGTGCCAGTGGTGACGAATTCCGCATGGAATCCCTGTGGGAGCTCTACGACCAGGGCCTGCAATACCCCAAAGAAGCCCGTGCCTGGGCGGAATGGTGGACTTTCTGGCGGCGGGTGGCAGCAGGGCTGGACCGCACACAACAGCAAACCCTGTACAGTGCCATCAGCGACTTTCTGGACCCCGGCAACAGCCGTAACAGCAAAATACGCACCCAACTCAAAATCAAATCCTATGAGGACATGGTGCGCTTGGCCGGCACCCTGGAAAAACTCACCCCGGACAATAAAAAACAGGCCGGCGACTGGCTGGCAGAGCGCCTGCAGAAGCCTTCCGAAAACCAGGCCTCCTGGTGGGCTTTGGGGCGGATAGGCGGGCGACAGCCTTTTTATGCCGGGATAGATACCGTGCTGTCGCCGGAGCAGGTAGCGCCCTGGATTGAACTGACACTGTCGCAGGACTGGAAAGGCCAGCACCCGGCTGCTCTGGCAGCGGTATTGCTGGCCCGTAAAACCAATGACCGCAGCAGGGATATTGATGATGAGCTGCGTAGCCGGGTGGTTGCCAGGCTGGAATCCTCCCGTCAGGCGGCCCGTTGGGTGCAGATGGTATCCGAATTTGTGGAGCTGGAAACCGCCGAAACCCAGACCATGCTGGGGGATGCCCTTCCATCGGGAATTCGTCTCATTCCGTAACTCCCGATCCGGCGTTGCCGTTATTTGTTGCTAAGCTTATGAATACAGGTAGTAAGTTTGGCGGTAGGTTGCATGCCCGTTTTTCTGCGAGTTTTGTTGTTTTTTACGGCCCTGCTGGCGGCAGTTCACGCTGGTGCCAGGGGCTATGTTCCCGTCAGTGGCGCCCAGGTTCCCTTTAACCTCGCCCTGCAGGGCGAGTATCTGATTGATTCCACTGGCGAAATCACCATTGATTCCCTGCTGGCAGACAAGCGCAAAAGCCGCGGCTGGCAGCGTTCCGACAGCGAAGTCCCCAATTTTGGTTTTGCCCACGATGTGGTGTGGGCCCATTACCGGATCAACCCGACCGACAACAGCTTTTACCAGGGGTTTCTCGAAATAGGCTATCCGCTGCTGGATAAGGTGGATATCTACCTGTACCGGGATGGTGCGCGCCTGGATCATTTCCAGGTGGGCGACGCCCAGCCTTTTGGTGCCCGGCCCATTCAGCATCGGAATTTTCTGATTCCCGTGTCTTTCCGCGCCGGCGACAACTACGACATTTACGTACGTATCGAAACCACCAGCTCGTTGCAGTTCCCCATCAAACTGTGGGATCAAACCGGCTTCTGGGAATCCGACGACAGCAACATGCTCAATCATGCCCTGTACCTTGGCGCTATGGGCATTATGGTGTTCTATAACTTTGTACTCTTCATGTACCTGCGGGAGCGGGCCTACATTTACTACGTCGGTTTTGTGATCGGCATTATCGGTTTCCAGACGGGCCTGGACGGTTTCGCCTATCAGCGGTTTTTCCCCAATCAGCCCTGGATTCAGGCGAAAATTGTCAGCGTTTCCATTGTGTTTGAAATCATTATGGCAACCTTTTTTGCCAAACATTTTCTGAGCCTCAACGGGCGACGTTCCCGGAACTTTATACGGCTGATCAATTCGATTATTGCTATCTGCTTTGGTTTGCTGGCCATTGTGCTGTGGTTGCCCTATGCGGCTGTAATACAACCAGTGACGGTGGCGGCGGCGCTGCTTTGCCTGTTCTGGCTGATCATGGGAATTTATGAATGGATGAATGGCAATCGCAGCGCCCGTTTGTTCGTTTGGGCCTGGGCTTCACTGGTTGCCGGAGTGGTGGTGCTGAGCCTCAATAAAAACGCTCTGGTACCCCGGGTTTTCCTGACCGAGAACGCCTGGATCATTGGTTCACTGGGGCAGGTGCTGCTGTTTTCACTGGCACTGGCATCGCGCATCAATGAAGAGCGGGATGAAAAAGCCAAAGCCACCCGGGCAGCGTTGCTCGCCAAGGAGCAGGCGGTGGCCAGCCTGAGCAAAGTCAAAACCCTGTACGAGGAATCCCTGGACGGCATGTTCAAATGCAATCAAAAAGGGGAGTTTATCCATGCCAATCCCGCCCTGGCAAAGATCCTGGGGTTCGACAGCGTTAAAAGCCTGATGCGCTCCAATTTCAGCTTCAAGGAAGACATGTTTGCCAATCATGACGAGCTGCAGGCCCTGTTTCAGTCACTGCGAAAAGAAGGCAAAGTCAGCGAATTTGATGCCGAACTGTTTAACCGCCACCGGGAGTATTTCTGGGGTTCGCTGTCCATGCGGATGGTGGAGGACGAGGAAGGCAAACGTAAATTTTTTGAAGGCTCCCTGCGGGATATTTCCGAACGCCGGGAAAAAGAAAAAGCCGAACTGGAGCGCAAGGCCGCTTACGAAGCCTCCCAGGCCAAGAGTTATTTTCTTGCCAATATGAGCCATGAAATCCGCACGCCGTTAACCGCCATTATCGGCTTTGCTGAATCCGTTCGCGATGGCGGGTTAAGCAAGCAGGATGAGCAAAGCCACATTGGCACCATTATCCGCAGCAGCCAGCATTTGCTGCATGTGATTAATGAAATCCTGGACTCCTCAAAAATCGAGGCCAACAAACTGGAAATAGAAACCCTGAAAGTGGACCTGTTTTCAGTGGTCAAGGAGGTGCAGTCCGTTTGCGAAATGAAGGCCAGGGAAAAAGGCCTGGATTTTAATATCGTTTACGAGTTTCCGTTACCACGGCACATACATACCGACCTGACCCGCCTGAAACAGATTTTGCTGAACCTGACCAGTAACGCGCTCAAGTTTACTGAAAAAGGTAGTATTACCCTGAGCGTGTTCCATTTAAAAGAGTCCCATCAGGTGGGCTTCCGGGTGGTTGATACCGGCATCGGTATGACTCAGGAACAGCAGGACCGGGTATTCGAAGCTTTCACCCAGGCGGATTCATCCACCACCCGCATGCACGGCGGTACCGGCCTGGGCCTGAGTATTGCCAAACAACTGGCGGAGCTGATGGGGGGCGATATTACACTGACCAGCGAGCTGGATAAGGGCAGTGCCTTTCAGGTGGTTGTGGATCACGGTGATTTAACCGGTGTGGACTGGGTCAAGGAAATCTCCGAAGCCGGCCTGCAGGAAACAGTCACTAACGAGAAAATCACCGTGCCACGGTTAAGCGGTGAAATCCTTTACGCCGAAGACAACAAAGACAATCAGAGCCTGATATCCATGCTGGTTAAACCCACCGGCGCCCGACTGAAAGTGGTGAATAATGGTGCGGAGGCCATGGCTGAGGCATTACGCCATCAGTACAACCTGATTCTGATGGATATTCAGATGCCCATGATGAGTGGCACCACCGCAACCCGCTTACTGCGTGAAAACGGCTACAAGAAACCCATAGTGGCCATTACGGCTAACCTGATGGATTACGAAATCAAGGAGTACCTGGGGGTGGGTTGTAACGGCTACCTGGCCAAGCCGGTTCAGAAAAAACGCTTTTATGAAGTGCTTTCCCTGTACCTTGAGGGAACGCAGGAAGCAGCAGAAAAAGAACCGGCCGTATTTAGCGGCAAGGTACTGATTGCGGATGATGTGCCCGACAACCGGGTGCTCATATCCAGTAAACTGAAAAAATACGGCCTGGAAGTTATGGCGGTGGGTGATGGCACCCGCGCCGTGGAAGAAGCCCTGGCCGGGGATTTTGACCTGGTGTTGATGGACCTGAACATGCCCAACATGAACGGCGAGGATGCCACCAACCTGCTGCGGCAGTCGGGCTTTCAGGAACCCATCGTTGCGCTCACTGCCGAAGACGACAGCAATACCATTCAGCATCTGCTGGCCAATGGCTTTGACGGTCATTTGCTGAAGCCCCTGGATGAGCAGGCCCTGCAGGAAACCCTGGAATCCTATCTGACGGATAGGGACGACACCAAAAGCAGTGAAGTATTTGATGACCCGGAGTTTCAGGCGCTGGTGGAAAATTACGTGGGCGGCCTGGGCCACTATACTGAGCAGTTGGCAGATGCAATCAAACAACAGGACTGGGACGCACTCCGCAGCCTGGCTCATCAGTTAAAAGGCAGTGGCGGCAGCTTCGGTTTTGAAGGTATCAGCGCAACGGCCCGGGATCTGGAAACGGCCATTAAAAACAGTGAGTATGAGGCAGTTCCTCAAAAATACGATATGCTGGTTCATGAAATAGGCCTGGTGTGCAGTCAGTCGGTGGACAGCTCCATGGGGCAGTTAGGTTAAACGAACAACGGCAAAGGGACAGGAAAAATGAAACAACCAAGACATGTGCTGATTGTTGATGATGTGCCTGATATGCGCTCCCTGTTGAAAACGACTTTGTACCAGTTTGATGTGCGAAATATTGCTGAGGCATCCACCGGGCAGAAAGCGCTGGATCAGTATTTTGAAGAAGGGCACGATCTGGTGTTTCTGGATATTAATTTACCCGATATTTCCGGGCTGAACGTGCTGGAAAAACTGCTGGAACGCAATTCCCGCGTTCACGTGGTCATGGTCAGTGGTGAAGCCAGCGTGGATAACGTTAAAACGGCACTGGGTAAAGGTGCCAAAGGTTTTGTGGTTAAACCCTATAGCCCCGCCAAAATCAAAGGTGCGCTGGATCGATTCGGCACCTGATGATACAAGTCAATGCTTTACCGATCTGCCTGTGAACAATCAGAACAGTAAGAAACAGATCCCCTGTTCTGATTCGCAGGTAAACATGTGCATACAGTAACCATTGCTATCGTCGGCTCCGGTGGTGCCGGGGTCGTTTCCCTTGGGGAAATGCTGCTGAAGGCAGCGGCCAAATCCGGCTATTTCGGGTTGATGCGGAAGTCTTTCGGCCCCCAGATCCGAGGGGGTGAATCTGCTGCACTGCTGCGTCTCTCATCTGCACCGGTAGGTAACTTCACCAACAGGATTCAGTTGGTTCTGGCGCTGGACTGGAACAACTTCTCCCGGTTTGGCGACGAAATTCCCATTACTCCCGACACGCTGGTCATTCAGGATGAAGCCGCCGGACAGGCCCCTGGAGGAATCGGACTTGCCTCTCTGCAAACCCTCGGTTTTACATCCGCTGCCGATGTTGCCGGCTCCAGCAAGGCTAATATGGCCATGCTGGGCTACCTTGGCGCCTGGCTGGGGTGCGCACCGGATCAACTGGCTGCGATTGCCCGGGAGCGCCTGGGCCACTTCAGTGAGGATATCCGGAACGTGAGCGTTCGGGCGATTGCCGAAGGCAGCGCGCTCTTCCAGTCATCACCTTTGTCTTTGCCGCTTCCCGCCATAGATGAGTCTGTCAATGCAGCATCCCGACAGCGCTGGATTGCGACAGGAAACCAGCTGGCAGGCCTGGGAGCGCTGGAATCCGGTATCCGCTTTGTGGCGGCTTACCCCATTACGCCGGCATCGGATTGTCTGGAATGGATTGCCCGGCATATTGAACCGGCCGGCGGCCACCTGGTGCAGGCTGAGGATGAGCTGGCTGCCATCAATATGGCTATCGGTGGCGGTTATGCCGGTGTTCCTTCCATGACCGCCACCTCAGGCCCGGGATTGTCGCTGATGTGTGAGGCCATGGGGCTGGCGGTGTCCAGCGAAACCCCGGTGGTGATACTGAACGTGATGCGGGGAGGCCCGTCTACCGGTATCCCCACCAAAAGCGAGCAGAGTGACCTGAACCTGGCGCTATACGGCATGCACGGCGATGCACCCCATGTGGTGCTGAGTGCCCTCTCCGTGGAGGACTGTTTTTTCACCCTGGCCTGGGCCAATTATCTTGCAGTGCAGTTACAGACTCTGGTCATTGTTCTGTCGGATCAGTTTATCGGACAGTCTTCCCAGATTATTGAACCCCTGGAGCAGGTTCCTTTTCAGGTGGCCCATCAGGCCAAGTCACCGGCCACCAACGCCGGTTATCAGCGTTACGCGCTGACAGAATCCGGCATATCCCCCATGGCAGTACCCGGCGAGGAAGGCGCAATGTACACCGCCGATGGCTTGGAACATAACGAGGCTGGGGTACCGTCACCCAAAGCCGGTGATCATCAGCAGCAGCTGGACAAGCGTCAGCGCAAGCTCACCGGGTTTGATTATGGTGATCACTGGGCATCAGTGCACGGCCAGGGGGATCTGGTGCTGCTTTGCTGGGGATCCTTGCTGACCACGGCGCTGGAAGCACAGGAAACCCTGATGTCCGAACAGGGGCTGGCAGTGAAAGTGGTGGCCATTCGCCTGCTCATGCCCTTGCCGACCGACCGCTTGCTGGCAGCCTGCGAGGGCGCACGCCGGATCATTCTGGTGGAGCAAAACCATCAGGCACAATGTGCCGCCTATTTGCGCAGCCTGGATCTGCCGGCGTTCAGCTTTGAAAGTTATGCCCGGCCCGGTCCCAGCCTGATCACACCGGCAGAAATCTGTGACCTTTTTAGCGGAGCAGGGGGCCCTCATGAAGCCTAAAGACTATAAATCCGGTGTAAAGCCCATCTGGTGCCCCGGGTGTGGTCACTACAGTGTGTTCAATGCCATTACCAAGGCTCTTTCGGCGTTGAATCAGACGTTCGAAGACTGCGTTCTGGTATCCGGTATCGGCTGTTCGTCCCGTTTGCCGGCTTACTGTCACACCTATGGGTTCCATGGCGTGCACGGGCGGGCGTTGCCGGTAGCCACCGGAGTAAAGGTGGCGAACCCGAACCTGAATGTGATTGCCATGGGGGGAGACGGCGACGGTTTTTCCATTGGTGGTAATCACTTTATGCATGCCTGCCGACGCAACGTGGATCTGCTGTATATCGCCATGGATAACGAAATCTACGGCATGACCAAAGGGCAGGCATCGCCCACCACGCCGGAAGACTGGGAACGCAGCAAACTGACGCCGGACGGCCCCCAGGTGCGGCCATTCCAGCCTTGCAGTATCGCGCTGGCATCCGGTGCCAGCTTTATCGCCCGGGGCCATTCCGGTGATCCCAACGGGCTGGCAAAAATGATTTATGAGGCCATCCGGCATCCGGGGTTTGCCTTTATTCATGTGTTGAGCCAATGCATTACTTTCTGCCCCGAGCAGGCGGAGTGGAAAGACACCGTTCATGAGGAGTCCGTAGCGACGTCGGACCCGGGAGAGGCCGCCCGTTTTCTGCAGCAGGAGGATGGTCTCAGCAAGGGGGTGTTTTATGTTCATCCCCGGCCGGTCTGGCCGCCGGCATCCGCTAATCATCAATCCAATTTGCGAGCGGGGTTTGTGGTATGAACAAGGAAATCTTCGATGATCTGGGGCTGTTCCTGGCTCACAGCGCCACTCTGGAACGGGAAGCCGCCGAACGTTTCTACGAGCTGGCATCCATGATGAAGGTGCACAATAACGAAGAGCTGCACCTGTTGTTTCTGGAACTGGCCCGCTACAGTGTTGAGCATGTTAATGAAGTGGATGCCATTTGCCGGGTGCATGAACTGCCGGAATTAAAGCCCTGGGAATATCACTGGCCCCATGGCGAAGCCCCGGAAAATATCAACTATCAGGAAGCCCATTACCTGATGACTCCCCGGGACGCGCTGGAAATGGTGATCAAGGTGGAGCAGAGCGCTGAAGCCTTTTACCGTAGCGTGGGATTACAGTCCTGCGATGAAACCATTCGCGGTTATGCCATGGAATTTGCTGCAGAAGAACACGAGCACGCGGAAGCCGCCAAGCGCATGATGGCCAGGCTCAGGCCGGGCGGTAAGGTGGATCAGGGCGTTGATCTGGATCCGCCCACCATGCCGGAATAGTTGTGCCTGTGCTTTACGAACTGTTAACCGAAAGAACCGCTAACCGATTTCCGGGCTGAACCTGGGGGTAGGCGAGGGTTCCATTCCCACCGGATCATTCAGTAGCAATTGAGAAAGAATCTGCTTTTGCCAGGCCGCCATGGCGCGGGTACATTCCGCAAAGCCTGATTTACCCAGGCTGATGGGGCGAAAAAAAGACCAGACAGCAATAATAAATTCCTGAGTGGCTTCGTTTTCCAGCAAGAGGCTTTCCAGGCGGCCGAAATCCGGCTGCATATCCCACATAGAGTCCAGCTCATCCAGCTGACCGGTTATATAAAAATAATCCGGATACTGGCGCACAGCTTCCCTCAACGCAGAAACAAAAAGCGCATTGTTCTTATTGCTACCACTACAGGCTGTGGTGTTGTTGTTTTCGTTTGTCATTGGAGCAAAAATAAAAAAGCTAAAATAATAAGGCAGACAGTAAAGCAATTAAGGTGCGTTGTCATGCAAACCCTACGCATTGTATGGTGTTGAATCAGGAAGTCACTGTCATATCGGGACAAAGGTGCCAACATCGTTTAGGGTGATCACACCCCGTATTTCAAACGAGGGGACAATATGAGCAAGGGGACAAAGGCGTCCGTTAATCGGTAACAAGTTTCAGTCAATAGGTGTAACTGATGTGGATTGATACCCACTGCCATCTGGATTTCGAACTTTTTGACAGCGAGCGGCCGGCGATGCTGGCCAAAGCCGCTGAGCAGGGGATCGAGAACATGGTTATTCCCGGTGTGGTGGCACGTCACTGGCAGCGTATTCAAGATCTGAACGGCTCTTATCCGCAGTTGCTGCCGGCCTACGGTTTGCACCCCTGTTTTGACCGGGACCACGAGGAATCTCACCTGGAGCAACTGGATCATTGGCTCGCAGATCAGCGCCCGGTTGCGGTAGGGGAAATCGGCCTGGACTTTTTTATCGATGATTTTAACGAAGCGCGCCAGCTGCACTGGTTCCGGGAGCAGGTAAGACTGGCCAAACAGCACAAGCTGCCCATCCTTGTGCATTGCCGCAAAGCTCACGATCAGTGCCTCAAAGTTATCCGGGAGCTGCACTTTACCGAAGGCGGCTTTATGCATGCCTTTTCCGGGAGCAAGCAGCAGGCGGAGCGCTGCCTGGAATTCGGGTTCAAGCTGGGCATAGGCGGGGCGGCTACCTACGAACGTTCCACCAAACTGCACCGGATTATAAAAAAGCTGCCCCTGGACAGCTTTGTGATGGAAACCGATGCGCCGGATATCCCTCCTTGTTTTGCCCGGGATGAGCCAAATTCACCGCTGAACATCCCCAGGATTGCCGAGCTGATCTGTGAGCGAACCGGGAGGGATCTGCAGGAACTGGCGCACATAACCACCCGAAATGCCCGCAGCATGCTGGGCATTATTGCGCCATGATTCTGGGATCTGCGCTATTCCGTGATATTATTGGCGACCGTTCTGACCGTTAAAGAAAAAGAGAGTATCGACGTACCATGTCCAGATCCGTTACCGGCGAATTGCCAATCCCCATCGAAGAAGCCATCGAGAAACTGGAGACCCTGGCGGGGAAATACAGTGTGGAGTTCAAAGGCAATAAGGAGCAGGGTTTTGCCAAGGGGCGCGGCTTTTACGTGACCTATGAAATGAACGGCAAGGAATGCACCTTGACCGTTCTCAAGAAGCCCATTTTTGTTCCCTGGGGTATGATTGAAAAGCAGCTGTCTAAGCTGTTCTAGCGCTGAGGTCTGCCTTCGCTCTGGTCAGGTGGCGTTCCCGCTGGAACAGAAAAAACGGGAACGCAAAGGCAAAGGCGATCAGGCAGGTGCTCACGTAATAAAACCACAGGTGTTTCATTCCCAGCCTTTTCGCTTCAATCCCCATCCATACAAGGCCCGTGACGGCGGCAATAAAAATATCCATGGTCAGTGAGGCCGCTGCCGGATTTGCCAGCCCGCCGGATACGAATACCCGAATATCAAAAGTACCCGGATTCTGTTGCATAAACTGGATATTGAAATACCAGGTGAGCGCTGCACCTGCAATGGCCAGCAGCAAAAACAGAATTTCTTTGACTGTCATATTGAATCCCCTCTAAACATTTTGTGGCAGATTGTCAGCCGTTTTCCTGTGGCTATTTGTTGTATAATGCCGCTGCCGGTTCGGGCGTGTTCCACCATAGCGCCGGCAAATGGAAGGATGCATGACACCCGGACGACAAACTATTAACCATAAATAACATTTTCAGGCGCCTTTGCTTTTTAATGTCAGGCCAAAGGCGATATTGATGTAAAGAACGAGGGAAATTATGAAAACAGTCGCAACTGCTGAGCTTGAAAGCTTTGTTGGCAAATCACTGGGGGCATCCGAGTGGTTCAAGATAGATCAGGATCGTATCAACGCTTTTGCGGATACCACACTGGATCACCAGTTTATCCATGTGGATCCTGAAAAAGCCAAACACACACCTTTTGGAACCACTATTGCGCACGGGTTTCTGACCTTGTCCCTGTTACCGTATTTTCAGACTTCCATGGCCGAAATGATTGTGCCCGAAGGCCTGAAAATGGGTATGAACTATGGTTTCGATAAAATTCGTTTTCTGGCGCCGGTAAAAGTGGATTCCGAAGTCAGAGCCGTTGCCACCCTGAAAGAGCTGACAGAGAAAAAGCCGGGTCAGTATCTGTTTAAAGTGGAAATGAGTGTTGAAATCAAAGGCGAAGACAAGCCGGCGCTGCTTGCTGACTGGTTGTTGATGTATTTTGTTTAAGTGTTGAAGGGCCGGATCGAATCCGGCCCTTTTTGCATTAATAAAGTATGGTTTCACTGTTGTCCGGCAGACGGAATTCCAGTGAATCGTTTAACCAGGTGACTTCCGCATAATTTGCGCTGCCTATCGTTAACCGGCCGGCTGAGGCTTGATTCGGCGCACTGTAATCAATCTGCAGGCTGACATTATCCTGATTGCTGATGGTCAGGGTTGATTCCTCTGCTGCACCGTAGGCAAAACGATAGCGTTTACCGCTCCATGCAACCGTAAAGTCACTCAGCGATTGCAGGCTCAGCGTTGCTGATACTGTCATATCCTGATTGGTAATGTCGTAGGCGGTCGTTATGCTCTGGCTTGTCCGGTTGTTCAGATTGCTGGTGCCGCCAAACAACGATTGGCCATAGCTGTACTCACCGTCGGTGGCAATAGTGTAAGGCACGCCATTCTTGCCCAGTTGTCCTGAGCCCGTGACTTCCGCCAGCATCACGGTGGCTGTTGTGGTGCCGTCGAAGCTGAAGCTTTCAGTGTCCGTGGTGGTGTCACTGGTGTGATTCAATTGCAGATCAACCTGCTCGGGCAGTTTCAGGGTTTGTGATGTCAGGTTGCTGTCAAAGCGAAAGGTTACGGTACTGGGTGCGATCACCAGTTGGCTGACGCTATCACTTACGGTTCCTTCAATATCAAAGCGGATGGTTTTACCAGACCGCGTACCATTGGTGAAACTGACATCCAGCTCCACGCCTTCCAGCTCACCGAATATCCGGGCATTGCCATCATATATGGCATAGTTGGCCCACAAGCCGTGACCCATTGGCAGCGTCAGATCATTGAGGAAATCGCAAACACTAACGCCAAAGATGGTCAGGTTCAGGGCTACATCGCAAATTTCTTCAATGCTGTATTTAATAATCAGGCTCTGGCACAACAGTTTTGCAAACATGTTACCCAGACTGTTGCAGGCGGCTTCCAGTGCCAGATCCGGAACGGCGACGATGGCGGCATGCTGGCTGGACAGCGCCAGTGCCTGAAGCAGGGGTGACTGATAATGATCCATGCCGGTAGCCAGATCATAGGCATCGGTTACCAGTGGTTGATTCATATCGGTAACATGAATAACCCCTTGCCAGGCTTGCAGATCTGCAATAAAGGCCCGGGTTTTTTCCAGTTCAGAACTGCCGGAAGTGGGTGAGCCTTCAGCCGAAGTCAATGATCCTTCTTCGGCTGTTTGTGCCTCGTTCAATTGTGCTGTTAATTGCCCGGATAAAGCGGCAGAGGTGCTGTCGTCCTGCTGGGATTCCTGCACCCGTGTCAGATTGCTCAGGCCGGCTTGCAGAATACGCTCCAGCGTAATATCAGTTGCATTGCTGCTGCGGGTAACCAGTTGCCCGGTGTTATTCGCAAAGGCATTGGCCAGTGTTTCGATGGTTGTGGCCAGTTGATCGCTTTCCGCCAGTGAGGCGATGCTGGAACTGATCAGAGCGTAGAGACGCTCCTGATCGCTGGCCGCGGCAAAATCTTCAGGGCTGGTCAGGTCCGGTGCATTCAGTGAAAACGGGTTTTCTGACAGCTCGAACAGATTGGCTATCTGGCTGATCGCCAGCTCGGCACTCAGGTTATCGTAACCCTGGGGAAAGCTTGCGGCGTAAGAGGCTGCAAGATGTGTCAGCAAGGTAACATCAAGATTACCGGCCTGTGACAGGTTGTTGTTGGGTACCAGTGCTTTCAGCATGAATTGATTGTTCAGTACATGTTTTTCACCGAAATCAATGGTGCCGTTGTCGTTGGTGTCGTGCTCCGAAATGCCGGTGAAGTTGCCGCAACCGCCGGCTGCATCGCAGGTCATCAGGGTAGTGGCGTCGCTGCGGGCACTGATTTCAATCAGCACAGGGCCCAGGTATTCGCCCGGTACTGTCAGGCTGTAATGGCCCTGGTTATCAGTAGTGGAGCTTGCCAGCAGATCGCCAACGGCGCCGTTGGAAACTGCAAACGCCTGCACCAGGCCGTTGGCAATAACGCCTTTTACCGCCGTACCGGCAACGGATTTGGGCGCGGGCTTGCTCGCGTTGGCAGATTCAGAACCGGAACCGCCGGAAGAACCACTGCCGCCACAGGCACCCAGAAACACAATGGAAAGTACAATAAGAAGCTGTTTGAAACTTGCTGAGCAGTACTTCATAAAACAATATTACCCACCCGAAAACTGTGATCGGAAACCGATAACCCTAAACCAGAAATCCTGAACCTTGATGACTCATGCTGAGTCAGGTGCACCCAAAGCGGGATGCAAAAAGTAAATTAAAGTTAGTTGATAAATGCGTGAGTAACAGCGGGAAAGTGTGTTGCAACCGACAAAAAACGCGAGAAAGGGCAGCAAATAAAAATAAAATCTAGTGCGTGAAATTGTTAGAAACAAAAGTTGAGTAAAAATTTTCCTAACCGGGCTACAGTGCTGTAGCCCGGCGTCAGAACAGGCGACAGTTCAGCTAACGCCCCTGCGATATCGGCGGAATCTTGACAGCGACAGCAGGCTGAAGCCCAGTAAAACAAACCCGGAAACACTGCCGCCCCCTGGTCCGTAATCACTGGAGGCGCTGTTACCCAGCCCTCTGGCATTGGGATCCGATTCAATACCTTCCGGATCATCTACCGTGTGATAGGGAACCGGCTCAGGTGTCGTGGGGATATTAATGGATGCCAGTTGCTGGGGGCCGAACACCAGGGTATTGGTTTCCGGCGCATCCTCATAGCGCCAGTAATCCTCATCTTTGCCATCAATCACCACGATCAGTTGGTTACCGGCATCCACATCATAGGAGGTCCAGTAAAACTCCATATCGATCTTGACCGGGCCTGACGGTACTTCACCCTGTTCGCTGATATGCCAGGAAAACGGCGAGTGGCCGATGAAAACCGCCTTTTGCAATGTCTGATCGTAGTCCATCAGGTAGGCAAAGTACTGGGACTTGTCCTGAACCTCCGCCCAGAACTCCAGATTGATTTCGCCGCGGATATGCATATCTTCCGTCAGGGGCTCACTCATGAAAGCAACGGAGTGGGCCGGATCTATCCGCTCCAGCGGGTAGTTGTGGCCGGAACCCACCAAAGCGCCGGAAAGGGCAGCGGAGGTGATAATGCGCTTGGTGGTATCAAATTCGATGCTGGCAAAGCCCAGGTCCTCGGTTTCGCTCATGCCGCCAAAACCGGATTCATTGGGTGACAGATAAAACACCTTGTGGCCATCGGCACTGGCAACAGGGAAGCCGTCGAAGCTTTCCATGACCCCCGGTAGTCTGTGGCTGCGGGAGCGCACTACAGTATTCACCTGTTTCAGATTCTCCACACCGTTGGGGATGCCTTTCAGGTAGCGGTCCAGCCAGTGGGTGGCTTCCACCCAGGGAATATTGTCGCCGTAAGGGTCAGCCAGCCCGCCGGCTTCCCCCTGGCCATGGGTGCCAAAATTGAACACGCTGCGCCAAGGGCCCTGATAGCGGCTCAGCAGCTCCACCATGGAATTGGGGTGGAACAGGTAATCGTGGAGATTGTTGGATACAAAGAGTGCCGGCGGTTCGGCCCGTTGGTTTACCTGGTCGATATAGGTGAGCGGTCCGCGGATAGCGCCCCAGGCCTTGGTTTCCTCAATATTCTCGTGGCGGCGCATATTGCGGTAGTTGTGCTGGATAATAGGGTCCAGGTTACCCAGAAAGTCGCCGGAGCCCACCAGTACATTAATCCAGGTTTCATTGGGGGTGTCGCCGGCCCAGAGCGATTCTATCAGGCTGCCCCAGCCGCTCATGGACACAATGGCGTCCACCCGTTCATCCTGGAATCCGGTGACCAGGCTGATGCCGGCACCATAGGAAATACCCCCCAGGGCAATACCTGCGTCATTAATGGGGTAGTTATCCAGGGCAAAGGTTACTGCCTGCATGGCGTCGTAAACGTCTTTCTCACCAGCGGTATTCACCAGCCCGGGGGCACCGCCAAATCCGCGGGTGGAGTAACTGAGCACGGCGTAGCCTTCGCTGGCCAGCTTTTCTGCCTGGGAATTGTATTCGTATTCGTTCAGAGTCCAGCTGCTGATAAACACAATCAGCGGAAACTCCTGGGTGGGGTCATTGGTGTTGGGAATGCGGATGTTGGCGGGAAGGCCCATGGTGGCGGTGTTTTCAGGATCTGTGGGATCCACCAGGGTAGGGATGAGGATGTCGTCGTCGTAAAAGTGTAACCCGTCCTCACTTAGCACCGGCGCTGCAAGGCTGGTGGTACTGCCAAAAGATGCACCGAGGGCGCACGCTACCGCTAAAGCGGCCTTGATCTTATTATCCATTTTATTGTTACTCCCCTTTGTGTGGTTCAGAAAACCAACGACGCAGCACCAGCCAGTCACCCCTGATCGAAAAGAAATCAAGGGCGGGCGGCTTCCGCGTACTGCACAATCGGGAAGTGACTAATGAAGTGTCGTTTGGTGGCACTGCACAATCCCTATGCAATGCCACCGCCTTTGTGGAAATTAAAACGGCTTAAACAGCCAAAAGTTAAAAAGTGTTACCAGTAAAAATAGTTGTTAATTTAAATTTTTAAATCACTAAATAGTTAAAACTTGCTGTCGTAGGACAGGGCGAAAAGATAAGCGGTTGTTTCGGCTTCAACATCAAGGAACGCATAGGGGTTATAAACCACTCGCCCTGATTTGGTAGAGTTCATGTTTTCTGATTCACCTGCTTCAGCATCAAATTCTGAGTGCAGATAACCGAAACCAATATCGAAACGTGAGTAGGCATCAAGCTGGTAGCCAAGCCCAAATGTGTAGAGGTCTGCATATGCAATGGGTGCTAACAGATCCACGCGATTATCGGGAATGGCGCTTTCGCGAGGCTCATAGCCCCAACGAACCACCATATTGTCATTCACCTGGTATTCGAAACCGATTGCCCAGGACCATACGCTTTCGTAGTCTCGCTTGATACGCATTACGTCAGGGTCGGCATTGTCTCCGTCACCCAATGAAGGTCCAAATTGGTAGACAATATTAGATATGCTCAAGAAGTCTACAGGTTGGCTAAACTGGAAATCCAATGAGTCCCAAGCATCGTAATCAACCCACTTCACATCGAAATTCACTTTCAGATCTGGCAGTAATTTGACAGAAGTTCCGAAAGACATGTGCGCAGGAACAATGTATTCCAGGCTGATATCGCCTTTTTCGACCCGCTCTCCATTGAGAGAAACCCCACCATTCAACGCGGTTATCAGTGGTAGAGAGGAATCGAGTTCCTGTAAGGAATGAATCATTCGCAGCCACTCATCCTGATAGGTCATGGAAAACTCACCTTCCAGATCTGACTTGGCTTCGCTCTGATAAACAAAACCAAATGAAATCCACTCAGTCGGCTCCCAAAGCGCACCGATATTGAAGCTGAGGGAAAGGGCATCTTCCATTTCGAGTTCCAGTGTACCTACAGTATCATATGGGCTAATAGAGCTAAGCAGTGCAGCGCCTTCTGGACCAACTTGTGGTTCGTCGTCCCCAAGATCTCCCGCAGCTTCGTCAATGAAAGCTATGGTAGATTCGGGCGCGCGAAACTTGGTTTTTATTCCCAGGCCCTGCCAGGAAAATCCGATTGACGCTCCGACCATAAACTTGTCATTGAAGTGAAAGCCAACAGAGGGAGAGAAGTAAGTAATTCTCGAGATGCCAACCTCCTGACCTTGGAATGAGCCAGGGTCGTTTTCGCCGCGCTCGTAACCTATGGCTTGGGGAGAATACACCGCAGTTGCAAAGGTCCAGCCGTAATTTGGATCCTCTATGGCAATACCGCCAAAGGGAACTACTAGAAATGGCACAGGAGTGAGGCCTGAGCCAGGAAGCATCAAAACTGGATCGGAAGTGGAGGAGCTTGAGCTGGCAACGGGATCATCCGGGTATGAGCTTCCGTCTTCCTGGACACCTTCATAGGCAAGCCTGGTTTCTTCAGGAATTTCCTGTTCGCCAAACTTCGCGTCGAAAGTAATGTGCGCCGTCAAAAGCTTTAGCTGTTGCTGGCGCCCCTGAATCTTGGCCAGACCAGCAGGGTTAAAGTGTATGGAATCAATCCCCGGTGGATCTGCAGTAACCGCGTGGGCCATACCCAGCGCTTTCGGGTTACCGATAGTAATATTCTGTGTGAGCTGCGCGGAAGCGCCGGTGCTGTATATTGCCGCTGCAACGGCGAGACTGGTAAGTGAGAAATTCCCAATTCGCTTAAAAGACGCAGGTGTTTTTGCCATCCAAATCCATCCAGCCCTTCTCCTTGTGAGCACTTGACTGCTCTCCGTTCGGACCAGATCCCCCTAGCAAATGTTGTGAGTGTGAGAGTTTAAAATTGTTTTATCCCCGAGCGCAGGCACTAATCTTTTTTGTTTATTCAGAGACCTGCAAGTTTCGGAAAGTGTACTGCTTTTGCCTACCCGGGCAACCGTGACTGCCGGGTCATTGTTGTACTTTTGTTACTTTGTGCCAAATTTCCACGATATTGTGCGTTTTGGCATATACACAATCAACAGGAAAAATGTATAGCCCTATCAGTCACTATATTGATAGAGGTCTCAAACGCTCACGCCGGTCTGATTTTGGCGGTTTGAGACCTCGTAAGTTATTGTTATTCTTCGGTATTCTCTTTTTCGCCTTTCCAGGCTTTGAAGGCGTCATACAGGCTCTTGTGACCGGGATCTTTTTTCTCGGTCATGGGAACAGGGCCACGTTCCTGTTTGAGTTTGATGCCGTCAATTTCTTCCAGATCCAGCCCTACCTCTTCGTCAGTGCTGCTGACGGTGTTGGGGGTGGGGTTGTCCAGCCAGCTGTTCAGCACTTCCAGGTCTTTAGGGCTCAGTATGCCGGCTGCCCGTTTCAGGCGCAGGGTGTTCAGGATGTAGTCGTAACGTGAGGTGGTAAGCTGCTTGCGGGCGGAATAGACGCGGCTCTGTGAGGAGAGCAGGTCGGTAAGTAATCGCAGGCCTGATTCGTAGCCGTTTTTGATGGATTTGTAGGCGCTGTTATTGGATTTGACGGCACGCAGATTGGCTTTGACAGTGGACACATCGGTCATTACCCGGCGGTGATATTGGCGGGTTTCCATAATGGCGTTACGGCGGGCCAGGATGAGGTTGCTTTTGGCTTCTTCGAGCTGATAGTTGGCTTGTTTTTCCTGAGAGGAGGTGATGCCACCGGAGAAGAGAGGGATATTGGCTTTGATTCCGATTGTCTGGGTTTTGGAAGACGGCGTGAAGCCACCACCCACCTGTCGGTCGGTGTAGTCAAAGTACATGTCAACGGTCGGCATATGGCCAGCTCGTTTCTCTTTTTTCTTGTCCGCCGCTCCATCTGCCGCAAATTGAGCTGCTACTACTTGGTAATTATTTCGCTTTGAAAAATCCACCCAGTCTTCAATTTCCATGGGTTTCGGGGCTTCGACAGGGATGTCTTCCGGCAGAGGGTTGACGAGAACAGTTTGCTGTCCTGTCATTAAACGTAAGGTCTCTTTGACATTATCTACTTCGCCTTCAGCTTTGAGGCGTGCTGCTCTTGCAAGATCATAACTGGCCTGCACTTCGAAAAGCTCTGTTTCTCTAACCAAGCCAAGCTTGTAGCGGTTCTTGATCTCAATAAGTTGTGTTTTCAGGCTTTTCTCTTCCGTTCTTGCAATCCTTAACTCCTCCTGCGCTTTGAGTACACCGAAATAGGCTTCTGCTACCCGAACCAGGAGATCTTGCTGAGAGTAGGCCAGCTCCGCCTGAGCGCCATTCTCGAGTTTTTGTGCCTGCTTGTATTGATACCAGCGCTCCATGCGGAAAAGGGGTTGAGTTATCGAGATGCCATACTGCTCAACGTCATACGACTGAGACGTCGTCGTCGAAGAAGCGTTTTCGGCCAAACAGTTAATGTATGGAATACCTTCCAGCCCGGCACAAATCGTTGTGGTGCTATCAGCTATTTCTTGAAGATCAAGAGTTCCGCCCTCGTATTCCTGCTGTGCGTAGCTTGCCGAAAAATTAGCCTGCGGCAACAACCCCCCGAATGCCTGATTCACACCTTCCCGGTCCGCCAGGAACTTGGACTTCTTGGCGGCCCATGCCGGATCATTCTTGATGGCAAGCTGGTAGGTTTCTATAAGATTTTCCGCGTAACTGGCGCTGGCCAGCAAAGAGGCGAGTAAGGCTGCAATCAGTGAGGAAGACAAGCGACCTGAACAGAATTTATCCATAACCACGAAGATACCCTGTTGAAAGAAATCCAATCCTTTATTTATTGTTGTATAAAAAACGCCGGTTTTTAATTTTATGTTCGATTTTTTGATATCTTTGGCAGAAACCAAATCCGAAAAGCTGCATGATAACAGGCGTTTAACGAAGCGCCACAGGGATGTTGCCTGTCTGCGATCCAATCCGCAACGGAAAAGCGGCAGCAGGATCAGACGGTAACAATCGCAGGAATTGGTTAACCCGGAAATGTTACGCTTCGTGTAAATTCTAACGTTATTTGTACACAAAATAACGAAATTACTATGATTTTTTTTGTTAACTCACTGAAATGTGAGTGGAATTGTCTGTATACCCTAATAAATCTAGAAACGTGAGGCCTACTACTTTCATCTTAAAGACTTTTTGAATAAAGTATGCCCGCATCACAAGATGTTTATACCAATAGTCATTGGTTCCCGGGTCTTAAAATTAAAAGAACAAACTGAAGACGGACAAAGAGTAAACGTAGCAGAAAAAACTTCCTTCCCCTTTGCGACCCTTATGGTTCTGGAATCTGGAGCTTTTTAGGCGTAAAAATGGAAGCCGGGCCGGGTTATAACAAGCCAGACATTGCAAGAGAAACACAGATAGCGTAAGCCCATCGGGGTATATTGGCATATACTTCAGGGCTTATTGCTTTATAAATTACGTAATAAATTAAGCTAAATTAAATGGGTGCCCTCGGGCTGAAAATAATAAAAAGAGTCGTTAGGACGTTGTTTTATGTCATCTGACCTATTGCTTAACGCGGTTGATCCCACCTCCAAAGAAACACTTGTTCAGCTGTTGCAAGCCAGGGCTGAAGCTCACCCGGACAAGATAGCCTATATCTTTCTGCCGGAAGGCGAAGGGCAGGGCATTGAAGTCAGCTACAAGGACCTGGATGCCCAGGCACGTGCTATTGCCAACCAGTTGCTGGCGATTGGCTCCAATGGTGACCGGGCCCTGATGCTGTTTCCCTCCAGTCTGGAGTTTGTGTTTGCCTTTTTTGGCTGCCTGTACGCCGGTATCAGTGGTGTGCCTGCTTATCCGCCGCGTCGCAACCAGAACCTGGGCCGCCTGAAGTCCATTATTGATGACTGTGATCCCACCATTGTGCTGACGACCTCCAAGGTCATGGGGGTGGCGGAACCCTTGTTTGCGGAAACCCGGGGCGTGGCGGACCTGAAATGGCTGCCGGTGGACGAGGTGGATATCGCGTCGGCAGATGGCTGGCAGTATCCGGACATTAACGGCGACACGCTGGCCTTTCTGCAATACACCTCCGGCTCCACCGGTAACCCCAAAGGGGTGATGGTAAGCCACGGTAACCTGCTCTATAACGAAGAAATGATCCGGCAAGGCTTTAACTTTCCGGAAGATGCAAAATTTGTCAGCTGGCTGCCCCTGTTCCACGATATGGGTCTGATCGGCATGACCCTGCAGCCGTTCTATCTGGGTGTCACGGCGGTCTTTATGTCGCCGGCCACCTTCCTGCAAAAACCCCTGCGCTGGATGCAGGCGGTCACCGAATATCAGGGTAGCGTGATCTGTGCGCCCAACTTTGCCTATGAACTCTGCGTGCGCCAGATTACCGATGAGCAACGGGAAAACCTGGATCTTTCTACCGTCACTCACGCCCTTTCCGGGGCAGAAGCCGTGCGCCCGGAAACCATTGAAAGTTTTATTACCACCTACGAACCCCGCGGCTTTACCCGTGATGCCTTTATTCCCACCTATGGCCTGGCCGAGGCCACGCTGTTTGTTACCGCCGCCACCGAGGGCAAGCGTCCGCTGTATAAGGATGTGATTGCAGCCGAGCTGGAGCAGCACAAGGCGGTAGAGGCCACCGATTCTGATCAGAAAACCTTGCGACTGGTATCCAACGGCGTGACCAGTATGGATGCGCGGGTTGCTATTGTGAACGTGAGCAGCAGGGAAGAATTGCCGGAAGGCCAGGTTGGCGAGATCTGGACATCGGGTAAACATTGCGCCCAGGGCTACTGGCAAAATGCGGAAGCCACCGAAGAAACTTTTCAGGGTTACCTTGCCAATGGCGATGGCCCCTTTATGCGTACCGGGGATCTGGGTTGCAAGATCGATGGTGATCTGTACATCACGGGCCGTGAAAAAGACGTCATTATCATTCGGGGCCGTAACCACTATCCCCAGGATATCGAGCACACGGTGCAGCAGTCCAATGTGGCGCTGAAAGCCGATGCCGGTGCCGCCTTTGCCATTGAAGTGGATGGTGAAGAGCGCCTGATCATTATTCAGGAAGTGGAGCGCCGTTTCCGCCTGCGCCTTAATGCTGACGTGGTATCGGCGGCTATTCGCCAGGCCGTGGCGGAAAACCATGAGCTGCAGGTGCACACCATTGTTTACCTTAAACCGGGGCGGATTCTGAAAACCTCTTCCGGAAAGATCCAGCGCCGTGGCAACAAGAAGGCGTTCCTCGAAGGCCTGCTTCAGGAAGAGGCGATTTCCGTCAGCACCCTGGAAGAACAAAGTGCCGATACCAAAAAAGATATTGAAGAGATTCTGAAACTCGAAAAAGACGAGTGGATGGAGCTGCCGGAAGACCAGAAAGAGCCGCGCATGGTGAAATACCTGCAGGCCATGGTGGCGAAAGAAATCGGCCAGAGCATGGATCGCATCAAGCCGGATCAGGGGTTGCTCTCCCTGGGCATTGATTCCTTGCAGGTAACCCAGTTGTTCACCCGTTTGCGGGACAAGTTTGATATCGATCTGGAACTCACGGCTTTATTCGATGCTGAAGACTTCCGGGCGTTGGCGGCCACCATTTCGGATTCCATTGTCAATACCCGCAAATCCCAGCTGCCACCGCTGACGCCGGTAGAGCGCAGTGACAAAATGCCCCTGTCGTTTTCGCAAAAACGCATGTGGTTTTTCGACAAGCTGCATGAGCAGAATGTGGCATACAACCTGCCGTTTGCACTGAAAATGCAGGGTGCACTGGATATCGGTGCGCTGGAAAAGTCCTTTGAAAGCATGATCCGCCGTCATGAAATCTTCCGTACCGTCTACGTCGAGGAAGAGGGGCATGCGCTGCAGGTGGTGCTGGACGTTCCCTCTATTAATTTTGATCCGGAAGATCTCAGTTATCTGAAAGAGCCCGCTTTAAGCCGTGCAGTAGAAGACCGGGTGCGCCGCGAAGCCCGTAAACCGTTTGATCTGGAGCATGGCCCGGTTATCCGCGCCGAGCTGTATCGCCTGCCGGATATGGATGTGGAAGAGGGGGTTGAAAAGACCCGCGCTGCAGAGCAATACCTGCTGCTGATTACCATTCACCACATTGCCGCTGACGGCTGGTCTCTCAGCGTCATCACCAATGAAATTGCCCGGGCCTATGAGGCAGAGGTGAATGAAACCAAGCCGCAACTGGATCCCATGCCGGTTCAGTACGTGGATTTTGCCCAGTGGCAAAAACAGTTGTTCGACAGCAAGGTGCTGGAGCATCAGCTGGATTACTGGAAAGCCTCCCTCAAAGGCGTGCCGGTACTCGATCTGCCCACGGATCACCCGCGGCCGCCGGAGCAAAGTTTTAAAGGCGCCAATTATTATTTTTCCATCCCCAAGGAAAAGCTGCAGGCCATCAAGCAACTGGCCCGTTCCCAGGGGGTTACCCTGTACATGGCCTTGCTGGCTTCTTACAAGGTGTTACTGCATCACTACACCCAGGCCGACGACATCTGCGTGGGTACACCCATTGCCAACCGTTCTACGCCGGAGCTGGAACGTCTGATCGGCTTTTTTGTTAATACGATGGCGTTGCGCACGGATATGAGTGGCAATCCGGGTTTCAGTGAATTCCTGACGCGCATTCGCAAAACCACGCAAAATGCTTTTGCCAATCAGGACATGCCGTTTGAACGGGTAGTGGAACATCTGGGCATTCCCCGGGATATGAGTTATTCCCCGGTGTTTCAGGTGATGTTCGTGCTGCAAAATTCCACTATCGACGAGGCCTTTAATCTGGCGGGCGTTAATGTGGAAAGCCTGCACACATCGCCGGGCACGTCCAAATTTGATATGACGCTGCAGTTCAGTGAAGAATCCGGAGTGCTCTATGGGGATCTGGAATATGCCACCGATCTGTTTGAAGAATCCACCATTGCCAGATTTGTGGATCATTATATTCAGCTGGTGGACAGTATTCTGGCAGAGCCGGCCAAACCCATTGGTAACCTGTCCATTCTGACGGGCGAAGAAAAAGCCCTGATACTGGATGAGTTCAATAATACCGATCAGGATTTCCCGACGGATTCCACCATGCACGGCCTGTTCGAGGCCCAGGTGGAGAAAACCCCCGATGAAACAGCACTGGTATACGATAACGAGCGGCTGACCTACCAAGAGCTGAATGAGCGGGCCAACCGGGTTGCACGTCACCTGCAAAGCCTGGGTGTCAGTAACGAAACCCTGGTGGGTGTTTGTCAGTACCGCACCACGGATCTGATTGTCAGTCTGCTGGCGATTCTCAAAGCCGGTGGCGCTTATGTGCCACTGGATCCTGCTTATCCCGCAGATCGTGTTGCCTACATGCTGGAAGATGCCCAGGCACCGGTGTTGTTAACCCAGTCCGATCTGCTGGACAGCCTTCCCCAATCCAGCGAAGCCCATCAGTTTGACGTGCTGGCGGTGGATCAGATGGAAGGCGTGTTTGCCGATTACGAAGGGGCAAACCTGAACGTAGCGCTGGATAATCAGCAGCTGGGTTATGTGATTTATACCTCCGGTTCTACCGGTAAACCCAAAGGGGTAATGATCAGCCACGCCAACGCGGCGGCACTGATTCACTGGGCGCACACTGAATATTCTGCCGAGGATCTGTCCGGCACCCTGGCGGCCACATCGGTTTGCTTTGACCTGTCCGTTTACGAAATTTTTGTCACCCTGGCTGCGGGCGGCAAAATTATTCTGGCGGAAAACGTGCTGGCCCTGCCGCATATTCCGGCGAAAGACGAAGTGCGCCTGGTCAACACCGTCCCTTCTGCGATTGCTACCTTGCAGCGGGAGAAGGCCATTCCCAATAATGTAAAAGTGATTAATCTGGCCGGCGAAGCCCTGCCATCCAGCCTGGTGGATCTGCTGTATGAGTCCACCAAGGTGGAGCGGGTTTATGATTTGTATGGCCCATCGGAAGACACCACTTATTCAACCTTTACACTGCGCCAGGAAGGCGGCCGGGCTACTATCGGCCGGCCTATCAGCAACACTCATGCCTACCTGCTCAACAAGCATGGCGCCCTGGTGCCGCCGGGGATTGCGGGCGAGCTGTATCTGTCTGGTACCGGTGTCACCCGCGGTTATCGCAACCGTGATGATCTGACCGCAGAAAAATACCTGTCCAATCCGTTTGAAACCGATGCCAGATACCAGCGCATGTACCGCACCGGTGACCTGGCCCGTTATTATGATGACGGTAATCTGGAATACCTGGGCCGTATCGACCATCAGGTAAAAGTCCGTGGTTTCCGTATTGAACTGGGCGAAATCGAAACCGCCATTAACAGTGTGGCGGAAGTGCGCGAAAGCCTGGTGATTACCAAAGAAGACAACGCCGGCAGCAAGGCGCTGGTGGCCTATGTAGTTACCGCTGAAAACAGCGACGCGGTGATTCCTAATGTGCGCGCTGCGATTAAAGTCGACTTGCCGGATTATATGATGCCGGCGGCATTCATTACGCTGGATGCATTACCGTTAACACCCAATGGCAAAGTTGACCGTTCCGCATTGCCGGCTCCGTCAGCGGATCTGCTGATGGGGGATGCCTATGTGGCACCCCGCAATGATGCGGAAGAAAAAATGGCGGATATCTGGCAGTCCATTCTGGGCCTGGAAAAAGTCGGTGTTAAGAGCGACTTTTTCGAGCTGGGTGGCCACTCGTTGCTGGCAACCCAGTGTATGTCCCGCATCCGCGATGTGTTTGGTATTGATCTGCCGGTGAAGGCGTTGTTTACCGCTTCCACCATTGAAGACCTGTGCAAAAAACTGGAAGCCGGTGATGCCCTGTCATCCCTGGCGCCGCCACCGGTGGAGCGTATTCCGCGGGATCAGGATCTGCCGCTTTCGTTTGCCCAGCAACGTTTGTGGTTCCTTAACCAGTTTGAAACCGGCGACTCCGAGTACAACATCAGTACCTCCTATAACATGCCGGCGGCAATCCGCATCAAAGGCAATCTGGATACCAAGATACTCAAAAAGGCCTTCCAGAAACTGGTGGAGCGTCATGAGTCTTTGCGCACCTCTTTCCTGATTGATGACGGCCGTGCGACTCAGGTGATTCGCGAGCCTTCCGACTGGTTTATGGACATCCGTGATATCAGCAATCTGGAATACGAAGAGCGCGAAGCGGAAATTATTCGCCTGGCGCGAGATGAGGCGACCCGATCCTTCGACCTGATTCTGGGCCCCATCAACAAGGCCCGTCGTATCCGCCTGATGCGTACCCGCTTGCTGAAGTCCGGCGAGCAGGAGCACGTGTTGCTGCTGACCATGCACCACATTATTTCTGATGGCTGGTCGCTGGGTATTCTGATTGATGAAATTGCCGAGCTGTACGCCGCCCTGAAAGAAGGCCGCGAAGCCAACGTGCCCGAACTGAAAGTGCAGTACGTGGATTATGCCAAGTGGCAGCGCGACTGGATGGATGGCCCGGTATACGAACATCAGCTGTCCTACTGGCGTGACCATCTGCAGGATGTGCCGGTGCTGGAATTGCCCACGGACAAACCCCGTCCGCCGATTCAGACCTTCCATGGCGCCTACGAGCAGGTGAAAATTCCGGCGGAACTGACCGCCCGACTGAATGAACTCAGTCACAGCCAGGGTGCCACCCTGTTCATGACCTTGCTGGGTGCCCTGTACGCCTTGCTGCAACGTTACAGTGGCCAGTCGGATATCTGTATCGGTACGCCGGTCGCCAACCGTGCCCGCGAGGAATTCGAGCGGTTAATCGGTTGCTTCGTGAATACGCTGGCCCTGCGGGCAAACCTGGAAGACGATCCCCGTTTTGTGGATCTGCTCATGCAGGTGGAAGACGTGACCCTGAACGCCTACAGCCATCAGGATCTGCCGTTTGAGCGTTTGGTGGACGAGCTGGGGATTGCCCGCGAGAAGAGCCATTCACCGCTGTTCCAGGTGATGTTCACTCTGCAGAATGCGTCAGCAGAACATGAGCTGCGCCTGCCGGGTCTGGATCTGGAGCTGCTGCCGTCGGTGATGCAGACGGCCAAGTTCGATCTGGTACTGAATCTGACGGAAAAATCCGATGGTCTGGTGGGCGAGCTGGAATACAACACAGATCTGTTTAACCGCGACACCGTGCACCGCATGGTGGGCCATTTTGAGATGATTCTGGAAGCTGTCGTGGCCCATCCGCACCTGCGGGTTTCTGAGCTGCCATTGCTGACAGATAAAGAGCAGCAGCTGATTCTGCGGGAATGGAATCATGTGGAATCTGCCTATGATTATCAGGACACCATTCATGGTCGTTTTGAGGTTCAGGTGGCTGCCACACCGCAGGCCACAGCCGTCAGCTGTGCCGGGGAATCACTGACCTATGCCGAACTGAACGGCAAGGCCAATCAGCTGGCATCGCTGCTGCGGGCCCGCGGTGTGAAAGCCGATGACCTGATCGGTATCAGTCTGGATCGTTCGCTGGACATGATTGTCGCCATTCTGGGAGTGCTGAAAGCCGGTGGCGCCTATGTGCCCATCGACCCTGCGAACCCGGGCGAACGCAAGCAGTTCATTCTTGAAGATGCCGCCTGTCCGTTGCTGTTGACTCACAGCAGTGTGGGGGATGATGTTCCCCAGGGCAGATATGAAGCCCTGTACCTGGATCAGCTCGGCACCGAGCTGGAACAACAGCCGGCGGATAATCTGGAATCCATTGCCGGGCCGGATAACCGGGCCTACGTTATCTACACTTCCGGTACCACCGGTAAGCCCAAAGGCGTGCTCATCCCCCATAGCAATGTGATCCGGCTCTTTACTGCCACGGATCAGTGGTATGGCTTTGGTCAGGATGATGTCTGGACCCTGTTCCATTCTTTCGCCTTTGACTTTTCCGTTTGGGAGATCTGGGGAGCGCTTTTCTACGGCGGTCGTGTAGTGGTGGTGCCACAGGCGATTGCCAAAGCCACCGAGGATTTCTACAAACTGGTGGTGGAAGAGGGCGTCACGGTGCTCAACCAGACGCCATCTGCCTTTACCCAGTTTATTAAAGTGGATGAAACCCAGTGTGAGCAGGAAACCGAATGGGCCAATCGCCTGCAGATCCGTTATGTGATCTTTGGTGGTGAGGCGCTGGACTTTTCTGCTCTGCAAACCTGGAATGATCGCCATGGTCTGAGCCGGCCGCAGCTGATCAATATGTACGGTATTACCGAAACCACGGTGCACGTTACCTATCACCGCATTACCGAAGAAGATCTGGATCAGCGTGCCAGCCTGATCGGCCGGCCGATTCCGGATCTGGATGTGTATATTCTGGACAGCCACATGAACCCGGTGCCCGTGGGCGTGCCCGGTGAATTGCATGTCGGCGGTCAGGGCGTGTGTCAGGGTTACCTGAACCGACCTGAGCTGACCGAAGAGCGCTTTGTGGAGAACCCCTTTGGCGCCACCGTTCAGCGGGAAGCCGGCCTGTACGACCGCCTCTATAAAACCGGTGATCTGGGCCGCTACCTGGCCGACGGCACCATCGAATACATGGGGCGGATCGATCATCAGGTGAAAATCCGCGGTTACCGGATCGAGCTGGGTGAGATTGAATCCACCGTCAGCAAGAACCCGGGTGTGCGCGAATCCGTGGTGCAGGTCTGGAGTGATGAGGCCGGCGACCGCCATCTGGTGGCTTATGTGGTATCCGATAAGGCCGACATTGACCCAGCCAACCTGAAAGCCGCACTGCGCAAGCAGTTGCCGGAATACATGGTGCCGGCCTTCTACGTGATTCTGGATGAGCTGCCGCTCACCGCCAACGGTAAGGTGGACAAGAAAGCCCTGCCGGATCCGGAGGGGGCTACCAGCACCGCCGGCCAGTATATTGCGCCGCGGAATGAAACCGAGGAGCAGCTGGTGGCTATCTGGCAGGAGGTGCTGAACCGTGAGCAGATCGGTATCAAGGATAATTTCTTTGATATCGGGGGCCATTCACTGCTGGCAACCCAGGTGGTGTCCCGTATCCGCGAGCAGTTTAACGTGGAGCTGGCGCTGAGCGTGCTGTTCGAGGATCCGACGGTGGAAGGCATTGCCCTGCACCTGCTGGAGGCCGAACTGGGCGGTGCCGATGATGATGAGCTGGCGGCCATGCTGGCGGAGCTGGAAAACGATTCTGATGACGACCCGAAAGATCTCTAAAAAGTGATCAATTTCGCCTTCTGGGAACCGGCCCCCCTCTGGGGGCTGGGCATCAGCCTAACTCTCCTATAAAATGCACGTTACCCACTTTGTTTAACAATGGGATTTACCGGCACTCAAGGGACTGAATGGGTAACCCCTTAAATCGCAAGGCGAAATTGGGCTAAATACTGCGGATTTAAGGTGCCTATGCCTAAACTGAAGACAAACAATAATAAATATAAAAAGCTGTACAACTATAACCATAAGTTTGAAGAGTGTTCGTTGCTTTCCGGGTAACGAACGGAACCATGATTCGGGTATCTTTGATTTGGTTAACTCAGCAGGTTGGTTTGGATGATGCCTGCTAGAGTTATAAGTAAGGTTGGCTCTGGGGACTTAACCTTACACCAGGTACCGACGCCATTCCGAAAAACTTATCAGTTGTAATAGCTTGGGGAATCCAGGGCTACTGGTCAGGGCTTCCTTTCTGCACCACTTCTAGCGGGCTCTAACGTGCGATTTAAGAGGTCTATTTGGCCGCACGTTGGTAGAAGCGATTGCAGTGTATAGATAAGAAAAAATTAAACAGGCAAATCCTTAATGAGTGACAAGCAGTTATTAAAACGGTTGGCCAGCTTATCGCCAGAACAGCGCGAGCTTTTACTCAAACAACTACAAAAGAAAAAAAGTAAACAAGCTCAACCGAAAATAGGGGCAATCAAGCATTATGAGCGGTCGTCCAACCGGCTGCCCATGTCCTATGCACAACAGCGCCTGTGGTTTCTGGATCAGTTTCAGTCTGGCAGTGCCAGCTATAACATCTCGGCCGCCCTCAAGTTGCGCGGTAACCTGGATGTAGAGGCCCTGCGCCTTGCCTTTGAGGAAATCGTCAACCGTCACGAATCCCTGCGCACTACCTTTGTTAATGAAGACGGGCAGGGCAAGCAGGTGATTAACGACCCCCAGCGCTGGGAGCTGCCCACCATCAGTCTTGAACCTCTGTCGGAAGAGGAGCAGGACGAAGTCATCAAGACCCGCTTTCAGGGTGATGCCCACACCTCTTTTGATCTGATTAACGGCCCGTTGTTGCGGACCCGCCTGATCCGTCTGGCATCAGACCGTCATATTCTGATTGTGACCATGCATCATATCGTGGCCGACGGCTGGTCCATGGGGGTATTGATCAAGGAAGTGGCCACGCTCTATGAAGCCTATTCCGAAGACCGCAGTTCGCCGTTACCGGATCTTAAAATCCAGTATGCCGACTATGCCCAGTGGCAGCGGGAATGGTTAACCGGTGACCGGTTGGAGAAACAGCTTTCCTACTGGAAGGAGCGGTTGCAAGGTGCCCCCGTGCTGGAGTTGCCCACGGATTTTTCCCGGCCACCGGTACAGACTTTTGCCGGCGCTAACATCCAGTTTGAACTGGAGCCGTCGCTGGCCACCCGGCTGAACGAACTGGCCAAGAAACAGGGGGTAACCCTGTTTACCGTATTGATGGCCACCCTGAAGGTTTTACTGCACCGTTACAGCGGCCAGGAAGATCTGTGTGTCGGCACGCCCATCGCCAACCGTACCCGGCCGGAACTTGAACCCCTGATCGGCTGCTTTGTGAATACCCTGGCGGTGCGCAGTGACCTTGGCGGCAATATTTCCTTTACCTCGCTGTTACGGCAAATGCAGCAGGACCTGACCGGTGCCTACGACCATCAGGAAATCCCTTTTGAGCGTCTGGTGGACGAATTGGGTGTGGCCCGGGAAATGAGCCATACACCCTTGTTCCAGGTGATGTTCGTATTGCAGAACGCAACCCAGACCAATGCGCTGCAGCTACCCGGCCTGGATATCGAACTGCTGCCGGAAGAATCACACACCTCCAAATTTGATATCACCGTTAATCTTCGCGAAGAGAAGGGCGCTATCAAGGGCGACTGGGAGTTTGCAACGGACCTGTTCAAACATGCCACCATTGAGCGCATGATGGGGCATTTCAAAAATCTGCTGATGTCTATTGTGCAGGACCCCAGTGTGGGTATTGATGAGCTGACCCTGCTGAGTGACTCTGACCGTTCGCAACTGCTGCAGAACTTCAATCAGACCACCGCTGCCTATGAGCGCAATGACTGTATTATTCAGCGCTTTGAGGCGGAAGCCCGGGCCTATGAGCACACCACCGCCATCGAATTTGAAGAGCAGTCGTTAACCTATGGCGAGCTGAATAACCTGGCCAACCGCATCGGTAAAACACTGATCGAGCGGGGCGTTAAACCGAATTTCCGGGTGGGTATCTGTGCCGATCGTTCCATTGAAATGGTGGCGGGTATTCTCGGTATTCTCAAAGCCGGTGCTGCCTTTGTTCCGCTGGACCCGTCCTATCCCCAGGACCGTCTGCTGTTTATGCTGGAGGATACGGATGCCGATGTTGTGGTGGTGCACAGCCATCTGCGCGAGCGGCTGCCCATTGCGGATAACCAGGCAGTGGTTCTGGATGATTTTACCCTGAAAGCACCTGAGGAGAATTGTGACAACCCGGGTGTTTATGTGGACCCGAAAGCGCCGGCTTATGTGATGTACACCTCCGGTTCCACCGGCAAGCCCAAAGGGATTGAGGTGGTGCAGCGCAATGTGGTGCGGCTGGTTCGCAATACCAATTTCATGTCGCTGAATGACAGTGTGGTGTTTCTGCAATACGCGCCAATATCTTTTGACGCGGCCACGCTGGAAATCTGGGGCCCTTTGCTGAATGGCGGCAAGCTGGTGGTGTGTCCGCCGGGGCAGTTATCCGCTGAAGAACTGGGTCAGGTTATTCAAAAGCATCAGGTGAATGCGGCCTGGTTAACGGCGGCCCTGTTTCATTTTATTGCCGAGTATCATATTGAATCCCTGGCGGGTGTTAAGCAGTTGCTGGCCGGTGGTGATGTGCTCTCGCCTGCACTGGTGAAAAAAGTACTGGCCACACACCCGGGCACCACCCTGATCAACGGTTACGGTCCCACGGAAAACACCACTTTTACCTGCTGTTACCCCATGCGCACGGTGGACGATGTTCGCCAGACCGTGCCCATCGGCAAGCCCATTGCCAACACCCGCATCTATATTCTGGACAAGCAGCTTAACCCGGTGCCGGTGGGCGTGCCCGGTGAGCTTTACACCTCCGGTGATGGCGTATCCAATGGCTATCTGAACCGGGATGAATTGACCAACGAAGTCTTCGTGCGCAATCCGTTCGACGATGGCGATGATCCGGTGATGTATAAAACCGGCGACCTGGTGCGTTTTTACGAAGACGGCAATGTGGAATACATCGGCCGTATTGACCAGCAGGTAAAAATCCGCGGTTACCGTATCGAATTGGGTGAGATTGAAGAAGCGCTGGGGCGGATTAATACAGTTCGATCCGTTGCGGTGATTGCCCGGGAAGATGTGCCTGGCGTCAAGCGGCTGGTGGCTTATGTGATTCCACAGGATAACGAAGACGTTATTGCCCATGAGCTGAAAGCCGAACTGAAAAATTCCCTGCCGGAATACATGATTCCATCCGCCTTTGTGGTGATGGAAAACTTCCCGGTAACCGCCAATGGCAAGCTGGATCGTAAAGCATTGCCCAAGCCCGAAAATGAAACTGAAGGTGCTGCCTCGCGGGTGCCGCCACGCAACAACAAAGAGCAGGCACTGGCAGATATCTGGAAAGCGGTACTGAATCTGGAAGAGGTCGGTGTTTACGACAACTTTTTTGAGCTGGGCGGTGATTCCATTCTGAGTATTCAGATCACCAGCCGGGCAAAAATGGCCGGCCTGCATCTCACCACCAAACAGATTTTTGAAAACCAGACCATTGCCGAACTGGCAGAAGTGGCCAGCGAAGTGGAAGCGCCCATTCTGGCAGAACAGGGTCTGGTAATGGGCGATGTGACTCTGTCGCCCATCGAGAACTGGTTTTTTGAGCACGACTTCAAAGACGAGCATCACTGGAACCAGTCGGTGCTCCTTAACATCAAACCGGAAGTCACTCTGGCTAACGCCAAGATAGGCGAAGCACTTTCCATGGTGATGGTACAGCACGATGCGTTGCGACTCAGGTTTGAGCGCACCGAAGAGGGCATTCGCCAGTACCATCACGATGATCCCGATGGCTACGGCCATTTTGCGCTACACGATGTGGATCTGCGTAACAAGCCTGCCCACAGTATTGCCGATGAAATTTCGTCACAGGCCAGCGGTATTCAGTCCAGCCTGAACCTTGAAAAAGGCCCCATCGTTGCCGCCGTGATTTTTGAGCTGCCGCAAAATCAGCGCAAACTCCTGCTGGTGGTTCATCACCTGGTGGTGGACGGTGTGTCCTGGCGGGTGCTGCTGGATGACTTTACTACCGCACTGGAAGCCATCAGCAACAAACAGGCTCCCAGGTTCCAGCCCAAAACCACTTCCTATAAACAGTGGGTGGAAGCACTGCAGCAGCATGTCAGCAGCGGTGCGCTGGATGGCGAAGTGGACTACTGGAAGAATATTATCGGCCACCAGAAAACCTCATTGCCCGTGGACGATGAAAACGGTCGCAATCTGGTGGCACTGTCCCACAAACACACGGTAACTCTGGATTCAGCCAAAACTGCCGAATTACTCCGTGATGTACCCAAAGCCTACAAAACAGAAATCAACGACATCCTGCTCACGGCGCTGGCAAAAACCGTTACCAGCTGGTCCGGCAACCGGGAACTGCTGATTGATCTGGAAGGCCACGGTCGCGAAATGTTTAACGAACGGGTAGACCTGAGCCGCACTGTGGGCTGGTTTACTTCCGTTTACCCGGTACGGTTGCGTTATGATTCTGCGTTACCGGTGGATGTAAACCTGAAAGGTATCAAGGAAAACCTGCGCACCATTCCCAACCGTGGTTTTGGTTTTGGCACCCTGAAATACCTGTCAGAGGATCCGCTGATCCGCCAGGCGTTTTCCGACGCACCCAAAGCGGATGTGGTGTTTAACTACCTTGGGCAGTTTGACGCCATACTGGATAACAATGCCTGGTTTGAACTGGCCAGCGAAGACAAGGGTTCCGAGCACAGCCTGGACAGTGAAGAGCCGCATCTGCTGAGTGTTAACAGTCATGTGGTGGATGGCGCGTTGCATGTGGAGTGGATTTACAGTACCGAGATTTTTGATACCCACAGCATCGAGTACCTGTCCAACCACTATATCGATAACCTGAAACAGATTATTGATTACTGTCTGGATCCCACCACCTTCGGCTATACGCCTTCCGATTTCCCGCTGGCGGATCTGACGCAGCCGGAGATTGATCGCCTGTTCGGCACCAATCCCAATATCGAGGCCGTGTACCCTTTATCCCCCATGCAGGAAGGGATGCTGTTCCACAGCCTGTTTGATACCAGCTCCGGCGTTTACTTTGAACAGCTCAGCGTGGAAGTGGTGGGCGATATCCAGCGCGAAAAACTCTATGAAGCCTGGAATCATGTAGTCAACCGTCATCCGGTGTTGCGCAGCGCCTTTTTGTGGGATGAACTGGACAGACCCCTGCAGGTGGTCAGCAGCCGCATTCAGGCAGAGGTATCGGAATTTGACTGGTCTGATCTTGACGAGAGCCAGGAGCAGCACCGCCTGAACCTGTGGCTGGAACAGGATCGCAAACGCGGTTTTGATTTTGCCAAGCCGGGCCTGACCCGACTGGCCTGGATTGATTTGCCCAACAAACGCGCTCGTCTGGTGTGGAGTTTTCACCATGTGGTGCTGGATGGCTGGTCCCTGCCGCTGGTGATGGGAGAGGCCTTCCAGAGTTATGCCGCCATGGTACAGGGTCAGCAACCCATGCTGGCAGCACCCGGGCGTTACGAGGATTTTATTGCCTGGCTGAAGGATTTTGATAAAGCTGATGCCCTGCAGTTCTGGAAAAATTACCTCCACGGTTTTGAAGCACCCACGCCCATTGCCTGCAAAAAGCAGCCATTGCCGGATGCGAAAAAGCAGTACTTTGAATCCGAGATCAATCTGTCGGAAGAGCAGACCGCACAACTGCAGCAGTTTGCCCGCGATAACCACATTACCCTGAATACGGTATTGCAGGCGGGTTGGGGCGTGTTGCTGGCACGCTACAGCGGCGAGGAAGATGTTGTTTTTGGCACCACGGTTTCCGGCCGCCCGGCGGATCTGAACGGTGTGGAAAACATTGTGGGGCTGTTTATTAACACCCTGCCGTTGCGGGTGCAGATTGCCGAAGACACCTGTATTGTGCCCCTGCTGCAATCCATGCAGGAAGAGCAACTGGATCTGCGCCGGTTTGAAGCCACGCCGCTGGTGGATATTCACCACCATTCCGAAGTGCCCGGCGACCAGACGCTGTTCGACAGTATTCTGGTTTTCGAAAACTACCCGGTGGGTGATGCAGTTCGTGCCGGTGATCAGTTGCTGGATATCAGCCAGGTGACCAGCATTGAGCACACCAACTATCCGTTAACGCTGATTGTTGAGCCCAAAGAGACGATTCGCCTCAAACTCAGTTACGACGCCACGTTATTTGATCGTTCTACTGTTGAACGAATGCTGGCGCACCTTGAAGTGATTCTTACCAGCTCGTTAACCCAGCCCGATGTGCCCGTCAAACGTTTTACGTTGCTGGCGGATTCCGAGCAGGAAAAAATTCTTGAAGAATGGAATCCGGCACCGGCTGAATACCCCCGGGACAAATGCCTGCATGAACTCTTTGAAGCGCAGGCAGAAAGCAATCCCGACCAGATTGCACTGGTGAGTGGTGAAACGACAGTCACCTATGGCGAACTGAATCGCCGTGCCAACCAGCTGGCCCGCATCCTGATCGCCCGAGGCGCAAAAGATCAGGGTTATGTGGCGATTGCCCTGGACCGTTCCATTGACATGATTGTCAGCATACTGGCCACGCTGAAAGCCGGTGGTGCCTATGTACCGCTGGATCCGTCCTATCCGGAAGAACGCCTCACCTTCATGCTGGAGGACACCAAAGCCCCGGTGCTGGTAACCCGTGCTGAATTTGCCGATGTGATTCTGCCCATTGCGCAAAAAGCCGGTGACGTGCAGGCGGTGATGCTGGATTCCGACAGTGGTTATATTGCCGACCAGTTTGATTCCAATCTGGATCAGCCCATTTTTGGTGATGCCAGCCGCCTGGCCTATGTGGTTTATACCTCCGGTTCTACCGGCAAGCCCAAAGGGGTGGTTTGTACCCAGCTGGCGGTGAACCGCCTGGTGATTGATGCCAATTACATTGAATTCAAACCGCAGGACAAGGTGGCCCATCTGTCCAATGTGTCCTTTGATGCATCCACGTTTGAAATCTGGGGGGCGCTGTTAAATGGCGGCACCCTGGTAGTCATAGACAAGGAACTGTTATTAACGCCGGAAGCCTTTATTGCCGAAGCGAAGCGCACCGGTATTAACACCATGTTCATTACCACCGCGCTCTTTAATGCGTTTGCCATTAACCATCCGGAATTTTTTGAAACGCTGGATTACCTGCTGTTTGGCGGTGAGGCCTGTGATCCGCAGCAGGTAAGAAAGATTGCCCGTTTCCACAAACCGACGCATTTCCTGCACGTTTACGGGCCGTCGGAAAACACCACCTATTCCACCTGGTATGAAATTGAGGACGTGCCCGAAGGCGCCATTACCGTGCCTATCGGCCGCAGCCTGTCCGGTTCTACCGCGTATATTCTGGATAAACACATGCAACCGGTGCCCGTGGGCATTACCGGCGAAATCTATGTGGGTGGTGATGGCCTTGCCACCGGTTACCTGAATGATCCGGACAAAACTGCCCTGGCCTTTATTGCCAATCCGTTCCCCAACGACAGTGACCGCCTGTATAAAACCGGTGACCTGGCGCGCTTTACCGAAGATGGCCAGATTGAAATTCTGGGCCGTGCCGATGATCAGGTAAAAGTCCGCGGATTCCGTATTGAGCTGGGTGAGGTGGAAGCTTGCCTGACCCGCCTGGATGCCATCAAGGAAGCCGTTGTTATTGTGCGTCAGGACGAGCCGGGCCAGAAACGCCTGGTGGCCTATGTGCTGGTGGATGGCGATATGGATGTGGCAGAGCTGCGCCGTGAAAGCAGCAAGGTACTGCCCAAGCATATGATGCCGTCGGCCTTTGTGATTATGGAAGCTTTCCCGCTCAACCAGAACGGCAAAGTAGACAAACGCAAACTGCCCGAGCCCACGGCGGAAGCCACTCAAACCAGTGAGTACATTGCGCCGCGCAACGATAAAGAAACCATACTGGTGGATATCTGGCAGCAGGTGCTCAAGGCCGACACCATTGGTGTGCATGATAACTTCTTTGAGCTGGGCGGCGATTCCATTCTCTCCATTCAGATTATCAGCCGTGCCAAGCGGGCAGGGTTGCATATTACCGCCAAGCAGGTCTTTGAATATCAGACCATAGCGGACCTGGCGGAAGTAGCTACTGATCTGAAAGATGTGGTGAAAGCCGAACAGGGGCTGGTGGAAGGCGAAGCCCTGCTTACCCCGGTACAGCAATGGTTCTTCAATCAACAGCTGGCAGACATTCATCAGTTCAATCAGTCCGTTATTTTTGAGCTGGATGCCCGAATCACTCAGGCCCATATCAAAGAAGCCTGGGAGGGTGTGCTGTATCAGCACGATGCCCTGCGTCTGTTGTTCCATCGCGAGCACAGCAGCGCCATTCCGGCCCGGCAGTGGCACCAGACATTCCGTCAGTCAGAGCATATCGAAGCCCTGTTGGATCAGGTGTTCGAGAGTGTGGATCTGTCATCCCTGGCTGAAGGCGCCCGTAAAGAACAGATTGAAACGTTAGCGGATCAATTCCAGGCAGAAATCAATCTGGAAAAAGGCCCGCTGATCAAAGTGGTGCGTTTTGATCTGGGGGCGGATCAGTCCTCCCGCCTGCTGGTGGTGATACATCACCTGGTGGTGGATGTGTTCTCCTGGCGTGTGCTGGTGGAAGATCTGCAAACCGCTCTCACCCAGTGCATGGAAAATCAGCCGGTACAATTGGGCGCCAAAACCACATCCTTCCAGCAATGGGGCGAAGCTTTACAGGAGTTCACCAACTCCGGCGCGCTGGATGGGGATTACGAGTACTGGAAATCCCTGCTGGAATTGCCCACAGCGGATTTGCCCCGTGATAACAATGGCAAGAATACCGTTGCCAGTGTGCAGGTGGTGGAAAATTCTCTGTCATCGGATTTAACCAAAACCCTGCTGACCAAAGCCCCGTCCTGTTACCGCACCGAGATTAACGAGCTGCTGCTCACTGCTTTATCCCTGACGCTGTCGGAGTGGAACGAGCACAACAACTTGAATAAAAACGTACTGCTGGACCTGGAAGGCCATGGCCGTGAACATATTGCCGACAGCATTGATATTTCCCGCACCGTTGGCTGGTTTACGTCTATCTTCCCGCTGATTCTGCAGGTGGAAGACAGTGATCTGGGTGGCGTGATCAAATCCATCAAGGAACAGATGCGCGCTGTACCCATGAAAGGCATGAGCTTTGGACTGTTGCGCTATCTGCACGACGATGACGAAGTACAACAGCGCCTGGCCGGTCTGCCGGAAGCGCAGATCAGCTTTAACTACCTTGGTCAGCTGGACAAGGTCGTGGATGATGGCTCTCTCATTCAGCAGGCGCCGGAGAATCCCGGACAGGAAATTTCACCGGCCTGTGAGCGCAACTATGATCTGGAAATCAGCGCTCGTGTCCAGAATGGTGAGCTGAAACTTGCCTGGCGTTACAGCACGGCGCTGCATCACGAAAAAACCATTCGCAAACTGGCAGATACGCTGGTGCAAACGCTTGCCCGTGTGATTGAGCATTGTGCCAACGCGGACAACCGCGGCTATACACCGTCAGACTTCCCGCTGGCCGGACTGAGCCAGAATCAGGTGGATACCCTGTTTGGTCACCAGGACGGTGTTCAGGCGGTGTACCCGTTGTCACCGGTACAGGAAGGCATGCTCTTCCACAGTCTGTATGAGCCGGGTTCCTGGGTTTACTTTGATCAGGTCAGTGTGGATCTGGGCAGTGATGTTAACGAAGAACTGTTGTTCAGGGCCTGGGAAACGGTCGTCAACCGTCACGATATTCTGCGTACCGGCTTTATCTGGGAAGGCGTCAAGCAGCCCTTGCAGGTAGTACACGAAACCATTGATCTGCCGGTTCAGCGTTACGACTGGAGTCAGTTCAGCGAAGCGGAAGCCAAAGACAAGCTGGAACGCTTTATGGTGGATGACCGCAACTTTGGCTTTAACTTCCGCAAGCCCGGAGTGTTGCGTTTAACCTGGATCAAGTTGCCGTCTCAACGCAATCAGTTAATCTGGAGTTTCCATCACATACTGCTGGATGGCTGGTCCATGCCGGTGGTATTCAAAGAGTTGTTTGCCAGTTATGAGCAACTGTTAAAAGCCGGTGATGTTCAATTGCCGTCGGCACCGCATTATCAAGACTTTATCGGCTGGTTACTGTCACAGGACAAACAGGCCGAAAATGAATTCTGGGGCCGTTATCTTGCCGGGTTCTCTGCACCCACACCAATCCCGTTACGCAACTCACCGGCAGTGGTTTCCCGGAAGGAAAAAGAAGGCGAAAGCGCTGCCCGTTATTGCGAGCGTGAAATCAAGGTATCCGGCGAACTGCTGGATACGCTGCAGGCACTGGCCAAGGATCAACGCCTGACTCTGAACCATATATTACAGGGCGTCTGGGGTGCTTTGCTGAACCGCTACAGCGGTGAAGAGGACGTACTGTTCGGTACCACGGTGTCCGGCCGGCCGGCGGATCTGGCCGGCGTAGAAAACATGGTCGGCATGTTTATCAACACCCTGCCGTTGCGCATGTTCGTGGATAACGAACTGCCCTTTATGGAATGGCTGCAGCGGGTGCAGGATCAGCAGGTGGAGATGAAGCACTTCGAATCCAGTTCGCTGGTGGATGTGCAGAAGCATAGCCAGGTATCCAGCAAGCAGGCCCTGTTCGAGTCCATTCTGGTTTTCGAAAACTACCCCATTGATGAATCTCTGGAAGATTCCCAGTCATTGCTGGATGTGGGTGAGATAGAGGCCTTTCAGCAAACCAACTTCCCGTTGACGCTGGTGGCCATTCCCGGTCGTGATCTGATTGTGCGTTTTTCTTACGACAGTCATTTATTTGAGCATGACACTATTGATCGTATGCTCTCACATATTGAAAACGCGCTGGTGAGTGTTTCTCAAAATCCCGAGCAGCCTGTGGGTGATCTGGATATTCTGTCCCGTCAGGAACGGGAGCAGGTGCTGCACGACTGGAATCATACCTTCCGCGCATTCCCGGATGAAAAGCCGCTGGCGCAACTGTTTGAAGAAGTGGTGGCCAAACATGGCGACCTGCCGGCCGCCATTCATGACGATCGTCAGATAACTTATCGCGAACTGAACGAGCGGGCCAACCAGCTGGCCTATTACCTGCTGGAGCAGGGCGTTCAGATTGGTCAACCGGTGGCGACCTGTTTTGAACGTTCATTCCAGATGCTGGTATCGGTACTGGCTATTCTGAAAGCCGGTGGCGCGTACGTGCCTATCGATCCCAGCTATCCGGAAGACCGGGTTCAGTACATGCTGGACGACACCCAGGCACCGGTGTTGCTGGTGGATGAGCAATTTGAAGATCGCTTCGGTTACCTGCAAACCACCAAAGTGGTGAACTACCAGGGCTCACAGGCAGAACTGGCGAACTACAGCCGGGAAAACCCGGGCCTGACCATGCCGGATGGCGGCCACAGTCTGGCATTGATCGTTTATACCTCGGGTTCTACCGGCAAACCCAAAGGTGTGCTGGTGCCGCAACGGGGCGCGGCCCGTATGGCGATTAATACCAACTACATGGATCTCAAACCGGGTAATCGACTGACTCATGCAGCGAACCTGTCGTTTGATGCCACCACCTTTGAATTATGGGCGGCACTGTTAAATGGCTGTGCCTTGGTCATAGTGGACAAGGATACGGCTCTGTCTGCCGATGCCTTTGCCCGCCTGGTGGAAACCCATAAGCCCAATCTGGTATTCCTGACGACAGCACTGTTCCATGTGCTGTCCAAGCAAACGCCACAGATGTTTGCCGATCTGGATTACCTGATGTTCGGCGGCGAGGCCTGTGATCCGAACCTGGTGCGCGCCTTGCTGGAAAGCGAACACCGGCCAAAACGGGTCATGAACTTTTACGGCCCGGCGGAAAACTCAACTTACGCCACCTATTACGACATTAAAGAAGTGCTGCCTGGTGCTACCACTATTCCGATCGGTTACCCGGTGGGGCACACCACGGTTTATATTCTGGACAGCAAACAGCGCCCGGTACCTTTTGGTGTGCCCGGTGAAATTTACTGTGGCGGTAAAGGGGTGGCGCTGGGTTATCAGAACCGGCCTGACCTGACGGCATCCGTGTTTATGGATGATCCTTATTGCGAAGTGCCCGGTTATGGCATGTATAAAACCGGTGACCTGGGCCGCATCATGCCCGGTGGTGAAATCGAAATCCTGGGCCGGGCGGATGATCAGGTCAAGATTCGCGGCTTCCGTATCGAACTGGGCGAGATTGAAACCGCACTCACCAGCCTGGAAGGTATCAGCGATGTCTGCGTGCTGGCGAAACAGGATCAGGCCGGTAACAAACAGCTGGTGGCTTACTGTGAACAATCATCAGATGAAAAGCCCGATGTACCGGCTATCCGCGCCAAGCTGAAGCAAATGCTGCCGGACTTTATGGTGCCGGCTGCGTTCGTGTTTATGGATCGGTTGCCCATTACACCCAACGGCAAGTTCGACAAACGCGCCTTGCCGGATCCGGATCCGGGCGCCTTCCAGGTGGCCGAATATGTGGGGCCAAGAAACAACGTGGAAGAAGCACTGGTAGCCGTATGGCAGGATGTGCTGGGCCTGCCGCAAGTAGGTATCTACGATGATTTCTTTGAGCTGGGTGGCCATTCATTATTGATTACCAAGGTGTCTTCACGCATAAAAGAACAGCTCAATGTGGAGTTACCCTTAAGAACGTTGTTTGAAGTGCCCACCATTGCGGCGCTGGCGGAAATCATTGCCACGGTTATGTGGCAATCACAACCACAAGAAGAAGCCGGTGAAGAGGAGTGGGATGATGAGGATTTTGAGGAAGGTACACTATGACAGTCTTCGAGTTGATGTCGAAGTTGGGGGCAGCGGGAATCAAACTTTGGCTCGAAGAGGAACAACTTAAATTCAAGGCGCCGAAAGGCGCCTTGACGAAAGACCTCAAGGATGAACTGGTTGCCAAGAAATCCGAGGTGATTGATTTTCTGAAAGCCACCCGTGTGGGTGGTGATTCCAGTGAAGATACCATTCCCCCTGCAGATCGCAAAAAGCCTCAATGGTTGTCATTCTCGCAGCGGCGTATGTGGTTTATCGACCAGCTTATGCCGGCCAACAGCACCTTCCATATTCCTTCGGCGCTTTTTCTGAATGGCATGCTGGATCGCGAAGCGCTGCGTTCTGCTTTTGAGCAACTGATTGTTCGCCACGAATCCCTGCGCACCATTTTCAGCACCAAAGGGGAGGAGCCGGTACAGATTATTCAGGAGGCCAGCGGTTTCAGTTTACCGTTCCAGGATCTGACGGAGCTGGACACAGAAGAGCGCTATGCCAAAGCCAAGGAAATTGCTCAGGATGATATCGAGCAGGCATTTGATCTGACCAAAGGGCCATTGCTTCGTGCCCGTTTGCTGAAAATGGATGATAACCGTCACGGTCTGATTGTGGTGATGCACCATATCATTTCCGATGGCTGGTCCATGGAGGTTTTCGTCAAGGAAATCGCTGCGCTTTATGGTGCCGCCCGCATGGGGGAGCCCAGTCCGCTCGAACCACTTTCCATTCAGTACACTGACTTTGCCCAGTGGCAACGTAACTGGCTGACAGATGATTTGCTGGATACCCAGCTGAATTACTGGAAGAAGCAGTTAGCTAATGCACCGGAAGAACTGGTGTTGCCTTTTGACCGTCCGCGCCCCGCGGTAAAAACCAATAACGGCTCCAACCTTCAGGTGGAGTTTACCGGTGATGTGCTGGCCAAACTGCGCCAGCTGGCCCGCGAGCTGGATGTGACTTTGTATGTGCTGCTGTTGTCGGTGTACAAGGTGGTGTTAAGCAAATGGTCCGGCCAGCAGGATCTGTGCGTGGGCATGCCGGTGGCAGGTCGTAATCAGAGCCAGGTGGAAAACCTGATCGGCTTTTTTGTTAACACCCTGGTGATTCGTTCTCAGCAAGAGAATAATCCTACCGTTAAGGAATTTGTGGCCCAGATTCGCGAGCAGGTGCTGAGTGCACAGGCCCATCAGGATGTGCCCCTGGAAACCATTGTGGAGGCGCTGAATGTTCCCCGGAACCTGGCCTTTTCACCTTTGTATCAGGTGGCCTTTTCCTACAGCAGCGGCAAGGAACTGAAGAAACATCAGGTCATTGGCGGCCTGGAGATTGAAGCCATGCCGGTGGATCTGGTGGTGGCCCGCCAGGATATCACCATGATGTTGCTGGATAATGGCGACAGTCTCACCGGGGTGATCGAATACAACACGGACTTGTTCGATGCCGACACCATGGACGCTTTTTATCGCCATTTCAGCCGGGTGCTGCGGACCTTTGTCAGCAGCCCGGATACACCGGTCAACGCCATTGAGCTGGAAGAGCGTGATCAACTCAAATCCTTGCTGAAGCTGCCGGAAGATATTGAAGCGGTTATGCCGCTGACACCTCTGCAACGGGATTTTGTACTGGACAGCGTTCATGATCCGGACAGCTGCCGTAATACCATCGGTTATGTGACTGAACTACCTTTTGCTGTGGACCCGGACCGCTGGCAGGAATCACTGAATCAGGTGGCTGCCAGCAGGCCCAGTCAACGGGTAGTGTTTATTGAATCCATGCTGCCCTGGCTGGAACCCATCTATCAGGGAATCCGCCGCACGATTGAGCCGGAATTCGAGTTGATCGACCTGCAAAAAGAAGCGGGTGTGGATATTCATGATGAGGATTCCATTGCTGCCTGGTGTCGCAAACTGGTGCTGCGCCCCTGGAATGTATTGGGCGGCCAACTGGTCAAACACTGGCTGGTGAAAATCAGCGACAGCCGTTATCTGGGTGTGGCCAGTAGTCACCATGCCGTCACCGATGGCAGCTCTGAATTTATTCGCGTGCAGGATGTGCTGGACTGTTATTTCGGGGAATCCGTGGCATCGCAGTCCGTGGCGTCCTATGAATACTTTGTTACCCGTCGCCGCCATATCAGTGACTCCTCCGATATGTTTTCCTTCTGGCAGAAGCAGCTGGCGCAGGTGGAACCCCTGGGTGTGCGGGCGCGGCAAGCAGGCGGCCTGGTGGTTAATGAACTCCGGCTTGATCGCGCAAAACGAGAGCAGCTGGAATCCTGGTGTCAGGCTCAGGGTGTTTCTCTGGCGGCGTTGCTGCGTGCAACCTATGCTATGGGGTTGCGGCGCTGTTATTACCAGGCAGACGATATCGCCCTGATCGAAGCCGTGGGTGGCCGGGGAGAAGCGGATGCCGGTAACACCGGCTGTTATTTTGAATTTACACCGGCGCTGTTCCGTGGCGAAACCTGCGATGCAGATGGTGCTATTGCCGATGTGCTGAATGAACACCGTAACTGGCGGAAACAGCTCCATGACCACATTCATCTGTCGTTCAGCGGGCGCAGTCGCCTGATCAGTCGCGAAGGTCTGGAGTTTCAGTTCAACTACCGGCCGCCGGAAGCCTCCAAAGGCTTTTTAAAAGCAGATCACCATTGCTTTACTACCGCTATCCAGCCTGACAACCCTGGTACCGTAAAACTGTTGATCAGCCCGGGCGAAGAAGTGTTCACATTGCGGCTGAGTTATTACGAAAAGGAATTCCAGGGCTTTGGTTTGCTGGAGCGTATTGAAAATGTGCTCAACCAGATTATTGTGGGGGCCAGTGAACTGGCAGCCCTGGAATGGTTGTTGCCTCACGAGAAACAGCATCAGTTAACTGACTGGCAGGGTGAAACCCTGGGGTTACCGCAGGGCACTTTGCTGGATGCATTCCGCAAAACGGTGGAGCAGCAGCCCCAGGCAGTTGCCGTTAAATACCTGGAAACAACCTGCAGTTATCAGGAATTGGACAACGCCAGTTCCCGGTTCGCCCACTGGCTTGCTGAACAGGGTATTCACAAAGGGGATCGGGTGGCTATTGCGGTAGACCGTTCCCTGGAATTGCCCCTGTTGATACTGGGCGCTCTTAAAGCCGGCGCCGCCTATGTACCGGTGGACCCTGCCTATCCTGGCGACCGTATTGCTTACATTGTGCAGGACAGTGAAGCCAAATTACTGGTTACCGAGCAATGTGTGCTTGACCGGCTGAATGAAGAAGGGCGCCAGATTCCCTATGCCAAAACCTGTCTGCGTCAGCAGGTAGCGACTGACATTGCATCGCTGCCATCCACCAGCCCCGATGTGCAGGTTACCGGTGATGACCCGATTTATGTGATCTACACGTCCGGTTCCACTGGCAAGCCGAAAGGTGCCGGTGTCTATCATCGCGGTGAAATGAACCTGCTGAACTGGTATGTGAACCATCTTGATGCCGGGGCTCAGGACAGGTTTTTGCTGATCAGTGCTATCGGTTTTGATCTGACCCAGAAAAACTTTTTCGCGCCCTTGATCAGTGGCGGCACTCTGGTGCTGACACAGGACGGCGAATACGATCCCGAGATAATCGCAGCTACCATTGCCGCGGAAAATATCACCGTGGTGAACTGTGCTCCCAGTGCCTTTTATCCCGTTGCCGCCCTGACAGAGCACAGTGGTTATCCGTTCAGTTCGCTGCGCCATCTGGTACTGGGCGGTGAGCCCATTCGTTCCGAATCACTCAGTGAATGGCTGGCGCACGCTGAATCCCGTTGTGCCATTACCAACAGCTATGGCCCCACCGAATGTACCGATGTGGTGTCTGCCTGGAAAGTGAATGAATTGGCACAGAACGCGGTGCTGCCTATTGGCAGGCCCGTCCCGAATACCCAGTTGTATGTGGTGAACAAACGCGGCCAGCTGATGCCGGAAGGCGCCATGGGCGAACTCTGCGTGGCTGGTATGGGCGTGGGCTCCGGCTATCTGAATCAGGCTGAACTCAATACGGCAGTGTTTGCAGCCAACCCTTATGGCGAAGGCCGCTGGTACCGCACGGGTGATCTGGTTCACTACGATCGTCATGGGGCGCTGATTTATCATGGCCGCAAAGACTTTCAGGTAAAACTCCGCGGCCTGCGGATTGAGCCTGGTGAGATTGACGCACTGATCAAGGCCGACAGCGGCATTGCCGACAGCCTGACGCTGGTGCATAACGATCTGCTGGTGTCCTATGTGGTGACATCGAAGTCTGTTGATATATCGGCACTCAAGCAGAAGCTGCAGCAACAATTACCGGCCTTTATGGTACCGGCCGCCATTATGGAACTGGCTGCCTGGCCGTTGACACCTAACGGCAAAGTGGATCGCAAAGCCTTGCCCGAGCCTTCCGCAGCAGAAGAGGGTGATGATTTTGTGGCGCCCCGCAACCAGAGCGAACAACAGATTGCCGATATCTGGTGCCAGGTGCTCAAGCTCGACAAGGTGGGCGTTAAATCCGATTTCTTCAGCATTGGTGGTCATTCCCTGCTGGCGACGCAGGTGGTTTCCCGGATCCGGCAGCAGTTTGGTGTCGAGTTGTCTGTACGTGCCTTGTTTGAAGGGCCCACCATAGAGCAGCTGTTGCAGAAAATTGGCCGTGCATCCGACGCCGGCCTGGTGGATGAAGCGCCTCCCATTGAACCCTGCGACGATGCCGAAAGTAATGTACTGTCGTTTGCCCAGCACCGCTTGTGGTTTATTGATCAGCTGAACCAGGGCAGTGCCGAATACAATATGCCCGCGGCCATGCGAATCCGCGGACCATTGAATATCAAGGTGCTGGACAAGGCGCTGGCGGAAATCGTGCAGCGCCATGAAGTGCTGCGCACCAACTTCGGGTCTGTTGACGGTGAGCCCACACTGATTATTCGTGATGTGACTGACTGGCAATCGCGGATCGTAGATATTTCCGATGCACCGGATGTTGATGCTGCCATTAACCAGCAGGTGGATATTGATGCCAACAAGGTGTTTGATCTGGAAAAGGATCTGCTGATTTCTACCGTGTTGTTGAAAGCTGCCGCCGATGATTATGTGTTGCTGATTAACATGCATCACATTGTGTCCGATGGCTGGTCTATCAGTGTTTTTATTCAGGAGCTGACGGCGCTGTATCAGGCCTACCTCAGTGGCCAACCATCGCCATTGCAGCCGCTGGACATTCAGTACCGCGATTTTGCCGTATGGCAGCGGAACTGGTTGCAGGGCGAAGTCCTGGCGCGCCTGAAAAACTACTGGCTGGAAACCCTGCAGGATGCGCCTGAAGTGCTGCGCCTGCCGACGGACTTCCCCCGCCCGAAACAGCAAAGCTTTAACGGTGCGCATTTTGCGTTGTCACTGGGAGAAGAGCGCACCCAGACCATTAACCGGTTCTGTGATGAACACGATGTAACACCTTTTATGGTGCTGATGGGGGCCTACCAGGTATTACTGGGCCGCTATTGCAGCCAGGACGATGTCTGCGTAGGGATTCCCATTGCCGGGCGCAACCGGGCGGAGATTGAAAACCTCATTGGCTTTTTCATTAATGGCCTGGTTATTCGTACCAAACTGGATGGCAATCCGAAAGTTACCGACTATTTACAACGGGTAAAAGAAGCGGCGCTGGGTGCCTATGCTCATCAGGACATGCCGGCGGATGTTTTGGCGGACACGCTGAAACTGAACCGTTCTGCAGAACATGCACCGGGTGCACAGGTAGGTTTTGCCCTGCAAAACACACCACAGGAACAGGTGGGGGCCGAATTTGCCGGTTTGTCTCTGACACCGGTATTCCGTGAGCAGAAGACTGCAAAGTACGAGTTCTCCCTGATTCTCCAGGAAAGCAATGCCAATATTGGCGGGGTGGTGGAATATAATACCGACCTGTTCAAGGCATCCACCGTCGAGCGTATGATGACGCACTTCAACCGGATTCTGGACCAGATGCTGGCAGAGCCGGAAGCCTTTATCGATAACATCGATGTGCTGGATGAAAAAGAGCTTTACGAAGCACTGAACGTGGACCCGGAAGAATTCGAACTGTTCCCGTTGTCACCCATGCAGCGTGACCAGTATCTGGATGCCTTGCTGGAACCGGAAAGCCTCAAGAACAGCATGGGGTATCACCTGATTACCGATGGTGAGTTTGATTTTGATATCTGGAAGCAGGCGGCCCAGAAGCTGATTGATGATCAGCCGTTATTGCGCTGTTTTATTCTTGAGGCTGATCTTCCCTATACGGATGTGGCTTATCACTGCATTCGTAAACAGAAAACCCTGGAGATGGATTTTATTGATCTGTCGGATCAGGAGCTTTCCACGGTAGAGGCCCAGCAAATTGCGGAAGAGTGGGTGTGGCGCCCTTACGATGTCACCAAGGATGAGCTGACCGAATACCGGGTATATAAGCTCAATGCCGGCCGGCACATGCTGTGCTTCCGCATGAATCACCTGGTGGCCGATGGTGTGGGTATGGCCTTGCATGGCTTCTGTAATACCCAGGTGGCCGATGCCATTCGTGCCGGGATGGAACCGCCGGTTATTCCGCCGGTATTTTTCAATCACATTCAGGAAAACCGCGTGCGTATGGATAAGCCGGAGACTCTGGCTTACTGGAAGAACATCAGTAAAAATCTGGAAGCACTGGATTTTTCCATCCCGCCCCAGTGCGAAGAGCAGGCGAAAGTATCTGAGCGGATTGAGAAGCGCCTGCGGGTGAGCGACGAACACTGGCAGAAGGTTCGTGCCTACTGTGAGGAGCTGGGCGTACATCCTTCGCTTTATTTCAAAGCCATCTATGGCATGCTGATTAATGTGTATTGCCGTGGCGAGTCAGACTTTTACATGACCGAAGTGCTTGCAGGCCGTGGCGGCAAACACAAAATGACTTTCGGTAACTATTTCCAGCTGTTGCCGGTGATCTTTCCGCAAAGCCTGCTGGAAGACAGCAGCAATGTAGAAGACCTGTTTGACTACATTAAAAACTACAAACGCAGCCTGCGAAAACTGGCCGATATTTCCCTGTTACAGCAACGCCGTATTCTGCCCCAGGGCAGGTTGCACTTCATGTTCAACTACTACAACTTTATTCCCAATCTGCAATTGCATGGCTCGCCGATCATTACCACACCCTGCCCGCAGGTGCAGGATGGCCCCATTCAGTTTGTAGTACACGAACAAAGCGGCTGGATTGAACTGGTCTTTATTTATCTGTCCGATAATTTTGCTGATCTGCGCTTTGTTGAGCGTGTGAATCATATTTCCGAACAGATTGTGAATGGCCGCAGCTCCATATCCGAGCTTGAGTACGTGCTGCCGGATGAAAAGCAAAAGCAGCTTACCGACTGGAATAACACGCTGAATCTGCCCGCGCCGGAAAAAACAGTCGTGGATCAGTTCATTGCTCAGGCCCAGTTAACGCCGGATGCCGTGGCGGTGGAAATGGGCAATATGCAGGTTACCTATCGGGTGCTGGATGAAAAATCCAACCAGTTAGCCGCCTTGCTGGCAAGCAACGATGTGAACCCGGGTAGCCGGGTGGGCGTATGCCTTGATCGTTCGGTGGATATGCTCAGTTCGGTATTGGGTGTACTGAAAGCCGGTGCTGCCTACGTGCCGATGGATTCCAATTATCCCGGTGAACGTCTGGCTTACATGATTGAAGACAGCCAGGCCCCGGTGCTGCTTACCCAGCGTTGTGTGGCGGATCGATTGCAGAATGATAATGTTAATCTGCAGGGCACTGCCGTGATTTGCCTGGATGAGACTTCGCTTGAAGGTTTGAGCACAGCGCAGCCGGCCACATTGCCGGGAGCGGAGGATCTGATCTACATCATCTATACTTCCGGCTCCACCGGGCAGCCGAAAGGGGCTGCGGTTTATCATAAAGGTGAATCCAATCTGTTGGCCTGGTATCAGCAACAGCTGGAGCTGGGCGCAAATGACAAATGCCTGCTGGTAAGTGCATTCGGTTTTGACCTGACCCAGAAAAACCTGTTTGCGCCATTGGTGTCCGGTGCCCGTATCGTGATTCCGGAAATGGAACACTACGATATGGAAGTTATCGCCGATACCATCCATGAAAAGCAGGTCACTCTGGTGAACTGCGCACCCAGTGCGTTTTATCCCGTGGCGGAAAGAACCTCCCATACCGGTTATCCGTTTGCATCCATGCGCTATCTGGTGCTGGGGGGCGAGCCCATTCGTGTCGAGTCTTTAAAAGACTGGTTAAGTGCCAGCGACTGTCGGCTGGTGAACAGCTACGGCCCCACTGAATGCACCGACGTGGTGGCTGCCTATCAGTTGCAGTCAGTGGATGAAACCCTGTTGCCTATCGGCAAGCCCATTCAGAATACCCGGCTTTATATTACCGACAAGCTGAACAAACTGGTGCCGGAAGGTGTGGTAGGCGAACTCTGTATTGCCGGGCAGGGCGTTGGTGCCGGTTATCTGAACAAAGACGATTTAACGGCCGAAGTGTTTGGCGACAATCCCTTCAGTGATTGTGATGCCGACCAGCGCTGGTACCGTACCGGTGACCTGGTGCGCTATTGGCCGGACGGTAATATCGAATACATGGGGCGCAAGGATTTTCAGGTCAAATTGCGTGGCCTGCGTATCGAACTGGGTGAAATTGAATCAGCGTTACGAAAACAGGAAGGCATTCATGACAGCCTGACGCTGGTCGTGGATGATCGTCTGGTGAGTTACGTGGTGACTGAATCAGCCGCAGAAACAATCGATGAAACTACGCTGCGCAACAAACTCAGGGCTTATCTGCCGGATTATATGTTGCCCGCCATTATTATTCCGCTGGATGCATGGCCACTCACACCCAATGGCAAGGTGGATCGCAAGGCTCTGCCATCGCCGGAAAACAAACCGGCAGTTGAATACGTTGCCCCACGCAATGATGTGGAAGAACGTCTTGCCGGTATCTGGAGCGATGTATTGGGCATTGAAAAAGTGGGGGTTTACGATAATTTCTTCGATTTGGGTGGGCATTCATTGCTCGCTGCCCGGGCGGTTTCCAAATTCCGCAACGAATTTGATGTAGAGATCCCATTACGGGCATTATTCGAGTTACATACAGTGGCAGATATTGCAGAATACCTGCAAACGTTGATGTGGGCATCTGAATCAGCAGAAAAAGCCAGGGAAGAAACAGCAGAGGGAGAGGATTCAGGGCGTATCGAAGGCTTTTTATAATTAGAATGCAGTTCAGGATGACAGTTTGAATGATCGAGATGTGCCCCTGCCAGTGGCAGGGGCTTCTGTTTCCATAACCCGTCAGATTATTGTTGCATGCCGTAAACCTGCAGTCTGGGCGCCTGTCCTGATCGGGTTTCTGCTACTGGTTTTTACGGTAAATTCCGGTTTCATGCGTGATGATTACATGCATCGCGCCTTGCTCACCGGTGAGCCTTCATTCCCCGGCTATCAGCAGCCTGCTTACGATTTACCCACCGCCACCGCCGAACTGTTTTCGTTTTTTACTGAAGACAACGAGCTGGTATCAAAACTCAAATCCTACGGTAACATTCCCTGGTGGACAGACGATGAGCTGAAAGTCAGTTTCTGGCGTCCGGTGGCAGCCGTTACCCACTGGATTGACTATCAGCTCTGGCCGGACAACACCGAATTAATGCACCTGCATTCTCTGATCTGGTATGTGCTGGTGGGGTTGCTGCTGGGAGCCTGGTTGCTACAGCTGGGTGTGAACCGGCTGGCTTTGTGGCTGGTGATGCTCTTTTATGTGCTGGATGCCAGCCATGTACATGCCATTGCCTGGCTGGCCAATCGCAATATTCTGATTGCCACAGCTTTTGGCCTGCTGAGCATGATGGCGCTGACCCAGTTTGCCCACAATAACAAGCCCGGTTATTTGCTGCTTTCTCTTTTTACCTTTCTGTTGGCCCTGCTGTCGGCAGAGGCGGGTATTTCGTTCCTTGGGGTGGTGATGGCATTTTTACTGGTGCTGGACTCCCGCAGCATCCCGAAACGCCTCGCTGTGCTGCTGGCTTTTGTTGCCGTGATTGCCGGCTGGCGGATTCTGTATAACGCACTGGGTTATGGCGCCCTGCACAGTGGCTTTTACGTTGACCCTATCAAGGATACCGCGAACTTTGTCCAGACATTGCTGCTGAACGGCCCCATCATGCTTTACGAGCAACTGGTACGGGTGCCTTCGCTGAGTATGCTGATGGCGCCTGACGTGGAAATTAATCAGGCAGTCATCAGCCTGATGGTATTGGTGATTGGTGCTGTGATTTTCAGCCCGTTGCTGATCAGAAACCGGCTGGCGACTTTCGGTTTATTTGCGGCCGTGATTGCCTTGCCGCCGGCCTGCGCCACCATTGTATCCGGTGGCCGGCTGATGTTTATTTTTGGTATTGGTATGAGCCTGATACTGGGGCTCTGGTTTGCCGGTATCCGCAACGATGCGGAGTGGTTTGATAGTAAACCCAAATGGTACCGGGGTATTGCCTACGTCTGGAGCGGAATTTTACTGGTGGCCATTATGCTGGGCACTTCAGCCGTATGGGGCACAAAAATCGTTTCTTCGGTGTCCGGCGACAAAACGCCTTTTAATGTACACACCGATATTCTCGACAACGTGAGCGCAGATCAGACGCTGGTGCTGATCAATCCGCCGGTGCTGTTTGATCAGACCTATATGCCGCTGAAGGCCAATTATTTTGATCTGACCATGCCCGCCAACATGGTCAGCCTGGTACCCGGCTATACCGGTTTTACCGCCCGTATGCTCAATGACCGAACTATTCTGCTGGAAAATGAAGACGGCTTTCTCATAGAAAATACCGAAAGCAATTTTCCTGCGGGGGCTCCGCAGAGTCATTTGGTGTATCTCGCCATCAGGGCAGATCGCTTTTTTGTTTCCAATCACCGGGAGCCCGCTTACCTTGGCAATCATTCAACCGACGCGGCAGATATTGAGGTGTTGGCAGTCAATGAGTCAGGTGACCCCACCAGCATCAGGTTCAGGTTCAAAAAGCCCTTGTTCGGCCCGGATCATGTGGTGTTGTTCTGGGACTGGAAGGAAAAAGAATTCACTCAGCTGAACAACCTGACAGAAACCCGGATACAGGGGCCGTTCTAGACAAGGATCGCGAAAATCGGGCCTTGTGCTATCTTTGTAGGGACCATTTTCGGGAAACAAATCGTGCGATCCCTGCTTTTTGCCCTGTTTTTTCTGCTCAGCGGCAACGCTGCTGCGCAAATAGCTGATGATATTGTCCATACGGATACGGCGCCATTGTCAGTATCCGTATGGGATCGCGCATCCTATTTTATTGATGGCACCGGAGACGCAAAGCCCTATCTGGAAACGGATATCCGGCTGTTAACGGAAAGATACGGGTTCCAGCCATTAGATCACCTGACTGAAAACCTGGGTTATGAGCACCGCACCCATTGGTTGCTAGTGCCATTACAGGACATTCCCATTGACACCGGACAGCGTTTTTTTGAATACGATTACCCGCTGCTGGATTATCTCGATGCCTATTTCAAAACCGCTGACGGCGACTGGCGGCCTGCCTACCAAACCGGCGATATGCGGCCCTATGAAACGCGTCCGGTAGATTATCGCGTATTTTTTCTCCCGATTCCGGATGACGCAGATTATCTGTTATTGCGACTGCAGACCGAAGGTTCTCTTGTTGTACCGGTGTCCGTGGTCAACGGTCAGCACATTATGGATCACATGTTGAAGAGCACACTGGTGTACGGTTTGTTCTTTGGCGCACTGGTCATCATGTGTATTTACAATCTGTTTGTTTATTTCTTTACCCGCGAAGCCAGTTACTTTTATTACGTCAGCACCCTGTTTTTTATACTCTTATACCTGCTGGCTATGAGTGGCTATGGCTACGAGATGGTGTGGCGTGAAAACGGCCAGTGGGTGAACGAACATATCCAGCCCATTACGGTTGGCCTGATTCTGGCCAGTGTCAGTCTTTTTACCCGTGAAGTGCTGAAGCTTGCGGTTTATTTGCCCCGGCTATCGCTGGGGTTTACCTGGCTGTCCCGTGTGTGTGTTGGTATTGCTTTGGCCGGTTTCTTCCTGCCGTTGCGCACTTTGATCCATTTGATTTCATTAATGCCACTGCTAACCATTGGGCTGGTGATTGTGGCTGGTGTATTTGGTATTCGGGAAAATATACAAGGCGCCAGGCTGTTTTTGATTGCCTGGTCTGCCGGGCTTGTGGGCGCCATGTTCTTTGCGTTGCATCAATTGGGCGCTTTGCCGTCACATCCGGTATTTGTACACAGTCTCAAGGTGGGTGTGCTGTTCAATACGGTACTGTTGTCATTCAGTCTGGTAGCCCATATCAACTCCCTGCGGGCAGAAAAACTGCGGGCAGAAGCCATGGCCCATGAAAACTATCGTCTGGCGCTGATTGACGGCCTGACGAACATTCCCAACCGGCGCGCATTTGACCATCAATACCGGCTGGAATTCCGCCGCTCCCAACGGGAAAAGTCTCCTATGTCGGTGTTGATGGTGGACGTGGATTATTTCAAAAACTACAACGACAGTTATGGTCATCGTAAAGGGGATGCGGCCTTGCGGATGGTGGCAAATTTACTGGCGGATTGCCTGGCCAGACCGGCGGATTCCGTGTATCGCTACGGCGGGGAGGAATTCGTGGTGATGCTTCCGGATACAGATGCTGCCGGGGCAGAACACCTGGCCCGGCGCATGGTGGAAAAGGTGGCGGAGCAGGGGATTCCCCACAGTTCCAGTCCCTGGCAGCATCTGACCATTTCCATTGGCGGCACCAGCGAGCTGCATTTCCAGCAGGATTTGCTGGCGGTGCTGGAGCAGGCCGATGAAGCCCTTTATCAGGCTAAAAGCGAAGGCCGTAACCGCTGCAAATTTCGCAAACCCACCAGCAATATTCACCAATTCCACCATCCCAGGCCCGGAAACCGCAGTTAAGGAATCCTGGCACCCCGGCCTGCAAAATTCCGGGGAAAAATCCACCTGAAACTACGTAAAATTAGTCATTTAGGGTAAAATGCGGCGTTGATTTACCCTGATAACAATAATGCGCCGCTCCTCATATCCGGCGAACAAGTATCCGGTGAACAAGCGCAAAAAATAAAAAACAGGCTGGCTCCCGCTCCAGCAAAAAGTACACACAATGTATCTCACAGGTTCCCTATGTCAGTAGTTGAGTTATTGTCCTCGCTAGCAAAGAAAGATATTCGTTTATGGCTGGAAGGCGAAAACCTTCGCTTCAGCGCCCCTGAGGGCGCTTTTACCGCGGAAATCCGCGATCAGATCGTAGCGGCCAAGCCCCAGATCATCGAATTTCTCAAGCAGGCCCAGAAACTCAAAAAGAAAGGCATTGAACCGGCAAAGCGGGAAGGCCAAATTCCCGTGTCTTACAGTCAGCAGCGTTTATGGTTGCTGGATCAGATTAATCCGGGTGATACCACCTATAACGTTCCGGCGGCATTCCGTATCAAGGGGGATATCAATCCCGGGTTGCTGGAGAAAGCCTTTGCGGCTTTGGTCGAACGCCATGAATCCCTGCGCACGACTTTTGCTGACGACGAAGGCCAGCCGGTGCAGGTTATTGCGCCTTTTACCCAATGGCAATTGCCACTGGATGATTTGAGCACGCTCACAGAAGCAGAGCGGGAATCCCGCTTGCAGGAACTGGTGAATCAGGAAGGGCGAACGCCTTTTGATCTGGAACAAGGGCCCCTGTTCAGAGCGCGCCTGGCGATTCTCAAACAGGGTGAGGGGCAAAACGAATACGCCCTGATTGCCTGCATGCACCATATTATTTCTGATGCCTGGTCCATGGAGGTGCTGGTAAAAGAAATGGCGGCGTTTTACATGGCGGCTGCCACCGGCACCAAAGCGGCGCTGGAACCTTTGCCCATACAATACGCGGATTATGCCATATGGCAGCGTCAGTACCTGGACGATGAGGCGTTTAAGGAAGACCTTGGTTACTGGGAAAAACAACTCAAAGGTGCACCGCCGGTACTGGATATCCCCACGGATTATCCCCGCCCCGAGTTGCTGAAAAGCGACGGGGCAACCTACAGATTCCATTTCCCCGATTCCCTGTCGAAGCGCATGGATGCTTTTTGCCGCGAGCAGGATATTACCCCGTTTATGTTAACCCTGGGTGCCTGGCAATTGTTGCTGGGGCGTTATGCCGGCAGTAATGATGTGGTAGTGGGCGCACCGGTTGCCGGCCGGGATCGTGCCGAAACCCAGGAGCTGATCGGCTTCTTTGTTAACCTGTTATTGTTCCGTTTACCCTTGTCCGGCCGCCCCACGGTAAAAGCTTTTTACCAACGTGTGAAAGAGATGGTGCTGGGTGGTTTTAACCATCAGGAAGTGCCTATCGATATCCTGCTGGAATCCATGGATGTGGAGCGCCAGCCCGGTTATCCGCCGCTGGCTCAGGCGGCTTTTCAGTTGCTGGTACAGGAAGGCGGTGGGGGCAGTAATGCTGCCTTTGGCGCAGGGCCGCTGGAGATAGAACCCATCAGTGGGGAAAACGTTTCTGCCCGTATGGACCTTACCCTGGGGGTCATGAAAACCGATAAGGGTTATCAGGGCGGACTGGAATACAATACGCAGCTGTTTAATGAAACCACCATTGCCAATCTGATGGATCAATACCAGTTTTTGATTGGCGCGCTAATTGATAATACCGATCAGGTGGTTACCGACATTCGCCTGTTTGATGACAGCTTTTTGCTGGAGCATATGGGGCTGAATGCTGAGGAATATGAACTGGCACCCCTGAATGCTAACCAGCAGGTGATGCTGATTGATCAGCTGGCTCACCCGGAAACCAAACAGAATGCCTATGGTATTTATGCCGAGCTTCCCGGATCGGTCGATACGGAATGTCTGGAAAAAGCGATTCAAGCGGTGTCTGATGCCACACCCATGCTGCGTGCCCGGGTAAAACGCTGCGATATTCCCGCGGCAGACGAAGCCTATTTTACGATCCCCGGATCGGGAAAAATTCAGTTGCAGCACCATTCCGTGAAAGGGCTGTCGGCGACCGACCAGCATCTGGCGATTGACGGTTTAATGCATCGTCCCTTCGATATTTTTAATGAAGATCTGGTGCACTATCATTGGGTGGAAAAATCGGATAGCCATGGCGTGCTGATTCTGGGGTGCCACCATATGGTGCTGGATGGTGCAGCCACTTTTGCCCAGATGAGCAAGGTATTGAATGCCTATGCAGCCTTAAAGCAGGGGCAACCGGTTAATCTGGAAACTGACAGGGACTATCAGACCTATTATCAGTGGGAAAAGGTTCATGGTAACACCGAAGCCATTTATGATTTCTGGAAAGGCAGACTGAAAGAAACGGAAGCGCTGAACTTCAGCAAGCCACGCCCCGGTTTCTATCAGGCTGATGATCCGGCCAGAACAACGGACAATTGCATTGTGCGTCTGACACTGGATTCTGCCACTGTAAATAGCACTCGGGAGTTTATCCGGCAGCAGGGTTTATCCGTACCCGCTTACTTCCGTACGCTATACGGCATGATGCTATTTAACTATTGCCGCGCGGAAGACAGTTTTTCCATTTTTGATTTTTACGGCAATCGCCGGCAGGTGGGTGCGCAGTCGATTGGCTGTTTTTATCAGCAACATCCGGTGATATTCAACCAGTCCTGTTTTAATGCCGAAACGCCGGTTACCCGGTGGTTTGATCAGGCCCGTGATTTTGATCAGCTGATTAAAGACAAACGGGTGATATCCATCAGTGATCAACGGGCCCTGGCCAGCCTGGGGCCAGCGTTGTTCATGTTCAACTTTTATAATTTTACCACCCGTGAATCAGTGGAAGGTGCACCGGTTGTGCCTTATATGTCGGCGCCAAGGGTTGATCATGGTGTGCAGTTTATTGTGCGCGATGCCGGTGACACCATTGAACTGGAATTGCGATACGACCCCCGTGTGTTTGAAGATTGCCAGTTTCTGCCGCGCCTGCAACATATCAGTGAGCAGATTGTCAGCGGTGAAGCGGCGATTACCGGTGAACTGGCTTACCTTTCAGCCGGGGAACAGGGGCGCCTGCATCACTGGTCGCAGGTGGAAGAACAAAATCCATTGCCGGATGGCACCATTGTTGACTGGTTCTATCAGCAGGTGCACGAAACACCGGATCGGGTTGCTCTGGTTGAAGGGAATACCGCTATCACCTATCGGGCGTTAAACGAACATTCAAACCAGATTGCCCACTGGTTAAAGTCTCAGGGTGTTGGCGCGAATCAGCGGGTAGGCTTGTGCTTTGACCGCTCCGCTGATTTTATTGCCGCAGTGTGGGGCGTACTTAAAGCTGGTGGTGCCTATATCCCCATGGATGCCGGCTACCCGGCAGAGCGTTTGCAGTACATCGTGGAAGACAGTGGCGCACCTGTCATTCTCACCCAGCAGAAAGTGGCCAGTGTCATTCCGCCTACGGGTGCGGCTGTGTGCGTGATTGATCAGGACAATTCCCCTGTTAAATCCCAAAGTACGGAAAACCTGGAGACCCGGCCGGCACTGCAGGATCAGATTTACGTGATCTATACCTCCGGTTCCACCGGCAAACCCAAAGGCGCGCAGGTTACCCATGACGGCGAAGCCAATCTGCAACGCTGGTATCTGAACGAACTGGCCTTTAATGAAAACACCACCACGCTGCTGGTCAGTGCGATCGGGTTTGACCTGACTCAGAAGAATCTGTTTGCTTCCCTTTTACGGGGCGGCAAACTGGTGATTCCGCAAATGGATCTGTTCGATGAGCAGATTCTTATTGATGCCATCAGTCAGCATCAGGTTACCCTGATTAACTGTGCTCCCAGTGCTTTTTACCCTCTGGTTCAAAGTGCGGCCCTTTCGGGTTACGAGCCTTTAAAAAGCCTGCGCTATCTGGTGCTGGGTGGCGAGCCGATTCAACTGCAATTGCTGGAGCAATGGCTGGCCAGTGAAAACTGTCAGGCACAACTGGTCAACAGCTACGGTCCCACGGAATGTACTGATGTGGTCTGTTATCACAAACTGGATCAGTTCACACTGGGTGAACGATTGATTCCCATTGGTCAGCCCATTGAGGGTGCCCGGCTGCTGGTGTTGAATGAACTGAATCAGCAGGTTATTCCCGGACTGGCTGGGGAGCTTTGTATAGCTGGTGTTCCGGTGGGCCTGGGTTATATCAATCAGCCGGAGCTTACCGAAAAAGCTTTTCAGAAAAACCCCTTTGGTGAAGGCAAACTTTATCGCACCGGCGACCTGGTGCGTTATCTCCCGGATGGCACTATTGAATACATTGGCCGCAAGGATTTTCAGATCAAACTGCGCGGCCTGCGGATTGAGCTGGGTGAAATTGAAACCGCACTGAAAGCGCTGCCCGGTGTTAACGATGGACTGGTGCTGCTCAGGAACGAACAGCTGATCGGTTATGTCGTCACGGATAAGGGTAACGATGTGGCCGGTTGGCGAGAGGAACTGGCCATTCACCTGCCGGATTATATGGTGCCATCCGCTTTGGTGGTGCTGGCCGAGTGGCCGCTGACACCTAACGGCAAAGTGGATCGGAAAGCCCTGCCGGAACCGGATACCAGTGGTACACAAAACCATGTGCCACCCCGGAACGATGTGGAACGGCAGCTGGTACAGATCTGGCAACAGGTGCTGGAAACAGAACAGATCGGCGTTATGGACAACCTGTTCGATATTGGCGGCAACTCTTTGCTGGCAACCCGTATTCTGTCCCGAGTGCGTCGTGCGTTTGCGGTGGATGTTTCCGTTCGTGAATTATTTCAGGCCCCCAATGTGGCCGGGCTGGCAAAAGCCATTCACCGCTGTCAGCGCATTGGTGATATTCCATCTCTGAAGCCGCAGGATCGGGGCGAAAAAATTCCGTTGTCCTTTGCGCAACAACGGCTGTGGCTGCTGGACCAGCTGGATCCCGGCAATTCCGCCTATAACATGCCTGCAGCGGTGCGTTTGACCGGCGATGTACAGCCGGCACTGCTGGAAAAAGTTTTTTACGCCATTATTGAACGCCACGATGTATTCCGTACCCGGTTTGACATGGTGGATGACGAACCGGTACAGGTGATTGCCGCTTCCGTGGATTACCGTTTGCCGGTTGAAGACCTCAGTCAGCTCAAGGCGGATGAGCAGGAAGCCGAGGTACACAGCCGCGTGGTGGCGGAAGCATCGCAGCCCTTTGACCTTGCCAATGGTCCCTTGCTGCGTACCCGTTTGCTGAAACTGGCGGACGAGGATTACGTACTGCTAGCCAATAAACACCATATCATCAGTGATGGCTGGTCAATGGGTATTCTGATGCAGGAAATCGCCACACTGTATCAGGCATTTCAGCAGGGCAAACAGTCACCATTGCCTGAACTGCCGATTCAATACGCTGACTTTGCCATATGGCAGCGTGGCTGGCTGCAGGGTGAGGTACTGCAAAAACAAATTGATTACTGGAAAGAAAAACTGGCAGACGTCCCGGTACTGGAACTGGCAACGGATTATGCCCGGCCCACCAAACCGGATCAGCGGGGTGCCCTGGTAGAATTTACTCTGTCGGAAAAACTCACCCGGCAACTGGAAGCCCTGAGCCAGCAAAACAGCAGCACAACCTACATGACCTTGCTCGCTGCCTTTCAGACGCTGTTATACCGCTACACCAATCAGCAGGACATTGTGGTGGGCTCACCCATTGCCAACCGCAACTGGTCCGAACTGGAACCCATTATCGGGTTCTTTGTTAATACCCTGGCGTTCCGCAATCAACTGAACCCCAATGGCAGTTTTCAGGATCTGATTTACCAGGTGGAACAAACAGCACTGGAAGCGTTCGACCATCAGGATATTCCGTTTGAGCGACTGGTGGATGAACTGGGCGTTGAACGTTCCCTGACTCATACACCGGTATTTCAGGTGTTGTTCACGTTTCAGAATATCGGCGAATCCAGAGAACTGTCGCTGCCGGGCCTGACTCTGAGCCCTGTTGAAGCAGAAGCCAATGATGCCAAGTTTGATCTCAGCCTGAATATGGGGCTGAATCCGGAAGGGCGTTTGGCGGGCGTGTTTGCCTACCGGGTGGCCTTGTATCGGGAAGAAACCATTCAGCACCTGATTCAGCATTTTCAGACATTGCTGCAGTCCATTGTGGATCATCCCGACATGCCACTGGCACAGCTGCCCATGCTAAGCGAGGCGGAAATTCAGCAACAGCTGGTTGACTGGAATCAGACTGCCACTGAATATAATCGTAACACCACCCTGCAACAGCTGATGGAACAGCAGTGTGAGAAAACACCGGATGCTATTGCGGTTCGCTGTGGTGAATCCAGCCTGACTTACCGGCAGCTGAATCAAGAGGCCAGTGCTATTGCCGGTGAACTGATAGCGCAGGGCGTTAAACCCGGTGACCGGGTTGGCCTGTGTTTTGACCGGCACCTGCAATTGATGTCTGCCATTTTCGGCGTCCTCAAAGCCGGTGGCACTTACGTGCCTTTGGATGCCAGCTATCCGGAAGGCCGTATCCGATACATAGTGGAAGATGCCGGAATCCGGTTAGTTGTATCCCGGCAAGAGCTGATCGCGCAGTTTCCGCAGGGCGAATGGCAATGCCTGCCGGTGGAACAATGCCTGGAAAAGGCAAATGGCATTTTGGCATCGGTAGCGCCGGATCCTGCCCGTATGCTGTATATGATATATACCTCCGGTTCCACGGGGCGCCCGAAAGGTACCGGAGCATTCCAGTATTCCGAAGTCAATCTGCAACAATGGTATTGCCGCGATTATCATCTTGATGAGCAAGACAACGTCATGCTCATGAGTGCGCTGGGTTTTGACCTGACTCAGAAAAACCTGTTCGGACCCTTGATTCAGGGCGCTACGCTGACCATTCCTGATTTTCAGGAATTTGATCCGCAATTGTTGCTGGATACTATCCACAAACATGAAGTGACCTGGATTAACTGTGCCCCGAGTGCGTTTTACCCGCTGGTGGATGAGCCGAACGAATGGCATAAACTGGAAAGCCTGAAACACCTGTTCCTGGGTGGTGAACCCATCAACCTGGCACGCCTTAAACCCTGGCTGAACTTCAGTGGCTGTAAATTGATTAACAGTTATGGTCCAACGGAATGTACCGATATTGCCGCCGTGCATACAGTGGATCTGCAGGAAGACCTGCATCACCCGGTGCTGCCCATCGGCCGGCCCATCGATAATGTGCGGCTGTATATTCTGGGTGATCACAATGAGCTGATGCCGGTGGGCGGCGCTGCTGAACTCTGTATTGGCGGCGACAGTGTGGGCCCCGGGTATCCGAATAATCAGGAACTGACAGAGCAGGTATTTATCCGCAATCCTTTCACACAGGAAGCAGATACCCTGTACCGTACCGGTGACCTGGTTCGCTACCGGCCGGATGGTGCCATTGAATATCTGGGGCGCCGGGATCATCAGATCAAGTTACGCGGCTTCCGGATTGAAGTGGAAGAAATCAAGGCGGTGATCAATGAGTTCGCCGGCGTTACCGATTCACTGGTGGCCGTGGAAAAAACAGCTGCAGGAGAGATGCTGTTCGCCTGGGTTGTCAGCAGCCATCAAAACGACGACGCCTGGCAGGACAGCCTGAAACGGCATGCCGCCAACCTGTTGCCTTCCCATATGCTGCCCGGCGCTTGGTTTATTCTGGACAGCTTCCCGCTGACTCCTAATGGTAAGGTGGATCGCAAGGCGTTGCCGAAAGATGTGTCTCTGGATCAGTCTGCCCGTGAGCCGGAAACGGAAACCGAAATCACGGTGGCGAAGGTCTGGCAAGCCATTCTGGGCGTGGAAGCTGTGGGTGCGGATCAGGATTTTTTCCAGTTGGGCGGTCATTCCTTGCTGGCCACACAGGTGGTGTCCCGCCTGAAAAAACATTATGGCGTGGATATTCCTCTGCGCCGACTGTTTGAATCCCCCACGGTGGAAACCATCGCTCGGGTGATTGATGAACTGCTGGCGCAGGGTGATCAGTCACAGGTTCCGCCACTGGAAAAGCTATCCCGCAACGAACGTCTGCCGCTGTCTTTTGTGCAGCAACAGTTATGGCTGCTGGATCAACTGGACCCTGGTACAGCTGCCTACAACATGCCCGTGTTGCTGGAATTAACCGGCGAGCTGGATGTGGAGTTGCTGAACCGTTCACTGACCGAGGTTGTGCGCCGCCATGAAACACTGCGCAGCAATTTCGTGGTGCAGCAGGATGAACCTGTGGTAATTATCCGGGACGCGGCAGACTGGAAAATCAATGTGGTTGATCTGAGTGACAAGCCAGCCACAGAGCAGCAAACGGCGATACAGGCGTATATTGATAAGGAAACCGATACCGGATTTGATCTGACGAAGGATTCCTTGCTGCGCACCACACTGTTGCGTTGCCACAAGGAAGGTCAGCCGCAGCGCTGGGTATTTGTGGGCGTTATGCATCATATCATCTCCGATGGCTGGTCCATGGATGTGCTGGTGCAGGAGCTGGCGGCCAGTTACATAGCGCTTAAAGCCGGGCAGCAACCACAGCTGCCGGAACTGGATTATCAATACGTGGATTATGCCGCCTGGCAACGGCGCTGGCTGCAAGGCGGGGAACTGGAAAAACAGATCGCCTACTGGCGCAAAGAACTGGATAACGAGTTTGCGGTTCTGGATTTACCCACGGATTATCCAAGGCCCGCGGTACAAACCATTCATGGCGCTTCCGCCACTGCAATTCTGGACAGCAAATCCGTGGCGGCATTAACCGGTGTTGCCAAGCAGGAAGGCGCTACGCTGTTTATGGCGATGCTGGCGGCCTTTGATCTGTTACTGCACCGGTATTCCGGTCAGCAGGGCATTAATATCGGTATTCCTATTGCAGGTCGAATTCGCGAAGAAGTAGAACCCATGATCGGCATGTTTATTAACACGGCCGTTATCAGCACCGATTTTTCTGCTCTGAACACTTATCGCGATTTGCTCCTGCAGGTTAAGGAAAAGAGTCTGGGAGCTTTCAGCCATCAGGCACTGCCGTTTGAAAAAATCGTGGAAGAACTCAGACCCAAACGGGATCTCAGTCGTACGCCTTATTTTCAGGTGTTCTTTAATCTGTTAAACCTGCCGGAATCGGGTCAGGATATTTCCGGGTTATCCATCAAGCCCATTTTCGGCAAGGACGATGAAAGTGGTGAGGGCCATGAAGCGCACGCCAAGTTTGATCTGAACCTGTATGCCAAGGAAACGCCGGAAGGACTACAGCTGAATCTGGTGTACAACACAGACCTGTTTGCGGCGGAATCGGCCAGTAACCTGTTGAATCAGTTTGTACAGCTGTTGCACCAGGTGGGGCAGACGCCGGAAAAAGAGTTGCTGGCATTCCGTTTATCTGCCACTGAATCAGACGTGTGCCCGGATCCGGTTGCCGCTTTGCCAGTGAAAAACTGGCCTCATCCGCTGGAAACCTTTGCCGGTAACGTGCAGGCCCATGGCAATAATCTGGCTGTCAAGGATACAGGGGTGGCGCTGACCTATGAGGAACTGGATCAGGCTTCTTCCCATCTCGCATCGCGACTGGTGGAGCAGGGCATAAAACCCGGGGATACGGTGGCAATTTATGCCCAGCGCAATGCAGCCACCGTGGTGAGCCTGCTGGCAGTGCTGAAGGCCGGTGCCGTATTTACCCTGTACGATGTGGCTTATCCCTTCGAACGGCTCAAGCATTATCAGGCTATTAACGGTGCCCGGGTTTTGATTGACACAAGTAGTCAACCTGGTGCATTGGATGCTTTCAATGAATTTGTTAATGAGTCCGGCTTGAGCGTCCTTCATTGCGATCTGGCGCAGCTCAATGGTCCGTCGTCCTTTACGCCAACACTGTCCGCCTGCGATGCAAGGGCTTATATTGCTTATACCTCCGGTACCACCGGAGAGCCCAAAGCCATCAGCGGCAGCCTTGCGCCGATTGCGCATTTTGTTGACTGGTACCAGCAGGCCTATTCCCTGAGTGCATCGGATCGTTTTTCCATGCTGTCTGGTCTGGCTCATGATCCCCTGTTACGGGATATCTTTACTCCGCTGATTTTGGGGGGATCAGTTCATATTCCTGATGCTGCCTGGTATGCGGATCCCCATGAGCTGACCAGCTGGCTGGTAAACGAAGACATCAGTGTGATGCACCTGACACCCGCCATGGCACAGCTTATTACCGGCGTGGCGGACTGGAAGGGGGAAGAACCTGTTCCTGAGCATTATCAGCTCAAGCGTTTACGTTACGCCGTGTTCGGCGGCGACCGCCTGACAGCGAACGCGGTTAACAGCATCAAGGCATACGCGGGTCATGCGCAGTGTATTAACTTTTACGGTGCCACAGAAACGCCACAGGCGATGGCTGCTCATCCGGTTGCGGATATGTCAGACGCTCATCCCAACCAATGGGTGGCTGTGGGCAAAGGTATTGATGCATCGCAGCTACTGATTCTGAATGAAGCGGGCCAACTGGCAGAGGTGGGTGAAGTGGGCGAAATTGTTATCCGCTCGCCTTACTTGTCGGAAGGCTATCTGAATCCTGTGGAAGACAGCCCCTTCCGGGCTAATCCGCTGAGCGATGCTGAATCCGATACCTGTTATTTTACTGGCGATAAGGGCCGATACCTTGCCGATGGCAGTGTCCATTTTCTGGGGCGCCTGGATCAGCAAATCAAGATACGCGGTTATCGGGTTGAACCCATGGAGATTCAGCACGAACTGAATCATTATGCCGGCATTAAAACATCGGTAGTCTTGGATGGTGTGGATCAGCGGGGCGACACCTGTCTGCACGCTTATATGGTACTGGATGCAGGAATCGATGATATTGATCGCGAGGATCTGCGTCGCACGCTCGCCCGTTCCTTACCGGATTATATGGTGCCAACCACCTTCACCCTGATTGAAACGATACCCTTAACACCGAACGGCAAACTGCACCGGGCCGGGCTGCCCGAGCCTGATACGCAAATCAGTCAGCAAGCCTATGTTGCCCCGGAAACCGAGGTGGAAAAGGAAATCGCCGACATCTGGCAAACTATCCTCAAGATCGAACAGATCGGGGTGAACGACGACTTTTTTGCCCTGGGTGGACATTCGCTACTGGCGACTCAGATCGTTTCCCGGGTTCGGGAAAAATACAATGTGGAATTTCCGCTAAGGGCGCTGTTCCAGAGTTCCACCGTAAAAGGCATGGCTGATTATATTGAAACCACCTTGTGGGCACGCGGTGATATGGCAGCGGAAAACGACGATCTGGATGACGATGATATGGAGGAGTTTGAGATATAGCTTCGGAACGGAGGATAGGTAATCCGGCGGGTTGCTTATCCTCTCAGGAGTGGTACATTTAGCCTGAAACCAAATTGCCGAAACCGGTGCATGATTAAAGGACTATTCATGAAAAAGCCAATGGATTTGTTCGTGGCCTGCGGGCTGCTGATTCTCTACATCACTCTCGATCTTTTCCTTAATCTGCAAGACAGCCGTAGCGACGCCCAAGCGGTTTTAATCGCGTTCCTGGTGTATCCTGCAGTGGCCGCCTGCCTGGTGGGGAATCATTTTGGATATTTTTTCTGTGCGTTGTTAAGCGGTTTGTTGCTGCTGGCGCCAGTGTTCGCCACCGCTAATGCGCCGGACCGGTTACTGACTCCCGTCGATATTCCGGTCGCATTGATACTACTCTTTCTGTTTTTACGTAAACCCATGCGTGAGTTTTTCTCAGAAAGCCGACGCCAGTGGCAGGAGAAAAGGGCGCGCAAGCTGGCAGCCTATGATCATCTGGAGCCAGTGTTTCCGGATTCAAATTCAATGAAGGAGCGGGGCACAAACGCGTTGTTTTGGCGAAATGGCCACGAGTATCTGATGTTTATCAATTCTGGTGGAATGCGTGCTTATCGGCTGAGCGGCGTGAAGGAAGCGGAAATCATCAGAAAACGCTGGCTGACAATGTTGGAGCAACACCTGAAACTTACCCTGGTTCTTGTGCCTGTTGTTGTGTTGGGCTTTCTGGCGTTTTCCTGGCACGCATACAATACGGGGGAAGAATCGATCGTGTATGTTGCGCTTCCCATGCTTTTGGTCCTGCCGTCAGGTTTGTTCACACCGCTGCGGCAAAGCCTTTATATAAAACAGTTGAAAAAGCAACTGACACCGACCCAGCTCACCATTACGCCCATGGCCTTGATGGATAAATACGCCAACCTGAATCGCAAACAGCAGGAAAAAAGCAAAAAGACCTTACTTGTGGTTGTAGGAGGGTTTCTGGTTTTGATGGCGGTATTCTCGCTGGTGGTATCGCCCAAAATTATGGAAAAACGCCGCCTTGAGGGGATGCAGGCTCAGGTGGAGATGCCGTCAGAAAAATGATGCAATTTTTGTAGAGTTTCCGCCTTGCATGCCAGGTGGAAACTCTACAATTTATTTGAAGGTATTATTAATCCTAAAATATAGCTTCAAGATTCAACGTTGCCAGAGATATGTCTTCTTCATCAATGTCATATTTCGTATAGCGCGCTCCCAGCGAAAGCCCGTTGGCAACTTCGAATGATCCACCGAATCCGTAGTAGATATCAGAACCATGGTCATCGTACTGATGTGGATAGAAACTGGAAGTCACTTCACCTTCCCAGGCGTGAATCCCCAGATTGACGAACAGATTAACCCCGGGGGAGGGTGAAGCACCCATCAAAATACCGGCTCCGAAATTGCTGATGTTCACATCAACCTCATTCACGATTTCGTCTTCCGCCGTTCCGAAATCTGTGTAGAAGGCCTCGATGGCAAGGCTGTCGGAAACCCGACTCCCCAGGTAAATGTTTAGTCCCGTTGGGTCATCGAAATTGTTAATCCCGTAGTCAGTGCTGCCAACCCCAACACCGATATAGGGTTCTGCCAATACCGAACCGGAAGCCACAAGCATCGCAGCCATACTTAAAACTTTAATTTTCATCGCGTTCTCCATTGAATCTGTCAATCGATGACTGGCATTCTAAGAGAATAAAACTGAACGCTGACTGAATGGCTTAAAGTGCGTGTGACTACATATACTTGGGTGTTCAGTCATGTGACTGAAATCATTTTGTGAATATTTCACAATTTAACGCCTGAAAAATCACTTAGTGGGTTTGGTGGAAGCAGCTAGAATCGACCGAACGCTAAATTCTGTAATTCGGATATCGAACCAATGGCCGATGACAAACTGATACACCAGTTCAAATCACTGGATAATCTGCGAGAGCTGATCAAGGAATACGAAGATTTCCTGGCCAGACCTACCACAAAACACAGCCACCCCACCTTGTACCGTCGCCGGGATGTGCAGGAGGGGGATGTACTAATTTGCGGCATCCGCAAGAAGGATTGGCTGATCTCTCCTGACGAACAGTGGGTGCTTCCCCATGACCAGATGGGATTGTCCTTTTCCTCCAGCTGGCAACACCTGAAAGGTGTTTATAAAATGAAGGAAAAGCACAATCGCGGGGCTTCCATCAATGTCTATTGGGTGCTGCAGGCGGCCGACCTGCCGGCAGACATGAAATTCGAGCCTGATCAGAAAAAGAAAGGGCATTACCTGTTGACCGTAACCCGCAAAATGACCATAAAGGAACTGGTGGATAAACTGAAGTGGATCGCCGACCGCATGAATGTGATGGAGGATGTGGGGAAAACATTATGATCGAGTACAGTTTTGATGAAGAGAAAACCGTCGCGCTTTTTATGGCAGATGAGCTGGATGATGACCTGGCCAAAGCCATTATTGATAAAGGTGATGTACAGTCAAAAGAAGAGGCGATACATCTCGCCCGTTTTTTCTGGAAAATGGTAAATCGTTCGGCCGAAGGCGGTTTGCAGTTGCCTTGCGAGGGCAGCTCCCAGTACTGGACCGAGAAACTCTATAATTCTATTGGCGGCTACCTGGAGCAGGCCGGTTATGAAAAGGAGTGGAACGAGGAGCTGGACAAAGCATAGACGTATCCTGTTGTCCCCACCGGCCATCTATTTGTACTTTTTAGCCATTGCTGAAACACAGCCTCCCTCCTAACCTCAAAAGCATCATAATATCGAAAAACAAATACTATAAAGCTGACGAACGTAGGGAGGGAGTCATGTCCGGTCAAAGCACTCCGGCTGAAGGCCATAAAGATACACCCGAACAGGCGGAATTCCGCGAATATTGCCGCAATTGGCTGAAAGATAATCTACCCCCACCGGCCCCCGTGCGGCTCCCCCAATCTCCACTTGAAATCATGACCACCGGCCAGCTGGATTACCTTTGCGCCTGGCAAAAGGCCGCCTATGACGCTGGTTTGGTAGGCTGTGATTACCCAAAAGAATACGGTGGTGGTGGCCATCAGGGCTATCAACGTATTGCCAATCAGGAAATGCAGAGTGTGGCTACGCCCTTTCTGCCCAACGTGATCGGTTTGGGTATGGCAGCACCCACCATATTTTTTCATGGTCAGGAACAGTTGAAACGGGATGTATTACCCAAGCTGCTGTCCGGTGAAGAGATCTGGTGTCAGGGCTTTTCCGAGCCGGGCGCCGGTTCGGACCTGGCCAGCGTACAAACCTTTGCGGAGCGGAAAGGGGATAACTGGGTTATCAACGGGCACAAGGTGTGGACGTCGTTAGCGCATTTTGCCACCTGGATGATCATTCTGGTGCGTACGGACAAAGCGGATAAATACAACGGCCTGTCCTATTTTGTGGTGCCGATCAAGGAAGCGCTTGGCAAAGGCGTTACCGTTCGCCCTCTGATCAAAATCACCGGTGAAACCGGTTTCAACGAAGTGCTTTTCGATAATCTGGAAATCCCGGATAGCCAGCGACTGGGTGAAGTGGGTGAAGGCTGGAAAGTGGCTATGACCACCTTGACACACGAACGTGGCGCCGGGCCATTGGTAACACCGGCTTCCGGTGGCAAGGACCGGTCATCAGGGCAGTCATCCGGATCTTACGGTTTGCTGGATCTGGCTGCGCAATGTGCGCGCAACGGCAAGCCAGTGTCTGATGATCCTGTTTTCAGGGATCGCATCATGTCCATGATTGTTCGTCAGGAAGGGCTGCGCCAGGCAGTGCGTCTTGCCCGGGTGCCCAGTTTAGTGGATCACCCCATGCGGATTCCTTTGCAGGGCAAGCTGGTGGGGACCGAGATTATGCAGGATGTAGCCGAACTGGCTATGGAGATGGAGGGTGCGGCTAGCTCCCTGTATCTGGCCGACGAGAAAGCGTCCATGGCAGGCCAATGGCCGCTGGCTTATATGAATTCTTTCGGCATGACCATTGCTGCTGGTACCAGCGAAGTGCAACGCAACATCCTGGGCGAACGTGTCCTGGGATTGCCAAAGAGCAAGTAAGGAGAGGGAAAGATGACTGAAGCGAAAACTCAACCGAAAAACTTTGCCTTTGGTGATGATGAGAAAATGCTGCGGGATTCTGCCCGCAAGTTTTTTGCAGACAACAGTACCGCAGATACCGTGCACAAATTGGTGGCGGATAATCCTGATCCCTACCGCGAGATCAGTGTTCCCTGGGATCAGTCACTCTGGCAACAGATTGTTGAACTGGGCTGGGCGGCAGTAGCCGTACCGGAGCGGGCCGGCGGCATGGGTATGCCGGCCGTGGCGGTGGCCGCACTGGCAGAAGAATCCGGGAAAGCTGCTTATGTCGGGCCCTTGTTGCCTACCTTGTGTTCCACCTTTGTACTGAACTGCTGTGAAACCCCTGAAGCCGATCAGTATCTGGCCCAGATTATTGACGGTAGGGCGGTGACTCTGGCGATAGCCAATGCTGAAGGGGAGTGGGACTATCAGAATTCTCCGGTGAGCGTGAAAGACGGCAAGCTTAACGGCACAGCACCCTATGTTCAGGATATGCAGAAATGCGATTTTTATCTGGTGAGTGCCCAAAATGATGATGGCGATCTTGATCTTTATATGGTGCCAAAAGATGCCAGTGGCGTGAATCTTGTGGCTGATGCCATTGTTGATTTAACCCGGGATCAGGGTCAGCTGGTGCTTGAAGATGTGGCTGTAGAATCTGCCCAGAAAATCAATACCAAACCCGGCAGCCAGATATTAAAAGCTGCCGAACCTATGCTGATCACCCTTGTTGCTGCCGATATCGCTGGTGCCGCAGAATGGCAGCTACAAACCACCACGGAGTACGCCAAAACCCGCGAGCAGTTCGGTCGCCCTATTGGTTTTTTTCAGGCAGTTAAACATCCGCTGGTGGATATGATGGTGATGATCGATCAGACCCGCGGCCATCTGTATAACGCTGCCTGCGCCTGGGATCACGAACCGGAAAACGTGGCACAGTATGCTCATATGGCCAAGGCCAGCGCTGGTGAGACAGCGATATTCTGTTCCAGTCGCTCGGTGCAGTTACATGGCGGGATAGGTTTTACCTGGGAGTGTTATCTGCATGTGTATTTCAAACGGCAGATGCATAACCAGATGCTGTTTGGTGATGCTCTGTGTCATCGGGCCAGGCTGGCGGATATTTTGTTGGGGCCGGTGGCGGCTTAGTTTGAACTAATACAGTTTAGTGCGTCTGAATACACTGATCGGGCCAGCCATAGAGGCTAGCCCAGGCAGGTGCAACAGGGAATAAAGTATCGGGTAAAAACGGTACTGTTTCCTGTTGTTTTGGTCCGGCTCTGGTTTTACTGGGCCGGTTGCTTGCTGATAATGGTGCCATCCGGTGTCAGTTTGCTGATAAACAGACGTTCACTGATTTCAGCATCAGGCACCAGCTCACCGCTGACACCACCGACCATAAACACTCCGCCTTCACGGCTCACAGCGATTGCCTCGGTGGAGTCATAGGACTCAGTACCGATTTGTACAGACCATTGATGTAAACCATCAGTACTCCACTTGCTGACGAACGCATCATCCTGCCCTTGGTTCTGGTTGGATGGCAAAGCGCCATAAGTTCGGCCTCCAAGATACAGGTTCCCGGAGTCGTCCAACACAACGCCAGTCATAGAGGTATCGTTTGATCCGGTGCCAATTACTCTTGCCCAAAGAACGTCAAATTCGGGGTCCAGTTTCAGTAAACCAGTATCACCAGAACCTATGGGGGGTTGATCAAAAAACACGTTACCTAGCGTGATTCCACTGAGATAAAGGTTGCCTTCCGCATCGACTGCAGCTTTTCCAAAAGGTACGATCTGTTCTTCTATGCTGATTTCATTCAAAAGTTCTCCATCGGTGGAGATTGTTTGAATTCGTGCCATCAGGATGTCTGAAAGCATAGTGCTGATTGATATTAGTTCCCCGCTTTTTGAAAACACCAGGCTACCAGCCAGTGAATCAAGATACTCTCCAGGTGCTCCGTCACGACGTGTCCAAAATACATCGCCAGTTCCGCTGTCCATTTTTAAAATAACATTATCCATGTCACCCTGACGCGCTGTAGATAGAAAGTTCTCACAATCAGCACCGAATTGAGCATACATAGTATTGTTGGGGCCTATTTCAATATCAGTTGCACTGACATTACCATTGGCACAGGAAAAGTATCTGGTCCAGATAGTATTTCCTTCGCCATTGAATTTAAGAATCATCGATGCACGTAGGTCGCTACCGTCGTCTTCTCGATATTCCGCGATAAGGTAAGCGTCTTCATTACTGTCTACCACCATGCGCCTGGTATCAGAGCCTTCGACAGGTAGCTCTGCTGACCAGAGTATTTCCCCGGCGTTTGTTATCCGATACAGGACGCCATTATTGGTGATAGACAAGATATCTCCGGAACTGAGTTGATGGACACCTTTCAGTTCCGATTGCCTCGATTCACCAAATTGCAAAGTGCCTTGCCATGGATCCGGCACACAAGCCATAACGAAAGTGGTGGACAAAGCGACAGCGGAAAGTTTTAAAGACTTGGATAGCATGACACGTTCCCTGTGGAAGTTGTTGTTTTATTTGGAGGGCTCAAGTCTAGTGGGTGGCTGATCGAATTGCAATCGGATCGAGTGGCTCAGAGGGAGAGTTCTGTTGGGGGCGTGGTGTGGTATCAAAGCGATGTTTCAAGCACGCAACATCAGGGCAGGTGAGTTTCGTCCTGCTCTCGCTCTGCCTGAATCCGCTCTACCAGGCTGTCATACTTTTCTTTGAGTTTTCCTTTTACGTCCCTCGCCGGCACAACACTCCGGTCTTTTGGTGTCAGAGATAGCCCGGACGTGTTCATTTGCCCCACATGAACTTCATTATTCTCTGAATCCGTAAAACTCACCAATCTTTCGATGGGGTTCCCATCACAGAACAGTATGGCGGCAAAGGCACCCAACACAAAGATACACAGGGCTACGCTCACAAAATAACTACGCTTTGCAGGCATTGAAAGAAACTCCGGGATACTGGAGCAGGCCGGTTGGGCTGCTCCGACTTCATCATTCTTATGGCGGGAAATTGTATTACCCAATTTTCAGGTAAACAAGCTGTATTACATTAACGCCACAATCATTAACGTTGGTTAACCCAATTTACAGCCGGTAACTTTTGCCGATTTCATTACCAAGCAGACGCCCTGAACAGCCTTTCCCAAGCGGGATTCAGGTCACAACTACGGCAAATCTGATAGTGCCAACAGGCCTTAGGGTTTGCTAGAATGCTGGGCTTTAGTGAATTACAACACAATAACAAAAATAACAGTATAAACAGCCAGTTAACACAAATACCCGGGTCGGCTCTTCCTGCTTGCGCTCCAATTATGACCGAATAGCCGCCTGCCATGGTCTATGGCGTATGAAAACGCCCCCAATTCGCCATCAGTGTCTCTGTCCTTGCTTATACTGTTATCAATAGAAGAAGTAATAGCCGGGAACCCATAATTAATGAGCATCGTCGATTTCCTTTCTGACTTACGTCGCGCTGGTATTCACATTTCGCTCAACGAGGACAAGCTGAAGATCAAGGCTCCCTCCGGTGCGCTCACAAACGACATCAAGCTGGAACTGAAAAATCGCAAAGAAGACATCATCAGTTTTCTCAGGGAATCCACCAAAGAGGCGGATACCAGCTCCATTCCCGTGGTTGATCGCTCTGGCGAACTGCCGCTGTCCTTCAGCCAGCAGGGCTTGTGGTTTATCGATCAGATGCACCCCGGCAGTGTTGCCTACAACATGCCCTTTGCAGTCAAGCTGACCGGCCAGATCAATCTGGACGCGCTCAACAAGGCAATTGCGGAAATCATCAGGCGCCACGAATCCCTGCGCAGCCGCTTTGTGGAAAACGAGGAGGGCGTGCCTCATGTACTCATCGACGAGCCTGCCGATTACGCCATCACTCAACGTGAGCAAACCATTGAAGGCGACCTGAACAAGGGGCTGCTGGCGCTTGCCGGCAAAGAAGCCATGACGCCTTTTGACCTGAAAACCGGGCCGCTGTTTCGTTTTCAGCTGATTCAGGTACGCCATGAGCAGGGTGATGTCAGCCTGCTGCTGGGTAGTATTCACCATATTATTTCCGATGGCTGGTCCATGAGTGTGCTGCTCAGGGAAATTGCCGTTCTTTATTCTGTCTATGTGCAGGGTGGTGAATCGCCGTTACCGCCACTTCCGATTCAATATCCGGATTTTGCCGCCTGGCAACGGGAGTTTTTGCAGGGGGATACCCTGGAAGAGCAACTGGGGTTCTGGCGTAACGAACTGGCTGGGGTGCCCAGTCTTCTGGCGCTACCCACAGATCGTGTGCGGCCACCGGAGCAAACCAGCAACGGCGCCAAGTACGAATTCACGCTGGATGACAGCCGCATTGCTGCCCTGGAAACCCATTGCAAGAAGCTGGGGATTACGCTCTTTACCGGCCTGATGGCCGCCTGGCAATTGTTGTTAAGCCAGTATGCCCAGCAGGACAAGTTCTGTGTGGGTATTCCCATGGCGGGCCGTTCCCGCAAGGAAACCGAAAACCTGATCGGCTTTTTTGTTAATGCCCTGATGGTGAAGGCTGATCTGACCAACAACCCCACGGTGGCGGAATTTGTTGAACGGGTAAAAAATACTGTACTGGGCGCGTTTTCCCATCAGGATGTGCCGTTGCAGCTGATTCTTGATGATCTGAACGTGCCCCGTACATTGGCGCATCAGCCGCTGGCCCAGGTGGGGTTCCAGCTGCAGAACTTCAGTGGCCAGGGTGCGACGGACCAGGAAGCGGCCATGATCGAAAAGGTCGCCGAAGCCACCCAGTTACGTATGGAGCCGGTGGTCAGCGACGAGGCTGCCTCCAAGTACGACATGATACTGACCATGGTGCAGCAGGGTGGTGGCATTTCCGGGAACGTGGAATACAACACGGATCTGTTTGATCGCAGCACCATCGCCCGTATGGTTGAGCATTTTGAGCGCGCCATGGATGTGGTGATGTACCAGTCTGAACGGCCGGTGCAAAGCATTACGCTTGCCACCGATGATGAGATTCGGGCTGCCATTGGGGTTGATGCATCCGCAGGGGAATTACTGCCGTTAAGCAGTACGCAAATGGAGCTGTTTCTGGATTCCCTGGTAAACCCCGATACGGTGCAGAATGCCACCGGCTACTGGTTGCCGGTTTATTCTGAACTGGATGTGGGGATTTTTCAGAAAGCTGTGGCCCATGTCGCCAGTCAGTCTCCGATTCTGGATGCCCGTTTTTACACTTGTGACCTGCCTTATGCTGAAGCGGGCTATCAGGTATTGCCCGCTGAACCGGAATCCCATTTTGAATTTATAGATTACACCGGGCGTGATTGGCATGCAGGGAGTGCTGCCTTCAGAGAAGAACTGAATGGCTGGTTGTACAGTCCGCGCGATATTTTTACGGAACCTCTTTACGTTGTTCGCTTGTACCAGTTCACCGAAACGGAATATTTTCTTGCGGTTTATTCCCACCATCTGGTGGCAGACGGTCTGAGCTTTACCACCCATGCGGAACGGGTTGCAGAGACTTATCGCCGCCTGAATCTTGGGGAGCCGCTGCCCACCTGGCAGGATAACTATCGGGAATTTGTTGAGCAGGACCGGTTAACCACCGATAGCGGCGAAGTTATTCAGTACTGGAATCAGGCACTGAAAAATGTGGAGCCCCTGAACTTTTCTGTGCCCCCCAAAGCGGATCGTTCCAGTGATTATGCGGTGGTTGGTACTGAGCTTACCGATCAGGAATCACAACTGGTTCGTGATTATTGTGCCCGGGAGCAGATTCATCCTTCCGAATTATTCCGTGCCATGACGGCTTACCTGACCAAAGCCTACTGCCGCCCGGAAAATGATTTTGTATTGCTGGAAATTCAGGGCGGACGCAATCGCAGTAATTACGATCAGGTCGGTGTGTACTATCGGCAGGTGCCCTTTGTGGTGGGTAGCCATGTACTAGGCAAAGATCACCCGGTGGCGGACTTTTTTGAATTCAGCCGTCAGCAACAGCAAGAGGTAAAACCTTACCGCACCCTGTCCATGAACCGTCAGCGAGCGCTGATTGGTCAGGGGCGCCTCGCCTTTATGTTCAACTACTACAACTTTATGCGCGATATTGCCTTGGCGGAAAGCCATGAAACCATAGGGATCGTATCGCCGCACCCGGAAAATGTGGTTCAGGTAGTGGTTCGGGACGTGGAGCGTTTGCACCTGTCCATTATGTATGAAACCTGTGTTTTTGCAGAGCAGGGTTTTATTCAGCGACTCAAAACCCTGGTGTTGGAAGTGGCTCAGGGTACAGCCACTTCCATGGGGGATCTGGCGCTGATTTCCCAGTTTGAAGCCGAACAGCTTGACGCCTGGAATCAAACCCGGCGGGAATTACCTGCCAATGAAACCGTCGTGGACTGGTTCGAGCGGCAGGTTGAAAGCACGCCGGATCAGGTGGCTCTGATTTTTGGCGAACAGCAACTCACTTATGCGCAACTCAACGCCCAGGCCAATCAGCTGGCCAATTACCTGATCGCCAAGGGTGTGCAGCCACAGGATCGGGTGGCCATTTCCCTGGGGCGCTCACTGGACATGATTGTATCTGTGTGGGCCGTGATAAAAGCGGGTGCCACTTATATTCCGGTTGACGTTAATTACCCCAAGGAACGCCTGGCATTTTTAATTGAAGATTCCAACGCCAGTTGCCTGGTTACCGAATCCTGTATGCTGGACCGCCTGCCAGAGACCACTGCCGTTCGCGTGCTGGTGGATGCTGAACGAGAACAGATTCAGATTGCTTCTGCCGGCAAACCGGGTGTGAGCCCCTCGCCGCAGGATCTGATTTATATCATCTACACGTCCGGCTCCACAGGTAAACCGAAAGGTGCCGCAGTACGCCATCATGGCGAAGTGAATCTGCTGACCTGGTACACCAATGATCTGGGCCTGGGCCCGTCAGATCGCGCGTTAGTGATCAGCGCCTTTGGTTTTGACCTGACCCAGAAAAACCTGTTTGCCATGCTGGTGTGTGGCGGCACATTAGTTGTGCCCGCTATGGATCAGTATGACGATGCCGTGGTACTGGAAACGATCCGGTCGCAGCAGATTACATTGGTAAACTGTGCGCCGTCTGCCTTTTACCCATTGGTGGATGATCTGGATGATGACCGTGCCCAGGCTCTCAGCAGTTTGCGGTACCTGGTGTTGGGCGGTGAACCAATTCGCCTGGCCGCTTTACATCCCTGGTTGTCTCACCGGGACTCTCAATGTCAGCTGGTAAATTCCTACGGCCCCACGGAATGCACCGATGTGGTTTCTTACCATATTCTGGATGAAATCGCGCCTGACCAGACCCTGATTCCCATTGGTAAACCCATTAACAATACCCAGTTGTTTGTGGTGGACGATGAACTGAACCGGTTGCCGGCAGGTTTGACAGGTGAACTCTGCATTGCCGGTGACGGCGTGGGTGCCGGTTATATTGGCCGCGATGATTTAACGGCGGAAGTCTTTATCGATAATCCTTTCGGTAAAGGCAAACTCTATAAAACCGGCGATCTGGCGCGTTACCTGAATGATGGCAGCATCGAGTATATGGGCCGCAAGGACTTCCAGATCAAGCTGCGCGGTTTGCGCATCGAGCTGGGAGAAATCGAGCACGCATTGCGCCAGTTGCAGGGTGTCAGCGACGGGCTGGCCATGGTGCTTAATGAGCAACTGGTGGCCTATGTGGTGGCCGATGACCGTTTTGACAATAACGCCTGGCGTCAGCGTTTGGCCGATTACCTGCCGGAATACATGGTGCCTGCCCACGTGGTGACACTGGAAGCCTGGCCTTTAACACCTAATGGCAAAGTGGATCGAAAAGCACTGCCGGCACCGGATCAGGCCAGCCGCCGCGTAGCGTATGTTGAGCCACGGAACGACATTGAACGTACGTTGGCGCAAATCTGGTCTCAGGTACTGAAAGTCGAAGAGGTGGGTGTTTACGATAATTTCTTTGACCTGGGCGGCCATTCATTATTGGCGACTCAGGTGGCATCGCGGGCGCGCAAGGCGTTCAATGCCAATATCCAGTTACGGGATTTGTTGGGCGAACCGACCATTGCCTCTATCGCCAAAGAGGTAGAGAGAATTATCCAGAGTGGTGGCGGGATTGCCGAAGCGGATATTACACCTGCAAACCGGGATCAGCGTTTGCCGTTGTCTTTTGCGCAGCAACGTTTATGGCTGCTGGATAAAATCGAACCCGGCTCTGTGGCTTACAATGTTCCGCTGGCGGTACGGATTGAGGGTGATCTGGATATCAGTGCGCTTGAACAGGCATTTCAGCGGCTGATCGACCGGCACGAAGTGTTGCGAACTGCTTTTCTGCAGGACGACGAAGGCGCCAGCCTGAATATTGCGGAACAGATTCCCTTTCAGCTCCGAGCAGTGGATGTGAACGTGCCGGAAAACGAACTGGAAACCGAAATCCGGCGTTTGGTGGCCATAGAGATTATGACGCCTTTTTCGCTGGAACAGGCGCCGCTTATCCGGGCGAAACTGTATCAGTTACCTGTTAGCGACGGTAAACCGCAGTTCGTATTAAGTGTGGTGCTGCACCACATTATTACCGATGGCTGGTCCATGGGTATTCTGATCAAGGAACTGGGCGCCTGTTATGTGGCATTGCAGAAAAAAGCTGAGCCACCTTTAGTGCCGCTTGCCATTCAATATGCGGATTTTGCAGCCTGGCAGCGCCACGCTATATCCGACGAGGTGCTCGAAAATCATCTGGCATTCTGGAAGGGCGAATTGGGTGGTGTGCCGTCCCTGAATCTGCCTGCGGATTATCCGCGACCCAATATTCAGACATACAACGGGCGCAGTCTTGCGTTCGAGTTACCGGAAAGTATTAAGCAGCGGTTTCTGGCCCTTGCCCGACAGCAGAACACAACGCCATTTGTTGTGTTAATGGCAGCCTATGCAGCATTCCTGCACCGGTACACGGGCCAGGATGATTTTGCCGTTGGCAGCCCGGTCGCTGGCCGCGATCATCCGGATCTTGAGCCGGTTGTGGGATTTTTCGTGAATACCCTGGTGGTCCGTCACCAGTTTGAAGGTATCAGTGATTTTTCTGCACTGGTTAAAGCCGTTTCCGACAAGGTGCTGCAAAACCAGGCCCATCAGCAGATTCCTTTTGAGCAGATTGTTGATGTGGTGGAACCAGCCAGGGATATGAGTCGATCACCCATATTCCAGACCATGCTGACCTATCAGAATCTCCCGGTTGACAAGGATGCAATGGCAGCGACGGATGCAGAAATGGGCGATATCCGTTTCTCTCCGGTATCGCTGGATATTGAAAGCGCCAAATATGAACTAATGCTGACAGTAACAGAAGGTAGTGAGAGCGATCCCTACCATTGTCAGCTGCAGTACAACACCGATCTGTTTGCCAGAGAGAGCATGGATCAATTGGCAAAACACTTCGCCAACTTTTGTGAATCAGTCAGCGCCGCGCCAGAGCAGCCCCTGCATGCGTTCAGCATGCTGGATGACGAGGAAATCAATACCCAGCTTTATGACTGGAACGACACTGGCAGAGCGTATGACAAAAACACCACCGTTCACCAACGGTTTGATGTTGCTGCAACGGAGCATGCTGATCGTATTGCCATAAAATGTGGTGAACAGTTTTTTACCTACCAGCAGCTGGCAAACGTTTCCAATCATATTGCCAATGCCCTGATAACCCAGGGTGTAAAACCGAATGACAAAGTAGGGCTTTGCTTTAACCGGCACCTGGGCCTGATGCCCGCCATTTTGGGTATTCTGAAAGCGGGAGCCACCTATGTGCCCCTTGATGCCTCTTATCCCGAAGGCCGTATTCGCTACATAGTGGAAGATGCTTGCATACCACTGGTGTTAACGACCCGGGATATTGCCGGTAACCTGGCATTGGATGGTATCGAATTTTTTGCCGTTGATGAGTTGCTGCTAAAGGCAGAGGAACCGGCAGACAATGTGTCCGTTTCGCCGGATCCGGAACGTTTGCTTTACATGATTTATACTTCCGGTTCCACCGGGCGGCCAAAGGGAACCGGTGCTTTCCACCGCTCCGAGATCAATCTGCTGGACTGGTACTGCCGCGAATTCGATATGTCTCCCCATGAGCGGGTGCTGTTGATGAGCGCTATAGGTTTCGACCTGACGCAGAAAAACCTGTTTGCGCCATTGGTGTCAGGCGCTGCGCTGGTGATTCCTGCTTTCCAGGAATACGACCCCGGTATGCTGATACCGTTGATCAGACAGGAACAGATCAGCTGGATTAACTGCGCGCCCAGTGCGTTTTATCCCCTGCAGGACGACAGTAAGGACTGGCAGGCTCTGCGTTCCCTGAAACATGTGTTTCTAGGTGGCGAGCCAATCAACCTGCCGCGCTTGCAGAGCTGGATGGCGCAAACCTCTTGCCGGTTAATCAACAGTTATGGCCCAACGGAATGTACTGACATTGCCGCCTGGCACCGCATTGATCTGGAAGAAGAGGCGCATCACGCCGTTTTGCCCATTGGTCGGCCCAACGATAATGTTCGCCTGTATATTCTTGGCAATCATCTGGAACTCTTGCCCATTGGTGCAGTAGGTGAGCTTTGCATCGGGGGCGACAGTGTCGGCCCGGGCTACCTGAATAACCCGGAGCTGACCGCGGAAGTCTTTGTCAAGAATCCCCATAGCCAGAACGGTGAAACCATCTATCGTACCGGCGACCTGGCCCGCTACCGCAAAGATGGTGTGATTGAATATCTGGGTCGCAGAGATCAGCAAGTGAAGCTGCGGGGTTTCCGGATCGAAACCGGTGAAATTCAAGGTGTTATCAACGAGTACACCGGTATTACCGACAGCCTGGTGTCTGTTATGAAAACAGAGGCCGCGGAACAGCTGGTGGCCTGGGTGGTGGTTGAACAATTACCAGAGCAGGGCTCCGATGCAGAAAGTGAATTGCTCTCCCGTTTGAAGAAGCACGCGGGCCATTACCTGCCCACGCATATGGTGCCTTCATTCTGGTGCCTTTTATCAGAATTTCCGCTCACGCCCAATGGAAAGATTGATCGCAAAGCGTTACCGCAACCGGCATTCGGTGATGACAAGCCCTTGGTGGAACCCAGAACGGATCTGGAAAAATCCATTGCGGCTATATGGAGCTCGGTGCTGGGGCTTAACAAGGTTGGCGTGGATCAGAACTTTTTCCACCTGGGCGGACATTCCCTGTTAGCCACCAAGGTAATCGCCCGGTTGGCGAAGGAACTGGGTAAAGAGATCCCGGTCAAGTTACTGTTTGAAGCGCCTACCATTGAAACCCTGGCGGAAAAACTTTATTCGCTGGATACCCAGGCATTGGACAGGCCGCCCATCAGGCCTTGCGGATTGACTGACGATATTCCGCTTTCCCTGGGTCAGCAGCGTTTGTGGCTGTTTGAACAGTTAAACCCGGGCACTGCCACCAACAATATGCCAGCGGCTGTGAATATCAAAGGTGAGCTGAATATCGTGGCGGTACAGCGGGCGGTAAATGAGTTGCTGCGGCGTCATGCGTCATTGCGCACTGTGTTTTACACCGATCAAAATGAACAGCCCAGGCAGAAAATTCTGAATGAGCTGAGTGGTGCGGTCAATCTGATTGATCTGACCGCTGAGGAAGATCCCGATCTGGCGGCCATGCTGGCGGCGGAAAAAGATCGCTCGGAACCGTTCGACCTGTTGACCGGGCCCCTGATGCGGGTGTCCGTTCTCAAGGTGCGTCAGCTGCAATATATGCTGACCATCAATATGCACCATATCATTTCCGATGGTGTGTCCGTCAGCATCATGTTGCGTGAGCTGATCACACTGTATTATGTGTTTGATCGCAAAGTGCCTTCGCCTTTGCCGGAGCTATCGCTCCAGTATGCAGATTATGCCGTATGGCAACAAAACTATTTGCAGGGGGATGTGCTGGAAGGGCAGTTAAGCTACTGGGATCAGCAGCTTGCTCATGCTCCGGTGACATCAACCTTTCCAACGGATCACCCGCGCCCCCTGGTGCAATCAACCAATGGTAAAACCCGGCGTTTCCAGTTTGATCCGGCGTTTGCCAAAAAGTTACACCGGCATTGTCAGCAAATTGGCGTTACGCCTTTCATGTACATGTTTGCCATCTGGTCGCTGCTGTTGTCACGTTACGCGCGGCAGGACGACCTGTGTATCGGTATTCCCACAGCAGGCCGGCCGCAGCCAGAGCTGGACAATATTATCGGGTTCTTTATCAACAGCATGGTGTTGCGTGTGGATTTTACGGGCAACCCTTCTGTCAAAGAACATCTTGAACGTGTCAGAAATGTGGTGCTCGATGGCTTCGCCAATGGCGATGTGCCGGTTGAGACCATTGTTGAACGATTGTCTCTGGAGCGTAACCCGGCGTATACACCCCTGGTGCAGGTCGCGTTCCAGCTGTTGGTAGACCAGCCCGTTGGAGATGCTGCTGATCTGTCAGGCAAGATTGCCGGACTTGATATTGACGTCGTGGAAACAGAAGGAGTAACGGCCAAGTTTGATATGCTGCTGACCCTGAATCAAGGCGATGACTATCTGCTGGGCGCCCTGGAATACAACACAGATCTGTATAACGACGCTACGATTGAAAAGATCGTGCAGCAATATATGGATCTGGCGTCACGGGTTATGGAAGACGCCGGCCATTCGGTTAACCACTATCCGTTCTATTCGGATGCGGAACTGTTTTCGGCACTGAAGCTTGATGGCAACGATTATGAACGGGTCATGCCTTTGACGACCACGCAGCAGGCGTTCCTCTGGAATCTGCAAATCAACCCGGATACGTTGCAGTATTCCGTTGGCTATTCCTATGAAATACGCCGGCCTGTGAACGAATCCCTGTTCCGCCAGGCCTTGCAGATAGTGTCTGATCAGTTTGTTGCGCTCAGAACCGAGTTCCGGCTTTGTGATCTTCCCGGGGCGGACATGGCCTACCAGTGTGTGCGAAGGTCCATCCCGGTAATGATGGATGTGGAGGATGTGAGCCCGGAGTGCACCATGGCGGTAGAAGATCGCCAGGCATTTCTGAAGCCAAAATATGAAGAGTGGGTGTACCGCTCCTACGACGTGATGAATGACCCGCTGATTGCCTTCAAATTGTTGAAAGCCGCAGATGATCATTATTTTTATCTGTTCAGGGGCCATCACATTGCACTGGATGGTATTGCAGGCAGATCGTTGCTGGATAAAACCCTGGAGGTGTATCTGGCACTTGAAGCCGGTGAGGCTGTGCCCGGTTATACGGACAGATACCCGGAATATATTACCCAACACAACGACAAGATGGACAAGCCGGAGGCAGAAGCCTTTTGGCAAAAGGAATTGGCCAGTGTAGAGCCGCTTGATTTTAGCAAGCCGCCGCTGTTTGCCCATGATCCGCAATATCAGGTGCTTTATCATGGCTTGAGTGAAACCAAGACCAAAGCGATAAAACAGTATTGCCGCAAGCAAAAAATACATCCATCAATTTATTTCCGCTATCTGGCGGCTGTTATGCTGGATGTGTATTGCCGGGCCGAAAACGATTTTGTGGTTTATGAGATTCAGTCTGGCCGCAGTTCCGGTCACGAAGATGCGCTGGGCGTTTACTACCAGCAAGTGCCTTATCATTATGAAAAGGCGCTGTTCCGCATGGAGGCATCGCCCGAAGATTTCTACAAGCACCAGAAGACCTACCGCAAAAAGATACGTGGTTACACGGATGTTTCCCTGGCATTGCAGGATCAGATAGCCGGTCATGGTCGCATTGGCTTTCAGTACAACTATTTTAATTTTATTCAGGATGTACCTTTTGGTGATCTGGCTGCCACGCCGGATGTTCAGTCCTCTCATGTAGAGAATACGGTGCAGGTGTTTATCAAGGAATTTGATAACACCTTCAACCTGGAACTGTGGATGGACGGGCGGGTGTTTATCCCGTTGGATTTTCTGCCCCGAATGGAATGGCTGTCTGATCAGCTGAGTGGTGGCGATGTATCCCGGGTCCGTGATTTTGATTTGCTGCTTGAACAAGAAAAGCAGGATTATAAAACCTGGAACGCTCATAGTGCGCCGGCACCACAACCTGCAACGGTTGTGGAATGGTTCGAAGCTCAGGTGCTTGAGTCACCGGATGCCATGGCTGTTCAATGTGGCAAAGCCACTCTGAGCTATAAGGCATTAAATGCCAAAGCCAACCAGCTGGCTAACTGGCTGCATTCAAGGCAGGTGGGGCGGGGCGACTTTGTTGCTGTTTGCATGGATCGCTCAGTGGCTATGCTAGAGGCTATATGGGGCGTGTTAAAATCTGGCGCTTGCTACATACCGATTGAAGCAGGCTACCCTCAGGAAAGAGTCCGGTACATGCTTGAGGATTCCGGTGCGCAAGTCATGTTGACGGAATCCTGTCTGGAGGAGCGGTTCAGTGAGCTGGCTATTGATACGTTGCTGCTGGATAAGGCAGATGCTGAACTCGCGGTTCAGTCTGATGCCAATCTGAATGTACCGCTGACCAGTGACGACCTTATCTACGTCATTTATACCTCTGGTTCCACCGGGCAGCCCAAGGGTGCCCTGGTAACCCATGGCGGGGAAGTGAATCTGCAGACCTGGTATATCAACAGGAACAACCTTGCTGCGGACGACCGGCTGTTGATTATCAGTGCGTTTGGTTTTGACCTTACGCAAAAGAACTTTTTTGCACCGCTGTTGGTGGGCGGCGCAGTGGTTATTCCTGATGTTGAAGGCTACGACCCGGCTGCCTTCAGTGGCATGATTCAGCAGGAATCGATTACGCTGTTGAACTGTGCGCCGAGTGCCTTTTATCCCATTGTTGAATCCTGCGGAGACGAATTTGCGCCGCTTGCCAGTTTGCGCCATGTGTGGCTGGGCGGTGAACCGATCCGTATGGAAGGCCTGAATGCGTGGTATCAATCCTGCGATACGATACTGGTGAACAGCTACGGGCCCACGGAATGCACGGATGTGGTGGCTGCCTACAGTGTGCCGAAGGATCAGGAAGAGGGTGATCCGCTGCCCATTGGTGCCGGTATTGATAACACCAGCCTCTATATCATTAATGATAATGACCAGCTTTGTCCCCCCGGGCTGATAGGTGAAATCTGTATTGCCGGCGCCTGTGTCGGCAAGGGCTATCTTGGCAAAGACGATCTTACTCAGGCTGCATTCACAGACCATGAGGTGGCAACAGGAAAGCTTTACCGTACCGGCGATCTGGGGCGCTATTTGCCGGATGGCAACATAGAGTATATCGGCCGTAAAGATTTTCAGGTCAAATTGCGCGGCTTGCGGATTGAGCTGGGGGAGATTGAATTTGCGCTGACCCAGTTGCCCGGAGTGAAAGACGGCCTGGTAATGGTTGTTGATGAGCAACTGGTGGCCTACATTGTGGGTGATCATAAAGAACCTCCCCAGGGTTGGCGCGAAACTCTGGCGGGTTACCTGCCAGATTACATGGTGCCCGGGTTTTTGGTGTGCCTGGAACAATGGCCACTGACCCCCAACGGCAAGGTGGATCGCAATGCGCTTCCGGAGCCCGATCAGAATCAGCGCAGGGTACCCTATGTTGCGCCCCGTGATGATATTGAAGCCGCCGTTGCGGCTATCTGGTCTCAGGTACTCAAGGTTGATGAAGTGGGTGTTGATGATGACTTCTACGATCTGGGTGGCCATTCCCTGTTAGCCACACAGATTGCATCGCGCATCCGCCGTGATCTGAACGTTGATGTGCAAATGCGGGACTTGCTGGGAGAGCCCACGGTGGCTTCTGTGGCAAAACTGCTGCAGTCATTGAGCGCTAAAACCGATCAGCGACCGCCCATAAAGCCCTGTGGTTTGACCGAGGATATCCCCTTGTCTCTGGGGCAGCAGCGGCTGTGGTTTTTTGAGCAAATGAACCCTGGCTCCGTAGCCAACAATATGCCCGCGGCCGTGCGCCTGAAAGGCGATTTGAATCTGACTGCAATCAAGGCCGCTTTTGTTGAGCTAAGTAATCGTCATGATTCGCTGCGTACGGTGTTTTACATGGGGGCAGATGGCGAGCCCAAGCAGAAAGTTCTCGCTGCAATGCCATCGCTGGTCGAGGTGGTTGACTATTCCGACCGGGAAGATAAAGAACAACGTGTGCTGGAAAGAGTGGCTGAAGACCGTAGCACCGGTTTTGATTTAACCAAAGGCCCGTTGTTACGGGCGCAACTGATTCAGTTGGGCGAGGTTGATGGTGTTTCCGAGTCTGTGCTTACCTTGTGTATGCATCACATTATTTCGGATGGTTTTTCTGTAGCTATTCTGCTTCGTGAACTGACCACCCTTTACTACGTGTTCGCCAACAAACTGCCATCGCCCCTCCAGCCGCTGGATCTTCAGTATGCGGATTTTGCCGTTTGGCAACGTCGTCATTTGCAGGGCGATGTGCTCGAAAGTCAGCTGGACTACTGGGACGCCCAATTAAAGAATCCACCGAAGCTTTCCACTTTCCCGCCAGACATGCCAAGGCCCGAGGTTCAGACCACCAACGGTAAGAACTACAGTTTCCGGTTTGACGCTGGCTTTGTGCAGGATATGCAGAGTTTTTGTCGTGAACTGGGGATTACACCCTTTATGTTCACCTTTTCCATCTGGAGCATGCTGCTTTCCCGCTATAACGGCCAGGACGACCTGTGTATCGGTATTCCGACCGCAGGCCGCCATACCCCAGAGCTGGAACCGCTCATCGGCTTCTTTATTAACAGCATGATTCTGCGTGCGGATTTTTCCGGCAATCCCTCAGCGCGGGAAGCGCTGGAGAGAGCAAGACAGCTGGTGCTCGACGGATTTGAAAATGCCGATCTGCCCATTGAAATGCTGCTGGAGCGTTTGCCTTTGGAGCGCAACCTGTCCTATACACCTCTGGTGCAGTCTGCCTTCCAGCTACTGGTCAATGAAAAGCAGGAACTGCCGGCAGCCGAGCTAGCTTCGTCTTTTGGTGGCCTGGAAGTGGAGCAAATGCAGGGAGAGGGCGTTAGCGCCAAGTTTGACACATTGCTAACCCTTAACCTGAGCAATCAGGAAATGCAGGGTACTCTAGAATACAATACGGACCTGTATAAAGAGTCCACCATTGCCCGGCTTTGCGAGCAATTCAAGCGGCTTGCTGCCGCAATAGTTGCCGACCCGGATCACCGGATTGGTACCTATGAGCTTTACACGCAGGCGGAGCTGTGCGCGCAGCCTTCCTTTGGTGGTGGAACCTATGAACGGGTGCTGCCACTAAACAGTACCCAGGAAGCATTCCTGCTGCACCTTCAGATGAAACCGGACACGCTACAGTATTCTGTGGGTTGTTGTTTTGAGATTAACCGGTCGGTGGATCAGGATCTGTTGCTCAAGGCCATGCTGCACGTCAAAAGGCATTTCATCGTGTTCAACACCGAGTTCAAGTTCAGTGAGTTGCCGGGATCGCGATTTGCCTACCAGGCAATCCGGTCCCGCAATGATTTGTCAGTTGAGTTCGTATCCAGTGCAGAAGCCTTTGATGGCGATGAAGACCCGGATCAGGCAAGAATCGATGCCTGGCTGGAAGAATGGGTGTATCAGCCCTACGATATTTTCAGCGATCCACTGCTGGAATTCCGGTTGCTGACCTTACCCGGCGAGCGTACCTACTTTGCCACCCGGGCTCATCATATCGTTTTTGATGGGGTCACCGGTATTGCTGCCATGAACAAAGTGCTGGATGCCTATCTTGCCCTGGAAGACGGCAAACCGATGCCTGATTTCGAGGATCGCTATCCGGAGTTTATTACCCAGAACGCGGATACCATTGATCTCCCGGAGAATATGAAATTCTGGCGGTATGAGCTTGAAGATGTGGAGCCGCTTGATTTTTCCAAGCCGCCTCAGGCGAATGCTGACAATGAATATCATGTGATCAGGCATGCCCTGTCAGAAGAGAAAAGCAAGCAGGTGAAGAAGTATTGCAGAAAGCATCGTATGCATGCCTCTGTGTATTTCCGGTACCTGACAACGGTTCTGCTGAATTCCTATTGCCGGGCAGAAAAAGATTTCGTTATATACGAAATATCCGCGGGGCGCGATGCAGGGCACGAAGATGCACTGGGGGTTTATTATCAACAGGTGCCATATCATTATGAACGTGCACTGTTTTCTGATGATGCCACCCCGGAAGACTTCTATACCCAGCAGAAACAGTACCGTAAAAAACTTAGGGGCCGAACCAATATGTCGCTGCAGTTCCAGAACGAACTGCTCGGCGCCCGTATTGGCTTCCAGTACAACTATTTTCATTTCCTTAGAGCCATTCCTTTTGGTGATGCCAAGGCCCGGCTTAACATGCAGTCGTCCCACGTGGAGGATACTGTTCAGGTCTTTATCAAGGAGTTTGAAGACCATTTCAGTCTGGAGCTTTGGTATGACGGGGCGGTATTTACGCCACTGGATTTTCTGCCGCGCATGGAAATGCTGTCTGATCAGCTGAGTGGCGCAGAAGTGGAGACAGTCAAGGATTTTCAGTTGCTTCTGCCTGAAGAAAGGGATTCTTATGTCTCATGGAATGAGCATGCGAATGTTCTGGATCCTGAGGCGAACGTTGTATCGCTGTTTGTTGATCAGGTAAACCAGGCACCCGATGCCCTGGCAATCGTTTGTGGTAGCAGCCAACTGACCTATAAAGAGCTGAATGAGCAATCAAACCGTGTTGCCCACTGGCTTATCAATCAGGGCGTTCAGCCATCGGATTTTATTGCTATCTGTATGGACCGTTCCGCTGAAATGCTGGTTTCGCTCTGGGCAGTACTTAAAGCCGGTTGCGCGTATATACCCATAGAGGCGAGCTACCCTAAAGACCGGATCAGTTACATTCTGGATAATTCCAATGCACGAGCGCTGATTACCCAACAGTGCCTGGCTGAACGTTTTACGGATTATCAGGGGCTAACTCTGGTCATGGATGCGTCGCAGTCACAGTTAAGCAGCGAGAGCGCCGCGAATCCGGCCGTTGTTGTGAGTCACGATGATCCAATTTATGTGATCTATACATCCGGTTCCACCGGTTTCCCCAAAGGGGCGCTGGTTACCCACAAGGGTGAGTTGAATCTGCAGCAGTGGTACATCGGCCGTAACGGTCTGGGTGCAGAGGATAAGTGCCTGATTGTCAGTGCTTTCGGGTTTGACCTCACGCAAAAGAACTTTTTTGCACCCTTGCTTTCCGGCGGAGCAGTTGTTCTGCCGGAAGGAAATGAATACGATCCCACTTTGTTTGCAAACCTGATACAGCAGCACGGAGTCACTCTATTAAACTGCGCGCCCAGTGCGTTCTATCCGATCGTTGAGCATTGTGGTGATTCCGCCGCTCTAAGTTCATTACGGTATGTCTGGTTAGGAGGCGAACCGATCAGAATGTCCTCGCTGGCAGCTTGGTATAAAGCATCGGACACTGTGCTGGTTAACAGTTATGGGCCAACAGAGTGTACGGATGTGGTGTCTGCCCATTCGGTCAGCAAGGATTACGCCCCCGGAGATCCGTTGCCTATCGGCTCCGCTATTGATAATGCCCAGTTATTTGTGCTGAACAGTAATCACCAGCTGTGTCCGCCGGGTGTGGTGGGCGAGATCTGTATTGCAGGTGCCTGTGTTGGCCTGGGCTATCTCAATAATCCGGAACTTACGCAGGAAGCCTTTATCGAGCATCCTGCCTGCGATACAAAGCTTTATAAAACCGGTGACCTGGGCAGGTATTTGCCGAATGGCGAGCTTGAATATATTGGCCGTAAGGATTTTCAGGTAAAACTGCGGGGCTTGCGTATAGAACTCAGTGAAATTGAGTCTGCGTTGAAGTCCATACCGGCAATAGAGGATGCCTTGTTGCTGGTTCGCAAGGAAGTGCTGGTGTCTTATGTGCTGGCAGACAAGGACGCCGATGCAAGTGACTGGAAGTCGATTCTGCGAGACAGGCTCCCGGAATACATGGTGCCTCATCATATTGTTCGGCTGCAGGAATGGCCGCTCACCCCGAACGGAAAAATTGATCGTCAGGCGCTGCCGGATCCATCCGATGCTGACCGCTCTGTACCCTTTGTTGCGCCAAGAACATCGGTTGAGAAGAAGCTTCAGCAAATCTGGATGTCGGTGCTGGAACTGGAAGAAATTGGTGTTAAGGATAATTTCTTTGAGATTGGCGGGCATTCTTTGCTGGGGGTAAGAATTATTGCCCGGATTGATCAGGAACTGGGGATCAGCCTGCAGGCCATCGATTTGCTCAATAGCCAGACAATTGAGAAGCTGGCCAAAAAAGTGGAAGAGAAGGGTGTAGGTGAAAGCTTTACACCGCTGGTTCCGTTAAAGGTGGGAACAGCCAGCCAAAACATGTTCTTTGTGCACCCGATTGGCGGTGATGTTTTATGTTATCGCGAACTGGTTGAGCAGATACCGGATACGATCAATTGCTATGGCCTGAGATGTCGTGGTCTGGATCCCAGTGAGCCTGTATACGCCAGTCTGAACGAAATGGTGAATGCTTACACTGATGCTGTCCTCAGTGTTCAGTCCGATGGTTCCGTTATACTGGCTGGGCAATCCCTGGGTGGCGTACTGGCGCTGGCAATAGCCGATCAGCTTAAACAACGGGGCGTGAGCACAGAAAAAGTGGTCATGCTGGACACCTATGCACCTTCACATCTGAATATGTATTTTGGTGATGAAGTGGATATGATCCAGGCGGCTCTTGGCATGGAGTTTCCGGAGCAGGTCAGGGAGCTGAAAGACAAGAACCCGGATCAATGGCTGCAAATGCTCTATAACATGGCGAGAGGTGTGGGCCTGCTAACGGAAGATGTTTCCTTTGCCCGAATATCCGCTATCTACCAGGTGTCGCTGGGTAACTTCGGATTTAGTGCCGAGTACCCGGTAAACTGGAATGAGTTGCCGGAGATTATCCATTTTTCAGCCAGTGACTCCAAAAACAGGGTGAAGGCGAGCGAAAGCTGGCTGGCCGCCGATGCATTCGATGGATCCCGGTTCAGTTTTTACGATGCTGCCGGCGATCATGAATCCATTATGCGTGAAGGGAACGAGGTGGATGTTGCCAGCCGCCTGGCGGAGTTGTTGTCGCTGTAGTTTTATGAAGAGACGTAAAGAAAAAACGGAACTTGCCGGCGCTCAGAGCGCTGCAAGTTCCGTTTTGATATCGTCACAGAGCTGCTCCAGCTCAGGCTGCGTGGCGAGTGCCTTGGGGACGTTGACAACGGCATCCAGCCCGTTGCCTTCGTTGAGCGTAAAGCCTACGGTGATTGAGCGGTCTTCCAACGGAATCGGAATGCCGTAAAAGCTTTTTCCGGTGAATTTTTCGTAAGAAAAGTCCTTCATATCCATATCACCCAGAAAGCTGATGATACCGGTCATTCGGTAATTGCAGTCGGTATGTTTCTTTTCGATCAGTTCCGGACGAAACCGGAACAACGATATGGGCAACCAGTTAGCCAGATACATGTTCTGGGGGAATACCGAAAGATCCTGTTTGGTGCGCATGGCACGGACGATTTTTTTCTGTATATCGGTTACAGATAATTCCGGCGTGATTTGCATATCAATGGTGCCGGTATTATTCGCCATGGAAAAATCCGGGTTGTCCTGCATGTAACGCCGCAAGTCTGACGGAACACGAAATATGATTTTGCTGTCGTCTCCATGGCGAGTCCGCGTGATATTAGAAATGGCGATAATCAGCTTGGGGAGTATCTTGGTATGCTTGCCTGGCACGGTAAGCCGGCACCAGCGACAACCTTTGAGTGACGGGTGGTCAGATGGCGGGGTGACCGGAGCACAATGACCTTCAGTGATCTCGCGGGGTGGGTACTCCTTGCCTTTAACAATGTCCCATTCATTGTAGGTTCCGGCAGATCCCTGCAGTGTTTCGCCCCGCAGTGCCCGGAATACCTCCTGCATCCAGTGAACGGCGCCTTTGCCATCCGTAATTGAATGATGGGTGCGGAACAGAACCCGTGGTGGCGATGTTTTTAATAAATGGATTTCAGCGGTGGGGCCTTTACGTATGGACATCGGGTTGCCAAGGATTGGTGCACCTTCCGAGCTGTTGCCGCTCCAGTCTGTGTCTTGCTCAAAGACTTTCGGAACCGGCCCTTTATCGTCCCAGTATTTCCAGCCCCAGAAGCCTTTCAGGCGAAGCCGGGAGCCGGGGTTTGCTTCGGCGACCCGTTCAACGGCGTCTTGCCAGTCATTGATATGGAATTCACCTTCACCTTCAATAAAAAACTGGTTAACAAAAGGTGAAGTCTCTTCAGTGTCCGGTCCTGCGTAGGTGATTTCCAGGGGAGAAGGTTTACGATAAAAGCCCATTATTGCTCGCTCTTTTATGTATGGTGGAAAAGTATAAGGGGGTCAACTGGTTTAAGCAACAGAAGGGGTATACACGGGGTAATCGGCGAATTAACCATAGGTAATCGCTCTTCAGAATGTTAACATTCCGCTGATAATTAATACTAAGAAGAATATTGAGTACCTGAGCATTTCTATGTCTGGATTACGTTTGTTTTATTTTGTGCTGTTCGGGCAAACCGTGTCTGTTCTGGGTTCTTCTCTGACAAGTTTCGGTGTGAGTATCTGGATCCTGAAAGAGTATGCCGACAGCGATCTTCAGACCACCTTCTACTCCTTCACGCTTCTTGCTGCAACATTACCTGCGCTGATTGCCGGCCCCTTTATTGGTTCCTTGATTGATCGGTGGCCCCGCAAGCTGAACCTGATAGGTTCACAAATTGGTTCCATGCTGTGTACGCTGGTCATTGCCGGCCTTTACTGGAGTGACAGCCTGTCGGTGTGGTCCTTGCTCTGGATTCTGCCGTTTTCATCGTTGTGTAACCTCAGCCTTCAGGTGGGTTTTACCGCATCGGTAGCCTTGGTTGTGCCCAAGGATGATCTGAGCAGGGCATCCGGTTCGTTAGGGCTTACGCTGGGACTGGTTCAGCTGGTGAGTCCGCTGCTGGCAGGTATTCTGATGGATCAGATCGGCCTGAAGCTGATATTTGTAGTGGATCTTGTGACCTTCCTGTTTGGCTTGCTTACCCTGTTTATCGTCACCATTCCCAACCCGGAATATCGGCCCGAAGGCAAGATTACTCTTAAAGCCCTGTTGACCGATTTACTGGAAGCCTTCCGTTATATGAAGAACAAGGAAGGGGTGCTTGGCGGCCTGTTTCTGTTCGCACTGATCTGGTTTAACGTGTCCGCGGTACAGGCGCTGTTTGCACCGCTTGTGCTGAGTATCGGCTCGGCTACGGATCTTGGTGCGGTGCAGATGTTTGGTGGCCTCGGCTTGATGGTCGGAAGCATCGTCATGGTGGCCTGGAAGGGGCCGGATCGAAAGATGGTAGCCATTCTGGTAACCGCCGCTCTGGTATCGGTGGGCCTGGCGATCGTGCCGATTACCCAGCAGGTCTGGCTGCTGTGTGCGGGTGCCTTCATCATTCTTGCTATTGCTCCCGTGGCCAATGTATCCAGCCAGGTGTTCTGGCAAAAGAAAACCGACCCGGCCTTTCAGGGGCGGGTATTCAGTCTGAGAAATACCATGATGCGGGCCGCTCAGCCGGTGGCCTATCTTTCTGCCGGCTTTCTCGCTGATGGCTTTTTCAAGCCCCAGATGGAGGAAGGCCAGTCACTGGCTACGTTATTCGGGCCCATTTGGGGGGTTGGAGAATCCCGTGGAATTGCTTTAATGATATCCGTGTTCGGTGTTATCAGTCTCTTGTTTGTCATCGCCGCTTTCCTGAGGCCTTCTATCCGGAAAGCAGACCTGAACCTGCCGGATTTTGATGAAGATACGTCTTTGTCAGGTGCGTCAGAACCGACTGGTCATGCTGAGGCAGAGGTCATTTCCGGGCAGGATAAAGGTGAGCCAAAAAGCTCGTAAGTAGCCGTTATGGCTAGAAATGTTTTGTTTTGTAACTTGTGTAGTATTCACATTTCTAATCCATTGACCTAATTCTGGCCCGGTCCTATAGTGGCTATACATTAAACAGAAATTGTTTTACAATTTTTTCTGGTACATATGTACCATCTGTGGCTGGTTGTGTTGTGTGGATTGTTGCTCATGGGTTGTTGCAGAGCAATTTGACACATTCGTGCAACCTTAGGCAGATAGATTACAACAGGCTCTCCAATGCAAGTAACAGCATCCGGGTTTGAATTAGAAAAAAACGATAATGCCTGGTTGAAAATGAGAACCGTTTTACTGATACCTGTTGTCAAACAAGATAAAACTATAACAAAAGCTAATTAGGGCAAAGGTAAACACAAATGGGTGTTGCAAACCAACATATACCGCAAAGCCGAATCCAGGACAGCATCTGGTTTCAGGTACCCAATCCGGTAACCCGTCCAAAACTCAGAATGTTCTGTTTTTCCTATGCCGGTGGCAATGCGTCTGCATATCGTGACTGGTATCAGAAACTTCCCAAAGATGTTGAGCTATGCTCCGTACAGCTGCCAGGCCGTGGCGCGCGTTTCAAGGAAAAGGCATTTACGCAATTGACCGATCTGGTGGATGCGCTGGTTGAAGCCTTCTCACCATTTCTGGATGTGCCATTTGTATTCTTTGGTCACAGTATGGGGGCGCAGGTTTCCTACGAGCTGGCCCGTCGTCTGCGTGACCTCGGTCTTCCTCAGCCCCAGTCCCTGTTCGTATCCGGGCGCCGTGCGCCCAATCTGCCGGCTCGCCGTCGGCCTATTCATGGGCTGCCGGAAGAAGAATTCCGCGAAGAGATCCGCCGCCTGAACGGTACACCCGCTGAAGCGTTTGAGAACCCGGAGCTGATGGAGCTGGTAAGCCCGATTCTGCGCGCTGACTGTCAGGTGATTGAAACCTCTGAGTTTCAACCCTCTGAGCCATTGGGTATTCCCATTATTGCTCTGGGTGGTGCTCAGGATCAGCAAGTGTCCATCGACGAACTGGAACACTGGTCCCGTTTAACCTGCGATAAATTTGAAATGCGCCTGTTTTCCGGTGATCACTTTTATATTCACTCTGCAACTGATGCGCTCCTGAGTTGTCTCAACTCATTCATCGAAACCGCTCTGGACCATTCAGACCGGATATTCAGCCGCTATGTGAAACAGGCTGCCAGGCGTATCCGCTGATTGGCCGCAGAAACCGCAAAGTTTGAAAAGAGGGGCATAGGTTATGCCCCTCTTTTTTGGTTGAATTTCAGTCGGTTTGGGTTGAAGACCTTGTGTCAATCGGGGTGATTAAGATCGGCTTATAAAGCGAATAAGTCAGTTTAAATACAAATATTTACCTACAATAATTAAATTATGCGGTAATTTCGGATAGTATTCTCTCCCACTGCACTGTATGACAAAAATAAAGATTAACTATGAATAAGTCGCTCAAGATTATTTTGCCCATCATACTGCTGGTGGCCGCAATTATAATTTCCTGGTTGTTGATCACTCAGCGCCCCAAAGTGCAACACAAACCTGTTGAGGTAAAACACCCGTTGGTGTCTGTGGTTGTTGCCGAATCCGAAACCATGAGTGTGCCGGTATTTACCCGTGGCACAGTCACTCCCGGAACTGAAATCCAGTTAGTGTCAGAAGTCGGTGGCCAGGTGCTGGCTGTTTCCGAAAGCTTCGCTAACGGTGGCTTTTTCCGCAAAGGCGAAGAGCTTATCCGCATTGATCCCCTGGAATACAACGTCAATATCAAACGCGCCGAAGCCAGTGTGGCACAAGCGAAGCAGGCTTATCTGCAAGCCAAGGCCGAGCAGGCCGCTCGCGCCCGGGTGAAAGGCGGCAATCGCAATGCCCTGGCTACCTATGAAGTGCAGGTCCGTCAGGCCGAAGCCGCTTATGAAGCCTCGAAAGCGGAACTCGAAGCAGCGAAGCTTCAGAAACAGCGAACGGTTGTACGCGCGCCTTTCGATGGCAGGGTTCGGGTCAGTGCTGTAAGTGTTGGCCAGTATGTTCGCCCGGGTGTTCAGCTTGGCAGCATCTATGCCGTGGATACTGCAGAGGTTCGCTTACCGCTGTCAGACCGGCAGTTGGGACTGGTGGATGTTCCCCTGGATTTCAGTAGTATCAAAGAACAGGGGCCAGTTGTGACCCTGGTAGGCGAGTACGGTGGTGAAACCTATTACTGGCCTGGCCAGGTTGTTCGTTCCGAAGGCGGTCTGGATGAGCGCAATCGCCTGCTGTATGTGATAGCCCGGGTGGAAGATCCCTATGCAGGAGATCCCAATCAGCCGGAGCGGCCCCCACTGACCTCCGGTTTCTTCGTTGAGGCCAAAATCAAGGGTAAAACCCACCGCAATCTGTTTGCCATTCCCCGTCGTGCACTGCGTAACGGTAACCAGGTATGGGTGGTGGATGAACAAAGCCAGCTTCAACGCCGCGAAGTAGAAGTGCTCTACAAGGGCAAAACCAGTATCTATATCAAATCAGGTCTGCGTGAAGGCGATCAGGTGGTACTGAGCCAGCTGGATATTGCCGTGGATGGCATGAAAGTGCGTACCAGTATTCAAGAACCTGAGCGACGTGAATCCGTGGATGATACGAATCTGTTGGGGGGGAAGTCTTCCAACAGGTCGAGTCGCTCTTCAGTAGATCCGATCGAAGTAGCAGAACCTGAACCGGTTCGCTCTGAGCCGAAAGTTACCGGTATGACAAAGCAGTTTTCCGAAGAGGAAGTACGCGATGTCGCATCACGGGTAAAAGACGTGATGGATAATATGGATGAGGAAACCAAACAACAGGCCATGGACAGTGCCCGGCAAATGGCCGATGCACTCAAGGGCATTGTGAAATCAAGCCAGAAAGCGGCAGAAGACGCCCAGCCAGAACCCGCTGCAGAGTCGCAACCGGCCGGTAAAGAGCCGGAAACCACCGCCGGCCGGGAAGATGGGATGTCGCCACTGGCAGGCATGATTGAGGAAGATATCAAAGCTCAGCAGGCGCCGGAACCATCGGTACCTGAGCCAACCGACGCGCCATCCGCGGCCGAGTCAGAAGAAAAGCCGGAGCCTGCCAAGGCGCAGCAGCAAACGGCGCAGTCTTCCTACGCGTCCATTTCCAAAGCCACTGCACCCGAACCACTGACGGAATCTGTTAAATGAACGGAATTATCGCTTGGTTCGCGGAAAACCGGGTGGCCGCGAACCTGTTAATGATATTCGTTGTGATTGCAGGGATGATTTCCCTGGGTCAGACACGTAAAGAGATTATTCCCGGGGTCTCGCTGGACCTGATCACTATCACCACGCCTTATCCGGGTGCGTCGCCGGAAGACGTGGAAAAGTCCGTTATCAATCGTATCGAATCGGCTATCTATGATCTGGAAGGGGTAAAGTCCGTCGCATCCAATGCCGGAGAGCATTTAGGTGTTGTTACGGTTGAAGTAGCCTATGGCTACGACTCCAAAGATCTTCTCAATGAAATCAAGAGCCGTGTGGATGCCATCGGATCCTTTCCCAAGGATGTTGAGCGGCCCATTGTTAAGGAAATATCCATCCGTAACCTGGTGGCCTACGTCATCATTTCAGGGCCTGCGGACGAGCGCTCCCTGAAGCGGATTGCCGAGCAGGTGAAGTCTGACCTGACGGCAATCGATACCATCAGTCAGGTGGAGCATGCGGCATCCAAGCCCTATGAGATCGCTGTTGAGCTGTCTGAATCCTCCATGCAGCGTTACGGCTTAAGCTTTGCTGAGGTGGCGGCGTCAATTCGCCAGAGTTCTCTGGATCTGCCTACCGGTGTGATCAAAACGGTTCAGGGTAATGTTTCCATAGAAGCTAAAGGTCAGGCCTACTGGGGCGACCAGTTTGAGGATATTGTCGTCAGGGCCTTGCCGGATGGGGCGCAGGTACTGGTGAAGGATGTGGCCACCGTCACTGATGGTTTTCAGGAAGGCATTGTCCAGACCAAATTTAACGGCAAGCCGGCCGTTGCGCTGTCCGTGTACCGGGTTGGCGAGCAGAATATCCTGGATATTTCCAAGGAGTTGCGAGCCTACGTCAAGCAGCCCACCACCTTTGTGCCCGAAAACGTGCAGCTGGATGTTTGGCAGGATACCTCGGTTTATTTCAAAAGCCGTATTGATCTGCTGACCGAAAACGCCTTGGGCGGCTTGATGTTGCTGTTCTGCGTGTTGCTGCTGTTTTTACGCTTGCAGCTCTCGTTCTGGGTGAGTGTGGGCATCCCGATTTCCTTTATGGGTGCCTTTTGGTTGCTGCCTTACTTTGACGGCTCCATCAATATGGTGTCCCTGTTTGCCTTTATCCTGGTGCTCGGGGTGGTGGTGGATGATGCCATTATCGTGGGGGAGAACGTCTTCAGTTATAACAGGCGCGGCATTACCGGGCTGAAGGGCTCCATACTGGGTGCCCAGGAAGTGGCAAACCCGGTTATATTCGCCGTACTCACCACGATACTGGCATTCCTGCCGCTGATCTTTCTGCCGGGGCCCGAAGGCAAGCTGATGCGGGTCATACCCATTGTGGTCATCTGTACGCTTATCTTCTCCTTGATCGAATCACTGCTGGTGCTGCCCGCTCACCTTTCTCATATCAAGACGGGAGATGTGGATAATATTCCCGGTTTGAAGTTTATTCAGTCCAGGTTTTCCTATGGGCTGGAATCCTTTATCGACAAGGTTTACCGCCCCTTCCTGGAAACGGTTTTACGCTGGCGGTACTCCGCTATCGTCGGTTTTGTCGGTGCCATGGTGGTGGTGCTGACCCTGATGGGTGCGGGCTGGCTCAAGGTCGTGTTCTTTTCCAGCATTGAAGCCGATACTGCCAGTGCGGATGTCAGCTTCTCGCAGAATGCTGCGCCAGAAATTGTGCGCTCCGGTATCAACAAGCTTGAGGACGTGGCTTTTGAGCTGAAAGAGGAGTTGCGAAACCAGACGGGTGATGAGCAGATACTTCACGTGTTCACCACCTTCGCCGGTGAAAGTAACGGTAATGTGATCATTGAAATGGCCCCATCGGAGAGCCGCAATATTTCCGGTTCCTATATCACCGAAGAGTGGCGCAAGCGGGTAGGTGACCTGCCGGAAATGATCGATCTCAAGTTCAAATCCACGCTCAATCAGCCGTCACCGGCAATTGATCTGGAGCTGTCATCCGGCAGCCTGGAAGACCTCAGAGAGGCTTCCCAGGCGTTGAAAGCAAGGCTTGCCAGCTACGACGGTGTCTATGGTATCCGGGACTCCTTCCAGAAGGGTAAGCAGAAACTGATCATTGAACTCAAGCCCCTGGCGCGAAATATGGGGCTCAGTCTGGATGAAATTGCCGGTCAGGTCCGGCAGGCATACCACGGCGTGAATATTCAGAATATTCAGCGGGGTGAAAGCGATGTCAGTGTTGTTATCCGTTACCCGCTGGACGAGCGAACCTCCCTCTGGAATCTGGAGAACATGCATATCCGGCTGCGGGACGGCACCGGTGTGCCACTGCTCACCGTGGCGGATATCTCTTATGGCGAAGGTGCAGCCCAGATCAAGCGCAATAATCGACGCCGCGTGATTCGGGTGCAGGCCAAGATAGACGAATCCATTACCAATGATGCAGCGGTCATGCGCCTGCTGCGTGGCGAGTTTCTGGACCGACTGCCGGACCTGTATCCCGGTATGAGCTGGGCCATACAGGGCGCCCAGAAAGACAAGGCGGAAATGCTGGATTTCATGTCCAAGGCATACCTGTTTGCGTTGCTGGGCATGTATGTGATGATGGCGACGCTGTTCCGATCCTATCTGCAGCCATTGATGGTGATGTTCGCCATTCCGTTTGGCATCATCGGTGCCGTGCTCGGGCATATGCTGATGGGTAAGGATATTACGCTCTGGTCACTGGTTGGCATGATCGCCGTGAGCGGGGTGGTAGTGAACGACAACCTGGTATTGGTGGATTACGTTAACCGCAGCCGGGAAAAAGGCATGGATCTGATGCAGTCTATTCGCGAGGCGGGGGCAGCCCGTTTCCGGCCAATCATACTGACATCCATGACTACTTTCGCCGGCCTGACGCCACTGATGTATGAGCAGAGCCTTCAGGCGCAATTCCTGATTCCCATGGCGATTTCCCTGGCCTTCGGTGTGATGTTCGCCACTCTGGTGAGCCTGATTCTGGTGCCTGCAGCCTATTATGTGCTGCACGATTTTGAGGTGGGTATCCGCAAGTTGATGGATCAGCTTTCAGGTAAAGCGGATCAGCAGGCATCCGTAGCGCAGGCTGTGGATCGTACCTTTGATCAGGGCACCAGCGATGACTCCGACAAGCTGCAGTGGCATGTGGGCCTGGATGAGGCCTACGAGATGGGCTACAAAGACGGCCTGAGCGGCAAGAAAGAGAGGGAGGCACCCTTTGATCTGGAAGTGCTGGTAGCCAGCTGGGAGGCCGGCTGGGACGATGGCAATGAAGATTTCAAAATGGGTAAGGGCTCAGGAACGGTTGAAACCTAACCTTGTTTGTCCGGCCGCCATTTTGCGGCTATGTTTGATTTAGCTGATTTAATTATTTTGGGTGATTGGTAAGTGCAGTCAAAAACAGTTATAGCCACTGGATTCATCGCTCTCGGCCTCAGTCTGGCCGGGTGCAGCCCTTCTGAAGAGCAGGACACACAGAGCGGCGCGCAGCAGCAGGCCCAAACGGCCAGCCAGCCCCAGCGTGAGCTACCCACAGATTTTACCCAGCTGGATGATGGTGCCAAATACGCGGGCGATCTGGTCAACAACAAAAAGCATGGCTTTGGTGTGTACGTATGGCCCAACGGTGACCGTTACGAGGGCGAGTGGAAAGACGATGTCATGCACGGCCAGGGCCGCTTTGTGGATACCAAAGGCCGAGTCTACGAGGGTGCATGGGCGGATGGTAAATACCATGGCCAGGGCACCTATCAGTGGCCTTCCGGCAGTACGTATCAGGGAAGCTTCCAGAATGGCAGGAAAAGCGGCAAGGGCACTTACCGTTGGGCTGATGGCCGCATATATATAGGCGAGTTTGCCAACGACAAGAAGAATGGGTTTGGTACCTATGAATGGCCTGACGGACGTAAGTACTCAGGGCGATTTGTTAATGATGCCCGCACCGGCCAGGGCAAGATGGTTCATCCGGACGGCGAGGTCTACGAAGGTAGTTTCGTAGATGGCGTTCAGGAAGGTAAGGGCGTGGCAACCTATGCTGACGGCTCCGTCTATGAGGGCGATTTTGCCGACGATATGAAATCCGGCAAGGGGCAACTCGAATGGGCCAGCGGCGAAGTCTACAAAGGTGAGTTCCGTAACGACGCCCCCAATGGCGAAGGCATTATGCGCTGGCCTAATGGCGATGTATACGAGGGCAGCTTCGTATCGGGCGTTATGCATGGCCGCGGGATATTCCGTTTTGCAGATGGTCGTGTTTACGATGGTCAGTTCAAGGATGGCAAACGTAGCGGCAAAGGCAGCCTGGAATGGCCCAGTGGTGAGCGTTATATCGGCGATTTCAAGGATGGCATGCAGGAAGGACGTGGCACCTTTGAATGGCCGGATGGCAGTAAATACGTGGGTGGCTTTAACAACAACCAGTTGCACGGCCGTGGCAGCTGCAGCACAGGTGGGCAAACCATTCAGTGCCGGTTTGATCAGGGCGTTCGGATAGAGTAGGGGGGGGAGCTATTTCCCCAGTGCCGTCAGCACTTCCCTTGCACTCTGAAAACGGTTGCGTGGGCTCGGATCCAGCAACTTCGCAATCACAGCGGATGTTTCCGCATCCACCACATCTTTCAGAAAATCGTCTTCCTGGCGGTCGTTCGAGGCGGCAAACAGCACCTTGTCCCGCTTGGTGCGCCCCACATTCCAGCGGCGATTCATCAGCAATTCATAATAGAGAATGCCGACCTGATACAGGTCGCTGCGGTTGTCCCAGGCGTCGCCCCGGGCTTGCTCCGGAGAGATAAACGAGGGCTTCGCCAGCCACTGGTAGCTTTCCTTGTGCGCCTGTTTGATGAAGTGAGCGCAACCGAAGTCCACCAGATAGATCTGCTGGCGGTTGTTAATGAGAATGTTTTCCGAGCTGATATCCCCGTGCGCCACCGGCTTCAGGCCGCCATGAATATGGTCCAGCTGAACCAGTAACTGGCAGACGATATCCCGGGAAATCTCCTTTACCAGATCCGGGGGAAACCGGGACTTGTCCTGGGAAAGGTTGATCAGGGGCACCCCGTCAATAAATTCATAGGCATAGAAAGCCTTACCCTCAATCAGGCCGCGGGCCCGGTATTTGGGCAGGAAAGGGTGTTGAAGCTCCCGAACGATCTGACTTTCATTGGAAAACTGCCGCCGAACGGCCGCATGATTAAGCCATTGCTCCCTGACCAGCTTAATGGCCAGCCTGGGGTTGCCTGGGGATTTGGGAATACCTTTCATCACCACGCAGATACCCCCTTCGGTAAAGGGCTCCAGGCGGTACTCATTGCTTCCTATCTTGGCATTGAAGGCCCCTGGCTTGTCCACCTTGCGCTGGCGCTGTTCCGGAGACGCCCCTTGGGCCGGGCGTTTGGCGGCGACGCGGGAGCCTGCCTGTGGTTTCGCTTTGGGTTTGGGCGCTTGCTCGGCCGCCGCTCCCTCTTTGGGTTGAGCAGTCTTACGCCAGCGAAACAACTTGGATAGCTTCATGCCTCTGATTACGTCCCCGTTTGGTTGAGCACTGTCAAATAAGTTGGTGATTTATAAATCTAATTATATTTTCTTTTTCCGGTTTCACCCAATTATCACGCAGAAAAATTTGCGGTTTTTCGCTGTAAACTCAGGCAGGGCAACTATGGGGCTTCTCGACCGAAAACATCGTTTTGCTTTTGTTAATTATTGTTAACACGAAAGTCCCGCTTATTGTACACGGCAGCCATTCTGGTGCAATCACAGGCTCTCTAGGTTGTTGATTTTTCGTGCCTTACGCACCCCTTGGTTATGCCAAATGGCATATGTCTCTGGACTGTAACACCTTTGGGCGCCCAATTATGAGCCGTTTGGTCCTATTGACTTAAATCGCAAATATGAAAGTATATCGACCTAGGGTATACGTCTACTTCTGAAGGGCGATGTTCGGTGCAAACGACCATTCGTCACTAAGAGGTTGAAAACAACGTGCGAGACGTGATATCTATTCGGGCATTCGGCAACTTGCTGAATTCCCAAATAAAAAGACAAAACAAACATTAATAAATTATAAGGGCTTTCTACATGAAACTTTCTCAAACCATTGCAAGAACACGTGCCAAGAAAAATGTACGCGGACAAGGCATGTCCGAATATCTGATCATCGTAGCTCTGATCGCTGTTGCCGGTATCGCTGTTATGGGTCTGTTCGGTGGCGCTGCGCGTAACCAGGTGGCTGCCATGGCGAATGAAATCGGTGGTGGTGCTCAGAGTGATTCAGATGACCTAAACCGTGCAGCAGAGGACTATGGCGACACGGCAGTGGCAGAGGCTGGTGTGGCCGTTAGTTTGGAGAATTTTGGTGGTAACACTGAAACTCTTAAAAACGGTACGTCTGGTACAGCTTCAAGAACTGCAATTACTGAGTAACTTTAATTCAAGGAGGCCTGCTATAGGCTGGCCTCCTTTTTGCCTACCTTCTTCACTTCAAATTAGCGTCTGTGGCTACTATGTTTCGACATAATAACGAACGAGGTCAAGCGCTCATTGCCGGGATGGCGCTGCTTGCTGCGAGTGCAATAATCTTTTTCCTGGTTTTTAATTCAAGCAGAGCTGTTAACGAAAAAATCAATTTGGTGAACGCCGCTGATGCTGCGGCATACTCTGGTGCCCAAATTGCTGCCCGTCAGTTAAATTTTATGGCGCATACTAACCGTGTCATGGTTGCGAATGAGGTTGCGATCGGGCATATGGTGAGCTACCAAGCTGAAGTTGAGACTGTCACCAGTGCATTCGCCGGAATGGGTGGCGTTATTGGTACAGCTATTATTACCGCGTTCAATTATGTCGGGGCCTTTGTTGGCGTTGATGCTGAAGATGCGGCTTCTTGGGTGCAGGATCGCGTAAGGGCTGTAACCGGGGTCTATGTTCTTGGTGTTAGTGCTAATAATGCTGCATATTCCGAGTTTATCAAAACCGAATACGATGCTCTTTTGGGTATTAACGGTCAGCAACCAATTGTCGAAAATGCCATGTCAGCAGTAGCTCAGCAGTATATTTCCCGTCCTAGCATCACGATTTCATTAAATTCACAAGAGGGTCTTGATGCGCTTTCGAATAGTCCTGACCCAGCAGTTGCTGATAGAGCCAATGATGTGCTTGGATACCGCGCCCAGTTATGTCAGTTAATTTATTTTGCAACGCCAGCTCAGCCGGGGGATGGTGGTCTTGGTGGCAACGGCAACGGCAACGGCAACGGCAACGGCAACGGCAACGGCAACGGCAACGGCAACGGCAACGGCAACCAGAATCCTTTGTTCGGCTACTGTCAGGCGATCGCCAATAGTAATGGAAATGCTTCCCCAAATACTCCGGGAGGAAGAAACAGCCCGGTAAAAGATGCAGGTATTATGCTGGAGTTGTTGGGTATATCCTCTCAGGCCGCAAAATCCTCGGAATGGATTACCAACCGGAACATGGATTATAAATGGGGGCTTGGTTGGGATGCCGAGCGTCGCGGGGCCACAACAGTTGAATGGGATGCTGCAAACGATCAGTATAACTGGGTTGCACAAAGCGACAGTATCAATGTGCGCTCTTTGCTGGGCTTCATGTTTAATATGGAAGGTGAATCTGATCCGGAGAATAACTCATATATGATGGCTCAAGCCGGTCAGATCGATACTATAAGGCTAAAAATGATGCGAGATTCCGGTATGTGTGTCGACATTGATTGCGACGATCTGGCGCAGGACGCTTCTGCCGGGCATCAGATGATTCAGAGCTACCCAAGAATAAATCCGTTTTCTGGAGGTATCGCTGCTGTTACCGCTGTGTTAACGCAAAGCGGTCGTTGTAATGACACTATCGGTTTAGATGATTCGGGTAGCGAAATTCCTGGTTTTGTTAATGACCAGGCGCGTTTTGGAAACCCTTGTGAGAAAGAGGGATCTATGACTGCGGTGGGGGCTGCTGAAGTATTCTATAGAACCCCGTCTGGCAGTGGTGCAGGAGCGGCAAATCTGTTTAATCCCTATTGGCAGGCGCGTCTGGCGTTATAGTCAGTGTTCTTTTGCTCTGGGTGCCTATAAGAAGAGGTGTAAATTGAACAACATTGGTGTTAAGCGTCAAGAGGGTCAGTCAGTTTCAGAGTTTATAGTTACCATGGCTGTGCTGGTACCGTTGTTGCTCGTGCTTGCTTCTTTCTCGAACCTCTTAAGCCTGAATACGGAAACTGTTGAAGCCGGTCGTTTAGCTGCGTGGGAGCGCACTGTTTATGCCGAGAGCTCCGAGTTTGGCGTTGACAGCAGCTATATTGAGGAGAGAATTGCCGACAATGTACGTAAGATCTACCTAGAGAAGAACTATACCGATTTTGGTCCAGGCAAGGAGCTGAATACTGCCAGTTTACCATCTATTGTTGATCGTACAATCAACGGTGGGCAGCCTGTGTCCGTGCGCACACCATCCCCTGGAACCATTGCGGGTGTTGGTATGGTAAATGAAAATACGCGCTTGGTTCAAACTTTACGATCTGCGCTTAATAGTAATATTGCTATGCAGTCGCCCGAAATCAGTATCGCCATCAATTCTGACTATTCTCTGCTTAAGACGGTTAGGTTTTCTAGCTACAGGCGAGTAGATTATGATGATCCAGATTCGCTTCCAAACGATTCGATAGCTGGAAGAAACCAGTTCAATACCTCAAGCCATTCAGCTCTTGTTGCTGGCGGTTGGATGCCGGGCTCTTCCAGTGATTTTACAGTAGCAACAAGCCACGTGGCCTTTGACGGGTCAGGGCAGGATGACTTAACGGGAGAGCGTCAGGCGCTCGGGTATTTTGAAGGTGATAGAACCACCTATCCTGCTCTCGATTTTCTCGGGTTTGATGAAGTGGATCTGGTTAGGGGTGAGGGTGGCTTTGATACCACCTCAGATGCTCAGGATACGTTATTGCCGACTGATCTGTAACGTTGTGTTGCTGGTATTACTGAAATCAGTGACAGTCAGAGGCCATTGTGGCGCTTTGGCTTTTATCAGTTTTTTCTTTTCAGTGCATGCTTTCGGCTTGGGATTAGATCCGCTAGATTCCGATTTGCCTGAAGTTCCGGCTCCGGGTGGTGCTAGTTGGTACTGGGTGTCCAAAAACATGGCCTACAATGGCCTACCGATGTCGATCAAGATGTTTGAATTCGCAGGAACTGCGGATCAAGTTAAATCCTTTTACCGCAACTACTGGCGGATGGAAGGGCATGGTCAGACCTCTGAAAAAGATTTCGGAATTTACACCATTCTTAGCCAGGATCTCCGCGGCTACTACACCACAGTGCAGTTCCGCTTGGAAAATGGTTTCATTAAAGGCAAGATCGTTGTGTCTGAATCCCGGGAAAGAGGCGGTCAGACAAGAAGTCCAAACTCCCGGTGCCGCCGGGGGCAAAAATTGCCTCTAAAGTTGAAAGCCTGGATGATGGCCGGCGCACCGAAACCCTAACTATAGAAAGTCACAAAAGGCTTGATTTTAATAGAAGTTATTATGAGAATCAGATGGATTTTCAGGGTTGGAAGCTGGTGTACCAGACGGGTGATAGTGAGAACTCACTGGTTCAGCATTATCAGCGTAGCTCTGAGTTGTTACAAATCACTATAAAAAAATTAACCGGAATTGACAGAAACCGCAGTCATATTTTGATACATTGGATTAAGTAGACGTTTTGTGTGCGAGTGTGGATACAGTGCTAACGAGAAGCGTACCATCTAAAAAGTCTTTAGAGGGCCAGGCGTTAACCGAATATATGGTAGCGGCGGTGTTTCTGATGATCATCGTATGGTACGGATTTGTTGGTGGTAGTGTCGGGAATGATGGTTCCGGAGGTTTATGGGAAACCGACAGCGAACATGTTGGCACCGGAGAATATCTTGATGAATATCACTCCGGAGCTATTGCCACACCCGGGTTGGTGCAGGCCCTGCACAGGAAACAAGAAGATTTCATAGAAAGTATTTATCAGCCTTGAGAGGCCGCGTAGTATGAAAAACAATAACAAAATCACAATATTCCTTTTGGTTGGAGCCTTGCTTGCTGGCGGGGCCGGATGGTTCCTTACCCAAGATTATATCACCACAGAAGTCACTGAGTATCAGAGTTCATTCGATCAAGAAAGGCAGGCTATCCCTGTTGTTGTTGCTGGGCGCGATATGGGGGTTGGTGAAATAGTATCATCGCAAAGCGCTCAGATAAGAAACATTCCTGCGGCGTATGTTCATAGGGATGCTGTTTCTCCCAGCGCTTTCGGAAGCAAATTGAATGGAAGGCCACTTGTTCATGCAATCAAAGCGGGAGAGCCTATTCTGCCGATGCACGTAACTAGCGTCAAAATTGAGGGGCTCGCTGGAATGCTTCAGAAAGGCGAGAGAGCGATAACGATCCCTGTTGATACACTTGACACTATTTCTGGTTTCCTGAACCCTGGTGATAGTGTAGACCTTTACATTACATTGAAAGATGGGGATAGAGACAGGACCGTACCGCTGGTAGAAAACATTAGAGTATTGGCGGCGGGTAAGGATATAGATGATGGGATAAAGGAACGGAATCAGAAGAAATATTCTGAAATAACTCTTGGAGTGACTCCACTTTATGCGACCAAGATTATCCATGCTCAAACAGTAGGAGACATTTCAGTTTTGCTGCGTGGCACCAAGGATGATGAGTCTGGATTTAGTGATTATGTGACGATCGACAATTTGGTTGATATTCCTCAAGATAATGCCCCCGAGCCTCAGCGTGCCACCAGTTGGGGGTTCGAACTCATAAAGGGTGGAACGCGCTCCTAGTTAGTTCGGTTTCTTTCCTCAATAGTAATCCTATTTTTTACAAGAATAAAAGGATCAAAACATGCGGTTTAGTCTGTCCGCAACGCGGATACTCATTCTTAATATTTCCATATGCTTGTTTGCTTTTTCGATCACCGGTGCTAGCGCGTCAGACCGATACGAAAGAACAGTCTCTGTTGTACAGGGGCAAACCCGGTTGATGAATTACCCTGGAGTTATGCGGGTATCGATAGGCCACCCGGATATCGCTAATGCTCAAGCAACGGGGCCTGATGAGATTTTGCTGACAGGCTTGAAAGCTGGGGTGACCGACCTTCGGGTATGGACAGATCTTGGTAAACAAACTCGTTATTTGTTGAGGGTGGTTGATAATTCTTGGGTGCAGGTTTTAGAAATCGCTAATATTGTTCTGGCTGACGTAGAGGGCGTTAACGCGAGAGAGGAGAACGGTATCGTGTTTATTGAGGGGCGGGTATTACGAGAGCAGGATTTGGTTATTCTTGAAGATATGAAGAAGAAGCTGCAAAAAGAGATCCAGAGTGGAACAGTAGTTTTTAATATAATTAAACCCACTGTTAGTCTGCAGGCGATGGTAATGATGGATGTGCAAGTGGTTGAGGTGCGGCGGAGCGATCTGAAGGATTTAGGGGTTCGCTGGAATACTGAGGATTTTGCTGGCCCCGGATACTCGTTGAGTGGTTCTTTCTCTAATTTTATTGATTTCGATAAAGATTCTTCGAGCTTTGGAATTGCATCAAATGTAACTTCTGCAATTGAGCTATTGCAGGAGGAAGGTGTTGCCCGAGTATTAGCGCAACCAAAGCTGGTGACCAGAAGCGGCTCAAAAGCAGAATTTTTAGCCGGAGGTGAGATACCCATACCAATCAGAGATAACGATGGTTCTTTGTCTGTTACTTTCAAACAGGTCGGTGTCATTCTAAAAATGCAACCGATTACTGACCCTGATGGATTTATTGCTACTGAGATTGAGGTGGAGGTTAGCGCGATCGATCCCAGTGTTCAGGTCCAAGATATTCCGGGTTTTACTACCCGTAGAACCAAAATGGAAATGAATGTCCAGAATGGTCAGACGATGGTGATCTCCGGTATGTTGCAGGCGGATGATTCCAAGGCTCTCAGCAAAGTACCGGGGCTTAGTGCTATCCCTATTCTTGGTGAACTGTTTAAATCAAGAAACTTCGTAGAAAGAACCACCGAATTGGTGGTATTTGTAACGCCGTATCTGGTGGACCCGGATAGCCAGAAAAATCGCGATCTGCTGCAGTATTCGAGAGATCTCAGTCGACAGGCTGGCGAGGAAGCGCAGAGCTGGAGTCTGTACGATTAATGGTTAGATCAAAATGTTAGAGTTTGATATTGTCGACCAGAACCAGAATCGGACCAATTTCCGTTTGGAGTCGGGTGAATACACCTTGGGTAAGGGGGATGCTTGCGATGTAATACTCAACGATCCGCTGGTGTCTCGAACGCATGGCTCTATTATTGTTGATGAAGATTCAGCTGTATTCACGGATAAGGGTAGTACCAATGGCACTTGGCGAGACGGTGAACGTGTTGAGGAGGCTTTAATCCTGTGCGAAGGGATGGAGCTGACATTTGGCGAATTGAGGCTTGCAATTATAAGAACGCCAGGTGTGCAAGTGGAACAGCAGGATGACGAATTTCGGAACGAAGATCGCACTATGGTGCGTTCCAGAACGGTCCAGGAAAGCGAGGAGTTAGTCAGTACCAAGCGAAAAATCCATTCGTTGATACTGGAGTATCTGGATCTGCGAAAGCGCAATAATCTGGAAGAAATGTCTTTGGATGAGCTTCGTAGTGAAGCTAAGATTGCTACCCGGGAGATCATTCGTGACCGTATCTCCAAAATTCCTGATGAAATTACTCGGGAAGAGCTTGAACGACAGGTGGTGGCGGAAGCAATTGGATTGGGAGCACTGGAACCGCTTCTCGATGATCCTGATGTTACGGAGATCATGGTTAACGGCCCGGACCAGATTTATGTAGAGCGTAATGGCAGGTTGGAGCTTGCCGAGAACCGATTCACCGGTAGCCAATCGCTGTTGGCAATTATTGACCGTGTTGTGTCTCCATTGGGACGGCGTATTGATGAGAGTTCACCAATGGTGGATGCCCGTCTCCCAGATGGTTCCCGTGTTAATGCGATAATCCCTCCACTGGCATTGAACGGCCCTACAATTACCATTCGGAAATTTGCCAAACAACAACTTTATATTAATGATCTTATCAAATATGGCTCTATTAATCGTGATATGGCCTTGTTTTTAAAGGTGGCAGTGCAGCTTAAACAAAATGTGGTGATTTCAGGTGGTACGGGGTCTGGTAAAACCACATTGCTGAATATACTGTCCAACTTTATATCCCCTGAAGAACGCATTGTAACAATAGAAGACGCGGCGGAGTTACGTCTAAATCAGCCACATGTTGTAGCTCTGGAAAGTCGTCCGGCGAACGCGGAAGGTAAAGGACGGGTAAGTATACGAGATCTCGTGATTAACGCGTTACGAATGCGGCCCGACCGTATAGTGGTGGGCGAGTGTCGTGGCGGTGAGGCGCTGGATATGCTTCAGGCCATGAACACAGGGCATGATGGATCACTGACTACCGGACACGCTAATTCTCCCGCGGATTTCCTTAGCCGACTTGAAGTCATGGTGATGATGGCGGGGGTTGAGCTTCCTTCGAAGGCGATTCGGGAGCAAATTTCTTCAGCGGTGGATGTTTTGGTGCAACAAAGCCGCCTTGCAGATGGAACAAGAAAGATCACTCACATAATGGAAGTGATAGGTATTGAGGGCGATAAAATAGTTTTGCAACCTATTTTCGAGTTTGTGAAGATGGGCAACGATGAGAACGGTCGTATTATCGGTGAATACCGGGCGACAGGTCATGTGCCGAGATTTTACCGGGACAGCATCGGTCAGGGGGTCAATCTAGACACCTCAATCTTCAGGGAAGTAGAGATGGAAATACCTGGAGTGAGTGAAGCGTGGAATTAGATTTTCAAGCTTTCAGTGAGTTTTGGACGCCGGTGATTGCGTTTATGCGAGCCCACGCTCCTCTGTTGATTTTTTTCACTATTGTGTTGTTTACAGTGTTTGTTGGGTTTCTGGTGCAGAGAGTGGGTGGAGAGATATTCAGGCTCTATCGACGCAACTTTTTTACCCAGGTAGATAAGGGCTTACGTGATGTTGTTATATTGATGGAGCCCGGTCAGGTTTTTACAATCACCTTAATAGTGGCCAGTGTTTTGGGGCCATTAACATTTTTGGTTTTCAATATTGTTATTGCCGCTTCTGTTGTTGGTGTAATCCTGTTTGCCCCGCCGGTAATTCTGAAATATATGAAAATGAAGCGCTCCGACAAGTTTGTGGAGCAAATGCCGGATACGCTCTTGGCTCTTTCCTCATCAATGCGTTCGGGGCTGAATTTAGTCAAGGCCTTTCAACAGGTGGTGAAAAACCAACCAGATCCGATCGCGCAAGAATTTGCTCAGATTCTGGTGGAGTATCGGGTAGGTAATGATCTAAATGATTCATTAGATGAACTGGCTGAGCGTATTGGCCGTTCTGATGTGGTGCTTATGAATTCCGCCATAAAGATTTCCCGTGCTGTAGGTGGTAACTTGGCAGATACGCTGGAAATACTTGCCAAGACACTACGAGAAAAATCAAAAGTGGAGGGTAAGATTCGGGCGCTTACTTCTATGGGAAAAGCCCAGGGTCGTCTGGCGACTGCGTTTCCCGTTTTTATGGGGTTCGTCTTTTACAAGCTTGAGCCTGAAGCTATGGAGCTTTTATTTACCAGTACTCTAGGGCATATCTGGATAGGTGCAATGGTGACCATGGCTGTGTTGGGTTCCATATTTATTAAGAAGGTGGTTACCGTCGATGTTTGAGTATATCAAGGAAACCATTTTGTCTCTGGATGTTCCGGGCTATGTGGCGCCTATTCTGTTAGGTCTGGGTATTGGGCTCGGTGTCTATGCACTGCTGAAACTGATTATTACCAACCGGCCGCGAGCGAAACAACTGGAAGAGTGGCGCGATACCCCCCCTATGTTGTTTAGCGTCTTTAAGCCATTAATTTTGTTATTTTCCAATGATGTCCGTTCATTGCTGGGTGATGTTTATTATCAATCATTACGCAAGCGATTAAGTGCCGGTGGTTTGAGTTATGCCATCATGCCGGAAGAGTTCGTAACCTTAAAGCTTGTATGCCTAATCATTGCTATAGGAGCAGTGTTTGGCGTATACAACATTGATCAGTCTCTTGGGCCAGAAGCTATGATAATTCTGGGTGCCATAGTAGCGCTTGGCTTTTTCTATCCCGATATTTGGTTGTCGGATCGTGTCGGGACACGACGCCGGTTGGTGTCAAAGGATTTCCCGTTTCTCCTTGATTTGCTGGTGTTATCAATGCGCGCTGGTTTGAACTACTCATCCTCCCTAGCCCAAGCTATATCAAGTCTGCCTCACGGGCCGGTCAGGGAGGAGTTTGCCAAGCTACTTAGGGAAATCCGGGCTGGAAAATCCAGGCGAGAAGCACTTAGTGATTTGGCTGACCGAATGCATGTGTCAACTATTCGGAATTTTGTGGGTGCCATGAATCAGGCAGAGGAAACCGGTGGTGAAATTGTCAGCGTGTTAACCGCTCAGGCGGAGCAGCGGCGCACAGAGCGTTTCAATACGGCTGAAGAGGTGGCTAATAAGGCGCCGGTACGTATGCTAATACCGATGATGGCATTTCTATTTCCAATCATTTTTATGTTGATGGCATTCGTTATGGTGGTGAAACTGGCTGAAATTGGTGCTTTGCCCGCTACTATGATGAAATTACTCTTGAGCTGAAGCCACTGGTTATGGCGATAAGGAATGTGTACTGTGTTGGTGTGTCACTGAATCTACAGGTATTTATGGCAGACTCCTGGCTCAAACGGCTGATTGGCCTATTAAACAGAAGTCATCTCAATGATAGTGAGGGGCTTGTGTTGATACCATGTGCAAGTATTCACACGGTGGGTATGCGATTCTCCATAGACGCAGTTTTCTTAAGTGGCGAAGGTGTAGTGTTGGGGATTCGTGAAAATATTAGGCCTTTCCGTTTTTGCATTGCGCCGAAAGGAACACAGGCAGTACTGGAGTTAGCAAGCGGTAACGCAAAGCGTACAGGAATAAACTTGGAACAAGTTCTCAAATTTGTTTGAATTGAATAATAACAAAAACAGCGTGTACCCTGAGCTAATTAGGTTAGGGTGAGGAAATCCCATGAGTAACAAGCCTGACGAATTCGTGGTTGAGTCAACCCCGGTTGTTGATCTCAGCAAGCACCGACTGGATGGACCCGAGAATTTCAGTGCGAATGATGCACTGGAAAGCTGGGATAACGAAAAAACGGAAGTGTACGTCGATTCCGAGGATGATACCGGTAATGCAGCGTTGATCGATGATGCTGGCGACCGACACCCCATTACGGCTTTTCCTTATGTACTAGGTCGAGGAACTGAATGCGATTTTGTACTGACTGGCAAAGGTGTTTCAAGAAAGCACGCTGAGATTATATTTCAATCCGGTCGCTTTGTGATCAGTGACCTGCAAAGCCTGAATGGCATCAAGGTCAATGGATATAAGGTTAATCGGGTTATCCTTGAAGAAGACGATGTGATAAAGCTTGGAGAAGTCTCTCTGAACTTTACCAGCGGCCGAGAAGAAGATCAGAAGAAAAAGAAAAAAGCGAAAAAGAAACCCGAGCCCCAGGTTGTAAGTTCGGCAGATGATCCCTTTGGTAAAAGTACTTCCAAAAAGCTTCTTACAACCGTCAGCACCCTGGTGATTGGGGTTGTTCTGGCAGGTGGTGGTTTTTACTACTACAGTTCCAGCCAGCAGCAGCAGCTAGCATCCAGGGCGGTCGTGGCTGCTGCGCCTCAGCAGAAAGCGACAGCCACTGCACCCGCGGCTGCACAGGTTCAAGCTTCGGCGGCGACTCAATCGACAGTATCGGAGCAGCCGATCGCGAAAAAGCCTTCCGTTGCGCCACCACCCAGTTTGTCCATGGCTCCGGCCAAATCCTTATCATCTCCAAAAACGCCTGAGTCCCAGGTGAAATCTGTTACGTCCACACCTGCGTCTGTGGAGCCCAAAACGGCTGCTGCACCTGAGCCCAAGCCAAAACCCAAGCCGCCGGAGGTTTCCGCTGATACCACCAGCGCCAAGCGTCTTGTGGCAAAAGCAGAGGAGCGCTATCTCGCTGGTGAGGCAGATAGTCTGTTTGGTGACATGAATCGTTACGAAAACAATTCAAGGGTATCAACTGCGGTACGTGCCCAGGTTAAATCAAAGCATGAAGAATTGGCCCGTCTTTACAATGATTATGTCCGGGGTTCGAAAGCCCACGTGTCCGGTAACAAAGATCTTGCCTTTGAGCACTGGGGTCGATTCATGGAAAGGGAAAAGGCCTTTTTCAATGGTCGTCAAAGGTCTGTTTACGCTGATCAGGTGGCGGTACGGGTAATTGAGGAATACGTAGATCGTGGTACTGAAGCTTCCAAGGAAGGTAAGAATCATGAAGCCTATCGACTTTGGGAAAAAGCCCTGTCTATTGGTGAAAGTGTCGCTGCAAAAATTGCCATTGAAAATGCAGATGCCAGAGCTAAGCAGCTTTATCGTAAGGCCTTGAGGCTGGAATATGTGAATTCCAATCAAGCCAAGCAGCTTTGGCAAGAAGTGATTGATCTGGTGCCGCCTGGTAGTGAGTACCACACTAAGGCGAGCTCTAAACTGGCATGGTATGAGCGTTGGGGAGCCTAGATGCCAAGGACATTTGTGTTGCTTTTGCTTTCGGTTTCGTTATGCGGCTGCCAGGCACTAAATTTTGGTGATCAGGAGCTGGTTCAAGAGTTGAAAACTGAACAGTTGCTGATAAAGGGGGAGAAGCTCTATCGAGCCGGTGATCTTGTTGCGGCTCAGGAAGCTTTCAAGCAGGTCTTAGAGATTTCTCCGAGCGAAGAACAGGCGCTTTACCGCCTTGGCAATATCTATTTTCTTCAAAAAGACTTAACGCAGTCTGCGAACTATTTCGCGGCCTCAATTTCAGTGAATCCCAAAAATTCCAAGGCGCATTATAATCTGGGGACTATTTTCCTGATGCGTGCCGAAGAGCATATGAAATTTTTTGCGGCGACTGCACCTGAGGGAGTAGATATTTCCCGAGTCAGTCGGTTGCTTGCCGATCTGTCAGAATTTGCCGAAGGCGGCCAGGATCAGGCGCAATTGAGCCAACAGAATACGAATTTGGATAAGCTTGTTAATCTGATTGAGAACAACTGAAATGTTAAAGGCGGTGTCGTTAAGCCGCAAAGGGGAGAAGTCAGACAGCAACGAGGACGCCTCTTTGGTTCTGAGCAGTATAGGAGTATTTGCTGTTGCTGATGGTGTTGGTGGTAACCCGCAGGGAGGAAAAGCCTCCAGAGAGGTTGTTGACACGCTTTATGAGGAGCTTCGTGCTAGCGAAATTACTCTTCAATCAATTGATCGCGCAATAGAAAAGGCGAACAGCGCAGTATACGCGAAGTCCCTTGACAAGGCGATTGGAAAAGGCATGGCCAGTACCTTGGTATTGGCCTGGAAGATCGAAAGCAAGTTGTTCTGTTATAGTATTGGCGACAGCAGAATTTACAGGTTCAGAGGCGGTGTTCTGGATCAGTTGACTAAAGACCATATTAAAGCAGTCCAACGAGGGAATGGAACCAAGAATCTCGTAACCAGGGCCATTGGGCTGGGCACCAAAGTCTTGCCTGATATCAGTGAATGGGACTGGGTTGAAGAAGATATGCTACTACTCTCATCGGATGGTATTTCTGATCAGTTGCCGAATGATTTAATTAAAAGGATTATGGGTAACCGGACATTATCCATGTCCGATAAGGCTATAGCGCTGGTCGAGGAGAGTGAGCGGCGTGGCGGCAGAGATGACAAAACCGTTATTCTAGTGTTCTCCTGAGCCAGGTAAAGAGCAATGAAAGCACATAACCTCTCGAAAAGATTATACGTGACAGGCGCGGCAATGGCAGAGACGATTATCGTGTTTCCTGTAATGATGTTGATCGGTATGGGTATTGTGCATTTAGGCCTGATCTATCAGGCAAAGACCAATCTGGAATATGCGTCTTTTATGGGTGCTCGACAAGCGGCCTCAACGGAAATGGCAAGCTTGCCCGATGATGCGGACCCAGACACTTGTGATGGGCTGTGTGAGATCAAAATGACAATCAGATGCCGGATGGCGGCTTTCGACCCTCTTCCTGTGGGTGTTTCCTGTGACGGTAATGATCTGCCTGCGACAGAACTGGCCAAGGTTGAAATTCAGATTATAAGGCCCGCGACGCCGGAATTTGATGATTGGGGAGAGACGGCTCCAGGGAGTCCTTGCACTTATCCTCAAAGTGGTTGTTATATACCTAATGCGAATCTACTGGCTCAGGATCCAACTGTAACGGGAGGTTCATCGGGCACTAATATTCAGGATGCGAACATTATGACGATTAGTGTTAGATACCTTGTGGATACAGGGGTTCCGTTTATCAATGGATTTTTTGTTGGTGAGGATTCTCCAACAAACATGGAGGACTTGGTTCCAGGCACTTTTGTGGACGATCCGTTTAATCGCGCCCGAAACCGCCCAGGAGTATGGATCACCGCCGAATCATCGATGATTATGCAATCCCGTGCCACCATTACAAGCGTCAACCTGTGCGCATTTGGAGGATATTGTTAATGCAACCTCTTTTTTTATAGCGATTTAAGCCTCTTCAACAAACTAGACGTATCAAACCGCCCCCCACCCATACGCTGCACATCCCCATAAAACTGATCAATCAGCGCAGCAATCGGCAGTGAACTCCCATTCCGATCGGCCTCTTCAAGGCAGATCTTCAGATCCTTTCGCATCCAGTCTACCGCAAAGCCATGCTCATACTCTCCGGCAATCATGGTTTTGTGCCGGTTTTCCATCTGCCAGGACTGGGCAGCGCCCTTAGATATCACCTCAATCACTTTATGAGGATCCAATCCGGCTCTTTCAGCAAAATTTAACCCTTCAGCCAGGCTCTGAATCAACCCACAAATGGTAATCTGATTCACCATTTTGGTAAGCTGCCCGTTACCGGCAGGGCCCATCAAGCTGATCTGCTTGGCATAGCAATCCATCACCTCGCGGGCTTTCGCAAAAGCTTCGTCCTCACCTCCGCACATAATGGTAAGCTGCCCGTTCTCGGCCCCTTGCTGGCCGCCGGAAACCGGTGCATCAATAAAGTGGCAGCCTTTCTCATCGCATCGCTCGCTCAGAATCCGCGCAGCTTCCGCAGAGGCCGTGGTGTGATCTACCAGAATGCCGCCGGGAGCCATACCGCTCAGCGCTCCGTTGTCCCCAGCGGCCACTTCCATCAGATCCTGATCATTCCCAACACACATAAACACAATATCGCATTCGCTGGCGGCCAGGGCAGGAGATTCCGCCAGTTGGCCGCCAAATTGCTCCACCCATTGCCGGGCTTTGGCCGTTGTCCGATTATAAACGGTTACTTCATGCCCGGCTTTCATCAAATGGCCGGCCATTGGATAACCCATTACACCTAATCCAATAAATGCGACTTTCATTGTGCCCCCTGTGTTCTCTGAATTTATACCCCAGAAACAAAAACGCCGCCAGTAAGTGGCGGCGTTTTGCGAACGGGTTAATGATTAACGTTCTTCTACCGATTTCCAGTCGCGCTTGGGTTCGCCAGTGTAAAGCTGACGGGGGCGACCGATGCGGTAAGGGTTGCTGATCATTTCGTGCCAGTGAGCTACCCAGCCTACTGTCCGTGCCAGTGCAAAGATCACAGTGAACATGCTGGTGGGAATGCCGATGGCTTTCAGAATGATACCAGAGTAGAAGTCCACGTTCGGGTACAAGTTCTTGGAAACAAAGTAGTCGTCGGAACGGGCGATTTCTTCGAGCTTCATGGCCAGTTCCAGCTGAGGATCGTTAATACCCAGCTCGTTCAGTACCTGGTGGCAGGTGTCGCGCATTACGGTGGCACGCGGGTCATAGTTTTTATAAACCCGGTGACCAAAACCCATCAGACGGAACGGATCGTTCTTGTCTTTGGCCTTGGCAACGTATTGATCTACGTTGGACACATCGCCGATCTCGTCCAGCATGTTGAGCACCGCTTCGTTGGCGCCACCGTGAGCAGGGCCCCAGAGTGCGGCGATACCGGCAGCGATACAGGCAAACGGGTTGGCGCCGGAAGAGCCTGCAAGGCGTACTGTTGATGTAGACGCGTTTTGCTCGTGGTCTGCGTGCAGGATAAAGATCTTGTCCATGGCCTTCGCCAGTACAGGGTTCACCTTGTACTCTTCGCAAGGTACGCCGAACATCATATAAAGGAAGTTTTCGGAGTAGCTCAAGTCGTTGCGAGGGAACATGAATGGCTGGCCAAGGGAGTATTTGTAGCACATGGCAGCCAGGGTAGGCATCTTCGCAATCAGGCGGAAGGCAGCAATTTCACGATGGCGCTCGTCGGAAATTTCCAGAGAATCGTGGTAGAACGCCGACAATGCACCCACAACGCCACACATAATGGCCATGGGGTGAGCGTCACGACGGAAGCCCTGATAGAAGTTGCGCAGTTGCTCGTGAACCATGGTGTGGTTATTGATGGTGCTCAGGAATTGCTGCTTTTGCTCGGCATTGGGAAGCTCTCCGTAAAGCAGCAGGTAGCAGACTTCGAGGTAGTCTGATTTTTCGGCCAGCTGGTCTATAGGGTAGCCGCGGTGCAGCAGTACACCTTTTCCACCATCAATATAGGTAATCTTGGATTCGCAGGAGGCTGTGGAAACGAAGCCTGGATCGAAGGTAAACGCACCGTTTGCAGTGATCTGGCTGACGTCGATTACGTCTGGGCCCAGAGTGCCGGAATATATGGGTAGTTCGAGTTGCTTGTCGCCAAAACTCAACTGAGCCTTCTTCTCAGTCATACTAATCTCCTGTTTGCGTGAACGGCGCCTGATTTACTGCGGCCGGGAGCCTTCTGCGCCTACAACAACAAATCAAAGCCCACCCCAGAGGTGTTGGTAGCCCCTGTTTGGTGCGGCGTGGATCTGCATGTATAAACAAGCGGTTGCGTCATGAATTTTTGTATAAACAATGAGCATTTACCGCGTTCTTTTGGAACGGGGGCCAAAACTAATGACTTGCCCATTGTTTGTCAATTTATTTCAAGATGTAACCATCAAATGGTAGTCCTGAATAGACAGAATACCATTGATCTGTGTGGCTGTTTGGTCAGTTTGAAGGTCCGGTGCATTAAAATGGGGCGTTTTTAGAGCGAATTCTTCTATATATATGAACACTTTATCCTTCTAGACAGCCAATTGTAATTAAAGTGCGATAAGACTATACTTCGCCCCCGAAAATAGGAGGAGGGGCGAGATTTTAGTCAGTCCATCAGGAGTGATTAGGGGATCGTCTGAAGCCGGGTGTTAAGCCGCCGTCTGGTGCGCGTCTTGCCCGATTACAGTTCAACGCACCATCTGGCAGGCAATAATCTCTGGTTGCCGGCCCGCGATGGAGCCATTGTCACAGTGAATGTTACCGTGAACAAAGAAAGACCAGTCAACCTCGATCTTGGGGCCTTCCGTTGGCCTGTCACCGCAATCGCTTCCATTTTGCACCGTATTTCAGGAATCATCCTGTTTGTGGGTGTGGGCTTCCTGATATGGGGGCTGGGAGCTTCGCTCGAAAGTCAGGAATCTTTCGAGTCTGTTAAAGAGTGTTTGTCCGGCGTTCTGCCCAAGCTGATCTTGTGGGGAATTCTCGCGGGTCTTATTTATCACTTTATTGCTGGCTGCAAACACCTGCTGATGGATATCGGCATTGGTGAAACGCTCGAAGGCGGTCGGCTGGGTGCCCGGATTGTGCTGGGTCTGTCTGTTGTATTGATTGTATTGGCGGGGGTTTGGATATGGTAACCAGCGCGACTGGATTGGGAAAAAACGGTCTTTCCGATTGGATGATTCAGCGCATCTCCGCTGTCATTCTGGGTGTTTACTTCATTTGTCTGCTTAGCTTCTTCTTTATGAACCCGGATCTGACCTATGCCGACTGGCAGGGTTATATGGGGTCCACCTATATGAAAATTTTTACCTTCCTGGCTCTGCTGTCTTTGGCTGGGCACGCATGGGTGGGTATGTGGACGGTGTCCACCGATTATCTGACTGAGCGCCAGTTAGGCAGCATTGCAACTCCCCTACGCATTGTATTTCAGTTGGGAACGATCCTGGTTGCGGTCGTTTATGTTCTTTGGGGCGCAATGATCATATGGAGTGCTTAATCAATGGCTAAGATTCGTTCACTAGCATTTGATGCAGTTATCGTTGGTGGTGGCGGTGCCGGTATGCGCGCTGCGCTGCAGCTGGCTCAGTCTGGCCAGAGAACTGCTCTGATTTCCAAGGTTTTTCCTACCCGTTCGCACACTGTATCCGCCCAGGGCGGCATCACCTGTGCGATTGCCAGTTCAGATCCTAATGATGACTGGCGCTGGCACATGTACGACACCGTAAAAGGTTCGGACTATATCGGTGACCAGGACGCTATCGAGTATATGTGTAACGTGGGTCCTGAGGTGGTGTTCGAGCTGGATCACATGGGGCTGCCTTTCTCCCGTACTGAAGAAGGTCGTATTTATCAGCGTCCTTTTGGTGGCCAGTCCAAGAATTTCGGTGAGGGTGGTCAGGCTGCCCGTACCTGTGCGGCAGCTGACCGGACCGGTCACGCTCTGTTGCACGCGCTGTATCAGCAAAACGTCAAACACAATACCAAGTTCTATAACGAATGGTACGCCGCCGATCTGGTAATGAATCAGGATGGCGCCGTAACTGGTGTTGTGGCGATTGATATTGAATCCGGTGAGCAGGTTTATTTCAAATCCAAGGCGACGGTATTTGCTACCGGCGGCTCTGGTCGTATCTATGCATCCACCACTAACGCACTGATCAACACCGGTGACGGTGTGGGCATGGCGCTGCGTGCTGGTTTACCGGTTCAGGATATCGAAATGTGGCAGTTCCACCCTACCGGTATTGCCGGGGCAGGGGTGCTTGTCACTGAAGGTTGTCGTGGTGAAGGTGGCTACCTGGTGAACAAGGATGGCGAGCGTTTTATGGAGCGCTACGCGCCTAACGCCAAAGACCTGGCCAGCCGTGATGTGGTGGCCCGTTCCATGATGCAGGAAATTCTGGATGGGCGTGGTTGTGGCCCTGAAGGTGATCACGTTTACCTGAAGCTGGATCACCTGGGTGAGGAGGTGCTGCACAGTCGCCTGCCGGGTATCTGTGAGCTGTCTATTACCTTTGCCCAGTCCGATCCCGTAAAAACCCCAATTCCTGTCGTGCCGACCTGTCACTACATGATGGGTGGTATTCCCACCAATATTCACGGTCAGGCCATCAAGCAGGATGCCGATGGCAATGATCAGATCGTTGAAGGTCTGTACGCAGTGGGTGAAGTTGCCTGTGTGTCCGTACACGGTGCGAACCGCCTGGGTGGCAACTCGCTGCTGGATCTGGTGGTCTTTGGTCGTGCAGCTGGTATGTTCATAGAAAAAGCACTGGCAGAAGGGGTTGAGCAGCGTGACGCCACGGATTCCGATCTGGAGCGTGTTGAGGCTCGTCTTGACCGATTGGACAACACCAAAGAAGGTGAAAGTGTTTCTGAGCTGCGCAAAGAACTGCAGACCACCATGCAGAACAGCTTCGGCGTGTTCCGCAAGGCTGACCTGATGCAGGAAGGTGTCGAGAAGCTGTCCACGCTTCGGGAACGAATCGCCAATACGCACCTTGTAGACAAGAGTAATGCGTACAACACAGCCCGTATCGAAGCGCTGGAGCTGGATAACCTGCTGGAAGTGGCCGAGGCCACCGCCATCGCAGCAGAAGGCCGCAAAGAAAGCCGCGGCGCCCACTCCCGTTACGACTATCCGGATCGTGATGACGAAAACTGGCTGGCGCATTCCATCTACACCCCTGGCGAGAAAAAGCTCAGCAAGCGTGCTGTGAACTTCTCTCCCAAAACTGTGGATGCTTTCCAGCCGAAAGCGCGTACATACTAAGGTGGCCTGAACATGCTGAAAGTAAGCGTATATCGATACAACCCCGAGACTGACTCAGAACCCGCCATGAAGGACTACCAGGTAGACACTGGTGGTAAGGACCTGATGGTGCTGGACGTGCTGGCGCTGCTGAAAGAGCAGGATCCATCCGTTGCCTACCGTCGCTCCTGCCGTGAAGGTGTGTGCGGTTCTGATGGTATGAACATGAACGGCAAGAATGGCCTGGCCTGTATTACGCCTGTATCCGAGGCAACCCAGGGCAAAGACACGCTGATTCTGCGCCCGTTGCCTGGCTTGCCGGTTATTCGGGACCTGGTGGTGGACATGTCACTGTTCTACCAGCAGTACGAGAAAATCAAACCCTACCTGATCAATAATACACCGGAGCCTGCCCAGGAGCGTCTGCAGAGCCCCGAAGACCGTGCCAAGCTGGACGGTTTGTATGAGTGTATTCTGTGTGCCTGCTGCTCCACGTCCTGCCCGTCATTCTGGTGGAATCCTGACAAGTTCATCGGCCCTGCCGGTCTGCTGCAGGCCTATCGATTCCTGGCGGACAGCCGCGATACGGCAACTGCTGAGCGTCTGGCAGATCTGGACGATCCGTTCAGTCTGTTCCGCTGCCGTGGCATCATGAACTGTGTCAGCGTGTGCCCGAAAGGCCTTAATCCTACCAAGGCTATCGGTCATATCCGCTCGATGCTGATCCAGCAGGGTACTTAATCGACGCAGTCTTGAAATATAACTTTAAATTATTTCAAAACTGTTTAGAATACAGCACCTTAAAGCCGCCTAAGAGATTTCCTTAGGCGGCTTTAAAATAAGACGCTAAACTTGTATTGGGAATGGCAAAAGCTCTGTGTAAGAACCCGATTCTGGGCTTTTGTAATTCGAAAAGCTGCTCAAAAAGCGGCTTAAATATTTGGTAACAACCGGGAACTTCGGCAAAAACCGAGCTATCTGGAAGCGTGTTGGCTTATCAAGCCTCTGACTCACCATCTCCTAATTGGCCATTATATTGGTGCTACCATTAGTTGGTGCTAAGTGTCTACAGCTAACAAGCGTCTGCAGATAGTGTGTTCCGGTCCACACGGTGATCTGCAATGGAAGATGGTTTGATGTATCGGCAGTGGAGCACCTCCCATTTGTCTGGTGGGAATGCTACCTATGTCGAAGAACTCTACGAAGAATACCTCAAAGACCCCAACTCTGTTCCGGAAGAGTGGCGTGCCCATTTCGAAAAGCTCCCCATCGTCAACGGTTCCGAACAGGATATCCCTCACTCTACAGTCCGCGAACACTTCCTCTACGTCGGCAAGAACAAAAACCGCGTCCAGCCTCTGGCCATTGCCTCTGTAGCCACTGAGCACGAGCGTAAGCAGGTAAAAGTTCTGCAACTGATCACTGCATATCGGGTGCGTGGTCATCAGAAAGCCAAACTCGACCCTTTGGGGTTGATGGAGCGGGAATCGGTTCCTGACCTTGAATTGTCCCATCATGGTTTATCCGGCGCAGACCTCGACACGCCGTTCCAGACCGGTAATCTGTTTATCGGCCGTGACGAAGCACCCCTCCGTGATATCGTAGAAGCCCTGGAAAAAACCTACTGCACCAGTATCGGTGTGGAATACATGCACATCGTGGACACCGCCGAAAAGCGCTGGATTCAGCAACGGATGGAAAGCGTCCGCTCCCATCCCAAATACAGCAAAGAGGTTAAAAGCCATTTGCTGGAGCGTTTAAGTGCGGCGGAAGGGCTGGAGAAATACCTGGCCACCCGCTATCCGGGTACCAAGCGTTTTGGTCTGGAAGGGGGCGAGAGCCTGATCCCCTGTGTGGACGAGCTGATCCAGCGTTCCGGCAGCTACGGGGTGAAAGAACTGGTTATCGGCATGGCGCACCGCGGTCGTCTTAACGTCCTGGTGAACACACTGGGTAAAAATCCCGGAGAGCTGTTCAGCGAGTTCGAGGGTCAGCATCAGTTCAACCAGTTTGGTTCCGGTGATGTGAAATACCATCAGGGCTTTTCTTCCAACGTTATGACCCCCGGTGGGGAAATTCACCTGGCCCTGGCCTTTAACCCCTCGCATCTGGAGATTGTTTCCCCGGTGGTAGAAGGCTCCGTGAGAGCCCGTCAGGATCGCCGTGAAGACGGTACCGGTGATCTGGTGGTGCCTTTGCTCATTCACGGTGATGCGGCCTTTGCCGGACAGGGCGTGGTCATGGAAACCTTCCAGATGTCCCAGACCCGCGGTTACAAAACCGGCGGTACGGTACATGTGATTGTGAACAACCAGGTGGGCTTTACCACCAGTGAGAGGGAAGATTCCCGCTCCACAGAATACTGCACTGACATTGCCAAGATGGTTCAGGCGCCCATCTTTCACGTGAACGGCGACGATGCCCAGGCGGTGTTGTTTGCCACCCAGATGGCCGCGGACTTCCGCTTTCAGTTCAAGAAAGACGTGGTCATTGATCTGATCTGTTACCGCAGCCGCGGTCACAACGAGGCGGACGAGCCTTCCATCACTCAGCCCCATATGTACAAGGTGATTCGCAAGAAAAAGAATCCCCGTGAACTTTACGCTGAGCGACTGGTGAAAGACGGTTCACTGGCCCAGAAAGAAGTGGACGCCATGGTGGATGACTACCGCAACTCGCTGGAAAACGGCGAGCACGTGGCCAAGAGTCTGGTAAGAGAACCCAATTCTGATCTGTTCGTGGACTGGACGCCTTACCTGGGGCATGAGTACGAAGCCTATTTCGACACCAGTGTGGATGCCAAACGGATACACGATCTGGCGGCGGATCTTAACCGTCTGCCCGATGGTTTCCAGGTGGCCCGCCAGGTGAAAAAGATTCTTGAAGACCGCTCCAAAATGGCAGCCGGTGCGCTGACCATCGACTGGGGCTTCGCTGAAATCATGGCTTACGCCACCTTGCTGGACAGTGGTTTTCCGGTCCGGCTGACGGGCCAGGATGTAGGGCGTGGTACGTTCTCCCATCGTCATGCGGTGTTGCATAACCAGAAAGACCGCGGCCGTCATATTCCGTTGTTGCATGTCTGCAAAGACGGCGCAGATTTCGAAATCTATGATTCGCTGCTTTCAGAAGAAGCGGTACTGGGTTTTGAATACGGTTACGCCACCACCTCGCCAAAGGGCCTGGTGGTCTGGGAAGCCCAGTTTGGTGACTTTGCCAACGGCGCCCAGGTGGTGATTGACCAGTTTATTTCCTCCGGTGAGCACAAGTGGAATCGCCTCTGTGGCCTGACCATGCTGTTACCACACGGTTATGAAGGGCAGGGCCCTGAGCACTCTTCGGCGCGCCTGGAGCGGTTCCTCCAGCTGTGTGCCGAGCAGAACATTCAGGTGTGCATACCCTCAACGCCGGCGCAGGTGTTCCATATGCTGCGTCGTCAGGCCGTTCGCCCGCTGCGCAAGCCGCTGGTGGTGATGTCGCCCAAGAGCCTGCTGCGTCACAAGCAGTGTAAATCCAGTCTGGATGACCTGGCCAAAGGGTATTTCCGGGTGGTGCTGCCCGATGACGCCGTGGAGGATCCCAAGGAAGTATCCCGGGTAATCATGTGCAGCGGTAAGGTTTACTATGATTTACTAGACTACCGTGAGCATAACGAGACTAAAGATACCGCGCTGGTGAGGATTGAGCAGTTGTATCCGTTCCCTGAGCAGGAGCTGGATGAGGTGCTGCGACAATTCCCCAATCTGAAAAACGTGGTGTGGTGTCAGGAAGAGCCCATGAACCAGGGTGCCTGGTACTGTAGTCAGCACCATATGCGGCATGTGCTGCAGCGTATCAAGCCTTCGCTTTATCTGCACTATGCAGGTCGTGATGGTTCAGCCGCCCCGGCGGCAGGTTATATGTCGCGCCATATCGACGAACAGAAAAAGCTGGTTGAAGACGCATTTACCATCGAGTAACTAGAGAAGAATTCAGGATTATTAAGGAACACTGATGGCCACTGAGATTAAAGCCCCCCAATTTCCAGAAGCAGTAGCAGATGGCACAGTTGCAACCTGGCACAAACAGCCGGGCGACGCGGTGAGCCGCGACGAATTGCTGGTGGATATCGAAACTGACAAAGTTGTATTAGAAGTCGTTGCTCCCCACGATGGTGTGCTGAAAGAAATTATCAAGAACGAAGGTGACACTGTCGAAAGTCAGGAACTGATTGCCCAACTGGAAAAAGGCGATGGTGCCGGCGCTTCTTCTGCGAAAGAAGAGTCCTCCGAGTCTGAGGAATCCAGCCAGGGTGAAGCAAGCGAAGCCTCTGAAGACGATCAGGAAGCCGTGGAAGATAACTGGGGCCCGGCGGTTCGCAAGCTGATTGCCGAACACAACCTTGACCCGGCCAAAATCAAAGGTACCGGCAAAGGCGGGCGCATCACTAAAGAAGACGTAGTGAAATACATGGAATCAGAAGGTAAATCCGATTCCAAACCGGCAGAGAAAAAATCTGCTGCGCCAGCCAAGAGCAAAGCATCCAGCGCCGAGTCTCTGCCGGCAGCGGGTGTGCCCTTCGACGCCGGTGATCGCGAAGAACGTCGCGTTCCCATGACCCGCCTGCGGGCCCGCGTTGCAGAGCGGTTAGTTGAAGCGCAACAAACGGCTGCCATGCTCACCACTTTTAACGAGGTGAACATGAAGCCGGTCATGACCATGCGCAAGAACTACAAGGACGCTTTTGAAAAAGCCCACGGCCATCGCCTTGGTTTCATGTCCTTTTTCGTAAAAGCCGCCACCGAAGCACTCAAAAAGTATCCTGCGGTTAATGCATCTATCGATGGCAGTGATATCGTGTATCACGGTTACTACGATGTGGGCGTAGCTGTTTCTACAGATCGTGGTCTGGTTGTGCCGGTACTGAAAGATGCTGACCAGAAAAGCTTCAGCGAAATTGAAGGTCAGATCGTGGACTTCGGTAAGCGTGCCCAGGCCGGCAAACTGTCGCTGGACGAATTAACCGGTGGCACTTTCACCATTTCCAACGGTGGCGTGTTTGGCTCACTGATCTCCACACCAATTCTTAATCCGCCGCAAACGGCGATTTTGGGTATGCACAAAATCCAGGAACGCCCCATGGCGGTTAACGGGCAGGTGGAAATTCTGCCCATGATGTACCTGGCGCTCAGCTATGACCATCGCCTGATTGATGGCAAGGAAGCAGTGCAGTACCTGGTGGCCATCAAAGATTTGATTGAAGACCCAGCAAGATTACTGTTGGATATTTAAGAATTTAGCGAAAGTTCAAGGGAATCGGTATGTCTGATAAATATGATGTGGTCGTAATCGGGGGCGGCCCGGGCGGCTATGCAGCGGCGATCAAGGCTGCGCAGCTGGGGTTGAAAACGGCCTGTATAGACAAGTACATCAACAAGAATGGCAAACCCGCTCTGGGCGGAACCTGCGCCAACGTAGGGTGTATTCCCTCCAAGGCGTTGCTGGATTCCACCTGGAAATACCATGAAGCCACCAACGAGTTTGAAATTCATGGTATCAAACCCGGCAAGGTAAAAATGGACGTGCCGGCCATGATCAAGCGCAAGGATGATATCGTTGAAAAGCAAACCAGCGGTGTTGCCATGTTGCTGCAGGCCAATGGTGTTAACTGGCTGAAAGGTACCGGCAAGCTGCAGGGCAGCAAGAAAGTTGAATTCACCCCTCACGAAGGTGATGTGGAAACCCTGGAAGCCGAGAACGTGATTCTGGCCACCGGTTCCGAGCCCATTCAGATTCCCGTAGCACCTTTGCACGAAGATGTAGTGGTCGACAATGCCGGCGCACTGGAATTCAAGGAAGTGCCGAAGCGCCTGGGCGTGATTGGTGCCGGTATTATCGGTCTGGAACTGGGCAGCGTCTGGAATCGTCTCGGTTCCGAGGTGGTGATTCTGGAAGCGCTTGACGACTTCCTGCCCATGACGGACAAGCAAATCGGCAAAGAGCTGCTTAAAAACCTGAAAAAGCAGGGTATGGAAGTCAAGCTCAGTACCCGGGTAACCGGTTCCGAAGTGAAGGGCAACAAAGTGATCGTGTCCTATACGGATAACGATGGCGAACAAACGCTGGAAGTGGACAAGCTGATCGTAGCGGTGGGACGCCGTCCCTACACCCAGGATCTGTTCTCTGCTGACAGCGGTGTGAATCTGGATGAGCGCGGTTTTATCTTTGTGAATCAGAGCTGCCAGACCGATGTCCCCGGCGTTTATGCCATCGGTGATATCGTCCGTGGACCGGCCCTGGCCCACAAAGCCACGGAAGAAGGTGTGATGGTTGCAGAAATTATTGCCGGCCACCACGCTCAAATTAACTACGACTGTATTCCTTCAGTTATATATACTCACCCGGAAGTTGCCTGGGTTGGTATTAACGAAGAACAGGCCAAAGCCGACGGTGACGATTACAAAACCGGTATGTTTGCCTTTGCGGCCAATGGCCGGGCAGCGGCGGCTAATGAAACCGCCGGTTTTGTGAAAGTGGTATCAGACTCCAACACGGATCGTATTCTGGGTGTGCATATTGTTGGCCCTCAGGCATCCGAAATTATTATGCAGGCGGTGATTGCCATGGAATTCGGAGCAAGTACCGAAGACCTGCAGATGATGGTGTTCGCGCATCCCGGACTGTCAGAGGTTCTGCACGAAGCCATGCTGGACGTGGATGGCAAGGCAATCCACTCTGCCAAGCGGCGTAAAAAGCGCCGTTAACTAACTGAACAAGGCGCCGTGAAATAAATTTTTACCAATCTTCATGGTAGAATCCGGCGCTGACTATTCAGTTTTCCTCAGGAAAGTGGTGTCATTGCGCCCTCTGAAGCTCTATCAATTGAGCCACAGGGGGTAACGACACCTCAACTGTGTTTAATCTCAAGCGTAGCTCCGGCTACAACAAGAAAGTACGGTGATCAAATGAATTTACACGAGTACCAAGCTAAGAAGCTGTTTGCCGACTATGGGCTGCCAGTGTCGACAGGATACGCGGTTTCAACAGCCAAAGAAGCGGTAGAAGCAGCAGAAATGATCGGTGGGGATCGTTGGGTTGTGAAAGCACAGGTTCACGCCGGTGGGCGTGGTAAAGCGGGCGGTGTTAAGCTCGTCAGCACTCACGACGAAATCAGGGAATTTGCCAATTCCATGCTTGGTACCAACCTGGTAACTTTCCAGACAGACGAGAAAGGCCAGCCTATCAACAAAATTCTGGTGGAGTCCTGCACTGATATCGAAAACGAACTCTACCTGAGTGCCGTTGTTGATCGCGGCTCCCGTCGTGTGGTTTTCATGGCGTCCACTGAAGGCGGGATGGAAATCGAAAAAGTGGCGGAAGAAACGCCCGAAAAAATCCTCAAAGCCACCATCGATCCTTTGGTAGGTGCGCAGCCCTACCAGGCCCGTGAAATCGGCTACAAGCTGGGTCTCACAAATGATCAGGTCAAACAGTTCACCAAAATCTTCCTGGGTCTGGCCAAGCTGTTTGAAGAGAAAGACCTGGCTCTGGTGGAAGTGAATCCGCTGGTCATCACCAAAGACGGCAACCTGCACTGCCTGGATGCCAAAATCAACGTCGACGGCAGCGCTGTTATTCGTCATCCCGATGTGGCTGAAATGTACGATCCTTCCCAGGAAGATGAGCGTGAGCGCATCGCAGCAGAATGGGACCTGAACTATGTTGCACTGGAAGGCAACATCGGTTGTCTGGTAAACGGTGCCGGCCTGGCCATGGCCACCATGGACCTGATCAAGCTGAAAGGCGGCGAGCCTGCCAACTTCCTGGACGTTGGTGGTGGTGCTACCAAAGAACGGGTTACCGAAGCTTTCAAAATCATCCTGTCGGATGAAAGCGTAAAAGCTGTTCTGGTAAATATCTTCGGCGGTATCGTACGTTGTGACCTGATCGCAGACGGTGTTATCGGTGCGGTGGAAGAAGTCGGCGTAAAAGTGCCGGTAGTGGTTCGTCTGGAAGGTAACAATGCTGAGCTGGGCGCACAGAAACTGAAAGAAAGTGGTTTGAATATTATTGCAGCGGAAGGCTTTAACGACGCTGCAGAAAAAGTTGTTGCGGCAGTGGGGGCTTAATCAATGAGTGTATTAATCAATAAAGATACCAAAGTCATTTGTCAGGGCTTTACTGGCGCACAGGGTACCATGCACAGCCAACAGGCGATCGAGTACGGTACAAAAATGGTTGGCGGTGTTACGCCTGGCAAAGGTGGCACCAAGCACCTGGATCTGCCTGTATTCAACACAGTGGCAGAAGCCAAAGAAGCCACTGACGCTGACGCTACTGTTATCTATGTGCCTGCGCCTTTCTGTAAAGACTCCATCATTGAAGCCGCCGATGCCGGTATTCCTCTGATTGTTTGTATTACCGAAGGCATTCCTGCGCTGGATATGCTGTACGTAAAAGAATACGTGGAAAAAGCCGGTGTACGCCTGATCGGTCCTAACTGCCCGGGTATTATCACTCCCGGTGAGTGCAAGATCGGTATCATGCCTGGTCATATCCACAAACCCGGTAAAGTGGGCATCGTTTCCCGTTCCGGTACCCTTACTTACGAAGCCGTTAACCAGACCACTGCGCTGGGCTTTGGTCAGAGCACCTGTATCGGTATCGGTGGTGATCCGATTCCCGGCACAACCTTTATCGATGCGCTGGAACTGTTCCAGAATGACGAGCAGACCGAGGCCATCATCATGGTGGGCGAAATCGGTGGTAATGCAGAAGACGAAGCGGCTGAATACATCAAAGAAAATGTTACCAAGCCGGTAGTTTCCTACATCGCGGGTGTAACTGCACCTCCGGGCAAACGTATGGGCCACGCTGGCGCTATCATTGCCGGCGGTAAAGGTACGGCTGCAGAGAAGTTCGCTGCCCTGGAAAAAGCCGGTGTAAAAACTGTGCCTAATCCTTCTGAAATGGGTAAAGCACTGAAAGAACTGACAGGCTGGTAAGCCAGTTGCGACCGGATTGATTCGGGTCTACAGGCAGTTGCTGAATAGCCGTTTGGGCTACACTGCATAGACCTGAATCTGTCAGCCGGTCCGTTAGGTTTGCTGCGGCTTACTCAAGCAGTAGCGCATAAAAGGAGCCTCTTTCCGGAGGGCTCCTTTTTTTGTCTATACTGGGGGGAGATGAATTCAATCAGGGAGGCCCCATGGACAAGCCGGTCGATTTTCAAGAGGTTGAATGTGCCCGCTGTGCCAATGGACTGGATCTGGGTTTTGACTTTTCCATGGCATTTCAGCCCATTATCCGCGCCAGCAATAAGAGTATTTACGCTTGCGAAGCCTTGGTAAGAGGATTGAAGGGAGAGCCTGCCGGCTCCGTTTTTAAATCAGTCAATAACGAGAACTTGTATCGATTTGACCAGTCCTGCCGGGTAAAAGCGGTCAAGCTGGCAGCTGAACTGCAGATGCAGTCGCACCTCAGCATCAACTTTATGCCCAACGCTATCTATAGGCCCGAGTTATGCATTCGGGCTACTCTCGAAGCCTGTAAAACCTATCAATTTTCTGTCGACAAGTTGATCTTTGAAATCACTGAAAGTGAAAAGGTCCGGGATCACAAGCACCTGAAATCGATCGTTGATTGCTACCAGAATCTGGGGTTTCTCACGGCCATAGATGACTTTGGCGCTGGCTATGCAGGGTTGAATCTGGTTGCTGATATTCAGACGGATCTATTGAAAGTGGATATGGCGCTGGTGCGGGGTATCAATCAGGACCGAGTGCGTCAAAGCTTGTTGCGGTCAGTGGTGCAGTTCTGTAATGACCTGGATATTACCGTGCTGGCGGAAGGCGTCGAAACCCGGGGGGAATACGCAACATTGCGGGATATCGGTATTGACCTGTTTCAGGGCTTTTATTTTGCCCGGCCTGAATTTGAGTCCATCCCCGAAGTAGACTGGGCATTAACCGACTAACGTTGTGTTTTGGATCGGACACTACCAGGACAATTGACTGGAATGACAGAAACTCTGGTAGTTAATGGCCTCGACAGGTGAGGGATTCAGGGTAATATACGGCACTGACGACCGTAGCAACCAAAACAGGGATATTCATGGCATACCAGCACAAACCTTTCGAGATGGAGTTACCCAGTGCCAACACACTTTGGAAGCTGACCGCACCGCTCAGGTTTTATTTCGCCCCGTCATTTTATGGCATTGAAAAGATCGATCCGGATCAGCCGGTGTTACTGGTGGGCAACCACACAATTTACGGCGTGCTGGATGTTCCTTTGCTGATTGCCCAGATTTACAAGGAGCGGGGCGTTCTGGTGCGCTCCCTTGCTGACCATGCTCACTACGATATCCCGGGGTGGCGGCGTATGCTGGACATGAGCGGTGCTGTGGAAGGTACCCGGGAAAACTGCCGCCACCTGATGGATAACGGTGAACATGTGCTGGTGTTTCCCGGTGGCGCACGTGAAGTCAGCAAGCGCAAAGGGGAGCAATACCAGCTTACCTGGAAACAGCGACTGGGTTTTTGCAAACTGGCTATCGAGAACGGTTACAACATTGTGCCTTTTGCTGCCGTGGGCCCCGATGATATGTACGATATCGTTTTTGACGCGGATGATGTGCTAAGCACCCCGGTGGGTACGGCCATGAAAAAGCTGGGTCTGCTGAAAAAGGAAGGCCCGCTTCGGGGTGGTGATCTGATTATGCCGGTAGTGCGGGGCCTGGGGCTGTCGACCATTCCAAGACCGGAAAAATTTTATTTCGCCATCGGTGATACCATTGATGTATCAGCCTACGCCGGTAAAAATGATGATAAACAGGCACTGATGCAGCTGCGCAAGTCAGTGGCCATGGGTATTCATGAGTTAATCGATGACCTGCAGACGATCCGTGAACAGGACAAGGATCAGAGCCTGTTGCGCAAATTGTTGAGAAACGCCTGATCACAGTCACTTACTGAAGAAAACTAACCAAGCGAGCTACCTGAGTTCCTGTAACATCAGATTCTGAATTTCCTGTATCAGTTCCCCAAGTTTTTCCTCCTCCATTTTCGGTTGGGCGTGTATAGCGCCCAGCAGGCCATAAAAGGCTATCTGGGCGAAACGCCGGCCTTTTTCCTCGTCACCCACCACCGTCTGATACAGCTGTATCAGGTACTGAAGGCGGTACTTGTCGGAAGTTTCCACACACTGCCTCACCTGCTGATTGGTCATGGCCCAGGCCCTTACTGCCACCTCCAGTTGCAGATCGGTATGCCAGGATCTTTCCACCAGTTCTTCCAGTTCCTTGGCCGGTGTATCTGATTTCTGTTTTGCCTCTGCGAATGGAATGGTGGTGTTCACATTGATCCAGTGATCGAGAATCGCAGCGTTAAATGCATGAATATTTTCGAAATGGTGATAAAACGAGCCGCGGGTAACGGCCAGTTGTTTGGCCAGCTTCTCGGCAGAAATGGCATGGGGGCCTTTGTTCTTGAGGGTCTTGATACCGGCATTGATCCAATCTTCCCGACTTTTGCGTTGCGTCATTAAATGGCCTTTTTTGAAGGTTGTATTTTCCATACGCTGGGTATAGTCTTTATACCATACAGGGGTGTATGGTTCTAACTTTAAACGGTTTAGGCACTACACTTTAAACAATAATGATATCAGGTTGCAGGGGATACACAGGTGCAAGTAGGGCAAATGACATCAGAGGCGGTCAGCCACTTAAAACCGATACCGGGTGATGCCGGTTTACCCATCGTTGGGCATACCTTTAACAGCATGCTCAATCCCATTAAATTTTCCAGATCCCGCTACGACAAATACGGCGAGATCTCCTGGGCCAACGCCTTCGGTATTCGCATGGTGAGCATGCTGGGGCCGGACGCCAACCAGTTTGTGTACATGAATCGCGGCGATATCTTTTCCAACAATCAGGGCTGGGATTACTTTATTGGCAAGTTTTTCCACCGCGGCATTATGTTGCTGGATTTTGAAGAGCACCGTCATCATCGCCGTATCATGCAAAACGCGTTTAAAAAGCCCGTATTGGTGGAATACCTCAAGGGGATGAATCCGGGTATCGATCATGGCCTGAAAAAGTGGCGGCCGGCCGGCACCTTTTATATGTTCCCGGCCATCAAGCAGCTCACGCTGGATCTGGCTACCGAAATTTTTATGGGGTATGAACTGGGCAAAGAGGCCGATGCACTGAATACCGCTTTTATTGATACCGTGCGTGCCGGTACTGCGCTGGTGCGCTTCCCGGTTCCCGGCGGCCGCTGGAAGAAAGGGCTGGATGGTCGCAAGGTGCTGGTGGATTTTTTCAAAGCGCATATCCACGATAAAAAAGACAACGACAGCATGGACCTGTTCAGCCAGTTATGCAGGGCAGAAACGGAAGAGGGCCAGCGATTCTCCGATGATGATGTGGTAAATCACATGATCTTTTTGATGATGGCGGCCCACGATACGTCCACCATTACGCTTTGCAACATGTTCTATTACCTTGCCCGTTATCCCGAATGGCAGGAACGCCTGCGGGCTGAAAGCCGTGCCTTGGGCAAGGATCAGCTGGAACACAGCGATCTGGAGCGTATGGAAGGTATGACTCTGGTTATGAAGGAGGCTCTGCGGATGTGTGCGCCGGTGCCGTCCACGCCTCGCAAAACGGTGAAGGATTGTGAGTTCAAGGGATATTACCTGCCCAAGGGTAGCCTGGTGGCGACGTCGCCGTTCTTTACTCACTATATGGAAGAATACTGGACCAAGCCATTCCGCTTTGATCCGGAACGCTTTTCAGAAGGTCGACGGGAAGATAAAAACCACCCGTACTGCTACGTACCTTTTGGTGGCGGCGCTCATATGTGTATCGGACTTCACTTTGCCGACATGCAGGTGAAAGCAATTTTGCATCAGGTACTTTTGAATTACCGTTGGAGTGTGCCCAAGTCCTATCGCATGCCGATTGACTATACGTCGTTACCGGTACCGGGAGACAAGCTACCCGTTACCCTGGAGCGGCTGGATTAATCTGAAACTTTCAGCGCCTTTAAAACGCCGGACAGGTTTCACTGCTTGTCCGGCGTTTGTGTTTTCATCCAGTTTACAATGCCGCCGGCGCTGATAATATCCAGATAGATTCCGGAAAGGCCGTGACTGACTTCAATGGGCTCATCGCTATCGGATACTCTTATTTTTACGGTTTCACCGGCTCGCAGGTTGTCTGCAATCTGATTGAATTCGATTTCTGAAGATTCTGATATCCGCTCATAGTCTGAAGCCTTTTCAAACTTCAATGGAATAATCCCGGCGTTAATCAGATTCTGCCAGTGAATGCGGGCAAAGCTTTTGGCAATCACCAGGCGTAGCCCCAGGTAACCCGGAGCAATCGCTGCGTGTTCCCGGCTGGATCCTTGGCCATAATTATCACCCGCCACGATTGCGTGGCCTCCCTTATCAAACACCTTGCGGGTGTTTTCCACATAGGTGTCTGATACAGCAGCAAACACATATTCGGAAATACGTGGAATATTACTGCGATAAGGCAGTATCTCGGCACCAGCAGGGAGAATTTCATCGGTAGAAATATTATCTCCCAGTTTCAATAGCACCGGCACCTTGATCTGTTCAGGTAATTCGGGGAAGTCCGGCAGGGATTTGATATTGGGGCCCTTGACCAGCGCCACTGACTGATTGTCTTCAACGGGTTCAACAAAAAGCCGGGTATTCTGAATAGGGTGTTGCGGGCGGCAATGCCCGGGATGAATCACACCGTAGTTTTTGGCGTATTCACGGGGATCTGATATTTCACCGGTTACCGCCGAGGCTGCGGCAGTTTCCGGACTGCAAAGCCACACTTTGTCTTCCCGTGTTCCGGAGCGGCCGGGAAAATTCCGCGGCGTGGTACGCAAGCTGTTTTTGTCGGTGGCTGGCGCCTGGCCCATACCAATACATCCATTGCAGCCGGCCTGGTGAATTCTGGCACCTGCCATCAGCAATGCATTCAGGTCGCCGCTTTCAGACAGTTCCTCCAGTATCTCTCGGGTGCTGGGATTGATATCGAAAGAAACCTGTGTGGGAACGGACTGGCCTTTTACCATGTGGGCCGCAATGGCAAAGTCACGAAATCCCGGATTGGCAGAAGACCCGATATAGCTTTGATAAATGGGTTCACCGGCCACGTCGCTGACGGGAACCACATTGCCAGGGCTGCTTGGCCGGGCAATCAGGGGTACCAGTTCGGACAGGTTGATCTCATCTTCCAGGTCGTAGCTGCAGCCTTCATCGGCGGCCAACGGTTGCCATTCTTCCTCACGGCCGGCGTCTTTCATGAAGACTCTGGTGTTGTCATCAGACGGAAATACCGATCCGGTGGCACCCAGTTCGGCGCCCATATTGGCAATGGCATGCCGGTCCATGGCAGACAGCGTTTCCACCCCGGGGCCATAATATTCCAGTACCCGGTTAACGCCGCCGTTGACATCGTGGCGTTTTAATAATTCCAGAATGACATCTTTTGCGCTTACCCACTCGGGTAGTGAGCCGGTGAGTTTGATGCCCCACACCTGGGGCATTTTCAGATAGACCGGTTTGCCCGCCATGGCAACGGCCACGTCAGCACCGCCCGCACCAATGGCAAACATACCCAAACCGCCACTGGCGCAGGTATGGCTGTCAGAGCCAATCAAAAGCTCGCCGGGTTTACCGAAGTGTTTCATATGCAGTGGGTGACTGATGCCGTTACCGGGGCGGCTGTACCAAACACCAAAACGTTGCGCGGCACTCAGCAGAAAGAGATGATCATCGGCGTTCTTGTGATCTTCCTGAAGCAGGTTGTGATCCACATACTGAACGGAGACACGGGTTTTGACCCGGTCCAGATTCATGGCTTCCAGGGTCAGCATCACCAGAGTGCCAGTGGCATCCTGACACAGGGTCTGGTCGAACCGCAGGCCAATGAGTTCGCCGGGAGTAAGGGAGCCATCGGCAAGATGGTTCTTGAGTAACTTCTGGGTGAGATTTAACGTCATAGAGGCTCCTTGTGAGAGTCTATTCATTAATCAGGCTCAACCCGGTAGCCAAGCTTTTTTCACTTCAGGTTCGCTACAGAGCCTCCTGTACAGCGTTACGCTGCGCGGAGTATTACTACCTGAACAAGAACTACCACCTTAACAAGAATCACCCATGCCTGCATCTTTGGGAATGAAGGCCAACTGGACTTGATCAGAGGTTCCCTAAACCTGAAGAATCAGCATGGCATTGGTGGCGCCGTGAATTCCCATACGGGCACCTTTGGTAAAAATCACCAGATCCCCGCTTTTTAACAGCTCCCGTGATTTCAACGTTTCCACCGCGTGTTCATTTACAAATTCGTAAGGATGACCGGTAGGATCAAAGAACAGGGATTCCACGCCGCGGAACAGGGCCATACGGCGCTGGGTTTCCGGGTGGCGTGTCAGGGCATAAATGGGCAGACCGGAACTGATACGCGACATCCATAATGGGGTATTGCCGGATTCTGTCAGGCAGATAATCGCCTTTACACCCTGTAAATGGTTGGCGCTGTACATGGTGGCCATGGCAATGGCTTCGTCGGTGCGTTCAAAGCTGCCGTGAATGCGATGATCGGAGAGGCGCGTTTCCGGTTGCATTTCGGCACCAATGCAGATCTCGGCCATGGTTTTAACGGTTTCCACCGGGTATTCACCTACCGCCGTTTCTCCGGAAAGCATCACGGCGTCGGCACCATCAATAACCGCATTGGCCACATCAAAAACTTCGGCGCGGGTTGGCACCGGGTTATCAATCATGGATTCCATCATCTGGGTGGCAACGATCACCAGCTTGTTGTGTTCCCTGGCACTTTGAATCAGGCGTTTTTGCACACCTGGCAGGGCGGAGTCACCAATCTCTACACCCAGATCCCCTCTGGCCACCATCACCGCATCGGATGTTTTTACGATAGCTTCCATGTTTTCCTGATCAAGCGCGGCTTCCGCTCTTTCAATTTTTGCCACGATACGGGCATCACATCCCGCCTGTTGCAATAAGGTTCGGGCAAGATCGATATCGGCACTGGTTTTGGGGAATGACACCGCCACATAGTCGAAGCCGATGTCGGCAATCACTTTTATATCGGCTTTATCTTTTTCTGTCAGGGCGGGTGCCGACAGGCCGCCACCTTTACGATTAATGCCTTTGTTATTGCTGATCTTGCCGCCGGTTATGACCGTGCAATAGATACAGCTGCCGTCAATCCGGTTTACCTCGAGTTTGATTCTGCCATCGTTCAGCAGCAGGATGTCGCCTTTACTGCAGTCTTGCGGCAATTCCTTGTAATCAATGCCAACGATTTCCTGATTTCCTGCGTCGGCAGGGTAGCTGGCGTCCAGACAAAAACCGGCACCATCTTCCAGCTGAATAGCGCCGTCTGTGAATGTTCCGATTCTGAGTTTGGGGCCTTGCAGATCGGCGAGCAGTGCGACATTAAGGTCGTGTCGCTCTGCGATGGTGCGAATCCGTTGTGCCCGCTGGTGGTGGTCGGCCGCGCTGCCGTGGGAAAAATTAAGCCGTACCACGTTGGCGCCATTTAATAACAGTTTTTCCAGCGTGGCTTCGCTGTCAGTGGCCGGCCCTAAAGTGGTAACGATTTTGGTTCTGCGCATGTCCCTGCCTTGTGTTTTGAACTGGATTGACTCTGGCTGCGTCAGGCGACCCGTTTTGAATCGTTATCATCGGCAATCGCCATCAGGTAGCGGGTATTATCCAACATTCTGTTGGAAAAGCCCCACTCATTATCGTACCAGGCGAGTACTTTCACCAGATTGCCATCCACCCGTGTCTGGGTAGCATCAAAAATACAACTGGCAGGATTGTGGTTAAAATCAATGGATACCAGTGGTAAACGGTTCACTTCCAACACACCGAATTCATCGTTCATGCTGGCTGCATTAACCAGCATATTGATTTCCTCTTTGGTGGTGGCGCGCCGGGCAGTGAAAGTGAAGTCCACCAGTGACACGTTGGCAGTGGGCACACGAACCGCCATGCCATCCAGTTTGCCTTCCAGTTCCGGCAGCACCAGCCCTACAGCACTGGCTGCACCGGTTTTGGTGGGAATCATGGACAGTGTGGCAGAACGGGCACGGCGTACATCGGAATGGTACACATCCGTCAGGGCCTGATCATTGGTGACCGCGTGGATGGTTGTCATCAAACCCTGTTCGATACCAAGGTTGTTGTGCAGGGCCTGAGCCAGTGGTGCCAGGCAATTCGTGGTACAGGAGGCATTGCTGATAATGTGATGGGAGGGCAGCAGGGATTCGTGATTCACCCCATACACTATGGTGGCGTCCACGTTCTTGCCGGGGGCGGAAATAATCACCCGTCTGGCGCCGGCGTTGATATGAGCCTGGGCTTTGCTTCTGTCGGTGAACAGCCCGGTGCATTCCAGCACCACATCAATATCCAGATCCTTCCAGGGCAGGTCGGCGGGGTCGCGCATGGAAAAGGTCAGTATCTCATCATCGTTAACGATCAGCCGGTCTCCCCGGGATTGCACTGTACCCGGGAACCGGCCATGCACCGAATCAAACTGGGTAAGATGTGCATTGATGTCGGCATCCCCCAGATCGTTGATCGCCACCACCTGCATATCGTTGCGGTAATCATTTTCGTACAGGGCCCGTAATACGTTTCGGCCAATACGCCCGTAACCGTTGATTGCCACTCTGATCGTCATAATCTGCCTCTCTGACCTAAATGGCTTAGCTGATGCACACAATGGCGCGCAATCACTCCGCCATACTGCCTGGAAATTACATTCTGTAAATATATTACAAAAATACCGGATTCTGGAAATAATGAAAGGCTATTAAAGTAACAAAATTACATTTGTGGCGGTTTTAACAGAAATAAGGCGCTGGTAACCGGGCTATTCCTTGGGGTGGCGGGTTTCCAGTAGTGCGTTTTTTATACATTTCAGGTGTTCAGTGAACTTGGGCCCCCGTTTCAACGCGATCCCGGTGGCAAGAATATCAATCACCACCAGGTGAGCCAGGCGTGAGGTGGTTGGGGTGTAGTGGTCAGTATCATCGTGGGGGTCCACTGCCAGTACCAGATCACAGTATTCCGCCAGTGGCGTACCTGGTGTGGTAATGCCTATGGTGGTGGCGCCAGCCTGTTTGGCGATAGCCGCCACTTCCACGATTTGTTTGGTGCGGCCGGTGTTGGAAATAAACACGATGGCTTCGCCCATCTGGGTGGCGGCGGCGGACATGCGCTGCATCATGATATCCACATGGGCGATCACCGGAATATTCAGGCGAAAGAACTTGTGCTGTGCGTCCAGTGCCACGGAACCGCTGGCTCCCAGGCCGTAAAACTCGATTTTTCTGGCCTGGGCCAGGGTATCGATGGCTTTATCCAGAGCCTGACGGTCAATGGTTTCCTTGGCGGCACGAATGGTGGCGATGGAGGCATCAAAGATTTTGTTGGCAATGCTGTCGGTATCGTCGTCCAGCGATACGTCGTTGCCGATAAAAGACACGCCCTGTTCGATGCTGCGGGCCAGCTGAATTTTAAAATCGGGGAACCCCTTGCAGCCAAGATTGGTGCAAAAGCGGTTCACAGAGGGCTCACTCACCTGGGCTGCCTTTGCCAGGCGGGCAATGCTGCTGCTGACAGCCGCTTCAGGGTCTTCCAGAATGACGCGGGCGACTTTGGCTTCCGATTTCCGGAATTCCTGCTTTTCCAGTTTATTGGCAATGGTTCCCAGCATAGAAATAGGGCCTATGGATCATTTTGTAATTTTATTTCATTAAAGCCTGTGCGCCATCATAGGGCAAGGTGGTCAGAAAGGCTACAGTCAGCCATTTATGAGGCGTCTTATGCTGCATCAAGGGTTATTCATGAAATTTTATTACGCCTTGCCTTGTCCAATCCGCCGGGAAGGGCATAGTATGTACACAAATTACCTGAGCAGAGGTAACCCAGGATATGCAACAGGTCAGTGTTGGTAGTCTGCACCCCACGCTTGCAGCCATCACCGAGCGAATCGCCGCCCGCAGCCGCGTTACCCGTGAACGTTATCTGCGGCGAATGGAGGCAGCGCGCCAGGCGCGGCCGCCCCGGTCACAAATGCCCTGCGGAAACCTGGCTCACGGTATGGCCGCCTGCACCAAAGACGACAAAACCATACTCCGCAGTGGCCAGCAGCCTAATATCGCTATTATTACTGCTTATAACGATATGCTGTCCGCCCATCAGCCTTACTACCGCTACCCGGAATCCATCAAACGCTATATCGCTGAAAAGGGTGGTGTCGCCCAGGTAGCGGGTGGTACACCTGCCATGTGTGATGGCGTCACTCAGGGCCAGCATGGCATGGACATGAGTTTGTTCAGCCGTGATGTGATTGCCTTGTCGGTGGGCGTGGCCTTGTCTCATAACCTGTTTGATGGGGCGTTTTTATTAGGAATCTGCGACAAGATTGTGCCGGGGCTTTTGATCGGTGCATTGAGCTTTGGCTACCTGCCCATTCGTTTTCTGCCTGCCGGCCCCATGCCATCAGGGCTGCCCAACAAGGAAAAGGCGCGCATACGTCAGCAGTTTGCTGCCGGTGAAGTGGGGCGGGAAATCCTGCTACAGGCAGAATCCGAGTCCTATCACAGCCCCGGTACCTGTACCTTTTATGGCACCGCCAATACCAACCAGATGATGGTTGAAATCATGGGGCTGCAATTACCCGGTTCATCTTTTGTGAATCCCAACACGCCCTTAAGAGACGCGCTGAACCGCGAAGCCTGCCATGTTCTGTATGATCAGATTGAACAGACACGTGCTCACAGCATGGCGGATGTTGTGTCAGTTAAAACGCTGGTGAACGGTATCGTAGGGTTGTTGGCAACCGGGGGGTCAACCAACCATACCCTGCATATTCTGGCGGTAGCCCGGGCGGCCGGTGTGCTGGTTGACTGGCAGGATATGGCAGACCTGAGCGAAATCGTGCCGCTCATTGTACGCGCCTATCCCAACGGTGAAGCCGATATCAATCATTTCCACAGTGCCGGTGGCATGGGCTTTGTCATTGGCGAACTGCTGCAGGCCGGACTGTTGCACAATGATGTAAAAACAGCGCTGGGCGAAGGGCTGGATCAGTATTGTCAGGAAGCCTTTTTGCAAAACGATCAACTGGTATGGCGGCCGGCAATACGTGAATCTCTGGATCGTTCGGTGGTGCGCCCGGTGAGCGAACCCTTTCTTCACCATGGTGGCATGTCAGTGTTGAACGGTAATATCGGCAAAGCCGTGATTAAAACTTCCGCCGTGGCGGAAAAGCATCTCCACATTAAAGCGCCGGCAAAAGTCTTTGAATCCCAGCAAGCGGTGCAGGATGCTTTTGATAATGGCGAATTAAACGCTGATGTGGTTGTGGTGGTTAAAGGGCAGGGCCCCAAAGCCAACGGCATGCCGGAACTGCATCGGCTCACACCGGCCTTGGGTGTGCTCCAGGACAAGGGTTTTCAGGTAGCATTGGTAACGGACGGGCGCATGTCCGGCGCTTCCGGTAAAGTACCTGCCGCCATTCATGTGGCGCCCGAAGCACTGGATGGTGGTAACATTGCCCGGATTTGCGATGGCGATATGATAGTAATAGATGCGGAGAAGGGCACCTTCAAGGTAGACGTTGATGATGCCGAACTCGCGACCCGGAAAGCCAGGATACCCGATAAACGGGATGACGCCACCCTGTGTGGACGAGAGCTGTTTGCGCCGTTCCGCAGCATGACCGGCAGGGCTGATGAAGGCGCCAGTATCTTTGGCCATTTTCTGTTAACTGATGATGAGATGCGCTATGACTGAAGCTTTCACGGGGAATCCGCTGGCCCTGTCACCCATTATGCCAGTCGTGAAAATTGAAAGGCTTGAGGACGCCATTCCGGTAGCAGAAGCCTTAATGGATGGTGGTATCCATACCATTGAAGTGACGTTGCGTAGCGACTGTGCACTGGAAGCCATGGAAAAAATTGCCACACAATTACCCGGTATGAAAGTCGGGGCAGGTACTGTGACTACCGCTGATCAGATCCGCCAGTGTCGAGATGCCGGTGCGCTTTTCGGGTTAAGCCCCGGTGCTACACCGGGTTTGCTGGATACGGCACGGGTAGCTGACTGGCCCTTCGTTCCCGGGGTGGCCACCGCGTCTGAAATCATGCTGGCGCTGGATTATGGTTTTACGGATATGAAGTTTTTTCCGGCGGAAGCCAGTGGCGGTGTTAAAGCCTTAAAAAGCCTTGGCGGCCCGTTTCACCAGGTAAACTTCTGTCCCACCGGTGGTATCAGTCTGGATAACCTTAAATCCTATCTCTCACTGAAAAATGTGATCTGTGTTGGTGGCACCTGGCTGACACCGGATACGTTTGTTCGCGAAAAAAACTGGGATATTGTGACCTCACTAACGGCTGAAAGTCTGAAGCTTGCGGAGTCGTTGGGTTAGGTCTGCTTTTTTGATTTATATAATACTTTGCTCCTGAAGATAGGCTCTTACGATGCGTGCAATTTCAGCAGCTTCTACCTGTGAATCCAGTCTGCTTTCCGTATTGAGAATTCTCTGAATAAAATAACCGATAATCATCCGGGTCAGGGTTAATAGCCGAAAATGCAATAAACTTGTTTCTTCGGCTGTCCCCGCGAATCGCTGCGGGTAGAGAGCGGTTATAGCCTGCATTGTTTTGTCTTCCATTGATTGAATCACTTTTCCCGACAAGGCATTGGGAATTTCCATTAACAGTTGCTGCAGGCTTACCTGATACCGGGCAATGTTCAGGAGCGCGATTTCTATCAGTCGGTCTATATGTATCGGCAATTGATCGGGTGGCAATGAAGATTCGGCCTGGGCTACCGCGCAAAGTACCTGATCCAGCAGACGATCAATCCAGGCCAGAAATATCTGTTCTTTATCTTCAAAGTACTGGTAGATGGTTGGTACAGCTACGTCGCTCTCCAGGGAGAGCTCAAGCATTGTGATTTGTTGATAGCCCCTGGTTAACAAAAGCTGAGTGCAGGCCACCAATACCCGGTTATATTTCTCCACTGCTCTGGTTTGTTTGGGTGTACGACGTTGATTTCTTTGGGGTTTTTCTTTCATCGGCAAATAAAAGCTGGGTTTTGGAAACCTGATCGAATTGGAGTATTCCTCAGATTAAACTGGGGCTGTAGCAAAAAGTCAAACACGTCTGAGTTGGAAAGGAGAGATTATGAAACATAACGTACCGAGACCGCCGCTGGCCCGGGGCTTCCCATTGGCAGGGAATTTGTTTTCATTGCTGGATAACCCTCACCGGTTTGTGCAGTCGTCTTATGAGCGTTATGGCCAGGTATTTCGGTTTCGAGCGCTGCATCGTGAGTATGTTGTTATGGCTGGTGTAGAAGCCAACCGCTTTGTGAGTGGCGAGGGGAAGGACCTGTTGTGTGTGGATGGTTTCTGGTGTGAGGCTGCCAAAGTTATGGGCTCTCCCAATATGTTGATAGCGGTTGACGGTGATGTGCATCGCTATCAGCGTAGCGCCATGATGCCCTTGTTCGGACAGAACGCCTTCAAAGAGCGTGTCCAAGAACTGGCAGACCCCTCACTGGAGCTGATCCGTCAACAACAGCCGGGCCGGGCCATTGATGTGGGAGCGCTACTGCGCTGCATGGTGTCTCATCAGATTGGTCATAACCTGCAGGGATACCGGAGTTCTCACCAAACCGTTGAGCAGATGATTTATTATTTCGGCAGTGTAATGAATGTGTATGGCTTGCGAAAATGGCCCCGTTTTATGCTGCATGCACCCAAAGTCCGTTATGCCAAACGGGTAACAGATCGCCATATTCAACAGACACTCGCAGCTGCGACGCAAAGGTCTGAAGAGCAAAAGCAACGCAATCCATTGTACCTGGACACCATGATCCCGTTGCTGCAGGAGAGGCCAGACTGGTTCGGTAAAGGGGATATACGTCTCCATGCATTGCTACCCTTTGTGGCGGCACTGGATACGGTGGCCTCTACCATGGGCTTTCTTTTATTACGGTTGTTGCAGGATAATGCGCTTGCCTTTCGTTTGCAGCGAGAAGTGGATCAGGTGTTTGCTGATGGCTTACCGACGCTTTCAACGCTTCGTTCCATGAAGGACCTGAATGGCGCTGTAAAGGAAACGCTGCGGTTGCAGCCAACCGCTTTCGGTATCACGCGAACAGCTACGCAAGATTTTGATTTTAACGGTTATCATATCCAAAGGGGCGATGATGTAATGGTTTTCACCACGGCGGATCATCTCAATTCACGGTATTTCCCCAATCCTGAATGTTTTGATATTGAGCGCTATCGCGCACCCAGGAATGAACACAAGCAGCCAGCCTATGCGCCATTCGGAAAGGGGCCTCATAACTGCATAGGCGCCAGCTTGGCTGAGATTCTTTTGCCTTTAAATCTTGGCTTGATGTTGTACCATTGGAGAATTGCGCCCGCCTGCGATGTAAATCAGGTTAAGCTGCGTTTTAATCCGGCACCGGTACTGGATAAGTCTTTTCGTATTAAAGTTACATACAGAAACAGGGATAATCGTATTCATGGTAACGAGTAAAACTGCGCAGTCCAGTAAGCGCTGCACCTGGTGTGGAGAAGATCCGCTCTATGTTGAATATCACGACACGGTATGGGGAAGACCGGAAGCCGACAGCCAGGCCCTGTTTGAAAAATTGTGCCTGGATGGCCAGCAGGCCGGACTGAGCTGGATTACCATTTTGCGCAAGCAGGAAACTTATCGTGAAGCCTACGACAACTTTGATCCGGAAAAGATTGTTCGTTATACCCAGCGCAAGAAAGACAAACTGCTGCAAAACCCCGGTGTAATACGCAACAAGCTGAAGGTGGAATCCATTATCAAGAATGCCCGCGGTTACCTTGCCCTGCAGGATGAAGGCATAAACTTTAATGAGTTCCTGTGGGATTTTGTGGATGGCAAACCAATCCAGAACCGACCTGCCACCATGAAGGATGTGGCGGTAAATACGCCGGAATCCGATGCCATGTCAAAAGCCCTGAAAAAGCGGGGTTTTACTTTTGTGGGCAGCACCATCTGTTATGCCTTTATGCAGGCAGTGGGCATGGTGAATGATCACTTTGTGCAATGCCACTGCCATAAGGAATGCCAGCAGCTGGGTAAACAGTTTTCCTTGTAGATTTCGCTATCTAAACAATAGGCTGCAACCGGTTATCACCAAACTCTATTTTCAGGGATTTCTTTTCATAAACCGCATCAATAAATTCGCCGTTCCAGTGATAGGACAGATGGCAACCCTGTACTGGTACGGACACTGCCGGAGGGCGCAGGGCGGCAATACATTCGCCACCCTTGTGTCTGACTGACGGGTAAATGATCCCCCAGTGATTATCCGTTTTTAATTTCAAACCAAACTCCTGGGCCGGGCCATAATGATCCGGGTTCGGATCCAGTAAGTGGCTGTAGGCTTCACTGCGCACATCAATTAAAGGTTTTTCAATCATGCCGTTGTAGCTGCGCATATCGATATCGCAGGCCGGCTCATTGGTGGCGGCAAAAAAACGTTCCCGGTGAAAGATGGTTTCCCAGATGGCGGTTTCCAGGCAGCGACCGGCGTAGTAAATACCAAAGCTGCCATCCGTAAACCGGGAGGCATTACCGATATGGGTAAAGGCCGCCATGACCACACTGGCACCGGGACCAGAGACGCGATCTTCCAGTTTTACTTGTTGCAGCAGGCCTACTTCATTCAGCAGGCGCTCATTGGTCAGGCTTTCCAGTTCAAACGCTTCCTCCATGAGTTCCGGGGGCGTGTAGCGTTCAAAAAAGTTAATGGGCGGAAACCTGGTGGGAATAATCCGGTACTGGGGGCCTTCCACCTGAGTCTCTTTCAGATTCATGCCAATGACATCCTTAATTCTTGTAATTATCCGCGAGGTTATAAACCCCGTTCGCCGTCCAGGTAGCGGCGAATATCGGCCAGATCGATGACGCGGCCCTGCAGCATAACATCCAGGGCACATTGCCCGGAGAACAGGGGGTGGCTATTGGGTTTGCGCACCCATTCGGCGGCACGCCGGTCGCTGGGCAACAGAATATTCAGGGCTTTGTATATTCCCATGATATAGGAAATGCGTTCCAGGGCATCGCGGCCCAGTTTGGGTGGCTTGTCGGCTTTGCCTTCAACGAAATCCTTCATGCGATAGAAAGAGCTTTTTGAGGGGGTTCCCAACAAGGTCATCTGATCCTTGGGGCTACAATTCCATTCGTCGGTAATGCCGAAAAAGTTGAGGAGGGCGGCCGCATTGATACGGTCTTCCTTGCTGTCGAACTGATAGCGGCCACTGGCTTGCACGCTCATGGCCGGCGCATTGGCGCCATAGCTTGTGGCGCGGTGATTGCCTGTGGGTTTTTCCGGGGTGCTCATAGGAATATCCTCCTTGACCCCGAGTATGGGTCTCATCTGGGAATAATTCAAGAATATTTCCCAAGTGAGACCCTCTTATGGGTGGATTTTGTTACGCTTCCTAAGAAATATAGGATTATTGACGCTTTTTCTTGGCCTCGGACTCCAGTTTCATGCCGATCATGGCCAGTTTGAGCAGTTTCCAGGGGCTCTTCACAAACAGGGCATTGATCAGGTCAATAAACAGGTTGTACTTTTTCTGGGTGTAAGGATACCAGTTGGGTTCCAGCTTGCCGCTGTCGGCATCAATCAGTACCGATTTGCTGCGGGTAAAGCCCAGCAGGCCTTCCTCACCTTTCTGACGGCCGTAACCGCTCGCTTTGGTGCCGCCAAAGGGTAACCAGGGGTTGGCTTCGGTCAGCATCACGTTATTGATGGATACCGCGCCGCATTCCAGCTGGCGGGCAACACGTTCTGCCCGTTTACCATCCTTGCTCCATACCGAGGCGGACAGGCCAAACTCGGTGTCATTGGAACGTTCGATGATTTCCTCTTCGGTTTTGAATTTCATCACCGGCAGTAAGGGGCCGAAAGTTTCTTCTTTAATGACTGCCATCTCTTCGGTGACATCGGTGAGCACCGTGGGCAGGTAGAACAATTCGTTTTCATGGAGCACGCTGCCACCGGTGAGTACGCTGGCACCTTTTTCTTTGGCGTCTTCCACGTGGCGGCGCACAATATCCAGCTGGAAATCCACCGTCATACCACCGATGTCGGCATTGCCACTGTCACCGGAATTTACCACCAGGCTGTTCACTTCGTCAGTGAGGCGTTTGACGAATTTGTCGTAAATGCCTTCCTGCACATAAATACGTTCTACGGAACTGCAGGATTGCCCGGCGTTGGTCAGGGCGCCCCACATGACACCGGCTACGGCACGATCCAGGTTCACGTCATCGAATACAATGGCCTGGTCCTTGCCGCCCAGTTCCAGATCTACCGGAATCATCAGATCCGCTGCCTGGTTCAGAATGCGCTTGCCGGTGCGGGCGCTGCCGGTAAAGAAGATTTTTGCCGGTTTTTCCGCAATCAGGCGTTGCGCGGTTTTGCCGGTGCCATAGGCAATAAACACGCTCTGTTCGATCAGCGGGTCCTGGGCCAGGATTCGTTCAAACAGGCCTTGCAGCGGCGTGACTTCGGAGGGTTTGAACACCACCGCATTACCGGTAACAAAACCCGCGAGAATAGAGGTTAATCCGATATGGAAAGGGTAGTTCCAGGGAGCGATCACCAGGACAGTCCCCAAAGGCTCGTGGAAAATCCGGGACTTTTTGCCCATTAAAGTAATAGGCGTGGGTACCTTTTTATCCGCCAGCAGTTTTTTGGCGTTGTGTACCAGCCATTCAAAGTTGTCCAACACACCCAGTACTTCCGAAATCATGGCATCGCTGCGGGATTTACGGGTTTCCTGGCAGATCATTTCTGCCATTTCTTCCTTGTGTTCGGTAATGTAATCAATCAGACGCTCAACGGCCTCCAGGCGGTGCTTCAGGCTGGTTTTACGCAGCCGTTTGGCAGCCAGGTTGGCCTGTTCATACATTTCTTTGACACGGGCTTCGCTGGTTTCAGTCATTTCTTCCAGCTTCTGGGCCGCGGTTGATTGGGTTTTCTGTTTTGTTGCCATGGTGAATAATCCTCAATAGTTCTTTATCGCGTTAAAGTGAATCAGCTATCCGTAACCTGCGGATCCGGTTCGCAATAAAGCTCGTAATCAATTGCATCAAAGGGACGTGGGCCCAGGTAGGAATCCCTTGTCATATTGGAATAGTAAAGGCTGAACACAATACCTTTCAGACTGACATTCAACAGGCGAAAAGGCGGTGCCATCCAGCGGGGCATGCTTTCCGCTTTGGCCATCAGGTCCAGCAACCAGCGTATGAAGAGTTTCGGCGTGTAGCGCAGCACGATCAGTAACAGGCCCAGGGCTTTGATATCCTCTTCATGGGCGGGCGCCATGACGTCATCAATGTGTTCGATACAACCCGTATCCGTAAAAGAGGGGAAAGCGCCATTGGCCGGAACCATGATGTCGCCCAGCTTTTCGATGGCTTCCAGTTGGGTTATGGAAAAATATTCTGATGCGCCCAGTTTCATGCGGTTACCTCCCGGCCTTTGTTTTTTGTTTCCTTTTGTCCTGCTTCTGCCAGTATGGCCTGGGACGCCCGGTTGGACAGCGCCAGTATGGTGAGCATGGGGTTAATGCCCGGTGCATTGGGGAACAGGGATGAATCCGCCACGTACAGGTTTTCCATGCCGTGCACTTTAAAACCTTCGTTAACCACAGATGTGGTTTCGTTGCGGCCCATTCGGGCGCCGCCCATCAGGTGCAGGCCGATTTGCAGTGGCGACGATACAACTTCATAGGCGCCGGTGGCATGGAACAGATCTTTCACCAGCCGGTTGCCTTTGTCGGCGCGCTGGCGATCGGCGTCGGACAGGTTTTTGGTAACCACCAAACGGCCGCTGTTGGACAGGCGAATCTGACCGGGATCCTGATCCCGTACCGCCACTTCAATACAGGCCATGTTGCGGTAGCGGGCCATATAGTTCTGATGATCAAAGCCGTAACCGGGCTTGAGCAGGGCCGCCGCAATGGGGCCGGCAAAGACGTTTTCCAGTTTAAAGCCCCAGTCGCGGAAGCGGGGGTCACTGGATTTGACCGACTGGAAAGAACCCTTGTGGGAATCAACAATGTCTTTATAAAAAGCGATATTCATAAACTGGGGGTGGCAGTGGAAATTTTTGCCCACGGCCGGTAAGCGTTTATCCAGTTGGGATTTCAGCAACAACTGGGTAGTGCCCAGGGCACCGGCGGACAGAATACACTTGCCGGCATAAAAGGTTTTAACTTGGTTACGGTGCCTGCCGGTGACGGTGACAAAATTTTTGCCATGGACTACTTCGGCCACGTTGAATTCGGAAACCAGTTCCAGGCCCTGTTTTTCTGCCTTGGGGATAAATGTCACCAGTGTGCTTTGCTTGGAATCCCTCGGGCAGCCGCCCAGACAGGTCATGCAGTCGTTGCCTTTGCCACAGTTATTCTGGCCGCGGCGCAGGGGCGACCATTCCATCCCCAGCTTTTTAAAACCATCCACATAAATTTCGGCATTGCGGTTCCAGTCGGAACGTTGCAGATGGTACAGGTCCAGCTGGCTTTCTACTTCGTCGTAATGCGCTTTCATGCCGCTGCTGCTGAAGAAAGGCACATCGGAATCTGCTTTCCAGTCGTCCAGCGCCACATCATCAAAGCGGTCCAGCAGACACTGGTTCACAATAGTACCGCCACCCACTACTTTTCCCCGCAACAAAACGGTGGCTGCGTCAGTGGTCAGGTCGGTACCGCCGCTCCACATCAGGTTGGCGTTGGAAATCATCTCATTGGGAGAAAAGGTTTTAGCGCCGTAACGCTTGCCGGCTTCCAGCATCAGAACCTTTGCCCCTGCCTTGGTAAGGTAGTAGGCCATGGCGCCCCCGGAAGCGCCGGAACCCACAATGATGTAGTCATAAAACTGCGACATGATAAATAACCTTATGTATCGTTAATTCAAAAACGGTAGTTCACAATCGGAGTAATCCCTTACTCAAACACTATTCAAAACATCACTCAAAACATTGCCCAAACCCGCGATAGGTTTTTACGGTGTCCACCAGTTCATTACCGCGGATCAGGTGCATTTCATTAAAACGTTCGCATATTTCGCCGGCCTTGCAGTGGCGGAAAAACACGGGGCTGCCGATAGCCAGTTCTTTACCTTTGTAGCGTATGGGGGTTTGTACCTCGCCCACGCCTTCGTTTTTTTCCAGTTTGATTTTGGCAGGCAGATGCGGCACAGGCAGCCTGACAGGATCGCAGGCGCCGGAAGCCACGTAGCCGCCACCGGCACAGGTAAAGCGGTTTTTGGTGGGCTGGCGTACGATTTCCAGGGCAAAGCCGGCAGCGGGCTGGTGCTGGAAATGACTGTAATAGTCAAACAGATGAGGGGAGTAGAAGCCGCTGCCCACGGTAACTTCGGTAACCACATCTTCCTGTATGGTGGTTTCGATACTGCCGGTACCGCCACCGTTCACCAGTTCAAATTCAACCCCTTCATTTTTTAACGCCAGCACAGTTTGCTCACGACGTTTGGCAATCAGGGGAACCGTATGCTCCTTAAGGCGTTTTACCACCGGGTTTTCCAGGGCTTTGCCGGGCAGTTGGTCACCCAATCCGGCAATTTGTGCTTCGTAGCCCATCAGGGCGCACAGGCGTACGTTGCCCAGTTTTTTCACCTGGCTGAAAACCTCTACGGCATCTTCCGCGCCCCGTACCGGGCTGCGGTATACGCCAAAATAAAGGCCGGGAAACTGTACCGACATATCCAGATCGATGCAGAGTTTGGCAGTAACGGATTTGTCTTTAGCCAGCTGGTTGATCAGTGAAGACTGTTCGATGCCGTCAATCATGAAATAAATGGACTTGCCTTTGGCTACTTCATCCAGCGCCGCATTGATGCTGTTGCGGTCCATGGTGGGGTAGGCAATCAGCAGGTCATCAAAGCCTTTTCCGGCCAGGTAGGCGGCTTCGCGGGCGTGATAGCACATCAGCCCCTGAAACTGGGAATCAGACGACAGTATGTAGTTGAGAATGTGTTCACAGCGCACGGATTTGGATGCAATGCGAATGGGCATGGAACGGGCCCTTGCTTTGATATCGCGGATATTCTGATCCAACAGATCCATGTCGATCCAGGCCAGTGGCAGGGACTGGCCGGCAATGGCGCGCTGGTAGTTCTGGTATCGTTGTTTTGCCTTGAGCGTTGCCATGAATTCAGGACTCTCGTTTTACCCTTTATGATCCTTGCGGAATGAGGTTTTATTAAAAGTGGTACCATCGTACCATGTAAAAGGCGAAAAGCAATAAGATGTGGGTTACGGAACGTAAATTCCCCCAACCTTTGAGTTTGTTTTCGCAAATTCAGTAGCTTAGCAGTTGAGCCCTAAGCTGAATAGGGTGTCGTTCGGCATATTTCGCGCTAGAATGGCGGCTCATTCGCCGACAATAGCGGCATCCGGCCTGCCAACAGGCTGCTGTTTACGCAGCGCATTTCCCTGTTTTTATCACTTATCGACTATCGAGATTGACTATGCTGAGTTACCGCCACAGTTTCCATGCCGGCAACCATGGGGATGTTCTTAAACATTGGTCGCAGGTGACCATGCTGGATTATCTGAATCGCAAGGATAAGCCTTACTGGTATATAGATACGCATTCCGGCGCCGGTTTCTATCACCTGAGTGATGCCTACAGCCGCAAGAACAAGGAATACCAGCAGGGAATCGGGCCATTGCTGGGTAAGTCAGATCTGCCGGAATCGCTCGGTAGCTACGTGGAGTTAGTGAAAACCCTGGGCGGCCTGTCAAAAAACAATGGTTTGAACGGTTACCCGGGCTCTCCGAAAATTGCCCAGTCAATGACCCGTGCCCAGGATAAGCTTCGTCTTTTTGAGCTGCACACCGCCGATTCCAAAAAGCTGATTCAGCATATGAAGGGCGATCGACGCGTTCAGGTGGAAGTGTCCGATGGCTTTGCCGGGCTCAAGGCGTTGCTCCCGCCACCGACACGCCGGGCGCTGGTGATGATTGATCCTTCCTACGAGATTAAATCCGATTACGGCAAAGCGCTGAAAGTGTTGCCGGATGCGGTCAAGCGTTTTGAAGTGGGGGTGTTCGCCCTCTGGTACCCCTTGTTGTCGCACCTGGATAACGTGAATTTTCAGGAACGCATTCTGAAACTGGAGGGTATGAAGTGGCTGGACTTGCGCCTGTGCGTGGATGACCGCCCCAGTACCGAAGGTATGTACGGCAGTGGACTTTTTGTGATTAACCCCCCATGGCAGCTGCAGGAGCAAGCAAAAACCGTGTTGCCTTATCTGGCGGAATCGCTGGGCGTGGAGGGCTGTGGGGGCTTTGCCATCCGGGACAGCGGTAATCTTTAATCCCGGGCTTGGTCAGAGGTTGCCTTGCTTTGTTCTATCCCTTAAAAGGCTTTGAATAAATCAGAGTAATGGCTCCACCAATCATCACCAGCAAAATGCCCAGAAAGGTAAACAGATCCGGTACATGGTTCCAGATCAGCCAGCCGAATAGCCCGGCAAACACCACCCCGAAATAACTGAAAGGTGCCAGTATGCTGGTGGGTGCCAGGCCATAGGCGCGGGTGTAGAGCTTCATGGTGATAAAAATGGAAAAGCCCACAAACAGCAGAAAGGGAACCTTGTCCAGTGGCACGGGTTCCCAGTGGTAAATGGCAAAGGGCAGGCTCAGTAAAAAGGAAATCAGAAAATAGTAGAACAGAATCCGGTTACTGGATTCTGTGAGCGATAGTTCCTTGGTGGTGACCATGGACATGGCAAGGCCGACACCGGACAGGAAGCCGATAAAATGCCACATGCTCATGCCTTCGGGAGTGGGCTTTAAAATAATGGCAACCCCCAGAAAACCTACCGCCAGCCCCAGCCAGTTGGATCGTGAAATAGGGTAGCGCAGCCAGAACATCACAATAAAGGGAACACATAAAGGCGCGGTGTTTCTTAACAGGGATGCATCCACCAGCGGGATCTTGCCCAGGGCGTAGTAGTAAGTATAAAAACAGGCCCAGCCGGAAAAGCCCCGCAATAAATGCAAACCGGTTTTTTCAGTTTTAAGTGCCGAAAATCCGTGATTGATCAGCCACGGGGTCATGGTGAGCAGGCAGATCAGGTACTGGGTACATACCATCAGGTGGGGGTGAACCGCGTCAGACAGGTATTTGGCACTGGCGGCTGCCAGGGTGCCCACCAGAGTGGTGAGAACAGCCAGGATAACGGCGATTGCGGTCTTATTGTGGCTCAAGTCTTCACCCTGTTGTCTCTGGATTTTCCATTCTCTGTTATCATTAGGGCTGAAGAGTGCGAACAAGCCCCGGGACGTTTTACGATTCTTACCACTGGCAAATCAGATTACCGTCAGATCAGGACCCCATGTTAACAGATATCTCCCCACTGGATTTAAACCCTGTCGATTTAATTGCGCTGGCCTGGTTTTTTACCTGCTGGTTTGGTTATGCGTTTTATGCTGAAAAGCGCGCGGCCACCAAACCCTGCCTGAGTAACGTATTGCATCGTCACCGGGTTCGCTGGATGGAGCAGATGATTGCGCGGGAAAACCGTGTGGCAGATGCCAGCCTGTTAGCCAATCTGGAGCGAAATGTTTCCTTCTTTGCATCTTCTACCCTGATTATCCTTGCTGGTGTAATGACCGCCCTGGGGGCCGTGGATAAATTTCAGGGCGCCACCAACGATATTCCCTGGATGGTGCATACTTCAAAACAGGTATTGCAGTTGAAGCTGGTGATACTGGGCGGAATTTTTATTTACGCGTTTTTCAAATTCACCTGGTCGTTACGGCAATACGGTTTTGCCTGCGTGATTGTGGGATCGGCTCCCTTTAAAAACGGCGATACGGATAAAAGCCTGCCGGAACACGCGGCCCATGTTATTTCCCGGGCGGCACACGCCTTCAATCTGGGGCTAAGGTCCTATTATTTTGCGCTGTCTTATCTGGTGTGGTTTGTACACCCCTGGTTGTTCATTCTGCTGTCGGCCTGGGTAGTGGCGGTGTTATTCCGCAGGGAATTCAAATCCAGAGTGCTCAGAGCAATGAAGAAAAGCTGACAAAGGCCTGTTTACACCAACTTACCTGCCGAAAGGTGATCTATGACGGATTCTGATAACAGCAATAGCGACAACGCTGGTAACAAAGCTGGTAACAAAGCTGGTAACAACGATAGTAACAACAGGGCGGGCGACGCTCCGGAAAATACAACGCCGGAATCAGTACCCTTGGAAAAAATCGAGAAAATGATGCGCCGTTTTATGTCGGGCATTAAACACAGCAATTTGCTGGGACTGGAACTGGTGGAAATTACTCCCAATGGCCTGATCATGAAGCTGCCGTATTCCCGCAGCATTATCGGCAATCCTGAAACGGGCGTAATCCATGGCGGCGCCATCACCACCCTGATGGACCAGACTCTGGGTATGGCGGCCATCCGTTCCATTGTGCCGGAACGGGATATCGCGCCCACCGTTGATTTACGCATCGATTATATGCGTGCCGCAGAACCCAACCGCGAAGTGTATGCACTGGCAGAAACCTACCGTACCACCAAAAGCGTGGTCTTTACCCGGGGGGTGGCATACCAGGATTCACCGGATAAACCCATCGCCAATTGCGTGGCCACCTTTATGCGCATGGGGCTGGGTAAAGCCCTGTGGGATGCCAAAAAGAAACAGCAGGCCCAGGGAGGTGAATCATGAGTTTGATTGATGTGTTGCAGGAATGTCGCAAAATCAATAATTACGATGATCTGGTACGGGAGGTTCCCTATGCGGAAACGATCGGTGTACGCTGTTTTTGTGCCGGGGATGAAGTCACTTTTCACTTGCCGCCCCTGGAATCCAATATCGGCAACCCCACGCTGCCGGCTATTCATGGCGGTGTACTGGGGGGCTTTATCGAGCACTCCGCCATTTTGTACGTGATCATGTTTATGGAAGAGCCGCGCTTCCCCAAGATTATTGACCTGTCCATCGACTACCTGAGTGCAGGGCATTATCGGGATACCTATGCGGAATGCCGTATCCTGCGAATGGGCAGGCGCCTGGCCAATGTGGCAGTCACTGTGTGGCAGACCAAAAAATCCCAGCCGGTGTGTACCGCCCGGGCGCATCTGTTGCTCGATTAACGCTTGATTTAACGGTTTCGCGGCCTGCTTCACAGACAGGCCGCCTTTGATAGATAATCCTTCCCGTTTGAATCCCCTGAGCCTGATGACCGGTTCAGGCGGTAGATTTTCTGTTTACTTTTTATGTTTACTACAGGTCGGCGAAAGAGTCTCCGGAATGGAAGCGGTAGTTTTTGTTGGTGGTTTGTCACTGTATCTGGTGGCGACAATTATTTATCTTCGTGATGCTTACGGCAAATCGCCCGTATGGGCCTGGGTGAGTGTGTTTGTGCCACCCATTGCCATGGTGTATTACACCATTTACTGGCACCGTCGCTGGCCTTTGTTCACGGCCCATTCCGTAGGGCTTGCCCTGGTGGTGGTGGGTGGCTTGCTGGTGCTGCGGGCGCATCCCCATCAGTTCGATAATACCTTTGTGGCGGGGCTACGTGATGTGGTGGCGCCCGCGTCCCAGAACCGGCCACTGGATGTGGTTGTGGAGGAGTTTGCTTCCACCCGCCAGATAAAACCCTATATCGGCCGGATTGACGGAGTGATGGGTGGCCGCCTGTTTGGCGACCCCATCCGTATTGAATCAGTGGAGCTGGTGGACGGCATTCTGCGCTTCAAGAAAGGCGACGGCTTTTATCCCCAGCGGGAAGTGGCCATTTTTCTGGGCATTACCGAATATGATGTGGATGATCGCTGGGAGTTGAATGTGAATCCCACCACAGCAAAGTCGCCGATTATTCATGTGTCCCGTTACGACGCCCGTTCCGGCAAACTCAAAACCCGGGTTTTTGACCAGGGTTATTGGCTGGAACTGGTGCTGACTGATCGCCGGGATAACGAAGTGTCCGGTTTTGTACGTTTGCTGCTTCCCAATGAAAAACGGGATTTTATTGCCGGTAACTTTGAAAGCTATACCAGCCGGTTGCGGTTTTCCGGCAGCGAAGTGGACCGCTTTCATGATTCAGTGGATACCATCGAATACGTGGCCAATCAGCACCTGGAAACCCGGTTTAAACAAGCCGTAAGAGATGTGAGTTTTATGGATACTCACTACCTGGCCCATATGGCCGTGCCGGCCGGTAAAACCATTGCCCAGCTGAAACTGATTGATAACAGTGTGCATACCATTACCCTGGATCTGTTCAAAGGGGAGCAGGGCTGGACCGTTGATACCCATTCCACGGACGATCTGACCCTGGCTATCAAAACCCTGATGCGGCGTCCGCCTGCTGCGGGCCCCAAAGCGCCCGAGACAGAACCGGAAGATATTTTTGGCGGTGCCGAATATGAACTGTTGATTGGCAAACGGATCAAGGTTACTTCCAGTGAAGGCAAAACCCGGGAAGGCTTGCTGAGCCAGGTAGAACGCTCTCAGCTGGTGTTGCATCAGTCCATGGATGAGGGCTTTATGGATATTTATCTGCCCAAACGGCAGATAGAGCAGGTGGTGGTGCTGAACTAGGCGGCTTTGTCGCGGTTCACCAGAAACACCAGCAAATGCCTGGGGCCATGGGCACCCAGCTGAATGGTTTGTTCAATGTCTGCCGTGCGGGACGGGCCGGAAACAAAATTAACACCCCGGGCGTTCCAGGCATTTGCTTCGGTGAGTGTTGTCATGGCTTCTGCCAGATTGTTCACCAGCGTCTGTTCATCAACAATCACCAGGTGATAATCCACCACAAAGTTCAGTGAAGTGGGGTTTACCGGGGAAGCGATCAGCGCCAGGGTGCCGGTTTCACAAATCCCCAGCGCCGCCCGCGACAGCCCGGCAATTGTATTGCCATCCGGGACTTGCTTTTCCAGCGTGATTCCAGCGGAAGATAAATCAAGATCGAGAAAGCTTGCCAGAGTCGGTAGCCGGCTGGTTTCCGATTCTGAATTTGTTAGCAGAGCAGCCAGCGCCGAATGGATGGATTCCCCAAGCGCAGCTTCCGATGTTTGCCATACCCGGGCGCCGTTGCTTTCCAGTTGGCGGATAAAAGTTTCAACCCTTGTCATGATGTGCTCTGTTTTCCCGATCTTGTCTGTTTGCCCATTGTTCCATAAAGGTCCTGCCGGATTCCGGTGCGGGGAACTGGCGCTGGTAGCTTGCTTTCACTTTTCGCTGAAAGGCGGGCATGCGATTGATGCTGTTCAGGAGGCGTGTGCTCAACCGGATGACCAACTGATAAAGTCGGGGTTTGCCCAGCAACCAACCATGGAAACGGATGCCAAACCGGGAGAAGCGGCTGCCCACGCCCTGGCTGGCCTGATCATTCCGTAATTCCCGCAGCAGATCCGGCAAGGGAATACCCATAGGGCAAACCTCTGCACAGCGGCCACAAAAACTGGAGGCATTGGGAAGGGGCTCGGCCTGATCCAGCCCCTGCATTAATGGCGTCAGTACGGAACCCATAGGGCCGGGATATACCCAGCCGTAGGCGTGGCCACCGGTGGCACCGTATACGGGGCAGTGATTCAGGCAGGCACCGCATTTAATGCAGCGCATCATGTCCCGGTACTTTGAATCGAGAATGCCGGAGCGGCCGTTATCCAGAAGTACCACATGAAATTCATCGGGGCCATCGTGATCGGCAGTGCGTTTAGGGCCCTGGTAAAAACTGGTGTAGGTGGAAATGGGCTGGCCGGTGGCACTGCGGGCCAGTACTTCCAGCACTGCGGCGGCGTCCTGCATATCGGGCACCAGCTTTTCGATGGACGCCGTTACTATATGCACCCGGGGCAGGGTAGCGGTCAGGTCGCCGTTGCCTTCATTGGTGACCAGGCAGATGCTGCCGGTGTCCGCCACCAGCAGATTGGCGCCGGTAATGCCGATATCCGCCCCCAGAAAATCCTGACGCAACATGGTGCGGGCTTCGTCTACCAAGGTACGGATTTCTTCCAGGGCTCTGTCGCCCAGTCGGTGATGTTGCCGGAACAGGTCGGCCACCTGTTGGCGGGTTTTGTGAACGGCCGGGGCAATAATATGGGATGGCTTTTCCCGCGCCAGCTGAATGATGTATTCACCCAGATCCGTTTCCGCCACCCGGATGCCACTTTTTTCCAGATACTCGTTCAGGCCGGTTTCCTCGCTGATCATGGACTTGCCCTTGGTGATCAGCCGGGCCTGATGCTGTTGGCAGATGGACAGTACAATCCGGTTAAGATCATCTGCAGTGGCAGCCTGATGTACCTGACCTCCGTTCTGTCTGACATTGGCTTCAAACAGGCGCTGGTAGTGTTCCAGGTTATCCAGCGCTGTTTGCTTGGCCTTTTGGGCCTTGTGTTTGAGCAGCGAAAATTCATCCACCATGGCAATGGCTTTACGGCGCTTTTGCACAAAGCCTGATTTGGCGCGGGCCAGGGCGGTTTGCAATTGCTCATCCTGCAGTGCACTGGCAGCTTGTTGTTTGAACTGGTTGGGTTGCCGGTTCATGGGCAGGTCTCCCTGGCCAGCAATTCTGCCAGGTGGAGCAGTTGCAGGTTGGTTGTAGCGTCGGGAAGGCTATCGGGAGGGTTATCAGGAGAGGCGTGAGGCTTCTGGCTCAGGGACTCCAGCTGCAGCAAACATCCAAGATCCTGGGAGGTGGCAATACCGGCACCGGTGGCGTTGATGTCATTCAGCTTGTTACTGCCCATTTTTCGCGAGACATCATTGAATTTAATACAAAAGGTGCCACCAAAGCCGCAGCAGGCCTCCGGCTCACTTAATTCAGTGAAATCGGCATTGGGCAAACAGTGGCCGACCAGTAGGCGAACCGGCCCGGTAACTTTCATTTCCCGGAGTGCGGAGCAGCTGTCGTGGTGGGTGAGCGTGCCTTTGAAGTCCGGGTTCCGGGGAAGCTTTTCCAGCTGTTCGCCCAGAAACGCCGTGAGTTCCTGAACCCTTTCGGCCAGCGCTTTCGCCCGCGGCGACCAATGAGGATCGTCTGCCAATAAACGGGGGTAGTGGTGTTTTATCATCCCGGCACAGGAGGCCGAGGGCACTACTACGTTGGCAAAAGGTTCGAAAACTTCAATAAAGTGGCGTGCGGCGTCGGCGCCATGGCCGGGATCCCCGTTGTTGTAGTTGGGCTGGCCACAGCAGGTTTGTGAGCGGGGCACAACCACCTGGAAACCGGCGGCTTCCAGCAGCTTGACTGCCGCAAAGCCAACGCCGGGGCGCAGGCTGTTTACCAGGCAGGTCACGAACAGAGCGACTTTCTTGGTCGTTGCCTTGGTCGCTGCCTTGGTCGTTGCTTCCTGATTCCCGTTGTTATCTGGGTGGCGGGTTGAATCCAATGTTGCTCTCCCGGGCCGGCTGGCTGGCCCTAACGCCTTTAGTTTTTATGCATTTTCACTGATCAGAGTGGATTTCGCCACTTGTGCGCTTGAAATCACTGTAATGGGCCCCATATTGCCACTCAAACCGCCATATTTTTAACAAAAACGAGTGCAAAGTGGAGATTTCAAGCAATGACAGTTGACGCTCAAAAAGAAACCTTGGGCTTTCAGACAGAAGTAAAACAATTGCTTCACCTGATGATTCATTCTCTTTACTCCAATAAAGAGATCTTTCTCAGGGAGCTGATATCCAACGCTTCCGATGCCGCCGACAAACTGCATTTCCAGAGCCTGTCCAATCCGGAACTGCTGGAAGGGGACGGGGAATTCAAGATACGTCTGGAATTCGATAAAGACGCCAAAACCGTCACCCTCTCCGATAACGGTGTGGGTATGAATCGCCAGGACGTGATTGATCACCTGGGCACCATTGCCAAATCCGGCACCGCACAATTTCTGAATCAGCTCACCGGTGATCAGAAAAAAGATTCCAGGCTGATCGGTCAGTTCGGTGTAGGTTTTTATTCCGCTTTTATTGTGGCGGACAAAGTGGAAGTCTTTACCCGCAAAGCCGGCGAATCTGCCGCCGAGGGTGTTTACTGGAGTTCCGAGGGTGAAGGTGAATTCACTGTCGAGAATATCGAAAAAGCCGATCGCGGTACCCGTATCGTGCTGCACCTGCGGGATGGTGAAGAAGAGTTCGCCGATGATTATCGCCTGCGCAGTATCGTAAAACGTTATTCAGATCATATCTCTGTTCCCATCGTGATGCAGTCGGTACCTGCACCCAGCTATGATGAGGAAGGCAACGAAAAGCCATCTGAAGAGGAACCTAAAGATGAGGTGGTTAACAAGGCCACTGCGCTCTGGACCTGCTCCAAGTCAGAAGTGACCGACGAGGAATACAAGGAATTCTACAAACATATTTCCCACGATTTTGAGGATCCGCTCAGCTGGACTCATAACCGGGTAGAAGGCAAGCAGGAATACACCAGCCTGCTGTATGTTCCCAAGCGTGCTCCGTTCGATTTGTATAATCGTGATGTGCCCCGCGGATTGAAGCTGTATGTGCAGCGCGTGTTTATTATGGATGATGCGGAACAGTTCCTGCCGCTGTATCTGCGTTTTATCAAAGGTGTGCTGGACAGCAACGATCTGCCTTTGAATATTTCCCGCGAAATTCTGCAAACCAACAAAACCGTTGAAAGCATCAAGAGTGCGTTAACCAAGCGTGTTCTGGATATGCTGAAAAAGCTTGGCAGAAACACGCCGGAAGATTACCAGGCATTCTGGGATCAGTTTGGCCAGGTGTTAAAAGAAGGTCCGGCAGAAGATTTTGCCAACCGTGAAAAAGTCTCGGAGCTTTTCCGTTTTGCCACCACCAGCTCTGAAGGTAGTAAGCAAACTGTTTCGCTGGAAGATTATGTGGGCCGCATGGCGGAAGGGCAGGATAAAATCTACTACATCATCGGCGACAGCCACACGGCTGCGGCCAACAGCCCGCATCTGGAAATTTTCAAGAAGAAAGGTGTGGAGGTACTCTTGTTATCCGATCGCATTGACGAATGGATGATGGGTTACCTGAGCGAATACGATGGCAAATCCTTTATCAACATCGCCAAAGGTGATCTGGATCTTTCCGGAATTGGTGAAGAGAAGGAAGAAGACAAAGAAGCCCAGGAAAAAATCGAAAAGGATTCTGAAGATCTGATCAAACGCTTGAAAGAATCTCTGGGTGACAAGGTATCCGAGGTAAAAGTGTCTCACCGCCTGACGGATTCACCTGCCTGTCTGGTGCTGGGTGCCTATGATATGGGCGCACAAATGCGTCAGATTATGGAAGCGGCGGGGCAGGTTGTGCCCGGCAGTAAACCCACCCTGGAAGTCAACCCCACCCATCCGCTGGTGGAAAAGCTCAAAGATGAAATACAGGAAGACCGCTTTAACGATCTCAGCCTGATTATTTTTGAGCAGGCGACCCTGGCAGAAGGCAGTGCACTGGAAGACCCGGCAGGTTATGTCAAGCGAGTGAACCGGTTATTACTGGATCTTGTCTAGGCCGGTCATAACTGTCTAACCTTTTTGCCTAACCATTGTTCCTTTAAGGCATTGTTCCGTTAAGGTATTGTTCCGTTAAGGAATCAAAAAGCCGCCACGGCCACCCCGGTAACCCGGGATAAAAGTCGTGGCGGCTTTTTTTGTGCCTGGCCGCAATGACACTTCTTTATCGGGGAGAAGTTCTGCTAGACTGAATCTGTTTCAAGAGCGTTTTAAGAATAAAGCTACGGCAAATTCACTGACATCTGTGAGGCGGAAATGAGTCAATTTGAACTTCCAAATCCCATCACGAAAGAAGCCGCCGGGGAGCTTCGCGAATCTGTATTAACCCAGGTACTGGATCAGATTCACACGGTGCTGGAAACGGAAGATGGCTATACCCTGAATTTTGGTCGTCAATCGGAATGCATTGATCTGATTATCACCTTTCTGAGAATCGAACGAGTCTGTCAGCCCTTTTTGCGAATGGCGCTGGTGTCTGAATCCAACGAAGGCCCCATCAAGCTGGAAGTGGCCGGGCCCACGGGCACCAAGGATTTTATGCAAACTGAATACGGATTAAAGCGCTGGCTGGATACATAGACTTGATCAGAGGTTCCTTAGTACTCTTTCAGTCGATGGCCGCATTTATGATCCGGGGTTTTACGCTTATAATGCATGGAAATAAATGCATGGCGGAGAGACTCAATGGCGCTGGCGCCTCTTAATATTACAGTTCTTGGTGGTGGCAGTTTTGGTACTGCCATCGCTAATATTTCTGCAGACAACGGTCATCAGGTTGCGCTCTGGATGCGTAATGCAGAGCAGGTGGAAACCATTCGCACCACCCACGAAAATGCCCGTTACCTTCCTGGATACAAGTTAAACAAATCCATTGAACCCACCACCGATCTGTCGGCAGCAGTTGACCGCGCTGACGTGATTTTTGTAGCGATTCCTTCAAAATCCTTCCCGCTGGTGGTGGATCGTATCAGTTCCCACATCAAACCTTCACACATACTGGTGAGTACAACCAAGGGTATTCAGGAAGATGGTTTTTTGTTGATGAGCCAGATACTTCAGGCCCAGACCTGCAGTGAGCATGTGGGGGTGCTCAGCGGCCCCAATCTGGCCAAGGAGATTGCCGCCCGCTATCTTACCGGCACCGTGATTGCCAGCGAAAGCGAGCGGGTACGCAGCACCATTCAGCAGGCGCTTTCCTGCGAATATTTCCGGGTATACGCAAACAGTGACACCTTTGGCGTGGAGCTGGGAGGTGCGCTGAAAAACATTTATGCCATTGCCGCCGGTATGGCGGGGGAAATGGGCATGGGTGAAAACACCAAGAGCATGCTGATTACCCGCAGCCTGGCGGAAATGAGCCGCTTTGCCGAAAAGCTGGGGGCCAATCCGCTCACCTTTCTGGGGCTGGCTGGTGTGGGTGACCTGTTTGTTACCTGCAGTTCCCCCCTGAGTCGCAACTATCAAGTGGGGCAAGCCCTGGCGCAGGGCAAGGACCTGGACGATATTGTCGCTAATCTGGGGGGCACTGCAGAGGGGATCAACACTATCCGTATCGTGCAGGCACGGGCTCAGGCGCTGGAGGTGTATATGCCGTTAGTGGACGGGCTGCATAAAATCATCTTTGAAGGCAAAAGTCTGAAAGAGGTGATCAGTGCGTTGATGATGGGTGAGCATAATTCCGACGTTGAATTCGTATTACCGGGGCCCCACAATCGACCCTGAACAGGGTTGCACAACGGAATGAAAGATGGACTGGGTTAATGACTGAGCAGAGAGGCTTGTATGGCAGATAAAGACACCAACCGCGCCGCAGATTCGGCAGGCGAAGCGGCCGAAGAAAAAGATATTGAAGTGATTATTGCTGATGAAAGCGAGGTGGATGAGGATCCGGTGCTGTTGCGCCTGATTTATGCGATCTTTTTCTATTTTGTGTATGCGTTGTCCCGCTTTGTGATTGGTCTGGTGGCGATCGTGCAGTTTCTGCACATTCTGTTGACCGAAGAATATCAGGAGGATCTGATGCGGTTCTCCCGTAGCCTGACCCGTTTCATTTCGCAGATTGTGGGTTATATCACCTGGGTGAGTAATAAAAAGCCCTTTCCGTTTTCTGACTGGCCTTCTGATGCCAACGAAAGGAGCGAAGGTTAGCCCATGGCGATTACTTTGTATGTTATGCGCCACGGGCACGCGGTAAACCGGGCCGCCTCGGACCCCGAACGACCCCTCAGCACCCAGGGCGAGCTGCAGGTGCGCAAGGCTGCCCAGGCGCTGGCGGGCGTCAACCCTGACGTGTTTCTTGCCAGCCCCTACCTGAGGGCCCAGCAAACCGCACGTCTGGTGAAAAAGACCGCTGTTATTCCCACAGATATCACCACCGAAGAGCAAATCACCCCGGACGATCACCCGGTGGCTGTGGTGCGTTTGCTATCCGGGCTGGAGAACGCCGGTGAGATACTGATGGTAAGCCATAACCCGCTGGTATCGGCACTGGTGAGCCTGCTGGTGGATGGTCATTATCAGGGCGGTTACGCCATGGACACCGGCAGCATCGCCTGCATTGATTTTGATGAAATTCTGGACACAGGGCAGGGCACTCTGCGCTGGTTGAACTACACTGATTAATCGATCAGGCCGAAGGGGTGGCCCTGAGCCCGCGAGCCCTTGCGTTTGAGTTTGGGTTACGTCATATTTGCCCCTCTTGGTGCGGGCAAAATGCCCGGAATTCATTAGTTATACCGCTAGCGCAAAGGGTCTGTGGCTTTTGCCCTGTTTTGGGGCTTTTTCGGGACTGTTTCGGGATTAAAAAGGAATAGGTAGCCGCCACAGCCCACCATCTGACAACGATAAATGGCTTTGTCTTGTGATCTAAACAAATAAAAGAAGGACTACCATCATGACAGCATCGGCGGATCTCAACATACAGGCGTCGACTATGGCAAAAACCGGAACCCCGCTTCCCCTGGAACGTTTATATTACTGGGAAAAAAACCACCCCAATAAGGTGTGTTACACGCAGCCCATGAATAATGGCCGCATTGTGGATTTTACCTGGGGTGAGGTGGGCAACCAGATCCGTCGCATGGCCACTTACCTGCAAAAAATCGGTGTGGAGCCGGGGGATCGTGTTGGAATTATCTCCAAGAACTGCGCCCACTGGATCATGAGTGATCTGGCTATCTGGATGGCAGGCGGTGTATCGGTACCGCTGTATCCCACCCTGGCGCCGGACATGATCGAGAAAATCATCGAGCACTCCGAAACCAAAGTCATGTTTGTGGGCAAGCTGGACGGCTGGGAAGCCATGAAGCCCGGTATTCCCGACAGCGTGAAATGCATTTCTTATCCCCTGAGTCCGCCGAATGATTATGATACCTGGAACGATATCGTTGCCCAGAATCCGCCCATGACAGAAAGCCCCGCCCGCAGCCACGCGGAACTGGCTACCATTATTTATACCTCCGGTACCACCGGCATGCCCAAGGGCGTAATGCACAACTTTGCCAGCCTGGCCGCCGGCGCCAGTCAGGCATCCAATATTTATGATGTAACGTCAGCTGATCGCCTGCTGTCTTACCTGCCGCTGTCTCACGTGGCGGAGCGGATGTGTGTGGAACTGGCACAGATTTATCAGGGCACACATGTGTACTTTGCGGAGTCTCTGGATACCTTTGCACAGGATCTGCAACGGGCCCGGCCTACTATCTTCTTTGCGGTGCCGCGTATCTGGGCCAAATTCCAGTCCGGTGTGTTTACCAAAATGCCGGAGAAGAAACTCAAGGTGCTGTTCAAGGTGCCTGTGGTGAACAAGCTCATCAAAAAGAAAATCCGTACCGGTCTTGGCCTGAACGATGCCAAGTTCTGTCTGAGTGGTGCCGCGCCTATTTCTGCCAGCCTGCTGGGCTGGTACAAAGAGCTGGGTATCGACATTCTGGAAGTGTACGGCATGACCGAGAACATGGGTTATTCCCACAGTACCCGCCTGGGCCGTGCGCGTCCGGGTTATGTGGGGCAGCACAATCCCGGTGTTGATGTAAAACTGGGCGACGGCGGCGAAGTGCTGGTGAAGGGCCCAACCACCATGCTGGGCTATTACAAGGAGCCGGAAAAAACCGCGGAAACCCTGGACGAGGATGGCTATATCCATACCGGTGACGTGGGCCAGATCGAAAGTGACGGCAGCCTGAAAATCACCGGCCGTATCAAGGAAATCTTCAAAACCAGCAAAGGCAAATACGTGGCGCCTTTCCCCATCGAAAACAAACTGCTGGCCAGTTCCCATATAGAGCAGCTGTGTGTGATGGGCTCGTCACTGCCACAGCCTATTGCGCTGGTGATGCTGTCGGAAGGGGAGCGTGAAGCGCTGGCCAAAGGCAAGAACCGCGACGAAATCCACAGCGAGTTGCAGGAAACGCTCCGTGAAGTGAATGCTCAGCTGGATCCCCACGAGAAGATTAAAACCCTGGTGGTGGTGAAAGACGAGTGGACCACGGAAAACGGCTTTATGACACCCACCCTGAAAATCAAACGGAACGTGCTGGAATCTCATTACGGGGATAATATCGAAGCCTGGTATGAGTCCGGTAAAGATGTGCAGTGGGAAGACTGATCGTTTCTGACAACCTGTATCAACGCAACAAGGCATACCATCCGGCCGGGTGGTATGCCTTTTTCGTTTTTGTGTTGTGCGGGTTTCTGGCAGTTGCCGTTGCCCCTGCCCATGCGGAGGAGCCCAGGTATCCCTCGCGGCTGTGGCAGGTGTCGGTTACCAAAGCGCCCAGTGTCAAACCAAGCTATCTGCTGGGTACCATGCATTTGCCGGATCGCGAAATCGTTAATCTGCCACCCCGTATTGAGCGGGTGGTGGCCTCGGCAGATTCCTTCACCATGGAAGTGAAACTGGACAGCCAGGCGTACAAGGCCTTTTCCAGCCTTTCTGCGCTGACGGGATCCGAAACCCTGAGTGATCTGGTGGGGGATTCCACTTTTGATGAGGTGGTTTCTTTGCTCAAGCCCCGGGGTATGAGCCGCTACGGGCTGGAGCGCATGAAACCCTGGGTGGTTGGGCTGATGCTCAATTACCCGCCGCCCTCCCTGGATCCCATTCTGGATCATATGTTGCAGATGCGCTTTATGCGGGCGGGCAAACCGGTGCATCAGCTGGAGACCGCTGAGGAGCAGATTCAGATTTTCAATAAGCTCTCCATGCCGGATCAGATCCGGTTTTTACGCTATTCCCTGGAGCAACAGAAGCACTTTGATGATTACCTCACTGCCATGAAACAGCACTACATCAATGATGATCTGGATGCCCTGCAGGCACAGGCCGCGGAACAGATGACAGATGTGGACGAGGATTATCTGAGCGATATTTACCAGGAGCTGATTGATCGCCGTAATCTGCGCATGGTGGATCGTATGCGGGCCCGCCTTCACGAAGGTAATGCCCTGATTGCCGTCGGGGCGCTGCACTTAACCGGCGATTACGGCATTATCGAGATTCTTCGCCAACTGGATTACACCGTGGTGCCGGTAATGCCGGTTTCCGGAAGCGCCCGGTAGCCGTTAACCGGTATTTGTCGGATTTGACCCAGGAGCGAGTGGAATTGCCCTCGCGGAATGGATCGATTATTCCTAAACTTCTGATTTCCTGATTAAAAAAGCATTTGGAGATACAGCATGTCCATCTGGCATCTGCAACCGGATATTGAACAACTCAATTCAGCCCAGAAATCCAACACCATCGGTGAAGTGATCGGTATCGAATTTGTCGAGATCGGCGATGATTTCCTGAAAGGCACCATGCCGGTGGATAATCGTACCCATCAACCCATGGGCATCCTGCATGGCGGCGCATCCGTGGTGCTGGCCGAATCACTGGGTAGCATGGCGGCCAATCTGGTGGTGGATACCACAAAGCATTACTGTGTCGGACTCGATATCAACGCCAACCATTTGCGTTCTGTGCGTAGCGGGTTGGTTACCGGTATTGCCCGCCCGGTACACCTGGGGCGGAGTACCCAGGTTTGGGAAATCAAAATCGAAGATGACAACGGCAAACCGGTCTGTATTTCACGCCTGACCATGGCGGTTTTGTCTCACTAGAAAAAGACTCACCAGAAAGGATAGTTAACCTTCTATGGAAGCAACCCAGGTCTCCTGTCGATTACGCAATGGTTTAACCCTGGCCGGGATAAGCTGGGGGAACACCAGCAAACCCAAACTGCTGGCACTTCATGGCTGGCTGGATAATGCAGCCACTTACCATCACCTGGCGCCTCGGTTGGCGGAGCATTTTCATGTGGTGGCCATGGATTTTGCCGGCCACGGTTTGTCAGACCATCGTCCGGAAGGTGTTCGCTATCATCTGCTGGATAATGTGGATGATGTGATTCTGTTTGCCGACGCCATGGGCTGGGATGACTTTCATCTGATGGGCCACTCCATGGGGGCGGGCATTTCCACCTATGTCACTTCCTGTTTTCCGGAAAGGATCCTGTCGCTGGCGTTGATAGAGGGCGTAGGTACCCATTCCACCGAAGCCGCAGAAGCCCCCAAGGTGTTGCGCAAGGCCGTGAAAGACATGGAGCGGGCGCCGGATATTCGCAAACCCGTTTATGCCAATCTGGAAGCGGCGGTAAAAGCGCGCACTTCCGTGGTGGGCATGATATCCGAAGCCGCAGCCAAGGAACTTTGTGTGCGGGGTACTGGACTGGTGGATCCGGCCAATCCGCAAGCCGGTATTACCTGGACCAGCGACCCCCGCCTGAAAATGACGTCGGCCATGCGGCTGACGGAAGCACTGGTGGAATCCTTTGTTGCCAATATCAAGCCTCCGGTCATCTTTGTGGGAGGAGAGCAGGGGTTTGGTTCACGGATGCCGGCAGTGGATAAACGTCTTTCACTGATTCCTGATTTAAGAAAGGTGAACCTGCCGGGTAATCATCACCTTCACATTGAGCCGGATACTTGCGGCGCTGTCGCTGAGGCATTGCTGGCTTTTTACTCAGAACGAAATTAAATAACTTTATAACGTTTAATTTGGTGTACCGCTTGTCCGCTTCGTTGTAAGTGTTCGCATATCATTCATGTAGGATATCGCTCACTTGCTCATCATTTGTCCCGCACTAGCGTCTCAAAAACTCTCGCCGATTTAATGTCTTAGCTTTTTCTGTCGTTCCATCAGTCATCTTGTGGGCAAGGTGACTGAATTTGCTCAATTCAGTGGGGCGTCTAGATTATAACTACTAAAGGACGTTTTTATTTCCCTGCTAATTGCACGGTTTAACGGATAAAGAATAATGATGAAGGACGTTACAGGAGATCAGGTCGTAGCCAATACGCCGCGGAAAACAACTCATCAGCACACCGTTGCCGATTTACTCATACAATATTTGCACGCGCTTTCAGTTGAGTTTGTGTTCGGTATTCCCGGGGGAGCCATTGAGCCGCTCTATAATGCACTGGCGCGCAGTGAACGTAAAAAAAGTGTACGCGCTGTGCTTGCCCGGCATGAAACCGGTGCTGCTTTTATGGCAGATGGTTACGCAACCAACGCCTTGAAAATCGGTGTGTGTTGTGCCACCACCGGTCCCGGCGCCACCAACCTTATTACGGGGGTTGCCTCAGCTTATGCCAATCGCGTTCCCGTTCTGGTGATTACAGCGCAAACACATCTTGCTGATTTTGGCCGCGGCGCCTTTCAGGATTCATCCTGTACCGGCATCAACACGCTGGCCATGTTCGAACACTGTACCCGTTATAACACGCTCATATCTCATAAAGAGCAATTTGAACGCAAGCTGGTGACAGCATTGCTGACCGCGTGTGGTGATAATCCGGGTCCGGTTCACCTGAGTATTCCCATTGACGTGTTGCAAAGCCCGGCAACCGGCACCGGGCCGGCTTATGACATCTGTAAACTGCTGCAAAAGCCAAAGCTGATTGATGAAGAACTGATCCGGCGGTGTCATCAACTGATCAGCCAGAGTCGCGAATCCGTTATTGTCGTGGGCGAGGGTGCCGGTAGCGCAGTGCAGGAAATACTGGATCTGGCGGATATCACGGGCGCCCGGCTGGTTACCCTGCCCAATGGTAAAGGTTTGATCAGTCCCTATCACCCGGGCTATCGGGGCGTTATCGGTTTTGCCGGCCATGACACTGCCCGGAAGCTGCTGGCCAGTCCAACGGTGGACACCGTCATTTGCATCGGCACCAGAATGAGTGAATGGGCCAGTAATGGCTGGGATGCAAAATGCCTGCTTAATGACCGCATGATACATATTGATGAACAGGCAGGTAACTTCGCTTTTACTCCCATGGCGCAGCTGCAGGTGCACGGCCATATTAAAACGGTGATCATTAAATTGCTGGAACAGTTTGATGCCGGTGAAGCAAAAACCAAACCCAGGCAACCGGTTTCTTCAGGCGAGAGCAAACGTCACTTTACGCTGGACGATGAGCAAGGCTACCTGGATGCCAGTAGCCCGGTTAAACCGCAACATCTGATGAAGGCCCTGTCGGATCTGTTACCGCCAGGTACCCGTTATGTTGCCGACACTGGCGCAAGCCTTGCCTGGGCGATCCACTATCTGCACCCCTATGATCGCCGCGTAAACGGGCTGCGGGCTGTTAACGGTATGGTGTTTCGCGGCTGCCTGGATTTTTCAGCCATGGGGTGGGCTATCGGGTTTGCCGTGGGGGGAGCCCTGGGCAACCCCAAGCAGCCTATGGTTTGCATTACCGGTGATGGCAGCCTGCTGATGAGTGGCCAGGAACTTTCTGTCGCTGTTCAGGAAAACCTCAATGTGATTTTTGTCGTGCTCAATGACTCAGGCCTGGGCATGGTCAAGCACGGGCAGCGCCTGGCCAGGGCTGAATCGGTAGCGGTGGAAATGCCGACTGTGGATTTTTCTGCCATGGCCAACGCCATGGGAGCACAGGGGGTATCCATACGTAGCATCGACGATCTGTATAATCTGGATTTTTCCGACATACTGCAACGATCAGGCCCCACACTGCTGGATGTGCATATTGATAAAGAGGCGGTACCACCCATACAGATGCGCATTAAAACCCTGAAACGGCGATAGGGCGTATGGACGAGACCATTACCACCACATTATGGAAAGAGGAAGCCAGCGAACAAACGCCGTTTCGCCCGCGGCAATGCCTGTGTGCCGGTTATGATGTGTATGCGGATCTGATGCAGCATGCTTCAGCAGTGGAGTACCTTTACCTTTTATTCAAGCAGGAACAACCCGGAAGCGCTCAAACCGTGCTGTTAAACCGGCTGGTGATTGCTGTCGCCAATGCCGGCCCCCGGGATCATGGCGTACAGGCAGCCATGTCGGCGGGAGCAGGGGGTGCCGGTGCCGCCGCCAGTCTGATGGCGGCAGTTGCGTCCGGAGCGGGCAGCTTTAATGGCGCAAAAGAAATTTACCTTCTACGCTGTGCTATGGACGAATGCAGACAGGATTTTGCCCGGTGGCAGGAATACATCCGGAACAGTCATTCGCCGGACTTCCATCGTAACCGCCTGGATGATGTATGGCCTGCACCGGAACATGTCCCCGGTTTTGATTCGCACATTGAACACGCCGTTGAGCCAACCTTGCTGGCGCTCAAACATCTGGCAGATATAAGCCCCGGTGAGCAGCTGGCCTGGTTGCAGACCAGTGTTACTGATCTGGAAGCCATTGCCTGCTGTGGTGTTTCACTGAGTTTTGTGGCGGCCGCCGCGTTACATGATCTGGATATGGATGCGGAACAAAGTGAAATGCTGTTCCTGTGGTTGCGGCTTTTGGGGGCCGGAGCCCATGCCATTGAACAACGCCGGCTGGGCTGGCAGCGCTTTCCTTTTTATACCGAAGGAATTGGGAAATGAAAGCAACAAAGGGTGAACAGGATACTCTGGCACAATGGGAAACCTCATGGCCGGCAGACCTGGGCCATTGGCAGCCGGGACAGGCTGTGTATTTGCGGGGCAGGAACATTTTCAGGGAGCTCGCCCACTTAAGCTGGATGGGTTACTACCTGTTTGCTATTACCGGTCGCGAATTTTCTGCGCAGCAACTGCAACTATTTGAAGGAATCTGGCGCATATCCACCAGTTTTCCTGATCCCCGTTTATGGAATAACCGGGTCGCAACCCTGGCTTCTACCGCCCGAAGCACCTCCTGCCTTGGTGTGGCTGCCGGTGTGGCTGTGTCCGAAGCGATTATCTTTGGCCAGTGTCCTTTGCTGGCCAGCTTCAAGTTTCTCACTGCTACGCAAGAGCAACTCGCGGAAGGAGAAGACCTGGCGCAACTCATCAAGCAGCGCCTGGCATTAAAAACCAACGGTTTGCCGGGCCACGGAAAACATCGTCAGGTTGCAAAGCTGCCGGGTTTTGGCAGGCCAATCACGCACCGCGACGAACGCTTGCAACCCTTGCTTGAACTTGCCGGGCAGTTGAATCTGGCCGGTGGTGCGCACCTGGCCCTGGCGCAAAACATAGAGCAAACCCTGACAGAATTAAACAGCCCTCTGAGAATGAATGTTGCTACCCTGATGGGGGCTCTGTGCGCGGACCAGGGGTTGAATGCGGAAGAGTATTACCACTACACCATCTTGTGTTTCACTGCAGGGATAGTGCCCTGTGCCCTGGATGCCCGGAAAAAGCCTGAAGCCAGGTTTTTCCCACTGCGTTGTAAAAATATCAATTATGCAGGTCCCACGCTGCGCCAATGGAACAGAGCAAAGGACACTTCGCAATGAAAATATTTCCCTTTACCGTCTTGGTGTTCTCCTGCCTGATCGTTCCCGCTGCGTACGGGGAGTACGATGAATACAGCGACGAAGAACTGCTGTCGGACTTTTATGGCGATGCCGACATGATCAGTATTGCCACCGGTAAAGCACAACCCATCAGCAAGGCGCCCGCCGTAGCAACGGTGATTACTGCCCAGCAAATTGCCGATATGGGTGCCACCGATATCGATCAGGTATTGGAAACGGTGCCCGGTTTGCATGTGAGTGTGGAACCTTTTGGTTATGAACCTGTGTATCTGTTTCGCGGCATTTATGCCCAGTACAACCCGCAGGTGCTGATGCTGATTAACGGCGTTCCCATTACCGCCTTGTTCCATGGTGATCGGCATCTGATCTGGGGTGGTATGCCCGTAAAGGCGATCGAGCGTATTGAAGTCATCAGGGGGCCGGGGTCAGCCATTTACGGTTCCGATGCTTTTTCCGGTGTGATCAATATCATGACCAAATCCGGAGCCGATCTGGATGGGCTGGAAACCGGCGTGCGCCACGGCAGTTTTAATACCAAAGATGCCTGGGTGAGCTGGGGTGGCGATGTGGGTGCGGGCCGGCTGGCAACCGTGCTGGAATATCATCAGACAGAAGGTCAGGACGGCAGGATTGAATCGGATGCCCAGACCATCAAGGACCGGGAAGACGGTACCGATGCTTCGCTGGCGCCCGGTTCGGTCAATCTGTCCAGAGAAAACTTTGATCTGCGCCTGGATTACGGTCTGGAACAATGGCGATTTCGTGCCGGTTATCAGCGGCGGAATGATTTTGGCAATGGGGTCGGTATTGCCGAGGCACTGGATCCCAATAACCGCTACCAGAGTGATCGTATCAATGCAGATATAACTTACCGCAACGAGAATTTTCATCCTGACTGGGATATTCAGGCCATGGTGAGTTTTCTGGATACCACGCAGGAGGTAGAACGGGATCTTGTTATCTTTCCGCCGGGTGCTGCATTGGGTGGGGATATTTATCCTGACGGCGTAATAGGAAATCCCGAGGTGTTTGAACGCCACTGGCGGGCTACCATGGATACTTACTATGATGGCTTTAAGGATCACCAGTTACGTCTGGGTATTGGTTATTACTACGGTGATATCCGCAAAATAAAAGAAACCAAAAACTTTGGCATTGATCCGGCTACCGGCTTGCCCCTTGCGCCGGGAGCAGACCTGGTAAACGTGAGTGATACCCCTTATGTCTTTTTGCCGGAAGCCAACCGCAAGAACAACTATGTGTTTGTTCAGGATATCTGGGATATTGCACCGGACTGGGAGCTCACTGCAGGTATTCGTCATGACCATTATTCTGACTTTGGCGATACCACCAATCCACGCCTTGCCATTGTCTGGTCCACTACTCAGGCGCTAACCAGTAAATTACTTTATGGCGAGGCCTTTCGTTCGCCTTCCCTGGCACAACAGCTTGAAGAAAATAACCCCCGGGATATCGGCAATCCGGATTTGTCCCCGGAAACTCTTAAAAGCCTGGAGCTGGCTTTTAGCTATCGTGCATCCTATTCGCTCTTTTTTAATCTGAATCTGTTTCGCTATAGCTGGCAGGATATTATCAAGTTCGTACCGGATGGGGCCGGCGGTGGGCAGCGAACCGCGCAAAACGCCGGTGAGCAAACAGGTACCGGGTTCGAGCTTGAGGTTGACTGGAAAATAACACCTGATATCAGCCTGAATACCAGTTATTCCCTGCAGTCTTCCGAGGATGAAGACACCAACTCCACACCGCCACAGTCGCCCGCCCAGCAGTTTTTTACCTCACTTATATGGAAACTGCCCAACGAGTGGCATATCAACTATCAGCTGAATGCGGTTATGGATCGCGAGCGCCAGCCGGAAGACGAACGTGGCGATCCTGACGATTATATCCTGAGCCACCTCTACATTCGCAAAACTTCAGCCTATGGGGATTGGCAGGCAGGGCTGCGTATCCGCAACCTGTTTAATGAAAATGCCCGAGAACCCAGCCCATGGAGCAGCTCAACTGCCGCTATTCCCGGAGATCTTCCGTTGTCGAGGCGCACTTATCTGGTGGATATTTCATATCGTTTTGATTAAGCCAATGTTGAATAAGATACTTTTTATCAAGTCATAGGCACATGTGTCAGGGACAAGCCAGTAACTGGGAGACAGTGATGCAGGAAAACACGGCCAGAAGTAACGATAAGGTAGCGATAGTCACCGGAGCGACCAAAGGGATAGGGCAGGCGATTGCCCAAAAGCTGTCCGATGCCGGATACAACCTGGTGGTTACCAGCCGCTCCCTGGAATCGGCGAAGAGTATCGCCAGTGAGCTGACAAATACGAACAGCCAATCCCTGGGTGTGAGTTTTGATATTGAGCGGTATGAGGATCTGGATCAGCTTTTCCGGCAAACGGTGGCGCATTTCGGGCGTCTGGATTGTCTGGTGAATAACGCGGTCAGTCAGGCTTGCCTGATCCCGTCAGCAGATTACGCCGATGATAAAACCCTGGCTACCCTGACCCACAATATTGGTCACTCCTATTTGCTGGCGCAAAAGGCGTTTCCTCTGCTGCAACAAACCACAGGCAGCATCGTCAATATCGGTTCTGTGGTCATCAACCGGCATTTGCAGGGGCTGCCACTGTATGGCCTGGTAAAAGGCAGCCTGCAGACAATGACCAGGGTGCTGGCCGCTGAATGGGCCGCCGCCCGGGTGCGGGTCAATATGGTAAATCCAGGTTTTGTTCGCAGTCAGGCCTTTGCAGATCTGGGAATGGGTGAGAGTACCGTGGATCGCGCTTACGCGTTTTACAGTCAGTATCAGCCCCTCAACGGCATAGTGAAGGCCGATGCCGTGGCCGATACTGTGGCTTTCCTGCTTTCAGGGAATGCCGAGGCAATTACCGGATGCAGTATGGATGTTGATAATGGATATTCCAATAAGCCAAACCCGCTTTATGTTCCGTCATGACTCATTAAACGGCTGACAAGGTAAAGGACAAACCGTGTTTATTGAACGTCACAAACACAATAGAGCAAAAGGAATCTCGCTCTGGCTGGGACTGGTCTGGCTTGCCTGGAGTAGTGGGCTATGGGCTGCTGATACCCGCGTGCTGGTTATCTATCCGGATACGCGGCCACCTTACCAGCTGATATTTCAGAAAATTATTGAAGGCATTGAAACCTATCCCGACAATCAGATTGATACCTTTCTGCTTGATCAGAACACGCGTGCTACTGATCTTGCAAAAACGTTAAAGGAAAAGCCCTACGATGGCGTGATCGCTCTGGGTAAAAACAGCCTGAATCTGGTAACCAGCATCAAGGACAAGCCAATCACCATTATCGGTGCGGCCATTACCGATCCGGATAATGTGGTGTTACCCACGATGACCCTGGTGCCAAGCCCGGCCGCGCTGTTCAGCAAACTCAACGGTTTGCTCCCGGATGGCAAGCGCATTTATACGGTGTACTCTAAGAAATCCGGTCAGTGGGTGATTGATCTGGCGAATCAGGCCGCCACAGATCAGGGCATTGCGCTGATCGCAAAGCCGGCGGAAAATATTACCGAGATGGCGCAGCAATACCGGCAGATTCTGGAGTCCATGAGCTCCAGAAGCGATATTTTATGGATATCCATTGATGGCCGCAGTCTGGACTGGCCCATACTGCAAGACATTCTGGAAACAGCCTGGCATAAGGATCTGACCATCGTTTCCAGTCACTTGTCCGATGCCAAAAAAGGAGTGTTGTTCTCGTTCTTCGCCGACCACTACAATATGGGAGTGGAACTGAATACCGAGTTACACAAGGCAATAAAACAGAAATCACTGACGCCACAGCTGCTGCCGGTAAAGAGTTTGGGTATCGCTGCCAACGTGCGTACGGCGGATCACCTGAACCTTAATATTGATCAGTCCGAGAGGCGTCAATTTCATTTTTTGTTTCCTAATGCCAAGAGGTAGGGACCCTGACAATGGAACCCGATGACATAAAGCCTGCAAGAAAACTGACGTTCAAATATCAGTTGATTATTGTGTTCTGTCTGGGATTCAGCCTGCTGACGGGTATATCGACATTGCTGGTGTCGTCCATTACCGCCAATACGTTATTTTCCCAGTTGGAAAACCAGGGTAAAAATATTACCGAAAGCCTGGCAAAGCAAAGCGCACTGGCGTTGCTCTATCAAAGTGAAGATATTGCCCAGAAAGTCGTGGCTTCAACTCTGGCATTCCCTGATGTGATTCATGTGGCTATCTATGACCAGAGCAATGAACTGCTCTATCAGGATGGCGATAAGCAGATCTCGGATTCCAACCTGTTTGTACCTATCAACCAACCGGTGTCTATAGATCAGGACAGCCAGTGGCTGTTCGCTGCGCCGGTCATTACGTCAAATCATGCCGAAACCAGTAACTCGCCCTTTAATGATCTGGAACCGACCCAGGAGCAAATTGGTTATGTTTATGTGACCCTGACCAAAGGTACTGTCGGTAACATGATCAGGGAGATTTTCAGGAGTAACACCCTGGCAATTTGCAGTGTGGCTATTGCCTTGTTGATTGTGTTGTTGCTGATCGCCAACAAGATCACCAAACCCTTACGCAGCCTTGCCAGAAATATGAAAGCCGCGGAACAGGGCAAGATGGATGTCAGGGCGCAGCTCTCCGGGCCACCGGATATTGCGGTGATGGAAAGTGCCTTTAATACCATGATGGATGAGCTTGAAGCGCGGGAGGAAGAACTGGTCCATGCCCGCGATGCCGCGCTGGAATCTGCCCGGGCCAAGGGCATTTTTGCCGCAACGGTCAGCCATGAACTACGCACCCCCATGAACGGTGTGCTGGGTATGTTGCAACTGATTGCGTCCTCACAGATTAATTCCACAATACGGGAATTCGTGGAAACGGCAACGACATCGGCCCGGAGCCTGCTGGTACTTATTGACGATATCCTGGATTTTACCAAGATTGAATCAGGCAAGATGAAACTGCACAAAGAGGTGCTTGGTATACGCCAGCTTTGTCAGGATATTATCGAATTGCTGTCCGTGCAGGCCAGCCAAAAAGGGCTAATGCTGCACGGGATTATTGATACTGATGTGCCGGACGCGATTGAATCAGACGCCGGCCGGTTGCGTCAGGTTCTGATTAATCTGCTGGGCAACGCCATCAAGTTTACCCATGAAGGGGAGGTTACCCTTCATATCTCCCGTTCCGAAACAAATAAAAAGCAACTGAAATTTGCCGTTTACGATACAGGCATTGGTATCGAGCAAAAGGCCCAGCGGCGTATATTTGAATCCTTTGTCCAGGCGGATGGTTCAACCACCCGGCGGTATGGCGGCACCGGGCTTGGCCTGTCTATCTGTCAGCAGCTGGTGGAACTGATGGGTGGGCAGCTGGCACTGGACAGTACCCCGGGAGAGGGCAGTTGTTTCTGGTTTTATCTGCCGCTGATTCAACCGGACAACCAGGGGCTGGAAACCCGCTCAGCCAATTACCCGCTATCCGATGTGCGGGTGTTGCTGGTGGGTGACACAGAAAGACGGCTGGCTACCCTGACCCGGGTGTTTGAAAGCTGGTATTGCCTGGTGGACAGCTGGAAGGATTTTCACCGTCTGAGGCAGGCGCTGGATGATATTGAAGAAAACTATGATCTGGTGGTTCTGGATACAGAAAAACCCTCCCAGCTCAGTGCAGAACTTATCGACATGCTGCAGCAAAAAAGCGACCCGGAATTTATTCTGTTGAGTGATTCAAGCCCCATCAGCCTGCTGAGTACCGATGTGGTGCGCTGCCTGCCCCGGGCCATAGACAGTACCTCGCTTCTCAAAGCCATTGTGCATAAACACATCCCGGGCGAAGACCAGTACGCGGAACCGGAACACTATATTAAAGAAGCCCGGGTGCTGGTGGTGGAAGACAACCGTACCAACCAGTTGGTGGCGGCCGGTATGCTGGAGCGCCTGGGCTATGAGGTGGATCTGGCGGACAATGGCGCGCAGGCGCTGGAGATGTTTGCCTCGCAGCCCTATGACATTGTTCTGATGGACTGCCATATGCCGGTAATGGATGGCTATATCGCGACGGTGCGAATCCGCGAAAATGAACCGGAAGATCAGCGTATACCCATTCTGGCCATGACGGCGCATACCAACAGTGAAGACCGTAGCCGCTGTCGCAGCGCCGGCATGGATGATTATGTGTCCAAACCCATTGTTTACGAAGAGCTTGAAGCGAAAATCAGTGTCTGGTTAAAGAAAAACAAAGAAGTGCTGTATCCCTCGTTCCGCGCAGAGAGCCAGGAGCCTCAGGATGACACTGGGGTGGAAACGGCGCTCGACCTGAACAAGATAGCCGAGCTTCGCAATAAACTGGGTTATTCTTTCAGTACCGCGTTGAAAGCCTTCATCGAAGATATTTCCTATTATCAGGAACAGCTTAAAGCGCATATCGATGATCAGGATTTTTCAAAGGCGAAAGAACTCGCTCATGCGGTTGTTGGCAGCGCAGCCAATGTGGGTGCCATTGAACTGTCGCAACTGGCACGGCAACTCAACCAGGCGCTGCAGGTTCAGGATCAGGAAACAGTCACCATACTCTTTTCCCAGCTGTCTTCCGCCAGCGAAGCGGTAAAATCACAGTTGCGCAAACAGTTGCATCTGTCTGCGTCCGGTACGCCGCTAACCGTAGACGAAAAGGACGTGGCCAATACCATATTGGTGGTGGATGATGATCGCAGTACCCGGTATGTCATCAACGGTGCACTTGCCGCCGAAGGCTACGCCATAAGGGAGGTGAGTAACGGCTTTTCCGCATTGGAGATTTGCAAAGAGCAAATGCCGGATATTATTTTGCTGGATGCGATGATGCCTGACATGGATGGCTTTGAAACATGCCGGCAAATATTGAAGGCCGCCAGAGACAAGCTGCCGGTGATTATTATAATGACAGCGTTAAGCGATGATGAATCTATTGAAAATGCCTTTAATGCCGGGGCGATGGATTTTCTGCCCAAGCCATTGAATCTGACGCTGTTGAAAATGCGTATTAATCGTCTGTTTTTATCGCAGCAAACAGACAAACAGGTTCACAAGCTCACCTTTTATGATCCGCTCACTGCATTGCCAAACCGTGAGTTTTTTGTGGATCATGCCCGAGAGCTGTTGATCAATGCCTATCAGATGCAGCAATTGCTGGGGCTATTATCGATAGATCTGGATCGCTTCGCGGCCGTTAATGAAGTCTACAGTCATGACATTGGTGATCAGTTGTTAAAGATGGCCAGTGAACGTATCCAGAAATATGTGCGGGCCAGTGATCTGGTGGCCCGTGTTGGCGGCAACGAGTTTATGGTCATGCTCAGCAATTTGCCGTCTCAGGAAATGGCCAACGATATTGCCATGAAGATATGCTCCGGACTGGCGACCCCCTTCGATATTAATGGCAACAAACTCTTTGTGACTGCCAGTATTGGTGTTGCCACCTTTCCCCATAATGGCAAGGATACTGAAACCCTGGTCCAGAGAGCGGAAATTGCCCGTAGTAAAGCGAAACTCCTGGGGGGTAACTGCTATCAGTTATACCAGATGGACACGGATACCGATTTTCAACTGCAGCTGGAATTTCAGAGAGAGTTGCATCGTGCAGTGAGCGAGAATGAGTTTGTGGCCCTGTACCAGCCAAGAGCGCGACTCGATAATGGCGAATTGATCGGGCTGGAGGCCACCCTGCGCTGGCAACACCCTAACCGGGGCCTGTTACCTACGCGGGAGTTTTATGATGCAGCACGCCAGGCACACCTGCTGGATCAGATATGCCTGCAAACCCTGGATCTGGTGCTTGAGCAGATGTCCGGCTGGCTCAGGAATAACCTGGGTATTGCACCCATTACCATCGGGTTTTGTGATCTGGAACTGTCCCCCAATCTGCTCAAGGAAATGCGGGAAAGTTTTACCCGTTATGATGTTGATCCGCAGCTGATTGTTTTGCAGCTTTCTTACAATCTCACGCAGCACAAGTTTGAGCAGGTTTTGGCGGAATTGATCCGGTTAACCGAGGTGGGTGTAAAGCTGGAGGTGCGGCAGACAGGCAATCACAACCTGTTTTTTCGCTATATCAAGGATCTGAATATAAACTCCATGTTGCTTGATCAAAGCCTGATTAATGATACCGACAAGGACTCTACCAACAAGGCCATTGTCAGTAATTTTATCAAGCTGGCCCATGAGCTGGGAATCAAGGTCATTGCCGACGGTGTGGTTAACGAAAACCAGCTCAAGACACTGGCAGGATTAAAGTGCGACTGGTTACAGGGCAGTATGCTCAGCCGGCCCCTGACAGCGAATAATGCAGTCGAATGGGTTAAAAAGTCCCTGGAACGATCCGGCAATAAGAGGCATTAGAGAAACAGGCATTAGAGAACAGACACTGGAGAAACAGGTACTGAAGCAACCTCTGGACATGTCTGTCTGGTGCACGCGGCAACTTAATCCTCATCTTCGTTTTTATCGGATTCGTCCACCGGATTCTGGCCCGGTTTACCCTGATGGGCTTTGTTCTTGTGTTCGGCCTTATCTTGTTTATTCTCATCATTGTTCTGATCCCGAACCAGGCGAACCGGTGCGTTGGGTGCATGTCCCTGTTTATCTTCGCCAAAGTAAATGGTCTGGTGAGGGAAGGGGATTTCAATATTGCGCTCATCAAATAAATGCTTCATGCGGCGGTTGAATTCACGGCCCACGCGCCATTGTTGTTTGGGGCGGGTTTTGATGCGCGCCTTGATCACCACGGCGCTGTTGGCAAACTTGTCCACACCCAGAATCTCCAGGGGCTCCAGAATATCGTCGCCATACTCTTCTGATTCACGCAGTTGTTCGTCAATTTCCTTCAGGTAATCGCAGACTTCATCGGTGTTTTCCCGGTAGGCTACCCCCACTTCCATCAGGTAATAGCTGAAGACTTTTGTCAGGTTGCTGACGATATTCACATCACCAAAGGGAATGGTATAAACGGCTCCGTCCAGGTCCCTGAGCTGGATTTTGCGAATCGTGATTCTCTCGACAATGCCGGTTCTGTCCGCCAGAGTGACGATATCGCCAATTTGCAGCAGGTCTTCCAGGATAATGGTAAACCCGTTAAGAAAATCCTTTACCAGTTTCTGGGCACCAAAACCGATGGCTATACCCACAACACCGGCACCCGCCAAAAGCGGCACGATATCAATCCCAAGCTCAGAGAGAATAACCATGATCGCCATTAGCAAAAGGATAAAGAGCATCAGGTTGCGGATAATGGGAATCAGTGTCTGAACCCGGGCGCTTTGCAAACGGCGGTTTTTAGTCACGGCAAATTCGATCAGACCATTCACGAACTCCCAAATGGAGACAAAAATAAAAACAATCAGAAACAGGGTGAACAGGTTTTGCAGCGCGGACATCAGGTCCACGGAATCCCGGAATTTTCGTGACAGGCTGAACGCCTCGAACAGGCCGTAGGCCAGCAACACCAGCGCCAGTATATAGCCAATCAAACGCTGGAATTTGAAATACAGGGTGAATCGGTCGGAAGCCAGCTGGTAACGTTCACGGACTGTTTCCAGGCGATGGTCGAACCAGTAGGAACATCTCCTGTTCGCCCAGGTAAACAACAGCAGGATGGCGGCAATAATAGCGACTGTGATGCTGGTGCCTACTGTGGATTTATTCAAGCCGTATTCCTGAATCAGATCCAGGTAATCGTTGATCAGCCACTCGGTCGCCTGTTCCAGCGACAGCGCCTCGCTGATCTCAAGCCCGGTTGCCGGTGTCATTTCTTCTTTGGCTTTTTGTAAAGATTTCAGATTTTTTAGAAATTCTTGTCGCTTTTCCTTGTTTTCCAGCGTGTTAACCAGCGCCTTGATATCCTTGGATGTGAGCTGTTGGGTTGACGCTTCCATCGGTGTCGCCGGGTTGTTGGCGAATGCGACGCAAGAAACAAAGCTTGTCATTATTACCCATAAAGCGCTTATCCAGATTCTGGGCATGCAGCCCTCCCGACCGTTTAAGAGTTAGTTGTTTAGATCATCAGCTCAACAAGATGGTTTGGCTATTTATGCAATAACCAAACCAGGTTTGCTCAATAACCAACTCAGATTCTACTCAGGGAGTTCTTGAGGAACGCTTAAAATCTCAGACAGGCTTGAAGGGTAACCGGTGGCACAAATGGCCACCGGTTTGCAGGTATGGTACAGGAAAGAGAGAGGGAGGCTTGACGCCGAATTTAACGGGTACCCAGCTTCATACCGGAATTGACAGTTTTACCGGCCATAAGTGGCTGCATTCTTTGCCAGGCTTGTTCAACACTGATGGGCCGAAAGCCGGCATTGGCAAAGGCTTCCTGGCAAATGTCGTACATCGCCTGGTTATAGGGGGCAGCAACCCCGTGCTGTTTCGCAAGATTCAGCAGGTAGCCGTTGATGCTTTCCAGTTCCGTATGGCCGCGCTTGTTGGCAATCACATCCTGGGCCATGCTGCTGATCACCATTTTGCTAACGTTTTTGCGGAACAGTCCGCGGGTAAAAAACTGGGGCAGTGAAGCGCTGAGTCGGATCAGCAGCCAGCCGGGCATGCCACCCAGCTTACATTCCCTGAACCCTGCAGCCTTGGCGATCTGAGTGCCTTCAAAGGTGAGATTGGACAGAATATCCTGAAACAGGGGTTCGTTATCCACCGGTTGATAGCCAAAGCCCACCAGCGTGGTGAATGAGTTGGTCAGGTTGATGATCATTTTTGATATAACGGCATCCTGCAAATGATCCGTGATCATCACAGGTACACCGGGGGACATAATGGCCTGCAGTTCTTTCATTTCCGGTTGCAGATCGTTCTTTAGTGTACCCAGCACCAGCGGGCCGTGTTTCTGGAAACCAACCACACCCGGTGAATCAATCCAGGCGTTATAGCAGACGACGCCGTAAATCACTTTCTGGAAAAACCGGGGCAGGATCTTCTGGTTTTCTGCGCCGTTCTGAAAAGCAACAATCACCGGGTCGGTACCGTAGTGGCTGGTAATGGCGATTGCCAGTGATTCAAGGCTGTAGTTTTTAACACACAGAAAGATATAGTCCGGCTTTTCGATCGCGCCGAGGTTATCCACGGTTTTCACCGGTTGTGGTGCTGCTTCTCCCTGGTGGTTTTGCAGGTAGGCGGTAACGCCCTGGTTTTCGATGGTTTCCAGGGTTTCACCCTGATCCAGCACATACAGCTCTTTATGATAGGGCGCCAGCCAGTAGGCAATGGTGGTGCCTACGGCGCCGGAGCCAATAATAAGAATGCGCTTTTGCTTGTTTGATTCAGGCATACTCCGGCTCCTCGATACCACGAAAATCAAAGGGGGCCTGATAATCGGTATTGTTAAGATCAAAGCAGGCGTTCATCTGTTTGGCATACCGTGTTTGCAACGGCGTGGGAATCAGCTCCAGTTGCCGTAACACATCAGCATAGGGGCCATCACCCAGCTCTATCGCCGGAGACTGGTTACCAGACCGGGCAGAGGAGAGCAGCAATCCCATGTTTTTCTGCAGATTAAAGCTGGCCTTGAAGTGAGTGGGGCTTTGTAAAAGATTATCACCCAGGCGCGAATAGATATTGGCGGATACATCAAAAGCCGTGGGTTTGCCTTCGGTTGGCACACGAATTTTCAGATAGTCGTTACCCTGTTCATCTGTAGCTCGGGTTTCACAGATGCCTGATTGGCTGGTGATATCAATGTCATGTACCACTTTCGGCAGGCCCCAGATTTTACGGCCGCGAATTTCGTTTTCCTTTGAGGTAACCGGCATACTGAAAACGTAATAGCCAAACTTGCTGAAGCTATCGATCAGCATCGGTAGCACAGGAACATTGACTCCGGGGTTCACCATCACGGGAATGGTTAGGGCAATCTCGTTGTAAGGCGTGACGTTCATTACGTTGCGATAGACATAACTGGCAATCGCCACCAGAGAACGACCCCCCAGCATATTGATGGGCTTCATTTTGGGGTGGGGCATCAATTCCTGGGCTTTCTCATAGTTGCACAGGAAAATTGCCTGGGAGCAGGTAACGTTTCCATAAAAAGTGGGAAAGTTATAATCCTTGCTGATGCTATCGGTCAGTTGCAGGGGTTCCTGCCGTTTATGGAGGGTAAACCGCTGAAAAAACGGGTCGCTAAACTGTTCACGGTTATCCAGGAATTCCGGGCTGACGGTGTTAGTGGCTTTCATAATAATTGATCGTCCCTCTGGCTGATGGGTTTCAGTCTCTATCAGCACAGCGGGAAAGGCGATAGTAGAAATACCCCAAGGGTTGTTACTGTTGGTGGGAAATCAGCTAAACTGTTGAGAAATAACAGATTCGGGCAAACATGGCAGATGCCGATGAAAGATCCAGTTGAGTCATTTATCAGTCACTTATACCTGTCCGCAGGGCGTATTCCACCGGAGTCCTATCGCGTGTGGGCGCTGGAGCAGCTGCAGCGGGTGGTGGACTTTGATGCGGCCTTCTGGGGTACGGGCGGGCTACAGAGTCGTGAGTTTCATTACGTGGAGCACCTGGGGCTGGACGAGCACTACGGCCAACGGCTGGTAGACACCATCGATATCAATCCCATTCGTGAAGCGGTGCTGGGCCGGCTGGGAGAGCCGGTGGCCATGAGCGAAGTCTATCCCGATGACAGTTTCTTCACGTCCGAGCTGCATGAGCATTTGTTCAAGCCCTATGGTATCGAGCGCATTCTGGCGTCAGGGCATTTCGATGAGCGCAGCGGGTTGTATACGCTGCTGAGCCTGTACCGGCAAAACCGGGATCAGGATTTTTCCACCGGGGAAAAGCAGTTGGTTGGCCGGCTGGTTTTTCATATGGTGGCAGCGGCATCCTATAATTTTTTTCTCCACGTGGAAAAGTCAGACAATGAACGGGCGGAATCTGACGGCAGCGATGCCACTGCCTGGGCAATCTGTGACGGGGAGGGTTTTTACCACGAGGCCCAACCCCGGTTTCTGGATTTTATTGAGCAGTACTTTCCGGACAATAAGGCTCAGTGCCTGCCATTCTGGCACAGTGATTTTATTGAAAGTAGCGCGACCAGAACCAAAGAAGTGATTAACGGTTTGAGCGTGGTGGTGGAAAACCATCAGAAACTGTTTCTTGTGGGTATTCGCCCTGCCAGTGTGATTGACCAGTTAACGGACAGGGAAAGGGAAGTGGTAACCTGGATTACCCAAGGGCTTACCTACAAGGAAGTGGCACGAAAAATTGGCCTGGCGCCGTCCACGGTATCCAATCACCTGTACCGGGTTTACAACAAGCTGGGGATATCCAGTAAAACCGAGCTGGCCAATCTGAAACATCAGTTCGAGAGTGAATAACCGGTGCCTGCAAGGTTAATGGCGTCGCTACTTAGCTGATCCGTTTTTCAATCCTGGAACGAATGAAGGCTTCCTTGCTTTCAAAAGTATTCTTGCTGCCAAAAGTATTTTTGCTGCTGAGCTCCTTTTCGCACTCAGCGAAGATCGCCAGTCCAAAATTTCCGTAATCCGCCTGAATCCGTTTTTTAAGATAAAAAAGATCCCGGTCCTGATGTGTTTTGGGGGAGAGAGCAAGCACATGGTCCGCCAGGATATCGACACCAGTGCCTTTCACCGCGCTGGTGAGAAAGATATTGTCTTTGCTGGCCCGGGTGTAATCGTCCCGGGCGTCCAGCGCCACCAGTTTGGCTTGCTTGAGTGAAGTTCGCAGCATGTGGTAACTCATGCGGGCCAGTTTTTCCTCATCGCATTTGTTCACCACAAAACTGTCGGGGATTTCCATAATACCGCATTTCATAAACTGTATCTGGTCCCCCGCCAACGGTTGCATCACCAGGTAGGTGTGGTCCGTCATGTATTGAATATCCACTTCATTCTGGCCGATGCCCACGGTTTCGATCACGATGAGATCGAAAAAGTGGCGCAGCAATCGGGTGGCCTGATAGGTGTTCTGGGTAACCCCGCCCAGTTCCAGATTGGATGCCTGGGAGCGGAAGAACAATCTTGGCTCCCGGCCATTGGTGCGCATGCGAGTGCGATCCCCCAGAATGCTGCCACCGGATACCTGGCTGGATGGATCTACGGCCAGTACGGCAATGGTAATGTCCGGGTTCTTGCTCAAAAGCGTTTTGCTGAGTTCGGCAATCAGGCTGGATTTGCCTGCGCCGGGCGTGCCGGTAAAACCAATCACCAGGCCTTTGCGGTCCGACGGATTGGCTTCCAGAAATTTTGTGATCTCGTGGCGTTTCTGAATGGCGGATTCAGACTGGTTTTCGAACAGGGAAATGAGCTTGGCCAGCGGCAGCTTTTTCAGTTGCCGTGCCTGTTCTATCTGTTGGAGTAGATTCTCGGGAAGGGCGTTTGATTCAGCCAATGTTCAATGATCCACCGGTTTATCAAAGGATTAAGGGTGAGTGTGGGGTTGTCATGGCAATTGCCGGTACAACCCCGTATTTCCTGATGGTTGTGTTATTGATTATGCGGCGTCGGTGGCCTTGTTCTCCAGAATAATATCCATAATACGATCCATAACCGTCATCAGGTCATAATCCTTGGGTGTAAAGATGGCCTTGATACCTTTCTGTTTCAGGGCGTCCATATCGGCCTGGGGAATAATGCCGCCCAGAATCACCGGAATGGAATCCCGGGCGCCCTCAGTGTCCAGTTCACTCATCAACTGGTCAATGATTTCGTTATGGGAACCGGACAGCAAGGAGATGCCGATGACATCCACGTCTTCCTCAATGGCGGATTGCACGATATCTATGGCGCTCAGGCGGATACCAAAATAAATCACATCGAAGCCTGCATGGCGTGCCGCGACAGAAATCATTTCAGCACCGTTGGAATGACCATCCAGGCCCGGCTTGCCCACCACAATACGGGGGCGGTGACCGTGCTGTTCCATAAAGGCTTTTACTTTACCGCGCACCTGATCCAGCATGTCGTTTTCCAGTGACATGGTCTGGCCTTCAACACCGGTGGGCGGACGATATTCACCGTACACACTGCGCATGGTAGCTGCCCACTCACCGGTGGTAACCCGGGCCTTGGCACAGGCAATACTGGCTTCCATCAGATTGACGCCTTTTCTGGCATCTTCTTCCAGACGCTTCAGACAGGCCTGGGCCTGCTCTTCATCCCGGTTGGCCCGGGTTTGTTCCAGCGCACGGATGGTTTCAGAGGCGGATTCAGGATCCACTTTGAATACACCGCCGTCGTTGCCACCCACTAAAGGCGAGTCCAACCCGTTGTCCCAACGGTTTTTACCAACAACGACCTGTTCGCCGGTGTTGATCTTGCTCATGCGTTCCGCCTGGGAGATCACCAGCTGGGATTTCATGTAGCCGTTTTTAATGGCTTCAATACCGCCGCCACTGTCGAGAATTTTCTGGATCTCGGCGTTAGCCTGTTCCTTCAGATCATTGACCTTGGATTCCACTACCGGGGAACCATCAAAGATATCCGGGTATTCCAGCAGATCGGTTTCATAAGCCAGGATCTGTTGCAAGCGCAGCGACCATTGCTGATCCCAGGGGCGGGGCAGAGACAGGGCTTCGTTCCAGGCAGGTAACTGCAGCGCCCGGCAACGGGCTTTGCGGCTCAGCGTGACGCCCAGGGCTTCAATCAGAATCCGCCAGGCATTGTTTTCCGGTTGCTCTTCGGTAAGCCCCAGCGAGTTAACCTGAACGCCGTAGCGGAAACGGCGGAACTTGGGGTTTTTAACGTTGTAACGCTTCTGGCAGATCTCGTCCCAGAGTTCGGTGAAGGCGCGCATCTTGCACATTTCTTCAACGAAACGCATACCGGCATTCACAAAGAAGGATACCCGGCCAACACAGCGCTCAAACTCTTCCTCGTTAAAGCAATTCCGTTCCTTGATAGCATCCAGCACAGTAATGGCCGTTACCAGTGAGTAAGCCAGTTCCTGGGCCGGTGTAGCACCTGCTTCCTGCAGGTGATAGGAGCATACGTTGGAGGGGTTCCACTTGGGCACATTGTTCAGACAGTACTCATACATATCCACGATGAGTTTGATGGACTCTTCCGGCGGAAACACATAGGTGCCACGGGCCAGAAATTCCTTGATCAGGTCATTCTGGGTGGTGCCCTGCAACTTGCTGATATCAATGCCGCGTTCTTCCGCCAGCGCCACGTACAAGGACAGCAGCCACATGCTGGTGCCGTTGATGGTCATGGAGGTGTTGACTTCGCTGATATCGATTTCATCAAACAGAATGGCAAAATCATCCAGGGTGTTGATGGGCACACCCACTTTGCCGATTTCCGGCCGGGCGATGTCTTCATCCGAACTGTAACCACACTGGGTGGGAAGATCGAATGCGATACTCAGTCCCGTCTGGCCCTTGGCCAGATTGGAGCGATACAGTTCGTTGGACGCGCGCACATTGGTGTGGCCCGCATAAGTACGGAAGATCCAGGGGCGATCCTTGATCACCTTGCCCTGATCGTCTGTGAGTTCGTGTGCTTTGTTCTGGCTCATTTGCTTATCCCGATTAAAAGTAACTGTTCATCACGCGCTGTTGTTGTTGGTTTGCGTGATCAAGCCTTGCCTTTTTTAATCACCAGGCGGCGTTCAATTTCAAAAATCTTGTCTTTGATCTTTTCCTTGCCGAGTTTTTTCTTGTCGTTTTCCTTAATGAAAAGATCCGTACCGTGTTTTTCCAGTGCCGCTTTGGCGGTCATGTTTTTAACGCCGATAAACTGAATGGTTACCACGCTGGCGGCATCCTTGAAATCTCCGGGTGCATCTTCCACCGCAAGAATGCGCGACATGCCTGCCACGGTATCGCCGGCCACCGCAGGCTGGGTGTGATAACCTTCGGTAAAGCCCAGTTCCCAGATGGCATTTTCGCTCAGGTCGCGGCTGGCCAGTCCTTCCAGCCAGGCAAATACCAGGCCGCCATACACAATGGGCTTGCCGCTCATGGGGCCGCTCAGGCTTTCGGAAAATACCGCATCAAAGTGTAGTGGGTGGGTGTTGCCTACCTGATAGGTCAGGTTGAAGTGTTCGTCGCTGATGGTGCGGCCATTGCTGTGCACAATAATGTCGCCGGGTTGGAAGTTGTCGGCGTAAGTGTTCCAGCCGGTGACAGAGCAGGGCGCATGGCGCAATGCAGTGGGCAGGGTGTCCGGGAAATGAACGTCGGCATCTTCCACCCAGGGGAATGCCGGTGTGGCTCCTTCGCGCACAGGCGTAGTAGGCAAGCGGTCGCCGCGATAGGCTACCATCAGTTTACGTTCGTATTGCAGTACCACTTCGTCCCGCTGATTTACACCCAGGGTGCGGATGGTGACGATGCCGGGCTTGTCTTCGCCACGTTCCTTGCGATCCGTCACCATGGTCATGGCGCGAATGGTGTCGCCGGCATACACCGGGCGCAGGAACTGGGCGTTGTAGTAACCCAGATTGGCAATTACCTTTTCAGAATCGTTTTGCACACCCAGGGACAGAATGACATTAAACACCATTTGTGGTGATGCCGGAATGCTGCTGAAACCATGAGACTTGGCGTATTCCAGATCCAGATACAAAGGGTTGCACTGAAAATAGGTACGGGAAAACTGATCGATACCAGCTGCCGTAAAGGTATAGCCACGGGGATGCACGAATACCTGACCGGGCACGTACTCTTCCAGATAACGGCCGTATTGCGGATGGCGAACGCTATCCAGGCTGGCAGGCTGATCGGGAGCAAGTTCTTTCTGGGGGGCAAATTTCATGGACATACCTCTGGTATCCCTTCTTTGATGACGTCGATAACTGTTAACGATAGCTTTTAACGATATGCGTATAAACGGCAAAGGAGAAAGCACCGGCTGATTGACACTTTCTCCTTTCTTTTACCGTTCGATTGCCGGCGGTTAACGCCGGCAATACCCGTTTGGGTCTATTGAATCCGGCAGCGGTTAAGCCGCGTTTTCCACCAGTGCTTTGGCAATTACCTTCAGGGCCAGAGTTTCCTCCGCACCTTCAAAGATAGACAGCACACGGGAGTCAATGAACAAACGGCTGACCATGGTTTCTTCCGCGTAACCCATACCACCATGAATCTGCATGGCTTCACGACACAGCCACTCGGAAGATTTACAGGAGTAGAGTTTTACCAGGCTGGCTTCCATCTGTCCTTTGCCTTCGTCCATCAGGCGCGCCACGTGGTAAGTAAACTGGCGGGATACGGAAAGCAACATGGCCATACGGGCAATCTTCACCAGCGTCAGCTGATAATCTGCCACCGCCTGACCAAATACGTGGCGTTCCTGGGCGTATTTCAATGCCTGCTCAAAAGCAGACTGCATCACGCCGGTAGCCCGGGCCGCGGTTTGAATACGGCCACCGGCAAAACCGGCCATGGTGTAGTAAAAGCCTTTGCCCACACCTTCTTCCAGGCCCATCACATGGCTGTCGGGAACAAACACGTTCTCATAGAACACAGTGAAGGAATGCATGCCACGATAACCGATAGTGGGAATGGCTTTGCCTTCCAGAACGCCACCGGATTCCTGGGTGTACTTAAAGGAATGACCGGGAGTGGAGGGCTTTTCCACCAGGAACATGGTCAGGCCACGGTGACCCGCCTTGGGATCGGAATCGGTACGGGCCAATGTCATCAGCACCTGGGCTTTACCGGCAAAGGTACACCAGGTTTTTTCGCCATTCAGCAACCAGCCGCCTTCGGTACGGGTGGCCTTCAGTTTCATGGACGCCACATCGGAACCGTAGTTGGGTTCGGTCACCGCCACGGCATTCAACACCTCCGCGGTGGCCAGCTTGGGCAGCCACTCCTGCTTCTGATCTTCAGTGCCGCCTTTCATTAACGCACGGGACAGAATCTCGGGGCGGGTAATCAAACTGCCGGCAGGCCCCAGTGCCCCGCGGGAAAGCTCTTCGGTCACCACGATCATACCCAGGTTATCTTCACGGTCGTCCGGCTGAATACCGCCGTACTGCATGGGAATGGACAAACCAAAGCAACCCAGCTCCGCCAGCGGCTTGATGATTTCATCGGGCACATCCAGATCCTTGGTGTGAATCTCTTCCGCCAAAGGTTGCACCACGTCATACGCGAACTGGTGAAAGGTCTCGCGCATCATTTCCTTTTCATCGTCCAGCATGTGATCGCCAATAAAGCCATCACCATCCAGTACCGCTTTACCCAGCGTGGCCATGCACTCGCCGGAAAGGTAGTTGTTAATAAAATCATCCACCGCATCGCTGTTAAAGGAGTCGTTCAGATCAGCGCGACTGAAACCAAAATCCTGACGGCGGGTATTCATACGGGTACGGCAATTCAGCAAGGCCTCTGCGGCATACTGCAGGGCAATGCGATCTTCAATACGCAGATCATCGGTGGTGCCTTTCTTCGCATGCACGGCTTCGCTGTACTGAAAATACACCGCTGCCGCCTGAAGCTCCGCCGCACAATAGGCTACTTCGTAAAGCGCCAGTTGCCGCTCATCCAGCTTCTTGCCGGAAACCCTGTCACCCTCAAGGCAAGCCTGCTTCAGATTGCTCAGGGCCTTGTCCAGTGCAGCCTGGCCGGTGGTGATCAGTTGTTTTGCTTGCTCAATAGCTGTCATTCTTCACTCCGTCTATGAGCGGGAGGCTTCAGCAGCCTCCCAGATAATATTCAGTAACCGAATCAGCCGGCGCGGTTATTTACGATATGAACAAACGAACGGGAACGCAGCTCATCCATGGTAATACCGGTTGCCAGAGTTTCCTCTTCGGTTATCGCACCGCAGGCAATACCCCGCAAGAAGAAGTTCAACAAACCCTGACCAGTGGCAGCGTCGTCAAAGGTATTACCAACCAGCGTGGCCTGAGCCGCTTTGTTAATGAACGCAGACAAACGGGCAGACGCATCCGGCAAACCTTCCAGGAAGAAAGAATAAACAGCCGCATAACGGATAGGTAACTGCGCCGGATTAAGATCCCAACCCTGATAGTAAGCGTGGCGCAGTGAATGCTGAATGTTTTCGAAATGCAGCTTCCAGGCGCCGTGAATCACACGGGCATTTTCCAGAATCTGTTCGTTGGTCAGCTGGCCATCCTTGGGGGCTTTATGGGGGCCGATAGGCATTTGCGTAGTAGCACCGTCACTGATAGTAACGCCGGTACCAGCAAGAGAAACCTGCAGAACATGGCGGGCAAAATCCGAAGCAGGGTGGGTGTGAGTCTGGTAAGCCGCAGTGATGTTACAGGTAGCGGTGTAATCGTAAGTACCAAAAATCGCTGAACGACAACGGCCATTCGCCGCCTGCACCAGCTTGTACACCTGATTGGAACCGTCCTTATCAATGATCGATTGCGTGGTCTCGATCATGATCTCCAGTTTCAGGGAATTCTTCTCGTAACCGCATTTTTCCTCAATGATATCCAGCAACTTCGCCAGCGCTTCAACCTGCTCCGGGTGAGTTACTTTCGGCAGAGTAATAATGAAATTCTCAGGCACCTTACCGCCATTTACCTCCGCCAGACGGCTCAGGAACAAATCCAGCGTGCGAACCGAACGCTGACGACACTCCTCGGTAAAGGTCTTGATACGAATACCAATAAACGGAGGCAGAGAACCTTCCTCCATACCCTTCGCCACTTCCTCGGCACAACGCACCGCGTCCGCATCTTCCTCTTCATCGGGACGGTTACCGTAACCATCCTCAAAATCGATACGGTTATCCTCAATCGGCTCTTTCTCCAGCTTCGCCAGAATCCGCTCGTACACGGTGTACGCCAACCAGGCCGCAGGATTACGATCCTTCATGCCGGCCTCATCTTCCTTGCACGCCTTCTCCAGCGCCGCAATCTCAACACAGCTCTGAGGCAGAGAATCCGAACCGGTCAAACCCACAATCTTCGCCAGCGACACAAAATTAGGCGCATGAGCCTGCAAATTACGCAGCGCCAGTCCACCCAGCTTCTGCGCAGAACCCGCCTTGAACAGATTGGCACCACCGTACACCGTATGAACAGGCTGGCGATCAGAAGAATCACCGGGATAAAAATCAGCGTGAACCTTGTTTGACTCTTCCAGAGCGCTAAGAATCGGTTGAGTATCTGCGTCAGTTAATGTCAGTTTCATCGGTTTACCCGTATCCTTTTGTGTCGTTCGCTAAATTTTGAGGGCCAATATTTTAACGGCGTCAACGCTTTAAAGATAGTTGATCGCGTGGCTGTAGAGTCATTTTTGCATCAAAATCAGCGAAATCCGCCAAGTAGACGACAAAAACGACAATGTAGAGCAACATTCAATAATTATTGAAGCAAAGCGATGGCCCCGCCACCAACACAAAGCGGTGATCAAAGCAGGTCCGGGGGATTTTGCGCCGTCGAGCATCGCAGTCAAATTTGGATAGAGTGAGCGTTGTCTGAGCGCAGCGAGTTTAGCGAACGCCAAATTTGACGAGAAGCGCAGGGAACCCGAAGGGCAAGCAGGTATCCCCCGGACCTGCTTTGATCACCGCGCCCCTGATCCAAGCTGAGAACGAACCCTAGGGCAAACAGTAGCCTTGAACCACCCATGCCCCCGCAACCCATACACCCTGAAACTCAGCCCCAACCTCAATCCTCCTTCCGCTGAGCCCTCTCCAACACCTGCTGCGCCAACGGCTCCATCATCGCCATATGCCCCTTCATATCCTTCGCCTTATACTCCGCCGCCATCCGCGCCTTCTCATGCGGCATCACCATAAACTCACCAGCCATCACCCCCCGAAAAATCACATCCGCAATATCCGCCGCCGACAACTCCGACGAATGATCCATCAGTTTGTTCATTGCCGCCTGCGTCCCCGCATCCGGCGTCCGCAACGACTCACCCAGATTCGTCTTGAAGAAAGAAGGGCACACACAAGTCACCCCGATCCCATGAGGCTTCAACTCCACCGCCAGCGTCTCCGACAACGAAATCACCGCCGCCTTCGACACATTGTAATTACTCATCCCCGGCGGATTAATCACCCCCGCCATCGACGCCACATTCACGATGTGCCCCGCCTTGCGCTCAATCATCTGCGGTACAAACGCCTGACAGCCATACAGCACCCCGTAAAAATTAATCCCCATCACCCAGTGCCAGTCCTGCTCCGACAACCAGTTAAATGGCCCGCCGGATGCAACCCCCGCATTATTCACCAGAATGTCCGTACCGGCCCATACATCCTCCATGGCCACCAGCGTCCGCGCCCAGTCCTGTGGATTGGTCACATCGCATTTCTCAAAAAACGCCTCACCGGGCGTGTCATCAATCAGGGCAATGGTTTCCTGAGCCCGCTCCTCATTCAGATCCGCAATACAGACCCGGTATCCCTCCTGCGCAAAACGCACCGCAATCTCACGCCCCAGACCGCTGGCGCCACCCGTTACCAAAACCCGGTTATGCTCATTTTCAGTCATTATTGTTTTTCCTTTTTGTTACCCTAAGCGTTTGTTGAACCAGTAAAATTCTGGGCTATTTTAGTAGCTAAACACCACTGCGTCCCCCTGAACTGGCCGGTGAGTCACATTCTGGCAGGTTTCGCCCACACCGGCGACCGGCACAGCGGGCTGGCTCTGCTGGCCATGCTCCGGGGGCAGCGCTACAATGCCGCCCATTTACCCTGGCTTATTCAGGGCCAGTCATACCATTCATACACCCTGGGGGATAGCGATGGCACATCACCATGACACAGGTTCCATAACGGATATCGAAGACCGCTTTGAACCCGAGGCCGTGGAAGGCCTGTACAGCATCAAGGATTTTATCCGCTGGTCTGTCAGTCGTTTTAACGAAGCCGGTGTAGTGCTTGGCCATGGTTACGATGACGCCTGGGATGAAGCCGTGGCCCTGATTCTGTTTGCGCTGCACCTGCCCTGGGATGTAGACCCCCGGGTTCAGGATGCCAACCTCACCATTGATGAGCGGGCCGAAGTGGTGGGCCTGGTACGTCAGCGTGTGGTGGAGCGGGTCCCCACTGCCTATATCACCGGCACCGCCTGGTTTGCTGGCATGCCCTTTGTGATAGATCAGCGGGCCTTGATTCCCCGGTCACCCATTGGCGAACTGATCCAGAAACAGTTCGAACCCTGGATAGAGCCTGAAACGGTCGATAATGTGCTGGACCTGTGTACCGGTAGCGGCTGCATCGGCATCGCTTGCGCAATGGCATTCCCGGATGCACAAGTGGATTGCGTGGATATTTCGGAGGATGCCCTGGATCTGGCAGAGCAGAATGTGCAAATGCATCAGCTGGAAAGCCAGGTGAACGTGATTTACTCCGACCTGTTCGAAGCCCTGGATGGTCGCACCTATGACATCATTGTCAGCAACCCTCCCTACGTGGATGCCGAGGATATGGACAGCCTGGCGGATGAATTTCACTATGAGCCCCGCCTGGGCCTTGAAGCCGGTGACGATGGCCTGGATATTGTGCGTCGCATGCTGCCGGAGCTCTCCCGGCACCTGAATCCCGGCGGTATTGTGGTGATTGAAGTGGGCAATTCCTGGGTGGCGCTGGAAGAAGCCTATCCCGATGTACCCTTTACCTGGCTGGAATTCGAGCACGGCGGCCATGGGGTATTTTTGCTGACCAAGGAGCAAATCGATCTCCACCAGGCGGATTGGGTGTTATAATCGCCCGCCCATAAAATCCAATCATTATCAGGAAAACAGGTGATATGTCGGGAAATACCTTTGGAAAACTGTTTCAGGTAACCACCTTCGGAGAAAGTCACGGACTGGCGCTGGGCTGCATTGTGGATGGCTGCCCCCCGGGGCTTGAACTGACGGAAGCCGACCTGCAGGTGGATCTTGACCGACGCAAACCTGGCACTTCCAAATACACTACCCAGCGTAAGGAACCGGATCAGGTGGAAATTCTTTCCGGAGTATTTGAAGGCAAAACCACCGGCACACCCATTGGCCTGCTGATCCGCAATACCGATCAGAAATCCAAGGATTATTCCGAGATTTCCCAGAAATTCCGCCCGGCCCATGCTGACTACACCTATCAGCAAAAATACGGCATTCGCGATTATCGCGGTGGCGGCCGCTCATCGGCCCGTGAAACCGCCATGCGGGTGGCTGCCGGTGCCATTGCCAAGAAATATCTGCAGGCACGCCATGGCATACAAGTGCGGGGTTACGTATCCCAGATCGGCGACATAGTGGCGGAAAGCTTTGACTGGAATGAAGTGGACAACAATCCCTTCTTTTGCCCTGATCCGGTGGCGGTTCCCAAAATGGAAGCCCTGATCAACCAGTTACGCAAAGAGGGCAGCTCCATTGGCGCCAGGGTAACCGTTACGGCTACCGGGATGATTCCCGGTTTGGGTGAGCCGGTATTCGATCGTCTGGATGCGGATATTGCCCATGCCCTGATGAGTATCAATGCGGTAAAAGGCGTGGAAATCGGTGCCGGCTTTGACTGCGTTGTTCAGCGTGGCGAAGAACACCGTGACGAAATGACCCCCCAGGGTTTTTTATCCAATAATGCCGGTGGCATTCTCGGCGGTATTTCCTCCGGTCAGGATATTGTGGCCCATATTGCCCTGAAACCCACCAGCAGCATTCTGCAGCCCGGCAAGAGTGTGGACCTGGCCGGTGGCGAAACCGAAGTGGTAACCAAAGGCCGTCATGACCCCTGTGTGGGTGTGCGTGCCACGCCCATTGCCGAAGCCATGCTGGCCATTACTCTGATGGATCACCTGCTGCGTCACCGCGGCCAGAATATGGACGTACATTCACAGACACCGGTATTGCCAGGAAGCGTGTAACCTTTTTCTATGGCTGTTGCGGAAACCACTGAAAAGCCGGACATTCCCTATTGGCGATTGTCCGGCTTTTATTTTTTCTATTTCGCTTTACTCGGGGCCCTGTTCACCTACTGGGGCGTGTACCTGAAAGAGGCGGGCTATACCATTGCCCAGATCGGCACCGTAATGGCATCGCTGATGGCCACCAAGGTGATCGCACCCAATATCTGGGGCTGGCTGGCGGATAAAACGCATAAGCGGCTGGCCATTACCCGTCTGGGGGCGTTTCTTACCCTGGTGATATTTACCGCGGTACTGTTAGAGCCGGATTTTACCGGACTCATGATGATCATGATCAGTTTCAGCTTTTTCTGGAACGCCATTCTGCCCCAGCAGGAAGTGCTGACACTGAATCATCTGGCGAAACATCCCCACTGGTACAGCCGAATCCGCGTATGGGGATCCATTGGTTTTATCGTTACTTCGTCGGGGCTGGGGTTGTTCTTCGACAGCTTTCCTATCGCCTGGTTGCCTTACATTCTGCTGTTGCTGATGGCGGGCATCTGGCTGAGCACCCAGGGCATGTACGAATCACCGCTGGAGCCGCAAACCAGCGAAGGGCCGGGCTTTTTGTCCCAGCTGTTCCGGCCAGCGGTGCTGGTGTTTTTTCTGATCTGCTTTCTGATGCAGGTCACTCACGGCCCGTATTACGCTTTCTTTCTGATCTATCTGCAGGATTACGGCTACAGCAAGTTTGATGTGGGCCTGCTGATCGGCCTGGGTGTGCTGGCCGAGGTGGTTATCTTTCTGGTGATGCACCGCCTGATGGAGCGGTTTTCCATCAAACAGATGGGCGTACTCTGTTTTGTACTGGCGGCTGTTCGCTGGTGGGTGATTGCCGAATATCCGGATGCGCCCCTGCTGATTATTCTTGCCCAGCTAACGCACGCTGCTACCTTTGGTATATTCCATGCCATCTGCATTCATCTGGTACATCATTACTTTTCACCACAGTGTGCAGGGCAGGGGCAGGCGTTGTATAGTGCTCTTAGCTTTGGTGCCGGTGGCGCGATCGGTTCTTTTTTTGCAGGGCAGATCTGGGAAGCCGTGGGCCCGCAAAGCACGTATCTGGCTGCGGCGGCAGTAGCGGTAGTGGGCGCTCTGTTGGCACTGTGGCGGCTACAGGGCCACGAACAGGTCAGCGTAGCAGCCGTTCCAAACGATTGAATGACATCTCGGGAGAAAGGGCATGTCAAAAACAGAAAGCTTGCAGAGCATTATCGGGCTGGGACAGTGGATTCAAAAGAAAGGCTGGTGCCCGGCCACCAGCGGTAACCTTTCCTGCAAACCGGCAGAAGAGGCCGGCGATGCCTTTTTCTGGATTTCCGTTTCCGGTAAATACAAGGGCGAACTGACGGAGCAGGATTTTATTCCGGTGAACCAGAAAGGCGAGCCGGTGGGCGTGGACAAAAAGCCCTCTGCAGAGACCCTGCTTCACAGCCTTATATATCAGTATTTTCCTGACACAGCATTTATTCTTCACACCCATTCTGTTTACGGTACTGTGCTGGGCCAGGCCACGCGTACCGGCACACTGACTTTGCATGACTACGAATTGCAGAAGGCGTTCAGTGGTGTGGATACCCACGAAGGGGTGTTTGGCATTCCGGTATTTCCCAATAGCCAGTACATGCCCGCGTTGGCGCTGGAAATCGAAGCCCATATAAAAGAATGTGATCAGATGCATGCGTTTATACTGGCAGGCCATGGCCTTTATACCTGGGGTAAAGATGCGGCAGAAGCCAAACGCCACCTGGAAGCCCTGGAGTTCCTGTTTGAATGTGAATACAAATTACGGTTACTGAAATCCGGAGGAAATTAGTATGACAATGCTGACCGTGTTTAACGATAGCGATCCGTCTGCGGTGGTATTGCAAACCGGCAACACAGCCGACATTGAAAGTGAACTAAAGGCCATTGGTATCCGGTTTGAACAGTGGACCACGGATGCCACTGTAACGGCAGACCTTACCCAGGAACAGGTACTGGCGGCCTATGAAAAAGATATCGAACGACTGAAGCAGGAGGGAGGTTACCAGACTGCCGATGTGATCAGCCTGGCAGAAGATCATCCTGCCAAAGATGAATTACGCAAAAAGTTCCTTGATGAGCACACCCATAGCGAAGACGAAGTCCGCTTTTTTGTTCGTGGCAACGGCCTGTTTTACCTGCACAAGGATGGCAAAGTGTTTGCCATGTTGTGTGAACAGGGTGATCTGATTTCCGTTCCCGCCAACACCACTCACTGGTTTGATATGGGCGGCAAACCGAATTTTACGGCCATTCGCCTGTTCACCAATCCCGAAGGCTGGGTGGCCAGTTTTACCGGTAACGATATTGCTTCCCGGTTTCCCAAATACGAAGATCTGGTGAAGTGAGCCGGGAATGATTAGAGCGATAGTCACCGATATTGAAGGCACCACCACCAGCATTTCCTTTGTCAGCGAAGTGCTGTTTCCCTATGCGCGGCAACGCATTCGCGAATTTGTAAGCAGCCAGGCATCGGATCCCCGGGTCAGCGAACAGCTGGACCTGGCTCGCCAGGAAATGGGTGCGCCGGATGCCCCGGTAGCAGAGGTTGCTTCTGCACTGGAGCAATGGATCGATCAGGACAAAAAAATCACACCGCTGAAAACCCTGCAGGGAATGATCTGGAAAAGCGGCTATGAAGACGGCACGTTAAAAGGCCACCTGTACCCGGAAGTTAAAGCCGTGCTGGAAAACTGGAAAACGCAGGGCATTGATCTGTATGTGTATTCGTCCGGCTCAGTGGCGGCCCAGAAACTGATTTTTGGCTATAGCCAGGCGGGGGATCTGACCCCGCTGTTTTCCGGTTACTTTGATACCAATATCGGCGGCAAGCGCGAAGCGGAATCCTACCAGAACATCATTGCCGAACTGGGAATAGCCTCCCGGCAAATCCTGTTTCTTTCCGATGTTACGGCCGAACTGGATGCAGCCGAGCAAGCCGGCATGCTGACACTGGCTCTGGATCGCCAGTGCATCTGCGATGGATTCGGAGCCCATCCTTTCGTGCATAATTTTGAACAGATTGATCTGGAATCCCTAAGCGTTTCATCATGACTGACAAACTGTTTTGCTACGGTACATTGCAGAGCAGGGAAATTTTTAATGCCATTACGGGTCTGTCACCGCAAGGTGAGGCTGCGTGGTTGGCGGGGTACGCCTGTTACCGGGTAAAGCGGGCTGTCTATCCGGGAATTATCATCGATTCACAGCACGAGGTTCCCGGCACCCTTTACCGCGGGATTAACCGGGCAGCCCTGCAAAAACTGGATCACTTTGAAGGCCCGCTTTATCAGCGCCGGCGCTTGACCATTATCAGTGACAGGGGTCAATCTATTGAAGCCTGGGTGTATGTTATAAAAACAGATTGTCGCCACCTGCTGACCCGGGAGGTTTGGTGTTACCAGGATCATGAAGCCAGTTTTCTGGAAAGATTCCGCGGCGAAAAGGGAAGCCAGCTTTGAAAAGTCAACGAATTGCCATCGTCGGGGCAGGTATCGGCGGTTTAAGTGCAGCTCTGGCCCTGACCCGGGCGGGATTTTCTGTCACCGTATTCGAACAGGCGCCGGTGCTTCAGGAAGTGGGCGCAGGCATTCAGCTAAGCCCCAATGCCACGCGCATATTGGCGGAGTGGGGTGTGCTTGCTCCTGCCAAGAAAGCCGGTTTTCTTCCCAAAGCGGTAAAAATCAGCCACTGGCGCACCGGCAAGCAGATCGGTCGTTTTCCGCTGAATCACACGGAATCTTTTCAAAGCGCCCCCTATATTCATATTCACCGTGCTGACTTTCATTCCATTCTTCATGATGCTTATCAGGAGCTGAGCGGCGACCAGGTGAACACCGGTGCGCGGTTGCAGAAGATCGAATATGACTCGTCGGCAAGAATCACACGGCTGGCGTTTGAGCGTAACGGAGCGCCGGAAACCCACGAATTTGATTTTGTGATAGGCGCCGATGGTATTCACTCCCGCGTGCGGGAATACGTTGCGCCCGAATCCGAAGCCCGCTTTACCGGCAATGTGGCCTGGCGTGGTCTGGTGGCGGTGAAAGACCTGTCCCCCAGCTGTCGGCCGGACCCCTGCGCCAATGTTTTGATGGGGCCGGGTTCCCATGTGGTGTATTACTATGTGCGTGGCGGTGAGCTGGTGAACTATGTCGCCGTTATTGAAACAGATCAGTGGCAGGAAGAGTCCTGGACCATTAAAGCCGATCTGAATGAAATGCTCGGTGATTTTGATGGCTGGAACGCCCAGACCCGCGACATACTGGCCGCATCAGACCCCGACAGCTGTTATCGCTGGGCACTCTATGACAGGGACCCCTTTAAAAACTGGCATAAGGACCAGTGTGTGCTGCTGGGGGATGCCGCTCATCCCATGCTGCCGTTCCTGGCCCAGGGTGCTGGCATGGCAATAGAAGATGCTTATGTGCTTTCCGGCTGCCTGGAACAACATCCGGAAGATCTGACAGACGGGATAAATCTTTATCTGATACGCCGCCGGGACCGTACTACCAAAGTACAATTGCAAGCCCGCCGCAACATGAAGCTGTACCATATCCGCAATCCGCTGGTTCAGTTTGGCCGGCACCAGTATCTGAATCTGCTGGGCACCAGTAACCCCGAATACTTTAATAAAAACCTGGCCTGGCTCTACGATTACCATGTAAAAATCTAGCTTTTCAGAACGGCGCTTGTGTCTGGCGCCTGATCCTTCACAAAGGCCCACCATTGGCGGACTTGTTCTGCGTCAGCAGATCCAGCATTGCCTTGGCAGCATTGGACAGGGAATGATTGGGGTGAAACACCACCCCCAGATTTCGAGCAAGATGACACTGCTCCACCGCCAGCTCCCGTACCGATTCATCCGCCATGGAAGCGGGCAACACACTCCACCCCAACCCGATAGACACCATCATCTTGATGGTTTCCAGGTAATTGGTGGAAATCGCCACCTCGATATTCAGATTATGCTGGCGGAACAGCTTCTCAACGATACGGCGGGTAAAGGTGGTCTGGCTGGGCAGAATGCTGGGGTATTTCGCCAGATCCTCCAGCGTCACCGCTGACGTTGAACTCAGTTGATACAGCGGATGCTCCTTATTCACCAGCACCGTCAGCGGATCATGCCAGATCAGCTCCGTATGCACATGCTCCGGCAATTTGGGCGGCAGCGTCACCACCCCCAGCTCCATCTCCCCCTGAGCCACACTGTCAAAGGCCTGCTCTGAATCAATAAACTTCATATCCAGCTGCACATCCGGAAATTGCTGGCTGAACTGCCGCAATATCGGTGGCAGGCGGTGCAGGCCAATATGATGGGACGTTCCCATAGTCAACCGACCTTCCACCTTGCCGGACAGATTGCTCAGAGCCCGCTCGGTATCATTGATCTCAAACAGAATCCGCTGCGCCCGGGGCAACAAAGCGCGTCCTGCCTCTGTCAGCGACACTTTACGCCCAATACGATCGAACAGCTGGTTATGCAGATACAGCTCAAGGCTGGCAATACGCTTGGAAATAGCAGGCTGCGTCAGACTCAGGCTTTCCGCGGCTTCCGAGAAGGAGCCGGACTCTGCCACGGCGATAAAGGCACGGAGATTCTGTGGTTCCATTTGTTTGCTCCAAAACTTAAGTATTCCTAATGGTAATCCAAAAGATAAAAAATATGAATTGGAGTTATGGGGTGCTGGTCAGTATGATTGGTTCCAGGTGAGAGAGTGCAGGGCGCCGGAGCGGAGGGACAGGCCTTTCGGGAATCGCTACAAGCACATCCATGTGCGCTACTCTTGCGACATCCATGTCGCAAAGTTTCCCGAAAGGCCTGTCCCTCCGCTCCGGCTTGTCAGGTTTTTCACTCCGCACCGACTATTCTGACCCAGCGTGATTTAAGAGGAAAAAGCGATGGCTGGTAAAACCTTATACGACAAATTGTGGGACGCTCACGTCATCAAAGAGCGGGAAGACGGAACAGCATTGATCTACATCGATCGCCAGCTGCTCCACGAAGTTACCTCACCACAGGCATTTGAAGGTTTGCGACTGGCCGGCCGTCAGCCCTGGAGACTGGATGCCAACATAGCCACCCCGGATCACAATGTGCCTACCACCGAGCGCAGCGGCCCCATCGAGGATGAAGTGTCCCGGATTCAGGTGCAAACCCTGGACGACAACTGCGACAGCTTCGGTATCGTCGAATTCAAGATGAACGATATTCGCCAGGGCATTGTGCACGTGGTTGGGCCGGAGCAGGGTGCCACCTTGCCGGGTATGACCATTGTGTGCGGCGACAGCCATACCGCCACCCACGGTGCTTTCGGTGCTTTGGCTCACGGTATCGGCACGTCCGAGGTGGAGCATGTATTGGCCACCCAGTGTCTGATCCAGAAAAAAATGAAGAACATGCTCGTTCAGGTGAACGGCCATGTGGGCCCGGGCGTGACCGCCAAGGACATCGTGTTGGCGATTATCGCCAAAATCGGCACCGCTGGCGGCACCGGTTGCGCCATTGAATTTGCCGGTGAGGCGATTCAGGATCTGTCCATGGAAGGTCGGATGACAGTGTGCAACATGGCCATTGAGGCGGGTGCCCGTGCCGGCATGGTGGCTGTGGACGACAAGACCATCGAGTATTTCAAAGGCCGTACCTACGCCCCCAAAGGGGATGATTGGGAAAAAGCGGTGGCCGAGTGGCGTGAGTTGAAAACCGACCCCGGTGCCAGATTTGATGTGGTGGTGGAGTTGAATGCCGCGGATATTGAGCCGCAGGTTTCCTGGGGTACGTCACCGGAGATGGTGGTGGGTATCAATGACGACTTGCCGGATCCTGAATCCGAAGCTGATCCCGTCAAAGCAGACGGCATGCGCCGGGCCTATCAGTACATGGGCCTTAAACCGGGCATGAAAATGTCTGATGTGGTGCCTGACAGGGTGTTTATCGGATCCTGCACCAACTCGCGGATAGAAGATCTGCGCGAAGCCGCTAAAGTGGCTCAGGGTCGCAAGGTGTCTGACAAGGTAAAGCAGGCGCTGGTGGTTCCCGGTTCCGGTCTGGTGAAGCAGCAGGCGGAAGAGGAAGGCCTGGACAAGATCTTTGTGGAAGCCGGTTTTGAGTGGCGCGAGCCCGGGTGTTCCATGTGCCTGGCCATGAACGCGGACAAGTTAGGGGAAGGGGAGCATTGCGCGTCTACCTCCAACCGTAACTTCGAGGGGCGGCAGGGCTACGGCGGCCGTACTCATCTGGTGAGTCCGGCCATGGCAGCAGCAGCAGCGGTGAACGGCCATTTTGTTGACGTTCGCACCATCAACTGAGACAGCATTTAAGGAAACCATCATGGAAAAGTTTGTGACTTTTGAAGGGTTGGTCGCTCCGTTGGACCGTGCGAACGTGGATACGGACCAGATCATTCCCAAGCAGTTTTTAAAATCCATCAAGCGCACCGGCTTTGGCCCAAATTTGTTTGATGAATGGCGCTATCTGGACGAAGGCCAGCCCGGTCAGGACTGTGCCAACCGGCCTTTGAATCAGGATTTTGTGTTGAATCAAAGCCGCTACCAGGGTGCCAGTGTACTGTTGGCCCGCCGCAATTTCGGTTGCGGTTCCAGTCGCGAGCATGCCCCCTGGGCATTGACGGATTTCGGCTTCAGAACGGTGATTGCGCCCAGTTTTGCTGATATTTTCTTTAATAACAGCTTTAAAAATGGCCTCTTACCTATTGTTTTGGATGAAGAAACAGTAGATAAATTGTTCCGTGAAGTGGAAGCCAGCGAAGGCTACCGTCTGACCGTGAACCTGGCGGAGCAAACCATTACCACCCCGGGCGGCGATACCATCAACTTTGAGGTGGACCCGTTCCGCAAGCACTGCCTGTTGGAAGGCCTGGACGATATCGGGCTCACCTTGCAGGATGCCGATCTGGTTCGCGAATACGAACAGAAGCGCCGTCAGCAGGCTCCCTGGCTGTTCGATGCGATCGCAAAGAATTAAACACAGATTCAATAACTGGATAGATTAATGAGCAAGAAAATACTGGTATTACCCGGCGACGGTATTGGCCCCGAAATCATGGCCCAGGCCGTTGCTGTACTGAACACCGTGAACGCAAAACACAACCTGGATCTGGAAATTGATGAGGCGCTGCTGGGTGGCGCCGCTATCGATGCCCATGGTGTGCCGTTGCCGGACGAAACGCTGGCACTGGCCAAGGCCTCGGACGCGATCCTGTTGGGCGCGGTGGGTGGCCCCAAATGGGAGAAGATCGAGCGCGATATCCGCCCGGAAAAAGGTCTGTTGAAAATCCGTTCCGAGCTGGAACTGTTCGGTAACCTGCGCCCTGCGATTCTTTATCCGCAGCTGGCCTCCGCCAGCAGCCTCAAGCCGGAAATCGTGTCCGGCCTGGATATCCTGATCGTCCGTGAGCTGACCGGGGGCATTTATTTCGGTCAGCCTCGCGGTATTCGCACCCTGGACAACGGCGAACGTCAGGGCTACAACACTTACGTTTACAGTGAATCCGAAATCGAACGCATCGGCCGCCTGGCCTTTGATCTGGCCATGAAGCGCGACAAGCGGGTCTGCTCCGTGGACAAATCCAACGTGCTGGAAGTCACTGAACTGTGGCGGGAAGTGATGGAAACAGTGGCCAAAGACTACCCGGAAGTGGAACTCAGCCACATGTACGTGGACAACGCTGCCATGCAGCTGGTTCGCGCTCCCAAGCAGTTTGATGTTATGGTAACCGGCAACATGTTCGGTGATATTCTCTCAGACGCCGCCGCCATGCTCACCGGTTCCATCGGTATGTTGCCTTCTGCATCGCTGGATAAAAACGGCAAAGGTATGTACGAGCCCTGTCACGGCTCCGCCCCGGATATTGCCGGCCAGGGTATAGCAAATCCCCTGGCGACAATTCTGTCTGCCGCCATGATGCTGCGCTACTCCCTTGAACTGGGTCAGGTAGCCGACGAAATCGAAGCGGCTGTCAGTCAGGTGCTGGATAAAGGTTATCGCACGCCGGATATCTACACCGAAGGCACAGAAAAAGTCAGTACCGAGGCCATGGGCCAGGCCGTCGTAGATCTCTTAAACGCTTAATCACACACTTCAAGAAAGGAAAGGATCATTTATATGAGCAAAACTTATGATGTTGCAGTCGTTGGAGCCACTGGTGCCGTGGGTGAAACCATGATGCAGGTGCTGGCAGAGCGCAACTTTCCTGTTGGTAACCTTTATCCCCTGGCCAGCGAACGGTCTGCCGGTAAAACGGTTGAATTCAAAGGCAAGGAATACACCATCGAAAACCTGGCGGATTTCGACTTTTCCAAAGCCCAGATCGGCCTGTTCAGCGCCGGCGGTTCCATTTCTGCAGAATTCGCCCCCAAAGCCGCAGCAGCAGGCTGTGTGGTAATCGACAACACCTCACATTTCCGTTACGACGAGGACATTCCCTTGGTCGTGCCCGAGGTAAACCCTCAGGCCATCGCGGACTACAAAACCCGTGGCATTATTGCCAACCCCAACTGCTCCACCATTCAGATGTTGGTAGCTCTCAAGCCCATTCATGATGCCGTGGGCATTGAGCGCATCAACGTGGCCACCTACCAGGCCGTATCCGGTACCGGTAAGGAAGCCATCGACGAACTGGCGCAGCAAACCAAAGCGTTACTCACCTTTGAAAAAGTGGAAGCCAGCGTCTATCCCAAACAAATCGCCTTTAATGCGCTGCCTCATATTGATGTGTTCCAGGACAACGGCTATACCAAAGAAGAGATGAAAATGGTCTGGGAAACCCAGAAAATTTTCGGCGACAAGAACATTCTGGTGAACCCCACCTGCGTGCGGGTGCCGGTGTTCTTCGGCCATTCCGAAGCGGTTCATATCGAAACCAAAGAGAAGATTTCTGCCGAGAAAGTCCGTGAGCTGCTGTCCCAGGCTGATGGCATTGTCGTGATGGATGAGCACAAGGATGGTGGTTACCCCACGGCTGTGACGGAAGCTTCCGGCAAAAACGAGACTTTTGTTGGCCGTATCCGCGAAGATATCTCCCATCCTCGTGGCATCGATATGTGGGTTGTGGCCGATAATGTGCGTAAAGGCGCTGCCACCAACAGCGTGCAGATAGCTGAAGTATTGATAAAAGACTACTTATAATTGATACTTAGCGAAACAAAGTTAGGTTAATTCGAACTTTTTCCGCTAAATGGATCAAGTTTGTTTTAATTTTTGCCTGACATCGGTGAATCAAAAGCTATCCTTATTAGGGGATGGCTTTTGTTGTTATTAGCAAGGCCCAATTCTTAATGGACCAATTGAAGCACCTGATGTGACCGCCTGATTTGCAAGGCGATTGGCCATAAGAGAATAACTAATCAGGATAGGCGTTCTATCCGGGGTTACAGCAAAGGAAAAACTATGGTTCGCAAACTTACCGCTGCGTTGTTGGGTGTTGGTGTATTCGTTCCGGGTTTGGCGAATGCTCTTGGTCTGGGTGAGATAAAACTCAACTCTCACCTGAGTGAGCCGCTCAATGCGGAAATCGACCTGGTCCAGGTCAGAGAGCTGACCGAAGCTGAAATACTGCCAAACCTTGCCTCCCCCGAGGATTTTGATGCGGCCGGTGTCCAGCGTTTCCACCATCTGACTGACATGCAGTTTGAAGTGGTGGTCAACAACAACGGGCGCAGCTATATCAAGGTCAAAACCCGCAGACCCATACGTGAACCCTTTGTGAACTTCCTGGTTGAGGTGCACTGGCCCGCAGGGCGGCTGCTGCGTGAATACACCATGCTGTTGGATCCGCCCAATTTCAGCCTGGCAGCCCCGGAGCCGGTGCAGCCGGCGGTAACCACTACAGGAGCGCCAACTACCACTACGGTAACCTCGCAGCCGCAACCCAGCCGCCCGGCGGTATCGGCGCCTGTTACCAGCCAGCCATCCGCCCCGGCGGATACTTCCGGAGACGGCAGAACCTACGGCCCCACCAACAGTTCCGACAGCCTCTGGTCCATCGCCAAGGCGTTGCGTCCCTCCGATGATGTCAGCATTCAGCAAACCATGATTGCCATTCAGCAGCTGAATCCCGATGCCTTTATTGATGGGAACATCAATCTGCTAAAAAAGGGTCAGATCCTGCGTGGTCCATCCACTCAGGAAGCCCGCCAGATGACTACCCGCCAGGCCATTGATCTGGTTCAGCAACAGAATCGCGCCTGGAAAGAACGAATTTCCGGCGGCCGTACCGCCGCCGAAACCGAAACCGCCCAGATTGACACCTCAGGCCGCTCGGTGGACAGCTTTGAAGAAACCGTGCGCAGCGACGATGGCCGCCTGCGACTGGTGAGCGCCGATGCCGAAGCCGGGGCAGGAGACAGTGGTCAGGGTGGCGCCGGTGGTGCCGACGATGGCCAGATACGCGAGCGGGCTGCCCTGGCGGAGGAAGTGGCAGACCAGTTCCGGCTGGAAAACGAAGATCTGAAAGGTAAGGTCACCGAACTTGAGGAACAGGTGGATACCAGCGAAAAACTGCTGGACCTGAAAGACGACCAGATTACCGCTCTGCAGGCCCGCCTGGCCAAGATGGAAGAGGAAATGCGTCGTCTTGAGGAAGCCAAGGGCATGGCCCCGGGCACCATGGAAGGCGCGGTGGACAGCACTATGCCGGCCATGGACGAACCAGACATGGTTGAGCCTGCCGATGAAATGCCGGCTGAGCCCGAACCGGAGCTGGTGGATGACACCACTGAAGAACCGGTGGATTACAATTTCCAGCCGGAAGAACCGGCACAGCAGGATCAGCCCGAAGAAACCGTAGCCCAGCAGCCTCAGGAACCACAGCCCGCCATTCAGGTAGAGGAAACCTCCAAAGAGGTGGTGCTGGATGAGCCCGCAACACCTGTTACCCAAGCCCCAAAAGAGCCACCCACCTTGCTGGAACAGCTGACCCAGAATCCGCTGTATATGGCTATCGCCGGTGGCGGTGTGCTGGTACTGGCGATTCTTGCCGTTGTTATTGGCCGCCGCCGCTCGGAAGAATCTGATGAGCTGGATGAGGCGCTGGTGGAAGATTTCTCCCTCAATGTTGAGGAAGAGGCACCGGAATACGATGAAGACACTGACTTGGTAGAGGCGGAAACGGAAGAAGAAGTCGTTCCGCAAACCTCGGATGTGTTGGGCGAAGCGGATATCTATATCGCCTATGGCCGGTTCCCGCAGGCAATCGAGATGCTGGAGAAGGCCGCGGAAGTGGAGCCACAGCGCAGTGATATTCGCATGAAGCTTCTGGAAACCAGCATTGAAGCCAAGGACCAGGACACCTTTATGCGCCATTACCAGGCTGTTCAGGAACTGGCTGTGCCTGATGATGTGTCCCGGGCCAACGCTCTGAAAGACCAGTTTGTTGGCGGCGAAGTAGAGAGCGACTTCGGCGAAGCCATGGATGAGGGCGACGATACCCTGGTTATGGACAGCGGCTTTGAAGCACCGGCTGAAGCAGCCACTTCAGAAACCGAAGAATCCCTGGACTTTGACCTGGGTGACGACACCCTGGCCCAGCCCCCGCAGGAGCAGGCTCCTGAGGAAACATCCCTGGCGGAAGAAGAGAGCAACGATCTCGACTTCAACCTGGATTTTGATACCGCCGGTGAGCCGGATGCTGAAGTCGCGGAAAAGGCAGAAGACGAATTCAGCCTGGATTTTGATGTGGATGCGGAAATTGCCGAAGAGCCGGAAGCGCCCGCAACCACCAGCGAAGATACCGGCCTGGATTTCGATAAGGAATTCAGCCTGGATCTGGACGAGGAAACCCCGGCCGCTGATGTGGCGGAAGAAGAGGGTGACGATACCATCGTCAGCTTCGGTGAAGCGGAAGAAAGCCTCGACTTTGAACTGACGGAAGAAACCGGTGAAGTGTCCCAGGATGACTCCCTTGAGTTTGATCTGGATGTCGATTCTCTTGGCGGAGAAGAGAGCAGCGAAGCAGTCGGGGAAGACAACCTGGTGGCCGAACCTGAGCAACCGGCAGCGTCACCGGAAGAAGTGATCGACTCTTCTGAAGCGGCCAAGCTGGCGGATGAGCTGGATCTGGATGCTGATTTTGATCTGGACGTCGATGTTGAGGAAACTCCGGCAGAAGAACCCGCAGGCGATCTGGAATTCAGTGTGGAAGCCGATGAGCCCGCCCCCGAAGAGGCCGTGGCTGCGGAAGAAACGCCGGAAGATTTTGAAGCGCCCCAGATTGAAGCGGAAGCCGCAGAGCCGGAACTGGGTGTTGCGCCCACGCCTGCACGGTCCATGGATGAAGCTGCCAACAGCGAGGAAGAACTGGATTTCCTTACCGATGCCGACGAGACCTCCACCAAACTGGATCTGGCCCGGGCCTATATCGATATGGGCGACCGTGAAGGTGCCAAGGATATTCTGGACGAGGTGCTGATAGAAGGCAGCGAAGAGCAACAGGGCGAAGCCAAAGAGTTGCTGGCACGGCTTGATTGATTGGCCGTACCTTTTTAAAATTCGCAATCCGAAAAAGAGGGCATCAGCCCTCTTTTTTTTACTCTGAAATCACTGCAACACTACAGTACAAACCATACACGGATCGCTCACACAGGTAACTTACACAGGTAATTTGGGATTTATGCGTATCGCCCTGGGAATTGAATACGATGGCAGCCAGTTTCGTGGCTGGCAGCGGCAAAAGCATGATCCGGTCACCATTCAGGAATGCCTGGAAGCCGCCCTGGGCTTTGTGGCCGATCACCCGGTGAGTGTGGTGTGTGCCGGGCGTACCGATACCGGTGTTCACGGCGTGGGGCAGGTGGTGCATTTTGACACCGAAGCAGTTCGTGATGAGCGCGCCTGGGTATTCGGGGGCAACGCCAAACTGCCGGATACCATCGCCATTAAATGGGCCAGGGAAGTGGACGACGAATTCCATGCCCGCTTCAGCGCCCGTGAACGGGCCTATCGATATGCTATCTATAATCACCCGGTACGTCCCGCCCTGGGAATGACTCAGCTCACCTGGAATTACCGGCCCCTGAATCTTGAAACCATGCAGGAAGCGTCCCGCTGCCTGCTGGGGGAGCATGACTTTTCTTCGTTCCGGGCCATGGGTTGTCAGTCAAAGTCACCGGTTCGTGAAATCACCTCGCTGGAACTCTATCGACGCGACCGCCTGATTCTGATGGATATCAGTGCCAATGCCTTCCTGCAGCATATGGTGCGCAATATCGCCGGTACCCTGATGGCGGTGGGCTCCGGCAAAATGCCCGTGTCCTGGGTCAGGGATGTGCTGGAACACCGGGACCGCACCAAAGGCGGGGTAACCGCTCCCCCTTACGGGCTCTACTTTATGAAGGTTGATTACCCGGCCCGTTTCGCCATTCCTGATCCTGAACCCAATGTGCCTTTCATGCCGGTGTGACAGGCGTTCATCAACGTTAATAAATCTCGACAGCCCCTGGCTTTTCTGCAGTTCCCGCTTTCCCCGGAGGGGCGCGGTTTGTTAGACTGCAACACTTGCTAATCGACTGATCTGTGGGGAAATCCTTGCACCGGAAACGTATCAAAATCTGTGGAATCAGAACCCTTGAGGATGCGCTGGTGGCGTCAGATTGCGGTGCGGATGCCCTGGGCTTTGTATTTTACGAACCCAGCCCCAGAAATATCAGTATTGGCCAGGCGGCAGAGATTATCAGCGGGCTCCCGGCCTTCGTCACGTCGGTGGCTTTGTTCGTTAATCCCGACAAAACGCTGGTTGAGCAGGTGATCCGGGAGACCTCGATAGACCTGCTGCAGTTTCATGGTGATGAGCCGGAAGCATTCTGCACGGATTTTTCCCGGCCCTATATCAAAGCGTTGCGGGTTAAGCCGGGCCTGGATATCGCAGAGCAGGCGGCAGCTTATCCCGGGGCAAAAGCCATTCTGCTGGACGCCTACGTAAAGAATATTCCCGGCGGTACCGGTACCCGGTTTGACTGGTCGCTGATACCGTCTGATTTACCACAACCCATCATCCTCGCCGGTGGGTTGACCCCGGAAAACGTCGGCGAAGCCGTTGTCCGGTCCGGCATCTGGGGTATTGATGTCAGTGGCGGGGTAGAAGAGCGCAAAGGGGTGAAGAGCCCGGCGCTGATTGAATCTTTCTTTAAAGGAGTGAATGGTGGCTAATCCATCCGATTTTCTGTCCACACCGGATCAGTTGGGAAATTTCGGGCCTTACGGGGGCCGTTTTGTTTCCGAAACTCTGATGGCCGCCCTGGACGAGCTCGAGGAAATGTACGAGCGGCTGTCGGCGGACCCTGAGTTTCAGGCTGAATTTGATAAAGATCTCGCTCATTACGTGGGGCGTCCTTCTCCTCTTTATCATGCCGAGCGATGGTCGCAGAAACTGGGTGGTGCACAGATTTACCTGAAGCGGGAAGACCTGAATCACACCGGTGCCCACAAGGTCAATAACACCATTGGCCAGGCGTTGCTGGCAAAGCACAGTGGCAAGTCCCGCGTTATTGCAGAAACCGGCGCCGGCCAGCATGGCGTGGCTACCGCCACCGTTGCTGCACGGCTGGGGCTGAAATGCGAAGTCTATATGGGCGCCGAAGACGTAGAGCGCCAGGCGCTCAATGTGTACCGCATGAAGCTGCTGGGCGCGACCGTGCACCCGGTGCGCTCTGGCACCAAAACCCTCAAGGACGCCATGAACGAAGCCATGCGGGACTGGGTAACCAATGTAGACGACACTTTCTACATCATCGGTACAGTGGCAGGCCCGCACCCCTATCCGAAACTGGTGCGGGACTTTCAGTGTGTGATCGGCCGGGAAGCCCGTCAGCAGTGTCTGGATCAGGCCGGCAAGCTGCCGGATGCACTGGTGGCCTGCGTGGGTGGCGGCTCTAACGCCATTGGTCTGTTCCACCCCATGCTAAACGACGAGTCCGTGAAAATGTACGGCGTGGAAGCCGGCGGCCACGGCGTGGAAACCGGCGAGCATGCAGCCCCTCTGTGCGCCGGGCGGCCCGGCGTGCTTCACGGCAACCGCACCTACCTGATGGAAGACGATGCCGGCCAGATCATACCGACCCATTCGGTATCCGCCGGCCTGGATTACCCCGGTGTGGGCCCGGAACACTCCTGGTTAAAAGACTGTGGCCGGGTAACTTACGTGTCCGCCAATGATGACGAAGCCCTGAACGCTTTCAGGGAGCTGACGCTGGTGGAAGGCATCATGCCGGCGCTGGAATCATCCCACGCCCTGGCTTATGCCGCCAAGCTGGCCAGGGAAATGGCAAAGGACGATGTGATTGTGATTAACCTGTCCGGTCGTGGTGACAAGGATATTCACACGGTGGCGAAGATTGACGGCATCGGTATCGATTAAAGCCTGGATAAAACCATTAGTTAGCGACAATAGGAGTTCCACAAATGAGCCGTATCGAGGCTTGTTTTGCTGATTTGAAGGCAGCAAATAAAACTGCACTAGTACCCTTTGTAACGGCCGGTGATCCCCATCCCGATCAAACCGTGGCCATTATGCATGCTCTGGCAGAGGCGGGGTCCGATATTATTGAACTGGGCGTGCCCTTTTCCGATCCCATGGCAGATGGCCCCACCATTCAGCTGGCGGACGAAAGAGCACTCAAACACGGCGTATCCCTGCGCAATGTCATGTCCATGGTGAAAAGCTTCCGCGAAACCAACACCACCACGCCGGTGGTGCTCATGGGGTATCTCAACCCCATTGAAGTGCTGGGTTATGAAACCTTTGCCACCGAGGCGGCAAGCGCAGGTGTGGATGGTGTGCTGACGGTGGATATGCCCCCGGAGGCCTCTGCCGAACTCAACAAGGCACTGGAAGCCAACGGCATTGACCCCATTTTTCTGCTGGCACCCACCACCACCGACAAGCGCATCAAGGCCATTGCGGACGCCGCCAAAGGCTACCTGTATTACGTGTCACTGAAGGGGATTACCGGCGCCGCCAACCTGGATCCGGCCCAGGTCAGTGAAAAGCTTGAAACAATTCGAAAAATAACAGATTTGCCCATCGCTGTGGGCTTTGGTATCAAGGACCCTGAAACGGCAGGAGCCGTGGCACAGTTAGCCGATGCGGTTGTGGTGGGCAGCGCGCTGGTCAATGTTGTGGCGGAAAACCAGAACGACCCCCAGGCATTGCTGAAAGCGGTTTCCGCCTTTGCAGGTTCACTGCGTCAGGGTATAGATAAATAAAGCGTCAGCATAAGGCGAACACATGAGCAGCAACTGGCTAGACAAGATTCTTCCAAGCATTTCCCAGAAAACCTCCAAGCGCAAAGGCAGCATTCCCGAAGGTCTGTGGCGCAAATGCCCCAAATGCGGTGCTTTTCTTTATCGCCCGGAGCTGGAAAAAGCCCTGAATGTCTGCCCCAAGTGCGATCACCACATGCGCCTGAATGCCCGTGAGCGTCTGGATCTGTTTCTGGATCAGGATGGCCGTGAAGAAATCGCCCCCGATATCAAACCGGTGGACAAGCTCAAGTTTCGCGACAGCAAGAAATACAAGGATCGCCTGGCGGCGGCCCAGAAAGACACCGACGAGAACGATGCGCTGGTTGCCATGTCCGGGCAGGCGCTGGGTGTGCCTCTGGTCGCAGTCGCCTTTGAATTCAGTTTTATGGGCGGTTCCATGGGCTCGATTGTAGGTGAGAAATTTGTCCGCGCTGCCAATGTGTCGCTGGAAAAGAAAATCCCCCTGATCTGCTTTTCTGCCAGTGGTGGCGCCCGGATGCAGGAAGCCCTGTTTTCCCTGATGCAGATGGCCAAAACCAGCGCCATTCTGCAGAAAATGCGGGAGCAGGGCGTACCATTTGTGTCGGTGCTGACTGACCCGGTTTATGGTGGCGTATCAGCCAGTCTGGCCATGCTGGGGGACGTGAATATCGCCGAACCCAAGGCCCTGATTGGTTTTGCCGGCCCCCGGGTAATTGAGCAGACGGTGCGCCAGAAGCTGCCGGAAGGCTTTCAGCGCAGCGAATTCCTGCTGGATCACGGGGCCATCGACATGATTGTGCACCGCAACGATTTACAGCACACCATCTGTCGTCTGGTGGCCAAGTTGAGCAAGCTGCCGCCGGTGGCAGCAAACGATGAACCGGCTCCGGAAACGGTGGGCCTTCCTGAAGGACTACAGGAACCAGCATCTCAGAATGACACACCGGACGGCGAGCAGCATGCGCCGGACAACGACAGCTCTGCCGCTGCTGATGCCGATAACGAACCCGCAGAAGCCTCCCAAATGCAGAACGAAGCACAAAGCGAAGTACAAAATAAGGCTTCCTGATTCCCGCGCACCCGCCCATGAAAAAAACACTGGCCCAGTGGCTGGCCGACATCGAAGCGCTCCATCCCGCAGAAATCGAACTGGGACTGGAGCGCATTCAGTCTGTGTACCAGCGCCTCCCGCAGCTTTCCCCCCGGACCCGCATCTACACCGTGGCCGGCACCAACGGCAAAGGCTCCACCGTTAAAACCATCGAAGCCCTGGCAATGGCTCTGGGTAAGCGGGTGGGTGTGTACATGTCGCCGCACCTGCTGGTTTACAACGAACGGGTTCAGATTCAGCAGGAGAATGTATCAGACGAACAATTGGTGCAGGCCTTTGAACAGGTGGAAGCAGCCAGAGGTGATATCGGCTTAACCTATTTCGAATTCGGCACCTTGGCGGCGCTGGTCATTTTCGCCGAAGCCGCGCTGGACTGGGTAGTGCTGGAAGTGGGCCTGGGTGGACGCCTGGATGCCGTCAATATTGTGGATCCGGATGTGGCGGTTATCACGTCCATCGATCTGGATCACGAAAGCTGGCTGGGAGACACCCGGGAAAAGATCGGTTTCGAAAAAGCCGGTATTGTCCGTGCCTCTTCCATCATGGTGTGTGGCGATACCGATGCGCCTCAGTCGGTGGTGGAAAAGGGCCGTCAGGCCAGAGCCAGCTACTGGCGCGGGCGGGAATTTGATGTGCAGGGGAACCGGCTGACTTTTACAGACCCCGGATCCGATGATGCCGGGAAACCCGCGGCCGCTTGTTCAGTCCATATCCCTCCGGATCTTCCGGTGATGGCGGATAACTTCGCTGCGGCAATCCAGGCAGTCGCCGCCAGTGGGGAGCAACTCTCAGAGTCGGTGATAACTCAGGCAGCAAAAAACGTGCGCTTGCAGGGGCGTCAGCAACTGATTCAGGAAAAGCCCTGGGTGATGCTGGATGTGGGGCACAACCCGCAGGCCGCCCGCGCGCTGGCCGACAAAGTACAACAGCTCAGATCCCGCCATTCTCTGCAACGGGTGTATTGCCTGGTGGGGATGCTGGCGGACAAAAATCACCGGGCCAGCCTGGCGGCGCTGATGCCGGTGGTTGATGAGTGGTGGCCGGTAACGCTGGACGTTGGATACCGGGCCGGTTCGGCACAACAACTGGTTGAGCTGCTGCAAGAGGGCGGGGCGCTTGTTAATGATATGAAAGATGCGGATAAGCTTGCTGATTCCCCGCAAGGCGCCTATGCCCGGCTCAGGCCGCGACTGGCACCGGATGACCTGCTGGTAGTGTTCGGATCCTTTCACACGGTTGCCGATGTGCTGTCTTCTACTTAAATCGTGTGGCATAACTTGATACCATCCCTACCGACTTTGACAAGACCCGGGTTTATATAAGAGTGGACGAACATTTGAAACAGAGGCTGGTAGGGGCGTTGGTGTTGCTGTCGGCGGCGGTAATATTTCTGCCCCTGATATTCGACGGCAGGGAATCCCGGGACACTTATACCGATATCCAGATTCCGGAAGAGCCGGTGGTGACACTGGATGTGTCCGAGCCGGAAATAGACACCGCGCACTTTGACGCTGTAAAACAGCAGGTGGAAGAACAGCGGGCGGAGATTGCTCCCGATGAGGAAACCCTGAATCAACCGGTGGAATCCGTTCCCGAGCCCAAAGCGCCTGAAGTGGCGGTGCGGGAGGATTTTGAACAGATCAAGGCAGCCAGTGGGCAGGGCGCCACCGGGAACGACCGGCTGGCAGAAAATTACACGGTGCAGCTGGCGGCTTTTTCTTCCCATGACAATGCCGCAAAACTTCACAAGCAGCTCATTGAAAAAAGCTACAGCGCCTACATTCAAAAGGGGCGCAGTGGTGACAAGACTTTGTACCGGGTCTTTGTGGGGCCGCAACTGCGCAAGAATCGTGCGGAAATGATTGCCGAAGCGCTCCACAAGGAATTCAAACTGAAAGGAATGGTGGTTCGCTACGCGCCGTAATGGATTAGGACGGACTGACTTGCCATTCCGGGTTTTCTTCATAGGATTCTGAGCGCGCTTTTGTTAGAATCCCGCCCTCGTTGTTGCCCCCGAGTTTTAAACTATTCGCCGATGAATGCTGCTGATTACGTCATAATAGCGATCGTTGTTATATCCTCTTTGTTAAGTCTGCGCCGTGGTTTTACGGTAGAGGCTTTTTCGCTGGCAACCTGGGTTGCCGCCTTTGTCATCGGCCGCCTGTTCAGCACGCCTCTGGCTTACCTGCTGGCGGATTATCTGGACCCACCTTCTGCGCGGGAGCCGGTTGCTTTCGCTGCTTTGTTTATTGCCACGCTGATCGTGGCCGCATTGATTAAGCGTTTACTGAAAGAAGTCATATCAGCCAGCGGGCTGAGTACTATGGACCGTGTGATGGGCATGGCCTTTGGTGCGCTGCGTGGTGTGATTCTGGTGATTTTCGGGTTAGGGATACTGGCCCGTTTGTTTGAGATGGATGGCGATCCCTGGTGGAAGGAATCTCTGTTAATCCCGCATGTCATGCTTATTGAAGATTGGACCTATACTATGGCCCATGACATGTGGCAAAAGATCATGGCAATAAACTAGAGGATATACCATGTGTGGTATCGTAGGCATTGTTGGCCGGAAAAATGTCAATCAGGCACTTTATGATGCATTGACGGTTTTGCAGCACCGCGGCCAGGATGCGGCAGGTATTGTTACCTGTGACAACGGCAAGCTGTTTCTTCGCAAAGACAACGGCATGGTGCGTGATGTTTTCCGTACCCGCCATATGCGCCGTTTGCAGGGCAATATGGGGATTGGCCATGTGCGCTATCCTACGGCAGGCAGTTCCACCTCTGCTGAAGCTCAGCCCTTTTATGTGAATTCACCCTACGGTATTACCCTGGCTCATAACGGCAATCTGACCAATGCCGCCGAAATCGGTGAAGACCTGTACCGTTCGGATCTGCGTCATATCAATACCACGTCCGATTCTGAAGTGCTGCTGAATATTCTGGCCCATGAGCTGCAGGTACTGGGCAAGCTGAATCCCACTGAAGACGATATTTTTAATGCAGTCAGCAAATTGCACAAACGCTGCCGTGGTGCCTATGCCGTGGTGGCCATGCTGACCGGTTACGGTATTGTCGGTTTTCGTGATCCCCATGGCATCCGCCCCATCTGTTTTGGTGAAAAGGAAACAGAAAACGGCACCGAATACATGATCGCTTCTGAAAGCGTTGCGCTGCAGGCGCTGGGCTTTCAGCTGATTCGTGATATCGAGCCTGGTGAGGCGGTTTACATCAATCAGAAAGGTGAACTCTTCACGCGCCAGTGCGCCGAAACGCCTGATCCGAATCCCTGCATATTTGAACATGTTTATCTGGCACGTCCGGACTCCATTATTGATGGTATTTCCGTGTATAAAGCCCGCTTGCGTATGGGTGACAAGCTGGCGGATAAGATCCGTCGGGTGTGGCCGGATCACGATATCGATGTGGTGATCCCCATTCCGGATACCAGTCGTACTGCCGCATTGCAGCTGGCGAACAATCTGGGCGTAAAGTATCGCGAAGGTTTTATCAAGAACCGTTACATCGGCCGCACCTTTATTATGCCGGGGCAGAGCCAGCGTAAAAAATCCGTACGCCAGAAACTGAACGCCATTGAGCTGGAGTTTCAGGGCAAGAATGTGTTGCTGGTGGATGATTCCATTGTGCGCGGTACCACCTGCCACCAGATTATTGAAATGGCCCGGGAAGCGGGCGCCAAGAAAGTGTATTTTGCATCCGCCGCACCGGCAGTACGTTATCCAAACGTATACGGCATTGATATGCCCGCAGCCAATGAGCTGATTGCCCATGGCCGCACCGTGGAAGAAATTCAAAAGAAAATTGGCGCCGACTGGCTGATATATCAGGACCTGGAAGATCTGGTGGATACTGCCAAAGAAGGTAACCCGAATATCGCTCATTTCGATTGTTCTGTGTTTAACGGCGAATACGTTACCGGCGATATCAATGAAGATTATCTGCAAAAGCTGGAAGCCATTCGCAATGACGGCGCAAAAACCAAAAAGGAATCCGTGGAAGACCCGGACGCCATTGATTTGCATAACGCCAATTAACGGGACATGATATCCGGCTAACCGCTTTTATAACGAATTCAGTTCACAAGGAAATGCTCAGTGTCTCACGATACTTTTGATCCCAAACAGCAGCCGGATGCGTCCTTTGATACGCTGGCGATTCGTACCGGTAATCTGAGCACCGAGCATGGTTCCCATGGGGAGCCCATCTTCACCACCTCCAGTTTTGTGTTTGAAAGTGCTGCCCAGGCGGCGGCACGTTTTGCCGGTGACGAAGACGGTTTTATCTATTCCCGGTTTTCCAATCCCACCGTGTCTGCCTTTGAGCAGCGTCTGGCTGCGCTCGAAGGAGCCGAGCGTGGCGTGGCCACTGCATCGGGCATGAGTGCCATCATGGCCACCATGATGGCATTGCTGGAGCAGGGTGATGAGATCGTCTGTTCCCGCAGTGTGTTTGGTACCACCACCGTGCTGTTCGACAAGTATTTCCGGCGCATGGGTATCAATACCACCTTTGTGGATCTGACGGATTATGACGCCTGGCAGGCGGCCATCACCGCAAAAACCCGCGTGCTTTTTCTGGAAACGCCGTCCAATCCCCTGTGTGAGGTGGCTGATATCCGGCGCATGGCGGATATTGCCCATAATCAGGGTGCCCTGCTGATTGTTGATAACTGCTTCTGCACCCCGGCCCTGCAAAAGCCGCTGGCCCTGGGAGCGGATATTGTGATTCACTCCGCCACCAAGTTTCTGGACGGGCAGGGGCGTTGCCTGGGTGGTGCCGTGGTTGGTCGCGAAAAAGAATTGAACGAGATCTGGACCTTCCTGCGCAGTGCCGGCCCCACCATGAGCCCTTTTAATGCCTGGGTATTTCTGAAAGGTCTGGAAACCCTGTCCCTGAGAATGCAGGCCCACAGTGCCAGCGCCATGAAACTGGCCATCTGGCTGGACGAACACCCGGCGGTGGAAAAAGTCTTTTATGCCGGCCTGCCCACCCATCCCCAGCATTTGCTGGCACGGGAGCAGCAAAAAGCCTTTGGCGGTGTGTTGTCATTCCAGGTAAAAGGCGGGCGGGAACAGGCCTGGCAGGTGATTGACGCCACGCAGTTTCTGTCCATTACCGCCAATCTTGGCGATACCAAAACCACCATTACACACCCGGCCACCACAACCCACGGCCGCCTGAGTGATGAGGACAAGGCGCGCTCCGGGATCACTGAAAACCTGATCCGGGTGGCCGTCGGGCTGGAAGATATCCGCGATATTCAGGCGGATTTGTCCCGTGGACTAGACTCTTTGTCCTGAAAGGCGATTCGTCTGGCTCATTCCTAACAGGCTTTGCTATCTTTAAGAGACCCGTAGTATCAAACCCGGAGCTCTTTCGTGGCAAAGCCTATCGTCCAGCAAATCACTTCTTCCATCAGTAACATTCTTCTCGGCAAGCAGCACCAGATTGAACTGGCGCTTACCTGCATTCTCGCGCGTGGCCATTTGCTGATCGAAGACCTGCCCGGGATGGGTAAAACCACCTTGTCTCAGGCGCTGGCGGCGGTGCTGGGGCTGTCCTATCAACGGGTGCAGTTCACCAGCGATCTGTTGCCTGCCGATATCATTGGCGTGTCCGTTTTTAATCAGACCAATGCCTCCTTTGAATTCAAACAGGGGCCGGTGTTTTCCCAGCTGTTGCTGGCGGATGAGATCAATCGCGCCACACCCAAAACCCAGAGTGCCTTGCTGGAAGCCATGGAGGAACGCCAGGTAACGGTGGATGGCAAATCCTGGCCGCTGCCCCTGCCGTTCTTTGTGATCGCCACGCAAAACCCCAGCGAACAGATGGGTACCTTTCCCTTGCCGGAATCCCAGCTGGACCGCTTTCTGATGCGTATCAGCCTGGGCTACCCGGACGCGGAAGTGGAGAAAGAGCTGATCAAGGGCAAGGATCGCCGCGCCATGATTGCGGATCTGGCCAGTGTCATAACCCTGGAACAGCTGATGACCCTGCAGCAGAAGGTGACCGAAATTCATGCATCGGATGCCGTCATTGATTATGTGCAGCGCCTGGTGGCCTGGTCCCGTTACGACAGTTCTATTGGCTATGGACTGTCTCCCCGGGCCACGCTGTCGCTGATGCAAAGTGCGCGGGCCTATGCCCTGGTGAAAGGCCGCGATCATGTGGTGCCGGAGGATGTGCAAACGGTGCTGGAGCCGGTAGCGGGCCACCGCCTGCAGGCCTCCACCGATATTACGGGTCATCAGGGAATCAGCGTGGTGCAGCGCATGCTGGAATCCGTGGACGTGATCAACGGCAAGGTGCTGTGAAAAAGCGAATCACCAAACTGGTCAGGCAGCGCTGGTTTAAATGGCTGGACCGCCGTATCCGACCGGCGAGGGAAGTGCGCCTGGATCAGAACAAGATTTTTATTTTTCCCACAAGGTACGGCTTTTTTTACCTGCTAACTTCATTGCTGCTCTTTATCGGCGGCATCAATTACGAGAACAGCCTGATTCTGAACCTGTGCTTTTTGCTGGTGAGCCTGTTTATTATCAGTATTCTCTACACTTTTCGTAATCTGTCCGGTCTGATAATCAAGGCGGGACAGGCAGAGGATTCTTTTGCCGGCGGTCAGTCCCTGTTTGATGTGATCCTGAAGCGGGACGGGGATAAAGCCTATGAAGCCCTTCATCTGGTGTGGTACGACAATGAAAGCGGCTCCCAGGATGTTATCGACCTGCATGAAACCCACGCCCGCCTGATGCTGGATACGCCCCGGCGGGGACTGTTCAAACCCCGCCGGCTGAAAATACAAAGCACTTTTCCCATGGGGCTGATCCGCGCCTGGTCCTGGGTGGATCTGGATATGCGCAGTATTGTTTATCCCAAACCCATCGCCGGTGATTTGTCTTCAGGGGGCGACAGTGGCGGTGGGGAGGGCACCCGAAAAATCAGTCGGGGGCAGGACGATTTTGATCAGCTGCGCAGTTATCAGGTGGGTGATTCCCTGAAAAATGTGGCCTGGAAACATTACGCCCGCGGCCAGGGAATGCACACCAAGGTATTCCATGGCTTTATGCATGAAACGGAATGGCTTGACTGGCAGCAGGTAGTCGCCGGCAACCCGGAGGAAAAGCTGTCGGTGCTCTGCTACTGGGTGCTGCGTTACAGCGAGCAGAAAAAGCTGTTTGGTTTGCGGCTGCCGGGCAGCACGGTACCGCCCGGCAGCGGCAAGGCACACGAACTTCAGTGTTTGCAGGCGCTGGCGCTTTACGGTCTGGATCATGAATCCAGGGCGGTTGCCTGAATGTCCCAGGCTATATATCCCATCCCGAGAAACAGTCTTATCTGGTTGCTGGTGGCCGTCTGTCTGGCGATTTTGCCCCATATGGGGCGTTTGCCCCTTTGGATGTGGGCGGTCGTGGCTGCGGCGTTGGTGTGGCGGGTGCAGGTATTTCGCCAGCGCTGGGGATTTCCCAATCGCTGGCTGCGGATGGGGCTGGTGTTTGGCGGAGCCTCCGGGATTTTCTTTTCTTTCGGCACCTTGCTGGGGCCGGAAGCCGGTGTGGCGCTGTTAGCCCTGGCCTACACATTCAAGTTGCTGGAAATGTACCGGGAGCGGGATGCTTACCTGATCGTTATCCTGTCCTATTTTGTAATCGCTACCAATTACCTGTTTGAGCGTGGTTTTCTGATTACGGTGTTTTCCCTGTTTGTGACCCTGGTCGTAACCGCTGCACTGGTGGGATTGAATCAGACCCGTTTTAATACCGACTTCAAACGCACTTTCCGTCTGGCCGGAAAAATGATGTTGCACAGCGTCCCGCTGATGCTGATTCTGTTTGTGCTGGTGCCGCGGATCGGGCCTTTGTGGTCCATGAATCTGGACACTAACAAAGGTAAAACGGGTATCAGCGACCGCATGACGCCGGGTGATATTTCGGAGCTCAGCAAATCCAGCGAGCTGGCGTTTCGGGTGGAATTTGTGGCGGGCAATTCACCGCCGAAGAAAGACCTGTACTGGCGCGGCGCTGTGTTTTCCCATTTCGATGGCCGGACCTGGTCGGTGAACAAGGGGGCTTTCGAACCCAGAAAATCCCTGTGGCAGGGCATTAACGTGGCGCCGGACGATATGCCGCAGCGGGTGATTTACCGGGTGTTCCTGGAACCCACCAATCAGGAATGGGTGTTTGCCATGCCGTTTGCCGAAGTCAGTGGCGAAGAACTCTTTCTTACCCCCAACCTCACCTGGGCCCGCAAAAACCCCGTTACCAGTAACATCAGTTACGAAGTCACCAGCTATCTGGCATACAGCCGGGATACCAGTACTCTCAGCTGGCATGAACGGCAGGATAGCCTGCAACTGCCACCATCCGGTGATCCCCGTGCCCGTTCCTGGGCGGTAAAGCAGTTTTCCCGGTTGGGAGGTGATCCGGAATTGTTTATCGATTTTCTGTTCGATCACTTTAATCGTGAGCCCTTCAGTTACACCCTGCGTCCCACCCCCTTGTATGCAAACACCATTGATCAGTTCCTGTTTGCCACCCGTAACGGCTTCTGCACCCATTATGCGGGTGCCTTTGTGTATCTGTTGCGTTCGGTGGGTATACCTGCCCGCATGGTCGGTGGTTACCAGGGGGGGGAATTGCACGATTCAGGAAACTACATGACAGTGCGCCAGTACGCCGCCCACGCCTGGGCCGAAGCCTGGATCGAAGGGCAGGGCTGGGTGCGTTATGATCCCACCATGGCGGTGGCTCCGGAGCGTATTTTTGATGGCGCAGAGGGCCTGGCCGAGGATGAAAACTTTCTCAGTGATTCACCGCTGAGCCCCACCAAGCTCAGAAACTGGCCGTTGCTGGCAAAGCTGCGCTTGCAGATGGAGCACCTGGATTACCTGTGGACCAAGTGGGTGGTGGGCTACAACAGCACTACTCAGACCGAGTTTCTGAGCCGGTTTCTTGGCAGCGTCACTCCCCAGAAAATTGCCTATGCGCTGGCAATAATTGGCGGGGGCTGCGTGTTGCTGTTTGCTGTACTGCTGTTGTGGGATAAGCCCAAGCATCGTCAGAATCCCATTGATAAACAATACCTTAGGTTTTGCCGGAAACTGGCGAAAAAGGGCTTTAACCGAAGCGCCAGCGAAGGCCCTTATGATTTCGCTAACCGGGTTAGCCGAGAGCTTCCTGCCCAGGCTGCCCGCATTGCCAGAATTACTTCACTTTACGTGCGGCTACGCTATGGCAGGGGTCACATTGATACAGAAATTAACGGGAAGCGCCGCCCTAATCATGATAGACTCGGCCCCGATTATCATGAACTAAAACAAGAAATTAAGTCGCTGCGAGTCTAGTCTGGAGCCACCATTGGGGCCCGGGGGAGCTGGCAGGTCGGGAGTCCTATGGAACGGTTTCAGCGTCCCATTTTGCTGTCTGTCATTATCGGCATTGCCCTTTATTTTGGCGCCATGTTCCTTGGCGATTACGAGGCCACCAAAGCATCATTTGCCATGGTGCCCTGGTATGCCTGGCTGATTATTTTCGGCCTGTCCCTGTTCAATTACGTGTTGCGTTACCTGCGCTGGGACTGGTACATCAAAGACCTTTCCGGAATCCGTATTCCCCAGAAACTTCATCTGAGTTACTACCTGGCGGGTTTTGCTTTGAGCACCACGCCCGGCAAAGCCGGCGAATCAGTTCGTTCCTTTTATCTCAAGCGCCACGGCGTACCCTTTAATCAAAGTATCAGCACACTCTTTGTTGAACGCCTGATGGATCTGCTGACCATTGTGATTCTTTCGGTACTGGCAGCCTATTACTTTGAGGATTATCGTATCTTTCTGATCATCACCCTGGTGGTGATCTTTGCCTGTCTGCCAATGATTCACAGCCGCAAAGTGCTGCTGACCCTGGAACAAAAAACCGCGGCCATGCCCGGCAAATGGGGCACCGCCGGGCAGCATCTGGTAAAGCTGCTGGAATCATCCGCCATGCTGTTAAAAAACCGGCAGCTTTATGGCGGTATGCTGATTGGCCTGGTGGCCTGGGGCGCGGAAGGTGTCGGCTTCTGGTATACCCTTGACGTGCTCGGACAGGATGTGGAATGGATGATGGCGGCGAGCATCTACGGCATTGCCGTATTGGTGGGCGCTTTATCTTTTCTTCCCGGTGGCCTGGGCAGCACCGAACTGGTGATGGGGCTGTTGCTGGTGGCACTGGGAGTGGATGAAGGGGTGGCGATAGCCGCTACCCTGATCTGTCGGATTGCAACCCTGTGGTTTGCAGTATTTATCGGGTTAGCCGTGGCTGGTGCGCTGGCCATGAAAGGCGTGTCCCCGGGAATAAGTGAAAAAGAAGTAGAAGAACAACATGTCTGATCGAAAACCGGTAATTGTTATTGATCTTGATGGAACACTGATAAAGACGGACCTGCTGATAGAATCCTTTCTGCTGATGATCAAGCAGAATCCTTTGCTGGCATTTGCCTGCGTGCTCTGGCTGCTGAAAGGCAAAGCCTGTATGAAACGGGAAATTGCCCGGCGGGTGGATTTGCCCGTGGAGCATCTGCCTTACAATCAGGATGTGATCGATTACATCAAACGGAAGAAGCAGCAGGGCCACCACATTGCTTTGGCCACTGCATCCTATAAACGCTTTGCCAATGATGTGGCCCATCATCTGGGACTGTTCGATGATGTGTTTGCCACGGACGGCGACGTGAACTTGTCCGGTTCCAAAAAGCGTGCCGCGCTGAACGATGCCTACGGCATTAAAAACTATTGTTATGCCGGCAACGCCGAAGTGGATCGTAAAGTCTGGCAGGATTGTGATTCGGCAGTGGTGGTGGGCAGCAAGTCACTCGTTGCCAAAGCAGAATCCATCTGTGGCGTAGACACGCATATTCCGGTTCAGGGAGCGACCCTGAAAATCTGGCTCAAGGCGTTACGGGTGCACCAGTGGGTCAAGAACGGCCTTATCTTTGTGCCCATGCTGGCGGCGCACCAGTTTACGGATATCAACAGTATTATCCTGTGTCTGGGGGCTTTCCTGTCGTTCTCGTTATGCGCTTCCAGCGTGTACCTGCTGAATGATCTGCTGGATCTGAATGACGATCGTCGCCATAAAACCAAACGGGAGCGTCCTTTTGCCGCCGGTAATCTGGATTTGCTCAAAGGATTGATACTGGCACCGGTGCTGCTGGTGGTAGCCTTTGGTCTCTCTGTCTTTATCTCTCTGGACTTTGTGATAGTGCTGTTGTGCTATTACATTCTTACCTTTGCTTACAGCTTCTTCCTGAAACGGATTGTACTCATTGATGTGATTACTCTGGCAGGGCTTTATACGGTGCGTATTATTGCCGGTGCGGCTGCCATTTCGGTGCTGCTGTCATTCTGGTTGCTGGCTTTTTCCGTGTTTGTGTTCCTGAGTCTGGCTCTGGTAAAACGCTATACCGAGTTGCGGGCACTGCAGGACAAAAGCGTCAAGAAAACCCTGGGTCGGGGTTACCATGCCGATGATATAGAGCTGCTGTCTTCCCTGGGGGGGAGCAGTGGTTATATTTCTGTGCTGGTACTGGCGCTCTATATTAACAGCAGCGATGTCAGGGTCCTGTATAACGAACCCATGATTATGTGGCCTATCTGCCTGGTGATGCTGTTCTGGATTTCACGGGTGTGGATTGTTGCCCACCGGGGGCAGATGAATGATGACCCCATTGTGTTTGCGTTAAAGGACAAGGTCAGCATACTCTGTGGTGGCATTATTGCGGCTTTTATGGTGTTTGCCGCCGTTTAGCAGGCTGAAACTGATAACAACAGTTGTAGATAATCATCGATTTAAAGCATTGAACGTTGAGGGAATGACATGAAAAACTGGATTATTGTGGGTGCCTGCTCCGCCATTGCCGAAGCCACAGCAAGAATCTGGGCTGCCCGCGGCGGCAAATTGTATCTGCTGGCCCGGAATCAGGAAAAGCTGGATGTGCTGGCTCAGGATCTGAAAGTGCGGGGCGCTCAGGAAGTTTTTACCAAAGTGTTTGACGCCTGTGATTATGACAGTCATTTAACATTGTTTAACGAAGCTGAAACCCAATTGGGCTCAGTGGATGGTATCTTTGTGGCTCATGGCACCCTGCCGGATCAGAAAGCTTGCGAAGCGGATTTTGCATTGGCGCGAAAGGAGTTCGACACCAACGGCATGAGCGTAATATCCATGGTGTCCGAAGCCGCCAATTATTTTGAGAAAAAGGGCAGTGGCACCATCGCTGTGATCACCTCGGTGGCGGGGGATCGTGGCCGGCAGTCCAACTACCTGTACGGCAGCGCCAAAGCGGCGGTTTCTACTTTTCTGGAAGGGGTCAGAAACCGGTTGGCAGGCAAAGGCGTGCACGTGGTGACTATCAAGCCTGGATTCGTGGACACTCCCATGACCGATGGCATGGATAAATCCGGCCCCCTTTGGGCGCAGCCGGAGGAGGTGGCCATGAGCATCGTCAAAGCCATCGATAAGGAACGGAATCTGGTGTATGTGCCCTGGTTCTGGCAGGTGATTATGCTGATCATTCGCCATATACCGGAATTCATTTTCAAAAAACTCAGTTTATAGGCATTCCTATGAAAGCGAGACTGATAGTGCCGGTGGCCGCAACGGCGTTGCTGGCTTCCTGTTTTACCGGAACGGGGGAGAAGGATGAGCTGCGCGGTTCAATCCCTTCCACCGGAATCAGCCTGGGATTACAGGTGAATTTGCCGGCTGGTTCCAATGAAGCCAGTGCCGTTGCCTCTATCTATGAAGACGGTGTGCGCCAGCCGCTGGTGGGTGGTGACTTCTTTATTGCTACTTCCGTCAATCAGGGCGATTACGCCATTCTGAAGACGCTGGAAAATCTCAGTGGTGATTATCAGGGCGATCTGACAGTTCTTGATGAGAATGACGAGGTGATTATCGCTACAGAATATGATCCTCAACGTGCCCGGGAAGATCGTTGGTACCCTACGGATCAATTGCTGGTTGATCCTGGACCTAATGCCAATCTGGTGGGTTACAGTGAAACCTTCAGCTTTCCTGAACGGCTCCAGAATCTGGCCATTGATCAGGATGAATATGATTCCCGCTCCGATGATGTTGTATTAACCTGGGATGCCGGGGCTGGTGAGCAAATGAACTCCAGTGCAGTGGTCACTTGTTATGATGCGGAAGGAGATACCTTCAGTTATCCGATCAGAAATGTGCTGGGCCAGGCTCCTGTTGATGCAGCTGGCACCTATACACTGCAGGTGAGAGATATCATTCCCAATGAATCCATTATTAATGCGGTTGCCAGGATCGAAGAAGAGGTAATAACCATACTTACGGCTGCCATCCTGGAAATAGTCACCTACGGTCTGGTGGATTCAAGGAACATACCTTTGGCCAGTTTCGAGATGACGCATTGCGATGTGGACCTGACGGTGTTCCGGGAGATTGCATTCGATCTCCCCATTGATCCCACTCCAAATGATAATAGCTCTATCGGCGGCTTCGCCATCGCAAGCACCAGCGAAACAGTCAGCTTCACCTACAGACCGGTGGCACTATGAAAAAGCAATTACTGATTCTGGGTTCAGCCTTAAGCATCTGCTCTTTCACAGCCCAGGCCCAGCAACCTGTTGGCTTCGGAGCAGATATTGCGTTTATAGGTAATGATGGACCCTCCGGCTCGGATTTTGATACATCCTTCCGGATTTCCGGCCTGGCATTTTTACCTTTGTCTCCTAATGTCATGCTGGAAGCCGGCCTGTCCCAAACCAGTGAAACCGAAGACTCCCAAACCGATAACACCGGCAGTTACAGCTTGAAAATACGTACCGGCGATGTATTCGGTGGTGTGCGCCTGCACTCCAACCCCATGGGCCCGTTCACCCTGTATGGGCGAGCAGGTGCTCTGTATTACTATTCGGAAATCGATTTTGAAGAATCCTTTTTTGATCTTAAACCCGGTGGTGACCTTACCGAGATTGAAGAGGGTACCGGTTATTATCTGGGAGGCGGCGCCGCGCTTTCATTGAATAAAAACCTGAAACTGACCGGTGAAGTGACTTATCGCAAACGCAATGAGTATTTTGAAGGGGCGTCGGCAGAATTTGATATGGAAGAGCTGGGTGCCGCTGTCGGGTTGGTTTACCAGACTTTCTGATTGTTTTGGTTTCTTGCCCTTGGCTCTGCTTTTGGGTGGAGCCATAGGCTGTCAACTTCAGTCACCCGATCGGGTGCAGTCTCCGCAACAGCAATTTTCACAACTGATGCTTTCGGTCGCCGAAGTGGCGGATCATCGTATCGTGTCCGGCGCCGGTTTCAGGCATCGTGTAATTACCAGTCATTCTTTCAGCAAGCGCAAGCCGGGTGATCCGGTGATAGTCCTGTTTCATGGCGACGGTGAACCGGTGGATATTCGGGGCCGGGTGCGCTCTGATCCCGGTCCTTCCCGTTCGCTGCTGTTAAAGGGCGCCAGTGCTTTTCCCTTTACTTTTCCTTTTTCCTCTCCCTGGATCATGATCGGCAGACCCTGTTATTTTGCGGTTAACGATACTGCCTGCCATCCAGGGCTTTGGACCGTGGATCGTTATCATCCGGATTATGCCAGGAGCATGGAAGCGGTGTTGCGCGCGCTGACAAAGGAGGGGGACCGGCTGGTATTTGTTGCCTACAGTGGCGGAGCCGTTTTTGCTTATGAACTTGCCGGCAAACTACCCGGTGTAGAGTCATTGCTGGTACTGGCAGGCAACCTGAATGTGAACCGATGGGTGAGTGAGCATGGCTTTTCAGCTATGGCAGAAAACAGCATCAACCCGGATCAGTTGCCATTGCTGCCTTGCGCTATCAATCAGCTTTACCTTGCGGGTAAGGAGGATAAGAATATTCGCTGGCAGTGGCAGCAGGAATTCGCTCTTAAACAACAGGCGGTTTGTCACAACGTCCGGTTTCAGCTGCTACCGGATGCCACTCACACCCAAGGCTGGGAAGAGTGGCCCCGATATCTGGATAGCGTTATAACTCCGCGCGAATACCCAGATTGATCCGGTACAGATCCATATCCGCCAGATCCACACTCTGGGTGTAGCTGCCAAAGCAGGAAATGCCACCCGTCAGCACGGCCACTACGCCAACCTGAGCTTCATAGAACAGGCTGTCTTCACTGTCGGGCCGTAATTCAAAGGTGGTGTTGGACGCATCATCAATAAAGCTGAAACTTACCGGATCATAGTTGCCGCTGGATTCACTGATAGCGGTCACGGTGGCGGAGGGAATCAGCACACCCCAGCTGTAACCCATGGTGTAGTCAACGTCCACACCCAGGTTGCTGTTGATCTGGTCCTGCTTCTGCTTGCCCACATTTAAAGCCAGGCCGCCACCGCCGGATTCACGGTAAGCGTCAATCTCGGTGGTGAGGTAGTCAAGGCGCACAAAGGGACTGATATTCCAGCTGCCGTTGTTAAAGGCATACTCCAACTGGGAGCTGATAGCGTATTGCTCACCTTCAGTATCACCGTTGGCGGTGGAACCGAAGTAATCCAGTGAGCGGGTAATATCGTAGTCGGACTGGCCGTAAGTAAGTTGCACGTCCACGCTCAGTTGCTGGTGAAAATAACTGAAGTAACCGGTAAAGGTATTGATATCGGAATCCAGTTCACCGGCGCCGTCGTCGTAATCCAGATCCTGTTTGACGATGCCCACAGCGGCACCCACAAACATGTTGGGATTAAGGCGATAGTCGCCGCCCAGTGTAATACCGTTGGTGGTGTATTCGTGCCCGGCTTCGCGGGAAGTGCTGTTGTAATCGGCTTCCTCGCTGTGCACGGTGGCATACACACTCATGCGGGCCGGAACATCACTGCCGGCCGCACCGCCGATATAGTTTTTCAGGGTCAGGGAGTTTTCATCAAAGGCGATGGGCTGCCCGCCGCCGTTGCGGAGCGAGCTTTGGTGCTGGAACAGGCGCGTGCTCTGGTTGCGGATATTGTGGTTGTTAACCCGGCGTAGCAGCAGGGTTTCTTCCGGGGTAATCTGGCCAACGGCGGTGTTGGCATCTTCGTCACTGAAGCCGGAGCAGATTTGTTCTTCCAGTGTGGAGGAGAGTTCGCCGGTTTCGCAGATAGTGCCGATAACCTCGGCGACAACCTTTTTGTTTTCGCCGGTCACCTGATCTTCCAGACCTTCTGTGGAGGTTTCAGCTGTAATGGTGATGGTTACAGTCGCTATGTCAGCTGTTCCATCAGGTTCACCTCCGTAATCATCAATATCTATGGCTTCATAAGTGAAGGAGTCTGTGCCCGTGTAGCCTCTGTTAGGTGTGTATGTGAGTTCCTGGGTTTCCTGATCAAAGACCACAGACCCGTTTTGTGGTTGTGTTGCGGTGGGGTTAGTTATTTCCCGACGGAAACTGGGATCCGAAGATGTGTCGTTCGCCAATACATCAAAAGTAACCGAAGTCCCTTCCAAGGTTGAAACGGAATCATCGTTTGCTTGTATCTGAGCTTGGGCAGTTCCGGAAATAGCAGCTGATAAAGCCATCAGCGGAATTCCATGTTTCAGGTGTTTCATTGTCGTATCCTTGCGAAATGGGCGAGGTGAGAAAAGGGCTCATTTTATCGGGTTTTGCTTTAAGATGCCTGTGCTGTAACAGAAAAAACGGAAGGAGTTGGCATTGCAGAAAACAGCGTTAATTACATGGGAATTCGGGGCAGGGCTGGGCCATCTGGCCTGCCTTAATACCCTATCCATGACACTGTTGGCGGAAGGTTATCGCGTCCATGTGGCGGTAAAGGATATTTCCCGGGCGCATCTGTTTTTTTCGGAAGATTCACCAGTTGTTGTGCATCAGGCCCCCGTCTGGCTGCCGAAAATAAAAATGCAGCGACCGGTGGGCAGCCTTGCGGATTTGCTGCTGACCAAAGGCTATCTGGAACCGGAAACCCTGAATACCCTGGTGAGAAGCTGGCGAACCCTGTTCGACCTGATCAAACCGGATTTACTGGTCTGTAATTATTCACCCACTGCGATGCTGGCCAGTACCGGATATTCGTTGGCACGATTAGTAGTGGGGACCGGTTTCAGTGAACCTGTGGCAGGTCAGCCATTGAAACCCTGGCGCCCCGGAGAGGAGCAACAAGCGTTAATCACTAGCCAGGAACAGGCGCTCTTTAAACTGGTTCAGGCGGCAGTCCCGCCAACGAAAAGCCTGGAACGCTTTTCGGATATCTATCACTGCCTTAAAACCTTCATCTATAGTCCGCCCGCGCTGGATGGGTATGCGGATATACGAACGAACGCAATCTACGCACTGCTTCCGGAAGATAATTCCTTACCCAAGGTAGAGTGGCCGGAGAGCAACAGGCCCAATATTTTGCTCTACCTCAAATACACCTATTCACCCATGGAGGCGGTGTTGAGTGAACTGAGCCGCCTGACGGCTAATGTCATGCTGGTGTGTCCTGGCCGGCAAATCGGTCATCTCCGGCAAAAGTATCCATCGATAACTTTCATACACCAGTTGGTGGATATGGCGTATGCCATGACAACTGCCGATCTTTTTATTGGCCATGGTGCTCTGGGAACTACTTCCCATGCGCTGATGACAGGCGTACCGGTGATTGCATTACCTATACAGCTGGAGAACGAACTGATCGGCCGGCAAATGGAAGCTTATGGCGTAGGGCTGATGCCATCCGGTGGGACGGAACCTTTTTCGGCGCTGGTGGACAGGATGCTGAAGGATCAAGAGCTGGCACAACGTTGCACAGATTTTAAAAACCGGCAAAGCAAACTGATGGAGAGAGATTTTAACGCCAGCTTTACCGCTGCATTACGCAGCCTCTGATATAAAAAAACCGTGACAATGACTTGCCACGGTTTTTTCTGCTTCTTGCCTCACCAGCCCGATTTAGCTGGTGAGGTTAAAGCGGTACTGACAGATCAGGAATCCTGAGCCACAGGGATTTTCACCTTGTCGGCAACTTCCTGATATTCAGCCATCTGATCGAAGTTCATGTAGCGGTAGATTTCCGCCGACATGGAATCGATGTTGTTGGCGTATTGCATGTACTCTTCTGCCGTTGGCAGTTTACCCAGTACCGCAGACACTGCCGCCAGCTCCGCAGAACCCAGGTACACATTGGCACCCTGACCCAGACGGTTGGGGAAGTTACGGGTAGAGGTTGAGACTACTGTGGAATTCGGTGCCACCCGTGCCTGGTTACCCATGCACAGCGAACAGCCGGGCATTTCCGTACGTGCACCGGCACGGCCGTAAATGTTGTAGTAGCCTTCTTCCATCAGCTGGTGCTCGTCCATCTTGGTGGGCGGCGCCAGCCACAGGCGGGTGCTCATGCTGTCAACCTGTTCCAGCAGTTTGCCGGCAGCGCGGAAGTGACCGATGTTTGTCATACAGGAACCGATAAAGACTTCGTCGATCTTGTCGCCGGCAACGTCGGACAGGGTTTTGGCATCGTCCGGGTCGTTGGGGCAGCACAGAATCGGCTCTTTGATCTCGTCCATATTGATTTCGATAACGGTGTGGTATTCCGCATCGGCATCGGCACGCATCAGGCTGGGGTTGGCCAGCCAGTCTTCCATGGCACTGATGCGACGTTCGATGGTGCGGGCATTACCGTAGCCATTGCCAATCATCCACTTCAGCAGGGTGATGTTGGAGCGCAGGTATTCAGCAACGGAATCTTCCGACAGGGTAATGGTACAGCCGGCAGCGGAGCGCTCAGCAGAAGCATCGGACAGCTCAAACGCCTGCTCAACGGTCAGATCTTCCAGACCTTCAATTTCCAGAACCCGACCGGAGAAGACGTTCTTCTTGCCTTGTTTTTCTACCGTCAGTTCGCCTTGCTTGATGGCGTACAGCGGAATCGCGTGTACCAGGTCGCGCAGGGTAATACCGGGCTGACGCTTGCCGGTAAAGCGAACCAGTACGGATTCAGGCATATCCAGTGGCATAACGCCGGTAGCGGCAGCAAAGGCCACCAGGCCGGAACCTGCCGGGAAGGAAATACCAATGGGGAAGCGGGTGTGAGAATCACCACCGGTGCCCACAGTGTCAGGCAGCAGCATGCGGTTCAGCCAGCTGTGGATGATACCGTCGCCTGGGCGCAGGGAAACACCGCCGCGGTTCATGATGAAGTCAGGCAGGGTGTGCTGGGTGTCGATGTCCACCGGCTTGGGGTAAGCCGCCGTGTGACAGAATGACTGCATCACCAGATCCGCAGAAAAGCCCAGACAGGCCAGGTCTTTCAGTTCGTCGCGGGTCATGGGGCCAGTGGTGTCCTGGGAACCAACGGTGGTCATCTTGGGTTCGCAATACTGACCAGGGCGAACGCCGGGGATATCGCAGGCTTTACCGACCATTTTCTGGGCCAGAGTGAAGCCTTTACCGGAATCTTTGACTTCGGTGGGTGAGCGGAAGAAATCAGCGGCTTCCAGACCCAGGGCTTCGCGGGCTTTGCCGGTCAGACCTTTACCGATGATGAAGTTGATACGGCCACCGGCCCGTACTTCGTCGATCAGTACGTCGGATTTCAGTTCGAAGGTGGTGATCAGCTCACCGGTTTCGTTGTTCTTCACTTCACCGGTGTAGGGGTAGATATCGACCACGTCGCCCATGTTCAGCTGGGATACGTCGAACTCGATGGGCAGGGCGCCGGCATCTTCCATGGTGTTAAAGAAGATAGGAGCGATCTTGCTGCCGATACACACACCGCCGGTACGTTTGTTGGGTACATTGGGGATGTCGTCACCGGTAAACCAGAGTACCGAGTTGGTGGCAGACTTACGGGAAGAACCGGTTCCCACCACGTCGCCCACGTAGGCAACACGGTGGCCCTTTTCTTTCAGTTTGTTGATGGTTTCAATGGGGTCGCCTTCCAGGCCCGGACGGGGGTTCTTCAGCATCGCTGTGCCGTGCAGAGGAATGTCGGGGCGGGACCAGGCGTCCTGAGCGGGTGACAGGTCGTCGGTGTTGGTTTCACCGGGGACCTTGAATACGGTAATGGTGAGCTTTTCAGGCAGCTCGGGTTTGCTGGTGAACCACTCGGCATTGGCCCAGGATTCCAGTACCCGCTTGGCGTTGGGGTTGGATTTGGACTTTTCTACCACATCGTGGAATGCATCGAACACCAGCAGGGTTTTGCACAGGCCGTCGGCTGCGATTTCGCCGACGTCGGCGTCGTCCAGCAGTTCAATCAGAGGCTCAACGTTGTAGCCGCCCAACATGGTGCCCAGCAGTCTGGTGGCACGGGCTTTGTCTACCAGCGGGGAAGATGTTTCACCCTTGGCAACAGCAGCGAGGAAACCTGCTTTTACGTAAGCAGCCTGGTCAACACCGGCGGGGATACGGTTTTCCAGAAGGTCCAGCAGGAACTCTTCTTCACCGGCGGGTGGATTTTTCAGTAGCTCAACAAGTGCGGCTGTTTGCTGCTCATCCAAAGGTTTGGGGACAACGCCCTGAGCAGCGCGTTCTTCTACATGTTTACGATATGCTTCAAGCACGGTTAACCTCTCTACAATTCAATTTAGGTGCGATCCGCCCGACAACGATAGCAGCGGATCGGGGTTGCTTTACCAGAAAGCCTACTTTTTGGGTGGGATCGGCAAGCACGACCCTGGGACCTGTTCATACCGGACAGTGGTTCAGACCGATCTGTCCGGCGGGAGCGGATATTAGCAAAATTCCGGCCGGGTTTCAGCAGCATAGAGCGCCCAACTATCAACGGAAGCCCTGAATTTTGTGCTGACTGTTCGGTCTTAAGCCAATTCCGGATTTTCAATCAACGAGATTCAATGAATTTAGACCCTGACCGGGAAAGCGCAACCCGGCAGCTTTGCCGGCTCGGGTTAACGCTGAATCCGGCCGGGGTTGTAGAGTTTTTCCTCACCCCTGGGGCGGCGTTTGAAGCGCTTGTATTCCCACTGGTACTGTTCCGGGCATTCCATGATGTAATGCTCGATAGAGCGGTTCATGCAGGCCGCGGCGGTTTTCAGGTCGCTGGAGCGAATACCCTCATGAACCGGCCGGAAAATAACCCGGTAGCCGCCTTTTTCCCGCAGGCAGAATCCGCCAATGGCCACGGCGTTACCTTCGCTGGCAAGTTTGGGAATGAGGGTGCCAGTGAGCGCTTTTTTACCAAAGAAAGGCACAAATTCACCGCCGGAACCCCGGTCAGGCTCTTGATCCGGGAGAATGCCGGTCACTTCACCGTTGCGCAGAGCCTTCACAATCTGGATAACACCACGGCGGGTGGTAGGGGCCAGCTTCGATCCCTGGCGGGTGCGGGCAGCATGAATCAGCTGGTGCATGGCTTGCTGGGCGGGGGGCTGGTACAGATTGGTGATAGGGAAACGGGAGGCCAGATAGATGCCCAGCACTTCCCAGTTGCCCAAATGGGGGGCCAGCACCACCACACCTTTGCCGTCATTCAGGGCAGATTCGAGCAGTTCGACGCCTTCCACCCCATGAATCCTGTCCAGTGAGGCTGCAACGGGTTTGCTCCATACAGCGCCCATTTCACAGGCGGTGATTGCGGTTTGCTGCAGGCTGTGGCGCACCAGCCGGTTCTGCCAGCTGCGGGGTTTATCCGGAAAGCAGGTTTCAATATTGATACGGGTTACGCGCCGCATATCGTTGGGGATTAACCAGAGCAGGGTGCCCATGGCATGGCCGATACCGTAAATCAGCGGGTAGGGCAGTTTGCCGAGGGTGCGCAGGGCCGCGGCCATCAGTCGGCCATCGCTGCCGCTTTTTGCCTTTCTGGTATCGGATCCGGACCTGGCCAAAGTTTGCCCCTTTGCTCTAAATGGCTGCGAAGCATAGAGGAAATTGGCCAAGGGGCCAAGAGGTTGATTATAATCCGCGCTCGCAAGCAACGACCCGGCAGTAACATGATAGATATGAGTCCCATCAAAGCGTTTCTGGGGTGTGAAACCCCGCAGGCCTGGCTGGATGCAGCACCGGATCAGCTGGCTGTTCTGTTGATTGATCATGCGCATTGCGAAAAGAAAGCGGCATCCACCGCCATGAACCTGCTGTTTCGCTACGTGGACCGGCCGGAACTGCTGCGCAAGCTGTCGCAACTGGCCCGGGAAGAAATGCTGCATTTCGAGCAGGTGCTGGATTACATGGACAAGCTGGGTGTGAGTTACGATCACCTGTCCCCGGCCCGCTATGCAGCGGGAATGCGCCGGCATATCCGTAATAATGAGCCTGACCGTTTGATCGATACCCTGATTATCGGGGCTTTTATTGAAGCCAGATCCTGCGAGCGCTTTGCAGCGCTGGCCCCCATTCTGGAGCAGGACGAGAAAACCGCAGAGTTGGCCAGATACTATATTTTTCTGCTGAAATCAGAGAGTCGTCATTATGAGGATTATCTGTCGCTGGCGCAGTTGTATTCAGCGGAAGACATTGCGGATCGGGTGGCGTTTTTCCGGGAAGTGGAGAAGGATCTGATTCAGTCTGAAGACAGCGAGTTCCGCTTTCATAGCGGGGTTCCGGTCGCATCAGCGGTCGCTATGCCGGAATAAATTCCCGCAACGTCTGACCGTTTTCGTCTGCCTGGATATACCAGCCGGTTTCGCCCCAGTCCCCCAGTACCATTCGGGTGCCTTTTACTGATTTTCCCTGGTCCCCGGTCAGTGTCACATCATGGCAGTCCGGGCGGTGGGTATGGCCGTGAATCATCAGCGGACAACGGTTCGTTTCCATGGCGCGGACCACTTCAGCCGGCGTCACATCTGTAATGTATTCATCCTTGCCGGCGGTTTCGTTTCGGCTCTGTTCCCGTAGCTGGCGGGCAATCATTATCCGTTCTTCGAGTGGTTTTGCCAGAAACTCTTTCTGCCAGTCGGGATTGCGCACCATGGCACGAAATTCCATATAGGCGCTGTCGGCAGTGCACAGGGAGTCTCCGTGGAGCAGCAGGGTGGCAGTGCCGTTCAGGGAAATCACCGTAGGTTCATTCAGCAGCGTCAGGTGAGCCAGGTTGGCAAAATGATCCCCAATCAGAAAGTCCCGGTTACCATGCATAAAGAAAATGTCGCAACTGTCGCTCAGGCGTCTGAGGGCATCAATAATATCCTGCTGGAAGGGCGTAATACCGTCGTCGCCGATCCATACTTCAAAGAAATCACCCAGAATATAAAGTTGATCTGCCTGTATTGCATGGGTCTGCAGAAAACTGAAAAACGCCCGGGTAATCTCCGGGCGTTCTTCCTGTAAATGCAGATCAGAAATAAAGAGCGTGGTCATCAGTCGCTGCTTTTGCTTTCTTTTACCACTTCAGCGGATTCAATCACCACCGGCTCTACGGGTACGTTTTCGTGGAAGCCGTGGTTGGTGGTTTTTACGGTTTTGATTTTTTCTACCACATCCATGCCGTCAACCACTTTACCGAATACGGCGTAGCCCCAGCCCTGCATGGTTTCGGCGCTGTGGTTCAGAAAGTCGTTATCGCCCACATTAATAAAGAATTGCGCGGTGGCGGAATGGGGATCCTGGGTGCGGGCCATGGCAATGGTGCCGGGCTCGTTCTTCAGGCCGTTGTTGGCTTCATTCTTGATGGGCTTCTGTGTGGATTTTTGTTCCATATCCTTATCAAAACCGCCGCCCTGAATCATAAAACCGTTAATCACGCGGTGGAAAATGGTGCCGTTGTAGTGGCCGCTTTCTACGTACTCTACGAAGTTCTTTACCGTGTCCGGTGCCTTGGTGGGGTAGAGTTCCAGTTTGATGTCGCCAAAATTAGTGTGAAGAATAATCAAAATAAGCTCCATGTCCTTGCCTTGTCGTTAGAGTTGTATGAGAAAAGTGACTGCTAAAACTGCTAATAGTTAAATCAAAGGGTTGGTTCCAAAGGCTTCGTTATAACAGCAATTTCTGCGATGTCCAGCCCCCGGATTCTGTGTTGCTGCTTAATCGTGCAGGCTCTCTGCAGCGTAAAGCGTATTCTCCAGCAGCGTTGCCACTGTCATGGGGCCAACACCGCCGGGTACCGGAGTAATCCATTTGGCGCGTTCTGCAGCAGTTTCGAACTGAACGTCTCCCCGCAGCTTGCCGTCGTCGCACCGGTTAATGCCCACATCGATCACAATGGCCCCTGGCTTCACCCATTCACCATCGAGAAAGCCCGCTTTACCCACGGCCACCACCAGCAAGTCGGCATTGCGCACATGGGACTCAAGATCCCTGGTAAAGCGATGGCAGCTGGTCACAGTGCAACCCGCCAGCAGCAGTTCAAGCGACATGGGTCTGCCCACAATATTGGATGCCCCGATAATCACCGCATGCAATCCCTTGGGGTCAATGCCGGTGCGTGAGATCAGCGTCATGATGCCCTGGGGAGTGCAGGGGCGGAGCAGCGGGGAGCGTAGGGCCAGCCGGCCCATATTATAAGGATGGAACCCATCCACATCCTTGTCGGGGTGAATGGCATCGATAATGGCGTCGCTGTCCAGATGGTCCGGTAAAGGCAGTTGTACCAGGATGCCATCAATCTGCTGATCGTTGTTAAGCTGGTCGATTACGCTCAGCAGTTCTTCCTGGGAAGAACTCGCCGGCATATCAAACGCTTTGGAGATAAAGCCCACTTCGGTGCAGGCATCACGCTTTTTGGAAACATACACCCGGGAGGCGGGGTCATCGCCCACCATCACCACGGCCAGGCCAGGGGCCCTGAGGCCCTGAGCGACACGTTCTGCCACTCGTTTTTTGATATCTGCGCGGATTTCTTTGGAAGCGGATACGCCGTCTAGAATGTTTGCTGTCATCAGGGGTGCGGAGCCTCGGGTCAGGAATCGATTACTGCTGCCTTTTCAGGCGGCGTATTTTCTCATTTCTTACCGGCCGGATCAAAATCCGCGGCCGCAAAAACCTTGATCTCATTGAAAAAACTCTAAAATGTTGACTGGGGAACCTAACCTGTATATTATCCCGGCCTCTTCGCGGTTCGGTGGCTTGAGCAACCCGCTCATTTGCACCATAATGCTTGCGGAGACTGAGAGCAAAAGCTCGTATAGCGGGGTATAGCGCAGTCTGGTAGCGCGCCACATTTGGGATGTGGATGTCGGGGGTTCAAATCCCTCTACCCCGACCACTATTCTGAATAGGCTTGGTGTTGTAGCGGTAATAACCCCCACAATCCTGCTTATAAAGGTCGAACAGAGAAAAGCTTTGCTGTTTTAGCAACTGTGTGAAGCGCTCGTAGCTCAACCGGATAGAGCATCGGCCTTCTAAGCCGAGGGTTGCAGGTTCGAGTCCTGCCGGGCGTGCCATTTGCTACATCAGGTCAGTTTGAATCAAGTTTATGGTGGGCGTAGCTCAGTTGGTAGAGCCCCGGATTGTGACTCCGGTGGTCGTGGGTTCAAGTCCCATCGTCCACCCCATTATTTGATAACGGAAACCGGTAATACCCAGAGTGTTACCGGTTTCTCTGTAATTGGGTTGTAACAATTGGCGGCGGTAGTGCTGGCGGTAGTGCCATCGAAAGCGCCATCGAAAGCGCCATCGAAAGTGTCGCCGATACCCGTAAAGATTGAGAGGAAACTATGCAAGTAACTGTGGAAACCACTACCGGACTGGAAAGAAAACTCACCGTTGGCGTACCGGCCAACGAAGTCGATTCTGCGGTTGATGCCAAGCTGAAAGACGCAGCCAAGAATGTACGCATCAATGGTTTCCGCCCTGGCAAGGTGCCGCTGAGAGAAGTTAAGCGCCGCTACGGCAAAGCAGTTCGTGAAGAAGTGCTGGGTGAACTGATCGGTGCCAAATTCTACGAAGCCGTTTCCCAGGAACAACTTAATCCGGCGGGTATGCCTCACATTGAGCGCAAGCAGGACGAGCCCGGTCTGGATTTTCAATTTACCGCTACCTTTGAAGTGTATCCCGAGATCAGTGTTCAGGGCGTCGAAAACATCGAAATTACCCGTTATGCCGCGGAAGTGAAAGATGAAGATGTGGACAATATGCTGGAAAAACTGCGCGAACAGCGGGCTGAATACAAGCCGGTCGAACGCGCTGCCCAGGATGGCGATCAAGTGAATATTGACTTCAGCGGCAAGATCGACGGCGAAGAGTTTGAAGGCGGCAGCGCCACCGGTCACGATCTGGTGCTGGGTTCCGACAGCATGATTCCCGGTTTTGAATCCGGTATCGAAGGTGCTGCCAAGGGTGAAGAGCGCGACGTAACCGTGACTTTCCCTGAGGAATATCACCAGGAAGAACTTCGCGGTAAAGAAGCCGTATTCACCATCAAAGTGAACGAAGTGAAGGAAAAAACTCTGCCTGAGCTGAATGAAGAGTTCATCAAGCAGTTCAATCCTGATCAGTCTGATCTGGAAGAGTTCAAGAAAGAAGTTCGCAAGAACATGGAGCGTGAACTGAAAGGCGCGCTCAAAAACAAAATCAAGCAACAGGCGATGGAAGGCCTGCTGAAGCAGAATAACGTCGATGTTCCCAAATCCCTGGTGGATCAGGAAGTGGATCGCCAGCGTCAGCAAATGGTGCAGCAATTCGGCGGAGGTCAGCAGTTTGATTATTCCACCCTGCCGGCGGCACTGTTCGAAGAGCAGGCTACCCGTTCTGTGAAGCTGGGTCTGTTACTGGGTGAGTACATCAACGCCAACGAAATCAAGGCTGACGCCGACAAGGTTCGCGAAACTATCGAAGAACTGGCAGAGCCCTATGAAGATTCCGAACAGGTGGTGAACTACTACTATCAGAACGAGCAGCAGCTCAAGCAGGTGGAATCTCTGGTGCTGGAAGACACAGCCGTGGATAAAATCGTTGCTCAGGCACAGGTTACCGATGCCGAGGTGAGCTATGAGGAAGCGGTAAAGCCCCTGCAAAATCAAGAAGATGAGGAAGATTCCGAGTAAAAACCGGACATCTTTCACGTCTTGAAAAGAACGCGGTCATGAGCCGCGTTTTTTTTTGCCATTTTTGCCCCCATATGAATATGAGGGGCTATCATTAATCTAACCACGTGACTGATTTTTGATTTACTCCCCTGGTTGGGGATGGTAAAAAGAAGTTCACAAGAAATCGTTTAGTTTTGATCAAAAAAACCACAGAAATCACAAGCTTACAGACAAAGGAAGAAAGTATGTCAAATCCCTACAGTGACCTGCTGAAGCAACAACCGATAACAAACACCGGCCTGGTGCCCACTGTTATCGAGCAAACTTCCCGAGGTGAAAGGGCTTTTGATATTTACTCCCGCCTTCTGAAAGAGCGTGTTGTGTTCCTGGTCGGGCAGGTGGAAGACTATATGGCCAACCTGGTGGTGGCCCAGTTACTGTTCCTGGAATCCGAAAACCCCGACAAGGATATTCATTTATATATCAATTCCCCGGGTGGCAGCGTAACGGCCGGTATGGCTATTTACGATACCATGCAGTTTATCAAACCCAATGTGTCCACCATGTGTATCGGGCAGGCTGCGAGCATGGGTTCTTTCCTGCTGGCCGCCGGTGAAAAAGGCAAGCGTTTCTGCCTGCCCAATTCCCGGGTAATGATCCATCAGCCACTGGGTGGCTTCCAGGGTCAGGCATCGGATTTTGAGATTCACGCCCGTGAGATTCTGGGTATCAAGAAGCGTCTGAACGAAACTTTGGCCAAGCATACCGGTCAACCTTACGAAGTTATCGAGAAAGATACCGACCGTGATAACTTTATGAACGCTTATGATGCTAAAGAATATGGTCTTATTGACGACGTTCTAGAGAGTAGAAGTGGAGAGTAATCAATAGCTTAAGCTAGGTTGCTATAATAAAAGTTAAGATTTATTTGTGTCGCAATACTTGAAAAATGTGCAATTTCGCTGCATCTTGAACAAGGTAGCCACACGATCCAGATGAGGTAGGTAAATGACTGACGAGCGCGATGGAAAAGGGGAAGACAACGGCAAGCTACTTTACTGCTCTTTTTGCGGAAAGAGTCAGCATGAAGTACGCAAGCTGATTGCCGGACCTTCAGTTTTCATTTGCGATGAGTGTGTGGACCTTTGCAACGATATTATTCGTGAAGAGGTTCAGGAAGAGAGCGCTGACTCGACAAGTGATAAGCTTCCAACACCCAGAGAAATCAACGAGATCCTGGACGATTACGTTATCGGTCAGCTGCGGGCGAAAAAAGTTTTGTCTGTAGCCGTATATAACCATTACAAGCGTCTGCGTTCTGGTAATGCCAAAACCACCAAAGCCGGTGAAGGCGAAGTGGAGCTGGGTAAAAGTAATATTCTGCTGATCGGTCCCACTGGTAGCGGTAAAACCCTGCTGGCAGAAACCCTGGCCAGACTGCTGAACGTTCCTTTTACCATTGCAGATGCCACCACGCTGACTGAAGCCGGTTACGTGGGTGAGGATGTGGAAAACATCATCCAGAAGCTGCTGCAGAAGTGTGACTACGATGTGGAGAAGGCCCAGATGGGTATTGTCTACATTGACGAGATCGACAAGATTTCCCGCAAATCCGACAACCCCTCCATTACCCGCGACGTTTCCGGGGAAGGTGTTCAGCAGGCGCTGCTGAAACTGATTGAAGGGACCGTGGCTTCCGTGCCGCCACAGGGTGGCCGCAAGCATCCGCAGCAGGAATTCCTGCAGGTGGATACATCCAATATTCTCTTTATCTGTGGCGGCGCCTTTGCTGGCCTGGATAAAGTGATTCGCGATCGTTCCGAGAAGAGCGGTATCGGCTTCTCAGCAACCGTGAAGAGCAAGGATGATTCCAGAAATGTGGGCGAGGCACTGAAAGAAGTCGAGCCCGAGGATCTGGTGAAGTACGGTCTGATTCCTGAGTTTGTGGGTCGTCTGCCGGTTGTGGCCACGCTGGAAGAACTGGACGAGGCGGCGCTGGTAAGAATTCTCACCGAACCGAAAAACTCCCTCACCAAGCAGTATCAGAAACTGTTTGAGATGGAAGATGTGGATCTGGATTTCCGTGAAGATGCCCTGGTGGCTGTTGCCCAGAAAGCCATGGAACGTAAAACCGGTGCCCGGGGGCTGCGCTCTATTCTGGAGTCAGTTCTGCTGGAAACCATGTATGACGTTCCTTCAATGGATTCTGTTGCCAAGGTGGTTATCGATGAGGCGGTAATCAAAGGGGAGTCCGAACCCCTGATGATCTACGAAAACAATGACCAGCCAAAAGCGATGCCCGATTCCTGAGGCAAGCGTTACCAAAAAGGGCCACTCAGGCCCTTTTTTTCATTCAGGGGGCGAATGATCCAGCCAGAATTGGAGCTTTTTGGGCTAAGCCCTTGAAATAACTTCAGTTGGCCCCATGTTATTGGAATTCTTATAAGTTGCCTCGTGGAGGCACAGCAAGCCAGTCGGCGAATAGGTAGCCAATATGCAAGATACCGCAGATACTCAGTCCCCGTTCGAAATTCCCCTGTTACCACTGCGTGATGTTGTGGTTTATCCCCACATGGTTATTCCGTTGTTCGTGGGGCGGGATAAATCGATCAAGGCCCTTGAAGAGGCCATGGCGGACGACAAGCAGATTCTTCTGGTGGCGCAGATGAACGCGTCAGACGATGACCCCAGCGCCAAAGATATCTACGAAGTGGGCACCGTTGCTTCCATTCTGCAACTTCTCAAGCTTCCCGATGGTACCGTCAAGGTGCTGGTGGAAGGCAGTTATCGCGCCCATGTTAACGAGGTGCATGAGTCCGATGAATTCCTGGCTGCGACCGTCGGCAAAATCGATTGCAGTGATTTGTCGCCCCGGGAATCTGAAGTGCTGGTGCGCTCACTCATGTCCCAGTTTGAGCAGTACGTCAAACTCAGCAAGAAAGTTCCCCCTGAAATACTCACCTCCGTATCCAGTATCGAAGAGCCGGGCCGGCTGACTGATACCATTGCGGCCCACCTCGCATTGAAGATTGAAGAAAAGCAGAAGGTGCTGGAGATCTTCCAGCTGCGGGAGCGTATAGAGCACCTGATGGCCTTAATGGAAGCCGAGATTGATCTGCTGCAGGTGGAAAAGCGCATCCGCGGACGCGTCAAAAAGCAGATGGAAAAAAGCCAGCGCGAGTATTATCTGAATGAGCAGATGAAAGCCATTCAGAAAGAACTGGGCGACATGGAGGATGGCAGCAACGAAATCGAGGAATTCGAGAAGAAAATTGCTGAATCCGGCATGACCAAAGAAGCCCAGGAAAAGGCGCGCTCAGAGTTAAACAAACTCAAAATGATGTCGCCCATGTCTGCCGAAGCAACAGTGGTGCGCAGTTATCTGGACTGGATAGTGGGCTTGCCCTGGAAAAAACGCAGCAAGGTGAGCCACAACCTGAAGAAAGCCAGTGACGTTCTGGAAAATGATCATTACGGCCTGGAAGAAGTGAAAGACCGCATCCTGGAATACCTGGCAGTGCAATCCCGGGTCAAGAAAATCCAGGGGCCTGTGCTTTGTCTGGTAGGCCCTCCGGGTGTGGGTAAAACTTCACTGGGGCAATCCATTGCCCGCGCCACCAATCGTAAATTTGTGCGTATGGCCCTGGGTGGCGTGCGAGATGAAGCCGAAATTCGTGGGCACCGCCGTACCTATATCGGCTCCATGCCCGGCAAGCTGGTTCAGAAAATTTCCAAGGTAGGGGTCAAGAATCCACTATTCCTGCTGGACGAAATCGACAAGATGGGTGTGGACATGCGGGGCGATCCGGCATCGGCATTGCTGGAAGTGCTGGATCCGGAACAGAACAATACCTTTAACGATCATTATCTGGAAGTGGATTATGATCTTTCGGACGTCATGTTTATCTGTACCTCCAACTCCATGAATATTCCGGCTCCCTTGCTGGACCGGATGGAAGTGATCCGCATACCCGGTTACACCGAAGACGAAAAACTCAATATTGCCCAGAAATACCTGGTGCCCAAGCAGAAAAAGGTCAATGGTCTGAAAGACGGCGAGCTGGTGCTCAGTGATGACACCATCCGCGACCTGATTCGTTACTACACCCGGGAAGCCGGTGTGCGTGGACTGGAGCGGGAGATTGCCAAAGTCTGCCGCAAGCACGTGAAGAACAACGTGCTGGAGAAAAAAACGGAGACCAAGGAAATCTCGCCGGACATGCTGGAGCACTACAGTGGTGTACGCAAATTCAGCTATGGCAAGAAGGAAGACGAGGATCGTATCGGTCAGGTTACCGGGCTGGCCTGGACATCGGTTGGCGGTGAGCTGCTTACTATTGAATCAGCTGCGGTGCCCGGTAAAGGTCGTCAGATCCGCACCGGTAGCCTGGGTGATGTGATGCAGGAATCGATTCAGGCGGCGTTGACCGTTGTCCGGAGTCGTGCCTCGGTGTTAGGGATCAAGAAGGACCTGATCGACAACCACGACATCCATATACATGTCCCTGAGGGTGCTACACCGAAAGACGGGCCCAGTGCCGGTATCGCCATGTGCACTGCGCTGGTGTCAGTTTTTACAAATATTCCCGTGAAAGCCAATGTGGCCATGACCGGTGAGATTACCCTCCGCGGTCAGGTGCTCCCCATCGGTGGCCTGAAAGAAAAGTTGCTGGCGGCTCACCGCGGTGGAATTGAAACCGTGGTCATACCAAAAGAAAACGAAAGGGACCTGAAAGAAATTCCGGACAACATTAAAGAAGACCTGGAAATTCATTGTGTGAAGTGGATTGATGAAGTACTGGAGATTGCGTTGCAACGCAAACCTGATCCGCTGGATGATGCCGAAACCGATGCACTGGCTCCGATTACCACATCGGAAGATGCGGATGATGAAGACCAAAGCGATCGTATAAGCACCCATTAACATAAATTGATTAGTTGAAAACGCTACCAATCCGGGGATTGGTAGCGTTTTTTTATGTGCTGCATTTTGAAATTAAGCAATAGAAATCTGCACCAAAACCGCTCTTTTAAGCCGAAAATTCGTCGAATTAGCACTTGCAAAAAAATTATTCTATGCACCGTGATACGTGCGCTTGACACGTGTTTTTCCGTGTTGGTATAAAGTCGATCCGCCTAAGGGCAGGGCAATAAATCGCCCGGTATTCCGAGTTTAATACGAGTTAAAATGCGTCCTGCTCCATCCGTGTTGGATGGAAACTGCAGACGAAGATTCGAAGGGGAGTCATGTGAATAAATCTGAACTCATTGATGCAATTGCAGCTTCTGCTGATATTCCTAAAGCGCAAGCTGGTCGTGCACTGGATGCTGTTATCGATACAGTGACAAACGCACTTACTGAAAACGAACAGGTAGTTCTTGTAGGTTTCGGTACTTTTTCTGTAAAAGAGCGTGCCGCCAGAAGTGGCAGAAATCCACAAACTGGTCAACCAATCGATATTCCAGCCGCAAAAATTCCTTCTTTCAAGCCTGGTAAGGCACTGAAAGACGCGGTAAACAGCTAATAACAATAACGTACCCAGTACGCACTCAAGAAGATCCAGGCTCCACTCCCGCAGAAACCTGCACTAACTTTACAAACCAGTTTGTAAAGACCCGATACCGCACTCTTCGGGATGGAGCCGCATCTTCCACCAGCTTCCTCACCAGCATCCAGACCCGTCCCCGATACCCACTTTCGCAAGTCACTTCATTCTGCTTTGCCTGCTCAGTTCTACCATTCAGCTTCTGTCGTAAAAATTGACCAGAATGTGGCCTGAAGCCCTGAATTTCCTTGGCGAAACGCTTCTACATTGCGCTCCTGCCTGTATAATTACCCCTTTGATAAGAACAAGACGTTAGGGTATTTGTTTAATGGATGCATTTCGTAATCTCCTCAAAGGCTGGGTAGGAAAAGTGTTACTGGTAATATTCATATTGCCGTTCGCGTTTTTCGGTATCGAGGGATTGTTTCAGAGCGCCGGGCGCAGCGATGCCGAGATCGTTGTTAACGGTACAGAGATCACCAAACCGGAAATCGACCGCGCTGCCGAGATCCAGCGCAGAAATCTGGTGCAGCGTATGGGTGGTCAGGTTGATCCCTCCATCATCAGTCTGGAAATGGTTCGCCCCTCAGCGGTTGAGTTTCTGATTCGCAAGGAATTGCTGAGTCAGGCCACTGACCAGGAAGGCTTATACATCGCTCAGGAAAATGCCAAATCCTATGTGCGGGCCATGCCCCAGTTCAAGGATGATTCCGGTGAGTTTTCCCAGCGTCGTCTGGAACAATTGCTGGCCCAGGCGGGTTACAGTGGTACCGGGTTTCTTTCCGAGGTTCGCGAAGAGCTGCTGGTAAAACAGCTGGAATCAGCCATCAGTGGGTCCGCCTTTGTCATTCCCTCAGAAGTCAAAACCCTGGTGGTGCTGAACAATCAAAAGCGTGACGTAGCAACTCTGGAAGTCAAAGCTGCCGATTACCGGGATCAGGTAGAAATCACTGATGAAGATATCAAGATTTACTATGACGCCCATGCCAGCAGTTTTCAGACCCCTGAAAAGGCCAAAGTGGAATATCTGCACGTGACTCTGGAAGACTTTGCTCAAACTGACGAAGTCACCGAAGAAGAGATTCAGATTGCTTTTGAAAAGGAACTGGCTGCAGCCGCCGATAAAGAGCGTCGTCGTGCGCAGCATGTGTTGGTGGAAGTCGGCGGTGAGCTTTCCGAGAAAGAGGCGCTTGAGAAAATCAAGGAAGCCCAGCAGGCCCTTGAAGACGGCAAGTCGTTTGATGAGGTGGCCGAATCCTATTCTGATGATGTCGCCACGTCCAGGTTGGGCGGCGATCTGGGCTTTGCCGGTAAAGGTGTGTATGACCAGTCCTTTGAGGATGCGCTCTTTGCACTGGACGTGGGTGAAACCTCAGACATCGTCAAATCCGAATTTGGATTCCACCTGATCCGCCTTACTGAAGTGGATCAGGCCGAAATGCCCGAACTGGACGCCGAGCGTGATCGTATTGTGGCTGAGCTGAAAGCAGCCAAGGCCAGAGAGGCCTTGACGGTAGCCATCGAAGACCTGAACCAGAAGGCTTTTGAGCATCCTGACACACTCGTGGATGCGGCAGAGCTGGTTCCTGGTTCCAAGGTAAAATCCTCTGACTGGATTACCAAAGCGGGCGGCCAGGGCGTGCTCTCCAAACCACAGGTCGCTGCAAAGATCTTTGAGCCGGAATTCATTGAAGAGCGGGTAAACAGCGAAGCCATCGAGCTGGAAAACGATGAGGTGGTGATAGTGCGGGTGACTGATTACAAAGCTGCCAGTGTCAAACCGCTCGCCGAAGTGCAGGATCAGGTTAAAAATGCTGTGATCACCCAGAAAGCCCGGGAAAAAGCGGTAGAGGTTGCCAACAAACTGCTGGCCAAGCTGAATACCGGTTCAGCACTGGAAGAAGTGGCTGCAGAAATTAATAAAGAGTGGACCACGAAGAAAGAGGTTGGCCGTCAGAGCACCGAGCTGGGCCGCGAAGTGGTACGCAAGGTATTCGAAATTCCTGAACCAAAAGAGGGAGCCAGCTATGACAAGGTCAATCTGCCTTCCGGGGATCAGGTACTGGTAGCTGTCGAGGCCGTTGAAGATGGTGTTTACGACCTTAACGATCAGGCTGAAAACCAGATGGAGCAGACCATGGAAATGCGCTTTGGTCAGTATGACTTCGGCAACTATATTGAAACGCTGAAAGAGCAGGCCAAGATCGAACGTCGTCAGATCTAGGTCAGCAGCCAAATCCTGAAATATAAAAAAAGGTGAGCAGTTTCCGCTGCTCACCTTTTTTTATTTCGCTATCAATATCTCTTCTGATGTCTCACATTCACTACCTGATCGAACACTCCTTCACTGCGTTTAAAGATTAAAAGCAGCGCCCAGAAGGTCTTTGGTGTAGTCAGACTTGGGTTGCTTGTAAACCTCTGTGGCCGTACCCATTTCCACCACATTACCGTCCTTCAGCACCATAATGTCGTGGGCAATGGCGCGCACCACTTTCAGGTCGTGGCTGATAAAAATATAACTGAACTGGTGTTTCTCCTGGAGCGTGCGCAACAGATCCACCACCTGTGCCTGTACCGAACGATCCAGGGCCGAGGTTGGCTCATCAAGGATGATGACTTCCGGTTGCAATACCAGGGCCCGGGCTATGGCGATACGCTGGCGTTGGCCCCCGGAAAACTCGTGTGGGTAGCGGTGGCGGGTGGCCGGGTCCAGGCCTACTTCTTCCATGGCTCGGACAATGGCTTTTTCCTGGCTTTCGGCATCTCCCACCCGGTGAATCAGCAGGCCTTCACCGATTATTTCGGCAACGCTCATCCTGGGGCTGAGGCTGCTGAACGGGTCCTGAAACACGATTTGCAGCTGACGCCGCAGAGGGCGTATCTGGCGCCGGTTGAGTTTGTCCAGCTGGTGGTTGCGAAAGTCGATCGAACCTTCGCTGTGGGTGAGCTTTAACAGCGCCTGAACCAGCGTGGTCTTGCCGGAACCGCTTTCACCGACAATGCCCAGTGTATGACCCTTTTTAAGGGTGATATTGATATCATTCACGGCTTTAACGTAATCCACCGTGTGTTTGAAAATACCCCGTTTAATGGGGAACCAGACCCGCAGATCCTTGGTGGTAAGAATATTGCCGGGGTTTTCAGGCAGAACAGCAGGTTCACCTTTGGGTTCCGCGTTAAGCAGTTTGATGGTGTAGGGATGGCTGGGTTCACTGAAGAGTTTCGGTGTTGAGTTGGTTTCTACCAGTTCGCCTTCTGTCATGACTGCCACCCGGTCGGAATAGTTGCGCACCACGCCCAGATCATGGGTGATCAGCAGAATCGCCATCCCCATTTTTTCCTGCAGGGATTTGAGCAGGTTCAGTACCTGCTTTTGTATGGTTACATCCAGAGCCGTGGTGGGCTCATCTGCAATCAGCACATCCGGCTCATTGGCCAGTGCCATGGCGATCATTACCCGCTGCCGCTGCCCCCCGGAAAGCTCATGGGGATAGGATTTGAGTTTGTCTTCCGGCGTGGGCAGGCCCACCAGTTTCAGCAGCTCGATAGTGCGCTCACGGATGGCTTTCTTGTCCATGCCCTGGTGCAATGCCAGGGTTTCGCCAATCTGCTTGGCAACCGTATGGAGCGGATTCAGGGCCGTCATGGGTTCCTGAAAGATCATGGCGATGCGGTTACCGCGGATTTTTCGGAGTTCCGGCTCGGTGAGTTTCAGCAGCTCCTGGTTTTCAAAACGCACGGAGCCATCAGCATACAGGGTGGTCTTTTCCGGTAGCAGGCGGGTGAGGGCATGGGCAGTCACGGATTTCCCCGAGCCGCTTTCGCCTACCAGTGCCAGGGTTTCCCCTTTATAGAGTTCAAAGCTCACCTGCTGCACCGCATCTACTTGATGGCTGCCCTGGCGAAAGCTGATGGAGAGGTCCTGAACGGTGATTATTGGCGCACTATTGGAATCCGTCATCAGAGTTCATTCCTTGGGTCAAAGGCATCGCGCACGGCTTCGCCGATAAACACCAGTAAAGTCAGCATTAATGACAGCACAACGAAGGCCGAAATACCCAGCCAGGGAGCCTGCAGATTGGCTTTACCCTGGGCTACCAGTTCACCTAATGACGGAGAGCCGATGGGCAAACCAAAGCCCAGAAAGTCCAAAGCCGTCAGCGTGGTGATGGAACCGGTGAGAATAAAAGGCATAAAGGTGATGGTGGCCACCATGGCATTGGGCAGAATATGCTTGAACATGATCATGTTGTCTTTCAGACCCAGTGCTTTTGCCGCCTTAACATACTCAAGATTGCGGCCCCGCAGAAATTCGGCTCGGACCACACCCACAAGACGCATCCAGCTGAACAAGAGCATGATCATCAGCAGCCACCAGAAATTGGGCTGGATCAGGCTGGAAAGAATGATCAGCAGGAACAGCACAGGAAGCGACGACCAGATTTCGATAAAACGCTGACCCAGCATGTCGATCCAGCCTCCATAATAGCCCTGCAGCGCACCGGCAATCACACCGACGATGGAACTGACGATGGTGAGAATAAGCCCGAACAAAACCGAAATCCGGAATCCGTAGATGACCCTCGCCAGAACATCGCGCCCCTGATCGTCGGTGCCCAGCAGGTTTACTTCATCCGGTGGGGACGGGGCCGGCGTTGGCAGATTCCAGTTAATGGTGTCGTAGCTGAAAGGAATCGGCGGGTTGATCATGTAACCCTTTTTATTAATGAGTTCGATCACGTACTCATCACGATAATCCGCTTCAGTTTCAAACTCTCCGCCAAACTCCCGTTCCGAGTAGGTAAGAAAGATCGGGAAATAATGTTCGTTGTCGTAGTGAATATATACGGGCTTGTCGTTGGCCAGCAGATCGGCAAACAGTGAAGCAATAAAAATCAACAGAAAGAACCACAGGGAGAACCAGCCCCGTTTGTTTTTGCGGAATTTTTGAAAACGGCGCTGATTAATGGGAGATAACCGGAACATCAGTTAATCCCTCGCTTCAAAATCAATGCGTGGGTCAATCAGTGTGTAGGTAATATCACTGATCAGCTGCAGAATGAGGCCTATCAGGGTAAAAATGAACAGGGTCCCGAAAATCACGGGGTAATCCCGCTTTAATACGGATTCAAAGCCCAGATAACCCAGCCCATCAAGAGAGAACACTACCTCGATCAGTAACGATTCCGTAAAAAACACGGTAATCAGAGCGGCAGGGAAGCCCGCGATCACAATCAGCATGGCGTTACGGAACACATGGCCATAGAGCACCTGGCGATCTGTCAGCCCTTTGGCCTTGGCGGTGACCACATATTGCTTGCCGACCTCATCGAGAAAGGAGTTTTTGGTCAGCATGGTCAGGGTGGCAAAGCCGCCGATGACGTTGGCGGTAACCGGCAAAGCCAGATGCCAGAAATAGTCGCCGATCTGTTGCAGCAGGGTCATTTCATCAAAGTTGGGAGAGGTAAGCCCACGCAGGGGGAACCAGTTAAAGTAACTGCCACCGGCAAAGAGCACAATCAGCAAGATAGCGAACAGGAATCCGGGGATGGCATAACCCACAATAATCACCGAGCTGGTCCACACATCAAAACGTTCCCCATGGGAAACAGCCTTGCGAATGCCCAGGGGAATGGAGATCAGGTAAATGATTAATGTCGACCAGATGCCGAGGGAAATGGAGACCGGCATTTTTTCGATCACCAGTTCAATCACGGTCTTGTCTCGGAAAAAACTGTCGCCAAATTCAAAGCTGAAGTAATTCACCACCATGTCAAAAAAGCGCTCATGGGGCGGCTTGTCAAAGCCGTACATTTTTTCGATCTGAGCGATCAGGGCAGGGTCCAGCCCCTGGGCGCCGCGATAACTGGAGTCAGAGCCGGAAGAGGAAATTTCTGCGCGGGCAGAGCCACCCAGGCGGGATGCGGTATTGCTTTCCATGCCTTCCAGTTGGGCAATCATCTGTTCCACGGGGCCGCCGGGTGCAGACTGGATAATGGCAAAATTCAGCAGCAGAATCCCGAACAGTGTCGGGATCATGAAAAGCAATCTGCGAACAATATAGGCTGCCATGGCTTACTCGGGTCTGATCCACCAGGTGAACAGGCCAAGATCGTATTTGGGAGGTGTTTCCGGGCGTTGCAGTTTTTGTTTGTAGGCCACACGATAACTGTCGATATGCCATTGGGGAATTACGTAATGGCCCCACAGTAAAACCCGGTCCAGGGCGCGGGTGGCGGTAATCAGATCTTCCCGGGTATCGGCAGCGATGACCTTTTCCACCAGGGCATCCACAACCGGGTCTTTGACACCGATCAGGTTGCGACTGCCTTTCTGATCAGCAAATCCGGAGTACCAGTAGTCCCGCTGTTCGTTTCCTGGGGAACTGGATTGCCGGAAAGAGCCAATAATCATATCGAAATCGAAGTTTCGTACCCGTTCAATGTACTGGGACTGGTCTACCAGCCGGGGCGTGACTTTGATGCCGAGCTTTTCCAGGTTTTTGATAAAGGGTAAAACAATGCGTTCAAAATCCTTGCTCACCAGCATGATTTCAAATTCCAGGGGCTTGCCGGTCTCCTTGTGAATCAGGCGCTTGTTTTCAAATCCCCAACCGGCATCTTTCAGTAATGTCAGGGCATGGCGCAGTTGCTTGCGAATATTGCCGTCGCCTTGGGTAACCGGTGGCTGGTAGGCTTTGGTGAAGACTTCTTCCGGCACATCATCACGGTGGCGTTCCAGCAATACCCGTTCTTCTTTGCCGGGCAAGCCCTGGGCACCCAGTTCAGAGTTTTCGAAATAACTGTCAGTGCGTTTATAGGCACCATAAAACAGGTTTTCGTTAGTCCACTCAAAATCGAAGGCGTAGTTCAGTGCCTGCCTTACCTGCGGATCTTTAAAAATTTCACGGCGGGTATTAAAAATAAATGCCTGCATGCCGGTAGGGTTTTCATTATGGATTTCCGCTTTGGTTAACGTGCCATCGTCAAATTTGTCGCCTTCATACTGGGTGGCCCAGCGCTTGGAGCTGTTTTCTTCATAAAAGTCAAAGGTGCCTGACTTTAAACCCTCCAGAGCGACGTTGGAATCCAGAAAATACTCCACGCGGATTTCGTCAAAGTTGTAGCGGCCTTTGTTAATGGGGTGATCCTTGGCCCAGTAGTTTTCATTGCGAACATAGGTAATGGTCTGACCGGTCTGGAATTCCTTGATCCGGTAAGGGCCGCTGCCCAGGGGAGGGTCCAGTAAATTGTCGGTAAAGCTTTTGTCTTTCCAGAAGTGCTGCGGCAGCACCGGAAGCTGGCCCAGAATCAGTGGCAATTCGCGGTTCTGATTATTCTTGAAAGTAAACTTCACGCTGCCTTCGCTGATGGCGGCTACTTCTTTTACGTCATTGTAATAGGCATTAAAGAAGGGCGCGCCTTTTTCGGTGAGCAGATTAAAACTGAAAACCACGTCGTGGGCCGTTACCGGTTTGCCATCCTGAAAGCGGGCTTTGGGATTCAGGTGAAAGGTAACGGCGCTGCGGTCTTTCGCTATTTCAATGGTTTCAGCCAGCAACCCGTATTCGGTAAAGGGTTCGTCTTTCGCCCGTTCGGTGAGCGTGTCATATATCAAAGACAGATAGGATGCAGATACACCTTTGGTAATAAAGTTATTCAGGCTGTTGTAGCTGCCAATTCCGGCCAGTACGATTTTGCCACCCTTGGGGGCATCCGGATTGACGTAATCGAAATGCCCGAAGTCCGCCGGGTATTTGGGTTCGCCATGCATGGCTATTGCATGGGTGGGTTTGCCGTCGCTTTTGGCGGCATAAGCCAGGGGTGACATCAGTGCTGGAACCAATACCATGGCAAGTGCCAGTAGTATGGCTGGAACAGAAAGGTGTTTGATTGTCATGCTGGTTTGTATCACTGCTATTCCTTTGGTCTTCATACTCAGGTTCAGTGCATGCACGGTGTTACTGAGTAGCGCTGCAAATTCTAATCCGCTTTCTTATCTGTTTTCTGCTCCGGTTTAATCCACCAGGCGGGAAAACCGAGGTTCAGTTTGGATACCTTTTCAGGTCGCTGTAATTTGTTGCGGTAGGCAATACGATGGTAATTCAGGTGCCAGTGGGGGATGGTGTAGTAGTTCCATAGCAGTACCCGGTCCATGGCTCTTGCCGCATTAACCAGTTGCTTGCGATCGCTGGCATTGATGATCTTATCAATCATCGCATCCACCACCTTGCTTTTGACACCGGAGAAATTTTTAGTTCCCTCTGTGTTTGCCAGGGAAGAGTGGAAGTATAGCCGCTGTTCGTGACTTGGCGAGAGCCCCTGAGGAAGTACATAGCTGATCATATCGAAATCCAGATTATCCAGGCGCACTTTGTACTGCGCTGTATCGATATGGCGGATTTCGGCTTTGATGCCGGCTTTTTCCAGGTTGTTGATGTAGGGTGTCAGTACTCTGGCAAAACTGTTCTGATCAATAAGGATTTCAAATACGAAAGGCTCGCCGGTTTTGGCATTAACCAGGCGTGTGTCCTTGATTTCCCAGCCGGCAGCCTTCAGGAGTCTGAGAGCTTCGCGCAGCTGCGGACGGATATTGCCGTTGCCCCTGGTTTGGGGTAATTGAAAAGGTTCGGTAAAGAGTTCCCGTGGCAATTCATCTTTGAAGGGTTTCAGCAGTTTCAGTTCACCCTGGGAGGGAAGCCCGCGAGCCCCCAGTTCCGAGTTGGGGAAATAGGTGTTGGAGCGTTTATAAGCTCCGGCAAAAATATTGTCGTTGGTCCACTCAAAATCGAACAGCAGGGTGAGCGCTTTCCGTACTCTGACATCGGCAAACTTTTCGCGCCGGGTATTGATAAAGAATGCCTGGGAGCCGCTGGGGATTTCGTGATTGATTTCTTCCTTGATCACAGCGCCGTTGTTGATATCAGGGAATTCATAGGCGGTTGCCCAGTTCTTGGCGACGTATTCGTAGAACACATCCACGCGGCCGGATTTGAAGGCTTCAAAGGCCACGGTGCGATCGCGGAAAAATTCGAAACGCACTTTGTCGAAGTTATACATGCCCTGATACAAGGGCAGATCCTTGCTCCAGAAATCCTCAACACGATGAAACTCCACCACGCTGCCCATATCGGCATGGCCGATTTTATAGGGGCCACTTAACGGCTGAGGGATATTGCCGGATTCACCGAAAGTGTGTTTTTTCCAGAACTTGTCGGACATCACCGGTAGTTCACCCAGGCGGAAGACCATGGGTTTGAGCCCGGATTCCTTAAGATGAAAAGTCACCGTTAAAGGTCCGTTCTTTTCAACTTTTTCTACCGGTTGATAGATGTCCCGGTAACTGGGGTGGGCCTTGTCGGATGTCAGCAACTGATAACTGGTGACCACATCCTGCGCGGTGATGGGATCGCCATTATGGAATCTGGCATAGTCCTTCAGTTTAAACCGGATCCAGCGATAGTCCGCGGGAAACTCCACGTATTCACAGATCAGGCAATAGGCAGACTGCGGCTCATCGGGGCTGCGCAGCCGGAAGCTGGTGCCCACCATCAGGGTTTCATTCAGCTCGGCAATACCGTACTGGCCCATGCCCGGTGTGTTCACCGGGCTGATGCCTTTCAACAGATAAGGATTGAGCGTATCAAAACTGCCAAATCCCGGCAGCACCACGGTTCCCCTTTTGGGGGCATCCGGATTGGCGTGGTAATAGTGGCTGGCTTCAGTGTATTTGGGGGTTCCATGGAGGCTGAGCGCAGTGACTCGGGTTACTTCGTCAGCGCGGGCAAACCCGTTTAAAAAGAACAGGATAGCGATCAGCAGCAGGCATTGCGAAAGGGCGCTGGAATGCCGCCGGGTGCTGGAGTGATTGGGTAAAAAAAGACTGCGAGTTGACTGGTATGAGGTGAGTAAAAACATTCCCTGCATATGCCCTTGTGTCCAGGTTGCTGGATTGGCTGAATTTTCTGTTGTAAATCATTGTTGTTATGCGACTTTTTGATCAATTTACATCAGTAACGGCAAATTTGCCAGCAGGTGCTATGTTTATTTAAGGAACTGTGTTTTAACCATTTTTTGTATCTGGGAATGCTTAGTGGAACTGGAGCCGGTGGCTGTAAGCAGGAGTCATATGCCTGACAAAGAGGATGCTGACGATAAGTCGCCCGAAGTAAAAAAAGATCTCGGCTTTTGGGTAGACATGCTCAGTGAGCAGAAAATGCCGGCGCTCGCCAGCACTGTTAACAAAATGAGCAAGCTCACCACTGACGAAGACTCAAGAGTATCGCAGCTGTCTGATGAAGTGTTGAAAGATCCCAATCTTACTTCCCGTGTGTTGCAGGTGGCCAACAGCGTGATGTATCGCGGTGTTGCCGGCAATTGTGCCACCATTACCCGCGCTATCGTGCTGATGGGTTTCACCACCATCCGTGATATTTCCCTGTCCATGAAAATTCTGGACGAGATGCTGAAAAACTCCCCATCGGTTCACCTGAAAAACGTTCTGGCCAAATCGTTTCATGCTGCCATGCAAGCCAAGGGCATAGTGTCTGATAAAAAGTTCGGACTGAAAGAAGAAGTCTTTATCGCCGGCTTGCTGCATCACGTCGGTGAAATGTCCATTTTATCCCGGGGCGATGATGTGGCCCTGGAACTGGACCGCCTGATTCAGCAGGGAATGCCTCCCGGTCAGGCCAGCCGACAGATTATGGGGGTCACTTTCAATGAGCTTGCCAGGGGGATTGCGGACCAGTGGCAGCTAAGCCCCTTGCTGGTGGAGTCACTCTCTTACCCGGAAAAACCGTCAAGGCCTGCCCAGGCTGTATTGCTGGGTGAGGAGCTGAGCCAGGTGGCGCCTTTGGGATGGGATTCCGATGAAGTGATTCAGGTGATGAAAAAGATTGCCAGCTTCACCAAGCAGGATGCCAAGGATGCATTGGAGCAGGCCAAGCAGATCGCTGATTATGCCAAGGAAATTTCCAGCATGTACGGGGCCGATCAGGTCAAGCATTTGATCCCGCCGTCCAATTACACTCAGGAAACAGCTGAGCGCCTCAGCCTGGTGCGCTATGAAGAACCGGAAGCGCCGGAGGAAGTCAGTGAGGAGGGCGAGATCATTGTTCCCGCCCGGGAAAAACAGACACTTGTTGATCTGGATATTACACCGGAAATGATTGAGGCCGCGCTGAATTATCAGCCGCTGGCAGAGGCGCTGCCCCGGCCGGATAGCGAGCAAACGGCTGACAGCACCCGGGTACAACCCACAACCGAACCTGTGGAGGCGGCAGCTGACAGCACCACCCAGGTAAGCGCCGATGCCACGCTGCAACTGGATTACATGAGCCGTATTGGCAACCTGCTGGCTGGCCGTAACCCTGATGTGAATGAAATATTCCGGGTGATTCTGGACGGTATGTATCACGCGGTGCAACTGGACCGGGTGGTAATGTGTCTGGTGACCAAGGATCGCAAAAAACTGATTCCACGTTCTTTTCGTGGTGATGTGGCGGACGGTTTCCTGGACGGGTTTAATTTCTCCCTGCGGGATGACAATGCCTTTTCCTTTGCCTTGCGGCAGGTGCAGCCCTTGTGGCTGGGCTCGGAGCGCATGAAGGGAAGGGGCTATCTGGTGACCGAGCCCCTGCAAAAACATTTACAGACCGGCAAATTTTTTGTTGCGCCTATTGTGGTATCGCGGCGGCCCATCGGGGTGTTTTATGGCGATATGCACCTGTCCGGCAGGGACTTGTCTGAACAGCAGTTTGTTAATTTCAACAGCCTGGCCCAGCAGGCCAGCATCGCGCTGACCTCCAAAGACTGATCAGGCCCTAAACCTAAGGTGCGCTGCGCACGTCCACGTATAGTGTCAGGCGGTCGCCCGGTTGCAGGTATTCATCCAGATCAATCCGGTTCCAGCGTTGCAGTTGTGCCAGGGTAACATTGAACTTCTGGGCAATTTTGGCGTAGGAATCCCCGTTGCGGGCGCGGTAATTGATTTTACGTACCTGGCTGTTGCCGGCAGACCCTTTGACCTCGGTCCATATTGCCAGGTGCTGTCCCACCCGCAGGGTGTCGGTGGGTGCCATGCCATTCCATTTCGCCAGGCTCCTTACACCCACATCGTGCTTGCGGGCAATGGTCCAGAAACTGTCACCGGATTTCACCTGATAATCAATTTTATGGCGGCCATCCCGGGGACGGTTCTTTTTCTTTTCAATGCGCTGTTCCAGGCTCAGGGCGTAATCATCCATGCTGCCGCTGGCTTTGGGGATCAGCAGGGTTTTACCGGCAATAATCCGGTTGCCACGCAGGTTGTTGATGTCTTTCAGCATGTCTACGGTGATGTTATTGCGTTTGGCGATAGTAATCAGCGAATCACCGGATTTGATAGTGTAGCGGGTCCACTGCACCCGTTTTTCCGGGGGCAGTTCGGCAATGCCGGCAATAAAATCCTCGGCCTTGTCCACCGGGATCAACAGATAATGGGGGCCCTCAGGGTCTGTCGCCCAGCGATTAAAGCCGGGGTTGTAACGGTACAGGTCCTTGAGTGAAATGCCCGCCAGATCGGCAGCCTGAGACAAATCAATCTGGGAACCCACATCCACTTTCACAAATTGCTCTTCGTAGGGAATGTCCCGCAGGTTGATGCCGTATTTTTCCGGATTATCAAAAATCTGTGCCAGCGCAATCAGCTTGGGCACATACGCCTGGGTTTCGCGGGGCAGGCGCAGGTTCCAGAAGTCGGTGGTTCTGCCGCGTTTCTTGTTATAGCGAATGGCCTTGTTCACATTGCCGGCACCGGAATTGTAGGCGGCCAGTGCGTGCAGCCAGTTGCCGTCGAACTGTTTGTTGAGGGCTTCCAGGTAATCCAGTGCTGCCGTTGTGGCTGCCACAATGTCCCGGCGTCCGTCGTACCACCAGGTCTGTTTCAGGCCAAACATTTTTCCGGTACCGGGAATAAACTGCCAGATGCCCGACGCCCGACCATGGGAATAGGCAAAAGGATCGAACGCACTTTCCACAATGGGGAGCAGCACCAGCTCGGCGGGCATATCGCGCTTTTTCACTTCGTTGTAGATATGGAACAGGTAGGGGTAGCCACGCTCCAGCACCCGGTCAATATAGTTGGGGTGGCGAGCGTACCAGTCGCGCTGCACCTGAATACGGCGGTTATCCAGAGTGTGATCCAGTTTGAAACCGGCCTGAACTTCCTGCCAGAAATGCGGCGGTGCCGGTTCGATCGTCAGGGTCTCGGATTCATCGGTCGAATCGGCCAGCGTCAGGGGGGCTTCGCTCTGGCTTTCGGCTATCAGGGATTCCTGCTGCTCATTGCCGGGTTCTTCCGGCAGGCTGTTCAGGAGTTCCTGGGTATGCTTGTCTGCTTTATTAGGCTGGGTAGGCTGGCCTGCGCTCTGGCAGGCACACAAAAGTGCCACCAGCACAACAAGCACAGCGGCTTTCAAACTGGGCTGCGTTGATTTCATTACTACTGACTGTCTTCCTTAAAAATGATCTTTCCAGGCACGAATGGCGGCGAAAACCTCGACGGGCTCGGTGCTCATGGTTTCGGATCGTTCGTTGGCGCTGTTCACCACCTCGGGGGCGTCCCAGCGTAAAAACGGATTTACCCGGAGCTCCAGACCAATGGTACTGGGCACCGTTGGAATGTTCTGGGCTCTTAACTGATCCACTTCTTTTATTCTAGCGGCAATATCGCTGTTATTGGGCTCTACGGCATGGGCAAATTTCAAATTTGCGGTGGTGTACTCATGGGTGCAGTACACCAGGGTTTCTGCAGGCAGTTCTTTAAGCTTGCTGAGTGATTCGAACATCTGGGCAGCGGTACCTTCAAACAGACGGCCGCAACCGGAGGAAAACAGGGTATCACCACAAAACAGGATATCGTGGTCATCTTCCTGCTCGCTGTAATAGGCGATATGGCCGGCGGTATGGCCAGGCACATCAATCACTTTAAAGGTTTGGCCCAGCACATGGATTGTGTCTCCTTCCTCCAGTGGGTGGGTAACATCGGCAATCTTTTCATGGGCAGGGCCGTACACCGGAATTCCGGGCCAGAGATCCAGCAATTCTCTGATACCGCCGGTGTGGTCCCAGTGGTGGTGGGTCAGGATAATGCCCGCCAAGGTGAGCTGATTACCCTCCAGAAAACTGATGACGGGTTTGGCATCACCGGGGTCAACCACGTAGGCCTTGCTGCCATCATTCAATTGCCAGATGTAGTTGTCCATGAATGCGGGAATTGGTGAAATTTTCATGTAGATACCCTCGAATCTACGGCTTTTGGCTTAAAGTGTCCCAGGAGCGTTGTCGCTGGCAAGGATTATGAGTATGCTCAATAGCTTAACGCCTAACGTCCCGAATTCATATGAGCTTACCCAGACTTTTCAAACCGTTTCAACCTTTTACCGGCACCTACGTGCATGATCTGGTAAACGAATGGTTCGATTCAGAACCGGGCCGCACAACCCTGGATGCCGAGCGGGAGCTTCTGGATCAGGTATTGCCTTCCATGTTCGGCTATTACCTGATGCAGACCGGAGTAGGGCAGCCCCAGGTAATGGCTCAGTCCAGTCCCATCAAACACAAGTTTTATGTGTGTGAGGAAATCTATCCCAAGGCACCGATGGCCTGTGTACAGAGCCGGTTTTCCGAATTGTCGGTGGCTTCCGATACCGTAGACGTGGCTTTACTGCATCACAGCCTGGATTTTGACAGTAACCCCCACCGCCTGTTGCGGGAAATCTCCCGCACCCTGATTCCCGGCGGCAAGATGGTGATTGTGGGATTTAATCCCTGGAGTCTGTGGGGGCTGATTCGTTTGCTGCGGGCCAAAACTGCCCGGGTTCCCTGGTGTGGTAACTTTCTCAGCCCGTATCGCCTGTCGGACTGGCTGAACCTGCTGGACTTTGAGGTGGAAGGCTGCGAGTGCACTATTTACGGCCCGCCCAATCAAGGGCAGCGCTGGAGCCGCTGGTTTGGCTGGCTTTCCTACGCCAGCAAGCGCTGGTGGGCCCAGCGGGGTGCCATATACCTGATGGTGGCTACCAAACGGGTGGCGAAAGTCACGCCAATCAAACCGCGAAAAACACCATCACTGGTTTCCATACCCATCAACGGTATCGCCCGGCCGGCACCCCGTGCCCATGTTCACAACAAGGTCCCGGGCAAGCCGCACAGCAAAGCCCATAACAAACCCATTGAAGAATAAACCTGAAGAAATCACCGGATGACAAAAGTTGTAGAAATCTATACCGATGGCGCCTGCAAGGGTAACCCCGGGCCCGGCGGCTGGGGTGCGTTGCTGCGCTATAATGGCACGGAAAAACACCTCAAGGGCGCGGAAAGCAATACCACCAACAACCGCATGGAGCTGATGGCCGCCATCCAGGCACTCAAGGCCCTGAAAAGGCCGTGCCAGGTGAGCCTCACCACCGATTCCCAGTATGTGCGCAAGGGCATCACCGAATGGATTCATGGCTGGAAAAAGAAAGACTGGAAGAATGCCAGCAAAAAGCCGGTGAAGAACGCCGATCTTTGGCAGGAGCTGGATGCCCTGAGCCAGAAACATCAGGTGGAATGGCACTGGGTAAAAGGCCACAGTGGCCACCCCGACAATGAAAAGGTGGATCAGCTGGCCAACGAAGCCATTGTCGAGCTGCTGTAAAACACTTCTCAATTCACGGTGACATAAAAGCGAACTATGCGTCAGATTGTACTTGATACCGAAACCACGGGTCTGGAACCCCAGGAAGGCCACCGCATTATCGAGATCGGTTGCGTGGAAATGATAAACCGGCGACTGACCGGTAATAACTACCATCGCTATATCAACCCGGACCGGATTGTGGATGACGGCGCCATCGAGGTTCACGGGATTACCAATGAATTTCTGGAAGACAAACCCCGCTTTCACGAAATCGCAGACTCCTTCCTGGAATATATCCGTGGTGCAGAGCTGGTTATTCACAACGCGGCGTTCGACGTGGGCTTTATGGACCACGAGTTTGCATTGCTTGACCGCGGCATCGGCAAGACAGCTGAGTTCTGCGGCATTCTGGATACGCTTCTGCTGGCGCGCAAAATGCACCCTGGTCAGCGAAATACCCTGGATGCCCTGTGTAAACGCTATGAAATAGACAACTCCCACCGGGAACTCCACGGCGCTTTGCTGGATGCCGAGATACTGGCCGATGTGTATCTGGGCATGACCGGTGGCCAGACAGCTCTGACCCTGGGGGAAAGCGACGACGATGAAGAGGTTACCGGTACCCGGATTATTCGTCTGAACCCGGATCGCCCGCGGCTCAAGGTTGTGCAGGCCACCCCCGAGGAACTGGCCGCCCACGATGAACGTTTGCAGGGCCTGGAAAAAAGCGCAGGGGAGGTATTATGGCGCCAGCTGGAAAACCCAACTGGCGACGAAGTAGGCAGCTGAACCTTCATAGGCACCCTGGCTATTGTGTTGACCAAAAACATAGTGTAAATAAGACGTTATTGTCTTCAGTTAAAGTGGTTTGTACATTGTTCCAGCAAAGATGCAGCACGCAGGCGACATATCAGCCCCGCTAAGGTGTTGATTCAACGCCACTTAACCGGGGCCGCAGTCATGGCGCCGGCCGGATAAAACCTTTTTAAAAACAATAATTAACAAAAAAACACGACGTTTTTCGCAAAAAATACAAAGAAACTGCTCTGTTGAGGCTAACTTTTCTACAGGTTTTCTATACTTACCGGTAAGACTTAGAAAATTTGCCATCTGCGTTTGGCAGAATCTATAAAAATGGTGTTCACATGGTAACAATTGAAGGTACGGCGTCTCTCAATCTGGTGAAGGAACAGCTGGACGAGTCTTTGTCTGTGGCAGAGTCGAATCTGGAACATTATGCCGAGGAACCGGAAAACGATGTTCGCCTGAAGCATTGCCTGGAACAACTGACTCAGCTCAAGGGCGTGTTCCGTCTGATTGAGCTTCCCGGCGCGGCCCTGATGGTGGAAGAAATGGTGGTGCTGGGTAACCTGATTCTCAGCCGTTCCCACGAGGACAACGAAAAGGAGCTGGCTGCCATCAGCAGTGCCATCATGGTGCTGAATCACTACCTGGAATACGTTCAGGCCAAACAGCGGGCCATGCCAGTACTGCTGGTGCCCACCATCAATGAGATGCGCAGCCTGAGTCGTAAAAACCTGATTCCCGAAAGCACTTTTTTCACCGTTTCCGAGCAACCGGAGCGTCCCCCTAAAACCTCTGGCGAGCCGGCCGATCACGGCAAGCTGGAGGAAATGAGCCGCCGGCTGCGTCATATGTATCAGGTAGGCATGCTGGGCGTGTTCAAGGGTGAAAACCTGACCACCAATGTCAAACTGATGGAAAGAGCGCTTTCCCGTATTGACGCCCTGAGTGGTGATTCGCCGCTGGCGAAACTCTGGTGGCTGGGGCGCGGTGTTATGGACGCACTGGCGACCGGCAAAGTGGAAGCCAACAACGCCAGAAAATCCTTGCTGGGCATGATCGATCGCCATATTAAAACCCTGGTGTTTCAGGGAACCCAGTCGCTTGAAAAAGAACCCTCGGTAACGGCCATTCAGGAATGCGTGTTCCTGTGTTCACTGGTGGAACCGGCGACCGATACACTGCAGGAAATCCACCAGTCCTTCGGTATTCCTCCCAACAGCGTTAAAGACAAGCAGCTGCAGGTAGAGCGGGATCTGATGAACGGTCCCGGCGGCACGGTGATCCGTTCCGTTGCGACTGCCATCAAGGAAGAACTGACCCAGATAAAAGATACCCTGGATCTTGGGGCCCGCGGTGCTCACAGCGATGATATCGAAAGCTTTCAGCGGGTCAGCGAGAACCTGGTCAAGATCGGCAATACCCTGTTAATGCTGGGGCTCGTAGATGCCAGCACCGTGATCAAGGATCAGGCCAACCATGTCAAGAACTGGACCGAAGCGGACGTGGACCCGGAAGGCGAACAATTCAATGCGGTGGCGGATGCGCTGTTGTTTGTGGAAAACAGTATCGCTGCCCTGGCGCCCAGAGCCGGGGGCCTGGATTCAACCGAAGCGGATGCCGAAAGCGCCACCAAAGAAGGCATGTCCATTACTCAGCTGGAAGACGCCCGTCGGGTGGTAGTGAGCGAAGCCCGCGCCGGCCTGTCTCTGGCCAAGCGCGCTATTACCTCCTATATCGATTCCAACTGGGATGGTATGCATCTGAATAACGTACCCACCACGCTCAATACAGTCTGGGGTGGATTGCTGTTCCTTCAGATCGGGCGGGCAGCCAGTGTGCTCAAATCCTGCGAAAACTTTATCAGCAACAAGCTGCTGGCAGAGAAACTGAAACCGGATCAGCACACCCTGGAAACTCTGGCGGATGCGCTCACCAGCATCGATTACTATCTGGAAAGTATGGAAGACAACAAGCCTCTGGGCGACAGCATTCTGGATGTGGCCCAGGAAAGCGTCGAAGAGCTGGGGTATCCCATCCAGGCAGCCTGATCGCCGGGTTGCGTCCGGCCAAACGGCTGATTATTCCATCAGAAAACGGGCATCAAGCCCGTTTTCTTTATCTGTGATTCAAGAGACAGGATGTTCTTATGGAATTCACCTTTAGTCCGGGGGTAACTCCACCCGGTTCACATCAGGGCCCTGCCATCTGGTTTGCCTTTCAGCAGGGCCAGCTGCTGATGTTCTCGGATGCCCAGGGGCCAATGGTTCCGCAGCTGGATGACTTTGATGAAACCGGCGTTCCCTATCGCTCGCGACATTTCCTCGGGGAGATCAACGGTCAGCCCTGTTTTGCCGTAGAGATAGACGATGAACATTCTCCCGCTGAACCCTTTTTTCTGCAGGATATGCGGCGTCTGGCCATGGAGTTGGGGGAAGAGCTGTTTATGCTGGCCGGGCGGGCCCTGCAGGTGATCCAGTGGCATCGGGATCATCAGTTCTGCGGCCGCTGTGGAGAAGCCACAGAAGATCACTCGGCTGACCGGGCCAAGGTGTGTCCGTCCTGTGGCCATAGCTGTTACCCGCGGATCTCACCCTGTATGATTGTGCTGGTTACCCGAGGCGAAGAAGTATTACTGGGCCGTTCTCCCAACTGGCCCATGAACATGTTCAGCACCCTGGCAGGCTTTATTGAGCCCGGCGAAACCATTGAACAGGCAGTCCACCGCGAGATCTACGAAGAAGTGGGCATTACTGTGAAAAATCTGGAGTACCGTTCCAGTCAGCCCTGGCCGTTTCCTCATTCGCTGATGATTGGTTTTTACGCGGAATATGACGGTGGCCAGATACAGGTGGACGGCGAGGAAATCAGCGAAGCCCACTGGTTCCACATCAGCCAGCTGCCAAAAATACCACCCGTTGGCTCAATTTCCCGTTATCTGATTGATACTTATGTAGAAAAAGTGGCAAGATTTCGCGGTTGGTAACTCAACTGTCGTTTGAATAACCATAGGCTGAAAAATGGACTATGAATGGGTTGCAGGTCTGCTGATTCTGACCTGCATTGTGTTTCTGGTGGTGGGGATTGTTACGCTTGCCCGGGGCAAGTGGTTTATTGCCTGGCTGCGGGGAGTAACCGGTATGGCCTGCGTGGCGCTGGCGCTGTTGCTGGGGCTGCTGGCTGTTAACCTGTTTTCCTATCAGAACCTTACGTCCGAAACACCGGTAGCCACGTTGAGCTTTGATCGGGCCCAGGAACAGGAATACCAGGTGAATCTGGTGTTGCCTGACGGGGACCAGCGCCGATTCCGGGTCACCGGGGATCTCTGGCAGGTGGATGCCAAAATCATCAAGTGGTATGGCCTGTTCGCCGCCATTGGCTTTGAGCCGGGATACAAGCTGGACCGCCTGCAGGGCCGCTACATTGCGCTCGAAGACGAACGCGCCCGCGAACGAACCGTGTATGCCCTGAGCGAACCGGATATTGGCTTTGATTTGTGGGAAAGCATTCAGACCAGTCACTGGCTGCCCTGGGTGGACGCGGTTTATGGCAGTGCAACCTATCTTCCCATGGCTGACGGCGCCATTTTTTCCGTCAGTCTGTCTCACTCCGGGCTGGTGGCCCGCCCCATGAATGAACGTGCCGAACTGGCGGTGAATGAGTGGAATTAACGGCAGTTGGCGTTGATGTCACTGTCCTGAACCTGTTTAATATGCACCCATCAAGGAATAGACCGAGGAATTAAGCGTGATTGAATTGTTAACGGAATACGGCCTGTTTTTGGCAAAGACCGTCACCATTGTTGTGGCCGTGTTGTTTGTCATCGGGGGCATTGCATCTGCCTCCGCGTCCCGTAGCCGCAAAGAGCCTCATCAGGGCGAGGTAAAGATAGCGCACCTGAATGAGCGCTACGATGATATGGAAAGAGATCTCAAGGAAGCGGTGCTTGATAAGGATGCGCTGAAAGAGGAAGAAAAAGCCCGTAAAAAGAAAGAGAAGGAAGAGAAGAAGCGCAAGAAGGGGGATGAGCAGGAAAAACCCCGCTTGTTCGTGATCGATTTTGAAGGGGATATTGAAGCCAGTCAGGTGGAATCCCTGGGTCAGGCCGTTTCGGCGGTGTTGACCGTTGCCACACCAAATGACGAAATTGTATTGCGCCTGGAAAGTCCTGGCGGCCAGGTTCATGGCTATGGTCTGGCATCTTCCCAGCTGCGCCGCGTGCGGGATCACAATATTCCGCTCACCATCTGTGTCGACAAGGTGGCCGCCAGCGGTGGTTATATGATGGCCTGTAACGGCGATAAAATTCTGGCTGCACCTTTTGCCATTCTGGGTTCAGTGGGTGTGGTGGCAGAGTTACCCAACTTTAACCGGGTACTGCGCAAGTATGATGTGGATTACGATATTTACACCGCCGGTGATTACAAGCGCACGGTGACCATGCTGGGCGAGAATACTGAAGAAGGTAAGAAGAAGTTTAATCAGGAGATTGAAGAAACGCACCAGCTGTTCAAAAACCATGTGTCCAACCATCGCCCCCAGTTGAATATTGAAAAGATTGCTACCGGAGAACACTGGTACGGTTCCCAGTGTCTGGAACTTGGTCTGGTGGACGAGCTGCGTACCAGCGATGATTATTTGTTTTCACGCCGTAAGGATGCGGACATTTTTGAAGTGACCTTTGAGTTCAAACGTTCCATGGCCGAAAAACTGGGCCTGAACCTGGAAAACATGCTGGAGCGTACCATGGTCCGGGTATGGCATCGCCTGTCATCCCGCGAGCGCAATATTTTTTAATTTTTCATTTTTTCAGCAGGGGGACAAACGATGGCAACTTTCAAGGCACTCTGGATCGAGGAAGGGGACAGCGGCTACAGCAAGCGCATAGCGGAACGCGATATGGATTCCCTGCCTGACAATGAGGTGCTGATCAAAGTCAAATACAGCTCCCTGAACTACAAGGATGCTCTGTCTGCTTCCGGCAACAAGGGTGTTACCCGGGAATACCCACACACACCGGGCATTGATGCGGCAGGCGTGGTAGTGCAAAGCAAAAGCCCGGCCTTCAAGCCCAATGAAGAAGTGATTGTGATGGGTTATGACCTGGGGATGAACACCTCCGGGGGGCTGGCTCAGTACATCTCGGTACCTGCGAAATGGGTGATTGCCAAGCCAGAAGGTATGAGCCTGCGGGATGCCATGTGCTTTGGTACCGCCGGTTTTACCGCAGCCCTGTGTGTGGATACCTTGCTGCAGGTGGGGATAGCTCCGGCACAAGGCCCGGTGCTGGTGACCGGTGCCAGTGGTGGTGTGGGTTCAATCGCCTGCTGGCTGTTGAAGAATCTCAAGTTTGAAGTGCATGCCGTTACCGGCAAGCTCCAGGATGCTGACTGGTTCAAGTCAATCGGCGTGGAAACACTGGTCCCCAGAGAAGATATTCTGAAGCTGGAAAAACGCCCCATGGGTAAAACCCTGTGGGCTGCCGCGGTGGACACCGTAGGGGGAGACATTCTGGCGAACCTGCTCAAGTCCATTCAGTATGGTGGCAGTGTGGCCTGTTGTGGTATGGCCGCAGGTGGCGATCTGCATACCAGCGTATTTCCCTTTATTCTGCGCGGTATCAATCTGATGGGAGTGGATTCTGTTGAGCTGCCGCTGGAAGTGAAAATTGATGTCTGGAACCAGATGGGGCGGGACTGGATGTTCAGTGATTTTACCGAATTCACCGGCAACACCCTGACTGAAATTTCCCTTGAAGAAACACCGGATGCGCTGGAAAAAATCCTGGCCGGCCAGCACAAAGGCCGCTATCTGGTGAAAATTCCAGACTGAAATTCCTGTAAAAGTTTCCTGACTGAGCTTCCTGTATAAGCTTCCTGATAAAGTATCTCCGCCAGAAAAGTGTCAGTCTCCGGTGGGCTAGTCCCTCCGGAGCCTGTCCGATATGGCGATAGGGGAAGGGTAGCGGAACACCACGATATAGGTGGATACCAGAAAGGTGAGGATGGCGGTGGCCTGAATCACCAGTGAAGCTTCTTCCCCGATAAATCCCAGAGAGTAGGCGATAAAGGCAATCAGTAACGAGAATTCGCTGGTCTGCCCCAGGCGCACACCCACCTCCCACGACAGCTCCCGGGATTCCCCCACCCATTTTAGTAGCAAGCGGTAGATGATCGGTTTAAAGGCCAGAACCGACGCAGCCAGCAGCAGGGCAGGCCCGATAATTTCTGTCAGCAATCCCAGGTTGAAACCGGCGCCGATGGTAAAGAAAAACAGAATCAGGAAAAAGTCCCGCAATGGGCGCAGGCTGGTGGCAATGTATTGAGCGATCGGGCTGTTGGCCAGACTGATCCCGGCAATAAAGGCGCCGATTTCAATGGACAGGCCAAAATGTTTCGCCAATTCCGCCAGCCCCAGACACCAGCCTATGGCCAGCAAAAAAATGTACTCGTGAAAGCGGTCGAACCTTTGTAGTAGCGGCAAAATTACCCAGCGAACAAAGCCCATGGCAAAAATCAGAATACCCGGCAGTGCCAGCAAGGTGAGATACCAGGGCTGGGTATCTGCAGAAGGCTGGGAACCATTCAGCACAATCAGAATTACAATGGCGATAATATCCTGCAACAGCAGAATGCCAATCACTATTTCCCCGGTATGCTTGTGATGGAGCACGGTGGTGGGCAGGAGCTTCAGGCCGATAATGGTGCTGGAGAAAGTGATGGCCAGTCCGATAATAACGGCTTCGGTGACAGAGTAATCAAAGCCATAGGAAATCACAAAGCCGATTGCACCTATCGCAACGGCGCTGGCAAAGGCCACCACGGCTGTTTTTGACAGCATCTGCAGAAAGTTCCGCGGCTGCAGATCCAGTCCCAGAAGAAACAGCAAAAACACAATGCCGATGTGTCCGATTTCCTCCAGGGCTTTTTTATCGGTCACCAGATTAAAACCGTAGGGGCCAAAACCGATACCCAGCAGGATATAGGCCACAATGAGTGGCTGGCGGGTAAAGAGCGCGAACGAAGCCAGAACGGCGGCACCGGAAAAGATCAGAAAAATGGAAAAGAACAGCGATTCGCTCACAGCGTTCAGCGTCTCATCAGCAGGGACAGTGCCTGTAAGCTTAGCAAATTTATGGCGGTCTTAGGAGTTAAGGAATTCAGGCAGCGAAAGGTATTTCCAAGAGCAGGTTGTGTGGCAAAGGAAAGCCAATAAAAAAGGGTTCATGGAGAACCCTTTTAACACTTCAGGTATTAATAAAATGCTATCGCCGTATCAGGCCGGCCGGCGGTGATAAATAGGCCGTTCTTCGTGAACATCCGCCTGATAGGTCACAGTGAAATCGCTGAAGGCATTCAGGGCGTCTTCCACATCGCGGTCTTCTCTGATCACAAAGGCGTTAAAACCGCAGCGGTGAAGATAAAACAGCTGGTCCCGCAGCACATCGCCCACGGCGCGAAGCTCACCATGGTAACCGGCGCGTTCCCGTATCAGGCGTGCCAGGCTGTAGCCACGACCGTCTGCAAACTTGGGGAAATTGATGGCTACCAGATCAAACTGTTCCAGGTCATCGGCAAAGTCTTCCAGCTCGGCATCGCCGTTAAGTAACAGGCCGATTTTACCGTCGTGTTTTAACAGTGCGTCTTTCTCTGCCTGCCAGGTATCCAGCGATACCAGCACATTACCTTTTGCCGGTACTTCAAGTTCGCCACTGTCCTTGGGTTGAACGGTGGTCCAGTGATCGGTGACGATTTCGCCGTTAACGATGATCTTACGCATAGACTCGCTCCTTGAAAGGATCAATACCCACTCGCTGCACAGTGCCCAGGAAGCTTTCGCCATCCAGGCGCTTGTCCACGTACACGGCGATGATTTTTTCAATCACGTCAGCGATTTCAGATTCCTCGAAAGAGGGGCCCAGAATTTTACCGATGGCAGCATCACGACCGGAGCAGCCACCCAGAGAAACCTGATAGAACTCCTTGCCTTTCTTGTCCACGCCCAGAATCCCGATGTTGCCAATGTGGTGATGACCACAGGCATTCATGCAACCGGAGATATTCAATTCGATATCGCCCAAATCGTACAGATAGTCCAGATCATCAAAGCGGCGCTGAATCTGCTCTGCAATGGGGATGGACTTGGCATTCGCCAGTGAACAGAAGTCACCCCCGGGGCAGCAGATCATGTCTGTGAGCGTGCCGATATTTGCGGTGGCAAAGTGACCGGCTTTCAGTTTTTGCCAGAGTTCAAACAGCTGATCCTGACGTACATCCGCCAGCACCATGTTCTGATCATGCGTGGTGCGAACCTGACCAAAACTGTACTCGTCGGCAAAACCGGCGATGCTTTCCAATTGTTCTGAGGTCACATCACCCGGTGCAACGGCTGTCGGTTTCAGTGACAGGGTAACTGCCATATAGCCGGCTTTTTTGTGGGCCGTGCAATTGTGTTTCAGCCAGTGGGCAAAGCCGGGGCTGTCTTCACTTTGTTTGGCCAGCAGTTCGTCCTGATCGTCCAGGGCCTGATACTCCGGATCAACAAAGAAGCCTTTCAAACGCTCAAATTCCTGAGCCGGCACCTGCAGGCGGGAATCTTTAAGGTGGCTCCATTCGGATTCCACTTTGGCGCGGAACCCGTCCACGCCCAGTGCTTTCACCAGGATCTTGATGCGGGCCTTGTATTTGTTATCCCGGCGGCCATAGCGGTTGTATACCCGCAGTATGGCTTCGAGATAGGAAATGATGTGCTGCTTGGGCAGAAATGCGCAGATTTCCTCGGCAATAACCGGGGTACGGCCCAGACCACCGCCAACCAGTACCTTGAAGCCCACTTCACCGGCGTCATTCTGAACCAGCTCCAGGCCGATATCATGGAAGCGCACCGCAGCGCGGTCTTCGTCTACGGCACCGGTAATGGCGATCTTGAACTTGCGGGGCAGGTAGGCAAATTCCGGGTGGAAGGTAGACCATTGGCGGATCAGCTCGGCATAAGGGCGTGGATCTTCGAGTTCCGTGCGCAGCACACCGGCAAACTGATCGGTGGTGGTGTTACGGATGCAGTTGCCGCTGGTCTGAATGGCGTGCATCTGCACGCTGGCCAGATCGGCCAGGATATCGGGTACTGCTTCCAGCGCCGGCCAGTTGAACTGAAAGTTCTGGCGGGTGCTGACATGGGTGTAGCCCTTGTCGTAACGGCGGGCGATGCTGGCCAGCATGCGGATCTGGTCGGAACGCAACAGACCATAGGGAACCGCCACACGCAGCATGGGAGCGTGACGCTGTACGTAAAGGCCGTTCTGCAAACGCAGCGGCAGAAATTCATCTTCTTTGAGTTCGCCCGCAAAGTAGCGACGCGACTGATCGCGATACTGTTCTACGCGCTCATTCAGTAGCTTCTGATCGTATTCGGTATATACGTACATGCCTGAAACTTGCCCTTAGACTTCTATTGGTAAACTAACTGATCGAATCGAAAATAAAGAAATTAACTAGCCTTTTTAGGCTGGATTCGAACCAGGAATCTGCAGAGGCGTGAAGGGTACCAGCATGTTTTTGCAAGGAAAAGTAATATTTCGCAATAACCTTATGCGGGCAGGTAGTTAACAGGCCTCTGCTTAAAACCTTGGGTTATTTAAGGTTTTGTTTGTTTTATAGGCGGGTTTACTGGCCCGCAGACTCCAGAACCGACCGTACAATCACGATCATGGTGATCAGTATAATGACGGTGGCGGCAATCCCCAGCGCAATAAACTGGCTGGCATCGCCTTTCTTGAAGTCTTTCTCCCGGTTTTTATCGCTCTGAACCCCGAAGATGCCCGCGATAACGCTTTGTACCATGGAAAGAAAGGAGACCTTTTCTTCCTTGTTATCATTGTGCTGCTGACTGTTGTTGTCGGTCATGATGCTTTCTTCGCCTCAGTGATTGCTTCCGGGTCATAGGCCAGGTTGGGGGAGAGCCATTTTTCTATCACGTCCACCGGCTCACCTTTGCGATGGGCGTAGGCTTCCACCTGGTCACGGTTAATCTTGCCAACGCCGAAATAACGGGAGTCCGGATGGGCCAGATACCAGCCGCTGACAGCTGCGGTGGGGTACATGGCGAAATGCTCCGTCAAAGAAACACCGGTTTCGCTGGTGGCATTCAGAATATCAAAGAGCTTCTGCTTTTCCGTATGATCCGGGCAGGCGGGATACCCCGGTGCCGGGCGAATGCCCTGGTAGGCTTCGCGGATCAGTTCATCGTTGCTGAATTCCTGTGTGGAGTATCCCCAGTATTCCTTGCGAACCAGCTCGTGCATGCGCTCGGCGAATGCTTCTGCCAGGCGGTCCGCCAGGGATTTTAGCAGTATGGCATTGTAATCGTCGTGCGCGGCTTCAAACTCTGCCACCTTCTCGTCCAGCCCAATGCCGGCGGTTACCACGAATCCACCGATATAGTCGGTTTTACCCGTTTCTTTGGGTGCGACAAAGTCGGCCAGGGAGTAATTAGGCTGCCCGGTGGGTTTTTTGGTTTGCTGGCGCAGGTGGTTGAGCAACAGTTTTTCGTCACTCTCCAGGGTGATTTCTATATCGTCCTTATTCACCTGATTGGCGGGCCAGAAACCAATGATCCCGTTAGCCTGCAGCCAGTTCTCTTCAACTATCTTGCTGAGCATGTCCTGGGCGTCGTTAAACAGTTTCCGCGCTTCTTCGCCAATCACTTTGTCGTCGAAGATTTTGGGGTATTTGCCCGTGAGTTCCCAGGTGATAAAGAATGGCGTCCAGTCGATGCGTTCCACCAGTTCTTTTAGCGGGAAGCCGTTGAACGTGCGGGTACCCAAAAACGCGGGCTTTTTCGCTTCAAAATCCTGCCATTCAATTGGCGGCCGATTGGCAACTGCTGTGGCATAGTCCGTCAGCTTGTCGGTTTTCTTGCGCTTGCGGTTACGCTCCCGCACAGTGACATATTCTTCGCGAACGGATTCAACAAAGGCCGGCCTGCGCTCATCGCTCAGCAAAGAGCTGGCGACACCCACACTGCGCGATGCGTCCGTTACATAAATGGTGGCGTTGTTTTCATAGGCAGGCTCGATTTTGACTGCGGTATGGGCCTTGGACGTGGTGGCGCCACCAATCAGCAGCGGTACCTGAAAATCCAGGCGCTGCATTTCCTTCGCCACATGCACCATTTCATCCAGAGAAGGGGTGATCAGACCCGACAGGCCGACAATATCCACGGCTTCCTCTTTGGCTTTGGCCAGTATCTTGTCGCAGGGCACCATCACACCCATGTCTATCACGTCAAAATTGTTGCACTGCAACACCACGGCAACAATGTTCTTGCCAATGTCGTGAACATCACCTTTTACAGTGGCCAGCAATACCTTGCCTTTGGCTTTTTGCGTTGCGCCTTTGTGTTCTTCTATATAAGGAATCAGGTAAGCCACGGACTGTTTCATTACCCGGGCGCTTTTTACCACCTGGGGCAGGAACATTTTACCGGCACCAAACAGGTCACCCACCACATTCATGCCATCCATGAGGGGGCCTTCGATCACTTCCAGCGGATGCTCTGCCTGCTGGCGCGCTTCTTCGGTATCTTCAATAATGTATTGGGTAATGCCTTTAACCAGGGCATGCTCCAGGCGCTTGATCACTGGCAGTTTGCGCCATTCCTGGTCTTCATTCTGTTTTTGGGCGCCATCGCCACGGTATTCCTCGGCGATTTCCAGAAGACGGTCGGTAGCATCGTCGCGGCGGTTCAGAATGACATCTTCAACCCGCTCTTTGAGTTCCGTGGGAATATCCTCGTAAATGGCCAGCTGCCCGGCATTCACAATCCCCATGGTTAAGCCGGCACGAATGGCGTGATACAGGAACACGGCATGAATCGCTTCACGTACCGGGTTGTTCCCGCGGAAAGAGAAGGACACGTTGCTGATGCCGCCGGAGGTTTTTACGTGAGGCAGATTCTTCTTCACGTATTGGCAGGCTTCGATGAAGTCCACGGCGTAATTATTGTGCTCATCGATACCGGTGGCGACGGCGAATACATTGGGATCGAAAATAATATCTTCCGGTGGAAAGCCGATGGAAATCAGCAAATCATAGGACCGTTGCATAATCTCGATCTTGCGGGCGGCTGTATCTGCCTGACCTTTCTCATCAAATGCCATCACCACAGCCGCCGCACCGTGATCGAGGCAGGCCTTGGCTTTGTCCAGAAAGTCTTTCTCGCCTTCTTTCAGGCTGATGGAATTGACGATGGACTTGCCCTGAATCCATTTCAGACCGGCTTCAATGATTTCCCACTTGGAGGAGTCGATCATGATTGGCACCCGGGAGATATCCGGTTCAGAAGCAATCAACCTCAAAAAGGTCACCATGGCGTCCTGGGAGTCCAGCATGCCTTCGTCCATGTTGATGTCGATAACCTGGGCACCGTTTTCCACCTGGTCGCGGGCCACACTCAGAGCTTCTTCAAAATCACCTTCCACGATCAGCCGTTTGAACTTGGCAGAGCCGGTTACGTTGGTGCGTTCGCCCACGTTTACAAACAGCGAACTGTCGTCAACACGGAATGGCTCCAGGCCACTCAGGTTCATGGCGTGGGACGGTTCCGGAATAACGCGGGGCTTCTTGCCTTCAACGGCTTTGGTAATGGCAGCGATAAAATCGGGTGAGGTACCGCAGCAGCCGCCGATGATATTGATCAGGCCGCCGGTGGCATAGCTTTCAACAATTTCCGCCATTTCTTCCGGTGTCTGGTCATAGCCACCGAATTCATTCGGCAAACCGGCATTGGGGTGTGCGCTGATGTGGCAATTGGCCACCTTGGCCAGTTCCTCCAGGTAGGGGCGAAGTTGTTCTGCACCCAGAGCACAGTTAAGACCAATGCTGATGGGTTTGGCATGGGCCAGAGAATTGTAAAAGGCTTCCGGCGTCTGGCCGGACAGGGTGCGGCCGGCCGCATCCGTGATGGTGCCGGAGATCATGATGGGGTAGTCCTGGCCGATGGACTCAAAGTATTGTCTGACTGCGAACACCGCGGCCCGGGCGTTCAGGGTATCGAAAACCGTTTCAATCAGAATCAGCTGGGCGCCGCCGTCGATCAGGCCACGGGTGGCTTCAGTGTAGTTTTCTACCAGAGTATCAAAATCGATATTGCGATAACCCGGGTCATTCACATCCGGTGAAATGGAGCAGGTGCGGCTGGTGGGGCCCAGCACGCCGGCCACGTAGCGTGGTTTGTCGGGGGTTTTGGCGGAGGTTGCATCGGCCACTTCCCGCGCCAGCCGGGCACCTTCTTTATTCAGTTCGTAGACAATGGATTCCAGGTGGTAGTCTGCCTGGGATACGGAGGTGCTGTTAAAGGTGTTGGTTTCCAGAATCTCGGCACCGGCATCCAGATAATCCTGATGGATTTCCTTAATGACATCGGGTTGGGTAAGATTCAGCAGGTCGTTATTCCCCTTCAGATCGTGGGGGTGATCCGCGAAACGTTCGCCACGGTATTCCTCTTCGGAGAACTGCCGGTTCTGAATCATGGTGCCCATGCCCCCGTCCAGTATGACAATACGTTCTCTGAGGAGTTGCTCCAGTTGTGTTTTTACGCTCATTGTGCGAATCCGGCCTGCGATAAGTTGGTGAAAATGCAGCAATTTTAACAGATCAAACAAGGAATGATCAGGTTTGGGGACTGAATTATCTTCACGGTTGTAGTGATTTTGTTCAAGTATAGAAGAGCAGTGCGGCCAAGAAGGGTAAAACCTAGTAGTTTACTTGGTTTTTCCGGGTATCCGAGGTATCCTTACCCCCAAATGTGAAGAGGAACGGGTAAGTTTTAATGAGAGAAGATTACATCACCATTACAGAGGCAGCACAAGATTACCTCAGGGATTTGCTGTCCAAGCAGGAGAGCGACGGTATTGGTGTTCGTATATTTGTAGAGAAGCCGGGTACGCCCAGCGCAGAATGCTGCATGGCCTACTGCCCCACAGGCGAACAGGAGCCCACTGACGAAGTCATTGAGTGCGAAGGCTTTCCTGCCTATATCGATCAGCATAGCGTTCCTTATCTGGAAGATGCCGTCATCGACTATTCCAAGGATCGCATGGGCGGTCAGCTGACTTTCAGGGCCCCCAAATCCAAAGTGCCCAAAATCGGTGATGATGCATCGGTGGAAGAGAAGATCAATTACGTGCTGTATTCCGAGATCAACCCCCAGCTGGCGGCCCATGGTGGCCACATTCAGTTGACCGGTCTGATTGAAGAGGACACTGTTGCCGTCCTCAAGTTTGGTGGCGGTTGTCAGGGCTGTGGCATGGTGGATGTCACCCTGAAAGAAGGGGTGGAGAAAACCCTGATGGAAAGGGTGCCGGAACTGAAACGGGTTACCGACGAAACCGACCACACCATCACGGAAAACGCATTCTACAAATAGGCGAACGCCTGCAGGCAGGCGTTTAACCGATCCGAAGATCAGCCCGCAACGCGTTGAGCATTGCGGGCTTTTTCGTGGGAGCCAATCCCGAAATGCAGGGTGTCGGTCAATTCCAGTTGCTCCTCCAGCCGGTCACCGATGGCGGTTCCCGGAGTCCAGAAGCCGGCTTGCTGCAACAGCTGCTTCCGTTGTGTGGCAACACAAAAGGCTGTATCCCCTAAAAGCGCTGCTGTACCCCGGTGTGGATCCAGCGGGCTGAAGGCATAGGCTTTGATTTCTGCGCCGCTGGGGGTTCGGCCAAAAAACACAAACGAGTAGGGGCCGTTCTTTTCCATCTCCGCGTCTGATGGGCCGCTGCCTTCCTTGGGGCCCAGGGACATCAGAAACCGGCCAAACCAGGAATTCTGATCCGCTGATACAAACAGGTCCACACCCCAGGTTTCCAGTTGGGCCATGGTTTTTTTCAGCCAGCCGTTGCCGGCCAGTTTGCATTCCAGATAGGTGAAATCCTTTCCATAGGGGTAGTCCAGCAGGGCATGGGCTCGCCGGACTACGCGTGCGTTAATCTGACCCACGGGAAACGGCATGATGTATTGGCCGAAATCCGGATCGTAAACCACTTTCTCCAGATCCGGGCAGGGCGGGTTGTTGTGCAGGTGCCCGGGCGGATTAATGCTGTAGGGGTTGCTGATAATGTCTTCCATGGCCGGGTCCATCGCCATGGCTTCCATAACACCTTTGCCGCTTTCGAAGCTGCCGCCGGCGACGGCGATCTTGCCCTGATCGAAACAGCCTTTGATCTGGCTGCAATATTCGCCATGTTTGCTGAATGCTTCTTTTTGCACGGCGCGTACACCGTATTCCGAAGGAATGGAATCCATGCCGCAGGCATTGATAATGAGTACACCGGCCTCGCGGGCTTTGTCTTCCCGGCTATCGATCATGCGCCGCAGCCAGTGAAGTTCGCCACTCAGGTCGCAGTAGTCTGTGCCATGCTCTATGCAGGCATCCACCATTTCAGTGGAATGCTTTGCGGCGGGCCCGACAGCAGAACACACCACACGGGTGGCAGCAGCCACTTTAAGGGCAGCTTCAGCATCGCCACCCGGGCAGACAAAGAGTCCGATATCCGGGTTTCCCAGCTCCTGTTTCAGCTTCTGTAGTTTGTCCGGGTTGCGACCGGCGATGGCCAGTTTGATCAGGCCTTTGCTGGCGTAGTGTTTGTTAAGATGAATGGCTGCAGGCCTGCCGCTGTATCCTGTGGCGCCCCAGAGCACGATATCGTATTCCTTTTGCATATGGCCTCCCCGTTATTTTTCTATAGCAGTAATGTAAAGCAGCTTGTTGGGTTTGTAATAGTCCGGCTGAACTATGGTTTGGGCTGAATTAGGGGCTGCGCTGAATTAGGGGTTGGAGTGATTGAGGGCGAAGGGCGGTGTTGATCAGGCGGGAATTAAAAAAGGCAGCGGGTGCTGCCTTTTCTGTCAGGTCGGATAAGCGTCAGAGTAAGGTTGCCGAACCCTGACGATAAGCATCAGCTGCGTTTGGGCAACACATCCTTCAGCTTGTTGCGCATATCACGAATGCTTTTTTCGGTGGTTTCCCAGTCGATACAGGCATCGGTAATGGACACGCCGTATTCAAGGTCGTCCAGGTTGGCCGGGATTTTCTGGTTGCCCCATTTCAGGTTACTTTCCACCATCAGACCGATAATGGACTGGTTGCCTTCCAGAATCTGGTTGGTGACGTTTTCCATCACCAGTGCCTGCAGTGCCGGATCCTTGTTGGAGTTGGCGTGGCTGCAGTCCACCATGATGTTCTTGGAAGCGCCGGCTTTTTCCAGGGCTTTTTCTGCCAGGGCCACGTTCACTGAATCGTAATTGGGCTTGCCGTTGCCGCCGCGTAATACGATGTGGCCGTAGGGGTTGCCGGTGGTGTTGATAATGGATACCTGGCCTTCCTGATTAATGCCCAGAAAACTGTGCGGGCTCAACACGGAAAGCAGGGCGTTGGTGGCCACATCCAGGCTGCCGTCAGTACCGTTTTTGAAGCCCACGGCGCTGGACAGGCCACTGGACATTTCCCGGTGAGTCTGGGATTCGGTGGTTCTGGCGCCGATGGCGAACCAGCTGATCAGTTCCGACAGGTACTGGGGCGAAATGGGATCCAGTGCTTCGGTGGCCAGCGGCAGACCTATCTCTGACAAATCCACCAGCAGCTGACGGGCAATGTGCAGGCCTTCTTCGATTTTGAAGGTGTCATTGATATGGGGGTCATTGATCAGACCTTTCCAGCCGGTGGTGGTGCGGGGCTTTTCAAAATAGACACGCATTACCAGGCACAGGGTGTCAGAGACTTCATCCGCCAGTTGCTTGAGGCGACGGGCGTAATCCTTGGCGGCTTCAACGTCGTGGATGGAGCAGGGGCCAACGACCAGAAACAGGCGGTGATCCTTGCGATCAAGAATATCCATCACTGTTTGGCGGCCGGAAATAACGGTATCCCGGGCGGCATCGGTGAGAGGGATGTCTTTTTTCAGTTCAGCAGGTGTGATGAGTACCTGTTGCGACTGTACGTGAAGATTGTCTATACGCTCTGACATGAGATTGGGATCCTAAAGTAATTCATCCGACATCAAGGGCGGGATTCTACCCGATTTGCCCTGAGCGGTACACACCAACCCGGGCGATATGAATACTGACACGGAATGAATAAGTTTTTGAGATGTTTACGCTTTCCGTTAATAATGAACGGGTAACGCAACCGGCTAATTCAAGGTGAAGCATGCCTGTAAATTTTGACAATAAATTGGTGATCGCCACATCTTCCAGTGCCCTGTTTGATCTCAGCGAGAGTGACCGGGTATTCAGGGAGCAGGGTCTGGATGCCTACCACCAGTTTCAGGCGGAAAACGAAGATAAAACCCTGGAGCCCGGGGATGCCTTCGGACTGGTAAAAAAACTGCTGCACCTGAATGAGCTTATGGGCAATCAGCGGGTTGAGGTGATTCTGCTGTCGCGCAACTCTGCTGATACCGGTTTGCGGGTATTCAACAGTATCGAGCACTACCAGCTGCCGATCACCCGGGCCGCGTTCTGTGGTGGCGAAAGTCCCTATCGCTATGTGTCTTCCTTTAATGCTCATTTGTTCCTGTCCACTAACCCGGGAGATGTGCGTCAGGCTTTATCCCTGGGTTATGCGGCTGCCAGTATCCTGCCCAGTCCCAAGCAAACAGGCGATGAAGATCTGCTGCGTATAGCTTTTGATGGTGATTCGGTGTTGTTCTCCGATGACTCCGAGCGGGTATTCCAGGAAAAAGGCCTGCAGGCGTTTGCGGAAGCAGAACGGGCGGCCGCAAGGCAGCCTATGAGAGGTGGGCCTTTCAAGGCTTTTTTGCAGGCATTGCACGCTATCCAGTCGGAATTTACCAATGGCGATCTTTGCCCGATCCGCACCGCACTGGTTACCGCCCGATCGGCACCAGCCCACGAACGGGTAGTGCGTACCCTGCGGGACTGGAATATCCGGATCGATGAATCCCTGTTTCTGGGTGGTCTGGCGAAAGGTCCCTTTTTAAAGGCGTTTGGCGCGGATGTGTTCTTTGATGATCAGGAAGGTCATTGCCTGTCGGCCAGTGAGCATGTGGCGGCAGGGCATGTGCTGCATGGTGTGGCTAATGAGGGAAAGGGCTGATTACCAGTTCAGGTTAAAGCCAACGCCACCGTTGATAATCATGTTATCCAGCATCTTCTGCGGGGACAGCTGACAGCGGGCACGGATCTCATCGCTGAAGTCCAGCGCACGCAGCGCCGCGTTCAGTTGAAAATCCTTGGTAAACTCGGTGTAGGCCAGCTTGCTTTTGGCGGGTTTAAAGGCAATGCCTTTGAAAGAAGCGCTGATATCCAGGCTGTCATTGTTAAAGCTGCCGGTGGCCGCGGATACTTCAAAGGTCATCAGGGTGGTAACCGCACGTTTTTCGAAGCTGTCGATGCCCGGATTCTGGAAGCCATAGTTCCAGTCATTGGCCTGAGCCGCGGTACTGAAGAGGCTCATGATCGCCAGGCCCAGCGCAAAGCCGGAGGAGAGTAGGCATTTAATTGTGATGTCAGCTAGTCGGTTCATACTTCTGCGGCTCAAAACGGGGTTTACTGCGAGTCGTTGAGTAAATATTAGCCATGCTGGCTGTAGACTTCTATTGTCAAATATTAGAGTTGCGTAACGGTTCGTATTAAGAAATATTTACGAAAATATTGGCACGTCTTCTGCTTAAAATATAAACAGCTATGCTTATAACCAGAGGCTTTTTCAGGCAATAAATGGCTTTAAGTAAGCCATTTAACTCACTGTAAAATAATAAAAAGTGATTTTTTTGTAATTGACAGGGAAAATCAGGTGTCAGCTGCTATGCTGAATTTATGATCAAATGATTCACAGCCAGCCACCGGGTGATATGTCTGCAGTTGATGCCACGACAATGGTAAAAACAATCCTTTATGCCACGGACCTGGGAATTTACGGTCCATATCTCCTGGAGCATGTCAGCGACCTGGCCCAGCGTCACCGCGCCCAGGTAATTGTTGTCCACGCCATTGAACCTCTGAGCCCATTCGCCGATGCTGTTCTGGAAGCCTTTGTTCCTGAAAATGCCCGTCAGTCACTGAAAAGCCAGGGGCTGGATGATGTGCTGGAGACCATACGCCTTCAGGTGATGGCGGCTTTCGAGGACGATTTTATTGATTTTGAGGGCAGCCGCGACTGGTTGGCGGATGTCAGGGTGCTGGCGGGTAAAGCGCCGGATGTGATCCTGAGTGAATCCCAGCGCCTGAACGCAGACCTGATAGTGATTGGCTCTCACGGCAGCAACAAGGCGCAGAACAGTTTTACCTCAATCGGTTCCGTGGCATCCAAAGTGCTGCAGCTTTCCCAGATTCCGGTGTATCTGATCCCCACCCAAACCAGCCGCCTTGGTCTGAGCAGCCGCTTTGCAGGTTAGATGCTGTTATTGTTGACTGGCCCCAGGTCTCTCAGAAAAACGCATATTTCACACCCAGAGCCATCAGGATACTCACCAGAATCGGGTGCAGCACATTATCCGGCAGACGAGATCCAATACGGGTTCCCACCCAGATGGCCGGCAGCGAACCGATCAATAATGCCCCCAACAGCATAAAATCCACGTTCCCCAGATATAGATGGAAGAGCCCGGCAACCAGCGTCAGTGGTACTGCGTGGGCCAGGTCCGTGCCGATAACATTCAGCGCCGGTAAGCGGGGGTAGAGCACCAGCAAGACAGCCGCCCCAAAAGCGCCGGCCCCCACAGACGACAGGGTTACCAGTGCGCCCAGCGCAATACCCATACTAAAGGTAAAGAAACCGGCATGGGTGCGAACAAAACCCAGAGTGCCGCCGCCTTCGCCTTCACTCAGCGCGCCGGCTACCAGCCGTTTTTTGAATACCAGTACCATGGAGGTCACAATCAGCATGACCCCCAGACTGGTGGTCAGAATATGTTTATAGGAATCGGGATCGCCAAAAACGTTTTTCAGGAGCAGGGCCGTAATGGCTGAAGCAGGCAGGCTGCCCATTAATAGCAGGGTGACGATACGCCAGCGAATGGTGCCCTGCCGTCTGTGAAGGAATACGCCACCGGATTTGGTGACAGCCGCGTAAAGGAGGTCGGTGCCGACGGCGATGTGAGGGGGAAATCCGAAGAGCAGTAATATCGGCGTCATCAGTGAGCCGCCGCCGACCCCGGTCAGGCCCACCGCAAACCCCACGGCGGCACCTGCTAATATGTACAAAACAAAATCCATACTACAGTTTCACTATTCTCATTTTCTGGTTAGTGTTGGCTTTGAGACGTGTTCAGGGGATGGCAGGAAAAGCTAACGAATTCGCAGGCTTAACTTATAAAAATTGCATTTTCGGCCCTGTAAAAAACGGTCTATATTGTTAACTGTTCGCAAATGCGAAAAATAAAAAAAATTTAGGTTAGCGGTTGGTAAATCTATAGATTCTGACCTATTCTGCAAAGTAATATTTTTTCATATTTTTATACCAGGTACGTATAACCTAGTAGGGGAAGAGCTTATGAAGCTGCAACAACTGCGCTACATTTGGGAAGTCGCGCGGCATGATCTGAATGTTTCGGTGACAGCGCAAAGCCTTTACACATCCCAGCCCGGCATCAGTAAACAAATACGTCTTCTGGAAGACGAGCTGGGGGTTGAGATTTTTGCCCGCTCCGGTAAACATCTCACCCGCGTTACCCCGGCCGGCGAGGCCATCCTCAAAATTGCCGGCGAAATTCTTCGCAAAGTAGACAGTATCAAGCAGGTTGCCCAGGAATACAGTGACGAACATAAAGGCAGCCTGTCCCTGGCGACGACTCATACCCAGGCGCGCTATGCGCTACCCAAAGTCATTGAAGGCTTTATCGAAAAATACCCCGAAGTTTCCCTGCATATGCACCAGGGAACACCTATCCAGATATCGGAAATGGCAGCCGACGGTACCGTGGATTTTGCCATCGCCACCGAGGCTCTTGAGCTGTTCGGCGACCTGATCATGATGCCCTGTTACAAGTGGAATCGTGCAGTGATTGTACCGCGCAACCATCCGCTGGCTCAGGTTTCCCAGCTAACGCTGGAGGATGTGGCCCGCCAGCCCATCGTTACCTATACCTTTGGTTTTACCGGCCGTTCCAAGCTGGATGATGCCTTCCTTTCCAAGGGGCTGACCCCCAAAGTGGTGTTTACCGCGGCCGATGCGGATGTCATCAAAACCTATGTGAAACTGGGTCTGGGTGTGGGCATTGTTGCCAAAATGGCCTGTGATCCGGACGATCCGGACCTGGTAGCCCTGGACGCCAGCCACCTGTTTGAGCCCAGTGTTACCAAGATTGGCTTCCGCAAAGGCACCTTCCTGCGGGGCTATATGTATGACTTTATTGAGCAGTTTGCACCGCACCTCAAGAAAGAAGTGGTTAACGAGGCGGTTGAAAGGCATACCCGGCACGAGCTGGATGAGCTGTTCAGCCACATCGACCTGCCGACCTTTTGATGTAACGATTCCGGTGTTTTGCCCGGGGCAGGGCGCCGAAAAAACTCCTCAGCCAAAAAAGCCATAACTCACTCGTAGTTATGGCTTTTTTTTGGTGCTGGTTTCAAGAGCGTTTCAGGCTCAGAGAAAATCCAGATCCGGGTTCTGATCCATGATTTCCTTCAGCTCGTCTTTCTCTTCGGTGGTTTGTTCCAATACTTCTTTTACGAATTTGAAATACACCGTGTACACCTTGATGGTGCCGTCATCCTGCTCAACCACAAAGAAAGGCGCGCGATCCACCTGATGCTCAGCCGCCAGCAGCATGCCAGGGCTGCTGGGGTCACGTTCGTCCGCTACCAGAATCTCATCGATCCGCTCCATCTGGCCGGATTCTTCCAGACGACCGATAACGTCGCCACATTTACGGCAGGGGGAACCGTCGGCAAGGATCTTTTTGACGAACGTGATTTTCATAATGACTCCTGAAGTTGTTACTTCTGTACGTTAGTGGCGTGCAGGCCACATTCTTTCTGGGTGGCTTCTTCCCACCACCAGCGGCCTTCACGTTCATGCTGGTTGGGCAGAACGGGGCGGGTGCATGGCTCACAGCCGATGCTGATAAAGCCTTTTTCGTGCAGCTCATTATAGGGGACATCGTTGCTGCGGATATAGTTCCAGACCTGCTCCGAGGACCATTCAGCCAGCGGGTTGAATTTGATCAGCTGGTTGGTGTCGGTTGAGAAGGCGCCATCGATCTGAACCGTGGGAATGGCGACACGGGTGCCAGGGCTCTGGTCTTTACGCTGGCCGGTAACCCAGGCGCTCAGTGTAGACAATTTTTTGCGCAGAGGGCCAACCTTGCGAATCGCACAGCACTCTTTATGGTCGTCCTGGTAGAAGCTGAACAGGCCTTTTTCATTGACCATCTGCTCGATGGCAGCCGGGTCAGGGAAGGTGACTTCCAGCTTGATCCCGTAGTGTTCGCGAACCTTGTCCAGGAAACGGTAGGTTTCAGGATGGAGACGACCGGTGTCCAGTGTGAATACACGGAAGGGCTTGCCGGATTTGGCAGCCATATCAACAAGCACCACATCCTCTGCGCCACTGAAGGAAATCGCGATATTATCGAAGCGATCCAGGGCTTCGCTGATGATCTCCTGAGGCGATTTATCGGCCAGTTGGTCGTTCAGGGCGTTGATGTCTTCCGGGGTGTGGCTCATGTTTACTCCTCGCTTGCTGCTGTGCAATCAAATACTTACGCCATTCTCTCTGATGGGCGGCGTATTCTAGCAAAAAAAGAGCCAGAAACTGAAATATTCTGGGCCCCTTCTATTAGAAAGAATGGCTATATCCATATACAGGTGTTTCAGGTGGTATCTGGGTTCCAGATACAAATTGCAACCTGCACCGAATCTGGTTAGAGTTGCCGCTCTTTAATAGGTGGTAGTAGCCACACTTTTGTTTGACGTCTTGATTCAGGAGAAAAACCGTGGAAATCGCTTGTCTTGATCTGGAAGGGGTGTTGATTCCAGAGATTTGGATTAACTTTGCTGAAAAAACCGGCATTGAGGAACTGAAAGCGACCACACGGGATATTCCGGATTACGATGTACTTATGAAGCAACGCCTGCGTTTGCTGAAAGAAAACAACTTAGGTTTGACGGAAATCCAGGAAGTGATTGACACCATGGCGCCGATTCCCGGGGCCAGGGAATTCGTGGACTGGCTGCGGGAAAGATTTCAGGTGGTGATCCTGTCCGACACCTTTTATGAGTTTGCCGCACCATTAATGAAGCAGCTGGGTTGGCCAACACTGTTTTGCCACCGCCTGGAAGTGGCGGAGTCCGGTGAGATTACCGATTATGTACTGCGCCAGAAAGATCCCAAACGTGCTTCCGTTCAGGCGTTTCATGGTTTGAATTACCGGGTCATTGCCGCTGGCGATTCCTATAATGACACCACCATGCTGTCGGAAGCCGAGGCGGGCATTCTGTTCAAGGCGCCCGACAATGTGATTGCGGAGTTCCCGCAGTTTCCTGCAGTACATGAATACGATGAGTTGAAACAGGAATTTATCAAGGCGTCTAATCGCAGCCTGACGCTTTAAGAATTACTAAAGATATTGGGGGCGTCATACCGGATACAGGTGTGACGCTCCAAATAAGTCGTTATCAGGTAAGTCGTTATCAGGCTTCAGGTCCGAAGCTCTCTTCAAGAATCGCCATCAGCCTGCCAACCTTGTCCAGGGTCTCCTGATATTCGTTGTCGCATTGCGAATCGGCCACGATTCCGCCGCCACCCCAGCAGTGAATCCGATGGCCTTTTCGTAGCAGCGTGCGGATGGCAATGTTGCTGTCAAAGTCCCCGTTACCCCCAAAATACACCATGGAGCCGCAGTAAATGCCGCGACGGTGTTCCTCCAGTTCTTCGATAATTTCCATTGCACGTATTTTTGGTGCGCCGGTAATAGATCCCCCCGGGAAAATTGCCTGAAAAATACGGAGCAGGGGGGTGTTACTCTTCAGCTGCCCTTCGACGGTACTCACCAGGTGGTGCACATTGGGGAAGCTTTCGACGTTGAACAATTGCGTGGTTTTCACGCTACCGGTTTTGCATATCCGCCCCAGATCATTGCGTAACAGATCCACAATCATGACATTCTCAGCACGATCTTTCTGGCTCTGGCTCAGTGCCTGCTTCAGGGCGTTATCCTTTGCTTTGTTCGTGCTTCTGGGGCGTGTGCCCTTGATGGGATAACTGGCGATCCTCGCCCCTTGCTTTTGAACAAAACGTTCCGGTGACAGGCTGAGAATTTCAAACTCACCAGGATAAAAATAGGCGGACATGGGAGACGGGTGAGCGGCTCTGAGTGACAGGTAAGCCTGAGTCGCCACACCGCTGCATTCGGCGGAAAAGGCTTGTGTCAGGTTTACCTGATAACAATCTCCTTCAAGGATGTAATCTTTTACCTGCTCAAATTGCCGTTGATAGTGATCGGGATGGGTGTGGGCAGCAAAAGTTGAGGTCAGACTGAACTCCGGCAGTGACTTTGCTGGCTGAGTTCGCTGACGGGTATTGCCAAGCTGCTGGTAAAGCGCATCCGCCCAGGCTTGCTGCCCGGCTACCGAATAGATCAGGGTTTTTTGTGTCTGGTGGTTGTTAACGATCACCACACCGTAAAAACCCAGCACCAGTTTGGGAATCAGGGAAGACTTTTCCCGTTGAGCTAACGGTTCGAATTCACTGAAAAGGTCGTAGGATAAATAACCCAACCATCCGGGCCCGTAGCTTTGCCGATGCTGAAATTGATCAAGGGTGCTTTGAATCAGCCGGAAGGCATCGTCAATGCTATTGCAGCAGGTGGCGTCTTTATCAATGTTGGTTTCGGTGTCGGAGCTCGTACCATCAGGGTCATAAATAAGCTTGACGGCGGGATTGGCAGCCAGCACATCCACCTGGTGACCCGGAAAATGGCTGCCGCTATCCAGCCACACGGGCCAGTCTTCCCGGGCTATCGCCTGGAAAAGTACCGCAGAATCCGGCTGATAGGGAACTTCAGCAACACTGACTGACATAGCAAATCACGAGTTGAGGCGACGACGCAGTCCTGCACCCGAGATTATTTTTGTTGAGATTTCCTCGATTGACGCATGGGTACTGTTAATAAATGGAATACCAAAACGGTTGTACAGGGCTTCTGCACCACGGACTTCCTGGGTGCATTGATTGATAGACGCGTATTTGCTGTTGGATTTGCGTTCTTCACGAATCGCTGACAGGCGCTCCGGTTCTATGCTTAGGCCAAACAGTTTATGACGATGGTTCTGCAGCACTTTGGGCAGCCGGATATCGTCCAGATCATCCTCAGTCAGGGGGTAATTGGCGGCCTTGATACCAAACTGCATTGCCAGATACAGGCAGGTGGGCGTTTTACCGGAACGGGAAACACCAATCAGAATCACATCTGCCTGATCGTAGTGGCGGGTGCGGGCGCCATCGTCGTTATCCAGGGCAAAGTGCACGGCATCAATACGAATCTTGTAACTTTGATCGTTAACAATGGAATGGAATTTGCCCACAGAATACGAGGAACTGACGCCAAGTGCCTGTTCCAGAGGGTGCAGAAAGGAGCCGAAAACGTCGATCAGAATGCCTTTGCTTTTGGCGATAATTTCGCGGATCGAGGAGTCGACAATGGTGTCAAAAATCACTGGCTCAATGCCGTCGGATTCCGCCTGTTTGTTGATTTTTGCCACGACCTCCCGGGCCAGATCAGCGTTGTCTACGTAAGGGATAGTGATCTGTTCGAATTCTATTCGGTTAAACTGCGCCAGCAGGCTGCGGCCTAGGGTTTCAGAAGTGATCCCGGTGCCATCGGAAATAAAAAATGCGGTTCGCTTCATCGTGGACATGAGGTTCTCGTTCCTGTGGCAGCTGTAAGCCATTAATTTAACGTGAAAAATGAATTATCACGAGTATTTTCTTGGCAATTTTAGTAGAATCTCGGGCTACAATTCTAACGGTGTCGGTAATACCAGTACCCGCACCTTTAAAACGGGGTGACAAACCCCAAAATGGCAGTGCATCATAAGTGCGCTTAACATCCAACCATAGCAAGGTAGGGAGATCAGCCTTGAAAGAATACGTCGTTTGGTTTGAGAACCTGGGTAAAGATGATGTTGAACGGGTAGGCGGAAAAAACGCATCACTCGGTGAAATGATCAGTAATCTGGCCGATGCGGGGGTGTCTGTTCCTGGCGGTTTCGCCACTACCGCACATGCGTATCGCGAGTTTCTGGAACAAAGCGGTCTGGACGCAAAAATCCATAAAGCGCTGGACGAATTGGATGTTAACGACGTAAATGCACTGGCAGCCACCGGTGAAAAAATCCGCGGCTGGGTTCTGGACACACCTTTCCAGAAACCTCTCCAGGATGCCATCACAGAAGCCTATCAAAAAATGCAGGGCGACGGCGAAATTGCCGTGGCTGTGCGCTCTTCTGCTACCGCTGAGGATCTTCCCGATGCCTCCTTCGCAGGTCAGCAGGAAACATTCCTGAATATCAAAGGTTTAAAAGAAACTCTTCATGCCATACATGAGGTGTTTGCATCACTGTTTAACGACCGCGCCATCGCTTATCGGGTGCACCAGGGTTTTGAACACAGCAAGGTGGCCCTGTCTGCCGGTATTCAGCGTATGGTGCGTTCCGAAACCGGTGCTTCCGGCGTGATGTTTTCCCTGGATACCGAATCCGGTTTCCGTGATGTGGTCTTTATCACAGCATCCTATGGCCTGGGTGAGACCGTTGTTCAGGGTGCTGTAAACCCCGACGAATTCTATGTGCACAAGCCGACTCTGGCTGCCGGCAAACCTGCCGTACTGCGCCGCAACCTGGGCTCCAAAGCCATCAAGATGATTTACGGTGCCACAGCGGAACCCGGCAAGTCCGTAGAGACTGTGGATGTGGAAAAAGAAGATCGCAGCCGGTTTTCCATTAACGATGAAGAAGTGGCAGAACTGGCAAAACAGTGCGTCATTATCGAAAAACATTACGGCCACCCGGTGGACGTGGAATGGGCCCGTGATGGTGACGACGGCAAACTCTATATTGTGCAGGCCCGTCCTGAAACCGTAAAAAGCCGCCAGAGTAACGTGATGGAGCGTTACCTGTTAAAAGAGAAAGGCAAGGTGATTGTGGAAGGCCGCAGCATCGGCCACAAAATTGGCAGTGGACCTGCCAAGCTGGTCATGAATCTGCGGGAAATGGATAAGGTGCAGCCCGGCGATGTGCTGGTGACAGATATGACGGACCCCGATTGGGAGCCCATCATGAAGCGGGCGTCTGCCATTGTCACCAACCGTGGTGGCCGCACCTGTCACGCGGCGATTATTGCCCGCGAACTGGGTATTCCTGCGGTAGTGGGTTGTGGCGATGCTACTGATCTGGTGGAAGAGGGTCGTGAAGTCACCGTATCCTGTGCCGAAGGTGACACCGGTATGGTTTACGACGGTGCCCTGGGCTTTGATGTGCAGCGTAACAGCATTGATTCCATGCCGGGCCTGCCGTTTAAAGTCATGATGAATGTGGGTAACCCGGACCGGGCTTTCGACTTCCAGTCCCTGCCCAATGAAGGTATCGGCCTTGCCCGTCTGGAATTTATTATCAACCGCATGATCGGGGTTCACCCCAAGGCGCTGCTCAACTTTGACAGTCTGCCTAAAGATATCAAGCAGGCGGTTGAGCGTCGTACCGCAGGTTATGCAGGCCCGGTGGACTTCTATATCGAAAAACTGGTGGAAGGTATCGCCACCCTGGCCGCATCTTTCTATCCCAAGAAAGTGATCGTGCGCTTGTCTGATTTCAAATCCAATGAGTACGCCAACCTGATTGGCGGCAAGCTTTACGAACCGGAAGAAGAGAACCCCATGCTGGGCTTCCGCGGGGCGTCCCGCTATATCTCTGACGGCTTCCGTGACTGCTTTGAGCTGGAATGCCGGGCACTCAAGAAAGTGCGCGAGGAGATGGCCCTGGACAATGTGGAAATCATGGTGCCGTTTGTGCGCACCGTGGGTGAAGCGGAACAGGTTATCAAACTTCTGGATGACAATGGCCTCAAGCGTGGCGAGAACGGCCTGCGTGTGATCATGATGTGCGAGCTGCCCACCAATGCGCTGCTGGCAGAAGATTTTCTGCAGCATTTCGACGGCTTCTCCATTGGTTCCAACGACCTTACCCAACTGACCCTGGGGCTGGATCGTGACTCAGGTATCGTGTCTCATCTGTTTGATGAGCGTGACCCTGCCGTAAAAGCTTTGCTGGCAAAAGCCATAGATGCCTGTCGCGCAGCCGACAAGTATGTGGGTATCTGCGGGCAGGGACCTTCCGATCATCCGGATCTGGCCAAGTGGCTGATGGAGAAGGGGATCGACAGCGTTTCCCTGAATCCGGACTCGGTATTGGATACCTGGTTTTATCTGGCCGGCGAACAGGTCGAGAAATAATCCAGTGTGGATTCAGTGAAAAGGGGCTTAACGCCCCTTTTTGCTTTTTGAGGCTTTTTATAGAGAAAACAAGCAATTAATTAAGAAGTGAATGAAGTACAGACCAAAAATTCGGTCTATACTTCTGGAAAATTCCAAAGGCTCTCTTCCAGAATATGGCGCAAATACCCAAAAACCTGGTGATCTTTTTTGCCGATATTGCAGGCAGTACGCGGCTATATGAGCAGCTGGGTGATGTGGTGGCCCACGAATGTGTGGTTGAAAGTCTGCGTTCCATTTCCCAGAAAGTGAAATCCTTCGGTGGGGTTGTCGTCGAAATCATAGGCGATGAAGTCATGGCCTATTTTGGCGACAGCGATGCCGCGATCGAATGTGCCTGTGAAATCCAGCACTACTTTTCTTCCACCACCACGTCTCACGGTCACAGTATTTTTGTGCGGATTGGCTTTTATCGCGGCGATGTCCAGCTCGATAAGGGGCACCCCTACGGGGATACGGTGAATACGGCGGCACGTATGGCGTCACTGGCACAGGGCGGCCAGATCATTACCACCCATGGTTCTGTCAGCGATGTGGAAAAGATGCTGGCGGAAAAATGCCGGCCATTCAGCGAAATGAAGGTTAAAGGGAAGAGTGAAGCCCTGGATGTGGTGGAGGTGGTATGGAATGAAGATGACGCCACCAGTATCTTTATTCCCACCAAGGTGCCGGAGCGCAAACCGCAAACCGGCATTCTCACCCTGATTCACGGCACAAAAAAACTCCAGCTTTCCGACAGAAACACCCCTTTTGTCATTGGCCGGGGCGAACACTGCAATCTGGTGTTACCCATAGACACGGCATCCCGGTCCCATTTGCGCATCGAAGCCCGCCTGGGTGAGTTCGTTATTATCGATCACAGCACCAATGGTACCTATATCACCACCCCACCGGGCAAACGCGCCCACGACGGCCTGGATATGCGCCTGCACCACCGTGAGTGGACCATGGTGGGTGCCGGAAAGATCAGTTTGGGTAAGCCGGTTGGCAGCGCCGGGCAGAATGTTATTGACTTCAGCCTGGAAAACTAACCAGCTAAGTAAAACAAACTGTATATTTTTGTAATTTAATCAGCATTTAGACCCCCTTGATCTAAACTTTAGTTAAGCCGATTGAGTAGTACGGCCAAGTTCGCATATTACTGACATCAATGGCTTTTATGCCTTTATCAGGTGCCGCAGGGCGCCATAAAGGTCATGCAGGTAAAGCCACTATGTCACTTGGTCCTGGCGGAATGAATGCAGCGGCGCAAAATCAGCACCATTGAACAACTAGAACAACTGGTGTCTTCACAAGCTGGTGAACCGGTTCAAATCGCGTTACCCGATGGCGGTAATGGTGTTTTTTTGTCGGACGAACTCTGGGAGACACTGCAGCAGCGCTTGCGGTTGTCCGGTGGTGACAGTTCATCGCTGGAAAAAGCGGTGTCTTTGCTTATTCAGGAATCCCGAAACGCGGAAGAAAAAAAGCAGGCCGTCGCCCGCAGAGAGGAACAGTTTGTCAGAATTTTTTCCCTGTCTCTCACGCCCATGCGTATCGAGGACTGGACATCGGTAAAAGCCTTTCTGGATGGCCTGGGGCAAACTTCCAACCCCATCGAAATCAAGGAATACCTCCTTAAAAACCCAGAAGAAGTGAAGCGCGCACTGGCAAGTGTGTCGGTGCTGGATTGCAATAGTGCCTTTCGCGAAGCGGTAGATGCAGAACACAATCCCGAATACCTGAGTGCGCTTGAAAAGATAATTCCCACCGAATGCTATCCTGAAATCATCAATCTATTGCTGGCGCTGGCTCAGGGCAAAAACGATATCCATGAGAATATAAAAATCCGTCGTTTCGATGGCGGCCTGCGAGATGTGCAGATGCACATGTCTCTGTATTCTGATCTTGATGCCAAAGAAACCAAAATGCTGGTGTCCTATTGGGATATTACCAAGCAGAAACGGATCACAGAGCATCTGCAATCCGATGAAGAATCCAATGCTGAAGAACGCAGCCGTTCCATGCTGGCGTTGAACAGCATTCGCGAAGGCGTGATCACCACCGATCAGCGGGGTAATGTGATCAGCCTTAACCCCACGGCAAAGCGCATTACCGGTTGGGATGCGGACTATTTTCAGCGTTCAGTGGATGAGGTGTTCACACCGGACTGCGAGCGTTTTGATTCGGTTCAGCAATTAATAGAAAACTGCCGTGACAATACCTCTGCCTTTGAATCAGATGCGGCAAGTCTGCTGATCAACAAGGCGGGTGAGGAATTCTGGATACGCTTTACGTTAACGCCTATTGTCAGTGATGAGGTGATCAGCGGCTTTATTGTGATTTTCCATGATGTGTCCGAGTCCAGGCAGCTGCTGGAGCAAATCAAACAGCATAAAAACCTGGATCCCATCACCAAACTTTTAAACCGGCAGGCGTTTCGCGCCCGTTTGGCAGCGAGCATCAAGCAGGCGAAAACTTCAGAAGGCTTTCACGCCTTGTTGTTGGTGGATCTGGACCAGTTTCATGTGGTAAACGACAGCTGTGGTCATACGGCCGGTGATATGCTGCTGGCGGAAGTCGCAAATATGACCAGCAGTCTGGTGCGTGCAGATGATGTGGTAGCCAGAATCGGCGGGGATGAATTCGGTATTTTGCTCGAAAACTGCGGTGCGGATGCAGCTGCACGAATTGCCCACAGTTTGCTGAAAAAAGTTAAATCCTATCGTTTCACCTATGACGGCAAAGTGTTCAAGATCGGGGCATCCATTGGTGTAGTGCTGGTGGATCAAAGCGTTGAATCGGTCGATAAACTGCTGGTGGATGCGGGCTCGGTAGTGCAGGTGGCCAAGGATAACGGTTCCAACCGGGTTCAGATTTACGATGAAGAACAGGAAACCCTGGCCAGAAAACAGGACGAGCTGCGCTGGTTCAGTAAAATCAACCATGCCCTGGAAAACGGCCGCTTTGTGCTGAGTTACCAGAAGATTTGTCCGACGCAGCAATCTGCCGAAGAGGTGGATCTGCATTATGAATTGCTGATCAGGATGCTCGATGATGATGGTTCACTGATCGCTCCCGGCGATTTTATTCCGGCTGCGGAGCGTTATAATCTGATGCCGGAGATTGATCGCTGGGTTGTGAAGCATGCCTTTCAGTGGATCGAGATCAACCTGCATCGCACCAAAGGGGTGTCGTTGTTTTCCATCAACCTGTCCGGGCACTCCATCGGTGACGAAGGCTTTATGAATTACGTGGATGAATGTTTTGATCGCTACCACGTGCCTGGTCAGAAAATCTGTTTTGAAATCACCGAGACTATGGCCATTAACAATATGACCAATACGCTGCGGTTTATTGAACGCTTCAAGCGTATGGGTTGTATGTTTTCCCTGGATGACTTTGGTACCGGTTTTTCCTCTTACGGGTATCTAAAAACACTACCGGTGGATTTTCTGAAAATTGATGGCAGCTTTGTCAGTAAAATTGCCGATGATCCTATCGATCTGGCTATGGTGAAATCCATCAACGAAGTAGGCCATGTGATGAATCGCAAGACTATTGCCGAATACGTGGAAAACGAGGAAACCATGGCATTGCTGCGTGAAATCGGTGTGGATTATGCGCAGGGATATGGCATTGAAACACCGCGTTTGCTGGATCCCAAACCACATAATCAGAATAAAACCGGTACTGGCTGAAGCTTCTGCTTTTTTCAGGCAATCTTCAGTCAGGCTGTGGCTTTCAGTTTTTTCCAGCGTAACAACATTTCCCGTAAACGCTCTTTTTGAATTGGTTTGGCGAGGTAATCATCCATGCCGGCCGCGATGCATTGTTCCCGGTCACCTTGCATGGCGTTGGCTGTCATGGCGATGATGGGTGTGGTCTGGTTGGGATTCTGGTTGGTTTTAATGGCCTTGGTAGCGCCAAAACCATCCAGATTGGGCATCTGTACATCCATAAAAATCAGATCGTATTGGCGCTCGCTGGCTTTGTGAACGGCTTCAACGCCATCGCAGGCAATATTGATTTTAACGCCCAGTTTTTTGAACAGGCCATTGGCTACCTGCTGGTTAACGATATTGTCCTCGGCCAGCAGTATTTCCAGGCCGTAGCAGCTGTCCTGTACCACGCCTTCGTCGCTGACGGTCTGCTCTTTTGCAGGTTCAGTGCCTTCTTCCAGATCCAGCATCACTGTAAAGGTGGAACCTTTGCCCGGTGTTGATTGTACCTGGATATCACCGTTCATAAGGTTTGCCAGGCGCCGGGATATGGTTAAACCAAGCCCTGTGCCACCGAACTTTCGGGTGGTGGAACTGTCTGCCTGGGTAAAGCTTTCAAAGATTTTTTTCTGCGCTTCTTCCGGTATGCCGACGCCGGTATCCGTGACGCTGATGCAGTATTTCCCGCCTTCTGAAAACAGACGAACCGTAATACCACCTTCCCTGGTGAATTTGATGGCGTTGCCAATCAGGTTGGTCAGTATCTGCCATACGCGGGTGCGATCACCCCGGGCCCAGTGATTCAGATCCGGTTGGCATTCACTTTTAAAATACAGATTCTTGTCGTCCAGTTGCACGTTGAACAGGCTCTGCAAATCGTGAATCACCTGGCAAAGATTAAAATCAATCTTTTCAAGATCCAGCTTGCCGGCTTCGATTTTGGAAAGGTCCAGTATGTCGTTAATCAGGGCGAGCAGGGTAGTGCCGGACCGGCTGGCCACATTGACGTAGTTTTCCTGTTCCTTGCTCAGGCTGGTGTCCCGCACCAGTTCCAGCATGCCCAGCACGCCGTTCATGGGCGTGCGGATTTCATGGCTCATATTGGCCAGAAAATCACTGCGGGCCTGCATGGCAACTTCCAGTTGCTGGTTTATGTTCTCCAGGTCCCGGGTATATTGCTGGCGGGCCTTGGCTTCGGCGCGGGCCAGTTCCGCTTCGTGCTGGGCGCTGGCCTGCTGGGATTTAAGTGTATTGATCCGATTGCCAAGCCCGATGGAAAAACAGAACATTTCGATGGCTGAGCCCAGCTTCAGCAGCACCGGCGATAAGTCATATTGCCCGAAGAGATTCAGGGAACCGGTGGCCACAGATGCTGCGCCTATCAGGAAACTGCCCATGCCTACCAGAAAATACCCGGCATCCTTATAACCCTGCTGATAACGGCGGATGGTAAAGGCAAACATCAATACCACTGAGAGTAGTACCAGTGGAGAATTGATTTTGGTGGCGAAGGAAATGGGCAGAAAGAAAACGAAGAATATGCCAATGATAAAGGCCGTCTGGGTGGTCAGGGAAATTTTATGGGCCAGGGGCATGTGTTCTTTCAGATGCAGGAAGTCATCGCAGAACCAGATAAGGAACACGCCGGTTGACCAGGCGCAGACATAAATAAACCGGCTTTCCCAGTCAGGGCTGTCGGGCCAGAACTGATACAGTAATCCATCCAGTGACGCCATGAACAAACCATGACAAAACACATAGGCGATGTATTTAAGATAAATCTTTTCGCGAATGGTAAAAAACAGAAACAGGTTGTAGGCAAACAGGCCGACACAAATACCGTAATAAATGCCCATGATCACCTGCTCATAGTGATCGGTTTCTATATAGGTGGTGTCGGAGCTGAGTATCAGCGGCAGGGAGTAGCTGCTGTCGGTATCGAAGCGCATCAGCACCTGGTACTCGCCGGGCTCCGTCAGCTTGAGCGGAAACAGGTGAAAGCGTGTTTCATAATGACGGTCATGGAAAGGGATTCGATCGCCGCCGGTGTATTCGGCAATCGTCTGGTTGTCTTTAATCAGGTAAACACTGATATGGTCGAGGGGTGGGTAGCGTACTTCAAGTAAATGTTTGTGGCTGCCCGGAAGCTGGTTCTGCAGGCGAAAGCCTACCCAGTAGACACTTTGTGTGTACCCGAATTGCAGGCTGCTTCCCTGGTGTTGCCGGAACTCGTCAGCATTGAATTTTTCCAGGGCGGTTTCCGGGGAAAGGGTGCCTTCCGGGTCCTCCAGATAGCGAACCTGTTTATTGAGTTTGATTCTGAATTCCTGGGAATCAATAGATATCTGTTCTAAAGCGAAGGCGCTGGAAGAGGCAAGTAGGGCGGCTAAAGCAAAATGAATTAGCCCTGTGAGGGCAATTACCTTGTGTCTGAGCGTCATAATTCAGCGCATTCGGGCCTTTTGGTGTTTGATCGGTGTTGATTAATTATAGATCAAACTATCGAATGCGCTGTTTTGGGTCACTTTTTGTGAGCTTGCTCGATGGCTTTTTCCAGGCGTTCGATGGCAACCTGGACCTTGTTAAGCTCCTCGGCAGTCACCCGGGAAATCTCTTCAAGGACCTCGGCGTTTTCCAGCTGGGTGGCCTGTTCTTCCCAGTCGGCATCCAGTCCCTGTCCAAAATCCTTTTTAATGGCTTCCAGACGGTTAAGTAGCTCGTTGCGGCGCTGGCTCAGCTCTTCTTTTCGTTGAATGAGCTCTTGTTCACTAATCATCCAAATTCCTCATAGTAAATTCGCTAAACTCTAGTAGAATAACGAAAATATACTGAAGTTCACAGAGCACGGGATTGCGATAAATCATGAAAATGACAAGAAAATTTGCGGGCACACTGGCCATGATGGGATTCATGGTGTTTATAGCCGGGTGCCGCCCTACCATCGAGTTCAAATCCAATTCAACCACCGCCGCGCCCGGGGAAACCGTTACCCTGGAATGGGAAGTTGAGTTTGCCAAAGGCACCAGTTCATCCAAGGTGACCATTACCGATCTTGGCGAAGTTGAGCCGGAAGGAACCGGGGAAGTGGTGGTGGATGAAACCAAGGATTTCCAGCTGCGGGTGAGTACCTTTGTGCTGGGTATGCCGATCACATCCAAGCAGTCGCTGACGATTAATGTGCCGGAGGATAATTTCAAGGTTTATGATTTTGAAAGCGGTGGCAGTGACGGTTGGGAAGAAAATTATGCCTTCTACGACGAGCGGGATAACGAAGAGGGCGACGGCGCTGAGAAAGTTCTTTGCTGGGATACGACGTCAAGCTCTTCAGGCGCGCTGTTAAATCAGCTCCCCTCAGGCAATAACGGGTTAAAAAGTAGCCTGAAGCTGTGTCTCGATAATGATGCGAGCAATGAGCAGGAAGAAAACAACCGGTACAGCCTCGGCTTTTTGCAACGAAAGATTCGGGACGGAGACGATTTCGAAATAGAAAGGGGTAAAACCTATAAAGTGGGCTACGAAGTCAGGTATGGCATCAAGTTTTCCGACGACACCTGCAATGATATTGACAAGAAGCTAAATGAAAGTGGCGACGAAACACGCGATGATGACAAGGTGCTGATACTTGATAATCTCAGTTTCATTGTGGGTGCTGCACACGACGAAGTCGATACCCGTGAAATCGATAATGTTATTGAGCTTGAGCTGGAAAGTTTTGTGTCTGAGTCTCAAGAGCAGTTTCTTAAAGATAGCCTGGACGCAGATAAGGACTATGCAGTAAATGGCCCCTTCTTCGACAACGTGATGGACCAATCTTCACTATCCTCCTTAAAAGTTCAGAAACAAGTGCTTAGTGATGCGATAGGAGAACCTGAGGATGAATTCGAGGAGTTCATAAAGAAAGGATGTGAAAATCCTTCAGGCAATGTGGCGGTTCCTGATATATATTTTGGTATCAGAGACGGCGGATACGTTGAGCAGACTGCAAACGAAGATAAAGAGCTCTGGCTATTCTTCGGCTTTTACAATAAAACCGACGAAGATGATATCGAGATCTTTATTGATCAGATCAAAGTTCAGTTAATTGAGCAATAATACTCTACAACTTAAGGACATCCGCCGATGGCAAAATCCATCACTGATAAAGTGTATGTGGGCGAAAGCAAGATTCACGGTAAAGGCCTGTTTGCGGCAAAGAAGATCAGGGAAGGCGACCTTTTAGGTGTGTTGACCTGTAAAAAAACCAAAGAAGACGGCCCCCATGTGCTCTGGGTGGAAAAGCGCAAGAACAAGTATGCTATGTTCAAGGTAACTTGTGATTTCAAGTACATTAATCACAGTGCCAGCCCCAACGTTGCCTATTATGATGACCTGACGGTGGTGGCGCTACGGGATATCAAACGTGATGAGGAGCTGACTCATTACTACGGTGACGAGTGGGACTGAATTCCTGCTCTTAAACAATTCTCTTTGCAATAAAGCGGATTTATGACCGAGAAAAAAGATACCTTACTGTCTCTCCGGGTAATAACCCCGGACGACTACAAGCAGCTGGCCGATCTGATGGACATTGTCTATCCGGATATTGGCGGTGCCTGGCCCAAAGTCACCATACAGGCGCTGGTTAACGCTTTCCCCGATGGTCAGATCTGTATTGAAGACAATGGCAAGCTGGTAGCTGCTGCGCTGACCATTAAGGTGGATTACAACAGCTATTCCTCGCATCACAAATACGACGATATTGTCAGTGAAAAGCAGCTTCCCCGGCACAACAGTGATGGCGATGCCCTGTATGGCCTGGATGTGTTTGTGCATCCGGATTATCGCGGTTATCGCCTGGGACGCCGCCTATACGATGCCCGCAAGGATCTGTGCCGAGCCCTGAATCTGAAGGCTATTATGGCCGGTGGTCGTATCCCCGGGTACAAGAAGCATGCGGACAAGTTGTCGGTGACTGAATATATCGACAAGGTAAAGCGCAAGGAAATCTACGATCCTATCCTGTCGTTTCAGCTGTCCAATGACTTTGACGTAAAACGTTTGCTCAGCCGTTACCTTCCGGAAGACGAGAAGTCCCAGGGTTATGCCACCCTGCTGGAGTGGGATAACATCTTTTATGAGGACAAACCCAGCTCCATTCATGAAAGCGACAAAACCATCGTCCGTATTGGTATCGTCCAGTGGCTGATGCGCGAAGTCCACTCCCTGGAAGACCTGCTCAAGCAGGCGGAATTCTTTATCGAATCCCTGTCAGATTACCAGTCGGATTTTGCCCTGTTTCCGGAGTTTTTCAGCGCGCCGTTAATGGGGCTGTCCCGCCATGAAAACTCGGTGGACGACATCCGGTTTCTCTCCAGTTTTACCGAATCCATTGTGCATCATTTTTCCCATGTGGCAGTTACCTACAATATCAATATTGTGGCCGGCAGTATGCCGGTGCTGGAAGGCAACCGGCTTTATAACGTGGCTTACTTGCTGCACCGGGATGGCCGTATCGAACAGCAATACAAGATCCACGTGACACCCCATGAAAAGCGGGACTGGGTAATCGATGGCGGCGATACCGTCAATGTATTTGAAACCGATTCAGGCCGGGTGGGTATTCTGATTTGCTATGATTCGGAGTTTCCCGAACTGGGCCGTATCATGGCGCAGCATGATGTTCAGATACTTTTTGTACCCTTCTGGACCGATACCAAAAACGGTTACATGCGCGTGCGGCTCTGTTCGCAGGCCCGGGCTATTGAAAACGAGTGCTATGTGGCCATTGCCGGAAGTGTGGGTAACTTGCCACGGGTGGATAACGTGGATATTCAGTATGCCCAGTCGGCTGTGTTTTCTCCATCGGACGTGTATTTTCCCCACGATTCCATCATCGCCGAGGCCACCGCCAATACCGAGATGATGCTGTTTGCTGATGTGGATCTGGAAAAGCTGAAACGCCTGAACAGTGAAGGTACCGTGACCAACCTGCGTGACCGGCGCCTGGATGTGTACAACCTCAATATCAATAAAAAGTGAACCGCAGGGTCCATTTGATCCGATAATTTTAAAAAGAGGGGCGCAGGCCCCTCTTTTTGTTGACGCCTATCAATAGACAATAACTTGTCATATTTCTGAAACAGTTTCTTGTCCAAGGGTTTGCGATAATCGGTGTTCTGTCAGGCTTTTCGTATACAAGGCTGCGAGCATCTTGTGGAACTGATTAAAGAAGACTCCGTTTCTGAACACAGTGAGCTGGTGTGCCATACCGCGCCGCGGCTGGCGGTACTGGTTTATCGCAAGGTGTTTTTGTGGGGTGGCCTCTGGCTGCTTTGTGCCGTAGCCAGAGCGTCTGATCTGGAACTGAATCTGTGGATTACGGCTTTTCTTGATGTTTTCATTGGCCTGGCGTTGATCCAGGTAGCCTGCCATTCGCTCCTCCTGGCGATTGAAGGCCTGTCAGCAAAGTTCTACTGGGATCCCTACGTTGCTGCCACCTGGGCGGAAATTCTTTCCACACTGCCCGAGCTCGTGGTGGTGGCTTTTCTGGTAGCGGTGGATCCTTATCTGGCGTTTCTTATGGTGATGATAACGATTTATAACAACGCCATGGTTTTCAGTTGTTATTCGTTCTTTTTGCCCAAAGATGTCAAAGGCAAGTACCTGATGCCACCGGCCATAACGGAGATAGGTACACAGATCCTGGTGGCTGGCGGCGCGCTGGGTATTGTGGTGGGCAGCATGATGCTGGGCCTGCGCATAACGGAGCCCGCAGTGCAGGGATTCAGCCAGATGGATATGGTGTTTCTGGCGTTGGTATTGCTGGGTCTTTTTGTGCTTTATATGTACCGGCTGACAGTCTATTACTCCCGTCAGAATGGCGTACCTGAAGAGCCGCATCCGCCGGTGGAAAAACTCAAGCGCTGGCTTGACCGGTTCGAGATAAAAAGATTCCGCGACAACAATAGCTGGTTTGCCATTGTCATGCTCTTCCTGGCAGGGCTGGTGGGCTCGGTTCTCGGGGGGAGTAGTGTCCATGATTTTGCAGAGCTGACCACCAGCAAGCTGAAGCTTGACCCCTATATTGCCGCCTTTATTCTTGCGGGGTTCGGGGGAATGAGTGAATACGTTATTCTCTGGAACGCACACCGGGAAAAGCAGTACGGAATCGCGCTGGCTAACGCGTTCGGGGGAATGACCCAAGTACTCTTTCTGATTTTGCCCATCACGCTTTTGTTGTGGGTGAGCCATGGTTGGTTGCATGGCGCGGTAGCTACCAGCCATGCCTCGCTGGGCTTTAATACCTCATCCATTCTGTTGTTTATTTTTCTGTTCCCGACCTTTTATACCCTTACCGCGCTTCTGGAAAAGGATCACACCTTTGATCTGCTGGATACCGGGGTCATGGTGGCAATTGTGGCGATACTGCTTTACCTGCTGATTTCCTATGGGAACGGCGTTCACTAGACGAGGATCTTTATGTCGATATTAAACCGGCTATCTGAGTTGGTATTTCATAACAGACGGCGTCTTTGGCAAAAAGGCAGCAGATCCTATTTTGAAATTCGTGACATTGACGCCCGGGAAGCAGAGGCCTTTTCCCGCTATATCCGCTGGGATCTGCAACGGCGCAATGGGGTGCATTGGGCCCGGGTGAATACGGCATTGCGCCGCGTCATTGTGAGCCACGACAGTCTGGTAATCAGTTGCGATGAGATTGATGCAATCATCTGCGCCATCGAAATCGAAAGCAACCTCTATGAAAAACGCTTTCTCAGTCCTTCATCGTTTCCCGGTGATCCTGAACCGGTGGTACGTTCAAAAATTGAAATGGCAGCTGATGCCATGGGTATGCTCACCGGGTTTACGTTGAGTGTTGCCACGCCCCGGTTTGTTTCCGGCCGGTTCCAGGTCAGTGCCATTGATATTTCTGCCGGGATCACGGCATTACAGAATTTGCCGGTATTGCGCGATCCCATGGAAAAGAGCATCGGTGTCGGCAACACCGATTTGATGCTCAGTCTGTTCAGTACCTTCAGTGAAGCAGCGCTTAATGGCTGGTCGGGCTCTGCAATTGACATACTGCAACGCTATCACAAGCTGAAACTGGATCAGGCCCGCTATCTCAAGTGGGAGGAATGGGAGCCGGTATTATGCGCTAATCCGGAGCATCACATTGATTCCTGGAATTTTCTGCGCCCACCCAATGAGTTTTGCGAACTCAAAGGACCCATTGAGCACTACTCGGATATGGCCACGCAAATGTCACTGGGGGCCATGGGTTATGGATTGGTGACATCCCATAATCTGGAACAGGCTGCGGCGTCGTTGTTTTCCACCGTGCCCAAGCCCGCCATGATGGGGCGCGATGCCTTTGTGTGTGCACTTGCCAGGCAATTTCTGGCGTCCGGTGTACTGGTACTTAATCCTTACGCACTGGAAAACCTCGATAAAATCAATTGTGTTGTGATTGAAGGCAATCTGTTGCGGGCCAAGCAGGGGGTTATCAGCTATATCCACCGGCTTGTGGATATGCCAATCGGCCGGGTTTCCGGGCTGATTGAGTCGCTCTTTAATGAACGCACACCTTTTACGAATCAGGAAAGCAAAGATCACACACTGGAAATAACGGGCTTTGACCAGTTACCGGAGGATCTTCAGTCCCTGTTAAAAGAACAACTGGAAGACGTGAACAAAATGCAATTTGCGCTGGTGAAGGAGCGCAGCGGCCAATGCAGCCCCATTGCCATTGTGGGCATTCAGGCAGTGCTGGAAACGGCAGCCGAAATACTGGTAAAGCGGGTTGCCGATGCAAGATTGAAGTTGGCGGTGCTGGATCACAATGAGGAATATTTTGCCTGGGCATCACCGGATTTTTGTATCAGCAAAGATAATGCGCTGAAGGAAATTACCATCCTCAAGGAGCGGGGTTTTGGTGTGGCCGTTATCGCTGAAGGTTATTGTGAAGCGTTTTCCGTTAGTGATATCGGGCTGGGCCTGGTGGACAGCTACCGTTCCGATACTCCTCCCTGGGGTGCTGATTTGATCTCGGCAGAGGGCATGTCCACTTCCTGGCTGTTACTGGAAAGTATTTTTGCTGCCAGAAAAAACGCCGGTCATTGTGTTGAGCTGTCAAAAATCGATGCTTTCAGTGGGCTGATTTTGTCTATTACCAATCTTCAGCCACGCACAATCAAACGTATCAAGTTTGCCTCCAACCTGGTGAGCCTGGCTGCCATGGTCAATGGTATGCGGCTGGTCGCCCAGATGCCCGCTTATCCCAGCCACGCCGACCGGGATCCCACACCCTGGCACGCCATGCCGGTGGCGACGGTGTTGCAAAAACTGGAGTCCGGTGAATCCGGATTGCAACCGGACCAGATTGAACCCCGTTACCACCGGGACGTGCCGGTGGTGCAGCCGCCGGTAGAACAGTTTGCCCGAATGCTGGTGGATGAACTGGCTAACCCGCTGGCACCGATACTGGCGGCGGGGGCGGGGTTATCCGCAGTGACAGGTGCCGTGATGGATTCCCTGATGATTGGTGCCGTTGTGTTGTTGAATGGTGCCATTGGCGCAACGCAACGCTACCAGACAGAACAAGCACTGCATCAGCTGGATGACAATGAAAGACCAAAAGTACGCGTGATTCGCGAGGGGAGCTGCGAACACCGCGAGCAACTTTCCCTGGTGGAAGGGGATGTGATTGAACTGGAAGCGGGTGAAGTGGTGCCCGGTGACTGTCGCTTGATAGATGCCTGGGATCTGGAGCTGGATGAGTCGAGTCTGACCGGTGAATCGCTGCCGGTAAGAAAAAAAACGCAACCCAGTTATGCCTCTTCTGTGGCAGACCGGCATTCCATGATTTTTGAAGGTACCACCATAGCGGCCGGCAGGGCCCGTGCCGTGGTGGTAGCACTGGATAAGAAGACGGAAGCCAACAAGAGTTCCGTGATTGGCTTGTCCACGCCGCAGGCCGGCGTGGAAGTGCGTCTGAATCAGCTGACAGAATACACGGCACCGGTGGCGGCGTTGAGCGGGATTGCCTTGATGGCATCGGGGTTGTCACGGAATCTTCCTGCAGCAGAAGTGATCAGTAGCGGGGTGAGCCTGGCCGTGGCCGCGGTTCCGGAAGGTTTGCCGTTGCTGGCCACCATGGCACAACTGGGGTCCGCCAAACGGTTGAGCACGCTGGGTGCGCTGGTAAGAAATCCCCGTGCCATAGAATCCCTGGGGCGCATGGATGTATTGTGCGCGGATAAAACCGGCACGCTGACCGAAGGCAAACTCAAGGTCCGTTTAATCAGTAATGGTACAGATACCTGGGAAAGTTCGGCCGGGACTATTCCCGACGATGGCAAGAGCATATTGGCCAAGGCCTATCTGGCCGGACCTGATGGCAATGACGCCCGCATTCCCCATATGACCGACAGAGCCGTTATTGAGGGTGCCAGGGAGTTTCAGGTAGGCGGCATGGCCTTGTGCGCCCAGTGGCAACGGGTAACTGAAATTCCGTTCAAGTCAGAAAACAGTTTCCATGCGGTATTGGGTCAGCTGGACGGGCAACGCCACATCATGGTGAAAGGTGCGCCGGATGTGTTGATTGATCGCTGCGACTACTGGTGGCATCAGGGCCAGGTGGCAGAAATTTCTGCCAAAGAAAAATCCGGGCTGGCTGCCCATGCTCATGAACTGGCCGAAAAAGGTTTGCGGGTACTGGCAGTCACCGAGCGGCGTGTCAGGTCAGACAAGCAAAACCTGAAACCGGACGATATTCAGAAAATGGTGTTTGTCGGCATGATCGCCATTTCGGATGCGGTGCGGCCGGCCGCCAGGGAAGCGGTGGGTAAGCTCACCCGTATTGGTGTGGATGTAAAAATGATTACCGGTGACCACCCCAAAACCGCATCTGCCATTGCTGAACAACTGGGCTTGCCCCAGTACCGTGGTGTGCTGACCGGGCCCCAGATTGACGCCATGTCAGATAATGAATTGCAGGGGTTAATGAATTCTGTGTCGGTGTTCGCCCGGGTTACACCCTCACAGAAGGCGCGGATTGTAGGCGTGCTTCAGTCTGCCCGGCGGGTGGTAGGCATGACTGGTGATGGTTCCAATGATGCACCGGCCATCCGGCTGGCAGATGTCGGCATCGCACTGGGAGAAAATGCCACTTCGTCAGCGCGGGCGGCGTCAGACCTGCTGGTGGTAGATGGGCGTATTGAAACCATTGTCGCGGCAGTGCTGGAGGGCAGGGCTCTGTGGGCCTCGGTCAAGGATTCGGTGTCCCTGCTGGTGGGCGGTAATCTGGGAGAAATCGGGTTTTCGTTGCTTGGCGGGCTGATCGGCGGGGCGTCTCCCCTGAACGCTCGGCAACTGCTATTGGTGAATTTACTGACGGATACCTTGCCGGCGCTGTCGGTTGCCCTGCGCAGAAATTCCCGGGATGAGCTGGTTGCCCTGGCACAGCAAAAGCCCGACGAAGTGCTGGGCAAAGACCTGGTAAGGGATATTCAGATTCGCGCGGCGGTTACCACGGGCGCTTCTACAGTGGCATGGCTTATTGCCCGAATGGGCGGCCGCCAGGGAGCCAACACGGTTTCCATGCTGACCCTGGTGGGCTCACAGCTGGTACAGACGTTGCAAATGTCCAAAGGATCCAAAACAGTGATAGCCACCAGTGTCGGTTCGTTGGCCGCCTTGCTGGGGATTGTGCAAACACCCGGCATCAGCCAGTTTTTTGGTTGCCGTCCCCTGGGGCCATTGGGCTTGCTGCAGGCAACTTCCGTTACTGCTGGTGCAGCCGTGCTCCATACCATGATCCCGGGCTGGCTGAGCAGGATTTCTGATCAGCACCAGCAACAACTCATTAAGCTACGCCAGCAGTACCCTTTATACCTGGGCGAAAATTCGCCAGAAGCGGAACAAAAAGAAACTGAACAAGAGACTGAAAGCCTGTCTGGTGAAGCAAGCCGGTAAGGTTCTATAATGACTGACAGCGACGCCGTTTGCCGACGGCTTCCAGCGCTTGATTTGCACCACCGGCAGTGACTGATATTAAGGAACCAAGGTATGCCAGGTACACGCTTTTCCATTGAAGTTCAGCCCAAAATTCCTGAAGAACTGACACGAATTGAAGAACTGGCTAACAACCTGATATACAGCTGGGATCGACAGGTTCGCGGACTTTTTTTTCGCCTGGATCGTGCCTTGTGGGATGACACCAACCATAACCCCAAACTTTTTCTGCGCCAGATTGATCAGGGCAAGCTGGAAGCCGCGGCAAAAGATCCTGTCTACATGCAGGATTTTCAGCGTGTCATAAACACATACGACAGCTACCTGAAAGGTGTGATACATCCCGGTATCAAGAATTTTGTCAAAGGCAATGGTGAGCTGGTTTCCTATTCCTGTGCGGAATTCGGGTTGCACGAAAGTTTTCCGATTTATTCCGGTGGCCTGGGCATACTGGCTGGTGATCATTGTAAAGCAGCCAGTGATATGGGGCTGCCCTTTGTGGCCGTGGGCATGCTGTATCGGCAGGGTTATTTCAATCAGCGGATCGATGGCCATGGTAATCAGCTGGCCATTTACACGCCCTCACAGTTCAGTGATTTACCCATCAGCAAGGTGCTGGATGAGCACGGCGAACAGGTGCATGTGCACATTGAAGTCCCGGGCAGAAAGATTTACCTGCGGGTGTGGGTGGCAGACGTGGGCCATATACGCCTGTACCTGATGGACAGCGATATTGAAACCAACAGCGACGATGACCGGCGCATTACCTATCAGCTGTATGGCGGCGACAGCACCAACCGGTTGTTACAGGAAATGATTCTGGGCATTGGCGGGGTGCGGGTAAAACGCAAACTGGGACTAAGCCCTACAGTGTGGCACATCAATGAAGGGCATGCCGCGTTTCAGATCATAGAGCGTTGCCGTGAATATGTGGCGCAGGGGCTGGATTTTGAAAGTGCCCTTGAACTCATATCTGCCAATACGGTATTCACCACTCACACACCGGTACCGGCGGGCCACGATATTTTTTCTCACGATCTGATTCGCCACTATTTTTCAGAGTTTGTTCATGAACTGAAGATTGATATTGAGCGTTTTATGGAGCTGGGGATAAGCCCCGCTAACCCCCATGGCTTTAACATGACCGCGCTGGCGTTGCGTGGCTCCCGTTTCCACAATGGTGTCAGTCGTATTCACGGGGGCGTGGCGTCTGAAATGGAACGCTATATCTGGCCGGATATTCAGCCTTCGGAAAACCCGATTCGTTATGTCACCAACGGGGTTCATGTGCCCACTTTTCTGGCCAGTGAATGGGCCAACCATTTTGACCTGACCTTTGGTGGTCGCTGGCGTTTTGAATTGCTGAACAAAAAGTACTGGCGCCAGATCAGGGAAATCCCCAATCACAGTTTCTGGAGTATCCGTAAATCTCTGAAAACCAAAATGCTGGAAACCGTCTGCGAAAAGGCGGTGGATCAGTACCGGCGCAATGGTTTCAGTGAGTCCCAGATACGACGTATGACCCGGTTTCTTAACCCCCGGCTGACGGATATTTTTACCATTGGCTTTGCCCGCCGCTTTGCCACTTACAAACGCGCTACCCTGGTATTTTCCGATATAGAAAGGGTAAGGCGAATTTTGGGGGATGAGCATAAGCCCGTGGTGCTGATTTTTGCCGGCAAGGCTCATCCCCATGATCAGCCGGGGCAGGATTTAATAAGAAAAATCTGGCACTACTCGCTGATGCCGGAATTTCAGGGCAAGATTATTCTGCTGGAAAACTTTGATATTGCGCTGGCACGAAAACTGGTGACCGGTGTGGATGTGTGGCTGAATAATCCGGCCTTTCCACTGGAAGCCAGTGGTACGTCCGGTCAGAAGGCCGGTATTAACGGCGTACTCAACCTGAGTGTGCTGGATGGCTGGTGGGATGAAGGTTACAACGGCGAAAACGGCTGGGCGATTACTCCCCACGGGGAGCAATACAGCCCGGAATTCCGCGACCAGGAGGAGGCCCGGGAACTGCTGGATGTGCTCGAAAACGAAGCCATTCCCCTTTATTACGAACGGGATGGCCAGGGTTATTCCGCGGGCTGGATTGAAAAAAGCAAAAACGCCATGGCCTCGTTAATTCCCCAGTTTAATGCGCAACGCATGCTGTCGGATTATGTGAATGACTTCTACCTGCCGGCGGCGGATCTGGGGCGTCAGATGCTGGACGAGCATTTCGAAAAAGCCAAAGGTCTGGCTGCCTGGAAGCAGAAGGTGAAAAACGCCTGGAAGGAAGTGACTATCGAGCGGCTGGATGAGCCCATGCACCAGATTTACCGGGATCAGACTTTTCAGGTAAGGCTGGCCATTAATCTGGCCGGGCTGGATCCGGAAGATGTGGCGGTGGATATGTTGATGGGAAGGGTGCTGACAGAAGGTGAGTTCCATCGGCATGATTGTGCGTCGCTTCATTTTGTTGAAATGATGGCGGATGGCAGGGCCTTGTATTCCCTGTCCATGGCGCTGACTGAGTCAGGCAAGCAGTGCTATATGATACGGGTTTACCCCTTTCACGAATTACTGGGCCAGCGGTTTGAAACCGGCTTTATGAAGTGGTTATGAAAGAGGTTTGTGGGATCAAGCCGGATGAATCAGGCGCGCCGGTACAGTTCATTTAAACGGGTCAGGTAGGTACACAGATCACTGCTTACCTGATGCCATTGAAACCGCCACTGCCAGTTACCTTCGGTGGTTCCGGGGGTATTCATGCGATGCTGTGAATCCAGCACCAGCACGTCCTGCATCGGCAGAATGGTTAAACGCGCCACTGACGACAGGGCAGACTTTATCATGGGCCAGGGCATTTGCTCCCCGGGCCAGGCCAGGTACTGGTTTACTCTGTCGCGGACATTGCCGGGAATGGACTTGGCCCAGCCCAGCGTGGTGTCGTTGTCATGGGTGCCGGTGTAAAGCACACAGTTTTCGATATGGTTGTGGGGCAGGTAAGGGTTCATTGCGTCACTGTCAAAAGCAAACTGCAGTATTTTCATACCCGGTAAACCAAAGTCATCACGCAGTGCTTCCACATCTTCGGTAATTATTCCCAGGTCTTCGGCAATAATGGGCAGGGTGCCCAGCTCATCGCGGAATGCCTGCAGTAGATCCCTTCCGGGTGTTGCCACCCACTGGCCGTTCATGGCGGTTTGTTCATCAACGGGTATTTCCCAGCAGGCAGCAAAACCGCGAAAGTGATCAATACGCACAATGTCGTACATTTCCAGCGCGTGAGACATCCGTTGCAGCCACCATCTGAAGCCGTTGGCTTTCATGGTGTCCCAACGATAAATGGGGTTGCCCCAACGCTGCCCGGTGGCCGAAAAGTAATCGGGAGGAACGCCAGCCACCACTTTGGCATTACCTTGCTGGTCCAGCTTGAATTCATCCTGGGCACTCCAAACGTCGGAACTGTTATCCGACACGAAAATGGGGATATCGCCCACAACGGCAATGCCTTTACTGTTGGCGTAGCTTTTCAGTCGCTGCCACTGATAGAAAAACACAAACTGCTGAAACTGAATAAAGTCGAAGTGCTCGCGGTGTTTTTCAGAAATCAGCTCACAGGTATGGGGATCTTTGCGGCGGAACTCATCGGGCCATTCATTCCAGTGGCGCTGGTCAAATCGTTCCCGGATCAGCGTAAAAAGCGCGTAGCCGTCCAGCCAGTCTTTCTGGGTTTCCAGAAAGTCCCGGTATTCCTGTTTCAGTGCCTGATTTTGTACGGACTTGAACTCGATGAAGGCGGATTTAAGCTGCTCCTGCTTTTCCTGCGGCTGAACAGCTTCGCTGACGTGGTCTTTCTGAAAGAAATCCCGATATAACTGATGGATGCTGATAAATTCGGGGTTACCGGCAAAAGCCGATGGGCTGTTGTAAGGTGAGCGATCGGCACCCACAGGGCAGAGCGGCAACAATTGCCATACCTTGAATCGACACTGGTGTAAAAAGTCCACAAACCGGTAGGCATTGATGTCAAGAATACCTACCTGATAGGGGCCGGGCAGCGAGCTGACATGCATCAGCACCCCGGATTGCCGTTCGTGTAAAAGATCGCTCCCCAAAAGAGATCCTTCCTCTTCGTCCCTTGCCTGTGAAGTAATCAGGCTACTCTGTGTAACCTGGAATCAAGATTCCTTAGCATGTCAGGAGAGACTAGCACAACTCCTTTGGGTGACACGTAAAAATGTTCCGCGTCTTTCTTGTGATCGTAACCAATGGTCATACCTTCGGGTATTTCACAATGCTGATCTATCACTACTTTTCTCAGCCGGCAATGTCGGCCTATGGAAGAATTGGGCAGAATTACTGAGTCTTCCAATTGGCCATAACTGTGGATGCGTACGTTATTGGACAGCAAGCAACGGCGAACCACGCTGCCGGACACAATGCACCCACCGGACACCAGCGAATCAATGGCCATGCCCCGGCGATCATTATCGTCGAACACAAACTTGGCGGGCGGCAGCTGGGACTGGTATGTCCAGATGGGCCAGGTTTCATCGTACAGATTCAGTTCGGGAGTGACTGACAGCAATTCCATGTTCGCTTCGTAGTAGGCGTCGATGGTACCCACATCGCGCCAGTAGCCAGTCTGTTCGGTGGTCGGGTCGCGGAAGGGGTAGGCATACACCTGGGCGCCGGATTGCAAACACCGGGGGATAATGTCCTTGCCGAAATCGTGACTGGAGTTCTTGATGGCGGCATCCACTTCCAGCGTCCGGAAAAGGAATTCCTTGCTGAACACATAAATCCCCATGGATGCCAGCGCCATATCGGGATTCCCGGGCAGGCAATCCGGCTGTTCGGGCTTTTCCATGAACTTGTTAATCTTGCACTGGGAGTCGATGGACATCACCCCGAACTCCCGGGCTTCATCGATGGGCACTTCAATACAGCCTACGGTCATATCGGCTTTGGAATCGATATGGTGCTGAATCATCAGGGAGTAATCCATTTTGTAGATATGGTCCCCGGCCAGCACCAGCACAAAGGCAGGATCCACTTCCTCAATAATATCCAGATTCTGGTGAAGGGCGTCGGCGGTGCCCTGGTACCAGGAGTCTTTCACCCGTTGCTGGGCAGGAATCAGATCAATGAACTCGCCCAGTTCAGGCCGCAGAAAATTCCAGCCTTTCTGGATATGGGTGTTCAGGGAGTGCGACTTGTACTGAGTCAGAATGCCGATACGACGTATATCGGAATTGATACAGTTGGACAGCGGAAAATCGATTGTCCGGAACTTTCCCCCGAAGGGTATCGAGGGCTTGGCATGCCATTTGGTTAACGAGCGCAAACGGGAGCCGCTGCCCCCGGCAAGTATCAGAGCAAAAGTATCACGAATCACACTTTTCGGGTGCAGAGAAAACGGTCCTTTCATTGTTCCCACCAAGGATCTGTAGCTATTTATTGACTGCTTGCTATGTATTTACTGATTCGAAGTTCACCTGACCCACTATAAAAAAGGGCAGGTGACAGGTTTGTGACAACTTCTGCGACTACGGCCAGAAAAGAAAGCTTTATGCACTTTAGTTGACTGACGTCAAAAACGCATACCACCCTGATGCATCTTATCAACAAGAGATTGCCCAGCCATGCTATATCTCTTATCTTTGATGATGTTTGATTTGGATCAAAGCCATAATTATTAGACACTATAACTATCCCTCTCAGGACTGGCAAACAGCTGCCTGTGTATGGAAAGGCCCATATAGGCACTACATACAGTAGGCCCTACATAAAGGCCCTTATAAGAGCAGCTTCTTACGTTATTATCACCGGAAATTAAAAGGATGTACCATGAGCAACCGCGCATCAGCCATTAACAGTTCCGGCAAGAAATCCTCGCAACCAAGGGCTGGCAATTACCATGCCGAATCAGACGGTATCGAGCGCCTGGTGCAAGGCCGCCATCACGATCCTTTCAGCGTGCTGGGCCGCCGTGAATGGCAGAAAGAGGGAAAAACTTTTGCAAACTTAATGGCTTATCATCCCGGGTGGGAAGCCTGCTTCGTGAAGCTGCTCAATGGCCAGGTGGAGCAGATGCAAAAAACCGACGAACGCGGTCTGTTTTACTGGGAAGGGGAGGCGCAGCATCTGGCGTACCACCCTGAAACATCCGCCAGCGCCGATGCGCCAAACTGGCGCATGGAGCCCTTTACCTTTTTGCCCATGCTGGACGAATCCGATTTGGCGACCCTGGGCCAGAGCGACTGTCGTCAGGCACATAATCTCCTGGGTTCTCACCTGTGTGAACAGGACGGCATCGCCGGTGTCCGTTTTGCCGTGTGGGCGCCCAATGCCGAACGGGTCAGTGTGGTGGGTAGTTTCAATCAGTGGGACGGGCGTTGCCACCCCATGCGTTCCCGCGGCAGCTCCGGTGTCTGGGAGCTGTTTATTCCCGGTCTGGAGCACGGCCAGTTTTATAAATATGAAATACGTAACCGCGCCAGTGGCGATGTGTTTCTGAAATCCGATCCCTACGGATTCTTTCAGGAAATGCGGCCCAACAATGCCAGCGTCATCTGGCACCGCCGGCCCTTTGAATGGAACGACGGTTTCTGGATGGAGCGCCGCCGCCATCACCAGTGGTTAAGCCGGCCCATTTCCATTTACGAGGTCCATCTGGGCAGTTGGCGGCGCAAAGAGAATGGTGATTTTTATAGTTATCGGGACATTGCTCCCCAGCTACTGGATTATGTAAAAGAACTGGGGTACACCCATATCCAGTTGTTACCCATGACCGAATACCCGTTTGATGGCTCCTGGGGCTATCAGGTAACCGGTTACTTTGCTTCCACCAGTCGTTTTGGCGATCCGGATGATCTCAAGCACTTTATCAATCTGTTTCATGAAGCGGGTATTGGCGTGCTGCTGGACTGGGTACCCGCACACTTTCCTAAAGACGCCCACGGACTGGCGCGCTTTGACGGAACTGCCCTGTACGAACACGAAGACCCCCGTATGGGGGAACATAAAGATTGGGGCACACTGATCTTTAATTATGGCCGCCAGGAGGTGCGTAACTTTCTGGTGTCCAGCGCCTGTTTCTGGATGGACGAATTCCATATCGATGGCCTGCGGGTGGATGCGGTAGCATCCATGCTGTATCTGGATTATTCCAAGAACGCCGGGGAGTGGTTGCCCAATCCCTATGGCGGCAACGAAAACCTGGAAGCCATAGATTTTCTCAAGCACCTGAATTCGGTGATTCACGAACAGTTCCCCGGCGCCATGATGATCGCTGAGGAATCTACCGCCTGGCCCCAGGTGTCCCGACCTGTGTATCTGGGAGGGCTGGGCTTTACCATGAAATGGAACATGGGCTGGATGAACGATACCCTGAGCTACTTTCATGAGGACCCGGTGCATCGCAAGTACCACCACAACAAGCTTACTTTCAGCCTGTTATACGCCTTTACCGAAAACTTCGTATTACCCTTGTCCCATGACGAAGTGGTGCATGGAAAAGCGTCGATGCTGAATAAAATGCCCGGTGATGCCTGGCAGAAGTTTGCCAATCTGCGTCTGTTGTATGGTTACCAGTTTGCCCACCCGGGCAAAAAGCTGATGTTTATGGGGGATGAGTTTGCCCAGGGAGAAGAATGGGACGAATCCCGCGAACTCCACTGGGAGCTGTTGCAATATGATTATCAGAAAGGTGTACAGACCCTGGTGAAGGATCTGAATCAGTTGTACCGACAGGAATCGGCATTGCATCGTTTTGATTTTGATTCCAAAGGCTTTCAGTGGATTGATTGTCAGGACAGCGAGCAATCCGTGGTGAGTTTTTACCGTACCGATGGCGAGAACTATCTGATCATGGTGTTTAATTTCACCCCGGTGGTACGAGATCAGTATCGAATCGGCGTGCCGGAGCCCGGTAGCTATCAGGAAATTCTCAATACCGATTCCACCTTTTATGGCGGCAGCGATATATCCAATGGCACCGAAATCCTCACCAGTGATGTCGGGTGGCAGGGGCAGCCTCACCAATTAACCATCACACTGCCTCCCTTGGCAGGCATCTTCTTGAAAAGGAAAAAAGCATGACCAGGGTTTTGTTTGCCAGCAGCGAAATGTACCCCCTGGTAAAGACCGGCGGGCTGGGTGATGTCTCCAATAGCTTGCCTCAGGCTTTGCAGCAGGCTGGGACCGATATCAGGGTGGTGATTCCCGGGTATCCCGATGTGTTAAAGGCGGTCAAGAAATCAAAGGTGATAGCGGAAGTCAGTGGCTTTATGATTCCGGACAACACCCGGGTGATCCAGGCGCGGTTACCGGGAACCAGGCTTACCCTGTGGATTGTAGACTGTGCCGAACTGTTCGTTCGCAGCGGCGGCCCTTATGTAGATACTTCCAAGCAGGAGTGGCCCGATAATGCCCGCCGTTTTGCGGTATTCAGCCGGGTGATTGCCGAATTGGCCCTTGGCAGACTGGATGTGGACTGGCGTCCGGATGTGGTTCACTGCAACGACTGGCAAACCGGTCTGGTTCCGGCGTTATTATCCCTGAGCGATGAGCGGCCGGCGTCGGTGTTTACCATTCATAACCTGGCTTATCAGGGCAATTTTTCCAGAGAGGTATTCGATTCCCTGATGTTACCGCCAGCCTGGTGGTCGATAGAGGGCATTGAGTTCTATAACAACATGTCCTTTCTGAAAGCCGGTATTGTGTTTGCGGATCAGGTAACCACTGTCAGCCCGACCTATGCAAAGGAAATTCTTACCCGGGAATTCGGGTTTGGAATGGAAGGCTTGCTGCAACATGTCAGCCCTAAACTGACCGGCGTGCTCAATGGCGCCGATTACGAAACCTGGAATCCAGCGAGCGATCCTTTTGTTAAATTCCATTACGATGCAGATACGCTGGAAGAGAAGCTTAAAAACAAACTGGATCTGCAGCGCCATTTCGGCCTGAAGCTTACCAAGGGCACCCCCTTGTTTGGTATTGTCAGCCGCCTGGTTCATCAGAAAGGTATCGACCTGGTACTGCAGGCCATTCGTCAGACTCTGGACGATAAAGTCCAGTGGATGATTCTGGGCAGTGGCGATGATGAATTCGAGAGGGAACTGAAAAAGCTGAGTGAATCCCACCCGGAAAAGATCAGTTTTACCCAGGGTTATAACGAAGCGCTGGCCCACCGTATTGAGGCTTCCGTGGATGTGTTTGTGATGCCGTCCCGGTTTGAACCCTGTGGCCTGAATCAGATCTACAGCCTGCGCTACGGCACCTTGCCACTGGTGCGGGCTACCGGCGGCCTTGCGGATACTGTCACCGACCTGAGCCAGACCAGCCCGGCGGATGGAGGCAACGGTTTTGTATTTACCGGCTCGTCGGCCGATGAGCTGGTAGCCGCGGTGCAGCTGGCCTGTAGTTTCTACCGCAAAAAGAAACAGTGGCGCCTGGCCCAGCAAAGCGCCATGGCGCGGGATTTTGGCTGGTCTCGCAGCGCTGCCCGGTATCGGGAAATCTACGAGCGCAGCCGCTGCGAATGTCGTGAAGGTCAATGTATGACCGAATAGGTCATTGTTAACCGGTGCCAGGTTTTCTAAATTGGGTAAACCAGATGTATAGCAGGTACCGAAAATGGCAGATGTGGAACGAGACGTTAACGGCGACGTGGCAAGAAAGTCCCCCCTGAACTGGGGCAAGCTGCGGGACAAACTGACCACTCCGGGGTCAGGCAGCGCCTGGCGCCAGAGCTTCGAAGTTCATTTCAACCCCGCGGGAAAACCCCAGCAAACAGGCGAGCTGCAGGCTGGCGTTGCCGAAGTGGATATCACCCCATTCCCCGGCGTGCCCAAAGGCGGGTACTCCGCCATGTCGCAAACCGCGGTGGGGGTTCGTGGTCGTATCCGGGCCCGGGTGTTCTACGTGCGGCCCGCCAGCGGAGAAAGCTTCTGCCTGTTGCAGGCCGATCTGCATGCCGGTACCGCTCTGATTCGAAATCTGGTAGCGGAGCAGGTAGCTCCTTACACTGATATTAACCCCGGTAGTCTGATGCTCACCTGCACCCACACCCATTCCGGGCCCGGTCAGCTTCTGGAAAGTGATTTCTATAACAAGTTTGCCTCCCACAAACCGGGGCTGGACTGGGAATTGCTGCAACAGATTTCCCGTAAAATCACCAATGCGGTGATCAGCGCGTACCAATCCCGGCGCCCGGCAAAAATTGCCAGCGGTGTTATTGAAATCAAAGGGCTTACCCGCAACCGCTCCATGGTGCCATACCTGAACAATCAGAACACCAGTGGCGATCGTCAGGATCCACAACTGAAGTTTCAGGCGGTTAACCCGAACCTGCATATGATCCGTTTTGATCTGAAAGGGGATGACGGACACTTTTATCCGGCCGGTGCCTTTTCCAATTTTTCCATACACGGTACCTGTATTCCGGCCACCAGTGATGTGTTCAGTGCCGACAGCTGGGCCTATGTGTCCGGTGAACTGGAAAACTGGATCACAAAGGAATATACCCCGCCGTGGAAACCGGTGCATGGCCCCAGCCAGGGGACCCACGGCGATATAGCACCGGATGTGGTGCACAAGGATATTGGTTTCCCGGAAGCCCGCCGCATCGGCTGTGCTATTGCAGAAAAAGCTGCGGTTCTGTTCAAACAGCTGGACTCTGCACTTAAAGACGACGTTCCTGTTCACAACGGATTGCGTCATGTTGATTTTTATCAGGAGCCTGAGATCGACGGCATCAGGATCGCATCACGGCCGATGGTGGGCACTGCGCTGACAGCCGGAGCCTTTGAGCATTCCACACCGGTGTTGTATCACCTGCCGTTTTTTAAACATGGTATGGGTAGTGCCCGGCTGTTTTCCACCGACCCTGAACAGGGGCACAAGCGCAAGGTGGGGGGCGATCTGCAAAAGCTGTTCTTGCCTAAAGAAGATTTCCCGCACCGCATACTGTTCCAAACGGTGCAGCTGGGAGATCTGGTACTGGTAGGCGTGCCGTTTGAGGTCACGGTAAAAGCCGGGGAGGAAATTGCCGATGCCGTTCGCAGCGCCTTGCCTGACCCCACTGCTGCCAACACGCAGGTATGCGTCGCGAGCCTCACCAACGGCTACACAGGTTACACCACCACAGCAGAAGAATATGAAAAGCAATATTACGAAGGCGGCCACACGCTTTACGGCCCCAACTCCAATGGCTTTATTGCCCGCCACTGCCAGCGGCTGATGGCCGACACCCTGGAGCAGGGTAATCTGTTTGATGTGCCCCCGGTATGGCAATACAAGATGCAGTGCCGGCAATATCAGGCGGCACAGGTGGCACATGCCGCCCCGGCCCCCAAAGCGGAATGGCTGGCGCTACCCACCCGGGTAGATCACCCCATTGAGCCTTACTGGAAGGCCCGGCTGCGCTGGGCTGAGCCCTGGCAGCTCCAGTGGCAGCAAACGCTGGTAAGGGTGCAAAAACAGGATGATTCCGGGGCCTGGAACACCCTTGCCGATGACCAGGGCTACGACATTGAGATACGTTATCAGTCGGGTTGCTATGAAATTCGCTGGTACCCTCAGTCAGAAGCTGGCGGCTGCTACCGTTTTTCTGCCGCCAGTGGAGAATGTTCACCGATGTTTCAATAGCGCCCATCACCTCTGTCACCTGGTGCTATAGTTAATAGCAGGTATATGGTTTAAACACTAAAGCTCTAATTATTAAGCCATTTCTGCTAACTATCGACAGGGTGTGAAGAACGATGCTGGAGCGCCTCTTATCGCCGGCCATTCTCTTGATCAACCGGCTCAGTTACGCACACAAGTTTATTCTGGTGAGTCTGCTGTTTTACATACCGCTCACTGTAATGAGCTATGCCCTGATCAACCAGGCTTATCAGCAGATTCAGGCTGCGGATAGCAAACTGGAGGCCGGCCGGGTTATCAGCCAGTTGCTGTTGTTGCGCGAAGCTGCGGAAAACTACCGCAATGTGCGAACCGTTGTACTGGCACTGGAAACCCACAACGAGCAGAACAAACATCAAAAGGCCAAACAGACCTTTGAAGCCGTTACGCAACAAACTTTCACCCAGTTTGATGACTATTTTGAGAATGAATATTCCGGTGACTTTAAAGGGGATCTGGAACGGGCCTATGGCAACTTCAAACAGTTCACCGCATCCAATGGTGAAATGATCGCAGCTTTCCGGGAGCTGACCGGGCTGATCACCAAAATAGACCAGCATATTCTTTTAATTCGCGATACGTCCGGCCTGGGTGCCGATCCGGATCCGGCGGTGAAAGCAGCACTCAGTCTGATCAAGGACCGGATGTTCAAGCTCCACGAATTGAACAACCGAATGCTCACATCCGCCATGTTTGGCATTAACACCGGCTACCTGAATACCTCTGTGTATGACTTTCTGGATAAGAGCTATCAGGATCTGGTACAGGGACTGGAAGTGTTCCGGGTGAGCTACCAGGAAGTTTATCCAGATACGGCAAAGAACGATGAAATACAGTCAGCCTATGAATCCATAACCGGCGGTGTGGATCGCGTACTCCGGCAGCTGGATGAAAAAGTCATAAACGCCGGCAGCCTGCCGGATAACTCCAATGACATCTACCAGCTGATAAGGGGTGAAGTGCGGCAGCAATACAGCTTTTCCCGGTTGCTGCTGGATCATGCGGGTGTTCGGCTGGAAATGCAAAAATCAGACGCAGAGACCTATATGTACAGGGTATTTGCGGCAGTGCTACTGGTATTGTTCGTTACCGCCTACTTGTATTCGGCATTTTTTGTGGCGATTCGCCGTGCCATTGGCAAGCTGATGGCCGGCGCGGAGCGCATGGCCAATGGCGACATGACCTTTGAAATCACTGGCGACTCCAATGATGAAATGGGGGAGCTTATTAATCGCTTTAATATGAGTCGCGACCGGGTACGCAGCCTGGTGCAACAGGTAAGCGAAACAGCCGACAGCGTTTATCAGTTGTGTAACAGCACAGAGTCACTTTCCGGCGAAACCAATGAGCTGATTCGTGAACAACTGGACGATACCAATCACGTGGCTGTGGCCGTCAGTGAAATGACCCAGACAGCCCAGGGCATTGCCGACTATTCACAGCAAGCGGAAGAGAACGTACACGAAGCCCGGCGTGAAGCAAAAGATGGTGCACAGGTGGTTCAGGAATCCGTCAACCATATTTCACAGCTGTGTGATGAAATACAGAAAACCTCAGCCACGATTAACGACCTGTCGGACGACAGTAAAAACATTGCCCAGGTGGTGGATGAAATCAAGAGTATTGCTGAACAAACCAATCTGCTGGCGCTTAATGCTGCCATCGAAGCTGCCCGTGCCGGCGAACAGGGAAGAGGCTTTGCTGTGGTAGCCGATGAAGTGCGCTCTCTTTCCCAACGTACCCATAGTTCCACATCCAATATAGAAAATATTATTCAGGGATTTCTGCAACGTATCCAGAAGAGTGTGGACACCATGCAGAACAGCCTCAAAATGGCCAACACCACGGCTGATGGCTCCCGCAAAATCATCGAGGCGCTCGATTCCATCAACAGCAAACTGGAAACAGTCGTTGAAATGAACACTCACGTGACCCAGTCGGTCAATCAGCAGGCGGATGTGTCCACCGAGATCGACAAGAACGTATTGCGTATTCGCGACAATGGTGAACAAACCTCCGAAAAATCGAGTGAAACCGCGCAGGCCAGCGTTTCCATGGCCGAACAGACCCGGCAGCTGAAAGCCGCGCTGAGTCAGTTCCGGGTGTAGACTGGTGAGGGGTTCCCGAGATATATACGCTTTGGTGCTAACCCGGTTACTAAAGCATATAAGCAGGGCGCATCCAGAAAGGGTATAAAAACTAGCCAGCGGCTATACTGTCTGTACTACCTCGCATATAAATCGGGAAGATACCTGTGTCTACGCCCCTGTTCGTTATTGTACAGGCAGCGTGTGTATTTCGTGTTTGTGTAGTCTTGATCGCGCTCTGTATAAGCAGTAACAGTATCGGTGCTTCTGGCGAAAAGCTGGAAGTATTGTGGATTTCATCATGGAACAAAGATCTTCCCTGGCAGCGGGAACTTGAAGAAGGCCTGGAGTTGCTGGAAGAAGTTCACAGGGAAAATGCCATCATCTACCACGAATACATGGATGCCGGCCGGTTTAAAGGGCGCGAACACAGGGATAATTTCTTTCAATATCTGCAAAAAAAATATTCCGGTACCTCGCTGGATTTTCTGGTATTTGAAAGTTCCCCGGCAGCGATACTTTATAATGAACACCCGTCTTCATTTAACGGGATCAAAACTATCGTTCTCAACCCCGATGAGGAGACTGCCCGACTTAAGGGAATGCCTGTGACAATTCCTGTTTACCTTGAACTGCATAAAGCCATTCAAGCTGTGCTTGAACTTGCCCCTGATAAACCTGTACACCTTCTAGCAGGTGTGCAGAAAGCTCAACAGAAACGCCTGCTTGATGTGACAGGGTATATACGTGAGCTGGATCCGGATCGTACGCTACGTGTTATTGATAGCGGGTCTCTCCAGAACATGCAAAAGGAGGCGGCCAGCATAACCGATGGCATCATATTGTATCTGCTGGTGTTCGAGGATGGGGAAGGTGTGCGTTACGAACCCTATCAGGCGATTCAACGAATCAATGAAGTCAGTACGGTGCCGGTTTATTCTTTCTGGACATCACTTTTGGGTAGTGGTGTGCTGGGCGGTTACATGCTCAGTGGTGAGAGAGTTGGCCTTGAAATCGGAAAATTGTTGTTGGATAAAAGTTACCAACAGATATCTGTACCAGGAAACCCGATATCTCAGGACAGTTTTCATGGCTACTATTTTGACTGGCGCCAGATGCAACGCTGGGGTATAGATGAATCAGAACTGCCAGACGAGCATACCGTAATGTTTTATGAGCCCAGCCTGCTTCAGCAATACTACCTGGAAATCACCACTTTTTTTATTGTGCTCGGTGGCGCGATTCTGATGTACCGCCACCGGGAGCTGAAACGCTTTACCACTCAGATGGCGAAAGCCCATACCAAACTGCAGGAAGCAAACAGTGAGCTGAGTCTGGCACAAAGCAGGCTCAAGCTTCAGAACCGCAGACTGGAGGAACTTACCATACGCGATGGCCTGACCGGTTTGTATAACCGAGGTTATATTGATCGGGTAATGCAATATGAGTGCGACAAGGCTGAGCGCTATGGCGGTGCCTTATCCCTTATTGTGATTGATATCGATCATTTCAAAGCAGTCAATGACCGCTATGGCCACAAAGTGGGTGATAAAGTATTGATCAAATTCAGCAAAGTCATGGTCTGCAATATCAGAAACACCGATGTGCTGGCGCGCTGGGGTGGTGAAGAGTTCGCCATACTCTGCCCCCAACTGGATCACCAACAGGTGATTGCTCTGGCAGAAAAGTTGAGAGCAAGATTGACCAGTGTCGAGTTTGAAACCGTAGCAAAGATCAGTGCCAGTTTTGGGGTGGCCACCTTTCATAAAGGTATGACCAGAGAACAGTTATTTGAAAATGCGGATGCCGCGCTTTACGCAAGCAAATCCAACGGGCGCAATTGCGTTTCCGGATAGCTTTTATAGACCATAGGGAATTTAGCAGTAATAATACAAACGCTGCTCATTGATCACCGGGCTTTGATATAGTGATCAACAAAGGATGCACAAAGGAGTGTTTTTTATGAGCAATATCAAACTCTTTGCGATCGATCCGAACGGACCTGCCCCCAGGATTCATATCACTTACGGCCACGCCAACTGGGGTGCCTACGATGTATGGCTGTATGATAATGCCGGTAAAAATCCCCTCAAAATTACCAGCGGTGTCAATACCGATGATGTGGAAGACATTGCAGATGTCGGTCCCGCTAACAGCCTGAATGGAAGAATGCTTTACTGGCGATTGCGCACGGCGCGCTTTGATGACGCCGGCAGCGGCCATTTTAATATGAAAGTGACGGTGTCCCAGGAAGGCAGGGAACCGCACGTGCAGGAGTACGACGGTGCGTTTACCAATCTGACCCAGGACGCCATCGGCATCATCCGGTTTACCGCTGCCTGATACCCCAAAGGACTGATTAATGAACGCGCTGAAAATCCCTTCTGCCCTGATCGCACTAATTCTGTGTCTGCCTGTACAGGCTGAGTTACCGGGCTCCAAAGACAAACCGATCCTGAATGATCTCACCGGTTACCTTGACCTTGCCGTCGCTGAAACGCCGGCTTTCGTCGCTTTGGGGGTAACCCCGGAAAACGTAATCCGGCCGGGTTCCGGACGGGAGCTTGCCCTTGGGTTACTAAGGGGTGTAGACGGCAACGGCAATCTGCAGACCGGCATTGCCATAGAAACGTCTCCCTATTTGTTAGCCAGGGGGCGGGAGCTGACTTTTAACGATTACAGGAATTCATTGAGCAAGCGACAGCTATCACGAATCAAGGTGTCATTCGCTACCTCATCCGGCCAATCGGATGACGATGATGCCGACAGAACGGCCATAGGCGTTCGCTGGACCCCCTGGGATGAAGGGGACAAAAGACTGCATAAGGAACTGATCGAATGCTATGACAGGCATCTGACCGATTTTGGTGAGCCGCCACCGGATCTCAGTTTAGCGCCCACTGTTGGATTGGTGGCCACACCCGAGGAGGTGGAGAAAGCTGCCAAAACCTGTGTCACTGCGGCAGAAAAAGCATTGTGGAATGCCAGTGCCTGGGACATCGGCGTTGCCGGGTACAGTGTGGATGACGACACCATCAACGAATCCGGTGTTTCACTATGGAGTTCATTAGCCCTGAAAGTGGGGGGCAGTGGTCAGTTTATCGTAACGGGGCGTTACCACGAGGATTTGCTGAATAAAGATATTGATGAGGACGGCAATCTGGATCTTCAGGATGGCCATGTTATTGGAGCACGGTTTCGCTGGGGTAATGAAAAGGTGGCCCTGTTGATTGAGGGCAGCACTTCAGATATCGAATACACAAACGCAGACCGGGATGATAAATACAACGATATATTGATTGGGGTTGAACATGCCCTGAGCAAAGGTTTGTGGCTGCAGCTGGCCTGGGGGGACCGGTCTGGGAGTGATCAGGAAGGAAACACGGAAAACTATTTGTCGGGCCAGCTTCGCTGGGCGTTTTCGCAGAACAGTCTGCGGTAAGCAGCAACACCAATGCCTCATCTAAAGCGCTATTTTTAACAGGAGAGTCAAAATGGAAGCAGGTTCTACTATGAAAGACTGGATTCCTTTCTTTTCATCCTTGGTAACGCCGGTATTTGTTGTACTTCTGATTGTGTGGTTCCGTTCCGATGTGGCGGATTTTCTTAGTATTGTCAAAAAGGCGGTAGGCGAACAGGAAAGAAGCCTGGAAATTGGTGATTGGATAAAAATCGGGGAACGCGCCAGAACCACCGAGATATCCAAACTGGACCTTGGTGATATATCTGTATCGCTGGGGGATCATGATTATGAAGAATGGGTTATCGATAAAGGAGACGAGAGCCTTATATACAAGCTCAGAGAAGAAAGCGGAAAACATGGAGGAAAACCGGTTGATGTGATGATTCTCAAAAAGGGCATCCGGTACTCCTCAGTCGTGCTGGAAAAATATGTAAGCTTGTTGGGTGTGAAATATATTCTCTTTATGGGAGAGGGTGAATTTGACGCCTGGATACCAGCCGGGCTGTTTATGGGGCAATTACGGACACGGGAGCTGTACAGCTACGACGAGCTAAAGCAGGAGATTATTGGCTTGCGAGATGAGCATGCTTATCCCACGTCAACCGCCAGTGATGTGTTAGAGCAAATGCAGGACGCCAAAACGGACCATATTGCTGTTATTAACGAGAACAAAAAATACCTGTATATGGTCAGCAAGCAGGATATTCTGGCAAAGCTTGTATCCGCGATGATTTTGCAGGCGCCGGAAAATGGATAAGCTTATTTGTTAACCGGTGGTCGGCAGACCTTGTACTACAATGAAGGTCAACGGAGATTCTTAACCGGAGGCAGGCTGATATGGATGAGGCACCAAAAAAAATTGAAGCCGGCGCCAGGCAAAAACCTAAACCAAACTGGCAGATACTGATATTCGCCATTCCATTTTCCTGTTTTTCGGTGTACATGAGTTACGGCTTTTACCTGAGCTACGAAGAGCAAAAGGGAGCTGCCTATTCTTTTGCACCGGTATCAGCAAAAATAATTTCTTCCGGGGTAGAGGCCACCATGCACAGTCAACCTGGTGCGTCCAGTAGCCGAAGCGTCTATTTGCCCCGCATTACCTATGAATATGAGATTAACGGACGCAAGTATCAATCTGCCAGGTTCAGTTACTTCGGCGCTGCCTATGATACATCTGAACAGGCTCAAAGGGTTTCAGACAGGTATCCTGTGGGGGCAGTAAAAAGTGCCTACTATAACCCCGATGAACCAACGGAAGCGGTTTTGAACAAATCGGCGCCAGGCCCCTGGTGGGAATATTTTTGGTTCCCAGCGATATTTATTACAGTCTCCGTCTTGAGCTTCCTTGCTGCCTGGAAAGGCTGGTTAAAATATGATTGATATAAAATATTGCCTTCCAAGTAATCTGGTGCACAGGAAAGTGTTTATAAAGGTATAAAGGTATAAAGGTATCAAGATAGAAAATATGGCCCGATTATGAAACATTCCCAGCTAGTCAAAATCATCGACCTGTTGTCTTTTTTTGCCCTGTTTGCCATGGTGGCAACGGGCGTTCTGATTGAGTTCTCTTTGCCGGTGAGAAGCGGGCCAGCGCAGATCTGGGGGCTGACACGCCATGAGTGGGGCGGTGTTCACTTCTATATGTCTCTGGCTTTTGTCGGGCTGATGTCCGCTCATCTGCTGACGCACGTCAAGTACATTAAATCTGCCATCATGGGCAAAGCCAGGCGCGAGCACAAATACCGCATTGCCGCAGGTGTGGTAGGGCTGGCAGCTGTGGTTTTGTTGCTTGTTGCTTTGTTCACTGCACCGGTAGAAAATGAATCCGGGAACCGCGGTTGGCAGCATACCAATAAACAGCATACCAATCATTAGAAACAGTGTTCCGATAGTACAGCTTTATCCGGTTCCGGGAATAGGTTATAAAACCCGGATCCAAAGGGTGAAGGAGTACCGGTATAAGTATTTATGTACATCTAACCGCCGCGATATGGTTAATCCTGTCGGGTGCTGCGCAGCTGACAATGAAAAAAGGCACCAGAACCCATAAAACCATTGGCTGGACCTGGATGTTGGCCATGATAGTGGTGTCTGTTTCCTCTTTCTGGATAACCGGAGTTGTTGACTGGTTTTTGGGTTATGGCCCAATTCATCTGCTATCGATCTGGGTTCTGGTGTGTGTTGCGGTATCTCTGGTGGCCATAAGAAACGGCAATATACGATTACACAAAGCCTATACTATCGGGGCCTACGCAGGATCTATCGGGGCGGGGATTGCTGCGTTGCTGGTGCCGAATCGCCTGCTGTACACTTTTTTCTTTCATTAGTGTCCTGATAAAAGCGAAAATATTGACTTGGCTAACTTTACGAAACCTGTGCTGCTTTTATTAAAACCCAACCTTATAACAGTCATTGTTTTCTTTGCGCTGCTGTTTTGTATGCCGGTATTTTACCTGACGGCAGAACCCCTCACCACGCTAGTCGATAATTCAGAATATATTTACAAGCACAAGTGGTATCCAAGCCTGTTCAGGGAGCTTTATTATGGATACTCCTCAACGCCGGATCTGTTTTTGAGCGTGTTTGTACGGAATTACCTGGTGCACAATCTGGCTGGTGTGCCATTAATGCTGGCTTACTATCTGGTGGCGGCTGTAGTTTCATTAATAGTTTCATCAATAGCCTCATCGGGAGTTTCGGTAGTAGTGAAAAGAAGCGGACAGTTCGTTAAACAGCGCCTTTCGGGTAAAGGGCGCTGATGGTATTGGGCATCAGGGGCTGTCGCCTTCAGCCCGGTCGCGCCCATTATGTTTTGCCTTGTAAAGCCATTGATCGGCACGTTTCAGAAACGCGATATGTTGATCCTTTTCCTCAGGTATCTCGCAGGCGACTCCAATACTAACGGTCAGATTCGTTCCTGTTTCCCCTTCAGCAACTGCGCTTTTCCGGAACGCCTGCAACAGTCTTTCCGCAGCATGGTTGGCGCCCTGCAGATCGGTGTCGGGTAGCAGGATGGCAAATTCTTCGCCTCCGTAACGGGCGGCAAGATCCGTAGGGCGGCGCGTGATGCTCTTGATGATCTGACCAGACTCCCTCAGGCACAAGTCTCCAAACCCATGACCAAACCCGTCGTTGATTGCCTTGAAGTGATCAATATCAAAAATAAGGATCGCGACAGGAGTGTGTTCCCGATAAGCCCTGTTGTACTCGGTGGCCAGCACCTGATCGAAATGGCGGCGGTTGTACAGCCCGGTTAATCCGTCTGTGATGCTGATGACCTTTAGTCGTGAGTTGGCTTTTTCCAGTTCGTCTGTTTGTTCCCTGACAAGCTCATCCAGCCTGTGGGTCAGTTTTTTCTGGGCTTCCTCTCTCAGGGAACGATCCAGGTTAATGCGATAACTGATGGATAGCGCAAAAAAGAATGCCATCGTGGTAATGCATCCATAAATGATCAACTGGTTTAACGGATTAACCGGTAGCTTGCCAAGTACTGTAAATATGGCGATGGTAATACCCAAAACCGCAAACACACTGGCAACAGCCAGATGTCTGGCTGCCGGGTACTTGTCCTTTATTCTTTTCAAAAGCGCTACAACGTACAGCCCGGTTAAGGCTAGAGACAGTATAAGGCTGATTCTTATCAGCAAGCCGTAGTCTATCAGGAACACGAAAAAACAGGGTAATACGCACAACACAGCGGACAGGTAAAAAAGCCGGTTCAGGGTAGGGGAGGCGTGCTTCAGTTGCAGGATTCTTGATGTGAAAAGCGATATGCTTGACCCGGCCATGCTGATGGCAAAGATGTTCGCTGATTCAGTACCCAGCCCCGATTCCGGCCATACCAGCAGGGATACAACACCTTCCCGCAGCAGGAATATCGACAGGATGCTGAAGATATAAATGGCGTAGTACAGGGAAGACAGGTCCCTGGTCAGTGCTGAAATGATGGCGTGATAGGCGCTCAGCATGAGCAGGATGCCAAAAAATATCCCCAGTGACGTGGTGCGCTGAAAATCGTGTTCAATAAAGGCCCGGGTATTCCAGAGTGTCATTGGTAATGAAATAGCGGAGCTGCTGTGGACCTTGATCAGTACAGTCACAGTGCTTTGGGATGGCACGGATATCTGGTGCAGAAAATGGGCGTGCGGTAACGTCCATTGAGAGACTGGCGTTCTGTCACCAGCAAGTGTTTTATTGATCACCTTGTCCTGATTATTCAGAACGTTGAATTCGATGCGATCAATGTAGATGTTATCAACCTCAATGATCATATCCTGGCTGACATTTGTTGGATTGTTAACCCTGAACATGATCCAGTAGGGCGTTTCGTGAAAGCCCAGATTGAGCTGTGGGGTGTTCGCGGTATTCCATGCCAGGCCGGCAACTGCCTGTTCAGGCGTCAGTTCTTTGCCCTGTGCTTCTGCCTGTTCTCTTGCCTGTTCTTTGGCATAGTTCAATCCGGTTCCAAGGGATTGGCTGCGGAACTCCGGAGTGATGTCAACTGTGAGTGCGTTTGCCTCGGCACTGAAGGGAAGCATCAGCAGTAGCAACATGGCTCTAACCAAAGGCAACACGATTTCGCCCCTGTTCTTTGGCCCTGTATAAACTGCTATCCGCCTGTTTCAGCAGGGCACTGTTGTCATCCGGTCTGCCAGGGATTGTCGCTGCAACCCCTATGCTGATTGTGATACTGATGCTTTTGTCGCCTTCAGAGATCACGGAGTTGGCCACTGCCTGATTAATAATGTTGGCCACATGTACGGCGCCTTTCAGGTCAGTGTTGGGTAACACAACAATAAACTCTTCGCCGCCGTAACGTGCACATATATCCGGGGGTCTGTTAAGGCAGCTGGTAATACTGTTTGCTGTCTGCTGCAGGCATATATCGCCGAAGGTATGCCCGTATTGGTCATTCAGTTTTTTAAAGTGGTCAATGTCCATCATCAACAATGCAATGGACTGCTTTTTACGATAGGCACTGCGGTATTCTGCATCATAAACGTCGTCAAAATGGCGCCTGTTAAAGAGGCCGGTCAGTGCGTCGGTAATACTGGCTTGCAACAGTTTTTCATTGGCCTGCTTCAGTTCCAGGCTCCGCTGTTTAACTTTTCTGTCGAGGTCGTAGGTCAGTTTGAGCTGTGCCTTTTCCCGTAAGGAGCGGTCCAGGTTCATGCGGTTGGACAGGGCCAGCGAATAAAAAATAGCAGCCAGTGCGCCACCGATTGCGGCTGCATTGGCTCCAAGCGCGCTGCTGGGCAGACGACCGGACACGGTGAGTATGTTAATAACAACGCCTATGCAGGCAAAAAGGATTGCGGCCACTACATAGCGGGCAGGTTTGTACCCTTCAATCATCCGGATAAAGTAGACGAGAGTCAGTACAAAAGCATGTCCTAAACCCAGCAGCAGCCCGGCTTTAAGAACCAGTTGATACGGTATGATAAAACTCGCCATGGCGAGGATTAGTGAAAATGCCACCAGCAGGTACATGATGGCGCCCGGTTTAGGCTTTTCCTTCAGATTCAGAACTTCGTAGCTGAATAAAGCCGAGAATCCAATGGTGCTGCAAATTCCCAGCAGGATCTGGTAGTCACTGGCCTTGGTTAAAGATGGCCATATCAGGGCCGTTGCAACCCCATCCAGACTGCTGACGATACACAGCATGCCAATATTTGACAGGCTCCAATACAGGTAGGCCTTCTCTCGCACGGAAAAATACAGCAGTAGATAATAGACACCAATAGCCAGAAAAAAACCGTAAAGGAGTGCTTTGCGGAGCGTCCGGGAATAGTCTGCGGTTATATAGTGGGCCTGGCGCCATACATTAATGGGTATCCGGTGAGTGGATGTGGTGCTGGTTCTGATCAGCATCTGAAGGTTTGAATTGCCTGCCACCGCGAAGGGCGCCAGAAAATGGGAATGCAGTACAGGCCGGGTTAACGCGGGCTGTTGGTCGCCCAGTTGAAAGTGCTCCCGGATTGAACCATCCATTGTCAGGGTGTAGATATCCACCTGATCAAGGTATGGGTTGGTAATTTCCACCAGCAGATCCTGACTCGCCGGTGATGTATTGCGGATATTGAAACGTATCCAACGGGGTTCGGGTGCAAAACCAAAACTCAGGGAATCCTGATCGGAGCTGATCCAGTCAGTGGCTGCCAGGGCAGCAGCGGGAGATAATCTTTCGCCATTTTCAATGCGATATTCCAGATCCTGACCAAGGCTCCGGGTTTTAAAATTCCCGTCCACTGTTACCTGTACCACACCATAGGTGGCGGGCACAGTGAACAGTGTCATAAGAAAAACCATCAGTGGCCAGTAGTGCAACTGATAACCGGCAGGCCGTAAAGCGGGATTCATCATGGGGTTTATTATAGATCATGATCTGTAATCCCTGGTTTATTCCTTCGGCAGTGATTCCAGCACTCGGGCTGCCAACTGCTCCACCTGGGAAATGCCACCTTCAAAGCTGAACCCCATGCGCACCACCACCAGTTTGCGCGAAGGTACCACAATCACTTTCTGTTGTTGGTATCCCAAAAATCCAAAGGCGTCTTTGGGTAATGACGGCCACAGGGTGCCACTGCTGTTCACCCAGATTTGCTTGGCGTATTCAGGATTGGCGGGTGATGCCGTCAGTGCGTAGTTTACCCAGTCTTCTGACAGTACCTGGTGTCCGAACCAGTTGCCTTTGTGCATATAGAGCAGGCCCAGTCTCGCCCAGTCGCGGGGTTTCATCATCAGGTAAGCGCCACCAGCGGCATTGCCGGCTGTGTCGTATTCCAGAACAGCGTCTGTTATTCCCAGTGGGCCGAAAAGCGTGTCGTTCAGAAAGTGATAGCTGTCCGCCAGGTTACCGCCCATTCTGTCCTGAGCAATTTTTGCAATCAGCATGGTTTCGGCTGTGGAGTAGTTATAGCGGGTGCCGGGTTCTGCCACCTGGGGCCGGTCCAGTATGTAGTCAGCAAACTGTTCTGTAGCGTGCAGCACGAATGACTGATCATTGTTGGGGCCACGGGATTCTTCGTAATACTCCAGGCCGCTGGCCATATGGAGCAGGTCTTCGATGGTAATTTCGCCTTTGGCTGTGCCTTGCCATTCAGGTACCGGTGCGAGTTCCGTTGCCGATAGCATCTGCCGGTCCTGCAGCAGGCCGACCATGGTGGCGGTAAAGCTCTTGGACATGGACCAGCCCACCAGGCGGGTGTTTTTATTCACACTGGGGGCATAACGTTCTGCTATCAGCAAATCGTCATAGGCTACCAGTATGGCGGCTGTCTGGCGGGTTTTATCCGGCGTTTCCACAAAGGCATCGTCAATGGCCTGATTGATGGCGGTGTAGTTCACATCGGGTCGGGCCAAAGGCCATACGCCGGCGCTGCCATGGGGCCAGAAAAAGTAGGGGGGAATGCTGATATCGTCAGTGGTTTCCGGCAGCTGGGCGTTGAGTTCTTCTATGCTGCTGTCCTGCAGCAGGGTGCAGCCAAAGCCCGGCCGGTAATAGGCTTCCTGTTTGAACAGGTCCTGAAAGATGATGTCGCTGGCGCTGACCAGGTTGTTTTCCCGGTCGATCTCTATTTTCCAGAGCAGGTTGAGCGGTTCCACATTGGGGCCCACGTAGCGCTTTTTCAGAATGGATTCTTCAATGCCGCTGACAAAAATACCGCTGCAGATATTTTTGGCGGCATAGCCGTTACCAAAAGGTATTTCCCTGACCTGATCACAACCGCTGGTGGTTGCCAGTACGCCGGCTATAAATAATGGCTTGAGTATGGTGTGTCGCATCCCTGAGTTCCTTTTTTGTTATTGTTGGCAAAAGTTTAGCGGACCAGGGCGGGGGAGTTTTGACCTCAGATGCCAAAAAGCAGCGTGAGGGCGCGGTATAAACCAAAAAAGCCTAATATTGCTATCAGGCTTTCGGCTTGTTCAGGACGGGGTAACGGCCGTTATGCACTGCCGTGGTACAGGATCAGTTTTGCATGCCCACCTGTTTTTTCATGGCTTCAAACTCGTCCTCAAAGAAGAACTTCTCTTCCCCGAAAGCTGGCTTGAGGTGATTCAGCCAGGTGGCTTCCTCATCATATTTAGCAAAGAAAGGACGCTGAACCCAATCGGGATTGCGGCCCTGAATAAAGCGCAACACAAATACCTTTTCGCCATGAATCTCCGTTACGCCCTGAATCTCCACTTTGCCGGGGTCGGCACTCATGGAAGGGCCACGGGCGGTGCGGCCCAGGCCACTGACGTTCTTCATGGCTTCACGGTATACGTCCCAGGCACGGGCCAGGGGCACTTCAAAGTAGCGTTTGGCGCCGGTGTCCCGCTCCACAAACATGTAGTAGGGAATAATGCCCAGCTTGACCTGCTCTTTCCACATATGGGACCAGTCGTCAGCATTGTTATTGATGTTGTTCAACAGCGGGCCCTGGCTGCGGATTTCCGCGCCGGTGGCACGCACCCGGCGAATGGCTTCGCGGGCGATGGGTGTGGTCAGTTCCTTCCAGTGGTTGTAGTGGCCCATTAATGCAACGTGCTTGCCCTTGTCCACCAGCGCTTCGAACAGATCCAGCAACTCGGCGCTGTCCTGGTCGCTGACAAAACGGTAAGGCCAGAAGGTCAAAGCCTTGGAACCGATGCGAATCGTCTGGATATGATCGAACTCCGGCTGCATCAGGGGTTCCAGATACTGCTGCAGGTTTTTGGTTTTCATTACCATGGGGTCGCCACCGGTAATCAGCAGGTCGGTGACTTCCGTATGTTCTTTCAGGTATTCGTGCAGCTTGGAGGCTTCCTTGGCGGCGAATTTCAGATCGTTGTCGCCAATAAACTGGGCCCAGCGGAAGCAGAAGGTGCAATAGGAGTGGCAAACCTGCCCCTGGCTGGGAAAGAAAAGCACGGTTTCGCGATACTTGTGCTGCATGCCGGGCAGGGCTTCTTCGCCGATTTTGGGAACGTTCAGCTCCATCTGACCTGCCGGGTGGGGGTTCAGATCGGCACGCACTTCGTCGATAGCGGTTTTCAGTTCTTCTTTGGGGGCATCGTTGCGAATCAGTTCAGCCACCCGGTCAAAGGCTTCTGGTGCCAGCATGTCCTTTTGCGGAAAGGTCAGCTGGAACATGGGATCGTTAGGTACCTGGTCCCAGTCGATGAGTTCGTCGATAACGTAGTCGTTAACGCGAAAAGGAAGAATTGAAGAAACCACCTTCATTTCAAAGCGCTGCTCTTCACTGAGGCGGTCCAGCGCCGCGATCTTATCCAGCTGCCGGTGTGTGTACACTTTAAAGGGTCTGGCTTCAAACTGAGTTAAGTTTTTTATGTTAATCGCTTGATTCACGTAAAAGTTCCTTCAGTTTTGGGCGAACAAAAGCACACTGTTGGCTTGCGAAACAAACCAGTTTGTAGAGGCTTCAACGAGATTGCGGCGGCTATCTACCGCCAAAGAGAAAAGAAGGATAACAAATTTAGATCTCTAAATTAACCGGCAGCCCTAAAACTAATGGCTTTAGGTGATGACTGCCGGGTTTTTTAGACTTTTTTCAGATAGGGGTTGCCCAAAGATCGTACTCATCGGACTGAAAAACTTTAGCGTTCAATACATCTCCTGGTTGTAATTCAGCCTCTCCGTTCAGGTAAACCAGGCCGTCGATCTCTGGTGCATCGGCGTGGGAACGGGCAATGGCGCCTTCTTCGTCCACTTCATCCACCACCACTTCAATGACCTTATCAATTTTGGCTTTCAGCTTGTTGGCGCTGATCTGCTGCTGAATGGCCATAAAGCGCTCAAAACGCTCCTGTTTCACTTCGTCCGGCACCGGGTTGGCCAGTGCGTTGGCGGGGGCGCCTTCTACCGGCGAATATTTGAAACAGCCTACGCGGTCCAGCTGGGCTTCCTGGATAAAGTCCAGCAGTTCCTCAAAATGGGCCTCGGTCTCACCGGGAAAGCCCACAATAAAGGTGGAACGCAGGGTAATGTCAGGGCAGATTTCCCGCCAGCGGCGGATTCGCTCCAAGGTGTTTTCGGTGGCCGCCGGGCGCTTCATGGCTTTCAGCACCTCACGGCTGCCGTGCTGTAGGGGGATATCCAGATAGGGCAGAATCTTGCCGTCGGCCATCAGGGGAATAATGTCGTCCACGTGGGGGTAGGGGTACACGTAGTGCAGGCGCACCCAGGCGCCCATGCTGCCCAGTTCCTCACACAATTGCTGCATTTTGGTTTTCACCGGGCGGCCCTGCCAGAACCCGGTGCGGTATTTGGTGTCCACGCCGTAGGCGCTGGTGTCCTGGGAAATCACCAGCAGCTCGTTCACGCCGCTGCGGATCAGGCCCTCGGCTTCGTCCAGCACCTCGCCAATGGGACGGCTCACAAGATCCCCTCTTAATGAGGGGATAATGCAAAAACTGCAGCGGTGATTGCAGCCTTCGGAAATCTTCAGATAGGAGTAATGCCGCGGTGTGAGCTTGATACCCTGAGGCGGCACCAGGTCAGTATAAGGGTCGTGCCGGCGTTCCTGGGGTACGTACTGGTGGACTGCACCCACCACTTCTTCGTATGCGTGGGGGCCGGTAACGCTCAATACATTGGGGTGAACGGCGGTGATCTTGTCGGCATCTTTGCCCATACAGCCGGTAACTATCACTTTGCCGTTTTCTTTCAGGGCTTCGCCGATGGCATCCAGGGATTCCTGCTTGGCTTCGTCAATAAAGCCACAGGTATTCACTACCACCACGTCGGCGTCTTCATAGGTGGGTACTATGTCGTAGCCATCCAGTTTCAGCTGGGTAATGATGCGTTCGGAATCCACCAGGGCCTTGGGGCAGCCCAGGGAGATCAGGCCGACTTTTTTATCACTCATAAATTACTGCTCGATTGCCCGAAAAAGGCGCCGATTTTAAACCATCGCCGGGGGATTCGCGAACCCTTTGCTGTATACAAAGTGTTAATTAACTTCTACTTGTGCAATCCGGAAAAACTTCACATACTTGATTTGATTGTGACTCACGGGTTCTATGTTCGACAATCGGATCAGAAGCCCGTGATTTTTTAGGTGTGATTCTTAAGGGAAGGAAAACCAGGGAGCTATTCAACGTTAAAGCGTTAAAACAACAATAGCGGGTAAGGCGAGAAATATAAGAAACGACCTGTGGACCCGGGACGGGTGCCGGTCTGGTGAGACGGCGTGATGGCGCAAGACTGCAGCAAGCAGCATTGCAGGCAGTATTGAAAGATCCGCAAGAGATCAGCCATTACGCGGTGGATTGCAGGAGGGTAAAAATGAGTTCACAGCTGGTGATGATGAACGGTGTGCTGCGTGCAGTGGTAAAACCCGCTATTCAGTATATGAGCATGCACCCCAATAAAATCAGTCAGCGCAGGCCTTTATTGTGCGGTGCGGCTTCTTTACTACCGATTCCGGGGCATGTTGCCATCGAGCCTCAGTGCTTTGGCAAGTTCCAGGGCGAATGGGTGTCTTCCCAAAAAAATTCCCCCGAAACCCAGGACAAGGTAGTGCTCTATCTTCATGGCGGCGGCTATATCGTCGGTTCGCCAATCACTCACAGAAACATGACCACCCGGCTGGTTCGCTATGGCCAAACCCGTGTGCTCGCCATTAACTATCGCAAGTCTCCCGAATACCCTTATCCCTACGCGCTGGAAGATGCATTGCACAGCTATCAGTGGTTGCTGGAGCAGGGGATTGATCCTGCCAAGATTGTAATTGCCGGAGATTCCGCCGGCGGCAACCTGACCCTGGTAACGCTGCTGGCAATCCGCGACAAGCAACTGCCCCTGCCGGCCGGTGGTGTGTGTCTGTCTCCCTGGACGGACCTGACCGCGAAAGGGGATTCCATGCGTTTCAATCGCAAGAATGATCCCATGATTCCTTCCCGCAAGGTTCGCCATGCAGCGCGGTTGCATGCCAATGGTATGCGCCTGGAAGACCCGCGCCTGTCCCCGATCTTTGCCGATCTGGAGGGGCTGCCGCCGTTGCTGATTCATGTCGGTGATAACGAGGTACTGCTCAGTGATTCCACCCGCTTTGCTGCCAAGGCAAAAGCCAGTGGCGTCGCAGTGGATCTGAAAGTATGGCCTGGTGCGCCCCATGTGTTTCAGTTGTTTGCCGGCCTGGTACCCCAGAGTAACCAGTCGCTGCGGGAAATTGGTCAGTTTATGCATCGGGTGCGTGGCGAGGTGCCGATAGCCGATGTCGAACCACTGCAGCCGGTGGCTGATGTGGTGCCCGGCCCCGCGATTCAGCCGGTGTGATCAGTCAAAAATTCATTCAGAGAGTGAGCAATGGAACAGCCCAAACAAGTTCTTGTTACCGGGGGAGCCGGTTTTATTGGTTCCCACGTGGTAAAAGCCCTGCTGGAACGCTACCCGGACACCAAAGTCCGGGTAATGCACCTGCCAAACGATAATCTGGTTAACCTGAAAGGTCTGGACGTAGAGCTGGTAACCGGCGATGTCACCCGTCCGGATTCGCTGGATAAAGCGGTTGCCGGTTGTGATGTGGTGTTCCACCTGGCGGCAGTCTACGCACTGTGGCTGCCGGATATGTCCGTAATGCAGCGGGTGAATGTGGATGGCACCCGTAATGTGTTTGAGGCCTGCACCCGTGCCGGAGTGAAGCGGGTGGTGTTTACCAGTTCCTTTGCCTGCTTTGCGGGGCAGGGGCTGGATACCGCCTGCACAGAACAATCACCGTTTGCGCTGGGTTACAGCTATTATTCCCGCACCAAATACGAGTCTGCCAAGCTGGCGGAAGCCTACAGCAAGCTCCATGGGCTGGATATTGTGATTGTGTGTCCCACCTGCCCGGTAGGGCCGGGGGACTACGGCCCCACACCCACGGGGCGGGTGCTGGTGGAAGCCTTCAATACGCCTTTTATGCTTAGCATTGATACCGACTCCAATTACGTGGATGTGCGGGATTGTGCCCTGGGGCATTTGCTGGCCTATGAAAAAGGCCGTACCGGCGAAAGCTATATTCTGGGGGGAGAGAACTACACTCACCAGGATGTGGTACGGCGCCTGCTGCGGATTTATCACCTTAAACGCCCGGTGGTTCACGTTAAACCCAACTGGCTGCGGCCCATGGCCAAACTGAGCGTGGCGCTGGCAGAGCGGGGTGTTCTGAAAAAGCCTCCCTTCACCACCCCGGTGGAACTGGAGATCGCCAACAACGGCCTGGTAGCCGATGCCAGCAAGGCCCGCCGCGAACTGGGGCTGCCAACCCGCCCCATTGAAGAAAGCCTGCGGGATGCGGTGGACTGGTTTGTGGCCCACGGTTACATCAGTGAAGATGCGGTAAAACCGGCGTTGATCGAAAAAACTGCCTGAAGATCAACGCTTTTAGTTGACGCAGACGGATCATGGCCGTAGAATTCGCGCCCACGTCATACGTCAGAGCGGGAATAGCTCAGTTGGTAGAGCACAACCTTGCCAAGGTTGGGGTCGCGAGTTCGAGTCTCGTTTCCCGCTCCAGTTTTCCTCCCTTCTAAATATAAATCTTCTGTTATTTCTTTCATGCATCACAGTGCCTGCGCTGGGATTTTTGCTGTCTGCTTTTCCGGTTGGCTGTTCTGAGTGACTCTTCTGATTGGCTCTGGAGACGCGACGCTGGTGCTCCATAATCCTTTTTAAAAAACTTACTCGGTGGTAACTTGCAGTTGTTACCCAAGAGTAACAAATAACAAAAGGATTCTGACTATGCGCTTATCGTTAATCGTTGGCAGCGCTTTTCTGCTGGCGCTGCCCGCAGGTGTGGGTGCCACGGCAGAACAAGCAACCACTAAAACCCCCGGTGTTACCAAACCGGTTGATCCGGCCTGGCGGCCGTTGATTCAGCTGGTGGGCGACGGCGATCCCCACCTGGCTTCGGAACGTTTTCAATTGTTCACCGAACTGCAAAACACCATGGTGAACAACACCCTGTACGACAAGCAGACCCAGGCCTTTGTGGATGACATGTGGGCATCGCTGGAGAATTTTAATCTCAAGCAATTGTACCAGCGCCTGCCCATTGCCGATGGCAACAGCCGGGCACTGCAGGTGAATGGCCGCTGGCTGAGCGATACCTATGCAGTATCCATGGTGAACGAGGGTACGGCCCAGCATAAGGACACACTCAAGCTCGGCGACAGTGATCTGACCTTTAAAGTGACTCATCTCAAGTCCGGTGGCTTTACCAGTCAATACGCCTTGAGTGGCAAGTTTTCGCTGGGTGTAGGGGCGTCCGGATGGCAATCGGTTCAGGCGGCAGCACAGGAAGCCCTGCTACTGGGTTCCAGTAATAGCCAGCAGTTTTATTCACCTTTCCAGACACTAAAACACCAGGTGGTCGCCGGAGATATCAAGCGCCAGTCTCCGGAACTGCCGGACCGAGATGTAAAGTTTCTGCTGCCATTCTGGATGGCATACCCCAACCTGGTAAAACAGTTAGGGCAGTTCCTGATTGCCGACAGTATTCTGGCTGAAGATCTTGCCGGCAAAGATTACCGCAGTTACAAGGCGAAATTCCGTATCGACGATAAAGCCCTGGCAACCTTCTATCCCCGGTTAGCCAGTTACCTGAGTGATCTGCATGATATTGCCCGGTTCACAGTGAAGGTGAATGACGAGCACGGCACCTTGGTAACCCTGACGCTGGACAGCGCTGAAAAATCCCTGGAGCTACAGGCAACCCTGTCCAATGGTGGCATGGTGCCGGTGGCCAATGGAAAGCTGCTGCGGGACAAAGTGCAGTACCTGGATGGCGAACCGACAAAGTTAACGGCGGATATTCAGGCCGATATTGATGTGTATGGCGTTAAAACCCGTGTGAGTAACCTGTCCATGGATATTGCTTTTACACCTTTTAAAGACTCCGCCCAAATCGAAGCCAGTATCCATCAGCCTCCGCAGGTAAGCGTGGCAGGAGCCTTTCTGGATATCGTCCCCACGTCTCTGATTGATGCAGTGATTCCCAGCAATATTGCCGGCATTGTCGGTGAGTTTCTTGATATTGCCTGCAGTAACGGTATTAACGGTTCTCTGGTATTACACAACACCGGTCAAAAGCATGTGATGCGCAGCACCGCCACCGGTTACTTTGTGGCGCTTGATAATCCTTTTGTGCGCATGGGTATGGGGATTGTGAATAACCGGGTAGTGCCGGATGAAACCGCATCGCAGGAAATGGAGCAATTGTTTTTTTCCGTACAACGCGCTTTTCGAAAAGATTTTGCAGCCTTTATGGAGCAATACCAGCAAATTGCAGCAACTGACACAAGGGGACAACTATGACCGCGTTAGTAACCGGTGGTACCGGCTTTATCGGCAAGCGGCTGATCGACAAATTACTGCACCGGGGTGAAACCGTGCTGGTGCTGGTTCGGGCCCAGTCGCTGGGCAATTTTGAAAAACTGTGCCGGTCCCGTTGGAATGATCATAAAGAGCGGATCAAACCTTTGGTAGGTGACATTTGCGAGCCAATGCTGGGTATCAATCAAACCCAGCTGGCGGAGCTGACCGGGGCCGTGGGCAAGGTCTATCACCTGGCTGCGCTGTACGATATGAACATGACCGACGCCGAAGCACAGAAAATCAATGTGGAGGGAACCCGGCATGTGGTGGACCTGACAAACCGCATAGGTGCTGAATTGCATCATGTCAGTTCCATCGCCGTTACCGGTGGCAACTATCGTGGAAAATTTTCCGAAAGCATGTTCAACGAAGGGCAATCCCTTAACCATCCCTACTACCAAACCAAATACGAGTCCGAGGCAGTGGTACGCCGGGAGGCGCAGGTAAGTTTCAGAATTTATCGCCCCGGGATTGTGGTGGGTGATTCCCGAACCGGCGAAATCGATAAGATCGACGGCCCTTACTATATGTTTCCTTTGCTGTTGCTGATGAAAGCCATGCTGCCCAAATGGTTGCCCCTGGTAGGCGTGGATTCAGGCATGATGACCATTGTACCGGTGGACTATGTTGTCGCCGCCATTGATGAAATTTCACATCAGAAAGAGGTGAAGGAAAACACCTTTCATCTGGTAGGGCCGCGACCCTACAAACTGTGCGAAGTGATTAATATATTCGCCCGGTATGCGAATGCACCCCACTTTGCGGTGACTTTGCCAAAGCCGGTTTCATCGGGATTGATCAAAGGTACGTCGGCACTTATCCGCAACGCGCCCTATGGTGAGGTGTCCCGGCAAACTTTTTTTGAAAAAACCGGTATACCCGCCTCTGCACTGGACATTATGGAGTGGGAGACCACCTTCGACAGCACCAACACAGATAATCAACTGGCCGGTACGCCTGTCCAGTGCCCCGACTTGCCTGATTACGCGGAAGTGATATGGCGTTACTGGTGGAATAATCTGGCGCCCCGCAAGCGCGGCGGAAATTCTGGTGGCAGAAAAAAACGCTGGACACCAGACCTGGCGGACAAGCGAGTGCTGATTACCGGCGCCAGCAGTGGAATTGGCAAGGCGTTGGCAAAGGCGGTCGCCCGGGAAAAAGCCATTGTGTTGCTGGTAGCCCGCTCGGAAGACAAGCTGGAAGAGCTGCGCAAGGAAATCAGTCTGGATGGGGGCAGGGCGCAGATTTTTCCCTGTGATCTTACCAGTGAAAAATCAGTGGATCGCCTGATCAAACGCCTGGAGAAGGAACCACCGGTAGACATATTGGTAAATAATGCCGGGCGCAGTATTCGCCGCTCGCTGGCCAAGTCTCAGAATCGCCTGCACGATTTTGAACGTACCATGCAGCTGAATTACTTTGGCGCGCTGCGCATTACCATGGGGTTACTGCCCCGCATGCGGGAAGAAAAGCAGGGTCATATCATTCATGTATCCAGTATTGGTGTACCGCTCCATTCTCCCCGGTTTTCAGCTTATCTGGCCAGTAAAGCCGCATTTGACGAATTCTGTAAAGTGGCGGCGGGTGAAGTGCGCCAGGATGGGGTCAGTTTCTCTACGGTTTACATGCCCCTGGTGCGTACCGACATGATTGCACCTACGGAAACCTACAAACATACCCCGGCCCTGTCACCCAAGGCGGCTGCCGGCATGATACTGCGGGCCATGAAAAAGCGGCCGGTACGCATTATGACGCCTTTCGCCCGGATGGTGCAGCTCGCCCACTGGTTTATGCCACGGTTTGCCTTGCGCATTCTGAGTATGGGGTACCGCTACACCAGCGGGAGTGGAAGTAACAGTAGTAGCAACACTGGCAATAACAAGCCTGCAATAAAAACCAACTAAAGGATCTTTCTAAAAGGAGAAATGGCATGAAAACAATAAGAATGGTATTGGTCGCGCTTCTGGGGAGCCTGTTGTTAACCGGCTGTATTTCGTTTAACAGCCTGGCCGATGCCAGAAACAGTAAAGGCGAAGGGCTTATCAGGGAATTCAGCAAGGATAAGGAAAGTGTCTGGCAGCAAACACTGGCGATTGTCCGACATTCGGATCTGAAGCTGGTTGAGGATAACCCTGAAAAGGGGCTGATTCTGGCACAACAGCCGGTATCGCCACTGGGGTTAACGGTGGGGCAGAATGTTGCGATCTATATTTACGGTGTTGGCAGTAAAACCCGGGTGGAAGTGATCAGCAAAAAGGCCATTGGTGAGATTGAATTTACCTCAAAAAACTGGGAATCCTATATTATTGAAAAGCTGATCGAAAATTTCGGTTGAATGTGATTATTCTCAACTCGATGGGGAACCCTATTGTGGCCTGGCTTGCCGACTTTTTAACATTGAAATTTCTGGTAACACCTTATCTGATTTTACTGATTTACTGGTTGGGTGCCTTCGTGGCACCTCTTTTTTGCTGGTTGATTGCCTGGTGGCTGGTGCGAAAGCTGGGGCCTGCGCTGGAACCGGTCAGTGCCAGTGTTGCCGAGGTTCGGGATGCCCTGAGTGCACGAGTGCCCTATAAAGGGCGTATTAAAGCATTTTTCTGGCTGGCCTTTATCAGCCTGTTTTTATTGTTTGAGTTGCTCTGGCGACTGATATTCGAGTTTTTGATTGTGTATTACCATATTCACGATGCGCTGATAAAAATTGCTGATCAGGCAGCTTAGAATCAAGCGCTCGGTTTTGAACTACAGGGATTTACCGGGTCAGGCCAGCCGTTTTAACTGGCGCTTAACCAGCGCCACGTGGGCATCAATAACCTTGCCAATGGCTTCTCTGGCTTCGTCGGTGGTGGCATCGTCTGTGGCAAGCCACCACTGTGCCATTGACTCGCCCGAGCCCAGCAAACTGTAGGCATAGGGTTGTACCAGTCTGTCGGCTTGCTGGGGTGTCATACCCTCGGGCCGGAATTCGGCCAGGGTGTAGCAGGTGGCCAATACCACCTGATGGCGGTACCCGGCAATGCGGCTCTGATTATCGTTACCCTGCTGGGAGCCGGAAAAAACCATTCGCCAACTGTCCCGGTAACGATCCACAAACACAAGAAACACACTTAATGCTTCATGCAGTCGTTTTTGCGGGTCTTTCTGCTTTTGTACGGCAATAAGTGAATTAACCAGATGGGTTCCTGCCTGGTTAATCATGGCAGCGTATAAGCCTTCCTTTGATTTGAAATAGTTGTACAGCATGGGCTTGGTAATGCCACAGGCTTTGGCAATGTCATCCATGGAGGTGGCTTCAAAGCCCCGTTTACCAAACTCAACGGCGGCCACTTCCAGCATTTGCAGTTCCCGCTGTTCGCGGGGGATTCGTTTTGCCGGTTTTCTTTCTGACTGTTTTTGCGGGTTGTTCATTGCTGTTCCTTTTTTTACTGCAGATTCGATTATAGCAGCTTGACAGTATATTACTATGTGGTAACTTCTGGTCTTATGTTACTCGAAAGTAATATATTAAAACCATATAACAGAGCAGGAACCGGGGGGCAGTATGGGTGAGCACCAAAATGATCTAGAGGCTGATCAAGAGGTTAAGCAAAAGGTTGAGCGAGATAGCAGACAGGCAGTGACGGGTTTGAGCGACGCTGATCTGAAAAAGTTCAGGGATCTGCAGCAACTGGCATACACCTGTGCCGAGACAGTGGCGCAGGAACTGGAGGAAGGCGTAACAGAACGTCAGGTGGCAGCCACCATGAAAACCTGGCTACTGGATCATGGTGTTGATGACTGGTTCCATGAACCTTTTGTGTGGTTTGGTGATCGCACGGCGTTTCGTAACTTCCGCGGTTTTAATCCGCGGTTTCTCCCCACTAACCGGCAACTGAAAAATAACATGCCGTACATTCTTGACTGTGCGCCGGTAAAGCAGGGCGCGGTGGCGGATATCGGCTACTCCGGTTGCCTGGGGCGCAGCAATACCCATGACCTGGTCATGCGCGCACTGGCGGAGCACCGAGAGCTGATTCTGGAGAAAATACGCCAACGGGAATCCATGGCAGCTGTCAGTCGGGCGGTGGATCAGCTTTGCTTTGAACAGGGGCTGGACCCACGCCATAAAGCTTACCCGTTTTCTGTGCTGGCACATAAAGTGGGGCCGTTAAAAACAGAACAGAAAAGCTTTCGCATAACGCGCTTTGGTGTGCGCAGCCTTAGCTGGCTGGTTAAAGAGGTGTACAAAGGCCGGCAGCGGGGAGTATCGCCACTCTGGTCCAGCGGCCGTCGTTCGGAGCACCCACCGGAACCGGGGCTATGGGCCGTTGAACCTCATCTTGGATTTCGTGAAGTGGGTGCAAAGTTCGAGGAACTTCTCGTGATTACTGACAACGATGCCTACTGGCTGGATGATGACTTACCTCATGTACGTCGTTGGCAGGCCGAAAGCCAGCGTTCAGGCAATCAGAATGCGGCGGTGGCCTGATGAAAACCTTTACCGTTCAATCTGACCAACAGACACTTGCTGTGACCCGTCATGGGGATGAGCGCAATCCGGTGATTGTGCTTGTGCATGGTTACCCGGATGACCAGACCGTATGGAAAAAGGTAAGCGAAGAACTGGAACAGGATTTTCATGTCGTTACTTTTGATGTGCGGGGAGCCGGTGAGTCAACCGCGCCTGCCAATTGGTCTGATTACCGTATGGAAAACTTTTCCCGGGATCTGATGGCTATCATTAATGCCGTCAGTCCGGAAAGGCCGGTTCACCTGGTGGGGCATGACTGGGGATCAATTCATACCTGGGAATCGGTAACCGATCCGGCACTGCAAAACCGCATCGCATCCTTTACCAGTATTTCGGGCCCTTGCCTGGATCATATGGGCTTCTGGCTCAGGGAAAAACTGGCAAAGCCGTCGTTTAAAAATCTCAAGGCGCTTGCGCTCCAGTTAATAAAGTCCTGGTATGTGTTTTTGTTTCATTTGCCTGGCAGCAAACTCTTGTGGCGCCTGGGGCTCGCCCGGCTATGGCCAATGGGGCTTAAGTGGACCGAGGGTATTGATTCTATTCCAAGCCCGACACAAAAAAAGAACGGACTCTGGGGTGTGAATAACTACCGGGCCAATTTTATGGCACGTTTACTCTTTCCCAGAGAGCGTTACACCCGGGTGCCGGTACAACTGATTATTCCATCCCGTGATAATTACGTAAGCACGGGTTTGTTCGAAAACCTGACTCAATGGGTAAGTCATCTCTATGTGCGGCAGATTGATGCCGGACACTGGTTACCGTTGAAATCCCCGCAGCCGCTGGCGAACGATATCAAAACCTTTGTAAGCTTTTGCGAAAACGGCGCCGGTTCCCAGCAGATTAACCGGCTGCGAGTGACTGACAAGGTATCGCGGTTTTCCGGCAAGCTGGCAGTGGTTACCGGTGCTGCCAGCGGGATTGGCAGAGCCACCGCGTTGGCACTGGCGGAAAAAGGTGCCAGCGTAGTGGCGGTTGATCTTAACCTTGCCGGCGCTGAGCGCACCGCGGAACTGGCGCGCTTGTTTGGCGTGAGCGCCTGGGCGAAAAAGCTTGATGTGGGCGACGGCCAGGCCATGGAACGCTTGCGTGATGTGCTTGATCATGAATGCGGTGCGGTAGATATTGTGGTGAATAATGCCGGCATCGGAATGGCCGGCGGCATGCTGCAAACCTCGCAGCAGGATTGGCAGCGCATCCTTAATGTGAACCTGTGGGGCGTTATTAACGGTTCCCGTATTTTTGCCCAGCAGATGGCAGCACAGGGAATTTCAGGGCACATTGTGAATGTGGCGTCCGCTGCTGCTTTCATGCCTTCCAAATCCTATCCCGCCTATGCCACTTCCAAAGCAGCAGTATTTATGATGACGGAATGTTTACGGGCAGAGCTTGCTGACCGGCGTATCGGAGTCAGCGTGATTTGTCCCGGATTTGTCGATACCGGAATTGCCAAAGCCACCGAATATGTCGGGCTCAATAACGATGAGCAGGAGCGGGTACGGGCAAAGGCCCACAAGCTGTATCAATGGCGCGGATTCAAGCCGGAGAAAGTGGCAGAGCAGATTGTGCAGGCGATAGAAACCAATAAGGCCGTGACGCTGGTGGGTATGGAAGCCAGTGGTGCCCGCTTGTTGCAGAGAACGGCTCCCATGCTGAACCGATGGCTTGCCCGGTTCGATATGTCGCCCGGTTGATGAAGGTAGTTCGAGGATTATGAAATGACACAATCAGAGAATAACAAAACCGCAACAGATAAACACCGGTTGGCGGCACGTAATGTTTCCTTTCAGTGGGAAGGCACCGGCACACCCTGGATTCCGGGTGATGTGTTTACGTCCCAGTTTATTAATGTACTGCATTTACTGTTACCGGAAGGAGAATTGTGGTTTTGTCGCTTGTATAACAAGGCGCTGCCACATATTCAGGATCCCGACCTGAAAGATGATGTTAAAGGATTTATCCGTCAGGAGGCGGTGCATTCCCGTTCTCATCAGGCGGTGCTGGACAAGTACTTCTCCCATTCCGGGCTGAATCGTGATCCCTATGAACGCCGTGTGCGCTGGCTGTTCATGGAATTGCTGGGGGATTATCCCCTTGGTATGCGCTCAAATTGGGATTGGCTGAACTTTAACTGGCTCAAATTTCGTATCGGTCTGGTGGCCGCTATCGAGCATTTTACCTGCGTGATCGGGCGCTGGATTCTGGAATGCAAAGGGCTGGATGAAGCGGGAGCCGATCCGGAAATGATGGATCTGCTTCGCTGGCACGGAGCCGAAGAGGTGGAACACCGTAACGTTGCCCACGATTTGTTTGTGGCGTTTGGTGCGGGCTACTTTTACCGGATGATGCTGATGCTTTTGGTGGGCCCGATCCTGCTGTTGCTGTGGTTTATTGGCACCCGCTTTTTAATAAAGCAGGTTCCTGGCCAACAAAAAGTTCGTTTTCTGCGTCAATGGCGCCGTGCTGCCCGCCAGGACCGGCTACCCACTGCAGGGTTTTTGTTGCTGTCAATCTGGCGCTATCTTAAATACAGTTACCACCCGGAATATGAGGCGGATACGCAGGTAGCGCTGGATTACTTGCAGCGTTCACCGTCAGTAGCGGCTGCTGCTGTCAGATAGTATTGTTCAATAAAGTTAATCTTTGCGAACTTCGGCCAGCAGTTCACACAGGTGTTCAGCCGCGTTAAGCGCCCTGGGTGAACTGCGGGTAAAAATATCGGCATCCACATAGTGGATCCGGGATGTTTTTACAGCGGTAATTTGTGGCCACTGCAGCCAATGGTTGCGTAATGCCTGCAGGTTTTCGTCACCGTGGCGATCACCGGTGAGTATCACATCCGGGTTCCGGGCGATGATGGCCTCAAGGGATACAATGGGGGCTTTCTCTTTTACATCTTCAAAGATATTTCTGGCGCCGCAAAGGTTGAATATTTCACGGCTGAAATGGCTGCCTCCCAGGGTATAGCGGGGGTTTTGCCAGACTTCGTAGTAGATTTTCAGTTCTTCTTTCTTGCTGTTCTGCTGTTTAAGCTGGTTGTAGCGGTCAAGAAACGCCTGCTGTGTTTTCAGGCCCTGCTGTTCAAGCCCGGTTAACTTGCCCAGTGTCACCATATTACCGGCAATATCCTGCAGGCTTTCCGGTTCGCTGTAATACACCGGGTAACCCATCTGTTCCAGGCGTTGGTTGGTGCGGGCATTGTTGCCGGATTGCCAGGCAATGATCAGATCCGGTTTTAGCGTCACCACTTTTTCCAGATTCACTTTATCGTAGCCGCCGATGCGAGGCACTTTGAGCGCGGCTTCCGGAAAGTCACTGTAGTGAGTCGTGCCCACCACCTTGTCGCCAGCGCCAATGGCAAACAGTACCTCAGTGATATGCGGCGCCAATGACACAACCCGGTCCGCCGGTTTTTCCAGGGTAACTGTGCGGTTGGCGTCGTCGGTGACTTTTATGGTGTCGGTAGTGTCGGAACCGGCAAAGCAGAAGGCTGCCGTAAAGGCAGCCCATAATAGTACAGAAAGGGTGGTGAGTTGTTTCATGAGGATGAATAGCTTTCCAGTGGCTGACTGCCGGTGGCTGTATCGGCAGGTTGTTCGGATGCCGCATTGTCTAACGGGCGGGCATCCTTTTTCAACCAGTTGTTAGCGAATATCAAGAGCGCCGGCAGGAACAGCAGATCATAAACCAGTGCCATTACTATGGTGATTGCCACCATAATGCCCAGACTGGCGTTCACTGCAAATTCCGATACCGCCAGAATCAGGAAGCCGCTGGCCAGCACAATAGTGGTGGTAAACAGGGCGGCGCCGACATGGGTAAAGGCATAGTGTATGGAATCGTAAAGGTCCATCTGGTGAGCCTGACGGGCCCGCAGGAATTTGGACAGGAAGTGCACCGTATCGTCCACCACAATCCCTAACGTAATACTGAACACAGCCGCGGAACCCATATTCACTTCACCCACCAGCATGCCCCACACACCGAAGGTAATCAGTGCCGGCAGGCTGTTGGGAATCAGGCTCAGCAACCCAAGGCGCCAGGATCCCAGAGACAGCATCAGTGTCAATGAAATTACCACAACGGCTACCAGGGTTCCCCATAACATGGAGCGGATATTCTTTTGCCCGATGGTGGCGAACATAATGGAAGGGCTGGCGCCCGGGGTTGCCAGTTCAGGCGCGTTTTCACTGAACCATTGTTGAGCACGGGCTTCCAGCGCCAGGATTTCCTTGGCTTTCACGTTATGGATGGACACGGTAATCCGTACCGCGGATTTGTCGATGTTCACCTGGTTATTCAGGTCCATGCCAAAGGGCAGCGACATCTCATACAGTAACGAGTACTGGGCTGCCAGTTCGCGGTTTTCCGGCAGTTTGTACCAGGCGGGATCGTCGCCGTGCATGTTTTTATTCAGGCGCTGTATTACGTCCGTGTAGGTATAAACGTGGGTTACTTCCGGTTGTTGACGGTACCAGTCAGAGAAGTCCTCTACCTTTTGCAGAAACCCGATATCGTAAATGCCGTTTTCCTTGCCGGAATCCACCGAATATTCGATCAGGTTCATGCCGGTCAGGTTCTTTTCAGTAAAGTCGGCCGCCTGGCGAACCGGTACGTTTTTGGAAAAGTAATTAACGTTGTCGTCGTTCAGGTCATTGTTGGGGGCAAAGGCCATAAAAAAGCAGGCAATAATGAACAGGCCAAAGAACAGCGGTTTACGCTTTTCAATGGCAAAGTCAGCCATCTGGTTAAAGCGACCGGTGCGCTCCACATCGGTTTTAGGCAGGCGCAGTGTCAGCCAGATTGCCAGTTGTGGCAGTAGCGTGATGGAAAACAGAAAGGTAAATACCACACCAATAGCCGCCATGTTGCCCAGTTCGCGGAACGGTGGTGATTCGGAAAAGTTCATACTGAGAAAGCCGACAGCGGTGGTGAAGCTGGTAAGGAATACCGCTTTCAGGTTGATATCAATACTGTGGCTCATGGCTTCCTGTTTGCTCATGCCCAGTTTGAGGCCGCGAATATAATGGGAAAGCAGGTGCACACAGTCGGCCACCGCCAGCGTAAGAATGATAACGGGCACAACGGTGTTCACGTTATTGAGCTGGATCCCGATAAAACCGGTAACTCCCATGGTCATCATTACACCCAGCACCACCACGGCCAGAGTAATGATGGTGCTGGAAAATGATCGCAGCATCAGGCCGATAAACAGAAAGATTACCCCGATCATGATGGGCAGCAGTTTTATAGAGTCTTGCTGGGCGACTTCCTCAAAAGCAAAGTTAAAAGGCGCCAGGCCGGCGATGTGCGTTTCGTAGGTCGGGTATTTTTCCTGAAATCGTTTTTCCAGATCCCGGGCAGCATCAATAGCTTCCCGCAGTGCCACTGTCTGGTCGTCCGGCATGGCCAGGCGTACATCCACGGCAGCCACATGCCCGGTTTCAGAAATCAGCCGGTGTACCAGCAGTGTTTCGTTCAGCGCCACAGCCTGTTTCGCGGTGATGGCTTCTGCAGGCAGGTCCATGGCGTTTTCCACCAGGTTTTCCACGATCAGATCATCGTCTTCCACCATGGTGTGCTGAAAGTTGGTTACGGATTCAACCCGTTGGGAATAGGGCAGTTGCCAGCTTTCCTCTGTCAGCCATTCAATGGCGTCCAGCGTGTCTTTGGTAAAAACCTTGCCATCCGGCGGGGCGACCACAAAAACGATATTGTCGGACGAGGAAAAGGTGCTCTGGATATGCTCGTAAGCCACCAGCTGCGGGTTAGTTTTATCAAAAAACACCCGGTAATCGGACGTAAAACTTAACTTGCCCAAACCGGTAAAGGCACCGGCAACGGCGAGTAAAGTGCCGAGGAAAAACCATAAGCGGTATTTAACCAGCCAGTCGGCGATCTGTTGCGCGTTCATTGTGTGCTCCTTGTCCATCCGTGGGTTGAAAAACGTTAGCGGGATTCGACTTTTGCCAGCAGGTGTTTGCCGGCCTTTTCAAGAATGCTCAGATAGTCCTGTTCATGACTTAAAGGGTGCCAGCGGTAGCCATCCAGCAGACAGGTAAGCTGGCGGGACAGTTGAAATTCATCATCCGAAATCTGCAGATTGGTCAGCATGTCTTTGGCCTGCTGCAGTACGGTTACCCCGAATGCAATGGACCATAGCCCGAAACAGATATCGTCCGGCTTAAGGCCCGGGGGCATTTCAAGATCGCCGTCTTCAATAGCGGTATCGATCTGGGAGCGGATCAGTTGCAGCAGTCTGGCATCCTGCTCGTCCGTCTGATCAAGTCGGGTTTGGGATGCTTTGTCCCGCAGGTTACCGGCTCTGGCTTCCATGATCAGGTCATACTCTTCCGGGTAGCGATTCGCGTAGAGCTGATAGGCAATGGCCATTATGGCGAGTTTCTCTCTGGGTTTACCGGGAAAGCTCTCCATCTCACCGCACAGGTTCACCAGGTAAGACAGACCCTGCCCGCACAAAGACACCACAAGATCTTCCTTGTTGCTGAAATGCTTGTAGATGGTGCCTTTGGCGTAATCTGTATCGGCAGCGATCTTTTCCATGGTCAGGGCATGGAAGCCGTCCTTCTGAATGATCTTTCGGGCGGTTTCCAGAAACAGCTGTTCCCGTTGCTGGAATTCCCGTTGGCGTCTGGTTTGTGTGTTCATGGTATTAGCGCTGTATTAATCAGGTATGGCCAAATGTTAACGCCAAGTCATATTGTGACGCAACGTCACGATTTGGGCTTTTTCTGGAACAGACTATTTCAGCCGCAGGGCACACAGGGCCACAAATCCCGGCAAGTGGCTGATATACTTGGTTTCCTTGGCCTGTTTGGGCTTATTTGATTAGCGAGTTGTGGGAATAGCATGTTAGACGCATTACATCCGGATTTGCTGGCGTCGTTTGGGCAGTTGCCGAAGCAGACGCCGGTGGCGTTTCTGACCCGTCATTCACTGCGGGAACAGCCCAAAAACGGCTTTGCCAGCTATGAAATCCCCCTGACCCCCGAAGGCGTGGAACTGGCCAGAATCCTGGGTACACGGGTGGATCGGCCGGTAGCAGGTTTTTATTCCAGCCCGGTTCAGCGCTGCATTGATACCGCCCAGGCCATGGCGGAAGGTATGGGGTGCCCGGATGCCACCATCAGCAAAACGCCATACCTGGTGGAACCCGGCAGCTATGTGCAGGAGATTGAAAAAGTGGGTGGCCTGTTTTTCAAGCTGGGGCCGGTAGGCTTTGCCAGCAAACACCTGCGCGGAGAGGTGCGGGGCGTACTCAGCCCCCGGGACGGCACCCTGCAATTGTTAAAACATCTGCGGGAAACCATGGGCAGTGGGGCTGAACTGACCGTGCATGTCACCCACGACACGATACTGGCGGCGTTTGTTTATTCCCTGTTGGGCCATGAGGAGCTGGAGGAGTTTCACTGGCCCTGGATGATGGAAGGTGTGTTTGTGTGGTTTGACGAAGGCCACGTGCACTGGATATGGCGTGGGGAGCAGCACCGCAGTGAAGAATATTTTATTGAGGAATAGGTAAAACCTGAATGACAGCAGCATTAAAGATCAGCGGATTGAACAAGACTTACGGCAACGGCTTTGTGGCCTTGCGGGATGTGTCTTTTTCCGTCGCACCCGGTGAATTCATGGCGTTGCTGGGGCCTAACGGCGCCGGCAAGTCCACCACCATCGGCATTATCTGTTCACTGGTGAACAAAACCAGTGGCTCGGTGGAAGTGTTCGGCAAGAATATGGACCGGGATCCGTCCGGCACTAAAATGGAGATCGGTATCGTTCCCCAGGAATTCAATTTTAACCAGTTTGAAAAAGTGGCGGATATTGTTCGCACCCAGGCGGGGTATTTTGGTATTAAGCCGGAGCTTGCCGCGGAGCGGGCAGAAAAATACCTGAAATTACTGGGCTTGTGGGAAAAGCGCAACGAAACCTCCCGCATGCTGTCCGGCGGAATGAAACGCCGCCTGATGATTGCCCGCGCATTGGTGCATGAGCCGCGCCTGTTAATACTGGACGAACCCACCGCCGGGGTGGATATCGAACTGCGGCGTTCCATGTGGGAATTTTTACGCAAAATCAACGAGCAGGGCACCACCATTATTCTGACCACCCATTACCTGGAAGAGGCGGAACAGCTCTGTCGTACCATTGCCATTATCGACAAGGGTGAAATCATCGAAAACACCGATATGAAGTCCCTGCTGAAAAAACTGCGGCGTGAAACCTTTGTGCTGGATCTGGATGGTGATCCGGCCAGCCTGCCGGCAATCAGCGGCTATGACTACACAGTAAAAGACGATCATTCCCTTGAAGTGGAGATACATCAGGGGCAAACCCTGAATGGTTTTTTTCAGGCGTTGAGTGACAACGGCCTGGGAATTACCAGTTTGCGCAACAAGGCCAACCGGCTGGAGGAGTTATTCGTGTCACTGGTGGAGGCCAAAAACATATGATGCATGCCACATCCCAATGGGTTGCTTTTCAAACCATTGTTCGCCGGGAAATCCGCCGTTTTACCCGCATCTGGGTACAAACCCTGTTGCCACCGGCCATTACCATCGCCCTTTATTTTGTGATTTTCGGTAACCTGATCGGCAGCCGGATCGGCACCATGCAGGGTTACGATTATATTGATTACATCGTTCCCGGCCTGATCATGATGTCGGTTATCACCAATTCCTATTCCAATGTGGTATCGTCGTTTTTCAGTGCAAAGTTCCAGCGCAGCGTTGAAGAGCTGCTGGTGTCACCGGTACCTAACTATGTGATTATCTGGGGCTTTGTGGTGGGTGGTATCAGCCGCGGGCTGTCTGTGGGTGCCATTGTGACTCTGCTGGCGCTGTTCTTTGCAGACCTGGACCTGGTGAATATCTTTGTGACGGTATCGGTGGTGGTACTGACTGCGTCAGTGTTTTCCCTGGCGGGTTTTATTAACGCAGTGTACGCCAAGTCGTTTGATGACATTTCCATTGTCCCCACCTTTGTGCTGACCCCCCTGACGTATCTTGGTGGCGTTTTTTACAGTATTGATCTGCTTCCGGATTTTTGGGCCAACGTTTCCCTGGTTAATCCCATTGTGTATATGGTTAACGGTTTTCGTTATGGGATTCTGGGTGTGACTGATGTTAATCTTGGCGTGACCTATACTATGCTGATGGTGTTTGTAGTTGGCTTGTATGGCTGGGCCTGGTACCTGGTAAGCCGCGGCATTGGCTTGCGGACCTGATAAAAACGGATCACCTGACGGAACAATCCAATGGAAGACACTGTAAATGCATATGGCCCACTGGGTATGGAAACAGAATACCCGGATCAGTACGACCCGGATTTACTGTGCCCCATAGACCGCGCCAGCGGCAGGCGCTGGATTCACGAAGGCCTGGCAGACGGCGAGCCCTTGCCCTTTAAAGGGGTGGATTACTGGAATGCTTACGAGTTTTCCTGGTTGCAGCATTCGGGAAAGCCTCAGGTGGGCGTGCTGGAGCTGTCCGTGCCCCACAACAGCCCCAATATCGTGGAATCCAAATCCCTGAAGCTCTATCTTAACTCATTGAACCAGCATCGTTTCAGCCAGGTGTCAGATGTGGTTTCCACCGTCAGCAATGATCTTGAAGCCGTGATTGGTGCTGCCGTGGACGTGAAACTGCATACGGATATTGACCATGAAGATCATTACGCTGTGTCCGTTTTAAAAGGTGAGCTGATAGACAGTGAAGCTATTACGGTCGAGCATTTTGCCGTAGATAAAACGGTACTGGGTTGTGATTCTGATGATGTGGTCAGCGAAACCCTGTGCAGCCACCTGCTGCGTTCCAATTGCCCGGTCACCGGGCAGCCGGACTGGGCCAGTGTGCAAATCCGCTATCGCGGCCCCAGAATCGACCGTGCCGGCTTATTGAAGTACATTATTTCCTACCGTACCCATAACGAATTCCATGAGCAGTGTGTGGAGCGCATGTTTATGGATATCCGGGAATTGTGTGGTACCGAACAGCTGACGGTATATGCCCGCTATACCCGCCGCGGTGGCATTGATATCAACCCGTTCCGATCTGATTTTGAAATGCCCTATGCCAACGCCAGATTGCTAAGGCAGTAGCATCAGGGTCCGAACGGAATTTCCAGCCCGAACCACAGGGCAAACATGGCGGACCATACCACTATAAAGGCGATGGAATAGGGCAGCATCAGGGCCAGCACCGAGCCAATGCCCAGAGACTTGTCGTGACGCTGCATAAAGGCAATCACCACGGCAAAATAGGGCATTAATGGCGTGATGATATTGGTGCTGCTGTCGCCAACCCGGTAAGCGGCCTGGGTGGCTTCCGGAGGAATGCCGGACAGCAACAGCATGGGTACAAAAACCGGTGCCATCACCGCCCACTTGGCAGATGCACTCCCCACCAGCAGATTCAAAAATCCAGAGAGCAGAATAAAAATCACCAACAGCAATGTGCCTGGCAGTTCCAATGACTGCAATAAGGCCGAACCTTTGATGGCAGTAATCAGCCCCAGATTCGACCAGGAAAAATAATTGACGAACTGGGCGGCAAAGAACATCAAAACCAGATAGCCCGCCATCATGGCCATGGTATCTTCCATGCTTTTGATAATGTCCCTGTCAGAACGATAAGTGCGATTGGACAAGCCGAATATGATGCCGCTGATGGCCGCCCAAAGAGCAATCAGTGTGACAATGCCGCTGACAAACGGGGACCTTACCAGGGAGCCTGTATCGGGATGTCGCATAATGCCGTTTTCCGGTACTGTGCAGGCCAACAGCACACCCACAAAAATCAGTGTAAAAATAAAGGCGTGTTTCAGACCGCGGCGTTCGCCGTAATGAATCTCCTCGGCATCGTGGGGTTTGTCTTCCTCCCACGGCAGATTCGGTAGCACCAGTTTTTCCGTCACCAGGGTGCCCAACAGCGTGATCAGAAACGTGGAGGCGAAAATAAAGTAATAGTTGGACAGTACCGTAATATCCGCATCTGCAGATACCAGGTGGGTTGCTTCATTGGTAATGCCACTTAACACTGCGTCGATCGGGCCCACCATCAGATTGGCGCTGTAACCACCGGAAACCCCCGCAAACGCAGCAGCCATCCCGGCAATGGGGTGTTTGCCAGCCTGCTGAAACACCAGACCCGCCAGCGGAATCAGCACCACGTAGCCGGCGTCTGCTGCCAGGCTGGATAACACACCGGCAAAAACCACGATGGGCGTGACCAATCGGGGGGATGTTCTTAGCACCAGCAGTTTCAATGCGCTGCCCAGCAGCCCGGAACGCTCGGCGATTCCCAAACCCAGCATGGCCACCAATACGGTGCCCACCGGTGCAAAGTTCACAAAATTGCTGACGGATTTCTGCAGGATCAGGTGCAGCCCGGGCTGGGAAATCAGGTTTTTGGTATGAATGGTTTCACCGCTGACCGGGTGAACCGCTGAAAACCCCAGCCAGTAAAACAGGGCTGACATCAGCAGCGTAAAAAATGCAAAGAGGATAAAGAGTGTGGTGGGGTGGGGTAGTCGGTTGCCGGTGGATTCAATTCTTGCGAGAAATCGTCCAACAGTGCCCGTTGGTTGAAGCGCCATAGGGTTTAAACAATCAGTTTTTCTTTGATGCGTTTACTCGCGCTCTCTAATGCCTGAATGACGCGATCCTTGTCGTAGTTACGGATCTTATCGATATCCACATACATGGTAAAGCCATCCAGCTCGCACTCCACAAAGCTCTGGGATGCACCCAGCTCCTTGCGCAGGTCTACGATTTCAAAAATGGGCACCGGCTTGCTGAAACCTTTTACGTTTATCTGGCCCCGGTCCCGGCACATGACAGTGTCACGCACCAGGTTATAGGTGCTTTCGGCAATCAGAATTTCCTCCGGCTGAGCCACGCTTTCCAGGCGGCTGGCCAGGTTCACTTCTTTGCCGATGATGGTGTAATCCATGCGGGTTTCGGCACCAAAGTTACCCACGGTGCAGTAACCGGTGTTTATTCCCATACGCACCTGCAGGGGCTTGTTAATGCCGTGCTGGCGCCATTTCTGGCGCAGCATTTTCATACGCTTGCGCATTTCAATGGCCATGGATACGCAGGCGATGGCGTCCTGTTTGTGGCCGCGGGATGTGGGGTCTCCGAAAAAGATCAGGATGGCGTCACCCACAAACTTGTCGATGGTGCCGCCATACTTGAGCGCGATACGGGACATTTCCGTAAAGTAACTGTTAAGCAGTTCGGTGAGCGCTTCCGGTTGCAACTCCTCGGATATTTCCGAAAAGCCTTTAATGTCCGAGAAAAATACCGACAGCTTTTTGCGTTGGGTTTGCAGTTTGACATCGGTTTGCCCGGAGAAGATCGAGCCCCAAACTTGTGGTGGCAGATACTTGGCCAGCTTGCGGGACAGGGTGGCTGATTCGGACTGCTTTCTCTCCAGTTCCCGCTGGGCAGTGAGCAGCGAGCGGGCCTGTTTAAACGAGAAGAAAGAAAGAATAGTGACATAGCCCACGGTGGCGATACTCACCGTCACAATAAAGGACAGCTCCGGCACCTTATAATCGATATTGGGCAGGCCAAAAATCACCATGGCCATGGCACAGCCCACAAACATGGAGCCGATACAGGCAAGCCACCCGCGCACCCCGCCAAGGGTCATAATGCCGGCACTGGCAGTGAGAAAGATAAACAGTGTGGGAATGGCGCTGAAGTTCATCAGCACAAAAGCACCGCCACAGATACCGGCATCCACAAGGAGTAATCCCACATTGGTGGAGGCGGGGTAGCGATCGCGCAGCGGCCGGGTGGAATAGTGGGACAGAATGGGATAGAAGAAAGCGACCGGAATGATCCACCATAATTCGGGATCAAAAAACTGGGTATAGAGCCCTATGCCGAAGGTGATTGCCCCGACCATATAGGCGAGGAACCGCACCATATGGGGCGGAAGATCATTGTTGTACCCCTCCAGCGGCGCCAAATCGAGATCAACCTGGTTGGTCATAGAGTCCTTAATTTTAATACTTTGTGTCTTCGGAATAGTGTAGCTCTGTATTTTTAGAATGGCTATCTTTGGGGTTTTTCGCCAGCAAAAAAAAGCAATGAGTTCAGGTTCTTGCGCGAATTACGGTTGTTTCGCAATCACTTGCAGTACAGGAATCGAACTCTGCTGTTTGCTGCGGCTGGGATAGAGCATATCCATGTATTGGCGGGAGGGCATATCAGCGGGCAGGAAATTCAGCAACTGCTCAATGGCATCGCGCTGACAGATCTTGTGAGCGGGGGATACGATAACGGGATCCAGGGCATCCAGAACCCGTAGCATCACACTCTGATCCCAGGCGTTTTCACCCACCGCCAGCCACTGACCACGGGCACCACTCAGGTGGGTCACATCTTCCCGGGCTCTGGGGGTACGTATGCCGATGGTGGGCAGGTTGGTTACCAGGCCGATATGAGAGGCAAGGCCGAAGCTGTCTTCGCCGGTACGGCCGCGGCCGTCGCAAATAATCAGATCCGGCGTGTGGGGGAGCTTTTCTATGGCTGCGATGGCGGCAGGCGCCTTGCGAAAAGACAGCATGCCATCCACACGGGGGAAAGCGGTATTCTTGATGGCGTGCTTGCGCTCAATGATTTTGCCTTTTGACACCGAATACAGCAGCACCGACGCGGTCTCGGTGCCTTTTTCGCCACTGGGATGCACCTCAACTCTGGCAATGAGTTCAGGGGCAGGGCAGGAACCCTCCGTGATCACCCAGGCAGACAGGTTTTTCTGAATCGCCTTTGCCTGTTCCACGGTAACCGACCATGAATGTAGCTGGTTTGTTTTCATTGGTTATGACCGCGACCTTCGGTTAGTTAAGTCATATAGTCGCATTTTTCAGCAGAAAAAACTGCGGACCCCATCAAATTCCGGGCCTGTTTTGATATTCTAAGTCTTCATATAAACCGGCGACAATCAGCCATGATGCCTATATATTGGCCCCTTCAACCCGTTTTGATCAGTGCAAGGAACTTATGACCGACATCATAGAGCATATTCTATCCCGCCAGTCCTGCCCCAAACTGAAGGATCCCGCCCCCAATACGGAAGAAATGGAACAGGTGCTGCGCTGCGCCATGCGGGCACCTGACCATGCCCGGCTCAAACCCTGGCGGTTTGTGGTGCTGACCGGTCAGGCCAGGGATCGCCTGGGTGATCTGTTTGTGGATATCAACGCCCAGGACATGGGGGAGCTGAGCGAATCCCAGGTGGGCAAATTCCGCAGCAAGCCGCTGCGGGCACCCATGATTATCGTGGCGATCGCTGATATCAAAGAACACCCGAAGGTGCCACCCATAGAGCAGGTGATGGCCGTGAGCTGTTCGGTGCAGAATATGCAGCTGGCCCTGACAAGCCTGGGCTACGGCGCCATGTGGCGTACTGGCGGGCTGGCCTTTGACCGCCGGGTGGAGGAGTTCTTCGGCATGAAACCGGGAGACCAGATCGTCGGTTTCCTGTACGTGGGCACCCCGGAAGCCTACGGCAAACCCCCGGAAATGCAGCAAGTCTCTGAAACAACAGAGTTTTGGACCGAATAAGTTACAGTGAATATCGGGGAAACCGTTGATGTTTTCCTCAAAAGGAAGTACATTACGCGCCTCCCGATTCAGGGAGACAGCTGGAGAGGTGTCCGAGTGGCCGAAGGAGCACGCCTGGAAAGTGTGTATACCGCAAGGTATCGAGGGTTCGAATCCCTCCCTCTCCGCCATAATGCCTTTCTAGTTAAATAACTTTCTTTCCTTCCTAGCTTACCTTTCTTCTATCTAACTTGTTTCTAAGTTCACCATATAATTCAATTCAGCCTGGTTCTTAGCATTTGACTCTGTATGTCCTTCTGAGAAAATGGGCCTAATGGTTTAAGGGGCGAGTGACTTTAATTCTGGGCACAACTTAGACAAAACAGATCAAATATTGTGAAATATTACGAATAATCACGATTTGCAACTAAAATTTAGTTGCAGTGTCCAAAGTGGGAACTAAAATGACTAAAAAGGAAAAGTTGTTAGCTCGATTTTTGAGCAATCCACCACCTACGGACTTTAAGTGGCATGAATTGGTTACGCTGCTTAACAGATTTGGTTATCGAGAACTTACCGGAAGCGGGGGTTCCCATAACAAATTTTACAATCCAGAAACAGGACATATTATCCAAGTTATCCCAAGACCACACGGAGGTTCGAGTGATCTTAGGCCTGGTTATATTCGGCGTTTGAGAAAAGATCTAGAGGAAAAGGGAGTAATTAAATGAGTGCACAAAGTGAGTTTCTTACTCATCGTGGTTACAAAGGTTCAATAGAACCAAGTGTTGAAGATGATTGTTTGTATGGACAAGTTTTATTTATTAACGACACTTTGATTTATTCAGGAAATACAATTCCTGAACTTAAGCAAAACTTTATCCAGTCTGTTGATGAGTACTTGGCAGATTGTGAAGCTCTTGGTAAAGACCCTGACCAACCGATGAGCGGAACGTTTAATGTTCGTATTACTCCAGAGCTTCATAGATATCTATCTATTAAAGCGATGCAAGTACATGATGGAAAGCTTAACAGGGCGGTGACTCAGGCAATTCAAAATTACGTTGGGCCTCAGAATTTAGAGGTTAGCCACGAAGTGCATATCCATATTCGGGGTGAAACACAAGTTGATTTCGCTAGGCAATTTGAAAACTCCTCTTGGACTAGTGAAGCGCCTTCGCTAAAGGTCGTATAGTTATGAAATGCGTAGATTTTGCTTTGGAGTCTGTAGGGTTACGGCGATCTTTTTGTGAGCTTCTAGAGTCTGGTAAAGCACAAACAAAAGGACTGGCTAAAATATCTTACAATATTGAGGGGTTAGAGCCGGAGGGGCCGGACTCAGATCGTTTTGATCTTATCGTTGCGGTTGAAATAGAGGTGAAAGGGAAAGAGCTCGATACGGAAGAGGAGGTCTTCACTGTTTCGACCAGGCATCATGGCGGGTTTAAGTGCCTCAACGGGGTTGATGCAGATCCAGACGACGAGCTTTTGATATTTGATTTGTCAAAGGAAGTTTTCCCTGTGGCTAGGGAGCATGCTAATCAATTGTTGGCTCAAATGGGATTCAGGAATGTTTATCTACCTTGGTCGGTTGATCCTGAGGATCGGGCTGCAATAACCGAAAAAGCAGGGCAATGACCTTTCTAGGATTTTCATAGAAGGACTTTTTAAACCTACAAGGTCACTTCATCATAAAGCGATTCCTTAGTCCCAAGCCTATGAGAAAGATCATCAAAGTCGACCAAATTACCTGAATAGCAGATACTATAATAATGAGCAGGTTCTCTCCTGTAAGTGACATTTTGAGAAAGCCCAGGAATGGAAGCGCGCTAGCTAAGGTGATTTTTGCAGGGTTGGAGGCCCCGAGAGTTAGATATACTAATCCGAAAAATGCACTGGAAAAAGCTAGCCAAGCAAGTGGTTTTCCAATGCTTTGACCATAATTGCTTAGGTGAGCGTATCCGTCAAGCCCAAAGGAACTGATCTTGTTGTTACGGTAAAGCCTCATTCTTTTGCATTCCATCTCATAACCGAAAAATCTGATCTCTTGCTCTCGATTGTGGTTGGTGTTCATCGCATGTTTTAACGTTCTCCATTCGTTTGCGTAATCAGAGTCATCACTTGATATTATTGTGAAAGATGTGTTCTCAAAAGTAACACCTTGATGAAGGTGTGCGCCATGAAATATTGGCGGCTTGTTGAAGATTGTTCCTTCAAAAGATCCGCCGGCATTGAACTTACAGTTCGTAAAATCGGCACTTTTCGAAAAAGTTACGTTTTTAAAATCGGCAAATAGTTCGAAAACAACTCCCACAAAAGATGCCTTTTCAAGGAATTCGCTTCCAGAGCAAAGGAAAGGGCCGTCTATGGTGGCTTTGCTGATGTCTATAGAAGTTGCGGAGGCGTTTTCCAGCTTAAATTCCTTCTGTACATTGCATCCCTTGTAAAATACCAGGGATTCGATCTTCGCATTGCTGCAATCAATCCCGCCTTTGAAGGTTGACTCTTGAATATATGTGCTTATTGTTTCCTGTGTAGTGTGCAGCTCTAGCTCTCCAGTAAAACTGGAGTCACCGATATTCGTTATTACATTGCTGATTGAAGCAATTTCGGTAGAGCCTGAAATGCTGCAATTTGATAGATCAATATAGGCAAGATTTTGGTTGTTGGTGATGATCAAATCATCAAAAGTGCAATCCTGAAACCAGAGTTCATCACAAGACTCAATGCTCTCATATGTAGTTCGGTCGTAGAATATACAGTTGTTGAATTTTATTCTATTTTGCAGCGCGACGTCCGAAAATATAGTGGTAGTGTAGAAATGTAACCCTAAAAAAGAATCTGTCTGCAAATTGCGGCCGCTGAATATGATTGGTTCGTCTCGCCGTGGCAATTCATCGCCGATTTTAATCTTGAGTTCGTTTAGTTCCGCATCGTCAAATGGGGATGGGGTATCGCTTTCTGGCGCTTTGTTATTGTGTGTTAAGCATGTTGCTGCCCATCTGTTCCAGACTTCATTTCCTTCCCTTAGAATCTTGTAGTGAGCTGACGCATGATTCGTCATGGTTTGCTAATCCTGCTTTTGTTTTTAAACTACTTATACTAGCTACCTGGCGAATACACCAGTTTTAATATTTATCGCTTTTTTAGTTCTTGACGATTAGTTTCGCGAGCAATTTTACTTTTGAGAAGGAATCTTAGGCTATTCTCTATCTCGTTATCGGGATGCGTGCACTCATTTTAAGCTACCGCGCTAATATTGACGGTTGATTGTTTAGTGTTCTTCAGTAAACCACCTTCTTCTGGAAAGTTCTCTCAGGCATATGAAGTTAACCTTTTTGAATAAGCGTACCTATATTTTGTTTGGTGCTCTTGTCAGGTTGAACATTTGATTCAGACAGCTATCTTGGTGATAGGGTACACCCGCAAAAACGCGGACCCTGTCATTGACTGAAGTCTTCGCCGCAAGGCGTGGAGTCATCTGCACCCGGTGAAATTGATATTGCCGGAGTTCATCTTTGAACTTTTCCTGCAGGAGGCTTATTGATTTTTCATAACTTTCCCGGGTTTAAACAGCGCTCACTCCTTGTTGGGTTAAAACCAGTTGGGTTAAAACCATCAGTGACGGTTTTCTATCGCATTATTCTTTCACTGCTTTTTCTGGTACCCGTTACCACGCTGAACGCAGCGCCCTTGAGCGAGTATGATCCTGTGGCTGCTCGTCAGGTGATTGCGGACGCTTTTCCGCAGGTGAGAGAGATCAAACCGCGTGAAGATAATCGCGCGATCAAGTCGCTCTATGCCGGTAACGAACTGATTGGCTACAGCTACCAGACGCTGGATTTTCTGCAGACGCCCGCTTATTCAGGCAAGCCCCTGGATGTAACGGTGGTATTGGATACGGAAGGGAAGATACAGGCTGCCAGGGTTATTCAGCATCATGAGCCGATCCTGCTGATAGGGATTCCGGAAAGCAAGATGCATGATTTCACCGACCAGTACACCGGATTGGCGGCGGATCAGCGGGTCACTGTCGGGGGTAAATCCACCGATACCCGGGTGGCGGTTGACGGGCTTTCCGGCGCAACAGTCACCGTGATGGTGATCAACGAGGTGATCATGAAGAGCGCCCACCGGGTGGGCGCGGAGCTGGGTCTGATAGCGGGTGGCGGTGTTGAGCGTCCGCCGGAGGCTGAGCTTGTAAGCGGCAATTTCCAGCAAAAAACCTGGCAGGAGTTGCTGGGCGATGGCTCCATTCGCCGGCTGTTATTAACCCGCGGTCAGGTTGATGATTCTTTCAAAGGCACCGAGGCCGAAGGCATCGGCACGGCATCACCCGATCAACGGGACGAACCACTGATTGATCTGTATACGGGTTATCTGAACGTACCAACGATCGGATCCAGCCTGTTGGGGCAAAGCCAGTATGAGTGGCTGATGGGTGAACTCAAGGACGGCGAACATGCCATTGCGGTTATGGCCAATGGCAGTTATTCCTTTAAAGGGTCTGGTTATGTAAGGGGTGGAATTTTTGACCGCATTCAGATTCGCCAGTTTGGGGATACTTTCAATTTCCGCGATCTGGACTACTACCGGCTCAGTGATGTGTATGCGCAAGGCATGCCGGATTTCACGGAGATGGCGATCTTTATTGTGCGCCAGCAATACAAGTTTGATCCCGGCACCGAATGGACGCTGGAGTTAACAGTAAAGCGCCAAACCGGTCCGCTGGACAGCGAATTTCAAGTGTTCCCGTTAACCTACCAGCTACCCGACCAGTATTACAGTCGCCCTGAAGTAGAAGTGTCCGAGCAGGAATGGCTGGAAACACAGCCGATGTGGGTGCAGGTCTGGTATCAGAAAAAGTTCCAGCTGGTGGTGCTGGGGTTTGGCCTTGCGGTGTTGATGTTTATTCTTTTTTTCCAGGACTGGATGGTGCAAAAGCCCAAACTGACCCGCTGGGTGCGCCATGCATTTCTGGTGTATACGCTCTTCTTTATCGGTTGGTACGCACTGGGCCAGTTGTCGGTGGTAAACGTATTGACGTTCGCTCATAGTCTTATCAGCGGTTTCACCTGGGAAACCTTCCTGATTGATCCCATCATGTTTGTACTCTGGGCAGTGGTGGCCGGCATTATTTTGCTGTGGGGACGGGCGGTTTACTGTGGCTGGCTGTGTCCTTTTGGCGCGCTTCAGGAACTGGTGAATGAAGTGGCCCGTAAGTTAAAGGTGCCTCAGTACACCGTGCCTTTTGCCGTGCATGAACGTCTGTGGGCGATCAAATACATCATTCTGCTGGGGCTGTTTGGCGTATCGCTGGACTCCATGGCCACAGCCGAAAAACTGGCGGAAGTTGAGCCTTTCAAAACCGCCATTACCCTGAAGTTCGACCGGAGCTGGCCGTTTGTTACTTATGCCGTAGCCCTGGTTGCCGTGAATATTTTTACCCGCAAGGTTTTTTGCCGTTATCTGTGTCCGCTGGGGGCCGCGCTGGCTCTGCCAACCAAGATGCGCGTTTTTGATTGGCTCAAGCGGCGCAAGGAGTGTGGTAATCCGTGCCGCCTTTGTGACAGGGAATGCGAAGTTCAGGCCATACACCCGGACGGACACATCAATTACCAGGAATGCCACTACTGTCTGGATTGCCAGATGACCTATTTCGATGATCACAAATGTCCGCCGCTGATTGTTAAACGACGTGGTAAACGCCGGGGCCAGAACACACCGGGCCGGGAGGATCAGATTCCCGTCGTTCAGATAGCCAAGTAATTCTTAAAAAGTAGTTCCAGAAGCAAATGACTAGAAGAAGAAACGCTGTAAAACCTAACGAAGGAGATGGATGCGATGAAAAAAGATGATGAATTAAACGAAGAAACAACAGATCTTCCGGAGAGTGGCAAGAGTCGACGACATTTTATGGGCGCTGCCGCCCTGGCGGGTGTGTCGGGCGCAGCCGGCCTTGGTTCTGCGGTGATGACCCGGGAATCCTTTGCGGCGGCGGCCAAGGACGCCCGCCAAAAGGCCTCCGTTCACCCCGGCGAGCTTGATGAGTATTACGGTTTCTGGAGCGGAGGGCATCAGGGCGAAGTTCGTGTACTGGGCGTTCCTTCAATGCGGGAACTGATGCGGATTCCTGTGTTCAACGTGGATTCAGCCAGCGGCTGGGGGATTACCAACGAAAGCAAGGAAATCCTCGGCGGCGACCGCCAGTATCTGAACGGCGATTGCCATCACCCGCATATTTCAATGACAGACGGCCGTTACGATGGCAAGTACCTGTTTATTAATGATAAGGCGAATACCCGGGTGGCCCGTATCCGTCTGGATATCATGAAGACAGACAAGATTACCCATATCCCCAATGTTCAGGCGATTCACGGCCTGCGTCTGCAGAAAGTACCACGTACCAAGTATGTGTTCTGCAACGCCGAGTTTGTTGTGCCTCAACCAAACGATGGCAGTGAATACAGTCTGGAAAAAAGCTATACGATGTTTAACGCCGTGAACGCGGACACAATGGAGGTTGCCTGGCAGGTGATTGTTGATGGCAATCTCGATAATACCGACGCGGACTATACTGGTAAGTACGCAGCCTCTACTTGTTACAATTCCGAGAAGGCCGCCGATCTTGCGGGCACAATGCGTGCCGAGCGCGACTGGGTTGTGGTGTTCAATGTGGAGCGTATCGAAGCAGCTGTTAAAGCCGGCAAGCACAAAACCATTGGTGATTCCAAGGTGCCGGTGGTGGATGGCCGTGGTGATTCCGAGTTGACCCGTTATATCCCGATTTCCAAAAACCCCCACGGGCTGAACACATCACCTGATGGCAAATACTTTATTGCCAATGGCAAACTGTCTCCCACCGTATCCATTATCGCCATTGACCGGCTGGATGATTTGTTCGCCGGCAAAATCAAACCGCGGGAGACGATTGTCGGCGAGCCGGAACTGGGGCTGGGGCCATTGCACACGACCTTTGATGGCCGGGGGAATGCCTACACGACGCTCTTTATCGATAGCCAGGTGTGCAAGTGGAATATCGCCGATGCCATCAAGCACTACAACGGCGAGAAGGTGAACTATATCCGTCAGAAGCTGGATGTTCATTACCAGCCGGGCCATAACCATGCGTCACTCACCGAATCCCGGGATGCCGATGGCAAATGGCTGGTGGTGCTGTCCAAGTTTTCCAAGGACCGGTTCCTGCCGGTTGGCCCGTTGCATCCGGAAAACGATCAACTGATTGATATTTCCGGTGAGGAGATGAAACTGGTACATGACGGGCCAACCTATGCCGAGCCCCATGACTGTATTCTGGTGCGTCGCGATCAGATCAAAACCAAAAAGATATATGATCGCAAGGATCCTTATTTTGCTACCGCGGTCAAGCAGGCCAAAAAGGACGGCGTGACCCTGGAAAAGGATAGTAAAGTGATTCGTGACGGTAACAAAGTAAGGGTTTATATGACCTCCGTTGCGCCGCAATTCGGTATGATCGAATTCAAGGTCAAGGAAGGTGACGAAGTCACGGTATACGTTACAAACCAGGATACCATTGAAGATGTTACGCACGGGTTTATTGTTGTTAATCACGGGGTAAGCATGGAGATAAGCCCGCAGCAAACGTCTTCCGTAACCTTTACGGCCGGAAAACCGGGGGTTTACTGGTATTACTGCAGCTGGTTTTGCCACGCATTGCATATGGAAATGGGTGGCCGCATGATTGTTGAAAAGGCTTGATTAATACCGCGATCACCAGGGCTCACTGCTGGGCCCTGGTGAGTTTCCGGCTATGCCATATTCTTAACGAGATCCTTGATGCTCCAGGTGTTGCGCTATTGGGTGGCTTTGTCCGTCACACTGTTGCCGTCGGTTGTGTGTGCGGGTTTACAAGATACGCTGGATGCTCTGGAACCGGGAGCATCTTTCGAACTCCCTGCAGGGCCGGTATCAGCTCTGGTGCTGCGGGTGCCCGGGATAATTGTTGCATGCCATCCTGACACCCTGATCGATGCCGGTGGCAAGGGGGAAGGGGTTCGTATTGCGGCGGAGAAAGTGACATTGACCGGTTGCTCGGTGCGTAACTGGGGTGATGATCTGAATAAGCTGGATGCCGGAATCTTTGTGGCCAGGGAAGCTCGGGGGGCAGTTGTTGAGGAGAACAATCTCAAGGGGCCGGCGTTCGGGATCTGGCTGGATGCGACGCCGGATGTGACGGTGCGCAATAATCGTATTCGTGGAGACGCCGGGATCCGATCGCAGGACCGTGGCAACGGGATACATTTGTTCAACACCACCGGTGCGCTGATTGAGGGGAACAATATCCGTCATACCCGGGATGCGATCTATGTTGAAACAGCGAATAACAATACCATTCGCGCCAATGAGATGTCGGATCTGCGTTATGGTATTCACTATATGTATTCCATGAATAATCTGCTGGAGAACAATCTTACCCGCAGAACCCGAACCGGCTATGCCCTTATGCAAAGCAAGCGGCTCAGCGTCATCAACAACCGGTCGGAAAACGATGAGAACTACGGGATTCTGATGAATTTTATTACCCGGTCCGAACTGAAGGGCAATGTGGTGACCGGGGTATCGCAGGGGCAGACCGGCGGAGTTGCCATTTCCGGTGCTGAAGGTAAAGCGGTGTTTATCTATAACTCGCTGTATAACACCTTTGAAGGCAACTATTTTGGTAACAGCAATATCGGGATTCACCTCACTGCCGGATCGGAGGATAACCGGATCTTTCGCAATGCCTTCGTCAACAATCAGCGCCAGGTAAAGTATGTGGCGACCCGCACTCAGGAATGGTCAAATGATGACACCGGCAATTACTGGAGTGACTATCTTGGCTGGGATCGTAATCAGGACGGCATTGGGGATGTGCCTTATGAGCCCAACGACAATGTGGACCGGTTGCTGTGGAAATACCCGGAGGCAAAAGTCCTGATGTACAGTCCGGCAGTGGATGTGCTGCGCTGGGTTCAGGATACTTTTCCGGTGGTCAAGTCCGCCGGCGTTGCCGATTCCCGCCCGTTGATGCGGCTTCCTGTTGATATGCCATTGGAGCATTGATGAATTGTTTTAGTCTTGAAAAAGTGAGCTTCCGGTACGACAAACGGGAGGTGCTGCAGGCGGTTGACCTGCAGTTGGAAGCGGGAGAAATTCTTGGTTTGTTTGGCCATAACGGTGCAGGTAAGACCACCTCCATTAAATTGATTCTTGGTTTGATGCAGCCGACAGCGGGTAAACTGTCGGTGCTTGGCGGTCATGCAGGTGATCCTCAGGTAACCCGGCACATCGGCTATTTGCCGGAAAACGTGATGTTTTATCCGCAGCTCACGGGGCGCGAGATTTTGCGACATTTTGCCCGCTTGAAAAACACGTCGCTGCAACAGGTGCCCTCGTTGTTTGAACAGGTTGGCCTTGGTGATGCCATGGACGCCCGCATTAAAACCTATTCCAAGGGGATGCGTCAGCGCCTTGGGCTGGCGCAGGCATTGCTGGGTAAGCCCAGGCTACTGATTCTGGATGAGCCCACCGTGGGGCTGGATCCGGTGGCCACGGCAGATCTGTATCGCCTGTTACTTGATTTGCGAAACGCGGGTACGGCGGTGGTATTGTGTTCTCATGTATTGCCCGGGGTAGAACCTTACATTGATCGTGCCGCTATTCTCACCGATGGCGCGGTAAAAGCCGCCGGAGATTTAACCTCGTTGCGGCAGCAGGCGAATATGCCGGTCACTTTATCTCTGGCGCCCGCCAATAGCATTGCTGCTTTGCAGGATATTGTCAGTAATAACAGCATGAAAATCCGGGCTGTGAACGGATGTTTACAGGTGGATATCGCACCAGAACAAAAAATGGTGTTGCTACGGACGATTCTGGCATCAGGCGAGGCGGCGGATCTCAGTATCCATCAACCCAGTCTGGAAGATATCTACGTGCACTTTAATGGCGCTGGTGGCCTGGCGCATCGCGGGGGTAATCAGTGAAAAGTATCTGGACTATTGCCCGAAAGGAACTCAGCGACAGCCTGCGCAACAGCTGGCTGGTGGCCATCTCTGTCGTGTTTGCCTCGCTCGCACTGGGCATCGCCTGGTTCGGGGCCGCTGCTGCCGGCCATGTGGGTTACGCGTCAACGCCTGCCACCATCGCCAGCCTGGCCAGCCTGGGTATATTCCTGATTCCTCTTATTGCTTTGTTACTGGCATACGATGCCGTTGTGGGCGAAGAGGAGGGTGGCACCCTCTTGCTGTTGCTGACTTATCCCCTCAGTCGTAGCCAGTTGTTACTTGGCAAGTTTCTGGGCCATGGACTCACCCTTGCCCTGGCCACCCTGATTGGTTTTGGGGTAGCCGGCGTGGCCATTGCCTTGTTGGTGGAGGATGTTGCTGTTGGCGGTCTTGTGGTAGCCATGCTGCGCTTTATTGTGTCTACCGTGCTGTTGGGATGGGGGTTTATCGCGCTGGCCTATGGTATCAGTGTGCAGGTTGGCGAAAAGCCTGTGGCGGCTGGCCTGGCCCTGGCCGTATGGTTTTTCTTCGTGCTGATCTTTGACCTGATACTGCTGGGCATACTGGTGGCCAGCGAAGGCAAATTCAGTGCAGAGCTGCTGCCCTGGCTGTTGATGCTCAACCCTACCGATATTTACCGCCTGCTTAACATTATTGCTTTTGATGAATCTGCACAACTTAGCGGTGTTCTCAGCCTGGGGGCTGACCTGCCTGTGGGAGCCGCCGGACTCTGGACTGGCCTGGTGCTGTGGTTTGTGATGCCACTGGCGGGAGCCCTGTTACTTTTTCGAAACCGCACTGTCTGACGGGAGTTGAATTATGAACAGAATCAACAACAAGTTGCTCCCCGCCATACTGTCAGTTTTGCTGGCTGCCATTGCTTCAAGTGGCTGTTCCGATAATGAAAAAAGCCTTGTGGAGAAATCCGGCCCGGTTCAATTTGAACGCCACGACGAATGCCATGTCTGTGGCATGATTATTACCCGTTTTCCCGGGCCCAAAGGTCAGGCGGTTACCGAAAAAAATCAGCAGGTGCTGAAATTCTGCTCCACCAGGGATATGTTTTCCTGGCTGCTCCAGCCGGAGAATATCCATCGCGATCACAGCCTGTACGTTCACGATATGGCACAGACCAGCTGGGAGCACCCGAAGGATACGGCATTGATAGACGCCCGTAAGGCCTTTTATGTGATTGGTTCCCACCGGACCGGCGCCATGGGCCCAACGCTGGCGACCTTCGCCCGCCGGGCCGATGCCGATGCCTTTGCAGGTGAACAGGGTGGGGTGGTGATTAACTTCAGTCAGGTCACCCTGGATCACCTTTCTACCGATATGGCGATGCATGACGGGCATTAACACTGTGGCGTTCTATATTCATAATCTGGTTTTCAACCCTGTTCCCAACCATGTATTCAACCACCATGTATTCAACCACGCTCAAAAAGCACAGAGGTGACTCCCATGAACTTCGATAACGTACCTGCTGGAAGAAATATTCCTGACGACATATACGTCGTTATTGAAATCCCGGCGAACAGTGATCCGATCAAATACGAGATCGATAAAGACAGCCATGCCCTGTTTGTGGATCGTTTTATGGCGACGCCCATGTTCTACCCGGCCAACTATGGCTACATACCGAATACCCTGGGTGAGGATTGTGATCCGCTGGATGTGCTGGTGGTTACTCCCTATCCGCTGCAGCCCGGTTGTGTGATTCGGGCGCGTCCGGTGGGGGTTTTGCACATGTCGGATGAATCCGGTCAGGATGCCAAATTACTGGCTGTGCCACACGATAAACTCACCCCGCTTTATAGCCAGGTAAAGGAAGCTCAGGATTTACCAACGCTCCTGATCAAGCAGATTGAGCACTTTTTCGAAAACTACAAGGATCTTGAACACGGCAAGTGGGTGAAGATTGATGGCTGGGGCGATGTGGAAGAGGCCCGGAATGAAATCCGGAAAGCCGTGGACGCCTACCGGAACTAGTCAGGCTACTACCCCAAATAAATTCGCTCAACAGGCCGGGATTTTCTATACTGGAACGGATGCTGACTGCGATATAACCACGTAAAGGATGACTCATGGAGCTTTCACTGTGCCGGTTGCTGTGTTTTCTGGTGGCTTACAGTTTTCTGCCCGGCTTGCAAATGGCTGCCATGGCAGCCGAATTCCGGGTATCTACCGGTGAACTGGAGGGAATTGAAAGTACCGTCGTCGTCAGAAACGTGAAGGAAGCCTACCGTTCACTCGGCTACGAACTTCAGTTGGGTCAGTTTCCCTGGAAGCGCTCCGCACTGGTGGTGTCTCAGGGCCAGGCGGACGCTGAACTGGCACGCATTAAAGGCTTCGGCAAGCTGTACCCGAACCTGGTGATGGTGCCTTTTCCCGTGGCGCAGATTGATGTGGTTGCCATCACTTCGTCAAATCTCAGTATCAGTCACTGGGACGAACTCAAGGCTTACCGGGTGGGCCATGTGGGCGGATTGTTGCTGGCAAAAGAGCGTTTGAAAGGTCATCCCAATGTCAGCGTGGTACCGGATCACGAACATTTGCTTAAAATGCTGCAGCGGGGGCGGATTGATGTGGCCGTTGATGCCCGGGTAACCGCCATTGAAGCAATCAAAAGTTCGGGGATGGATGATATCAGGGTGATTGATCCGCCGCTGGAGACGCTGGATCTGTATCATTTTGTGAATAAACAGCACAAGGCCCTGGTGCCCAGGCTGGCGGAGATTTTCCGTCGATTCCCCGCTACAGAGTTTGGTCTGGTGCAAGAGCAAACATCCGAGTAACGGTAACCCGTCACATTTCCCGCTATCCTAAACTTATGGACTGATGCATCCCAATGTCAGTTTCGTTACCATTTTTCTTACATATCCGGGGAACATCACACTAAGAAGTAGAAGAATACTATGAATAAATCACTTGAATTTCAGCAAGTTGAAAAAGATATTGCCGTTATTACCTTAAACCGGCCCGACGTACGCAACGCCATCAACGAAGATATTATCGAAGGTATTGAGCTAACGGTTGAGAAGGTGAACAGCGAAGACAATATCAAAGTGCTGGTGATTACCGGCAAGGGTAACGCCTTTTGTTCCGGCGGTAACGTCAAGGACATGAAAACCAAGGAAAGCATTTTTGCCGGCTCCGCCAACGAGCTGCGCCGCAACTACCAGCGCCATATTCAGCGTATTCCCATGGCCCTGAACCGGCTGCAGGTGCCGTCTATTGCGGCGGTGAATGGTGCGGCCTACGGCGCCGGTTGTGATCTGGCCATGATGTGCGATATCCGAATTGCCTGCGAAACCGCAATATTTGCGGAAAGCTTTATCAAACTTGGGCTGATCCCCGGTGATGGTGGTGCCTGGTTCCTGCCGCGGGTTGTGGGTTATGGCCGGGCGGCGGAAATGCTGTTTACCGGTCAGCCGGTGTCGGCCCACAAGGCCTCCCAGTGGGGCATGGTGAACAAGGTGGTTGAGGATGATCAGTTGCTGGCCGAATCGATCAATATGGCCCGCCGTATCGCCCAGAATCCCGCCCATGCCATCCGCATGTCCAAGCTGCTGCTGAAGGAAAGCGAAAAAGCCTCACTGAACACCCTCCTTGAGCTGTCGGCGTCCCTGCAGGCGCTGGCCCATCAGACCGACGACCACCACGAGGCGGTAGACGCCTTTCTGGAGAAGCGCGAGCCCGACTTCAAGGGAGAATAGGGCATATTTATTTGAAGAACTGGGTGCCTGACCCATACTTATAGAAATACCTCTGATTTGCTTCGAGAATAAGGAGTTAGGCGCGTGGGCAACCCAGTTCTGAGAATCCAGTTGCTGCGTAAATTGTGGGTCCATCTTTCATCCAAGGAAACTTTCGGTTTAACCCCTCCGGATCATATCCAGCGGAGCGGTCGCCAGCTTGGCGAGGTCCGCCGGAAAGAACTGATGCATCTGCTGCAAGTGGAAAAAAATCTCCATGAACTGCGCCGTGGTTATGTGACCCTGGCGGAAGACGGCAAACTGATCAAATCCGCCGTTGAAGACAACTACAACGACATCGCCTTTTCCACCATTATTGAAAAACAGGACGCCCCCAAAGAAAGGGAAGAAGCGCTGCCCGAAATTGGTGCCATGCTCCAGAACGCCATTGAGCTGTCCCATTACGATGCGCTGGAACGCCTGCTGCGCCTGCAAAAACTCTACCTGCTGACCGAACGGATTATTCTTGGCCTGGATATCAATGAAATTGATAAAGGTGCCCTGGACCGGCGCTGGTTTAACCGCTGGAAGGTGAACGCCTGCGAAATTTCCAACGGGGCCATGCAACAGTTATGGGCGCGTATTCTGGTGCGGGAGTTACGCAATCCGGGCAGCAGCAGTATCCGGGCGCTGGAATACCTGTCCGGCTTTGGCCTGGAGGATGCTGAAAACCTGACCCGGCTGGCATCCTGGAGTCTGACTGATTTTGTTTATCGCAGTGCCCTGCAGGCGTTGCCGGATCACTATGATTCGGAACTGTTTGAACGCCTGGAAGAGCAGGGTATTGTCAGGGGTGTGTTTGGCAAGGTGCTGTCCAAAGCCTTGCACACGGATATGGATGGCGGTTTTCGCTGCGTGCTGACCATTGCCGACAAGCGCCTGACCATTACATCAACCCAGGCCCGCACCGAGCTGCATGTGCCGGCCTATATGCTGACCAGCGTGGGACGTGAATTACTGACGCTGGTGGCGCCTACCGTGGATAAGGATTACCTTGAGCTGGTAATTCAGGATCTGCATGCCCGCGGAATGTCGGTATCGGTGGCTGATAATGAATCAGACCCCTCGGCGCTACAGGTGTGCTGAGGGAGTTTGATGTGCAAATGATGAGTGTCGGATTGATAGATATAAGGACATTATGTGAATAAGCGCAGGCATGAGCGGCAACCTTCCGAAATTGAGTCGGTGTATTCGGTACGGTCCGGGAATGTTCATACCGGTATCATCAAGGATTTCAGCAAGGGCGGTGTCTTTCTTCAGTACGCCGATCAGTCCCAGTATCTGCAGTTGAAGCGCGCCTCCATTCACGTAGGCGATGCGGTTGAAGCCGTGGTGTCACATCAGGGGAATGAGTTTTCCATTCGCGGCAAGATTGCCCACTGGAACGACATTGGCCTTGGGGTGCAGTTCAGCGAGCGTCATATCCAGTTTTATCAGGTGCTGGAGGCGGTGAATCAGGATCAGGAAGCCGCCGTTAATTCTGCCCGCAAGCAATTTATCAACAAGCAGAAAAATATCAGCCATGCGGTTAAGGAAACCATCATCGGTCAATTCCGCAATCAGGGGATGGACTTTATTGATGAGAATTTCAATGAATTCTTTGATGTGCTGGACGAAACCCTGCTGGAAGAGGCCGACAAGCAGCGCAGCGATGAACTGCAGCATCCGTATTTTGATGCCATGGCCCTGCTGCGCAAGCACCGCAAGAACATTATTGCCAGCATTTCCGATGAACTGAAAATAATACTGGACCAGATTGCAGCCGGTCGCGATCAGGATGAGCCCTCCAAAAAGATCAATCCTGAAATATCGGTCAGTCAGTTGTCGCTGGTGGAAAAAGAGGACTTTGAAGACTGGCTGATTGTGCGGGTGGTGGTATCCCGGGCAGACCTGCAATTCAAGGAGCCCTTGCTGGAACTGCAGTTGCGGCTTGATGCGGCTTTTCCCCTGAAAACCAATACCAGCACCCAGAATCCCTTTTCCCCTTCATCCGTTTGCCGGTCGTTACACCGTTGCATTCGCCATCTGCGCTTTGATCAGAAAATTGAACGGCAGATTTTCCGTGTGTTTCAGGAGCGGGTGGTGGACCGGCTGGGGCGCCTGTATCAGCAGCTGAATAAAGTGCTGCGGGAAAACGGTGTGCTGCCGGATATTGATGTGCATCGTTATCTGGCCGCCGAGGCTTTGAAAAAACGTAAGGCGTCCGGCGATACCTTTGGCACCGATGCCAAAGAACAGAAAAATCCAACAGCACCGGGTGCAAGTAGCGCACCGGCAAATACCAACCATCAGCAGGGTGCATCAGCACCTTCTGCACAATCTTCTTCGCAGCCTTCCACGCCACCTTCCGCACAAAACGGTTCTCAGCCCGCGCGGGCACCGGCGAATTTCGGTTCGTTGCCTCTGGCGGAAGTCAGTTACGGTGATGAGCCACAGGCAGCCCCGGCGCCTGCGCAGCCGGCACAGGTCGGGCAGGCTCCCGCAGCACCCGCGGCCGGTATCAGCCTGACCCGATTACAGGAAAGCCTTACCCGGGCCCGCACGGCCTATTCAACTGCCAGCCGTTTGATGCGGCTGCACCAGAAAATGTCTGCCGGCGAGCAGGCCGAGCAAACCCGGGCGGAAGCCCTGGCCAGCGTTCGGGAAATGCCGGTTGAGACGCCAGCCACAGCGGCGCCCATTACCCAGGCCGACGGCGCCACCATGCAGGCCATATCGCAAATACAGCAGCAACTGGCAGCAGAGCAGGTGGATTACAGTGGCCAGATGCCCCTGCTGGAGTTTGTACAGGCGCATGTACCGGATGACAGCATCATCAGCAACAGCGAGCGCGAAGCCATTGAGATGCTGGATCAGTTATTCATTAATATTGTTGATACCCCCAGAATTGCACCCCAGTTAAAAGATGTGCTGCGCCGGCTTGCCTTGCCGGTACTGAAAGTGATGCTTCACGATCCCACCCTGTTTCAGGCCGAAAAGCACCCGGCACGGCAGCTGATCAATACCCTGGCGCTGCTGGCGGATAAGGACAGTATTAACCTGGCCAACAATAAAAAGGCTGTGGAACGGACGGTGTCGGAAGTTCTCAACAACTATGAAACCGATATCGCCGTATTTGAGAGTGCGCAACAACATCTGCACCACGAAATTGACCGCGAAAAACGGGTGATCCAGCGCAACCTGGATCGTGTTACCGAAGCCTGCCGTGGCCAGGAAAAAATAAACCTCGCCAATAATCAGATCGAGGACGAAATCAATCAGCGCCTGGCGGAAAAGCGTATTCCGCTGGCCGTGGTGAATCTGCTGGAGGCCGGCTGGCGGGAACTGATGCGCCTGTGCCTGTTCAGGGAAGGCATTGAAAGCCGCGCATGGGCCACAACTCTGCTGGTGATTGATCAGCTGGTGCTGCGTTTGTCTCCCGGCGCCTGGGATGTGGAAAAGATTACTTTCTCGGAAGACGAACTTTTAAAGCTGATTGAAAAAGGCTTGTCAAAAATTCCCCAGACGAAGTTCCGCCAGAGTGATGTGATAAAAGAGCTGGATCGCTTGCTGCATGCTGAAAATATTCAGGACTCCGATCTGATCACCTATCACGCCAAAGCCATTCAGCAGGAAAACCCCCTGCAGGAATTCAAAAAACTGGGTGAGCGGGGTAGTGACGAATCATTCCAGCGCTGGGTTAAACGGGCGCAGGAACTGAAAGAAGGCCAGTGGCTGGAGTTTGATGCCCTGTCTGAGTTTACCCACCTGTACCAACTGGCCTGGCTGGGTGAAAACGGCAACCGCTTTGTATTTGTGAATCACCATGGCATGAAGGTGGCGGACATCAACCTGATTGACGTTACCCTGAAACTGAAAAAGGGGGAAATACGGGTACTCAGTGAAGAGGGCTTTTCCGCAGTGGACCGTGGCCTGGATGCCCTGGTGCAGAAAATTTACGATCAGCTGGCGTTTGAAACCGCTCACGACCAGCTCACCGGCCTGGTAACCCGCAAGGAATTTGAACGTTGCCTTGCCCGCAGCGTGGCTCGTTCCAAGAAAAACAACGAATCCTACCTGCTGTGTTACTTTGATCTGGAAGAGTTCAAAGTCATTAACAACACCTGTGGTTACGAAGCTGGCGATACGCTGCTACGCAGCATTGCCAAACGGCTGGTGGCAGCCAGCGAATCCCATGATGTACTGGGCCGCCTGGGTGCCGATCAGTTTGCCGTGCTGGCCACCGTTAAAAATGAACCGGAAGCCTACCGCAAGGCCAATCACCTTAAGCAGGTGATCGAATCGGAACGTTTTGAATGGAACCAGGAACAGTTTGTGATTTCCTGTATCGGTTCCCTGGTGGTGTTCGACCACAACAACAACCATGTGATGGAGTTATTAAGAGGCGTTGAGTCGGCCTCGATTCTGGCCAAAAAAGCCGGCCATAAAGAGATTCAGGTATTTGATCCCAACGACGACCGCATGGAAGAGCGCGACAACATCATGTCCTGGGTGGCACGTATCAACCGTGCACTGGACAACAACCAGTTACGCCTGCGCTGTCAGAAAATTATTCCCATCGAAAACGAGGAATCGCTGCATAAACCCCATTTCGAAATACTGCTGACGGTGGTGGATGAAAACGGCGAGCACCTGCCACCGGCAGACTTTATTCGCGCAGCTGAAGAATACAGCCGCATGTCTTCTGTGGATCGTTGGGTGATTAATCATATTCTGGATTGGATGGCTGACAATCGTCACTTTCTGGAATTTATCGGCGGCTTTGCTATTAACCTGTCGGGCCACTCCATGAATGACGACAGCTTTCTGGATTTTATTTTCCAGAAACTGGTGGACACCGGTGTGCCGCGTGACAAGGTGATTTTTGAAGTGACAGAAACCACCGCTGTGGCGAATCTGGAAGATGCTGCCGACTTTATCCGTGAAATGCGTGAAATCGGCTGCCGGTTTTCACTGGATGATTTTGGTGCTGGCCAGTCGTCCTACGCGTATCTGAAACATTTACCGGTGGACTTTATTAAAATCGATGGCAGCTTCGTGAAAAACATTGCCAACGATGACGTAGACTACGCCATGGTAAAATCCATTACTGACATGGGGCATTTTCTGGAGAAACTGATCATTGCAGAATTTGTTTCCGATCAGGATATTCTGGAAACCGTCGCGGATATCGGCGTTGACTATGTGCAGGGTTTCCACCTGGGCAAACCGGTGTTTCTGGAAGACGTGATCGAGAGTGAAGTCTCTGCCCAGGAGGAAAACTGATTTTCTTCTATTGATTATCCTGATGGTTCTCGCCGTATCTTTTCAGGGTTGCCTGTACCCTGGCAGCCCACACCAGCCAGCTTTCCTGCAATTCGATGCCCCGTGTCAGTGACAGGTAGATCAGTTCGGTCTGCAGGTTTTTGCCACCGGCCATGTCGAAAAAAGATGCCTCGTACTGCTTGAGCGTATCCACTTTTTTACGGCAGCGTTCCATATGGTTGCTCAACTGGTCATAGAGTACGGCGGGGTCTATCAGGTGGGCCGCTGCCATCCGTACCATTAAATGGTCGCGTACTTTTTGCGACGGAATGGGTGTGTGCATCCAGTTGCGGATTTCCTCAATACCACCCGGCGTAATCTCGTAGACCTTTTTGTCGGGTTTGCCTTCCTGGGGCACATCTTTCCAGGTAACCAGGCTTTCCTTCGCGAGCTTACCCAGCTCGTGGTAAATCTGCTGATGGCTGGCGTTCCAGAAGTTTCCGAAGGATCCGTGAAATTTTTTGGCAATGTCATAGCCAGTGCCGGATTCCGACTCCAGCATAACCAGAATAGTGTGCTTAAGGGACAAAACAGGCTCCCGGCGGGTTGATATTCAAAAAGTTGCATAATAGCAGGGAATGGATTACTGTCTATATGCAATTAATTGTATATGGTGGACGACAGAGGGAAAACTTATGACCGTGGAATCCAGCGTGGTGGCATCCAATGCCTACCTTGAAGGCAACTTTGCACCGGTAAAAGAAGAGGTGGATCTGCCTCTGACAACAATAGAAGGGCAGATTCCCGAAAACCTGGCCGGTTGTTTTTTGCGCATCGGGCCCAACCCGCAGTTTGTTGTGGATCTGGAGCGTTACCATTGGTTTGATGGCGACGGGATGATCCATGAAATCCAGTTCAGCGGCGGTAATGCCAGTTACCGTAACCGCTGGATACGTACCAAAGGCTTTAATATCGAAACGCAAGAGGGTAAGGGGATCTGGAAAGGCATTAATTCGCCGCCGGATTTTGGTAATCCCCATGGCCCCATGAAAAACCCCGCCAATACGGCGTTTGTGTGGAACGCGGATCGCTTGCTTGCCCTGTGGGAAGGCGGTGAGCCTTATGAAGTGAAACTGCCATCGCTGGAAACCGTGGGAGCCCACACCTTTAACGATGGCCTGGCCGGTTACCCCTATTCGGCGCACCCCAAAACAGACCCGGACACCGGTGAGATGATGGCCTGCGGTTACTTTATGGTGGCTGCGCCCTACGTAAAACATATTGTGATCAATAAAGAAGGTGAAGTGGTGAAATCTACCCCGGTGGATATTCCCAAAGGCGTGATCATGCACGACTGCGCCATTACCCGGCAGTACACCCTGATGCTGGACCTGCCCCTGTGTTTTGACCTGAACCGTGCCATGAAGGGCAAGCCTCCCATTCAATGGGAACCCGATAACGGTGCCCGTATTGGTGTGCTGCCCCGGCACGGGGATGGCAGCGATATCCGCTGGTTTGATGTGAGCCCCGGCATGGTGTTCCACGTAATGAATGCCTACGAAGAGGCTGACGAAATCGTGCTGGATGCCTGCCGCTCCGAGCAAACCACCATGCTGCAGGAAGACGCAGATCCGGAAAAAGACTATGCCTATCCGTACCGCTGGCGCCTGAATCTGAAAACCGGAGACGTCACAGAAGGTCGTTTTTCCGGTATTCGCTGCGAGTTTCCAAGGATCAATGAAAGCAAACAAGGGCGGCCATACCGATACTGCTGGGCATCGCGGTTTGCCGGTTCCCCATTGCCCCTGTTCGATGCCTTCGTGAAATTTGACCGGGAAACCGGTGGCGAGCAGATCTTTGAACTGGGTCCCGATCGTTATATGGGTGAAGCGATTTTTGCACCACGCCCCGGCGCAGAGGAAGAAGATGATGGCTGGGTGATTGGTTATGTAAGGGACGAAGCAGGCGAAACCAGTGAATGCTGGATTATGGATGCCGCTGATATCACCAAGGGCCCCATGGCCAAAATCACCATGCCGGTACGGGTGCCTTACGGCTTTCACACTGGCTGGGTAGATGAGGCCGTCATAGCCGCACAGAGCTAAGGCTTGCTAAATAGACAGCTGTACAAAAGGCCGGTGCGGAATTCACCGGCCTTTTTTGTTCCCTGGGCGGGGAATTAACATATACTTAGCTAAAAAAGAGCTAAGGAGCTGCTATGGAAGGGTTTGATATTCTCTACTGGCACTGGATTGTTCTGGGCATACTGCTGATAGGTCTGGAAATTGTGCTGCCCACCTTTATGACCCTCTGGTTTGGCATTGGCGCTATTTTTATTGGCGTGGTGCTGTTTTTGTTTCCTGATCTGCCACTGGCCTGGCAATTACTGATCTGGCTGCTGGATTCATCGGCATTGGTGTTTCTCTGGTTTAAGTATATTCAGCCACAAATGAAAGACCACACCAAGGCCGGCATGGGGCGTGAATCCCTGATAGGCGAAACCGGCATGATTATCAGGGCACCCCAGGAAGGGCGCAGGGGTATGTTGCGTTTTCCCACCCCGATCATGGGTGATGATGAATGGGAAATCATTTGTGAGACAGAATTGGCCGAAGGGGATCGCGTGATTGTGATTGAACTTTCGGGTAATGCGTTAGTGGTTAATAAAAAGTAAACATTCAGCGGGGTTATTATGATTGCCACAGTTTCAATTATCGGTGCTGCACTATTACTGTTCTTTTTCACTATTTTTAAAGGGGTGAAAATTGTTCCTCAGGGAACCAAGTATGTGGTGCAGCGGTTAGGAAAATATCACACTACGCTGTCGCCAGGCATGACGCTGATTATCCCTTACATTGATAGCGTCGCCTACAAAGTCACCACCAAAGACATCGTTCTCGACATTCCCTCCCAGGAAGTCATCACCCGCGATAACGCCGTTATCATCGCCAACGCTGTTTCGTACATCAACATCCTGAACCCTGAAAAAGCCGTATACGGCGTAGAAAACTACATTATCGCTATTCAGAATCTGGTGCAGACTTCACTGCGTTCCATTATCGGCGAAATGGCGCTGGACGATGCCTTGTCCTCCCGTGATCAGATCAAGGCCAGGCTCAAAGGCAGCATTTCCGACGATATTTCTGACTGGGGCATTACCCTGAAAACGGTGGAAATCCAGGACATCAAACCGTCGCAAACCATGCAGCATGCCATGGAAGAACAGGCGGCGGCAGAGCGGCAACGCCGGGCCACGGTGACGCGTGCCGAAGGTGAGAAAGAAGCCGCGATACTGGAAGCGGACGGCCGTCTGGAAGCCTCAAAGCGTGATGCAAAAGCCAAGGTGGTTCTGGCAGAAGCCAGTAAAGAAGCCATTGAGCGAATCAGCGGTGCCATTCAGGGGCAGGAGCTGCCGGTCATGTACCTGCTGGGCGAGCGTTATGTGGATTCCATCCGGGAAATGGCCAAGTCCGACAATGCCAAAACACTGGTACTGCCTGCGGATATTCCCGCGGCTGTTCGTGGCATCATGAACAATGCCGGTAAAGGCTGACAGCAAAAAAACAAACATCGTTGACTGTTTTTGCGGGGCGGGATAGGCTAATCTGACGATCTAACTAAAAAACATCTAAGTAAAAACATGCACGAATAGATGCAAACTTAGTCGCTACGGGGGAACGCCATGAACATAGCCCAGCTTCACGAAGCCATTGCAGCGGAAATTCCGGATCAGGACTGCATTATTTTCCGCGACCGGCGTTTCAGCTGGGCTGAAGTCACTGATCGTACCCGTCGGCTGGCGGCGTTATTGCGCAGTTACGGACTGGGTTGCCACCGGGAACGGGATCAGTTGCAGAACTGGGAATCCGGTCAGGATCATGTCGGCCTGTATCTGTACAACGGCAACGAGTACCTGGAAGGCATACTCGGTTGTTTCAAATCCCGCACCGCCCCTTTTAATGTGAATTACCGTTATGTGGAAGATGAGCTGCTGTATCTGTTTGAAAATGCCGATGCCAGAGCCATTATTTTTCACAGCCGTTTTGCAGATCGGGTAGCCGCCATCAAGGAGCGCCTGCCCGGTGTAAAACTCTGGTTGCAGGTTGCCGATGAGAGTAACAGCCCCCTGCTTGAAGGCGCGGTGGATTACGAGGCGGCCCTGGAATCCATGAATCCGGAGTTACCCACGGCAGATCTCAGTGGCGATGACCTTTACATGGTTTACACCGGCGGCACCACCGGTATGCCCAAAGGCGTACTCTGGCGCCAGGACGATTTGTTTTATTCCTCCCTCATTAAAGGCAATCAGAAAACCACGGTTCAGGCGATTGTGGCAGAGGTACGGGAACACCATGCCAGTAAACCTGCGCCCGTGGGGTTGCCGTCGCCGCCGCTGATGCATGCCACTGCCCAGTGGATTGCCATGTCCCTGTGGGTGATGGGGGGCACCGTCGTGATTCAGTCAAAACCCGAATCCCTGGATGCAGATGATATCTGGCGTTGCGTGGAAACCCATGGGGTAAACTCCCTGACCATCGTGGGCGATGCCTTTGCCGTACCCCTGCTGCAACAGCTGGAAAAGCAGCATTATGACCTGTCGAGTTTACGTATTCTGGCCTCTGGTGGGGCAATCCTGTCGCCGGCAAAAAAACAGGCGTTGCTGGAAAAACTGCCCCAAGTGACATTGCTTGATGCCCTGGGTTCATCGGAAACCGGTACTCAGGCCAGCCAGTTGCTGAAAAAGGGGCAAAAAATCACTACCGGTGACTTTGCCATGAAGCAGGGTTCTGTGGTGCTGACAGCGGACATGAGTGGCCTGATGCCACCGGGCTCAGATGAAAAAGGCTGGGCCGCCCGGGAAGGCCATGTGCCCCTGGGCTATTACAAGGATGCCGATAAAACCCGGAAAACCTTTCCTGAAATTGCCGGGGTGCGTTATGCCGTTCCGGGTGACCGGGCCTACTGCCGCCCCGATGGCAGCATGCAACTGCTGGGGCGCGACTCGGTCACTATCAATACCGGAGGCGAGAAGGTGTTTGCGGAAGAAGTAGAGCAGGCACTGAAAAACCACCCCGCCATTTACGACGCTGTGGTAGTGGGCGTACCCAGTGAACGTTGGGGGCAACAGGTAACAGCGCTGATAAGGCTCTGCGATTCAGTCACCGAAAGCCGCACTGAATTGGAGCAGGAATTTCGCCAGGTGGCCCGGGCCCATCTGGCAGGATACAAGGTTCCCAAGGTCTTTTTTCAGGTTCCGGACATTGTGCGTGCCCCCAGCGGCAAGCCCGATTATCGCTGGGCAAAAGAAGCTGCACAGGCCCTGATGGCTGAAACGGAAAGGCAAACCGCCTGATCAGAGCTTCCTTAAGACTGGAGTCATGGTTTCGTTTCCGTAGACTACACTGAAAAGGTGGCGTTCTCATATTTTCGGAAGCGACTGATTTGTTCCTGCCCAAAGCCAAAATCTGTTCCATTTCAGGCATTAGCGGCTGCGTTCTCGGGTTGTGGTGCCTGTTATGCACCTCCCTGTTTGCTGCTGATTCTGTTCCTGGTTTTACACTGGATTTTGATCCGGGTGCCGACCCGGTGCGCCTGGGCCATTATGGCAGCTATTTCGTGGATGAAACCGGTACCCTGTCAGTGGGCGCCATTCGTGAACTCCCCGCTAGCGCCTGGACTGCTTCAGACAGCGATACCATCAACTTGGGCTTTATTACCTCCGTGGTATGGGTGCGATTCGATCTTCAGGTTGCCCCGGGCTACGGTGGCAGTTTCCTGCTGGAACAGGACTACCCGCTGATCGACAGTTTTCATCAATACCTGTATCAGAGCGGCCGTTTGCTGGAAGACTGGCATGTGGGAGACATGCAGCCCCTGGCCAATCGCCCGGTGCAGCATCGTAATTTTGTTTTTCCACTGCAGCTGCAGCCCGGTGAACGCTATCAGTTGCTGGCGCGGGTAAAAAACACCGAGGCCATGCAGATTACTTACAAGCTGTGGCAGGAAAAGAGCTTCCATGTGTTTGATCGCCAGCGCGCCATTATTGACGGCGTGTTTTATGGCTTGCTGGTGATTATGGCGCTGTACAACCTGTTCCTGTTCCTTCTGATACGTAACAGCGCTTACTTCCACTATGTCTTCTTTGTGTTTGCCATGTTCCTTTTCTTTTTCAGTCAGAAAGGGGATCTGTACTACTGGTATATCAGCGATCATATGACGCTGGCTCACTACAGTATTCCGCTGATATTGCTGATGAGCACAGTGGAAGGGCTTAACTTTTTTGCCAGCTTTCTGGAACTGAAAAGGCGTATGGCCTATGGCAAGTTCATTCTGTACAGCTTGTATGTATTGCTGGCCCTGAATGGACTGAGCTTTCTGTTTATTGAGTATCAGATTGCCATTAAGGTGTTCATTGTTCTGATTTCCCTGTGTGGTGCGTTTGGACTGGTGGCGTCCATTTTGCTGGTGTTGCGGGGGAACGCCGCAGCTCAGGTGTTTCTGTATGCCTGGGCGATTCTGATTGCCGGTATAGTGGCCACCACTGTCTCCAAGCTCGGAATTCTCTACAACGAATTTATTGTGGAATTTGGCCTGCGGCTGGGAATATCCCTGGAAGTGGTGATCTTTTCTGCGGCGCTGTCATCCCGGCTCAATGAAGAGCGACGCAAACGATTTGATGCGGAAAAGAAAGAGCTGGAATCCGCCCAGCGGGTAACCCTGGCCGAACGGGAGGCCAAAGCCAAATCCGAATTCCTTGCTACCATGAGCCACGAAATCCGCACCCCCATGAACGGCATTATCGGCATGGCTGAAATGCTCAAGGATACCCCGCTTAATCACGAACAGCTGCGTTATACCACCACCTTGCAGCATTCCGGCAAAGCCTTGCTCACCATCCTCAACGATATCCTTGATCTGTCCAAGATAGAAGCGGGCAATATGGAGCTGGAGCCGCTGGAGTTCAGTATTGATGAACTCATTGACGAATGCTTTGCGGTTTTTTCACTGCGCATTCAGGAAAAAAATCTGGATGCTTACGGCATTATTGATCACGATGTTCCCCGTACCCTGACATCGGATCCCACCCGGTTGCGCCAGGTTTTGTTAAACCTGATGGGCAACGGGCTCAAGTTCACAGAAAAGGGCAGCCTGGTGATTCATGTGTTCGTGGATCCGGAAGACAGGAACAAGGTGGGCTTTCGGGTGTCGGATACCGGTATCGGGATTCCCGAAGAGCAACAAAAGAAACTCTTCGCTGCCTTTACCCAGGCGGATGCCTCCACCACTCGCAAATTCGGTGGCACCGGACTGGGTCTTGCCATTTCCAAACGTTTAGTGGAACTGCTGGGCGGCACCATCAGCCTGAAGAGTGAAGTGAACAAAGGCACCAGTTTTGAATTCAGCATTTACAGCCAGTATTGCCCCATAGATCAAACTCCGGATGTGGGTGATGAAACCATGCGTCTGGAAACCCCGACGCACTTCAGTCGTATTTTTTACCTGGGGGACGACGCACTGCTGAAACAGTTTCTGGTGCAAACTGCCAAGCGGGTCAACCTGGGATTTATCAATATCAGCAAGGATGAACTGAAAGCGATTGAACAGCCGGCCGGCAATGATCTGTTGATTGTTGCCCGTGGGGCGTTATCCCGGTTTGATCTGGCGCCCTGCCATGTCCGGTTATGGCAGCGGGTGTTCACCCAGGACAAACTCGACTTTACCGCTTTACCCAATCCCCTGACCAGTGTGGAGCTGGTGGAAAGCATGCGCCTGAAGAAGGATGACGGAGATGAATCCAGCAAGAGCCAGGGGCTGGTGCAGTTCAATGTCAGGGTGGCGGTGGCGGAAGACAACACAGTGAATCAGATGGTGATCAAGTCCATGCTCAAAAAGTTTGGCATACACCCGGTGATTGCCAGCAACGGGGTGGAGATGGTGGATATGATTCGCCGCAAGCCTGACGATTTTGATCTGATTCTGATGGACTGTGAAATGCCGGAAATGGATGGCCTGCAGGCCACCTCACTGATCAATGATATCTGTCAGGAACGCCAGGTAGAGCCACCGGTAATTGTGGGGCTGAGCGCCCACGCCCTGAAGAGCTTTCAGGACAACGCCTTGCGGGCCGGTATGCGTGCCTTTCTGACCAAACCGGTGGTTAAAGCCGAGCTGGAGAAAGAACTTAACCGGTATTTCACTCCCGTATCCTGATTGTCCCTGCCGTCCTGGCCTCTTTTCTCTTTTTTTGTCAATTATCAGTCAAAAGTATGCCGCTATATTGCGGTGATTTTTGCATTAGTCGATTCCACAGCGCCAATAAAACGACATTTCCTGAAGACGCCTCAGGCAGCTGTCAGATTCACGTAATACCGCCGAAAAAAGGGTAAAACTGGTTCACATTCTCTGTCTGATTTTTAAACTATTTTCTTCGGTTTTCCTGGTAAAAGATAACGAAAAGTTGTTTGTCAAATTCTAAAACCTTTAAAAACAATCAGATAGATCGTTAACCTGCTGTAAACACCGGTTACAGTCCAGATACAAAGGGGGTGACTATTTTTTATCCGGCGCTATAGTAATCAATAACGTCACTGAGCGATTTGTGCACAGAAACGGCGACCGAAACGCAAGATTGAGCCAGATAAGGCTAAGCAGAGTAGGGAGCAAAAAGCGTCAAATTTCGCAACGTGACGGAAAATGGGGCACAAACTTTAGCCCCGATACAGAGGCTGCCAAGCAGCCAAGCCGGTAATTAGGAGTTCCACCCATGAAATTCGCTGCCAAGAAACTTGTTACTACTATCGCCCTTGCTTCTTCCCTGGTACTGACTGGTTGTGGAGGCGGTGGCGGCTCCAGCAGCTCTGGCGACCCTGTTCAAAGCAACAACAACTCCTCCAATCAAAACGCCGCGCAAACCTCCCAGCAGGTTCAGCAGGGACAGTTTGTGGACAGCGCTGTTTCAGGCCTGTGGTACGAAACCGAAACCCAGTCCGGCTTTACTGATGCAGAAGGCTTTTTTAATTTCCTGGCAGGTGAGAGTGTCAGCTTTTACCTGGGTCAGACTCTGTTAGGCACCGTAGATGCCAAATCCCTGGTAACCCCGCTGGACATGCTGTCTGACGAAGATCACCCCGACAAGCTCCAGAACATGCTGCGTATTCTGCAATCGCTGGATGCCGATGCCGACACCAGCAACGGTATTGCCATTAACCAGGTAACCAACGACTACCTGGATCAGTTCCAGCTGCCCCTGAACAACCCGGCCATTCTGTTTCAGGCCAGCCAGGTGGTAAACGAACTGGTGGCCGCAGTCACCAACGGCAGTGACCTGATCAACGCGGTGGATTCCTTTGTTCACTTCCGCGAAACCCTGCTGGCCCAGCGTCGCGATACCCAGGGTGAAATCGTTCTCGATCTGCTGGACACCACCTGGGATGCCGAGATTTCTTCCACTGTGTGTGATGCAGAAGAAACCGCTTCTCTGGTTTACAACTTCAACATTCTGGGTGTTACCACTATCGGTCATCACCGTCTGGCGGAAGTGGAAGACGAATTCGGCGACTTTTACTGCACCAGCGCGGGTAACGGTATCCTGTTCAACACCTACGAAACCGACGAGCTGTTTGCCTGCGCCAACGAATGTACTGAAGATGACCTGAACCGCGTTATCATCGGTGAAGACGATCTGGGTGAAGTGGTAACTGCCATCACCTTTAACGAAGAAACCAATGTCATGACCATCAATACCACCTACTTTGATGGTGAAGAAACACAGACCTCCACCACTGTGCTGACTAAACGTTCCTAAACCGGCAACAAAAACAAGAAATATTACCCACCCCTTGGGGCCAAGTGACTGGCCCCTTTTTATTTTCCGGCTCCCGCCGCTATAATCCCTCCACAATATCTGAATAAATCATAAACACCGGGGCTGCATGGAACGTCTCACCCACATTATCGACCTGAAACAACTGCGCAAAAGTCATCAAATCGTTTACATTCTTGTCGATCTGTTCATGGTGGGGCTGATTGTCGTCAACCTGCTGTGGATTATCTTCGATACCCTGTTCACCAGTAAAACCGTTCAGGATGGCCTGACCTGGCTGGCCCCGGACTTTACCGCCTTTTACCGGGAAACCGTACACCCGGATTTTGTTGCCTACGACATGATATTTGTGTCGATTTTTATCGCTGAATTGTTGATTCGCTGGGCAGTGGCTATTTACCAGAAAACCTATCATCGCTGGTTTTTCTATCCTTTTGTACACTGGTATGACGTACTTGGCTGTATTCCGGTGGGATCGTTCCGATGGCTGCGCCTGCTACGGGTGATTTCCATTCTTTATCGGCTGCAGAAGTATCAGATCATCGATCTCAGCAACAGTTATCCTTTCCGGTTTGTAAAAAAGTACTTTAATGTGCTGGTGGAAGAGGTGTCGGACCGGGTAGTGGTGAATGTGCTGGATGGCGTTCAGGACGAGGTGCGTACCGGCAACCCGGTGGCAGGAAAAATCATGAGCGACGTGCTCCTGCCCCAGCGCCAGGTAATCATTGAATGGCTGACCGACAAGATCAACGATATTACCGATACCGTCTATCCGCCGCGCAAGGCGCAGCTTCGTGCCTACATTGATACAGTTATCAGTGAGTCCATCAGCCGCGATGCCAAAATTGCCGCGCTGGAAAAGATGCCGGTGGTGGGCGAACAAATTGCCGATATTATCGAAACCACGGTATCGGATGTGGTGTTCAGCGTGATGGATCGTCTGGTGACTGATATCGGCCATGAAGATACGGATATTCTAGTGAAAGAGCTGGCAGATATCATTCTGGAACGGGTGATGGAACCTTCGGATACATTGAACCAGGCAGCCACTGACATTCTTCTGGAAGTAATTGAAGTCATCAAGGATGAAGTCAAGGTGCAACGCTGGAAGCTGAACGAGCAGCCGGTTTAGCAGCCGGTTTTACAGACGCTAAAAAAGATATTCAGACAAAACACTAACGGGAAGCCCATGAAGATTGAAGAATACCTGGGGTATGACGGCCTTGGCCTGGCGGAACTGGTCAAGAAGAAAGAAGTCAGTGCAGAGGAGTTACTGCAAACTGCTATTCAGCGGGCGGAACAGGTTAATCCCAGTATCAATGCCATCATCAATCCCCTCTATGACCTGGGAAAGAAAATGGCTGCCGAAACCACGGAAGGGGATTTTCAGGGCGTCCCTTTTTTGCTGAAGGATCTGGGTGCCCCGTTGGCAGGTTACCCCATGAGCCATGGTTCCCAGATGCTGCGTTACTATGTGCCTTCTGAAGATGGCACTCTGGTAAAACGTTTCAAGGAAACCGGTGTGGTTATTTTCGGTAAAACCAACACACCGGAATTCGGCCTGATGGGTACCACCGAGCCCAAATATTTCGGCCCCAGTCGTAACCCCTGGAATACAGATCATATTACCGGTGGCAGTAGCGGTGGATCAGCGGCGGCCATTGCGGCCGGTATTACGCCGATAGCCTCAGCCGGAGACGGCGGTGGATCCATCCGGATTCCCGCGGCCTGTTGCGGGCTGTTCGGTATTAAACCCAGCCGGGGGCGTGTGTCGCTGGGGCCGGATCGTTCCGAAGACTGGGATGGTGCAGTGGTGGAACACATTCTTTCCCGGTCAGTGCGCGACAGCGCGGTGATGCTGGACCGTGTCTGCGGCCCGGCGCCGGGAGATCCCTATTTTCTGCCGAATCCCGATATTCCTTACGCCGAAATCATCCAGCAGGATCCGAAACCCCTGCGTATTGCTTACGACGTTAAATCTCCGTTGGAAAACCCTGTTCACCCGGAGTGTGTGAAAGCCGTTGAAGACCTGGTAAAAAAACTCGAAGCCATGGGGCACCATGTGGAAGAAGCCGCCCCGGCAATTGATGGCCGGGATGTTGCCAAAGCTTATCTCACTATTTACCTGGGGCAGGTGGGTGCCCAGATAAAACGCTTTAAAGCCATGTATGGTAAACGTGCCGTAAGAGAAGGCCTGGAAGAAGCGACACGGATTTTTGGTGTATTGGGCAATGCGTTGCCGGCCACCGATTATGTTGAACAAAAATACCAGTGGAATCTGTTTGGCCGCATCATGGGGAGCTTTCACGAAACCTATGATTTATACATTACGCCTGTACTGGCCGAGCCGCCCTCCAGAGTGGGCAGTTTGCTGCCATCCCCCATGGAAGAGTTCGGTTTGCGTTGGGTGGAAAAATTACGGGCAGGGCGCCTGTTGCTAAAATCCGGTGTGGTGGAAAAGCTGTCCATCGAATCACTGGAAAAAACGCCTTTCACCCAGTTAGGGAATCTTACCGGTCAACCGGGAATGTCTTTACCGTTGCACTGGTCTGCTGATGGCTTGCCAATCGGTGTGCAGGTGATGTCGGCTATCGGCCGCGAGGATTTGCTGTTCAGTCTGGCGGGGCAGGTGGAGCGGGCTTATCCCTGGTTTAATAAATTACCGGATATGTAAGAGGTTCACCTGGCTGATTCCTTGAATAACCAGAAGGCGATCTTCTTTAGACACTGTATTTTGCGGGGTCACCGTCGGCATACTTTTCTCTGACGGCGGTGATATCTTCCAGCGCTTTTTTCAGGGTTTCCTCCACTTCCTTGTCCGGGTTTTTCTGGAACTCCATAAATTCCTTGATAAATCGCACCAGCTTATCCAGGTGGAACCGGATTTCCGTGAGCATGATATAAACGTCTTCAATTTCCCGATAGGCAAATTCCAGTTTATCGGTTTTCACTTGTTCCAGAAAACGGATATACCCTTCATCCAGAATGCCCGCACCCCGTACCGCCATGGCAACGTTCATCAGAACGGTTTGTATCATATGCAGCTTGCGATTCTGGTGGGTAAAGCCCAGTCCCATAATGTGTTCTTCAGATACTTTTAACCAGTCTGACAAAAAACGGTTAATAAAAAGTACGCGGTCTATAAATCCGGGCATGGCATTGTGGTCGACAATACCCTCATCACCCAGATTGGCCCGGCGCAATACCAGTACCAGTGCTTCATAGGTGCCATGAAAATGTGCCTGGCTGTTAATCTGAATAACCGGTATCAAATCCCGGAAATTACGGCCTTCGCTGCGCATGCGTCCCAGTATGGCCACCACACTGTCGGCCATGGCTATAATCTGGCCGTGAATAGCCAGTTCCTTTTCAAACTTGCCGGCCGGGTAGCCTGTGCCGTCACAGCGTTCGTGGTGTTCCCGTACGGCACGAATCGTGTCTTTCTCTATGCCGGGAACGTTAGCCAGAATTTTTTCGCCAATAATGGGATGCGCATAAATCTGGCGCCACTCTTCAGGTGTTAATCCACCTTTTTTATTAATCACCTCTTCATCGATATGCAGCATGCCGATGTCGTGGGCAATGGCTGCAATAAACAGGTTTTCCATGTCCACTTTCGACAAATCCATTTGATTGCCGATCACCGTGGTTACCCAGGCGCTGAACAACGACTGGGTGTATACGCGCTTCATCTGCATGGACAGCACGGTAATCTTTTGTCGCAATACCGGAAACGTCTGATAGAAATGACAAAGCTGTTTCAGTTTGGGTTCCAGCCCGAGTTGCTCATGGATCTTCAGGGCAACTTCATTTTTTCCCAATATAACTTTGATGTGTTTTTGAAGCGTGCTGCCGTCAATATCGCCATCAATGGCTACGGATTCTTCAATAGGTTTTAGCAGCTTGAACTTAACGATGCGTTCAGTGGTTTTGGAGTTAATCGCCTGGCCGGCTTTAACCAATACGGCGCCCTGGTCATTACAGATATCCTGGGTAGCGATAACCTGTTTTGACTCATTGACTTTGGCCAGATGTCTGGCATAAGCACCCACTTTATTTGGATCATAAGTGGATTCAGCGGCTTCGCTCATGCGCCTCCAAGTTCTTAAAAAATATAGGATAAAGGGTGACCATATAAGTTTAATTTAAACCCGGAATCCTACAAGGAACGGCGCATCAAAATGTAAAATATTTTTTAACGTTAGATTGTTTGGTAATAAGCGATGACCATCACGGCAAGCACCGGTATATCGGCGCTTTTTCACCGGATTCAGAAGCGGCCATTGATGCTCAATGCGCCAATCCAGGCAGTCACTTCGCCTTCAATCAGCGAACCCGCATAGGGATTGATCACCAGCTCGTTGGGATCTGTACTGTTGACCAGGGTGCTGCCATTGGGGGGAATAACAATCTCGGATTTCAGGTAACTTAATGCAAAATCAAGGTAAGTATCCTTTTTCAGGCGGTAGGAAAAACCAGTGCCGTACAGATCTGCCTCACCAAAGGGGGCAAACAGACTGTAACGGTTTTTGGGAATAGAGGATTTTCGGGGTTCGTAACCAAAGCGCAATTCCAGGCTGTCGCTGAAAAAATAACGTACACCAAATGCCAGGTTCCATACGCTTTCAAACTGAAAAGGAATGGACAGGGTATCAGTGGTTGCCCAGGGGGTTACAACATCCAGAAACCGTAGCAAGTCGACCCCTTCCGGATCACTGGTGGTGAGGCTGACCGGCAACACATCCCAGGCGTCGTAGTCGGTCCACTTGGCGTCAATGTTCAGCTGAATCGAGGGTGTTAAACGCAGGGCCATGCCAATGGAAAAATGTGCCGGGGTAATAAATTCTGCTTTGGCCTTACCGGTTTCCAGCTTATGCCCATAAGGGATACCAAATAAATCGTTGTCGATGTTGGTGCTGAACAGGCCGCTGTTGTTCATGCTCTGGAATAACTGAGCCCAGTTGTCAGAATATTCAAAGCTGAACTCACCTTTCAGCGTGTCTTTCACTTCCGGGGTATAAACGGCACCCAGACTGAACCAGGGGGTAGGTTCCCACAAGGCCCCCATGAAATAAGAGGTGCTGAAGGCTTCGTCCGCTTCCATTTCCAGGTAGCCGGCCTCGGTATAGGGATCAAAGTAGCCTCCGCAGATGTCCGCAATACTGGCAATGTTTTCTGTTCCGGGCTTAGGGGTGAGCGAATCCCCCGGGCCGAAATCGCATAAGGCGTTCTGAAAGGATCCCACAATAGCCAGGCCGATATGGGCCACCCGCAGGGGGAATTTCATGGCAATACCCTGCCAGGAAAAATGGAGTCCGGCACCCAAAGACCAGTCGTCGTTAATCTTGTAGGCCAGCGTGGGAGACAGATAGGTAAAACGCACCATGCCCATGGCTTCGCCTTCGTAGCGGGCGGGGTCATCCGGCTGGCGCGCCATCAGGTTGCCTTCCCGCATGTAGGTGGCAGTGGCAAAGGTAAAGCGGGAACCGGGCGGGCTGTAAGAGGCACCGCCGGCGGGGCCTATGGCGGTGGAAATATCCTGAAGTTCAATACCGGGAAAGTAAATGGCAGGGCCGGCTTCGCTGTGCGCAGGGGGAGGCGGGGTGTTGTTGGCGCAGTCTTCCTGGAACGCCGCCTGTGCATCGGCTTCGTTACCGTACACATCGTCGTAAAAAATCGGATCTCTGAATCCCCGCGACAGCCCCCGGCCACAAATAAAGTCCCACATGCCCATTTGGGTGCCGTCGGGGAGGGTGGCTTTTACGTCGTTGGTGGGGGAGTGGATGGTGGCGTTCATGGAAATATCCGGGTAAATCACTTTCAGCATGTACTGGCGCCCCTGCAGGCGGGTAAGCCCGGCAGGGTTAAAGTGAATGGCGTCAATTCCCGGGGGATCTGCGGTTACTGCGTGGCCCAGAGCCAGGGCTTTTGGGGAGCCCACACCAAAGTTTTCTGCCAGGGCTGCAAATCCCGGTGTGGCCATTATTGTTAAGTGGCTATACAATATCCAGCTTATCAGGCGTATTCCGCGCGCGCTTGTTTTGGCGGTTCTGCCGGATCCCTTGAAGTCCGTGCCTGCCATTGCCCCTGTATTCCTTGTTGTTGTTATTTTTTAATCGTGACAGCAGAGAGACTGATTCAATCACGATCAAATCATAAAAACAAGCAGGAATGATTGTTTTGTTTCCCTGGCGCTAACCGTTGGCCGAAGCCAGCATGGATTCCAGCTGACTCACCAGAAAATCCAGCAGCCGTTCAGCCCGTTGCTCATCTTTGTCCTGTACGTGGTTCAGGGCCATGCCTTCCATCAGGTTCTGGGTCAGGTCCATGGCCAGATCGAATACCTCTCCGGTTTTTTCCCATTCGGGAAACAGGCTTTTGGCCGTTTCATACCAGGCATTATCAAAGGCTTCCACGGCAGGTATCAGAATATCCCGCAGTTCCTGATCCGTCCGGGCGGCCACGGATAATTCATGGAAGGCCACAAACAGGGGGCTGGTAAGGTGCTGCCAGTACACGTTGATACCGGCGCGGATGCGCTCATTGGGGTTGTCTTCAGGGATCTGGGATACCGCACCTTTGAACGCATCCAGGCGGCGCTTGTGCAGGTATTCCACCGCCGCCTGAATCAGCACGGACTTGGAAGGGAAGTGGTGCAACATGGCGCCACGAGACAGCCCCGCCTTGTTGGATATTTTCGCCGTGGTGGTCATGGCGTAGCCCATGTCGATAAAACAGGTTATAGCGGCATCCAGAATCAGGTTGCGGGTAGCGGCGCTTTTTTGTGCCTGCCAGCCAATGGGTTGCTCCGCTTCCATTGGATTTGTGTCCGGGGTGCTTGCGTGTTCCATTTTTGTTGACATATGATGACCCTTAAAAACAGTCAGGAATGATTGAATCAGTCACGGTTAAATTCTGGTCAATAACTATATCCGAATAACTCAACAGATCAATTAAAAATTTATCCAAAAGAACTACTTAGGGCGAGGGGCACTGATATGAGCAAGGATCACACGGGGAAAATTCAATCCCTTGGCGATATCGCCAGGGTGTATGGAAAGGTTTATGGCGACAAAGCGGCGTTGATTTTTCAGGGGCAGGAAACCAGTTACCGGCAACTGAATAGCTATGCCAGTCAGGTCGCCAACGGGCTGATCAGCGCCGGTTGCGTGCCACAGTCGCGGGTGGTTTATCTGGGTAAAAACACGGACTGGTATTTCGAACTGTTGCTGGGGGCCGGCAAAGCCAATGTGGTTATGACTCCCCTGAACTGGCGCCTGGCACCGGCAGAGCTGGAAACCATTATCCGCGATGCGCAACCGGCCCTGATGTTGATGGAGCCGGAGTTTTACAGCGCGCTTGAACCGGTGGCAGACGCGCTGGGAATTTCGGTGATACTGCTGGATAAGGATTCCGCGGCAGGCTGCGAAAGCTTTCCTTGCTGGCGCGACCGCCAAAGCGCACAGGATCCCCGGGTGCCGGTAACACCGCAAGATGTTGCACTGCAGATGTACACCAGCGGCACCACCGGGCAACCCAAGGGTGTGCAAATGACCAGTGGTGGTCTGTTTTGTCTGCGCCATGCGGAAGAACAGGCCGGTGACTGGGCCCGCTGGCGTGCGGATGATGTATCGCTGGTGGCCATGCCGGTGTTTCATATTGGCGGCACTGCCTGGGGATTTACGGGTTTATATAACGGCGCCACTAATGTGATTATGCCCCAGGCCGAACCGGTGGAACTGATTCAGCTGGTGCAGCAATACAAGGTGCGCAAGCTCTTTGCGGTTCCCGCGTTGTTGCTGTTTATTGTGCAGTATCCGGAAGGCAAACCTGAACTGTTTGATCATGTGGAAGTGGTGCTCTATGGCGCTTCGCCCATTCCCGAAGATTTACTCAAGCGGGCCATGGCCCTGTTCAATGCCGATTTTGTGCAGCTGTACGGCATGACCGAAGCCACCGGCTCAATGACCTATCTGCCCCCGGAAGAACACCGTACCGACGGCACCGGTCGCCTCAATTCCTGCGGCAAACCCATCCCCGGCGTGGAAATCCGGGTAGCGGATTCCGGTGGGGCAACCCTGCCTGCCCACCAGGTGGGGGAAATACTGATAAAAACCCCTTCCATCATGAAAGGTTACTGGCGGCAGGAGCAGGCGACAAGGGCAGCCCTTAAAGATGGCTGGTACTACAGTGGCGATGCCGGCTACCTGGATGATGAGGGATTTCTTTATATCCATGACCGGGTGAAAGACATGATTGTGTCCGGTGGTGAGAACATCTACCCCGCGGAAGTGGAATCCGTATTGTTCGAGCACCCGCAGGTGGCCGATGTGGCGGTGATCGGTGTGCCCAGTGATCAATGGGGAGAAGCCGTTAAGGCCATTGTGGTGCGGGAGCCCGGCCATTTCCCTTCCGAATCCCAGCTGATCAGTCATTGCCGGGTCAGATTGGGAGGCTACAAGGTGCCGAAATCGGTGGACTTTGTTGCCGAGCTGCCCCGGAACCCGTCCGGAAAGTTGCTGAAAAAAGAGCTGCGCAAGGCCTATTGGCAGGGGCGGGAAAGAATGGTTAACTGAGGCCCAGTCGAATTTTTATGGTGGGCAGGTTTCTTGGCAAAGTCTTTATCCCAACGCGATTCCCGGTCGGTCAGATCTGTACTGAAACGGTGGCTGGCGATGGCGTCAGTCATTGCTGCCCTGTTTTTCAGTGGCGGCTTCAGTGCGAACGCTTTTGCCGGCATGTCCTGGAATGAGCGCCATATACAGTGGTATGGCTATATGGATGGCTTACTGGAAGCCAAACGCCAAAACAAATCCGTGATCATTGTGGTTTACGCGGAATGGTGTGGTTACTGCAAACGTTACGCAAAAATGTTTCAGGACCCTGCGATTGTCAGTGCCATGGAAAAGGTGGTGGCCATCAAGCTGGATGCCGACGATCCGGCGGGCTGGGCCAATCGCTACGGTTTAAAGGGCAGCGGTGTTCCCCGTACCTTTGCGCTGGATAAAGACAATCGTTTTATTCGCCATCCCAAACGAACCCGCGACAAAGCCTTTTTCAGCTGGACGGGGAACCGCGCCCAGCTGTTGAACTTTATCAATCTTGTCGCTTCCAAATGAGACTATAACGCTTCAGCTCCTGGCAGCAGCTAGCCAGCCTTGAAACGCACGGGCAATGCCGTCATTCCCCGCAGTAATACGTTGGGTGGGTAGTGGGGCTGGTGATCGCTGTCATCCAGTGACAGATCATCCAGCCGTTCCAGCAACACGGTAAAAGCGGTTGATATTTCCATTTTTGCCAGCTGCGCTCCCAGGCACATATGAATGCCTTTTCCAAACGCCAGGTGCTTGCCCGCATTTTGACGGCACACATCAAAGTTATCCGGACGCTCAAACAGTGCCTCATCGCGATTGGCGGATGCAAAGCGGATAATGACGGCGCTGTTGGCGGGAATTTTCACACCATTCAGTTCCGTATCCCGGGTAGTAATGCGCCACATGTTCTGCGTGGGCGTGGATAAACGCAGCACTTCGTCGGTGAAGTTGGCAATCAGTGTTGGATCCTCTCGCAGCGCGTCAAGCTGATCGGGATGGGTCAATAACAGATACAGGCCTTCTGCCAGGGCAGAGGTGGTGGTTTCGTTACCTGCTACCAGAATTTGCTGCAGAATATTCAGGCTTTCTTTCATATCCAGGGGGCGTTCTCCGGCAACAGCCGCATTGGCAATATCGCTGATGATATTGTCTGCCGGTTGTTGCTTGTAGGCATTTATCCGCTCCGCAAAGTATTTCTGAAACGCCACTATGTCCCGAGCGGCCTGTTCTTCCTGCTCCGGTGTGGCCAGTCCGCTCAGACGAATCACAAAGGCGTTGGTCCATTGTTTGAAAGTCGGCATCTCGCGGCGGGGAATTCCCAGCTGATCGGCAATAATGGTGAGTGGCAGGGGCACACAAAACTCGCTGACAAACTCGCACCGGCCCCGGTCAATAAAACGATCCACCAGCTCGTTGGCCAGGGTTGCCACATAGGGTTGCATGGCTTTTACCTTGCGGGGTGAAAACGCCTCGTCCACCAGTTTGCGGTAACGCCGTTGTTCCGGGGGATCCTGGGTGAGCATGGTATCCACCGCTTCCCAGCCTTCGGCCATAATGGCTTTTACCTTTTCTGGCGTTTCCCGGCCACCTTCCAGCGCCTGGGCAAAACGGCTGGAAAAAATCTCCGGGTGTCGTATCACCTCCATCACCAGATCGTAGCGGGACACCATATAAAACCCGGTGTTGGGGTCCCGGTGTACCGGTGCCTCGTCCCGCAGTTTTTTGTAGTAGGCGTGGGGGCAGGCAATCACGGCAGGGTCGAGTGCATTGATCTTGTCCAGTGGTGTATCGGACAGGTCCGGCTGCCTGGTGGTTTTCGGGCTGGTTTCTGTATCAGTTTCTGTATTGGTTTCTGCTGTGGTCTCAGTCATGGCTTTCCTTCCGGGTGGTTGATCTCGAATTGGGATCTTGTGTCTTTGGGTGTCAGTGTCTTTAGTTATCAGGAGCTATCAAGAAACCGTCAGAATTCACTAAAACAAACACGGTTGACTGTTTTCTGCAACAAGCATATAGTCATCTTTCATCGATCACAACTCATCCCATAACAAAAACTATCGATGCCGAGGTAGGGAGAAACCTTATGTCTGACACTGCAACCTCCAGCCTGGACAAGTCTGCATGGCTGAACGCCTATCGCTTGATGAAAACCATTCGGGAATTTGAAGAGCGGGTGAACACGGAATTCACCGGCGGCAATATTCCGGGTTTTGTTCACCTGTACACAGGCCAGGAAGCCGTGGCGGTGGGTGCCTGTATCCACCTTACGGATAACGATTACATCTCCAGTACGCACCGGGGTCATGGCCATTGCATTGCCAAAGGTTGCGATGTGAAAGGCATGATGCTGGAAATCATGGCGAAGCAAGGGGGCCTGTGCGCGGGCAAGGGCGGCTCCATGCACATTGCCGATATCAACAAAGGCATGCTGGGCGCCAATGCCATTGTGGGTGGCGGACCACCCATTACAGTGGGGGCGGCCTTGTCCTGCCGTAACCTGGGCACGCAGAACGTGGCGCTCTGTTTTACCGGTGATGGCGGCTCTAACCAGGGCACGACTTTTGAATCCATGAACCTGGCGGTGGTGCTGCAACTGCCGGTGATTTTTGTATTCGAAAATAACGGCTATGGCGAAGGAACGTCGGCGAACTACGCCGTGGGTTCGGACATTACCCGGCGCGCCGAAGCCTTTGGCATGCCGGCGGAAAAAGTGAATGGCACGGACTTTTTTGCGGTGGAGCAGGCCATGAAAAGGGCCATTGACCGGGCCAGGAATGGCGAAGGCCCCAGCACCATTGAATGCGACGTGGTGCGCTTTCACGGGCACTTTGTGGGCGACGCCCAGTTATATCGGGGCAGTGACGAAATCAAGACTATTCGCGAGCAAAAAGACTGCCTGAAAAATTTCCGGCAGGCCGTCACAGGGCAACTGGATGCTGCAGCTCTGGATGCGGTGGATGCCGATGTGATGGCGCTGATTGAATCCGCCGTGGCCGAAGGTTTGGCTGCACCGGCACCCCAGGACAATACCCTGGAAACTGATGTTTACGAGTCTTACTGAGCGGGGAACAGAACAATGCCAACAAGGACTATACGGGAAGCCATAAACCAGACACTGTTTCAGGAAATGAGCCGGGATCACCGGGTCATAATTATGGGGGAGGATGTGGCCGGTGGCGCCGGTTCGGACGGGCAAGACGATGCCTACGGCGGCGTGTTCGGGGTTACCAAAGGGCTGATGCCGGAGTTTGGCCGGGACCGGGTCATCGACACGCCCATTACCGAATCGGCCTTTGTGGGGGCTGCAGCCGGTGCCGCTGCCACCGGATTGCGACCCGTGGTGGATCTGATGTTTGTGGATTTTCTCGGGGTGTGCTTTGATCAGCTCTACAACCAGGCGGCGAAATTCCGGTATATGTTTGGCGGCAAAATGCAGGCGCCCATGGTGCTGCGCGCCATGATCGGTGCCGGTTTACGCGGCGCGGCCCAGCATTCCCAAACATTGCACAACATGGTCACCATGGTGCCGGGCCTTAAAGTGGTGATGCCATCCAACGCCTACGATGCCAAAGGCCTGTTGGCGCAGGCCATTCGCGATAACGACCCGGTGGTGTTTCTGGAACATAAAACCCTGTACGACGATGCCTGCGAAGTTCCCGACGAGGATTACACCATCGACTTCGGCGAGGCCAGTTTTACCCGCGAAGGCGATGACATTACGGTGGTGGCCCTGTCGGCCATGGTGAAGCGGGCCAATGCCGTTGCGGACCGGCTCGCGGAGCAGGGTATATCCGTGGAAGTGATTGACCCTCGCACTACCTCGCCACTGGACGAGGAAGCCATACTGGAAAGCGTGGAAAACAGCGGCAGGCTGGTGATTGTGGACGAGGCGCCGCCCCGCTGCAGTGTGGCGAAGGATATTGCGGCCATGGTGGCGGAGAAAGGTTTTTCCTCGCTAAAAGCACCTGTTAAAACCGTGACTTGCCCCCACACGCCGGTACCTTTTGCGCCAAACCTGGAAGACCTGTACATGCCGGGGGAAGACCGGATTGAAGCCGCTGTTCGCAGCGTGCTGGAGGCATAGATATGAGCGCGATTCAGGCCATTGTGGTGCCCAAATGGGGTATGGAAATGGAAGAGGGCACCATTCAGGAATGGCACGTTGAGGAAGGCAGCCCGATCAACAAGGGCGATGAGCTGGTGGACATTGAAACCAGCAAGATCGTGAATACCCTGGAATCCAGTGTTTGCGGCGTGTTACGCCGACGTGTCGCCCAGGTGGGCGTTACTCTTCCGGTGGGCAGTCTGTTGGGGGTATGTGCCGGCGAGGAAGTGGCGGACTCGGATATAGAACAGTTTATGGCCCGTTATCTCGGGCAAATGGTATCGGAGCCCGTAAAAGCCAGTCCCAGTGCCCGCAAACTGGCCCGGGAGCAGGGTATTGACCTGTCCACCATTACCGGAACGGGCCCCCGGGGGCGGATATCCAAAGAAGACGTGCAGGCAGCGCTTGTGCAAAGGCCTGCTGAGGCAACTGAGCAAGCTGCTGCTACGTCGGCGGAAATAAAAATATCACCGGTGGCCCGACGCCTGGCAACCAGGCTGGGTGTGGATATCAGTCGCATCAAAGGCACGGGCAGCCATGGTCGAATTTCCAAAGAGGATATTGAACGCGCCGCGGACATTGCCAGGCCGGCAGAGGTGCAAGAGAACCTGATGCCATCGCCCAAGGTCGAGCAGGATGCCAACGACTTTACCCTGACGCCTCTTTCCGCTACCCGGCGAACGATTGCCAAACGGCTGACAGAGGCCAAGCAATCGATCCCGCACTTTTATCTGTCGGTAAGCTGTGAACTGGACAGGTTGCAGGCCTTTCGTGAGGAGATCAATCAAACCGGCAACCAGAATGAAAAACCGCGAATTTCCCTTAATGATCTGATTCTGAAAGCTGCTGCGCTGGCACTGCGTGACGTACCGGCCGTTAACAGCCAGTATCACGAGGACGGTATAAAGCATTTTCACCAGCAGCACATTGCCATGGCAGTGGCAACAGAGCGGGGCCTGCTCACGCCGGTGCTAAGGGATATTTGCCAAAAGGGCCTGGGCGAACTGGCGCAGGAAAGCCGCCGCCTGATTGATAAAGCCCAGCAAGGTAAGCTGGGGATGGAGGATATCAGCGATGGTACCTTCAGCGTTTCCAATCTGGGCATGCTGGGGGTGGAAGAATTTGCGGCAGTGATTAATCCGCCCCAGGGAGCCATTCTGGCGGTGGGTGCGGCACGGTCAGTGCCAGCAATCAAGAACGGCAACCTGACAACAGTGCAGGAAATGAAAGTGACCCTGTCCTGCGATCACCGGGTAATAGACGGTGCCGATGGTGCCCGCTGGTTACAGGCCTTCAAAGGTTATATCCAGGCACCCGCGACCCTGTTATTGTGATCCTTTGTATCTGCAACCCTTTGGGGCCCCTGGGCCCTTTTTTTGTTGGTAGGAATATGCTGGATCGTTTTAATCAGTTACTGCAACGCCAGTTACCTGGTGCCACTGTCAGTGTGCAGCCTCTGGGGCGTGCTCCCCGGTTAAAACTGGCATTGCTTGATCCGGCGTTTAACGATCGTGATTTACCTCAGGAATTACAGAATGCATTGATGGATGATCCGCCTTACTGGATTTTTTGCTGGGCCAGCGGCCATGCACTGGCGGAATTGTTGTTGTCCGGCACTCTGGATGTGAAAGACAAAACCGTGCTGGATTTTGGTGCCGGGTCCGGGGTGGGCGCTATCGCAGCCAAGCTGGCAGGGGCAAAAAAGGTTTATGCCTGCGAAATAGATCCGGTGGGGTGTGAAGTGACTGCCCTTAATGCACAGCTAAACGGCGTGGATATCGAGATTATCCAGGATGTAAAGCAGGCGGAAAATGTCGACCTGGTGATTGCAGCGGATGTGCTTTATGAAGGTGCCAATTACTGGTTTCTGGATTTGTTCCTAGCCATTACACCGGATGTGATTGTGGCGGATTCCCGGCTCAAGTCCATGCCGGATAAGAGGTACCACTGGTGGAAATCCATTGATACGCTTTCCTGGCCGGACTTTCACGAGGCCCTGGAATTTAACCGGGTAAACTTTTATTGCACCGCTACCCGCCGGTAGCACTGCAACGGTCAGGCACTCTTCTGGCCACTTAAATGCTGGTAACTGAGCCACTCTTCAATGGTGGAATAGAGTTTATAACGATCCACCGGTTTGGTCAGGTAATCGTTCATGCCGGCGTCAATGCAGCGGTCCCGGTCTTCTGACATGGCATTGGCGGTGACGGCAATAATGGGCGGGTAGCCGTATTTGGTTTTGCGCTCGCGTATTTTGCGGCTGGCTTCAAAACCGTCCATAACCGGCATCTGGCAGTCCATTAAAATAAGGTCAACCGGGCCTTTATCCAGACACTTTAACGCTTCTTCGCCATTGTTGGCGGTCTGGGTCTGATAGTTCTTTTTGCGGAGAATCGCGTTCAATACTTTCTGGTTCACCGGGTTGTCTTCAACGATCAGTATGCGTGGTACTTTTTCCCTTGGCGCTTCCGGATTGGATTGCTTGGTGCTGGAAAACGCATTGGTATCCCGTTCATCACCCAGGCGCAAGGGTACCCGGAAACTGAAAATGGAGCCTTTGGGGGCGTTCTCCTGAAAGTTGATGTTGCCGCCAAGCACATCTGCCAGTGCCTTGCTCAGTGCCAGGCCAATACCCAACCCGCCATGACGCCGGGAAAAACTGCTGTCGGCCTGCATAAAGGGATGGAACAGGGCTTCCTGCACATGGCGGGGTACGCCGCAGCCGGAATCGGTAACGTTGAAGCACACGGATACATCATTGCTTTTGGCATCGGTGGACTGACAGGTAATACTGAGTTCAACAAAACCGGCGTCAGTAAACTTCACCGCATTATCCAGCAGATTATTAAGAACTTGCCGCACCTGTTGCAGATCGCCTTCCAGTGCATTGGGCAAGTTGTCGGCCTTGTGTATACGAAACTCGATGTACTTCTGTTTGCATTTTTGTTCGTACTCGCTGCAGAGTTCATTGATCAACTGACTGAGCTGAAAGGGTACATTTTTAATCTTGATCCGTTTTGACTGGGCTTCAGAAAAACTCAGAATGGATTCGATGTGCTTGAGCATTTCCCGGGTGGATAACTGGGCATAACCCAGGTATTCCAGCTGTTTTTTATCGATCTCGGTAGAATGCAGCAAGTCCAGCATCCCCTGGATACCATTCATTGGTGTGCGCAATTCGTGGCTGATGGTGGCCAGGAACTCATCCTTGATTTCGTTGGTGCGCTGTAATTCCTGATTGGAACGTTCCAGTGCTTCAGCAGCCTGTTGCTGGGCCAGTTGCTTTTCCTGTTCGATGCGCTTGATCCGGTCAGCCAGGGCAAAAGACAGCAACACGGTTTCCAGGGCCGTACCGAATTGCGCCGCATACATGGTGACCAGAGTGGCTTCGGTCTGACCGGTGGCAACCAGTGCCCGGATCAGCAGGCCCAGGGTAAAGGTGAGCCATGCAAACAGGAAAAACCGGGCATTGGGAATGTTGCGTACAAAACCGATTAACGCGGTGGAAAGCATCAGCGATGCAAATGATACAGCGATGGACACACCACAGGTGGCAGCAAAACCATAGGAGGTGAATACGGATATGGGCATTACCACAGCAGCTGCCACTGCGTGGGCCAGCATCAGTTTGTCCCAGCCGGGTATGTGTTCGCGGGTGTTCAGAAATACCCGGGCAAACCAGGTACCGGCCAGCGCCACTGCACCACTGAAAAATACTACCGACCGGTTTGCCCACCAGGGAGAGTCCGGCCACAAAAACTGATAGGAAAGACCATCAAACCCCATCTGGGCCGGAATCAGCACTGCCAGGTAAATGCAGTACATGAGGTAGGCCCGTTCCCGCGTGGTGAGGTAGATAAAAAAGTTATACAACAGCATCACGATAATGGTGCCGTAATAGGCGCCCAGGGCCAGCACTTCGGCAAAGGTTTTTTCTGTAAAGGCAGTTTCGGCATACAGATTCAGCGATACCTGAATGGGATCTTTCGATTGCAGGCGCAGGTACATGGTGCGTTCTTCACCGGGTAACCCGCTGAACAGAAACACGGGGCTGCGGCCACTGATTTCGCGCTCGTTATGGGGGATGTCTTCACCGGAGCGCTGGATACTGTAGTTACCTTGCGGATCAACAAGGTAAAGATCGGCACTGTCCATGAGGGGGTCACTTAAACGCAGGTACCAGTCTTCTTTGAAACGGGTGTCGAATTTGATCGGCAGTTTCAGCCAGTAGGTATGGGGTGTGTAACCATAATTAATCACCGGGCTTTTACTGGGAACAAAGTTAGCGTTGCTATCTCGATTAGCGTTGCGATCGCCGGCAAGTAAATCATGAATGGACAGGCTGTTGGTTTTGTCTTCCAGAATTTCTACATGATCACCCAGATTCAGGTGCTGGAACTTGTCATCCAGAATGAGGGTTTCGGTGGTGGCTGCAGTGGCCATGGAAACACTGCCACAGCCCAGAACCACGAAAAACCAGAGGCGCAGAAGTTGCTTTAAAACTAGGCTATATCGTCCTGTTGTTGTGTCATTATGCACAGGTACGCGGTGCTCCTTTGACTGCAAGCGCTGCAACGGCAACCCGCGTGTTTTATTACATATTCGACACGGTAAATTCCGGATTGACAGCTTTTCCGGCAGGCAGAGCGTTAACCCGTTGCGCTTGAACTGTTGATCTTTTAGGCAGCTAACAGCCGATGAAAGTCCGCTTTTCTTTTGGCCTGGAGGAATACGTCCGTGCAAACTCGCTGCGGTTCCAAGTGCACAAAGATTATAGTGTCATAGACCTTTTAGCAACGGGATCTTGTTGTTTTTAGTCACGGCATACCCATTCAATACCGCGATTCAGCAAGGTGTAAAACTCTTTGGTTTCCCAAGCACAGCGTTCCATGTCGGGATACTCATCCATCAGTGGTTGCATATCATAACGGGAACGGCAATGGCCCAGGGTAAGATAGAGTACAGCGCCTTTTCCTACGTCATGCAGATACATTACCGGGCGTGGTTCAGCGCCGGGCCAGTCCTCCGCGACGAAACCTTCCTGCGCTTTTCCGGAATAGTGGGTTACCAGCAAGGGGGTTATCTGTTCGTTGAGTTCTGAAAGGTAAAGCTCATCGCTGACTGTAAATGCCTTTATACCGTCAGTAAGCCAGTGTGTTCCTGTGGGTTCCACGGTAAAGGGCTGAATAGGGGGGTGGGCGATAAACTGTGAGCCCAGCAGGTTCGTAAAGCCGCTGGTATCTTTGGGGCTGTTTACCCGGCCATCATCAAGAAATTCAATAACGGAATTGGTGGCATGCAGGGCAAACCAGCGTTTGCCTTGGGTTAAATGATCTTTCAGAGCCTGAATGGAATCGTCAGGTGGAATAAGATCGCAGGTATAGGTTATAACGCCGTCGCAGGCGCGGATGGCTTCGGTGTTGCTGTAATCTTCAAACACCCGCACGCGAATATCCGGGTTGTTGATCAGCAGCTTGAGTAACTCGACCCGCGCAAAATCCGTATCATGGTATTTTGCGCCGCAGATCAGGCAGATATCAATTCTCGCTCCGTTTCCGGTTCCTGCTTTGGCAGTCATGGTGTCTTCTCCTTTTGAGTCCCTAATACTGAACGCCCTGAGTCAGGCCGCCATCCGCAATCAGATTGGTGCCGGTAATAATGCTGGCGGCTGGGCTCAGAAGAAAAACCACGCCATTGGCAATCTCTTCGGCGCTGGCCATACGGCCCATGGGAATCCGGGAAAGGGTGCTGTTGTACAAATCCGGCAACTGGTGTTTTATCTGATCCCAGGCGCCGTTTTCTATAAACACCGGACCAGGGGAAACGCTGTTCACGCGAATGCCGGAAGCGGCATAGGCCTGACTGAGGTGTTTTGCATAGTTGATCAACGCGGCCTTGATGGCATTGTAAGCCTGGGGCGCGATAAAGTTTTCCACCGCGGCGGTGGAGGCAATAAAACAGATGGCGCCGCCGGTATTCATCAGGGGGAGCAGGCGTTCGCAGCCTCGCACTGTGCCCAGCATATCCACTTCGAAATTATTGACCCAGCTGGTTTCGCCATCCATACCACCCCCGGCAGACACGTTGGGCACGAACAGATCAACACCGCCCAGCTGATCAGCGGCGCTGGTTAGCCAGCTTTCGTACTCTGCCCTGTTTTTTACATCCACCACTGCGCCATAGGCAGCCACGCCCATGGCGCGCAGCCCGGCTGTGGTGGTTTCTACTTCATCCAGATTACGGGCGCAGAAGGCAATATCAACGCCTTCGCGGGCCAGTGCCATCACTATGGCTTTACCAATGCCTTTGGTGGCACCGGTAACGACGGCTTTTTTGCCTTGAAGTTGCAGGTCCATCGGATTCCCCCTTGTGTGCCTGATGTTGATTTTGTTGTGGCTGATTCTGACGCTATCAGATCGTCCCGATAAAAACAAACAGTATTGACTGTTTAAGTGTGCTTCAGTTATGTTGCGAACAAACAACAAGACATTCGCAAGACAGCGGCATAGGGGGAAGCGACATGAAAAACCGGCGATTTATTCTGGAAAGGAGACCACAGGGGAAACCAACCCCGGATGATGTGGTATGGCGCGAAGAGCAGGTGCCGGCACTGCAAGAGGGGCAGTTGCTGATCCGTAATCTGTTGGTTTCACTGGACCCCGCTATTCGCGGCTGGATGGATGATGCCCCCAGCTACCTTCCCCCCATCCCTTTGGGAGCACCTGTTATGGCCACTACGGTGGGCCGGGTAGTGGAATCGAGGAATCCGGAATTTGCCGCGGGTGATCTGGTGCTGGGCCTGAACGGCTGGGAGGACTATTCCATATCAACCGGCTACGTGGGACCAAACAAAATGGGGGTGATTGAGGATACCTTTGGCCTGCCTCTGGAATATTTTCTCAGTGTGCTGGGCCCCACCGGGCTGACCGCTTACTTTGGGGTTGATGATGTACTGCAGCCACAGCAGGGGGAATCGCTGGTGGTGAGCGCGGCAGCCGGTGCCGTGGGCTCGCTGGTGGGCCAGATTGCCAGGCTTCGCGGCGCAACGGTGATCGGGCTTGCCGGTAGCGATTTGAAATGTGAGCAGCTGATCAGTGATTTCGGGTTTCATCAAAGCATCAATTACCGCAATACGCCGGATCTGGCGGCTGAGGTGAAAGCGATTTGCCCCGATGGTGTCGAAATGTATTTCGATAACGTGGGTGGTCCGGTGCTGGACAGCATGTTGCTGAGCATGAAGGATTTCGGCCGAATTGCCATGTGCGGCATGATCAGCCAGTACAATGAAAAAGAACCGGTACCGGGGCCTTATAATCTGTGGCAGGTGGTGGTGAAAAGTCTGCGCTTACAGGGTTTTCTGGTAAGAGACTACGCCGACAGATTTCCTGAGGCCTTTCAGCATCTGGCGCAATGGCTCAATGATGGTTTGATTCATCACAAGGATCATGTGGTGGAGGGATTGGAAAACACGCTGGATGCCTTTCAGATGTTGTTTGACGGCAGCAATCGCGGCAAGCTGGTTGTCCGAATCGCTGACGATGTTTGACGGGAGGTGTTTATGGAACGCTTTACCCTCAGGATCTCGGGATTCCCGTTTGCATTGTTTTCATTTGTATTGTTTGTGCTGTTGAATCCCGCTGCCTATGCAGCCCGGACCAAGCCGGTACGCATGGTGCTCGGCTTTGATAATGAACTCACCATTGGCAAACATTTGCCGGCCTTCGCCTACGATGGCCGTGAAGGGCAAAGCCTGGGCGTGATGGAAAATCTGGGTAACGGCGTGGCTCGCGTTCTGTTCAGGGCGGCGGATACGCAGGTGCCACCGCTTTACATGTTTCCACCGGCCACCTTTGCCAGGGTTGAGATAACACCCAATGACCTGGTGGGGGAAATTGATTTCTGTTCCGGTGAGGCCCGCCTGTCGTTTGATGCCCGCTTTGTGCCGCGTTTATTCAATGCCACCATGGCGGATCTGACAGTTGTTACGGAACTGACCACCGGTGAATCTGCCGGAGAGTTCAGGACCTTGCAGGGCGGCCCGCTGGATCTGCTGGGCAACATTCATCTGGTGGGCGTGGCCCGCGTACCGAAAACCGGGGATCTGTTTGTGAACTGGTTGCTGCAGTTGCCTACGGACGCTGCCACCGACATGAACGCTCACTGGGATTTTCCGGACGGCATTTTTCCCTGTCCAGGTGCTCAGCCTGTGGTAGCCGCCAAAGCCCGACTGGCCATAGGCAAGGAGGGGCGCTTGCAGGTTTCCCGTTGGCCACGGTTTCGTTACGACCCTATGGGGGCGAACGTTACGGCAACCGTTAACTGGCTGGCAGGCACTCAGGCACATGTGAGTTTTCCGGCAGAGGAACTGAATATTCCACCGCTCAAACTGCTCGGTAATCAGGTGCCCGGTGGTATCGGTGTGATCATAGAACCCAGGGCCCTGGAAGGTGTGATCGATATCTGCAGTGGGGAAGCCAACCTGGATTTCGATGCCGTTTTTACGCCCTATCTGTTCGGGCGTATCTGGGATACTGGTATTGAGGTTGTTACCGCACTGACAACGGGAAAATCCGCCGGCTATTTTCAGGAGGTAGAGGGTACACCACTGGATCAGTGGGGTGACGGCAAGCTGGTGGGCGTGGCACAGGTGCCGTTAACGGATGATGATTTTATCAATCGGTTTTTACGCCTGCCAACGGACGCGGTTGCGGAATTACCTTCCCATATTGATATTGAGGGTGGCTGGGAATTGTGTGACTGATAGGGGGTGTAGCGAAATGGATTGCATGATTGAAATTGAAAAAGGGGCCGAGGCCCCTTTTTCAGTTAGTGCTGACTTTTTCAGATAATGCTGACTCTGTTAAAGATCCAGCTGCATACCAATATGGAAACCTTCGTCCAGATCGCCATCGCCTGCATCTTCAATATCCACATTGGCCTTGCGATAGCCCAGATAAACTGAACCATTATCCAGAATGCGATACATGGCTTTTACACCGATATCCGTGTTGTGTTCAACATCGTTGAAAGACAGCACCTGTGGTGCATAGTAACCTTCCACATGGATTGCCAGCGCGGGTACCTGAGGTATGCCGATTTTTACCGAGCCACCCAGGCCGATGGCAGTGCCGTTGGCATCGCCTTCCAGATTGATGTAGTAGAACTTGCCGCCCAGGGCGCCTTCGATATTGGACTGCTGCAAGGAGCGACCTTCAACCTGGGCACCAACGGCATAGATTTCGCCATCGTCATCATGCACCAGAGCGGAAGCATTCAGATCCAGGTTTGAGCTGGTGTTAGTGGCTTTGTACTCAAACTTGAATGCGTCATCGTTAATGTCTGCACTTAAACTGTCTGCATTGGCGGTACCGGCAGCCATTAGTCCCAAGGCTGCTACCAAGGCTTTACGATTTAACAACAAGCCCATATGAATCTCCCATGATCTCAATAAGTTACCAAAGCCGCGATTGTAGGGGTTTAGCCTGTAAATGTCTCTAAAACCGGCGGAAAATTTGTGCAAGCATTGAGCAAATTCAACGGGATTTAACAAAATTTTGCGATTTTTTCAGGAGCGCAGCGCGTTCACCAGTTCGATATAGTTCTGCATGGCCTGCTGTTGCGTCATTCCCCGGAGCTCTTTCCATGAATCCCACTGAATACGCTTGACCGGCTGAGTGACCGGAGGGCGTTTTCCCTGGGCGTCCCCCTGGGTGGCCTGTTTGTAAAATGTATATAATTTAAGCATTGTCAGGCGATCATCTTTCGGCAGAAACGCGGCAACATCCTGCTGTGCCTGCTGAAAATCCTGTTCTATTGGCATTCGGTTTTCCTTATGCTGCTGTGTAGCCACCATCCACCGGCAGAGAAACGCCGGTGATAAAGCTTGCCTTGTCGGAACACAGATACAACACGGCGTCAGCGATTTCCCGCGGCTCGGCTATCCGCCCCATGGGATGGGTGGCAGCAAATTGCTGCTCCGCCTGTTGCCGGTCTTCTGCCATGTCCAGAAAGCTTTCGTACATCGGGGTGCGTACCGCCCCGGGATGTACCGAATTCACACGAATACCATAGCCCTGTTCCGCACAATGGAGCGCCGCTGTTTTAGTCAGGTGTTCCACAGCGGCTTTGCTGGCGCCATAGGGCGTGTGCAGGGACATGGGCCTTAAGCCCAGTGTGGAGCCAATGTTAACGATACTGCCACCAGTTTTTTTCATGGCTCTGATACCTTGCTGACAGCCAAGGAAAACACTGTCCACGTTCACGGACTGAATTTTTTTAAAGAGTTCGAAGCTGCAATCCTCGATGGAACCGGGGAGTGAAATGCCGGCGCAGTTTACCAGGGCTTTGAGTTCGTGGGTTTTCTTCAGTGAATCCATTACCGATTGCCACTGGCTTGCACTGGTGACATCCAGAAGGCAGAAACTCGCGTTTTCGCCCAACTGATGGGCCGCGGTTTTACCCTGATCCTCGTTCAGGTCTGCAATAATCACATTGAATCCCTGCGCGACAAAAGCCCTGGCAATTTCATGCCCGATTCCCTGGGCGGCACCGGTAATCAGCGCGGTGGGGAGGTCTTTATTGTTCATTGATATTGTCTCCAAAGGGGAATCCTTTCAGTCGCAGCCGCGACCCCCATCGATAGTGAATTCGCTGCCTGTGATATAGCTGGACTGATCGCTCAGCAAAAAGGCAACGCCTTCAGCAATATCCGACGGTTTACCCAACACCTGGAGCGGCGTTTCGGTACGCAGTTGCTCTTTAACGGCCTCGTCATCGCCCATCAGGTCCACCACCATGCGGGTCCATATCACGCCGGGATGCACGGAGTTAACCCGGATGTTAAGGGGTGCCGCTTCCAACGCTGCACATTTGGTCAGGTGGGTGACGGCGCCTTTGGCGGCACAGTAGGCGGTGCCGTAAATCAGTCCTACCTGTCCCATCAGTGATGAGATATTAACAATAGAGCCACCGCGGGATTCCATGGCGTTCATGGCGTATTTCATGCCCAGAAACACGCTGTCCACATCCACGCGCAACAGTTGACGAAAGTCTTCCAGGGAAATGTCTTCGATGGGTTTTAAAAAGGATATACCCGCGTTGTTAACCAGGCCGTCCAGCTGGCCGAAGCGTTCCAGTGTTTCATCAATAATGCGTTGCCACTGATCTTCTTTGCTTACATCCTGAGGCAGGAAGAGGGCACTTCCGCCGGCATCACGCACCAGGGTTTCCACATCGTTACCTGCGCTGGTATTGCGGCCGGTGAACACCACGGTGGCACCCAGTTCACTCATTTTTCTGACACAGCCCGCACCGATACCCTGGGTGCCGCCGGTAACAAGACAGACTTTATTCTGCAGCGACATCATAGTGGCTGTACTCCTGCAGAGGTCTGATGAATTCGACAGTTCCAGCCACCATCAATGGTTACCTCTGATCCGGTCATAAAGGCTGCGCTGTCACTGAGCAAAAAGACGATAGTGTTGGCGACTTCCCGGGGGTCCCCGGTTCTGGCCATTGGGATGCTGGCCCTGGACAGTTCAGCAACTTCGTCACTGAGCATATTGGTGTCAATGGCGCCGGGATGTACGGAGTTCACGCGAATGTTGGAGCCCGCCATACCGAACTCAATTGCCGCGGCTTTGGCCATTAACCGGCATCCGCCCTTGGCTGCTGAGTAGGCGGCATATTCCGGCAGGGCTCGCTGCCCCAGAATAGAGGACATATTGATAATGGCGCCGCCCCGGGCATTCTGTTTCATGGCCTGGTGTCCATATTTGAGGCCCAGAAAGCTGCCTTCCAGGTTAACCGCCAGCACATCCTGAAACGCATCAAGGGGCATGTCGCGGATCGATGTCCGTGGCGCGGTTCCGGCACAGTTCACCAGTCCGTCCAGCTGACCGAAAGTCTCCAGCGTGGCGTTGATGGCTGACTGCCAACCGGCTTCCTCGCGCACATCAAAGGTATGGATTAATACCGGGCTGCGGGGCTTTATTCCGGTTTCAATTTCCCGGGCCGTTGCTTTCAAGGATGCCGGGTTTTGGTCCCCCAGTGACAGCCGGGCCCCTTGTTCAGCGGCTAAAAGCGCAGTGGCTCTGCCGATGCCGGAACCTGCCTCCGATATGAATATGGCTTTGTCTTGTAACAGCGACATGAGGATCCCCCGGCATGTTTTGGTCTTCTTGTACTTATGCTGTCAGGGGATGTTAGAGAATCAAAAATAAACCGTCAAGACTGAATGTTTTGTAGGTCCACTTCTATCTGGTCCTGATTCAACCGGGTTGTAAAAGTACGGATCCCCTGAAATGCGGGAGGGGAAAGGTGTTGCCCGGTTTCCAGGCTGAAGGTGGCGCCGTGATAAGGGCATTGAATGGTGCCGGCAGAGACTTTGCCCTGGTCAAGGGGTTTGAACGCGTGGGAGCAGCGATTTTCCAGGGCATATACCTGATTGCTGTCCCATATCAGCAGCAGTTTTATCCCTTCCACGGAGGCGCAAAGCCGGCCGGTGGCTTTAAGCTCGGACAGTTCTGCAACGGGTTTCCAGGTCATGGGTCAGTCTTCCTTGCGGCTCGGTACCAGGGTCGCCAGACAGGTGGCCACTAAAGATTCCGTTTCGCCATCCAGTACCATCACATCAGATTGCACAATGATAAAGCGGGAACCCTCGCGAATGGTTTTGCTGCGGGCAATCAGGGTATCGCCCCTGGCGGCTTTAAGAAAATTGATTTTATATTCCAGAGTCACCGTGGGCAGTTTGCAGGCCAGGTTGGCAGCAATATCAGCCAGGGCGCCGACTACGCCCCCGTGTGCATGGCCCAGATGCTGGGTAAACTCCGGTTTCATGGGCATGCGGATTTCTGCATATTCCTCATTGGCTCCACGGGTAACTTCTATGTCCAGGTGATCGATAAAGGGCGTCACTTCCCGTATCTTTCTCGAAAGCGCTTTGATATCCACTAAAGTTACCCCTTATATTTAAAATTGCTGTGAATTATCCCGTTTAACTTACTAAAAACCGGGAAAAAATATTAAATTATGTCTAAGCTAACTTTATACTATCCGGATTGCCATTTGAAAAATCAATAGTGCAAAAAATAATCAGTATCAGATAAATGCAGCCATAATTGCAGTATGAAAGAGAGCGCGTCGTTTTATGATTCATGACTTTGCAACAGTTCCCCGACAGCCAGACTGGCGGCAAGCCGGTCGGCAGGAGAGGAGAAAGTCAGAGCCCACTTCAAAGCCAGCAAGAATTCAGCGTCGGCAGGAACCGCAACGGGCGCAACCTGAGGCTGGACACAAAAACTCCCGAAAGGCGGTGTTGCCGGTTATAGCGGTTTGTGTGCTGGTGTTTGTAGCCAAGATTGCTCTGTCCGGGGATGAGCCTGTTGCTGATCAGCAGCCGGATGCTGCTGCAAAAAAAGAATATGCGGAATCCGTTTTGCAGAACGAGGAATCCGCAGTTGTCGTCAACGACACGGAATCATTGCCCGTGGCCAGCAGTGAGTCCGAACCTCAGCTGACTGAATCAGCTGAGATGCTCAGGGAGACCCGGGATGCGCAATCAGCTTCGTTTGAACAGTCGGACGAAAGCCGGGTACAGCTGACACAGTCTGTGGAGGTTGTAAAAAAGGAAGCAGATGAAACAGTGGCGCAGGTGGAAAAAAACGATATTGTGCCGGCGGATGTGACCGTGGATCCTGATTACGAGTTTTATGATTCCCTGAAGCAGGGCAGCTGGCCCGTGCCTATCAACAAAGGCGTTTACGTGGATGGCGAGCTGGCCGAGCGGGAGCGTCCGGTTTACAAGTTGCAGGCAGCATCCTTTCGCAGCAAGGCTGATGCTTACCGCCTGGCAGGAAAACTGAAAAATCACAAGCTGGCGGCAGTGGTTGTGCCCAGTGTTTCCAGCAACGGGCAATACTGGTATCAGGTCAGTGTTGGACCTTTTGTCAGCACCACAAAGCTAAACAAAGCACAGGATATTCTGGTATCCATGAACATGATGCCTCTGAAAAAGCGAGTGCAGTAGCGTCGTTCAACATGTCTATTCTGAGGCTGACCTGTCTGATCTGGGTTTGAGACTATGGCCTATAAAGGAATCGTTCTAGCCGGTGGCAGCGGCACTCGATTGCATCCACTGACGCATTCTGTCAGCAAGCAGCTGATGCCTGTTTACGACAAACCAATGATCTACTACCCGTTGTCGGTGCTGATGTTTGCCGGCATCAGGGATATTCTCATTATCACCACACCCACCGATGCACAGGCCTTTCAGCACCTGCTGGGAGATGGCTCCCAGTGGGGGCTTAACTTCAGCTACGCTGAGCAACCTTCCCCCGACGGCCTGGCCCAGGCCTTTATTATTGGCGAGCAATTTATCGGGCAGGACAATGTCTGCCTTATATTGGGTGACAATATTTTTTATACCCATGGGCTGCGGGCAAGGCTGAATACGGCCACTGCAAGAGAATCAGGTGCCACGGTGTTCGGGTATTATGTAAAAGATCCGTCACGCTACGGTGTGGTCAGTTTCGACCCGCAGGGAAGAGTGATTGATATCGAGGAAAAGCCTGCCAGGCCCAAGTCAAATTACGCGGTTACCGGCCTGTATTTTTATGATAACGATGTGTCGGCAATCGCCAGATCAATAAAGCCATCCTCCCGGGGTGAGCTTGAAATTACCGATGTCAACAAGGTTTACCTTGGCAGGAATGCTTTGCATGTCGAATTGCTGGGGCGCGGCTCTGCATGGCTGGATACCGGTACTCATGAATCCCTTCTGGATGCCTCCAATTTTATCCAGCTGATAGAGGAGCGCCAGGGGCTGAAAATATCCTGCCCTGAAGAGGTCGCCTACCGGATGGGTTATATTGATGACGCTCAGTTGCGCGCCCTGGCGGAACCCCTGACCAAAAGCGGTTACGGACAGTACCTGCTGAGGCTGCTGGACGAAAAATACTTTATGCTCGATAACTGACGGCCGTTTGCATTCGGCATTCCGTGTGGGCTTTAATTTCTATCAATTCTGCTGCTCTGGACTGTAAAAAAGCTGATGAGAAAACTCTTGGTGACCGGCGGCGCCGGTTTTATTGGAGTAAATTTTGTCTATCACTGGCTGGCAACCCGGCCGGATGATCAGGTGGTGGTGCTGGACAAGCTGACCTATGCCGGCTGTAAAGAGAGCCTGACGGCTGCACTGAAAAATGATCACTGTCACTTTTACCAGGGCGATATCGGTGATTCAGCGTTAACCTTGCAGCTGTTGCGGGAACAATCGATTGATACGGTGGTGAATTTTGCGGCGGAAAGCCACGTGGATCGCTCAATCACAGGGCCAGAAGCCTTTACTCAGACTAATGTGGTGGGAACACATCGTTTGCTGGAAGTCTGCCGTCAGTACTGGCTTGACGAAAACAAGGGTAAAGACCACCGATTTCACCATGTCTCCACCGATGAGGTCTATGGTTCCCTTGGGCCGAACGATCCCGCATTTACAGAGCAGACCCCCTATCAGCCAAATTCCCCCTATTCAGCCTCGAAGGCCGCGTCCGATCATCTGGTGCGTGCCTACCATCACACCTATGGAATGAATGTCACCACCAGTAACTGCAGTAACAATTATGGTCCGTTTCATTTTCCGGAAAAGCTGATTCCCTTGTGTATTACCAATATTCTCTGCGGCAAGCCGATACCGGTATACGGGGATGGAAAAAATATCCGTGACTGGCTGTTTGTAAAAGACCACTGTGAAGGGATTGGACTGGTTGTTGAGTCTGGTCGCAGCGGGGAAACCTACAATATCGGGGGAAATAATGAGTGGGACAACCTTTCCCTGGTGAAGGAAATTTGCCGGATAATGGATGAAAAAGCAGCATCCGGAGTGATTGACCGTGCGCTATTTCCCAACAGTGTGACCCATCGGAAGAGTGCATTCGATGCTATCGAGTTTGTTACTGATCGACCCGGCCACGACCGGCGTTATGCAGTAAATGCCAGCAAAATTGAAGCTGAACTGGGCTTTCGTGCGCAAACGCCGGTGCATCAGGGGCTGGAAGATACCATTGACTGGTACCTGAAAAAACAGGATTGGTGGCGGCCGTTATTGGGCAGAGCGGATTTTTAGCGCCGATATGACACAGGAATGGCCGCTCAGAGGCGGCCATCCACAGATGCTTTCGGCAGTGCGTATTTCACGTCGTATAGCACGCTGTTTTCTTTGCCCAGGGCGCGGATTTTTTCCGGCCCCATTGACGTAAACTGTTTGTGGCCCACACACAGAATAATGGCGTCATACTGGCCCGGCGTGGGTTCGGCGGTCAGACTCAGGCCGTATTCGTGCTCGGCTTCTCCGGCATCCGCCCAGGGATCAAATACATCAATCTCGCTGTGATAGCCCTTCAGTTCTTCAATAATATCCACAACCCGGGTATTGCGCAGATCCGGGCAGTTTTCCTTGAAGGTCAGGCCCATAATCAGAATTCGTGCACCTACCACATGAATCCGCTTGCGGGTCATCAGCTTGATGACTGATTCCGCCACATAGGCGCCCATGTTGTCATTGATGCGGCGGCCGCTGAGGATAACTTCGGGGTGATAGCCAATTTCCTGGGCTTTATGGGTGAGATAATAAGGGTCCACGCTGATGCAGTGACCACCCACCAGGCCAGGGCGGAAGGGCAAAAAGTTCCATTTGCTGCCGGCGGCTTCCAGTACTTCCTGGGTGTCGATTCCCAGTTTGTTGAAAATCAGTGCCAGTTCGTTGATGAGCGCAATATTCACGTCGCGCTGGGTGTTTTCGATCACCTTGGCCGCTTCTGCCACCTTGATGCTGCTGGCTTTATGGGTGCCCACAGTAACCACCTGGCGGTACAGGTTATCCACGAAATCGGCAATTTCCGGGGTTGAGCCCGAGGTGACTTTTACGATGTTGTTCACCCGGTGTTCCTTGTCGCCGGGGTTGATTCGTTCCGGGCTGTATCCGGCAAAAAAGTCCTTATTAAAAGTAAGGCCGGAGACCTGTTCAATAATCGGCAGACATTCTTCTTCAGTGCAGCCGGGATAGACCGTAGACTCAAAGATCACCACGTCTCCCTTGCTGACCAGTTCGCCCAGCATGCGGCTGGCAGAGCGCAATGGGGTCAGATCCGGCTGACGGTGGCGGGTAATAGGGGTTGGCACTGTGACTATGTAGACATTGCAGTCACGAATAGCATCGGTGGTGGCAGTAAATGACAGTTTGGTGGCAGACTTCAGCAGCTCCGGTTCAATCTCCAGGGTGCTGTCTTTGCCCTCCTGGAGTTCACGAACGCGGGATTCATTAATGTCGAACCCTGTGGTTTCCAGCTGTTTTCCGAATTCCACTGCCAGTGGAAGGCCAACATACCCAAGGCCGATAATCGCGAGTCTGGTGGTATCAAGTGTAGGCATTTCCTGTATTTCCTTTGCTAAGCCGGTCTACCAAGAGCGGGTGATTATATAGCAGAGATATGGAGTTAATAAGTCCGATATGTCATTCAGTAACAATAGTTTAGGACAATAATAGTCAGAATTTGGGCAGACCCCGGAGAAATTCCCCCGTTTAAGGGGGCTGTTGTGGGCTAGAATTTACATTACTATTCGTTGCGTGTAATTACACACTGTTAATATTAACACTGTTATTATTTACGTTTGGTCTTAAAAAATTTGTTATTATAATGACTTAGAGCTTGTTTTTGTGGGTCGCACTTAGCAGTTTTCAAATTTTATTGCGGTCGAACTTTGAGCAATGGATGTGTTTTTTTGGTCTATCCAAGGGTTATTGAAATGAAAAATATTGTATTGGCGCTTCTCGTGCTGGTCATCGCCGGGTGTTCGGTCACGCGCGAGTATCCCGAACTGGAACCTTATTCTCCCGACCTGGACAAGCAGACCTATGTGATTGGTCCTGGTGATGCGCTGTCGGTGAGTGTGTGGCGTAACCCCGACCTGTCAGTTCAGGTACCGGTACGTCCGGATGGGCAGGTGTCGGTGCCTCTGGTGGGTGATATCAAGGCGGCCGGCCTGACCACAGAAGAACTGGCCGGAAAGCTCACTACCGAGCTGTCCAACTTTGTGCGGGCTCCCCAGGTAACGGTAATCGTTCAGAATGCAGTGAGTTCCGAGTTCCTTAACCGGGTGCGGGTGACGGGCGCAGTTAATGCACCGATGTCGGTTCCCCATCGGGTGGGAATGACCGTGATGGACCTGGTGTTGATGGCTGGCGGAACAACTCCGCTGTCGAGCCCTAACGAGGCCAAACTGTACCGGGTCACGAAAAGCGGTACCAGGGCCTATCCCATCTACCTGGAGGATATCCTGGAGGAAGGTGACCTGAGAACAAACTACAATCTCAGTCCTTCCGATACAATTACGGTACCCGAAAGCAGTTTCTAGAAGGAAAGAACATTACCCGTGTCTGATTCGAATTCGTTCCCAGTACAATTTGCCAAGGCCCTTATCAAGGAGATTATTGCTCACCGGGTGCTGGTGACTTTGATATTTTCCGGGATTCTTGTTGCGGTGGTGCTCGCTGGTCTTTTCTATCCGCTCAAGTATACCTCCAGTACTACCCTTCACGCGGATCAGCAAAATATTATCGCCCCCCTGCTTGAAGGGCAGGCCGAGGTGACCCGGGTACAGGATCGCTCCAGGATAGTCAGGGAGGTGATCTATGCTCCCCGGATCCTGAATCAAGTGGTAACGGAATCAGGGCTTTTACCTGAGGGGACCGATCCCAAAGAAGCAGAACTCTTTCTGAATAGCGTGCGCAGCAATCTGCTGGTGGAAGGCGCGGGCCCGGGATTTATCAAGATTGAGTATAAAGCGCAGGATCCTGCTGTGGCCTTCAAGGTTGTCAGTAAGGTGACGGAGCTTTTTATCAAGGACGCTTCAGAATCTAAACGAAACGAGAGCCGTGAAGCCTTTCTGTTTATTGATAAACAAGTGAAGTCATATAAGGAACAGTTGCAGCAGGCCGAGAATCGCTTGAAGGCATTCAAATCAGGAAACATTGACGGTACTGAGGATGATGTCAGTGGGCGCATTACAAACCTGCGGGCGCAGATTGAGGAAATGGAATTAAACCTTGAAGATCAGAACACCAAGGTTGCTTCTCTCGAAAAACAGCTGGCTAACGAAAGCCGTTATATCGCCAGGAAGTATCGTGCAGATGTCTATCGAGAGCGGCTATCTGAAGCCCAGTCTCGCCTGTCAACACTCCGTCTTTCCTATAAGGAAACCTATCCGGATGTCGTGGCGCTGAAATATCAGATTGAAGACCTGAAAAAAGCCATTCAGGATGCCAACGAGGCAGATTTTGGTGAAGGATCTGAAGATGGTGTTGAATCCAATGTAAACCCTTTGTACGAAGAGCTGCGGCTTGCTTCGTCCAATGCCAAGGTTGCCGTTGATACAATCAAGCGTCGGCTTCGTTTGACCAAAGGGCTGCTTGAGGAAGAGTATGAGCGACTCAAGCGGATAGCGGAACAAGAAGCTCAGCTGGCGGAGTTGACCCGTGATTACACGGTGACCAAGGAAATTTATGAGGAAATGCTGGACCGTAAGGAAAAAGCCAGACTTTCCATGACGCTTGATATTGAAGGGCAGGGTGTTAACTACAAGATCCAGGAACCGGCCACTTTCCCACTGAACCCCAGTGGGCTGCGTTTTCTCCATTTTGTACTGCTAGCACCGGTGCTTGGTGTGATTGTTCCTATCGGGCTGCTCGGTGTTTACGTGTATCTTGATCCGCGGATACGCTTTGTCAGCAAGATCGATGAGGAAATTGATATTCCCATTCTGGGCGTTGTGCCTCATGTACATACCAAGCTTAGCCGCCGGGTCATGAAAAGCGATATCCTGTTGCTGGCGTTGTTTCTGATGCTGGTGTTCGGTGCTTATGTTGGTGTTGTGATCTTAAGAGTGAAAGGGGTGCTTTAATGCCAGCTCGATTTGAAGTTAAAAAAGGCGCGCAAAAGATTGATTCCCTGCAGCCCCGCAGCATCCAGCAGATTCGTCAGATGGCGGAGGTGGACCTTCTGTCCAGTCAGGAACTGGAAGAGAAGAAAATCATCAATCCCGGCACTCAGAACAAAGCGTTCCTGAATACCTTTCGTGAAATCCGTACCAAGATGATTCAGAGTTCACACAAAAAGAACTTTGTGGCCATGGTGAGTTCGGTTGTTCATGGCGGTGGTGCCACTTTTGTGGGGGTCAACCTTGCCGCGGCCTTTGCGCTTGATCAGTCCAAGACATCTCTGCTTATCGATTGTAATCTGTACGAGCCCACACTGGATAAAGTTTTCAATATTTCCCCGGAATATGGCCTGACAGATTACCTGGAAGATCCCACGCTGAGTGTGGACGATATTATTTATGCTTCGGGCATCCAGCGGTTACGGGTCGTTCCCGCAGGCTCTTTCCGGGAGGCCGGGGCCGAGTATTTTTCATCGGAGCGGATGTCCAATTTTATTGCGGCGGTTAAAGAGCGTTATCCGGATCGCTTTATTTTTATAGATTCACCGCCGGTGGGGTTGTCGGCAGAGGGGCGTATCGTTGCCGAGTTGAGTGATTATGCCATTCTGGTTGCGCCATACGGAAAGGTCACCATCCCTCAGATTCAGTCTGGCATTGATGCGGTGGGTAAAGAAAAAGTTTCCGGACTGATATTCAATAATTAACTCTCAGTCGAGAGGATGTTCTCAGGAAAAGGATATTTTGATGCGACGGGTCGTACCGATTTTTTGCGCGGTTATATATTCCGTTCCGGCAAGTGCGGATTTTCAATGGCAGGCCAGTACCCTGCTGTCAACAGAACACAGTAATAACATTGGCCTGGATAGTACGGATGAACGCTCAGACACCCGTGCGGATCTGGGGTTGTCGCTCGGCTTTGAGGCCACTCATTCCCGATATACTGCGGTTGCCGATTACGACTTTCGTCGTGACTACTATCGTAAGGACTCTTTCGATGAAACCACAACGGTGGAAGGGTCCCTGTCACTCAATGCGATGTTGCTCGCTCGCCGCCTGAGCTGGTATGTGAGTCATTCGCAGGAAAATTCAAAAATCGATTCCCGATTGCGCGACACACCGGATAACAGGGAAGAGCGCTCCATCCTGTCCACGGGCCCCCGTTTGTTTTTGTACCCTTCCGGGCGTGACACGGTCACCCTGTCTGCCGGTTATTCGGAAGTGGACCTGGAGGAAAACCGCCAGAACAACAGTGAGCGAACCTCTGCTTCTGCGGACTGGACCCGGCTCATGACCCGGACCAGCAACCTCGGTTTGAACGCCCGGACTGAGCAGGTGGCTTTCGTGGAAAGGGAAGACCTGGACTACGATCGCCATTCGCTGTCTGTTTCCCTCAGTGGGGAAAATAATCTGTTTGATTATCTGGTTTCTCTCGGGGGAAATCAGGTTGAGCCGGAAGAAGGCGACAGTCTGGACGGCGCTTTTGTGCAGATCGAGTTAACCCGTACACAGGGCGTCAGTAACTATTCCCTGGACGTAAGCCGTCAGCTGACCGATACCGTGTTCGGCGATGGTGAGATTGATGTTTCTACCGGCGTGGGTGCGATTACCGAGCCCAATGTGGGGGAGATCGGTATCATCGAGCGGACTGAAGTGGGTCTGTCGTTATCGCGGCCTACCTTTGATGGCCGGCTGGATAGCAGCTACCGGGCCACCTATGGGCGGGACAAGGGCAAGGATGACGTGACTACTGATCAGACATCCTACCAGTTGCTGGCGGATTTTCGCTTTGAGCTGTCTGGCGAGCTGGAGCCGTTTCTGACACTGGAGGCAACCCGCATTGAATTCGAGGAAGGGGAAAGCCGCGAAGATGACAACCTGCGCGTGGCCACTGGGCTGGCTTACCTGCCGAGCCCAAGAGCCGAAGTGGTTTTCCGGGTGGCTCATGAAGAAAACTCCAGCAATCTGGAAGAAAATGAATATGACGAGCTTTCTGCCGCCATTTCGTTCACCTATCTGTTCGGTAGTCAGTATTAATTCAATAGCGGTAGGCAGAAGACAATTTCTATGAGCACAGCAGTAGATGCGAGCGCAGACAAACTGAAACTACCGGCATTCAATGTCTTTGTGATTGCGCTGGTTGTTGTGATCGGACTGTACTACCCCAGTATCGACAGCCTGCTGGTGGAGTGGGGTTCCAGCCTCTATTCCCATGGCTGGCTGGTGGCTGCCATGTTCCTTTTTCATCTTTATCGCAAATCCGCTACCGTGGCAACGCAGACACCGGTGCACAGAATCCCCGGTTTGCTCGTGGTGGTTGGCTCTGCGCTTATCTGGTGGGTAGCCAGTATTACCAGCATTCTGACTTTGCAGTTCCTTGCCCTGTATGGCCTGGTCTTTGGTGCCATCTGGTGCTTGTGGGGCTGGAGTATGCTGTTGAATCTCCGCTATATGCTGGTTGCCATGGCGCTTGCCATGCCGTTGTGGCAGATATTGCAGGAGCCACTGCGCACACTGACCACCCATGTGAGTTACCAGTTTATTCAGCAACTGGGCGTACCGGTTTTACTGGATAATTACATGCTGACTCTGCCCGGAGGCAGGTTTCACGTTGAAAGAGCCTGCGCCGGTCTATCCTTTGTGCTTACCGGCACTTCACTGGTATTTATCTTCGCTGCCTGGCAAAGCCTTAAATTCAAGGCGCTGTTACGCTTGTTGCTGCTTTCAACTGCCATTGCCATTCTTGCCAACTGGATTCGGGTTATCACCATTGTGCTGGTGGGTAACTACACCAACATGGAGAGTGAGCTTGTTGAAGATCATCGCGCTTTTGGCTGGGTGTTATTTGCCGTGGTCTATTGCCCATTCCTCTGGTTTTATGTGAGAAAACTGTCCGCACAGCCGGAAATGACCGTTCAGGACTATGAGTTTACGGGCACTACCTCGGGTAATCAGGGCTATTCAGTGATTCTTCTGATGTTTATCTGCATGGCAATATTGCCCGTGACCCATACAGTCCTGTCGGGAATTGATGGTAAACCGCTGATGCCTGCGGTTGAGCAGGTGCTGGATTCAGAATTCAGTGTCAAGGAGTCCCGGGATGCCTGGCGGCCGCCATTGCCTGAAGTGGGCTCGGAACGCTTCTTAAGTCTGGATTCAGGTAATGTGGATCTTTATCTGAATGAAAACCTGTCCTTTCAGGCTTCTTCTGACACTATTGGTGCTCATACCTCGCTGTTTGATACCGAGGAGTGGACGGTGCTTGACAAGAAATCGGCCAATGGCATCGCATCCGTTGTGGTGCGGGGTGGCAATCGGCAGCGTGTGATCGTGTACAGCTTTGTTGTTAACGGAAAACGGCTGCCATCTGTGTCAGGGGTCAGGAAAGCGATGCTGTCCGCCTATTTCTCAAGCAGGCCCAATCTGTTGGTGGTGGCAATCAAGCAGGACCTGCTGCTGCACGAAGACACAGGCAATGTTGAACTTAAATTGCGGGATTTGATGGACCGCCTGAGTTCTGAGCTATTATTGCAAGCGTTACAGTAATTAACCTCCTATTACAAAGTGAGACGCAATCAGATTGAATATCAGGGTTAAGCATTATGAATTCTTGTTATAATCGCGACCCTCTGACCGCCAGGCGCGGTTTAAAACTATAAAGAGGAAGAACGTTTTTTTATGAATGTCGCCAGCCAGAGATATTCTCACATGGTATGGACCCTCTCATTGCTGGATTTTGTTCTGGTAATCTGGGGTGGTCTGCTTACGCTGAACCTGAATGAGATGGTGGAGTCTTCGGGTACCCGGGCTTCCTACTTTTCCATTGGCATCCTGATGGCGCTGCTGGGTGGTTTGTATGTGGCCGGTATGGCTTATGCCGGTGCTTACCGCCGTTTGAAAATACGTTTTCTGCCCCACGGTTTTATGAGTGCCAGTGCGTTGGCCGTATCCCTGGGCGTATTTCTCTCTTTGCTTTTTTTCTTCTCTCAGGACGATGAGCTGAACCGCAAGAATGTGGTCTTTTTCTATGTGTTGACCCTGGTGGCGACCATGGTGGTGCGCTCCTTCATGGTGTGGTGGTATTTCTCCCGTTCTGGCAGCGAAAACCTCAAGGACAAGGTTCTGGTGGTAGGTACCGGCACCCGCGCTCTGCGTATCTGTGAGTTGCTCGACAAGTATTCCGAGTGGGGCGTGGAGGTTATTGGTTATCTCGATCCCGATAAAGAACGGGTAGGGCAGGAAATTGATGGTGCCAGGGTTCTGGGAACCATTGATTCCATCCACACTGTTCTAAAGCAGAATGTGGTGGATGAGGTGATCGTTGCGGTCCCTCGCTCCAAGATCAGCAAGATCGGAAAGATATTTGCGGCCTGTGAAGAAGAGGCAGTTAATATCCGTCTGATGTCCGATATGTTTGATTTTCAGGTTGCCCGCATGCGTCTGTCCATTGTGGGCGGTATACCGCTTCTCAGTTTTGAGCCGGTGGCGCAGCATGAGCTGTCTTTGATCGTTAAGCGCCTTTTCGATATTTTCGCCGTGACATTGTCGCTGCCGATTCTGATCCCTTTGTTTCTTATTCTTTCACTGGCCGTTCGGCTGGACTCTCCAGGGCCAATATTCTTCGTGCAGCAGCGGGTCGGCTTGCGGAAACGCTTGTTCCCCATGCTGAAGTTCCGGTCAATGGTGGTGGACGCCGAAGCAAAACTGAAAGATATCGAGCACCTTAATGAAGCCGAGGGTCCGATTTTCAAAATCGCCAAGGATCCCAGGGTGACGCGGGTGGGTGCTTTTATGCGAAAAACCAGCCTGGATGAGCTTCCCCAGTTGATTAACGTGCTCCTGGGGCATATGACGATCGTTGGGCCACGCCCCATGTCTATCCGTGATGTTGAGCTGTTTGATCGCGGCATTCAGCGTAAAAGGTTCAGTGTTCGCCCCGGGCTGACTTGCCTGTGGCAGATTTCAGGTCGCAGCAATCTGCCATTCGAAAAATGGCTTGAACTGGATCTTGCTTATATTGATAACTGGTCGCTGGGGCTGGATTTCAAGATCCTGTTCAAAACCATACCGGTTATTCTGAAAGGCGACGGCGCAGTCTGACGTTACATCCATCCGGCGATTGAAGCCATTTCTCATGCCACTTCCAGATGAAACAGCCCCTTGCACCCTGATACTTGTCAGGGTGTCAGGTACATTTCAGTCAGGTAAAGGGTGCGTTTGCGGGGCGAGTCCATGGTGTACAGATTGATCCGGCTGATCTGGCTGATATCCATACGCCGATTCCTTGCCGCGTTCTGAATGTCACTCAAAGGAATGTTCAATTGTGCGGATCCCTGTGGGAGCAGCAACTCAAGGTTGTATCGGTCATGATAACGGGTACCTCTGGTGCGATGGGCTGCGTCTTCGATGGAAAGGATCACCGGCAGTGGCTCTGTGTCCGGCTGATACAGCGTCAGATGCAGAGACTGATACCCTGACCAGTCCCGCGGGAACTCAGACAAATAAACCAGTGAATACCTGTCAGTGGTGAAGGTGATGCCGATACCGGACATTGCTTTGCTATAGTGTCGCAGGGGTTTTCCATAAAGCCGGTCAAGCTCAAGACTGGATTGCCCCGAAATCAGAATCGGGAACGATTTACGGGCAAGAAAACCGTCATACAGCGAGGTTGCCAGCGGCTGGCATACCCAAACTAGTACAACCAAAGAAAGGACCCAAAGGAAGTAACTGACGGATGGTTTGCGTCTATACTTGAGACAGGCATGCCAGATAGTAATGGCAATAACAGTGCCTGCCAGATCAAGAACAAGATCATAAAAAGCAGCGTCTCTGCTCAGGCTCATCTGAATGAGTTCAATAAGGGCGCCGACAACCAGTGCCATCAATAAACTCATCAGAGCACTCGCCGTATGGCTGTAACCTGATTGATTCAGCTTTTTAAGCGCAAAGAGTGACCATGAAAAAAAGAGCAGGGTGTGACCCAGGTCCCACAAATGATTTTGCCAGTGGGAGGTAAGCCAGGGTGAGACCGGCAGGAAAAGCGCCAGGGCAGATACAACGACCAGGGCAACGATGACAATAAACTGAATATCAAGCTTCAAGCCGCCTTTCAACCTCTGACAAAAGGGATCCTATAATTTTTATGCTACTGGACCAGCCAGCTGAATACCAATCATATGCTTAACGAAACGGACGCAGAGGTCTATAAAAAATTAAATGCTACAGAGGTGGATTATCCCGTAGCTGCAATCTGGCCTTTGATAGAAAAATCAATCCAGGACACCCCGCAAGCGGTCGCCGTTGTCAGTGGCGATCGTGCGTTGTCATACAGGGAGCTTGGTGAGTATGTAGCGCACCTGTGCGCCTGGTTATACGGGCGAGGCTTACGACAGGGCGATCTTGCGGGTATTTATCTGAATCGTGATGAACGTCTGATACCGCTTCTGTTGGCACTGTTCCGGCTGGGCGCGGGTTATGTGCCGCTTGATCCGGTTTTTCCCAGGGATCGCCTTTCTTATATGATGGCCACCTCCGGCGCAAGATTCGTTATTAGCGAAGGTCCACTCCTGCCAACTATTCCGGGGGACTTGGTCGATGTTATCAATCTCGATCTAGTCAATCTCGACACACTGACTGGAACCAGTGCCGGGCAGTTTGCAGAAACCGGCAGTCCGGAGAATCAACTCGCCTACGTCATTTTTACGTCCGGCTCTACAGGCAAACCCAAAGGTGTGATGGTGCCTCAGCATGCAGTGGCCAATTTTCTGCAAAGCATGGTACGGACGCCAGGTATCAAGCCCGGTGACCGCTTGCTTGCATTGACAACCCTGTCATTCGATATCTCGGTACTGGAGCTGTTTGCGCCCTTGTTGGCCGGCGGGACTGTGGTCATCGCATCCGCCAGCGAGGCTGCCGATCCTGATTGTCTGGTCAGTCTGCTGAAGCAAAGGGAAATTAATATACTGCAGGCAACGCCGGCAACCTGGCGGATACTCCTGGCCAGCGACTGGCAGCCGTGCAAGGGCTTCAAGGCACTGTGCGGTGGGGAAGCGCTTCCCAGGGATCTGGCAGTACAACTTCAAAGCAGGGTGACGGAACTCTGGAATATGTACGGGCCCACGGAAACCACGGTATGGTCCTGTTGTTATCAGGTAGCTGGAGTGGATGGTCCCGTTCCGGTGGGTACGCCTATCGCGAACACCCAGTGTCTGGTGGTAAATCACAGCGATCAACTGCAGCCTGTGGATGTGCCGGGAGAGTTGCTGATTGCGGGTGCCGGCGTGACTGACGGCTATATCGGGATGCCGGAGCATAGCGAAGAACGCTTTACGGAAATTCCCGCATTGGCGGCCGGAAAGTTATATCGCACCGGAGACAGTGTGGTTCTGCGCCGGAACGGAACCCTGGAATACCTCAACCGGCTGGATTCGCAGGTCAAGGTCCGGGGGTTTCGTATCGAGCTAGAAGAGGTGGAAGCGGTTCTGGATACCCACGCAGCCATCGCCCAAAGCGTAGTGCTGGTGAAAGAATTTTCTGAAACAGATGCGCGATTGGTGGCGTTTCTACGGTTTCACGACATTGCCACGGTCACCTTGCCGGAAGTGCGCCGCCATTTACTTTGCCAGCTTCCTGAATACATGGTTCCGGACCGTTTTGTCGAAATCCAGAGTTTCCCCCTGACGCCTAACGGAAAGATTGATCGTAAAGCCCTGCTTGGGTATCTGGAAGACGCTGAGGAAATTCCTGCAACGAAAGGGCGTACGGCGACCGAAAGCTTTCTGATCAGCGAATGGAAAAGGCTGCTCAAGGCGCGTTATGTCACGCCTGAAGACAATTTTTTTGAGTTGGGGGGGCATTCATTACTGCTGGTGGAGTTTCGAAAGCAGGTCCACAGGGAGACAGGCGTTGAATTATCTGTGGATGATGTCGCTCTGGCTACCCTGCAGCAAATTGCCGCACTGATTGATGCTAGACTGGAAAAAGAACCGGTGGAGAATGACCATTGGTATTACCGCCTGCTGCGCTGGTGGCCGGTCAGACAAAACGGTAACGGGAAACAGCATTAATGGAGCCTTTCTTTTTCGGTGAGCCCGGGGAACATTTGTACCGGGTCTATCATAGTCCTGAGCCAAGGAATGATACCAAAACGGGACTGGTATTGTGTAACGCCTTTGGACAGGAGTATATGCGCTCCCACCGGGCACTCCGGCAGTTGGCAACGCAGCTGGCCGGTGCAGGCTTTCATGTTTTGAGGTTTGATTACCGGGGTACCGGGGATTCTTCGCTGCACCTCGCACAAGTAGACATTGACATGTGGATCGAAGATGCCTGTCATGCAGTGCAGCATCTTAAAACATTGGCGGACATCGACTGTACAGGCATTCTGGGGCTGCGTATGGGCGGCCTGGTGGCTTCCGTGGCTTGTGCCAGGGCTTCAGACCTGGATTTTCTGATTCTTTGGGATTCTGTCGTGTCCGGTGCGGCTTATCTGGATGAGCTGCGACATCAGATCAGCATTTCTGCGTACCCGGGCTCCAACTTTACAGAAAGCGATGGCACCCTGCATATTAACGGCTTCGCTATGGCTCCGGCCTTTTGCCGTACGCTGAAAACGGTGTCGTTGCCCGATATCAGGCCGCAAGTGGCACGTGTCGGTATATTTAATTCTTCATCCGGGAGCCAGGCGCCTCAGCTTGCTGTTGCCTGGTCCGGAATACCTGATATTGATGTCCGTACTATTGATTCTCCGGGCGACTGGAATTACACCAGTGGTGATGGCGCTATTCTGATACCGCAACCCATGCTGCAGGCGATTCAGGGCTGGATGCAGGAGCAGGTCAGCCAATGAAAGAAACGGTCGTCAATATCGGCATGCCCAGAACGCTGACCGGCGTCTTTACCGAACCGGATGTGTTCGATTCAAACCAGGTGGCAGTGCTGATTCTGAATTCAGGCATCATGCATCATATAGGCGCGTGCCGGATGTCCGTAAAACTGGCCTGGCAGTTGGCAGAGCAGGGGCTGGCGTCGCTCCGTTTTGATTTTTCAGGCATCGGCGACAGTGGCTATCGTTCCGGCCGAACCACGTTGCAATCCGCCTCAATAAAGGAGGTTCAGGAAGTGATGGATTTTCTGCAAAGGCGCAGAAATATCCAGCGTTTTTTGCTGTTCGGTTTGTGTTCCGGGGCGGTGATTGCTTTTGAAACTGCCAAAACAGATTCAAGGGTGGCAGGAATCAGTCAGATTGATGGCTACAGTCACAGAAATCCGCACTGGTACTGGCATCATATTGGTAACCGGGCGCTGAACGCCTGGAAAAAAGGCCGTCTGATTCCGCGCCTGATTACCAAGGTTTCCAACAAGCTCAGTGCCAGCGACCTGGAGCTGGAGGCTGTGGAAAGGGATTACATGGTGTTGCCGGCGGAATTTCCCTCATTTCCGTCCCGCCAGGAGGTTGAGAGAGACCTGGAAATACTCGTGGGCAAAGGGGTATACATGCAGACCATATTCACCAGTGGCGCCCGAAATACTTACAATTATCCGGAACAGTACCGGGAAACCTACTCCAGGGTGGAGTTTGGTGAGCAACTCGAAGTAAAATTCTATCCCGCAATCAGGCATATTATTTCTGAGCCTGATTATCAGATAAAAATCCTTGGGGATGTAACAGACTGGTGCATTGCTGTGAATCAGAAAGCATCTGATGTTAAACAACAGGGTCGTTAACCGGAACACGAGCAAACGGAAAAGTTATGCAGTCACTTCAATGGTATGTTAACCGTTTACGCACCATGTCAGGCTCGGAGATTGCCTGGCGCGTGCAATCATTGCTGGCGGCGCTGGCGGAGCACGCGCGGGTCAGTATGAATCTTGTTCCCAAACCGGCCTATGTGGCCGGGTTTGTCCCCGGGCAGGAATTTAAACCGCCGTTTCGGGTTTCGTCTGTGGCGGCAGGTTGTTGGGCGGGAGAGGATGATTCCCTTGAGTGGAAATCCCGCCTGATCCGTAAAGCGGATCTGATCTGTGAACATAAACTGAGCTTTTTTAATCTGCAGGAAAGGTTTCTGGGTGATCCCATTGACTGGAACCACGATCATGGCAGCAACATCAAGGCACCCCTCAAGCCCATTCTTAAAGTAGATTATCGTGATTGCCCCAACTTTGGCGACTGCAAGCTGGTGTGGGAGCCTAATCGGCATCATCACCTGGTGGTTCTGGGCCGGGCCTATCGCGCTACCGGTGATATGAAATATGCCCGGGAGCTGGTCGCACAGATACAGTCCTGGCTGGATCAGAATCCCTACGGTTATGGTATGAACTGGCGCAGCCCGCTTGAGCTGGGTATCCGGCTGATCAACTGGGTCTGGGCCATTGATCTGATTCTGGAATCCGGTTTGTTTACCGGCCAGTTTCAAAAACGTTTCCTGGAATCCGTGTTTCTTCATTGCCGTGATGTTGCGGGTAAATTCTCGCAGGGATCATCAGCCAATAACCATTTGATCGGGGAGGCAGCCGGTGTATTTGTGGCGGCATCCTACTTTAATATTTTCAAAAAATCGTCGGAGTGGGCCTACGATGCCAAGTTCATTATGGACAGGGAAATTTTTGCCCAGACCTTTCCCGATGGCTGTACCCGCGAACACGCACTCGGGTATGAGTTTTTTGTTTTTCAGTTCTACTGGATCTGCGGGCTGGTAGGTAAATGGCACAATGATGCTTTCAGCGAAGCCTATTGGGCGCAAATCGAAGTGCTGGCGGTGTTTATCGCCCAGTTGTCCGAAGCCGGCGGCCAGCTACCCATGTTCGGCGACCGGGATGATGGCTATGTGCTGGATCTGGGTGAGCCGGCGGATGATATTCCTGCCCTGATTGACGTTGCATGTCAGTTTTATGGCAACGAGTATTTGCAGCAGTTGTGGCAAAAGCCCAGCGAATCCTCCTTCTGGATTTTTGGGGACAACCGCCGCAATAGCGGCGAAGGCAATACAGAAACTGACGCGCAGCATATACACCTGAAGTCACGTGACTATGGGGACTCCGGTTACTATCTGCTTCAATCCGGTCAATCACTCAAGGATTCTGCGAGCCTGCTGGTGGACGTGGCTGAGCTGGGCTACACCGCCATAGCCGCCCATGGCCACGCGGATGCGCTGGCTTTTACCATGCGTCTGAACGGGCAGGATCTGCTGGTGGACTCGGGTACCTACGATTACTTTACCTATCCCGCCTGGCGAAATTATTTCCGCACCACCAAAGCCCACAACACCGTAGAAATTGACGGACAGGATCAGTCAGTCATGACCGGGCCCTTCATGTGGGAGCAGCATGCCAAGGCGAAACTGGATGTGTGGGAACCCACAGAGCAGGGGGGCAGACTGGTGGCCAACCACGATGGCTACACCCGGCTGGAAGACCCCGTCAGGCACACCCGGGAACTGGTACTTGACCAGCCCGGCAAACAACTGGTGATCAGGGATACGCTGGATTGTCAGCGAGGTCACACTGCCGTGCTTCACTTCCATCTGTCGGAGTTCTGTGGCGCGATACAGCAAAGTGGTAACCAGGTAGATCTGACACTGGAGCAGACAACATCGGTATCCTTTGCTTTCGCTGAGCAGCTGGCAGTTAAACTGGTGACTGGTTCAGAATCTGACCCGGATAATCCCGGGCCGGGATGGCTGAGCCGTGGTTATCACCGGAAAGTGCCGAATACCTGCATCGTGGCGACGGCGGCGATCAAGGGTACCACTACCTTCGAAACCGTTATCAGCTGGCAATAGCTCAGGCAGCAGTGCTCTTCAGGTGTCGCAGGTTCTGGAAAGTCACAGAGGTCAGAGCCCGTTGATGCTGACTCATAAAGGCATCAAGTTTGTCCAGAGAGTAGCGGGACAGGGTTTTCGGATGGCCCATCACGTTAAAGACGCCGGCATCTGCACCCAGTGAGCGGTGGTAGGCATAGCCTTTGTTCAGCAGACCGGCCTTGGCGCCGTCCAGGGTTACCGGGCTGAAAGTTTTCCGGGTCAGCCGTGTAATGTAGTAGCCACTGTTGGCCACCATGGTGGCGCCGTCCCCGTAAGCCTTGTGGCGTTCTTTCAGCACTTTCTTCATCAGGGTCGAGATCCAGTAGAACAGCGGATTGACCGGCATACTGCTGATGGGGATCTCGGTGAAGAACCCGTCAGCGGCTTCCTTGACAGGGTCATCCTCAAAACGCCATAGAGGTTTTCGGGGAGCTTTGGTGAAGTCGTACCAGCGGAGCGGATCTTCCGACAATCCCTGCTCATACACGGTACTGTCCAGCCAGATATCATGGGCTTTCAGGGCCTGGCTGATTTTTTCAAAAGGCTGCATACACCAGCCGCCGGCACGGTAGGCAAAGATCGGATCATTGGTACACTGCCCCAGCGCTTGCTTGTATTGTTTGACAATCTCAAGCTGCTCGCTCTCTGAAAAGTCGTGCAGCCGGTAGCGCCCGCTGTCGATCTGCCAGGTAGTGCCGTCAAAACGGCTATCCGCCCAGTGCGGGTGGATATGCAGCTGGATTTCATGACCGGCTGCCGTCAGGGTGGTGAGTTGCCGGCGAATTAAATCCAGTTCAGTCAGCAGTTTAGGGTGCTTCTTGCCCTGATTTTCCAGTTCAACCAGGTAGCCGGCGTCCACAAACAGACACAGTTTGGCGTCATACTTGTCGAGTATTTTTGTGATTTCCCGGGTGGGTGTAATCAGGCTGTTTTCTGCGGTGCCGGTGTTTTTACCAAAAAAGACTTCATAGTCTAAGCTGATAATGAGCTTCTGATTCAGTTGTTCAGTCATGGGCCTTCCCGGTGAATGATCGCGGTTGACTACCTGAAGCCTGGTCAGTGTGGGCGGTCAGGAAAAATCTCAGTAATCGGGGCATGAATGGCGTATAATGCCCGCTGATTTGGGCGGCATGTTAGCAGAAACCCGTTTAAAATATCGAGTTCATTGATGAATATGTCAAATCCTCCGACAGCTAGTCTAATCAATTGAAATCATTCAGAATAACGTAACACGTTCAGATTCAAGATTTCCAATATCAAGGTTTAACAGGGAAACAGGTTCCGCCACATGGCAGATATGCAGCAAGCGACAGGGCAGCAGGCAAACAAGATTCAATTATTCGGCGTTCCGGTGGACGCGCTCACACGCGAACAGATGCTGGACCGGATAGATGAAACCATCGCAGAACGAAAATCCCTGCATGTGGGTGTAGTGAATGCCGCCAAGGTGGTGAATATGGGGCGCGACCCCATGCTGCGTGAGGCGGTTCTGGAGTCTGACCTGATCCTGGCAGATGGGGCTGCGGTGGTCCTTGCCAGTCGTGTGCTGGGTGAACCCCTGCCAGAGCGGGTTACCGGTATTGGCCTGATGTATGGCATTTTTGAGCGGGGTATGAAAAAAGGGTACCGGGTTTATTGCCTGGGAGCCACCGAGGAAGTATCCCGCACCGTTGAAGAAAAAATCCGCCAGGATTATCCCGGTGTGGTGCTGGCGGGGCGACGCAATGGTTACTTCTCAAAGGAAGAGGAGCCGCAGATTGCCCAGGATATTGCAGATGCCAAAGCCGATGTCCTTCTGGTTGCTATTACGTCGCCAAAAAAAGAACAGTTTATGGCCCGCTGGAATGATGTGATCAAAGTCCCCGTGGTGCACGGTGTGGGCGGATCCTTCGATGTCATGGCAGGCAAAGTCAGGCGGGCTCCGGAACTCTGGCAGAAGCTGGGAATGGAATGGCTTTACCGGGTCAAGCAGGAACCCGGCAGATTATGGAAGCGCTACCTTGTAACCAATACGCTGTTTCTATGGATGTTGGGTCAGGCCTATATCAGGAAAGTTCTGGGGCGTTCGCAAACAACCCCATCCTGATTCAGATCGGGTTTCGGACTGCAATATTGCGGGAAAAATTTTTAATAATCGGTTTTTCACTATTTAACTTAACAACAGAATTAACTCAACAACAGAACAGTTGAGTGAACGCTGAAATATGTAAGGAGCTTGGCGTGACAAAGAAAGTGCTTGTGACAGGAGCAGGTGGATTTATCGGCAGCCATTTGGTGGAAGAGTTGGTTAAGGCGGGTCATGATGTTCGCGCCTTTGTTCATTACAACGCTAACAGCAACTGGTATAACCTGGAAAATGTCCCCAAAGATGTACTCAGCCAGGTTGAAGTGGTTTCCGGCGATATTGCCGATCCGTTCTCAGTCGATAATGCGGTAAAAGGCTGTTCCATGGTGTTTCACCTGGCTGCACTCATCGGGATTCCTTATTCCTATGTGGCACCAGGCACTTACGTCAGCACCAATGTTAACGGTACTCTGAATGTGCTGGAGTCCTGCCGCCGCTATGATGTGGAGCGCATGTTGCACACTTCTACCAGCGAAACCTACGGTACCGCCCAGTACACACCGATCGATGAAAAGCACCCGCTGGTTGGTCAGTCTCCCTATTCAGCCACCAAGATTGCTGCAGATAAACTGGCAGAAAGCTATTGGCTGAGCTTCAAAACACCAGTCACTATTGTGCGTCCATTTAACACTTTCGGTCCGCGTCAGAGTATGCGCGCCATTATTCCCACCATTATTGTGCAGGCCCTTACCAAGGGTGAGCTGACGCTGGGCAGCCTTGATCCGGTGCGCGATCTGACCTTTTGTACAGATACGGCAAGAGGATTCCTTGCAGCCAGTCGTTCCGAGAAAGTGATTGGTGAGCTGGTTAACCTGGGTGTAGGCAAAGGAATAACAATTGGTGATCTGGTCAACATGGTGGCTGATATCCTTGGCAAGGAACTGCCGGTGAAAACGGATCAGCAACGGGTTCGCCCTGCAAAGAGCGAAGTTATGGAGCTCATCAGCAATAACAACAAAGCGAAAGAACTCATGGGCTGGGAGCCGGAAGTTTCCCTGCGCGAAGGGCTGACGCAAACCATTGATTTTATCTCCCAAAACCTGGATCGATTTAAAGCCGACTCCTACGCGGTATAAAAGAGGCTGGCATGGAAGATTCGTATAAAGATATCAAAGCAATTCTCCTGGCGGGTGGCAAAGGCACCCGTCTTCGTCCCCTGACGGCCGTATTTCCCAAGCCTATGGTACCTCTGGGCCATATGCCGATTATCGAGATACTGCTGAGCAAAATTAAGAACTCGGGCCTGAAAAATGTCACGGTATCCACCGGATACCTGGCTGAACTGATCATGGCCTTGTGTGGCGATGGCAGCAAATATGATTTGTCCATTGACTACATCAGAGAAGAAGAACCACTGGGCACCGCCGGTCCGATTGGCCTGGTGGAAGATCTGCCCGATAACTTTATCGTGATGAACGGGGATCTGCTGACAACCCTGAACTTCGGTAAAATGATCGATTTTCACGTAGCCAACGATGCTGATGTCACTATTGCCACCTATAAACGGGATGTGCGTATCGACTTTGGTGTTGTTGATCGCGATGGCGAGGTATTCAAGGGCTTTTCTGAAAAGCCCACCTTCCATTACGATGTAAGCATGGGCTTCAATATTCTGTCCAAACGTGTCCTGAAGCATATTGAAAAGAACCAGTACCTGGATATGCCGGATCTTATTCTCAAGGTTCACGAAGCAGGCGGTAAAGTTCGCTGCTATCAGGAAGACTGCTACTGGCTCGATATTGGCCGCATGGATGATTACGCTCAGGCCCAGCTGGACTTTGAGGAAAACCAGGGCAAATTTCTGGGTGAGAAATAATGCCGGACACTATCTGGATAACCGGTGCAAGCGGATTTAGTGGTGGCCATCTTTTAAAAGCCGTCCGCGAAGCGATGGATGCGCGTATTATTGCTGTCACCAATAATACCCCCAAAGTCGAAGGCGCGGATGAAACGGTTGCCCTGGATATCGTCGATACCGAACAGGTTGCTGCGCTGGCCCGGGATTTTACCCCTGATGGTGTTTTTCATCTGGCAGGTTTAATGCCGCCTGCCGGTGAATCCGATATGTTTCGTGTCAATGTTCAGGGAACCTATTCGTTGCTAAGCGCCTTTCGTTCCCATGCACCGGATGTCAGGGTTTTGATTACCGGGAGCGCGGCCGAGTATGTGCCCACCGAGCAGGGGTACTATGACGAAGGTTGCCAGACCGGTGGCGCAGTACCTTATGGGCGTGCTAAAGCAGCCCAGACATTGCTGGCCAGGAGCGCCGGCAAAATGTTTGGTATTGATGTACTGGTAGCCAGGCCATTCAATCTGATCGGCCCCGGCCTGTCACCGGAATTGGTGGCTGGAAATATCTGCCGACAGCTGGCAGATGGCCAAACCAGGTTGCGTCTGGGCAATGTTTCCACGGCGCGGGATTTTGTCGATATTCGCGATGCCGTAGAGGCCTATGTGGCGATATATCAGCAGGGACGCAGTTACGAAAGCTATAATGTATGTACAGGCAAGGCCACCGCTATTACCGATCTGGTGGATGCGGCGGCAAAGGTCTATGGCGTTGAGGTTGAAATCCAGTCTGATTCTGCTTTTATAAAGAAACAGGATTTTAACGTTGCCTATGGTAACCCGGAAAAAACAGAACAAGAAACGGGATGGTGTAACCGGTATTCGTTGCTGGAGACCATGCAAGCCATGGCGGATTGTATGAGTTGATGCTGGCCTTATAGCAGACCTGCGCCAACTGACCAGCACGGCGCCCGAATGCTGCCTGCTGGGGTATGGAGCTTAAATGAAGAAAAAGTTACTTTCCTTTGCGTTGTACTACACGGGGCTTTGGTTTCTCTGGCGCCGAAAGAACCGGAATAAAATTGTTTTCCTGACCATTCACGGTATCTCCGATCCCGCTGTAGAAAAAAAGTGGCAACCGCTGCGATCCTACCTTTCCACAATGGAACTTGATGCACATATTTCCGTGCTCAAAAGGTATTATAATTTCGTTTCCATCAGCGAGGCTGGCGCAATGCTCAGAGGAGAACGGCCGCTTCAGCCACACAGTCTGGTGGTGACCTTTGATGACGGATACGAAAACAACATAGATTCAGGTTTTGAAGTGCTTAAAAAGCATTCAGTGCCTATGACATTGTTTGTGGCAACGGGACATGCGGAGCAGCAGAAACCCTTTTGGTTTGACCGTTTGGACTATGCTGTTCAGCACAACGTAGAGAATGTTTACGAGACCCGGTTCGGCGATATTCCTGTTCGATTTGATATGACGAATCGGGAAACAGGTAAGTCAACTCTGGTCAGATCGATTCGCAAGATCCTCAAATCCAATACCAATGACTATGACTTGGTCCCCAAGGTTGAGCAGTTTATCGCCTCTATTGAAAGCCTCAAGGGAAAAACATTGCTGGATGTCTATGAGACTGATCCGAACTCCAAGGTTGCAACCCCTGAAAAGCTGGGTGAATTTGCTTCCAGTCCTCTGGCGACTTTAGGCAGTCACACGAAAAATCATGTTCGCCTGAATGCGCAACCGGAAAATAAAATACTGGAAGAACTGCAGGTGTCAAAGTCATTTGTTGAAAAACTGACAGGTGAGCCGTGCCATTGGTTCTGCTTTCCCAATGGTGCCTGTAATGATACCGCAGCCTCACTGGTGGAAGATGCGGAATACCGCGCAGCTTTTACAACCCAGGAAGGGCACAATAGCGTGGGTGACTACCCGTATTTATTGCACCGTATCAACCTGCCGCTGAATATACGGCCGGAACAACTGGCCTGCATGGTAGCGGGCGTTTATACCTTTCCGAAACGAGATATTTCGACATCCTGATATGCAGGTGCGTTGTTTTCGTTGATGAGTTAACTGTTTATGGCAAATTCTAAAGAACAGGATTTTACCGGCGCTTCGCGGGTGATCAGTAATGTTCTTACCGGTTGGATCAGCTATCTGATTCTTTTTGTGGTGGGGTTTTTCCTGCCTCGTTATATTGATGAAAAGCTGGGGCAGGAGTTGCTTGGTATCTGGGATTTCTCCTGGTCAGTTGCCAATTACATCAGCCTTGCAAGCCTCGGCATAGGGTCATCACTGAATCGTTTTGTGGCGAAGTATCGTGCCGAACAAAAACACGATGCACTTTCCACGGCTGTTACCAGTGTGGTGTACGTGCAGGCCGCTCTCGCCGGGATGGTGGCTCTGGCCGCTTTTCTTGGCAGCCACATGTTGCCAATTTATTTTGGTCACCGGTTTGGCGACAATATCGCAGCCGCGCAAGCTGTTGTGCTGTTTCTAGGATTAAGTATCGCGCTGCAGTTCCTGTTTGATACTTCAAGGGGCATACTGACCGGCTGCCACCGGTGGGATTTGTTCAATGGCCTGAATTCGCTGGCTTATATGCTGACAGTTATTTTCATGATTTCTGCACTGGCTGCGGGTGGATCGCTTGAGCAAATGAGCATCATCTATATGGTCATGACGGGGATTCAGGGCGCTGTGCGTATGTATCTGGCACGCCGGGTATGTCCGGAGGCACGGTTTGCACCGCGCTATTTTTCCTTCGAGTTTGTGAAGGAGATTTTCCCCTTTGGTGTTAAAACCATCATGATCGGTGTGTCCCATTTTCTGATAGTGCAATCCAGTTATCTGTTGGTGGCCTCCACACTGGGGCCGGCCGCTCTGGCGGTATTGGCACGGCCGGTTTCGCTGGTCAAGCATGTGGAATCCTTTATCACCCGGTTTGCTTTTATACTCACCCCCATGGCTGGCTCTATGGAGGCGCAGAAAGATCAGCAAAAGCTGAATGACTTTGTGTTTGCGGCCAGCAAGTATGGTTTTGCATTTACGTTACCAGCCATGATTCTGTTCGGTTTTTACGGTAATGATCTTCTGCGGGTCTGGATGGGAGACGATTATGTCACCAGCCATCTGGTTATGATTCTGTCGCTGGGTTTGCTGTTGCCTATTGCCCAGTCCCCGGTGGTGCGTATTATGGTGGGCCTGAATCTTCACGGACCGGTTGCGCTGATGTCGCTGGTGCTGACCATTGTGGGTTTTTCCATTGGTGCCCTGGTGGCGCTTTCCTACGGGATGACCGTTGAAACCGCTGGGATTCTCATTGTGACTGTGTCCACACTGGTGAATGGTATCGCTGTGCCTGTCTATTCCTGTATTCGAGTCGGCGTACCTGTGATGGCTTATATTCAACACACCTTTTTACGGGTTGGCGCTATTGGCGCTGTAGCGCTTGGGGTTCTGTATGTGATTGATCAGTTCCTTCATCTGCCCGACATTTTTATCTTTTTCAATATAGGCATTTATGGCCTGCTCACACTGGTGCTCTACTGGGTTTTTCTGTTGTCAGAAAAAGATAAGGCGACCGTTCTGAAAAAAATGCCTGCCAGGTTTCGGCCGGGCTGATGAGAGAGGATTAATCTTGTACGCTCTTTTCCTGCGTTGCATCCTGGCGATTGAATTATTGCTGGTAAAGCTGCTGGGTGTGCTTATTCCAAAGCGGAATTTGTTACCCCGGAACAAGGTGTTGCTCACCGGTAATTTCTATTCCGATGCCTGGATACGCTCGCAACTGGAAGTATTCAGTTACTCTGACCGTGTCAGCGAAGTCTATATGGTAGCGGAAAACACCGTACCTGTTATCGACAAGGTGACGCCGCTTTATGCGCCGTCGTGGCTTAACCGGCTTCTGGGTAAAGATATAGCCCGACTGGTGTACTTTGGTTGTGTTGCCATCAAGATGCGGCCCCAGGTTCTGGGAGGCTTCCACCTGTTGCTTAACGGACTGTTTTCGGTGTTCTTTGCCAAACTTGTCGGTGCCAGGTCAGTGTATGTTTGCGGCGGCGGCATTCGCGAAGTAAAAGGCGGAGGCTACACAACGGAAAACCGCATATTCGGGCGCCTTAAAGAAGCCGAACCTGCCATAGAAAACCTGCTATGTGCGCTGGTACGCCGGTGTGATTATGTTGTAGTAAGGGGCACGAAAGCCAGGGATTACTTTGTGGGCGAAGCTGGGGTTAGATCACAGCAGGTGCACATTATTACTGCCGGAATCGATACTCAGCGATTCAAGCCGGAGCCAGGCATCGGAAAAGCCTATGATATGGTGTTTGTCGGCCGTATTTCCGAGGTGAAGCGTTTACACCTGGTTATCGAGGCGATGGCGCTTATACAGAAAGAAAGGGCCGTGAGTCTGTTGGTGGTCGGGGATGGCCCTGGCCGTGAAGAAGCGGAAGCGCTGGCTGATCGTCTTGGTGTGCGCAAGAGTATCGAATTCGCCGGCTGGCAAAACGAGGTGGAAAATTTTCTCAACCAGAGCCGTCTTTTTCTGCTCACATCCAGTTCGGAGGGCCTGTCACAGGCGATGCTTCAGGCCATGTTATGCGAGGTGCCTGCACTGGTGTCTGACGTAGGAGATCTGAGTGATGTGGTGAAGGAGGGCGTCAATGGTTACTTGCTGGAGCCCTGCGAACCCGCTTTGATTGCCGAGCGGGTGTTAGCCTTACTGAACAACGAGAGCCTGCAGCAGCAGATGGCAGTTGCTGCCAGGGAGGCAGCGCTGGATTATGACATCAGGAAAGTCGGCGAGCGCTGGGACAACATGCTCTCATAGTGCGCGGAGGAAGGCTTCAGGTTTATTGATACCCCAGTCTGCTGTTTACTGTTCCGGCGATAGTCAAAAATTCCCGGATATCTTCATCAGTTAAAGATTTCTTCCACTTTTCGTCCAGTCTGATTTCACTGGTTTTTACCAGGCGCATGTTGTTATTGCCGAGAATATGCAGCTTGCTGCGGACCTCTTGCTCCGGCAGTTCTTTGAGTTGCGCAAACTTCACGATGTTCTGAAAGGTTTCTTCGGGAGCCTGGCACAGGGTTTCATAGCGCAATTTCATTACCTGTTTTGCCGGTAGCATATTGGCCACACGGTCCATCTCCTCAATCTTGTTCTTCCAGGAAACAGAGGCCTCACGGGTACTGAGTCCGTTGTATTTTTTATCAGAGTTCAGCGTGCCGCGACCGTCTCTTGTCAGATAGATTACTCGCAAGTCGTAGTTTGTATAGCGGCTGAAAATCAGTGCTCGTAATGGATCTTTGGAACCATCAAGAAAAGTATCTGTTGCGTAATATTGGCATGCGGCTGATATTACCTGGTGGTTCTGCTCAAGAATGCGTTGGAACCCTTGATTAAAGGAAGGGATAAGAGTGAGTGCCAGATGGCGCATCCATTCCAGTGTCTTGCCTTTTACATTGGGGCGCAACACCCGGTCCAGAGGTTTGTTGGTTGAGCGAAAACGGGTTTCAAAATCTGAAAGTTCCAGCTTGCCGCCTTGTTGCTGAATGGTTTGTTGCAGTGATTCCCAGAATTCGCATTCCAGAATAGGTGTCCCACAGGAGCAGATATAAGTGCCTATATCAGGCATATTGTTGGCTTTCAGCTCGCCGATGGTTGCAATGTCGGTGCGTTGCGCCAGCAAAGTGGTAAGCAGTGTTGAGCCCGAATAGCTGGGGGACATAATATAAACTAGCTTTATTTTCTGGCGATCGGTTTGCATCTGACAACTCTGAAAAAATTTAAGGTTTAGTTATTTCAATGGGGGTTAAGCGGTTTTTACCAGCTTGACCCGGTATTTGGTTTTGTAGATATCTTTGATTTTCTTCATGGCCGGGTGCTCAATCCTGAAGGTCAGAAGGTAAGCCAGTACCAAAGCCATGACGGTAGCTGAAGCAACGGCAACGGTGCTGTTGACGCCTGCTTCCATCAATTCGCGCATCAGAATCCAGCCCACGTACTCGTGAATAAGGTAGAGTGAGTAGGAAATGGTGCCCAGGGTGATCAGCGGCTTCACCGACAAAAACTGCAGCTTGTCATAAATAAAGAGATAGAAAAGGGCAAAGATGCCGGCAGTCACATAAAAAGATTCCAGGTCATGAACCAGTAGCTGATTGACCAGGGCAATGGCCATAAGCACATGCATCACCGGACGGGACTCTGAATACATCATCAGGTAAAAAAGGATTCCGGCGGCAAACAGGTTGCCATAGGTGTTAAGTGAAATCAGTTTGAGTATGCCGGGTACGTTCATCACGTAATATTCGAAAGCTACGACTATCCACTGGGAAACCAGCAACAGCAGGCAAGCCCAAAGCACATGTTTTTGCAGGTTGAAAATAAAGATCATCAGTGCCCAGAAATAGAAAGTCAGTTCCCATTTGAGCGTCCAGTAAACACCCTCTACATCAGGAACCCCCACAAACCCCTGCAACATGGTGAGATTCACCAGTGCTTCGAACAAGGTTCTTTCTCTGCCTTCCAGGCCAAAGTAGATGACCGTAGAAAAGGTAATAGCCACCGCCGCCCAGTAAACCGGGTAAAGCCGGGCAAAACGGGAAACGATAAAATCGGCAGGGTGCTTGCAGCTATTCAGAGAGAGGAAAATAACAAAACCACTGACCACAAAGAACAATTGTACGCCGTAATGCCCCAGCGGAAAGGTAAACAGCGGCGCCTGTTCGAAGCCGTATAAAACATCGTAGCGCGTAGTGAAGTGGTAAATCACAACAGCGAGCGCGGCTATGCCTCGCAATGCATCCAGTTCATAAATTCTGCGGCGCACTCGCGTCTCCTTGGAATGGTGTGGCTCGTGAGCTGGCTATTATATCCTGTCTGATTTGTGAGGTCAGGTGTTCATAGCCCGCCGGTGTAAGGTGAATGCCATCTATATTCAGGTAGGCGCTTGTATTCATATCTGTCGGGAAACCATTGATATACCGACAATGACTCATGGAAACACAGGTTTTTTCAACAGATTCATTGAATTGGGCAATCTTGGCTGCTGAAATCCGAGCACTGCTCGCGTGGGGCGCACCGACCCAGAAAACGCCTGGAAACGACTCCAGTAGCCGGGCTAGTCGGGGCAATCTGCCTATGCTGTCCGCGATGTTTTCCGTGAGCAGATTATTGGTTCCCACAAGCACCACAGCCATGCTGTCCGGAGCAATGTTGTGATAATCCTGAAGCCGGTTTGTGACTCCCTGGATCGTATCACCGCCAATACCGAGGTTGATGGCCCGGGAATGAATGCGCTGTGCCAACAGGCTCTGGACATGGCTGTCGCCGATAATCAGTATGGTGTCAGCCTCTGCCTGCTGAAGCTGCTTCAGGTAAAAATGGTGCAGGGATTGATAGGTCTTGGATTTTTCCCGGGCTATTACGTCCTGTAGCTTGTGCCAGACAATAAAATAGCCGCTCCCGGCGATGGCAAAAGCCAGAAGGGTCAGGACTGCGACAATGATCGCAAGGCTTCTGGCGCTGAGTTTGACGGTTGTTATTGAATGCATGCTCCGGTGAAGGAATCCAGGCAGAAAACAGTATTCCTGCCTGGATTAAGGATTACGGTTTACTGCCAGATACCTCGGGTATCCACAAGAATCTTGCCGCTTTGGCGGGTAATCTTCAGCTCTTTAAAAAGCTTGTGATCCACCAGCAGCACCATAATGTCGGCTTGTGCAATGGCATCACCGGTGCCGGCAAATTCAATCCCGGCATCCTGCAGTTTTTGCGGCAGTTCCGTAATATGGGGTTCGACTGCCAGGACTTTGCCTGGTAACTGGGTGGCCAGCTCCAGGGTAATATCCAGCGCAGGGCTTTCCCGCAAATCATCGATGTTCGCCTTGAATGCCAGGCCGAAACAGGCCACTTTGATGTCCGCCGCCGTCTTGTCAGGATGCGAGGACAGGTAATCAGAGATCGCGATTTTAACCCGTTCAACCACCCAGTCCGGCTTGTAGTCGTTAATGTCCCGTGCGGTCTTGATCAGGCGTGCTTCTTCAGGGGTCTGGCTGATGATAAACCAGGGATCTACCGCAATACAGTGACCTCCCACGCCGGGACCAGGCTGGAGAATATTAACCCTGGGGTGACGATTAGCCAGAGAAATCAGCTCCCAGACATTGATATCCTGCTTGTCGCAAATAATGGACAGTTCGTTGGCAAAGGCGATGCTGACGTCGCGTGAAGCATTTTCTGTGAGCTTGCACATCTCTGCTGTTCTGGCGTTGGTAACAATGCATTCGCCCTGCACAAAAATCTTGTACAGGTCCGACGCATACTGGGAGCATTTTGCGGTCATGCCGCCGATAACGCGGTCGTTGGAGATCAACTCATGCATTACATGGCCGGGCAAAACCCGCTCCGGGCAGTGAGCGATGCGGATATCACTGTCTTCGCCACTATCCTGCGGAAAGCTCAGGTCCGGGCGGGCTTCTTTCAGCCAGGCAGACATTTGCTCAGTGGCGCCCACCGGCGAAGTGGATTCAAGAATCACAATATTGTCTTTCGCCAGCACCGGGGCGATGGATTTGGCTGCCGCTTCGATATAGGAAAGATCCGGCTGGTGGCCTTCCTTGAAAGGGGTCGGTACGGCGATAAGAAAGGCATCTGCCGGCTCCGGTTTGGTGGTGGCACGCAAATATCCGGCGGTAACGGTAGAGTGCACAGCAATATCCAGTTCGGGCTCAACAATATGAATTCCGCCTTCGTTGATGGTGTTAACGGCTTTTTCATTAACATCAACGCCGATCACCTGTTTACGTCTGGAAGCGAATGCTGCCGCGGTGGGCAGGCCAATATAGCCCAGTCCGATAACGGAAATGGTGCTGAACTCCTTCATAGTGATTTTTCCTGTGCTTTCAGAGTGTTTATGATTCTTTCGCAGGCCTTGCCATCACCATAGGGGTTGTGTGCCCGGCTCATGGTGTCATAGGCTGCGTTATCATTCAGCAAGGTGCTGATTTCGTCAATAATTACCTGCTTGTCGGTTCCCACCAGTTTTACGGTGCCGGCATCAACTGCTTCCGGGCGTTCGGTGGTGTTGCGCATAACCAGCACCGGCTTGCCCAGTGAGGGGGCTTCCTCCTGAATGCCGCCGGAATCTGTAAGAATAATGTAGGCCCGCATCATCAGATACACGAAGGGCAGGTAATCCTGTGGTTCTATCAGGTGAATGTTCGGAATGCCTGACAGCAGGCGATTGACCGGTTCCTGAACATTGGGGTTCAGATGAACAGGGTAAACGATGTCCACATCCGGGTTTTCATGGGCAATGTGAGCCAGTGACGCACAGATGTTTTCAAAACCCTGACCGAAGCTTTCCCGGCGGTGGCCGGTAACCAGTATCATACGGCGGTTTTCATCCAGAAAGTCGTACTGGCTGGCAAAGCCCTCCTGCAGCGCTTCATCCTGACTGATTCGGTCTCTGACCCAGAGCAGAGCGTCGATCACCGTGTTGCCGGTGACGGTAATATGGGATGGTTCAACATTCTCTTTCAGCAGGTTGTTCTGGGAGCGTTCGGTGGGCGCAAAATGAAACCGGGCCAGGGCGCCGGTGAGTTTGCGGTTGGCTTCTTCCGGCCAGGGGGAGTAAATATTGCCGGTTCTGAGGCCTGCTTCCACATGACCTACCGGGATTTGCTGATAATAGGACGCCAGGGTCGTGCTGAGGGTGGTGGACGTATCCCCGTGTACCAGCACGCAATCCGGCTGGAATTCCTTCAGTACCGGCTCCAGCTGACAGAGTATATTGGCGGTGATTTCGCTCAGCGATTGACCGGGTTTCATGATGTTCAAATCGTATTCAGGTTCTATCTCGAACAGGTTCAACACCTGGTCCAGCATTTCCCGGTGCTGCGCTGTGACGCAGACTCTGGCATCAATGGATACTTCATCTTTCAGTGCCAGTGCCAAAGGCGCCATTTTGATGGCTTCTGGTCTTGTCCCGAATACCGTAAGAATTTTCATGTTGAAGGGAGTCCTTGGATTTTAACTTCTTGAACAACAATGCATTTTAAGTGAATGTCCGCTATTGCGGCATTCTAGCCCAACAGGAATCAGTTTTCATGCTGTTAGGGTGCCTGACCGGCCCTAAGTGAGTTTTTTCTGCGATCAGGGGTGCCGTAAATAGTGCCGTGAATAGTGCCGTGAACAACCAGGGGCGCCCATCATAGAAAACTTTTTGCGGGGAACCTGTTTCAAAAATGTGAAGATTTGTAGATAGTCCTTTATGTTTTGCCCGTGGGGTCTAAAATGCCACGCCTTATTAGCCACTGCCATGCACTGTCCCGGAGTTTGAATGGAATACAAACACGATATCTGTTTTGTAGGACTCAAATGTTACGATTTGCTGAGCCGGGCGCCACTCCCCCGGTATCTGGGCGGCATAGAGCGGGTGCTGGTGACCCTGGCACGGGGACTGGCACGCCAGGGTGTAAAAGTCGCTTTTATCACCTACGACGAAGGCCAGAAAGATGGCGAAGTCTTGGACGGTATCACCATCTATAAGGCCTATGCGCCGGAAAAGGGCATTCAGGGCCTGCGTTTTGTGCATCCCAGGATGACCTCCATCTGGTCTGCCATGAAGAGTGCAGACGCCAAGGCCTATTTCCAGATGGGAGCAGGCGTGGAAACCTTTGTTACCCGAACCGGTGCTCACTGGCTGATGCGCAAGCGCCGCTTTGTTTATTGTATCGCCAGTGATGCCAACTGCGACCCTGCGCTACCCGCGCTGAAGTCCAGCCGGGAGAAAAAGCTCTATCTGTGGGGCTTGCGCAAGGCAGACGATATCGTGTCTCAGACCGGGGTTCAGGCTGAACGTTTAAAAAAGGCGTTTGGGCTGGAGTCCGTGGTAATACCCATGCCGTTTGAGCAGGATGCTTCGCTAGTCAGTCAGTTGCCCCCCGCAGGGCAAGCACCAGACAAGCCCCAGATTTTGTGGGTTGGCAGAGTGATTGAGGTGAAGCGGCTGGATCGCTATCTGGATCTGGCTGAAGCCTTGCCGGATATGACGTTTCATATCATCGGAGCATCCAACGCAAAAACCGAGTATGCGCAGGATCTGGTGAACCGGGCGGCAACGATCGCCAACGTGGTGGTTCACGGCAAGATACCCGATACCGAATTATTGCAGCTGTACCGCGACAGCCAGCTGCTGTGTTGCACCTCTGATCTGGAGGGGTTTCCCACCACTTTTCTTGAAGCCTGGAGCTTTCACAAACCGGTGGTAACCACTTTTGATCCGGACGGCGTGGTAAAGCAGCATGGACTGGGTAAAGTCTGTGAACCTGAAGAGTTACAGGAGGCGCTGCAAAGTCTTGTTGCAGACAAGAATGAATATGACCGGCTGCGCGAGAACGGTTACCGGTTTTACAGCACAAATTATACACTTGACGCTATTGCGCCTAAATATATAAGCCTGGCTAAGCTGGCTTAGCCATTCAGTTACAGGGATACAGACACAGTGAGTCAACCGGTTAAGGTATTAGTGGTTATCAGTAACCTGAGTCATGGTGGGGCTGAACGTCAGGTGGTGGAGCTTGCCAACCGCATTGACCGCAGCAAGGTAGACCTGCATTTGTGTTCGTTATCACATCATACGCCTCTGCGTGAATACCTGCGGCACCCCGACAAGCTGCACGTGCTGGAAAAAAAGCAAAAATACGATCTCGCCCTGATTCTGAAACTGGCGAAGTTCCTCAAAGCCGGTCGCTTTGATGTCGTGCACGGTTTTCTGTTTGACGCAGAGATTGCCAGCCGCATTGCAGGGCTGATTGCCCGTACGCCAAAAATCATCGGCTCGGAGCGTAATTCCAAAAACCATTTCAGTCGCCTGAAAACCGCCATTTATCGTTATACCAGCCCCTGTATTGACCTGTGCGTGGCCAATTCCAACGCAGGTATGGAATTCAGTCACAACGCCTTTGGTATTCCCCGTAACAAATATCGGGTGATTCGCAATGGTGTTGATACAGAACGCTTCAGCCCGGCAGAAAGCCAGATTACCCGAGACGCACTGGGCATACCCAAAGATGCCAGGGTGGTGGGAATGATTGCCAGCTATAAAAGGCAAAAGAATCACGCATTGTTGCTGAGGGCTGCTGCCAGGCTGAAGGAGCTGAATTTCCGTTTGCTGATTGTGGGTTCCGCGATTCGCGAGGGAAGTGAGCCAACCGTAGATTATTTCAATTCCGTGCAGGCTTTGGTGGATGAGCTGGGGATACGGGACAAGTGTGTGTTTATGGAAGCCCGCAACGATGTGGAGCAGGTGTATCGGTTTTGCGATGTCACTGTGTTGCCGTCATTGTTTGAGGGTACTCCTAACGTGGCGCTGGAATCCATGGCTTGTGGAGTGCCGGTGATTGCCACCGATGTTGCGGATAATAGAACGGTCATTCCCGATCAAAAAGCCGGGTTTATTGTTTCGCTGGAAAAACCGGCGGAGCTTGCCGATTGCCTGAAGCGTATATTGGGCGATTCGGAGCTTCATCGTTCGCTGGCGAATACGGCAAGGGAGTGGGCGTTCGAACAGTTCAGCTTCGCAAAAATGGCGTTTGAATTTGAGAAGCTCTACTGCGCTGACCGTTAAGCTCCAGTGTCATTCCTCGTCTTGGCAGGCTGCCCCTAAAACCACCTATAATGCTTAGGTGTCCTGTTTGTCTTTTTTTTAAGCTTTTTCAAAGGGTAGATATGCCAAGAAATCATAACTTGCCATTTATTCAGATGACGAATGTCTCACTCCGGTAAGTGCCTAATTCACAATGATTTGACTGGTGGTTGTCTAGCGATCAACGTAGTGTGCAGCATGTCTCGATATGGGCATTTCACCCTTGGGGGAGGGGGGCTATTTGTCTATACTGCAGGTTGTCATGTAGGGCAATTGTTTTTTCAGGGCTACATAGATTGTCAGTCCGTCGCTGAGGTGTAAACCATGCAAATTAAGTACAAAATCGCCGGTGTTTCTGCTTTCCTGGCATTATCACTGAGCGTTTCCAGTGCCGTAGCAGGAGAGTGCGGTGCATCGACTTCTTCCAGCGTAGTCGCCATTGATTTCGATTATTATGTAACCAAGGATAAGGGTCGTTGGGTAACGCTTTCTGCTACTTCCGATGATATCGAATGGAACAAGCTTAACGAAGGCTGGCCAAGACGCTACAAGGCCTTCAAATACGGTGGTGGTGCCGCCATCACTGAATGGAAAATAGATGAAGTACCACCCAACGGTGTGCTTTATAACGGCACAAGTCCTGTTTCCGCTGGTGATACCATTGCTGACCCGGATGATTTGTATTACACGCCGGATATCGGATACACGGGCACAGACTCTTTCACTTATTGCGCCAGTGATTCCAGTGGCCGATCCAATATTGCAACGGTAAGCATAAACGTGGCTGACCCTGCCAGCTATCCGATGCCATACGGTATTCCTGATCCCGGTTTTGGCATTAACGAAGAGCCCCCGGCCGATCCACCCCAGTGGCCTGACGCCGAAGCTACAGGGTATTACTATATAGACAGTGATCACCCCGATTGTACAGACAGCAATGACTTCGGTTATCCGAATCGCCCGCGCTGTTCCCTGGAGTACAACACAACTGTGAACGCCGGCAGAAAAGCGGTCCTGGCGAACAGCAGTCAGCCTTACCGGGTGAGAAATACCAGCTGGACCCGTATTTTCCTGAATGGTACATCCAGTAATCCGGCCTGGCTGGTGGGCGACGAACGTGGCCCCAACAAGCCCACTATCGCACTGCATCAGTCTCGTGACGGTCGTACAGAGATGCGCGTTGAAGGCACGGGTTACTACCGGATCAGTGGTGTTGACTTTGATGGAGTCAACCTGTCCAACCGGGGTGATATCGAGGGTAGTGTGGTGAGATACTCACGTTTCCGCAATTATCCTTCCACTGCTGGCGGCGGTACCACTGTTGCAGTTAACGCACCATCCAAACAATCCAACATACTGGCGTTCCTGGTAAACGTGCATGATAACGGTATCGTTAGCCCGACACTCGAAGACGAGCGCGATATTCACGGCTTTACCATTATTAACCAGGATCGTATGTGGATGCTGGATATCATGTGTTCCGAGAATGCCGGTGACTGTGTGCAGCTGACCAATAACAATACGTCCTCCAATATTTACGTGGGCCGTGCTGTGATGCACTCCATGATGGAAAACTGTATTGACTACAAAGACTTTAACAACTTTGTGGTAAGCGAATCCGACTGCTGGGATCTGCGTCAGGTGTCTTATCGCAGTGGTTCAGGTGGTAATGGTCAGAACTATTATGTGAATGACGAAGGCGTCCAGCGCGGCTATGGTTACTTCCTGAATAACCGCTCCTGGGATACCTCCGGCACCAATTACGGTTCCTCCAATATCGGTGGCAAGGTCTACTTTATCGGTAACGTAGCCTTCTTCTCGCCGGAAGGTGACGGCCTGTCCAGCACCGGTGGTAGCGGTGAGCGTCATTACTACTTCAATACCGTGAACAATGTACGCACCGGTATCTATATGTATACTGCCGGTGGTGCTGAAGATCGTTACGCGGTTGGCAACTACATTGGGAACGCCAACAGGTATGCTTCTTTCGCGGCTGCCTCTACCAGCGACATAGACAGTATCAACTACAACTATTTTGTTAATTCAGACCGGTTTGCCTGGGGTTCCAACAGCTCTCCGAATACCGGTTCACTGTCGCAGTATCGCTCTGCAACCGGATTCGAGCTGGATTCACTTGTTGGTGACATTGGTGGCTTCCTGTCCAGGCTGCTGTTCAATTTCGACCTGACATCCAACAGCGAACTGCGTGACAAGATTCCGCGCGCCAGCCTGTCTTCTATCGCTCCTGGCGTAGTGCAGATGCAGTCGGATCTGGGGGTTACCTTCACCGACTACAACGGTACCCAGCGTACCGGCAGCATGCTGGATATCGGTGCTGACGAGTTTGCGGGCCTGGAAATATCCCCTCCGATGCCGCCTTCATCCGTGGAGGCGGTGATTACTGACTAGAGGATTTTAGAAGACATGGGTGCAACCTGACCCATATCGCACTAAAATAGGTAGTAACATCAGGAACGGATCGCGGGTCTACCTTGCCTGTGATCCGTTTCTTGTATTTGGGCGGTTCATAATTATCAAGGTGCAATAGTCCATGAGGGTATACCTACTCTGGCTGGTGGTTTTCTTCTTTTGCTTCTTCTCCTACCGGGACTGGTTCAAAAGCCTTTGCTTTCTTATTTTCATGATGGCCATTGTCGAACGCCCCGACATGCCGCGTGGTGTGGCCGGCATTCCAGGCCTGAACCCCTGGAATCTGCTGTTGGTCAATGTGGTGATCGCATTTTTCGTCGAAAGCGCCAAGGAAAAAAAGCTCCGGCCAAAGTTGCCCCCCGGGATCCGGTTTTGTGTGCCTTTTTACCTGTTTTTCCTGTTACTGGGGTTTACCCGGGAGATAACCGACCTGAAAGGGGCGGTTGAGTTCTATCGGATTCTGGGCGCCAAACCTCCTTCCACCAAAGACTTTATTCTTGACGGCATTTTTAATCCGGTAAAGTACGCCGTACCCGGGTTACTGGTGTATTACGGCTGTAATACGCCGGAACGGCTGCGATTGCTGATTTACACCATGCTGTCCCTCAATGTGTTAATTGCGCTTCAGATTATTCAGATCATGCCCCTGGGCTCCATTACCGATGGTTATGCGATGCAGAAGCGGGCGATTATCAAAATCGATAATCGGCTGGGCTACTACCGAAGTGATGCGGCGATATTTCTGGCCGGAGCAGCCTGGGGCATATTCGCCCTGCAGAGTCTGTTCAAGAGTCGGATGCTGAAATGGGCCTGTCTGGCCACCGTGGGTGTGGTGGCGCTCTCGATTGCATTGACTGGCGGGCGAAGCGGGCAGGGTGTTTTTCTGTTGATTGGAGGCATAGTGGCCTGGTTCAAGTGGCGGCGGCTGTTTATTCTGGCCCCGCTGGGCCTGTTGTTGCTGGTGACTGCTGTGCCAGAGGTGTTGGACCGTTTTACCCAGGGGATGGAGTATGACCCCGACGATCCCCACTTCAAGAATGCGGAAAGCGTTGAGGCAGGGCAAATGAAGTCGATGACTTCGGGGAGGACATCTATCTGGCCCCATGTTATTGACGGAATATGGGATGCGCCCTTTATCGGGCATGGTAAAAATGCCATGCAGCGGACAGGTATAGCATCGCGTTTGTACACTGAACACGGGGAGTTGTTTCCACACCCACATAACGCCTATCTGCAGTTGTTCCTGGATAACGGGTTTCTTCTTGCCATTCCGATTCTGTACCTGTATTTCTCCGCGTGCCTCAGGGCATTCAGACTATTCAGGGATCAGGACGATATTCTTTGTCAGGTAGCGGGGGCCATGTGCTTTTCGATGCTGCTTTCATTTCTGGTGGGGGCGGTTGCCCAGCAATCATTTTATCCCCCCGCCAGTTCGGTTGTGCTTTTGTGTGCCATGGGGCTTGCCGTCAGGCTCCATGCCGAGCGCTATATTTTTGGTAATGTACGGAACTTTGAAACTGAGAAAAGCCGTACATGGAATACAAAGTTGCAGGGTGATGTTGCAACAGTTGAGAAGAAACGTGCTCGTGCTTTCTAACCTGTACCCTAAACCTGTGTCCTATACTGAAAAAGCTGTACTGTATGCGCTGAAGCAGGGTGCGCTTGCATTGTGATTGCTGCAGGCCGCTAACGCCTGTGGCAGAATACCCCGATTCCTGTCGTTTCCACGGATCAGGATGACTTCTATCATTTTCCTGGCTTCTTAATAAATCTGCGAATCGCTGGCGCAATGCCGCGGAGATTTTGACGGGGCTGTTTTTTTAGAGGCAGGAAGCCGTTTTGACAAGTAAAGCCTTTGCTGAATCTGGTCAGTATCAACCAGCCCTGGATGGGGTGCGCGCGATTGCTATATTGTGGGTGCTTTTTCACAATGGCAAATACCTGTTCCGTGACTTACTGGAATCTGATGCATTAGCTATTAAGGTCACCAGTCTGGTGCTTGATATGGGTTGGCTGGGGGTACAGTTGTTCTTTGTGCTATCGGGGTTTTTGATCACCGGTATCCTGTTGTCGACAAAAGAAAAATACTCCAAAGTCCCTAAAACGCGCATTATGGGGCGGTTTTACGCAAGGCGTGTCCTGAGGATATTTCCGGCATACTACGTTTTTTTACTGTTGGTGTTTGTTGTCTGGGGCGTATTCGGTTTAGCGGAAGATGTGTTCAAAGCACCTTATGAGTTCAAATGGTGGTACATCAGCTATCTGAGTAACTGGATTCAGCCATTTCACGATATCGGGTTTGGTCACATCTGGTCGCTGGCGGTGGAAGAGCAGTTTTACCTTGTCTGGCCCTTCCTGGTGCTGCTGCTGTCACGTAATGCTTTGCTGCAAACCAGTGTTTTTATCGTCGTCCTTGCGATTGCCTATCGTTGGCTTGTTGTCAGTTTTTTTCCTGACCTGGATCCGTCCCCAGCTTACGTAACAACCCCGGCACGGCTGGATGCGCTGGCATTGGGAGCACTTCTGGCATTAGGGGTCGGTGATCCAGAATACAGAGCACTTATTGCTAAGCATGCCAGGCTGATAATCTGTTTGGCACTTGTTTACGTTGTATCGACTCTCGCATTAACCAAAGGCTACGATAGCGTATCGGCAGGCTGGCCCATTCTGAATCAAACCATTGCCGCTGTTTTGTTTGTTTATATGATTTTTTATGCCTTGAATTTACAGCAGGGTGCTGGTCCGGCCTGGTATTTTCGTACGCTGTCGGCAAAACCACTGCGTGTGATCGGAAAGTACAGCTATGCCATGTATATTATTCACTGGCCGCTATCCCGGCTCTATGTTCCCTTGTTCGACTCAGTATTCGGGGGAGTTACTGCTGATTCAGGTACAGGCTGGATGTTATTGGCTTTTATCTGTGCTGAACTGTTTTTGTTGTTGTCGACGCTGTCATTGGCCTGGTTGAGCTGGCAGCTGCTGGAGCATCCGTTCCTGAAATTGAAGAAACGCTGGCCGATGGCAGCTTAGAATGATCCGATTGGGGCGATGCGATTGGATTTTGGCATCAAGCCAGGAACAGAGTCCTCTCCGTACTGAGCAGACAGTTAATCAATCAGTGCAAAGCAAGTTAATGCGGAGAGATACCACAGCTTGAGTCTTGATGGGACTTGCTGAATCCGAAGAATGGATTGATGGTAGTGGACAGAGAAAGGCGTAAAGCAGAAAGGGCAGGCGTCAGATCAAACTGAGCCTGCCCTTTGAGTAATATCAGCACTTATTCACTTATTCTCACAAAGGCCATGCCGGAATACTCACTTTCGGAGTTACCGCTGTCCAGCGTGGTAATAACAAAGTAGTGGTCGCCGGTGCCAAGGTTGTTGATGGTCACGCTATTGCTGTAAGCACCCTGCAGGTTGGCCACTTCTTCGAACGTAGACAGTTCCCGGCTCTGGGAGTGATAAACCCGGTAGCCACCGATGCTGCTTCTGCTCAGAGTGGTACCATCGGCTCTTTGCGAGGGGATAGCCCATTGCAAATTAACTGACCGTCTGACTTCGGGAGCAAGCACCGTAATCTGGGCGCTGGAGCTTGAAGCGTCAGAACCCTCGTTGGACACTACCACCCGGTAGGAGCCGCTGTCGTTGCCGGTAACGTCACTCAGAGTGATGGATGACAGATTATTACCGGAATCGATTCGGGCACTGTTTTTGTACCATTCGTAATAAAGCGGTGGTTCGCCTGTGGCCTCAACACTCAGCGTAATATCCTCTCCGGGAGAGGAGACCTGATTGGATGGTGAACGGCCAATTCTGACAATCTCTTTGACAACAACTTCAATGGGTGAACAGGAAACGCTGCCGGCTTCGTTCCGGATACGGCAGGTGTAGGTGCCTTCATCATCCAGATCAATGGAATTGAAGGGGATGGTCTTACCTGTCTGACCACTCAGGGCGACGCCGTCTTTATACCATTGTACGCTGGGTACGGGTGAGCCTGAGAAGTCTACTGACAAGGTGGTGTTTTCACCTTCAAACAGCGTGACGTTACCAGACTGGCTGGTTTTTGTTGGTGGCGTCAGTATCACCAGCTCGACGCTGTTACACCATTCAGTGCCCAGGGAGTTGGTGACTTTACAGCGATAGACGCCGGTATCATCCAGGTCGATATCCCGTAGTTGCAGCGTGCTGTTGCTGGAAATCGCGCTGTTATTTTTATACCAGCTGTAAGTGACGTCAGATCCCGACGCTGACACAGTGAAATTGACATCATCACCCAGTACGGCCCGCAGTTCACCGCCGTATTGATTGTAAGGCTGGTTACTGATGGAAACGTTTTCTTTTACGGATACGGTGACGACGTTACTGACCTGAACCATTCTGGCTTCATTGTTTACCACCGCACGGTATTGGCCGGATGCTTGTTCAGAAGCATTGCTGAATGTCAGATCCGGATTTGATGTAGCGTCGCGAACTGTCGTCCAGGAGCCACTAATCAGTTTTTGCCAACGGTAGGTGATAGGTGCTGTGCCCGTAGCGCTGACAGAAAGTTTACCACTGGAGCCTTTTACAAGGGTGAGGTCAGCGACAGAACCAGATATGGCGACAGGAAGTACTACGGTCAGATAGGCGACATTGGAATGCAGCTCGTACCCATCCTGGTTTGACACCACAACTTTATAGAAGCCCTGGTCCGTACTGCTCAAAGTGCTGATGTTGAGTTCACTGGCGTTGGTGCCCTGATATTTGCTGTTGTCGTTCAGGCGGGTAAAACCCTTATACCATTGGTAATTAAATGGGCCAGCGCCATCAACAGAAACCGAAAAGTTGGCACCACCGCCCGCAGTGGACCTCTGGTTGATCGGATCCTGCGAGATGACAGGTTCCTGGAGCACGATAATTTCTGCGGCCAAAGATTCGGTAGTGGCAGAACCGTTGGAGACTAAAACGCGATAAAGCCCGGTGTCGGCCAGGGTGGGGTAGGAAAATGAAAGCGTGGCGCTGGTTTCATAGCGTAAGGTAACCCACTGGTTGTTGACTGCCTTTTGCCACTGGTAAGTCAACTCAGTTCCATCTGCCACTACGGCTATTGAGACTTGTTCACCTTCGTAGGTGTCAGCGCTGGCGGGTTGCTCGATGATAGTAGGCCTGGCCTCAGTATCATCGCCATTGTTATTACCACCGCCGGTGGAAGTGGTATTCGCCGATTGTGCATCGGCATGGCCGGAATCGGTTGCTCCACAGCTCGTGAGGAATACTGTTAGCGATATCAGGATAATCGCGAGTAGTTTGTCAGCTAGCATGTAAGCGGTTCTCGTTCTTTTTCGTTGCGTGAACGTCCATGGTTTTAGCTTTTTTGAAGATAAACCGAAGACCGACTGGCTGTATTTTAGGCAGTTAGCGCAGAAAAACTGCTGGTCTTAAAACGAGTGAAAGGCCCCCATCACTCTGAGGGCCTATTCTAGGAGGAAAAACAGGGGAATTAGTTGAAGCGATTCACAAATAATGTGAAAAATTCACGTTATAACAAAAGTTTAGATTCCCTATTGTACGGCCAGCAGAAAATCGTCGGAAAGTATACTTTCCACACCCTCTGCATCTACTGCAGATACCGCAAATTTGTAGTCACCCTCGTTCAGTCCTTCGATAACAACGCTGTTGTCACCGGAGTTCACTTCCATGGACTGGTCATAACCAGCGCTGGCAGCGGGGCCGTAGTATACCCGATAGGTGCTGATATCGGCAGGATTCAGTGCACTGCCGTCCTGACGCTGGTTGGGTGATACCCAGCTGATGGCAACGTTGGCCGAGGTGACTGCTTCCAGTACGGCCAGGTTGGCGCCGGCGCTGGAATCAGAGCCTACCGCGTTGCTCACAACGCAGGTGTAGCTGCCGGCATCGGCCAGGGCTACATTGTTCAGGCTCAGGCTGCTGTCGTTAGCACCGGAAACCGCTACACCATCGCGATACCACTGGTAGCTCAGGTCGCTGCCTTCAGCCACGATTGACAGAGAAGCACTATCGCCTTCGGTAACAATGCTGTTGCTGGGTGACTGTACAATGCTGGGGGCATCCATCACCGTCAGGGAGAAGGCGGTGCAGCTTTCGTTCAGGTCACCGCTAACAACCTGGCAGCTGTAAGAACCTGTGTCGTTCACTGTCAGGTTGTTCAGCAGCAGGCTGTTGGCCTGGCCGATGCTTACGCCATCTTTCAGCCAGGTTACTGTGTAAGTGTCAGAACTGTCGACGTTCAGAGACAGAGTGTAATCACCACCGGAAGCCATGGTGCTGCTAACCGGCTGGCTCGTAATGCTCAGTGTGGGTTGCGGCTGTTCATTGTCCTGCTGATCGTCCTGGCTGGAATCATCATCCTGGGCGATATCATCAGAAGTATCGTTGCCGTTGTCACCAGAACCTACAGAGTCATCAGAAATCTGGTTAGTGGAATCACCCGGCTGAGACTGGGTGCTGGAAGAACCGGAGCCGCTACCGCCACATGCGGTCAGTGCCAGGGCCAGGGTGAAAACGGAAGTAAGCTGCAGTGATTTAAAGTTCATCGAAAAATGTTCCTGAATAACGTTTGGACACTTCAAAAGTAGACTGCTTATAGAAATAGAAGTGACGACTGGTTCACAAAGACGCCAGGTGGAAAAAAATTCGACAAGTATTGTGTGGGAGGTCACAAAGGGGGGACCGAATGGCTCAAATATTCGGTGTGCGCCAGTTACGGCTGAGATGCTTCGTGGGTTTGTGGCAGGCATAAAAAAAGCGGCTTTCGCCGCTTTTTTCAGGAATTCACTCATTCAAGATGCATGTCCTAAAAAAGTGTTCCTAGCTTGATTAGGCGCTCTTGCGACGGGACATACCCAGACCGAGCAGACCAAGGCCGAACAGTGCCAGACTGCCTGGCTCTGGAACGGAGATCTCGAAGTTCTGAGTCTGACGTCCACCTTCGGCACCTTGAACCAGCACAGTGGTGTCGGAATAGTCAGCACCAATATAGATGCCTACGCTATCCTGCTCACCGCTATTGCCCAGATCAAACAGGGAAGAGCCCAGGTTGAAACCGATAACTTCACCGGCAATGGCAGTATCGATAGTAAAATCAAAACCGTCCCAGGCAGGCCCTGCATAGCCGGTGTAGGCAATAACGTCGCTGATGCCGGGAATACCGAAATCGATCAGGTTAACGTCATCACTGTGACCGGATTCGAACTGAACTTCGGAAACACCGCCTACGTTCAGGCCGCCGAATTCGATGGAACCATACCAGTTGCCCCACTCGGTATTGCCATCGTTGTTACCGGTCCAGCGAACGCTCCAGCTGGTACGGTCTTCGTTGGACCAGATGTAGTAACCGGATGCAGTAGGCAGCGGTGGGTTCAGGCTGAAATCAGCGAAAGTGTCCCCAGTAAATTCAGGTGTAGCGAAAGCGGAACTGGCCAGGAAAGCTGCTCCAGCAGCAACGCCAGCGATTAATTTATTCATTTGTTACTCCTTTAAATATGGTCTTAAATATCAAGCGATTCTGCTTAGTGCAATAAATATGCCTCAGCAGTAAAAGGCTTTTAAATCAAACGCTTACGAAATTTTTGTAAAAGTACGTTCGTGCATGATGTTAAAAATGTCGACGCCTTGGCAGCAGGCTCTAGCGTACCGATTCGTAGTGTTTACGAATTTCCTCGTTGTCAGGAGCCAGCTCGTGAGCCGTTTTCAGCACCTTCCGACCTTCTGTTTTCTGGCCTTTCTGGACCAGTATCCAGCCATAGGTGTCGAGCATGGCAGCCGATTGCGGATAGAGCCGGGCGCCTTCTCTGGCAAGTTCCAACGCCCCGGATTTGCCTTTCTCAAACTTGAGCCACGCCAGGTTGTTGATGGCTGTCAGCGATTGAGGGTTAAGCTCCAGAGCCTTTTCATACTGGCTGATTGCCGCGCTGGTATCGTTCGCTTTCTGGTATTCAATGGCCTGCAGAATGGCTGCACTTTCGCTTTTGGGCAGTTTTTGTAGCCAGGTGCTCAAAAAGGCTTCAGGGTCGTTGCTCAGTTTGGCTTTGATCCGGTAGATCTTGTTGCCCACTGAATCCGCGGGTTGTTTGTCCCAGGCTTGCTCATACACCACAAGAGCTTCACTCAGCTGGTTTTCCATCACTTTGATATCCCCGCGCAGCTCCAGACCAACCGGGCTGCCAGGGTGGCTGTTTTCGAGCTGGGCGAGTATCTTCTCGGCTTCTCGTTGCTGCCCGCTTTTCATCTCTGTGGCGGTCAGCATGGCAAGAAACCGGATATCCTCCGGCGCCAGCTGCAGCCCCTTGAGGAGCAATTCGCGGGCTTTGGTGTAATTGCCTTCCTGCAAAGCCTTGGTGGCGGACATATGGTAGGCCGCGAGCGCTACGTTTTTAGGGTATTCGGCCACCGCATTACGGGTGAGCGCCTGTTCCACCAAAGCAACGGCCTGATCCGGGCTGCGTTGACGCATCTGATACTCTGCCAGCACGGTAAGCGGTGCCCATGCCTGAATATCCTTGTCTGCCATCAGCTGAATCTCTTTCAGCGCCTGGTCGACCGTTTTGTTCAGCTCGTGAGCCGCAACAAAAGCCTTGTAGACCTGAGGCGAGTTCGGTTCGCTTTCGATCACGCCCTGCAATTCCGTGATGGCCTGCTGGTAATCACCTTTGCCGATGTAGGCTCTGGCCAGACCGAATTGAGAGGCACGATTGTTTGGATCCAGTTCCCGGGCTTTCTTGTAATGAGTGATGGCTGTGTCGAAATCTTTGCCAGCGAATGCAATGGAACCGGCAAAACCGTGGGAAAAGGCGCTGTCGGGAGACTGTTTCAGCAAGTCGCCGCTGAGTTCCCTGGCTTTTTTCATGTTGTTGGACGCGACATAAAGCTTGCCGAGTGTGACGACAACATCTTCATTTTCCGGGTTGGACTGATAAGCAGTAACCAGTTGTTCTCTGGCCTTTTCAAACTGCTCGCGACTCATGTAGATCTTTGCCAGAGCCACTCGCAATCTGGGCTTGTCAGGCTGGATCGCCAGTGCCTTCTGAATGGCATCCACGGCCTTGTCGGTTTGACCTGCAGTCAGCAGGGCGAGGCCATAAATTGACTGAATTTCAGGGTCATTGGGGGACTGGGCCACTTTCTCTTCCAGAATACCCAATGCTTCATCAGTCTGGTTCAGGCGTAATTTGGTTTCGGCCAGGACCCGGATCGCCTTGCTGGAGGCCGTTTCCGGATCGATATGTTCCGACAGGAAGGTGTCAGCTTCGGCAAGGTCCCCCTGAATTGCATTGATCAGTCCCAGCATGCGACCACTGTATTCGTTGGCGCCACCGGAATAGACTTCAGATAACAATTTTTCAGCTTCTTCCAGTTTGCCTTCCTGATAGAGTTTCAGGGCTTTCATGAATTTGTTCTGGTTCTGCTCCGCATTGGGCGCGGCTTCCGCCAGTAGTTTCGAGTAGATCAGCGCCTCACTGGAGCGACCGGACTGTGTCAGCGTTTCTACCAGCCCCTTCAGGATCTGAATCTTGGTGGGCGTGATAATGTCGGTGTTTTCCAGTTCGATCAGTGCGTTGGAAAGATAATCCTCGGCCTGATCATAGTCGCCACGCTTGTAGGCGAGCGATCCTTTGTGGAGGAGCGCTTCAGAATGCTTGCCCAGCGCCAGCGCCTCGTCCAGGTGCTTTTCTGCCGTCGCAATGTCTTTCTGGTTCATGTAGAACCGGGCTTGAGCAATCAGAGCACGGGTCTTTTTATCATTATTGCTGCCTGCCAGCTCTACCGCTCTGGCATAGGTTCGCTTGGCCTTGTCATTTTGCTGCAAGCCCTGAAGTGTTTGCGCCAGCAGCAGATTGAGCTTGTAATCATTGGCGGATTGCAGGGCAGAGCGGTTGCCTTCGAGCACTTCGTGGGCTGAATAGTATTTGCCCCGCTGGATATAGGCGTCCGCCAGTGTCAGCAGATAGCGGGGATCCTTGATGCCTTCAAGTTGCTCAAGCTGGGAAATGGCCGCCAGTGGCTGACCGATTTCCAGGAGAATGCGGGCAATAATGACATGTGCATCCACATTGCCGGGGTTTTCCTGAAGAATTTTTCTGGCTTCAATGGAGGCCGCCCGGAACTGACCCTGGCTGAGGTAGGATTCAGCCCTGACCACCACCTGGGAAGAGTCCACGGCACTCTGTTTGTCCAGCTCATCACAACCGCTGAGGATGAAAGCCAGCAATACCAGGCTGACCAGGTTGAAGGTCGATTTAATGGGGGAAAGTCTGCGTTTTTGAATCATTGATGGTTCCCTGTAAAAGCGCTAATTCGAGCCAAGATCAATACTGTATTTTTTCACCAGATCATAAAGGGTAGGGCGGGTGACACCCAGCAGTTTGGCAGCAGCGGAAATATTGCCTTCGCACATGTTAATGGCGCGGATAATGGCGCTGCGTTCTGCTTCCTGACGAACCTGACGGAGATTGATTGAGAGGTCTTCATGCTGTGGCAGGGCGATATCTTCTGGCGTAATCTGTTTCGATTCGCACATAATCACAGCACGTTTGATTTTGTTTTCCATTTCCCGGATATTGCCGGGCCAGTCATAGGATTCGATGGCGGCTGAAGCCTCTGCGGTAAATCCTTTGATATTTCTGCCCTGCGCATCGGCGTATTTTTTCAATAAATGCCGCGCCAGAAGAATCTTGTCACCTTCCCGCTCCCTTAAAGCAGGCAGCTCAATGACCATTTCGCTGATGCGGTAATACAAGTCTTCACGGAAGGTATTGTCCCGCACCATTTCTTCCAGGTTTTTGTTGGTGGCGCAGATAACGCGTACATCGACGGATATTTCCTCGCGGCCGCCAAGCCTTTCTACCACACGTTCCTGTAAGAAACGCAGCAGTTTGGCTTGCAGTGCCAGAGGCATGTCGCCAATTTCATCCAGGAACAGGGTGCCTTCGCTGGCTACCTCAACTTTACCCAGGGTGCGTTTGGTGGCTCCCGTAAAAGCCCCCTTTTCATAGCCGAACAGTTCGCTTTCCATCAGGGTTTCCGGCACCGCGGCACAGTTGATGGCGACGAAGCGTTTATCCCGGCGGGGGCTCAGATCATGCACCGCTCTGGCGATAACTTCCTTACCGGTACCGGACTCCCCAAGAATCAGCGTAGTGACATCGGTGGGGGCCACTTTTTCAACAGTTCGGCAAACCCGCAGCATTCGCTCGTCGGACGCGATAATGCCATTCAGGGGGGATTGCTGGGATGATTGCAACCGGCGATTTTCCGATTCCAGGTTATGAATCTGGTAGGCACGCTGAACGATCAGGTCCAGCGTTTCGGTATTAACCGGCTTTTGATAGAAATCGTAGGCACCCAGGGCAACAGCCCGCAGGGCGTTTTCATAATCATGGTACCCGGTGACCACGATGATTTTTGTGGAGGGGGCCAGGTTCAGGATTTCCTGAATACACTTGAACCCTTCTTCAACCCCTTCTTCGTCGGGAGGAAGGCCCAGATCCTGTAACACCACCGGGGGTTCGTTTTTTCTCACTGCGGTAATGGCACTTTCACGGTCTCCCGCCACCACTACTTCATATTGGTCAAAATGCCATCTTAGCTGGCTCTGAATTCCCTTGTCGTCTTCGACAATGAGCAGAACAGGCTTATTGGATTCTTTTCGATTCATGCGTCGCTTGTTTGTATTTTGTCTGGAATTTTGATGGTGAACACGGAGCCTGAGCCCGGATCGCTCTGTACGGTGATGTCGCCACCCAGAGAGCGGATCAGTTCGCGGGCCTGATATACGCCGATACCCATACCTTTTCCTGATTTGGTGGTATCAAAGGGCTTGAACAGCCGGTCCTTGATAAAGGACTCGTCCATGCCGCTGCCGTTATCTTCCACTTCGATTACCACGAAGCCGTCTTCCTTGTGGAGAATCACGTCCACATAACCATTGTTATCTGTGGCTTCCTGCGCATTCTTGATGATATGGACCAGGACCATTTCAACATGATCCTTGTCGGCTTCAATGGTGGCTGAGTTGGTGTCCAGCCGCAAAGACGGAATTGGGTATCGATCATGGCATTTTTGAGTCGCATCAATCAATACCTTATGCAGGTCAATTTTGCTCACCACCACCGCGCTGGAGTCTTTTTGCTGCAGCTTTTGCAGCAGGTTGTTCATGCGGTCAACTGAGTTGTCGATGGTGTTGATCATGTCGTCTATAAACGCCGGGTTATCTTTATGCTTTGCTGCATTTTTAACCACCAGCGCCTGCTGGGCTATCAGGTTTTTAAGGTCATGCATAATGAACGCGGTAAGCTTGTTATAGGCTTCGAATTGTTTGGATTGTGCCAGTAGCTCTGCGGCCTCATGCCGGGCCAGGTAACTGGTGACCTGTCTGCCTACGGTTTTTAGCAGATCAAGATCTTCCCAGGTCAATGCCGTTTCATGGGGTGGTTTTGCCAGGCCGATAAAGCCCATCAGTTCATCTTCCAGCAGGAGGGGAATAATCAGCCAGAGCTGCTGGATATCGTAAGTCCACTGGGGCAGCAGGTCGTTCAACCGGCTGGTTTCATCGGTTTCGGACGCCAGAGGTGAGAATACCCATTCCTGTTCCCGCATGGCTTTGCAGAATTCCGTGTTGTCAGGCTCAGCAAAACTTCTATCGGGAAGATCCAGGTTGTAACAGGCTACCGGCCAGTACAGGTGATTCTGATTGTGCAGCCACAGGCAGCCCCCCGGGCTTTTGAAAATAGAAGCGATGGCGCGAATAGCTCTTTCATGAAAATCGATCTCGTCGGAAGACTGGGACAGATAGCCGATCAGCTTGAGCCACTCGGTGCGGTAGTCGTATTTGTGATTAAAGAAGTGCTTGTCGATAAAAACACTGAGACGGATTCGCAGGGTTCTGGACACGAACACTATGGCAATGGTAAAGCAGGCACTGAAAATCAGCACCACCTGGATAACGGTCCCCCAGGTGCCGCCATAAAGCTTGATGTAGTAACCGCCGGCGGCCATCAGGGCCAGGAAAAAACCGGCCATGGTCAGGCTGGTGGTATAGAACACGATGGGGCGGGAAATGGAAAGGTCTGAGGGGTGGGAGCTGCGCGCATTAAAGGCAAGAAATCCCAGGTTCAGGATGACGCCCGACAGGCCGATCACAAAACCTCGCGCGTGCCATAATTCCAGATCAACATGCTTGAAAACCAGCGCATGGGCATAAAGGTACAGGTCGTACAGGAACATGGCGCCGACACTGACACTGATCAGGCGGGTCTGGCGCACGCCATAGCTGTTGCGAAAAAGTTGCTCTACCGCCACCAGGCCAAGTATGGAAAGCAGCAAACCATTCCAGATGAAAAAGGGACTGGTCTGGATATTGTCGCCATCCGGTAACGGTAAAATCAAACTGTTAAACAGCAACAGCGTAATCCAGATGGCATGAATCAGGATGTGAAATTTGAGGGGAATACGTACACCGGAGCTGAATCGGAGCACACCTAAAATAGCGATCAGCCAGGCGCCGTTTTTTATAATCTCGACAACAGGGATGTAAGAGGCAAAGTTATCTGCGGTCGGGGCGACGTAAGCAATATAAACACAGGCAAAGGTGGTGGTAACCGCCGGCAATAAAAGCGACGATGCCGACCGCCGCTTGATGGCAGAATAGATACAGATAAGGGTAAAAGCACAGAAAATTAACGCCCCACCGGCGTAACTTACGACACCAACCTGGTCATTTAGCATAGGCTGTAGATAATTCTTTTTGTTGGGGCTACGTTATCCGCTGCTTTTCTGGCTGTTGCCGCTAACAACCTTCAGGTTGTCGACGATTCGAGACATCGCGCGGTCGAACAGGGGGCCTGAATCGAGGGGGGTCAACAGGTGCCGCTGCAATGCCATGGCCACTTCCTGTTTGGACTTTTCCGAGGTTTTTTGTCCAAACCGGTTAACGAAAACGAAGCGCTCATTGGGCTTTATATATGAGGCTAGCTTACAACGGGTGGTTTTGCCTGATTTTTCATCCTGAGTGGAAAACCAGGTACCCACTTTCAGGGACTCGGCTTTTTTCAGGTTTTCAAAGTGCAAGGCGCGTTGCTTGACCTGCTGACGCTCAAGCGCGGACATTTCTTTCCAGCTTTTATTGAGTCCATCAGGAGTCTGACCCAGTGAAGCCAGCTGCTCGGCTTTGAGGCGGGAGCGAGACACCGGTTCACTGTCTTCACTGTTCTGAATCCGGTTTATAGTAGATTCCAGCTTGTCTACCAGTGAGTTGCGATCGGCTTCGCTGATATTGATGGCAGCCAGGCCTTTATCAACGGATTCCAGCAGATTGGGCTTGATGCGCTCAAAACGCTTACGGGATCGTTCGTCGGAATGCGGCTGGGCGATCCAGATAAGATCATCAACCACCTGCAGATTGCTGAGCCACTCGGGGGAGCTGTCGCCGGATTTCAGTTTGATCAGAACCAGCAGTTTCTGCCATTTTTCGATCAGCAGATTGCTGATCAGGTCGGGCAGCTCGATATTGTTGAGCCGCTGTAACAGGATATTCTGCACCAGCTCTCTGGTGTGGTCCGTTTTGGCTTTGCCTTCTGCTGCCTGGTTGGTCCGGGTTTCAACAATCCTGGCGCGTTTGATTTCTTTTTCCTTGTACTCACTCAGACGATTGAGTTCACGTTCAAAAACCGTAAGATCACCCACAAATTCGTCGTTGATCTTGTGAACCATGTCGTTAACAAGGTCAAAGAACTGGTCTTGCTGGTCCTTGTTGGAATCGTTCCAGCCGATGCTCAGGGATGCGATTTCATTGATCAGTACCCGGGCAACATGTTTGTTGTTATTGAAGAAGTTTTTGTCCTTCAGGGCGATTTTCAGTACTGGAATCTGTAGCCGACTGACCAGCGCCTGGATAGGAACAGGCAGGTTTCTGTCGTCCAGAATAAACTCGAAGAACATGGAAACCAGATTGATCACGTCCTCGTCGGACTGCTCCAGTGAGCTGGGCTTGCCGCCTTCACCGGTGGACTGGAGTATCTGGTAAATGGCTGTCTGAAATTGTTCCCGGGTTTGTGGCTCGTTGGCTGCGGCAAAGTTGCGCTGCAGATCGGTGAGCTGGTCCAGCAGGATATCCTGACTGATCGGGCGGCCAAAATTCCCGCCGGTCGTATTGACTGTGCCGACGGGGCCGGACGGAATCTGGTTCGTCCCCGGGGTCGCTGTATTGTTGCCACCGCTGGAAGCGGCCGAGCGGAGGCCGGCCAGCAGCGAACTTAATTGTTCAAAGGAATAGAGCGTGGAGCCGGCTTCTGTGCCGGTGGGGCCGGACGGCATTTCGCCCGCGGCTTGTTGTTCTTCCGGGATCCCTGCGGCACCGGTATTTGCTGTGGCCGCTGTGGTGGACTTGTTTTTCACCACAGAAGGGACCACTTTGGGCAATACGCCCGCATTGATCAGCAGTTCATTGGCCAGCGAGTAAATCTTGTTCAGGTGGCGGGCCACCATGCGGTCAAACTGTTTGAACAGGATGATTCTGGCCTTGATATCCAGCTCCATCCGGGTTGCTGCCTGGGTAAAGGCCTCGCAGATCTGTTTGGGGTCCAGAGGGTTGTTGAGTTCCGTTACCTTGATATCCGGTAACAGATAATCAAAACGCAGGGAAAGGTGGTACAGGTTTTCCTGACAGTCCTGGCGGGTTTTGCTTATGATGCTGGAGATGGCGACATCCTGTTCCATTTTATCATCGGCCACCAGGCCCAGGTTTTCAAAATGCGATGCATGCTCATCGTAGGGAGATGCAACCTGGCTGACATTAGAGCGAACAATATCACTGAAGTGGGCGTTGAAATTGTCCTTGAAACAATTCACTACGTCTTTTTTCTTGAGACGTATTTCCCGCATGGAATCAAAATAAAGGTTTTGCTCGTTATTGCTGCTGGCGTGATTGGCCAGCTCAAAGAACAAATCGTCGCAAGAGTTAAAAAATTCGTTCAGCTGATTGCTGAGAATACTCAGGCTGTTTTCTTTTACCTGACGCAAAATGCCGGGAAGGGCGCGCGTTACTGATGGGCCGCTAACGCTGGTATTGTACCTTTCCTGATCGCGATTCATGGTCTACAAATCCAATTCCTGATTCATCTTGCTCTGCTGCTCTGGTTAAACAGCTTTATGCTTAAACTATGCAGTTAAGGACCATTTTTTCATAAAAATAGGATTTCTGACAGGGTTTTGTGAAAGAGGTAACAAAAAGCCGATGGTCTGGACACCTTGTAAACAACCCTGATGGGGAGCAATCCAATGGGGTAATCCAAAAGACAGTTTGATGATGTTGTGGTTACAAGTGCATGACTGGCCGATTTATCAACAGCTTAAAGCAGACATTTCATGATCTCGTTGGCTGCCGAGTAGGGCGTGGCTGTACCTTCAATAACCTGGGATTCCATCTGTTTGCGGATTGCATTGGCTTTGGGATTATTTTTCAGATGCAAATCCAGCAGCTCGTGGACGAGTTTCCACATCCAGTCACGATTCTGGGAAGCTCTTTTACCGGCCAGGAAGCCGTTTTCTGATGCTTCATTATGAAACTCTCGTACCACATCCCAGACGGCATCTATTCGTTTGTTTTCCAGAGCGGAACAGGTCAGTACCTGGGGTGTCCAGAAATGATGGTGCTGAAGCAGGTGCAGGGCATTCTGGTAGTGGGATTTGGTTCGCTTGGCCATGTTTTTGCTGTCGCCATCTGCCTTGTTGACGACAATGCTGTCTGCCAGTTCCAGGATGCCTTTTTTGATGCCTTGTAGCTCGTCACCGGCGTTAGGCAGCATCAGCACCAGAAAAAAATCCACCATGGCCGCTACTTCATATTCCGACTGGCCGACACCAACGGTTTCCACAATGATGACATCGTAGCCGGCAGCTTCGCAGAGCAGCACGGTTTCACGGGTTTTTTGAGCAACGCCGCCCAGTGCTCCGCTGGAAGGTGATGGGCGGATAAAGGCGTTTTCTTCCTGTGAAAGCCGCTCCATCCTGGTTTTGTCCCCCAGTATGCTGCCACCGGTGATCGGGGAGCTGGGGTCAACTGCAAGAACAGCCACTTTTTTACCCAGGGAAACCAGATGCAGCCCCAAGGCTTCGATAAAGGTGGACTTGCCCACACCGGGTGTGCCGGTAATTCCCAGGCGGATGCTGTTCCCGGTGCTTGGCAGAATGTTATTCAGAAGCTCCTGGGCTTGCTGGCGGTGAGTATCCAGCTTGCTTTCCACCAGGGTGATGGCTTTTGCAAGGGCGCGTCGCTGCCCCTGCAAAATTTGTTCGACATTCACAGACCCGACATTCAAAGACATAGCGGCGGTAACTTAAAGGTTTGCGTTTACCGCGTCCATGACAGTGCGGGCGGCGTCAGGAATGGGGGTCCCCGGGCCGAATATACCTTTCACGCCGGCTTCGTACAGGAAATCGTAATCGGGGCGGGGAATTACACCGCCGGCAACCACGATAATATCCTCGGCGCCTTGCTTTTTGAGTTCGGCAATCAGATCCGGAACCAGGGTTTTGTGGCCGGCGGCCTGTGAGGATACACCGATTACGTGCACGTCATTTTCAATGGCCTGTTTGGCCACTTCGGACGGGGTGGAGAACAGTGGGGACAGGTCGATATCAAAACCCACATCCGCAAAGGCTGTGGCTATTACCTTGGCACCGCGATCGTGACCATCCTGCCCCATTTTTGCTACCAGCATCCGCGGCCGACGACCGTGTTTGCTTTCGAAGGCCTCTACATCAGCCTGTATTTTCTGCCAGTTGGTGTCGCTTTCATAAGACGCCCCATAAACACCGGATACGGTTTTGGCGCTGGCGTTAAAGCGGCCCCAGATTTTTTCCACGGCATCGCTGATTTCGCCAACGGTGGCCCGCAGACGTGCTGCCTTGATGGCCAGATCCAGACCATTGCCTTCACCGGATTTTGCCCAGGCCGTCAGGTCATCCAGGGCTGCCTGTACCGCATCGGTGTCGCGCTCGGCGCGAATTTTGGTCAGGCGGGCAACCTGACTTTCCCGTACTTGAGAATTGTCGATTTCCAGAATGTCGAAGGCTTCTTCCTTGTCCACCTTGTATTTGTTGACCCCGACGATAACATCTTCGCCGCGGTCAATGCGGGCCTGTTTGCGGGCGGCCGCTTCTTCAATCCGCAACTTGGGTTCGCCTTGCTCGATGGCTTTGGCCATGCCGCCGCGTTCCTGGATGTCCTGAATGATTTCCCAGGCCTTGTCTGCGATGTCCTGGGTCAGGGATTCCATCATGTAGGAGCCGCCCCAGGGGTCGACCACATTGGTAATGCTGGTTTCTTCCTGAATAATGATCTGGGTATTTCGGGCAATCCGGGCAGAAAATTCGGTGGGCAGGGCGATGGCTTCGTCAAATGCGTTGGTATGCAGTGACTGGGTACCACCAAATACCGCGGCCATGGCCTCAATTGCGGTGCGGACCACGTTGTTATAGGGATCCTGCTCGGTCAGGGACCAGCCGGAAGTCTGGCAGTGGGTGCGCAGCATGGAAGAGCGCGGATCTTTAGGGTTGTACTCGCTTACGATACGGTGCCACAACAGTCTCGCGGCTCTCAGCTTGGCAATTTCCATATAGAAATTCATGCCAATGCCGAAGAAGAATGACAACCTCGGAGCAAATTTGTCGATATCCAGACCGGTTTTGAGTGCAGTCTCAATATATTCCTTGCCGTCTGCCAGGGTGTAAGCCAGTTCAAGAGCGGCATCTGCACCGGCTTCCTGAATGTGGTAGCCGGAAATGGAAATGGAGTTGTAGCGCGGCATATGCTGGGAGGTGTAGCCGATAATGTCGGCGATAATCCGCATGGAGCCTTCTGGTGGATAAATATAGGTGTTCCGTACCATGAATTCTTTCAGGATGTCATTCTGAATGGTTCCGGAAAGCTGTTTCTGTTCAACGCCCTGTTCTTCGGCGGCGACTATATACATGGCCAGTACGGGCAGCACCGCACCGTTCATGGTCATGGAAACGGATACCTGATCCAGTGGAATGCCGTCGAACAGGATTTTCATGTCCTCAACGGAGTCGATGGCGACACCTGCTTTACCCACATCGCCGGTAACCCGGGGATGGTCGGAGTCGTATCCCCGGTGGGTGGCCAGGTCGAAAGCGACCGAGGCGCCCTGTTGGCCGGCAGCCAGGTTTTTACGATAAAAGGCATTGGATGCTTCGGCCGTTGAGAAGCCTGCATACTGACGAATAGTCCAGGGGCGGCCGGCATACATAGTGGCTTTGGGGCCGCGTACAAAAGGTGCCAGGCCGGGCAGGGTGTCGGTAAATTCCAGCTTTTGAGTATCTTCAGATGTGTAGAGAGGCTTGAGGCTGATACCTTCAGGGGTATCGGTAATGAGGTCTTCCGGGGCCTTGCCTTTGCGTTCTTTGGTCGCCAGCTCGTGCCATTGGGAGAGTGTGGGTTTGTTCGTGTCGTTAGCCATATTAACCTCTTTACCTGCTACTTCTTTTCAGATTCTTTTCAGACGTCCGATAATGCGGTTCTCATCAAAATCATCGTTTGCTGCAGGGGTTCTCCGCCCGCAAAAGCTGGATGATGAGTCACTTTTTTCTGCGTTTTTCCCGCCCGGCATGCAAGATGCTGCCTGAATTGCCCGCGGGCAAGTGTTGATCTTCGGGGAAAAAGCAGGAAATGACCTGGTTTTGTACAAAAAGAGAGCGGATTGACGCCCTCACAGGCGCGGTTAGACTAGCGAATCTTGCTCCAAAACGCACGTGCTTTTATTACCCACATGTAACAAAACATAGCCAAATCATTGATTTATAGGGTTATGGGCAAGTGAACACTTCCAGCGGTTTCTGGCGTTTTTCGAGGATGGTGGTCAGTGGGGAGGCATTGTCTTCCCCTGCCAGAATCTGCTGAAAACGGTTCAGCTTTTCTGTGCCGGGAATATACAACCAGAGATCAGGCGTACTGATAAGCGCCTGAGCGCTCAGGCTGATTCTCTGGTATGGAGCGCTTTGCGGGGTTGCGCTGACATAGGTGTCGCTGGTTGCCAGGTTGTGCCTGAACTCAGGAGAGCAGGGAAACAGAGAGGCTGTATGCCCATCCATGCCCAGGCCCAGTATGGCGATATCCGGTACCCCGGGAACAGCCTGATTAAGGTAGTTGACCTGGGATTCTATATCGCGCCCGGAATGATAAAGGCCCTTGAATCTGGCTTTGCGGGCCATGCTGTGCTCACTGAAGAGGGTACTTTGTAGCAGGTGTTCGTTGCTGTCGGGACTGTCCGGAGGCACATAACGTTCGTCCACCAGGGTGATCAGGCCTTCTTCCCAGGGGATGGATTCTGTCGCCGCCAAAGAGGTAAAGAGCACGGCAGGTGATCGTCCGCCGGAAACCGCCAGGGTAAAACCGCCTTTCGCTGCGACGATTTGCCGGCTGACGTCGCTTATTCTGGCTATCAGAGCAGAATCCAGCGTTTGCTGATCGCTGAATTCCTGCAGAAGAGCGTTTTCTTTCAGTTCGTTGCTCATTTGTGTGCCTTCTTTATGTGCCTTCGTGCCAGAGTTTTCCGTCCTTTGCCAATAGCAGGGTTGCCGCAGAGGGGCCCCAACTGCCGGCTGCATAATCATCCGGTGGGCTGTTGGATTTTTCCCATTCTGACAGTATGGGCTCAACCCAGCGCCAGGCCTGTTCCAGCTCGTCCTGGCGCAAGAACAATGTCTGATCACCATTGATCACATCCACAAGCAGGCGTTCATAGGCGTCGGCCGGGCGCTTGTTGCTGCGGACACCGGGGTTCAGGTTCAGATCCATGGGCCGGATTTCCATACCCGGGCCGAATCGCTTGCCGCACAGTCGCAGGGTAATGGATTCATCCGGTTGCAGGTTAATGACCAGTTTGTTGCTCAGTACCGGCTGGGTGCTGGTCTGGAAGATGGAGTGGGATATCTCCTTGAACTGCACAACGATCTGGCAGAGTCGCTCCGGCAGGCGTTTTCCTGTGCGTAAGTAAAAAGGGATGCCTGCCCAGCGGATGTTATCGATCATGACTTTGAGGGCGACATAGGTTTCCGTGTTGCTGGAGGTTCCCATGCCTTCCTCTTCCAGGTAACCGCACACGGCGTTGTTATCAATTTTTCCTGCCCGATACTGGCCACGAACCACGTTCTTCGCCAGTGTACTGGTGTAGATGGGGCGAAGGGAGCGCAGGACCTTTAGTTTTTCATCGCGGATGCGGTCAGGATCGATATTGGGGGGCGGTTCCATGGCAACAATACAGAGCAGTTGCAGCAAGTGGTTCTGAACAATATCCCGTAGTGCGCCGGTTTCCTCATAAAAGTTAATCCGGCCCTCCACACCGAGAGACTCGGCAATGGTGATCTGTATATGATCAATAAAATGGTGATTCCACAGGGATTCAAACAGGGGGTTGGCAAAGCGTAGCAGCAGCAGATTCTGAACCGTTTCCTTGCCCAGATAGTGATCAATGCGGTAGGTCTGCTGTTCTGAAAAATGCTGTGCGACTGCGGCATTGATCGCGATGGCACTGTCAAGGTCGCGTCCGACGGGCTTTTCAAGCACCAATCTGGTGCGCTCGTTGATCAGGTTCGCCTCATTGAGGTGATTACAGATGCTGCCGTAAAGGGAGGAGGGTGTGGACAGATAGATTACCCTGGGGCGGCTGTCAGGTGCTTCGCCGGTGTCCACCAGGGCCTTCAGTTCCTGGTACCCATCAATGGTATGAGCGTCAATGGACACAAAGTGGAGCTTGCTGGCAAATGCCTGCCAGGCATCGTCCTGCCATTCTCCCTCTCGAAGGAATTGCTGCAACGAGTCTTTAACGAGCTGTTGGTAGGCTTCACGGGGCAACGGCGAACGGGCCACGCCTATTATCCGGGTGCTCTCATGGAAGCCGGTATCGGTATAACGGCGATACAGGGCGGGAAGCAGTTTGCGCAGGGCCAGATCACCGCTTGCTCCGAAGAGGATAAAATCGAATAGCAGGCTTTCGGGTGATTTCATGGCGTTTCTCCCTGTGGTGTCCGGCCGCTCTTGCAGCGTTATGGAAGCTGTCGACTGTGAAATGAATGAAAGAAACATACCAGTTACCGGTGATTTCCTGCTTTCATTTTTCACCAATTGGCTCGATTCCTGCCTCTAAATGCACACAGGAGCCTGTAAGTGAGCCGTAAGCCCCTGAGGCCTGTGGATTTATTCTAGCAATTCTCTAGAATGTGCCCTAACCATTGTTCGTGATAAAACGGAGCTGAATGCACAATGATCAATAAATGTCTTTTTCCTGTAGCCGGCTACGGAACCCGGTTTTTGCCGGCTACCAAATCCCAACCCAAAGAGATGTTGCCTGTGGTGAACAAGCCACTGGTTCAGTATGGCGTGGAAGAAGCCATGGAAGCAGGTCTCACTGAAATCGGCTTCGTTACCGGGCGGGGCAAGCGCGCCATTGCCGATCATTTTGATATCAACTATGAGCTGGAGCACCAGATCAATGGTACAGGCAAGGAGAAATATCTGGAGAGTATCCGCCGGGTGATGGACGAGTGTACTTTCACTTTTACCCGCCAGAAGGAAATGCTCGGGTTGGGGCATGCGATTCTGACCGGCAGAACCATTGTGGGCGACAGCCCGTTCGGCGTGATACTGGCGGACGACCTTTGTGTTGACCAGGAGGCCGGTGTGATGGCCCAGATGGTAAACCTGTATAACCAGTTCCGTTGCAGTATTGTTGCGATTGAAGAGGTGCCACCGGAGGAAACCTATCGGTACGGGGTTATCGAAGCCGAGAACATCAAAGAGGGTTTGTACCGGGTCACTAACATGGTGGAAAAACCCAAGCCGGAAGATGCACCTTCAAACCTGGCGATCATCGGGCGCTATATCCTTACACCGGATATTTTCGAGATTCTCGAGAACACACCTCCCGGCGCTAACGGGGAGCTGCAGATTACCGATGCATTGCTTACCCAGGCAAAGAAAGGTTGTGTTATGGCCTACAAATTCCGCGGTCGCCGCTTTGACTGTGGTAGTGTGGACGGCTTTGTTAAAGCCACCAACCATGTTTACGAACATATCTACAAGGAAAACTGAAAACGCGCTTTTAGCAGCTTTCAGCCCTGAGAAAAGCGGGAATCAGTTTCCCGCTTTTTCGTTGTGTTGGCGAAACAGGTCAATCAGCCCGAGGGTAGAGGTGTCGGCTGATGAGGTGTCCGCTGTTGCCGACAACATGGGGTAAATGTCCTTGCTCATCTGTTTTCCCAGTTCGACGCCCCATTGGTCAAAGGGGTTAATATCCCAGATAACGCTCTGGGTAAAAACCTTGTGCTCATAAAGTGCAATCAGCTGGCCTAACACTGAGGGTGTGAATCTGGGGTAGACAATGGTGCTGCTGGGCTTGTTGCCGGGAATGACTTTATGGGGTGCCAGGGCTGCAATCTGATCTTTGTTCATTCCCTGGTTTTCCAGTTCTTTTTCCACTTCTTCCCTTGTGCGGCCTTTCATTAATGCCTGCGACTGAGCCAGACAGTTGGCATAGAGTTGCTGGTGTTGGTTGCCAACCGGGTTGCAGGAGTTAACGCCGACAATAAAGTCTACCGGTACCTGGACTGTGCCCTGATGGAACAGCTGATGGAAGGAATGCTGGGAATTGGAACCTGTATTACCCCACAGAGGCAGGCCGGTCTGGTAAGTGACTTCCGTGCCGTCAAACCTGACCCGTTTGCCGTTGCTCTCCATATCCAGTTGTTGCAGGTAATCGGGAAACCGATCCAGATAGTGTTCATAACAAAGGATGCCATGGGAGCGAACGCCAAAAAATTCCGCATACCAAACAGACAGCAGGGCCAATAAAACAGGGGCATTATTTTCGGGTTCCGATTCCCGAAAATGGCGGTCTACCCGGTAGGCACCATCCAGAAAGTCAGAAAACCCCTCGGGGCCCAGGGCAATACACAGGGGAAGCCCAATGGCAGACCACACAGAGTAGCGTCCGCCCACCCAGTCCCACATGGGGAATATGTTGTCTGCTGCGATACCGAATGCGCTTACCTCAGAAAGATTGGTCGAGATGGCAGCAAAGTGTTTCTCAATGTGTTTCTCTTCGCCAGCTTTTGCCAAAAACCATTGTCTTGCTGCATGGGCATTGCTCAGGGTTTCCAGGGTCGTAAAAGTTTTTGAGGCAACGATAAATAAAGTGGTTTCGGGCCGGCACTGTTCCAGAGTGGTATGTATATCGGTTGGGTCTATATTGGAAACGAAGTGGAAGCTGAGAGCGGGGTTCTTTTTATAGGCTGACAGTGCTTTCACCGTCATGGCCGGGCCAAGATCGCTGCCACCAATTCCGATGTTAACGATATCTGTCAGCGGTTGGCCGCTATAGCCTGTCCATTGATTGTCATTAATGAGCCCGGAGAACCGGAACATTTTTTCCCGGACAGCGTCAATTGCCTGAGCCACTTCAGCAGGCCGCTCTGAGGCGGGGGCGCGCAGCGCGCTGTGCAATGCGGCACGGTTCTCTGTGGTGTTGATTTTATCACCGCGAAACAGGGCTTCCCGGCGCTCAGCCAGTCCGGATTCCCGGGCCAGCTCAGCCAGCAGGCTCAGGGCGTTCTGGTCGATACGGTGTTTGGAAAAATCCAGGGTGAGATCGGCACATTGGGTATGGAAACGTCGGAAGCGTTCCGGGTCAGAATCAAATAATGTACGCAACGAAAGAGGGGCAAGCTGATCACGGGCTTTTCCCAGGTTGTCAATGAGAGACTGATTACTAAGCACAGATCCCATTTTACTGTTATTCCTTTTGTTTGATAATCAGGGTAAAAAGGTAACCGTCTTCCGCATCGAAATGCCCTTTTAACAGCTTGATCGGGTGCCTGGGGCTTTTTTCCGGGTTGGTAATCCTGGCGGTAAATGTTCGGGCATCAATGTCGAATGTGATTTCGGCATCAAGGAAATCCAGCGTATGACCGTTGAGCGGGTGGTAAACCTTGTGCACACATTCCTTGGCGCTGAAAATCAATTTGCACAGCGGAATATCAGTGGTTCCTTGTGCGGCCTCAATTGCCTGCAGTTCACGCCGGGTACAGATCAGTGGTAAAGACGCGACATCAACTTTTTCGAGTGGTTCCACATCAATCCCGATGGAAATGATCGGGTTTTTGGCCGTGGCCACACAAGCGCAAAAACCGTCGGTGTGGGAAATGCTGCCGATAATATTGTCGGGCCACAGCGGTTGCCGGTGGTCGCCCACCTTTAACGGAAACCCGGATATTCCCAGGGTCTCCATCACCTTGTGGGCGGTGTGCCGGCCGGCGCGGAATTCACGCTTTCGCTTTTCCACGGCGCGGGTGATATAGGCTTCTTCTTCCGGCGAAACCTGTTTGTCCCACATCCAGTCTTCCGCTACCGCGACCTGAACTTCCGGTGCTATTTTGCTGATAAATGATTTCACGTATTAATTCACTTCCGGTTTTTCTTGTTTTTGCAATTTGCGTTCCCAGTTCAATGAGGAGCGCACAATTTCTTCCAGATCATCGTATTTGGGCTCCCAGTCTAGCACGCTGCGGATTTTATCGGCTTTGGCAATTACCACGGGTAAATCGCCGGGTCTGCGTTCGGATTCAACAATATTGAGATCTTTGCCGTTAACCTTGCTGAACATGCCAAGCACCTCTCTGACACTGAAGCCATGGCCATAACCGGCATTCAAAGTGATTGAGGGTCTTCCCTGCCTGAGGTAATCAAGCGCTTTGAGGTGTGCTGAGGCAAGATCTTCCACATGGATATAGTCTCTCACACCAGTGCCATCTGGTGTCGGGTAGTCGGTGCCATAAATAAACACTTGGTCTCGCTTCCCAGTGGCGGCTTCTGCCGCAGCCTGGGTCAGGAGAGTACGACTTTCAAAGCTGTGGCCAATTCGCCCCATTGGGTCACATCCTGCGACATTGAAGTACCTGAGAATTGCATAATTGAGATCATGTACAGCCGCAACGTCTCTGAGCATGAGTTCACTCATCAGTTTGGACATGCCATAGGGCGTGGTGGGATTAGTCGGTGCGCTTTCGTGGACAGGCACCTCGTCGGGGTCGCCGTACACCGCGGCGGTAGATGAGAACAAAAAATGCTTGATGTCGCAGGCCTGGCAACACTCCAGAAGGTTCAGGGTGTTGGCTGTATTGTTGCGGTAATACTTCAGAGGGTTTTCCAGGCTCTCGGGAATTATTGTGTGAGCAGCGAAATGAAGAATCGACGCTATTTTTTTATCCCGGATCAGTTCTGATACCAAGCCTTTGTTCCCAACGTCACCAATCACAAGCTCAGCATCAATAATGGCATCTTTGTTACCGCTAATCAGGTTATCCAGCACAACCACTGACTCGCCGCGCGCAGTGAGCTGACGGACAACATGGCTGCCAATGTAGCCGGCTCCACCTGTGACGAGTATGTTGTTTTGCATTTGCAGCTGAAACCTTGGTGTTGACTGTGAGACTTAGTGTTTGCCAGGGTTCGATCTTGGTGCCTAATCTTAACCCACTGAATTGCTTTTGATTTTGGCCATGCAGTATATCCGCTCACCGGGATTTTTTCGAATTCCTGGTGAAACTAAATCCACCGTTTGCGGGTTAACCCTCTGGCGGCGGTATCCTCGACATTGTGAGTGGTTTATATTTAACCTTGATGTACAGGGAAAAAACCTAATCTGTTTTGCCAAATCCCGTGGATCAGTACTAAAATCTGAAAGAAAAATAAGCGCTTAGGGCAGATAATTAAAACGATTTTGTCCATAATGTGTCACAGTAAAACAAGAAACTGGCCTTGGCGGCCCGCCCGGGCTGGGCGAAACTGGTAGCTAGTCAATAACAGAACGAATCCAAACTATGTCGGAATCAGCAGCAGAGAACCTGACGCCAGATGAGCTGGCCCTGGAAAGTCAGGCAGTGATCAAAGGCAGGCGTTTGCCGTTTGCTTTTGCCAAACGCAACGGCGTTGTCATTGAGGATATATCAGAGCAGGAAGCAAGGGTTGCCTATAAACCCGGCATCAAGCCGGTGGTGATTGCGGAATTACGACGCTTTATCGGGATGCCCATCACCTTTGCCGAGGTAGATCCCGGAGAATTTGACCGTCGCCTGGCGATTGCCTACGAGAATGATTCGTCCGAAGCCATGCAAATGGTGGAAGGCCTTGGTGATGAGCTGGACCTTGCCAGCCTGGCGGACTCAGTGCCAGAAACCGAAGACCTGATGGAGCAGGAAGATGATGCTCCCATTATCCGCCTGATCAACGCGCTGCTGACCGAGGCGGTCAAAACCAACGCCTCGGACATTCATATCGAAACCTTTGAGAAACGCCTGGTAGTACGCTACCGGGTAGACGGTGTGTTGCGTGAAGTGGTGCAGCCGAAGCGGGCACTGGCGCCGCTGCTGGTGTCGCGAATCAAGGTAATGGCCAAGCTGGATATTGCTGAGAAGCGGGTGCCGCAGGATGGCCGGATTTCACTGCGGGTCGCCGGGCGAGAGATTGATGTGCGGGTATCCACCATGCCCAGCTCCAACGGCGAGCGCGTGGTGTTACGTTTGCTGGATAAACAGGCCGGACGACTGGACCTGAGCCACCTGGGTATGGCCGCCAAGGATTTTGAACGACTCAAGAGCATCATCTACAAACCCCACGGAATTATTCTGGTGACGGGCCCGACCGGTTCCGGTAAAACCACCACCCTGTATGCCGCACTGACAGAACTGAATGAAAAGTCCCGCAACATTCTTACTGTCGAAGACCCTATCGAATATCAGCTGGAAGGCATCGGTCAGACCCAGGTGAACACCAAAGTGGAAATGACCTTCGCCAAAGGCCTGCGTGCCATTCTCCGTCAGGACCCTGACGTGGTGATGATTGGTGAGATCCGGGATCTGGAAACTGCCGAAATTGCGGTGCAGGCCAGTTTGACCGGTCACCTGGTGTTATCCACCCTGCACACCAATACCGCTGTTGGTGCTGTTACCCGTTTGCACGATATGGGCATTGAGCCGTTCCTGTTGTCTTCCAGTATGCTGGGTGTACTGGCCCAGCGTCTGGTGCGGATGCTCTGTAATAACTGTAAAGAGGCCTATGAACCGGATGACGCCGAATGCGAATTGTTGGGCATTGATAAAAGCACCAGGCCCTCCATATACAAGTCTGTGGGTTGTGAAGAGTGCAATCACCAGGGTTTCAGGGGGCGTACCGGTATTTATGAACTGGTTATTCTGGATGACGACATGCGCACCCTGATACACAACCAGGCCAGTGAGTCAGAGCTGACCCGGCACGCCAGAAAGTCCGGCTCCGGTATTCGTGAAGACGGGCGCCGCAAAGTGCTTGAAGGTGTAACAACAATAGAAGAAGTGCTGCGGGTTACCCGGGAGGAATAATCAGTGCCCGCATACGAATATGTGGTATTAGATACTGCAGGAAAGCAGAAAAAAGGCGTATTGGAAGGCGACAGCCCCCGCCAGGTAAGGCAACAGCTCAAGGAAAAGGGGCTGGTGCCACTGTCGGTGGATGTTACCAGTCAGAAGCAGAAAGAAAGCTCCCGATCCCTTTTCAAGAGCACCGCCATCAGCGCCGGTGACCTGTCGTTGATAACCCGCCAGATCGCCACCTTGCTTCAGGCGGGGTTGCCGGTGGAAGAGGCGTTGCGCGGTGTTGCCAAGCAAACGGAAAAACCCAAGATCACCAGTATGATCCTGGCGGTGCGCTCCCGCGTGGTGGAAGGTCACACGATGGCGTCGGCGTTGTCGGAGTATCCCGCGGCTTTCCCTGATCTTTATCGGGCCACCGTCGATGCCGGTGAACGTTCCGGTCACCTGGGGCTGGTCATGGAGCAGTTGTCGGAGTACACCGAATCCCGCTACCAGACACGGAAAAAAGTCCAGAGCGCGATGATTTATCCCATCGTGCTGGTGATCTTTTCCATATTGATCGTGGTGGGCATGCTTACCTTCGTGGTCCCAAAAATCGTCTCGATTCTGGAAGGTTCCGGTCAGGAATTGCCGATGCTCACCCGGATCATGATCGGCAGCAGCGAATTTATACAATCCTACTGGTGGGCGGTTATTATTGTGATTGGCCTGCTGGTGTTTGGCTGGCGCAAGCTGTTGGCTGTGGAATCCAATCGCTACAAGTTTCACCGTCTCTTGCTGCGCATGCCAATGATTGGAAAAATGAACCGTGGCTTTAACGCCGCCCGTGTCATCAGTACACTGGCGATTCTGTCCCGCAGCGGTGTGCCGCTGGTGGAAGCACTGCGGATTGCCGGTGAAGTTGCCGGTAACCTTTGTATCCGGGAGTCTGTAGGTGATGCTGCCATCAAATTGCAGGAAGGCGCCTCACTGTTCGCATCCCTTGATCAGACCGGTTATTTTCCGCCCATGATGATGCAGATGATTGCCAGTGGCGAGCGCAGCGGCGAGCTGGATGATATGCTGCAGCGGGCAGCTCACAATCAGGATCGGGAACTGGAAGACCTGATCAATACCATTGTGAGCCTGTTTGAGCCCATTATGCTCGTGGTGATGGGCGGCGTGGTTTTGCTGATTGTGCTGTCGATTATGATGCCGGTGATCAGTATGAATGCATCCATTGGATAAATGTGAGAGAAGGAAACAGAAGTTTATGAACAAAACAGTGAAAATCGCACCCGTAAAGCAGCAGGGCTTCACCCTGATCGAGATTATGGTTGTGGTTGTGATCATGGGGATTCTGGCGGGCCTGGTGGGTGTTGCCGTATTTGGTAACGTGGATAAAGCCAAGGTCCAATCCGTAAAATCTGATCTGCGGGTTATCTCCCAGGCGCTGGACCTGTACCGGCTGGATAATAATCGTTATCCCTCCACTGATCAGGGGTTGGAGGCGCTGGTAGTGCCAACCGATAATGCCAAGAATTTTCCCAGTGAAGGCTACCTGAAGAAGAAAGACGTACCGCTGGACCCCTGGGACAATCCTTACAACTATATCAGCAACAGCAATCGTTCCTACGAGCTCTATTCCTTTGGCGCTGATGGTGTTCAGGGCGGCGAAGGGTTTGACGCAGACATCCACGCTTCCGAACTCTGATCACCATTCTGATTCCCATGGAAATACGGCAACACCGCCAGCAAGGTTTTACCCTCATAGAGCTGATGATAGTGATCACTATCATCGGCATTATGGCGGGGCTGATCGGGCTGAGCGTTGTTACCGGCGATCCGGCCAAAGAGGCCCAGCGGGAAGCCCAACGCTTTATTAATGTCATGTCTCTGGCGCTGGACCAGTCGGCCTTCAACCAGCAGGATCTGGGGTTGCACCTGGAAGAGGATCGCTATCGTTTCCTGTTATGGGGTGTGCCATTACAAACCACGGAAGAGGATGAAGAGGGGGAGCCAGAACCAGATCCGGGCACAACCACGGAATCAAGCCAGAGCAACAGTTCCCAGCAGGAACCCGAGCCGGTATGGCAATTCGTGACGGATGAACCCTCCCTGGATCTGTACGAACTACCCGAAAATATCCTGATCGATATTGAAATTGCTGACTCGGAATTACTGCAGACCGAAGAAGATTCCGAAACCGAACTCACCAAAACCAATCTGAACCTGGATGAGATCGGCCCCAATGTGGAAGAGCAGGAAGTGGTTGATCCTCCACATATCTATATTCTGTCCAGTGGTGAGCTGGCGCCGGCTTTCCGGCTCGGTTTCTATCACGTGGATAAGCCCGAAGCGATTTATTATGTGGTGGGCGATGAAATGGGGCGGGTAGGCTATGAGCAGGACGAATTTGATGAAGAGTTCTGATCCCGGGTTCCTGCGCTATTCCCGCAATCACGGCTTTACACTGATTGAAGTGCTGGTGGCACTGGCGATCTTTGCCTTGTCCATCACGGCCCTGAGCGGCACCTTCCATTCCAATATTTATAACGCCAATCGCCTGAAGGACAAAACCCTGTCATTCTGGCTGGCCCAGAATGAAATGGTCACTTTGAAAGCCCAGGCAGAAGGCCAGGGCAAGTATCCTCCCCCAAGAACCCGTACCGACAAAAAACGCTATGCCGACAGGGAGTGGGTGGTACAAACCGCGGTGGCAAAAGCGCCCGGCCCCTTCAATATGCTGCGGATTGATATCAGTGTGGGCGAAGAGGGCGACAAAGATCCGGTGTTTTACAGTACGCTGTCGGGTTTTCTGGTGGTGAAAGACTGATGTTAATGCGTCGGGCAAGTGGTTTTACCCTGATCGAGCTGCTGGTGGCGCTCACCATCTTTGCCATTATGAGCGCCGGGATTTTCACCATCTTCAATAGTTTTCAGACGGTGAAGGAAAACACTGACCGCGATTCCAAACGGCTCTACGAGTACCAGAAAGCCTTTACGGTGATCGAGCGGGATATTCGCCAGATTGTTGCTCGCCCCATAAAAGATGAGTTTGGCAGCGCCGCTCCGGCATTGCGGGGTGAAGATAACCATATGGAATTTACCCGGGCCGGCTGGAACCGCCCGCCCTTTATCAAAACCCGCCGCAGTGAACTGCAGCGGGTTAAATATATGGTAGAAGAGGGTGGTCTGCAGCGTTATTACTGGACTGTGCTGGATCGGGCAGACGGATCACTGCCGGAGCATTTTCTGGTGTTGGAAGGTGTCGAGGAAGTGAAGTTCAAGTACTTCCGCAAAACGGATCAGAATGAAATACGGGAAGAGTTCAGCTGGCCGGTGCAGACAAATTCAGTCAGTGCTGCGTCGCTGAATAACGGCAACAATAATCAGGCGGCCGGTGGTGATGGTAGTGCCTGTGGCATCACCGAAAGATCCAATGTCGAACTACCGCTATTGATCGAAATAACCCTGGTAACGCCGGAATTCGGCGAACTGATGAAAAAGTACCTGATACCTATGGAGTATGCCAATGCGGTTATACCCAAGTGTTAAATCCCTGAAGCATCAGCAAGGCACCATCCTGATTACGGTGATGCTGCTGTTTGCTATCGGTGCCTATATGGCGACCGAGATCACCTATCGGCAGAAGGTGGATATTAAGCGCAGCGCCTCTGTCTTTGCCCAGGCCCAGGCCTATGAATATGTGCTGGGAGCAGAGGAAATTGCCCGGTTTGCCCTGCGGGAAGACCTTAAAAAAGATAAAGACAAAAAGGTGGAAAAGGACCATAACGGCGAAGACTGGGGAATGAAGCTGGCCCAGATTGTTGACGGTGGCACTATTGAAGGGCAGCTGGTGGATCTGCAGGGGCGTTTTAACCTGAACTGGCTGCGGACATCGAATGAAGATGACCGTAACAAGATAAAGGCATATCTGGCCAGCTTGATGGCTCAGCTGAAAATCCCCAAAGACAATCCATCATCCGCCGCAATCGAACAAATAATTGATTACCTCGATGAAAACAGCGAGCCTACTTTTCCCGACGGAAAGGATGACCAGGAACTGATGCTGGAAGAGCCACCACGCCGGGCAGCAGGCCGGATTTTTATGGATGTGAGTGAGTTGTACCTGATCCCGGCACTAAAGCCTTCTGAAGTGGAGATTCTGGCGCCCTTCGTTACCGCGTTGCCGGTGGGCACCAGCCTGAACCTCAACGCCGCACCGGATGAGGTGCTGGCCAGTATCGATTGTCTGGATGCCGGTGCCATTCGTACGCAGATGCCCCAGAAGGGCTATGAGGAACTGGATGCCGCCTTAAAATTGCAGGAAAAGGAGGGTTGCAATAACAGCTTTCCCATGGGAACGGCTATCCATTCTGAATTCTACGAGCTGGAGGCGAAATCCGTCGTAGACGGCAAAATTATCAAAGTGCGGTCCATTCTCTACCGAAGACAGGACCAAGATAGTAATATCGACGTCAAAGTCATTTACCGGCGGCAGGTAGATCCGTACAGTAAGGTCTAAACTTAACACTGGAATTAGTTCCGGAATTAGTTCAGGACTTGGTCAGGACCATCGATTACACTATCGATTAAACTACAGAAAAATAACAAGTTTGCGGACGCAGATAGAACTCGAAGACGTAGCGAGCATATTGAAAAGGGTTAGTGAGTGAAAGAAGCGCTGTTCATTAAGCTGAAGAATGAAAGAAACTGGTTTCAGCCTCTGGCGGAGGGTGATACCGACGGCTCCGATACCGCCCATAGTCAGGCGATGCAGGGCTCCCTGAGTGCCTTGTACTATGTGCGCGGCGAGCAGGAAGATGCGTTTCAGGGCACCTTGCAGGATCTGGTCACTTGGGTTCAGGATTTTCGCGGTGACTTTTTCGATCTGCCGCTGGTGGTTATGCTGGAAGGGGTAAACCTGGTGTCTATGCAGGTCAATATTCCTTCCAAACAGGCCAAGCATATTGCCCAGGCCCTGCCGTTTATGCTGGAAGATATGGTGGCTCAGGACGTGGACAGCCTCCATATCGCGGCGGGCACCCGGGGCAAGGCCGGTGAATTGCCGGTCATTCTCTGTCAGAAGTCCTATATCACCAACATGATTGACCATTTCGCTGAGGCGGGATTGCAGGTGCATCATGTGATTGCGGACATGTACTGTTTACCCCCTCAGGAAAACAGCTGGCATTTTCTTACCGATGGCCGCTGCCTGCTGGTACGGGTGGATAACCAGAGCCCACTGACCATTGAGCTGGATGCGCTGCCAGTGCTGCTGAATGCCTTGTTTGTGGAGGACCTGGCAGCCCCGGAAAAGATTACCGTTACCGTCGGCAGCGATTTTACCTCCGGCAACCTGGAAAACTGGCTCAAAACCCAGTTCACCAGCCACATTGCTGATCTCACCACCGAATTCGAGATTGAGCACATCGAGCAGACCAGCTTCAGTTACCTGTGTGAATCGGTACTGCCCAATCTTGCTTCTGAGCCCATCAACCTGTTACAGGGCTCGTACAAACCCATTTCCAAACGGCGTCCATCGTTGATTAAATGGAAGCCAATGACAGCCCTGGCCGGGGTTTTTGTCGCTCTGTTTGTAGGTTTCCAGTATACCCATGCCTGGAAGCTGGAAGAAAAAACCGACCAGGTTGCCAACCAGGCGGAAGCCCTCTACAAACGCTATTTTCCGCAGGACCGCCGCATAGTGGATATCCGCAAGCAGATGACCGACAAGCTGGAAAACGCCGCCAGTCAGGGCGGCAGCGAGGGTTTTCTTACCCTGCTGGCCATGGTGGGCGAGAAGCTTAACGAAATGAACCGCGGCGCGGACAAACCACGGTTGAGTCCATTGCGAATTACCTATGACGAAACCCAGGGGGATCTGAAGATCGATTTTCTGGCCGGTGGCTTTACCGATCTGGATGCCCTCAAGGCCAAACTGGAATCCATGTCGCTGGCGGTGGAAATCGCGCGGGCCAGCCAGGACGGTGATCAGATGAAAGCGCGTATGAATATCAGGAGTGCCGGCTGATGAGTGAATCCAATGCATTCGGTGGGCTGAATGACAAGCTGCGGGAAGTAAAGCGTGCCTATTATGGCCTCGCGCCCCGGGAGCAGAACCTGATTACCGCGCTGGGTGTTGTTCTGATTATTGCGCTGGTGTATCTGGTGCTGATGTTCCCGGCCCAGAGTAGCGTATCTTCGGCCAGCAAAAAGCTGGAAGCCAAACAGTCATTATTGTTATGGATGCAGGCCAACGAAGAGCAGGCTCTGGCAGCGGCCAAATCTGGAGCAGGGGGCAGCAGTGGCAGAAGCCAGAACATTCTGGGTGATGTCAACAGCGCGGCCAGCCGATTTCAGATAACGCTGCAGCGCTATGAGCCCGAGGGTAAAGACAAACTGCGTGTCTGGCTGGAAGATGAGTCCTTCAACAATATGGTGCGCTGGCTGCATCAACTGGAATCCCAGAACGGAATCACTGTCGCCAGCGTGTCACTGGACGCAGAAAATGATCCGGGAATCGTCAGCGCCAAAATCGTATTGAAGAACTAGGTCAGCAGCGCTTATATGTACGAATCCTTTTTCGGGCTGAAGGAAACGCCGTTTTCCATAGCGCCCAATCCCCATTACCTCTACATGAGCAAGCAGCACAACGAAGCGCTTGCTCATCTTGTTTATGGCGTGGGCCGCGAAGGCGGCTTTGTGCTGCTGACCGGCGAAGTCGGAACCGGTAAAACCACCATCTGCCGTTGTTTTCTGGAGCAGATTCCGGAAAACACCGACGTCGCCTTTATTCTGAATCCCAAGCTCAGTTCTGATGAGCTGCTCGCCACCATCTGTGATGAACTGTCCATTGCCTACATCGGCGACAGCATGACCATCAAGGATTACGTGGATTTTATCAATGAGCGCCTGCTCAGCTCCCACGCCAAGGGGCGGCACACGGTTCTGATTATCGACGAAGCCCAGAACCTGGCCCCGGAAGTACTGGAACAGTTGCGCCTGCTCACCAACCTGGAAACCCACGAAAAGAAGCTGCTGCAAATTGTATTGCTGGGGCAGCCCGAGCTTCAGGAAATGTTCCAGCGCAAGGAACTGCGCCAGCTGGCCCAGCGGGTTACAGCGCGCTTCCACCTGGATGCCCTGAAGCTGGAGGAAGTGGAGCCTTATATCATGCACCGCCTGGCAGTGGCGGGCGCAGCAGACCCACGGGCGATTTTCCCCCGTAAAACCCTGAAATCGCTTTATCAGGTCACCAAGGGCATCCCGCGGATCATCAATCTGGTATGTGATCGCGCTATGCTGGGGGCTTACACCAAATCCCAGCGTTTTGTGGATACCCGGACACTGAAAAGTGCTGCCGAAGAAGTGCTGGGCAAGCATCAGCTGGTGGATGTGGAGTTTCGTGACTGGTGGAAGCGTCTGCCCAAAGAAAAGATTGCCGGTGCCGTTGGCCTGGCCATGATCTGTGGACTCAGCGCCGGCATTGGCGTCTGGTTCAGTGCTTCCCTGATTGGCCAGCAGCAGGTACAGGTATCCTCTGCTGAACCGGCAGCGCCGGAGGCAATCAGCCGCCCCCCGGCAGGACTACCGCCTCCGCCACCAAAATCCTTCAGCGACAGCAAGCCGACAACCGGCACCCTGGCCAGCCAGAAAAAACCGGAACCGGCCGCTGAGCTGGAAGAGTCAGTGAACGGGTTGGCGACCGCCGCCGGGCCGTCAGAAGACCTTGTTCAGGTGGAGTCAGAGCAGACTAATGCGGCAATACCGCCCGCCGGCTTCAAGGTGGATGAGCTGTTCGAACATTTCAGTGAGGACCTTTCGGAAGAAGAGGCCTATTCGGCCCTGCTGGCCTCCTGGGGCGTTGATTATGACGTGGCCCGGGACGGACTGGCCTGCAAACATGCCCAGCGTTACGAGCTGGCCTGCCTCAACAAGATAGGAAGCCTGGGGTCTTTGCGGCACATGGGGCTTCCGGCGGTGCTGACCTTCTTTTCTGAAAATGGCGAGAAATACTACGCCTTTCTCCGCACAATCGGCGACGATGCCGCCAGTTTTATCGTGGGGGAGAATCAGCTCGATATCCCGATCGATGAAATTGATCAAATCTGGCGTGGCCACTTTGTTATGCTGTGGAAAGTGCCGCCGGACTACAAAGGCCCTCTGCAGCCAGGCACCATTGGCCCCATGACCAAATGGGTCAGCATGCAGCTGGACCGCTACGAAGGCGTTCCCGATCCTGTACCAGGCCGCTCCTATTATGACGACTCCCTAGTGGAGCGAGTAAAAAAATTCCAGCGGGATGTGGGTGAGCAAGCCGACGGAATCGTCGGTATTAACACCCTGATTCAGCTCTCCAAATACACGGATACCGAAATTCCATTGCTGGTCAATTCCGGGCAGGAGAGGCTGTAGGCATGTCTTATATCCTGGAGGCACTGAAAAAATCCGAACAGGAGCGGCGCCGGGGAGAAGTGCCTGAAATCAACCGCTTTGAGGCGAATTCCGGAGAAGAGGGCAATAAAACCTGGCTCTGGCCCGCAGTTGCCGTCGCGCTTATTGCCGTTAATCTGGTGATATTGGTGGTTTGGGCGCCCTGGAAAACCTCTGAATCCGGGTCCGAACAGGCCCGGCAGAGTGGCGATCGTGCTACACCCGCGATGAGCGCGACCGCCCGCCAGGCAGCTGATACCGTCACAGTGGCTCCAGCCATCCCTCCGACGATTAAACCCCGGGAACCGTCGAAAACACCGGTTAAGGAACCAGCAAAAACCGCGTCGGTGACTGCAGAACCAGGCAATCAGCGCCTGGCCAGCGATCCTCAACCGGAACCGGAAATTATCCGCCCACGCAGCCAGACAGTGCCTGCTCCGGAACCCGAGCCTGAAGTGATACGGCCCAGCGGTGGCCCCCGTACTTCCTACCTGCCGCAACTGCAGGAACTGCCGATGGACGTACAGCAACGGGTGCCGGATATGAGCTTTTCCTCTCATATGTACTCCAGCGAACCCAGATTTCGCAGCATCATCATCAATGGTCGGCGCCTCAAAGAAGGCCAGTACCTCAACGACACGATACAAGTGCGCGAGATCACCGATAAAGGCGTCGTGCTCAGTATGGACGGCACCCTGTTTGAGGTGGATGTGCTTGGGCAATGGGTGAACTAGTCGAGCCTTGGTGATTGGCAATATTGAATTCCTTAGACAGGGTTTCAGGATGTTCTATAGTTAATAGAGAATACATTCCGGAGCCTCTATGGATACAGAAAGCGCCACCAACCAGCGAAAAGTTGCCCGCCGCCATCTGATTTACTACTTGCGTGTCTTCAGCAAGCAGGATGATCAGATGATAGGTAATCTGGTGGATATCAGTACCCGCGGTATCATGCTGGTAAGCGACAAGCCAATAGAAACCAATAAACGTTTTCATTTGAAAATGGTTTTACCGGAAACCATCTCCGGTAGCCGTGAAGTGGAGTTCGAAGCGGAAAGTCGCTGGTGTCAGAACGATGCCAATCAGGATTTTTACGATACCGGCTTTGAGCTGATTGATCCCACCAACAAATTCCTGGAAGCCGTAGACAAACTGGTGGATGACTGCCTTTTTAAAGAGTAAGCGTGTCCCAAGCAGGGAAACAGCAGGGAAAGATATGCTTACAACTTGCCCCAAAAAGACATAGTCATCCCCCGGGCCTTTGGTTATAGTGCCCAAGCCATGCACCAGCTCAATCATTAACAGGGGGCTAGCAGTATTTAATGAGCACGCTGGAAGCCTTCAAGACCAATTTTTCTATCGCAAAAACGCTTATTGTCGATGGCCGTGAACGCTATATCGGTGTCACAAAAACCGCCATGGCCATTGAGCAGATCTATCGCAAACATCGCAAGCGGGCCAGGATTCTTCCCAGGCAGGATGCTGAAAAGCTGCTGATCGAGGCCCACGAAAAAGCCGCAAAAAAAATCTCGGAACTCTGCAAGGGCAACGGCGCCATCTGGGTCAAGTTTGGACAGTTTCTGAGCTGCCGCCCCGACATCCTCCCCATTGAATACATCATCGAATTGCAAACACTGCAGAACAACGCCAAGCCAGTCAGTTTCGAAAGCCTGCATGCCATGATTCTGGAAAGCTGGGGAGAAGACTGGGACAGAAATTTTATCGCATTCAACGTGGTGCCCAAGGCAACCGCATCGGTCGCACAAGTGCATAAAGCCACCCTGCAAGACGGCACCGAAGTGGCGGTAAAATTCCAGTTACCTCAGGTGAAAGAACTGTTCGAACAGGATTCGCTGGTGTTCCGTTCGCTGGCCGGCGTGTTATCACCGCTGATTAAAGAAGTGGATCTCAAACAGGTCATTGATCAGCTGATTGAGCTGACGCTGGAAGAGCTGGATTTTCGCACCGAAGCAAAAAACCTCAGTGTGTTCAGCGAACACCCCCATGTCCCGGGAATCCGTATTCCTGATCTGTATGGGCAGTTGAGTGATGAAAAGATTCTCGTCACTGAATGGATCGACGGTATACGGATGACGGAATACATTGAAAAAAATCCGGACAGGGCGTCGGCCATACTCACCAAATTACTCTACAGCTTTATTCAGCAGGTAACCCAGTTTGGTATTTACCATGCGGATCCTCATCCCGGAAATTTCCTGGTGTGTGAGGATGAATCTGTTGCCATCCTGGATTACGGCGCACTCGCCACACTGACCCGGGAAGAAGCGGGTCACTACGGCGCCTTGCTCATGGCACTGATGTCTGATGATCTCAGCCAGTTGGGGGAGTTGTTTGTGGGTGCCGGTTTCCAGTGTGAACGGCAGGAAATCTTCTCGGAAATTTCCGCGTATTTTGTTTCTGATAATCGTCGTGAGAAAAGCGTATCCGACCGGCTCACTGAGATACTGGAAAAGCTGCGCAAGGACCGGGTCAAGATACCGGATTCCTTTATCGCCATGGCGAGAGTTATCATCAGTATCGGTGGCTTTATGAAACGCTATAACGTGGACTTTAACTGGAAGCCTGGTCAGAATCCGCCGGTGTAAATTAATCGTACGGCTAAACGAATTCGATAGACCTAAAGGTTGCATAATCCAATCGTTGCGGTTAAATTTTGTACTTAGTGCGCTATAAATCTTTCGTTTATGCGACCCAATACTAATAAAAACAACAAGATAAACTAAATAATTAAACAAAAATCTGAGCCGTGTCTATAATGGCGCGCTTGGGACTTCGGATTACGGAATACTATGCTCAAGCCAAATGATCTGGTCTTTCTGACTTCAGCAGTTTTCTCTTTCTCGGTTTTCTCCGGCACGGCGCTGGCCAGCGAAACGACCCTGGATGCCACCAGGGAAGCGAACATGAGTGTCGCGTCCAGTGGCACCATCAAATCCCAGAGTATTTCTGTGTCACCGATAGCTGAAGATACACAGAACACGGCTGCGTCTTCCAGCTCTGCGCCTCAAGCAAAGCAACGCAAGCAGCTTCGCGACCCTGAGATTACCTACAACCTTAAAGACGGTGCCACCTATACCGGTCGATGGAACTATCGCGACGAGCCCCATGGCCAGGGCCGTTATATTTCCAAAAGCGGTGATGAGTATGTAGGCACCTTTGAGAATGGCGTGTTTCATGGCCAGGGTGTGTATTACTACGTAAACGGCGACGTCTACCGAGGCCTGTGGCGCAAGGGCAAGCCTCACGGTCAGGGTGCCATGCAATACAAGAACGGCAATGTGTATGAAGGTCGCTGGGCCAATGGTTTGCGGCATGGCAAAGGGGTGCTGCAGTACCGCAGCGGCTCCCGTTACGAAGGTGACTGGAAACTGGGCAAGCGTCATGGACGCGGTATGTATGTGTCCAAAAGCGGCCAGCGTTATATCGGTGATTATGCTTTCAACAAGCCCCATGGGCGGGGCACCCAGGTGGAATCCAACGGTGATTCCTATACCGGAACTTTTTCCAAAGGCGAAAAACACGGCGTGGGCGAATGTGCTCCCCGCAACGGAGACGTATCCGTATGCCTGTTTGATCGTGGCCGCCGTATTATGAATCCGAAAATGCTCGAAAGGGCGGTCGCCTATTTTGAAAAGAACCAGCCCACCTATGAATTTGATGGTGGTATCGGTTTTGTTTTTGAAGATCACTACACCAAACAAAGGCGTTGGCTCACCCATGAGGAAGTGTACTGGGATACCATTGAAGCCATGCTCGCTACCCAGCTGCGTATTCGCAGTCAAACCCCGGGGCAGACGGTTACCTTTGTGATTGATGATTATACGGGCCCGGGCACCTATGAATTACCAGAAGGCAAGTTCCTTGCTGCCATAGGCAAGAATGAAGCCATCGGCCTGAAAGAAGGGGAGCGTATGACGTTGGAGATTACCTCTGATTCCAAGGGGGTAATCGAAGGCAGTTTCAACGCGACCCGGCTGGTGAGCGGTGAGGGGCAGGCAACAAGGGTGTTTGCCATCCGCAACGGTCAGTTCGAAGCATCCAAATATGTAGAGCCGGAACCCGAGAAAAAGGACAACAGGGAAAAGCTCAGGGAAAAATACCAGCCCAGCCGGGACCGTTGATCAGAAGCTCTCTCCGTAAGTACACCAGCCAACTACACCAGAAATGGCAGAATAATTGCCGTCAGGATGCCGGTAAGGCCCATGGACAGGGCCGCAAAAGCGCCGCACTCCTCACTGATTTCAAGCGCACGTGCAGTGCCTACCGCATGAGACGTTAACCCCAGCGACACTCCCTTCACGCTATCATCCTTTATATTGAGCTTGTCCAGAATGATGGGGCCGATCACTGCGCCCAGCACCCCGGTAAACATCACAAAGGGCGCCGCCAGCGCCGCTGTCGCACCGATTTTCTCCGCCACTGCCATGGCAATGGGTGTGGTAATGGATTTGGTCGTCATGGCCATCAGGGTGGTTTCTGAAGCACCCAGCACCCAGGCAATCAGCAGGCAGGCACCCACGGTCAGTAGGCTGCCCAGCAGCAACGTGCCCAGTATCGGCAATAGCAAGGAGCGAATGCGTTTCAGGTTCTGGTACAGGGGAATGGCCAGAGCAACCGTCACCGGGCCCAGCAATATATGAAGCAGGTAGGCGCTGTCGAAATACACCTGATACGGTAATCCGATCACAATCAGGATCACGATCACCAGGGTCATACCCACTACAACGGGTTGGGCAAAGGGGTTGTGATTGGTTTTCTGATAGAGGATCTGACCGGCCCGAAAGGCCAGTAACGTCAGCAGTAAACCAAACAGGGGATGATGAGTGAGCGGTTGCAGCATGGAAGTTACTTCGAATCTGTAGGCCGGAACAGGGCCACCAGGCCCCTGAACAGATAGGGTGTCGCAATAAAAGACAGGATCAGGCTGAGCACCAAAGCCGCCAGCACTGCCAGGCCTTCTTCCTCAAGCAGTTTGCCATACTGAATAACGCCCACGCTGGCGGGAATCAGCAAAAGCGGAAGATACGGGAACAGTTTTTGTGAGGTCTCTGACAAGGGCTGCGAGACATAGCCCCGGATCATCAGGTAAACCAGTAACAGCACCATACCGATAATGGCGCCGGGAATGGGGATGTCCAGATAGTGAGACAGCATTTCGCCCACTAACTGAAGTGCAACCAGTGTAATAATGCCCTGTAACATCGTGCGTCCTATGTTTGCCTGCACAAAACAGGCGACATCATAGCATGTTAGCAGGACTCGTTGTGGCCGGATTGTAGTGGTCTGGTACCAGGTTTAGCAGTATCGGGTTTGATACCGGCCCATTGAAAGTAGCGTTCAAAACCCTCTGTTTCCCGTACCTGTGGCTTCCAGCCAAGAAGGTCACGGGCTTTGGCAGCGCTGAAACGAAAATCATTGCCAAAGGCTTTAACATCGGTAGTGCTCAACAGGTGTTTTTTGGTAATGCCCTTGCGGGTCAGCCACTGGCTCGCCCTGGCAATGGTCATCATCAGGGAATAGGGCAGTTTGTGCATGCGGATTTCCAGCCCCAGATAATCCGCCATCCAGCGGAAAATCATTTCCGGTGTATAGCCGGCTTCATCATCCAGAATCAGGAAATCCTCGTTCTCAGCGGCCGGGTTCAGCAGCGCGTTGGTAATGGCGGATACCAGGTCGTCGATAAAGATAAAGTCCACGGCATAAGGCGCATCCCGATGCCACAGAAACACATGCTTGTCGCGGAGCATCTCGGTAATAGCGGGAAAAAACTGCCGGTCCCCGGGGCCGTAAACCCACCCCGGATAAATGATGGTGTAGTTCAGTCCCTGTTCCCGGTTAAAGGTTTTCAGGGCCTGGCAGGCTTTGATCTTGGTGTCTGCGTAGGGTTCCTGCCAACTCCGGTACGGCGTGGTTTCAGTGATGGTTTCCCCCGCATCCGGTATGCCAAACACGTCAGAAGTGGAAACCAGCAGGAAGCGGCGGATCTGGTTTTCGCAGGCAGCCTGCATGGCGTTTTTGGCGCCTTCTACGTTAACCGCTTCGAATACGTCCCGGCTGGCAATGGAATTCAACAAGGCCGCACTGTGAATCATCAGAGTGGCGTCGCCAATGGCGCGGCGCACATCCCGCAGGTTGGTGATATCCCCTTCAATCACCGTCAGCCTGTCAGATCCGCTGGCCAGATCGTACAGGTCTTTAAGATACGGGCTGCCGGTCAGCTCGAAAGCCCGCACCCGGTGCCCCTGCCGGAGCAGCGACTTAACGGTGGCAAAGCCAACGAACCCGCCGGCACCGGTAACTAATATGGTTTCGCTCATGGTGTTGTCATTCTTGTTATTTGAATATAATTTGATTGATATTGGTACCATGGTACATCTATTGAAAGCTCACTAGCAACTGCTTAAAGAGGCATGAGCAGTTGCTAGTGAGCTGATGTGTCAACGAGTTGACGTTCTGGTAACCAATGTCTCGATTTGTGTTTAATTGTAACTGGCATAAGGAGTTTTCTGGGAATTTGCCGAATCGCTTCTATACTGATTTTACGATTCGTTAGTCAGCGTAGTGACTGGAATTGAGTGATCAGTAGTCGAAGATGGTAGAGGTTGTATCGATGAACGAGCAGAAAAAACCAACTGAAGTAGTAGACAAAATCGAAGACCTTCTTGAAGAGCGTCAGCGTGAACGGAGAAGGAAAACCAAGGCACCGACATACCTGAATCCCGCCTTAGATCGGCGCAAAGGGGATCGGCGTGCCAATCAAGCCAACTAGCGCAGCACTCTAATTGCTGTTGCAGCGGTGATTATTCCTGAAACGGGCTTCGGCCCGTTTTTTTATGGGTGAATTTTAATCATTGTAAAATAGTGATTTCCGTTGTTATTTCGGAACTAAAAACCACTATACTTTTCCAAATCAAAATCAGCGAAACTCAAGGATCAAGGAGAATAAAGCCGATGAAATCAATGCTGGCTCCCACTGCATTAGCAATGATGCTTACTCTGGCCACTGCCGGATGCACCACCGATCCCTACACCGGGGAACAAAAAGTAAGCAAAACCGCCATTGGTGCGGTGGCAGGTGCCGTCGTCGGCGCCGCGGTCTCCAGCAAGAAAGACCGAAAAAAAGGCGCGTTGATCGGGGCCGCAGTGGGCGGTGGTACCGGCTATTACTTTGATCGTCAGGAACAGATCCTGAAGCAGAAGCTGCAAAATACCGGGGTATCCGTTACCCGTACACCCGAAGGCATTATCCTGAATATGCCCGGCAATATTTCATTCCCCACCAATCAGTACGCGATCCTGCCTTCTTTTTATGAGGTGCTGGATGCCGTGGCCATGGTGTTCAAGGAGTTTGAAAAAACCCGTATCAAGGTTTCCGGTCACACCGACAGCCAGGGCAGTGACAGTTATAACCAGACTCTGTCCGAAAAACGTGCTGACAGCGTCATGCAGTATTTCGTGGCCAAGGGTGTAGCGCGGGGCAGAATGTCTGCCTATGGTTATGGAGAGCGTTATCCGGTGGCAGCTAACGACACCCCGGAGGGGCGCGCATTAAACCGCCGGGTAGAGATAGAAATTCTCAATATGTAGCTTAAGAATATTGCGCTACAGAACATTGCTCTGCAGAACATCCAAAGCCGGCCATTGCGCCGGCTTTTTTTATTGCTAATATGGCTGCGGTTCAATTCAATTTTTACAGGTTGCTTTCATGAGCTGGATTTCCGGATTAAGTGACATTATCTCTGCCATCGTGCTGGGTGTGGTTCTGCTGGCGCTGACAGTGGTGGCTTTTATCGCCATCATGGACAATTCCCAGAAGAGCCATGCGATATTAAGAAACTTTCCTTTTGTCGGGCGGTTTCGTTACTGGCTGGAATCGGTGGGTGAGTTTCTACGGCAATATTTCTTTGCACTGGATCGTGAAGAATTGCCTTTTAACCGGGCGCAAAGGAGCTGGGCGTATCGGGCCGCTAAAAACCTGGATAATACCGTGGCGTTCGGCAGTTCCATGGATCTGACCAAGCCGGGGAGTTATATCTTTCTTAACAGCGCATTTCCTGCATTGGAAAATGGCGACCAGGTTGAAAAGCTAAGCATCGGCCCTTATTGTGCCAACCCTTATACGCCCAACTGCTTTTATAATATTTCGGGTATGAGCTTTGGCGCTATTTCAAAAAATGCGGTACTGGCGCTGTCCAAAGGCGCAAAGCAGGCGGGTTGCTGGATGAATACCGGCGAGGGCGGTTTATCGCCATACCATATCGAAGGCGGCGCGGATATCGTGTTTCAGATTGGCACAGCCAAATACGGTGTACGTGGCAACGACGGAAGGCTGGACAAGGACAAGCTGAAATCCCTGGCAGAACGGGATCAGGTAAAGATGTTCGAGCTGAAGCTCAGTCAGGGCGCCAAACCCGGTAAAGGCGGCATTCTCCCGGCCATTAAGGTTACCGATGAAATTGCCATGATTCGCGGTATTTCGGCGCACAAGGCCTCTATCAGCCCCAACCGGCACCCCGAGATCGACAGCCCCGAATCCCTTCTCGATATGATCAATGACATCCGCTCAGTCACAAACAAGCCTGTGGGTATGAAGTTTGTGATGGGGGATGCCCGCTGGCTGGATGATTTTTTTCAGGTGATTCTCAGTCGCGGAATGGAAACAGCCCCGGATTTTATGACGCTGGATGGTGGTGATGGCGGCACCGGCGCCGCACCGCTGCCGCTGATGGACAATGTCGGCCTGCCGCTGCGGCAAAGTCTGCCATTGCTGGTGGACAAGCTTTATGACTACGGACTGCGTGATCGCATCAGAGTGGTGGCTTCCGGCAAGCTGATCAATGCTTCACAGGTGGCGGCGGCCATGGCTTTCGGTGCGGATTATTGTGTCAGTGCCCGTGGATTTATGTTTTCGCTGGGCTGCATTCAGTCCCTGCAGTGCAATAAAAATACCTGTCCCACGGGCGTTGCCACGCAGAACCACCGTCTGCAGCGGGGGCTGGTGCCCGAAGATAAAGCGAAACGTGTCCATCATTTCCAGAAGAATATGGAGAAAGAAGTCACCGTCATTGCCCATTCCTGTGGCGTAGCCAGTCCGCGGGAGCTGCAACGGGATCATGTCAGCATGGTGGTGGATGGCGGCAATATTGTTAATCTGGGCGAACTTTTTCCGAAACGACAATCTAACAAAGACTGAACGACAGGCAAGCCGAGGTGAGTTGTGGCATATGATTTTGATTTTTTTGTAATAGGTGCCGGGTCCGGTGGGGTGCGTGCTGCGCGAATGGCGGCTAATTTTGGCGCCCGGGTGGCAGTAGCCGAAAGCCGGTATCTGGGGGGCACCTGTGTTAACGTCGGCTGTGTGCCTAAAAAGCTGTTTGTTTATGGTTCCCACTTTTCCGATGATTTTGAAGTGGCCGGTAACTTCGGCTGGCAGCTGGAAGAACCCGGTTTTTCCTGGGAAACCTTGCGTGATAATAAAACCCAGGAAATTGAGCGCCTGAACCGGGTTTATGAAGGCATTCTGAAAAATGCCGGCGTGCAGATTTTATTGGGCAGCGCCAGTTTCAAGGATGCTCACACGGTAGAGGTAAACGGCAAAGCCTACACAGCAGAGCACATACTGATAGCCACTGGTGGCTGGCCATTTATTCCCGAGTTTCCCGGCAATGAGCATGCCATTGATTCCAACGCTTTTTTCTATCTGGATAATCTGCCGAAAAAAGCCATGATTGTCGGCGGCGGCTATATCGCTGTGGAGTTCGCCGGTATTCTGAATGGCCTGGGTGTGGATACCACGCTGGTCTACCGGCGTGACCTGTTCCTGCGGGGATTCGATAATTCTGTGCGTCTGTTCCTGAAAAAAGAACTGGAGAAAAAGGGTATACGGTTGCGCTTTAATACGGATGTGGAAGCCATAGAAAAAACAGAAGAAGGCTACCGGGTTACACTCAATAATGGAACCACCTTAAACACCGGTAAAGTAATCTACGCCACGGGCCGCAAGCCGCTCACCGACGGGCTTAATCTTGAAGCGGTGAATGTGGCCACCGATGCCGGCGGTGCTATCAAGGTGAATGAGCATTATCAAACCAGCGTTGAACACATTCATGCAATCGGCGATGTGATCAACCGGGTTGCCCTGACACCGGTTGCACTGGCGGAGGGCATGTGTGTTGCCAACCGCCTGTATAACAGCAATTCCTATGATGTTTCCTACGAGAATATTCCCTCTGCGGTCTTTTCGCAGCCGTCCATTGGTACGGTGGGATTGAGTGAGGATGCGGCCAGGGAAACCTATGGCGATGATCTGACTATCTATGAAACGGACTTCAAACCCATGAAGTATTCACTGGGTGGCTCCGATGAGCGTACCTTTATGAAACTGGTGGTGCAGAAGAGTACCGACAAGGTGATTGGTGCCCATATGGTGGGGCCTGAAGCAGGGGAGATTATTCAGGGGATCGCGATAGCGCTTAAAGCCGGTGCTACCAAAGCGATGTTCGACCAGACGATAGGTGTTCACCCCACATCTGCCGAAGAGTTTGTCACCATGCGTCAGCCGGTAAGATAGTTCTCAGCTGACATTGAGCAGTGGCTCCCAGGATTCCTCGGAGAGCCACTGCCGGAAGTCGGCTTTACTTAATGGCCGGCTGATGTAATAGCCCTGAATATAGTCACACCCCATACGCTTCAGCGTGCCACAGATCTCCAGGTTTTCCACGCCTTCTGCAACCACCTTGTAATTCAGGGAGTGGCACATATTGATGGTGGTTTTAACAATCACTTCATCATCGGCATTCTTGTCCATATCCATCACAAAAGAACGGTCGATTTTGATTTCCTGCACCGGCAGCTTTTTAATATAGGCCAGGCTGGAGTGACCGGTACCAAAATCGTCCACCGACATCTGAATACCCAGATCATGCAAACGCTTGAGCATGTTAAAGCAGCGGGTTGTGTCCTGCATTACCGAAGTTTCGGTGACTTCCAGCATCAGGTATTCCGCTGGTACCCGGTAACGTTCCAGTGATTCTTTCACAGACAGATCAAAGCGTTTTTCCTGCAGGTTCATGGCAGAAATATTCACTGAAACCACCATCCGGTTACCCGCATCGTGCATTTCTGTGGCGAATTCCAGGGCCTGATTGAGCACCCATTGGGTCAGGCTCTTGATAATACCGGTTTGCTCCGCCATCGGGATAAACTCATCCGGTGGTATAAAACCGTGAACAGGGTGATTCCAGCGAATCAGGGCTTCCACACCGTGCAGGCTGTTATCAAACAGATTAATCTGTGGTTGGAAATAAAGTTCCAGAGTGCTTTCATCGATGGCTTTACGCAACTCACCCATCAGTGTCAGTCGCCGAGCACTGTAGGGGTTCATGTCCTTGGAGTAAATGGCAATCTGATATTCGTTTTTCTCGGCCATATCAATGGCGATGTGGGCATGGCGCAGCAGACTGTTGGAGGTTTTGCCATGTTCCGGGAAAAAGGCCACACCGGTGGATGCGCCCACGTCCAGCGACATCCCTTTGTAATCCACCGGTTCAATGATCTGCCGGCACAGGGTTTCCACCGACATCTGGGCTGCATCCCGGTTGATCGCGCGCAAGAGCAGGGCAAAGGTAACCCCTTCCACGTTTGCCACGTGTTCCTCACCATCGTCGGCATTGTTCAGGGTAATAATCTGGGTCAGCTCCCGGGCCTGGCGGGTAAGGCGTTCAGACATAAGCTTCAGTAATTCGTCTGCGTTCTGATGGCCCAGGGTTTTATTAATTTCATGAAAGCGCTTCAGATGAACCAGTACCACAGCGAAAGAAAATTCGTCGTCATCATAGCGTTCAATAATCTCATCCAGTTTGCGTGCCAGCATCACCCGGTTCGGCAGCCCCGTAATCGGGGAGTGTAAGGAGTGATGCATCATCTGTTCTTCAATCCGTTGCCGTTCCTTGGCTTCTTCAAACATGTCTTTCTGTGCCAGATAACGTTGTTCCCGTTCGCGGTTGAAGCGGTCCGCCAGCGCCAGGGAAAGCAGCAATGCCTCCAGCGCAGAACCTATAACAAGGCCGTTTTCGGTAATAACATTGCGCGGGATAAGTCCGAACTTGTTGAGGGACACCATGGCCGTGCCTACGACCAATGTAAACCAGGCCAGGGTATAGAAGCGGGCGTCCTTGACGCCTCGTCGCCAGAGAATGGGGCCTAACACCAGAAACGCCAGGCTTTCCGGAAACACCAGCGCAACGGAAAGCTTTGTGGAAACCGAGTACGGCAGGAATATCGAGAGTACACAGCTGATGCTGTTAAAAATAACGGTGAATACCAGGAATTTGTTAAATACCGGCAGGCGGTTCTTCAAATCCAGAAATTCCATACTGAACAAGGACGCAAACAACATGGTGGCGGGCACGAAAAACAGAATACTGATCTGGTTCAGTGAAGGCAGATCAGGCCACACAAACTGCTGGGCAAAGCCCGTCATGGCGGCCTGGGTAAAGACAAAACTGAAAATAAATCCAATGTAGTAAATGTAACTCCGCTCGCGCAGCGAAAAATAAATAAACAGGTTAAACAGCACCATAATGCCCATAACACCAAAGTAGATGGCTTTGGTCACCATAATGCCCTGGTCCTGTATAAAAAAGTCGCGCTCCTTCCACAACTCCAGTGGCAATTGCTGGGCGCCTTCGGTAAACACCCGCAAATACAGGGTACGCTCAGCGTTTGTGGGCAGATTGAGTTCAAACAGAAAGTCCCGGTGATCGAAATCACGGGAAGACATGGGGCGGGAATCGCCGGTGTGAACCGTCTTTATGACCTGGTTTTGTTCGTTCACCACGTAAAAATCAATAACATCCAACAGGGGGTAACCCACCGCAAGAATGCGGCGGGTGTCCTCTCCGGTGTCATTAACCAGTTTCAGGCGGTACCAGAAGGTGGAATCGGTGTATCCGAAATTGGGTGTATCCACATCATTGCTGATCCACTGATAATCCAGATCGCCGCTCTTGATTTGTTCTATGGACAGACTGCCATCGGAATCTTCGATCAGATCAATCTGGTGGCCCAGTGATCCAGTCGCTGTTGCATCAGAAAGCGGAACGACTGCAGCGCCTGCGTTAAAAGATAGCGCGCAAAAAACCGTAACGATCAGCCAGGGCAATATGGCAATCGGTTTTGTAGGGAGGAGCTGTCTCACTCAGATACACATCCATAGATGATGGTCGTCTGTAAAGTATAGACCCTAAGTGAACAAGGTTGCCTGTTAACCAGACTATATAACGAATCAGTCTAGAAACCCGGTTCAGCTCCGCAGCTGGCGTACTCTGGCCAGAAAATCCTGCTGTTCCGCGGGATCCGGTATGTGCATGGCCAGCTGACTGATTAATTCATTGTAATCACTGGCTTTTTTTCTGGTTTGCTTCACCAGGCGCGAGGCCAGGGGGCCAACAAAAAAGGCCATAATACTGGTGATTTTCCGCAGTTCCCCGTCGCTGATGGCTAACGGAATCGCTGCTGCCGAGCCCTGGGCGGGCTGGCCCTGTGAACCCTGACCCTGGGTGCGCTGCGAGGCGGCTGTCTGGGAAATGGCTGAAATTCCGGTGCGTTCCAGGCGCTGCAAAAACTGCTGGCGCTCAGCCTGGTTGGGAATGTGTTCTGCCAGCCGGGCGGACAGCTCTTCCAGCGAGGTGCTCTGGGTAGAGTTTTTCTTTACCAGCACCCGGGCCATGGGGCCGACAAACTGGGCCAGGGATCGTTCGAGGGATGTCAGCAGTTCGTCATTCCACTGGCTGACCGACGGGCTGTCGGGCCGGCGTTGGGTGGCCTGAAAAATCGTGGTGTCGGAATTCTTTGCCGGAGTGGGGAAAAACGCGGTTTCAGCCTCCGTCAGATCCAGATCATCGATGGTGCGCAGGCGTTTGATAAACTCCGCCGCGCTCTGAAAACGCACGTCCGACAAAGGCTGCAGGGCCCGCATCAGAATGGGTTTGATGGACTGGATATTCTGTACGGAAAGATGTGGCACCATGTCCAGCTGTTCGATGGATTCATCCAGCGAGACACCTTTCAGCGGGCGTCGCCGGGTCAGCAATTCGTAGAACAGGACACCGACACTGTACAGGTCCGATCGCTGGTCCACCTGTTCACCCTGTAATCCTTCCGGAGACATGTAATTGGGGGTACCGATCATAAAGCCGGTGTGGGTCAGGTCTGATGTGTCCAGTCGTGCTACACCAAAGTCAGAAACCTTGACGGTGCCGTCTTCCAGCAAAATGATATTGGCGGGCTTGATATCGCGATGAACAATGCCCTTGTTATGGGCATGATGGAGGGCTTCCAGCACCTGAATGGTAATATCGGCGGCAGAGGCAAGGGAAATAGGGGTGTCACCCTTCAGGTGGGCTTTCAGTTCTATGCCTTCCACGTATTCCATCACAATAAAGTGGTTGCCTTCGTGGGTGCCAAAATCAAAGATGGTAACGATATTGGGGTGCAGGCAGCGGGCCGCTGCCTTGGCTTCTTGCAGAAACCGGTTTTCCAGTTCTTTACTCTGGTCTCCCTGGCGCAGGTGTTCGTGGAGCACCTTCACGGCTACCGGTCGTTCGATCTGGATATCGGAACCTTTGTAAACCACGCCCATGGCGCCCTGGCCAAGGATTTTCTCAATGCGGTACTTGGCAATCTGCTCAGGAATTGAAGGTGCTTCTGTCATTGATTCTCTTGAGGGGGTTAATCATCCATGGTTTCATCAAGCATTTTCACCGCATTATTCAGGCTGCGGTGCATGCGGTTGAAGGAACGACCCAGTGATGAAATTTCGTCTTTACCGGATACGCTCAGTTCGTCCACATCCAGGTTGCCCATGCTGATTTCGTCTGCCTTGGCCGACATGGCGCGAACGGGCTTGATAATAATGAAGTGTAGCATGACGTTAAGGATAACCGCAGTGACCACAAAAACAGATACCAGGGTAATCATAAAAGTATTAAAGGTTTCGGTGGCACGGGCCAGGGGCAGCGACATGGGAACCGATACAATCTGGGCACCCACCACTTCCTGTTCTTTCCAGCCGAATCCGTTGCTGTCGCCATAAGTGGCGATCAGCGTGGCAGGAGCGGCAGACGGGGTGCTATGGCATGACAGGCACTCCGGGTTGGTGATACGAATGGGGCGGCCCATGTACAGGTGTCGACCGGTGGGGGTATCCCGTTCACCGACAATTTCTGTCGCCTTATCCTGGTTGCGAAAGTAACTGACAATATCGCTTTCCCATTCCGTGGCCCGGTTTGCGGGATTGGTCGGATTCAGCGTAGCCTCTTTGTAGCTGTATTCCGGGTGTTTTTCCTGAAGGCGCTTAACGTACTGGCTGGCGGCGTAGGCGGGCACCGTTTGCGAAATAAAGCTGCGCCTTTGCTGCACTTTCAGCAGGGGTTTGATTTCATTCACCGTGTAACCCCGCACAGCGATGGCGCTTTCCATCATGATACGGGCAACGTCAAGCACCTCTTCGCGGGCGTGTTGTTGCAATAACTGATGACTGAAATAACCGGCAGCGCCAATACCTGCCAGGCAGGTAAGCAGCAAAACCAGGTTGAATTTAAAACGCAGTCCCATGGTGTTTTCCCGTTATGGTGTAAGGCAGTAATAAACTGGTTAAAGCAATCTGTTACAGGATTGCCAGGCGTGATAGGCCTGAGAAAAACCTGCCACCGGCACCTGCAATTCATAGAGGGTGGTTTTTGGCCAGCTTGGCCAGAAGCCCAGAGTCACGGAGGCAATTCTAGCCTTATCCAGCGCGTTAATCACGCGGGGCAGTTCATTGCGGATCACGGCGTTGGTCTCGTTATCCAGGGATTCAAACACATAAGCGTCTTCACCAATGGTGATTTGCGAGTTTTCATAGGTCAAATCGATATTGGACCGGGTGGATACCACCAGGGAATCCTTGTTGAATTCCAGAACCAGTGGTGTGCCACCGGCACCGTCTTCTATTTGCATTGGCGAGGTCTTGAGAAGGCAGTCCGATTGACCGGCAGGAGGGCGATCCACCAGCCAGTTCTGTACCTTTACCGGTAAATCTTCCAGCTTGATCTCTGCCGTCAGGGGCTCCGGCTCAACCGGTGCGGGAACGGCTTTTTCCGGTTCGGGGGCAGGTTCTTCGGTGGGTGCCGTCAGCGGTTGTTGCCTGATGGGTTTGTGTGCTTGAGGTACCGGTTCTGGCGTCGCCTGCGGTGATTTCTTCGGCTTGCTGCTCGAAGTTACCTGGGCTTTCGGGGTGGTTAAATCCGGCAGGGCTGCCGGTGGCTTCTTGGTCGCTGGTCTGGCGATTGGTTCAGATCGCTCAACGGTTTTCTGTTTGGTTGCTTTTTGCACTTCTGAAACAGGGTCAGGCGTGGGCCTGGCGGGAACCGGGGTTGCCGGTGGTGTCACTCCAAGCTCATCCCGGGTAATATCAGCCACGGTTTCGCTCTGGGTCTGGGGTGCCAGGGGCACACTCTCGTTGCTTCTCTGCACCTTGGTTTTCTGGTTGTTGGCCTTTTGATAGGGCCCGGGTTCAGTATTCCTGACCGGAGCCGTGCTGCAGCCAGCGTTCCAGAACGCGGAGAAAAGAATAACGAGAATGAATGTCAGCGACCGGTGGCCGGGTATAACTGATGACATGATATGCCGGGGTCCGTGGTTTTTCTCTGTAGTGTATATGCTGTGAAAGAAATTGTAATAGGAAATAATACCAATAGAATCATGTATCTGCTCTATCGTGTTATTATTCTGGAATTATTGGGCTGAATATCTACTTGAACAGGCTGAGGTGAACAACAACTCCCATGGTATATCTGGTACTGGTTATTGCTGTTATAGGGGTGCTGTTTTTTTTCGTTCCGAAAAGAGCGGCCATTATATTGTCCGGTTTTGCCGCCATTATCATTGCAATAGCCCTGGGAATTTACTGGCATGACCTGAAGCAAAAACAGGCTTACGACCAGGTCAGTGTGACACTGGCGATTAACGAATCAGCCTGCCCTGAAGAGAAAATACTTCAGTACACCGTCAACAACCAGGCCGGGGACACCACCTACCGGGTTCATTTCTATTTCAATATTTACCGTGAAGGCTACAGCACCGCCATTTCACGATCCTATCGTAACGAAGTCACCATCAATAAAATCATAGAGCCGGGCTCCACGTATAACGGATGCACTGAATTGCCGGAAATAGACGAGGAGATTCCCCGTTCGGAATTACGTTTTGAGCTGCACAGAAAACGGGTGTGGTTTGAGCAGCCCGTTATTTAACGCCCGTATTGAATAATAACAAGAAGCGACATGACCATGAGAGCCAATGCAAACAGAAACCACAAAAACGAACAGCGCAAAGGCCAGATTATTGAGGCTGCGGTATCGGTACTGAAAGAAAAGGGTGTTGCCGCCAGCAGCATGAATGACTTTATCAAGGCATCCGGGTTGAGCAAGGGCGGTGTGTACCATCACTTTGCCAGCAAGGAAGAGCTATTAATCGGCGTGCTCAACTATTTCTTTGAACAGAATGTCAGCGATATTTCTATTGCTGACTCTGATCAACTCAGTGCCTACGAGCAAATGGTGCAACTACTCACCGAACGGCAGGAGTTGCTGGAGCGAGTAGGGGAACTGGCTCAGCTGATGATGGATTTTCTTGCTCATGCCACCACCATAGAATCCATTAAGCAGCAGTTTCACTTTCAGTACGGCCATTTTCAGGATCACATCACGGCGATCCTCCGCCAGGGCGTGGACAACGGCGAATTCCGTGAGGATACCGATCCCCGGGCCATTGCATCTGGCATTATGGGCGTCTTTGATGGCATATGCACATCTATGATGGTGGCTCCGGACAGGATAGAGTTTCCTGGCTATGCGGTGGCCACTGCACTGGCCATTCTTGAGGGTATTAAAAAAAGGGCTTGATCAGAAAATTTACGGGATTGGGAAAGTAACGTTATGAGAGCATTACAGGTTAACGAATTCGGGGATCCGTCCAGGATTACAGTTTCAGATGTGCCTGAGCGGGACCCCGGCGCATCGGAAGTGAAAATACGTGTGGGCGGTGTCGGCATCGGCTATTTCGATGGTCTGCTGGTAAAAGGGGAATACCAGATCAAACCCCCGTTGCCTTTTATTCCCGGCAGCTCCATTGCCGGCGAAGTAGAAGCCGTGGGCGACAAGGTAAAGCATCTTAAACCCGGCGACAAAGTGGCGGCCTTCGCGTTGTTGGGTGGCCTGGCAGAAAAAGCGGTATTACCCGGAGATTCGCTGGTAAAACTGCCGGATTCTATTGACCTGGAAGCAGCAGCCAACTTCTTTATTGCCTACGCCACCGGTGTGCTTGGCCTTAAAGAACTGGCCAACACGCAGCCCGGAGAAAAAGTGCTGATTCTGGGGGCCTCCGGTACCACCGGATCCACGGCCATTGAAATTGCCAAAGCCATGGGCGCTGAAGTGATCGCCTGTGCCGCAACAGAAGAAAAGCGTCAGAAGTGCACCGAACTGGGTGCCGACCATACCGTGGATTACACACAGGAAGACTGGCGCAAGCAGGTCAAGGCGATTGCGCCGGAAGGCGTTAACGTGGTTTACGATCCTATCGGTGGTCGCTGGGCGGAAACCGCGCTGCGTTCAATGGCGCCAGGTGGGCGTTACCTTATTGTGGGCTTTGTGGATGGCATAGCGAACATTCCTTTTAACCTGCCGTTGCTGAAACGTTGTTCCATTATGGGCGTTAACTGGGGTGGGGAAGTGTTTGCCAATCCCGCGATTGTGCCGCCGGTGATTACCCAGATTATTGAATGGGCCATGGCAGGAAAACTGAAAACAGCGCCCGACAAGGTTTATCCGCTGGATACTGCCAGTGATGCCTTTGCTGCGCTTTTTAATCGCCAGTCGTTAGGCAAGATTGTTATTAATCCTTCCCGCTGAGTTCGTTCTGCATACTGGCAGGCTTTTAAAACGCCTGCCAGTTCATGCCGCCGTTGGTTCCATAGCCCAGCCAGACATTGTCCATTCCCAGGGTGGTTTGCCAGTGAGTCAGCTGTTGATTGTCGCTGGCGCTGTAGGGCACGGTGAATGCCATATTGGCTGACGCACAGGCATTGAAGCCTTCCTGCCAGGTGCCGGTGGTAGCCGAAATAAACCACTCTCCGGTGATATTGTCACGACAGGCAAACGGTAGCGTCTGTCCGCAGTCCGCCGCTTCAAAACGGCCATTGGCCGTGTGCTGTGCACATTGCTTTTCCGGGCTTTGGGATGGTTCGCCATCCGCCCAGCTCCAGATTCCTGCCCGTAACCGACCGTCGAACGGGCGCAATTTGTCCATGCCCAGCAGATTGATGGAACAGGACAACATGTTGGCAATCACCTCAGGTGTTACTTTCGGGCCGGCAGCGCCCACAAGGTTGGAAAGAATGGTGCGGTCTTCCTGCATGCGCACAAAAAGGGAATCCATTTGTTCCGGTGTGTAGCGGTCCTGCAAACATTCAGGCGCTGCGTTAAGATCTTCCACTCCAGCGGTGGGATAGCCCGATGGCCCATTCTCAAAACCACCATACACGAACACATTGAATGAGCTGTTATTACAGCCATCGGAAATCAGAATGATATTTTTACCGGCGTCGCGCACCCGGTTCTTGGTCATGGATTCCGGAATACGATTGCAGCCGGCGTTTTCCGGCATAAAAACATAAGGTGCGATGGTGGATTCTATGGCGTCCATGGCCATTGGGTAATGATCGCTGTTGATGTGATCTTCGATATACACCAGCAACACTTCGTTTCGGTTTTCCGGTAGTGCAATCCAGTCGGCAATTTCCTGCAATCCCGTAACAAAGGGGCGGTCCCAGGGGCTGCAGCCCACATGGTTCCCCAGGCCGTGACACAATAGCAGATCAATGCCCCAGGTTTTGGTGGCGTTGTCATAAACATTAAAACTGTGAACATCCAGCTCCAGTGCACGAATATCCATGCGCAGCTGGCTGGTCAGGCTGTGGGTCTGATTGGGATCCAGATAACTCTGTGCCGTGGTGTAACTGGAGGCGTTGTAGGAGTTATGGGTGCCAAAGAAAGTGGTTTGTGTCAGAGGCCTGTCCGCATCCAGCTCCCGTTGCAGCTGATTGGCGCGGTGCTCCCAGGAAGATTCATAGTTGCTGATTTCCTGTTTGCAGCCAGAAAGGGTGAGCAAGGCAACGCCGGTAACAATTACAGCCAGGTAGTTTTTCATAATTTTCAGTTTTTGTTGTTATGGGTCTTTTTTATTGGTGAGCCGGGTTAAGGTCACCCTCTGATAGGCTTATTAAATCGTTTTCAGTGGGCGTCTGACTATGGGCTCTTTGTAATGATACTGTAACACTCTACGGCGAAAGAGAAAGCGGGATTATTTCCCGTCATTTCAGCAGGTTAGGGTTTTTCGGAATGAGAAGGGGAAATTGAAGGGGGGGCCAAATGGCCTATATCGTTGGTTTTACAGGCCATAACTGAAATGAACTAGGTGCCGGCGGGTTACATTTGGGGGGTATATTTGAGGATTACTTTCGCAACGGCATAAAGAGCAGCCCCTTAAGCGATACCACCTGTTTCGGGTCATCGTAACCGTTCAGGCCGATTTCAACGCCTTCAATTCCCAGCCTTGGCCGTTCCTGATAGGTACCAAACCAGCGATCCCAGACGGACAGGTTAAACCCGAAATTACGATTGGCCTCGTCATAGATGCGGGAATGATGAACCCGGTGCATATCAGGCGTTACAACCAGTTTTCTTAACCCCTTGTCCAGCCATTGCGGCAAGCGGATATTACTGTGGTTAAACATGGCCATGGCATTGAGTACAGCCTCAAACAGAATCACCGCCAGTACCGGCGCGCCCAGCAGCGCAATCAACGCAAACTTGATCAGCAATGACAACAGAATTTCCAGCGGATGAAAACGGGAGCCGGTAGTGACATCGTAGTCCAGGTCCGCATGGTGAACTTTGTGGAGCCGCCACAACCAGGGCACTTTATGGAATACCAGATGCTGAGTATAAATCACCAGATCCAGCAGCAGGACACTGCTGATAATCTCCAGCCAGTGTGGCCAGTTCACATAGTGCATCAACCCGATAGTATTGGCGGCGCAATAAATGGCAAAACCAACCGCTGCGGTAGGGAACAGAATGCGTAGCAGCAGGGTATTAAAAACCACCAGGCCAAGGTTATTGGGCCAGCGTTCCAGGCGGGGCAGGCGTAACGGGCGCCTGGGAATGCGGGTTTCCAGCCACATCAGCAACAGGAGTACGCCAAGAAACACTGCACCTCTGAGCGGGGCTTCGTTGGCAACTATCCAGGATTCCACATCGGCACCTTATTCTTTGAACAATTGAGCGGGTTAAGCCATTGAATATGGTTTACTGAACCTATAGATCAGATCAGCCCCTCTTTAAATAGGTTATGCCATGGTTCACGGTTGCTTTCCACCCTGGCTATAAAGCTTTCACGCAACTTGACGCCGGTTCCTGCTTTGCCTTTAATGGAGCAACTGCCACACTATGATGACTTTTTTGATATAACCCAAGGAGAATACCATGGCAAACGAAGGCTACCATGAACCGGTGGAAGAGTTGTCGGATGATACCCGTGATATGCACCGCGCCATTACATCTTTGATGGAGGAGCTGGAGGCCGTTGACTGGTATAACCAGCGCATTGACGTGTGCAAGGACAAGGAACTGAGGGCGATTCTTATTCACAATCGCGACGAGGAAAAAGAACACGCCGCTATGGTGCTGGAATGGATTCGCCGGCGGGATCCCAAGCTGGATGGCGAACTCAAGGATTATCTGTTTACCGATAAACCCATTGCCCACGAATAAGCCTTCAGAAACAATGGAGGTTCTCCATGTAATCTTCGCGCCCGGGAGACTAATATATCCCGGGCTCGTACCAGCCTGATTCCCCTTAAATCATTACCCCTTTTTCATCAACCATTGCTCATTACCGCTTCGCCCTGACCGGCTTGATACTGTTCCGGGTTGGTGGTGTATTCCGGATGACCGTAATCCACCAGCAGCCGGTTGATTTTCTGGACAAGAAAACCATCGGCCAGTTGATTGAATACCGGCAGCTGCATCGCAACGCGGTGCACAATGATTTGCGGAATTACATAACATTGCACCAGCACAAACAGCAGGTAGTCTTTCAGTGTTGCCTCAACGCCCATCATTTGTGCCACCGGTTTGTCGTTATCACTCAAAAAGGCTTTCTGGAAAAACACCGTCGCAAAGCTTTTTTCACAGGCATTGTATATGCGGCTTTTTAATGTTTTGTCCCGGGGGCGATAACCCGACATGGTCGCCCGTACCAGCTCGCCACAGGTGGCATCGTCATAGCCATCACGCAGGGTGGCGGCGTAAGTCAGCATCACATCCACAATTTCCTGTGGTGAGGCAGGCAGTAAATCTTCCGGCAACCCCAGCAGGTAACACTGGTAGCGGCATAGCTCTACCACAGCCCGCTCCCGCTCGTTAAAGGTGCGGCGCCCTTTGCTGATAACCGTAAATGCGGTGAGAAACGCCGGGATGGTGCCGGCGGGCATCTGGTCTACCTGGGGAATTGGAATGCCATACACCGAGCAATCCCATTTACTGGCATCTTTCATTAAATGAAAGCGCACCATGGAATGCATAAGCCTGACCATGGCCGCTGCTTTAAAACCCACACCATGGCGGCGCAACGCACCGGGTAATGTGGCAGTGGTGAAAAAACTGGCGGTTTCATTGACCCGTTGTACGGATGCCTCCGTAGAAAGCGCACCGGTCAGGGCCATGGGCAATCCGGAATATTTGTTCATAAAGGTGGCTATGAAGGCACCGCGAATGGCAAAGGGCACCAGAGTCGCCATCTGGATGCGGCCGTAGCGAGCGCCTTTTTCCACCAGCTCCATATCCAGCCAGTCCGGCACTTTTTCCATTGAGCCGATAAAGTCCTTCAATTCCTGCGGTGCATCAGGAATGCTTTCCACTCCCTGGTCACAGGCTTTTTTCAGCATCTGTATCAGAGTCCGGAATCCGTAGGTGGGCGTGAGAGAGGCGTAAGCATCAGCCACGGTGTCGCCCAGCATGGTATAGGCCCGCGCTCTTTCCACCCGGGCTTTGTTACCCAGAATCTGGGCGCGGTGCTTTTTGGCCAGCCGGCCGGGAAGGGTGCTTTCCACCTGCAAACTGTCGGTGAACCTTTCCGGCGTGATGGAAAAGTCCACATTCCCATAGAGGGAGGGAATTCTGTTCTTTTGCCCTTCAACCAGTGACTGGAGGTCTTCCAGCGGTACAGACATGGCCATAACACACCTCTTTGCAAAGCATTTAGCATCATTATTGTTAGTATGCTTTACATTTATGACACAGAACCCACGGGTTTGCACGTGATTTGCCACCTGACTTGTCATGTGACCTGAAGAGGGTTGATTGGTTTTTAACCGGTTTTCTGGCCGGGCGGTAAGGGGTGAATGGGTGGAATAATGGACGAGCTGAGCAGCAGCTTGCCGGAAATAACGCCCCGCAAAGTGGTCATGCGGTCGGCGATTTCCTTTAACTTGTTGGCGGGCCCCTGCAGCAGGATGACGCTCATGGTTTTGGTGTGGGTCAGGTTTACGTTCAGTGAACTGATGACTTCATCAATGTTGGTGTACTGCAGATCGTGCAGGCGGGTTTGCAGGCCGGGAACCGAGTGATCATAAACAAGGTTCACCGTGCCCGTCATGACGTCTTCCCCCAGTTCCTGGCGGTGTTCATTGATCTGGTGGGTAATCATGTCGCAGATGGCCTGAGAGCGGCTTTCAAACCCCCGTGAACTCACCATATGGTCAAATTGTTGTAACAGATCCTCCGGCAGGGAAATACTGATACGGCTGACGGTCTGGTTTTTTTGTGTTTGTTTAATGCTCATAGGGGCATCCGGCATCAGAACAGGTGAGAGTAGCGCTGAATTTCCCAGGCGGATACGGCCGTGTGGTACTCATTCCATTCCTGGCGTTTGTATTTTATAAATTCGTTGCGCAATTCCGTGCCGAGCACCTGTTCTGTAAATGGGTCTGCCTCAAAAGCGTCGACGGCTTCGGCCAGCGTCTTGGGCAAAAAGTCGATGCCGCGTTCTTGCCGTTCAGCTTCGCTCAGGGCATACAGGTTATCGTCCTGGGGCTTGCCGGGATCAAGTTCCTCGCGAATACCTTTAAGTCCCGCTGCCAGTGCCAGAGTGGCTGCCAGGTAAGGATTAACTGCGCCATCGGCATTACGCGATTCACAGCGGCCGCCACCCATGGGCACGCGAATGGAGTTGGTGCGGTTGTTGGAGCCGAATGAATTGAATACCGGAGCCCAGGTAAAGTAGGGCATATCCCCCTGCCGTACCAGTCGCTTGTATGAGTTCACCGTGGGCGCAAACGCGGCACACAGGGCGCGTCCATGTTTGATAATGCCGGCAATAAACTGATAACCCACCGGTGTCAGGCCTAACCCGTTGGGGTCTTCTTTCGGATCGCATTTAAATACGTTTTCACCGGTTTGCAGATCATAGAGCGACATGTTGAAGTGGGCACCATTTCCGGTTTTGCTGGAAAAAGGTTTAGGCATAAAAGTGGCGATCAGGTCTTCCTGCTTGGCGTATTCCTTGGCCATGGTGCGCAAAAAGGTAAACCGGTCGCAGGTAGTGACGGCGTCTGCGTACATAAAATCAAATTCATACTGGCCGTTGGCATCTTCGTGATCAAAGGAATACAGGTCCCAACCCAGATCATTGATGGCGGTCGCCATTTTATCCAGCCAGCCAAACTGATCCAGGAACGAGCGGGTGTCGTAACAGGGCTTGGTGAGTTTGTCGTCGGGGTTCGGTACTTGCAGGCTGCCGTCCGCTTCCTTTTTCAGTACGAATACTTCGGCTTCAATACCCAGGTTCATTCCCAGGCCCATGGATTTGGCATCTTCCAGCACTTTCTTCAATGCTACCCGGGTGTTGAGCAGGTAGGGTTCGCCATACAGGGTGTTGTCTGCCGGGATCCAGGCTACCTCCGGTTGCCAGGGTAACTGAATGATATGATCAAGATCCGGCACAGAGGCAATTTCATCATCGTTGGGTGCCTGACCCAGTCCATCCAGGGCGTAGCCGGTGTACAGTTCGGAGCCATGGGCCATATGCTCCAGATGGCTCAAAGGCACGACCTTTCCCTTGGGAATACCGTGAATATCCACGTAAACGCCCATGCAATATTTAACGCCTTTCTCCTTGAGATCAGCTGATATCTTTTTTATTTCGTCGCTGGATTTGATGGTTATCATGGCGTGAGCCTCTTGTGTTAAAAGGTTTAACGTTTTGTCTGGCGTTGAACTTTTTCAAAGTAACTGTGGGGCAGAGGCGCCTGTTCCTGATTGCCCTTTACGATGAGCGCTGTCAGGTCCTGCACCATCCAGTCAAAAAGTTGCTGACCTTTTTCCTTTGTGGCCAGCGAGGGTTTACCGGTAACACCATTCAGGCTGGTGCGATTCACCGGGTGGGAAAATACGCAGTTACCGGTACGGTCAGGATCATCCGCTTCATTGATTTTTTCCGGGCGTACCATGACCGGGCTGATGGCCATCATCAGGGCAGTTTCCGCATCGTTGGCATGCCAGTCACCGGCATCGTGGAAGTGCGCCTGTTTTATTCTGTCGCTGATTTCGGCGGTGTTGATCAGCGCCACCATTAACGCATCGTGTTCGGCACGCAACATTTCCAGAGCGCAGCGTAACGGTGCAAAATTGGTGACATGGGAATTAACAATATACAATCGCTGAATGCCTGCACTATAAACCCAGTCACCAATATCCTTGACCACATCAATCAGGGTTTTCGGTTGCAGGGCAATGGTGCCGGGCCAGCGTCTGGAATGGCCGACCGAACAGCCATAGGGAAGCGTCGGCAGTAGTAGTGTCTCGGCGTTTTCAGCTACGGCAATACAAAGTTTGTGGGCGATATCTGCATACATCCCGCAACCCAGATGGGGGCCATGCTGTTCGGTGGCACCCACAGGCAACAGGGCACTGTTCAATCCCTGCCGTATTCGTGTATCCACTTCCTCCCAGGTGAGTTCGTGCAGCTGATGCATTTAAAACACGCTCTCCACTTCGTCATTGACACCCACCATACGCACCATGTTCAGGTGGTCCAGATCCTCTTCGTCTTTTTCCGAAGGAGGATGAATCAATTCTTCCAGCCGTTTTTTTGTGGCAAGAAATTCATCACTTAAAAACTGATCCGGGGATCTGGGGTGGGGAACCGGTACTTCAATCACTTCTTCCACTTCACCGGGATTGGCCTTTAATACCAGAATACGGTCAGCCAGGTATACGGCTTCGTCCAGATCATGGGTAATAAACAGGATGGTGATATCAATGTTCTTCCAGATTTCCAGCAGATAGGCCTGCATCTTTGCCCGGGTCTGTGCATCCAGGGCGCCAAAAGGTTCGTCCATCAGCAGAATCTTGGGCTGATTGGCCAGCGCCCGGGCAATGGCCACCCGTTGTTTCATCCCGCCGGATAACTGATGGGGATAGCTCTTGGTGAAACGACTCAGGCCGATCAGGTCTATCCATTGCAGAGCTTCCTGTTCGGCAGTACGTTTGCCTTTACCTGAACGCAACAGACCAAACATGACGTTTTCTTTAACGGTAAGCCAGGGAAATAATGTATAGCCCTGAAATACCATGCCGCGATCAGGACAGGGCCCGTGAACCTCCTCGCCATTGAGCAGCATGCTGCCGGAGGTGGGCGATTCCAGCCCTGCGAGAATGCGTATTAATGTGGATTTACCGCAGCCGGACGGACCAATAACACAAACCAGCTCACGGCGATGCACTTTAAAATTAATATCTTTAAGTGCTGTAATGTCACCCTGGGGTGTGGAAAAGGATTTGTACAGTTTGGACACTTCCAGAGTTACCGGGCGTTGTTTTAAACGTTCAAAGCGATCCCGAACGATAGGGCTTTGTTCCAGATAACTGGGTAAATCGTGTTTTGTCATAATGCCCCCTAAGCCTTGGAAGGTTCCTGTTGCCATGGAAACAGGCGCCGGCCCATCCAGGCCAGCAGCAGATCGATGGTGAGCCCGATGATGCCGATCATGATGATGGCGGCAAAAACGTTTTCAAAATTCTTGTAGCGCGCCTGCTGGGTGATAAACCAGGTTATGCCCGAGCTGGTTCCAATCAGTTCCGCCACAATCAGGTAAGTCCAGGCCCATCCAAGGAGAATGCGCATGTCGCGGTACAGATCGGGGAGAATGCCTGGAACCACCACCTTGAACAGCAGACTGTGATTTTTTGCCCCCAGTGTCTGGGCGGCTTCCAGTAACGCCGGATCCAGTTTTCGGGTGGTGTTGGAAATCACCAGTACCTGTTGGAAAAAGGTGCCGATAAAAATGATGGCAATTTTGGGCGCATGGTGAATGCCCAGTATGGCCACTGCCAAAGCACCGAAAGCCGGGGCCGGCAGATAACGAAAGAATTCAATAAAGGGTTCAAACAAACGGGAAAAGAAATCGTAAGTACCGGCAAGAATGCCCAGGGGAACCCCGAAAAGGGAGGAGATAAAAAATCCGATAAAAATAACCTGAATGCTGTCCCACAGGCTTTCGTGCAGCCATTTTTCGGTGCGTCTTTTGGGTTCGGTAGTAAAAGCCGTGTAAAAAGCCGTTACCACTTCATGGGGCGCAGGCAGGTAAATCGGGTTAGCGGGTTTGCCTTCCGGTAATTGACCACCGCTGGCTTGCAGCGATGCTTTTTCTGCTGCAAAAATTTCCTCATCCAGCAACATCCCTTCCGAGAAGTAAGACACATCCCCCGGATGGGTGATTTCAACTTTGGGATGCCATAAAAAAGGCACGTAGCTGATGAGGCACCAGATAACAACAGGTAGCAGAAAGCTGAACAGGGCCAGCGTAAGCCGGGGCTTTTTATGGAGTTCCTTTCTAACGGCAAACCAGTGGTTAGAACTCATAATCCATGCCTTTTAATTAAACGGACCTTGCCATTCCATGCCGGGCAGGTATAGCGTTGTGTTTCAGGTTACTTGTGCCGGGGCCGCCAGGGGCCCCGGCCGTTTTCAGGTATTAATCAGCTGATTACAGAGACTTCATCAGCGTCATATCGATATAGGCATCGATATCCTGAGGATCGGCATAAACTTTGTTATCCACATTAAAGTCATCAGAGATTTTGGAAGAACCGTAAATGGATTTGAAACCTTTGCCTTTTTCAGTGAAGGGCAGGGCTTCTTCCAGGGTGAGTATTTTTGTGCCTTCAATAAAGCCTTTGTACTCGTCAGGTGCAATGCCTACCCGCGATGCCATAATTTTGATGGCATCTTCGCGGGTTTTGGGATCTTTCAGATAGGCGACCGCTTTGTACCAGACCTTGAGGACTTTTTTCCACTCATCCTTGCGGGTGGCATAGCTGCTGGGAGAAACCGCAAGTACGTCGTATATCAGGCCGGGTTCGTCGGCACTGGAGTAAATACGGGTGGAGCCGGGCACCAGTTTAAGTGCCTGTCCGGAATTGGGCTGCCAGGCAACAATGGCATCCACTTGCCCTGAAGCCAGTACCTGCGGTGTTTCGTTGGTGGGTACATTCACCAGTTCCACATCAGTTTCTTTCAGACCGTTTTTTTCCAGGGCATTTAACAACAGCAGGTGGCCAACAAAACCGATTTCCACGCCTACCTTTTTACCTTTCAGATCCTTGACGGATTTAATACCGGGGCGGGCAACCACCATGTCGTTGCCGTTGCTGTAATCGTTGATCAGTATCATCACACTTTTTGCACCGGTTGCGCCTGTTACCAGTGCGTCGCCGTTGGTCATGGTAACGGCGTCCAGTTTTCCGGCGGCAAACGCATCCATACTGGCAACGTAGTCAAACCATTCGAACTTTACCTCTACGCCTGCTTCTTTAAACATTTGCTTTTCGATGGCGATTTCCCAGGCGACCCAGCCGGGCCAGTCGCTGTAACCGATTTTCAGGGGTTGAGCTGCGTTGCTGAAACCGGACCAGCAAAGCGTAAAGGTGAGGAGGGCAAGGATCCTTGTGATTTTGTTCATGTGTACGCCTCGTGAGTATTACGAAATTGGAGTTCGGTAATACTGGAACTGCAGAAGACGTACCAAGTGTTTAGGATATCTGTAACTTATTGATTTAAATAAGATCTAACGAGTTCAGAAAGGTGCAAGCCAGCGTACAAACAATGCACTGACGCCCCAAGAAGGTGGCATGAGCATGATTGTGCACTGTTTGGGGTCATTTTATTGCATCTCAATCACATGCATTTTTTGTGTGCCATCCCAGGCTTCTGCTGCCGCCTGGCCTTGCTGAAACATCTGTTTCATTCTGTCGGTGGCAGACAAAAACTCAGTAAAAACATGTTCCCCAAGCGCAGGTACATGGGTGTACACATAACGCCCGCCATCCGGCATACGAATATCACAGAGTATCTGGTGGCCCTGTTCACCGGCCTGAGTCAGTGAAGCCTCAATGTCTTCGCAAAGATGTGCAGTGTGATGCAGCCCAAACTGTCCCTGCTGAATGTAATGAAGATAGGGAGAAGGGGCATCATTCACCTGCTGGATAAGTTCAATCTGCATATCGCCGAGAAACGAAAGGCCGATATGCACCACTGGTTGGGAAGCTTCGTCATTATAAATACAGTTCAGGGGGACATTGCGAATGATGGTCCAGGGTCCAACGCCCTGAGATTCCATCCAGGTGTTGGCAGCGGCAGTCACATCTTCCACCAGGTAACCCAGTTGGCGTATGGGGCCAAAATGTCGGGGCTTGCTCATAACCGGTTCCTTGTTAGTATTTTTGTTAAGTCCGGCTGCGTATCGCTTTGACGCAAAATCCGCTAGCATCGGTGTCAAACCTGATATCCACCCTGACAGGCAGAGAGCGTGTGGCCGATCATACCCCAAAGGACATCAACAAGTTTATAGGCATCGGTGAAGTTTTCGGCGATCCAAAGGTAAAATACGTGCCCCAGACGGAATCCTGTCTGGTGGAATTTCAGCTTCGCTCCCGGATTGAAGACCCTCTGGATCCGCACGGCGAAGCCGTGATAGTGGATTACCCCGTGGTGGTCCGGCGGGAAAAGCAGGCGCTGTTTCTGAAAGATGTGCTGGCACCCGGGATTCGCCTGTATGTGGAAGGCAACCTGATTCCCCGGCCCGCCAGCCCCGTAGCGTCGGGAAAGGGTAAAGAGCCTGCTATCGGCTTCCATATTGATGTGCGTGAGGTGGAACTGATAGATCCGCCGGAAAGGCCGCAGTACCCGGACGATATCAAGCGAATTAACAAATAGCCCTGTTCAGTGTTTCACCAACAGCAGTGCCCCCAAGAGCGCCAGGAATACGCGCTGTAACCCTTGTTCGCTAAGTTGAAGTTTCTGAGAAACCAGCCATAATGCACGGCCATAAAAATGTAATACGAGCAGCCGGTTTTTCATTTATATGCGTCAGTTTTTCGGGGTGGGCAGACACAGATCAATGTCCCTAAATCCAATAAAAACAATCAGTTAGTAAAGATTCGGATATTGATTCTTCTATGACCGCAGCAGTTTCCAGTGCCTCGCTTGGCAGTTCCCGTCTGATTCGCTTTATTGCCGATCTGGCAGTATGCCAGCCGGAGCTGACCCACAAGCAGTTTGCGGAACGCCTGGGCAGCCTGATCGACTTTTCTGACTCTATTCTGCTGTCTGCTGCGCATATGAACCTTTCCACCATGGCGTTCGAGCCCAGTCAGGATTCCACCCGGAATATGGCGGAGGAATTTCTCAAGGTCAGAACCACGTTAGTTCAAAATATAATCAAAGGCACAACCCCGGATGCCACCCAGACACGCATTAAACTGCCGTCACCTTTACGGGGCTCCAGTCGGGAAGAACTGCTCAATTTTGAAAACTATCACCGCTTTTACGCCCTGCACCAGCGGGAAATGGATATGAAGATCCAGCATCTGCGGGAACAGGTACGTGAAGAAATCGCGTCCATTTCACCGGGCCTGGCTCAGCTGTCGGTGCTGGATGGTGCCATCAGCGACACCCTGCAGGTGCACACCCGGCGTTTTTTTGCGGTGGTGCCACGGCTGCTGGAGAAGCGTTTCAGCAGTCTTTATGACGATTATGCCGGCCGCCAGGGAGACCTGAATCTGGAAGACAACCCGGAAAACTGGCTGCGGCCCGGTGGCTGGCTGGCAAGAGTGTACAAGGATATCCAGGGTCTGCTGCTGGCGGAACTGGACGTAAGAATTCAACCGGTAATGGGGCTGATCGAAGCCCTGAACAAAGAGGTAGAAACAGGTATATGACCAAGGCGTTATATTCGGCGGCGTTTTTGCTGGGGGCTGCGGTGATCCTCTGGATGGCGGCAGGTTTTGTAAGCACGGATCTGCTGGCACTGATGGTGACTGTGATCATTGGCGTGGTGTATGTGATTGGTGCGGTTGAGCAGTGGCAGTTCCGCCAGGTAACCAACAGCCTTAATCAGGCTCTGGCCAATATCCACAACCCGGTGACCAGCCTGAGCCACTGGCTGCAGCAGGTGCATCCGTCTTTGCAGAATGCGGTGCGTTTACGCATTGAAGGGGAGCGCCTGCCATTACCGGGCCCGGTATTAACCCCTTATCTGGTGGGCTTGTTGGTTATGCTGGGTCTGCTGGGTACCTTTATCGGTATGGTGGTTACCCTGAAAGGGGCGGTACTGGCTCTGGAAGGCACCACTGAGCTGCAGGCGATTCGCGCTGGCCTGGCGCGGCCTATTGAAGGCCTGGGGCTGGCGTTTGGCACCTCTGTGGCGGGTGTTGCCGCGTCCGCCATGCTGGGGCTTATTTCCACCCTGAACCGTCGCGACCGCATGCTGGCCACCCGCCTGCTGGACAGCAAGGTGGGCAATGAACTGAAAGACTTTTCCCTGGTACACCATCGTCAGGAAACTTTTAAGGCCCTGCAGTATCAGGCGCAGGCCTTGCCGGATGTGGCCGAAAAGCTGGGTACCATGGCCACGCGCATTGAATCCATGGGTACTGATATCAGCCAGGCCCTGCTGAAGAATCAGCAGGAATTTCAGGATGCGGTCACTGCCCAGTATCAGAAACTGGCCGATTCCGTGGAATCATCCCTGAAGGAATCGTTAGCCAGTAGCAGCAAGGAAGCCAGCGAGCAGGTGGCACCGGTGATTGAAGCCGCCATGGCGCAACTGGGTGACCAGGCCAAAGCCACCCGCCAGGATCTGTTAAGTTCACTGCAAGACCAGATTGCGGTGATATCCCAAAGCCTGGAAGCCACCAGCGATAAAGTTGCCGGTGCCTGGCAGGCGGGTATTGAAACCCAGCAAACAGGGCACAAGGATTTGCTGGATAACCTTGGTCAGCAAATGAAGCATTACGAATCAGGCCTGCGTGACCAGACCCGCGAACTGATGACAGGCTTTGAACAGCGTTTTACAGACTGGATCAGCGCACAGGAATCAGAGGATAAGCAACGTACTGCCCATTGGGAGTCATTGCAGAGTAGCTGGCTGACCTCGTTTAAAGAATCCTCTCAGGAGTTGTCTACCGGTCTGGCCAACGCCTGGCAGAATGCCACGGCCGAAGGCATTGAATACCAGCAGCAGGTGGTGAAATCACTGGAGGAAGCCAGCCTGCGTTTAACGGACTCTGCACAACATTCCGGTGCCGCGGTGCTGGAAAAAATCAGTGGCCTGCTTCATTCAACAGAAGCGCTGGTGGAATCACGCCAGGTGGCCGAGCAACAGGTGACTGAGAATATCCGCACGCAAGCCCAGGCCCTGATCAGCAACACCACTGCCGAACTGGAAAAACTGCGGGATGCAGAAAATCAGCGTGGCCAGGCGGCAGTGGATCGTATCGCCGCACTGGAAGAAAAGGTAGCTACCCATCTGGCAAACCTTGGGCAAGCGCTGGAAGACCCCATGACCCGGCTGATAGAAACGGCATCCGAAGCGCCAAAAGCAGCCGCGGAAGTGATAGAACAGCTGCGGGGCGAAATTTCCAAAAACGTGGAAAAAGATAATTCCCTGCTGGAAGAACGTACCCGCATGATGGAAGAGCTGAACAAGTTGCTGGCTTCGTTGGAAGAAACCTCCCGTTCCCAGCGGGATGCGGTGGAGCAGCTGATTACGCACAGCTCCAGCACCCTTGAGCAGGTCAGCCAGCAGTTTACCAGTAATGTGAGCAGCGAATCTGACCGGCTGACGGAAGTGGCGGATCAGTTTGTGGGCAGCGTTGCAGAGATCGCCAGCCTTGGAGAATCCTTTAACGAGGCCGTGGGTCAGTTCAGTGATGCCAATCAAAACCTGATTGAAAACCTGGTGCGCATTGAAGCCGCCATGGAGCAGGCGGGTAACCGCAGCGACGAGCAACTGGCTTACTATGTGGCTCAGGCGCGGGAAATTATTGATCACAACATCATGTCCCAGAAAGAAATTTTTGAACAACTGCGACAGATGAATCCCCAGGAAGAGCTGATTCCCTCCGAGGTTAGCTGATGGAAGAACTGGACGATACTATCAATTCCGCGTCGCCACCTATCTGGGCGATTTTCGGCGATCTGATGTCGGGCCTGGTGGGTGTGTTTGTACTGATCCTGGTGTGGTCGTTGGGATTGCAACTGGAGCTGGCACAATCCCTGGAACAGGAGGTCATGAAGCGGGAGCAGGAAGAGCAACGCCGCATGGCACTGGAAAATGCTCTTGAAGATCCGCTGGCTGCAGGCCGCATTACCCTGAACGAAGGACGTATCGGCATCAGTGGCAGTGTGCTGTTTTCACTGAACTCATCGGAGCTGCAACCGGAAGGCCGCGAACTGCTGCATTCTCTGGTAAGCCCTTTAAAAGTGTACCTGCAGGATCGGGAAGAACTGTTAATGGTGAGCGGTTTTACTGACGATTTGCCGATTCAGAAAGGCAACCTGCATTTTGCCGATAACTGGGATTTGTCGGCCCAGCGGGCGCTGACTGTAACCCGAGTATTGATAGAAGAAGGTATGCCGGGAGACCTGGTATTTGCTGCTGCCTTTGGCCCCCAACAACCGGTGGCAACCAATCAGACCAGTGAAGGCCGCGCCCGTAATCGCCGGGTGGAAATGGCACCGGTACCCAAAACCAGTAACGCACTTGCAGCCGATGAATCCTGAAAACCAGACAACCAGTGAAGCGGACTTCGACCTGGAAGGGTTGGTGGCCGCACTGGAAAAACACTTTAACGATTTGCTGGACGCCGGTGCTGCCGCCAGTGATCCGGTGCGTTGCCGCCTGGTTGAAAACCTGCTGAAGCGTTATCAGCAAAAACCTTCAAGGTATCTGTTGGGCAGGTTGCAGCATACGCTGACTGATCTTGAAGAACGCAATAAAAACGCTGCGCAGGCTGCCGGGAAGGACCATAACAAAATTGCCGAGTCTCAGCCTGAACTTGCGGATACTGCTCAGGCGCTGTTTCAGCAAGGCCAATGGCAAGCACTGAAGCACCTGGCCATACGGGCGGGTTCCCGCAGCAATAGTCAGGCTGAGCTGTTGCGGACACTGAAAGAACAGGTCGTTCGTGGTGAACTGGTCAACCCGTTGCTGTCCGGTAACCTGTCCTTTGATGATTTTCTGATGAGTCAGGAACAGGAAATCCTGGATGCAGTACGGCAGGAAAACGGTGGCGAAGCCTTAGAAAGCAGCAATGCCAGTGGAGCCGAGCCCATGGGTGAGCTGCGTTCCATTAAACATTTCCGGGAATCCTGGGTAAAACACAATTCCGAAAAACTTCTCGCCCAGGCTATTGCCGACTGCCCGAAAGATGCCGGCCCTCTGAATTCCCACCGCCTGGCTATTCAATCTCTCACCGCCATGCGGGAGCTGTCCCCCGAATACCTCAACCGGTTTCTGTCCTATCTGGAAACGCTGCTCTGGCTGGAGAAAGCCGGGGAGGCCATTGGCCTCAGCCCCAGAGGTAAAGGCAAAAAGCCCGGCGCATCCCGTTAGATCAATCCGTTATTTCAGGTGTTCATGATGAAACCTGAGATGATCCTCTATAAAAGTGGCAATAAAAAAGTAGCTGTGATCATAGCCTTCCTGATAACGGATTCTGGCTGGATAGTTCGTTTCGCTGACGGCTTTTACCAGGCTTTCTGTGCCCAGTTGTTCTTCCAGAAAATTATCCGCCGTTCCCTGATCAATAAGTGCCGGTACCTGGACATTGTTTTCCCGCATCAGCAGTACGCTGTCATGTGCTTTCCAGGTGTCTTTATCATTACCCAGATAGTGGCTGAATGCCTTTTCGCCCCAGGGGCAGTTAACGGGGTGGCAAATGGGGCTGAAGGCGGAAACAGAAGCAAAGCGATCGGGATTTTTTAGCGCAAGGGTCAGGGCGCCGTGTCCGCCCATGGAATGTCCGAACACAGAGGCTTTATCGGTTATCGGAAAATTCTTCCTGATTATGCCGGGAAGCTCATCCACCACATAATCATACATACGGTAGTGGTGCTTCCAGGGTGCCTCGGTGGCATTAACATAAAAACCTGCGCCCTGGCCGAGATCATAAGCATCGTCATTCGCAACCTCTTCGCCTCGGGGGCTGGTATCCGGCGCAACAATGATCAGGTTTAACTCTGCGGCAACACGTTGCGCGCCAGCCTTCTGCACAAAATTTTCATCGGTGCAGGTCAATCCGGACAACCAATACAGCACGGGTACAGGCTGGTTCTGTGCTGCTGCCGGTGGCAGGTAAACGGAAAAGCGCATATCGCAATTGAGTACGCTGGAATAATGAGTGTATTGCTGTTGCAAGCCTGCAAAACATTTGTTGCTGGCGACCAGATTCAGTTCCTGTGTCATGGTGTCGGCCCCGGATTTTAATCAATGATTTTTACCTCACGAACTCTAACATATCTGGTGCCGTGTCCGGGAGGTAAGAATTATTGCTGATTCACCGGCTCAATCACACCTGTCGCGGGCATTTGCTGGTACTTCAGATATTCCGCAAAGATTTTTTCTTCATTCAGTAACGGGATGGTGGCTTCCAGAATCTTTTTAAGTTGGGTGCCTTCCTGCGTTTTTTGTACTGCCAGGCTCACAGGAATGGTATCCATTTGCCGATAATAAACCTTGGGTAGTTTAATGGTTTGAATGGCTGTTATTGAGGAAACCCGCTCAAACATAAACAAATCAATTCGTTTCGCTCTTAACATTTTAATCAGGCTTTCTATATCGCCGTAGGGGAAAAAGTTTTCCACCGGGATGTTGAACAGTTCCGAAAAAAATGCTTCGTTACCTCGCGGTGTACCGATCGCGCCTTTCACCTTGTAGTATTCCGGTTGCAGCTTTTCCGGTTGCAGTGCATACAAATCCGCAATAGTGGGCAAGCTCCAGTCCAGCTCCTGGGCAAAAGCGTAAAACTCCTGTGTTTCCACCTGAAAAGGTGTGTGCCCCATCAAGTGGATAGTACCGGTTTTCAGATTCCGCCTGGCGCGATTGTAAGGCAGTATGTAAATGTTGAACGACAACGCTGAGTGCTTTTCTATCTGGCGAAGAAAATCGATAGTAAGGCCGGTTTTATCTTTGGTTACCAGAGGCGGTAAGGGTTCAAGCCCGACAATAACTTCCTGCGCCACCGCCTTGGCCGGCAGGGAAAACCACAGAACCAGGGTTAGCAGCATTACAAGCAGCGGTGATAGACAACGAAGCAAGATCCAGCCTCCGGATGATCTGCATCAGCACTCTGAAAATTAAAGTAACGAAAATAGTGAAAATAGCGTCAGGCTTTATCAAGTATGGTTCAAAGATAGTGGTAGTGCATCAGAATTGATCAATTATAAACCCTTTTAATCTTGTGGACTTGACTCTGGAGCGGCACCAGGGTTTATGATGGGCGTTACTGAACAAGATATCGGAGAAATAGTGGATGGCCACCCATAACGGGAACCTGAAAATCAAACACAAACAGCTGCTTATAGAAGGCGCGGGTTGTTCCAGTTGTGTGACTAAAATTGAACAGGCACTGCTGAATGCGCCCGGCGTGGAACAGGCGGAAATGAATTTTGCCAATCGGACAGTGTCTGTCAGCGGCAGTGCAGCGGATAAGGTATTGATTAGTGCCGTAGAAAACGCAGGTTACCATGCCACTATCAGCCAGGCCGACTCCGATGAAACCGCTATGGAGGAAAAGGAGGCGGCTGATCACCGTTACTACCGAAAACTTTTAAGGGATATGGGAATAGCCCTGGCGGTTGGTGGGCCATTAATGCTTTGGGGGCTGGTAACAGGGGAGATGGGTGTGAGCAGCCGGGGCGAACAGGTGGCCTGGTTTGTTGTTGGCCTTGTTACACTGGCGGTAATGGCTTTTTCCGGCAGGCATTTTTTCGTTGGTGCCTGGCGTTCCTTTAAAAACCATAGCGCGAATATGGATACACTGATTGCCCTGGGAACCGGCACCGCCTGGCTCTATTCCATGGTGGTGGTGTTGCTTCCTGATGTGGTGCCGGAAATGGCGCGCCATGTGTATTTTGAAGCGAGCGCCATGATTATTGGTCTGATCAACCTGGGCCTGGCCCTTGAGTTGCGAGCCCGTGGCAAAACCTCCCAGGCCATACGCCGGCTGATTGGTCTGCAGTCAAAAACTGCCCGGGTGCTCAGGGATGGCGAAGAAATAGATATCGACATAGCACGTGTGGAAGAGGGTGATCAGGTGCGGGTCAGGCCTGGAGAACGTATTCCGGTGGATGGCCAGTTAACAGAGGGCAATACCACCGTGGATGAATCCATGCTGACCGGCGAACCCTTACCCGTGGAAAAGCAACAGGGCGATTCCGTTGCGGCAGGCACCATTAACAAATCAGGCACCTTCCTGTTCACCGCAACCAAGGTGGGCAAAGACACTGCCCTGGCCCAAATCATTGATATGGTAAAACGGGCCCAGAACACCAAGCCGCCAATTGGCAGACTGGTTGACACGATATCTGCCTATTTTGTGCCTGCCGTCATGATTATTGCGGTAATCACTGCGTTGGCATGGCTTAATTTTGGCCCTGAACCCCGCATAGCTTTTGCGTTGGTGTGTGCAACCACGGTATTGATCATTGCCTGCCCCTGCGCGCTGGGCTTGGCTACGCCCATGTCGGTGATGGTTGGGGTTGGCAAGGCAGCGGAAGCCGGTGTACTCATTCGCAACGGCAGTGCGCTACAGAATGCATCCCATATCACCGCCATGGTACTGGATAAGACCGGAACCATTACACTGGGCGAACCCAAAGTTACCGATGTGCTTGCCGAACCGGATTTTAGTGAAGACTTTGTTCTGGCCTGCGCAGCCGCCCTTGAAACCGGTTCCGAGCACCCGTTGGCCGATGCCATTATAAGCAGCGCCCGTGAACGTGAGCTGAAGGCGGATAAGGTCTCTGAATTTAATGCCATCAGCGGTCAAGGTGTTACCGGGCAACTGGAAAGTAAAAAGCTGTGTCTGGGTAATCAAAAACTGATGGAAGCAGGCAACATCAGTATCAAAGAAGCCGTGGAAAAAGCACAACAACTGGCAGCCGAAGGCAAAACCCCTATGTACCTGTCGGTGGATGGCAAACTGGCGGGCATTATCGCCGTTGCTGATCCCATCAAACAGGATTCTGTAGCAGCCATAAAGCGGCTTAAGCAACAGAATATCAAGGTGATTATGCTCACCGGCGATAACCGTGACACCGCTAAAGCTGTGGCAAATCAGGCAGGAATTGAAGATTACTTCGCAGAAGTACAGCCTCAGGATAAAGCGAACAAGGTTCAGGAGTTGCAAAAGCGCGGTGAAGTGGTGGGTATGACCGGTGATGGTATCAACGACGCTCCGGCGCTTGCCCAGGCCGATGTAGGCTTTGCCATAGGCACCGGAACCGACGTGGCTATCGAGAGTGCGGATATCACCCTGATGCGCGGTTCACTCCACGGACTGGCGGATGCCATTGCGGTCAGTAAAGCTACCCTGGTGAATATCCGGCAGAATCTTTTTGGCGCCTTTATCTACAATGTGGCCGGCATTCCCCTGGCAGCAGGCTTGCTGTTCCCCGTAACAGGACTGTTACTCAGCCCGGTAGTGGCTGGGGCCGCTATGGCGTTTTCATCCGTCACCGTTGTATCCAATGCCAATCGCCTGCGGTTTTTCAAACCCGGGAAGCATCAGGAGTAGCCGCTTATGATAATGATCAATGTTATTGGCATCGCTCTGATTTTACTGATTGTCTGGTGGTTCTGGCTTTACCGCTCCAAAAGCTCGGGGGCCGACAGCCTGCCATCCGTAGTGGTTGTAGCCGATGGTGTATACGAACCGGCACATTTTAGACTTCCTGCCGGCGAACCGGTTACTCTTTATTTCCTCAGAAAAGATCCTTCGCCCTGCGCGGAAATGGTGGTTTTTCCCGACCTGGATATCAGCAGTCAACTGCCGGTAGACAAAGAAACGCCGGTACATCTGCCTGCACTGAAACCGGGAAACTACCGGTTCCATTGCCAGATGCAGATGTACAAGGGTGAATTAACGGTTGAATAGTGCTTTGCCGGAAGTTGTTGTAACTCTGGGTTAATTGGAAAGCGCTTTTTCAACATCAATGCCCACTGTGGCGACCCCAATGGGCCTGGTGCCATCGTACAGTGTAAAGCTGATCTGTGACTGGAATGTGCGGGTGGACGCGTCGTATTCGATATCATCTATAAAAGGTTCTGCGGATTGTTTTGCAAAGGTTTCTGTAAATTTTGCTTCGTCACCTTGCCAGTAATCACTGGTGGTATCGCTCATGGCCACATTCAATCCATGCTGATTGACCACGAAAATTTCTGAATACAATCCCTGGCTGTTGTTCTTGATGGCCTTCAGGGTTTCTGATGCGGGCCTGGCCAGAATGGTATCGATCAGCGCCCGGTTTTGTTGCATAAGCTCCTTCCGCCATTGCTGATCCAGAGACTGAATTTGATCTTGCGTGGTATTCGCCATGGCCTGGTTTGATTCAGCGATGGCAGACAGAATTTCCGGGGTGCTGATAAAATCCCTGGCTTTGGCATAGGCTGCCAACAGTTGCTCACGGTCACTTTTACCAAGCTTTACCTGGGCGGGTTCACAATTAAAAATCTGCTCGTTGAAGTGACCTAAAAAGGCCGGTTGCTTTTCAAGGTACCTGTTATTGATATACGCGCCCATCTGGGAAAAACGCACAAAATCGCTGACCAGTGATTCCGGGCTGATAGCACCGTCCGCTATGGCTTTTTGATACTGGCCCTGGGAGAGCAGGGTGTAATCAGCCCGCTCCAGTTCAACCATTTTCAGGGCACTTTCGGAATTGGATACGGTTTTTATCGACTGATAGCCGGACGCCGTTAGCCAGGCTGCCTGATTGCTGCCGGACAGTGCAATGATTCTGGCGCTCAGGGGAACAGTGCCTTCGGGCTGCTTTTTGCCGTACCAATACCATTTTTCCAGTACCAGGGGGGCCGATAACAGCGCATCGTTTTTCAGGCGCTCGTCAGGCTGGAGGCTGAACACCAAATCCAGCTCATTGTTTTTTAGCAGGTTGATATTGCGCTTCCAGGGATACAGATGCAGCTCGTAGGGCAGAGACAACCGGTCCATCACACAGCGCACCACATCCACAGCGATGCCTTTTATACTTTCACCGGTCTTTAACTGATAAGGGGGCGCCTCCGCAGTTGCCATGCGAATGCCTTGCGCCTGTACACCGAAGGAAAGCGTCCATAGCAGTAAAGCGGTAGCGGCAAATAGGTTGCGATTTGTCATATCCTTAATTCCTTGTCGAATAATTTTGACTTACCACGGCCAGTTGCTTCAGCCCTTTCTTTGTCCTTGCTCCGCAAGCTGGGTTCCGGCACATTAGTGGCAGTATAGCAGGCCACCGAGTCATTCTGGTCAGGCTTATTTGACCTGTCTCAATATACGGTTTGCTTTAGTGACATACATTACCCTTTCAGGTATTCCAATGATTTTCCTATCGATACTTCCGGCAGCCGGGGCCCCGCTATGGTTAGAGTTATCAGCATTCATCTGAACGCAGGGGAAGCTCAACCTGCGGTTAATAAAACCTTTTTGGGAGAGGAGCTGGAGCTTGTCCGGCTGGACGCGGGAAATGATCCGGACCGGGTAAAAGATCTGATTACCCAATATGCGCCGGGGGCTGACGCCATTGCACTAGAGGGCTTCAGGGACCACCGCAGCCCGGACAATATAAGCAAATTTGACAACAGCCACCCTTATATCCCGATTACCCACGGGCTGCGTTTAAGGGATATCTTGCAGGAATGGGCCATTCGCCATACCCAGCATTCCCTGAAAGGGTTTTTCAGTAACTGTAATGCGCTGATATTCAGCGGTACAGGGCATTACAAATCTGCAAGGGTATTGACCGAGTTTACCGAGAACCTGCGATTCGCCGACCCCATTCTGGAGTTGGGTATTCCAAAATTCTTAACGTCTTTCAGTGCACTGGAGCTGTTCGCAAAAGGAACCCATCAGCTGTTTCGGTGGTCGCCACCGGCTATTCTCAGTGCGGGTGTATCGCCGGTAAAGGAGTGGAATCATTTTATTCTGCGTAAAGCCATGCACAAGGCCGATGTGCTGGTGGCATATTTTGAACAGTTGGCGCGTTTCGGGCTGGAAGAGCTGGCCGGTAAAACCCTGATTACATCCGGCGTTACCAGTCAGCAACTGGAGACTCTGAAAGACAATGGCGTGAATATGGTGATCGACTATTCTGCCCAGCCTTTTAACGACTGCACGCTGGGCATCGCCACCCTGGAAGCCATGATCATGGCGGTACTGGGAAAGAACAGTCAGTTACTGACGGATGATGATCTGCTGGAAATTATCACCGGGCTGGAGCTGGAACCCCGTATTCTGTATCCCTGCGGGTTTCACCGCAAAAGCCGCTTTGCCTTTGTAATACATCCGCTATCGCAGCAATATTTTCGTAATGCAAAGCCCCTGGATCTGGTGGCCAATGTGTCGCCCCCGCTGGTAATGAACACGTTAGAGCGTATTATTGCCTACTCACCGCCCTTTATTTATTCGCGCGTGACGGGAATTGAATCACCCAACGGGTCACAGGCGGAGGGCTGGCTGATTACCGTCGGCGGCACACCCAAAGAAATTATGGCCCACAGCCCGGAATTTACCTACCGGCGATTACTGGCTGCCGCCGAAATGGCGAAGAAGCTGGGGGCCCAGATTATGGGGCTGGGCGCTTTTACCAAAGTGGTGGGCGATGCCGGGGTTACCGTTGCCAAGCGCGCGCCATTGCCCATTACCACCGGCAACAGCTACAGCGCATCCGGAGCTTTATGGGCAGCCCATGATGCCGTACAGAAAATGGGACTGGTAACAATAGGTGAAAGCGGAAAAATGGCCGGTAAAGCCATGGTGGTGGGCGCAACCGGATCGATCGGATCCGTGTGCGCCCGGTTGCTGGCCAAAGCAGCGGAAGAGATTTATCTGGTGGCACCGGAACCGGCCAAGCTGCTGGCCCTGCGGGAGGATATTGAAGAGGAAACCCCGGGTGCTGTGGTGCACCTGATGGCGCACACCGACAAACACCTGGGTGAAATGGATATGATTGTGACTGCCACTTCCGGTGCCGGTAAAAAAATTCTCGATATCATGAAAGTTAAACCCGGCTGTGTCATTACGGACGTGGCGCGACCACTGGATATACCCGCCGAGGATGTGGCGAAACGCCCGGATGTGCTGGTGATTGAATCCGGTGAAATACGCCTGCCCGGGAATGTTCAGATGAAGGATATTGGCCTGCCCAAGAATGTGGTTTATGCCTGTCTGGCGGAAACCATTGTACTGACGCTGGAAGGGCGTTTTGAGAATTTTACCCTGGGCAGGAACATTGAATGGGAAAAGGTAAGGGAAATCTACAAGCTGGGTTTAAAACACGGTATGCAGCTGGCGTCCATTTCCGGTGTGAACGGTGTCTATTCCGACGAGGACCTGGCAAAAATCAAACAGCTGGCACTGGAAAAGCGGGCCCAAACTGACTGAACGCCGACGGGGATATGCTCGCCAATACCGGTACCCGGCAAATTAGTGTTTGACGGGAATGATTTTCAATTCTAGTATGAATGAACGTTCATTCAGCGGTGTCGGGTACCTGTGTCTTTCTCCATCTCGTCAACAGACAAGCGCTCCAGAATTCTGGGAGCAACGCTGAGTCTGCTTTCATCCTGTGGTTTCCATGGTTTTTCCGTACGGCAACTGGCGGAAGTGGCCGGTGTGGCGACGGGTACCGTGTATCTGTATTTCAAGGACCGGGATGATCTGATAGAGGAGCTTCACAAGGAGATTGTGAACGAGCTGGCCCAGCACCTGTTTATTGGCCTGGATAACGAGGCCTCCGAGTTTGATCGTTACCGGCGTATTTGCCTTAACTTCTGGGAGTTCTGGCTTGCCAATCCGGACATACTTTCCAGCAAGGCTCAGTTCGATCATTTGCCGCCGGATGTGCGCCGGAATCAGATTGATGAATCAAAATCCCATGTTCGCCCCCTGTTTGAATTGTTCGAAACCGGGCGGGATAAAGGCGTTCTTAAAGATCTGACCGATGATGTGCTGGTTACCCTGGCCATCGATCCCTTTACCGCACTGGCTTATAAACATCGTATCGGGCTGGTTCAGGTTGATGAGGCCTGTCTTGAAGCTGTCATTCAGGCCTGCTGGGATGCCATATCAGTTTAAGTACCATTTCAGTTTAAGAATAAAGTTATGTTGCTATTAACGGAGTTAACTATGAACTGGCAGAACTACTGCCGCTTTAAATTATTATTACTCGCCGGCTGGGTCGTGTTGTTGGCTGCCTGTCAGGACGGCTCGGGTGCCAGTTCGGGCGCCAATACAGATGCAGGAAAAAACACCGGAGCAGAAAAAGCACCCGACCTGGTGCTTGTTGAGGTGGTTACACTTAAGGCGGAAACCGTAACCCTGACCCGTGAGTTACCGGCACGTATTATGCCGTATCGTATTTCGCAGGTGCGCCCTCAGGTGGATGGCATCGTGATTCAACGTTTGCTGGAAGAGGGGCTGGAAGTAGAAGAGGGACAGCCACTGTATCAGATAGATCCGTTGCGTTATGAGGCGGCGGTGGCGAATGCCCGGGCCGAAGTGGCAAGGGCAGAAGCCGATCTGGCCGCCGTCAAGATTACTGAAAAGCGTTACCAGGGCTTGCTGGGCACTCAGGCCCTGAGTGAACAGCAGTATGACGATGTGCAGGCATTATTAAAACAGCGGGAAGCTGAACTGGAAGTTGCCAAAGCAGCCTTGCAGGTGGCAGAAGTTGACCTGAAATATACCACTGTTCGCGCACCTATCAGCGGCCGCATTGAACAGTTTATGGTAACCGAAGGGGCACTGCTTGAAGCCTTGCAGGAACAGTCGCTGGCCACGATTCGCCAGCTGGATCCAATTTATGTGGATATGTACCAGCCGGCTCCACAGTTGATGGAGGTTCGCAGGCAGGAGCAACGGGGCGATATCCGCATAAAAACACCACAGCAAATCACCCTCAAGTTTGATGATGGCTCCACCTATCCCTATGCCGGTGATATAGCCTACACCGAAATGAACGTGAGTATGTCCACCGGCAGTGTGCTGACCCGTGCCATTATTCCCAACCCGGAAAAACTCCTGATGCCGGGCCTGTCGCTGGTTGCCATTCTGGAGGAGGGCGTACGAGACAATGCCGTACTGGTTCCACAAAAAGCAGTGAGCTATAACCGCGGTGGCGATGCCCGTGTCATGCTGGTGGGTTCTGATAAAAGGATTGTTGCCAGGCCGGTGATTTTGAGCCGTGCCATTGGCGAAGCCTGGTTAGTGGAAAGCGGCCTTGAACCCGGTGACCGGGTAGTGGTTTCCGGCCTGCAGAAAATCAAGGCGGGAACGCTTGTGGATCCACAGCAGTCAGTCCCTGATCTGGAAACAGAACCAGAACAAGATCGGAGGTAAGGGTTTGGCGGCATTCTTTATCGACAGGCCCGTTTTTGCCTGGGTTATTTCCATCATTATCATGCTGGCCGGCGTGCTGGCTATCTTTGAGTTACCCGTATCCCAGTATCCGGATGTAGCTCCCCCATCTGTGGAAATAAACGCAGATTACCCCGGTGCATCGGCACAAACGGTGGAAGACTCCGTGGTGCAGGTAATCGAACAGAATATTACCGGCGTTGACCGGGTGCAGTATATGTCGTCCACCAGTGACGCCAGTGGCCGGGGTGAAATCACCATTACCTTTGAAGCGGGTACGGATCCGGACATTGCCCAGGTGCAGGTGCAAAACAAATTGCAGGCGGCCATGCCGTTGTTGCCGCAGTCGGTGCAGCAACAGGGCCTTAGAGTGAACAAGGCTTCAGCCGGCTTTATGATGGTGCTGGGCTTTGTATCCAGCGATGGTCGCATGAATAAATACGACATTGCTGATTACGTGGGTTCCAATATTCAGGAACCCCTGAGCCGCGTCAGTGGCGTGGGCCGTATTCAGTTGTTCGGATCCCAGTATGCCATGCGGATCTGGCTGGATCCCATCAAGTTGGCAGGATTTGGGCTGACCACCATTGATGTGGTTAAAGCCATTCGTGATCAGAATGCCCAGATTGCGGCGGGTGAACTGGGGGGCACGCCAGGCACCGACAATCAGCAGGTGGCTTACAGCATTGTCGTGCAAACCCAACTGGAAACGCCCGAGGCATTTCGCAGTATATTGCTGCGGGTGGATAACGACGGATCCCGCGTTACTCTGGGCGATGTGGCCCGGGTGGAACTGGGCGGTGAAAACTATCACTACGAAACAGAATACAATAACCGCCCGGCGGCGGGGCTGGCCATTTCACTGGCGTCCGGTGCCAATGCGCTGGCCACCGCCGAAGCGGTAAGAGCACGGGTTGCCGAACTGGAACCTTTTTTTCCCGAAGGGCTGGATGTGGTCTATCCCTACGACACCACACCCTTTGTGCGTCTGTCGATTGAGGGTGTGGTAAAAACGCTGCTGGAAGCCATAGTACTGGTGTTTCTGGTCATGCTGCTGTTTCTGCAGAATTTGCGCGCCACTATTATTCCCACTATCGCCGTTCCCGTGGTGTTGCTGGGTACCTTCGGAATTCTGCTGGCGTTCGGTTTCAGTATTAACACACTCACCATGTTCGGTATGGTGCTGGCCATCGGGCTGCTGGTTGACGATGCCATCGTGGTGGTGGAAAACGTCGAACGGGTGATGCATGAAGACAACCTGCCACCGCGAGAAGCCACCCGCAAATCCATGAAGCAGATTACCGGTGCTTTGGTTGGTATTGCCCTGGTGTTGTCGGCGGTGTTTGTTCCCATGGCATTCTTTGGCGGTTCAACCGGCGTTATTTACCGGCAGTTTTCCATTACGGTGGTTTCTTCCATGTTGCTGTCAGTGCTGGTGGCCCTGACCCTGACACCGGCACTCTGTGCCTCTCTGCTGAAACGTCCGGATGTGAATGCAGAAGAGCGCAAGGGCTTTGCGGGCTGGTTTAATCGCAACTTCAATCGTGCCACAGCGCGCTACCAGTCCAGTGTGGGTTATATGATTCACCGCACTGTCCGCTTTATGTTGATTTATCTGTTACTGGTCCTGGTGCTCGGGTTTTTGTTTACCCGCTTGCCCGGCTCCTTTCTGCCAGATGAAGATCAGGGCATTATGTTTTCACAAATGACATTACCCGTGGGAGCATCCAAGGAACGCTCCATGGAAGTGATGAATGAAGTGGAACGGTTTTTCCTCGAAGATGAAAAAGCCAACGTGGAATCCATGTTCTCGGTGATCGGTTTCAGTTTCAGTGGCCGTGGTCAAAACAATGGTATTGCCTTTATCAAGCTACGTGACTGGTCAGAACGAACGGGTGATGACCAAAGTGTCAAAGCGGTTTCGGGGCGTGCAATGAATCACTTTATGGCGATGAAAGATGCCCAGGTGTTTGCTTTTGTACCACCACCCATCCGCCAGCTAGGCACAGCGTCCGGTTTTAACCTTCAGTTAAAGGATTTGAGTGGTCATGGCCATGAAGCGCTGATGGCCGCGCGTAACCAGCTACTGGATATGGCCGGCCAGGATTCACGCCTGAGTGGGGTAAGGGCCAATGGCCAGGAGGATACACCTCAGTACAAGCTGGATGTGGATCACCGCCAGGCTGCTGCGCTGGGCGTTTCACTGGCTGATGTGGGCGATGTGTTTTCTACCGCCTGGGCGGGAACCTATGTGAACGATTTCGTGGACCAGGGCCGAATCAAACGGGTTTACGTTCAGGGCGAAGCGCCGTACCGGATGATGCCCGATGATATTGCCTACTGGAATGTGCGCAATGATCAGGGTGAGCTGGTGCCTTTTACCGCCTTTACGTCGGATCGCTGGATTTATGGTTCACCCCGACTGGAGCGATACAACGGTGTGCCTTCTATCAACATACAGGGGCAGGGCGCACCCGGGGTCAGTTCCGGTGAAGCCATGGATGCCATGGAGCAACTGGTGGCACAACTGCCGGCGGGTTTTGGTATGGAATGGACCGGCATGTCGTTTCAGGAGCGCCAGTCCGGCTCCCAGGCGCCATGGTTATATGCCTTGTCAATTCTGGTGGTGTTTCTTTGTCTGGCGGCACTTTATGAAAGCTGGTCGGTACCTGTGTCGGTAATGCTGGTGGTGCCGCTCGGGGTGCTGGGTGCCGTCGGCTTTGCCATGTTGCGGGGCCTTTCCAACGATGTGTATTTTCAGGTGGGCCTGTTGACCACAATCGGGCTGTCGTCAAAGAACGCGATTCTGATTGTGGAATTTGCCAAAACCCTCTATGAACGGGAAGGCATGGATCTGATCAAAGCCACCATGGAGGCGGTGCGCATGCGGTTACGCCCCATACTGATGACATCGCTGGCCTTTATGTTGGGTGTGACCCCGCTGGTGATTGCCACAGGCGCGGGGTCCGGGAGTCAGAATGCTATTGGCACCGGGGTTTTTGGCGGCATCCTTTCCGCAACGGTACTGGCGATCTTTTTTGTGCCGGTGTTTTTTGTGGTGGTGTTCAGGCTGGCGTCGGTTATCACCGGTAAAAAGCAAAGCGTTTGAATTTCGGATTCACACTTCAAACTGCTTCATTAACTGGAACAACTGATTAGCCAGATCTGCCATTTGCTTGCAACTTTTTTCACAACGCAGAACTTCTGCGGATGTTTCCTTGGAAATGTCCGCAATGGATACGATATTACGATTAATATCTTCCGTTACTGTGTTCTGTTCTTCCGTTGCTACCGCCACCTGCTGGTTCATGCCGTTAATCTCGTTAATATTACGGGTGATAGTGCTTAAGGCATTGCCGGCGTTGGTAGCCAGTTCAACGCCGGTGGCGGTAACCTTGCGGCCCTGTTCCATGGAATTCACTGCCTGGCTGGCACCAGACTGCAACTGTTCAATGGTGCGACGGATTTCTTCGGTAGCATCCTGAGTTCTTTGTGCCAGGGTTCTGACTTCGTCTGCCACTACGGCAAAACCACGGCCCTGTTCGCCGGCCCTTGCCGCTTCTATGGCTGCGTTCAGTGCCAGCAGGTTGGTTTGTTCTGAAATTCCTCTGATCACATCCAGCACACCGCTGATGGCTTCCACGTCTTTTGCCAGGTTGCGGATCACGGTGCTGGCGCTTTCCATATTGCCGGATAATTCATTAATGTTGTTGATGGTATCGCTGACAATGCGAGCGCCGTTGTTGGCTTCGTCCTGTGTACCGTTGGCATAGTCAGCGGCTTCGTTGGCATTGCGGGCGATTTCCTGAACCGTCATACCCATTTCGTTAACTGCCGTGGCAACCAGATCGGTTTTTTCTTCCTGTGCTCTGGCGCGGATAGACGTAGAGGTGACCACCGAATTAACGATGTTCAGTGACTGCTCCAGGTCACCACATACACCCATTACCTGCTGGATGATGTTCTGCAGTTTATCGCTGAACAGGTTAAAACCCCGGGCAAGATCCCCCAGTTCGTCATCTCTGTCTTCCGGCAGGCGGCGGGTAAGATCACCACCTTGCTGGCCAATCGCATTAAGACTGTCAGATACGTGCTTTATGGGTTTGATGATGCCTTTAGCCAGTGCTGCAATCATTATCAGAAATACGATGGCTATCAAGACACTGGCCACGGTGGTTTTGAACAGGGCAGCACGCAAACCGGAATAAAGCTCAGCCGCCGGCATTTGTGCCACTATCACCCAGTCCAGCGAGGGTACGGGCAGGGCCGCTGCCACATAGGTTGTACCCTTGTGCTTGATCTCGCCGTAACTGAACTCCCCGGATTGTTTTACATCGCTGATAATACCGGGCAGACCTTCAATATTTTTTACGCCGGATGATATTTTGCTCTTGTCCGGGTGGATCTGAATCTTGCCGCTGCTGTCGGTAAGATACACGTAACCGCTATCGCCGATCACATAATCGCTGATCATGTCAGTCATCACATCCAGAGATTGCCCCAGGCCGCCCACGCCGGCAACGGAACCGTCTATGGTAATGGCATAGTTAATAAAAACGGTGGTATTACCAGTGGCTTCATCCACATCAATATCAATGCTGTATTCCTTGCCCGATTCAATAAAGTCGTAGAACCACTGGTCGCGGTTATCGGAACGGTTCAGGGTTTTGAGCACGCCCTTGTCGTGGTAATAGGTGCTTCCCGGTGCGGACACGATAAACACGGTACTGGAATCAAATTCCTTCAGCAGTTCAGCCTGGTAGCGGGTCACCTGATCCTGTTCCGACAGGGGCTCGCCGCGTCGGATCCAGTCTTTGACAAAAGCATTGGTGGCAATAGAGCGGGACACGGCCAGTGGCGTCGCAAGTTCCTTTTCTATATCGTTTCTGATGCCCTGCAATACCGCCGGAAGCTCCGTTTCAAACAGACGGTCGTCCAGCATGCGTTCCAGCAGCCAGTTGTTGATCAGGGTGGCAAACGCCAGAGAGAGCAGTAAAGCTCCCCCCATGGAAAGCATCAGCTTGTGGAACAAGCTGCCTTGCAGCAGGCGGGTCATAATGTGTCCTCGGGGCGGTCAATTGATTAAATAATAGCAAAGAATCAACAGGACACAGGTTTGCAGGTGGTTGAATAGTGAGCAGGTCGGGTGCTGGCGGAAGCCTTCATATCTCCATCAACCACTGAATCACCAGCTTGGCAACGTAACCCAGCATCCCCAGGGTCAGCACCAGAAATATCACAAAGGTGCCAAAGCGCCCGGCCCTGGACTCCCTGGCCAGCTGGGCAACGATATAGACCATGTAAATCATGAAGGCCCCAACCCCGAACGTCAGGCCAAAACTGGCGATCTGCTCCTCTGTAAATCCCAGAAACGTATTCATCAGATCACTCCCGGGTTCGTGGTGGCAGGTGGCCGGCATCCACGGAATCTTTGTAGGCGTGCCAGCTGGCGTGGCCAAGCACCGGAATAACAATCACACTGCCCACCAGGGCGAGTACCCCCAACATGGTGGTGATCATGATCAGGGCTGCCCATAGCGCCATGGCCTGCGGGTTCTGCATAACCACCCTCCAGCTCACAAGCACAGCCCCCAGGATCGGGATTTTGCGGTCCAGTAATAAAGGCAGGGTAACCACCGTGGAGGCAAAAACCGGTGCCGCCAGCGCGCCGCCCAGTACCAGCCAGATTTCGAACAGGTAACTGTTTTTGGCCAGCACCACATAGCGGACAAAATCCAGAGGCTGCTGCACAGGCTCCGGAGAAAACAGTGTGATCAGCGCGGCCGAAGTCAACACCCAGCCGGTACCGGACAGGCACAGCAACAATCCAAAACGCACCAGACGCCAATCGTGATGGGGCCGGCCCCGCCAGCTCCACCAGGTTTTGAACACCAGCATAAAGCTGACGGGTTCACCTTTTTCCAGCGCCCGGCTCACGGCATACAGGCCAACCGCCACCACAGGCGCCACTGCCAAAAAGCCGGTAATGGCGCCAGCCAGAATCCAGAACTGGTCATAGGCAATCACCAGTAACAACAAACCGAAGGCGCTCACCCCAACTCCATGTGCCAGCCCGATCCAGGGCGCTGCCCGAAAATCCTCCCAGCCGCGTCTTAACCACTCCATGGGTTGTGCTGTGGCGAGTGTGCGTGTCTGTACCTGACTGTGTGTGGTTTCCACGATGGATTACTCCGGCAAGGGCTTTTACTGATTATGATAGCAACTAATATACACACGGTATTCGAACGGTAGTTAACCGGAAACCCCGTGTTACCTGGTGAATGATTTGTAAACAAGTGGGGCTTAAACCGGAATGGGCAGTCAGGTATACTGCCCCACAACATTTAAACCCATCAATAACAGACAGGAACAGGTCTATGCAACGTCCATTTAAAGTGCTTGGTGTACAACAGATAGCGATTGGCGCGCCGTCGAAAGACAAATTGAGAACACTCTGGGTAGATATGCTTGGGCTGGAAGTTACCGGTAATTTTGTTTCAGAGCGTGAAAATGTCGACGAAGACATCTGTGCTATCGGTTCCGGGCCTTACAAAGTGGAAGTGGACCTGATGCAACCGGTAGACCCGGACAAAAAACCCGCGGTGCATGCCACTCCGCTGAACCATATTGGACTCTGGATTGATGACCTGCCCACAGCTGTGGAATGGCTGACAGAGCAGGGCGTGCGTTTTGCTCCCGGTGGTATTCGCAAAGGGGCTGCAGGATATGACGTCACTTTTATGCACCCCAAGAGTAACGATCAGTTTCCCATTGCCGGCGAAGGCGTGCTGATTGAATTGGTGCAGGCTCCGCCTGAAGTGATTGAAGCGTTAGGTTGACTTTAATTTGGGTTGAATCCGTTCGCTGTCCCGGTAGGCGGATTCAACACTGCTTCCAAAGATGATTCTCTAAATCCCCGAATAAACAGCATGATACTGGCGCAATTCTCGCCTTTCGTTTATGGCGCCATTATTTTGAATCCTTCAATCTGATACCTTGTAGGCAGTAATACCACCTGAAAGCATGTACGCTTCTTAAAGTACGTTGCCAGCTTACCCACGGGGTACCGGAGAAATTGATGCAGTGCTGCCTTTATTGTAAAGAGCCTATTAATGGCCACACCAGCTACCTTGTTAAAGTGGAGTTTCCCCTGAAAACCGGAGAAATAGAGTTACGGGATATCGGCCTGGCCTGCGACAAATGCATTATCGATGAGGGCAAGCCCCTGATCATGCACTGTGACGATGACGTCAAAAAGAAAGAAGGTTCCAAAAGCGGTTTTCAGTATCGCTGCGCCTGACCCTTAAGTCGTTGATTCCACGGCCGGTTTCATATCTTCCTTCCCGCCTTGCGGCTAATGCCACTGTCTGGCAGATAAGCCGGCTTTAACCACACTTCCCAGGAATGCCTGATTAATCTAGCCCAACGTGGGAAGGGCCCTATAGCGAATATGCGTACATCCACAGCTGCCAGGCGCTTAGCTTGTGCATTCCTCCTTTTCTGGTTTCCCTTTGCGATGGCGGATTCGCCCGACACGATCGCTGTGGAGCAGAACACAGATTCGGTGCAGTTCACCGATGGGGTGGAATACCATATTGATGAAACCGGTCAACTCACCATTGATCAGTTGTTGCGGTCATCGAACAAGGTAAACTGGAAAGCTACCGGGCCGGAAGTGGCCAATTTTGGTTTCGACTGGCGAACCTACTGGTACCGGTTATCGCTGATATTGGACGCAGGCGAATCCCGGGAGTTTCTGCTCCAGACAGGCAGCCCGCTGATTGATTACCTGGATGTGTACTACGTTCGTGGTGGAAAAGTTGTTCACCAGTTTAACACCGGGGACATGGAGCCATTTTACGAGCGGCCGGTGCAAAACCGGAACTTTGTATTTCCGCTCGAATTGAGCAGCGAACAAGCCACCGACATCTACCTGAGGGTAAGCACTGACAGCCCGCAAATGATGCCGCTCATACTGTGGAAACCTGTGGCGTTTGATCAGCAAGACCGAAACCTGTTAATGGGCCACAGTTTTTACTATGGCATTATCTTTGTCATGATCATTTATAACCTGGCGGTGTTTTTCTCTGTCAGGGATACCAATTACCTTTATTACGTGGGCTCTATTGCCGCTTTTGCGCTGTTCGATGCCAGTATGAACGGCTATACCTTCCAGCATTTCTGGCAGGAATCAGTTCACTGGAACGATCATGGTCCCATGACGTTTCTGAACCTCTTTATTCTGTTTCGCGCGCTTTTTGTATTTAATTTCCTCAATCTCCGTGAGCTCGGTCCACGTTTCATATGGCTGCATCGCGGATTTATGGCGGTGGCGGTTTTCAGCCTGGCCTCGGTATTTCTATTGCCCATCAGCTTCGCTATTGTGATCGGTATGTCTCTGGGGCTCTTTGGCCTGGTGCTTGGTCTGGTGGAAGGCGGTCTTTCCTGGTCCTATGGCCAGCGTCATGCGCGCCTGTTTGTGGTGGGTTGGGTGGTATTCACCGGATCCCTGCTGGTTCACCTTTTTGTTAATGCCGGTGTTATTCCTTTGAACAGTGTCACCATACATATCACTCAGATTGGCAGTGCTATGGAAGTAATACTGTTTACTTTTGCACTGGCCTACCGGGTGCGCCTGGTAGATGAAGAGCGCAGTCATCTGGAGCTGCAGGCCAAGGAAGCCTTGCTGGAAGCAAACCGTTCACTGGAAGAGAGCCTGAGAGTAAAAAATGATTTCCTGGCAACCATCAGCCATGAACTGCGCACGCCCATGAATGGTGTATTGTCCAGCATGGAAAGTATTCTCAAAAGCGACAACATGGAAGAGATAAAACGCCTGGGTGAAATCGGTAACCAGTCGGCCTTGGAAATGATGGGCATGGTGGAAGGCATACTGGGCTATGCCGAAATGCAATCAGGCCAGACTCAGCTGGAAGAAATGGAATTCAGCCTGCAAAAAATGTGTGATGACGTGGTCCGGGAATTCAAACAACGGGCAGCTGCCCGGCATCTCCTGATCAGGGTTGAGGTGCCGGACATGTTGCCCGACAGGTTAGTGGGTGACAAAACACGGATTCAGAGAATCCTGGCCTGCCTGCTGGATAATGCCATCAAGTTCACCCACGAAGGCAGTGTATCGCTGAGGGTAGAGGCACAAGAGCAGCTTGCAGAGACCGAAACCGGCAACAATCAAAGAACGACTCTGTATTTTCACGTCTGCGACAGCGGCATAGGGGTACCTCCGGATTCCCGCGAACAGATATTCGAAAAGTTCCATCAGGTAGACAGTTCCTATCACCGCCGTTATGGCGGGCTTGGTCTGGGCCTTAGTATCAGTCGGCAGTTGGCGTCTGCCATGGGGGGAGAGCTGACTTATGAACCCGGCCCCGAGGGCGGCAGTTGCTTTACTCTGGCCTTGGGGCTTGCATTCCTGCCAGACCGTCGTGAGACCGGTATGGAAAGAACCGGTGGACGACTGCCTCAATCGGCCCGCATTCTGGTGGTGGAGGATAACAATGTTAATCAGATGGTGATGAAAGGACTGCTGAAAAAATTCGGTATGGAAGCCACCATTGCTGAAAATGGCGAAATAGCCGTGGAGATGGCACAAAAAGAGCCATTCGACATGATACTAATGGATCTGCAAATGCCTGTAATGGATGGGTTTGAGGCTACCAGAGCAATCAGATCACTGGATCTGCCTGTTGCCAGCGCGCCCATTGTTGCGGTGACCGCCAATGTCATGGACAGCGACAGGGCCCGTTGCCGGGAATGTGGTATGAACGATTTTGTCAGCAAGCCGGTGAAACAGGAGAAAATGGAGGAAATTTTCCAAAAATGGCTACGCGCCGACCCACCATAAACTTATCCACCAGTTTGTTCCCGGTCAGAGGCTTTGACTTTCTTCATCGATTTGGAGAACTGAAAGATCAAAAAGTTAATCAATGAAAGCACTATTGCAATTTGATAGCGCCGGTACGCCACCGAAATTCCGATAGTTGCGAGTGAAAACACTGCTAAAATTGCACCTGACCTTGTAAAAATTGCAATTTGGGCAGACTTGCCGAAAATGCATCGCAAATCACCCGCTTTGCTCTTCATATGGCAGCGACGATCATGGTAGATTGGCTGTGAAATAATCGTGAAAACAACAAGTTGAGCTGACTGATCAATGATACGAGGCATTCCGCAATTCCTGCTTTTTCTAACAGCGTTCTGGCTGGTGTCGTCTGCTACCTGGGCGGCTATGACCTTTGAAACCTGCGTAGACAGGTTGAAACGCCAGGCACTGGATACCAATATCAGCCCCAGAGTTGTGGAAACGGTTTTTGCCGATGTGCGGTATTTGCCAAGAGTAATTGAGCTTGATCGCAAGCAGCCTGAATTTTCACAAACGTTTTATGGCTATTACTCTCAGCGGGTAACGGATTTCAGGGTACTGCAAGGCCGTAAACTCCTGGAATTCCACAGTGAACTCCTTAACAGCCTGGCCAGGCAATACGGAGTTCCAGCACATTACCTGGTGGCTTTTTGGGGAATGGAAACCAACTTTGGCCGGCATCTGGGTAAAATCAACGTACTGGATTCCCTGACAACCCTTGCCTGTGATCCCCGGCGTAGCGAGTTTTTTACCACCGAACTGATGGATGCCCTGTGGCTGGTGCAAACCGGAGTGGCAGGTCGGGATACCATGCTTGGTTCCTGGGCAGGCGCCATGGGAAATATGCAGTTCATGCCCAGTACCTATCGGCGCTACGCCCGTGATGCCGACAAGGATGGAAAGGCGGACCTGTGGAACAGTCTGGAGGACGCTTTTACCTCAGCGGCGCTATATCTGCAGCAGCTGGGATGGGAACCAGAGTGGCGCTGGGGCAGGGAGGTACTGCTGCCGCGAGATTTTGATTATAGCCTGGCGGGCAGAGACAAACCTCAGCCCCTGAAATTCTGGGCGTCTGCCGGTGTGCTTGATAGCAATAAAAGCCCACTGCCGGACCTGGATAAAACAGCGGCAGTGCTGGTGCCGTCCGGTCACAAAGGCCCGGCATTTCTTGTGTACGATAACTTTAATGTCATACTGAAATGGAACCTGTCCGAGTTTTATGCGCTTTCCGTTGGCATACTTGCTGACAGAATAAAGGGCGAAGATGGCCTGCATTCACAGCCGCCCAAACATGATCCCTTTACGATCTCAGTCATTAAAAGCCTGCAGACAAACCTGAACGTGCTGGGCTTTGACGCAGGTAAGGTCGACGGCATTTTTGGCACAAAAACCAAAGAATCGTTGCGTTTGTTTCAGAAACAACATGGATTCATAGCCGACGGGTTTCCCCACAGGGATGTTATAAAGGCATTAACCCGATTGGCATCCGAAAAAGCGGGGATGAAAAACTAGGTAAATACTGATGGCTACAGTAGTCTGCACAACCCGGCTGGAAAATATTGGCCCCTGTGAACCTGCTAACTACGCAGGAGACACCGTATCCGACGTGCTGAACAGTATGGCGGCTAATTACCCCCGACTGAATAACTATTTACTGGACGATCAGGGCAGGGTGCGAAAGCACGTTGCCATTTTTGTTGATGGCGAGCTGGTTCCGCGGGAGCACGTCTTGTCAGCAAGTGTATTACCTCAATCAGAAATCTATCTAATGCAAGCCTTGTCAGGAGGCTGAGGAAGGCAGGGAATGTCTCAGAAAATACTGGTTTCTACCCGTAAAGGTTTGTTCGAATTTCAGCGCTCTGCTGCCGGTTGGCAAATTTCCCAAAGAGCATTCCTGGGTGAGCAGGTGTCAATGGCCCTCAGAGATCCCCACGACGGCAAACGATACGCCGCGCTTAATCTGGGGCATTTTGGCGTGAAACTGCACCGTTCCGATAATGATGGTAAGGATTGGCAGGAAGTTAACGCCCCTTCCTATGAAGAGATACCTGCCTATGAAGAGATACCTGCACCTGAAGCAGGCAATGAAGCCCCCAGTCTGAAACTTATCTGGAGCCTGGCAGCAGGCGCTCCCGGTACCCTCTGGGCGGGCACTATCCCGGGCGGTTTATTCAAGAGCACAGATGCCGGAGCATCCTGGGAACTATGCCGTAACCTGTGGGACAACCCCCTGCGATCAAAATGGTTCGGTGGCGGGTACGATGAGCCGGGTATTCATTCCATTTGCGTTGATCCGCGAAACCCTGAACATATCACCCTGGCCATATCCTGCGGTGGTATCTGGCAGAGCGTTGATAATGGTGCCACCTGGAACGCGACCACCAAAGGAATGCGGGCCGACTATATGCCACCTGACCAACAGGAAAACCCGGAAATCCAGGACCCGCATTGCCTGGTCCAGTGCGCTTCGGATCCTGACAGGCTTTGGGTACAGCATCATAATGGTATTTTTATTTCCTCGAACGGCGGCAATCAATGGGAATCCATAACCGGGCAACCCACCAGTTTTGGCTTTGCAGTAGCGGTACATCCCAAAGACCCCGACACCGCCTGGTTCGTACCGGCTATAAAAGACGAATACCGTTATCCCCAAGATGCCCGATTTGTTGTCAGTAAAACGGAAGATGGCGGCAAGACGTTCCGTATTCTGGACAAAGGGCTTCCCGCGCAGGAATCCTACGATCTGGTGTATCGTCATGGTCTGGCTGTGGACGCTACCGGTGATTGCCTGGTAATGGGCTCCACTACCGGCAACCTGTGGGTTTCCGAAAATGGCGGAGAATCCTGGGAACTGTTATCCGCACACTTGCCCCCGGTGTTTGCTGTCAGTTTTATCTGACAAGGTAAACCCCGTGTGTCTCGCTTACCACAGGTTTAAGGTTTTGCGTCTGTTATCACGTGTCCTTGTATCACGTGCCTTTGTATCACGTTCCCTTGAAAATGCGGTTTCTCAGTCTAGAATATGATCTTTAATTCAAACAAAATTCAAAAATATCCTTTCCAGGGAGGAACTCAATGCGCAATACCCGGTTTGCTCTAACCATTTTCTGTCTGTTTTTTTCAACACTCACGTTTGCTGTAGACAAGAATGATCTTGTCGGGGGCTGGACTTTCAGCATGGACATGTTTGAAGGACAAGCCGGCCTGCACCCAAACGGAGAGTACCATTCCGTTGTGAATGCTTTTATGGGAATGCAGATGATTGATGTTGGTACCTGGGCTGTAGAGCAGGATCAATTGGTCGTCACCATCAACAAGCACTACCAGGTAATGCAGGCAAACGTTAAGGAAGAATCCAAGTCCCGCACAATGACTCGCCCGATAATTGAGGTTACCGGCGACACCTTTACGACAGAGCACAAAAATGCCCTTGATGAAGTGGTGAAAACTACCTATTCAAAGACTGATGAAATCTATCGTTTCACTCCACCGTCCAAAGAGGCTGCCCTTGAAAAACAAAAGGAAGAGATAAGCGCCAACTGTCGAAAAATGTATAACGGCGGGCTTTATTACAGTGCGTTGATTATGTGTGAAACCGCAGCAAATCTGGGTGATGCTAAGGCTGCCTTGAACATGGCCTATATGCACTGGGCTGGCCAGGGAACAAAAGCCGACAAAACGCTGGCCAAGGCCTGGTATAAAAAAGCCCGCGACGCCGGAAATGAAACTGCCCAGCAAACTATGGACGCCGTTCTGACTGATTACCTGAAGCGCTGGCCTTATGGTACCAGCCAGAACAAAGAAAGCCTGGTTGGTTCCTGGTGCTCCAATGCGGTGGGACTGAAGAAGGAACAGCTGGTACCCGATGGTGCGCGTCTGGTACTAAAAGACGATGGTAATTTTACCTACGGCCAGGCAATGCAGTTAAGTGGCAAGTGGTCTTTCGAGAATGGCAAGCTCGACCTGGGTGAGCAGGCAGGCACCTTTGAAGTGAAAGAACAGAGTCCAGATGAGTTGTGGCTGAGTCTGGGTGGTTTGCACCAGTATGTACGCGGCAATTGCGGACCCGATGTGAAAAACCAGGTGACAGCGCTGCTGTTGGATAACGCCATTGTGACCAACAATCGCCATGTTATCGACACCATTATTTCCAGTGGCCATGATATCAATATGGCCAATACCAGTGGCGGCACTGAGCCGACGCCTCTTATCCAGGCGATAAAATCCGGAAACCTGGAGCTCGCTAAAGAACTGATAGCCATGGGTGCAGATCCTGCCAAGCCCGATTTTATGGACCGTACCCCATTGGATATTGCACGGAAACAGGGTAATGAAAAGATGCAGGCCCTTATTGAGAACGCCGTAAAAGCAGGCACCGTTTCGGTGAACAGTAAAAAGCCCCCAGTACAGGCTATCCCGGCAATACCCGAAGGTTCCTTCAGCATCAAGGTTCCGGAATCAGTACACGAGGCAGCTCGCCTGAAAGAGCAGCAACGAAAAGAAATGGAGAAAAAGCTCGCCAGCCTGACGCAGGATGATGTGTATGCCGCTGAGCCCACCCTGGATTTAATCAAGTTTATCAGTTGCCAGACCATCAAATACCCCAATCGCAGCAACGAGGAAACTGAAAAAGTCTATATGGCGAAAGCCAGGGAGCTGGGCATTGGTGACTCGGAACAAAAGCTGGAACTGACGCTACATTATTACACCTCCAATGAAGACTTTATGGCTACCCACAAAGAAGCCATCGGGGAGCATGCCATGAAATGCCTGTTTGGTGGTTGATTAAGTCGGTCGTTCCACCGGCCAGATCCCTGGGGGGGTTGGTTATTTGTGCGCACCCATTTTGGTAATTTTATACAGATGTGATTGTGAGTATCTGATGTACTGAACTGGCAATCGCAGTTCGCTGATGTTAGCCCTCGGGTTTTAGCGAGATACGCTAAATTTACCTACAAGAGGGCAACATCATGACATTCTCTGCGGCCAGACTATTTTCATTGGTTCGAATTTCTACTGTATTTCTGATACTCACATTAACGTCGGCCGTTTCTTCGGCCCGTACTGACACTGATTCAGCACTCATCAAGGTAGATGATATCCGTATCAGTTCCTATGACAGCTGCCCAGGTTGCGACCCGCTGGTTACCCCGGATACCTCCAGTGCTTTGCTGGATTCACCGGATGCAAACAGCTACATTTCCGTGGATGTAGACCCCGAGACCAGTGAAGGAAATCACTGCGATGATACCCACTGCAACTGTGCATGGACCGGCTGCAATAACTTTGCACAGCAATGCGCCGGTTACGGATATACGTCCATTGCCTGTGTAACCGAGGTTACCAAAGACGGATATCCCATTGGCTTTGGTTGTGAATGCTCTGGGCCAGCGCGGTAACGCGGTAAGCGTTCAGGAGCTTCCCTGGCTCTGCAGGGCCTTCTGCCTTTGCACAGCCACTGAGTCGGAATTTGTCCATTTGATCATAAGTATGGAAATTTCATACAGAATCAATACCGGCGTACCAAGGGCAATTTGTGAAATCAGGTCTGGCGGCGTGATAAACGCCGCCACCAGGAAAGTGAGCACTATCATGTGCTTTCGGTGTTCCCGCAAGAATTCAGCGGTTATCAAGCCGACTTTTGCCAGTACGTGCAGCAAAACGGGTAATTCAAAGGCGATGCCAAACGCCAGTATCAACTGAATAACCAGGCTGAGGTATTCACTCACCCGGGCTTCCAGCTCAACAGCAACACCATTCCCACCGCCAAGGCGTTCGAAACCCAGAAAAAACTCCCAGGCCAGCGGCATTATCACAAAAAAGGCCAGTGAAGCTCCAAGCACGAACAATACCGGGGTCAACAAAAATGCAGGGACTAACGAACTGCGTTCGTGCTTGTATAATCCGGGTGCAATGAACTTCCATAGCTGGATCAATATCAGGGGAATGCTGAAAAACAGCGCCGAACAAAACGCCAGTTTAAGGTAAGTAAAGAATGCTTCGTGTAACCCGGTGTAGATCATACGTCGTTGATCCGGGTTGTCAAATGCCAGGGCAAGAGGGCGCATCAGAAAGCCATAGATGTCTTCTACGACATAATAGCTTCCGCAGAAAATAACGGTAAAAAACAACAGGCAATAAATAAGCCGGCGCCTCAGCTCAACAAGGTGGGTCAGCAAGGGCGCTTTGGAAAGTTCTATGGAATCATCATTGCCCGTCATTCTTTTTGCTTCCATTTTCTTCGAACTGTGATTTTGCCTGATTAACCTGTTGTTGATATCTGTCCCGTATTTCCTGGTGCTGCTCCCTGCTCATCTGACCAGGAATAAAATCATCGGGAAGCCGCTGCACGTTTTCCGGCAGGTAATCCTGCCATGACTGTGCGCTACCATTCTCTCTGGAAACCAGGTCAACTTCCTGTTCAAGTTTTCTCATACCCGACTGTATATCAGAGTAATACTTTCTGATTCGTCTTACGCCGTTTGCAAACATTTTCAGCATTTTCGGCATGTCTTTCGGGCCTACCACCACCAGGGTGAGGACAGCACAGAAGATCAATTCAATCCAGCTCAGGTCAAACATGACAGCCGCCCTTCAACTGGTGCTTTCGTTTTTTTGTCTGCTTTGTTCCTGTGCATTGCTGGAGGTGTCAGTAGTGAGGTTTTTATCTTCCCCCATTTCATTTCTGAAACCTTTAATCCCTGCCGCAATATCTGACATTAGTGCAGGAATTTTCCCGCGACCAAATAACAGAATCAACAAAACAACAACTAACAGTATTTGCCAAATGCTCAGGCCCATTTTAATTGCTCCTCAAACCAAAGTGGTTAGATCAGGAATCTCAGCGTAGGCGTTAATTGTCCAAGTTCCCCAAGAAAAGTAGACACCTCACTACCAACTAACGAGGTGTATTAACAATGCCTAAAAAGCGTAAAAACAAATACAACCACTATACCGAGGATTTTCGAAGAGAGGCTGTTCGCCGTTCTGAAGATCCCAACACCAGCGCAGCTGAAGTGGCAAAAGAGTTAGGGATTCACCCTGGACAGATTTATAATTGGCGTCGTCAATATAAGCGATTGTCGGAGAAGCAGTTCAACAGTATGAACGGTGTCGATTATTCCAAGCAAGAGAGTGAGGAAGTTCGTAAACTCAAGCGTGAGATTGCTGATCTCAAAGAGGAAAACGAATTTCTAAAAAAGGCGACGGCGTACTTCAGCAAAGACAAGTGGTGAAGTACGCTTTCATTGATTCATTGCGCGGCCAGTATGCTGTGGCCAAGATGTGTAAATGGGCGAAGGTCAGTCGTTCGGGGTACTATAAATGGCGGAATCGAAAGCCCAGTGCTCGGGATTTGAGAAAGCTAGAAGCTGAGCGACTGTTGGTGAAGCGCTTTCATGAGCTTAAATCTCGTTATGGTTCACCTCGAATGACGCTGGAGCTTAATGAGTCAGGGTTTGCCATAAGCGAGAATACTGTGGCCAAAATCATGTCAGAACAAGGGCTTATGGCTCGAAATGGGAAAGGCTACAACTATTTTCCAGACGTGTTGGCACATAATCATGTCAGTGATAATCTGTTGAGGCGAGATTTTACAGCGAGCCGACCAGATGAAAAGTGGGTCTCAGATATCACTTACATCAAGATAGAGAAGGCCTTTGTGTATCTGGCTGTGGTGATGGATTTGTTCTCTCGCAAGATAATCGGTTGGTCACTGGATACCACCATGACCAATCAATTGATCATAGATGCATTTGAAATGGCTGTGGCGGCACGCAATGTTGAACCGGGGTTAATACTGCATTCCGATCGTGGTGTGCAGTATCGATCAGGCGAATACCAGGCGCTGTTGTATGACGAGGGGGTACAGCCCAGCATGAGCAGAAAAGGCAATTGCTGGGACAATGCGGCGATGGAATCCTTCTTTGCGCGCTTCAAAGTAGAAGCACTCTACCCAGAGGATGTCACCACCAAGCAGGAAGCTTATGCTTGTGTGTTTGAGTATATTGAAATGTTTTACAACAGCCAGCGTCGGCATAGTTATCTGGGTTATAAAAGCCCGAATGTATTTGAGCAGGAATATGAGCGTATGTGCGCTTAAAACTGTGTCTACTTTTTCTGGGGAAGATCATTGTTTAAATTCTGTGAACACAGACTGATTTAATTAATAAAGCAAGAAACTGATCAATCAATACCCGCTTTAAGAAAAGTATTAAAATAGTTTAAAAAATAAATCATTGAGCCTTAACAAAGTTACGAAAAACTCGACCCGGCTGACGCAAAAAATATCTGTTTTTTGCCGGCTAATTTAAATGTTTTCTGACTTTACTGAGATAGGGCGGTACTAATGAGCAATCAATCACCAGTTGAACTAGAAAAGCTCTTTAACGACAAAGAGGAAATTATCCCTGCGGTTAATCGCCGTGATTTTATGAAAGGCAGTGGCGCGGCCGCAGCCGGTTTTGCAGCACTGGCGGCAAATCGTGCAAATGCAGCCAGCTTGCCGTATTCCGATGATTACGGTCCTTTAACTCCCAAACAGGACAAAGCCACTGGTTTGTATTTGTTGGCGCTGCCAGAAGGATTTGAATACACAAGTTATGGCTGGACTGGCCAGCGTCAGACTGACGGAACCTATACACCTACTGATCATGACGGTATGGCTGTTGTAGCTGCACGCGGAAACACGATCGCGCTGGTAAGAAATTACGAGCTGAGTGAAGGGGAAGGGCAAAAGTCTCACCCAGCCAGCGGTGGTGGTGTTTATAACGACGCCCAGCATGGTGGCACCGGTAATCTGTTATTTGATGTGGTTAATGGTCGTTTCCTTTCCTGCTGGAACAGCCTTGGCGGCACCATCAGAAACTGTGCCGGCGGACCGACTCCCTGGGGTACCTGGTTGTCCTGTGAAGAAACTTTCCACACCTGGAACGAAGGCCCGCAAGGAATGAATCACGGTTACGTTTTTGAAGTACCGGGCTTTGGTATTTCTGATGGCCAGCCAATTCGCGAAATGGGACGTTTCTCTCACGAAGCCGCTGCCGTTGATCCTGCCACCGGTTTTGTTTATGAAACTGAAGATACCGGTTCATCCGGCTTTTATAAGTTCGAGCCCTCCGGGGAGTGGGGCGATCTTAAATCCGGCGGCCGTTTGTATGCGCTGGTTGTATCCGGCACCAGCCGCCTGGATCTGCGCGGTGGCCTGGTGGAGGGTACTGTCTGGAATGTTTCCTGGCAGGAAGTTCCTGATCCCGATGCCAAGGTAGACCGTTGCTTTAACCAGGCTTCTGACGCTGCCATTTTTGAACGTGGCGAAGGCTGCTGGTATGACGACGGCAAAATCTACTTCTGTTCCACTTCCGGCGGTGCTGCCAATGACGGCCAAATCTTTGTTTACGATCCACGCAAAGAAACGCTGACACTGGTTTTTGAATCTGCCGGTACCCACGAAGTCGATGGCCCGGACAACATCTGCATCAGCCCCCGTGGTTCCATTCTGATGTGTGAAGACGGTGGCCGTAATCCCAAGCTGTGTGTGGGTCTCTCACCTTCCGGTAATACTTTCCCATTCATTGAAAATCAACTGGTGCTGAACGCCGGTGATATCGACGTGATCGATGCTGTTTATCCCGGCACCAAAGCCTATTTCTGGGATAACCATACCGGAGATTTCCGGAGCCGTGAGTTCGCCGGTGCCTGTTTCTATGATCGCTGGTTGTTCGTCAACATCCAATCGCCCGGCGTAACCTTTGCCATTACCGGCCCATGGGAAAACGGCGCTCTTTGATCGCAAAGAAAACCGAAAAAAAGCTTACCCGGCATTAGATAAAGCCGGGTGAGCACTTAAACGTTATTGTATTTGTATGTGGAGTTAACTATGAAAACCCGAATGAAAATGCTGGCGGCCGGCATCCTCCTGGCCGGCTCTACGGTAGCGCAGGCTGCTTTCGTTGGTGACGTAACCGGAGGAGGTTCCTTTAACGGGTCCGTTGCTACCAATGATGGCTGGGGTGCGAACAACGGTATTGGTGTGGATTTCTGGAGCATCACGGTTGGTGACGACAGGGTACTTTCCATCGACATTGACGGTGCCTTTGATTACGGCATCAGTATCTACGAGGGGGTTGCCGGCAGTGATCCTTTCGGCAGCTTCGATAATGATGCGGATTACGACTTTAATTTTGGCGCAGAATCAGCGGTTTATGTTGACGGTACCCCTGAATTTGGTCCGTTCAACTCGTTCGATATTACGCTGGCGGATGCCGGCCTTTACACCATTGCTGTAGGGGGCGTAAATGGCCTGTTCCAGTCCGGGGACTATTCCATGAACGTTTCTGCCGTGCCGGTGCCTGCTGCTATATGGCTTTTTGCATCCGGCATGCTGGGTCTGTTTGGCTGGGTGAAGCGTCGCAGCTAAGCACAAGCAAACGCTGTTCCTGGCACTCAAAAAACTGTCTGGCTATCGTCGAGGTTAATCTGGCAAACGACTTCGACGATAGCTGCTCTATCTCGTTGATACTAAAGAAAGTATTTGCCACATCCGCATAAAACCCTTTCGTGGCAGTTCAAATGTCATACAGATCCTGATCTGCGTCAATAGCGCAAACCCAAGATCAGAAATAGAATTTATTCAGTGTATCCCCTGCTAAACTAGTGGAGGAGCGGCTATTGTTTAATGCTGGTGAAAGTAAAGGGTCCTGCGTCGTGTGTTTGGGTGCAGTCGTTGTTGTTTATTGTTGTTAGTCATTGAAAGGAGTTCGGGCTTTGCGTAAAAACACACCGGTTACGGGTAAAGAACACTCGTATCACAAGGCAGCAAACCTGCTTTCCACTACCACGCTTAAGGGCGTTATCAAATATGCCAACCCGGAGTTCTGCCGCGTTGCCGGTTTTAGCGCAGACGAACTGAAAAACCAGGCGCACAATATTATCCGCCACCCGGACATGCCACCAGAAGCCTTTAAAATGATGTGGGATAACCTTAAAAGCGGTAAAGCCTGGATGGGGGTTGTCAAAAACCGGTGCAAGAATGGGGATCATTACTGGGTGGATGCCTATGCAACGCCCATTCGGAACGGCGGCTCGGTAGCTGAGTATCAATCGGTGAGGCTGCACCCGGAACGTTCCTGGGTAAATCGGGCAGAGGCGCTTTACGCTCGTATTAACAAGGGGCACATGCCCCGGTTCCTTAAAACTTCCACTCTGTCCACACACACCAAAGTAACTGCCGGTATATGGCTGGCGTTTACCGCGCTGGTGGCTGTTAATATGGCAATACCCGGTTCTTTAACAGCGCCTTTGGTGATCAGTCTGTTTTTGCTGGCAGCTTCAATACAGGCCCTGTTCAGCTGGTTATGGAAACCAATGGGAAAAGCGATTGCACAGGCCAAAGCCATATCTGAAGACCCGGTTGCCATGCATATTTACACGGGGCGCACCGATGATGCTGCAAGGATCGAATTAGCATTTAAAATGCTCTCGACGGAAACCGGGGCAATTGTCGGCCGCATCAAAGATGATTCACAAACGCTGACTGAACAGAGTGCGAACCTGCTGGCGTCGGTCGACCGCTACAGCGTGAATGTGAACGATATACACCGCGAGGTGGATCAGGTGGCCACCGCCATACACGAGATGAGCCTCACCATTCAGGAAGTGGCCCGTAGTGCTGCAGGTGCAGCAGAATCAGCTAACGATGCCTCCAGCGAAGTTGATAAAGGGCGGTCGCAGATAGGTGAGATGACTGCATCTATCGATACATTGGCAGACAGCATCGAGTCCGCGTCCCTGGCTTTTCAGCAACTGGAAAAAGACAGCGATGCCATCAACTCGGTGGTGGATGTGATACGCGCGATTGCGGAACAGACCAATCTGCTGGCACTGAATGCTGCCATTGAGTCGGCAAGAGCCGGTGAGCAGGGGCGCGGGTTTGCCGTGGTGGCGGATGAGGTAAGAACACTGGCCAACAGAACCCATCAATCAACCACAGAAATCACCCAAATGGTTGAGAAGCTTCAGGAAGGCACCAGACGCGCTGTAACCAAGATGAATGAAGCGCAGGATCAAACCAAAGCCAGTGTGTCGCGCGCGAACAGTGCCTCTGAATCCATTCAAAATGTGACCCGGGCGATCGATGCTTTAACAGATGCAAATCAACAAATTGCCGCGGCAGTGGAAGAGCAGAGCGCAGTAGCGGAGGACATCAATAAAAACGCTTCATCGGTGTCTCAGCTAACGGAAGAGCTGTCCCATCTGTCTGAAGGGAACCGGAGTGTGGGCCAGCGTTTGAATGGCCTCGCATCCAGCTTGCAGGTTCTGGCGGAACAGTTTTTTGAGCGGCAAAAGCGTTGAAAGTACAGGTGGTAATAGCTGTCAGGCCCCGCCAGCTGGCGGTTCCGGAACTATATCCGGTCATCCGGTCATCCGTCCGTATCACAGAACAGCTGTTTACTGTTACACCAGTTTAAAATATAATCGTTGACCTGTGAGTCAGGTCATTCTTGTCAATGGCTGAGCCAAATAGTCATGGAGCTGTATCCAATGATGCTCCATCTTTACTCTGTAGTTTTACTATAAAGGTTTTACTCTATAGTCAGGCGCAGACTGCATTTTAAGAGATTCAATACACAAATAAATTTATAGAACAGAATCAGCAATATAATATCAAGGAAAGAAATCATGGATGATGCCGCCGGTAGCACCTCTTTAATTATGCCCCACGAAGACATAGATCGCCCCAAGGAAAAGGTTGCCTTTTCAGACCGGATTTCCTTCCTTAAAACCGTATTCTTTGACCTGCTTCGCATGCGCTTTTCGGCCTACGAACGTAAAATCGATATCTGCCAGGAACTGTTTAACGGGCCGAATGCCGGCACCATCCACAAAAAGTTCGATTTTATTGAGCAGGTACGCAAACTGGGGTATCGCGGGCCGGAGCAGGTTCTGTTTACTCCCGGTCAGAACGGTCAGTTAACCCAGGCACTGCAATTGCTGGAAAAGCACGGTCGCGTGTTTTGCAAACCCAAAGATGGCCAGCAGGGGATTGGCATTTTTCTGTGTAACAATGCCGCTGAGCTGCAATCCAGGCTCAGTAACGCCAGGGAGGCTTATATTGTTCAGGAACAGGTTCCGCCCTTAACAGATTACCGTTACGTTTATCATATAGACCCTGAAGTCACTTACCGTTTCTGTTATAAAAAGGTACGCCCCTCAGTGTATGGAAATGGTAAAGACAACCTGGGGCGCCTGATAAAACTGAGTGCAGATCTGCCAGAAAAGAGCAAGGAAAAGCTGGCCGGGCATTTGTCCAAAACACAACTGGCAAGTGTTCCCGGTGACGGTGAACGTGTAGAACTGGTGGATAGTGGCAATATTTCCAAAGGCGCCTACGGTACTATCGTGACAGGGAAGGAACTGGCGGCGCTTGATAAGGTAATGCTGGCCCTGATCAAGGATCTGCAGCATTATGGCAAGCTGGAGATTACAACCTTCTGCTTTGACCTTGGTGTGCTTAGAGCCGATATCACGCCTGAAAACGTAACCAGAGAAGATTACGTTTTATATGAATACCAGATCCCTTTTGGGCTGAACGGTTACATATCAGCGCCTGAGGTGAAAGAGCAGGGCGCAAAGGTGGCAAGAATGTTTATGGGGTCTCTGCAACGGTCCTGGATTTCAAGGCAAAAGAACGGCTATCCGATCACCTCTGAATCCGAATACCTGGGGTCCTGAACCCCGATAACAAGAAATACAAGACAAAATACAAGACAAGTAGTTGAATTATGTCCGGTTTAAGATTGTTTTATTTTGTGCTCATTGGGCAATCCATCACGGTGTTGGGATCCTCGCTGACCAATTTCGGTGTCAGCGTGTGGATTCTACTGGAGTATGCCGATAGCGATATTCAGACCACCCTCTACACCATGACATTGCTGGCCTCGACATTACCAGCGGTGCTGGCAGGCCCGTTTGTCGGAACCCTGGTGGATCGCTGGCCCCGCAAGCTCAACCTGATTGGCTCACAGCTCGGGGCTGCCTTGTGCACACTCGCTATTGCCGTGCTGTACTGGACAGACAGTTTTTCCGTCGGAGCGCTGCTGTGGATTCTTCCCTTTTCATCATTGTTTGCCTTGAGCCTCCAGGTAGGTTTTACGGCGTCCGTTACCCTGATAGTACCCAAGAAAAACCTTAGTCAGGCGTCCGGCACATTAGGGATGCTGTTTGGTTTGATCCAGATTGCGGGGCCTCTCCTGGCCGGTATTCTGATGGATGAAATCGGCCTTGAAATGATATTTGTGATCAATCTGATCACCTTTGTGGTCGGGCTTTCCACCTTATTTATCATCAAGATTCCCAATCCAAAACATAAACCCAAAGGCAAGATTTCGGTCACTGCTCTGTTGAGCGATCTGAAAGAAGCCTATCTTTATATGAAGGGCAAACAAGGCCTGCTGGGTGGTTTGTTTTTGTTTGCGTTAATCTGGTTTAACGTATCAGCCGCACAAGCGTTATTTGCGCCTTTGGTGCTGAGTATTGGTACAGCAACGGATCTGGGCCTGGTGCGGATGTTTGCCGGTGTGGGTTTGATAGTCGGCGGACTGGTCATGGTGATCTGGAAAGGCCCGAAACGCAAAATGCCGGTTATTCTTATGGTTACGGGAGCGGCATCCGTCGGATTGATATTCACTCCGATTGCCACCGAGATCTGGCTTATCTGTACCGGTGCCTTCCTGATTATGGCCATCGCACCTCTGGCCAGCACCTCCAGCCAGGTGTTCTGGCAGCACAAGATTGATCCGGCTTTTCATGGCCGCGTATTCAGTTTGCGGGGCACCATGTTGCGCGCCACCCAACCCATTGCCTTCCTGGTGTCGGGCCTGCTGGCCGACGGCTTTTTTAAACCGCAAATGGCAGAAGGCCAATTACTGGCAGATTATTTTGGATCAGTTTGGGGCGTCGGTGAACCGCGGGGGATTGCATTGATGATGAGCGTTTTTGGCATTATCAGTCTGGTGTTTGTGGTGCTCGCCAGTCTTAAGCCCACTCTCCGCAGGGCAGATATCAATCTGCCGGACTATACCGATGACGATACCCTGACGAAGAAGAACGCGGACGCCGTGCCTGCTCTGGCTTAAGGCAGGGCACGGCGCCATTGGAAAGGTTTAACTAGGGAATAACACACAGGGTTGCGGCCCAGGACAGGCCAACACCAAAGCCAACGAACATGACCCTGTCTCCGGATTTAACTTCGTTCCGCTCTAAAGCGCGTTTGAACGCTATGGGTATGGAGGCTGACACCGTATTGCCAATGTCTTCCATATCCACCAGAAACCGGTCTTCATCAATCTTCGATTTTTTCCGAAGGTGTTCCAGCATAAAGGTATTCGCCTGGTGATAGATGAATTTATCCACATCATCCAGGTTCATGTTGGCATCTTCCAAAAGCTTTTTAACCGTTCTGGGCACGGTACTGATGGTAAAGGAAAACACTTCCGGCCCGTTCATTTCCAGTTTTCTTTGCACGGATTCGTCCGGCGTCGGGTGGCGGGCACCACCGGCTTTGACAATGATTTTGTCGTAGCCCGCGCCATTGCTGCCAAATACAAAAGGCCCAATTAAATCCTGATCCGATTCGGTGGCTTCAAGAAAGGTAGCCGCAGCCCCATCACCAAAAATAGCTCTTACACCAATATCATCAGGCTCTATAAACTTTGTGTAGGTATCGGTTGTGAGCAGCAATACGTTATCAACCTGCCCGGTTTCTATCAGGCCTTTCGCCAGTGACAGCCCATACACAAACCCGGAACAGCCCAGATTAAAATCAAGCGCACCGGCTGTTTTGGGTATATTCAGGCGATCCTGCAGCAAGGTGGCTGTACAAGGCAACAGGTAATCGGCTGCTTCGGTACACAGCAAAATAAACTGAACATCTTCAGCCTTGCAGATACCGCTATCAAAAAGCTTGTTGGCGGCTTTTTCTGCCAGGTCGCCCGCTGTTTCGCCTTCTGCGGATATTCTTCTTTCCGCGATTCCGGTTTTGCTGTGAATTTTTTCTGCAGTCCAGTCAGGCTGATTGGCAACAAGCTCTTCGTTATTTAGCCTGTCTTCCGGTAGATAATATTCCAGGCCTTTTAGCACTATCTTTTTCATTGGGGCAGTATCTTTTTATAGAGTTCTTCAACTGTTCCATGCTCAACGATTTTTTCAGGTGTCATTTCAATGCCCAGGTCCTCATCAAGGAACACCAGAATCTCCATCATGGCCATGGAATCAAAAGCGTCTTTGTCATCCAGTTTCTCCTTGCCTGTGACGGTACCAGGCTCTTCCCCCAGGGCTTCATCAATTTTCAGGTAGAACTCTTTTTCGTTCATTATTATTTACCTTTACTTCGTTATTTTTAACAGATCACTCTATCATTTTATTGTGAGTTGTCGCTGCCGCGGGCGGTCAAAGCGTCAACCACCTGCATAAAACATTTGTCCAGCCGGCCATTGGTGGCCATTACATTCGGCATTCCCAACGCAATATCAATGCAGTCTTCACACTCCCACAGTGAAAAGAAGAAATTAACAGTATGCACGGGTATGGGAACCGCAAACGCCGACTTTGCGGTAAACTGATCACAGTAATAGTTATCCATGCCATCCAGCGTGGATACGATGCCTGAAACGCTGGTTCGGTTAACTTCCGGCGTGTCGTAACAGGTTTTATTGGTCAGGTGGCTGATCAGTTTCATGGGCACCCAGCGAAAAATATTCAGCAGAGCAGGGGAGCCATACCTTAGTTCACGCTTTTGCTTGATGATTTTAAGCAGGTTCTTTCTCACATCCAGTTCACGGTCGTTCTCGGCCACTTCAACCGTTACAAAATTGGTAAAATTGCCGACAATGTCTGGTGTGTCCGTATGCCTGCGTAAATTAATGGACAGCTTGAAGCGAACATCACCCGGCTCAGGGCTGTTGGATCGCATAATCCTGGCCATTTCATAGAGCGCCATGGCAGTGGAATTTCTGTATTTTCCATCAAGCCTTTTGCGCTTCCAGGTAAAACCAAATCCGAAACCATCGGCTTTGCCATCGAACGACAGGCAGGAGCGGGTGGGCTTTAAGCCTCCTTCAAGGGCCGGTAGCTCGGTATTCTGGTAAATATCCAGTTCCGTGAGTGTGGTCCGGTCACTATCAAGCGGTTCACCGCGCAGCGCTTTGAAAACTTCGCGGATAAACACCTTGGTGCCGTGGCCATCCATCACTGCATGATGGGTACGGAAGACGATTCTGGCAGGGGCGCCGGGAAGTAACACGATTTCGCTGGTAGGCCCCGTTACAGGGTCCAGAATTCTGTTGTGAAAGGGTGTGTCTGAATGGGTACCGTCCCAGCCGTGGTCGGGGATGAGTGTAACCGGAGGAACAGGTCCTTCGGCCACCCATTTTGCAGTTCCCAGTACACCTTTCTGGATGACTCGCAAACCGGGGTAGGCTTCTGCCACCTGGGCTACAGCTTTTTCGAATGCAGTCACATCCAGCTGCCCTTCACCCTCAACAACAAACTGGTTAATGCGCTGAATGGGATGCTCAAGGCCTTTGCCTTCCAGTTGCGCCAGGAACGTTTTATCGGTTGCAGAAAGTTTTCGTTGGTAGGTCATTAAAACATCTTATTATTAAAGCGGTGTCTCTATCATAACCTGTTGTTTCTCTTTAAAAATATAGAGAAGCTTTTCATTTTTTAATTCAGGCGCAATCAGCACAGGCCAATCCGGCAGATGTTGCGCAAAACATACAGTCAGGCAGGATAAATTAAGCTCTGGGAAAACGGGCTCACAAGGCTAGCAGTTATCACAGACGTGGTCCAGCATTTCCCCTGGACGGGTCTAAGTGGTTGTTCTTATTGATTTAATAATCAACCAGTCGTTAGTGGGTCGTTACCTGATAGGTGCCCCATTCTTCCATGTGGCGGATGTAATAGGTCAGCTCTCTTTCCGCTTCGTCCCTTGAGTTAAATGGCCCTTCCTGAGTTTGCTCACGGGTTAAAAAGTACCAGCCATTCTCTGTTCTTAAAAAACGGTCGGTACGGAACCAGGTTTTTTCTTGTTCGCCACTACGTACATGCATTTCTTAACCCTCGACCTGATTAATAATCAACCAGCTCAGCATAACATTGTGACGCAGATCACAAAACAACCAATGCTCATAAGGTAATTACCTTATAGATTTTAGCTATGTGCGGGTTCCCTATTTGGGCACCCTCGAGATAAGCCCGGATCTGTGACTATACTAGGCATGTTTCCCCATACGCTTTGCAGACACATGGGCTGTCTGAAGGATCGCCACACCCGCAACGATAAGGAGTCGGACTATGAAACTCGCGATACTTTCCTGTGGACCACATGCCTATAGCACCATCCGCCTGAAAGAAGCCGCAAAACAGCGCGGACACAAAGTTAAAGTGCTGAATACGTTAAAGTTCGCGATTGATGTTAAGGAAGGCGCCCCTGACCTGTACTACCGTCAGAAGCTGCTCACCGAATACGATGCCGTGCTGCCACGGATTGGTGCCTCTATTACCTATTACGGCACCGCCGTTGTCAGGCAGTTTCAGGAAATGGACGTGTTTTGCGCCAACACAGCCCACGGTATCAGTAACTCCCGGGATAAATTACGCAGCCTGCAGATATTGAGCCGCCATCATATCGGTATACCCAGAACCACCTTTGTCAGAGACAAAAAAGATGTATTACCGGCCATAGACCGGGTGGGTGGTGCGCCTGTGGTGATCAAGCTTATTGAAGGTACCCAGGGAATCGGCGTACTGCTGGCAGAAACGGTTAAAGCGGCCGAATCTATTATCGAGCTGCTGCAAAGCCAGAAGCAGAATGTGCTGATTCAGAAGTTCGTAGCCGAGAGCAAAGGCAGGGACATTCGCGCCTTTGTGGTGGGCGACAGGGTGGTTGCTGCCATGCGACGTGTGGCACAGGGGCAGGAATTCCGCAGCAATGTTCACCGTGGCGGGGTGGCTGAAGCCGTGGATTTGCCGCCAGAATACGAAGAAACCGCCGTAAGGGCCGCGCAGATTCTGGGCCTTAGAGTTGCCGGGGTGGATATGCTGGAAGGTAAAACCGGCCCGCAAATCATGGAAGTTAACTCATCGCCCGGCCTTGAAGGGATCGAAACCTGCACTGGCCTGGACGTGGCAGGGGCTGTTGTTGAGTATATAGCGGCTCAGGTGGACTTCCCGGAAATCGATGTGCGGCAACGGCTGACGGTAAGTAAAGGCTACGGCGTTAGCGAAATCTATATCCCGGAAGGCTCCAAATTCGAAGGCATGACTATTCAGGATACTCAATTAAGAGAAAAGGATATTAACGTTCTGACGCTGTACCGTGGCCCTAAAACCATCCCCAACCCCAAGGCCTCCCGCGTATTGGAAGCCTATGACAAGCAACTTTGTTTCGGAAAACTGGAAGCCATGCGCGGAATGATTCCTGCCAAAGCCCAGAAGCGCCGCTCACCGAAAGTGAGTGATCTGCCCAAAGAGGTTGCAGAGATGGCGACGGAGGCTGATGTCGAAAACTGATTCCAGAATGAATGTTGTTGACACTGTGATAGTTGTTGAAGTATCGTAGCGAAAGTTCGCTAAACATACTTCAATGAGGACATCGGTGTGAGCACAGCTATCATTCATCCCTGGGCTGAAAAAAACGTTTCAGATCAATCCGGTAAAGTTTTTGTTATTACCGGTGCCAACAGCGGAATCGGTTTCGCCGCAGCGCAGGCCCTGGCCTACAAGAATGCAAAAGTGGTTATGGCCTGCCGAAACCTGGATAAAGCCGAGCAAGCTCGTCAGGACATCCTCAGCAATGTACCTAATGCCGATGTCGATATCGTAAAACTCGATCTGGCGGATCTGAATTCGGTGAAGGCCTGTGCGCAGGCCATTAACGATCAGTACCAGCAACTGGACTGTCTGATCAATAACGCCGGCCTGGGCTGGATTGAACGAACAGAAACGGCCGATGGCTTTGAAATGCAGATCGGTGCCAATCATCTGGGGCACTTTGCGCTCACCAGTCAATTGCTTGGCTTGTTGCGGAACACACCTGATTCCCGCGTAGTATCTATTGCCAGCCTGGCCCATTACTGGGGGCGCATCCATTTTGACGATCTGCAACTTAGCCGACGTTACAGCCGTGCTAAAGGTTATGGACAAAGCAAATTGGCCAATCTGATGTTTGGGTTAGAACTGCAGCGCTTTTTTGACAAACATCAACTCGATATAAAATCCGTTATCGTGCACCCGGGCATGTCCGGTACCAATATAGCTAACGCTGCACTGGAAAAGGGCAATCATCAGCTTTTGGCCAGGATCACCAATGCAGTCACGCCGTTTGTTTCCCAGTCGCCACAGCTTGGCTGCCTGCCCACCTTGCTTGCTGCCACCGGAAGCAACGTTGCCGGCGGAGATTACTACGGCCCCAAACATGCGTTTGAAATATTCGGTGTGCCCACCAAAGCCCGCATTGCACCCCATGCCCGTAAGGCATCCACAGCTGCCAGGCTTTGGCATGTATCCGAAGAATTGACCAAGGCTAATTATCAGGCTGCACTGGCGTAAGCCTGTTACCGGAGGTGTTTGATCCTGTTAGGGTAAATTTTCTTTTTGGTTAATACTTGGACACAACTTATCTGTATGTAAAAGTAAAAACTCTGTACAATCTCCGCTATTATTTTAAGGCGAATAGTTAATGTCGTTCGACCTAATGACCAAGATATCAGGAGAAAGCATGTCAGAGACCAGATCGAAAATTATCTACACCTTAACTGATGAAGCACCTGCTCTGGCAACCTACTCACTACTCCCGATCGTTAACGAATTTACCCGAGCTGCGGAAATAGAAGTAGAGACCAGCAACCTGTCACTGGCAAGTCGGATCCTGGCAAACTTCCCCGAAAACCTCACCGATGCGCAAAAAGTAGACGACGAACTCAAAGAACTGGGTAAACTGACCCAGGAGCCCACCGCCAACATTATTAAACTGCCCAATATCAGTGCATCCATTCCGCAGTTGATCGCCGCAATCACCGAATTACAGGAAAAGGGATATAACATCCCGGACTATCCCAGCTATCCGAAAACACCCGAAGAGGAAGAAATCAAAGCCCGGTACGCCAAGGTGTTGGGCAGTGCGGTGAACCCGGTACTCAGGGAAGGAAACTCTGACAGAAGAGCCCCTTCTGCTGTTAAGCGTTACGCCCGCAAGCATCCCCACTGGATGGGTAAATGGAGCCAGGCATCCAGAACCCACGTTGCCCATATGCGCGAAGGCGATTTCTATCACAGTGACATTTCCACCACCCTGACCAAGGCAGATACGCTCAGAATTGAACTGGTGGACGAGCAGGGCAAAGTCACTGTACTGAAAGAAGTACAGGCGCAAGATAAAGAAGTTGTAAGCGCGCAGTTTATGAGTATTAAAGCGCTTTACAAATTCCTGAACGAAGAAATGGACGGCGCCCGCAATGCAGGCTTGCTGTTTTCTCTACACCTGAAAGCCACCATGATGAAGGTTTCTGACCCCATCATCTTTGGGCATGCTGTCAGAGTGTATTTTAAAGATGCTTTCGAAAAACACGCCGACACATTGAACGAACTCGGTGTTGAGCCTAATGATGGCCTGGGCAGTGTGCTGCGTGCCGTAGACAAACTGCCGTATTCAAAACGTTCTGAAATAGAATACGATTTTCGAAAGTGCTACGAAACGCGCCCCATGATGGCAATGGTTGATTCCGATAAAGGTATTACCAACCTGCATGTGCCCAGCGACATTATCGTAGACGCCTCAATGCCCGCCATGATACGCAGCGGCGGTAAAATGTGGAGCGCAGACGGCAAGCTGCAGGATACCAAAGCCATCATACCGGACAGCTGTTACGCCACCATGTATCAGGAAGCCATTAACTTCTGTAAACATCATGACAAGTTTGATCCAAGCACCATGGGCACGGTTCCCAATGTCGGCCTGATGGCACAAAAGGCAGAAGAATACGGCTCACATGATAAAACCTTTGAGTTACCCTGTTCCGGCACCATGCGTATAGTTGACTCGTCCGGCAAAGTATTGCTTCAGCACGAAAACCTGGAAGCCGGGGATATCTGGCGCATGTTTAGTGCCAAGGATGAACCCATACAAGACTGGGTTAAACTGGCAGTAAACCGGGCCAGAGCCAGTGGCATGCCCGCCGTGTTCTGGCTGGACGAGTATCGTGGCCATGACAGGGAAATGATCAAAAAGGTTGAGCACTACCTGCAGTATCATGATACAGACGGTTTGCACATCAGAATTCTTAATCCGGATCTGGCCATCCGGCATACCATGGAAAGATTGCTGCGCGGCAAGGACACCATCGCGGTAACCGGCAACGTGCTGCGTGACTATCTGACAGATCTTTTCCCCATACTGGAGCTGGGCACCAGCGCCAAAATGCTGTCAATCGTTCCGCTTATGAAGGGCGGTGGTTTATTTGAAACCGGGGCAGGGGGCTCGGCACCCAAGCACGTGCAGCAGTTTGTGGAAGAAAACCACCTGCGCTGGGATTCACTGGGCGAATTCCTGGCCTTATGCGTATCCCTGGAAGATGTTGCGACAAAATCCAAAAACCACAAAGCCCATATCCTGGCGTCAGCGCTTGATGATGCCATAGGGAAAGTGCTGGAAAATGACAAATCACCCTCCAGAAAGGTCAATGAGCTGGATAACCGTGGCAGTCATTATTATCTGGCAAGGTATTGGGCTGAAGCTTTGGCCACACAGTCTCATGACGCCGGATTGAAGGCCCACTTCGCGCCATTGGCCAAAGTGCTTGCAGAGAAGGAAGAGCAAATTATTGCTGAGCTGACGCAATGCCAGGGTAACTCGGCTGATATGGGCGGATACTTTTTGCCGGATCCTGAAAAAGTTGAAAAGCTGATGAGACCTAGTGATACGTTGAATTCGATTATGAATCGCAGCTAGCCACAGGAACATGAGCCGGGGTTGAACTGAGAATACAGGATGCACCTATCAGTTCAACCCGCTGCAACTAGTGTGTATGCTTCAAAGCATAAGTGAATCTTTTTATATCGATCTCCTGAGTATTCTGGAGCCATCAAACGGCGCATAAACCTTCAATTTCGCAAAACTCCAATCCGCGCAGCCCCAGATTCTTTCGCCATTGATAGTCTGCAACCTCAGCCTTCTCCAGGTTAAATTTTTGGAGTAGTGCAGAAATAGCAACAGTCATTTCTACTTTTGCCAGGTAACTACCCGAACAAAGATGATGGCCATAGCCGAACGCGATATGGTTATTTCTTTCCCGGTTGAAATCGAAAGTATTCGGGTCATCAAACTGCTCCGGATCCCGGTTTGCTGCGCCAATTAACAATAGCACACGCTTACCTTCGGGTATCACGTAATCGCCAAGATTGATCTCTCCAACAGTGAAACGACCCATGCGCTGAACCGGGCTTTCATATCTCAGGCTTTCATGAACAACCCCATCTAAACTTTCAATTAGCACATTTAAAAACATCGCCAAACTGTCAGACCAGGACTTTATTTTGCCACGATCTTCAGGGGGGATTCCCAGCATTTGGGAGATAACCAACACGGGTAACGGATAGGCATATCCGGACATTAATTCGATGTTATCCTGTACGCCCGAAAGCAACTCAATTGCGATTCGTTCAATTTCAGGCTTTAAAGAATCTACCACCTTTTTTGAAAGCGCCTTGTTGAGCACTTTACGAATTGTGCCGTGAAACGGTGGATCCAGAAAAAGTAGCCATTTAGATAAACTATCTGATAACGGTTCTCATTATTTTCCAATATATCTGCTACAGGCTGAGAAGCAACTCCTGCTTGTACGCGAAGATGCCAACGCAGCCGTGTTTACATAAAAAGGTAACTATTTATGCGCTATCATCCATGCAAATAGTCTTATAAGTCACTTTTCGCTGAATCGTACCTTTGGATTCAGGACAGCGACTCAAGGACTAGATACAAAGCACTATTTCACCTTAAAGACGTGTACTCTCTCGCAAAACAATAAAAATATACAAGCATCCGCTACTCTATTTTTTTCAAATGCAATAGGATCCGAACCGCAAAAACCAAGGATATTCGCTTTTCAATGGGGACGAATGTGGAAACCTTTTCTAAGACAAAATCGTACTTATTCACAATCTTGCTTTTCTTGCAGCTAACGGGGTGTAGCGGCGGGAGTAGCGATAACGCTTCTGAAAAGAATAGTGGAGCTGACGAACGAATTGTCCTATCCGATTCTGAAAAAAAGCAACATGTGCAGCGCTTTGTTGATGACTTAAAAAGCTGGCAGGACACCATCAGCCTTTCCCCCGAGGAACAGTCCTTTGATGGGGTAGGAGAGGCAGCCGCGAAAACCGCAACAGGGGAATTAACCGAAATGTTTCAGACCCTGGCTGTAGCAGGGCGCCAGGCCACTCTTGTGGCACTACCGGAGCTTTTTCTAAAGAACTCCTGCGACAAGCTGGATATTGTGAGTGGCTTTGTCTGCCATCAGTTGATCGCTGGTAAAACACTGTCAGAACTGTGTAATTCAGCGCTTAATCTGCAATTGTTCGGCAGACCGCTGTGTGACCTGTTAAACGAAATCAGCTTGCCAGTTGAAGCTCGTGAGGTTTTCAAGGGTAATGCGTTGACAGTCAGGTTTGCCTTGCTGGATGGATCAGCAGAACTCTCAGGCTACGATACCGGGACAGATATTTCGCTGAAGGTACAGCTAGCGGAAAGTGGGTTCACTGAAAATCAGGTGTTTTTCAGTGTATCTGGCGTGGTAAAGCAAGGTGATACAGAATTAAAGATTACGACAGGCACTTTCAAATACCATTTCGAATCACTGGATGGCGAAACCTTTCAATTACCCCTGAATATGGATTATCAGCTACAGGTAATGAGCGAAGCGTTGGCTGATAATAACAGTGCCGGATTTGAGGGAAGCATCGAAGGAAGTATTGACTTTGATAATGAAAAGCCATTTCAGGAATTGATAGGTCTGGATAAGTCGCCGCTCGTTTTTAGTGCCAATGGTCATTTCGTCAGTGCGCTTGATAAGCATTATCCTGCCGAGTTGCTAGTCGATAACAGGCAAACTATCGAAATCCAGCTGGCTATGCAGGTGCAGACCGCTGACCTCAATGAAACGGCTGATGTGGCATACGATGCCGGTCTGGATGTAAATCAACAGGAGCCTTTAAATTTTACCATCTCATGGGATAAAAAGAGCTACCAGGTAATGCGTAACAAATATGATGCCGACGAGGTGACTGTTAGTAATCATGAGGATGTGATTATGTCACTTGATTATGGGCAATCAGAGGATCAGGTGGGCAACATCAGTGTCGGTGGTCAGCATTATGGAAAGATCAGTGTTCTGAATGGTTCTTTGCTTATCACATTGCTTGATGGGACCGAATTGGTGCTTTGATTGCAGCAACCTCCCCGGCAGATTAAATGCTTACCAGCGCAGCACAGATCGCGCGTTTCTGCTCTTCCGGAAGAGGGTGAGCGAGCAACCCCTCAATGGTGAATACACTGATCTTCACCAATGCCTCGATTTTCTGCGGGGCTATGCCTGCTTGCTGTAATTCCCGGCGAAGCAGTTCCTCAGTAAGGGCATGAAATCGATCATGCCAGGTGTTGACAGCAGGCGACAGCGCCAGCCGGGAATGTACGGTCCCCACCAGGCGGCTGACCCGCTCAAGCTGGTTGGCAACCCAGAGCAGGCGATCAACAAGGCTTTGGGTTTGTAGCACCAGATATTCGCTCATACGCGCCGAGAACTCGGCATCCAATACCGCGACCAGCACCTCGTCCTTGTCTTTGAAATACCAATAGATGGTGTTGGGGGCTACCCCTGCTGCGCTGGCCAGGCGGCTTATCGAGGTGGCCTCGTAGCCTTCCTCCATAAATAATAGCCGCGCCGCAGCAACGATCTCGTCCCGCTTCTCATCCCGGTCTTGCTCGCGCTTGATTCGCGCCATTCGTTTTACTCCTGTTGTCCAGTCGAGTGAGCATTCCGGCAAAAACGTTTGATGGGTATTATATCTTTTGTTGAATGATATTCAACAAGTGGGTTAGCATTGTGTTGAACGGTATTCAACACAATGCAGGAGTCAACATGATCAACCGGCGCAATCCAGATACGTCTGACATCAACACAAGGGTCATCAAGTCCACTTTTGTCACGGAGGGAGACACTTGCTCCGCGATGCTTCACGTTCCTGACGACACAGGCGACAGGCAACTGCCGGGAATCCTGATGGTCGGTGGCTGGGGCAGTGTGCAGCAAGCGCTGACTTATTCTTTCGTGAACCATTTTGTGGCCGCGGGCTATGCTGTTATGGAGTTTGATTTTCCCGGTTGGGGGTTGAGTGGGGGCTGGCCTCGTCAGAATATTAATCCCTGGCGTCGGGTGAAGGCGGCAAGCGCAGCACTGGCACATCTTAAAAGCCAGCCTCAGGTGGCCGCGCATCGCATTGTGTTGTGGGGCACGTCATTTGGCGGCGGCCACGTCGTCGATCTTGCGACCCAGCATCCAGATCTGCACGGCGCCATCATACAAGTGCCTATGCTGGACGGCCTCGCGACCGTGCGTGCCGTGCCCCTGCCACGGCTGGCCCAACTCATAGGTTTGGGGATCGTTGGATGGCTGAAACCCGGTCCCGAACTTCAAATCCCGACGGTGGCACGCAAAGGCGAATTTGGCACTATGGATCGTGACAATGCCTGGGAGGCGCTGCAAATGGGGCTCGATGCGCACCCAGAAGCAAAGTATGTTAACCGTGTGACCGCACGCTCAGTGCTGACAATGGGGTTCTATCGTCCCTGGACCCGCCTCAAGGAAGTGCAGGTTCCGATGCTGATCGTGGGCGCGACCCGCGACACGGTGGCGCCGTTTGTTGAAGATAAAGTGCGTAGGGTGGCCAATCCCCATCTCAGTGTGGTCCAACTCGATGCGGATCATTTTGATCCTTACTTTGAGCCGTACTTTCCCGATGTTATCAAGCCTCAGCTTGGTTTCCTGAATAAAGTACTGCCGGTTTAATCCGGAGTTTTGGACTTTGCACTAAAGCCGAAAGTCGAGCTGCATGCTCAGGGTATTACGATTTGGTGCGCTAAAAATGGGCATCCAACTAAAGTAGTAAAGAAATTTTGGTTGATATATAGACAAATCAATCACATAGACAAAAATATCCAACTAAAGTGGTAAATATTAAGCTTTAGGTGATTAAATGATCGAGAAGCCTTGGTTTCCAACTAAAGTAGTTAATTTCGTGCCCGGTGTATAGCGGATAGGGTAGTCTAGTGATCCTCGCATATTGTTCTATTACTTGGTTTTTCATACAGGTGTCGATAAGTAAGAGATTATGTTGTTTTTTTTATCTGTCGGTTACTCTCTTGAGAAAATCATGGGTCTAAAACATGGTCATGCACCCGATGTCACTCTTCGAGTGCTTGTAGTGTAATCCTTGTGTGAGTATTTGGGTCACAGTCAACCGAATATTCTTCGACATCGACTTTACTTTTATCAAAAATGAACGGTAAAGCTTGAATGTCCTTTTTTAAACACTTTCGAGTACTTTCAAATTGTGGTCGCCGATGAAGATAATCGTTTAGACGATCCTCCGCTTCCTGGGCGTTACGATATAATGGCTTATCAATGAGTCTAGCACAGTCAATATGGTACGCGGTCAAGCTTCCAAGTACGAAATAGCGCTCTAAAATATGAATATCAACAACCGGAGTTCCATTAATATTGAACCCCACAAAATGTGGAACGCTGGATAGATAACAACAATACACCTTTTCTGGATCTAGTGTGGCTGGTGCACTGGGGTCATCGTCAAAGGTTAGCAACCCGCGCAGGTGTTCCACAAACTCCTTCACATTGCTGACCGTCGGCTTTCGCGGCTCCTGCTTGACGTTGATGAGATCCCAACGTCAATTGGGTTGGCTCGTTTTCGTAGAGGGTGTCAGAACCTCTTGAATACGGATTTTGGCGCTTTCAGACAGTCCATGGTAACAGCCTCGAACAACTCACTATTGACCTGTGCTCTTGCTGCTTTTGCCTAGCGCACGCAGGCACCAAATGCGAGCAGTTCGTACCGGGCTTTTGCCATCGACTCCAGGCTCCAGGCCCACGTTGATGATATCTGGGATCTCGTCTTTGGTGGTGGCCGCCTCACGCCACGTAGACTTGGGAAACTCAAGGGTGGTGTCGCTAACCGGGCATACCCAGGAAGTCTCGGATCGACTTAAGATGCCGCTGAGAAGCGCCGGAAGTATCGTGATTTTCCAGAGGAGCGGCCTGACTTTTGAGTTCTAGGCAGCTCATCAGATCATTCAGAGTTGCCTCAGACAGTTCAACAATGGGAACAAAATAGCCCGGGCGCTGAAAGGTCTTTAGTAACACCATGAATCCCAAGCGAGCGGTAGGCTGGCGAGTCTGGGATCGAACCATTTCAAGCTGTTCCTCGTTTGGCGTAGACGGTAACCAGATCCTCTGGTGTCGGCTGAGACTTTAACCGCGGATAAGCGGTTTCATGTAAAGCGGTCATGATTATTCTGGATCTTTATAAACTCGGTTGCATTCCATAGAAAATCGATACTATGCACCACTATTACGCACATACACCATATGGTATCGTTGGCCATATGAAAGTAGTTTTACTCTTCAGGGACAAGTACGTCTGCCGGGACGGCGCCATCCGCGAAATGGTGATCTGGCGATCACCGACTCCCGACACGGAGCGACATTACGGGTTGAAATACCGGCTCTATTACGGCGAGTCCGGCCACTGCCTGGTCCACTACGACAATGAACGCGGCAAAGGGGGTCACCGACATTACGGAGACGCTGGAGGACAAGAGCACGAAGAGAAATACACCTGGATCTCCGTGCAACAATTTATCGCCGACTTTAAAGCCGATATCGAACGACTGCGAGGTGAGCAACATGACTAAACAGCATATCCATATTGGCACAGAAAGCCCTGACAAAGGGTTTGATCGCTTTTTGGAAGCCTGGGAGCGGGCGGAACGTGGAGATAAAAGCGATACAGAGGTTCACCTGAATTTTGAAGACCTCTCCATGCTCCTGACGGTGATTACCCCTCGGCGACTGGAGGTGCTGAGAACACTCCGCCAACAGGGCCCGATCAGTGTACGGGCGCTGGCAACCACATTGGCGCGTGACTACAAGAATGTTCATACCGATACCCGCGCCCTGGAGGAAGCGGGTTTGTTGGAGCGGACGGAATCTGGCACCTTGCAGGCCCCTTGGGATGTCATTGATGCCCATTTGAGCCTGGTGGCATGATGGTTCACGTTGCACGGTAGCCATGACATATACCATCGGACAACTAGCCAAGACGGCGACCGTAAACGTCGAGACCATCCGCTACTATGAGCGCCGAGGGTTGATCGCGCAACCGCCCAAACCGCCCGAGGGTTACCGCATCTATTCCAGGGCAACTCTGGCCCGGATCTTATTCATCAAACGCGCCCAGGAACTGGGGTTTACCCTGGAGGAGATCGCTAACCTGCTTGAACTCGGAGAATCACCCTGTCGGGAAGTTCAGTGCATGGCAGCTCAGAAACTTGCCAGCGTACGCGCCAAGCTGGCCGATCTGCGGCGTCTGGAAATCGTCCTCGATGATCTGCTGAACCAGTGCGCCGTCAATCCGGACCAGACCCATTGTCCCATCATCGAATCCCTTCAACCAGACGATAATATAGCCCCCTGATTTCTTGATTGACACCGTACTCTGGTACGGCCTTTACACTTACTCCCATAACATACATCAGAGGAGTAAGCCGTGCCCCAGAAAGAATCCAATCTGCCCATCATCGGCGGGCTTATCGCCGCTATCGGCGCGGGCCTTTGCTGTGTCGGGCCTTTTGTGTTGCTTACGCTGGGGATCAGCGGGGCTTGGATCGGTAACCTGACGCTGCTGGCGCCATATCGCCCCTTATTCATCGCCGCCGTGCTGGCATTGTTCGGATGGGCGGGTTGGCAGATCCATCGACCCATCGAGGTCTGCCAACCCGGTACTACTTGCTCGGTCTCGCAAACGAGAAAGCGGCGGCAGATTATATTCTGGATTATCGCAATGGTAGCACTGGCTCTTGTCATGAGTGGCTACTGGATTCCCCTGGTGGTTTAAACGTTTAAAATGTTGAGATTCGCCATGAAGAAAATCTTGCTTGCTTTCGCACTCGTTATCATTAGCCTTCCCGCGCTGGCCAAACCACAAACGGTTACGCTGAATCTGCCCACCATGAACTGTGCCATGTGCCCGGTCACGGTGAAGAAGGCGCTGAACAAGGTCGAAGGCGTTACCTTCGTAGAGGTTAGCTACAAGAAAAAACGAGCGGTAGTGACGTTTGAAGATACCCGAACGAGCGCAACCGCTTTGGTCGAAGCCACTACCAATGCCGGATATCCATCAACCATTGTTAGCGAGAAAAAACGATGACCGAAGTTATTCTACAGTCTGAGCTTACCTGTCCGAAATGTGGGCATAAAAAGATGGAGACCATGCCGACAGACGCCTGCCAGTGGTATTACGAATGCGAACTGTGTCACGCCTTGTTGAAGCCGAAGGCTGGCGATTGTTGCGTGTATTGTTCTTATGGCACCATAGCTTGTCCGCCAATTCAACTCACACCAGAAAGTAAGGGCAACGGTGGCTGTTGCGGCGCTTAAAATTGCTTGCAATTTTCCAGAAACGGACGGCGACCAAGTCATCTGCCAAAGCGCTATCCCCAACACCACAGTGCATGGTCAGCTGCCGCTGTACCGACACACCAGACATAGTCCGCGCAAAGCGTTTGAGGCGAACTCTCACTGTTCGCACGTTTCCTTGCCACTTGGTTGAGATCTTTACTCCATCCTGCCTCTATAGCGGTTATAGGGTTCACCATTGCGATCAATGATCATTAGCTATACATGAATTAAAGAACACCGAGATGCCTGATTGCAGGCACACACTGTTATTGCAACGCCTGAAACGAGCCAACCTTCATGCCATTATATTCCTGATGCTGCCTCGCGAGCGATCTGTCAGAGAAAATGCGCGTTACCGTTTCTGATGCTGATCGGAGTTTAACTGTTGCAAGATGCCGCACTCTTCGATCGTCCTTTCACTAGAGCAGCTGCGGCGAAGCTTTTTCAAATGCTCGCGCAGCTGAACCAGCTCCTGAATGCGCGTTTCCACTTGTTGAATGTGCGTATCCATCATGTGATTGACTTGATCACATTGCGCACCCGGTGAGCTTTTTAGTGTGAGTAACTGACGAATCTCGAACATACTGAGATCCAGTTTACGGCAGAGTTTGATAAACAGTAGCCTTTGGACTGCGGTCTGATTGTAGAGGCGAAAATTCCCTTCACTGCGTGCACTTGACGCAATCAGGCCTTCTTTTTCGTAGTAGCGAATAGCTTGGATCGAACAATCCGTTAGTTTTGCTAGTTCACCGATTTTCATTCTGTATCCCGTCGATCTTGACTCTATAGTGGCTATAGAGTTTACATTATATCCATTGAGAGATACCAGAAGGCTTTGAAATGACCGAGAAAAACTGTTGCGGGTCCGATGTGACGGTCATAACTGACAACAAGTTGAGTACAACCGAAGAAAAACCCTCAATAGAATCAGGGGGTTATATCACCGAGTTTTCAGTTCCTCAAATGGACTGCCCTTCCGAAGAGCGCATGATTCGCCTGGCGCTTGACGCAGTTCAGCAATCCATTGCGCTGGAGTTTGACATTCCTGCACGCCAGGTTCGGGTATTTCATAGCAATGCGGTTGAGGAGATTATCACCGCGCTAGAATCGTTGGGTCTGGGCGCCACGTTAATATCTTCACAAAAGATCGATAACGAAGCGCTATCTCAAGCTCATGCCTCAGCATCTGATATGGAAAAGAAGGATGCCGCGGTGCTCAAAATATTGTTGGCGATCAATGCCTTGATGTTTGTGGTGGAGTTTTCAGTTGGTTGGGTAGCGCAGTCTACCGGCCTGATCGCCGACTCACTGGATATGTTCGCGGATGCCGCCGTGTATGGACTGGCCCTTTATGCCGTTGGTCGCAGCAGCTTCTTGAAAGTGCGCGCCGCCCATTTCTCGGGTTGGTTGCAAATGCTGCTGGCCTTTGGTGCGTTATTGGAAGTGGGAAGACGTTTCTGGTTTGGCAGTGAGCCGGTATCTACGTTGATGATGAGCTTCGGATTGATTGCTTTAGCGGCAAACGTCTACTGTCTGATACTGATCGGCAAAAACAAGGACGGTGGTGCCCATATGAAAGCAAGTTGGATCTTCTCGGCCAATGATGTAATCGCCAATACTGGTGTTATTCTCGCGGGAGCTTTAGTTGCCTGGACAGGTTCACCCTATCCTGACTTGGTGATTGGGTTGTTGATTGGGCTGATTGTGTTAAACGGTGCCCGTATTATTCTCCGTTTAAAAGCCTGACTGGAGTGCTCCATGAACAATAAAAAATCAGGCGGTGTATGGGTTTGGCATATAGTTGCTGTGGCTTTGCTGTTGCTTGATCAAATAACAAAGTATTGGGTTGAAAAAATGCTTGTTCTGGGCGAAGCGGTACCCATTACCGAAATGTTTAACCTGGTGCACCGGCATAACAAAGGTGCCGCTTTCAGTTTCTTAGCCAATGCTGGTGGTTGGCAGCGCTATTTCTTTATTAGCTTGGCAATCGGAATTTCGTGCTGGCTGGTGTTTGCTATTCAACGATCAACGGCTCGAACAGAGGCCCTTGGATATTCACTCATTCTTGGCGGTGCTTTAGGAAACTTGTTCGACCGCTTATTTCGAGGGGCAGTCGTAGATTTCCTGGATATCTATTGGAAGAGCCATCATTGGCCTGCATTTAATGTCGCTGATATTGCCATTGTATGTGGTGCGGGCGTTCTGCTTGCTTCTATAACGAAAGAAGTCAGAACCTCTTAAACCTGCTCATTATCTTTGGAGAGAAAACCACATGAAGATTATCTATACACTACTATTCATTTGCTGCTTTTACCTCACCAATGCGAGTGGAAGTGACCTATTGCCCAAAAAGATCACGGTCTATAAAAACCCTGAATGCGGCTGTTGCGTAAAATGGGTAGAGTATCTGGAAGATTATGGTTATGAGGTTAATCAACACAATGTTCGCGATGTCTACGAAATCAAACGAAAGCTGGGCGTGCCCCTGGAACTCTCTGCATGCCATACAGCGGTGATTGATAACTATATCGTCGAGGGGCACATAACCCATCGTGACATCAAACGACTGTTGCTTTTCAGGCCCGATGTAAAGGGAATCGCGGTTCCGGGAATGCCCATAGGTACACCGGGCATGGAAAGGGGCGATAAAAAGGAACCCTACAAAGTATTCTCATTTGACGAGAAAGGCGATGTAAAAGTATTTGTTGATCATCCTTAGCTGGTTGATGTTAAAGGATATATGCCATATTCAATAGAGTTAAGCGCGCTGAAGCGAGCGATGATAGAAGGCTATGGAACTTCGCGAAAATTTGATAGTCTATGGCTCGCTGTACTTAAAACCGAAACCCTTAACGAGAAGAAGTCAGCCCGACTCATGATCCGCCGCGCCATTTCATACCTATTGATCACCCTGATTGCGCTGCAGTCAGTGGTCGCCATAGCGGACGCTCACCAGCTTCATCAAACCGGGACAGAACACCTGGAATTCGAACATTCACATCAGCCCGGTGATACCGAAAGCGACAAGCAGCTCAGCAAACAGGCATCCGAAAAACCGGGCCAGCCTTTGTACGACTGCCACCATTGCTGCCATTGCCACGGCCATGGCTCCATGGTTTTAGCCGTAGCAGCTTCACAGCTGACCGCTTTGTTTTCAGGTCACAAGAAAGTTCCCTACCGCGCCAACCTCACCGTGGGTATTCCCCCGACGCTATTTCGCCCTCCGATCGCCTGATGGTGCTGTAAAAGCATGTCATCAGGCGCTGTAGCCGTTGGTTACAGCGGAATAAGGTAGTTAATTTTAGGGTGAAACACCATGAAACCTATCATTATTGGGCTCGCCTTGAGCCTTACGTACATCAATGCGGCTCAGGCAGGGAATCTCTTGCCTGAAATTGAGATCGTCAACACCGACAATCAACTTAAGCGATTGGTTTGATTGAACTCAGCGAGACACGGGTTCAATCAAATTACTCCAATTCCCGCGCTAGTAAATTAGAATGCGACGGTTTGGTCATGCACTGGATTACTTGGTTTTTGCGGCTCATCCCTGTGAAAAGCAACCTTAATCCGTGCACCCGGGGGTAGGATGGGGAGCTTCGCGGTAAAACGCACACCACCTTTGCGCAATGCACGCCAGGTGAGAATGCGCGGAGAGTAACTGGCCGTTGTTTCTGCGATCAGTTGCTTATTATCGGCAGCCCAAGCAGCGATGTCCACATGGCCATTCGGTAAGCCGAAGCGCTGGGTAGCATTCATCCTCCCAGAGATATTCAGCCCGTCGCCGGAATGGTTCACAGTAACTTGTCTAAAATACCAGCGTTGATTCTCGGAGCTGACAACTTCGATTTCTGGCAAGTTGTTTCCTGCCTGAGCCAATGAGATAAACGTTAGGCTCAGAGCGAGTCCGATTGCGAAAGCTTTCATGGTGTCTTTCCCTAAAAAAATACCAGCCCCTCGTGGCAGCAGTAGCCAACGACCGTGAGCTATTAGCATATAGTATTAACGCTCGATTACTCTGTGTAAAACTATGAATCGCTCGTAGAGAAGCGGTAATAAACCGCCGGTACCACCAGCATATTCAGCAATGTTGAACTCAACAATCCCCACAGAATGACCACTGCCATTGGCGCCTGTATTTCGCTGCCCGGTTCGCCGGCGGAGAGGGCCAGGGGAATCAGAGCCAGAGCGGTTGCCAGTGCGGTCATAAGAATGGGCACCAGTCGTTCCTCGGCGCCTTTTTCAATGGCTTCTCTCAGGGCATAGCCTTCATTAATCAGCTGGCGGATATGATCCACCAGAATCACGCCGTTCCGTGTGGCTATACCGAACAGCGTAATAAAACCGATAACGGCGGCGATGGTCAGGGTTCCGCCGATCATCCACACACCGGCAATCCCGCCGATAACTGCCAACGGCAGGTTTAGCATAATCAGGCCAGCATCACGGGCGGAGTTGAACGCCGTGACGAGCAGAAAAAAGATACCGACGATCACCAGGATACCCAGCATCAGCAAACGTGTGCCGGCAGACTGAGCACTTTCAAACTGGCCGCCGTATTCTATAAAGTATCCGGGCGGTAGCGTAATGCTGGCACTGATGGCCGTGCGTATATCGTTGACCACACTCACCAGATCCCGCTCGGAAACGTTGGCCATCACCACCAGTTTGCGCTGTACGTCTTCACGGGAAATGGTGTTGGGGCCACGGTGTTTTTGTACTTCTGCCAGTGTTTCAATGGGCACGATGGCCCCATTGGGCAGGGTTATCAGTGTCCGCTTCAGTGTTTCCATGGATGTTTTTGCCGATTCGGGTAAGCGCACTACCAGATCAAAATTGGCTTGCCCTTCAGCAATGCGTCCCACCGTGGTACCAGTGAATGCCGTTTCCAGAATTTCCGCCGCTTCGCTCACACTGAGTCCCACATTCGCCAGCGCCGGCCGGATGAACTTCACCTGCACAAAGGGGATTTCACTTTGCTCTTCCATGGCTACGTCCACCGCGCCGGGGATTTCTGCCACCAGCGACTCTATCTGCGCACCGAGTTTGCGTAACTCTGCCAGATCTTCCCCGAACAGTTTGATGGCAATATTGGCGCGAGTCCCCGACAGCATATGATCGATGCGGTGGGAAATGGGCTGACCGATGACTACGTTGGTGCCGGGTATACTGGCGAAGCGTTGTCGCAATGCACTGAGTACTTCTGCCTTGCTGCGCTCTTCCATTTTCAGGGTGACTTCGATTTCCGAAGCAAATACCTGCTGCGCGTGGGGATCCAGTTCGGCACGGCCTGTGCGTCGTGCGGTGGCGACCACCTCGGGTTGTTCCAGCAGAATTCCTTCCACCCGGCGGCCAATCTCATCAGAGGTTTCCAGGGCGGTTCCGGGCAGGGTAACCGCGCTGACAGTAAGGCTGCCTTCATTAAACTCGGGCAGAAATCCACGACCTGCCATCATCAAGCCAGCCAAAGCGGCGATAAAACCGAGAACCGCGAGCAGAATAACCCACTGCGCATGATTCAGTGCACCTTGCAGCCAGGGTCGGTAACCGTGTTTGAGCCAGGCGATCAGCCGGGAGTCATGGTCCTGCTTTGCCGCCTGACTACCCGGGAGCAGGTAATAACAAAGCACCGGGGTTACCGTAAGCGCAACGAATAATGACGCAGCCAGCGATACAATATAGGCCAGCCCCAGAGGTTGCAGCAACCGACCCTCCACACCGGAAAGAAAAAACAGGGGCACAAATACCAGAATAATGATCAGGGTGGCAAACACAATGGATCCCTGAATTTCCCGGGTGGCCCGCATGACCACCTCGGAGAATGGCAGACGTTTTTCAGGGGCGTGTGCATTACTCTCGCGCAGACGTCGTACAATGTTTTCCACCACAATAATGGCGTCATCCACAAGCGCGCCCATGGCAATAGCGATGCCCCCCAGAGTCATGGTGTTGAGGCTGCCTCCGAACCACTGAATGGTAAGAATGGCTGTGAGCACTGACAGGGGAATGGCAATTAACGCAATACCGGTGGCACGGGCACTAAGCAGAAAGACAAACATAATGGCCACCACGAGAATGGCACCGTCCCGCAATGCAACCACCAGATTATCAATGGCACTGCGAATAAAATTCGATTGCCGGAACACGTTGGTTTCGATGCGCATCCCGTCGGGGAGGGTGGTTTGCATTTCTGCTATAACCCGATCCAGTTCTTCTGTCACTCTCAGGGTATTGGTATTGGGTTGCTTCTGAATACCCAGCACTACCGCAGATTTACCGTTATAGGCTGCCGTTCCGCGCCGAGGTGCCGGGCCAATGATAACCTCTGCCACATCCCGAACCAGTACCGGCATGCCGTTGCGTTCAGTGACAACGGCCTGTTCAATGTCGCTGATACTGTGTACGCGACCGAGCCCCTGAATCAGATATTCCTGCAGATTCTCCACGACAAATCCGGCAGATGCGTTGGCGTCAGCTCCCGCCACGGCATTTTTCAATGCTGACAGAGAGATGTTGTAGGCAGATAGCCGCTCTGGTGAGGCGATCACCTGGAATTGTTTGGTTTCGCCGCCATTGGGAATGACTTCAGCAATACCCGGCACCGCCAGCAGGCGCCGTCTTACCACCCAGTCTGCAGTGGTTTTCAGTTCCATTTCGGAATGCTGTTCCGACACCAGAGCTATAAACATGATCTCTCCCATGATGGAAGACACTGGTGCCATCACGGGCGGTGGAAGATTTGGAGGCAGACTGTTGGCAGTGGTTTGCAGTTTCTCCGACACGATTTGCCGGGCCCGGTAAATGTCCGTACCCCATTCAAACTCGATACTGATCACAGCAATGCCCACGCCGGAGTTTGAACGAACCCGCCGTACACCGCTGGCGCCGTTCATGGCGGTTTCAATGGGGAAGGTTACCAGTCGCTCCACGTCTACCGGTGGCATACCGTGAGCCTCTGCCACCACTGTCACCACCGGTGCCGTCAAATCTGGAAATACGTCAACCGGTGTCTGCCGTGCTGCCCAGCCACCCCATAACAGCAGAAGTGCGGCAGCGGCCATAACCAGTAAGCGATTGCCGAGGGACCAGCGGATAAAGGATTCGATCATCAGAAAAACTCCAGCCTCAGTGGGCGTGGCCGTGGCCGATGGCATCGCCACCGGTGGATGCGAGTTTGACGTAGTAAGCGCCCCTGGCTACCACCCATTCTCCGGGTCGCAGCCCTGTCAGGACTTGTACCCACTGGCTGTCACGCATGCCCAGCGTAACGATTCGCCGGCTGAACGTTTCGCCGCCGCTTTGCACGTAAACAACCGGCTGCCCGCCATCATCGATAATGGCAGAGGCGGGAATGCTAAGCACGTTCTGTGCTTCTCCGGTGTAAAGATGTGCCGCATGCCGGCTGCCGATCAGAGCAGGGCCGAAATCGACGGGATACTCAATAGCGGCGGACACTGTGCGGCTCACCGGATCGATCTGCTGCGATACCTTTACGGTTTTTGCACCGTTATTCTGATCAAGAATCACCGGTGAGTTCTGGTATTCCAGCCAAGCGCCACTGGCCTGGCGGATATTGACAGCGTATTTCTCCGGTACCTGAATCTCCAGCCAGCGCCGATCACGACTTGCCAGGGTAAAAAGCGCATCGCCCGCCCTGACAAACGCTCCCGGCGCAACACTTGACTCCACCACGTGCCCACCGATGGGGGCGCGCAATGCAATGCCTGCAGCGCCTTTATCACCAGCCCGTTGCTTTAAACGGGACCGGGCTGTTTGTAATTCCACTTTGGCAATTTCCAGAGCCTGCTTTGCTTCCTCAAGTCTTTTTTCGGGTATCGCGCCCTGGTCATAAAGGCCTTGCAAACGATTAACGTCGGCCTTTGCCAGTTGTAACTGGGAACGGGCCCGCTCCTGGGCCACCAGGAGGTTGCCGATATCCGCACCTTCACCCAGCCGGGGAATCAGGCTGCCCAGTGACTGATCCAGTGCCACGATTTCACCGGCATTGATAAAGGATTCTGAGGAGAAATAGCCATCGGAAGGCGCGCGTACTACAGCAAAACCATCTGCGGGTGCTTTCACCGTTCCGAATCCCGGCACAGATATTCGCAGTGCCCGCACAGCAGTCTGGCGGATGGCATAGGGGTTGTCCCATTGCTGTTCCTTGAGATAACTGATCTCGCCTTCGGGTTCGGACTGATCGACAATAGCCTGGTCTCTGCTGGCAAAGACAGTGACCTTGCCAAGATCATGGACGCTGTGTAGGCCCTCATCCCTGATATCCAGGAGAAGCTGATAATCCCCTGTATTTCTCGGTGTCACTGCGGGCAGAAAGATCCCTTTACGCGCTGGCTGTTTTACACGGAAGCGTGCTTTGGTTTTACCGTTTTGTTTCAGATAAACATTCAGTACACCGCTCGTTAACGGCTGGAAATTATCGAGGCGCGTAAAGTGGGCCACAAAGGTGGAGGGTTCATTGGCTACCAGCGGAGGAAATTCCACGAAAAGTTCCGCGATTTCTGTGTAGTGGGTATAAACCAGCGCGGGCGCTTCCTGGTGATCATCACCATTGGCGCTGTGGTCATCATGGCCGCCGTCACCGTGGTCATGGCCACCTCCGGCAAAAACCGATGTTGACAGGGCGAGCAACGTGAGGGCTGCTCGCCCGTTTTTCAGGACGTGTTTAATGGTCATGGCCATGCCCGTGCTCATGGTCATCGTTTCCGTGGTGTTTGTCCATCGATTGCGAGGCGTCAGCTTTGTCATTGTCGTCACCATAGAACGCTTCCGTCTCCTGACTGTCATGGTCGTGACCATGATCCCCGTCGCTGTTGTCATCGTGACTGTCGTAATCGCCATGTCCGTGGTCATCACCGCCATGTTCATGCCCGCCTGCAGCCAACATAAGCGTCTTTGAAGGAATGGACTGATCCAGTGCTTCAAGGGCATGACTCTGGCGGCTGTAGGCTGAGATCCCAATTGCAAGCAGCCCGGCTATTGCGAGCGAACTCATTGTAAGGGTGGCGTTTTTCATTATTCACCTCGTAAATATTGAAGTTGGATGTAGGCAAGTCGCGCTGCAAGGGCGCTGTCGATATAGCGGTCTGTGGTATCCTGATCTGACGCATAGGCATCCAGCAATTCCATTACACCAAGCTCTCCCGCGTGGTAACTGATCTCCGCAAGTCGGCTTAGCGATGCATCCGGATTAAATGCCAGTGCCTGTAACCGGAGGGTGTTATCACGATGCGTGAGGTAGTTACTACGGGCTATCTCATAGCGTGTCTGCAGGTGTCGGCGCTGCAGCGCGATATCTGCCTGCACCTGATGGGCCAGACTCTGGACGGTTCGTTGCTGACCGGTTCCTCGATCCAGTAACGGCAATTCAACACCCACTGAAAAAGTGGTGCCGTTGGCTGTCTGGCCCCCTTCGTCCACTTCTTTGCGACCCAGCGAAAGAGTAATATCAGGCCATTTTTTTCTGGCGGCGGCTTTCGCTGCGGTTTCAAGGGCAGCCTTCTCCGCCTGCAAGGCTTTGATGGCAGGGTGCAGATCAGGATCCATAGCCATTACGTTTTGAGAATCGGGCAGCAAGGTTCCTTTAACAGGCTGAGGGGGACTATTGATTAACTCAAACAACCGGCTTTGCTTCGTCGACAGGTTGGCCTGTGCCTGTGAATACTGACTAGCTACCAGCGCCAGTTGTTTTTGAATGCGCAACAGATCAAAGCGCGAGGAATCGCCTTTTTGTGTGCGCTTTTCAATAATGGACGCCACAGATTCCAGTCGCTGTTTCTGATTTGCCAGAGTGTCAGTTTTTCGAATGGCAGCCAGCGTTTGATAAAACTGTTCTCTGATGCTGAGTTTCCTTTCCGATTTTGCTTGAACACTGTGCGACTCCGACGCCTGCAGATTGAGTTGCGCCTGCTGTTTTTCCAGTCCCTTGACACCGGCCATATTAATTCGTTGTTGAATCTCAAGGGTAGTCTCCACGCTGGTGCCTCCGCTGACGTCAATGCTCTCACGGCTGTATTCAATGGTGGGGTTATCCCAGAGTCCAGCCGCTTCGACTTCACCGCGGGCGGCATCCAGCTGTGATTCCAGGCGCTGGTTGTAATATGAGTTTTCCATGCCTTCTTTCAGCGCCTGCTGTTCCGTTAGGCTCGCCCCAGCCGGCAGGGCACCGCTCATCAGAAACAACAGACATAACAAGGCGGCACGAATAACAGAACAGGCAGATTTCATAGTGATAGCAGCCATCCCATAAGATCTTCCAGAGAGTGGTGCTTGTTAAGCAGGGCAAAGGGCAGGACCGCCAACAGCCCGCAGATGATGGTGTCGGGGAGCGGTTTTGAGACGGTCTCCGGTGGATAAAGCAGACGCTCCACGCGCGCCCCGAGGTCGGACCCATCAATGGAAACGGCCTGGTGATATCGTATTGTTGCCCGTTTTAATGTCAGAAGCACTTCTGCGATGTCCACCCGGTTATAGCGTTGTGCGACCCGTTCATCTGCCAGCGCTTCCATGGCAAAGTGCCACCGCGTTCGTAAAATCCAGGGATTGAGTTGGAAACTAAGGAGCAATTCGAAGAGGGTGGTTTTCAGTACATCGCGGTTACGTATATGCGCTGCTTCATGAGCAGCGACGATGCGTTGCTGGTGCTTAGATAGCGTTGATTTAAGCCCTCTGGAAAAATAGATAACGGGGTTTCTGATACCGACAGTAAAAGCCAGCGGCACACTATGTTGAATGGTCTTCAGGGGGCGGTCTGTTGGCACAAGGTGTTGAAAGGCAATCGCTTTCCTGTGCTGATGTACCTGGCGAATCAGGCAGCGGGCCAGGACTGTCAACGTTGCAGCAGTCACGATAACACCAAATGCCGAATGTGACAGGCTCAGTAGCAGTTCAGGCAAATGAGCAAAACAGAAGTGGGGATGCTGGCCTCCGTGCTCCAGGCAATGGTCTACAACCAGGTCAAAGGACTTGGCGATGGAGAGCAATATCAGAGAGCAGATCAGTATTGAAGGTAAAAGTGACGGTAGAGAAGCCAGCAGCCAGAGTCTGCTGCGCTCACGGACAAGGTCGGGGGGCGCAGGCAAGACCCTGACGAGTATCAGTGACAGGCCGTTTCCGATGATCCAGGCTGAAGAGGCCAGCACCAAATAGATCCAGAACGTACTCAGTAGGGGACTCATTGATTACTCTCTTTACGGCGCTCGCGAATGGCCTGCTCAAGCACCGCCAGGGCTTCTTCTTCCATCTGTTCCGCAGCGCTGATAATGGCGGCGGCGGATGATTGTGAATTGGCGTTAAACCGGCCCACCAGATCATTGATCAGATTGCCCAGCAGGTCTTCCTTGCTGACCACTGCACTGTAACGGTAGCTGTGACTATGTTTTGTTCTGGAGAGAAGTTTTTTGCGGTAAAGCCGTTCCATGGTGGACTGAATGGTTTTCACGGAGGTGTCATGCTTTTCCCGCAGTGAGTTATGGACTTCTTTAACGGTCACATTGGCATTGGTCCATAAATGTTCCAGTACCAGAACCTCCAGCTCGCCCAAAGCAATAGAGCCCGGTATGGTGTAGTGTGATTTTGATTTGGCTGGTGCCATAGCGCTGCGACTCCGGGTGCTGAATTTACGCTTATAGTAAAAGAACATAAAACCGATCGTCAATCGGTTTTTTTGGTTGATGCGGTAATAGATGCAGTACAAAGGTAACCCTGAATAATGAGGGTCTCACGAGCGCATCGCGGCTATCATATTGAATATGTGGTTTATCTCCTTTAAGGCTGATACTAAAGAATAAGGTCTATGCTACCAGACCCTCAGCCACACCAACCGTTGCCCGACTCTCGTAAAAACTGAGAGGATGAGCAAGATTACACCCATGTAATCTTGGGGTCATGTTGCTGTCAGGCTGTAGCGGTATGCTCTCCATAACGGATATGACACGAACGTGGGTTATGGGATATCAATGAAACGAAGTCCTTGGGTCTTATGGTTTTTGCTGATAACACTCCTTGCGAGACCGGTGTTCGCGGTAGCACCGGTGAGCGATTTTACACCTGACATAGACCTCTCTGTAGCCAATACACCGGTCAGCGCCGCTCACGACGGCGAACACTGCGACATGAGTAACGAAAACGCCATATCAAGTAACAAGCTGGCATGCTGCGACGAAGGGGGCTGCGGTATCGACTGTTCGATGGCGGGTTGCTTTATGGTGACATTGCCGATCTCCGCTTTACTATTCCATGCATCTTTTCTGACCTTATACGATGGGGCCACCTTATCAGCCAGTCCTGTTGCATTTCACTTTCCTATCCTTCGTCCTCCGATCGCTTAGTTAAATTGAGATATCACGTTTCTCAGGACAACCACATCCTGTGGCCGATAGCGGCGTGCGTGATTGAACCGTTTCCGTTTCTGACCTCTTAATCCATTAACATCACCATCGGAGTCATCTACATGGACATTTTAAAGCGTCTAAGAACCCTATTGGGTTTGCTCTTATTATCTTTATTGACTGCCTGTACGGACACAAATGAATCAGCCGAATCTCATCAGACGGCACAAAGTAGCCCCGCTGAACAACTGATTGTCTATAAAAGCCCTAAGTGTGGTTGCTGCAAGAAATGGATCGATCACCTGGAGGATTCTGGGTTTGATACACAATATAAGCATCCCAAGGATTTAGGTGCGGTCAAAGAACGGTTTCAAGTAGCTCAAGCAATCCGGTCCTGTCATACCGCGGTATCGAAGCAAGGTTTTGTGTTTGAAGGGCATATCCCGGCACGCTATATACAGCAATTTTTGGCTAATCCCCCGGAAGGGGCGTTTGGCTTAGCCGTACCGGCGATGCCGGTCGGTAGCCCGGGAATGGAGGTGAATGAGCGATTCATGCCGTATCAAGTGCTGTTGTTGAAAAAGGACGGCAGCACCGAGGTATTTGCTGCTGTTGAAAACGCGGCACAGCAATATGAAGAGGCGGATCAGCCATGAAACGATGCCTATTTCTGTTGCTGAGTTTTTATGCGGTTTTAGCAAACGCACAGGACATTGATGGTCCTCTGGTGCTCGAAGCCGCCATTCAACAGGCGATTTCTAATGACCCCTGGTTAAGCGGAAGCTATCACCGGCAAGAAGCTCTTAAGGCCGAGTCTGTGTCAGCGGCCAGCCTTCCTGATCCCAGGGTCAGCCTGAGTGCAGGCAATTTCCCGGTAGACACTTTTGACCTCAGCCAGGAAGCCATGACGCAACTGTCTGTTGGCATCAGTCAAATGTTTCCAAGGGGCAGCAGTCTGGCGCTATCGAGCCAACAAAAACGGAAGCTGTCCCTCCAAGAACCATTTTTACGCCAGGATCGTATGGCCAAAGTACAATCCATCGTTACGCGTCTGTGGTTGGAAGTCTTTAAAGCCCAGGAAAGCATACGGTTGATTGAGCAGGATCGTTCCTTGTTCGAGCAGTTGGTGGATGCAGCTAAAGCCAGTTATTCCTCAGCGATTGGACGGGCGCGGCAACAGGATCTGGTGCGAGCGCAACTGGAACTGACCCGGATAGATGATCGACTCACCGGGTTGCGACAGCAGAAGGAAGCCAATCTACAGCGGCTGTCTGAGTGGGTTGGCAGCCTACCCAACGTCAGGCTTCCCGCCAATCTCCCCGAATTGGGCGCCCACACTCTCCCGGTGAGGGAAAAAAGCTCCATGCAGGCACTTTACGAGCAAGTCTACCTGCACCCCGCCTTACGGGCGGTGGATCAGCGCATTGATGCCATGGAAACCGGTGTGGATCTGGCACATCAGAAGTACAAGCCTGAATGGGGGCTAACTGCCCAATATGGCTATCGCGATGAAGATCCCATGGGGCGTGAACGGGCGGATTTATTTTCGGTTGGTATCAGTTTCGATCTGCCAGTCTTTACCGCCAACCGGCAGGATAAGGAGGTCCGTGCTGCAGTGTCACGGGCCGAGGCCATTAAAACCGAAAGACAGCTGATAGCGCGTCGATTGGTGGCGGAGCTGGATACTACGATCAGTCAACTACAGCGTTTGAACGAACGCTTCGCACTGTATGACCGGCAGCTATTGCCGCAAATGGCGGAACAAGCTGAAGCTTCCCTCACAGCCTATAACAATGACGACGGCGATTTTGCCGAAGCCGTGCGCGCCCGTATCGCTGAACTGAACGCCAAGATCGATGCGCTGGGTATTGCAGTAGAGCGCCTGCAAGTGATTACCCACATGAAATATTTACTGGCGGGTAAGACCAATGCCAACGCCCCCACGGTTAAATGAATGCACAGGAGCAAATCATGAACGCGTTAAACAAAACACTTGCCGGCGTTGTTATCGGTGCTTTTTTCGGCGCTTCGGGCGTCTGGCTTTTAGGCGTAGGCGAGCCCTCCAACACCAGCGCCGATGCCAATGACCGTAAACCGCTTTACTGGGTCGCCCCCATGGACCCTAACTACAAACGTGATAAACCGGGCAAGTCCCCCATGGGCATGGATCTGATTCCAGTCTATGAGGAGCAAGGGGCAGACGACTCGCCAGGCACAATTACGATTAATCCCGATGTGATTAACAACCTCGGTGTGCGCACAGCAACAGTTCAGCGCGGTAAAATGACCAACACCGTACAGACGGTGGGATACGTGCAGTACGACGAAGACCGTTTGCTACATATCCATCCCAGAGTGGAGGGCTGGATTGAAAAGCTTTACGTCAAAGCAGCGGGCGATCCGGTCGCAAAGGGCGAACCCATCTATGAACTCTATGCGCCCACATTGGTAAATGCTCAGGAAGAACTGCTACTGGCGCTTAAACGCAATAACCCCACCCTGATACAAGCAGCCATCGAACGCCTGGCCGCGCTGCAGGTTCCCCAATCGGAAATCGACCGCGTAAGAAGAACAAGGCGGGTCAGCCAGACCATTAAGGTGAGTGCGCAACAAACGGGCGTCGTGGACAACCTGATGGTGAGAGAAGGCATGTTTGTTAAACCTGGCATGAGCCTGATGGCGATTGCTCAATTGGAGCATATCTGGGTGATTGGTGAAGTGTTTGAACGGCAGGCTTCCCTGGTGCGCGTCGGTGATGCCGTGCGGATGAGGTTGGATTATCTACCCGGTCGTGAATGGCTGGGGCAGGTAGACTATATCTACCCATCGCTCAATACCACCACTCGTACGGCCCAGGTTCGGGTTCATTTCAACAATCCTGACACCTATTTAAAGCCAGGTATGTTTGCTCAGATGCGCATTCAGGCCGAACCCATGGAAGGCGCCTTATTAATTCCGCGAGAGGCTCTGATTCGCACCGGGAACCAATCCCGGGTGGTGTTGGCGTTGGGAGAAGGACGTTTCAAGTCTGTTGCCGTTAAGGTGGGACATATCACTGACGAACAAGCGGAAATCACTTCGGGGCTCGATGCAGGTGATCGCATTGTGACTTCGGCTCAGTTCCTGATTGATTCTGAATCCAGTAAAACATCGGATTTCCGCCGCATGAACCACGGCTCTGACGATGAAGGCGGCATCGCACAGCCGAAATCGGTATGGGTGGGCGCTCATGTTAAAAACATCATGGCTGGCCACCGCATGCTCACGCTCAAACATGAACCCATTGACGACTGGCAATGGCCGGCCATGACCATGGATTTTGCCGCCGCAGAAAATGTTGACTTAACGGGCCTGAAGCCCGGTATGAGCCTGCATGTGGAAGTCACCAAGAAGGGTGGTAACGACTATATCATCAGCCAGATCCACCGCCCTGACGGTGCTAATAGCATGCCCATGCCCGAAGCTGATTTACCTATGGACCACAGTCAGCATCAGGACAGGGATCACCAGGGTATGACCATGGATCATAGCCAACATCAATCCATGCAGCATGACAGTAAGGAAGTGGATCACGGCCGCCATAACATGGAGGACAAACCATGATTGAAGGTATTATTCGCTGGTCCGTCCACAACCGTTTTTTTGTGTTACTGGCGACATTGATCCTGGTGGGGATTGGCGGCTGGTCACTCAAAAACACACCCGTTGACGCGATTCCCGATCTGTCCGATGTACAGGTGATTATCAAAACCAGCTTCCCCGGCCAGGCACCGCAAGTGGTGGAAGATCAAGTCACCTATCCGCTCACCACCGCCATGCTCTCCGTGCCAGGGGCCGTCACGGTAAGGGGATATTCCTTTTTCGGGGATTCTTATGTCTACGTGATTTTCGACGAAGACACCGACGCCTACTGGGCCCGCTCGCGAGTGTTGGAATACCTGTCGCAGGTAGCGCCAACCTTACCTCCCAACGCACGACCACAACTGGGGCCGGACGCCACCGGCGTGGGCTGGGTTTACCTTTATGCATTGGTGGATCGCACGGGTCAACAAGACATCAGCCAGTTACGCAGTCTGCAGGACTGGTTTCTCAAGTACGAATTGCAAACGGTACCCGGCGTGTCGGAAGTCTCCGCGTTAGGGGGCATGGTAAAGCAATACCAGGTGAAAGTGCACCCGGACAAGTTGCGAGCCTTCAACATCCCATTGTCCCACATTCAGATGGCGATCCGGCGGGGAAATCAGGAGGTAGGGGCTTCGGTGGTGGAAATGGCCGAAGCTGAGTACATGGTTCGGGCCTCCGGCTATATTCAGGGGCAAGAGGATCTTGCCAATATCCCGCTTGGTCTGAATGTGAACGGGACACCGTTGTTGCTAAAAGACGTTGCTGATATCGAAGTCGGGCCACAGATGCGACGGGGCATCGCTGAACTCAACGGTGAAGGCGAAGTCGTTGGCGGTATTGTGGTCATGCGCTTTGGCGAGAATGCGCAAAAAACCATTGATGGTGTCAAAGCCAAGTTGGAAACCCTTAAAGACGGGCTGCCTGAAGGCGTTGAGATCGTGACCGTGTATGATCGTTCCGGCCTGATCGAGCGTGCCATTGACAACCTCTGGCATAAGTTATTGGAAGAATTCATCGTTGTTGCCTTGGTGTGCGTGGCTTTCCTTTTTCATGTCCGTTCCAGCCTGGTGGCTATCATCAGTCTGCCGGTCGGCATTTTAGCGGCTTTTATCGTCATGCATGCCCAAGGGCTCAATGCCAACATCATGTCATTAGGCGGGATCGCCATTGCCATCGGTGCGATGATCGACGGCGCCATAGTGATGATCGAAAACATGCATAAACACATGGAGCGAACACCCTTAACGAAAGAGAATCGTTGGCAAATTGTCGCAGAATCCGCTGCGGAAGTGGGGCCGGCTCTGTTTTTCAGCCTGTTGATCATTACGGTAAGTTTCGTGCCGGTGTTCACCCTGGAAGCCCAGGAAGGGCGCATGTTTTCGCCCCTGGCATTCACCAAAACCTACGCGATGGCGGCCAGTGCCGCGCTGGCAATTACCCTAGTGCCGGTACTGATGGGGTATTTCATCCGTGGTAAGGTGTTGCCTGAACACAAAAACCCGCTGAACCGGGCGCTGATTGCTGTGTATATGCCCGTATTGAAAACCGTACTCCAATACCCCAAATCCACGCTCGTACTGGCGCTAATCATCACGGTGGTGGGGTTTTGGCCGGTGAACAAGATCGGCAGCGAGTTCATCCCGCCGCTGGATGAGGGTGACCTGATGTACATGCCAACCACCTATCCTGGACTATCTATCGGTAAAGCGCGGGAGATTCTGCAACAGACCGACAAGCTGATTGCTACGGTGCCCGAAGTAAAAAGTGTTTTCGGCAAAATCGGCAGGGCAGAGACAGCCACCGATCCCGCGCCCTTAACCATGATCGAAACTTTTATCCAGATCAAACCGAGAGATGAATGGCGTGAAGGGATGACCACCGACAAGCTCAAAAAAGAGTTGGATGCGCTGGTGAAATTTCCCGGGCTGACGAATGCCTGGGTGATGCCCATCAAAACCCGTATCGACATGCTGGCCACTGGCATCAAAACCCCGGTGGGCATCAAAGTGGCCGGCCCCGACCTGAAAGAAATTGAAAAAATTGGCAAGCGCCTGGAGCAGGTCTTAAACGATGTGCCGGGCACAGCGTCCGTTTACTCTGAGCGGGTGGCAGGAGGGCGCTATATTAAAGTGGACATCCAGCGTGAAAAAGCCGCACGTTACGGGCTTAACATTGCAGATGTACAGCAGGTGGTTGCCACGGCGATCGGTGGAATGAATGTCACTCAAACCATTGAGGGGCTTGAACGCTATCCGGTGAACCTGCGCTACCCTCAGGATCTTCGCAATTCCCCCGAGCAGCTCGCCTTACTACCGATTGTGACCGGCACTGGCCAGCGTATCGCATTGGCTGACGTGGCGAATGTCTATGTGGAAGACGGACCGCCCGCCATCAAAAGTGAAAACGCGCGCCTTAACGGCTGGACCTTTGTCGATATTGACGGGGTTGATATCGGCAGCTATGTCAAAGAGGCCATGGTTGTGGTGGCCGACCAGGTTGATTTACCGGCAGGCTATTCCTTGAATTGGTCAGGGCAGTACGAATACATGTTACGCGCCAAGGCGAAACTGACTTATGTGGTGCCTCTGACATTAGCCATCATTATTGTGCTGCTCTATTTCAACTTCCGCAGTTTTGCCGAGGTAGCCATCATCATGGGCACCTTGCCCCTGGCCATGGTAGGTTCGATCTGGCTGATGTATCTGTTGGGATACAACTTCTCAGTCGCGGTCGGGGTAGGCTTTATTGCGCTGGCGGGTGTGGCTGTAGAAATCGGCGTCATCATGCTGGTGTACCTTAATCAGGCTTATCACCATATGGTGGAAGAGTGTGAAAAGAAAGGCGTGGAGCCGAGACTGAACACACTACGCCATGCTGTACTGCATGGTGCCGGATTACGGGTGCGTCCAGTGATGATGACTGCAGCAGCGATTATCGCGGGACTGTTACCGATCATGTACGGCACAGGCACCGGCTCTGAAGTCATGAGTCGCATTGCAGCGCCGATGGTGGGCGGAATGATTGGCGCGGTCATACTGACGTTATTGGTCCTGCCAGCCACCTACCTGCTTTGGAAACGATCCAAAGTAAACGTATCTTGAATACATTTACGCGATTTTTTTGATTTGAGTCAACAAAACTCCCCAACATTACACGCGTGTAATGTTGGGGTAACCCCAGCGTAAGCGTCTCCCCATTAGCATAAACAACTGAAATCGATGGTTCATGCCCCATCACAAATGCTGCTTGAGCTGTGTGCAGGACATAGGTGTATAACCTCGTTCCATACCTTGATTTTACGGAATCAGGGACACTCCCTTCAATCAATAGTCTAAAACGACAGGCAGCTTGTGGCGCCAAGTAAGGATTGGTCAATGAGATATGGGAATACGCTAAAAGTATTGGATATCGGCATCGACACCCATCAAGAGCCGATAGTGTATATGCGCGCCGATTGCAATATTTGCCGCTCTGAAGGCTTTACGGCTAACAGCCGTGTCTTGCTGATCTACAACACGAATCGAGTGATCGCCACGATCAATGTCGTGGATGAAAAGGTACTGGCACCGGGTAGCGCAGGGCTGTCTAAAATCGCCATGGAGCGATTGGGTGTTGCCACGGGGGACTCGATCAGCGTTAGCTATGCGCCGGTGGTGAACTCTTTGGGCGCGGTGCGCAAAAAAATCTTCGGTCATAAACTCTCTGACAAAGAAATCGGGGCGGTTATCAAAGATATCAGCGCCCATCGCTACACGGATATCGAAATCGCCAGCTTTCTCAGTGTATGTGCGGGGAGCCGCCTGGATGTTGATGAAATAATCGCCTTGACTCAGGCCATGGTTGCCTGTGGTAAACGCTTAACCTGGCCAGGCACTGCCATGGTACTGGACAAGCATTGCATTGGCGGATTGCCGGGAAATCGTACCACGCCGCTGGTAGTCTCCATGGTCAGCGCTGCCGGGTTAACCATACCGAAAACATCGTCGCGCGCCATCACCTCACCGGCAGGGACTGCCGACACAATGGAGTCTTTGACCAACGTCAATCTGGATCTCGCCAGGATTCAAGAGGTGGTCGCCGAAACACACGCCTGCCTTGTCTGGGGCGGGGCGGTGAATCTCAGTCCTGCCGATGATCTTTTGATTCGCATAGAACGCGCTCTGGATCTGGACGGCGAAGGCCAGTTAATTGCCTCTGTGCTTTCCAAAAAGATAGCCGCGGGTTCGACTCACGCCGTCATTGATATTCCTAAAGGTCCTACTGCTAAAGTCCGAACCCACAAAGATGCCGAGCGACTTGCATCATTATTTACTCAGGTTGGAGCTGCCTGTGGCGTACACATCCGCTGTTTAATTACCGATGGCATACAGCCTGTTGGCGAAGGCATTGGCCCTGTGGAAGAGGCGAGGGATGTATTGGCGGTATTGCAACGAGCAGATACCGCACCCAAGGACCTGCGCGAGCGAGCGCTTATAATTGCGGCGCAATTGTTTTCAATGGCCGACGACATTTCCTATCCGCGAGGGCTGATCAAGGCGACCGATATCCTTGATAGCGGTAAAGCCTGGACGCAGTTTCAGCGCATTATGAAAGCACAAGGCGGCTTGAAACCATTGCCCGAGGCCTACTATCAACACACCGAAACCGCAAGAACAACCGGAGTATTGCAGGGCATTGATAATCGTCGGCTCGCCAGGTTAGCAAAACTGGCGGGCGCACCGGCCACTGCTGCGGCGGGATTGCGATTACATAAGCGTGTTGGCGAAACGATACACGAAGGAGACGCCTTATTTACGCTGTATAGCGATACCGAGGGTGAGCGGCAATATGCGCTTGCGTATTATCAGCAGACGGATATTTTTTCCATTGGGGAAACATCATGAATGATTCGCAAAAAAAGACATTTGATCATTGGCCGCTTATATTTGACCTGGTTAGTCACCCCTTGACCGATTCATTGGGTCGAGCTATCGGAGCGTACCCAGGTGAGCTTGATACCCGCCAATTTCCTGATGGCGAATCTTACTTGCGAATACTATCTGATTTGGAAGGTCGCCCTTGTATTGTCGTTGCTGATCTGTCAAACCCTGACCCCAAGTTTTTACCCTTACTGTTCTTACTGGAAACACTGCGAGAACTCGGTGCCTCGCAAGTAGGATTGATCGTACCTTATCTGAGTTACATGCGCCAGGATCGGCGTTTTGTCGAAGGAGAAGCGCTCACTTCGCGAATTTTTGCCCAGGCACTTTCAAAGCATATCGATTGGCTGGTAACTGTCGACCCTCATCTGCATCGCTACCACTCACTGGATGAGATTTATTCCGTACCAAACCGCGTGGTGCAAGGGGCGCCAGCCTTGGCGCAATGGCTGAAGACGCAAAACAACCTGTTACTGGTGGGGCCAGATAGTGAAAGTGAGCAGTGGGTGTCGAATATCGCCGCTTTCAGTCAACACCCCTACGTGATTGGAGAAAAGCAACGCTACGGTGATCGCCATGTGGAGGTGACGCTTCCTGATATTGAAAAATATCAGGAACGAGCTGCCGTTATTATTGATGATGTCATCTCAAGCGGCCAGACCATTCTCGAATGTATAAAAACCCTCAGATCCAAGGGAATAGGCAACATTCAATGCGTGGCCATTCACGGTATTTTTGCGGGCGACTCTGATCAAGCACTGTATGAGGCTGGTTTGAATCAACTGGTAACCACCAATACCGTTCGTCACTCATCAAATGCCATTGATATAACACCACAGCTAATTCCGCCCGTCATCAGCTTACTAAAATCATCTGGATTGCGATCATGAAAATTACTTTTCTAGGCGGCACTGAAACAGTCACGGGATCGAAATATTTACTGGAAACAGACAGAACCTCAGTGCTGGTGGATTGTGGCCTGTACCAGGGATATAAGTGGTTACGCGAGCGAAACTGGCAATCGTTGCCACTGGATATCACCACGTTGGATGCAGTTTTGCTCACTCATGGGCACCTGGATCACTCTGGTTACATACCTGCCTTGTATAAACGCGGTTTTCGTGGCCCGGTGTATACCCATCACGCCAGCAAAGCCCTGTGCCAAATATTGCTGGCTGATAGCGGTCATCTTCAGGAGGAAGATGCCAAATACTACAGTAAACATAAGCTAAGCAAGCACAAGCGACCGGAACCACTTTACGACCGTCAAACCGCTGAATCAAGCATGGCGCTGTTTCGGGGAATTAACTTTGACGAACTGATTGACCTGGGTGATATTCGCTTTTATCTGCAACCGGCGGGGCACATCTTGGGTGCGGCAAGCATTATTGTTGAAGCAGAAGGTAAGCGTGTTGGTTTTTCTGGGGATGTGGGGCGTTTCGATGATGTACTGATGCTCCCGCCGCGCCCCCTACCGGAGCTTGACCTGTTGCTGATGGAGTCCACCTACGGTAACCGACCGCATGCTCCTCACGATGCCGCACAGCAATTGGCGGCAATCGTAAACCGAACAGCAAAGATAGGTGGTGTGTTGCTCGTGCCGGCTTTCGCTGTCGGTAGGGCGCAGGCTTTACAGCACCTGCTGGCAAACCTTATGGATATGGGTACCATTCCGAAGCTCCCCATCTATCTCGACAGCCCGATGGCTATCAAGGTAGCGGACGTTTTTTGTAGATTCAGCGACCAACACCGCTTAAATCACGACCAATGCCACCGCATGTGTGATCTGGTGACCTATACCCGTACAGTGGATGAATCCAAGGCTCTGGCGGGTCAGTCTTTTCCCCACGTCATTATTGCAGGCAGCGGTATGGCCACCGGCGGTCGTATTCTTCATCACTTTAAACGGCTACTTAGCGATAGCAAAACAACCGTATTATTTACCGGCCATCAAGCCGGTGGTACTCGCGGAGCGAAAATGATAGCCGGTGCGGATGCTGTAAAAATACATGGCGGCTGGATCCCTGTGAGGGCAAAAGTCGATGTAATTTCCGGCCTCTCTGGACATGCGGATTATCTAGAATTAACCGAATGGTTGTTTCAATCCAAATTACCCAAAAAGACGCCAATAAAGCTGATTCATGGCGATCCAGAGGCGCTGGACGGATTGCGCATGTATTTACAGGGACACACTGAATTCCACGTAAGCGTGGCCGGTTATCGCGATATCCTGCGACTTTAATTAAACAATCAGCACCATCAGATGAAAAACCAAGTACCACCAGCGGCTCATTTCCACAACACCGCTTGTGATGAAGGCAGCGGTCAACACCGACAATCAAACAAGACAGGAGTGGATTTATATGAAACTGCATGAAGTCAAATTTGGTACAGCCTGCGCAATCACCGCAGCACTGCTCTGGGTTCTTTGTACCATTCTCGTGTTGGCGATGCCGTCGTTAATGCTTTCCTTGACCGGGGCTATGGTGCATATGCAGTTGCAGGATATGGGATGGCACCTGAATCTGGCAGGCGCGCTTCTCGGGTTGCTGGCATGGGTGTTAGCGGCTGGTTTCTCCGGGTGGTTGCTTGCCAGTGTTTATAACCGGTTGCTGAATCGATAAAGGTAGGTACATGAACGATGTCAATGAACGCCAGCGTCGGTTTCTGATTGGCGCTACTTCATTTTTGATTATTCCTCGGCATCAGTACCTTGATAACCACGTATTGGAGATTGGCACCGATGCTTCAACTAATTAAGGCCGCCTGCTACAAGTACGATAGCGAAAGCACGCCCAAAAGGAGATATACATGAATGATAATACTCACCCATCTTTACCGGATATACCGGCTACGCCTCGTCAGATTGCGCTTGGTTTGATAGTCGTGCTCGCCGTTTATCTGGGATTTAGTAGCTATTACACAGTGTCGGCGGAATCTGTTGGTATTGTTCAGCGTTTCGGACACTATCACTATGTCGTTGATCCGGGTTTACATTTCAAAATTCCATTTGGCGTTGATCAGATAACGCAGGTACCCGTAAAACGCCAGTTAAAAGAAGAATTTGGCTTTGGCACACCGGGCGCGACATTCAAACAACAGATGTCAGACCCTCGGGAATGGCGACTGGAAACCATCATGGTCACCGGCGATTTGAACACTGCTTTAGTAGAGTGGGTTATTCAGTTCCGTATCGAAGACGCATTTGATTTTCTGTTTAAAGTACGCGATCCCGGTGATGCGCTGAGGGATATTTCTGAGTCGGTGATGCGTGAAGTGGTGGGTGATCGCACAGTGGATGAGGTGCTCACCATTGGTCGTCAGGATATTGAAGCCAATGCGCAATCAAAAATGCAGGAAGTGGTGAACATGTATGAGATGGGACTTCGCATAGATCAGGTTCAGCTAAAAAATGTCAACCCGCCACAGCCTGTCCAGGCGTCGTTTGACGAAGTCAATGAAGCTCAACAAGAGCGGGAGCGCATGATAAACGTGGCACGCGGTGAATACAATAAAGCCGTACCCCGTGCCAAGGGTACCGCGGAACGTACCATTCAGGCTGCGCAAGGTTACGCCATTCAGCGTGTCAATCAGGCGGAAGGCGATGCAGCAAAATTCAATGCGCTGCTGGCGGAATACATTAAGGCTCCTGATGTAACACGTCGCCGCCTTTACCTGGAAACCATGCAGGAAGTGATGCCTGTGGTAAAAAATAAAATCGTTCTCGATGATAAGGCGGCATCGGTGCTGCCTTTACTCCAGCTCAACAGCATGCAAGGAGGTACTCAATGAACCGTGGTATCTATATCGCACTGGCGATTCTTTTTCCCTCGCTGATTGTCGTTTATGAGGCCTTCTATACCGTTAATGAAACCGAGCAGGTAATCATTACCCAGTTTGGTAAGCCGGTTGGCAATATTGTCGAGGAAGCTGGCTTGAAGCTTAAGATACCCTTTATCCAGGAAGTTAACAGGATCGAAAAGCGTATTTTGCTGTGGGATGGTTCAGCGAACGACATGCCAACCAAAGACAAACTTTATATCACCGTTGATACCTTTGGGCGATGGCGAATCAAGGATCCCTTGCAGTATTTTTTGCGTCTGCGTGATGAACGAAGTGCACAGTCACGACTTGAAGACATCCTGGGAAGTGAAACGCGGAATGCCGTTGCCAAACATGAGCTGATCGAAATTGTTCGTAGCACGAAAGGTAGATCGCCTGCTATCGATCCGCTGTTAAAGAAGGCGGATGTAGGTAAATTACTTCCTATAACGCGGGGTCGCCGACAAATCGAAGAGGATATTTTGGCTGCAGCGTCGGTGAAATTGTCCGAGTTCGGAATTGAATTACTGGACATTCGCTTCAAGCGGATCAATTACAACGAAAGCGTCAGGCAAAAGATATACGCGCGAATGATCAGCGAACGTCAGCAAATCGCCGAACGATTCCGATCCGAGGGGGCAGGGGAGGCTGCCAAGATTATCGGTAATAAAGAGCGGGATTTACAGCGCATAGAGTCAGAAGCTTATCGAGAAATCCAGTCAATTCAGGGCGTGGCCGATGCCAAGGCCACCGATATTTACTCTGCCGCTTACAATCGGTCACAAGCAGCACGTGAACTTTATGATCTGGTCAAAACACTGGAAACCTATAAAAAAGTGATCGATCCGTCAACGACACTGGTGCTGACAACGGAAAGCGAGCTCTATCGGTTGATGAACGGTGTCAATCAGCCCCGAAAATGATAAGCCCCTGGAAACATAATGCTTGTTGCTTGCGCACGGCCAACGAGTTCATCCAAGGGGTGTAAACCTACTGCAACGAGGTGAACGCTGAGGAAAAAGATATGGACAGAGAAAAGCAATTAAACCTCGTGTATTTGTTTGTTGCGATATGGGGGGTTGTGCTCTTTCAAAGCTTCCTGGGCCATACCACGCGTCAGGTTGAGCTTAGTTATAATGAATTTGGGCGCTACCTGGAACAGGGGTGGCTTAAAGATCTTGCGGAAAAGCTGGCACCCTATAACGTGAACTATAAAGGCGTTATCACTGGTGGCCCCTTGGCAACATTGATCGGCTGGTTTGCGGCTTTGGTATTCTTTCTGGTGTGGTTTCTGCTGTTTCGCAAAAGCCGGCTGGGCGCCCGTGTCCCCAAAGGTATACTGTTGGTGGGCCGCCCGGATAAAGCCGGTCGGGAACAGATTTTGCGCGTGCATTTGAAGAAAATTCAGGCCGATGAAGCCGTCAGTATCGAAGCGGTAGCATCGCTTACAACCGGGTTTAGCGGTGCGTTTCAGATCGGATCCAGCAGGCAGCATTCTCGCGTTATCGCTCAACGGAGGACGCTTGATCTACCAGCATTCCAATAAGGTGTCACTTGTCTATGTTCTCATCGGCTTGGTAACCGTATTCTGGTTAGGGGCTTGCTGGCAAGACTGGCTGAGCCATCGTGACCTGGAATACCGGCCGGTAACGGCTCGCGGTGAACTGGGAGCGGAAGAGCAGAATACGATTGAAGTGTTCCAACAGGCTCGGGCATCCGTCGTGTTTATTACGACGCTATCTCAAATCGTCAATCCCCCGAGTCGAAGCGTGTTCAGCGTGCCGGCGGGCACGGGCTCCGGCTTGTTATGGGATGCCAAAGGCCATATCGTTACCAACATCAACCCAGGCAATTCGGGCGGCCCGTTATTGGACAGTGCCGGCCGGCTGATTGGTATTAATACCGCCATTTATTCCCCTTCAGGAGCGAGCGCCGGAATAGGCTTTGCCGTGCCGGTGGATACCATCGCCAGCGTTGTGCCACGACTGATACATGAGGGTCGTTACGGACTGCCTGACCTTGGTAGTAAACTGGATTTGGATGATGGCACGATTCAGGAGTTGCAGTGATGACTGAGAAGACTCGAATTGTGATTGTCGGTGGCGGTGCCGGGGGACTGGAATTGGCGACGCGGTTGGGGCGTAAGTTCCGTCAACAACCCTCAATCTCTGTGTTATTGGTCGACAAGCAGCCATTTCACGTTTGGAAACCCCTGTTCCATGAGGTTGCCTCTGGTTCACTGGACATAGATATGGATGGTGTTGATTACCGTGCCCATGCGGCCAATCATGGCTTTGAATTTCAATTAGGGGCACTGGCAGGGCTGGATCGCGTAAACCGCAAAATCCAGTTGTGCCCGTTGATCGACGACAACGGTGACGTGTTCGTTCCTCAACGGACCATCAATTACGATATTTTGGTGCTGGCAATCGGGTCGGTATGTAATGATTTCTCTGTCCCCGGTGTCCGTGAGCATTGCTTTACCCTGGATAGTGCCGCAGACGCTAATCATTTTCACGAGATGTTGCTCAATCACTTTCTTAGAATGAAGGCATTTGGCCGTGAAGAGCCCCTCAGTGTGGTGATTGTTGGCGGTGGGGCGACTGGTGTGGAGCTTGCGGCTGAGCTGTACAAAATCACCGATTATTTACCTGTCTATGGTTTTCCGACAATTGACCGCGGTTCATTGACTGTTCATGTCATCGAAGCCTCGGATCGGATACTTAAAAGCCTGCCCACGCATATATCAGATAAAGCCACCCGGATTTTAACCGGTTTGGGGGCAAAACTTATGACCAACGCGGTGGTAGCGTCGATATCCAGCAACGCTGTCATTTTGAAAGACGGTAAAAAGATATCGGCAGACGTGGTGGTCTGGTGTGCAGGTGTCAAATGCCAGGATGTTCTGAGAAACATTGATGGCCTTACAACCAACCGCGTCAACCAGATTGTTGTTGATCAGGGGCTGCGTTCTGTTGATGACAAATTTATCTATGCATTGGGCGATTGTGCCGCTTTCACCCAAAAAGATGGTTCACAGGTACCACCTCGTGCCCAATCGGCTCACCAAATGGCAGCATGCGTTTACAGGAATATCCATAATCAGTTGAATGGATCCCCCAGCATTCGCTTTCAATACAGTGATCGCGGTTCGTTGGTGTCCTTTGCCGATTACAGTACGGTGGGTGTGTTGGCAGGGCTGGTTGGTAAAACGTTTTTCGTGGAAGGTGGGATCGCGAAATACCTGTATATATCACTGTACCGGCTACACCAGATTGCCTTACACGGCGTTTTAAAAACCGCCTTGCTAGCCTTGGTCGGGCGTATCAACCGCCGCCTGCGGCCACCTCTTAAGCTTCATTAGATTATTGTGCTAAGGAATCAATGAATGAATACGAAAACGCATTGCCATTACCTCACGCAGTATTCACGTTCATCAAAAACGGAGACGCTCCATGAATAGTTCGCTTAGCCGGTACAGGGTCATGCCACTAACGTTAAGAAAATCACTGCTGTGCTTACTGCTTGCATTACCTTTGCTCAGTGGCTGCGGCATTAACAATATTCCTACTTACGACGAACAGGCCAAGGCAGCCTGGGCACAGGTGGAAAATCAATATCAGCGGCGTGCTGACCTTGTGCCAAACCTGGTGGCAACCGTGAAAGGCTATGCAGCCCATGAGAAAGAGACACTGACAGCGGTTACGGAGGCCCGCGCTAAAGTCGGTTCCATTCAGCTGGGAAAGGGACTGCTTGATAACCCCCAAAAGCTGCAACAGTTCCAGGCAGCACAAAGTGAATTGGGTTCGGCGTTGCAGCGGTTGATGGTAGTCGTTGAACGGTACCCGGATCTAAAAGCCAACCAGAACTTTCTGGCATTGCAATCGCAACTGGAAGGTACAGAAAACAGGATCAGTGTTGCCCGCCGAGACTTTATAAATTCCGTGAATCAATACAACCGGGAACTCCGAACGTTCCCAGGCAGAATATGGTACTTGCTACTGTACGACGATATGGAATTACGTGAAACCTTTCAGGCGACCAGTGAAAACACTGAGCAAGCGCCCAAGGTGGATTTTTAATGAGTAGCGTCAGGCTTTGCTGCATTGCTTTGTTTTTGTTGTGGTCGGATTTGGCTAACTCCGCAGACGTCACCTTTCCACCACTATCAGGGCGGGTGGTGGATAAAGCAGGTCTGTTAGACCAAGCCACGGCTACCCGGCTTGAACAGCGCCTAAAGGCCCACGAGGCGGCTACTGGCAACCAGGTTGTGGTGGCGACGCTTAATAACCTCCAGGGCCTCAGTATTGAGGAGTATGGATATCAATTGGGGCGAGCATGGGGTATTGGTCAAAAGGGCAAGGACAATGGCGTATTGCTGATAGTGGTACCCGGTCTTCGCAAGGTGCGTATTGAAGTTGGGTATGGCTTGGAAGGCGTACTGACGGATGCCCTGTCCGGCAACATCATCCAGGCGGTGATTCTGCCGGCATTCCGCGCCGGTAATTTTGATCAAGGCATTGTTGATGGTGCCGAGGCCGTTATCCAGGCGCTGGGCGGGCAGTACCAGTTTAGGTCGCCGCCACCCCTTAATGACGAGTTACCTCCCTGGTGGGTGATCTTCTTTATCCCCCTGATATTTTTACGACGGTTTGGACTGGGCGGATTTTACGGTTACCACGGAGGCCATCATGGCGGTTCGCGGCGCGGAGGGTTTAGCGGCGGCGGTGGTGGTTTCGGTGGTGGCGGCGCTTCAGGAGGTTGGTGATGCAGTTTTCAGAAGAATTACAGAAACGAATCAACGATGCGATTAGCGACGTTGAACGGCTCACCGACGCTGAGGTGATGTGTGTGCTTGCACCGCGCAGCGATGATTATGACTACATTCCTGCTTTATGGGCAGCATTGGTTGCCTTGCTGTTTCCATTGCCTCTATCGCTGACTCCCTGGTGGGGGCACAGCAATACGCTGTCGCTACTACAGCTGGGGGTTTTTGCCTTGGCCTGGCTGGGCTTTCGCTGGCAGCCGGTGTTCCAGCGCATTATTCCCAAATCCGTAAGGTACTGGCGCGCAGGCAACATGGCTCGACGACAATTTTTGCAGAACGGCCTACATCATACACGAGATGGGGCCGGATTTTTGATTTTCGTCTCGGCACAGGAGCGCTACGTGGAAATTCTTGCTGATCACGGCATCGCAGCAAAGATATCGGATGAGCAATGGCGGTATATCGTTGCCGCCTTCGTGTTGCAGGTGAAGCGCAACCAGATAGCCGATGGGTTTATACAGTGTATTGAGTCCTGCGGCGAGCTGTTAGCTCAATGCTATCCGGCGACTCAGGAGAAGAACGAGTTACCCAACAAACTGGTCGTGCTGCCGGGTTAGGTCAGCCACCGGTAATCGTAATAACAGATATGCGGAACAACAACGAGGAGTTCATACCATGAAACGGTTTGCTATCAATGGTGCCGGCAGGATCGGTCGGCTGGTGATTCGAGAGTACCTGCATCGGAAACCCGATAACCTGACATTAGTTGCGATCAACGATCTAACCGACACGGATACCCTGGCGTATTTATTGGAATTCGACTCTGTGCATGGTCGGCTGGCCGGGCCGGTTGAATCTTCAAATTGTCAACTTCGCGTCTCCGATAATGAAATTCCTGTTTACCACCATTCGGAACCAGAGCGACTGCCCTGGTCCGACCTTGCAGTGGATTGGGTACTGGAAGGCACCGGTAAATTCAGGAAACTTGAAGACGCAAGCAAACATATTACGGCCGGCGCCAGGAAAGTACTGATCAGTGCACCCTCAGAGTCAGCCGATCTGACGATTATTTATGGTGTCAATCAGCACGAATTCGAGCCTGACGCGCACTGTGTTATTTCCAATGGCTCCTGCACGACCAACTCACTGGTTCCAGCGCTGTCGGTCCTGCTCGAACACTATGGTATTGAAACCGCCTCCGCTACGACTATCCATGCCTACACCTCCTCGCAAGGGCTGGTTGATGTCGCATCACGAAAGCGTATTCGAGGACGTGCAGCAGCCGTCAATCTGGTTCCGACATCTACCGGCGCGGATAAGGTGGTTACGGCCGTGTTACCTGAGCTGGCAGGTAAGTTCTGTGCGCTGGCGGTCAGGGCGCCGATCCCTGATGGTGGCCTGACGGATATGACAGTCCGTCTTCAACAGGCAGTCACCGAAGCGCAAATTAACCAGTGTTTAGCAGATGCCTGCCAGGACAAGCTGAAAGGTGTTATGGACTTCACGCAGCAGGAGTGGGTAAGTAGCGATATCATCGGTAATCCTCACTCAGCCATTGTGCATGGATTATCGACCCGCGTAATTGGTGATCGCACAGTCAAGATCCAAGTGTGGTACGACAACGAATATGCCTATGCCTGCCGTTTACTGGATCTGCTTGAAACGCTCTAATTGTAACCGCATACCGCTGGTGTTATGTACTAAGCGACCACTCAAATATAAAGGCGAGATTGATTATGGAACAAACAGTAAGCCATTCCGGAGCCTGGGGCTTGGCTCTCATCATGATAGTGTTTGTATCATGGATATTTTATAAGTACTTTGCGCCCAAATCCTGGCACGAGTGGGCAAGCGCAGGGGTGGTGCAGGCCTTTATCATCGCGCTATACGCGGAAATGTACGGCTTTCCGCTTACGATCTATTTACTTTCCCGGTTCTTTGGTCTGGATCGTGGCGATATGGATGCAAGCTTGTGGTCATCATTGCTGGGCCTGGGTGATACAGGCATGATGGTTACCATGATACTTGGGTATGCGTTGGTTTTTTTGGGCATTGGGATTTTTTTTAAGGGGTGGCAGCAGGTTCACAGAGCGCGACAGCATTCCCGTCTGGTTACAGACGGGCTCTACAAGTACGTTCGCCATCCCCAGTATACCGGACTTTTTATCGCGTTGTTTGGTGAAGGGGTTGTACATTGGCCAACCTTATTTTCAGTGGGCCTGTTTCCTCTTGTCGTGTTTGCATACTACCTCCTGGCCAGAAGAGAAGAACGGAAAGTGTTGGCTGAATTTGGGGAATTTTACCGACAGTACCAACGCCAGGTGCCTATGTTCATACCAAATAAAAACCAGTGGCGCGAGTTTTTCCAGGCGTCATCTTCAAGCTCTGACAGATGAACCCTGATAGCTACACCACAACGATGGCTTTGTTGCCAACCTGCAGTAGAGGCCTGGACGGTCCTGACATTACAGATGAAACCTTCCAACTCTTTATAGAAGGTGATGATTTATATAATGCGATGTTGGCTGCGATCAGGAAAGCGCAGCATAGTGTGCAACTTGAAAGTTATATCTTTGCGGATGATAACATTGGCCAGGTCTTTGCGCGTGCTCTGGTAGATAAAGCCAGGCAGGGCATAACTGTGAAAGTTCACCTTGATGCGGCCGGTTCCCTGTTTTGGGTATCGCGCCGCCTGGAAAACATGATGCGCCACGATGGTGTTCAGCTACGCTGGTTTCACCGATGGAGTTGGCGCAATCCCTGGCGCTATAATCGGCGCAACCATCGCAAACTATTGATTGTCGACGAAGAAACTGCGTTCCTGGGTGGGTTCAATATCCATAAGGAAAGCTCAAGGCGTAATTTTGGTGAAGCAAGGTGGCGTGACTCGCATGTCAGGGTCGGTGGCCAGCTCAGCCAGATAGCCTCGCAATTATTTGAGGCATTTTGGGAAGGCTCACTGCATTGGTCACCCGTCAGCGCCGGTTCTGGTGATCAACTACTGCACAATCACTCACGAAACTGCAACCACAGGTTAAGGTGTGTCTATATTGACGCCCTAAAACGGGCAGAGCGCTATATTTATATAACAACGCCTTATCTTGTGCCGGATCAACTAATTCTCAGTCAACTATACCATGCCGCTTCCCGGGGCGTAGAGGTGTTCCTGCTGGTGCCTGAAAAATCCGATGTTCCCATTGCTCGCTGGGCAGCGCAGTCCATTTATGCCGGGCTGTTTTCTTCTGGGGTGCGGGTGTTCGAATACTTACCACGCATGCTTCATGCAAAAACCATCGTTGTCGACGATGGCTGGTCCATGGTTGGCACGGCCAATTTGGATTATCGCAGCCTGTTTCATAACTACGAACTGAATCTTGTAAGCACAAGCCCAAATCTGGCTACCAATCTTAAAGCGCAGTTCCTGGTTGACTTAGCGGAATCTGCTGAAATTGGTCAGCAGCAATGGAAAAAACGTGGCCTTGCAACGCGTTCCCTTGAGCGCTTTGCAAGGCTATTTAGGTATTGGCTGTGAACCGTCGATGAAATAGCCAAAACATATATGAGTGCCCAATGAGAAAAATAATGATACTCGGTGGTTATGGAGCCGTTGGCAAACACATAGCCACAGAGCTGGCGAAAATCTACCCGAATCAGATTATCGTGGCCGGTAGAAATGGGGAAAAAGCATCTTCCTTGGCAAGCGCACTGAATAACACAGTGATTCCTCTTGCGTTTGACCTAGATACATTGTCAGAGAATGACGCCAGACTGAATGATGTGGCGCTCCTTATTATGTGCATTGAAGCTCGTAATGCACCAACAGCCAAGCAATGTGCGCAGAGAGGCATACATTATCTCGACACCTCTGCCAGCTATGATTATTTGAAAGAGATTGAGCGCTTGCATAACAGTGCTGAAAAGGGTTGCGCTACCTTTTTACTCAGCGCAGGGATCGTGCCCGGCTTAAGTAATCTGTTAGTAAAACATTGTGTGAATACGTGCGGCAACCGAGGCGTTGCGGAAATATATGTATTACTGGGGTTGGGGGAAGCGCATGGCGAAGCGGCTATTCATTGGTCGATTGAGCAAATGAATGCCGAATATGTGGATAGCCTCGGGAATCGTACGAAAAGCTTTGCGAACGCAAAGCAGACTGCTTTCCCCGGAGACCGCTTTGCTCGAAATGCCTACCAGTTTAATTTCTCTGACCAGCACGTACTTCCCCACACATTATCGATCAGTTCAGCCACCACAAGACTGTGTTTTGAATCGCGCTTCATCACTGCGCTATTTTATTTCATGAGCGCTAGCGGGATAGGAAAAGTATTGAAGCTGCCGTTCGCCCGTAATGCAATGACATATTGCCTGCAAAAGTTCCGTTTTGGTACCGATCGTTTTTCTGTAAAGGTGGTTTATCGGCAACAAGCCACAGATGGTGCGACGTTTAGCTGTTCAATAACAGGCCATGAAGAAGCAAGAATCACGGGTATTACCACCGCATTACTCGCCCATCAAATGATGAAGACTGACTACCCCCATGGCGTTTTCCACATAGAACAGTTATTCGAACCTATGAAAATAATTAATGATCTGAATCAACATGGCATTCAATTCGAGCAAACCAATATGCGGTTTGGTAATGATTAAATCATACCTTATGCTATTTTACCCTTACCTTAGGTATGTACTGGCTCAGGTTTAAACCATGGCGTGTCACGAAAAGGCGCAAGATTCAATTGAACTCTCGTTGATGTTTGGTAGTCTTAATAGATACAGGCGCACAGGACACATATTGTGGAAGCAATGTATTCGGCAACCAGAAAACTAGTGATAGTCGGTTTGCTTTTTATAAGCAGCAATGCACTATCGATAACCGTTGATCACACCTATGTGAATCATTTGTCTGTGCCTGTTCACATCCTCCATCACACTTCCAAATCTGATAAACAGGTCGCGACAACGCTTAATAGTAAACGCTGTCACGAAGCTGTAAGACCACGTTTGTGCAGATGTGATAATTGTAATGATTGTGAACTGTGCCATTGCGCAACCGCTCCCACCATTACTTCGGTAATGCTGATCTATCAGGCGATACCGCGATCCCAAACCTATAGTTTTGATTACTCTGGTATTGCGGCAGCGCATTCCTTGCCACCCTATAAACCACCGATCGCGTGACTGTGACAATCAATTATTGATTGTCACAATGTCACGCGCTGGCCTCAGTTATAGCGTGTTGTACATATTAGCGATATTGGTGTCGCCCCAAACACATATTGTGCTTGTGACACCTGAGATTCAATATGAAGACTATAAAGATTATATTTTGGAGATAACCATGAAAAACATCGCGATTAACATCATTCTGGTATTGATGGCATACTTGACTGTTTCCACGAATTCTTATGCCGATGATCCATTGAAAGAGCAGATGCAGGCGCAGCGATCAGCATTGAAAGCTTTTGAAGGTAGCCCAAACCTGTCAGCAGCGAAGTTTGCCGCATTGGAAAAGAGCATTGCACTCATCAAGAAACGCCAACAGGAGAAGAGAGAAGAGAATATTGCCTGTCTTGAGGCTGAAAAGAACCTGCCAACGGACATAGAAACATGCTTTGAAGTGGAATCAACCGACGATGCGCAACTCAGCTTGCTGGTGTTGGCGGTTGAACAGTTAGTCCAGGCGCAGCAACAGTAGGCGAATGGGGTAGCTCCCCTCTATAGTTACAATTGCTTGCTATAGAGGGGTAAACTCACAAGTAGTTGTACATGGCTGGTTGGTCTTAGTCTGCCATTGTGTGTTTCGAGCCAAGTGGTTGATTCGTCGTTGTAGCGACCAGTATAATAGAGGCAATAATCAGACCGATACCAGCCCACTGGTTGAATGAAAATGATTCAGAAAAATAGGTATACCCAATTGTTAGCCCGAAAACCGGCGTTAAAAAACTGAAAACGTTGAGCTTGTAAAGGGGAGCCTTGTCCATTAGCCAAAACCACAAAATCAAAGGTAGCGCAGTCCCCGGCAGAGCCAGGATAAACAACACCCACAGGAATTCACCAGACCAATGTGCCGACTGTTGATCCTGAATTAAAGTCAACAGCCCTAATGGAATAGAGCCCAACACTAACTGGAACCCCATGGCGTAAAGTATATCGATTTTGTTGACCACCAGTTTTAGTAAAATATTGCCAATGGCAACCCCAAGCGCTGCCAACAAAATGTAGGCAATGCCTAGCAGAGAATGTCCTGTCCCTAGTAATGTATCCACGCTAATCACAACGATGCCAGAAAAACCAAGTATAGCACCCACTACGGCTGGCTTGTTCATTCTCTCGTTAAGAACATACCACCCCAGAACGGCAGCAATCAGTGGCTGTGTATTCGATATCACGGTGGCTAAACCTGGGGCAACGAGTGTACCGGCATAAAACATACCCCAAAAACCTAAACTGGTGGCTGTGAGCCCAATCGCCAGAATATACACAAAGTCTCTCAGCGTTTTCGGCACTGGACGTTTAAACAGAACGGCCACGACGATTAAGAGGATGCCAGCAAAAACAGCACGTAGGGTCGCGGTTAGCATAATCGGCGCATAGGGCTCGCTTAACGTTATCATAGGATAACAAATCGCCCAGCCCAACATAACCATTGAGGCTCCCAACCCAGTCAGTTTCAATGCCTACTCCCTCTTAAACTTTTGGTTCGAGATTTCCATAGATATTCAATATGAAAAGCAGATATAAAGGGTACGGATTCAAGCCTCATCGTTTTTTGGCTACGCCCACAGATTGAGTGAAAAGTGTTTCATGATACCCGTCAGTATATCACTACGTGTCAATATACCGTGCAATGTACCACTATCTACGATGGGCATGGCACCAATACGACGCTCAACAAAAAGACGTGCAATATATCGGGCATCTGTATCCGGGCTGGCCGTTAGCACCTCCCGTTTCATGATGTTCACAATCGATAGGTCGGGGCTTGGTGATTTTTTGGGTGGTAAGTCCATGCCCGATAAAAAGTGTAGTGCATCACGATCGGATAATATGCCAGTGATAATCTGATTATTCCCGAGTACAGGCAAATGACGAAAGCCAAAACGTTTGAATAGATTGAGCGCATCCTGAATAGAATTCCGCGTGCTGACCGTGATCACAGGCGAAGACATTAACTGCTTAGCCGCGATCAATGATTGCCCTTCAGTCAGCTTGTCAATGCGTGCGTATACCTGCCGGGAGTGACCTCGCTGATAAGATTGGGGCGGCACTACATCAGGGCCAGTCGGGCGCAATTTGCTGATTTTTTCCGCTGCTTGTAATTGAGGTTGTTTGAATAATTTCTCAAGTGGCCAGTGATCGGGGCCGCTCATACCATATACGGTAAAAGTCACTTTAAAAAGCCCGACGTTTTCGTCTGTTTGCTGAAAGTATCGTTTGATGGCTGGCTAACCTCCAGATGATAGCTTTCAAGCACATCAGCAATCTCTATAACGGTTTCGGAAGCGGGTGGTTTAACGCCTGTGAGTTCATAATGCTCGCCCAAAGCAGCCCATTTATATTCACCTAATGCATGATAGGGTAAAAGCTCAACTTTCTCGACGTTTTTCATCGGACTCAGGAATCGTCCTAACGCATGCGCCGATTCTAAATCCGTCGTATATCCTTCAACGATTACATACCGAACCCATACCGGTTTTCCGCGCTCTGCAAGGTATTCTGCAAATGCCAGTGTGGGCTTGTTGCTCATTTTAGTCAGTTGTAAATGGCGCTGGTTTTCCATTTGCTTGATATCCAGTAAGACCAGATCGGTATAACGGATTAATTCATGAATCGGCTCTGTCAAGTGAGCCGCATAACCATTGGTATCCAGGCAGGTATGAATACCGTAGCGAAAGCATTCCTTAAACAGCTCCTTCAAGAACTCCGCTTGCAGTAAAGGCTCACCGCCAGACACTGTTACGCCACCACCACTGAACTTAAAGTAGGCTTGATACTCCAATACAATGCGCATTATATCTTGAACGGTTTGTTGTTTTCCGCCATGCAGATCCCATGTATCCGGGTTTTGGCAGTATTTGCATCGCCACAAACAGCCCTGCATGAATATCACTAATCGTATGCCCGGGCCATCCACTGTGCCGAAGGATTCGAGCGAATGTATGTGTCCGTAAAGAGTGGATACTGCGTTTTTACTTGTCTGATTAGAATGATGCTGTTCTAAAGCCATCACTATAGTGACTCGCTAAAAGTGCGCACGATCACCTCGCGCTGCTGCTCTTTGGTTAATGCATTGAACCGAACGGCATAGCCTGACACGCGGATGGTTAATTGAGGATAAAGGTGTGGGTTGTCCATGGCATCAATGAGCGTTTCCCGGTTCAATACATTGATGTTGATGTGTTGGCCTCCTTCTTGTTTTTTATCGTTATAAAAATACCCATCTAACAAACTGATGAGATTGGTGGTTCGCGCCTGACTATTCGGCCCCAGTGCATTAGGCACAATGGAGAAGGTATAGGAAATGCCGTCTTGTGCGGAGCTGAAAGGCAGCTTGGCAACAGAGGTTAGCGACGCCAGCGCTCCATGGTCATCACGACCGTGCATGGGATTAGCACCAGGTGCAAAGGGCTGACCTTTGCGCCTTCCATCGGGGGTATTACCGGTTTTTTGGCCATACACAATGTTAGATGTAATGGTCAATATAGATTGGGTCGGAACTGAATTCCGATAGGCTTTTTGCTGCCGGAGCTTATCCATAAAGAGCACCACCAAATCCCGGGCTATGGTATCGGCCCGAGGATCGTTGTTACCGAACGCGGGGTACTCTCCTTCAACCTCAAAATCAATAGCCAAGCCTGTTTCATTGCGGATCGGTTTCACGCTGGCGAAACGAATTGCCGAGAGAGAATCCGCGGTTACTGATAACCCCGCAATCCCGCAGGCCATCGTGCGATAGACATCTCTGTCATGAAGCGCCATTTGCACAGCTTCATAACAATATTTGTCGTGCATGTAATGAATACAGTTCAGCGCGGTGATATATTCTCTGGCTAACCAGTCCATCTGCTGATCCAGTCGCTGCATTACGTCATCAAAGACCAGCGTATCGCTTCTGATAGGCGGCTTTAATGGCGCTACCTGCAAGTTAAGCTGCTCATCCACTCCACCGTTAATCGCGTAGAGTAACGTTTTTGCCAGATTGGCTCTGGCGCCAAAAAACTGCATTTGTTTACCGATCACCATCGGACTGACACAGCAGGCGATACCATAATCATCGCTACCGAGCTGTTCTCTCATGAGATCGTCGTTTTCGTACTGAATAGAGCTGGATTGAATCGATACTTCGGCACAAAAACGTTTAAAGGTATCAGGGAGACGCTGCGACCAAAGCACGGTAATATTGGGCTCCGGACTCGGCCCCATAGTGCCCAGCGTGTGTATGAACCGAAAGCTGGTTTTGGTTACCAGTGGCCGCCCATCCAGGCCCATGCCGCCAATGGATTCGGTCGCCCAGACCGGGTCACCGGAAAATAGCTGATCATAGTCCGGGGTTCGAAGGAAACGAATCATGCGCAATTTCATGACAAAATGATCAATGATTTCCTGAGCTTCCTTTTCAGTGATCAACCCGTTCTTTAAATCCCTTTCGATGTATATATCAATAAAGGTTGTAATCCGGCCAAGCGACATAGCCGCACCATTTTGACTTTTTATAGCCGCCAAATAGGCAAAGTATGTCCATTGTATCGCTTGCTGAGCGTCCTTAGCCGGGCGACTGATATCGAAACCATAAGAAGCCGCCATCACTTTCATTTGCGTTAACGCTCGCGCTTGTTCTGCAATTTCCTCGCGTAGCTGAATAATCTCATTAAGGTGCTTCCCGTTAGCCAAGTCGGCATCCAGACTTACATGCTGGTTGCGTTTATCTGCCTGAAGGCGATCAACACCATAGAGAGCCACACGCCGATAATCACCGATAATTCGCCCGCGACCGTAGGCGTCTGGCAAACCGGTAATGATACCGGATTTACGGCACAAACGAACCGATGCCGGATAGACGTCAAACACACCTTGATTGTGCGTTTTCCGGTATTCGCTAAAGATGGTTCTTATATTCCCATCAAGTGGTTTTCCATAGGTGTTGCATGCCGATTCTACAATGCGAATACCGCCATTGGGTAACAAAGCGCGTTTAAATGGTTGGTCGGTTTGAAGGCCTACGATCTTTTCCAGTGATTGATCGATATATCCGGCCGAATGGGACGTAATCGATGCGACAACTTCGTTATCGAAATCTAACGGTCCGTGTCGATTGTTTTCCTCAATTATTTTTGACGAAACTCTGCTCCACAGCTCAATTGTCGCTGGCGTAGCGTTTTCAAGAAATCCGTTATCCCCAGTATAAGGAATATAGTTGCGTTGAATAAAGTCGCGTACATCAATATGCGTAGACCAGGGGCCATCCAAAAAACCTTTCCAGGCGCTGGATTCTACATCGGCGCTGTTCGATGGTTTTGCCATTGATAGAATACCTTCTGGTTGCAGTCGGATGGGTCCTTCCTGGCCTTGAATTTACACGTTACAGCTATTTTAAACCCGTATAATGACCAATACATCTAAGACGACTGCATTTACTTTTCAGAAAGTTGCGAATTTATTTCCGTTTCAGCTTCCAGCCAATCCATTAATTTTTCTTCATCACAGCCACAAAACTGGCGCTTTTCCGCTTTGTAGTAAGCTGCCTCAGCAATCATTTGTGCCTTTTTACTGTCAGTAATAGTAGCATCATTGAGCTCGTTGTGGGCTGCTGTCGTTTTACTGATTTCGTTTTGTGTGGTTTTTTTAGATTTGTTTTTTGAGGCAGACATTTACGGTTCCTTTTGAATGTAGTCACTGTTTTATTCTGATCTGTGTGGTGATCGTACACCTATGCCCAGGACCTATGTCAACACAACGAACATCTACCTCTATGAGGAAAAAGTTAACCAGGTGACGACAATCCAGGGTATTTGCTCTGAAGCTAAACCGATCCGTTGAGATCATTCGATAAGCGCTATCACAGCTCGCCGCGTAACCGTGCGCTACTTTCTGATTTCGCTTCCTGTTGCCAGTTATAGCAGGGAACTATTTGTTTCTCAAAATATGTTTCTCAATATAATCGTCGATGCATTGCATTGTTTTTTTGAGTGTCGCTGTTGTCGATGTTTGGTAAAGGATGTGAGTGGGGCTGCGCACCGCCAACTTTATTGACGCAAATCAAAAGAATGAGCCATAGATTACAGATCTGTAATGTTGGCGTAATTTGGGTGACAGCGAGGCTTATTTACAATGATGATTGACAGGAAAGGTGTCACTTGCCCCTTAGGCACTTGATTGAATCTGCCTTATCGCTTTAAACATCCAGGATTCAGGAGCAACTGACGAAGTCTGGCAATGTGTTTATGCAAGGTGCTTGACCTATGTGCGGGACATAGGTGTAGGGTGGAACACCAGGCAGGCAACTGGGTTTCGAGCCCGGGTTCTGCAAGGTACGACAACGCAGGCATCCACATGTGATCCAGGAGAAAGCCTATGAAAGTATTGGAACTGGCAAAACAACTGGGTGTGACGGCGGAAACCGTGCGGTTTTACACACGGATAGGTGTATTGAGGCCGACCAAGGATAGTGCTAATGGCTACAGGATATACAGTGATAAGGATCTGAGGCGGTTGCGGTTTGTACTGAACGCCAGGCAACTGGGTTTCTCCGTGGACGACATCAAGGAAATTCTCGCTCATGCGGACAGGCAAAGATCACCCTGTCCTACGGTGAGGCGGCTGATAGAAAGACGCCTCCATGAGACCGAGCAGCGATTTTCAGAGACGCAAAGGCTTCGAAACCGCATGCAGGAGGCTGTAACACAGTGGAGTAGGAAACCGGACAAAGCACCGACAGGCCATATGATCTGTCATTTGATCGAAGAGTTTGCCGAGGGGAATTGAGCATGGCAACACCGAAAACGGAAAAAGAAATGAACTCAAAGAATTGCTGCTGCGCAGACAAACCAGACAGCGCCGGCACTCACCCGAAACCACAGGCTAATCGCGATACTTCAAAACCTTCGCAAAGCGGCCAGAATGCGACAGCTCAGCTCATTGTACCCGGTATGGGCAGCAATCATTGCGCTGGCCTGGTCAAGACCTCGATCGAACGATTACAGGGCGTTGCCACGATTCAAACGAATATCGCCAGCCACCAGGTTGATATTGTGTTTGATGTGAACAAGACGAATCTGGATGAGATTCGAATCGCGGTGGAAAGCGCGGGTTATGACGTTGCTGATGCCCAGTTATCGCTCAATGGCGATGCACAAAAGGTGGCGATGACGGTGCCCGGGATGGGAAGCAACCACTGTGCCGGGTTGGTGCGCACATCCCTGGAACGGCTACAGGGAATTGTGGATATTCAAACCAACATCGCCAATCATCAAGTGACCGTGAGTTTTGATCCTGGACTGGTGGACCGACAGGCACTGAAAGCGACGGTGGAAAAGGCCGGCTATGATGTGGCCAGCATTGAAAGCGCCTCCAGCGACTCGCACCAGGCAGCGGAGGACGCAGAAGAGCAATACCTTGCGCAGGCGTGGCGCAACCTGTGGTTTGCCGCGATTCCAACAACGATCATCATGTTGCTGATGATACCGGAGATGTTCTGGCAACCTATACCCGGCTACCTGGCAATCGTAGCGCTGCTGGCATTCCCCGTGGTGTTTTTTAGAGGCGGGAAAGCCACTCACCGATCAGCCTGGCGCTCCCTCAAGAATCGAACTGCCAACATGGATGTGCTGATTTCACTAGGCAGCATGCCGCCCTATCTTATTGGCTTAATTGGCTTTTTCTATCCCATGACGTCGTTTATTGAAATGGCCTCGACCATCATGACGTTTCATATGCTGGGCCGCTACCTGGAAACGCGCGCAAAAGGCCGTGCATCGCAGGCAATCAAGCGACTTATCAATCTGGGTGCAAAAACAGCCATTATCATTCGAAACAACACTGAGCTGGAAGTGCCTGTTAAAGAATTGATCATCGGCGATGTAATGGTCGTCAGACCCGGAGGCAAAGTGCCGACCGATGGCGAAATCGTGGAAGGGAACAGCCATCTGGATGAGTCTATCGCTACCGGTGAATCAGTACCGGTAGAGAAGGGGCCGGGTGACCTGGTTCTGGGTGCCACCATCAACAAAGAAGGGCTGTTAAAGGTTAAGGCGACCAAGATTGGTGCGGATACCTTTTTATCCCAGGTTATCCGACTGGTTGAGCAGGCGCAGGGTTCCAAGGTGCCGATCCAGGAATTCGCTGACAGAGTCACTGCGAGCTTTGTTCCCGCGGTGATTGCAATCGCACTAATGAGCTTCGTGGCCTGGATAGTATTTGCCGATACGTTTCGTCCGATACTGGAATGGGGCGCCACGTTTCTCCCTTGGGTAGATCCGTCACTTAGTCCGATAATTGCCGCTACACTGGCGGCCGTTGCTGTGCTTGTTATCGCATGCCCCTGCGCCTTAGGCCTGGCCACCCCAACCGCCATCATGGTCGGATCCGGCATGGGGGCAGAAAAAGGGGTGTTAATTCGCTCAGGGGAAGCCATTCAAACTCTAAAGGACATAAAAGTCGTAGTACTGGATAAAACAGGCACCATTACTGCGGGTAAACCTTCGCTCACCGATGTGATACCCACATCAGCCTTTTCCAGTGAGGTATTGTTAGCTGCCACGGCAGCGGTCGAATCTGGTTCAGAGCACCCCTTGGCGCAAGCGATTGTGCAAGGCGCTAAAGAGCGTCAATTACACATTCCCCCTTTGGAGAATTTTCGGTCTATCACCGCGCGCGGTGTAGAAGGGGTCGTCAATGGTCAACTCGTCCACGTGGGCAGTCGCCGACTGCTGAGTGAGCAGGGTGTCGATCTGGGTGAACTGGATGAGACCTTAAGATCACTCGAAGTTCAGGGTAAAACCGCCATGCTCGTTGCTATCGATAAACAGGCAGCAGGTGTTGTCGCGGTGGCGGATACCATTAAAGAAGACTCCAAATCTGCTATTAAAGCCATGCATGAACTGAATATCCATGTGGTCATGGTGACTGGAGACAACGAACGAACCGCCAAGTATGTGGCGGATCAGGTGGGTATCGACCAAGTATTGGCCAATGTGTTGCCCGAAGGAAAGGTGGACTCGGTTAAACAATTACAAGCTAAATACGGTAACAGTGTGGCCATGGTGGGCGATGGCATTAACGATGCACCTGCGTTAAAGCAAGCCAATGTCGGGATTGCGATAGGTGCGGGTGCTGATGTGGCAATAGAAGCGGCCGATGTCACCCTGGTCAAAGGCGAATTAACCAAGCTGGTGGAAGCCATACTCTTGTCGCGGGCAACCTTCAGAAAAATCGTACAAAACCTGTTTTGGGCCTGGTTCTACAATCTTGCGGCAATCCCCGTCGCTGCGGTGGGGTTACTACACCCGATGATTGGTGTCATTGCAATGACGGTCAGTTCGCTCTCCGTTATCGGCAATTCTATTCTGTTGAAACGGGCGAAAATCAACGTTAATTAGTCGGAGGTCATCATGGCTCAGCAATCACAATCTTTTTGGTTTACGCCCAAAGGACTGGCGGCTTTGGGGCTTATCGGTGCCGTCAGCTATTTTCTGCTGATGGAGCACCGCGAGCATCTTTTTCAATTCTTACCCTTCCTGATTCTGTTGTTGTGTCCGTTAATGCATCTCTTTATGCACGGCGGACACGGGGGGCACGGAGATCATACTGATCATAGTGATGAATCCGAGAAAGATGCTTATCAACAGGGACTGGAAGACGGACGCAAGGAAAGCCAGCACCGCCATCATCATTAGAATAACGTTACCAAGGGAGAACATACATGCACGGTGATTCCGCTTACGGGCTCTGGACGTTAGTCGTTATCAATTCAGCCATTTTCATTTTCTTTGCGTTCAGCTTTACCAAGCCGCAAACAAAAACAGACTGGCGCAGCCTGGGTGCTTTTTCAGCCTTTGTCATTGCTTTGTTTACAGAAATGTATGGTTTTCCGTTAACTATCTATTTCTTGTCCGGCTGGCTCGCAGAAAAATACCCCAGTATTGACTTTTTATCCCATGAGAATGGCCACCTGTTACATACACTGATGGGGTTTGAAGGTGACCCGCATTTTGATCCACTGCATATCGCCAGCAATCTATTCATTGTGGTGGGTTTCTTTCTGCTGGCTTCCGCATGGAGTGTATTGCACAAAGCCCAGCAAACCCGGTCACTGGCGACAACCGGGTGGTATGCCCGGTGCCGACATCCTCAGTACGTCGCGTTTATCCTGATTATGTTTGGCTTTTTATTGCAATGGCCCACCATTCCCACGGTGGTGATGTTCCCCATATTGGTGGTGGTGTATGTGCGCCTGGCAAAACGGGAGGAACGTATAGCTATAGAAGAGTTTGGCGATGAGTACCGCCGTTATATGGCGTCAACGCCCGCATGGATTCCAAAACTCAGCACCAGTGAAACAGCTTCAAGCGAGTAACAACAACTCTACAAAGCAAAGTAAACGAGACCAGCACCAAGAGGAAATTCCAATGAAAAAATTGATTCCAGCATTAGTCTTCGCAGCCGCAATTTCGTCACCTGCCTTTGCCGAGAAAGGGCACAATCATGACGATGGTAAAGAAGGTGCCATAGGCGGCATGATGATGGGTATGATGAGCCATGATCAAATGATGGCGATGCATAAACATATGCAGGAAATGCATGATCAAATGGCAAAAATCAAAAGCGAAACCGACCCGGATAAACGCCATAAGTTAATGCAAGAGCACATGGAGGCCATGCAAAAAGGCATGCAGATGATGAACCATGGCATGGGAAAAGGCATGAACATGGCCAAACACAAGAAAGAAGGTATGGCGGAAAAAATGGATGAAAAAACCATGATGAAGCGGATGAATATGATGGAGCAACGCATGAATATGATGCAAATGATGATGGGGCAGATGATGATGGGGCAGATGATGATGGGGCAGATGATGGATCACGAGTCCGAGAGCAGAAAAACACGGCGTCACCGTCATAAGAAATAGCGGGTTTAAATCCTCCGATTCATCGCAATAATGCACCCTACCAAGGAGATTGGATGAAAGATCAGGATCGTACCACACAATACGATGAGGGCAGTTTGACGCTGACCGGAACCGTGATGCTCGGCACCGGCGTTATGATCGGCGCCGGGATATTTGCCCTAACCGGGCAGATGGCCGAAATGACTGGCGCCCTGTTTCCGCTGGCATTTCTGGCTGCTGCCGTGATCGTTTCATTCAGCGCCTATTCCTATATCAAGATTTCCAATGCCTACCCCTCAGCCGGGGGCATCGGCATGTATCTCCACAAAGCCTATGGGGATCGGTTACCCACGGCCTTTAATGCCCTGTTAATGTATTTTTCGATGGTTATTGCGCAAAGTTTTCTGGCTCGTACCTTTGGCTCATATACCATGCAGTTGTTCGGCGGCGATGAGTCAGGCCGTATGGTGCCGATACTCGGCGTTGTATTAATTATCAGTGCTTTTATCGTGAACCTGCTTGGCAATCGGTTGATCCAGGGAGTTGCCGGGCTGATCGGCATCCTGAAAATTGGCGGTATTTTGATTTTTGGTGTTGTCGGTGTTTGGCTGGCGGATAGTCTGGCGGTTGATTTCAACCGTGTAGGGGAAACCGGTACGATGGCCAATTTCCTTGGCGCAACCGCCTTAGGGATTCTGGCTTTTAAAGGCTTTACGACTATAACTAATAGCGGTTCGGAAGTCATCGATCCTCATAAAAATGTTGGCCGCGCCATTATTATTTCCATCGCGGCCTGCGTGCTGATCTACACGCTGGTTGGTTTTGCGGTTGCCAGCAATCTTTCTCTGGCTGAAATCATCGAGACCCGCGACTACTCGCTGGCGGCTGCGGCCAGACCAGCGCTCGGTGAATACGGTGTATGGTTTACGGTTGCCATTGCCATCACGGCAACTGCCGGCGGTATCCTTGCCAGTATCTTTGCCGTTTCCCGTATGCTGGCGATGTTGACGGAAATGAAGCTGGTTCCTCATCGGCATTTTGGTATGCCGGGAAGCATCCAGAAACACACATTGGTATATACGGTTGTTTTAGGGCTGATCCTGACAGCGTTCTTTGATCTTTCTCGTATCGCCGCGCTGGGGATTATATTCTATCTGGTTATGGATTGTGCGATTCATTGGGGTGTCATTCGCTATCTGAAAGACGATATCAACGCTAAAGGCTGGATTCCGGTTGTGGCCATTGTATTGGATCTGTTGGCGTTGGTTGGGTTCTGCTGGGTGAAGTTAAACTCGGACCCGTTTGTTTTGGTAGTCGCATTAATCACGATGGTGCTGATTGCTCTGGGTGAGGTTTGGTTCTTGCGATCGGCTACACGAAAGCAGGAACAGCATGAGAGCCACTCACATGAGCACCATCATTCGTAATGGGTTATACGGTTAGGGAGCATTAAATATGACCGGTAAAAAAGAACATCGTTTAGGGGTTTCTGAAGTAAACCTAGTGGTTCGTCATTTGAAGCTTGAACCGGCGGACGGCTCCCGCTTGCTCGATGCCATTGCTGAAATTGATGAACTTTACGGATTAGATGATATTTCCTTTGACGACAGGTATCACGTACTCAACATCGCTTACGATGCATCGCGGCTTTGCCTTGATGGGGTTGAAGATGTCCTGAAAAAGCATGCGGTTGAAGTCAGCCATGACTGGTGGACGCGTTTTAAAACAGGCTACTACCGGTTTGTCGATGATAACGTAAAGGACAATGCGGGCCATGAACCCTGGAGTTGCCACCAGTCGCCACCGGGCAATAAACGCAAAAACTGATCATTTTTAAAGGGCAAAAATATGCAGATTGAAACTCTAAAAGATGTGCTCCACTGGACTCAGCAGTTTCATCACAATTTGAGTGAATGTTTATCTCATTGTGAAGACAAGAATGTAGATGAGAGAGCCAGGATAATGTTGGATTATCTGTCTGAGCACGAGAAAGTGCTAAGCGGTGTCGTGAGCGGCTTTGAGAAATCAGGAAACGAACATGCACTCAACACCTGGTGCTATGAATTTGTCAACCGGCACCCGATTACCCAACACGTACACTGCGACGCGCCGTTCGCCGAGTTGGATGCCACCCAAATCATGGAAGTGGTGTCAGACCAGCACCAACAGGTGATTGAGCTTTACCGGCATCTTGCTTCGCGGGCTGATATACCCGCAGCCAGAGAACTGCTGGAAACACTCCAGGCACTGGAAGAGCATGAAATGATGCGCATGACTCATGCGTCCAACCGGCTTGAAGATTACTGATCGGGCCCTTACACGTAACGCATCCGATGCTCAAGTTTGTTATAAAGCAACTACTACACGACAAAGCCAATACCTTTATTACCGTGTTGGCGCTGTCTGCTTCTATTGCAGTGATTGTGGTATTGCAAGGTTTCGAGCAGGGGCAATATGAACAGCTCAAGCTTGCCTCCATTAATCGTGGCTCAGACCTGATTGCCGTGCAGTCGAAAGTGAACAATTTCATGGCCACTCGCTCGGTGATTCCACAGTTGGCGCGGGAACAGATCGAAGCTGTTCCCGGCGTTAAGGCTGCGCACCCCTTAACCACGCTGCCGGTCATTTACCGGCATAAAAGCATGCAAACACCGATTTACCTTATTGTGTTTGATACCGCCGGTGGTCCATCGAATTTGCTGGCGGGCGAAGCAAAGAACCGAGGCCAAGGCATTGTTATCGATCGTTCTTTAGCCAAAAAGTACGACCTGAGCATCGGCGATGAGTTCATTGTGGCGAATTTTGCGTTCAGCATATCTGGGATAACCAGTGAAGCAGCGTTCATGACACCCTTTGCGTTCATAAACTATGATGGATTGATCGATTTTTTTCTGGATTCTGATATTGCATCGGATTTGAGCACCTTTCCGTTGGTCAGTTTTTTATTGATCGAAACGGATCCCAAGGCACCATTGGAAAAAATACGGCAAACTATCGAGGGCGAGGTGACCTCGGTTGATCTGTTCACGCTTTCGGAAATGGCAAAAAATGACGTGAAGCTGGGCCAGGGATTTTATAAACCCATCCTAGGTTTGCTGGTGAGCGTGGGGTTCTTGCTGGGGTCTTTGTTGATTGGCCTGTTGATGTTTTCGGCCGCTCACCGGCAACAAAGGGATTTTGCAGTCATGTTGGCGTTAGGCTTCCAAGCCCATCATTTGTTTGGTTTCACTTTATGCCTATCCAGCGTATTGCTGTTGCTCTCGGCTGTACTTGGCTTGTTGCTTGCCGACTTTATCGGTCATTTAATTGAATCGGCGCGACCGGTTTATTATTTTGCTATATTTCACCCTCAGGTACTTACTAAGGCAGGCATTATCGTTGGGCTCTTTGCCCTGCTGGGCGCCGTGGCCCCCTATGGGCTTATCCGCAAGTCTGACCCAATAACTGCGCTTCACAGGGCCTCCTGAAAGATGAAAATGATACTGCGATGGGGATACAAAACACTCACTATGCAAAAGGCCGCAACGCTGGCCAGCATGGTTGGTATTGCGTTTTCGTTTTTACTTGCTTTGTTCTTTGCCGCGGTATGGCAGGGTGAAACTCAGCAAATTGTCGCCTATCCCAATAAAATGAATCCCGATCTTTGGGTTATGCAGGACGGCGTATCCAACATGCACATGGCATCGTCCTTTGTTTGGGACTGGAAAGGGGAGGCGATCGCAAAGATGGCAGGTGTTGAGCAGGTGACGGGGTTTTTATATCTCAATACCGTGATACAGGTCCAGGATAACAAGCTGTTCGGTTTTGTGGTGGGGTTATCTGATGGAAAAGATCGCGCTGGGCCTTGGGCATTAAGTGATGGAAGGCACCTGGAAAACCCGGATGAGATTATCGTTCCTGATACTCTGAGTTCTGTCTTTGGTCTGGCGCAGGGCGATACGGTTCGGATAGTGGACAAGGGCTATCGGGTAGTGGGGTTTTCCAAGGGTACATATTCCTCAGCAAACCCGGTTTTCTTTGTGCTCAAGGATAGATTGCAAGCTTCTTTGTCATCCGATGGTACGCTTTCCTATTACCTGGTGGATACCGAGCCTGATGTCGATATAAAAGCGCTTCAGCAAAAGATCATGACTGAGATTGACAATATCAATGTGGTCACTCAAGCGGAATTCATTGCCAATGACTACGAAATGGCAACCCAGATGGGCGCCGAAACCATTCTGATCATGACGCTAATCTGTAGCACTCTGGCGGCGTTGATCATAGGATACGCCTGCTATTCCTTGGCGATTAAAAAGCGCAAGGAACTGGCCATTATCAAGGCTGTGGGCGCCAGGGATTACCAATTGGTTATAGTGGTTTTATTGCAGTCGATAGCCGTCACTTTACTGGCGTATCTGTTAGCTATTAATTTCCTGGTGCTGTTGAGTGTGGCGATGCCCTTGATAGCACCACAGATCACGGTGGCGCTAACGCCGTCGCTAATACTAAAACCAGTGCCATTGGCATTCGTAATCGCCGTTATCGGGTCAGTCTATCCGGCGATTAAGTTGATTAGCCTGGATCCGGCCCTGGCCTACAAAAATGGGTAATCGATGAGCATCATTTTAGAAACACGCAGTATTTCCAAATCTTTTGGGGTTGGAGCTGCTAAAGTTAGCGCCGTCGACCAAATTTCGCTCCAGATCAGAATGGGTGAAATATTACTTATTATGGGGCCGTCTGGCTCCGGCAAAACAACCTTTCTGTCAATGCTGGGGGGCCTGCTGAGTGCCGATGAAGGTGAAGTGCTCATTGATGGGGTGGATATCACGCAGTTGAAACCTTCGCAGTTACCGGATATCCGGGCCAAAACCATCGGCTTTATCTTTCAGTCCTTTAATTTGCTGGATGCTCTAACAGTCGAAGAGAATATTCTGTTTCCCGCGTCACTGCTTGATGAGAAAACGGACTCCGTAAGGCAACGTTGCGGCGAACTGATTAGAAAGTTAGGGCTACAGGATCGCCGAAAAGCGCTGCCCCAAACACTCTCAGGCGGGGAAAAACAACGTGTTGCCATAGCCCGTGCACTCATCAATCAACCGAAGGTGATTTTAGCTGATGAACCGACCGGGAACCTGGATTCCCAATCCGGCCAGGAAGTCATGATGCTGTTGCATGATGTCGCTCGGGATCAGGGTGTGGCGGTGCTGATTGTTACTCATGACCCAAGAGTAGAAGATATCGCAGATCGGATATTATGGCTTGAAGACGGTAAAATTATTGACCGCAAGGCCGAATCCCATCAATGGATAAAAGACCCGGTTTGCGGTATGCGGGTTGATGAATGGCGCGCCTTACATTTTGTGGATTATCAAAAGTCACGCTATGCGTTTTGCTCCCGCCGATGCCGTGAGCGATTTGTTGAAAATCCAGAAAAATACGTTGAGTAATGCCCGTAGTGAACTTAGTCCAGCAGCACTTCGGCCTGTTCTAAGGTGTTTTTGAGCTGGACGATGGTGTCGTCGACGCTTTCCATGTAGTCATATTTGTACTTGCTCATTTTTTCTTTGATGTGTGGGTAATCGCTAGCCATCAGGTTTCTCAGGACTAAGAGTTTGCGCTCTATTGTTTCCACTTGAAACTGTAAATTTTTTAATTGCTCTTCAGGGTTAGTCGCGGTTTGAAAATCGGACTGTCGCTGCCGCACATCACGATTATATTCCTGAATGTCTTTAATCGGGTCATGAGCCGAGTGTGAAGATGCTAATGTGGGAATGAATAGCATGCCCGCTAATGTAAACGCATGGAAAGACATAGACTTTTTCAACATAAACTCCTTTCAGTCTTTGAAATAGAAATGGGCGTCACAGGTTAATCATATGTATCAGGCATGGGTCGCCATTTAATATCAATGTTCCTCAGGCGCGCCTCGGGCAGTCAATATCTGGTATTGCGCCTCAGAGAGGGTCGGCAAACGTTGCAGGAAGGTCACCATATCCCAAATCCGCTCGTCACTGTGGGTCGGCCCCCAGGCCGGCATGCCCGATGCTTTGATGCCGTGCTTGATAATCCAGAACTGACGTTGTAACGCGGCTTCACTGGAGCCTGAATGGTTGCCATGGTCATGACCATGGGCATCTGCGGTTACCGTCAGGTTAGGCGGTGAGGGGTATAATCCGATTGAAAAATCGCTTTCGGTTTTGCCGGGCTTCAGGTGGCAGCCGGCGCACATGTCGTTATAATCAGCGCCACCGGCAAGCAAGCGTTCTGGCGAATCCAGGTTTGTCGGTATTTGAATATCACCGGTAGCACGGGCAACAGACCGCTCCCGCAGGGTTTCCAGTAGCCAGTAGGTTACTTTGAAATGGGGTACGTCTGCACCAATGGGATAAAGACCCGAATAAATAAACGCGCCCCCCGCAGCCAGTGCAAGTACACCGGCAATCATCAAGCTCTTGATAAAGTCAGCAAGCGTTGGCATGTGAATATCCTTGATTTATACGTTAGTGCCCGTGATCCAAATGCTGCTCTCCAGATGCCTTTTTGTGGCCCCGGTGATTCGCTTTGACATCGGTATCCTCTTGATGGTGCGTATCAGCCATGCATTTTTTCATCATGGCCTGCATAACGGGGTCATTGCGGTCCATTTTGCTGTGATCCATATTATTCATGGCAGCACAATCCGGTTTCTCCGCATCTTTCATGTGTTCTTTCGGGTCATGGGCTTGCGCCAGCAATGGCAAGCTCAATCCAGCAACCAATAGCATATATTTAACTTTCATGTTGTGTTCCTTTTAAGTTATTAGTGGTGACAAACCGATGCTTAGAACCAGAATTTCAACCCGGCAACAGCTTGAGTCGTTGAGCGATCTTCTCCTGCGGCACGTCGGTAATCGGCTGTATCGCCAAACGCGCCAGTCCATTCAACACCCACATAAGGCGCAAACTGGCGGCTAATTTCATAACGCAGGCGCAAGCCCAATGCGATGTCTGACAAGCCTGAGCCAATGCCATTTTCGGCATCATCCTTGCCATACAGACTCAGTTCGGCCCGAGGTTGCAACACCAACCGTTGTGTTAACGGCAGTTCGTACTCTGCTTCAGCAGCGAGTGCCGTTCGGCTGTTGTCGCCTATATAGGCAGTGATATCCAATTCAAACCAATAAGGTGCCAGCCCCTGAACGCCCAACGCCAGCCATTGACGGTTCTGGCCTTCGCTCGATTGATCGAGGCGAATACCAACTTGCGTATCGAAATAGCCATTCAGCGCACGGCCCCATAACAGATCAGTTGAGCTTTCCTCCAGGGTGTCGTCTGCGATATCGCCTTCTGCCTTGATCACCAGGCGATCATAGGTGGTGCCGTACCAGGCTTGCAGGTCATAGACGGTGGTTTCGCTGTCTTTCTGGTATTCAATTCGGTCACCCAACACGGCCCAGAACGCATGTTCATCAGCCAGTGTGAGCTGTCTCGGGCCGGGTAATGCGTAAGGGCCCTCGGTGAGGGTGTATCCTCCTGAGTAAGCATGGGGATCCCGGGCATCCGGCGGGGCGCTGCCACCTTGCATTTGCCCCATGTCATGCGTCTGAGCGCCATGATCCATTTCGGCCAATACGTAATTTGCTTGCAGATAACTAAAGGCGAGTGCAAGAGCTGGCAAGCATTTCATCGGTTTCAATCTCATGACACCACCACCTCGCGGAACATCCCCGCATCCATATGAAACAGAAGGTGGCAATGCCAGGCCCAACGCCCCAAATCGTGTGGCGTGGTTAAAAAGCTGATACGTTGCGCCGGTTGTACCGGAATGGTGTGGCGACGCACCCGCAGTTCTCCCTGGTCGGTTTCAAGTTCACTCCACATGCCGTGCAGGTGCATGGGGTGGGTCATCATGGTGTCGTTCTGGAGGATGATCCTGACCCGCTCATTATGGCGCAGGGAAACTGGTGTGCTCTGTCCGAATTCAAGCCCGTCGAAAGACCAGCTATAGCGCTCCATATTACCAGTCAGATGCAATTCAAGCTCCTTCGCAGGGGGCCGACGATCAGCAAGGATACCGTCAATGGATTTGAGGTCCGCCAGTGTCAATACCCGGTGGCTTTTCGGACGCAACCCCTTTTGGCGTAGATCACGCAAGCCAATACCCGGATCATCCAGGTTGGTCCGGGGCATATCCACTCGCATATCCACGGACGGACCATACTCGGTGCGTGCATGACGAACAGTGGAAGACGGCTTTTTCAGCTGGTGTTTGCCCTGTGTCATATCATGCATATCAAGGTGCTGATGTTGGCCGTGATCCATCTGACTGTGGTCCATTCCACCATCGCTATTTCCGTGGTTCATTGCGCCCATCATATCCCTCATGGTCAACCATTCGACCGGATCCAGCTCGGGTACCGGTGCATCCAGCCCCGGCCGAGTGGCCAGCGTACCTCTGGCATAACCACTGCGATCGATACTTTGGGCGAAAATGGTATAGGCGTCTTCCCGCGGTTCGGCCACCACATCGTAAGTTTCGCCAGGGCCAAACCGGAATTCGTCCACCGTAACGGGTTCCACATCCTGACCGTCGGCTTGAATGACCGTTAGCTTTAAGCCGGGAATACGCACATCATAAAAACTGTTACTGGCTGCATTAATAAACCGCAGGCGTACCCGGTCACCTTTGTTAAACAGGCCGGTCCAGTTCCCGGCCGGTGCAGCTCCGTTCATCAGAAAGGTCATGGTAGCTGCAGACAGATCAGCAAGATCCGTGGGGTTCATCCGCATCTGGTTCCACATTCGGCGTTTTCCTAAAGCCGCCTGTAGCCCCATGCTGGCTACATCTTCGGAAAAATCGAAGAAGGTGGGCTGGCTGAAGTTATAGATATCACTTTGTACCTTTAATTTGCTGAAAACGTGCATCGGGTCTTCATCTGTCCAGTCTGAGAGCTGAATCACGTGATCCTGATCGGCAGGGTGCCGTTCACCTGTTCTGGGCTCTATGATCAGTGCTCCGTACATCCCTGTCATTTCCTGAAACCCGGAATGGCTGTGATACCAGTAGGTGCCACTCTGGCGGAGCTTAAAGCGGTAGGTAAAGGTTTCCCCCGGTGCAATACCCGGGAAACTGATGCCGGGCACCCCATCCATTTGATAGGGCAACAGAATGCCATGCCAGTGAATAGACGTCGGAACCGATAATCGATTGGTAACCCGAATAGTTACCTCATCACCTTCGCGTAACCGTAGGGTAGGGGCGGGGATTGATCCGTTAATGGTGGTTGCCATTCGGGTTACGCCGGTGAAATTGACCGGGTTTTCGGCAACGACCAGATTGATCTCGCGCCCGCTAAGGACTGGCGGGTTGTTGTGACCTCGTAGCGATGCTTTAATTTGGGCGCCGGCCTGCAACCAACCGGGCGTTAAACCCAGTACGCCGCCGATCGCTACCCCCTGCACGAAGCGGCGCCGCGTCAGGTGGTCAGGGATCCTGTTTAACGATTTGGTCATAGCGTGTCCTCTAAAGCCTCTATTCATAGTGTCACACTCGTAATGCGTACATTCTAGGGACTGAAAACTGTCAGCAGCATGACCCCAGCATGACAATGCGGTAATCCGGGTGGTCGCTACCCCAGCAAAGCCGGCTTAACGAGCATCCAGATCGCCATGCCCAGCATCATGAGATTTTCAGTAAGTGAGATAAAACCCAGCGGCACGTTGCTCTCGCCTCCCACGCAGGCACACTTCAGCTCTCTTTTGTCGATGTACACCGCCTTAAACACCGATACGGCACCGACAGCTCCGATGAACAGCGCGATCGGTATGGAAACGAAGGGCAGCACCCCGGCAATCATCAACAGCCCAGCCATACCTTCTCCATAGGGGTACACGTATCCGTAGGGCACCCATTTTTGCGCCAGGAGATCATAGTTGAGAAACATGGTGGAAAAGCCTTCCACATCGCGTATTTTCAGGTAGGCGAGACCACACATGGAAAACGCGATAAACCATTCAAAGGTGCGTAGAGATAACCATTGACCCTCGACCACCGAAGCAGCACCGGCTGCCATTAAAAAGGTCATTGAAAACAATGAGATAACTGGCCAGTAGGTGGTTTCATCCTCGCTCTTTGATGGTTTGCCAAAATAGGCTTGCAGCTCATCGAAACCGCCAATCCGATCGTCATTAATAAAGGTTTGGGGCGTGGTATCTACATTATGCTCGTTCTTGAACGCGTTGATCGCTTCACGGCTTTTCAGGTGATGATCATCAACCTCATACCCCTGACTCTCCAGCAGATGCTTGGATTTCAGTCCGTAAGGGCAGAGATGGTCGTCCATCACCATACGGTACAGTTGCGCGGTTTTAGGTGCTGACATCTTGTTTCCTCCTTAAATGGTCGCCCCCTCGCAATAGTTATTGCTAAGCCAGGAGTGTTTTCGGATAGACCGCTCATATTAACGGCAGGCAGCTTTCCCCGACATGACTCCAAGATTACAAACATGTAATCTTGGAGTCATGTTCCTGTTGGAATACAGCCGATAAGCTTAGAGCAATGTTAAAAAATGCTGGAATTTAAGGCGGTAAAGCAATGCGCTTGCTAGTGGTCGAAGACGAGGTCAAAACGGGCGATTATTTGCAGCAGGGCCTGAGAGAGGCAGGCTTTATGGTCACGTTAGCGCGTAATGGGCTGGACGGACACCATCTGGCGATGACTGAAACATTCGATCTACTGGTGTTGGATGTCATGCTGCCGGATGTTGATGGCTGGCGCATCGTCGAGTCGATCCGCGAGGCCGGGCGCCAGACGCCGGTGCTCTTCCTGACTGCTCGCGACAGTGTGGAAGACCGGGTGAAAGGTCTTGAAATGGGCGCTGATGACTATCTGGTGAAACCGTTTGCCTTCGCCGAGCTGCTGGCCCGGGTTCGCACCCTGTTACGTAGACGCACAGCGCCGGTGTTAACAGATCAGATCCAGGTGGCGGATTTAACCCTTGATCTGCCGCGCCATCGAGCAACTCGCGCCGGACGTAAAATCAATCTGAGCCACAAGGAGTTTTGCCTGCTGGAGCTGCTGGCCCGCCGCCAGGGCGAGGTATTGCCCCGGTCCCTGATAGCATCGCAGGTGTGGGATATGAACTTTGATTCCGACACCAATGTCATCGATGTGGCAATCCGCCGTCTGCGAGCCAAGATCGATGACGACTTTGAGCCAAAGCTTATTCATACGGTGAGAGGCATGGGGTACAAACTGGATGTCGAGGACGATTATGGCGAACGTTAGCCTGGCAAATCGTCGTCCGCTATCACTCAACAATCGTGTGATGCTATTCGTTGCCATTGCCATTACCCTAAGTTTGCTGTTGATTGGTTACCTGGTGCAAAAAACGGTAGAACGTCACTTTGAGGAACAGGATGCTGATGAATTGGTGGTAATTACCCATGCGGTGGAAGAGGCGCTTGAAAAAGCCAGTAAAGAGCGAGTTACACCGGAAAGTATTCTCGATAAGGCTGTCTCAGGTCATCATGGTGTGTATTTTCAGGTTTGGGATGCAAACCATCAGTTAATTTTTGGCTCAGCCGATTTCCAGCCACCAGCACATTTACCGACGCTCGCACCGTTAAGTCGCATTCATGCTGACAACTTATACCAATGGGAAATAGAGGATAAAGTGTACCGTGGTGCAATATCACTCGTGCATATTGGTGATGCTCGTTATCGGGTTGTCGCTGCTATCGACATGGGCTTCCATATTCATTTTCTGGAGAGCTTTAGCCACACGCTCTGGCTCATTATGATCCTGGCAGGAGTCGTGACTTTACTGGCTGCCTGGTTCGGAGTCCATCAAGGCCATGCCCCACTACGCGCTTTAAGTGAGGCCATGCGGGATATTCAAGCTGATCGTTTAGATGTGCGACTGGATACGGACACGGTACCGGCGGAATTGATCACGTTGGTCGATTCCTTTAACCGCATGATCAGCCGGCTTGAGGAAAGCTTTGAAAAATTGTCTTACTTTTCGGCGGATATTGCCCACGAATTACGCACACCCCTTACCAACTTGATAACCCAAACCCAGGTGGGGCTTGGCAAGTCAAGAAGCCTTGAGGAATACAGGGAGTTACTGTATTCCAATCTGGAAGAGCAGGAACGCTTGACAAAGATGGTCAACGATATGCTATGGCTTGCCCAGAACGACAATGGTTTACTCGATCCCGATTGGGAATCGTTAGATTTGGTGCAGGAAGTCAGAGCCACCTTTGAATTCTTTGAAGCGCTGGCAGATGAGAAAGGTGTTCGCTTACAAGTCGAGGGTAAGGCCAGCTCAATGACCGGAGATCGAGCGATGTTGCGACGGGTATTATCGAATCTGCTTTCCAATGCTATTCGGTTTACACCCCGTGGCAAAGACGTGAGTGTAAGAGTATCGGATAGCACTGCATCAACGAACTTGGTTGTTGAAAACCCTGGTGCCGAAATTCCAGGTGAACACCTGCCACGGTTGTTTGATCGGTTTTACCGGGTTGATCCGTCACGAAAGCGGGAAAGCGAAGGCGCAGGACTTGGCCTAGCGATTGTCCGTTCCATTGTGGAAGCGCATGGTGGCACCGTTGATGCAAATTCCCAACGAGGACGAACCTCATTCAGGATTAGCTTCCCCCGTAAAACACCTAATTGATCAGCAAGTTCTTGCTTTATCAACGCATGGCACTTAAGCAAAAGGGTCTTTGTACGTTGGGTATTACTGGATAAAGCATGTGTTAAAGTGGCCATTCGTGCCGAGTTTTTCGCAACGGTTCAAGGAGTTGTGGCATATAGCCGACAGGATAATCTGGCTCAGATGCAATACCCAGATCGTCGCTGCCTATCACGCGGTCACCATCATAGTACCACGTTCCTAACAGGTGGTCGGTAAAGGTTGTGAAAAGACCGAAGTTTACATCGCCTTCTTCTGCAGTGTTCAAATGGTGGAAGCGATGCACTGCATTGATTGCCAACACAAACTTTAAAGGACCCGCATAGTAAGCAACGTTGGAGTGTTGCAACAGGAGCTGTAGGGTGACCGCCGTTGCGAGCAATACTATTATCTCCGTTGGTGCCCCCATTAACAGCAAAGTAGCTACTCCGGCGGTTGTTTCAATTAGCTGATGTAGTGGGTGCTTCATCAGCCCATTAAATCCGTACATTCGCTTAACGCTGTGGTGAATCGCGTGTAGCCGCCACAGTACGCGAAGTCGATGACTGGCATAGTGCGCCAGCGTAATCCCGACATCTGCGATCAAAATAGCTAGGATAAACTCCAATGCCAGGGGCCAGTCATTCGGCCAGATGGCCCCCAGAGTTAATGAGTCACCGACCAAAGGCAGGCTAAAAAGGCCTGCTATAGTTAACGACTCATTAATAGTGGCATGCAGGGTGTCGCGCTTCTGATCCCCTGCGGGTGTATTGAACGCAATGTCATAGGCTGCCAGTTGTTCAGCCAGAAAGGAAAAACCGATAAAGATTAAAACCCAGGCTACCAGCCAGGGTTTCGAATAACCCTCAGATATCCAGTAGACGGCGACGCCGTTGCCTATCAAAAGGAAAAACGGCAGGTACAGAGTGCGTACCAATAATTCAATGGTTTGGCGCATCGTTCAAAGTTCTCTTGGTTCACATTGACTGATTTAGTGTGTCAGAACGATGGGCAGAAACATTGAACGAAACTGCTAATCTCAAGTAAGAAGCCGCATTATAGTGCGTGAACTGACACCAAAGGCTTGCGTGACGGTACGACAAAAATGGGCCTGATCAGAAAACCCTGCGGAGACTGCGGCAACCGCCAACGGCATTTGACGCGAAAGTTCGAAGCAGACGATTAACTTTAGCCATTTTTTGTAGCTTCGCAGAGGCAGGCCCGTTTGTTCCTTAAACCAATGAGAAAACCGGCTAGCCCGGATATTTCACTAAAAGAAGGAGGCGGAACCGTTTAACCCTTATAATGTAGGTGCTTAAGCCAAAAAACAAGGACGGTCCCGCCATGACAGAATGTTACCAGAGCAGCCTCGAATTGCCACGCGTTAAACGCCGCAAAGTTGAAGTGAATTTTGAGGGTGGAGAAGTCACCTCGGACGGCGGGATAATGCTGTTACGGAGCGTAGATCTAAAAATTGGTTTGACCAAGGCGCTGGACCGCGCTATCGAAGATCCTCGTGTTCGGGGTCGTTGTGAACACAGCCAGTTGAGCCTTTTGCGTCAGCGAATTTACGCCATGGCGGCAGGCTACGAAGATCTGAATGACCACGGCGCATTATCCGGGGATACCGTGTTCCAGACGGCCATGGGTGCTGATCGCGTTCTCAGTAGCGCCCCTACATTGTGCCGACTGGAACAACGAGCAGATCGGGCTACAGCGGTCGCTATGCACGAGGTGCTGGTCGATCAGTTCATCCGTAGTTTTACGACCGCACCAAAGCAGTTGATTCTGGACTTCGACGCCACCGACAATCCGATTCATGGCGATCAGGTTGGAAAGTATTTCAATGGCTTTTACGATGGCTATTGTTTCTTGCCCTTGTATGTCTTTTGCGACCACCAATTGCTGGTCAGCTATATGCGGCCGGCATCGTGTGGGGCAGCGCACCATGCTGGCGCCGTATTGGCCTTGTTGGTCAAACGACTTCGACAGGCTTGGCCGCAGGTCAGGATTATTTTTCGCGGTGATTCAGGCTTTTGCAAACCAATGATTTTAGCCTGGTGTGACCGCAATAACGTCGATTATGTCGTAGGAATCGCTAAAAACAGCCGTTTAATAAGCCTGTCAGAAAGCACACGGGTGGCAGCTGAAACGTTTTTTGAACTGACCGGAGAGAAACAGCGACTGTTCAGTGAATTTTATTATTCGGCAGGTAGCTGGAAGCGCCGTAAACGTCGCGTTGTGATCAAGGCAGAGCACAATGTACAGGGAGCTAACCCGCGGTTTGTCGTTACCAGCTTGCAGCAAAGCGCCAAGTACATTTACACCAAGATTTACTGTGCTCGGGGTGACATGGAAAACCGGATCAAAGAACAGCAGCTACTATTTTCGGGACGAACGTCATGTCATGAGTGGTGGCCCAATCAATTTCGCCTTTTGCTGTCAGACTATGCCTATACCCTGGTGGAGCGTTTGCGAACTCTGGCGCTCAATAATACCTCGTTAGCTAAAGCACAAGTCAATACGATCCGGTTGAAGCTTTTCAAGATCGGTGGCGTAGTGATTCGCAATACGCGCCGTGTAAAGATAATGCTCAGCAGCGCTTATCCTTATAAAACGCTGTTCGCTCACGCAGCAACGGTGCTCAACACCAGCTAAGTGTTTAAGAGTGCTGTCCCGGCACATTGATAAACAATGGGGTAAGGGGATGTTTTGCCCCGAGCGCATCGTTTGGATGCTTTACAGGCAGCCAGAGCGAGCATTCAAAGCGCAGAGCATCAGATATCAGGTTTCCTGGCTGCTTGAGTAGTTTGGTGAAATATCCGGGCTAGACGAGTACAGTGAACAAGTAGAAATGCCACTGAATGATGCGAATTTGTTTGTTACCAACTTAAAGCAGGAGCTGTCAGAGCGATCAAAACAGGTAGACGAACGATTTCCATCAAATCTTCATGCCTCAATAAAAGAGGGGAAGCTGTCGATCAGTCCGATAAGAAGTGAACAACCGCTAGCCGAACTGCAAAAACTCGATGCCCTGATTACAGAAAACCTTCCTGGAGTAAGCATCATTGACATCCTTACTGACACCGAAAAGTGGCTTGGCCTGCATAAACTATTTGGGCCTCTGTCAGGGAATGAAGTACGTATTGATGAACCGGAAAAACGTTTCATCACCACGTTATTTTGCTATGGCTGCAATCTCGGTCCTGTTCAAACGGCCAAGTCTGTGAAGAATATGAGCCGTAAACAGATTGCCTGGCTTAACCTTCGACATGCCTCCGAAGATCGATTGGATAAGGCGATTACCCAGGTCGTCAATGCCTACAACAAATTCGATCTGCCTAAATACTGGGGCAGCGGCAAGCACGCTTCGGCGGATGGAACGATGTGGGATCTGTACGAACAGAACCTGTTAACGGAGTACCATATTCGATATGGCGGTTATGGTGGTATTGGTTATTACCACGTGTCGGATACATACATTGCATTGTTCAGTCATTTTATTCCGTGCGGTGTCTACGAGGCGGTGTACATTCTCGATGGCCTGATGAACAACAAGTCCGACATCCAGCCCGACACTTTACATGGCGATACGCAAGCGCAAAGTTATCCGGTGTTTGGTCTATCACACCTGCTGGGCATCAATCTCATGCCTCGAATCCGCAATATTCAGGATTTGTTGCTTTTCAGGCCGGATAATCGTTATCGATACAAAAATATCGAGCCACTGTTTGCTGGGAGTATCGATTTCAAATTAATTGAGCGGCACCTTCGGGATATGCTCCGCGTGGTCATCTCGATCAAAAAGGGTAAAATTACTGCCTCAACTATTCTGCGACGGCTAGGAACGTACAGTCGTAAAAACAAGTTGTATTTGGCGTTTAAGGAGCTGGGAAAGGCGATAAGAACACTCTTTTTACTGCGCTATATCGATGAAATTGAGCTTCGAAAAACCATTCAAGCAGCCACCAACAAAAGTGAGGAATTTAACGGTTTTATCAAATGGCTCTTCTTTGGAGGCGAGGGCATCATCGCTGAAAATGTCCGCCATGAGCAACGGAAAATCGTTAAATACAACCAGCTTGTCGCGAATATGGTGATTCTCTACAACGTTGAGAAAATGACTCACGTCCTGAAGGACTTGTCGAAAGAGGGTGTGGTAATCAACAAAGAGCTGTTGAATGGGCTATCGCCATACCGCAATTCCAATATCAACCGCTTTGGTGACTACAATCTGGACCTGGAAAGAGAGGTTCCACCGTTGGATTTTGGTATCAAGATACTGGAGCCAGACGAATCGTAAAAAACTATTTATATCAATGAGTTAATGTCACTTTGGCGAATTTTTCCAGAATGACGGCCGACCCTCATTTACTGCATTACTTGGAAATTATCCATTTTACTTGGAAATCTTTACTACTTTAGTTGGATGCCCAGCTTCTGCTTCATTTTTGAGCTGCTTCAATTCATCGGTACGCATAATATATATTATGTTAAATTCGATATTATTCAAGGATGTCCATAAAGGCAGATAACCTCACACAGCCAGTTGCCCGTTAACCGAGCAGGATTCTTCTTCCGCCAGCAGACGACTGTTGCCTTGGGCGTCATAGATCTCATCGGCTACGGTTACATTTGCGGCAGCTGAAGGTTCAGGCTTCCAGCAACACGCCGCCTGCAAGACTAGCTCTCTCCTATTCATCGTCCATAGTGCATTCCGCGTTAGTCGGATTATGAGTACAACGAACCCGCTTGAGAATCTTCATCATCCGGGGGTCATAAAACCCTTGCCTGGTCAGCTCGATACGGACTTCGCGCATCAACTGCGTGTAACGTTCTTTATCGGGTTTGGAAAGCTCCATCCAGTGCTTTTCATCAACTTCTTTTTCGATTTCTTCGAGTCGCTCAAAAACCTCTTCCAGGCCAGCCAGTGCATAATCGCGCATTGCCAGTATCTGTTGATCCATATCGGGGAACTTTGCGAGCATGGCATCCCGGTTAATGACGATGGCGCCGGTTATCCACGCCACAGGAAAGCGGTAGATTCCCCCTTTATCACCCAACCCCCGGTATAATTCAAAGGGTTGGTAAGCCAATGCAGGTGCAACGATAATATCCACAACGCCATTGTTAAATTTGTTGCCAAAGTCGGCGATGTTCGACGCTACCGGTGATCCCCCGAGCATCTTCACCATTTCAGCCTGTGAAGGATCCCAGCCTAAAACGGCAATTTTTTTACCTGCGGCATCCTCAACGGAATTGATAGATCTGTCATTAACGAAGACGTACGCCGCACCGAGCGGCACTATGCCCAGCACCTGATATTGTCCGGTAATGGTGTAAGGCAGAATTTTGGGATTTGCCAGCGTATGAAGCAGTGTTCTCATGTGCTCCGTATCCGGAATAGCGCCAACAGAATCAATGCTGCCCATAAAAAGATTAAACTGTTTGGCGCGGAGCGTGGATATGGCAACCCCTTCACATTGCCCGGCTTTAAAATCTTCGGTTGCGATTCTCTCGCTGGTATAGAGTTTCAGGTTTACATCCAGGTTCCATTTCTTGGCTTCTATCACTAGGTCCTGGGCTCTGCTGTAGGCTTCTCCGTACTTGCCGATAGGATCAAAAATGCAGAAAGTAATGTCTATGGGGTGCTCGGGCTTCATTTTTTCAAGATCTTTTTGCAGAGTCTCATAGTTCACAGCGGCGCTTGCCGAACTAATCCATAACATCCCGATAAATATAACCGTCAACGTTCTAACGCACGAAAACATGATCGTTTTTTCCTTGTTAATAGCTTTATTAGTTGCTTTGACTCAGCCTAAAAGATCTGGCCCATTATCCCTCGATCGGGCGAAACTCCAGCACATCGGCCGGTAGCTTACCATAGCGTAACAACGTTAAATCAAGTGGATAATTCTGATACAGCTTCCAGGGCATCTTATTGCCTACTTTTGGGAATTTATCCAAAGACCTCAGTATGTAACCTGATTTTATCGGCAAAAAATCCGGATCAACCGCTACGGATGAGTCATGGTTCCTTGGTGTCACTGTTTTGTAATTATTCTTATCCATGTACCGCATAATCCGGCACAGGAACTGGCTCGTAAGGTCTGCCTTGAGCGTCCATGAGGCGTTGGTGTACCCGAATGTCATTCCCAGATTTGGCAGGTCCTCGAACATGACGCCTTTGTAATTCATCTTTGTTGTATGATCGTAGCGAGCGTTATCAACAAAGATCTCTATGTCGCCGGCGAATTTCAGGTCAAGTCCGGTGGCAGTTACAATGATATCCGCCTCAAGGAAACGTCCGGACTTAAGCAGTATTCCCCTTTCAGTAAATCGATCGATATGGTCGGTGACCACAGATACACGGCCTTTTTTGATAGCCTTGAAAAGATCCCCTCCTTTTACCGCGCAAAGCCGTTCATCCCATGGATTGTAACGGGGTTTAAAGTGCTTCTCGTGCTATTTTAAGTGATCTGAAAATGGGCCGGGCACTCAAGATGCTGGAGGAAAGAAAGCTCAGCATCACTCAGATTTCAACTACCCTGGGGTATTCAGAAACTGCAACTTTTACCAAGGCGTTCAAAGCCAGATTTGGTGTGGTACCCAGTAAGTATTCCGGATACAGCAATGAGGATTGAGTTGGACTAACCGCCCGAGCGAGAGCACGGGCGGTGATTATGTGTTAACGGCCGATGAAGCCGTAAGGCGTAAAAGATGGTGTAGTCTCGGCTGCTGCGCTGGAAGACCCGGCGCTGTTCGCAACTGTCGCACTCCCTGCTCCACCGGGCGCAGTGAATGCAGAAGCAAAGGCGGCCCCACGGCTGTCCCTGAAGGACGATCCGCCGCCACCACCAAATGAAGATGCAGATATTGAGAATGAGCTGTCGGAACTCTCACTGCACCGGTGATTCAAAGCCCTCCGGCTTGATCGCCAGTACGGAGCACTTCACCTGTTCCAGAATCGCTTCCGCCGTGTTACCTATAATCAACCCTGGTATTCCAACCCTGCCAACGGTTCCCATTACGATCAGGTCAATACCATAGGCGTCTTCCATTAACGGAATCTCTCTGGATGCTTTACCTTTTACCAAATGAACCGTTGGGCGCAGATACTGTACCGCTTCTTTACCCAGCATATCATTTAACGCAGAGACCTGTTTTGATAACTTTTCCCCGCATTCACGCTTTACCTGTGCAACATAGCTGTCTACCTCATCCTGAGGCATCCGTGAAAAAGCCCCATAGCGGCAAAAGTCTTCTGCGTAGGCTTCCCAGGCACCGCCGATATGCATCTCGGTCAGCTCGGGCATGCACATGGCCGCGCTGTATTCCAGAACCTGCTTGTTCAGCTGTTCCTGCACCCGACTGTTGTCCGGCTCGTTGACCGTGTCATTCACATCCACCGTCGCAAGTATTTTCTGAAAGCTGTCGTTTTGACCGGGCTTTAACATTAGTACCGGGCAAGGGCATTTACGGAGCAAATGCATATCCTCGCTTCCAAACAGGCGCGCTAACCAGTCGGTATCCTCGGCGCATTTTACTACCAGGTCGAACTTACCTTCGAGCACAGTTTTGATAATCTCTATAAACCCGATACCTGAACATATTCTGATATCAGCCTCAAGATCGGGCGCCAGTGGCGCAATCTGTTCCTTGATGGAAGATCGCTTGTTGGCAATCAACTCTTCCATGCCGTTATCATTGCTATCCCCCCGGCGAATCGACGACATCCAGCTTTTATCCGCGCGGACAACTGAAGCAAAGGTGATGTCTGCCTGGTGGTCATTGGCGATTTTCAAAGACTGAACAATAGCCGTATTGGCGCTTTCCTGGGGATCTACCACGCATAAAATACGGTTGAAACGTTTCATAGCATTACCTCTGACAGTTAATAACTTTTTATGCTGTTAGTGGTTCAGGTCCTGTACCGCGGGATGCAGCCTTGAACCGTTCCACTGCCTGTTGTGTCGCATCATGATAGCGCGGTAAGCTCATAAAAGGGGGAAGCGTGAATAAAGCTCAGTCCCGGCCTCAGCTCCTGCATTGGCGCCCTCGTCTATTCCTCAGCGTGGCTCTTGCGTGGCAGCTTGTGAATCAGCCAATAACCAATACTGGTGGCAAGCATAATGACACCTATAGCATAGAGATAGGCGGGATCAAGCTTTTCCATATCCAGAATAATGATCTTCCTGGCAATGGCCATTAAAGCCGTCGCCATTACGATTTTGACATGGATGACATCATCCCGGAGATAAATCGTAATATTGATAAAGATCTCTATGGCAATCAGAACCGCCATGAACGCACCAAACGTAGCGAGCATGTCGGAGATGGTCAATATGTATAATGGTGGCGTGATCAGTTTTTGATACAGGGTCCATCCCACATCAATCACGCCCATTACGATGACAAAGACCATCAGAATCGACAAGGCTCGTACCGACCAGTGTATGACTTTCTGCAGATGCGTGATCAGTGGTTCGTTACGTTCAATTTCCAAGCCGGTGGCCCTCGTGTGCGATAATGATGTGTGCTTCTACTGCTGAACAATCCAGTGTGCCCAGACACTGTACACGGGCAAGCCGATCAGCAAGTTGAAAGGAAAGGTAATTCCCAGCGCTGCCGTTATGGATAATCCATGATTAGCTTCGGGCGCCACAATCCGCATGGCAGCCGGCGCGGCAATATAGGATGCACTACCGCCCAGCACTGCAAGCAGGAATGTACCCCCTGCCGAGAGCCCCAGGGCAGCACCCAATGCACCGCCCATCAAGCCACCGATCAGCGGCATAAACACGCCAAACGCCGAGATAAAACCGGTGTCCTGCCGGAATTCGGTCAGTCGCCTGGCCGCAACCATGCCCATTTCCAGCAGGAAGAGTGCCAGCACACCATGAAACAGCCCTTTAAAAAATGGCATGATGGAGCCCGCTTCGTCTGCTGCGATATAGCCGATAAGAAGCCCGCCGGCCATGAGCACAACGCCCTGGTTGCAAAGCACGTGGTGCAGTAATTTGGGAATGTCCACACTGCCCCGGGCGCTTTTTAGTAAAGCGGTAGCCGCGGCGATTGCCGGAATCTCCAACATGACAACAAATACCGGGAAATAGGGTTCGTAGGCAATCTGCTGCGTTTCCAGAAAGGTGACAGCTGCAGCGTAGGTACCTACGCTCACCGAGCCATAGTGAGCCGCAATGGATGCAGAATTCTGGCGACCCAGATCACCGAACAGCTGCAACAGAATGAAGGCGATAATGGCCAGCACAATACCAAACACCACCACAGCCACCGACATGGGCAAAAGCTCCAGGCTGCCGTGTTCCGCCAGTGCGACACCGCCTTTCAGCCCGATGGCGATCATCAAAAACAGAGTGAGTGACTGGTACAGCCCCTTGGGAAACTGTACCCCCGCTTTCAGCACCTGGGCGATAACACCCAGCAAAAAGAAGGAAATTACAATCGTCATGGCTAGTTGTCACTGCCTGCCATGGACGGCGCCGGTTTCAGACGCTGGGCAGCATCAAGGCCTGCCATGGCCAGCAATCCCAGGCCAACCGCCGCCAGGGTCCAGCCGATTACCCCGTTTGCGGCCAGCAAGGATCCGGACGCACAGATCATGGCTCCGGTGGTTGCAGTAAAACCCAATTGCTTGTTGGTCATAACGTGTCTCCCTGAGTTGTTTGGATTCAGGGGAATTTTGCCAGCGAGCGTAAATAGATAATAATAGATATTATCTAAGTATATGATAGATTTTCGTCTATGTTAAAGTTGCACAATATATTACATTAAGAATGCATCTTAACTATTTGTATTATAGACATTATTTTTACTTTAACTTATTCAGCAACCAGACAATCTATCGGTTTGACATCATCTTAGATAAACTTCTAATGTAAATACGAAGCCGGCTTTACAGGAGTTTTGTCCATGGCAACACGTTTACATGCCCGTGTCGGTACCATTCGCCAGCTGGAAATCCTGCTGGCTGTGCATGAATGCGGCAGCATAAAATCAGCAGCTGAATACCTGCACCTTACTCAGCCGACGGTTTCCATGCAGTTAAAGAAACTGGTCGATGCCATTGGCATGCCCATCTATGATCAGATTGGACGCAAGCTGGTATTTACCGAGGCAGGACTTGCACTGGTGAAAACCGCCCAGGAAGTGCTTGAAGGTTTTGAGCGTCTGGAAATGCGCTTGTCTGACATGCGGGGATTAAAGGCAGGCACCTTGAGAATCGCCGTTGTCACCACATCAAAATATTTCATCCCTCATCTGCTGGGCCCATTCTGCGCCCGCTACCCGAATGTGGATATTCAGTTCAAGGTGGGCAACCGGCAACAGATTATCCAGCGTTTGCAGGCCGGAAAAGATGACTTTTATGTCTTCAGTCATGTTCCGGAAGACGTGGAAATAGAGAAAATCGAGTTCCTGCCCAATCCCCTGGTGGCAATTGCAGCCCGGGATCATCCCCAGGCCAATAATAAAAATATCGATATTCACCAGTTACTGAAAGAACCTTTTCTGATTCGCGAAAAAGGTTCCGGTACCCGTTTTGCCCTGGAGCACTACCTGAAAAAACAGCACATTCAGCTGACGCCGAAAATGACCATTGAGAGTAACGAGGCGATCAAGCACGCAGTGATGGCCAATCTGGGGATTTCCATTCTGTCGGCCCACTCACTGGCGTTTGGAGGCGATGATGGCGTGGCAGTGCTGGATGTTAAGCAGTTGCCCATCACCTCCAACTGGTATTTTGTCTGGCTCAAACAAAAGCAGCTCACACTGATTGCAGAAACGTTCCTCCGCTATGTACAAACGGAAGGCAGGGAAATGCTTTTGCGCCAGATTCAATATCTGCAATAAATGCACTACCGAAGCGGTATCCTGTAAGGATTCATTCATCGTTGGCTCATGTGGCGGTTTTATAAGGAAATACATGCTATATATCTTGCCATTAATAAAGCCCAAATTATGCGACCGGTCAGTCACGGTGTAACCACTACCTGAATTGGCTGGTGGAAACCCCGGGGAAAGACTATAATCTGACCTTCTGTAAACCTGTAATGAGTTGTTATGGCTCTGTATTCAGAAGTATCTCATTTGAATCTGGCCTAATGGAAAAAATTACCGCATAATTAAACAGTTATATGCAGTACATCCAAAGTCACGAATCCATCTGTAATCACTGCGGAAATAATCTGGCGCTGTTAACAGGCTGTTTGATGAAGACCGTGAACAATTAAAATGATTAGGTGATTGTGGTGAGTTTGGCGTACCTTAGCTTTAAAATTAAATTTGTTTTATTAATCAGTTGCGCTACTGGGTATTTTTGATGACTTCAAAACCTAAGAATCAGGGCGAAAAACGTGGCAGACCACGTAAATTCGAACAGGCACCTATCGCCAAACTTCCTCATAAACAGCGGAGAGCTATTCTTAAACCCATGGAGGCGGCCTACATGCAGAGGAAGAAAGAGGAAGGAAAGGTTCCTGTCCGCTTCCTTACAGATGAAGATGTTCGTACCAGACTTCACGAACTCAAGGCCGAACTGGAGCTGAGGAGTATAGAGGACCTGACTAACTACTTCCTCGCTCTTCATGATGAAGCTTCAGAGCGGGCAAAGAAAAAAGCACTGAGCTATGTGACGGATACGGAATAACTTCCCGCTCTTTGTTTTTGATGGCTTTAATGTTAGATGGGGTTAAATATTCAGGTTTCTGTCTGGTGTTGGTTGAATGTTGACCAGCTTTTACCCTATATTAAATAGCTCGAATGCCGGGCAAGCCGGCTATTTGAATCCGCGATTGATCAGACTCAGATCAATTTCTGCGGGCACCATTAATGCTATAAAAACAAGCTATTTATTCAGGCTTCGGAGAGAAACTGCGTGTGTAATGATGTAAGCTGCAGAGAGTTCGCCTCACTATCCATTGAGCGCGACGAACTGAGAAGAAGGGTGGATTTCCTTCTAAAACAAGTAGATAGAAAGAATTACATCGCGAACATTGTCAGCTACAACTACAATCTCCTGAAACTGTCCCAAATTGCTGAAAAGGATAACGACCGGGAATCTGCCCGGCTGTATCTGGACCGCCTTAAAGGCAGCCCGGACCTTCCCGCCAGAATATACGGCGCGCTGATGAAGATGGTCAAGATCGATCTCCAGCTGGAGGAACTGGTAACCCGGGTAACCTGGGAATGCCTGGAGGAATACACAGCACCCAATGCCAAAATGCTGCTGTTCGATAACAAGGAAAAAGCACCCAAAAAATACCGCTTGATAAAACAAGCCTGAGACAATGCTGGCCATGGCCAGCAATCACACACTCCTATTCCGCATAGTGCCTGCTCAGGCGAGTGCCTTTTGACCTTGATTTTGCCAGCCCGCTGCTTTTCTGTTCGTTTATAACCCTCTAATTGCCCTCCAGACTGCGTAAACTCTGCCCTGCCCCCCTATATTGTTGAATCTTGAAATATTTTACCCGATATTGATTTTAATTTGGTGGATTTATTTGGTATCATCGCCAGATCAAAGGGAAACTGACACTAGGCATGATGAAGCAAAAACCGGAACCTCTGCGTCTTAGGGAAAAGATATTGCCTTACCGCAAAATGGTAATTGGCAATGATGTCCTTTGGGTCCCTAAAAATGTGACCAGAAGCAGTAACGGTAACGCTGCCTGCTGGTACTTTCGTGTTCAGAAAAACAATGAACTTATAATCAACAAAATGTTCTACGACGGCAATGCAACGCCTGCCGACTCCCTCTCCCGGCTGATCGACTTTATTAAAACCGAAGCCGAAGCCATTGTCGAGAAGCAGGGCCAGCGAAGCATTCCCAGAGCGAACAAACAGATAGATACCGGCATGGAAGGCGTGTGCCTGTCCTGGGTGCGTAAAAACTACCGCAATGACCGCTATGAATACGCCCTGGTGATGACGGTCTCTTTCCAGCCCAAGCCCCGTAACTATAAAACCAAGAGCGTTCGTGTGGGCAATATCAATACGGTAACCCAGCAGAAACTGGACCGGGCCATGCGGATCGGACGGGCCTACCGTTTCCATCACAACCTGTTAAAGGCTTCCGGCGACTACCGCTCAGACTGGCCGACAGACGAGTTTTTGCTCAAACAGATCAAAAACAAGCGCTTCCCCAAAATAAGGCTTGATGAGGTCCTGGCCTTTTATCCCGAATAGCCTTACAGGTTAACCAGCCAATAAAACTGAAATCCGCTAAGCACCAGATGCCCTGATTACGAACGCGAAACAGGCATAGTTACTCTAGTTGAGCAAATCCCGATTACTAAAAATCAACAAAGGACCTGGTTTCCTTGCGTACGCTGAACGCTGGAATCATTGGCTTATCAGGTTCATCCAGAAAGGGTTTTATGGAGCGGATAATTTTGGTGGACTGCTCGATACAGCTTATCCACCGCGGAAGAGTGCGGGTAGACTTTAATGTTCTTTAATGGCACCTTTGACTACAATTACCAGTAAACCTTAAATTTTATACCACTTTAGAGTAAACATGCCTTATTTGGATGGCTGATTCAATAGTCTATGGATAAACCCCGCAGTTATCTCGAACGCCTTCAGGACCTGATCGAACAGGACACCGATGACTTTACTATATTACAGGCCAGGCTGATTCTTGTTGGCCGAGGCTGCTACGCGTTGTGGCGCGATATTACCCAGGGGCAACTCACACTAAGGGCCATGAGCCTGTCATTTACCACACTGCTATCGCTGGTGCCGTTGCTGGCACTGAGCTTTTCTGTACTCAAGGGCTTTGGCATTCATAACACCCTGGAACCCATGCTGCTTGAGTACCTGGCGCCACTGGGCGACAAAGGTGTGGAACTCACCGATAAAATTCTGGATTTCGTCAACAATATGAATGTTGGCGTTCTGGGGTTTATGGGGCTGGGTTTGCTGCTTTACACGGTGGTATCCCTTGTTCAGAAAATTGAGGAATCCTTTAACTACATTTGGAACGTTAAGGAATCCCGTGGTTTTTCCGAACGTTTTCGCGATTACCTGAGTGCAGTATTGATTGGCCCCTTCATCATGATGGTCGCCTTTGGCCTGTCGGCATCGGTCAAAAATTCCAGCTTTGTGCAGTATCTTCTGGACATAAAAACCGTCGGTATTTTTATTCTTCTGGTGATTCAGCTGATTCCGTTCTTTATGGTGATCATGGGCTTTACCTTCATCTATTCATTTATGCCCAACACCCGGGTAAAAACCAAAGCCGCACTCATGGGTGCCATTGTATCGGGCATTCTCTGGCAATCTGCCGGCTGGGGCTTTACCTCTTTTGTCGCCTCTTCAACCAAGTACACCGCTATTTACTCCAGCTTTGCGGTGCTTATTCTGTTTTTGATCTGGTTGCATGTCAGCTGGTTGCTGGTACTGATCGGGGCCAACATCTCCTATTACTATCAGCACCCAGAACAGCTACTGCTTGCCCGGGATCAGGCTCAGCCTTCCTACGACAGCCATGAGCGGCTGGCGTTACAGATCATGTTTATGGTGGGCAAGGCGCACAATAACGGCGATCCGAACTGGACGCTCCAGTCCCTGGCGGACAAGCTTTTTATTCCGCAGACCTTTATCAGCAAAATAGTGAATCTGTTACAGGAACAAGGCATGCTGGTCATGACTGCTGAGGATCCACCGGCCTTTGTGCCTGCCAGAAATATCGAAAAAATCAGTATCGGCGATATCATGATGGCGGCTCGCTGCCAGGGTGAAGACTACCGCATTGCCCGGGAATGTAACGCCACCGTGAACAGCGCTATGGCGCAGCTGCACGACAAAATGGCGGAAACATTTGGTGAGGAATCCCTGAAGGATTTTATTCTTAAGAGTGAATCGTAAACAGGGCCTGGCGCGGTCAGAAAAACAACAGGAATACGTGCCTGCCGACCGGATCCACGGGCCCGATAAACCCCGGATAATTATTCTTTAATGCACGATAGTGCCACCACTAGTGGCCAAAGTCATCTCCCAGGGCGACTATTCGGTCATTGTCTTTCCAGTGGTAGATGGTAGCCTTTGACTTTGTATTTTTTATTCGATAGTTTGACACTCATCGAACAAAGTCATCCGTCACTAAACGAGGTTTAGCCAATGAACGCTCCGGAACAGGCCCTGAAAGTATCGCAGACCCTGGTTGATGAAGTGAAAGAAGCCCTGCAACGCAGTAAAACCATCGATGGCTACGACTACAAAGCCAAAAAGCGCTACCACGAGCCGGCGCCGGAAACCATTGAGTGGGAGGAATTCAGCAAGGTGGTGGAAAGCCGCCGCTCTGTGCGCAAATTTACCGATAAACCCATTCCCCAGCAGGTGCTGGATTCCTGTCTGGATATGGCCCTGCTGGCGCCGAGTTCCTGCAACCTGCAACCCTGGGAATTCCACGTAGTGCGTTCACCGGACTTAAAATCCCGTCTGGTGGAAGCCTGCATGAACCAGAATGCGGCCAAAACCGCGGCTGAACTGATAGTGGTAGTAGCCAGAACCGATAACTGGATGAAAGTGGCAGACCTGAATCTGAACAACTGGCCCCAGGACAATATGCCAAAGCACTGGGTAAATTTTTACAAAGCCGTGGTGCCTTTTACCTACTGGCAAGGTCCCTTTGATGTGCTGGGTGTTGCCAAGAAAGCCTTTGCTGATGTGGCGGGTATTTTCCGTCCGGTACCCCGCGGACCTTTCTCCCGCAATGACATGCGAGTGTGGGCAACCAAAAGCGTCGCCCTGGCGGCTGAAAACCTGATGCTGGCCCTACGCGCCCACGGTTTTGATTCCTGCCCCATGGAAGGCATGGATGAGAAACGCGTGAAAAAACTCCTCAAGCTTCCCAAAGACGCCGATGTGCCCATGGTGATCGGTGCCGGTGAGCGCGCCGATGACGGCGTTTATTTCCCCCGGGTAAAATTTGAGCGGGAAAATTTCGTTAAATACCGCTAAGCCCCGTTAAAGCGCATAAAGATTGCTAAGCTTGTACAAGCTCTCTGATATTTTACCGAGGTGATCTTTATGCGCTCATCTGTTTCAGGAACTCTTCTTTTCGTTTTCCTCCTTACCGGATGCGCCACCCTGTCGCAGGAAGAGTGCGTCAATGCCAATTGGCAAACCATCGGTTTTGAAGATGGTATTCAGGGTTACTAATCCGGTCGCGGCCGCCTGCAACGCCATTACCACTATGGACGACAAAAAGCCGGGTTAATCCCCTGGGGGGCCGATGATAGTGCTTGTTGACAGGGCTTATTTACAGCGTCTTGTAACAGGATCTGTCAACAGAGCCTCTCCGCATCTGTATATGCCGTGATAGACTGCTATTCTACAAGCAGCAGAACAATTATCCGGGTGTACAAAATATGTTCGAAGAATGGCAAGAGCGTGTGGTACAGCCTATTCACGCGACCCTTGGGGAAATCATTGGCTACCTGCCCAATCTGTTCTATGCCCTGCTGACACTGATTATCGGCTGGCTCATTGCCGCCGGATTCAGAAAAGCCTTCACCCGTATCGGTAAGGTTTCCGTTACCCGTTCACAGGAAGCTGCCGGCAAACGGTTTCGCCTTCATGCCCTGAATTCCGTCCCCAATCTGATCGGCCTGCTGGGTTTCTGGATTGTCATGATCATTACCCTGGCGGCCTCGTTACAGGCGCTGGGGATTGATCTGCTGCCACTGCTGGCACAGCAGTTTGGCGCCTTTATTCCCAATATTATCGTGTCGCTGGTGGTACTCTTTGCCACCTTTGCGCTGGCGCGGCTGGCCAGGGAACTGATTAACCGCAGTGGTGTGCTGGATCAACTGGAAAACGCCCAGCCTGCTATCGGTGTACTGCAAATGGTGATCTGGGCCATTGGTCTGCTAATCGTGGCAGATCAACTGGGGGTTCGCAGCACCGTGCTGCTGATTTTGTTCGGGGTTCTCAGTACGGCCCTGTTTGGTGCCTTTGCCATTTCTTTCGGCATTGGTGCCCGTGGAATCGCCGACAATATTCTTTCCACCCGCTATGCCCAGAAATCGTTCAACATTGGTGACACTATTGAAATTAACGGCCTGCGGGGAACCATTTCCAATATCACTCAAACCTCTGTGGTGCTGGTGAATGATCAGGGCACTTATCATATTCCCGGAGCGCAGTTCAGTCGCGAATCCGTGTTGGTGGTAGACAAGCAATGAGCAGCTTCCTCAGCGGTATCGGCGCAGAATATGTCAGGCTTTATCCGGACGAAGCTGCCCGGATTTTTGAACAGTTGCCGGCAGAAGACGCGCAACAACTGGTAACAGCCCTGCCGGTTGCGGAATGCGCCATGCTGATTTCGAGAGTCAATATCAGCCAGTCGCTGAGCTGGGCCAGGGCCATGCCGGTAGAACACCTGCTGCAGGTGGCAGCGCGTTTGCCCAATGACTTTTGTGCCGTGCTGGTGCGGCGGTTACCGGTGAATCTGCGGGAGCAGATCATTACCGGATTACCGGACCATCAGGCCGGTGCCATTCGTCGCACGCTGGACTACCCTGCTGCCAGCATCGGCGCCATTGTTGACCCGGTTGTGCTGACCATTATGGAAGACAACACCATTGAAGAAGCCATCAGCCAGGTGCGCGACAGCCTGGACTATCAGCACGATCATTTGTATGTGGTGAACCGGCAGCAACAGCTGGTGGGCATTCTCACCCTGAGGGAGTTTATTGTTGCCCAGCCGCGTCAGACAGTACGCTCGGTAATGAAACCGGCCGCCCTGGTATTGAATGCGGCTTCGAACCGGCATCAGCTGATCGAGTCAGTTCTGGCCACCGGTTATGAGGAAATTCCGGTAACCGACAACACCGGTAACCTGATTGGTGTATTGCGAAAAAGTTTTGCCCTGCGGCTGGGGCATGCGCCGGAATCAGATCAGGAACAGAAACCGGTGTCACTGGTGCTTTCCTTTGCAGAGCTTTTCTGGCAAATCACCGCCGGTTTTTTACCGGGCGGCCCGGGTAAAAAGGAATAGGTGCTGCAATGGTAACGGATTCGAACTCAAACACTGATCCCGCTACAGATTCACCGGCCCTGGACTCCGGCACGGGTACCCTGGCGATTCAACAACCGGATACCCGCCTGGCGCTGGAATTTATCAGCCGGCACCCTACGGATGCCGCTCGCTATTTTGAATTGCTTTCTCCCCGACAGATTGCCGAGTTTCTTGGCGATGTGAGTATTGCCGCCACTGTTTCCCTGATCGAAAAACTGCATCCCCATTTGCTGGCGGAGGTGTTGGCGCATCTGTCGGAAGAGCGTACCAGTGCCTTGCTTAACCGGGTAAACCCGAGTCTGCTGGCCCGCTGCTTTGCCCACATACCGGCAGAAAAACGGGAACTCTATTTTCAGAAGTTGAAAAAAGGTGCCAGGGAATCCGAGATTCGTGAGCTGTTAAGCTACGACCCGGATTCAGCCGGTGGCATTATGGATACTCAGGTTCTGACCTTCTCACCGTCCGTCACGGTAAAACAGGTAACCACCCGCCTGAAGAAAATTCGCAAACGTCAGCTGCATATGCTGGTGGTGACCGGTGAAGATCAAAAACTGATGGGCCTGATTCCTTTGCAGGATGTGATTCTGGCAAAGCCCAGCCAACCGCTCAGTGAGCTGATTCGCTCTGAGCCTCCAAGGATTGCATCAACTGCAACCCGGGACGAAATTGACGAATTTTTCAGTGGATCACGATTGATTGCCTTGCCGGTTGTGGATTTTGAAGGGCGTTTTCTGGGCCTGATCCGCCAGCACAATCTGGTAAGGGCTATCAAGGATGAGGCATTAACAGACATGCAGACCATGGTGGGTGTCAGCCGGGATGAACGTGCGCTTTCCCCGCCCCTGACGTCTGTTGCCAAACGCCTGCCCTGGCTCAATATCAATTTGCTGACGGCCTTCCTGGCGGCGGCCGTGGTGGGTTTTTTCGAAAGCACCATAGCCAGTGTGACAGCACTGGCAGTATTGCTGCCTGTCGTTGCCGGGCAATCGGGTAATACCGGGGCGCAGGCATTGGCCGTTACCATGCGTGGGTTGGCACTGAAAGAAGTGAATACCTCCCAATGGCTGCGACTGGCCTTTAAAGAGGCCATGGTGGGCGCCATAAACGGCACCGCCATCGCGGTGGTGTGTGCAGTGGCCGTTATCGTGTGGAGTCAGTCCCTGGGGCTGGCCGCCATTATTGGTATTTCCATGATCATGTCCATGACCATCGCCAGCGTATCGGGCACCATTATTCCGGTCATATTGCGCCGTATGGGGCTTGATCCGGCGCAGTCATCATCCATCATACTCACTACGGTAACGGATATTATGGGTTTTATGAGCTTTCTGGGACTGGCCACCCTGCTCATGGGATTTATATAGGCTTTCGGGGATTTTCTAAAAGGATATTGCCTTGTCGGATCCGTTAAATGCGATCAGTTTTGCCGTCAGGATTCCGGTTGTCATCAAGTATCTCTGTCAGCTGGTTTTTATTCTGGCGGTTCTCAATGTGTTGCCCCTGTGCGTGGCTCTTTACTATGGTGAATTTGATGTTGCCCTTCGCTACCTGACACTGATTGTACTGCAGCTTTTGCTGAGCCTGCCTTATCGCTGGATTCCCGAGCCTCGAAGCCTGCAATCCAACGAAGCCATGACCATTATCGCCCTGGCTTTTATTATCAGCCCCCTGTTTTCTCTGATGACTTTTACCCACAATGGCCTGGATGTCGGTGATGCCCTGTTCGAGGCGATTTCTGCGATTACCACCACAGGGTTAAGCACCCTGACAGACCCGGAAAGCACCAGTAAAACCTTTCAGTTCGCCCGTTCCTGGATGCAATGGTATGGGGGCCTGGGCATTGTGATTTTTTCGCTGGCGTTTCTAATGGGCCACCATTCAACCGCCAGGCGGTTTGCCGAATCCCTGGCATCTGACAACCTGCTGACCACGGCACAAACCTATGCCCGGCGAATATTCTTTGTTTATCTGGTGTTGACGTTGCTGGCTGTTATCAGCCTGATACTGGTTTCCGGCGATGAATTCTGGAGTCTGATCCACGGTTTGTCGGCGGTTTCCACCGGTGGTTTTTCCAACAAGGCCGGTAGCCTTGCCGATGCCGGTGGCACCGGGGCTGTGGTACTGGTAAGCATTGCCTGTCTGGCAGGTGCTCTGCCGCTGGTGATTTACCTTCAGCTGTTTCAGGGTGGTTGGCGCAGAGTACTGGTGAACTATGAGGTGCAGGTATTCCTGGTGCTGGTTGTGTTGCTGACAATGATTCTGGCAGTGCAGTTTCATGGCAGCCTGAACCTGAACTGGCAGGATTCTCTGCTGCACGCTTTTGCCCTGGGTGCATCAGCTCAATCCACGGCAGGATTTGCCACCATCGCCCCGGATCAGCTTTCGGATTTCAGTCAGCTAACTTTGGTTGTTTCCATGTTTATCGGCGGCAACGTAGGCTCCACCGCGGGCGGTGCCAAGATACTGCACCTGATCATCTTTTTCCGCCTGTTTCAGATTGCTTTTCAGAAAGCCACGCTGCCTCCCCACGCCATCTGGGAAAACAAACTGCAAAACCAGGCGCTGGAAGACAGCGAAATCATCAAAGTCCTGATGCTGATTATCGCCTTTGTGGGTATTATCCTTGTGTCCTGGATGGTGTTTCTGGGATTCGGTTACCCACCCGTGGCAAGCCTGTTTGAAGTGGTGTCTGCTGCAATGACTGTGGGCCTGAGCAGTGGCATTACCGGCAAAGAACTGGAGCCTGTACTCAAATGGGTACTGTGCCTTAATATGTGGCTGGGACGGGTGGAAGTATTTGCCATGCTGTTGTTACTCTACCCCAGAAACTGGATTGGCCGTAAAGCAGGTGTTAAATGAGAGCGGTATTTGTGGGCGCCAGCGCCACCACCATTGCAACAGCAAAAAGCATTCTCAAGCACGGTAAAGAAGTCATTATCATTGAGCAGAATCTGGATGAAATAGAATCACTGAAAAGTGAGCTGGACTGTGGCTTTATTCACGGTGACGGCAGCAAGCCTGCCATTCTCCGGGAAATAGAACTGGGCAAGAACGACGCCCTGTTCGCACTGACCGATAATGACCAGTCCAACATACTTACCTGCCTTGTGGGCCGTTCGCTCGGTGTACAGCGCACTATTACCAAGATACGGGATCCTGAACTGGAACATGTGTGTCTGGAGCTGGGCCTGTCGGATACTATCATTCCATCCCGCACCATCGGGCGATACCTGACGGATATGTTTATTCAGGGGGAGTCTTTCGAGCTGTCTACCATGTTGCGGGGTGAATCCCGTTTGTTTACCTTTGTTGCCAATGAAAGTTATGCGGACACAGCCATTGATGATCTGGAACTCCCTGCTGCCTCGCGGGTTATTTGTTTGTACCGCAATGAAAATTTTCTGATTCCCGAGGCCGGCACCAAACTGAAGGATGACGATGAGGTGATTATTATCGCCCACGAGAAAAGCCTGGAGAAACTCAAAGAACTCTATGCCAACCAAAAACCGGAATAATCCGTTAACTGTACACCGGGTGCCATCCCGGTTTTTCAGAACTCAGCAAATCAGGCAGTAGTCAGCATGTCAGCAAGCAACAACGACCAGAACTGGTGGGGCAATTTTCAATTCACCATGGGGCAAATTAATCGCTGGGATTTTGCCAGCCTGGACATTGGCATTCAGCACCTGGAAAAAGAATGGTGTATCTGGCACGAACACGACCCCGCGTTTACCCGGGAAGACAGCCAGCGACCCCGGATAATATGCAATGACGACACCGCCCAGCGGCCGGAAAAGTTCAAACGTTTTGTGTTCACCCAGACCCGGGATACCCTGGAGATAAGTCCCCATTTGCCAGACCGGAACATTGTCGCCAAGCCGATTAATCCCATTACCTTGATGCCAAGCCAGGAGGTCACGCTGTTCGTAGGTGCCATGCTGTGGTTTACGGTGAAAACCAAAAGCAGCGTGGAGCCACTGTTCGAAGTCCCCATCCGGCAGTTGTCCGATACCTGGTTTGGCCCAAGCCCCAGGCTGGGCGAGCTGTGTTACGCCAGTAAAACCCATGCTTATCTGGACCCCAATGCCCTCAGCCATCGTGCTTATCGGGCGATTGTGCCGGTAACCATCAGAAACGAAAACAACAAAGACGCCCTGACCATCGAAAAAATCAATGTCCCTGTGACCATACTGGACCTGTATTATGAGCCGGAAAAACACCAGTTCTGGACTAACTCTATCCACCTGCTGAAAGAAGCCGGCAGTTCCCATGTTCAGATCAAGGTGGATTCCGTCAGGCGCAGCCAGCATTTCACGTCGAAAACCTCGACCCACCTGGCAAGCGCAAGAAGGCCGGATCAGAACCGCCTGATACTGCGCGCTTACGACATGCTATTTTCCTGATACCTGGAGCCAAATGTGGAAACCCTGAAATCCTTAACTCTGACCCAGGCTTTATTCAGTGCCGGACTTCTGGTGCTGGGTGTTGTGCTTGCCAAACTGAGCCGCCATGCGATCTCCCGCCTGGCGACGGACCGTTTTTCCCAACACCAGTCCCTGCTTTTGCAACGTATCGTGTCCTATGTCATCGGTGGCATATTCATTTTCAGTGCCCTGCAGCAAATCGGGGTTAACCTGGGTGTATTGCTGGGCGCTGCCGGTATTCTGACCGTGGCCATAGGTTTTGCCTCACAGACCTCCGCCTCCAATATCATCAGCGGACTGTTCCTGTTAAGTGAAAAACCTTTTGCCGTGGGCGATGTCATTCGGATTGGGGAAACGGTGGGCGAAGTACTTTCCATCGATTTGTTGTCGGTAAAACTCAGAACATTCGACAACCTGTTCGTGCGCATGCCCAACGAAACCATTATCAAGACCCAGGTCACCACCCTCACCCGGTTTCCCATACGTCGCGTAGACCTGAAAATCGGCATTGCCTACAAGGAAGATATTGCCGCGGTAAACAAACTGTTGCTGAAAGTAGCTGACGAATTCCATCTGTGCCTTGAAGACCCGGCACCCCAGATATTTGTACTCGGCTTTGGCGAATCCTCCGTGGACCTGCAATTATCCGCCTGGGCGATTCGGGAAAAGTTTCTCGATTTTAAAAATGAACTGATTATCCGGGTGAAAAACGCGTTTGATGAAAACGGCATTGAGATCCCCTTCCCGCATCGCACCCTGTACACCGGATCGGTCACTCAGGCGTATCCCGTGCGGGTTGTGGAAGATCCTCAGGATCCGGATGCGCCGGGCACAGGAGCTTCCGGCAAAACAAATGAACCCGGTTAGGCAGAGCGGGTGGGAGTTCTTAACAAGAAACCGCTATAATTGACGGAAATTCAGCACGGAGCGATCATTATTTGATCGCTTTTGTCGTTTTTAGTGGAAAAGTTTCTGAAAAACCGAAAGAAAACCCAATTACAGGCAGGATTTCATTCATGGAAATAATAAAAACCCTTGGCGAATTCATACTGGATAATCAAAAAGAATATCCCGATGCCAGCGGTGAACTCACCTCATTGTTCTCGTCCATTCGCCTGGCGGCGAAAGTACTGCACCGGGAAATCAACAAGGCCGGTCTGGCGGATATTACCGGTGCCGCAGGCGAGGACAATGTGCAGGGCGAACAGCAGCAAAAGCTGGATGTTTACGCCAATGAACGCTTCAAGAATGCCCTGGCGCAGCGGGGCGTGGTTTGCGGGATTGCCTCCGAGGAGGAAGAGCAATTCGTAAAATTCGAGGAAACCAAAAACCTTGAAGGCAAGTACGTGGTGCTGATTGATCCTCTGGACGGCTCTTCCAACATTGATGTAAACGTTTCTGTGGGCACTATCTTCTCCGTTTACAAACGCATTTCACCGGCAGGCAGCCATGTGACTGAAGAGGATTTTCTGCAACCGGGCCACAAGCAGGTAGCTGCCGGATATGTGATTTACGGTTCCTCCACCATGCTGGTTTACTCCACCGGCAACGGTGTGAACGGCTTTACCTATGATCCCACCATCGGGGTTTTCTGCCTGTCCCATCCGAATTTCCAGATCCCTGCCGACGGTACTATCTACTCCATTAACGAAGGCAACTATGTGCACTTCCCCAATGGCGTGAAGAAATATATCAAGTACTGCCAGGAAGAAGACGACAGCACTAACCGCCCCTACACTTCCCGTTACATCGGTTCACTGGTATCGGATTTTCACCGTAACCTGATCAAGGGTGGTATTTACCTGTATCCCACGTCCAGCCGCTATCCTCAGGGCAAGTTACGTTTGCTGTACGAATGTAACCCCATGGCGTTCCTGATTGAGCAGGCAGGTGGCAAGGCCATTGCCGGGCCGGGGCAGCGCATTCTGGATATAGAACCCACCACCCTGCACCAGCGTTGCCCGCTGTTTGTCGGGTCTCCCAACATGGTGGACAAGCTGGCAGAGTTTATTGAAATCAACGGGTAATAAAAAAGGCTGAGCTTTAGCGGCTCAGCCTTTTTTCCTTTTCTGTTCTTGTATTTTTATCGCACGCGAGATTATTCGTGTTTTTCCAGCTCAGCTACGATTGATGTAATGGTGTTCAGCAGTTTTTCACCACTTTCCCCTGCCTGTTCAATGTAAAGATCTCTCACCTCCATGCTGGCCTCGCGAAAGGCGCTTCTTTCAGCATCATCCAGATACACCACTTCTGTACCGCCGGCACTGCGGATTTTTTCCAGGCGCTGCTGATTGTATTCAGCCTGCTTTTCGAAAATCCAGTCTCTCATGTTGTCAGTAATGCTGCTCAGCAACTGGCGATCTTCCTCACTCAGTTGGCTGGTCCAGGTTTTACCGGCAATCAGTGTGGCGACGAACTGGGCGTGTTTGGCAAAGGTCATCACATCCTGTTCTTCATAAAAGCTCATTTCCTCAATCGCGAACACCGGATTTACCTGGCCGTCTATCTGGCCTAGCTGCAAGGCGCTGTACACTTCTGAATAAGGTAACGGTGTTGGATTGGCGCCATAGGCTTCGTAGGATTTCACCAGTATGGGTGATGTCATGGTGCGTATTTTAAAACCATCAAAGTCGTCAGGGCTTTTCAGGGCCTTGTCCCCGGTCCATACCATCCAGCCTTCAGGCACAATACTCATTAAATCCAGTCCCTGTTGCTGATAGGCTGATTGCAGAGCTTCCTGCACCTGACTGTTGGCCAGTACCTGTTTGTTGATATTGTTGTCGTCCGAGAAAACAAAATGCAGCGTGAACACACCCACTTCAGGAATCACTGATGCCAGATGACCCGGGGATGCAAAGGCCAGCTCAATAGCGCCGCCCTGCACCAGCTCTGTCAGCTGTGACGATGTACCAAGCGCGCCATAAGGATAAATCTCGATGCTGATTTTACCCTGTGATTGTTCCTCAATGCGCTTTTTGAATTCTTTGGCGTAGGCATCCTGTACGCTGCCTTCCACTTCTTCCAGAGCAAAACGCCAGGTAACGGATTCAGCGCTTTTACCGTCTGCTGTAGATTCACCGCCTTGTTCGCCGGGGTCTGAACAGGCACTGATTGCCAGCAGTGCCGACGTGATAAAAACACCGAAAATTCCCTTAAAAAACGAGTTGCTGCGTGTCTGCGCCATGATATTTCTCCTGTCATTGTGCGGCCCTGGAGTTAAACGGTTATACCCGTTATCATCAGCCCAGCATAACATGAAATTGCCGGGACTTCTTTGCATGCTCAAACCCTCCCACGTGCGCGGTATTTTTCAGCGCATAGACAGTTTTCTTAACTGGCTTGAAAAAAGCCTGTTAATCACGTCAATACTGCTGATGGCCGTTGTCTCTATTGCCAATGTTGTAGCCCGGAATCTGGGTTCAAGCCTTACATTTGCCAATGAACTGGCGCAGCTACTACTCGTTGTAGTGACTTTTGTGGGTGTCGGCCATGGGGTGCGCGAAGGTCGCCATATCCGGGTTTCCGCTATTCATGACATGCTGTCGGACCGGGGCAGAAAAATACTGCTGATTATTACCAGCTTCACCACCTGCGGTTTAATGATTGTGCTGGCTATTTACGGCATTCAGTATGTACTTAATCTGGCGGACAGCGGGCGCATCATGCCGTCACTGCAATTACCGCTTTATATCACCTACTCTGTGGTTCCGCTCGGTTTGTTTGTCGGCGCGGCCCAGTTTTTTCTGGCCGGGGTAAAAAACCTCATCAGCCCCGATAATTACCTGTCATGGCATCATCGGGATGAGTATCAGCTGCCGGCAGACGCGCAGGATGCCAGCAAGGCGCAGGGGGAAAGCGACTGATGTCCACACCTGTACTGACGCTGATTACTGCGGCCATTATGATTCTGTTGCTGCTTATGGGTTACCCCATGCTGGTCCCGCTGCTGGCGGGTGCCTTGCTGATCATACTGACGCAATTCCCCTTTCTTGGCGGTGATATCATTATTCAGCAAATGATTGGCGGGGTTTCCCAGAGTGTTCTGGTGGCCGTGCCCATGTTTATTCTGGCGGCGGATATCATGATTCGCGGCCATACCGCAGATCGCCTGCTGGATCTGGTGGAAAAGTTTGTGGGGCATTTGCGTGGCGGGTTGCCCATGACGACGGCCTTGTCCTGCACCCTGTTCGGCGCCGTATCAGGTTCCACTCAGGCAACGGTGGTTGCCATGGGCAAACCCCTGCGGCCACGGCTACTGGATGCCGGTTATACCGACAAGTTCACCATTGCCCTGATTATCAATGCCAGCGACATTGCCCTGCTGATTCCGCCATCTATCGGCATGATTATCTATGGTGTGGTATCGGGCACATCGGTAGGCAAGCTGTTTATTGCCGGTATCGGACCCGGCATTATGATTCTGCTGTTCTTTTCATTGTATGTTTATCTGCTTTCCATCAAAAAAAGAATTCCGGTGTTACCGCGGGCGGACTGGCGTGTGCGCTACCGGGCAATCAAGCGCGCAGCCCTGGCCACCGGTTTTCCTGTCATTATTATCGGTGGTATTTACAGTGGTGCCTTCAGCCCTACTGAGGCGGCATCCATGTCGGTGTTATATGCCCTGGTGCTGGAAATGCTGGTCTATCGCCAGGTGAAATTCAGTGACCTGCCGGCCATTGCACTGTCCACCGGTCTGATTACCGCTGTCGTCTTTATACTGGTAGGTGCAGGGGCGGCCTTTTCCTGGGTGATATCCTTTGCACAGATACCGGATCTGTTATTGGGCGATGTGATAAACAATGCTGCGGACAGCCCTTACTTTATTCTGGCACTGATTTCCGTGTCGTTTTTTGTGGGTTGTATGTTTGTGGATCCCATAGTGGTTATTCTGATCCTGACGCCGATTTTTAAGCCGGCAGTGGAAGCTGCGGGAATTGATCCGGTACTGGTAGGCACACTGGTAACTCTGCAGGCAGCAATCGGGTCGGCAACACCTCCCTTTGGCTGCGATATTTTTACCGCTGTCGCCATCTTCAGGCGCCCTTATCTGGAAATCATCAAGGGTACGCCACCCTTTATTCTGATACTGCTATTTTCGACAGTTATGCTGATTCTGTTTCCACAGATCGCACTCTTCTTGCCGGGATTAATGGAATAGAGCCAACACTTGGCATTACAGCAAATGAATATGCATGTTTTTCACAAAAAGTTCTTTCCCCACGTGGGGACCGTTTAGCACCAGCACCCGGCTAAGATCCACCATGTTCATGTACAGCCGGTCGGTATGGGAAGACTGCAGAATACGTTCGCTCCATTCCAGTACCAGCACCTGGGTACCGTTGGGTAAGGTATAAAATCGTGAGTCATCTTCCTCGCTTTCAGTTTGCCCCAGAATGACCGGGTAACCTTCTGCCGTCATCAGTTGAGCAAAATCCGGTTTTTTGTAACGTTTCAGTTCGCGGGTAGTCACAGAGATAACGCCACGCTCGCTGAGAGAGGCAATGGCCTGATTAAAGCGCCCGATCAGCTGCGTTCCTTCCGGGGAATCCTGGGCTATCAGGTACAGAGGCTCCGGTCGATATTGCTTTTCCAGAGGCAAGGGCTGCAGCAATTGCCGGCGATTGGGAAAATACCTTTCCAGGGTGGCATCAGCCACCTCTTCCGTAATCGGTAACAAATCTATCTGATGATTCAACAGCCCGGCAATAGCGCTACGTTCCGATGGAAACGCCACTGCATTGTTCAGCAGTTTATCCAGTTGCTCGCCGTAACTGTAACCGGCAACTTTTCCGATCCGGTAGCCGGTCAGATCCTTTTTGAACTGGTCAGCATTCTGATACTGGCGATTAAAATAAATCTGGCTTGTAACCTTGAATACCGGATCAGAATACAATACTTCCCTGCTTCTGGCCTCTGTCTTGAAATAGGGATACGAAAGCAGTGCCCGCTTGTTTTTTACCAGGTCGTAGCTGGCCTGATAGGGAAAGTATTTCCAGTCAAGCTGGTATCCGGCTTCAAGGGCAATCAGATTAACCAGAACAGCATCGTCGCTAAGCGGCTGCCCCTGGGGATTAATATAGGGCAGCCACTCGTCAGTATAAATCGCAATAACCGGATAGGCCGCTGTACCCTGCGCTTCCTTTGCGAGGGAAACACTGTTCAGCACTACCGCCAGAACCAGGATCAGAAGGCTGTTACGTAGCATGGAATCGGCATCCTTTCAGCGGGTTTTAATAAAACGGTAAGTCAATACCAGTCCGGTCGTCATCAGTATTCCGATAACAATCATGATATCGGCATCCACATAGGCAATCCGGCTAAGGAAAAAGGAACTGGTTTCATCCTGATAATCCAGCGCCGGCCGGGACATCATTTCGCGACTGAATTGCGTCAGGAACAGGCACAGTTCAAACACCGCAAAAAAGCTCAGGGAAACCAGCAACAGATCAGTGAGCAACGAACTGCGCTCCCGTTTCTGATGATTGGTTTCCTGCAACTTGGCAGTGCATACGTCCACCATGCGCTGGGTGTTTTCCACCAGATCATCGTAGTCCCAGCTGGCCAGAATCTCCTCCAGCGCTTTTCGCTTTGCCCGTGTCAGGTGTTTGATATGTTCGTGAAAGGCAATCTGCAACAGTCGCGCACCGGCCCGGCTCTCTCCCAGGTTGGTTTCCACTTCGTTAAGCCGGTCTTTCAGATAGGCATTGGATATGGCCTGTTTCAATTGCTCATTGCACAGATCCTGGGCGGCATAGTAATACTGGGCAATGATCATGGTGTCGATACGAAACTGCTGGCTGCCACTCTGGTTTTCAATCAACACGTAGTTGAGCCAGGTCATGGAGTAAGATTTTTTCTGCTCAATAATATCTTTAGCATCCGCCGGACGTGCGGTTTCAGCCAGCCAGCGGGTAATCAGTTTCTGGCGGCTGTCATCATTCAATTGGGTTTTACGAAAAATCAGTGTGCGGGCAATCCACAGAATGTAAGGCCCCCTTGCTTCGTCATAGGGGGCTATGCCCAGTGCGGACACAGGCATCACGTTGTGATGACCAAGATCAGCCGCAATCTTTAGCAACAGCTGATATAACTGCTGATAGCCACGGTTGATAATACCTTTGGATATCGCCTGCACCTGCTCTTCCAGGGTTTTAGGATCGCTGTAAGGTACCGGCGGCACTTTGATTTCAACCACTGCGACCGAATTGGGGAATACATGAAAATCTGCCACTGCGGCGCTTTCTTCGTCCTGAAAACGCCAGATCATCAGTCGCCGGTCATAAACATCTGATTCAATGGATTCATACCGCACGGCCTGGCGGTGTAATGCCGGCACGGTAACCACGCCCTCATAGGTGGCGAGTTTTTTCAGGAAATCCGTAAACCCCGGTGTGGTTTCATTGACCCCGGTTTTTAACCCGAAATGAACCCGCATGGGGGAAATCGTTACAATATTATTAATGGAGTCAGTCAATTCACGGCCTCCCTGTGGTGTTTTTTGGTCTTAGACTACACCCAGCCGCCCGCGGGAGAAAGCCTGCAGTGCCAATTCGTTCTATTGATACCCGTCAAGGTTTGATGCTGATGGATTGTTAATCTGGAATGGATACATTGAGGGGGAAATTGCAATGAGTCTGACATCCAACGGGCTGTACAGCCCAATGAACCGTTTTGGGTTTCATAAGCGGGTACTTATGGCGTATTCACCGGATTTTGCGGATTCGACCAAAGTGGATTGCTACATACCCACCCGCGCTGAAGTGTTCAGAATGGACGCCACAACATTGATCCCAATGCTTGAGCACTGGTTCAGCCACGCACCGGCGGTGCTGACACCCAACAGGGAACAAAAAGCGGCGGTTATAAAATTACTCAAAACCCGCTACGATGCAGAAAGCCTGAATCAGGAGATTTATGCACTGGAGCAGTTGCTGTAAAAGCCTGCGCCAAACAACGCTTTGCTATTCAAACACAAAAAAAGGCCGGAAAACCGGCCTTTTAACACGAGCCCGACTTTTCTGTGATCAGCCAGACTGAATCTCTTTCAGCGTGGCTTCAAGACTCGCCACCGTACGGTCCACATTCTGAAGCTTGTCGATGCCGAAAAGCCCGATGCGGAAAGTTCTGAAAGATTCCGGCTCATTGCACTGCAAAGGTACCCCCGCCGCTATCTGAAGGCCCTTTTCAAGGAAGGGTTTGCCGGTTTGCATTTCCGGTTTCTCCGTGTAGAACACGGCCACTCCGGGCGCGCCAAAGCCATCAGCGGCAACACTCTGATAGCCATTGTCAGCAAACAGCTTGCGCACCCGCTGCCCGAGTTCCAGCTGGCGCTCCTTGAGCTGGGCAAAGCCAATTTCTTTGGATTCCAGCATGGTGTCGCGGAATTTTTTCAGCGCGTCCGTGGGCATGGTCGCGTGATAGGCATGCCCGCCGTTCTCGTAAGCCTGCATGATCTGGTGCCATTTTTTCAGGTCACAGGCAAAGCTGCTGCTGGTGGTGTTCTCCATGGCTTTTAGCGCCGCGTCACTCAGCATAACCAGGCCACTGCAGGGAGAGGAACTCCAGCCTTTCTGCGGAGCGGAAATCAGCACATCCACGCCACATTCCTGCATATCCACCCACACTGTACCAGACGCAATGCAATCCAGCACAAACAGGCCGCCTACCTTATGCACCGCCTCGGCAACGGCCTTGATATAGCTTTCCGGCAGCATGATGCCCGATGCGGTTTCAACATGGGGGGCAAACACCATGTCGGGTTTTTCTTCTTCTATGGTTTTTATCACTTCCTCTATGGCAGCCGGCGCAAAAGGCGAGCCGGGATCACTGCTTTGCTGGCTGGCCTGCAATACCGTGCAGGAAGCAGGAATCTGACCCATCTCAAAAATCTGGCTCCAGCGGAAACTGAACCAGCCGTTACGGATCACGAGACATTTCTTGTCGTGTGCAAACTGGCGCGCCACCGCTTCCATCGCATAGGTGCCGCCACCGGGCACCACCACCACGGCCTGGGCCTGATACACCTCTTTCAGGTTGCTTGAAATATCATTCATAACCTCCTGAAATTGTTGCGACATGTGATTCAGCGATCGATCCGTGAAGACGACGGAATATTCCAGTAATCCATTGGGGTCAATATCAGGCAACAGTCCTGCCACGATTTAATCTCCTGCTAGTTTCCGGGTTAATCAAGACAGCGGCATTATAAGCCGGTTGTACGACAGGTATCAAAAAGCGGCCCCTGAAAATGCCGGAGTTTACAGATCTGATTCCATTATCACCCGGTTACGACCCCGCTCTTTTGCCAGGTAAAGGGCATTATCTGCCCTCGCCACACAGGTTTCCCAGTGTTCACCCGGCTTGAGCAATGCCACGCCGAAGGAGGCGGTTACCGGGCCGCCGGGAGTGGCCAGATGACTTTGCAGAGCTACTCTCAGTTTATCCACCACCGCGTGCAGGCCCTTATCGGACACACCAGTCATCAGCAACGTGAATTCCTCGCCTCCAAAGCGAAACAGCTGGTCTGACTCCCGAATGTGCTGGCGAAGCACTTCGGCACACTGACGCAGGATATTGTCGCCGGTGTGATGGCCGTACTCATCGTTAATCCGCTTGAAGTGATCCAGGTCGAGCATCACCAGTGCGTAATTCAATCCGGTTTCCCGGGCGTTCCTTACAGCATTTTCCAGGTCTGCAGACAGCGCCCTGCGGTTGCGGGCCCCGGTGAGCGGATCGTGGGTGGCGAGCAACTGCAGCTTTGTATGCTGGGCGTGATGGCGCACAGCAAAAATATAGGCACAGGCATTCACCACAATACAGGTGGTAACGAAAGATGCCATTTGTTCGGTACTGGAAAACGCAGAACCAATGGTGCTGAGAATAAAAAGTGCCAGCGCATTGATAATGGCCGCAAACCGGTAAGGACATAGAAAGTAGCTGGTCAGCGAGGCAGGAAACAGCCAAAACGCGCCGTTGATACCCAGCACACTCCCCACCGCAACGCCACCACTGCACACAATCACGCCCAGGCAGCGGCCGCCGTTCAGGGTATCGCCGGTGCGCCAGGCGTAGGTAACAGAAGCCACAATACTTATCAGAATGAGCAGATCAACAATGCCGGCTACCAGATCGCCCTTGAGAAAACGGTAAAAAGCAAAGGGGGTAATGCCAAAGACGCCACAGGCACACAGCGTCATCATAACGGACAGCTGAAAATCCCCCTGCAAGCGGGATGTGACTGTATTCAGGAAGCTTTTCAAGCGGCTGGTTCCCCTGGGGCGCTAATACTCATCTGATAAAGACTAGCTGATAACCCGGGGTTTGGCCGCTCCCTGTTACACAAGCTTGAACAGATGCGAATCGGGGGCAAAAAAAATCCCCGCCGGATGGCGGGGATTTCGGGTCGGTACTGTTATGTACCTTGACTTACTGCTTCAGGTTATTCGGGCCAGCACACAGGGCCGACACCGTTGTAACCAGAGTCACACTGCTCGTAGCAGAGCAAGCCGTCCTGCTCCAGGCCATCCCGGCAGGTATGGATAGGTACACCCACGCCACGGCCATAGGACAGTGCATCGTTAGTCCAGCAGACTGGGCCTACACCGTGGTAACCGGAATCACACACAGGATAGCAGAGGCCTGCATCCAGCTCTTCGCCGCTGGCACACTGGTTCGGAATCCAGCCCACACCACGGCCATAAGAGGCGTTATCCAGCCAGCACACAGGGCCTACGCCAGTGTAGCCGGAGTCACAGTATGGGTAGCAAAGGCCAGCGTCGTTTTCCTTACCGCTTGGGCATTCGCCAGTCCAGATGTTGCTTGGGATGGTACCAACGCCACGGCCGTAAGACAGCGGACGATCAGACCAGCACACAGGGCCTACACCATGGTAACCGGAGTTACAACGCGGATAACAGAGGCCTGCATCCAGTTCGTTGCCGGAGCCGCAGCGAGTCGGGATAGTACCTACACCACGACCGTAAGACGCGTTTTGCTTCCAGCACACGGGGCCAACGCCGTTATAACCTTCATCACAAGGCTCATAACACAGGCCGGCATCGTATTCTTCGTCGCTGGCACAGGTCAGCGGTGTACCAACACCACGGCCATAGGCAACCCGCGGCGGATCAACGATTTCCACGTCACAGGCATCGCTGATCTTGGCCAGGGTACCGTTGATGTTCAGGTGAGAATTCTGACCACCGACAGCATCAACGCCAGTCACAGTGAACGCCAGACACTCGAATGCAGGAATCTTGATGTTGGCAATGGGCTCAACCAGTTGCTTCACAACTTCCGCGAAAGAATCAGCTACCAGGTCACTGGCCAGCTCGTTGATACCGCTGGTTACCCAGTTGCCGGCGCCCAGCTTGAAGCCGGTAATCACCACTTCAGGCGGCTCCGGGAAGCCAACGTCCAGGGTGTTTTCTTCGCCAACACCAATGGACAGCGGAATTCTGGCATCCAGACGCACTGCCAGGTCGTTACTGTACAGGTTGTCATCTTTCTTGGACTCAGAAGCCACTTCCAGGCCGTACACATTCATCTTGATGGCAGCGTTTCCGGCAACTTCACTGATTTCCACAGTGGCTGGGGTCTGGTTGTTCACCAGCAGGCGGTGAGTCACTGTTTCGCCACCCAGGTTTTCGTCGCGTGGCAGACCAAACTGCAGGCTGGTGCCCGCCATGTTCATCTGGGTCAGGCCAACAGAATGGGCAGATGCCAGGGTCTGGTTGATCACGTTGGTGTTAATGGAAATCGCAAAATCACCATTGCCCAGTTCTGCCTGTGGCAGAGGATCGTTGGTGAACAGAGAGCCGGTCAGCGGCTGGGGAATGTCGTCGTCCACAGTCACGGGGATAACGCTGCCTGCCAGCTGGGCATACAGTTCATTGTCAGTAGTGGTAATGGCAGAAATGTTCGCTGCCATGGCCATATCGTGAGCTGCTACGGCATCCTGAATACGAATGGTGTAAGCGTCTTGCAGAACATTCGCCAGCATATCCGGAATAGCGTCGTTCAGCAGGTTCTCAACCGCGTTGGAGATAACACCGTTCAGCAGGTTCAACAAACCGGTGGTGATACCGGACAGAATCGCATCGCCGACAGAGCCAACACCGTCGAAATCGATTGCGCCTATGTCAAAACTGAAATTGGAAATGTCCACATCAGGCATCTGATCCACAACACCCAGGCCGAGATCACCGGACAGGTCAATCGGGCCAACAGTGGCACCCAGATTGATATCAACCGGAGGCAGGAAACCATTCTGGCTGCGCAGGGTAATGGCTGCATGAACGTTGCTGATGGTACCGTCAAAACCGGCGCTGTTGCCGTTGTTCAGATCAAGATTGAAATCCTGAGCCGACAGGCTGATGGTACGGATAAAACCGGAAGGACCATAGGTTTCGCCGAACAGACCTTTCCAGGTGCCGTTGTACAGTTCAGTACCGGCGACCAGAGAGTTGATGTCCAGGCCGTTCAGCGCATTCACGATTTCATCAACCGCGATGTCCATACCGGACTGGGTTACCTTGGCAGTCAGGGAAGGATCATAGTCCAGGCCCAGCGCCGCATACAGGGTGGTGCTGGAGTGGCCCAGCGTGTCTTCGGCTACATAGGTGTAGATATCAGACTCCGGCACATCCACAGTGAAGTGCAGGTCTTCATCCACAGTGATGTCCACGCCGTTCACTGACATGGAGCTGACACCCAGCTCGTCCACTGCCAGGCCATCGATGGTTGCGGTTCCGCCATTGATTTCAGAACCCAGAATCACCACTTTGGGGCCTTTGGTGTCGTAGATAAAACGCACCTGAGGGCCACCCGGAGGATCTACGTGAAACTTGTTGTAGCCTTCCAGGAAGTAATTCGAGAAGTCTGCGCCATTACCGGTTGCGGAGGTTTCGCCCGGGGTGAAATGGGACTCTACGGAATATCCGTTCAGTTCCATGGTAGGCAGTGCGTCCGGCTGACTGGAGTAAGTCACCGTAAAGGTAGGTGGAGTCGTATTGACGGAGTCTTTCAGCGGGGCTTCGATTTTGTAATCGCTGCCACAGGCTGCAAGACCCACACACAGCAATAAAAGAGCTGTGCGTTGCACTGAGCGGCTTAGGGATTGGAGCATCGCGAGTGTTTCCTTTCTATTATTGTTGTTTCAATGGTTTGTTGGCGGCACTAACGTACCACATGAAAAACACAAAGGTAAACAGCTGTTTACCCTAAATGTTTTAACAAACACAGTGTTTATAGCAATATAAAAAGCACGCAACTACTTGTTATACGGCGACATTTTATAGCTTGCGGTGAACAGAAAATCAGACTGAAATTTAATATACACCGTATAACAACTATAAATAAACGAGATACGCGACACTATTTGAATTTAGTTAAAAAGTGTAAATAGGATATACGACTAAAGTTTACCCTCCGGTGGGATGAGCCGCGACCGGCGCGCTGCCGGGCACCTGTTTGCGCGACCGGCGGGATTCGATATAGAGCAGTACCGGTACAAACACGAAGAAGTTAACTATCAGCGCCACGCACACGGTGATGGATGTGAGCAGGCCCATGCTGGAATTGGGATAATAATGAGAGGTGGCCATAACCCCGAAATTGGCCGCAATCACCAAGGTGGTAGCCACCAGCGCCACACCGACAGTGCGGAAGGTATAGCGCACCGCATCATCGGGGCTGAGCCCCATCTCTTCCCTCGCCCGCTTGTATTTACTCAGAAAATGCACTGTGTCATCGATAATAATCCCCAGAGTCATACAGGCAACAATGCTCACTGAAATACCGATGTAGCCATCGATATAGGCCCAGATCCCGAAAGAGATCAGCGCGGGAAACAGATTCGGCAACAAGCTGAGAAAACCGTATTTGAGAGAACGCATGGCGAATAATAACAGCACCGATACCAGAACCAGTGCCACAGCGGTTCCCACCAGCATGCTCTGGCCGTTTTCGTAACCCAGCTCGCCCAGCAACAAATCAAAGCCTACCGCTTCCGTGTGCATATTCTGCGGCAAGTTAAGACGAATCCAGCGATTGGCCTCATTGGCGAACGCCTGAATTTCCGAGGCAGACAATAACCCGAGCAGCACGTTGACCCGGGTGGCAGAACGATCAATATTGATCTGGTTTTCCAGCCCCAGCCCAAAAGGTAACGACAACTGATACATGAGGGTGTATTGCGAAATCAGTTCACGGTTATCGGGCACTTGGTAAAAGTTTGCGTCACCACCGTTCATATCCCGGTTCAGTCGCTTGATGGTGTCGGAAAAACTGCTGACGTATTCCACTTTGGGATGATTGCGAGCCCACTGGGCAAAATTGTCCAGGCCTTGCATGTATTCCGGATTCATAATGCCGGCAGATTCTCCGGAGGGAAACGCGAACATGATGCGGTGATGGCCGGTCAGCTCTTCCACCATAAATTCAGTGGCTCCCCGCACGGGGTAACTGTCATCAAAATATTCAAACCAGACATCGTTAAGCTGGTTCTTGAAGGCTTGCGACGCCAGCATCACGCACAACAGACTGGTTACCAGCAGTACCGGCAGGCGACGCTTGATAATGAAGTTTGCCAGCGCCTCCATAATGTGGGAGCTTTGGCGCTTTTTATATTTGCCTGCGGGCAATAGCATGAGTAAAGCCGGCAGCAAGAGTACCGATAAAAAGAAAGCGGCGGTGACACCTATCACCACCATATTGGCCATATCGGCAAAAGGTGGTGACTTGGAACTGTTCAATAACAAAAATCCAATCACCGTGGTAAGGCTGGTTAACAGCACCGGCTGAAAATTAACGCGAATGCTTTCGTAAAGCGCATCGGCTTTACGGCGCCCTTCGGCCATCAATTGTTGGTAGGTCACCAGCAAGTGAATACTGTCCGCCACTGCAAGAGTAAGAATAATCGCGGGGGCGCCTCCCATAACGGGAGACAACTCCACTCCGAACAGCAAAATGCCCCCCACTGCCATGACATTGGATAACGTGATCACAAGGAAGGTCAGCATCACAGACATCAAACTGCGCAGCATCAGCCACAGGCAGGCGAAGATGGCGATTGACGTGTACAGGCTGGTACTGGTCATCTCCGTTTCAGTGGTTTCCTGGGATGCCGCATGGTATGGAATCATCCCGGAGATCATGATGTTCACGTCCGGAAAAGCCTGATGGATCTGATCCCTGACATCCTCCGCCGCATGCAGAATCATGGGTGCATCACTGGCACCGTTCTCATCGGAAGTAACCATCACACTGACGGAGGCCACATGCCCGCTGGGCGAGATCACGTTTTTAACCAGGAAAGGCTCGGCCAGTGCAATCTGTTTTATTTTTTGGAGTTCTGCCGGGGTTAACGCGGCAACGTTTTCAATCAGGTTTCGGACATTCAGGTCATCTCCTGCCACTTCCGTATGCTGAAAGTTAATCAGAGAATCCACTCTCAGGGTTTTGGGCAGGGTCCAGGCCGCTTTGGTGAGTTCGTCCAGCAGTTGCAGGTTGGTACGGGTAAAAATATCCCCGTTCTTCGGGTGCACAATAAAGACGATGTTATCGTCTTTGGTGAATTCCTGCTCCAGCGCTTCCAGCCCCTTCAGCCCCTCATGCTTGTCGGTAAACATCACGCGGGGATCGTTGTCGTATGAAATATGCCTGAATCCAGTTGCCGATAACGCCACCATGATCAGGCAGGCCAGGATCACCAGAACGGGGTGTTTAATGACAAGGGAAGCCAGCCGACCGGAGAAACCATGGGCTGAGGTGTGCTGAAAGCTGTTGTTGTTATTCATCTCTGACTCACACTACGACTCACACTACGAATTGCACTCTGACCACTGCGACAGAACAATGCCCGCTACGACAGAAAGCTGCAGAAAACTGCGATCCGGCGATGTTAACACTCAACCGACCAATTGGTCTATCACCAGAATGGTGGTTTCAGTTGAAAATTTTGACGATTTTTGAGGTCTTTTTTTCGGCAGTTTTGAGGTAAATCTTGACGAAACCGAGGCAATCAAGACCAGACAGTCAAGATTTATTTGCAAGATTATATCCTTATAAAACAATGCACTATGCCGGATTTATAACGTAATTTATAGGCCGGTTATTCCATACATTCATATAATAAATAGTGAAAATACGATTTATTAATTTAATTTATTCCTCCCCTTTCTATAGACTCCCTCCCCGAAAGTCACAACACGCGGTTACCCGTTGACCAGTGAATTGTTGGCACCATTCACGTTTCTTAAAAACCAAGGAATCAGATCCATGTCATACAAATCTGAAATCGAAACCCTGTCAGCCGTTGTCGATAAAGCCGGCGAAACCTGGAGAGAAATCAATCCAGAGTACGCTGCGCGTATGCGTTTACAAAACCGTTTCAAAACGGGCCTGGACATCGCCAAGTACACTGCTGGCATCATGCGTCGCGACATGGCTGAGTTTGACAAAGACAAAACCAAATACACCCAGTCGCTGGGCTGCTGGCACGGTTTCGTCGGTCAACAGAAACTGATCTCCATTAAAAAGCATTTCGGCACTACTGAGCGCAAATACCTGTACCTTTCTGGCTGGATGGTAGCAGCTCTGCGTTCCGAGTTCGGTCCTCTTCCTGACCAGTCCATGCACGAGAAAACTGCCGTTGCTTCTCTGGTTGAAGAGCTGTACACCTTCCTGCGTCAGGCAGATGCCCGCGAGCTGGGTGGTCTGTTCCGTGAGCTGGACAAGGCCCGCGAAGCCGGTGATAAAGCCAAAGAAGAAGAGATCCTGAACAAGATCGACAACCACGAAACCCACGTTGTACCGATTGTTGCTGATATCGATGCCGGTTTCGGTAACGCTGAAGCCACTTACCTGATGGCCAAGCAAATGATCGAAGCTGGTGCCTGTGCACTGCAAATCGAAAACCAGGTTGCTGACGAGAAGCAATGTGGTCACCAGGACGGTAAAGTGACTGTTCCTCACGCAGACTTCCACGCCAAGCTGCGTGCCCTGCGTTATGCCTTCCTGGAGCTGGGCGTAGACGACGGTGTTATCGTTGCGCGTACCGACTCTGAAGGTGCTGGCCTGACCAAGGAAATCGCCGTTGTTAATGAGCCCGGCGACCAGGGCGACGTTTACAACTCCTACCTGGACGTTGAAGAAGTAGCGCCTGAAGACACCAATCCTGGCGACGTTCTGATCAGCCGTGACGGCAAACTGGTTCGTCCCAAGCGTCTGCCTTCCGGCCTGTACCAGTTCCGTCAGGGCACCGGTCACGAGCGTTGCGTATTCGATTGTATCGAAGCGATCAATGCCGGTGCTGACCTGCTGTGGATTGAAACTGCAGTGCCGACTGTACACGAAATCAAGGGCATGATGGACGAAGTTCGTAAAGTTCACCCGGACGCGAAGCTGGTTTACAACAACTCTCCGTCTTTCAACTGGACTCTGAACTTCCGTCAGCAAACTTACGACACATGGAAAGCAGAAGGTAAAGACGTTTCTGCCTACGATCGTGACAACCTGATGTCTGCCGAGTACGACGACTCCGAACTGTCCAAAGCAGCTGATGAGCGCGTCAAGACTTTCCAGGCGGATACTTCTCGCGAAGCGAACGTATTCCACCACCTGATCACTCTGCCGACTTACCACACCACTGCTCTGTCTGTGGATAACCTGGCTAAAGAGTACTTTGGTGAAGCTGGCATGCTGGGTTATGTTGAAGGTGTTCAGCGTAAAGAGATCCGTCAGGGTATCGCTTGCGTCAAGCACCAGAACATGGCCGGTTCCGATCTCGGTGACGATCACAAAGAATACTATGCCGGTGATCGTGCACTGAAAGCTGGCGGTGCGAAAAACACTTCCAACCAGTTCTAATCCGGAACTGTCGGATTAAGCCCTGAAGGCTTAATGTGTTTTGAGAAGGCGACTTTCTTGATGGATTGTCGCCTTTTCTTTTACTATCTTTCGACAATCAGTCTACAGAGGAGCTGACACAATGAGTGATATTCCGGCCTATCTGCAAGATGGCGCAGAGCTGCTGACCGCCGACGGGTTCGCCACAGGTGGTATCTGGTATCACGGTACGTCTTCTTCCCTTGTGGATTCCATCAAGGAAACCGGTCTGAACCGCTCCGGCGACAAAGCCATGAAGCAGGCTGCCAAAAGCACCATGGCAACCATCGGCAATCACTATACCGAATCCCTAGAGCCGGTTTTTCTTACCCAAAGCAAGGAGCTCGCCTATTACTGGGCGCAACAAACTGTGAGGAATCGCAGTGTCCGGTTTCAGGGTGAGGAATCGCCAGTGGTTTTGGCAGTAGAGCTGCCAGAGGAACAAAACGCCAAAGTGCGACCCGACGTTGGTGCTATGAGCCTGTTAATGCTTAAAGAAGGCGAGGCCTATATGGCTTACGTTGCCCGTATTTACCAGACTTGCGACAAGGGAGAGCTTAGTATCGACCTGAAAAACGCCGATCGTCTGGAGTATCTGAACAAGCTCGGGATGGCGTATATTGATCAGGATATAGCCCCGGAGTTTGTGACAGTCGTATCCGCGAAGTCATACCCGACACCATGAACCAGTTCGGCTAAGCGCAGACTTTTACCCCCCCCTACCCCTGTTTCTGTCCACCTGTTTCGGGTCTGCCTTCCTGGTAAAAGCGATCTTATTGTTCTGGCGTCAACCCAGGAGGACGCCATGAAAACATCAAATATCAAATCCGTTAACTCTTTACTGAAAATTGCCCTCATACCTCTGATAAGTACCTGCTTGCTGGCACCGGCTAACGCCGCCAGGTTCAGCAAGACAATTGAAGCACAACCCATTGCAGACCCGGTAAAGGTTACAAGTGACCAGATCACGGCCGTGATACCTGTCGCAAAACCAACGGAATTTCAGATTGCCGACCAGTTAACCGGAGAATTGATTGAACTTGATCCCGGTGTCGTGAAAGATCCGGGTTCCTGGCTGGATCTGTTCAATCAACCCCAGTACGTGGAAGCCAGAATCAATAATAACGCCCAGGCAGTGACTGAAGACCTGGTTCCTCTGCTGGTCAGTACCGTGGGACTTGATGATATCAATATTGCCGACCAGGAACTGGAAAGCGGCACCTTGCCCGGGGCAGTCACCTGGGCGCTGGCCTGCCATAACACCAGTGCAGTGTGGCGCCTGAACATGAACGACATTGAGGTGAATTTTCCCGTAGACAGCCAGACCATTACGGCGGCCTTTCGTGACAACAAACGCATCAATACCGATATCGATGAGGTCGCATTTGATATGGAATTCGAAATGCAGTTTTCTTACCCCAAGAATGTAGGCGGATTTTACTGCAGCTGGGGTGGTCACGATATTAACCTGCGGGTTAACGTGAATGTTCAGGGCATTGCCGGAGAGTTCGATGTATCGTTGGAAAACCAATCCGGCAGCCGGGTGCAAATCGATGATATCCGGAAATTTGAAGTCGAAGCAGATCAGGTGAGTTTTGACTCCGGCTTTTTGACCAGCCTTACCAACATGGGCATTACCGTCGCACATTTGTTTGGCGCGTCCTGTACCACGCTGACCGATTGCGTGAACCAGGCGGTAAACAATACGCTTGCCAATAATAACAGCATCAAAAACAAACTGAAGGACACCATTAATGAAGCCCTGGATCTGTCACTGACCATAGAGGGCGGCACCAACGTGGGTGCGGCAGGACTGGACTACAGCGTAGCGCTCAATTCGCTGGAAACCAGCAACGCGCTGGACAGGCTGAATACCAAATGGCAGGTGGATTTCAGTGGTGCCTCTCCGGCAACAGATTGTACGGATGGCTTAAGCAGACGCCTGTTCCTGGCTAATAACAACCTGTCTACCGATGATGACTTTGATGTGGTGTTTCCTTACCGGGTTATTACTGACCTGTTATACACAGTCACCCGGCAACTGGAGCCTTGTGTCAACTTTGTCTGGCAGGGTATGCCCGGCGGTGATGGTGAAATGGAGATCCGCCCCAGCGGTTCATTCAATATTGAATCTGTCAGCCATAATGAGCTGATGGTCAGTTTGCCAGTAATTGCCGAAGCCATCAATTTTGCCTACGCCGAAGGAACTGTCAGGGCGGAAGCACAACTGACCGTGAATATCACGCCCGCATGTGGCGCCGGCTTTGAACTGACGGTAACAGATATCGCGCTCACCAATATCAGCGGATCTATTACCTGGAGTTTGTTTGGTTTTGAATATGAGATGGACGCAGCGACATTTCTAACGGATGCAGCCAATGATGTCAGTGACGATCTGATGAGCCACTTTGAGGATCCGATTATTCTGCTACCGGAAAGTTTTGGCCTGAATGGCGTGGATCAGTATGTCAGTATCGGCGATGTAGTGTCGAACAGCTCCGCTATTGCGGTTGGCCTGAATGTGACTTCTACAGATCCCAATTGTTACTAAAATCACTGAACCCAAAAAACACCGGGCGCCTTTCGGGGCGCCCTTGGTATTTTCAGTTCAGCCGGGAATTTACCAGCCCAAGCTCCACAGCTTTCAGGGAAGCTTCTGCCCGGGAATTAACATTCAGCTTGCGGTAAGCACTTTTTACGTAACCTGAAGCGGTATTGGGTGTAATGCTCAGCATGGCGGCCATTTCCTTGACTGTCAGCCCCTTGGCAATCAATGTAATCGCCTCTTCTTCCCGCCTGGAAAGTTCAGACTCCGGCCGTCGCGCCGGAGACTGCTCCGGGTCAGAAGAAGCCTGACGTGCTTCCTGATTTTGCCGATAAAAAGACAGCAAACGCCTGGCAATACCCGGGGACAAAGGCGGATCACCACGCATTACCCCTTGCAGCTTGCTCACCAGCTGATCCCGGGGCTGGTCCTTCAGCAAATAGCCGTGAGCGCCAGACTGAATGGCTCTGAACAGGTGGTCGTCGTCATCAAAGATGGTACTCATCACGATATAACCCACTCGTGATTCTGCCAGCATTAAAGGAATCAGATCAATACCGGTACCGTCAGGCAGGTTGATATCCACCAACGCAATGCTGTAGTAGTTTTCCTGTAATAACACCCGGGCGTCGGTAACGGTTTCCGCTGTCTGGATAGCGATGGATGGAAAGGCATCGTCCAGTACTGTTTTCAACCATTCACGGGTTTCATCATGATCTTCAATCAGCAACGCGTTTTTCATGGGGCCTCATCTGGATTTGTTGAGCTTTTTATTAAAGTGGAACCACCACGGTGGCTTTGCATTCATGCTCTGCGGTTTGCCAATCAATCGTTCCCAGCAGTTGTTGTACCCTCTGCCGGATGCTGATCATACCCTTGCCGGATCGCCACTGTTCCATCGTACCAATGCGGCCATTATTTACCACCTGTATCCTGAGGACGTTGTTCTCCAGGGAAACGCCAATGTCTATTCGGGTGGCCCGGGCATGGCGCAGCGCATTGTTAACCAGCTCTCTGATAGCCCGGGACAGCTGCAACCACTGAACACCGCTAAGGATGCAGTCTTCACTCAGTTCGTCGTGCCAGCGAATGTCTGCACCCGCTGTTTGCGCCAACACACCCAGCTCCCGCCGCCAGCGCGTCACGGCCTCCCACAGGGATCTTTCCTTGTCGTCATCCATGGAATAGACAATGTCCCGCAAACTACTCAGACAGTGCCTGGCGGATTCAGCGGACTCAGCTGATTCATTGGCTTCGAGCCTGCGGGCCAACGCCGCCAGATCCGGCGCCACTTCGTCATGAAGATCGCGCATAATGCGCTGCCTTTCCGCCAGCAATGTGGCTTCCCTCGCAAGATGCAGGCGGTGGGTTTCTCCGGAATGCTCGATAAACTGCCGGGCAAAGTCCGCATCTTCCCGGGTAAAGAGTTCCTGACCGCCCATTTTGCCCACAAACACCAGATTAACCGGTTCTGTGATCGCATTGCCCGCAGCTTTGGGCGGTATGGTAACCCCCAGTTTTAGGCCATTTTCCAGCACCTGGGGATGTACAAAAGCTGTGGCGGCAACTTCGGTGCTGATTGGTCGGTAAAGTGACTGCATCAGCTCCTGTTCGGGCAGATAAAACGAATGTGTTTGCTGCTGCTTGTCCCCCGGCTCGATCCTTTCCATCATGCCTTTTACCAGCGTCTCTCTGTGATGTTTTCCCGAAAGTCTTTGCCAGCTCCTGTTTCGGAGTTGCAGATACAGCCAGAAACAGACAACAGCCACCACACTGAAGCCCAGTGCAGACTGTATCCCCAGCAAGGCAATAGCAATCAGGTCCAGCCAGATAATCAAAAACGCCAGCACGACATTAAGGCAGGCTTTTAACCACCAGCGCTCTACCGAAAACAATCCACTGAACTGCACGCCGAGCACAAACCCCATAAACACCAGCAAACAGAAGGTATTGGCCACCCAGGTTGATACCAGGGGCTCGCCGTAAATCATCATGGGTACGATATAACAGGTAAAGGTAAGCCCGACCCCTGCCAGTATGGAATTAACGAGCCACAGATACATGGCGCGCTTTTGCGGGTCGTCTCGGCATTGCAGCCATTGCCTGTGAAACAGCATCACGACAAACAGGGTCAGCATAAGGGCAGGAAAATAAAACAGACTGAGGGGCCAGGTCAGCCACTCAGCAATTTCGTTAAACCAGATCAGCAGGGCGGCACTGTACACAAACCATAATGCGCGGTTGCTTCCCAGGGATGAGGGATAAAACCAGAGCAACATCACCAGGCTGGAGACAAACAGCATCCCGCCAAAATGGTTGATGTGCAGCAGCGCCAGAAACACCTCGCCGTTCAATGCCAGCTCCCGCGATGCGTACACCGCCATGGTTACCTGCATCACATAGCAGCCGACGCCGCCGGCCGCCAGAATCCGGGTAACCACCCTGCCCCGGTGGTATGCCCAGAACGCCATGCCGGTAAGCAATGCCACTGCACCTGACAGATTCAGAAACCAGAAGGTGAAAGGTATGGCATCGAAACCCGGTTTACGGGCATGAATGGTATAAAGTTCGCCGGTGTTATCAACAAAGACGATTTCGCCCCCACTTAAGGCCTGATACAGCAAACTCTGGGCTTTAAAATAGCGATCTATCGCCGCAAAACTGTTCAGAAAATCCGGGTCCGGCCGGATATCCTCCGGCGACACCGGAATCAGCTGCTGGTACTGATCCAGGACACCTCTGGCCGTGATTCGTTCGCCCCCCGCAAGCGCCACCGTGACAACTCCGGAATCAGAAACAGGTTTGAGATTGTAATGGGGCTGATCAAGCAGGTACTGGCTTCCGGCAAAAGCAACAATCAGCACCACAAAACAGCTGAGTAACAGCACCCGTTGCGGCGCCAGTACCTGTCGGACAGAGTTAAAGGTTCTTGCCAATCTCACACCAGTTTATTCTTCTGTTTATGGGTCATAGTCAGAACTATAAGTTTTGTACTGAAGCTTATGTACCCCCTGTATGAGCTGTTTTTACTGGTTTGGTGGCTGCCCGTCAACGAAGCGGATAAGGCGATGGCGCATAATTCGGCAGACCGCTAGCGTCTGTCTGTACTTTCGGTCCATAAATGAATAAGGTTGACTGCATTTCAGATTTCCATCATTCAGCGGGCAACGGAGCCAGAGTTATTCAGCATGATTGATAGTTTCAGTAATTCCGAACGGGCCACCCACACGCTGCCAACGGTGCAAGGTATGCACTTTGAGGCCCTTTCACCGCACTATATAAAAGTGGTTTGTATTCAGCTGATCGCCGGATTGGCAGTACCCCTGCTTGCCATTGGGCTGATGTTTATGACCTTGCAGGGCGAAGCAGAGAATGCCATTACCAGCCCCATGTTTATCTACGGCTTGCCGGTAGTTCTGATTGCCACCGGTTGTTTTATGTTCCTGGCAGGCATTCGGGAAGCCCGCCGCAAGGCGTATTGCATCCGCGAACACGACATTGCCTTCCGCCATGGCCTGTTCATCAAAAGACTGCTCATTCAACCCCTGTTGCGCGTGCAACACGTTGAAGTGAGTCAGAATCCGTTAGAAGCCCGCTGGGACCTTGCAACGGTCAAGTTATACAGCGCCGGCGGTTTTCGCTATACCTTTGCTATTCCCGGGCTGCCCAGACCGGATGCAGAGCGTATTCATCAGTATGTGGTGAACTATCAGGAAGCTCACCATGAGTGAGGAACAGCACTCGCTGTCGGGATGGGAACTGGAGCAATGGCAACGCATGTCACCCTGGTCCATTCTGTATTTTATCGGGAGCACCCTGCGCAATTTACTGGACCCCAACTTACTGGTCATGCTGGCACCCGCCTATGGCCTCTATCAATGGATGGATAACACCTTTTATTTTGTGTTGATTGCTGCGCTGGCGGTTCCGGGCCTGATCATAGGGGCGGCTGTATTCCAGTATTTGTTCTTTTTCTTTCGGGTGGTGGATAATAATTTCCAGATCTGTCGCGGGCTGCTGTTCAAGCGCCATCTGGATCTGCCCGTAAGCCGTATTCAGGATGTCAATATTGATAAACCCTTTTATTTCAAACCGGTTAACCTGGTTTCCGCATCATTGGATACAGCCGGCTCCAGTGAAAACGAAGCGGTATTGGCGGCCGTATCGTTGGCATTCGCCAATGATCTCAGGGAATGGGTGATTACAGGGGAAAAGGATACCTCTGCTGGCAGACAGGAAAGTGAGCGCCCCGATGCATTATCCGGTGACACAGAGGACACCCCACCAGCCACCAAGGCAGCGGGCAAGGCCTTTCCGGTTCTGAACCGTTCTCTGAGAGATCTGGTGATACATGGCATTACCAACAACAAGGTGTGGATTATTCTGGCGGCGGCCTTCCCTTTTCTGGACCGTTTTCTTGAGCATCAGTGGCAATCCCTGTTTGCCGATCAGGCATCGGAGTTTTCCTCATTACTGCAAGCCAACGCGCTGTACGCCTATGGTGTGGTTGCAGGCCTTGTGGTGGCACTGATACTGGTCATGATGGTGTTGTCGGTTCTCGGCAGTATACTGATGCTATACGGATACGAAATTCACCAGAAAGCTGATGCGCTGTCGCGGGAAAGCGGCCTGTTCAGCAGAAACCAGATCAACCTGAAAATTCGCCGTGTTCAGTATATCCATATCAAACAAAGCCTGCCGGATCGCCTGTTCCGGCGCTTTAACCTGATTTACCGGCAACTTGACAGCAACCAGCCGGCCAACCGCCAATCGAACGCGGCGTTTATGGTGCCTTCCGTAACAGTTACCGATATTTCCCGGCTCATCGCTTTGGTATATCCGGAAAGCCGTTTCTTGCCGGGAAGCTCCGATCCAAACTTAAAGCGGATCAGCCGCCGCTATATAGTTCAGCAATTTCTGATAAAAACCCTGCCCGCCGTCATACTGATACTGGCCTTCATGGTCATTAACGATGCGCAATCCTATGCGCCCGCAACAGGCGCCCTGTTATTTACAACCGGAGCCATTATAAATGTACTGCAATGGTACCGGTGGGGGTACGATGCTCAGGAGGACTTTCTGATTTTGCGAATGGGCATTCTTGGCAAAAACTACCTGTTGGTTCCCCGTTACAAAATTCAGCAGGTGAGCTTGTCGCAAAGTTATCCCATGAGCCGCAACCACCATTGCCACGTTGCATTTGTGGTGGGTTTGAGCGGATTGAAGATACCCTATATCCCCTGCTCGGCAGGCACACAGCTGATTGACCAGTCGCTGTATGACGTAGAATCCACCTCCCGGTCCTGGATGTAAGCGGTTTATGTGGGCTCTGTTTTTAGTACTCAGTGTGCTTGTGATTTATTGAACTTCTTTAAGCTTCAATCCCAACAGCGTAGCGGCACCGCTGGCCAGCGCAAACAGTGTAAGCACCACTACCAGCGACACCTGCGCTATGGCCGCACCGGCAAATCCCACAACCAGCAGCATGACGCCGATAACACTGTTGCTTACCGCCACATAGTCGGTGCGCTTGTTACCCTTACCCAGATCCACCACATAGGTTTTACGACCCAGTCGCACACCTTCATGGGTAACAGCCAATAAAAAGAACACCACCAGATACAGTCCGTAACGGGCACTGTCAAGGTAAGCCAGCACCGCTGCGGACAGGCATACCACGGCGGTTATACCAGAGGTCAGGATCATAACATTGCGGCTGCTTTTATCGGCAAGCTTTCCCCATACCGAACCACTTACAAGGCCTGCGATACCGCTGGCAATAATAAAAGTGCCAAGCCCGGTGAGCAGATCACTCTCGCCACGGCTTGCCAGTAAAATCACATAAGGGGCGGAAAGCCCCGAACTCATCATCAGAAAACGTACCAGAACAAACTGCCGGAAAGGTTTGTCGTCACGCAACAGAGTCAGGCTACGCAAGGCTTCTTTAACGGCATTGCCCCCGCCTTCAGTAGCCCCGGCATATTCTGCGATGCCGGAAAAACCACATGCTGCGATCAGCCAACAGAGGCTGCCGGCCAACAGTAATAACCAATAGTAACCGGACTGATCCCCCTGGGTACTGATAAACGCGATGCCGGCACCGATTGATATCAGGCCCGCTGCACTGGCACTATAACCGGACAGGCGCCCTCTTCTACTTTTGGGAATGGTTTTTCCCAGCACATCTTTGGAAGCAACTGAACAAAAGCCCCTTGCCAGGCTGAACAGCACCAGCATAGCTATGATGGCAATACCCGCGAAAGTACCTTCCACTGTTTTGGCTGTACCGGCCATGGCGGCGACGGCAACTGCCTGCAGTACACAACCGCCAACAAAAAACCATTTTCGGATGGCAAAACCCCGAATGACTCCGCCCATGAAAAGCTGGGGAATCAGAGAACCGGATTCACGAATGGGTACCAAGAGCCCGGTAAGAAAGGTCGGTGCCCCTATGCTGTTCATGATCCATGGCAATACGGTTTTGGTATTGGCCAGGGCATCACCCAGCTTGGTCAGCAACTGCGCAACGAAAATTCTGAAAAAATTGCCAGGCACTTCCCGGCAGGCGTCATCGGTAATATCTTTACAGACCCGTGCATCTTCTTCATCAGCAAGGTACGAATAAAGCTGGTCTATTTTTTTGGACACTTATCTCCCCTTGGGCTGTTCACGTTGTGCGACTCCCTTGAATTTCAGGCATATGTTTTGCATCCTATAGAGAGTAAATTTTTTGGTCAACGAATGTCATGGAATTGTAAAACCTGAACAGGTACAACCAGGCTTTAAAGGAGGTTAAATGAAACGGCCAGTCTACGTGTCAAACGCATTTTTTTCGTTATCACTGCTACTGTCTCTACCGTTGATATCTCTGAGTGTCACACCGGCAGCATGGGGCAGCGATGCAAAATCTGAAATCATGGAACCCCATGTGCGCCCGGATAACATGAATGCCATGTTCGAGCGCGGCATGCTGCACGGCAAAGTGGAAGCGGCCTTTCTGTTTAATGACAGCCTGAGCATGTTTGAAATCGACACCAGCATTCAACAGCATACGGCGGTTCTGGAAGGCACCGTCAGCGGCGAGCTGGAAAAAGACCTTGCTACCCAGGTAGCACTGAATGTCGATGGTATTGATGAAGTGGAAAACCGGCTCACCGTGAATGATGAGCTCTCCCGGATCGAATCCGATCAGGAACTCAAGGACGCAAGCGCTGATGTTGCCAGTGAAGCCCGTATAATCACCGCCATTGAATCCAAATACGCCGTAAACGGCCATCTGAGCGGCATGGGTATCAATGTTAATGCCAATGGGAATAAGGTCATTCTCAGTGGTACGGTTGTCAGCCCATTGCATAAACAGCTGGCGGAGCTGGTTGCAGTGAATACTCAAGGGGTATTGAGCGTAGACAACCGGATAAGGATAGACCCGGAAGACTAACAATACGCATCGTGTAATTCTTTCATCCGGTCGTGAAGAATCTGCAAAGACGCAATCTTCGATGAAAGTGGAATTTTTATCGGGTCATGGTCGATTCTGTTTATAATCAATCGCAATAAATCAAGCACATATCCATCTAACGCAGCGGCCTGCTCAAGACGTTCTATATCATTTTCAGCCCTCCCGGATTCGGTATCTATCGCGGCTTCAGCAGGCAATGAAACAACCTCATTGGTATGAGTTTCTGCCTCAATTTCCTTGCCCAGCAGGCCGTAGATATGCAGGTATAACTCTCCGGCACTGGTGAAGAGGGCTTTCAGAGCAATACTTTCAACCTGGCGCGAAAACCGTTTGCTTATTGTGAAGGATTTCAGGCAACTGCGATGGGCAATCCGTAACATTTCCTGCTCATTCACAGCAGGCAACTTGGCATTTCTTTGCTTTCTGGACTGGCTTCTTGACATGATTGCTTTCTCGGTAAAAACGGAAAAAATCGGCCTTTAACCGCAACTTATTGATCAAAGGTACATCCAGAAAAAACCGATCAAGAAACATGCCATCTATGCCGCGTACTTTATCTTTTAGGTAAATTGTCTCTTAGCTTGACACGAACTGTAACAGCTTGTAATTGGCCTTGGCAGACGTTAACGTTATCAGCTAGCTTCGAAACAGACAGGTGGCAAATTGAGTACACCAACCCTTTTTCTTTGTGCGGATACTGACTTTGAAAACCTGGTTAACAATTTGCCGGTTTCCCGTGAATACTCGATAGTTCACGCCTGCGAGCGCGAAGAGGGATGGATCGAACAATTGCAAAAAGCTCAGGCCGGTGTTGCTGTGATTCAGTCGGACCGATTTACCAGCGACGACTATGAAAAACTGTTAGACAGCCAGCTGCTGGGTAAACTGGACCTGATTTTCCTGAGTGAAGGCAGGCCCAATGAGTGTGTTGACCGCATCATGCAAAACGGTGCCTGTTACCACCTGCGCTGCCCCCTGGACCTGGAGTTTCTTAATGATCTTTTGGCGGAAATTCACGCTGAGCAGGTTCAGGAAAATGTTTCTGCAGAAAAAGTGATTACCAGTGAGCTGGATCAGTTCGGATTGCTGGTAGGCTCATCCCGCCCCATGCACCGGTTGTATCGCATATTGCGCAAAGCATCGGATTCCGATGCCAAGGTACTGATCATTGGCGAAAGCGGCACCGGGAAGGAACTGGTTGCCCACACCATCCACAATATGAGCCACCGGGCCAAGCAGCCCTTTGTGGCGCTGAATTGTGGTGCGCTGAGCCCGGAGCTGGTGGAGAGTGAGCTTTTTGGCCATATCAAGGGGGCCTTCACCGGCGCCAACAAAAACCGCGATGGTGTGTTCGCAGAGGCCGATGGCGGCACACTGTTTCTGGACGAAATCACGGAAATGCCTTTGGAACTGCAGGTAAAACTGTTGCGGGTGCTGGAATGCGGGACTTATCGCTCCGTGGGCAGCGATCAGGAACAGTATGCAGATGTGCGGGTGATTGCTGCCAGTAATCGCGAACCGCTGGAAGCTATAGAGTCCGACGCGTTACGTTCCGATTTGTACTTCCGCCTGGCCAGCTTTCCGGTGTATGTACCGCCGCTCAGGGAACGCAATGGGGATGTTGACGGCCTGGCAAAACACTTTCTCGCCTACAGGAACGCAGAGGAGCATACCAGCAAGGGAATTACCGAGCCGGCGCTCGACAAAATTCTTGCTCATGACTGGCCCGGTAATGTGCGTGAGCTAAAACACGTGATAGAGCGTGCCTACCTGCTCAGCCAGGACACCATTGATGTTGAGCATATCGTGATAGAGCCCTGCTCCATCGAAAACGCGTCACAGCCAGGCTCTATTCCATCGGGGCTTACGCTCAGAGAGCTGGAGCAACAGGCGATAATGGAAACGCTGGAGCATAATCACGGAAAAAAAGTGGAAACTGCGCGCCAGCTCGGCATCAGCGTAAAAACGCTGTATAACAAGCTTGACGCTTATTCTAAAGCAGGAAAAAACTGAGGCTTTATGCGGCGAGGAACTTTCTAACCGGTTCACAAACCGGTTCAATTTCCGGGTCAGATCCTGATTCAAGTGACATCCCGATTAAGGTAAGGGTGTCGTCACACGACGCCCTTACCTTACACTTGTCTGTCAATGGTGGGTTTCTTCATTGGACGCAATGGGCAATCCGGCGTCTTTCCAGTCGTCTTTTCCTTCCTCGTAATCGTACACCTCTGAGTAACCCAGTACTTCGATACGCTTGGCGGCTTTTTCTGAGGCATCACAGCCTTTATCTTTGCAATACACCACCACCGGTTTGTCTTTATCCGGTACCGCCGCTGTCACATTAGCTTCAAAATCCTTATTCAGTGGAATATTGACCGAATAAGGCAAATGGAAATTATTGAATTCATCCTCATCGAGTACTTCAATCAATACCAAATCCGGATTCGTCTTCAATGAAGCCTGCAAGTTGTTTCTGTCTATGGCTTGCATAATATCCTCCACTCGAGATTGATCTCTTAACTCATTAAAAGACATGAAAATATAATGCCAACTTAGGGTCTGTAGCCAACACCCGCGCCAACACGCCACGCTGGCGTTTAGAACCCAATCGTCTGTGCATATGCTTGTAATTTCTACATACGGAATTGCATTTGTTGCTGCTTTTAACGAATCATTAACGGATACCAGCGGCAGATTTTGCTGGCATGTAATGTGCACCCTCTTTCCTATCCGGATTTTAATTCGACTTAAGGAGATATCATGGAATTGCTCATCATCGCATTCACCATACTGGCAGCTCTGTATTTCGGGTTCCGCAGCCACTGGACGGTTGCGGCATTAACGCTTGAACTGGTGGTTATCAGTGCCGCCGGATCATGGAACCTGGGAGGACTGATTATCGCCTGGTTAATGCTGGGTGCAGCAGCGTTTCTGATGATCAGAAGCCCGCTGCGGGAACGATATGTATCCGGCCCTGTGCTGGCCATGGCCAAATCCGTCATGCCGACTATTTCAACCACCGAGCAGGAGGCGCTGGAAGCGGGTTCGGTCAGCTGGGAAGGCAGCTTCTTTTCCGGCCGCCCCGACTGGAACGCACTATTGAATGAAAAAACCACCAGTCTCAGCAAAGAAGAGCAGGCATTTCTGGACAATGAAGTGGAACAGATCTGCGAACAACTCGATGACTGGGAGATTACCCATGAGCGTTACGACCTGAGGCCGGAAACCTGGCAAAAGCTCCGGGATCAGGGCTTTTTTGGCATGATCATCCCAAAGGAATACGGTGGCCTGGGATTCTCCCATGCGGCACATTCCGCCGTCGTAATGAAACTCGCCACGCGTAGTATTTCAGCGGCGGTCACTGTGATGGTACCCAACTCACTTGGTCCCGCTGAGTTATTACTGCAATACGGTAAAAAGGAACAACGTGATTATTACCTGCCACGGCTGGCCAAAGGTGAGGAAATCCCCTGCTTTGCGCTCACGGGGCCGCTGGCTGGGTCTGATGCCGGGGCTATTCCCGATAAAGGCATTGTGTGCAAAGGCAAATTCAACGGTAAGGAAACCCTGGGGGTCAAGCTTAACTGGAACAAACGCTACATTACGCTGGCGCCGGTGGCCACGGTGCTGGGGCTGGCATTTAAACTCCATGACCCCGACAAACTGCTCAGCGACGAAACTGACAGGGGTGTTACCTGCGCACTGATACCGACAGACCTGCCCGGTGTGAATACGGGCGCACGCCACTTACCACTGAATACGGTATTCATGAACGGACCTACGTGGGGCAATGATGTATTTATTCCAATGGATTATCTGATTGGCGGCGAAGAGTACATAGGAAAAGGCTGGACCATGCTGATGAATGCCTTGTCCGTGGGCCGTTCTATATCGCTGCCGGCACTGGCAACCGGTTCCGGTAAATACGCTTCCCTGACGACCGGTGCCTATTCCCGGATCCGCGAACAGTTTGGTATGCCGGTGGGCAAGTTCGAAGGCGTTCAGGAAGGCCTGGAACAGATTGCCGGTCTGAGTTATTTAATGGACTGTGCCCGCCGCCAGGTGCTGCACGCCGTAGATAACGGCGAAAAGCCAGCCATTCCTTCGGCCATTCTGAAATACCAGAATACCGAGTACATGCGCAAAGTGGTGGGCCATTCCATGGATATTCATGCGGGCCGCGGGGTTATCAAGGGCCCCAGAAATCATATCGCCCGCGTTTATCAGGCTATTCCCATCAGTATTACAGTGGAAGGCGCAAACATACTGACACGCAGCATGATGATATTTGGTCAGGGAGCCATTCGTTGCCACCCTCACCTGCTTAATGAAATGCTGGCCATTACCAACGACGATCCGAAGGCTTTTGATTCAGCGTTTTTCCTGCATATCGGTCAAGGCCTGAATTCGGTCACCCGTTCGCTGCTGCTGGGATTATCCAACGGCTTACTGAGTCAGGCGCCGGTAAAAGGTGAGCATGCCCGGTATTTCAGGCAGGTGGAGCGTTTCTCGGCAGCCTTCGCCTTTTGCGTTAACCTGACCTTTGCTGCGATTGGCGGCGATCTGAAGCGCAGAGAGCGGGTTTCCGGACGCCTCGCCGATATGCTGATTCATCTTTATTTCTGTACGTCGTTGCTACACCGCTTCGAGCACCTTGGCCAACCCGCTGATCATCGCCCGCTTATGCACTGGGGCGCACAGCACTCTCTGTATCAGGTACAGGCTGCCATGTCTGAATTTATTCATAACTTTCCGGTGAAAAGCCTTAAACCGGTATTAACGCTGGCCTGCTTTCCTCTGGGCAAACGTTGTCAACGGCCAGATGACACCCTGGGCAGTGAAGTTGCCGAATTGATACTGGAACCCTCTGCGATAAGAGACCAGCTGATTGAAGGATGCTACCGCAATCAGAACCCCAACGATCCGGTAGGCAGAATCGAGTACAGCTTTATGCGCTGGATCGAAACCGAAGAAATCCGGGATGCGCTCCACGAAGCTTCCAGCGAAGGCATCATAACGCCTCGTCTCAAGGACATCAGTCTGCTGCTGGAAGAGCAGCGTGCGCCGTATCTGCGGGAAGCAGTGGACCGGAATATTATTACTCAGCAGCAAGCCGACGATCTGGATACAGCTGCACTGGCGGTTTGGGATGCCATCCAGGTTGATCACTTTGCCCCTGATGAGCTGGTAAAAAACACTGATCTGAAAGGAGCAATAACAGCACCCATGGATGGCCCTGAAGTCAGCCGGGCACACTAACAGCAACAGTCTGAGAATGGAGAACACTATGAACGATGTACAAAAGAAACAGGCCATTGAATTGCTGAACCAGATTCTGGAGCTGGGAGAAGCTTCCAAATCCGTGTTGCTGGAAGAATATGCCCGGGAGTTGATTGTTGAAGAGGAAATGCATCTGGATGAAGTAAACAAGATGCTGCGCCGGCCCGGCGATATTGCAGCGTACAATCCCGGTGAGGGTTAACGACGACTAACCGGAGCAGATAACGCAACAGAAAAAGCAACAAGGGGCAGGATAAAACCTGCCCCTTTTTTGTCTTTCTTTTTTACGATCTTTTTGTTTGGTCTTTTATGTTTGAGTGATGCGGTAGCGGCCCGTCAGATTATCACCCGGTCCCAGCGGCCATAGTGCCCCTGAATCCTGCCTGCCGGCACACTCAGGCTGATCAGGGCCAGTCCGCAGATAAGGCTTGCCATAATGGCCGGTATGGAACTGGAAAAAACAAAAGGTGTAATCAGCATTGGCGATATCAACGGGTTTGACCGGTTTATTCACCTGCATAATGAATAGGAAACACAGAGAATCAGCAGAATTTACCCAGCGGTGCAAATTCTACAAACGGGAGGTGTAATAACTGCAACAAAACTGACGGTGAAGATGAATCAGTGGACAACGGGGCTAATCCCCGTTATCCACTCCACAAAACAACACAACGGTTGCCTGGCATTCCATCAATGGAACCAGCTTTCGATGTCGGATTTTATTTTTTTCAGTTCGGATTCGCCTTTATCCTTTATTTCATCCAGCTTCTTGCGGGCATCGTCCACATCGCTGCGCAGCTTTTTAACTGTCTGCGCCAGGTTTTCCCGCATTTCCGCATTCATCTTCTCATCCTTGGCTTCCGCCTTTTGCCGCTTGGCTTCGGCTTCCAGTTCTTCAATTTTGCGGTTCCATACGTCAATTTGCGATTCCACTTTTTTCTCAAGGTTTTCACGTAAGTTCATAACAGCTCCTTTTGTTCAGATTGAATTCATTGTATTCAATGATTGGGCTATTTTTACGTTGCAAGCCTTATACCAGAAATCACAAACTATACAGAATCAAGGAACGTCAGGGCTGGAATTTGTCCAGCAGAAGAATAACCATCAGAGTGGCAGCGGCAATAAACAGGGATTTAATACCGGACAACAACCAGTGCTGGCGACTGATTGTGCTGAGATAAATACCCAGCACGAAGATAACAAAGGCACTGAGGCTGATCACCCACACAAATACATTACCCGGCAGCACAAATCCCCCCAGGGTCAGCCACAGCGGTGTCATAATAAAGAGGGCAATCAATAAAGGCGACAAGCCATTCACCATGGCAACCCAGAAAGGAATGAGCCTGGCAGCCTGGCCATGCAGCGAGTTGGAAAGATCTTTTGACATAGCGCTTTCCAGTTCAGTGATTTCTTTTTCCCGCTCGGCGGATTCACTGATATAGGCGCTGGTGGAACCGCTCATAAAAAGCGCAATGGCGGCACCGATACCCGCCTGTGCAGCCACTGCCACAGTGGCTCCTTCACTGAGGTAAAAACCCATGAACAGGCCGATCATGGTGAGGGCGCCATCAAAGCCATTGGTAACAAAAAAACGCCGGGCAATGCCCTGGGAGTTGGTGACTTTAATCAGTCGGTTCAGATGGTGATGCCACATGCTCTGTGTGTACTTCGTCGATGCTGTGAACAGATGCGCCCAGTGATTCAAGTACGGATTCGATATGGCCATAATCCAGCTCGCCGGTGAGCGTGATCACCACATCCTGGGTTTTATCATCCACACCGGCTACTTTAATCTGAACACTCACTTCCGGTAGTTCCGCATTCAGGTGTTGCGCAAATTCCAGTGTATTGGGCAATAATGGTTTCAGCACATCCAAAACCAGTTTTTTGGTGACTATCACTGCTATCCCCCGGGCATTTATTTGTTTCGTTGCGCAAAGACTTCACCCCAGAAGTTTCGCGCTGCCCGGTCATTCTTACCGGCTGTGAATATTCTGTCAAAGCCTTTGGCAATCTGACGCAGATTCTGACTGACCGGAGATTGCGGATGGGCGATATACACAGGGCGCCTGTCCCTGACGGACTTTTCAAGATTCGGGTCTTTCATCAGTCCGCCGCCAAAGCGGATTTCTGTACCCAGATGTTTTTCGCACACGGTTTGCAGCTTTTTGTGCACCTTGTGGGCTTCTGTCGCATCCAGGGTTTCGTTTACTACCAGTACCAGGGATTTAACACCGTATTCATTGGACAGTATCTTTACCAGAGCGTAGCCATCGGTTATAGCAGTGGGTTCGGGTGTGGTGACCAGTAATACCTCGTCGGCGATGGAGGAAAAAAACAGCACGCTTTCGGTCATGCCGGCGCCGGTATCAATCAGTACCACATCAAACCGGGATGCCAGGCGATCCATGGCATCTGCCAGGCTGGCAAGCTGGGACATGGACAGTCTTTCCAGCCTGAGCACCCCGGAGCTGGCTGGCAATATTTTTACCCCGTCGGGCGCATCCACAAGAATTTCGCTCAGCTGCATTTTGCTTTCGATAACGTCTGCCAGCGTGTGCTGACAGGTGTAACCGAACAGAATATCCACGTTGGCCAGGCCCAGGTCGGCATCAAAAATCAACACCCGTTTGCCCTGATTGGCCAGCGCCAGCGCCAGATTAACGGCAATATTGGTTTTGCCGACGCCACCTTTACCACTGGTAATCGCGATTGTTTTCATCCTAGCAACTCATTTCGCTCATCAGCAGTCACTGCAGACGAGGCTTTCTCGGTTTCTGAAATACTGAATCTGACACAGTTTCTTCCGGCCCCCTTGGCTTCGTACAGGGCTTCATCGGCACGCCGGAACAGTTCGTCCATCGCCGTGGATTGTCTGGGGTCGTTAATGGCCACACCCAGGCTGATGGTCACCTGGAGTTTTTCGTTCTCATGGTTTATGGCCAGTGCCTCGACATTGTTGCGCACCCGCTCTGCGAGGAAACCGGCATCCAGCCGAAAGGTATTGGGAACAATAATGGCGAACTCCTCACCACCCACACGGGAAACCGTATCGGTACTGCGCAGGGCATCGCTAATCACATGGGCAACAGACTTGAGCACCAGATCGCCCACGTCATGACCGTATTCGTCATTGAATGATTTGAAGTGATCAATATCCAGCAACACCAGGCCACAGGGTCGCTGATCCCGGCGGCTACGCTCAAGCTCCGCGGTCATGGAGCGCTCAAAGTAGCGCCGGTTGTAAACACCGGTCAGTACATCCTCAAGGGTGGCTCTGGAAAGTTCATCCAGGACTTTCTGGAGAACGGCGGTTTTGTCCAGGGAATTTGCGCTTTGCAGGCTGAGAATCTGGGATTCACTCAGGCCGACAGCAGCGAATGCCTCGCTCAGATCCAGATCCTGCCAGCAGATGATACCGCGCTGGAGCTTGTCCAGTAGTTGTTGAATGGCCGGGTTGTCCCCGTTGGCACCGTCAGACCGGCTGACCTGTTCGATCAGTTCGGCGAGTTCCGCCAGTTCGGAAATGTCTTGCTCCATGGGCACTTATTCAAGGCTGAGTGGTGATCTAAGTAAAGCACCCGTTTCCTATGTCTACAAGGCTGGTGAAAAGCTGCTCAGAACAGCGATATCACCATCATGACCAATCCCGCCATGGCGACCATCCAGATGGCCGATCTGAGCCCCGGCAGCCCCCAGATGTAACTGGGCAGATAGGCATATCGCGCTGCGGTGAACAGCATGGCGCCGTATATGGACATGGGGGTTACTTTGCCCATGGCCACGCAGAGCACGGCCAGGGTCAGAAAAAACGGCAGGCTTTCTTTCAGGTTGTTCAGAGCCCGGTCCGCCCTGCCCCCCATAACACCCAGTTCCGGCAGCTGGTCCCGGGGGCCGAGCCCCACTTTCACCATATCCGCCTGACTCATGTCGGACTGGCTGAAACGCAGGTAAGACACCAGCATCAGATTGAACAGATACAGGGCAAGTACGGCAAATATCCAGGTGAGCATAAGTATCCCCCAGTTGACTGAATCAGGCTCGAATCCCGCCAAGCCAGGACTGACTACCAGTATGACGGCGTGATGATTGGTATGAGAGGGAGTTTACCGGGGAGGAAGAAAAACGCAATATATTTGCAATATTGTTGCATATTTAGCTAGAATTGTGCTTATTACACCAAAAAAACACATAACCAGCAAACTGGTTTCGGGATCACAGCAGGATCACAGAGAGTATGGCCAACACCACCAGCGTTACCCCCGGTAACCGCAACAAGTCCAGAAGGGGGCGAAACCCTTCCATCGACATGGAAAAGATCGAAAATGCCGTGCGGGAAATCGGCCGCAAGGATCACGAACTTTCCATGAAAGAGGTGGCCGACTACCTGGGCGTGAACGTGACCACCCTGTACCGCCATATCGGCGGTATCGACGGCCTGCGCCGGATCCGGGCGGAATTGTCCCATAATGACCTGGATCCCCTGCCCTCACCCACGGGCCGAACCTGGAAATCCTGGCTGGTGATTCTGAGCGATTACTATCGTAAAGCCCTGATGGAGCATCCGGATCTGCTGGATTTTGTTCAGGCCGCCCTGGATCCAAATTTTGAGAACCTGGAGGAAGAAGCCAGTATTCTGGTGAAATACGGCTTTGAACCCAGAGCCGCCCTGCTGGCCCACAGCTTTCTGATTACCACCATCACCGGCTATGTTCACCAGGAACTGCAGTCGCTGACGGAAGCCAGTTCCGGCTACACCCCTTACTACACGCGGTTATTCCAGAATCTGGATGCGCATCCGGACCGCTTGCCCACCTTGCGTAGCGTTAACCTGAGCCAGCGGGATCTGGATCGCGACCTTAACTTTCGTGCCGTTATTCAGTATGCCATTGCCGGAATAGCCTCCCAGCCAGGTGCGCCGGATGAAAACGACCGGGTCTTCTGAGCCACTCACTTTGTTCGTTAACGCCATTATGTGGCAAAATAAACGGGTTGTCGGACAACCCGATGTAGACTAATCAGAATGACAGTAAGAATAATCCATGGCCACAGCTGCAAAACCCACCAGTAAAAGAACCGCCAAACCCACGGCGCTTTCACACGAAAAAATCGTAAAAGCTGCCTATCAACTGGCAAAGAAAGATCCCGTCAATGCCCTGAGCATGCGTAAAATCGCCACCAAACTGAAAGTAACCCCCATGGCGATCTACAAATATTTTAACGACAAGGATGAGCTGACAGCCGCGGTTATTGATATGCACATGACCCGCAGCGACCTGATTCCTGAGGATATCGACCAGGCGGATTGGCGCCAGTGGATTAAATCAGCGTTTTTACGGATGTGGGATGCCTATGATGCCGCTCCCAGCATGGTCCAGTACATGACCAAGGCCGGTAGCTTTGGCCCGGCGGTGCTGGACTGGCAGAACCAGGCACTCAAAGTGCTGATCAGCGCAGGCCTTACCCCCAAACAGGCGCTGACGGCCCACGCTGCCATGGCGGAGCTGGCCACCGGCAGTTCCATTTTAATGCCGATTCGCAAACAGGGTGTGGAACGTACCTTCCCCACCATCTGGAAGGCAATGCAGGAAGGCAAGGTGCCGGAGCCCACAGATCTCAACGAAGGCGCCAGCAGCATTGTGGATTACCCCTGGTTGATGATGTGTGGCCAGGCCATGCTGGAAGACATGCAGGACAGCCGCAAGGCCTTTTCTGAAGAAATCGAGCTGATTCTGGACAGTCTGGCCCTGAAAATCGACGCCAACAGCAAGCATGAAGAAGGCCACTGAGCCTTCTTTTTGTTTTAGTGCGCTGGATCTGATTCCTTTACATCTGCCCCAGTATTTTTGCCATGACCCAGTTGGTTCTGAGTGCGCTTTCACCGGTGGAAGGATGGGGTTTGTGAGCAGCAAAATAGTTGCGCAGGTTGTGCACATGATAGAGCTGGATGTTTTCCGGGTTTTCAATCTGCTTTAGTTCCCTGCCTTCTCTGGTTTCCAGCACCAGAGGTTCATCCAGAAAGATTGAAAACCGGATCTTGCCGCCACTACCGGAAATCACTACCTCGTCACGCCGTTCATGGCAGACAAAATTCCAGAAACCGCAACCGGTAATATTGGACGCATGCTGCCAGCAGGCGGTAACCGCATCTTTGGCCCCGTAATAGCCCCCCTGATTGGTGGCAAAGCCACTGACCTGCTCAATATCACCCAGTAAAAACATAAACAGGTCCAGGCCGTGGCTGGCCAGGTCTTCAAAATAGCCGCCGTAAGCCACATCGGGGTTGGTTCGCCAGTTGGGCAGGCCCTTGATATCAAAATCATTGGGTGGCTTGGTCAACTCCCAGCGCACATGGTTGACATGGCCTATCCGGCCTTCGTCCAGCCACTCCTTGACCTTCAGAAAACGCGGCAGGCTGCGCCGGTAATAGGCCACGAACAGGGGAAGATCCGCCTGTCGAAAGGCCTCGACCATATTTTTGGCCGACTCGTAATTGTGGCTCAGGGGCTTTTCAACACAGCAGGGCTTTCCGGCTTCGGCCACCATCAAGGCGTAGTGTTCGTGGGAATCCGGTGGTGTGGCGATATAAACCGCATCAATCTCCGGCGAATTGATCAGGGCTTCTACGGTATCAAAGGTTTGCTTCACACCATGGCGTGCCGCGTAATCGCTGGCACTTTCCATGGAACGGCTCCACACCCCGGCCAGGCGAAAGCCGTCTACTTTCTGGTAGGCCGGGCCACTTTTCAGTTCGGTTACCGAACCGCAACCGATCATTCCCCATTTCATAACAGGTTACTCATAAAGGATGATTCGCCATTCAGCATAAATCAGGTACCACAAAATGTCTGGTAACTTCTGTCATTGTCTCCCGGAGGATCCTGATATTGCCAGGTGTTATCAGTCACTTCATAGGGTTTACGTAATACGGTCAGAAAATCCTCGGCGGCCCGGGGCGAATTGCTGCTGATACAGTCCGCCAGCACGGATTCCATATGATGGTTGCGGGGAATCACCACCGGGTTGTGGCGGCGCATGGCAGCCTGCAGGGATTGTTTATCCTTCCCTTGTTGCTCCAGCAACTGCAGCCATTGTTCAAACCAGGGGCCCATCTCTTCCGATAACTGCTTGCTTAATGTTACCGAGGTCAACGCGTAGGTCAGCCGGTCAAAGGTTACCGTATAGTCCATGGCCTGTTGCTGCATCAGCTTGAGCAAATCCATGATGATGTCTTTATGGACTTCCCCTGCGCCGTCCAGGCCCAGTTTCGCGGCCATCATCCCCAGATAGCTTTTTTCAAACCGCGCAGGAAATTCGCCGATCAGCGCTCCCAGTTTTTCAATGGCATCTTTTTCATCTTCGCTAACCAGTGGCAGCAGGGTTTCGGCGAAGCGCGCCGTGTTCCACTGGGCAATGGCTGGTTGATTACCAAAGGCATAACGCCCCTGAACATCGATGGAGCTGAAAACCGTATTGGGATTGTAGGCGCTCATCATGGCGCAGGGGCCATAATCAATGGTTTCACCGGAAATGGCGGTATTGTCGGTATTCATAACGCCATGAATAAAACCTACCCGCATCCACTGGGTAACCAGTGCTATCTGGCCATCCATGACAGCGGACACCAGCTTTATATACCTGTCGGGATCATCCAGGGAGATGTGGGGGTAATGGCGTTCTATGGCATGGTCGGCGAGCACTTCCAGTGCTTCTGTATCACCCCTTGCGGAAAAATATTCAAACGTGCCTACTCGCAAATGACTGGCAGCGATCCGGGTTACCACGGCGCCGGGGAGTGCCTGGTCCCGGTAAACCAGCTCGCCGGTGGTGACTACCGCCAGGCAGCGGGTGGTGGGGATTCCCAGGGCATGCATGGCTTCACTCATAACAAATTCCCGGATGGCCGGCCCCAGGGCACAACGACCATCACCGCCTCTGGAAAACCGGGAACGACCGGAACCTTTTAACTGCACATCCATCAGCTGGTGTTCACTGTCTTCCACCTCGCCCAGCAAATGCGCCCGGCCGTCACCCAGCTGGGGATTGAACTGGCCAAACTGGTGGCCCGCATAGGCCATGGACAGTGGCTGGGAACCATCATCCAGTTCGTTACCGGAAAACACCCGGGCAAAGCGTTCCTGGCTTTCCTCGGTGGGTTGGTGAACGCCCAGGGATTCCCCCAATGAAGCGTTCCACAGGAACATGGCCGGTTCGCTGACGGGGGTGGGCGAATTCAGGTGATAAAAGGTGTCACCCAACCCGGCAAAACTGTTTTTGAATTTCAATAGATTCATTGTGGAAAAAGAGATCCTCAGTCAGCAGCAATCAGTAAACAATACCGTTCAATATACTGAATTATTTCAGCAGGTTATAGCGCCAAACAATCCTATGGCAATAGGCTACACTTAATGCATATCACTACTTATATCACTCCGGTATCGGGAAATCAGTTGTCGGCATGACCATTAATACGCTCTTGAAAGCCCCGAGCGCAAACCCAGTAATACTGGTGCTGATACTGTCCTGCTGGGTCAGCCAGGGTATAGCGGACCAATCCGGGCAGCCTGCCCTGAATATCACGGGTACGGATAATGCCGATGCACTTGATAGTCACCTTACCTATTACTATGAAACAGATGCAACCGCTGATTCTCCGATAAACCTGGAGAAAGTCGCAGCGGCAAAGTTCAAACCACTCGATGGCATCACGATTAACCCCGGCCAGGTGCCCTACCCGGTGTGGTTGCAGTTTCAGCTGACCAACCCGGGCAATGAAGCCCTTATCCGCTATCTTGTGATTGGTTTTGGTTACCTTCCCTATGTGGATGTGTATGCCCGGGGCCCGGAAGGCGAATGGCATCATCAGGCAAGCGGCAAGGCACTGGATTATGATACCCGCCCGGTACCTCATCCCCACTACCCCTTTGAGCTGGAGGTTCCGCCCGGCGGCTCTCAATATCTGGTCAGGCTGTCATCCCATGCGCCCATGATCGCGCCGGCCTATTTAATGACACCGCGAGGTTTTGACGCCTACAGTGTGCAGATATTTGTGTTTGGCGCCACTTATTTTGGTTTTACCCTGGCGCTGTTTCTGTACAAGCTTTTTCTGTATTTCTTTTTGCGGGACCGGCTGTATATTTATTTTGTTCTGTTTATCGGTTTTTCCTGTCTGGCGCAGCTGTATCTGATGGGGTTGCTGGACGGAGTTGTGCAAAACCTTCCCCTGCTCAAGCTCGGGGGTGGCGATATACTCACCCAGACCTCCATTTTGTTTGGTCTGATCTTTATCCGGAAGCTGTTTGGCTCCTATAAAAGCCAGCAACGGTTTGAACGCTTTTATTACTGGCTCACGGTTGTTACCGGCATTATCTGGGTTATGGCGATTCTGCGGGTACCCAATATTCATTTCGCTATTGTGGCAGAGATCAGCGTATTTTCACTGGTGGTGCTCTACCACGCTCTGGTCATCTGGCGGCAGGGTTATTCGCCGGCAGGCTATTTCTTTTTCGGCTGGCTTATTTTTACCTTCGGGGCCATTGTCACCAGCCTGATTTACAGTGCGGTAATTCCCTTCACCATACTGACAGTGTTCGTTTATCCCGTTTGTTCCAGTTTCCAGGCATTGTTCCTGTCGTTTTCCCTGGCCAACCGGATCAAACTGTTGCAGGCAGAGGCACAAAGCAAGGAAATTCTTTTACAACGGGCCGAAGCCAGAACCGAAACCAAAAGCCAGTTTCTGGCACAAATGAGCCACGAAATCAGAACCCCCATGAACGGCGTGCTGGGCATGGCACAGCTGCTACGGGAAACCCCGCTGAATCAGAACCAGAAAAGCCTGACGGATATTCTGTTCAACTCCGGAAAAAACCTGTTAAACATTATTAACGACATACTGGATTTTTCGAAGCTGGAAGCAGGCAAGCTGCGTATTGAGAAAACCCGTTTTGATCTGGAGCAGGAGCTGGAGGATATTGCGTCCAATTTCACCCTGACGGCCCTGGAAAAGTCCCTTGAGTTCAGCATTCATTACCCCACCTCATTACCCCGAACCCTGGAAGGCGACCCCACCCGCATCAAGCAGATTCTTATCAACCTGCTGGGCAACGCATTCAAGTTTACGGAGCAAGGCAGTGTTACCTGCAACATCAGTGGCCACTATCTTAATGATGAGTTACTGGAAATGACCTTTACGGTGGCCGACACCGGTATCGGTATCAGCGAAGAGAATCAGAAAAAACTCTTCAGCGCATTTGCCCAGGCAGAGGATTCCACCACCAGACGCTTTGGGGGTACCGGCCTGGGGCTGAGTATTTGCAAACAACTTACCGAGCTGATGGGCGGAGAGATCAGCATAGCAAGCGAACCTGGCCAGGGCAGCCGTTTTATCGTAAAACTCCCGTTGCATTTTCAGGCTGAACCCGGCTCTCTTACCCGGCAACGGAGCCTGCATACCATTGCTGTTAATCTGCAGGATGCCCGCCTTGCTGCAGACGTAGCTCACTACCTTCTGGAAGCCGGCTATCCGCTGGACAAGCCACAGGAAAACAACAGTGACACTGCGGCGAAGATCTGTATAACCGATCTTGAAGGCTTTTCCACGCAAACGCCATCGTCGCTGGGTTGCAAACGGATCATACTGCACACATTGAAAGATACCCTGCCCCAGTCGGCGCTAAACCAGGACAATGTCTACACCATTTTATACACAGGTATTCCGTCGCGGATTGTCAGTAGCGTTGATGATATTTGTATTCACCAGAACGCAAGCGCTGCCATTGATACCAGGAGCGCTTCGGAGCCAAGCCTGTTCAGCAAAATTCTGGTGGCGGAAGACAACAAGGTCAACCAGTTACTGACGGAAAAATTTGTACGCCCCTATACGCAGGAGCTGGTGGTAGCGGAAAACGGCAGGGAGATTGTTGAAGAATATATTCACAGCTCTGAGGAGTGTGATCTTATCCTGATGGATTGTGATATGCCGGTTATGGATGGTTACGAGGCCACGGCAAGAATCCGCGAATGGGAAACCAGAAATAGCCATCGCCCGGTGGTTATCATTGCCCTGTCCGCCCATGTAGGGCCCGAGCACGAACAGAAGGTGCTTCAGGCCGGCATGAACGATATTCTGGTCAAACCCCTGTTAAAAGAAAACCTGGATACGCTGCTGCGGGAAATCGCCGCTAACCGGCTTTGATAAATTCCGGTGCCGGTGCTTTGTCAGCGCTTGCTCCATCGGTTTTGTCCCTGCGAATGCTTGGCAACACCTGCCGGCTATTCACACCAGCGCGGGTTTTCAGTTCCTCAAAAGAGGTTTTGATCAGGTCAGCAATGGTTTGCACATTCTGAATCAGGTTGTTGTCCACGTGCAGGGTAAAGCCCACACAATCCCGATAACTGGCCAGAGAAATATTCAGCCCCACCCCTTCCAGCACCGGACCAATGGGGCAGATACATTCAATCCGTGACCCCGCCAGATACAGGGTTTCCCTGGGGCCGGGCACATTGGAAATAATGGTGTTATGCACAGGGTTTACGTAATCCACCAGCGTGGAGGCATAAAATCGCATGGCCAGGTTAAACGCACCCGGTGTATTGAATTCGGCCCAGTCCTGTAACAGATCAGCACCTACAGCGTCATGCTCCTGTTTGGCATCGCGGGTGTCTTCATTTATCAGTCGTAACCGCTCCAGTGGATCTTCCACATGGGTTGCCAGCGTTGACCACATGCCCGACACCTGATTATTGGTGATCATCTTGTTACTGTTTTTGCGTACGGAAATGGGCACCATGGCTAACAGGGGTTTTTCCGGCAGGTCTTGCTGCATTTCCAGATAGCGTTTTATTGCTCCGCCACAGACGGCCAGTATCACGTCATTGACGGTGGATTCGGTGGCGTTCTTGACGGCCTTTATTTCCTTGAGCGACAGCTGCACCAGCGCCACATCACGACTGGCACTGATTCGCCGGTTAAAATGGGTACGGGGAGCCGTTAAAGGCCTTGAACGTTCTGCAGCACCGGGCTTTTTATCGGTTACCAGATGCCCGATACCGCCAACGGATTCGCTCATCAGGTTAATGAAGCGCCCGGGGGATTTCAGTTTTGAACGCAAGGCGTAAGCCATCAGTTCGGTACGTGTGGGAATCTTCTCGCCTTTGCTGCGGTTTTTTACCAGCGGTACCTGATAGGCCTGCCGGGTGGTGAACAGGTTGCGGAACAGATCTGTTCCCGACACACCATCCACCATGGCATGATGTATTTTCAGCACCAGCGCAAAGCGGTTGTGTTCCAGCCCTTCGATCACCCAGGCCTCCCACAAGGGGCGGCTGCGGTCCAGGGGCCGGCTCATAATGCGCCCTATCTTGTGGCCAAGCTGTTCCTGGCCGCTGTCTCTGGGCAACGTGTACTGATGCACATGGCCGGTTACCTGAAACTCAGGGTCATCCACCCAGATAGGGTGATGCAGGTTAAAGGGAACGGGCACCAGCCTGCGTCTGAACGCCGGCTCTTCCTGGGTTTTTACATCGATAAGATCATAGATATCCCGGAAGTCATAACCTCCCGGGGTTTCTGATGCGTCACATATCGCAATGAAGGCAACATGCATCAGCATGGTATTGGTTTCGGCGTAAAGAAAGGACGCATCCAGTCCTGATAGACGTTCCATCGTGGCAGCTCCAGAAAAGAACCCTGTGATAGGCAGGCATTCTATTCCTGTGCCACTTTCGGTTCATGATCAATACGGACTATGGGGCCACGCGTTGAAACAAATTAGTTTTCCCGTCAGGACCAGCGGGTTTTAGACGCCTGATTCCGCCAGTGCACCGGTACGCTGGCGGGGATGCTCTGCCAGCGTGGTTGCCCGGCCAGTCAGGGAATTGGTGGTATAAATACCTGGGTTTTCCAGCTGGAACCGGCTGATATTGCTTTTCGCTCTTCCATAAATAGTGCCGTAACCGAAAATACCCACGTCAAGTGTTCTGCCATCCAGAATCGCAAGTTGTACCAGATTGTCTTCTTCTACCGAATGCAGCTTTAAAAAGAGCCTCGCCAGATCGAATGCCGGTTGTGCGGATGTTTGCGATGCATCTGAACGGAAGGCGCCCACCAGCGAATGGTGACCAGAGCCACCCAGGGCCAACACCTGACTGGAATGCTCTGCGGACGCTGAACGCTGAAAGCTGCTGGAAGAATCACTGTTGGCCCTTGCGTCAGTCAGCAAGTTTAACGCGCCGGTGCGGGGATTGATTCGGTACAGATCCCTGCCTGCTGTACCCAGCAGGTAGCCTCTGCTGTTAAAAGAAATTTCTTCCATGGCAATTCCCAGCCTGGCGATGGCTTCGGTGGTGCCGGTTTTGACGTTAACCCGGCCCAAACGGGCACAGCTATCCACAACCCAAAGATAGAGCTGTTGATGCTCCTCGCAAAGCCCCAGGGCAAGTGCCGTATCCAGTGAAGCGGCCACAATCATATGGCCGTTGGCAGTATGGGTGAACATCATATTTTTCAGTAAAGCCATGATCGTTGCCTGCTGTAAATTCAGTGGTGTTTATCGTATTAACTGCAAGCTAACACTGTCGCTACGCAAAATCTTGAACAAACCTATCATGGGGCTGCTCGTTTGGTGTTCTGCACCGCCCCGCCACTGTTAATCCTGTGGCCGCAAATGACCCGCCCACATGGCCGCATCTGAGCTAGTACCACCGGGGCTGATAGGGTTCTATAAACAGGTGATCAGAAATATAACAAAAGCAAATGCCACAGAGAGGTATTCCCATGGCAGTTAAAATTCTATTGGGCGCATTTTTACTACTCGCTGCCTACGCTCCATCCGCAATAGCCTATGTGTATGACTGTAAAGACGACAACAGCTGTGTCATCAATTACAACCACAGAGCCATACAGGAAAATGCCGGCATTCAAAAATACAATCTTGTTCGCGTGGTCATGCCCGGCAAGCAAACAGCCCCCATGGACAAGATCAAAAGCAGCGGCAGATGGCTGGAAAATTTCTTTGACACTGCCTCCCGCGGGCAGATGAAACTGAAACGTAAACGCGCCATTACCAAAGAAGTGTCAGTGGGTTCCTGCAAGCAAGCCAAAGCACAAGCCAACAGCACGGATGACCCGGATGTGTTATTTACGGTACGGGTTTTTCCAAAGGGATTGTGCCGTTCATCCAATGCGGGCAGAAAGCGAGCCAATCTGAACAGCACACTACGGCGTGATTTTGCCCATGAAGTAGGCCATTTGCTGGGACTGAAACATGGCAACCGGATCAATCGCAAAACCGGTAAGGTAGAACACTACAAGGACCCCAGTACCTTTATGGGACGTTTCCCTGCCATGAACTACTCAATACCACAACTGCACTGGCTGGGCTGGACCGGTAAAACAGACGTTGTACAACTGGATTCAGATTTGCTGGACCGTGGCGGCTCGGTGGAAGTTGAGCTGAGGCCCGTGGATAAAAATGCAGCCAGCAACAGTGAGCTGCCAATAGCTTATGTGTACGACCTGCCCAACAATCAGCGACTGTTTATCAGCGTTCCCAAATCAGTCAAGAAAGGCAACAAAGGCTTGCAGGGCGGCCAAATATTCTTTTACAAGGCACCCAAGTGCCAGCGCTGCCGCGGTATGGCCATGGGCAACCTGGTGATTGAGCGAATCTTCAATCCTAAAGAAGCCAAAGCGTATGAAATTGCCGGGCAGTTAGAAGTAACGCCAATCGCCTGGGAAAGCCACAATATCAGAACGAAAGGAAAATCTGCCGAGAAATTCACCGCCATCAGGCTTCGCATCAGAAAAACTTATGGTGCCTATGAACCCCAACCGGAAGAAGATACCGACACCGGACATGAAGCATCTGAAAACCCGGAGGAATCAGCAGAACTACCCTTTGTGCAAAACGAGTTGCCGGACAAACGCCCGAAAACAGGAGTTTACAAAGTGGGCCTGAAACTTTCCTGTAAGGGTAAATCGGGTTCCAAAGATATGAAGCGCGGTATCAGAATGGTCAATGCCGCTGCAGACTATTACATGCGCAACTCCCGGGGTAAACTGAAGGTTGTTTATACAGGCCATAGCCGGCAAGCGAACGATTATGTCTTTAACGTGGACACCAGCCGCCGCAACAGCAGTATGGGCTGCCTGGGCTCTTTTCAACACGATGTTGCCGCCCATGAAATGGGCCATGCCATGGGGCTGGGGCATGCCGTATGGTTGTGGAAAGAAATCACCAAGACCGTGGGTAAGGGTGAAAACAAAAGAAAACTCAGGCTCAGCCGGCCGGATATTACAACGGTAATGAATAACAGGGCCCATGGTGCACCCTTCCTGTCCGCGCCCCATTATTACCTGAAAGACTGGCTTCCCCAGGAAGAAGTCGCCCTCTATACCGGAGACGAAACCACATTCGAACTTAAGCGTATCAATGATTTTGAAGGCGAAGGTCTGGCCACCGTGGTGATCACTTCAGCCATGTGGAATCAGGAAAACCCCGGCGAAGGCGGGCCTGTGTTTATTTCCTTTCCGCACAACAAAAAAGACCCCACCGGCAAGCATTTTGCCATGCATCAGCTCAGGGGCAAAAGAGGAACGGCCACTGGCCTGATTGCGCTGGACAACAAATCTCACTTTGATACACGGCTTACCGGTATTGGTGTGCAAATGCTGGATAACCCGGATCCAGACAAGATTACGGTCTCCATATCCCTCGGCCACCGTTAGGCAACTCGAGATAAACCCGGGCGCCGCTACAGCGCCCGGGTTCCAGAATGACTGAATGAGGAAGTCGTTAATTAACGTTTTTTGTGTTTCTTGCCTTTACCGCCCTCTTCAGGAATAAAAGCATAAATCAGGATACCACCGTGCCGATCACCGGGTGCCTGTGGCGCCCACGGCATCCAGCAACAGGCTTTCGCCTACCGTCACTATCGGTAATACATAGACTTCACCTTTCTTGTCTGTCAGGGTCAGACGCACCGGGTTGATGCCGGTGGGATCACCCTTGGCAGAGGCCATTACATTCAAAGGAGTTACATACGGTTACGATTGCGCCTTGGGTATTTGCGTGCAAATCACTGCTGACAGAATCAAATGGCATAACCGCAACTCAAAACCATTAAAGGTGCTTATTAAAATGCCTCTGCCACAACATAATGTGAACCCGTTAGCAACAAAACTTAAACATAACAAAATTTTTGTCACCCTATAATCACAGGTAAACGAATCATAATAATCTGTTGAAAGCAGTAGTAAGGGGGCTTAAATGAAGGTCAGCAGTAGGCCGTTGTACCTTATTTCCAGCTTGTTGTTCGGCCCGGTACTCGGGTTAACCACTTTAAGTGGATGCAGCACGCTATGGCAGGTACCGGAATCCAATTGGGTTAACCAGAATACAGAAAATCCGTCTGTCATCAGTCATGCTATTCATCCTGATGAGGCAGTCCCACTGAATCCCGCCCGGGAAACGCAATCGCAACCCGCGACAAAAGTGAATATCGCCCGAACTATCAATCAGGCCATAGCAGCTCTGGGTAAAGGCGATACGCAATCAGCGCAGAACCATCTGACACAGGTACTGGCGGCTGATCCGGATAATGCCAGTGCCAACAATTTTCTGGAACAGATAAAGATGGACCCCATCGTTTATTTTGGACCGGAATATTTTGAATACAAAGCCGGCCGAGGGGATTCCATGACCCGGATTGCCGACCGCTTTCTTAAAGATCACCTGAAGTTTTACATCCTGACCAGATACAACGGCATGGATAATCCGGCCTCTCTGGTAAAAGGACAGGTGGTAAGAATTCCGTTACGCTATAAGCCCATGGTGGCCCGGAACAATGCTACACCGAAGACGAAGCAGGCTGCCCCATCCAATGAAGAACTTCAACTGGCCAGCACCTACATAGAACAGACGCGCTTTGTGGAAGCCATTCAGTTGCTTGAGTCTCTTCGCATTAAAACAGGCCTGAAGGATACCGGCTCACTCCTGGAAGCAGCCTACGCGGGCGAAGCCGCCAGACTGGAACGGGCCGGGGAACTGAAACGCGCCGCCCTGCTCTATAAAAAAGCCACCAAACTGAATCCGCAAGAAACCGGTTATGCCGCGCGTATCCTTGCGCTCGACGGCCAGACCAAAGCCCGGGACCACCAGCGTCTGGCGAGCCTGTATCTGAAATCAGGCCAGCTGGATCTTGCCATGGAAAACATCAATGCCAGCCTCAACCTGGTGCCAGACTCAGACGCAGGTAAAAGCCTTTATCAGCAAATCAAAGCCGGCACGGTAAATCAGTATCACACCCAGGCTGTAGCACTTTTTAACGAGGATCGTTTTCAGGAGGCACTGGTGCTGTGGGAACAGGCACTGAGTCTGGATCCCACTCACCTGCTGTCCCGTTCCTATCATGAACGTTGTAAAACCGTTCTGGACCGCCAGCAGGAATTTGCTATCAGCTATACCGAAGATAATTAAAAGTGGCCGGCAGCTGTCCGGCCCCTTTTAATTTTTTGTGAACCACTGTCCCGGCTCAGGGGCAATCATCAGTTTATTCAAGCATTTCAATTGAAAAGGCCCCATCTTTAGCTATTCGTCCGAATAATCCAATCGAATAATAAACTTGGGGTAACAAATGATTTACGGGGTATTCAAACGCCGCATTGTATCCGTGTGGTTGCTGGCGGGTATTCTGCTAAGCGGCTGTGGTGGAGAAGCCGGGCTGGTAGCCCACAAATATGACGGGAACTGGTCACGGCTCCCTGATTTTTCAACACTGGCTCCCTCCTCGCAACACACAGTACCTGACGCCGGCACCCATAGTCTGGGTGTTCAGAACTACGGACTGGTGCTTAAAGGCAAACTTGATCTGGATCAGACGGGCCAATACCGGTTCCATCTAAGGTCCGATGACGGTTCCCGGCTGCTGATCAACGGCAGCGTTGTTGCCAACAACGACGGCACCCATACAGCTGCCACAGTGTCATCCGGCAATATTCCTCTTTCCTCCGGTGCCCATGAACTTCGCATTGAATACTTTCAGGCGACCGGCCCTCAGGAATTATCGTTAAGTTACCAGTATAACGATGGCCCGGTCACTGCAGTAGCCGCTGACATGGTGAGCCATAATAATAACCACAAGCTGGCCGACACCGGCGGCGGTGATGGTGGCGGCGACGATGGTGGTGATGACGGCGGTAACGATGGTGGCAACGACGGCGGCGTAACCGTCGCCTTTATCGGCGATACAGGCACCGGTAGTAATTTCCAGAGGGTGCTTGATCTGATCAAACAGGAAGGCGCAGAGCTGACCATCGTTGCGGGTGACACCTCCTACAGTGCCAGTCGCGATGATAACTGGGATTCCATGGTCAGAACAACGCTGGGCAATTCAGACCCCGCCATTATCGCCGCCGGCAATCACGATTACGGAGACAGCAACTTTAACGATGTGAAAAATTATGGCGAGGCCCGCCTGAATCGCCAGAGCGCCGTTAATTGCAGCGGTGATTATGCGGAACAAATGACCTGTACTTACAAGAACCTCTATATCGTTCTGTCTGCCATCGGGTCAGCAGGATCCCGGTCCGATCACGAGAACTATATCAGCAACCGGCTGGCCAACGCCCCGGCCAATAGCTGGCGTATTTGCGCCTGGCATAAAAACCAGCGGGATATGCAGGCGGGCGGTAAATCCGATGAGGTGGGCTGGACCGCTTACGAAACCTGCCGTCAGGTAGGGGCTATTATCGCCACAGGTCATGAACACTCTTACTCCCGTACCCATTTGCTGAGTGATATGAGTTCTCAGACTATCGCCAGCACATCCTCAAGCTTCACGGTTACCGAAGGCAGAACCTTTGCCTTTGTTTCCGGTCTGGGGGGAATCGGTATCCGCGATCAGGAACGCAGTGGCAACTGGTGGGCCAGCATTTATACCTCCACTCAGGGCGCGCGCTATGGTGCCATGTTCGCAACATTCTACGATGATCGGGCAGATTTTTACTTCAAGAATATTAACGGTCAGATTATTGATAGTTTTACTGTCATGAAGGGGTATTGAACCATGAAATTCCTGATAGCCATTATAATGGGCCTGTTGATACCACAGGCTTATGCAGATTGTGAATCCACCATTGCACAAGGTAGCCACAGCGCCTCTACTCTGGCCGAGGCAAAAGCAGGCGCCTGGGAGGACGTTAAGGACGTTTGCTATCCGGGCCGCGCAACTGCACTGGATGTGCAGTGTGATCTTGTTACCGGTGAACTGGGCATTCAGGGTCAGCCGGCCCATCGCTGTCGGCAATCGGCCACCTGTACCCTGTGTGAGCAGAATCTGCAAAGAAAATACGAAGCTCTGGAACAGTAAATCAGGTAGTTAATGATGAAAACAACCATTATTCCAGCCACAGTGCTGGCATTGGCGGTGGGTTTTTCTCCTGCCATTAATGCCGGCTCTGACCCTCACGACACCTTGCACGATGACCACCTGGATGATCATCATGCACAGGAGGAACAAGCCGAACTTGAACAACGGCTGGCGATTCTTTCCCGTGCCGATGTGTATTCCTGCAAACTGTTTGAGTTTTCCAACCAGTGCCGTGAATATCCCATATCAGACGATATCCGCCACAAAATGACGGACCTGAAGCAAAGCTGCGAATCCATGAACGGCGGTGTCTTTTCCCGAAGCCAGTGTCCTGTCAAGGAGCGTATTGCCCGCTGTACAGAAATCATCAGAAACCACCATGACCCCCAATCACTCATTTATTCAAACCATTACTATCAGGGGAAAAACGAATGGACGGTTAATGAAGTCGCCAGAGTGTGCAAGGACCTGGAAGGAAAGCTGCTGGAAAAATGATTTGATGGGATAACAGCAATATTCGAACCGAATAAAAAAGGGAGCCACGATTTGGCTCCCTTTTTTATTGGCTGCTTTTATTGTCTTCTTTTATTAACTACTCTCGCTGGTTGCGCGTTACAAGGTATTAAGGAAATTCACCAGGTCTGTAATTTCGTGGCTGCTGAGTTCCAGCGGCCGGATATCCGTATCCTGCACATCCGTTGGTGCCGGTGGATTATTGTAGGCTTCCACCACGCTTCTCAGTGTTGCAAGGCTGCCATCATGCATGTACGGGGCGGTGTTCCGCACCGCGCGCAGAGAAGGAACCTTGAACAGCTTGTAGTCCCGGTCGCGGCTGGTGATTTCTGCCCGGCCGATGTCGCCGTTATCCACCAGGCCGTTATGGCGGAAGCTTTCATCAGTAAAGTTGACACCGGCATGACAGCCACCGCAGCGGGCCTTGCCATCAAACAACAACTTGCCGCGATATTCAGAATCATTGAGCGCCGACAGATTGCCGTCATTAAAATCATCCAGGCGTGTTCTGGGCGAAAACTGTATGGCCTGAAAGCTGGCCAGTGCCGCAGCAATATTACGGCTGTTGGGCAGTTCACCATACACTTGCTGGAAACGGGCGGAGTAATTCCCTTCGCTGCGTAATCGTGTCACCGCCTGGTCCATGGGCAGATTCAGCTCATGCACGGCTTCGATAGGAATCAACGCCTGGGTATCCAGGGATTCTGCGTTGCCGCTCCAGCCCTGCAGCGTGGAGAACAACCGGTTTAACAGCATCGGGGAATTTCTGACACCATCATCGGTAGGCTCATTGCCTTCGGCTATGGATTTACCATCGGTAAAACTCAAGGCCGGCTCATGGCAGGTGGAACAGGATGTGGTGCGCTGTCGCGACAGTATGACATCATTGAACAGATCCTCACCCAGGTCGGCCGCCCCGGAACTGAAACGATAAACAGCCGTTGCCTTGCTCTGCAATCCGCTTAAATGACCGGGTATGCGGCTGGCCAGTGCACTGTTGGGCCCGCTGTGTATATCAATATTGGCATAGTGTCCGATTTCATAAGGCCTGCGGGCAACGTTGGATACCTTGACCTCATCCAGTAACAGCAGGCCGGAAGAGCTTTCCGGCCCGATACGTACGCTACCACTGGTGTTAAGACTACCGAAACCGTTAACTGTACGGCTGGCCCTTTCGCTACCGTTCATATAGAGCGTCAGTGCCCGTGAACCCGGGTGATAGGTCACGGCCACATGGTGCCAGTTGTTTGAAGTAATCGATGGGCCGGACAAAGTCACCCGGCTACCGGTGGTATTGGTAATGGCCGTGTTAAGCCTGTTGCCACCGGTCAGGTATACCTCCAGGCCACTTTGCAGATTGAACAGACGTATGGTGCCGCTGCCATTGATTTTTCTGACCCAGAAATCCACAGTGACCCCATCCGCCAGTGTGTTCCAGCCGTCATTTTTGGCAACGTTAATGTAGTTTCCACCCTGAAAGTAAATAGCCTGGCCATAGCGACCAACGATTTCATCAACGCCGTTATATTCAATAGGAAAACGGGCTCCCACAAGGGTGCCATTGTTGAAGTGGCCGGAAGTATCATTGGTGCGATTTGTCTGGAAGCGCCCTGCCCGATCAAGCTGTTCATTCATGCCGTAGTACAGCACAAAGTTGCCATCCAGATAGTCGTCAAATCCCACTTCATTGTAGTCCTGTGAATTGGAACCAAAAATAGGATACACGGGCCCGTGTAGTGAATAAGGGATTTTCAGATCAGCAACATCCTTGTAGGGCGCCCACATGGTGGTGAAGGCCCCGGGGGAAGAAATAAACAAACGCCGCCCGGTGGAAGGAAAGTTATTGTTATCCCGACGGTTGCGGTTTATTGGACCATCAATATGGCGTACTATCCAGCCGGTCCAACGGCCCACTACGCTGGTGCCCGTTCTTCTTCCGGATGTTCCGTCGTTGGATGCCTGATAAAAGAGTTCCGAGCCATCACGGCTTATCCAGGGGTAAGCCCCTTTAACCAGCTCATTACGATTAAAGTCGTTGCCCGTTGCGTCTAACAGTGGGCGTTCCGCCATGGGATAACGCACGTAAAAAGGCATTCCGGCAACGTTGGCATTTCGATCATCCCAGTACATGTTGGCAATGGATTTTGGTGAACGCCAGCCAGTGGTGGCACCAGCCACCGGATTCCAGCTGTAAACCAGGTTATCAATCCGGCCATTGTTATCAGGGTGGCCCTGACAGATGATCAACCGGCCATCAATGGTGGCAGAGGGCTCGATGCAACGGAAATCAGCGCCACTCTGCAAACGAAGCTTCTGGAAACCACTGGTAAAATCAGCCGACACCACCTGCGCATTGGCAGTGTTGCCGTTACTGACAATAAAGGTGGCGCGGCGGAATCCCATCTGGTCATTGTCGCCATTACGTTTTGACGTGTGATAGACAAGCGCCTTGTAGGTACGATAACTGCCATTGAATGCATAGCTCCCGCCACTGTTTGAGGGGTAGGGATTCTCTCCACTAACAGAGGGATCGGGCACAATGGCCAGCCAGTTCAGCTGCATATCCGGAGCATCGTCTCTGGCTTCCAGCAGCACACTGTTGCCAAAGGCGCCCTGACGAAAATCCACCGTACCGTCGTTATTACGCACAATGCGTTCGGGTCGGAAGGTACTGGCAAACCAGCCCTGAGTGCGGGTACGCACAAAAATACGACCATCCCAGGTTTCGGAGTGCCCATTACCACCGAATCCGGTATCAATGATTTGCGGAAAACCTCTTTGCCTTTCATTGTTCAGCGAATAAAGCGCGGCAGAAGGCGTAGAAAAACGGCCGGTGCTATCGGCCTCACCGTCCCCGGTACCGCCACCACCGGAGCCACCACCGCCATCGCCCCCGTCATTGCCGCCCCCGTCGTCATCGTCGCCACCTGACCCACCGCCGGCGCTGTCACCGGTGTCAGTGCTCCACACGGCACTATGGGAACCTGTTTTCAGCACCAGGTTGCCATCGTTTTGCAGAATCAGATATTCGGCGCCAGAACCCACGGTGTTACTGGCCCAGAGAGCGCTGCCGCCGTCGGTATAAAGCACCAGGTTACTGTCGCTTTGTAATTGCAAACGGGTGCCACCCTGGCCATTAGTGCCAGACGACCAGAGCGCTTCGCGGGTGTTCCAGTTGCGCAGCACCAGATTACCGTCGCCCTGCAGATAAAAGCGGTAATCACCATTATCCGATTCCAGATAATCATCATTCAGCATGCGCTCGCCCTGACTCAGGCTGTTGGTGCTGTTCGGGAATGCTGTATCACCACCGTCATCTTCCAGGGCACCTTCATTGGGGTTGTTATGATTATTGTTATGGAACAGTTGTTCTGTGCTGAATGGCAGAACGTTGCCGCCATCCTGTTGCACTGCAAGAGATAATGACTGACCTCCGGTAACCTGAAAATACTCTATCCGCAACTGATGGTCGCCCGCCTGAAGTTGCAGGGGTTCGGACACCACTGTGCGCTCGCCGTGGGCGCCATCGTTATCGGCAATCAACTCACCGTTCAGGATCAAACGTGAGCCGTCATCGGAGGTAAGGTGAAACCGGTAGCTACCGGCGGCATTCAGTTTAATGACTCCGTTAAGTACCAGTCCGTAATTATCGCTGCCTATATTGTGTGTACCGACAGAGTCCACTACCGTGGAGTAAACTGGCGACAAAGAGGTAAAGTCAGGAAGCCTGTCCCATGTACCTTCAAATTTGTGAGCAGCAAGACCCGCCTGATTGCCGCCGCACCCAGCCAAAAGAACTAACCCGAAAGAAGCAAACAAAACCCTGAAAAACAAACCAAAAGACGGGTAAGTGATCATCATATTTTTATTATCCTTAGCCTGCAGGAAAAGCCACACAACCGGGCCTGATTTTTTACTTATTCGTAAAATGGTAGCAAGCTACAAGAACAGAATAATTGAATCAATTGATGATTAAAGGGCAGGTTTATGTTTCGGTTTGTAATCAGAAGAGACCTCTGCCAACAAAAGATGTAGTTCTTTCGCTGCCGCCAGGTAATCGAAATTATCAATAAGGTTTTTCAGCCGCCGGGTTTTGCGGGTGCCCAGCACGGCTATAACTTCGGTAAAATATTTTTTCACTTTGGAAGGCTCGCAATCTTCCAACGCCTGAACCAGCTGTCCGGATACCTGGTACAGGTTTTCTGAATCAACCGGGTCCACCGCCGTCAGCGCGTTGCGTACCCCCCTGTCATCAGGTAGTTTCCGCAAGGCGGCAAGCAGTTTTTCAAGCTCCTGGATTAACAGCGTCGCACACTCGTTCAGTCGTGCCATGGATTCGTTGCTGATACAGGCTGCTTCCAGCGCTTCTGCGTGCCTCATCAGGCTGAACGCACCGATATTGGCAGAGCTGCCTTTCAGGCCATGGCTCAGAGCCCGTACAGCCTCTGTGTCGCCCTCTTTAACTGTGGCCCGGATTTTACCGGCCATGTTGCTGTTGTTCACATAAAACACCCTGAGAATTTCCTGGATCGTATTCAGATCAATACCGGTTTCATCCATGAGCTGCCGAAGATTGATCAGTTGTTCCAGTCCGCCAACGGTATCAGCGCCGGCACCGGCATGTGGCTCATGGGCGAGTGTTGTGCTCCCGTCAGCAATTGTATTATCCAGTTCAGGAAAAACGCCCCTGCTCTCCAGTTGTAAACCCAGCGTATGACCCAGTTTATCCAGAGAGATGGGCTTGGTCAGGTAAGCACTCATTCCCGCGTCCAGCCCTTCCTGCTCGGCCCCCACCATGGCGTGGGCAGTCATTGCAATAATGGGCAGATTCCGAAAACGGCGATGGGATCTGATCAGCCTTGTGGCCTCATAGCCGTTCATAACGGGCATTTCGATATCCATAAACACCGCGTCGTATTCGTTCTGCTCTACGGCAGCGACCGCTTTTTTGCCATCATCAACGGCATCTGCGGTTATGCCCAGCCTTCTCAGCATGGCTAATGCAATTTCCTGGTTTATCAGGTTGTCTTCCGCCAGCAACACCCTGCAACCCTGAAACTGATTACGCGCTACAGCAGCCGGTGACCGGATCGTATCTCCGGCAGAATTACCGCCATACCCGAACACCGCTGATACCGCCTGCCGTAACTGATCAAGGCTTACCGGTTTGACCAGAACACCATCCGCACCGGCATTGAACAGGTGTTCTTCTGTCATGTTGCCGGTTACCGAATTCATAAAAATAACGTTGCCTTGCACATCATTGTTCACCTTGATGTGCCTCAATAATTCCAGGCTATCGCCCCCGGCCAGATCCCAGTCAAGCAACACCAGATCAAAGCCACTGTCTTCGGCTTCCAATGCGGCCAGCGCTTCGCACATCGTACCTGCACGGTTCACCTGAAGGCCAAGATGGTTCAGATAAGTCTCCAGCGTACAGGAAGCCGCTTCGGAGTCATCAATCAGCAATACCTTGCGGGATCTGAGTTCGTCGGGAATGGTCGTAGTTCTCGCGGCATGCTTTTCCTGTTCTTCTATATCTGCGTTTGCCAGTGGCAATGTCAGTTCCACTTCAAAACGGGTTCCCTTGCCATAATCGCTGTCTGCCCGGATGCTGCCACCCATCAGTTCCGTGAGCTGTCGTGAAATGGTCATACCCAGACCGGTGCCGCCATATCGCTGGCTGATACTGGTATCCGCCTGGGTGAAGGGTTCAAATAAATCGGCCAGGTATTCCGGTTTCATGCCAATACCGGTGTCTTCCACGAAAAAGCGTAGCCGTACACCATCGCCATATCCCTCGCCCTCCCTATCGCCCTCGCCATCGTCATCGCCATAACCAGAAGTATCGCTCCCGTAAACTCTGTTAACACCCAGCAAAACATGACCGCTTTCAGTAAACTTCACCGCATTCCCCACCAGGTTGGTCAGTACCTGTTGCAGACGGGATTTATCCCCCAGCGACCTGGGTGGCAACGCCGGATCCGTAAAGGTCACCAGTTCCACCTGATGGCCCTGCTCCGCCAGACGCAGGTTGAACAAATGGGCAACTGCGTCGATCACCTCAACCGGCTGAAAGGCTTCTTTTACAATGGTGAGCTTGCCTGATTCGATTTTTGAAAAATCCAGAATGGACCAGCGGGGGCATTTGAACGAAAACCTACGGTTTTGACTCCTAGGCTCTCCGCGTAACCGTAGGTTTCCGAATAATTACCCCTCCCCCTCATCTTCAATAAAATACGTACCATTGGGCAACACATGCTTATAGGGCAGTAACGAGATATGGGATAAGGTCTCGTCGTCGATATCCTCCCCCTGCTGCCGGAGCTGCTCAACCACGTCATTTATCTTGATCGTGTTCCAGTACAGAATGGCATTGGATAGAAAGCTGAGGCTGCTGGCCTTATTCATGATTTCCTCATAGTCCCCTGTGGTGAATTCCCCCTGGTCCGCAAAGAATATCCAGCGCGGCAGTTTGTGCCGGTATTCCCCTTTGTTCAGTTGCCGCTGGACAGTTTGGCGCAGTTCTTTGTCAGTCAGGTACCGCAGAATGTATTCGGTCTTGATGATCCGGCCCAGGTTGGTAAAGGCCTTGGTGAGGCGATCGGAGGGTGAACTGTTGGTCAACCGTTGAACGATGACGTGTGCTGGCGCAGTTTTCTGCTTCAGAGAAATGACCACCCGCATCATGTATTCCCATTGCTCCTCAATGATCGACAGATCAGCTGTTTTCGTGAGTAAATGGTTGAGGTCACCGTAATCGACGGATTTGTCGATACGGTATAGCTGCTGATCCTTCAGATCCCGAATACGTGGCATAAAGTAGAAGCCGAGCAAATGACAGAGGGCGAAGACGATTTCAGTATACCCATGCGTATCGGTGGTGTGCTCTCGGATTTTCAGAATCGTGTTGTTTTCCAGCAGACCGTCCAGAACATACAGGGCTTCACGAGGGCTACAGGAAATGATCTTGGTGCTGAACACTGAATATTGATCGGATACGTGGGTGTAGATCCCGATGGCTTTTTCATAGTAGCCGTAATAGCGGGGATAGTATGAAGCCAACAGGCTGTCGGCGCGGATTTTAAAGCGTTGCGCATCTGAAGAGGACAATGTACCGGAGCCATACACCGCACTCAACGGCAGCTCATGGTGTTGATTCACAATTTCAGCACTGGCGTTGATCAGGGTTTCTTCGCGAATATAGTATTGCAGGATATGCCTTAGCATATCGACAGTAACGCCATTGACGCTGTTACTCATGGACACGACGCCCAGGTTTGTGGCTTGTGAAATAATGGCAGCCATCAGGCTTTTGTAAAAGTTTTTGGGCCGTGACTGGTGATGCTGGATAGGGACAAAGTGACGACTGTAATGCGTCATTTGATCCACCTCCATCAGCAGTTGCTCGATGCGTATGCTGGGCATATGCGCATCGATCACCTTTTGCAGTTGGTTGACTTTATCCGGTACGTCCAGCTTGTCGTCACGCTTGAGTTTCAGCCGGCCATTGTGTATCTCGGCGAAATTATCCAGTCCAAAACGCTTTTGCGCTGCTGACACCGCTTCGTGGAACTGGGTTGAAATGGCGGAACGCACTTCGTGCGGCAAAGGCTGCTGTAGCTCGGTATAGACAGTGTGTTTGGTTTCATCCCAGTTGGGCTCGTTCAAGGTCAGATCCCAGAACGACACATGCTGTTTGCTCTGTGGCAAATACAAATCGCCGGAACGCAACGCATCTTTCATCGCGAGAGCAAGACCCATTTCCCAAACATTGCGATTGATGTTGCCGGTTTGATCTTTAAGGCTGCGACGCAGCTCGCGGGGAATGAACGCAGTCGGTGTATTCTCCGGCAGTTTTTTCAGATCGCCGTCATCCAACTGCCGGACGAACTGGATGGCTTTTATCAGTGGCCCAGAACCTTTCGCCACTTCAAACGGTAACCGTATAAAGTCGGAAAAATACTTTCGTAAACTGGGGTAACGGGTCAGCAACAAATCGCAATAGCCGCGTTCTTCCAGGCGTTTAAAAATGTGCAGATCCTCAATGGAGGCCAGCAAGTGTTTCTCGTCAATACGCTGCCATAAGTCATTCTTGTACAACGGCTGTTCATCCGGCCATTCCAGCAAAACATGCGTGGTATCGAGCACGGCGTCGATAGCTTTCTTCTGGCGTTTGCGGAATTCCTTGTGCTTTTTGTCGTGGCTGTTTCTGGTTTGTCGGCACAGTTCCGTCATGTACTGATCGTGCATTTTGACCAGGTTATCCAGCAGGATCTTGCGGGATTCTAACAGGAAGCACACCATCAGGGCATAGCGCTTGTGGTCTTTGAAGCGTTTCATGTCCTTGGCACTGTAGCGCTTGGTCAGTCGATACAGGTAGTGAAGAAAAGCGGTATCAATGACCTTTTCCTCGAATTCATTAATGCCGGTGGCCACCAGATTGTCATAGCGCTCCAAATAGCGTTTCAGCGATGAGATTTTGGCGGCCGGTGGATACTCTTTGAGTTGGTTGAAGTAGGTTCGTTGATTACCGTCCGTGGTTTGCAACAGATCGTCGATGGCACCGCGCAGTTCAGGGGACATCTGATCAAACACCTGCTCAAAAAGCTGAGTGTGGACCTGGTTACAAACACGGATGATCTGCCGTTCGATGGTCGAGGGTCCGGGCAACATAATACGGTTCAACAACAGGTAACATTCTGCCCGGTGAAAAAGTTCATCCGGCAGCAGCCCCTGACGGGCGTGTTCCTCTATCCAGCGATCCAGGTCGGCTTCCACTGTGTCATCAAACCGTTGAAAGCCCAGATACTTGAGGATGTTGTTCCGATGCTCCAATAGTGTCGCCTCCCGTTCGGGCACGTCCACGGTTAGCGTGGGCGGGAGGTCGAGTTGACTGCTCAGGTAGCTGATTACCCGGGGGGATAGATCATGGAGTTGGTTAAGAAACCGGCCATAGAGACGCATGGCGCACAGTTGGATAGCAAATCCCAGACGGTATTGCTTACGGTACTTGTTGACCACCTGGCAATCGCGTCGGCTCAGCGTCCAATCGCGAACCATTTCTTCGTCGGAAAATCGTTGTGGCAGCATTAACGGTTGGTATCGCTGCTGGCTGGTTAAGAACTGCTCTTTGGCTGTCATGGGCTCTCACTTGGGCTTAGTTACGCCAACTACTCCTATAGCGTTGTTTTTATTGATGTTTTTATATTCGTGAGACGCCATTGTCGTATCTAACAATTAGACGGCATTGTATTCACGAATAGACGATATTAAAATAACGAATAGACGAATTACAACAATCAATTAGCCGAGCGCTTATTTTATGTACCCACGTTATTCTGAAATCAATGTCAAAGAAGCGCTAAGCGACACCCCGGTGGTCTTTGTGATGGGGCCTCGCCAAGTCGGTAAAACCACTCTGGTGAAGGCGTTGATTGGTGAGATGGGCGCTGAAAACTGGGAATACATTACCCTGGACGATCAGGCCCAATTCGAAATTGCACAAGCTGATCCCGTCGGGTTCATCCGTAATCTGCCACCGAAACGAATTGCGCTCGATGAGGTTCAGCGCCTGCCTGAACTGTTCGTCTCCATAAAGCAGGCTGTGGATGAACAACGCACGGCAGGTCGCTTTCTCCTGACGGGTTCTGCCAATGCCTTGTTATTGCCCCGGCTATCGGATTCCCTGGCCGGCCGGATGGAGTCGGTTCGCCTGACAACGCTTTCCGAATGTGAGATCCATGGACGACCCCCCAGCTTTTTAAGCAAACTACTGAACCAGGAAGCGCCTTCGGCTCAGGACATTCGTGTGCGGGATCATCTACTGCAACGGTTGATTACGGGGTGTTTCCCCGAGCCTCTGCAACGTGCCAATGAGCGGCGAAGCACCGCTTGGTATCAACAGTACGTCAGTACATTGATCCAGCGGGATATCCGCGATCTGACCCATATCGATCACCCCGATTTGATGGCCAAGTTACTCAAACTCACCGCCTTTTATGCAGGAAAACTGGTTAACCTGACCGAACTGGGCGCTAAACTTGGGCTGGATCGACTGACCATTAAAAAATACATGGCGTTGCTGGAGCAGTTGTTTCTGGTGGAGCAATTGCCGGCCTGGCATTCCAACGAATACAAACGGTTGGTGAAAACGCCCAAACTGCATTCCATTGATACCGGCATGATGTGCGCTGTTCGTGGCCTGAACCGGGAACGCCTGCTGAAGCAGCCCGGTGATTTTGGGTTGGTGCTGGAATCCTTTGTCTACAACGAACTGCGAAAACAGGCAGTATGGATCGAAGAACCGTTGAGTTTCTATCACTACCGGGACAAGGATAAAGTGGAGGTCGATGTGATCATCGAAAACGCCATAGGCGACTGTTTCGCGATCGAAGTCAAAGCAGCTGCGACGTTGAGTGCCAAAGATTTTACCGGCTTGAAACGTTTTCAAAGTGTGGCCGGTGAGCGCTTCAAAATGGGTATCTTGCTCTACGATGGCGATCATACAACGGCTTTTGGTGAAAATCTCTATGCCGTACCACTGGGAGCACTTTGGTCATGAACGAGAACTACACCATCGGCCAATTGGCTGAAGCAGCAAGTGTTAATGTTGAAACCATCCGCTACTACGAACGCCGCGGGTTGATCGCACAACCACCCAAACCAACCGAGGGTTACCGCACTTATTCTAGGGCAACCCTGGCCCGGATCTTATTTATCAAACGCGCCCAGGAATTGGGGTTTACCCTGGAGGAGATCGCTAATCTGCTTGAACTCGGAGAATCACCCTGTCGGGAAGTTCAGGGCATGGCAGCTCAGAAACTTGCCAGCGTACGCGCCAAGCTGGCCGATCTGCGGCGTCTGGAAATCGTCCTCGATGATCTGCTGAACCAGTGCGCCGTCAATCTGGACCAGACCCATTGTCCCATCATCGAGTCCCTTCAACCGGACGACAACAATGCCCCCTGATTTCTTGCTTGACACCGTACTCTGGTACGGCCTTTACACTTACTCCCATCACATACATCAGAGGAGTAAGCCGTGTCCCAGAAAGAATCCAATCTGCCCATTATCGGCGGTGTTATCGCCGCCATCGGCGCGGGCCTTTGCTGCGCCGGGCCCTTCGTCTTGCTGCTGCTCGGTATCAGTGGTTCCTGGATTGGCAATCTGACTCTGTTAGAACCGTACCGCCCCATATTTATCCTGCTGGTATTGGCTTTATTTGGTTTTTCCGGCTGGAAAATCTATCGCCCCATCGAAACCTGTGAGCCCGGCACCGCCTGCGCCGTACCACGAGTACGCAGGCGCCGTCAGGTGATTTTCTGGGTCGCTGCGCTAACCGCACTGGTGCTCATCACCAGTAATTACTGGATCATCTGGTTCGCATGACAACTCTTTTAAGCCTTGAATACTCGGAGAAAACGATGAAAAAAATCACACTATTGCTCTTTTTGACCTTACTTAGCCTGACTGCATTTGCCAAAGAGCAAACCGTCACACTGGAAGTGCCAACCATGAACTGTGTGACCTGTCCGTTTACAGTCAAAAAGGCCTTACAAAATGTTGATGGTGTCAGTAGCGCCGAAGTCACCTTTGAGAACAAGCTGGCTGTTGTCACGTTCGATGACGAAAAAACCTCAGTAAAAGCATTGACCGAAGCCACCACCAACGCAGGTTATCCGTCCAGGGTTAAAGAGTAAAGTGGCCATGGATAACGCCAAGCTTCTGCGCACCGGGGTTATCGGTTCAATCATTGTGGCCTTGTGTTGCTTCACCCCGGTTTTGGTCATTTTGCTGGGTACGGTTGGCCTGTCGGCGTTGACAGGTTACCTGGATTGCGTGCTGTTTCCGGCATTGATCATGTTTCTGGGCATAGCCGGTTACGCCGCTTTTCGTAAACAGCCATCACAACAAAATACGACCCGTTGTAATACTGGCCATAAAGATGGCGGGGAAAACGATGAACAATGATAACGGCCAGAGTGGCGACAGAAGGTGTTCATTATGGAAATGCTAATGCGATTGGTGACACGCGTCGGCGATAAACTTGGCTCATTGGGCGCGCTGGTTTCTGCCATGGGTTGCGCCATGTGCTTCCCGGCCATAGCCAGTCTCGGCGCTGCGGTAGGACTGGGCTTTCTCAGTCAGTGGGAAGGTCTGTTCATTAACACGCTTTTGCCGCTGTTTGCATGGGTCACTCTGGTGCTCAATGGACTTAGCTGGTTAAGCCACAGGCAATGGCACCGCAGTGCGCTCGGTATGATCGGTCCGATATTGCTACTGCTATCCCTTTATCCCTGGTTCCAATATGGCTGGAGCAGTTACGTCACCTATTCAGCGTTAGGTCTGATGGTTGTTGTATCGCTTTGGGATGTTTTTTCACCCGCGAATAAGCGCTGTGATGACGACAGTTGTGCTGTTTAACACCACTAGATAAAACCGACTTACTGTTGAGGAACAAGCATGATCCTACTATCGATACAAGGGATGACCTGCCCAAGCTGCGTCGGTCACGTTAAAGAAGCGCTCGATGCGATCGAAGGCGTGATCAACGTTGAAGTCTCTTATAAAAACGCCAACGCAGCGATCACTGCAAATGCTGGCGTCAGCGTAGCCGATCTCGTCGGCGCTATTGAGGCGCTGGGGTATACGGCTAAAGAAAATACGTCACCGAGCGCCTATGGTGAAAACACAACTACTAGTGATACAGGAGGTAACCGGTCTCAACAGGTGGTGATTATCGGCAGTGGCTCCGCTGCCTTTGCCTGTGCCATCAAGGCCGCCGAAAGGGGTGCCAAAGTCACCCTGATCGAAGGTGCTGATGTCATTGGCGGCTGCTGCGTCAATGTCGGCTGTGTACCCTCCAAGATTCTGATCCGGGCCGCACAACTGGCCCAGCAGCAACGCCACAATCCCTTTGTGGGGCTGGAAAACCATTCGCCTCAACTGAGTCGCGCCTTGTTGACTGAGCAGCAAACCGCGCGCGTCGAGGAGCTGCGTGCAGCCAAATACCAGAATATTCTCGATGCCAACCCGGCACTCCACCTAGTGAAGGGATATGCACGATTTAAAGATGCAAACACATTGATCGTCAGCAAAGACGACGGCACCGAACAGGACCTCCATGCCGACAAGATTCTGATTGCCACCGGTTCAACGCCAACCATTCCCCCCATTGACGGATTGGCCCCCGCGTCTTCACAGAGAATGCCTTACTGGACATCCGATGAGGCGCTGTTTGCCAAGCAACTGCCACAACACCTGGTGGTGATCGGCTCCTCCGTGGTTGCCCTGGAAATAGCCCAGGCCTATCGCCGTTTGGGTAGCGAAGTGACTGTGCTGGCACGCCACACCCTTTTGTACCGGGAAGATCCCCTGCTGGGAGAAAAGCTGGCCGAATGCTTCGAGAAAGAAGGTATACGTGTCCTCAATCACACCCAGGTGACACAAGTTTCCCACGATGGGCGGCAGTTCACCCTGGAAACCCATTCTTTGAACACCGGGGCCAACACCTTGCACGGCGACAAACTGTTGATCAGCACTGGGCGTCACGCCAATACCGAGAAGCTGAATCTGGAAGTGGTTGGCGTCAAGACGGAGCAAAATGGCGAAGTCATCGTCAATGAGCGCATGGAAACGAATGTTCCGGGCATTTATGCGGCTGGTGACTGCTCCAATATGCCCCAGTTCGTGTATGTCGCCGCGGCAGCAGGTAGCCGTGCCGGCACCAATATGATGGGCGGAGAAGCCAGACTGGATCTGTCCACCATGCCGGCAGTGATCTTTACCGATCCCCAGGTGGCTACCGTCGGCCTGACGGAACAGCAAGCCAACGCCCAAGGCATTGCAACCGACAGTCGTGTGCTGGACATGGAAAACGTGCCCCGCGCCTTGGCAAACTTTGAAACCGACGGATTTATTAAGCTTGTTGTAGAAAAGGCCAGTGGATGCCTGATCGGAGCACAAATTCTGGCCCACGAAGGAGGAGAACTGATCCAGAGCGCAGCCTTGGCAATCCGTAACCACATGACGGTAACCGAGCTGGCCGATCAATTGTTCCCTTACCTGACGATGGTCGAAAGTTTGAAACTCTGTGCTCAGACCTTTAATAAGGATGTCAAAGAACTCTCCTGTTGCGCCGGGTGAATGAACACGCTATGGGAGCGTCCCCACCGGCGGCCAGCGACCGAAACAGCTATATAGGTTGTGAGGTGCTGCAAGGGTACCAATTTGCCGTTCCGTAGATACCAAGCAGATTACAACCCGTGGTCTGGCGGAACCACATGAACAGAGACGTTATTCTGATGGCAAACCAGAACACACGAGCATGTAACCAAAAGGAAACTGGCATCTCGCATCCTTTTGAAGTGATCCCCGATTTTGTTGCCTTTATGGAGGCCGATGGGCAAGCGCTTGAATTTCCATTAACGATCTCGCAACTGGCGAAAACCGCGCAAACCACCATGTATACCGTGCGGCTGGTTTGATCCTGGATACTAAACCTTACTCTATGCTATCCACGCACCGGATAGTTGGGACTTAGTGGTTGGACAGGTTTTGCAAAATTCCACACTGATCGACAGTTCGATCCTCAGTACAGGCATGCTGCAATGCCTGAAGCTGGAGTCGCAGTGATTCGAGTTCGGCGATACGCCTCTTCACTTCCTCCAAATGGCGCCCAATCATCTGATTGACCTGATCGCATTGGGCCGAAGGCGTGTCTTGGAGCTGTAATAGTTGTCGAATATCACAGAGTGGCAGATTCAAACTGCGGCAATGCTTGATAAACAGCAGTCTTTGGACTGCGGCCTGATTGTAGAGGCGAAAATTCCCTCCACTGCGTGCACTTGATGCAATCAGGCCTTCTTTTTCGTAGTAGCGAATAGCTTGGATGGAACAATCCGTTAGTTTTGCTAGTTCACCGATTTTCATTCTGCATCCTGTCGATCTTGACTCTATAGTGGCTATAGAGTTTACATTATATCCATTGAGAGATACCAGAAGGCTTTGAAATGACCGAAAAAAATTGTTGCGGGTCCGATGTGACGGTCATAACTGACAACAAGTTGACTACAACCGAAGAAAAACCCTCAATAGAATCAGGGGGTTATATCTCCGAGTTTTCAGTTCCTAAAATGGATTGCGCCTCCGAAGAGCGCATGATTCGCCTGGCGCTTGACGCAGTTCAGCAATCCATTGCGCTGGAGTTTGACATTCCTGCACGCCAGGTTCGGGTATTTCATAGCAATGCGGTTGAGGAGATTATCACCGCGCTAGAATCGTTGGGTCTGGGCGCCACATTAATATCTTCACAAAAGATCGATAACGAAGCGCTATCTCAAGCTCATGCCTCAGCATCTGATATGGAAAAGAAGGATGCCGCGGTGCTCAAAATATTGTTGGCGATCAATGCCTTGATGTTTGTGGTGGAGTTTTCAGTTGGTTGGGTAGCGCAGTCTACCGGCCTGATCGCCGACTCACTGGATATGTTCGCGGATGCCGCCGTGTATGGACTGGCCCTTTATGCCGTTGGTCGCAGCAGCTTCTTGAAAGTGCGCGCCGCCCATTTCTCGGGTTGGTTGCAAATGCTGCTGGCCTTTGGTGCGTTATTGGAAGTGGGAAGACGTTTCTGGTTTGGCAGTGAGCCGGTATCTACGTTGATGATGAGCTTCGGATTGATTGCTTTAGCGGCAAACGTCTACTGTCTGATACTGATCGGCAAAAACAAGGACGGTGGTGCCCATATGAAAGCAAGTTGGATCTTCTCGGCCAATGATGTAATCGCCAATACTGGTGTTATTCTCGCGGGGGCTTTAGTTGCCTGGACAGGTTCACCCTATCCTGACTTGGTGATTGGGTTGTTGATTGGGCTGATTGTGTTAAACGGTGCCCGTATTATTCTCCGTTTAAAAGCCTGACTGGAGTGCTCCATGAACAATAAAAAATCAGGCGGTGTATGGGTTTGGCATATAGTTGCTGTGTCTTTGCTGTTGCTTGATCAAATAACAAAGTATTGGGTTGAAAAAATGCTTGTTCTGGGCGAAGCGGTACCCATTACCGAAATGTTTAACCTGGTGCACCGGCATAACAAAGGTGCCGCTTTCAGCTTCTTAGCCAATGCGGGTGGTTGGCAGCGCTATTTCTTTATTAGCTTGGCAATCGGAATTTCGTGCTGGCTGGTGTTTGCTATTCAACGATCAACGGCTCGAACAGAGACCCTTGGATATTCATTCATTCTTGGCGGTGCTTTAGGAAACTTGTTCGACCGCTTATTCCGAGGGGCGGTCGTAGATTTCCTGGATATCTATTGGAAGAGCCATCATTGGCCTGCATTTAATGTCGCTGATATTGCCATTGTATGTGGTGCGGGCGTTCTGCTTGCTTCTATAACGAAAGAAGTCAGAACCTCTTGAACCTGCTCATTATCTTTGGAGAGAAAACCACATGAAGTTTATCTATACACTACTATTCATTTGCTGCTTTTACCTCACCAATGCGAGTGCAAGTGACCTTTTGCCCAAAAAGATCACGGTCTATAAAAACCCTGAATGCGGCTGTTGCGTAAAATGGGTAGAGTATCTGGAAGATTATGGTTATGAGGTTAATCAACACAATGTTCGCGATGTCTACGAAATCAAACGAAAGCTGGGCGTGCCCCTGGAACTCTCTGCATGCCATACAGCGGTGATTGATAACTATATCGTCGAGGGGCACATAACCCATCGTGACATCAAACGACTGTTGCTTTTCAGGCCCGATGTCAAGGGAATCGCGGTTCCGGGAATGCCCATAGGTACACCGGGCATGGAAAGGGGCGATAAAAAGGAACCCTACAAAGTATTCTCATTTGACGAGAAAGGCGATGTAAAAGTATTTGTTGATCATCCTTAGCTGGTTGATGTTAAAGGATATATGCCATATTCAATAGAGTTAAGCGCGCTGAAGCGAGCGATGATAGAAGGCTATGGAACTTCGCGAAAATTTGATAGTCTATGGCTCGCTGTACTTAAAACCGAAACCCTTAACGAGAAGAAGCCAGCCCGACTCATGATCCGCCGCGCCATTTCATACCTATTGATCACCCTGATTGCGCTGCAGTCAGTGGTCGCCATGGCGGACGCTCACCAGCTTCATCAAACCGGGACAGAACACCTGGAATTCGAACATTCACATCAGCCCGGTGATACCGAAAGCGACAAGCAGCTCAGCAAACAGGCATCCGAAAAATCGGGCCAGCCTTTGTACGACTGCCACCATTGCTGCCATTGCCACGGCCATGGCTCCATGGTTTTAGCCGTAGCAGCTTCACAGCTGACCGCTTTGTTTTCAGGTCACCAGAAAGTTCCCTACCGCGCCAACCTCACCATGGGTATTCCCCCGACGCTATTTCGCCCTCCGATCGCCTGATGGTGCTGTAAAAGCATGTCATCAGGCGCTGTAGCCGTTGGTTACAGCGGAACAAGGTAGTTAATTTTAGGGTGAAACACCATGAAACCTATCATTATTGGGCTCGCCTTGAGCCTTACGTACATCAATGCGGCTCAGGCAGGGAATCTCTTGCCTGAAATTGAGATCGTCAACACCGACAATCAACGCTGGCACTTTCGCCAGGTTCTCGTGAACCATATCGGCACGGAGTTAACCGTCTCAGGGCGACTGAATGCGTCGACTCGATACGGCCTCCCTCACGGTCATGTGGATATTGCCGCCTGGTCCGCTGATAACACCTTGATCGCGGAAACAACCACCGATTACTCGCCGCGTCTTCTTACCAAGCGAGCATCCCAAAAAGGTGGCGTGCGATTTTCTGCGAAGTTCCCCCCGCTGCCGGCGGATGCGCGGATAAAGGTGGCCTTTCACCGGGATGAACCCCAAAAACCACAGAATCCGGTGCACGATCAAACCGTTGCACGCTGAATTTCAGGAGCATCATGATGAAACGAAGTTACTGGCCCGGACGGGCTTTACTGGGCATGGCTGTGCTTTTCCTGCCCGTGCTTGGATATGCGGAAGTCTCCAGTTGGAACACCTGGTTGGCATCCCAGGTTCAACAACACCCCGATGTGCGCGCTGCCCGCGAGCAATTGCTGGGTTCTAACGCCAGCGCCGAAGCAGCAGAGCAGCCACTCTACAATCCGGAACTTTCCACCGAGCTGGAACGCAGCGGCGAGGAAGACAACTATCAAGTTGGCGTTCAACAGACCATTGACTGGTGGGACAGACGCGGCGCACGGCAGCATCAATCGGGCTTTATGCGAATTGCCGCCCAAGCACAATATCAGCAACAGGTGCTAAACCACACTGCCCAGGCAATTGCTGCCCTGGTGGAGTGGGATGCCGCCAAGCGCGCTGCGTCTATTGCACAATCGCAACAGCAGCAACTTAACACCTTGCTCGGACTGTTGGAGAAGCGGCAGCGGGCAGGTGATCTGGGCAGCATTGATGCCGAACTCACCTTTCTGTCCCTGTCGCAACTGTTGGCCCAGGTCGCGGAGGTAGAAGCGACGTTGCAAAAAGCAGAGAGCAAAGTTCATGAGTTGCTCCCGGAATGGTCCCCGGAAAGGGGTGCAGTCCCCGATAGCTTCTGGCCTTCTCAGCCCGACTCGACGACAGATCAGGAGCTGCTGAAGCACCCGGCCATTGCCAGTGCCCATGCCCGCTGGCAGTCGCTTAAGGAAGAAGCCAAAGTGGCAAGGCGCACTGCTCGGGCGGAGCCCACGGTAGGGCTCAATGCCGGTCGTGATGAAGGCGAAAGCGTTGTGGGGCTAACGCTCTCCATCCCGCTGAATGTGCGCAACAATTTCAGCGCAGAGACTCGTGCCGCCGAGCAGGCAGCACTGGAGGCTGAAGCTCGATTCCAATCTACTTACCGCAAACAACGTTTCGACTGGAGTGCCGCCCACGCGGCCTGGCAGCGCTATGAACAACAATACCGCCGCTGGCAAACGGTGGCTCAGGGTCGGGTCGAGAACAGCGCCGAACTGCTGCAACGGCAATGGCGCACGGGTGATCTGTCCACCACTGATTATCTGCTGGCCTTGAATCAACGCGCCGAAAGCCTGCTGGCAGGCATTGAGCTGGAAAAACAAACCCGGCTCGCGCTCACTGATGTACTTCAGCAATCGGGCCGCCTGATCAGCGCAACAAAGCCATCGACAGCGTCAACGAATTAAACAGGAATGAGAAACATGAATAAAACACTGGTAGCCATTTTGATTGCGTGGCTTGCGACCGCTAACGCAAGCCACGCCAAAGAATCTGAGTCTAAGCATGCGCGTGAGCATGGGCAGGAAAAAGCGACAACAGCGGCCCCCCATAGCGAACACGATAATCATGAAGAGCATGATGCGCATCAGCCTGACACCGAGCACGGCCACGCAGATCACGGCGATGAAGATCATGACGAACACAGCGCCCACGACGAGCACAATTCCGAATCAGAACACGGGCATGAAGAGCACAGCGAGGGCGCACATGGTGAGCACGATAATCATGGTGGGCATGGAGGTCACGAAGAAGCTGCTTCCGCGTCACTGGACCCGGCACAAATGACCTTGGCCGATATTCAGGTAATCCCACTGACTCCCAGAAAGGTTGATTATCAGCTTTACGCACCCGGGGAGATACTGTCCAACGGTTACACCAGTTACCGGGTATCGCCCCGGGTGCCCTCCGTGGTGCTGCACCGCCATGTCGCCCTGGGCGATCACGTCGAACAGGGTCAGCCGCTGGTTACTCTGTTCAGTGAAGCAGTGGCGCAAGCACAGGCCAATTACCGCACGGCCTGGCCCGAATGGCAGAGAGTACAGGAGCTTGGGCGCAAAACCGTGGGTGAACAGCGTTATATTGCTGCCAAAACCAACCTGGAGGCGGCCCGGGCAACGCTGTTAGCCTATGGCCTGTCCACCGCAGACCTGCAACCACTAGTAGCGTCACAGCAATCCCTGGCCTTGGGGGAATATACCTTGCGTGCCCAAATCGACGGTGCGGTGCTGAGCGATGCTTTCGAGCAGGGGCAACGGATTGAGGCGGGCGAACCTTTGATTGCGCTGGCCAATGAAAAGCAGCTCTGGGTAGAAGCTCATCTGCCCGCCAATCTGTCCCTGAGTCTGGGCGAGGGGACGCCAGCGGAAGTCGTGACAGGTGATGTGCGCGTTAAAGCGTCGGTCACTCAGGAGGCACACACCATCGATCCCATCACCCGTACCCGTACCGTGCGCCTGTTGGTCAATAATCCGGAACATCGCCTGCACCCGGGCCAGTTCGCCGAGGTGTATTTCCGATTCCAGACTAAAAGACCCGTGCTAGCGGTACCCGAAACCGCACTGATGCGCGGAGCGGACGGAGATTGGACGGTGTTCGTGGAAGACCAACCCGGCGAGTTCCAGCCAGTGGAGGTGGAGTTGGGTCGAGCACTCGGGCCGCTACGTGAAATTAGCGGTGTCGGTCCGGGGGCGCGTATTGTCACACAGGGCGCTTTCTTTGTTGCCTCCCAGATCGCCAAGGGCGGTTTTGATCCCCACAACCACTAAGCAGTAGGAGACCCCATGTTTAACCGAATTATCGATTGGGCGGTCATCAACCGGTTGCTGGTGGTGATAGCCCTGATCACATTAACGGTCAGTGCCGTTTTTATTATTCCCAAACTGAATCTGGATGCCTTTCCGGATGTCACCAACGTGCAGGTATCTGTCAATACCGAAGCACCGGGGCTGGCTGCCGAAGAGGTGGAACAGCTTATTACCTACCCCATCGAGGCTGTGATGTACGCCCTGCCGGATGTGGAAGAGGTGCGTTCCATCTCCAAAACCGGCCTGTCCGGCGTCACCGTAGTCTTTAAAGAAGGCACGGATATCTATTTTGCCCGGCAACTGGTCTTTGAACGGCTTCAGGCTGCCAGGGAGCTGATCCCAGATGGCGTCGGCACGCCGGAAATGGGCCCGAATACTTCCGGCCTGGGTCAGGTCTATCAGTATCTGCTGGTGGCCGAACCCGATGCCGGTTTCGATGCCATGGCATTGCGCAGTTTGAACGACTGGGTGGTGAAGCTGCTATTGATCCCGGCCGAGGGCGTGACCGATGTGCTATCGTTCGGCGGTGAAGTGCGCCAATACCAGGTAAACCTGAACCCCTCCCGGCTGTTGGCCTACGAGCTGACCCAGGATGACATCATGTCGGCGCTGGCGCGTAACAATACCAACGTTGGCGGCTGGTATATGAACCGGGGCCAGGAGCAACTGGTGATCAGGGGTACCGGCTGGCTGGATCATGGTGAACAGGGATTGGAGCAAATCCGCCAGGTACCGTTGAAAACGGTAGATGGCACCACGGTTACTGTGTCCGATGTGGCGCAAGTGGCATTGGGTAGTGAAATCCGCCAGGGTGCGGTGACCATGTCTCGAAAGAATGCCGACGGCAATGTGGAAAATCTTGGTGAGATTGTGTCCGGCATCGTGCTCAAGCGCATGGGGGCCAACACTAAGGCCACAATAGACGCTGTTAAAACCCGCACCGAACGGATTAATCAGGCGCTACCGGCAGGCGTGAAATTTGAAGCCTATTATGATCAAGCGGATTTAGTCAGTAAGGCCGTGCAGACGGTAGTTAATGCCCTGTTGCTGGCGTTTGTATTTATTGTTGTCATCCTCGCGCTGTTCCTGATGAATCTGCGTGCCACCTTTCTGGTGTTGATGTCTATCCCGATTTCCATTGGCATTGCCCTGATGGTGATGTCTTGGTTTGGGTTGTCGGCCAATCTGATGTCGCTGGGGGGGATCGCGGTCGCCATCGGTATGTTGGTAGATGGCTCAGTGGTGATGGTGGAGAATATGTTTAAACATCTGACGCATCCGGATGCTGAGCATGATACCCACAGACAATCGCGGGTGGATTCCGATGACGAAGACCCTGTTGATGTGGGCCACGACCGCCATGGTATTGCCTTGCGCCTGCAGGAAGCCGGTAAGGAAGTCGCGCGCCCTATCTTTTTTGCTACGGCCATTATTCTGGTTGTCTTCATGCCGCTGTTCAGCTTTGAGGGTGTCGAAGCCAAACTGTTTCAGCCCATGGCCATCAGCATCATGCTGGCTATGCTCTCGGCGGTGTTAGTGGCCTTGATCATCGTACCTGCACTGGCCACCTACCTCTTTCGCAAGGGTGTGCGTCAACGCGAGAGCTTTGTATTGAAGCCGCTCGATAGGCTCTATCGTAAAGGTTTATCCTGGGCTATGGGGCACAGCAAAGTGGTGGTGGGTGTTGCTGCCGTTATGGTGGTGGCGGCCGCGCTGGTTTTGCCCCGACTGGGTACAGAGTTCGTGCCCGAGCTGGAGGAAGGCACCATTAACCTGCGCGTCACCCTGGCACCTTCTTCCAGTCTGGATACCGCGCTGGAAGTGGCCCCCAAGCTGGAGGCCATGTTGATGGAGTTCCCGGAGGTGACTTACGCGCTGTCGCGCATTGGCCGGGCTGAAATCGGCGGCGATCCTGAGCCAGTGAATAACATCGAGATTTATATTGGCCTTAAGCCGGTGCCGGAATGGACCAGTGCAGACAACCGTTATGAACTCCAGTCATTGATGGAGCAGAAACTGGAGCAACACCCGGGCTTACTGTTCAACTTCTCGCAACCCATCGCAACCCGTGTGGACGAGTTGCTCTCGGGTGTCAAAGCGCAGCTGGCCATCAAACTGTTTGGTCCCGATCTTGCCGTGCTGGCCGAAAAGGGCCAGGCTATTGAGGCCGTGGTGAAGGACATCGAAGGTGCCCGGGATGTGGCGATGGAGCAGATCACCGGCGAATCTCAACTGGTGGTGAAACCGGATCGAAGGGCCTTGTCCCGTTACGGTCTGGCCGTGGGTGACGTGATGGAGCTGGTGCGAAAAGGATTGGGTGGAGCCAGTGCCGGTCAGATCATCAATGGCAACGAGCGATACGACATCTACGTGCGACTGGCCGAGCGGTTTCGCAAAGACCGTGAAACCATTGCCGACCTGAGGTTACAGGCGCCCAGCGGGGCCTGGGTGCGTCTTGGCGACGTTGCCGAAGTGAGTATTACATCCGGCCCACCGCAGGTACGTCGTGATGACGTTCAGCGTCGGGTGGTGATTCAGGCCAATGTTCAGGGACGGGACATGGGCAGCGTGGTTGCCGATATTCGTCAGGCGATTGCGGAGCAAGTGGATCTGCCCACCGGCTATTCCATCGATATCGGTGGCCAGTTTGAAAACCAGCAGCGAGCGCAAAAGCGTTTATCACTGGTGGTGCCGGTTTCGCTGGGATTAATTGCCTTATTGCTTTATTTTGCCTTTGCCTCGGTTGGCCAGGCCATGCTGATTCTGGTGAATGTCCCGCTGGCGGTGATTGGCGGGGTGTTTTCACTCTGGATTTCCGGTCAGTATTTGTCGGTGCCCAGCTCAGTGGGCTTCATCACCCTGTTCGGGGTCGCTGTACTGAATGGCGTTGTCATGGTGGAAAGCATCAATCAACGGATTGCGGACGGCCTGAAAGTATCGGATGCGGTGTTTGATGGAGCGGTTTCAAGGCTAAGGCCCGTGTTGATGACTGCTATTACCTCGGCGCTGGGTCTGATTCCCATGCTGCTGTCCAATGGCGTTGGCGCGGAAATCCAAAAGCCTTTGGCCAGTGTGATCGTGGGCGGGTTGGTAACCGCTACGTTCTTGACGCTGTTTGTATTGCCGGTGCTGTTTGCCTGGTTTTCAAAAGGCAAGTTAAGGGACATGGCATAGACGTTGTACCTGCCCTTACCTTTGCGGTCAGGGTAGGTATGCTTGATACCTAAGAAATATCCAGTGCATCAACATGATCTTTCTGACTACAACTGCGGGCATTAAACAATGCGACCACCAGACACTTTTTCGTCGGGCTGAATGGAGGAAATGCGATGAAATTAGATGAGGTCTCAGAAAACTATGATGGCGCTGCACGATACTATGATCGGCTGACCGACATCGTGTTCGGGCGAATCCTGAAGCTTGAGAAGTATCGCAGCCATACGATTAACTTGCTGGGTGACATTAGCGGAGCCACCGTGCTTGATGTTGGTTGCGGTACCGGTCGTAATTTCCCACTGCTTGTTGAGCGGGTTGGGAAGCAGGGAAAGATAATTGGGGTTGATTACTCAGAGGGCATGCTGGAGCAGGCACAACGACGCATTCGAACGGAGGGATGGCGAAACATTGAACTCATTTGCGATGATGCCGCGCGCCTTGACAGGGTAACAGAACTAGTCGATGCCGTTACCGCGATATGGTGCCTTGGTATTGTCTATGATCTGGAGGCGTCGCTGAACCGAATCGCGGACCTGATGCGGCCCGGCGGAAGATTCGCAACAATGGATTTTGAGAAATCACGCCCTGATAAGGGCCTGTTACGATGGCTATATCCAGTTTATAGAATCGTTCTTCAGTATGCCGGTATCGATTCTGCTGAAGACCTGGATAACGCAAAGCTGGAAGCGAAGTGGGCTCGTGGAAAAGGCGTGCTAAGAGAGCGTCTTATTGGACTGAGAGAAGAACATTATTTAAATGGGGCGGGAATGATTATCGAAGGTAGAAAGTCATAAGAAATACTAAATTCCTGATTTAATATCACCCGTTGCACCAATAAGGAATACCAATGGCCCAACACGATCACTCGCACCTCAAAGATGAGAGCGCCAGCCGGATAGGAATGGCGTTCTTCCTGAACGTAATCTTTACCATTATTGAATTTGTTGGTGGTTGGTTAACTAACAGTACGGCTATCATGGCCGATGCGGTTCATGATTTGGGGGACAGCCTGTCGATCGGTAGCGCCTGGCTATTGAACCGCCTGGGGAAAAAATCCGCCGATAGCGAATTCACCTATGGCTATCGGCGATTATCGCTGTTTGGGGCTTTGATCAACAGTTTGGTGCTGATTGCCGGATCGATATGGGTATTAAGCGAGGCAATTCCCCGACTGGCCAACCCAGTGATGCCCGTCACCGAGGGCATGTTAGCACTGGCGATTTTGGGCGTTACCGTCAACGGAATTGCTGCATATCGCCTTAGCAAGGGAGATACGCTAAACGAAAAGATATTGAACTGGCACCTGTTGGAAGATGTGCTGGGCTGGCTGGCGGTGCTGATTATCTCAATCGTATTGCAGTTTGCCGACTGGCCTATTCTCGATCCATTGTTATCGGTGGGATTCACTCTGTTTATTCTACTTAATGTGATTCGGAATTTTTGGGTGACCGGTAAGCTGTTTTTCCAGGCGGTACCAGATAAGGCACTTCACAAAGAGATTGAGCACAAGCTACTTGCTATTGATGGTGTCAGCGAGATTCATCACCAGCACCTCTGGTCCCTGGATGGTGAACAGCATGTACTGACGGCCCATATCGTAGCGGATCACGACGGCGGTTTTGGCCCTGACAATTACTGTGCCATCAAGCAATCCATAGCCATGGCGCTCGAACAATACCCGCTGGCTCACACCACCATTGAAATCGAGCTGACCGAAGAAGCTTGCCGGGATCAACCCGTGCCCAGCCAAACGGATCAGCACTAACAAGAGAACTTCGTATGTCCATACTTTCCACGCTCGGTTTGTTCATCATCACCGCTATTGCGGAAATAGTTGGCTGTTATCTTCCATACCTCTGGCTGAAGAAATCGGCATCCGCATGGGTTTTGCTGCCGGCAGCGTTCAGCCTGGCGCTGTTTGCCTGGCTACTGTCTCTTCATCCAACCGCAGCGGGCCGGGTTTATGCGGCCTATGGCGGCGTCTATGTTTCGGTGGCCATACTGTGGTTGTGGGGTGTGGATGGGATTCGCCCGCATCTGTGGGATTTTGTAGGCGTGGCCATCACCTTGTTAGGGATGGGCATTATCATGTTTGCACCGAGATGATGTCGATCCTGCGGATTTACTTTCCCTTTCTTAGGGATTCAGCGTTCAGCAATAAGCTCATTTTTCCATCAGAATGATTGATGCGTATTATTGCTGTCCTTCCTCGATGTACTCCCAAACGGTAGCATCATTATTCCAGCCTCCTTGCTATTTCATCAGTTCAAAGTCCACGCGTTCCCGAGCCGCCGAGCGTCGGAAGAATTATCAAGTCCATTGGCGATCAGCGCGTTTGAGTCACCGATCAAACCCGTCACCAAGAACCCAACCGCGATAGCCTCATTCAGCCAGAGAAATCTGGCGCGAGGTCGATGAGCATTGGAACCGAATGCGGTTCACGCGCCGCAATGCGCTCAACCAGGGAATAAATCGCTCAAAGTCTGCACTTTCCAGCGTTCCGCTGGCCCTTGTTCGGATCAATCCCTTTTCGTCAACCATATCAAGCATAACGCTCTCTTCTGGGGATTTTAAAGCGACTGTTTCAGGTAAGCTTTCTGTCGGTGTGGCTCTGGTGACAATGGAATCGTAATTATACAAGCGGAAGCAATACCAAACCGGTCGCAAGCCAAGCATAAGCAATGATTGTAAACACCAGCAATATCCAGTCACCTATACTTCTATCTGTTGACATCGACCCTTCTTTTTTCGAATACCACCAACATATAAATACTCCCGAGAGAGCGATAAATATTAAGTTTAAGAAAAAAGAGTAGTTAATTTTAAAAAATTCCCGATCTGCCATCGATTTGGATTCGGAAGGCTCAGGCAACAGTCCCAACAGATCGAACCCGTAGTGCATAATTAAAGACACGCTGACAAGCGCGCAAAGAAGGATAAGCAAAATATAGATGGCCATTTTCCATCCGTAATACTGCGCGTGAATGCGCAGCACTGGAAAGACTACTAGGTCACTAAAAATAAAAGCCATCACTCCAGCGAAACTGACACCTTGGCCGAATAGCACGGCCGCCAAAGGAATGTTGCCCATGGAACCAATAAAAGTAAAAAAAGCCGCAACCGGACCTACGATCGCTTGTGCGATAATCTGTAGGAACGAGTTCGATTCCTGTCCAGCACCAATGAACAGTGATTGAAAAAATTCTGTGGGGACAAATACCGCAATGATACCGGCTACTGTAAATCCCACGGTCACATCCTTCCAGACCATCTTCCACTCCATAACGTACTGGCTTGCGACCTGATACCAACCCGCTTTACTCATTATTTTTACTTTCCAGCTTTTCTCCTCGCTATTTGATTGATCATGGCCGCTCTCCGCTTTTTTGGCATGTTCTCTCGCCTTTTCTTCAAGCCCTTTTTTACGGGTCAGATTGACTAACAACCAAACAAAAAGAATTAATAAAAGCCCGCCGACATATTCGCCCACAACAAATTGCCACCCCAAAAATATCGCAATGACAATGCCCAGTTCCACCACTAAATTGGTAGAAGCCAGCATAAAGGCAAGCGACGGAATTAGGCCGCTACCTTTTGTAAATAAGGCACGTGTCGTCGACAAAGCTGCAAACGAGCAGGAGCTGGAAATAAAGCCAAAGAAAGCACCCAGTGCGACGCTCTTTGGCCCTGTTTTTCCCATGGATTTTTGCATTCTCTCTTTGGTAACAAACACTTGGATCATTGAGCTAATCAGGTAACCCAGGCCGAATGCCCAGAAAGCCATCCAAAATAGTCCCACAGAAGTTTGGGCCGCTTGTTGCCATTGAGTCAAAAAATCTGTCATATCTCTTCTCTCCCTTTTTCTATTTTCATTCAAAGCAAATTGTATTCCTGTAAAACTTCGAGATGACTCATGCTTCTTGTGCATCCTTGCTCCTGAATCTCTGTTTCAGCTTACTTGGCTTTCAGTGTTGATGTGGCAATGATTTGCTAATCGGTACTACTGACTTTATTCCAGCATTACGCCCTTGCGTTTAAAACGTGAGCGAACGTGCTGTCAAAAGCGCAAATAGACCGGATACGGTAAAAGCAATAAGGTTAACGCGGTTGCCTCCATTTCCTTGGTATCGTCCAGTGCGAAATCCAGGTTATGCAACATCAATAAGACCAGTTCGGCGGGCATCCGGCCATGGCTTTCATGCCCACCCAGCCCAGCCGATATCCAGCCGGTAAATCCACTCGCCCTTCCGTCGTTTGTAAGGCCGTTTTTCTGAACATAAGTATGGCTTGCGTGTACGCAAGCCATACCAATCGTGCGAGAACTTAAAAATCAGTGATCACCCCTTTTCATGAGTTGGCTCCCATTGGTTCTTTTTGCTAATTATCGGCGTTTTCCACAACACAAACAGCGCTGGAAACACCAATAACACCGCGATCAAGGCCGACAAGGTACCACCCAGCATCGGTGCGGCGATGCGCTTCATAACATCGGCGCCGGTACCGTCACTGAGCATGATCGGAATGAGCGATATCAGCAGTGTCAGGCTGGTCATTAGCATTGGGCGGATACGCTGAGCAGCGCCCATGGCGACTTCTTCAAAAAACAGTGTCTGGCTCATGTGCGCCACTCGCGACTGCGCCTCCTTCAAGCCGTGATCCAGATAGTGCAGCATCAATAGCCCCATCTCGGCGGCCAGTCCGGCCAGGGCGATCATGCCCACCCAGACGGCAACACTCAGCTTGTAGTCCAGTGCATACAGCAACCAGATGGAACCAATCAACGCGAAGGGCATGGCGCTGAGCACAAACAGGGTGTCACTGAAGCGGCCTCGGTGCAGGTAAAGCATTAGAAGAACTGCGAGCAAAGTGGCCGGTACCACCCATTGCAGCTTGGCCTTGGCGCGCTCGAAATACTGGAACTGACCCGCCCAGCCGAGCCTATAGCCGGTCGGTAGTGCGACCTGTTCAGCTACCACTTGCTTTGCCTGGTTCACATAATCGGCCACGCCCAGATCGCCCTTGAGATCCACAAAGACGAAACCCACCAGTTGGCCGTCCTCGTTACGGATCATGGGTGCACCAGTACGGAATTCGATATCGGCCACCTCGGTGATAGGTACCTGGGTGCCGGTTTGGGTAGGCACCAGCACTTTTTCGAGGTTATCGATGGAGTCGCGGTAATCCCGCGCGTAACGCACCATCACCTGGTAGCGTTCACGCCCCTCCACCGTTTGCGTTGCCGGCATGCCGCCGACGGCGGCCATCAGCACCTCTTGCACGTCCTGCACATTGAGGCCATAGCGGGCAGCGGCATCCCGGTTTATGTCGAAATCGAGGAAATAGCCACCGGTCAGCCGTTCGGCAAAGGCGCTGCGGGTGTAAGGCGCGGTGCGCGGGTCATCCTGCAATGCCCGTTCAATGGCCACAGCAGTTTCCTCGATCTGGTCGAGTTCATCGCCAAATACTTTGATCCCCAGGGTGCTGCGAATGCCGGTGGCCAGCATTTCAGTACGGGTCTGGATTGGCATCCACCAAATATTGGGCATGCCGGGGTAGCGCAGTTTTTCGTCCATTTCGGCGATCAGGTCGTCCCAGGTCAAGCCTTCACGCCACTGGTCTTTGGGTTTGAGGGTGACTAAAGTTTCCACCATGGACAGCGGCGCCGGATCGGTAGCACTGGTGGAGCGGCCTACCTTACCGAACACCCTTTCCACTTCAGGAAAGGTCTTGAGTTGTTCGTCCATGCTCTGCAACACCTTACCGGCTTCGGTGATGGACATTCCCGGCAATGCGGTGGGCATATAGAGAATACTGCCTTCATTCAGCGGCGGCATAAACTCGTTGCCCAGTTGTCGGGCAATGGGCCATGTCAGGATCAGCGACAGCACTGCCACGGTGACCACGGGCCAGCGGAAACGAATGCAAAAGCGGATCATCGGCAGGAACAGGGCCACCAGAGCGCGATTGACCGGATTGCGCTCGGAGTGGATCTTGCCGCGCACCAGTAGTACCGCCAGTGCCGGGATCAGGGTAACCGACAAGATCGCCGCGAAGGCCATGCTGTAGGTCTTGGTGAAGGCCAGCGGCTTGAATAGTCGGCCTTCGGTGGCTTCCAGCGAGAATACCGGGATAAAGGAGATGGTAATGATCAGCAGCGAGAAAAAGATGCTAGGTCCTACGTCCTGCATGGCACGGATAATCAAGGCTTTGCGATCAACGGGTTCATGCTCCTGACTCAATCTTTTATGCACGTTGTCGATCATCACCACGGCGGCATCCACCATGGCGCCGATGGCGACAGCGATACCGCCGAGGGACATGATATTGGCCGTCAGCCCTTGAAACGCCATGGGGATAAACGACAGCAGAATGGCAATTGGCAGGGTGATACAGGCCACCAGGGCCGAGCGCACGTGCAGCAAGAAGACGACAAGGATCAGGGAAACCACGATCATCTCTTCGATCAGCGTGTGCCTGAGCGTGTCGATGGCCCGCTCGATCAGATCAGAGCGGTCGTAGGTGATCACTACTTCCACGCCCTCTGGCAGACCGGCTTGTACTTCCTCAAGGCGCTGCTTGACCCTGTTAATCACGTTCAGGGCATTCTCGCCGTAGCGCATCACTACAATGCCGCCGACGGTCTGGCCTTCGCCGTCCAGTTCCGCCAGGCCGCGCTGCATTGCAGGACCGAGGGTAATATCGGCCACCTGAGATAACTTGATCGGTACATGGTTTTTGTCTACGCTAATCACCACTTTTTCCAGGTCCGCCTTGGACTTCAAATAACCCCGGCCGCGAATAAAGTGCTCGTGGCCAGCGATTTCCAGCACCCGGCCACCGACATCGTTGTTGGAGCGGCGTATCGCTTCGATCACTTTATTCAATGGTATGTCGAACCCGGCCAATCGGTGGGGATCGATCTGCACCTGGTATTCCTTGACAAAACCGCCGATGGAAGCTACCTCCGCCACGCCGTCGATGGCGCTCAACCAATAGCGTAGCTTGAAGTCTTGGATGGCCCGCAGTTCCGCCAGGTCGTGCTGTCCGGTTTTATCCACCAAGGCGTACTGAAACACCCAGCCCACGCCGGTGGCATCCGGCCCCAGGGTCGGTTGCACGTTATCCGGCAACTGGCTGGCGACGGTGTTCAGGTATTCCAGCACCCGCGAACGCGCCCAGTAGATATCGGTGCCGTCCTCGAAGATGACATAGACAAAACTCGATCCGAGAAAACTCTGACCACGCACGAAACGCACGTTCGGTACCGAGAGCAAGGCGGTGGTCAGTGGATAGGTGATCTGATCTTCCACCAGATCAGGACTGCGCCCGGCCCATTCCGTGTAGACGATGACCTGGGCATCGGACAGATCCGGGATGGCATCCAGCGGTAACTGGAAAAAACTGCGGTATCCCCACACGGCCATAATCAGTACCAACAAAATGGTGATCCCCGGTTTGTTGGCACAGTAGGCAATCAGTCGTTGCACCCAACTTTGGGCTTGTTCCTGCGAGGCGTTAGTCGGGTGCTGTTTTGGATCTACCATTGAGCACCTCCCGTTTTAAGTTTGCTTTCCGCCGCAATCAGGAAGTTGCCGGAAGTAACGATCTTGTCGCCTTCCTGCAATCCCCGGCGCACCACGACGTGTTCGCCATCGCTGTAGCCGGTGCGGATGCTGACCGGTTTTAACCGGCCGTCGCCCATATCGAGAAACACGATGCGCTTCTCGCCGGAAACCAGCACGGCATCCTCGGGGATCAGCAGCATTTCACCGAAATCGGCGTGCAGCGTAACTTGGGCAAAGAGACCGGGCTGGAGCTGCCCGTCGCGGTTGTCCACCGCCAAGCGCACGCGAGCGGTGCGGGTGTGGTCCTGCAGAAAAGGATCGACCTGCATCACCTCGGCTACAAACTCGCGCCAGGGCTGGTTGGTGATCCGGATACTGGCCTTCATGCCCGACTCGATCAGGGGCAGGTCCCGTTCGTAGGCAAAGGTTTCGATCCAAAGGGCAGACAGATCTGCCAGACGCAGCAGCGCCTGTCCACGTTTGAAGGCCGAACCGCTGACGATGTGTTTGTCGATGACCACCCCATCGCTCGGTGCGAAGATGGGCACATAGTCCTGCGCCTTGCCCTGTTTTTCCAGCCAGGTGATTTGCGCGGCGTTGAGCCCCCACAGTATCAGGCGTTTGCGGCTGGCGGCGATCAGCGCCATGCGCTGCTCTCCTGCACTGTTCCGACCGCGCTTGAGCGTTTCCAGATATTCCTCTTGCAAGGACAGGAGTTCCGGGCTGTAGACGGTAAAAAGAATATCGCCTTTACGCAGGGGCTTGCCTTCGAAATCCGCGTTCAATTCGCCGATCCAGCCATCGAAACGCAGGCTGATATCGATTAACCGTGTTTGGTCGTAGCTGACTTCCCCTTGCAGGCGAATAGGTACCGCAAATGGAGCCCGGATTACTTCGCCGGTTTTGACACCGATGGTCTGACGTCGGGTTTCGTCCACCATCACGCTGCCACTTTGCAGTTCCTCGCGGGTCACCGGCACCAGATCCATGCCGCAAATCGGGCAGGTGCCTGGTGTGGCTGATTTTACGGATGGGTGCATAGAACAGGTGTGATAAGCCACATCGCCAGCAGGCGTTGCCGTGGTGAGTTGGATGCCCTTGCGGCTGGTGGCCATATCAAAGGCCAGATCCACGTGATGAGCCTCGTCAGTGGCCACGTCCACCGCCAGCGGCCAGCTTCCGGCCATCGCCAGTTCGAAGTCGCCCTGGTAGACACCCGGAGAGGTTTCGGTGATATCGGCCTGGGCGTACATGGCGGGCATGGCGCCCATCGCTGGCATTTCACCCACGGCCCGCACCTTGGCACCGGTTAACGGTTGGTTCTCCGGATCGCGTACCTGAATCACAATATGATTCTTACCGACCTGGGGTGTTTCCGGTTGCACCGATACGGCTATTTTAAAGGGGCCGGCATCGATAAAATCGGCGTTGGCAACAGCGACCTCGTCCGAAGCCAACGAGGACAGCAGTGACGCCCAATCCTGTTGCACGGCCCACAGCGAGGCCAGGATCAGCACCACCAGTACGGATAATCCTGTTATATATTCTTTCTTGAATCGATTCAGTGGCTTAGTCATGCTGGTTTCCCTCATTCGTTTCCTCAATTGTTTCAACACTGGTTCGCTCAGGGCTGTTCATCTTGTTGCGCTTAGGGCTTTGAGGTAATTCATGTTCAAAAACGACACCGGCCGCGGCCAGCAGCTGGGAAAATTGCGCAAACTGATCGCGCATTGCCTGCTGCGCCATACGTTCAGTGGATAGTAATTGGCGTTGAGCGGTGAGTAAGGACAAAAAATCGCCGCTGCCCGATTGGTATTCATCGCGGGCTGTGGTGAGATTTTCTCTGGACAGTGGCAACAGTTCCTTTTGGTACAGCGCGGACACGTCATTGGCCTGTTGCCAATGGCTGTGGGTTTGCATCAGCATTTCGCGTAACTGAACGCGCAGATCCTGTTGCTGCCAGTGCAGGGCCATTTGTTCCGCACGTAAACTGTTTTCACGGCCCTGACGTTTGCCGAAGTCGAACGGCAGATTGAATCCGACACCGACCACCCAGCGCTGTTCGTCGTTCATCCACAAACTGTTGTAACGCGCCATCACGTTGAATGTGGGATAGCGATCTTTTTCCGCCAACGACAGCTCATGGGTCTTTTGTTGTTGCTCGGCGGTCAATCCTTCCATCAGCGGCTGTTGATCCAGGTTCGCGAGCAAGGTGTGCCAATATTCAGGTTTAAGTCGGGTCAGCGGCAGCTCGTTGTTGGCGATATCGATCCGGGTTTGCTCGCGCAAGTTACCCAGGCGTTTCAATTCGCTGATATCCCGCTCGATCATCGCCTTGAGTTCAATCGCTTCCTGCTTTAATAAATGGTGCTCATGGGTGGCCTGCAGGACGGCGGATTTCGTGGAGGTTCCTGACGCATACTTGGCACGCACCACCGCGATAAACTCCTGCCACAAGGCTTGATGGCGCTCATTGATGGACTGCAACTGGCGGTGGTATTGCCACTGGGCATAAGCCAGCCGGATTTGCTTCGCCAGGTTTACCTGCCCCTGTTGCAGGCGCGCCCGCCAGGCATCGGCCTGGGCGTTGGCGGCCTGCTTGCGCAGCGACAAAACACCCGGCCAGGGCAGAGGCTGGCTAAGTTCGACGATATAACCGTCGTCCAAACGTTCGTCACCGAAAGTCTGTGGCGCCACGCCCAACATAAGTTTTGGGTCGTCGAGCCGACCGGCCGCTTCGGTACGGTATTGCTGTGAGCGCCAACGAGCATCCAGGGCTTGTTGCGCGCCATTACATTCCAGCGCCAGGCGTATCAGGGCTTCGCGCTCATGGATGACGGGAATTTCACAATCGGATTGTGCAATGGACGGTAAGGGCGCAAGCCCAAGCACAGCCAGAATCGGTACCATCCGCCATGGCACCCCTCGCAATATATGGGAAAGAAAAAAGGTCACTCGTAAACTCCTCTTAAACACAGTTCAAACCCGTCGCTGCAAACGCGCGACAAAGTTAAAATCAAAACATTGGGTGTTTAGGTCCTGGACTTATTTTTTGACAACAAGTCAGGACAAGAGGAATCGCCTAGATACGCAGGCGTAAGGTGGACAGGTAGGTTTGTGTGCCGGGGTGTCCGGGATCTGCGTTAAGATCCCGGATAATTGGCGACGACTGTGATTGGGCAAGTTCAGGCCACAAGGTGACCAACAAGAAAACGAGGGTGGCGACAGGTGGATCGAGGGAGGAATTGGACGAAATAGTAACAGGCTCGTCTTCATCAGCGTCAGCCTTGACCGTCAATTCGGTACTAATGTCGCAACATTTCGACTGCTCATCAGTGGCTTCGTCGATGTTTTCGTTGGCCGCCATATCGTCACAGCAACAATGCTCGATGGGGCCACTGTGATCCATCATTTGACAGGCAAAGACGGTTTGCACTTGCAACAGTAGGCCCAGTAGCATGAATGCTACGATCGCCTTTTTCTGCCAACAAGATGCTCTGAATGATTTCATATTACCGAATAATCTGGCCTATCTATAAATGGTGAATAGTAAACCCTGTACCTTACTACTGAGTCAAGCATAATAATAGAAACATGCTACGTCGGTTCGACCATCATCGCGGCCATTTTCTCCATGAGTACTACAGAAGCGTTATTGCTGAGTTGTTGTCCTTCCTCGATTTATTCCCAGACGGTGGCATCGCTTTACCTCTCACCTAGTGGCCACCACATTAACGTGGATACGAGCATCGGTAGATTCGTTTCTGTAAAAACGGCTCCCCACCCAATTGAGATTTTTACTCCGTCTTGACTCTATAGCCGCTATAGAGTTTACAATTGCGATCAATAATCATTAGCGATTCATGAATAAGAGAACACCGAGATGTTTGATTGCAGATTGCAGATTGCAACGCCTGAAACGAGCCACCCTTCATGCCATCATATTTCTGATGCTGCCACTTTCTCTATCTGCCGGGGCGAATGAAGCTGAGATCCCAGACAACGTTACTCAACTCCGGCAACTGGCACAGCTCGCTGAATACATAGGCGTTGATTATGCCGAAGCGGTGAAAAACGGTCAGGTAATTAATGACAATGAATATCAGGAGATGGTGGAGTTTTCACAACTGATTGTTAGCAAGAGCTCGCTGGCCGCCACTGCTGATGCAGAGTCACTCGCAGTGCAAGCAATGGCATTGCAGAGGGCCATCCATGATAAGAAAGGTGTTGATGAGATCCGTCAAATGAGTGCCAGCCTACGCGGCACATTGTTGGGATTGATGCCACATTTATCCCTGCCGGAACGGATATTACCTCAAGAAAAAATCCGGCCGGTATTTGAGACTAACTGCGGATCTTGCCATGGAGTATCTGGTCAAGGTGACGGAGTGCTGGCAGCACAACTCGATCCCGCACCCACGGACTTTACCGATAAAGAGCGGGCATTAAATCGATCAATTTTGGGTTTATACGACGCCATTACCAATGGCATTGACGACACCGCCATGCCATCTTTTCAACAACTAACGGAGCAAGAGCGTTGGTCAATGGCATTCTATGTCGGTGGACTCGCTTTTCAATCCAGCGAACCTACTCACAATCATTTGAATATTACCAAACTGCAGCTGATTAATCACAACCCACTGCAACTGGCAGCAGCACGCCCTGATATAACCCTACAAGCTTTGGAGAGTTTACGCGCTAACCCCTCTGCATTATTCAAGGCATCCCAAGATCCCTTGGCAATCACATGGAATCGACTTCAAGCCGCCCAAAAAGCGCATCAGAAGGGAGATTTTTCAACCGCAAGTGAACTCGCCGTCAGTGCTTATCTGGACGGTTTTGAACTGATTGAAAACAGCCTCGATGCGCATGACAAAGCACTGCGCCAATCCATCGAGTCCAACATGATGGCACTACGACAATTGACCAGCCGCCCCGACGTAAACGGAGAATTGGGTGCGCTAATGGCGGAGACGCGGCATTTGTTGGATGACGCACAACGTTTGTTATCAGAGTCCACCTTGTCCGAAGGAACCTTATTCACTGCTAGTCTGGTCATATTGTTGCGCGAAGGCCTGGAGGCATTGCTGGTTATCATTGCCTTAACGACGGTTTTGATAAGAACCGGGCGTCGGGATGCGCTTAAATATGTCCACATAGGCTGGATTGCGGCATTACTTGCCGGTGGTGCCACCTGGATCGCCGCTCAATCGTTGATCACGATCAGTGGTGCCAATCGTGAAATCATGGAGGGAATTGCCGCTTTATTGGCCGCGTTGGTACTGCTCTATGTTGGGATCTGGATGCATAGCAAAACCCAGGCTGCACAATGGCAAGCCTACATTCAGCAACATGTCGATACCCAACTTAAGTCTGGCACCTTGTGGGGACTGGTGGCGTTGGCATTTGTGGCGGTTTACCGGGAGGTGTTTGAAACCGTATTATTTTATCAATCGCTGTTAACGCAGGCGGTATCAACCCAATATTCTTCTGTTGGTGGTGGCTTTGCGCTCGGTTTGTTGCTGTTAGCCATATTGGCGTGGGTGTTGATTCGCTTTTCCGTCAAGCTGCCGATCGCCAAATTCTTTTCAGCCACCACCTACTTGCTGCTAGCGCTGGCATTTGTCCTGATGGGCAAAGCTGTGTCGGCATTACAGGAGGCGGCCATCATCGGTATGACGTCATTACCTGTGAGTTTTGAGATTGACTGGATTGGCGTCAAATCCACCTGGCAAGGCGTGCTTGCGCAACTTTCGGTACTTCTAGTTTACCTGGTATTTTTAATACTATCCAAATCAAAACGCGCAACATCACCGCCGATAACACAGGCGTCCGATTTCAAGCGCGTAAGTGTTACCGCTTCTGATGCTGATTAGTGGTTAACGTTTGCAAGATGCCGCACTGTTCGATCGTCCTTTCACTGGAGCAGCTGCGGCGAAGTACTTTCAAATGCTCGCGCAGCTGAACCAGCTCCTGAATGCGCGTTTCCACTTGTTGAATGTGCGTATCCATCATGCGATTGACTTGATCACATTGCGCACCCGGTGAGCGTTTTAATGTGAGTAGCTGGCGGATCTCGGACAAACTGAGATCCAGGTTACGGCAGAGCTTGATAAATAGCAGCTGTTCGACAGCAGCTTCATCGTAAAGTCGAAAATTGCCGTCACTACGCTGTGTCGTGCACAGCAACTGTTCTTTTTCATAGAAACGGATAGTTTGCACCGAGCAATCCGTCTTTTTGCCAGCTCGCCAATCTTCATTTATTCAATCTCTGTGCTTGACTCTATAGTAACTATAGAGTTTAAACTGCCCACCTTGGATAGAACAAGGGTTTTTTATGACGACCACATGCGGTGGCAATTGCCAAAATAACGCGACGGAGAACACTCCCCAAATTGCCGAAGTACACGACGCTTCTCATGGCGGCTTTGTTAGTGAGTATCATGTCCCCAAGATGGACTGTCCATCAGAGGAAGGCATGATCCGTATGGCGTTGGACAGTGTGCAACCTAAAGTCACATTGGAATTCGATACCCCCAAGCGCAAGGTGAGTGTCTACCATGGTGATAACGCTGACCTTATTGAAAAAAGAATGCAATCAGTCGGTCTGGGCGCGAGACTTGTCAGTACAATGCCCGTCGCCAGCGAGTCCATCGCCCGTGCACAGGCGTCTGCAAAACAGGAGGCAGAAAGAGAAGCTGGCATTCTCAAGTGGCTACTGGCAATCAATGGCATCATGTTTGTCATTGAAATCACTGTCGGCTGGTGGGCGCAATCCACTGGTTTGATTGCGGACTCCCTGGATATGTTCGCTGATGCCGCCGTCTACGGCGTGGCGCTGTATGCCGTAGGGCACAGTGTGCGGATGAAGTTGCGTGCAGCCCATTTTTCCGGTTGGCTTCAGATCATTCTCGCCTTGGGCGCTTTGGGCGAGGTGGTAAGGCGATTGGTATTGGGTAGTGAACCGGTTTCCACTTTGATGATGAGCTTCGGGCTTGTTGCCCTGGCGGCCAATGTGACCTGTCTGCTGTTGATTGCCAAAAGCCGGGATAGCGGCGCCCATATGAAAGCCAGCTGGATTTTCTCCGCCAATGACGTGATTGCCAATCTAGGGGTGATCCTTGCCGGTGGATTGGTGGCCTGGACCGGCTCACGTTATCCAGACTTGGTGATTGGCCTTATCATCGGTTTGATTGTGTTGAATGGCGCGCGCCGCATCTTGCAACTTAAGTCCTGAGACACCGGGCACAATATGAACAACAAGCAATCGTCTTATGATACACCGCCAATAAAAATCCTCGACCTGGCTCGCTTTGATAAGCGGATAACAGGTAAACGAAAGGCGCCGGGACAATCGGGGATTGAATCCGTAATCAAGGGTGGACTGCTTCGCAGTTTATTCCATTTCATTGGGGTTATGTTCGGTTTATGAGTCGAAAAGCACTGTCTTATCTGCTGTTACTCTTGATTGCACTGCAATCAGTGACAGCTATGGCTGACGTGCATCCCATTAATTATTCGGATACAGCCCCTTATTCCTCTGATTTCATCGATGGCTCATCATCGGGAGTACTGGATAGCTCGACCGCTACTGATCCCACTGATCAGAATATGTCCACTGACTGCCTGTTTCATTGCCATCACCATGGCTGCCATTGCCATGTCTATTTATCCGGTAACCTGACTCACCCAAACTTTTTGCATAAACATTCGTTGCATAACGACTCTCAAGCCCTCATTCCCGAGGCCCCATCCTCGTCGCTGTACCGCCCTCCAATCGCCTGATTTTACCGATTATGTTTTTTCTGTGTTGCCGTTATCGTTGCAACGCGCGGTTTGAATTATCATAAATAAGTAGGATCTACCATATGCTATCAATACGTACTGCGCCGGGTTCTGGCGCTTTGGGGCGGAGGAATATCAAAAGCCGATGTATTCTGTTCAGTTTATTATTTTTCATTTCTTCGTCGGGGCTTAGCGCCGAGCCTGGGGACTCAACGATCACGCTGACCAATGCGGTGCAGCGCTCCCTGTCACAAAACCCGTCTTTGAAAGTTTTTCCCTACCGCTACGCAGCCCTTCAAGGGCAGGCCGAAACAGCCGGGTTAAGACCGGCGTATGAGCTGGGATTTGACGCTGAAAATGTCGGGGGCACTGGGGACTTCAGCGGCGCAGGTGGTGCTGAACTCACCATTGCGCTGTCTTCGGTCATCGAAATGGGGGATAAGCGCGCGGCACGGCAAGGCGTAATCTCCCACAGTCGGTCGGTGCTCAATGCCAGCCGACAGGTGGAATCCTTGGCCTTATTGGGCGAAGTCACCCGCCGTTACGTCGATGTGCTAGCGGCACAGGAGCAGGTCACCCTGGCTGGCGAGGCCGCCCAGTTGGCGAGCGAGAGCTTACGCATTGTGAAAAAGCGGGCTACGGCGGGAGCGACACCCGAGGCGGAAGTCAAACGGGCACAGGCCGCTGCCGAGCAAGCGAAGCTCGCTTTGCTTTCGGAGCAGCAACGGCTTGCTTATTTGAAAGTGTCGTTGTCTGCCCTGTGGGGGGTAACCTCACCGGACTTTGACAAAGTGGAAGGTGATCTATTCCAGTTTGGCGAGGACGTGGCATTCGACCTGTTGTACGCCAAAGTTGAAAAAAATCCTGCGATAGAAGTATTCGCAGCAGAGTCCCGCCTCAAAGAAGCAGAAATACGCCTTGCTCAAACCCAATCCAGTGCCGATATCAGTTGGTCGGTGGGGGTTCGTCGCTTGCAGGAAACCGATGACACCGCGTTGGTAGCGGGTTTCAGCATGCCGTTGTTTTCCGGCAAGCGAAATGTCGGCGCCGTTTCGACCGCGTTGGCCGAAAAAAATCAGGTGTTGGCAGAGCGCGATGTAATGCTGCTGGATCTACACACGCAACTGTTCCGGGCTTTTCACAACCGCAAACAAGCCATTGTCGCGGTAGAGGCACTGCGCACCGCCATCATTCCCGCCCTTGAGCAGGCCCTGGTAGAAACTCAGGCGGCCTATCAACGCGGTCGCTACGGGTATCTCGACTATGTCAGCGCGCGGCAGGAATTATTGAGCGCCAGGCGCACCCAGATCGAAGCGGCCGCAGCCGCCTTAACCTATGGTGCAGAAATTGAGCAGCTAACAGCAGAGCCCTTGGCCTTGACACAGTATGGCGAAGACAACACATTTTCAGGAACCCCACAATGAAATCAAATACCCAGTTAAAAAAATCATTTATCCGTCTAATTACGTGTTGCTTTGCGATCACCCTGTTGTCTGGACAAACTTTCGCCGAGACGGGTCACGGAGAAGAGGAAGAGCACGGTGAAGAAGGCCACGTCGAGCTGACCCAGGAGCAGATAAAACATGCCGGCATTACGCTGGCAACCGTTACCTCGGGCACCATCCGCGATGTTTTGCCAGTATATGGCGTCGTCGCCACCAACGCAGAGCGTGTACAGTCGGTAACGGCACGCTTCGACGGCGTTATTCGGGAAGTTAAAAAAAGTGTTGGTGATCCGGTTCGCAAAGGCGAACCCCTGGTGACTGTGGAAGCGAATGAAAGTCTGAAAACCTATTCGATAGTATCCGCACTCAATGGTGCCGTTACCCAGCGTAATGCAAACGCTGGCGAGCACACTACGGATATCCCGTTGTTGGTAGTACAGGATTTCTCAACGGTTTGGGTGGAGCTGTCGGTTTTTCCCAAGGATGTTGCTCAGGTTGAATTAGGCCAGCGGGTTCGCATTCTCAGTCTCGATTCGACCCATATCGCAGAGGGAAAAATCATCTATATTGCGCCGCTTGGCCAAACTGGTAATCAGGCCATTATGGCGCGCGCTTTGATCGACAACCCGAATGGCATTTGGAAACCCGGTCTCTTTGTCAACGCGCAAATCACCCGCGCCGAAATAGCCGCTCCAATGGTGATCCGCAACGAAGCCTTGCAAATCGTCGAGGATAACCCTGTCGTTTTTGTTCGGGGTGAGGAAGGTTTTGAAGCACGTACAGTGACTTTGGGACGCACCGACGGCGAGCTAAGCGAAGTAGTGTCCGGCCTGTCCGCAGATGAAGTGTATGTCAGCAACAACAGTTTTATTTTGAAAGCGGAATTGGGTAAAGGGGAGGTTGGCGATGATGATTAATCACTTCCTGAAAGACATTCTGCATACCATCGGCCGGAACAGCATTTTCATTGCCGCTCATCGAAGGAGTGTCTGATGATCGATAAACTGATTCAATTTTCCATCGCACGCCGTTGGCTGGTGATGTTTCTGGTGCTGGTAACTGGTGCCCTGGGTGTCTGGAACTATCAGCACCTACCCATCGACGCGGTACCCGATATCACCAATGTCCAGGTGCAAATCAATACCGAAGCTCCCGGCTACTCACCGCTGGAAGTGGAGCAACGCATTACGTACTTGGTGGAACTGGCGATCACAGGGCTGCCCCACGTGGAGAGTACACGTTCGGTATCACGCTATGCTCTGTCCCAAGTGACCGTGGTGTTTGAAAAAGGCACGGACATTTACTTTGCCCGCAATCTTATCAACGAGCGCTTGCAGCAGGCAAAAAGCGAGATGCCTTCAGGAATCGGTCCGGTGATGGGGCCCGTTGCCACAGGACTCGGTGAAATCTTTCACTATGCAGTGCATGCGAAACCGGGCGCCTTGCAAGAAAATGGTGAGCCCTATGATGCGACGGCCTTACGTACCTTGCAGGATTGGGTGATCCGTCCGCAGTTACGCCTGGTTCCCGGCGTCACCGAAGTCAATACCATTGGCGGCTTCGAGAAGCAGTTCCACATCACGCCGGAACCTTCAAGACTGCTGGCCTACCAGCTCAGCTTTGATGATTTAGTAGCGGCACTGGAGAAAAACAACGCTAATATCGGTGCTGGCTATATTGAAAAAAATGGTGAGCAATATTTAATCCGCGCCCCCGGACAGGTGGCTGACATCCCTGCGATCGAAAAAATCATCGTCGCTCGTCGAGCCGGGTTACCCATTACCGTGGCTGATGTGGCCGAGGTCGGATTCGGCAAAGAGTTGCGCACAGGTGCCGCTACTCGCGATGGTGAGGAGACTGTATTGGGTACCGCCGTCATGCTGCTGGGAGGTAATAGTCGGACGGTTTCCCAGGATGTGTCGGCCAAGTTGTTGGAGATCAATAAGACGCTGCCCGAGGGCGTGATTGCCGAACCGGTTTATAACCGTACGGTACTGGTCGATAAAACCATTGCCACGGTGCAGGCCAACCTGGCCGAAGGTGCGGTATTGGTTGTCGTCGTGCTCCTGATCATGCTCGGCAACGTCCGGGCGGCCTTACTCACCGCAATGGTGATTCCATTGTCGATGTTGATGTTGATGACGGGCATGGTGCAAACCAAGGTCAGCGCCAATCTGATGAGTTTGGGCGCACTCGATTTTGGCTTGATTGTGGATGGTGCGGTGATCATTGTCGAAAACTGTATCATGCGCTTGGCTGGGCGACAGCATCATCTTGGGCGCACCTTAAAACTGGATGAGCGTTTTCAAACGGTGTTTGCGGCCACCCGCGAGGTTTTTGCGCCGAGTTTGATCAGCGTGTTAGTGGTGATTCTGGTGAACTTACCCATCCTGGCTTTGACGGGCGTGGAAGGCAAAATGTTTACGCCCATGGCTATGGCGGTGATCATGGCCTTGCTGTCTGCGTTGGTGCTGTCACTCACCTTCGTCCCTGCCGCCGTGGCGCTGTTTATGACGGGGCATATCGAGGAGAAGGACAATTTTATTGTTCGCCACTCCAAACGGTTTTACGCCCCGGTTTTGGCGTGGGCGCTAAAGTTTCGCGTTCTCGTATTGTCTGCGGCCCTGATCTTTGTGGTTTTGGTCGGCGCACTGGCCACGCGGATGGGGACGGAATTTATCCCTAATCTGGATGAGGGCGATATTGCCGTCCAGGCACTGCGAATACCCGGCACCAGTCTCACTCAATCCCTGGATATGCAGTTTCAACTGGAAAAAGCGGTTCTGGAAATCCCTGAAGTCAAAACCTACTTCGCGCGCGTCGGCACGGCCGAAGTTGCCAGTGACCCCATGGGGCCCAACATTTCCGATGGCTATGTCATGCTCAGGGATCGCAGTGAATGGCCCGATCCTGATAAAACCAAAGCGCAGCTGTTGGAAGAAATTGGTGAGAAACTGACGTTGTTGCCGGGAAATGCCTATGAGATCAGCCAGCCGATCCAACTGCGCTTCAATGAATTGATTTCTGGTGTGCGATCAGACCTCGGGATCAAGGTGTTCGGCGATGATTTGGACCAGCTGCTTAAATCGGGCAGCGAAATCGCGGCGGTATTGACTGGCATCGAGGGCGCCGAAGGGGTTAAGGTCGAGCAGGTGTCTGGGTTACCTATTCTGTCCATTAATGCGGATCGTTCAGCCCTGTATCGTTATGGTTTGAATGTCGCCGATGTACAGGACGTGGTCGCCGCCGCCACGGGTGGTGAGGAAGCCGGCCTGATCTTTGAGGGCGACCAGCGGTTTTCGATAGTGGTGCGAGTGGCCGAGGGCATAAGGGGCGACTTGCGCGCGTTGGAACGTTTGCCGATACCGCTGCCAGAGGGCGGCTACGTACCGCTGCGGGAAGTGGCCAGTCTCACGCTGGCCCCTGGACCTAATCAGATCTCTCGCGAAAACGGCAAGCGGCGACTGGTTGTCAGCGCGAACGTTCGCGGTCGTGATTTGGGTGGTTTTGTGGCTGAAGTTCAGGGCAAAGTTGCGCAGCAGGTGAAATTGCCGCCCGGCTATTGGCTGGAGTATGGAGGCACCTTTGAGCAACTGCAATCGGCCTCGCAGCGGTTAAGCCTGCTTGTCCCCGTCACTTTGGTGATGATTTTTGCACTGTTGATGATGACCTTTGGTTCGGCAAAAGATGCGGCATTGGTCTTCAGTGGCGTACCGCTGGCGCTGACCGGTGGCGTTATCGCCTTGTGGTTAAGAGATATTCCCCTCTCGATCACAGCCGGCGTTGGGTTTATTACCTTATGCGGGGTTTCTGTACTGACGGGGGTCATGATGGTGTCGGCCTTTCGAGATGAGCTCAATCGGGGTGAATCCGTCGAGCAGGCGATTCAGGGCGGCGCCATGTTGAGATTGCGGCCGATTTTGATGGTCGCTCTGGTGGCTGCATTAGGCTTCTTGCCGATGGCACTCAACACCAGCACTGGAGCAGAAGTCCAAAGACCACTGGCCACGGTAGTCATCGGCGGCATTATCTCATCCACGTTACTCACTCTATTGGTACTTCCCGGCCTTTATCGACTGGCTTGGCGAAAGCCAAAAGAGATTGATGACAACGGCGATCCGATCGCTCAGTGACACCCTCAGGATCGCGGCACCCAACCGATTGTCGCGATCCATCCAACAGCAATGACGACACTTTTTTGGAGTATTCACATGAAACAAATTACCGCTTTTATACATCACGTTCGGTCCGCTGATGTCATCGACGCACTGCGTGACGCGGGTTACAAAAACCTATCGCTACTCGACATCAAGGGTACTTTGAAGCCCCTCGGGGAGCGGGAATTGGCCTATTCTGCCGAAGCTGGCGTGGTTATCTCAGAAGTACAATTATCTCTGGTCTGTGATGACAATCAGGTGGATGAGGTGACGGCTATCATACGCAAAACCGGGAAAATCGGACCCAACATATCCGGTTGGGTATACGTCACCCCTGTCGAGCAAGCGCTACCGATTGGAGGAAAAGAAAATTAACTTCATGGCGAACTCTAACCCGACAAACACCTTTTGTGGTTGGCTGTGTCTTTCCGGTTTGATATTACTGATGGACCAGGCGAGTAAGTATGCCGTTGAGCGTACGATAGAGTACGGTGAGCGCGTGGAGATTAACTCAATTCTTAATATCGTACACATGATGAATCCTGGGGCTGCATTCAGCTTGCTAGCTGATGCTGGTGGCTGGCAACGCTATTTCTTTATTGCATTAGCCTCTGGCGTATCGGTTTGGTTGGTTTGGACAATGCGGCGGCGTCCAACCCGGCTTGAAGCGGCGAGCTATTCGATGCTGCTTGGTGGTGCATTGGGCAACCTGGTTGATCGTGTATGGCGTGGATCGGTAGTGGACTTTCTTGATTTTCACTGGAGCTATTCTCATTGGCCAGCATTCAATCTGGCTGATACAGCGATATTCATAGGGGTATGTATTTTTATTGTGAGTACCATAGGTAGTAGGAATCATCAAGTTCATGATGAAGGCGATAACAGCGACCATGAAAACAACAAAGGAATGAGGTAAGTGGAGAACACGCTCCCGCTGTGGCATGTGGAGCGTGTTCTCGGATTTATCAATTACTAAATAACCTCATGTCTTGTCCCGTCGAAAAGGCTGCATCAACTGTTGCCAATAGTCAGCTGGATAATTCGGCGTTGAAGCGATACCAAGATCTTTAGTACCGATCGTTCGTTCAGAGTCAAAAAAAGCCGTTCCCAACAAGCGATCCGTCAAGGTGGTAAAAAGCCCGAAGTTCACATCGCCTTCTTCTGCCGTATTTAAGTGGTGGAAACGATGCACCGCGTTGATTGCGAGAACCCTCCTCAGCGGTCCAGTAAAATACGCCACGTTCGAGTGCTGCAATAGTAACTGAAGCACTACTGCAACCACCAACAACATCAGGACATTTTGTGGCACTCCTACAAAGAGCAATGGTGTCGTTCCTGCGACGGTTTCTATCAATTGATGCAATGGATGTTTCATAAGACCATTAAAACCGTATAGCCGTTTTACGCTGTGATGAACGGCATGAAGGCGCCACAGTGAAGAGAGGCGATGACTGGCAAAATGCGCCAGGGTGATGCCAACATCAGAAATGAGGATCGCCAAAAGTAACTGGAAAGCCAGCGGCCACCCGGAAGGCCATATCGGTGCCAAGACCAGCAAGCCACCAAATAACGGGAGTCACTACTGTCCCATAGTTTAGCCAAAATTCATCTCCAAATTGGCTGACCGGATATCGGTGGTATCCGGCGGTTTGAAAAGTTCGACAATATTCCGCCGCTCGAACCAATTCAACTGCAACAGTTGAACGATTCGTTGAGCCGATTGAGTCAATGAATTTGCCCACTTGAAGTAATGGATCAACAAAAACGTACACATCGCTACCCAGATTTGCGTCAGAACGGCATTCTTGCTGGTACCAATGAACGATTTAATTTTTAGGTTCTGCTTGATCCACTTAAAAAATAGTTCAATTTGCCAGCGCTGTTTGTAAATGTCCGCAACCGTTCTTGCCGACAAGGTAAAGTGATTGGTTAGATAATAATACTGCTTGCCTGTCTCTGGGTCCTTATAACCGACTTTTCGGAGTCGTATCGGATAATTACCACCTTTTTGACTGGTCAACATAATGTGTTGATCACTGGTGATTCCCGAACCATTAACCGTTTTCAGGCGTTTTATAGTTCGATAACGCATATTAGATTTGGTTCGGATCACAAAGAATACGCCTTGTTGTTCCAGTTCATAAAGCCAGGCGTAATCCATATAGCCTCGATCCATTGTCAGGATGCTGCCTTTCGGCAAACGAAACTTTCGTCCCTGAATCACGTCATGCACTTTGCCATCAGTAATATCGATAAAAGCGGGAATTAAACCGTCATGATCCAATACCGCATGTAGCTTTACAGCGCCTTTTGTTTGCCTGAATTTAGCCCATGGAAATACACTGAGGCATAGATCAATGGTACTGGCATCCATCGAATAGAGCTTATTCTCAAAACGAAATGAGTGTTTACCCGAGATCGGCTGGCAACGAGAATAAAGCTTGTAAAAGAGCGTTTCGTAAAACTCCCAAGGCTGCTCGTTATTGACCCGGCTTAAGCTGCTTCTGGACATCACTCGTATACCCATCCTTTTGAGCTTCGTTGCTTGTGCTAACGCGTTGTAGACAAGATCCCTTATACTGGATCTTCCCGTAATTTGGAGCGTGAGTAATAAAACAAACTGGTCGATCCGCTTAAATCGTCTGAATTTCTGTCCTTGGTGGTATTCATTCGCCAGCTTGCTAAATTCTGATCGTGAAAACAACTTCAAAAATTGGGCTACAACTGTGGTACTATTCTGCATGGCTTAGATTCATTTGTTTGGTTGGTTTTATTTGGCGATTAAATTATACCAAACCAATGATTTCTAAGCCTTTTTTATTTATAAACTATGGGACAGCAGTGAACGGGAGTACAGCAACGCCAATAACATTAAGTGACTCGTTCATAAAGGCGTGAAGCAGATCGCGTCGCTGATCTTGTTGCGGTTCATTAAACGCACGATCATAGGGTGTCAGTTTTTCGGTGGCGAAGGAAATTCCTATAAATACCAAGATCAAAAATACCAGCCAACCTTGGTTGTAACCCTCGGCAACAAGATAGATAGCGACGCCATTTCCGACGAGCAAAAACAACGGCAAATACAGGAGCCTAACCAACCACGTTATGCTACGAATCATTTTAACACTCCTCGCTGATTGAGAGTGTTCAGCATCTCATGTTTACACGTAGCCACATTGAACGAAAGTGCTGTTTATTCTGACAAAAGCCGTTGAATAACTGCCGGGGAAACACCAAAAGCCTCGGTAACAGACCGGCAGAAATGGGCCTGATCGGAAAATCCCGATGCAATTGCCGCATCAGTGAGTGACATTTGGCGTGATAACTCAAACCCCGTTAATAGTTTTAACCACTTTTTATAGCTGCGTAAAGGTAAGCCGGTGCTTTCGGAAAACCAGTGGGAAAAACGACTTGGGGAAAGACGAACTTTCTTTGCCAACTCGGCTCTAGAGATTGATCGCCCATCCATGGCTTCGGCATGTAATGCTTTTAAAATGTGGCTCAATCTGCTCTTTGGATCAGATGTTTGATCGTGCCGGTAGTGACGCTCGAAAGCCTCCAGTTCGAATGAAAGGTTTTCCGTGGCAGTAAAGCGAGATAAACACGCCGTATTGAATTCCTCACGGAGTGTCCCAATGGGTTGCATCAACGGATTTTTTATGTGAGGCAGCAAGGCTTTGCAAATATCATGGGTTGGATCGATATAAATACACAGTACCTCGGCCATTATCAATTGATGAGTAACTCCAGCCGGTATCCATAACCCCTTTTCTTTGTGCCGTGTTTCGCTGGAAATGACTTCAACGTTTGCATCTAAACCGATCGCGATTTGATGCGCCCAATGTTTATGGGGCTTATTGTCTCCTGACTCGCCGAGGAACGCACCGATACCTGGTGTTATCGCTACTGAGCCGCGCCATGGGTTCACTAAAGTATTTGTTGTGATCATTACCCTATCTCTACAAAGGCAGCTTTTCATTGTAGTTGACTGTCTATAAGCGCTTGCAACTTTTCTAGGAGGATAAATGAGGCATTATTGGTGAATTGCTGTCCTTCTTCGATGTACTCCCATACGGTAGCGTCGCTCTTCCAGCCGCCTTGTTTCTTAATAAACTCAAAGTCGATTTTTTCCCTCGCTGCCGATGTAGAGAGGCCACGCCGAAAGCTATGGCTGCTCAAGTCCGGCACGAAATCGAACTGACAGGCGTTGCCCAGAGTCTTGAGTAATTGATTAATGCCACCGGGATTCAGTGCTTTGGGTTGAACCTTATCCCAACGGTTAACGGGTCGAAAAACCGGACCTTCATTGATATCAGCCAATTCTATCCAGTTCTTCATGGCCATAGCAGGACAGCAGCCTGGTGCACCGAAAGGTAATGCTCGCACTAAGCCCATGGCTTGTTGATCGGTCTTGGAACGAGACAGCCGGATGAGAAGTCCTTCTGGTTCCCACACCAGATCACCGATTTGAATGGCCACCAATTCGCTACGACGAAAGGCGCCAAAAAAGCCGGTCAACACCAGCGCGATATCCCGCTGTTTCTTTTTGGTGTCAGGCAGTTGCCGCAAGTGATTCACCATCTGGGCAATGTGCTCCAAACGTAATGCCTTGGCTTTGCGTTTGGGTTGGCCTTGAGTACGACGAACGCCTTCCATGGTTTTGCGGACCAACGGATCGCTTACCGGATCGATGAGCCCTTGGTAATGGTGCCATTGGCTAATGGCGGTCAGGTGCAGATCCAGGGTCCGGGGGTTGAGCGATTCGGCTCTGGCCAGCAGGTAACGCACGACAGTATCCCGATCCGAGGGCAGGCGACCACCCCATTTTTCAAATTGGCGAATGGCCGAGCGGTAGGCTTTGCGCGTGTTGTCGGACGTCGCTGCCTGGAGGTAGTGCCGCAATGATTCGGCTTCCTGACGTTCAATCAGGGTCGATTCCTCATTACGTAATGGCAAGTTGCTAGCCGGTTTTGGCGGTTTGTTGTTCATGAATAGGATTTCCTTCGATGTCGCTCAAAAGGCGGCTATGTACCGGCGTTACAAGTCGAAAATTTACGTCAAGATCCATTAACCTACGATAAGGTTGATTATCGGTGGTTAGTATCTTGAATTCAAGCGATCTTGAAACAAACAAATATAATGTTATATTACGTGTTATGTATTATGTTACTAAATAATCCGAGAGGAATCACCATGGCCCGTGCCGGAGTCACTTATCACGATATCGCTAAAGCAGCTGAAGTCATTAAAACACATGGCCAGGAACCCACGGTGGATAGGGTGCGCGAGCATCTGGGCACCGGCAGCAAAAGCACCATCGCGCCATTGCTCAAGCGTTGGCGGTCAGACAATGGGGAGGCGGCCGATGTCAGTGGACTGCCGAACGACCTCATCGAGGTGGTAAAGTCCCTCCACGAGCGGGTACAACAGATGGCGGACCACCGTATCGAACAGGCTCGCCAGGAATTCGAGACTTTAAAGGAAGAACTCCGCAAAGAGTTGACCCATGCCAACAACACCATCACGCAACTTACTGCCCGACAACGGGACCTTGATAACCAGATAGCACGAATTACCGAGGAAAAAAGCCTGCAAGACAAGTCCCTGGAAGACGCACGTGTCAGCCTGGCAAAGGCCGAGTCTCGGCGGGACGAAGCTCTTACGCGAGCCAACGACTTGAAGGAGAGTGTCAGTGAGCTCAAGCAAGAAAGCCGGGATATCCGCGATCATTTTGAACATTACCAGCAGCGCACTGCCGAAGACCGCCAGCAAGAGCGCGAACAATTCCGTTCAGTTAACCAGGGGCTGAAGGATCAGATCCAGGATCTGCAACACCGGCTCGCCCAGGCTGAGTCGAGAGCGTCAGAGCTGATTGACACCAATGCGCAGTTACAACGACATGCGGATGAATTAAATCAGGCCAATGCGGCGCTAAATAGCGACCTGAAGGGAAAGATAGAAGATATCCAGAACCTCAAACACGAGCTTGAAGAAATCGTGACAAGGTGCCGGGAATACCAGCATAAAAATGATCAATTGGCGGAAAACATGGCCGTGCTCACCACTCAGAAAGCTGATGTCGAAAAGCAAGTGGCCGTCTTATCCCAAGCACTGGAGACCACAAAAACCGAATTGAAAACCACCCAGGATAAAGCGGCGTTTCTGACCGACGAGAATAAGGTCATTCTTCAGGAAAAGGCAGTGATCCAAGGGCAGTTTAAACAGCTCCAGGGTTCACTGTAGGTGTATATATATCGTCTTTCTGGCGATTTAATGAATGGTGTAATCGTTGTGAACAACCAAACTTGCCAAATTTGTCGATTCTTCCACAGGGTCCGTTTTAAGGAGGAACCCAAGAAAATAGGCAACCCAGCTCCACAAATGCCCGCCAGATGAATTGTCATGATTACTTTTTAATTCAATAGGTTACAGGCGTAGTGGCTAAATTCAACGCTTTTACCGGCCGAATGCAGCCGAACCTCAAATACAGGGATTAACGGCTATCAAACGGAAACCTACGGTTACGAGGGTGCCACAGGATTCAAAACCGTAGGTTTTCGTTCAAATGCCCCCGCTGGTCCAGAATCTCATTGACGATATTCAGCAAGCTGTAGCCGGAGCTTTGAATAATCGTGAGAAAACGCCGCACTTTATCGTCCGGTTCAAGCTCCAGCGCCAGATCAGCCGCGGCTATCACACCGTTCATGGGAGTACGGATTTCGTGGCTCATATTGGCCAGGAATTCGGCTTTGGCTCTGGCTGCCTGCTCCGCCTTGTCTTTGGCCTCCTGAAGTTCATTCATGGCATGCTGCAGTGAATGGGTGCGTTGGTCCACCTTCAGTTCAATCTGCTCATAGGCGTTGTAAAGAACATCCTCAGCAGATTTCTGATCGGTAACATCCTCCAGCAGGCCTTCAAAACGCTCCACTTCACCATTGGCATCCAGCACCTTATGAATTTTGACCGAGCCCCACAGATGGCTGCCGTCCTTGCGAATAAACCGGGTTTCATACTGCAACACGGTTTCCTTGTTTTTCAGCATATTCCGCAGATCCTGATACATTTTCGGATCAGCAAACAATTGTTGCTGTACGTCCGAAACGGAATCACTGAAATCTTCCGGGGAACGGTAGCCAAATATCCTGGCCATTGCCGGGTTCGCAGCGATAATGCGGGCGTCCCGGTCTACCTGAAAGATACCTTCCAGTGCATTCTCAAATATGTTGCGGTATTTGCGTTCCGATTCAGCCACAGCAAGCACCGCCTGGCGCAATTTCAGATGCAGCTCTATACGGGCCAGTAATTCATCCCTGACAAAGGGCTTGGTCAGATAATCATTGGCGCCGGCACGAAAACCCTCAACAAGATCACTGACCTGGTTTTTCGCGGTAACCATAATGACGGGCAGTTCATCGGCTGTGGCCGTTCTGCGAATTCGCTCGCACACCTGGTAGCCCGACATACCCGGCATCATCACATCCAGCAGAATCAGATCAAATGCCTGTTCGGCAATAATGGCCAGTGCTTCGTAACCACTGGTGGCTGAACTTAACTGGTAGCGTTCGCTGGCCAGTTGATTCTGCAGCACTTCAATATTCACAAGATCATCATCCACCACCAAAATCCGGAACTGTCGGTCTGCCCCTTCGGTCGTGAAATCCAATGATTCTGCCCGTTCAATGTCTTTGCCCTGCCTGCCAGAACGGTTGTGCCGCACCGGCGAAGCAAACTGGGCGATCTCACTCATGCGTTTGGAAAGCCCCGAGGCAATCCGTTGGGTGGGAAATTTTGCCGATTCAGCTCCTGTCAGCTCGGTAATTTCCGGTAGTGTGAAAAAGAAACAGGAACCTTTACCCGGTTCGGATTCAACCCATATTCTGCCGCCGTGCAGCTCCACCAGCTGCCGGGTTATAGCAAGGCCAAGACCCGTGCCGCCAAATTCCCTGTCAATTGAACTGTCGGCCTGTTCAAAAGCTCTGAAAATATCATCAAACTTGTCTTCTTCAATACCTATGCCCGTGTCCCGGACACTGATGACCAGCTCACCGTTGTGAACCGAACCGTGTACATTGATCGTACCGGCAGAGGTAAACTTGATGGCATTACCCAACAGGTTGTGCAGCACCTGATAGATTCTGGCTTCGTCTGCATAAACGTTGGGTAGCTGGCTGTCCACCGCATTACTGATGGTGATGGGTTTGCCCTGCAACAAGGGTTCTGACAGGGCGATCACGGTATCCACCATTTTGTGGATATTCAAAGGCTGCTTGTTAAGGGTGATATCCTTTTCTTTGAGCTTGGAAAAATCCAGAATATCATTCACCAGATTTGCCAGCCGGTAGCCACTGCTGGAAATCAGCGTCAGATTACGCCGCGCCCTTTCATCCAGTTTTTCCCTTTCTGTATCCAGCATGGAATCCGCAATACCGATTATGGCATTTAATGGTGTGCGCAATTCGTGAGAGGTGTTCGCCAGAAAATCATCTTTCAGTTTGTCCATGCGTTTCAGATGTTCAATCCGCGCCTGGCGGTTCATGGCCTGCAGGTTACTGATCCGCTGCGCCAGACCGATAGAGAACATCACCATTTCCAGTGACGCACCCAGTTTCAGAATAGAGGGGGTAACATCGTAGTTTTGGTGCAGATTCATGGCACCGAAGGCCAGTGACAGCAACCCGATACAAAAACCGCCCATACCAAAAATGAAATAGAATGCTGCCTGGTGTCCCTGAAAAAAGCGTACCAGAACCACAATCAGAATACTGAAGGCGTTTATGGCCACAATCGGGGCCGTGAGCCTGGCACAGGTGGTGATATCAAGGAAGAAGAATGAGAAGAACATGGTGAGATAGATAAAGAAAAACACCCTGAGCACCAGATCTGAAATAGGCGACTCATCCCGGGTTTGCAGTACATTCCTGCAAAACATTGACAGGAAGACACCGCAGATGGCAGGAAAAATATAAATTGCCCGGCTTTCCCATTCCATTGCATTGGGCCAGAACTGGTATAACAGTCCGTCAATAGTAGCCATAAAAAGCGTATAACCGGCCACATAAGTGATGTAATAAAGGTAAACAATGTCCTTGATAATAATAAAAAGAAAGAAATTATAAAAAAACAGCCCCAGCGCCAGTCCATAAAACATTCCCATGGCAATCTGCTGGTAATGCTCATGCTGGTATTGGGCATCAAAGGATGACAGGTACATGGGTATCAGCAGGGAGCTTTTGCTCTGCACCCTTACCAGCAGATGATAATCCGCACCGGGTTCCAGAATAAGGGGAGCTATATGAACACGGGATTCCACGGGTCGTTCATAATAGGGAATACGGTCACCCAGTACAGAGTGGGATACCAGGTTACCCACATCAGATACCAGATACACATCGATTCGGTCCAGGGGTGGATAACGCACTTCAAGATTGGTGCGTAACTGGATATTGTGGGTATTGCTGACCGGCACCGCAAACCATAGGGCTGCACTGCTGTATCCGTACTGCAGGGAATCCAGGGCTTTTTCCGTTACCTGTCCTTTGTGATACTGTTGCCAGACTTTTTGCCAGGAAAGATTCCCGGATTCATCCTTCAGTAACACCATTCGGCCGCCGAGATAAACCCGGTAATCCTTGTTATCGGGTGTCAGGCTTTCAGGTGACAGGCCAACAGGAACCCGGCTATCGGGATTTGAGCCGCCTTGAGCCGGATCACCGTAGGTGCACGGTGAAATGGCCAGCATAAATAAAAGCAGCAAGCGGATCATCATCAGGGCTCGAATTTGTATCCTGCGCCATAGATGGAATGAACAAATTTTTGTTCCGGGGCAATCTGCCCCAGTTTTTTACGAATCTTTTTCATATGGCTGTCTACGGTTCGGTCATTCACGATTCGCCGGTCTGTATAGGCCACATCAATCAGCTCATCCCGTTTGAATATACGCCCCGGATGGCGGATCAGCTTTTCCATAATATTGTATTCGATGGCAGTCAGCTCTATGCGCTCGCCAAGATAGCTGATGCAACTGCTGGCTTTTTCCAGCGACAACCCCCGGTCTGTTGACGGTGCAGGAACGTATTCAAAGCGCCGTAACACGGCTTTTATCCGTGCCACCAGCTCCCGTAAACTGAAAGGCTTGCAAACATAGTCATCCGCACCAATTTCCAGGCCAATCAGCCGATCCACCTCTTCCGTTTTTGCTGTCACCATAATAACGGGCACCTGGGAAAAAGTGCGTATTTCCTGACAGACAGACACGCCGTCCTTGCCCGGCAACATCAGATCAAGCAACACCAGCGAGGTGTCATTGGTTTTAAGCCAGTCCGCCACCTGGCTGCCATTATCAATGATGTGTGTCTGGTAACCGGCACCTTCCAGGTAGTCTGCCATGGAGCGGGAAAGTTTTGGTTCATCCTCAACGATGAGAATCCGGTAACTCACATGCCCCCCTTGTCGTTCTTCTGATCCGGGTTCAGCGGCAGCTTCAAGGTAATCCACAGGCCGCCGAGGGGTGATTGTCTGGCACTGATTTCACCACCGTGGCCTCTGACAATGGTTTCACACACAGCAAGTCCCAGGCCGGCGCCTCCGGTTGACCTGTTGCGGGACTTGTCCACCCGGTAAAGCCGCTCAAACAGCTTGTTCATATCGGATTCATTTACACCCGGTGCGCTGTCCTGAAAATGGATCAGCAGATCATGTTGGTTCTGTTCCGTGGTGATTTCAAGCCGGCCTTCAGCGTCTGTATAGCGCAATGTGTTCTTGAACAGGTTATCGATCACCTGGCGCAGGCGCTGCGGATCGGCGTGAAACTGCAAGCCCGCAATCGGTGTGGTGTCGATACTGATTTTTAATCCCGCATCCTGAAACTGGGGCAAGAATCGCTCGCAGGAACGCTCCAGTAATTGCGCCACATTGCAGTTGAGCTTTTCGTATTTAAGGGAGCTGGCCTCTGACATCACCAGATCAAACAGATCATTGATAAGACCACTGAAATGTTTTAGCTCCTCATGAAGGGACTCCAGATTTTTTCGCGAGGGCTCCCGAATGCCGTCCACCAGCAATTCGGTTTCGCACAGAAGTATAGCGACCGGCGTACGCAATTCATGGCTTACCATGGCGGTAAACTGGGCCAGCTCGTTTTTAGCGGCATTGGTATCCATCAGCGCCCGTTGCAGTTCCTGGTTCTTCTTTTCAAGATCTGCCTTGGCATGGGCCAGCTTGATCTGGGTACGCACTCTGGCTTTAACGATGGCAGCAGAAACCGGTTTGGCAATGTAATCCGCGGCCCCCTGCTCCAGTCCGAATACTTCATCATCTTCCTGGTTGCGACCGGTCACGAGAATCACGGGCAGATCATTGAGGATTGATAGTTCGCGGATTCGCGCCAGCACTTCAAAACCCGACATGCCCGGCATGTCCACATCCAGCAGCAACAAATCAATATCCTGATGCTTTTCCAGCAGCTTCAGTGCCTGTTGACCCTCGCGCGCAACCAGCACCCGGTAATCCTGTTCCAGTATTTCCAGCAACATGCGGATATTAACGGGATCATCATCAACAATAAGCACCGTCTCAATCGGGACAGGTGCCGGATAGTCTGTTGCGGCAAGTGATTTCATGTAGGTTTACAGTGTTTTCCGGTGTGAGCCTGTGGGAACCTCGTTTTGAGTATAGACAACAAAAACCTGCGCCCTCCTATACTGGTTAGGGCTCGGATTGCTTGCCAGTCAGCGATATCAAAAACAGCCGGCAGAAACCCGGACTTCGGTGTTGGCGCGGGCTTCCGCCGGCCTGGCACCGGTCAGTTCCTTGAACACCCGGCAAAGCTGTGGGTAATCAGAGAAGCCACAGGCAATGGCTGCTTCGGTTAATGAGTAGCCGTGGCCAACCTTGGCTGCAGTGGCAAATACCCGGTACCACAAACGGAACCGGCGAATGGGCATGCCCACCATTTGCTTGAACAGCTGACTCAGTCGGGGCACTGACAGGCCAACCGCTACGGCGACATTATTTACCGAGAGATTTTCGGTGTAGTTCGCCTTGATCATATTCACTGCCCGGGCAATTCGGGGGTCCGGAATCATGCTGCTGTCTACTGCCAGCTTGCCAATAAGTTCATCAAACAATGCAAAAGCATCTTTGTTGGATGGGCGTGAGTCCAGAAGGAAGTCCGCATGCTGAATAATATCCCGCTCACACCGGATGCCACTATAAACCTGCCTGCCGGCTGGCATTGCCACGCTGGCACGCATCTGGGGAATCAGTCTGGCAAAGTCCAGCCCCAGATCATCCAGAAAGCACTGCGCCACCTTGGAGCCCCGGGTGTTGATATGCACTTCGGTACCGGAGGGAATCAACAGACTTCTGGATCTGAGGGTATCGTTGCCACCGGGACTGATCACTTCAAGGTCTTCCTCCAGGGACACCAGCAACACCGGTGAGGGAGCAGCTTTGCGCAGTACTGACTCCACCCGGCCAATGTACATGGAACGTTGCTGAGTCGTGTAGTAAATCGCTTTGCGCTCACCGGAAGTCATAGAGAGTAGCCTTGGTTTTGTGAATATGGGTTTTTTGATTATGGGTATTATGGTTATTGTGGTTATGGTCACATTTTGAACAAGCAATTGGGAATGAAGATGAAGGGAATGTGGAAGATTGTGCAAGTGAAACGGTGAACCGGTTTTGTATCAGGCTTCCTCCAGTGGATCATTATGTCAATAGGATCAGAAACTTGTAGCATCAGAACACTGGCTGCCCGGGCACCGGAAAACGAATCCCGATACGATCGCTTTTTATCACCAGTCACCGCTGCTAATCCTTGGATTAGTTAATGCCCTTCAGAACACCTAACCCTTGCGAATCAGGCACAACGACACCAGAGCTGAAAAGCCGTGGTTTTAGCGATGAATCATAAGTTTGTTCAAGCTTTGAATGTGATCCAGCGCACATAATCGGCGCCATAAAAAAAGGGCGTGCTATGCGCGGCCTGTTAAACCGTCGTGCACTGGTTCGCGGGGAAACCGGTATGATTCACAATCCAGCAGATGCAACCGCCGTTTTGTATCTGTCAGAAATACGCACCATGTATATCGGGCGCCTGGCGCCCGTGTTGTCTCAGGCCAGTGCCGCCTCCATGCTGATCCTGTCATTGGACGATACGCTGGAAATTATCGATAACAAAAATGGCTGTCGCTATGAAAGCCGCAGCTTTCTGGTTCCTGCCGGTTCCCAGGCCACCATTAACACCAACAATTCACTGATCATGTTGTGTTTTCTTAACGTGCTGGGATCTGATCTGGCCATTCTGAAAACCAGAATGAAGCGCACCATCCCCATCAGCGATGACAGACATTTCTATGCAGACATGGTGCAGGAAGCCGAGGTGATCCGATCCGGGTTACACATCTACGACTTTACCTCGCCGGCAGAATTTGCCTTTGCTCAATTGCAACAATGGATTGGCGAGCCGGATCAGAATTGCGACATTGACTATGATCCGCGGGTGGAAAAAGCCATTGAACTGGTCAAGGCCAGCATTCTTGAAAATCGCCCGGTAGAATCCATTGCCAAAGAACTCAATCTGTCGGTTCCCCGGCTAAGCCAGATATTCAAGCGTGTTACCGGTGTGCCTATCCGGCGCTTTCGTTTATGGCACCGGATATTTATTACTGCCGTTAAAATGGCCTGGGGAATGTCGCTGACGGAGGCATCGGTCAGCTCCGGTTTTTCTGACTCCGCGCATTTTTCCCGGGTGTTCAAGGAAATCGGCGGCGTGAAGCCTTCCACCGTGTTGAATGCAAAAAATGATACCTTGATTCTTATGTTGCCCCTCATCGGGGATATTCAGTCGCGGGATACTGAGACGCCATTGGTAAGCAACGGGAAAGAAGCAAGTTATGAAAAAATATAGGCGGGAAAACAAAGGGGGCACTACATTGCCCCCTTGTTTATAGCAATAAAGGGTTTATCAGTAGACCTCGAACAAACCGGCCGCACCCATACCGCCACCGATACACATGGTAACGACAACATATTTTACGCCACGGCGTTTGCCTTCCAGTAGCGCATGGCCAACCATACGGGCGCCGCTCATTCCAAAGGGATGGCCAATGGCAATGGAACCACCGTTTACATTGAGCTTGTCGTTATCGATTTCCAGTTTGTCCCGGCAGTAAATCACCTGGGAAGCAAACGCTTCGTTCAGCTCCCACAAGCCAATATCATCAACCGTCAGTCCATGGCGGTTCAGCAATCTGGGAACGGCAAACACAGGACCAATACCCATTTCGTCCGCCTTGCAACCGGCTACCGCAATACCACGGTAGGCGCCCAGCGCTTTCAGCCCTTGCTGCTCTGCCAGTTTACTGTCCATGAGCAAACAGGCCGAAGCACCATCGGAAAGCTGCGAAGCATTCCCGGCGGTGATAAATTTGCCTTCTTTTACCCATCTGCCGTCTTTCCATACCGGCTCAAGAGCAGCGAGGCTTTCCAGCGTGGTGGAAGGCCGGTTGCATTCGTCTTTGTCCACTACCACGTCTTCGTAGGTGGTTTCTTTGGTTTCCTTGTTGAATACCGCTTTGGTGGCATTCATAGGCACTATCTCGTCGGCAAAGACTCCGGACTCCTGAGCAGCTGCTGTGCGCTGCTGGCTCAGCAGTGAGTATTCATCCTGCGCCTGACGGCTGATGTTGTAGCGCTCCGCCACAATCTCGGCCGTTTCGATCATGGGAATGTAAGCCGTGGGATCAATTTCGAGCACCGCTTTGGACACAGCGCGGTAGCTGTTTTTGTGCTTGTTCTGAACCAGTGAAATAGATTCAACACCACCGGCAACCGCTACATCGTATTCATTACACATAATACTTTTTGCGGCGGTGGCAATGGACATAAGACCAGACGAACACTGCCGCTCAATGGCCATGCCCGCGGTTGTTTCCGGCAGGCCGCCGGCCAACGCGCACAAGCGCCCCAGGTTATAAGCCTGCGTTCCCTGCTGGGCAGCAGCACCGAAAATACAATCCTCAACCAGGGCAGGATCAATACCGGCTCTTTCTACCACGGCTTTCACTACATGGCCGCCCATGGCAGGGGCTTCTGTATCGTTGAATGATCCACGGAACGATTTCGCCAGACCGGTTCTGGCAGTGGAAACTATAACGGCTTCGCGCATAATGATACCCTTGAGTTTGTATTTTAAATTTTTAAATCGTTTTCTTGTCTGCTGAATACTAACAGCGGCTTACGGCCCGGTTACCCTTGATAGCTAATTCGGCCTGCTGTTCTGGCCCGCTATTGTGGCCCACTATTTTGGCCAACTATAGTGGATAGTAGCGGGAAATTGTATCCACCACACAGGCCGGGCGTTCGCTGCCTTCGATTTCAACGGTGACACGAATCACCGCCTGCACTCCGCCTTTGACTTCGGACACATCAATCAGCTCACCCACGCCCCGAACTTTGGAGTTTACGGTGACCGGAGAAGGAAAACGGATTTTTTCGCAACCATAGTTAACCCCCATTTTGATACCCTGCACATCCACAATCTGGGGAAGAAACAGGTTCACTAATGAAAGTGTCAGATACCCGTGTGCAATTGTGGCACCGAAGGGGCCGTCTTTAGCGCGCTCCGGATCCACATGAATCCATTGATGGTCGCCGGTTGCCTCGGCAAACAGGTTGATCCTGTCCTGGTCTATCTCCAGCCATTCGCTTTCACCCAGTGTCTGGCCTACGGCATCGTGTAATTCGGCTGGCGTTTTGAATACGGTTGTCATGCTTTTCCCCTGTAGATCACTATTAAGAACGCTGGCTGGAGCAGGAAATAATTTCGCCTGTCAGGTAGCTGGAATAGTCCGATGCCAGGAACATCATGATATTGGCCACTTCCCACACCTCTGCACCCCGGCCATAGGCTTCTTTACCTTCCAGCTCTTTCAGCAGTTCTTCCGGACAGGATTTTTTCAACATGGGATGTACCGCCAGCGACGGCGAAACCGCATTGATCCGGATACCGAATTCTGCCGCTTCCACAGCAGCACAGCGGGTAAGCGCCATCACACCGGCTTTGGCCGCCGCATAATGGGACTGCTCTTTCTGTGCGCGCCAGCCAAGTACGGAGGCGTTATTTACAATAACACCACCCTGGCCGCGATCCCGCATGACCTTCATCATGTGGCGGGTCATGCGCATGGTGCCATTGAGGGTTACGTCAATCACCTTGAACCATTCGGCGTCTTCCATTTCCACCAGATTTTTTGAGGTGCCCAATCCGGCATTATTGATCAGCACATCAACACCACCGAGTTTATCCTCGGCAAAACCAATCAGCGACTGAACATCTTCTTCCACAGCGACGTTGCCAACCTGTGCATACACCTCTTCGCAACCGGTTTCTTCTTTCAGACCGGATACAGCCTGCTCCAGGCGCCCTTCATGAATATCACTGATGACAATACCCCGGCAGCCTTCTTCAATGGCTTTTTTTGCAGCGGCATAGCCAATACCGGCGCCTGCTGCGGCCGTGATCAGAACGGATTTGCCTTCCAGTAACTTGTGACCGGGTACATAGGTGGGGTTATGAATATCCAAGTTGTTCTCTCCTGCTGTGAATTAACAGCCTGACTATTTTTTGCAGTTATTTAGCCGGCTTGTTCTGGGGTTTGGGTTCCTTAGGCATACCCAGCCCCCGTTCGGCAATAATGTTGCGTTGAATCTCGTTGGTTCCGCCATAGATGGTATCGGAACGGGTGAACAAATACATGGACTGTAAACGGCTTAACTGATAATCGCCCTCTTCCAGAATCTGGCTTTCCGGCCCCAGCACATCCATGGCCAGCTCCCCCAAGTTACGGTGCCATGTCGCCCAGTACAATTTGTAAATCAGTGCTTCCTTTTGCAGGCTGCCGTCACTGCCACTCTGGCCCGACAACATGCGCATGGAGTTGTAGCGCATGATTTTGAGCTCTGCATGGGCCTGGGCGATGCGCTGACGAATCACCGGATTCTGTGCTGCGCCGTTTTCCTTTGCCACACGGATCACTTCGTTCAGTTCATTCTGGAACTGCATTTGCTGACCCAGCGTGGACACGCCCCGTTCAAACCCCAGCAAGCCCATCGCCACTTTCCAGCCTTCACCGGGTTCGCCCACGATATCGGAGGCATCGCAAACCGCATCATCAAAAAACACTTCGTTGAATTCGCTGGTGCCGGTGATCTGGGTAATGGGGCGTACTTCCACACCGGGCTGATCCATTTTTACCAGGAAAAAGCCCAGGCCCTTGTGGGCCACTGAATCGGGATCGGTACGGGCAATCACAAAGCAGTAATCCGCTTCATGGGCCAAAGATGTCCAGACCTTCTGCCCGTTGATGATCCATTGCTTCCGCTCTGTATCAAAGCGTGCCTTGGTGCGCACATTGGCCAGATCGGAACCGGCATTGGGTTCGGAATAACCCTGACACCAGAGTTCCTCGCCACTGACAATGCCCGGCAGGTATTTGGCTTTTTGCTCATCGGATCCAAAGGCAATAATGGTGGGGCCGGCAAGCCCTTCACCGATATGCCCTACCCGGCCAGGTCCACCGGCCCGTGCGTATTCCTCGTTAAAAATCACCTGCTGTTCAATGGAACAGCCACGGCCGCCCTGCGCTTCGGGCCAGCCGATACAGGTCCAGCCTCCCTCGGCGAGCTTCTTTTCCCAAGCGTGACGCTCATCATGAAACATGTGTTCATCGCCGGGGCCGCCCCGGAAACGGATTTTTTCAAATTCACCGGTAAGATTGGCTTCCAGCCAACCGGCCACTTCTTTACGGAACTGCTCGTCTTGCGGACTAAAGCTTAACTTCATGCAACTTCTCCTACTTCAGTCCAGAATCAGGCTTGCCAGGCGCTCGCGGTGCCAGGCACCGGTTCCCAGAAAATGCTCTGAGGCCTTGGCTCTTTTAAAATACAGGTGCACATCGTATTCCCAGGTAAAACCCACACCACCGTGTATTTGCAATCCTTCCGAGGCATTTTTAAAGAAGGCATCGGAACAATAGGATTTGGCAATGCTGGCAGCTTCCGCTAATTCTGCGGCAAAAGGATCTTGCGGATTGAACAGGGCTTCGTGAGCAACACAACCGGCGTAGTAAACGGATGAACGTGCCACTTCGGTTCGGGTCATCATATCGGCGGCTTTGTGCTTGATGGCCTGGAAACCGGCAATGGGACGGCCGAACTGCACCCGCTCCTTGCTGTATTCCACGGTCATATCCAGAATCTGTTGCGAGCCACCCGTCTGTTCCGCAGCCAGTGCGATAGCGGCCAGATCAAGAATCTTTTCCAGATCTGCCCAGGCATTGGCTTCATTACACATGAGTGCAGCACCAGGCAGCTCCACATCGGCCAGGGTGATCTCCCCGTACTTGCGGGTCTGATCCATGGTGGACAAAAGTTGCCGGGTAATGCCCTTGTGATCTGCCGGCACTGTAAAGAGCGAAACACCTTCAGTGCCTGCAGTGTTTTCCAGACGTGCGGCAAGAATCAACAGGTCTGCCGTGTGGCCGTCCGGAACAAAACGCAAGGTGCCGTTCAGGACAAAGCGGTCACCCTCTTTACGATAAGTAGCCGTTACCGCGTCTGCTCCCCAGTTACCACCCTGCTTGCCCGCCAGCGCCCCTGTATACGCCAGGGTGCCTGTCATGCCTTCGCAAATGCCGGGCAGGTATTTCTGTTTCTGTTCTTCTGTGCCCGCTACAAGCAGTGCGTTAGTAGCCATGCAGACAGTGGAATAAAAAGGCGAGCAAAACAAAAAGCGCCCCATCTGTTCCATCATGGCCACCAGTTCAACATAACCCAGCCCCATGCCGCCATAGGCTTCCGGAATATGAATGGCCTGCCAGTAAAGGTCAGTACAAACGCTTTTCCAAAGGGCTTCGTCATAGCCCTCTTCGGTAGCCATGGCTTTGCGCACTGCTTCGCTGTTGGACACTTCGCTCAGGAAAGAAACCGTAGTGTCCTGAATCATTTTCTGTTCGTCGGTGAATGCGAACTCCATAATTACCTCGGCAGGCAGGTCATTGGATCAATATCAAAAATCAGGCGCCGTAAACTTTTTGCGGTGGCACTTCTTCAGCCAGCAGCCTGTCCACTGCGCCACCCACTTCAGCGGGCTCCCAACGGGCCCCTTTATCGATGCCCTTGGTGGAACGCCAGCCATCGGCTATGGACAGCTTGCCGCCTTCCACTTCAAAGATACGACCGGTCACGGTTTTTGAATCTTCGCTGCCCAGCCACACAACCAGTGGCGCAACGTTGGCGGGATCAAAATAATCAAAGCCATCTTCCGGCTTTTTCATCATGTCGGCGAAGACTTCTTCGGTCATGCCTGTGCGGGCAGCCGGCGCCAGCGCATTGGCAGTAATTCCGTAGCGACCCAGCTCAGCAGACTGATTAAGCGTCAGGGATGCAATCCCGCCTTTAGCTGCCGCGTAATTTGACTGGCCGATAGAACCGTTCAGGCCGGCACCTGAAGATGTGTTAATTATCCGGGCGTTCACTTCGTTGCCGGATTTTTTCTGGTCACGCCAGTAGTGAACCGCGTGGCTGGAAATGCAGAAATGGCCTTTCAGGTGCACAGCGATTACCGCATCCCATTCGGCTTCGGACATGGATGCAAACATGCGGTCCCGGCAGATCCCGGCATTGTTTACTACCACGTGCAGGTCACCGTAGGTTTCCACCGCCTGTTTGACGGCATTTTCTGAATCCGCATAGTTAGTAATGTCCGATGTGTTGACAACCGCTTCGCCGCCGGCGGCTTTAATGGCATCAACCGTGGACTGTGCGGCTTCGGCATTAATATCGTTTACCACCACTTTGGCGCCTTCTGCCGCAAACATTTTGGCATAGGCGGCACCAAGGCCACCGCCGGCTCCGGTGATAATCACAACGCGGTCTTTACAGATACCTGACATAGTTCTTTCCTGTGTTTGTAGCAATTTTTAGAAGTGCCCTTATACTTTTTTTAATTAAAGCCGTTCCAGTATGGTGACGTTCGCCTGACCACCGCCTTCGCACATCGTTTGCAGGCCGTAGCGACCGCCGGTTCTTTCCAGCTCGTGCAACAGGGTTGTCATCAGCTTGGTACCGGTGGCGCCCAGCGGATGTCCCAGGGCAATAGCGCCGCCATTCACGTTGGTTTTGGCGTGGTCATAGCCGGTATCTTTCAACCATGCCATAGCCACAGAGGCAAAGGCTTCGTTAATTTCGACTAGATCGATATCGTTCATGGTCATGCCGGCTTTTTTCAGGGCATATTCAGTGGCCGGAATAGGTGCAGTCAGCATCCAGATGGGATCAGCGGCACGTACCGACATGTGATGAATGCGGGCACGGGGAGTCAGGTTATAACGCTTCAGAGCGTCTTCAGACACGATCAGCATGGCAGAGGCGCCATCGCAGGTTTGTGAAGACACTGCCGCGGTCACCTTGTCGCAACCAAACAGAAAATCCAGCTCTGCCATTTTTTCCAGCGTGGTCTGGCGGGGCGTTTCATCCATTTCCACGCCTTCCAGCGGCACAATCTCCTTGTTGAAACGACCTTCTTTAATGGCGTTCAGGGCACGGGTGTGGGATTCCAGGGCGTAGGCTTCCAGTTGCTCGCGGGTAAAGCCCCATTTATCGGCAATCATCTGGGCCGAATTAAACTGCGTGGGAGGCACATCACCATAGCGTTCCACCCAGCCCTTGGAACCGGTAAAGGGATCTTTGAAGCCCAGAGGCTCGGCACAGGTCATGGCGGAAGAAATCGGTATCTGGGTCATGGTTTGCAGGCCGCCGGCCACCACCACATCCATGCAACCGGCCTTGATGGCCTGGGCAGCAAAATGCACTGCCTGTTGCGACGATCCGCACTGGCGATCAATCGTGGTACCCGGTACTTCATCGCTCAGGCCCGCGGCCAGCCAACAGGTTCTGGCAATATCGCCCGCCAGTGGCCCGATGGTATCCACGCAACCAAAAATCACATCGTCGTATTCGTTATCGGGAATGCCGTTGCGCTCTACAATGTTTTTCAGCACATGGCCACCCAGGTCGGCACCATGTACGTGGGCCAGTCCGCCTTTACGGCGGCCGGTGGGTGATCTGATTGCATCTACGATATAGGCTTCTGCCATGGGTATACTCCCCTCTTAAACTGTTTGTTCGCCAAAGGTTTTATCGGCGCCGATTTTTGCATTGGGATTCATTAGCCACTGATGCAGGCGGAACTTGTGGAATCCGGGATGGCCCCAGAACTTGTCCAGCGCCCAGGCCCGTTTCATCCAGATATGCAGATCACACTCCCAGGTGTACCCCATGGCGCCATGGCACTGAATGCTGTTTTTTGCTGCCAGGATGGCGGCTTCGCCCGCAGCAAGCTTGGCATGGGATACAGCAAAATCACCGTGCACCGGTTTTTCAGACACGGTATAAGCGGCACGATGCAACACGGCTTTGGCAAATTCATTTTTAACAGCGCAATTGGCCATATGGTGCTTAAGAGCCTGATAACTGCCAATGGGCTTGCCGAATTGTTCCCGGTCGGTGGTGTATTGCACGGTCATGGCCACCATTTGCTCTGCCAGCCCCAGCAATTGAGCGGCAGTTGCTACCGCACCGCGATTCAGTGTGGCTGCCAACAGCCTGACACCGTCACTGCCGTTGATAATTTTGGTTTCGTCATTGGCCTGCCATTCCACCGTAAACAGCTTTCGTGACGGATCCACACTTTCCTGGGCCACCAGATTGACGTCTGATTTGCTCACCAGGTGAATCTGCTCACCCCGGGTCAGCAACAGGTAATCGGCGATATGGGCATCGCTCACCAGGTCATTGGCGGCGTGGCCAATCGCTACCCGGGTTTCACCACTGGCGATTTTTTCCAGCAGGCTCACACAGCGCGGGTCCACATCCACCAGGTCTTTCAGCAATGGCGTTACCACCATGGCGGTATCTACAACAGGTTCCGGCAATGCCACCCGGCCACATTCCTGGGCAATCAGCACAAAATCGATTTCCCGCATACCCAGGCCACCCTGGGCTTCGGGTACCAGCATGCCGGTTAAACCCAGCTCCACCATTTTTTGCCACAACTCGTCGGAACGGCCTGTAGGCGTATCCCATGACAGGCGAATGGCATCGGGGGTTACTTCGTTGCGGAGAAAGTCTTTGATGCTTTCTGCAAACAGCAGCTGGTCTTCGGTAAAAGTAAAATCCACAGCGACTTCTCCTACTTCCTGGGCATGCCGAGCATGCGTTCAGCAATAATATTGCGTTGAATTTCGTTGGTGCCTGCGTAGATGGGCCCGGACTGGGCAAACAGGAAACCATCCAGCCAGCGGCCAACATCTCCCGCCGCAGGAGAACCTGGTAACAGCTCTGCCCGTGAAGCCAGAATCTGCATGGCGGTTTCGTGCATCAGCAGATCCAGTTCCGACCAGAAGATTTTATTGGTTGACGCTTCCGGCCCGATCTTTCCGCCTTTCATCAGGCGGCACGCTGTTTGATAAGTGGTGAGCGCGTAAGCTTCCGCATCCATAAAGCACTTCACCACTTTGTCTTCGATACTGAGATCAAGAATGTCATTGCGATGCGCGTTATACAGGGCCACCAGGCGTTTGGCGGTTTCCTGAAACCGGGCCGGGCTGCGCAGCATTAAACCCCGCTCAAATCCGGCGGTGGCCATGGCAATGTGCCAGCCCTGCCCTTCATCACCCAGGCGGTTTTCAACCGGAACCCGAACGTCATCAAAAAAGATCTCTGCAAAACCCGGCAGGCCATCCAGCTGCGGAATGGGCCGCACCGTAATCCCTGGCGAGTCCAGCGGCACCAGAATAAAAGACAGGCCTTTATGGCGTTCCGAATCAGGATCGGTGCGGAAAATACAGAAGACCCAATCGGCAAATACCGCGCGGGTAGACCAGACCTTCTGGCCATTCAGCACATAGTCATCACCATCGCGAACGGCTTTGGAACGTATTGCCGCCATATCACTGCCGGCACCCGGCTCGGACCAGCCCTGGGCCCACATTTCTTCACCGGCGGCCATTTGGGTAATAAAACGTTCTTTCTGTTCCGGGGTGCCGTATTCCATCAGCGTTGGGCCAAGCAGGAAAATGCCGTTCTGGTTTACCCGCAACGGCGCCTTGGCACGGTAATACTCTTCTTCAAAAATCAGCCACTCCACCAGGTTGCAACCGCGGCCACCGTATTCCTTGGGCCAGGTCACCATACCCCAGTTGCCTTTTGACAGGGTTTTTTCCCACTCTCTGTGAGCAGCAAAACCTTCTGCCGTATCAAAGGTTTCCAGTGGCCTGGCAGGTACGTTTGCTTCCAGCCAGTCTCTGACCTCTTTGCGAAACGCTATCTGTTCAGCGGTGTAATTTAAATCCATGATGACTACCTCAATATCGCATCAGTCGGTCAGGCGCTGGCTTTGCTGTCGTCGTTGTTAAAGGATGCATCGCGCTTTTCAACAAAGGCATCCCGGGCTTCCTGGGAATCCTGTTCGGTGTAGGCCTGCAGGGTAAAGCCCTGTTCCCAGCGGTATTTGTCTTCCAGGTTGCCGTCTTCAATGCCGGTAAGGGCTTCTTTGGCGAGGCGCACCATGGAGGGACTTTTTTCAGCAATCTTGTGGGCAATTTCCAGAGCGGTATCACGCAAGGCTTCTTTTGCTACAACCCGCTCGATAGCGCCCAGCCGATAGGCTTCCTGTGCGTCAATAAATTCGCCGGTAAAATACATGTAGCGAACTTTCTGAACGGGAAACATACGTTGCAAATGCGCACCGCCGCCCATGGCGCCGCGATCAATCTCCGGCACGCCAAAGCGAGCGCATTCAGACGCCACAATAATATCGGCAGCACCGGATACCCCGATGCCACCACCCAGCACAAAGCCGTGCAGCGCCACAATGACAGGTTTGGGGTTTAAATGAATGGAGCGGAAAGTGTCATAGTTGCCTTTGTTAACAGCCACAATTTTACTGCTGTCGGCGGCCAGTTCCTTGATATCCACTCCGGCGCAGAACCCTTTGCCTTCGGCGCGAATAATAATCACCCGAACATCATCATTTTCACCCAGGGCATCCAGTTCAGCGGATATGGCAGACCACTCCGTGGAATTGAATGCATTTACCGGTGGCTTGTTAAACACCAGCTCGGCAATGCCCTGGTCAATATGGGTTTCAAACGCCATGGAGTCTCTCCTGTCGATACTTATACTAGGTGTTCTTGTTGTGGTTCCGCTACAGAACCCAGATTCTGTAACCGGTCTAACGTGCTTTGCGCATCTTTAACGATAGTTTCCATCAGTTGCGCAACGGTAGGCAGGTCTTCAATAGTGCCGGCAATCTGGCCGCTGGGCAGCACGCCATTATCCGGGTGGCCTTTTACCATGGCCTCCTGAATCATCATGGGTGCATTGGCTGCCATCAGGGTCTCGGCATAGGTCATGCCGTTGGATTGTTTCATTTTCCAGGCAGACGACAGCATACCCAGCAGAGAACCGCCCGTAAGCCTGGTAAAGGCAAGGCCGTTTACGATGGCAAGGAACAACATACGTAAGGGAGTAGCTTTTTCCAGGCGCTGCAGGAAACGGTTATTGATCATGCGCTGGGGCATGCCATCCAGTTTTTTGCTGACAATAATCTGTTCGGTTTTGGCAGAGATGTATTCAGACTTGGTATTGGCAGGCACCGGGCTTTCCTGGGTCAGCAAAAACCGTGTACCCATGGCAATACCCACAGCACCATAGGAAAGTGCTGCCACCAGACCACGACCATCCTTGAAGCCACCGGCGGCAACCACAGGCACATCCAGCGCATCCACCACCTGTGGCAGCAGAATATTGCTGGACACAGGTCCGGTATGGCCGCCGCCCTCGCCGCCTTGTACCACCACGGCATCGGCTCCCATTTCCACTGCTTTAACCGCGTGCTTGAGTGCTCCCACAGTGGGAATGCACACAATGCCCGCATCTTTCAGCTTTTTGACAGACGCCTTGTCCGGTGAACGGCTATAACTGACAGCGCGCACCTTGTGTTTGATACAGATATCGATAATTTCTTTGGCGCCGGGTGCGTACATATGAAAGTTCACACCAAAAGGCTGATCGGTTTTTTCCTTGATGGCCAGTATCCCCTGCTCTACTTCTGCAGGGGTCATTACCGCGCCGGCAAGAAAACCGAAACCACCGGCATTACAGGTGGCGGCCACCAGTTTCGGATCGGCCACCCAGCCCATGGCAGTTTGTATTACCGGATAGCGGCAACCCAGCAAACGGCATAATTCGGTGTTCAGGGATGCGGTCATAAAGCCTCTCAGTTTGCCAGGATCAGCGTTTAACGATGACGGAAGAGCCGTGACCAAACAGGCCCTGGTTAGCCGTAATACCTACTTTGGCATTCTCTACCTGGCGCTCTCCGGCCTGGCCACGCAATTGCCAGGTAAGTTCACACACCTGAGCAAGCGCCTGGGCCGGAACAGCCTCACCAAAACAGGCAAGACCACCGGAAGGATTCACCGGCAAACGACCACCCACCCGGGTGTCACCATTGCGCACCAGTTGGGCTGCCTGGCCCCGTTCACACAACTGCAGGTCTTCGATCCAGTCCAGCTCCAGTGCCGTGGACAGGTCATAAACCTCCGCCACATTCACATCAGATGGGGAAATACCGGCCTCTTCATAGGCCTTTTTCGGCAATGCTGCACGGAAGCTGTGGGCCTGCATGGCAGCGGCAGAATCCGTGGCAATATCCGGCATTTCCACCACAGCCGATGCAAAGGTCGGTGTTACTGTGGAAACTGCGGCTACTTTAACGGCATCACCACGGCCAATTTTTTTGGCAAACTCTACGCTGGATACCACCAGTGCCGCACCGCCATCGGAGGTGGCACAGATATCCATAAGCCGTAACGGATCGGCCACCATGGCCGACGCATCGATATCTTCTTTGCTGAAGAGTTTTTTATAACGGGCATTGGGGTTGGTCGCGCCGTGTTGGGCATTTTTTACTTTCACCAGTGCAAAATCATCCTGGGTATCGCCGTACATTTCCATACGCCGACGGGCATATAACGCAAAGTAAGTCGGGTTAGTAATACCCAGACGGAAACGTACCCAGTCGGGATCATCCGGGCGCTCACCTTTTTGTGGTGCCAGAAAACCCTTGGGTGTGGTATCGGCACCTACTACCAGCGCTACATCACAGGCGCCGGACAGAATCTTGGCTCTTGCCGCCGCCAGTGCCTGTGAACCGGATGCACAGGCCGCATAACTGGTATTGACTTCCGCGCCCTGCCAGCCCAGTGCCTGGGCAAAGGTGGCACCCGCCACATAACCGGGGTAACCACAACGCATGGTGGCCGCGCCGGACACGTACTGAATATCTTTCCAGGCAACCCCGGCATCCTTGATGGCATCCCGTGCGGCTTTTACGCCGTACTCAACAAAATTCTTTCCCCATTTCCCCCAGGGATGCATTCCAACGCCAAGAATGGCTATCTCATTCGACATCGTTAACTCCTATCCCTTTCATTAAGCGGAAACAGGTTTCCATTTCCAGGTAAGTTTCTCGGCTTCGTCTGTTTCAAACAGGGTGTCCAGCACCAGCTCCATTTCCATACCGGCTTTGAGATCAGACACGTTTACACCTGCCACCACCTGGCCAAGCACAATCATTTTTTCCTCTTCCAGCTCCACGGCAGCAATGGTAAAAGGAACAAAGGGATCCGCTGCCACAAAAGGCTCCGGCGGTTTGTAACAGGCATTGGTGAAGGACCAGACTTTGCCCTTGCGACTTAATGGAACCTCTGCAAACTCCTCGCTGTCGCATTCCGGGTTTTTGCAGTAGGTGGTCAGCTTGGGAAAATAATAGGTACCGCAACTCTGGCAACGGGTGCCCAGCAAATGCGGTTTTTCCTTATCCAGGGTGAACCAGCCTTCCAGTGCGGCTTCCTGAACTTTTTCCTGTGAATTGGATTCTGTCATAACAAATACCCGCTCCTGATTTTCCTGAAATTAAGAACGATCACCCGGCGGGTTATCTTTCAGTTGTTTGGCACGCCAGTTACCGGGATCAAGCTGGGCAATCATTTCCAGCTGTTCTGCAGTGGGTGCAGGCGTTGTGGGGATATCGGCTTCCACATGCACTTCAAAACCGGTATTTTCCAATACCTGTTCTACGGTAATGCCGGGGTGCAGGCTTACCAGACGCAGCATATGTTGCGGGCCTTTCCAGTCCATCACGCACAGGTCCGTCACCACAATGCGATTGTCGATATCATCCAGCGAGTAACCTTTTGGTAGCCGCTCCGGGTTGTAGCCGATGGAGCACACCACATCCACTTCGCCATCCACAAACACCCGCGTGCTATGAGCAGGCACAAAAAAGGAGTTGGCGTGGCAAATGGAATTACCGGGGAAACCGCGGGCACCTAACATCTGCACCTTGGGCTTGTCGTAAGTTCCCCCGAGTGCGGAAATATTGGTTTGACCAAAACGATCTATCTGGGAGGGGCCAACAAATGCATGGCGACATCCGCTCCATACGTTATCGAAAATCCGGGAAAAGCCCATCCAGGTTTCCTGCTTCTGGCCTTCGTGGGAACTACGGCCACTCACCGGATTGGGTTCTGATAACAACCAGGATTCGGAATCCGTCATCATCATATCGGTGTTAATGGTTTTCATGGCCAGGCTGGCGGCCAGGCGGGGCAATAAACCAATACCGGTAGCCAGGACTTCGCCATCGTTACGGAAAGCTTCCGCGCCGGCCACGATCATCAGTTCTGCCAGTGTGTATTCAGCTGCTGTACTCATAATGGTTCGTCTCCTTTGCAGAATCAGTAAACGGGAAGTGGCAGTTGCCTGATAGCATCCAGACCACCGACCGCAGCCTGATATTCGTCTTCGGTTTTGCCATCAATATATTTGGCAAAGTATTCACCGAAGCCACCTTCTTTGGCGGTAGCAGCATATTCTTTAAAATGCTTGGCATCGAAGCCGTATAGCGGATTGCAGGATGAAGGATGGGCGCCACCGGGAATGGGCACCACCGCGTTAGTCTGGGAACGCTCCCAGAACACATAACGTGCTTCTTCGCCTTCATGGAAATGCTCCGTCGGCACCAGTTCATCGCAGCTCACGATGGTGTTGTCCGCGGCTCTGGCAATCCAGTCATCAAGATAATGATCAGGTCCTTTAATCTGGCACACACCACGCTCATCGGCACGGTCCACATGCAGCAATGCCACATCCAGTTTCAGCGCCGGCATGGCAACCCATTCTTTATCGTCATAGGGGCTGTCAATCAGTTTCAGATCCGGGTTCACTTTTACAACGTCGGTACCCAGGCCCAGTGCCGTAGGAATAAAAGGCAATCTCCAGGCTGCGGCACGCAGGCCCAGCAGCATCATGCCTTCGTCAATTTCCATAGTTTCAATGGCGCCTTCCTGACGGGCCTTGCGGAAATAAGGCTCAAGGGGAATAAAATCCAGCGAAACAAAAGCAAAAATCACTTTCTTTACCTTGCCGGCAGCACACAGCATGCCCACATCGGCACCACCGTAGGCCACTATGGTGAGATCCTTGACATCAGACCGTAACAACTCACGGATCAGTGCCATGGGCTTGCGTCTTGGGCCCCAGCCTCCGATACCAACAGTCATTCCGTCTTTAATCTGCGAAACGGCTTCCTGTGCTGACTGCACTTTATTCATGTGAACCCTCATTTCTTCTTTGGAATTCGCCACTTAACCCTGCTTTTTGCGTTGCCCTTGTGGGCTGGATACTTTTATTCCGGGCGAATTATTAGACGATATATAACGTTGATCATTATGGTTTTTTTGCCTTTCAGCAAAATCGTCCAAGTGGACTAAGACACCTAATAGCCTTTCGGATACCGTGTGTTTGGTAAATTGGCGAAAGCGTGTGAGGTGACAATTCCCATGGCGAAAACAGAGTCTGTGGTAACCATTCCGCAGCTGGTCAGACAAGCAGCAGAAACCTATCAGAATCACACCTTTCTGGAAGACGGCAGCACTAAAATCAGCTTTGCCGACTTTGCCGGGCAGTGCGAACAGGTGGCGACGGCTTTGATCGGTCAGGGCATAGAAAAAGGCGACCGTATTGCCCTGTGGGCCCCCAACACCGTGGAATGGGTTATAGCCGCCATCGGCGCCCAGTGCGCCGGCGCTGTACTGGTTACCCTGAACACCCGCTACAAGGGCCCTGAAGCGGCTTATATATTGCGGGCCAGCGGTGCCAGACTGCTGTTTTCCATCGGTAAATTCCTGGATACCGACTACCCCGCCCAACTCAGCGGCGAAGAGCTGCCGGATCTGGAACAGATCGTTATTCTGCCGTCAGAAGCGCCCGCCGGCACCGATTGCATCTCCTGGGAGGCATTCCTGGAAGGCAGCAACAGCGAGAATCAGGACAAATTGACTTTGCGCATGGACGAAGTCAGTGGCGATGATGTATCAGATATCCTCTTTACTTCCGGCACCACCGGAAACCCCAAAGGCGTGATGACCTGCCACAAGCAAAATCTTCACGCCTTTACCACTTTCAGCGATATTCTGGGCCTGAGCCAGGGGGATCGCTATCTGGTCATTAACCCCTTCTTTCACAGCTTTGGCTACAAGGCCGGTATTCTGGCCTGCCTGATCAAGGGCGTTACCCTGCTGCCTCATGCCATTTTCGACCCCACATCCGTACTCAAGCGCATTTCCGAAGACAGGATCTCTGTTATGCCGGGGCCTCCTACCCTGTTTCAGTCGCTGCTTGCCCACCCGGAACTGGATAAATACGACATTTCCACCCTGAAACGGGCCACCACAGGCGCGGCAGTGATTCCCGTGGAAATGATCCACAAGATGAAAGATGTACTGGGCTTTGAAACCGTGATTACCGCCTACGGGCTGACCGAAAGCTGCGGTCTGGTCACCATGTGCCGGGATGGCGACAGTGCAGAAATAATTGCCACCACTTCGGGCCGCGCCATTCCCGGCGTTGAGCTGCGTTGTGTGGACACCGGCAACCAGGAAGTCCCCAGAGGCGAACCGGGAGAAATCGTCTTCCGTGGTTTTAACGTCATGAAAGGCTACTTCGAAAACGATGCAGCCACGGCCGAAGCCATTGATAGCGACGGCTGGCTCCATACCGGCGATATTGGCGTAATGGATGAGGCCGGCAACCTGAAAATCACGGACCGTTTGAAAGATATGTTCATCACCGGCGGCTTTAACTGCTACCCCGCCGAAATTGAAAAACTCATCTGCGCCCGGGACGACATTACCATGTGCGCGGTGATCGGCATTCCCGACGAGCGCATGGGTGAAGTGGCCATGGCCTTTGTGGTGGCCCGCCCCGACGCCGGCCTGACCGAGGCCGATCTTGTTTCCTGGTGCCGCGACACCATGGCCAACTATAAAGTGCCGCGCAAAGTGGCCTTTGTTGACAGCCTGCCGTTAAACGCGTCGGGCAAGGTGGTAAAACCGGCACTGAAAAAGCTGGCTGCAGAACAATACCAATAAACCAAATCCTGTTGATTGAAAAAAGGGACACTGAGAGGACCTGAACATGAAAATACACAGCCTGGGTTACATCGTAGTTAATTGCACAGATCCAAGTCGCTGGTCCGAATACGGCACCCAGGTGCTGGGTATGATGGACAATTCCCAAGCCCTGCGAAAAGACGGCGAAGAGACCGTATTCCTGAAAATGGACGACCGCCCCTACCGTATCGTGGTGGAAAAAGCTGACGTGGATAACTACAACGCCAGCGGCTGGGAGTTTGCCGGTGAAGAAGAATTTCAGGACGCCCTGGCGATTCTGGAAAAACACGGCGTGAACTATGAAAGAGCCAGCGAAGAATTGATCGCGTCCCGCCAGGTTCAGGATCTTGCCAGTTTTTCCGACCCGGACGGCAATCGCCATGAGATTTTCTGGGGGCCTATTTCTGATTTCGCCCAGTTTGCATCGCCGGTGGGCATCAAAGAATTTGTGACTGGCGGGCAAGGGTTTGGTCACGCTGTTATGCCTACCCCCAGTTTTGACAAGGCATCCGCCTTTTACCGCGACGTCATGGGGTTTGGTGTATCAGATCTGATGAAGGTGCGCTTTACTCCGGACCCTGCAGAGCCGGAAAAACGGCTTTTCTTCATGCACTGTAACGAGCGCCACCACAGTCTGGCCATTTTCGAAAGTCCCATGCCCGCCGGCTGCGTACACGTAATGGTGGAAGTGAATTCTGTGGACGAAGTGGGACGCGCCATGGACCGCATGAAAGCCGCAGGCGTCAAGCTTACCGGCACACTGGGGCGCCATGCCAACGACCACATGGTGAGTTTTTATATGCTGACACCTTCCGGCTTTATGCTGGAGTACGGCGCCGAAGGCCGGACCGTGCAGGATTGGTCACGGTATTCCGCGTTCCAGAGCACCGTTAACAGCTTCTGGGGCCATGATTTCAGCGTGGGTATGGAGTAATCCGTACCCTCGCCCTTTGGCAGGAATCACCCTTTTCGACTAGGCCATTTGTGGTATGACACTTCTCCCCGCCAATGCGAATATTTAAGCATACAAAACGCAAGCCGAACGGCGAAAGAACTGAACAACAAAGAGAGCCTAACCATGTCGCAAACTGACGCTAAAGCATTCCGCAACGCACTTGGTCAATTCGCAACAGGTGTAACCGTAGTTACCACTGTCGACAGAGACGGAAACAAAATCGGCATGACTGCCAACAGTTTCAGCTCCGTTTCTCTGGATCCGATGCTGGTGCTCTGGAGCGTGGCCAAAAACTGTAAAGTGTTCCAGGAATTCAACGAAGCCGAACACTTTGCTATTCACGTACTCAAGGCGGAACAGCTTCCGGTATCCAATCAGTTTGCGTCAACCTGCGAAGATCGCTTTGCCGGCATAGATACCCTGGAAGGTATTGGCGGCATTCCCCTGCTTCCAGACTATTGCGCGCTGTTCGAGTGTGAACTGGAAGCAAGGCACGAAGGCGGCGATCACATTATTCTGGTGGGCCGGGTTGTTAATTTCCAGAACCGCGGTCAGGAAACCACACCACTGATCTTTCACGCAGGTCGCTATGCGGACCTGGATCAACCGGTAGCGATTTGATACCGACATAACAAAAACAACTGCACACATTTTTCCACGGCAAGAGGCATTCAACATGACAGCACAAGAAGCAAGTCTTCAGAACCAGGTGACACCTGAAGAACTGGTACAACGGGCCAGAGATATGATCCCTTACCTTCAGGAAACCGCGCAGCGTGCCGAAGACGAGCGCCGCATTCCTGACGAAACCGTCGCCAAAATGCAGGAAGCCGGACTCTTCCGTGTGCTGCAACCCAAACGCTGGGGCGGTTATGAAATGGATCCCCAGGTGTTCTTTCAGGTACAGATGGCGCTGGCCGAAGGTTGCATGTCCACTGCCTGGATTTATGGCGTTATCGCGGTTCACAACTGGCAGATTGCACTGTTTGATCTGAAAGCCCAGGAAGACATCTGGAAAGATGACACCAGCGTGCTGATTGCCTCCTCCTATATGCCGGTAGGTAAAGTGGAAGAAGTGGACGGCGGTTTTAAATTCAGTGGTCGCTGGGCGTTTTCCAGTGGTTGCGACCATTGCGACTGGATCTTCTTGGGGGGCATTGTTCCGCCCAGCGAAACCAATCCTAATCCGGATTACCGTACTTTCCTGGTTCCCAAAAGCGATTACGAAATTCTGGACACCTGGCACACCTTTGGTCTGAAAGGTACCGGCAGTAAAGACATCGTTGTGAAAGATGCCTTTGTACCCGAATACCGCACCCATCGTGCAATGGACGGCTTTATGGGAACCAACCCCGGTGTCGATTCCAAAGAGATTCCTCTGTACAAACTGCCCTTCGGTCAGATTTTCCCCCGTGCAGTATCCACCGCATCCATCGGTGCGCTGCAGGGCGCCATTAACTTCTACAAGGAAGTGGCCGCGGTTCGTGTCGGCACCAATACCGGCAGCAAGACTGCAGAAGATCCCCACGCGCAAATGGCGCTGGCCCACGCTCAGGCGTTGGTGGACAAACTCAAGCTCAAGCTGATGGCCAACTTTGACCTGCTGATGAACAATGCCCGTGCCGGCGAAGATACCGATATCAATACCCGTATCCAGTATCGCTTTGAAGCATCGACCGTTCCGGAAGAGTGCCTGCAGTCTGTACTGGAACTTCAGAAAATGCTGGGTGGCCGGGCCATTTTTACGAGCTCACGCCTGCAACGTTTTATGCTGGATATTCTGGCGGGCCGTGCCCACGTGGCCAACAACCCCTATCAGTTCGGTAAAAACTATGGTGCCGTTCAACTGGGTCTGGAAAATGCGGATCACTTTCTGTAAGCCACTCGCGGCTATCTGTAAGCCTCGCGTTGCTATCGGGAACTGAAGCACCTCTCGCCGGGATGTCCGCCATTGTGTCGGACCCCGGCGTTATCGGTTCTGAATACTATTAAAAATAGTCTAAACACATACCAAAAAATATAACCGTCTCAGGGAATCCACTATGAGTCAGTCACAACCCAGAGTTGTACTTGTTACCGGTGCCAGCCGGGGTGCCGGTAAAGGTATTGCCCAGGCATTCGGAAGCCTTGGCGATATTGTTTATGTTACCGGTCGCACTAAACAGGAAGGCGATGCACCCCTGCCCGGCACCGTGTACGCCACAGCGGAAGATGTTACTCAACGGGGCGGCACGGGCATTGCTGTTATCTGCGACCATGGCGACGACAATCAGGTAAAAGCCCTGTTCGAACAAATCAAACAGGAACAGGGTCGCCTGGATATTCTGGTCAATAACGCCACTTATTTGCACGACGACCTGACCGCCAAAGGCCCCTTCTGGGAAAAATCCCTGGCCATGTGCGAGATCATTAACGTGGGCCTGCGTTCCAGCTATGTCGCCAGCTACTATGCCGCGCAAATCATGGCGGAACAAAAAAGCGGACTGATCGTGAACACCAGTTCTCCCGGCGCTGCCTGCTACATGCACGGGCCTGCCTATGGCGCACAAAAAGCCGGACACGACAAACTGGCATGGGATATGGCCCATGACCTGAAACCATTCAATGTTGCCGCCGTATCGGTGTGGATGGGTGTGCTCAACACTGAACGGCTACAACTCGCTGTTAAAGCGGATCCGGACACTTATGGTCCCTTTGCGGCCATGGCGGAGTCGCCGGAATTTACCGGCCGGGTAATAGACGCACTCTACTGCGACGAACAGTTGATGGAAAAATCCGGCCAGGCTCTGATTTCCGCAGAAGTGGCAATCAATCTGGGCGTCAAGGACGTGGATGGCAAACAACCCGCATCCCATCGGGACATGCTGGGCGGACCCATCCAGTTTAACCCGGCAGTTGTCGAATAAACGGGGATTGATATGACTAAAACAACACCCACAACACCCACAACACCACCAGCAAAACCCGAATCACAGTTTCTGGAATTGCAGAATGGCGATGCCCGCGACATTAAAATTCACTACACCGTATCCGAACCCGCACAGGGACCAGGTTATCCGGTTATTTTTCTGCAAGGCAGCGGACCAGGCGCCAGCGGCTGGCTGAACTTCCGCTATAACGTCGAGGATTTCGTTAACAGCGGTTTCCGCGTGATTATTCCGGACCTTCCCGGCTTTGGCGACAGTGACAAACCCGATCTGGATTACACCCTGGATTTTTTTGCTGCAGCCATGCTGGAGTTTGCCGATCAGCTGGATATGGAAAAATTCGCTCTGGTGGGTAATTCGCTGGGCGGCGCTGTCAGTCTGGGGATGGCACTTAACGCACCTGATCGTATCAGCCACCTGATTCTGATGGGTTGCGGTGGTCTGGAAGACCAGATGACCTATTTCCAGAACATGAAAGGTGTGCAGGCAATGACGGCAGTACCCCTTGGGTCTCCCGAGTTCACGCCTGAATATTTGAAAGAAGTGCTCAAACTGATTGTCTTTGATCCCAGCCACATTACCGACGAGCTGATTCAGGAACGTTTCCGGATTCTGGAAACCCAGAACCCTGCCGCCTTCAAGCGCATGATCATTCCCAATATCACTGAACGCCTGAACGAAATTAAAGCACCGGTACTGGGCTTTTGGGGCGCCAAAGATAATTTCTGCCCGGTGAGTGGCGCCGAGACCCTGGTAACCCACTGCCCCGACGCCGAGGTGATTACCCTTAGCCGTTGCGGCCACTGGGTAATGATTGAATACAAGGAACTGTTCAATCAACGTTGTATTGAATTTCTCAAGCGTCAGGAGCCAGCGGCATGAGTTTAACAACCGAACACTTAACCGCTGAACACTTAACCACTGAACAACGTCAGGCACTGGGCGAAGAGCTATATCAGGCGCTGAAAACAGAAACCACCCTGGCGCCACTGACGGATCGCTACCCGGACATCACAATCGAAGATGCCTACCACATTTCCCAGGCCATGCTGAACGCACGCATTGCTGACCGCGGCGTAAAAGTGGTGGGAAAAAAGATTGGTGTAACCTCTGCGGCGGTGCAGGAAATGCTGGGCGTTTTTCAGCCGGACTTTGGTTTTCTGACGTCTGAAATGACGGTGGAAAACAACAGTGAAGTTTCCATTAAAGGCAACATGATACAGCCTCGTGCCGAAGCGGAAATTGCCTTTCTTTTGAAAGAGGATTTACAGGGCCCCGGCGTGACAGAAGAGGACGTACTGAACGCCACCGAAAGCATTATGCCCTGCTTTGAAATCGTGGATTCACGCATCAAGGACTGGAAGATCAAGATCCAGGATACCATTGCCGACAACGCATCCTGCGGTGTGTATGCCATTGGAAATGAACACACGGATCCCAGAGGGCTGGATCTGCCCAACCTGACGGTGAATGTTTTCAAAAACGGCAAGCAAATCAGTTCCGGCAAAGGATCGGCCGTACAAGGCAATCCGTTAACAGCCGTTGCCTGGCTCGCCAATACGCTGGGTGAATTCGGCATTCCCTTTAAAGCCGGTGAAGTCATCCTGTCCGGTTCTCTTGTGCCTTTGGAGCCGGTAGTGGCCGGCGATGAAATGCACATGGAGCTGGAAGGCCTGGGCACCTGCACAGTGAAATTTATTTAAGCGAATACATAATCAAAAGGACCAATAGCAATGAGTCAGAAATTACGCGCAGCCATTATCGGCCCCGGTAATATTGGTACCGACCTGCTGATGAAAGCCATGCGAAGCGACTGGATTGAACCCGTCTGGATGGTGGGCATCGAGGAATCCGAAGGCATTAAACGTGCCCGGGATTTCGGCATGAAAGTCACCACCGAAGGTGTGGATGGTCTGGTGCCGCATATCAAGGCAGACAATATTCAAATCGTGTTTGATGCCACCTCTGCCTATGTGCACGCTGAAAACTCCCGCAAGGTCAACGAGCAAGGCGCCATGATGATTGACCTGACACCGGCTGCCATTGGCCCCTACTGTATTCCACCAGTGAACCTGGCAGCTCTGCTGGAAGAAGGTCGTAAGGAAAACGTGAACATGGTGACCTGCGGTGGTCAGGCCACTATTCCCATGGTGGCCGCGGTAAGCCGCGTGCAACCGGTGGAATACGGCGAGATTGTTGCCACAGTGGCATCTAAATCCGTTGGCCCCGGCACCCGCAAGAACATCGATGAGTTTACCCGCACCACTTCCGGCGCGATTGAAAAAATCGGTGGCGCGGAAAAAGGCAAGGCCATCATTATCGTGAACCCCGCTGAGCCGCCTTTGATCATGCGCGACACAGTACACTGCATAACGAAGGACACGCCGGATCAGGACAAGATCACCGCATCTATTCATGCCATGGTGGAAGAAGTACAAAAATATGTTCCCGGCTACACCCTGTTGAACGACCCCGTGTTTGACGGCAACCGGGTGACCACCTTCCTGCAGGTGGAAGGCCTGGGTGACTTTCTTCCCAAGTACTCCGGTAACCTGGACATCATGACCGCAGCGGCATTGCGTACCGCAGAAATGTATGCCGAAAACATGGCAAAAGCAGCAGCCGTATAACAGGCACAGCAACAGATCACGGTAGGAGAATAGAATGAACCTGAAAGGTAAAAAAGTGACTCTTCATGATATGTGTCTGCGGGACGGGATGCACCCCAAGCAGCACCAGATCACGATTGATGAAATGATCGATATAGCCACGGCCCTGGACGATGCCGGTGTGCCTTTAATTGAGATCACCCATGGCGACGGTCTGGGCGGCGCCTCTGTCAATTACGGATTCCCCGCAGCGAAAGACGAGGAATACCTGGACGCCGTCATTCCCAAACTGAAGAACGCCAAGGTATCTGCCCTGCTGCTCCCCGGCATCGGTACGGTGGATCATTTAAAAATGGCAGCGGATTGCGGTGTCAGCACCATTCGTGTGGCCACCCACTGCACCGAGGCCGATGTCAGTGAACAGCATATTGGTATGGCAGCGGAAATGGGACTGGATACCGTCGGCTTTCTGATGATGGCCCACATGATCAGCCCGGAGGCACTGCTGGAACAGGCACTGCTGATGGAATCCTATGGCGCCAATTGTATCTACTGCACCGACTCTGCCGGTTACATGATGCCGGACGATGTGAAAGAGCGCATCACACTGTTGCGTGAACGGCTGAAGCCGGAAACCGAGATCGGCTTTCACGGCCATCATAACCTGGCTCTGGGCGTTGCCAATTCCATGGTAGCGGTTGAATGCGGCGCCAGCCGTATCGACGGTTCCGCCGCCGGCCTGGGCGCCGGCGCCGGTAACACGCCACTGGAAGTATTTGCCGCGGTGATGGACCGTGCCGAAGTGGAAACCGGTGTGGATATCTTCAAGCTGATGAATGTGGCCGAAGAAAAAATCGTTCCCCTGATGGATCACCTGGTACGGGTTGACCGGGATTCACTGACCCTGGGCTATGCCGGTGTTTACTCCTCATTCCTGTTGTTCGCCAAGCGGGCCGGTGCCAAATACGGCGTACCCTCCCAGGATATCCTGCTGGAAATGGCCAAACGTAAAGCCATTGGCGGCCAGGAAGACCTGATCGAAGACGTTGCCATGCAGATGGCACGGGCCAAGGCCTGATACCCGCGCCGGGTTATCCCCGCTGACGCCGGAGCCGCTCCACATGAGGGCTCCGGCTGCCTTTCAGCATGCCGCATCCGCCAGATTCCCGTCCTATCCCATTGAGTTATAAAACATTTCGCGGTTTGCACCATTTTGGAGTAATATTTCCTGATTGGCTGTGTTATTCAGCAATTTGCGAAACCTGAGGATTCAATGGCATTACATGTTGACCTGAAAGCGTTTTCTGACCTGTTATCGGCTCTCTATGGTGCTGCCACCAGTGTTGAGTCCACTAACAAGAACTTCCTGACCCAACTCAGGCAGTTACTTGACCTGCAACATGCCACGCTGATTGTAAGGCCACCATCGGCCAACGACGCCGGGCTTATCTACACCAGCGGCGAAGACGCGGATATTCCCATCCTGGGTAATGAAGTGGGCTCCTACACCAATCTTTATACCCAGGACCCCCTGGTTAACCTGCCGCTTAAAAAGCTCTCTGTCATTGAAGACATCATGCCCCGGGCCCAGTTGCTCAAGAGCGAATATTACGAACTCTTTCTGGCGCCTTTTGATATTTATCACATTGCCGGCATTGACTGGCTGTATGACCGGGAATCCCGTATATCCATACGCTTTACCCGCACCGAGGCCCAGGGCGAATTCACCCAGGATGAAAAAGAGTTTCTGGAACTGCTGGTGCCGCATCTGGAGCAGTCTGTTGCGCTGGGTATTCAGCTGCGCCAGCTGGATTCGGAACGGCAGATTTATGCCGACTCCATTTCAAAACGTTCCATAGGCATTATAACGCTGGATAAAAACGGCAATATTCTGCAATGCAATGCCACCGCCGACCGCTATCTCAGTGAAGGTGACGGTTTCAAGGAATCCCAGAATAAAATCAAGCTTAATAATTCCACTGAGAACGAAACCTTCAACAAATACCTGGCCGAAGCACTGGATGCGATCAAACAGAAAGGTCGTTCGCAAATCAATGCCCTGGCTGCCAGTCGGGATTCCGGCAAATCCGGTTATCAGATGATGATCAAACCCATGCCGGTGGACTTTCATAACGAATCCGATGTAACACCCTACCTGACCATACTGATTCAGGATCCGGAAAAGAACCTGGAGATTTCCGTCAGAACCCTGATGAACCTGTATCAGCTCACCATGTCGGAGGCCACTATCGCCATACTGCTGGCGGAAGGCCATACGACGGACGAAGTCGCCACTGAACTGGATATCAAGAAGAACACCGTGCGTGCCCACCTGCGCTCCATGTTCGTCAAAATGGGGGTTACTCAGCAATCCATGCTGGTGTCTCTGGTATTAACCAGCCTGGCATCGACCCAGTGATATCCAGTTTCCTTATGATCCCTGGTTACGAGATAACTTAATTCTTCACACGTTATTAATCAGTTTGTCACTTCAGGGCTTTTACCATTGTGCATGATTCTATATGCATAACTTTTGGGGAAGTCCACAATGAGAGCAAGTTTAAAAATAGCAATAGCTGGCAGCCTGTTGGCTACGACCCTACCACTGTCTGCTTCTGCAGGTTTCTTTGATTTCTGGAAACCGCGCGACATCAAACGGCCATTGACACTGAACATTCTTCACATGAATGACCATCACTCACATCTGGCCGCCGATCAGCTGGATTACGATGTCAGCGGACTGCGACTGAACACGACGCTGGCCGACGGCACACCACTGAACGAAGTGGAAGTCACCTACGGCGGCATGCCGCTGCTGACCAACACATTCAAACGCATGGAGCGTTACGTGCGTAACCCCATCAAGATTCATGCGGGCGATGCCATTACCGGAACCCTGTATTACAGTCTGTTCAAAGGCCAGGCCGATGCGGCCATGATGAACGAAATATGTTTTGATGCCTTTGCGCTGGGCAACCATGAATTTGATGACGGCGATACCGGCCTGGCCAGCTTTCTTGATCACCTTGCTGATGGCCAGTGCAATACCCCCGTACTGGGCGCTAACGTTGTACCTGGCGCTACCTCGGCAATCCGTGATCGCTATATCCAGCCCTACACTATCATGGAAGTCGAAGGTCAAAAGGTTGGTATTATCGGCATCGATATCGCAGGTAAAACCAAAAACTCTTCCAACCCCGATGAAGGCACCGAATTCCTGGACGAACTGGAAACCTCTCAACGCTATATCGATGAGCTTACCGACCAGGGCGTGAATAAAATCATTCTGGTAACCCACTACCAGTACGCCAACGATATCCAACTGGCCGGACAACTGCGCGGCGTTGACGTTATTGTTGGCGGCGATTCCCATACCTTACTGGGAGATGACACCCTGGCTGACCTGGGTTTTAACGTAGCCGGCGAATACCCCACGCGGGTTACCGATGCAGACGGCAAACGGGTGTGTATCGTCCATGCCTGGGAATACGCTCACCTGATGGGCCGACTGCAGGTGGATTTTGACCGTCACGGAAATGTGCGATCCTGCTATGGACATCCTGTCATGCCCGTTAAAGCGGACTTCGCCTTTGAAGACTCGGATGGTTCATCCCGGGAGCTATCCGGTTTCGACAAACTCAAAGTCGCCTTCTCTCTGATCCGCCACCCGGAAATCAAACTGGCATGGGAAGATACCACATCGGCTGCCTTGCTCGCCGGATTCAATGAAGAAGTATCCGTACTGGAACAAACGGTAATAGGTTCCGTATCTGAAGATCTGTGCCTTGATCGCTGGCCTGGTCAGGGTCGTTCTGCAATTTGCGACGCCTCCGCCACCTATGCCAATGGCAGCGATATTTCCAACATCGTCGCCAAGGCATTCATGACCGTTACGCCGACTGCAGACTTTGCTATTCAGAACGCCGGTGGTGTGCGAGTGGATATTCCCATGGGCAATTACACCATTGCTGATACATTTACACTGCTGCCGTTTTCCAACACCCTGGTCACTCTGGAAATGACGGGCGAACAAATTAAAAATGTATTGGAAGACGCGCTGTCCAACACACTGGATGACGGCGGTTCTACTGGCTCCTACCCCTATGCCTCCGGCTTGCGTTACCGGGTTGATGCCTCGCAAGGCTTCGGCAACCGGATTTCAAATCTGGAAATTAATCCGCGCCTCGCCGGCAGCTGGACTGCCATAGATCCAATAGAAACCTATACTGTGGTTACCAATGACTTTATCGCTTCCGGACAGGATGGTTACGACACCTTTGGTGTGATATTCGATGCAGGCCTGTACACAGATACGTTCACAGAGTACGCCCAGGGCTTTATTGACTATGTGGAGGCCCTGACAGACTCTGGGCTACCGGTAAGCAAGTTACCCCTGGAAGAATACAGCACCCAGTCCTATATCGGCACCGATGGGTGTGATCACTCAAATCAACCGGATTGTGTGGGGTTCTAAATCTGTAAAACTTGTTCAGAAACAAGATGTTTGATCAGAGAGGCGGTAATCATTCCGCCTCTCCTTTCTTTCTACCCGGTTTCGTTCCCGCCTTTATCCGGCTCCTCTATAGCTCTATTAGCGCTGACCCACCGGTATTAACAAACCTTTACAAAGACAGCTGCTGAATCATCAGTTCCTTCAAGCATTCAATTACTACTTGGTAAATCATCAAAGTTCACTTATTGTACTATCGTACAACTATAAAAATAACGAACAATAACAAGATCAGGAACTGGACGATGACCACCTGCAGCCAGCACCACGGGCGCGGAAGAATCAGTTCTGCGCTTCAGAGGGCCACCCTGGCTCTGATATGCCTTTTGCCCGGGCTGTCCCAGGCAGACGAACCAGAGCAGCTGGGGGTTATTCCCGGCACAATCAAGAACTTTATGGAGTACTATCAGGAGTCCATAGCGGATATCCGAGACGCCGGCGGCCAGGGTGGCGTGTCCATGCCCCAGTGGGAATACGGACCAGGCCCCGGCCCTGTCACGGCCATTCCGGATTTTGCCGGCAGCCTGCTTGGGGAAATTTCCTTTACGCCGCTTTACCTGCTGGATGTGCCCACCATCCCCTTCGAGTTTCGCTTTTACATTTCACAGCCCGAAGTACCCGCTATCGACCGCAAAGTGGTTGGTATAACCGAACAAGAGGGTTTTACCGATCCCCATGTGCCACCACTGCGCTGGACCGCAGACGGCCGCATTGGCGTGGAATCCCAGGTGGGTGGCTCGCTGGCAGATCCCAGCCCGGTAAAAATGTACCTGTTGGCACCGGAAAAACTGGATCAGCCTTTTGTTGAATCACCGGCGGGCCCCAATGCACTGGTAATGGATGCGTTCGAACTGCCCTTCAGCAACATTGCAGGTGGCCGAACCGGTTCGGTGCAGCACACCAATATCTGTGACCCCTTTGTGAAAGCGGATGGTGAATCACGCAACCCATACAGCTGCGGCACAGACGGCAAAGATGACTGTTACGATGTGACCCTGATATCCGCCTATGTACGACTGAGCAACGAAGTGGCCGGCGATCAGACCCCGCCCAAGCTGGATAACTGGGACCGGGTAATGGGTACACCTTTGCATATTCGCGTTAGCAACCCGAAAACACCTCAGGCAAAAATTGCAGAGGTTACCTACGGCGAACCCAGCTTTGCTCCCAAACGCCATGGCGTACTGTTTGAAACCATTACACCTGCCGACGGCCGCCTGCTCATAGCCCGCCGCGGGTTTTTACCCCTGGTATGGCAAAACCAGGCCACCGGCAATACCCACCTGGGCAGCTACGATATTGTTTATGGTGTAGCGCCCCCCGAAGCAAAACCCTGCGATGTCACCCATTGGGGTGATCTGTACCCCATTACCCATGCCCCCTATGATCCCAGAATCAATCAACGCTATGAGTTTGCCATGCAGCCGTTCCGTGACCCCGGTGGCGCAGTGATTCCGGATGGCGTGGACATCAAAGGCACCTACCCCTGGATGGACAAGGAAGCAAAGATGTTTTCCATGCAGGTGTCGCCGGCCAAACTTTTCCCCAGTTACGCCTACGACAGAAACCCGCAAAGCCGCTATCCCGTTCGTTGTGTTTCCGAAACCGACTGCAATCTGAAAGACATCAGTGACAGCGACAGCAGCAAAGACAATATGTTTGTTTTAGTGGGCGCCTGGACCCAAGGAAAAATGGTACTGCTGGACGGCATGCTTAACGATGTGGATTTTCGCCTGGGTGGAACCGATAAACATCACAGTTATCTTTCCCTGTACCGGCCCGGTACCGGCCGGGCCCCGGATCACACCGGGGAAAAACGTGTTGGCTCCACCCGCGGCGGCACTCTGCCTTATCCGGTAAAAAACCATTCCGGCAAGCTGGTGGGCAACTACAACCCCGCCAATCTGTCCATGCTGGATTCCGTGGAAAACCGCCTGAATTACCTGCCCAATATGAAGCACAGCCGCTTTCATGATGTGGTATGGAATATGAGCTCCGGCCATTCCACCGTGGAGTTTTCGTTTGATGATTACCTGAATCCCGACGGTTTTATCGTGTCCAATATGGTGGCCCATATGGATCACAAAAATAATGACTGGTACCGGATGAATTATTACGACGGCTGGCATCAACTGACCCGCTCTTTTAACGGTCAGGTACGGATTCAGAACAGCGCCACCGCCTTGCCTGATCGCTGGAAGATCCCCACCCATGGGCGCGTGTACAACGGCCGGATGGAACCGGTAGCCAATGGCGGCGTGCGTGGCAAAGGAATCTGGTTTAACGGAGGCACCACACGGATCGATTACAAGGTACCTGAGCAACCACGTGATGTAAGCCATTACGATTGGTTTTACAGCCTTTTTATCGATCCCCGCTTTGATGATGACAAGGCTGAACGGGTGCTGGTTCGGTTTCCCGATGGCAGCCACTGGGTAATCAAAGGTCGCCGGGAAGTGATTCTTTATAACCGCCATCGTCGCGAAGTAACCCGCGCCCTGCTTCCGCAAACAGCACCGGACACCGGCTGGACCCACCTGGCACTACTGGTGGGCAAAGCGCAGGATAATACGCTGCAACCGGCACTGACGTTGTTCGCTAATGGTTTTCCATTCCACCAGTGGCACGGCACGCCCTACAATTCGAACCTGGAAGAATCCAGTTTCAGGCCCACCACCGGAACACTGCGCCTGGGTAAGCAAGTGCCTTTTGGTGGAAAGCGGGCATTCAGAGGCTGGATGGATGAGTTCAAGGTTTTTGCCTGGCAGCCCAACGCAGAAACTGTGTGTAACTTCGGCCATGGAACCCTGGTGGGGCTGCCTGACGGATACAATGGCCCCTGGCGTGATACAGCAGCGCTGTATGATAACGGAGCGCATCAGGCAATCACCCGGGAGCTCGCTTCCTACGGCCAACACACCTATTCACACTATGCCTGTTTTCACGATTACAGTGATGACAACAAAGCCCACCTGTTCAATATTCCGGGAGGCGTTGTCAGCCTGCGGGAAGCCATTAATTTTCCTGAAGGCCCTTTGTATCATGATGCCCCCCGGCCAGATTCGTCAGCCAATCAATTCTGCCTGAGCTGTCACCATGATAACGCTATTCGTGGCCTGGGTTTGCACGCCTTGACGTTGCGTGACGGATTACTCGCCAAAGAAGATCGTCGCCGCCAGCCTACCCAACCACCGGCAAAACTGTTTGGCAACATACCGGCCAACTGGTTCCCGGGTGCGCCTGACTTTGCGTTTGATGCCGGAGACCAGGGTGTATTGGTGGACGAATGGATACTGCCTTCCAGTGCGAATGTAGCGCCTCAAGTTTTTAATCTGGCACTGGCAGATGAGCAGGGGCAACCCTGGCAGGCACTGACTGCTAACAGCTCCATTGAACTGGGTCAGTTACCAGCGGGATCCCAGCAAGTGCGCGCCAATGTAAACGGTTTGGTGAGACGGGTGGTATTTGAATGGCAGGGCTACAGCCATTACGACGATAGCGCTCCTTTCACGCTGCCTGTGGAATACTTGCCGGAGGGAGAATACAGCCTTTCCGTGCAGGCAATGCTGGAGAGTGGCGAAACCGCGGAGAAGTCCTTTAATCTGAATGTGTTCTATTAAACTTTCTATGAGCACTTTCTAATAAAAGCTTTCTGCTAAAGCTTTCTTTTAAAAGCTTTGTAAAGAGGCGCCCGCAACAGGCGCCTCTTTTTGCAGTTAGGAATGTATTAACTCACCAATAGTGTTAATGATTAACGCTGCGCACTCAAGGGAACACACAGCTCGCCCCGGCCGATAAAGCCTTCACGGCATTCCCGGTAGCAACGATCGCCGGACAATTCATAACCTTCAGCACAAAGCGCAGGCGCGGTACCTGCACCACGATCAATGGCATCTCCACCCACGGCTACACACCGGTTGCCAGCACGAATCTGCCCGTCAGGACAGGGTTCAAGACAGCGCTTGCCACGGCGTATTTCGCCAGGCTCGCACACCGAAGGCAACACACCCCGCCCACGATCATAGGAAGCCAGAATCAATGTACAGGTAGCGCCATTGCCAGAGTATCCGTTTGCACAGGGCACATAACAAAGGCCTCCGGCTTTCTCCAGGTTGCCCTTGCACTCCCCCTTGAACACATCTTCTGGCGGCAGCCCCTTGCGTGCATAGGCTTTTTCGCGTTGTGCAATACAACTGGCGCCAGCACCCCGGTAGCCACTGTCACAACGTGCATAGCACAAGCCATCCATCAGTTCCTGGCCGGGTAAGCAGGCATCCGGTTTACCGCCGGCTTCGGCGGGAATCAACTCGTCACCAACAAAGCCAGGCGCCAAATCTACCTGGCCGATGCCTGCCTGTTCCTGAACCGGATAACAACTGGAGCCCTGCCCTACGTAATCTTCGCCACAGCTCTGGTAACACAGACCATTGTCGGCATCCTGGGTATCGGTACACACAGGCTCCTGAAAGCTGCCGCGGCCATAACTGAGGCTCTCCAGATTCACCGGTTCCGGATCACCACATAACTCCTGATTACCGGTAATAGCACCGGCAAAATTCAGGTGTGAATGCTCATTGCCTACGGCAGATATATTAGTCACTTCAAAGTTGACACACTGAAAGGTGGGCAGCTGTATATTCACCAGCGGCTCAACCAACTGGTGCAGCACCAACCCGATAACACTTTCTATCCATTGGTTGATCGTGTCTGACTGGCCACCAGCCTGCCACTCACCGGTGCCCTGTTTTATAGCTTCAATGGTGTATTGCGGTGCGTATGGAAACTGGATATCAATACTGCTGTCTGCATTCAGGCCTACAGCAATCGCCGTGTCAGTGGTGAGCTTTACGCCGAGCGAATCCTGGTATTCAGCACCTTCCGGGCGTGACTGGGAAATAATCTCCAGCCCGTAGTTAAAGAATCGCAATGATGCTGAATCAGCACTGCCGGCCACATGCACCTGCGGAGCAGTTACCGGATTGACAATGGTTCGTTGCGTTGCACCGGCACCTCCAAAATCACTATCCCTGGGCAGGCCGAGTTGCACTTCACCAGCCACAAAATTCAAATGATTCAATCCTGCGGAATAGGCGGATGCATATACCTGATTCATGGTATTGCTGTTGAGTGAAAACCCGAACTGGCCGCCATCCAGTTGTGCGCCAGGTAACGGATCGGGTTTATAGATCACACCGGCCGTTGGCTGTGACACCAGGGGATTGGGCGCTTCCGGAATACTTCCGCCGGCCAGATTGGCATAGAGCGCCGATTCGGTGGTGTAAACACCGTCGAGTTGTAACGACATGGCCAGATTATGAGTGGTGTAATAATCCGGGATATTGATGCTGTAACTGTTTTGAATCGCGGATTCCAGCATCAAAGGAACCGCCTGCTCAAACAGAAATTCAAGTTGCGGGGACAGGATGCCGGATATCACCGAAGCAAGCGCCGCAAAGGCCTGATCAACCCAGGCATCAAAGGGCGCAGGAATACCGGAACTGGTGACATTCCCCATGGAAAAGGCAAAATCCTGAATCACCACATCCAGCACCTGATCCACCACATTCAGCTCCAGATCGGCATTCATGGTGACCGGGCCTATCTGGGTATCTGACACCAGTTCCAGCGGCGGCAGGAAACCGTTATGGACACGAAACATAACCTGTGACTGGGCTACACTGGCGCTGTGGATTAAACCTCCATTGCCGTTTTCCAGATCTATACCGGCGGAGTCCGCTGTAAGATCAATGGTTTGCAGTATCACCTCCGGTCCGTAAATCTCACCGGAAGGTCCTGACCAGGTACCATCAAATAACAAAGTGCCCGCGAGTATGGCGTTGATGTCCAGATCACTCAGGGCATTCAGCAACTGCGAGGACGCTGTATCCAGTACCTGCTGTGATACGGCTACCGTCATGGCCGGCGAATACAGGGAGCCCAGCGCCGAATAATAACTGGTACGTTCGTGACCCAGGCTGTCGGTAGCGACATAGGTGTAAACCGATTCGGCGGGCACCGTCACAGAAAAGCTATTCATGCCGGGAGTATCAGCTGCAACCGAATTCACAAACAGGGTTGATAAGCCCATTGCATCTATTCCCAGTCCATCAATAGCTGCCAGCGTATCCACCTGGGAATTCAGCACAATAATTTCAGGGCCGTCGGTATCATAAATAAATTTTGCTTTTGGCCCGCCCGGCGGCGCTACCTGCAGGTTATTAATGCCTTGTTTGAGATAAACGGCTACATCTGTTCCGGCAGCCGTTGCTTCGGTTTCTCCTGAAGAAAAAAACTCGCGAATATCAAACCCGTTTAAAGTAATTGCCGGCAACTGGGCCGGAGCTTCTTCATAGGTGATTTTAAACTGGGGTGGTGAAGTGTTAACCGAATCTTCTGCCGGCAACTCGATGACATAATCGTTTTTACAGGCAAATAAAAAGGTACAGCTCAGCAGCAGTAAAGAATACTGCCAAAAACGTCGATAGTTTTGCATTGGAGTATCGCCTTATTATTGTATTAGGATCTGACCGGGCATTGGAGAAAGCCGGGAAATTAAATCGCCCGCCCTGGCAAAAATACATCCAATTGAATAAATGCTGAATAGCAGCTAAACGGCAATCATACCGAATGACTTACTGAGTGGCTTGAACCAGATGGCAATATTAATACGATAAGAAGGGGAAATCCGACAAACGGTAGAAACTTTAGTTAACGTGACATTAGTTAACGTAACTTTAGTTGAGACGACTTCAGTTGAGACAGTCTTTGGTTTATCTATCGCCGACAGGCTGCGGCGATTCTGATATTGATGGCGTCCATTGCAGTTTCTCTTGTTAGTATTTTTTAAGGGATGGCACACCTCCCTGTGTGCCGGTATGGGTTCAATCAGGATTTGGCTTTGTATTCTTTGGCCACTTCCCGATAGGATTCCTTGAAGATTTCCAGTCCTTCCAGCAGAAACTTATCTTCGATATTCAAGGCAACAAAGATCTTGTTGACGTGCCCTTCAGCACCACAGGTTTCCGAAATCAGGCATTTCTCGAAAGCCCGGGCTGACACATCCGATGCAAACCCGTCGATTTTGGTTTCGATACCGACCACAAGGCCGCGGCCCCGTACCTTGGTATCAAATTCCGGGTGCTCGTTTTTCAGCTCATTGAGGGCATCCAGAATGATCTTTGATTTACGCCCCACTTCTTCCGTGAGTTTATCGTCAGACCAATGCAGATCAATCAGCTCTTTCGCTGCCACAAAAGCCAGCGAGTTACCCCGGAAGGTACCGGTATGCTCACCAGGCGACCAGGCATCAATGGCGGGATTAATCAGCAACAATGCCATTGGGTTACCACCACCGATAGACTTGGACAAACACACCATGTCCGGTTTGATACCCGCTTCTTCAAAGCTGAAGAATTTGCCGGTACGGCCATTACCAACCTGAATATCGTCGATAATGAGCAGGATATCGAATTCTTTACAGAGCTTGTCCAGGCGTTGCAGCCAGTCTTTCGATGCTACATTGATGCCGCCTTCACCCTGTACAGTTTCCAGAATCACAGCGGCGGGCGCTTCCAGGCCTGAGCCCTTGTCTTCCAGGTAACGACGGAAGACGTGAATGGTGTCTATATCCTCACCCAGGAAGCCATCGAACGGCATAAAGGACACAGCGCCGCGGGCGCCGTAGGACGTATCGCGATAGGCCTCATTACCGGTGGCGGACAGCGCGCCCATGGTATGGCCATGGTAGGCATTGGTGAAGGCAACAATATTGTGGCGGCCTTTTACCTGGCGAGCCAGTTTCATTGCCGCTTCGGTACAGTTGGTACCGGTAGGACCCGTGAACTGGAGTTTGTACTCCATGCCACGGGGCTCAAGAATCTTGCTGACAAAGGTTTCAATAAATTGCTGCTTGGCTACCGTCGCTTTATCCAGGCCGTGGGCTATGCGGCGGTCTTTGAGATACTGAATCTGCGCTTCCACTGCAACATCGGGGTTATGGCCGTAGTTGAGCGTGCCGGCGCCGGCAAAAAAATCTATGTAGCGCTTTCCTTCGGTATCGAAGAGTTCGGCACCAATTGCCTTGTCAAATACCGTGGGGAAAGACCGAATATACCCGCGCACTTCGGATTCATGCTCTTCAAAAATATCCATGATATTCCTTCTCTGCTTGGTTAGTTTGATAGGCCGCCAGAGGGCGCCATATCTCGCTTTAGGTGTAAAAACCGCGGCATTATAACATTTCTGGCTTTTTTTTGGGGCCCGCTTTGCAAACACAAACTGAACAGGGGGTCATAGTGCCTTGGCGACCAGGGGATCTGGCGGGATACGCCGTACTACTGGCGTAGGAGAAAAGCAGACATAAAAAAACGGCTCCAAAATGGAGCCGTTTTTTCTTTATCTTGCAGCTTTATCGCTTGAAGCGATTAAAGTACAACGATGTTCTCAGCCTGAGGGCCTTTCTGGCCTTGAGTGATTGAGAACTCAACCTGCTGACCTTCAACCAGAGTCTTGAAACCACTGCCTTGAATTGCGCTGAAGTGAGCAAATACGTCCGGGCCGGATTCCTGAGAAATAAAACCAAAACCTTTAGATTCGTTGAACCACTTTACAGTGCCAGTAACGGTGTTCGACATAATGTGTGTAACCTTTTTCTATATAAAATAATATTCTTGCTCCGAGGAGCGGTGTGGCTGGAAATCCGGATGTTACTTTAGGACGATGGAACGAGGCAATGCAGAGATGACTTCGGAGATCGTGTAAATAACGTGTTCGTACTTTCAAGCTTTCAAAAGTCTATCAGTCGCCGGAATCAAGTCAACAGAAATTTGCGTTTTATTTCATGGGCTGCCCCTTTTGCTTAAAAGCCGGGCACACACCCATGAAATCACATTAAAAACAACCGTTATCTTGTTGATATTTTGTTCTTTTATGCCACCACTTAAAGTAATTTCAAACTTAATTATACAGGTGATGGATGGAGCTTCTGGTCTCTTTCATGCCTTCCTGGTTAAGCGACTCCAGAATATTGTCCAGGGTTTTGGATATTAAAGCAGCATTTGTCACCATTGGCAGTTTGGGCCAGGTGCTCTGTCGGCCGGCCTGGATCAGGGATTCAATCTCGCCGGGCCGGAATTCAAAGAAGATGTTCCGCATCCGGAACTCCTCTTTCTCCAGCAGAATATTGATATCTCCCAGGTAAGTCTGCTCCATAATGCGGATCAGGTAAGCCAGCTGAGCCGCCAGCTTGTTACCGGTCTGCCCGCCTTTGGCCAGCATCCTTTCAAATACCACCAGCGCCTCATTGGCCAGGCCCATCGCGGAATCCGTGATAGCACTTCGAAACCCCTTACGCTGCTTGGTTTTTACATCTTCAATAAAGGGCACCACAAAGGGATTGATCTGGCTCACCACGAAGTGGTTTACACCGTAAAGCCGCGACAGCCGCTTGGTGGGCAGATCCCCGGAAACCGAACCATCCACCCAGCGGCGGTTTTCCAGATAGGGCCTCGCCTTGCCGTTAAAACCTTTGGCGTACAAGCGCTCCGGCGGGATGACACCCGGTACACTGAAAGACGCCGAAACCGCAGAACGCACGTACACGTTGGGCGATGTTATGGCGTTCATCAGGCGGGAATTCTGGTGCTTTTCAGAGGGGGAAATGGAAATATTGATATATCGGCCGGTGAGCTCAAAGGCTTCCTGGAAGGTAATATCCCGGGGAATAATCTCGTCCAGGGTGCGTTCCTTGGCTTCGTGAATTTCCTTTTCGCTCAGGCGCCCAAGAAACAGATCCAGAAAACGGGTGCGCTGAGCCTCCGAGTAGCGCTTGTCCAGAAAATAGCTTCCTTTAAGCTCCTCATCCGTCATGGTGCCCAGCTGGGCGGAAATAATGGCCCCGGCACTGGCGCCGGAAATAACATTGGGCAGCAGGTCGTGGTTCAGCAGCTCCTGCACCACGCCGTGGTGAAAGTAGATAAGCCCCACACCACCACTAAGCAGCAGCGCCGACCGACCGTAACAGTGGCTGGCCCTGCGGAAAAAATCGAGCTTTTCCGCGTATGAAATGGTGCTTTCAGGGCAATCGGCAATGTATTGCAGGGCTTCAGCGATAGTTGCTACATAATCTTCAATAAGCTTTTTGGTGCCATACTTTGCTCTGGTATAAAGCACCGGGCGACCCATGCCGCCCATATTGCCGTGTACCCCTTCGTTCAGGGCATACAGGGCTTCACGGTGTCGCTCACCTTCCATGCACCGCTTGAGAATATCGTATCGTGACTTGACTTCGTTATAGTCGTACAGGTTGCAGCGCAGCTCCTCTTTCCAGCCTTCAGCCCCGGACTGAAAATCATGCTGTTTGGCCAGCTCCCGCCATTCCTGGTAGGAATTTGCCTGGTCCAGCAGCTTGTCCAGTTTTTTTAGCGTCAGCTTTGGTGGAAAAACATCTGCATCCACAAGAACCCCCTCACCTGTCAGTTCTATTAAATTCTTATCAGGACCTGTTCGCTCCAATTAAGCCCTGGAGCATAACCATTAGAATTTGAATATAACACCTAATTCCTGTCGGGTTCGATTAGAGGGCGACTCATGCGGCATTTATCGGTGGAAAAACGTCGTTTCTTCCAGGGGAGCACGGCCTACTCTCGCTTTGTTTACCTCTGCCGATTCATCTTCGTAGCCAAAGGAAATCCCGAACAGCAGTTTATGACTGTTGTCGATTTCCAGCACTTCTTTAACTGCGTCCGCATGAAAACCAAGCGAAGTTTGCGGGCAACTGGCCAGGCCGAAAGCAGTCAATGTCAGCATCAGTGTTTGCGCATACATGCCGCAGTCCATGGCCTCACGCAAACCGAACATATCCGGAAGAAACAAAAAAGCCACATGAGGCGCACCAAAAAACCGATAGTTTTCCATGAACACTTTTTGCCTGCCGGCCTTGTCTTCCCGGGTCAGGCCCACGGCACCATAGAGCTGTTGCGCGGCGTCGTGCTGGCGTTTTTTATATTCCCCCTGATAGCTGCCGTTATAAGGGTAATCAAAACTCAGTTTGCCCTGCATAGTGTTCAGGGGCAGCAGCTCCCGCAACTGGTCCAGCTTTTCGCCACTTACCACGTGGGTAATCCAGGGTTGGGTATTACAGTTGGAAGGCGTTTGTTGGGCCAGATGAAATATCTTTTTTAATAGCTCTTCCGGCACCGGTCTGGACTGATAAGCGCGAACGGATCGGCGTGCGTTGATAATGGATTCAAAACTTTCGGCATTATTCATTAGTGACTCCCGTGAAAATTCCCACCGTTCCAGGTATTTATAAAACTCACGGTGCCCGAATACCATGGCAGAAACCAACAAATTTCTGCCCCAAACTGACACCGAAACCCATTTCTCAACTTGACCTATATTCGCTTTTGGGACTTTGCAGCAGCGTTAATATGAAAAGATCTCATATCCCTAATATAGTCATCTTACATATACTCAAAGTATGTATGTATCGAAGTGTTGTAGCCAAAATCGATTACCGATCCAGGCCGGCAATGTGGCGGCAATGCTTTTGTTATGGTTTTTATCTTCCGTTTTTTCCACTGCCTTTGCTGAAGATCTGCAGGTGGGCAAGGTCTGCCCTGTTAATGCGGGCGAAGAGTCTCTGGGTGTTATTGTTGTGTCCCGTCCCTGGTATCATGCCAGTCGTCTGACGGCTGCGTATCAGGCAATGGACAATGCCACCGGTATCGGAGTGGAAATTCATTTTTTTGCCAATGAATCCGGTGACACCCGCTTTGAAAACCGGGCTTCCTGCGATCGTTACCGTTTTCTGCAGATACGCCGCACCAATGCGCGCCTGTATGCTGATGAAGCACCGCTTCAGGTAGATATTCCCCACGATATTCACACGCCCTTTTATGATACCGAGCCGCTGGAACATGGCCGTGGCACGCACAACACTCCGCCGGACGACAAAGACAAACCCTGGGTTGGCCAGCCAGGCCGGGCGTCTACCGTCGGAATTTACGATACGCCTTATGTAAGTGACGGATACGGTATTGAAGGGCACGACATTTGGGTAAGGTTTGAAACCTGCGCTGTCTGCGAAAGGGATCGGCGGCCGGATCAGGTATTATCCTGTGTCAGCTGGGGTTACGAAAGAGATTATATGGGGGGCTCAACCGGCTGGACTGAGCCGGAAACCCTGCCGATGCAATGTCTTGGCAGGCCCACCAGTGAATTGATTACGGCGATAGAAAACACCCGGAATATCCGGTACGCCTATGGTCGCGACTGGCAATAACCGGCATACTAAAACGATGCAACTATACAAGCACCCGGCTGAATTGCCACACGCCTCCCGCCGTTTCGCGTTGTAGTTTTCCTTCCGACAGCAGCCAGTTAACATGTGCCATGCATTCCCCCACGGCCAGAAAATTCTGAAAGGTATCCAGCTCGCGCTCAAAAAGATAATTGGTAAGAGATTGCGCATCTGTCGGCTCACTGCATAACGTCAGTACCTTATCCAACCTTTCGTGGTGATGTGCTATCACTTCATCAAGCCGGCTGTGCAAGCCTTTAAAGGGTAGCTGATGCGCCGGCAGCACCAAAACGGAATCAGGCACTTTGGCCGCTATTTTCTGGTGAGCTTCGAACCAGTCCTGCAGTGGATTGGCATACGCCTGTGTAGAACTGATAGAAACATTGGATGTTATTTCCGGCAACACCTGGTCCCCGGAAATCAGCAGGTCCAGCGAAGCACAGTAAAGCGATACATGCTCCGGTGAATGCCCGCGGGTGGTCATCACCTGCCAGTCTGTTTCACCAATCTTTACAGTATCGCCATCACACACACGGTGGAAGGCTGAAGGAACTTCCCAAACCATATGGTGAAAGTTATTGTCAGCCAACAAGGCATCCTTCGATTCTTCCCGCATATTGGTAAGATCAAAATATTCGACCGATTCCCAGTAGCGATCTTTTCGTTTGGGCGCATGAAAAGTACGGGTGTAAAAGTATTCTGCTTCTGAGGTGTATAAAGGCACTTGAAAGGTATCACACAACCAGCCTGCCAGGCCGATATGATCCGGGTGATGGTGGGTTGCAAACACGCGGGTAACCGGCAAGCCTTCCAGCTGGGTTGCAATCAGTTCGTTCCATACATCAACACCTTTACCGCCATGCATGCCGGTATCCACCACACACCAGCCTTCGCCATCGCGAATCAGATAGCAATTGATATGATCCAGGGAAAAGCCCAGTGGCGCTCTTACCCACTTTACCAAAGGATTGATATCGACCGACTGTCCGAATTGCGGTCCTTCGGAAAAAGGGTAGGAATTTGCCATGGGAAAATCTCACTTCAGTGAGGCAGGAATTCGCCTCCGTTAACATCCAGGCAGGCGCCTGTAATGGCACTGGCATGGTCGGATAACAGAAAGATAGCAGCTTTCGCACATTCACTATCAGTGGGAATTCTGCCAAGAGGGATGTTCTTTTCGACTTGTGACTTAAGAGTCGAGATATCCGTTCCGGATCGCTCCGACTCCATTTTGAAGTAGTATTCCACCGGCGGGCCCCACATCCAGCCCATATAAGTGGCGTTAACCCGGATACCATAACGGCCCAGTTCCAGTGCCAGATGCTGTGTAGCGCTGCTGAGTGCCGCTTTGGATGCCGCATAGCCCGCCTGTGTCGCCAAAGGCTTGCGGGTAACCATCGTATTGATATTCACAATACTGCCGAAACCCTGTTGCTTCAGAGCCGGTATGGTTGCCAGGGTCAGCTGCATGGTGCCAAACAGATTAACGTCCATGGCCTTGCGCCAGCCATCCAGATCGGCAGTTTCAACCGGTGTGAAGCTTCCCGGATTATAGGCACTGTTAATCAAGCCATCGATGCGACCAAAGGATTCGAGGGTCTGGTTAACAAGATGCTGACACTGGGCCTTGTCGGTAATATCTGTGGGAACCGAAACCACATTGGCTTCCGGCACCTGATCAATAATCCGTTCACGGGCCTGATCCAGTTTTTGGGAGGTGCGGGCAGCAATGGCTAGGCTGGCGCCCTGCTCTGCAGCGTGAAGCGCCAGTTCAATTCCCAGGCCCGGCCCAATGCCGGAAACAATAATAACTTTGTCTTTCAGCAACATGGTAACGACTACATTCGCTTGGCGACTTCACCGTACATTACCTCGGTGGCGCCACCACCAATGGTTAACACACGGGCGTCGCGGTACATACGTTCGATCACACTTTCCTGCATAAAGCCCATACCGCCGTGAAGCTGCACACAATCGTACATAACCTGATTGGTCAGTTCACAGGCTTCGGCCTTGAGCATGGACACTTCCTTGATGCAATCCACACCCTGGGCGTCCAGCCAGGACACGTAATACAAAAAGTTGCGGGCCATGGTAACCCGGCTCTGGGCCTTGGCCAGCTTGTCGCGAATCACCTCTTTGTCCCACAGAGTGGCGCCAAACGCAGGCCGGCTTTTTACGTTTTCAACAGTGATATCCAGTGCCTTCTGCGCCTCACCAATGCCCATGGCGGCCAGCATAATGCGTTCATGCTGGAAGTTTTTCATAATGGCGTAAAAGCCTTTGTTTTCTTCTCCCAGGAGATTTTCTTCCGGTACGCGAACGTTATCAAAAAACAGTTCAGCAGTATCGGAACTGCGCCAGCCGTGTTTTTTAAGGGATCGGCCGACGGAAAAACCGGGGGTACCTTTATCCACGATAAAGATGGAAACGCCCCGTGAACCTTTGGCGGATGGATCGGTTTTTGCCGCGACAAAATACACATCCCCATTCACACCGTTGGTAATAAATATCTTGCTCCCGTTAATGACCCACTCATTGCCTTCTTTGACGGCCCGGGTTTTGATACCTGCCACGTCGGAACCTGCCGCAGGTTCGGTCACGCAAATTGCCGTGATTTTCTTTCCGGTTACCACGTCAGGCAGGTATTTCTGCTTTTGCGCTTCGCTTCCTGCATTGGCCAGATGAGGCGATGCCATATTGGTGTGTACCAGTGCGGTAATGGTGACACCGGCAAAGGAAGAGCGACCCAGCTCTTCCGCCAATACAGTGGCAGCCCGTACATCCATACCGCTACCACCGTACTTTTCCTCATGCATCAGGCCCAGAAAACCCAGCTCTCCCATTTTCAACAGTAATTCACGGGGTACTGAACCGTCTTCTTCCCAGGCTTCACCATTGGGTACAATTTCATTTTCAACAAAGCGACGTATCTGCTCACGCAGCATGTCGTGCTCTTCAGCAAAATAGGGATTTTTCAAAGTCATGGTTGTTATTCCTCAGGCTCAATTTCCAGAATCAGCGCACCGTCTTCCACCTTGTCACCGGCGGCAAACTGAATTGAGCTGACAGTGCCACTGCAGGGGCACGGCATGTTATGAATCAGTTTCATGGCTTCCATCACCACCGCCGTCTGGCCTTCTTCAACCTTGTCGCCTTCGCTGACCAGAACATCAGTAATCAGACCGGGCATATGGGCGCGAATCACGTTGGAAGCATTTTTGAGTGCGGCGGCCTCGCCCAGCTGACTTTCTTCCAGGGACAGAAACAGGTAAGTACGGTTCAATCGCGGGGAACTCAACGCCACATGCTTTTGCTGGATGGCAATATCCAGCGAACGCCGGGTGCCGCCCACTTCCACTTGCCAGGGGCTGTTGCTCTGATCACCTTCCGGTGCATTCAGCACCACCTTGTGATTGGGTTCTTCTGTTTCGGGTAATCCACTGATGCGGATATTGAACGCATTGCCTGCCCCTTCGATGACGAATTCCAGTAACTCGTTCCCGTGTTGCAACCAAAGCCGCGACTGACCCGGAGCCTCGCTGGTCTGTGTCAGCCGCCAGCCGCCCAGTGCCTGCCAGGGTGTTCCTGCGGTTGCTATATCGGCACGTTGTTGCTGGTTAACACAGTAAGCAGCAGCGGCAATTGCCATATGCATGGGCTCGCCCCAGGGCTTCCAGCCATCCGGAAACTGGCGGCTGATGTACTGAGTCGATAATTCCTGATGAAACGCCGGCCGTGTAATCAGGCTGGTAAGAAATTCCTGATTGGTTTTAACACCACCAATAGCAAAGTTGTTCAAGCCATGGAGCAGCCGCTGTGATGCCAGGCCTCGGGTGTTACCCCAGGCAATCACCTTGGCAATCATGGAATCGTAAAAGGGAGTGATTTCAGAACCCTGGGCTACGCCACTGTCGATTCTCAATCCTTCACCTGCCGGTTCCCTATAAAGCTTGATAGCGCCGATTTCCGGCAAATAATCATTGGCCGGATCTTCCGCATTCAGTCGGGCTTCAATGGCGTGACCGTTGGCCTGAATTGCATCCTGGGTAAAACTGATGGCTTCACCCTGGGCCACGCGTATCTGCCATTCCACCAGATCAAGGCCGGTCACCAGTTCTGTGGTGGGGTGCTCCACCTGCAGACGGGTGTTCATTTCCAGGAAGTAAGCTTCGCAGGTGTCGGCATCAAAAATAAACTCAACGGTTCCGGCGCCCTGGTATTTCAGGTGCTCACCGAGCTTTACCGCACAATCGAACAGTGACTGGCGCACTTCGGCGTCCATGTGGCTTACAGGCGCTTCTTCAATCACCTTTTGGTAGTTACGCTGAATGGAACATTCACGATCCAGAAGGTGCAGCACGTTACCATGGCTGTCGCCAAGGATCTGAACTTCAATATGGCGTGGCCGGGTGATGTATTTCTCGAGCAATACGCGGTCATCACCGAAGGAATTAAGCGCTTCCTGCTTGGCCAATTTCAGCTGATCGGCAAACTGCGCAGACTCATTAACAATACGCATGCCCTTGCCGCCGCCACCGGCGCTGGCTTTGATCAATACCGGAAAGCCAATTTCGGCAGCCTTGCCAACCAGGGTTTCCGCACCCTGATCCTCGCCGTTGTAACCGGGCACTGTGGGTATTTCCAGCTGCTGGGCGATGGCTTTGGCTTCGATCTTGGAGCCCATATCGGCAATGCTTTCCACCGATGGGCCCACAAAAATGATGTCGTTGGCCTGGCACAGGGAAATCAGCTCGGTGCTTTCGGAAAGAAAGCCGTAACCCGGGTGAATGGCATCGGCTTTTACTCTCAGTGCGGCGTCGATAATAGCCTGTGCATTGAGATAACTTTCACTGGCAGGCGACCCGCCGATATGACAGGCCAGGTCGGCAGATTTGGCGTGGAGTGCAAAGCGGTCGGCATCGGAAAACACCGCTACGGATTCAATACCCAGTTTGCGGCAGGTTTTTATGACGCGACAGGCGATTTCACCACGGTTGGCAATCAACAACCGTTTGATACTGCTCATGACTGCCTCCAGCTGGGCGTTTTCTTGTTAAAGAAGCAATAGATTCCTTCCTGACCTTCTTCCGACTCCCAGGTATCGGCAAGCAGGTTTGCAGTGTAGTGAACGCAGGTATCGGTATCGTGGGTGTCGACGAAGAAAATCAGTTTTTTGGTATCAGCGATAGCACCAGGGCCACACTGCAGCACATAACCGATTTCCTTTTCTACAGCGGCATCCAGTTCCGCATCAGGAACCACTTCGTCCACCAGGCGTACATCCGCAGCTTTGTGGGCGCTCAGGGGGCGCGCGTTCAAAAAAGTGCGGCGGGCATTGGCGCGGCCCATTTTCTGAACCACAAAGGTAGAAATATTGGCAGGTGTCAGCCCCAGGCGAACTTCCGTCAGCGCGAATTTGCAGGACTCTGCGGCAATGGCAATATCACACACGGAAATCATTCCGGTACCACCACCATAGGCCTGACCGTTAATTTTACCGATCAACGGTTTACTCAGTTCGTTAAGGGTGCGCAGCATGGTGGCCAACCGGGCGCTGTCCGCGACACGTTCCTTGCGGCTGGCTTCAAAAATACCCTGCATCCATTTTAGATCGCCGCCGGCACAAAAGGATTCTCCGGCACCGGTCAGCACCACACAACGAACCGCGGGGTCGGCATCCAGCTCCCGGGCAGCTTCGGTAACTTCCCGGATCAACTCGTCATTCATCGCGTTGTGTTTTTCAGGGCGGTTAAGCAGCAATGTGGCTACGCCCCGCTGATCGATCGTTACGTCAATAGTGTTATAACTCATGATTCTTGGTTCCTGCTGAATTCGTCGTTGATCACATGCGATAGACGTGAGTCCGCACCACTTCCGGTTCTTTGGTTGCTGCCACCGACAGGCACAGCCCGATCACGTCTCTGGTTTGCGCAGGCTCGATGATGCCGTCATCCCAGAGACGGGAGGTGGCAAAATAGGGATCGCTTTTTTCGGCATAGAGAGCCCGGGTATCACGCTCCAGTTTTTCCAGAGATTCCGGAGTGGCCTTTTGACTGATACTGTTTTTGGCCAGTTCCATCACCACATTGGTGCCGATATCCGGGCTCATGGTGGCGACCACGGAATTGGGCCAGGCGAACATCATATTGGGTCGGAAACCGCGTCCGCACATACCATAGTTGCCGGCTCCGTAAGAGCCGCCCACTACCACGGTAAAGCGCGGCACTTTGGCACAGGACATGGCATACACCAGCTTGGCACTGTGTTTGGAAATACCTCCCTGCTCTGCTGCTTTACCCACCATAAAGCCGGGAACGTTTTGCAGAAACAGCAAAGGGATATTCCGCTGTTCACACAGGCTGATAAAGTGCGCGCCTTTCACGGAAGAGTCGGAAAATAACGGACCATTGTTACCCAGAATACCCACGGGATAGCCGTGCATATGGGCCGTGCCACAAATCAGACTGGTGCCCCACTGGGGTTTGAATTCCTGAAACTCGCTGTCATCCACCAGGCGGGCAATCACTTCGCGCATATCAAAAGGCTGAGCGAAATCCTTGTTAACAACGCCTGTCAGTTCCTCAATGGAATAAGCGGGATCAGCCGCCGGTAAACGGCGCTGGAAGTTATTCGCAGGCCGGTTAAACCCTGCAACAATATCCCGCACCCGGGCGATGGCTTCCTGCTCTGTTTCAGCGATGTTGTCCGATACACCGGATACGGTGGTATGCATTTGCGCACCGCCCAGATCTTCTGGGCTGATGTCTTCGTTAATGGCAACTTTCACGATGGAAGGTCCACCCAGGTGAATAGTGGCATTACCACGTACCATCACCACTTCATCTGACAGGGCCGGAATATAGGCAGCACCCGCGGTGCTGACACCGAACACTGCCGCAATTTGCGGCAAACCACGGGAGGACATATTGCACTGACGGAAAAAGATATTGCCGAAGTGATCCTTGTCCGGGAATACCCGATCCCATTCGTGCAGATAGGCACCACCACAATCCACCAGATAGACACAGGGCAGATCGTGCTTGTCAGCAATTTCCTGGGCCCGTACATGCTTTTTCACTGTTTCGGGGTAGTAGGCACCACCCTTTACCGTGGAATCATTGGCAACGATGACACAATGCATCCCATGGATCACACCGATACCGGTCACAATACCCGCGCTGTGAACTCTTCCACCATACTGGCCATAAGCCGCCAGCGCCGAAAACTCCAGAAACGGTGTGCAGGGATCTACCAAAAGATCAATACGTTCCCGCGGCAACAGTTTTCCACGTTTGCGATGACGTTCTATCAGGTGATCACGGCCACCAAATACGGCTTCTTTGACATTCTCCCGGAGCTTGCCGATAAGGTCTGCATGATAGGCCTGGTTTTCCTTGTAGGTGTCCGTATTCTTGCTGACCTTTGAGATTATTCTGCTCATACAACAACTCAAATATTAAGGGAACGGAGCAACCCGCGATGTCCGGGCTGCTCCGTTATTGTGGGAAGGGTTGATATTATTTGTCGCGACCGGCGTTTTCCCAGTATGGGGTGCGGATCATTTTGCGACTGATTTTACCAACCGGAGTTCTGGGCAGTGATTCCGTGCGCACTTCTACGGAAGCGGGTTTCTTGTAGGAGCCCAGTTCGTCGGCGCAGAGTTTGATGATCTCTTCTTCAGAAACATCATTCTCGTTCTTGACCACCACGATAACGTGGGGAGCCTGACCAAAACGTTCATGGGGAACCGGGAATGCGACCACTTCAATCACTTTGGGATTGGTGGCTATGGCGTTTTCCAGTTCGGTGGGCCATATGTTGTAGCCACCGGAAATAATCATGTCGTCCTTGCGGTCCAGCATGTACAGGTAACCGTTCTTATCCACATAACCCATATCGCTGGTGTGCACCCAGCCATCAATCAGGGTTTTGGCAGTGGACTCCGGGTTTTTCCAGTAACCGGTCATTTGCCCGTCTACCTGAATACAGATTTCCCCTTCTTCGCCAGGACCTTTCAGTTCGTTGGTGTCGGGATCACGGATCTGAACACCACAAAACGGATGGATCTTGCCCAGGGAACGCATGGGTTTGGAACCTTCGATATCATCACGCACCCAGTCTTTGGCCATGGTCATTGTGGCAGGCACGCCTTCGGTTTGGCCGTAAAGCTGACACATGGAATCCCCGAATAATTTGTAGGCTTTTTTCACATTCGCTTCGGTAATGGGAGCAGCACCGATCAGCAGAACTTTCAATGCAGACCAGTCCTTATCGGCAATGCCTTCAACCTGCATGATGTCCTGTACCATGGTGGGGGCCATGAACACGTAGCCGACTTTCTCTTTCTCCATCTGTTCCACAACCGGGCCGGGCTGGTATTTCTGAACCACCAGATTCACGCCGCCCTGTAACCACACCGGTACAAACTGGTAACCGGAAGCATGGGAAATAGGTGCAATGTGCATACAGACATCACCCACTTCAACCGAAGGCATGGTAAAGAACCAGTTACGGCCGATATCCAGCCAGGCACGATGGGTAAAGCTGACACCTTTGGGGTTGCCTGTCGTGCCTCCGGTATGACGGATCACGTACAGATCGTCGCCATCCACGTCCACATTGGGGTCATCTGTGGGGAAGCTGGCAAGCCAGTCTTCGTAACCATCTTTGGTACGCACGATAATATGCTCAAGGCACTCTATATCGTTATTCATGCCTTCCAGTTGATCGGCGTAGTGATCGTCCACCACCACGGCCTTGCAGCCGGTATGTTCCATCATGTACTGATGGCTTTTGCGGGCGTTGCGGGCATACAAAGGTACACGCACGATATTGGCAATGGCTGCACCCAGGAAAAAGTCCACCGCTTCAATGGTGTTATCTTCCAGTGAAGCCACCTTGTCGCCGGGCTTCAGGCCCATGGAGAGCAGCAGGTTTGCCATGCGCGTACCGCGCTCCCAGGCCTCTTTAAACGTCAGACGTACATCACCGGCAATAATCGCAGGCCGGTCTGCGTGAAATTGAGCGGATCGTCTCATCAGGTCGCGGATGTTCATAGCAAGTCCCTCTTCTGTTTTAATATTGGCGCCGTTATTTCTTATGGTTTTGATTATTTGGTTGTGATTATTCTGAAAGTTCAGATTCTTGTTCTGCAAATCCTTTTCTGGGAAGCGGTGCTTCCCCGTCCACATAGGCCGGATAAAGCGCCTGGTATTCGCCTTCCGGATTTTTTATCACCAGTTTTCTGGCCTGCAGGTGTGGTGTGTTAACCGCATCCTGCAGTGGTAATACATCGTTGTAGCAGCAATCCACCGCTGCCAGCATCCTGTTGCACTCTACCAGCGTCAACGAGGAAAACAGGGCAGCAACCTCTTCCTGCAATGCTGTTTGCGGTAACGGATCATCAATCCGTTTTATCCAGTCTTCCCTTCCGACGGCCATACAGAAATTCCGCCAGAATTTGGGTTCCACCGCTCCCAGGGCAATGGATTTGCCATCCCGGGTTTTATAGGTGCGGTAACGGGCTGCACCACCATTCAGCAGGGATTTTGCCCTTGGAGTACCGGTGCCGGTCAGGCCCAGGTCCGCCAGCGGAAACGCCATTAAAGGCATCACGGAATCCGCCAGGGCAACTTCCACATGGCAGCCTTTGCCGGTGCGAAAGCGTTCTATCACCGCAGCCAGCACCGTGCTTAAACCGTATAACCCGGCAGAGCAATCTGCGAGAGGTGGCCAGGGGGCAACGGCATCCTGTTCGGTGCCTGTTCCTTCCAGCACACCATTCATGGCCAGATAATTCAGGTCGTGACCAACGGCGTCGGCCAGGGGGCTGTTACTGCCATAACCGTTAAGCGAGCAGATAATGAGTGCCGGAAACTGCTCCCGCAAAAAATCAATGGAAAGATCCAGTTTGGCGAGAACACCGGGACGAAAGGACTCCAGCAATACATCAGCATCGCTGAGCAATGCCAGAAACTGTTCCCGGTCGGCGGTGTCCTTGAGATTTAACTGCACACCGGATTTGTTGCCGTTAACCGCATCAAAATAAGCCGAGCGGCCATGGGGCCCCCGGGGACCGATGAAACGCATTTCCTCGCCGCCGGGTGGCTCTACCTTGATAACCTGTGCGCCCATTTCTGCCATGGACAGCGAGGTCAGCGGCCCGGGAAGGTGGCGGCTTAAATCCACCACCTTGATACCCGTTAAAAACTGATTCAGCCGGCTCATAATGGCGGATCAGGTGAAATCAACATCAAGGCCCATTTCGCGGGCGATGATCATGGTCTGAATCTGGCTGGAACCGTCGCCGATGCGGGTGATACGGGTATCGCGCAGGTAACGTGACACGGGGCAGTCGTTCATAAAACCGAAGCCACCGTGAACCTGTACCGCCAGATCTGCCACTTCTGATGAAGTTTCACAGCAGTAGTATTTGGCCATGGCCAATTCTTTCAGGCTGGCTGTTCCTGCGTCTGCTTTGGCAGCGGCCTGACGGGCCAGCAACCGGGAGGTTTCCACCTTCACGGCCATATCGGCAATCATTTTCTGCACCATTTGCAGTCCGCCCAGGGTAGTACCAAAGGCTTTGCGATCCTGGGCATAGGCAATGGAATGATCCAGACAGGCCTGAGACAATCCAAGAGCACAGGCCGACAGATAACAACGGGCAAACTGATAGGTTTTGTGCACTATGTAACGACCGTCGCCTTCGTTACCCACAATGGCTTCGTCACCCAAGATCGCATTGTCGAGATAGATGGGGTGAGTGTCCGATGAACGCCAGCCCAGTTTGTCATAGGATTTTCCAATTTCCACACCGGGAGTTCCCTGAGGCACGAGGAACAGAGACATTTTGGAACGCTCAGCATCCGGCGGAGTGGTAATCGCTGCCACCAGATTGTAAGAAGTGATATCCGTGCCGCTATTGGTGATGAAAGCTTTTTCACCGCTGATGGACCACTTGCCATCGTCGGTGCGTTTTGCACGGGTAGTGAAGCCGGCTGTCCAGGAACCCGCCTGTGGCTCTGTACCTGCGATGGAACCGACGGCTTTGCCTGCCACGATATCAGGCAAATACACTTTCTTTTGTTCGTCGCTGCCAAATGCCTGCAGGGTCAAACCGGTCGCCACGGCCACCATAGTCGTCAGTGCAAAGGTCTGATCTGCGCGGGCCAGCTCTTCAATCGCCAGAGACATTTCTACTGTACCCAGACCCAAGCCACCGTGCTCTTCTTTAAACGGAATGGACGCCACGCCAATGTCGCGGTTCATTTTCAGATAAAGCTCGGTGGGAAATTTGCCTTCTTTGTCCAGCTCATAGGCAATGGGAGCCAGCTCTGACTGTGCCCAGTCCCGTACCGTTTCCTGGAGGTTGATCTGATCTTGGGTTAGGTCGAAATTCATAGGACGTGTCTCTTTTATTATCGTTAATGCAATTTGCAGTGATTTCCGCCAAAGCATACCGGGCAACTTTTTTCCCGACAGGTCAATTCGAGCAAATCGACCGGCTTTTCGAGCAATCTGAATTCCCGTCTGCAAAGCCCTCCGCTAAAGGCCATTTTCAGCATGGTTTACGCTTTCCCTGATTATGTTACCTGCAGGTATCAACCCCATCGTCCAAGTGGACTAGGACAGGACCTGGGCAATCCAATACCTTGTTTGCCAGTTCAGGGATGCCCAAAAACCAAGCAGCACACAACCACTGCAGGGCGCATAAAACCCTGTAAAACCAGGATGTTAGGAGAACCACCCCATGACCATTCAAGCGCCGATTCAGGACTTGCCGAATGGCGAACTTCAGGAGCCGACGGCCATGCACAGCTGGGCGGTGGTGATTGCCCAGACCCTGGAGCATGCGGGAGTGGACAGCCAGGCGATATTTCGCAAAGCCGGGGTGGAATACAAGCTGGCAGTGAATCCCTATATGCGGGTCCCCACCGCCAAAATGAATGAACTCTTTGCGTTAAGCGTGGTGGCCACCGGCAACCCATGTTTCGGACTGAGCATGCACGAGTTTATTCACCCCACCACCTTTCATGCGCTGGGTTATTCACTTTTTGCCAGCAGCACCCTGCAGGACTATTTTGAGCGGCTGGTGCGTTTTTTTCGGATAGCCAGCGATAACTGCCGCCACCATATTGAAGAGCACCCGGATTATGTAAAGCTGCGCATAGAGCTGCTGGTGCCGAACCTGTCCCACGAAACCCAGGATGGCTGGACAGCGGCGCTGGTCAAATTTATGCGGCAGATATACAAGCCTACTTTTAACCCTATACGAATGACGCTGCCCCGCCCTGCGCTGCCGCAAGAGTTTCAGCAACTGTTCCTGGACTACTTTCATTGCGATATAAGCTTTGATCACCATGAGTGGGCGCTTTACTTTGACCGTGATCAGGTGATCACCCCGCTGCCCGGTGCCAACAACGAACTGGCACTGATAAACGACAAAGTGGTAATGGATTACCTGGCAAAAATAGAAAAATCCAACCTGATCAATCTGGTGCGCAGCCACATTATCAAGCAGCTTCCAGCAGGCGCCTGCAGCAAGGACTACATTGCCGGCAAACTGAATATCAGCGCACGCAGCCTGCAAAGCAAGCTGGAAGCACTGAACACCAGCTATCAGGATATTCTGGACCAGACCCGCCGGGATCTGGCGCTGAAGTACATTGAGAATCAGCATACATCGGTAAGCGAAATTACCTACCTGCTGGGCTTTTCGGATACCAGCAACTTTACCCGGGCGTTCAAGCGCTGGCTGGGCTGTACGCCCACCCAGTACCGTGACCAGCATTAAAGTCGCCCCGGCCCCTGTATTTACGTACTATGCTAACCTTCTACTAATCACCCTGTTAACCACCTTTTATTCGAGTCTGTATTATGGATGATATCTGGCTGTTTTTATCCATCCCCATCATCAGTGCGCTGGTTGGCTATGGCACCAACTGGGTGTGCATCAAAATGATGTGCTACCCCATTCAGTTTTGGGGAATCAAACCGCCCTATCTGGGGTGGCAGGGTGTAGTGCCGCGCCGGGCTCCCCATATTGCCGGCATTCAGGTTGAACTGATGACCCAGAACCTGATCAGTGTGGAAGATATCTTCGGCCGCATTAACTCAGCCAAAATTGCGGAGCATCTGGAACCGGTCATGCTGAATATGATTCAGCAGATTACCGATCAGGTTATGAGTATCCAGTCCCCCAAACTCTGGGAATCCGTACCCATTAAAATCAAGGACCGTATCTACCGCAAAGCCCGGGACGATGCGCCCGAGGTGGTTGCACAGATGATGGAGGAGATCAAGAACAACATTAACAACCTGTTTGATCTTAAAGGCATGGTGATGGATGCCTTTGTTCGCGATCGCGCCATGCTGGTCAGGCTGTTTCAGGAAATCGGCTACAAGGAATTTGCCTTTGTGCAGAACTCCGGCCTCTGGTTTGGTTTCCTGTTTGGCTGTATTCAGATGGGCGTCTGGTTCTTTTATCAGGAAGCCTGGATACTCCCGTTGTGCGGAGTACTGGTGGGCACCATCACCAACTGGCTGGCCATCAATATGATTTTTTCGCCAAAGCATCCGGTCAAGATAGGGCCTTTTTCAATCCAGGGCCTCTTCATCAAACGCCAGGACGAAGTAGCTACCGATTTCGGCATTCTGATCGCCGGTGAAATCATTAATTCTGAAAACATTATCAACGCCATCCTGAAAGGCCCCTCTTCTGACCGTCTTTTTGAGCTGGTTCAGAAAAATGTTAAACGCCAGATGGATGAATATGTCGGCTTTACCAAACCTCTGGTGACTTTCAGTATTGGCACCAAACGTTATCTGGAAATAAAGAACATGGCCGTAGACCGCATCATGGAAAACATTCCTGAAGCGGTAAAACATATCCAGGCATACACAGAGGAAGCCATGGACATTAACGCCACCCTGCGAGAGAAAATGACCGAGCTGACACCGGAACAGTTTGAAGGGATGTTGCGACCAGCCTTTGAAGCGGACGAATGGCAGCTGGTGGCGCTGGGTGCAGTGATCGGCGGCCTGGTAGGCTGGGCTCAGCTGGTGTTTTTATTTGGTATGTCACTTTAACGCAGCAACAGCCTGCTTCGTGAAAATAAAAAGCCCGCGGATTTTACTCTGCGGGCTTTTTATTGCCGGGAGCCAGTTTAGCTAAACCGGTTCCTCATTATTGCTTCCTTTTTTCTGTTGCTTGCGCTCATACCTGGCCATGGATGATTTACTCAAACTTCGGCTCAGTACCAGGAATCCGAAAATACCCGATGCCAGCGAGCCCAGTACAATACCGAGACGCTCATCAAACAGCTGGTGACTGGCATCTTCAAAGGCCAGTGAACCGATAAACAGACTCATGGTAAAACCGATACCGCAGAGAGCAGACACCCCATAAAGACTTAACCAGGAAACCCCTTGAGGCAACTTGGCCAGCCCCATCTTGATCACCAGCCAGCATAACCCGAATATGCCAACCTGTTTACCCACAAACAGACCCAGAGCAATCCCCAGGGGTACGCCGTGCCTGAGTTGTTCCATACCTACACCTTGCAGGCTCAGACCCGCATTGGCAAACGCAAACACCGGCAGAATAAAAAAGGCGACAACGGAATGAAGATCATGCTCCAGGGATTTCAGCGGTGACACATCCGGATTGGATTTGGAACGCATGGGAATAAACATGGCAAGCACTACCCCTGCCAGCGTGGCGTGCACACCGGATTTCAGGGTTGCTACCCACATAATCAGACCAATCAGAATATAAACACTCTTGGATTCGATATTTCGCCAGTTGAAATACGCCAGAAAGGGTATACAGAAGGCAACCACCACCAGCGCAAGAAAGGAAATCTTGTCGGTGTAGAAAATCGCAATAATGATAATAGCGCCGATGTCGTCGAATATGGCCAGTGAAGTCAGGAATATTTTAATGGAGGTAGGTACCCGTGAACCCAGCAGGGTCAGCGCACCCAACGCAAAGGCAATATCCGTAGCGGCGGGAATTGCCCAGCCCCCCATGGCAACCGGATCGTTATGGTTAAAGTAAATATAGATCATGGCGGGAACGGCCATACCGCCTATAGCGCCAACACCAGGTAATACAATATTACGCTTGTCCGACAGCTCACCCTCTATCAGCTCCCGTTTAAGTTCCAGCCCGACCAGAAAAAAGAAAACAGCCATCAGACCATCGTTAATCCACAGCAGCAGTGGTTTTGCAATTTCCAGTGCACCTACCCTTACTTCCACAGGCGTGGACAGCAGCAGATCATAGTAAACGCTGAGCGGTGTGTTGGCACAGATCATTGCCAGGACGGCCGCCATAAATAGCAGGATGCCGCCGGCTGATTCCAGCTTGAAGAAGTCAGAAACATAGATTTTGGAAGGATCGAGAGATTTGGGCGCTTCGCTCATTGCTTAAAACCACACCTAAGCTATTGTTTTGATTGCGTTAGTAACAGATCGTTTATATATCAGACAGGGGCTTTCGCAACAAGGAAAACCGGCAGAATCCAGGTGATTTCCAGCCGGATTGCCGGTTTTTGCTTCGATTTGACAGGGGTTTGTACAGATCAGCTGCTGGCGGGGCTGGCCGGTGCAGAGGCCACCAACAAGCCGTTAGCCAGGGCCCAGACATAGGCATCGCGGAACATTTCATCCAGGCTGCAGGTAGAGAAACCCAGTTCCCGCTCCGCCTTGCTGGAGTCCACACCAATGCGGTGGTTCATCAGCAGGACTTTTTCCGGGGTCAGCAGCGGCTCCTTTCTGGTCAGGTAGGAAACCCGCTCCATAATGACCGCCAGAACGCTCAATAGCCCTGCCGGCAGTTTCCAGGTTGGGGTTTTAACACCCACGATAGTGCCTACAGCATTAAACATATCCTGAAAACTGGAGTGCACGCCACCCAAAAGATAGTTCTCTCCACAACGGCCTTTTTCATAGGCCGTTATATGCGCGCGGGCATAATCCCGCACATGTCCACAAACACTGTTGCCTCTTGGTACACCTTTCATTTGCCCGGTTAGCAGGCTGTTAATAATCAGCGGCGTATAATTGTAATCGTAGGGGCCAACAATCTGCGCCGGGTTCATGATCACGGCATCCAGGCCTTGAGCAATGCCTTCACGCACCGCCTGCTCCGCCAGATATTTGCTTTGATAATAGTTGATGCCGCTTTCCATGGCATTGGATGGCGTGGTTTCAGTCAGCGTTACCCCATCAAGTTTACCGAAAGCGCCGATAGAAGATGTATGAATCAGCCGCCCTGCTCCCTTCTTCAGAGCGGCATGAACGACGTTGCGAGTGCCATCCACATTGATTCGCATCTGGCGTGCGTTATTCACTGACCAGGTGCTGGTATCCGCTGCACCATGAAACACCGCGTCCACGCCCTCGGGCATGGTGTTCAGCAACGAGTCGAAATCAGTAACGTCGCCTTCCACCTGAACCACATCAAAACGGTCCAGATCACTGGTGCGCGACGTGCTGCGACGCAGCGCCAGCACTTTCCAGCCGTCCTGAACAAGCTGTTCAACAATATTGATACCAAGAAACCCGGTGCTCCCGGTGACATAGGCAACACGCTGAGGCTGATTGTCATTTCCGTTTTGGTTGTCTGGCTGATTGCTGGTATCCGTATTGCTCATATCAGTTCCTTGGGTCAGGGCAGTTTACGCTGTATATTCTACCCCTTTTCAGGCCGCCTGTGTCTGCCCTGTCGGGAATCCATTGTTACCTTTTATTGCAGCCACGGTAAGCTTGATGCCTTCCGCCAGTGTTACCCGTGGTCGCCAGCCAAAGTCCTGATAGGCTTTTTCAATACTGTAGTAATGATGTGTCACCATGTAACGCACGGCAAACCGGGTCAGCCCGCTTTCCGAATTAAGGGTACCGCCTTTCAGAGTATCAATACCTTCAGCGATCGCTGCAGCAGTATAGGCCACCCAGTAGGGTATCTTGCCTTTGATCGGTGGGTAGCCGAGCTCTATCAGCACCTTTTCGATAAAATCGAAAAATGCCATGGGTTCGCCATTGGTAACAAAATAGGCCTGGCCGGAAACGGCAGAATTGGGGCCCAGTTTTTCTTCAGCCATTATGATGGCGTCCACCAGGTTGGAGACGTAGGTAAAGTCCGACAGTTTATCCCGGTCACCAATGGCTCTTTTCAATTTCCCCTGTGCAGCTTTTTCGAGAATTGCAGGCATAAAGCGGTTATCACCCTCGCCAAACACCACATGGGGCCGAATTGCACAGGCATGGGTTGTACCTTTACCACTGAACGCCAGAATATCTTTTTCTGCTGCAATCTTGCTATCGGCATAAGGGGCCTGAGAAATTCTTGAATAAGGCAGAGTTTCGTCGCCGTTTTCAATATCATTACCTTCATAAACGGCACTGGCGGAACTGATATACACCAGCTTGGGAATCTTGTGGGCCTCGCAGGCTGCCATAATATTCAGGCTGCCATCGTAATTCACTTTCCATACCACTTCTTCCTGATTGTGTTTGGTATGCACTATGGAGGCATTATGTATGATGGTTTCCATGCCTTCACAGGCATCAATCACACCTTGTCTGTCTCTGATATCTAGATTGATAAAACGCACATCGCTTCTGAACGGTTTGCCGTTAAAATCCAGCACAGTCACATCACAACCGGCATCGGCAAAGCCGTTAACAATATTCCGGCCGATAAAACCACAACCGCCGGTTACCAGGACTTTTTTGGCGTCAGTCTGATTAGTTGTCATCACTTGTTCCTCATTTTTTATTTATAGCAGCCTGCTTGAATCAGGCGTAAGTCCCGAACATCAGATCCCAGAAAGGAGTCAGTGATGCGTAGTTTTTATTCAGGTGTTTGCCATGGTGCAGATCATGCTTGATGGCCAGAAAATTAAAAAACTTGAATACCGGATGCGGCAGCACCAGATTGGAATGCACCAGTATGTTAAAGGTTGAATGTAAAAAGAATACGATACAAAACGCTTCCATGCTGATGGGGCCCAGCAACGCAATGCTACCCATCAGCAAAGCCAATCCCGCCAGGTTCTCCGCGGGATGCAGGTAGATACTCTCCATTGATGTGGGAAACCGCACATAATGATGAACCCCGTGGACAAATTTCATGGCTTTGGGGTGGTGCATACCGCGATGCATAAAATAATAGAAAAAGTCGTACAACAGCAACGATGCGATCACCTCCCCGAAGATAGTCAGGCCTTTTGCTTCGCCATCGTGAAAAAGATAGCCTTGAAAGGTTTGAATCACTGCGAACAAAAACACCAGAGATAGCAGGCTGTTCAGTGACGTGTTAATAAACTTACGGCTTTTGGGGATACGATAGGTTTTTGGGGTACGAATCCGGTACTGACTGTATTGCTTCGAATTCACTGCCCACATCAGGCCAGCCATGAGAATGCCGTCGAATACCAGGATCACTCCCATTACGATATAGACGTCCAGCAACATGTTTTTACCCTCTTGTTTCCGCGCCCGGACCTGAACAGATCTTACCCGGGCTTGTGTTTGTTATTACAAGACTATATTAAAAGACTATGTGTTTCGTTTGCTCACTACCAACTCATATCCGGACATCATCATTGTCTTATTCAGACTACCAGGGCAGAACATTCTGCCCCCTGACACTGAAGCCCTGTGGCCTGAACTCCGACGGCGGTTGCCCGGTCCACTTCTTGAATGCCCGGCCGAAATTGGCTGCAGAGCTATAGCCCAAAGCATCGGCAATCTCATCAATTGTCCAGGCGGAGCTCTGCAGATATTCTATGGCCAGGTCTTTCCTCAGGCCGTCAGCAAGTTCCTGAAAGCTGGTATTTTGACGTTGAAGACTACGCGCCATGGTTCTGGGCGTGATATTCAAGTGCGCAGCCACCTCTTCCTGTTTGGGAAAACCTGAAGGGTGGCGCAGAATCACTTCACGGATCCGGGCTTTCATTCCCTCCAGCTGATCCAGTTCCTGCAATGCACCATCCAGGTTTCGCTGGGCAATCTTTGCAATCATGGGATCACCGTAGTTCCAGTTCCGCTTGAATTCTGCGGCATTAAACTCGATCGCGTTTTTGTTGCTGTTAAAACACAACCTGTTATCAAAGAACTCGGGGTAACGATGTCCGTGAGCCGGCTTGGAGTATTTGAAATATACAGCTCTTATCAGTGACTGATTGTTGGGAATCAGTTTGAGAGCCTGGTACAAGGCGGCCATCATCTGTTCCATTTCGCATACATACAGCTCGCGACAGGGAATTATAGTGTCCATCTCCAGCCGGGCAATATCCCCTTTAAGGTCCGCCGACAGGTCGTACATCCGGTTCAGAATCTTGATGTACTTAACTGTATTCTTCAGTGCTTCTTCGAAACTGGCACAACTGAACGCCAGGTGCCCCAACCGACCATGTTCAGTCAGGTTAATACTGGTGCCGTACTTCAGGTAAAATGTCGGATCCTTAACGTAGCGACAAGCATTCAGCTTCATCTGCCGGTACTGCCCATAGGTAAGATAGGTATCCGTCTGCTTCAGAAAGCTTGCTTCAATGCCGGTGTGCTCCAGGAGTTTTTCCTTGCCCACACCCAGACTCTCTGCAACCAGCACAAAGATGCGCATGTAGTTAACCGGGAGTATGGGCGTATTATCCTGAATCAGCATAACAATATGTTCAGCGCCGGATACGCTTTAACACCTGGATCCAGCCAAGCCTGATCAGCTGACGGATCCTTGCCCCTAAACTGCTACGAAACAGTAACTCAATGGAGGCCTTGGCAGACGTGTAGTCGTACTTGCCAACCGGATAAAGCTTTGGCGGAATTTCAATACCAAACCGGTCCACCAGCACGGCTTTGTGATTGGTATAGGCCCGTAATCCGTCGCGCCCGTTCATGCGACCGAATCCGGAGTATTTTACCCCACCAAAGGGCAAATCCTGATTGAGGTAGCACAAGCCAAAATCATTAATACAGGTAGCGCCTGCCTGAAGCGCGGCAGCAATCCGTTCGCCTTTGTCACTATCCCGGGTAATAACCGATGAATGCAGGCCAAAGCTGGTGCTGTTGGCAATATCAATCGCGTGCGCTTCGCTGGTGACCTTCATGATCAGCATGACAGGTCCAAATACTTCTGTGGAGGCAATTTTCATATCAGGGGTTACATCCACCAGCACTGTCGGCGGATAGAAATTGCCTGGCCTGGATTCATCCCTGGATCCGCCGGCAATGGCTCTGGCACCATTGGCAATGGCATCCTTAACCAACGTATCAATGATCTTCAGTTGCTGGGGCGTGGTAATGGCGCCCACATCCACGGCACCGGGTTCCGTTGCCGTACCCTGGCGCATCTGCTTTGCCAGGCTGGCAACGCGACCGGTAAATTCATCATAGAGTTTTTCATGCACCAGCAGCCTCTCGGATGCAATACAGTTCTGGCCCAGATTGATAAAACAACCACCCAGTGCGGAGTGCACCGCTTTCTCCATATCGGCATCGTCACATACAATCATGGGGTCTTTGCCGCCCAGCTCCATAATCACCGGGGTCAGATGCTCGGCACTGCCTTCAATAATGCGACGGCCGTTCTCCACCGAACCGATAAACAGAATCTTGTCCACACCGGAGCGCACCAGTGCGGCACCGGTATCACCAAATCCGTTAACAATCTGCACCGTATCGGTAGAAAAACCTTCCCGGCGCAGCGCTTCGTCGGTAATCATCTGAAATCGTTCCGAAGACCAGGCTACGGCTTCAGACGGTTTGAGCACTACGGCATTCCCGGCCATGAGCGGCGTCACCAGGGAGCCAATAATATTCTGCAAAGGGTAATTCCAGGGAATAATACAGGCCACTACCCCCAGTGGACGGTATTCAATTCGGGCCTTTTTATGGGGGAACATACCCGAGCTGACTGATTCGGGCTTTAAATGTTTCTCGCCGTTTTTAATGGTCCATTTGATTTTGGTGCATATGGGGAGTATTTCACCCATCATGGCATTTTCGTAGGTTTTTCCTGAGTCCTTGACGATCAGATCACAGAGCTCATCGGCATGGTCCAGAATGTGTTCCATGATGTGTTTTAACACTGCGCGCCGCTGCCGGAAGGTGCTTTTACCCCATTCAAGCTGAGCCACTCTGGCCCGGGCAACCGCATCTTTTACCTCTTCCGGTGTTCTGGCTGTGATATCACCCAGCTTTTCGGCGGTCGCCGGGTTAAAGCACTCAATCAGTTTAGCTGCTGACTGTTCCTGATGAACGTCCTTGATTGCCGTTGCCTGTGTTGTCATGGTGATACCTCAACCTTCCCGGACCACGGCATTTTCAGCTGTGGCCTTGGTTTTTCCTGAATTGGTTTTTACGGAATTAGCTTTTTTGGAACCGGGTTTTGCGGATCTGGTTTTTCTGGTGCTTTTGGTTTGATTCTGCTGCTGGTCCTGGATAATGAATTGCGCAGCGCGATAGCCGATCATCATACTGGGCGCATTCAATGCAGACACCGGTGTTTCCGGAATAACAGAAGCGTCTGCAACTCTCACACCGGTTACCCCCCTGAGCCGTAACCGGGTATCAACTGGTGCGGCGGCATCATCACCCATGCGGCAGGTACCACAGTAATGAAAGGTCGTCATGGTGGCTTTATGAATCCAGGAGCGCACCTTGCCCCTGTCAGAAGTACGGGCGCCACCGGCAAGAGGCATATTTCCCCAGGCGGATAGCGCGTTCTGGTTCGCTATACGCCGCGCTGTGGTTACACCTTCCAGCATGGTTTCCATATCCCGGGGATTGTCATAATAGTTCGGGGAAATCAGCGCATCATCCTCCGGGTTGGCAGACGCCAGTTTCAATTCGCCCCGTGAAGCCGGCTTGCCCAGAATCACCACAATGCCGTACAGCTGATTTAGAAAGCGGTTTACCAGCGGTAGCCGATAAGCAAGGTCAACACAACCTCTGAGAAACTTCCTCAGAATGGAATTACGGTACAATGAGGGCGGCAGCAATACAGCCGGCAACATCCGTTTCATGGACTGTTTCAGTGACGCCGGGGCCGAATAAAATACAAAGCAGGTGTCTGCCTGTTGTTCTTGTAATTCACTGGCACCATTCACCCGCTGAAAACCGTATAACTGGGGATAGTGACTATCCGGGGGGAGCTTGCCTTTATAGAACAGGCACACATTGGGATGATCATGCAGATTCCGGCCCATCTCGGCCTGTTGGTTCACCAGCTCAATCCCGTGTTTTTGCAACTCATCCTCAGGCCCGACACCGGACAACATCAAGAGCTTGGGCGTTTCCAATGCACCGCTGCACAGCACCACCTCTTTGCTAACCAGCACGTATTGATCTTTTGCCTGCTCCCTGTAAATCAGGCCGGTAATACGATTGGATTGATCAAATACCAGTTGGCGAACCCGACAACGGGTTTTGATAGTGAGGTTTTCCGGCACCTGATCTTTCAGAAAACTCACGTACGAGCTGCGACGCTGTTCGCCGTCGTAATTCATGGTCTGATAGCCCAGGTAACCGCACAGATCGCCATCGAGCAATTTATCTTTTCTTTTAAAGCCGGCGTCTTTGGCAGCACTGATGCAGGTTTCTGTAAAATGGGTGGGCGTGCGGGGTTTAACCCGTAAAACGTCTTCAACCGCTTTAAAGCAGGGTTCTACATCCTGCCACTGCCAGCCCTTTGGCCAGCTGTCGTAATCACGCCGGTCGCCCCGGGTGTAAACCATGCCGTTAACGGAGCCGCTCCCCCCCATACCGGTACCAGACCCCAGATAGAGGCTGCGGTTGCCGCAGTTTTTCTGTGGTCTGGATCGCCGGTCCCACATCAGGTTGTCGTCTGCAAACGCATGAATAAAGCCATCAGCGGAAAGCGATACCGGGTTGTTTTCGGCGCTTTCACCGGCTTCCAGCAACAGCACTGTTCCTATGTTGGCACGGGCCAGCATGGCGGCCACCACACAACCGGAAGAACCACCACCTACGACAACCCAGTCGTATTCCTCTTGATAGCTCATTGGCGCACTCCCCTGTTGTGTGAATATTTGTCAGTTACGTTAATCTTTGCCTGCAAGAGCAACCAACTCATTTGCAGACAAGTTGCCATTCGAATCAGGACACCGGCAAACCCACTGCAGGAAACAAACGGCGCTCCAGGAATGCGCGCATCTCCTTGTCGCTTCGCTTCTTTGGCCCTTCCAGGGTTAGCAGTGAAAGCATCATGCGCGTGGTAACTTCGATCACCTCATCCAGGGTTTCATCATCCAGCTGGCTTTCACGGAAAATAATTTTGAATAACCCGCGACTGATCTCCATGCCTGCAGGGGTATTCAATGCATGCTGGTTCAGAATATTGGACAGACCGGAGTCGGTGACCATCTCCAGGTAGGGCTCGCTGGGCAGATGCTTGAGCGCGTACATAAAGCTTTCCAGCAGGCGTTCCTGCGGCGTGCTGAATTTTTCGATCTGCTGAAACAGCTTTTGGGCAAAGCCGTAGGCCGACTGCAACAAGGCGTAACGAATAACATCGTCCCGGGTTTTGAAATAACTGTATACAGTGGGCCGGGTAACCCCTGCCTCGCGGGCTATATCGTTAAGGGTGACTTTCTCGACGCCCCATTTTTTAACGCAGGCAAGCGCAGCCTCAACAATTTTTGTTTGTGTATCAGTGGTTTGTGCTTTTTCAGCAATGGACATAATCCGGTCCTCGGTAAACATCTCTGAAAAATATAGCGACTTTACACCTTGACGTAAAGTGTAAAGTAGTAAATATTAAATACCGCAATGACGGGAGAGTCATATTCAGGGAAGCTCTTCACGTCTCCGCATCGCCACCCAACCGGAGGATTTCAATGAGTTCGGCACAATCGGTTTCCTCATTGCCACACAGCCTGCAGGAACCACCCAAGCTCAAGGGCGGGCTGCCACTGATCGGGCATATCGTGGAGTTCGCCCGCAACCCCTACCACTTTATGAAACGCGTGTCGGACGAACTGGGGGAAATCGCCCAGTTCAGATTGTTCGGGCAAAGGATTATTCTGCTTACCGGAGACGAAGCCAGCACCGTTTTTTACCGGGGTACCGATGAACAGCTGGATCAGTCTGCTGCCTACAAGCTGATGACTCCGATATTTGGCGAAGGCATTATTTTCGATGCACCGAACGAGCGCAAAAACCAGCAACTCAAGATGCTGATGCCCGCACTGCGCATGGATGCCATGCGTAACCACGCCGATAAGATCGTTCAGGAAGTGGAAGACATGATCACCCGTTGGGGCGACGCCGGTGAGATTGATATTGTCGAGGAAATGAAACAGCTCACTATCAACACCGCCAGCCATTGCCTGCTGGGTAAAGAATTCCGATACGAATTAACGGGCGAATTTGCCAGCATTTATCACGATCTGGAGAAAGGTGTTAATCCGCTGGCGTATCATTTTCCCAATCTGCCCATTCCTGCTTTTCGCAAACGGGACAAGGCACGCAGACGATTGCAGGAACTGGTGTCGCAAATCGTTAAAAAACGCCAGTCACAATCTGACAAACCTACCGACATGTTCCAGCTGCTGATTGACACACGTTACGACGATGGCAGCAGACTGTCGGAAAACGAAATCACCGGCATGCTGATCGGAGCTATTTTTGCCGGGCACCACACAAGCTCGGGCACCGCCGCGTGGGTATTACTGGAATTGCTGAAACACCCCGACACCTATCGGGATGTAAAAAACGAACTGGATACCTGTTACAGCGACAATGCACCCGTTACCTTTCAGAGCCTGCGGGAAATACCCAGGCTGGAAGCGGTTCTGAAAGAAGTGCTGCGCCTGCATCCCCCACTGATTGTATTGATGCGTCAGGTTAACGAGGATCTGCGTTTCAAGCATTACCGAATCAACAAGGGTGATATGGTGTGGGCCAGCCCGCCGGTAACACACCGCATGAGTAACCTGTTCCGTCAACCACACCAGTTTGACCCAACGCGCTACAGCGACGACCGTGGTGAAGACCGTAACCTGATGGCTTACCAGCCATTCGGCGGCGGCAAGCACAAGTGCTCAGGTAACGCCTTTGCCATGTTCCAGATTAAAGCCATTTTTGCCTTGCTGTTGCGGGAATACGAATTCGAACTGGTGGATGCGCCGGAAACCTATGTGGATGACTATGGCGAAATGATTGTGCAACCCAAATCACCCTGTCGGATTCGCTATCAACGTTTGTCGAACGCGGCATCAAAAGCCGGCAAACCGGCCATGCCACAAAGCGCCGAAGATACGACTGCGTACAAAGATAGCCAATGCCCTGTACATAGCGATACCGACATAGAAACCAGCGCCCAGACCAGAGCCTTTACCGTAATGGTCGACCGACAGCTATGCCAGGGTCACGCCATGTGCATGGGGGAAGCCAGTGACGTTTTTCATGTGGACGACAACGGTAAATTACAGCTGCTGCAGGAAAACCCGCCACCAGAACTGATGGACAAGGTAAGAAATGCCGTAAAGCACTGCCCGAATCAGGCGCTTTCCATCAAGGAAAATTGAAACCACGGGCTTACAGAAACAACAACCATTATCAGGGAGAAAATAAAAATGCCATATCCAAGAGAAGAGCTGGAAGAAATGATGGAACGCTGGCTACAGGCCAACAGAGACGCGGAAAAAACCGGTGACTGGACCACTCACCTGGGAAAAATGTACACCGAGGACGCAGTTTATTCCTGGAACATCGGCCCCAATGAAGAGTTTGTGGCCAATGGCCGTAACGAAATCTGCGACATTGCCCTGGGCTATCAGATGAAAGGATTTGAGGAATGGCAATACCCGTATCACGACATCATTATCGACGATAAACGGGGAACCGTTATCGGATTCTGGAAGCAGATCGCCCCCTATCAACGGGAAGATGGCACACCTTACCAGATCGCAGGGGTTGGTGGCTCATGGTTTGAGTATGCCGGTGATTTCAGATGGCGCTGGCAGAAAGACTTTTTTGATCTTGGCAACGCCAAGGCCCTGTTCTTTGAGCTGGCAGGTGCCGGGTTGCTTGAACCGGTAGTAAAACAGAAAATCCATCGGCAAGCCAAAGGTGTGTTGTTACCAGGGCACCGTAAATTACGCCCGGAGCCTTCGAATTGGGAAAAGGCGAAAAACACTATCGCCATGATAAAGATCGCCGTAACGGGTAACTGATACAGGGCGCGACCATGAATACACGAACAGCCACCTTGAATTCAGCTGAACCCCAGCAGGGACATCAATGGTTTTCACCCAATCCGGACAAAGCCGCAGCGGAGCGTTTGTTTCTGTGGTATTCACCGGTCTGGATGGCACTGATGGGCCTGATGATGCTCACCGGCTGGGACAAAACCGGTTCCGACAGCATTCTGTTATTACATTCGCTGTTGGTGGCTGTTCCGATTCTTGTTATTCCCGCCTTTAGCCACTACCGGAAACTGCGTACGCTGAGCTGGTCTTCGGTCAGTAGCAGTTACTGGTTTAAAGCCAACCTCTATATTGGGCTGTTCAGTTTCTTTGGAAATTACTTTGGCACTTTCTATTTTTTTGACATGCTGGGCATGGTGTATAACTACCCCAATGCAGAAACCAGTCTGGAATCTGCACTGCTCTTTCGGGGAGATAATCCGGTTCCACTGATCATGTATTTCTATACCCATGCCTATTTTATGACGTATCACGTCACAGCCACTCTGGTACTGAGGCGTCTTGGGGCTAACCGCAAGTTTTGGATCTTTCTGCCCGCGACCTTTATTATCGGCTATTTCTGGGCCTGGATGGAAACCAAAGCCATGGCCAATCCACTGATGGCCACCAGCTTTTACTATGAGAACATGGCGGCCATGCTGGCGTACGGTTCCGCGATTTATGCCACCTACTTTATTGCCAGCTTCCCGATTTTTTTTGGCATTGATGAAAAAACTGACCGTCAATGGACTGTTCCGGTCGTTGCTGCCGGCGCCCTTAGCGCCAGCATGCTGACTTTTTACCTGCTGGATTTTTCCATGATGTTGATTGGACGGCTTTAGACCAGCAACTGCTTTAGCGCAGACTGCTTGACTTTGCCTGTGGGCATTCTGGGAATGGTATCCACCACCACAAAACGCCGGGGGATTTTAAAGCGGGCAAGGCGCTCACCCAAAAATTGCTTCAGTCTGGCCTCCAGTTGATGGCTTGCCATTTCCTGTTGTCCGGAATCACAAGCAGGAACAGATGTCAGCTGCAGCACTGCAACAACCTGTTCCCCCCATTCATCATCAGGAACTCCGGTAACAGCACAGTCTGCAATGGCCTCATGGGCAATCAGCGCCTACTCAATTTCTGCCGGGTAAATGTTAACACCACCGGAAAGAATCAGATCCGAACGACGCCCGGAAAGATACACGAAGCCGTCTTCATCCAGATAACCGTTATCACCGATAGAAAACACGTGGGGTTGCGGATGAGCTCTGGCAGTTTTTTCCGGGTCCTTATGGTAACTGAATACCTGAGACAGATCCCTGTGGCGGCAATAAAGTTCGCCCTCAGTGACTGAACCCGCAATACTCATGTCCACAGGGTTACCTTTGGCATCCCCCACAAACACGCTGAAATGAGGCAAGGGTTTGCCTACCGTACCAGGCTTCTCTCGCCATTCGGCGCTGTTAACCAGAGTGGTGACTCCGGCTTCGGAACCACCCCAGTATTCCACCAATATATCGCCCCACCAATCGAGCATGGCCTCTTTGGTATGCCGCGCCACCGGCGCAGCCCCATGCAGAACCAGCGACAAATGATGAGGCTTTTCCTGAGCAGACTCTTTCACAGGGCGCGGTGCCTGATTGCGCTGTTTTAACAGGCGAACCATCATGGTGGGCACCAGGTGGGTCGTGGTGATTTTGTACTTGTTCAGACAGTGCCAGAACAACGCCTCATCCCATTTGGGCATTATGACAACGGGCGCACCGTTCAAAAGATCATAGAGCGCAAACAGCATGGGAGCGGCGTGATACAAGGGCCCGGTTACCAGATGGGCACCCTCTCCTTTCAGACCAAATGCAAGCGCGCCTTTTTTCATTCTGGCAAGCGCATCCCCCAGTTTTGCAGGCTTGGCTCTCATTACGCCTTTGGGCTTACCGGTGGTACCACTGGTATACAGCATGGTGCCGCCGGCAGGTGCATCCTCTGTGATAAACTCTGATGCCTGCAGGGTTTCAGCCACATCGGTTTCAGCCACATCGGTTTCAGTTACCGCAAAAGGCGGCTCATTAACACAGACTGACGGAACAGCCAGATCCGAATTGACGAGCAGGCGGTTGTCCGAATCATGAAGCAACAGTCGGGCATCGCAATTTTCAAGAATATAGGCGGCCTCGCCTTTAGCCAGGTGAGTGTTAACCGGGGTAACCCATAAACCGGAAACAATACCCGCCAGTAACACCTCGATAAACTCCACCCGGTTGCCGATATGCAAGGCAATATGATCACCGGGAACAAGTTTGGCCTTTCTTTGCAAAAACAACGACCAGAGACACACCCTGCGCTCCAGCTCATTCCAGGTTCGGCGATGGGTTAAATCTGTCAGTGCCAGGCTGTTTTTGTTCTTCTCGGCTTTTTCAAAAAGCTTCATGGCAATAGCATCAGGATTGATCAGGTTTCATAAAGCCGGAATTTGCTCAGCTTAACACCTGGTGGCGGCGGTGGCTCATCGGGAATAAAGTAATCCGGCACCAGTGCAGCGCCCGGCTCAACACTGTACTTGTCCAGGTCCCGCTCTCCTTCCTCGTAAAGAAAACTGTCGTCAATACAGAAGTTTCCGGTAAAGGAGCGGGCAGGTTTGCTGACGATCCTGAAAGCTGCTTCAGCCATTATATCCGGCTTGCGAAATTCAGATCTCAGCTCATCACCGCCGTGTACGGTGGCGGCAGGCGTATCCACACCCACTCTGGGCCAGAGTGTGTTCACACCAATGCCCAGACCGGCGAACTCTTTAGACCAGCCCAGCGCATAAAGCGACATGGCGTATTTTGAAACCGTGTAAGGCGAGGTATGCTCAAACCACACGGGTTGCAAATCCAGAGGCGGTGAAAGATTCAGAATATGGGGGTTTTCCGCTTTCTTGAGATAAGGGAAGCACGCCCTGGTTACCAGAAAGGTGCCGCGTTCGTTGATATCAAAGAGCAGATCGTGTCGCTTGGTTTCAGTCTCCATGGAAGGCTGAATCCAGAAGGCTCCCGCATTGTTAATGCAGATATCGATGCCGCCAAACGTATCAACGGTTTGCTGCACCGCATCCTGAACACTTTCTTCGTGCCGCACATCCATCATCACTGGTAATGCCCTGGCACCCAGCGCTTCTACTTGCTGCGCGGTTTCATGGATGGTACCAGGCAACTTGGGATGTGGCTCAGCGCTTTTGGCGCAGATCGCGATATTGGCGCCTTCCTGAGCCAGGCGGCAGGCAATGGCAGCGCCTATTCCCCGGGAAGCGCCGGTAATAAACACTGTTTTATCTTTTAATGATTGTGTCATGGCAATATCGCCCTATCAGGCTTTCAGAAATTTAACGGCAATGAGTGTGAACACCACCGCCTCACCAATGGGTACATAACGAATCTGATCAAAAGGCGCATGGGGAAAAACGGCAACACCCAATCGCATCAAGGCCAGCATGCCGATACCGATACCCGTTGCCTTTAACACATTTTGCCGGCTTAATCCCTGATCCGAGAGTTGGCCCAACATGATGCCCCAGCACACAAAGGCCGCCCCGGCTGTTGCCAGGCCATACAGAATCAATCCGAGGTTTTCGGCATTGGCCCCGGAAAACAGGCCCGGCGCAGGGAGGTACACCATGTAGCTGAGAAACATGGATACCCCCAGCGCTGCGATTGCCGCTGCGGTAATTTTGCTGAGTTTGGCGTGCGATTGATCCATAACAAGACCTTCTTCAGAAACCGTGACTATCCCGAAAGAAACAGGGTTCACAAATAACAGACACAAAAAAGGTGTCTTACGACACCTTTCTGTTTGAACAAACAATCAGGCTTCGGCTGCTTCCGCCTGGGCCTCTCTGGCGCGTTGCTCGTCCAGTTCGTGTTTTTGTTGTGGAATCGGGTTGATGGAATCCACGGTATAAACCTTGGGTTCATTCCAGGTGGCGGGCACATCGGCCATATCCACATAGAACTGGTTATACCACTGGCGCAATTTGTGGATGGGGCCGTCACCATCACACAATACCGGGTTGTCTACCCGTGCTTTGGTGTGCCAGAAATGCACGTCTTCAAAAAACGCTTGCTGGCTTAGCTGCACATAACCCTGAACCATGGCATCGCAATCCGCCTGGGACATGCCCGGGAATTTTTTCACCATCACACCAAAGCGCAGATCAAAACTTTCTGTTGATGTGGGTACGTGGCTTACCAGCAACTTGGATTCCACGGGAACGCCGTTCATCTCACCTGTCATTTCGGTAATCATGTAGGCCGGGCCATAATAGGTGGCGGTGGTTTTAAGAATGGAATCACCAGCCAGCCGGGGACTTTTACCTTCCATTTTCTGAACGCAAACATGCTTGTGGAACGTATTCTCGAAAAACAGGGCTTCTGATGAATGAACCGGTCCAAAGTGTGCCTTGTCCGCCATGTTGTCCACCAGCTCGCGACAATTGGTTTCAATGGGGATCAAAGCTACTTCCCAGTCGGACCATTCGTCGGTGCCATATTCTTCGATCACCGGTGGCAACTGATCTTCCAGCGGCGGGTTGTCTTCCGGGTCGTGATACACATACACCAGGCCGTTTCTTTCCAGCACCGGCCAGGATTTAATGCAGGCCCGGGGTGGAATTTTTTTCGCGTAGGGAATGTCATCACATACGCCATCCTGACCCCAGCGCCAGGCATGCATGGAACAACGCAGGGAATTCCCTTCCACATAGCCTTCAGACAGATCAGCACCCATATGGGGGCAGTAGCCATCCAGAATAATCAGCTGGTTTTCCTCGCCGCGAAACGCCACCAGACTGGTGCCAAAGTACGGTAACTTGCGGGGCTCGCCGGTAAAATCACTTTCTTTACCCAGACAATGCCAACCGCGGGCATAACGCTCTTCGATCTGAGCGGCTTCTATTCTGGCGTACTTGCTCATGGTGCTACCCTCTCCTGTCTTCTGTTGCTGTACACTTGTTGCTGTACACTGCCTTGATTTACTAAACCTTACGCGATTACTCAGCTACGCAAAGACGCAGGTGCCAGCCATTGAATGTATCAACGTTATTGTTCTACGGCCATCTTCCGGTATACGGTATAAACTAACAAGTCCCTTGTTATTTTGCAATATTAATGCAAATATATCTCATAATTAGCACACCCGCTGTTCAACAGGTTAAACATACCTGCTGATTTACCATAAAAATCAATACAATAGAGAACCCGGAGGCACCATGGACGCAGCTCAGAAACGCGCTACAGTAGAGAAATATATTGAAGCCGTCAGCACCGACAACCTGGACTTGATTCGTGAAATTTACGCTGAAAACGCCACTGTTGAGGATCCTGTGGGCTCAGAACCCCACGAAGGCATTGCCGCCATCGAATCCTTTTACAGCAAGGTGCACGGCCTGGGCGTTAAGCTTGAACTGACCGGCCCGGTGCGCTGTGCAGGCAATGCCGCAGCCTTCCCATTCAAGGCGAATACTCAGGGGCACGCACTGGATATTATTGACGTGTTTGAATTTAACGATGACGGTAAAGTGGTTTCCATGAAGGCCTACTGGGGCCAGTAAGCACTAACGGTTCAGGAAGCAGTTTATACTGCTTCCTGGATACCTTTCTGAATGCGGTTGATCTGTGACTGCCACATGGAATCCATGGCACTCTGCTGGGGGCCGTAAAAGTTTTTCCGCATCACTTCGTACATAGCTTCGTACAAGCCACTGAAAATCTCCCGTGGCACGCCAATCAGCTCATGATGTACCGCCATATCCCTGATGGTCATCATGGCTGTTTCCGGATCCTCACCAAACTGCATAAAATTGGCAATGATCTCGTCGAACATGTAGTTTTCCCATTCCGGGTTTTCCTCTTTGTAGGCAAGAAGATCCGGAAACCTTTCATACATCAGTGAAAAGATACGCGCTACCGGGTCACCAATTTGCTCTACTGTCTGCTCCAGCGATAAGTGAATAAGGTCATTGTTAGTCATAGGATTTCCCTGAAATGGATTCTTGTGAAAGCCTACCACGCCCGCGCACTGCATTACTTGATCAGGAACAATTTTTTGCAACGTTAGGGGTGATACCCGCAAATAAAAAAAGAGCCAACCCGTAAAGGAATTGACTCTTTCTATTAACAGCAAACAGCAGCAGCAAACAGCAACAGCTGTCAGCAACTGCATTTACATGGCCGAGCGTGCACCACCATCAATAAAGATATCTTCGCCACTGATATAGCTGGCTTCATCTGATGCCAGGAAAGACACCAGCGCTGCAACTTCTTCCGGCTCACCTTTGCGGCTCAGGGGCTGCAGGTTGGCCAGCAGGCGGCGGTTCATGCCTTCCGGAAATCGCATCTGGGCCACCATGGGGGTTTCTATACCACCGGGGCAAATAATATTGGCACGCACACCGTACTCTTCAAACTCCTGAGCCATACACTTGGTAACCGCTGCCACCGCAGCTTTTGATGCACAATAGGCAGTTTGATAGGCCGTCATCACCTTGGCGTTCAAAGAGGCAAAGTTAACAATATTGCCTTTGGTTTTTTGCAGGTGCGGCATGGCTTCCCGACAAATGGTAACCACACTGTTCAGGTTAATCGTCATAAAGCGATTGAATATTTCGCTGTCGAGTTCATCCAGCCGATAAAATCCACCAATACCGGCAGCATTCACAACCACATCCAGTTGCCCGAAGGTATCCACTGCGGAATCCACCAGCGCCTTGCAGGAAGCCTCTTCCATGGCATTAAAGGGAACTGCCTTGGCTACGCCACCAGCCGCATCAATTTCGGCAGCAGTTTGTTGCAGGCCTTCTTCATTAATATCGCCCAGAATGACTTTGGCACCTTCAGATGCCAGGCGTACGGCAGCAGCTTTACCCATTCCGGAAGCAGCACCGGTAACAATTGCTACCTTGTTATCGAATCGACTCATGACTCTTCTCCATATGTTAACTAGTATGCTTTTCTTATGTTCTTTAATTCAGACGCTGTAACCGCCATCCACAAACAGAAGCTGCCCGGTAACGTATTTGGAACGGTTGGAAGCAAAAAAAGCGGCAGCTTCCGCAATGTCTTCCGGCACACCAAAATGCTTGATGGGCAATCCGGCCAGAACTGCTTCTTTCCATGCATCATCAAATACACCTTCCGCTTCCAGGCGTTTAAAGATACCGGTTTCAATCACACCAACCGCGACGCTGTTGGCTCTGATACCATGCACGCCCTCTTCTTTGGCCAGATATTTTACCAGGGCTTCGTTGGCAGCTTTCGGAGCCACAGAGAGCACATCTTTAGGGGGCGTACGCCCCAGTCCGGCAGAAGAAATATGCACCAGCGAGCCACCATCATTGGCGCGGAAATGGGGAATGATATTTTTCACGATACGGAAAAAGCCATTCAGGTCCCCCTGAATCACCTCTTCCCATTGCTCGTCCGTTACATCCGCCAGAAAAGGCTGTTTGATATCAGAACCGGCAGCCACGACCACACTGTGCAAGCGACCATGATCGGCAATGGCACCTTCAATCGCGGCCTTGATCTGATCCTTGTCAGCAATGTCCACCTGATGAATGGAACAACGCACGCCAAGAGCCTCGATAGATTCCGCTGCTTTTTCGGCACGCTCTTTATTGCCGCGGTAAGTAATGGCCACATCACTACCGCCCTGAGCGATTCGCTCGGCAATAGCGGCACCAATACCGCCACTGCCACCAAACACCAGGGATGCCCCATCGTCAAATTCTTGCAACATCAGATTCCCTCATTCATCCTTTGGTTATTATTGTCAGGTTTTTATGTTGTCAGGCCATGGCAGCTTTCGCGGCGGTGCCTGTTTTTTCCTGATCCTGTAACTGCTGTTTGGGATTGGTCTTGACCATATGCTTGGCTGCCAGATAGCCAAAGGTCATGGCCGGCCCCAGTGTTGCACCCGCTCCCGGGTACTTGCTACCCATAACAGATGCGGCACTGTTGCCCACCGCATACAAGCCCGGAATGGGGTTACCGTTTTTATCGATCACCTGGCCGTTCACATCGGTAAGCATTCCGCCTTTGGTGCCGATATCACCCGGGTAAATAGGAATAGCGTAAAAAGGCCCTTCGGAAATGGGCGCAATGCAGGGGTTGGGCTTGGTATTGGCATCGCCATAATAGCGATCATAATAGCTTTCGCCCCGATGAAACTCCGGATCTTTTCCTGAGCTGGCATACTCGTTATTTTTAGCGACAGTCTCTGCCAGGCCCTTGGCATCCACACCAATTTTCTCCGCCAGTGCTTCAATGGTGTCGGCTTTTTCCAGCACACTCCAGATCCGCTTGCCCAGGCGGTTATCGGGCATGGAATATCCCGGCGCAATCGGGCCCAGCGGGAATTTTTTACGGAATACGGAATCGAACACCACGTAACCGGGAATACTGGGTTTTTCTTCAGAGACGGCGCGATAAAACGCCAGACCGGATTCCAGATACGGGGCAGCCTCATTGGCAAAGCGTTTACCGTTTTTATTCACAATAACCAGCCCGGGTAATGAACGCTCCGCAAAAATCACGAATGGCCGTTCCCAACCGGGAACACGGATTGCCGGTGCCCACCAGGCATGTTCCATTAAATCAAAATCCGCACCCACTTTTTCCGCTGCGATATGGCCGTCACCGGTATTGTTGGTTTGTGATCCGCTCCATTCGGCACTGGTAGGTTGCGGCAGGTATTGTTCACGCATGGCCTGGTTATGCTCAAAGCCACCGACACCTATCACAACACCCTGATACGCCCGCACGCGGCAGGACTTACCGCTTTTCTTGATAACCGCACCGGTTACCACACCCTCTTCTTCGATCAGTTCTTCCAGTGGTGTGTTCAGCCACAAATCTATACCCAGTTCTTTCATGGACCAGCGCAACTGGCCGATCAGTGCATTGCCCAGGGTAAGGCGGCGCGAACGCTTGCCTTTCATACGGCCGGGAATGTCCATGTAATAGCGCAGCACCATCATCATTGCAGTCCACAACCAGCCTTTGGCCTGCGTCAGGAACATGCGGCCTTCTTTCATGGTCATGGTAAATTTACCGGCTACCAGTACCTGGGGTGGAGGTTCGCGTAATTCATCAAAGTCATCGCCAAGGAATTTGGCATGCATGGGGGATGGCTGGTGTGTGCGGTGACCTTCTTTGCCACCGGGTTTTTCCGGGTAGTAATCGCTGTAGGGAACCGGTTCGTATTTAAGGCGGGTTTTCCTGTCCATGTACTCCAGCATTTCTGCTGCTTTTTCCACGTAGGTGCGCATGCGCTCCTCAGACACCTCTTCACCGATCACCGATTTCATGTAGGTAAGGGCTTCATCCGCTGAATCACTGGCGCCTTCGGCACGGGCATAATGACTGTTGGGAATCCAGATACCGCCACCGGACATGGCAGACGTACCGCCGTATTTTTCGCTTTTTTCAACGACGACGACCTTTTTCGCCCCTTCCAGCCTGGCCACAATGGCCGCTGTGAGCGCACCGGCGCCGGAGCCTATCACGAGTACATCAACGTCCTGATCGTAGCCCTGCTGCGGCTGATCCGATTGGTTAGATGGCATAGCGGGTTCCTCTCCATTCATCCAAATCTACCCTGTTTGGACCATCATATATGGGATCCAGCCTATTTTGCAACATTATTGCAAATATATTGTTTATTTAGTTTTTCAATCTGGATACAATCGATTTGAGCCTGTTTTCAAGGGGCCTCAAGGCGCCACAGGCTGCGGGTTTAAGACTCAGGGTTTAAGACTCATTGGATGCAGAGCAACCCAAAGACAATAAGAACTGACTTTCGCTAACTTGCACTCAACCGAAGTGGTAAAAAGGACAGGATCATGACGCTAGCACCCCAAGGCAAACAAAGCTATATCTGCGGTTCGGCAGATGCCCCATTGCTGTTTGAAACCATAGGCAACTGTTTCGACCGTATAGCCGCCACCTACCCCGACAAAGAAGCCATTGTTGTCAGGCACCAGGATATTCGCTGGACCTTCAGGGAATATAACGACAAGGTGAATGAACTGGCAACGGGCCTCTTAAATCTGGGAATTCAGCCCGGCGACCGTGTTGGCATCTGGGCACCAAACCGCATTGAATGGTGCCTGACACAATTTGCCACGGCAAAAATCGGCGCCATTATGGTGTGCATCAACCCCGCCTATCGCCTGTATGAACTGGAATACGCTCTGAACAAGGTGGAATGTAAAGCCATTATCACCGCTGAAAAATTCAAAACCAGCGAATACCTGAAAATGCTGCAGGAACTGGCACCGGAACTGTCGCGCTGCGAACCGGGCAAGCTGGATGCGCACCTGCTGCCACATCTGAAATCCGTGATCCGCATGGGTGAAGAAAAAACCCACGGCATGTTCAACTTTTCTGAAGTTTGCAACATGGGTGGCGCAAAAGAACAGGAACGCCTGCAGGAACTGAAAGGCCTGTTGCAACCGGACGATGCCATCAATATCCAGTTTACCAGTGGCACCACCGGCAGCCCCAAAGGCGCAACCCTGACGCACTTTAATATTCTGAATAACGGCAATCAGGTAGCCGAAGGCATGTCTTTTACGGAGCAGGACCGGCTATGTATTCCCGTCCCTTTATACCACTGCTTTGGCATGGTAATGGGCAACCTGGCCTGCCTCACCAAAGGCGCGACGGCGATTTTCCCCAGTGATGCGTTCGAACCTTTAGCTGTGCTGGAAACAGTACAGGCAGAAAAATGCACGGCACTCCATGGTGTGCCCACCATGTTTATTGGTGAACTGCAGCTTCCCGAAGTGGACAAGTTTGACCTGAGTTCATTACGCACCGGCATTATGGCAGGCGCCCCCTGCCCCGCTGAAGTCATGCGCCAGGTAATGAATAAAATGCACATGACCGAAGTCACCATCATGTACGGCCAGACAGAAACCAGCCCGGTAAATCATATGACCGGCCTGGATGCACCACTGGACAAACGCTGCGAAACTGTAGGTAAAGTTGGCCCCCACCAGGAAATCAAGATTGTTGATTCCGAAGGACGCGTGGTTCCCCAGGGAGAAAAAGGTGAACTCTGCTGCCGCGGTTATTCGGTCATGCAGGGCTACTGGAATGATCCGGATAAAACCAAAGACACCATTGATGATGCCAACTGGCTGCATTCCGGTGACCTGGCCATTATGGATGAAGAAGGTTATGTAAAAATCGTTGGCCGCATCAAGGATATGATTATCCGCGGTGGCGAAAACATTTATCCCCGTGAAGTGGAAGAATTCCTTTATACCCACCCAGCCATTCAGGAAGTGCAGGTATTTGGCATACCCGATGAAAAATATGGCGAAAAGGTTTGTGCCTGGGTTCAGCTAAAAAGCGGCCAAACCCTGACGGCAGAAGATGTTAAAGCCTACTGCAAAGACCAGATAACTCACTTTAAAGTACCCAGCCTGATTCGTTTTGTGGACGAATTCCCCATGACGGTAACCGGTAAAATCCAGAAGTTTAAAATGCGGGACGCCATGGAAGAAGAACTGGCTAAACAGGAAGCGCAACCGGCGTAACGCCAGTTCATTGAAAACGAAATCCGTTTTCTATCAATAAAAAGGGCCCGAAAGATTCTTCGGGCCCTTTTTATTATTGTTATTTCTGTTGTTTTAATTTCTGTGATCGTGGCAGTTTCCGTCACCTTGACAAGGTCAGGATACCTCAGCCAGTTTCTCCGGTTCAGCACCTTCCGGGTAACCTGTATTGGCGGGGAGAATTTTCGTTACTGTTACCGGCACCCCGCCCTGGGGTTCCGTTTGCCCACTAACCTGCATTTGCCCCGGCCACTCATCATTGTTCGCAAAAGGCGAATCAAAGGCTACACGACGATAAAAATCACCCCAGATAATCCGCAACTGTTGTTTGGCCTGATTAGCACCTATACAGGCACGACGGCCACCACCAAACGGAAAGAACTCAAACGGACCCGGCTTGAACTTGCCATCCAGCCAGCGCTCCGGCCGGAACTCTTCCGCATCCTCGCCCCAGATATCCTTGCGGCGCTGAATAATATAAGCACCGGCTAATACGTTGGTTCCCGCAGGCACGGTGTAGTCACCAAACTGAACGTCGTCCACCAGATAACGCAGGGTGCCAACCGCAGAAGGTGTAAGCCGCATGGACTCATTGAGCGTGGCGTTGCAATAAGGCAGCTCACAGATTTTCAAAGGATCGAAACGTCCGTGGGTCTTAATGGATTCCAGCACCTCTTCGCGACATTTCTGATACACATCAGGGCGCTTTACCATCCACAGCATGTGCCAGGCGCTGGTTGCAGCACTGGTTTCATGGCCACCCACCAGAACGCCCATGGCTTCGGAAATGATACGCTCTTCATCCAGCAACTGGCCGTCGTCGTAGGTGGCGCGGCACATGGTGGCAAACATATCTGTGCGGGATTCATCGTTTGCGGCACGAATCTCGCGAATCTCTTCCTGAAACATATCGGCCAGCTGCACTTTAAGATCCACCGCCTGTTTCCACGGCAGAATACCTTTCTTGCCATCCCCCATATCGCCTTTACGCTGACGCTCTATGTACTTGCCGTTGAGCCACTGGCGCCACTTATAGGGGCCGTACAGGGTGCCCAGGGTGAACATGGTGTTATTGGTGGCTGCACCGATCCAGCCCAGCATCAGTTCTTTGTAACGATCAGCACGCTCACCGTCTTTCAATCCCAGCAGGGTATAAACCGCCATATCCAGGGCAATGTCGCCCACCTTGCGGGGCGTATCGAATTCATCGCCCACTTTCCAACTGTTAATGTGCTTCTCGGCAAACTCAAACATCACGTCGGCCCGGTCGTGCAGGCGCTTGGCGATAAGGGGCGGGATAACAATTTTTCGGGAATCCTGATGCTCCTTGCCGTTAAGGAACCCGGTTTGCCGAACACCGATATCAATGGGAATGGGCAGCCTGGATTGATCAATCTGTTCCGGTTTGAGATTAAAAAACTGCTTGGCCAGATCCGGGCTGTTTAGCCACACAAAAGGCGCCAGCCCCGGAAACCGCAGCGTAAACATGTCGCCGTACTCTTTATAATTTTCCTCAAGAAAATCATAAGCACCCAGGCCCATTTTCATGGCGTTCTTGAATTTCAGCCCCGAAGGCCCTGGTGGAAGCACGTTTTTTGCTGACATGATCTCTCTCCTCTCTGCTTACCCTTTGCTCTAATGGCAGGTGCTCTTTTGGCGCTGCACTTATGGCAGCTTAATTAGCTATCGCCGTATGTTGCTACTCCGGAATCCATCCGGTATGCTCAACCACAGGTATACGCCGTATACTCAAAATAACGAAGACAGATATCCAAGTCCAGTACTATTTTTCAGGGGAACCACAAGATGCAGGATCTCAGCCGCAGAATTCAGAGACTCGAAGACATCGAAGACATTAAACAGCTCAAAGCCCGTTACCTGCACGCTTGCGACCGGAAAGATTCAGACAAGATCCGAAGCTGCTTTGCCCCAGGCGAAGTAGTGATCGATTATGGCCCCATCGGGTGCTTCCAGAACCGGGAAGAGCTGATTGCGCTGTTTGAGCAAATGGCGGTTGGAACCGGGATTATCGACGCCCACCATGCCCAGAATCCGCAGATTAACTGGATTGATGAACATCACGCGGACGCCATCTGGGATCTGTATTTCTTTCAGATCAATCCGCAAGCCAAGGGGCTGATGCAATTGGCGGGCTATTATCAGGACAAATATGAAAAGCGGGAGGGAGAATGGGTGATTACCGAAAGCCGGTTCAACCCCACCTCAACGGTAATGACAAGTTATGAATCTGAAGCGTTGAATCTGGTGAAGGCAGGAGAAACCCCCAGCTTTTAGGGCCAGTTCAGGCCACTTTTTCGCCCCTTTGCTGAGGGAAGTTGGGCTGAGGGGAGTCGGCGTTATATTTCGGACGTACAGCCTTCCTTGTTGGAAGAAAAGCGGCAGCGGAAGAAATTTTTAACGTTCTGCCAGTACTGACTGCCCAGAAAAAACATGCTCAGCCAGAAAGCGCCCTCACCCAGCACCACAATTACCGTGGTACCGATGGCTGTTTCCGCCATGGTCAGGCCCAGGAACGGCAGAGAGGCTGCAATCACCCAGGTCACAACGGCGAAAGCCAGAAGGGAAAAACCTGCAACCTTTTTCATAATTCGACTCCTCATAACGACTACTTCAGTCGGTGAATTTACCGGCAATCAGTACCAGGGTCGGCGACCTGGTTTTACCTTGATGCCGGTGATCCCGGGAACTTTTTTGGCCGGGATTAAATGAATTCTGGTCATTAAAATTAGAATTCACAATCTAAAAACCGGAATTCATGAAAAATTCACACTTATAAAGGGAATCTCGCCACTTATCCAAAGAGACACCTAAAAGGAACACCTAAAGGATGTAGGGGAATATAGCCTTCCTATTCTCCGGATAGTCAGCAAAGGTTTCCCGATACCAGCGGTGATTGGCCACAGCCCTCGGCACCAGATTGGCCATGGTGAACACCACAAAAGACACACCCGCCAGCGACCAGGCTGCGATAGAAAACCCTACCCAGGTGATGATTTCACCCAGATAGTTGGGCATGGAGACGAACCGGTAACCCCAGCCATAGGGGATTTTGTAGCCATCTTCGGGGTTCTTGCGGAGATTTCGCAATATCTGGTCGGATTTCTTATTCAGGAAATAGCCAAATCCAAAAATCAGCACACCCAGGGCAAACCGGGGATCGCTCAGCCATTCCTGATTGAGGTGGCTGCCATAGGTGGAAATAAAGGCGCCATTGAGATACCCGTTGATGGCACAGTAGGTGCCCCCCATAAGAATCACCAGCAATGTGGTTTGTGACCCGGGCTTTACCTTGATCTGAAACGGGTAAATAAACGAACGGTGAAAGTAATGAAGCTGCCACATCAGCAGGAGCATGATGCAGGCCAGATTTCCGGCGTTGGGCCCGGTCAGGTAAAAATACAGGAACACCAGAGATGCCGGGGATTCCATCAGAATCCAACCCAGGCGGGTATTGATCTTGGGTCCCCACCCTTCTTTCTGGTGGCGGCCATAGGGAGCATCCACGAACAGCAGCGCCAGAGCCGAAAGGCCCGCTGCGATAAAAACGCCAATCAGGGTGTAATCAAATACTGGGTTCCCGGTCATTTTCCCGCTTTCCTTTAGGTTTGATCAATGGAGAAACACTCAACTAATGTAGCCATGCTACATAAACCGTTATTTAACCACATCGTCCATATGCAGGAAATCCCGCCCATAAAAAAACGGGCGCCCTTGGGGCAACCCGTTTTCGTACTGGCTTGAGCGTTCTGGAGTCAGGCGGTTTGCAGCTCTTCCGCAAAGCCGGTGATTTCATCCACCATTGCCTGCATCAGTTCGCGGATCTGATCCGATTCCTTCTGCAACAGCTCAAAGCTGTTTTCCTTGTTCAGGTCGTCCAGCGTCATTTGAGGCTGGTAAAGCTTGAAGTACATCTTGAGTTCCGGGATGCGCTTGAGGGCTGCCAGACTGACGTTCACCTGACCGGTATCCCTGATGCGCTCGTAGCTTTTCCTGGGCAGGTAACGCAGGATCGGATCCAGCCTGTCGCTGACCGGAACGATATTTGACCACAGCTCCGAACCCACGTGCACAGCGATCAATATAGGGGTACCGGATTTAAGCGCCAGCTCCACAAACCGCGGGCTCAGAAAGGGTTCAATATCCAGGCCATTACCAAAACTGCAGTTCTCGCCTTCCGGCATGACGAAAATGTCGGTAGCGTCACCGGAAGTCAGCCGCTTGACGAACCCGTCCAGATTGGGTGGATTCTTTACCTGGCTCATGAAACGGACCACATGCTTTATCAGGGGGATTTTGTAAAACCCGCGCCAGGCGATAACCACCGGCTTGCGCTCTTCTCCACCAAACTTGTAGTACTGGTTCATCATACCCACGCTGCCTGCCAGCGGACCGGCCATGGGGCCGTGGTTCATGGCCACCACCAGCTTGGGGTATTTGGCCAGGATGGCCGTCAGATCATCTGACGCCGGAAACTGGGTGACTTTTTCCACGTAGGAACGACGCAGAAAGCCTGAAAAATTAGCGAATTCCTTGACTGTACGCATACTGCTTACCTTGCTGTTAAACATCCTTTTAATGGGGCTGTAAAGTGGAATACTGATCACTAAGATCACCTCTTAATGGCACCATGGTACTACTTTGAAATTTGAATGGAAACCGGAGCGTTTTAACCCGGAGTGACAACTCATTAACCAAAATATTATAGGATACTAATTAATCACTATCCTTGAACCAGGGCAAGATACCCTGAAATGCCTCAGGACTCAAATATTCCAGGCCCCGGCGGGTGGCGAGCTGATTGTCGGTATAGTCAAAACCGGGAGATACGGCTTCACTGATCAGAGAATACTCTCCCTCCACCAGCCGGGAGCCCTTCCAGTAACCCCCGGGTACCGTGAGCTGCAGTTGCTGGCCGGCTAGCAGATTGCTCCCCAGAACCACTTTACTGACCTGACCTTGCGGGGACACCAGCACATACTCACAAGCGCCCCCAAGGTGAAAATAATGAACAATATCGGAGCGGTTGCGATGCAGGTAACCAACGGGTGAGTCCAGGGTCAGCAGGTAATAGATGGACGTCAGGAGTTTGCGCTGCCCGCCAAACGCAGGCACGCTGATCTCCGATTCATAGGTTCGACGGAAGTAACCTCCCTCCCTGGGATGGGGCGCCAGCTCCAGCAGGCTGATCAGTTGTTCTGTTTCCATTCAACGGCTCCCGGATTACGTAAACTAACCGATCGCTAACTTTATCAGCCAATAGCAGGAAATGCCCCCTATCCCATAGGCAGCGGCCTGATAAAGCCTCGGCCGGTTATGATCTGTGAGCCAGCTTAACTGCCGGTGCAGTGCTTTACCCGTTAGCATGACAAAAACCACAACAGCAATTTGCGCCAGCTCCAGCCCCAGATTAAAGGCGAGAATGTTAATGACCGCTTCCTTGCCCGGCACCAGTTGATTCAGCAGGCTGCCGGCAAAGCCACTGCCATGAATCAATCCGAAGAGCAGCGTCAGCACAAAGGGCCCACGCCGCAAGCTGATACCCGTCGGTGTCTGATCCAGATACAGAATCTCCAGTGCCATCCATACCAGGCTGATCATGATCAGCGACTCTATCACTACCCGAGAAATGCTCAGTAAACCAAACCAGGCGCCGAACAACGCCAGCGTATGCCCAATAGTAAAAGCGGTAAACGCAATAACCAGTGCTCTGGATCTGCGTATCAACAGCAGGCTGAGCCCCAGAATAAACAACATATGATCCACACCGGTAAGCAGATGGTGGGCTCCCATCGTCACAAAATCCAGACGCCCGGCCCAGGGGGAAGCAGCCACCGGAATCTGATATTCAATGGTGTCGCCATTCAACACCGCAGACTGCCTGCGGCCGGCAACATCAATAGTTTCGGCAAGTATGTAGGTGTCCGCACTTTGCAGGCCATTAAAGCGAATGCTCTGGCCCGGCAGCGCTGCACTGCATTGCATCAGCAACGCTTCCATTAAAGCCCCATCATCACTGTGAGTGATCGACACCAACTCGCTGGTGCAACCAGCGGGGAGTTCCGGCTTTATCTGACTGCGCTGACTTTGCCGGAGAGGTTGTTTCCACAGAATTTCTGCGGAGGTGCTGTCAATCTGGGTTATGCGAAAAAGCGATGGCGCCAGCGGATGGGCAGATACAGATTGCCACAACAGCATAAGCGGAATAATAAAGATTGCCGGGGATGCATTTAATGCCGGGAATCGCATCAGCTGTCGTCCCTGACGGTATGGCCATACCGATCGACGACAGACGCTTGCCGGTCCTGATCATCTTCCGGCAGAACAATACGGTAAAAAGGCAGCATGTCGCGTACATAGTCTTGCCTTAACTGCGCCAGTCGATACTCTTGAAAGTCGGCCAGTACTCTGGCTCTGATATGTTTAAACGACAGCGGTTCACCCGGCAGGATGGCTTCAATCCTGACTTTGTGAGTTCCCTGCGCAGTGTTATGGGTCAGCTCCTTACCGGCTTCAACCGTATTGATAATCCCACTCACCAGCTCGGCTGGAAATAACCGGGTCATGTTTGCTTCTGACAGGGCCTGTTGCGGTCCGGTAAAACTGATGGCGCTGGCATCACTACTGCCAGGATTAACATTTTCATCGGAACGAATCAGCTGGTGTGAAAGCCGATACCGCTTACCGGCTCGATAGCTATCCAGATGGTTGCTATAAAAAGATTTCAGTCGCTCTTCGGACACGGCAGCTTGCGTATCTTGTGAAAGCAACAAGGCTTCCATCCGTTCCTGTAAGCGTCGACGGACGACCGGATCATCAACCAGCATTTTTTCCTGAAGCGCTTCCGTGCCCTGCGCTTGCCGATACAGGAAATGCAAATTCTGTCCCAGTCTCTGGGCTATTACCGGGTCATTCCCGTGAATACCCAACCTTAGCGCTTCCATCGCCAACAGCCTTTGCGCCACAAGGTAATTCAGTTGCAGTTCAAACGGAGCAGCATCCTTCGATTCCAGATCTGCCGGGCTGATCACGATGGTGCCTAATGGCTCCCGTTTGGACAGGGAAATATTCAGCAACCTTTCGCCGCCCCACAGCAAACAGCCGATCAGCAAAAAAACCAGCAACGGCCGGAAGATCATGGGCGGTACCATACCGGTGATGTCCAGGCACGCTCCTGGATCACTGGCGGATAAGTGCCGAACTGTTCTTTCTTGAGCTTGTTGGGATAACTGTCCGCTATCGGTGTATGCAGACAGCATTCCCGATAGCCGGAAGGTAAACTGGAAGGCTCTTTACAGGCTTCTTTAAAACGCTCCAACGGATTATCCTCGAACAGCACGCGACATTGTTGCCAGGACCAGCGGCAACTGGGCTGCTCCACTACTCTGGCATAATAGAAGGCCTTCTGTGCCGGATCGAAGTCCGGATCACGCCAAACACTGCACAATGAATCACGGGCCTGATAGGAGGCCTGACAGGAATCCAGACTGATGCCTACCGAGTCCGTTGTATTCAGGTTATAGACGCGCTCATGGGTGTTACCCTCTTCATCCAGCCACCCCTTGATGATTTGCAGGGTTTGCAGGCCGTTGGCATCGGAGGCTTTGTCACGCAATGCACCCACGGCAAATGCCGGCGCTTTTATTTCACCCTCTTCATTATAGGCTTGCTCGCCAAGAACCAGGTCACCGCCCATGGGCACACCCTGTTCGTGGCCCAGGCGGGCAAAGTCCCCGTAACGCAGACTTATTGCATCGTCATCAAAGCCAAAACCCGCGCATACCTGCTCTTCCTGCAAATTCCAGCCGGCGAACAAGCGCATCAGAATGCGCGGGCCGCTGGTGCCCTGAGCTTCTTTGCGCTGCATGGCATCAAACAGATAATCACGGGAATTTTCTTCTGCCCATAAAACGGCAAGGCCACCGGGGCCAAAGCTTACGGTATCCGTCAGGCCCGGTTGCAGGCCATCACTGTTATCGGCGCCAGCACCACCATGGCCGGGATAGTTCTTTTCGTCCACCAGGCCGGGCGTGCCCAAATGAGTATCCGTACTGGCCACGACCCCGTATTTAAACGGGTTAGTGCCATATTTTTCTTCCAGCGCCAGGCCATCTTTTAATGCGGTACGAACAAAGCTGTCGGGTGTTGGTTCTCCGGAAAGGAATCCTGCATAGCGTTCTGAAATCAGATTGTTAAAGGGGAATTTTTCAAATCCGCACAGCTCATCGGCGGAGCGGCTGCATTCCGAGTCACCTTTGTGCTGAAATATTTCTATCAAAGGTTCGTATTTGTGGCGGAGCGTCACATAATCTTCATCAAAATCACTGTACTCGATCACCAGTTTTTCCCGGCGGAACATCATATCACCGCTGACATTGGAGTTATGGGGAATGGTGAGCGCTTCACAGTTGTTGGTATCGTTACAGGTTTCGTCCAGCGCTTTCCATAGATTTTCCGGGCGCGGGTATTCCATATAACTTAATGGCTGTCCGGGAACATCGGCATTGCGGAACACCACGTTGCGGTGCAGATTGAATGACACCGGCGCCCCCGTGTATTCGTAACCCACGAACGCTGTAAAGCCGCAATCAACCGTTTTATCGTAAGCGGCCTCTGCCGCCAGAATCATTTCTTCCCACACCGTTTGTGCCTGTTCAAGGCAGTCCTTTGCTCCGTCACCACAATAGTCAAACCGGGCCAGCGCGCCATCCGGCTGCATCAGTCCACCAAGGTAACGCAGATTCCAGTTCACAAATTTCTGTTTGGGATCAGCTCGAAAACTCACACACTCCGCGGAGTTATAGGCCACAGGATAATCCGGATTGCGACAGATACGGTTTTCGCCAAAGAATTCCGCGTGATCAGACACCATGGCAAAATCCAGTGGCTCATCCAGCTGGAGCGTTCGCAATGGGTTGCCGTTCTCATCAAAGGGTTGCACACCCAGGGGTTCCCCTTTGGCAAACTCATAGGCCTGCGCCGGTGTGGTTTGGGTGTCCTGAATGTTGGCATCCAGCGAACGGCTGGTGTGAACGTGAAGATCACCAATGTAGGGGTTGCGGTAGGGATTATACAAAGCACAGGGATCCCTGTACTCGGCGTAGTCCAGGCGCTTTTCCCTGCTGGTGCCGTTAATGTCGGTATAACGACCGGAATCAACCACCACCGGATCTTTGGGGGTTACGGGTACTTCCGGCACCGGGGTTTCTTTGCATCCGGTCAGCTGCGCCCCCAGGGATAGCGTCAGCAATAACAGCGACAGCTTTTTCATCGCTTTCTCTCTTCTTTTCTTGTTGTTATTGTTGCTTTCTTTTATCTGGAATTTTTGCTTTTATTTCCAACCAGCCTACCTCGCAAGTGCACCGGTAGCCCTAGTCCATATGAAGGTGAATTCCCTCATCATACCGTGTATATTTTTTCGGGTATACAGCGTAATCTATTTAAGCAAAATCCGCTTAGCCAGGACGTTGACTGATAACAACAGAAAATTCGTAAAACTCGATTAGGAGCGACAGACATGTCTGCAAATGCCGAAGCCACCGCCATTGATTGTGTATGGGATGTAACTGTAAAAGTACCCGGTAAGGAACAAAAGAGCGTTGTAACCCTGAAGTCTGATGGCGAAACCCTGACCGGCACCATGGATAGCGAAGAATATGGCCTGCAGGAAATCGAAGAAGGCAGCTGGGATGGCGAAACCCTGACCTGGAAAAGTAAAACCACCAAGCCCATGAAATTGACTCTGACCTATACGGCCACTCTGGATGATAACAACAACCTTGAAGGCCAGGTAAAAGTTGCCATGGCCAAATTCAAGATCAGCGGTGTGCCCCGCCAGTAAGCTTTCCGAAAAGCGACTGCAACAAAAAAGGCCTGAAAAATCAGGCCTTTTTTGATTCTGCACGGAACAGGTCTTTTAAAAACTAGCCCACAACAGCTTCCAGATTATCTGCCACCAGTTGCCCCAGGCTATCGGCAAAGCGGTTAGCACCACCCAGATAGTTTTCGTTCTTCTTCGCCCAGATAAAGAACCGGTGTGCAGGGTAATCCAGATCCTGACCAATTCCCCCATGAATATGCAATGCCACGTGGGCAGCAATATGACCGGCTTCCGCAGTCCAGAACTTGGCTACTCGCGATGACATGGCCGCTTCCTGTGCATTCGCCTCTATATCCGCCAGCGCCCGCCAGTAAACACCTTGTAGCGCCTCAATGGCCATGTAGGCATCTGCTGCCTGTTGGGCCACCGCCTGGAAGGAAGCCAGAGGACGCCCGAACTGTTTGCGCTCCTTGGTATAATCCGCTGCACGCTGCAGGCCTTCCCTGAGCACACCGACTTGCTGGGCTGCCAGCGCCGTATAGGTTCGGCGGGCTTGCCATTCCAGCACTTCTGCAGCCTTCTCGCCGGAAGCCAGCACATCGGCTGGGGCAACCTGCACACCTACCAGATTGATATGGCCGCAAATCTCACCACTGACATTTCTCTGGGTGGTGATATTCACACCTTCTGCACTAGCATCTACGTAACCAACCCAGGCCGGTTCACCTTCCAGCAATGCCGACACCAGAAATCCGTTTGCCACCGGCGCGTAGCTTACCAGCGCAGAGTCACCGTTAAGTACCCAGTTGCCACCTTGCTTGGTCACGGCCAACGGTTCTTTATCTCGTAATCCGTCATAGGGTCGTACCGGTGCCAGCATAAGCTCGCCACTGGCTACTCCGGGCAGCACTCTGCCTTTCAGGTCGTCACTGCCGAATTCCGCGATGGGCATGGCGCACTCAACCACGGTTTCAATCAACGGAACAGGCGCAACGGCGGCGCCCTGCCCCTGAATAATCAGGCAGATTTCCGCCAGGCCAAGCTCAGAGCCGCCGTATTGAGACGGTAAAGGCGCGGCCAGCAGACCGCTTTCGCCCAGTTGCTTCCACAGTGCCGTGTGAACCGGTGTGTCCTCTTTGGATAAATGGCGAATAGTTTCGTCATCACACAGATCACGGAAGATTTTGTCTGCCACATCCTTAATGGTGAGCTGATCATCGGTAAAACTGAAATTCATGCTGGTGTCCTCTTCTGTGATCCCTGTTAAACAATTGTGTTGGGCATGCCCAGTCCCAGCGATGCGGTCATGGAACGCATCACCTCCAGCACACCACCACCCACAGTCATGATCTGGGCAGAGCGGTAATCGTATTCCAGATGGCCATCGAAAATCGCATCGTCGCTGGTGAACTGCACCATGGCATCCTCGCCCACCAGAGAAATCAGATCCCGCAGTACTTTGATCTGTTCCAGGGTATTAATCACTTTGGCGCCGGAAGCCAGAGCCACATCCACTGTGCCCGTATCCACCATATTGGCCATGCGCAGGTTAATCACTTCCATGGATTCCAATCGGGCATAAATCTCGCCCACTTTGCTGCGCACAACAGGATCATCCAGCCGGGATTTGCCTTGTGCATTTTTGCGGCCAAGGGCCTTGACCACATAACCGAATTCCTTGCGGGCAATCACGGACATGGCCGCCAATGCAATACGCTCGTGATTCAGCTGGGATGTAATTACTTTCCAGCCTTTGTTAAGCCCGCCAACAATACGGTCGGGGGCCACTTTTACGTTTTCATAATAGGTAACATTGGTGTCCACACCGGCAACGGTATGAATGGGCGCATGACTGAAACCGGGATCTTTGGTATCGACAATAAACAGACTGATACCATCAGAGGGACGCTTGCCCTCGTTACTGGTACGAGCCGCCAGCCAGATATACTCGGCGTCGTGGCCTGCGCTGGTCCAGACCTTGGTACCGTTAATAATCCAGTTTTCGCCGTCGAATTCTGCTTTGGTTTTGAGTGACCCCAGATCGGTGCCTGAACCCGGCTCGGAATAACCGACAGCAAAGGTGGCCTTGCCTTTTGAAATCAGCGGCAGGAAGTAAGCCTTCTGCTCATCTGAACCAAAAGCCATCAGCGATGGGGCCACTGAATTGAGGGTAATCAACGGAAACGGTGTATGGGTTTTCCAGGCTTCTTCGAACAGAATCATCTGTTCCACGGCACCGTAATTTTTACCGCCGAACTCCTCGGGCCACCCCAGGGTCAGCATGCCATCACGGCCCAGTTGCTCAATAATCTCACGAAAAACCGGTCCACCTTCCTTGCCGATACAGGTCATGACCTTTTCCGGGGTCATGATGCTGTTGAAATAATCCCTCAGTTCCTGGCGGAGTTTGACTTGTTCTGCGCTGTATCTTGTATCCATAACCACTGATTCGCTCTAGTCATTCGCTTATTTGATGGTCACAGCTTAGCTATTTTGCATTATATTTGCAATACTGTTGCATATTTCATGCAAAATTGTCCTGATGCTGTTCAGGTGGGGATTAAAGACAGTGTCAGGCCGGACGGGCAGCGAACATTTTTGCCCAGATATTAAGGACTTGCTGCACCGGCAACAGGCGGTGGAGCCAGGGCAAAGGGGCCACTCCAGGGCCGATCAGATAGCTGGGTTTGAGTTTTTTTGCAGTAATCACCTGGCGGTAAACCCGCCTGGCAAACTCATCCGGGTGGTAAAGTTTGAAGTTGTCACCGACGGCACTGGCACCATCACAGAAATGCCGGGCGTACTCGCTTCTCAGGGATTCAGGAATCGCCTGCCATTGTTTTTGCGATACCTCATCACCCAGGCTGGTCATGGGTGTTTCTACACCACCGGGGTGCAACGTGGTGACCTGAACACCGAAGGGTGCCATTTCAAGACGAAGATGATTGGTGAGCGCAGTGAGCGCTGTTTTAGAGACCGGATAGGCCGACCCCATAGGAATGGTAAGGTACACGGACGCAGAACCCGTATTCACCACTCTGCCCTTTGCGGCTTTTAACAAGGGAGCACAGGCTTGAATAACATTGAGCGGCCCCCAGAAATTCACCTCAAAGGTTTTACGGTAATCTTCCATATCCGCTGCTTCCACCACGCCGGCGTTGGAAGCATAAGCCGCGTTATTTAACAACAGATCAAGCTTGCCCTGCTCCCGGCGAATTCTTTCTACAGCCTGAACAACATCTTCCTGATAGGTGACATCACAATGCAGGGGGGTAACGTTCGCCATGCTCATCCAACGGGTGTGATCCGGACTGGAGCTGCGATATCCGGCGTACACCTGCCAGCCTTCGTCGGCAAGCTTTTTGACAATGGCTTCGCCAATGCCGGTGGCAGCACCCGTGATTAACGCAGTTTTCATAGCTGGGTCCTTTCTTTTTTAAGCAGCTTCGGAGCAGCCTCAACCAACACTGGCTGAGGCTGATTTCAGTGAATTACGAACCCGGGGCTCATGACACTTTTTTGCTGCGTGGGCTCCGCAACGCCGGCCAGAGAAAACACCATCAGCAATGGAAAGACCGCTAATATAAGCATTGGAGGCCACGCCAATGGCAGCTCTTCCCGCCGCGTACAAACCACCAACAGGCTGATTGTTCTGATTCAGCACCTGGCCGGTTTCTTCACACACACGCAGGCCGCCCAGGGTAATAACCGAGGTGATATCACCTTTACCTACCGACATATCAATGGCATAGAAAGGCGGCTCCAGAATCTGCGCCATATCCGACGGCGGCTTGCCGAACACATCCGGTATTTCCGATTTTGCTGCCAGGTTATACTGGCGAACCGTTTCCTTAAGCGCCTCCGGATCAATCTTGCAGCGGGCTGCCAGCGCATCCAGCGTGTCTGCAGACTTAGCGATTCGTATCGCCGTTTTTGCCTGCATCAGGGTAACAAAACGCGCGTTCTTCAGATTAAGGCTGGCAACACTGGCATCATACAAACGCTTATCCATTACCAGAATGGCCTCGCCGTTGTTTTCTTCCATCATTTTGGTGCCGATAGTGGCGCCATACAGGGCTTCATTAACATAGCGTTGCCCCTGACGGTTCACCAAAGCCGCTTTTGGCCAGTCAGCCGGTGGATTGATAAACCGCCAGGCAGTAGCGGTACTCATACGGTCCGCTACGCCACCCACACTCACACCCAACGCATGCCCTTCACCAAGATCACTGGGAGTACCAAGGCGCATGGCGCGCTTGTACTTGGGAAGAAATTCTTCCGTCATTTTACGATTGAGAATAAAACCGCCGGTAGCGAGTACCACGCCCGAATTGGCCTGATAGCGCACGGTTTTTCCAAACTGTTTTTCCAGCGCTTCGATTTTACGCACCAGCCCCTTGGCCGCCGGTGCAAAATAAATCTGCAACATGGCCGCCAAACGGGACAGCATACGATGTCGCACACCTGCCCAGCTACCGGCAGGAATCTGTTGCGCTTCTACACCCACTACCTGGCCTTCAGCATTCACCAGCAAGCGGCTTACCCGGGTCTGGCGTAGTGGAATCACTCCTTTTTTAAGGGCACTTTTTATCAAGGGGCCAACAAATGCAGGGCCAAAGGCTGTAAAGCGCTTGATGCCATCCGGCAAATGGCCACGAGGTGCCGGCCGCGCCTCGGAACTGAAAGCCAGTTCGTTTCCGGAGTAATAAAGGCTGTTACCATGCACGGGATAGCTGATCTTTTTGGCAAAGACGTCACCGGAATAGGTAACGCCGTTATCAAGGGCCCACTGCAGGTTGTCTGCACTTTGCTGACAAAACGCTTTCAGGGTTTCCGGCGTTACCGCGTCCTGAACTTCGTGCTTCAGGTAATTGAACATGCTCTCCGGGTCATCTTCCACACCCAGGCGTTTTTGTAACGCCGTACCGCCACCCGCGTACATAACACTGCCACTGCGAGCCGTGGTGCCGCCCCCTTCAAAGCGATCAATAAAGGCAACCCTGGCCCCCTGGTCTGCCGCCTCAATCGCAGCAGATACCCCTGCTGCGCCCAAACCAACCACCAGCACATCAAAGCTGCCGTCCCAGGTTTCCTGGTTTTCGTTGACTTCGAGTGGTGGTTTTACCAAGGTACCGGGTAGCTGCTCCAGGCCTGTAGCGGTCGTTTTTTCGGACATGTTGTTCCCCTGAGTCTCACCATCGAAAAGGCCCCAGGCCCTTTTCGTATTGCGGCAGAATACCATTTCGCTATATTATTGCAAATATAGATGCATAATTATCCCATGAGCGATAAGATAGGCTGATAACGACTCATTGACGTACCCAATAACTCACCTATGGAAAGCCCACAGGGCGGCGGAGATAAGCCAGTGAATAAACTAGATTTATCCGATAACAAAAATCGAATCCTCCCCAAATTGCTGACCCTGCAGGCTGAGCAGAACGGTGCAACGGAATACCTGATCACTGATGAGCGCCGAATAACCTTTGCCGAAGCAGAAAAACTTACCAACTCCCTGGCCGCCGGCCTGAAAGAACTGGGCGTAGAGCCCGGTGACCGTATCGGCTTTTATCTGAAAAGCGGCATTGAAATTATCCTGACCGCACTGGCCACCAACAAGATCGGTGCTATCTGGGTGCCCATCAACACTGATTACAAAGGCGCCTGGCTTAGCGAAACCATTGAGCGCAGCAAAACCAAAGTCTTGATAACAGAAGTAGGCCTGCAGGATCGACTCAAGGACGTTGAAAGCTCCCTGAGCGGCGAAAAACTGGTGGTACTGGGGGAAGAAAAGGACATCACCCTGAGCAACGCCACCCCGTTCCAGCACCTGCTGGATCACGCCCCGATCACACCTGACTACAGCGACATGGATTACGGCGACACCTGCGCAGTACTCTGGACATCCGGCACCACCGGCCGCTCCAAAGGCGTACTGCAAAGCCATAACAGCTGGATTCGACCCATTGCCGAAGCGGCTTCCATTTACTACGGCTCCAAACCCGGAGACGTCATTTACAACGTGTTGCCACTGTACAATTCAGGCGCCTGGATTACCGCTATTTTCCGCGCACTTTATGAAGGCATTCCCGTCGTACTTGAAGACAGATTTTCCGTAACCACTTTCTGGGATCGTATTCGTCATTTTGGCGCAACCCAAACCTTTACCCTTGGGGCCATGCACATGTTCCTGTGGAACTCCCCCGCCAAAGACGACGACGCCGACAACCCACTCCGTGTAGCACAAATGGTTCCCATGCCGGAACAACTACGCGAACCTTTTTCCAAGCGCTTCGGAGTAGAACTCTTGCCCATGGGTTACGGACAAAGCGAAGTCATGGTAATACTCACGCCCGCGTTCTGCATGGGCGAAGTTCCTTTCAGTTCACTGGGCAAGCCACTGGATGATATGGACATCAAACTCTTTGATGATGACTTCAATGAAGTGGCACAGGGCGAAATCGGGGAAATATGCATAAGGCCCAAAAAGCCACACGTTATTTTTAACGGGTATTTTGACGATGACAAAGCCAATAAAAACGCCTTTAGTGGTGAGTGGTACCATACCGGCGACCTGGGCCGGATCGATGAAAACGGCGCTTTCTGGTTTGTAGACCGCAAGCGGGATGCGATTCGATTTGCCGGGCGCAACATATCCACTATGGAAGTGGAAATGGTTCTGAGAAAACACCCGGAAGTAAAAGACGTGGCTGCCTTCGGCCTACCTTCAAAAGAAGTGGAAACGGAATCAGAACTGAAAATCAATGTGGTACTGGAAGCTGATTCAAAACTTACCCACGAAGCACTGGCCGAATACATTAACGATAACGCGCCTTATTACTTCGTGCCTCAGTATCTTGAGTTTGTTGAATCGCTGCCTTACACGCCAACCAACAAGGTTCAGAAATTCAAACTGCGAGAGCAAGGTCTTAACGATAACACCTGGGTACTCAAAGACTCGGGCTACAAGGTAAAACGTTAGAACACTGCCATCAACGCAGGAGCCGATACTGCCGCTAGCATGGCGGTATCGGCACCAGCCTCCCCCGTTCCCTGCGTCGTTTTTGGCATCACCCATACCGGATTTCCCTCTGCTCCCCCACCCGCCTCACACCCCTTAAACCGATGATTTATATCAAGATAAATTCTGATAATTAAATTTTTCATACTGCCACTTGATCTGCATCATTTACTAGTATACGGTGTAAACCATAGCTGCAAATAACCTGAATACAGCGCAATAACAACAACACTAAATTAAACAAGCAGTCACTGGAGAGGGTAAGCCCATGTATATCGGTAAAACATTGCCAGAGCGTCCGATTCCTTTTGAGGACTTTGATCCGGATTACCTGGGCAATTTTGTTCGCGAGAATATCTACCCCAAACTGCAGACTGAGCGCCAGCGTCTCATTTGCCAGAACTTTATTGATCATGCCACTGCCGAAGCCAAAGGCGATTACGATGCGCTGATGAAAACCTGCTCCCTGAAACACCAGGATTATCGCCGCTGGGGCCAGGGCGACGACGGTAAAATGGAAGGCATTCAGCCCAGCTCCTATGAAGAACTGGAAGTATTCTATGGCCAGCTGGTGACATTCAACCTTTTCTGTATTCACCTGGAGCTGGAAAAATTCATCGTGGGTGACAACACCCTGGTACTGGAAGGCAACGTACACCAGCTTTACCACGGCTCCATGTTACCGGTCGCCTTTGGTATTGAACCCGACGATGAAGAAGCCGTTTACATGCTGACAATCCGCATGTGCCTGTTCTTTATATTTGACGAAGATGGTATGGGTTGCGGTGAGCAGTCCTATACTAACGGTGACCCTACCGAAAACAGTTTCGTTAAAGTTCCTGCTGAATATGTTCCCCAACGTTTCTGGGACAACATGAAAAAGCAGCAGGAACTGCAAGACGCAGAATAAGCCTTTTACCGAAAGCTGACCGGCCATTAGCCGTCAGCTTTTTTATTATTACCAATGACTGAATAACCACGCAGACAGTAATTAACACAGAACAAGTGTGAGGCATCAGGAGAGACTTTATGAGCCAGCAACCCCAACTACCACCGATCCCCAAAGACAGTAAAATCCGCCAGGCACTGGGACTAGGGATAGGCATCTGGGATTACATGGAAAAAAACCAGAGAGAGCTTGGGGATGTGTTTACCCTGACACTTCCTGGCCAGGGCCCAATGGTCTGGACCGCCGACGTGGATATGATTAAAGACATCCTCAAACTGACCGAGGACAAGTACGACCAGTCGCTGGTACAACTGCCCATGGATCTGGGTGAAAAGAATACCGTATTCCTGAACGAAAAGGCTCACCAGGATTCCCGCAAACTGGTTATTCCCAATTTTAACCTGGGCAAACTGAAAGCCCGCGCCGGTGTGATGCACGAGATCGTGACCGAGCACATCGACAACATGAAGCCCGGCGACAAGTTCAACATGCCCCGCCTCATTGGCGATATCACTCTGGACGTGATTTGCTACACCCTGTTTGACCTTCGCCACGGCGAACGCAAAGAGCGCTACAAGGAACTGATGCTGCACTGGATGCTGGAAGCCACCAGCGACACCATGTTCACATTGGCCTCTCTGGTCGGTGCCCGCAATTTCCGTCAGTGGATGAACCGCAAATACCTGAAGCGCACCGCTCTGGGCAAACCGGGCAACGGTAAAAAAGGTATTCTGCCCTGGAAACGCGCCGTGGATCTGAAAGTACAACTGGCCGACATGATGCGTGAAGATATTCGCGATATCCGTGCCCGCATGGATGACACCGAAACCCACACCATGTCCATTCTTGCCCGTGCTACCGACGAAGACGGCAATCTGCTGGATGAGGAGCGCGTTATTTCTGAAGGCGTAGGCCTGATGATCGGTGGCCACGAAACCAGTGCAGCAACTGCAGCCTGGCTGGCGATCTGGATGCAACGCCGCCCGGATGTGAATGAAAAGATTCGCAATGAAGTCATCGACTGCATCAACGCCGAAGGCGACTTTAACGCCATTAAAGTATCGGAGCTGCCCTACCTGACCGCCTGCCTGAACGAATCACAGCGCCTGACACCATCAGCTGTTGGCTTTATCCGCTGGCTGCGTTACGACACCAAATTAGGCGACCGGGTTATTCCGGCCGGCGCTGCGGTATTACCGAACATCTACCTTACTCAGCGCAAGAAAGAAATCTTTGGCGAAGATGCACTTGAATTCCGCCCTGATCGCTGGCTGGAAGGTAAAAAATATGCGCCCTACGAGTTCATGCCGTTTGGTGGAGGTCGCCGTGCCTGCGTGGGCATGAACCAGGCACGCCAGCAACTGCGTATCATCTTTGCCGAGTTCGCCCGTCGTGTTGAATTTACTTCTGAGTTCGAGACGTCTGAGGAGCTGCCGCGCTCACGCATGATCGGCGGCCAGACCGAGCCGGAAAAAGGCGCCTGGCTGACCGTTAAAAAGGTACGCCCTTACGATTACGGTTTTGAGAAAAAGCCGGAGTCTTCCGATCAGGAACCAGCCTATTCCAAAACTGCCTGACAACGCTTGATAACAACAGGCAACTTGAACGCAAAGAGGCAGCCAAATTGGTTGCCTCTTTTTTGTTAAAAGAAAGCAGCAATAAAAAAGGCCAGTAGATTCTCTGGCCTTTTTTTATTGCTGATCTTTTGCAGTTTCTTTTCCCTTTATGGGGAAATGGCCACCGCCTTTCTAAACAGTGGCCCAGCAGACTGTATAGCTGACTAGTAGCTTTGTTTTAGTAGCTTTGTTCCGCAATGGTAATTTCCAGTCCGTCCATTTCATCAGTCACGGTGATCTGACAGGACAGGCGTGAATTTTCGCGATAATGTTCAGTACTGGATACCAGCTGATATTCGTCTTCGCTGCGCTCACCCAGCTTATTTTGCCACTCACCCTCAACGTAAACATGGCAGGTAGAACAGGAACACACACCGCCACAAATCGCTTCTATTTCGTCATAACCGTTGTCGCGCAAGGCTTCCATCAAGGTATCACCATTCGGTGCGTCCAACTCGCTCTTTTCACCCTTAAGGTTGGTGATTTTGATTAATGCCATATTTAATACTCCTCTCTCTCAATCTTTGCTATCTTATTATGCTTTTGCCAATCCCTGTACATTTATAAGGGCTTCAATTCCGGTCAATCCCTTCAGGGTTTCAAATTATAGCTTGATTCTTAAGTATACACCGTATACTTTATAAATCTTAAAATCAAGATAATTTGCGATAAAATTGCCGGCAGTTTTTTAGCTGTTCAAGCCTGTAAAACCGAAGTAAACAAGTGCTTTTCAAGAGCCTGTAAAGTAGTAAGTGAGGAAGGATTTTATGACCACAGAGAACCAAACCTGCATCATTATCGGAGCCAGCCACGCGGGGGCATCGCTGGCCAACGCCGTCAGAAAAGAAGGCTGGCAAGGCAAAATCCTGGTGATTGGCGACGAGAACGCCATGCCTTATCACCGCCCTCCCTTATCCAAGGCGCTCCTGAACGGCGAGAAAACTGCCGATCAGATCGACCTGTTCAAATCAACGGTATACGACAAAGCCAATATTGAATTCAAACTGGGCGTTAAAGTTGAAACCATCGATCGGGAAAACAAGGAAATTACGCTCAACAACGGCGAGAAACTGCAGTACGACAAGCTCGGCCTTTGCACCGGCGCCCGGGTTCGCGAACTGCCTATTCCCGGCCATGATCTGGATGGCATTTTTTATCTGCGCACTTTGTCAGACGCCCAGTCCATTCAGCAACAGGTAAAAGAAGGCAACAAGGCAGTGATCGTCGGCGGCGGCTACATTGGCCTGGAAACCGCTGCCTCACTGCGCAAGCTGGGCATGGAAGTCACCGTGCTGGAAATGATGCACCGGGTACTGGAACGCGTTACTGCGCCGGAGTTATCTGAATACTACACGCAATTGCATGAAGGCCACGGCGTAAAAATCTATACCGAAGCCCAGGCGGTTGAGTTTAAAGGCGACGGCGGCAAGGTTACCCAGGTCGTTTGCAATAATGACCTGACACTGGATGCCGACATGGTGATTATCGGCATCGGCGTTATCCCCAATACAGAGATTGCAGAGGATGCCGGCCTGCAGGCTGAAAACGGCATTCTGGTAGATGAATTCGCGCAAACCGCCGATCCGGATATCGTTGCTGCCGGTGACTGCACCAATCACCCCAATGATTTGCTGGGCTTCCGCCTGCGCCTGGAGTCAGTACCCAATGCCACTGAACAGGCCCGCACTGCGGCCGCTTCTGTCTGCGGCAATCAGAAAGCCTATCATTCCCTGCCCTGGTTCTGGTCTGATCAATACGACGTAAAACTGCAGATTGCCGGATTCAATAAAGGTTACGACCGGGTTGTGCTGCGAGGCGAGCCCAGCAGCAACCAGTTTGTTGCCTGGTACCTTAAAGGCGACGATATTCTTGCCGCCGACTGCATTAACAGCTCCAAGGAGTTTATGCAGGCCAAGAAAATCATTGCCCAGAAAATCCCCTTGAGTGATGAACTGTTGGCAGATGCCAGCAACGACCTTAAAGCACTGGTCGAAGCAGCCTCTTAAGGTTTTTATGCAGGTTTCTAACCTGCTGTTTATCCAGTATTAACCTGCTTTCAGGGCGCCTTTCTGGCGCCCTTCACACCCCTTTCTGTCACTTTCCGCAGCCGGACTTCTGAATTATGCATCATTATTGCAATGGCAATGCATAATTGGTATTTTAGCTTTATCAGTCTACAAACCCAGAGGAAGTTTGCATGTCGGACATTTCAGCGGCGGAGCTACTGGACAAGATAAAGCCCCTGCTTAATCGCCGGGTGGGCCCTTATAAAAGCTTTAATCCGGTTACCCGGACCCAGGTATGGCAGTGGTGCACTGCCATGGGTGATGATAACCCGCTCTATCTTGGCGACGACAAAGTAGTAGCCCCACCCACCATGATGCAAATGTGGACCATGCGTGATGCCCGCGGTAACTACCCGGAAGGCTCCACGGATGATAATCCCTATGAAATCCTCAGCATTATGGAAGCCCACGGCTATGCCGGCGTTATGGCGGTCAGCTATGACCAGACCTTTCACCGCTATCTGGAAGAAGGCGATCAGGTTCACCACTACAGCACCATCGTGCATGTGACTGAAGAAAAGTCCACTGCTGTGGGTAAAGGCTTCTTTGTTACCGAGCTGGCCCAGTACATGGATCAGAATGACGAATGCTTTGCAGACGCCAAGATCACCTACTTTCAATACCAGGCACCGAAGAAACCGGCGTCGCAAAAGGCCAGCAGCGGCCCCATGAAAATCAACCGCGTGGCACCGATCGAAAACTACGACAACGAACACTACTGGGAAGGACTTCGCCAGGGCAAACTGTTAATCCAGCGCTGCACCAGCTGTAATACCCTGCGCCATCCGCCCCAACCCATGTGTGAATCATGTCAGTCCATCGAATGGGACACGGTGGAATCCAAAGGAAAAGGTAAAGTCTATACCTACACCATTATGCACTACCCTGAAATCCCGCCGTTTGATTACCCTAACGCCATTGTACTGGTGGACCTGGACGAAGGCGTCCGCCTGGTCTCGCAACTGGAAGGCTGCAAGCCCGACGAGATCACTATTGGCATGCCCGTTGAGATGGAGATCAAAGAAGTACAGGAAGGCATGTCCCTGCCCATTTTCAGGCCCGCACAATCCTAGAGGAATAAACGATGACAGAATTTACCAATGTTTACGCCTCACAAGTGTCTGTGGGCGACCAGCTACCGGTGTTTGAGCTGGAACTGACACCAAGACTGATCGTGTCCTGCGCCATTGCTTCCCAGGATTTTCAGGACGTGCATCACGACAAGGCAGCAGCCGAAGAAAAAGGCACACCGGATATTTTTATGAATATCCTTTCCACAAACGGTTTTGTCGGTCGCTATCTGACTGACTGGGCCGGCCCTGGAAGCCGCATTAAAAATATCAAATTCAACCTGGGCGCACCCAACTTTCCCGGCGACACCATGACCATGTCCGGCGAAGTCACCGAGCTTGAAGAAGACAACGGCGAGCACCTGGTTCACCTGGATTTTAAAGGTAAGAACGGCATGGGTAATCACGTCAGTGGCAGTGCCATTGTTCAGTTGGCCAAAGAAGGAGTTGCATGATGTCAGCCACACTTTCCCGCAAAGCCGCCATCGTGGGCATTGGCGCCACTGAGTTTTCCAAAGATTCCGGACGCACCGAAATGCAACTGGCCTGCGAAGCGGTTAAAGCCGCGCTTGATGATGCCGGCTTAAAAGGAGCCGACATCGATGGTATGGCTACCTTCAGCATGGACAACAACTGGGAGAACGAAATCCTGCGCCAAGTAGGCGGTAAGGAGCTCAAGTTCTTCTCGCGAACCGAGTTTGGTGGTGGTGCCGCCTGCGGACCCTTTGTACATGCTGCGACCGCGATCAGTTCCGGCCTGTGTGACACAGTCGTAATTTACCGGGCACTCAATGAACGCTCCGGCCTTCGCTTTGGCAGTGGCCAGCTGATGGACACCTCGCCCCTGAATCCCAACATGATTAACTTCAGCCATTACTTTCCTTTTGGCTTTATGACGCCGGCAGCCTGGATCGCCTTCAGCGCGCGGCGCTATATGCATGAATACGGCGCCACCAGCGAAGACTTTGGCCGCGTAGCGGTAGCCATGCGTGACTTTGCGGCGACCAATCCCAACGCTTTCTTCTACCAGAAGCCCATCACGCTGGAAGATCACCAGACATCCCGGATGATTGCAGACCCGCTGCGGCTTTATGATTGCTGCCAGGAAAGCGATGGCGCAGTTGCTTTTGTGGTGACCTCGGCAGAGCGCGCCAAAGACCTTGCCAATACGCCTGCGCTAATAGCCAGTGCCCGGCAAAGTATTGTGAAAGACACCCGCATGATGACGCCTTTTTATGGTGAAACAATTTCGGGCATACCGGAATTCGATGCCTGCGCCGGCGAAGTCTATTCCATGGCCGGACTCAACCCAGGCGATATTGATGTGGCCTGCCTGTACGACCACTTCTCCCCCTGGGTGCTACCCCAACTGGAAGCCTTTGGTTTCTGCGACAAGGGCGAGGCAAAAGATTTTATCCGGGACGGCCATATCGCCCGCGGTGGCAAACTGCCGGTTAACCCCCACGGCGGTCAACTCGGTGAAGCCTACATTCACGGCATGAACGGTATTGCCGAAGCCGTACGGCAGATTCGTGGCACAGCGGTAAACCAGATGGGTGATGTGGAGCACGTATTAATTACTGCGGGTACCGGTGTGCCCACAGGTGCGGCCATTCTTGAGCGCGGGTGATCCATGAGCGATATTCAAATTCCCGATGGCTTTGTGGAAGGCCGCTTCACCAACTTTTCCACTCATATTGGCCCGCTACACTATAAACGTGACCTGGTGGATGGAATCACTATTGGCTGGGTAGGCATGCCCTTTACCGATGTTCATGTCGGCGGCAACAACCGGGGCCACGGTGGCGTGCTGTTAACGCTGCTGGATGAAGCCCTGGGAATGAACGCCTCCCTTTACAAAGGCGAAGTTCCGGTGGTAACCCTGTCCATGCAAACCAGTTTTATTGCAGCCACTGAACCCGGCAACTTTTTGATGGCAACCGGCACAGTGACCCAGGCAACCAACAGTGTTGCCTTTGTAGAAGGCAAGGCCTGGTGCGGAGACACCCTGGTTGGCACCGCCAACGGTGTATGGAAATACCTGAGACCCCGTCAGTAATTCAAACCCTTAACACTTTTAAACAGCAGCAAGGAACTCCTTATGTCCATTAGCTACGATTATTCCGGTAAAAGCGTTATCGTTACCGGCGGCACCAAAGGCGTTGGCAAAGGCATTACCGAGGCTTTCCTGGCTGCCGGTGCCAACGTTTATATCTGCGGACGCAATGCGCCGGAAAGCGCGATTCAGAGTAACGGCAATACAGCCATCTTTATTGCAGCCGACGTCCGTAAACCGGAGGAATCCCAAAGTATTATCGACAAAGTGATACAGGACACCGGCCACCTGGATGTATTGATTAACAACGCCGGCGGCTCACCACCGGTTAAAGCGGCCGAAGCTCCCTATCGCCTCAGTGAATCCATCATCCGGCTTAACCTGATTGCACCTCTGGTGTTTTCCCAGCAGGCATATCTGGCCATGCGAGAGAACATCACCGGCGGTGCCATTGTGAATATCGCCAGCGTCTCCGGTGTACGCCCCTCTCCCGGCACCGCCGCCTATGGTGCGGCTAAAGCAGGTTTGATCAATTTAACCCGGTCGCTTTCCCAGGAATGGGGATGTGACAATGTTAGGGTCAATGCCATCATCGCTGGCCTGATCAAGACTGAAGCAGCCGAAGATCACTACGCGGGTAAAGCTGGTATTGAATTAATTGAAAAGTCACTTCCCATGGGCAGAATGGCGGTGCCGGAAGATATGGCGAATGCCTGTCTTTTTCTGGCGTCAGATGCATCTGCTTATGTGAGTGGTGCGGCTATGGAAGTTTATGGTGGCGGTGAACCTCCCAGCTTTTTGAAAATGGCTGAAGATGCCCACAAGCTAAACAAACAATAGAAGATAGTTAAACGAAAAGGTGTGCCTCAATACGACACACCTTCTTGGTGTTGACTACAAACTTGGTGTTAACTACAAACAATTCAACGTAGTAATTACCAGGTTCTCCGGTAACTCATTTCAACCAGTATCACATCAAGATTGGCAGTAATATCATTTCCTGAGTAGGGATTGTATATAAATTTCGCGTAATTCTCGGAGTTCCCCAGATCACTCGTATTACCCGGCATATGCACCGAAGAGTCCATCTGACCTATCGCGAACTCAAAGTTTTGATCTGCACTCGGTTTGTAGTTAAACCCAAGCGAACGTAGTTTCGTATCACCAATAGGTAACAAGGGGCTTCGAGACTTTTTGGGGATCGACGATGGACGATCTTCGTAGCCAAAACGGATGGCCAGTTTATCATTCCACTGATATTCAATCCCAAAAGAAAGGTTCCAGGTATCCTCCAGGCCCAGCGGGAAATTAACCTGATACCCACCAGGGGCCGGAGCCGCTTCGGGCTGCAGTAAGTTTGCCAGGAAGATAACCCCGATAGGTTCAGAGAACTCTACCGGAATATTCTGCCACTCTGACCACTCCGTAAATTTATAATCAGTATTTATTTTGATACTGGGAGTAATCTGCAAACTGAACCCAAACGAAAAGTGCGCCGGCATGGTCATTTCTACTTTGGCCTTGCCTGTCGTTCTTGGCTCAACCAGTGCGCCGAATCCTGCACCCAGAGATTCAAATTTCAATCCTGGCACACCAAACTTGTCACCCAAGCCACCTTCCAACTGCTGGAAAAAGTTCAACAAACTTTGGCCTTGATCCCAGGAAAACCAACCTTCCATATCCATATCAACAGGGGACTGATATACAGCGCCTAATGCCAACCAGGGTTTGGGTTCCCAAAGCACCCCGATATTCATGCCAAAAGTCAGGTCTTTTTCTACCTCAAACTTTAGTCGCCCTAGCGTATCGTACAGCTTGACGGTTTGATCGTCCGGTATACAGGGAATAAAATCCGAAAATCCTAGGAATTCATCATCCGGGGTCGTTACGTTATCACAGCTTTCCTGACGAAGGCCTTCCAGCCACTGCAAACCAAAATTCGGTTCGCGAAAAGCCAGATCCAAACCTACGCCCGCATAGTTAAAGGTAACCGCTGCGCCAACTGAAAAGGTATCCGTTACTTGCACCGCCACACTTGGCGAGAAGTAAGTGATTAGAGAAAATGCCAGTTTTTCACCCATGAAGCGACCGGGGTCATCTTCGGAGCGATTAAATCCCACCATTAAAGGTGAATAGACATTGGTAGCAAAGGTAACATTGCTGCCGGGTGGTGAATAGGATGCTCCACCAAGCGGTGCCAGAATAACTGGTATCTCAGTCATACCTACCACTGGCAACATCAGCGCGGCGCCTTCAGTCTCACTGGTAGCACCATTGGATTCATCGTAAAAAAAGCCTTCCGGAAGTTCTTGTCCACGTTCAGCTGTGGCTTCTCTCAGCTCATCAAACTTATCATTCCAGGAGTCTGTGTAGCCTTCGCCAAACTCCAGCTCAATATTAAAGAAACCGGATATCAGTTTAATTTCCTGCTGACGACCTTTAAGCCGGGTTAAACCTGCTGGATTATAATGAACGGAATCAATACCCGGAGGATCCGCAGTAACCGCGTGCCCAAGGCCCAACGCTTTTGCGTTACCTATGGTGATATTATCGGTGAGAACAGCATGGGCGGTCGGTATGGATAGTGAGGAAAACAGAGCAAGGTAAATCGAAGTCCTTTTCAAACGGGTAATAAAACCACTGTGCAGTGAAGCCATTGTCACTCCTTTGCAGACAACACGGCAGCAACAGAACGACCCGTCGCGCAATCGCGCAACGCAGACGTTTGAATCCTCGGTGTGGTTACGTTAAGTCGTTTCCACCCCACACCTTGCGCCCCCTTTGTAACTCCCGATCCTGAATCAATCAGGCCGAAAAGCTATTGCGCATAACAGGTTTGGTGAGGCTGCTTACCCTTGATATCTGCTCAAACGTTTCTTGTTGTTTTTCAGTTTTTCTTCTTACAGGATCATATTACTCGAACTTGTTTTGCTGCCCCTACTTAAAACGGACTAGTTGGTTCTGTGTTTTGCCAATGGGTTTGTAAGTTTGTGCCAAGTCACTGGCAAAACACGCCAAAACCGCATCAGCTGGAGCCGATGTTCAGATCAAACTATCCGGATAAGTCAGGAACCAAAGGTATTACTTTTCAGGTTTCCAGCCGGCAAGTTCTCCCCAGAGTTCTTCCAGGCGCTGGTCCCGGCCACAATTGAACCGGTAAAAGTGATACCTGACAGGGTTCTTTTTATAGTAATCCTGATGGTAGGCTTCAGCATCCCAGAATTTGGACGCCAGTACAATTTCCGTTTGTATCTTTTTCGTGAGCTTGTGTTGTTTCTTAAGGGTTTCCAGGCTCTCCCGCGCCAGTTTCTCCTGTTCCTTGTCCAGATAGAAAATGCCGCTGCGGTATTGTGACCCTTTGTCACAGAACTGACGGTCTTTCGCGAAAGGATCTACGGAGTACCAGTACACTTTGAGCAGCTGCTGATAACTCACGGCGTCCGGGTTATAGGTAACGAGCACCGCTTCGGTATGGCCTGTACTACCGGCGGATACCTGGTGATAAGAGGGATTGTCCACACTGCCGCCGATATACCCGGATTTTGCGGATATTACCCCGGGAACGGATTCAAAGTCTTTCTCCGTACACCAGAAGCAGCCGCTGGCAAAGATTGCGGTGGCCTCCTCTTCTGCCACCGCAAAACCCGGCAGCAACCCGGTGAGCGCCAGGCACACAAGCAAACAGTTGTTCAGGTATTTCATGATCTGAGCTCCGGCAATGCTTCACCTTCCGGCACGAATTTAAGAGCCAGTCCGTTATTGCAGTAACGCTTTCCGGTGGGTTCGGGGCCGTCATCAAACACGTGCCCCTGATGGCCGCCACAACGGGCACAGTGGTATTCCGTTCGGGGAATAATAAGTTTGAAATCACGTTTGGTACCCACCCTGCCCTCGATGGCAGCATAGAAGCTGGGCCAGCCGGTGCCGGATTCATATTTGGTTTCAGAGGAGAACAGGGGCAGATAACAGGCAGCGCACAAATAAGTGCCGGCGCGCTTTTCTTTATTCAACGGGCTGGACCAGGGGCGTTCGGTACCTTCCTCAAACAGGATTTCGTAGGCTTCTTCGGATACCAGGCTTGTCCAGGCTTTTTCGGGTTTATCCAGCTTCTTGAAGCCTTCTGTTTTGGCCATGCTGGCACCAGAAAAGCCGGCGGCACCTAAGCCAATAAGAAATCGTAAGTTGAACTGTCTGCGCTTCATGGGGTGTCCTCCTCAATAAAGGCTATGACAAAAAAGCCCGAGGGGAGTTCAAGAACAAGCGCAGATTGGCAACTCTAGAGGTCGATCCGGTAAAAGCGGGCAGCATTGTCGCGGAACAGCGCCACACGGTCAGCATCTGTCAGATCAGACGCCAACGCCCAATACAGCTCATAAAGCTGGTGCAGGCTCATGGACACCTTGTCCATGGGGAAGTTGGAGGCAAACATACAGCGTTCAACGCCAAACTGGCGGATTACAAAATCCACCAGGGGCTGATAGCGGTCCAGAATCGCTGCATTTTCCACGGGGGCATCCAGATGATGCAGGCCCCAGCCCACCACCGGCATAAAAAATCCGGACAGTTTGACCTGTACATTGGGGCACTCCGCCACCCTGGCCATCCCCTCGCGCCAGATCTTTTCGATCCGGTCCCGCGCCACCGCATTGTGACCATAACCGGCAAACGGACCCGCCAGACCAATGGGCGTACCCATGTGACACAGCATAAAACGGATGCGGGGATAGGCGTTGGCAAGGTCCACCAGCTCATCCAACTGGTGGTGGAAGAACCAGGCATCAAAACTCAGATCATACTCTTCCAGATATTCAAAGTTCCTGCGCCACGCGGGATCCCGGGAAATGCCAGGCCGGTCACAGTAGCGCATAATGCCTTTGTCTTCGTCCCAGGCCAGCATCTGACGGATACCGACAAGCTGGTCGCTGGCCTGCTTGTGAGCCCGTAAAACCTCCGGCGCCTGGGGACTTCTGAATTCGGTATAGCCGACAATGCCACCCAGCCTGATCCCGGTATGCTGATGCTCCGGCTGAAAGATTGAATCCACCCAACGGGTTTCGCCCACCGCATCCAGGGGCTGCTTGCCCTGCCAGCTGGCCTCCACATGCACCACATGGGACACATTCAGGTGATGGGCGTCCGCTGCATAGTGCTCAGGCAGGTAATCGTGGGCAACATAATCCACCTTGCCCACGTAATCGCGATCGGACTTTTTGGCGCCCAGCTCCAGAACCGTTTCATAGAGCTTGCGGTTCCAACCAAGCAGCTTTTTGGGAAGGGAAAGTATGCGCGGGGTGTTCAGCAGGTCCCACTGGTGTATATGGGGATCGATAATCTGAAAATCTGCCGGAATCCCCATTGATTACACCCTGTCAGGATTCCACGGATTTACCGAAGGTAAGCGCCACCACCAGCCGGCAGGCGGCCATTAACGGGGTATCGCCATAAAAGCTGTTGCCGGCGGTGGACGCCAGCCATTCGCCCGCCAGGCGTTGAATATTGATGTTGTAGGTTTCCATCAGGTCGCTGAGCAGCGCCTTGTCAGAGGAGAAATGAAACTGGCCGTTGCCATAGCCTTTGTCAAAGTCTTCCTTCGATCCACTCTTGTCCAGCACTTTACAGGCATGCTGGTACATCCAGTAATCCAGGTGTTCGCCAGAAAGATCAGCTACATTCATTCCTACCAAGTCTCCGTAAATGCCTGTGAGAGCCCGCAATTCTGGTGGTAGAAGCCCTTTCAGTCAAGCACTTAAGGCCGCCTCCCAAAAAGGTCTTTTTCCGCGATAGCAGCGTCAGCTCCGTGCTCAAATGCTCATTTACCCTATGTAAACTGCGCTTCTGCGCGCGGTGCTTCCTTGCTCTCACGAAAAAATCCTCTTTTTGGAAGGCGGCCGTGGGCCTGTTGGGCCGGTTATCCGTGCCTGACAAAGTATTCACCACAGGCGCCAATTTCCGGATTCCTGTTTGAAAAGGGCTGAAGGCTTCATTAAATTCATATTCAACAGTTTGCATATCTATCGACCGGAGGATCGGCAATGCCCTTACCCGCAGTATTACAGAACAGTCTCAGACTGCCTTTAATTGGTTCACCGCTTTTCATTATCTCCAACCCCAAGCTGGTTATGGAGCAATGCAAAGCCGGTATCGTGGGCTCTTTTCCGTCACTGAACGCCCGGCCGCTGGAGGTTCTGGATCAATGGCTAACGGAACTGAACCGGGATCTGGCACAGTATAAAGCCGATAACCCCGACAAGATCGTGGCGCCCTATGCGGTAAACCTGATCTGCCACAGCAGCAACAACCGCCTGTACGATGATGTGGAACTGTGCGTCAAGCACAAGGTACCTGTGATCATTACCAGCCTGCGGGCGCCGGCGGATGTGGTTGAGAAAATCCATTCCTACGGAGGCATTGTGTTGCACGATGTCACCAATATTCGCCATGCCAAAAAGGCCGTGAGTGAAGGCGTAGACGGCCTGATTCTGGTATGTGCCGGCGCCGGTGGCCATGCCGGGGAACTGAGCCCCTTTGCGCTGGTGACTGAAGTGCGTGAATTTTACGACGGTTGCGTGATTCTCAGCGGTGCTATTTCCAATGGCCAGTCAATTCTTGCCGCACAGGCCATGGGCTGTGATCTGGCGTACATGGGCTCCCGGTTTATCGCAACCCAGGAGGCCCTGGCTCCGGACGATTATAAGAACTGCCTGGTGGAAAGCTCAGCGAATGATATCGTGTACACCAACCTGTTCACCGGCGTACATGGCAATTACCTGAAACCCAGTGTTATCCAGGCAGGCCTGGACCCGGATAACCTGCCCGGGTCGGACAAAACCAAAATGAATTTTGGCAGCGGTGGTAACACCGGCGCCAAAGCCTGGAAGGATATCTGGGGATGCGGTCAGGGCATTGGTGATATTCATGATGTGCCCCCTGCCGGAGAGCTGATAGATCGTCTTTATGACGAATACCAGCAAGCGAAACTGTCACTGACAGAGGCTTCCAAATACTGAGAGGCAAGTCGCCTTTAAACCTGAAAGCAAAAAGCCGGCTCAGAACCGGCTTTTTGCTTTTTTACAGGATTATTCTTTCCGGAGCGGATCAGGTAATCACCGTGGGCTCTTCCATTCCGGTAATCTCGGTCATCCGGGAAATCTGCCGGGCGACTGTACCCAGCAGTGCTGTGGCCTCCTGAGCCGATTGCTCAGTAAAGTCACCTTTCAGTTGCAACCTTTCCAGATACACCCGCACCGTTGCACTGTCCGTTCCCGTTCCCGACAGGCGGAACACAATACGAGAACCGTCTTTGAAGAACACCCGAATACCCTGGTTATGGCTTTCCGACTGATCCACCTCGTCGCGATAACAGAACACATCGCCATGCTCCACATTAAAACCTTCAAAGGAACTGCCCAGCAGCCCCGCAGCCCGGTCCGTCAGATTATCAATCAACTGATTGGCCTGGTCAGCAGGAATGCCTTCGTAATCATGGCGACAATAATAACTGCGCCCGGTCTGTTGCCATAAATCCGCCAGCAACTCCGCCGGAGTTTTACCGGTGGTATTACAGATACTCAGCCAGCAGAGCACCGCCCAGATACCATCTTTTTCACGGACATGGTCACCACTGGTGCCAAAGCTTTCCTCGCCGCACAGGCTCACTTTACCCGCATCCAGCAGATTGCCAAAAAACTTCCACCCCGTGGGCGTTTCATAACAGGGAATATTCAGTTTTTTTGCCACCCGGTCCAGCGCCGTACTGGTCGGCATGGATCGGGCCACGCCCGGCAAACCGTCTGCAAACTGGGGAATGCACGAATGGTTCAGGGCAATCACCGCCAGGCTGTCGCTGGGGCTGACAAAGCATTCCTTGCCGGTAATCAGGTTACGGTCGCCATCACCATCAGACGCTGCTCCCAGCAAAGGCGCGTCCGCTTTGGCCATGCGACTGATCAACTCCCTGGCATGTACCAGGTTAGGATCGGGATGGCCACCGCCAAAATCGGTCAGGGGCTCCGCATTAATGACACTTCCTGCCGCTGCGCCCAGTTGGTTTTCAAAAATCTCCCGGGCATAAGGGCCGGTAATGGCATGCATGGCATCAAAGCACAGGCTCAAACGGCCCTCACTGAAACCTTTTTTCAAAGCCGGAAAATCAAACAGAGACTGCATTAACTCGGTGTAATCCTTCACGGAATCCACCACTTCCACCACCGTTTGGTTCACAGTAAAAACACGGGCACGGGAAAAATCGAAATCCATGTTTTCAATGATCATGTATTCCCTGAGGCTGCAGGTATTTTCATATATTTCGTTGGTAACGCTTTCCGGTGCCGGGCTGCCGGACGCGTTATTGAACTTGATCCCGAAATCCTTGTCGGGGCCTGCGGGGTTGTGGCTGGCTGAAAGAACCAGACCACCTACGGCCCGGTGTTTGCGAATCAGTAACGAGGCTGCCGGGGTAGAAAGAAAACCGTTCAACCCGACAATTAACCGTTTGAACCCGTTGGCCACCGCCATGCGCACGATGACGCCGATGGCGTGGTCATTGTAGTAACGGCCATCGCCCCCGATCACCAGCGTTTCGCGACTGGCCGGGGCAATCACGTTAAATACGGACTGCACGAAATTTTCCAAATAGCGGGGCTGCTCAAACACCGCCACTTTTTTGCGCAGCCCGGATGTACCCGGCTTTTGCCCCTCGAAGGGTTGAGTTCCAACGGTTTTGATCTGCATATCCACAGCTTTGACACCCCGTTTAAGTCTCAGAAATTTAAAATAAAGTTGCTATAGTAGAAATGTTAACATCTCAACGTAAAATGATGACAGAATTTTTAAAGAGCGATCTTATCCCTGATGACAACCAAGAAAAGAAAACGCGCCGCTGTCGCTAAGGTAGCCAGCACAACTGTCTCCCCGGAATCATCCATGGAGGTACTCTCGGCTCTGGAAGTAGACGCCCTGATGCAGCTGGAGGGTACCGAAGCCTACACCCTGTTCAAGCGATGCGCCCTGGCGGTACTGAATACCGACAGCACCATAGACGACACCAACCGGGTGCTGGAAACCTTTGATGATTTTGATATCCGCTTTATTCGCCAGGCCCGGGGCATCAAACTGCTGGTGGAAAACGCACCGGCAACGGCGTTCGTGGATAACAGAATGCTGCGGGGCATCCGCAAGCAATTGTTCTCGGTGCTACGGGATGTGCTCTATGTCACTAATCAGATAAACAACTCGCCGGAGTTTTCTTTTGATTCCAGTGAAAAGATAACTGACGCGGTCTTTCATATTCTTCGCAACGCCAATCTGTTTGAATCCGGTTACCAGGAACCCCTGTGCGTATGCTGGGGTGGCCACTCGATCAGCCGTGCAGAATATGACTTCACCAAGGAAGTGGGTTACGAACTGGGCCTGCGGGAAGTCAACATCATCACCGGGTGCGGCCCCGGCGCCATGAAAGGCCCCATGAAAGGTGCCACCATTGGCCATGCCAAACAACATTTTAAACGCCAGCGTTATATCGGTATTACCGAGCCCGGCATTATTGCTGCTGAATCTCCCAATCCTATTGTTAACGAACTGGTGATCATGCCGGATATCGAAAAGCGTCTCGAATCCTTTGTGCGTGCATCCCATGCCATTATCGTTTTCCCCGGTGGTGTGGGTACCGCTGAAGAAATCCTCTATATCCTGGGGATTCTGCTTCACCCAAAAAACAAAGGCGCGCCCTTGCCGCTGATATTTGCCGCCTCCCAGGAAAGCAGAGATTATTTCGCCACGATCGATCGTTTTATTGGTGCCACGCTGGGGCCCGAAGCACAGAATCTTTACGAGATCATTATTGGCGACCCGGGCAGGATCGCCAAAAAGGTGCGTCGCGAAGCGGACAAGGTATTCAAATACCGTATACGCCACAAGGACGCCTTTTACTTTAACTGGCAGCTGCATATCGAATTCGAATTTCAGAAACCCTTCAATCCGACCCATGCCAACATGTCTGCACTGGCGTTGAACAAGAGCCAGGAAGCACACCTGCTGGCAGCCAATTTGCGACGGGCTTTTTCCGGCATCGTGGCAGGCAACGTCAAGGAACAGGGCCTGAAAGCCATTGCTGAGCTGGGCCCCTTTGAAATCAACGGCGACCCAGACATCATGGAGCCGCTGGATGAGCTGCTGCGCACCTTTGTGGCGCAAAACCGCATGAAAATTGGCGGAAATTCCTATAAACCCTGTTATAAGGTGGTGGGCAGCCGATAGTGGTAGTCCTTCGGGTACTACCACCCTGGCAAAAAATAACTTACTATCGGGAGGAATTCTGGTTACCCAACAAAAGAAAATGAACGCAACCACTACCGCGGATCCAATAGAGCGCAATAATTTCAATAACTTAGCCCAAACCTGGCGGGATCCTGATGGCCCCATGTGGCCGCTTCACGGACTCAACCAGTTTCGCGTTACCTATATCCTCCCCCTTCTGCAACAGCACTTTGACCTCCCCGATAATGAATTCCCCCTGAAAGGCATCAGCATCCTGGATATCGGCTGCGGTGGCGGCCTGATGTCGGAATCACTGGCCCGGCTGGGCGCTACTGTACACGGGATTGACGTTGCAGAACGCAATATTGAAATCGCCCGGGAACATGCCGAAGCGTCTGGCCTTAAGGTGGTTTATGAGGCGGTAGAAGCCCGGGATCTGATTGAGCGCGGCCAGGTCTATGATGTGGTGCTGAATCTGGAAGTCATGGAGCACGTGAGTGACTTGAAGCTCTTTCTGCAGCAATGCAATCAGCTGCTTGCCAAAAACGGCCTGACGATAATGTCCACCATTAACCGTACGTTCAAATCCTGGTTGTTTGCCATCATGGGGGCGGAGTATGTTTTGAATCTTTTGCCCAAAGGCACGCACCGCTGGAAGAAGTTTGTACAACCGGACGAACTGAAAGCCCTGTGCGCGCTGGATCATTTTGGTGTGGTTTGGGAAACAGGCGTGAACTTCAACCCTTTCACCCGCAGCTTTAAACTGACCAATGATATGGCTGTGAATTATATGATGGCAGCCCGCCGGGCTGTTTGAAAAACCCGGCGTTTAGTGACTTATTTAGAGACCTATGACTTAAGATTTTCCTCGTCAGGAATAATTGTATTCTGATAGGCGTGGAAAGTAGCGTAACCAATCAATGGCAATACAATAATCAGCCCCAGAAAGCCGGTCGCAAACCCCAGCAATATCAATCCGAGAATCATTACCGCCCAAAGCACCGATACCGCAGTATTATCCATCACCGCCTTAAGACTGCTTAATACCGCGGTAATGGCATCGCATTCCTTGTCCATCATCATCGGTAAAGAAAACGCCCCTGTTCCGAACACCAGCCCGGAAAAGAAAGCGCCGGTCAGCGACCCAACCATAAGAAATGATGTTAACTGCTCCAGAGTGGGCGTGCCTGTGGTGGGATAAAAGACATGGATAATGCTCGCGGCCCGCATCCAGATCAATCCGATAACAATCAGCACACAGGCATATACCCACTGGGAGGAGGCGTTTTTACGCATCTGGAAGAGTGAATGTTTGATACAGGGCTTGTTACCCTGCTGCAGTTCTTTGCTCACATCATACAGGCCGAACGCAAAAATCGGCCCCATCAGAACAAAGAGCACACCAAAACTGAAAATCGCGATTTTGGTTCCGTAAAACCAGAGGAAAGCACTCAGCGCCATACCGGTAAACGCGAAGAAGGCACCGTACAGCGCACTCAGTTTCCAGGTCGCCATATAATCCTGCCAACCGAGCGCCAGCCAGCGAAACGGATCACTCCATTCCAGTTTTTTATTGGGATGATACAGGCGCTTTTTCTTGCCGGTTTCATTATCGGAACCGGAATTTATATCATCATCAGATTTGTGAGCCGTATTGACTGTCGCCATACTTCATAACCCTCTGAAATGCCTTTATTTTTATTTTCTTTGACTTAAATCAAGCACTATCTATAGGGATTATGAGTCACTCGGCGGCATTTTCAACCCCAACTTTAATACAGGCGTTTTAATAACACCTAACTAGCTGAAATCACTGTTCATTTCGTAAAACTCTATGTCGCCGTTCTTGATGGAAGCCTCAATTCTGTGGTGAAAACAGCGTTCATCAGCAACCCGCAAACGGCGGGTAACCTCCCTGCCCATATTCATCTGGATCAGGGCAAACTGTTCCAGATCAAACTTGTAAACCTCCATCAGCATGGCGGATGAAATCTCGATCAGGTTCGAGTCTTCCACCACGTAGGCGGAGGCACTCCGGGGCATAAAGTCGAACAACGCCATTTCACCAATACAATCACCGGCTTCCATATCACGCAGCAGATACTGGTGGCCATTTGTGCTCTTGAGAATGGATATTTTTCCCGTTTCCAGTACAAACATAGAGGCGGTGTGATCCCCCTCTTTGAACAGAAACTCTCCCTTATGAATCTGATAGTTGTTGGCCTGGTCCAGCATAAACTGGATGGTTTCCTCGTTCAGGCCACCGAAAACCGGAATCTCTTTGAGAAGTTTTGCTCTTTCGCCCATAACGTTAACCTCCCCCTCCCCTTAACTATAACGCGTATTGCCGCACTTGCTTAATTCCCTGCCGGGATTCGGTCCAAATGGCCCGAATTGATAAAATGTTGATTTAACTCAAGCGCGACTAACGCGTTATCAGGGTTATTGCGTTATATTGTGCCGAATCGTTACTTACACAATAACTAACTAGTTAAACCGCCCGGCAAAAGCTACAAAAGAAAAGGATTACTGATGATACGAACCAATCAAGGCCTGTCGAACCTTTGCACAGCTGTCATTATCACTATTGCTGCAGTTTTTCTGTCAATAAGCCAATTCGCCAGAGCCGAGCCAGGTGAGGAATCCATAAACTCGTTAATGAACGAAGCTTCCCGCAATCTGAGTACGCTGATTCCACTGGCCTACGATGACGACGCGTATCGGGCAGAAAAAAATCATGCCCGCATTCAACAGTCGCTGGCGAAGCTGGAAAGCCTGTTTTCCCAAAAAGCGACCCGCCTGGGGGGCCGCTCCGACACCGCCTGGATATCCCTGCAGGTGCTGCAGCAGCATCTTGATGAAACCTCACAGCTTTACGGTGCCGGGTACTACGCCATGAGCCAGTACCTGCTTACCAGTACGCCAGCCATTTGCTCCACCTGCCACTTGCAGGACAGCGCCCACGGCAGCATCAAAAGCCAGCTGTCACGGGATCAGTTTGCCAACGATTACAGCTATGCAGAATACCTTTTCACGATTCGGCAATACGACGAGGCAGAAGACTTTTACCAGTCCCACTTGCAGGATACCGAAGTAAAGGATTCCCGTTTTCGCTATTTAAAACCCATGGAACGACTGATGACCATAGAACTGGGCATACGCCAGTCCATAGCCAACACCAGAAAATTACTGAAAAGCCATCAAAAGAACTCCGAACAAATAGAAATCAAACAGGTACTGAGCGAATGGCTGGAAGGACTGGATGCCATAAAATCAGCAGGCGCCAAAGATCAGGAAGAGTTGCACAAACTGTTTAATCAATGGTTTTCTTTAAAACCGAACACAGGTCATGAATTTATTCTGGATGAATCACGGCGCCCACAGGCAATCTGGCTGCGCTCCAAACTCTTTGACCTATTGCCACAGGAAAAATCCAGAGCCGATGCCGCCAGCACCCTTTACATGCTGGCGATCATTGATCGAGTGCTGGGTCAGGACGAACCCTACTCCTTCGCCAATCTGTATCTGAAACAATGCGTAACCCGATACCCGGAAACAGACAGCGCGCAACGTTGCCTGGATGAATACAAGAACCACTTGAGCTTTTATTACGGAGGTTCCGCAGGCGAAGCGGTACCGGAAGAGTTGGTGAGAGAATACCAGGAAATGAAAAAAGCCATTCAACAAGCAAGATAAGCTCGCGCAGAATTGTCCATGCGAAGCTGGTTTGAACAATACCAGCTTCGCTAACGTTCTCATACCGGCCACACACACCAGTAACAAGAACTGGCAACACAACCTACCAGTAAAACCGCCTGGCCTTTTTGAAGGCTAATGCAATTTCCGGCGTTTTCTCCAGCCCGTGCAGGTCAAGCAGGTGCTGTTGCGCCAGCTGATAAGCTTCGTCAAAGCTACGGCTCATCAGGCTGATTTCCTTATGCTTCTGAACATTAGGCGATACGGTAACCTGTATCGACAGGTATTCTGCATCTTTGCGCCCTTCTCTTACGCGTTTAACCCGCCGAAGGCCTTTAATGGTTCCGTCTTCTTCAAACAGTTTGTTAATACCCAGCTCTCGCTTGAGCGCTACCATTTTGCGCTTTTTATCGATTTGCTGCTGACGGGCATAAGCCAATTCACGGGCCTTGTCAGGGCCATACTTGGAAATGGAAAAATATTCCTGAACCCCCAGGTAACGATCAAACACCCTGTAACGTTCCGGCTTGGATTTATTGGGATGAAGCATAACGGTCATAAGCTAATCTGGTACTCCAATAGTCTAATCACAAAACAGAGTTAACTATTCACACACCAGCTCAGGCATTGAATTGCTTCGAATATTCGATGAAAGCAACAGCAAATCCCTTTGACGATTGGCTGAGCATTTTTCCTTGAATTATTTTACGGTTAATTGATTAACCCGGATGAACACACTCTAAACTCAGTTGAAAATAATTTGAAGTCTGTAGGCTGAAGTCTCTGGACTACTGGTACTACAACAACAACAACAACTACAACAACTACAACAATAACTACTACAACTACAACGACTCCACATACAACGCGCATGACAAGCACAACCTGAACAGCCTGCAACTTATTAGCTTACGCAGCTTATACTGCTTGTATGGTTTATGCAGCTTGCACCACAGCTTTATTTTGCACTTTGTGATCAAAAGTCCGAAAAACAACCCCCACACACAACCATGGCGATTTTGTATACAACAATCAAGTCGGACAGGTTAGTCAATCGCGTGCACTCTCATCGGAGTATGGCTGATTGTATATCAACTCATACAAAGGAAAAAGCCTGTTACACCGGCATTCAGGGCCAGATTGCGCATGCGCAATCCTTCGTGAATAATGCAGGCCTGTTTAAAAGGGGGAAAACACGATGACGACTCAAGAGCAGCCAATCATACTGCACCACTATTCCATGTCTCCATTTTCGGAAAAAGTTCGGGCCATGTTCGGATATGTTGACATGCAGTGGCAATCAGCACTAACAACAGAAATGCCGCCCCGCCCGGTGCTAACAGCTTTAACCGGCGGCTACCGCAAAATCCCCGTGGCCCAGATAGGTGCGGATATCTATTGCGACACCCGCACCATAACGCCCTTGCTGGCAGAACATGCCGGCAAGCCGGAACTGGATATAGAAAACTGCGACCAGGCTATCAAGGACTTTGTGGCAAAAGTTGAGGGGGATATCTTTTTTGCCTGTGTCATGTACGGAGCCGGCATGAAACTCAATCGCAAGGTGCTTAAATCCATGTCAATCTGGCATATGATAAAGCTCCTGGTAGACCGCTTTAAAATGGGCAGAAAGGCTTCTGTAAAGATGCCCATGCCCTCTCAGGCACCGGCCATTGTCAAAGCCCACCTGCCGGAAATCGAATCTATGCTGAAGGATAATTTCCTGTTTAGCGATACCCCGACCATTGCCGATTTCAGCGCCTATCACAGCCTCTGGTTTGTGCGCGATCTGGGCGAAAAGCCTATCATGAACCAATACCCGAAAACCCTGGCGTGGATGGACCGGATCAGAAATTTCGGTCATGCAAAAAGCACAGAAATAACCGGCGACCAGGCTGTTGAAATGGCTCGCTACGCCACACCACGCCCGGTGGATGACAAACACAAGCACCATGACCTGATCGGTGCACTGGTGCGCATAGCACCGGCCGATTACGCCCTGGATCCTTCAGTCGGCGTTCTGGAAGGCAGCACTGAATCCAGCTATATCCTGTCACGCAACGACGCCCAGGCCGGTACCGTCCATGTCCATTTTCCTAAGCATGGCTTCAGTATCGAAAGAGCCGACTGATTGCCCCACACCAGGGCCATAGTTTAGGGAACTATTTTTCGACCCCGGGTTCTCAGGCTCACAAGAGCAGGAGACCCGAGATGCCCGGACCACTGAAACTGACCCTCTGCTGCGCCGCTCTGATTGGATTCCATACCGCCGCGTATGGGCAGCAGTTTTCGAGTGATTCACAACAGACCACACTCATCGAGCTATATACGTCGGAAGGCTGCAGCAGCTGCCCTCCGGCAGATGAATGGCTTAGCGAGCTAAAATCCGATTCAAATCTGTGGAAGGACTTTGTACCCGTCGCTTTTCATGTGGATTACTGGGACTGGATTGGCTGGAAGGATGAGTTTGCCGAACCGGCTTACGGAGAGCGGCAAAAAAGCTACAAAAGCCATGGCAAAGCCCGCAGCGTCTACACACCCGGCTTTTTTGCCAATGGTCAGGAATGGCGTGAATTCTTTCAGCAGAGAAGTAAAACCCGGCCTCCCAAAACCTCAGAAAAAACCGGCAGACTCCGGGCGGAAATCGTTGGCGATCGCCTGACCCTGCGTTTTACACCATCTGAGGCGTTCCTCAGTGATCACCATAAAGCTCCGCTAACGGGCCACATCGCATTACTTGAATTCGAACAATCCAACCTGGTCAAGTGGGGTGAAAACATAGGCAAACGTCTCCACCATGACTTTGTGGTAACCCATCTAATATCACTGACTATGGAACCGGATAAAGGCACAAACCAGGGCTATTCAGCCACTATGATGCCTGGTAACGACATGAAAACCTGGCTTGCGAAGCCTGGCAAAAAGGCAATCGCATTCTGGATATCGGATCCAAATACTCTGGAAGTTTTCCAGTCCACAGGCGGCTGGCTGAACGCAGACAGCACTCAGCCACATTAATCAGACGTAAAGGGTTTCCCGGCTTTGCTGTTCCGTATTGACGTGGCGGAACCAGCCGGCCCGCCAGGCATCATACTCAACTGACATGGAAGGGTACGGATTCGCGCTCAGCGCTTTACCTTCCTTTGCCGCCATCACACCCTGTTCAAGATATATTTCTTTGTAAGTTTTCAATTCCTGCTCCAATCGATGCATATAACTCTCCCTGTCGGGTAATGCTCCCTGTTAATCTGATGCAAAGATTCCATGGCGCCTTAACCCTGCTGCCATGTTAACTCTTCATAACTACCAAGCTGCTGCTTTCAAAATCACTCTGACCTGTGCCGAAGAGCAAATCAGGTTTGCTGCTCTAACGCTGCAATGCATGGCACAGTTGAATAATGCGGCTGCTATTTTATTCAATTCAAGGAGTTACAGTGTAAATTTGGGTTGGTATTTGTAATTTGTTGCCGGATTTCACATAGAAAAAGCGACAAAATACACAGGAACGGAAGAAGTGTTTACCGACCTAGCGGTCAGACAGGAAACCCAGCCTCTGGAAAACCGGTTCCGGCAGCCATCTGACCACCAGCATCACCCAAAACCAGAACCCCGGCACGTAACGTGTGTATCGACGGCCTGCCAGCCCCTTCAGAATCAGGTCGGCAGCCTTCTCAACGGAGGTAAATGAGAAATTCTTTTCGTGATCCACAGTCATGGGGCTGTCCACAGGCCCCAGTTTGAAACTGTAAACTTCCACCCCGAATTCATACAGAACAGACCTTAAGCCCTGCAGATAGATATTGAGTGCACCCTTGGCCGAGCCATAGGTAAAATTCCTGGGCCTGCCACGGTCGCCGGCGACAGACACCAGCACGGCGATTTTCCCGTGCCCTTGTTGTTTAAGCGCTTTTGCCACAGGGATCAGTAACGAGACCGCGCTCAGGTAATTGGTGTTTATGATCGATTGCGCATGCTCGAAATCCTCTTCACTCAGCAACTGATCGCCGATATCACCATGGGCGATCAATACGGTATCCACTGTGCCCATAGCCTTGAACGCTTCCTTTGTTACCTCAGCAGCCCTTTGGGTGTGATTAAAATCCAATTGGCCGTAACCCATCACCGCACCCGCCAGTTCGGCCTTCAAAGCACCAAGTTTTTCGGTATTGCGACCCACCAGATAGAGCTTGTCCCCTTGTTCAGCCATGCGCCTGGCAACACAGGCAGCTACGGCAGAAGTACAACCAAGCAATAAAACATTTGCCATATCAATCCAAAGCTCCACAACTACGATCAGTCAAAAACAGCCAACAACTTACCACCAAGCACAAGATTGCGACACGCAAATTCGTGATCAGCTCAATGTTCTCCTGAAGCCATCCATCTTTTCTGATGTAGAGAATTTGGCCAAATCGAAGTACATAAACTAACCTTAATTGGCTAGTAGAACTTATACAATTGCTAACAACTTTGAGCCTTACTCTTATGAAAAAAGCGATCACATTTTGCACAACACTCGTCGCGGCGTCGCTGGCAAATACAGGCATTGGCGCAACCTCGCAAGAAATTGAATCCCGTATGGAAAGCTACGAACAACAGATCAGGGAACTGCAGGAGCAGGTAAAAGATCTTCAGCCAAATTCAGGGAAAGTGCAGGCAAAATCAATCAGAAGAAACGAAAAGCGCTTAAAAAAGCTCATGGATCAGTTAGCGGAAGAAAAGGAACGTTTCCGTTTGAACGGTTTTTTGACTGGCGCAGCATCGGTTTCGGATGAACCGCTTGGCGGCGATTACTTCTTCGACGACAAGGTTAACTTTCGTGGCGACTCCAAAGCCGGCATTCAGTTTAACTACACCATTAGTGAAAAAGTGGATGCTACGGTACAGATGGTCGCCCGTTCCCGGAGTGCGGACTCCTGGAACGTGGATGCTGAATGGGCATTTATCGGTTACAAGTTTACTGATTCGCTAAAAGCCCGTGTTGGCCGCCTTAGAATACCCTTTTATTTGTATTCAGAAAGCCTCGATGTGGGTTACGCCTACCCTTGGGTCAGGCCACCGGTTGAGATGTACACCACACTCATCACCGCATTCGATGGCGCCGACTTAACCTACAAGTTCCGATCCGGCCCCATAAACCACAGCATACAGTTCTGGGGCGGCGGCTTTACCAATACCGATTCCAAGCTTGATGAAAGAATCAACCTCAAGGATACCTACGGTATCAACGTCACTTCATCCTGGCAGGACTTTACCGTTCGCCTGTCAGCGACACAGCTAAAAATTGAGGGCGAGGCAACCATTGAGGAAACACCTGATACACCGATACCAATCAATTTTGTACCCGGCTACGCCACATGCACAGCCATTTCCTCAGCAGGCGGCGCTCAATTCTGCAACAGGCTCGAAATCACTGCACCTGTTGATGATGTATTTGACTATTATGCAGCTTCATTCAAGTACGATAACGGGACAGTATTTGTGATCACCGAAGGCGATGTATTCAGAGCGAGAGATGGCGCTTTATTTGGAGATGCCGACTCCGGCTACCTCACCGGAGGAATGCGTTTTGGTAGCTTTACCCCATATATAACTCACGGCTGGACAAACACGCGTAACGAAGACGATTTTGCAGGCTTACCGAGCGCTACGCCCTCCAAAATGAAATCCTGGAGTCTGGGTACGCGCTACAGCCTGAATGCCGCAACATCTCTCACTTTCGAATGGAATCAGTTTTCAGACTTTGAGGGTACCGGCATATTTTCCGATGAGGCACTGGAACCAGGCGAAACCGACCTGGATGATGCCAACGTTTACACCCTAGCGATTGATACAGTGTTTTAGGAGATTTGTAATGAACAAACAAATTAAAATATTATGCGGTTTCCTCGCGCTGTCCTGTTTTTCTGCTATTGCATCCGGCGAAGTAAAACTGATTGCTAACGAGCAACTGGGCGCATCCAGCATCTCGGCCCAGGAAGCCGCAGATGTGTTTCTGGGTAAAACCAGCAACATTTCAGGCACCAAGGTAACTCCCATTGATCAATCCGCTGGTGAGGCTCCTCGGGATGAGTTTTACCAAAAGATAGCAAATAAAAACGCAGCCCAGTTGAAGTCTTATTGGTCCGGCTTGATATTTACGGGCAAGGGAGTTCCGCCTAAATCCGTACTGGATGATGAAGAAATGGTGGAGTATGTATCGGAAAACCCTGATGCTATTGGCTATGTGAGCGGTGACGCGAACTTGGCCGGCGTTAAGGTTTTGTTGTCCGCGCCATAAAAGCCCGGGCATTGATCAGGTTCGCTGGATTTTAACAATGACTCTCAGGTTCGGTGGAGGAGTCGGTAGACAAAATGAATGAAGTGATGGTGCCCGGGGCCGGAATCGAACCGGCACGGTGGTCACCCACCGAGGGATTTTAAGTCCCTTGCGTCTACCAATTTCGCCACCCGGGCCTTGAGGGGGCTTATCTTCCAGACACCTGCTCTGTCAGACACCAGCAGGTTAAGAATGGAGGCGCGGGTCGGAATCGAACCGGCGTACACGGAGTTGCAGTCCGCTGCATAACCACTCTGCCACCGCGCCGTATGCTTTAACAAAAAACCTCGGTATTGGACCGAGGTTTTGGAAATTGGAGCGGGAAACGAGACTCGAACTCGCGACCCCAACCTTGGCAAGGTTGTGCTCTACCAACTGAGCTATTCCCGCATCTTCAGGGAGTTTATTACCCCGTCAATGGGTTGCATATTTTACAGCTCGATTACGGGGTGTCAACATTATTTTTTCTTTTCGATCAGTGGGTTGCCGAGAATCCTTATCCACTGAAAACAGTCACTTAGCGGGGTTTAATCCCGCAACTCTGGCCAGGCCGCCCGCAGGTAGACCAGCATGGACCAAAGCGTCAGCACTGTGGCGATATACAAGAGCACATAGGCCAGTATCACGATATCGCTGTCCAGGTTCACTTCGCTGCCCAGCAGGCCCGTAATGGCCACCATCTGCACGAAAGTTTTTACTTTGCCCACATAGGAAACCGCCACACTGGCGCGCTTGCCCAACTCTGCCATCCATTCCCTGAGGGCCGAAATAGTAATCTCCCGCCCGATAATGACGGCGGCAGGCACCACCATCCAGATCGTATTGTGCGCTTCTACCAATACGACCAGCGCAATGGCAACGATCAGTTTGTCAGCCACCGGATCCAGAAAAGCCCCGAGCTTGGTCATCTGGCCCCATTTACGGGCCAGGTAACCATCAAACCAGTCGGTAATGCCCGCTCCCGCAAAGATCACGGCTGCCAGCAGATAGCTCCACTCAAATGGCAGATAGTAAACCAGCACGATGACCGGAATAGCCACAATCCGGGCCATGGTCAGCAGATTCGGTATGGTGATGTGATTCGGTCTGTTGATGTCTGTTTCTTGCATTTAAACCGCCTACCCCCTTTCGACGGCATAAATACTACGCCGTAAAACAGCCTATTCTAATCGTTGTGGAGCGCTGTATAAATGTCTTCGGCGACTTTTTGACTGATTCCCTTGACCTTGGCCAGGTCAGACACGCTGGCCCGGGCCACTTCCTGCCAGCCACCGAAATGGTTCAGCAGCTGACGCCGCCGCTTGGGGCCAACGCCGGGGATATCCTCCAGCGGCGATGTATTCCGTGCTTTGGAGCGCCGTTGCCGGTGAGCGGTAATCGCAAAACGATGGGCCTCATCCCGAATGTGCTGGATCAGATGAAGCCCCGGGGAATCCGACTTGGGCCGAATTTCCTCGTGCGCATCGTCCAGAATCAGTGTTTCCAGACCGGCTTTACGGGTAACCCCTTTCGCCACGCCCACCAGCGTCACACCCAGCACCTGAAGATCTTCCAACACCTCCTGGGCCTGGGTTAACTGGCCTTTGCCACCATCGATCAACAGAATATCAGGCAGCTTGCCCTCACCCTTTTTCAGACGGGTATAACGCCGGTGGAGCGCCTGTTTCATGGCGGCATAGTCGTCGCCCCCGGTAACGCCTTCGATATTGAAGCGACGGTAATCCGATTTGAGCGGCCCGTTTTGATCAAAAACCACACAAGAGGCAACGGTCCCCTCCCCCTGGGTGTGACTGATATCAAAGCACTCCATCCGCTGTGGCATGTCGTCCAGCTTCAGGAGCTTTTGCAGGGATTCAAACCGCTGGTAAATATTCTCGCGCGCCGCCAGATGGCCAGCCAGGTTCTGCTCAGCGTTGTTGTTAGCCATTTGCACCCAACCAGCCCGATGGCCACGCACCCGCGTACTGAAAACCAGCTTCCGCCCCTGGGAATCCTGTATGGCCTGCTGAAGGGCTGAAACGCTTTCAATCTCCAGAGGCAGTATCACCTCTTTGGGTAAATCTCTGACCCGGTTGCCAAGGTAATACTGGGGGATAAATTCATCAAGAATCTGCTCGGGGTCGTCTTCCAGCTTGCACTTCTGAAAATAGCGCTGAAAGCCGATAACACGCCCTCCCCGCACAAACAGTAACTGAATACAGGCGGTGCCGGCCTGAATGGCGATGCCGAACACATCCACATCACCTCCCTCAGCTTCCATTAATTGCTGCTCCTGAACCCGGCGTATGGCCGTGATCTGGTCACGGTACTGCGCCGCCAGTTCAAACTGCAAATTTCCTGCGGCGGCTTCCATCTTTTCGGCCAGCTCATCGCTGATAGCACTGGTTTTGCCTTTCAGGAACAGCGCCGTGTGGCGCACATTTTCTGCATAGTCTTCAGGTGATATATAGTCCACACAGGGAGCGGTACAGCGCTCTATCTGGTACTGCAAACAGGGTCGGGATCGATTACTGAAAAAACTGTCTTCGCACTGGCGCACCTTGAATATCTTTTCCAGAAGATTCATGGTTTCCCTCACCGCACCGGCACTGGGATAAGGCCCAAAATATTGACCTTTCTTTTTCTTGGCGCCGCGATGATAGGCAAGCCGGGGATATTCCTGATCGGACAGATAAATATAGGGATAGGATTTGTCGTCCCGCAATACAATGTTATAGGGCGGGCGGTTTTCTTTGATCAGCGTTTGTTCCAGCAAAAGCGCTTCGGTTTCACTGCTGGTCACCGTCACTTCGATACGGGCAATCTTTTCCACCAACGCCCGGGTTTTTATGGCATCCAGATTCTTTCGGAAGTAGGACGACACCCTTTTTTTCAGGTTTTTCGCCTTGCCCACGTAAAGCAGTTTACCGCCTGCATCATGCATACGGTAAACACCCGGATGGGAGCTAAGCGTTTTCAGGAAAGCAGCGCTATCGAATGACTGGCTCAATGTTGAATTACAGATCTTGTTATAGGTTTGTTACTGGCCGGGAGAAGATTCCGCATCGACCATTCCGTGACGTATGGCCAGCAATGTCAGCTCCACGTCACTGGTAATACCCAGCTTATCAAACACGCGGTAGCGGTAACTGTTAACGGTTTTCGGACTCAGAAAAAGCTTGTCAGAAATCTGCTGCACTTTCTGGCAGTTCACGATCATCATGGCGATCTGCAGTTCCCTTTCTGACAACTGATCAAAAGGAGAGCCTTCGCCGTCACTGGTAAAGGGTTTGAGCGCCAGCGCCTGAGCCACTTCCGGACTGATGTAACGCTGGCCGGAATGAACGAGACGGATGGCTTTCACCATCTCGTCAATGGCCGCACCTTTTGTAAGGTAACCGGAAGCACCTGCCTGCAGAAATCGCGAAGGAAAAGGTTCATCACCACACACCGTAACCGCTATTACCTTAACATCAGCATTCTGGCGCAATAATTTGCGGGTGGCTTCAAGCCCGCCGATTCCGGGCATTTTGGCATCCATCAGAACCACGTCCGGATTCACATCCCTGATATCACGTAACGCTTCTTCGCCGCTGGCAGCTTCACCCACCACAGCCAAGCCATTGATGTCAGACAGCATTCGCGTAATGCCTGTCCTGACAAGATCATGGTCGTCCACCACGAATACCTTTATCACGGCCACTCCTTGCAATTACTGAAGTTGTATCGGACCAAAGCACAGTTTAACAGCCTTTGCCGGACTTAACCCGTTATTCTAGCAGCCAACTGCCCGGACCGGTACCAATAAAGATGCACCAAATATTGATCAGATGCTCCCCGGCCAGCAAAACTGCTCTATTATGACTAAAGTAGAATAATGAATGAGTTAGCCGCAACAACCGACAAGAAAAACCCGTTACAAGGCGAATGAACATGGATCTGGCTCTCAGGGGAATTAACCTGGCACTATTTGTTGCCTACAGCCTTTTACTGCTGCCACTGGCAGACCCGCTTATGCTGATGCTTTGGGCCGCATCTGTCATCAACACCGGCGTTCTTGCCGCTCGCCTGAACCGTGCCACATCCGCCTGGCTGGTGCTGGCCGTGCTGGTGCCTTTCTGGGCTGCCGCGTTTTTGTCTTTTTCGGGCAGGCGCCCCCTGGCCGCTCTGACTGCCGTAGATAACAGCTGGCTTAACATGGAGCGCCCCACCAACAAAATGGTGGTGTGCGGCATTCTGTTTTTCGAAAAACCCCTGCAGCAACAAGCCCTGGAAAAAGCCCTTACTGAAGGCCTTTTGAAGTTTGATCGTTTTAAACAGCGGGTGGTGGATATCAACCACTTCAATTGCTGGGAAGATGACCCTGATTTTCGGCTGTCGGACCATCTGGCGTTTCACAATCTGCCGGCAGAAGCGGCCGCAGAGGATTTTCACCAGGAAGTCACCCGGCTTACCGAGCAACCGCTGGATATGAACAAACCGCTCTGGCGTATGGATGTATTTCAGGGCCTGGATGGCGGTAGCGCCCTGGTTGTGCGGATTCATCACTGCATTGCGGATGGTATAGCGTTGGTGCGCGTACTGTTGTCGATGACGTCGGATAGCAGTTCTCCACCTGAAGCCCCCATGCAGAAACTGGCGCCGTCCAAAGATTCCCAGCTGCGCAAAGATTCCCAGTTGAAAATAATGCTGCATACGCTGGTGGGTTTGCTGGCGGCCTTTCCCCACGCTTTGAAGCTACCGGACAGCGAATCGCGCCTGAAGAACCCGTTGACCGGTAAGCGCAGCACAGCATGGTCCCGGCCACTACCGCTGGAAAAGATTCGCTCCCTGTGCCAATCCCACCAAGCCAAGATCAATGATCTGGTATTGGCCGCCACTGCCGGAGCCCTGCGTAATTACCTGAGTCAGCACGGTTCGGATCCAGACATTATGACCCTGCGGGTACTGGTGCCGATCAACCTGAAGCCGGTAGACGGTGAGATTGAATTGGGTAATCAGGTCGGGTTTGTGTACCTGCCCTTGCCCATCCACGAAGCCGATCCGGCCCGCCGGCTTCAGGAGGTGAAGTCGGCCATGGACAACATCAAAGGCGGTCAGGAGGCGATGCTGTCGCTGATATTCCTGAAGCTCATCGGCTCATTGCCACCTCAACTGCAAACCCTAATCATTGATACTTTTAACAAGAACGCCTCCTCCACCATGACCAATGTACCGGGGCCCCGGACACCACTCACTTTCGCCGGAGAAACCATCAGTAACATGATGTTTTTTGGTCCCCAGTCCGGCACCATGGGGGTGGGCATCAGCGTGTTCAGTTATGCGGGCCAGATGACCATGGGACTGAATGCGGACGCCAACCTGATTCCAGACCCGGAGACGCTGGTGAAGCTGTTTCTGGAGGAAATCGAATCCTGGCCGGACAGGCCGGAAAATTAGCCGGAATTTTTACTTTTCAAATAAATTTATTGTTCCATAATTCAATAAGTTGCTGTAGTATTCACAATCTTCCGGAGAGGTGGCTGAGTGGTTGAAAGCACCGGTCTTGAAAACCGGCAAGGGTTCACGCCCTTCCAGGGTTCAAATCCCTGCCTCTCCGCCATTTCCTTCCCGATGGCCCGCAAACACTCAAACCCATGTTATTTCACCGGATTTTTGGCCAGTTTTTCCACAAGTTTTATTTATAGTCCTGCCGGTTTCACTTGATTTTGAACCAATCACCATTATTATCCTCTAAAGAGAAATTTTCGTTAAATCAACATCTAATCTAGGGATATTCTGAGGTTTATCATGCAAAACAACCCATATGCAGCTCCACAATCTCGCTCTGTACAGGACGTACTCGCAGTCAACAAGGTATTACGCAACACCTATCTGCTCCTCGGCATGACGCTGGCATTCAGCGCCGTTACCTGCGGCGTGGCCATGGCCATGAACGCCCAGCCGCTCAACCCCTGGATCATGATCATTGCCTTTTACGGCATTCTCTTCGGAATTCACAAAACCCAGAACAGCCCCATGGGTCTGGTTCTGACGTTCGCACTTACCGGTATGCTGGGATACACCCTTGGCCCGGTATTCAACATGCTGCTTTCCATCCCCGGCGGCAATCAGATTATCATGCTCGCCCTCGGCGGCACCGCAGTGACCTTCTTCACGCTGTCTGCCTACGCGCTGATTAGCAAGAAGGATTTCAGCTTCCTGTCCGGCTTTATGGTAGTCGGTTTTGTGGTACTGCTGATTGGTGTAATTGCCAATCTGCTGCTGAACCTGCCCATGCTGAGCCTGGCGCTGTCTGGTGGCTTTATTCTGTTTTCCAGTGCTGCCATTCTGATGCAGACCGGTGCCATTGTTAACGGCGGCGAGCGCAATTACATTCTGGCTACCGTTACCCTGTATGTTTCCATCTACAACATTCTGGTGAGCCTGCTGCACATCCTGATGGCATTCGCCGGCGACGATTAATTCGCTTCCGGAAACCTAAAAAAACCCCGGTAATTCGTTACTGGGGTTTTTTATTTTCAGAGAACGCAAACTAACCGACCCATGAATTTCGCTGTCCACATATCCGCACCGCCCTTCAGCGCCCAGGCGCATTTATCAGGGCTGTTGTTTTGCGAAGCAGTCGCAAGATCTGAGCATAACCTTGTCCGGGTATTTTTCTCCGGAGACGCAGTATCGGTGGCAAACCTGTTCAGCGTTACCCCCCAGGGCGAACAGGATCTGCGACAACGCTGGCTGGCGCTGGCGGAAAACACCGGTGCTGAGCTGATTCTTTGCGTATCTGCCAGCCTTCAGCGTGGCATGCTGGATAAAGGTGAAGCTGATCGCTACGAAAAACCTTCATCAACGATGACTGAACCTTTTATTATTTCCGGTCTCGGACAGCTGATCGAATCCTGCATTGAAGCTGACCGCGTCGTGACCTTCGGACATTGACCCCATGGAAAAGCATCTGCTGTTTTTACTGACCAAAGCACCTTACGGCTGCAGCAGCGCCCGGGAAAGCACTGATGCCATTCTGGCTGCCTGCGCTTTTGGCCAGCAGGTATCAATTGTTGCTTTGGGTGATGCGCTCTATCAGTTTACTCAGGGCCAGGATAGCAGCGATTTGCAAATGAAAAACACCAGCGCCATGCTGTCTTCCCTGCCGATGTACGGGGTAGACACTATCTATGCCCTTGCTTCGGAACTCAGTGACAGAAACCTTGATAACAACAGCCTGGTGATACCCGCCACCCCCCTGGATAACGGCGAGATACAGGCGCTGATCCGGAAAGCCGATGTCGTGTTAAGTTATTAAGATGAAAACGTTCACTACCCTGCATATCGTCAGTCAGTCGAACACAGAATCTGAAGCGCTGTCCCGCTGTCTGGCGGCTGCCGGCGCTGATGATGCCGTACTGCTAACCGAAAATGGCGTCTATGCCTGCCGGCAATTGGCAGAAGCAAAAATCAAAGGCTACGCACTTGAACCAGATATAAAAGCCAGAAACGTGGAGGCCGGCACGCTGGATACCATAGATTATGATGGATTTGTTGAACTCTGCACCCGACACGCAAAAACGGTGAGCTGGTTTTAGTGATGGCAGAACTGGTTGTCGAGAATCAGACCATTCAAGTGGATAAAGAAGGTTACCTGAAACACCTGGACGACTGGAGCCCAGCCGTGGCCAATGCCATTGCCGCGCAGGAACAGATAACACTCTCGGATGCCCATTGGGAAGTTATTGAACTGTTACAGGTGTTCCACCAACAGTTTGAACACGCCCCTAACATGCGCGCCCTGGTAAAGTTCACCCAGCAACAGCTGGGTGAAGACAAAGGCAAAAGCATTTATATTATGAAGCTGTTTCCGGGCAGCTCTGCCAAAGTTGCCGCAAAGATCGCCGGATTACCCCGCCCCACTCACTGCCTTTAACAGGAGTACCGCATGGTGAAGACCAGCATTCCGCCAGCCCATGAACACCCTTTTGCACAGTACGTGCGGATTCTGGGTAAAGGTAAAAAAGGCACTCGCTCACTGACAGAAGAAGAAGCCTTTGATGCCATGTCCATGATTATGGACGGCAAGGTGCTTGATGTGCAGCTGGGCGCATTTCTGATGCTGATGCGGGTAAAGGAAGAATCCGCTGAAGAGCTGGTGGGATTTGTCAAAGCAGTGCGCTCCCACATTGATTCCGCACACCCCGAACTGAAAAGCCTGAGCCCGCAGGTGGACTGGTCTTCCTACGCCGGCAAACGCCGGCACCTGCCCTGGTATCTGCTGGCCATTTTTGCTATGGCGAACAGCGGCATTACACTGTTTATTCATGGTGCCAGCGGCCATACCATTGACCGTATCTATACGGAAGACGTGTTAAAGCAACTGGGCTTTGATGTGGCAACCACGGGTATCCAGGCCAGGGAACAGCTGAACTCACAGGGCTTCTGTTATTTTCCGCTGGAACACCTGTGTGCAGGGTTACACGCCATTATTGAATTGCGTAACACCATGGGGCTTCGTTCACCGGTACACACGCTGGCGCGGCTGTTAAACCCCTGTCAGGCCCCTTTTGTAATGCAGGGTATCTTCCACCCAAGCTATCGACAGGTTCACCAGCACGCCGCTATTGCGCTGGGCTATCCTGATGTTGCTGTGATCAAGGGCGAGGCCGGTGAAATAGAAAGAAACCCCGACGGTGAATGCCTGGTGGAAGCCGTGGTTAACAATGAACTGGTAAACCATACCTGGCCGCCCATGTTCGGCCGTCGCCACGTTAAAGAAAAAACACTGGATATAGATGTGCTGCGCCAGGTGTGGACCGGGGAATCCGGTCACGAATACGGCGAAGGCGCCATAACCGGGACCATAGCGCTGACACTGCAAACCATGGGGCGGGCAAAGGAACCGGAATCTGCCATGGCAATGGCCAAAGCATTATGGGAAAGCCGGGACAAAGGTTTTCTTGACCGATAACAATCTCGGGCCGGGCATAAAGCCCGGCCCGAACACCGCAGCAAACGTTAAGGAACCTTAAACCTTAAACTGCCCGGCCACTGAACTCAGAGTACCCGTAACCTGTTGCAACCGCTCCGTGGATTTGGCCACTTCGGTACTGTATGAGGCTGCGGACTGGGCAATATTACGAATACTTTCCACTGACTCCTGAATAAACGACGATGTCTGCTGTTGCTCTTCGGTAGCCGATGCAATCTGCGTGTTCATCTGATTGATGGTTTCCACACTTTCCGTGATCTTGTTCAGGGACTGGCCGGCATTGGCAGCCTGATCAACACTCTGGCGCGCTTTTGCCTGGCCCTGCTCCATCACCGTGGTGATGGTTTTGGCAGTTTTCCGCAATTGTTCGATCACAGAGTGAATTTCTTCCGTTGATTCCTGAGTGCGGGATGCCAGGGTTCGCACCTCATCAGCCACCACGGCAAAACCGCGGCCCTGCTCACCGGCCCGGGCCGCTTCAATCGCAGCATTCAGGGCCAGTAAATTGGTTTGTGCCGCAATCCCCTGGATGACATCCAGTATGTTTGCCACATTCTCGGTATCGGATTCCAGTTGCCGTATGGTATCGACAGCTTTCTCTACCTCTGCTGCCACCTCTTCTATGGAGTGGACTGTGGCATGCACGACACCAAGCCCCTGCTTGGATTCCTGCTCGGCAAGGTGCGCGGAATCGGCGGCGTTAGCCGCATTGCGGGCATTCTCGTTCAGGCTCTGATGCATTTCATTGATAGACCGGGACACATCCAGCGTTGATTCCAACTGACCGCTGGAAGCTTGTTCGCTGTTTTGCGCCAGCCCGGTCAGCTCGGACGACACCTGAGACAAAGGCTCCACCGAGCGAATAACCTGCCCGATGGTGGATTGCAATTTTTCGATGAAAGAGTTGAACCAGTACACCAGCTCCCCGATTTCATCTTCAGAATCCTGGCGTATGCGGCGCGTAAGGTCCCCTTCACCACTGGCGATTTCTTTCAGGGAACCCACCACCTTGCTGATATTGGTGGTAACCACCATCACAATATACAGCGAGGTTCCCACCAGAACCGCTATGGTTACCAGCCCTACAATAAAGCCTACAGTCAGCGCATTATCCGCAGCCGCTGTGGAGCGCTCGATATTATTGGTAAACAGCTGATGGCTGCCGTCCCGGAAGGTTCTTAAGTTCTTTTTAAGATCCAGCAAACTGGAACGCATCTTCTTGATATTGCCGCTAAGTGCACCAAAATCCGCATTCCCGGATATCATGCCCTCTGATACGCCATAAGCAAGCTCATAGTAATTCTCAAAGCCGGTGGCAATGGCCTCCACCTCCGGCTTGCGCTCTGGCTCCAGCGCCAGTATCTCCTTCAGCAGAGATGTCACTTCATCGGCCAGGCCGCTGGCGGTTACAAGCATCTCGCTCTCGTTTCCGCTAACGGCAGAATTAAGGGTTTCCGTTATCCGGTCCAGAGTCACGAGAGCCGCATTGGACTTTTCCAGAATCGGGTAGTAGGTGTTCTGGACCTGCTCAAGCCGGGATTTGGACTGAACAGTAACGGAATAATTGAAAGCAAAATACAGACAAAAACCGATCACCCCCACAACGGGAATGATCAGAATCTTGTACTTGATGGGGATCCTGCTGAAAAAGGACATAACTTAAACCTTGGTAAAATGATTGGTGCCTAGGTTTAAGAATAGCCGAAAGTCGGGAAGTAACAGGATGATTTGCCGATTAATTCGCCTCGTCAGGTTAGCTGCCGGCCTGAGGATCAAACCAGTTCAGCTTGCCGTGCAGGTTAACCACCCGCCCCACCACAATCAGCGTGGGCGCATGCACTTCGTTTTGCGCCACTATGTCCGGCATGGTGGTTAACGTGCCAGTAAACACCCGCTGATTGGGCGTGGTGCCCTGCTGTATCAGGGCCATGGGCATATCGGGGTCCATACCGTGGCCAATCAGCTCACTGCAGATTTTACTCAGGCCCATCAGGCCCATGTAGAACACCAGGGTCTGCCTTTCCTGGGCCAGAATACCCCACTCCAGATCCGGAGAGCCATCCTTCAAGTGGCCGGTAACAAACCGTACGGACTGAGAATAATCGCGGTGGGTTAAGGGTATGCCGCTGTAGCTGGCGCAACCGGACGCTGCGGTAATGCCGGGCACTACCTGAAAATCGATACCCAGCTCCGCCAGCTTTTCGATTTCCTCGCCACCGCGGCCGAAGATAAAGGGATCTCCCCCTTTCAGGCGGCAAACCCGGTGCCCCTTTAGGGCCAGGTCCACCAGATACTGATTGATATTGTCTTGGGGCACAGCGTGGTTGTTGCGGCGTTTGCCCACATACACCCGGTCGGCATCGCGCCTTACCAGATCCAGCACTCCCGGGCTGACCAGGGCATCGTATAGCACCACATCCGCCTGTTGCATCAGGCGCAGGGCCCGAAATGTCAGCAGATCCGGATCGCCGGGCCCTGCCCCAACCAGGTAAACCTCGCCTTGCGGCGTGTCCGAGGGACTGGCCTCTTCCAGCCGCTCTTTTAACATGTTGTGAGCCTGCTCCTCTTTACCGGCAAACACGTACTCGGCAATGGGACCGTTGAGGATGTTTTCCCAGAAGATGCGGCGCTGGTTCACATTGGTGAATTTCTGTTTTACGGCATCCCGGAAGCTACCCACCAGCTGCCCCAGCCGGCCATAGCTGGCGGGGATGGTGGATTCCAGCTTGGACCGAATCAGCCGCGCCAGTACCGGCGACTGACCGCCACTGGATACACCAATGACAATGGGCGAACGGTCGATAATGGCAGGCAGGATAAAGGTGCAAAGGGCAGGATTGTCCACCACGTTAACCGGCAGGGAGCGGGCTTTGGCATCACCGGAAACCTGCTCATTAACGGTATTATTGTCGGTGGCGGCAATCACCAGTTCCACTCCGTCGAGATCACTGGTTTCGTAGTTTTTTTCTACCAGAGAATGCTCAGGCCCGGTCAGCAACGCCTTTATCTCGTCGCCCATTTCACGGCTGACGATACGCAGATGGGCGCCGGCGCGTTTCAGCAGGGCTGCCTTGCGTACCGCAATATCGCCCCCTCCTACCACCAGGCATGGCTTGCCCTTGAGATCAAAAAACAGCGGCATGTAATCCATGGGGCTACCTCATACAGCGTTAAAAAAGGGGGGGCGCAAAGCCTTGTTATCAGGGTTCCAGTACTTCAATACCGCCCATATAGGGCACCAGCACTTCGGGTACGCGGATACTGCCATCTTCCTGTTGGTAGTTTTCCATCACCGCCAGCAAGGTACGGCCGACCGCCAGCCCGGAGCCATTCAGGGTATGAAGCAATTCCGGCTTTTTACTGTTTTTGGGGCGGAAACGGGCCTGCATCCGACGGGCCTGGAAATCCTCAAAATTACTGCAGGAAGAGATTTCCCGATACTTCTGCTGCCCGGGAAGCCAGACTTCCAGATCATAGGTTTTGGCGGCTGAGAAGCCGATATCGCCACCACAAAGCACCACCACGCGATAGGGCAAGCCCAGCTTCTGCAGAATGGTTTCCGCATGGCCAGTTAACGCTTCCAGTGCAGCGTAGGAGTCTTCCGGCTTGACCAGCTGCACCAGCTCCACCTTTTCAAACTGGTGCTGGCGGATCATGCCGCGCACATCCCGCCCGTAGGCACCGGCTTCACTGCGGAAACAGGGCGTGTGGCAGGTAAACCGCACAGGCAGCTGCTCTTCGTCAATGATCTCGTCCCGGGCAATATTAGTGACGGGGACTTCGGCGGTGGGGATCAGGTACATGTCGCGCTCACCGGGTACCTTGTAAAGATCTTCCTCGAACTTGGGCAGCTGACCTGTACCCAGCAGCGAATCGGCATTCACCAGGTAGGGAACGTAGACTTCCTGATAGCCATGCTCACCGGTGTGAGTGTTCAGCATAAACTGGATCAGCGCCCGATGCAGGCGTGCCAGCGGCCCCTTCATCACGGCAAATCGCGCACCGGTGATTTTAGCGGCATTCTCGAAATCCAGACCCAGGGGTTCACCCAGATCCACATGATCTTTCGCCTCGAAATCAAACGCCGTGGGCTTGCCCCAGGTGCGCACTTCCACGTTGTCATCTTCTGATGCGCCTGCCGGCACGGATTCGTGGGGAATATTGGGGATGGACATCAATTCCTGATTGAGTTCTTCCTGCAGAGCTTTCAGCCGCTTCTCACATTCACCCAGGCGCTGGCTGAACTGAGCCACTTCCTGTTTAATGGGCTCTATATCCTCACCGCGGGCTTTGGCCTGGCCGATTTCCTTGGACTTTTTGTTGCGCTCACTCTGAAGCTGTTCAGTCTCTATCTGCAGGGACTTGCGTTCCGACTCAAGCTCGGTCAGTTTTTCCCGGTTAATTTCAAAACCGCGAATTTTGAGTTTTTCGGCAACGTCGTCGAGCTGATTTCGAACTAATTTGGGATCTAGCATAATAATTGATCAATCTTTGATATCTGAAAGGCGGGAATTTTAACGTAGTTAGGGGGCAATGGTAAGGCTGGTTTTAGATGAACGCGCTAGAACAAACGCGCCACCCCCATACCAACCCAGGCACCCAGCACGCAGCTGATCACACTGGCCGCCACATTGGCAGCTGCCATCAGCCACAAACCGGATTCCAAGAGGCGCACAGTTTCAAAGGAAAAGGTGGAAAAGGTGGTAAAGGCCCCCAGAAAGCCCACCATCACCAACAGGCGCAGCATTTCACGATGAGGCTGGTTGGCGAATATCAGGATAAAGAGCGCCCCGAACAGGCAGGAACCGATAAAGTTGACCACCCAGGTACCCCAGGGGAACGCGGAGCTGGTGTGATCGTACACCCAGGAAGAAATAGCAAAGCGAGCCATGGCGCCACAGCCGCCTCCCAGGGCAACCCAGAGTAACTGATGCAGGGACAGACTCATGATTTATCCTCCGGCCCGTAACGCTGCCAGTTGCTGTTGGCATCCAGTTGCCGCAAATATTTCAGCTTTTCACCAATTTTCAGTTCCAGCCCACGGGAAACCGGTTGATACCATTGACTGCCTGCCAATGCTTCCGGCAGATAGTTTTCGCCTGCGGCGTAGGCTTCCGGGTAATCATGGGCGTAGCGATATTCGCCACCATAGCCCTGGGATTTCATCAACCTGGTAGGTGCATTACGCAAATGCATGGGTACGTCGTGGGATGACTGTTGACGGATATCCGCCATCACCTGATTGAATGCCTTATACACGGCATTACTTTTGGGGGCGCTCGCCATGTAAACTACCGCCTGGGCAATGGCCAACTCCCCTTCCGGGCTGCCTAACCGCTCCTGTACATCCCAGGCGTTAAGGGCAATCTGCAGGGCGCGGGGGTCGGCATTACCGATATCTTCACTGGCCATGCGCACCACTCTGCGGGCTATATATAAAGGGTCCACACCGGCTTCCAGCATGCGGGCAAACCAGTAAAGCGCCCCATCCGGCGATGAACCCCGCACTGCCTTGTGAAGCGCTGATATCTGTTCGTAAAAAAGATCACCACCCTTGTCAAAACGACGCAGACTGTGACCCAGCGCCTGTTCAAGAATGGCTTCCGAGATTTCCGCGCTCTCTTCGGCCTGAGCCAGTTCGCTCGCCACTTCCAGCAAATTCAATGCTCTGCGGGCATCCCCGTCAGCGGCATGGGTGATGGCAGTCAGAGCGGTTTCTGAAATGGACAAGCCAAGCTTGCCCAGGCCGCGCTCCTCATCCTGTAAAGCGGTATTAACGAGCGTGTGGATCTGCTGCTGATCCAGGTTCTTCAGCACATAGACCCGGGCCCGGCTCAGCAAGGCGTTGTTCAGTTCAAAGGACGGGTTTTCAGTGGTGGCCCCGATAAAAACGAAGGTGCCGTCTTCCACATAGGGTAAAAACGCATCCTGCTGGCTTTTGTTAAAGCGATGTACCTCATCCACAAACAGAATTGTGGCACGCCCCTGATAGCGCGCCTGCTTTGCCTGTTCAACCGATTCGCGGATTTCCTTAACACCGGAAAGCACCGCCGACACCGTAAGAAACTGGGCATCCACATATTGGGCCATTAACCGGGCCAGGGTGGTTTTACCCACGCCGGGTGGGCCCCACAGAATCATGGAATGAATGCGCCCGGATTCAATCGCCTTGCGCAAGGGCTTGTCTGAATCCAGTAAATGATTCTGACCAATATATTCCGCCAGCTTTGCCGGCCGCATTCGCGCCGCCAGGGGCTGGTAATTCAGGTCATCATCGGCGGCAAACAGATCGTTCATAGACGGTTTACATATCTTTGATCACGTCCACGCCTTCCGGCGGATCAAATTCAAACAGTTTGTCATCCACATCGTCGTTTATTTTCGGCGACTGGAATTCAATGCGGGTGGTCTGCCCAAGGCTGTCACGCAAATACATGTCGCGAATCGTGCCTTTGATAAAATGCACTCGCAGGAGTTCAAACAGGGCGTCTTCCGATTTTGGGGTCAAATCGAAACGCCATTCTCCGGTTTCTTCATACTCGTAAGCCGAAATCTGAAAATTCTGAAGAATGGTTTGCGGATTACCGCTGAGCAACAGCGCCGGCGTGTTGCCTACCTGATGATCGAGCTTCTTCTGGGTGATCTGTTCCAGATCCACATCATAAATCCATAACAGATCACCATTGGTGATTATGGACTGGGGATAGGGTTCATTGGTATCCCATCGGAATTTGCCGGGGCGCTTCACCCAGATCTTGCCGGTGACATCCTGAAGACGCGCCTTTTTGGCATCTTCCACATACTGGTGAAAGGTGGCGGACATGGAATCCATGGCACTCAGGTATTTGATGAGCCGGGCTGTGGCGACATCCTCAGGATGTTCGCCGGCCACTGCGACCTGGGTTAAGCCAAGTGCAAACATCATAAAAACGAGTTTTCTTAACCACTGGTAGGGATTTGCATGTGGAATTCGGGGGAGCTTCATCGGTAAAACTGATCCTTCCTTTGAGAGTGTGTCACTTGGAACGGCAAATCATGACAGCGTTCAGTGATTTTACGGAATTATACGTTTGCAAAACGGATTATGGGAACCTGAGCCGGTGGTACAGGATCCCGGAAACTATTTAGGCGGCGGCGGAGCAATCACCTCACGCTGGCCGTTGCTCTGCATTTCGGAAACAATACCGGCGGCTTCCATGGTTTCGATCATGCGGGCGGCACGGTTATAACCGATCTTCAGTTTACGCTGCACCGACGAGATGGAGGCACGCCGGGATTCGGTCACAAACGCCACTGCCTCGTCGTATAGCGGATCTGATTCGTCATCGCCATCGCCACCCTCGCCTTTTTCCTGCGGCAGGAACGAGGATTCGTGACTTCCTTCGAGAATATCTTCCAGATAATTGGGCTGGCCACGGCGACGCCAGTCGTCGCATACCCGATGCACCTCATCGTCATCCACAAAGGCCCCGTGAACCCGGTTGGGCAAGCTGGTGCCGGGCGGCAGGAACAACATATCCCCATGCCCCAGCAGCTGCTCCGCTCCCCCCTGATCCAGAATGGTCCGGGAATCCACTTTCGACGACACCTGGAAGGCAATCCGCGACGGCACATTGGCCTTGATCAGGCCCGTTATCACATCCACCGACGGGCGCTGTGTGGCCAGTATCAGGTGGATCCCGGCGGCCCGGGCTTTCTGCGCTATCCTGGCAATCAGCTCTTCCACTTTTTTACCGACTATCATCATCATGTCGGCAAATTCGTCCACCACCACCACAATAAACGGCAGCTCCTGTAATTCTTCGCCCTCAGGCTCATCATCCGTAGGCTGGTGCAGCGGGTTTTTGATGGGTTCGCCTTTCTTGATGGCGTCCCGTACCTTGCGGTTATAGCCGGCAATGTTACGTACACCCATAGCCGCCATCAGCCGGTAACGGCGCTCCATTTCGGCTACAGACCAGCGCAACGAGTTGGCGGCTTCTTTCATGTCCGTTACTACCGGTGTCAACAGGTGGGGAATATCATCATAAACCGATAACTCCAGCATTTTCGGGTCAATCATGATCAACCGAAGTTCGTCCGGCGTTGCCTTGAAGAGCATGCTCAACAGCATGGCATTCAGGCCTACGGATTTACCGGAACCGGTGGTACCAGCCACCAATAGATGCGGCATTTTGGCCAGATCGGCTACCACTGGCTGGCCGGAGATATCCTTGCCCAATGCCAGGGCCAGAGGTGATCCCACCTTTTCATAGGTTTCGGACGCAATAACTTCGCTCAGGCGAATGATTTCCCGATCTTCGTTGGGAATCTCAATCCCCACCACGGTTTTACCGGGAATAACCTCAACGACACGCACACTGATCACTGCCAGAGACCGGGCCAGGTCCTTCGCCAGGTTGGTAATACGGCTGACCTTCACCCCGGGGGCGGGTTGAATCTCAAAGCGGGTAACCACCGGACCGGGCATGACGTTTTCCACTTCGGCCTCAACGCCGAAGTCACGCAATTTGAGCTCCAGCAGGCGCGACATGCCTTCCAGGGTCTCCTGGGAAAAGCCCTTGTTCTGGTTCGAATCTGCAGCGTCCAGCAACGCGGTGGACGGCAATTCGCCCACCACAGGATTATCAAATAAACTGGCCTGGCGCTCTTTCTCGGCGCGCTTGCTGCGCTCCACCTTTTTCTCGGCTTTTTCGATTTTTGGTGGTGTGCGTTTTTCCTGTTTTACCTTTTCTTTCTTGAGCGCGACTTCGCGGGCCTTTTGTACCGATTCAATCTGCTTTTGCTGAACTTTCAGTTCCTTTTTGCGGGCCCGCTCGTCTGCCGTGTTCTGCCACTTTTCCTTCAGCGTCAGCAACCAGGCAACAAAATCCAGAGTCAGTTTGCCGGTGTTGTCCATCACCTTGATCCAGGAGACGCCCGCAAAAATAGTAAGGCCAATAAGGAACATAGCCAGAAACAACAAGGTGGAACCCAGTTCGTTCAGATTGGAAAGCGCGGTGCGGCCCAGCTCAATCCCGATAATGCCCCCGGCCGGATTACGCCCTGAGGAATCAATGGCAGGCAATGAACCGGCAGCAACATCAAAGTGGAGGTAGGCAAGCCCGGTGGCGGCCAGCATGGTCATCAGAAAACCCAGGGTTCTCAAACCCAGCATGGGCCAGTTGATGCCATTATGGGTTTTATCGCGAAATACCAGCCAGGCACGGTAGGCAATCAACACGGGAAACAGAAAGGCCAGATAGCCGAACAGGGACATCAGCACATCGGCAAACCAGGCGCCCGTGGGCCCACCGGCGTTGTGCACCTTGCCGGAGTCGCCGATATGGGTCCAGCCGGGATCACCGGGGTCAAACGTAAAGAGCGCCACCAGCAGATAGATAGACAGGAAAAAGAGCACGATCATGGCGCCCTCTTTCAGGCCCCGCGACATGTGCTCAGACCACAGGGGTTCCTGTACCTGCATTTGTTCCTTTTTGGTCGCCATCCGGAAAATTCACTCCAACCCTGGCCCGCAGGGAATACTGACTCTGTTCTGAATGCCTCAACCCCATCTGCGTCAGCAACCTGAAGGCAAGCGGGATACGCGGCTTTGTTATTGCTTCGATTTTAGCGTAATTTCAAGCAATTGCACACAAAACAACCAGCAACTTCTTAAGATATGAGGCTAAGTTAACATTTTCTGCTGAAGCAGGACAGGCACAAGCTTTATCCGGTTAATCTCAGGGCCCGAAGCAGTCGATAAGCGCCGGGTGCACCAGCTTTCCGGCCCGAACGTTCACCCCGGCCCCCAGGGCCCTGCTCTGCTCCAGTTCACCCGCTGCCAACTGTAAGGCGTAGGGCAAAATCGCGCCGGAAAGCGCCTGAGACGCGGTTCGGGGAACGGCACCCGGCATATTGGTCACGCCCATGTGTAACACACCTTCCGCCTCAAAAACCGGGTCATCGTAACTGGTGGGTTTCATGGTTTCCACGCAGCCTCCCTGATCAATGGAAATATCCACAATGAGGCTTTTATCCGGCATGGACTGCACCATTTCCCGACTGATAACACGGGGCGCTTTTGCCCCCGGGATCAGCACGGCCCCTACCACCAGATCCGCGGTTTTCAGGGCTTCTGCAATGCTTTCCCGGTAGGCGTATTGCCCGGTGACATTGGGGCCCAGGGCGGTTGCCCGATCCAGGGCATCCAGCCGCTGATCGAATACGGTTACCAGTGCGCCCATGCCTGCAGCGGTGGCGGCCGCCGATCCGCCGGCCACACCACCGCCAACCACCACCACATGACCACGCTCCGTGCCGGCAACGCCCCCCAGGAGCACCCCACGGCCGCCCATGGATTGATGAAGGTAATGGGACCCGGCATCAATGGCCACCCGGCCGGCGATCTGGCTCATGGGCTTTAACAGGGGAAGATGGCCATTTTCATCCACCGTCTCGAAGGCAACCGCCGTGAGCCCGATCTTGAGCAAAGACTCGGTCAGCGCCCGATTCGGCGCCAGATGCAAATAACAGAACAACAGGTGATCCTGGCGCAAAAAGCGCAAATCACCCGCCACTGGCTCTTTCACCTTGATAATCAGTTCACCATTTCGATAAAGGGACTCTGCGTCGTCACAAATACTGGCTCCGGCCTGACGATAGTCATCGTCACTGAAGCCGCTGAAAGCCCCGGCATCGGCCTGTACGAACACCTCATGGCCATGATGCACCAGGTCGGCCACGGCATGGGGCACCAATCCTACCCGCCCTTCCCGCGGCTTTATTTCTCTGGGAATACCTACTTTCACAATACCTCCCGACTCTCCTTACTGAAAGCCTGACTTGCAGCCTTACTGACAGCCCGGAATCCAGGCTGCGGCAACGATACTTATTGAAGCAGACTATCTCCATGATTTAGACGAACTATTTGCAAAAAGCCATACAATCCGTTTAACTTTGCGAAAGTTTTTCCTGCCACCAACCGTCGTCGAGAGAAGATATTTTCATGAGCGAAGTAAAGCATTCCAAACTGATCATCCTGGGTTCCGGACCGGCCGGCTACACCGCCGCCGTTTATGCCGCACGGGCCAACCTTAACCCGGTGGTTATTACAGGGATACAGCCCGGCGGTCAGCTCACCACCACCACAGACGTTGATAACTGGCCCGGCGACGTGGAAGGCCTGCAGGGGCCGGACCTGATGGAGCGCATGAAAAAGCACGCAGAGCGCTTTGATACCGAAGTGCTGTTTGACCACATCAATAAAGTGGATCTGCAAAACCGCCCGTTCCGGCTCACCGGAGACTCCGGCGAATACACCTGCGACGCCATGATTATTTCTACCGGCGCGTCCGCCAAATACCTGGGCCTGGAATCAGAGCAGGCTTTTATGGGTAAAGGGGTGAGCGCCTGCGCAACCTGTGACGGTTTTTTCTATCGCAACCAGAAAGTCGCTGTCATCGGTGGCGGTAACACCGCTGTTGAAGAGGCGCTCTACCTGTCCAACATAGCCAAAGAGGTAGTGGTTGTGCATCGTCGTGATCAACTACGCGCCGAAAAGATCCTGCAGGACCGCTTGCTTGAGAAAGCGGAAAACGGCAACGTCACCATGGAATGGAACCACACCCTGGACGAAGTTCTGGGTGACGATATGGGCGTTACCGGCATGCGTATCCGCAATACCGAAACCGGTGAAACCAAGGATATCGACCTGCAAGGCGTGTTTATTGCCATCGGCCACACGCCCAACACCAGCCTGTTTGAAGGCCAGCTGGAAATGAACAACGGCTACCTGATTATCAAGAGCGGCCTGGAAGGCAATGCCACCGCCACCAGCGTGCCCGGCGTATTTGCCGCCGGCGATGTAACCGATCAGGTTTACCGTCAGGCCATTACTTCTGCCGGATTTGGCTGTATGGCCGCACTGGATGCCGAGAAATTCCTGGACGACATCTGATAACTTCATCCACCAGCAATTCATCTTCAAGGGGGCGCGTTAACGCCCCCTGCCAGGGACTACATGGCAACCATTCCACTGCTACACGCTGATTCCCTGCTCTTCCCTCCCATTGAACTGGCACTGGACGAGCCCGACGGTCTGCTGGCAGCCGGCGGAGACCTTAGCGCCGAGCGCCTGTTGCAAGCCTACCGCAAAGGCATATTTCCCTGGTATGAAGAAGGCCAGCCTATTTTGTGGTGGAGCCCGGATCCCCGCTGTGTTGTTTATACCGCTGATTACAAACCATCGCGCACCCTGCGCAAACTGATTAACCGGGATCTGTTCGAGATCCGCATGGACACGGCGTTCAGAGAGGTCGTTGAGGCCTGCGCAGCTCCCCGAAGCTACAGCGAGGGCACCTGGATAACCGAAGACATGCTGACCGCTTATTGCCGGCTTCACCATCAGGGCTACGCTCATTCCGTAGAGTGCTGGCAGGATGGCGAACTGGTGGGCGGCCTGTACGGCGTTTCGCTGGGAAGGCTGTTTTTTGGCGAATCCATGTATTCTGCGGTGAGCAACGCCTCCAAAGTGGCGTTTGTTGCCCTGGTAAAGCATTGTCAGCGCCTGGGTTTTCCCATGATTGATTGCCAGGTTACCAATCATCACCTACTTTCATTAGGTGCCGTGGAAATACCCCGCAAGCGCTTTAAACAGGCACTGGAGGCCAATATCCCGGAAAGCCCACCCTACAGTGAATACCGGGGTAACTGGGGGCAGCTGTTTTGACCATGAAATCTAACCCAAACAGCCGTTGCAGAACCGCCAAAAAGCGCTAATACTTTGTAGACAGAATAACAAGAAAAACGGCTAAGACAGCCACGAGGCAGAGAGAGTGAGCAGGTGTTTTTTGCATGACAGATTTATCCGCCGTTAAGTTTTTTGTAACGCCGCTTCATAAATGCAGTTACTTGCCCAGACAAGACGCGATCACCCTGTTTGCAGACCCCAAAGCCAACCTGGATCGCGACCTGTACAGCGACCTGTCCGAGCTGGGGTTTCGTCGCAGTGGCAACTATCTGTACCGCCCCCACTGCAAACAATGCTCGGCCTGTATCCCCGTGCGAATCCCGGTGCGGGAATTCGAGCCATCACGCAAACAGCGCCGGGTGATCAAACGCAACAGTGATCTGACCGTCAGGCAGATGCCGGCGGCATATCACGATGAGCATTACGAACTCTACGCAAAATACATTGCCCACAAGCACTCGGATGGTGATATGTATCCGCCGACCCCCGACCAGTATGAGTCGTTCCTGCTGAGCGAATGGGGCAACACCGTATTTTACGAATTCCGTTGTGGCGAGCGCCTGCTCGCTGTAGCAGTTTCCGACATCATGGTGAACGGTATATCTGCGGTTTATACCTACTATGATGTGGATGAAACCAGACGCAGCCTGGGCGTGCTTGGCGTGCTGCACCAGATCAGCGAAGCCCAGCGAATGAATTTACCGGCGGTTTATCTCGGCTACTGGATCAAGGAATGCCAGAAGATGAACTACAAAACTGAATATCGCCCACTGGAAATGTTCGTGAACAATCATTGGGTAAACGTGAAATAAGCTGACCCCCGTTGCACCGAGGACGAACTCCACACTGGCCTGACGAAGCCCTTAATTCCCGAGCTGTCATTTTGGGGCTTCTTCTTATTGCTACATTGTTTCTGACACTGTGCCTGCCATTGCCGGGCAAAGCGGATAATTCCACGGACTCACCTGCTCCGGTCCAGCTAAACGAATCCATTTACAATTATGAGATCGGCCGTCATCTTGAACATCACTGCTTTGACACCGGGTTGTATCCCGCATTTGATGATGCGCTAACACTGGAATACCGGCCTCTGACATCTGACAAGATTCATTTCGGGTACTTTGACAAGGCTTGCTGGTTTCGCACCAAACTGAATAACGAAACCGCCGACACCATCGAATACTATCTGACGTTTCAATACTCGCTGACCGATCATATCGATGCCTTCCTCGTCAAGGAAAACGGCGAAGTCACGCATTATCAATTTGGTGATCAGTACCCGTACCATGCCCGCCCGCTGGACACTTTCGACTACACCTACCGCGAACTGCTTGGCCCCGGCAGACAGCAAACCCTGTATTTTCGTGTGGACACCACCAGCACCTACAATCTGCCGGTATTTATTAACACTGCAGACAGCTTTATTGAAAACCGTTACCTCGCTCTGCTGCTGATGGGCATTTTCTACGGCGTGTCCGCCGGGTTAACCGCGTACAACCTGTTTCTGTATTCCACAACACGGCAGCACGCGTATCTTTTTTATGTCATTCATGTGCTTTCGGTTTCCCTGTTTTTTTATACCATGGACGGCATCAGCTATCAGTGGTGGCCCGACGCCCTCTGGTGGCAAAGCCAGTCTGTAAATGTGTTTGCCAACCTTGCCATGGCATCCGGCTGCCTGTTCACCTTTTATTTTCTTGATCTTTCCGCCCGCTCGACAATGGGCAGATTATTGCTGATCGTGGGAGCCATTGATCTTGCCCTGATTCCGGCGCTGGTGATTCTTCCCGAATCGCTCAATGCCAGGTTGCTGTCGGCAGGCGGTTTACTGACCATGCCTTTTGTTATGGGCGCCGGACTGGTTCGGATGAAGCAAGGCTACCACTCTGCCCGGTTCTTTGTACTCTCATGGTCGGTGTTTCTGTTGATGGTTCTGCTGGTGGCACTGAATGCCTTTGGCGTGGTGGATATTCTGATTCTGTCGCTCTTTGGGATGAAGCTGGCGTTTATTGCCCAACAGGTGCTGCTGTCCGTTGCCCTGGGCAGCAACATCAACGAACTACGTCGCCAGCGACTTGCCTCGGACCAGGCTAAAATAGAAGCACTGGCTGAAAGCCGGGCCAAGAGCGAATTCCTGGCAAAAATGAGTCACGAAATACGCACCCCCATGAACGGCGTTATCGGCCTGGCACAGGTGTTAAAAGATACCCGCCTTGACGACACTCAGCAGCACTATGTGGAAACCATTCATAATTCCGGCCAGGCCCTGCTCGGGGTCATCAACGATATCCTGGATTATTCCAAGATCGAAGCCGGCAAGCTTGAGCTTGAATGCGTCAACTTTTCACTCGGCAGGTTAATGCAGGAATGCGTTTCCATTTTTACGGTGGCTGCCGAACAGAAAAAGATCGTGCTCCTGTGCCAGGTGGGCGAGCAGGTTCCCGACAACCTATGCGGTGACCCCACCCGCCTCCGCCAGATTATCCTGAATCTTCTGGGAAATGCCTTCAAATTCACCGAACATGGTTCCGTTACCCTGAGCGTGGACCTGAAGGAATTACGGCATGGCGAAGTGGAGTTATTATTTCGCATCATAGATTCCGGTATCGGTATCAGCGAAGCACAGCAGCAAAAACTGTTTCAGTCGTTTCACCAGGCCGATGGTTCCACCACCCGCAAATACGGCGGCACCGGTCTGGGGCTCGCCATATCCAAACAGCTTGCTGAACTCATGGGTGGTGAAATTGGTGTCATCAGCAAGGAAAATCGCGGCTCAACCTTCTGGTTTTCCATCAAAGCCACGGTGGCAAACAAGGGCGACAGCCTGAATCAGGACAAAATCCCGACCGAGACAGACCTCCCGGCATTGCGCTTCGAAAAACGTCCGGATTTGCGGGTTCTGGTGGCAGAAGACAACAAAGTGAACCAGATAGTGATCAAAGGCTTGCTGGGCAAGTTCGGTATCAAGCCAGTGATTGCCAATAATGGTGCGGAAGCCCTGGAGTTGTTCCGGGATCAGGAAACACCGGACCTGATATTCATGGATTGCGAAATGCCGGATATGGATGGCTACACAGCCACCCGCAAAATCCGGGAAACAGAGGCGCTCAAGCCTGATCAACACGTACCCATTATCGCGCTGACGGCGCATGCGCTGCCGGAACACCAGAGCAAGTGTATTGAGTCCGGAATGGACGATCATCTGGCAAAACCCATCAACCTGGAAGACCTGCTGGCCAAGCTTCGCCAGTGGGCTCCAGAATAACCCCAAAATTTCAATGAGTTACATTTTTTTGTGACATTCTTTTGCTTCTCAACCGGTTTTCGTGCAAAATTCTGCCCTGATTTTGAGTCCACTAACCCTTTATACCGTTTAATCAATAGGTTATGTGGAGCTTCAGAAAGAATACGAGGTGTTTACTGAATGGCGAAAGAAGATTCCATTGAAATGGAAGGTGTAGTGGTAGAAACCCTGCCCAACACCATGTTCCGTGTGGAACTGGAAAACGGTCATGTTGTGACTGCTCACATTTCCGGAAAAATGCGCAAGAACTACATACGCATACTGACCGGAGACAAAGTGAAAGTTGAAATGACCCCTTACGACCTGTCTAAAGGACGCATCACCTACCGCGTGCGTTAAGCCATTCCTGATCTGAAAATAAAAAAACGAGCGAATATTCGCTCGTTTTTTTTGTTGGCTCACTAATGTGCCAGGCTGAAGCCTTCCTGATCAGGAAGGCTCGATATCCAGCTCCAGCTCGTCGTTTTCGTCCTTTTTGCGGATATGGACAGTACCACCCTTTTCCGCCAGACCACCGAACAGAATCTCCTCCGCTAACGGCTTCTTGAGAATATCCTGAATCAGCCGGCTCATTGGGCGGGCTCCCATTTCCTTATCATAACCTTTACGGGCAAACCATTCTCTTGCGGTGTCATCCACATCCAGCTGCACTTTTTTATCATCCAGCTGGGCCTGCAGTTCAATAAGAAACTTGTCCACCACGCCTTTGATAACATCCGTATCCAGGTTTTTGAACTGGATAATGGCATCCAGGCGGTTGCGGAATTCCGGTGTAAACAGCCGCTTGATCGCTTCCATACCATCGGTGGCGTGATCCTGCTTGGTAAAGCCGATAGACGCGCGACTCATGACTTCTGCACCGGCATTGGTGGTCATAATCAGAATCACATTACGGAAATCCGCTTTACGCCCGTTGTTATCAGTCAGGGTGCCGTGGTCCATCACCTGCAGTAGCAGGTTGAACACTTCGGGGTGAGCCTTTTCAATCTCATCCAGCAGCAGCACACAGTGCGGGGTTTTGGTCACGGCCTCGGTCAACAAGCCACCCTGATCAAATCCCACATAGCCGGGAGGCGCACCAATCAGACGGGAAACCGTATGGCGCTCCATATATTCGGACATATCAAAGCGCAGCAGTTCCATACCCATCACATTAGCCAGTTGACGGCTGACTTCTGTTTTACCGACACCGGTAGGCCCTGCAAACAGGAAACTACCGATGGGGCGATCCGGATGCCCCAGACCCGCCCGGGACAATTTGATGGCGTTGGATAAGGCATCGATAGCCTCGTCCTGGCCAAGCACCACCATTTTAAGTTCATCTTCCAGATTACGCAGGGCTTCCTTATCGCTGGAAGATACGGTTTTCGGCGGTATCCGCGCCATCTTCGCAACGATAGATTCAATATCGTTAACGCCAATCACTTTTTTACGTTTGCTGACCGGCAACAGACGCTGATAGGCACCCACTTCGTCCATCACATCAATGGCCTTGTCGGGCAGGTGGCGGTCGTTAATGTAACGGGCAGACAACTCTGCCGCTGCACGTAACGCAGTGTTGGTATAGCGAAGATCGTGATGCTCTTCGAAGCGGGATTTAAGCCCTTTGAGGATCTCATAAGTGTCATCCACGCTCGGCTCGGGCACATCGATTTTCTGGAAGCGTCGTGCCAGTGCGCGATCCTTTTCAAAAATACCACGGTATTCCTGGAAAGTTGTTGAACCGATACATTTGATTTCACCGGAAGCCAGCAATGGCTTTAACAGGTTGGATGCATCCATTACACCACCAGAAGCCGCACCGGCACCGATAATGGTGTGGATCTCATCAATAAAGAGTATGGAGTGCTCTTCTTTTTTCAGTTCAGCCAGCAAGGCCTTGAAACGCTTTTCAAAGTCGCCGCGATATTTGGTACCCGCAAGCAACGCACCCAGATCCAGAGAATAAACCGTGCTTTCAGAAATCGCTTCCGGCACCTTCTCTTCTACGATCAGTTTGGCCAGGCCTTCTGCAATCGCTGTTTTACCGACGCCGGGCTCACCCACCAGCAACGGATTGTTTTTGCGCCGGCGGCAAAGAATCTGGACAGTTCTTTCCACTTCGTCGTCACGACCTACCAGCGGATCAATTCTGCCAACTTTAGCCTGCTCATTGAGGTTAGTGGCATAAGCTTCCAGCGGGCTCTTGCCGGTCGCTTCAGGCGCCTGATCATCCTCATGCATTTCCTGGTGCGACTCAGGCGCAGCGTCCTGAGCTTCATCAATTTTGGAAATGCCGTGAGCGATATAGTTAACCACATCAATGCGCGCGACACTTTGTTTCTTCAGGAAATAAACTGCCTGACTTTCCTGCTCACTAAATATAGCAACAAGCACGTTCGCACCGGTCACTTCTTTTTTACCGGATGACTGAACATGGAACACAGCCCGCTGCAGTACGCGCTGAAACCCCAGTGTCGGCTGGGTTTCACGCTCTGAATCGGAACTTGGAATGAGTGGCGTTGTTTCATCCACAAAATTCACCAGGTCCTGGCGCAATTCGTCAAGATTGGTGCCACAGGCTTTCAGCACCATGGAAGCGGATTCGTTGTCAAGAAGCGCTAACAACAAATGCTCTACCGTCATATATTCGTGACGCTTTGCCCGAGCATCCCGGAACGCCAGATTAAGCGTTACTTCTAAGTCTTTGCTTAACATCTTCTCATACCTTCCAAAAATGGATCCTACTTGTTAGTCGGGTCAATCTAGAGCTTTTCAACCTCGCACATCAAAGGATGTTGATTTTCCCGCGCGTATTGGACCACTTGCGCAGCTTTTGTTTCCGCCACATCTCTTGTAAAAACTCCACAGGGAGCTTTGCCCTGGGTATGAACAGTCAACATGATCTGCGTTGCTTTTTCCCGGTTCATTCCGAAAAACAGTTGCAGCACATCGACAACAAATTCCATCGGGGTATAGTCATCATCCAGCATGACTATCTGGAACATCGGCGGTGGCGCTATGTCCGCATCGGACTCCTCAGCTACCACTACACCATCCGGATCTACATCGGGAGTTTCCGGTTTGTCACTCCCCATATAGATTAATGTTAGATTAACTTTCATGGTTTTACTCATAACCAGAGTTCATAAAATTACAGTTAAACAGATTTTCTGTGAATAATATAAAATTTTTTGTCCTGCCCCTGAGTTAAAGGCCCCAAAAACCCTTGACTAATAGATTCTAATAGCAGACATTCTGTTTAGGCGGCTCGGAGCAGAGTGCCATTTTAGTCTATGTAGACACCCTATCTCTAGATGGGGATGCAAAGACAGAATACAACCAAACAGCTGTTTGATTGACTCTACTTTCCGACCCGCTGGAGACAACTATTACTACATAAAATAATAACAATCACAATAAGGCTACCAGTCTGACATGAGGTAGTCCCAAAAGAAGGACTTGATGCTATGGCAACCGGGAAAGTGAAGTGGTTCAACAACGCTAAGGGATACGGTTTTATTCGCCCAGACGGCGGTGGCGATGACCTATTTGTCCACTATTCCTATATTTGCATGGACGGTTACAAGAGTCTTAAAGCGGGACAGTCGGTAACTTATGACGTACGCGAGGCGCCAAAGGGTTTACACGCTGTCAATATAGGTATTACCAGCGACACAACCACCGAGAAAGCAGCTGAAGCAAGCAGCGAAGAGCAGGTCAGCGAGAGTCACGAATCGTCTTATTCGGACGAAGTGACTCTGCAAAGAGAATCTGCCTGAACCTTTAAAGCTTCGGCAAGAGCCGTCTCACTAACCGCAGGCTTTTAGTCTGTGGATGGTGAATAGCGGCTCATAAAAACGCCTGCCAGTACTGGAGCTTACCAGGGATACTCCTCGTGCCTGAACTAGTGCATGAGTTGGTGCCTGATCTGGCAAGTCCAGACTGACTTCCCCTCCTATGCGCAGGATAACTCGTTCTGCTGCACCCCCGCCCTTGCGCCTGACTTTTCAACCCGCCATTTACAAGCTTTTGACTCTACTGGGTTTCTTTACCCCGGCTTTTTCGATCGCCCACAAAAAAGCCCAGCTTTTTGGGCTGGGCTTTTTGTCATCAGACCGTTAAGTATGAATCAGTCACCCATATGGCTGATGATGGCATCTCCAAACTCTGAACAACGCAACAGCGTTGCATCCGGCATCAGCCGTTCAAAGTCATAAGTTACCGTTTTCGCTTCGATAGCACCCTGCATACCAGTGATCACCAGATCTGCGGCTTCCGTCCAACCCATATGGCGGAGCATCATTTCTGCAGACAGTACCAGCGACCCGGGGTTAACCTTGTCCTGCCCGGCATACTTGGGCGCGGTACCGTGGGTTGCCTCGAACAGGGACACACTGCCACCAATGTTGGCACCAGGTGCAATACCGATACCACCTACTTCGGCAGCCAGGGCATCAGAAATGTAGTCGCCATTCAGGTTCAGAGTGGCAATGACACTATACTCATCGGGACGCATCAGAATCTGCTGCAGGAAGGCATCTGCAATGACATCCTTGACGATAATGTCTTTGCCTGTTTTGGGATTCTGGAATTTCATCCAGGGACCGCCGTCCAGCAGCTCGGCGCCAAAGCGCTCGCCCGCCAGCTCATAACCCCAATCCTTGAAGGCACCTTCTGTGTATTTCATGATGTTACCCTTGTGCACCAGGGTAACTGAATCTTTGTCGTTATCGATGGCGTACTGGATGGCTTTGCGCACCAGACGCTGGGTACCTTCCTTGGATACCGGCTTGATACCGATACCGCAACCTTCGGGGAAGCGGATTTTTGTAACACCCATTTCTTCCTGCAGGAACTTGATAACCTTCTTGGCGTCTTCGCTGTCAGCCTGCCACTCGATACCGGCGTAAATATCCTCGGAGTTTTCACGGAAAATCACCATGTCGGTTTTTTCCGGGCAAGTTACCGGGCTGGGAACACCACGGAACCAGCGTACCGGACGCTGACACACATACAGGTCCAGTTCCTGACGAAGCGCCACATTCAGAGAACGAATTCCCCCACCAACCGGAGTGGTGAGCGGGCCTTTTATGCCCACGATGAATTCGCGCAGAGCTTCCAGGGTTTCCTCTGGCAACCACTCGTCCGGGCCATACACCTTGGTGGATTTCTCACCGCAGTAAACTTCCATCCAGGAAATTGCCCGTTTGTTGCCATAGGCTTTTTCAATTGCCGCATCAGTTACTTTCAGCATAACTGGTGTAATGTCGACACCTATTCCGTCACCCTCAATGTAAGGAATGATCGGATGGTTAGGGACATTGAGGGAAAGGTCCGCATTCACGGTGATTTTGTCACCATCCGCGGGAACCCGAATCTTTTGGTACCCCATGTCGTTTTGTACTCCCTATTCAAATAAAATGGTATTTAGGTTCGCGAATTATACCCGAATGCGGGCTGCAACGCCTCAACTTATTTGGTATAACCGCTCAATTATCAAGCACATACACCCATTCGGACTAGGTGATGACGCAGGTGATTTTATTCAACAAACCCTTCCGGGTTTTGTGCCAGTTTTCCCCCCATGAAGAGAAAACCACCCTGGCAAATTACATCAGCGAGAAGGGCTTTTACCCCTGCGGGCGCCTGGATTACGATTCCGAAGGCCTGCTGATTCTCAGTAATAATGGTAGCCTGCAATCGCTGATTTCCCAGCCAAAGCACAAAATGACCAAAACCTATGCGGTACAGGTAGAAGGTGACATCAGCCCTGAAGCGATCGCTTCCCTGGAAAAGGGTGTGGAGCTAAAAGACGGACTGACCAAACCCGCCAGGGCGCGGGGCATGGAAGAACCCCAGTGGCTCTGGCCACGACAGCCACCTGTCAGAGAGCGGAAAATGATTCCCACCAGCTGGCTTGAACTCACTATCAGCGAAGGTAAAAACCGACAGGTACGGCGGATGACGGCCGCGGTGGGGTTCCCCACGTTGCGATTGATACGTACCGCGGTGGGCCCCTGGAGTCTCAGCCAGCTTGATACGGGTGAATGGCAGTTTGCCGGCTTGTCGCCGGATCTGGAAAAACGTCTGAGCCTCAGAGGCCAGGAACGAAAACAGGAAGGCCAGGCACCGGGAAGACAGCGTTCGGTTAAACAGGGCGCAGGAAAGACCTTCCGGGGTGCACCTCACAAAGGCAAATCTACTCCCAGCGCCCGCGGGCGGCGGCGTCGGTCGCCTTAGCCTCAACCCACGCCCCCCCCTCTTCAGTGAGCTCCTTCTTCCAGAAGGGCGCCTGGGTCTTGAGAAAGTCCATGATAAATTCACAGGCTTCGAAGGCTTCGCGGCGATGACGACTGGCGACACTCACGTGGACAATCACTTCGCCGTTCAGGATCTTGCCCACGCGGTGCACCACACTCACCGCAATCAGCTGCCAGCGGCTGGCCGCCTCAGCCACTATTCCTTGCAGGGATTTTTCGGTCATACCCGGGTAGTGTTCCAGCTCAAGGCCCAGAATATTACCCTGATCATTAAAGTCCCTGACCAGACCGCTGAAACTGACCGTAGCACCCACCTTGTCCGAGGCCCGGGCAACTCTGGCCTCGCAGGCAACGACATCGATCGGGGCTGGTTGCACTTCTACCCATTGCTCCATGTCAGCCTCCCGTCACCGGAGGGAACAGCGCCACCTCGTCGCCATCAATGACCCGCGCACCAAGATTGGTCATTTCCTGATTCAGGGCCACCAGCACTCGCTCGTTTTTCAGGATCTCCTCCCATTGAGGATTGTCCTGACACAGCCGATCAACCAGATCACCAATGTTTTGAATGCCGCTCGCGTTCACTGCCTGCCTGTCGGTGCCAACAGCTTCCCGGATGCTGGCAAAAAACTGCACATTAATCATGATTCCGCCTTCCATTCACCGCTTTTACCACCCTGCTTTTCCAACAGCCGCACCCGGGTAATTTCCATCCCTTTATCCACGGCTTTGCACATGTCATAAAGGGTCAGGGCCGAAACGGAAGCAGCTGTTAACGCCTCCATTTCCACGCCGGTTTTACCACTCAGCTTGCATCTTGATGTTATCCGCACACTGGACGACTCAGGTTCAGCCACCAGCTCAACCTTCACCGAGGTCAGCATTAACGGGTGGCACAAGGGAATCAGATCCGAGGTCTTCTTGGCCGCCTGAATGCCGGCGATGCGTGCCACGGCGAACACATCGCCTTTATCATGGTCACCGGCCAATATCATTTGCAGGGTTTCCGGTTTCATGGTCACCACGGCTTCGGCAAGGGCAATCCGCACCGTATCGTTTTTACTGGATACGTCCACCATATTGGCATCGCCCGAGGCATCCACATGGGTGAAATCCGACATCTGTTTCTCCTGGTTTGCGGTTACATATCTTAACTGGTAGATTCCAGTGCGCTTGTCATATTATCAGGCGCGAATCACTAAAACGAACCATAACACGCCAATAACTAGATAATTTAGGGGTACCCAAACGGTGGTAACACGTCCACCCCATCACGGCCGCCCCGTTTTGCCTTAAGCGCTCACTGCAGATTACAACGACACTAAACCGCAGCAAACAAGAGGGAGAGAGGTTATGACCGATCAAACGCAATTTTTCGGTTTTCGCATACCCCAGGCGCTTTATGAGCAGGCCGGTCAGCATATCGACCAGGTCATCGCCGGTGATATCAACCGCAAGCTGGTGGAAGACATTGCCGCCAACCTGGTAGAAATCACGGATACCGGCCTTGAGGCCTATTACAACAAGCCCAGGGATCTTATCGAGATTTCACCGGTGATTCGCAAAGCCGCTGATGCCGGTATTAACGCCGTCATGAAAGGAGTTCATCTGGTGATCCGCAAGGTGATTACCCGGGCGCCGGAAAGCGAGCTTCAGAAAATGGCGCATTACATGAAATCCCTGCTGACGGCAGACGAAAACGGCCATCACTATGTGACCTTCCCCTTGACTGCCGAACTCCATGACCTGGCTATTGAGTTACTGGAAGAGGTTCGTGCCAACAGCAATGTAGATACCTACCGTGAAGACATTGTCCGGGCGCTCTACCGCCTGATAGATGCGGGTATTGATGCCTATTATCACCAGCCGGTGGGCATGATCCAGCTGGGCAAGCTCACCCGGAAAACCGCCGATGTGGGGATCAATACCGCCCAGAAAGGTACGAATTCGGTCATCCGCAGGATTTTCAAAGTGCTCGATCACAAGGAAATGCTGCCTCTGACCAACTACTTCGAAACCCTGCTCCACCGGGACCTGAACCCCTACGCCGGCTCCAGAGCCGCCTGAACACTCAGAACCCACTGATCTGCAGGCCCAACTGCTATGCCCTGCTCTCAGCAAGGCAAATGTTGGGCCTGCGTTCAATTTTCGGTACAATCCGCCCCTCGGTAATCCCAAGCCAGAGCGAGAGGCTTAAATGACCTGGAAACCCAATGCCACTGTTGCCACTATTGTGGAAGACGCCGGACGCTTCCTGATGGTGGAGGAATTCAGTGACGGCAAACTTGTGATCAACCAGCCCGCAGGGCACGTTGACCAGGATGAAAGCGTTTTCGCTGCAGCACTCCGCGAAACCCTGGAAGAAACCGGATACCACGTAAATCTGGGTGAGCTGATCGGGATATACACCTTCAAGGCCCCCAACGGCAATATGTACTATCGCTTCTGCTTCAGCGCCAACGTAGGACACCGGGATGACAAGGCCACCATTGATCCGGATATCGAAAACGTTGTCTGGTTGAGCCGGAACGAGATTACGGATCAGGCTGAGCGACACCGCAGCCCACTGGTTCAGGTATGCCTGAATGACTACCTGGCGGGTAAGCGTTACCCACTGTCTCTGATTTATGAACACCCTTTTGAATGATGACTAGCAGGAAAGAAAAGGTAATTATCGGTATGTCCGGTGGAGTGGATTCATCGGTGAGCGCCTTATTGCTGCTGGAACAGGGCTATGAGGTGGAAGGCCTCTTCATGAAAAACTGGGAAGAGGACGACGGCACCGAGTACTGTACTGCCATCACAGATCTGGCGGACGCCCAGGCTGTGGCGGACCAGCTGGCAATTCATTTGCACACGGCCAATTTTGCGGCGGAATACTGGGATAATGTGTTTGAGCATTTTCTGGAAGAATACCGTGCCGGTCGCACACCAAACCCCGATATCCTCTGCAACAAGGAAATCAAATTCAAGGCGTTTCTGGAATACGCCGTTGAACTGGGTGCCGACTATATTGCCACTGGCCATTATGCCCGCCGGGGAGAATCCACAAGTAATGAAAGTGGTCCCTATGCCCCACTGCTGAAGGGGCTGGACGGCAATAAGGACCAGAGTTACTTCCTTCATGCGGTTGCCGGCGAGCGTATCGCCAAAACGCTTTTCCCCCTGGGAGAAATAGACAAATCCCGGGTCCGGGATATTGCCAAACAACACGGCTTTATCAACCACGATAAAAAAGACAGTACCGGTATCTGCTTTATCGGCGAACGACGTTTCAAGGATTTTCTGGAGCGCTATCTGCCCGCCCAGCCCGGTGACATGGTGGACGAATCCGGCAACCGGATCGGCCAGCATTCCGGCCTGATGTTTTATACCATTGGCCAGCGTCAGGGCCTGGGTATCGGCGGGCTGGCCAACGGCAACGAAGATCCCTGGTATGTACTGGAAAAAGATCTCGAAAACAACGTGCTGATTGTTGGTCAGGGTAACGACAACCCGAAACTGTTCAGCCAGCGGCTTACCGCATCACAGATTCACTGGATCGACAGCATTGGCCCGGACTTCCCTTTTCAATGCAAAGCCAAAACCCGCTATCGCCAGCCTGACCAGGATTGCACCATAGAGCGACCAGATGGCAATGAGTATATAGTCAGCTTCAGCAACCCGCAGCGGGCTGTGACTCCCGGGCAATACGTGGTTTTTTATGATGGCGACAGCTGTCTGGGTGGCGGCGTTATTGAATCTACCGAACAGGCATTACCGGATTCGAAGGAGCGAGCCGTTGAGCAACCAGTCTGAAGATCAGATCATTGCGCTGGCAGGCATTTTCCAGTCAGCAGCAATTGTGCAGCAGATCGCCCGCACCGGAGAAGCGCCGTCGGGTGCCTTTTCGTCATCCATCAACAGTATCTTTGCTCTTGATCCGCCGAACACCCTGGCGGTATTCGGCGATTTAAAATCCCTGCAGCTGGGCCTGGATGTACTCGATGCCCTGCTCGCCAAAAAAGAAACCACCCGCTACGCGGAAACCTTTCGCTATGCCGTGGGCCTGATCCATATTGAAAAACAACTGCGCAACAACCCGGATTTATTATCCATTCTGCGCTCACGCCTGGAGCAAACCCGGAATCACCTGGAGCTGTTTGAAAACGACGTGACCCATTCCAGCGTGGTCAGCAAACTTGCTGCACTTTATGTGGATACCATGGGCACCTTTAATTACCGCATTCAGGTAAAAGGCGACCCCCGCTTTCTGCAACAGGATGAGGTGGCCCAGAAAATCCGTGCCTCATTCCTGGCCGGTGTCCGTGCTGCCATGCTCTGGCGCCAGGTAGGCGGCAGCCGGCTGCAGTTTCTTGTCGGCAAGCGTAAAATGCTGGCAACGCTGAATCAGCTGCAACAGCGGGCCCACCTGACACACTAATTCTGATATCAATCCACCATGAGGAAAACGAACATGGAGCTTAGCCCTCTCACTGCCATATCCCCGATCGACGGACGCTATGGATCCAAGACCCAGTCGCTTCGCGATTTTTACAGTGAATATGGTTTGATCCGGTTCCGTGTACTGGTGGAAGTTCGCTGGCTGCAGCAACTGTCAAAGAACCCTGACATTTACGAAGTCCCCGAATTTTCTGATGAGGCCAACGGCGTACTGAACGCCATTGTCGATAATTTTTCCGAGGCGGATGCTCAGGCCATCAAGGATATCGAGAAAACCACCAATCACGATGTGAAGGCGGTTGAATACTTCCTCAAACAAAAAATAGAGAGCAACAGCGAACTGAACGCTGCCTCTGAATTTATTCATTTTGCCTGCACTTCTGAAGACATTAACAACCTGTCCCATGGCCTGATGATTCGTTCCGGCCTGGATGAGGTCATGCTACCCGCTCTGGACAAGGTGCTGACCGCCATCAAATCCCTGGCAAAAACCTACGCTGATTATTCCATGTTGAGTCGCACCCACGGCCAGACAGCTTCCCCCACCACCATGGGCAAGGAAATGGCAAACGTCGCCTATCGCCTGGAACGCCAGATAAAACAGCTCAAGCAAGTGGAAATTCTGGGCAAGATCAATGGTGCCGTGGGCAATTACAACGCGCACCTGAGTGCCTATCCGGAAGTGGACTGGACTGCCAATGCCCAGACCTTTGTGACTGGTCTGGGGCTGTCCTGGAATCCCTTTACCACTCAGATAGAACCCCATGACTATATTGCCGAAGCATTCGATGCCCTGTGTCGTATCAACACCATTCTCATCGATTTTGACCGTGATGTATGGGGCTACATTTCCCTGGGTTACTTCAAGCAAAAAACCGTTGCCGGCGAAGTGGGTTCTTCCACCATGCCCCACAAGGTAAACCCCATCGATTTCGAAAACTCCGAAGGCAACCTGGGCATTGCCAATGCCATTATGACCCATCTGGCGCAAAAGCTGCCCATCTCTCGCTGGCAGCGCGATCTGACGGACTCTACGGTGCTGCGTAACCTGGGTACCGGCCTGGGCCACAGCCTGATTGCCTACGAAGCCACCTTGAAAGGCGTGGGCAAACTGGAACTGAACGAAGCCCGACTCCGCGAAGATCTGGATAACGCCTGGGAAGTACTGGCTGAACCCATTCAAACCGTCATGCGTCGTTTCGGCATTGAAAAACCCTATGAAAAACTCAAGGAACTGACCCGCGGCAAAACTATCAACAAGGAACTGATGGCCACCTTTATCGACAGCCTGCAAATTCCTGAAGAAGAAAAGGTACGCCTGCGGGCTCTGACACCGGCATCCTATATCGGAAACGCCGCCGAACAGGCAAAAACCATCTAGCATTCAACGCCGGCACAACCAATGAGCCAAGCTGCTAATAAAGAAGACCGCCCGGAATTCCTGGGCGGTCTGGGTTTTCAGGAGTTTCTGGATAAACACTGGCAGAAGGCGCCTCTGTTTGTTCCCGGTGGTTTCCCGGAGTGGGTCGATTTTCTGACACCGGATGAACTGGCCGGGTTCTCACTGGAAGAGACCGTTGAATCCCGTATTATCATTGAGCACGCACCGGATAACTGGGAACTGCGCCACGGCCCCTTTTCTGAAGACTCCTTTGCCTCATTACCCAAAACTCACTGGACGTTGCTGATCCAGGCTCTGGATCATTATGTACCGGAGCTGGCTCATTTGCTGGATCAGTTTAATTTTCTCCCGCAATGGCGAATCGACGATCTGATGATGAGCTATGCCCCCACCGGAGGCAGCGTGGGCCCCCACTACGATTATTACGATGTGTTTCTGATCCAGATCAGTGGCCGGCGCCATTGGCAGATTGGCCAGCATTGTCATGATCAAACACCCTTGATTGACGGGCTTCCGGTGCGCATCCTCAGGGAGTTTTCAGTGGCGGATGAATGGACCGTACAACCCGGTGATGTGCTTTACCTGCCGCCCGGCGTTGCTCATCACGGTGTGGCACTGGACGACGACTGCCTGACCCTGTCAGTCGGCTTCAGAGCGCCCTCCTACAGCGACATACTGAGTGAATACAGCCATGCTATAGCTGCTGAGCTTCCGGGCAGTGTCCGTTACCAGGACACCTCACTCAAGGGCCGAACCCGCGCCGGATTTCATTCCGGCATTCTGGCCGAAGAGGATATCGTCAGCGTACAGCAAAAGCTTTCCGACCTGATTAACAACCGGCAAAAACTCGGCTTGTGGATGGCGGAGTATCTGTCCTTACCAAAATACGAGAATGTCACGCCACAACCCTGCGAACTTGCGGCAGAAGAGATAGAAGCGCTGCTTATGGCAGACTGCCACTGCCAGCGGGACGAAAACAGCCGCTTTATCTGGTGGGCAGGGGAATCAGAACCTGTCCTTTTCATTAACGGCGACAAGGTTCCTTATCCTGAACCTGCAGCACCACTGGCGGAATATCTTTCAAGTCAACGCTGCTTCAGCGGACAGGAGCTGCTGGCCCAGGCAAGCGACACACAGACCCGAACCTGGTTATTACACCTGATACGACAGGGATTGCTTTACATTCATGGCAACCAGGACACCAATGAGTACTGATTCCGCACAAATCCGCGTGCTGGCCTGCCGCTGGCACGAACAGCAACAGGCGCTGTCTGAAATACGCCGGATTGTCTTTATAGAGGAACAATCCGTGCCGGAAGACCTGGAATGGGATGGCGAAGATGACCAGGCCTGGCATTTTCTTGCCCTGAGCGATGACATTCCCGTGGGAGCAGCCCGGTTACTGCCCTCCGGCCAGATCGGCCGCATGTGTGTGCTGCAACCCTGGCGTCGACAGGGCATTGGCAGCCGCTTGCTGCAACAGGCTGAAATCACCGCCGCCGAGCAACATATCACGCCATTGTTTCTGCATGCGCAGACCTACATCCGGCAGTTTTACGAACAACACGGCTACCATGCCAAAGGCAGCGAATTCATGGATGCGGGCATCCCTCATATCGAAATGGTGAAGCGGTACTGATCACACCGCTTGAGCCGGCGCTATCTCATGGATTATGCTTACTGGAACGCAACATAAGGGTGGATTGAATCTTTCATGTCGATACAAAACCTGGGACCTCTGCTGCAGTTAGGTGAAAGCACCGGAACCATCGGCCTTGATGGTCTCGAGGATTTCCGTGCTGCCCTGGATAACATGGCGAATCAGGCCAAACTCACCGTAAAGATCTTTACCCAGGAGCTGGATCACGAGCTGTATGACCATGCAGAGTTTATCCGGATCGCCTCCGATATCGGTCGCAACCGCAAGCATTGTGAAATACAGATACTGGTGAAGGACGCCAACAAGGCCACCAAACAGGGCCATCGTCTGGTGGAATTGCATCGTCGTCTTCCCTCTTCCATTCATATTCGTCAGCTACCCCGTGATTATCTGGAAGAGTCCGACGAATACATGCTGGTGGACGACATAGGACTGGTAAAGCGTTATACCATTGGCTACATGCAAGGATGTTGTGAATTCAAATGTATTCCCGAAGCCCAGAAAAAAGCCCGTTTTTTCGATTCCGTATGGCAGCGTAGCGAACCATGTCAGGATTTAAGACGACTCAGCCTGTGATACGTGCGCTCTTTATCAGCGCCTTGTTGCTTTTACCGGGTTATACCTGGGCGAACGACATCACCCTGGAGGTTTACGAAACCTATATGCTGCCACACAAGGTGGCAGAGGTTGCAGACAGTTTGCTGAAACCCGGTGAAACCATCAAGGTTTTTGGCAACCGTCTGATTATCAGAGCATCCGACGACACGCACCAGAAAATCATTAAATTGCTGAAGGAAATTGACCGGCCGCCAAAGAACTTCCTGATCTCATTGCGCGCCACCGAACAATACCAGTCGCAGAAAAATTACAGCACCACAGAAATAGAAGTACTGGATGACAACACCGTGGTGCATGTGAACAAACAGCCTCCTCCCGACGATGGTGTTATCGTGTACCGCGGATCCAGCCGCGATGGCAAAATCGCCATGGAAGTGACCGCAAAAGATAACCTCACCACCCGCAAAGACGATCTGATTCATCAGGTAAGAGCGCTGGAAGGCTCCCCTTCCTATATCACCACCGGCAACGAAATTCCGGTAACCCAGCTGGTATGGGCCAATGGCCATGTACTTCCTACCACCACCCTTGACCGGGCCATTACCGGTTTCTATGTCACACCGCACTATTCCAAAGGCGATGTAGTGCTGGAAATCTCCTATCAAAAGCAGGATCGGGACAACCCGGGCCAGCCCCAGAAGGACACCACCGAAGTCACCACCCGCTTACGCATTCCGGTGAACGAGTGGGCCCCACTGGCCGGTGTGAGCTCCATTGGCAAGCACACCGGTAATGGCACTGTCTATAGCACCAGCGGCGATACACAGCGTCAGCAAGGCATTGAAATTAAAGTCGAAACCGTTAATTAGCCCGATCACCGCAATGACCGCATGGTCGCCCCGCAAACCGGCCTAAAAATTTGACTAGCGCCCGGGAACCTTGCATCATCCGAGCCCCGTTTGACCGTGATACAGGCGGAAACCAGTGTGGCATGGGCCGCCGGCTCGGGAGCCAAATGCACTACCACCTGTTTTCTCCTACACTCTATTCTTTGTGACTTTTCAGTCACGGCTCAAGCGCATTTTTCATCAGCGAATAAACTGAGGCTTACATCTATGACGGAACGTGTCCAAAAAGGTGATCTTGAGATCGCCAAAGCGCTTTATGATTTGGTTGCTAATGAAATAGCCCCAGGCACCGGCGTAGAGCCAGATGCCTTTTGGGCGGCGTTTGAGCAAGTGGTGGCAGACCTGGCCCCCAAAAACAAAGCACTGCTGGCAAAGCGTGATGACATGCAGGCCAAAATCGATGCCTGGCACCTGGAGCGCAAAGGCCAGCCCCATAATGCTGAAGAGTACAAAGCATTCCTCACTGAGCTGGGCTACCTGCTGCCGGAAGGTGACGACTTTAACGTAACCACCGAAAACGTTGACGAAGAAATCGGCCAGATTGCCGGCCCTCAGCTGGTGGTACCGGTAATGAACGCGCGCTATGCGCTGAACGCGGCCAACGCCCGCTGGGGCAGCCTGTACGATGCCCTTTATGGCACCGACATTATTTCTGAAGAAGGCGGCGCTGAAAAAGGCAAAGGTTACAACCCCAAGCGCGGTGACAAGGTTATTGCCTACGCCCGCAAATTCCTGGACGAATCTGCGCCGCTGGCCAATGGATCCCACAGCGATTCAAATGGCTACGCTATTGTGGATGGCGCCTTACAGGTTACGTTAACGGACGGCTCCACAAGCACACTGGCCAATGCGGAACAATTGGTAGGTTATCAGGGCGACGCTGCTGCCCCTTCTGCCGTATTACTTAAAAACAACGGTCTGCACATCGAAATCCAGATTGATGCCAGCCACGCTATTGGCAAGGACGATCCCGCCAACGTGAAAGACGTTGTGCTCGAATCCGCCATTACCACTATTCAGGATTGTGAAGATTCCGTTGCCGCCGTGGACGCGGAAGACAAAGCCGTGGTGTATAAAAACTGGCTGGGCCTGATCAAGGGCGACCTGTCCGAGACCTTCGACAAAGGTGGCAAGGCGCTGACCCGTACGTTGAATCAGGATCGCGAATACACCGGCGTTAAAGGCGATAAGGTGACCCTGCACGGCCGCGCGCTGCTGCTGGTACGTAACGTGGGCCACCTGATGACTAACGGTGCCGTACTCTACAAAGGTGAAGAGGTACCTGAAGGCATCATGGACGGCCTGGTGACCAGCCTGATCTCCAAGCACGATGTGATCGATAACAACCAGCTGAAAAACAGCCGCAAGGGCAGCGTGTATATCGTAAAACCAAAAATGCACGGCCCGGAAGAAGTGGCTTTCAGCGTGGAGTTATTCAGCCGTATTGAAGATGCGCTGGATCTGCCACGCAACACCCTGAAAATCGGCATTATGGACGAAGAGCGCCGCACCACGGTGAACCTGAAAGAATGTATCCGCATTGCCAAAGATCGCGTGATCTTTATCAATACGGGCTTCCTGGACCGCACCGGTGACGAAATCCATACCTCCATGGAAGCCGGCGCAATGATCCCCAAAGGTGACATGAAAGCCCAGCCCTGGATCAATGCTTACGAAGACTGGAACGTGGATGTAGGCCTGGAATGCGGCCTGAGCGGCCATGCCCAGATCGGTAAAGGCATGTGGCCCAAGCCCGACGAAATGGCCGAGATGATGGAAACCAAAATCGGCCACCCCATGGCCGGTGCCAACTGCGCCTGGGTTCCCTCGCCTACCGCTGCAACCCTGCACGTAATGCACTATCACAAAGTCAACGTAATGGATCGTCAGGAAGAGCTGGCCAAGCGTCAGAAAGCGGCCCTGGATGACATCCTGACCATTCCTGTGATGGCGGATACCTCCTCACTGACCCAGGAGCAGATCACCAAGGAACTGGAAAACAACGCTCAGGGTATTCTGGGTTACGTAGTTCGCTGGATCGACCATGGCGTTGGCTGCTCCAAAGTGCCTGATATCAATGATGTGGGCCTGATGGAAGACCGCGCCACCCTGCGGATTTCCAGCCAGCATATTGCCAACTGGCTGCACCACGGCGTATGCACTCAGGAACAGGTGATGGAAGTCATGCAGCGCATGGCGGAAGTGGTTGACCGCCAGAATGCGGGCGACTCGGCCTATCGCAATATGGCACCGAACTTTGACGACAGCGTGGCCTTCCAGGCGGCCTGTGATCTGGTATTCAGAGGCACCGAGCAGCCCAACGGTTATACCGAGCCGGTACTGCACGCCCGCCGCCGCGAAGCAAAAGCCAAGTACGGCGCCTGATCCCGCGGGTTACCCAATACCCGGGCCTATTGGCCCTGATCAATAAAAAAGCTCTGTCACTTTCCGGTGGCAGGGCTTTTTTGTTACCCGCTAATCCTTTGTCTACACTTGATAAATGGCCTTTCCATATGACCCAATCTGCATGTAGACATGGACGAATCCAAAGAGATCAAATACGAGATCACCTTTGACAAGACCGGTGACACCTTTACCCATTCCGTGTCTCTGCCCCTGAGATCCCTGGAAAACTTTGTGGTAGTGGAGGATCCGCCGGACTGGTGTGACCTGGAATACAAGAAATGCGTGAACTGCCCGCTTGATCCGGAAGAGCATCCCCATTGCCCCCTGGCATTGCGGTTGATCCCTTTTGTGGAAATGACCTCCTGCGTATCCTTTGATCAAGTGAGCTGTCAGGTTACCATGGACGATAAAACCATCCGTAAGGACACCACCGCCCAGGAAGCCTTCAGCTCCCTGATTGGATTGGTCATGGCCACCAGCGGATGCCCCCATACCGAGTTTTTCAAACCCATGGCCTGGTTTCACCAGCCGTTTTCCTCGGAATACGAAACCATTATGCGGGCCTGTTCCAATTATCTGCTCACCCGCTATTTCAAAAACCAGCCACAGGATCAGGGCGAGGATCTGTTCACTGACCTGGAGAGTATCTACGAGGAAATCCACCAGATAAACATCCAGGTTTCCAAACGAATTCAACGGGATAGCATGGGCGACTCCACCCTGAATGCCATTGTACTCCTGGACATTTTTACCGCCGATCTCGCCCACGCCCTGGAAGAAGATCTTGCCGCACTGAAACAGATATTTGAGCGTGAATGATGAAGAATGATAAGGCCAATAAAGTTATCCACTATGACCTGATCTATCCTAATGGCGACCACTGCCAGTACGAAATCAACATAGCCCCGGAAACCCTGGAACACCCTGCTCCCCAGGGCCAGCCACCGGAATGGGCCCGGCTGGAATATCACAAGTGCAGTAACTGCCCCCTGAGCAACGAAAAACACCCCTACTGCCCGTTATCGCTGCGCATTGCACCGCTGTTCGACTTTCCGATCCATGCCGCCTACGAGCCGGTAACTGTGAAAGTGAGAAAAGATACCGTGACGATCAATGCCGACACCACGGTGCAGGAGGCCTATCGTTCTTTAGTGGGGCTGATCATGGCCACCAGCGGCTGCCCCCATACTGCATTCTTCAAGCCCATGGCCTGGTTTCACCTGCCGTTTGCAGACCGGGAAGAAACCATGTTCAGAGCCTGCGCCTCCTTTTTGCTCTATCAATTTTTCAACCCGGCCGACCCGGAAGGCGGTTCATATTTCTCTGATCTGGAGGCGGTTTATGTCAACATCCATAAGGTGAACCAGCAGATAGCCACCCGCCTGAAAGCGGCGGATGCCAAGTCCTCCACCCTGAACGCCATTGTGATACTGGATGTGTTTGCCGAATCCATACTGCCCAAGATCCGCGACTCCCTGAAAGACCTGGCCTTTTTGTTCCGGGCACCCCAAATAACCCAATCAGGCAGCGACCATGGATGAGCCAGAAAAAGTTACCAAAATCGATAAGCTAAACTCGATATCTTAAAAAAAACGTCTAACCTTCATCTATAAACCCTTAAAGAGCAACTAAAAGCGGGAACTACAGACACATGAACAATAACTACAGCCGTCGAAAATTTCTAAAAACAGTAGTCATCAGCGCGGGCGCAGCAGGTGCAACTGGCTTAGCTGGCTGCGGAGGTGAGTCGAGAAGGCTCTCAAGTGGAGTAGATAGCGTAGACCTTGACGGGTCCCGCTTCCCGCAGTCGGTCGCATCGGGTGATCCACGTGACCGGTCAATTATCCTTTGGACAAGGGTAAGCGCTGGCCTGGGAGAACAGACACTGACCGTTGAGGTTTCAACTGATGAAAGCTTCCGAAACATTGTAGTCAGCTCGAATGTAACCGCGAGCTATTCGAGCGATCACTGCGTGAAAGTAAAGGTCATGGATCTTTCCCGTTACACGCGCTACTACTACCGTTTCATTCATGAGGGAGTGTCTACTCGTACAGGTACTTTCAGAACAGCTCCTGGTTCGAACTCTGACACCAATGTTAAATTCGGCTTCGTGAGTTGCCAAGATTACACTAACGGGTACTACAACACGCTTTTGAAGTTTCTTGAAGAGGAAAATGAAGACCTGGACTTCATCGTGCACCTCGGTGATTACATCTATGAAACAACGGGCGACGCCACGTTCCAGGGCTCTGTTCCAGGCCGAACTGTAAACTTCAGCAATGAAACAGATGCCATTGATATTACTCCGTCAAATCTTGCTGACTCCAGCCTTGCTGCTTCTACAGTCAGCCAGTACAGAGATATCTATAAAACATACCGAACAGATGAGACTCTGCAGCGGGTTCACGAAAAGTTCCCTTTCATATGCATATGGGATGATCATGAGTTTTCCGATGACGCCTGGCAAGATCGGGGCACCTACTTTGATGGCAAGCAAGATGAGCAGGACGAGACCAGAAAAACCAACGCGGAGCAGGCGTTTTTCGAGTATCAACCTATCGACCTCGATCCGAAAGAAGGCAGCCTTCTACCCGAAGGGCAACAGAACGTAAACCGTGATGATTTGTATCCATCCATACTCTATCGGTCATTCCGTTATGGCCGAAGGTTGAACCTAATTCTTAGTGATTACCGGACCTACCGTCCAGATCACCTCATTCCGGAAGATGCATTTCCAGCCCAGGTTGTGATGACAAATACTCAACTGGGAACGACTTTATTGGCCTTACTCCAAGCGGGCACCATTGTAGCCTGCAGCAATGACAATACTGATCTGAACCTGGCACTTCCCAATGACCAGCTTGTTGCTGTACTGCTGGATAACGTTAATTTTCCAACGCCCGAAGCTAAAGTTGCCGCATTGGGAGGTGCTTTGGGCTTACCCCGCTATGTGGATATTGATGACCCGGCCTACGCGTTTCAAAAAGGGGCGCTAACAGCAATTCTTACTGTTGCTTATCAGGGCGAAGGTCTCGATGCTGGGGCAGCTGCAGCGCAAGCCGCCAGTGTAGTGACTGGGAATCTTGACACAACGACCGTAAATGCGCTTCTGACGCAAGGTGGACAAGGTGCTCTTGTTATCCCAGACGGGGCATTGCCTTACGGAATTTCTTATTCCTTCCTTGGAAAACAGGACCTTTATTCCAGTAATGGTATTGGATCACGCTACCTGGTCGTTAAAAACACCTTCGACCTGTACACCGCCTACAAGTCTTTGGTAGAAGGAGACTCCGCCTATGATGACGCGTGGGGATTGGCACAGACAACAGCGGTTTTCGGCAACTTACTGACCTCAACTTCCACATGGAATGTCGTAGGCAGCTCGACTTCATTTACATCAATGGTTCTGGATAACTCCATCGATGGCTGCTCAGGCACTCCGTCTTCGCTCAGATCTTTCCTTGCCGCTGCCATCACTCAAGCCAGCGGTGGCGCGATAGTACCTGATCCGAATGATCCGGATGACCCTAATTTTCCATTACCCGCAGCACAGTTCTATTTAAACGTAGATCAATGGGATGGCTTTCCTATCCGGAGGAGAGTCTTCTTAGACAATCCAACTGGCGCGCTGCCGACCACATTAAAGGAAACGAATGCAGTCTTGCTTGCAGGTGATATTCATGCTCGCTTCGTAACGGACCACGGGACAGATGAAAACAACAACCGCTGCGTAGAATTCACCACTCCCGCTGTTTCTTCTGGAACCTTGGGCTCATTCGTCACCGGAGCGGTAGCCAGTGTTCTGGCTGATGCGGCCAGTGACACGGTGAACGCAACCTACGTGGGGCAGGCAGCCCAGATATCTGGTGGCGTAACTGGATTATGGGGAGGTTTAGCTCAAGCCTTCTCAGATGCTAACGAGTCTATTGTAGATGCTGAGGAAAGTACGAATGGTGTTTCCATCATCGAACTGAAGACTGTGAACGGTGAAGAAGTAATGGACGTCACGTTCCACGAAATCGAAACCAGTGTAATACAAGGTGCTTTGACTGCACTTGTACCTTCCGCTGATTACACCACCAACCTTGTTACCAATCAGTATGATTCGCCTGAGAACCTAACCTGGATTTCAAAAACATTCCGGGTTACTAAAACCGATGGTAAAAACAGTGCCCCAGTTGAGATCTAGGGCGCACCTTCATTGTAAAAAGCCGAGGCTCACCCCTCGGCTTTTTTTATCTCCTCTTCTTCCATAATCCTTTGCGCCGTATACACAATTAGCCTGCGTAACCACTGGTGGGCCGGATTGTGGTGCAACAGCGGACTCCAGGCCATTTTCAATTCAAACGCCGGAATATAAAACGGCGGATCGCGGATCACCAGGTTGGGATTCTCCGCCTGCATAATGGCTATGCGCGTTGGCAGGGTGGCAATCAGATCATTGTTCTGGGCAAGAAGCCCGGGCATTTGATAATGCCGGGTAAAAATAGTGATTTTGCGTTTCTGCCCTATTCTGGCCAGTGCCTGGTCGATCCAGCCAAGACCACCGGATTTATCCGGGTTAACGCCAAACCCCACACCCATGCCGGTTTTACTTACCCAGATATGTTGCGCTGCCAGATAACTTTTCAGGTTAAACGACTGAACAATGGGGTTGCGGTAATTAATCAGGCAGGAAAAAGTGTCCGTCCACAATGTGGTTTGATGGAACGACTGGGGTATTTCGTTAAAGCGGTTTATCGCCATATCCACCCTGCCCTGTTCCATATCCTGATAACTCACATCAGACGGGGTAAGAAAATCGAGAATAATATTGGGGGCTTCAGAACGGATGTGCTTGATCAGCGTGGGCAACAGCGTGGCTTCGGCGTAGTCCGACGCCATGATGCGGTACACTCGCCGGGCAATGAGCGGTTTGAACTCCTGCTTGGGTTCCAGAATATGCTGGGTTTCTTCCAGTATACGGCGCACCTTGGGCTGAATATCCAGGGCCCGCTCAGTGGGCCGCATACCTTCGCTGGAACGGATCAGCAATGGGTCATTGAACAGCTCACGCAAGCGCCGCAAACCATTACTCATGGCCGGCTGGGTAATCCCCAGTTTCTCCGCCGCACGGGTAACGTTTTTTTCCCTTAGCAGCACATCCAGGTAAACCAGCAAGTTCAGATCAACACGACCAACATTCATTTAATTAATACCAAACCATTCAAAATAAATTTGGTAAATTATGCCAGAAAATGCCCGTGTTAATCTAACTCAAATCCCACATGATCCGGATCACAGCCCTCGGCCAGTGCCTGGGTATTTTCAACAAGCTCTTTAGCCCAGGTTCGATAAGGATCATTCACCCGGTGTACCAGCTCCGCCAGATCCGCGTCGCCGGCCGCGGCCTGCTGAACAGCGTCACTGTGCCAGTCCACCAGACCGGTCTGATTCCCCAAACCCGGCACCCGGGTGGAAAGCCGTCCCGGGATATTCCCCTCTGCCCAGTAATCTTCTGGCGCCATGGGTATCCAGCCGGGCATATCGGTCCAGGCTTCGATAAAGGTAATCTCACCCTGGTCGTTGAAGGTGAACTCTTCATAAATCGGGCACAACTCACCACTGTAATCAAACACCACATGGCAGCGGCCAAACGGCTGCACATCAAATCCCTGGCAATTCAGTACGGCGTAACTGGTGGGATTGAGCTTTAACACGATATCGGTCCAGATCAGATTAAAGCGGCCGTAACCAGTTAACAGTAACCAGGGCGGCCATTCCCAGCGCACCACCCGTTCCGAGTAATTGGGTATAACCAACGGGCTGACGGAGGATTCCATGGTGAGAAAGTACTTCACACTTTGTTCAGCGTAATAATCAGCAGACTGCTTTGGTGACAGGCACAGAGAGTTGGCAGCGGCATCACTGCAATCTGCAGGTTGCTCAACATACTCCGGCCGTTCAAAAATGGCAGATACGCTTTTCGGGCCGGTGATAGGTAACTCGCATACCGGATCAGTTCCTTCACAGCCTTCAGCCCAGCCGGAAAATACGCTCCCGTCAGCGGGGACTGCCGTTATTAATGCGGTGCTACCGATTGGGAGTGTACCGGCGCAGTCCGCATCAAGATTTCCACACACCAATTCTCCCGGCGTCATATGAATCTCGCCCGCACCGTTACCTTCCACATTCAGAGAGACTTTGCAGCCCGCCAGGCAGCTGACCAGCAGCACAAGGAAACCTGCCCTGGTCCAAGAGGCACGACACCCGGATTTGTTTTCAAGAATGATATGTAGCAACCCGTTCAACGTTCGTTTCCTTTCTTATTATTTCTGATTCGCAAATATTAGCGGGTATTGATGCCGCTTCCAATTGTCGGTTTTTTAGACACCCAAATAACCTGCATGAAGGATTAAGTGTCGGAAGCTTTAACAACAAAAAGTGAACCAGTTCACACAAGCATCCTATCTGGTTGTTTTTATTGAATATTTTTATCTGGCACGATACCTGCTTATATGAACGCAAATTTTAATAACACTCGCGTATTTAGTTAAAAGGTTTAGTTATGAAGAAATTGTTAGCATCTGCTGTTTTGGGTCTTGGTCTTGTTGGAACGGCAAACGCCTACGTTGTTAATACCGGCGGCCTGCCTTTAGGAAGCTCCTGGGATTGCACCGGCTGTAACATCGACAGCGTTCTGAATTCCATGGAAGACGAAGCCGGCACTGACCTGACACTGAACCTGATCAATACTGGCGGGATCAATGAAACTTTTCTGGGCCTGGGTGCTACCAGCGTCATTCTGGAAGAGATCGCCGGCTACCGTTACAACACCACCTTTGGTTGGTACGATGCCAGCAACCCCTTTGATGCCGAGCAGATCTTCAGCGGTGCAGACGACCTGAACAGTGCTCCCGTGACCATCACTTTCGATTCCATGACTGAGTTCGGTTTCTACATCGATCCTAACGGCGTCAGCGGCAATCGCATGTTCACCGAAAGCAACCTGAACAGCCACGGCGACACTCAGGTAGCCATCTTTGAAGTAGAAGAACTGGAAAACACCTTCATTCTGGGTTGGGAAGACCTGGATCTGCTGGGCGGCACCGGTGGCGACCGTGATTATCAGGACATGATTGTTCGCGTCACTGTGAACGTTCCGGAACCTGCCAGTATGGCGATCTTCGCACTGGGCCTGGCTGGTCTGGTAGCAAGCCGCAAGCGCATTAGCTGATACCGCGCCAGCGACTCAAAGATAGAAAGGGAAGCCTCGGCTTCCCTTTTTTATGTTCGGCTTTTGTGCCCAACTTGTTTGCCTCAACTGAAAAAAGCATAACAAATCAATATTGCCGCAATAATCCCCGCCAGATCTGCCACTAGCCCGCAGAATACCGCATGGCGGATTCGGGTAACGCCTACAGATCCAAAATATACCGCCAGCACATAAAAGGTAGTTTCTGTGCTCCCTTGCATAACCGCTGACAATAACCCCTGAAAAGAGTCCGCCCCGAAGTGCTCCATATTTTCCAGCATCAGTGCTCGGGATCCACTGCCACTGAAGGGTTTCATAAAGGCCACGGGTAACGCATCAATAAAAGCCAGATCGCTGACAACGGGCGCGAGCAACCATTTGATCACTCCGATCAAAGCGTCCAGTAATCCACTTGCCCGCAGCATACCAATGGCCACCAGCATCGCCACAAGATAGGGAATCAGTTTGATACTCATGTTGAAGCCTTCCTTCGCCCCCTCCACGAAAACCTCATACACCTGCACACCGCGCTTCAGCCCTACTCCCACAAATAGCCCGATCACCAACAACAACACGCCATTGGCAAGGGCCGAGGAAAACCCAACTAACGACTCCTGATCGAGACTACTGACATACACCCCCAAGCTTGCCACCAACGCCACAAAGCCCCCAAGGTAGCCCAGCACCACCGGTTTATACACCGGCAGCCGCTGAATCCAGGCCACCACCAGCAAACCCACCAGGGTGGAACAGCAGGTAGCAAACAGAATGGGCAGAAACACCGCTGCGGGATCCTGCGCACCCAGTTGAGCCCGGTACATAAAAATCGTGACCGGTAAAAGCGTAACAGAAGAGGTATTCAGCACCAGAAACAGGATCTGGGCGTTACTGGCGGTACTGGATCCCTGATTGAGCTGCTGCAGATCCTGCATGGCTTTCAAACCCAGGGGCGTGGCGGCGTTATCCAGCCCCAGCATATTGGCGCCCAGGTTCATGGTCATGGATCCCATGGCAGGGTGATCTTTGGGAACGCCGGGCATCAGCGCATGAAAAAAAGGCGCCAGCCCCCGACTCAGCACTTTAATCAATCCTGCCGCTTCGGCAATTTTAAAAAAGCCCAGCCACAGCGACAGTACACCGATCAGCCCAATGGCAATCTCGGCGCTGAGCTTGGCCATATCGAAGGTTGCCTGAATCAGGTTTTGGAAAACAGTGGCATCATCCAGCCAGAGAAACTGCCAGAAACCGGCAGCAATGGATCCGAGAATAAAAAAGGCCCAGAGGTAGTTCAGCAAAACTGACTCTCTTTATTGTTTTAATCAGGTGCGGGGATTTATTTAATGATGGATATTAACAATGTTCAGCTTCTGCTGGCTATCATCCTCGTCCACAAAACGGGCATCCACACTGGTGGGTGGATCTTCCAGCGTATCGTCTTCCGCGTCCTGCGACAGCCCCTTGAAATCAAACAGCGAATAATCTGCCAGGTGTGACGGAGCCACATTACCAATGGCACCAAAGATGGTTTCCAGGCGCCCGGGATGCTGGCGATCCCAACCCTGAAGCATTTCCTTGATCTTTTTCCGCTGCAGGTTTTCCTGAGAACCGCAAAGATTACAGGGAATGATGGGGAATTCCTTGAAATCGCTGAAGCGGATAATGTCTTTCTCACGGCAATAAGCCAGGGGCCTAATCACCACATGCTTGCCATCATCGCTTTTCAGCTTGGGCGGCATGGCTTTCAGTTTGCCGCCGTAAAACATATTCAGGAACAGGGTTTCAATAATATCGTCCCGGTGGTGTCCCAGTGCGATTTTATTCGCGCCTATCTCTTCTGCAAAACTGTACAGAATCCCGCGGCGTAAGCGGGAACAGAGTGAGCAGGTGGTTTTACCCTCAGGAATCAGGCTTTTTACCACGCTGTAAGTGTCTTCCTCCAGAATATGGAAAGGCACCCCCTGCTCTGTCAGGTATTCCGGGAGTACATGCTCGGGAAAGCCCGGCTGCTTCTGATCCAGGTTTACTGCGATCAGCTCAAAATTTACCGGAGCATCGTGCTGCAGATTACGCAGAATCTCCAGCATGGTGTAGGAATCCTTGCCGCCCGACAGGCACACCATGATCCGATCACCCTCTTCAATCATATTAAAATCCTGAATGGCCCGGCCCACTTCGCGGCGGAGCTTTTTCTGGAGCTTGTTGAACTGGGTTTTCTCTTTCTTGGCAATACTGGTGCTCATGGCTTTCCTGTCGGCAATTTCTGGATTCGCAGCGGTTTTTACCTGATTCGCTGCGCGAAGTAAACCAACATAAACAATAGCGGGACTTATAACAAACAAATCCATCGTGCCAGTTTCGCTTGGCTACACTGAAAGAGTGGGTATGGAAGTAAGGAAGTTATCAATGATTCGCAGTTCTGCCATTTTAGTAATTGTTGTACTGGGCCTGTCGGCCATGAATGGATCCGCTGTCAGCGAGCACGATGCGCTTGTTGGGCCAGAAAAACAAACAAGCTATGACATCAATAAAGACCGCAAAAACAATCAATTACCCGATAAATTTAAGAAAGCAGTTGAACCTTTGGTGATATTCAAAGAGCAACTGGAAGAACACCTGCCGCAAAAAGAGCTGAATACCATCAAGCAAATGGCGTTTCGGATTCTGCTCATGGCCCGCCGTTACCTGTAGCCTTGAGCTGAATACAGCCATGGGCTTGAGTAACAGCCTTGAGCCTGAATAACAGCCTTGAGCCTGAATAACAGCCTTGAGCCTGAGTAACAGCCTTGAGCCTGAGTAACAGCCTTGAGCCTGAATAACAGCACCTTACTGGATTAACCAATTTTAACAATATTACAGTGCCTTCCCTGTCTGCCAGTGGTTAGAATCACCATTGGTACGAATGTATGATTTTCGTAACCGAAATAAAAACGACATATTGAACCGTTATAACGGTCGCCTGTTCAATAATTGATCACACCTTTTGCGTGATCCACAGAATCCTGGGGAAGGAACCATGCGTGATTTTGATCGCCGCCGATTTTTGTCTTTGCTCGCCACCGGCGCTGCCACACCTTTTGTTATGTCCATGGCCGGTTGCGGTGGCTCCGGCAATAATGGCTCCACGACTGAAACCGGCAATGGCCTTACCACACGAAGTGCTGCAGCCAGCCGCTTCACCAATCTGAGCTTTGATTCCGAGCGCGTGTTTTCCCTCTCCGTGGCGTCGGGCGATCCCAGCCCCTCCGGTGTGATTTTGTGGACCCGGGTAGACCCAGCTGCCATGCAAGCCCAGGCACCTCTGTATGTGGAAGTGGCGGAAGATCCCGACTTTGAACAGGTGATTCTGGATCTGACGGTGCAACCGGAGGAAATCACAGAATACCGTGATTACACGGTCAATGTGGACCTGGATGGCCTGTTGCTGCCGGGTACTCAATACCACTACCGCTTTATTTACGACAATACCGCCAGCCGTACCGGCCGCTGTATAACCGCACCCGCTTACGGGACCAACCTGGCCAGCATGAAAATGGCAGTGCTGACCTGCCAGGATTTCACCAATGGCTATTATGGTGCCCTGGCCGCCGTAGCCCGGGATGAAAGCATCGACTTCGTGATTCACCTGGGTGACTTTATTTATGAAACCGCCGGTGATCCCCGCTTTCAGAGCCTGCCTTTTGCAGACCGCCTGATCGAACTGCCCAGCGTGGATTTTCCGGTTGCCATGAACCTGGAAGATTACCGCAAACTGTACCGGGCTTACCGATCGGATCCCTTCCTGCAACAGGCCATGGAAAACCACACCTGGATCATTACCCGGGACGACCACGAAACCGGTAACGATGCCTACTGGGATTACGCTAACCAGACCCTGGGCCTGCCGGATCACCCCTACACCCTGTCGGAACAATTCGAAGGCCACCGTCTGGAACTCTTAAATCAGTTAATGCTGGATTCCCAGCAGGCCTGGCTGGAATACGTGCCGGCGCGGGTCACCTTTGATATGGATTCCATGGATCCGCACCAGCGCCTTAAATATTACCGTCACATTCAGCTGGGGGATCTGGTGGATTTATTCATGCTGGATGGCCGTACCTACCGCACCGCTCACCCCTGTGGCGAAAAAGATGCGCTGGAAAGATACGCCCCACTGTTCTGCGCTAACTGGTTTCTGGATCAGGAACAATCCATGCTGGGACAAAACCAGTTTGAATGGCTGGTGAATGGCCTGTCCGGTTCCACTACCCGCTGGCAACTGCTGGGTAACCAGACCTTTATGGGCCCCATCTGGTTTGGTGGCCAGGCGCAATCAGACCCTACCCGCAAGGACTTCCGCCGCCCCATTAACGTGGATGCCTGGGATGGCTTTGATTACGAACGGGATCTGCTGGCGAAAGAAATCAAAGCCGCCGGCGTGGACAACCTTGTCGTGCTCACCGGTGACCTGCACTCTTATATTGCGTCTCATATAAAACTGGATTACCTCAACACCGATAAAAACAATGCCGACAACTACGTAGCGGTGGAGTTTATGACGCCTTCCGTTACCTCCGCCGGTTTGCTGGACATGATCGGCGCAAAAACCAACGACCCGGCCGTTAAAATGTTTCTGGACGGGGTTTCCAACGGTCTGATCCGTTTGCAGAACCCGCACATTGAGTATTTCAACTCGTCCGAGCATGGCTATTCCACCGTGGAGTTTACCCACAACACCTGTGACTGGAAGTGCTACACGGTCGACAAGAATATTAACGACGGCGAACAGGAGCCACGCTTGCTACGTCATTATCGCAAGCATCAGGGCACCCATCAGCTGGAACGTATCCGGGAAAGCTGAAAACAAAAGCCAAACTAAAACGGGGCTCGATAATGAGCCCCGTTTTTATTTCTGAGCAACTTTATATAGTTACTTCAGCAAAACGGTTTCTTCGCTGAAGGTTACTTCTAAAGATTACTTTAATTCCTGGGAAGACTTACCCAACACATGGCGGGCAATAATCAACTGCTGAATCTGCTGGGTGCCTTCAAAGATATCCAGAATTTTTGAATCCCGGGCAAACTTTTCCAGCAGGTAGCTTTCGCTATACCCCAGCACACCGCAAATTTCCACGCAGCGCAGTGTGATTTCATTGCCGATGCGACCGGCTTTAGCCTTACAGATGGAAGCTTCTTTGGAATTAGGCTGTTTGTTATCTGCCATCCAGGCCGCCTTCAGCGTTAACAGTCGGGCGGATTCCAGTTCGGCTTCCATGCGGTATAGCTCAGATTCAAGCGTAGTGCACTCGTGGTATTCATTCTCGTAGTCGGCTTTTACGCCTTCTTTTTCCAGAAGTTCCCGGGCAATTTCCAGCGCGCCTCTGGCCACACCCAGCGCCATGGCGGCCACCTGCGGGCGGGTGTTATCGAAAGTCTGCATCACACCGCCGAAGGCTTTTTTGCGGGCTTCGGCGGTGTTGGCGATTTCCGGTGAACCAAGAATGTTTTCTTTGGGAATGCGGCAATCAGTGAACGTAATGGCAGCCGTATCGGATACGCGCAGCCCCATTTTATCTTCGCAACGCACCACCGTCATTCCCGGCGTGCCCTGCTCCACCACAAAGGATTTAATGGCTGCCTTGCCCTGGGATTTATCCAGGGTGGCCCATACCACCACGGCATCGCCCCGGTCACCGGCGGTAGCAAAAATCTTTTCGCCGTTAATGACCCACTCATCGCCGTCCAGCACAGCAGTGGTTTGCACCGCTGCGGAGTCCGAACCCACACCTGGCTCAGTAATGGCCATCGCACAATAAAGCTTGCCGAATTTTTCCTTCTGTTCTTTGGTACCAACGGCAGCAATAGCCGCATTACCCAGACCCGCGCCAGGAATGGACAGGGTCAGGCCGGTACAACCCCAGCACATTTCCTCCATGGAAACGATGCCCATCATATTGGAGCCGTTTTTAACGCCGTCGGAATCACCGCCCTTTCCGCCTGAGCGCATGGCACCGGCACTGGCCAGCATCTGGCCCACAGGTTTCAATTCTTCCGGGGTATCGCAGTGTTCAATGCGATCGTATTTGCGGGCGATGGGGCGAAATACAGTGGCCGCCAGCTGATGGGCCATACCCTGAGCCTGTGTCAGTTTTTTTGGTAGTTCCAGATTAATCATGTTGTAGTCCTCCCCTTAGATCACCACAGCGCCTTGCAGAATGCCCACAGCACGCAGATTGCGATACCACATCTCCACCGGGTGTTCCCGGGTAAAACCATGGCCACCCAACAGCTGAACAGCGTTGGTGCCAATTTCCATGGAACGCTGGGCGCAGATCAGGCGAGCCTGATACGCTTCCTTGTGAAAGGATAATCCTTGTTCCGCCCGGGATGCCGCCCGGTATACCATCATGCGCATGGCATCCAGTTCGATCGCGATGTTGGCCACCATAAAGGCCACCGACTGGCGATTGGAAATAGGCTCACCAAAAGCCACCCGCTCGTTCACGTAAGGCACCACGTAGTCCAGCGCCGACTGGCAGCAGCCCACCGCAGTAGCACACAATCCCAGTGCAGACAGATCCTGAACCCGTTGAATATCGAACGGCTTGTCGCTACTGCCGATTTTTGCCGACTCAGGTACCAGAACATTTTCCAGCCCGACCCGCCCCAGCGCTAATGGGCGCAATCCCATAAAAGGTTCGTTTTCAATGGTGACGCCTTCCGCAGCGGCATTTACCACAAAACCACAAACACCTTCCCCTTCCAGGTGGGCAATAACCAGAATCTGGTCACTCTGATCTGCCAGCGGCACCATGGATTTAACACCGTTAAGCACATAACCACTGCCTTCTTTGACTGCGGTGGTCGCCGGTTTTTTAGCGCTGAAGGTGGCGGCAGGTTCCATTAGTGCAATAGTTGCAGCCTTGAAACTTTCAGCCGCAAGCGGTGTAAGAAACTGCTCCTGCTGATCTTCGCTGGCAAAGTCCAGCAACACATTCACAAACGACAGCGGTGTGAGCGCGCCAATGGCCAGCGACATATCGCCATAACCCAGGTCTTCTGCGTTAAGCATATTGGAAACCGGTGAGCGGGGTTCGCCTGCTCCGCCCAGGTGTTCCGGTATCGGTAAGATGGTCAGGCCAAGCTCCATGGTTTTTTGATAAAAACCGTCCGGTGCCCTGGCGTCTTCATCGGCCGAGCGCGCAATGGCTTTCAGCTCCTGAACCGCGAACCGGTTCATGGCTTCCCGCGTAATGCGCTGTTCCTCTGTTAAGGTGAGGTCAAAAAGTGGATCAGACATCAACAAGCTACCCTTGAAATATTGTTGTTCGAAAGTTCCCTCCGTGTCCCTGGCCCAAGAACCAAGCAAACGGTTGTTTTAATCCTGCCGAAGAGCCTGGGGGAAATCAAGACATTTGGTACCAGGCGGTCATCAGGTGGTAAAAACGGAAGTGGAAGCTGTCGGATTCAGTACTGCAGCGCCAGGGATTTCAGCAACTTATCAATGGCTTTCCAGTTGGGATAGGCCTGATCCATCAGGCGGTAGAAACGGCGGGAGTGATTGAATTCCAGCAGGTGGCACAATTCGTGGACAATCACAGCGTCCACGCATTCCAGCGGATAACGTACCAGCTGTGTGTTCAGGGTAACCAAACCACGGCGGCTGCAACTGCCCCAGCGACTTTTCATTTTGCGCAGGGCCACCCGGGATGCCGGCAACTCAAAATGCGCCAGTTCACTGCGCCAGTGTTCGTGGCGCTCGGTGAAAATGATCTCCGCCTGAAGGCGATACCAGCGCTCCAAAGCGCGCCTGATAGTGTCTGGTGACGGTTGGCGAACATTAAGTTCAATGGCCGCTTCATCCGCCTGCGGGGGTGACAGAACCAGTTGATGGGGCTCACCCAGAAAAAAATGCTCTGCCCCTTCCTTGTACTGCAACTGATGTGGTGAGGGTAGCGCCTGCCACTCCGCCTGCTTGCGCTCAATCCAGTCCTGCTTTTCCAGCACGAACTGGTGGATCAACTCCCGGGAGGCTCGCAGGGGTGCGCGCACCTCCACATCACCGTTGCGGAGCACATGAATGGCCACGGTTTTCCGGCGGCTGCGCACCAGCTGGTAATTTATTTCAAATAAATCTGACTGCATAAATTTTCCAGAATCCCTGGCTATAAGACCTCACCATGAGGTCAAACCCTGCGAAATTGGTTATATTTTGATCTTTTTCGGTCGTTTTTGGCTAATTAAAAGCCTATTACTGTTTGTTTTGTCAAAAAGCTGACGAATCCGGAGCCCGCCTCAGCGCCCGCCCGTAACTTAATGAAGTCATAATAGTTTCGCTATATCAATAGCTTAGCTTTATAAATTGTTCGGAAACTATGCAAAAGTTGTCTTTAGTGACTGGCTGATTCCCAACTATTACTTACATAGCGCCGTTAGTCATATGCGGCCGTATGTCTGGTTTAGGAAAGGGCCCCATGAAGGCAGTCAAGAATTCTCATCCGTCGGCTCTGGTCCCATTGCGGCTCAGTCTGGTGATTTTATGGTTAACGGCCATCGCCTCTGCGGCCGGCGCTTACCCCGGCGAGCGCTGGGACCAGGATCCCCTGGAACTGGAAGCCAGTGCCGGTATCGGCTTTCACAAGGGTGATCTGCAGTGGAGCATTGCCAGCGACATCAGCGGCAATGCAACCCCCAATATTCTTTCTGAACTGACTTTTGCGGACATAGAATACGAAACCTTTGAATCGCAGGGAACCCTGCGTTTTAATCGCGGCTTTTTGGCAGGCGTACAGATTCAGGGGCGCTACCAGGCGGGCGAAGCTTCCGCGGGCACCAATCAGGACTCTGATTACGACGGTGATAACCGTACCCAGGAGTACAGCCGCAGTTATTCCGACGCTGAAGGTTCCGAAATGACCAGGTTTGATCTGATTTTCGGCTATCGTTTTCGCCTTGGCGATGCCTGGACGCTGATCCCCAAGCTGGCCTACACCTACAACGAACAGCTATTGAAAATGACCAACGGCGTGCAGGTGCTCGATACCCGCACTCATGCGCTGTCGCTGGGCCCGTTCGAGGGTAACCTGAACAGTTCCTACACCGCGGAATGGGAAGGCGTATGGTTTGGTGGTGCACTGGAGTGGCGTATTCCCAGTCACCGGTTAAGCCTAGAGCTGCAGGGCCATTGGCAAGACTATTATGCCGAAGCCAACTGGAACCTGAGAGAAGATTTTGCTCACCCGGTAAGCTTTGCGCACTGGTCAGAAGCCACTGGCTTTCGCTGGACACTTCACTATCAGTTCTATTTTCACAAACACTTTTCTGCCTGGATCCAGGCGACTGCCGAGGACTTTGAAGCAGACCCCGGCCGCGATGTGGTTTACTTTGCCGACGGCAGCCGTGGCGCTACCCGCCTGAATGGTGTCACCTGGGAATCTTCCGGCTATGCTATGGGTGTAGAATTCAATTTCTAGGCTGGTTACGATAGGCCCATGCAGGATTCAGAAAAGTTTCTTAAATTAAACAAGAGCCCGGTGATTCGCTGGGCGCTGTTGTTGGTGGGCTGGCTCGCCATTGTACTGGGTGTGGTGGGAATTTTTCTGCCCCTGTTGCCAACCACGCCTTTTCTGTTGCTGGCGGCAGCCTGTTTTGCCCGCAGTTCGGCACGATTCCACCACTGGCTGTTAAATCACAAATACCTTGGGCCCTATATTCATCTGTACCTGGACGGCAAAGGTATTCCCATGAAAGCCAAGTGTTACATCATCGCTGTACTCTGGGTATCCATGGCAATTTCCATTTATATAGTTCCCCACCTTGCCATCAAGGCATTACTGATTTTGATCGCTTCCTGTGTCACTGTTTATCTGCTCCGACTCCCCAATCTGGTCATTGTTCCCAAAGAATTCAACTAGATCTGGTGGCAAATCAGCGTCAGGGTAAGACGCTTTTAATGCCAGCCATAAGGTTTCCGCCTGCTTAAGATCACCGGCTGCAATGGCTTCGCGCACTTGTTGAATGTTTTCCTCCGGTGGTGTGGGTTCAGGTGCTGTCGGTACCAGTTTTGGCATACTGGTGAATGAGCGGAACATTTCATGGGCAGAACGTTCAGGGGCTAAACGTTCAGGGGCTAAACGTGCTTCTGATTTTTCCTCAACTGATTCATCATCGCCAGCACCTTTCACCATGCCTTTGGCCGCACCTTCATTGGTGGCATCAGTATTTTGCGCGCGATTGGCTTCTTTCAGCACCGGTTTAGTGGCCGGCGGCATCGCCGGTTTCACCTCAGGCAAATCAGCTTCTTCCAACATGGGCTGCGCGGGTTCAGCTGCCGGGACACGCGGTGATGGTTGAAGTGCGCCAGCGTCCTGAAGTGTCTCCACTGCTTCCTTTTTTCTGGCCGCAGGCTCCGCCCGATCCATTTTTGCAGCATCATCTGCAACACTGAAAACTGCCTCTTCCTGTGGCGCTTGATCTAACTCAGATTCATGTAGCTCATATTCATGTGACGCAGATTCTCTTAACGAAGACTCTTCTGATACTGGCTTTTGCCGCACGGTGTCGCTTTGCCCGGCGGCGGAGTCGGCAGGTTCAGAAGTAAGAATAACGGGGTTTTCCGGCGACAGCTGATCCCGGTTTTGTTGATACAGCATGCCAATGGTGCCCACCAGCACCAGAGTCGCAGCCACCGATCCGAAGCGTTGCCAGAAGCTTAACGGGTTGGTGCTCCTGAATCCCCGGCCTGCTTTTACAGAGTCCGCACCGGCTTTTGCCTGTGCCAGAATATTCTGGTCCAGTTCCAGTGACGGTTCCTCAGTGGAGGATTTTTCGTATAGCCGTTGCACCAGCTCTTCGGCTTGCTCATCACTGACAATCTGTTTCCTAGTCATGACGACCTCCGAACAAACCCTGTTTCAGTTTGCTAATGGCATAACGGATTTGTGATTTGATGGTTTCTTCTTTGTGGCCGGTAATTTCTGCAATATCGTGGTGATTGAATCCGGCATCGTATTTCAGAACAAAGGCTTCTCTCTGGCTGGCAGGAAGCTCTGCCACCAGCTTGCGTATGGCTGCCAGGGATTCGCTGGATTCCAGTAATAATTCCGGGCGACGGTCACACACAAAGCTGTCATGACGGATATCATCAATATCGTCTTCGCCCTGGGAGGTTTCAATATCCAGGCGCTTGCCCTGTACGCGGTAAAAATCAATCACACGGTTGCGGGCGATGGTATACAGCCAGGTGGTGAACTTTGCAGACACGTGATACTCGCCACGCTGGGCGATAACGCGGGACCAGATATCCTGAAACAGTTCTTCTGCGATATGGCGGTCAGAAACCTGCCGCAATACAAAACGAAAAAGTGGGCCTTTGTGACGCTGATAGAGCATTTCAAAGGCGCTGACATTTCCTTTGCCATAACCTTTCATTAATACTTCGTCGGCGACCTGATCCAGTTCCTGAACAGTCATTCTTGCTTCGACAAACCCTGTAAGTGTTTTTGCTATTCCTTTAGGTGATTGTGCGGGCCATTGCTGTTCAAGCCCTGGCCCGCTCTCCACTATATTCATCATTCGCTGGCGATATGCAAGCTATTTATTTTGCGTACAACTTGCTATTGCGCCAGCTGTTTGGCCAGCCGCACCAGATTAATAAACTCGCTGCGATAACCCCAGGGATCATTTCCCCTGGCGTTCATGCCCAGAGCGACAATATCATCATAGCTCATTTTTCCGGTGTATGTGCCTCCCTTCAGCAACTGGCCAAAGCCGGCCACGGCTGCCGCAAAACGGAAGTTGTCACTGGTACTGTCCATAGCCTGCAGAATCTGCTGCTTGTCCAGTGATTGGGTGATCAGACGGCTGCGGGATTCTGTCGGCAGCTTGTAACGCAGTTTCAAAAAGCCCAACTCTGCGGCTTTGTTTTCTGTATTGGTCTCCGGAGCGATGTTGCTATTGCTGTTGCCATAACGAAGCGGATCCACCATGGGGTTGGCATGTCCAGCCAGCTCCAGTTCGTATATTGCGGTTACTGTGTGCCCGGCACCGATTTCCCCGGCATCCACTTTGTCATTATTAAAATCCTCCCGTTTGAGCATACGGTTTTCGTAGCCCACCAAACGGTAGGACAACACCTGCGCAGGATTAAATTCAATCTGGATTTTAACGTCTTTGGCAATGGTCTGGAGTGTGGAGCCCAACTCTTCCACCAGCACTTTTCGGGCTTCCTGAAGATTGTCGATATAGGAATAGTTACCGTTCCCGGCGTCAGCCAGCTGTTCCATCAGATGATCATTATAATTACCGGTGCCGAACCCCAGCGTGGTCAGGGAAACACCGGTTTCGCGGCGCCGCTCCACCATATCTTTGAGCGCCTCAAAGTTCACTGTGCCCACGTTAAAGTCGCCGTCGGTGGCCAGTATGACCCGGTTGATACCATCGGGCTTCTGACTCGCCTGAGCCAGTTGATAGGCCAGATTGATCCCGGCAGCACCATTGGTGGAGCCCCCGGCCTGCAACTGATCAATAGCCGCCAGTATCTTGCCTTTCTGATCACCTGAGGTGGATTCCAGTACCGTGCCGCTGGCACCGGCATACACCGCAATGCTGATGGTGTCCTGCGCTCGCAGCTGTTTAACCAGCAAGCGGAAACCCTGTTTGAGCAAGCCGATTTTGGCCGGTGAATTCATGGAGCCCGACACATCAATCAGAAACACCAGATTGGCCGGAGGCAGCTGAGATACCGGCAATTCATAGCCTTTCAGTCCCACATGGAGAAGCACAGCGTCATTACGCCAGGGGGATGGCGCCATTTCCGTATGAATGGCAAAGGGCTGTTCTTTATTGTCCGGACCAGCGTAATCATAGTTAAAGTAATTGATCAGCTCTTCCACCCGCACCGCATCCTGACGGGGAAGCTGCCCCTGGTTCAGGAAGCGCCTTACGTTGCTGTAACTGCCGGTATCTACATCAATACTGAAGGTGGACACCGGATGCTCGGCCACCAGCTTCAGCGGGTTTTCATCAAACTGAGCGTAGTTTTCCCGATCCTGGGGAAAGCCCTGGTTTGAGGCATGAGGTGGGACATGGGGAAATCCGGGCGCAGGCTTCGCCATCAGGGTGGCGGTTCGGGGGGCGAGCATTTGCTGGCTCATGGCGCCCGCTACCTGTTCCTTCTTACGGGCTTCCGGGATTTCCTCGCGGATCTGGACCAGTTCGGATTCTGTCACATCCTGCAGTGGCGTTTTCGCGGGTGCGGTACTCTGACCCTCTACCCGGCCATCAGCTTCCGCCGTTATCCGGGTGGCATCCTCGCCGGCACCGGCAGTTTTACTCTCCACGCTGCCCACAGGATCCACCCTGTCCGCTTTTTCTGCCGGTTCCTTCACCGCATGGCAGCCGGCCACCATAAGCGCAAAAGCCAGCGTACCGGCGGCCAGAGGCCTGATGGTTAAGCCAGGTCGCTGCCCTGTTCTGTTTTCAGTGAAATCTGTCATCGTTCTGCCCTTTCTTACCTGTTGTTGGTTTGTTGGGGATATAAACGACGCTATTCAGAAAAGGGGTTAAATTCTTTCAAAAATGTTTAATCGGCTTTGGAGCCACCGCGGCAATTGGGGGAATCCGGCGCGGCCTGGCGGGCTTCCCATTCCTCCGGAGTGTATGTATGCAGAGCCAGCGCGTGAACCGGACCGGCCAGCTCCTCGCTTACCAGGCCATAGATCAGCTGGTGGCGTGCAACCGGGCGCTTGCCGTCGAAGGCGGAAGAAACCGCCACCACTTTAAAGTGCGTCTCGCTATTGGGTGGAACACTGTGCATATGGCTCTCGTTCACCACGTCCAGATGACTCAGATCCATACCTGCAGTCAGTTTACTGGTGATAGCATCTTGTACCGGTGTACTCATGGGTGCCTCTTAACTGTCTTGGGTGTACTTGTGTCGGACAAATGATTGCCCGATAATCCGCAATTATACGCACCTTGTGGCGTTTCTACAGGCCGTTATTGACTTGTTATTTGCAGGGAAATTAAAGACTTAGCGAAATCGGCCGATAAATAATACAGGAAGCCCATCCACCTGAACCAACGCCCGTGGCAGATTTCAAAGTAATTGCCGTTGCCCGCAGGCAAGTGTACAGCGGGCTGTTCAGACACGACCAGGCAGTAAAACGGAGCAAAAGATGCTGATTATGCCGCGTATACATCGCAGGCCTATTGAACGACTGAAGTCCAGCCGTTCTCTCAGCGTGCACCGTACAGAAAGGTCGCGTCCTGTGGATCAGCACCAGCAGCCTCCAACTCAGGAGCGCCGTCTGGTGAAGGAACGGCGCAAACGCAATGTGCCGGTGCCGGTGGAACGCCGCCGCAACGACCGGCGCCTGGCGCGCCAGCGGGCCAAACCGGAAGTTCGGGCCATGCTGGAAAACTCCGGTCAGGACAGCGACTCCCGCGAAGGCCGCTTTATTAACGAAAAGGTTTAGGCGGCTTTCAGGGCGCTACTCAAAGCACTACTCATATCACTACCAATATCACTACAGCTGCTCCAGCCAAGGCACAGGTTGTGCTTCAAACACGGTAGAAAAACGGGCGAAGGCCCGCTGACAGTCTTTCAGGGTTTTCCCTGCCGCAAATCCATTCATGAGCACGTCCGCCACCGGATAACGCACCAGCGCTCGGCTGGCTACCGGTAAGCACCGGTAAAACCAGGGAGCCAGGCGGCGGGACAGCAGCGTATCCTTTCTCACAGGTTCCAGCAGCTCGCCATAGCGGGCTGGCGCCGCTTCCCGGTTGTGCCAGGTCGTGTTAATGGCCTCAGCCGCTGCCTGCCCCGAAGCAATGGCGTTATGAATCCCTTCTCCCAGCAAGGCTTCAGCCATACCGGCAGCATCGCCCACCAGAAAGATTCGCTGATGCGCCGGCCGATAGCGTTCGCCTCCTGTGGCAATGGGATACCCGCAAACACCGGTAAATTCTGCACTGCCCAGCCGGTGCCGGGCGTAATCCGCTAACCGCTGGCGCGAAATGCGGGACAGTCCGGGCGCATAGGTATAAAGACCAACATTCACATGATCCCGCTTGGGAAACAGCCAGCCGTAGCCTAATGGCTGGGCACCAAAATCCAGAGTCATCAGATCGCTCTGGCGACTGCAACGGGGGTCAATGCGGGATCGGGGCAACAGCCCTTCAATGGCAAACGCCTGGCGATCCGGGCTGAAGGCACCGGAAAGCCGGCGCACCTGGCTATGGGCGCCATCTGCGCCTATCAGAAACCGGCTGCTGTGCTGCTCACCATCTCGGGTGGTCAGGACAACCTCGTTCGCAGTTTCTGCCACTGAATCCAGGGCACCGGATTTTTGCAACTTGGCACCCGCTTCCAGCGCCTTGCTCAAACAATAGTGATCGAACTCTTCGCGCAGGGTAAAAGCGCAGATCCCGCCGCTGGTCGCCAAATCCCGGGTTTTGCTGCCGTAGCCGACACTCAGCAACTCCGCCTTACCGTGAATGAGGTGTGACACGGGAAAACGCAATCGCGCCAGAGCCTTGATGGTGAGGCCGCCCGCACAAGGTTTGAAGCGGGGAAACTCCTTCTTTTCCAGTATCAGTACGGATTTCCCGGCTGTCGCCAGGTCATAGGCTGCCGCCGCTCCAGCCGGCCCGCCCCCAACAATCACTACGTCCCACATCGCCATCCTGTCCCTCTTTAAATGTCACCCCTGGAGATCTCTCTATTTATAGCGAAAAAAACACAGAACTTAAATGACCAGGCAGTCTGAGCTCTTGTCCGGTCAGGCCGGCATGTTGTTAGCCCCTGAAACCGGAGAAAATTTGACTGGATTTCGGTTTTTACTTGGTTCTCATGGCCAAGCACCTTAAAATCCTGCAACGTTTTACTCCGGCGCCTATGACGTTGTGCGAATTTTGTGCAAATAACGGACAACGTATCGGTCAAAAACCGGGCGCTTTACGACAATTGCCTAAACCCACAGGAGAAAAGGTACATGAAACAACCCGTACGCGTTGCAGTTACCGGTGCGGCTGGTCAGATCAGCTATTCCCTTCTTTTCAGAATCGCTGCAGGTGAAATGCTGGGCCCGGATCAACCTGTCATCCTTCAATTGCTCGAAATCACCCCTGCCCTGAACGCCCTGAAAGGCGTTGCCATGGAACTTGAAGATTGTGCGTTCCCTCTGCTGGCCGGCATGGTGCAAACTGATGACGCTAACGTGGCTTTCAAAGATGCGGACTACGCACTGCTGGTTGGCGCCCGCCCCCGTGGACCGGGTATGGAGCGTAAAGACCTGCTGGAAGCGAACGCAGCCATCTTTTCTGCCCAGGGCAAAGCCATTAATGACAACGCCAACCCCAACATTAAAATACTGGTTGTAGGCAACCCCGCCAACACCAACGCCCTGATCGCTCAGCGCAATGCACCTGATATCGATCCCCGTCAGTTCACTGCCATGACCCGCCTGGACCACAACCGTGCCCTGAGCCAGCTGGCAGCCAAAACCGACACTTCTATCAATGACATCACCAAGATGACTATCTGGGGTAACCACTCTTCCACTCAGTACCCTGATATTTCTGATTGCCTGGTGAATGGCAAAGGTGCTGAAGGCCTGGTAGAGCGCGACTGGTACGAAAGCGATTTTATTCCTACCGTTCAAAAGCGTGGTGCAGCCATTATTGATGCCCGCGGTGCGTCTTCTGCAGCCTCTGCAGCTAACGCCGCTATTTTCCACATGCGTGACTGGGCTCTGGGTTCTGCCGAGGGTGACTGGGTCAGCATGGGTGTGTACAGCGATGGCAGCTACGGCATCGACGAAGGCCTGATCTATTCCTTCCCTTGCGTTTGTAAAGACGGCGACTGGGAAATCGTTCAGGGTCTCGAAATCAGTGATTTCAGCCGTGAAAAAATGACCGCGACTGAAACTGAACTTCAGGAAGAAAGAGATGCAGTTCAGCATCTGCTGCCCTGATCAGTTTCGAGCTATCGTTTGAAAAAAATCCCCACTCAGTGGGGATTTTTTTTGGGTAACCTCAAATACCGCGGACCTCGATTTCCGGCAGTGTTCTTAACTGCCTGCTGAAGGTTGCCGGCTTTCCGGGAAATTTATCATCCACGTACAGACTCACCACAAACCCCAGCAAACCCGACTTTGGCATTTCGTCTATCCGTAACCCGAAATTCGGCAACTGGCCCCGAAAGCGCTCCGGTTCATCGTCCATCGTACTGTTATCCATCAGCACCAGAGACAAGGGAATCTTCTTGTCGCTGATGGAATCCACAAAGGCGATAACATCCAGGTTTTTGTTGGTGGCGGTGTACAGCCAGTTATTGTCCTCAGAGAGCCCCGCTTCAATCATGGCCTGCTCTTTTTCGTTCATCTCGCCGTCTACGGGCGCACCTTCTGCCGGACCGGCAGCGGTATATACCCGGCCACCGGTCAGATTATTGCCATCCAGTGAGACTGCGACCCGGGGATCAACCACCAGGGAACGGCGAAACTCCGGAATAATCACCCGCAAATCATACACCAGCGACTTGGGATAATGGTGCAGCTGCAAACTGGCGGTAAAGAGCGGCATTTCCAGCACCCACAGGGTCATTTCAAGCTGGGTGGTTGTGCGTATGGGTCCGATACGCTCACCCTTGGGCTTGGCAATCGCATGTTTGTTGTTGAGTTCCACCTGAGTGACTGACGTCAGCACACCGGCACCCAGGCGGATTTTCATGGTGTCAAAGGGCTCACCACCGTCGTAACTGAAAATCCGGAAATTTTCCCAGATCAGGTGGTTATCCTGGTTATAGGTAAGATCATAAAAATCCGTTTCCACTTTCCCCAGATCGGCGCTGTAGCGCACATACTGTTCTTCGGATCGCAAACGCGAGCCTTTCACCAGATACACGTAACGATAGCCGCCTTCGGCGTCTCTGTCCCTGACGCGGATTTCGGCTACAAATTCGCCGTCGTAGGGCTCATTGCTCTTTTTAGGGCCCGCGTCCTTCATAAGGAACAGCAATTTATCGTCTTTATCAAAGATGGTTTCTGTGCCACTCAAGGGCACGTCCCAGTCTTCAAAGTAAACGGCTCCGCCCACGTTATACTCGTCTATCTGATAGGGAACCGGTTCCAGAAGGCCATCTTTAACTGCGGCAAGTGACAGCTCGGATATGGAATAGCCCAATGCCTGCGGCAAACTGTGGCCATCGAGAATAACGGCCTGATATTCGTCATCCACTGTGGTTTTGGCGAAAGAACTTGCGCTGAACAGCGCCATTAAAAAGAGATAAAACACGCGAATCCCCATGGAATCCCCCCCAAGGCGTGAGTTTCATTATTATTGGTTTATTGTTGGTTTCCCTAATAATACGCTTTAGATACGGTGGCAAGTCAACCGGGGGGTGCCAGTAAATTGTGAATAAAGACCAATATGACGCTACAAGTGGCAGAATATTGAGCAATTAAAAAGCTACTGCAAACCAGAGTCTTTGTGACAATGGTCAGCAGTAGCTTTTGTTCAGGCCGCTGGTTATATCTCTGATCAGGAGTCCGGGATTATGACTCGGGCAATTTCAGTGGCTCAGCAGACACGATAATGCCGTTATTATCGGCATACAAGAATTCGCCGGGCTGAAAGGTAACGCCACCGAATGTGATGGGAATATTCAGATCACCACGCCCCTGGCGATTACTTTTGATGGGAATGGTCCGCAGGGCCTGCACCCCAAGGTCCGTATTGCGAATTTCGTCCACATCCCGGATGCAACCGTAAATGACAATACCGGCCCAGCCGTTTTCGGCCGCTTTGGCAGCCAGCATATCACCCAGCAATGCGCAGCGCAGCGAACCACCGCCATCCACGACCATCACTTTACCGTTACCGGGTTTACCCACATTTTCCTTTACCACTGAATTATCTTCGTGGCATTTAACCGTGACAATTTCACCATGAAACGCTGATTTGCCACCGTAATTGGTAAAAACAGGCTCAACGATACGCACCAGCTCTGGATTGTCGTCACAGAGATCACAGGTTACAAAACTCAAACTAATTCCCCTTTAACAGCTTTTCCGGATGGTTGGCCAGTGTAACAATTTTATTGTGTGTGTAAATATTCACCGTGGGGGCAGGTGCCTGCGGAACGCTCACGCCAATACACTCGTTCACAATGGCGCGTGCCACCGTGGCCGCCTGTATAGCCTTGTATTGCGCAAAGCTGCCCATTAAAAACGGATTGATAACACCCGCCAACTTGATACCTACAGACTCGCCCAGGCGATGTTCCTCGCGATCCCCTATCAGCAATGACGGGCGATACAGGGAAAGGTAATCGTACTCCAGCTGAATCAGATGGCGCTCCAGCTCACCTTTTACACGACTGTAGAAAAACAAGGAGTTGGGATCTGCCCCCATGGCAGACACCAGATAATAGGCTTTTGCCGTATGGCTGCGACCCAGCTCAGCCAGATCCAGGCAGTATTCAAGGTCGACTCTTTTAAAGGCCTTTTTACTGCCAGCCTGCCGGATAGTGGTACCCAGGCAGCAAATAATGGCATCGCACTGAAACAGTTCCTGGCATTCATCGAGGCGGTCGAAATCCACCAGCACATTGCGTAATTTGTTGCTGGGATTGGCAAGAGTGCGACGGGTGGGAGCAATCACCTTTTTAACCCGCGGGCTGGCCAGCAACAGCTCCAAGCAATGGCTACCGATGAGCCCGGTTGCGCCGGCAAGCAGCACCGTTAGCGGTGGCTCCTTGATGGAAGAGACAACTTCAAGCTGTGGGCTTGTATCCTTGTTCACTACAATAAACTCTAGGCAAAGCGACGTTGTGGGTCGCTATTATCCATCAAGTGCTTTCCCGTGTGAACAACGCCGTCCTCCTTATCCTGGATATTTTTTCCTTCCAGCCAGTGTCGCAGCTTGGCAGCAAGCTCATCGACATTCACAGGCTTGGCGAGATAATCATCCATACCCGCCGCCAGACAGCGGCTTTGCTCGCCCTCAATCACACTGGCTGTCATGGCAATAATGGGAATATGGCCACCGCCGGCGCCCTCTCGTTCTCTGATGGCCGCAGTGGCTTCGTAGCCATCCATTTCCGGCATCAGGCAGTCCATCAGAATCAGGTCATAAGGGCGGTCTTCGAGAAAACTGATCGCCTCTTTACCATTGTTGGCCACCGACACCGTATACCCCAGCTTGTTCAGCATGCCTCTGGCTACCATCTGGTTAACCTTGTTGTCTTCCACCAGCAGCACCGACTGGGTTTCATCCGCACAAATGTTGTGACTTTCGTGCTTGACAATGTCCACCGGATCTTTCAGCGGCTGGTCATACAAACGCGCCAGGCTGTTGGCCAGACCAATACGGGTAACGGGTTTGGTGAGCCATTCACAGTTGGGAAACCGCTCCACATCATGCTGATGTCGGGTACGCTGAGCCAGAGATGCCAGCAATACCACGCGAATATCCTTCAAGCCTTCACTACCTGCAATCCGCTCCAGCAACTGAAATTGCAACTGCTCCCGGATGGGACAGTTGATCAGCACCAGCGAATACGCCCTGTCCTGCTCTATCGCAGTTTTCAGCTCCTCCAGGGCATTGTCGATGCCCCTGATGGAGGCTGTGTTGATTTTGAGTTCTTCCAGCTCAGCTGTGAGAGCTGTCACCATGCCGTCTTCCGCATCCACAATTAAGGCATGACCGTTAACCAGAGACTTGACCGTGTAATCTATCTGCGCCTGCTGAGTGGACACGCCCACGGGCAGACGGAACCAGAAATGTCCGCCCTTGTTCTGATTATGTTCGATACCAATTTCACCCTGCCTGGATTCAACCAGCCCCTTGGCAATGGCAAGCCCCAGACCGGTGCCCGCTTCCTGAACACTCTGATTCAGCGATACCGACGTAGAAAAGGCTTCAAACAGCTGCTCCTGCTGCTTTTCCGCCTGCTGGTGGCCATTATCAATAATATCGATGCGCAGCGAGCCTTCGGCATTAGCATCTTTTTGCAGGCTGACGTGCAGCACCACTTCGCTGCCGTCAGTGGTTCTGATGGTATTACCGACCAGATTGGTGATGATCTGAGCCAGGCGATCTTCGTCACTCTTGATACGAATGGGAATGTCCCGTTCATAGATAACACTCACCTCAACACCGCGACTGTGGGCCACCGGCCCCAGCAGTTCCAGACACTGGTTCATACAGCGGCGCAGGCTGAACACAGCATCGTTAAAACAGATCGAGCCGGAAACAATCTTGGAATAGTCGAGCACATCATCAATCAGACTCAGCAGGGCTTCGCCGGAGTGCACTGCGACATTCTGCAATTGCTTCTGCTGTGAACTGAGTTCGGTATCATCCAGCAACGCCAGCATACCGAGCACGTTGTTCATGGGGGTACGGATTTCGTGGGTGACGTTTGCCAGGAATTCTGCTTTTACCTGACTGGCAGAATGGGCTTCTTTCACGGCCTGGGCCAGATCCCGCGTCTGGATATTCAGTTCGTAACTGGTTTTTTCCGAATTCCAGTGGCGCTTGCTGAGGATATTGCTTTGCCGTATCAGCAACGCATACACCACCAGTACAATACTGCCCACCACAAAGCCGTTGATGTCGTTAAGGGTCATCAGGCTGGCCACCAGAGGCAGGAAGAGTATGGTCTGGGCAATGTAGTTGGCCCGGTGAAACGGCGACCATTCCACATTGCTGATCGCCCCCGTACACACGGTAAGAATCACTACCAGAAAGGTATTGGTGTCCAGACCGTAGTAATAGGTAATAAAGGCGGCAAACACGCCCCAGCAGAATTTGCTGGTCCAGTGAAACAGCACAAACTGACGCCGCCATTTGTTGGGGCCAGATCCATGCAAATGCTCAAAGCGCATGGAGTAGTACAGCATCACAAAGGCAACAAACATCAGGGTAGCGCCAAAGCCTATACAAAGCGCAGTCTGATCCGCATAGAAACCACCGGTGGCGGCAATGGCGAGGAAAATAACGAAATATACGATGGCCACATAGCGCCCGTGCTGGGCGATATTGATATCAATGCGCCTCAGGATCTTTCGATCCCGGGCTAACTTCTCTAAGGTCACGGGGGCTCTCCTACTACGCCTTAGGCAAACGTTTGCGCTTACCTTGAGTATAGTTGAGCGGGCCGGCAGACAGGGCCCAGGATAGAGCAATTGGCAATAAGGGAGCTATTGGGGAGCAGTATCCGTGATAACACGGATCTGCTTATAGGTTTTCCATCTAATTGGATGTTTTAATAGAAATAAGTGAGTTCGAACTGAATGTAGTTGTCGTTTTCGATAATGCTGAGTTTGCGGTCGGTATTGGCAAGACGGATAACCTGATTGAGTTGTTCCAGAGCCACATCGGAATCAGGGTTCAGCAACTCAAGGAAACCTTCCTCACCGAGTACATCCAGTGCCCAGTCAACCAGCAACTCCAGGTCAAGGTCGTCACTTACCCCACCCAACCCCTGCAATATGTTCAGCGCTTCCAGCGTAGTATCGGCAGTTTCCGTTTCACCTCTGGCAAGAACATGGGTGCCCAGCACTTTCAATTGAAAACCCGGGGCAATCCGGCGGCTGGCTTCCAGGGTCAACACCTTTTCTTCGGTATCCGTGTCCACCAGGCCACCAAAGAGTATTTCGGTACTTTCCTCATCATTGAATGTCAGCCTGATACCCAGGCCGATATCATTTTCGAAAAAGCCAGGACTGGTGTCTCCACGCTCATCCCACAGATACTCAGAAATCAAAGTCATGTCGATGTCGGAACCAAACACACCGCCAAACGTATATTCAACGCCACCCACAGCGGCGGTATAGTCTTCCCGCGTGCTTTCCACTCCAATCGCTTCCAGCTTGGCAACCCAGCCTTCATAAATAAACTCCAGCTCCAGACCCAGCTGCTCCATATGGTAGTACACTGGCGTCAGACGGTCTTCAAAAGGATCGTATTTGAACCAGGGTTCCCGGCCAACACCGGAAAACAGGGATACCGCCATTTCGGTGTAATCACCTACCGGTTGCCCCCAGCGGGCGGCGAACCCGATATCGTTTCTGGAGGTGCCTCTCTCGTACTCGGCATTATCCGTATCAACCGGAACCGGTGTGCGCAAACGACCATCCACACCGGGATAGGTCCGTTCCCGGAATCCCATCAACGCGTAAAAATCCAGAATACCGACATCATGCACCAGCGACAGGTGGAATAACGGTTGCCCCAGTTTGGCGTCCCGGTCGCCTTCCACAAAGTCTTTCTGGTTAACCACGTCCACCAGATTAAGAAACTCAGTACGCCCCCAGAACACCCGGGTAAAACCTATCTTGGTTTCCCAGCTGTAGCCGATATGGCCCCAGAAGCCTTCGCGAATATCAAAGTGGGTACGCTCTTCATCGACACTATCCAGCCGCAGAAAGGGACGGAACTTGAAGAAATCATCACGATCATTCCAGCTGGTGTAAAACTCCGGTTCAACACGCAGGGAAAAACCATCCTGCTTCTGGCCGAACTCACCGGTGTTTTCAAAGTGACGCCATTCAAAACCCAGTTCATAGAAGAGTTCTCCGTCGTCAAACAGAGGTTCAAACAATGCCATGGCTGACGATGAACACATCATCAAACCACATACACCCATGGCTTTTATTCCCTGCCACATAGTTACTGCTCTCATTTCAGTTCAGGTATTGATTTCGCGACGACGGTGTCCGGATAAAATCAAAGCAGGCAAACACTGCCTGCTTTGATTGCTTCAGCGATCAGCGGGCACGCTTCAGGCTGTTTTTGGTAAAGTCACGCTCGTTAAGGCCGGTTTTGTACTCGGTTTTGCTGCGTACCAGTTCGGTGCTTTTGCCGGTCTGGTGGTTTACCATTTCCATCAGATCCGGATTCCAGAACTTGTCTTCGTACAGCTTGTAACCGGTGGGCGTCAGGGTTTTCAGGTGGCTTTTCTTGCGGTCGTAGAACTCTGCCTTGAACGTGCGGTAGTGCTCTTTATCAATCCAGCTCACGATTTTGGTGTAACCGGAATACTCATCGTGCGGATAGCTTTCCACCACAAAGCACTGGCCTTCACCACAGGCTTCTTCCCGCAGGAATTTGTAATCGTATTCGTCCACATCCTGGCCGGCCAGATCCTCGAAAGAGAATTCACTGCCCATAAAAGGCCCTGATTTGTTTTTGGAGGCGATTTTCTTGACGCGCTTCAGTGCCGGCAGATACAACCACTGATCATCGTCTTTCTTCTTGTAGCTGTATGTCAGCAGTGCGGTGCCTTTCTGATCACGGGGTGTATCGAATACCATCAGGGTTTTGTCTTCGTCGTTCTCCCCTTCCAGCGTCATCACGCGCATTTCACGCTCGCTGGTATTACCGCGCTTGTCTTTCAGCACCATCAACATGGCTACCTGAGAGTCAACGAATCCTTCGTTGCGTCTCTCCACTTCTTCGAAAACAGCCCTGCCTTTTTCTTCCGGGGTTTCGGCCGATACCGGCAGAGCTACCATCAATGCGCTGAGTGCTGCGCCGCAGGTAATCGCTATTTTTTTCATTTTGAACATAACAGCTCCATTTCGTTAATTAACGAGGGTTTCACCTAATCCAAATACCTACATCCAAAGTGATCTGCAGGCATCCCAATCATCAGGCGGTTGAATTATTCGCCCCCTGGTCGGGGATACTATCATGATCTGCAATGGCTTTGCCTTGCAGTTTCCTGGTCTTGCGCGCGTCCATCGCCAGCAACAGGGGTGCAAAAAACAGAAAATCCACCACCAGTGCCAGGGTAATTGTAATCGCAGTCAGTAGCCCAAGGCTGGACGCCGGCTGAAAACTGGAAAATACCATCACGCCGAAATTGGCTACCAGAATAATGGACGTGGACACCAAGGCCACGCCAACCGTGCGGAAGGCGTAACGCACAGCCGCTTCGGTAGAAAGTTTTTGTTCCCTTTTGGCGCGCACATACTTACTCAGAAAATGCACCGTATCGTCCACTACCACACCCAGAGTGATACAGGCCACTATCGAAACGGAAAGACTGATATTCCCGTCGATCAACCCCCAGATACCAAACGCCATGGCCGCAGGCAACAGATTCGGCAGCAGACTCAGCAGTCCGTAACGGGCGGATTTAAGTGCCAGCATGATAATGAAGGAGATCAGCACCAGCGCCAGAAAGGTACCGGTAATCATGCTGAAAGTATTACGCTGCCCGATGGTGGAAAACAGAATATCCAGGCCCGTGGGTTGCACCACCATATAGCCGGGGAAATTCTGGTCCAGCCAGCTTTGGGCGCGCTCCGCAAAATCCAGAACAAAAGCCGAAGAAGTCCGATAAAGCACAATGGTGAACAGGGTTTCATCCTTGTTCATGGTGATCTGGTTATCGAGCCCCAAACCATAGGGCAGCGACATTTCGTACATCAGCAAATACTGCGACGCCAGAGCGCGGTCATCAGGAACCTTGTGATAGTCGGGATCGTCCTGATTCATATTCCGGTTAAGGCGCTTGATGACATCGCTGTAACTGGCCGCATAGGACACTTCCGGCTGTTGCTCCGCCCACTGATTCAGTGCTTCTATCGCTTCCAGGTATTCGGGCTCGCTGATGCCACCACGGTTTTCCGCCGGAATGGAAAAATCAATCCGCTGAAAACCGGTCAGATTACTGGAAATAAAATCACTGGCGCGGCGCACTTCAAAGGTGTCGTCAAAATACTCATGCCAGACATCATTAAAACGATTCTGGGGAATAAAGAGTGCGGTAACCAGCATGGTCAGGGAGGTAACCACCAGTAAGGCGGTACGACGGCGGATAATAAAGTCCGCAAAGCGGTCCATCAAGCGCTGGGAAAAGCTGTCGCCCTCGGCAATCTTGGGGCTGGGCAGCAGCATGATTAACGCCGGGAGCAAAGAGACCGACAGGAAGAAAGCTACCAATACACCAATGGCGGTGATATTACCCAGATCCTGTAATGGCGGTGACTCAGAGCTGTTAAGACAGACAAAACCGATAGCAGTGGTAATACTGGTCAGAAACACCGGCTGCATGTTGATACGCAGGCTTTCCATCAGGGATTCGGCTTTGGATTTGCCGACGCTCAATTGCTGCTGATGGCTCACCAGAATATGAATACAGTCGGCAATGCCCAGGGTAAGAATGATCACCGATGCATAACTGGATACGGGCTGGAACACGATGCCCGCCGCGGCACTGATCCCCAAGGCACTGAGAACCGCGGCATTCACCACCACCAGTGTAAAGCCCATACCCAGAAAGCTGCGGAGCAGCAAGGTCAACGCAATGACTGATGCCAGCATGCCGATGGGAAAGGTGGTTTTAAAACTATCCTGGGTGGCCTGGGACATGGCCTCGGTAAACACAACCGTACCGGTCAGATAAAAATCTACATCCGGGTATTCTTTCTCAAAGGCTCTTACCCTGTCTTCCGCCCAGTGAGTAATAGCCGGTGCCAAAGTACGTTCGTCGTCCAGCAGTACAGTGGCGACCACGGCCGCCACGTGCCCACTGTCAGATACCAGAGAGTCCACCAGTGTGGATTCATTCAGGGCAGTACGCTTTATGTCGGCTACCTGGGCTTCACTGAGATCGCCGGCATCCGTTACCAGAAAATCCGTTTCCAGCAAATCTTCGGTAACCACAGTATGAGGGAAATTGGTAATGGACTGCACCCGCTGGGAATTGGGCATTTGCCAGAATTCCTCAGTGAGCTTTTCAATCAGCTCCAGATTGCGTGCTGTAAAAACGGTACCGTTTTTGGGATGAATCGCCACCAGCACCGCATCCCTGGCGCCGTATTTGTCTTCAAAGATTTCAAACCGCGTGTACTCCGGATCATCCGGACTGAAAAAACTGCGGGGATCATTACTGGTTTTAAACGCTGTCAGACCGTAGCTGGAAAGCAGTACCAGCCCCACGGTAATAAACAGCACCAGCCAGGGGTGGCTCACCACCCACCTGAAATAGCGGTTCAGCATTTATTTTCCCATTGGTAAAACTACAAATGATTACTGCCTGATTTTATTAGACATTCCCTTGCGCGATTCGACAGGTCAAACCGACTGTCGGAGCCTAACACAGTGCCTTAAAGGTCGTAAACGCACAATATACAGACCAACTGGTTTGGAAATCAATAATTCGCTGACAAGATAATACGAAGGCGATTAGCCCAATAAAAGATGAGTTTTGTTGGTTTTCGGTCACAAACATAAACGAAAGAAACAGAAAAGGCGCCCTGCGGCGCCTTTTCAAGCTGAACAACCTTATAATCAGCGTGGGGTCAGGTGCACTGGGCCTGTTTAGCGGCCTCACGCTCCTCCTGGGACTGCAGCCAGGTGAGTATCCTGCCCCCCAGTTTTCGATCTGTAGCCGTTTCTGCCACCTTTACGGCCTCCCGCAATTTGAGCCAGTCAATCCCGGTATCCAGACCGGATTCCTCACACATATACACCAGGTCCTCCGTTGCCACATTGCCGGAAGCCCCGGGCGCAAAGGGGCAGCCACCCAGGCCACCCACTGAGGAATCAAAACTGCGGATACCCAGCTCCAGCCCTGACCAGGCCATGGCCAGCGCCTGCCCCCGGGTGTCGTGCAGGTGCAGATTAAAGATGTCCGCGCCATGGGCGGCTATCAACGGCTTAAGAATGTCCTGCACCTGACGCGGGTTGCCGGCACCAATGGTATCGGCCACCGATATAGAATCCGCGCCTTTTTCGATAAAGAAAGTCGCCATATCCTGGGCGACTTTTACCGGCATCTTGCCATCAAAGGGGCAGGCAAAGGCACCCGAAACGTAAACCCGCACCTTGATTCCATCGCCCCGGGAAGCCGCCAGAATATCACTACAGACCGCTTTAACCTGCTCGGTGGTCATGTTCAGGTTGCGGCCATTAAAGGCGTCCGTGGTGGAACAGACGATTCCCACGCTTTTCACCCCGTGATCCCGGGCTTTCTCGTAACCCTTCATATTGGGTACAAGAACGGACACTTCCGCCTTTTTCTGGTCAGCCAGGCCGGCCAGCACGTCGCTGGCATCGGCCATCTGGGGCACCGCTTTGGGGTGTACAAAACTGGTGGCCTCCAAATGGGAAACACCGGCAGCGATCAGGGCCTCAGCCAGTTTGAGCTTGGCTTGGGTGGATACCTGCACCGGCTGGTTCTGTAGGCCGTCGCGCATGCCCGTTTCTGTGATCATGACCTTGTCTGAGCTGGCTGACATCTTCTCTCCTCTTCTCATCACCAAATCCGCTTTTCGCAAAACTCACGGGTCACAAGCTTACCGCTTTACGCGACCCGGGGCACCTGTTGCGGCACCTCCATTTGGATTACATCCGGTCAACCCAAGCTACTTTACGTTTACGTAAAGGTCAATTAGAATCCTGCCACATGAACAAGCCGCGCACCTACACCATTACAGAACTGGCCAAAGAGTTCGATATCACCACCCGGGCTATCCGCTTTTACGAAGACCAGGGTTTGATGTCGCCGGAGCGCCAGGGCCAGAAACGCATTTATTCCCCCAAAGACCGGGTTCGGCTCAAGTTGATCATGCGCGGCAAGCGACTAGGCTTCACATTGGCGGAAAGCCGCGCGCTGATCGATATGTACGACCCGAATTCCGACAACGAAAAGCAGCTTCAGCAGTTCCTGAGTATCCTTGATGACAAGGAAGCCCTGTTAGAGCAGCAGCTCCAGGATATTGAAGTAATGAAAATCGAACTCCGGGATGCCAGGAACCGCTGCCTGACAGCCCTGGCAACGACAACGCAATCCACCTCGTTACCCACTGACGACGAATAAACAGGAATTCATCATGACCACACTTTACCCTTCACTGAATTTTAATCTGGGTGAAACCATTGATGCCCTTCGCGAAACCACTCACAAGTTTGCCCAGGCAGAGCTGGCGCCACGCGCTGCAGACATAGATCGTGACAACCTGTTCCCGGCGGATATGTGGAAGAAATTCGGCGATATGGGATTACTGGGTATTACCGTGTCGGAAGAATACGGCGGTGCCGACCTTGGCTATCTGGCCCATGTGATTGCCATGGAAGAAATCAGCCGCGCGTCCGCATCTGTTGGGCTTAGCTACGGTGCGCATTCCAACCTTTGTGTCAACCAGATTCATCGCAACGGTACCGATGCGCAAAAAGCAAAATACCTTCCCAAACTGGTAAGCGGCGAACATGTGGGTGCCCTGGCCATGAGCGAACCCAATGCCGGCTCCGACGTAGTCAGCATGAAACTGCGGGCCGACAAAAAAGGTGACCGCTATATTCTGAACGGCAACAAGATGTGGATCACCAACGGACCCGACGCCAACACTTATGTGATCTACGCCAAAACCGATCTGGATAAAGGGCCACACGGCATTACTGCCTTTATTGTAGAGCGGGATTTCCCCGGTTTCAGTCAGGCACAGAAACTGGACAAGCTGGGCATGCGCGGTTCAAACACCTGCGAGCTGGTGTTTGAAGATTGCGAAGTGCCGGAAGAAAACGTTCTCGGTGGCCTCAACAACGGCGTAAAAGTATTAATGAGCGGCCTGGACTATGAACGGGTTGTGCTGTCCGGCGGCCCCACCGGCATTATGCTGGCCTGCCTGGATTCCGTTGTGCCTTATATTCACGAACGCAAACAGTTCGGCAAAGCCATCGGCGAGTTCCAGCTTATGCAGGGCAAGATCGCGGACATGTACACCATTACCAACGCCAGCCGCGCCTATCTTTATGCGGTAGCTGCCGCTTGTGATCGGGGTGAAACCACCCGTAAAGATGCCGCTGCCGTGATTCTTTATACTGCAGAGAACGCCACCAAATGCGCACTGGAAGCCATTCAGGCACTGGGCGGCAACGGCTATATTAACGAATACCCTACCGGGCGCTTGCTGCGTGATGCCAAACTCTATGAAATTGGCGCCGGCACATCGGAAATCCGCCGTATGCTGATTGGCCGTGAACTCTTCAGTGAAACTGACTAGCAATTAAATAACCCGTATTCATACAGCCTGCTAAACAGCCCGATAACAACAAGCGAGGAATCATGAGCATTCTCGAAACCAAAGTTAACGCCCACAGCGAAGCCTTTCAGGCCAATAAAACCGCCATGGAAGCATTGGTGAATGACCTGCGGGAAAAGCTGCAAAAAATCAGTGCGGGCGGCGGTGAAAAATCACAACAAAAGCATTTGGCGCGGGGCAAACTGTTGCCGCGGGAACGCGTGCGCCAGTTGATGGATGAAGGTTCACCCTTTCTGGAATTATCGGCACTGGCCGCCCACGAAGTGTATGGGGAAGATGTGCCCGCCGCCGGTGTCATCGCCGGTATCGGCCGGGTAAACGGCGTGGAATGCATGATTGTCGCCAACGACGCCACCGTGAAAGGCGGCAGTTATTATCCGTTGTCGGTAAAAAAACATTTACGGGCACAGACGATCGCCGAACAAAACCACCTGCCCTGTATCTATCTGGTGGATTCCGGTGGCGCCAACCTGCCCCGCCAGGATGATGTATTCCCTGACCGGGAGCACTTTGGCCGGATCTTCTTTAATCAGGCCAATATGTCTGCCAAAAACATTCCCCAGATTGCCGTGGTCATGGGTTCCTGTACTGCAGGCGGTGCTTATGTACCGGCCATGGCCGACGAAAGCATTATTGTGCGCAATCAGGGCACCATCTTTCTGGCCGGTCCGCCCCTGGTAAAAGCTGCCACCGGCGAAGAGGTAACAGCAGAAGAACTGGGCGGCGCCGATGTGCACTGTAAAACCTCCGGGGTTTCCGATCACTATGCAGAAAACGACGAACATGCACTGCAGCTGGCGCGGCGGGCAATCAACCACCTGAACCGCCCTGCGCCTTTTGCACTGGATCGGCGTGAAACAAAAGAACCTTTATATCCGCTGGAAGACATCTACGGCGTTATTCCGCCGGATCTGAAAACGCCCTTCGATGTGCGCGAAGTGATTGCCCGGGTGGTGGACGGTTCCGAATTTGATGAATTCAAATCCCAGTACGGCACCAGCCTGATCTGCGGCTTTGGCCATTTATACGGTTACCCGGTGGGTATCGTAGCCAACAACGGCATCCTGTTCAGTGAATCCGCGCAAAAAGGTGCCCACTTTATTGAGCTGTGTGCGCAGCGGAAAATTCCACTGATATTTTTGCAGAACATCACCGGGTTTATGGTGGGTAAAAAATACGAATCCGAAGGCATCGCCAAACACGGTGCCAAAATGGTAACCGCTGTGGCCACCGCGCAGGTACCCAAATTCACCGTTATTATCGGCGGCAGCTTTGGCGCCGGAAACTATGGCATGTGCGGTCGCGCCTACGACCCCCGTTTTCTGTTTATGTGGCCCAACGCCCGCATCTCGGTGATGGGTGGCGAGCAGGCGGCAGGCGTGCTGTCACAAATCAAGAAAGACAATATGGCCCGCCAGGGCGAATCCTGGACTGACGCCGAAGAAGCCGAATTCAAGCAACCCATTATTGATACCTACGATCAGCAGGGGCACCCCTACTACGCCAGCGCCCGGCTGTGGGACGATGGCGTGATCGACCCTGCCCAGACCCGCCAGGTGCTAGGGCTTAGCCTGGAAGCCTCGCTGAATGCACCGATTCCCGATACCCGTTTTGGCTTGTTCCGAATGTGAGGTAACACCATGAGTGATCAACAGGTTTTATTTGATATCAGCGAAGCCGGACTGGCCACCATTACCCTGAACCGGCCGGATGTGCACAATGCCTTTAACGATGAAGTGATCGGGCGACTGATCGCTGCCATTGATACCTGCCACAATCATGATGATGTGCGCGTGGTGCTGCTCCAGTCCACCGGTAAAAATTTTTCCGCCGGTGCCGACCTGAACTGGATGAAAAGCATGGCAGCGCTGAACCATGAACAGAACAAAAAGGACGCGGCCCAGCTGGCCGCCCTGATGGAAAAACTCTACCGGCTGGACAAACCCGTGGTTACCCGCGTGCAGGGAAAATCCTTCGGTGGTGCCCTGGGCCTGATTGCCTGCAGCGATATTGTGGTAGCTGCCGATAATGCCAGTTTTTGCCTGAGCGAAGTCAAAATCGGGCTGGTACCGGCCGTGATCAGCCCCTATGTGGTAAAAGCCATGGGCCAGCGCATGGCCTCTCGTTACTTTTTAACCGCAGAAACCTTTAGCGCCCAACAGGCGCTGGACTTTGGTGTGGTTCACGAAATCTGCCCTGACAACGCACTGGATGAAACCACGCAACAGATCATAAACAAACTGCTCAACAACGGCCCCAATGCGGTGGTAAAGGCCAAAGCCCTGGTGCAGTACGTGGCGGAAAACCAGATTGATTCTGTCACCATCCACCACACCACCGAGCTGATTGCCGATATTCGCGTATCCCCCGAAGGACAGGAAGGCCTGGGTGCATTCCTGGAAAAACGCAAACCCAACTGGATCAAATCTTAAGGGAACTCCATGACAACAGAACAAAAAGCCCTACGCCCCATTAAGAAAGTCCTGATTGCCAACCGGGGTGAGATTGCCTGCCGGGTTATCAAAACCCTGCAACGGCTTGATATCGACAGCGTGGCGGTGTTTTCCGAAGCCGATGCCAATGCACTGCATGTACGTCTGGCTGACGAAGCGGTGGCCATAGGCCCGGCGCCCGCTGCCGAAAGTTATCTGATGATTGATAAAGTGATCGCTGCGGCCAAAGCCACCGGCGCTGATGCCATACACCCCGGTTACGGGTTTCTGTCGGAAAACGCGGCCTTTGCCAAAGCCTGTGCCGACAACGATATTATTTTTATTGGCCCGCCCACCAAAGCCATTGAAGCCATGGGCTCCAAATCCGCCGCCAAAGCTATTATGGGCGAAGCGGATGTTCCCCTGGTGCCCGGCTACCACGGCGACGACCAGAGCGACACCACCCTGAAGGCCGAGGCCGACAAAATCGGTTATCCCGTACTGCTGAAAGCAACCATGGGCGGCGGTGGCAAGGGCATGCGCCTGGTGGAAAAGGAAAAGGATTTTCAGGAAGCATTACAGTCCTGCCGCCGGGAAAGCCTGTCGTCCTTCGGCGACGACCGCATGCTGATTGAAAAGTACGTGATTCAGCCCCGCCATGTGGAAATTCAGGTGTTTGCCGACCAGCACGGCCAGTGCGTGTATCTGTTCGAGCGGGATTGCTCCCTGCAACGGCGCCACCAGAAAGTGGTGGAAGAAGCCCCCGCCCCCGGCATTGGCGATACCCTGCGCCGCTCCATGGGCGACGCGGCTGTACGTGCGGCAAAATCCATCGGTTACGAAGGTGCCGGTACCGTGGAATTTTTACTGGATGCCAGCGGCCATTTCTATTTTATGGAAATGAACACCCGCCTGCAGGTGGAGCATCCGGTAACGGAAATGATCACCGGGGAAGATCTGGTGGAATGGCAGATCCGGGTAGCTTCCGGTTTTAAACTGCCGAAACAGCAGGACGAACTACGCTGGAAAGGCCATGCGTTTGAAGTGCGCATTTACGCAGAAACGCCCCACAACAACTTTTTACCGGCTACCGGTCGCATCACCTATCTGGCCACGCCGGACGTGAACGAACACGTGCGTATTGATACCGGCATTACGGAAAACAGCGAAGTCACCGTTTTCTACGACCCCATGATCGCCAAGCTGATTGTGTGGGACAAGGATCGCAGCCGTGCCCTGCACCGCCTGGATAAAGCCCTGCAGAGTTACCTGATTGATGGTGTGCAAACCAATACCGAATTTCTGCTGAGCATTATCAATCACAGTGACTTTGCCCAGGAAAAGCTGTCCACCCACTTTATTGACGATCACCAGGCGGAACTGATTCAGGAGCCGCAAAAAGCAAAAGAACTTCACTTTATTCACGCCGCCATTTATCGCCATCTTAAAACCTGCCGGCAGTCCGACAACCAGTCGCCCTGGTCGTCGCTGGTGGGCTGGCGCCTGAATAACAGCACCGCCCAACGCTACCTGTTCGATCAGGATGAAGACCTGATCACGGTGGATCTGGACATTGCCGATCATGGTGGCCGGCAACAATTTGTTGCAACTTGCGGCGCCACCCGGTATACAGCGTATGCCACTTTGGATGGGGACAGGTTAAGATTGTCCGGCGACAGAACATCGGTGGTGGCGGTTCACGAACAGGGTAATCGCCTGGCCCTGTTTGAGCAGGGCCGCCGCATTGAAGTGCACAGCCACAGCGTACTGGCAACCCTGAGCGGCAGCCAGGACGAAGGCCAGCTGGTGGCCCCCATGCACGGCCGGATTGTAGAGGTTATGGTGGCTGCGGGCGATGAGGTTGCAGCCGACACGCCACTCATTATCATTGAAGCCATGAAGATGGAGCACACCATCCGTGCCCGCGAGCCCGGTACCGTCCAGGAAATATTTTATGCCAGCGGCGATCTGGTGGAAGAAGGCGCCGAACTGATACAGTTCGAAGCCAGCAGCGAATAACTGCAAAAGAATTACGACAAGAGGATATCCATGAGTGAATTAGTTTGGAAACCCAGTGACACGCGAATCAAGCAGGCCAATATCACCGGCTTTATGACCTACGCCGAAGACCTGCACGGATTCAACGGGAAAGACTACGATTCACTCTACCGCTGGAGCGTGGATAACGCGCCGGAGTTTTGGGAAACCCTGTGGGAGTTTGCCCAGGTAAAAGCCAGCCAGCCCTATCACCATGTGGTGGACAGCCTGCAGCGCCTGCCCGGGGCCAAATGGTTTGACGGCGCCCGGCTCAACTTTGCCGAAAATCTGCTGCGTGCCTGCCAGTATGATCAGCTGAAAAACAAACCGGCACTGGTGTTTCATGGCGAAAACGGTGCCCGCCGGGAACTGACCTACCAGCAGCTTTACAACGAAGTCAGCCAGCTGGTTCAGTATTTCCAGACCTTTGATATCAAACCCGGCGACCGCATTGCCGCCTTTATGCCCAACACCATCGAAACCGTGGTGGGTATGCTGGCCGCCACCAGTCTGGGGGCTATCTGGTCGTCCTGCTCCCCGGATTTTGGTATTAACGGCGTGCTGGATCGTTTTGGTCAGATAGAACCGCGGATTCTGATTGCCACCGATGGCTATTTTTACAATGGCAAAACCATTAACACCATGGAACGGGTGAATGAGATTGTCGGCAAAATCCCGGCCATTGAAAGCGTGGTCATGGTGCCTTTTGCATCCCTGGCAAATGAAAAAAACTGCCAGTCCATTCCCAATACGGTTTTATGGCATAACGCCATCATGCCGTTCAAGCCAGGCACCATCGAATTTGCACAACTGCCCTTTGATCACCCCCTTTACATCATGTATTCATCGGGCACCACCGGCGTACCCAAGTGCATTGTGCACTCCGCCGGCGGCACCCTGATTCAGCACCTTAAGGAACACCTGCTGCATACAGATCTGAAACAGAAAGACACCCTGTTCTACTTTACCACCTGCGGCTGGATGATGTGGAACTGGCTTGTGTCCGGGCTTGCTGAAGGTGCCACCCTGGTATTATTTGACGGCTCTCCCTTTTACCCCAAACCGGAAGTGCTCTGGGATATTGCCGAGCAGGAAGGCATTTCCATTTTCGGTACCAGCGCCAAATACATTGCGGCCCTTGAAAAAGAAGGCCTGAAACCCCGTGAAAGCCATAACCTCAAGCGTTTAAAAGCAGTGCTTTCCACCGGCTCACCACTGGCCCACGAAAGCTTTGATTACGTATATCGCGATATCAAAAGCGATGTGTGCCTGTCATCCATTTCCGGCGGCACCGATATCGTATCCTGCTTTGCTTTAGGTAATCCCGTGTTGCCGGTTTACCGGGGCCAGTTGCAGTGCCGCGGGCTGGGCATGGCGGTGGAAATTTTTAATGATCAGGGGCAACCGGTTTACGGCGAGAAAGGCGAACTGGTGTGCACCCAGGCATTCCCCTCCTGCCCCATCGGCTTCTGGAATGACCCGGACAATGCCAAATTTCACAAAGCCTATTTCGCTGACTACGACAACATCTGGGCGCACGGTGACTACGGCGAAATCACACCGGAAGGCGGCGTGATTATTCACGGCCGGTCCGATGCCGTGCTGAATCCCGGTGGCGTTCGTATCGGCACTGCAGAAATCTATCGCCAGGTGGAGAAAGTGGAAGGTGTACTGGAAAGCATTGCCGTAGGCCAGCAATGGCAGGATGACGTACGGGTGATTCTGTTTGTGCGCCTGGCTGAAGGCGTGGAATTAAACGAAGACCTGATCAGGGAAATCAAGACCACCATCCGCGCCAACACCACACCAAGACACGTACCGGCAAAAGTGATTCAGGTAGCGTATATCCCGCGCACCATCAGCGGCAAGATTGTGGAAGTGGCGGTGCGCAATATGATTCATGGCGACCCGGTAAAAAATACCGATGCACTGGCCAATCCCGAAGCACTGGAACTCTACAAGGGATTGCGGGAACTGCAAACCTGAGGCATAAAACCTCAGGTTTGGCACCTTTTGCATATCCGTCTTTTTAGTCTGTATTTATTAACAGACTCTGCGCAATTTGCGGTTCAGCTTGCTTTGCTCATAGATATCTTCCAAAGCCCGCAGCAAATCCACCGCTGACAGCATGCCTACCAGATCATCATTTTTATCCAGTACCGGCAGCGCGCCGACCTTGTGCTCAAGGATCAGCTTCACCGCCTTGCTCAGAGTGTCGTAGGTGTGAACAGAATGCACATGTCTGACCATCACATCCTTGACCTGCAGATCGTCGGTCAGCTCATACTGATGCTGCAGATCCGGCGCTTCATCTACCCAGTTGGGGCGGCGCAGTTCCCTGTCACTGACGATTCCCACAAGATGCCCGTGATCATCTTTGACGGGCAAATGGCGAATCCCCTGTGAGCGCATCATAAAGTAAGCCTCCCTGATACCTAAATCAGTTTGGGCACTAATAACACGGGGGGACATGTACTCTGAAACTTTGGTTGGCATGGAAGCTCCTTACAACGACATAACAGTTAAAAAGCAGCGAAACTGCCATCCACCTTAACAGCGATGCGCCAGCGAATGGTTGAGCCATATCAACTCACCGCACCCCTATGTGCCAACAGTGTGAATGCCGGCATCGCGCTGCCAATCGCTTTGAGCTAGACTTGCGGATAACAAAAATAAATCACACACCGTAAAAACACGCCATGAATCAAAGATTTGAGTCTGCTGTACGGCCAGCGCTCTTCTGGCTTATGTCAGGAGTATCCTCCTCCGCCATTTCCGCCGGTGACGGCTGGTTCAAATCCTTGTCCGACAACCTGTCCATCTGGGTTTACGGGCTCATCAGCCTGTGCACCATCACGGTCTTCGCCCTGCTGGTCCGCAACCACCGCAACAAATCCGTCCTGGGCATTACTCCGGTGGACCCTTCACCACCAACACCGCTTCCAATTGAGGAAAATGCTGTTCTGTTCAAAGCCATTACCGAACAAAGCACCGATGGCATCACCGTGGCCGATGTGGATGGCAATTACGTTTACGTGAACCCCGCCTTCTGCGACATGATGGGTTATACCGAGTCTGAGCTGCTAACAATGTCCGTCTTCGATGTAAAAGCACCGGAACAGGACCATTCCTCCTTTGAAAAAACCAAGACCAGCCACGAGGGCGCGCCCTTTGAGGTGGTTCTCCAGCGCAAGGACGGCTCCACCTTTATCGCCGAAGTACTGGGAAAAAACGTTCATATTGATGGGCAGCATCAGGTGCTGGGAACCGTTCGGGATATTACCGAACAGGTCAAGTCAGACGAGCGCACCCGCACGCTTTACCAGGCGGTGGAGCAAAGCCCCATCTCTGTGATGATTATCGACACCGACGGCAATATTAAATACGTTAACAGCGCTTTTGAGGTTTCCACCGGTTTTCTCACCAACGAAATTATCGGCCAGCCTCTGCAACAGTTGTCGCCGGATAACACCGTGCCTAACCGTTACTCCGAACTCTGGTCCCAGTTGCAGCAGGGTGTTTCCTGGGAAGGCGAGCTGCTGACCCGCAAAAAAACCGGGGCCTGCTTTTGGGAATACGGTCACTTTTCGGCGGTTAAGGATATTTACGGCAAAACCATTCACTACATTGCCGTGAAAGAGGACATTTCCCTGCGCAAAGAGCAGGAAGAAAAAATTCTCAAACAGGCGCATTTCGATACCCTGACCGGCCTGCCCAACCGGTTTCTGTCCATGGATCGTCTGTCGCGCATACTCAACGATGCCAACCGCAACCAGGAGCTCGCGGCCCTTTTGTTTATCGATCTGGATGATTTCAAGAAGGTGAATGACACACTGGGCCATGAAACCGGCGACAAACTGTTGGTTGAAGCAGCCAGCCGGCTCAAAAATACCGTACGCTCCGGAGACACCGTGGGCAGACTGGGCGGCGATGAATTTATTGTCCTTATGGGTGGTCTGAACACACCGGACAACGCAGCCCAGATAGCCGAACATTTAATTGAACTGTTCCGTTCCGCATTCCGCATTGATAACCGGGAAATGCTGTTAACCGCCAGTGTGGGCATAGCCCTTTTCCCCAATGACGGTTCCACTCCTTCCGAGCTGTTACGCAACGCGGACTCTGCCATGTACCATGCCAAGTCCATGGGGCGGAACACCTACTCGTTCTTTACCAATGACATGAATCGCGAGGTTACCCGGCGTCTGAGTGTGGAAGAACAGATTCATGGTGCCCTGGGCCGCAAGGAGTTTCAGGTTTATTATCAACCCATTGTGGAAACCCACACCCAAAAAGTCATTGGCGCCGAAGCCCTGTTGCGCTGGAATAACCCTGCCCTGGGCCACACGGACCCGGAAGAATTTATTCCCATTGCAGAACAGACCGGCCTGATCATTCCCATGGGGCAGTTTGTGCTGGTGGAAGCCCTGAATCATGCGGCGCGCTGGCAACAGCGATATAACCCGGATTTCCTTATTTCCATAAACCTGTCTCCACGGCAGTTCCGTGATCCCGACCTGGTCAACCTGATCAGCAAAACCATTGCCGAATCCAATATCCGTGAAGGCACGCTGGAATTTGAAATTACCGAAGGGGTGCTGATGACCGGGCACAGTTATATCAACGACGCCATCGAGGCCCTGCACCGCCTGCATATGACCATCGCTATGGATGACTTTGGTACCGGTTACTCTTCCCTGAGTTATTTGCGTAACTATCCCTTTAATGTGCTGAAGATTGACCGCAGTTTTGTGAATGATATTTCCACTGACAATGCCGACCGGGAACTGATTTCTGCGGCAGTGGCCATGGCACACGGATTAAAACTGAAAGTGGTGGCCGAAGGGGTGGAAAACGAGGAACAACTGCAATACCTGCAGCAAACCGGCTGCGACTACTGCCAGGGCTATCTGTTTGGCAAGCCGGTATGTGCGAATGAATTCAGCGAGCGTTTTTTACAGTAAACTGGTTTTTACAGTTAACGGTTTTTACGGTTAACAAAATTCCCGTGCCTGCTTTCCGGCTCACAAATGGTACAGATTGATGGGCAGACCATCTTTGGGCTTGGCAATGGGTACCAGTTGATAAGGCATTTCATAGCCGGGGCTGACATCCCACCAATAGAGTTTTAACAGCTGGTTCAGAATGCACTTCACCTGCAGAAACGCAAAGTGTTGCCCGATACACATGTGGGCTCCCCCACCAAAGGGAATCCAGGCAAACTGATGACTTTTATGCTCTTCCCTTTCCGGTGAAAACCGTAAAGGATCAAAATGATCCGGGTGACTCCACAGGGTTTTCATCGTATGGGTATGGATGGGGGAAATACTGACCAGTGTATGCTTTGGCAATACATACCCTTTGTAACTGGTATCTTCCATCACCATTCGCGGCATTGACGGTAGCGGCGGGTACATGCGCAGGGATTCACGCATAATCCAGTCAAGGTTTTCCAGTTTTTCCAGGTCTTCGAACGCCAGGGATTTCTTGTTCAGTGCCAGCACTTCGGCGCGGGCGCGCGATTGCCACTCCGGATGTTTGGCCAAGGCATAAATCATGGTGGTAAGGGTACTGGTGGTGGTGTCGTGAGCCGCCATCATCAAAAAGATCATGTGGTCAACGATTTCCTTGTCAGTAAAGCGATTGCCCTCCTCGGTTTCCGCATGACAGAACTGGCTGAAAAAATCCGGGGTTTCCCGGGACTTCTTCTCCGGCAACATGCTGTTGAATAACGCCACCAGATATTCCCGCCCTTTTACGCCCTTGGCCATGGAGGTACCCGGTACCGCCCAGCGAACCGGCGCAATGGAGGCCTCTACCGTATCGATAAAAGCCCTGTTCATGCGTTCGGATTTTTCTCCCAGCTCCATCCCCATAAAGACCGCTGCCGCCAGGTCCAGGGTGAGTTTTTTAATGTGATCGTAAAACAGAAAACCCGCCTGCTGATGCCAGGTCACCAGTCCTCTGGCAATTGCCGGCTGCATCAGTGCCATGTAACTTTGCAATGCGGGCTTTTTGAATGCCTGCTGCATGATGCGACGCTGAAATCGGTGCTGGTCGCCATCCATGGACATAATGGCGCCCGGGAAAACCCGGTCAATCACCCAGCTCCAGCCATGATAGCTGGAAAAAATACCTTCCCGGTTCTGCAACACCCATTGATTGGCTTCCGGGCCGAACAAATTGGTTACCTTGAAATCACCATAACCGGTTTGCACTATCTCGCCGTGCTTTTCATACAGCTCAGCGCAGGTAGTTTTGATATCGGTATAAAACCCGTATGTATAATGCAGCAGGCTCATCAGGCCCTGATCCGCAGGGATCTGTTTTATCCCCTGGCGGGAGTGATGATTCAGCGGTTCAGCCGGCATTGCGCACATAGGTAACCTCCGGGCGGTTTTTAATTCCCATGGATTGTTAACCCATCATATGCAGGTGCTCCAAAACTCTCCAGTTCTGAAAGGGACAATTTCTGACTGACTGCATTATTACAGTCACTGGATTTTAGAGTTCACAGCAGTTACCTTATCGGGATCGCAAATTTGTCGCGGCTTTTTAGGCCCCATTTACTGTGCAAAAGAAGTTATGCAAAAAATAAAACACTGTTTCGCCAGCTTTTACCTGCTTGTCTCTGTTTTCAGTTTCCTGCCCATTGTATCCGCTGTCGCCAGCGAATCGCTGGTAAAACCCGAGTCTGTCAGCATCAACACCCTGACTATCGGCAATACCTCCCTGTCCGGCAAATGGGTACAGGGCGGAATGCTGATTGGGAAAACGGTGCCGGGCACGGAGATCACACTGAATGGCAAGAAGCTGCGGGTAACGCCAGAGGGAGACTTCGTATTCGGTTTTGGCCGGGATGCAGAACCGGAAGCCAGCTTATCGGTCAACGAACCGGGCGCGGCACCGGTCACCCGCACACTGGCTATCGCGCAGCGGCAATACAATATCCAGCGGGTGGAAGGCGTCCCTCAGAAAACCGTAACTCCCAGCAAGGAATCCCTGGCCCGCATCCGCAAGGAATCGGCTCAGGTAAGAGAAGCACGAACCACCGACTCCAGCCTTACCCACTTTCTGCAAACCTTCCAGTGGCCTCTGATTGGTCCTCTGACCGGTTTTTACGGTAGCCAGCGATACTACAACGGAGAACCCCGCAGGCCGCACTACGGGCTGGATATTGCGGCTCCCATGGGCACTCTGGTGTATGCACCGGCAGATGGCGTGGTCACCCTGGCCCATCCGGATATGTTCTACTCCGGCGGCACCCTGATTATGGATCACGGGTATGGGATCTCTTCGACCTTTATTCACCTGAGCGAAGTGCTGGTAAAGCCGGGAGACACCATCCGTCAGGGCGATCCCATCGCCAAGGTCGGTGCCGGCGGCCGATCCACCGGCCCTCATCTGGACTGGCGGATCAACTGGTACCATGTCAGGCTGGACCCCCAGCTGATCATGCCTCCCATGGTTTCGAACCAGGACGCCTCTGATTAAAGCGCTCCGCCCGTTCAGTTCCTGAGCCAGGCCTGCAGTTTTTCCTGATCCTCAATGGCCAGGTACCAGGTATCCTCCGGTGCAGCGGCAACCGTGAGGGTAAACTCCATCATCAGATCCTTGCGAAAAGCATGCACTTTAACCTGCTCCCCTTCAGAAAAGGGCATAAACAGGGTTTCAATATTGTCTGCCCTGGCCCGGATACCATCTACAGCCACAATCACATCACCGGCAGACAAACCGGCAAGACTGGCGGGCTTGCCGGTGGCGACATTCATCAGTTTCGCACCCAGGGGATCCGGCGCGAACATGGCACCTATCCAGGGAGTGATCACATCTTTCTCGTTGCCGGGTTTGCCACCGCCATCGGTCCACTTGGCCCGGGCTCTGGCTTTCAGCTCCACACCCACAAAACGGAACAATTCAGCAAAATCCACATCTTCTGTGCCGTACAACAGTTGCTGAATCAGTGCAGACATGGACTGCTTATGGCCCTCGTTATCCAGCAATGACACGACAATCTGTTCAATATCACCTTCGCGCACACCTTTCGGCAGGCCACCATCACGGGTTTGTTCCTGATAATCCTGCCACAGGCGATCCATCACCTGATCAAAGCAGACCCTATGGCCGGTTAACTGGCGCAGCTTCAGATCCATGGCCAGAATCGCCAGGGAGCCCTTGGTGTAATAGCTGACAATGGCGTTAATGGCATTTTCATCCTGCTTGTAAAACTTGGTCCAGGTGTCAAAGCTGGATTCGGCACAGGACTGAATCAGCCTTCCTGAACCGCGAAATACACGGGTGTAGGTTTTGGCCACAAAGTTCAGGTATTGCTCTTCGTTAATCAGGCCGGAGCGATAAACCCCAAGATCGTCGTAATAGGAGGTGATACCTTCAAAAGCCCACAACAAATCGGTATGGGATTCGCTGCTCAGATCGTAAGGCACAAAAGCCGCCGGCCTGATTCGCTTTACGTTCCAGGTATGAAAATACTCGTGGCTGCACAGCCCCAGAAAATTCTGATAATCCTCGCTGATATCAGGCCCGGTGTTTTTATTGGGCAGATCATCACGCTTGCAGATAAGACTGGTGGACGAACGATGCTCCAGACCACCGTAACCGTCTCCCACCACCCAGGTCAGAAACAGGTAACGCTCCATGGGCGCCGGCTCACCAAAAAAACGGATGTGGTGTTCGCAGATGGGTTTTAGGTCACGGCAGATTCGCTCCACATCAGCATAGTGTTTGCCGGTAATCACCAGCTCATGGGGCACGCCGCAAGCTTCGAACGTTCCCAGGGTAAAGTCTGCAATTTCCACCGGGTGATCAATCAGGTCATCGTAATCATCGGCATGGTAACGGCCAAAACCGTAGCGCTCCGCCCCGTTTTCTTTCAGTGTGGTAGCCACTCGCCAACTGCCCGCTTCCTCGATATCGGCGTTAAGCAGCTCTACTTCACAGGGTTTATCGGCCTGCCCCACCACTTCCAGAAACACGCTGGTGCCATTGAAATAGGCATGTGTCTGATCCAGGTGAGCCGAGCGTACAGATTCATCCCAGGCGTAAATGGAATAAGTCACTGTCACCGGGCCGGAGGCTTGGCCCAGGCGCCAGGTACTTTTATCAACCTTGCTGATTTCCAACGGGCCGGACGTATCTTTGGCGCGGATTTCCACCACATTCTTGGCAAACTCCCGCAGCATATAGCTGCCGGGAATCCAGGCGGGCATTCTCAATAACTGGCCGTCGGTTTCCGGCTGATCAATAACCAGCGTTACCGTGTAGAGGTGGGCGTAGGGATTGGAGGGCTTGATACTGTAGTGAATCGAATAGCTCATGGGTCCAACGAATAGCGAAAGGTGAATGAATAACGCCTTTCAGTATAACATCGAACCCGGTTTCAGGTTGAGCGGCTCTCTGATGAGAGCCGCAAGCGTTTTCGATCTGGCTGTTACAGAGTGGCTGTCTGCTGCGTACTTGCCGTAAAGTAATGGGAAAAATCCCGCAATATATTGTCTGCAATCAGATTAGACATGGCATAAACACTCATTTGCGGATTCACCAGAATGGAGGTGGGAAACAGACTGGCATCCGCAATAAAAAGCCCTTTTACATCATGGCTTTCACCGTTGGGAGCCACCACGGAGGTTGCCGGATCAGCACCCATGCGCAAGGTTCCTTGCGGGTGATAAGACACCATGCGGAAAGTAAAAGGCTCATTCTTTATCTGGTCTATCACTTCATCGATCTGATCGGCGGAGTCCAGCCACAGGGTTTTAATGGTTGGCAGAAAAACCCGCTTTGCTCCCGCCGCAAAATAAATGCGTGCAGCGGCTTTAATGGCTGCCAGCATGCTGGGAAAATCCTGATCACTGATACGGTAATCGATGACTTTCTTGCCATCTTCCAGACGCACTTCACCCACGTTGTGATCGTGAATCAGGCTAACGCAGGATGCGTAGTTTTTTGCGTTGGCAATAAAATCCACGTAACTGTCACCGGTGCCTACATCGCAGGCAGCACTCAGTTCCAGCGGGCCTGCACCACCACCTTCCAGAACAAAACCGCCCTTGTCCGGATGTTCAAACTCATCCACATAATTTCCCAGCATGGCGCCGCGCCAGATATGCACCGGCTCTTCAAAATCTGCTGCAATCATGATGGATGGGTGACAGGCAAAGTTTTTACCCACCATACCGCTGCTGTTGCCAATACCGGAATGCAACATCAGCAATGGACTCTGCACCGCGCCGGCCGCCAGCACCACCACCGGTGCATCCACCTGGACATCCGCCACTTTTTCGCGGGTTTCGGGATGAAAAGTTTCCGCAACAACGCCCGTCGCTTTGCCGTTGGCTTCCAGGATACGGGTTACCCGGGTGTTGGCATAAAGCGAAGCGCCTTTCTGCAAGGCCCAGGGTAGATAAGTCACCAGCATGGATTGCTTGCGATCTGTTTTACAACCCGCCAGACAGTGCCCGGTTAAACCGCATTGTTTAACGTTGCGCTGCAAGGGTTTAACAGACCAGCCCAGTTTTTCCGCTCCCTGCGCCAGCTTGCGGCTGTTGGCATTGATTTCGTGCGGCAGATTGGTGTGTACAGAAAGACGTTGCTCAATCTTTTCATAATAGGGGTCCAGTAACGCCCGGTTAATGTCAGTCAGGCCATGATCGCGGGACCATTCATCCAGAATAAAATCCGGCACCCGGAATGCCACACAACCATTCACCACGGTGGAGCCACCCACACACTGACCTTGCAGAATCGTAAGATCACCATCTTTATTGGTTTGGGTGCCATGTTCCGCATAGAGCGCTTCCAGCATGGCCGGCAGTTCTTCATTAAATTCGGTTGAGGGCACGTAATCGCCCGCTTCCAGCACCAGTACCCGTTTGCCGGCACTGGCCAGTTCAAAGGCCATAACAGCCCCGCCGGCGCCGGAACCGATAATAACCGCATCTGCAGCGAGCCTGGATGTACCCGGCTTGATATCTGCACCGGTAATCACCTGGATGCGATCGGCAACAGAATCGTTGATTGGTGCTTGTGTGAGTTGAATTGATTCAGTCATGGTTACCTCTGATTGACCGGCAGTGGTGCGTTGCCCAGTTTTTCCAGGCCCCATTTATCGGACACAGGACCATCAAAGGCCACTGCGTTCCAGGTGCGTGCATCCTGCCAGTAAGCGGTGTAAACCAGCTTTTTCAATGCTGAGGCAATGCCACGCTGCAGATCATTACCGTTTTGCCAACAATCGCAGTATTCCGCTGCTGTCTTGTTATCGAGACTGGTGAAGCGACTGAAATGCCAACCCAATACAATGGCACCGTAATCAAAGAGCTTGATGGCCACACTGAGGTCTTCACGAATAGAGGGATCGACCAGGCTCAGCAAATGACTGACATTGTCTTCCACAGGAATCTGATTAACGGGGAAAATGCGATCGTCGTCCGGAAACATGACCCGGGCCAGTCGGTTGATTACCCGGGCACCTTCGGCGTTAAGGTAGCTGTGGGTGGATGTTGCCGGATCACTGCAGCCTGCAATGCCGATAGCTGAAACTCCCATGCCCGCCACCACACAGCCTTTCAGCAGTGAGCGCCGCGACAATGGCTGAAGATCCTTTGCGAATCCCCGCATGTCTGTTCTTGTCATTTCCCCTCTCCGTCCAGCTGAGCTGATTACGTTGACTCTCTGCAGCCAGGTTTTAGCCTGGTTCTCTTATCACCATGCCTTTTATGACTGGCGGTCAGAAAGAGTTTAGTATGAGGAAAGGTGAACCTGAATGACCAGAGTGCTCAGGATTTAGTGACCAAAACCACCAAACCCGAGCTATTCTGCCAATGGCACATACCAGTGTGGCCGGGAACGCAGGTCCTGCTGGGGATACTGTGGCTCGGATTCCGGCTCATAGAACAGCTCGGCAAAGTAACTTTGCTCGCCACCCAATGCGCCAGTCAGCCACGCGCGCAGGCTGGTAAGGTTAAACACCCACTCCACCCACTCACCTTCGCCGTTGGCAATATCCACCGGGTCCATGATGTTGAGGTAGCCCGGGCTTGGGGGTCGGTCCACTATTTTGCCTTCGTCCCGCCACCAGTAATGCAGCGAGCGCACCGACCAAAGATAACCAAAATGATAGGCCGTGGGATTGTAATTCCAGCCGGCAATGCGATCAGCATCCACCCGGTATCCCTGTTCGCGGCTGGCAACGATTTCTGTGGCACGATCCAGCGCTTTGCGGGCCTTGTTCAAATGAATATTGGCCTGGGTTTTATCCGCGTTCAGGATAATGGGGTGAATGTTAGCGGCGGTTTCGTACAGATGATAAACCTGCTGCGCTCGCCTGAGGGTTATTTCCATGGCATCACGCATTTCCTGATACAGCACCATGCCATCCACATTCACCTGGCTTTCCAGAGCGACAAAACGGTTATACAAGGCTTCCAGCTCCGTATGAGTGGCTGCAAGCAGTGGCTCCAGCACCTGATCGTAATCCACCTTGTGTTTGCGCGGCGCCAGGGGATTCAGCATATCCAGCATGCCCATTTTGCGCGGCTGGGTTTCCAGCATGCCGATGGTTTTGTTCACATCATCCCAGGCTTCCCAGCCCTGCAGGTAAGCCTGAGCCGTGCGCAGGTAAGGGGTTTCCGGGCGTTCGCCGGCCACTTCACCATGAATAAACAAACGATTCTGGGCATCGATCCAGTCGATCAGTAGCTTCAAGGAACCTTCTGCGGCATCACCAAAGGGTTTGACTATAGGCTGCAGTGATTTTTCCAGTGCGGCAGCATGAGTGCTTTCTTCCATATAGGGATTCCAGGCCGCCCGTGCAGTTACCACATCGTTCATCCAGTAGCCCCATTCCCAGCCGCTGGAAAAATTCACCTGGCCCTGAATCCGGGAACCGGCGTAATCACCCCGCCCCATACGACCGCTGTCTTCATCTGCAGCGATCAGGCGCAGATCGTACAGGCGCCGGTCCATGTAAACCGGCAAAAACAAAGGCACGTCGATATCAAAACTCACCCAGTAAGCGGTTTCAGGGTAGTAAAGGACTTCCCGCCTGCCCGCTTCCTGCTGCATGTAGCGGCGAATAAAAGCAAAGCTTTCGTTGTCATACGTGAATGCAGGGCCTTCCAGATCGTAGTACTGCACTGTATGGGGTAATACCCCCATTCTGGAATCGGCGTAGTACGGCAGAAAGTTGAAGTTCAGCGGATCACCGGTTTCCGGATCCACAAAGGAATCCGCGTACTGGCTCTGAGTACAGTGTACTTTCACGTAGGCAGGCTTGCCGTAGGTTTCGTCGGCATAGCGGGCCACCTCATCCATCCAGGCCACCATTTCCAGATCGCTGGGGTGGGTAAATTCACTGAAGCCCGCTTCTATTTCAAAATAATCAAAGCCGGCGTCGTTCAGCCAGTCAATCGCCTGTTGTATCTGGGCGGTTTCATTCCCTTTTTCCCGCAGCATGGTCCAGGCATGTTGTTGCTTGAACGCGATGGGAGCATCAATACCGACTGCCAGCCCCCAGTCATGGGCCATAGCCACCAGCTGTCGCAGACGGTATTGACGCTCGGCGGAATCCGCAAACGTCTGCCAGGATTCGGCCATCAGTAAAAACCATTCCACCCGGTTCTGCTTATTGGCAATGGCCCATTCCAGAAACAGATCCCATTCCGGCAGCAGCGATTCCCAGGCAGCACGGCTTTCCACTCCTTCCGGGCCCCAGCCGTTCAGTACATGAGTCAGCTCCAGCGGGTGCTGGGTGTGCAGGTGCCAGGTACGGATCGGCCAACGAGGAGATTCCTTGATGGAAAGCGAGTCAGAAAAATGCAGTTGCGATGGCACCGTGGGTTCCAGGGGATGGAGAAAATGAAAACCCAGCGTTTCCAGCAAGTGATAGGCGGCGTACAGATTGCCAATGTTGACCGGCAACAAGGCCTTGTCGCCACCAGGATAGCCCGCCGCCCAGTAAATTTGCTTACCGGCTGCCTGACGGGATTCTATAAAATAGCTTTCAGCGGATGCCTCTGCCGGGGTCTGGTTCCAGTAACGGCTCGCAATGGAGGCGTGTCCGAATAACAGGTAAGTTCCAGAGGCATCTGAATCGGATTCGGGTGAGAGGATAACAACGTCTGCGGATAATGCCTGATTCAGCAACTCAACAATACGGGCTTGGGGACGGGCGGGAATATCGGGGCCAAACTGCACGAAAACGGTATCAAATGTTGCGGCCCCGTTCAGTTCAGAGGATTGCAATGCGGTATTGGCATCAGCGCTCTGAGCTGCAGGTTCAGCCGGTGATGTTGATGCACTCCCCTGTGAACCACCACAACCATAAATGCAGAGTGAAAAGGCAACCAGAATAAACAGATGAATAACGTTCTTCATTTTCCGGTTGCCCTCTTGTTTTTCTTTACCGGTAAATTTTCAGCATTTGATTACTGCGATTTGCTCTGTGGCGGCGCATCTTCATCATCGCAACCAAAGAACATGTGCTTGTGTTTCTCATCGCAGGCGGTGGTTCGTTCAATGCTTTGCTCGGCCGGCGCGTCTTCATCTTTGAAGTAATCGGTGAATATACTGGATTCGTGAACATTCACGGCGCGTTTGGATTCACTGCCAAACGCATAGGCCACACCCAGGCCGATGCTGCGGCTGCGGGAATTCACGTAAAAGTCATCCATTTCAAACACGATATAATCCAGGGATACACTCAGGGAATCCAGTACCTGATAGCTCAGACCAGCTCCATAGTAGGGAGCGATAAAGGTACTATCGACCTGTTCACCGCTGCCATCTGAAATAAAGTACCGCTGAATATCCGCTTCCACCTGATTGACACCAAAGCGGGTATACAGATTCAATCCGAAACTGGAACGGTAAGCGGAGGCCTTAAACCCGAAAAGCGTACCGGTAACATCCGCTTCAAGAAGTTTTTCGTTAATCACATACTCAACATCATTACTATCCCGGATGGTTCCCACCGACGCTTCATATTCGCCGAAATCCACAATGCCCAACTCAAGACTCACCCAGCTATTCATCTGGTAACCCAGAAAAACGTAATAACCATCGGAGTCCTCATCGGCACCTACGCCATGACGGCCACTGAAACTCGGAATCTGATCAAGATAGGCCTGCAGATCGTCTGAAACGGTACCGACACCCAGGTCTACATTGTCCTCGTAGCCCCCACGAGAAAACTGAGCGGCATTAAAACTGACATAAAGTCGGGAGAAAATATTATGGGGAGCAGACCTTCTCATATCACCGAAGTGATACGCGGCGTACAGATTGTAGCTCTCAGCCTGGTTAGCAAACATCCCGTGCATATCGTAGCTGAGCCCCAGTTCGAGATTCCGGACGATGTAGGTTGAAATCCCCAGCCTGTAGTAAGCAGCCAGATCGTGAGTTGCGTAATCAGCTTCCCGGCCATCCTCATCATCAAAGTCTTTGATAAACCAGTGGGTCAGGCCGAAATTGGCCGTCAGATCAATCTGATCCGCAACAGGAATAAAAAATTTGAAGCCGGTGGAAATATTGCCTCGGAGTTCACCGTCGTGGCCGGATGATTCATCCAGCTCTATGCCCAGATACCGACCTTCCAGTTCCAGGGCAATATTGTCGACAATTTTATAGCCGGCAAAAAGATTGAATCCAATCCCGTCACCGTACTTGGTGCCACTTGAGAACGAGTAGTCATACTGCAGATCCGCAGTGGTACTTTGCAAACCACCACCCAGATAAACTCCATCCAGATCAACCGCTTGCGCACCGGAAGAGACAAAAGAACCTAATGCCAGCAGGCCTGCCAGCTTAACTCTGATCTTAAACATACAGCGGGATTTATTCCTTATTATTATTAGTACCTTTCCAATAGCACTATATTATCTTTTTTTGGTCAGAAAAAAACCCGGTCGAGGCCGGGTTTTTTCCTAACAGGCTTTGAAGCCGCGCTTACAGCGCTGATTCCAGCTCGGGAACCGCTTCAAACAGATCAGCCACCAGACCGTAATCAGCCACCTGGAAGATAGGTGCTTCTTCGTCTTTGTTGATAGCAACAATCACTTTACTGTCTTTCATGCCCGCCAGATGCTGGATGGCACCGGAGATGCCCACCGCAACGTACAGGCTGGGAGCAACGATTTTACCGGTTTGACCAACCTGCATGTCGTTGGGCACGAAGCCGGCGTCAACCGCGGCGCGGGACGCACCAACAGCAGCACCCAGCTTGTCAGCCACTTTGTAGAGCATTTCAAAGTTGTCGCCGTTCTGCATACCGCGGCCACCGGAAATAACGATGCTGGCAGCAGTCAGGTCAGGACGGTCAGACTTGGCAAGCTCTTCGCCCACGAAGGAGGAAACGCCTGCATCTTTGGCAGCGTCCACAGACTCCACAGAAGCAGAACCGCCTTCGGCAGCAACAGCGTCAAAAGAGGTAGTACGCACAGTGATGACTTTTTTCGCGTCGCTGGATTTGACGGTAGCAATGGCGTTACCGGCATAAATAGGACGCTGGAAAGTGTCGCCGCTTTCCACACCGGAAATGTCAGAAATCATCTGAACGTCCAGTTTGGCAGCAACACGTGGCAGGAAGTTTTTACCAGTAGTAGTGGCAGGTGCCAGAACATAATCGTAATCGGCAGCAACTTCAGCCACCAGATCACCGATGTTCTCGGCCAGCTGGTGGGCATAAGCATCGTTATCCGCTACCAGCACTTTGGAAACACCAGCTACTTTGGCTGCTGCTTCGCCTACGGCGCCACAGCCTGAGCCGGCAACCAGTACAGTGATATCACCACCGATAGCCTGAGCCGCAGCTACAGTGTTAAGAGTGGCACCATTTAAATTTGCATTGTCGTGTTCGGCGTATACTAAGATGCTCATTTACAGTACCTTCGCTTCGTTTTTCAGTTTATCAACCAGCTCAGCAACAGACTCTACTTTCACGCCAGCTTGACGCTCGGCAGGTGGCTCAACTTTCAACAGCTCGGTGCGGGCAGCAACGTCAACGCCCAGGTCGCCAGGTGTTTTGGCATCGAGAGGCTTCTTCTTGGCTTTCATGATGTTAGGCAGGGAAGCATAGCGAGGTTCGTTCAGACGCAGGTCCGAAGTAACAACCGCAGGCAGGGTCAGTTCTACAGTTTGCAGACCGCCGTCGATTTCACGGGTAACTTTTACTTTGCCTTCTTCTACATTCACTTCAGAAGCAAATGTGCCCTGACCGGCGCCGATCAGTGCGGCCAGCATCTGGCCAGTCTGGTTGTTGTCACCGTCAATTGCCTGCTTACCCAGAATGATCAGGTCAGGCTTTTCTTCATCAACGATGGCTTTCAGCAGCTTGGCAACACCCAGAGGTTCAACCTTGTCCTGAGTTTCTACCAGGATACCGCGGTCAGCACCCAGTGCCAGCGCAGTACGGATTTGCTCTTGAGCTTCTTTAGGGCCGATAGATACGGCGATAATTTCGTTAGCAACACCCTTCTCTTTCAGACGAACCGCTTCTTCAACAGCGATTTCACAGAAAGGGTTCATCGCCATCTTGACGTTGGCCAGATCAACATCGGAATTGTCGGCCTTTACACGTACTTTGACGTTGTAGTCAATTACTCGCTTGACAGCAACAAGAACCTTCATGGAATCCTCGGCTTTCTATTACGTAGTGTATTTATGGTGCGAATGGGGCATGTGGCGACCGTGGGTTGTGGTAACCGCCAGTGACCTTAGATATCCCTGAAGCACCCTGATTTGCGGGCGGCACAACCGCCCCACCTATAAAGAGCCCGGTATCTTGCCGTTTTATTACATGCAGGTCAATAGGCAAACCCCGCCGTATAAAGGGTATTTCGGGCCAATGACGCGGGTCCTGACCCGGCAGCAAACCACTGAAATATCAGACAATTGCCCCCGGCACAGTGAACCTGCGGCAAGCTGACCGGTGAGCCGGAACAGCCCCTTCAGTACCGCTGACGGACCAAGGATACACTGCGTTACCAAGCCAACACCTTTCAGCTACAGACTTTTCCACACAAATCGAACAATATTCGCTCAAACAATCACTTGGATGACCTGTCTTCTGTATACGCTGCATATTGCCTGAAAATTGACGGAAACAGTTCTCAGATGAAGGTTTTTGCTGCGGATCAGGGCGAGAATTTGGGTATCATAAGAGCGGTCGGATTTTACAACTTCCGGCCTTTATCTGTCAGCCAAGGGACGGTTTGCGCATTTCATAGCGTAAACCACTGGCTCAATTTCCACATTAAAGGGGTTTAGTATGAGGAAATTATCTTTATTTATTGCAACGTTAGCTTTATCAGCCGCAGCCAGTGCCGCGGAAGTGGGTGGTGTCGATTTACCGGAAAAGATTTCGGTAGAGAATAACGAACTGGCGCTTAACGGTGCCGGCATCCGTGAAAAATTCTTTTTCGATCTGTACGTCGGCAGCCTTTACCTGAAGCAGAAGCAGCAGGATGCCGATATGATTATTTCTGATGATGAAATGATGGCGCTGCGCCTCAACATTATCTCGGATATGATCACCAGCGAGAAAATGACCAATGCCACCATCGAAGGCTTTGAAAATGCCACCGGTGGCAACACTGCGCCACTGCAGGCGAAGATTGATGATTTTCTGTCAACCTTCGAGGAAGAAATCAAGAAAGGCGACACCTTCGAAATGGTTTATGTACCGGAGGAAGGCGTAAAGATCTTCAAGAATGACAAGCTGGCCAAAACCATCTCCGGCCTGGAATTCAAAAAGGCCCTGTTTGGTATCTGGCTGAGCGACAAGCCGGCCCAGAAAAGCCTGAAACAAGGCATGCTTGGCGGCTGATTCCGGCGCGAATTAAAGTGAGGGCGCCCTGCCCTCGCTTTTTTCGTAAAAGAATATGTCGCGCCACTATTCTTCATAGCGCTTTCATTTACAACGACTAAACTAATTTCAAACTATCAGCAACAGGCAAATCCCACCAATCAAAATCACTTTGTGACATTTCGGTTGCAGTCATTCGTCAGTTTTTACGCCTCTACATGGCACTTTGATGTCTTTTCTTTGAACCTTCATTTTTCCGTCACCTAACTGCAACCCGGCGGCTTTAGCTTGAACCGTGAGCAATAGCAATGACGGAGTCTCACATGCTTCAAGAAAAAACGGTCACTCGCCCAACCCCTATCCAATCCTCCCGCCCACGACTGTTTGCAGAATTCGCCACTCATCACGACGAAATCAGAGAGATTCAGAAGCTGCGCTATGACGTGTTCTGTGAAGAATACAATGTGAAGCTGCCCACCAGCACTTACTGGAACGGACACCCGGTAGATGCCGACGAAATCGACGACGCCTGCCTGCATCTGGTGGTTCGCGATGGCCAGACAATGGAACCGGTGGGTTACACCCGCATCATGACCCGGGAACAGGCAGAAGTTCTCGGTGGGTTCTACTCCGCCCATGAGTTTGATATTAACAAAATTCTTAAAATAGACGGCCGTATCATGGAGATCGGGCGCACCTGTATCCACCCGGATTACCGCAACGGTGCAACCATTGCGGTGCTCTGGTCCCGCATTGCCCGATTCATGACAGAACACAACTACCGCTACCTGTTTGGCTGCGCCAGCATTTCCCTGGCGGACGGCGGTACGGCCTTTGCGTCTATCATGCCGGACCTGCGCTCACGCTACCTGAGTGACTCAGAAATGCGGGTAACGCCAAAGCTGCCACTGGAAACACATGCCCAACCCTGCGAATCCAAAAACCAGCTGCCACCGTTGTTAAAAGCCTACATGAAAATGGGCGCGCAAATCTGCGGCGAAGCCTGCTGGGATCCGGAATTCAATGTGGCCGATGTGTTTGTGGTATTGAACCTGGACCAGGTGGCAAACCGTTACGCCAAGCGATTTTTGAAAGCCAGCTAAAGAGGCCAGAACCATGCGGATTATAAAAACGCTGTTCATTGTGTTTCACCTTCTGTTGGGGCTGGCTTTGCTGGTGTTTACCGGCGCCCTCTGGAACCCTTTATCACCCCGGGTTAAAGCTACCAAGCGCTGGTGGCTGGGCCGTATTCTGCGGTTAATGTCGGTAGAAACCGAAGTCTATGGCCAGACTCCCAGAGCCAGTAAAGACAAAGGCCTTATTTTCGTCAGTAACCACGTTTCCTGGCTGGATATTCCCCTGATCGGCAGCCTGCGGGAAATTAGCTTTCTTTCCAAAGCGGAAGTCAGAAACTGGCCTTTAATCGGCAAGCTGGCGGACAGCACCGGCACTCTGTTTATACAACGTGGCTCCGGTGATGCCAATCGGGTTAAAACCGATATCGCGGATCGTATCAATGCCGGTCATTCCGTGCTGTTCTTCCCGGAAGGCACAACCACGGACGGCTCCAGCGTCAAACGCTTTCATCACAGGCTTTTCCGGGTAAACGAATATGCCGATACCCTGTTTTGCCCCGTGGTGATCAATTATGAAATTAACGGCGAGCCCATCAACCCGGTGGCATTCATTGATGATGACGAGTTTGCCGAACACCTGTGGCATCTACTGCGCTTTAGTCATATCCGCGCCCGGGTGGAATTTCTCCCGGCCAGAAAAATCAGTACCGACAACCTGCGGGAAGAGGTGCAATTACTGGAAAAGGAAATGCGTCGCAAAGTGGAACTAAGAAGTCGCAAAATCAAACTGGGATCGCCACAGGAACAACCGGCTATCGTTTCGGCCTGAGCCGGTTCGGATCAGTACCAGTATTCAATGGCGCGATGCATCCAGTCGCGCTTTTCTTCAGCGGGGGGCAGCCATTCCCGGTTTGCCCTTGCCGCTCTTAACAGAAACTCAAAAAAAGTCTGGTGCCGTCTCAGTACCCGCTCCTGACGATGAGGCATCATAGGATTAAACATGCCCAGGGCACCAAAGATCTGTTTGGGGTTTTTCTTCACCCACATCCAGGAACCCATTTCCAGTGTCAGCGGCAGAAAAGTGCCTTTACGACGGCCACGGGTAGACAGATAGAGATAATCCCACAAATCCCCATGGGTAGTATATTGATGTGACTGGGGCTCTATTCGATAAAAGGAAAAATTGGGATGCGTTCTGCGAAACAGCAAACGCAGGGCAAACATTTCGCCGATGTTATCAAACGGGTCTGGCGTATAGGCAAAGGGAAACCAGATGCGGTCGATACGCCCGAAACCTGAATGGCAATCCAGTGTAATCAGAAACTCCGCCTGTTCCGTAATAGCAGCAATTTCCCGGCGAATAGCGCTGGATTCAGCTTCCATTTCCACGGATTTTCTGCCCCGGTACCAGGGCAGCTTTCGCGACACCCGGTGTCCACCCAGCATAAAGGATACTTTGCCTTCTGCATCCAGTGGTGCATTGCGCATCAGATCTACGCCCCGGGGATTGGCACGTCTTTTTAGCAACATACCACCAGGGTTAACCAGGGGAATAAAAACCACACGCAGGTTTTCCAGCATGGCATTCAGGGTATCGTCCCATTGCAATTGCTGAAACAGCGTATGCATGTACGACAGCAATACCTGTGTGCCTATACGTTCCACGCCATGCACGCCGCCCAGAAAAACCACCGTAGGCTGCCGGGGATCCCTGCTGCCCAGTTCAAAGCTGTATATGGGTAGCTGTTCGTTTCGACAGTCAATTTCAGTCAGCACCCGGGCCCGGTAAATATCTGACTCTGCCTCGGCCCACCGATCCAGCTGATACAGCTCCGGCAGGCCTTTCAATACTTTATCTGAACGCAATCGATCGGAACCTTTATGCGTTAACGCAATTGATTCAATGATGTAGGCCACTCTATGACGGTTCTATGTCAATTTAATGAAGAGCGTCTGCTGCACAAAAAACAAAGCCCTTTTATGCTGGGCAGGAAACACCCGTGCCGCCCAGGCCGCAATAACCACCGGGATTCTTGTCCAGATACTGCTGATGGTATTCTTCGGCATAGTAGAAGGCCGGGTTATCGGCAATCTCGGTAGAGATTTCGCCCAGTCCGGCCGACTTCAGGGATTGCTGAAACCCGTCACGGGTGGATTCAATGTCCGGCAGTTGCGCAGCGTCGGTATAGCCGATAAAAGAACGGTACTGGGTGCCCACATCATTACCCTGGCGCATACCCTGAGTAGGGTCATGAGATTCCCAGAAGGTTTTCAGCACCGATTTAAGGCTGACTTTGTCCGGATCATACACCACCAGAACCAGTTCCGTGTGCCCGGTCATGCCTGAACAAACCTCTTCATAAGTGGGGTTTTCCGTATAGCCGCCGCCATAACCCACTGCTGTGGTGTAAACCCCTTCCAGATTCCAGAACTTGCGTTCCGCTCCCCAGAAACAGCCCATGCCCAGATACAGTACCTGGTACCCCTTGGGGAACGGCGGTTTCATGGATGTTCCCAGTACCCTATGCTCGCCGGAGATGGACAGGGGCTCACTCCGGCCGGGTATGGCTTCACTGGATTCAGGAACTTTCAGCTTTCTGGCGAGTCTTTGATTGAACCAGTCCACAGCTAACCTCCATCAGGTTTGCAGATTGCCCGGGTGTAGTAATAGCGCTAAGATAACAATATGCCATTGCTCAGATTAATTCGCAAAAACCAATTGGCCTATGCCAGATCCATGCTGTCAGTGTTTGTCAGCGTATGGATGCTGCTGGCTTTGCAGCCCTGTGCCATGGCGTTTGATCTAACCCCCTCTGAAGGTTCGGACACTTCCGGTCATTGCATTGAAGCCATGGCAAACACAGGGGATTCCGTTAAGCGGGCACCAGTGCCTGAAACTCAAAAACCCTGCCCCCACTGCGACACTTTACCAGATCCGTCCCTTTGCCAGGCAGACGACTGGGCTGACAGCAAACAACTGATTCAGGTGGTTGCCGATAACACACCCGTTTTTGCAGACCGACTGCTGTTATTGGTAGACATGAACTCCTTTTCACCGCCCCGTCTGGGAATGCAGTTCATTGACACCGCCGTTTACATCTCACAAGGCATTACCCCCACCGCGCTTCACGACATCAGTCGTTGTTAAGCAACACTCCCCATAGCTGAATCGTTACATGTCAGTCAGATTTAGACCTGACTGATCGCTATCTTTGGTTACTGCTACGGATCTATTCCTATGGTGAGCTTCAACTCAATCCACCGACAGGTTTCGTCAGTGCTGGTTGCACTCTTAATCCCTTGTGCCGGCCAGGCGAACGCTACAGACAATTCCCTGCAACACTGGACCGATATCAGCCTGGCAAACAATCCGGCGATTAAATCCGCGTATTACGACTGGGAAAGCCAGAAGTCCCGCCGTGACAGTGCCGGGGCCCTGCCGGACCCCACGCTGAATGTTGATTACTTTGTGGATGAGGTTCAAACCCGCACAGGGCCCCAGGAATACCGCCTGATGCTGGCTCAGAAACTCCCCTGGTTCGGCAAGCGACAGGTGGAGTCTGATATTGCCGCTGCCATGGCGGATGGCGCCGCGTCACGGCTACAGGAAACCAGACTGCAGATTTCCCGCCAACTGACGCACCTTTGGGCCGAGGGTGTTTATCTTGAACGTGATCATGCCATTACCCGGGAAAACCTGGCGCTGCTGGAGCAGATAGAGCGCATCGCCAGAACCCGCTACCGCCTGGCCCGCGCCGGGCATCCGGATCTGATCCGGGTACAGCTGCAACGCAGTAAAGTGGAAAACCAGTTGGGCGCACTGGAGCGAGACCGCCTGGATCTGATATCACGCCTGACAGCGATCAGTCAGCAGGATGTGGCGGCCTCCTTTCGCTGGCCGGAACAGTTTCCTGTTCTGCCGGATTTGCCTGACAGCGACACCCTTGAACAAACACTCAGGGAAACAAACCCTGCCCTTATTACTTTGCGCCATCATACAACCGCCAAAACACGGCAAACCAAAGCAGCGCAGCTGCAGCAACGCCCGGATATCACACTGAAATACGGCCGCATATTCACCGGCGAGGCGATGAATCCTGGAACAGAAGGCAGTGGCAAGGATCCCCAATATATCGGCATAGGCATCAACATCCCCCTTTGGCTTGAAAAAAACCGACATCTGGAAAACGCAGCTCATCAATCACGGCTGCAGGCTGAAGCCAACCTGAAAAATGCAGAACGCCTGCTGGTAAATCAGCTGGAAAGTGCCATGCACAAATACCGGGACGCAAAATCGCAACTCGAACGATTCGAATACGCACTGATACCCCAGGCACAGGACGCCCTGACAACCCTGTTAAAAAGTTATCAGACCGGCAGCAGTGATTTCTCTGATCTGCTGGAAACGGAAAAACTGTTGTTAACACTGAAGAAAGAGCAGGCAAACCTGAAAAAAATACTCTGGCAGGCGTTTGCAGATATTCAGACACTTACCGCGGAGGCTGCAGAATGAATGGGCATCAAGGATCTATTATGAAATACATCAACACCGCGCTCTTCGGTTTGTTACTGACTGCGGGCCTCAACGCACAGGCTGAAATGGATCATTCTCAGCATCAGGGCATGGATCACTCGCAGCACCAAACTATGGATCATACAGAGCCTTCAGCTGGAAAGGAGCCTTCAGCTGAAAAAGAGCCTTCAGCCCTCGAAAAAGCGGGTTACACCTCACAAAAAGCTGAAGTGTCCTACTACACCTGCTCCATGCATCCTCAGATACGCTCCGACGACCCCGACGGCAAATGCCCCATTTGCGGCATGAGTCTGGTACCCGTTTACGAAGACGCACCCGATAATGCCGAGCGGCGCCTCACCCTGTCCGAAAGCGCCAGAAAGCTTGCGGACATTCAGACCACCCATGTGAAACGCTACTTTCCTGAGCACGAGGTTCGCTTGTTTGGCCAGATCGAATTTGATGAAACCCAGGTAGCGGATATCAGTGCCTATTTTCCCGGTCGGATTGAAAAGCTGTACGTAAACTATGAAGGCATTCCTGTTAACAAAGGCGATCACCTGGCGGAAATTTACAGCCCCGAACTGATCACCGCCCAGCAGGAACTCAGGGAAGCACTCACCACCGCTAAACAGTCTCGGAATGCGCCGGGTTATGCACGCACGGCGGGTCAGCAAAATCTGCAGGCCGTCAGGGAAAAGTTAAGATTGTGGGGGCTATCCCCCCAGCAAATTCATGCTATGGAATCGAATGACAAATTGATGGAGCGACTTACGATCTATTCACCGCAAAAAGGAATTGTGGTCAAACAGAATGTACAGGAAGGCCAGTACGTAAAAACCGGAGACCGTATCTATCGGGTGGCATCTCTGGAACGGCTCTGGGTGGAACTGGAAGCTTACGAAACCCAACTCCCCTGGCTGCGTTACGGTCAGCAAGTGACGTTCACCACCGACGCCCGTCCGGGAGAAACGTTCACGGGGCGTATTTCCTTTATTTCACCCACGGTAAACCGCGACACCCGCACTGTGGATCTGCGGGTTAATATCGAAAACCCGGACGGTTCTCTCAAGCCCGGACTCTTCGTACGGGCCACTGTGATCAGCCCTATTGCCGGCCACGGTGATGTTATTGATGCCTCCCTTAAAAATAAATGGGTGGGTCCCATGCATCCGGAAATTATCAGGGATGAACCGGGCACCTGCGATATTTGCGGCATGGATCTGGTGCCGGCCACCAGTCTTGGTTACTTCAACGAAACCGACACCAGCGCACCACTGGTCATTCCTGCTTCCGCACCATTGATTACCGGCAAGCGAGCCATTGTATTCGTCAAAGTCCCGGATCAGAACAAGCCCACCTATGAAAGCCGTGAGGTTGTGCTGGGCCCCCGGGCCGGTAACACCTATATAGTGACCTCCGGACTAAAAGAACATGAAGAAGTGGTTACCAAAGGCGCCTTTAAAATTGACAGCGCCATGCAGATATCGGCGAAACCCAGCATGATGAATCAGCAGCCCGCTTCCGGTCAGGCCGCGGACAAGCACCAGCACAACCATTAACAGCCGGGAAAACAGACATGAAAGCATTTATTGATTACTGGCTGTATAACCGATTCTTTGTGCTCATCTTTATTGCCTTTATTATTGGCGCCGGTGTGATGGTGGCGCCTTTTGACTGGCAATTTGATTCCATTGAGCGCTCTCCCATTCCTGTGGATGCCATTCCGGATATCAGCGAAAACCAGCAAATCATTTTCACGCAATGGCCCGGCCGCTCCCCTTCTGATATTGACGATCAGGTAACCTACCCCCTTACCGTGTCCTTGCTGGGTTTACCTGGCGTCAAGACAGTGCGTTCCTATTCCAATTTCGGATTCTCCATGATCTACGTGATATTCGAAGAGGATATCGAATTTTACTGGTCCCGCAGCCGAATTCTGGAAAAACTGAACAGCCTGCCTGCCGGAACACTACCGGAAGGTGTAGTCCCCTCTCTGGGGCCCGATGCGACGGCTCTGGGCCAGGTATTCTGGTACACACTGGAAGGCAGGGATAAACACGGCAATCCCACCGGTGGCTGGGATCTGGATGAACTGCGCAGTATTCAGGATTGGGTAGTGCGCTATGCGCTTATGTCTGCCAATGGCGTGTCCGAAGTGGCATCGGTAGGCGGTTTCGTCAAGGAATACCAGATCGATGTGGATCCCGATGCCATGCGCGCCTATGGCGTTTCCATTGAGCAAATCTTTAACGCAATTCGCTCCGGCAACAGTGATGTGAGCGCCCGCACCATCGAAGTGAACAACGTTGAATACATGATACGGGGCGTGGGTTTTATAGATTCTGTCGAAGACCTTGAGCAAATTGCCATTATTTCACGCCAGAACACACCGGTAAGGATTCAGGACGTTGCTCATATCTCGCTGGGCCCTGCATTGCGCCGGGGCGTGCTGGATAAAGCCGGAACAGAAGCGGTGGGCGGTGTGGCTGTGGTGCGTTTTGGTGACAATCCGTTACAGGTCATCAAGAATATCAAAACAAAAATAGACCAGATTGCCCCGGGGCTTCCGGAAAAAACTCTGTCAGATGGCACCGTCAGCAAGGTCACCATTGTTCCCTTTTATGATCGCACCGAACTTATTTATGAAACCCTGAACACACTGAACGAGGCCATTGAACAACAGGTACTGATTACCCTGCTGGTGGTACTGGTTATGGTATTCAGTATTCGCAGTGGTTTTATTATCGGGTTGATGCTGCCACTGACAGTCTTAATGACCTTTTCACTGATGAAGCTGTTCAAGGTGGACGCCAATGTTGTGGCGTTGTCCGGCATCGCTATTGCGGTGGGTACCATTGTGGATATGGGGATCGTGTTGTGCGAAAACTGCTTGCGCCACCTTCAGACACATGGCGCCGGCTCAAATAGAACTTCACGATTACAGATTATTTCCAAAGCCAGCCATGAGGTAGCCGGCCCCGTGACGACCGCGGCACTCACTACCATTGTCAGCTTCCTTCCGGTGTTCACTATGGTGGGTGCAGAAGGCAAGCTCTTTACGCCATTGGCTTTCACCAAAACCTTTGCGCTGATATGTGCCATTGTGCTGTCAATAACCGTATTGCCCACCATCACGTATCTGGTCTATGGCAAGGGCAGCCGGGAAAAAGTGATTCAATGGATTGCACTGACGATTGCTGCCGGTTTCAGTATTTATCTTCTGATCAACCAGCAGATTTTTCCTGGCGTTATTGTGTTGCTCATCACCCTGCTCAGCCTGGGTGAAAAGCCGCTGCAAATCCGGCTCAAACGCGACATCAAATCATTCATCGACAATGCTGTGCTGACCGGCATCGTTCTGGTGATTGCGCTTGTTCTAAGTAGTGTCTGGTCCCCTCTGGGCCCGGCACGTTCGGCACTGGCCAATTTTGTTTTTGTCGCCTTAACTGTGGCGGCGGTCATCGGTTCACTTAAACTGTTCCAGCACTTCTATGAACCCATGTTATGGTGGGCCCTGCGCCACCGGGGACCAACGCTGGCCGGTAGCTTACTAGTCGTACTTTTTGGCGTTACCTGTTGGCTGGGCTTCGAAAGCAGCTTCCGCTGGTTACCCGGCAACATGGCACAAAACGAAACACTTAACGAGGCCTTTCCCGGGATCGGCAAAGAGTTTATGCCGGCACTGGATGAGGGCTCCTTCCTGTATATGCCGACCACCATGCCCCATGCATCACTATCAGAAGTTACCGACATTCTGCAAAAACAGGATATGGCCATTCAGGGCATTCCCGAAGTCAAAACCGTTGTCGGCAAACTGGGACGTGCTGAATCACCACTGGATTCGGCACCGGTTTCCATGATTGAAACCCTGATTACCTATCATCCCGAATGGCGTGCCGGGGCCAATGGTGAACGGGGTCGGTTTCGCTACGATGAAACAAATCAGGTGTTTGTACGCGACAGCAACCAGCAGCTGATAGAAGATCCGGAAGGACGCTACTACCGCAACTGGCGCGATCACATTCGCAATCCGGATGACATCTGGCAGGAAATCGTAAAAGCCGCACAAATACCCGGAACCACCAGCGCCCCCAAACTGCAACCCATCGAAACCCGTATTGTTATGCTGCAAAGCGGTTTCAGAGCCCCGATGGGCGTGAAGGTTTACGGCCCTACGCTTGAGGCAATAGAAAGCTTCAGCCAACAGCTGGAAACCACGTTAAAACAGGTGCCGGGTATTAAAGCCGACACCGTGTTTGCCGATCGCATTGTGGGTAAACCCTATCTGGAAATCCATATCGACAGAGAACGTATTGCCCGTTATGGCATTGCACTGCAAGGAGTTCAAAAAGTCATTGAAGTGGCCATAGGCGGAAAACGGGTCACCACTACGGTGGAAGGCCGGGAACGCTATCCGGTGCGGGTACGCTATATGCGCGAGCTGCGGGATCAGATTGAATCCCTGGGTGACATACTGATTGCATCCCCCGATGGCGTGCAGGTACCGTTAAGGGAACTGGCAGACATCCGCTACAGCAAGGGCCCTCAGGTAATAAAAAGCGAGGACACGTTTCTGGTGGGCTACGTGATTTTTGATCGCGAGCCGGAACTGGCAGAAGTCACCGTAGTTGAGCGGGCACAACAATTCCTGCAGAAAAAAATCAACAGTGGCGACCTTGCCGTGCCTGCCGGTATCAGCTATCGATTCTCCGGCAGCTACGAAAACCAGCTGCGCGCACAGAAAACCCTGACTCTGGTATTACCCATTGCCCTGGCACTGATCTTTGTATTGCTCTATGCCCAGTTCAGATCATTTATATCCAGCCTGATTGTATTTTATAGCGTGTTCATTGCCTGGAGTGGCGGTTTTGTTCTGCTCTGGTTGTACGGTAAGCCCTGGTTCCTGGATTTTTCGGTTTTCGATCTCAGTTTCCGCGAGATTTTTAATATTCATGCGTTCAATCTGAGTATCGCCGTATGGGTTGGCTTTCTCGCACTTTTTGGCATTGCTACCGACAACGGCGTAATTCTGGCAAGCCGGATTAGCCAACAGCTGGGCGAGGATAAACCGGGGAGCAGCAAAGACAGGCTTGAATCCATCGTCGCTGCCAGCCGCCTGCGGGTGCGCGCCTGCCTGATGACAACAGCCACCACGCTGATTGCCCTGCTACCCATTTTTACCAGCCAGGGGCGCGGCAGCGATATCATGATCCCCATGGCGATCCCTTCCATGGGTGGCATGCTTGTAGTGCTGATGACGCTTTTTGTGGTGCCGGTACTGTTTTCCTTTCCTGTAGGTGTCACTCAGGATGACGAAAAAGGTTAATAATTTGTTAAACCATGTCATTGGCTGCAGTGTTTGCGCTCTCTAAAGTAAATTGACGACTTTTGAGAGCGCTTGAGGGATAACAATGACAACAGCCACCTGCTCGCGGACGCAACCGGCACATCCGGCTTATCCGCTACTGTTTTCGCCCCTGGACCTGGGCCATACGCAACTGAAAAACCGGATTCTGATGGGCAGCATGCACACCTTCCTTGAGGAGGCCCCTCAGGGATTTGAGCGCATGGCGGCCTATTTTGCCGAACGGGCACGGGGTGGTGTTGGCATGATTATGACCGGGGGATTTGCTCCCAATGAAGAAGGGGCCGGTTTCCAGGGCGGGTCCAAACTCAGCACCCAGAGCGAATGTGAACAACACCGGCTGATTACCGATGCTGTCCATCGGGCAGATCCCGACGTAAAAATCTGTATGCAGATACTGCACAACGGGCGTTACGCCTACCACCAGAATTCCGTAGCGCCTTCCCCCATCAAGTCACGAATCAATCCGTTCAAACCCAATGAACTCACCGAAGAACAGATCTGGAAGCAGATAGAAGACTTTGGCCATTGTGCAGCCCTTTCCCGGGAAGCGGGTTACGACGGCATTGAAATTATCGGGTCTGCGGGTTACCTGATCAGCGAATTTTTACTGCCACTCACCAACCAGCGCACAGATCACTGGGGCGGCAGCTATCAGAACCGCATGCGCTTTGCCGTGGAAGTTGCCAAACATGTGCGGGAACGCGTGGGCAATGATTTTATTTTTGTGTACCGCATAGCCGCCATGGAATTGCTGGAACAAGGCAGCGCCTGGGAAGAAGTGGTAGCACTGGCCAAAGAAATTGAAAAATACGCCACTATTATTTCCACTCACTTTACCTGGCACGAAGCCCGGGTACCCACGCTGGCCACCATGGTACCGAGGCGATGCTTTACCTCGGTCACCGGCAGGCTGCGCAAGGAACTGAAAGTGCCCATGATCACCAGCAACCGGATTAACATGCCGGACGTTGCGGAGCAGGTATTGCTGGATGGCGATGCCGATATTGTTTCCATGGCGCGCCCCATGCTGGCTGATGCGGAGTTTGCGATAAAAGCCTTTGAAGGCCGCGAGGATGAAATCAACACCTGCATTGCCTGCAACCAGGCCTGCCTGGATCATGCGTTCAGCGGTAAGGTGGTCAGTTGCCTGGTAAACCCCAGGGCCTGTCACGAAACCGAACTGGAAATCGTGCCTACCCGCCACCCCAAACGCATTGCGGTGGTGGGGGCCGGGCCCGGCGGCCTCGCCTACGCCACTACCGCAGCACAACGTGGCCACCAGGTAACCCTGTTCGATGCTGCTGATAAAATCGGCGGGCAATTCAATATTGCGTCCCGCATTCCCGGCAAGGAAGAATTTGTAGAAACCCTGCGCTACTTCAAAACCCAGCTGGCCTTACACAAGGTAGATGTGCAACTCGGCCACAGAATCAGTGCAGACGACCTCATACAGCAATCCTTTGATGAAGTTATTATCGCCACCGGCATTACCCCCAGAACACCAAAGCTTATGGGCATTGATCATCCCAAAGTGATCAGCTATCTGGATGCACTACTGGACAAAAAACCTGTGGGCAAACGGGTGGCCATTATCGGTGCCGGAGGTATTGGTTTTGACACAGCCCATTACATTACCCACAACGGTAAATCGGCAGCGACTGATATCGACCTGTTCGCCAAAGAATGGGGCATTGATTTTGCGGGCCACCCCAGAGGTGGGGTAGCCGGTGTGGAAATACAGGTTAGCCCCTCGCCACGGGAAGTTTATCTGCTGCAACGCAAGGAAACACCGGTAGGAAAAAACCTGGGCAGAACCACCGGCTGGACCCACCGCCTGTACCTGGAGCGCAAAGGAGTGCAGATGTGGAACGGGTGCCAGTATGAAAAAATCGATGATGCCGGTCTGCATATCAACCGCCAGGGTGAGCCGGTGATTCTTGAAGTGGACACCGTAATACTCTGTGCCGGGCAGGAACCCAACCGCGGGTTGTTTGACTCACTGGCTGAAAAAGGCATTCAGGCAACCCTGGTGGGTGGTGCCGATGTGGCAGCAGAACTTGATGCAAAACGGGCCATTGACCAGGCCACCCGCCTTGCCGCCAAGGTTTAATCCGGCTTGTTTAGTCCCGATTCAGCCAGCTCAGGAAAAGTAATGACTGAGCTGGTCCAACACGCCCAGCAAAATTGCGTAGCGGGCAGACTTGCCGATAAAGGTAAGCACCAGAAACAGCCAGAAATTAACGCGCATAATGCCGGCAATAAAAGTCAGCGCATCACCGCCAATGGGCGCCCAGGCCATCAGTAACGACCACACACCGTAACGCTGAAACCAGCGTTGTGACGCACCCAGGTTTTCCTTTTTAAAAGGGAACCATTTACGATCCTGAAAATGCAGCAGGTAACGCCCCATTACCCAGTTCACGGCGGAACCCAGCGTGTTGCCCGTTGAGGCAAACACCCACAGCCACAAAGAGTCGTAACCGCTGGCCACCATGCCGGCAAACATGATCTCCGAATAGGCCGGCAATATGGTTGCCGCAAGAAAAGCAATACCAAAGAGCGCAAGGTAATCAAGCAGCATGGCGACTCCGTTTTTCCCTGGCCACTTCCGCCAGGTGGTAAAACAATGCCTGGTGCTGCGGTAATTGCGGCAGATATTCCGGGTGCCACTGCACACCTATTACATAATCGCTGTCGTCATATTCGATAGCCTGCACCACGCCGGCAAGATCACGGGCGGTAATACGCACCTGTGCACCGGTGTCTTTAATAGCCTGATTATGGAGCGCGTTAATAACGCCGGTATGACTATGAAAAATGCTGGAGAGCCGGCTGTTGCTTTCAATCTCTACCCGTTTGCGGGGTAACAGGGATCGCACAAAAGGTGTTTCACCATAAAATTCACGGATCTGTTGATACAGTGATCCACCCAGCACCACATTCAACAACTGGGAGCCACGGCAAATGCCCAGAATCGGCAGGTTGTTTCGCAAGGCGTACTGAATAATATGCTTTTCCAGGTCATCCCTGTCAGGATCGTAACGCTGCACATCCTTGGTCATAAAAATTCGGCGCAGAATGAATAAAAGTACATTCACCAGCCAGTCCCGCAGGCGAATGCCTTTATCCTTCTTCAGAATTTCGTCCAAAGGTTCTTCGCCATAGTGCAACGGTTCCACATCACTGCCACCACCAATCACTACGCCATCCAGCTGGGTTTCGTCCACCGGGCGCGAAGGCGTAATACGCACCGGTTTGGCACCCACACGGCGCAGCGCCAGACGTGTCATAAACCAGGCTGCATAGCCCCCCCGGTCGGGGCCGGTAACACCTATTACGGGAGCATCAAACAAAGCCAAGGTTACAGTAAGCCCTCATCTTTCAGAAATTTATCCACCTCTTTCACCCATTGCGTGCCCGGAATCAATTTGAAACGTTTTTGTTCCTGCTGCCAGGCACGAATCAGCTTCATGCGTTTTTCCCTGTCCGCAGCGATTTCCTCAATCAGATTCCATCGGTTCCACTCCTCCGCAATACTCCAGCCTTTTTCCCCGACACGACAATCCGGCAGCCGGTAGTGAAAAGCAGGCCGCGCATTTACCAGCTTTTGCTCGTCATCATTCACTCCCGCTAAAACCCGGTCTTCGTCAATCATGCAAAAAATAGGGAGCATATCCAGTGGCCGATTGCGGGTATCATTATAGGCAAGATAATCCTGCATCAGTTCATCAATACCTGGCTTGTAATCGGTTTTTAATATGGTACGAAAATAAGCACCGGGGAACGGATCAATATAAGAGGTAAGAAAACGACGGGAAAAATCCGTATCGGCATCGTCAATAATCCAGTCCACCAGCAGCAGAGTTGCCTGCAGGTAGGCCAGCAGGGTGTCGGCGGTCAAATCCGGCGCCGAGGGATTAAGGTGCAAACCGAACGCATAATAAAAGGCGTGCTGCGTGCCTTCGGCTTCGTGGGCTTCCAGAATGGCCACCAGATCATTCAGTTTTTCAAACTGTTCAAAATGCAGGGGCTGGGTCACGATTTCGCAGGGCACCAGCCAGCGGCTGAGCTTGTCCACCTCTTTCTCCAGCATTTCGCCTTCAGCACCCGGCGAAAAATCGATGCCGATATTACTGAGCCAGTCACGATACTTGAGCGAGGTGAGCAGCTGGGTATCGCGCTCGATTTTGATCTTGCCCAGTGCGCTGTTTTCCACGTGCATTTCAAAGGCGCTCTTTTTGTTCAGGTTGCCTCCAAATTGCTCGTGGATTGCCTCTGCAATCTGCTCAATGGTGAGGTTCCCCAACTCAAGTTCAAAACCCACCCGGCGGGGGTTACCCTCCTTGTCAGTTCTGATCGGGGGCAGCTTGAATGCGACTTCCATAAACACACCTGTATTGTCGTGACATTAATACGATCATAAAGCTATCACCAGATCGTGACAAACACTGTGTTTTACTGTGCAGTCATAGTCCACTTGGTTACCACCGCCAACCCACCTATAATGCCCTCTTTTTGAGCAAAACTGGCAGCCCCATACAATGACCCCGGAAAGGTTTACCCGACTTACTGAAGCCCTGAACAATCGCCAGCCGGATCTGACCCTGGTGACCGACGAAGTGCACAAGGACCGCAATCTGTCTGCGATCATGCGCAATTGTGAGGCAGTGGGGATTCATGAAATTCATTGCGTGGTGCCCGCCGGCCATTACCGGCCCTTTCGGGGAACAGCCCGCGGTGCCTGGCGCTGGGTAAAGCTCAACGTCCACAAATCCATTGGCGACCCCCTGCGGGACCTGAAAGCAAAGGGCTATCAGCTGGTGGCAGCCCATTTGTGTGATAGCGCGGTGAATTTCCGCTCCGTGGATTACACGCGTCCCACCGCTATTATCATGGGTAACGAAAAACAGGGATTAAGTGATGAGGCAAAGGGACTGATCGATCATGCCATTACCATTCCCATGCAGGGTATGGTGGAATCCTTCAACGTCTCCGTCGCCAGCGGTATTATTCTTTGCGAAGCGCAACGCCAGCGGGAAGATGCCGGGCTCTATGGCACCAACCGCATTGATGACTACGAATACGAGAAGACTTTTTTTGAATGGGCCCACCCACAACTGGCGCGTTTCTGTCGCGACAAGCGCCTGCCCTACCCACCGCTGGATGAACAGGGCGAAGTTGTGGATGGACCCAACTGGTATAAAACCGTCAGGGAAGAACTGAGTCGTCGGGCAGCGCCTCCAGCACACCGGCAACCACCGGATTGATATCAAATGCCTCCCGGTTATGGGAGAAACCGATACGTACCACAATGGCCTTTCGGGAAGGCACCGCCATCACAAAACGTTCCAGTGCACCGGCAAACGAAAAGGTATCCTCAGGCAACAGGGGGAAGCCATACTGATCCGTGTTCACCCAGATATTCTTGGCATACACCAGGTAGTGATCACTGGGAGTCAAACTGTAATTCACCCAGTCTTCACTCAATACCTGCTCGCCATTCCACTGACCGTTGTTCATATACAGCTGCGCCAGCCGGGCCCAGTCCCGTGCCGACATAAACAGGGATTCCGCACTGGAAAAGTAACCGGCTTCATCATGTTCCACCAGGCTGTTGACCGCATCGAATTTGAAAAAGAACTCCTTCTGATAATAATCATAGGTTTGCTGCAGACTGCCCAGATGATCCTGAATCACTTTGGCCGCAATCATATTGTCGCCGCTGGAGTAATTGAAATTGGAACCCGGTTCTGCAATCAACGGCAGCTGAACCGCATAGGTTGATGGCGGCAAATCCCCGTAGGTCAACAGGCCCTGATCATTATTGGTGCCCATGGCCCGCTCAAAATAATCCAGCCCACTGCTCATTTGCATCAGGTTTTCCATGGTAATGTTGGCGCGTCCATCCATTTGCCATTCTTCTATACCGGTTGGATCCGTCACATAAAGCTGCCCCGCATCCTGCAGGCGCCCCATCAATCCATTAATCAAGCTCTTGGACATGGAAAAACCCTTTAAAGGTGAAAAGGGCCCTACACCACCTTCATAGCGTTCGTGAATCAGCTGGCCGTCGTACACCACCAGAAACGCCACCGGGTTCACCCCACCGGTATCATTGAAGACTTCGTCGGACACTGCCTGAAGCTTGTCGTAATCAATTCCCGCTACCGGCTGGGCCGGCATACCGCCACTACCGAATGGCCAGGGCGTAAAAGGATCCAGCTGCTTTTTGGTGACCGGCTGCGGTGCTTCGGCCCTGAGTTGCTCATCGGATTTTTCCAATGGTGCCACACAACCAATGGGCGGCCGGTGAATGGCTCTGGCATGCAGATTTTTAAAAACGGAATTAGTGACATCAACCGTTTCATTGTCGTAGTCGATATTCACGCGCCAGGTTTTATTAATGACCGGCACAAAGGGCGTTACATAATCATCAATCAACGGTTGCTCTTCAAAACCTTCAACAAACAACCCGATACAGATATTTTTGGCGATAAAGCGATTTGCCAAAGGCAGATCATCAACATACTCACAACCTGATAAGGTCATCAGAAAAAGGATGAATACGGACCGAACAATGCGCTGCATAGAGACTCCTGACATGCCACCTAGACTGAAAGTTAAGGCAATTGACCAACTTTAAACCCAATGTTAGAACCTCCCAAACGATAAAAATATCTATCAAATGGGGGAGTCATGAACAAAATAAAAATTACAGCCGCTGTGCTGGCGGTACTTTTTACAGGTGCCTGCAGCAAACCAAACCTAAGTAATTTACCCGATGTCAGCCAAACGATTAGCTGCCATGACAACAACGAACTGCAGGTACCTGCTGATCCTGCCACCGCAGGCCCCTGGCCGGTGGGAGTACGTACCCTGGCGATTGAGAACGGCAACAAAGCAGACCTGACCGCCGAAATCTGGTATCCGGCGGTTCCGGAATCCGAATCCGGACTTGCGGCCGAGCTTTATGACATGCGCCAGTTTTTGCCCGACGATGATGCGGCCCTGATTCCCGATAACAGCGGCCTGGAACAGCCCTGCAACTGCTACCGGGATCTGCCCATCGATTACGACCGCGCCCCCTACCCAGTGATTGTGTTTGTTCACGGTACTGCCGGTTTCCGCACTGCCTCATTAAACCAGATGACACACTGGGCCAGCCGCGGCTTTATTGTGATCAGCGCCGACAACCCCAAAATCCGCCTCAAGGACCTGAAAGCCAATCCGCTGGGCGCTATTTTTGCCACACAGGCTCAGGACACGGTACAGGTACTGGAAGCAGTGCACGGGCTGAACGGGAATCTGGCGGACTTCCATAATGCTATTGACCCCACCCGGATTGGCCTGGGTGGCCACAGCGCCGGTGCCCGTGCGGTGGCTGATCTGGGCGCAGCCCCCGGCGTGCGGGTGATTATTCCCATGGCGGGCCGCGGTGGCGATATTGACAATACCTATGCTCAAAGGGTCATGTTTATTGGCAGCGAGCTGGACAGTGTGTCTAACTACAACAACACGCTGACCGGTTATAACAGTGCACAGCTGCCCAAGCGCCTTGTGGGCATCGCCAATACCGGCCATTTGACCTACACCGAACTCTGCTCCCTTGGGTCGGAATTTGGTGGTGTGATTCCTCTGGTTAAAAGCTATGGCGTGGATGTGCCCCAGCTGTTCCTGACCCTTGGCACCGACGGCTGCGGGGATGGGTTTCTTGATCCGCAAACCGGCTGGGACATTATCAACTACGCGTCTACCATCGCCTATGAAGAACTGCTGCAATGCAATCCGGATATCAGTGCTGCATTCGCGGGGTTGGAAGAGCGCTTTGGTGACGCCCTGCTGGAAAGCGACGAACAACTCTGATCGACAACTCTGATCGACAACTTTGAACAACAACGCTGATCATCACTGATCTGACGCAACATATGCACCGGAATTCATCGCCTATAATAGAGATGCCTGTTGCGGTTTTACAGCAACAGGCCGGCGAAATCCATTGTATTGCAACACAGGCTTGTTAGGCTGTGGTGTTACGTTGCGAAGAGTTAACCGTACGAGGATCATATGTCGAATAGCGAAACCAGCGGAACAGAAAGCCAGGTAACCGGCACAAGCTCACAACCCCGCAGGCAGTCTCCGGCTTCATTCGGTACGGGGTTTATCTTCGGATTGATTTTCTCCATCCTGCTGGCCGCCTACCCGTTGTATGTGGCCTTTTTCAGCACCCAGACCCAGGAAAAAGTGGTTAACCAGGCGATTCTGGATACCATGCAGATCCAGATTACCCTGGCCCACAAGGAACTGGAAAGCGTAAACCGGCAACTGGAAATGATCGCCGAAGCAGAAGCCCGCTATCAGGCGCTGGTAGACCAGCGTTTTGATCTGGAAACCAGCCGCAGCCATTTGCAGGAACGCATCGAAAACCTGGAAAAAAACCTGGCGGCGGCGGAACAGAAACTGGGCGTGGAAGCCAACAAATTCGAGCGTATTACCGAAGCGATGCGCCTAAACTGACGCCTCATTATTGCGGTAGGCTCCCGGTGTGGCGCCTACCCATTTCTTGAAGCTGCGATGAAACGAACGCGGCTCCGCAAAGCCCAGCAAGGCACTGATATCATCAATACTCATACGGCTGTTTTTAAGGTAGTTCTGCGCCAGCTCCAGGCGCAGCTCGTCCAGTAATTCCTGGTAGCCGGTACCCTCCTCCCTGAGTTTGCGTTGCAGGGTACGAATGTTCATACCCAGTTTTTCGGCAATGATTTCTTTTCTGGGCAATTCCTTTTTCAGCATCAGCCGCAACAGGTTTGATACCCGGTATTTCAGGGGCTGGTCCTTGTCGATTTCATAAAGAATCTGGGTAGCGTGATCTTCCAGGGTTTTCAGTAACTGGGCGTCGGACTGGCGAATGGACTGCGCCAGGTATTCGTGATCCACCTGCAGGGCGCTGTAAGGCTGATCGAATTTAACCGGGCACCCGAATACGCTTTCGTACTCCGCAACCAATGCCGGGTCGTCCGGCGCACTGTGCTCCAGGTGAACCGTACGGGGGGATTTTTCAAACTCGCCGGTTATCCAGCGCACATAACGGGTCCAGGAACTGAGCACGTTTTCAATCACATGGCGGCGCACCAGCGGGTGATCAAAATTGCAGTGCCAGCGCACCCAGAGTGAATCCACATCGCCGCGGGTGGTGGTGTAGCCCATGTCACCGACTATTTTTTCATACACCGGCGTTTTTGCCAGGGCCTCCCCCAGGGTGCTGCAGTTCATGGCGATATAGCCCAGCACACCATAGGACGCCGGTTTGATAAACGCCGAGGTATGCAGACCAAAACAGGGATCTTTGGCCCGGGGGATCACCACCGCCAGCAATTTTTGCAGTGCGGCGCCCGGAACCCGCTTGTTACTGTCTGCCATCACCTCACTGCTGATACCGGCATCCAGCAAGGCCTGGGTACAGTCCACCCCTTCAGACGCTGCCATATCCAGGTACTGCTGCACCGCCGGTACTGAGGCAAAGCCCATATCCGCCTTGTTTTTTGTTGTCGTCATCAGAATGCCTGGCCTGTTGCGATTCGTAACTGACTAATTTTACTTGTGAATACCCGTTTTGACGAGCCGTGTCCCAATTCGCGACCGTCGTGTCCCGATCAGACAGTGAAAATTGAGACTCAGTGTCTACTATATAGCAATCACCAGAACAACAATGAGGGTATGCGAATGAGACGCTGGAACGGCTGGGGCGATGACGCCAATGATTTTCCGCTTAAAAAATCGGCACATGAATTTCTGGTCGAGACCATCGGCGAAGGCCATCCATTGCCGGATGCCAGCTTCGCGGAGGTAGAGGCCAAGGTTCCCGATACCCGCATGCCGGAACACCCGCTGATCAGCACCGACAAGGGTGACCGGATTCGTCATTCCCGCGGCCAGAGCTTCCCGGACTGGCTTGCCATGCGCAGCGGCGATTTCGGGCTGTTTCCTGATGGCGTGGCCTTTCCGGAAGACGCCAGCCAGGTACGCGAACTGCTGCAATTTGCCCGGGACAAGAACCTGGAAGTGATTCCCTACGGCGGGGGCACCTCGGTAGTGGGCCACATTAACCCGGAAGACACGCCCCGCCCCGTGCTGACCATTGATATGGGCCGCATGAACCAGCTGCTGGACCTGGATCGCGAAAGCAACATTGCCACCTTCGGCGCCGGCACGCCGGGCCCCATGGTGGAATCCCAGCTGGCTGCCCACGGTTACACACTGGGCCATTATCCACAATCCTGGGAACTGTCCACCGTGGGCGGCTGGGTAGCCAGCCGCTCCAGCGGCCAGCAATCCCTGCGCTATGGCCGTATTGAACAGATGTTTGCCGGTGGCAGTATCGAAACCACCGAAGGCACTCTGGATATTCCCACCATTCCGGCCTCGTCTGCCGGCCCGGACATTCGCGAAATGATCCTGGGTTCTGAGGGCCGCATGGGAATTATTACCACTGTTAAAGTTCGCGTGCTGCCCCTGGCCAAGAAAGAATCTTTCCATGTGGTGTTCTTCCCCAACTGGGTGGATGCGGTCACTGCCGTACGCAAAATTTCCCAGTCAAAAATCCCCCTGTCCATGGTGCGTCTGAGCAACGAAACCGAAACCTACACGCAGCTGCAACTGGCAGGCCACCCCATGGCCATCAGCGCACTGGATACTGCGCTGTCACTGCGCGGTGCCGGCAAACAAAAATGTATGATGACTTTCGGTGTGACCGGCACCAAAGCCGCCAACAAGTTTGCCTATGACCAGGCCATGAAAATTGTGAAGAAACTGGGCGGCGTTAACACCGGCACCATTCTGGGTAAAAAATGGGAAGAAAACCGTTTCAAATCCCCCTACCTGCGCCACGGCCTGTGGGAAGCCGGTTATGCGGTGGATACCCTGGAAACCGCCTGTGACTGGTCCAAAACCACCACCATGATGCACGCCATCGAAGGTGCCATTACCCGTGCTCTGGAATCAGAAAACGAAAAAGTGCACGTGTTTACCCACCTGTCACACGTGTATAACCAGGGTTCCAGTATTTACACCACCTATATCTATCGCTGTGCCGATACGTATCCGGGAACACTGGAACGCTGGAAACGGATCAAGGCCGCTGCGTCTGAAGAAATCGTGCGTCATGTCGGCACCATCAGCCACCAGCATGGGGTGGGCGTTGACCACGCCAAATACCTGCCGGCAGAGAAAGGCGAACTGGGTATCGGCGCCATCAAAAGTCTGTGTGAGTATTTTGATCCCGACCAGCGTATGAATCCGGGCAAACTGTTGCGGGAGGAATAAACCATGGCGGGTATTACCGATCGCACAACGCTCTGGAACAAACTGAAATCCAACGACGCCGAATATGACGCCATTATTGTGGGCGGCGGTATCACCGGTGTGGGAATTCTGCGGGAAGCCGCACGGCTGGGTATCAACGCCCTGCTGGTGGAACAGAAAGATTTTGCCTGGGGCACATCCAGCCGTTCATCAAAAATGGTGCACGGTGGCCTGCGCTATATTGCGCAAGGTGATATCGCACTCACCAAACATTCGGTTCAGGAACGGGAGCGCTTGCTGCAGGAAGCACCCGGCTTGATTGAACGTATGGGCTACCTGTTCACCATTCGCAAAGGGCAGATTCCCGGCAAGCTGATGTTTAACGGGCTGCTGAAAGTGTATGACTCCCTGGCCGGCATAAAAACCGCCGATTACTTTGATAAAAAAGTGTTGCTGAACCGGGTACCCGGCCTGAACGAAAAAGGTCTGAAAGGCGCCAGCTACTACACCGACGCCGTTACCGACGACGCCCGCCTGGTGCTGCGTGTGCTGGAAGAAGCTATCACGGCCGGTGGCGAAGCGGGAAATTACATGCCCGTGGAAGACCTGGAACGGGACAGCAACGGCAACGTATGCGGCGCTGTTATCCGCAACGCCGAATCCGGGGAAACCGCATCCGTTAAAGCCAACGTAGTGATCAACGCCACCGGCGCCTGGGTGGACTTTTTGCGCGAAAAGGTCAGCGGCCAGCGCACTATTCGCCCGTTAAGAGGCAGCCACATTGTGATTCCCCGTGAGCTGGCACCGGTTAACGATGCCCTCACCCTGTTCCATCCCGACGACAAACGGCCGGTGTTCGTGTTCCCCTGGGAAGGCGCCACCATTATCGGTACTACGGATCTGGATCATTCCGACAATCTGAATGATGAACCGGGCATTTCGCGACAGGAGCTGGTTTATCTGTTAAAGGTAGCCAACGGACAGTTTCCGGATTCGGGCATCACCGAAAGCAATATTATTTCCACCTGGTCGGGTGTGCGCCCGGTGATTTCCACCGACAAAACCAAAGATCCTTCCAAAGAAAAACGGGATCATTCCGTGTGGGTGGACAAAGGCCTGGTCAGCGTCAGTGGCGGCAAGCTCACTACTTTCCGCCTGATTGCACTGGATACGCTGAAAGCCGCCAAACCCTTTCTGAAAAAGCCGGTACCTGCAGCAGCATCCGAAAGTATTATTTCGCCGGCCACTGTGGCACCCTCGGAAGTGGCGACTGATGACCTGGAATGGGGCCGACGCATGATTGGACGTTATGGAGATTCTGCCAAAGAAATGCTGCAAAGCGCACCGGCGGATGAATCCGAAAAAATCGGCCGCACCCTGTTCTGTCTGGCAGAAATTCGCTGGGCAGCCCGGCATGAAGCCGTGGTGCACCTGGATGATCTGTTGCTGCGTCGCACCCGGGTGGGCTCGCTGTTACCCAAAGGCGGAGAAGCGATCCTGGATAAAGTGGCCACTATCTGCAAAGAAGAACTGAACTGGTCCGACGACACCTGGAACGCGGAAAAAGATCGCTACCAGGCGTTATGGACAAAGTACTATTCTTTACCGAATGCCTGATAACAAGAATGAAGTGAGTGGGAGTTATGGCGGAGTCTGCAGAAAAATCCTATGTATTGGCCATTGATAACGGCACCCAGAGTGTCCGTGCCTTAATCTTTGACCTGAACGGCCAGTTGATTGCCAAAAGCAAAGTGGAAATTGAACCTTATTTTTCCACCAATCCCGGCTGGGCCGAACAGGATTGCGGCTACCTGTGGGACAATCTGTGCAAAGCCTGCCAGCAACTCTGGGAAATGATCGACTTTCCCAAATCGCAAATCAAGGCGGTAGCCCTGACCACACAGCGGGCCACCGTCATCAATGTGGATCACGCCGGTGAACCCTTGCGCCCCGCGATTATCTGGCTGGACCAGCGCCGTTCCGAAGGCCTGAAAAAAATGGGCGGCCCCTGGGAACTGATTTTTAAAGCCATTGGCGAAAAGCCCACGCTGGATTACTTCCGCTCCCAGGCAGAATGCAACTGGATTGCCGAGAATCAGCCGGACATCTGGCAGCGCACCCACAAGTTTCTGTTACTGTCCGGTTATCACACCTTTAAACTCACCGGGCGCTTTGTGGATTCAGTGGCATCCCAGGTGGGTTACCTGCCTTTCGATTTTAAACGTTTTGACTGGGCCAAACCCGTTGACTGGAAATGGAAAGCACTGCCCCTTAAACGCCACCAGTTACCCAACCTGGTAGCACCTGGCGGAATACTGGGGCACATCACCGAACAGGCCGCCAAAGACACCGGTATCCCGCAAGGGTTGCCCCTGGTATCCGCCGGCGCCGATAAAGCCTGCGAGGTGATAGGATCCGGCTGCCTCAGCCCGGACACCGGCAGCCTCAGTTACGGCACCACCGCCACCTACAACAACATCAATAGTAAATACGTGGAAGCCATTCAGTTTATTCCCCCCTATCCGGCTTCCATCCCCCATCACTACAACACAGAAATTATCATTCAGCGCGGCTACTGGATGGTGAACTGGTTCAAGCGAGAATTTGGGCTAAGGGAACAGCGGCTTGCCGCAGAAAGAGGCATTGAACCGGAGGTCCTGTTTGATGATTTACTCAAACAGGTACCTGCGGGATCAATGGGCCTGACCCTGCAACCCTACTGGTCCCCCGGCGTGCGGGTACCCGGTCCGGAAGCCAAAGGCGCCATGATCGGTTTTGGCGATGTCCATACCCGTGCCCATATTTACCGCGCCATTATCGAAGGCCTGGCCTATGCCCTGCGGGATGGTAAAGAGAAAGTGGAAAAACGCAGCGGCGTTAAAATCAAAACCCTGAAAGTGTCCGGCGGCGGCTCCCAGAGTGACCAGGCCATGCAGATTACTGCAGATATCTTTGGCATTGCCGCGGAACGGCCCCATACTTATGAAACATCAGGCCTGGGGGCCGCCATTAACGCCGCCGTTGGCGTTGGCCTTTACCCGGATCACAAGACAGCCGTAGACCACATGACCCACAAAGGCGACGTGTTCCAGCCCATCAGTGAAAACGTTAAAATCTATAACAAGCTCTATAGTCAGGTGTACCAGCAGATGTACGAGAACCTGAGCCCTCTATATAAGGCAATTCGCAAAATTACGGGCTATCCGGAATAAGGCACTTACCGCTTCTTCCTGTTGGTTATAACGTTAAACCTCTGGCTATGAATAGCGCCTGATTGATCAGAATTCGATCTATGCAGTGTGAATAATGTCAGGTTTTTGTTTCCGAAAACTGTTTATTATTTGACTAAGGCGTATTCCAGAAACTGAAGCGCCAAAAGCATCGAAATAGCCAGTACCTTTGGAAACACCAGGATCCTGAAAACAAGAGGAGCGATATAAGCCACCATGTTTAGCTACCAGCGCAAAATGCCAGTGAGTGAACTCGCAGTCGGCATGTATGTCTTCCAGCTGGACCGGCCCTGGCATGGTACGCCATTTCCGCTGCAGGGGTTTCATATCAAGGATGAGTCAGACATCAATATGCTGGCCGCCTACTGTAAAACCGTCATTATCGACACGGCCCGCTCCGACATTCGCTCACGGGCAAAAAGCAACGAAGACAGATCAGTCGCCAAGGCGATAACCCGGGGTAAATATCACAGCGCCCTGGAACTCAAGCCCTATGTGTATCCGATCCGCACCACACTGAACGAGGAAATCAAAAAAGCCCGAAACGTGTACAAGGATCTGGAAAAAACCCTGGAACAACTGACCGACGACCTTACCCACAATGGCAATTTGCACCTGGAAACCGCGGTCAAGGCCAGCGGGAAAGTGGTCAAGAGTGTTGTTCAGAATCCCGATGCTCTGATCTGGGTAATGAAGCTCAAGCACCAGGCTACCGACATCTATCAGCACGCCATGAATTGTGCCATCTGGGGTGCTGTACTGGGCCGTGAAATCGGCCTGAAAGAAACCCGCTTGCAACACCTGGTTACCGGTATTCTGCTCAGCAAGATCGGCCTTACCATGCTGCAGGAAGAAATGGCCGGCATGCCGTTTTATGAATTCCAGTTAACACCGGAATATTTCCGCCATGTGGATTATGCCGTTAACATGCTGTCCAACGACGAACGCCTGCCACAGCCGGTGGTGGAAACCATTTTCAATCATGAAGAACGTTACGACGGCAGCGGCTTTCCCAACGAGATTGAAGGCGACCAGATTCCCCTGTTTGCCCAGATCGCAGGTATTGTTGATACCTACGAAAGCATGTTGAACCCTTACCTGAGTCACCACGCGGTTGCCCCTAACGAAGCCATTTCAAAGCTCTATAATATGCGCGGCCACGAGTTTGACACCAAGCTGGTGGAAAGCTTTATTCAGGTCCTGGGCTTGTTCCCGCCAGGTACACTGATTGAACTGAATACCAAGGAACTGGCCATCGTAACCAGTGCCGAGCGTGACCGCCGTATGCAGCCACAGATAATGGTGGTTACCGACGCCAACCGCCAACCACGCAAAAAGCCGGCGTTTCTTGATATACACGCCCTGAACAAATCCCTGACGGAAGGAAAATCCGTGGGCAGCCCCATTGAAATCAAGCGTTCCTATCCTGCGGGCAGCTTTAATATCTGGCCCCATGAATATCGGTATCAGCAGGATTCCCTGATTGAGAAGTTGTTGGGCTAAATTAAAACTACCCTGCTGATTTTCAGTTAAGCGCTTCCGCCATATCGAAGTTTCTGGCCACCATCACAACCTCGTCAGCTGAATACAGATTAGCAATAGTCGCCTCCACCTGTGCGCCCAGGATGTTTCTATAAAGAGACTGGGCGTAATTGTCTGCTCGGTAGTGTTCGAAATTCTGATCAGATTTCAATTGAAAGAAGACTGACACTACCTTGTTTAAACTACAGATCAATACCATCCACATCACCTTTCGATAGCCGCCCTAACCCACGAAGAAAGAGCGAAATCGCTTTGAACGGTATATCCACAATAAAATCGAACAGGTCCCAGAACATCGACCAGTCATCATCTGGCGATCTTTTTGGTTTGATGTAGTGTGCAACAACAAACAAACCGATGACTGCCACCAACACGGCGAAACTGAAGCCAGTGGAAAAAAGATCGTAGATCAAATACATTCCCAGCGCAAAACACAGTACAGCAATAATCAGCCTTAGCTCAGCCATTTTAAACCCCGATATTAAAGCCGACATCCACATCCGATGCGGGCTGTCCACCCTGATTTCGCTTGTTGAATGCCATTCTATCAGCCAATGCTCAGACTTGTCATGAAGCAAAAAAAACGGGCACCGAAGTGCCCGTCAACAAGATGTTGAAGTGGTAACTGATCAGGCTGCCTGCGCATCCTCGTAGGCAATTTCCTGTAGTGCTTTAATGCCGCTTTTACGGTTGGCTTCGGTGGCCAGTATTCTTTCTTCGGCTGTGGCGTATTTCTCATCCCATTCCAATACTTTTGGAATCATCAGCTTGTGCCACAGGGGTGGAATCAGTGCCACGGCGATGGTGGCCAGGTAACCGTTCAGCATCATGGGTGCATCGTTGTAGGGACGCAGCTCATGGTAGGGAACTTCACCCTGGGCATGGTGGTGGGAATGACGGGTCAGGTTGAACATGGTCCAGGAGCTTAGGCGTTTGTTGGAGTTCCAGGAATGGCGTGGTTGCACCGGGGTTTCCGGGTTGCGCACCATGCCGTAATGTTCCATGTAGTTCACGATTTCCAGCAGGGATTTACCCCACAGGGCACAGGCAGCAAAGTAAGCCAGTGCAATCCAGCCGCCCATGGCAAAGGCTGCAGCCAGCAGAACCGCACTCATCAGGTAACCGCGAATTGCCACATTGTGCCAGGAAACCAGCGGCTGGCGCTTTTTACGCAGGCGTTCTTTTTCGATATGCCAGGCGCTGGCATTACCACGCACGATAGAAATCAGGATATGGGCGTAAACATTGCGACCGCGGGGTGCAGTGGCAGGGTCGTTCACGGTACTCACGTAGCGGTGATGGCCATAAACGTGTTCAATGGAAAAGTTACTGTCAAAACTGAAAGCCAGTAACCAGCGGCCCACGAACATGGATACCGGATCCCAGGTACGGTGCGTCAGTTCATGACCGGTAATGGTTCCCACCATGCCGATCATCAGGCCGCACATCAACACACCAAAGGTGTAATGCACCGGGGTGGTGTCTTCACGGGCGGCGAACATATCGTAACCCGTCAGCTGTTGCACCAGGGCACCAAAACCCAGGGGGTCACCGGAGCTGATCTGCCATACACAGGCAAAACAGATAAAGGCTAATAGCGGCAGCGCCATCCATAGCTGCCAGGTTAAAACGTCCGGGTGCTTGTAAGTGGGAACGGATACATCATCACCCAGGGTTGCATCCACAAAGACGTAACCAAAGAAGAGAATCAGAAATCCGTAAGTCATCCACTCGGCACCCAGGATAAAGCACAGGGCACTCCCTAAACCGATGGCGTGAAACAAAAAGAACTTCAAATAATTTAACATAGCCCTTACCTCTATTATTGTGGTCGCATTGGAAAACGTTTAATTGCTATTTACTCAGTTGGTATGAAATAGTTACGCAGTTTTTGTAAATGATTTATCCAGGAATTTGTCGCTGAAGATCTGATCCGCCTGCACACCCAGATTGAGCAACTCCACTTCTGCTGCATCCAGCATCGGCGGTGGGCCACACATATAGGCCTGGGAGCCTTCCACGAGATAGTCTTTAATAAACTCAGTCACCAGCCCCCGTTTGCCCTGCCAATTGCTGTCTGCAGGTTCTTCATTCAGTACGGGAACAAAGGTGAGCTTGCCCGCCCACTCTGTTTCCAGGCGGCGAATGTCATCCAGGCAGTACAGATCGTTCTGGCTACGGGCACCGAACAGGAACACCACATCACGGCGGCACTTAAAATTAAATGCGTCTTCCAGCAATGATTTTACCGGCGCCAGGCCGCTGCCACCGGCAATGCAGATTAAAGGGCTGTCCCCTTCCCGCAGATAAAAGTCGCCGTAGGGGCCTTCGACAGACACCTTCGCACCCTGGATATCGTCCTGCTGTGCCCAGGTGGACATTTCACCGCCGGGAACCTGGCGAATAAAGAATTCAATCTGCTGGTTACCTTTGGCGGAGGGGACATTGGCAAAGGAATAACTGCGGGCTTCATCGATAACACCGGGCACCGATAAGAGCGCATACTGGCCCGCCGCAAAGGCCATGGGTTCGTCCAGCAGAATCGTCAGCGAAGTTATGTCGTGGGTCAGTTTGCGGGCTTTTAGAATCACACCGGCGGTTGCTACCACAGGATGGTTGGGGCCGTTCACATCCAGGTTGTCCACCTGAATTTCCACGTCAGTTTTAGGTACCGCCTGACAGGCCAGGATATAGCCTTGGGCCAGCTCTTCTTCATCCAATATATAGGCGGACTCGGTCAGTTCCTTTACCTTGCCCGACACCAGTTTGCACTTGCAGGTAGCACAGCCGCCTACCCGGCAACTGTGGGGAAAACGCACGCCCTCGCGCAGCGCAGCGTTAAGAATGGTTTCTTTCTTATCAACAACAATCGAGGCTTCTACACCGTCGATTGTCAGGTTTTTACTCTTACCACTTCCAAAAAATCCAAACATAATGCCAATACCTCAATTCTTGGGGATCAGATTGCGGGATCGGGATACTGATCAGCGACCCCAGGCAAATCGCCCTATTGTCCTACAATCTGACATTCAAGATACAAGCAAAGACAATTCCGGGCAAGCGCTATTGCCCGGATTTCTGTATGGGATAGTGAAAGTTTGTTACGGGATGTGAAGTGGTTAAACCAATGCTTTGCGTCGAACAGTCTGCACAGCAAGCACGAGAATCGCCGCCAGCGACAAATAAGCGATCCAGTTCGGCACCATTTCATCTCCGGCCGAAAGCTGACTGAGCACATCAATTCCCCAGTATGCCAGCAAGGCATCCAGTGCCAGGCCGGCGGCAATACTGGCAACGGCCATACCGGTCAGATAAAGCACCAATACACGCTGGCCCAGCTCCCTGGCTATCACTGCCAGTGTGGCCATATTGGTGGCTGGGCCCGCCAGCAGAAACACCAGTGCAGTCCCCGGAGATACCCCTGCAGCGATCAGAGCCGCAGCGATGGGTGTGGACGCTGTGGCACAGATATACATGGGAATACCCACGGCCATCATCACCAGCATGGCAGGAACGCCGCTGCCCCACTCCATTAAGAAGGTATCGGGTACAAAGGTACGAACCAGTGCTGCGAACAGGATGCCAATGGCCAGCCATACAACAAAGTCGTCGAAGATATCGGTAAAAGCGAACTTCATGCCGGTGGTCAGGCGCTGCATGTGGCCGGGTGTTGCGCCCTTCTCCAGAGTCGATTCAGCGCTGCAACAACTTTTTGCGGTGGCACTCTTTTCCACAACCGGTTCTTGTTCTCCGCAGCAACTGTGCTGAACCACCCCTTGTGTGGATTGAGATAGCGATCCGGATTGAAGTTTTACGGTTTTGGCTGGTTCTTTATCAAACAAAGTCACCAGCAAACCACTGGTCACAGCGCTGACAATGGCCGCCACAGGCCTGACGACCGCCATAAGTGGCCCCAGCATGGCGTAGGAAAGCGCAATACTGTCTGCGCCGGTTTCCGGTGTGGCAACCAGAAAAGACACCGTTGAGCTTTTTGAAGCCCCGGAACGGCGAATGCCCATGGCAACCGGAATAACGGAGCAGGAACAGAGCGGCAGGGGTGTACCAATGAGTGCAGCTTTCAGCACCGAGCCCAAACCGCTGCCGCCGAGCTGGCCGGCAAGCCAGGCTTCGTTCATCCAGGCTTTGATCAGGCCACATACCAGCAGGCCCAGCAGCAGCCAGGGCGCGGCTTCCAGGGATATCATCAGCAGGTTTTCGAGAAACATCATGGCGCTACTCTCCCCCGTTCAATGTCTGCGATTGAGAGAGAAAATCGAGAATGCTGCACTCAGTAGCGGGCTCCTGGCCGCCACAGCAGGAATCTGACAACTGCTGCAGCGCCTGTTGCAGGCTCTGAAGTTCGCGGATCTTATCCTCAATCAATGCACGTTTCTGATCGGTAAGGGCCTTTACTTCGCCACAGGCGTAGCTTTCCGGAGATACACGGATACCCAGTAATTCGCGGATTTCCTTTAAAGTGAAACCCAGATCCTTGGATTTGCGGATAAAGTGCAGACGTTCGACGGCATCCTGATCAAACAGGCGATAACCGCCTTCAGAACGATCAATCGCTGCCAGCAGCCCCTGCTTTTCGTAATAGCGCACCGTGTCCAGCGACACGTTACACTGCTTTGCCAATTCACCGATTTTCATGGGTTTACCTGTCTGTCGTTTACATGATCTGGGCTTGTTCAGACTAATGTAAACCCTGGAGTAAGGACAAGAGTCAAGCGTTAAGGAATTCAGACAGGATCAGGGCTGTTGTACCAGCCCATCCAGATAAAGCGCCATGCGGGCAATGCGGGTAACCGCCTGAACGGAAAGGGTGGCGCCGGTAATGCCATCAATGGTTTGGGTCAGATGCAGCCCTGAATCCAGGCGGGCCTGGTGAAACTGTCGGGTAAAGAACGGCTGATGCACTTCACCGCCTCGCTCCTCCCGGTATACCAGAATTTTGACCAGAAAGATTTCGCCTTTACGCACTGCCACACCGATAGTGATAGGCATTTCCTTGCCAATCTCATCAAACACCCAGGCGGTTGTATCCTGAGCGCGCCAGTAGCGAATCCTGCGCCCACGGTATTCGTGGCCCAGAATTGCATTGAGTTTTTGCGGTAGATCGCCCTTGAGCCGCAACAGAGAGCGTTGCGGCTCGGTGGCGGGAAACGCCATTGCGACAAATTCATCGCGCTCAAGGTGAATAATCTGTGGTATGCCCTGGGCCAGGCCGGGAAAAGCCACCCACCAACCCAGCAACATGACACAACACTTTACACAACACTTGACACAACTACAGCACCAACGAATTGTAGTGACTACCATGGCAATCAGTTGACCAGACGTTCGGTGCCCAGAAATGATTCAATTACCATCTGGTGATAAGCACCCACGCGCTCGCCTTTAAGCCGTGCCCTGGCTTCGTGCTTGATCGCATTGGTACCCAGCATATCCGGCAGCATCCAGCTGGTGAGTTTGGCGCTCGCCATTAACCAGGCGTTGTTGAATTTCTCCCAGGTATCGTACTCCATGCCATAACCTTCACGGATTCTGGGCGGCAAACTGGCGGTGGTGACCATTTCCTGTATCCACAATGGGAACATCAGCCAGATGGATTTGGGCGTGAACAGGTCTTCCTTCAGTACTCGGGCGTTACGCGTTACCGTTAACTGCGCACTGTTCCACATGGCTTCGTTATAAGCCATGAATTCATTCCAGTCTCTGGGCAACGCACTTTCCGGAATACCGAACAACATGGCAAAGAGCTTGGTTTCTTCATAGAAACGTTCTTTCTCTTCCTGGGTGAGCGGTTCCTCCAGTTGTTCGTACATTAACACCAGCGTATCCCACAGTGTGGCATGCACCCAGATCATGGCGTTAATTTCATTAGCTCGATATTCCGAACCACGATCAAAAGCACCGGCGTGATAAGGAATCCTGCCTTTGATTTCTTCGTGGGTTTTATGCACTTTATGAGCGGAACGCATCACTTGTGGCATACTGCCAAACACCATGGTAGACACATTCACCGCCGTACGACGGGCCCTTTCCACCGGGTCATAACGCACAATGGAATGATCATCGATACCGGCGGTAATCCAGGGATGAGCAGTTTGTAGCAACAGCGCACGGCCTGCCCCCATACCACCGGGAGCCAGAGGACCAGACAAACGCCACATCATGGAATCCGGACCGTATAAACCAATACGGGGATCCGGCACCTTACCGTGCACTTTAATCAGCTGGCGGCAAAATGCCTTGTCGTCAATCCAGCGTGGTAAAGGTGCAGAGTCATCACTGGGAACCAGGCGCTCTACCACATCCGCCGGTGCTGCTTCACTCACAGCGGATTCGTCAATGCCGTAGCTTTCCGGCGTTCCCGGGCAAGGGCTGCTGATAAAGCCGGTTTCACCACGCACCACGCCGATTCGCACTTCGCCCTTGGGGCCACGCAGTGTTAGTTCATCCGGCAGAGAATACTGATCCAACTGCATAAAGCTGTCGTAGGTAACTTCCCAATCCAGCTCCTTTATGGACTCCACCTGATTCTCATCATTCGTTCTGATTTCTGCTTCACCACTCACCGGCAAGGCACGCAGCCAGTAGTTTAAGTGATCCATAGGCACCATGGCTGTCAGATCCTGCAGAAAGCGACTGGCGCTGGCATCATTACTTTCCACATCATTGCTTTCCACATCAGAACGGTTGCCGGTTGCACCCTCTTGCGCTTTTAATTGAGCCGCCAGCGGTTCCACTGGTTCATTCGGATGAATGACCAGGCGCAGATTGCCATCCAGGTTTTCAAACAGAAAATGCGCTTCTTCATCGGTGTCCTGGTTTTCAATTTCCACGGCGCCTTCCACCGACCATTCCACCAGCATTTCCGGATCCACAGGCACAAATTCTTTTTCCGGCATCATTGAGCAGGCCTGAAGAAACAAGGCCACGGTAAAGGCAACACCTTTTTGCAGATTAATCACAGTCCCTGGCAACATACTTGTTCCCCCTTTAAGCAGGTTCGCACTGGGCTTGAGCCATCGTGCGTAGTTCTTTTTTATTAATTTTTCCTACAGAAGTCAGTGGCAATGCATTAATAAATTCCACCACTTTCGGTACTTTATACGGCGCCATATTTTCCCGGCAAAACGCCAGTATCTGGTTCTTCATGGCCTGCTCGGATATACCGGGATCGGCTTCCGGCTGCACAAACAGATTGACCACGTCATTGCCCGGGCGCTTGCTGTCGGGTGTACCCACCACTGCACTCATGGCAACAAACGGCAGCTCCTGCAGTTTGTTTTCCACTTCAACAGAAAACACCTTGTAGCCACCCACAATCAGCATGTCTTTACTGCGGTCGCAGATTTTCAGATAACCGTCGTTATCCAGAAAACCCACATCGCCGGTCAGCATCCAGATTTTGCCGTCCAGCTCAACCAGCGCTTTTTTGTTGGCTTCATCCGAACCCAGGTAACCCTGCATTACCTGTGGACCAGCGACTGCCACTTCGCCCGGTTCACCCATAAGCATTTCCAGCTTCGGATCCTTGGGGTCAACAATACGCAAGTCCGTTCCCGGTAAAGGCACACCCACAAAACCGGGCTTGAACCTTTCTGCCGGATTCAGGGTTTGTACCGGGCTGGTTTCCGTCATGCCGTAAACTTCACAGTACTTGTTTTTACCGATGATGGATTCCAGCTGCCTGATCTGCTCTTCCGGAAAGGGTGCGGCACCGGATATGGCCATACGCAACTGACTGAAATCCAGTGCACGGAACCGCTCGCTGGCCATCAGCATCTGATACAGGGTGGGTACATTGGCCAATACAGTAGGCGTAAAACGCTCCATCGCAGCACAATAGTCATCAATATTACGCGGGTCCGGAATCACCAAAAAATTAGCGGCAGTGCGCAGTGCGTTCAACAGCACGGCAACACCGCCGATGTGAAAAAACGGAAAGGCTGAAGCGACTGTTTCCTGACCCAGACGATAGCCATAGAAGAGATTGGCCTGCACATTATTGATCAACAGATTGCGTGAGGTAAGCTGGGCGCCCTTGGCTTTGCCGGTGGTTCCCCCCGTGTATTGCAGATAAAGCACGGCATCCATGGAAACTGCTTCGTCCACGGGCGACGTAACGGGCGTTTGTAAAGCAAAGGCAAGCGACGAAACCGGACCGCCTTCCTGCCGCAGCACCCCTTCGAGCTGCGACACGGCCTGTTGCGCGTCGGCCTGTTCCAGCATATCGAACAGTGAGGATACCCAGATATGCTTGAGTCCGCCGCTTGCCTCCAGAAGTTGCCTGCCGTTGGATTTAAACAGGCTGTCAATCATTACCATGGCCGACGCACTGGAATCCTCCAGCTGCGCCAGAGTTTCCCGCTGCGTCAATAGCGGCGAAACGCTGGTAACAACTGCGCCAACCCTGGCAGCGGCCACCAATACAACTACATATTGGGGCGTGTTGGGCATTTGAACTGCAACGACATCACCAGCGTTAATCCCCTGCTGTTTCAGGCAAATGGCAAAAGAGTCGGCACATTGATTCAATTGCTTGTAGGTAATTTCCCGGCCTGAAAAATACAGTGCCACACGATCACCAAACTGATCTGCATGATCCCGTATATAGTCGGAAAGGGTCTTTTCCGGTAGTTCGGGGATTTCATTCCAGGATAATCCAAGGGAGTCGTAAGTGGCTAACCAAGGGCGCTGGTGAGTCATTGCAAAACCTTCCTGTGTTCTTGTTATTGTTTTTATCAGGCGCTGACGGCCTGATCACTCAGTTGTTCATCCGATACCTGATAAGCGTCAGGATGTTTTCTCGCATCCTGAATAGCGCGATGCGCCAGCGGAATAAAACGCATGGATTCCGGCATCCAGGGATAAACCACTTTCACTACCGCCGCAAAAACCCTGAACATGACCTGTTCGGTACGGGTCACCCGGATCCCGAACCGGGAGCGGAAATTCTCCGGCAGCGTCAACAGGGAAATCTTGTGAAAAAACAGTCCCGGCAACCAGTTCAGTACTTTCCATAAGCCTTTGGGCATAAACCTGGCATCAGGTGGAGGCGGATAACTCTGGAAATGATCCGGGCTCAACAGGTCTCGAATAACATCACCATAGATCAAGCGATTTTCGATAATGTCGTTGAATTTTTCCCAGTACTCGGCTTCAGTATCCGGTATCTGCCGGGGATCGACTCCCAGCATATGACCCATCTGCTGCCACTCTTCAAACAACACCTTTCTTTTTTCTTCACTGACAGGTTGACCAAAATACTGGTACATACGAAGGGTTGCATCGAATCCGGTCAGATGAACCCAGGCGTAAGCTTCGGGATCCAGTGCAAAATAGCGCTGCACTTTTTTATCAACGCCTTTTATTTCCCGGTGCAGTTCCCGCAGGGATACACCCATATCAATGGCTTTTTCCGGGCGTGAGTAAACCACTGGCCATAATAATTTGGTGGAGTTTTTTGCGCGACCCCAGGGATCATGCTTGTACTTTTTATCTTTACCCACAGCAGCATCAATCACCGGATGTGCGCTTTGCAGAATAAACGCCTGTGGCAGCATCAGATGAAACAGATAGGACCCAAAGTTTTGCCAGGTATAGGATTCCGGCCCTAATGGTTTCGGAAGCTGTTTTTGCGCAGACATTCTCTCCCCCTTCACTTCATTGCATTTCTTGTTATGGAAACAGGTTATTCAAAACACCACATGAGACATATAGAACTATATGTCTCACTGTTTCTTATTGCAATAGGAGCCGGGAAAATTTTAACCACACAGACAGCGCACAGCCTGGCGGTTCCTCTGTGGGACCGATCAGGCAGAAAGCTATTAAGCTATTGTTTTAAAAGAGTTTATAAGAATTTCTTCAGGGGAAAGCAAAGTGCTCAGGGTTGCAACAAAGGCCGGAAAAATTTATTGCACAGGTCCCGGACGCTGGTCTCGTCCGAGGCACGGACCAGACCTTCGGGAGTCAGCATCAAGGACTGAATCATGCGGATCATCATCTCTGCCAGCAGGTTGCCATCCAGATCCTGACGGATATCGCCGCGCTTCTGGCCCTTGGCAATGCGCTCTGCGATATAGGCACGGGAGAAGGTCATGATGCCATCGAATTTCTGGGTCAGGAACGGCAGGATGTCGTCAGGCTCCGTTTCCAGGAGCCGCGTCAACAGCGGGTTTTCCTCAATCAGACGAACACCCAGAACAAAAGCGTCCAACAGGCCTTCAAGATAGTTTTCCGATGTCTGGATTGCACGCTCGATCGCCACCAGATTGGACTGTACATCCCGGGCAATCACCGCCAGAAACAGCTGGCCCTTGTCGGAATAACGACGATACAGAGTGGCGCGCCCCATACCCGCCCGTTTGGCCACATCGTCCATGGAAGTCCGACGTAATCCGAATTCCAGATACAGCTCTCTTGCTTTGTCTAAAATATTCTGGCGACTTTTGTCTTCCGGGTCTTGAGTATTCAGCGCGTCTAGTTCTAATTTCATAATACTTATTTTTTTCGAAACGGAACGGCTATTATCGTAAATGAAATCACAAAAGCAAGAAAACGAAGAAATGACTAACCAAAGGGATTTTCCTGATACTGTGACTGAATCCGCTCTATTTCGTTACGATGCTTTTTCAACGCCGCCACACATTGCGGATCAATTTTGCTTTTTCCCAACTCATCCAGCTTGTTAAATGCCTCATCATTGCTCCAGGCTTTTTTGTAAGGTCGCTGACTGGTAAGGGCATCAAAAATATCCGCAACAGACACCACGCGGGATTCCAGCGGTATTTCAGCTCCCTTGATCTGGTTGGGATATCCGCTTCCATCCATGGCTTCGTGGTGAAAAAGCACAATATTTTTCAGCATGTCAATGTGAGTAACGCCACCCAACCCATAGTTGTCCAGCAGCTTGTCGATCAACGCTTTCCCCGCTTCGGAGTGGGTTTTCATAATGGCAAACTCTTCGTCGGTGAGCTTACCCTCCTTCAGCAGAATACTGTCGGGAATACGAATCTTGCCGATATCGTGCAAGGGTGCGAACAGATACACGTGCTCTACAAAGGCTTCGTCCAGCCCTTTTAACAGGGCCATTTCCCGGGCGATAAGGCGGGCATAGCGGGACATGCGTTCGATATGGGTGCCGGTTTCCGGATCCCGTGAATGGGTCATATCCAGCGCCGATTTAATGGTAGCCAGCAAGGTTCTGACCCGGGAGCGCTCGTTGTACACCAGCAACGTCACCATATGAGCAATCACATCCAGATCTGCCAATACCCGCTCGGTAAACACGTCCGGCAGTTTGGAATTAAAAAACACAAACCCGAAAAAATGTTCCTCCCACACCATTGGCAAGGTATAGCTGGAACGGTACCCCGCGTTGAGCATTGCCTGGGAATGGGCCTGCTCACTATGCTCAAATTCCGCAAAATTATTCACCACCCGGGGGGAGCGGTCACGGGCCACCTCATTCAGAGAACCACATTCCGACAGTCGTGCCTCATACACGTGGAGCGGCGATTCGCCATCGCAACTGAAGGCAAAGGTACGCACGGAATCGGTAGAGGCATCATGTAACGCCACCGCAATACGGGAAATAAAGGGGTGTTGTTCCCGCACGGCATCGTGCAGCACCGCCAGTTTTTCACTGACAGTACCACTGTCCGACAATGCGCTCAGGGCATCCAGATGATAATTCATGGGGAGACTCCAGGATCCGACCTACTGACTATATTTTAGACCATGCTCTGTAAAACGCCGTCACAACTATCTGTCATCACTCGCCTCCTCACGTTAGCTACCTACCCCCCCCGCCAAAGCCGGATTCGACACCAACGAAATACTGCAATAAACTGATTTGCAACGAAAACTATCACCTGGGAAACCACCGCAGTATGGATATTCTGAAAACCGGCAAAGACCTGAGACGCCTTAACGAAATCGTTAACATTCTGATTAAGTACGGGTTTGGCGACATGATCCGCCGTATGGGGCTGGCCGAAAGCATGGAAAAAGCCGGCAAGCTGTTGCGCTATCACATGCCTGATGAATTCCTGTCGCTGGAACCACCGGAGCGGGCCCGCAAGGCCATGGAGGAAATGGGACCCACCTTTATCAAGCTGGGGCAGATACTGGCCACCCGGGTGGATCTGTTTTCTCCGGAATGGATTGAGGAATTTGAAAAGCTCCAGGACGAAAACACCTCCATGCCGCTGGATTCCCTGATTCCCCAGATCGACAACTCCCTGGGCAAGCCCAATAAAGAAGTGTTTCGTTATATTGATCCCAGCCCACTAGGCACTGCTTCCATGGCGCAGGTGCACCGCGCCACACTCTTTAATGGCGATCAGGTAGTGCTGAAAATCCGCAAGCCCGGTATCCGGGAAAAAATTGAATCCGATATGCGGTTGGTACAGCACCTGGCAAAACTGGCGCAAAGCCAGTCGGTGGAAATGCGCCGCTATCGCCCGGTGGATATTGTTAAAGAATTTGAAAAGTCGCTGCTGCGGGAGCTGGATTTCAGTATTGAAAGTAAAAACGCAGAACGGATTGCCGAGTCACTGAAACATATCCCCTATGTCAAAATTCCCAAAGTGTACTGGGAATGGACCTGCGAAGATTTGAACGTGCAGGAATTTGTAAAAGGCATTCCCGCAAAAAACATTACTGAGCTGAAGCGCAATGGGCTGGATCCCAAAATCATCGCCCACCGCGGCGCCAAGATAGCCTGGCAAACCATGCTGATGGATGGTTTTTTCCATGCCGATCCACACCCCGGTAATTTTCTGGTCTTACCCAAGAACCGGATAGCCATGCTGGACTTTGGCATGGTGGGCAAACTGTCCAACGCCCGCCGCGAACAGTTAATGAAGTTAACCCGGCACATCGTGTTGCAGGATGCGCCGGGCGCAGCGGCCGTGCTAGTGGAATGGGCCGATACCGATATTGATTTTGATGCCCTGTCCGGCGAGGCGGAAGATTTTATTCAGCAATATTACGGGCTGTCGCTCAGTGAACTGAATATCCCTCAGATGATTACCGACTGCACCGCCATACTGCGCAATTACGATATTCAGTTGCCACCGGACATAGCCCTGTTTTCCAAAGCCTGCATTACCCTGGAAGGCTTTGGCCGTTTGTTAAATCCCAAATTTGATTTAATGACCGAAGCGGAACCGCTCATCAAGCAATGGGGAAAAACCCGTTACAGCCCCACCAATCTCGCCAAAAAGCTGGGTGTTCGCGCCCTGAATATCGTGGACAAACTCTACGAGGAGCCCAAGCCCGAATTACCGCAAAGGCACACGGTAATGCAAACTGCCGCCTGGGACAAAGCCCAGGTGGAACGCTGGGCCAAGCGTTTTGAAAACCAGCGCTTTCGCCAGACCCAGATTGCCATTGCCTGCTGTTACCTGCTGGTGTCGGCCTTGTTTTTACTGGTGCCTGCCGGTCCGCAACTGTGGGGCTTTTCCATTCTTGGTCTTATAGGCCTGGCACTGTCCACCTTCAGCATACAGTGGTATTTGTTTTTAATGTGGTGGGCCAAGCGCAGTCAGGACTAAAGCGCCGATCAACCAACAGAAACCTGTTGCTTGCGGTATTTTCCCGGGGAGGTGCCGGTCCAGCGTTTGAATGCTCGCTGAAACGCGCTTTGTTCGGAAAAACCCAGCAAAAACGCCAGTTCATTCAGTTCAATATCGGGATTGGAAATATAACCCAGGGCCAGTTCGTGGCGGGTGCTATCCAGAATTTTTTTGAAGTTGGTATCCAGTTGCCCCAGCTCACGCTGCAGGGATTTTTCTGTTCGCCCGAGAGATTCGCTGATTGCATCCAGTGTGGGAACGCCATCCGGCAAACGGTTGCGAATCAGTTTTTTGATGGCTCCCACAAAACTGCTTTCGGCTTCCAGGGCTGCCAGCTCTGCCTGGGCTTTCTTGTCCAACAGATTACACAGGTCCAGATCAAACTGGGGTAACTCAATGGCGGTGTAGGCTACCGGAAACCGTACCGCCGTCTGCGCCTGGTTAAAAAGCACCTCACACTGGAACACCGATTCATACACCGCCATGTCGCCTTGAGGGGCGTGACTAAAACTAATCCGGGTCGGCCTGCGTTCCTCGCCCGTCAGCCAACAGGCATAAGTCACAATACTGGCCATGTGTTCTTCCACCACCGCCGGTGGCACCTGTTCAAAATGGGAATGCCAGCGAACGTCTGCCTGATCGCCCACAAAGATCATGTCGGAGTATCCGATATCCCCCACCAGTTTCTGATACCGGCCGGAACGCATCAGCACTTCACCAAAGGTGCGGCAGGCCATTAACACAAAACCTATAACGCCGTAGTTACCCGGTTTGACCCGGGTACCCACCTTAAGGCCCACCAACGGATCTGCGGTCAGCGCAACCGCCTTTTCAAACAAACGGAAATAAGTGCCTGCATCCACCCTGCGCTGCTTATCCTGAAAATCCGTTTCACTGAGTGTTGTGCCTTCCAGCAAATCGGCCACCTTCACCCCCTGGCCTTTCACGAATTGAACCAGTCCCGCCAGATAGGCAATGGCAACGGTGGGATCCTGGGTTTGTCTGGCGGCCATCATCTGGGGTCAATTTTCCGGGGGTTGAGAGTCAATACAGCAGAGTTCCGATGCTACAAAATTTGGCTCTGGTGCTCAATGCCGGAGGCTCCCGTTTGCGGGCACCGATAACAAGAACAGCGCACTCACGCATGATGGATTCAAGGAGTTAACCATGAAAGGTCCGATTCAGTCGCTGACAGGGCTGGCTTTACTGGCAGTGGCCGCGGTCAGCCAGGCAAGCCCCTACCCAGCGGATGCCCCCTGGCCGGTATTCAGGGGCGACAGTAAAAACACCGGATACAGCGATACTACCGCCGTGTACAACGGCACCTCCCCCTGGTTTTTTCAAACCGAAAAAGGGATCTTCAGCACACCGGTGGTGGACGGGAGCGAAACCATTTATGTGGGATCCGCGGACCACCGGTTTTACGCCCTGAATCCTGATGGATCCGTCAGGTGGTCTTATAAAACCGGCGAGATTATTGACTCCGCCGCCGCCCTGACTGAAAAAAACGGTGAGCGCTTCGTTACCATTCCCTCCGGCGACGGTCATCTGTATCACATGGCGCTGAACGAAGCCATTGGCAACCCTGCGGACCGGATTCAGTGGTCCTTTAACGCCAACCTGCATCGCCATGAAAAAGACATTGGCTATGACTGGTTCGAAGGCAATGTGGTGGCGGGCCCCGACGGCCAGCTTTACGCCGGCAACACCAACTGGAATTACTACAAACTGGACCACGACACCGGCGAACTCCTGTGGCGCTTCCCCACCAACAATATGAACTGGAGCGCCGGCGCTTTTGACGATGAAGGTAATGTGTACTGGACATCGCTGGACTTGATGATTCGCAAGGTGGATACACAGCAACAAAAAACCCTGTGGAGCAAATTCACGCTGGGTTTTGTTACTGCCAGCGTGGCACTGGACAATAACAACACCGCCTATGCCGGTTCCTTTGATAATGGTTTTTACGCCCTGGATACCCGCAACGGCAACACCAAATGGCGCTTTCAGACCACCGACCATATTTACGGCTCGGCAGCCCTGAGCCTGGATGAGGCCGGTAATACCAGGGCCATTTACTTCACTTCTGCCGATGGTTTTCTTTACAAGGTAAACCCTGCAGGTGAACTGGTATGGAAATACGATGTGGGAGATGTCATCCGTTCATCACCAGTGGTGGGCAAGGCACCCGCCAACGAACAGCAGGACATCGTTTATTTTGGCGCAGCCAATGGCCTGATTCATGCCATTAACGGCAGCGACGGTTCCCTTCGCTGGGCCTACGACACCAACCAGAACAACAACGAACTGCGGGACCGAAATGATCTGAACGGCTCCCCGGCACTGGGCAATAACGGCCTTTATATCGCCGGTGAACACGGCTATATCTGGCATGTGCCCTATGATTATCCCTTGTATCATCCGGAAGATCCCCGCGCCATTACCACAGCCACACAGCAACAAAACGGGGCCAGCGTAGATTTTGCAACGCCCGGTGGCTCAACGGTAACCGGTGCCGACATACCGGTTATTGCGCCCTCTTCCGTGATCAATACGCGCCTGCTGGTACGCCGCAACGGCGAACGTATTGATGCCGGCTTCCATACCGACAAACTGAAAGGCATGCCTGCAGAATCTCTGGTAGCGGTTAAACCTTTCTTCCCGTTTTCCATAGAACCATCCGCTGATGCTCACTTTCTGCATATGGTGCCGCAGGATTTTCTGCAACCGGATACGGATTACCAGATTGATTTGTCCGGCGAATATATGTGGGACGGCCTGCGTTTCGGTAACATCGAGATCGGCGCCAAACACTATGACAACTTTCAGGATACCGTCGGCTTCCGCACTGCGCCCGCCTACAGCGATCGGCTGCCGTTGTCCGTTGGCGACGATAAAGTGACTGCGTTTGAATTACGCCGCCTGGCGGTGCCTTATCCTTCCATGATGACCAGCCTGAATCAGATTGGCTTTGACAGTTATCACTGGATTGTCGGGGTTGTGGATATCGATGAGCCCGACGAAAACAATCGTGGTAATGCCGTTATCTGGGCCATTGGTGCCTACTACGATGAAAGCGGCCAGCTGGTGCCTTTAAAAGGTTCGGAGTTTATGTTCCCCATGGCAGGCCGCTTTCAGAATGACAGCTACATACTGGAAGGTAAAAATATTGAGTTTGAAGTGAGCGGTATCCGGATTCCATTCAAGACCTTTCAGATGCGTGGCCAGATGCTGGAAGACCACAGCGTTTTACCGGGCGCCACCGTGTATGCCGAAGTCAGCCCCTTTAACGATCCGGTTTACGGGCCTTTATTAGCGGCCGGTGGACTGGTGAACAAAAATACCAAAGTGGTGGCCAGTGGCACCTACCTCACCAAAGCTTACCCCGAGGATGGTACCGCCAATCAGCGACCGGGTAATATCAGCGTGTCGGAAATTATTTACGAAAAACCCACGCTGGGGCGTGAAGGTAAAATTACAGTCAGCTTTGATCAGGACGGCAGCTACCTGGCGGAAGACCATGTCACGTCCGTGTTGATTATTGACGAGGCCACCGCTGAACCGGTATGGATTAATTACCGCTCGGAAACCAAAGAGCTGGTAGATGACCAAGGCGCACTGCAAGCCACTACCCTGCGATTGCCTGCAGGCACTCCTACACCCGCCAAACCCAGAGCAGTGGTAATGACAGACGTGTTTCCATTACACCAGCAAACACTCACACAAGCGACCTGGTGGGAACGGTTTCTGGCAAAACTCCTGACCTGGTTTTATTCCATTCTTCCTTAGTGCTTTTTAAAAATCACAGCACTGGCAGATGAATGCCAGTGCTGTGACTAACAGCGACAATATTTTATTCGGGAAGCAGAATCACCTTGCCGATATTGCGACGATCCTCGATATACTGATGCGCCTCTCCCGCCTGGGCAAACGCAAACTCTTTATCCACATAAGGCTGTATCCAGCCCGCTTCATAACCGGCCATGATCGCATCCATCCAGATCGCAATCTTTTTATGCTCGTGCCACAGATGCCCCATGTTCACGCCAAACACCCCTTTATTGGTATTCATTAAACCAAACGGATGATAGAAAGGCGTTTGCATCACCATCTTCAGCATATTGAGTTTTCCGCTCATTCCAGGCTCAGCCACGGTGGAAATACCAAACATACCCAGCCGCCCGGTATGGGCCAGATGTTTGTAGCTCTTGCGCCAATGGCTGCCACCCAGGGGATCAGTAATCAGATCCACGCCACGCTGATCGGTCAGCGCCATAATCTCCTTACCCCAATCGCGATTGCGGTAATCAATGGCATGGTCTAGGCCTTTGCTTTTCAGAAATTCGTGCTTGCCCGGACTGGCGGTGCCGTAACTGGTTGCGCCGATATGCCGGGCAAATTCCAGGGCTGCCAGGCCTACACCGCCACCCACGTTATGAATCAACACGCTTTCATGGCTATGAAGGCTGCCCATGGCAACCAGTAACTGGTAAGCCGTCAGATAATTCACCGGAATGGCAGCCGCCTGAGAAAAAGACAGGGATTCCGGCTTGTTAAATACCTGGTAATCAGGCACCACCACCTGATCTGAGTGGCCATTGAAACGGGTCAGGGCGATCACTTCGGTGCCAGTCAGGCTTTCATCCACACCGGGGCCAACCGCTTCCACCACACCGGACACCTCATACCCTACCGTGCAGGGCAGCTTGGGCGCATCAGGGTACAGCCCCTTGCGGGCCATAATATCCGCAAAATTAATCCCGGCCGCCTTCACCCGGATTTTCACTTCACCACGTCCGGGCACAAGATCGGCTTTTTCCTGTACCTGTAACACCTCCGGCCCACCGGCACGGGTAATCACTACCTGTTTCATAAAAACCTCACTGGCTCACTGGAATGGCATAAAGGTTATACGATGTTTCGATAAGTATCAAAGTGTATAAATGTTAATTTTTGTAGGCCTGAATTTGCGCCATGTCAGAACGCTGTGTCAGATAGCCATTAACGGGGGAGCCTGCTCAGCAGCTCTTTAAGATAATAGATACTGCCCTTTTCGGTGATTTCCTCACCGCAAAAGTCAGGGGGAACAAAAGCATCGCTGGCATCAAGTGAGGCAAATTCGGCTTCCAGAATGTTAAAATCGGCCAGCTCACCCAGGTAGCAATCAAGGTGGGTAATAACACCCTGCCAGGGGAAAAAGTAGCGGCGCTTTTCAATACGCTGGCCGCTGGTTGCCGGCCACAGCGCATTGAACTGTTCCGGCGTAAGTACCGTTTCGGTTTCAGTGCGGGATATTCCCTGACCGTCTTTTACGGTCAGCAGGTAGCTGCCATCCTGGTCCCGCAAACGGATTTCCCTTTCCCGGGTGACACTCAGGTATCCCTGGCGAATGGCAATGGAATCCCGTTGGTCCAGCGCTGCGGGCAGGGTTTTAACAAGAAACTGTCGTTCGATTTCCTGATGGTGCACGGCTCAGGTTGCTCCGTTCCGGTGTGATTGCAGGCATAAAAAAAGCCTCTCGACTGCACGCTGAGAGGCTTCTTTAATACGGTATCAGGATTTAACCCGGACTACACCTGAATCACAACAGTCAGGACTTCTTTGACCACAAATCCGAGAATTCCCAGGCCAAGACATCCGAAAATGGCCACTGTTCCCATTTTTCCTGCCTGCGACTCCTGAGCTAGCTTGAACATAATGAACAGCATATACAGGATCAATCCGCTCACGCAGACATAGAGGGAAAGGGTGGAGAATTCTTGTACGTCCATACTTCAGCCCTGCAGGTGATAACTGAACAACCGCGACAACAATCAGGCTCAAACGACTGGCCTTACCTGCGGTGTCCGACAACTGGGCGCGAAATATATAGATTGATCTCGCTACCGGCAAGCAGAAAATGTGACTTTCAGGTTCTTGTAAACTATTGATTTCCTTTTATTTACGCGCATTTACAAAATTTAAACAAACGTATGATTCGGGTCAATTGACGGAAGCGGATTTCTCAGATTCCGTCTAAAAACCACACAATTTGATCCCGCACAATCAACGCCTGATCCTGGCGTGAAATCAGCGCGGTGCCATCACCATCCTGAGGCCCATACCAGCCAAACTGCGCATGATTTCCACCGTCGATTTCCACAAACAGAGTATTGGGTGGCATCAGATCCCGGGTGTTATCGATATCGGTTGTTTTGGTGAGCTGGTCTTCCGAGGCGTAAAAGGAAATGGCGTTAAATGCGCTGCTGCTCAGGTTATCGCTGTTAGCGGGATAGGCTGCCAACATAATCAGGCCATTCAGGCCTTCATCATCCGGGTTCCCCTTCAGATAACGGGCCGCCATGACACCGCCAAGAGAATGACCTCCCAGGGCCCAATGGGTAACACCCGGGAATTTCCCTCGAATGGACTCTGCCCGGTTCGCTGCCAGCACCGCCAGGTTCAGCGGAAACTTGGCAATCGCTACGGTATAACCGGCTTCTGCCACCTGCAGCGCCATGGGTGCGTAGCCTGCCGGCTTGATTCCGGCGCCCGGGTAAAAAATAAAACCCTGCGACTGAGCCGTTGCCGGCGCAAAGTAAATAGCCTGGCTGTCCTCAGAAACGCTCACCTGTTCTGATCCTGCCATGGCCTCGGTAGCCTGTTCCATGGGGTGGTAGGTTTTGCAGCCTGTCAGCCCCAGCATGAGCAGAAAGGTTGCTACCAGCCCGGTGTTTTGAATCGATACAGTGAATTTTGTCGTGGTCCCCATGGTGCCGCCCTTGTCGGTTATTGTGATTGTTCTTGATAAGGGAGGATTAAAGCCGATTTGACCCTTCGGTCACAAACCCGAATTCGTTACAGGTTTTGTAAATAAGATTGTCAAAAACCGGCTGCCAGCCGTTCCACCAGCCAGTAACTTCCCACCAGCGCAATGGCAGCCGACCCCACTGGCAGAAATCGCTTGCGGTACCATTCCTGATGACGACAGTAAAACAGCAACGGCGTCAGCGAGGCAGCAATTGCCAGCTGCCCTGCTTCCACCCCCACATTAAAGGCCACCAGCGATATCACCAGCGCCCGGTCACTCAAGGGGTACTCCAGCAGAACACTGGCAAAGCCGAACCCGTGAATCAGGCCAAAAACAAAGGTGACCAGTAACACATCAAAACGGAACAGCGGGAAAATATTGTGAAGCGCCATCACGATGATGCTCAGGGCAATCACAGACTCAACCAGTAACGAAGGAGGTACCGGTACCAGATCCAGCACCGCCAGGGAAAGAGTCACCGAATGAGCCAGAGTAAAAACAGTAATAATACTGGCAACGTTAATCAGCGCTTTACGGGTGGAATCCACCGGTAACCATTGCCGGTTGTGCCTGACCAAAACCGACGGTAACAAAAGGGACAGCAAAAACAGAATATGATCAAACCCAATGGCAATATGGTGCACGCCCTTGCCGACGAATTCCGCAAACACCTGAGCGGCAGTGCGGGTTTGCAGGCGAAATTCCCGGTAGCGTTCATCTTCCCAGAAATACTGGATCATGGGCTGTTGCTGGTATACGACAGTCCAGGTGCCCTGATGATAGGGGTTTTCACTGAAAAACAACCCGTAGTCAATGGCCAGTTCATAACTGGCCGAATCACAGACCACCTGTAACGGAAACTGAATAAAGTCGGCACGCTTGTGGGTAATGATATTGTAGGCGTCTATGTTTACCGCACAGGGTTTGCCATCACCGCTCACCACCAGCCGCGGCAACACATAGCCCACCACATCCCGGGCATTGATAGCACCATACTCCATGGGTGTGAGCTTGCCGTTTTCATCGATATCGTACTCCGGAAATTCCGCCACCAGCTCCTGAACCGTAATCTCCAGGTTCCAGCGAAAGCGATGTCCGCCGGCTTCATCGGTTTCTACCAGGGTGGTGATGTGTGCGCCATCCCCCAGATCATGTGCTGTTGCCCATGGCGCCCCTGCCAGGCAAACAGCTGCCAGCAAAAAAATAAGGGGGTAAGCAAAATGCCTCACCGAATCGCCAACCTCTTCACCATATCTCATCATCTATCATCATTTACAGGCGGCTATTCTGCCATAACCCCTGTTCAGCCATAACCCCGGTGGAGCTGACATTCTTCTCGAATTTTTATCGCATAAATCAACCAGTTGCGAATTGCAGCTTTCGCCAACTACTATAGACTTTGTTTCTGCAGTCGTCAGAATAGCATTATCTATCAATCCAACTCTCCATCACCGGCGCCAGCATATGACAGAGCAAAATACGGAAGTTCCAGAGTTCAACAAGCAAGCCCTGAGTCCGCAGCAGAAGCAGGAACTGATCAAAGTCAGAGCCAGGCTGGAAAAGCTCAGTCGGCTGCTGGATGATGTTTTTACGATTCCGGTACTCAATATCAAAATTGGCTGGGACGCTATTATCGGCTTTATTCCGGTGGTGGGCGATGGTATTGGCGCCATCCTTTCGCTGTATCTGATTGGACAGGCAGCCATGTTGAAAACCCCGCCCCTGACACTGGTGCGCATGCTGCTGAATATCGGTATTGAACTGATACTGGGTATGGTACCCGTGCTGGGCGACTTTTTTGATATTACCTGGCGTGCCAATCGCAAGAACTATGACCTGCTGGAAGATTACCTTGAAAAACGCCTGGGAATTGAACCTTCAGCAAAAGCCACAACAGGTGCCGGCTCCCAATCATCAGACAGGGAAAAGAAAAATGCCACGCCGCTTCAGGCCGTACTGGCATTGGTCAGTGCCATCGTTCTGATTTATGCATTAGTGCAGCTGAAAGAAGGCAACCTGAATATGCCGGGCATTAAAAACCCCTTTCTGGCGCCTGACTCCGAAATCATTATCGACGAGTAACTTTTTTAACCCGTATGTAAAATTTACATGATCCAGTTGTAAACGCATGCGGGCCTACAGCGGCAGCAGTCTGACTATCCCGCTTTTTCCAGCCGCTCAATCAATTGCCGCAATTCACGGGCACGTTGTTCCAGACTGTCGGTTAATTCCCAGGTGGTATGTACCGGCATTGCGGCAATACGATTGCGGCCGATTTTAAAAATTCCTTTTTGTATTTCCTCTATATGCTGCTTCATTTTTGCAATATCAGATTTCATGGCAACTTTTCCTTTTATAGCGCAGAATTCACAGCAGCAAGATACAAGTTATATGCCAGATACCGGGTTTTACACATAAGCGCTACCGTTGCTGCATATACTGACGCCAGCCTTTTAACGCCGTAATATCTTCAGCCCCTGCAATACCACCAGGTTCACAAATAAAGCCCGGCACCCAGCGCCCATCCGCCAGTTCCAGTTTGCCAATCCCCAGGGGAGCAGGTATGCCGGCCACAAAAGATCCGAACTTTGCCGCCGGTACGCTCCATACTTCCACCTCTATCGCGGCACCCGCTTCGTTCACTCTTACCAGACCCGGCCGGTAAGGCGGCCCTCCGGCCAAAGCATAAAACCGATAGCCGGGTGCCGTGGTGGTTTTTTCCAGGCAAACGGCACCACGATCCTGCAATTGCCAGTTCAGGGCCATGCCCTCCAGGTGAGCGCCACACACCGCCACAGGAATAGTGGCCGGCTCAGCAGCCTGACGGCAAACATAATCCGTGTTTTCACTCATCAGATTACCGGCCACCTGCTGCAATAACAGATCCGTTTGTGCAGCGCCAAAAAAGGTAACCCCAAAACACAGCCCGGTGCTGGTTTGGCCGGCGGGCACCGCCAAAGCCGCGTAATCCAGCAGATTCATAAAATTGGTATAAAACCCCAGTTCGGTATTATTCATGATGGGATTGGCGGCAATCTCGGCGTGGGTAAACTGGGTTGGCGTGGTGGGCGTCATAATGCAGTCCACCCTTGCCAGTTGTTCATCCGCAAGCTTTTTCAGGCGCTGTAATTCGTAAAAGCCTTCAAAGGTGGAAATACCGGTAACCGATTTGGCACCACGTATGATGGTCGCTACCGATTCGTCGGTGCCGTTCAGGTGTCTTTCTATAAACTCTCCCACTGCATGGTACCGCTCAGCCACCCAGGGCCCCTGGTACAATAATTTTGCCGCAGCCACAAAGGGACTGAAATCGATTTCAATCACCTCAACACCCTGCTGCCTTAGCTTGCCGGCAGCCAGATTGAACAGGTCCGAGTATTCCGGGTGCAAGGTATAAAGATCCTCGCCCACCGGAACGCCTACGGTAAAAGAGTGTTCCGGTTTTATCGTAAAGTTTTTTTCCCTGGCATAGCTGTCCTGCGCATCGTAGGCAGAAGCAACCTTTAACACACTGTTGGCATCTTCCAGTGTGCCGGCAAAAATGCTCACACAATCCAGTGAACGGCAGGCCGGTACCACCCCCTTGCAGCTCAGCAATCCACGGGTTGGCTTTACTCCCACCAGCCCATTGAACGCGGCGGGCACCCGCCCGGAACCGGCCGTATCGGTTCCCAATGAAAAAGCCACCTGACCACTGGCCACCGCCCAGGCAGATCCCGAACTGGACCCACCGGATATGTAATCCGGATTCTGAATACAGGGAACCGCGCCGTAAGGCGAACGGGTACCTACCAGGCCGGTAGCAAACTGATCCATGTTGGTTTTACCCATGGGAATGGCGCCGGCCGCAATCAGCTGCTCAGCAACAAAGGCCGTTTGCGCCGGCTGATAGGCATAGTCCGGGCAGGCTGCTGTGGTTTCACAGCCCTTCAGATCAATATTATCTTTCAACGCAAAAGGTATGCCCCACAATGGGTGATCTGCCACCGGTATGTCCGCCAGACGATCCAGATATACCTGTAACTCATGGGCTGCCAGCACCGATATCCAGGCGTTGGATGTTTTGTCTGATCTTATCTTTTCCAGGCACTCCATGATCACAGTGTGTGGATCCAGATCGCCCGTGATATAACCCTGCCGTAAATCTGCAATCGACAACAACGCCATCAGTTTTTCTCCTCGTTTTGACTGTTATCCAGCACTAACAGGGTTTGTCCCGGGTTTACCTGCTGGCCTTCTTTGACTGACAGCCTCACGACTGTACCGCTCTGCTCTGCTTCCACGGGGAATTCCATTTTCATGGATTCTATAATGGCTACCACATCACCCTGCTGTACCAGGTCACCGGTTTTGACTTTCATCTGCCATACAGATCCGGGCACACTGGCACAGAGTGCGGTCTGCGAATCAGAAAGGCGTTCCTCGTCTGGCTCCGGCGCGGGCTCCACAAAATCAGCCAGTTCCTTACCGGCGGCTTTCCAGCGGGCTCTTTCTTCCTGAAACGCCTGACGCTGAGTGGACCTGAACTGCTGAATACTGTCGCTGTTGTCCGTCAGGAATTGCTGATACTCCGCCAGACTGAATGTGGTTTCCTCGATGCGTGGCTTAAAACGCCCTAACGGAAAATCCCGGCGTATTTGCATGAGTTCATCGTGGGATACTTCGTAGAATTTCACCTGATCGAAAAAGCGCAACAACCAGGGTTTGGTAAAGGCCGGGGTTTTGCGAAAGCGATTCCACATTTGCATTGTGCGGCCGACAAACTGGTAGCCACCGGGGCCTTCCATGCCGTACACACACAAATAGGCTCCCCCGATACCCACCGCGTTTTCCGGTGTCCAGGTCCGTGCCGGATTGTACTTTGTGGTAACCAGCCGATGACGGGGGTCCAGCGGCGTGGCCACCGGGGCCCCCAGGTACACATCCCCCAGCCCCATTACCAGGTAACTGGCCTCGAACAGAATACGCTTGACGTCAGCCACTGATTCCAGCCCGTTAATGCGCCGGATAAATTCAATGTTGCTGGGGCACCAGGGCGCATCGGGGCGCACGGTGGTCATGTATTTTTCAATGGCAAGGCGGGTGGCTTCGTCGTCCCACGACAGGGGTAAATACACCACCCGGGTGGGCACTTCCATCGTGCTGATATCCGCCAGCTGACGTTCGCCTTTCAGCAACACATCCATCAACTGTTGCTGTGTCATGGCCAGGTTGTCGTAGTGTACCTGCAAAGAACGTATGCCCGGCGTTAACTCAATAACGGCGTCCAGTGTCTGTTGTTCCAGCCAGTTCATTAATGCATGTACCCGGAACCGCAGATTGATATCCAGTTCCATAGGGCCGTATTCAATCAGAATATTATCGTCGCCGGACATGCGGTAAGTGACTTCCGGCGTCACGCTGTTTTTTTCAATCCGGTGCAGAAAGGAAACCAGCTGTTCCACTTTTAACGGCTCGCCACAAGGCACATCAGGTGGCTGATCCAGTCCGTTGATGGCTCTTAATTGATGGGCTTCACTGTCAACGGCGGCATCATAGTTCACTGGCGTAAAACGAATTTTATCGCCGGGCTTGAGCTGGCCCATTTTCCACAGGTCTGCCTTGGCAATGGTCACCGGGCAAACAAAGCCCCCCAGGCTGGGTCCATCAGGGCCCAGAATCACCGGCATGTCACCGGTATAATCGATAGCGCCAATGGCATAGGCATTATCATGAATATTGGAAGGGTGCAGCCCGGCTTCGCCGCCGTCCTCCCGGGCCCATTCCGGTTTGGGGCCAATCAGGCGCACACCGGTGCGGCTGCTGTTGAAATGCACTTCCCAGTCGGTATCAAAAAAGGTCGCAATATCTTCCGGTGTAAAAAATTCCGGAGCGCCATGGGGGCCGTAAAGCACCGCAATGTTCCATTCGTGGCTGTAGGCAGGCCTTTGCTGTGGATCAAGGCCATGTTCACTGCCATCGGTAACTGATGAGTGTAACGGCAACACATCACCCACCTGCAGCGCCCTGCCCCCCTGCCCGCCGAACTGGCCTAAGGTAAAGGTGCTCTGACTGCCCAGATAAGGCTGATAACCCAGGCCACCTTTCACCAGCAGGTAGGCCCGCATGCCGCAATCCTTGAGCTTGCCGATAACAAGTCTTGTACCGGCAGCCACCGTCACCGGTTGCCAGAAAGGCACTTCTGTTCTGGAATTGTCAGCATGCACCAGCCAGGCATCCATCGCGGCACCGGTCAGGGCGATCACGGAATCACAACGAAAACGCAGTTCCGGCCCGGTCAGGGTAATCTCCAAACCGGAGGCCTGACTGTCATTACCCAGAATTCGATTTCCGATCCGGAATGCCAGGCTGTCCATGGGGCCAGAAGGCGGCACGCCGATATCCCAGTAACCTACCCGCCCGGGAAAATCCTGTACGGTGGTTTGGGTGCCGGGTTTGAGCACCTCAATGCCGGTAGCGGCGAACACGAAGCTGTTTAAAAATCGCGTGGTGTGATTGCCCGCCTGCACCACATCATCCACCAGTATCTGTTCCAGATAGCTGCGGTTACTCACTATGCCTTCGATACATGTTTCGCTCAGGGCTTCTACCAGCGCACCCATGGCTTCATGGCGACTGGCGCGGTGAACAATGATTTTGGCCAGCATGGGATCGTACACTGCCGGTACGGTAATACCCGCTTCCACCCAGTAATCGCAACGCACACCCTGCCCTTGTATGGCAACAGGAAACTGCACATTGGTGAGCAGACCACTGCTTGGCTGAAAATTCCGGCCCGGGTCTTCGGCATACACCCGCGCCTGAATGGCATGGCCCCGGGGTTGGTGAACATAACCGGCAAGGCAATCGGTATCGCCTGCCGCAATACGAACCATCCATTCCACCAGATCGACACCGGTCACCATTTCGGTAACGCCATGCTCTACCTGCAGGCGGGTATTCATTTCCAGAAAATAAAAGGTTTGCGCCCGGGCATCAAAAATAAATTCAACGGTACCGGCGGAGCGATAGTTTACCCCTTTCGCCAAGGCAACAGCGGCATCACACATCTGCTGGCGTAGCTCGTCGGACAGGTTGGGCGCCGGGGTTTCCTCAATTACTTTTTGATTACGGCGCTGCAATGAACAGTCCCGCTCACCCAACGACACAACATGCCCTTTGCCATCACCCACCACCTGCACTTCTACGTGGCGGGCCTGATCCACGTAACGCTCCAGAAAAACCCCATCATTGCCAAAGTTGTTGCGGCTCAGCCGCTTTACACTGTCAAAAGCGGTTTCCAGTTCCTGTCGGTTCCAGCAGATCTGCATGCCAATCCCGCCACCGCCGGCGGTACTTTTCAGCATCACCGGGTAGCCAATATCGTCTGCCGCCGTTACGGCTGCCTGTTCATCTTTGAGCAGATCCGTTCCCGGCACCAGCGGTACACCACAGGAAGACGCCAGTTCCCGGGCACTGTGTTTTAAACCGAACTGGCGTATCTGTTCAGACGTGGGCCCGATAAACGCAATACCTTCTTTTTCACAGGCATCGGCAAAATCCGTATTCTCACTTAAAAACCCGTAGCCCGGGTGAATGGCACCGGCTCCCGTTTGCCTGGCGGCGGCCATAATCTTATCCGCCCGCAGGTAAGTATCAGTGGCCAGGGTGCCTTCCAGTGCCACGGTTTCATCCGCCAGTTGCACATGCAGTGACTCTGCATCTGCTTCAGAAAATACCGCTACTGAACCAACGCCCATTTCCCGCAGGGTCCGGATAATCCGGCAGGCAATAGCGCCGCGGTTGGCAATCAGAACTTTTTCAAAGGCCATGGCTTGCAACTCCTGTCAGTCAGTGATTAATCCCAGATAAGCACTTCAATGGGCGTGGGGTTATAGGCATTACAGGGGTTGTTTAGCTGGGGGCAATTGGATATCAGCACAATCACATCCATCTTCGCCTGCAGTTCAACGTACTTGCCCGGCGCGCTGATACCATCGGCAAAGGTCAGTCCACCGTCACTGGTAATGGGCACGTTCATAAAAAAGTTTATGTTATGGGTAATATCCCGCTTGCTGATACCGAATTCAGGATGCTCCGCCACCGCCAGCATCCAGCTGTCGCGACAGGCATGCATGCATTTCTTTTCCAGAGAGTAACGCACCGTGTTGCTTTCGGTCGCACAGGCGCCGCCTAAAGTGTCGTGGCGGCCGCAGGTATCGGCCACTATTTCCAGCAGCTCATTACACTGGGTGGACAGGAGTTTGCTGCCGGCGGTCAGGTACACATTACCCTGCTCGCGCAAGGTATCCACGGCGCTGTATCTTTCGGCAGGATCATTGGCATTAAAAAACAGGGTGTCCGCCGCCTGGTTGCCTTCCAGGTCCACAATTCTCAGGGTCTGGCCGTTACTGATCCGTTGCATCCAGTAATCGCCGGCATTCACCACTTCGCGGAATACTGCATCTTTGCTGTTTAGCTGACTTTCAATAATCATGATGTCACTCCTTATCCCTGCAGGTGATACAGTGCATTGTTCATAAAGCCCCGCTGGTTTTCCCCGCAGGCGTTTTTACAAAAGTCATCATCAGCTACTTCAGCAGCTTTACCGATTTGATAGGTCACCGGTTTTACGGGGTATTCCGCCGCCGGATCAAGCGGATGGGGACAGGTATGGAAGATCACCAGCGTATCCATTTCAAAACGCAGGGTGACTGAAGCACCGGCACTGGAGTGATTCTCCACATAGGTCATGGCACCGGCGTCACTGGTGGCCACTTTGCTGAAAAAGTTGATATTGGCAGCCAGATCTTTTTTGCCCAGGCCGTACTTGGCAAGCTGGATCAGAAAGCTGTCGTAGCCGTTGCGATGGTATTCGTTATGGGCATCCTGAAAGGTTTTTTTGCCCCACTTGCGTTCCACCAGTTTCCGGTTGCAGGTACCGGAAGCCGCATCGTGCCAGCCTGCCGTATCGTCAACAACAGAGCAGAAAATCCGCCCCATGTCGGAATAGATACAATGCCCCCGGGTAAGTTTGAAGGTGTGCTGACACTTCAAGGTATCCGGCAGATTAATACGTTCCAGTAATTGCGAGGGGTTATAGAACAGCATCCCCACGTTCGCGCCGCCGTCAGTATCAATCAGACGCAACTGATGACCACGCTTCATGACCAGGGACCAGTGACAGCCGCCGGGAATGGTGTCTTCATACAGGGGGTTGGGGATGGATGTGTCTTTCGTTGTACTGGGTGTACTGGGTGTACTGGATGAACTCATAAACCTCTCCCGAGCCTTGGGCTCACGTTGAAACAATGCACAGGCAGACCAAACAAGATCTCCCGGGCTTTTGTCCCTCCGTGTAACCTCTTGCTCAAGAGGTCGGTAGCTCTCGGACCAGTCGCTTGTAAAGCCGGAACCCTAGCCGCCTATTTGGTTTGTCCAGACGTTTGTCTGGTCGCCCCCGTTGAATTACAAAGCAATGGCTGTGCCAGAGCGGAATTGCGTTGTTTCAGGGCCCATTACCACAGCCGCGAGCACGAAGACGGGGCACAATGGTGGCAACCCTGGCGGCAACGCACCATTTCAGAGCACGAACAACACGGAAAAGTATACAGCGTAAACCCATATGTTATGATGTTGTCTTTTTTGTGTTGGGGGATAGTAATGAAGCCATTAAAGTGGACAGCGATAATTGCAAGCAGCCTGCTTGTTGTGATGATTGTGGGGTATGGGCTGCTGGATCATTACAAGTACCAACTGTATGACCTGTCCACCGAACTTGGCATGCAGGAAGCGGGCTTGAAACCCGAACAGATCACCATTGGCCCCCACACCATCCATTATCTGGACACAGGCGCCAAACCGGATAAACCGGTGATGATGTACGTGCACGGTTTCGGCGCCTTCAAGGAAAACTGGATTCAGCTGGCCATGGAAATGCATCAGAACTACCGGCTGATCTCGGTGGATTTACCCGGCCACGGCGAAAGCAGTTTTGATCCCGCCGCCAATTACGATATTGACCGGCAGGTGGAAACCCTCCACAAGTTTGCAGAAAAGGTCATACACACGCCTTCACCGACAGCTTTTTACATGACCGGCAATTCCATGGGTGGCGCCATCACCGCCCTGTATGCCGCAACTTATCCGGACGATATCAAAGCCTCTATCCTGCTGAATCCCGGCCATATTTATGACCATGACAGCGAACTGGCCGCCTACCTGGAAAAAGGCATTCATCCGCTGATTATAAAAACCGAAAAGGAGTTCGATTTTCTGGTGGATTTCACCATGGAAGCCAAACCTTTTCTGCCCTGGCCCATCACTGCCGTGTCCGCCGAAAAAATGGCGAACCGATATGACAAGAATCAAAAGATCTGGAAGGACATTACCACTGATCAGCAGTACGACTTTAAAGAGCGGATTGCCACCACCACGGTGCCCACCTTCATCCTGTGGGGAAAACAGGACCGGGTAATTAACTATCGCAACAGTGAAGTGTATAAAGAGCTGATACCCCACGCGGAGGTTAAATTACTGGAGGGTGTGGGCCACGCCCCCATGGTTGAAATACCGGTACAAACGGCGAGTTTGATAGAGGGTTTCCTGAAGGAAGTAGCCGCCGGGGACTAACCCCGGCGAAATTCCTTAAAGGCTTTTAAGAAGCTGCGATGCTTCCCGCTGATCAAACACATCCAGAGGATCCAGCACCGGTGCATTCAGGGCCTGCTCCAGCAGATCCTTAACCTGGCTTTGCTTTTTACTGTCCAGCAAACGAATATTCTTGGCGTATTCCAGATACACCACCGGCGGCGTTTTTGCATCAAGGGTTTTCGCATCAAGGGCTTTTTCATAAACCGCAAACACTTTTTTACGCGTAGCCCCAAAGCTGACCCGGGCCGCCAGCTCACCCACTGCATCAATCACCTGGGCATACAGCGCCCCTTGGGCCAGCAATGACGGAACATGCCCCGGCTGAATCGTCAGGCAGGTATCCAGGCTTTTCTTGAAGGTAAGGGCTGCCCCACTGGTAATGGCTTTGGCAATAGACACGGTTTCGGAATAGCGTCCGATGTTCAAGGCATGGGCATATTCGATATTAACACTGTCGGGGCAGCTTGCGGCTGCCTGTCTGGCATCGTTGGCGGCCTGCAAAAAAATATCCGCCCTGTCCTTTTCCGGAGCCAGATAAGTACCGTAGGAATTCAGCGCCAGGCCGGTAACATAACCACCTGCAGCACCGGCAGCTTTTCCTTTTTCCCAGGCCCCCTGAAAATCACCGTTGTGAAAATCCACCCAGGCTGCCAGCAGAGTCTGGCTTAACGCTTCGGCGTCTTCCGCATTCACACCGGAGGTGCGCTCCAGGTTTTCTGCACTGGGCAGAGGTTCCTGATCAATACTGTGAATTCTGCTCCAGGCATCCACCAGCGAATCCCGGTCGTAATGAAATGGGCTTTCTACCTTGCCGGTGGTGAACTGCATAATACCCGCCTGTTCGGTTGCGACATAAAATGGCTGCTGAGTGCAGTTGCGGGCCCTGCCGGTCAGGCACTCAAAACAGCTGACATAAACAGCGAGTCTACTGCGGTGCATCCAAATTAAACAGGATCGACTGGACCGTTTTTGACCCGGCGCTGCAGCTGATTCCCTAAATCTGTTAATATTCTGCCCAATCTTGAAACCTAGGACAGCACATGGATTACAAATCACTGGAAAAGCAGCCCAAAGGCAGTCAGGTGGCCGCACAAGAGGCCCTGGATGCCCTGAAATTCAATACCGACGGCCTGATACCCGCCATTGCCCAGCAACATGACACAGGCGAAGTGCTGATGATGGCCTGGATGAACCGGGACTCCATTGAGGAAACCCTGGCCACCGGACAGGTGTGTTACTGGTCCCGTTCCCGGCAAACCTACTGGCGCAAGGGGGAATCGTCGGGGCACGTTCAGAAACTGGTTGCCCTGCACGCCGATTGCGACGGCGATACCCTGTTGCTTCAGGTGGATCAGGCGGGCCCCGCCTGCCACACAAACCGACGCAGCTGTTTCTATGTGAACATTGACGCCCGTCAGGCCACCATTACCAGTGATCCTGAATAATTGCTGAGGTAAAGATGCGCGTACACATCGATTTCCCGGAGTCCAGCCTGTTTGAATACGAGATGACAATCAGCAAAGAGCACGAAAACGCCGGTGGCCATCTGTCCCACGACAAGGTGGTTACCATTATTGGTGACTGTCGCGATGCCTGGTTTGACAGCATGGGATTTCCCGGCTGCGTGGTGGGCGACAAGGGCATTGTCAATTCCGACCTGATGCTGATGTACATAGCCGAAGGCTTTCACAACGACCGCCTGCGGATTCGCCTGGCACTGGCAGACATCAACAAATACGGTGGCGACATGCTGATGCAGGCCATCCGGGTTCAGGATGGGCAGGAAGTGTTTCGCGCCAAATCCGGTTTTGTGTTTTACGATTACCAGACCCGCAAAGTCAGCCCACGCCCGGCCACTTTTAATGAACGAGCCCAGATCAACCAATGACAGATCCAGTTAATCCGCCGCCCGAAGCAACACCTGAAACCCCACCGCTCACCCTGAAACGGGTGAAGATTGATACCTACCATGAAAACGTGGCCTATATGCATCGCGATTGCGAACTGTATCGGGCCGAAGGTTTTCAGGCGCTCAGTAAAATCGAAGTGGAATTCGATGGTAAAAAGATACTGGCGGTGCTCAACGTGGTGGAAGACGACTGCATTGTGGGCCATAACGAACTGGGCCTGTCACTGCAGAGTTTTGAACAGCTGAACCTGGAGGAAGGCAGCCTGGTGAGTGTGAGCCATGCCTCCCCGCCCCACTCCATGAATTTTGTGCGCCTGAAAATGGCGGGCGAGCGCCTGGACCGGACCCAGCTCAGCCAGATCGTGAAAGACATCATTGCCAACCGCTATTCCAAACCGGAAATTGCGGCATTTCTGGTATCGTCCGCTCAGGCAGGACTGGATCGGGACGAGGTGCTTTATCTTACCCAGGCCATGGTGGAATCCGGCAACAGCCTGGACTGGCAGGCCAAACCGGTGGTGGACAAGCATTGTATCGGTGGTATCCCCGGCAACCGCACCTCCATGGTGGTGGTGCCCATTGTGGCCGCCTACGGGCTGCTGTGCCCCAAAACCTCCAGCCGTGCCATTACCAGCCCTGCCGGCACCGCCGACACCATGGAAGTGCTGGCAGAAGTTAACCTGTCCACCGCCAGCCTCCACAATATTGTGCGCCAGGAAAAGGCCTGCCTGGCCTGGGGTGGCACTGCTCACCTGGCACCGGTGGACGATATTCTGATTTCCGTGGAACGCCCCCTGTCCATTGATTCCCCCGGGCAGATGGTGGCGTCAATCCTGTCGAAAAAAGTCGCCTGCGGCTCCACCCATTTGCTGATCGATATTCCCGTAGGCCCCAGCGCCAAGGTACACACCATGCGCGAAGCCATGCGCCTGCGCCAGCTGTTTGAGTTCGTTGGCGACCGCATCGGCCTGGAAACCCACGTGATCATAACCAACGGTGAACAGCCCATTGGCACCGGTATTGGCCCGGTGCTGGAAGCCCGCGATGTCATGCGGGTACTGGAATTGCACCCCGACGCGCCCCACGATCTGCGGGAGAAGTCCCTGCAACTGGCGGGCAGAATGATCGAATTTGCCCCCGATGTGCGGGGTGGCACCGGTTACGACATTGCCCGGGACATACTGGATTCCGGCCGGGCCCTGGCCAAGATGAAAGCTATTATCGCCGCCCAGGGAGAACAACCGGAACGCTACACGCCCGGCAAGCTGGTGGCCGATGTGCATTCGGAAAGCTCCGGTTACGTTACCGGTATCGATAATCTGGTGCTGGCTCATATTGCCCGGCTGGCGGGTGCGCCGCTGGATAAAGGCGCCGGGGTAGAAGTGTTCAAACGGATTGGTGACCGGGTGGAAGCCGGCGATCCGCTCTACCGGATCTACGCCCAGTTCCCGGCGGATTTCCGCTTTGCCAAACGGGCAGCGGACTTCAATCACGGCTACACCCTGGGGGAAAATATTCGCAACCAGTCCTCCTGGCTGACACAGTAAATTTTACCTTAACAACGGTCCCGGATTATGCAGATCCTTTACTTTGACGATTACGCGCAGCAGGCCAAAGCATTGGCCGAAGCGCTTGGCTGTGACAGCGGAAAAATTCAGTTGCACCGTTTTCCCGATGGCGAAAGCCTGGTGCAACTGCCTACCGCACTGCCGGAACATGTCCTGTTTTGCCAGACACTGCACTACCCCAACGACAAATTGATTGAACTTTTTCTGGCAGCAAAAAGCGCACGGCAACAAGGGGCAAGACAACTGACATTAATTGCACCCTACCTGTGCTACATGCGACAGGACAAAGCCTTTGTTCCCGGGCAGGCCGTAAGCCAGCAGATTATTGGCGGCTTTCTGGGAGAACTGTTTGATAATGTCATTACGGTTGATCCGCACTTGCACCGCATTGAGCGCCTTGACCAGGCGATTCCCGCCCGCCAGGCCGTTTCACTCACTGCAGCCGGATTACTGGGAAAATACGTACAGGGCCGTTACGAAAACGCCGTATTTATTGGTCCCGATGAAGAATCGGAACAATGGGTGCAAGTAGTGGCCGGCCCGGGCAATGCAGAGTTTGTTGTCGCCCGGAAAATTCGTTATGGCGATAAATCCGTTGCGATTGAACTGCCGGAATACGATTTTTCCGGCAAAACCGCTGTGCTTGTGGATGATGTTATCAGCAGCGGCCACACCATGGCAGAAACCGCAAAAGTATTGCAGCAAAAAGGCGCCGCACGCGTGGTTGCCATTTGCACCCATGCCCTGTTGGCGCCTGGAGCGGAGAATTTACTTGAAGAAAACGGTATAGATGATTTGATTAGCACGGATAGTATTCCCCATTCGTCTAACCAGATCAGCCTCGCTCTTTTGCTGGCAGAAGCAGTGCGTAAATTAGAAGAATAAATTCTATGGGGCCCAACCCCTCGTGGCACCTGATGCCCAGCGTTAATGTTTAATTTTCACACCACTTTTGCCTTGATAAGCCAAAGAAGGCTGACTATTTTTAGGAGAACAAAAACACAGCAACACGATCCTGACTCCTTTAAGACAAAGTCGAGGTGCAAGCACCATGGCAACCACACGCAGCATTGTTGAAGAAGAACTGGGGCACAACGACGCCGCAGCACTGATCAGCGCAGCCATTCAGATTCTTGCCAACGAGAACTATTCCGGCACCTCATTCCCTGAAGAAAAAGTGATTCACCTGGCCTGGAAAGCCAAACACATGGTGGAAGCCAATGCCTGCCAGCTCAAGGAGCTGCCGGTGTATGAACAGCAGAATGCCATCAAACTGTATCTGGAAGGCCAGCCGGTAACTGATTGCATGAGCGCCGCCAGCCACCTGGAAGTTGCCTTTACCTGATCAAGCCTGTTGCCGCCCTGCCCCACGCATAGGACAAACCTTTAGAGCACCCGCCTGCCGTATTTTTCTCCACCCCCACACCAAATAACGGTGTACACTTAAACACAGAAAAAGACCTGAAAAAGCCGAAACCCTTCCAATACCCTCATTATCATGGTTGATATTGCTTTTTTAAAAGACTTATATTAGTGTACAACTGTACACTTTATGAGGTATCACATTATGACTGCCCCCACCACCCGGACTGAGCCAGTTCAGTCACCAGCTGCCCACTGGAGCGGCCCCGCCCGCCTGATGGTGGGCCTGCTCAGCCTGCTGCTGCGCAGCGCCGGAGAAGTTACCCGCATTGCCGGAGAAATACACGGCATTATCGGGCAAAGGCCGCTGCCCATTGCACGCTACCCGGAACCAGACCTTGCCCAGGCCCCCAGGCTCTACCAATTGATTAATCAGGTATTTGTGCAAGCCGCCGGCCAGCTGCAAAAAATGATGCCGCTATTGCCTGCAGCCGTTAAAGGTTCCACTGAGCTTTCGCGCCTGCAGAGCGTAATGAACGGTGTATTTGGCGACAAACTTTTTGACTGGGGCCATCCCGGCGCCATTGAAATGCACTGCCTGGATGTGGAGCACAATCCGATAACGCTAACGGAATTACAGCAGCAACACCCCAAAGGGGTTGCTCTTTTTGTTCATGGTCTGTGCTTGAGTGAACATCTGTGGTCAACACAACCGGCACAGATGTTTTCAGCATTGCTAAACCGGCACGGCTATGGCGTGGCACTGTTGCGCTACAACACCGGCCTGACATTAACAGAAAATGGCGAGCGGCTGGCGCAGCTGCTCCACGCCCAGTGGCAAACCGATTCCAACAAAAAGTTGCTGTTGTTTGGCCATTCCATGGGCGGTCTGGTGGCGCGCAGCGCAATGCACTACGGCATGGATATAGAACAACAGGACTGGATAAACAGCGTGAGCCATGCGGCTTACATTGCGTCGCCCCACGAAGGCGCCAATCTGGAAAAGCTCGGCAATTTTGCCAACAACCTGCTGGGCTACTCCCCTTATACCAAACCTTTAATGGCACTGGGCAACATCCGCAGCCGAGGTATTCGCAGTTTGCGGGATTCCTGTATTCTCCATAAAGATGCCATCGATCGCGAGCATCTCGAATTATTCAATCCGGGAATTCACCACTTGCTGATTGGCGCCCGGTTATCGGACCCCACCGCCAAAACCATTCTTGGCGATGGCCTGGTGACAGATGTGAGCGCCATGGGTAACAATCATTTCCCTGAAGAACACGAACAAGTTACCCGTTTGTTTATTGACGAGGTGGGCCACCTCAGATTACTGAATGATCAGCGACTTTACTGGGCATTAACGCTCTGGCTGCATCACACAACCAACCGGTAAATTTTTTTGTTTTCGCCTATCCTTAACTGTTTATGATTATGCTTTAGCAATCCTCTGAACATGATGAAGGCCGAACGAAACCATGATGAATGTAGTATTTAATCAGGACGCAGCCATTGATGAATATATTGCGGGCGTTTTACTAACCACCATGCCGGATGTGAACCTCCGGCAGATCATTATTACCAATGGTGATTGTATTGCCGGGCCGGCCATGAACGCCGCCTGGCGGATTCAGGAATACCTGGGCCAGTCAACGGACATACTGTCGCTGGCCCAGTCCCGCAGCTGGAATCAGTTTCCCTGGGATTACCGCAAGGATTCCGCAGCTATCAACGCTATAGACTGCCTGAAAAACATTCCGGTAAATCCCGACTGGCCCTATTACCCCAACGAAGACCAGGCTCACCTGCCCCACGAAGACCTGCAGGCAACCGATCAGCTGAAGTATCCGGTGAACGGCACCCAGCCAGCCTACCCTGACGGTAACCAGGCACTGCTGACCCTGCTGCAGGATGCCCTGAATCAGGGCGAAAAACTGACCTTGGTGATCTGCTGCCCGTTAACCTTGCTCAGCAGCATTCTCAAGGCACAGCCGCAACTGGAAGCCGCTATTGATCAGATGATCTGGATGGGGGGCGCAGTGGATGGCGCCAAGGGCAACCTGGACCCCAACACCCTGCCGGCGGAAGTGGCCAACCCCTACGCCGAATGGAACGTCTTCTGGGATCCCTATTCCGTGGCCTGGATATTTGAAAACACCCGCTTCCCCATCACCCTGTTTCCACTTAACGTAACGGATCAGGCACCGCTTACCCAGGACTTTTTAAACCAGTTGCAACAACAGGCACAAACAGCCCCCCTGTCAAAACTGGCTTACGAAAGTTACCAGCTGGTACTGGATCAGCCTTTTTACCGGATGTGGGATGTGACCACCGTAGCTTACCTGGAACGGCCGGACCTGTTCAGCGCACCCCAAAGCCAGAAGCTGGCGATTATTACCGATGGCTTTTATCAGGGCACATTGATACCGGCGGAAAACGGCAGGGCAATAGATGTGGTGTTGAATATTACGGACACTCAGGGCTTTTACGACTACGTACTTAAGCAACTTAACCAGTAAAAGAAAACCCGGAATGTTACTGCGCACCAGCCTCCGTAACACCTTGCAAGACAGACTTTCATTGTAGATCTCAGGTAAGAACAACCCGGTCCTTATCCAGCTCTGGAGAAACCGGGTTTTCTGAGTCGGCGCAAAAATCCAGTGCCGCTTCCAGCTCGGCCAGCGCTTCGCCGGTGTAAACCGCCAGGCGCTGCAGGCTGGGCAAAGCGTTACGGCAGCCGGTAAAGCCCAGCGCCAGGCTTTGATCGTATCCCACCACGGTAATATTCAGGGCGTAGCCATCGAACAGAATGGAGATGGGATACATGGCTTCCAGCTCAGCACCATTCCAGTAAAGCTTGTGGCGGGTGGCTACGACATTGGACACCACCAGGTTGAACAGCGCCGGTATTTTCATGCCCAGCCCGGTAAGCTGTCCCATCATTAAAGGCGTAATACCCAGAATGGAAAACTGCGTTAATGCATCCGCAGACAGGGTTTTTAACTGTTGTTTGGTGCGGTGGGTAATGGCTTTTAAATTCTGCAAGCGTTGCAGCGGATCCTCAATATCGGTACCCAGCGGGCAGGCAAAACCAATAGTCGCATTCCCGGCTTTACCGTCCGGCCTTGGTAAACCCACAGGAACAGATACCACCAGAGAATCCTCCGGTAACTGCTCCAGCTCGTCCAGGTATCGCCGGGTGGCGGTACCTATAATCGACAGACAAATATCGTTTACTGTAGCGCCGGTGGCCTGCTGAATACGCTTGAAACGCGCCACATCGTACAGCTGGGTGGCCAGCCGCCGCTGCGGGGAAATATGCTGGTTGAACAGGGTTTGGGGCGTGTGCATGGCAGAATACATGCCACCTTCCGGATTAATGTGGTGATCATTCATTTCCCGCAGTTTGGCCGCCAGTTCCTTGCCGGCCGATAACTGGGATTTAATGCCGCCCCAAAGCCCTGGTTTTTCTGATGCACTGCCGCCTGCACCACTACGTTTACGTTTGATACCAAAGGATGCTGACCAGGGTGCGATTTCCACTGCCATATCCGGTGAAGAGGTCAACCACTTCTTGATCATCTTCATGGCACCCATACCATCAATCATGGCATGGTGGGTTTTCATGTAAACTGCAAAACGGCGATTCTCCAGGCCTTCAATCAAATGGAATTCCCAAAGAGGGCGTTCCAGATCCATATGATTGGAATGCAGACGCGCCACCAGCACACCCAACTCCTTTTCGCCACCGGGGAACGGTAACGCGGAGTGGCGCACGTGGTAATCGATATCAATTTTCTTGGCTTTCACCCATGATGGCGCCACACCAGACAACACACCATGGCGCAGTTTCCAGTTAAAAGGCTCATTGGTTACCGGCGATTTCTGCAAACGATCAAACAGCTTGTTCAGGTAATCCGGCTCAGCATTTTCCGGCAATTTAAACACCAGCAGACCGCCCACATGCATGGGGGTTCGGTTGGATTCCATATGAAGAAATGAAGCGTCAAGCGCATTGAGGTATGCCATAGCCCGGGTCCTTTAATCTACTGCGAGTGAAATTCCTGAAAAATACGGCCTGTGATGCCAATTTTAAAACACTTGTGGTGCCACAGATACCGGCGTAACCAGCCTGATTACCAGATAAAACAATTACTTACAAAATACCCCGCAGCACACCATCCGGCGGGCCGCCCAAGCTGCGGCGCAAGTGGGTATTTTAAGGCTTTTTACCAACAGCGAATACGTTGTTTGGACTAGGGATAACGCTCGCAAATAGTTTGGTAAGAACAACCGTAATGATATTCAATCTGATCATCGGTGTAGCGATGCTCTTGGCCCACCGGACAGGCCAGCCGTGCCAGGCATCGGTTCCGGCACACAGAATCCGGCTGTTTACGCCAGGCAATGCATCGGGCCATATCCAGCCCGTCTGCACTCACCGCATTTGCCGGGCAGGCACTGACACAGGGTTTGCTGTCGCAATTGTTGCAGGCGGATTGCCAATCCGGGGTGTCAGACACGGTAAAATCCGTATCGGCCAGCACCACCGCCCGATAGGCGTACCAGCTGCCCCATACATGATTAACGCCCACCATAATGGGTGAAGGAAAATGCCAGCCCGCCAGTTTGCCTAGCGACTGTAACGGCACGATATGCTGACCGGGATACAGCAGGCCGTAACGGGAATCAGGATGATGTTCTGCAAACCACTGCTGAATGCACTCTGTGGTGTAATCATCTATCCGGTTTTCAGAAACAAATTCAGCTTCAGTCATTGCTTGCCAAAGGCGACGGCCACCATGCCCCAGCAACAACAACTGCCGGTAATCAGACATATCGGAAACTGCTGCCTGCAGATCGGCAAGCACATTTTCCGGCAACCGGTCCAGCGGCAGCACGGCTTGCAGGTTTAACCCTTGCGCTGCCAGTTGCGGGCTGAAATCAGACATAAAAAATGCTCCCGATCATTCCTGAAGGGGAGCATTTAATAACGGAAGCCTTACCAGCATCAAGGCTGATGGCGAAATTTATTGATCACAGGGTTGGCATACATTTCCAGCATATAATGCTGCACCTGCTCAGAATAGGTCGACAGCCTTTCTTTAAACTCTTTCGCCTGCTGGGCCAGATCCTGAGCACTGACATTCATCTGATTCAGGCCGGAAGAATCCAGCCACTGCTGCAGTTTTTCTGCCGACAGTTCCCGCAGGTACTTCAGCGGTTGCTGACTGTGAAGCAGCTGGTCGCAGGCAAACAGGTTGGATGGGTACAGACGATAGTTGGAAACAATCTGCTCATCGATGGCGGCCGCTGCTGCTTCCGGGGTTTCATAGTCGCCGGTCAGCACGTCGCCAAATTGCAGATGCACACTGCCCTTGGGCTGGGAAATTCCCCGCATGATGCTCTGAAAATCCTCGGCAGCATTTTTAACGTAGTTAGCCTGCTCCCGGGCAGCCAGTTCCGCCGCTTTCAGGCCGTCGCAGGGATCATATTCGTAAGACACCGACACCGGCACAATATTGAAATGGCGAATGGCTTCGCTGAAGGACAGCCCCTGCTTTTTCGCCCACACGTGCAGCATTTTCAGAATCGCAGGATCGGTAACATCGGCACCGTCTTTGGCACGGCCTTCCCGCTGGGCAATCCAGATGGATCGGTTGTTTTCATGAGCCTTGAAAATATAGTGGGACAGCTGAGTGAGCGCCCGGTACTTTTCCTTAATGCCTTTTGCCGAACGGTTCACTACAAAGCTCTTGTTAAGGCGCAGCAAATCCGCCACCAGAGGATTCACCAGCAGGTTATCACCAATGGCGATCTCGGCAGACTCATGGCCATTCTGAATTAACGCATAATTCAGCAGGGCGGAATCCAGGGTAATATCCCGGTGATTGCTGATAAACAGATAGGGTTTGTCCGACGTCAGCTGATCCAAACCACCAAAGGTGAATTCAGTCATGGTGCTGTCGATGGTTTTTTCCAGAAAGGCGCCCATGAGCGACTGGAACTCTGCCACAGTATTCACGTTCGACAGGGCTTTCTGGATACGGTATCTCAGAAAACGCGCCAGGGGTTTTTCCAGGTAGCGCGGTACTTTGGGGTAACGCACATGAATAATTCCCTGGAGCAGCGCCTCGGAATTAACCAGGCGCTTAATGACGGAAGGCACTTCTGCATCGACGTAGGGTCGAATCGCCTCAAATGAATCTACTGACAAGGGGGGACTACCTCTTCCACTTCTGACCGGCGCGGGGCCGCTTGAACAGCCCTAACTATCGTCGGTAAACAAAGGTTCTGCAAGTCACTTTTGTAACAAAGAACGCACTTTGCTGCCAGAGATCAATAACAAAAAAGGTCAGGTTTTCTAAGACCTGACCTTTTTATAACCGATCCGGAACATTTGTTACCGACAATCAGAACGAAGCCGCGTCCAGCCCCATGTAATCCTCCACATCAGAACGCAGCAGGCTGGCAATCAGCGAATCGGTGCGGGTCAGCACCCGGTGGAAATAGAATTTGCCGGTGGCCAGCTTGGCCGAGCTGAATTCCGCCTGATCTTCCTGCACATCCACAGCGGCTGCCATCATTTTGAGCCATAAATAGCCATAAAGAGTGTATCCCAGCAAGTGCAGGTACTCCGTGGCAGCGGCCGCAATGTTCAGGGGAGACAACTCACCCCGGGCAATGATATCGCTGGTCAGGCTTTCGATCTGGTCCAGCAGGGCCGCCATGGTGGCCCGGTATTCCGTCAGTTCAGCGTATTTTTCCCCGGTAATGGCTGTCATTTCCCGGCGAATGTCGCTGAACAGTACACTCAAAGACTCGCCACGATTGGCAAACACCTTGCGCTGCAGCAGGTCCAGCGCCTGAATGCCATTGGTGCCTTCATAAATCTGGGCGATACGCACATCACGCACCAGCTGCTCCTGGCCCCATTCCCGCACGTAGCCATGGCCACCGAACACCTGCTGGCCATGGATGGTGTTTTCCAGCCCCAGATCCGTGAAAAAGGCCTTGGCCACCGGGGTGAGCAGGCCCACCAGTGCGGAGGCTTTCTGGCGATCCAGATCCGATTCGGCGTAAAAGCTCTGATCCAGCTGCATCCCCAGGTAAACCGCCAGGGCGCGGCCCGCTTCGATGGTGGATTTCATGGTGAGCAGCATACGACGCACGTCCGGGTGCACTATGATGGGATCGGCCCCGTTGCTCTGGGGCTGGCCCTTGCCCTGCAGGCGTTCCCGGGAATAGGCCACGGCGTTCTGGTAGGACATATCCGAGCAGCCGATCCCCTGAATACCAATGGACAGGCGCTCGCAGTTCATCATGGTGAACATACACTGCAGGCCGCGGTTCAGCTCTCCCACCAGATAACCCCGGGCATTATCGAAGTTCATCACACAGGTAGCAGAGCCCTTGATCCCCATTTTGTGTTCAATAGAGCCACAGGACACCCCATTGGGCTCTCCCAGGGTGCCATCCTCGTTCACCTGGATCTTGGGCACCAGAAACAGGGAAATACCCCGGGAGCCTTCCGGTGCGTCCGGCAGCTTGGCCAGCACCAGATGCACGATATTCTCGGTCAGGTCCTGGTCGCCACCGGTGATGAAGATCTTGGTACCGGTGATCTCGTAGGAGCCGTCGTCGTTGGGGACGGCGCGGGTGCGGATCAGGCCCAGATCGCTGCCGGCGTGGGGCTCAGTCAGGCACATGGTACCGGACCACTGCCCCGCATACAGAGGCGGCAGAAAACGTTCTTTCAGGGCATCACTGCCGTGGGCATCCAGAGCCAGCGCGGCACCGCTGCTCAGGCTGGGATACAGGGCAAAGGAACTGTTGGCGGCGTAGAGCATTTCATCAATCAGCACCGCAAAGGATTTGGGCATACCCATGCCGCAGTGATCAGGGTTGCCAGTCAGGCCGGCCCAGCCGCCTTCGGCAAACACACTGTAAGCTTCCGGGAAGCCCCTGGGGGTAGATACCTCGCCGTTTTCCCAGCGGGCCCCCTCTTCGTCGCCGCTGCGGTTCAGGGGCGCAATGCATTCGCTGGTAATCCGGGCCGCTTCGTTGAGCATGGCGTCGGCGGTGTCTTTGTCGATTTGTTGGGAGTAACGGGGGATTTGTTGCCAGAACTGGTCCACTTTCAGCACGTTGTAAAGAACAAACTGCATATCCTGAAGTGGCGCGCGGTAGTTTTGCATAAAAAACCCTCCTCGTTTTGTGAACTTTGCAAACAGGACTATTGGCCCGGTAAAGCCGTTAAGATCGCCGCAGATTATGGGGAGATAGCCCCAAAGCGGCAATAATGCAGCACTAAAACGCGCCGATTAAGGTGCTGACCTGCAAATTCCTTTGCATCAGTTTCTGCAAACTTGCTAACCTTGCAAAGGTGAACTTTGCAAAAATGCACCAGATCGACGCACGATTAGCACTTACGGTGGTTTCCACCACCTGATCCTGCTACCACAGCGCCTGATCCTGCGACAACAGAGAGTCCCCAGCATGTCCGACCGCAAGCGCAAGCTCTTTCTCGGCCCCAAGATTCGCCGTTTTCGTGAACACCACGAGCTGACCCAGGCTCAGCTGGCCACCGCCCTGGGCATTTCCCCCAGTTACCTGAACCAGATAGAGAACGATCAGCGGCCGCTGACGGTGGCGGTGTTACTGAAGCTTGGCACCACGTTCAACGTGGATCTGAGCACCTTCTCCGAAGAAGAGGACGACCGCCTGGCCAGTGAAATCCGTGAAAGTCTTCAGGATCCGCTGTTCAAAAGCGCCCAGGTGAACCTGCAGGACCTGAAAGCCGTGGTGGGCCAGACGCCGGATTTTGCCCGGGCCTACCTGACCCTGTACCGCTCCTATCTGCAGGCCCGGCAGAACTACGCCGGCCTGGCCCAGGACATGACCGGCGACGAAGCCGTACGAACCATTGAAGGCCCCCAGTTCCCTTACGAGGAAGTTCGCGATTTTTTCTATGACGAGAACAACTATTTCGATGACCTGGACCATGCCGCGGAAGACACCGCCCGGGCTGCGGGCTTAACACCCGGTGCCGGCGAGGCACCACTGATTGCCTACCTGAAACGCCAGCATGCCATTCAGGTGGTCACGGAAGTGGAAGACGAACGCCTGCGCCAGTACGACCCCGCCAGCCGCACCCTGACCCTGTCGAAACTGCTGTCCATGCGCCAGCGGGTGTTCCAGATTGCCCACCAGATCTGCCTGCTGGAACACAAGGCCATTCTGGATACCATTATCCGCAATGCGAATTTCGCCAATGCCGAATCCCAGGGGGTGGCGCGTGTTGGCCTGGCCAATTACTTTGCCGGTGCCCTGCTCATGCCCTACGAGCCCTTTCTGGCCCGGGCGGAACAGGAACGCTATGACATTGAACGCCTGCAGATTATTTTTAACGTGAGTTTTGAACAGGTATGCCACCGGCTCAGCACCCTGCAGCGACCCGGTAAAACCGGTATTCCTTTCTATTTTTTACGGGTGGATGCAGCGGGCAATATCTCCAAACGGCAAAGCGCTTCCAGTTTTCATTTTGCCCGTGTGGGTGGCGCCTGCCCCCTGTGGAATGTACACGAAGCCTTCGCCCAGCCGGGCCGTATTCTGCGCCAGGTAGCCCAGATGCCGGATGGCAAAACCTATTTCTGTATCGCAAGAACAGTAAGCCGCACCGAAGGCGGCTTTATGGTGCCGCAAAAGAATTTTGCCGTGGCCCTGGGCTGCGAGATCCAGCACGCCGGGAAACTGGTGTATTCGGTGGGAATTGATATTAACGACCGCGAGGCAGCAGTGCCTATCGGTGTCAGTTGCCGGGTGTGTGAGCGACCCAACTGCCCGCAACGGGCGTTTCCGCCCATCGGCAAGCCCATACAGGTGAACGAAAACGAGCGTGAGTTTTTACCCTACCGTTTCAGTACGTGAGTGGCCCAGAAAGGCGTTGTAATGGCAGCAATCGCCAAACTCTTCATGGTCGTGGGAACAGATCAGGCGAATATCCTGCGGGTGCGACAAATACAGTTCCCGCAAGCGCTGCTGATTGTAAATACGATCCGCCCGGCAGATTTCATCCATGGCCTGCACCGCTTCCAGCATGGGTGGGCAGTAAGGTTTGTCGTTCTTGATTTCCTGATGGGAAAAATAGGCATCGCCACAATGCAGCAGCCAGCCTTCGGTAGTGGAGATTGCCACGCCACTGTGGCCTCGGCTGTGCCCCGTAAGGGGGATCAGCAGAATATCGTAGAGTTCACTGCTTAACAGGCTAACCGAATCAAAACCGTGCCACTTCTCCCCCACCGGCTGATGGGTTTTCCAGTTAGGCTGGTGGCGCCAGTGCTTGGGCTGGTAACGCACCTTCTCGAACCAGGTAATAGGTTTCATACCGGCAATAAATTCATTCTGGTGAACATGCACAGCGGCATGGGGAAAGTCCTTGATGCCGCCGGCGTGGTCCGTATCCAGGTGGGTCAGAATAATGTGGCGCACATCATCGGGGCGAAACCCCAGTTTTTTGATCTGGGATACCGCGCATTCTTCCGGATTACCAATGGCCCCAAGCGATGCCATGGAAATCTTGTCTTTCAGATCCCCGTGCAACACATCATCCATCCCGAAACCGGTATCCACCAGCACCAGACCATCGTCAGTCTCCACCAGCAGGCAGTGGCACACCAGCTTGCCTTTCCTGACCAGACTGCCCTTACCGTGCAGCAGGCGCTGGGTTCCGGGGCACAGGGTTGCGGTATTCAGGTGATGAATTTTGTAAGCCACGGTTACCTCGTTTCTAACGTAAAAGAGCCGCATCATAGCGGCTCTTTTACAGTTTGGACAAGTCCGGTTTGGACAAGTACGGGTGAACTGAAGGGCTACTGGGCGCTGACTCTGACGCTGCCCACCGGTGCCTGGTTCTGAATAATGGGCTTGGTTTGCTGGCTGCCTTCGCCAAAATCAAATTCCACCGTATCGTAACCCGGCATGATCAGGTAAGCCTTGGTGCCTTTGCCACTGCCGTCGAACTCAAAATCGAAGGTGTTTTTACCCACGTTAAACGGAATATGCTGAAACGTGCCGCTGTTCACATGGGCGATGTAACTGGCGGTTAACACACCACGCTCACTGCGAATACTCACCATGGTGTTCACCGGCCAGGCTACTTTTGCGCGTTTGCGCTGGCGCGGGTAGATGCGTACCAGGTTGTCTGAGTAACCACGATAGTCGTCGTTCGCCGTGATGCGGTGCAGGGCATTATCCTTGTTACGGATCTCTATATTGGCACCATCACCCGCCACATAAACGTCTTTATCAAAACCGGTTTTATCCAGTTCCACATCCACACTGCCGGGTGCGCTGGAACCGTCTTCCACATAAAACACCGCATGATCCGCGATCAGACCATCGAACGTGATGGAACCCTTGACCTTGTTCACGCCACCGATACCGGCGGAGCTGACCGTGCCTTTGGCCCTTTCTTCGGCAGCTTTGCGTTCATCTTCTTCTTTCGCCAATGCGGCGGCCGCGGCCGCGGCAGCTTTGGCCGCTGCTTCTGCGGCAGCGGCGGCTTTGGCTTCGGCATCAGCTTTTGCGGCAGCGGTGGCCTGCTCAACAGCCTGGCGAGCCAGGCGTTCTTCTTCGGCACGGCGTTTGGCTTCTTCTTCCGCTTTGCGGCGTTCTTCCGCCTGAGCCGCTGCCTGTTTTTGCTGCTCTGCTTTTTCCCGTGCCTGTTTTTCTGCCTGCAAGGTGGCAAACATGGCACCGATTGATTTATTGGTACCGGATATACAGGAGGCCACATTACTCAGCTGACGGTCTATAGACTTGACCTGGGGCCAGCTGGAATAGGTTTCATAATCCTTGTCGCCTTTCAGGTCATCCCGTACACGATTGTTGATCAACTGCGCTTGCTGGAACGTTTTACGGGCGCTGACGTAAGTGGTGTCACTGGGAGCGGAATTGGCTTTGGCCTTGGCGTCTTCACAGGTTTTGCCGGCTTCCACCAGCTGATCGGCATATTTATCAAACTTGGCTTTGATATTGGCCAGTTCCCGTTCTTTGCTGTTAATGGATTTTTCCACGCGGGCAACACACTCATCGCCCTTACCAAGGTTACCTTCCACCAAAGGCTTGGCGGGATGGTCTGTCTGATCGGCAAAAATCTCAAACGCCAGGCTTTCGTCCCGGGTATTCTTTTTGTGGGATTTGGCGCTGCGCAGAGCGGAATTCACATTCTTTAACAAGGCGTCGTCCACGGCGCGGGAATTCAGCTGCTTTTCCGCTTCCAGACAGGCAGCAATGTAAGCGGCGCTCTCTTCCTTCACGTTTTCTATGGCCAGCTTTTCGGTTTCCACGGTTTCTGAAATACGGGACACCTTTTTCTGCAAACGTTCACAGCGGCGTACCTGGCTGGTGATAGAGAAAATATCTTTCATGGCAGGCGCCACTTCAAACGCTTTGGCGCTCAGTTCCTTGAACTGATCCAGGTTGGCCTGGGCCGAGGTGGGGTCTTTGGCTTTCAGTGCTTTCTGAGCCAGGTCACAATGTTCAACGGCTCTGTCCATGAAGGGTGTGCCCTCTTCCACTTCCAGTTGCTGTTGCACCCGCTGACAGAACAGGATGTTACCCTCCATGCCCCGTTTCTGGGTTTTCACAATGGAGGGATCCATTTTCTGGGCTTCATCAAAATAGCGTTTGTAGTCGTTGAGCTTGGTTTTGGCCTTGCTGACCTGATTGGAACGCAACAGACCACTGGCTTCCTTGCAGGCTTCAAACCCGCGCAGGTAATGGTTCACCGCATCATCAAATTTATCGGCACGGGCCTGGCCGCTGGCCATAACCCCAAGCACAATAAAGAGAAAAGATGAAAACAGCCAAGGAGAGTGGATTAGTCTAATCTGTCGCATTAAATCAAACTCACAAATGGTTGCCATGATTTAATACTAGACCATTTTCCGGGACCCCTAATTATATTTGCTGTTTTTTTCCCTGAATTTTTTCTTATAGCTTGTTGTTTTTATAGAACTTTATAACTTTCCGGGCAGGTAGGCATCCGCCAGCCAGCGGGCCCGGTGCAACAGGGTATGGCGGCTGCGAATCAGGTGCCCCGCCGCATGCCAGGGCTCTATACTCTTGATTCCCAGCGCATTTTTCACCATGGGCACCAGCTCATTCAGGTTGCGGAATGCCAACGGACCCGGTTCACCCTCCGGAAAGAGCACATCCAGCTCCGGACGGTAGTCCGTGATCACAGCGCCGTCGCAGGCCAGTATGTCAAACACCTTGGGGTTCACCGTTGAGGACACCTGCATAAAGTTCAGATTCAGGTTCAGCCTTGAGCCCTGGTAAATCGACGGCAGATCGTCAACGGCAGCCACCCCGTGAAAATGCCGCTCCGGCACCACCCCGAAGCTCACCCAAGAAGGATCACCAAACACATTCACTGTCACTCCGCCGGCAAACAGGGTTTCAATTGCCGCCACGCGGAAAGCCGCGGTCTTGGCCATGGCATAGATATAACGGAAAAAATACACATGGGCGGGCGCCACCCCACTCAGATCATTCAGCAGGCCATCAAACTCCGGCTCCAGCTGACAGATGTCCTGGTGCAACTGGCAAAAGTTCGCCGGCTTGAGCAGTGCCCTTACCAACCGTTGCGGCACGCCACCACACTGCAACTGCAGAAACTGGATAACGGCCTGCAGATTGTTGAACATCAGCGGAATCCGGCTCTGGCCCACGAAAGACACATCAAACAGCCAGGGTGTGTCCGGTTGCCGCTCCCGGCAAAAGTTAACCCTTGCTGCCGGTGGCAACCAGTGCGAGCCGTTGGGGAGCACATTCAGAATATCCACGGCAAAGCCGATGTTTTCGGAATTCACCATGGGATCATTAAAATCGATAAAACTGGCAACATTGGGTACGTCCCACCACCAGTTCACCAGTTTGCCGTCCAGATACCGTTCCAGAGAGGCAGCCTTGCGGACATTCTCCGTTTCAAAAAAACTGCGGTTACGACACAGGGTAAGACTGCTGCCATCCACCGCCAGCTGCATCAGCAGATTCTGAATCTGATCCACCGACAACTGATCCGGCTTGTCCGGCACGTTGAATAGCCGGGTGCGTAAACCCAGATCATTAAAGCACTGGGCCAGGTTGGCAAAGATCGCGCATTTGGGACTGACAATGGTTACGTCGTACACGTTTTTGCGTTGACCAATCCAGGTTTTCACCCCGTTTTTCTGGTGAACGAACTGTACCAGGCCTTGCTCTATCCGCCGGAACCAGGGGGAATTCAGATGGTAGGAGTAACCGCGAATAACGCTGGTGGTGCGGTGGGTTTTATCCAGCACCACCTGCAACAACCGGGTGGTTTGATTGGCGGTAACCTCATCCACCTCATGGGTGCCGGTAATCAGCGGCATAAACCGCAGCCGGCCTTCGCTCAGGGCATCGCTCCAGTCGTAATATTTCAACAGCTCACAGATAAGTCCGTATTCCGGCTCCACCACCATCACTTCGTTGCCGGGCGGGTTCAGCAATTGCTGTATCAAAAAGCCGGTACCGGCACCGCACACCACAAAGGTGTCGCCGTCCGGCAGGGTTTCCACTTCATTGAAATGATCAACAATCAACGCAATCTGGTCACCTTTTACAGCGGATACCCGGTTGTGATCGCGATATTGAAAACGGGCGCCCTTGTCCCGGGAAAGCAGAAACAACAGCTGATCCGCTGCTGCGGCATCAAAGCTGCTCAGTGCCCTGAGATTCAGGCGCCACATGGAAAGCTGCAGGCAATCCAGAGGCAGCAGATGCTGGTAACGGGGATCCCAGTAATCATTCAGCAGAGTCTGATCGCGCCAGGGGGAGTCATCGGAAATTTCGTGGGAAATACCCAGCAATACGCCCTGCGCCTGACCCAGCTCCAGGGCCAGTCGTATCTGATACTGAAAAAGCGTCTGGGTAAGGGAAGAATAATGCCCGCATTCCACGGGATAGTGCTGAAACAGCGACTTGCGGGCAAACATGCAGCGGCCGTCAATGATGACCACTTCCTTTACATGGGCATTACCGAAGAACCGGCTGGCACTGTAGGTGGCAATGCCGTTGCCCGCCGCACTGGCCACCTGAGTGACCACCTTGGCACAGGTATGAGCCACGTTTTCCTGCTGCACAATCTGTTCATAACCCGACAGCCCCAACACCTGATAGGGGCTACTCTCCAGGTGTGTCTGCAGCAGCTCCAGCCAGTGGGGAATCCCCACCTGAAGGGTTTCATCCACCAGCGCAATATAATCACCACTGGCAGCTGCCAGCGCCTGATCCAGTACCAGTGAACAGTCAGAGTCGCCGCTGAGCTGGGCGATGATTACCTCTACCTGACCGGACTCCTGTTCCCGCAGCCAGCGCGAACTGTCGCTGCCAGGGTCCTGAGAGGCAAAAACAATTGAAAACTTAGGCATATTCAATGACCAACTACCTGATGATCCCGTTTGAATTTTATCGGCGCCTGCCCGTGGATCTTTAGTGACAGCGACTATACTGAGTGAAAATCCATTACGTTCAATCCGTTACATGACATCAATCAGTCGACTTCTTATTATCAGTCTAGGCCTTATTTCGCTAAACGCATGGTCAGCCCCCACGCGGGTTACCCTGCAGCTGAAATGGGACCATCAGTTCCAGTTCGCCGGCTATTATGCTGCCAGAGCGAAAGGCTATTACGATGAGGCCGGCCTCAAGGTAAAGATCCGCTCCCGGGTGACTGACGACAAAAAACTGCTGAACGTGTTTGATGAATTGCGTTCCGGCCGTGCAGATTTTGCGGTTGCCGGTCCGGATTTGCTGATTGCACTGGACAAGGGCCTGCCCGCAAAAATCATTGCCACCATCTATCAATCCAGCCCCTATGCGTTCGTGACACGCAAGGGCGAGTTCGCCACCCCGGCGCAGTTTGCCGGCAAGCGCATCAATATTACCGAGCCATCCTGGGGCCCGGTGGAACTGCACACCATTGTGAAAAGTACCGGTGGTGTGCCGGAAAATTTTGATATTCAGTCCGAACCGCCTTCGCTGGAACTGCTGACAGACAAGCGTACCGATGTGATCGCCACCTATCTGGAATCTGCCACCTGGCAAATGCAGGAAATGCAGCAGGCATTTGATATTTTTCAGGCCAGTGATTACGGGGTGCATTTTTATGGTGACGCCCTGCTGGCATCAGACGCGATCATTACCCGGAACCCGGAAGCCGTACGGAAGTTTCTTGAAGCATCATTGCGGGGCTGGCGCTACGCCCTGGAAAACCCGCAGGAAATCGCCGAACTGATTCACAAGGACTACCCGAGAAAGTTTGACTGGTACGAAGATGTGGTGGCATTTAACCTGCATCAGTATGAAGTGATAAAAGAACTTTCCTTTTACCCCACGGTCAGCATGGGCCACACCAGCCCGGAACGCTGGCAGAAAACCATCGAATACTTCCGGCATGCCGGACATATAGACTCCCAGCTACAGGCACAGGATATTATTTATCAACCGGACAGTGGCGAGACTGAAGCCATGGAACACTGGTTACGAGTCACATTGTCGGTAATGATAGTGCTCCTGTTTTTGGCGGTAACCGCCATTGCCCTGAACCGTTCCCTGAAAAAAACCGTGAAAGACAAAACACAGGATCTGCAAAACCTCACCCGGACCCTGGAACAAAAAGTCAAAGACCGCACCCGGGAACTAGAAGACGCCAAGGAAGAAGCCCTGGAATACGCCAAAGCCAAATCTGCCTTTGTTGCCAATATCAGCCACGAACTGAGAACACCGCTGAATGCCGTCATCGGCCTGTCGGAACTGTCCCTGCGCACGCAGGATCAGGAAAAGCGCTGGAACTACCTGCGTAAAATCAACAACGCGGCAAGGTCACTGCTCTATCTGATCAACGATATTCTGGATCTGTCAAAAGCCGATGCCGGCAAGCTGATAATGGAAGAGCATCCACTGGGTTTTGCCAAACTGGTGTCGGATCTGGATGATATATTCCGCTATACCGCCGAGGCCAAGGGGCTGGACTTTTCCATGGAGGCAGACAACACCATTCCTGAAGTCATTATTACCGATATCGCCCGCTGGAAGCAGATTCTTACCAACCTGATCGGCAATGCCATTAAATTCACCGCCAGCGGAAAAGTATCGGTGCGCTTTACGCTACAGGAAAACAATCGGATTGAAGTGACCGTACAGGATACGGGCATTGGCATTGCAGAGGAAAACCTGGGCAGGTTATTCGTTCCCTTTGAACAGGCCGACAATACCATTGCCCGCAACTACGGTGGCACCGGTCTGGGGCTTGCTATTTCCAAAAAACTGGCAGATGCGCTGGGCGGTGACATCAGTGTTGAATCCACCCTGCATGAAGGCTCACTCTTTACTCTGACACTTCCTTTCAAGGTGCCTACTGCTGCGGAAATTGACCACTTCCGGCAACAGCCACTGCAACACAGCAATCAGGTGCCGGTATTCGAATATATCAATGCACTGGTTATTGAGGATCAGCCACTGAACCGGGAAGTGATTACAGGCATCCTCAATGAATGCGGCATCACCACCACAGAGGCAACCGACGGCGAAGAAGGCATACGCCTGCTTGAAGAAGAGGATTTCAATATCATCTTTCTGGATATTCAGATGCCCGGCATGAGTGGCTATCAGGTGCTGGATGTGATTCGCAAAGAAATGCAGCGCAGCGACGATATTGTTATCGCCATGACGGCCCATGCCCGCCAGGGTTTTGATCAGCACTGCCGTGAAAAAGGTTTTTCCGGCTACCTGGCGAAACCCATAGAAATGCAGGACGTTTATCAGGTGTTGCTGAGCTTCTTTCAGACCGACAGGTTCAAAGAGGCCTATGGTGAACCAGAGCCCGCTAAACCGGCCACCAGCACTACGGCAGCGACTACCGAAAAGGGTTTTGATGAAGCCCTTATCGATGTGAAATCCGGCGTAAAACGGTTGCGGGGCAAGGCAGATCGCTACCAGGCGTTATTGACCGATTTTATAAATCGCACACCCAACCTGGTGGAAGTGCTTACCGGTTTTATCGGCAGGGGTGATATGGATCAGGCGCAGGACTACGCCCACCAAATGAAAGGTGCCAGTGGCAACCTGTCGTTGGACAGCCTGCACTACTGTCTGGAAGACCTGGAAAAAGCCATTGTGGATGACGACATGTCGGCCATACACCAGAAGCTGGTGGATCTGGGCCGGGCCTGGCGCATTACTGAGCGGGAAGTCAGAAAGTACCTGGGGGCGCCCTGAACAAACAGCAATCGGGGTTTTAAAGTCCGAACCGGTCCGGTTTCGGCTTTTACCCTTTCCTTCCCGTTTATTTCAGTTAAGTTATTTCAGTAATCTCTTAATTAAAAAAAGGCCCGCTATCATGACTTACTTTTATTTTTATGTTGCCGCCGGCATGCTGATGCTGACATTATTGGCCGCGAACGTTTCCCGCGTGCGCATACAGGAAAAAATTGCCCATGGCGATGGCGATAACAAACGTCTTAAAACAGCCATTCGCGCCCACATGAATTCACTGGAGCAGATGCTGCCATACGGTTTTATTGTGCTGGTTCTGGCCTACCAGGGAACCGCCGGCTGGTTGATGGGTGTCATGGTGATTGGATTTCTGTTGTCGAGGGTATTCTTCTGCTACGGCTTTATGAATCGTAAATTCAAAATTCGCCAGATTACCGCAGGATTGAGCTATTTGTTCCAGGTGCTGGGCTGCCTGATAATTCTGGTAAGTCTTTAAGTTAAACCTTCAAATTTGGCAAAGCGTTTCCGCAGTTCATGAATGACCTGTTTTTTACCCATTTGCCAGGGAGGCTTTTTCATATCGGCTACCTTGCAGTGATTGCTGAACAAGGATTCGATCAGATCGTCTTGTATCGGATAAGCCGTTTCCTGCAGAAAACACCAGAGTGCATAACGGCTGTCTTCAAAGGTGCGATAGCCGGCCACAAACGCCTTTACCTGGTTTGTGCGGCTGTGGCGCGCATCGGATTCTGTGGGTTCAGCTGCATACAGAGCACCGAAGCCCGCTTCAATGGCAGCAACAGTGTCATTGGGTAAATCGCGGAATTCGTTCTTTTGCAGATAGGCGAAGCTGCGGTAAAACTCCGCTGCCAAGGCCTGTACCTGCGAAGTGATTTCAGGTTGCAGCGCTTTCAGAATCAGTAATGAATGTGCGCCACTGCTTTTTTCCCGGGTAAAGCCCAGGCGCAACGAATGATACCCATTGCGCTGCCAGAACCGGATCACATTCTCATAGGCCGCAAACGAAGATCCCAGTGCCTGTACTCCGTCCGTTGCCAGCTGGGTTTCTACCCCGGCAAGCAAACGACTACCTAATCCTTGCCCCTGGCATTGGGGCTGCACTGCAATTCGCACAACCCGGGCTGTGCGTAATAAAGGTATCTCCCGGTTACCCAGGCACTGGCAAATGGTTTGCGGCAGCAAATGGCCCCGCGGCCGGCGCTTACCCTGATAAATCTGCTCCACCAAGTCTTCGGGCAGTTCACCTTCCATTGCCACCAGGCAACATCCCAGCACCACCGATTCCTGTTGAATCGCGAAAACCCTCAGATTGAGCCCATCCAGCAAATCCCGCAAATCTCCCGGGCTGGTTCGATAGTGCGCCAGCATCAGCAAGCTGAACAGTTGCTCCTGCAAAACCGGGGCTTCCAGTAACGCTTGTTGTGACAGTTCTCGCACATCCACAGGCTGGCTGACTTGATGAACAGGCGCGGCAGATTCCGCGCCCAGTAAAAAGGTTTTATTTAATAAAGCCTCAAGGCGATCCTGATCACCCCAGCGAATGGGATGGCTGAGGGTTAACAGTTGCCAATGCAGAAAATGCTTATCAAGGTAAGGTTGAAAACGAATCTGAAAGCCACGCCCGGTACCTTCGTACCCGTGAATCGTTGTAGAAAAAATCGCAACGGGCGAGCGTTCCACAAAAATTCGCAGCATGGATTCGGGAATACCCGCTGCCTCATCCACCACCAGCAAATCACACACTGCCTGCCCCTGCTCAAGCCGGATAACCACTTCATCAGGAGCCAGGTATTGCAGACTAAGTTCTTTGGTTTGCAGCCTGCCGGATTCGGCCTCACTGGTTTCCAGTAAAAGACTTTGCGCACAATGGCGGAATAAGACTCTGACGTTGTCCCGGTGAGGTGATGTTATCCAGACGTTGATGGGATGATTCAGAGCAGCATAATCAGTAGCTTCGGTAAGCCGGGCAAGTGCTGCACCAATGGCCGCGGATTTCCCCCGGCCACGATCAGCAGTAATAACCAGCGGTGCTTGTTGTGGTTGTTGTGCTTGTGCTTTTGGTTGTGTTTTTGGTGGTCGCTGTGATTCTGTTTTTTCGGCAATCTGATGGAGGCTTATCAATTCCCGGACACGATGGATAATCTGTTGCTGGTCCGGTGTATAACAGCAACCATTCGCCTCCAACGTATCCGAAGTCTGTAGTCCATTGTTTGCAGGCAAGCTTGCGGGTAAATAAGCCGCTACCGATTTGGCCAGTCTGTTTTTTGCGATTAACCAAATGGCAACGATATCACTGCCCGCATCACTATCAAGCCACTGACCCACAATACGTTGCATAAAACGGCAGGCGACATCAGCCAGCTCATAGGGGTACACCAGCATGCGCCGGTAATCCGGATCAGGCGTTCGCTGCCAGGATTCCGGTTCGGGCGCCAGCAACAGTAACAGGCCGCCACTTTGCAGCGTGCCGCTGGCCAGGCAAAACAGATCGGGATCAAATCCCTGGTGGGCATCAAAAATCAATACGCGGGACTGTGTGCCCAGCAAATGGGAGCGATGAATGGGAAAATAAACGCCTTGCTGATTCAGGGCTTGTTGCAGCGGGGCTGTCATATGGTCTTTATTGCCAAAGGCACGGGACACCCACACCACCGAACCCGGAGCATTGGCGGAGAGCTGTTCTGCCGCCGTTATTACCTGGAGCACGGCCTGCTGCGTCTTGCGGAACTCCCCTGCCAGCCATAACAGGGGGCGCTGACCAGTCTGATTTGCCAGGGTCAGCAGATCAGTCGCTGCTGCAGACAAGGGGCCCGACATCATCAGTGCCGGTAATGCACCGCAAGCACTTCGTAAGCTTCGCGAATTTCGATAAAGCGTTCAGTATCGCCGCCCTTGTCAGGGTGGTTTTCTCTTGCCAGCACCCGGTATTTACGCTGAATCTCCGGCCACTCGGTGGTGGATGTTACACCCAACACCATCAGGGCTTCGGTCAACTTATCGGTTGCCTGGTAGCGGCTCCAGAACTGTTGCAGCAATGCCAGTACGTCGTCACTGCCGGTGCGTTCATAATTCTTCCAGTTGAAATAATATTCCCGTATCCGCTGCTCACCGGCATTAGTGAGCTTTTTCTGATCCACACTTTTGGTGGGCACCAGCTGAACTTCTATCTGGCCGATGGACAAATAAAGGTCGTCTTTCAGCAAACGCAGCTGCAACTGATAAAGCGCATTCATAAGCAGAAAGTTTTTACGAAAAATACTGAGGTTATAATCTTCAGTATTAACCACCTTGTTTACCAGTTCCTGATCAAGGCCGGACAGCAGCTCGTAGATTTTCACGCCGCCAGGATGCTTTTTCAGCACCCGCAACACATCCATCACAAAGGGATTTGATGAGTAAACAGCTTCTTGTTTTTCTTGTGGCACATCAGGGCTCATAAACGGGACTTGGCTAATTGTATACGGGCAAATGGCATAACTGACAACTATTGCTGAAACTTCGGCAAATCACAAGTTTGCACTCGATAATATACTTCACTAAAGTAGCAAAAAAATTGTCGGGGAAACGCCGTGTCGATCACCTATTTAACCGCCAGACAACTGGCAACCAGAATCCAGAAGAAATCCATCAGCAGCCGTGATGCACTGGAAGAATTTATCGCCCGTAACGAGCATTTCGGGCCCAAACTGAACGCGGTAATCACTACCGACTATGAAAGCGCCCGCGAGCGGGCCGATGCTGCCGACGCTGCTCTGGCGCAGGGTGAAAGCTGGGGCCCGTTGCACGGGGTGCCCATGACAATAAAGGACACCTGGGAAGTGGCAGGTATGACGGCCACATCCGGCGCACCGCAGCTGGAACACCATCGCCCGAAAAAAAATGCCCCCTTGGTAGACATGCTGTTGAACGCCGGTGCCATTATCTACGGCAAAACCAATGTACCCCTGTTTGCCACTGACCTGCAAAGCTTTAATACCATTTACGGCACCACCCACAACCCCTGGGATCTGGAACGTACGCCGGGTGGCTCTTCCGGTGGCGCTGCCGCGGCACTGGCAGCAGGTTTAACACCCATTGAGTACGGCAGCGATATCGGCGGATCCATCCGCACACCAGCCCATTACTGCGGCGTGTTCGGCCATAAAACCACTCACGGCATTGTGCCCATGCGCGGACATATTCCCGGCCCGCCGGGAACCCTGTCCGAGCCGGATCTGGGTGTGGGTGGCCCCATGGCGCGCAGTGCCGAAGACCTGCAATTGCTACTGGATATCACCACTGCCGCATGTCCGGAAAAACAAACGGGCTGGCAGGTAAAGCTGCCCCCCTGCAAAAAGAAATCCCTGAAAGATTTTAAAGTGCTGGCCTGGCTGGAAGATCCGCTCTCGCCTATTGATAATGATCTTCAGCGGGCCTATCGCGAGCTGGTAGAAACCCTGAAAGAACAGGGTGCCACGGTGGATGTGGGCACACCCCATGCAGATCCGCTAAAAAAATATTACGAGCTGTATCTGAATCTTCTGGGCAGTGCCATCGGCGCGTCCATTCAACCCATGGGGCGCAATGCGCTTTACTGGAGTTCTTCATTTGTAGCCCGCTTTGGCGACCGCTTTAAACTGCCCCCACTGATCGATAATTTTATGCGCGGTGTAGGCCAAAGCCATATTGACTGGCTCAGATCCAATGAAAAACGTCATCGCATTGCGGCAAAATTCAGCAAGGTGTTCGATGATTATGATGTGGTATTAATGCCCATCGTGCCCACCACAGCCATCAAGCACCAACAAAAACCGGAACTGCCTTTCCGGCATATTATGGTGAACGGCGAAAAACGTAATTACACCGAAAACCTGATGTGGATATCTGTGGCCACCTTGCTGGGGCTGCCCTCCACCTCCATGCCTGTCAGCCTGGCTCCGGATGGCCTGCCCATCAATATCCAGGTCATGGGTGGCATGTACCAGGACAAAACCTGCCTTAAATTTGCCAGCCTGTTAAGCAAACAAACCGGCGGTTTTCAGGTACCGCCGGGGTTTGCACCCGGGCACAAGTAAACCAATCCCCACTACCTAGTGCCCATTCAGAACGAGGATTTTTTTGTGAGAGCAAGGCGGCACTGCGCGGAAAACCGGAGTTTACACGGAGTAAATGAGGATTTGAGCACAGCGCCAACGCCGCTATCGCAGAAAAAGACCGTTTCTGGATGGGCACTAGTCAGCCGGGTTGGTCAGTCGCTGACTAACCAACCCAGCTCAAAGGCTTTCTGCCGCGCTTTTTGCGGAACATCACCGGCCACAAAATGGCGATGAAGCATTTGCACACCCAGCATGTGATTGATCACCGCATCCAGCTGCACCTGCTCTGCCGCACTGATGCGATCGGATTCGTGATAATCAAACAGCTGCTGCACTCCGTCATAATCCAGCAAGCCGGCTTCCTCAATAGATTCCCGGCTGAGAAAATCATCTGCCAGTTTTTTCATTTGTGACCACTTTTTCTGATCCGTATGGGCAGGTGGTGCCATAAAAGCAAATTTCTCCCGTTTGTAGAGTACGTCCGGCAGAATGCCTTTCATGGCTTCCCGCAGCACATATTTTTCAGTCTTTTCCTTGATTCGCATACCGGGGGGAATCCTGGCAGCCATCTCCGCTAAATGGTGATCCAGAAACGCCGGGCGCGCCTCCATGGAGTTGGCCATATCCACGCGGTCGCCACCCCAGGTAAGAATCTGGCCCTCCAGCATGGTTTTAATCCATACATACTGCGCCTTATCCAGCGGGTGGCGGCCTTCCAGTGCGTCAGGATTGAGCGCATTGGCAATGGCCTCTCCCGGTTTATAGGAGCCTAGTGCCTCACGATATTCGGCGGAAAGAATACCGGGAATATGATCCGCACAGGCCAGCCAGGGCTGCAGGCAGCTGGGGGTAAAGCCAATCAGTTCATTCAGGGTTTCGTTTTCAACCTCATCCCGGGCCAGCATGGCACCACGAAAATGTTCATTGCTTTCGTTCAGGGCTTTTTCCCAGGATTGTCGTTCAGCATCGCTCAGGGTATCCAGGCCATGGAGAATCATATCGCGACGGAACGCCGGGTAACCGCCAAAAAGTTCATCCGACCCTTCCCCGGTCATGACCACCTTGTACTTCACATGATTGACATGCTGACTCATTAACAATTTGGCCACTGCCAGGGTGTTATAGATAGTTCGCTCCGTATGCCAGATGGTTTTTTCAAAGTGGCCATAAAGTTCATCACCGGAAAGCCGCATAATATCCTGTTCGGCTCCGGTGGCCTCTGCCATCTGAGTGGCAATGGGCGCTTCATCATACACATCATCATCAAAGGAAATAGTGAACGCCTTGACCGGATTCTGGGATGCCGCAGCCGCCAGCCCGAGAATGGAACAGGAATCAATACCACCAGACAGGTAACAGCCTACGGGCACATCCGCCACCATGCGCAGATCAACCGCTTCCAGCAAGCCTTCGCGCACCTGTTCTATCCAGTATGCTTCGTTATCGCACTCCCCTTCCCGTTCAGCCATGGTGGGAAACGGCATATCCCAATAGCAATGCTCTGATACCGACATGCCACTGCCATTGCGACTGATCTTTACCATATAACCGGGTTTTACCTGATGAACTCCGAAAAATGCTGTGGTTCCCGGCACCATGGTCTGCATTAACTGGTGATACAGACCTGATGCGGAAAATTCCCGTTTTACCGACGGATGAGCGAACAATACTTTCAGTTCTGAACCAAACACCACCCCTTCCCCGGTTTCGGTCCAGTACAGCGGCTTGATACCAAAACGATCACGCACCAGATACAGGGCATCCTCGGTACGGTCATAAAGGGAGAAGGCGAATTCCCCCCGCAATTGCTGCAACATGGCATTCATACCGTCGCGGGGGTACAGATTCAGTACAATTTCAGAATCAGACTTGGTTTTAAAGCGATCACCCAGTGCCGTCAGGCGGGCACGGATTTTCTGGTAATCGTAAAACTCACCATTGTGTGCCAGCAGCAGACGGTGATCAGCACTCACAAAAGGTTGCTTACCGCGGTCTTCGTTCAGGTCAATAATGGAAAGGCGGGCGTGACTGAAACCGACCCCTGCTTCAGCAAAAGTTTCTACACCAAATCCGTCAGGGCCACGGTGAAACTGAATGGCCGCCATATTGGCGAGCAATTGCCTGTCCACCGGTTGCCCGGGATTTTTATGATAAATTCCGGCGATACCACACATAATCAAACTCCGGTTAAAAAATCAGATAACATCCATGACCCTGGAGGTACGCTGTACCATACAGGTCAACAGTGCCATGCGCACAAACACCGCACCGCGGGCCTGAGAGAAATACCAGTTGTGACAGGTTTCATCCAGGCTGGTATCCAGCTCATCACCCCGGGCTAACGGGTGCAGAATAATGGCGTTCTCCTTGAAGGGCATATCGCGATGCAGGCGCACCTTGCCTTCGTAGGATTCAAAAGATTCGCCCACCCAGGCAATGGCATTGATATAAATCACATCGAGCTGAGGCAGCACCTCCTCCACACTGGTTGCCAGGCAAATTCGCAACCCGGCAGCTTCCAGTTCCTGGCGCTGATCATCCGAAAAAATCACATCATCGGGGTTGTCATGGATGATGGTGATTTTACGAAACGCCTGGGGAAATTTTGCAAACACCTTGAGCAAACTGCGCACTGTGCGCATGCGGCTGGGCAAACCAACAATACCCACGTTAATGCGTTCGTATTCGGGAATTTCCTTGTACACCAGATCCGGACGCCATTTAAAAATCGTGTACATGTCTGCCAGTGCCTGGGTGGGGTGTTCATCAACCCCGTTACCTGCATTGATAATAGGCACACGCAATGTCGCCATCATTTCATATAAAGATTCTTCCCGGGTATCCCGGAGCACAACACAATCACAGTAGTTATTGAACATTTCGCCCACGTCCGCCAGGGATTCGCCTTTGGCAATACCGGTGGTGGAACGATCGGTAATGGACATGATATCCCCACCCAGGCGGTGCCAGGCGCTTTCAAACGACAAACGGGTGCGGGTGCTGGGTTCGTAAAAGGCACTGATCAGGATCTTGCCCTGCAAGGGCGAGGTATAACGATCCGGGTTGCTTTCGTATTTGGCCGCCAGGCGAAACAGTTGCAGCAGTGTCATGGACTCAAACTGATCAATGGTGACGATATGCTGATTGGCGATGGCCCTCAGATAATCACCATCTTCCTGAATGACTCTTAACAGCTGTTTGGGGTGAGCATTACCGTAAGTATCCAGTCGGCCACGCTTAAGACTGACAGATTGCTTCAATCGGGACAGATCTACCATAACTTACCCTGTTTCCAGTCTTTGATAACCAGGGCCACCAGCACAACAGGGGTTATCATGGTAATAAACACGGCACTGTAAACCAGCAGGCTGAGTGCATCGACAGACATGGTCATTGTTCAGGAAACCTCCTGTGGTTGGCTCTTGTTCTCGAAACGGAATCCGGCATTGCACCATGCGCTTCCCAGCAGCATAACCGCCAGGGATACTCCGCAGGAAACCAGCGCTGCCACGTAAAAACCAATAGCAAAGTAACTCCACAACCCTGCAACAGTACCCGCCAGCATGGCCAGGCCCGCGGTTATACCGTTGGCCCTGCCGTAATAAATACCCAACACGATAGGCCATATGGCACTGGCCACGAAGGCCCCCATAAAATACAGCAACGACGCCAGAGTGGCGATCTTGGGCAGACAGAGCAACCAGGCAAACACGCCCAATCCCAGCACCGTTATTTTGCTGGCCTTGTGTAATTGGGCGTCCGTTGCCCGGGGATTAATATGGCCTCTGTAAATATCCTCGGTAATCAGATCCGATGTAGCCGCCAGCAAAGAATCAAGGCTTGAAGCAAGCGCAGAGAACACCACAACAAACACCACAATGGCGCCCAGCTTGCCAAGGAGCTGCCTCGCAACCAGTGGCCCCACCATATCCGCCGCCGGTACGGAAATCCCCAGGGCCGGCGCAGCCAATGCCACAAAACCCGCCACCACCGGAATCGGAAGCCACATCAACCCGGCGGTGAAATAGGCTTTTGCGCCCACGCCTTTGTCAAAAGCAAAAGCCCGTGACCACCAGACATTGGAATGAAAAATTTCGCCCACACCAAACAGCAGATTGTTAAACAGAAACATGATGGCCGCCGGAAACAACAAGTTCAGCAAAGCGGGACGTTCATCCGACAGGGTGACATGAATGCTGTCAAAGCCCACCTGATCTATCACAATCCAGGCAAGCCCCAGCAGGCCCAGAATAATAATCAGGCACTGAATAAAATCCGTGGCGATCACTGCCCGCAACCCGCCCATCAGCGTATAACCAACGCATACCGCCAGTATCACCGTCATACCCACTTCATAATCCAGGCCACTCAGTGCATTAACCACCACACCACCGGCCATGCCCAGGCTGATCAGCCAGCCAAAGGCATACACCAGAGAGATCAGCAAAAAGATTCGCCAGGTCCAGGTGCCGTAACGCAGCCGGATAAAATCACCACTGGTAAACCCCCGGGGTAACAGGGTTTTGATTCGCGCCGCTATGGGTGCAAACAACAGCAGGCCAACGGCCCCCAGGGAATAGCCAACCATGCCCCACACTCCCAGCTGGTATGCCAGTTGCGGTGCCGCCATGGTTGTGTTGGATGTTACCCAGGTGGCCATGGCGGTTGCCGTGGCCAGTGCCAGCCCGACTTTGCGCCCGGCCAGCATATAATCTTCTGCACTTTTGTTGGCGCGACCCAGCCACCAGCCCAGCAATAACCAGATAACAGAAAAAACAAACAACAAGACAAAAGCCACCACCGGGCTAAGAAAAAAGGAATCCATGATGATCAGCCCCTGGAGGATTGAGAGCTTTGCTGGAAATTTTGCTGAGAATTATTTTGATGACGATTGATCAAGATCACACTGATCAGTGCAATGAATATCACCGCACCCAAACTGAAAAGCCCGAAGGCTTTGAACAAACCATGATGGGCAACCTGCACTTCCACCAGGTTGCTCCAGGCGCGCGGTTTGGAATAAGTGCCCACTCTATAGAAGTAATGACCGGATTCAAGCCCGCTCATGGAAAAGCTCATGTCACGGCTGATTTGCCATTCAGTGGCATTTGCAAAGGTATCATCAATGGATTGCTGCAGCACAAAGGTCGTGGCGTCTGTATTGCCATTACCACTGTCGGGAAATTCCCAGGTTAACTGAAAATATCCTGCGGTAGACAAAGACTCAGACGCGCTCAATTGCAACGGATGGATTTTATTATCTGGTGTGCTTTCAGTTTGTTCTGTTCCGGCAAACGCAGGAGCACTGATAAAAGTGATACCGCCAACACACAGGCTGGCGACAGCAACACACAGATAACGAACAAATGAGTGGACCCTGAAAGCTGATAATCTGAAAAGTATGGTGACGTTATTTATAGTCTTCTCACGTTTATCGGAATTCATCGTCATATTAAACCAGCACCTTCCGCGTGATGCTGTGACCAGCCTAGCACACTCACCCGGATAATTCTAAATCGTCGTTTTTCCCGGGAAAAACAGCCAACTTGCTTAATAGTCTATTCTTTGCAAGGCTTAGCATTACAACGCTGGCAGCCTTATCAGCACACACTTTCCAGCCGCGGGGTTACCCATGGATCTGAAAATTAATCTTGAGCGTATTCAGAAAGATATCTACAGCCTGGGACGGATTGGTTACAACCCCGACGACCGCGGCATTTACCGCCAGGGTTTTACACCCGCCGATATGCAGGCAAGGCAATGGCTGCAGGAGGCGTTCAGTACTATCGGTGTTGATTCCACCATGGATGGCGCGGGTAATGTGATCGGCCGTTATGGCCCGGCGGATAGCAAAGCATTGATCATTGGCTCCCATCTGGATTCGGTACCCTGCGGCGGTATTTTTGATGGTGTACTGGGAGTTGTTGCAGGCCTGGAAGTGATCCGGGTTTTCAAGGAAAACAATGTGCCGCTCAAGCATGCCGTGGAAGTAATAGCCACCAGCGAAGAGGAAGGCCGCTTTGGCGGCATGCTGGGAGCGCAGGCATTAACCGGCCACCTGACCCTGGACTGGCTGGAACGGGCCCGGGATCCCAACGGCGAATTGCTGCGTGACGCCATGGCAAGCTGCCAGTTGTTTTACCACCATGCGCTGGACGCCGCCAAAGATCCGAAAGACATAGCCGCGTTTCTGGAACTGCACATTGAACAGGGCCCGGTACTGGAAAAGGTGAAAAAAACCATCGGTGTGGTGGAAGGCATTTCCGGCGTGTTCAAATGGCTGATCAAATTTATCGGCAAAGCGGACCATGCCGGCACCGCACCCATGGATCTGCGTAGCGATGCCTTTATGGGGGTTGCGGATTTTGCCCACGAGATTTCCCGCATTATTGATGAGGAAGGCAGCGATTCCACCCGGCTCACCATTGGCCGTGTGGAACTAAAACCGGGATATGCTCACACAGTGCCCGGCAATGCCGAATTTACCCTGGTGGGCCGCGACATGTCAGAAGTGGTGATGACCCAGGTCTCGGAATCCTGCCGCAAGGTGCTCTCTGCCATTGCCCGCAAGCACGGTCTCATGTTCGAGTACGAGCAAATGAGCTGGCTGGAGCCCAAACCCTGCAACAAAGAGATGCAGGATCTGATCAGTGACGTGAGCAAATCCCTGAATTATGAATACATTGTCATGCCCAGTGGCGCCGGCCATGATGCCCAGTTTTTCTCCGAAATTACCCCCACCGGCCTGATATTCATTCCCAGTGTGGGCGGTGTCAGCCACGCGCCCGACGAATGGAGCCACTGGCATGATGTGGAAAAAGGCTGCAACGTACTGCTGCACTCTGCTTTGCGACTGGCGTCTTGATGCATAACGCATAAATGCCAATAATTCTTATTTGCACCAAGCCACCCTAACCCTGTAAAATCGGCCCGTTAATTTTGCAACGCAATTGATGGAAAACCGATGCCTAGTATTCAGTTAGTCGCCAAGCGTATATCAGCAACCCTTTCCTTACGGATACAGGTGCTGCTGATTGCGGCCCTGCTGCCCCTTGGGGCGCAGGCAAACCAGGCCGAACAGGCCCTGGACACCGTGGTAGATACCCACAATGCCGGCTCCCGCTCCCAACAGCGCATTAACAGGATTGATGACGCCAGTCGCGAGCTCATTGAACAGTACCGGGTGGTAACCCGTCAGACCGACACTCTCAAGGTTTACAACTCCCAGCTGCAGCGGTTGATTGATTCCCAGTTGAAGGAAATGCAGTCCCTGCAGCAACAGATCCAGGATATCGAAATCACCCAGCGGGAAATCACCCCTTTAATGCTGCGCATGCTGGACAGCCTGGAACAGTTTATTGCTCTGGATGTGCCCTTTCTGCCCGACGAGCGGGAACAGCGTCTGACCCGACTGGAAGACACCCTCAATCGCGCCGATGTATCCGTCTCCGAAAAATTCCGTCAGCTGGTGGAAGCCTACCAGATCGAAAATGACTACGGTCGCACTATAGAAGCCTACCGCGCACCCCTGAACAGCGGCGCCGGCCCGCGCACCGTGGACTTTCTGCGGATTGGCCGGGTTGGCCTTTTCTATCAGACTCTGGACGGCAAAGAACTGGGCCGCTGGGACAAGGCCAGCGAATCCTGGGTTGCCATGGATTCTTCCTACCGCAGCGCCCTGAATCAGGGCCTGCGCATTGCCCGCAAACAGGCCGCACCGGACCTGCTGGTGTTACCGGTCAGTGCCCCCACCATGACCGACGGAGGTGAAGGCTGATGGGAATTCGTGGTATCAAGACAACGCTCCTCTGTATTGGCCTTGGCCTGGGATCACTCAACTCCGCCATGGCGGACACCGGCAAGAGCGCGGCGTCTCTGGATGAACTGCTGCGTCAGGTAAAAGCCTCCCAGGGCGAAGAAGGCCGACGCAACAAGGCACGGGAACAGCGATTCCTGGCAGAAAAAAGCCAGCAACAAACACTGTTGAAACAGGCGGAAGCTGAACTGGTCCGCACCCAGGCGGAAAGCGACCGCCTTAAATCCCTGTTTGAATCCAACGAGGAAAAACTCGCGGAGCTGACAGAGATCCTCCACCAGCGCACTGGCACCCTGGGTGAAGTCTTTGGCGTTGTACGCCAGTCCGCCGGTGATCTTAAAGCCGTTATCAGCGATTCGCTGGTATCGGCGCAACATACCGGCCGCGTACCTCCTATCGAAAACCTGGCAAACTCCAGGGCCCTGCCCACAGTTTCTGAGCTGGAAACCCTGTGGTACACCCTGCAACAGGAAATGACGGAATCCGGCAAGGTGGTTACCTTCAATGCCGACGTGATCGGTGTCGATGGTGTGAGCCTCCAGCGGCCGGTTACCCGAATCGGCACCTTCACTGCCGTGTCTGACGGAAAGTACCTGAACTATCTGGCAGAAACCGGACAACTGATCACCCTGTCCCGTCAGCCCGGCCAGCCCCACAGCTCACTGGCACAGGATATTGGCCAGCTCTCTGCTGGTGTGGGCCCCATGACGATTGATCCCACCAGAGGCTCCATTCTGGGGATGCTGGTGCAATCACCCAGCGCACTGGAGCGGGTTCAGCAGGGTGGCGTTATCGGCTACATTATTCTGGCCCTGGGCCTGCTGGGTATTCTGGTGGGCGCGGAGCGATTCTGGCGCCTTTCCCGTATTGGCAGCAAGATCCGCCAGCAACTTGAGGCGCCGGACAAACCTCAGGAAAACAATCCCCTTGGCCGTGTGCTGCAGGTATTTGACAGCAACAGCAGCGAAGATCTGGAAACCCTGGAGCTGCGCCTGGACGAAGCCATTCTGAAAGAAACCCCGGCCCTGAGCCGCGGTGTTCGCATTGTAAAACTGCTGGCCGCCATCGCACCGCTGTTAGGATTGCTGGGTACCGTTACCGGTATGATCGGCACCTTTCAGGCCATTACCCTGTTCGGCACCGGCGACCCCAAACTCATGGCCGGTGGCATTTCCCAGGCACTGGTCACCACCATGCTGGGCCTGATCGTGGCCGTGCCGCTGCTCTTTATGCATGCCGGCATCGCCGCCCGCAGCCAGCGTTTTATCCAGATACTGGATGAACAAAGTGCCGGCCTGATCGCGCGGCAACTGGAGAACAAGCGATAAGCCTATGTTCTGGATTGATCTGCAATACAATCTGCAGCATTTTATGGCCAGTGGCGGCGTTGCTCTCTGGAGCATCGCCATCGTGCTGCTGTTGCTCTGGGCTATTATCGTGGAACGCTACCTGTTTCTGTTCCGCTACTATCCCAAGCTGAAAACCTACAATCTGCAGCAATGGGAGATACGCCAGGACAAATCCAGCTGGCACGCCCGGCGCATTCGCGAACTGATGATATCCGATGCCAATCTGCACCTGACCAGCGGATTGCCGTTGCTGAAAGTGCTGGTGGTGCTCTGCCCGTTACTGGGCCTGTGGGGCACCGTGATCGGCATGATTCAGGTATTCGATACCATGGCGATGCTGGGTACCGGCAACGCCCGGGCTATGGCTGCAGGCATTTCCCGGGCCACCATACCCACCATGGCAGGCATGGTGGTGGCACTGCCGGGTCTGTATTTTCACAGCCAGTTGCAACATCGCGCCAGCCGGGAAACCGAAGAGCTGGTGGACCAGTTACGTTTTTAGCAAAATTATTTAGCAGGAATAAGTTATGCGTCACCGCAGACACGATCAGGCACTGGACGATGATAACGGCATTGATATGACCCCCATGCTGGATATCGTTTTTATCATGCTGATCTTTTTCGTGGTAACCACGTCCTTTGTGAAAGAGTCTGGTATTGATGTGAACCGCCCCAGCGCCAAAACGGCCGAGGTCAAAGCCCAGGGCAATATTCTGGTGGCCATTGATCCGGCCGGACAGATCTGGATCGACAAACGCGCTGTGGACATCCGCGCGGTACGAGCCAACGTGGCCAGGCTGCATGCGGAAAATCCCCAGGGCACGGTAGTGATTCAATCGGACACCGAAGCCAAAACCGGCCTGCTGGTTCAGGTAATGGATCAGGTCAGGCTTGCCGGCGTGGAAAGAGTCAGTATTGCCGCCCAGGCGGAAGGAAGCTGAAGCCATGAATCAGGCGCTTTCCCGGGAATTTTCGCAAAAGATAGCCGGCCAGCCACAACAGCGGGTAGCAAAGCCGTCTGCGCACCCCTGGCAGCGAATGTTGCTTGCACTGGCGGTTGCCTCGGTGCTGGCACTGGGCTCCCTGTATCTTATGCAACAACTGGTATCACAACGGCAGGCCATCGCCTCCAAGGATTATGATTTTAACGTCATCGACTTTGTGCGCCTGAAACAGGACAGCGATGTGGAAACCCGGCAGCGTACCCGCCCGGAGCCCCCCGAACCGCCGCAGGAAATGGCCCCGCAACCGGTAAGCCTGTCGCAACCGCAAACCATGCAGCCTCAGGACATGGAATTTGATATGCCGGAAATGGACCTGCCCACACACATGACCGATGGCCCCCGCCTGGGTGGACTCATGTCCCATCAAAGCGGTGCCGCCCACTCCAGTATTATTCCCATGGTAAGAATTCAGCCCCAGTATCCGCGCCGGGCCGTAATGCGAGGTATTGAAGGCGAGGTGGTACTGGCTTTTATTATTACACCCACCGGCACAGTCACCGATATTGAAGTGATCAGCGCCACACCACCCGGCGTGTTTGAACGGGCCGCCAAACGGGCCCTGATGAAATGGAAATTCAAAGCCAAAATCGTGGACGGCAAACCGGTGAGCCAGCACGCTCAACAGAATTTTGTATTTAAGCTGGAAAATCAATGAGTACACGTTCAAACCGTTTAACGGGTAAGCGCCGGCTTCGTTACAGCAGCCCTGGTTTACGATCGCTGCCACTGGCGGCGCTCACCAGCCTGTTGCTGCTGGCACCCCATCCGGTGCTGGCGGCAGGCAACAACAACGAACCCAGCCTGTCCCAGTGGACCGCAACCCGCCTGAACAAGGTCAACGAACTGCTGGCGGAAGACAAATACACCGAGGCCCGGGAAAGGCTGCACGACCTGCTGGACTCCCTTTCAGGCGATGCCTATGAAGCGGCCATGACACAGCAGGCCCTTGCTTACAGTTATGCACTGCAGGACAACTACCCCAAAGCCATAGAGCACTTTGAGGCCGCCCTGAAGGGACTGGAAAAATCCCGGTCGCAACTGCAAAAAACCCGCTTTGACCTGGGCCAGCTGTATATGGCTGAACAGGAATACGACAAAGCCATTCCCATTCTGAAGGAATGGATAAAACAGGTGGAAAACGAGCCCACCTCACTGGCCCACATACTACTGGGCAATGCCTACTATCAGAAAGAACAGCCCAAAAACGCTATTCCCCACGTAAAAACAGCGATTGAGCAGGACAAGGAACCCAAAGAAGGCTGGTATCGCCTGCTGCTGAGTTTGTACCTGGATACGGATCAGATGATGCCGGCAAGGGACCTGCTCACGGTCATGATCAACCGCTTTCCCGACACCGATATTTACTGGAAGCAACTGGGCAATATTCATTTGCAATTAAAAGCCTTCAAACCCGGTACCGCCGCCATGGAAATTGCCTGGCAACGGGGTTTACTGGAAAAAGAATCGGAACTGCTGAATCTGGCGAACCTGCTGCTGCATATCGAACACCCGGAGAAAGCCGGGCGCCTGCTGGAAAAAGAGATTGCCGCAAAACGGATTGAAGGCAACCTGAAAAACTGGCGCCTGCTGGGCACCGCCTGGCTGCAGGCACGGGAACAACAGGCCGCCATTGAAGCCTTCGACCAGGCTGCCCGCCTTTCCGATGACGGTAACCTGTACCTGCAGGTTGCCCAGCTCCATATCGATCGCAATGAATGGCAGCCAGCCCGCAACGCGCTGGAAAAAGCCTTGTCCCGGGGTGGTTTGAAGCAACCCGGTAACGGCTACCTGCTGCTGGGTATTGCGCAAATGGAACTGGATAATACCGAAAAAGCGGCCGAAGCCTTTGAGCAGGCAGCAGAGTTCAAGGAAACGAAAAAATCTGCGAATCAATGGCTGAGCTTTATGAGCCGCTGAATAACTGTGAACAGATAATGGGTTAATGACGGGAAAGCCGGATAAAGAAAAACCGGCCGCAAAAACAAGAAGGCATTGCCAGAAATCAGATCAGGCTAATTCCGCAGGCTCTGCAACCGGGCTGATTTCAAACGCCAGGTACTCCAGGCCATATTCCGGCTCCGCTTTGCTTGCCAGTGTCCGGCGTTGCAATTTGCAGTCTTTCAGAATGCTGTCCAGCGCTGCCTGGTTTCCAAAGTTAGCGAAGGTACAGTAAATCACCCCGCCTGCTGTCAGATGTTCTCTGGCTCCGCTCATAAAGCGTCTTATGGTCGCGTAACCCACATCCACAAAGGATTCCGATGGCGGCATAATGTCCGCCAGATGTGTAGGTGCGGTCAGGTCCACTTCGTCCACGCTGTTCTCGGCATACAGGAACGGCATATTGAAAAGAATCACATCGAACGTCTCTGAACCCACGGCGGAAAACAGATCGGAACACAGCACCTGACAACGACCACCCAGCTGATGCTTTTCCACATTGGACCGGGCATTTTCGACCGCGGCATCGTTAACGTCCGCCATCACCACGCGCTCGGCGCCACGAAATCCCGCCAGCACACCCAGCACCCCGGTACCGCAGCCCATATCCAGCACTTTCTGGCCGGTAAAATCGCCCATCACTTTGAGAATGGTGGCGGTGGTGGAAGCACTTTCTGCACGATACACCTTGGGATACACCAGAAACTCAATGTCATCCACCGTGACGGTATCAATGGCAGCCGAATAGGATTCGCAATATTGTGCAAAGCGGGAATCAAGTCGGGTATTGGTGCTATCCGAGGCAGGTTCGAAAACATTGTCAGAGGTCATGTGAAGCCATCCTGTAGCTTTTTTGAAAAAGTTAAAGCTAGTCAATGATGAAAGGTCATTAACGAGCACGTTCACCGGCAGGCAGAAGCAAAACCACCCACCAACCAACCACCGGCAAAGCTGCAAACCATAAAATCAGCGCCGGGTACTGGGCCAGACCAGTCAACAAAGCACCGGGTGCAAATACCAGCAACCAGACCAGTGCTTTTTTGTTTGTGGAGAGTGTTTTTACCTGACCCGCGCCGTGAGCGCGCTGGCGCTTGGAATCTGTCAGACACAGATAAACAACGCCAGCAACACTTGTCAGTAATGAAAGAGCAACCAGCACCGCAGCATTCATTTGGAAACCTCCGCCAAGGCTTCGTCAGATTTCGGATCATTATCCGCCTGCGATTCACTGCTACCCGGTATGGCAATCAGTTGCTTTACACACAGGACCATGTAATAGACGCCTGTGGCTAACAAACACAGATCCAGCAGCACCACCATGGCGTTATCGCTTTGCATTAACTCAGCCCAGTAGACCCCGCTGGATAACATGCGCAACACCGGCAGCAACAACAGCAACAGGCCCAGTAAACTGCGCAGAATCAGATGCAGTAGCCGGCTATCTGAAATAAGAATACCCAGTGCGCTTACTAAGGCTGTCCCCAACAGAAAACTGTTGGCCACCGCAGCCACAGTTTTTTCCAATGGCAGGGCCAGGAAGAAACCCAGGGCGCTGATACTGATCGCAACCGGTAGCCCATATCCCACCACCGGAATCACTCTGCCCAGACGTTGCCACAGGCTGTCGGTTTCACGCCGTTGCACCCAGAGTTTCAAACCGGAAATAGTCACATAACACATCGCCAAACCCAGCAATAGCCAGACAGTGCGAGACAACAAACCGGAAAAATGGCCGAAATGCAGCGCAGCAACCAGGCGGATTGCTGTACTGCCAATGGAATCACTGGTACCCAGGGATGGCTTGATTCCACGGTACTCACCAGTAACACCACTGAACCTGTACTGAGTGCCAGCGATGGATTCGCCATCAGATGAGTGAAACACCAGTATTTCAGCATCCGCCCTGCCCCAATGGCGCACGGTAAGAAAGTCTGCCCCACTGCCAAACCGTTGAGACGAATCCGCCAGCACCGCATCCAGATCGGTAAGGGTGGCCGGTGTTGTGTTTTCTTCCTGGGGAATTCCCACCAGGGTTTCTATCACTTTTTCCTGATCACCACCGAACGCCGTCATGGCAATGACGGGCAACCCCAGAGAAAAGGCAAAGCTGTAAAAAGCGCCGGTAATGGCGAGAATAATGGCAAAAGGTAAACCCCAGGTACCTGCAAGGTTGTGGCGGTCACGGGCGTTCAGCGCCAGGCTCGACAACCTGGGCCGCAAAAACATATCCTTGATCAGGTGGCGATGCAGAATCACGCCGGTAACCGCCGCCATTAGCAAGACCAGCCCCAAAATACCGGTAAGGTACAGCCCCCAGGGATCCGGCGCGTGCAGGTTTACATGTAACTCCACCAGAAAATGATCCAGCGCGCTGAACGGATCATCGGGCATGTCATCGCGGAAACCCTCATCCCGCGACAGGACTTCGCCGGTTTCCGGATCAAAGCGGTAACGGATACCGATATCACTGAGCCGCCCCTGATCATTCTTGATATGGGTATGGAAAAACGCAATCAGCTGCCCGGCAGGATTACTGAATACGGTCAGCTCTTCGCGATATTTTTCCGGTACTTCTCCCGCCAGTTGTCGCAGGTGTTGATCCAGGCTCTGATTAAGGGGCTTGTGATCGGGTGTGCCACTTACTGCCCAGTGACCAATATCGTGGGCAAACACGGCAATGGCTCCGGTAAGCACCACGACATACAGCGCCAGCCCCAGAATGATTCCGGACCAACCGTGCACAGCCAGCACCCGAACAGTTTGCTCCTTGGCGACTTTGATCATGTCCAGACTCCGGCAATTGATGCAGCCATCAAGCCACCATTAATCAGAAACAGCGTTCCCAGCACCAGAGCAGCCCGCTTGAGACTGGTTTCCAGCAAGGAATATACAAAGGCAGTTACCCAATACAGGGGAAAGAAAATCAGCGGAAAGACCAGATGATCCACGCCGGCTGAACCTTGAGGAAACCACAGTGAGGTAGTTCCCATAGCCGTTACGGACACCAGTAAAGACAAAGGCCCCGCCAGCCAGAACCTCTGCGATAGCACTAACCCCATAGCAAAAACCTTATGCTGGACAGAAGCCGTTGATTATCAGTTTTTACCACCACCGGCCCACCTGATCCTGTTAAACATCTGTTTTCAAAGTGTTTTGTAAACCTTCAGAGCAACGGGCTTTCGGGACAAAGCCATCACCTGCAGATTGAGAGGCCAAGGTTAACGTTTATGATAACCATTATCAATCGTATTTTGTCATCCAAGCCAACAGATGTGACTTACACAAAAAATTCAAAACAAACCTCTTTTAATATCCAATGTTAATCATTATCATTTGCGCCTTTATTTCCAATAACGCTAAAGGATATAGTTGATATGCCTTGGGGGAAATTCACACAATCGCTGGGTCTGGCACGCAAATCGCCAAAAGAAATAGCGGCCTCTGCCCCGCTAAGCGCCGGCAGCAAAGCGAACCTTTTCAACGCCGAAAGCCTGGACGAATTCAAACGGGAAATTTCCCGAACCACTCATCTGATCAGTCTCAGTGTCGGCCGATCCAGCAGACCTTTCACCGGTATTATGCCTTCGGAACTGGCGGAGCGTTTCAGCGATCTGGACCTTGATGCCCCCAGAGAATCCCTGGATGAAGTACTGACGGAACTGGAAAACCTGTACCTTAACGACGCAGTCTATTTCCACCATCCCCGCTACATGATGCACCTGAACCCGCCCGTGAGCCGACCGGCCATTGCCGCGGAACTGATTCAGGCAGCCATCAACACCTCCATGGACACCTGGGACCAGAGTGCCGGTGGCACCTTTATCGAGCAGACGCTGATCGACTGGACGCTGGAAAAAATCGGGTTCCCGAATGGCAGCGACGGCATCTTTACCAGCGGCGGCACCCAGTCCAATCTGATGGCCATGCTGCTGGCCCGCGATAACTATTGCCTGAAGCACCTCAACGGCCACAGCATTCAGTTGCATGGCCTGCCGCCGGAAGCCAGCCGCTTCCGGATTTTCACCTCCAGCACCAGCCATTTCAGCATTCAGAAAGCGGCGGCATTGCTGGGCCTTGGCTTTGATTCCGTGATCAGTGTGCCGGTGGATGATGATTTCCGCATGGACACTGAAAAACTGCGTCTTGCCGTGGAGCAATGCGCGGCCAATGGTGAAATCCCTATTGCGGTGGTTGCCACCATGGGCACGACAGATTTTGGCAGCATTGACCCCATAGCCGACATCAAGCCGGTTTGTGACACCTACAATCTGTGGCTGCATGCCGATGCCGCCTATGGCTGCGGCCTGCTTACCTCGCCCAAATATCGCCGGATGATTGATGACATCCACCTGGCAGATTCCGTTACCGTGGATTACCACAAATCCTTTTTACAGCCCGTGGCCTGTGGCGCTTTCTTCTCAAAAAACAGCGCCGACCTGGGCTGCCTGACCTATCACGCAGAGTATCTGAATCCTCTCAGCCAGAAACTGGAAGGTACTCCCAACCTGGTGTGCAAGAGCCTGCAAACCACACGCCGTTTTGACGCGCTCAAACTCTGGGTAACCCTGCGCACCGTTGGGCCGGACACCATTGGTGAAGTGTTCGACAGCGTGATTGATCTGGCGCGCAACGCCTGGCAAAAGCACCAACGGGATCCGGAACTGGATTTTATTCATGAACCATCGCTAAGCACTCTGGTATTCCGTTTTGTACCGGCGGATGTCAGCGATCACTCGCAGCTGGATGAACTCAATCTGGAAATCCGCAAATGGCTGTCCCGCCACGGCAAGGCGTTGATTGCCTCTACCAAGGTTCGTGGCACGCTCTACCTGAAACTGACCCTGCTGAATCCGGAGCTGACACTCTCGGATGTCAGCGAAGTGATTTCCATGATCAAGATGGCAGGCCATCACCTGGCGGAATCCCGGTTTCGGCCGGAGCCCGCCGCACAAGCCGACACCTACGCCACAGAAACTGTTTAACCCGGAGCCAACTCATGAGCACCCCCATTTACGATTTTATTGCCGTTGGCATCGGGCCATTTAACCTGGGGCTGGCCTGCCTTACCTCTACCCTGGAGGATGTGCAGGGATTGTTTCTGGACCAGCGCGACGGCTTTGACTGGCACCCCGGCCTGATGATCGAAGGCGTGCATCTGCAAACACCCTTTATGTCGGATCTGGTGACCCTGGCAGATCCCACTCACCCGCTGAGCTTTTTGAACTACATCAAACAACAGGGCAGGCTTTATTCTTTTTACATCCGGGAAGATTTCTTCCTGCTACGTGAAGAATACAATCAGTATTGCCAGTGGGCAGTATCACAACTGACGAATCTTCGCTGGCAGAAGCGAGTGAATACCGCCACCTATCATCCGGAACTCAAGTGTTACCAACTGACGGTAAGCGATACCAAGACGGGCGAAACCGAAATTTACTATGCCCGCAAACTGGTACTGGGTACCGGGCCCTCACCTTTCGTGCCTGACTCTTGCCAACAGCCGCTGGAAGATAACCCCAACGTGCTACATTCCGGTGATTACCTGTATCGCAAGGAATCCCTGCAACAGCAATCCGGCATTACCGTTATCGGCAGTGGCCAGAGTGCAGCGGAAATTTTTTACGACCTGCTGCAGGATATAGACCAGTACGATTACACCCTGAACTGGGTTACCAGTGCGCCCCGCTTTTACCCCCTGGAATACACCAAGCTGACACTGGAAATGACGTCACCGGAGTACGTCGATTATTTCTATAACCTGCCGGCCCGGGACAGAAAGCAGCTGGTGAAAGAACAGAAAAACCTCTACAAGGGGATTAACGGCGATCTGATTAACGCCATTTTTGATCTGCTGTACACCAAGCAGGTAAAACTGAATCCCCGTAACGAAAAGCTGAAAGTCAACATTGTCACCAACAGCGAGCTGCGTAAGCTTGCCGTCGCAGCCCAACCGGAACTGAAGCTTGAGTTTTATCACCGCGAACAAAATCGAGCCTATGAACTGCCTACACAGGGCCTGGTGCTGGCCACCGGCTATCAATACCGCGAACCGGAATTTTTACTGCCGCTGAAATCCAGAATCCGTTACGACGAAGACGGCCAGTTCGATGTTCATCGCAATTATGCTATCGACCATCAGGGGCAGGACCTGTTTGTACAGAACGCCGAGCTGCACACCCATGGTTTTGTGTCGCCGGATCTGGGCATGGCCTGCTATCGCAACTCTTATCTGATCCGCGAAATCACCGGCAAGGAGCACTACCCCATTGAGCAACAGATTGCCTTTCAGCAATTTGGCGCACCGGGCACAGAGGCCGGCAGCGTGAACAGTTTCATCGATACACTGGTAACCGAGCAGAATTAATATGAGTTTAAAGGCCGGACTGATTCTTCTTACCCTGGTATCCGTGGTTGCGGATACCATGCTGTTGCCTTTCTATCCGCAGTTCTTTGCGGCGGAATTCAATCAGCACAGCCCCGAGCACGTGGGTTTTTATATTGCCGCCTGCTGCTTTACCGTAATGGTGACCTTTCCTTTGTGGGCCAGGGTCGCCAAAAAAGTTAATGAGTTGCACCTGTGGGTGTATACCCAGATCTGTGCCGGTATTCTGGGGATCAGCTGTTTTTATGTGTCGGATCTGGTGACATTCTGGATTCTGTCCCAGGCCATGCTGGTGTTTAAAGCCAGCTATTTGCTGATCTACCCCTATGTCATGCGCCTGGAAGCAAAAGACAAGCACCTTGGCGTCGCCAGTCTGTTCTCCATTCTGATGCATTTTGGCGCCATTGCCGGTGCCTTGATTGGCGGCACCATGCTGGAGTATATCAATCCCAGGGCTGTGTACCTGATTATGGCGGGTACGGATGCACTTCAGGTAATTGTGTGCCTGGGTATTATCGGGATGAAGCGGGTACCTTTCAGGCAGCCGCAAGTAGCTGCCCCCGCGGAAGCGGTCAGCGCATCCGAGGCAACAGTCACACCGGAAGCCACACAAAACAGCAAGCACTATGTCTACAGCCTGGGGATTATTTCCCTGATGTTTTACTTCAGTGCGTTTCTGATCCGGCCGTTCTTTTCAAAATACTGGGAGTCGGTATCCAGTCTGGGCAACGAACTGATTGCCGGTGCCGTCTATTCCATTCCCGGCTGGATTGCTCTGATCGGGCTCTGGTTCAACCATCGCCAACAGGGTGAAGTGAATAATTACCGGATTATTCTGAACGCCTTTGGCCTGGCACTGATTGGCGTATTTGTGCAAAGCATCAATGAACCGCTAGCGGTAGTGCTTGGCCGCTGCGTGTTTGGCTGGGCCATGTTCCAGATCACGGTGCGGCTGGAAGTAGTGATGTTCGAACTGAGTCACAAGGATGACTACGCCATCGATTTCAGCAAAATCCACCTGTTCCAGAACATCGGCGTATTACTGGCCTCTTTCAGTGTGGGCTCCCTGGTATCCCGATTCAGTCTGCAAATGCCTTTCTGGGTGTCATTGGCCGGTTTTGTCTGCACCAGTATTGTTTTTCTGTATTTTTTCCGCGGGCAGGTTCGCCACCAGCAACAGCAAACTGCCGGCGACGCTATTAACAAGGAGCCTCAGTCAGCATGAGTCAGCGTACCGTTTACACTCACACAGACGCGTTGGGTACCTTCAGCATCAGATCCTTTGACGGCACCGAACAGGCGGAACTGGTGCACAGCTGGACCAGCGCACCCTACGCCGGTTTCTGGATGATGGGCGATCTCTCCCGGGATGAAGTAGCAAAGTTCTACGATGACATGAACGCCAGCGAACACCACGAATGTTACCTGGGTTTTCATCAGGACAAGCCCTGTTTTCTCATCGAGCTGTATGATCCTCGTCATGAACCGGTGGGCGAAACCTACTCGCCCCGCGAGGGTGACCTGGGCATGCATATTCTGGTGGCACCGGGCGAACAGCCGGTGCATGGTTTTACCAGCAGTGTATTCCACGCCTTGATGGCCTACTTGTTTACCCGTGATGAGATTAAACGGATTGTGGTGGAGCCCGATATCCGCAATCATAAAATTCATCGGTTGAATCGCAAATACGGCTTTCGCCATGAGCGCGTTATCCAGATGGGCGACAAGTCAGCCTGGCTGGCATTCTGTACCCGTGAGCAGTTTCAACTGGCGCTGGCATCGCAAAACCAGACTGACCAACTGCAGCGTTTGTCGCAACCGGAGCTGGCAGTATCGCCACTGGATTCCGAGAATGTCTGGGCCCGGGTCAACCGGCTGCTGATCCGCAAGTGTTTAACAGAACTGTCTCATGAACGCATCCTCACTCCGTCGCTGGTAACCCGAGGGGATGCCGGCGGCCATTACCGTATCCAGAGCGACGACGAGAACGTTGCCTACGAGTTTGACGCCTGCCTGTTGCCCCTGGAACACTGGCTGATTGAAACAGACTCCATCAAAAAGCTGAAAAGCGGCGCTGAAGCACCGCTGGATGCACTGGCGTTTGTGATTGAATTCAGTCAAACCATGGGCATCAGCCAGAAACAGCTGCCCACCTATCTGGAAGAGATTTCCGCCACCCTATACAGCAGTGCGTACAAACACAGCTGCGACTGGTTGCCCTCATCACAACTGGCAAGCGCTGATTTTCAGACCATTGAAGCCGCCATGACCGAAGGCCACCCGGGTTTTATTGCCAACAATGGCCGGATCGGATTTGATGCCAATGATTTTCCTCACTATGTTCCCGAGGCAGGTGCACCGGTACGGCTGATCTGGGTGGCAGCTCACAAGGATCGCGCTACCTTTTCTGCCGGGCAGGACATGAGTTATCAGCAACTGCTGGATCAGGAATTTGATCCCACCACCCTGGCGGAATTCAATCGCCAGCTGCAGGACAAGGGCCTGAACCCGGACGACTACCTTCTGATGCCGATTCACCCCTGGCAGTGGTACAACAAACTGGCCCACGTGTATGCCGCCGATATTGCTACCTGCCACATCGTCTGCCTGGGCTATTCCGATGACGCCTATCAGGCCCAGCAGTCCATACGTACTTTCTTTAACCGCAGCAACCCGGAAAAGTTTTACGTTAAAACCGCCCTGTCCGTTTTGAATATGGGCTTTATGCGCGGCCTGTCTGCGGCTTACATGAAAGTCACCCCGGCCATTAACGACTGGTTGTACGACCTCATCAGCAAGGATCAGGATCTGCAGGCTAACGGTTTTGGCATACTGCGGGAAATTGCATCCGTTGGTTACAGCAACCCTACCTACGAAAACGACCTGGTGGGCGACAGCCCTTACAAAAAAATGCTGGCGGGTTTGTGGCGGGAATCGCCCATGAAGCTGATTGAACCCGACGAAAAACTCATGACCATGGCGGCTCTGCTCCATGTGGATCCCGCTGGTAAAGCGCTGGTAACAGAGCTGATTGCCGCTTCGCCGCTGGATACGGATCAATGGATTCAATCCTATTTGAAAGCTTACCTGACACCCCTGCTGCACTGCTATTTCAAATACAGCCTGGTGTACATGCCCCACGGCGAAAACCTGATTCTGGTGATGAAGAACAACGTACCGGTCAGGGTGTTCATGAAGGATATCGGTGAGGAAATCTGCCTGCTGAATACCGATTGCGAACTGCCCGAGCAGGTAAAACGGATTGCGGTAACGGTTCCCGAAGACTTTGAGTTGCTGTCCTTCTTTATGGATGTGTTTGACTGCTTTTTCCGGTTCCTTACGGCGATCCTGTTCGAGGACTCCGATTACCAGCCGGAAAGCTTCTGGGAGCTGGTAGCCCGCTGCGTACAGGACTACCAGGACGCTCACCCAGAGTTTGCCGCAAAGTACCAGCAACACGACCTGTTCAAGGACACTTTCTCACTGTCCTGCCTTAACCGACTGCAACTGGCCAACAACCAGCAAATGATTGATCTGACAGACCCGTCCAAACTGTTGCAGTTTGCGGGCGTACTGCAAAACCCCATTGCCCCCTTCCGCCAAGGTAGCCAAAGGTAAATCCATGAATACTCCCATCAACTCCAGCCAACAGCGCGTTTTCGATATTGACCTGGCCCGCGGCACGGCAGCTTTAATGCTCGCCGCTGTGCACACCCTGTGGATGTATGCCGCATCGGATGTGCAGTACGAATCCGGGTTTGGCAGCGTGGTACACACCATTGGCCAGGCCACCGGTGCGTTTTTGATGACCATGGGCTTTTCTTTTATTGTCACCCGGCACCAGTCACTGGGCTATGCGCTGAAACGAGCCGCACTCTTGCTGATAGCCGGATACGCGCTGAACTTTTTCAAGTTTATTGTGCCTATCAAGCTGTTTGGCACCATGCCGGAAAGCTTTATTGATGCCTATGGCTGGGAATCACCACTCAGCAGTTCGCAACTCATTTATCTGGTACAGACCGGCGATATTCTGCAAATGGCCGGCATATCCTTTGCGATTGTCGGCCTGGTGCGGCACTTCACCAGCAGCAAGTGGACCTATCTGTTGCTCGGTTTACTTTCCATCGCTATTTACACTCTGGTAAAAGGGTACCGCCCCGGCATTGGGGGTATCGACTACCTGTTTGATCTGATGGTGGGCACGCAATGGAATGTGTATTTTCCGGTGTTTCCCTGGATTTCCAATATCTTTATCGGCATGTTTCTTGGCCGGTATTTTCTGGATGCAAACGCTGGTGAAAAAGGCCTGTATCGCGCCATACTGATGATCGGCCCTGCAACCCTGGCGATAGGCGCTGGCCTGTGTAGTTACGACTGGGAATACCACTTTAACGACTTTTTCCATGCCGGCCCTGGCGGTGCCCTGTTGGCAGTAGGTGCCAGTCTGTGTTTCTTCTACCTGTATTCTCGTGTTCTTACCCGTCCACTGCACCATAAGGCCTGGTTCCGGCGCTGTGCGCTTTACCTGAGTTCCCGGGTAACCACTATTTATTTTATTCAGTGGACCCTGATTTTCTGGGGAATGGGCGTTGTCGGGTATCACACTCTCAGCACCATAGAAGTGTTGCTGATGATGCCCGTAATGACCGCCCTGACCTTACTGGTGGACTACCTGCTGTTAAAAACCACGCAGGCTTTTTCCAGCCCACGGTCACAAACAGTTGCAGCAAGTTAGAGCCGTATTCTTTCAGGAGTATATTCGTGTATTTTTATAAAGCAGTTCGCGCCATTCCGGGTTTTACCGTGGCGTTGACAGGTTTAACAGTGGCTTCTGATGGCGTATACGCCAATGCCGGCAACAAGATTGACAGCCTGGATACCATTACCGTTGTGGGGGAGCTTCAGGATCGTTCCCTGCAGGACACCCAGACCAGTGTATCTGTTATCACCGGCCTGGAACTGGAACAGGGCTCCGACACGGATCTGTATGATCTGGTAAATAAAATGCCCAACGTTAATTCCGTTTTCGGCGACAAGGGCTTTGCAATCCGCGGTGTTACCCAGTACGGCGTGGGTGGCGGTTCTGATGACGGCACCAACGGGCTGATTAACATCACCATTGACGGTGCCGCCTTACCCACCATTATCTCCAGCATTTATGGCCCGGAAAGCACCTTTGATATCGCCCAGGTGGAAGTGTTTCGTGGTGCCCAGTCCACCCAGCAAGGCCGCAATGCCTTGACCGGAGCGGTTTCCATTACCACCATGGATCCGGTGTTTTATGATGAAACCAAAATCCGCGCCCGCGTAGGCCAGAACAACCATACCGGCCTCGCCTTTGCCAAAAACCTGGTGCTGGTTGGCGACAGCCTGGCGCTGCGGGTAACCGCAGAGCACGAAGAAAAAAAGGGCTATATCAACAACACCACCCGCAAAGACGACAGCTATAACGGCGAGACTTTCGATAATTTACGGGCCAAGCTGAAGTGGCAAGCCAGTCAGGATCTGACCCTGGTGCTTGGTCACAATTATGCGGAACGTACCGCGGGCGCCGACCTGATCAATGCCGATGACTTTCCGGGAAAACGGATATCAACCTCCGATGCCGAAGCAGACCAGGGTAGCGAACACAACATTACCCATTTGAAAGGCACCTGGTATCTGAATGACTTTTTCTGGCTGGAAAGCGTTACCACCTACTATCGTCACGACTTTGATCGCAAGGAAGATACGGATTACAGCGAGCTGGAAGGCAACCTGTTTCTGCTGGAAACCAATGACCGTAGCCTCTCACAGGAACTGAAACTGGGGTTTGATAACCAGAACGGCCTGAAGGGTGTGGCCGGTGTGTATTACACCCGCATAAACAGCCACTATGATCAGGATGTTACTCTGCCCATCAGCCGGGTCATCGATGTGGAAACCGCTCTGGAAGAACTACCCGATGCCATTAATGAAATAATTAATCAGTTGCCGTTTAACGTAGGCCCGGTGATTGATTTTGTGGCCAGCAATTCCCTGACACTGAATCCGTTACAAACCTATGACAAAGAAATTACCAACAGTGCCTTTTACAGCGAACTGGATATTGAACTGACGGATCGCTGGACCACCAGTTTCGGCTTTCGCTACGACGAAGAAAGCATTGACCAGACCGCCAGTGCCCGCACCACCCTCTTTGCCAAGCAGATCCCGGCCTTTACCATTGACTACCTGCCGGAATCCAACAGCGACAACGACACGGAATTCAGCGCGTTTCTCCCCAAGGCGGCGATCAGCTACCAGATAGATCCCGACAAAACCATTGGTTTTGTCGTGCAGAAAGCCTATCGTGCCGGTGGCGTGCAGCGTAACCCCATTACCCTTCAGGTCAATGAGTTTGACCCCGAATACACCCAGAACTACGAGCTCACTTTTCGCAGCCAGTGGCTGAATGGTGTTATCACGTTGAACGCCAATCTGTTCTATACGGACTGGAAAGAAATGCAGGTACCGGTGTTCGGCGAATCCGGCAACCAGTATGATTTTGATACCGTGAATGCCGGTGAAGCGGAATTGAAAGGTTTTGAAGTGGATATGCTGGCCCGGGTAACCCCCAACCTGGATATGCAACTGGGTGTGGGCATGGTAAAAACCGAGTTTACCGAATTCAGCAGCAGAGGTGAGGACCTGACAGGGAATCAGTTTGCATTTGCGCCGGAACTGTCCGCCAACCTGGGGTTTAGCTACCGCTTGTCGGAATACACCCGCTGGGAGTGGGATATCGCCTATCAGGATGAACATTACAATGATGTGACCAATAACCCGGACCAGCAGCTACCTTCACGGATTACGGTAGATTCACAGCTGATTTATGACCGTTATGACTGGTCAGTGGCCCTGGTAGCCAAAAACCTGCTGGACGAAGAATACGAAACCCAGTTCTTTAACGACAATACCCAGCGTCTGGCCAGAGCAGGCGATCCCCGTTATTTCGGACTGGTTTACAATTTACGCTATGACTAGGTCTGAAAAAGAAGCCTGACAAGAAGATTTTCAAGCGATCGCAATGTTAGCAGGGAGCCTGAAGAAACAGGCCCCCTGCCACCCGGATCAGGCAGTGATCTCAAGAATATACTTTTCGCTTTTGAAGGGCTTTTTAATATCGTGGCTCCAGACTTCGGCGCCGTATTTTTTCTCGCAGTGCTCCACCAGTTCCCAGAATGGGCTGCGGCCGGGATCTGCCAGATAAATCTGTTCTACCCCGGAATCCAGGGCCCGCTTGATCAGTTTGCGCCAGTCAGCACCCAACTCATCCCAGAAGCAGATATCCGCCCCCACGATCATATTCACATCCTTGAGCACTTTCTTTTTCAGTGACTGCATGGTGCCCACGCTGAAGCTCAGGGGAACGTCGTTCTTTTCGGCATGGTATTCAAAATAGGGTTTTACCGCTTCATCGGCATCCAGACCAATCACACCGGCTTCAAACTCTTTGGCCAGAAAACAGCTCAGTACGCCCCAGCCACAACCCACATCCAGTGCTACCAGGCCATCGCCTGGCGGAAACCGGCGCAGAAAATCCATCAGCACATAACTGGAATCCCAGATCTTGTTACCGTGAATGGAAGGCTCTTCGTTCTTGCGTTTGAGTTTTTTGATATCCGGATGGGAGGATCTGAAGGCTTGAATGCCCTTGTATTTCAGTACGTGATTCGTTGATTTTTTCTTGGCTGCCACAGGCTGCTATCCCCAAGTCTTGCGTCAGTTTAATAAATGAGATGGCATTATATACCAAACAAGGGTAGCTGAATTCCAGTCAGCCACGAACTTTTTGTATATGTTGTGCCGTTACCATATCCATGGTCAGGGCGTGAGTCTCCAGCCAGTTAACAAAACTCATACCGATAAAACGTTTCAGTACGGCCCGGTCCCTGCCCTGCTGCCATTCACGCAAGGCCTGCTGAAACTGTTGCAGCACACTGTCGTGTTCGGTTTTGTGTACATAGTAAGGCGGGAACCCGGTTTCTTCCATGGCGGTTTCTTCCCGGGAAAAGTGGGCTTTCAGATGCTCACCCAGGGAACCGAGCTGCTCATCAATCGCGGCTTCCGTCGCGTTGTCATCTTCGATCAGTCCCAGAGTTGCCCCCAGCAACGCCACACATTCTTCGTGATCATGATCCATAAATCCCAGGTTCACCCTGGGAAACTCATCCCATGTCAGCATTTTCAACTCCTGAACTTTAATTAGTATGAACAGGCCCTAATCCTTTGCGGTATTCGCTGGGGGTTTTACCCAGCCAGCGCTTGAAGGCCTTGCGAAAGTTGGCGACGTCTCCAAACCCCAGATTAAGCGCAATATCCGCTACCGAGCGGGAACGGTCCCGCAATAGTTGCTCGGCCATTTCCGCTTTGAGTCGATCAGTCACCTGCTGGTAGCTGGTATTCAGATCCCGCAAATGGCGGCGCAGGCTGCGGCCACTCATATGCAGGGCATCTGCTGCTTCATCCAGTGGCAGGGTTTTACCCTCGCTCACCACCGGCAGGTTTTTCAGTTTCACCAGCAGGCTTTCGTGCCCTGTGATACGCTCCAGCTGCTGATCACAAAACGTCAGTGCCTGCCGGCAAGTCACCGGGTTGCGCCAGCGCAATGGCTGATCCAGCCAGTGTTTTGCCAATACTATTTGATCTGCTGCACAATCGAAATGACATTGGTCACCAAACACCTCCCGGTATTGGGCAACATAATGGGGCGCAGAGTGCCGAAAATAGAAGGCAGCCGGTGGCAACTCCCCCAATATAAAACCGCAATTCTGATACAGACCGGAAAAGAAGGTTTCCATGGCCAGTACCTGCAAGGGCCCCATATTCCAGGATTCCTCGGCCTTTACAATGCATTCATTCCCCTGAACAGACGATTTGATGGTGACAATGGGCGACAGCAAGCGGTAATACTTTTCCATAATCGCGATGGATTCCCGCAGTGTATCGGCTGTCATTACCGCCACCCCCAGCATGCCGTGCTGAGTGATGTGCAGGTACTTGCCAAAGGCCAGTCCCAGGCTGTCGCCAGGAAAAAGCCGCAGGGCATTGAGTATCATCACCCCGTACTGGGCATAGGAAATGGTGCTGTCAGGCTCATCGAACACTGTCGGCGATACCTGGGAACCCGCCAGAATCGCTGAGCGTTCCACCCCCTGCTCCACCATTAAAGACACCAGCGCCCTGGGATAATGATGAACAAGCAGAATCGGTTCTTTGGGATTTATCAGCATCTGGCTGGCCTTTAAATACACTTTTTGGCCTAATATAACCCCCGAAAAACAGAACAACAACCGCTCATTTTCTCTCCGGTTAGCCGCTTGCGCCCTGAAACCCGGTTAAAACTGGCCTTTTTTTACTCTTGGCAGTGGGCCGGCCAATGGTGACACTTAGCGCCTGTTCACCCTACTTGAGCCGTTATTAACAGGGAATAACAATAATGAGAAAGGTTTTCACCATCCTGATGGGGTGTATTGCCCTGCAGGGCTGCTATTCACCCGCCGGAGAAGTCCCGGAAGCCGCCGGAGATCCCGCCCCCAGAACATTCACCCAGCAGGATGTGGACACAGCGGTGGCCCGTGAATACGTTGAACTGCCGGCGCCGCTGGAATTGAACATGCCAGCTGAATGCCAGGCACTGCGTTACAACCATTTCTACCCTCGCCAACAAGGCGCCAATCCGCCGTTTGCCCAGGCGGATGCCGTGATCATGCTGATTCCCGGCATGCAGGCGGGGGCCAACGTGCTCACTTATCTGGCAGAACAGCTGGTGTATGATGCCGAACGCCAACGGGGCGCCAACCTGCACGTGGTAACGCTGGAACGGCGCAACCAGTGCCTGGTGGACAGCCGCGGACTGGACCTGGCTGAAGCGACCGGCAACGTTCTGGACGCCAGAGCCTACTATTACGAAGACAGCCCCATTGAAGACCGGTCTTTCCAGGGTTTTTACCGCGATCGGGATCTGCCTTTTCTGACCGAGTTTGGCCTGGCACGGGTGCTGGAAGACATGCTGACCGTTGCCCAACATATTTATCCGGACCCGCAGGAACGCCGCCAGAAACTTTTTATCGGCGGCCACTCCCTGGGGGGCAATCTGACATCGGCTTTTATGGGTTGGGATTTTGATGGCAATCCGCAAACCACGGACGATGCCGGTTACCGACAGGCCGCGGGTTTTGTGCGCCTGGATATCAGCATTACCCCCAAAGACCCGGCGCTGGACCCCTTTATGATTTATGGCAGCGAGGGTTTACAGGCAAATCCTGACAACGAAGCCAATAAAAATTACCGGTTTGCGGTACACCAGATGGAACTGGGGCTGCAGCCCCGGGTGAGCCGTTTACCGGGCGCCACACCGGAAACTTTTATGCTGGTGGAACTGGTGGGAATGCTGGCACACCAGTCGCCGGATCAGGAAGCCACCCTGTTGCAGGATTTTGCACTGGGCAGGGGGCCCAACCTGCTGCTACGGCTGATCCACAGTAAAGATACGTTAAACTTCATCACCAACAGCCCCGGCATTTTTGATTATCGTTATACCAACGAAGCCTTGCTGGGCGTGATTCTGGACGATGACTTCATGCCAATCACCATTTTGCAGGGCAGCATGGGATTTTTATCAGGCGGCCCTGTTAAACCCAAATCCTTTCCCACCAACGACACCATTAAAAATCTGGCTGCGTCAGTGGATGAGTTTCTGGGCTTTCTGCTGACGGATGCGGAATTGTTTATACCCACAAACGCCGGCCCCGACAAAGACAGTTTCGGCAACGGGCCCTTGTATCGCTGGGCCAATTATGACGAGATCGGTAACAGTGCCGATACCCTGTATGAATCACAAAGTGGTAACGAAGTTTTTACCCATTATCTGGAAGAAGTCTCGGACATTAACCAGGTAGCCAGAATCGCCTACACCGGTAAAACCAGTTTTACCGAATGGTATATGCCGCAGCGAATGAGTATGGACCTTGGCATGTTACGTCAGCCGGAGGTGATTGAAGGATTACCATTCTGGCACTATAAAGCCGCCAGACAAGTGCCCCTGATTGAGATTGTCGGCACTGAAAGCTTCGCCTATTCAGATCGGGAACCCAACCGGATTCTGGTGCTGGCGGAGGGATACAACCATTTTGATATCCTCACCGCCGCGAACGATACCCCGGGGCATCGTCAGAATCTTGTATTGCCACCCTTGCTGGATTTTGCACTGGGTGCAGGTCATTCTCAACCCTGACCTTTATTACCATAGGTACGGTCAAGGTAATCCAGTATGTCCTGTGATTCAAACAGGCTGGTATTGGTGTTGGGATCAATCAGATAAGGCACTTGTACGTTGCCGTGCTCTTTCCAGAAATCCCAGCGCTTGGTGTTTTCCAGCGGCCTGTAGGGTTTTAGCGACAAGCGCGCGTTTGCAGGCCCTACGTCTGCCAGTTGCTGTTTGCCCAGATTCACCAGCCGGTAAGGCAGCTCGTATTCACATAACCTTTCCCTGACCGGTCGCGAATAGGGGCTGGATTCAAAACTGTACAGGGTTAACAACTGCTGTGCGGTTTTTGCGGGGCGAACCTTTTCGCCCTGGTGGTTGCGGGTTGCCGATGCCAAACGGGATGTCAGCAACGACAGCCCTTCGCCTTTGAGGCGGTCCGGTGCCGGTGCATGCTTGTACTGGCGGAACAGATAAGTGGCAATGCCGTGGGCCCCAACCACTTTTTCACCGGTGTTGTCATCAATCAGCAAAGGCACCCCTTCCTGATTGGATTCTTCCATGGCGGTGTCCAGAAACCGATGACCACCTTCCGGGCAGGGATAAATTTCCACATCCAGATTCAGCTCGGTGAGCGCTTCCCGTGCCAGTCGGCATTCCGGGCAGTTTTCACGGTCATAAAGCCGGATGGGCTTTTCCGGTTGCACCACAGATTTGCTGCCATAACTGCCTTTCCAGCCACGGGCGGTAGACGCCAGTACGGATGTGGATATATCAATAATCCTGTTTAACACGCTAAATCCCCCAATGCCTGATGCGGCATAATAACTACTATAATAACTACGAAGAAACGCAGTCTATCACAGTGCGTTAACAGCAAGAGGCCAATTCAGGGGGCGGTAACTGTCAATCGGAGCGTTAATGTAGACATAAAAATCCCCGGTGGAGAATAAACCCGCACCGGGGACACGAGTCACCTGAGGTTTGTTTACTGCCTGAGCGAATGCTTTACTGTTTAAGTCGATCCAGCATTTCGCTGCTGTCTTCCGTTTGCGCCAGCGCTTCACGAATCTTGTTGAAAACGTCCGCCGCCTTTCCGGCATGAGCCCCGTAAGACACCAGCTTGCCATAATTCCAGCCTGCTGCACTCAGTGCTTCCTTCTTGTACTCCACGCCCTGGTTTCCACCACCACCCAGTTCTATCAGTGCCTGTTCAATAGCCACGTAGGACGGTTGTTCACGGGAAAAGGTAAGGAAGTCATCAGGAGAGACCTCTTTGAATTCTGGCATGGGAGCGACACCTCATGTTGGTCAATAACTGTGCATCAATTAATTATAGACACAGTTTCAGAACCTGCGACCCCAAGGCACTCACCAACGAACGGCTTAGCGGCCGAAGGATGGTATGGTCATTTGTATTGCATCCTTGGGCAGCAGAAACATGTCAGCAGGAAGGTCCTTTTTTTCGAGTGATTTCAATACCATGTCATTGCCGTAACGTAGCATGCCACCAATATTCTGGCTTTCTGCCATTTCCGCAGCCCGGTTAAAGCCGGCCAGGGTATCCTTGCTCATCAGTGTTTTGGCCATGCGCTCGCCAATCATTTGAAAGGCTTTCTGAAGCTGAATCACATCCTTGTTCCGGCTGGCAACAAACTCATATTTTTCCAGACCATTGGGGCCTTTCACGCTCACTTCATACAGTTCGCCTTCGTAGCCCGCTATGGTTTCCTTTTTACCGGTTTTGCCATAGGCAACCGAAGCCGGATCATAGGATTGTGCTCTAGTTTCAGCCTGTTGCATGGCCGCGCCACCAAAGGCTTTCATGGCGCCACCCATAGCCGCCATATCCATTACCATTTTCTGGCCACCCTGATTCATCACGGTATAGGCCTTGTCCCCGATAATCAGCAGATAGGTATCGTTACCCACATCCATACGCAAATGATCATCGTCCTGGTAGTAGACTTTTACCGGTTGCCCCTGGGTTACCTGCCAGGTACCTACCAGATCGGCATGGGCACTCAGGGTAAAAAGAAAAGTGATGGCAGTGACGATGAATCTGGCGGCGGCTTTCTTAAACATAATCATAAGTCTCCCTTAGTATTTCTTTGTGATGCATTGGTGCTTGGTGTTGCGTTTTTCGGGACTTCTTTCGGGGCTTCTTTCGGTACTCCTTTCGGGACTTGGCCCAACCCGACGAACAGGCTGATAGAGTGGGATGAAGCCAGATAACTCCGGACCATTTTGGGTTCCACGGAGCTTTCAGCAGATTCCTGGCTGTCCTGAAAGCGTGCGGTATCCAGCAACAGCCGATATTCAAAAGTATCATCCGTGGCAGTATGTGGCAGCTGGTATTCAATTTCACCATGGTGCATGTTAAATATTATAAAAAGGGTTTTACCACCGGCGCCGTGAAAATGGCACCCCACACTTCGGGCATACCATTTTTCCCAATCGCTTTGCGCCATGAATTTTCCATCGGGCCGATACCAGTGAATCCGGGTTGCCGGTTGATGTATCCAGCAATGGGCTTTGCGCAGGGTTGTCAGGGTGCGCCAGAGCCCGCGAAGATCCCGCTGTTTATCTGTCTGCCAGTTAAACCAGCTTAATTCATTATCCTGGCAATAGGCATTGTTGTTACCTTTCTGGGTGCGCCCCATTTCATCGCCCATCAGCAGCATGGGAATGCCCTTGGCCAACGCCAGCACCGTTAAAAAATTGCGCTTCTGTGCCAGACGCATTTTCAACACGTCGGGATTGTCGGAATCACCCTCTTCACCGTAATTGCGGCTGTGGTTTTCATGGCAGCCATCCCTGTTGTTTTCCCCATTAGCTTCGTTGTGTTTGTCCTGGTAGCTGACAAGATCCTGAAGCGTAAAGCCATCATGGGCGGTGATAAAGTTAACAGAGGATTCGCCTCGGTCCTTTTCCTGGAAGTGCTTGTCGAACGAGGCCACAAACTGGGTGGCAAATTCCTGCAGGGTACCGCCATCACCGCGAATATACGTGCGTACCGTATCCCGGAAGCTGCCGTTCCATTCGGCAAACGTCGTTGGAAACTTGCCAACCTGATATCCGTTGGGCCCCAGATCCCAGGGTTCCATAATGATTTTTGCATGGCGCAGTTCCGGATCCTGTTCCATGGCAATAAAGAAAGGGTGATTTGTCAGAAAATGTTCGCCCTGCCGGCCCAGCGTTACTCCCAGATCAAAACGAAAACCGTCAACGCCCAGTTCCCGATACCACAGCCGCAGCGTGTCCATCCACAACTGAATCACCCGCGGGTTCATGGCGTTAAAACTGTTGCCGCAACCAGTGTAATTAACAAAAGGTTCCTTGTGGCGATCGTTTATCAGGTAATAGCCGGCCACATCAATGCCTTTGAATGACACCACGGGGCCGGTGGAATCGCCTTCTGCGGAATGGTTGAATACCAGATCCACCACCACTTCGATACCTGCCCCATGAAGGGTATCCACCATGGTACGGAACTCGGTTACCGGATCCTCAACAGCGTAGCGGGACGTTGGGGCCATCATAGCCACCGGGTTATAGCCCCAGTAATTGGTAAGCCCTTTGCGTTGCAGCCACAGCTCATCCATCATGGCCTGACAGGGCATCAGCTCCAGGGTGGTGATTCCCAAGGATTTCAGGTGCTCGATCACCGGTGGCTGGCACACGCCCAGGTATTTGCCACGTAACGCCGGCTCAATGTCATCACAGAGCTGGGTAAGGCCTTTCACATGGGCCTCGTAAATCACTGTGTCGCGCCAGGGAACAGACGGTTTGCTTTCCTGCGGGACCGCACTTAACGGCTCCCGGACAACGCTGACCAACTCCGGCATACCGCACTGGCCACCGGTAGCCACCAGCTCGCGGGCATAGGGATCCGTTAATCCATGGCGGGCGTTATAGTAATGGCCAACACGAATCTCATGGGTGTGGGCCACATGAAACACATAATAGTCACCCGCTTCAGCGCAGTTTACTTCGGCAGACCAGCATTCGTTATGGGTTTTAAGCAGGGCAAAAATACCCTTGAGGCGCGCCAGCGCCGGATCAAACACGGCAACCTTGACGGCACGGGCGGTGGAGGAATAAAGAGAAAAGCGAACGCCCTGCCCTTTGGAGTTGAGCGGAATGGCGCCGGGTTCCTGGAGTGGCTTCATGTGGTAGCGCTTAATGAAAAGGGTTTACCGAATGATAAACCCTCTCCCCGCTTGTGAACAATTTTTCCCTGAAATCAGGTTAAACGCCGTTGCGCGTCGCTCAGTTTGGGCGCCAGTGCAGGTGCATCGTGGCGAGGTTCCGTTTTAACAAACTCCTGCACCAGTGCCGGGCGGCCACTCCAGGTCTGGAACGCGCGGGCAAAAAAGCTGATATCGTGTTTGCGTTTTACAGAACGCACCCAGTGCCATTCCGCCTGAATCCGATAGTGATTGATATCCAGCAATACATAACCCCGGTGGAAGAAATCCACCATCTGCATATGGGGCAAAGATCGCTTTAATGCCAGCGAGGCCGCAAAAGCCAGGTAGTAATCCTCGATCCCCGGGCTGGATACCCCTGGAGTAACAAATTCCACACCAATGGCACCGGCGCCGGTAGTGCGGTCATACAGGGAGGTATTAAAGGGTTCCGGGGCCAGATCATTGGCCCAGGACGAGTGAATATCACCGGTGAGCACCACAAAGTTATCGATCTGGTTGTCCACCACATGATTGAACAGGCGCTCCCGGCATAACGGATAACCATCCCACTGGTCCATATTGAAACCGATGGCACCCGCGGCCAGTTGTGCCATCATCACCTGCTGCCCCAGCACACGCCAGCGCACGCCATCCTGTTGCGAAGTCAGCAGCCGGTCAAACAGCCAGGCTTCCTGGGAATCACCCAGCAGCTTGTGATCCGGATCCAGCAACACCCCAAGATCGCCTATCGCACCCTGTTCGGAACGGCTGTACAGGCGTGTATCCAGCATCATCAGGTCAATCAGGTCGCCAAAGCGAAAATCCCGGTATATCAGCTGGTCGCCATAACCATCAACGCCCTGCTCGCGGATAGGCATCCATTCGAAATAGGCTTTAACGGCCGCTGAGCGCCGGTCAAACCAGTTGCCTTCTACTACTTCGGTATGATTTTCTGCGCCTTCGGCATAGCTGTCGTTGGCTGATTCGTGATCATCCCAAACGGTAATAAAGGGGTGCTGGCGATGAGCCTCTTGCAGATATTCATCGGTTTTATACTGGGCGTGCCTTTCCCGGTAATCTTCCAGAGTCAGGATTTCGTGGGCCGGTTTATGGGATCGGGCATCGGCATTACTGCCATACCCACCGGCGCCGTATTCATAAATGTAATCCCCCAGATGCAGCACTGCATCCAGGTCTTCACGCCGGGCAATGGCGCCGTAAACATTGAAATAGCCGCCTTCCCAGTTGGAGCAGGACGTAAAGGCAATACGCAATCGCTCCACATGGCCTTCCGGCAGGGTTTTGGTGCGGCCCGTGGGGGATGCCCAGCCCTGGGATTCAAACCGGTAATAATAGGTGGTGCCGGGTTGCAGGCCATCAGGATCAATCTTTACCGTAAAGTCGCGATCGCGGGAGGTTTCACCCTCGCCTTCCTGAACCACCGATAACAAATCCGGATCCTCTGCAATCAGCCAGCGATAGCTGATCAGTTCCGGGTATTCATCCGGCGTAGCAGGAACACCGGCGGGGGTAAATGGCGTGACACGGGTCCAGAGAATCACCCGGTCAGTCAGCGGGTCGCCACTGGCAACACCATGGGTGAAGGGATTATCGGCAGCAGCAACGCAGCCGGGCAACACAGGCAGACTGGCAACACCAGCCGTACCGGCAGCCCCTTTCAAAAAGGTGCGGCGGGAAAAAGACATAGAGGTAGCCCCAAATTTATAGCATTATTATTTTTTGATACTACCGTACCATTATGTCAGATGTATGACGCCAGAGCCATACTTGCGTTTTCACCGGGTAAAACGACGAGAGCCGTCTTGCGACGGCTCTCCGGACAACTCAGTTACTCTCTATGATAAGAGTAAAAGATTACTTGCCTGTGACGTGCACGCAGGTGTCACCGAAGAACGGGTAGAAACCTTTGGTGTGGTAGTCAGCAGTAGCTACGACAGAAATACCACCGTCTTTTTTGGCGGCTTCAATGGAAGCGTCGCCTTTGTTGATCAGGCCAAGAATGGTGTTGGCGCAGGCTTTACCGGTTTTGGTGCCGGCTTCGCCAGTCGCAGCCAGAGGACCTTTAACGTCGGTGATCAGGCCAGTACCAACAGGAGACAGACCAGTAGCACAACCGGTCAGCAGAACAGTGGCAGATACAGTGGTCGCAGCAATAAGTTTTTTCAACATAAGAAATCTTCCTTAGATTCGACTATTCGTCATAAATACAGATAATCCACGGGCTCCTGTCATAAAACAGAAACGCGAAGCGAGTATATAGACTGCCAGCCGGGATTCAAGGCGCATTCCTTTGTTTTTCAGACGCTTATCAAAGTTTTTTAAATTTTCGTTTCACTTTTATGCGCCAGGCGTCTATGTAAGATTTGACTAAAAAAGGGAAGCCGAAGCTTCCCTTTCCGTTTAACGCTCTGCAAACGTTCAACTATGAGATTGCGCGGATTAACCTATGGTTTTTCCAGCTCAAAGTCACCGGTCATGAGCACGCCATCCGGGGTGACACCACTGTAGTTCCCCTTCAGCCAGACATTGCTGTCTTCGGTAATGGTTACCGTGCCGTCACGTAATGCCACTTCGGTGCGATTGAACACATCAATCAGTGCCTGTGACTGAATCAGGATACTGGCTTCGCCGGATTCAGGCTCGCGAACCAGGCTGTAGGTGGACGTGCCGATGTTGCCCATAATGCGCATGCGGAATTCCAGGGTTTCACCGTTATAGATGGTGCCGGCGGAATACTCTTCATAGGTGGTTTGCCCCAGCACCTTGGCGTCGGACGAAATCACGCACAGATCGGTAAAGTTACGGTTACCGAATCCGGAACCCTGCATGGACAGGCTGCCCATATCAAACACCAGCGGCAATGCCATTTTGGAACCCCGTGAATTACCGAACTCACCGGAGCCGCGGATGGTATCGTTGTTCACCACGGTAGTATCCCCCACCGGCAAGCCCACAATGGTATCGCCCTGACGATCCAGCTCAATGCGCGAGCGGTTGATACAACTGGTCATAAACAGACCTTCGCCGGAATCTTCCAGCAGATAACTGATATTGGAGTCGGCATCCAATCCTATTTGTGCACTGGTTAAAGTGGTTCGCCACAAACCGGACAAGTCAGCACTGTCCGTCGTTGAACGACGCTCTTCGCCGCCGCACCCCACCAGCAGCATGGAAGGAAGAAGAGTCAGCAGCGCAACATTTTTAAGTCTCATGAGAAGGTACCCTTTATATTTTTGTTTAGTGGTTGATGCCAGCAAATCAAAAGTAAAACACCTGGTTTACCTGTAGTCATCGAAAATAAATGGCAGCCGATCAGGATCGGCTGTGGTTAATTACTGTCATCAAATCACATTAATACCGGATTCTGTGACAGGGCACACCCTTCCAAAGTATGGGCTCAAATAAAATGCTAAGTGGATGATCCAATTGATATTTATTTGATCCCTTCAGATACATAAGTTCACAAAGAAACATCCTTTCCCCCACCAAAGGCGGGGGATCACCATGGACTTTTGTGGAAACATACAGACAACGAGGTTTAGGGTAACTTTTCTCTCGTTTTTTTTAACCACAGGAATAATTACAAAAGAGAGTGAGATCACTATGAGCGCATATATGAAGTGGTGGGTGTTCGGACCACTGATAGGTCTGTTAACGCTTGCCAACATTCGTTGCCAACTGTTCGAAAACAATCTGTTTGACACCTACGCCGATGGGGACTGGCCTACCGTTGAGTGTACCGATGCAGACATTATGTACCGTAGCGCTGATGGCCGCTGTAATGACCTTGACCTGCCGGCAATGGGGATGTCCGGTATGCGCATGGGTCGCAACATTCAGGCCGACGCTTCTTTCATGGAGCCGGAAAAGCTGCTGGAACCCAATCCGCGGGAAATCAGTAAAGAACTGCTGACCCGTGATGAAGGCATTCGCGAAGTGCCCTTCCTGAACTACCTGGCCGCTTCCTGGATTCAGTTCATGATCCACGACTGGTTCGAACACAGTTTGCGCGACCACAGCAACCAGATCAAGGTTCCTGTTGATTACACCGATACTCACGACAGTGGCGACGGCACCATGCCGATTGGCCGTACTCCTGCGGATACCTCACCTCACGCCAGCGATTACGACGAAACATTTATTAACGAAAACACTGCCTGGTGGGATGGCTCACAGATTTACGGCAGCAACCAGGAAACCCAGAACCGCCTGCGTAGCTTTGTTGACGGTAAAATGATCGTGATTGATGGCCGTCTGCCGATCGATCCGCAAAAAGGTATTCCTGACACCGGTTTTAACCGTAACTGGTGGGTTGGCCTGGAACTGATGCACACCCTGTTCGTGCTGGAACACAACAAGATTGCTGACATGCTCAAGTCCAACAACCCAAGCTGGGACGACGAGCAACTGTTCCAGACTGCACGTCTGATCAACGCCGCTCTGATGGCCAAGATACACACGGTTGACTGGACACCAGCCATCCTGAAGAACGACATCCTGAGAGAAGGTATGTTCTCCAACTGGCGCGGTCTGCTGCCCATCAACTTCCCCCGTCTGGGTAATCCCGCTACAGACGGCATCATGGGTGGTCCTACCCTGCTGGAAGGCGTTCCCTTCAGCCTGACCGAAGAATTCACCGCCGTTTACCGTATGCACCCGCTGCTGCGTGACGACTTTGAAGTACGCGATGCCGACACGGATCAGGTAGTGGGTGTTACCACGCTGCCCGAGCACAGCTTTGCCGGCGCCACTGCCGTTACCGACAGCTATGGTGTGTCTGACCTGATGTACTCTTTCGGTCGCACTCACCCCGGTCTGCTGGAGCTGAACAACTATCCTGACTTCCTGATGAACTTCCCGTTTGAGGAAGGTGTGCCCATGACTGACCTGGGCGCGGTAGACATCATTCGTGACCGTGAGCGCGGCATTCCCCGCTACAACGAGTTCCGTCGTCAGATTGGTCTGAAGCCGGTTACCGACTTCACCGACATCACACCAGACACCGAGCTGGCTGAAAAGATGCGTGACCTGTACAACGACGACATTGAAGCACTGGACGTGATGATCGGTTCTTTTGCTGAAGGCTACCGCCCACCGGGTTACGGCTTCGGCGAAACTTCCTTCCAGATCTTTATCGCCATGGCTTCCCGCCGTCTGATGGCCGACCGCTTCTTCACCGAAGACTACACGGCTGAAACCTACACCCAGGAAGGCCTGGACTGGATCGACGACGTTACTTTCACCCGCGTTCTGGTGCGTAACTTCCCGGAGCTGGCTGGTCGTCTTGAAAACGTAGAGAACGGCTTCTTCCCATGGGATGAAGAGAACGAGTGGTACGAGCTGCCCGTTCGCAAATAGTGTAAATCCTCACTGAACAAGGCCATGAACTCCAACGGGTTCATGGCCTTTTTATTTGAACCTGTTTCACCCGCAATCCGGAAAACCCAATTTACAAACTGAAACAAAAGTAACCTTACAAGGAAACAGGCCATCTATACCTAAAGGTATAGTGCACGATATGATTTTGTGAATATTCTCCCAATTCGTCGTTTATTACTTGTCCGACATCAAAGAAAATAATAATGTGCTGCTAAACAAAAAGTACAAAAAAGTCGGGCCTATGAACTCATATCACCGCGCACTGGATGGCAAGCTTTCTTACCCAATGTATCCGAATTACACCGACGGAAAGCCCACCAGACAATCTGATACCGTGAATACAGCAAGCGATCTTGTGACTCACCATGTGTCGCGTGGCGAGTCTGATAAAGCACTCAGGGTACTGGAATCCCTCCCCGAAACCGATCTGATCCATCATCCCCGACTTTATATGGATTACATCTGGGCGCTGCTTTGCGAACGCAAATTCGAGCAGGCCCGTATTGCCCGCGAATTCTTTGAAACCAACAGTTACCGGATTCTTTCTGATTACGACAGCGACGAAATCAAGCGCTACGCCACCAATGCACGTGTGCTGAGCCTGTTGCAGTTTATATTTGAGAATGATCTGAACGCCATTTCCGCAGAAGCCATGGAGCGGGTAAAAAATTATCTGGATGCCCCCAGTGATTATCGCTACATGATCACCAATATTTACGCGTTTCTGTTGTTCATGAATGGTCGTTACGAGAAGTGCCGTTTCTTTGCCGTTAAAGCAAAAATGGCCAACGCCGAACGCAGTGATCTGTATAACTACGCCATATCCACGGTACTGATCGCTCTCTCAGACCGGGCATTAGGCCGCTTTGATCTCGCCATCAAGGGTATCGACAAATCCATCAACGAATGTGTGGAACTGGAAGACTCCCCTGCCCTGTCGGTGCTGACCATGGTAAAAGCCATGCTGCTTTACGACCGGGACGATTTGCACGAAGCCCGCGCTCTGGTAACTCACGCTCTGCCCAAACTGGGCATACCGGCTATTACCGAATTTATGGTGCATGGCTACCTGGTGTTGATCAAGATTGAAATCTGGGAGCGACGCTACGACTGCGCCACCCGCCTGCTGGACGAACTGATCGATAAACTCGATACCGCCGGTTATCAGCGCTGGTGCAGCGCCATACGCCACGAGCAGATTCGTACTCACCTGTACCGTTCCGGGGATGCCGACAAAGACGCCCTGAACACCATGGACCTGACCCTCAGTTACTACAACAGCCGCTATTGTCCGGCGGTGGGCCATATTCCCTTGCGCACCAAACTGATGGTGGCGTTACATCAGCAGGAGTTTGAATCTGCCAGCAATTTACTGGGCCAACTGAGTCAGGTTTGCCTGCTGCAACGCGACAGCCTGTTACGCATAGTGCTGCTGTCCAGCACCGCTGTGCTGGAGTTTGGCCGGGAAAACCACGAGGAAGCCTGCGAATACCTGAATCAGGCCCTGCGTACTTCTCAAGACACCGGCATTATCCGGGCCCTGTTTGATGAAGTGACCGGCTTTGGCGAACTCTTTGACTATGCCCAGCGGGAAGGCCTGATCGATCATGATGTGAGTGAGAATCTGCTGAAGAGCCTTGGTCAGGTGGATTTTAAAATCAGCCTGAAAAAACAGCCACGCAAGGCAACACCACAAAAAGAGGAAAACCTGGAGTTTGAATCCCTGACCCACACGGAACACCGGATTCTGGTGCTGTTATGTCAGGGCCTGCCTAACAAATCCATTGCATCCCAGTGTGATATCAATATCTCCACGGTGAAGTGGCACCTTAAGAATATCTACAGCAAACTGTACGTTAAAAATCGTACGGAGGCGGTGCTGAAAGCCCAGCAATACAACCTGCTGGAATCCAGCCCCGCTTAGGCTGACTCAGTCATAACCCGTTAAAGATTGAATTCGATACCCTGAGCCAGCGGGATATCACCACCGTAGTTAATGGTATTAGTGGCGCGCCGCATGTAATTCTTCCAGGCATCCGATCCTGATTCCCGGCCTCCACCGGTATCTTTTTCGCCACCAAAGGCGCCGCCTATCTCGGCGCCGGACGTGCCGATATTCACGTTGATAATGCCGCAGTCAGAACCCGCCGCAGAAAGGAAACGTTCCGCCTCCTGCAGGTTGTCGGTAAAAATTGCTGACGATAACCCCTGCGGCACCGCGTTGTGCCATTGAATGGCTTCGTCCAGATCCTGATAGCGCATTACGTATAACAGCGGCGCAAAGGTTTCTTCAAACACAATGCCCATTTCCGGATCCGCTTCCGCAACGGCCGGGGTTACGTACACGCCGCCGGGTACTCCTTCAGTGATTCTGTCACCGCCGTAAAGCAGGCGACCGCCCTGATTTTTAACCTGCTGTATGGCATCCGCCAGTTTAGCGGCGGCTGCTTCATTCACCAGCGGCCCCAGCAGATTGGCATCATCCCGGGGATCGCCGATGCGAATGGTTTCGTAAGCCGCCACCATTCTTGCGATAAACTCGTCATAAATAGCGTCATGCAAAAACAGACGCCGTAACGAAGTACACCGCTGGCCACTGGTACCAATGGCAGAAAACACCGTCGCCTTCAAAGCCAGATCCAGGTTGGCCTGGTCGCTGATCACCATGCCGTTGTTCCCGCCCAGTTCCAGCAGGCAGCGGCCCAGGCGTTCCGCCACAGTTTTTGCCACGGAGCGCCCCATGGGCACAGAGCCGGTGGCAGATACCAGTGGCACCCGGCGATGATTTGCCAGGCCTTTGCCAATCTCCCTGCCCCCGACCACCACACTGCTCAGGCCGGGGAATTCCGCTTCCCAGCCCAGTTTTTCCAGCGCCTGCTGAATCAGGTGGTGACAGGCGAATGCACACAATGGTGTTTGTTCTGAAGGCTTCCACACCAGAGTATTACCGCACACCAATGCCAGTGCCGCATTCCATGCCCATACCGCCATGGGAAAATTGAAAGCGGTAATAATGCCCACCACACCCAGCGGGTGCCATTGCTCCATCATGCGGTGATCCGGTCTTTCAGTGGCAATGGTCAGGCCATACAGTTGCCGCGACAGGCCACAGGCAAAATCGCAGATATCGATCAGCTCCTGCACTTCGCCCAAGGCTTCCTGCCGTGTTTTTCCAGCTTCCAGGGTAATGAAACGTGCCAGGTTTTCTTTTTGCTCACGGGCAATCTCGCCCATCACCCTCACAAGGTCCCCCCGCTTCGGAGCCGGGGTTTTACGCCAGGCAAGAAAACACTCATGAGCCATACTCACGGCTTCGGCCAGGTGCTCCTCTTCCGCCGTACCCACAGCCGCTGCCGGCTGACCATCAATGGGTGAGATCACCGAATAATGGCTTTTACCGTAAAAAGCCATGCCACCCACAACGGCAGCGGGATACTGCCCCTGCCCGTTACGATAATTGTCCAGCACTGCCAGTGGAGATTCCCACATAATCCGTCTCCTTATGAAAAAAGACTTGCTCAGTTGAACTAACGGCTTTCCTCGCCTGATTACAGGCTTTTGCTGTGCTCAGTTAACGTTACGCTCCGGCGTTTCAAAATGAAAACCAAAACGATTGCGCAAGAATGCTGAGAGACTAACTTGTTCCTGCTTAACAAAGCCCCTGCCCGGTAACGCGCCTTCAAAAAACAAATCCATTGCGGCACAAACGCCGGACGATGTCGCCAGCTGAATTGCGGTCCAGTGTTCGCCATACAGATCGCAATGCACCACTTTGCGGGTTTCCGTCAGTTGTGTCAGCCGGCCGGCCTGGTACCCGGTAACCGTCACATTGATAATGACATTATCCTGCTGTGTAAAAGGCAGGTTCTCCTCCAGCAGGGATTTAAGCAGACTGCGTTTGTCCGGATCGCCAAGGGCAAGGTCTTGGGTAAGGAACATCATCAGTTCACGATGACCGGGGTAACGCATGGTTTTGTAGTTGAGTTCTTTTACTTTGCCGTCCAGGGTTTCGCACAAGGTGCCCAAACCGCCGGAGGTATTAAAAGCCTCGTATTCCACACTGCCCACCATCAGGTGTTCAAGGCCTTCCAAAGGCATCAGCTGTACCAGTTTGCCGTTTTCAATGGCTTCGCAAGGATTGCAGTATTCATTGATCAACCCTTCGGTGGACCAGGAAAGATTGTATTTAAGCCGGTTGGCCGGGTACATGGGCAAAGCTCCTACGCGCATGCGTACGGTCTCCACGCTGTCGAAACGCTTCACCATATCTGCCGCCAGAATGCCCACAAAACCCGGGGCCAGTCCGCACTGGGGCATAAAGATCTGGCCTTCAGCCGCCCGCTCTGCCAGGGCTCTGACCGCCTTTGTGGTGGCCACATCTTCAGTCAGATCAAAATAGCTGGTACCGGCAGCAAGCGCCGCTTCGGCAATCATGATGTTCAGATCAAATGCACAGGCAGACAGCACTGCATCAAAAGGCTGCAACACGCGGCTGAGTGCCTGACTGTCGGCCGCCTGGATACATTGGGTGGAAACACGGGGAATGGTGTTCAGGGGCTCTAACGCCGCCGGGTTGATATCGAGCACGGTGATTTCATAATCACCACAATTGCCCAGCATTCGGGCAATGGCACCACCGATTTTTCCGGCGCCTATGATGGCAATACGTCGGATGGCAGTACGTCGGATTTCGACAGGACGAGATGTTTGCATACAGTTTGCCTCCTACCAGGCAGCGCCGTGGGCCGTCACGGCTATTCTTTCGGCTGGACACGCCCTCCTTCTGGCAAATTAATAATTCCTGTGTCATTAGACATGCTTAAAGCCCTACCAGTTTCTGATGAGTGGATTCAAATATTTTATCGGCACTGTCTGCCACAAACCCCTGATACAAATTACCATCTTCACCCGGATAGCGGAGCGCAAATTCGTAGTAACAGGTTTTTACCGGGTGGACATCGCCATCCGCAAATTCAAAGTCCAGGGTATCCGCCAGAGTGGAAGCCTGTTGCAGGCCCACCAAGGCGTTGCCTTTAATCAAACCACCGGACTCGTTCATGGCCAGCCCCAGAGACTGTACCAGTTCAATCACTTCATCCAGGGAATCATTTCTGGGTAATTTGTTCACAAACACCGTAAAGTGGTTGGCGCAAAAACCCATCACACTCAGCCAGGCAGCGTATTCGCTTTCCGCCTGCAGCGCCCGGTATTGATTCCAGTCAGGCCGCGGCCAGAGACGGCCTTTCAAAAACAGGGTTTCGTCCATTCCTGCCGGCAAGTTTGCCTGCAGCAGCATTTTTTTTATCATTGCCTGCAAGCCGCTGCTGAATTCTTCCAGCAACAGCTCACTTAAAAATACTTTGGGAAAGTTTTCGTCTTCGTGAATAAATGCTTTGGCGCGCAGTTTTTTTACCGGGAACTGGTATTCATCAAACACCCGGTAACCCAGCTTTTCAAAACAGGGTTGCAGGGCATCCAGATTCACCGGTGACTGATTAAAGGTACGGAATGCCACATGATCATTCACCACGTGGCCGTTGTGCGCTCTGATTAACTCGTAGATTCTTTCCGCCTGCGGCGTTATCGCTGTGTAGTTTTGCCACAGTTCCTGAAAGAATTGATCCAACTGCATATTACCCTCCGCCACGACACAATAGCCACTCAAGGCCTTTTAACACCATAACGGTAAGGACACAGGTTTAGAAAGATTAGTTTTTTACAATAAAAACAAGGCTTATATTCATTTTGATGCCTGAATCACATTGTCAGAACTAACGCTTGAAAAATAAATTTCCAATAACGGTCAACAGGATACTTACGATAATCATGGAGGTAAGCGGAATAAAAACCCGCCCGGATTCACTTTTTATATTGATATCTCCGGGCAACTTGCCAAACCAGTTTAGCATCCAGGGGGCGTAGGTAAACGCCAGCCCGAGTATGATAAACACCAACCCGAGCAATAAAAAAATCTTACCCATCATCACAAACCCTTAGGGCAGTCAGTCTTTACCCACCACAAAACAGGCGGTGGTAGTGGTACTGCCTCCAATATTCAGCGCTGCCACTTTATCTGCGCCGGCGACCTGGTAATCGCCGGCATTGCCACTTACCTGGCGCCAGGCGTCCAGCAACATACGAACCCCGGTTGCGCCCACCGGATGGCCACACCCGATCAATCCGCCGCTGGGATTAATCGGCAAGCGTCCGTCAAAAGCCACCGTGCCCTCTTCCACTGCTTTCCAGCTTTCTCCCGGAGCGGTAATACCAAAATGATCAATCGCCATATACTCCGTGATGGCAAAACAATCATGAGTTTCTATGGCAGAGAGTTGAAACACATCCTCAACGCCCGCGCGCCGCAAGGCATCGTCAATGGTGTCGCGCACATGAGGAAAGATAAGATCATTTCCATTTCCGGAAGCACTTGTTTTCAGCTTGGTTGCCAGGCTGATAGGCATGGTTCGGGTACCCCAACCCTGAATTCTGGGAATCGTGTCCAGCGACAGCCCCCGCTGCTTCGCATAGGCGGCTGCATACGGTTCCGACGCCAGAAACACACAGGCGGCACCGTCGGTGACCTGGCCACAATCGTTGCGACGTACCCGGCCATTAATCACGGGATTGGCCGCATCGTCCAGCGAAAAACTGGCATCGTTAAACTGCCAGGTGCGGGTCTGGGCATTGGGGTTGCGACGCCCGTTTTCGTAATTGATTTCCGCAATGCGTGCCACGTGGCGATAGTCGAGCCCGTAGCGGCTGTCATACTCCTGGCTGAGCAGATCAAACATATGGGGCCAGCAGTACTTCACGGCATGGGCTTCGTGCCCGTGCCAGGCCGCCGATCCCAGGTAGCCCGCGGCCACATCACCGTGAACGTTCTTCATCAGCTCCACGCCCGCCACACATACCAGGTCATGACGCTGGGCTTCGATTTCAGTCATGCCCGCCAGTACCGCCATGCTGCCGGAAGCACAGGCAGCTTCGTGGCGACTGGCCGCTTTGCCTGCCAGCTCTGGCAAGGCTTCCGCCAGCACCCCACCCAACAACCCCTGGTTGCAGAACAACTCCGCCACAAAATTACCCACATGAACGCTGCCCACGTCAGATAACGGAACACCGGTGTCTTCCGCGGCTTGCGCCACCGCCTCTTTCAGCAGGTCACTGATCTCGAACCCTTCGCGGGCCCAGTTGCGGGAAAAATCGGTTTGATAGCCACCAAGAATATATACGGGTTTTGTCACAGAATTCGCTCCAGCATCAGGGGTTTAGCTTTACTTTACACCGTACAGGCAGCCCCACCAAACCTTTACGCAAGACTTTGTTTTTAGGCTGTTTTTCCACCTTCAGGCCGCAATATCCTGCAGCCCGATCTCGTGACCAAATGGTCATGCATTTTCACTGAAAGCAACGGATTTTTAGGCAGATCATTCTAATTTTTGTAACTAGACTTTGCGCCACACTGAAAAACTGAATTTGTTTTAGAGATTCATCTAGGGAATTGTCACGAGGTTATACCCATGGTTCAAGAGAAACTGAAAACCCAAATCGATCAGCTGAAAGAGCAACGTGAAAAACTGCAAGATCAGGTTAACAAGCAACTGGGCAAAGCCAAGGCTGAAGCCGTTCGCATTCTGCGCGAACTGGGCGCCGATGTTGAAGACGGTGAGAAACTGGACTTCAATAAAATCGTCAGCAAACTGCGCGAGAACAACCAGAGCGTCAGCGAATTTGTTCGCAAGCTGAATGTTGCCACTTACGACAACCGCTTTGAGCTGAACTGGAACGCCAACATGATGTCCGCCTACGCCAAGCTGCAAGCCAACAAAACCTACTCAAAAAATGTTGAGCCCAAGCTGATCGAAGTACGCGACAGTCTGGAAGCCCAGCTGAAAGAGCTGAGCGAAAAAGCCAAAGAGCTGCGCACCAAACTGGCCAGCTAAGATTTCGAACTTCTTTTAAGTTCTCCTGTTTGGGCCCCTTTCATGGGGCCCTTTCTTTGTCTGGCTTCCCCTGCCGGAGCAATTTTGCAGTTAACATGCCTTAAACAATTTGTTTATACTTGCTCCATGAGCTGCCCCGGCACCCGACATTCCAAACTCATCATTCCACCGCTGTTTCTGGATATAGCGGACGAGGATCCCGTGTCCCGGATTCTGACCGCCATCCAGAACGATGACCACGAAGAAACAGACGGCGGTATCCTGTGCAAGGTGTGCGATCACCTCATTACCCGCCCGGAAGAACTGGTGACCATCAACGACAGGTTCATCCACTGTTTTACCAACCCCGCCGGCGTCAGCTATGAGATTCAGTGCTACAAGGATGCACCTGGCGTGCTGGTATCCGGCAAGCCCACAGACTTTTTTTCCTGGTTCCCCGGCTACCGCTGGCAATACAGTTACTGCCAGCAATGCAAAATACACCTGGGCTGGTTATTCAGCAGCGACACTGACGCGTTTTACGGATTGAATATTGCGATGTTGAAAGGCGAGATCTGACGGGCAATAGCCGGTTACGGGTCGCTGATGCGGGGTTTGCGGTTTGAACGCTTGTCTTCCCAGTCCAGATCGGTGGGTTCGTACCAGCCAATCAGCTCCAGTACGCTTTCCCGGGTGGGCTCTGACAGGGTATCCCAGAGAAACTGAAATTCCTCCAGCCCGGTTTCCTGGCGGCTGGTTACCCGGCTGTTCAGCTTGGCAATAATGGTGGGCAGCTTCAGGGCCTCCCCTAGACGGCCCGGAACTGTATACATTTTACCCAGGTATTTTTTCTGATGGGTACGGGCAGCCAGCACCTCCTCCAATGCACCGGCGGCCAGACGGGCCGATTCCAGATTGAATTCTTCACTATCCACAACGCAGACACCCGATCGCACTTATTCTGGGGCAAATATCAGACAATACTAGCGCCTTTTTCCCGGCACCAACAAGCGTCAGTCCTCCAGTTTCCAGGAAAAGTCCCAGTCATCCGGTGGCGGATTGGCCTGATAGTCACGGCAACGGGTCAGATACAGCCGGGAGGGTACGTCGCCGGGGAAAATATCCAGGCACAGCTGAAAACGCTCTGCAGCATCCTCCCAGCAACGCCGGTAGTACAGGGCCATACCCTGCTGGTAGTCCAGCAGCAATCGCTGTTTGAGGATACGGACATTGTCTTCATCCGAATTGAAGATTTCGTAAATACGCACCGCTTTTTGCTTACCGCGCACCTTCACATAATCCAGCTCGCGGGTCAGAGTACCGGCGTTATTATCCAGCAAATCCAGCGTGTAGGATGAACAGATAATCTTTACCTGATATTTTTTGGTGAGCTTTTCCAGGCGGGACGCCAGGTTAACCACATCGCCCAATACCGTTGTATCCATGCGGTCCTGAGTACCCACGGTGCCGATAATCACCGGCCCGGTGTTAATGCCCACCCCGATATCCAGCGGCGGATACCCCACCTTGGCCCGGTGCATATTGTATTCTTTCAGTGCCTCCTGCATGGCGATGGCGGCCTTTACCGCATTATTGGCTTCCTCTTCATAATGGTTACTCTCAAAAATCGCCAGAATGGCATCGCCGACAAACTTGTCGATAAAACCGCCGCTCTGGTGAATGGGCCGGTCCATACGATTGAAATAGGCATTCAAAAAATTCAGCAATTCCTGGGGCGACATGCCTTCAGAAAGATGGGTAAAGTCGCGAATATCAGAAAACAGAATGGTGATAATATCCGTTTCGGCTTTACCCAATTCAATATGCTGGGTACCGCTGTCTGCCAGGCGGCTAAGAAACTGCCTGGGAACAAAGCGCTCAAAGGTGTGTGTCAGAGCGGTGAGCTTCTGGGTTTCAATCAGCTTTTGCTGCAATGCCTGCTCCCGCTGACGCTTCATCAGATTGATTCTGTCCGCCAGCGCGAAGGAAAACATGGCCACCTGAATGACCGCACCCAGCTGTATGGCATAGGTGCCGAGGAAATAGGAAGTGATCAGATGGAAGTTATTCAGGATCCACAGCACGATCATGAACAACATGCCTAACCAGGCCAGCAGGTAGAGCCGGGCTGCGGTAAAACCCCGCCGGTAGCACATGACCGCGGCCACCATGACCACACAGATTGTCATCAGGAACTGAATGGAAAGCAGCGTTGCACTCTGATAATGGGTGGCAAACAATACCAGGTAAAACCCGGGAACCAGACTGATCAAAACCACTTTGAGCAGCTTGTCCAGAACGGGCAAGTGTTGCCTTATTGCCAGGAAGCTTTTTGCAAAGAGCACAATAAACATTACCGTGAGTTCGGCAAAAAACAGATTGCTCTTGTTGTTCCACCAGGGGTAGTCGGGCCAGAAATATTCAAACCCCAGCCCCCGTAAAGAGGCGGCAAAGAATGCAACACTGAGCAGGTACAGCACGTAATAAAGGTAGCTTATATCGCGGATCGACAGATAAATAAACGCGTTATACATGATCATAATGATCAGAATTCCGTAGAAAATTCCGTCCATCAGCATGTTGTTGTGCTCGGTTTCCGCGTACATGGATTCGGACCAGAGCAGCATGGGGATTTGCAGGGTACCGTTGGTGGTAACACGAAAGTAAAGGGTCACACTGTCACCTTTGGGTAAGGTGACCGGGAACAATACGGCATGGTGATCCAGCGGACGCAATTCAAAAGGTACTGTATCGCCGGACACATAGGAGCGGAATCCACTTTGCTCCTGAATAAATATTTCTATCTGATCAATGGAACGGCCCAGCCCGATCAGTTCAATCAGCCAGTTTGTCTGGACTTCGGTAACATTACGGATATCGGCCCTTAGCCAGTAAACACTGTCAACGTATCCAAAGCTGAGTATTTTTGCCCAGTTACGGGTGAAGGCATCCTGATTCAGCGGATGGGCAACCTGCTCGACGCCATACTCCCCGTTCGGATCCTCCAGGTAATACAGATAAGGGCCAAGATCGAATACCCCCTTGCCGGTTTCGATCTGCAAAGTGGACGCAGAGGCAGCATCCGGGATCTTCGGAGAAAGGGATGCCATGGTCGAGGACGACGGGGTTTCGTCAGTCCAACCAGCCGGAATCAGCAAAAAAAGAAACAGCGCGACAACGGAGCCCCGTCGCCAACCAATGCGAGGTTTGCGGTTCATAACACCCAGAATGCTCTAAGTTCATGTTAAGTATAGGCAACGATTGAACTTTTTCGTCTGGATGCACGGAAACGACAGAAAACAGACCTAGCAGAGTTAGGCTTGTTATACACCCTAGAATGCGGACAGCACAATGGGGCTTGGGGTCGTCACCGCCAACGGTACAAAGCCTTGGCGAGGACCCTGATGAACGTGGCTAAGCCAGTCAGCCCAGTTCGTCCAGGGTCAGGCGATAGCTGGGAACAAACTTGTCCATGAAATAATCCACTTCGGGCAGCGTAAGATCCGCCAGCATGGATTCCACCCGCTGCTTGGCCACACCGAACTCATGGTTGCCCGAATCCACCTCATGCAGGCACTTGAGATAAGCCGCGATAATATCGGCAGCCTTTACAATCAGGGAGTAATCTTTTTCAGCACGGGAATAGTCCAGCAAGGGTTCGTACTGCTCCCTGAGTTCTTCGGGCAGCATGGCCAGCAGTTTGGATTCTGCCGCTTTTTCCACACTTTTGTAGGCTTCGGCAATGGAAGGATTAAAGTATTTGATCGGGCCGGGCAAATCCCCGGTCAGCACTTCGGTGGCATCGTGATACAGGGCCATGAGTGCCACACGGTCTGCATCCAGGTCGCCCTCGAAATAGGTGTTACGGATCAGCGCCAGGGCATGGGCGATCATGGCCACGTCAAAGCTGTGTTCTTTAACGTTTTCGTTCTCCACGTTGCGCTTCAAACCCCAGCGGAGAATATACTTCAGCTTCGACAGGTAGGCGAAAAAGTGATACAAAACCAACTCCTCAAATAACGGTAACTGATCGCTGTCCACCCTGGAAAAGATTCCGTGCGTAAACCCTGATGACACATCACGGCCACTATTAGAGCATAGCAAGATTACAGCCTGAAAACAGAGCCGGAGAATAAAATTTCGGCGGCTGCGACAGCCGCCGATGATTCACTTGAATCCCTAAAGATGCGATTCGGCGTATTCCGCCAGCACGGAACGGGGCACACCGTTCAGCCGCACCGAAGCACCATGTTTGAAGCCTTTGAAGCGTTCCGACATATAGGTAAGTCCTGAACTGATGGGACTCAGGTAAGGCGTATCAATCTGCGCCAGGTTACCCAGGCAAATCACCTTACTGCCCTCGCCGGCCCGGGTAATAATGGCTTTGACCTGATGAGGCGTCAGGTTCTGACATTCATCAATCAGAATAATACTGCGCTGAAAGCTGCGGCCCCGAATGTAATTGAGCGCCTTGAACTGAATATTGGCCTTGTTGCGAACATACTCAATGCTGCCTGCGGGGCTTTCATCATTCAGGTGCAAGGCTTCAATATTGTCGGTAATGGCACCCAGCCAGGGGTCCATCTTCTCTTCTTCAGTACCGGGCAAAAAGCCCTGCTCTTCAGCCAGCGGCGGCGTACTCCGGGTAACAATGATTTTATTAAACAGCTTGTGTTCAATGGTCATTTCAATGGCGGCTGCCAGCGCGAGAATGGTTTTACCCGAACCCGCGGCTCCGGTCAGGTTGACCAGATGAATATCCGGATCCAGTAATGAATCCAGCGCAATGGCCTGATAGATATTACGCGGCATCAACCCCCAGGCAGAACGGTTCATCAGGCGATCTTTCTGCAGATGGCGGATCAGGATATGTTCCTCGTTTTCCTCCACAATCTGGCCGACAAATTCCTGCTCATCCATCAGATACTGGTTCAGAAACACCGGCTCTTCAATGGTGTCCCGCGACAGGCTGTGGTAGGTATTGCCGGTACTCTGAATGGACTCCACATTGTCTACTTTATCCCAGAAACAACCGGGGAATTCGATATAGCCTTTGGTAAGCTGTTTGATATCCGACACCAGCTGATCATTGTGATAATCCTCTGAGTACAGATTGCAGGCCCGAGCTTTCAGGCGCATGTTGATGTCCTTGGTGACCAGGATATAGCGCCGCTCTTTGTCCTCCATTTGCATTTGCACAACGCGGTTAATAATCAGATTGTCGTTCTGGGTGTTGGGAAGGCAGGCTTCCGGTGGTTCACCGGTTTTATTCATAATCACCGCCAGACGCCCACGGGGCACATCATTTTCTGCCCTTTTTAAAGGTACCCCTTTCTTGAGTTCATCCGGCGATAACTCACCAATCATGGAATCAATCAGGCGGATAGCGCTGCGACAGTCAGCGGCAACGGAATTATTGCCTGCTTTCAGCTTGTCGAGTTCTTCAAGGACAGTCATGGGAATAATGACGAGATGCTCGTCGAAATTGAGAATGGCGTTGGGATCGTGAATTAATACGTTGGTGTCGAGTACAAATGCCTTTGCAATAGGCGCGTTTTCCTGCATCGTTCAATACCTCTGGGAATTCAGTTTAAACAACCTAAACCAACCAATGTAATTGAAACTAACCAACCTCCTCTTATTCAGATGAATGACAGATTATTGAGATAGTTTCCCTTGGTTGGCCTCCCAGAGGTAATTGCAGGGCAAGGGGCCCCCACGTCTCGTGTTTTGTGGTACGGCTTCCGTTTTTTTGTGGTGCTTTATTCTGTTTATTGATGTGCATCATTATTTTTAATTTACAGCATATGCCACCGGTAACATTTTTCAATAATTGATTAATGAATTTTTTTTAACAGGCAACTTTTAACAAACATCAAGGCCACTATCAGACAACAAGGCTGCACAGAAATAACCGCTTCATTTTGCGACCGTTCCCTAAAATGCCCTGCCAACACTGCAATCTGATAGCACTATAAAACACTGAAAACGAAGTCGGCTAGCTTTTGTTTTGTACAAAAAACGCTCGACTCATCTATCCCCATGCATTACTATCGTTTAATTGAGAGGGGGAGTTTCTGATCACAATACGAGGTGCCATCCTCGGGCTTGCAACACCGGCCCGGTGATCAGAAGATCAAGAACGACAGGATTTCATGGCCACTGTAGCAAGCCGCGATAAAACACTTTATTCGCTCAGGGAGTTTACTGATCAGAAAGCCGGGGTAAGGCGCCTGCTGTCGTTACCTCCCCTGCAACATCATGTGCTGCGCGCCTGCAACGACCCGCAAACCCACCGTGAACAACTCTTCAACCTCATCAAATATGACCCAACGCTTGTCGCCAAAATCCTTAACCTGAATGCCGGTGAAATCAATTCAACGGACATCCAGGAACGTCTTCACGGCACGCCGGTGCATGCCATTAAACAGCTGGTGCTGGCGGGCTGCGCCGAGCGCTATGCCATTTACCAGAGCGCCCGGGCCGATGTTTTTGACATGATCCGCCAGCAATGGGTGATCGCCCTGCAAACGGCGTTTCTTTCCCGCTCGCTCTCTTACCAGTTCGGTTATCAGAAACCGTCCCAGGCGTTTTTTGCCGGTCTGCTCCACAATGTGGGCAAGCTCCTGTTTCAGTCCGAAGACATCGACGACTATTTTCAGCTGCAACAATCCGCTGAAAATGAACAGGAGCTGCTGGACCTGGAAACCGAACAATACGGATTTCACCACGCCCTGCTGGGCAGCTTTCTGGCCAATCAGTGGGGCCTGGACCCGGCGGTGCAGGATGCCATTCGCTACCACCACACGGATATCGATAAAATTCAGGATGCCCATCCCCTGACCCGGATTGTCTTTCTGGCCCGTACCATTGCAGAAACACCATTCGACAATTTCAAGGGGTTGCTTGCCAAGGCCCGGCAGGTTTTTCACGTGGAGCATGACGAACTGATTCCATTGGTGGAGTCTGCCCTTACCCAGACCGGTGATGTAATCCGCAGCCTGAACATTAATGTACCCGCATCGCTGGTGACGCAAAAGCTGGTGCCTTTTCTGCCGGAAGAACAGGCCCATTCCCGGTTGCAGGAAACCGCCAAACACCATCAGCTGCTGCGGGAAATTCATATCACCGGAGTTATAGACGCAGCAGATACAGCACTGTCCGGGGCCACCAATGAGGCCGAACTCCAGGAACTCATTATCCATGCCTCCAAAGCACTCTACGGTAACAGTCAGTGCCTGTTCTTTCGCCATGAGGCTGCCGCCAAGTCTCTGCAGGGCAAGAACCTGCTGGAACCTGCCTGTGTCAGCAACGAAATCCGAATCCGCACCGCCAACGAACACAGCTTGCTGGCCCAGGCCTGGCGTTCACAAAAACTGCAGGATACTTTCCGAACCGATGACGAGGAATTGTCGGTGATCGACCGGGAAATCATTAATCATACCCGGTCCCGGGGCATTATCTGCGCACCGGTGGCCTCTGCCGGCAGTGAGGCCGGCCAGCAGGAACCCTGGGGAGTGCTGGTATTCGGATTCGACACCGATGCGGATTTTCAGGCGGTATCCATCTCGGCCTCTATCCGTTATTTCACCCAGAAGGTGGCGTATCACCTGCACAGGATTGAAACCTTTCAGCAATCCATCAGCCAGGTTCAGGAAACGGAAAAGGGGCTTTACACCACCATCCTGAAACGGATGGTGCATGAAATAAACAACCCCCTGAGCATTGCGCAAAACAATATTCACATTCTGGGCATTAAAAACGAATCCGATTCCGAGTTGCGGGAAAGCCTGCTGAGTATTCAGGAAGAAATCACCCGAGCGGCCAATCTGTTGAAACAACATCTGGATGCATCCATTCACAACTCAAGCGCCTACCACCCGGTGAATGTGAATGAGCTGGTGAGTGATCTGCTGCTGGTATTCCGGGATGGCTTTCTGGAATCCCGGGACATTCTTTGCGAACAGGAACTAGACCAAACAATCCCGCCTGTCTATATTGATGAGAATGCGTTAAAGCAGATCCTGACGAATCTCGTTAAGAATGCGGCAGAATCCATGGATGACGGCGGCTGGCTGGCAATACACACCTTTGACCAGGTGATTATCGGCAACAGCAGCTATATCGAAATTCAGGTACTGGATGACGGCCCCGGTGTTCCCAAAGCAATCGTAGAGAAATTGTTCACACCGGTTGAGAGCCACAAAGGCCTTGATCACTCAGGGCTTGGGCTCAGCATTGTGAAGGAACTGTCTCAGGCCATTGGCGGTTTCGTCAGTTACAGAAGAACACCCGGGGAACAGACACTTTTCAGTGTTTACCTGCCCAGGGCAACACAACCGCCGGATTCACTCCACTAATAATAAACTCCGGCAGTCGCGTATTCAGAGGACATGCAGCAGGCCAATCCTGCCGGGGGAAAACATGAGCTTCAATCAGCTAATTTCCAGAAACACCAGAACACTGCCGTCGTTTCACACCATTCTTGCGGTCGACGACAAGCTGGACCTGCTCACAAGTATTAAATCCCTGCTTGAAGTGTACGGCTACCGGGTTCTCACTGCCAGCGGTGGCCGCGACGCGATCACCCTGATTCAGACCCATACCATTGACACCATTATCCTGGATCTGAAAATGCCCGACCTTAACGGCCATCAGGTGATGGAATATCTGAAAGAAAATAAAAAGGATATTCCGGTATTGGTGGTAAGCGGCGAAACCGGATTCGATTCTGTCTCCCGGGCCCTCAAGGCTGGCGCCTACGACTTTATCCGCAAGCCCTACGTGGCCGAAGAGCTGGTGAACTCAGTCAAGCACGCGATCAAGAACAAGGTACTGGCCACAGAAAACCATGCCATGCACGAACAGATCCGGCACTCGGAAAGCCTGCACCGCTTTATGGTGAACAGCTCCCCCGACATTATTTACATGCTGGATGCCCATGGCCACTTTACCTACGTGAACGACAGCGTTCAGAAGCTGCTAAATCTTCCCAAACAGGCACTGATCGGCCAGCATTTCAGTGCGCTGCTCAGCGAGGATCAGCTGAAAAGCCATCCGTTTGTGCTCAACGAACGTCGCTCCGGTGACCGCAAAACGCAGAACCGGGAATTACATTTGCGGCGGCGGATTCAGTACGACTCCCCCTCTTCCGCCGGCACCCTGTCGATCCCCTTTGAAGTCAGCTCCATGGGGATTTACGAAGAAGATCCCCAGTCCGGCAACCAGAAATACAAAGGCACCTATGGAATCGCCCGGGATATAACCGCCCGCAAGCAGGCAGAATCCGTTATCCGTTTTCAGGCCTATCACGACCTGCTCACCGGGCTCCCCAACCGCTCTCTGCTGAAAGACCGGCTCAAGCTGGCTATTTCCCAGGCCCGGCGTTCCAACGAAAAAGTGGTGTTCATGTTCCTGGATCTGGACCGTTTTAAAATCGTTAACGATACCCTGGGCCATGCCATTGGCGATCAGTTATTGCAGGCAGTTGCCCGCCGATTGCAGTCCTGTATTCGCGAAGGCGACACCCTGTCACGCTTTGGCGGCGACGAATTCGCCTTGTTATTGCCACGCATCCGCAATCAGGAAGATGCCGAAGCCATTGCCCAAAAAATCATTAACATCCTCGGCGAGCCGTTCCATATAGAAGGCCACGAGCTGTATCTGTCGGTCAGTATCGGCATTACCCTGTTCCCGGAGAACGGGGAGAACATGGACTCTCTGATTCAGCATGCCGATATCGCCATGTACGATATCAAAGGCAACGGCAAAAACGGCTTCCGCTTTTTTAACGAAGATATGAACGCGGAGTACTCAAAGCGTTTATCACTTGAACGGGATCTGCGCGCAGCGCTTGAACACGACCAGTTCCAGATTCTGTATCAGCCACTGGTAGACGCCAACGATGGCCAACTGTTCGGGCTGGAAGCCCTGATTCGCTGGAACCATCCGGAACTGGGCACCCTGCGCCCCAAGGATTTTATCAGTATTGCCGAGGAAACCGGCTGCATCATATCCATCGGTGAAAAAGTATTACAGAAGGTCGGCAGTGATCTTCAGTTCTGGAGCAACAGCGATATCAGGGTGGCGGTGAACTTTTCGCTGCTGCAGGTGGCCCACCCATCCTTTCTGACCATGGTGCTGGACAATATTGACCGTTACGAACTGAAACCTTCCCAACTGGAAATCGAAATCACAGAGAATGTGTTTATTTCTGATCACAAGGACATTATCGACAAACTGAAGCGGCTCCATGAACACGGCGTGCACATTGCCATTGATGATTTTGGCACCGGTTATTCATCCCTGAGCTATCTGCATCAGTTTCCCATCAGCACGTTGAAAATGGACCAGTCTTTTATCTCTTCCCTGGATGAACATCCGCGGGAATCCTGCATAGTGTCGGCCATTATTTCCATGGCCAAGGGGCTGAACCTGAACCTGGTGGCCGAGGGTGTGGAAACAGAAAAGCAGTTCCATTACCTGAAGAAACTGGGCTGCTATGGTATGCAGGGACACCTGTTCAGCGAGCCTTTATCCAGCGAAGATACCCACCAGATCGTAAGAAACCCGGTACTATCCACCCCCGGCATGGTGATGGAAACCCTGCCCGATTAGTGTGAGCAGACCCTGGCTGAGCGAGGGGCATTTGCCCCTTTCTTGCCCTGAAATGCCATAGAAACAGGCAGATAAAGTCAATGTCTGTGACCTTTTCAGCTCTATAATAGCTGCACACTTTTTGAAGACTTCTGTTCCTCGATTATAATAACGACAAATCCGTAACGACTCCGGAGAAGAATGACTCCCTTCAAAGCCCTATTGCGACTGATCAGAGCGGACGACAACCGCGAGCGCCTGGCCGACACTTTCCCCGAGGAATTACATTTCCAGAGCAGCCGGATTGTTGTGTTTGCCAGTATTGCCTCAGTTATCTGGCTGCTGTACATACCCGTTGACCAGGAACTGCATCCCGACCAGCCCATTATTGTGGTGTTGCGCTGGATGCTGGTGGTGATGGGCGCTATTACACTGTTGCTGAATCGATTTACCCTTCTCAAACATAAAAGTCAGCTGCTGCTCTTTCTGTGGGGTGGCTACATGATCATGGCAGCCGGTGCCATATCCGGATTTACCGGTAACGATCCCACTTACCTGCCCGGCTATATCCTGACCCTGTGTTTTCTGCCCATTGCACCGGTGGAAAAGCGCTATACCTTCTTTATTCTGTTCGGCTCGGTGCTGGCGTTCCTGGTGATCTGTCTGATGCAGGGGGTTCGCTTTGATTCGGTACGCATGCGCTACAGCCTGAATGATCTGCTGTCTGCCATCATCGCCATTTCATTTTTTATTTACATTCTGGACCGGGTTCGTCATGCCAGCTGGCAAAACGCCAAGGTCATTGAAGCGGAATCCAAGAAAAAAGTGGATCAGGCGGAAGCAGAGAACCGCGCCAAAAGCCTGTTCCTGGCCACCATGAGCCACGAGATCCGAACCCCCATGAACGGCGTCATCGGCATGACTGAGCTGCTGCAAAGCGCAGAACTGGAACCGCAACAGCGGCAGTACGTGGAAGTGATCTCCAATTCCGGCAAAGCCCTGCTGAACATCATCAACGATATTCTCGACTACTCAAAAATAGAAGCCGGCAAGCTGGAGCTGGAATCGGTAAACTTTGACCTGGATAAACTCTGCCTGGATGTGGCTTCTGTTTTTTCACTGACTTCCGAAAAAAAGCAACTGGAGTTTCTGGTATCCGTTAAACCCGGCACCCCGCTGTTTGTGAAAAGTGACCCCACCCGACTGCGTCAGATTTTGCTGAATCTGATTGGCAACGCCTTCAAGTTCACCCACGAAGGCGGCATTTACCTGCGCATTTATCCACTGCCTGCCGCACCGGGGGCCACAACACACACTCTGCGCTTCGATATTCAGGATACCGGTATCGGCATGTCTGCTGAGCAAATGGCTCAGCTGTTTGAAGCCTTTACCCAGGCAGACAGCACCACCACCCGCAAATTTGGTGGTACGGGTCTGGGGCTCAGCATATCCAAATCCCTGGCCGAACTCATGGGCGGCGAAGTGGGTGTGGAAAGCGAGGCAGGTAAAGGCTCAAAATTCTGGTTTACCATTCAGTGCGAACCGGCCGAAGCGGACTTTGTGCAACAGCATGAACTGTCCACCCGTTCCCTGCATAACAAACGGGTATTGTTCGTGGACGATTCCGTGGAGTTTACGCAAGTGGTGGTGGAACAGGCCAATGGCTGGGGCATGCAGGCGGAAGCAGCCTATCATGGCGACGCGGCGCTGCAGTTGCTGAAAGAAGCAAAACAGAACGGCAACCCCTTTGATATTGTGTCACTGGACATGAACATGCCCGGCAAGAACGGCGTGGAAGTGGCCCAGGCCATACAGGCAGATCCGGACCTGGCAGGCACCCGGCTGGTGTTGCTCACCGCCATGCGCATTACGCCACCCAAAGATGAACTGGAACAGGCCGGAATCAGCGCCGCCATGCAAAAACCGGCATCCGCCCGGGCCCTGAAAGAATGCTTCCTGCGTTTGCTGGGTGCCCGGCTTCCGGATCAGATCCAGCGAAATGAGCAACAAAGCCTGCCGCTGGATGGCGCCAATGTGCTGGTGGCGGAGGATAATTCCGTTAACCAGATAGTGATCAAGAACATGCTCAAAAAGCTGGGGGTAACCTGCACCATTGCCCAGAACGGGTTCAGTGCGGTGCGCCATTTTGAAGATGCATCACCTGCTTATGATCTGGTACTGATGGACTGCGAAATGCCGGAAATGGATGGCTTCGAGGCCACCCGGGCCATTCGCCGCCTGGAGCAGGAAAACCAGCTCACCCCCACCCCCATTCTGGCCCTGACGGCCCATGCCATGAAAGAACACCTGCTGCTTTGCCATGAATGCGGTATGGACGATTGCCTGAGCAAACCCATTGAACTGGATGCGCTGCAGGATAAATTATTTGCCTTTATCCACCCTGAGCCTGACACAACGGCGACCTCACATAAAAAATTACAACAATAAATAACTTTACCATTGTAAATTTATAGCCGGCTGACTTATCCTTGAAACCAGACATTCAGGGAGGTCAGTCCATTGCAGGAAACCCCGCCAGCCACAATAAAAGCCGCACTGATGGCGTTCTACAGTTCCCAGGTACATCATCCCTGGCGCTGGCTTCTGGGCTGGCTTTTACTGATTGTGGCATTCTCCGCTACCCTTGCGGTTAAAACGGACGGGCTCAGGAAGATTACCTATTTCAACGGCCCCTATCTGTACTTTACCAACGATAATCCGGAATTCCGTGCCCTCACCACCATGGAGGCCACCTACGCACCGGATACGTCTCTGATATTCCTGGTACACACCCCCGATGATGACCTGTTCAATCGCAAAGCCCTGAATGCCATCGAAGCACTGACCGATGCCGCCTGGGAACTGCCCTATGTGCTGCGCGTGGATTCCATCGCCAACTTTCAGCACACTGAAGTGGCCGGCGATGAACTGATCACCGATTACCTCTATGAACAGGCCAGCACCCTGAGCGAGCAGGACATTGATCGTATCCGCCGGATTGCCCTGAATGAGCCCAGTCTGGTGCGCCAGTCCATTTCCGAAGACGGCAGCACCGCCACCATAGTGGCTCGGGTTGATCTGGATGAAGCCCAGTCCCGGGCCCTGGAAATGATGCCCCAGGCCGAAGCCCTCGCCCACCAGTTTCGCGACCGATACCCGGAACTGACCTTTCAGCTGCTGGGAGATGCACCCAACGCCGCCGCGTCGGATCAGGCCACCCAGCAAACCTTTCGCGAAACCACCCCCATTGCCATGACCCTGGTGCTGCTCTGCCTGTTTTTTATTTTGCGCAATCTGTGGAGCGTTATAGCCTGCCAGCTGGTGATTGGCCTTTCCATTACCCTGGGGTACTGCCTGTTCTTTCTGCTGGACTTTCGGTTGTCACCCATTTCCGCCGGCGCTTCACCCATTATTCTGACGCTGGCTGTAGCCGACGCCATTCACCTGCTGATCAGCTATCAGAAACACTACGCCAAAAACCGGCAGCAGAAAGCCGCCATGCTGGAAAGCCTGCGTATTAATTTTGCACCTGTGTGGCTGACCAGTATCACTACCGGCGTCGGCTTCCTGTTTATGAATCTGGCCGAGTCACCCCCCTTTCATGATCTGGGCAATGCAGTATTTCTGGGCGTGCTGATGGCGTTTTTGCTCAGCACATCGCTGCTACCGGCGCTGATGATGGTACTACCGCCACCGGCCGCCAACGCGGGCACTCAGCAAACCGGATGGATTCGGGCGGTAGGCCGTTTTACCGTGGCCAGACGCAAAACCTTATTAACCGTCACCAGTGTGATCATGCTGCTACTCAGCGCCTGCATACCGCTGAATCATATCAACGACTTTATGCTGGAATACTATGACGACACTTTCCCGGTGCGCCGGGCGGTGTACAACTATCTGCAAAATATGGGGGGACTGCAGCGGCTGCAGTACGCCGTGCCGGCAGGTGAAGCGGGCGGCGTGATGGCGCCGGACTATCTTAACCATCTGGATGAGCTGGTGAGTTTTGCCGAGTCCGACCCCAGGGTGTCTCATGTGCGCAGCTTTACTCAGGTGATCAAACGGCTGAATCGCAACCTGCACGAGGGCGACGAGGCCTACTACCGTATTCCGGAGGATCCTGCGCTGATATCCCAGTACGTACTCCTCTATGAATTGGGCCTGCCTTTTGGCTTGGGTCTGGATACCCAGGTGGATATCAACAAATCAGAGACCAAACTGGAAATTGTGTTCCATCGGATGGAGTCCGAACAACTGATCACCGCGCGGGAAGACATTCAGCAATGGATTGAACACCACTGGCCCGAATCCATGCAGGTCCGAGCCACCGGCATGGATTCCCTGTTTGGTGACATTACTTTTGCCAATGTGAAATCCATGATCGCCGGCACCTTGCTGGCGCTGGCCACCGTTTCCCTGCTGCTGATTTTTACGCTGGGTTCGGTGCGTTACGGTTTACTGAGCCTGATTCCCAACCTGTTGCCGGCGGCCATGACGTTCGGTTTCTGGGGACTGATCGACGGCGAGGTGGGCATTGTCGTATCCGTCATTACCTGTATGACCCTGGGAATCATTGTGGACGATACGGTGCACTTTCTCAGCAAGTATGTTCGTGCCCGCAAGGAGATGGGAATGGACAGCCGTCAGGCAGCACTGTACGGATTCGAAACGGTCGGGGTTGCGTTAATCGCCACTTCGGTGATTCTGATCGCCAACTTCAGTGTCATGGCTTTCAGCCATTACTACCCCAATGCCGCCACCGGCACGCTGACATCCATCACTATCGCTTTTGCCCTGCTGATAGATTTCTTTTTCTTTGTGCCTTTGCTGCTGATGCTGGACCGGGAAAAAAGCGCTCGCCCGGTCAAAGCAAGAATTGAAGCAACAGGAGCTGAACCTAACTGATATCGACCAAATTGCACCTGAATGGACACTGTCACAGGAAGCAGACTTTTTCTTGTCAGAAACTTATGGTACGTTAGTGCAATTAGTGTGATTTTTACTCAATTGCCGTTAACAATAACAAAAACCCTGAACGGGCCCTTTTCATGAAAAAAACAATACTGGGGACTCTCTCCCTGCTGGCCGCACTCTGGTGTCATAACCTGATGGCATCTGGCATTGCCACCCACCTGGTGGTGAGCGAACAGGCCGTTGACCTGATTGAAGATATCGACCTTAAACAACTGATTCGCAAATACCCGGATGCCCTGCGCAGTTCCACGTCCTTCCCGGATGGCGGCTACCCCCTGGATTACCGCTGGGGTGAAGCCTCGCACTGGGCACCCTTCCAGAACGCCTATATTCCGCGCATAAAAAAGTTGTGTCTGGGCCGCTACCTCAGCAACAGTTACTGCGGCAAGCTGGCGGTACACTTGATGGGATCGGTCGGCCACGGCTTTCAGGATCAGGTAACGGACGCCCTGCTGCTGCCAAAAATCGCCGAGCAGGATGGCACCTCGGATACGGCTGATCAGGACATCGATTTTTTTGTGATTGCCGATTACCCCAACCGGCAGGCATCCATTCCCAGAACCTGGTTTATTCCCTTCTATGAATTATTCTATACCTTTGAAGACATGGGACTGGGCCGGGTGAACTGGCTGGAGCTGCTGATAGGCGGCAGCCTGATACGGATCGGCATGATCGGTGAGTTTGCCATTTTCCCCTTTGCCTATGCCGAAGGCAGTCGCAATATTCCCTGGGCCCGGGACAATTACATCACCTATCCCGGTGGCATTGATCAGATGACAGTGACCTCCGCCCGTTTATACGATTACCTGTGGGACCGGCTGAATGAACAGGAAGAAAGCAAACGGGCCACCCTGATGCCATTCCCCGAACCAGGCTCGGCGGTGCCCCATCATAACGTGCGCACCGATGCCCAGATTGGGGTGATTGCGGATCGTGGCATTATTCCCAACACAGTAAACAGCGAACACTTTGTGGTAACCAGCGAATCGGGAGACACCGTGGCCGGCCGTTTTAATATGCGCACCTACATGAACAACCCGGTGGCCGAATCTCATATGATCATCTTTTACCCCCAGGCTCCGCTGGAACCCAATACCACCTACAAAGTGGCACTGGCTCCGGGAATAAAGGATGAAAACGGATTACCCCTGACACCGGATCAGGGGTTTAACTGGGAGTTTTCCACTTACTGAGCCTGTCAGGCCCTAAACTGCCTGCCGGGCAGGCTCCGCCGGAACCGCTTCTGTGGAAGGAGCGGTTCGTTTTACCTTGCTACTGAATAACAGATACAAAGCCGGCACCACAAACAGGGTGAACAACGTACCAATCCCCATTCCCCCCACCAGCACCAGGCCAATGGAATTACGCGCCGCCGCACCGGCACCGGAAACCAGCACCAGCGGGAAGTGGCCCGCCATGGTGGCAACCGTCGTCATCAGTATCGGCCGCAAGCGGGTGATGGAAGCTTCAATCACCGCCTCTTTGGCAGACTGCCCTTTTTCCTGCAAATGATTGGCAAACTCCACAATCAGAATACCGTTCTTGGCCACCAGCCCCACCAGTGTCACCAGCCCCACCTGAGAATAAATATTCAGGGTGGTGGTCCAGCCATTGGTCCAGAATGGCACACCGGGAGCCGGCATATTCAGGAAGGTAAAAATCAAGGCACCAAACATGGCCAGCGGTACCGAGCCCGCCAGAATCACAAAAGGATCACGGAAGCTGTTGAACTGGGCTGCCAGCACCAGAAAAATCAGCGCCATGGCCAGGCTGAAGGCCGGCAGGAATTTGTTGCCCTCTACCCGCAACTGCCGGGATTCACCGGTGTAATCCACGGTATATCCCTGGGGAAGGATTTTTGCGGCTTCTTTTTCCAGAAACGCCAGGGTGTCATCCAGTGGGCGAATGGCAACACCGCTGATTTTGACCGAGTTCATTTGCTGCATACGATGCAGCGAACGGGGCTCCACCGACTGACTGATAGTGGCAATGGAGGTCAGCGGTATCATTTTTCCTTCCGGCCCGGTGATATAAATGCCATGGAGCTGCTCCGGATTCAGACGTTCACTGCGGGCCACCTGGGGAATCACCTTGTAACTGCGGCCGCTCAGATCAAAGCGGTTTACATGGCCACCGCCCATCATGATTCCCAGGTCACGGCTCACCTGTGCCATGGTTAACCCCATGTCCGCCACTTTGTCCGGATCGATATGAATGGTGGCTTTGGGCTGATCGTATTTAACGTCCAGTTGCGGCGGAAACGCGAACATACCGCTTTGTGCCGCCGCTTCCTGTAACTGTTTGGCAAAGGCCAGAATTTCGGGCGTGTCCGCCGTTGCGGCAATCACAAACTCCACCGGAAAATCCCCACCACCGGGTAAAGATGGTGGTGCCACCGGGAACATCTGAATCCCGGGTATCGCGCCCAGCTCACTGTTCAGGTCAGGCAACAGTTCAAACACAGTACGATCGCGCTGCTCCCAGGGCACCGCTGCCATGGCCGCAAAACCGCCGGCTGCATGGGTGATCTGAAAGGTAAAATCCGTTTCCGGCACATCCATAAATACCTGGTTGGCCTGCTCGGCAAAGTAGGCGGTTTGTTCCAGGGTGGCATTGGCGGGACTGTCGAGAATCCCGAAGATAATGCTCTGGTCTTCCTGGGGAGCCAGCTCCTTGGAAGAAAACATAAACATGGGCACGGTCAGTAAACTGAATACAATCCAGGCCACATACAACGGCTTGCGATGCTCCATAGCGCTGGTCAGTGCCTTACGGTAACCGTGCTTGAGGCGTTCAAAAAGATGATGCACATAACCGGTAAAGCCCTGTTTATCCATGCCGGTCTTCAGCAAGCGATTAGCCATCATGGGGGATAACGTCAGCGCCACCACGCCGGATATAATCACCGCGCCCGCCAGCGTTAAAGCGAATTCCCGGAACAGGGAACCCGTCAAACCACCCTGAAAGGCAATGGGCAAATAAACGGCAGCCAGGGTCACTGTCATGGAAATAATAGGGCCAACCAGTTCACGGGCACCATAAATGGCCGCCATAAAAGGCGACTGGCCTTCGCTAAGGTGGCGCTCCACGTTTTCCACCACGACGATGGCGTCGTCTACCACCAGGCCCACGGCCAATACAATGGCCAGCAGGGTCAGCAGGTTCAGGGAAAAACCGAACAGCTGAATCAGAAACACCGCACCAATCAAAGAAACCGGAATAGCCACCACCGGAATAATGGCAGAGCGCACCGAACCCAAAAATAAAAAGATCACCAGTATCACGATGCACAGTGTTTCGGTAAGGGTAATCACCACTTCCTTGATGGCGTTATTGATATATTCGGTGGTGTCGTAATTCAGTTCGCCAATCAGTCCGGTGGGCAGTCCTTTTTTGATTTCCACCATTTCCTGGCGTACCCGCTCAATCACTTCAATGGCATTGGCGTTGGGTAACGGGAAGATCCCCATAAACACCGCTGTATCCCCATTAAAACGAGTGTCCGTATCGTAGTTTTCTGCCCCCAGACTGACACGGGCCACATCCTCCAGGCGTATGGTGGCACCGTCAGATTCCCGCACCACCAGGCGCTCGAATTCTGCTACGGATTGCAGATTGGTGTCGGTGGAAATATTCACCTTCACCAGAGAACCTTTGGTTTGCCCCACCGCACTCAGAACATTGTTATTCACCAGTGCCTGCTGAACATCGGTGGGTGTGACATAAAGAGCGGCCATTTTTTTGGGGTCCAGCCAGATCCTCATGGCAAAGGTACGTTCGCCGAATATTTCCGCACGCTGTACGCCAGGCAAAGCTGCCAAACGGGGCTGCACCACTCTTATCAGGTAATCGGTAATCTGGTTCTGTTCCAGAATATCGGAACGGAAACTGAGATAGGCTGAGGCAAACTGGCTGTCGGCGGATACCACATTGATCACCGGTACTTCCGATTCCGGTGGCAGATCGCCCCGCACCTGATCCACCTTGGCGCTGATTTCCGCCAGGGCTTTTACCGGATCATAATTAATCCGCAAGCGGGCGGTAATGGTGGAAACACCCTGGCCACTTTTCGATTCGATGTAATCAATACCATCGGCGGCGGCAATGGCGCGCTCAATCGGCGTGGTAATAAAGCCGCGCACCAGTTCGGCATCGGCGCCTACGTATGCTGTGGTGACGGTAACCGCGGCGTTGTCGCTACGGGGAAACTGGCGCACATTAAGCGACCCGGCCGCCTGCAGCCCGGCAATAACAATGATCAGGCTGACCACTGTTGCCAGTACCGGGCGGTGAACAAATATATCGGTAATCTTCATGAGTTCTCTGGGCTCCTGCTATCCCGGTCAGGAGTCTTTGGGGTTGGGGTTCATGCTGAATTCCGGGGCCTTGCTGTTATCAGGCTTAACCGGCTGGCCGTTAAACAGTTTAAAAGCGCCGGTACTGACAACGGTCTCGCCCCCTTTCAGTCCGGCAAGCACCTCAACAAAGTCACCCCGGTTGGTGCCTGTGGTCACTATCTGCTGGCGTACCACCTTACCGCCCACGGATTCATCCGGATTGTCTTCAATCACAAACACCGAATTGCCAAAAGGCGCATAGAGAATGGCGGTAGCCGGCACCGCCACCACATTCCGGGATTCAGGAAGCACCACACCAATGGTGACATACATTCCGGGAAGCAGCTTTTCGTCCGGGTTTTCGATCTGGGCCTGTAACAGCACATTACGTGTCACCGAATCCACTTCCGGGCTGATGGCAGTCACTTTGCCTTCCACCACAAACGGCAGCCCTTCTAGGCCTACCCTTACCGGCAGCCCCAGGGACAAGGACGGCAATTTGCGCTGCGGCATCACAAAGTTCACCTGTATGGGATTCAGGCGCTGCAACACCACCAGCGGGTCCCCCACGCGCAGATCCTGCCCCAGGCTGACCTGACGCACTCCCAACCGGCCATCAAAGGGGGCACGTATGGATTTCTTGGTGATACGGGCTTTGACTTCATCCACCAGAGCATCGGCCTGGCGGGCTTCGGCACGGGCCTTATCCACATCCGACTGGGAGGCACTGTTCTGCTTCAAAAGGCGCTTTACCCGGCTGAGATTGCTGGCAGCCAGCTCCGCCGCCGCTTCCGCCGAACGCAGCTGGGCCTGCTCGATACTGACATCCTGCTGCACCAGCAAATCTCCGGCGGCCACATGGGTGCCGGGCTGAAAGGCGATCTTCACGATCTTGCCGGGCTCTTCTGCGGCAACGACAATACCGTCCACCGCCTCCAGTGAGCCCACGGTCTCAATTACATTTTCCCAGCTGCCGGATTTGGCCTCGGCAAAGGTGACAATTGCCGGAGCCTGTGGATTCTCCATAGATCCCAGCGTTTGAAACTGCAACGCCTTGGTGCTCGCCAACGCACCAACCGCCAACACAATGGCCAACGCCACGATGATCGTGGTTTTACTCATACCTTACCCTTTAAAAAAAACGACGCCGTGCCCGGCCAAAGAAAATAATCTTATCAGATTAGTCAAAGGTGACTAAGTATAGGATTAAACACGTAAAATCCACGAAAACCTTCGAATAACACTGTTGCAGAAATGGAATCAGTCACAGAAACCTGGTGACCGGCTGGACCCGCCGCAAGGCGTGCCGTATGCGCCATCAAATGGTTTACATTGCTTAACCACCCACAGGCTCAGGCAATACCCACACTCACACTGCAACAGTTTTGACCCCAGCTACCCCAAATTAGATAACCCAATGTTACAGAAAGATGACATTGAAATTGATATCATGCCGTTATCATAAGCTCATTACATTTTCATTACGTCTTTTTATCTAATAACTATAACTTTGCTGCTATGAAAAAAACCAATCAACTCGTTGCTCTTTCTACACTCCTTCCACTGATAATCACCGGTTGCGGTGGCGGTGGATCCTCCAGCTCATCCCAGGGTTCCGGCTCCAGCCCCGATCCCATTCAGAACCAGTCCACTCAGCAGGCCACCCCCAACGAGGGGCCTACACTGCAGGGTCAGATTATCGGGCTACAGGGCGTGCGGTACGAATCGGAAAGTGAAGCCGGTTTTACCAGCGATACCGGCCACTATGATTACCGCGCCGGCGATACGATTACCTTTTACGTAGGCGATATCGAACTGGGCAGCGCGCCGGCCAGCGCCGAGCTGACCCTGAACGATCTGGCCGGTGGCGATCAGCAAACAGAAGAAAACATCGAACGTTTTCTGTTAACCCTGGATTACGACCTGTCACCTGCCAACGGCGTACTGATTACCAGCAGCATTCACGACGCTGCAGCAGACCTTTCCCTTAACTTTACCCAGGCACCGGCCAGCTTCAGTGCCCAGGCAGAAAACCTGGTAGGCAAACCGCTGGTATCCGACGATCACATGATTGTGTTCCAGCACAGTACAACTGAGTTGTTACCCAAAGCCTACCAGCAGAATTCCAATCGCACTGCACAGCAAAACCTGATGGATTTTAACTATCCGCAGGTAAGCCAGGATCAGATCAGCGCTCTGCCCGGCATTGAAGAAGAAGCCGCCGAAGTATTTGAACTGATGCTGAGCAACACCACCCGCCCAGGCAATTCTCCGCTGGAGTTTATTTTCAGTGCGCTGAACGCACCACTGATTGTGGACGGCGAAGGTGAAGGTTCCCTGTTTGATATGTACGTGCAATACAAAGAGCGTGTTGCCAGTATTGGTCAGGATGCGCCCCATGTGGATCGCGAGGATTTTGTTCCTGCAGTAAACAGCAATAACATGGTGGACGTGCAGCACTTTGTGGTAATGAGCGACTTTCAGATGCGCGACGATGAAAGCCCGCTGAATGTAAACCCGGTGAAGTTTCTGATTCCTTCCTCTTATTATCCTGCCAGTGCCCACATTGCCTATCAGGTGGATGATATGGTGCGCACGCTGCGCAACTATGAAGCGGACGTGAACAAGCCAGTGGAAATGGCCGTTTTTACCGGCGACTTTATCGATATCAGTCAGTACAACGAAGTGCGCCTGGGTATTGATGTGCTGGACGGCGGCATGATCGACCCGGACACCGGTGCCGATGATGATCCGATTCCCGGTACCTTTGCCGACGGCAAGCCCAACGATACTTACGATGCCTTTATGGCGCTGGGATTAAACGGCAGCGGCGATCAGGCGGATATTCCCTGGTACTACGTTACCGGTAATCACGACGGCCTGATGCTGGGCAACTTCCCCATCACCAACGAACCGCTGAACCTGTTCGGTAAAGAAATCCGCGGCGGTACACGGGAATTTTACGATGACATCGCCACCGGCAATATGAACTGGTTTGGCTATGATCCCAGTCTGCTGGGCTTCTTACTGCACTTTCTTGACGGTTCCTGGCAAGTGGAGCCGGACGCTGACCGCCGGGTGGCAGATCAGGCGGATATCGCTCAGGAAATGTTTAATTCCACCAGCCAGCCCCATGGCCACGGCATGCAGCATGTGATTGAACAGCAGGGTTCACTGGACCAAAAACAACACTACAGCTTTAACAGTAACAATGGCCTGGTAAAACACATTGCTCTGGATACCAATATGCCCCTGGGCCCGGAAGGCTGGCTGACGCTGCAATCCATCAGCTGGCTGCGTGCCGAACTGGACGATGCCGCTGCCAACGGGCAACTGGTGATTGTCAGCAGCCACCACAAGCCGAAAGACATTATCATCAACGGCTATCTGCTGATTGATATTCTGAACGAGTACCCCAACGTGATCGCCCATCTGGTGGCTCATTCCCATATGAATGCGATCCGTGCGCGGGCCGGCGACGATGCCCTGCACAGCTACTGGGAAATTGAATCAGGCTCCATGGTGAACTGGCCGCAGCAGTTCCGCATGCTGGATATTCAGATCGACCCCGAATCCGGTACGGGTGTTATCACCACCACCATGCTGAACCACTCTACCGACAGCCCACTGCATGTCAGCAACCGTGGCCGTTTTCTGTCCTATATCGAGCGTCATCTGGAAGGTTTCTTCTTTGGCGACGGCGGGCTGGAAGCAGCCGAAGGCCTGGCAGAAGATCGCAATACCCGGTTGTATTTCCAGGTGCCGGAGTCGGTACTGTCCCGGCTTTAAGCGCACAGCCCCAAAACACATGAAACACACCGTATAGAAACGCCCTGTATAGGGCGTTTTTCCTACATGAATTAGCAACAAGGGATTATTACATTCGTACCGGTTTTTGCTATATTAACCGGCGAATTATGTGGTTATCAGATCACATCAGGAGCAGTGACATAGGGAATGCATCATGAGTAAAAGTCAGATCGTACTTATTGCGGTAATCGCCGGGGTGCTTTGGTATAGCAAAGATTATCTGGCAACGAAAAAAGATATGGTGGTCAGTCAGGTAGACGAGTTCCGCGCCAGTCAGCAGCAGAACGAAGAACCGCCTTCACTTCAGGAATTCGGTAAATAAGGTCGCCACCGCGTTATCCGGCTGTCAGAATTCGTATTCCAGATTCAGTTTAATATCCAGATCAGGGGTGTCTGAATCCACCCCTGCCAGCATGGCCAGTTGCCACAACAGTTTTTGTACACCGGTTGTTCTGAAAACACCACTCAATGAAGGCCCCACTGCCAGCGTGTTTTCGCCCATAAACAATTCCACGCCCGGCTCAAAAGAAGGCCGTAAACGATAGCGGGCCTGACCGGCAAATTCCATTTCCCATTCATCTTTACCACTATTGCTGCTTTCGTAAACCATGCTCAGATTGCCCACCAGGCTGAAGCGCGACAGGTCCTTCTGGCTGATCAGGGTCACTGTTGACTCCCATACATCATCTTCCCGCTCCCGCTCCACTTCAAACAACAGTCCCCAGTCTGCTGAGAACTCCCCCTGCTCGGTTAACTGATATTTCAGTTCCGCTTCATATCCTTCCAGTTTGCTGCCTTCCCCTGACTCGCCTTCTCCCAGTATATAGAACTCCGCAAACCAGCGATCATTCAGGGACTGGCCATAACCCAGCTTGTAACGATACGCACCATCCAGGGCATCGTCACTGTCCACAAGGTATTGCGTGTGAAACTCCAGCTCTTTTTCCAGCGGCTGCACATAGGGATCATACACCTTGCCAACAGACAGGCCGTCAGCGATGGCATTATTCATGCTCAGGAAAAACAGAGCACCAAGAAAGCTGCCAGATTTTTTCATGCTGTGCCGCCTCCATCATTACTGATGTTGTTGCCGGTTCCACCGAAGTACCGGGTGCAGGACCAGAACCCTGTAACCAGGGCAATGATCAATGCAGCGTTATAGAAAACAATTTCGATTAACGAAGGCGTGGCTTCATAACCGAATATGGCGTAGGCCATCTGGCCGGCAACCGAATTTTCTTGCAGCAGATTGCTGCTGTTCCAAACAGCAGCTCCGGCAGAAATCCAGTCCACCTGAATCAGTAACCGGGTTGCCTGGGATACCATACCGGCACTGATCAGCGCCAACAGCAACGTATGCACTGCCACCCGCCAGGACAATACGAGCAGGCTAAGCAGGTAATAACAGATAATGCCAACACTGGCACCAATTGCCAGCCCGATAAACCCACTGAGCATCAGGTTCAGCAACATGCCCTCCCGGGTAACCAGTGCGCTGAAGAGAATCATGATCTCGGCGCCTTCCCGAGTGATCACCAGAGCAACCACCAGCACCATCATCATCTGAGTCACTCGACAATGAACCGATACCTGTAAAACAAGCAAACACAGAAGCAGAGCATAAATAAGATACTGCATAGTGGCATTCACTACCTCCTGCCCGGCGTAGTCAAAAGCCATCGACAGTTCCCTCATATTCAGTGCATAAAACGTTGCACACACAATACCAAGTCCCAGAGCCGCCACCAGCCAATAGCTTTTAATGCCACGCCACTTGCCCAGCGACACCAGCACACTGATCAGCACACCAGCTTCCAGGGTTTCACGCAGTACTGTTATTACCGTATCCAGCAACATAGTCACTACTCTTCCACAATCACAACGCCCTGGGCTGTAGACATATTAAACTCTCCAAAAAACGGATAGCGCCCTGGTGCCAGCGGGCCAATAAACACCACAGCCCTACTGTTGCCCAGAATGACTTTCTCACGATTTAACTCGTAGCTTTCAAACTCTTCCGGCGAGCTGTCCTCATTGATGATCAAGAGTTTGACTTTCTGGTTTGCCGGCACCCGGAGTTCGGCTGGATAGAACAGGTGATCGCGGATCACCAGTTCGAATACCGGCGTACCCGCCAGCGCCGTAGCAGACTGGAACAGCACATACAACAACAGCCCCCGGCACCAGTGCAAATAACTCACGGAACTTCCTCCTCTTCAGAAAACGTACCGGCAGGCAAGGTGATCTCTATCAGCAGGCCACCCAGTTCAGAGGACTCTCCAAGATGCACTTCGCCCTGGTGCAAATCCACGATATGCCTGACAATGGCCAGCCCCAGGCCACAGCCGTCTTGCAATGACGCATGTCTGTCGCCTCCAACCCGGTAGAAACGGTCAAACACCCGTTCCCTGTCTTCTGCCGGTATTCCTGCGCCGGAATCTTCAACCCGGATAAACACCCTGCTCTGTTGTCGGCCTATGCTGATCCTTATGACACCACCATGGGGCGTATACTTGATGGCGTTATCCAGCAAGTTTTTCATCAGGGTCTGCGCTGCAAATTCGTCGGCCTGCAACAGCGTGCTGTCTGCGTTCAGGGATACATCCTGATCTTTTTCTGCCGCACGGTCATACAGACTGGCAATAACTTCCCTCGCAGTGACCGCCAGATCGAAACCCTGAGCCCGCTCACGGAAACTTTCCGGTGTCAGCCGATACAACACCAGAATCTGCTCCACCGAATGGGACAGGCGATCAATACTGGTACGCAGTGATTCAAACACAGCCTCCGGAATCTCCTGGTCTTCCTTCAGGTTGTACAGCGCGGCTTTCATGCCTGCCAATGGGGTACGCAATTCATGAGCGGCATCACTGGCAAAACGCTTTTCCCTGTCATAGGCACTCGCCAGGCGCGTCATAAAATCATTAAGAGCGGCAATAATGGTTTTCAATTCCAGCGGATAGTCCTGGGGATCTATGGCCTCCAGGTCCGCAGCCTGCCTGCCGCGCAACAGATCAGCCAATGAGCGCAACGGCTTAAGCCCCGTGCCGATCACCAGCCATATGAGCACACACAGCACCGGCAAGCTCCAGATGATTGGCCCAATGGCATCAATAATCAGCGCATCAATGATGCTGTTATAAAGATCCGAACGCCGGCCAACGACGACCGTTTCTTTATTTTCTTTTGGATTAATCCGACTGTACACCCGCCAGCGTACACCCTGGTGACTCAGATATCTGAAACCCTGTGTTTCGGGATCCAGCAGTAACTGATCCGCGTTTTTCGACGAAGCAATCAACGCCTCTTGATGCCACACCTGGAAAAAGCTGTCATCAGCAAAAATATTCTCGGGTAGACTGCTGTTGTTTGCCGCCAGCACACTGATCTGCTCCGCAAGATCCACCAGTTGCCGGTCAAAAAACTTCTGCGCTCTATCCAGGCTTTCACGATACCCGTGCAGCGCCGCAACAAAGTTGCCAAGGCACACTACTGCAAATATAACCGCTATCAGATATATCCGAAGAGATCTCAATCTTGCCTCATTTTCCTATCACATACCCCACACCACGAATGGTTTTAATCATATCTCCGGGCAGTTTCTTTCGCAGATTGCTGATATGCACCTCAATAGCGTTGCTGGCCACTTCATCGCCCCAGCCATAAAGTTTGTCCTCCAGCATTTCCTTGGTTTGCACACGGCCAAGATTTTCCATCAGGGATTTAAGCACCATATATTCGCGCCGTGAAAGCGCCAGAGGCGAACCATCACAGTTGGCTGTATGGGCCGCCAGATCCAGGGTTACCCCATGGGATTCAATAAGGCTGGAACTTGATGTGCCCAAACGCCGGGCCAATACCCGCAAGCGCGCCAACAGCTCAGGCATATCAAAAGGCTTGGCCAGGTAATCATCGGCACCACCATCCAGAGCCCGGACTTTATCATCCACCGAATCCCGGGCCGTTAATATAAGCACGGGCAGGTCCTTCCGGGATCTACGAATATGCCGCAGTACCTGGCCGCCATCCATATCGGGCAGCCCCATATCCAGTACCACCAGTGACGGCGGGAGTGAATCGCAAAACGCCATGGCCTCTTTGCCCAGGCCAGTCTGCTCTACGGTAAAGCCTTCCCGTTCAATTGCCCGGCTCACCTCGGCGGCCAGTACCCTGTCGTCTTCTACCAGAAGCACCCGCATGTCGTTCTGTTCTCTGCTTTAAAGTCACTGTTCTTGGCTTTGATGTATCTACGCTTTTTTAGTGTAACTTGCGTTCTGCTTTACGCAGCGCCGAGGCAATTTCCTTTTTTCTGCCGGCATCTGCCAACGCCCGCCCCACCCTGCGAGGAGCCTTCTCCGCTTTGTGCAGATAAGTCACCGCCTGGGCATACTCACCTTCTTCCATCAGGTACAGGCCATAAAAGTAATTGGGATCTATTCCGTCAGGATTGATCTGCAAGGCCTTTTTAAGGAGCTGTTCCGCCTTTTCTTCATCACCAAAACCAATAGGCCACCCGGGAACATTATAGTAAAGTGTGCCCAGGCTGGTGTAAGCAGATCCCTGAAGCGCTTCCGGATCGATTTCCAGTGCTTTTTCCAGGTCCTTTTTGGAAAGTTTGGCGTACTTCAGCGCTGTCAGGCCACCTTTGGCACCGGCATAGGTGGATTCTATGATGCCACTCCAGATCAGAATGCCGGCATCATCCGGTTTATTCTGCTTCAGTTTCTCCGTCGAGCCAATCAACGCCTCAAAAGCTTTCAACTGCTCGTCGCCAGTCAGTTCATAGTTGATCTGCGCCCAGGCCTTTTGCAGGTCCGGCACTGTTTCCGGCTCCGGCGCGAGGGCACTGACAATACTGGTATAAAAAGACAGTACCAGCACACAAAAGGAATAACCTATATAGCCCATCGTAGTCATAACTTTCACCCTTGTTTTTGACCTGTGACATATTCTCGGCTGTTTGCGTAGCGGCGAATAACAGCCAGTTGTTTGAGCAGTGATTTGTCCACCAGACGAGGAAAAATACCATTGATTCGTACAAACAGGGATTCAGGCCAGCCCAGATACACATTGCGTCCGGTACTTTCACGCAACGCCTGTACCAACCGCTGGGCCACCCGTTCCGGGCTATCCATAGCGGTGCCCAGTTCCTGGTTCATAGCTTTCATGCTGACACTGTTTAGCGGAGTATCCGTGGCGCGGGGTGCAAAATACACCACATTCACCGGCGTATCGGCCAGTTCCCGGCGGAGTGATTCAGTAAATCCCCGCAACCCGAATTTCGAGGCGCAATACACGGTGGACCCGGCGTAACCGATACTGCCGAGGATGGAACCCACATTCATCAGCGTGCCCTGATGTTGCTGAAGCAAGGGCAATGCATCACGACACAGCAGAATCGGACTCAGCAGGTTCACTTGCAGGGTCGTTTCAACCTGATCGTCACTCATATTTTCCAGCAACACCAGTTCGTTGGCACCGGCATTGTTAATCAGGATATCTATTCCGAACTGCTCCGCCGCAGATATCACTGCCTTGCGGCCTGTTGCTGTGGAGATATCCGCAGCAACAAACTCATGGCCCGCCCCATCCAGTTGCCGGCATATGTCTGCTAGCAGTTGCTCCCGCCTTCCCGTCAGCAACAACCGGGCACCCTCTGCAGCCAGACGCCGTGCCACTTCAAGGCCAATGCCACCAGTTGCACCGGTTAACAGAACTTTTTTGTCTTTCAGGTTCATCATTTGCATTCTCCCAATCTGAAATTTCGCTCAGGCGGCAACCTTCAAAGCCTGCTCCGGCGCCAGTTCCCGGAAAATATTGCCGTAAAGGGTGTAAAACATATTGGCTGCATGAATGATCAGCTGCTGCTCTTGCTCGCAGTCAATCCGGTTCATAAGGCCTTCGAAAAACTTGATGTGTTCCTGGTCCAGCTTGCCGTGGGAGCGAAGGTAGCTAAACGCTGTGTCCGGTAACCCAAGCGCCTGTTGAATGCCGCTGGCGGCATTGTCCGCCACCAGAATACTGGTGCCTTCGAGCACCTGTACCATGCCGAAAAACGCCAGCGGACTGACACGATTAATGCTGTCATAGGCATAGGACACCATCAGTTCAGTGGATGCGTTGGGCAAACTTTGCCGGGCCTTTTCCTTGTCAAAGCCACAGGCCGCAATATCATTAAGAATCCACTCCTGGTGCCCAAGTTCCTCTTCGATGTATTCGGCTATGGCATCCCTTAGCCATTCCCGGGAGGAAGGAATTCTGCCACCGGTTGTCATCAACAAAGGCGTTGTATGTTTAACGTGGTGATAGGCCTGTACCAGAAATGCCACGTACTCCTGTAAAGACAAATCGCCTGACAAGGCCCGGTTAATGATTGGTGCGGCAAGAAGGTACTCTCTCCCTGCCTGTGTTTCCTGTTGTAGTCTTTCATAGAATGTCATTATCATTTCTCACACTTAAATGGGTTTTTCTCGTGTTAAACAGAATTCCGGCTAAAGCTGCAGGCGCTGATCGTCTTGATACATTGAGTTAATCAGGGAAGCGTATTGCGTGATTAACAAATCCCTGCGTGGCCGGCCATTGGCGGTTAATAACCTTTGCCAGGCACCTGCCTCCAGACGTGACCAGGATTTCACCCGGGCATAATCGGGCAGTTTTGCGTTAACTTGCCTGAACCATTGATCAATAGCCGCATCGCTACTTGCCGGATTGGCGCCGATGACCGCCACCAGCCAGGGCTTCTGATCTCCCAGCACCACGCACTGATTTATCAGGGGGCCGGCCAGAAGCTCGCTCTCCACCCACTCCGGATTGATATTGCGACCGTAACTGCTGATGAGCAGATTCTTACTACGTCCATTTACCAGCAGATGCCCGTTGCGCAAGCTTCCCAAATCACCGGTAAACACGGTTTCGGGATACCAGGAATCCGGTTCATTCACATAACCAAGGAAGCCGGCACCTTCCACAGTAACCTCACGGTGACGGATAGCGACATGACAATGGGGTAAAACCCGCCCCACAGTACCCGGACTGTCAGATACCGGCGTGTTAAGGGCCACCACTGAACCACATTCCGACAGCCCATAGCCTTCGTAAACCGGCATGCCCAGTTCACGGGCACGGATCAGCAATTCCGGTGCTACTTTGCCACCGCCGACGGCAACAAATTTCAGGGAATCAGGTGCCTGCCAGCCGGTTTCGCTGGCTGTCACCAGCAACTTCAGTAATTGGGGTATAAGAATCAACGTATTGGGGCGGGCCTGTGTCAGGCACTGAAGCAAGACATCTGTATCCAGCGATGAACTGCCCAGAAAACCCCGCGTCCCGGCATCAGGCAAAAGAATCTCGCCCCCACATAACAGGGGCGTATAGATACCCCCGATGTTTTCCAGCAAAGTCGCCAGCGGCAGCAGACACAAGTGTCGGGGTGCTCTGACACCAATCGCGTCTGACAGGGATTCAGCCACTCGCCACTGGTGTTCTGTACTCAGGCAAACGCCTTTGGGATTACCGGTAGAACCCGAAGTAAAAGTCACTTTGCCGGTGCCATCTGGTAATGCGGGTACCTTGCTATCTGTCGTTAGCCGGCGAACTCGATAACGGGTCACATCCGACCAGTCCAGGGACCTGGCTTCCGGCTCACACCAATCATCAGTCGGAACGTCGCCCAGCAGCAGTTCCACGCCCATCGTATTCAAACAGTAACGGACCTGCTGCGCAGAAAAATAATCCGGCAGCGGAACAAACACCGCACCACTAAACTGACAGGCCAGGTCCGTTACCACCCACTCGGTGGAATTACCTGCCCGCAAAGCCACAACTTTCACCTGTGCGATACGAATGCGCTTCGCAAGTTGTATCGCCCGTTCGATCAGCTGCTCAAGACTGATTGCGTCGTTGCCGTCGTTCAGCTGTACCGAATTTGCTGGCCCAAGTTCGGCAAGAAAACGTAACCGTTTTACCAGACTATGATTCATGACGGCCTCCGCACAGGCGACGATGATCGCGGAGCTGAACTGCAAGGGATTCTGCCAAGCCCCGGTATTCCTGAAACACCGGGTTCATTACGGAAACGCTCGAGATAGCCTCTGCACCTCTGGGAATATCCACCAACATGATGCTGGGTTTTGACTGATAATAGCTACCCCACTTGCCGGCACCTTCCCCGAGCCGGGCCGGATCAGCCAATCCCAGCACGTCCGGCTGATAATTGAGTCGCCCGATAAGTTTTTTTACCTGGGGTGTGGCAGTGAATACCATCCACTGGTAGTTGGCACGCAGCAAAGCGTTGACAAGCAAAGCAAACAATAGCGGACTGCAACCTTTTCCTGTGGCCACCAGATTACCGATTTCAATCATCGATCCCCGGCTGACTGGTCGCTGAAGATGATTAGCGACACACTGCTCCACTGCCTGATCAATATACTGTTCCAGAAATAAGGGGCCACATTCAGCGGGACGCATTCCCAACGCGCCCACAGGCGTGTTCCCCAGGACAAACTCAAGCAACAGGGGCAGAAAGTCATTTATGCAGGCTCCATATACCCGGGCATAATGGCCGGCGATATAGGACTCCACCTGGTTCCGGCGCGCGCTTTGAGCGCTGTGTAACGCTGCACCTAACCTGGCCCTTTTCGCCGGGGTTCTACTATCCAGGACACCGGTATCCGGGTTGCCTCTGCCCACCATAACTGGCTGGCTGGATTCGCTGTAACAGTGCTGCTGCGTGCCGCTCCACATAGGGCTGACTCCACCTGTTAATGATTCGATGGTGTCAGTGTGGCGGGGCAAACTTAAAGAAAACTTAAGACTGATCATGATCAGGACAAGGATCTGGCAAATATGTGACGCCTGCCCGCTAGCGCTGATTTTCGGGGTGCGTCAATGTGTCACATTCACAGCACCGCTCATTTGCGGTTTAATGGCTCCGTCTACTGTTGAAGACACTCACTGACCTTCCGGGGTGAACAGTCTGATTGCCCAAATCCGCTGTTCGCCCCGGCGACTTTCAGAAGCTTTCCCCGAGTCGCCACCGAACCTGACTAGGCCACTGATACCCGCCAGCTATTAAAAAGCCCCACAAATAACGCAACTTTCTTAAAAACTGTGAAAATTCCGCAGAATATCGGCAGAAGCGCGAATTTCTTTAACAGGCTTTCCAATAGCGCTATATTTTGAGGTACCTCATCTCTCACATTGGTGCTTTAGCTATGCCCAATAATTCGATCAATACCAACCTGTCCAGCCTGGTTGGTATCAATATTCTCAACAAGCAGAATCAGGCGATTCGTTCGGCGTTCGAAAAAGTTGCCTCCGGTACTCGTATTAACAGCGCCAAAGACGATGCCGCCGGTTTGTCGATTGCCAACCGTTTTCAGACTCAGGTAGGCGGACTGAATGTTGCCGTACGGAATGCCAATGACGGTATTTCCTTTGCACAGACAGCAGAAAGTGCTCTGGGCGAAGTGACCACCAATCTGCAACGCATTCGCGACCTGTCACTGCAAGCTGCCAACGGCACCCTGAATGCCAGCGACCGTGGTTCCATCCAGAAAGAGATTGACCAGCTTACCTCGGAGGTGAGCCGTATTGCAGAAACCACGACTTTTAACGGCAAGCAGGTTTTATCCGGTGCTCTGGGTGATCTGAATTTTCAGGTGGGTGCCAATAGCGGCGACAGTGTCGGCGTATCCGGCCTGAATGCCTCACTGGACACTCTGGGCAATCAGCCAGGCAGTGTACAATCCCGCGGTGATCGTGTTCGCCTGGAAGATACCGAACTGGGAACCCAGGGCATTCAGGAAGGCAATGCCGATGTGGGCAACATTACTGAATTCAATGTGGCGGTTGCCGGCGAGGATCCGGTGAATATTGCTGATGATGCCTTTGGTGGCGCCATCGATACGGTGGATAACACCAGTGACCTGACCGATCCCAACAATGCCAATTTTGGCTCCGGCAGCGCCAAGGCCATTGCGGAACGCATAAACAGTGTGCGGGAAAGTGGCGAAGAAGGTTTTGAAAATGTGTTTGCCAGTGCCCGTACCGAATTCCGAGCCAGTGATGTGGTGACCGATGATTTTTCCGGCAGCGTGGACAGTACCAATGCACCCAACACTAACGTGGCACAAGGTAGCCTGGAAAACGGTGACCTGAGCATTAACGGCGTTGATATCGGCCCGGTCACTTTTGAGGAAAATGATGCCAGCGGTTCACTGGTGGAAGCCATTAATGCCCGCAGCGACGACACCGGCGTAACCGCCAGTGTCGATAACAATGGTGAGCTGGTGCTGGCGGCAGAAGACGGCCGTGACATTGTGGTGAACACCTCCTCTGCTGAAGTTAGCAATACCTTATTCGGCGGTGGCGACAACCGCTTTGATGCCCAGTTCAGTGATCTGCGGGTGACCGGTCAGGTAACGGTTTCAGCCGATGATTCCCTGGCATTCACCGGTGCTTCCAACGATATTACCGGCTTTGATGATCTGTCCGTTGAAGGTGCGCAGGACAATGTCAGAGCCCAGGGCACCCTGGCCAACGCGGATGTATCGACCGAAGAAGCGGCCAACAACACCGTCAGTTCCATCGACAGCGCGCTGCAACAGATTGACGGACTGCGTGCCGAACTGGGTGCCATTCAGAACCGCTTTGATTCCAGCATCCGCAACCTGTCACAGTCTGCGGAAAACCAGGAAGCGGCCCGCTCCCGTATTCAGGATACGGACTTTGCCCAACAGCTGTCGGAACTCACCAAACGGCTGGTACAGCAACAGGCCGGGGTGGCTGTTCAATCCCAGGCCAACGCGCAGTCCCAGCAGATTCTGCAGCTGCTTTCCTGAAGTCAACGCTCATCTTTTTCATTTCCACAAATTCATGTCAACAAAGGCCGGGGCCACAAACCCCGGCCCCTTTCTTTTATGATTGACCCAAATTAGCCCGGATTTGTCACAAATGACAATTATCCCGCGGGGCAAACAATGCCAAACTCAACGGGATTTTGCAGAATGTACATCGATTAAAAACACAACAACAAGCAAGGGGAAACCATGGCACACATAGAAACCCGTGTGGAAGGACACATTCTGGTTATTCATATTAACCGCCCGGAAAAATACAACGCCCTGTCGCCGGACATGTATCACGATATGGGCAAGGCCCTGGCCCAGCTGAATGCTGATCCCGAATTGCGGGTGGCCGTGCTCTATGCCGAAGGCAAACACTTTACCGCCGGTGTAGAGCTGGATAAGTGGGCACCGATTTTTGGTAGCGGCAATGCTTTCCCCGTGGCAGAGGGCGAAATTGATCCCATGGGATTGACCGGCGAGCGTCATAACAAACCGGTAGTGATTGCCGTGCAGGGATACTGCTTTACCTGGGGTGTGGAAATTTTGCTGAACACCGAAGTACGGGTAGCCGCCAGAGATACCCAGTTCCAGATGCTGGAAGTGCAGCGCGGTTTGTATCCCTGCGGTGGTGCCACCCTGCGTTTGCCTACCCAGATCGGCTGGGGTAATTCGCAAAAAGTATTGCTGACCGGTGACCGCTGGAGTGCCGAAGAAGCCTACCAGTGGGGCATGGTTCAGGAGCTGGTGGAACCGGGCGAGCAATTTGAAAAGGCCATGGAAATTGCCGGCAAGATTGCCAAGGCCGCTCCCATGGGGGTACAGGGTGCCTTAAAGGCATCACGCTTTGGTCTGGCTCATCCTCATGATCAGGCCAGCTGCGTCAAACAGTTTATGGAAGACCTGGTGCCCGTCATGAAAAGTGAAGACGCCGCCGAAGGCGTTAATTCCTTTATCGAAAGGCGCGAAGCGGTTTTTAAAGGCAAGTAACGCAGGCAGATTTGCTTTCTGACCAAAAAGCTCATGCAGCAAACGGCATGAGCTTTTTTTTTGCGTGAGTTTAAACCAAGTCAAGCTAACCGGTGATTTTGCGTTTAATAGCCCGACTGATAAACCGCGCTTTAGTCGGCAGATTAAAACGTTTCAGATTGGTAGCCACCGCACCTTCCGTAAAACGGGTACGTTTCGAATAATCAATATTCACATCCACCACCACCGGCGTATTGGCGGCACCGAATTCCAATGCCCGGCGAATCACATCATCAATTTCCCTATTGGATTCCAGCGCCAGAAACCGCGCCCCCGTTGCCCGGGCCACACCGGACACATCCAGATTTCCGATCACCGTGCAGGTTTTACGGTTGTAGGGAATTTCCTGGGCCTGGGCAATCTGGGACAGTTCACCATCATGAAACACAAAAAATACACCGCCCAGCTTGTGAGTGGCAGCGGTCAGGATTTCCATACAGGTCATGGTAAAGGCGCCGTCACCAACGATACCCACCACTTGCTTATTCGGATGGGCAAGCTTGGCAGCAATCACGCCCGGCACACAGTAACCCATGCAGTTAAAATCCGTGGGAGATATAAAGTGCTTTGATGTGTGAATAGGCATTAACTCGGCAGCAAGAAACGTATGGTTACCATCATCCACCACCATGATGTCATCGTCTGCCAATTGCTCCCGCAGGGATTTAAAAAACAGATAAGGATTTACCCGGTCACCACTGTCATGCTCAGCCCATTCGGAATAATAGTCAGCTTTATCGCGGCCAATCTGAATGCTGATATCCGCCCGCTCATTTTTGGGTTTTTCCCGGGTTTTCAGTTCTGTCCACAGGGCTTTCATGGCAATCCGGGCGTCGCTTTCAATAGCCACCCGGGCAGGATAATTGGCGTTCAATACCCGCGGGTTAATATCCACATGAATCAGTTTTTCCGGCACCTTGACGCCAAAGCTACCCGTTGATATTTCCCCGAAACGCGCGCCCACCGCCAGCAGGCAATCACAATCCCTGAATGCATTTTCTGCCGCCGGAACCGAAGAACTGCCAAAGCTCATGCCGGTATGTAACGGGTGATTGGCAGGAAATACACTTAGCCCCTGCAACGTAGTGGCTACAGGCGCATTCAGATGTTCTGCAATCTGAATGATCAGGTCACTGCTGTCACGGGCGCCCCACCCCACAAAAATGCCGGGCTTTTTTGCCTGACACAACAGTTCCGCTGCGTCCTGAATACTGTTCGGATCAAAATCCGCCGCCGGCAGGCGACGGTTAAATACCGGTAATGACCCCACTTCACCGGTAAAGAGTTGAATGTTTACCGGCACCTCAATAAATACCGGCCCCGGTTCGCCCTGAATGGCGGTTTGATAGGCTTCAAAAATGGTGGGAACAATCTGATTATGGTTTTCGATTTTATAGGTGCGTTTGGTGATGGCGGCCATCATGGCCTGCTGATCCATTTCATGGAGCTGATAACGGAAAGGCACATCGCTACGGATACCACCTGAAATCACCAGCAAGGGAATGCCATCCAGAAAGGCCTCACCAATACCGGCGCTGGCATAAGCCGCCCCGGCAGCGGGCACAATCACCAGAGCGCCAACAGTGTCAGATACCCGGCTCATGGCTTCTGCCATAAAGGCGCCACCGGCCTCGTGGGTGACCAGAATAGGCTCAATCTGTTCCGAGCTGTTCAGCTCGTCATACAGCTCGGTGTTATGAACCCCGGGAATGCCGAAGGTGTACCGTACTCCCACTTGCTCCAGGCCATAGCGTACTAACCAAGCGCCGGTTTTTTTCATAGGTTTTCCCTGTCCCCAATAATCGAACGTCTATTGAACGAAAGACTATTTTAAATCCCGGGAAATTGCCAGAGCTCACTTTTGCGCCGGTCAGCCTGCAAGTTAGGGCCTGGATTCCCCCCCAAGATGGCGACCGGCAATTCGGCCGCTGAGAATACAGAGGGATAAAAATGTCCCTTCCAGAGAACGTTTACCGCAAACACCACCACCACCAAAGCCGGCGGCTTCGCCCACGGCGTACAGGTTTTGCATGGGCTTGCCCGCAGTATCCAGCACCCGGCTGCAATCATCAGTCTGAATGCCGCCCATGCTTTTGCGGCTGATCAGAAATTCACGAATGGCCACCAGTGGATAGGCTTTTTTGTCATTAATTTTCTGGTATTTACAGGTACGGATCTTGTCACCCTTCCAGCGGCGGGCGTGCTCAATCAAACGCAGCTGTTCATCATCATGAAGTGCCGGGCCGCGCTCAATCTGGCGATCGTAAGCTTTAATATCCCGTTCAAGGTTTTCCACCGTTACCAGATTTTCTCCGGTAACCGCATTCATTTTATCCACCAGTTCCGGAATGGAATGAGCCACCACCACATCCGGACATTGTTCGGTCATGTAGCGGTACAGATCGTCATTACCCAGCAAAATTTCTTTCATGAACTTGAGAAACTTTTTATCCCGGAACGACGGGTTATGTTCCGAACCGGAAATGGAAATTTCCTTGCGGGCAATGGTTTTGTTCAGCACCTGCCAGGTGTAGCCTTTTTCCTGTTCGCACACCCGTTCGCACAACTTGTTGGTGTCAAACCCGGTGACCATGGGGCGCGGGCCAATGCGGTTGCCACGGCAATCCATCCACAAGGCGGATTTGGGCGGAATCAGGCTGAGTCCATGGAGCGGCATGCGCGGTTTGGGGTGGTGAATACCCGCAGCATAGTTCCACTGCCATTCCAGATGGGTGATGTTACCGCCCTTTTCACTGAGCTTGTCGTGGAGCCAGCCATCGGCATAGGGGTGGGAGCCGTTCAGAATGGTTTCCGGTGGTTCACACCAGCCCTCCGGCCAGTGCTGGCGCATTTTTTCCAGGCTGCCGTTGATGCCACCGGCAGCCACCACCACCGTGCCGGCTTTCACTTCAAAGGCTTCATTGGTCGCTTCATTGGTACCCTGGCAACCGGTAACGCTGCCATCGGTCATCACAAAGTCTTCAACAAAATGCTGGAATTCAACACTGAGCTTGCCCGCGTTTTTGTGATCCTGCAGGCGTTTGATCAACACCTCGGCCAGTTCCCAGCCGGTACCCCAAACAATGTGATAACGGGGCACGGAATTGCCGGGGGCAAAGTCACCCCGCTCCACCCAGTTTACCGCGGGGAAAAACTTGATCCCCTGTGTCAGCAGCCACTGATACACATCCGGGTTATTACGCTGGGCATACATTTCCGCCCATTTGCGAGGCCAGACATCGTCTTCGGAAAAATCTGCAAACGACAGCCAGTCACGCAACATCAGTTCGGGGCTGTCAGGAATCTTGTTCAGCTTTTGCAAGGGGGTGCCACACAAGGCCATGCCGCCGAAGGCATCCCTGGCCAGGCCGCCAAAGCGGTCCCGGGTGTCCCGGTCCAGAATCAGGCATTGAATACCTTTGTTCAGCAACTCCAGGGCTGTGGCAATACCTGCGATTCCGCCGCCAATAATCACCACGTCCGTTTCATACACCTTGGCCACTCACCAGCCTCCCTAACACTGTGTTTTTGTTATGAAAGTATAACTGTTACAGACTTCATCGCTATTCGCCAGCATCCATCCTGATTTCATCGCAGATCGAAGCAAGCGAGCCTGAAAATTGTGGAACAAACGTACCACACCAGAAAAACCACGGATATTACATTTCCGGACAGCCACTGACCCTGATGGCGCCAATCCCCGCTCCCCTTTGCCGTGTGAACACAGAGTCACGAACAACTGTTCACCGTCTCCGGGCTTTATGATTAAATCCTTTATCTGACCCGGGTTCATTAACCGGGATATTTGCTCCAATGTTACACGGCAGGATACAGTTACCAGATTAACCAATGCCCCTGCGACAGCGATGTGCCCACAACATTGTGCCCACTAATAAGAAGCCAGAGATTGCTCGGAGAGAAACATCATGACTGCGTCACAGAACATATCCTCCCCCGGATTTACCGTTGCCAAAAACCCCTGCACCGGCGAAGAAATCGGCCAGGTAGCCAATACCGATATGGCCACCGTGCCGGAAATTTTTGCCCAGGCACGTCAGGCACAAAAGATCTGGGCAGACCGCAGTTTTGCCCAGCGGGCAAAAGCCGTGCGCCGCATGCGCGACTACATAGTAGAGCACGCCGAAGAGCTGTCCGAGGTAGTTGCCAGAAGTAACGGTAAAACCTTGACTGACGCATTAGGTACTGAAGTGTTGCCCTGCACCCTGGCCTGCGACTGGTATGCGCGCCACGCAGAAAAAGTATTGAAAGAGAAAAAAATCCCCATCGACAGCATTCTGTTCTTTAACAAGAAAAGTGTTATTCAGCGCAAGCCGCTGGGTGTGGTGGGTATTATCAGCCCCTGGAACTATCCGTTATCGATTCCCTTTGGTGAAGTCATTATGGGCCTGATGGCAGGTAACGCCATCATTCTTAAAGTGGCTGCCGCCACGCCGCTGGTGGGCCAGGCTATCAGCCGCATTGTGGATGCGGGCAATCTGCCCAAGGGTCTGTTCCAGCAAATTGTGGGTTCCGGTGGTGCGGTATCCACAGCCTTTCTGGAAAACGGTATCGACAAGATTTTCTTTACCGGCTCTGTGGGTGTTGGTCAGCAATTGATGGAGCAGGCAGCCAAAACCTTAACGCCACTGTCTCTGGAACTGGGTGGCAACGACCCCATGATTGTGCTGGACGATGCAGACCTGGAACGAGCCACCAATGGTGCCGCCTGGGCTGGCTTTCAGAATGCCGGGCAATCCTGTGGCGGTGTGGAGCGCGTATACGTACACGAAGCCATTTACGATCAGTTTGTGGAAATGCTGGCAGCCAAAACCCGCAGCCTGCGTCATGGCCAGGATACCAGCCACCAGGTGGACATTGGCGCCCTGACCACCCGCGGCCAGCTGAACACCGTTGAACAGCATGTGGAAGAAGCCCTGCAAAAAGGCGCGAAAATCGTGGCCCAGTCACGCCCTGTCGGGCCGCAGAACGGCTTTTTCCATCCGGCGACGCTGATGGTGGATACCACCGACGAGATGCTGCTGATTCGCGACGAAACCTTTGGCCCGGTGATTCCGGTAATGAAGTTTTCACACATCGATGAGGCCATCGAAAAAGCCAACCAGTCTCACCTGGCGTTGACCTCGTCGGTCTGGTCAAAGGATATCAAACGGGCCAAAGCCATTGCCGAAAAACTGGAATCCGGTGTCACCACCATTAATGATCACCTTTACACCCATGGCCTGTCTGAAATGCCCTGGGGTGGCTGGAAGCATTCCGGCCTGGGCCGCACCCATGGCCCCGAAGGCTTGCTGGAAATGACCCATGCCAAAGCCATTAACTGGGATATTCTGCCGGCTAAACGTAACCTGTGGTGGTACCCCTTCAATGAAAATTCCTACAAGGGCCTGTTGAATGCCCAGCGTTTTGCCTACCCCCGTTCCAAGCGGGAGTTTGTGAAAAGTGCGGCCAGCTTAACCCCCTATCTGGTGGGTAAAATGTTCACCAAATGGAAGCCTAAAAACTGATTGCATTGCCAAAGCGTATTTAAAGGCGCTTTTAAGCGCTACGCAATTATAAAAGCCCGGCAGCGTAAACTGCCGGGCTTTTTTGTGGCCGGGGCTTTTATAGGATCTGTTCCAGCCCCTGTTGCAATACCCGGTACTTAGCCGGCTGACAGCCGGCGCTGGCGAAGCTTGTACAGAAACGGCAGCGAGCCTTTAAAGAACTGCCACAAGTCCCAGTAGTCCGTATGCTTTTCACACTGGCCATGCTCATCCAGCTCCAGCCAGGTAACACCCTTGATGGTGGCAGCCGCCGGCCAGCGCCGGTAAACAAAGGTCATTTCCCAGTGAATGACACAGCGAGCACTGTCCTCAATCACATCCAAAACCTCGGTGTCCACATCTTTAAAAAGCCAGGCAAAGGAGCGAAACATGCCGTTAATGGCCTTGCGGCCTTCAACCCGCTGAAAAGGATCCTGAAACACGGCTGTTTCGGCATAAAACTCTTCCACCAGCGTTTGCGCCTTTTCCGGCTGATCAAAAAATTCCAGCATTGCCATCAGCTTATTGGTGATGTCGGACATGATATTCTCCTTGTGTGGCACGAGTTACATGCCGGTTAGTCCTCGGTCTCATGCTGTTGCATTTGCCAGAGCTTGGCGTATTCGCCTTTCTTCTCCAGCAGTGCCGCATGGTTACCCTGCTCCACAATCTTACCGTCTTTCAATACCAGGATTCGATCCGCATCAACAATTGTCGATAACCGATGGGCAATAATAATGGTGGTTTTATTGGCAGCCACTTTTTTCAGAGCTTTAAGAATCGCTTTTTCACTTTCCGAATCCAGAGAAGAGGTGGCTTCATCAAACAGCAGAATTCGTGGATTCTTGAGAATGGTACGGGCAATGGCAATGCGCTGCTTTTCACCACCGGATACTTTCAGCCCCCGTTCGCCCACCTGGGTCTGATAGCCTTTGGGCAGGCTTTTTATAAAGGATTTTAAATAGGCGTGTTCGGCAGCGGCCTCCACTTCTTCCTGGGAGGCTTCCGGGCGGCCGTAGCGAATATTTTCCAGCAGGGTATCGTTAAACAGCACGGTGTCCTGAGGCACCACTCCCAACGCTTTACGCAGGCTTTCCTGGGTAACACTGGCAATATTTTTCTCGCCAATAGTGATAGCGCCTTGCTGGGGCTCGTAAAAACGAAACAGCAAACGACCGATAGTGGATTTACCGGCACCACTGGGGCCCACGATAGCCACCTTCTCTCCCGGCTGTACCACAAAGTTAACGTTCTTCAGAATGGGCCGGTCTTCGTGGTAGGCAAAATCCACATGATCAAAGGAAAGGCCATCTGCTTTTTCAGGGAGCTCTATGGCATCCTCTGCGTCCTTTACCCGCGGTGAGGCATTTAACAGCTTGAACATGCTTTCCACATCCGCCAGACAGCGTTTGATTTCACGATACACAAAACCAAGAATATTCAGCGGTATAAACACCTGAATCATAAAGGCATTCACCATGGCCAGATCGCCCAGGGTCATATCACCGGAAATAACCCGCTGTGAGGCCAACACCATCATAAGAGTAATGGAACCCGCAATTATCAGTGCCTGACCGCTGTTAAGGGTTGCCAGGGACAGGTGATTTTTAACTTTGGCGTTTTCCCTTTCCGCCAGGCTGTCGGCGTAACGGTTGGCTTCGTAACTTTCGTTATTAAAGTATTTAACGGTTTCAAAATTCAGCAGGCTGTCGATAGCCTTGCTGTTGGCGGCGCTGTCCTTAAGGTTGGCCGTACGTACAAACTCTGTGCGCCATTCCGTAACCCACACCGAAAAGCCCACATAAGCCACAACTGAGCCGATGGTGATCAGTGCAAATACCGGATCGAATTTTACGAACAGCACCGCGGCCACCATGGCCACTTCAATCAGAATGGGCACCACACTGAAAACCACCGAACGCAGCAAAAAGGAAATACCGCTGGTGCCACGTTCGATATCACGGGTAAGCCCGCCGGTACGTCGGGATAAGTGAAATTCCAGATCCAGCCGGTGCAAGTGCTTGAACACACTCAAAGCCACATCAGACAGGGTGCGTTCCGCCACCCGGCCAAACACCGCATCTCTGAGCTCCGAGAAGAACACGCTGGAAAAGCGCAGCACCCCATAAGCCAGCAACATGGCAAGCGGCAGGGTTAACATGGCCGTTACCTGCCCCTGTGTGGAAGAACCCTGCAGGCTGGGATCCAGAGAATCCACAATGTATTTAAGCGCGATCGGCACCCAGACATTGGCCACTTTGGCGCCAATCAACAGCACCATGGCCAGTACCACCCGCCCCTTGAAACTTAAAAGAAAGGGCCATAACTGTTTTATGACCCGCCAATCCGCGTCGACCCGGTTCGCCGAGCCGTACATGCGATCATGCATAAATCCGTCTCTTGATTATAAGAATCACAATACTTTAGCACGGATTCGGTGCCGCTTGCTCTGCCCTGAGACGATCCAGTACCGCGCCGGCATCCGGTTTGCCATTGGCGATACCCGCAGACTTTAACCGCTGTTCCAGCGACTCCCCGTTATAATCCGCTTCCACGGACATCATGGCTTCGTCAAAATCATGAAAGTTTTCCTGCTGCTGTTTAATGCGTTGCAGGGAATCTTCCATTTGTGCCATCTGGCTGCTTAGCCCTTTGGAATAGCCCCGCAACTGCTTTATGGCGGTTTCAGCGCTCCGGTTGGCCCGGGCCAGACGCAGTTCTGAGTGGTAGCCGGCCACCACACGCACTACTTGCTTGAGTTGTTTGCGCAGGTATTTTTCCTGCTTGATCAAGTACGTCAGCTGGCGATCCTGTTCCGCCAGAATCTGTTCGTCGTCGGCAATAACTTCCGCCAGTTCAGTGGCAAGGGCCTCCTCACCTTTCTGCAAAGCTTCCTTTGCCTGGGTTTCTTTTGTAGTGAGGTTTTCTTTCAGCGCCTGATTATGGCGTTGCAGCCGGTTTTTTTCCGCAATCACACAGGCCAGCTCCCGTTTTGAATGGGAGATAGCCTGCTCGGCATCCCGCAATTCCTGTTCAAATATACGAATACTGTTGGCATCTACCAGTGCCTCTAAAGGTTCCTGGGCGGATGCTTTGAAAAGCGTGTTCAGTTTCTGCCATAAGCTCATAGTGATTACTCCGAATATTCTTTAATAAGTTGCTGGGTTTTGGCTTCCGAAATCTTGTGCATCAGGCGATCGCTTTCGTGTTCGTCCCGCAGGGTTTTCGACAGCGTTATGGTGGAACTCACCAGAAACAGGGAACTCATGGCCAGATAGCCTTTCACCAGGAAGTCCGCCGGGGCAAACAGAATGCCCGCGGCCATGGCCGCCAGGGCGGTAGCAAATGAGGCCTTTACGTAGAACAGCCAGCCCCGGGAATTGCTTTGGATGGTATCGATCATGAGGTGCTCCTTGTGATCTGTGGGTGGAATCAGTTTCAGTGTTGAACGGAGCTAATACTGGCCTGAGACGGGAATATTTAATACCTATTTGTGGTTAGGCGCATAAGAATGTGCTATTGGTATTGTCTGACGATACCAAACAACCAAGAGGAAGCCATGGCCCAGACCAGCGCCATTGTGGATGCCCTTAAGCAGTCACTGAAAGAGCAGGGAATCACCTATCAGCAAATTGCCAGCCGCCTGGACCTGTCGGAAGCCAGTGTGAAACGCCTGTTTTCTGAAAAGCAGTTTTCCCTGAAGCGTCTGGATCAGATCTGCGAAATGCTGGGCATGGAAATCAGCGATCTGCTGCGCCGTCTGGAAAGCCAGGCCACGCTGAGCGAACTGTCGTTACCGCTGGAAAAAGAACTGGTGTCAGATATTCCCCTTTTGATAGCGGCAGTGTCCTGCCTTAACCGCTGGCGCTTTGCAGATATTCTGGCCACCTATCGTTTTACCGAGCCGGAACTGATCCGCAAACTGGCGCGGCTGGATAAAATGGGGTTGATTGAATTACTGCCCAATAACCGGATCAAACCGTTGATTACCCACGATTTTTCCTGGCAGAAAAACGGGCCTATCCAGAAGTTTTTTGAGTCCCAGGTGCAGCAGGATTTTTTTGAATCGGGGTTCAACCATCCCGGGGAATTACGCTTGTTTGTATCCGGTATGCTGTCGGCCCATTCCAACGAGCAGATTCAGAAGAAACTGAAACGGCTGGCTCAGGATTTTCGCCACTTGCATCAGGAAGACCTGAAGTTGCCTCTGGAGCAACGCCATGGCATGAGTGTATTGCTGGCCATACGGCCATGGGAGCTGAAGGCGTTTGAGGATTTCCGCCGGGAGGACGCACAGAAAGTGTTTCCCACCCGTTGAGACAGGCATCACAAAGTCTGCCTGTCAGCCAGGGAACAGGAAACAGGAAACAGAGAACAGGGAACGAAAAACAAAAAGGCCAGACAATTGTCTGGCCTTGTCATTCAATATGCGTGCAAGTCGCATCAAACCTATTGCGGCGCGTTACCACGCTTTTTCGCTTTGCGGGCAGCTTTCTTTTTATGTACCGGTTTTTTGTTGGTGCGTTTTTTGGGCTTTCTGTCCGGGCCGCTGCCGGTAGCTTCATCCGGCGCACCTTTGCGGGCTTTCTTTAATATTTCGATATTCAGCGGTTTGCTGCAGACCCTGGCATTACGCAGAATCTGAAAAATTTCCTTCGGCATGCCGTCAGGAAGATCTACCGTGCTGAAATTTTCAAAAATTTCGATATTCCCGATATATTCGCCATCAATTTCCGCTTCATTAGCGATAGCACCCACGATCTGACCCGGTTTAACCTTGTCCTTGTAGCCGACGGCAACCTTGAAGCGTTGCATTTTAACGTCCGGGTGATCTTTCAAGGGCTTCGCCGTCATATCATCGGGCCCCATCTCCCGCCCACCACGGCTTTCTCTTGGCTGACGCGGCTCACGCTGTTGCTGAAAATCACGCTCATCGGTACGGCGTTCTTTGCGATTCTTTTCTTCCACCGGTTGCAATGGGCGATCTTTTTGGAGCAGGCAAGCGAGCGCAGCCGCAACCTGCTGCTCTGTGTGGCCGCTTTCCGTGCACAGATCATTCACCAGTTCCGTGAAAAAGGTCAAATCCTGGGTGGTCACCGCCTCAGTAATTGCCTGCTTGAACGCTTTGGTGCGATACGCAATCAGATCATTACGGGTAGGCAGGCTCATTTGAGTAATGGGCTTGCGCGTGGTTTTCTCGATTGAACGCAACAGGCGCCGTTCTCTGGGAGCGACGAACAGAATGGCCTTACCATTACGGCCAGCCCGGCCGGTGCGGCCAATCCGGTGAACATAGGCTTCGTCGTCATAGGGAATATCGAAATTCACCACATGGCTGATGCGCTCCACATCCAGCCCCCGGGCAGCAACATCCGTCGCCACCAGAATATCCAGGGTACCGCGCTTGAGCTGGTCCACTGTCTGCACACGCATGCTCTGGCTCATGTCACCATTCAGGGCCGCTGCCGAATAACCGCGAGCATTCAGCTTGTCAGCCACATCAACGGTCGCGGTTTTGGTGCGCACAAACACCATCATGCCATCAAAGTTTTCGACCTCCAGAATACGGGTCATCGCCTCGATTTTGCTGGCACCACTCACCAGCCAGTAAAATTGTTCAATGTTTTCATTGGTGGTGACTTTGGTTTCAATGCGGATTTCTTCGGGGTTACGCAGATAGCTGTCGGCTACCTTGCGAATAGGTTTCGGCATGGTGGCGGAAAAAAGCGCTACGCGTCTGTCTTCCGGCGTCTCGGCAAGAATCGCTTCCACGTCATCGATAAAGCCCATGCGCAGCATTTCATCCGCTTCGTCCAGCACCAGGGTTTTGATCCTGTCCAGATGCAGGGTTTTGCGTTTGATGTGGTCCAGTGTACGACCGGGGGTACCAACGATTACCTGAACGCCGCGCTGTAGTGCCTTGAGCTGGGTACGCATGTCCTGGCCACCATAGATAGGCAGCACATGAAAACCTTTCATTTGGGATGCATAGGTCTGAAACGCTTCGGCCACCTGAATAGCCAGCTCGCGGGTTGGGCACAGCACCAGGGCCTGAGGGTATTTTTTGTCGACGTCGATATCCGCCAGCACCGGCAGCGCAAACGCTGCGGTTTTCCCGGTACCCGTCTGGGCCATGCCAATGACATCCCTGCCCTGCAGCAACGCCGGTATGGTGGCGGCCTGAATCGGGGACGGGGTTTCGTAGCCTACCTTGGCAAGGGCCTGAAGCAGATAGGAAGGCAGATCGAGATCAGCAAAGCTGATTTCCGGAGTATTACTGGACATGGTGTACCTTGGTATTGGAGGGTAGCTGAAAACATTCTGGCCGGGGGGCCTGCAGAGACTGCGGATAACGCGGCGGAGAACAAACTGCGCGGATTATAGTGAACTCGCGCCAGAGTGTATATAGGCGAATATCTAACCTTCCCTATTTTTGTTAGGGTTAACTTGTTCATTTGCCGTTTTTTCCTAAAGCTTGCCTGCCAAAGGCCGATAACCTCAGTGTAGCTACACTCATCGCAAATCCACAGAAATCGAGGTCTCTATGCAAGTTGCAGGTAGTATCGCAAGTAGTCTTGTGCAGGACGCCGCTCGAACCACCCAGGAGCGAACCCGGGAAACCGCTGAACTCAAGGTACAGAAAATGGCCAATGATATGGAAGGACAGGTGGAGCTGGCGCTGATTCAGTCAGTGACTGGCAGCCCACCGGCCGAGGCTGCTACCGGAAGTTTGGGGGCAAATGTTGATATAAGAGTCTGATTACTCAACACATGTGGAAAAGGCCGGGATACAGGATAGGTTCCCGGCCTTTTTCATCATCATTCTGTAATCCTTCTAACCTTCTCCTGGTACAGACCGCACGGACAAACCAGGCACCACCGCAAAATTAGCGTAGTAAACGGTTACCGTTTCCGATGGAGCCCGGGCTTCATCACTCCCGCCATGAAATGTGGAAAACAGAAAGTTACTGATTCCGGTGAAGCGCACACCAGACCAAATGGCTCGCCTGACAAGAAACGTGACCTGCCACCCCAAAAGATTCATATTCGCACACCATATTTTTCGTTATCATCACTCACACAAAGCATTTAATTTCATTTGTTTTCGTTTTCTCTATTACCAACAGGGAGAATTATGACCTATTTCAGAGAAAGGAAGGCCCGGTGGATCTCCGCGCTTCTGGCCATTGTATTGATATCAGCCTGCTCCACGTCAGAATTTAACTGGCAGGTAAGCTTTTCCGGTGCGAATGATGAGCCCAGATCCGATGTTGCTGATATCGTCACCGACACGCAGGGCAACAGCTATTTTACCGGCTATGTCGCCAACGGCCTTAATCTGCCCAACCGACGCTGGGTCGTCGTCAAATACGATTCCCTGGGTAACGAGTCCTGGCGTACACGCATTGATGGTGCTCTCGAATACGGCGAAGCCCAGCCCGGACAAGGCGAGCAGCTTGCAGCAACCGCTGACGGTGTTATCAGTCTGGGAATTTTAAAGGTGCCTGATGGCAGTAACTATTCCCTGGCCGTTACCAAAATACTGGCAAATGGCAGCCAGGCCTGGCGCTATCAGCTGCCGTTCACCATGATACAACGCACCATGCGGGTCACTGACGATGGTATCTATGTGGCAGGCGTTGAATATCAGAGTGAGGCAGTGCGCGTGCTTCACTACCTGAAGCTTTCTCTTGATGGGAGCGAACTATGGGCAATGCAGGAGGAATTTGCAGAATCCAGTCTTGCCACCATAGAAGTGGATAGCCTGGGGAACAGCTATCTGATCACCCTAGCCAGTGAAGAAAGTGCTATCTACTCCTTTAATGACAATGGTGACCAGCTCTGGAAAAACACCTATAGCGCAGAAGGTGCCAGCCTGGAAATTGCCGACACCGCTCTGGCAGAGAATGATGGCCTGTACTTCATCGCTTCCCGAACACCGGAAAACTCAAGCGCCAGTGTAGCTGTGGTTTACAAGCTGGATATTCAAGGCAACGCAGTTTGGCAAACAAGCATTAACACCCCGTTGGTCATAGCCGAATATGGTAACTACATCCGGGTTAACGGTGGCAATGTTTATGCAGTATCCAACTTCGGTCGCTTGCCACCCGATGGCGATGTGGTGCTATCAGCGTTAGATTCGGCTACCGGAACCAAACAATGGGAACGGAATTTTAACGGCGGGGTGCAAAGCCTCGATACCGCCCAGTCTTTTTCACTGGACAGCCAGGGTAACCCGGTTCTGATGGTGAACACGCTCACCTACCTGCCTGCGGTTGGCGGATATACCACACGGATTCATCGCACAAACGCGGATGGTACCGCAGGGGTTACCCATACTCTGGGCACTTTTAAAGGCGCGGGTTTTGCTCTGGGGCCTGATGACGAAGTGAATGCTACCGGGATTGATGTGGTTCCGCTGTCAAACGATCCGGGTGTTATTCAGACTACGCAGTTTGGTGCCCTCTGATATCCCGTCTTTCAGCAACAATTAAAGCATCGAAAAACTACCATCGGCTTTTGGTGTAGAAGCCGATGGTAACTCCCTCTATTCATCCAAATCATCAAGCTCGTAGGCGACTCTTCTCCAAATCCATTTGATTCAGCGCAATTCTGATATTCGACATGGCGTCCGCCATATACTGAATTCTGTTTCTGAGCAGCAGTAGAGATTCCAATGATAGAGAATGTTAAGATTGAATAAACAATCCTTCGCAACCTGGTTTATGTCCAGACAACGGGAAGTTGGACAAGTGATTGGTTAACTGCGTGTGTAGTTTAAGTTTTTATTTGTTGCACCCTAACCAGGAACAATCCCGGTTAGGGCTTCACACAGCCATTGGTGTGAAGCCTGAGGTATTGATTAGTGGATATAGGATCAGGTCATGTTTATATCTTTCATGTAATCATAAATGTCTTTTGTTACTCGAATATTCTCTATGACCGGATGAATTGGGTCTGGAACTGTTCTCAGCGAGGTTCATCACCCATTGGGAACGCATCATACAGATCAGCTATTCCGTCACCGTCACTATCCAGTAAAATGCTCACGACCTCAACTCTGCCATTCTCTGCTGCGCCCACTATATAATCTGCAATCGAATCCCCATTAACATCACCGGCATACCCGAGAGCGTATCCGTAACCATCATCCGCAGGATCGCCAATAAACTCAAATAGCGTTTCATTGGTCGCCCCGGATACCAGCCATGCTTTGCCATTTCCTTTCTGATGCAAACTCATTAAAAAGTCGTTGGTTCCATCCCCATCGTGATCGTTGACAGGTTCAATGCCATATCCAGCCCTGCTGTAGGGTTCGCCTGTTTTTGAGGATATCCAGTCACCCGTCTGACTGGATATGATCGCCACATAACCATTGTCAGCCGTCGATCCCTCGGTATGCGCAACACCTAAATCATTAAACCCATCACCATCAATATCACCCAGATTGGCCAAACTACGGCCAAATACGCTGCCGTAGTTCCCTACTATGGTTCTCAGTATGGTTCCCGTTTTTCCTGAGTAGATGTAGATACCCACCTGATTACTTGTGCTGGAGGAGAATTGCTTAATAGCAAAGTCAGCGTAACCGTCACTATTGATGTCACCCAGCCCGGTTACAGATCGGCCAAGGTAACCATTCGCGGCGCTACCTTCAATACGGTGCAATACGGCACCGTCAGCGCCAGAACGGACTTCAACAGAACCTGCACGCTGATGTTCAGAAAACTCGGTGACAATTGTCTCCATTGGTGCACCTATAACCACATCGGGAATGCCATCGTTATTTACATCGCCAGCAGGCGCCATTGCTTCTCCATAGGAATATCCGCCCACCCATTCAAACAGCTGGCTGCCCGTCGCACCGGAATAAACGAACACCGTTTTTTTAATGGGCGCAGAAACTGCATAATCATGGATGCCGTCATTACTGATATCGCCAATGGAATGCACAATTTCCCCAAAGTTGGAATAGAGCGATCCTTCCAGTGTAATAATAGGAGTGGCATCAAAACCAGAATATACTGTGGCCTGATTACGTGGCTTTCGGCCAACTATGAAGTCGTCGAACCCATCACCGTTAACATCACCAAGCCCGTCTACACTCAACGCAAAATAGGCATTACTGCCGTCAGAAGGTATCTCGTGATGCACTGCTTTTACCCATTGAGGCCTGTCAGAATCTAATGGGAAAGGGTCTGATCCATCAGGGAACCCATCGGCATCGTCATCCGTATCAGCATTGTCACCCACACCATCTTCATCGAAATCATTCCATTCCCCAGGATCATCAGGAAACATGTCGACATCGTCCAGCACTCCGTCACCGTCGGAGTCCAGCCCCACGAAGGTAAAACTGGCGGTCACCGATTTATTACCTGAGGTACCGCTAAGCACCAGCTCACAGGACTGATCGCCTTCACAGGCTCCCTGCCAACCAGCGAATTCATACCCCGGATCGGGAACGGCAGTTAAAATGATTTCTGTTTGCTCATTAAAACTGGCTGTACATATATCACCACAATCAATTACACCAGGCTCAGATTGAATGATACCGCCACCCTCATTGATAACGGTTAATTTACAGGCGTTTAATAGAACAGGTAAAAGCAGGATGAGAAAAAAACGATATACTGTGGACACTGAGCGGTACCTCCCTGTATCAGAGCCCTATTAAAAAACTCAGCGTATGTGCCGAGATTCGGATTCCGCTAGCATAAACAATTTCTATCTAGCTTTACAATATTCATCCGGCCCAAACACGCGTTTGTTCGCGCTTATCCCAACCCCTCGACTAAACACTTCAATCAATACGCCAACGCAAAAGACAATACAAAACCCAGCGCCGTGGCAAAAGATAAAACGACAGCCAGGGTATTACCTTCCAGCCCTTTGACAAGCCCACCCACCATGGCTTCCGGGAAATTCGAGGCAAATATGGCTACCAGCAAGCAGCTGGTGATAAGTGCATACGCCTGAGCATAGTTTTTTTAAGTAGCTGATGCAAAAAGCCCCGATCACACGCCAGTCAAAAGTCACTCACGGCGCTCAGCAGACGAAGCCCCCACAAACAAAAAAAGCCGGAAAACCCGGCTTTTTTCAATTCAGAAGCGAATTCCGAACAGGTGTAAATACCCTACCCTGTTACCCGCACTTGGAATCACCACAGTTCAGGCAGGTCATGCAGCCGTCGGTGAAAATCACGGCTTTGGTATGGCATTTTACACACACTTGCGCATTGGAAGGAAAATCAGCGCTGGCTTCTTCAGCAATGACTTCCTCTTCAATCTTTTTTGCGCTGAGTTCCTTCTTCTTGGCTTCGATATAAGCCTGCTGGTGGGGATCGATATCGGCTTTGATCATGCCGATATTCTTCAGGTGATCCTCGATAGCTTCACCGATTTCCGCCACCAGTGATGGCATGAACTTGCCACCTTTCTTGAAGTAACCGCCTTTGGGATCGAACACCCCTTTGAGCTCTTCCACCAGGAAGGTCACATCACCGCCCTTGCGGAACACGGCAGACACAACCCGTGTCAGCGCCAGCACCCACTGGAAGTGCTCCATGTTTTTGGAGTTGATAAACACCTCGAACGGACGACGCAGCTCGTGTTCGGTACCCGGGTTAAGCACGATATCATTGATAGTGATATAGAGTGCGTGTTCGGATAAAGGCGTTTTGATCTTGTAAGTAGAGCCCATGAGCATTTCCGGGCGCTCTACTTTTTCATGCATGTGCACGACATCTGCCTTGGTTTCTTTCTTGGGTTGTGGTGCCGCTTCTTTGGCTTTGTCTTCGGGCTTCACAACCTCGTAGCCAACGATTTTTCCTTTGATCTCTTTAGTCATTTTAGCAAACCTTTTGTTCTGTCTCTGTGTACCCGATGGAGATTTAATCCCTAACAGGTACCGCCCTTATAACTTGCCGTAATAGCCTTCTTTCAAGGCATCGTACAGGTTGGCGGCGGTATGGACTTCACCGTCGTATTCCACTTCTTCATTACCCTTGGCTTCGAATACCGTGCCATCTTCCAGCGTGAAGCGATAGGTGGTTTTGGCGATATCGTCTTCCCGTACCAGCACACCCTGGAAGGCTTCGGGGTTAAACCGGAAGGTAGTACAGCCCTTCAGGCCCTTGCGGTAAGCATACAGGTAGATATCGCGGAATTTATCATATTCGATATCGGTCGCAACATTGATGGTTTTGGAAATGGAGGAATCCACCCATTTCTGGGCCGCAGCCTGCATGTCCACGTGCTGTTCCGGCTTCACATCATCGGTCGTAATAAAGTATTCCGGCAGTTTGCAGGCATCGTCCTCGGTATATGGCATGGCCTTTTCATTTACCATGGCACGGTAAGCCAGCAGCTCGAAGGAAAACACATCCACTTTCTCTTTGGACTTTTTACCTTCCTTGATCACATTACGGAAGTAATGGTGAGCAAAGCTGGGCTCAATACCGTTAGAGGCGTTATTGGCCATGGACAGTGAAATCGTACCCGTGGGCGCAATCGAGGAATGGTGAGTAAAGCGGGCACCCTCTTTGGCAATGGTGTCCACCAGAGCCGGATCGGCTTCTGCCAGGCGCTGCATATAGCGGCTGTATTTGGCGTGCAATATTTTGCCGGGCAGCTTGTCGCCCACTTTAATACCGTCTTTTTCCATTTCCGGGCGGTGCAGCAACATGGAAGGAGTGACTTCGTACTCCTCATTCATGATGGGTGCAGGCCCTTTCTCGCGGGCCAGTTCCACACCGGTTCTCCAGCCGGCCAGTGCCAGGCGCTTTGAGACTTCTTCTGTAAATTTCACCGCCTCTTCACTGCCATATTTCATGCGCAGCATGGCGAGTGCGGATCCCAGCCCCAGAAAGCCCATGCCGTGACGGCGTTTGTGGGTGATTTCGTGACGCTGCTGCTCCAGAGGCAGACCATTCTGCTCCACCACGTTATCCAGCATCCGGGTAAACACGGAAACCACTTCCTCGAACTTGTCCCAGTTAAAGCGGGCATCTTCCGTAAAGGCATGCTCTACATACTTGGTCAGGTTGACGGAACCCAGCAGACAGCTGCCATAAGGCGGCAGCGGCTGCTCCCCACAGGGGTTGGTGGCGCGGATGTTCTCGCAGAACCAGTTATTGTTCATTTCATTGACTTTATCGATCAGGATAAAGCCGGGCTCGGCAAAGTCATACGTGGAAGACATGATGGCGTGCCAGATTTTGCGGGCCAGCACCTTACGGTAGACCTTACAGGCCACCTGCCCCTGTTCGTTGGTGACATAGCCGACGTTGGTGGGCCATTCGCGCCACAGCACCTGGTCTTCATTATACAGGTCCAGCTTTTCATGATCTTCGCTGCCTTCGCGGAACGGGAACACCAGGGGCCATTCCGCATCCTGCAATACCGCCTGAATAAACTCTTCGCTGATCAGCAGAGACAGGTTGAACTGGCGCAGACGCCCGTCTTCCCGTTTGGCTTTGATAAAGTCCAGCACATCCGGGTGGGATACATCAAAGGTTGCCATCTGGGCGCCACGGCGGCCACCGGCAGAAGACACCGTAAAACAGGTCTTGTCGAAGATATCCATAAAGGAAAGCGGACCGGAGGTTTTGGCACCAGCGCCGGACACATGGGCACCCTTGGGACGCAGGGAGGAGAACTCGTAGCCGATACCGCAACCGGATTTCAGGGTAAGGCCCGCTTCATAGTTCTTTTCCAGAATGCCGGACATGGAATCAATCACTGAACCCGACACGGTACAATTAATGGTAGACGTATCGGATTTGTACGCAGAAGCCCCCGCATTGGAAAGAATACGGCCAGCCGGTATGGCGCCGTTACGCAGGGCCCACAGGAAACGCTCGTACCAGTGCTCCTGCTTCTTCTTACCTTTTTCAACTTCGGACAGGGCTTTGGCCACCCTTTTATAGGATGCCTCCATGGATGCATCCACCGGGGTACCATCGCTTTTGCGCAGACAGTACTTTTGCCCCCAGATTTCCATGGATGTGGGCTGGAAAGGAATATCGTTGACGGTGGTTTCAATATTATTGTTGGCTTCAGCGATGGTTGATTTCATGCTCTGCGTAGATCCCATTGTGTTGGTCGCCGTGAAAAGGGCGTGAAGACTATCCCAAAGATTGTGGAAATTAAACTCTTGACACCTAAATTATTTGTTTTTGTTAAATACCATATAAGGTGTCACGGCAAAATTATAGACACAAGATATGGGGGCGCGCCAAATTTTTTTGCACTTTTTTTTAACTTGGAATCGCTATTTCAAAGCGGTTATCAAATGGTCAAATTCACGTCAGTCGGACAAAAATAATTCACAAGTCGGGAGTGCTCGGCATGTCTGGGGAAGCGGTATCTATCCACAGATTCGTGTGGATAACTTATCCACTATACAGATCGGATACCAAAAAAAAGCCGGGGTATTGCAACCCCGGCTTTCCTTGATTCTGGTACTTTTGTACCTGTTCTACAGGCCTGATCCCCGCAAACGGGAGGCATGGTTTTCATAAATATCCCGGGGATCGGTCCAGCCCGTCATACCAAATAACAGGTTGGTGGCATCCAGATGGTTCAACCGGTAATTGCTTTTGATCACATCGCCCCAGTGCTGGGAACAGCGATGCACCAGGCCATCGTTATTGCTGTCACTGAAACTCAGGCTGCTGGTCAGGGCAAAGAAGGTGTCGCTCACATCCAGCACATTGGTATAGATCCCGGTACTGCCCCAGGAATAGTAGCGAACCCCGTTGACGTTACCGGAGCCTTCGCCGCACCAGCCCGACGGCTTGCCGTGGGGAAAGCGGCGGTTAAACTCATCGGCACCGGCGGATGTCATAAACTTCACGGCTTCCAGGGCATCCTGCTCATATTCGGGATTACCGGAAAGCGCATCCGTGATATCGCCGAGCAAATCCAGCAGGTCCATGGCAACCCCGCCATACCAGGTGCCTTCCGGAAGATTACGCATACCCCAGTCGGCGAACCCGGAGCCGAAGTTCACGGCATTCACCGTGGTGACAGAGGCAACGATACCCGGATTCACCCCGGCCACATAACGGATGGTAGGCCCACCCAGGCTGTGGCCGATCAGGTTCACCCTGGAAGCCCCCGAATGGGGAAGCACATAATTCACAATATAGTTATGCAACTGCTCACCACGGGTATAGGCATCGTGCCAGGCAGTAACATTGGGCACATAGACTTTGGCGCGCCCTTCCCGGAGTTCGTCGGGAATATCGTGAAAGTATTCAACAAACCCCAGCAGCTCATCCCAGCCGGTGACACCGTGAACCAGGACAATGGGGTACTTGGTATTGTAGCGATGCTTGTTCTGACAATAGACATCCCACCAGGAACAGGTTTTGTATCCGTTGTGAGGTCCAGCCAGGGTATTGAATGACAGAAGTGTCATGGTAATAAATGACAATGCGAGGAGATTTTTCATTGTTACCCACCCAGAAATGCAATGCTGATTTATGGTTTTTGGTTTTTCTGTCTTGTTATAAAGACGACTGCATCAAGGGGGTAAATTGCACTTAGCTTGCCAATTACATTGCGTTACAGACGGTTACAAAGGGCTTTAGGCGTCAAATTTTCAGCCACCATAAATCAAGCACTTAGGGATTAGTTTTCAAGCAGCACCGGTAACGCCAGAAATTTGAACAGACACCTTAGTACCAATGTATCTGCCCTGCTTAGATAAGTAACAGACAAAAAATAACCACAGTTACAAGCAGTGAAAAAAAGTTACAACGAAACGACATAAAGGCGGCTTGAATAGTATTTTTCGTTCTGAAAACAACAGGTTGGGTTTACCAATCTTCGCAACCAGCCGCTAACTCCAGCGGGCCAGCGCCTTGCGGATATGATCAATCTGAATGGGTTTCGCCAGGTAATCATCCATACCGGCCCGCATACATTTTTCCTTGTCGGTACTCATGGCATTGGCGGTGACCGCCACGATAGGCAGGTCAGTCAGCCCCAGCTCATGGCGGATTTTATCGGTGGCCTGGTAGCCATCCATGACCGGCATCTGACAATCCATAAACACCAGATCAATGGATTCGTGGCGCAACAGTTCCACGGCTTCGGCGCCGTTATCGGCGTAAAAACTGTGGTAGCCGAGCTTGGACAGGATACCCTTCATGACCTGCTGGTTTACCGGGTTGTCCTCCACCACCAGAATGTTTTTCTGGGAGCCGGTAAAGTCTGCCGATGGCAATTGCTCCTCCACCTGGTGCGCCAGAATCGGCAGATGCAGCACCACCTCAGCCCGGGTACCCCGCTCCGGAGACGACGACAAGGTGAAAGTGCCCCCCATCTTCTGCACCAGGTATCGGCTCAGGGACAAACCGATCCCCAGGCCACCCATGCCGGTGCTTTGATGACTGGCATTAAAAGGCTCAAAGATTTTTTCCTTGATAGAGTCGCTGATACCCACACCCGTGTCTTCCACACGAATCACCAGCGACGCCCAGCCACTATCCACCGTCTGAAAAACTTTCAGCGAGACCGTGCCGTTGGACGGCGTGTACTTAACGGCGTTATCCGCCAGCTGCACCAGCACCAGGCGAATCTGTTCCGGGTCCCCTTTCAGAACCATGGCCGAGCCCGGTACATCGGCACTGTAATTGATCTGCTTGCGACGGCAGCGCTCTTCTATTTCCAGGGAAATACCGTTGAAAAAAGTCACCGGATTAAAGGGCTCGCTTTTGAGCACGATACTGCCCGCCTGCATTTCATTAAAACGCAGCACCGTATCGATCATACCGGTCATATCCCGTGCCGAAGCAACCGCCGTACTCAGGTACAACTGATCCACATCCGAGAGGTTTTCCTTGTTGATCAGTGTCAGCGCGCCCTCAATGCCGTTCATGGGAGTACGCAGTTCATGGGATATGGTGGAAAGGAACTGATCCTTCACCAGATTGCTTTTCTCCAGTTTAAGCAAGGCATCCTGCAAAATTTGCTGCGACTTGCGCTGGATACGGTTAAAGCGGTCAGCCAGCGCCAGCGACAACAGCGCCACCTCGATGGACAGACCCACCGAAATCAGGTTGGTGGTAAAGGCATTCACAGGAATGGGCACAAACCGCATAAGCGCGGTAACAAACACCGATACCAGCAGTACGCTCCAGGCCATCATAAAGAACTGCGCCGACCGGGATCCCATGCCAGCCCGCACAATACCCACATAACCGGCCAGCAGCGAAATCAGCATGGCCAGCACGGCGGCGATATTCACCGTGTACCGGTTGGCAATGAAAGGAGCCACGATCATCATGGCGGCTGCACCCAGCGCCAGAAACTGAACGACCCGCGACCAGGATTTCATGTATTGGGGCAATCGTAAAAAACGATTCACAAATAGCAGGGTAAAAACCTGGGCAAAGAAAATGGCTTCCGGCAGCAGCACGTTGGTCAGCATGGGGCTGTTTGGCCAGAAATACTTGAACGCATCCCCCCGGTTGCAGGCTTCGAACAGTGTGATGCCCAGAATCGAAAGCACGTAGTAAAGATAGGCCACATCCCGTAAGGAAAGGAATATCACAAAGTTGTACAGCGCCATAATGATCATGGCGCCATAAAAAAGACCGTGCAGTTTACCGCGGGTATCAGACACCCCGGCATAGGTGTCCCGGGGCCAGAGGCGTGGATTAGCCACCACCAGGCCGTCATTCGCCAGCCTGACCACCAGCACCCGGTCTTCAGGGGTAGCGTCCAGATCCAGCGGAAAGGTGAAATTGGTGGAAGGTATGGGCCGGTGGATAAAAGGCAGCATGTCACCGGTTTTCCACTGCTGAATCACCTGCCCGGTATCCGGCGCGATAATATAAAAGGTGAGATGGTTCAGGTAGGGGGTATCAAACTCCACCAGCCAGCGACTGTCTACCTGCCGCAAAGCCAGCAAAAACTCTGCCGGTACATCCATCCGGATCCAGTACACCGAATGACTAAGACCACTGTTAAGCGCCTTGCCGTGCAGACCAACAAACTGTTCTGAAAGAGGCCCCAGAATATCGTCAATCGATGCTTCGCCTTGCCTGTCCTCGTATACCGTCAGGTAGGGGGTCAGGCTGATGGGAGGAACGGGAACAGCATTACCTGCCCTTGCCATTGAGGGTTCCAGCAGGAAGACAACCAGAATAATCAACAGGTTACGAAACGAAAACGGCAAAGCTGATGAAGCCCCTCAACCAGTACAAACGACATTACATGCAATATGGTTAAGTAAAGCAGAAAATAGCGAATCTATAGGGTTAAAACATCAGCTGCGCAGCTAAAACATTGGCTGTACAGTTAAATCATGAGAGGAGAAAGAGGAAAGATGGCGTCCCCTAGGGGACTCGAACCCCTGTTACCGCCGTGAAAGGGCGGTGTCCTAGGCCACTAGACGAAGGGGACGCAACGCGTCTGGTTAGTGACACCATCTGCAAAGGAGCGCGCATTTTAGGGGTATCGGCTGGGGGAGTCAATAGGGCCTTTCACAAAAATCCCCGGGGAATCCCGTTACCCCCTGAAATAAAAGAAATAGCCCAAAAATCAGAAAGTTTCACCAATCCCGGATTACTGTCTAAACTTAACGGAAACGGCAATACAACCAGCTCGGGAAACGTTGATGTCAACAGGTTTACTAGCCATATCGGTGGTGGTGGGGATCGTCCTTGTGATGGGGCTCTTCTACATCAGCCACACGATAGAAAAGCAGAAAGCCAAAAAAGCGCTGTTGATCGGCAATCTCAGCGAACGGGCCACACGTCTGCAGCGGCTGATTGAACTGGTGCCACCCGCGTATCTGCCAAAAGATCTGAAGCTGGTGATGCTGAACCAGATCAAGAACCGCTATCAGAAACTGGTGGAACTGGCACCAGGTAACAGCCGCTTCAAGAAGCAGCTGGATTCAACCACGGTGCAGATTTCCGACACCCGGGCCAGTACGGAAAAGCCCCCTGCCCCACGTTTCAAAACACCGCAGGAAGCGGCAGAAATCAAATCCGCCTTGCAGGCACTGAGCAAAACGGTAGAGGCATTTGTTAAGAACGGCTCTTTGTCCGCTGCCAACGGCCAGCAATACCTGAATGATATTCAACGCTGCTTTATAGAAGCCAATGTGAATTACCTGATTGGCCAGGGCGATCTGGCCCGCAATGAAAGCAAAGCCAGCCTGGCGGTGCACAATTACCAGAAAGCGTTATCGGAACTGTCCAAACGCAATCAGGACAATCGCTACTCCGAACGTATTGTGCAACTGAAAGGCATGATTGCCCAGCTCAGCGAACAAACGGATGCAGCACAACAGGGCGCCGGCGAGCTGGATAAAGGTATCAAGGATCTGATTGAAGAAGATAATTCCTGGAAGAAGAAATACTTTTAGTCGTTTTTCACCGCGAACTTGTCCCATTAACCGTCTGTTCTGTTATTTTCCCCTTTGTAAACTTTCAGGAACCAACAACAAAGGTAGGGAACAACAATGTCTATTTCTATATACGGTGCTGCTTTATCACCTTTCGTTCGCAAAGTCAGGGTTGCTGTCAAAGAGAAAAACCTGGAATACGAACATGTGCACGTTGATCCGTTTAAAAAGCCGGAAGACTATTGGGAGTTGAGCCCCTTCGGCAGAATCCCCGCATTCAAGGACGGCGACCAGGTACTGGCAGATTCCGGCGTCATTTGTTGCTACCTTGAAGCACAGTACCCTGAACCGGCACTCTACCCTACCGATCCGTATCTTAAAGCCCGTACCCTGTGGTTTGAAAAATTCGGGGATTACGAACTGGCTCCTGTGGCCACCTTTGGTGTGTTTCGCAACCGTGTTGTGATGCGTTTAATGGGGCAAACCTGTGACGAAGCGCAGGTTAGTGAAAGTCTTGAGAAAAAGCTGCCACCCCTGCTGGATTATCTGGAGGAAGAACTGGGAGACAATGACTACATTGTTAACAATCAGTTCACGGTAGCCGATATCAGTATCGCCACACAGTTCGTTAATATGAGCCTGGGCGGTGAAAAAATCGATGCGGCACGCTGGCCGGTGTCAGCAGCCTACGTCGATCGTATTCTGAGCCGCCCGGCCTTCGCGGAGCTGTCTGAAAAAGAACACGCATTCGTGCAGAAATACCTGGGTTAGTCCTGCACCATCATTCCCAGCAATGATTTGAGTTCCGCCTGCAATGGGCCCACCCGGTCCATTGGCAGGCGGCTCTGACACAACATGCTGAAGGGAATATCCCTGGCTTTGTCTTTGAGTGCCTTACCCGAATCCGTCAGCATGACACGTACTTCCCTTTCGTCTTCATGGCTGCGTTTGCGCACCAACAGGTTTTGTTGTTCCATGCGTTTCAACAAAGGCGTGAGCGTACCGGTATCCAGCATCAGTTTATTGCACAGGCTTTTTATCGGTATGCCACTGTAGTTCCCATCATCAATGGTTTCCGCCTCCCACAATACCAGCATCACCAGATATTGCGGGTAAGTGAGCCCCAGGGGTTTGAGTAATGGGCGATATAAGGCGGTAACCTGTCGCGACAATGCGTACAGCACAAAGCAAAACTGGTTATCCAGTTTCAGGGTTTCGTCTGCATTAATCAGATTAAACAATTCAGCCTCCGATAACGGTCGCGACAGGGTATAACCAGATTAACCGAGTAGCTTCTGGACGTGCTTTTCAATTTTTTCCGGCGTGTCGGTGGGGGCAAAGCGCTTCACCACCTTGCCGTTCTGGTTCACCAGAAACTTGGTGAAATTCCATTTGATGGCTTCACTGCCCAGCAGACCAGGCGCTTCATTCTTCAGAAACTTATAAAGCGGATGGGCATCCGGGCCATTCACATCGATCTTTTTGAACAGTGGAAAGGTAACACCGAAATTCAGCTCGCAGAATTCCGTGATCTGCTCTTCGTTGCCGGGCTCCTGCTTGCCGAACTGGTTGCAGGGGAACCCCAGAATCTCCAGCCCTTTCTCCTTGTAGTTCTTGTAGAGTTCTTCCAGCCCCTTGTACTGGGGGGTGAATCCACACTTGCTGGCAGTATTCACAATCAGCATTACCTTGCCTTTGAACTGATCCAGGGGAACTTCTTCGCCTTTGATATTAAGGCCGGAAAAATCGTAAACGGTAGTCATGGCTGCTGCTCCTTGTCGCTGTTCCGAAATAGAAATATGGGTTGTGGAAAGACCAGGATCATTCTACAGCATTTTATATTGTGCACAATATTATTTAGCACCATTTAAAACCGGTGAATTTCACGATTATTCACAATTCCTGTGGATAACTTTGTGGGTAATATCTGTAAAGGTTTGCAAATCGACGGAGACTGAAGGGCTTCAGCAATTAGATCATTTTTTGATCACATCAAAACCAGCCAATTTTCATGCACTTAGATGGCACCACACACTCTTCGTTGCGTTCCACACAAAAATTAAAGGTTTCACGGATAGCGACCACTAACTGTGAACAAAATCGGTGCAACACAACTGTCACCTTTGCTTAAAAGTAAAGCGCTTATGGTGGAAAACACCAATAAATTTACCGATCGATAACTATCCGAAATATAGCAGGCACTGTTCAGGCACAGCGTGTTGATAAGTCAGGGCCCGCTAACGGCCCTGACCAGGAAATTCATGGAAAAATCAGCGCTCCGGTTCCGGCGCAAAGGCCAGCGAGGCAGAATTTATACAATATCTGAGGCCAGTAGGCTGCGGCCCGTCAGGGAATACGTGGCCCAAATGGGCATCACACCGGCTGCAAAGTACTTCGGTACGAATCATGCCATGGCTCTGATCCTGCTTTTCGGCAATGGCCTCACTGCTGGCCGGTTCCCAGAAACTGGGCCAACCGGTACCGGAATCAAACTTGGTGCTTGAGGAAAACAGTGGCTGCCCGCAACACACGCACTGATACTGGCCTGGCTCCTTGTGATCCCAGAACTTTCCGGTAAAGGGTGGCTCGGTGGCGGAACATCGGCATACGGCATATTCCTGATCCGAAAGCTGCTGCTGCCATTCGCTATCGGATTTCTCGACTTTTTCCTGGTTGGAATCGGCGGGTTTCATAGGGCTCCTCTTTGTGCAAAAGCGTTTTGTAAAAAAACGCCGGTAACTGGTTCAAATACAGCGTTTTTGCGCTGTATCGCGACAGGGTTTTTAAGATAGAATGCCCGGTTCGCAATAATGCTATGCTTATTGCAGGATTGTAAATCACATTCATTTAATTGCCAGAGAAGTCTAAGGCAGGGTTAGTCATGGATCCGATCGTAAAATCTTCAAAACTCGACGGCGTATGTTATGACATTCGTGGTCCGGTATTGAGTGAAGCGAAACGCCTCGAAGAGGAAGGTCATCGAATCATCAAGCTGAATATCGGCAACCCTGCCCCTTTCGACCTGAACGCCCCGGAAGAAATTGTACAGGACGTGATACATAACCTGCCCAGCGCTTCCGGCTATTGCGATTCCAAAGGCCTGTTCAGCGCCCGCAAGGCGGTTATGCAATATTGCCAGCAAAAGCAGATTAACGGGGTTACCATTGAGGATATTTTTCTGGGTAACGGCGTCAGCGAGCTGATTGTCATGGCCATGCAGGCCCTGCTGAACAACGGTGATGAAGTGCTGATCCCCGCCCCTGACTATCCTCTGTGGACAGCGGCTGTGCGTTTGTCCGGCGGCACCCCGGTGCATTACCTGAGCGACGAGCAAAGCGACTGGTACCCGGACCTGGATGACATCCGCAGCAAAATCACTGACAAAACCAAGGCGCTGGTCATTATCAACCCGAACAATCCAACCGGTGCCGTGTACCCGAAAGAAGTGCTGGAAGAGCTGGTGGAAATTGCCCGCCAGAACAAGCTGATCGTGTTCTCCGACGAAATTTATGACAAGGTCATTTACGATGACGTAAGCCATACGTCAACCGCTTCATTGGCGGATGATCTGGTCTTTATCACCATGAACGGCCTGTCCAAATCCTACCGTGTGGCCGGCTACCGTTCCGGGTGGATGATCATCAGCGGCAATATGCGCCTTGCCCGCAGTTATATTGAAGGGCTGGAGATGCTGGCATCCATGCGCCTGTGTGCCAATGTGCCATCCCAGCATGCCATCCAGACAGCACTGGGTGGCTACCAGAGTATCAAGGATCTGACCAAGCCCGGTGGCCGCCTGCACCGCCAGCGCGACATGGCCTGGCGAATGCTGAACGACATTCCCGGCATTTCCTGTGTTAAACCCAAAGGCGCCATGTACGTGTTCCCCAAACTGGATCGCAGTATGTACCCGGTTGAGGATGATCAGGATCTGATTCTGGAACTACTCACCCAGGAAAAGGTGCTGGTAGTTCAGGGTACCGCTTTCAATTGGCCGGACCCGGATCATATGCGCATTGTGTTCCTGCCAAGGGAAGAGGACCTGAGCGAATCCATTCATCGCCTGGGGCACTTCCTGGAGCGTTACCGTAAAAACGATGGTTACAAACGAATAAAAAATGGCTGATCTGCACCTGCTGGATTTTTACAAGGATACTGCCCAGGCGTTAATTACGCTGCACAACAGTTTCCCCCGTAAAATCGAACTCTACGTAGAGGACCTGATTGGCCCCGACCACGTGGACGAATTCGGCCTGCACAGCAAACGCCACGAATCCTGCCTGGGTGCCTTTTTATGGCTGGCGGATGAAGGTTATATCCGTTACTACACCACCATTCGCCAGGAAGCCATTGACCAGGCAGTGTTAACGGAGAAATCCGTGGTGCTGCTGGGCACCATGGCCGTGGACATGCCCACGGAAGAGGACCAAACCGGGGACATGCCCTCTTTTGAATCCCAGGAGCGGCTGACCCTGGTAGAGCACATCCGCCGGGCCCTGAAATCTGCCTCTTCAGCACAACTGACCCAGGTAATGAAAACCTTTTTCGAAATGGGCCAGCATCGCTGAAAAACCTTTCACATACCGGAAACCTCTCTCTGCTAAATCTGTCTAACTGGCTGGTGAGGAGTCTCTTGAATTTCCGGCTTTCGTCACTATATATTCACCATCTTTCTGACTAATGAAGTGAGGAGAACCATGCTTCGTATCCTGTTGTTCCTGGCAACCAACCTGGCGGTGATTGTTGTCGCCAGTATTGTTCTGAGCTTGTTGGGTATTTCAACAGCCCATCAGCCGGGCGGCGGCCTCAACCTGCAAAGCCTGCTGATTTTCTGTGCCGTGTTCGGTTTTACCGGTTCCTTTATCTCGCTGTTTCTGTCCAAGTGGATGGCGAAGAAATCCACCCGCACCTATATCATCGAATCACCCCGGAATGCGGATGAAAAATGGCTGCTGGATACAGTGGCGGAGCTGTCTGAAAAAGCGGGCATAAAAATGCCGGAAGTCGGTATTTTCCCGTCCCAGACCTCCAACGCCTTCGCCACCGGCTGGAACAAAAACGACGCCCTGGTGGCCGTCAGCCTGGGGTTATTGCAACGCTTTAACCGCGACGAAGTGCGGGCCGTACTGGGGCACGAAATTGGCCACGTGGCCAATGGTGACATGGTCACCCTGTCGCTGATTCAGGGCGTGGTGAATACCTTTGTAATGTTCTTTGCCCGCATTATCGGCAGCGTGGTGGACAGCTTTCTGCGCGGCAACAACGAAGAAAGCCATGGCCCCGGCATCGGTTACTTTATCACGACCATCTTTGCCGAGATTGTGCTTGGATTTCTGGCAAGCGGTATTGTGGCCTGGTTTTCCCGGCGTCGTGAATTCCGTGCCGACGAAGCCGGCGCCACGCTGGCAGATACAGGCTCCATGATTAACGCATTGCATCGGCTTAAAGCAGAACAGAACCTGCCGTCGCAATTACCGGATACGCTCACGGCATTCGGTATCCGCAGCGGTCTGGCCAAAGGTATGCAGCAGTTCTTTGCCACTCACCCGCCCCTGGAAGCACGTATTGCTGCCCTGCAGGCCCGCGGTGCCAGTGGCCGCTCTATGGCCTGATTCTCTTGAGCATAAACAAGCAAGCCGCAGCGCGAGCTGCGGCTTGCTATAATTTCAACCGATTCTGAATCACTACCAGCTGTCCGGATCCTTCTCTACCGGCAGCTGGGCTTTCAGCCATTTTTCAAATCCGCCTGCCAGATTGCAGACCTTGTCATACCCCATCATAGCCAGGGTTTCCGTCGCCAGCGCACCGCGCATACCAGTTTGACAATAAACCAGTACCGGCCGGGATTTGTTATTCAACTCTTCATGATTCTGGATTTTAAATTCCAGCACACCCCGGGGAATATTATCGCTGCCAGGAATAAACCCGGGGCCAAGCTCACCGGGCTCGCGCACATCAATAATAAAAGGTTTTTCGTCGGCCACGAATTGGCGGGCATCCGCCGGACTGAGTTCCCGAATAGTGGCTTTGGCTCGGGCTACCATATCCTGAGGACTTAACGACATCATCACTCTCCCGTTTGCTTTGATTTTCCGCATGCCAGATTGGCAGGCACAGCGACGTCCATATACTTGGGGTCCGCCAGTTTCAGGTTATTCATCAAATCCACGTACTCCGCTTCATTCTGCACCTGCAGGCGCGGATTGTTAGCCAGTTCTTCCTGCAGGGTAGAAGCAGTCCAGCCTTTGTAATCATGGGCCGGATACACCCGGGTATCACCGGGCAGTTTCAGCAGTTTATGAAACAGGCTCTGATACTGGTCGTGAGGATTACCATTCTGAAAATCCGTGCGCCCTGTTCCCCGGATCAAGAGGGTGTCGCCCGTAAAGACCATGCCCGGGTTACCCTGCAGGTAATAACAGAGGGAGTCATCTGTGTGTCCTGGTGTTTCCAGCACCTGTAGATTAATACACCCAACGGAAATGCTGTCGCCTTCCTGAACGCGGCGGGATACGCAACTGGCTGCCGTACGGTGGGACAATACGGTTTCGCATCCGTATAAGTCACGGAGTTCACCCGCGGCAGTAATATGATCCGCATGAACATGAGTATCCAGTACCACCTTTAAAGTCAGCTTCAGTTGTTCCAGCAGCGTTTTGTACTGGTTCAGGTTTTCTTTCACCGTATCAATCAGCAACGCCTCTCCCGATGCCGGATCCGCCAATAGGTAGGTATAGGTGTAAGTATCAAAATCAAACAGCTGTCGGAATATCATGGTTTTCTCCTCAAACAGAAACACTATCCAGATTCCAGAAGGTAAAACCCGCCATGGCAACAATGGCCACCACAAACACTTGTTGCAAACGCGGGCCAGCCAGGCGACGACTCAATAAAGTGCCGGCGAACATGCCAACCAAGGCTCCGGCCAATACCCCGCCAAATATCATGCTGTCGGTGAATGCCGATATCCCTTCGGTGTACAGGTAGCTGGCAAAGCCGCTTCCGGAAATCAGGGAAATAATCAGCAGGGAGGTAGCCACGGCCTGACGCATACTGAGTTGTGTCATCAGTGTCAGCACCGGCACAATCAGGAAACCACCGCCAACACCATAGATGCCGGATAAAACCCCTGTGGCCGCGCCTGCCAGAGCCAGCACCAGTATGCAGGGCAACCTGGGTTCGAACCGGCTGGATTCACTCACCGGGCACATGGGGCTTGCAGGGTCCTCTTCGCCTTCACTGCCACCACGCAAAAACCGGGAAAGCAGCGGCGCATTAATACTCTGCCAGAACATACGACCGGCAATTACCAGCATGAGCACGGTGAAGCTGAGCAAACGCCAGAAATCAGAGAAAAAGTCCGATAAATACACCCCCATTGGCGCAAACAGCAGGCCACCCGCCGCAAAAAACCAGGCCGGGAACCAGGCAATTTCCTGCTTTTTCAAGCGGGTGATAACACCAAAGAGCGCACTGCCGAATACCGCGGCCAATGAAAAACTCACCGCCATAGCCGGCGATACATTCAATACAAAAATCAGCAGAGGTACGGCAAGCACTGAACCACCGGCGCCGGTTAACCCCAGCACCAGGCCAATTGCGCAACCCACCAGCAGGGCCATCATCATTCGCTTCAGGAATAACGGGTGAGCAAGGCTTTCACCCGATCCATGCTTTCAGTGGCAGGAGCGGCATCCATCCCCTCCACTAATTCATGTTCAATGACACAGGCCAGCATTTCATAAAAGGCTTTATCCATGGCCTTTCGGACAGCGCTCATCTGCTGCATGACTTTCTCACAATCATCGCTGTCCGCCACCAAACGCTTTATTGCTCTTACCTGCCCTTCTATCCGGGACAGACGATTGAGCATGCGTTTTTGCAGTACTTCGTCGTGTATTTCCATAGTGCCTCCTGGCAACAACAGTATACCCCCAGGGGTATATAATCAAGTCCTGTAAGCGTCCCTGATGATCTGTGTCAATTGATACAAGGATGAGTTATTTCAGGAAAATGAAGGAGGCGTCAAAGTCACCAGCACGCCACCGGTGTCGCGGTTTTGAATACTGATCTGCCAGTGAAACTGGTCGCATAAGCGTTTGACAATGGCCAAACCAATGCCCTCGCCGGCTTTTTGATTGCCCCGCCCCCGCACATGGCGCTCAAACAAATGGGGCAACAGGTCTTCGGGAATACCCGGACCGGTATCGGCCACCGTGACTCCCCGAGCGCTCACCGTTACACGAATTTCACCGGCTTCTGTATATTTGCAGGCGTTGCGGCACAGGTTGCCGACAATAATCTCCAGCACCTTGCGGGGTGTGCTGACCTTCAGGGCTTCATCAAGATCCACCATCAGCCGGACATTGCTGTTCTCCAGTAAATGGTGCAGCTTGATCATCTCTGCCTCAACCACATTTGCCACATCCACAGAGATTTCTTCTTCCGGGCTTTGTTCCCTGGCCAGCAGCAAAAACGCGGATACCATTTCGTTCACATCCCGGCTGGCGCGCCGGATCATCTGCACCCGCTCGGCGCCTTTAATACTGAGACTATCTTCCGCCGCCAGGAACTGAGCAGCTGCATCAATAATGGTCATGGGGGTACGTAGCTCATGACTGACATCCGCCGTAAACTGGCGCTCTCTTTCTACAAAGGCATCGATGCGCTGGGCATATTCTTCCAGCGCCAGAGCCAGTTCCCGGGTGTCGCCCGTGAGTTTGCGTACCGGCAGATGAAAGTTCGACTTGTCCGGATCCAGGTTTCGAATGTTTTGCGCCAGACTGATAATGGGCGATGCCGCACGCCAGGTAATGCGGTAAGCAATCCAGCTGCTGGTATAAATCACAATCAGAATAAAACTCAAAGGCACCAGACCAAAGATGCCCACAAGCCGATCGACATTGGCACCCTCGAACACCAGAAACAGACGTTGATTATCGAAGTCCCTGACAAACACAGGCACTGGTTTTTCGCGATCTTCCAAATGTACTTCCGGGTAAAGCCCCGGGGCTTTGGTACGTATCGTTGCCGGGATATGCTCTGCTGGCATGCCGCTGGTTTGCAGATAGCCGATCAGGTTCCGCGTGCGCGGCAGCGGAAAGTCCTTGTCCTTACGATACTCCTCGATAAAGGCGTCAGCTTCCAGTTCCAGTGCCTGACGCACCAGGCTTTTTTCCAGAATCCAGGTAACGGTAATAATACTCAGCAGCACCGCAAAAACGATAAACACAGCCTGTATCAGCCAGCGCTTCATACCGGTAAAGTCCAGCCGTTCACGCAGCGTTTTCATCAAACAACCGGTAGCCGATGCCATGCACCGTGTGCAGCAACCGCTCTGTAAAGGGTTTATCAATGGTCTGGCGAATGGCGGACATATGGGTTCTCAGGGCATCACTTTCGGTGGGTTCGTCACCCCACACATAGCTTTCAATTTCCCGACGGGACACAACCCGATGGGTATTTTCCATCAGCAGTCTCAGTATTTTCAGCCGTACCGGATTCAGCTTCAGCGATTGGCCGGACCGGGCCACATTCAGGGTGCGTAAATCCAGACTGAGATCCGACACCTGCAACAGGGAGCGATTGCTTAATAAAGAACGGCGCCACAGCGCTTGCACCCGGGCGTACACTTCCAGTAATTCAAAAGGCTTTACCAGATAATCATCGGCACCGGCATCAAAGCCAATCAGTTTTTCATCCAGGGAATCCCGGGCCGTCAGCATCAGTATCGGGGTTTCCTTGTTAAGCGCCGCCCGAACCCGCTTGCACAGATCAATGCCGTCGATTCCCGGCAATGCCAGATCCAGAATAATTACGTCGTAGTCATTCACGCTGATCAGATGCAACCCGGTCAGGCCGTCATTGGCGCAATCAGCAATGTGGCCTTTTTCCGTAAAAAAATCCATCAGGAGCGCGGCGATATCCGTATTGTCTTCAATAATCAGAACGCGACCATGAAAGTCATTAAGATCCGACATCCGATTTTCCGTAAGCGATGTTGAGGGTTGGGGAAGTTGATTAACCTCCGAATATGCAACAGCAGGGTGAGTTTGTCACCCACCCTGCTCTACAACAGTTGCACACCTTGTGGTTGGCAGCTCTTCAGTTCAGATCTTCCAGCAGCAGTGCACCAAAGTCACCACCTGGAGGTGGGTCAAGGGCCACTGCCGTACGAACCACGCCGGCAGCCAGGGTCAGGGCACCACTGTCAATGGCAACGGTTTTGGTATCCGCCAGGGTAATGCGCACCTGATAATTGCCGGCGGGCACTTCCAGATAACCCGAGTTATCCTTGAAGGCAAAATCTTCTATAGCAGGGTCAAGACCGGAAATGTCAGCGCCCGGAGCGGTGATATAAATATCCACCAGGCCGGCCTGGCTGGCGCCGTGGATCAGGCGCACCTTGATGTTACCGTCGGCAGGAGCGGTATTGTTATCTTCAACAATCAAAGGTTCTATCTGCGCGACTGTATTCACCGCCAGTACGGTGTAATCCGTTTGCGCTTCCAGAGTCACATCCGCGTTGATCACCACGCTTTCTGTGTTGGCAGCGGCCACTTTCACGTTGTAGGTATCACCTAAAAGTTCCAGATATCCGGACGCTGTGCCAAAGCTAACATCACCCAGCACTTCAGCGTCGTTGACATCCACATCCACATCCGGCGCATCGGCCGATGCATGGACGACGCGAACTCTGGCCCGGGCATCATCTACCGCCACTACCGGAGTGGATTCCAGGTCCGTTAAAATGGTGAGCCCAATGGGCGACAGCCCCTCAGTCACTTCAGAGGCCACTGCCACATATTCCACACCGGCCGCCAATGGAAGTGTGCCGGAGTCATAAATCACATCGGCGGAATCGGCCCCGGTTACCCTGACCCGGTAATTACCGGCCGCCACTTCCAGCTCACTGGAAACATCTGTGAATGCCACATCTTCCAGCAAGGGGCTCAGCCCGGCAAAATCATCGTCTGGTCCGCTCACATAAACATCCACTGCCGGTGCCCCCGGCGCGCCGTGCACCACAGTAAGCTGTGCAAAACCGGCGGCTGGCGTATCACTGTCTGTAATCACCAGAGGCTCTATGGCGGCCACTTGGTTCACCGCAATCACCGTGTATTTGGTGTCGGCCGTCAGGGCCAGTGTCGCTTCGATGGCTTTGGTATCGGTGTTGGCCACCAGCACATCCAGGTCGGTAGTACCTGCGTTGACGCTGAGAAAACCGCTGGCTTCACGGTAGTTCACATCTTCCAGCACCACGGAATCGTTGACGGCCACATCCACCGCCGGGGCATCGGGGGAAAGATGCAACGCCCTGACAGACGCGGTGGATTGCGTATCGGTGGAGCGGTCGCTGGAAGAACTGCCATTGCTGTCACCACCACACCCCGCCAGCAACAAACTGCCGGCTAATACCAATGATCCTAAACCGTAAGATTTCATCACTTGTCTCCTTGATTTGCCTTAAAAAAATTTGCCTGCGTAAAACCGGTAAGCTGCAAAAGTTATTTACAGTGCTGGGGATGCTATGCCCCCTGATGTAAACTGCCTGCCAACGGGATGTGAAAAATTTGTCAAAGGCCGGGATCTTTCCGGCGTTGTATTTACGGAATCGGAGGTTTTAAAAGGTCAGATGTTTTACTGGCTTGATCTGTTCGGCACGGCGGTATTCGCCATTTCCGGTGTACTGGCAGCGCGGGAAAAACAACTGGACTGGTACGGCGCGCTGGTACTGGCGGTGGTAACGGCCATTGGCGGCGGTACCTTTCGCGATCTGGCACTGGGGCGGGCACCGGTGTTCTGGATTCAGGATACGATGTATCTGTGGGTTGCTCTGGGAGCTGCAATGGTTACAGTACCCGTCATTCGTTCGCTGAAAGTGAATCGCTGGCTGCTGTGGTCAGATGCTTTCGGGTTGGGGCTCTTTACCCTGATTGGTTGTGATATTGCCCTGGGAACAGGCGCTTCACCTACCGTGGCCGTGGTGATGGGCGTGGCTACCGGCACCTTTGGCGGCATGATCCGGGATCTGCTGTGTGGCCGGGTGCCGCTGGTACTGCGACAGGAGATTTATGCCACTGCAGCGGTTCTGGGAGGCGTGTCTTACTGGCTGATAAGCAGTTATTCTTCCCAGCCTTATATTGCGTCCGCCACCTGTGTGCTGACGGTAACTGTTTTGCGGATTATGGCTATCGAAAAAGGCTGGCGCTTACCTAAGCTTGGTTAATCTTTTTTGCAACGAACAACCGGCTTCTACAACAAACTACGGGCAGTCGCAGTAACCAGCAAGCGCTGATCACTGCAACTACCGGTAATTGCTAACGACTTCTGCCGGTAATTAACAAATCAGACCGGCTCCGGATTTTAAAAACCAAGCACCGGCAGATCAGGATCAACAATCACCACACCTGATCCCGGCAGCGCCCTGCTCTGGCAGGCGCTGGGAGAATCGTCCACGTTGGCATACAGGTTAAAGTAACCAAAGGACGATGTTTCCAGCTCCAGCAGTTCCAGGGTGTGACCTTTCACACAGGGCAGACGAATCACTTCAATAATGTCTACCACATGGGGCATGACCAGCGGCACGGCGTGATCAATAATGTGTTGCAGAATCTCATCACCGATCAATTGCTCAGTTTCGTTCAGGCTGACGCTGCGAATCCGGATATCAGGATCCGCATCCAGCAATACCCGCAGAAAATTCCCATTCACTTCCAGATCGATATCACTGCGAATATTGGCCCGGACTTCTGCCACATTGCGATAAGGCTCGCTGGTGGTTGTGTCTCTGGCTTCCAGTATCAGGCTGAATTCCTTGGCATTCACGCTGGCCATGGCCGGGTCTGCTCTGGGAATGGGTTTATCAATATAGGGGGCCAGGCGGGGTTTGACCTGTAGCCGCAGAGCGATATTTTCCAGCCGGTCTCCCACTACCGGAATGTCGCCACCGGAAAGATTAGTGGTGAGCTGATCCACACCGGCACGGTGGGCTTCAAACAACGCCTTGTTAAGAAAATCCCAATCCAGACTGACGCCCAGTTCATAAGGCAGGCGCCGTTGTGGCGTTAAAGAACCAAAGGATTTAAAACTGCCGCCTTCATTCAACTGCCAGCCCAACTCTTTGATCAGGCCACTGGCAAATGGCCGCACTGTCACATCGGATTTGGAGAGGGTGACATTCAGGCCATTGCTGTTGGCCTGCAGTTGCGCTTCGGTGGCGTAGAAATCAAAGTCCTTGCCGCGGAAGCTGGTTTCAAAACTGGAAGGAATCAGTTTCAGTTCGTCGTTCACTTTGCCGATCATGGAATCCACCAGCTTGTCGCCCACCAGGTTCGCAATGAAATCGTCCAGCAGCTCAAAGGCAAACTGTTCAATGGCGCCGATAAAGAGTTCCGCCAGGGCTCCCAGGGCAACATCCAGGGGCCAGGGCAAACCACTGAAATCCAGGGTATCGAAATCGCCACCTAACACACTCAGATCCAGATCAATTGAATCTACCGCAATGCGTGGCGCCAGATTCTGATTACCATCCACCCGAAGCCGCACGATGGCATCGCCACTGATGGCCGAACCATTGATACGGGTGTTAATGGGAATGGTCGGGTCCGGCAAAATCGGCAGTTCAATACTCAGCGCCGTGCGAATACGGACATCCAGATCACTCACAAACACATCTGCCGCCAGCGCCGGCTTGCCCTGGGAGCTTGTGGGGGCGATATCGATATCAAAGCCGGCAATATCCAGGCTGGTCACATCCACGCGGATAGCGCCACCCAGGCCCAGCAGATTGGGATCAGGAAAACCCGGTATGGGAATTCTAACTTCCGGTACATGAGGTATGTCGGAAAGCACCACGTCCTTGTCCACCGCCGGGTTGGCGGCCCGTGCCAGGGCTTCGAAATTCACCCCCGCCAGGGCCTGGTTCACCTTGGGATTGATGGTGTTGTCAAAAGCGCGGGCTGTAACGTGGGCCCGGGCCAGCGCCGGCTGCTTAACGGCTGAGGCGTACACATCATTGGAGGTTTGCGCTCCTGCGGTGAAGGGCGTGATATCAGACACCAGAAAGCGGATCGGGGCCGATTCCAGACTGGCCGGCACCGTGTTGCCCATAGGGACGGTTTCAATGGTAACGCTGAAATGGTTATTGTCATCCAGCTCAAAATACTGAATCCGGTCATGAAAGCCGACGCCATAGCGCACCTGTGGCCCCAGCAACCCTGACGTAGTAACCGGCGACCGATCGGTAACGTAACCCTCGATCCTGAGATTCAGAAACGGCAGGTTCCCCAGCAGGTCCGGCGTAAAAGAGGTTACCACCACTTCCGGCGCGGAACGGTCCACATAAAAATTTACGGACTGCTCACCATTGGGGGTGGTCACCACCAGGCGACTGCGCTCATCGGCAACGGCTGCCGCTGGCAACGACAAGGTAGCGGTTCCGGCATCGGATGCCAGTATAAAGTCACTGGTAATATCCTCGCCATTCAGTTCAAAAGTGGCGTCCAGGGGATCGGTGTCCTTGAAAACTACAGAAAACTCGATGGTGTCTGATTTCAGGTAAACCTGATCCTTGACGGGCTGTTCGATGGTAACCGAACCACCACAGCCCCACAGGGTTAACAGAGAAACCAGCCATAACAGGCGGATGGGAGGTGAGGTTAATTGCTTCATGATCATGTCCTGGTAACGGGTGCAAACAAATCAAAACAGGGTTTTGACATACGGCCCGTACAGAACAACTCAGCCCGCAACAGCATCAATGGCGGCAATCATAGGCCGTTGGCGTGGCCAAATCTTTGCGGCAACTACTTTTCCGGAAGGTAGATTGGGACAAAGCGACAGGATATAACCTTGCCGGGCGCCTTCCAACAATAAAAACGGACTATAACCGGAAGGAAGGGAAACCGGCAGAGTTTCAGTAGGTTACCCGGTAGGCCACACGATCCTCGTAGCCGGTGATCACCTCGATCAGGCCGGCGATGGCTTCGTTCAGGGCTTCGTCCCAGGTATCCACCAGCAGTGGCCGGCCTTCCAGCTCCTGCAATTTGCTTTTGGTGGCAATCACCACCAGGTTTTCCACCCCCACCTGGCGGATCACCGCGGGGCTGATCTGATGGTTACCCCGACCCAGAATATGGCCCTGCCCGCCGATCAGGGTAACCACGATTTTGGCAGGCGTGTTGCGGGTGGCTTCCAGCAGTTCTTTTTCCCCCACATCGGCGGCAACCAGCTCCTGATCCTTCACCAGATCCACCCCCAACAAGGTATTGGGCAGGCCCATGGCCTCCATCACGGCCCGGGTGGTAGTACCCGGCCCCATGATATAAAGCGTATCTTCATCCATTTGCTCAATCAGGTAGGCGGCGATCTCTTCCAGCACCAGGGCTTCCACTTCACGGCCACCACATTTGACGTGCTGCAGATAGCGGTGCTCCACGGGTGTCAGCAGCTCACCATAAAACCTGGCCTGCACCACGCCCTTGCGAAAAGCCTCTTCATCAATATCCCGTACTTCGCTTTCGGCCACACTCACCAGGCTGCCGCTTACCAACTGGCTGATAATTTCCGCCGCGCCATGCACATTCACCGCATAAACACCGGAATGAATCTTTACCCCGGCGGGGATGCCCAGGCACAGTTGCCTGGCCGGTACACTGTTTACGATGTTGCGGGCTGTGCCATCGCCCCCGGCAAACACCAGCAGCTTTACGCCCTGCTCGGCAATGGCAGCAGCGCAATGCTCGGTATCCGCTGCGGTAGTGTGTTCAGCATCAAGCAGTTCGCCGGCGGTGACACAGTCATACCCCTGAGCACGACACAAGTCAGCGCCCATTTCGCCAGGCGCTGCCACAAATTCGATACTGTCTTTTAAAGGCAGCAAACGTTGCAGTACCTGAGCTACCCGATGCACCGCGCGTTTTTCCGCCCCCATAGACAGGGCCTGTTCCACCACTTCTGCACCGTCGCTGCCTTTCAGGCCAACTGCGCCGCCGATCCCGGCCAGCGGGTTAATGACCAGACCAATTCGAAATTTCTGCATAACGGATAACCTGTCAGAATGAGCGCGCAAGCCTAGCGAATCCCATGGCGAATTGCCAGTAGGCCCCGCCTGATAAAGTTGCCAACACCGGGCTCCTAAAAAACCTAGTCAAGACAAACTGTGAAACCCATAACAAATATTCTCAAACGGCAAAGTTTCATTACAAATGAATCCTACCGTTATCTGACGCCCTGTGTTTCTCTTACTTATACTTAATAAAAAGAAAAGTGATGCATGCTGCAGATTTTCATGATGCTGACAAAACGATGTCATATGGCAGTCACAAATGAACTCTAATGTGTGCAAAAATTACAGAGTGAGCGGGAGATGAGCATGTCCCAGGCAAAAGCCTTTGAAAGAAGCAGCAACAGCCAGCATCAGGAAAATAGAAATGCAGCATTGAATGCTGACCCTGATAGCAGCCTTGATAACAACCCGGCCTTTAATGGTGCCGCCATCATTGATGAAAACGGCAACGAAGTTCCCATTACGGAAGACATGATTCAAACTGCCTGCAAAGCACTTGGCAATAGCTGGCTGTTCCCGCGGCAGGGATCCCATCACTGATTTACAGGGTTCCAATACCCGTTATTAAAATCAAACACCTTAATCAGGGCGCTGTGACAAATTAAATCCCAGCGCCCTGATTTTTTGCACTTCACCGGGATCTGCCCGCCCGATAAAAGTCTCTACGCCCCGCAGCACCACTTCACTGAACTCTCGACGCAAACGATAATGCTTACGCAACTGATCGAAGGCTGCGATACGATGTTCTTTCGGGTGTTGCAGGGAGCTGCGCAGGTTGACGTCGTCTTCTTCAATGCGGTAAACCTTCCTCACCAGATCCCGGCAGTTCTGTATGCCCTCGCCTTCATTCAGGTCGATGACATGGGCCGCTTCGGCGGGGATCAGGGATTCCGCTGTTTTATCCGGGGTCTTGTTCAAATGCCGGCACAAGGCCTCATAGATCATGGCGGTACCACGCACCTTGCCATCGAAGGAATGGCCCGCAATATGGGGCGTGGCTATTTCCACCCGCTGGGCAAGCTCGGTATCCACCAGCGGTTCCCCTTCCCATACATCCAGCACCACCGACAGGTCACCACGCTGCTCCAGCACACGGCACAGAGCATGGTTATCAATCACCGGCCCGCGGCACGCGTTAATCAATACGGCCCCATGGCACAAAGCAGCCAACCGGTCGGCTCCCAACAGGTGAAAAGTGGGATAAGGTCCGCTGCGGGTCAGAGGGGTGTGGAGCGTGACAATATCGGCACTCAGCGCCTCTTCAAGCGACGTCAGACCCTGCTGCCCCTGATCTGCTAATGGCGGATCGCAGGCAATCACTTTCAGCCCCAGCGATTCAAACACCGGTTTAAGCCGGCTGCCCACGTTTCCCAGCCCCACAATGCCCAGAGATTTACCTGCCATGGACCAGCCATGGCGCACTTCAAGATCCAGCAATGCCGCCGCCACGTATTCCACCACCGCCACGGCATTGCAACCGGGAGCCGAGGCATAGGCAATGCCCTGCCCCCTGAGATAGTCCAGATCCAGATGATCTTCGCCAATGGTGGCACTACCAACAAACTTTACCGGTGTGCCATCAAGCAGCGCCTGATTTACCTGAGTCACAGAGCGCACAATGAGCGCATCCGCATCCTTCACATCATCATGGGTCAGCAAGCGGCCGGGCTTTTTTACCAGGGTACCCAGATCAGCAAAAAACTCATCGGCCAGTGGAATATTTTCATCAATGATTAGTTTCATAAAATCCTGCGGGGGTTAGGAAATCTCAGCCAGAACGGAATCCACGCAATGCTCCACCTGACCCAGGTAGGTCACGCCAAACAGATTGAAATGATTCATCCAGTGATAAAGGTCGTACAGGCGACGGCGTACATCATGACCAGGCTGCCTGGGATGATGGCTATGGTAAACCTCATAAACACGGCTGCCCAGCGACTGAAACATTTTACTCATGGCGATATCGGTTTCGGCATCGCCATAATACACGGCGGGATCATAGATATAGGGATTGCCATCGGCATCTGCTGAAACATTACCGCCCCAAAGATCACCATGAAGCAAGGACGCGTTGGGCTGGTGATCTGAAAAAGCGCCGGGAATGCTATCGATCAGCGCCTGAATACGGTCCAGCAATTGCGCACGCATGCCGTTATCTTTGGCCATTTCCAGTTGCGGCGTCAGGCGTTTGTCACAGAAAAAAGCCCACCAGTCATTACTGAAGCCGTTCAGCTGCAGGGAGCGGCCTATATAGTTATCTTCCGCCAGGCCAAACTGTTTGCCGGTAATGGAATGCAGCTCTGCGAGCCCTTCAGCCAGGGCGGTTTCCGATGCAGCGGGCACCGGCCCCAGCTCAACAAATTCCATTACCAGGCAGGCGCAATGATCATCAGATGCAGAAAAATGCGCCCGGGGAATCCGCAACCCTGACACCTGCTGCAGCAACTCAAGCCCGGCAATTTCCTGTTCATACATATCAGCCGCCGCTGCCGGGCCCGCCTTGACAAACAGGGACTGCAGGCCATCGCCATAGGCTTCCCAGGTTTCGTTGATGCAGCCCGTGCCGGAGCGGCGCAGGCGCAACTTCTGATAATCGGAACCACAATGTTCAACGGTCTGAGCAATGATAAGGGCTTCTGTTTGCTGATTCATCGTAGCGTTTATTACCTTAATAGTCCGCCAGATACTGATCAAGCCTGAGCATGCGGGTAAGTCCTGAGCGTCTCCACCAGGCTAGCAGGCTTGTTTTATCGGGAGCTTTTAGCTTAACAGTCTTGTCGCCCCAGGAACACTTTGCCGTATCGCGCAGCCGGGTCAGTTCATAATAAAGGCGTACGGATTCTTCATGGTCTTGCAGGCGCCCTTTTAACTGCCGGCCACCCCGCAAACCCAGGGTATCAATGTCATTAATGTTGCCGTAAAGCTCGTCAAGATCATTGAAATGGGCAAACAGTCGGGTGCTGGTTTTGTTGCCCACTCCGGGAATGCCGGGAATGTTATCGGATGCATCCCCGGCCACTGCCAGAAAAGCCGCAATCCGTGACACCGCAAATCCCCAGTGATCTGCCAGCGCCTGTGAATCCAGAAAGCGATTACCGTGATAGTCCCATAGGTAATCCCTGTCGCCAATCATCTGCCCCAGATCCTTATCCGTAGACAGCACCACCACAGATTCGCCCCGTTGGCGCCGTTTGCGGGCAATGGCGGCAATCAGGTCATCGGCCTCATAGACCTCACTGGCCACGGTGGACACCCCCAGCCATTCCGTCAGCGCACGACAGGAAGCGAGCTGAAAAGCCAGATCCTCATCCGGCAACGCCCGGTTGGCCTTGTATTCCGGATAGAGCTGATGGCGAAACCCGCTGAACAGACTTTCATCAAAGGCCACCACGACTTTCTGTGGCTTGACCTGCTGCAAGAACCGCAGCAAAAAAGCGGCATAACCGTAAACTGCATTCATTGGCCGGCCGGATTCATCAAAAAAGTGATCCGGTATACCAAACCAGGCACGAAAAATGTGTATGCTGCCATCAATCAGGTAGATGGTGCCGGCTGAATCCGGTAATTTTGGCTCTGATGGCATGATAAGTCGGCTCTAGTTCAAGTTGTGACCAGCTTTGAAAAACCAGCGAAAAATCGCTACCTTAGCTAAACACTTTAACCAATAATAGGCTATGATAACGTTTTCTGACGTCGCTGACCGGAGCCAGATTCGTTACAACCCGCACCGATCAGATGCAGATACATCCAGATGCAGATGCAACGGATGCAACGTTAGACACAAGAAACAAGACACAATGTTAGACACAACGTTTTGAGCTCCCGCTCCTTCGCGTCCGATACCAATCACGCGATAAGGTATGTGCAAGCAACTTACGCAAGCAAATAAGAAGTAGAAACGGAATACCGAATTTGTGAGAGACACCACTCCCCCAAATAAAAAATGGCTCAAACGTTGTGCAATTCCTGCGCTGGTACTGGCGGTATCTGCCTGCTCCACAGCGCCAGACGGTCAGCGCGCCTACCGCTCCGGGGGCGAACGCACGCTGGGTGATCTGAAGCCCGTTGATATCGATATTCCCAAACAATCCCTCAAGCCCATTCCTGCCGAACAGGTAATAGACACCTACAAAGAGGCCCTTGCGCTGTTCAGTCAGCCCGAGGAACGCCTGTCGATATTGCGCCGGATGGCCGACCTTACCATGGTGGGCAGTGAAGAGCGCCTGCTGTCGCAACTTGAGGAACAAGACCTGGAAATACAGGATCCGGGTGTAGAAAGCGACATTGAAGCCCGGATCGCCGGCATAGAAGCAGACGCTGCTGAAGATCAGGCCGCCGAAAAGCTCACCTACAACAACGCCATCGACCTGTACCAGCAGATTATTAACAACGCTGCCCCGGGCATGGACCTGTCAGAGTCCTACTACCTGCTGGCCAAGGCCTATGACCTGAACGGCCAGCCGGACAAATCCCTGGACACCCTGGACCAGTTGATTGAACGCTTCCCGCAAAGCGAATACCGGGCCGAAGCCCAGTTTCGCCGCGGCGAGCAGTTATTCCTGCTGGGCGACTACGAAGAAGCCGCCCTGGCCTACCGGGATGTACTCAGTTTCGGGTCCGACACTCCCTATTACGAACAGTCTCTGTACAAGCACGGCTGGGCGCTCTACAAGCTGGGTGACTATGATCTGGCAGTGAATGATTTTGTGGCTCTGATTGATGTCTATCTGCCGCCACCGCCACCGCCCCCCAAAGACGGTGAAGAGCAGGAGGCGGCACCTGAAGGCCAGGCAGCAACTACCGATACCCCTCCCGGTGAAACCTCAGGCGCAGACAAAAACGCAGACAAAGACATACCCGGCAAGCCGACGGCAGAAACCCCGGCCGGGGAAGCCGAACCCGAATCCGGTTCAGCAATGGACGCCATCGCCGAAGCCCGCGAAGAAATCAGTGCCACCCAGCAAAAAATCCTCGACGATACTTTACGTGTCACCGCCCTTGCCTTCAGCAATCTGGAAGGGCAGGAAAGCGTCCGCAAGTATTTCGAAACCAATGGCCAGCGCCATTACGAGGTTCAGATCTATAATGCCCTGGCCAACCTGTACCTGTATCAGGAACGTTTCAAGGACGCAGCCGACACCTACGAAGCCTTTACCGAGGCTCACCCGCTGCACCCCATGGCACCGTCCATGTCATCCAAGGTTATCGATACCTTCCTGAAAGGCGGATTCCCCAGCCTGGTGCTGCCCTACAAGGAGCGTTTTGTTACCAAGTACGGCGTGTACAGCGATTACTGGAAACAGGCCACCCCGGAATCCCGCAAGCTTTATGAAAAAGAGCTGAAGCAGCATCTGGTGGAACTGGCCAATCACTACCACGCCAAGGCACAAACCACCAAAACCCGGCCGGATTATTTGCAGGCGGCCCGCTGGTACCGGGAATACCTCACCACCTTCCCCATGGATCAGTTCTCGCCGAAGATGAACCAGTTACTGGCGGAAGTGTTGTTTGCCGCGAAGGATTTCCGCGCCGCCATCGAAGAGTTTGAGCGCACCGCTTATTACTACCCGGAAAATGAGGCCTCGGAAAAAGCCGGCTATTTTGCCTTGCTGTCCTATCAGGAATATATCAAGACCCTGGCAAAGGAAGATCCCACCCGCCACGGCTGGCTGGTGAAGAAAACCTCCAGTGCCCTGCAGTTTGTAAAACGCTTTCCGGCCCACAAAGAAGCGCCCAACATTCTGGATAACGTGATCGAGGATCAGCTGGCGGTGAACGACATGGAGGGCGTGCTCAGCTCCACCATGCTGATGATCAAGCTCACACCGCGGCCACCCAAAAACCTCTGGGACAAGGCCTGGGTAACCCGCGCCAATGCGCTCTTTGATATTGGCCGCTGGCAGGAAGCGGAAGAAGCCATTACCCGCACCTTTGAGCTGGTGGATCTGAGCCCGCAACAGGCGAAGAAATTCCACGAAAACCGCGCCACCGCCATTTACAAGCAGGCCGAAGCCCTGCAGATGATGAATCAGACCAAGGAAGCCGCCGCCGAATACCTGCGGGTTGCCGTGGTAGAGCCCAATGCCAAGGTGCGCCCCACCGCCGAATATGATGCCGCCAACCTGCTGCTGCAACTGGAAGAATGGGGCCCGGCCATTGAGGTGCTGGAAAGCTTCCGTAAAAACTACCCCAACCACGAGCTGATCCCCACCCTGCCCGCCAAGCTCAGTCTGGCCTATGAAAAAGCCGGGCGCTGGGGTCAGGCTGCCCGGGAACTGGAAACCATCGCTGCCAGCAACAAGGAATCCAATCCGGAAGTGGCCAAGGAAGCTTACTGGCAAGCCGCCAAGCTTTATGATCAGACCAACAATGCCGAAAAAGCTATTGCCCTGTACAAGTCCTTTTACTGGACCTATGAAGAGCCCTTCAACCAGCGCATGGAAGCACAGGAACGCCTTGCCGAGCTGTACAAGAAGACCGGCGATATCAACAAGCGCAATTTCTGGCTGGATAAAATCGTGGACAACTACTTCAAGGGCGGCGACAAGAACACCGCGCAAACCCAGCAGCTGGCAGCGAAATCCGCGTCCGAGCTGGCAGACCCGGTATTCCAGCGTTATAAAAATATCGAGCTGACCCAGCCGCTGAAACGTTCCCTGAAAACCAAACGCTCTGCCATGCAGTCCACCATCAAGGCTTACACCCGGATCGCGGAAATCGGCATCATCAGCGAAACCACCAAATCCACCCATCGTATTGGTGAGGTGTACCGGGATTTCGCCAAGTCCATCATGACCAGTGAACGGCCCCGCGGGCTGGACGACCTGGCACTGGAAGAATACGAACTGCTGCTGGAAGACCAGGCGATCCCCTTCGAGGACAAGGCTATTGGTATCTTCCAGACCAACACCGAGCGCACCCTGGACGGCGCCTGGGATGAATGGATCCAGCGCAGCTTCGAATCCCTGGAAAAGCTGAACCCGGCCCGCTATAAAAAACCGGAGCTGAAGGAGGATTATATCGATGAGATTTTCTAGATCCTCGCTTTCATTGTGGCTGCTGCTCTGCGCCTCCTTACTGATATCCGGCTGCGCGACAAAACAACCGGAACGCCGCCTCACCATGCCCAGCTGGTTTGAAGGCTACGACGACGAAGAAAAACAGGATAAAGCCGGCGAAGAGGAATTCGCCCCGGAAAGCGCCGCCGATGCCAGCGACCGCATCCAGCAGGAAGCCGAACAGGAAGAGGCTGAAACAACCGAGGCTGAGACAACAGAAACAGAACCGCAGACAAGCCCCGCCGATACAACTCCCGGACAGGAAGCCGCCAGTGATACTGCCGATGCCGCGCCTCTGGACGGCGAAGCAGGCGATCAAGCCACCACACCCACAAAGCCGGACGTAAAAATCCCACCCCGACCCAAGCCCCTGACGGCCCGCAATGAACAGCAGGCACTGGAGGCCCAGCAGGCCCGGCCGCGCTTTCAGGAAGCCCTGCAACGGATGAAATCCGGCGACCTGGATGCTGCCCTGGTGCTGTTTCAGGAGCTCAGCGCACAATTCCCTACACTGGCTGGCCCGGTGGTGAATCAAGCCATTATTCTGCGGCTGCAGGAAAACTACGAACAGGCCAAATCCGTGCTTCAGACAGCATTGCTGAACAAGGCCCAGAACCCTTACCTGATGAACGAACTGGGCCTGATTCACCGCCAGCTGGGCAACTTTGAAGCGGCAAAACAGGCTTACCTGTCCGCGATCCGCATGGAACCCAATTACGATAAAGCCCATTACAACCTGGGGGTTGTGGCTGATCTTTATTTGCACGATCCGGCACTGGCTTACCAGCATTTTGAGATTTATCAGTCCCTGCAAGTGGAACCGGATAAGAAAGTTGCGGGATGGCTTAAAGAAATCGAACGCAGAATACCCTAGACTTCGCCTATGAACTCAGCAAGCAGACTCAGACAGACAGGAACAAGCGGCATTTTGCTGCTGGCGCTCACGCTGGCGGCGCCCGTTCAGGCCGAAGACGAAGATGTGACCGGCACCACCATTATCGGTACCAAGGAAGCGCCCAACGTACTGAACGTGGTGCCCTGGCAGGGCAAGGAACTGAATGCAGATCCCTGGGAAATACGGCCCTCACCGGCGCAGTCGGTACTGGAAGAAAGCCTGCAACCCATAGACCGCGATGTGTTGCGCCGTGAGATCGAATACTTTAACCTCATTCAGCAAGCTGAATAAGCGCTAAGTCGCTCAAATCGTTAAAGTATTCCGTCACACTCAAAGCACATGGGCTAAACTCTGAGCAGCGCTGTAAAAAACACAGTAAACGGCCACTATCCCGAAAAACAGGCCAGAAAGAGAAGAAGAACAACAATCAAGAAAAGAGACACCACCAGAAACATGAACTAGGTTTATAAATTTAAAAATAACCGCTGCACAAACCGGCAAACTGAGAACTGTGCACGGTTGCTGTTCACGAATTAATGAAAAATTTTCCGGCAAGCGCTTATTTAACAGTCACTTTTGCCCTTTTAAATCGCAGCAAATTGACAGCAGAGCGTCGGAGTTCCCTAACAATGAAGGCAAATTCAGGAGATTGTAATGCCAACACCTACTGTTAACACTGAAGCCGCAGCCGAGAGTGCTGGTTTTTTTAGTACAGTGGTCAGCTTTTTCCAAGACGGTGGCCCCTTTATGTACATCATATTGCTGGTCTTCCTGGTCGGGATTGCAATCGTTCTGGAGCGCTTCATTTACCTGAACCTCACCCAGACCCGTAACCAGATGGTATGGAAGAAACTCTTCCCGCTGCTGAGCCAGGGCAAATTCAAGGCGGCCATGGAAGAAGCCAAAAAATCTTCCGCCTCTATTTCCAAAATTCTGGTGTATGGCTTGTCCCGCAGCACTTATGCATCGCGCCATGACGAAATTGAAATGGCTATGGAAGAAGGTTTAATGGAAGCCATTCCCAGCCTGGAGCGCCGCACCCACTATGTGGCCACCTTTGCCAATATCGCCACCTTGCTGGGCCTGCTCGGTACCATCATGGGTCTGATCAACGCCTTTACCGCAGTAGCCAGCGCAGACCCCGCCCAGAAAGCGGACCTGCTGTCTGCCAGTATCTCGGTGGCCATGAACACCACGGCCTTTGGTTTGATGGCAGCCATTCCGCTGCTGCTCTGCTTTACCTATCTGCAGTCCAAAACCAACCAGCTGATCGACAGCATGGAAATGGCATCCGTGAAATTCCTTAACGTATTCCGCCAGGCACAATCCCAGGCTAAAGCCAAACAACAAAGTGACAAAGCCTAACGCCAATACCGGCCGAATCGTTCAGGAGCTGCCATGAGAGGACGCGCCCGACGCAACCGAGAAGTTAACGCCGAACTCAACATAACGGCTTTCATGAACCTGATGGTGGTTCTGGTTCCGTTTCTGTTGATCACGGCTGTGTTCTCGCAGATGTCGATACTCCAACTCAACCTGCCGGCGGGAGCACCCACCATTGAGCAGGACGAAGAAGACAAGCCCCCCATTGTGCTTGAGGTTCTGATCTACAGAGACCGCCTGGAAGTGGTAGACCGCCAGTCAGGCCCCCTGAAGATCATCCCCAACATCGCGGGGAACTACGACTATGAAACCCTGGTAACCACCCTGAAGGCGGTGAAAAACCGTTTTCCCGACATTACCAGCATCACCCTGCTGCTGCAGAGCAACACCCCTTACGATGTGCTGGTGCAAACCATGGACAGCGTACGGGTGACCGAGCAGATGCAGGACGGCGAAAAAATTCAGGCGGAGCTGTTCCCGGATATTTCAATTGGCGATGCACCGCCGGATACCAGCGATAAAACCGGCAGCACCGAAGGCACAGGGGAGGTTTCTGCATGAAGAAGTCCACCCGCGCCATACGCATGGATCGACGCCACAAGCGTCACAAGGCACTGCCGACCATCAACCTGGTGTCGCTGATGGATATTTTCACCATTCTGGTGTTCTTCCTGCTGGTGAATTCATCCAATAACCAACAGCCACCCAACAACAAAACCATTGAGCTGCCCAAATCCGTTGCCGAGCAGCTCCCCAAAGAAACCCTGACGGTCATGGTGACCGAAAACGATATTATCGTTAACGGCCGCCCGGTGGAAAAAGTCAGCACCATCATGAACTCCGCCACGGACACCATTCCCGCACTGCAGCAGGAATTGCTGTTCCAGGCCCGGAAAAGTGCCGCACCGGTGAATGAGTTCGGTATTGCCGAGCGGGAAGTCACCATCATGGGCGACAAGGACATTCCCTATAAACTGCTGCGCCGCATTATGATGACCTGCAGCAAGAGCGAATACTCCCGTATTTCCCTTGCCGTACTCCGCAAAACGGAGGGCAAGGAATCATGAGCCAGACTGTTTTTCATTTTGGTGAAAGTCTGCCCTGGGATCGCTTTGCGGAAGACGAAAAACGCTTCCGCAAGATTATTGTCGGCTTCCTGATCTTCTTTCTGGCATTTGTACTGATCATGCCCAACATCCCCGTGCCGGAAAAAAAGCGTGACCAGGTGGAAACCCTGCCGCCGCGGCTGGCGAAACTGGTAATGGAAAAGAAAAAGCCACCCCCGCCTCCGCCGCCGAAGGAAGAGAAGAAAGAAGAAGAAAAACCCAAGGAAGAAAAGAAAAAAGAAGAGAAGAAGGAAGAAAAGCCCAAGCCTGACAAGAAGAAAACCGCCAAGGAAAAAGCCAAGGCGGCAATTGCCGTATTTGACGACCTGGCAGACCTTCGCGATCAGGATGATCTGGCCAAGCTGAAAACCAAACAGGAACAGAAGAAGGCGGATCAACTGGGTGCTGCACAAAAAACCGAACGCTCCCTGCTGACCCGTATGGCAGCCGGCGGCAGTGGCGGTGTGGCCGTATCCAAGGCCAGCTCCGGTGGCGGCGGCAGCGGCACACTGGAAGGTGTTACCACCACGCAGGTGGAAAGCGCTATTGAAGATCCGGTGGTGGAACAGCAGAAGCGCCGCGGTAAAGACGGCAAGGCACGCCGTACCACCGAAGATATTCAGCTGGTGTTCGACCGCAACAAAGGCAGCATCTTCTCGCTGTATCGCCGGGCACTGCGGAAAAACCCCGCGCTTGAAGGCACGTTGGTACTGCGGCTGGTGATCCAGCCATCCGGCGAAGTCACCAAGGCAGAAGTGGTATCCAGCGAGTTGGGCGACGATGATCTGGAACGCAAGATCGTGCTCAAAATCCGCCGGATCGACTTTGGTGCCATGGATGTGGAAGTCTGGGATGACACCTACCCCATCAACTTTGTGCCATCGTAAGGGAGCACTTGTGAGGTTAGGATCGCTACTTGTTATCAGCCTGCTGTCGCTCCCCGGGTTAACCTGGGGAGCCGAACTGTTTGTGGGGGACCGCGCCAAGAACTTTACACTGAAGAGCAACCAGGGCGAAAACCTGCGGCTTTCAGAGCAGCGTGGCCAGATTGTATTTATTACGTTCTGGGCTGACTGGTGCGGCACCTGCAAACAACAACTGAAAGAACTGGAAACCATTTACCGGCAACACAAAGACAAGGGCTTTCAGGTGTGGGCCATCAGCCTGGACGAGGATCACAGGGAAGCGGCCTTTCATGCTCAGGAAATGGGGCTGACGTTTCCGGTGCTCTACGATCGCGAGCATGACATTGCCAAAGCCTACGAAGTCGACGACCTGCCCATGGCAGTGATTGTGGACCGGGATGGCGTGATCCGTTACGTTAAACAGAATTACAAATCCAAATATCTGAGCGACTATCAGAACCAGGTGAATACCCTGGTCAGCGAATAATGGTGCAGGACCTATGACGGCGGCTAAGACCACAACCAAACGCTTTGCAAAAACCTCCCGGAAGGCCCTGTGGGTGCTTCCCTTTGTGGCCGGTGGCTCGCTCTGGGCCGCTATTGAAACCCACCGCTATATGACGGAAAAAGCCGAGGCAGAAGCACTGGCACAACAGCAGCCTCAAGTCATGGTACTGGCCGCTGCCGAAGACACCGAAGCCGAGCCTGCCACCGCAGACACAGAAACGGATGCTCTGGAATCGGAGTTCAGTGTTGAGGAAATGGAAACCATCAGCCTGGAAGGCGACGCTGAAATGATGGAAGAACCGGTGGACCTGGAACTGGAGGAAGAGCCCGGTGATTTCCTCACCGTAGAGGAAATTCTCAACGAAGACGTGGATCAGATAGACGCCCCCGTCGTTGAAGAAACCCCACCGGAAGAAGAGGAGTTCGTGAACCTGAATGAAATCCTTTACGGCACCACCGACGAGGAAAAAATCCAGGAAATCAAAGCCCAGGAAGAAGGCATAGAACAGCCGACCCGCCAGAGCCTGGAGCAGGAAATGCAGGCCCTGAAAGAGAAAGTACTGGAAATCAACCGCGACCTGTTTGTTCTGGAAGAGGACCTGCTGTTCCCCAGCAGCACCCAGGTGAATGTGTTTGTATCCTTTGATGCCAAAGAATATTTTGCAATGGACGGCGTTACCCTGAAAATTGATGACCGCCCCATCAGCAATCATTTATACACCCGTCGCGAGTTGGACGCCCTGGATCGCGGGGCCGTGCAACGGCTGTTTACCGGCAACCTGCCCACCGGCGATCATGAACTGGTGGCCGTGGTCACCGGTGTCGGCCCGGAAGGCAGGGACTACCGCCGCGCCATCAGCCTGGATTTTGCCAAGGCCAGCGGCACCAAATATATCGAACTTAAAATCGTGGGCGACGACCTGCGTAAACAACCCATTTTCCAGCTGAAGGAGTGGGATTAGTCGGCTATGCCAACGCCTCATTCCCGAAAACTGACAAGGCTTACCCGGGCTCTGGTTCTTGCGGGCGGCACCCTGGTATCCACCAGCGCCCTGCCCTATACCCAATCCTCGTTCTTTTCCGATAATCCCATTGAAGTGGATACGCAAAAGGAACTGCGCCTGGATGTGGCCCACGAAGTCAAGGACCTGGCCTATGGTGAGTTTCTTTACGACTATTTTCAGGAAAAATATTTTTCCGCCATCACCAAAGCCCTGATAGCCGATTACCGCAATCAGCTGGATCATCACGATGAGCAGGTGCAGGTACTGGTCGGCTCCCTGTTTGTCGGCTACGGGCTGCTGAACGAGGCAGAGCGTATTTTTAACGACCTGCTCGAATACACCACCGAACCCAAAACCCGCGAGCAGATCTGGTTCAATCTGGCAGAGCTGTATTACAAGCGCGGTAACTCCGACAAATCCCTGCAGTTACTCGACAACCACTTTAAAGTGTCCAGTGACGCAATACACACCCAGGTGTCGTTGCTCTATGCCCTGAATTATCTGTCCCGGGGTAATCTGCAACTGGCGCTGGAACATTTGCGTCGCATCAAGGACACGGAAAACCTCAACGCCTTTGCCTTTCTGAATCTGGGATCGGTGTATTCGTTACTGGAGCAACCGGAAAGAGCCGAAAAATACTTTGCCAAGCTGTTAAGAGCCCGTGGCACCAGCGAGCTGGTGAAAGGGATTAAAGACCGGGCCGCACTGGCACTGGGTAAGCATTACCTGGAAACCGAAAAATACGACAGCGCCGAAGCCGCCTTTAAACGCATTCGCCTGGACAGCGCAGCCGCCAATACCGGCCTGCTGGGACTGGGCTGGGCAGCTTTCAAATCAGAAGACCCGAAAGCGGCTCTTACCCCCTGGATGGAACTGCTCAACCGCTCCACCACTGATCGCGCTGTTCAGGAAGCCTATATCAATATTCCCTACGTGTACGAAAACCTGGGCGCCATGCAACTGGCCCTTGATGGCTATCAGGAAGCCAGTCGTTTCTATGAAGAGGAACAGGAACGGCTGCAGACGATCAAATCCAGTATTCGTGAATCTGACTGGGTGGATCAGTTAACCCCCGCAGTCAATTTTTCCTTTGATCCCATGGATCGCATTCCGGCTTTCAAGCCGCCCCAGGAAACTTCCTCCCTGTATCTTTATAAGATGTTTGCGACCCACGATTTTAATGAGGGTTACCGGAATTACCGTGAATTGCAGCGGCTGATGCAGGTACTGAATCACTGGCACAAACAGATCCCGATTTTTCATGAAATGATCCGCTCCCATGTGGAACGCATGGAAACCCTGTCACCCAAATCCCAGGCCAAAGTGGCAGAAGGTGAACGTATATACCGGGAAGTGTCGGAAAAACTGGAAGCCATTACGGCCAAACTGAATCAGGCCATTCGCGAAGACGACACCACCGCTACTGCGGATGAAAGCCAGCTGTCGCTGCTTGATCGCATCAATGAACTGGAGGAAAAGGTTAGCGCGCTGCCCGACACCATTGAATACCAGGCAGAGAAAGACCGCTTCCGGGTGATTAAAGGCCTGCTGATGTGGGATCTGAACTCCACCGCCATTGAAAGGCGCTGGGAACGCATGAAAGACCGGGTGTTTATCGAAAACCAGTTGCTGGACCTGGAACGCAGTATTGCCCGTGTCACATCCGCAAAAGATCGCCGACTGGAACGGTTTGAAGGTTTTAAATCCCGTATCGGAGAACTGCAAACCCGGCTTCAGTCCATTTACGCCGAATGCCAGACGGCCCTGATCCGCCAACGGGTATTCCTGAAAGGCATTGCTCTGGAACAACTTGATAAGCGTCAGGCACATATCACCCAACTGCAAGGGAACGCACTTTATTCCATTGCCCGTTTGCAGGATATGGCTTTCAGTCACCATCGCAATCAGTCAATGCAGATGATGGGCGAGCCAGGTTCACCGCAGCCGGCGGAATCCGACCCTCTGGATGATACGGTACCTGAAACGGAAAGCGAACCAGGCGTTACGCCTGACACCACTTCCAACACCACACCTAACACCACCGCCCCCACAAAGGAAAAACAAAGCCTGTTTGACGGCTCGCTCAAAAGCTGGTTTGGCTTTGGTGATGAAGAAGATCAGGAAGAGTAACTTCCCGAGGCTACCTCTTCATATTCCACCACTCTGCCTCGGCCATCTTTTTTGGCACGGTACAGGGCTTTATCCGCTTTCAATACCGTGCTCTGGAAAGATTCCGACAGCAGGGGATCAAATCGTGCAATGCCGATGGAAACAGACACGGGTATCGCATCACCATCGTACACCACTCGCATCTGGCTGATCAGATTGAGAATCTTTTGGGCCACTGTCCTCACATCAATACATTCACTTTCAGTCAGTAAAAGGACAAACTCCTCGCCGCCCCAACGGCCGAAGGAATCCATTTCCCTGACGGCATGACTGATGGTATCGGAGAAACGCTGCAACACCAGATCACCGGCATCATGGCCCCACCGGTCATTGATACGTTTGAAGTAATCAATATCCATCATTAACACTGACAGCTGGTGACCACGACGCCGGCAGCGCTCACATTCGGAAAAACCCAGCTCCATCATCCGGCGGCGGTTAAAGATACCGGTCATATGATCTGTTACCGCCAGCTCATGTAACTGCCGGTTGACGGTTCGCAACTCCCGGGTGCGACTGGCCACCTTTTCTTCCAGGCTGCTGTTCAGGTCATTCAGTTCCTGCAGCGCTTTTTCCAGTTCCACCCGTTGCTCCACCACTTCGGTCACATCGGTCTGCACACCAATAAAGTGAGTGACCTTTCCAGCCTTGTTCGCAATGGGGTGAATGGACAACTTATTCCAGAAGGCATCGCCGTTTTTGCGGCGGTTGACCAGCGTAATTTCAATGGCTTCCCGGCTTTCGATGGCATTTTTAATGAGTTGGGTTTCCTGAAAATTCCGGTCCCTGATATTCAGAAAACGACAGTTTCTACCTATGATTTCCTGCTCCCGGTATCCTGTCAGATTCTCAAAACCCCGGTTGCAGTAAATAATCGGCTGGTCACCCTCCGCCCCGGAAATAACAATGCCCTCACCGGAAGAATCCATGGCGTATTTATAGAGTTTCAGATCCTGGGTATGATTGCGGGCCTGTTTAACGAACGCATTGACAAATAAAATCACCACGTAATAGATCACCAGGAATTCCTGGGTTGGCAGCGCTGTGGATAGGCCACTACCGGTGTAGAAAGGCCCGTATCCGCTGCGGGTGGCCAGAGCAATAAATACCGCCAGCAATCCCGACAGCACTATAGTGAAATCCGTACTCAACCTTACCGCCGCCGCAATTGGCACCAGCACCAAAAGCAAAGGGGTTACCGACATCAGCCCGCGGTAATCCAGATTCACAAAAAACACCAGATAAAAGCTGGCCGCGGACAGCGCCACAACCGCAAACATCTCCCAGGGTAAAGCACCTTTGATGGTCAGGCTATGAGTACGGCCGGGCTCCATTACAAATTTCAAGCCGCACAACACCAGGGGGGTCAGCACTATCAAACCGGTTACATCGCCGAACCACCACAAGCGCCACAAGGTGGTGAAGGAATCCGGCAGAAACAACTGAAACTTGTAAACGGAAGCTCCCAGCACAGCACAGAAAGGTGAAACAATGAAAATCACCAGTGCAAAGAACAACCCAAGATCACGGGGGTCAGCCCAGTCTATGCCTTCCTGAAAGCGGTCCCCTTTGTATTTCAGTAAAAATGCCGCCAGCAAACATTCCAGCGCATTCACACACCCAAACAGAAAAGACTGCAAGAGAGTAAAAGAGCTAAAGTCCGCAGCCATTTCGGCCAGCAAACAGGCGGCCACTATGCTGAGCCAGTACCAGCGTGAAGGAAAATAAAGCAGAAAACCCAATAACACCGCGTTGGGCGGCCAGAGAATGGCAGCACCGCTCTCCAGAGCGAACAGGTTCACTCCGCACCAGGCGGCGCCATAGTAAAGCATCCCTGCAACTAACGGCACCGCGAATGATCCATAGTTTGCCATGGCCACACCCGACGCGTTAATAATACACAGATACACCCGTTTTATAGCGCACTTGGGCCAACTTATCCACGGGGTGACTCTTTCGCCTTATCGTCATTTTGACCCTGCGGGCCACATTGCGCGAGATAATCATGCCAACCAGAGGGTATAACTATCTAATTTTCAAACGGAATATTTCCGCGCCAGTGCACGATCCTCTTCTATACTGATGGAGGTCATCGCAAAATTGTACCGTTACGCTATAAAGTTATTCATTTGCAACTTCAAACAATCCGGTCATGTCAGGTACTGTCGAGAAAATCCATCCTAGCCAGATTCAGAAAGGCATGTACATTGAGCTTCCCATACCCTGGAAGGACAATCCCTTTCTGATGCGCAAGTTCAAAGTCCATTTTGATTATCAGGTTAATATCATCCGGGACCTGAACCTGGACTATATTCTTTACTACCCTGCCAAAAGTGATGTGCAGCCCCTGCCGTCCGATGCCCCTGCACCGCCCCCGGCCACAGAAGAAGAAAAATCCACCGCCCGCGCAGAGGCCGATGAGGAACGCCGCAAGCTGGAATGGGAAAAAGCCGAACGCACGGAAAAAATGCAGGAGTACCGCAGCAACCTGCAGAAAGCCGAAAAGGAATTTGGTAAATCCCTTGGGGCTATCAAGGATATCATGGGGAAAATGGGCAGCCGGCCGCTAAACGCTATCAGTGAGGCCTCGGAGCTGATCGGTGATATTACCGATGCCATACTCAGTGCCGACGACCTGGTGCTGCACCTGATGACCGACGACAAAGGTGGCGAGAACCTTTACTACCACTCCCTGAACGTCACTATCCTTTCCCTGATGATTGCCAAATCGGCGGGGCTGGAGGAAAACGAAGCCAAGTCCCTGGGTATGGGGGCCATGTTCCACGATGTAGGCAAACTCAAGATTCCAAAAAAGGTGCTGCTGAAAAAAGAAAAGCTGAACCGCGCCGAACGCAAGTTGATGGAACTGCACCCCAAATACGGTGTGGATCTGCTGAAGATTACCAAAGAGTTCCCGGAATGGGTGCTGCCTATTGTGGATCAGCACCATGAGTTTCTGGATGGCAGCGGGTATCCCTATGGACTTAAAAAAGACCGCATTAACAAGCTGGCGCAGATTCTGGCGGTGGTGAATGTGTACGACAACCTCTGCCACCCACCCGATGGCGGTGAAGGTCGCCCACCCACGGTGGCCCTGTCGTTCATGTATAAAAAAATGCGGGAAAAACTGAACCCCAAGTATCTGGATATGCTGATCAAACTCCTGGGCGTCTATCCACCCGGCAGCGTGGTGGCGCTTTCCGACGGCCGTGTAGGCCTGGTGATGTCAGTGAATTCGGCGGATATGCTGAACCCGGAGATTCTGCTCTATGATCCGGAAGTGCCCCGCAAGGAGGCCATCAGTATTAACCTGGCCAGCACGGATATCAAGATTCAGAAGGTATTCAAACCCACCCAGCTGAAATCGGAAGCGCTCGAATACCTGAGCCCCAGAACCCAGACCAACTACGCCTACTACTTCGAGAAATCCGCCTGATTGATCCTGTTATCAGGACGCTTAATATTGATAGGCCCTTTCGTCCGTGCGGTATTCCGCATCCCCTTCCCGCTCCAGCTGTCGCAAGGTTTCGCGGGTACAGAAGGTTTCCACCCGTTTTTTCAACGCCGGGATTCGGGCCGCCAGATTCAGCGCGCCAAAGCCGGCGGCCACCGGGGCGTACATAGCGGCAAAACGAAGGGCATCCAGCCGGTTGCTTTCCACTCCCAGGGTTTCCGCGGTGCGGTCACCCACAATTTTGCGGTACACAAAACGGGTCGCGCCCACATCCACCTGATGGTAGAGCCGGTCAAACCAACTGTCCCCATGACGACGGTAGGCCTCCAGCGTGGCACGGTTAAGATCCTTGCCCCTGTCATCAAATTTGTGACGCAAGGTGGCCTGGCACATATTCCAGGTTTCCACGATCTGCGCCGGATCATTGCTAAGAAACTGCTCATGCATCCCCAGCAAATGGGCCAGGTAGCGTGACTGCTCCACCAGAGCGGCCGAGGCCCTGGTATAGCGCCCGCCGTTTTTCAACGCCTGCAGGGAAGCCATAAAACTGGGCGCCAGGGCGGCACCCATCTGATCCACCTGGGGAATCGGCACACCGTAAACACTGTAGTCCCACACCTCCGGTTTGCGCAGCAGATTGGTTCGCACCATGGCATGCATAACCCTGACTTTAACGGCTGACTGATAGGCAGCTCCACCCTGGCGCAATGCCCCCGGCAAGGTTGCGAGCTTGAAGGTGCTGACGGTTTCCTTCATGCGCTTGGCGGCAGAGTCACTGGTAAGGGCCCCGGTAATCACCATGGGCAGGCCCTGATAGCCGTTAACGTAGGTCATCATAAAGGCGATTCGTACTATGGCTTCACCGGCGGTGGCCGTTACCATGCGGGCATTTTCGCAGGCCGACTCGATGCGCTCCCAATCCACCCAGTCCGGCTCTTTTTCAACAGATTCCATGAGCGCCACCAGTTCAGCCGGCGCATCGGGCACCGACGCCACACCATGGGCAGCTGCCTGATCCAGCATGGCCCTGGCCTTGCGAAACCCCATATCGGGAATCAGCGCTGCAAAGGCATCCGCCAGCGGATCCCCCATCAGGGTCAGTTGTCGGAAAAACTCAACCTTTTCATCATCTTCCAGCAGTGCGCGTACGCGGGGATTGTCTTTGACAATGCTGTTTTCACCCAGCTCACGCCGGAACCTTTCGGGCTCAATGGTCAGATCCAGAGGACCATAAACCGATGGCGCGGTGTCTTTCTGCAGCTTGATAATATCGGTGGCTGTGTAGCCCATAACATCTCCCGGTCACAAAACAAACAGAACCTATGAGTTCTACGGCTACCAATATAGCGGACAAGACTAATCAGTCAATTGTTTTAATGCTTAATTTCAATAGGATCGTCGGCGGGCTCGAGCAACTCCATCATTTTCACCCGGCTGTTGTTCAGCTCGGAAGAGACCGGAAACGCATTGAAGTCCATGTCCACGGTTTTCGACTTGATCTGGTCCAGGCTTTTCTGGTCGGTGGCCGGGTCCAGCCATAAGTCCAGATCATCCGGCTCCAGCAACAGCGGCATGCGATGATGCAGCCAGCGCAGGCCTGACACGGCTTCGGTGGTAACAATGGTGCAGGATTCCAGGTAATTGCCCTGCTTTTGCCACACGTCCCACAGGCCGGCAAAGGCAAAACAGCCTTCCTCCGGGGTAATCAGGTAAGGCTGCCGGCCACCCTGCTCTGACTTGCGCCACTCGATAAAGGAGGATGCGGGAATAATCCCCCGGTGATGCCGGTAGGGACCTCGAAACGCCCGGCTGCTGGCCAGGTTTTCCGCCCGGGCATTAAACATGGAGTACTGGTTGGAAATTTCCGGTGCCCAGGAGGGTGTCAGCCACCAGCGCATTTCATGGATGCGGTTTTCGCCCTGCTCACGGACAACCACGGGGACAGATTCGGTAGGGGCAATGTTGACTCGGGTGGGAACACGCACAGGGATATTCAGGCTCTCCAGCAGAGCCCGCGTCGCCGCATCATCTATGATGTTGAATCGACCACACATGCCACTTATCCAATGAAATCGCCTGACTGCTGTGCGAGAATGAGTTCATAACCATAGCACAAACACGAGGAACTGCTGTAGATGGAAAAGCAACTTTCTGAAATGCTCGCTCTTCAGGACCAGATGAATCAGAAGGTACACCCCCAGTGGCGGGAACAGAATTACGAATGGTATCGGGCAATCTGGACCGAGTGTGCTGAGTTGATGGATCACTACGGCTGGAAATGGTGGAAAAAGCAGACCCCGGAACTGGAGCAGATCAAGCTGGAAATTGTGGATATCTGGCACTTTGGCATGAGCACCTTCCTCGTCGACAGCAATGACTATGATGCCATTGCCGGTACTATCCGTCAGCAATGGCTGGAATCCACCGAAGATGATGATTTTCTCAAGGCCGTTGAGGCACTGGCCGCAGATACGCTGGCCACAAAAAAGATCTCCATTCCCGCGTTTTGCCGCCTGATGCTGATCATGGATATGAGCATGGACGAACTCTTCCGTCAGTATATTGGTAAAAACGTATTGAACTTTTTCCGTCAGGATCACGGCTACAAGGAAGGTACCTACATCAAGGAATGGCACGGCAAGGAAGACAATGAAGTGCTGGCAGAAACACTCAGCCAGCTGGATGCCGGTGCTGACGGTTTTAAAGATCAGGTGTATGGGGCACTGAAGGCCCGTTACCCCGGCTGATGATCACCCACGCGTTTGCGATGGCAACCGGGAGAAACCGGATTGCCATCGCCGTGGGTTTGCAATTCAGCTGCATGAGCGCCTGCTGAACTAGTCCGCCGCCAGTTCCAGCAGTTTTTCCTCCAACTGGCGTTCGCTCAAAGGCTTGCTGAAAAAGAACCCCTGCACAATATCGCATTCATGTTTTTCCAGAAACTGATACTGCTCCACGGTTTCTACCCCTTCCGCCACCACTTTCAGACGCAGGCTTTTGGCGATACTGATCACCCCGTGAATCAACGGTAACTCATCCGGTTCTTCCAGAATATCGCGCACAAACTCCCGGTCGATTTTCAGAATATCAATGGGAAATCGGCGCAAATAACTCAACGATGAATAACCGGTACCAAAATCATCTACGGCGATATGAATGCCGGCTGCTTTCAGGTCCGACAGCACATCAAAGGAATGCTCTACATCCTCCATCAGGGCCCCTTCCGTGATTTCCATCACGATGCAGTCGGGGTCAATCTTGTACTTTTCGATTTGCTGCAATGCCCAGCCAACAAAGTTTTTGCGCTTGAACTGCGAGGGTGACACGTTAACGCCCACAGTACCCGGTAAAATGCCCTTCTTGGTCCAGGCGGCAATGGTTTTGCAGGCATGCTCAAACACCCACTCGCCGATCGGTATAATCAGATCGGTTTCTTCGGCCAGATCAATAAACTGTTGCGGTTCCAGCAAACCGAACTGCGGGTGCTGCCAGCGCAACAGCAACTCCACTCCGGATACGGTGCTGTCACTGACCTGATACAAAGGCTGCACGTAAAATAAAAATTCGTTATTCAGTAACGCCCGGCGCAGGGCGTTTTCAATAAACAGACGCTCCATGGCCTTGACGTTCATATTGGAATCATAGAACTGGTAATTATTGCGCCCGGACTGCTTGGCGGAATACATGGCCATATCGGCATTGCGCAGCAGCTCCTCCGGTGCCAGGCCATCACGGGGGAAAACAGCAATACCAACGCTGGTGGAGGTATAGACTTCGCGACCTTCAATCAGAAACGGCGAAATAAACTGGGAAATGATACGGTTCGCAGTTCTTAATACGATTCGCTCGGCGGATTCACCCCGCCTGAGGCCTGCCAGTATCACCGCAAACTCGTCGCCCCCCATGCGGGCTACCGTGTCTTCCTCGCGGATACAGTACTGCAACCGGCGGGCAACCCCCTGAAGCAGAGAATCCCCGGCACCATGGCCCAGGGAATCATTGACGGGTTTGAAATGATCCAGATCCAGAAACAACACCGCTACCGAGTGCTTGCGCCTTTCCGCCTGCTGTATCGCTTTGGAAAGCCGATCGTTAAAAAGACTGCGATTGGCCACCTGAGTCAGGGCATCATAATAGGCCAGGCGCTGAATCCGCATCTCATCCCGTTTTTTCTCGGTAATATCCAGGAATATCCCCACATAGTGGGCCACCTGGCCAGCGTCATCGTTGGAGGCACTGAAACTCAGCAGACAGGGTTTTTTCAGGCCGTTACATAGATAATGGCATTCGCCCCGCCAGGTATGGTGTTCACGGATACTGCACTTGATAGCATCGAGAAAATCCGCCGGCTCAGACACATCCCAGAAACAGCTGAAATCCTTGTCGATAACATCGGCTTCCCGCGTCCCCGTGTAGCGGTAAAAGGAGTTGTTGGCACGGATAACAACCCCTTCGTCGTTCATTATAAACACCCCTTCCCGGCAGCTGTCGAACACCGTAGCGGCAAGCCGCATTTCGTTCTCAACTTTTTTACGGGCACTGATATCCCGTGCCACACCCAGGGTACCCGTTACCCGCCCCACATCGTTAAACAGTAGTGACAGCTGTATTTCCACATCCAGCCGTTCACCGTTTTTGTGGTACATGGGCTGCTCTATGCGCACGTAACTGGGGAGCCCGCACACGTTCTTGTCCTTTAATTCATCCAGGGAAAAGTCGTCTCGGAGTATGGAACGTATCAGGCGATTGGTTTTTAAAGAGAAGATTTTCGGATCACGGGAAAAAAGCAGTTCGCCATAGGAATAGCCGGTGAGGTTTTCCACCGCGGGACTGACGTAGGTAATATTGAGCTCGCAATCAGTACTCCAGATAAGGTCACTGGAGTTGCTGGCAATCAGACGATAGCGTTCTTCACTGTCACGCAATTCCCGCCCCTGGTAAAAGGCATCGGAAACTTCCCTGACCACGCCAAGAAAATACACACCCTTCTCATCGATTCCGGAATCCCGGAATACCTGTCGTGCATCCAGAGGAATAATCCGGTGATGGAAGTAACCCCAGCCGCCTTTATCGCTGCGCATTTTATAAATTCGTTCAATGGACTGCTCAACACCGGGACGACAGACCCGTTCCAGATCTTTTTTTAGCAGAAAGATTTCATCCTGGGCGAACAGATCAAACCAGTGACGAAACGGCAGGGATTGCTTGAACTGAAAAAAAGCCTGCTGACAGGTGGATTGATTGGTATAGACAATACTTTGTTTGTGAAGATCACCAATATAGATAGCGTATGGAAGCTGCTCAACAACTCCCCGCCAGAAATCACCGGATTCTTGTAACCCCTTCCGCCGAGCAACCATGTTTGCTCCTCAATGGTATCTGTTTTTATGGCTCGTTTGTTTTTGTCGGCCTTACCAGATCATTTGAGTAATGCAACTTTCCCTCTGAATCGATGATAATCGCTGATACGTCAGGTAGACGGTTTATATAATCCAGTCCTTCCCTGACACCCATGACAAACACTGTGGTCGATAGGGCATCCGTCATGGTGGCATTAGGTCCCAGTATGGTGACACTACGCACACTGGAAGCCGACTTCCCGCTCCTGGGATTAATGATATGATGATGCCGGATTCCCTGTTGGTCAATAAAATAGCGCTCATAATCTCCGGAAGTGGACACAGACACTTCTTCCAGAGGTAAAGAAATCAGGTGATTGTCCCCTCTGGGGTTCTTGATACCCAGAATCCAGGGACGCCCGTGCCGGTCACCGATAATCCGGGAATCCCCTCCTGCGCTGACTATGCCGTGACGCACCCCTTCCCCGTACAAATAACGAATGGCATTGTCCACCGCGTGGCCTTTGGCGATCCCACCCAGGTCGATTTTCATGCCCGCTTTCAGAAACCGGATTTCCCGGCTGTCGTCAGACAAACGAACAGAGCGGTAATCCACCAGATTTATTGCGTCAGCTAATTGATTTTCATCAGGTTTTACGCCTTTGCGATAATCGTAGCGAAAACCCACGCTGGCAAAGGTGATATCAAAGGTGCCCTTGCTCCATTGGCCATGCTGTAATGCAAGCTTAATCAGATTGAAAAGTTCCGGTGAAACTTTTACCGGCTCTTGATGAGCCCGGGCATTGATCTGTGCCAATTCACTACTTTCGATATAGGGGCTCATAAGCCGGTCAATGCGATGCATTTCGGCCATCACCCCTTTCACCAGGCGTTTCGCCCTGGCCTTGTCCTCCAGCCAGAATTCCACCCGAATAAGCGTGCCCATGGCATCGCCCTGGTGCCGGTGCCAGAACTCGCTGTCAGAAGGCCCGGCATCCGGTTGCGTAGATAAGGGTTCGGCACTGAACCCGAGTAAGGAATAAGCAAAAAGCGCTGCCAACAGCAGCGCCTTTGTCACTGGTTTCATTGAATAGGTCCCGAATCCGGATAACAGGTATTACCAGGGAATCTGTGTTCCGTCGTAACTGATAAAGCTGCCACTCTGCTCTTTGGTGAGCTGCTTGATGACCCTGCGCATACCACCCACCGAGGTTGGTGTGTCAATTAATGCATTGGGGCCACCCATTTCGGTTTGCACCCAACCCGGATGCAATGTCACCACCTTGATCTGATCACCCGCCAGATCAAGGGCCAGACTTTTGGCTACGGCGTTAACTGCTGCTTTTGAAGAACGATAAATATAGACACCACCGGAGCCGTTATCATCAATGGAACCCATTTTGGAACTGAGTATGGCCACAGTAGACGCTTCGGCGGCAATCAGGTTCTGGTGCAACAACTCCACCATTTTCAGAGGCGCAATGGTGTTCACGGTGAATACCCGCAACCATTCCTCTTCATCAATGTTTCCAAGCAATGCCGTTTTCGGCCCATAAATGCCGGCATTATTAATAAACAGATGCACCGGTTTATCACCAATCATCTTGCAAAAATTTTGCCGGGATACCGGATTCGACACGTCCACCGGCAATACCATTAAATGACCGTTTTCCTGCAGTTTGTTCAGTTCAGTGGCCGACTCCGGCGCACGGCAACCGGCAATCACATTCCAACCGTCCTGTTGATACTGCCTGACAAATTCAAGACCAATACCGCGATTGGCGCCGGTTATAATGACAGTTTTCATAGCTCCCCCTTAAAACGGCTCGTAACGCACTTCATTCACTTCGTAGTAAACTTCACCCTTGGGCGTTCGCACACAGATTTCATCGCCCACCGACTTTTTCAACATAGCCCGTGCCATGGGTGAGTCAATGCTGATCATACCCTGTTGAGTGTCTATTTCGTCCGGCCCCACAATTCGATAACGTACAGTGGCGTCCTCTTCGTTCAGCAGTTCCACCCAGGCGCCAAAAAATATCCGGCTTTGGTCCGCCGGTTTCTGGTCCACGGTTTTCAGTACTTCGAGGCGTTTAATCAGGTAACGCAGGCGGCGATCAATTTCCCGTAATTGCTTTTTACGATAAATATATTCCGCATTCTCGGAGCGATCCCCTTCGGCGGCCGCTTCGGACAGGGCTTTGGTTACCTCGGGGCGTTTGGTTTCGCTCAGGTAGCGCAGCTCTTCTGTCAGTGTGGTTTTGCCTTCCGGCGTAATATAAGCCGAACTTTTCGGCATTGGCGGACGATATCTTCCCATAACGGTGATCAGCTCCCGGACAACAGACCGTCAACATCAAAATCTTTCACAAAGGTTTCCATTTCCTCCCGGCTGGCGTGCTCCGCATTCACCATCAGCATAAAGTCTCCATCAAAATCAAAAAACGCATCGCAGGTTGGTTTTTTGGCATCACAATAAACAATACCGGAATAGCCGTCGACGCTGACACTGCGGGAATCCGGATGGCCGGCACGAATCGCATGAACACCCTGAAAACCCATTTTTATCAGGGAACCGGGCTTTTGCACCAGTGTAAACTGCACCCAGGGGGTTTTGTCCTTTTTCTTTTTATCATCCTTGAGCAGGTTTTCGCCTTCGGGCACTGCTATGGTTTTTTCGTATTTCTGTATCACCGAACTGAACATTCCCAGCTGCACGTTGGGAATGGGTGATGCCTCGGCATTCTCCCCTTTTACCACTTCCCAGCCTTTCAGCGGTTTGGGAAAGTAGTTGATAATTTTTGCTGCCTGCACATCTTTCACCAGGTTCATGGCCTGCTCCAGGCGATTCAGTGTCAGCTGATAGTCACCTTTGCCATAGGCGGTATTGGCTTCTTTAATGGCTTCACTCACTTCGTCCGCCAGCGCCGTCTGAACCAGTAAAACCATCATCCCCAGCACAGTTAAAAGTCGTAATCTCATGCATTCCCCCATTACTATCAATAATATCAATCAGCTGTCGCTATAGTATCTCTGTTAATTGAAACAGGTCTTTTTCAAGGACCAGTCCCGGCTGATAATGTTCAATCAGTGCCAGGGAAAAGCGCCTTGCTCTTTCCGGCAGACCTTCTTCCATACGCCGTTCAACTTCTTTAAAAATCCGATTTTTAAACGGCCTGTCGTCATGCTCATCGTTGCCGGCTGTCAGGGCCAGATTGTCTGCACTGACCCGAAACGGTCGCCCGCAACTTTTGGCAAAAATCCATTCCAGGGCCTGTGGTTTCACTTCCACCTGCTCAAACAATGCCTGTTGTTCACGGGTTCGGCCATCAGGCTCATACCAGTAACCAAAATCTTCCAGCAAGCGGCGTTCCGGCCCGGCCACACACCAGTGGGCAACTTCATGAAGCGCCGAATTAAAGAAGCCGTGGGCAAACAGAATACGATGATAGTGGCAGTTTTTATCTGCCGGCAGGTACACCGGCTCACCGCCACTTTTTTCCAGCCGGGTGTTTTCGGTGCCGCTGAACAACTCATTAAATAAAGCCATCAGCCGGTCCACTTCCACAGCTTCGCCGGTATCTTGACTTATGGGTGACAGACTGTTGATTTTCATGAACTAACTACAGAATTTTGACGCCAGGTTGAACGCAGATCATACAGAAACCGCAGGCCTACGCCTATGGTCGTTGAATTAATTTGCTCTATAAAGCACACAGGTAAGAACACTTTGGTCTAAAAACTCAATATTTACCGGATTTTTCCGAAATATTTTAGTAAGAACCAAAAGTTAGAAGAATTAGTTTTTTCAACTCTGCGGACGATTGGTTCTATACTGAACAGTACGATACAGTGTGTTCCACTAAGCTAAATCTGCTTATCACCGACACGCATTACAATGCGACTACGGAACGGCAAGGGATACGCGGCTTAGCAAGAGAGGGTAGTATCATGAAACCTCACACAGCTCAACAGGCCCAGGACAATGTGATCGACCTGTTCTCGCGAAGACCGGTGGCGGAAGCCGACCGGATTCTGAGAATTGCGCCGGAATTTGATGGCCTGGAAATGTTGTACACCAATGACTCGTCACCGGATCGCCTCTACAGCCTGAAAGTTGTTTGCTGGTGTTTGCGGGAATCCGGCGAAGTCGTCGGTATGGTCCCCTGGCTGAACCAGATTGTCCCTTGCACTGAAATTAACGATCCACTCAACGGACGCTGGGAAGGCTATCGCGACCCCGGCACCAACGACATCTTTTACGAAGCGCCGTTGCACAAGGTGGTAGAGCTGGAAACCGCGGCCAAATATTACACCTACGAAAAGCTGGAAGATGATCACGTCATCCAGGAAATTCCCGATGCCATTGGCACCCATGCGGTACTGACGGAGAACGGCTTCCGTTCTTTCGTGCTGATCGAAGTTCTGAGCTGGCGCTTGCTTGCCAGTGGCAGAATTCAGGCCATGCTGGTGGATGAAAACGAAGTGAAGTCCACACCGGTATTGCCCGGGGACGATTGTCTTTATCCGGCCCAGGACCGGGAAGATTTTCGCTACTTCTTCCAGCACCGTATTGCCAACAAGATCAAAGAGCAGGATCCGGAAGCACTGGCGGCTATCTCCATGCTGATTGAATCCTGGTGAACCTGAATCAGAACACGCTGAAGTAGAAAGCTGCGGCGCCTGAGGGCGCCGTTTTTTTTGGGGTTTCTCAGGCTTTTTTAATCCAGTAAAGGTACAGATCCCCTTGCTGCTCCTGGGCAACCAGTTCATGTTTCAGGAAGTGGCAGAACTTGGGAATATCCCGGGTGGTGGAGGGATCCGTCGCCACCACTTTTAACACCTCACCGGCCGCCATTTCCCGCACTTTTTTATGCAGCATCATTACGGGTTCCGGGCACAGCAGCCCTTGAGCATCCAGTTCATGCTGAAATTCCGTCACGAAATACCACTCCTTACTTTCATGCCATTGGCCCACCATAATACCGGAAACAGAATCAGGATTCCCAACACAAAGGTAAGCCCGAAATGCAGGGCATAGCCCAGCCAGGCGGCAAAGAAACCGCTCAGACCATGGAGGAGCCCACCCACCGTTACCTGAATGCTGGCCTGAATGGTGTAATCGGTTCCCGCCACCTGAGGCCGGCAGGCGTCCATCATGGCGGTAAACAAGGCCACTGTAGCCATGCCCCCGGTGAAATGTTCAACACCGGAAACCCAGGCCACGGCAGTCAGTGAACTGGTGTCGGTGAGCGCCAGCCAGCCATAGCCGAGAAAGCTGGCCGCCTGAATCAGACCAAAATACAGTAGCGCCCTGACCCGCCCCAGATAAGGAATCAGCAGCCCGGCCACAATTGCTCCAATAATACTGGTGGTCATTCCCAACCCGGCGGACAACCAGCCAATGGTGCCCAGGTCCAGCCCGGCATCCACCAGAAACGGCTTGGACATGGCGGAGCCCAGGGAATCCGCCACCTTGTAAAAGGTCACGACAAGAAGCCAGCGGGCAATATTGGGTTGGCGCACGTAGTGCAGAAACAGCGTCCAGATGGAAGCCGCGCCAGCCTTGCCTTTCACTGGAAAATCGCTTTTCTCCCGGTGAAAGAGCACCGGCACCGTGGCCAGCACAATGGCTGACGCCAGCAGGACAAACGCCAGTGACCAGCCCACGGAATCCAGCAATACCAGAAGCACACCACCACCGAACAGCATGCCGACACGGTAGGCACCCACTTGCACGCTGTTACCCAAGCCCCGCTCCGACGGAGCCAGGCTCTGCACCGCCAGGCCATCGGTGGCAATATCCTGAGTGGCGGCAAACAGGTTGATCAGAAAGCACAGAAACAACAGATAGTAGAGCCCGTTACCGCGGATCGTGTCCGGATCAAAGCACGCTATGGCCAGCATCAGCCCCAGAAAGCAGGCCTGCATGGGCAAGATCCAGCTTTTGTGGCGCCCCAGCCGGCGACTGCCAAACTGGTCTACATAGGGGGCCCACAGGAACTTGAGGGCCCAGGGCACACCGATCAGAGAGATAAGCCCGATTTTTTCCAGGTCGATCTCATAGCTGCGCAGTATCGGGGGAATGGCCTGGCTGAAAAAGCCGAACGGCAACCCCTGGGAGAAGTACAGGCAACTGAGCAGCGTAAGGCGCCAGGTCAAGGTGGTTTCTTTCATCAGGTTTTGGCTGGTATGACTTGAATGGTTATTCTGTGGTATGTTTGCCCGCTGGATAATTCGGGCCTGATGAGGCCCCTGAAATTGCAGTCTATATCATGATTAAAGTCATTATTGAGCGTAAAGTCATTCCCGGTGCCGAATCCCATTATCAGCAGGCGGTAACCAACCTGCTGAGCGAAATACAGAATGCACCCGGTTATATCTCCGGCGAAACCTACCACGAACTCGACCGCCGCAACCACTTTATTGTGATCGCCAACTGGGAGTCTCTGGATCACTGGGCCCGCTGGCTTACCTCCAGGGAGCGCCGTACCGTGGTCGCCGAAATTGCCCCCTTCATGGAGGAAGAAGAGAAGTTTATCGTTCTCGAGCGTCAGGTCTACAGCCTGAAACAGGAAAACGGCGACTGATCTCGCTTCCGGCTGCACCCCAAAACCGCCCCCTGAAATCCCTGGCTCCCGGTTATTCCTGAATCGCCACGTACACGGTGATCTCTTCCCGGTCGTGGTACAGCTGCTTTGCCCTGATGTCATACTGAATGCCGGCTTCCGCCAGGCGTTCCTGCAGCTGTGCCAGCAGCTGGCTGGCAGTTTTCCAGCGCTGTTTCATGGGTAACTTGAGATTAAACACAGTGTACCGGCACCAGCCGTTGAGCAGCCACTTCTCCATCAGCTGCATGACTCTGGCGGGCTTGTCCACAATATCGCAAACCAGCCATTCCACGGAATAACGGGGCTTGAAGGTAAAGGCATCCTCCCGCAAATGGGTGACCCGGCCGCTGGCCATCAGGCCGTCGTCCATGGGGCCATTATCCACCGCCAGCACTTTCAGTTGCCGGTTTACCAGTTGCCAGGTCCAGCCACCGGGGGCTGCGCCAAGGTCCACCGCCCTGAAGCCGGGCTTTAAAGCGGCATCTGCTTCTGGCGGACTGAGCAATTGCAGCCAGGCTTCTTCCAGCTTGAGGGTGGACCGGCTTGGGGCCTGGCGCGGGAAACGCAACCGGGGGTAACCCAGTGGCCAGGGTGCTGAATTGTCCACAGCACTGAGCCCCAGCAACACATGGCTGCCATTGAGCCAGAACAGATGGCCCCGCACACCGCCGGTGGAACGGGACCTGAGCGTACCCTTGCCACTCAGGCGGCTTCTCAGCTGCTTGTCCAGTTTTTTGGTGAGCCGGGTGATTTGCTTGCCTTCATTCGTGTCCGGGTATTCCTGCCAGAGATCTTCCACCTCCGGCCAGTCTGACGCCGCTTCCAGTATGGCGCCGATACGATCAGCCACGGGCAGATCGTCTATCTCTGCCGTCACCAGAATAATCTGCCGGGGAAAAATCCAGTCCCTGAAATCGATGCTATCGATTAAGGCCATGGCCTGATCGGGATCGTTGGGTACAAAGCGCAAGTAGCCGGCATCCTGCTCGGCACTTTTGATATAGCCATAGATGCCGGCCTCGCCGGCCCGCTCCATCACTTCTGCGGCGCAATCACTTTCCAGCCCGGGCCGGCAGTAACACAACACAAAGGACACGTAGAACTCACTCTTCCAACTCAATGGCCGTGAATTCTAACAGGGATGGCAGCAGGTCTCATCAATGAGACCTGCACGATGATTCAGGATCAGGGGCGGTACTGAATCCGGCACTGATTCAATACCACATTGCCTTTCTGGGTTTCCACCTGCATCACCGCCTGGCCGTTGCCTTCGTCCCAGATTCTGGAAATGATGCTGTCACCCATAAATACCTGATCGGAGAAACGCCCGCTCATGGAGATAAAGTTTTCCGGGTCAGACTGACAGAGTGAATGCAGCACGGCGCGGCCGGCAAAACCATAGGTGCAAAGCCCGTGCAGAAACGGCTGATCAAATCCGCCGAATTTGGCAAAGTTGGGATCGATATGAATGGGATTGCGGTCGCCGGTAAGCCGGTAAAGCGCGGCCTGCTCCTCGCGGGTGATATCTTCCACCACATGATCCGGGTCGCGATCAGGAATCACCACGGCAGTCTCTTCAGAGGAAGGTCCGCGCTCTCCGCCAAAACCACCGGCACCGCGAATGAACAAGGTAGCATGGGTGGTAAACAGCGGACCCTTTTCATCCCACACCTGACACTCTACACCGATAACAGCGGCCTTGCCCTTGTCCCAGACTTCCACCACTTTGCCCTTAGCGGTGGCTTTGGCTTTCGCGGGAATAGCGCGATGCAGCTCGATACGCTGTTCACCGTGCAGCAACATGGCCAGATTGAATTTGATGCGGGACATCAGGTTGCCCATGATATCCAGCCCCGAAATCACACTGAAAGTGGGTAAAACTTTTGGGCCCCTGGCTTCGTAAACAAAATCCAGTTCACTGGCGGGTTTACAGCCTACCGCCAGTGCGTACAGGAGAGCATCTTTTTCCTGCCACTGAATCGCTATTTCCTCTGTTTCCAGGCCAACCAGATCCGATGAAATTTCCTGAGCCATGAGCGTTCTCTCTTTTTATTCTGTTTTGGTCATAGCAAGGTTAGTCGCAGCCTGTTTGCCGGGCCAATGACAGATTCCTCCAAAATCCCTGACCAATAACGCCAACCTGAAAATTCCGGGCATAAAAAAACCCCGCATTCGCATTGCGGGGTTTTCTTCAGGTATAAAACTGTGCGTGTATTAAATTACGCCGCAGTTACACCCAGAATCTGCTTTTGCAGTTCTTTTTGCTTTTCTGAAGGCTGAACAGTTTGCATGGCCATCAGCTTGCTCATGTCACCTTCCACTTTGATCTGACCGCTCATGAAACCCTGCATGCCAGCGGACTGATCGTTGTCGATGAACAGACGGTGAGCCAGATCCACAGGAAGAATCAGTTTGGTGGGTGCATGCTCATGATGTCCCTTTTCCAGGTTACCAGCCACAAGGCTCAGCTCACGATCACCCCAATCGGTGTCAGTCACAACCACGTTCAGTACCAGATCGTGAAGTGCAGCAGGAACGTCCAGGTCACCAGCGGCTTGCTTCAGCTCTTCAACTTTGTCGAACCACTCATCAGACAAAAACTTTAAGCTCATCCCATGTTCTCCTCTAGATATTTGAGATTGTTTACCCCTGCGCTTTGGTATTTTTTATATCAAAGCCAATTATTATTAAAAGCGTCTACCCGGGATAACGAGTTGCCGCCCTGTTTTTATCGCCAGCTGCCTGAACCATAAACATCAAGAGTCACAATCCTCAAGAGACATAAACTTCTTGTGTCACGAGTCTGTTGAATCACCTGTGTCACTAGTCTGATCAAACAACTGTTCGAACGATGATTCAGTACCTTATAAGATCGCCTCTGGCTTGACAATAGCCTTTTTGCACAGTTTTCTGTTTTTTTCGGTCAGAGAAAAACCATTGTTTTGTGGGCATTTTATAGTCTTATTATGGCGTTTATGCAAACGGTTGCTGGCAGGATTCAACAATTCCGGGCTTGTTCGGCCCTGCCAAAAAACAAAAGCCCCTGCAAAGAGGGGCCTTGTACCGGATCATAAAGTACTCAGTCAGTTATTGCTGGCGCAGCGCATCAGGTACGAACTCCGGAACCTGACAATCTGCTTTTTCGGGGATGGAAGCATCGGGATCCACCTGAATCACCATGGACGGCTCCTGCTGCTCCCGGGGGGCTTCCCAGAACTCGATACGGGACAAACCACGCACATAGGGCAATCTGAGTTCAAAGGCAATTTCCCGGAGCATGGCCACCGGCTCCTTGGGATCCTCGATCAGTACAAACCGCGGATTACGCATGCCCTGCTCATACACCCTTTCACCCTGCACATCATAAGCACGTATCATGGGATCTGCTGCTGTGCCCAGATTGGGTTTGGACGGGGGCTGACAGGGCGCATACTGGACTTCATCGGTCTGAAACCATTGGCCATCGGAATAGGCAACCGGTATGAACATCACGTTATCGGTTACCAATGCTTCTGCTCTTTCGAGTTGCTCGCCGGCAGCGATCAGCCCCAGAAAGGCGACCACTGCAATGCTGCTGTAGATAATTTTTTTCATGAGTCGATCTCCTTTTGACTGGGTTATAACTGGTTAAAGAACCAGTTAACGTGTTCTTCCGCCTCGGTGTACCAGGGATCGCCTACCATACCGTTTACCATCACAGTGGTGCCCTGGTGAATACCCCACCAGCCACCGGAAAGATTGCAGAATTGATAGCATTCATCAGGATCCCTGCCCTTGGCGTTCTGTTCCGCGCGACAACCGGCTTCGTTGGTCCAGATGTTGGGCTCGTTGGCGGGCTGAAAATAACCGGTGGGGCCACAGTATTCATCCCCCAGGCCAAATACCGCATGGCCTGCTTCATGGAGAAATGCCTTGGTATTACTCCCCTCTGCGGAAAAATGACTTAAACCGGCATTGGTGCAATCCTGAAAGTTTTCCCAGTGCAGCACGCCGTCATCATCCCGCGGCGGTAAAAACCAGTTGGCAATCCAGCTCACGGCACCGCAGCCAGATGACTCGGCTTCCAGCCGTGACACCCAGATATTCATCTTGTCCATGTTGTCTTCCACGATATCCTGTTCATAAAGCACATCGTAAATCTTGTCTTCAACATGGGATAAAAAGGTGGAATAGGTCTGGCCGTTGTCTTCGTAATCCGATGACATATGCAACATCAGATCTTCGCGGTCTGCACTGCCTCCTGTCACACGCGCCGGGGCATGATATTTTCCGTTCCACAGATAGTTGCTGTCGGTAATACCGAAATAATTATAACCGTCGGTATTGGTACAGTTATCATCACAATCGTTATCCGTGATATTGGCAAGGAAAGAAACATAAGTGCCTTCGTAAGCGGGATAAGGTCCGCCGGTGTATACACAGGGGCTTGAAGTACAGGTTTTAACAACTGCGGCATTAACCAGAATCTGGATTTCAAAGTCCGATGAATCGGTAGTGGACGTTGCGGTAAAAGTAACCCGTTCGCCGGAGGTAGCAACGACCGGTGAGTGAGCGATTTTAATGTCTGGTTTGCTGCAGGCAGAAATGCCCAGAATGCTGATCAGGGCAAACAGTTTGAGTAATTTGAAATGCGACATGGCAGGCTCCATTTGCGTTTATTAGTAACGTTAGCCATTTAGCTGGCTGCAGTACTTCACAATCCGGCCTGCCCATTCTTGAACTATGCAACGTCGTCCACAATGCCTCGATTGAGGGGTGTGTTGTTGGCTGTATTGAGAGCTGCGTTTTTAACAAACTGTTTCAGTGGCACTTATGTGCCGGAAAATGCTTTATACTCACCCTTTATTCACCCGGAATTATGACACTTTTATGGAACACACCTACCGACTAGTTATCGCCTGCCCGGATCGTGTGGGCATTGTTGCCAGAGTCAGCCAGTTTATTGCCGAATATGGCGGTTGGGTGACCGATGCCAGTTATCACTCCGACCAGGAAGTGGGCTGGTTTTATATGCGCAACGAAATAAAAGCGGATTCGCTGGCGGTGGGATTGCGGGAATTCAAAACTGCCTTTCAGTCAGTGGCACGCGAGTACTCCATGGAATGGTTTATCAATGATTCCACGGTCCGAAAGAATGTGGCCATACTGGCAAGCCACGCATCCCACTGCCTGGCAGAACTGTTGTATCGCTGGCACAGCGGCGATCTGTTCTGTCACATTCCCTGTGTTATCGCCAATCACGAAAACCTGCGGGAAATGGTGGAATGGCACGACATTCCCTACGTGTACATTCCCTTCGAAAAAGACCGCAAACAGCAGGCCTTTGCCAAGGTGAGCGACACCCTCAAACGACACCAGACAGATACTTTGGTACTGGCCCGCTTTATGCAGATTCTGCCCCAGGATCTGTGCAGTCAGTATGAGCACCGGGTGATTAATATTCATCACAGTTTTTTACCGTCCTTCATCGGTGCCAACCCTTATCAGAAAGCCTATGATCGTGGGGTAAAGCTGATTGGTGCCACCTGCCACTACGTTACCCCGGACCTGGATGAAGGCCCCATTATCGAGCAGGATGTGGTGCGGGTATCCCACCGCCACACCAAAGAAGATATGGTGAGGCTCGGCAAGGATGTGGAGAAGATGGTTTTGGCCAGAGCCGTGGAAGCGCACCTTCAGGATCGCGTTATAGTTCACGGAAACAAAACCATAGTACTAACTTAAAGTGAGTTTTGGCCCAATTGACGTATCGGGCTGTCTAAAAGGTACAAGACGCCGTTACCCAATTGGTTTAAGTTGTGTACTATGCAGGTGTGTGCTGCCTGCCCTGCGTTAACAGTGGGCAACCCGGAACCGTCAAAAAACCAATTTAAAAAGCCAGTCAGGTTCCGGGACAAGAATAACAAGCAGCAAGCACTGCAGGATGCCACCGCCGTTTATCGATAAGCATTGTGAACTGATAACAATCACTATCCGTAACCAGCGGAAATCCAACAATAAAAATACCTCACATACAAGGAGTTAACCCTTATGTTCAGCCTGGGGAAAAGAGTCGTCTTTTTTTTAGCGATTCTGTCACTTACCGCCTGTAAACAGCAGTTTACGATTGAATCACCCACCAGTAATTACATCAATAATGACCAGCCGGATGTGTTCCGGGTTGCCTATCCTGAAGGCCAGCCCACCGGTTTAAGCATGCAATTGAACACGGCCAACGTGACCAGCCTGTTTACACTGGGCGAAGCGGAAGCCACCGCCACAGGCGATTCCCTTGCGGAGCATATCTTCCCCGGCCGTAACGTGTTCCGGGTCAGTGCCGGCTCCAAGTCAGAGCAGGTCTATTTTTACTACGACATCGAAGGCCCCAGGATTCATATTCTGGAGGCCAGCCATACCGGTGGCACCGTGCGGGGCTATCTGGCGGACCGGGGTGGCGTTGAGTCACTGAGCATTGACGGCTCGCCGGTCACCCTGGATGAAGACAATTACTTTGACACTTTCTTCACCAGCATGCCCGTGAATACCTTCACCGCGGTGGACGGCTTTGGCAACCAGAGTCAGACTGAATTTGCCCGCAATGATCAGGAATTCCATCCGGCCATGTCTGCCCGCCTGAACAGTGGCGGTATTTCTTTCCTGGGTGATGCCCTGGCGACCGCCCTGGGAGATATTGATTTTGATTCCTTCCTGGACAGCATCAACCCGCTGCTGGGGCTGAATTTTGTGGGCTTCTTTACGGTTGAAGTGAACCTGCGGGACTTTTCATTTGACCAGCCCACCATTGACCTGGATGTACGTGACGACGAGCGTCTGGACACCCATGTGGATATCCCCAATTTCTCCATCGGCATGGAAATGGGTGGCCGTACCCTGTTTCTGATTCCCTGGAGCGTTGGCGGCACCATTACCATGGATAGACTGGTACTGGATACCAATGTGCTGCTGGATATCGTGAACAAGGACCTGGATGTAGACCTGAGCGGCACCGCCGTAGACTTTGTGGGCTTCCACCTGGATCTGGATTACATTCCCAATATTCTCGGTTTCGAGGATCTGCTGAGCACTATTATTGGCGCCATTGCAGAAGCGCTGGCACCTATTTTTATCGACATTCTTGAAGGTGTGATACTGCCCGTGGTTTCCGACTTTATCGGTGAGATTCCCATCGAGCTGGATATCACCACCGCGGAAGACGAAACCCTGCGTGTGAAGGCACTGCCGGAATATCTGGACACCTTTGACAATGGTCTGACCATTGATCTGGGTGCCACCATCACCGCGCCCTTCCCCTCTGCCGATGCGCGTCCCACTCTGGGCCACATCTATTCTGCGGGCAGCACACCCACTATCGGCAACACCACACCGGATGGCCAGCCTTTTGATATCGGCGCGTCCATTTCCACCAACCTGATTAATCAGGCCCTGCTGGCTGCCCATGAGTCCGGCATCACCACCATGGAGATCCGTCCCGAAAACACCCCTGGGACAGACCCTGAAGGTGTTTCCGTTATCGAAAACGACGGCGACCAGATCCAGACTTCCGACCGCATCGGTATGCGCCTGGTACCTGCCAGCCCGCCCTTTATCAAGCTGCTGGATCGCGAAGGCACCTGGGGTGTACTGGGCTGGTACGACGTGAAACTGGCTTTCGACCTGAAACGCGTGGGTTGGGATGACTATCAGACCCTGTTCGTCACCACCTTCAACCTGGAAGTGCCGTTTGAACTGGGTGCCACGGATGATGGCTTCCTGCAGATCGGTATTGAACAGCTGCCCACCATCGAAATCATCAAGTCTGATGAGCAAGGCTCGCTGGTGCTGTCGCCCTTCTTTATCAACGGTATTCTGGATCACTTTATGCCGGTGATTCTGCCGAAAGTGGCTGCAGAGCTGAAATCCATTCCTCTGCCACGGATTGCGGGCCACAGCATCTATCCCAGAGATTTCTGGGTAAGCGGCGAAGGCGGGAACAACCTGTCTCTGGCGGGTGACCTGGTGAAACTGAGCACAACAGCCAACGCCCCGGCTCCGGATACCATTCTGCGATTCTCCGGTGCCACCACCATGTCGGCAGCGCCGGCAGCTGTGAGCGCCCAGTCCACCGACCTGACTGTTACCAACGGCACGGTCACCATTGGCGTATCCGGCGACAACCCCACCAACGAACCACTGGAATACCGCTTCCGTGTGGACAATGGTGCCTGGTCAGTGTGGAAACCCCGCACCAGCATTCAGCTGCAACGCCTGCTGGGTGGTGATCACGTGGTGGAAGTCTGCGCCAGAACCGTGGTTCTCAAGCAGGATGTTGACTGCCCGACGGTGAGCTTTACCACCGCCGTTCAGTAAACGGATAGTCAATACGCCACAAAAAGGGCCAGTGCCGGAAGGTGCTGGCCTTTTTTTATGCGCGACTAAATTTATTCAATGCGTCTATTTACTTGCTGACGACGGTAGCTTTACTATATTTTTGCAGTTGGTACTGAAATCAGGCCAATTTCAAGGTAATTGTGCAGTATGCCGGAATCAAAAAAACACATAGGGAGTTCCCATATGAAAAAAATAATTGCAGGTGTTGCACTTTCCGTGGCGTCCAGTATGGCATTCGCAGGATCCGATGCCGGTTGTGGCTGGGGGTCAATGATCTTTAAAGGCCAGTCTGGCGTAGCTCCACACGTACTGGCAGCCACCACCAATGGTATTCTGGGCAACCAGACATTTGGTATGACTTCCGGCACCTCTGGTTGTGATACCAGCAAGCCAATCACTTCCATGGCCATGTTCATGGATAACAACATCGACAAAATCGCCCGCGACGTGTCTCGCGGCCAGGGTGAAAACCTGGACGCACTGGCAGTGATTCTGGGTGTTGATACACAGGACCGCGCCCACTTTGCCAGCCTGCTGCAACAGAACTTTGCTACCATCTTCCCTTCAGAAGAAGTCACCTCAGATCAGGCATCTGATGCGGTGGTATCTCTTATGAAGTCTGATGAGAAACTGGCGCCTTACGTCAGCTGATCTCTCACTTGAAGCCAGACTCCGGTCTGGCTTCAAATCAATTTCCGCCACACGAAGAAACCCCGACAATTATAAAAACATATCGAAAAGAGATCAGTGGATGTTGCATCGCTCTCTTCAGTGGCTAACCGGCACACTGTTACTCAGCCTGTCTTTTCTTTCCGTTGCCGATAACACGCAAACCTATACCGAAAAAGCCCATGCGCTGAAACTGGCCCAACAACCGGCATGGCAAGATCTGCTTCACTACCGTTCAGGGTTTCTCGGCTATAACCACCAGAGCCAGGCGGATGATGATAATTTTTTTCTGGCCGAAAATGGCAATAACAACCCCGAAGCCGAACTTGAAGCCAGCCTGAAAGCCCTGTTTTCCAAGGCGCCCCCTGATGAGCATTTTTCCTGTCGCTTTCCGGCACGCAGCCGCTGGCTGGTGACACAACTGAATATTCCACAGCATCAGTTACCCGCTGCAGCATGTCCGAAACTGAATGAGTTCCGGCAACAGCTGAACGCCAAACGCATCACCCTTATCTTTGCGTCCACTTATTTGAACAGCCCTTCTTCCATGTTTGGCCACACCTTTCTGCGCATCGATACCACCACGGATGACGAAGCAAACCTGCTACTGTCCAACACCATCAGTTATGCCGCGGATGTACGCAGCCGGGAAAACGAGCTGATGTTTGCCTATCGGGGTATTTTCGGCGGTTATCCGGGTGCTACTGCTGTGGTGCCCTACTACGAAAAGCTGAAACAGTATATCGACATGGAAAACCGCGATATCTGGGAGTTTGAACTGAACTTTACCCAGCAGGAAATTGATCAGATGATTGATCATGCCTGGGAGCTGATGGATAAAAATTTCGATTACTATTTCTTTGATGAGAACTGCGCGTACCGGTTGCTGACATTAATGGACGTGGCAAGGCCCGGTACCGGATTAATCAGTGATGTATCCTATCAGGCCATTCCATCGGATACGGTTCGCTGGGTAGTGGAAAAAGATCTGGTTAAATCTGTGCGCTTCCGGCCCTCCACCTCCAGTATTATCCAGTCGCAACTCAAACAGCTTACCCGCAATGAACTGGATGCGGTACTGGCCATTGTACGCGACGGCAAGCCTGTTGAAGCGGCATTGTCCGGCATCGACAAGGACGCCCGCAAGGCTGCCATCCTGGACACCAGCTATGAATACACCCGCTACGATACGGTAAAAGCCGAACGCAGCCGGGAAGAAACCGCCAGATTATCACACCGTTTACTGATGGCCCGCGCCAGCCTTGGCCAGCAGCCTGCCATGACGCCACCCAGTCCGCCGCCAGTGAGAGATGACCAGGGCCACGATACGGTGCGCATCGGTGCCCGCATCGGGCAGGTGGAGGACAATGATTTTGTCGAACTGGACATCCGCCCTGCCTATCATGATCTGACCGATATTCCCGACGGCTACCCGGAGGGCTCGCAGCTGCGCTTTTTATCGGCACGCCTGCGTTACTGGACGGAAGACAACGAACTGGACCTGGAAGAACTGACCCTGATCGATATCAATTCACTCTCCCCGCGGGATGAGTTTTTTCAACCCATTTCATGGAAAGTGTCAGTGGGCGCACAGCGAACCGAACTGGCGGAACAGCGCCCCCTTGCCTCCTATCTGAAAGGCGGAGCAGGTGTGGCAACGAAGTTTCTAGATGGACTGGCATTTGGTTATCTGCAAGGCAGCCTGCAGGCTCATCGGGATCTTCACAAGGGCTATGCTGCGGGACCGGGATTGCAACTGGGCTGGGTAAGGCAACGCAGCAAATCACAAACCCTGATCCAGTTGGACCACGAACATTTTATGGAAGGCACCGAAGCGGACACCTGGGAATTTTCCATCCAGCAGGGCTTTCGCCTTGGCCCGAACAAACAATGGATGGGCAGCTTTCTGCGGCGTAAGATAGAGGACGAGTATTTTTCAGAATGGCGGCTTGAATTCAGGCAATTTCTCTGACGCCCATGTCATCTGACGACCGTGTATGACGCCCGTGTAAACAGCCCAATGAGGTGCAACCCATGCATTCACGCGTTCCCCTCCTGCCCACACCGGATGTGATTCTGTTTGACTGGCACGGTACCCTGGTGGATACCCACGATGCCATGTTCGAAGCCATGGAAGAAATGCTGCCACAGCTGGAGGATCTGGGCCTGGTGGATCAGCTGCTGCCGGAAAAGCAGTGCCGCACCAAAGACGATGTCAAACTGGTTCGCTACATTCGTATTTTCCGCCGCCTGCACCCCAAAATCCTGGCAGAGCGGCGAGTATCCCGCACCGATATTTTCAATGCCATCTTCGGCGACAATGTGGCGGCCAAAGCCATTGCCCACAAAGCCTATAACGAATGTTATCGCCGCTATTTCGGCAAAGTGCATCCCTTTCAGGAAGGGGTTGGTGAGTACCTGAGCGCCATGAAAAACCTGGGACTGACATTGGGTATTGCCACCAATCGCAGCCGGGAGTTTCTGGATCACGAATTGCAGATAGTGGACGACGGTGAATGGGCGCCCTTGATCAGCACCACCGCCTGCGCCGGTGACATTACCCATTACAAACCGCATCCGGAAGTGATCAACGCCGCCCTGGAAAGCCTTCAGAAAAAGCCTGCGACCAATATCTGGTATGTGGGCGACAGCCGTCTGGATATTGTTACGGCCAAAAACGCCGGGGTGACTTCGGTTTTTTATAACGGTGCCTGCTGGGACCGGGCTTACCTTGACCAGTTGTTCCACCATGCCGAGGAAGAATACCCGGACGCCATTATCAACAACTTTGATGAACTGATGGACCTGCTGGAAGCGGTTGAATCCGAAGCCCCGAAAACCTTCAAGATTTCCCTGGAACATGTTCGCCCACCCCCCTTTCCCCCGCCGCAACCACCGGCACAACATATTGAACCGGACTGGCACCCATCGGTCGCCAAACTGGCGCCACCCAAGGCCATACTGTTTGACTGGCATGCCACCCTGGTAGACACCCTGGACGCCATGTACCACGCCGTGGACGACATGTTGCCGGAGCTAAAGGACAAGGGCTTGCTGGACCGGATGGTGGAACCGGAAGAATGCAAATCAGTGGAAGATGCGCGACTGGTGGAATATGTACAGAGTTATTCCCAGTTGCACCCCAAAATCAAAGCCGACCGGAAAATCTCCCGCACCGATATTTTTGAAGTGCTTTTTGGCAAGGATGAAGAAGCCAAGAAAATTGCCCACAAGATTTTTAATCATCATTACCGCAATCATTACGGTACCGTGCTGCCGTTTGAACCCCAGGTAAAAAATATGCTGATCGGCCTGCGGGCGCTGAACCTGCAGGTGGGCGTGATTACCAACCGGGACCGGGAATTTTTTGAGCACGAATTAAAGGCCGTGGAAACCACCGGCTGGACCGAACTGTTCGACACCAATATTTGTGGTGATGATACGGTAGTGCGCAAGCCCAATCCGGACCAGTTACTGCTGGCGGCAAAAAACCTGGGGTTCGAATCCGCCAAGGATGTCTGGTATGTTGGGGACAGCACAACCGATATTATCGCAGCACAGCAGGCAAATCAGACCGCCGTCTTCTTCAACGGCGCCCAGTGGGATTTGCCCTGGCTGGAAAAAATCTTTCCCGGTACCGAGTCCCACCCCCATAAACCCGATGTGGTAGTGAGTGACTTTTCCGAATTCTGGGCACTGGTACTGGCCTGTATGGAGCACTAGGTTATGGAGCAAGTATTCTGGGAAAAAATCCCCGCCGCCATCTGGCGCAACCGGCACCAGTCCCTGCGCCCCGTCAGCAATATAGATCCTGTCCGGTTTCCGCAACTTCTGGGGGTTGATCGGCAGGTCAACGCGATCAAAAAAAACACCGAACACTTTCTGGCACAACAACCGGCCAACAATGCCCTGCTGTGGGGTTCCCGTGGTACCGGTAAATCATCCATCATCAAGGCGCTGTTGAATGAGTACCGTGATCAGGGCCTGAGGGTAATTGAAGTGGATAAGAAAGACCTGATCAACCTGCCGGAAATTGTTGATCTGATCCGGAACGAACCTTACCGTTTTATTATCTATTGCGATGACCTGTCCTTTGACGAAGGCGAAAGCACTTACAAGGCGCTTAAAAGTGCTCTTGAAGGCTCTATTGAACTACCCCCGGATAATGTACTTATCTATGCCACCTCCAACCGGCGGCACCTGATACCGGAATATATGGAAGACAATGAACAGAGCCATGTGGTAAAAACCGAAATACACCACGGCGAAGCAGTAGAAGAAAAAATCTCCCTGTCGGACCGGTTTGGTTTGTGGCTGTCCTTTTACCCGATTAACCAGGAACAATACCTGAATATGGTGGACGCACTTTTTCCGGAGACGGAAACAACCAAAAGAGAAGCACTGCATAAAGAAGCGATACGCTTTGCTCTGGCAAAAGGTGGCCGCAGTGGTCGTGCCGCCAAACAATTTTATAACGCCTTTCACCATGAATTCTGAAGCCGCCCGAATGAACAATAAATATCAGGAAGCCCTCACCAGACTGACCTTTCAGATCATGCATGCCAGTATGGCGCTCTATGGCAAATTCAACATACCGGTGATCAGCACCACCCGCCCTTTACGCTTTTATCGCCGGGCCCTGTTTGACAATCAAAGCAAACAGCAACTGCATAAGGACTTGCAGGGAAAAGTGCTGGTGGATGTGGGTTGCGGCCTGACGCCCTTTATTGAGGATTCCATGTTTCAATGGTGCCGCCGCCATGGCATTGATTTTTACGGTGTGGACCCCAAAGTCAAAGATGGATTCAAGTTCGGGGTATTCGATCGTCTGAAATCCATGGCCACCGGCGCCCGGACCATTCCCAATCCTGCCATTGCCGGGCTGGATAAAACCATTGCCACCTATGCCAATGAATTGCCGTTCGAAGATCAGAGCGTGGACATTATCCTGTCCTGTTGGCTGGTGTTGTCCTGGATTCATGACGACGACCTGTTACACAACATTTTTCAGGAATTTGACCGCATTCTGAAACCCGGGGGTAGTATCAGAATATTCCCTACCGGCTCTGTTGCCCAATTGCAGCAAAAGTACCCGCAGCTCTGGCAGATACTGAAGCACTACCAGATCGAACAACGTTTTATGGTGAGTGCCGATATTGGCAGCGTACCCCCGGCCTACACTACCCGGTTTTCCAAACCAGCGTAAACCAATGATCAGTCAGCCTGTTAACCACCCACACGAATCAACGGCATACCGGACAGATACGGGTGAAGCAACATAAGCACCACTACAACAATAACTGTGATCACTGCCACCACCATATCGCCTTTCAGAGTGCCGCCGGAGAATTTTTCCGGCTTGCCGTCGCGACGGTTGATCAGCAGCATTTCCAGTACCGTCCACAAGGCAAACCCGCCAAACAACACCAGCGATCGGCTATCGCCATTCACCAATAAGTGAGCGGCACTCCAGATAAACACACCGGTGAGCTGCGGATGACGCAACCAGCCCCGCAAATGACTGTTGGATTTTGCCGCCACCAGGCAGGCAACGGCTACCAGCATTAACAGATAGGTAATATGGCGGGCAAAAGAAAAATGATAGAGAAATTCCGGTTCAGTGGAACGCCAGCCCCCGATAATCAACCCCAGTAAACCAAGAATACCCAGCGTAAACAGCAGTTTATAACCATTGCCGCCCAGACGTTCCCGCAATCGTTTGCGCACATCCGGCAGCAAAGACGGCATTAAATGTATCAGTGACCAGCCCAGCACACCCGCCATTAGCATTGCCATTTTTCACCCCTCCGTAAATTGCCCCGTTACCACCGCTAAAGATGGTAATGGGACAACCGGGGAATCGCAATCCGCTGATACAGGACAAATCGTTCCAACTCAGCGACAGGTCCATTGGTCTACTCAAGAGCAGGCTTCAGAATGCCCCGCCCGTCCAGTCCGCTCCCTGGCGCTTACGGCTGATAATGGTTTTCCACTCATTGGGATAAACGGTTTCTATGGCAACCGGTTGCTCGGTGTCTACCAGCTTATCGCCATTCACGGGGAAGCGAACCGTGTCATTCACCTGGTAAAAGCACTGATAAGCCGCCTTGCACAGGATGTTGCTGGAGAATATTTCACCATAGACATCACGATCGGAGCGGTTAAATTTCGTCTTCAGGGTTTGTTTACTGCGGCACTGACCACCGGACGATATGGTTACCTTGCCCTGTTGCAGCAGGTTGGTTTTTTCCGGGTCGTTTTCGAAATAACAGGTTTCCCAAAGGTCGTTCACATCCACGTCGCGCAGGTCGCACATGCCTTTGGAACACTTTGAATTCCGGTCCTTGTATTCCGTTTTGAACTGAAATTCGATATTCAGATTATCGCGACCCAGCCGGTCAATGTGATTGATAGATGAGTTGTTTTTGGTAATCACATAAGCAGCTTCAGGTAATTGCGAGCAGGACCCGTAGGTATCCGAAGGCTGGATCCGTACCAGCATGGCCTTATCGGTACGGCGCACCACATGAACTTCCATATCATCCATCAGTTTGTCGTCCCAGGGGCGGTTTTCATCCATAAAGCGATAAACCGAGGTACCTTTCCAGCGGTGTCCCTTGTTCAGATTCGACGACTCAAAGGGTGCGCTGACAATCCCCAGCAAGGCATCTTCATACCGGTGATAGCCGGATTCACCCGGGCTTTTCAGGCTGGTTTCCTTGTTGGGCGCCAGCCATAACCGGTTGCCACTGCGCCGCAGGTCCACCACCAGGCCATAGGGATGCTCACCTTCTTCTTCAGGCCCCGAAACTTTTAATGGCCTAACAGAAACCCAATGCTCTCCGTAAACATAGTTATCTTGCGACGGGTTATCCCATTGCAGTTGTTTAACCTGATTCTCTTCCACCCATCCCAGCCAGTGCAGGTGAGGAATATTGAAACCGGTTTTGTAGCCGGACATCTGGCTGACACCGGAATCCACTTTGTCACAACTGTCCTGATTATGAATGCCGTCATGGGCGAGCCCCCAGGTGTGCCCTGCCTCATGACGCAGACAATATCGGGACAGGCCGGAGCCACCGCAATTGGCCTGATTGCGCGATGGCGCATTGGAGCCGGAGAATGCCCCTTTGAACACGTTCAGATTGCATGCCCCCAGACTGCGGCCTCGTTTGGCTTCGCGGATCAGTACGGATTTAGAACGGCGGGTATTGTCCGGCATCACCGCCTGTGAAGCAGTGCGTACGCTGGCATAGCCAAACTTGCCCCGGGACCAGTCATCCATATCCCGGGCAAAGCCATCCAGATAATTCTGATAACGGTATTTTTTGATACTGCCTTTGCCATCAGGGTAACGCACGGAGTAGCCACAAAGTTTTTTATCAGTGCCTGTGGAGTATTTCAGATTACCCAACTCCACCGCGTAGTTTTCCACCATGGTGTCGCCGGTGGTTCCCGGATCATCAGGATCAATATCCAGTGCGGTTAATACCCAGTGCTGGTCAGTCGACGCGTCCAGGGCGGTGAGAGAAAGCCCGGAATCAGAGGCTGTATCCAGGGTCAGGGCACTTTCTGTGGCAGTATTAACCAGCAGATATTGATTGTTCACCAGAGTCAGGGAATTCCGCATAACCCTGAACAGCTGACCATCGGCTTCACCGGGTGTTTGCAATGACAGAGTGTTGCTGTCGCCGGCTACCGTCACCGCCTGACCGGACAACACCGACACAATCCGGTAACGGCTTTTGTCTTCACTCGCCAGCAGGCTCCAGGCACGCTGTTGTGGTACATCCCCCGCGCCGGGGAAAACCGCCGGTGAGCCACCGCTTTGATCAACGCCCACCAGTTCACCGCTCGGCGCGCCAATGGTGTAAGTTCCTTCCATACCGGTCACGGAAAAGCACCCGTACAACAACCAGCAGGTCAGCGTGACCATCAGCATCTGCAGTGATCGCATCATAGTATTTTTCTTCATGGCCCTTTTCCTCTGCTTCAGAGCTTTTCTGGTTCTTCTCTATAAACACCTTATGACAGAGAAATTAACAGTTCAGAGGGATACCGGGCCTGTCATCTGACACCGAACAGCTGTCATTAGATGCCAGATCAAGGATTATTTGCGCCAGTACACAAGGAGGGAATAAAGAGAATGGGAAAGACCGGATACCCGAAGCACAGGTATCCGGCGAGGCATTACAGCAGGAAGCATCAGGCGGTTTTGGCTAATGTTTCATAATCACCCGCAGAATAACTGCTCACAGACACGACCGTGGCCATCACACCTTTTTCCGGCTCTGTCTGGCCACCGATCATGCGCGAACGGGGCAGCTTGCCGGGGCCGTCGTACTCGCTCTTCCACACTACCCGGCGGGCAAACTCGGCAAAAATCAGTTTGAGCTGCTGCCTGCCCTGGTTCATGCCTACACAGGCACGGGCACCACCACCAAAAGGCAAAAACTCACTGGGGCCGTATTTGCGGCCTTCCGCCCAGCGTTCCGGCCGGTATTCCAGCGCGTCGTCACCGAAGATGGCCTTGTCGCGATGGGTAAGGTAGATATTGGGCAACACAGCGGTACCTGCAGGAATTAAATAGTCGCCCAATTGTGTGTCGTTACGTAACCAGCGGATAAATCCTACGGCAGAGGGAGTGAGCCGTTGTGATTCATTCAGGCAAGCGGTCAGATAAGGCAGTTCGGACACCTTGATGGCATCATAACCGCCCTCTTCCTCGATGCACTGCTCCACTTCCTCGCGGATTTTCTGCACTACGCCAGGGTTCTTCTGCAACCAGATAAAGAACCAGGCCGACGTGGCCGCACTGGTTTCATGGCCGGCAATGAGCAGGCCAATGGCTTCGGCAATCACCCGCTCTTCATCCAGGTAGTTGCCATCAGCGTCTTTGGTGCGGGCCAGCACCGATAATACGTGCACTTCGCTGTCATCGTTGCGGGCGCGGATTGCGCGAATGTCTTCGCGCAGCATGTTGGCCAGCTGCACTTTTAAATCCACTGCACGCTTCCAGGGTAACAGGCCTCTTTTACCGTTCCCTTCTTTGCCCGCTTTGGTGCGTTTGCGGTATTGCTTGTGCAGAAACTGACGGAAACCCCGCGCTCCCACCATGGCACCAAGAGTGAACAAGGTATCGCTGCAACTTTCCAGCAGCCAGTTCAGCATCAGTTCCTTGTAGCGGTCCTTGCGCGTCCCTTCACGCAGGTCCAGCAAGGTATAGCAAATCACATCCAGCGTTATGTCACCTACCAAACGGGGAATATTGTACTGCTGTCCGGGGCGAAAGCTGTTGATATGATCGGTGATAATCTCGTGCATCACATAAGCACGATCTTTCAGACGTTTGGCATTAAAGCTGGGAATAATCAGTTTGCGGGCATCCTGATGTTCCTTTTCATTCAGGAACACGGTGTTGTTTTCCCCGATATCCACGGGCAGCTGCACCAGTGACTGGTCATACTGGCTTTCTTTCAGGCGCAGAATATCCTTGATCATGGCCTGATTGCAGGTCCATACCATGGGGCCCTGGCCCGGCAGGGTCAGTGTAAAGGTGTCGCCAAAGCGGCGCTGGTTTTCTTCCATGTAATCCCATATACCAATCCCCAAACCCAGGGCCTGTTTCAGTTTGGTATCTTTGGGAATCGGCGGTAGTTGTGCTTTTGCTGTCATCGGTCGCTCTCCGCTTACATTTCTTCAAATTTTTTGATGTTGTCCCAAAAGCGCTGCGGCACTTTGTCTTTGGGCACTTTCACAAAATGTTGCGGTGTGGGATCACCATTGGTGTAAGACTGCTCGCCGCACCCCATGCCGTCTTCATCAAAAATAAAAAACAGGCACATACGGATGGTGAGCATGTACACGCCCTCCGGATCATCGGGCTCAATACCAAAAGCAATGGGCATGATCTCGGCGGGATACAACTGGTGAACATTGCCTTCAATCACCAAGGTGTCTTCACCCACGATCAGTTTTTCCGGTTCCAGATGGATTACAAACACGGTGCTGGCCACCAGGCCGTAATAAAAACCCTGCAACTCCTCATAGGAAGACGGCTGAATGCCATCCATCTTGCCATCATCACCTTGCCCCCAACGGCGATAATCCTGGCGCTTTTTGGAACAGGTAGCCATCAGTGCATCGTAGTCCCCTTTGCACTCTGCCATGGCATGGTCAGCAAAATTCTGGCAGATCTGTTTCTGCCGGCCTGATAACTTGGGAACTATCTCGCTGTTCAGCCAGTTCGCCAGAAAATCCGGATCAAACTGGTCAAAAGAAATGGGACGTTCCGGTAAGGTTTCACCTATATACATAAACTCTCCTGCTTCACTCTTGTGATTTTTTTCAGCTATGTTGGTTGTTATAAGAAAAAATCAGTGTTCGGCAGCCCCATCAGGGTGCCACCCAGATTGCGACCGAACTTGAATGGATTATTCGCCACATGGGTGCGGCCGGCATTTACATCCAGCCAGGCGCGGTTCAGCGGATGGCCGCGAAAAATGCCCTGAGCGCCACAGGCAATGAACAAGCGGTTTACCGCGTCGCAGCATTTGGATGAAATGGTGGAGGCATTAAAGCGGCGCCGGATACGTTCATTGATATTCAGTTCATGATCGCATTGCGGATGAGCCACAAAAAAATCCAGATCTTCTTTCAGCAAGGCGCGGCATTCATGGACAGCAGTCACCGCTTCTGCCAGGGCCATCTGCACATTGGGATCCTGCGCCACCCGGTTGCCATCGTTCACCCCTACCCGGTCTTTATTCACCGTGACATAGTTTTCAATCACACCCTGCAAGGCGCCGATGGAAGAGCAGGCAACTGCGCGGGTAAAAATCTGCCCGAAAGGCAAGGTAAATAACGGGTTGCTATTGGTTCTGCAGCCAGGGTTCTGCCCGGAGAAACCATCCTGCGCCCGGTGGGTACGATGCTCAGGCACAAACACGGGTTCGGCAATCACAATGTCATTGGAACCGGTGCCTTCCAGGCCCGATACGTTCCAGTTATCCACGATCTCATAATCGGCTATGGGCACCAGAAAGGTCCGATAATCCGGCCCCTCACCTTCACTGGCGGGCGGTACCATGCCCCCCAGAAACGCCCAGCGACAATGCCGTGACCCGGAAGAAAAACCCCAGCGCCCCGACAGCCTGTAGCCGCCTTCCACCGGTTCCACCTTGCCCACGGGCATATAGGATGAGGAGATCAATACGCTGGTGTCATCGCCCCACACATCCTGTTGTGCCTGTTCGTCAAACATGCCCAGTTGCCAGTTATGAATGGCCACCACGCCCAATACCCAGGCGGTGGACATACAGCCTTCTGCCAGAATCTGCTGCACTTCAAAAAACACATGGGGATTCAGTTCATAGCCGCCATATTTTTTTGGTTGCATGATGCGGAAGAAACCCGCCTCCTGCATGGCCTTGATGGTATCGTCGGGCAATTTACCCAGCTCGGCGGTTTCAGCCTGGCGTTCCCGGATGACCGGCACCAGAGCCCGGGCGTCCGCAATCAGTTGCGTCACCTTTGCGTTATCAGTCATTTGCTGCTCCTTTACTGGTTGAGTTCACCCGAGGCTTCAGGATTGCGCTTGTATTTGATTTTTGTTTCGCGCTCTTTATGGGCCTGCAATCCTTTGGGAATGTCGGCCACATTCATATAAAACTGGCTGTACCATTTACGCACCATATGGATCGGGCCATCGCCATCACACAGCAGGGGGTTGTCCACCCGAATCTTGTTATTCCAGATATCCACGTCCTGAATAAAAGAATCCACCGCCATCTGGGTGTACTGATCCACCATGGCCTGGTTCTGCTCGTCGCTGACGCCTTCGATCTTTTTCATCATTACACCCAGGCGAATATCGAACTCTTCCGTATTAACCGGTACATGGGTTACCAGCAGATGGGTGACAATGTCCTTGCCTTCCATAGAGCCGGTCATGGTGGTGGTCATATAGGCGGGGCCTTCGTAACGGGCCATTGAGGTAAAACCCTGGCCCTCTTCCGCCAGGATGTCGTGGCCGCCGCTCATGATCTGGGTAAAGGTGTGGCCCTCCTGAATATTGCGGAAGGATTCCACCTGGGAATAATGCACCGGACCGAAGTGAGCCATATCTGCCATGTTGTCCACCAGCTCCCGGCAGTTGGAATGAATGGTGAACTTCGCCAGGTTCCATTCGGTCCATTCACCGCTGTAGTAATCTTCAATACGTTGCGGATACTGTTCAGGAATGGGCGGGTTACCTTCCGGGTCGTGCCATACAAAGGCCAGTCCGTTTACTTCCGTGATGTGATAGGCGCCGATCACCGCCTTGTCGGGAATGCGGTCGGCATAGGGAATGTTGTTGCAGCGGCCATCCGGGCCCCAGCTCCAGTCATGAAACGGGCAACGCAGGGAATCGTGCTTTACCACCCCGCGGCTGAGGTCTGCGCCCATATGGGGGCAATAGGAATCCAGTACATGAAGCGCCTTGTCCTGATCCCCCCGGTAAACCGCCAGCTTCTTGCCAAAATAATGCATGGCCACGGGCACGTTATCGAAATCGGTGCTCAATCCGATGCAGTGCCAGCCCCGGGCATAACGCTCTTCCACCGGGTCTGACTTGATGATGTAGGGTTTGGCGATCTGGGTCATGGGCTTGTACTCTTTGTGAGGCGGTTGCTGTTATTGTTTCCGAACAGCTTATCGGGATTCCAAACAGCACCATTGACCCAAATCAATAAAATTCACATGGATATTTTAAGCTATTGTTTTACAAAGCTTTATTTGGTCTACATCGTATACCTATATTGGTATACGATGTAGACCAAAACAGATTTCAGAAGGCGATTGATACTCAACATCAGGTTGAGCGCGCCGGCGGGATTGAGTAGCATCGTAGTACGAAAAAAAGAGCAACCAATAAAAATAACAACCGGAATCCTCCATCATGTTCAAGATCCGATACTGGCGCCTGCTGATTCTGATCAGCGCGCTGACCCTGAGCGCCTGTGCCCCCCGCCCCGATCCCGAGAACAGTGCCGAAATGGCCCGCGTGTTTGGCGAATGCAGTTTCAAACTCAACACCAGCATGCTTGATCTGCCTGTGGTACCCGACGACGATCCGCGGGTAACGGTGATCGAAGGCATTGTGGATGAGCTGCTAAGCAGCCGTTACCAGCAATTTCCCTGGACCGTAAAAACCACTCTGCTGGATTCCCCCATGCCCAACGCATTTACCACCGGTGGCGGCTACCTGGCAGCCTTCAGCGGAGTTTACGCCATGACAGACGATGAAGCGGCCCTGGCAGGGATTATTGCCCACGAGCTGGCTCATATGGATAAAACCGACCCCATGGAACTGGCGGAATACCTTGAAGTGATGCTGGCCAGCCGCCTGAGCGATTCCGGGCTGGAGGACTACGACACCGGGCAGGCACTGCAAACGGTGGTGGACTTTTGCCTGGCCATACCCGGGCTGGTGAGCTGGCAATGGCCGCGAGACATTAACGAGGAAAATAACCCGGATGTGAGCGAAACCTATAACGATACAGCGGCACCCTACATCGGTTTTACCTATAGCGACGATCCAGACAGCCCTTATTCTCCGGAAACCCGTGATCCGCACAAACAGAATGTAGCCAGCGCCTGCAACAACAAACAGCGGGCTGCCTACGATGAGTTTGTGGTGATTAACCCCGAAGCCTATGTGCAGGCCTATCCGGATGCCGACAGCCTGCCCCCCATTCCCGATGATATTGCCGGCGGCATTGGCGGATTACCCGGCGTGCAGTCCCTGTGGGCAGTAGACCCCTGGCTGGCGTTTCAGCACACGGCCTTTGCCCGCTACGCTGAATGCCAGGCAGACGAAGCCGCTATCCTGAACCTGTTTGCCAGTGGTTACAATCCGCTGGCACTGAACAGCGCCTTCGAAACCATTCTCTGGCTCTTTCCCATTGACGAGGCCACCCTGGACTGGCGCTTCCTGAATCACCCTTCACAGGGACAGCGGATTGAAGACAACCAAACCTTTATTAACCTGAATTCCGATCGCCTGCCAACGATTGCCGATATTCAGGCTAACCCGGACTACTATCAAGATTACATTACCATGGCAGACCGGATTCCGGAGTTTGAAGCGCTCCGTGATACGGCCCGCGAAAGATTGACAGGCACAGCCACACCGGCCGCCGTTGCCGGCACCGGGCACCATGAAGAGTATGAACCCGTAACGGTTGTCGATCTGGCCGTTGCCCTGCGGGATGCCATGGCCAGTTCAGATAAGGCGGGTATTGCCAGCGCCAGCAGTGATGCTCGTTGCAACCTGTTCCGTTCGGTGTATGAAAGCTTTACCGGCAAGCGCCCGGATAGCTGCGTGGGGAACTGAATATCAATACGCCACACAGGCTATAATTTTCCAGATAAAAAAATGCCCCGAAGTCACCGGGGCATTTTTCTTTGCCTTTCAGACGGCTTTTGGCTTTTCTGACAACGTCAGTTCAGCCTTCCAGTGGTTTACTCAGCTTGCGCTTCCAGCCCAGTTTGTTTTCAATGGACGCCAGCACCAGACCGGCCAGGTCTTTGCCGGTAGCCGCTTCAATACCTTCCAGCCCGGGGGATGAATTCACTTCCAGCAACAACGGCCCCTTGGTGGAACGGATAATATCCACACCCGCCACTTTCAGGCCCAGCGCTTTGGCTGCTTTAGTGGCGAGTTTTCTTTCTTCCGCAGTAATTTTTATAACAGATGCAGTGCCACCCTGATGAATATTGGCACGGAATTCACCCGGCGCCGCGCGGCGTTCGATGGACGCCACCACTTTTCCGTCAATCACAAAGCAGCGCAGGTCCTTGCCATTGGCTTCTTTGATAAACTCCTGCACCAGCAGGTTGGCTTTCAGGGATTTAAAGGCATTGATAACACTCTCTGCCGCCTTGCGGGTTTCTGCCAGCACCACACCACGGCCCTGAGTGCCTTCCAGCAGTTTTACAATCAAGGGCGCGCCGCCCACCATGTCGATCAGATCGCCGGTATCCATGGGTGAACTGGCAAAACCGGTGGTGGGAATACCGATACCGCTTTTCAGCATTAACTGCAGAGAAAACAATTTATCCCGGGACTGGGCAATGGCTTCTGATGAATTCACCGTGTACACGCCCATACTTTCAAACTGCCGTGCCAGAGCACAGCCATAAAAAGTAGCGCTGGGACGAATCCGGGTAATTACCGCATCCAGATCTTTAATAACAGCACCACCGCGGTAATGCACTTCCGGGGTTTCATCATCCACCTTCATATAACACTGGCGGATATTCAGAAACTCCATCTGATGGCCGCGCTCTTCACCCGCTTCCAACAGGCGCTGGTTGCTGTAAAGTTCCGGATCACTGGCCAGCAAACCGATTTTCAGACCGTGCTTTTCCTGCTCGGTGTAACCATACCAGGTGTCCAGCTGCTCTTCGGTAATATCCCCCAGAATAAAACTGGCGGAGGGATCTACCACCATGCGGCCGCTCATGGCTTCGCGACCCAGCAGCATGCGATACCCCATGGAGTCGCGGTTGGCCAGAGTCAGCTCCACATCCCAGGTGTGGTCTGCCACTTTCATGGGCACCTGGATCACATAACGGGTTTCGGCAACGCCGCTGGAGCTTTTGACTTTGCGCTTGTCGATAACCGGCCGCTCACATCGCACCACGGCTTTGCGATTACTCTGGATGGGATGAACCTCAAAACTTACCCACAGCATGCCGCCACGGCGGAAGCTCTGAATATTGAATGCATGAATGGAAGAAGTCTTGGCACCGGAATCTACCCGGGCCTTGATGGCAGGAATACCCAATGAAGGAAAACTGCACCATTCTTCACTGCCGATAAGCACCTTGTCTTCTAAATGACCCATAACAACCCATTAAGTCCATGATTGGAGAAAGAGGGGTAAATATAGCAAATATAGGGTTGGGTTGTAGCGGGTTTATACGGTGATCAGCGGCTATCGGTTATTGCTTAACCTGAAAAACAGTTTTTAAGGCATTGGTTGGGGACATCCCTGTCCCCGGTGAGACGGACCCAGCGGGCGTTGGGTCCGGAGAGGAAGCAATTAAAAAGAACAAAAATATTTAAGCGTTACCGCTCAGGCAAAGTACATGTTGTCCAGGTACTCTCGCAGGGCCTGCATTGTTTCCGCTTCTTCCGGGTGAGTCATTTTAAACAGCACGTCAGTGTTCATCAGTTTCATGGTGGACCTCGATAAAAAACGCTGTTGAGTTTGGGCACATACGCAACCTGATGCTTCAGGCTGACTACACACAAAGTACTGCAACCCATGTGCCAACAACTTTAATGACGAGCCAAGTTAATGATTTAACGGCAATATCCGGTTTTGCCGCGGCGTTTTAGCGGAATAACCCATACCGAAAACTGATTCGCATTAGTGCACAGTTCGTAAAAATGGTTGCCCAGGCACAAAAATGAAGCAGCTACTCTTCAAGCGCACGCATGATCCGCTCTATGGTGTGATCCGCTATCAGCGCAATCCGTTCCCGGCCCAGCAAGGTGCTGCCGCTGAAACTCCAGATCATTCGGCCATTGAGTGTAGCGGCCGAGGTATTGAAATAGTTAAACACATTGGTGTTGGTGGCAAAGCCAAACCCGGTAACGTCAACAGCGGCATCCGCCACGTCTATTTTTACCTGCCCCAGATTGGATACGGCCAGGCCTTCCGGATGCAGGCTTTTGATTATTTGACTGAACACGTCGGCTTTACGCTGCCCCAGTGCTTTACCAATCAGCGCGAAGCTGCGGTGCAGTGCCGGGTGAAAAAAAGGTAACGGGGTATTGAGAGTTTCCTTCAAACGCTGCTGAATATCCCGGGTTAAATCCCAGAAATCCGTTTCCGGTTTCAGCGAATGCAAACTGGTAGCGCCGGTTACAAACACACCGCAGTCTTCCCCCACGGGTGGATGCAGGCGATCGCGAATGTCCAGCACCTGGGTGCAGCTGGTCACTTCAAAGGTTTTGGTGGGAGAATCCTGGGCAACGGTCAACGACAGGGCTGCGTTAAGCACGCATTGAATGGTAACCCCTTCCGCCTTGGCTTTGGCCGCCACCTTTTTCATTATGTCCGGTTCGACCCAACGGGGTTCCACCAGAATACGCTGCTGGTTCAACGGCTGTTCATTATCTTTGCGCACGCCCATGGGAATCCCCACCCGTGTCATAAAACGGGCGGAGGTTTGCAGTGTGCGCCATACGGTTTTCAGGCCGTCTTCAAAATCGCCGTAATCCTTGAGGGTATGAATGCGATCACCATAGTATTCAACCGGCGCCAGCACAGGAAGATCCGCAGACTCACCCCGCACCTGCCGGCTGATGGACTGCACCAGATCCCGTAACAGGAACACCGCCGAACGACCGTCACAGGCAGCATGGTGATACACCCAGATCAGCGATGCCTCTTCATCCGTATGGCGAATCAGCACACAACGCATCAACGGGCCCACCCGGGTATCAAAGGGCGTATTCAATTCGTTTTCCAGCAACGCCCATTCATTGCCGGCAGGCTGGCGGCTTTCCTGCAAGGGAATGGGGCCCACCTCAGAGCGAAACCAGGGCGTGCCATCTTCTGCCGGTTCAATCCGGGCGCGCATCAGCGGGTGGCGCATTTGCAGTGCCTTCAGTGCGGCAATTAGCTGCTCAGTAGAAAATGCACCCCTCAACTGAACCACCGAACCAAAATTCAGCGGCGAAACGGCATCAAAGCGCCAGTACATGTCTTCGGTTGCCCCCAGGGGGCGCTCTATGGCGGTTTCTCTGGGAGTCTGCTGATGCTGCGTCATAGGCTTTCTTCTGAATAGGGCTTTCCGTTAACTATAGCTTGCTGCGGATCTGGACAAGTTACTACGCGCGCCTGGCAGAGACATTGACCTGATTCAGGAAGCTGCGGGTTTCTTTCACGGCCTGCCGCGCTACTTCCAGGTATTGCACATGCGCATGAAAGACGTGCCACAGGGACTCCCATACTTTCAGGTGAATCTGCCCGCCCTGCTCCCGCACATGGGCTTCCAGACTCAATGAATCATTCAGCAGAATTTCATTGCTGCCCACATGCAGCAACAGTGGCGGCAGGCCTCTCAAATCAGCAAACAGGGGCGACAGTTCCGGCCGGTGCACATCTTCGCCATTACGGTAGTATTCCCGCATGCGGCGCAACCAGGGGCCGGTGAGCATGGGATCAGTGTCCCGCTGGGTGTAGTAGGATTCAGAGCAGCAGCGCAGATCAGTCCAGGGAGAGTACAGAACACCGGCTTCCGGCAGCGGCAGTCCGGCATCTCTGGCCATCAACAGGGTCACCAGTACCAGATTGCCCCCCGCTGAATCACCGCCAAGGGCAACGCGATCAGCCCCCAGCTCTTTGGCAAGCTGCCGATACACTGCCAGGCAATCCTGCGGACCGGCAGGAAACGGGTGTTCCGGGGCCAGTCGATAATCCACCACCCAGATTTTCCGATCCAGGGTTTTCGCCAGGCTCACCGTCAGATCCCGGTGGGTTTTGGGCGCGCCGACACAGAAAGCACCGCCATGGAAATAAATCAGGTGGCGATCGCCACTGAAGTGATGAGGGGTGATCACCTCAACCGGTACGCCGTTCACACGGGTCTGTTCCACCGCTACGCCCTTCGGCGTACGGGAAATCTTGTTGAGGGCATCGAACCGGCGCCGCTGGGTTTGCACCGGCAACTTTTCGTCCACAAAAAAACCGGCCAGACCACGAATCAGTGCCCGATTCAGCAGCCTGGAAGACTGACGCATACCCGCGCCAATAACTGGTAGATCTTTCAATGGTGGTTCCCCCGTTCCCTGTGATGAGCAGGCATGCTACCACAGGAAACGGCAGGACAAGATAGTTGGCGACTATTAAGTCAGGCTTGTCGTCACAGTCAGGCGTGGCGCTCCAGCAGGAAAAAGAAAGGCTTTTTCAAGCCTTTCAGATCCATGAGCCCCAATACGGTATCGTCATCAATCTTGCGGAATACGTCATTGATGGGTTTGGCATCGTAAACCATGGTGGCACTGACTTTTCCCCGGTGCTCCAGCATTCTCAGGCGGGCACGGCTGCGGCGGGTTTGCAGCACAGGCATCAGTGCCTTGAACGAAAACCGCGACAAACCACTGCGGGCCAGGGCAGTGTTTCTGGCATACTTCAACGGCATCCAGAACGGGTTCAGTTTCAGTACACCGCCACCGGGCTTGTTGAACACCAGCGGATGCACTTCCTCGGTACTGGCAAATTCCTTGCCCCACCATTCAAAGTTTTCCAGCAGGCCATCCATGGGGTGGTGGGTAGGAAACCCGCGACCACGCCATTTGCCCAGCATTTCTTCGGTGGTGACTGGCTCCAGCGCATCGAAATAGGCCAGGGCTGCATCTGTCGTAATAACTTTATTACCCGCGCTCTCGATAATAGCTTCCAGATTTACTTGGCTGTTCATGATTCCCTCCTGTGGTAAGGGTGTCACCATAGCAAAACAGCGGGGTATCCACAGTAACCAGAAGCATCATAACCCATTGACCAAAACTGACAGGGCCGGCACCCTGGCCGCAGCGGTGCCAAGCCTGAGTTCAGCCTTCAACCACCCGCCCGCGATATACCCGGCGGCGGCGCTTGCTGGTTTCGGTCACTTCATCCCCCAGCGGCAACTCGGGAACCGGCCCGGCTTCCGCTTCCGGCACGCTGACAGCCACCCGTCGCCCCCGGTAAACCTTTTCCCGCCCACGTGTATCCGCCACGGATTCACCCACAGCCGGTTCGGGAGGCGTAATAGCGGTAGGCGCATGCCCCGGCAGCTCAGACAAATCGTAAGACGCCTCCTCCAGAGAATCCTTCAGCCGCTTAACTGTTTCGTTAAATCGCGGGTTACTGCTGCGCAGTGAAAAAAGGAAAATCCGCTCAATCAAATCCGTTTGGGTCAGCGACAGTTTTTCCGAAAACTGCTCCTGAATCAGCCGCTGACATTCCCGCAACAGCTCAATATTGGACCGCTGTAAAATCCAGGACCTGTGCTGGAACATAAAACTACCCCCAAAATGCGAGATGGAGTTACCTGAAAAGTTGGAATTACCTGAAATACATAAAGAAACTAGGCCGAAAGACGCAAGCAAATATAATGCCTAACCCGGTTTGGCTGCAACCCTGACCCACATCTCCCGGGTTTACGGGCAGTAAAAACTAACGTCTCAGGTTACAGGCAGTCCGGATTGGCGATTTTGCACCACCATTGCACAATTAAACGCACCATTTTGCCCCGTTTTTACGTATTTAACTGTTCAAACCCATGGTATCCAAAGGTCTTTTTGTATAAGATTCGCGCCACCTCAAATTGCCATGTAACGCCGCTGTGAACGCTCTTTCACATACCGCTTCGCATTACGCATTTCCTGCGTGCTGTGCGCCGAACGGCGTTATCAAATGCACCCCTATTTATCAGGAGAAATCGCGTGTCGAATATCCGCATTATCACACTGCTGACCTGCCTTCTGGCCCTGTTACCCATACGGCCACTGTTTGCTTCAACCGGCGCTGAAACCGCTGCCAACCTGAACATGACCGGCGCCACGTACGGCATCGTTGCGCTGGTGCTTTTTGTGCTGGCCTATGGCCTGGTCATTGCCGAGGAATTCATTCACCTGCGCAAATCCAAGCCGGTGATTGCCGCCGCTGGCGTTATCTGGGTTCTGGTGGCATTGGCCGCTCAAAGCGTGGATGCCCCACACGATATCGTGGAACAAGCCCTCAGCCATAACCTGCTGGAATTTTCCGCCCTGCTGCTGTTCCTGCTCACCGCCATGGTGTATGTGAACGCCATGACCGACCGGAACGTGTTCGAAACCCTGCGCGCCACACTTATCAAGAAAGGTTTCAGCTACCGTAAACTGTTCTGGATTACCGGATTTCTGGCCTTCTTTATTTCGCCGGTTGCCGATAACCTCACCACGGCATTGTTGATGGGTGCCGTTGTATTGGCGGTGGGTGCCGACAAGCCTTCTTACGTTGCCATTTCCTTCGTTAACATTGTGGTAGCAGCCAACGCCGGCGGCGCCTTCAGCCCCTTTGGTGATATCACCACCCTGATGGTCTGGCAGTCCGGCCATGTCACCTTCTTCGAATTCTTTGCGCTCTTTATTCCTGCGGTCGTTAACTATGTTATTCCGGCGTTCTTTATGAGCCTGGCAGTGCCCAATGAAACACCCACGCCCATGGATGAAGATGTTCACCTGAAGCGCGGCGCCGTTACCATCTGCATTCTGTTCCTGTGCACCATTGCCACCGCGGTCAGCTTTGAACAGCTGCTGCATCTGCCGCCTTTTCTGGGCATGATGACCGGTTTGTCTTACCTCTTCTTTTATTCTTACTACATCAAGATGTCAGAAAAACGTATTGATCCCAATATTGATGAATTCAATATCTTTAACAAAGTGGCCCGCGCCGAATGGGATACACTGCTGTTCTTTTTTGGTGTTATTTTCTGTGTCGGCGGCCTGGGTACTTTGGGTTATCTGTCGCTGGTATCACACTTTATGTACGACGGCTGGGGCCCTACAGTGGCCAATATCGTTGCCGGTTTACTGTCTGCAGTGGTGGATAACATTCCGGTAATGTTCGCCATTCTCACCATGAACCCGGACATGAGCCATTACCAATGGCTGCTGGTAACCATGACAGCCGGTGTTGGCGGTAGCCTTCTGTCGGTCGGTTCTGCTGCCGGCGTTGCGCTGATGGGCCAGTCCCAGGGCATGTATACCTTTTTCAGCCACCTCAAGTGGAGTTGGGCCATAGGCCTGGGGTATGCCGCCAGTATCTATACGCACTATCTGATTAACGGCTAGCTTACAGCCGGATTTGGCAGCTGCCAGAGCGGGCAGCCGCCAGCGACCAGCATAAACCCCGGTTTTCTTTGTGAATGCCGGGGTTTGTTTTTATAGATGGACAGGATTTATTGAAGGTTGGGAACTCTGCGGCCTTTCTGGTAATCTTACCCCTTCCTTTACCGAGACATGATCCGTTATTCAATGACCGCGGCCAAACGTACATTGCTCTGCTTCCTGACAGCATTAATGACACTGCAATCCATTTATGCAGTGGCAGACATGCACCAGTTGCATCAATCCGGCAGCGAACATATTGCCGTGTCGCAGGATCACCCGGAACACACGGAAAAGACTTTTCAGAACCCTGACGTCAACGCTTACGATTGCCATCATTGTTGTCACTGCCACGGTATCGCGCATTTCTTTGTCGCCAGCCAGCATCATCAACAAAAGCCGGCAAGCCCGGGCAATGCTCGCTGGGAATATCAGGTTTTTTATCTTTCCCGATCCGACAGCCCTGACAATCCCCCTCCCATTCTTTAGTCCTTTGCTCTGACTCACAAGCCAATACTTTTCAGGCAATCGCAAAGGATATCTGATGAAAGTTTTATTTACCCTTTTATTGGGGTGCATATTGCTATGCCCTTCCCTGTGGGCCAGTGCGCCCGCGGAAAACGGCACTCTTAACCTGGAGCAAGCCATTAGCAACACCCTGAACAACAACCCTTATCTGCAAGGGCTCCCCTGGGCCCGGGAAACCCGGAAAGCACAGCGCAACCAGGCTGCATTAACACCGGGTTATCAACTGAACGTCGAGCTGGAAAACCTGGCCGGCAGCGGCAACGCCCGGGGAACGGATCAGGCCGAACTGACCGTTGCCCTGTCATCTGTGCTGGAACTCGGCGGCAAACGGAACGCCAGAGTGCGGGTAGCCGACGCACAATCAGCCCACCTCCAGGCTCAGCAACAAACAGAGACACTGGATGTGCTGGGCGATCTGACGCAGGCCTTTATCAGGGCGCTGACTACAGCACAGGAAATAACACTGGCACAGGAGTCCGTGGAAATTTCCCGCTATCTGGTCAGCGCCGTTAGCCGCCGCGCCGACCAGGGCGGTGCCTCCGACGCTGAACTGGGCCGGGCCCGCGCACAATTGGCGCAGGCCAGGATTCATCTGGCAAATCTGGTTCATCAACAAAACCGTCAGCATATGGCATTGGCGGCTTTCTGGGGTGCCAGTGAACCGGATTTCAAGCATGTTCAGGGAAATCTGTTCGGGTTTAAAAGCCCCGCATCACTGGAGCAGCTTTTCCAGCAGGCACAAGCCTCACCGTTAGTAAGCGCACTTGCCAGCGAGGCCCGCCTGAAGCACGCGGAAGTTCAGCTGGCGGAAGCTGCCAACCGTGCGGACCTGGGCTGGCGTGTAGGCATCCGGCATGAAAACGGACCCGGCGATCAATCGCTGGTAGCCGGCATTTCGCTGCCGTTGCTGTCAGCAGATCGCAACCGCGCATCCGTTGCGGCCGCAAAGGCCCGGCAACAGCAAACTGCGTTTACCCGGGAAGACACCCTGGTTCGTTTACGACGGCAACTCTTCTCGGCCCTGTCACTGTACCGGCAACATCTGGAAACCTACCGACAGCTGAACGCTATGGTGATTCCGAATCTGGAGCAGGCACTCAAGACCACCCGCGAATCCTATGACAGTGGCCTGAGCAATTATCAGGACTGGATTACCGCACAACAGGAACTGCTGGGCGCCAAACAACAACGGATAAACAACGCCGCCGCTGTGCTGACCAATCAATCGGTGATTGAAACCCTGATTGCACAGCCACTTGCTCACACCAATGGCACCACCAACCAGTGAGCGACATCGCAAAAACACGCCTGGTTCTATACCCGTTAACGAATTCAATTAAAGGAAGCATCATGAACATCAGAATTATTATCAGCTGCCTGTTGCTGGGTTTTGCCCTGGCCGCAAAGGCAAGCCCCCATGATCATCACGACGATGAACACGAAGAATCCCACAGTACAAGAATATCTGATCACATGGCTGAAAACGTCGGCATAGGAACAGCCACCGTTGCCGCCGGGATGATTCAACAAACCATCACCAGCTATGGCTCCCTCACCACCGGCCCGGAACAGCTCAGCCATGTACGCGCCCGTTACAGCGGCATGATTCTGTCGGTCAAACGCACCATAGGGGATCGCGTACAGCAGGGCGACCTGCTGGCCGAAGTGGAATCCAATCAGAGCCTGAAAACCTATCCGGTCTATGCGCCCATTTCCGGTGTGATTATTCAGCGCCATGCCAATCAGGGCGAAGTCACCCGGGATCAGGTACTGTTTTCCATTGCGGATTTCAGCGAGCTCTGGGCGGAGTTACGCATATACCCTGCACAGCAGGCAGCAGTGACCACCGGCCTGCCGGTAACCCTGCTCACCAACGGGCAAACCGTGTCCGGCCGGATTGAACACATCATTCCTCATCTGAGCAAACCGTATCAACAGGCAAGAGTAAAGTTCGATAATCGTCAGTTGTTATTGTCTCCGGGCTTGCTGGTGGAAGCCCGCATTCAGACAGATTCATTCACATCACCTCTGACGATAGAAAAAGCCGCGTTACAAACCATGGAAGATCAACAGGGCATTTTTATCAAAGAAGGCGAGCATTTCGAGTTTGCCCCTGTGGTCACCGGGCGAAGTGATGGCCATCGGGTAGAAGTGTTGTCAGGTGTTAAGAAGGGCCAGATCTACGTGAACCGCAACAGCTATCTGATCAAAGCGGATATGGAAAAGTCTGCTGCAGAACACGTTCACTAGGAGGCCACCCATGATTGAATCCATTTTAAAAATGGCTATCGCCAGGCGGTATCTTTTTCTGAGCCTGACCCTGGTTATTGTTGCACTTGGAACCTGGAGCTATCAGCAGCTGCCCATTGATGCCGTGCCGGATATCACCAACGTACAGGTGCAGATCAACACCGCCGCACCCGGCTATTCACCACTGGAGTCGGAACAACGCATCACCTACCCGGTGGAAACGGCGCTCTATGGATTGCCCGGGCTGGCGTACACCCGGTCATTGTCCCGTTATGGGTTATCACAGGTTACGGTGGTTTTTGAAGAAGGCACCGATATCTATTTTGCCCGTAATCTTATCAATACCCGGCTGGGCGCTATCAAAAGCCTGCTGCCGCCAGGCATTGAACCGAAAATGGGGCCTGTCACCACCGGGCTGGGCGAGATTTTTATGTACACGGTCACCGCCCTTCCCGATGCCCGCCAGACAGACGGTTCCCCTTACGACACCACCGCCCTGCGGGAAATTCAGGACTGGATTATCAAGCCGCAACTGTCACAGGTAAAGGGCGTGGTGGAAGTGAACAGCATCGGCGGGCACGCCAAGCAATACCATGTGTTACCGGATCCCAAAAAACTGCTGTATTACCAGGTGAGCATTAACGATCTGGTTGCTGCGCTGCAGTCGAACAACGCCAATCGCGGCGCCGGCTATATCGAAAAAAATGGTCAGCAACTGCTGGTGCGCTCTCCCGGTCAGTTAGGCACGCCGGAAGATATCGGCAACGTGATTATTACCGAGCATCAGAACGTGCCAATCAAGATTCACGATGTGGCAGACATCGGTATCGGCAAGGAATTACGCTCCGGTGCCGCAACCCAAAATGGCGAGGAAACCGTGCTTGGCACCGCCATGATGCTGATCGGTGAAAACTCCCGGACAGTGGCCAAGGCGGTGTCCGAAAAACTGGAGACGATTCAGGATTCCCTGCCGGATGGTGTAGTCGCCACACCGGTGTACGACCGCACCGCACTGGTGGACAAGGCCATTGCCACCGTGACCAAAAACCTGCTGGAAGGTGCACTGCTGGTAATAGTGGTACTGTTTTTGTTACTGGGAAATCTACGGGCGGCGTTAATCACCGCGTCAGTCATCCCCCTGTCCATGCTGATGACTATAACGGGCATGGTGCGCAGTGGTGTTTCCGCCAACCTGATGAGCCTGGGCGCGCTGGACTTTGGTCTGATTGTGGACGGCGCCGTCATCATTGTGGAAAACGCCGTACGCCGTTTGTCGGAAGCACAGCAACAACAGGGGCGGCTGCAAACACTGCGGGAACGCCTTGACACCGTTTACGAGGCCACCTCGGAAGTGATACGCCCCAGCCTGTTCGGCATTGCCATTATTACCGTGGTGTATATTCCGATTTTTTCGCTCACCGGCGTGGAAGGCAAAATGTTCCACCCCATGGCGGCCACTGTGGTGATGGCGTTGCTTTCTGCCATGGTGCTGTCGCTCACTCTGGTGCCTGCCGCAGTGGCCGTGTTAATGAAAGGCAAGATCAGTGAAAAGGAAAGCCCCGTCATCCGCAGTGGAAAAAAGCTGTATCAGCCATTACTGGTGGCAGCGCTCAAACTTCGCTGGCTGGTACTGGGTGTGGCCGGGTTAATGGTATGTGCAAGTCTTTGGCTTGCCACCACACTGGGGTCTGAATTTGTTCCGCAACTGAACGAAGGTGATATTGCCCTGCACGCCATGCGTATACCCGGCACCGGGCTGGAACAATCGGTGGCCATGCAGGAGGTGCTGGAACAACGGATTAAAGCTTTTCCGGAAGTGGATAAAGTGTTCGCCCGGCTGGGTACTGCCGAGGTAGCGACCGATCCCATGCCGCCCAACGTTGCCGACAATTTTGTGATTTTGAAACCACAAGACCAGTGGCCGGACCCTGACAAAACCAAAGCGCAGCTTGTATCCGAAATGGAATTGGCATTGAAGGAACTGCCCGGCAACAACTACGAGTTTACCCAGCCCATTCAGATGCGTTTTAACGAACTGATCTCGGGCGTGCGGGCTGATGTCGGCATTAAAGTGTTCGGTGATGATCTGGATCAGCTGTTGAAAACCGCCAACGACATACTGGCTGTTGTCCGCAGCACCAGTGGAGCCGCCGATGCCAGAGTGGAACAGGTGGATGGCCTGCCCACCCTGTCGGTTATTCCCGACCGTACCGCACTGGGCCGTTACGGTCTGAATCTGATGGAGTTGCAGGACTGGGTATCGGCCGCCATCGGTGGTGAGTCCGCCGGCATTCTTTATGAAGGCGACCGGCGCTTTGAACTGATGGTACGGCTGCCGGAAAACCTGCGCCGTGATATCGATCGGTTAGCCTACTTGCCTGTGCCTCTTCCTGACGGCGATTATGTGCCTCTGGAAGAAGTGGCCACACTGGACCTGTCACCGGGCCCCGCACAAATCAGCCGGGAAAACGGCAAGCGACGTATCGTGGTCACCACCAATGTGAGGGGCCGTGACCTGGGCAGCTTTGTGACAGACGTGCAGCAGAAAATTAAAACAGAGGTGGCAATGCCCCCGGGATACTGGCTGGATTACGGCGGCACCTTTGAACAGCTTGAGTCCGCCAGTCAGCGACTTGGCATTGTGGTACCCGTTACCCTGCTACTGATACTGGGCCTGCTGGTCATGGCCTTTGCGTCGTTAAAAGATGCCCTGATTATTTTCAGCGGTGTTCCCCTGGCACTCACCGGCGGCATAGTATCACTCTGGTTACGGGATATGCCCCTGTCCATATCTGCTGGGGTTGGCTTTATCGCCCTGTCCGGTGTGGCGGTGCTGAACGGGCTGGTGATGGTGGCTTTTATAAGGGATCTATTGCATCAGAACCGTAGGCATCAGAACCATAGGCATCAGAACAAGGGGCATCAGAACCAGGATCTTTATCAGGCGGTGATCAGCGGTGCCATTACCCGCCTGCGCCCGGTGCTGATGACGGCACTGGTGGCCAGTCTGGGCTTTATTCCCATGGCACTGAATACGGGCACCGGTGCCGAAGTGCAACGGCCACTGGCAACGGTCGTTATTGGCGGCATCATTTCCTCTACGCTGCTGACGCTGGTGGTGTTACCGGTGCTGTATCACTGGGCCCACAGTAAAAAACCAGCGCAGGCCTGAGGTTCCTGCAACAAAAAAACCGGAGTGCCCCTGATTGACAATTCAACAGACACTCCGGTTTTTGCGTACGGCCCCGTGCGCAGGCCAGTACCTTCTATATGGCAAGATTCTTGCGTTAACGCAAGAAACGTTAACGCAAGAATCTTGCTCCACCAAGCTTACACCCGCTACGGTCAGCCCTGAGCTACGGCAGCAGTTTGCGTTTTTCTTTTGGATTGTGCGGTATTTTTTCCGGCTTTCAGAAACAGATAGTCTTCCGTCGGAACCTTGCGGGTACGCAACCAGTAGCGCCAGGTGGAAAAAGGCCAAAGGGCCGTGTTCTTTCCGTCCGCCTGCTGGTACCAGCTGTTACAGCCGGAAGTCCACACGGTGCCCTGTAATTGTTCCTGCACTTCATTGGAAAACCGCGTCAGGGCATCCTGCTTAACATCCAGAATATCCGCTTTACGCTGCTTCATTTTTGCCAGCGCATCCATGATGTAATTTACCTGGGCCTCAATCATAAAAATAATGGAGTTGTGGCCCAGACCGGTATTGGGGCCCACCAGCAAATGCAGGTTGGGGAATTGCGGTACATTAATTCCCAGATAAGCTTCGGCGGCATCTTTCCAGGTGTCCCGCAGGTCCTGGCCATGCAAGCCAATCACCGGGGTATCACGCATATAGACACGAGGATCCACCACAAAACCGGTGCCCAGAATAATGCAGTCTGCTTCGCGCTCTACTCCGTCGCTGGTCACTATGCTGTGTTCCTTCACTTCCTGAATGCCATCCGTCACCAGCTCCACGTTGTCGCGGTTGAAGGTGGGATAGTACTTGTTGGAAATCAGCACCCGTTTGCAGCCCAGGGTGTAATCCGGCGTCAGCTTTTCCGCCAGTTTGGGATCCTTCACCTGGTAGCGGATAAAACGTTTCACCAGTTCTCCGCCCACTTTGGCAATCGCCGGATTAAACATGGGCCAGACCCGCGATTCGTTACTCCAGTAAAGGCGCGCCCGGTGGAGTTTGCGCAGGGACGGAAAACGCTTGAACGCCATTTTTTCCAGTTTGCTGTATTTGCGCTCGTCCCGGGGAATAACCCAGGCCGGCGTACGCTGGAACACATACAGCTGCTCTACATCCGGGGCAATTTCCGGCACATACTGAATGGCGCTGCCGCCGGTGCCTATAGACACCACCTTTTTACCATGCAGGTTATAGTTGTGATCCCATTGGGCGGAGTGGAACACCTTGCCCTTGAATTTATCCAGCCCTTTGATATTGGGGATCTGGGGTACATGCAGCGGGCCCGATGCCATCACCACATGATTGGCCTGCAAACGCTGGCCATCGCCAGTATTTACCGTCCACTGTGCAGTGAATTCATCAAATTCGGCGCCCGTGACTTCCTGATTAAAGCGAATAAAGGGACGCAGGTTATACTTTTCCACTACCTCCAGAATGTAATTCTGGATTTCGTACCAGGGAGCGTAGCGCTTGGTCCAGTCCGGGTTGCCTTCAAAGGAATAGGAATACATGTGTGATTGCACATCACAGGCGCAGCCCGGATAGGAATTGTCCCGCCAGGTACCACCCACTTCATGGGCCTTTTCCAGAATCACAAAACGGCGATTGCCGGCTTCCAGTAACTTGATGGCCATGCACAGCCCGCCAAATCCTGCGCCGATAATGGCGACATCTACTTGCTCCAGTGACTGATCCGCGGCTGGCTGAATCGGTGGTTGACTGGTCATAGGCTACCTCACACAGTGATTACTTATTGTCATGTCCTTCAATATAGTCCGCCACATCGGCGCTGAGTATGATATCCTCCCGTGAAATCTTGACATTTTCGGCCAGGTGAACATTATGAGTACCCGATCGGTCCTGGGCTTGGTTTATACCCTTGAAGCACTCAAAGCCTACGGTATCAGCATTGAACCGATTCTGAAGAAATACGGCATTTCTCTGAAAACCATCTCACCGGAAGCGGAGATCGAGCGCTCACTGGAGCTGCAGATATATACCGAACTGGCAGATCAGATGGATGATCCCCTCACCGGCCTCAATATCGGCAAAGGTATGAGTCTGGCGGGCTACGGCCAGTTTATTATGTTGCTCATGTCCTGCCAGAATGCCTGGGAAGCCTTTAAAACCGGCGAGAAATACCAGCAGCTGACCTACCTGTTCGGCCAGCTGAGCATGGAAACCGGCGAAAAGGAATCCTCTCTGGTAATTACTCCGGTGCCCCTGCCCAAAAACTGTGAGCGCTTTCTGATTGACCGGGATATTTCCGGCACCTTTCAGCTGATATCCGATATCCAGCACAATATCGGGGTGTCCGTCAGCCCGGTCAGAATCGAACTGCCCTACCCCCGGCCGCCGGAACACGCCTCCTACGAAGAGCGCTTTCAGTGCCCGGTTTCCTTCGGCCATGACCGGATTCGGGCAGTGATCAAGAACCGGGATCTGGCGATCCATTTCCCCGGGGCCAACCGCACCGCCTTTGCATTGTATAAAAAGCAGTGTGACCAGATTTTGAGCCAGCGGGAAAACCAGGCGCCTCAACTGGGCAGCAACATCAAAAAATACCTGACACTTTTTTCGGAGCGGCTACCGGGCGCGGAGGCTGCAGCCATTACCTTTGGCATGTCGGAACGCAGCCTCAGGCGCAAGCTCAGTCAGGAAGGAACGTCCTTCCGCAAACTGGTGGACGAGGTTAAATCGGCGAAAGCCAGGCATTTACTCATGAATACCCGCCTGACCATAGAGGCCATTGCCCAGGAACTGGGCTACGCGGAAGCTGCGGCCTTTGTCCACGCATTCCGCCGCTGGGAAAATGAAAGCCCTGCCCAGTACCGGAGCCAGTACCAGACAAAGCAACGCAGTGGAAAACAGCAGGCTTCGCCGCCAGATTGATCAACATTTGACCATTCGGTCAATTATTACAACAAATGGCGAACCAGTTCACAGTTTTTGCCCCCCCGCACTTTTACTATTCTATCTGGCAGGTAGACACGGTATTGCCACCCGGTCTGATTTCACCGTTGTCGTAACTGTCCATGTCTTCAACATGTCGAGAACAAGCAGCAAGGGGCAACGTTGGATCAGATGAAACGTCGGCAGTCTCCACAGAAGTTCCTGTTACGCAGCCGTCTGGCAGCCTGTGGGTTGTTGATGTGTTCTGCCCTGTTTGCCGGCTCCGTGAATGCTGAGCTCAATGGCGAGCGTTTCTTTGCCCCTTCAGATCTGCTGTCCGATGCCCAGGGCCTGTTTTCCGACACCCAGTGCCGCCAGGAAAACCGGGTTTCCTATCTGCTGCACCTGATGAATCATTCCGGATCCAGCGTGATCAGCTTCCTGCGTACCGGCTGGGGCAATGGCACCAGCGAAGTACCGGCAGCAAAAGCCAGCTCACAGGCACAACCGGAATCCATCGCCTTTGCAGCACTGATCCTGCTCACCCTGAGCCTGGTGGTTCGCCGCAGCAAAGCACGCTTCTAGAGAACCTCTGATCAGCGCCTAGAATGACGCTGACTTGTGGCCCCCCATCCAGTCTGCGTGCCATTCACCCTTCCGATAACTGAAACCAAAGGTACGCTGGTCTTCCACGGTTTTGGTCATGTCCTGAAGGAAGGCCGCCTGATACTGAATATGCGCCACCATGCTGGTGGGACTCTGTGGCACAAACCGCACCTTGCGCACCTTGGTGATGGTGAATTTACCGGCCCACTCGCCCCGGGAATCGTAGTAGCTTTTGGCTTTTTCAATGGCGACGGCTTCGCTCAGGGCCGGGTTTGCCCCTTTGCCCGCGTCTTCGGCCCAGGCGCCATTCAATCCCAGCAGGTTCAATAACAGAATCAGGCAATAGCCCGTTATCCTGGCGTTCATTTTTATCATTCTTGTATTCCCCGTTATGACACAAATTCCGAGAAGCAAAATAATCCCTGCTAACCGCTTTTCGAACTTCCATATCATTCAAATAGTGTTAACAGTGCCTATAATAAATATAATGCCGGGCCAGTTTAACGACTTTCATACCAGATAGGAAAGCCAGCTACGTGATACAGGAACTTATCAATCATCCCGATTTCTGGAAATACTGCAGCATTCCCGTAGTGGCCGCCCTGGTGGGCTGGAGTACCAACTGGTTAGCCATAAAACTGATGTTTTATCCCATGGAATTTATGGGTTACCAGCCACTGCTGTTGGGCTGGCAGGGCGTTATCCCTTCCAAGGCCCGTAAAATGGCGCAGGTAGTGGTGGAAAAAGGCCTGGAAAACCTGGCGAATATTTCCGAGGTTTACCAGCAGATTGACCGGCACCGGCTGTCGGAAGAACTGGTAAAGGTGGTGGATGCCCGCCTGGAGGGCTACATCGATGATCTGATGAATGCCGAGAACGCCACCCTGTGGGAAAACCTGCCCGTCAACGTGCGCGAAGGCATTTACAAGAGCGTACGCAAGCAGCTGCCGGACACCATCGATAAAATGCTTGATGATATCGGCGATCAGATCGACGGCCTGTTCGACCTGGAAGACATGGTGGTCAAGAAACTCACCACCAACAAGGAACTGCTGAACCGTATTTTTCAGGAAGCGGGCGAGCAGGAATTCAAGTTCATTATCAATTCCGGTTTGTACTTTGGTTTTCTGTTCGGTCTGATCCAGATGGGCATCTGGTATTTTTATCAGGAATGGTGGATTCTGCCCCTGTTCGGCTTGATTGTGGGTTACGCCACCAACGAAATTGCCCTGAAAATTATTTTCAAGCCGCTCAACCCCATTCACATCGGCCCTTTTACCTTGCAAGGGCTGTTTCTCAAGCGGCAAAAGGCCGTGGCCCAGGTGCTCTGCAATATCACCACCACCGAAGTTATTACCATCAGCAATATTCTGTATGCCATGCTCACCGGCCCCAAACAGGAACGCACCCAGAAAATGATCCAGAAGCATGTACGCAACTCCATCGACGAAACCAACAGCTGGGGAATGGGCATCGGAAAGCCCGTAGTCAAATCCATGCTGGGCACCAAAGGTTATATCGATCTTAAAATGCGTGCCGCGGATCATGCCATTTTACTGGCTCAGGATGAGCTGCTCAGCAACAACGCCTTTAATGTGGGCCAGAAAGAAATCATCGAAGACCTGCTGCGCACCCGAATGGAAAGCCTCAGCAGCGAGGAATTTCAGGAAGTGCTAAGGCCAGCCTTTCAGGAAGACGAGTGGAAGCTGATCGCTGTTGGTGCAGTTCTGGGCCTGGCGGCCGGCTTCGCACAACTGATTTTCGTATTTGGCAACACCCTGTGACCGTTCAGCTATCTGACAACGGACATTCCGGCGCACCCCGTTAACAAAAAAAAACAACAAAGCGAGTTTGGCAGGCTACACTACTTAGGTATCAGTTTGATAAATTTATAACCTGTGACCTGTGGTAGTAAGCATGGACTCGCTGATGTTGCGTACACTGATTCTTTTGCTCCTGTTATTCAGCAGCAGCTATGTGAGTGCAGGGAATTCTGCGGGTCACCTTCAGCACCAGGTGGTTGGCCAACCCGGCGAATCCATACTACTGGGCCCCTATTTCCAGATTCTGGAAGATCCTTTAGGGGATCTTACCATCACCGATATTCTCAGCCGGCCGGCAAAATACAGCTTCAAACCCGTCAAATCCCCGGTTTCCCAGTTGGGCGATCGCAAGTCCACTTTCTGGCTGAAGCTGGATTATCAGGTATCCGGCATGCATCGCTGGATGATCACCATAGAATATCCTCACCTGAAAGAGATTCTGGTATACGAAGCATCCAATGGCGATTATCAGCGCTTGATCAGCAGCGGCTACGACCACCTGCCCAACCCCGAAGCACCGGATGTGTACGGTTTTGGTTTTTACCTGCCCCGGGCGACGGGGACCGGCCATCAGTCGGGCACGCTGTATTTACGAGTCTCCAGTGATTCTCCCCTGATAGTACCCGCCTATCTGCACACCGAACCCACAGTGCTGAGTCATGAAAAGTCCGGCGATCAGATCCGCGGGTTTTTCTACGGGATTTTCTTTGTGATGGCCGCGTTCAATCTGTTTATTTATTTCACGGCCAGGAACGAAAGTTACGTTTACTACGTACTGTATATTTCCGCGATTCTGCTTTTTACCCTGTCCAACGATGGCGTAATCCGGGATTTTCTGGCCACGCAGTTTCATATTCCCATGGAATATGGCGCCCACATGCTCACCGCCATTGCACCGATTATTTTTGGCGCGGCCTTTTGCCAGCACATTCTTTATACCCGCGAGACACTGCCCTTCTATCATCAGCTGTTTAACGGAGTCATGATTTTCAGCGTCATTATCGCACTGATTATTGTGATTTTCGGGAGCGGCATGTTCCCGCGGGCAGTGATGATGCTCACGCTTATTTTTGCGTTTATCGCCATGTTAGCGGGCATAGCCGGGCTACGTACCGGTAACACCACCGCACGGTTTTTCTGTATCGCCTGGGCCGCGGTGATCATGGGTTCCCTGGCGTGGATTTTTATTCTGCTGGATATTCTGCCCTACAATCATTTTTCCAAGTTTTCCCTGCATCTGGGGGCGGCCATCGAAACCATTCTGCTGTCCATGGCGCTGGGAGACCGTATTCGCGTTCTGGAAAAAGAACGCCTTGCCATTGAACAGCGAGCCAAGGAACAACTGGAAGACTCCAACCGCAAACTGGCGGCCAGCAACCGCTTCAAGGACGAATTCCTGTCTGTGATCAGCCATGAACTAAGAACCCCCATGAACGGTATCTTCGGTGCGACTGAGCTACTCAAGCTGACAACCCCCACCGATGAACAAAAGGGCTATATCGATACTGTTGCCCACTCCAGCAGTGAAATGCTGAAGATGGTGGAAGACATTCTGACCTACACCCAGTGTGAAGCGGACACGCTGAAAGAAAACAAGAACGATTTCAATATCCGGGAACTGCTGAACGCGCTGGTGGATGACTATCGCGGGCGCTGCGAGAAAAAAGACGTGTCTTTCCGGTTTCACCTGAGCGAAGAGATTCCCGATAAACTCCATGGCGACAAAGGCAAACTTAGACTGGTTCTGCAGCATCTGCTGGACAATGCCTGGAAATTTACCGATCAGGGTGAAGTGGTTTTCCGCTGCCTGCCGTTACACCAGAGTCGCGACGATATCCGCATCCGTTTTCAGGTGGCCGATACCGGCTGCGGCGTTCCGGATTCAATGAAAGAAACCATTTTCGAGTCCTTCCGCCAGGCAGATGGTTCCCTGACCCGCAAAAAAGGCGGTCTGGGCATCGGACTGGCACTGAGCAAGGATATTATCCAGATTCTGGAAGGCCAGCTGGATTTTCAGTCGACTCCCGGTGAGGGTACTACCGTGACACTGGATCTGGACTTTACCAAAGCTGATCCACTGAAAGGCAGTATTCACGATGATCGCAAAGCTGCGCTGCCTTTGCTGAAACCCGGCAGAAAAGTGTTGATTGTGGAAGATAATCCGGTGAACAAGCTGGTACTGGTATCACTGATCAGAAAGCTGGGCCTGGAAGCGGCCTCAGCCATTAACGGCCAGGAAGCGCTGGATTATCTGGACAGTAAAGTGGTGGATATCATACTGATGGATTGCCAGATGCCGGTGATGGATGGCTTCGAAGCCACCCGGCGCATTCGCCGCCTGGCCAACCGGAATGTGGATGTCCCCATCATTGCCGTGACCGCCAACGCCAATCCCGGCGACAAGCTGAAGTGCCTGGAAGCAGGCATGAACGATTATATTAAAAAGCCCATTTCCCAGAATGTACTGATCGACAAGCTGTCCAACTGGCTGGGTCATTGATCATGTCAGCCCACTCATTGTCGCCGGAAACCGCATACAGATGGCAGCGCCGCCCAGATCACTGCGACCAACGCTGATATCACCACCGTAACCCTGAATAATATCCTTTACCACAGAAAGACCAATCCCCTGCCCGGGCACGGATGTGTCCGCCCGTATGCCACGATTCAGCACTTCTTCGCTTTGATCTTCGGGAATACCGGCGCCATCATCCTCCACCCAAAGCGCCACCATCGGCTTGTCATTATGGTGTTCTGCTGACTGACGGATCCGCACTAAACCGCTGCAGTGTTTAAAGGCATTATCCAGTACATTGCCCAACACTTCATAAAAGTCGCTTTCATCACCGCCGGCTACCAGCTCTTTCCCTATCAGGTTTTCCACCGCTACTGACTTGTCCCGGTACACCTTTTCCAGGGCTTTAGTAATGCGCTCCACCAACGGCTGTAATGCCACTTTCTTTGCCAGGTTTGCCGGCGATGCCGCCATAGCGCGCTTGAGCTGATAAGCCACGATGTCGTCCATGCGCTGGGTTTGTTCATTGATGAGTTTTTTCAGCTCGGTTTCGTCGCGGCTCAGGTTAACGCCACCCTTGATCACCGCCAGCGGGGTTTTCAGGCTGTGGGCCAGATCACCCAGGCTGTTTTTATAGCGTTCCCGCTGGCGCCGTTCATGATCAATCAACAGGTTAAGGTTAGTCACCACACCACTCAGTTCTTTGGGATACTCCCCTTCAAGTCTTTCTGCCTCGCCTTTTTCAATCTTGCCCAGATTAAAGGCCATTTCCCGCAAGGGGCCCAGGCCCCAGGTGGTAATACCGAACTGTACCAGCAGCAGCACTGCGGCCATGGCGCTCAGCCAGCCCCACAGGGCGCGCCGGAACCCCGAAATCTGCGAGCCATAAAGCTCCGCATCCTCGGCCACCACAAAGGTATATTCCTGATCCTTGCCGCTGGCGCCTTCCCATACCACGGCAAACGCCAGCTGATAGCGATTAGCGCCGGTCTGGTTTACCTGGGCAAATTTCCGCTCACCGGGCTGCAATGCCGGCACCCGCGTCAGGGCATCGGCCATGGCAGACGCGCTCTGCCAGAGCTGATTCTGTTGCTTGTCCACCACCCAGCCGTACAGGCCGGTGTTCAGTTGATTAAAGCGTGGTTCCTGCAACACTTCAGGCAGAATCAACTTGCCTTCAACCTGCTCGGCCGCTGTCAGCAAGGCATACACATGCAGCTGTAACTGGGAGCGGGCATTGTTTTCAATACTGCGCACAAAGGCCTGATCCAGCACCCAGGCGGTCAGGCTCAGAAACAACAATAACAGGCTGAGGGAAACCCAAAGCAACCGGGCGCGAAGAGATAGCTTCATGGGTTAAGGGAAAGGCGGTAACCCCTGCCGCGCAGGGTTTCGATGGGTTTATAGCTGTTGTCCGGATCGATCTTTTTGCGCAAACGGCCAACGAATACCTCTATCACATTGCTGTCACGATCAAAATCCTGATCGTAAATGTGCTCCGTCAGAGTCATTTTGGATACCACCTCTTCCGGATGCAGCATCAGGTATTCAAGCACCTTGTATTCATAGCTGGTGAGTTCCACCGCCCGGCCTGCCACTGTCACTTTCTGGGAGGCAGTGTTCAGAACAATCGGGCCTTTTTCCACCGTGGGGGAAGCCAACCCCGCAGAACGACGCAACAGGGCATTCAGCCGGGCCAGGACTTCTTCGTCATGGAAGGGTTTCACCACGTAATCGTCGGCCCCCGCTTCCAGGCCGTTCACCTTTTCCTGCCAGTGATCCCGCGCTGTCAGTATCAGAATGGGATATCCGCAACCTTCATTTCGCAGCGCCCGGATCAGTTCAATACCATTCAGTTTGGGTAGCCCCAGGTCAACAATGGCCAGGTCATAGTCATACTCAGTGCCCAGGTAAAGACCTTCCTGGCCATCGGCCGCTACATCCACGCTGTAACCGTTGGTAACCAGCAGCGCCTTTAACTGTTCCTGCAGGTGGCTGTCATCTTCAACAACAAGCAATCGCATCTGTACTCCTTATTGAGGTCCGGGTTGAGTCTCAGTTGAGATCTGGCTGGTACTCAAGACTCAAACACCTCTCCCGAATCACCGTCAACAAACACTGTTTTTACCCGGCCATTGGGCAACAACAGTTTGATTTTATAAACCAGAGGCCCTTTGCTGCGGATTTCCTTGGCGGACAGCACCTTGCCGCCATATTTGGCCTTGGCCTTGCTGATAGCAGATTCAATGGATACACCTGCGAGCCACACTGACGAGGACAACGGCTGGCCAGACTGAGGCTGAAAAGGGTTTGACTGCTCGCCACGCACCACTTGCGAAGAAAACAGCAATACCAGCATCAGCCCGCCAGCAAGAGTTGATTTTGTAACGCTCAAGCAAACACCTCGTTTCAGATAAATACAGACTCACTGAAGTGTACCGTCAAATTCCGGACAGCTCCACGGCGTTTCACTCCAGGGGAGTAACGCTCAGCTTCAGTTTGATGCTGTTACCCGGGTCTGAATGCGTACGGGTACGGTAGGTTTTGCCCTGATAACGGTAACTCACGTCGTAACCCACTACCCTTTCCTCTTCGATGGTTTCCTGTACCGTGCGGCATTTTTCCACCTGCTCGGAGTAGCCACCATGCCGGGGTGCATTACGCCGGCTGATATCGTTGCCGATGGACGCACCCAGCAAGGCACCGGCTACCGCCCCTACCTGTTTGTTGCGTTTTTTGTGGCCAAGCTTGTTACCGATCGCGGCACCGATCACTCCGCCAAGAATGGTGCCGGTAGCGGAATGTTCGCTACGACCGGGGCGCTGAACAGTTTCCACCCAGCACTCCTGCCGGGGCTCCTGGTAGGTAAAGATCTCGGTAATCGGCGTGGCCGACAGCACCGTCGCGTAATCATAGGAAACATTGGTTTGCGCCACAGCGGACTGAGTAGTTACCAGTGCCAGCAACGCGGATATCAGAACTGAGGCAGCTTTTACAAATGTCACGTTGTCTGCAAATTTCATGGTGTAGCTCCGTTGGTTTGAAAATTGACGATGAACGATCAACTGATTGTTGCCTTAGCTTAAGTCCCACAACCTGAATCCAGCCTGAACCGGCATTTGCCGGCGCCCTCCGCGAAAAATCCCGGTTTCTTTGACAAATATTTCACAGACGCTGATGCATCATACCCTGACAGAACCTTTAGCTATAACGGCAAATACCTGAACATAATGTTTGACAAAGGGCTTTTGTCTATCTTATTTTAGTATTTGTCCTAGTCATTAACTGTATTGTCTAAGCAATACACAACGAGCTGTCACTGATAAATATCCAGGACAGTCGGCCAGGACGGAAGACCAGGACAGAAGACTAAACAGCGGTTAAACAGTGTCTAAATTACTTAGGGGCTACACCATGAAGAGCGCCAAAGACAAAACGTCTCAACGGGATCTGATACCAACAGGCACCCCACACACGCCGGAATCCGGAAAGATCCCGGTCGGTATCAGCGAATGCCTTCTGGGAGAGCCGGTGCGCTACAACGGTGGCCACAAGCACTCCCGCCTCTGCAGCCGGGAACTGGGTGATATTTTTGACTTTGTGCCCACCTGCCCGGAAATGGCGATTGGCATGGGCGTGCCCCGCCCCCCCATCAGACTGGTGAACGTCAACAACGAAACCAGGGCACAAGGCAGCGACAATCCCGAACTGGATGTTACCGATGCGCTGGCGCGCCAGGGCCGGGAATTTGCCAGCCGGAACCAAACCCTTTGTGGTTTTATTTTTACCCAGAAATCCCCGAGCTGCGGGCTTTTCAGCGTGAAGGTGTATCACCAGAACGGTAACCCGCTGGACAAGGGCCGCGGAATCTTTGCCCGTACCCTGTGCGAACAGGCTCCTTATCTGCCTGTAGAGGAAGCCGGCCGGCTCAATGATCCGCTGTTAAAAGAAACCTTTATCTCCGCGGTTTACATTTACCACGACTGGCTTCAGACAGTGGCGCCAAGCGCAGAAAAGAAAGCACTGATCGACTTTCATTCCCGCCACAAGCTGCAATTGATGGCACACAGTACCCAGGCCTATCGCCAACTGGGGCAGCTGATTGCCAACCTGAAAGATTCACCACTGGCAGATATCAAAGCGCATTACCTGAATACCTTTATGACAACCATCAAAACCCCCACCACCCGGGGACGCCACTGCAACGTGATGGAGCACATACAGGGCTACCTGAAAAAGACCCTCTCCTCTTCGGAAAGGCATTCAGTTAACCGCTCCATACATGATTACCGCAAAGGGCTGGTGCCCATGGTGGTGCCCATGACGTTACTGAACCACTACGCAGAACTCCACCTGGGTGAAGACAGCTATCTGCTGCAACAGTCTTACCTGAAACCGCATCCGCCGGAAATGGGCTTACGCAATGACATCTGACATGGACAGCAAAACCGCTCTGGTCTGGTTCCGTAAGGATCTGAGGCTGCACGATAACCCGGCGCTGACACAGGCCTGCCGTGAGTGCGACCGCGTACTGGCGATTTATATTGCTACTCCTGAACAATGGGACCGTCATGACGTGGGTGCCAATCAGCGCTGGTTTACCCTGGCGCATGTGCAGGACCTGCGCGCTGCCCTGGAACAACTGGGCATTCCTCTGATTCTTGTTAAAGGCGAGCGGTTCAGCCATTGCCCGGATCAGTTGCTGAAAACCTGCCGCAAATACAACGTGAGTGATCTGTACCTGAACGGCGAATGGGAAGTGAATGAACTGGAACGGGACGCAGCCTGCAAAGCCGTACTGGATGATGCGGGTATCCGGGTACACAAATCCAACGACCAGACGCTGCTGCTGCCCGGCACGGTGACCACGAAGGATGGAGCATTTTTCAAGGTGTTTACACCTTTTAAAAAGGCTTTTATCAAACAGGTACAGGGGATGGACTTTACCCCGCTGCCCAAGCCCCGCAAACGTAGCGAAGGTGTCATCATCGGCAACCGTGCACTGGGTGCTATTCCGTCTGTCAAACCCACTTGCAAACGGGAATGGCCCATTGGCGAAAACCACGCCCGCCGGCAGTTAAAAAATTTTGTTAAGGAAAAAATCACTGACTATAAAAAGCTTCGCGACTTTCCCGCAACGGACAACACCAGCCGACTCTCGCCCTATTTAGCTGTTGGGGCCCTCTCTTTGCGCGAATGTTTTTTCCAGGCGCTCACTGCCAACAACCACAGTTTTGAAGGCGGCAACGAAGGCGCTGCCTGCTGGATTAACGAACTGATATGGCGTGAGTTCTACAAACATTTGATGGTGGGTTTTCCCCGCGTATGCAAGCACAAGCCCTTTAATTATGACTACGGCGGCGTGCCCTGGCGTAACGCCCGCGAGGATTTCAAAGCCTGGTGCGAAGGCCGCACCGGTTACCCGATAGTGGATGCCGCTATGAAACAGCTGGTACATGAAGGCTGGATGCACAATCGCCTGCGCATGGTGGTTGCCATGTTTCTGAGCAAGCACCTGTTAATTGACTGGCGGCTGGGGGAACGTTTTTTCTGCGAGCATCTGATTGATCTGGATCTGGCAGCCAATAACGGCGGCTGGCAGTGGAGCGCTTCCACCGGCGCAGACGCCGCACCCTACTTTCGCATTTTCAACCCCATTCGTCAGTCGGAACGCTTTGATCCGGAGGGTGACTTTATTCGCCACTACCTGCCGGAGCTGGAAACCCTGAGCAATAAATCCATTCACGCCCCCAATCCCATGGAAGCCGAAGCGCTGGAGTACCCGGCTATGATCACTGAACACCGCTTTGCCGTAGACAGGGCAAAGCAAACGTTTCGCACCGCCAAAGAACAATCGGCTCAGGCCACGGAGTACAGCGCATGAATGCACTGCATCAGATACAACGCTGGTTTGACAGTGAATTAACCCTGGAACCCGGCAAGGATCCCCACGCATTCAACTGGGTGCGTTGCGTGCCCTTTATTGCCATGCACCTGGCCTGTCTGATGGTGTTCTTTACCGGCACCAGCGCCTTTGCACTTTTATTTTGTCTGGGATTCTTCTGGTTGCGCATGTTCGCTATCACGGCGTTTTACCACCGTTACTTTTCCCATCGTTCCTTTAAAACCAACCGCGCCTGGCAGTTTGTATTTGCCGTTCTGGGGAATATGTCGGCACAACGGGGTCCACTGTGGTGGGCTGCCCATCACCGCCACCATCATCAGCACTCGGATCAGGAACAGGACCTGCACTCCCCCATACAGCGTGGTTTCTGGTGGAGCCATATTGGCTGGTTTACCTGTGACGCAAGTTTTAACACGGCCAGGGATCGCATTGGTGACTTTTACCGGTATCCGGAACTCCGCTTCATTAACCGCTTTGATATGCTGGTGCCCGCTGTCACCGGATTAAGTATTTTCCTGCTGGGGCAGGCACTGGCGCACTTTGCACCTGGTCTGGGAGTTAATGGGTACCAGTTGTTTGCCTGGGGTTTTATTGTTTCCACCGTATTGCTGTTCCATTCCACCGTTACCATTAATTCACTGGCCCACTGCTGGGGCAGCCGTCGCTTTAACACCAAAGACAACAGTCGCAACAACTGGTTGCTGGCCCTGCTCACGCTGGGAGAAGGCTGGCACAACAACCATCACCGTTACCCGCGCTCCGCCAAGCAGGGATTTTTCTGGTGGGAAATCGATATTACCTATTACATTCTCAAAATCATGTCCTGGCTGGGTATTATTCACAGCCTGAGCCCGGTACCGGAAAAAATCTACCGGGAATGCCGCAACAGCTCCCCGGCGCCACTGTTGAGGGCTGAATCATGAGCCGCAAACGTGTTGGCATCATCGGATCCGGCATTTCGGGGCTTACCTGCGCCCATTTGCTGAACCCCCATCACGACATCACCCTGTTCGAACAAAACGAAAAGCCTGGTGGCCACACCAACACAGAACGGGTGGAACGTGAAGGCCGGATATTTCCTGTAAATACCGGGTTTATCGTGTTTAACGACTGGACCTACCCCAACTTTATAAAGCTGATGGACAAGCTGGGTATTGAATCCGAAGCATCAGACATGAGCTTTTCCGTCACCTGTGAAATCACCGGGCTGGAGTACAACGGTACAAACCTGAACAAGCTTTTTGCCCAGCGCCGGAATCTGTTGTCTCCGGGCTTCTGGCGCATGATCAGGGATATTCTGCGTTTTAACAAAGAAACCATTACTGAACTGAATCAGGGAACTCTCAGCGAAACCGAAACCCTCACCGCATATCTCAAGCGCAACCAATATTCAGAAACCTTTATCGAGAAGTTTATCGTGCCCATGGGTGCTGCCATCTGGTCTTCCGGGCGGACGGCCATGGATGAATTTCCCATTTACTTTTTTGTTCGCTTCTTCAAAAACCACGGCATGCTGAGTGTGGACGACCGGCCCACCTGGCGGGTTATTTCCGGTGGCTCCGACACCTATATTGACGCCATCACAAAAGGCTTCAGCGACAGAGTACTGCTGAATGAAGGAGTGCATTCCGTTTCGCGTTCCAACGAAGCCGTGATTGTTACCACGACACAAGGGAAGATGCATGCCTTTGATGACGTCATTTTCGCCACTCACAGCGACCAGGCATTGCGATTGCTGGAATCCCCTACCAAGGAAGAACAACAGGTGCTGGGGGCGATCGGTTACCAGGATAACGAGGTGGTTCTCCACACCGACGACACCCTGCTACCAAAATCAAAACGGGCCTGGGCAGCGTGGAATTACCATATACCGCAGCAACCGACAGAGCGGGTTGCGCTGACCTACAACATGAACATGCTGCAGAATTTCCACACCCGGCATACCACCTTTTGCGTCACCCTGAACAAAACCGATGATATTGACCCGGACAAAATCATCAAGACCTTTAACTATGCCCATCCGGTGTTTACCACCCAGGCGGTCGCTGCCCAGGAACGCTTTGCTGAGGTTTCCGGGAAGAACCGCACCCACTATTGCGGGGCCTACTGGTTTAACGGCTTTCATGAGGATGGTGTTAAAAGTGCGCTGCGGGTGTGTGACAGCTTTGGAGTGAGTTTATGAACAGTCACGCCATGTCCCTGACACCCGCTTTGTATGTGGGAACAATCCGCCACCGCCGCATGACGCCGGTGACTCACTCGATGCGCTATGGAATCTATTATTTTTACCTGGATCTGGACCGCTTGAACGACACCCTGCAAAGCTCGGTATTAATGGGATTAAGCCGCTGGCGGCCTTTTTCCTTTCAGAAAAAACATTACTTTCGCAGCGAAGAAGCAGGCTTCAGAGAGCTGACGCTCAAGCAGCAGATACACGACTATATTTGCCATTCCACCGGCGAGACACTTAATGGCAAGGTGATGTTACTGACCCAGATGAGTGTGTTCGGATACTGCTTTAACCCGGTCAGCTTTTATTACTGCTTTGATGAAAAAGACCAGCTGAAATATGTGCTGGCGGATATCAACAATACGCCCTGGGATGAACGCCACTGTTATTGCCTGGCCTGGCAGGAAGGCACTCATCAGCGTTTCAGATTCGCCAAGGAATTTCATGTATCCCCGTTCAATCCCATGGATATGTACTACGACTGGCGCCTTAGTCAACCCGGCGAACGTCTTGCCATTCATATGGAGAACTACCGCCAGGGCGAAAAGCATTTTGATGCCACGCTGACCCTGAAGCAAACAGAACTGAGCCCGCAAAACCTGCGGCGCATTCTGTGGCAGTTTCCGTTAATGACCGCAAAAATGTCCGTCGGCATCTACTGGAATGCCCTGAAACTGTGGCTGAAAAAAGCTCCTTTTTACGATCACCCGGGCAGTTCACCACAACGTACAAACACGCAACCCCATAACCTGTCATCTAACCGATCCCATAAGGCGGAGGCTCCCAATGGCTAGCTCAACCACCAATCCGGCAGTAAATTCCTCAACCCTTGCCAGTGACCAGGTTGCGCCGGGGCGCCTGGATGCCCTGTGTCGAAAAGCAGTACTGGCGCAACTCAAGCATATACAGTCAGGATCACTGATTCTTGAAGACCCGCAGGGAAAGCAGCATTTTGTGGGACCGCTGCCGGGCCCAGTGGGCAAAATCAGAATCTGTGATTTTGAAGCTTACCGGGATATTGCTCTGGGTGGCAGCATTGGCGCTGCAGAATCCTACATGACCGGCGACTGGACCACTGACAACCTGACCGACGTGATTCGCCTGATGACACTGAACATGGATGTACTGGAATCCATGGAAGGTGGTATTACCCGTTTTGTCATGCCGCTGCTGCGCCTGACACACTGGCTGAACCGCAATACCGCCAAAGGTGCGCAACGCAACATTGCCGCCCACTACGATCTGGGAAATGATTTTTTTGAACTGTTTCTGGATCCCACCATGATGTATTCCAGCGGCATTTTCCCTCACAGTGAGGCCAGCATGCGGGAAGCCTCTGTCAACAAGATGCGAACCATCTGCGAAAAGCTCGAACTGAAGCCTACTGATCATGTGGTGGAAATCGGCACCGGCTGGGGTTCCATGGCCATTTTTATGGCGGAGAATTATGGTTGTCGGGTAACGACTACCACCATCTCCAAAGAACAGTATCGCTACGCCGCGGGACGGGTAAAGGAAAAGGGCCTGGAAAACAGAATCACCCTGTTGCTGGAAGATTACCGGGAATTGCCCGCTATGTGCGTGGGCAAGCCTTTCGACAAGCTGGTGTCTGTTGAGATGATCGAGGCCGTTGGCCATCAGTTCTACCGGGAATACTTTTCCATTATTGACAGGATACTCAAACCCAGCGGACTGGCGCTGATTCAGGCCATTACCATTGAAGACCACCGCTATGAACTGGCCAAACGCCGGGTAGACTTTATTCAGAAATATATTTTTCCCGGCAGCTGTATTCCCTCCATTGCCGCCATTGGCGATGCAGTACGGGACGCTACCCAATTGCGTTTGATTCATCAGGCAGATTTTGCTGAACACTATGCCCGCACCCTTGATCAATGGCACAAAAAGCTCAACAAGAACCGCGACACCATTAAAGCCCTGGGATACAGCGATACCTTTCTGCGAATGTGGGAGTTTTATCTCAGCTATTGCGAGGGCGGCTTTGCCGAGCGCGCTATTGGGGTGTCGCACCTGCTGTATGCCAAGCCACTGAACCGCACCACCGCAAAGCTGTAAGTCATGGCCATCAGCAGAATCACCATTTACAACTTTGCGTTTTTTCAGGGCGCCTGGCTTGCCTGTGTGTGGCTGGCCAGCCCCTGGGCTATTCTGGCGGTTGCACCCTTTGTATTAGTGCAACTGATCTGGGGCGCCAACTGGCAACAGGATATGCGCACCGGCGTAACCTTTGTATTGCTGGGCGCCCTGGCTGAATCCTTTCTGCTGGGCACCGGCAGTGTCATGATTGACGATAATGTCAGGGATTTTCCGCCTTTATGGCTGTTGTGCCTGTGGTTCTGTTTCGGTATTTCCACCTGCTACTCGCTGGCGTGGCTGCGCAGCTTCAAGCGCCTGAAAGTGCTCTGGCAGGCGCTGTTTTCCGCAGTGCTGGCACCTTTTGCCTATCTGGCGGCAGAAAAACTGGGCGCCGTCCAGCTGGGTGACCAGGGTTTGGGGGCGGTTGCGGTTACCTGGGGTGTCACCCTTCCGCTTTGTCTTTTAATGACAGACAAGGAGGCCCGTCGCAATGCACCACGCTCCTGAACCTGTAACCGGCGCATGGCTTATAGCAGTTGCCGCAGCGTTGTTCGCTGTTTCGCTGAGTGCTCAGGCCAGCTTTCAGGGAATTGCCCGCAAGCCGGACTCGGACAAGCTTTACTATCGTGAGGTGCACTGCAGCGCCACAAACGGCAACAGCCATCAGATTACCCGGGTAAAGTACCTGGACGAGGAAAACAGCCCAATAGCCACCAAGACACTTCGCAGCGGACTTGAACTGATACCGGTCAAGCCGGCGCAAACGAACCAGAGCCCCCCACCCGGCATTAATCCGTCCTGGCTCCCTGAATACGAGTTTGTTCATCACCCGTCCGGATTTGCCGAGGCAATTCGCTACACCGGCCGGACAATTACCCTCTATCGTCGCGAACCCGGTAGCACACAATGGGAAAGCAAAGCCATTAATGCCACTGACTACGACAAGCCGGTGATTGCAGATGCGGGCTTTGATCAGTTTATTCGCGACCATCTGAAGCAACTCACCAAAGGCAGTTCCCTGGATGTGGTGTACCTGTCGGCACCTCGACTGGACACACTGGGATTTACCCTGCAGCCACAGGAACAGAGCGATGCACAAGTCACCATCAACATGTATCCAAGTAACTTTGTGATAAGACTTTTGGTGGATCCGATACAGGTAATCTATAACAAAAACACGGGACAACTGATGAAGTTTCAGGGGTTAACCAACGTTCCCCGCAACGAGGATAAAAATTTTATCGCATCCATCGACTATCAGTACGGGGAGGACCTCGATGCAATCTGCCGCTAAATTCGTTCGCCGGATAATCTGCCTTAATGCCCTGGTACTGATCGGGTTTCTGGGATACGCGCTCTATGCAGGCAACATTGAATCCAGCGCCCCCACGCTGTTTGGCAGCCCCTGGGGGCAAATGGCGCTGGTGGACCTGTACGCCGGTTTCGTGCTCTTTGCCTTGTTTATTTACAGTCAGGAAAGTTCTTTTTCACGGGCGGCTCCCTGGATTGCAGCACTGATGCTGCTGGGAAATCTGGTTGCCTGCATTTACCTGCTGAACTGGCTGAGCAGAAAAAAAACTGCCCACAAAAGCGACGATCCCTTGGCGACCATCAAAAGTAACATTAATATTAGGTGATTTTCATTCAGAGAGGTGTGCATGCATTCAATCCAGGCGGCAGCGGAAAAAAGTGGGCTGACAGCAGATGTTATCCGGGTCTGGGAACGGCGTTATCAGGCCATCTCGCCGGAACGCACCGCCTCGAACCAGCGAATTTACAGCAGTGACGATGTCTATCGGCTGGTATTACTACGCAAGGCTACCGAGGCCGGTCGGCGCATCAGCTCCGTAGCCAACCTGCCAACGGACGCGCTGGAAAAAATCGCCACCGAACTGGAGATTGCCAGTGAACTGGCGCCTGAACAGGCAACCCAGGAAACCCTGTCCCATAATTATCTGGAAATCTGCCTCAACGATATTCTGATGCTCAACCCCAGACCCTTCGAACGCCACCTGCAGCAGGCGCTGGTGGAAATGGGGCTGGTGGCTTTTCTCAAAGACCTGGTACACCCGCTGCTGTTCAAGGTGGGCAACCTCTGGCAAAAAGGCAATATCCGTACCTGTCAGGAACACTTCGGTTCGGCCGGTGTACGCTCCTTTCTGGGCCGCTATCTGGTGGACAGCAATACCGATGAACAAGGGCCCAGGCTCATCGTTGCCACGCCCCCCAACCATTCCCACGAGCTGGGGGCCACCATCGCCGGCGTGCTGGCTGCCACCCGCGGTTGGCAGGTGGTGTATCTGGGGCCGGCGGTGCCGGTGGAAGAACTGATATTTGCCGCCGATTGCAAAGCCGCCAAAGCGGTGGCGGTCAGCCTCAGCTTCCCGGTACTGGACCCCGCGGTACCTGAATACCTTACCCAGCTGCGCAAGGGCCTGACCCAGGACACGCACATTCTTATCGGCGGCGCCAGTTACACCAGTTACCTGCCGACCCTGGAAGAGGTTCAGGCCGAATGTTCCGATAATCTGGATGATTACATCGACATCCTGGACAAGCTGCACAGCCGCTAGAAAGAAGCCAGGGAACCTCTGATCAAGTCCAAGGATTGAATTGGCGACGGGAACCCCAATATAGTTGGAAGACCGATTTTTAACTTACCGCTTTCCAACGAATTCAGCTTCAGGGCCCTTTGTACATGAGCCAGTCAGACGATACCGATTTCGATAGTCAGGAACTGATTGAAGGCACCGATCTGGCGGGTGGTTTGATTCCTGCCAGCCAGGTGCTTCCCGACAGCCTCTATATCATCCCGATTTCTTCCCGCCCGTTTTTTCCGGCCCAGGTGCAGCCGGTGGTGGTGGATATGGATCCCTGGTCCGAAACCCTGAAACGGGTGTCCAAAACTCCCCATCAACTGATTCTGCTGTCGTTTTACGATTCCCCCATCGCCAATGATGAAGTGGATGTGAACAAGCTGGCCATGATGGGCTGTGTTGCCAAAGTTCACAACATTGTTGAAGAGTCCGGCAAGATTCAGTTTATTGCCCAGGGTCTGCGCCGGGCACGCATTCACACCTGGATTCGCAAGGATTCTGTTTATCTGGCGCAGGTCAGCTACCCGGAGCCATCTCAGGAAAACCCTGATGAAGTCAAAGCCTATGCCATGGCGCTGATCAACAATATCAAAGAACTGATTTCCATCAATCCGCTCTACACGGAAGAGCTGCGCAATTACCTGAGCCGCTTTGGCCCCAACGATCCTTCGCCACTGGCTGACTTTGCTGCGTCACTGACAACCGCCAAAGGCCGGGAGCTTCAGGATATTCTTGATACCGTGCCCCTGTTGAAACGCATGGAAAAGGTGCTGGTACTGCTGAAGCAGGAAACCGAGGTTGCCAAGCTGCAAAATCAGATCGATCAACAGGTGAATGAAACCATCGATCAAACCCAGCGGAATTTCTTTTTGCGGGAACAACTGAAAGTTATCCAGAAAGAGCTGGGTATCAGTAAAGACGACAAACAAAGCGATGTGGAACAGTTCCGCCAGCGCCTGGATAAAATGCAGGTGCCCGAGTACGCCATGAAGCGCATTGAGGAAGAACTGCACAAGCTGTCCCTGCTGGAAGTGGGATCGCCGGAATATGGCGTTACCCGTAATTATCTTGACTGGGCAACCTCCGTTCCCTGGGGCGTATATTCCAAAGACAAACTGGATATACAACAGGCGCGCAAAGTGCTGGATAAACACCACGACGGCCTGGAAGATGTTAAAGAACGCATTATCGAATTCCTGGCACTGGGCGCCTATCGTGGAGAAATGTCCGGCTCCATTTTATTATTGGTGGGCCCGCCCGGTGTGGGTAAAACCTCTATTGGCCGCTCCATTGCCGATGCACTGGGCCGCAAGTTCTATCGCTTCAGTCTGGGAGGCATGCGCGACGAAGCCGAAATCAAAGGCCACCGTCGAACCTATATCGGCGCCATGCCCGGCAAGTTCGTACAGGCATTGAAGGATGTGACTGTATCCAACCCAGTCATCATGCTGGACGAAATCGACAAGCTGGGTAAAAGTTTTCAAGGTGACCCCGCATCGGCGTTACTGGAGGTGCTGGACCCGGAACAGAATAAAGAATTTCTCGATCATTATCTGGACCTGAGGGTGGACCTTTCCAAAGTGCTCTTTGTGTGTACCGCTAACCAGCTGGATACCATTCCCGGCCCCCTGCTGGACCGAATGGATATGATCCGCCTGTCCGGTTACATCACGGAAGAAAAAGTCAAAATCGCCAAACACCACCTGTTACCCCGGGCGCTGGACAGAGCCGGTGTCAAACGTTCCAAAATCAAGATTAATACCGCCGCATTACGGCACATTATTGAAGGCTACGCCCGCGAAGCCGGCGTGCGTAACCTGGAAAAAAACCTGAACAAGATTATCCGCAAGGCGGTGGTACGTTTTCTGGAACATCCTGATGAAAAGATCGTGATCAAAGCCGAGGATGTGGAAACCTATCTGGGCAACCCCGTGTTCAAGGAACAAAAAGCCCTGACAGGCGTGGGCGTAATCACTGGGCTGGCCTGGACTGCTTTGGGTGGTGCCACCCTGGATATTGAAGCCACGGTAATCCACAACAAAAACCGCAGTCTGAAACTTACCGGGCAATTGGGGGATGTGATGCGGGAATCCGCCGAGATCGCCTACAGTTATGTGTCATCCCATCTGGATGATTTTGGTGCCGACGAAAACTTTTATGACAAGGCCGCTGTACATTTGCATGTGCCGGAAGGTGCAACCCCCAAGGATGGCCCCAGTGCCGGGGTCACCATGGCAACCGCGCTGGTTTCACTGGCACTGGATAAGAAAATCCGCCGCAATGTCGCCATGACCGGTGAACTTACCCTTACCGGCAAAGTACTGGCCGTGGGTGGTATCCGCGAAAAAGTGATTGCGGCACGACGCCAGAAAATCAAATCTCTGATACTGCCGGAAGCCAATCGTGGGGACTATGACGAATTGCCGGACTATTTAAAATCCGGCATGAAAATTCACTTTGCAGAAACTTACAACGACGTTTATGAGGCGCTGTTCTAGCGCCTCTGTTTTCAGAAGAAAGTTTTCAGGAGAAAGCAACTACTCCGCAGGAAAACGGGTCCAGCCATCCAGCCAGGTGGTATTGGCCTTGGAAGGCAGCGCGCCGATAAAATCCGCTCCTTCATCCCAGAATTCATCCTGCGGCGGCCGGGTGCCAAACAACTCCACCACCGTATTCCCCTGGGGTGAAAACTGCGGCCGCAACGGATCCCGCACCGACAAACCAAAACCCGGGTTTACATCCAGCCGTATGTTTTCCCGGTTTTCAAACAGGCTTTCCTCACGAAATCCTTCGTCGTCATCCCCTTCGCCTATTTCGGCTGTAAAAAACTGGCGCCCGCCCTCACCGATATCAAACATCAATACCGAATTAAAGGTCAGATCCCCGGAGGCCACAAGATTAACGGTTTCCACATCACGAATATCCACGCTTTCGTTGGAAAAACCCGTCATAAGAATATTATTGAAATGGCCTCCGGTACCGCGCCGTAGCAACATGCCCCGCTGGGCTTTGTTATCACTGAAGCCGCCAATCAGGGTGGCATTAAAAATCGTGGGGTTGGAAATGGGTAACGCCTGGGGCCGTTTTTTATTGCTGTCCCCCTCAAAGGCATTGTCGCCCCTTTCCTTGAACTGCTGCACAATCAGAAACTGCACCCTGCCCTGCCAACCCAGATCCCAGTCCAGTCCATCATCGCCCGGCCCGGTAATCAGAATATTTTTCAGATCCACGGTACCGCCAAACACTTCAACCCCATCATCAAGGGGCAAATGCACCTGCACATGCCGCACCACGGTGTGATTGCCACAACCACCCAGTGTCAGCCCGTTCAGTTCGTTATTGGAATACACCTCGAATCCGGCATATTCGATCCGTACAAATTCCAGCACACCACAACTATCAGTTTCATTTACGCCACCAAACATACCACGGGAATCGGTGGGATCTACCCCTTCAATATGCATATCGCTGCTGTTAACCGGCGCACTGCCCAGCAATACCACGCCGCCCCAGTCACCCGGATGGCGTTGTCCCGGTTTGGCATCGCTGGTGAAAACGATGGGTTTGGCACGGGTGCCGCGGGCAAACAACTGGCTGCCCCGGGTAACCACCAAAGCCGAGCCCGGCTTGCCCTTAACGGTTACACCCGGGTCGATGGTCAGATTGGCGCCCGCCTCCACATAGATAATTTCGTCCAGCACATAGGTGGTGCCTTGCTGCCAGCGGGTGTCTTCCACAATGGCATTTTTTACCAGCTGTTCAGATTCAATAAAACGGGACAGATCGCGATAATAAACCGCACCAATGCCGCTGCCCACCAGCGTCAGAATCAGCAACACCGTCAGTACCATGGAAAGCCAGGGAAAACCTGCCTTCACAATGCGCTGGTCGGGGATATCTGCGGCGGAAACCAGGCTGACATGGGTTTCCCGTTTCGACGCTCTGGACACCTGGACCTCGGAAGGATCCTTGATCAGGCGGCCTTCCAGTGCCACGCGATTCAGCTTGCCGGCAATTTCCTGAAGATCCTCGTCATCTGAATCCAGCACCTTGCTGAGAATTTCTTCGCGATAATCCGGGTCCGTCAGCAACATGTTGAAATGAATGTAGGGAATATCTGAAGGGGACTTCCTGTCCGAGGCTTGTTTCAATTTCCAGAGTAGACTTACCGCTTCGGCACGAGAAATCGATTCCCCCATAGGCTCCCCCATTGGTCAGCAAAAAATAAGAAGGTAAATTGGACAGGCACAACAACAGAGACGCATCATAGGGTGCACAAATGACAGAAAGATTACAATAAAATGAATGAAATCAATCAATTACAGACCAATATTCGACCAATTGGTTAAATTCACATCAGACTGGACACTCGCGGCCTTCAAGCCTCTTGCAGCTGTACCGTTAACCCGCTCTGACAAATCGTTTGCCCAAAGAAATATCCGGGCCACTTCTACCTTTACAGACCAAGCGCTTGCTTGGTAGCTTGACGTCACAGATAACCAAAGGAGATCAACCATGGGAAACCTGGCAAACAAAACAGTATTTATCACCGGCGGCAGCCGGGGTATCGGTAAGGCCATTGCCCTGAAGGCGGCAGCAGACGGCGCCAACGTGGTGATTGCCGCCAAAACCTCAGAACCCCACCCCAAACTGGAAGGCACCATTTACACGGCAGCGGCTGACATTGAAGCGGCCGGCGGTAAAGCACTGCCCGTGATGATGGATGTGCGGGAAGAAGATCAGGTGACCCAGGCCGTCAATCAGGCGGTGGAGCGTTTTGGCGGAATCGATATTCTGATCAACAATGCCAGCGCCATTCAGCTGACGGGCACCGAAATGACCGAAATGAAGCGCTTTGACCTGATGCATCAGATCAATTACCGGGGCACTTTTCTGACATCACAAAAATGCATTCCCCACCTGAAAAAGTCAGACAACCCTCATGTGCTGAATCTGTCACCACCACTGAACATGGATCCCAAATGGTTTGGCCTGCACCTGCCCTACACCATGGCCAAATACGGTATGAGCTTTTGCGTGCTGGGTATGGCAGAAGAATTCAAACGGGCCGGTATCGCCTTCAATGCACTCTGGCCAAAAACCACCATCGCCACCGCCGCCATTAAAAACCAGATGGGCGGTGATCAGATGGCCAACGCCTCCCGGACCCCGGATATCATGGCCGATGCCGCGCACAACATCCTGTGCCGCTCGTCCCGGGAGTGCACCGGCAACTTCTTTGTGGACGAAGAAGTGCTGCGGGAAGCCGGCGTTACCGACTTTGCCGGCTACCGGGTAAACCCGGAGCTTGATGATTCCCGGTTACTACCAGACCTGTTTTTATAATCAATCACAAGGGAATCATCCGCAAATATCAGGGTGATTCCCTTACCCCACCCAAATCAGCTATGCTTCACTTATATCTTGAACCCATCTGTTAATAAAAAGGATATCACTATGAAGCGCATTCATGGGGTTGCCCGGGGCCGTGTGCAAGGCGTTTACTACCGTAAATCCGCTGAAGAACGTGCCGACGCCCTGAACTGCACCGGCTGGATCCGCAATCTCACGGATGGTGGCGTGGAATTTGAAGTGCAAGGCGATGAAGGCCGTGTTGATGATTTTTTACGCTGGGCTCGCCGGGGTTCCAGCGCCGCGCGGGTGGATGAGTTTGAGCAGTATGAAATGGATACGGTGGAAGGTGAAACGGACTTTGTGACTTCGTTTGAGAATGGGTGAGGTTTGAAAAGGGCTGCCTGATATGGGCAGCCCTTTTGGTAGTTTTAATACTGCTATGTCGCGTTAGTCCACAGAGAAAGTGATATTAACCGGAAACTGAGTATCTGAGTCATCAGCACCAACGTATACAACCGTCGAAGTCGTTGCTGCAGGTAAATCCATAGCAGACATACTCACTATATACGCCGTTGAAGCGACCTCTTCCTGTACAGTCAACCAAGGCAAATCATCTAAAGCTGATGAATTCAGTATCTGATAGTCTTGAGGGTTAAAAGGATTAAGCGGTCCGTTCGCTTCCTCACTTGCAATTCTGAGCCTGACATCCTCGGACAATGCAATCGGGTCAGCCTGAAATAATTCATAGATAACAGGTTCGGGTAACCCATTCATTCCGTCCCAAGTCAACTCAATAGTCTGCAACGGATCATTATTGTTTCCATCTGCAAACACATTGAGTGTTCTCTTGGCAACTCCGATACCCGGTACGTAAATCGAGTTATCTTCGATCCTGAATTCCAGGTCATAGTTGATCACGATTAGATTAACGGGCCCAGTAAGATCCAGGGTCGCGTTTGACTGCCTTCCTTTAAAGCGATAGGTATCCTCCCCTGAGCCAAACTGAGGTGTAGCATCTTCATTGTCAACCTCGGCCTGTACACCAAGAGAAAGCGAGTTCGTACTAAACAGCGGATCACCATCCTGATTTAGGATACGAAGGGACACGTTGGCCTCTAAAGAATCTGAAGCAGTTTGAGCTGCCAGTGTTTCATCACTGCCAATGACTTTAACTGCCTGAGTGAAGGCAATACTATTCAATTCAAGGTACAAGGCAGTAATACTATCCACTCCCAAAAATCCTGCCCAAGGGCTTGCCTGGTCTACCAATTCTTGAGGAAGCGGCAGCACCAGGTTCTGTCCGGTGAAACCATGAAATGCGATTTCAGAGTTTTGAGCAGAAATCTTGGTGCTTGAATATTTCTGTGTAATTGAAATCACAGCTTCAGGGTCAGTGTCATCCAGAATGGAGGTGAGATCATAAACTCCTGGAGTACCGCTCTGCTGGGCCAATAATGGTGATTGCCCTCCTTCTGCATTGGCGCTGGACGTTACGAAGTAAGACCACCCCCTGCCATCAATGAGTGGCAGATACTCACTCTGCTCCTGAGTAAAAGCCTGCTCCTCTTGCTCGTCCCCACTCCCCTGATCAGAGGAATCATTCCCGCCAGTATTATTATCAGAACCAGCATTGGTCGCGGTGGTACCGCCACCACCACCTCCGCCGCCACCACAGGCAGCGAGAAACAAGGACGCAAAAATCACAATCAAAATACGATTAATCACAGAGGAGCCTCACAAAAAACAAACTAATGACTTTATTTGGCACCTATTCTAACGGCTGAGAAGGTAACAGACTGTTCGTTTTTGTAGAGAGCTGGGAAACAGAATGTTAACCAGCGATCGGGGGATAAATAAGCGTAATTTCAGGCAGTTATTGGCGATTGGCAATTACCGCTCAACCGATCGCCACAGGGATGAAGACCAGACATTCACACATCAGCCCTATCTATAACTATTGATTATCTATAACCACACAAACCAAACACAGAAGCATAAGCATTACCTGCTCACACTTCTTTTTACTCAAAACTAAAACGGTTCAACGAGATCAACCAGACCCTAGGATGTTGATTTCTGCCGCCGGCGCTTTAATTCACTCAGCCCTTTCTTCTTCAACTGACCGGATATGTACTGGCTTACACCGGGAAACAGGTTGGCCGCCTTGGCCATGGCACCCCGGTCCAGAGGCAAACAAAGCTCCAAAGGCCGCTTGGGCATTACCTGTGAAAACACCGCCCTTTCCAGGTCTTCCACCGTCAGAGTCTTGCCGCCGGAAAAAGTCATGGCCGCTTCGTCAAAATCCAGCTGCTTTTCCAGCATGGGGGTTTCGATGGCGTCGGGACAAACCACCGTGACATCCACGTCATAGGGGCGCAGTTCTTCCGCCAGCGCCAGTGTGTAGGCGCGCACAGCAAATTTGGAGGCACTGTAAAGCCCGATTCCGGGAATCGCGGCCAGACCGGCAGTGGATGCAATATTGATAATATGCCCCGTACCCCGGCGCAGCATCTGCTCCGACACCACCCGACAACCCAGCATCACGCCTTTCACATTGATATCCATATGCAGGTTGATATCGCTGTCGGCCACCTCGTATAAATAACCAGGCTTGATAATGCCCGCCACATTAAACAGATAATCAATGCCACCCCAGCGCTGAATCACATGATCACAGATTTCACGCCAGTCATCGCCATTACGCACATCCAGTTTATGAGTGGACAAGCGCTCTTGGGGCCAGTGACGCTGCTGGGCTTTTTCCAGCAGCTGCTCAATATTGATATCCGTTGCCACCACAGAGTAACCACGGCGAATAAAACATTCCGTCAGGTGCAATCCCAGGCCACTGGCGGAACCGGTGAGCCAGACAACCTGCTGACTCAGGGCACTCTTGTCAGATTTTGCCATGAACGATTTCTCCAAACGAAAAGGTGGGCTTTAACCCGGGAAAGCCCCAGTAGGCAGTCATTTCCGAAGAAGGCACCACATTAAAGAATTCCGGGTTTTGCTTTGCCGGGCCTGCCAGTGTTTTCTCCAACACCATGGACACGTACTGATCCAGACCACCTTCAAGGGTATTACCGTTCAGAATCACTTCCATACCGGTTTGCTGTGCGTACTGGCGAACACCTGGAATTTTTGAATACAGAGGTGAATAATTGTCGGCACTCACGCCGTTTTCGCTACTGACCAGCAAACCGTCGGGCGTATTCACTACCAGGGAATGATTCCCTTCGGTATGACCCGGTGTTTGCACCAGTGCCACGCCATCACCCAGCATGACGGAAGAATCCAGCATAATCACCCGGTCATCGGGTATGCCATTAATGCCATTGGGGCAATACCAGTAGGCCTGCGGCGGCAGCAGTGACTGTGTGGAACACCACTCCTGTTTCATAACCAGCAGTTTGGCATTGGGAAAATAACCCGGCCTGTTGCCGGAGCCCAGCCACTTGCGTAAATCCTGGGTATGCAGGTGATCATAGGATATGTAATCAATGTCTTCCGGTTTCAGGCCAACGGCATCCAGAGCCTGTTCCACCGTGCTCATTACCGGCGCAAGAAACTTATCGACAACATCCGAAAAGCTGCCGGCTTTTTCTGACAGGTTTTTAAAAAACGGGGTTTCACGGTTACCTTCAATATCCGAAGGCGAAAACAACAGGGTTTTAAGCCCGTCTTTGGTGTTGAAGCGCACCACAAACAAACGGTTAAGAATATGCATTAACGGGGTGGGAACGCTGGTGGCGTTCAGCAATCCGTATTTCGTAGGATAGGGTACCCGTATCAGGCTGACGGTACGATAGTAATCCGCCTGCTTGCCGGTCAGCATTTCCTCGCGCAGTTTAAGTGCGGCTTTTTTGACTTCCGCCAGGCGGGTTTGTGGAAAGCTGCTGTCCCTTGCCTTGTCAAAGTGACTGATCCGGCTGATACCCAGGGATTCCAGTTGGGCACTGGTTCTATTGGCAGAGTCCGCCGCAGGTTTCACCGCGGCTTTCTTTGCAGGCTGTTTAGGGGCCGTTTTTCTTGCCGGAGCGCTTGCGACTTTTTTCGCTGCTTTGCTGGTAGCTTTGACAGCACTTTTTTTAGCTGCAGCTTTTTTACCGACGGTTTTGCCGGCTTTCCCGGGCTTCGCCACGCGGGAGCCAGTAGACTCCGTTGTTGATTTTGTTTTGGGTTTACTTGTGGCTTTGACGCTGCTGTTTTTCTGCGACTTTTTGGCCGGTATTTTGTCGTCTTTAGCTGCCATGTCAGCTCCCTGCTTCTCTGTAAAGGATTGGGCTAACTCTAACAGCAAACCGGCCGGAATTGTATAGATCAGAACCGAAGCGCCATGCGCTTTCTGCCCCAGGTGCCCGGACGGGCTTCAAATACCCCGGCCAGCGGCGTATGGCAATGAACACACTGACCCTGGGCATCCAGATTCCATTTGCTCAGTTCGTACCAGTCACGCTGAATCAGCAACTCACCGCAATGGTGGCAATAGGTAGAGTCGCCTTCGGTATGATGCACATTACCGGTATAGGCGTAACGCACACCATTTTTGATCGCAATGTCACGGGCCCTGATCAGGGTTTCTTTCGGCGTCGCCGGTATATCACGCATTTTAAAATCGGGGTGAAATGCGCTGAAATGCAGAGGCACATCAGGCCCCAGTTCGGTCACCACCCACTCACTTAATTCGTTCAGTTCACTTTCGCTGTCGTTATGACCGGGTATCACCAGCGTGGTAATTTCTACCCAGACATCCGTTTCTTTTTTCAGGTATACCAGGGTTTCCAGTACATTCTGCAAATGCGATCCCGTAAGTTTCCAGTAAAAATCCTCGCTGAAAGCCTTAAGGTCGATATTCACGGCATCCATATACCGGTAAAACTCTTCCCTCGGGTCCGGCATTACATAACCGGCCGACACAGCCACCGATTTAACGCCCTGCTCTGCACAGGCCTGAGCCACATCAATGGCATACTCATGAAATATCACCGGATCATTGTAGGTGTAGGCAACGCTTTTACAGCCGGCATCGGCGGCGGCATGGGCAATCATTTCCGGCGTAGCGGTGCTGGACAGAATCTCCACTTCTCTGGATTTTGAAATGTCCCAGTTCTGACAAAAACGACAGAAAAGATTGCAACCGGCCGTGCCAAACGACAGCACCGAAGAACCGGGATAAAAGTGATTAAGGGGCTTTTTCTCGATGGGATCCACACAGAACCCGGTTGAGCGCCCATAGCTGGTCAGTACAACGCTGTCATCCACATTGGCACGAACAAAACATAGGCCACGCTGGCCCGGATGTATCTTGCACAGGCGCGGACACAGATCACACTGTACCCGGCCGTCATCCAGCTTATGCCAGTAGCGGGTATCCACCACGGCCGGATTATCCCGGTTCAGGGATGGATCTTTGGTTGACTGACTCATATCTCACCACGCAGGGATTGTTTTCTTGCAGTGGTACTAACGTGGCGCCAATCAAGAGCAATTTCAAGGTGGCAGAACCGGTTTCAGCATTAACCGTTTCAGGCGTTTCCGGCACCGGATTTAATTTCTGCCATAAGTGCCTGAACTTGTTCAAGTTTGGGATATTGCGGGTAGTTATGCTGAATAAAACCCAGAAACTGCAACGCTTTATCCCCTGCCCCTTTGCCAAAAAACAGGGTTTCTGCCAGCAGGTAATAGGCGCCGGGAACATCCTGGTAGTTGGGATACAGCTTATGCATTTTCGCCAGCATCTTTATAACCTGATCGTATTTACCACGGCCATAGAGTTGCTCGGCGATCACATGACGCACGCCGGGATCATCCGGCAAGAACTCCGGATCAAGCTGTTGATAGTAACTGTACAGAAAGTACAGCCGGGCATCGTCGCCCACCTGATGCAATTTGGTGAGGTAGCTGTTGCCATGTTCCAGGGCGGCTTCCCTGTGATCCAGCGCTACCAGTATTTTGCTCAGGTTGTCGTGCTTCTTGAAATCATTGGGATGGTAATGCAGGGCCTTTTTGAACACCTTCAGGCAATCTTCATAGCGCCCTTCCTTGGCCAGCACATCAATGCGCGCATCAAAGGGATCAATGGCTTTCATGCGTCGTTCAACCGTTTTCTCATCTTCCGACACGAATCCCAATGCACTCTGGTACTGAAAAATCACGTAGCCCATCAGATGATAGGCCACCAGCATAAAATACAGCGATGCGGACACAAACAAGGGGGCCAGCCAGGTTTCGGGCACTTCACCCCATAACAGGGAAAAGAAACCCACATGGGCCATGGAGAAGAGAATTAAAAACACGTAAAGAATAAAATAGGCGCCACCGATGCGACTGATAAATTCCAGCAAGTGAGTTGGGCTCACAGCACTGCCGATATCCTCTTCCATGGCAAACACCATCAGGCTTGCCGGCATCAGAAAAATCACAATCAATGACGCCAGAAAGTTAAACAACTCACTGCCAAGAAATGACACCGCCGCCAGAAACACCCCAAAAACAATCTGCACACCAATCTGTTTGAAAAAGATGCTCAGATCACCGGAAAAGGCCTTGTTCCATGCGGGCGGATTAAAATCGCCTCGGGCCGTTTGTTCAATCACCATAAAACCATATTTGGTGATGGCGGCCAGACTGAAGATCATGCCCGCCAGGGTAATGATTCCACCGATAGCCGTCATAATGCTGCCCACCAGCATGACCGCGGCCAGAAACAGAATGCCGTTACTGTGAAAAGGGTATTTGAAAAATGCCGGTATGCGCTCCCAGAAAGGTACCGCAGAATGGGCACTGCCCAGATACTCCAGCTCACTGCCGGTCAGAAAGCTTTTCGCTTTCGGGGAACCGGCGGCTGTTTCGGAATAATCCACACAGCGTTCACAGTATCCGGTTTCGTAATCACCGGACCACCAGAGTGCCGGTGACAAAGGGTGGTATTTACAGTAATGCTTCTTCAAATCCTGTACCTGTCCGCTTTCAGGAAGCCTCCGCCTCACTGGGCCAGCTTTCGGTGATGTAAGCGGTTTTGCCGTCTTTCACCATGGTAATCAGGGCATCCACCACCAAGGGGTCCAGGTGCTTTTTCTTGAGCGCACTCAGCACCCTCAGAGAGGAATCCACATCCCAGGCTCGTTTATAGGCCCGGGCCGAGGTTAGCGCATCATAGATATCCACTGCCGCCACCAGTCTGGCACTGAAAGGAATCTCATCGCCTTCCAATCCACCCGGATAACCGCTGCCATCGTATTTTTCATGATGCCTCAGGGCGATATCCCTGGCGTGTTTGTAAAAGGGGTCATCCCCCAGCAGTTCCGCCCCCTGTTCGGGGTGTCTTTTCATGATAGCCCATTCCTGGGCATTCAGCGGGCCGGGCTTCATCAGAATACTGTCGGGAATGCCCAGCTTGCCGACATCATGCATCATGCTGGAATAGCCCAGCTCTTCCGCCAGGTTGTCGTCGCAGCCCATGGTGAGGGCCAGCTCTTTCACATAATGACGCACCCGGGCAATATGGTTCGCGGTACTGGAATCCTTGTAGTCACAGGCAATGGCCAGTTTGAAAATGGTATCGATACTGGCCTGGTGCAGTTGCTGGGTACGCTCGCGAACCTTCTCCTCCAGCCCGGCGCTGAGCCGCACCAGTTCACTGTTCAATTGCTGCTGCTCCCGGCGATAGAGGCACCCCCGCAGATGGGCCTGCAGCCTGGCCCGGAGCTGAGCCTCACCAAAAGGTTTGGTAATGTAGTCGGCCACACCCGCCTGCAACAGGGTGATCAGCGTGTCTTCCTGATTGTCGGAGGACACCACAATGACCGGAATGCTGTCGTACAGCACGTTGTTTTTTACCAACATGCAGAATTCCAGACCATTCATGTTGGGCATATAGATATCAGTGATAATCAGATCGATATCCTGCCCCTTTTCCCGGATAAACTTCCAGCCTTCCACTCCGTCTTCGGCAAGATGCACCCGGCAATTCAACGTCGCCAGAATGGCCTGGTACACGCCATGGACGGCTTTGTTATCTTCCAGAACCAGCACCTCATAGGGCTCGACGCAATGATGGGCATACAGACCAATATTGAGGTTGTTTCTCAGAATATCTTCTAAACGTTCACACAGGAAGGGAGCGGAACAATCGGCGGAAATCACGTCGACGGCCCCCGCAAGCAGCAACCGTTCCCGGGTTTGGCCGGTCCACAATGAAGATATAACCACAACAGGAATGGGCAGGGTTTCCATACGGGAACGTAAAAGTTTAAGCGCCCTTTCGGCAAGCCCCTGTTTGTCGGATCCCAATACCAAAATCAGTTCAATGGCCTGCGCCGCGCAAACATTGCGTAAGCTCTCCAGGCTGGTCACTGTATAAACACGAAAACCGAAGTCTTTAAGAATGGATTTGTAATAGAGTCGCCTGGCATTGCCAGTCGCCAGCAAACATACCGTTTTAGCCATGATGCACCTCCCTGCGATCCAGTCATTATAGGTAACAAATCATCGCGGCACGGTGGCTGGCTTGTGGTAAATCCTTATAAGCAAATAGCTCAAAGCAATAAAAGTAACGCAATAAAAAAGCCCCGCGTTGTTTTGCGGGGCTTTTTGTTTACCTGAGGAAAATGGCAGTTACTGGAAGATTTCGTCCTTCTCCGCCTTTTCTACCAGCAGGGCCGGTGGCTCAAAACGCTCACCGTACTTGCTGGCCAGCTCTTGGGCACGGGCAACAAAATTGCGCAGGCCATAGCCGTTCATGTACTGCACCACACCACCGGTCCAGGGTGGGAAACCAATCCCCATAATGGAACCGATATTGGCGTCGGCCATGGACTCGATAACGCCTTCTTCAATACAGCGCACCGTTTCCAGAGACTGGATAAACAGGAAGCGCTCCTGCATGTCTTCAAAAGGAATTTCCTTGTCACCACCAAAAGCTTCTTTCAGACCGCTCCACAGGGTTTTCTTGCCGCCTTGCGGGTAGTCGTAAAAGCCCTTGCCGGCCAGTTTACCCAGGCGATCGTATTTCTCGATCATCTTCACGATCACACCGGTAGCAGGAACTTCAGGCATTTCCAGGCCCTGCGCTTTCAGATCTTCTTCTGCAGCCAGGCTGATGTTACGCATGGTTTGCAGGTTCAGCTCATCGGAAATGGCCAATGTACCCACCGGGAAGCCGGCTTTGGCAGCCGCCATTTCGATCGAGGAGGCATTCAGGCCTTCCGCCAGCATACCCAGGCCTTCGTTCACGTAGGTACCGATAACACGGGTAGTGAAAAAGCCGCGGGCATCGTTAACCACGATAGGCGTTTTCTTGATTTGCTGAACAAAATCGATGGACTTGGCCAGGGTTTCCGGCGAAGTTTCCTTACCGCAGATAATTTCCACCAGCGGCATTTTGTCTACCGGCGAGAAGAAGTGCAGACCGATAAAGTTTGCCGGGCGCACAGAGGCTTCCGCCAGACCGGTGATAGGCAGGCTGGACGTGTTGGAGGCCATAACGCCGGTTTCCAGCATCTGGGCTTCTGCTTCCTTGGTGACCTGCGCTTTCAGCTCGCGTTTTTCGAACACGGCTTCTACAACGATATCGCAACCGGACAGATCTTCCGCATTGGCAGTAGGCGTGATCCGTGCCAATACGGCGTCTGCTTTTTCCTGAGTCATCTGACCGCGGGATACGCGCTTGGCCAGCAGTTTCTCGGAATAAGCCTTACCTTTGGCCGCGTTCTCGTCAGAGATATCCTTCAGTACCACATCAATACCGGACATGGCGGCGGAGTATGCGATACCCGCACCCATCATACCGGCACCCAGAATACCCACTTTGGCAAACTTGACCCGATCAAAACCTTCGGGGCGGGATTTACCTTTGTTGATATCCTGCAGCTGGAAGAAGAACGCCGTGATCATGTTCTTGGCGACCTGGCTGGTGGCCAGACTGGTGAAGTAACGGCCTTCAATTTTCAGTGCGTTTTCAAAGTCCACCTGCAGGCCTTCTACTGCCGCGCTAAGAATGGCTTCGGGCGCAGGGAAACAACCTTTGGTTTTGTTTTTCAACATGGCGGGCACGATGGGCAGCTTTTGTGCCAGTGCCGGATGGGAAGGTGTGCCACCTGGTACTTTGTAGCCGCGGGTGTCCCAGGGCTGTTTGGCATTGGCGTTGTCTTTACACCATTGCTTGGCCTTGGCGATCAGCTCATCCTGGTTTTCCGCCAGGTCGTCGATGATTTTTGCGGCCTTGGCTTTGTCCGGGCTTACCTGCTTGCCTTCCAGCAGGAACGGCAGCGCAGCTTCCAGGCCCAGCATGCGGGTCATGCGCACAACACCACCGGCACCGGGCAACAGGCCCAGCGTCACTTCCGGCAAACCCAGTTTGATTTTGCGATCGTTCAGGGCAATACGGTGCTTACAGGCCAGGCAGATTTCCAGGCCACCACCCAGTGCGGTGCCGTTAATGGCAGCGACAAAAGGTGCCTTCAGCTCTTCCATGCGGCGCAGCTGCTTTTTGATCTGGTCGGTACCTTCCGAGAATTGCGCGGCGTTTTCAGGCGTGGCCTGGACCAGATCATTCAGGTCGCCACCGGCAAAGAAAGTGGACTTGGCAGAAGTCAGAACCACACCCGCCAGGTTTTCTTCTTTCTCCAGACGATCCAGAGTGGCGTCCATGGCTTCTTTATAGGCCGCGTTCATGGTATTGGCGGATTGACCAGGCATGTCCATGGTCAATAGTACGATGTTATCGCTGTCTTTCTCGTAACGAATTGCGTCAGTCATTGTGCTATCTCCCCTTACACGCGCTCGATAATGGTCGCTATACCCATGCCGGCACCAACACAAAGGGTGCACAAGCCATAGCGTTGATTACGGTTTTCCAGTTCATCAAGCACGGTGCCGAGAATCATGCCACCGGTAGCACCCAGCGGATGACCCAGGGCGATGGAACCACCGTTAACATTGATTTTTTCTGCCGGTACACCGGTGTCTTTCATGAAGCGCAGTACCACAGAAGCAAAGGCTTCGTTCACTTCGTACAGATCGATGTCGTCAAAGGTCAGGCCGGCTTTGGCCAGCGCCTTGCGGGCGGCAGGCGCAGGGCCTGTCAGCATAATGGTTGGATCAGTACTGGTGATTGCGGTGGACACGATGCGGCCACGGGGTTTCAGACCCAGCTCGTTACCCTTGTCTTTGGAACCGATCAGCACCATGGACGCGCCGTCCACGATACCGGAGGAGTTGCCGGGTGTGTGCACGTGGTTAATGCTCTCTACCATGTGGTACTTCTGCAGGGCCACGCCATCAAAGCCCATTTCCCCCATCATCAGGAAGGAAGGATTCAGTGAACCCAGCCCCTCTTTGGTGGTGGAAGGACGGTTGTATTCATCCTTGTCCAGAATGGTAACGCCGTTAAGATCTTTCACAGCAATCAGTGATTTTTCAAAGGCGTTGTTTTCCTGGGCCTTGGCGGCTTTCATCTGGGAGTTGTAGGCAAACTCATCCACGTCATCACGGCTGAAACCTTCGATGGTGGCGATCAGGTCAGCACCAATACCCTGAGGGATAAAATCGGTCATCAGGTTGGTTTGCGGATCCATGGCCCAGGCACCACCGTCGGAACCCATGGGAACCCGTGACATGGATTCCACACCACCGGCCACTACCAGATCTTCCCAGCCGGAGGCTACTTTTTGTGCCGCCAGGTTTACGGCTTCCAGACCAGACGCGCAAAAACGGTTGATTTGAACCCCGGCCACTTCGGTGGCCCAGCCGGCTTTCATTGCTGCTGTTTTGGGTAATACTGCGCCCTGGTCTCCCACGGGGCTGACGATACCCAGAACGATATCTTCCACTTCTTCGGTTTTCAGTCCCGGATTACGCTCCTGCACTGCGTGCATCAGCGTCACCAGCAAATCAACAGGCTTTACCGAATGGAGAGCCCCATCCTTTTTGCCTTTACCGCGGGGAGTTCTTACCGCGTCAAATACGTATGCGTCTGTAGCCATTAACCTAATCCTCTTTTGTTTTAGGCTTGTTTTCCACTTTGCTCTTCAGGTTGAGCCAAGTCAGCGTAGCTGAACAGGCAAAATTCCGGCATGACCGGCCGTCCAGCGAGGCCTGATACGATGCGCTTTTTTAATTTCACCCGCAATGACCAGAGCGCTCAGCATCTTTGACAAAAAGCACCAGTGACAAAACAGCCAGTAAGTGATTGTTTTACAGGCAAATAATGCCCCCAAATGTAAAAAACCCGTAAAAGAAACACTTTGTTTCATTGTTGGACATTGATATTTGACGTTTCGGGGGCATAATGACAATCAGCCGGGGTAAATAGGATGTTTCAAATTTATTTAGGCTGTTTATTCTAATTTTTGTCTTTAGGATATGAACTGTAGTCAGTTATAGAGTGTTTTTAATTATTTTTTGGCCGATTTTGGCCGTTTAAAAACTGCGTTTTGGTGAACCTGCTTTGGGTTCACGCTTCGAACAACCACAGAGCTCCCATAACTAAGGTTGTAAGAAGTTTTGCAGATCTGACTATAGATGTAATTTTGTCAGAAGTAAGGAGTTCAATATGAATGCGTTAGCTTCAACTTTCAAACAAGTGGCTTTGGATGGTGTTTATTTCCTGGTAGCCGTTGCCCTCACCGTTGGTGGACTCTGGGGTATGTTCCAAATCGAGGCATCCCTGTTCAGCATGGTGGTATTCGGTCTGCTGATGGTTCCCTCTCTGTTCAGCACTGCGCTGTACCTGAGCCGGGATATCAACAAGGCAACTCACACCTTCATCGCTTAATACTGGCTTTGAAACCTCTAGGGCTTTGATATTCAGAGTCCGATAATTGTGAGCCCGTTCCGGGCAACATGATTGGAGGCTGCGCTTTCCTGGCAGGTTGCCGTGATAACTGTTAAAGCACGGATAACTTGCTAGGAAGACAGGCTTCCCACCTCAAATTTTTCCAACCACTTACAATAATCCCCATGGGGCAAAGGCCGGGAGATGTAATATCCCTGCGCATAGTCGCACCCGAAATCCCTCAGTGTCCGGTAGGTCTCCACATCTTCCACTCCTTCTGCCACCACACTCATGTTAAAGCGATGGGCCAGATCGATGATCAGGCGGGTGAGGTGTTCGTCATCCTTGTCTTTGCGCAGATTGGTAACAAATGACTGGTCAATCTTGAGTTCGTCCGCCGGCAGGCGCTTGAAATAGGACAGGCAACTGTAGCCGGTTCCAAAATCATCAATGGAAATCTTTGGCCCCAGATCTTTCAGACGGTGGATACTCTGGTAGCTGGAATGCTCTTCCTGCACCAGCGCCCCTTCGGTAATTTCCAGCGTGAGCCGCTGGGGATCTACCCCCCAGATACTGAGCGCCGCTTTCACCACTTCAGGAAATTCCGGCTCTTCGAGCACCGCAGAGGAAACGTTAACTGCCACTGAATATTCAACGCCCTGCACCGCCTCGGGCCATTCACTCAGCTCTCTTAATGCCGTGTGGACCGCCCACTTGGTCATGTCGATAATACCGCCGGTTTTCTCCAGCAGGGGAATAAATTCTATGGGTGAAATAATGCCCTGCTCCGGGTGAGGCCAACGCGCCAGCGCTTCTGCATGGGTGGGCTGGTGAGTTTGCAGATTGATCTTGGGCTGATAAAACAGGGTCAGGTCGTTATTGGCCACCGCCTGGTGCAGCATGCTTTCAAAATGCCAGTCAACTACCCGACGCCGGGTACTGCCGCTGTAGGTTAAAAAACGCTTGTTCTGGGCTTTGGCATCCGCAAGGTTCTTTTCTGCATCGCTGAGCAACTTTTCGGCGTTGGCATCCTGCCCGGACGTGGCGGCATAACCAATCACAGGTTCCAAGCGCAGGGTGCGCTCACCAAAATGGAAAGGCTCACCCAGCACACGCACCACCTTGTTGGCCGCCAGGCTGAGCAATTTGGGATCCTTGACCTTGGGCAGCAGAATGACGAACTCATCGTTACCGATACGCTGACTGATCCCGCCTTTCAGCCCGGACTGTTCCAGCCGTTGGGCGGTTTCCGCCAGTACCCGGTCCCCGGTCCGATAACCGTAAACCGCATTGACACGACGGAACTCCAGCAAGTCAACCACCAGTAAGCCCAGGGTCTCCTGCGCAGCCAGAGCCTGATCGCAGCGATGCTGAAGCTGTTCAATCAGGGCAACACGGGGGCTTTTCTCATCCATCATGGTCAGTAGTAAATGCTTTCCGGATCTATGCCGTAGCTGCCCGGGCTCAGGCTATTCACAATAAACAGGGGTTCATCTTCCTGCTCATTCTCCGCAACGGCTTGCAAATCCAGTTCCTCGATTTCATCCAGCTGCTGTTTCTTGCTGTCCAGCAGCAATAATAATTTTGGCTTTAAGCGGCGCGTACGGGACTCGGAAATCACAATACCCACAGAGCCATCGGACAGCTCCACCAAAGTTCCCGCGGGATACAGCCCGACCGCCTGAATAAATTCCTCCACCAGTTCCGACTGGAAATCCTCATCCCGCCACTCATACAGTTTACGCACTGCTAAGCTGGGCGAGATGGCCGCGGCATAAACCCGTTCACTGGTCATGGCATCGTAGCAATCAGCAATGGCAGCTATGCGCGACAATACTGGTATTTTTGTACCTTTAAGCTTGTGAGGATACCCATTCCCGTTAAAGCGTTCATGATGATACGCAACAATATCAAGTATCTGTTTATTGATTCCCGGTGAGTCTTTCAGCGCGCTCATACCCAGCTCCACATGGGATTTCAGCATGGTGAACTCCCCTTTACTGAGCTTACCCTGCTTGTTAAGCAGTCCGTCTGGCAGCTTCAGTTTTCCTACATCACAGAGCATGGCTCCCACTGCCAAATGTTTCAGATCAATTTTTGGCAAACCGATCTGACGCCCCAGCGCAACAGCCCACACAGAAACGCCCAAGCTGTGTTTATAGGTGTAGCTGTCCTTGTTTTTCAGCCGGGCAAGCCACATACAGGCATCCGGGTTACGCATAATACTGTCCACCATCGGGTCGACAGCAATTTTTATCCGTTCAATATCAAAGGAGTTTTTTGTACGCACCTGGGATACCAGATCCACAATACTGGCATTGAATTCCCGGAAAAGCTTTCGCGCTGTTTTGAGCTCTGCTTCAACAGTGGTTTGATCCTGATAATGACGAAGCTCCCGGTGAGGAAACATGTTATCCAGGGCGCGCTGGGTCGCTGGCGTCCTTTTGATGGAGAAAATTCCCGCGTCCTGTTTGCCCTGCTCGGGTTGCCCGGATGAATCCTTTTTGTTGCCACCGAAAATGACTGCCCGAGGGTTATAGTTTTTAGGGGAGGCGCCTCTGACAATATCGATGTAGACATAGTCGCAGTGCTTTTTGATCTCCTCGATATCATCCATCGATTCAATCAAAAAGCCCTGCAGTAAAAAGGGGGTTTCCAGCCAGGGCCTGTCCAGCTGGCTGACAAACATGCCGGCTTCCAGATCATCAACCGCCACCTGAACCACGTTTTCAACCGGCATGACCAGGCCTGCCCTCAGGAATCTTGGCGCAACAGCGTAACGCTCAGTTTGACAAAATCCGCTGAAGTCAGAATCCCCTGGATTTTTCCGTCCACCACCACCGGCAGGCAACCGTGTTTGCTTTCAGTAAAGTATTCCCCGGCATTCAGCAACGGCAGCTGGGGCTGAATGGTTTCCACGTCGGTGGCCATAATTTCCGTTACCGGCACCTGGGCCTGGATTTCGGCCAGCTTTCCCAACCCGGCCTGGGCCGTGGCAGCAAAGGCGTGCCTGAGAACCTCTTTCTGGGTAATGAGGCCCATATAGTCGCCGCTGGTACCGGATATCACAGGCAAGTGGCGTATGTGGTGGTCTTTCATCAGCTGATGTGCGTGGGCCAGATTATCGGTATCAGCACAACTGATTACCTTGCTGGACATGATGTCGGCGGTTATTTCAGGGCGCGCCATAACTACTCCTCCCCCTCTTCTCACTCTATCTTTTGATAATAGCTGAGTCAGGGGGATTTGCAGGGATTCATGGGCCTAGGAAGCAGGGATTTTCTCGCGGGCTTTGCGAATCCTCCGGGCTATCCATTCAGCACTGCCCCAGCTGAGAATCAGCAGCGTAATCAACAGCATCCAGCTGATGGCGGGCAATTCAGCAATCTCCAGAAAACGGCGCAGCGGCGGCACCAGCACCACCAGTAACTGCAGCCCGGCCACCAGCAACAGGGCGCCGGTAACCCAGGGATTGGATACGCTGGGAAGATTCACCCGGCGGGCCGGCAGAACGAACAATATCTGCACCCACACCAGGTAACAGAAAACCGTGGTCTGGGCCTGATCAAAGGACATACCGTTACGTGGCAGCATCCATAAAAGACTCAACGCCACCAGCCCCCCGAGTAGCCCCACTCCGGCCACAAACTGCAAGGTGGGCCGGTCCAGCAAGGGACTGTCCGGTGAGCGCGGAGACATGGACATCACACCATCATTTCGGTCGGTAGTAATCGCCAGGGCGGGCAAGGAGTCCGTCAACAAGTTAACCCAGAGAATCTGTACCGCTGTTAGCGGCAACAGCAGCCGGCCGTCCACCGCGCCAAGATAAAACGCAATACCGGCACCAATGGCTATCAGGGAGACTTCGGTGAGGTTGGTGGAAAACAGGGTGCGAATAAATTTCTGGATATTTTCATAAATACTGCGGCCTTCCTGAATAGCCGCCACAATGGTGGAAAAGTTATCATCCAGCAACACCAGATCGGCCACTTCGCGGCTGACATCGCTGCCACGGTTGCCCATGGCAACGCCCACATCCGCTGCCTTCAGGGCCGGCGCATCGTTCACACCATCGCCGGTTACCGCCACCACTTCGTTATTGGCTTTGAGTGCTTTCACAATATCCAGCTTGTTTTGGGGCGATACCCGGGCAAACACCGATCCTTGCGCCAGTGCATCTTCAATGGATATGGCTTCCAGATCCTTGCCGGAAAAAACTTTTTCAGCATCAATACCGATACGCTTTGCGATGGCGCCCGCGGTGGCCGGATGATCGCCGGTGATCATGATCACCCGAATGCCTGCGTCCCTGGCGGACTGAATCGCGCCGGCAATTTCCTGGCGCGGCGGATCCCAGAGCAAAACCAGTCCAAGCCAGTGAATATCCGCGTCATCACCCGCTTGCAGCTTTTTGCCAATGGGTTTGCGGGTATATGCCAAAGCCAGTGTGCGGTAGCCTTCGCCGTTGTGGCCTTCCATGCGCTTTTGCCAGTCCGCGCGTTCGGCATCAGAGAGGTTACTGATTTCCAGCAATACGTCGGGCGCCCCTTTGATAAAGCTGATGGGTTCTTCACCGCCGTTGCCGGATTCCACAGTAACCGCCATATACTTCCAGCGGGAATCAAAAGGAATCTGATGCACCCTGTTCCAGCTATTTTGCATGGCGGACACATCCACTCCCTGTTCTTCCGCATAGCGCAGCAATCCCAGGTCGAGAGGATCGCCGGCACCATGATCCGGCTCCGCATCATTGGCCAGCACCATGGCCTGCAGAGCCAGGGTGTTATCGTCCACATCCGTGCGCTCCACACGCATCTGGTTTTCGGTGAGGGTACCGGTTTTGTCCGTGGCGATAACGGTAACCGAGCCCAGTGCTTCCACCGCGGTGAGCCGCCGCACCACGCCTTTACGGGATGCCATACGTTCCACCCCCAAAGCCAGGGCAAGGGTCAATACTGCCGGCAGGCTCTCGGGAACCGCTGCCACCGCCAGAGCGACGGCAAACAGGAACAACTGGGAAAATTCCGCCCCGCTTTCCAGCAAAAAACCCGCCGCCAGTACCGCCAGGGCAATCACCACAACGACCACCGCCACCTTACGGCCGAAAACGTCCAGACGCTTTTCCAGGGGCGTTTTACTGGCATCCAGGCCGGACAACATGCCCGCCAGCTTGCCCATGTTACTGTTCTGGCCGGTGGCGGCCACTTCCAGCAGGCCACGCCCCCGAACGGCAAGGCTGCCGGATAAAAGCTCATCACCGGCCTCTTTATCCACCGGCACGGATTCACCGGTAATCACAGATTCATCAGCAGCAAAGCTCTGTGCCTTGCACAGGTTGCCGTCTGCGGGAATCCGCTCACCGGCTTCCACCCGCACCAAGTCTCCGGGCACAACCTGGTCCACCGGTATCCGGGTGAGCTCGCCATCGCGGTATACCCAGCTCTGAGGGGCTGCCATGGCTTTGAGCTTGCTGAGTGCGTCTTCAGATTTGGCTTCTTGCCACACACCCAGCACGGCGTTCAGCAGCAGAATGGCCAGAATGGTCACTGACTCCACCGGAAAGCCGGCAAAGGATTCGTAAACCCACACGGAAAAATCGAATACCAGGGCAAACAGCAGAATGTAAATCAACGGACTGTTGAACTGCTGCAGAAAGCGCAGCCACAGGGGCATGCCATCCTCTTCCGGCAGGGCGTTGGGCCCATACTCCAGCAATTTGCTGGCGGCTTGCTGTGAAGTCAGTCCTTTATGAATTGCCACTTACACCCCCGGTAAACACGTTGGCTTCCCCAGAACATATTAAAGTCGGTCCACTCCATTTTAACAGCCCCCAATACTTGCATTGTCACAAGCTCTGGCGCTAGAGTGTATTTATTCTTTAGAGAATAAATAATAGGCACTGAATACAGGCACCTGACGGCACCCTTGGGTGGACACTGAAGATGCGGTAGTGTGCATAAAATACTAATAACAAAAAATGACAAGCAGCAGGGATTACGATGATCAGGCATTTTTGGTTATCCCTTTCCGCCATCCGGTCCGCTCCCAGGTCACTGATTTTTATGGTGACTGTGGTGACGGTTTTCTGGTGTCCCTTTCAGGAAGCCAGAGCCGATGATAACGAGAAGCGGCTGGTATTCCGGGAAAACACGGAATATGCGCCCTATATTTACCGCCACGCCGGGGCTAATGGCAACAAGCCCTCCGCTCCCCAGGGTTATATTCCCACGCTACTGAAATACTTTTCCGATGACCACGGCATTACAGTCGATTACGTGGAAATGCCACGCAACCGGGTGGAATCTGCTTATGAAAAGAATCAGCTGGATGCCTCCATCCTGAATAACCGCTGGGTGAACAGTCCGGATGATTTCGTTTTCAGCCAGCCCCTGGGGCTTTACCGTACGGTGATTTTTACCAGTGATGCATCCCAGCGGGAACTGGTGCCACTGACAAATCTGAAAAGCCAGTATGTTTGTGCCCATCGGGGGTATCGCTACCCCAATCTGGATCTGCTGTGGGATGCCAACAATCTGATACGTGTAGATTTCAGCGATGAAAAGCTGCAATTGCAGGGTCTGGTGGCAGAACGCTGCCAGTATGCGGTGATGGATGAGGGGATCGGGCGTTGGTATATGAAGAAGTTTTTTACCGGGACAGAGTTCAGTGTTGTCAGTGAGGAAAGTCAGGTGCCGCTGACCATCGGCTTTCGCAAGGATAACGCTCATTATGCGGAGCTGTTCGACAGCACCATCAGCCGATTAAAGGCTAATGGTGAGCTGGCGATTTTACAGCGGGTGTTTGGGGTTACTCCGTACTGATGGTGTCGTAATCGAATTGAGTGATATTCACCGTGAACACGAAAGGTTCGGTTAACAGTTCAAACTCGTTCATGTAAAGTTCGACGACCAACTCCACTTGTGCTGTTTCACCCGCTACTGCGTCAATCAAAAGATTTGGGTCTTGCAACAAAGCTTCGATTATATCGTCAATGGAAGGAGCATCTTCACCCTCGTCTGGAGCGGTGGTTGGAAACTGGTTTTGAATATCCTCCATGCCCCTTCCAATCCAGGTAGTTACCAACAGATTGCGAATATTCGACGGACAGCTTTGGTATCGCTCATCTTCACTCATGGCCCAGGCTTCGGCAGCCAGCAAAGTGGCCGGTGGCTCGTACTCTGTATCGATAGTGAAATCATCCGAGAAGTGTTCCGGATTCAGCGTCAGACACCAGTCCAGCATCTCGGAGGCCCGCCAGTATTCATTGTCTGGGTTGCCTGGCTCGCGAACGGCAAAATCGTAACCGTAAGTGGAAGCGTCCGTATCCCAGCCAAAATCAATGGTAGAAAGCCGGTTATTAATATACTGAATGAAACCGGCGAGCTGGATAGCGGTATAAACTTCTTCTGAATCTTCATCAGTAGAGTCCAAAGGAACATTGATGACTTTGGATATATTTATCTCGTCAGATGCTGTCTGACGTTTTTCCTGGTTGGTAAAGAAAAGGCCAACACGCTCCAGCTGTTGCGCAGCTACCGAAGTCTGCGAATCCGATGTTTCAAATTCCGCGATACCGGAAATGTTGAGCACCACCCCACTCTCATTCTCAATATTCTCCGAAGGATCAGACTTCCCCCCACAGGCGGCCACACTCATCCCCAAAACAGCCATAACCACATAACGGCCAATCACTTTCATAAACTCTCTAACTCCTGTCGGCTGGATACCCATCAGACCCCATTGTCTGACCCGGGTTCCATAACGCTGAGGGCCCGGATTAAACCAAGCCCCCAGCCAAAATACAACCAGTGTGGTATGGAATTGCAACCTAACCGGTATTGCGCATACCCGCTGCGATGCCGGCCACCGTGATCATCAGGGCTTTCGGGTCCGGTGGCTGCTCGCCCCGCTCCTCTGCCTCACGGGTGCGGCGCATCAGTTCCACCTGCAGCACATGCAGAGGATCCAGATAGGGATTGCGCACCTGAATAGACGCCTGAATCGTACGGTTATTCTGCAACAGGGTAGTATGCCCCGTCAGAGCCTTGGTCAGGTCGATGGTTTCGTTCAGGCGGGAGCGCAATTCCGCCCCCAGGGAACGGTACTCGCTGCTGGACAGGCGCTGTTCGTAATACTGGGCAATAGTGGGGTCGGCCTTGGCCAGTACCATTTCCAGCATGCCGATCACCATATTGAAATAGGGCCACTGCTGCTGCATCTCCTGCAGGGCGAAGGTCTTGCCGTCACCAAAAGCCGCCTTCAGGGCAGCGTCTGTACCCAGCCAGGCGGTGAGCAGCAGACGCATCTGGGTCCAGGCAAATACCCAGGGGATGGCCCGCAGGGATTCCACGCCGCCGGTGGGTTTGCGCTTGGCGGGGCGGCTGCCCAGCGGCAGGCGTTGCAGCTCCTGCTCCGGCGTCGCTTCACGGAAATAGGGAATAAAGCGCTCGTCCTCCCGCACCACACCGCGGTAGGCCTGCAGGGCATTCCCGGCAAGATAGTCCATCAGATCCCGCCATTCCGGTTTGGGGGGATCCTGAGGTGCCAGAGTGGCCTCCAGGGTGGCCGACACAAACATTTCCAGGGTACGTATCGCCACGCCGAGGGGGCTGAATTTGTAGCGGATCATTTCCCCCTGCTCGGTCACCCGCAGGGAGCCGTTCACCGTACCCGGAGGCTGGGACAGAATCGCCTCGTGAAAGGGCGCCCCTCCCCGGCTGGCAGAACCGCCGCGACCATGGAACAGGGTAAGGTGCACGTCAAACTCCTTACTCACGGCCAGTAGCTGCTCCTGGGCCTGATACTGCTGCCAGCTGGCGGCCAGAAAACCGGCATCCTTGGCGGAATCGGAATAACCGATCATCACCTCCTGTTCTCCCTGAATAATGTCGCGGTAAGCTTCAACCGACAGCAGCCGGTGCATGGCATCCGGTGCACCTTTCAGGTCGTCCAGGGTTTCGAACAAAGGTACGACCCGCATAAACTGTTTCATACCCGCTTCTTTCTGCAGCAGCAGTACGGAAAGCACATCCGACGGGTAGGTAGCCATGGAAATCACATAAGCCCCCAGCGCGGCGTAAGGCTGTTTGGCCAGCATGGCGAAGGTATCCAGCACTTCACGCACATCGTCCGATGCCGGCATTCCCTGGGGAATCAGCGGCCGCTTGCTGGTGAGCTCCTTCAGCAGAAAGTCTTGTTTCTGTTCTTCGCTCCAGTCCTGATAACTGCCGATGTTCAGGTATTCGGTAATGGTGTTGATCACATCCGCATGGCGGGTGGATTCCTGACGAATATCCAGCTTCACCAGATTCAGACCAAAACAGTGCAGGCGACGCAAGGTATCCTTGAGGCAACCGTCGGCCACCACCCGCATACCCAGCTCGCAGAGGGAGTCGTAACAGAGCATCAGTGGATCGATGAGTTCATCCACTGTTTTGACGGGTTGCTCCTTGCTGACCAGTTCGTGATTGAGTTTGGCTTCCAGCCAGTTGCGCTGCTCATCCAGTCTGGACCGCAGCTGTTTCATCAGCTCCCGGTAAGGTTCATTGCTGTCGCTGCTGATAAATTCCCGCAGCGCCTGATTGCACTGATTCATGGACAGCTCGCCATGCAGTTCCTGTATATCACGATCGATCAGATCCACCGCCATCCAGCGTGCCAACAGAATCACCCGCTCAGTGACAAAAGCGGTGACATTCGGGTTACCGTCGCGGTCGCCCCCCATCCAGGACGCAAACCGGATAGGAATGGTATCGATAGGCAACGGATCCAGGCCCTGCTCTGCCAGAATCTGATCCATCTCCCGGAGAAAATCAGGAATAGCCTGCCACAAGGTTTGTTCGATAGTAACAAATCCCCAGCGAGCTTCATCGACAGGTGTAGGCCGTTCACTGCGGATTTCGTCGGTACGCCAGGCAGCGGCAATTTCACGACGCAAACGCTCAATTTCCAGATGCCTTTCATAAGGGGACAGCTTCAACCGGTCGAGACTTTCCAGACTGTCGTTGATCTCATCGTATTTGCGGATAAAGGTCCGGCGGGTAACTTCAGTGGGGTGGGCAGTTAGCACCAACTCGATATCGAGTTGCGCCAGGGTTTCGTGGATCTGTTGCTGGGTATAGCCTTCTTTAGCCAGGCGGGGAATCAGCTCTTCCAGCGTGCTTTCTACCTGTACCCCGGCTCGCTGGCGTTCGCGGCGGTGGCGCACCCGGTGGTACTGCTCGGCAATGTTGGAAAGGTTTAAAAACTGGCTGAAAGCGCGGGCAACCAGTATCAGCTGGTTGTCATCCAGCGAGGCCAGCTTTTCCACCAAAAACTGGGTGCTGCTTTTTTTGCCTGCCCGGGTATCCTTGGCCAGCTGGCGGATATCCTCTACCAGTTCCAGCAACCAGGGCCCTTCCTGATCCCGTAAGGTTTTGCCTAACAAATCACCTAAAAGGCGTACATCATCCCGTAAAGCTTGCGAAAGATCTGATTCCGACACGGCGATTACTCCCTGCGATATGGAGTAATTACCATACTCGATTTGGATTTTGAATGCGAATGAGGGGCGCTGTCAGGCAGATGCGATTTTTACGCAGTTGCGACCGGAACGTTTGGCTTCGTAAAGGGCATTGTCAGCTTTTATCAGAATGGATTCCGGCGGCTGGCTGCTGGTGGGAACCAGGGCAGCCACGCCCACACTGACGGTTAACGGAATGCGCCTGCCATTGGTAACAAACAGGGTTTTCTCTACCATCTGCCGCATACGTTCTGCCACGCTGTTGGCACCTTCAGCATTGGTATTGGGCAACACGATAATAAACTCCTCGCCACCAAAGCGGATAATCTTATCGTCTTCACGCTGGTCGGCTGAGGTAATGACTTTGGCGATGGTTTTTAAACACTCATCCCCCGCCAGATGCCCGTGCACATCATTTATTTTTTTGAAGTAATCGATATCAATCACCAATACCGATATGGGCTTGCCCAGTAACGAGCAGTTGCGATACTGACTGGGAAAGTATTCATCAAAATAACGACGATTGTACAAACCGGTTAACGAATCCTTGACGGAAATTTCTTCCAGCTGGCGATTGGCGTCAGACAACTCGTCCATAGCCTGACGCAGCTCCATGGTTTTGCGGTTAACCTTTTCTTCCAGTTCCAGATTCGCCTGACGCTGAATCAGCAGCTTTTCCTGATTGGCGGTATTCACCCGGTGGGCCAGGTCCAGTGCGGTTTCCATCGCAAATCGCTTGGCTTGGCGCTCCTGATTCATACGGGCTGCCAGAGCAATGGAAAGCAGGCTGACTTCAATGGCAAAACCGGCACATTGCAAATACTCGGTAACAGGATTCCGTTCAATAATACCCAGCAACATCATGGTGTAGGTAATGGTGCCAATGATCAGCACACCCCAGGAAATGGTCAGGTACTTGGCCCAGACACTGCCCTGGCGCCACAAATAAATACCGGTGAAGAGCACCAGCATACTGGCGATAATACCCAGCGGCTGCAGTATGGGAACCAGGAAGGACTCAGGCATGAACAAGCTGAACACCACAAATCCCGCATAGACCCCCACCATGGCAATCGCAATACTGTGGAGCCGCGGTGCATTGTTTTTCAGTGACAGAAATTCCATCACGAACAAGCCGCCAAACATAAAGGCTGCGGAGACCAGCAAGGTAATTCCGTTTTGTGTAAACCAGTGGGAACCACCCCAGATATAGTGTGTACCGAAACCCGTCAGGGCCATCTGATAGCCAAGAGCGAACAACACATAGAACACATAGTAGGCGAAGGTTTTTTCCCGCAGAAACAGCCAGATCACAGTATTGTAAATGGCCATTACCAACATAAAACCAAACAGCACACCCAGATAGGCCTGGGCTTTTTCCTCCAGCTCCCGGTAAGTACGTTCTTCCATCAGGTTAATCGGAACAATCAGCGCACTGGTGGTTTCAAGGCGCATGATAACGGTATTGCGGGAACCCGGCTCCAGTTGCAGGGGGAACACCGGATTGCGACTGTTCAGGTATTTTTCTTCCCTTGGAACCTGATCGCCACCGGCTGCATAGTTGTAGATAAAGGGATCACTGTATTGGTCATACTTGACGTGATAGAAGTCGATACGATCGGCAAACGGTGATACCACTTCCAGTACATAATCCAACGGGGTTTTATTGTCTGCCTGAATATCAAACCGGTACCAGACAGCATCTTCGGAATATTTCCATTCCAGGTTGCCGCCATCTTTCAGCAGCCAGTTATCCGGATTGAAACGATGCATCACATCTTCAATGGTCAGCTGGCGGGAAGAGTCGGGGTAATAGAAATACTGGTTATCCAGATTAAAGGATCTTGCCTGGTCGGTAATGTGATGCGTGTTGGCGGTATTTGCAGCCTCGAATGCCTGGGCAGGAAGACTGAATAAGAACAAGGCTGGCAGAAGATACGCAAGCGCACGCACAGCTGCCACTACCGTGCTCAGTATTGATCCAGGTAACGAGGCAACCTGATAACGCAGGCGGCCTTCATAAGACTGCGGGCCTTCCCGGCTTGTGACATGCGCTCTCTTTTTCATTCTTTTTCCCAATTAAAACCCGGGAGCCGTTTAGCATTGGTTCCCGGATTTTGGACCTCATCAGGATCAGGGGCCGCTCAATCAATTCGCCAGCGAATTGTCAAGATTACCCATAAAAGTACTGCGTTGGCGTGTCGTTATTGTTCAGCAAACCGGAGCGGTTTATTCCCACATTACACCAGGTTTCTGTCCCGTGCCCAGTTTGCAGCCTGAGTTCTGTTTTTCACGCCAATCACTTTCAGTAATGCAGCCACATGCGCTTTTACCGTGCCTTCGGCCAACGCCAGCAAACGTCCGATTTCCTTGTTGGAAAGCCCGTCCGCCAGCAGTTCCAGCACCTGTTTCTGACGCGGTGTCAGTGTATCCAGCACATGGTTTTCAGTTTCAATCATGGGTTCGCAGATAAAACGTTCCGATACATACACACCACCGGCCAGAATCAGTTTGAACGCCTGCTCCAGCACCACGGTAGATTCGGATTTCAGCAAGTAACCCACTACACCGATAGAGAACGCATCACGCATGGTGATAATGTCCTGGCTTTCGGTCATTAACGCAATGTTCAGGTGAGGCCAGCGCTCTTTCAGCATCTGCAGATCTTCCAGGCCCGAGGGCGATACCACCTTCAGCTCTGCGACAAGCAGCCCCACATCATGATGTTCCACCAGAAGCCCCATGACCGACTGAAAGTCATCAGCTTCTATACATTCGGATCCTGCGTTGAGTTTATTTAAAAGAGATTTGAGACCTTCCCGACTAAGACCATTATGGTCTGCGATTATTGTTTTCATTGTACCCATCAACCCCGAAATTAAAATTATTCTTTTAGGTGTGTCCCCAACCGGGACCAAAGACGGTGTGACTGACTGCCGAAGGTGGAGGAATTTTATAGCTTTCGGCACAAACCATCATTAGCCAGAATTGTTGTCCAAACCTGCAACTAACTATACTTAGTTTTAGTAAGTATCTGTTGCGCAATGTAAAGTGCTGGTTTAGCCAATTCCACAACCCGGACTTTTTATAACACCATAAGAAAAATCCATATCCATTAAAGACTTACGTTGCAAAAGTTTACAGATTCGAATTAACACCCGTTCGAAAACTGTCGAACAATTGTACTCTGATTCAGGTAATATTCGGTAGCGCCTTAACTGATTTCTTACGGAAATGTGACTTTTTACCAAGTTGGTCGTATGCCAAAAGATTAGAGAACAATTCCTTTTTCTATATCTTTTTAATCACTAAAAACAATGACCTAGAAGTCGAGTGAATATAAGGGCCAATAACCGGACTATACTTTTTGGCATACCCGGATCTTTGCAGGTATTCCTTAACCAAAAAGCTGCCCCTGAGCCCAAAGTAACAGCCAGGGTAAAGTGATAAATCCAAGCAGGGTTGATATCAGCACCATGCCCGCAACCTGCTGGGGATTACGCTGATACTGTTGCGCAAACATATAATTGAACACCGCCGTTGGCATGGCCGCCTGAATCAGCACGACGCCCCGCTCTACACCGGTTATGCCCGTAAAGGCCACCACGGCCCAGCCAATGCCCACACCCAGTCCCAGCCTGAGCAAGGCCAGTATCATGCTTTCTTTCAGATAGGTAATTTTCAATCCCGCAAGAGACACACCCAGGGTGAGAAGCATTAACGGAATAGTGAAACCACCGATCAGATCCAGGGAGCGATCCAGCCAGGAAGGCAGATCGAAACCCGTATATATCATGGCTACCGCAGCGCCCACGGAATAGATGATGGGATTGGAAGTAAACACCCGCACAATGGAGCCGCCGGCAAACAGAAAAATCCCCAGGGAGAAGTGCGCCACCGACAGCACCATAAATAATGCCAACGCCAGGGCCAGGCCTTTTTCACCAAAGGCAAACAGACAGACCGGCAGCCCCATGTTGCCCACGTTGGGAAATGCCAGCGTACCTATGTAGCTGCGGATATCCAGGCGAAACAACCAGAGGAGCAACACACCCAACAGCAAAAAGCCCCCGAGCAACAAGCCCACCACCCAGAGCATGTGGTGAAGTGTGGCGATAGAGATCGGCGTTTTGGACAAGGTGGAAATAATCAGCGCCGGTGCACCAACAGTCATCACCAGGCGGCTGACCATCTGGGTATCAAAGGGCTGATTCAGCAGCTTCCATAAATAGCCAATTCCCACGCAGATAAAAATAGGGGCTATAACGGGCAATACGCTGGCTATCACTTGCACTCCTTGGAGGCCTGCCATCGTTCTTTCAGCTGGCCTGGTTGGAAATTGGCGGTAAACGGATAAAATGCGCCATTATACAGTGTAACGACGAGAAGTCCCTTGAGTGAGAAGTTCCCTTGAGTAAAACCACCGGCCCCGGAAAAGATCAACACCTTGCAGAAACCCTGACCACCGCAAGCATTACCTGGAATGAACAGGATGCACCGGTTTCCACCGTGTTTGACGATGTGTATTACTCCAGAGCCAACGGCCTTGAAGAAACCCGCCATGTGTTTTTGCAGAGTAACCGGATTGAGGAACGCTGGCAGGAAATGCGCGATCACGAATCCTCCGCCTTTACCATTGTGGAAACCGGTTTTGGTACCGGTCTGAATTTTCTTGCCACCTGCAACGCCTGGCAGCAAAGCCCGCTGCAAAACGCCTGGCTGCATTTTGTATCTATCGAAAAGTACCCCATTGCACCTGGGGATTTAGCCAAAGCCCTGGCGCAATGGCCGGAGCTGACCTCGCTGACCAATGAACTGATCGCCGCTTATCCGCCACTGGTACCCGGCTTCCACCGGCTGGAATTCCCCGCTTTACGCATACGGCTGACACTGGTGTTTGCTGATGTGCTGGATGCCCTGCCTCAGTTGAAACTGCGTGCTGATGCCTGGTATCTGGACGGGTTCGCTCCCAGCAAAAACCCGGACATGTGGCAGGACAGGCTGTTTGAGCATATGGCTGAGCTGAGCGGCAACGGAGCCACCTTTGCGACCTTTACCGCGGCAGGCGTGGTGCGTCGGGGATTACAGGCCAACGGCTTTGACGTAAAAAAAGCCCGGGGATACGGCCAAAAAAGAGATATGCTGGTGGGCCAATTACGCGCACAAGCAGCAAGCAACCATTCTGCCGACAGGGCGCTTTTTCCGGTGAGTAAAGCGCCCTGGTTCAGTATTGCCAACCCACAGAACAGCCCGGTTAAATCCACTCTGGTGATTGGCGCCGGCCTGGCAGGCTGCAATACTGCCCGGGCACTGGCAGAGCGCGGCCTGCAAGTAACGGTGGCAGATCGCCACCCGGCGATTGCCAGTGAAGCATCCGGAAACCCGGTTGGCATTACCTTTACCAAACTGAGCCCTTTCGATACGCCACAAAACCGCTTTTATCAGAAGGCCTACCTGTTTGCTGTTCATCAGCTTGAACAGCGCTTGCCCAATTCGGATCTGGAACCCGGTAAAGACTATGGACTTAATGGCGTACTGCGGCTGGCCTATAGCGAAAAAGAAACGCAGGAGCAGGAAAAACTGTTGCAAAGCGGTTTATGGCCGGAATCGTTTGCATCTGCGCTTGATGCAGAGGCCTGCAGTGAATTGCTGGGTTTTCCCAGTGACCTGGGTGGATTTTTCCTGCGCAAAGGCGGCTGGCTGACACCGGCAGACTGGTGCCGGATATGCCTGGACCATCCGAACATCCGTCTTTTAAACGGTACCACCGTCACGGATATTCATTGGCTGCAGGATCATTGGCAGGCCGGCCTGAAACCGAAATCGCAAAACTCAGAATGGATAGAAGCCGATGTTATTGTGGTAGCCAACAGTTTTGGTGCCACCGGGCTTGAATCTTTCAGTCATCTGCCATTGCGCTCTGTTCGGGGGCAGATTACCTATGTACCGGCCACAGACACCAGTCAGCAGCGTCTGAAGCATGCACTGAATTACGATGGCTATATTACCCCGGCCAAGCAGGGCTTTCATTGCGTGGGGGCCACCTTTCAACCCAATTGCAGTGATACTGAATTCTACCCGGAGGATCACCATAAAAACCTGGCGAGTTTCAGCAAATCAGTGCCCTGGCTTTATGATGAAATCGTTAAATCAGACACATTGCCATTAAACCCATACCCGAAAGACAAGGGCCGCGTGGCTTTTCGCTGTCAGAGTCCGGATTATTTGCCACTGATCGGCCCGGCACCGGACCTTGCCAGGTTTCTGGAAGATTATGGTGACCTGCGCCGCGGCATGGTAAAAAAGCCATATCCACAAGGGCAGTACCTGCCCCGCTGCTATGTAAATCTGGCCCACGGCTCGCGCGGCATCACGTCCTCATTACTGGGAGCGGAAATAATCGCCAGCTATCTGCTTGACGAACCACAACCCATCGACGCTGATGTATTACAGGCCATTCACCCGGCGCGCTTTCTGATTAGAGATCTGCGACGCAGCAAGATCTGATTGTTTATTCACGCAACTCTGATTCAGATAACCAGATCCAGCAGCGTGGCCACCACTTTGAGTGTTGACGCCACTGTGCGCAGCAGCGTAATCAGATCATCCGGCGCATTGATATTGTCCAGTTCCGCTTCGGTCAACCCCAGCCCTGTCAGCAAATCACGCACATCCGTTTCCAGCAATAATCCTGGAATGCTGATAGTGCCTTCCAGCCTGACCACATTGGCCGGTACCAGATCATCGCTTTGGTCGTCAGTTTCTTCAGCCATCACTTCCACCGCCAGTATCAGGGAATCCAGCCCGCGCGTAATTTGAATCAGCCCCTGCAGGGTCTGGTTATCCTGTTTCCAGGCGCGCTGGATAATGGCCTGACTGAGGCTGGCCTGCTGATGATCCTGCAACTCAAGCACAGAGGGATCTGCTCCGGTAATCATGGCAACACCAGTAACGACCTGTGCCAGGGCATCAAACAGGTAGACTTCCCCCAGATCATATTCCCGGGCACCGATAGCAGTGTGACCGCCACTTTCCAGGATCAGCAGACGATCCAGGCTGGCACGGAAAGCTGATTCCTGTTTCACCGGCGCCAGCAATTCACTGATATGGTCAGCTTGCGGATAAGCGGTTTGATTAACCCAGTCAATCAGTTCTTCGCCACTGATATCGCCTACGGCCAGCCGATCAATCTGAAAGAAGGCATCAAACCCCATGCGTACGGTTTCAATCGCCGCCTGGAAAAAACGTGCCTCGGGATCTTCCGGCACGGAGGAAAATTCCCTGACAGCTGCGGTAAAATTGCCACGGGCGATATGAAAGCGGCCACAGGCGACACCTTCGCAGGGTACCGGTGGCTGAATAAAGTGTTCCGAAGGTTCACTGTTGCTTTGGGTTAACAAGCTCAGTGCCCCAACCTGCTCCCGGGCACTGGTGGCCAGCAAATAAAGCCCCACGCCATAAGCCACGTTTTCACCTTTCAACACCTGGTTATAATATTCAAGGCTGCCGGGGGAAGTACCATAGGAAGTACCCAGTAACAGGGTGTTACCCAGAGCATCCCGGGTGGACTCATTAATGGCGCCCTTAATCCAGCGTTCTGCCAGGCGTTGTTCAGCTTCAACAACCCGCCCTTTCAGTTGCATATCCAGATACAAGCCATAGGCATAAAGCAGACCGGCACTGGTTTCCTGATAGGTTTGCGGCGCATTCAGAATGGTATGAAAGCGGCCGTCTGGCTGAGGACTGTTAATCAAGGTATTCAGCATATGATCACGGTCCTGCTGAATGGAAAAACCCAGACCGGACTGCACCGTTGCCGGCAAATAATGACCGGCCACCTGATAACCCACAAATACCCAGCCATTGCCCCTGCCCCAGAAATTCGGCTCCACCGGCTTTGTGGTTTTTTCGGTGTCATCGTACATGTGGCGATATAAACCGGTGTCCGGGTCACGCAGGTTTTTCCGGAATACGGATAACTGCAAAGCGTATTCATCATAGGGGGCTGTGATGTTTTTAATGTCGGCGTACTTCATCAGGAACGGACCGATCATAAACAGGGAGTCCACCCAGATCTGGTTACCGGAAATCAGACCCAGATGATTCAAGCCACCTTCACTGGTTCTGCCGGCTACTTCGCTGATGTAATACCAGACATCATCAGCCACCTGCAGATACTTGGGATCGCCTTCATTTTCATAAAGTCGCAGCGCAGTAAAACCGGGAATGCTGTTATCCGATGAGGTAATGAAGTAACCGTTTTCAATGTAATAATCGATCCAGGCTTTGGCATAGTCGTAATACCGCTGGTCACCGGTGACGTCGTAAAGATCCATCAGACCCATCATAAAAACGCCGGCGTCCCAGCTCCAGGCATTCTGTCTGGGCTCGTACGTCGCCAGCCAGGTATCCGCTAGATCAACAGCAAGTTGTAACGCGTAGTCGGTCTGTGCCTGCGGGGTTGTGGCCGTTTGTGAGCGTGCCACCGGTTCCTCCACGGGAGCAGCCTGATCGGCATCTGATGACGGCTCACTGCCACAACCTGTCAGCGCAAACAACATCAACAGCGGGATTAAAACGCGGGGTATCCGTTTTTTAACATCCATGTTACAGCTCCTCCTTAAAATCAAACCGGATTTCCGATTGCAGCTCACCGGCGTTCAGCACAAAGGTATCGTCTTTCCAGGCTGTTTTAACAAAGGGATTGTCATACCTTGGATTTTCGGTCAGTGGTGTCCACTGATGATCCACCGTAAAATCCCCGTCCCATGAAAACTGCAACTGTCCCTGATCTGATTCGTACACCACTTTCTGGCCAAAGAACTTCTGAAAACTCACCCGCTGGTTGCTGACCCGTTTCACAAACTGATCGAAGCTGCCGTCTTCTCCCGCCCAGCCAATTTCACAGATCCACAAATTAACAATACCGGGAGCGATAATTTCCTGATTCACGTAGCGGCCGTCCTGCGCAATGGCACTGCGGTTGTAACTGTACAGGGCGATATACCCCTCATCCTTGCGACCAAAATACCAGCGGCCTTTTTGCTGAACTTCATCAAAGCGCTCCACCGGCCAGTGGGCATGAGTGGTGCGCGCTTCGCGGGAAACCAGTGCAGTAAATAACGCATTGGGTTTGTTCAGAATCAGGGCCACATCCTGATGTTGGGCAATACGGGGCATGGATGCAGCGCCGGTAAAGTAGTTGAGGTTGCCTCCCAACCCACCATCCTGCATGGGGTGATTACTGATAATCTGAATATCATCGTTCAGCACCGCGCTCCAGGCGTGGTTCTGGAACGACAGGTTGCCCTTGGACTTGTCCTGTGCCACCGACAACATCACGTCGGGCTTGTGGTGAACCACGGTATGGGTGGTTTGCAGGGAAATGGCCTGGGCGGCATTCAGATAGATGGGATTTTTTAACAGCGGATCCAGCACACCCAGATCCCAGAACAGCACCAGACCGGCAAAGGGCTGAAAGAAATCGCTGCCCTGAAAAGTATTGTAGGCTTCCCCCATATTAAAGGTGCCGGGCAGTACTTCCGGCAGTATGTATCCCCCGTTTCCCCACCAGACCATCACATCATCAAAATTATCCGGGTCAGTACTCACACCAAACTCATGGGCATTGGAAGGATCAAATCCCATACGGGAATAGTCATTCCAGACTGAAGGCAACCCCTGCTGTTCATGCCAGTCTTTGCGCCCGATCAACACAATGGCCGGGTCCGGCAAAAAATGTTTGCTTACTGACAAAGGGGAAAAGGAAACGCCACCGGTACGATTAAAGCTGCCCTGGCCAAATACCAGATGAGCCGTGGCCCGGGTGGACTCATTTTCGGGCGTTACCAGGTTTTTTTCAAAGGTACGGCCATGACTGCCCCCAAACACGCCCCCATGGGAGTAAAGGGCAATATCCAGCAACAACAACTGGGCAACGCCATCGGCGTTCTGCACCAGCTGAGGATCATCAGCAAAATCGATCAGATTCAGCAGAGGGCCCAGGTCTTCCTCGTAATAATTATTAGAGTGCCATTCGGAAAACCCGGCTTTGGCCCGCAGTTGCAGCCAGCGATTCAGCATGGGGTGGTGTTTGGCCTGCAGTTCTTTGCCGGTCAGACCGGAATTGGTAAACACCCGGTCGGGAAACATTTGCCCCATTAAATAGGCAGCGGAGTGAAACAGAATCTGATGGTTCTCACTCCAGTACACCATGGGATCGACTCCGGGCTCGTCGATCCAGTATTTAAAATTCAATACCAGTGTTTCTATAGCCTGTTTAAGATCAGGTCCGTAAGCACTTTGCGCCCACAAGGGTGACTCACCGTATTGATAAAGCATTCGTACCAGGGCGCTGAGATTAAAGTCCGAGGTATCTCGCCGCTCAGTGAGCTTGTCGATGGTTTCGGTAAATGCCTGAACATCCAGAGGCCCCACGCCGGTTTCGAACCTTACCAGCTGGCCGTAGATGTTTCTGGAGATACCCTCCAGATTATCGAGTACATGAGCCTGAGCCAGTTGCTGGCGTTCCCGAAAATAGTGGGAAAAATCAGCCGGCAAGGCGACAGCTGCCTGAGAGAGAACCTGAACGGCAATGCCACACAGGGCAAGAATCAAAGCGCGCATAGGAATAACCATTGTTATTGTTTTATTTGGGTCTATCGCTCATCTGGTACTTTCGTGCGGTTTACAATGTATAGGAAAATATCACGGGCAGGCAACGGAATATTGACCCTGGAGGACACCTGGTTGGCATTTCAGGTCAAAGTGGCCTGCAGCCGGGGATTTCCGGGAGTCATTAATCAATGGCCGCCCTGATCGAATTTTGATAGCATCTCCCGAAATTATGCGCTTTGGGGGCGCTGATTAGTCTATCAATATCAGGTGGCGCAGATGGGACACTATATGAAACAACACCAGGATGGTCATGGCTTACTCCTGCGTGATGATGAGATCGATCTTTTTGAACTGCTGGCAGCACTCAAGAAGAATCTCTGGCTGATCGCCGGGATCACCGCATTGTGTACTCTTTGTGCCATTGCCTACGGAATGCTGGCCACACCCAAGTTTCAGGCCTCTGCCATGATCGGCATGCCCACCCAGTCCACCCTAAACCGGATTGACGGGGCTGCCGGGCTTTATGCTCTGGAACCGGAACAGGAGTATATGCGCCTGTTCAAGACCATGATCAATCAGGACCTGCAGAAGCGTTTTTATCTTGAGAATATCGCCCCGGAGGAATCCGGACTGCCCCTCACAGATGCAGAACGCCAGAAAGCCTTCGAAAGCTTCTCCCGCAAACTCAGCGTAAACCGCAACGATAAGGGCCGTAATGTCAGCCACGATCATATACAGGTGAGCTTCTCCAGTGAGACGCCGGAGGAAGCCTATCGCGTACTCAGCAGCTTTCTCAATTTTATGAACGAACAGACACTGCTCAGCATTCGCGAAGATTACCTGGCGGAACTGGAATTTGCCCAGAAAACCTTTCAGAAAGAAATCGAACTACTGATTGACGCCAAGGCTATGAGGATCAGTAACGAAATCAGCCGGCTACGGGAATCAGCCAGAATGGCCACTAACATGGGGATTGAAGAGCCCCTTATTGTGGACAATACAACCTACGATGGCCTGGCAAAGGACGATCCCTCCACGCACCTGCTAGGCTACAAATTCCTGAATTCCCGTATCGAGATGCTGGAAAGTCGCAAGGAGTTGGAAGCCTTTACCCCCGGCGTTGCCGAGCTTAAAGCCAGACTGGAAAGCATCAAAGCTGTTCAGCTTAACACCGGTGTCGTGGACCTGATGGCTTTTCAGAAATCCCCCACCGTCCCCCACACCCGTATCAGTCCGCGTAGAACCCTGATTGCGGTGCTGGGACTGATGCTGGGCCTGTTCCTGGGATGCGCCATCGCACTGCTGAAGGTATTTGTGGCCAATCACAAAGCCAGGCCTGAAATTGCTGCGGAGCCCGGTGCCCGCCGGGTGCCATCGGACTCCTCCCGGAAAGAAGCCCTGTCTTTTGTGTTGCGTTCCGATCAGGAACAGGAGCGCCGGGAAAGCAGCAAATCCACTGCTGTATAACTGCCCTGTAAAGGATATCCTCCACAACTCCCGGACCGCTTGACGGCGGTCCGTCTGATTGGCTATTTTCTGATTGGCCATTTATAGAGACTGTCGTTTCATCCGGGAGAATTACTATGCTCACTGCCAAATCAACCCGCGCCACCCTGTTTGCCATCGCTCTGGGCACCCTGTCCGCTACAGCCGCCCATGCCGATTTCGCCGGCGAGTGGGATCAGGCCGAGGCCCTGCGCAAGATCCAGAATCAACAGGTGGTAGTTATTGATGTGCGCAGCCCCGAGGAGTACGCGGCAGGCCATGTACCCGGTGCCATCAATATGCCTCACAATAAACTGGATGAACATGCGGATAGGCTGGCAGATCTGAAAGGCAAGGACCTGTTACTTTATTGTCATAGCGGGCGCCGGGCCGGAATGGCCGAAAGTGAGCTGACGGAGAAGGGATTTGAAAACCTGTATCACCTGAAAGGTGATATGCAGGGCTGGAAAGCCGCCAACATGAAAATTGAGAAGTAACCGGCGCTTCTGATCCCTGGCCACCACCCAACTCCACGCCGATTGGCTATTTCAAGCAAAATTAAAAAACGGTAACGCCCATGTTCAGGCGTTACCGTTTTTTTATGAAAGACCTTACCTTTTAAAGCAATGCCGCAAGACTCCCCTTACAGGGTTTTAAGGTACTCAATAATGGCATAGCGTTCCTCATCGGTTAATACCGAAGTGAACTCATGGCCCTGATTACCCTGGCTGTAAAGGTGCGTGTTATAGATCTTGCGATTTTCGATTTGCTCATTGGTAATGGCGGGCGGAAAAATAACATTCCAGGCCGCCAGTATATTACCGAAAATCGCTTTAAAGATTTTCATGGGCCAGGGTTCAGCATATTTATCCCGGGTGCTGCAGGTAATCCCCGGGAACAACATGGGCGAACGTTTCTCGCAGTCCACTTCGTTATAAAACCAACCGAGCTTCTCGGTATCAAACGCTCTTTCCAGATTGGTATCAAACCCCATCACGGCGACGCCTTCCACACCTTCCGGCCTGGGCGCTGAAACCCGTTCCCAGATAGGCTTGCGATCTTCCGGCTTTAACACCTCCCAGACATTGGGAACCGAGCCATTATGGAAGTACGGGGCCGATGCCCATACACCATAGAGCGGCTGCGCCAGATACCCCAGTTCACGATCACCCCGCAAGCGTTTCTGGTTTTGCGGACCACAATCCTGCTCGGTGTACTTGGTGGGAGGATAGCCAAAGAAATTACGCGAACCGGCCCTGAGCATGGACTCGTTATTGGTCAGTGCACGGCGCGGATCGGTGCCAATAATATCCAGTGGCACGATATAAGACGCCATACCTTCCAGCTCAGGGTAATCCAGAAACTCGGGATTATTCACATAGCGGGGCGCGTAGGCGCCATGGCAACTGGCACAGGAACCATTACCCGGGGGCACCTCAACTGGATTGTTACGCTCCGGTGCCCACAGATCCAGCTCATGAAACAATACTGCCCCCTCCCGGGCAAGCTCTTCATCCACCGGATAGGGATAGGCCGGTGCTTTCAACCCTTCAACCCAGCGGTTCATATCAGGTCCATGCTCGCGCATCCAGTCACGGGCTTTATCGCCCACATTACCGGTAAAGGACCCGAACAGGCCGGTGAATGGCGAATAAAATACCGCGTCTACCCGGGGTGCATCCATGGGAAACAGACCATCAACAAACTTCACCGGGCGATGCCCCATATTCCACCAGGGAGGGGAATCCATGCTGCCGGTGGAACCGGAACCGATAATACCCAGCACATCAGGAATCGCCGGCAAGCCATCTTCCGGGAAGATAAAAGCGATGTTCACGGCACTGGCATTATTGGTACCGCGTACCTGGGTCAGGTTCAACGGGGTAACACCAGAGGCCAGATAACCCAGTGGCAACATATCCCGCAAAAACAGATTCAGATCGGTAGCGCTGGAACCGCCAAAAAGAAAACCCAGATCATCCGCGTCTTCTTTCGAGCCCACCACGCCACTGTGGCAACCATGGCAGGTAACGCCGATACGACCACTCCAGCTGCCGTCAGGATTGCGCATCTGGGTGAACATTTCCGGTAGCTGACCACTGCCTCCATTTGTGAGGTTAGGGTCTTCATCAGGCAGAGGATAGGGGTTGCGACCCTCGGACATGCCGGAACCGTAACGCTCCGCCACCAGCTGATCAAAGTTATCCGGGCGATCCGAATACCCGCCCCAGATGCGCCAGAGTTTGTTGTATTGCCGGGCAGGGAAAACAGAAATACCCCACACGGCCTCTGGTGCCCGGTAATTGGACCCGGCAAACAACGCCGATACGCCGGGGCTGCCGGTGTCCATCAACTCCTCGCCACGATAGAACTGGGCGCGCAACTCACCGCAGGTTTCCGGCGTACCCACTTCATTCACGGCTTCCGGGTCCACATGGCAGTCTTTCCAGAAGGCGTTAAAGTGAACTGCCTTGCCTTCGTTAACGCCAGGCTGTACCAGCGAACGGGGATCAACGGGCACCAGGGCATCATCGCTTTTGCCATAGCAGTAATCCCATATGGCCAGCCCTCCCCGACTACTTCCCAGGAGTGCATCAGGATCATCATCAAACACGAAATGGTTGGATGAGAACGCCGCAGAACTGATCAGGAAGGTAAGACAGAATCCCCCTAATGCTGTGGCGACAGTGTAAAGGTGTGTGAGGTTCTTGGATTTATTATTCATGGTTTCCCCTAAATTCTCCTGTTCAAGGAGTGGTTTTTTGTGGTTATGAATTTAGGTAAACACAAACGTAGCACCTGTTTTTTGATACATCAAGACATATTACGTTTTTTGTCTCACAGCAAACAAAGCAAAAGTAATCAGAGATCGACTGATACACCTATCAAAAAAAACAACAACAAGGGAACATGCAAAAATCCCGCGGCAGACAAGCTGTCTGCCGCGGGATTGTGACGTATCAGAAAGGTTTCAATGATCGCACTATTGAACCGTCCGATCAGGCAGATTCTTTCAGTGACTCCAGACCCGCATCAGCCGGATGCACTGCTTTCACCGTCACCCATACGCCGTCTTTGGGTTCTGTCTGACCACCCACCAACCTCGGTGTGGGCATTTTATCGGAATGGATATAATCCTCTTTGGATTCAAAATCCACCCGACGGGCAATCTCGGCAATGATGATACGCAACTGCTGGCGTGCCTGCGCCATGCCGGCACAGGCGCGGCGGCCGCCACCAAAGGGGAAGAACTCCCAGGGCTTGGGTTTGCAACTACCGTCCAGCCAGCGCTCCGGACGGTATTCCAGAGCATCCTCGCCATAAACATCCTTGCGCCGCTGGGTCAGATACATACAGGGCGCGATACAGGTTCCCGCGGGCATCAGCCACTTGCCCAACTGAGTATCCTGAGTCAACCAGCGCACCGTGGCCGGTGCCGAAGGCGACAACCGTTGGGACTCGTTCAGGCAGGCAGTCACGTAGGGCAGCTCACTGATGATCAACGGATCATAACGCCCCTCTTTTTTCACCGAGGCCGCAATTTCCTCGCGAACTTTCTGAACCGTTGCCGGACGCTTCAGCATCCAGATAATCATCCAGGCCGAGGTGGCAGCACTGGTTTCATGTCCAGCTACCATCATGGCTATACATTCGGAAATGACTTTTTCCATTTCCAGAAACTCGCCATCGTCGTAAATGGCACGGGCAAACACCGACAGCATATGGGATTCGCTGTCGTCCATGCGGGCCCGGATATCGACTACATCCTCACGAATCATTTGAGCCAGCTGCACTTTGTAATCCAGTGGCTGTTTCCAGGGCAAAATACCTTTTTTCAGGTTACCCATTTTGCCTTCTTCAGAACGCTGGCGATATTTGGCATTGAGTTTCGCACGGAATTTGCGGGCACCCACAATGGAACCGATAGTGAACATGGTGTCGTTGGTGGATGTGGTCAGCCAGCCCAGAATCAGTTCCTTGTAGCGTTCCTTGCGCTCACCTTCGCGCAAACCGAACAGGGTGTAGCAAATGATATCCAGGGTCATGTCTCCTACCACCCGGGGAAAGTTAAAACGCTCCCCCACTTTCCAGGAATCAATGTGCTCGCCGATAATTTCAAACATCACAGTGGCGCGGTTTTTCAGTTGCACGGTGGCCAGTGACGGAATGATTCTTTTGCGGGAATCCTGGTGGGCTTTGAAATTTTCAAAGAGTACACATTCTTCACCGACATCGATGGGAATCTGTACTTCAAAAGGATTGTACTGCTCCGGTTTCAGAGCAAAGGTATCCCGTACCACCTGAGGATCGCCGGTCCATACCATGGGCCCCTGTCCCGGCAGGGTCAGGGTAAAAGAATCACCGTATTCGGCCTGAAACCTGTCGAGGTTATTCCATATATCCACTCCCAGGCTAAGCGCGTGCTTGATTTTGCTTCCTTTGGGAATCGGCGGTAATTGGGGAGCTTCAGACATCGGGATCATCTCCTTCTTGTTGTAGTTTGATCCGGCGGCAATTTAGTATACATCGTATACCATAAAAGCAGTTTGACGCCACGTCAATACATCTGAAGCAGGATTTGGTACAAATAAACGGGCTCCGGCAGGCTCATATCCGGCGGTTCACCCCCCGGTAAATCATTCGCCACACAAATACCGGGAACAGAAGATTCCACACCCACCAGCGCGGCACCCGCACATTGCCACCAGTGGGCGTAAATACCTGCATGCCCTCTTCCTGTACACCCAGAATGGAGCCCCAGCGATAGGGGCTGGCATGAAAGGTTTTCAGCTTACGGGGCCTGTTATGCCAGTGCGCGTCGATATTGTTGGCAAGCACCAGATAGCCCCCGTTTCTGGCCGAACTGCGATTGGGATCCGTGGCAGCGATATCGCCCACAGCAAAGGTATTGGCAAACCCGGGCACCCGCAGGTGAGAATCAGTTTTTACAAAGCCTTTTTCATCCAGCATTTGTTCGGGAAGGAATTCATTGTTCGGTAGCAGATTGCCTGTGGCCCACAGCACGGTTTCAGCGGTAAAGGGCAGCTGGCCGGATTCCCATGTCACCGGCCCGGTAGTAAATTCACCGGGCGGCGCTTCAGGAATCCGGGCACGGTGATGGGGATGCAATCCAACGCCTTGGGCCTGTAATTTACGTGCAATCTTACGCCGGGTTTTGGGGTGGTATCCGGGCAAGGGTAATTCCCGGGTAAAAAACAGATCCACCCGGCAATCCGGGCAAACTTCCTTAAGGTTGGATGCGACACTAACGCCGGTAGGCCCGCCACCAATCACCGCCACAGAATCGGACATTATCAGCCGGGATGAGTAACGGGATATACCCTGCTCTATGCTTTGCCGGCTTTCCACTGCCGGCGTACGCCAGAAACCGTTACTGACACCGGAAGCAATCACCAGCATATCGTAAGGTTGTTGATGGCGCTCTCCGGATGCCAGCCTGATTTCTGCAAGCTGCTGATCCGTATCCAGCGATTTTATTTTGCCTTGCAGAATAGTGACGCCTTTCAGCCCCTGGTAGGCAGAAAAATCCATCAGGTAATTCCGCTTCCATTGTGTTGGGCGGGTCAAACGGGTACCCAGCTCCTGACCGCTGACCAGACAGGGCTTGGGGGAAACACCAATAATATCGAACTGCTTGCTGAGGTGAATCGCCACCAGCAAGCCGGTATCCCCCATTCCGGCAATCAGCACTTTTGGACGCGGCCCGGTCGCCATGTTTTTTAAGCCCTGGAAAACCAGGGAATAATGGCCGACACCCGGCGCATATGATCCGCATATTCCGGGCGGCGTTCCACACTGCGTTTGTCCATTAGCGGAATACTGACCGTGAAAAACATAACCGCCATGGCAATCGCGCCGGGCATAATCCACCACCAGCCAGCCGGATGGGCAGCCAGGCCAAACAGCATCAGACCAAACCAGAAACTCATTTCACCAAAATAATTGGGGTGCCGTGAATAACGCCAAAGTCCTGTTTGCATAATCTCGCCGGGCTTTTTATTGGCAACAAACCCATGCAGCTGAATATCCGATACCATTTCAATCAGGATAGCGCCGGCTGTGACCGCAAAGGCAACCCAGTCAAGCCAGTTAAAAGGTCGCTCACCGATTGTCATGGCGGCATAGAGTGGCAGGCAGGCTGCAAACACAATCATGGTGGGGAACAAATGAATCCCGCCGAAATCCGCCAACAGGTTCCAGCGGCCGGCCTGTTCCTTGATGGGGCCATAGCGCCAGTCTTCGTGATGCAAGCCGTCCCAATGGCTTGCCCAGTTGGCAGTAAGCCGGATTCCCCACAACCACACCAGAATCAGAACCAGTGACTGACGCACCGGGTCCACCTGTTCAGCGCCGTTAAAAAATCCCCAATACACCACAATCAACGGCGGAATCACGCTCCAGTAGGCATCATAAAAACTGGAGTTTTTGTACATGCGGCTGTAGGCAAAAATCACCAGGGTTGCCACCAGATCCGCCACCAGGGTTTCCCACAGGATATGGCTGTCCATAATGGCCAGGGTCAATGCCCCCGCGGCAATCGCCACCAGGTAGGCAATAAAAACAGGTTTCAGGTCTTTCGCATTCATAAAACATGACTCACTTTATGTTTTTATTATTGAGTACCAGGTTCATCAGCTCAAAATACATGGCCTCTGATTCCTGCTCGGTAAACGACGGTATCATCTGCTGACTGCCCACAAAGATGGCATGGGCCAGTTTCCCCAGGGTGATCGCCCTTTCATTGTCACCAAAAATGGCCCTGGCCATTTCGGTACAGTTTTTAATACGCAACTCATCCACTTCCTGTACGTATTCCCACACCATGGGGTCCACCCGCGCCTGAGAACGGAAAGCGATTTCCAGCTGAGTCTGATCGGTAAAGCTTTTACCCAGCTGAATCAGGGAACGGGCCCTTTCGTCCACATCTCCGATACGGTTGGCAGTGGCTACCACATCCAGCGTCATTTCCTTGCGCCACTGCTTCAGCACCGCCTCGGTCAGTGCCTGGCGATTTTTAAAATGGTGGTAAAAGGAACCGTGAGTAACTCCCAGCCGGGACAGAAGATTCTCCAGTGTCAGCTGGGCAAAGCCCCCTTCTATGAGTATGTCTCTGGCGGCCTGCAGCCAGTCGTCCCGGGTTACTTTTGCCATTGGTTTTACTGCCTTCCTTTTTCACGGGAGAATCGCCCGCTCGTCGGGACACCCCTTTACACAAAACATAAACTACTTTATGTTTTGTGTAAACAGCGGCATACAGCGTATACCTGATTTCACATTCCGGGGCATCGGCAAGCTTATGAATAACAAGAACAACCACATACCCGTTACCGAAACCAAAACCACCTTTTGCAGGATATGTGAAGCCTCCTGCGGCCTGGTCACCCACCTGGAAGATGGCCGCATTACCCGCATTGAACCCAATCGGGATCATATCGGCACGCTGGGATTTTCCTGCATGAAGGGCCTGCACCAGCACAGCATGTATGACTCGCCGGATCGCCTTGAATACCCGCTTAAACGGGTGGGAAATGACTACGTTCGCATCAGCTGGAAACAGGCACTGGCGGAAATAGGCAACAAGGTAAAATCACTCACAGCGGTGTCACCCCAGGCTATCTCCATGTATGTGGGTACGGCTGCCGGCTTCAGCATTCTGCACCCTATCTTTGCAGAAGGTTTTATGCAGGGCATCGGATCGCACAATATGTTTTCATCCGCCACCCAGGATTGTGCCAACCGGTTTGCCTCTGCCAGTGAAATGTACGGCTTTCCTTTTTTCCAGCCGTTTCCTGATCTGGATAACATTAACTACCTGATGTTTGTGGGCACCAATCCGGTGGTATCAAAATGGACCTTTTTGCAGGTAGCCCATCCGGTAAAACGTTTAAAGGAAATCCGCAAACGGGGTGGACGCATCATGGTGGTTGACCCCCGCTACAACGAAACAGCACGGGTGGCCGATGATTTTCAAGCCATTCAACCCAATGCGGATGTGTTTTTCTTCCTGTCATTTTTGAACGAGATCTTTGCCAGGGATGCCATTGATAAGGCGGCCGTCAGTCAGCACATGAGCGGGCTGGAAGAGATCAAAACACTGGTAGCCGACTGGCCGGCGGAAATCACCGCTCCCCTGACGGATATTGAGCCCGACCGATTGCGCCAGATGGTAAGCGACTATTTGATTGCCGATGGCGCCGCTATTGTCACCGGTACCGGACTGGGCATGGGCCGGCACGGCACCCTGGCCCACTGGCTCGCGGAAGTGATTAATGCTGTCACCGGCAACCTGGACCGCAAAGGCGGCACCCTGGTAGGACGGGGGATTTTTGATTTTCCCGAATTTGCCAAAAAGAACGGCCTGTTTAACCGGGAAAAGCGTTCCCGCATTGGTGGCTTTCGTGAACTGAACGGCGGATTCCCCGGTGCCATTCTGGCAGATGAAATTCTGACGCCCGGAAAAGATCAGATAAAGGCTATGTTCGTGACCGGCGGCAACCCGCTGATGACCATGGCAAACGGTGCACGCCTACGGGAAGCCTTTGAATCCCTTGAATTGCTGGTGGTAACGGATATCTATATGAACGAAACCGCCAGCCTGGCCCATTACGTACTGCCCGCCACGTCCCCGTTGCAACGTCCCGACCTGCCTTTTGTTTTCCCACTGTTTCTGGGAATGCAATCAAAACCCTATCTGGCAGCCACCGAGGCCGTGGTACCGCCTCAGGCGGAACAGCGCGATGAAGCCAGTATCTACTTTGACCTGGCCGAAGCCTGTGGCGTGAGTCTGTTCGGCGAAAAGGGATTGCAACTGACACTAAAAGCCATGTCCGGCGTGAATCGCGTTGCACAAGGCCTGCGGTTTGGCAACAAGGCCCTGCCCGGTCTGCCGCAACGTTTTATCCTCGATCTGATTTTGCGGCTGGCAAAACAGGGTAAATTCAGGGAGCTGGTAAAAGTCGCTGAAGGTAAGCCGGTAGATGGCGCCCAACCCGATGACTTTCTTGGCAAGCGCCCCTTGTGGGATGACCGCAAAGTAAAACTGGCGCCGGCACCTTTAATGGAATCCGCTGGCAAATTGCCCGCTATTTTTACCAGCGAAATGAAAGTAAAACAGCAGGGCCTGTTACGCCTGATATCAAAGCGGGTGCATAGCACCCACAACTCCTGGACGCAAAATATTGAAGCCCTCACGGCCAGCGAAAAATTCCAGAGCAATTTTCTTTACCTTCATCCGCAAGATGCCGAAAAACTGGGCATACAGGAAAACACCGTGGTGGACGTTAGCTCTGAAACCGCCAGTGTCCGCCTTCCTGCACGCCTGACAAAAGATGTAAAACCCGGCAGCGCCGCCATGCAGCATGGTTGGGGCCATCAGCACGCCCGCGGTTTGAGTGTTGCCAGCAAGCTGGCGGGTGTGAATGTCAACCTGCTGGCCGCAGACGGCCCGGAAGCGGTTGAGCCGGTGTCAGGAATGGCTCACCTTACCGGCATTCCTGTGCGCGTAACGGTTGCTGAAGGGCCAGTGGATACCCGCAGCTGGTCGGGGATGCCCGCATAGATCAAGAATCTCATATCCTGACAATTACCGGTCTTTCAGCGCCTGGTATCGTCAGTTGTACCAACTGTTACACCCCCAATAAAAAAGCCGCGCTTGTATTCAAATATCCCAAGCGCGGCTTTTTATTTTCAGGTTCTAACCTTAATTAACGATGACTATTCCGGCGTTTCACACCCGCCTGTCATTCCGTTAATCCAGTCTTTCACCAGTTGATTACCCTGGGTGTGTACAACACTGCGGCCCAGTTCCGGCATACGTACCGCCGGATCATTGGATTCCATGCGGTAAACCACAATGGATTCGTCTGCATCGCCGGGGAAAATATCCCACTTGAGTCCACCGGACCCGGTACCTGCGGCAACCGGCGGTTTGCACAGGCCAAAGGTGGCATCCAGCGGTGCATCCGCTATCAGGTGCAGGCCAGTGGACTGCGCACGACCTTCGGCACTGTGACAATGAGCGCAGTTGATTTCCAGATAGGTACGGGCACGGGCTTCCTGCGTACCGTCGGTTGGATCATTCCATACAGGCAAACGGGGTGCCTCAGAAGGATCCGGCGCGCCGGTTAACAGCCCCAGGTTGGACCAGTGATCCAGCTGGTTGGCATAGACATTACCGTAATCATAGGGCATGTTGAGAAAGCGCGCCTTGGGACCGATGGGCCGGTTGGCAAAGCTGTCATCTTTCGACGGCCGGGCACCGTGGCAGTTGGTACACTGATTCATGTTGGGTATACGGTAGTTCACGGTGACTATGTTGCCATCCGGATCCAGAATCTGACCGTTGTACTCACCACCACCGTAAGCCAGATAGGCTTCCGACATATCGTCTTCCCAGATGTAGGTAACACCAAACCAGCCATCATCACGGTGAATAAACAAGCGGGTTTCCACCACTTTATCCACGCCGGTTGCCAACGGCAGGGTGAAGGTTTTAGCGATGATAGAACCCACCGGGAATGCCAGATGGGTCTCGGCATTGTATTCAATGGCGGTGCCTTCGGGCACAAAGATCACCCGGTCCTTGGTGGCATAATCGCTGAACAAAGGCGTGGTCAGATCATAGGGAGCCGCCCGCAGCGTATTGGGTTCACCGCGAGGATCATGCTCCTTGAACAGGCGATAGCCGGACAGAGTCGGACAGTCAACAATATAGGCGCCCCAGTTAACAGTAGCGGCATCGCCACCGGCACAGATGGCAGCAATCTCTTCATCCGTGTATTCATCATCCGGATCCGGCACATTTTCAAATACGGTAAAGTCCATTTCTACCGGGCCAAAGCCAGGCTGGGTGCAGTTGGTTTCCGCCGGGTAACCGGTTCTGGCCGGCAAACCGGGAATGCCCAGCAGGCCCAGTAACCAGTGCTTCTTGTCCAGATGCAGATTACCAAAAGTGGCGAGGGAACCATCAAGATGGCGGTTATCCTGGAAACACCAGTCGGCATCGGCAATACCACTGCGGGTAAAACCATCGGTAATGGAGTCTGTCATGGGCTTGCCGGCCAGCAGGAACAGCAGGTTCACCAGGATGCTGAAATCGCTGCTGTCCACATACCAACGGAAGTTTTTATCCATCAGGTTATCATACACATAGATGTGCTCCGGATAAGGATCGTAACCATCCGGCAGCGGTGTATCGTCAAGAATGGAAATGGATTTAAAACTGACCGAGGTAAAGTTAACGGTGTTGTTATCGGTGATCTCGTTATCGAACACATGAACCCAGTCAGTGGACAGCACCATCACGCCGGTACCGGTGGGCACCTTGCCAACAATGTTGCCGGCAGGCGCAAAATTGCGCGTGTTGTTGGATACCGAGCGGTTGCGGAAAACACGGGTATGGTGACCGGCCTGAGGCAGGTTGGGCATATCAAACACCAGAATACCACCGGTGTTGTTGGTGGCCAGGTTTTCATACACGTCGGCGTTAATGGAGTTTTCTATCTCGATGCCGGCCACGTTATATTCGGCGCGGTTACGGCGAACAATAATTTCCTTTGACTGGCCCACATAAATACCGGCATCCGAAGCGCCAATGGCCACGCTGTCTTCAATCAGCACCTGCTCACAGTTGATCGGATAAAAGGCGTAGGCACCGTTGCTCTCATCCGGTCCGTTGGTCCACTCAACCCGCACGCCATGAATCATGACGCCCCGGGCGTTTTCGATTTTGAGGCCATCACCTTTGGTATCTTCAATGGCAAAGTCAATGGCGGCAAACGCATCACCCTGCACCAGAATACCTTCAGCACCTGCCGGCTGATTCTTGAAAGAGAGAATGGTTTTATCCATGCCCTTACCGCGAATGGTGACATGGGACTGGTTAAGAATCAGTTCATCGTCGAACTCGTAGAAGCCTTCCGGCAATTCAATAACGGTACCGGGCTGAACCGTAAGAAACAGCTCTTTTAACTGGAACGGCACATCCGGGCCCGGCTCCAGGGTCACGACATTATCGTAATCCCAGACTTCCGCTTGTGCGAGCTGACCGAACAACGAAAAACATAAGGCGCATAAAATAAAAAAACCACGACGAACAATGGAACCATTGCCCGATTCAGATTGGCGCGGCCACATGGATACTCTCCCCCTTCTCCTGTGCGACACTGAACTACCCGTGTCAGACTGTGTCAGTATTTGTGTGTTGTTATTATGAACAGTGCATCTAGTGATGGCACTTTCGTACCATACCCGATAACAGTAGAAAATTATGCAAGTTTTTGCATTGACATTTTCGGCCAACAATATGAATGCAGGAATGAATTATTCCAAATGGACTAGGGACACCACTGATAAAGCTACAAGGCAGAACGCCCCTGGTTGCTGATTTGTTCCGGTTCCAGGTAACGCCTGATAGCCTGGTAAAAAAGCGCCCGATCGATAGGCTTGGCAATAATCTCGGTGCAGCCGCTGGCCTCGTAGGCGCTGATATCTTCTTCCATGACACCCGCACTCACCGCAATGACCGGAATCTGATTTCCCAGTTTGCGAATGGCACGGGTGGCATCCATACCATTCATCACCGGCATGTGCATATCCATGATCACCAGGTCATAGGCATGCCGCTGTACCTGTTCCAGCGCTTTAAAGCCGTTGTCCACAAACACCGCCTCAGCACCGGTTTTATAAAGCAGCAAGCGGATCAGTGTCTGGTTTTCAGGGTTATCCTCTGCCACCAGAATTCTGCCACGCAACACAGGTACTTCCAGTTCATCCTGCCAGGCAGCGTCATCGGAAACCCGGATATCCGACTCACCCTGTATCCAGCTGGCATTTTCGGGCACGCCGCCGCCCACAGTGGCGGTGAAGCAACTGCCCTCGCCCGGCTTGCTGGTTACCTCAATCGTACCGCCCATCAATTCCGCCAGCTGCCGGGAAATGACCAGCCCCAGGCCGGTGCCGCCAAACTGCCGGGTGGTGGAGGCTTCTGCCTGGCTGAACGCCTGAAACAAACGCCCGCGCTGCGCCTCGCTCAAACCAATGCCGGTATCAATCACGGCAAACGCCATTTGTTGTTGGCTGTCATCCCAGGACACCCGCACAGTCACCCCGCCCTGCTCCGTAAACTTAATCGCGTTACTGCACAGGTTCAGCAGAATCTGCTTTAACCGGGTCTGATCTGCATAAATATGAGAAGGAAGGGGAATCCGGTAATCCACCCTGAAGCTGATCCCTTTTTCCTCCGCCTTGAGCAGAAAATAGGATTCCACATCCTTGAGCAGCAGCAACAGATCCACCGGCTGACGCTGCACTTCCAGCTGTTGCGCTTCGATTCGGGAAAAATCCAGAATATCGTTGATCAGCTCCAGTAAATGATGGCCACTGCGAATCACGGTATCCAGCGACTGCTCGGCCTCCCGGTCAGCGAGCGCGGGATCGGACAGCACCTCACTGTAGCCGATAATGGCCGTTAAAGGTGTCCGTATTTCGTGGCTCATATTGGCCAGAAAGGCGCTCTTGGCCTGAGCAGACGCCGCCGCCATCTCTTTCTCCAGGCGGGCTTTTTCCCGTTCTTTTTCTGCCTGTTCCCGCTCAACCCGTTCACTGATATCCACAAAGATTCCCTCTATGTGACTGGGGTTTCCGTTGTCATCCCGAATCACCTGGGCAGTATGGCTGGCCCAGCGCTGCCGACCGCTCATATCCTGGTAAACCAGTTCCTTGCGAAACCGGCCATCACGGGACAGGGTTTCGATCATTGGCTGCCAGTCGGGATACATTCTTTCCAGTGCCTGCCTGCCCTTTGCCATCAGATTGTCGACCGAATCAAATCCCAGCATTCTGGCAAGGGCCGGATTGGCGCTGACAATATTGCCCTGCGTGGAAAGCCGGTACATACCTTCAATGGCATTGTTAAACAACGACTGATAACGGGACAGACTGGTTACCGCTTTCTTGTTGGCATCCAGAGTCTGGTTACGCATGCGGCGAATACGATCCGCCAGAGCGTAAGACAACAGAATGGAACTGGTGAGCACGCCAACAGGCGCAGCAAAAACAGCCAGATAAGTCGCCGGCAGTATCGCCAGTAACACCAGCGTATAAGTAATGCCACCGGCAATCCCCACCAGCCATGACAGCAAAAACAACAGGGCACTGGGATTACCTTTACGCCAGATGGCGTAACCAAAGGTAGCCACAATCACCATGACGAAAATGGAAAAGCCCGACAACCATAACTGGGTGAGGTAAAACTCAACGGTAAAACTCAGCAACGCATGAATGCACTCCACCACCAGCAGCATACGCAAAACAAAGTCAAAGGCGGGATAACGCCGTGGCGTATCCAGAAAATGCCGGCTGAATAAAATCAGCATGGCCCAGGTAAACCAGAGCACATAAGGCTGTATGGATTTGGAAAGCCAGGCGATATTGTCTCCAAACAGCGTAAAGCCATGGCCGGCCTCCAGAAACTGGAACACCGTAAACCCCAGGAAGGTCAGCGAAAAATACAGATACACTTTTTCAGATACGGAAAAATAAAGACACAGGTTATAAAAAACCAGAATCAGCATGGCACCAAAAAAACCACCATACAGGTATTCCTGCTTTGTGGTTTTCTCCACAAAGGCCACTTCACTCCACAGGGATAAGGGCAGAATCAGGGCATTGCCACTGGCCACTTTCAAATAGTAGGTGTGCTTTTCTCCGGCCTGGATTTCGATAGGAAAAACACTCAGCGGCGAGCGGTAAGGCTTGCGGGACAGTTTTTCCCCGAATTCGTACACCATGGGGCGATAGCCGGAATCCCCGGGCACATAAAGTACGGATGTATCCAGGTGGGGACGGCCCACCTCCACCAGCCAGTCTTTTGTCCGCGGGCCGGACAGGTTCTGTAAAGGAAACGCCAGCTGAAACTTGATCCAGTAAACTTCCGGCGAAATGCCGAAATTGAAAATTTCATGGCTGTGGGGCTGGAACTTTTCCTGAAACGCCGGGGAGCTTACCTGCTCAATGGTGAACTGGCCTTCTGGGTCCGCAAGGTATTTTGCATGTGGTGCCAAACGATAGTGCTTTGCCCTGGCCCCCACGCGCAAAGGTACAATGTCATCCTCGGCATAGGGGTCGAGCATTCTGGGTTGGATCTTATCGATACTGAGAAATGCGGAATCTGCACTCGCAGACACAGGAATACAGATCAGTAAAAACAGCAGGCCCAGATAATTCCCTGCTGAACACAGGAATCTCTTCCAGCCTGTCATCCATCCGGTCCCTGTTTTATCGCTAAGGCAATGCGGGGATCTCATTCCCTGACTTCATCTTGCGCCTCCTCTTTCATCATATGATTGAGAGAGTAGGACTGGGAATCCCGGGTGGCTTCCTGGGGCCTGGCTTTGGTGCTGTCACTCACTGGACTATCAAAATTCCTCACTATGCGGATGGCACTGATATAGAGCGATACAGACGCCACCATCAGCACCGGCTGAATATAGGCAATCACGCCCGGCACATCATCCGTACTGGCCAGCTTCATGGTTAAAATCAGCGACGGCACCACAACACAGAACAGAGTAAGGGAAATCACCAGCACCAGCCGGTCTTTTTTAACATTTAATACCGGATGGGACACCAGCCCCTGTATGAACTTGGAAATACTGAGCCCGCCCAGAATGGCAGAGGCGGTGGAAAGCTCATAACCCAGCAGGATTTTTTCCACTTCACCCGTCCACAGACGCTGGAGCAGAATGGCAAGAAAAGGCAGCAGCACAAACAGGATATCGGAATAGGTGCCCTGCCGGATCTTGATCAGCTCTTCGTTTTCAATCTCTTCCAGGTTGTCCTGACTCATTCGAATACTCTTGATAGCAGCGCGCTAGATTCTTTACGGAATATAAAGCGCCTCTCTAATTTCGATTTACACTAAAAATGACGGCCTGAGGCTTCCAAAGGCGAATACACGCACCTTTTAAGGTCGGATATCACTAAGTTTAGACCAAATTTCCATCACGCCAGTTTTTCCAGATAGGATTCAAGCACCTGATAAAGCGCCACCCTGTCCACCGGTTTGGCGAGGCAGCCGACGCAGCCGCTGCTGCGGGCTCTGGCCAGTTCTTTTTCATCGGTTTCTGCCGTCAGCGCAAACACCGGGGTGCTGATGCCTTCAGCAAGCAGGCAGCGGGTCGCTTCCAGGCCATCCATTTCCGGCATATTGATATCCATCAGAATCAGATCAAAGGCTTTGTCACGGGCATGCTCCAGGGCCAGCAGACCGTTTTCCACCAGAGTTACCCGGGCACCGGTTTTGGCGATAATTTTACTGATAAGCGCCTGATTGACTTTATTGTCCTCAGCCAGCAGAACCTCGCCCAACAAAGAGGGAGGCTGAATTTTTCGCTGATCCTTGTCTTTGCCTGCCGGCTGGCACAGCCCCTGTCGTGGCGCCAGCCAGGTGACATTGGCGGGTAACCCCGGCTTAAAGCACAAACAAAACTCCGTTCCCGCACCTTCTGCGCTTTCCACCGTCAAATCTCCACCCAGCAGCAAGGCCAGTTCTTTGGCAATGGCTATGCTTAACCGTGAACCACCGTAATGCCTGACCTGGGATTCATCATGGAGGGAAAACACATCAAACAGCCGCGTCACCTCTTTACCCGACATACCCACCCCGGAATCCGCCACCTGTATTTGCATCTGGGCAATTTCAGCCAGCCAGGCAACCGACACTTTGACATAGCCCTGCTTGGTATACTTGATCCCGTTGCTGACCAGACAATCCAGTATATGCTGCAATCTGGCAGCATCCGACAGTATGGTTGCCGGCACATCGGTGGTGTAATCGATGGAGAACCTCAGCCCCTTTTGCTCCGCCTGCCAGCCAAAACGATGCTGCAGCTGGTGCAGAAATTCTTCCAGCTGGACCGGGATCTCTTCCAGTTGCAGTTTGCCTGCTTCAATTTTGGAATAATCCAGAATATCGTTAATCAGACTCAGCAAATGCTCGCTGCTGTGGGCAATGGTTTTAATCGCATCCTCCCTTTCACTACCGCTCAGGTTCAGGCTTTTAATGGCCTCGCTGTGACCGATAATGGACGTTAGCGGTGTCCGGATCTGGTGGCTCATATTGGCAAGAAACTCGGTCTTTGCCGCAGCCATTTTTGTGGCAATTTCTTCTTCGGCTTTTTCCTGCTCCCGTTGTTTTTCCGCTTCTTCACGACGCTTGCGTTCGGTGATATCGATAAAAGTGCCTTCAATATGGGAGGGCAAGCCTTCCTCATCGCAGATCAGCTGCGCCGAGTGATCGGCCCAGGCCAGGCTGCCGTCTTTTTTATGGTAGGAGATTTCTTCCTTCAGATTTTTGTGCTTCAGCAGTCGCTGATATTGGGATTCCGGTTGTGTATAGCAATAATTAACGGCTGAAGGCCCCGCAAACATCAGATCCTGAGGACTCTGAAAACCCAGGTTTTTTGCCATGGACGGGTTCACCCGCATAAAGCGGCCATCCAGTGACAATTGGTAAATGCCTTCCAGGGCGTTATTAAATACCGACTGATAGCGGGACAGGTGATCCAGGGCGCGCTGATCGGCTTCTACCATATTTCTCTGGGCTCGCTTTACCCGCTCCGCCAGGGCAAAAGACAGGAGCACAGCTTCGGACAGAATACCGAGAGGTGCCAGCGCCACAAGCAAGGTACTGGATGGCAGAAAGCCCAGTGAAATCAGCGAATAAATAGACAAACCCAGCATATTGAAAGCCCAGGCAGCCAGAAAGTAGATGGCATTTATGTTGCCGTTGCGCCACGCATACAAACAAATGGGAGCAAAGCCCAGAAACAGGGCCAAAGTAGCCAGCGCCCCCCAGCTAATGGATACCTGATAGGGCATATAAAAATCAAGAATCATATAAAGAAAAGCCACCACAGAAATTCTGATAAGAAAAGCATCAATCAATGGATAGTTTTTCTTGGTTTCAAGAAAGCTTCGCAGGAAAAGACTCACTGCAATCCAGTTAAACCAGATAATGGTATTCAGTGTATCTTTGTGAAAAATGTCTCCCCCGTTGTCGAACAGGTTCACCCCATGACCCAGATCGATAAAAAACAACAGGGTTATACCGGCAAGGTATGCGATGTAGTAGAGATAGCCCACATCCCTCACAGAAAAATAAATCAACAGATTGAAAATAATGATACAAAGCATGCTGCCGTAGAACATGCCATAAAGAAACTCTTCATCTGCCACTTTAACGGCATAGGCCTCGGGCTCCCACAGCTTGATGGGAAAATAAAAGGAACCAGATGTCTGCATCTTTATATAGAATCGCCTGGTTTCCCCCAATGCCAGGGTCACTGGAAAAACGGAATACACATGATTCAGGTCTCGCTCGCTGAACCCCATGGAGATATCCGAGCGGCGCTCTGTAATGCTGCCATCTGCAAACACCTGAAAGAGCACTCCCTTATCCAGCAGCGGCGCTGCCACTTCCAGATACCATTCTTTATGCGGTTCAGTGTTCGGATAGTTATCAGGATAAGTAGCATCAAAACGAATCCATACAGGATGATCGAGAAACCCGAAATTCAGCGTGTCATCCACGTTTTGCCTGAACTCTCCGGCTTCGTCTGCGGCAATCACATCCCTGATGGACATTTCGTCGCTGGCGTCATGAAAAATAAACAGATAATGAGTGGCGGAGTAGGAATCCCTGTTAAACAATTCGATATGACCCGGCTCTTCCGTTGCAGCCCAAAGGGATGAACAGAACAACAGCGCCAGAGCGGCCAGGCGACTGAGCAGGAAACAGGAAATAAACTGCTTGGGCATGAAGATTCCGGAAGCGCACCAAAAAAGCGTAAAAAACCTACAATTTCAGTATAGATCAGAGAATCATCATACAATCCATAAGGCCCGATTTCCTGAAAAACGCCCTGTTTTCAGCAGCTTGGCCTAAAACAACCGGTTCTTTGGAGACTTTTTTATAATGTAGCCAGCAGTTCGCTGGTCTTTTTAAAACATTCCTCTATAACCTGACGGAAGCCCAGCATGATAGGCGTCTGCCGGTTTTCGGCCACCGGGGCCTGGGCTTCGATTATCTGCTGGTCTGCCAGCTTCTGGCCGCGACCATTGGTAACAGTCACCGCCAGCTTGGCTTTCACCACCGGGTTTACCCGGTTGCTGCTGTCTTCGTAATGCACGGACAAATCCCAGATGTAGAGCCGCAGGAACAGCAATCTGTCATGCAGGTTCTGGTTGCCGGAAACGGCTGTAAAGGCACCGGAAGACTGCAAGCCTTCGATAAAATAGTTTCTCAGCCATTCACCATGGGTATCCGCCCAGGCTACATCCGCCAGCACATCACGCTCACTGTTATCGATCGTCACCAGCACCTGATTGGTGTCATAACCGGATGCCAGCCATGGCTTGGCCACGACAATGGCTGCGGGCCTTTTTTCCTGTGCCGGGGCCGGTGTCGGACTGAAATGCCATATGCTGCCCGCCGAAGGCTTTTGGGGAATGGACAAGCTGCAGGCCGACAAAAAGATGATCAGAAAAACAGACACGCATATTTTCATCGTTGCAACTCCATGCCGCCCTGCCTGGGCTGATAAATTAACTGGGAAGGGTCTTCTTTAATGGTCTGGGCCAGTTCACTGATATCGTTCAGCGCGCTGCGGGCATCGATAATCAGCTCCGTCAGTTCCGGCAGGCCATTGTCCACAAAGCGGCGAACGCCGGTATTGTTTTCATTCAGGATTTTATTCAGCCCTTCCATGGCCAGATCCGCGCGCGCTGCTGCGGCATTCACCGAGGCCATCATTTCATCGGTACGTGGCCCCATACTATCACTCAGGGTTTTCACCGAATCCGCAGCAGCCGACATATCCTTCAGGGCCACCCGGGCGTCGCTGATCAGTACGCCAAACTGTTCACTGTCTTTTGCCACATTGCCGCTGAAGTTTTCCAGATTGGCCAGGGTCTGGCTGATATGGGTCATGTTGTCTTCACTCATCAAGTCGTTAAACCGTTGCAACAAGGCGGACACCTGCCCGGACAACTGCGGCAATTCCTTGGCAAATTTACTGATCAGGGAGGGCTTAACAGAAATCTCCCTATTGCCAAGGGAATCCTTGCGAAACCCCTGATGCACCGATTCCGGATCTTCTGTGAGCTCAATAATCACCAGCCCGGTCACACCGCGCATGGCCAGGCTGGCATAGGTATTGGGGCGGATGGGGGTGTTTTCCTCAATATCCACCAGCACCTGCACCATGCCCGGGTAATCCGGGTGAATATTGATATCCATCACCCGGCCTACATCCACCCCCATATAAGTCACCTCGGATCCTTCCGACAGGCCCAGCACAGAGCCTTCAAAATACATGGAATAGGTTTCGTAGCGGCGGTCGTCGCCGGTGAGCCAGATCAGCCAGAAAAACCCCAGCGCCAGCACTACCAACACAAAAGCACCCACCGCAATATAATTTCCGTTACGTTCCATAAAATCCTAACCTCAGACCAACCTATTCACGAACCAGCTTGGACCGTTGACCATGAAAATACCGTTGAATCCAGGGATGCGGATTCTGCACCACCCGGTCCACCGTATCGATAATAACCTGCTTGTCCACCAGCACCGCCAGGCGGTCGCAGGCCGTTAGAATACTGTCCATATCATGAGTAATCATGACCACTGTCAAGCCTATATCACGCTGCAGTGTCCGCAACAGCTGATCAAATTCCCCGGCGGAAATCGGATCCAGGCCGGACGTGGGCTCGTCCAGAAACACCACCTGGGGATCCAGCGCCAGAGCCCGGGCCAGTGCCACCCGTTTCACCATACCGCCGGATAACTGCGCGGGAAACTTCTGCCCCGCCTCTTCCGGCAGGCCCACCATTTTCAGTTTCAGGGTGGCCAGCTCGTGGCGCACATCCGCCGGCAGATCGAAATGCTCCTTCATGGGCAGTTCAATGTTTTCTGATACGTTAAGGGATGAAAACAAGGCACCACTCTGAAACAGCACCCCCCACTGGGTCATCAGGTTGCTGCGATCCTCGTGATGGGAGCCGATCAGCGGGCGCCCCTGAAACCAGACCTCGCCGGATCTGGGTTTCTGCAACCCCAGTATGGTCCGTAACAACACGGATTTACCGGTGCCGGAACCACCCACTATGCCCAGGATTTCGCCTTGCTCAATGGCAAAGCTCACGCCATCGTGAACCACCTGACTGCCGAACTGATTCACAATCTTGTCGATTTTCAGGAAATCCGTCATACCGCTCAGATACCCAACCGCGAAAACAGAATGGAAAACAGGGCATCCGCCAGAATCACCAGAAAAATGGATTCCACCACCGCCTGAGTGGTAAAGGTACCCACCTTTTCTGCCGATGTGCTCACCTGCATACCGCGGCGAGTACCCACCGCGGCAATTAAAAACGCAAACACCGGTGCCTTGATAATACCCGCCCAGAACATCCACATATTATTGGATATCAGCCCGTGGACCCGCTCCAGAAACTGCACCAGGGGAATATCCAGCAGCATGTAAGTAAGCACCGCCGCTCCGGCAATACCCATCAGATCGGCAATAAAAGCCAGCAACGGCAGGGAAATAATCAGGGCAATGACCCGGGGCAACACCAGCACTTCCAGCGGATTCATCCCCATGGTCTGGATGGCATCCACTTCCTGATTGATCTTCATTACCCCGATTTCTGCGGCAAAGGCACTACCGGAGCGCCCGGCGACCATAATGGCCGTCAGCAACACTCCCATTTCCCGCAGTACCGACAGCGCCACCAGATCCACCGTATAAATATCCGCGCCGAACTGGCGCAACTGCGTAGCCCCCTGATAGGCCAGCACCACACTGATCAGAAACGCGATCAGCGCCACAATGGGAATGGCCTGAATACCGGAAGTGTACACATGACGGGAAACGGATTTGATCCGCAAATGCTTGAGATTGGCAACGCCGTAGAGCAGCAGCACAAAGACTTCGCCCACAAAGGCCAGCCAGTCCAGCAGCCCCTGCCAGGCGCTCACCACCCACTCCCCCAGGGAATGCAGTTGCTCCACCAGAAAGAAACGCCCCGGCTCTGCGGCCACGGGCCGGGCGTCCAGTTCATCCAGATAGCCCAGCAGATTCTGGTCTTCCACCAGAGAGTTGACGGTATCGTACCGCTGCCGCAAGGATTGCAGCAGGCGCCGCAGCAGCCAGGCACCGGATACATCCAGCCGGAACCGGTCGCCGGAGCGCAATGTCAGGTATTTGTCCTCCGGCCAGGCAAAAGCTTTGCTCTCTGCCTGAATCGCCATGATACTGTCGATAGTCCAGCTGCCGGCCAGTTCGACTTCTGCCTCTCCGACTACCCGTAAATACATGAGGCCCCCAATCCATAGCCTATAGTTATGTGTGCGCCGGTTCTTATTCGCGGCATGCGTTAACATAAATCCACTGTTCTATTGCACAAACCCCGGCTAAACTTTTCTTATCACCCGCTTTTTATACAACACACATCGCGCACGTGCTACCCATTAATATTAACAACAATGACTTTTTGGTGCTCATTGTCGATGACGACGATGCGATGCGCTTTGTTGCCCTGGATACCCTGCAGGATGCCGGATTTAACGTGGTTGAAGCGGTCAACGGCGAAGATGCCCTGAACAAGTTTAACCGCTATCAGCCGGATCTGGTGTTGCTTGACCTGATCATGCCGGTGGTGGACGGCTACGAAGTATGCGAACGCATCCGCAGCATGCAGGGCAGCGAACACGTGCCTATCATGATCATGACCGGCCTGGATGATGCAGAATCCATTAACCGCGCCTTCGATGCCGGCGCTACCGACTTTATTACCAAACCGCTGAACCACCTGATTCTGGAACAACGCACCCGCTACATTCTGCGTACCAGCACCATTCTGAAAACCCTGGAACAGCGGGAATCACGTCTGGAAAACGCAGAACGTATCGCCAAACTGGGCAGCTGGAGCTGGGACACCCGCGACCGCAAGCTGTTTGTATCCAAGGAATTCAGGCGGGTTCTGGATTTTGCCGACGACAGCACCCCCACACTGAACGAAATCTACGCCAAGTTTTCCCAGGAAGAAAAGAACCGGGTGCTGCAGATTTACGACAAGGCCATTAAAAGCCAGGAAAAGTCCCTGGTGATAGAACACAACTTTATTGATCACAGCGGCACCACCAAACGCCTGCGACACGAAGCGGAATTCAGTTTCCGCGGCGACAGCGACTATGTGATCGCCGGTACCGTGCTGGATATTACGGAAGAAACCTACAACAAAGACAAAATCCTGCAACTGGCCTATTACGATACACTCACGTCACTGCCCAACCGCACCTTTTTTAAAATCCATCTGGAACACGCCATCAAAAGAGCAAAGGAAACGGCCAGTTGCCTGGCGGTGATGGTGCTGGACCTGGATCTTTTTACCCGGATTAATAACTCGCTGGGCCACGATGCCGGCGACAAGCTGCTGGTAAAGGCATCGCAGCGGTTGCTTGAAGCGATGGACGACCCCAGCAGCGTGCAGCTTACCCCGGCCGCTATAGACCCCCACGCCGCCGAGGAAGGCACCGGTAATGTACTGGCACGGCTGGAGGGCGACCAGTTTGTGATACTGCTGAATAATTTCCGCAAGCTGGACGATGTGATTCTGTTGATACAGAAAGTACTCAAGCGGTTGTCGTCGCCCATTACGGTAAAAGCCAACAACGTGGTGGTTACCGCCAGCGCCGGTATTTCCCTGTATCCGGTTAACGGCCAGAACGGCGAGACCCTGCTACGCAATGCCGACGCCGCCATGCTGTTTGCCAAAGCCCAGGGCCGCAACAGTTTTCGCTTCTATTCCAGCGAAATTGATGCCCGCTCCAAGGAACGGCTGTCTGTTGAAAACGATCTGCGCAACGCTATCCGCAATGGCGAACTGGAGCTGCATTTCCAGCCCAAAATCAACCTGCACACCCGGGAAGTCCGCAGCGTAGAAGCCCTGATTCGCTGGCGCCACCCGGAAAAAGGCATGATATCTCCGGGCCAGTTTATTCCCATGGCAGAAGAGCTGGGTTTGATTAACGAAGTAGGCGAATGGCTGCTGCACGAAGCCTGCCGCAAAACCAAGGCCTGGAATCAGGCCGGAATTCCGCCGGTGCGTACCGCCATCAATCTGTCGGCGTTACAAATCCGCACCTCCAATCTGGTGGAAATCGTACGCTCCACGCTGGAACATCACAGCCTGATTCCCGCCCAGCTGGAAGTGGAAATTACCGAAAACATACTGATGGATGACACCCATCGTACGCTGAGGACACTGGAGGGCCTGCGTTCTCTGGGTGTGCGGGTGGCGCTGGATGACTTTGGTACCGGTTATTCATCCCTGAGTTATCTGACCCGTTTTCCCTTTACCAGCCTCAAGATTGACCGCTGCTTTATTACTGAATGCGTGCGCAACGCCCAGTCCGCCTCCATTGTGCACAGCATCATTCAACTGTGTAAAAACCTGAACCTGGAAGTGGTCGCCGAAGGTGTGGAAATCGAAGATGAGTTACGCTTTCTGATGGAAAGGCGTTGCGACATGATACAGGGCTTCTTTTTCAGCCCTGCCATTGATTCCGACAGTTTTATCAAATATATGCAGCAACGGCCCTGGATTGAACAACTGGAGGATTTTGATTAGCGTCCTAAGCACTACTAAGCACCACCACGAAGATGCTCGCGCCAGCTTTCCATGGTAACCACGTTGCACTGTTCCATTTCCGTATCAAACACAATCACGAACTGACGGTTACGAATCCCCGCCAGTACCTGTTCTGTTTTGCGTTCAGTAGAAATTTCCTGCTCGCCATAATCCGTACCATCACGGGTAACAAATTCAGCCACCAGATTAAACAGGGTATCGGTATCCAGTTCCTGCCAGGGAACTTCTATCAGCTGATCAGACATACAGGGCTATTCCGGTGTTTTGAATACATCAGGCCCGAACTGCTCCACCACCATGGCCGCCACATCCGGAGCCAGCAGTGATACTTTCGAGGTATCAACATACTGCGCCAGGGTGTCGCGCACCACTTGCAGCGTATAGCAACGGGCACTGGCTTTGTCATCGGCCGGGATCACATACCAGGGAGCATTCTTTGTGCTGGTTTTATTCAGCATATCTTCATAAGACTCCTGATACTGATCCCAGTAATTGCGGCTGACCAGATCTGAGCTGGTAATTTTCCAGCGTTTGGCCGGCTCCCTGATGCGTTCTACCAGGCGTTCATACTGTTCGTCCTTGGACAGGTGCAAAAACAGCTTGATGATAATCACGCCATCGTCCGTGAGTTGCCGTTCAAATTCATTGATTTCCTGATAAGCCCGTTTCCATTCATGCTTTTCACAAAAACCCTCTACCCGTTCTACCAGTACACGGCCATACCAGGAACGATCAAAAATCGTGATTTCCCCCTGGGTCGGCAGGCGCGTCCAGAATCGCTGCAGGTAATGGTGTTGTTTTTCATAGGCATCCGGAGCACCAATGGGCCAGACATGGGCACTGCGCGGGTCCAGATGACGTGTCAGACGCCGGATAGCACCGCCCTTGCCCGAGGCATCCGTACCTTCAAACACGATAATGGCCCGCCGGCTTTCGCGAAAAAACGCCAGGTGCTGCCGGAGCAGTTCCACCTGTAAATTGCGGATTTTATCCTTGCTGTCTTTTACCGGTTTTGCGGGCTGTGTCGCTGTTTTTGCCAACCGCAGGGAATCACTCCTGACCTGAAAATCCGCACTGTCTGCCATCCTTAACCACCTTTAATCACTTGTAGGCCTTTAGTTGCTGACCCGCTTCAGTTGCCAGCCGATAGCCACCACAGGTTTACCAGAACCAGCCACCATCATCCAGGCTGTCTTTGCAGCCGTTATACTGGCGCCGGTAAGCAATGGACTTGGCAGATACCTTTTTGGCAACGGTTTTTAACCAGTATTTTTCCCGGAAACTGCGCCGCTCAAACCCACCGTGGCCTTCATGGTAGGCCAGGTAAAGGTGATAGGTATCGTTTCTGCGAATTTTATTGCGGCGATAGCTTTCGGCAGAATACCAGCCAATAAAATCCACGGCATCGGCAAAATCATCCCGGTCAGCACCATAGTTACCAGTGGCTCTCTGGTAGTGTTCCCAGGTGCCTTCCAGCGCCTGCGCATAGCCGTAAGCGTTGGATGCGCGTCCCAGTGGAATAATCAGAAACCATTCAAATTCCGGCTGATTATCACCGATAAATTTGGATTCCTGATGCATGATCGCCATCAGAACCGGTACTTCGGTGCCCCACTTGTTGGCGGCAGCCACGGCGTCTTCGTGCCAGTCATCCTTTTCCCGGAAAATAGAACAGATATTGTCGATCTGGCGCGGGGGACTGGTGATACAGCCCGCCAGAATCACCGCTAATACACCCGCCCAGATTACTCTACTCCACAACTTGAGCATTGCCAGCCGGCCCCCTCTGTACACCACCGAATAACATGCCATAGGTTTTCTGATGGGCTTCATCGATCTGATTGCGTAACGAGGTTTTGGTAGTGAGGAGGTTTTCCTCGTAGTCCTTCAGGGGGTCTGCCAGTCGCGTACTGACAGTTTTGATGGCTGCCAGTTGCTGTGCCAGCCAGTCGCGGTTTTGCGGTGCAAGAAAAGGCTCCAGCGCATGGAACTCGGCATTAATACGATGATGCACCTCTTCCAGTGCAGCGGGTTCCAGCCGAATCGTCAGCACATAGGCGTCAGACAATAACTGCATCAATCGGGCATAATGATGCTGGCGCACCATAAAGCCGCGGCTTTCTTCCTGTTGCATGCGTAGTGCTGCCAGGGTTTTCTGCCAGTCAGAGATCATCTGGTCCCGCTGCTGATTCTGAATGGTCAGGGCCTCGTTCAGCCGGGTAACGCTTTCCTGATGGGTCTTGAAAGCAAACCAGAGTGCAGCAATGGCCACCACCAGGCTGAACAGCGCCAGCAGCGCTCCAACCGGTAACCCGGCACCGGAAGATGTTCTGGATTCGTTGTCTGCTGACATGGTTTTCCCCGCTTGTTCTGTTTGTTGTAAGGGTAGTTTGTATGGACAGAGAACCTACACCGCCACACTCTGAGTTTTAAGATACTCAACAAAAGCGGCTTCATCCATAGTCTCTACCCCCAGAGACTCCGCCTTGCTGAGCTTGGAGCCCGCGTTTTCACCCACCACCACACAGTGAGTTTTTTTGGAAACACTACCGGATACTTTAGCACCCAGGGTTTGCAAATGCCCCTTGGCCTGATCCCGGGTCATTTCGGATAAGGTGCCGGTTAACACCCAGGTCTGGCCTTCCAGCGGCTTTTCCCGGTGCGGATCCACTTCGATTTCGTCCCAGTGTACGCCGGATTCCTGCAGATCCCTGATCACGTCCAGGTTATGCGGCTGACGAAAAAAGGTATAAATATGGCGGGCCACGATGGGGCCGATATCCGGCACTTCCAGCAGATCCTCTTCACTGGCCCCGCGAATTTTTTCCAGAGATCCGAAATGATTGGCCAGGTTCAAAGCCGTGGCTTCCCCCACTTCGCGAATACCCAGGGCATAAATAAAACGCTGCAGGCTGGTGGCCTTGCTTTTCTCCAGCGCCTCCACCAGGTTGTTCGCGGATTTGTCACCCATACGCTCCAGGGCTGCGATTTGATCCGCCTTGAGATGAAACAGATCCGATACATGGCGTATCAGCTCATTATCCACAAACTGCTCCACCAGCTTGTCTCCCAGGCCATCGATATCCATGGCGCGGCGCGAGGCAAAATGCTTGATGGCCTCTTTCACCTGAGCCTGGCAAAACAACCCACCGGTGCAGCGAGCCACCGCCTCGCCTTCCGGCTTGCCGATGTCAGAGCCGCACACCGGGCAGGTTTCGGGCATTTCTATTTGCCTGGCGTTTTTGGGACGTTTCTCGGGAACCGTTCGAACCACTTTGGGGATCACATCGCCGGCGCGGTATATCACCACCGTATCACCAATGCGCAGATCCATGCGTTGCACTTCATCCATATTGTGAAGCGTGGCATTGCTCACAGTGACACCTCCCACAGACACCGGTTCCAGCCTGGCAACAGGCGTGATTGCGCCAGTGCGGCCCACCTGGAACTCCACATCTTTCAAAACTGTCATTTCTTCCTGAGCGGGAAACTTGTGGGCCGTGGCCCAACGGGGCGCCCGGGACACAAAGCCCAGTTCCTGCTGCAGTTTAATGGAATTCACTTTGTAGACGATGCCGTCAATTTCGTAGCCCAGCGAATCGCGCTTCGCCAGCAAATGATCGTGATAGGCATTGCACTCGTCAGCGCCGGTTACCACGGAAATTTCCGGATTAATTTTAAAGCCCCATTTTTTCAGAGACTGGAGAATATCGTAGTGTTGTTTGGGTAATTCCGCCCCTGCCACATAACCCACACCATAGGCGTATATATCCAGCGGGCGTTTGGCGGTGACACTGGAATCCAGCTGGCGCAGGCTGCCCGCCGCTGCATTACGTGGGTTGGCAAAAACTTTTTCGCCGTTCGCGGCGGCGTTTTCATTGAAGCGATTAAATCCTTCCAGCGGCATAAAGACTTCACCGCGCACTTCGATCTGCGGGGGAAAATCCTTGCCGCGGAGTTTCAGCGGGATGGAATGAATCGTACGAATATTGCGGGTAATGTCTTCGCCGGTCTGACCATCGCCGCGGGTGGCTGCCTGAACCAGCTTGCCCTGTTCATACATCAGGGATACCGCCAGGCCATCCAGTTTGGGTTCGCACACATATTCGATGTTATCTTCAGTTTCCAGCCGTTCGCGAATGCGTTTATCAAAGGACTGTAATTCTTCTTCATTGAAGACATTGTCCAGTGACAGCATGGGCACCCGATGGGTCACCTGTTCGAACATATCCAGCGGCGGCGCCCCCACCCGCTGGGTGGGCGAATCTTCCGTCACCAGTTCCGGATGGTCCTGCTCCAGTTGTTTCAGTTCCCGGAACAGGCGATCGTATTCCGCATCGGGAACCGTGGGTTCATCCAGTACGTAATAACGATAATTATGGTTCCAGAGTTCTTCCCTGAGTTGTTCTGCTTTTTCTTTTAACTGACTGAGTTCAGGCACCGTTACATCTCTTCCCATTCACCAAACTGCCGGGAATTGTACAACAGAATCCTGCGGAAAAAGAGTGAGCCCTAATCAATCTTGGTCTTACGCACCCGCTCGTGGAGCTGACGGCTCTGATCGTAGATTTTGCCGGTGTGCTCGGAAATCTCGATGGCATGCTGATTGGTTTCGCGGCTGACTTCTTCAATGGCGTGTAGATTGCGGCTCATGGATTCCACCGTCTGACTCTGCTCTTCCGCCGCCGCGGAAATGGACATGTTTTTGCTGGTTACCTGATCCACGATTTCATCCACGTCTTGAATAGCCCGCACCGCATCCTGGGCTGTATTGACGCAAAGCGCCGCTTTATCACGGCTGGCGGACATCACCTGATTGATATCATTGGTAGAAGCCCGCACATCATTCACCACAGACTGGATCTGATCCGTGGCCTCCTGGGCATGAATGGCCAGTTTGCGAACCTCATCGGCCACCACGGCAAAACCACGACCGGACTCCCCCGCTCTGGCTGCTTCAATGGCCGCATTCAGCGCCAGCAGATTGGTTTGTTCCGCAATGCCCCGGATTTCTCCGGTGGCTTTTTCAATACTCTGACTGTTTTCGTGAAGCCGGCTGATACGCTCGGCCGCGCCAAGCACCTCTTCACTCAGGGCGGCAATGGCGGTGCGAGTGTCTTCCACAAGATTGCGGCCTTCGGTGGAACGCTTGGCTGCCTCTTCGGATATCTGGTGGGTTTCAATAGCCCGGCGCGCAATTTCCTCGGCCGCCATGCGCATCTGATCCATGGCAATCACCAGCCGGGCAGCTTCATCCTGTTGCTCTGCCATACCGGAACGGGTTACCCGGCTGCTTTCCGTCAAGTCGCGGGAGCTGTGTTCCAGCACTTCCACCGTACTGCTGATCATACGCATGGTGTCCTGACGGCTGGCCTGCATGGTGTTGAAAGATGCCGCCATCTGGCCAATTTCATCCTTGCTGGTCACCGGAACCCGTACCGTCAGGTCCCGTTCGCCCTGCACTTTCACCAGCGCATCGCGAAAGGTGCGGATATAGCGCTCCACAAACAGAATCAGCATCTGGGAGGCCACCAGCAATACCAGCATCAGGAAAAACACCAAAACAGCATACTTTGGCGCCTGGGCAAGAAACACACCGGCATAGGAGCGGGCCTGGCTGATGGCACCCACTGTGGCACCGGAACCGTCATGGGAATGCAGCGCCACCGCATAAACTGGCGCCGGGTCCAGCAGTTCCGGATACACCATAAAGGCCTCGTCACTGCTGCCCACCCGCCGGCGCAGCGCCTTTTCCACGGGTGCGGGTATACTCAGGTTGCCGTTAAGAATCAGCCTGCCATCGGCCCCCACCAGAAAGGCATTACTGGTCTTTTTGATCTGCTTCTGAAAATCCTCAACGCTCAGTTCCTCGGCCATAATCGAAAGGTTTGCTGCGGTATCCTTGCTGCCTGCCAGTGCCTGGCCTTTGCCGGTATGGTATTCCTGCAACATGGAAAACAGCACCACCACCAGCACCAGTGAAAAGGAAACCCCGTTCACCAGCCAGAATTTGTATTTTAAAGGGATATCCACCAGGAACTTCAGCATAACGCCCCTACACACACTCCATAAAAATGGCCAGAATTGGCAGCCAATAACGCAATGGCCTTTCACTAACTTTAGGAAAGATTTGGGAAAATGCAGAATATTCAACGGGAAAGGAGGGAGAAACTGATCAAAAAAGCACCCGGATAGGGAGAAATCCGGGCGCTTCCTATGGTGGTTAGGCTATCAGCGGGTCAGCGCTTTCTGGGAAAGCTGCTTGCGTTCAAAATCGATCACCCGCTGACGGTAGTGCTCAAAGGTCTGCTGGGTCATCACACTGTGGTGCTCGTCTTTCATATCAGCATTCATCAGCTTGCCAAGCTTGCGGGCGCTCTCCACCATAATCTCAAAGGCCTGCAAGGGGCGCTTGGGCCCGGGCAGTTTCAGGAACATACAGATACCGGGCGTGGTAAAACCTTCCGGTGCTTCCGGTTCAAAGGTACCCGGTTCCACCACATTGGCAATGCTGAACAGTAGCCGGCCACCCCCATTATGCTGCTCAAAGCGGTGGAAGATGTTCATGTCGCCATGCCGGAATCCGCAGGATGCCATGGCCCGGTACAGGTCTTCGCCAATGATGTCGCTGCCGGGCTTGGCCATGACATTCACCACCAGCACATCGGCAATTTCTTTCATGCCCAGATCAATATCCGCTTCCACCGGTTCGGGTTCCGGTTTTTTCGGCGCCGGTTTCTGCGGCCTGGATTTACGCGGTTCAGTGTTGCCCCGATAGTGGGAAGCGAGTTTTCTTTCCTGCTCCTGTTTTGCCCGTTCCAGCATTTCATCATCGGCAAACAGATCGGACTGAACTTCCTCGTAGTTGTCGCTGGCGCGATCCACCGACTCTTCAGCAGGTTCCTGCACCGGTGCTTCATGGGCCAGGGACTGATTGACGTAATCCTGCACTGTGTCCTGTGGTTCCGGGTCCTGGAACGGATCCGGCTCCGCTACCTGACGCTGTACCGGCCGGGCTCTTTTCTCCACCCGGTCGCTGGTATCTGCATACATGGGTTCGCTGGCGGCTAGATCTTCATCTGACAGATCATCAGAAAAATCCGGTTCCCGACGCGCCTCTGCGGCTATGTCCGCCTCATCAAATTCCGGTTCCTGCCGGTTGAGTTTTATAACCCTGGCACCGCCGTTCGGTAATTCACCTTTGTAATAACCCCAGTCATCGTCCATGCTGCCGCCCATTTCACTGTGCATGTCCAGTGAGCCGTTTTTGGAACGCCGCATTCGTCGAAAACCATCAAAAAGAATCCCGGCAATCACTAATAGGCCAACTCCTATCAAGACTTCTCGTAAGCCGAATTCCATTTATCCACCTCGTTTTTAACTTTAACTGTCCCTGTATAGCGCCGCTGCTTGCGCCAAACAGTTTATCTTTCAACCAACATATAGAGCATTTTTCAAAAAAATAAAGATTTTTTGCCGTATTGCCCTATACCACCCAGTTTTGTTTGCTGAAACCGATAATCCCTTAAAGCAATCAAAGCTCAAAGCGCAGCCATGGCTGCCGCTTCTTCCACATCCACACTCACCAGGCGCGAAACACCCGGTTCGTGCATTGTTACACCCATTAACTGATGCGCCATTTCCATCGCAATCTTGTTGTGGGTGATGTAAATAAACTGCACCTTTTCTGACATTTCTTCAACCATGCGCGAATATCGCCCAACGTTGGCATCATCCAATGGTGCATCCACTTCGTCCAGCATACAAAAAGGTGCCGGATTCAGCTGGAATATGGAAAATACCAGCGCAATCGCCGTTAAGGCTTTTTCACCACCGGACAGCAAATGAATGGTGCTGTTACGTTTACCCGGTGGCCGCGCCATAATGGCAACGCCGGTATCCAGTAAATCTTCGCCGGTCATTTCCAGATAAGCATGGCCACCGCCAAACACTTTCGGGAAAAGTTCCTGCAAACCACGGTTCACCAGATCGAAAGTTTCCTTGAAGCGGGTACGGGTTTCGCGATCGATTTTGCGAATCGCGTTTTCCAGAGTGTCCAGTGCTTCAATCAAATCCTCGTGCTGTGAATCCAGATAATTCTTACGCTCGGACTGAGATTTGAATTCTTCGATAGCGGCCAGGTTAATGGCACCCAACCGGGATATACGTGCTGCCAGGCGTTCCAGCTCCGCCTGCCAATCGGTTTCATTGGCTTCTTCCGGCAGGTTTTCCAGCACGGTTTCCAGGTCAAAATCATCTTCTTTCAGTTTATCGAGAAGATTATTACGCTGCACCTGCAAACCTTGCCACTGCATGCGGTTTCTTTCCAGTTCGGAACGAACACTTTGTGCAGCCTGTTCCGCTTCTGAGCGTTTTTTCTCACAGGCACGGAGATCATGTTCACAGGCATCCAGCTGTTTGCGGGTTTCGGTGAGCTCTTCTTCCACCTTCAGGCGCTGCTCCAGTTTTTCTTCCAGTTCCGCCTGCAATTCCACAAAAGGATCATCCCCCTGAGACAACTGCTCTTCGATGGAAGTTCGGCGTTCTTCCAGTGATTTCAACTGCGAACTCAAACGCTCCGCACCTTGCTTGGTGGATTGCGACTGAGTCCGCATGGAACGCACTTCCAGTGCAATCTGGTGCGCCTTGTCTTTATCTTCCCGGGCTTTCTGGCGGGCCTGATCCAGTGCTTCGCGGTTTTCATCGCGGTTTTTCAGCAGTTCTTCCCGTTTGGCTGTGTCCTGCTCCATCAGATCGAGCGCTTCCTGCAATTCCAGGCGGGCTTCGCCAATGGATTCCTGTTCCTGCTGCTGTTGCTCCCGGCATTCTTCCAGTTCCCGGCTGATACGATCGCGCCGCATGGAAAACTGTTCCAGTCGCACCTGTTTTGCACTCAGCTGCGCTTTGATATCGGCATTGGACCGGTTCAGCTCACTCACTTCACGCTGGGCTTCTTCCCTGCCCTGCTCTTTGTCTTTCAGTCCGTCGCGGCCCTGCTGCAGTTTTTCAGTCAGTTCCTCAATTTTCGCCTGGGTTTCCTCAAGGCGAATTTCAATATCCTGCAATTCCTGCTGGCGCTGCAACATACCGGATTGGGGATTATCCTCCCGCGCTACGCGTAACCAGTTGCTGCCCAGCCAGAGGCCGTCTTTGGTAATGATGGATTCGCCCGGATTCAGCGCAGTGCGCTTTTCCAGCGCCTGAGCCAGGGATTCCACGGCATACACATTACTCAGTAGCTGGCTGGCGGTCAGATTACCGGCGCTGTCACCGTCCAGATAATCCGCCAGCGGACTGATATCGGAACGTGTCGAGCTTTTGCCCTGGTGCTGCGTATCCACAAACGCCAGGGAACCGTGTTCCAGGGAATCAATCACCGATGCCACGGCATCAAAACCATCCACACACACCGCCTGCAGATAATCACCCAGCACGGTTTCGATAGCCTTTTCCCAGCCTTCTTTGGCTTTGATTTCGGTGGCCAGGCGTTTGTTGTCGTCCAGGCGGTGCTTGCTCAGCCAGTCCACCACATCTGATTCACCCAGCGCGGCCTGTTGCAATGCTTCCAGTGATGCGTGGCGACCTTTCATGGACTGCATCTCGCTCTTCAGGGCGTCCAGCTCATTGCCAACCTGATTGTTTTCTTCACGCTTGTGATTGATCTGGTCCAGCAGTTCCGCCACCGCAGCCTGTTTGTCTTCAAGTCTGAGTTCGGCTTCGGCCACCCGCTCCTCCAGCTCGGCCACTTCCTCTTCCAGAGGGCCGGCGGACAAGGTTTCTTTTTCCAGATTCAGGCGTTCAATACGATCCCGCAAACGTTCAATGGATTGCTCCAGATGCTGAATGCGGGATTGCTCTACCTGGGCTTTCTGGCGGGGTTCGTTGGCAGCCTGGTTAAAGTCATCCCAGTCGCTCTGCCAGTTCTGCATGGCATCTTCTGCCAGGGCCAGGGCCTCGGCAGATTCATCGGACTGGGCCTGCACCATTTCCAGTTCCGGTTCCAGCTCCAGCAGGCGGGCGTTCAGTTCCTCTGCCTGTTCCTGATCCTGGCGTAACTGTTCCTGGGCTTCCTTGCTGCTTTCGATAGTTTCCTGCAGATCACGGCGCAGCTGGCTGCCCCGCTCTTTCTGGTGCTGAATGGTTTGTTCGATTCGGGCAATATCCGCCCCCAGGCCGTAAAACCGGCCCTGTACTTCGTTGAGCTTGTCGTTGACTTCGGTATGAACGTCGCGGTGTTTTTCTATTTCCGCGTCCATGGCCCGCTGATCCGCAATACAGGCTTCCAGTTTTACCTCAAGATCACGAATCACTTTTTCGTAATCGGATACGGTCATATCCACGGATTTCCAGCGCAGCGCCTGCAACTGGGCCCGCAACAAACGTTCTTCTTCCTTGTACTGTTTGTATTTTTCTGCGGCCTGCGCCTGACGCTCCAGATGCTGCAGCTGACGCCCCAGCTCATCGCGCAGGTCTTCCAGACGATCCAGGTTTTCCCGGGTGCGCTTCATGCGGTTTTCGGTTTCCCGACGGCGCTCCTTGTACTTGGAAATACCGGCAGCTTCTTCAATAAAAATCCGCAACTCTTCCGGTTTGGCTTCAATCAGGCGGGAAATCATGCCCTGCTCAATAATGGCGTAACTGCGGGGGCCAAGACCGGTGCCAAGGAAAATATCGGTAATGTCTTTGCGGCGGCATTTGGTGCCGTTCAGGTAGTAATTGGATTGTGCGTCACGGGTCACCACCCGCTTGATGGCCACTTCGTTGTAATTGGCGTATTCGCCGGTGAGTGTGTTGTCGCTGTTGTCGAAAACCAGCTCTACGGAAGCCTGCGTGGTGGGTTTGCGTGCGTTGGAGCCGTTGAAGATAACATCGGTCATGGATTCGCCGCGCAAATGCTTGGCGGAGGATTCCCCCATAACCCAGCGCACCGCGTCGATGACGTTGGACTTGCCACAGCCGTTGGGGCCAACAACTGCTGACAGGTTGTTGGGGAACGAGACCGTGGTGGGGTCAACGAACGATTTGAAACCCGCTAATTTAATACACTTCAACCGCATGGAATTATTTTAATCCTTTGAATTTTTACTCAGGGCGAAACGGCCTGTGTGGTGAACCCCTGGTGTCACCCACGGCTGGCTAGGCGTTCAGCACGCTGGTATCGATGGCATGGCCCCCGGGACATGGCCGGTTACCTGAGTCCGTCACAGGCAACCGTACAAAACATGAGCTCAATTTATAAACTGGGGAAGCTCTGATCAAGTCCAGATGGCCTCTGCGCAACCTGAAAGGTGCAACTGCAAGGCAAGTTTCGCCGTTAATGGCCATAGTCCTTAACAAGAAACTTAACGCAGCAGTTGTGCCTTTCAGGCCGCGCCAGGAGGGTCCTTCAGGAATTCCCCCTGGCCGCGTTGTGCTGCTTCGCCGGGCAACCAGCCCGCCTGCATCGCACGCCTTGCCAGGAAAAATTCCTGAAGGACAGAGGCCGTCTGGACTTGATCAGAGCTTCCCTAGTCATTTGCTCATTTAAACCGCGCATTTTATCTTTTTTTGGCGCGAGACACGAGCATTAGGGCCCGTTAACGGCACTAAATATGGCTTGCTTTTCCACATCCCGCAAGTTGGCAATAAAACTCAGGCAGTTAGGAAGTTACAGCGTTCTGTGATAGCTTTGCTGCAGCACTGACCAGACACAGGATGTATCAATGATCGCGCAACTTAAAGAAGGCATTCACTACGTTATTCAGGGTTTCGATCTGGCGAAAAAACCGGGAATCCGCCCTTATATGGTGGTGCCTCTGATAGTGAATATCATCATATTCAGTTTGTTCGGCTACCTGATAATTGATCAGCTGAGCGGCCTGCTCAGTGGCCTGGGATCTTCCCCGGATCTGCCCGGCTGGCTCGACTGGCTGGAACCGGTTCTTGAAGGCGTGGGCAGCGTTATTTACTGGGTGCTGATGCTGGTGATTGTACTGCTGATGCTGTTTATCATGAGTTCGGTGTTCACCATGTTTACCCATCTGATTGTCAGCCCCTTTATCGGATTACTGGCTGAAAAAGTGGAAAAAGAGCTCCGCCCCCTGAATTACCCGGTGCTTAGCCTTTGGCAGATTGCCGGACGCACCTTTCGTCGTGAACTGACCAAACTGAAATACTGGGGCCTGCGGGCGGTGGGCCTGCTGATACTTACCCTGATTCTGAGTTTTATTCCGCTGGTGAATGCAGTGTCACCGGTGCTCTGGTACCTGTTCGGCGCCTGGATGCTGGCCATGCAATATCTGGATGTACCGGCCGACAACAATGGCCTGACGTTTCAGGAGACCCTGGCGCTGATGCGCAAACACCGGGCCGCCACCATGGGATTCGGTGGAGCTGTCACCCTGGCTACTGCCACCCCCATTCTGAATCTGTTTATTATTCCCGTCGCCGTGGCAGGTGGCGTGGCATTCTGGGTGGCAAGGGTCAGCGAAAGAAGCCCAGCCGGCGATGTCGCATCAACAGCGGCAGCAACCGACGTTCAGGCTTCAAGATAAGACAAAACCAACTGGCACTGGTGATCACCGAATTTCTCCAGTGCCGCCACCGCACCGTCGGCATCACGGGCCAACAGGCGTTCCATCAGCCCCTGGAAGAAAGTCAGTGAACGCTGCATTTCCTCTTTGCTCATTTTGATGGCGTGATAATAAGTACGGCGAATGGAAGGCTGAAGATCGTTCAGCATATCCTCAAGATAGGTGTTATTGGCAAACTGATAGCCCATGCGGGCAAAGTTAAAGGTGGCATCCAGAAATTCCAGATATTCCTCCCGCTCCACCATGTCTTCCATGTCTCTTATCAGCTGCATGAACGGCTCCAGATCGTCCTGGGTCCAGGCTTCTGTTGCTTTGCGGATCAGCAGGGACAGCAGCAGAATGTTCATTTCGTACACGTTTTCCACGTGTCTGGCGGTCATATGGGATACGATCGCCCCTTTGCGGGGAATAATTTCGATCAGATAACGGCGTTCCAGAATCAGGTAGGCTTCCCGCACGGAACCCCGGCTGACATTCAGTTCATTGGCTATTCGAAGTTCCTGGATACGGTCACCGGAATTTAATTCACCGGTAATAATCAGCTGTCCGATATGTCGGGCAATCTGCTCAGCAAGGCTATCGGGGGCTTTAAAACTCATGTTGGGTTGTCGGTTCGCGTTTTTATTGTGGGGTTGGATCATCCAACTGGTTGCGTGGAGTTTCCGCATTGGGTACTGCTCCGTCAAGTCATAAATATAGCCCATGGATCAGGTCGCCCATGACCAGGGCCAACTGCTCTTGACGAAACAGCTTATCACGGTTTGTATAATTGTTTAACAGTCTTACAAAACATCCGTACCAGATTTACTGAAACCGCTTAGGTGTCAGCTGTCTTTGGGATGCCCGGCCTTCTCGATGGCCTCTTTCACTTCCGGCGGCATGTATTCCTCGTCATGCTTGGCCAGCACTTCATCGGCCACAAAGCGGCCGTCCTGGCGGATTTTGCCCAGAGCGATAATGCCCTGACCTTCGCGGAAAAGGTCGGGAAGAATGCCGTCAAAGTGTATGGTGGTGGTGCTCTTGTTGTCTGTGACATCAAAGCTCACATTCAGCCCCTCGGAGCGATTGACGCTGCCGGCAACCACCAGCCCGCCTACGCGTATCATGCGATCCACCGGGGCCTCACCCGCTGCCATCTGGCTGGGGGTAAAAAACAGGTTGATGTTTTCCCGCAGGGCAACGCCGATCAGGGCTGCCGCCACGGCCACCCCGGCCAGAATGCCCAGAATAATCAACAGGCGCTGTTTGCGTTTCGGGTTCATGATTTACTGCTCCCTTCGGATACGACGACGAATCTGATCCACCACCTGACGGCGACGTTTTATTACCGCCACCAGATTGCCTGCAACAATCAGCAGGCCAATACCGTACGCAGACCACACATAAGGCCCGTGGCAACGGGTGTCACCAATGGGCGCCACGTAACACATGCTCATAAAATCAGACAAGGATTCAAAGGCCATTAACCGGCGACCTCCTGCTGTACCCAGCGGCTGCGTTGTTCCCGCAGCAGTACCTCGTTGCGGGTGGCCAGCAATACCAGCAACCCGAAGAAACAGTAGAAGCCTGCCATGGACAGCAATAACGGATACAACATGCTGGCATCAATAGTGGATGATTCGGTGATTTTGATGGTGGCAGGTTGATGCAGTGTATTCCACCAGTTCACCGAGTATTTGATGATAGGCAGATTCACCACCCCCACGATGGCCAGAATACCGCTGGCTTTGGCGGCCGATGTGGGGTTTTCAATGGCATTCTGCAAAGCGATAAAGCCGATATACAGGAAAAACAGCACCAGCATGGAGGTGAGCCGTGCATCCCACACCCACCAGGTACCCCAGGTAGGCTTACCCCACACCGAGCCGGTGACCAGGCAAAGAAAGGTAAAGGACGCACCGATGGGCGCAATGGACTTGGCCACCATATCGGCCATTTTCATCTTCCAGATCAGCCCCACCGCTGCGGCCAGTGCCATCATGATATAGCCCCCCATGGCAACACCGGCGGCCGGCACATGAATAAAGATGATCCGGTAACTGTGGCCCTGCTCTTCATCCATGGGGGCAAAACCCAGGCCCCAGATAATACCCGGCAGCAAGGTCAGCAGCGTCAGGCCCACAAACCAGGGAACCAGCTTGCCACTGAGCTCATAAAAGTATTTGGGCGAACCAAATTTGTGATAGAGACGGGTTATCGAGTCCCACAGGCTCATGATGTTATCCACTCACACTGACACGCAACCCCGCCGCAATGGCAAAAGGCGCAAATGTTATGGCCAGGGCCAGCAGCGCTCCCAGGTAGGCCAGCTGCCCGGTAAAGGGCAAAGCCGTGGCGGCGGCCTGGATGGCGCTGGTGCCGAAAATCAGCACAGGAACATACAGGGGTAAGGCAATAATGGCAATTAAAACGCCGCCCTTGCGCAGGCCCACGGTAAGCGCGGCACCGATGGCGCTGATCATGCTCAGAACAGGCGTCCCCAGCAGCAGGGTAAGCATCACCACCCAGAGAGTGTCCCCTTCCAGAAACAGCATGGCTCCCAGAAAAGGAGACGCAATAATCAGAGGCAGTGAAGTCACACACCAGTGGGCCATAACCTTGGCCAGCACCAGCAAAAACAGCGGATGGGGGCTCATCAACAGCAGCTCCAGAGCGCCATCATCAAAATCCTGCCGGAACAGGGAATCCACCGCCAATAGCGTGGACAGCAATGCCGCAATCCAGAGAATGCCCGGCGCCATTTTCTGCAGCTGCCCTGCCTCGGGCCCTACCCCCAGGGGAAACAGGCTGATCACCATCACAAAAAAGAACAGGGGGTTCACCATATCGCCCCGCTGGCGGAAAGCCAGTACCAGATCCCGCCTGAACAACGCCAGAAAGCCCTGTCGCAATGGCGGCGGATCGGTTTCCAGGCTAAACCGAGGCTCAGACACTGGCGGCCTCCCCGCTCAGACTGTTGGCTGGCGCACCACCCAAGGTCAGCTTTTGCAGCTTTTCCGGATCAATGGAAAGTTCATGGTGAGTGGTGAGAATGACGCTGCCGCCCTGCAGGGCGTGATTCACCATCAGGGATTCCAGTTCCTGAACGCCATGGCGATCGATGGCAGTAAAAGGCTCATCCAGAATCCAGAGGGGAATGGGTTTCAGCAGCAGCGCTGCCAGAGCCACCCGGCGCTTTTGCCCGGCGGACAGGGTATACAGGGGCACATCCTCGAAACCGCGCAGGCCTACCTGCTCCAGTGCGCTATCGATACGAGTGGCCAGTTCAGCTGCCGGCCAGGTAATCCCCTTGATCTGGGCCATCCAGTTCAGGTTTTCCTGCGCCGTCAGGGCCAGTTTGACGCCGGTGTTATGGCCAAAGTACACGCTGGACTGGCGAAAGGCAGTAACCACCTGCGCCAGAGGTGTTTCCTGCCAGTAAAGGTCGCCTTCAAAATCCTGGGAAAGGCCGCAGAGAATGCGGATCAGGGTGGTTTTGCCACTGCCGTTGGGGCCTTCGATCTGGAGGATCTGCCCCTGGCCCAGAGAGAACGACAGGTTCTGGAACAGTATCCGGTCATCCCGCTCACAAAAGAGCTTTTCAGCACGAAGCAGAGCTGGCGTGGATTCTGACACCGGTTGCAGTTCTCCCCTGGATAAGCCATTGAATTCAGCGCGGCATTATAATCCAAATTGATTTAAGATGCTTGGCTGTTGTTTGCTCGCTATAGAGAGAATAAGAAGTGCTTCTGGAAATCGGATCCCTGCAGCTGGGCTGGCTTGAGCTGATTGCCCTGATTGTATCCGGCATTATTGCCGGCTTTGTAAATACCCTGGCAGGCGGAGGTTCCATCTTCACCCTGCCCGCCCTGATGCTGCTGGGTATGCCCGCGGATGTGGCAAACGGCACCAACCGCGTTGGGGTATTCCTGCAATCGGTGGCGGCGGTACGTGGATTCAAGCGCCACGGCAAGCTGGAAACCCAGGCCATTGTGCCCATTCTGGTGCCCACGGTGATCGGTTCGTTGGTGGGATCGCTGGTGGCGTCTTACCTGCCGGTGGATATTCTCAAGCCGGTACTGATTTTTACCATGATCACCATGACCCTGGTGATAGTACTGAAACCCAACAGTATTCCTGCGGATGGCGAAACGCCCCTGTCCCTGAAGGAAAGCCCGGCCGGGGTGATCTGGCTGTTTGTGGCGGGCCTGTATGGCGGCTTTGTGCAGGCCGGCGTGGGTTTTATTCTGATTGCCGCCCTTGCCGGGGCGCTGCGCTATGACCTGGTAAGGGCCAATGCCCTGAAAATGGTGTGTACGCTGGTGTTCGGTACCGTGGCCCTGGCGGTGTTTGTGGTGCGGGATCAGGTGCTGTGGATACCGGGCCTGATTATGGGTGTGGCCACCATTATTGGCGTGCAACTGAGTGTGCGCTTTGCCGTCAGCGCTCAGCAGAACACCCTGAAATGGATTCTGCTGGGTATGTCGCTGCTGGTGTGTGTGGCGGCGCTCTTCAAATAACCCCATTGAATGCCCGGTAAAACCCTCTGATTCCCGGGCGGTTCCGCTGATGCGGCAGCTATACTGGAGCTATACTGGGGCTATGGCTATCAATATCCCGCCGGATCAATCCGGCTCCGGCAGCAAATCCCCGGCGGTTAAATCCGGCAGCGCGGCTGTGTCAGGTACAACTGTGTCGGGTAAAGACACTTCAGGCGCTGCCGGCAAGGTACAAGGGGCAACAGATTCGCCACCCCGCAGCCAGACTGAATCTGCTGTCATCAAAGCCATTGTGGCCGAGGTTCGGGAAAGGGTGCAGGACAAGGCCCAGGCAATCGTGCAGGCCCGCCAGGCCAGCGGCCAGTACAGCAAGCCGGTTTACGATGCCGTAGTGCAGCTCAATCCCGGCAACCGCCAGTTAAGTGCGCCACAGTCCAGCAGCGCCCAGCCACCTCAGGCAGACATTGATGCCCGCCTCACCCGCCAGATTCTGGAAGGCCGGCCGGTTGCGATTCGCGTGGAAACCACCGCCCCGCTGCGTACCGGCCAATTGCTGGATGTACAGCTGAATGACGGCAGCCTGAAGTTGCTGAAAGTGGCCCCGCCACCGATGCAACTGTCTGCCCAACCGCTGATTCGTCAGGAAATCAATCTGCAGAACAGCTACACCCAACTACTGGGCAAGCTGATGGCGCTGATGCAAACCCTGCGGCAGCAGCTGCCGCTCACTGACAGCAGCGGTGCAAAACCACCAGCAACAACTACAGCTGACGGGCGCCTGCTCAATCCCCAGTCGCCGCCGATTAAAGCCAGCCCCCAACCGGCAGAGGCACAAAACCCCAATGCGGCGCTACGGGGAAACACACCCCAGAGCAGCGCCGCGCCGGGCAAGATCAGCTTCCCCGGCATTGCCCCCGCCCGCCAGACCCAGCTGACACAGCAACTGGAGCAACTGGTCAGCCGTTTTATTGCCACTTTGCCCACCGAACGGGAAATTGCCAGTGCCGAGGGCCTGAAGCAGGCGGTCAGAAACAGCGGTATTTTTTACGAATCCCAGCTCGCCAAGCCGGAGCGCTTTGCACAGCCCCCTGCGGGTAATCAGCGCCAGTCAGGGGATAAGGCTTCCTCCATTGGCGCCGGTCAACTGCTCAGCGGTTCGGCCAATCGGTCGGCCAAAAGCTCGGCTGGCTCCGCTGCCAGTGGCAAACCGGCCGAGCTGATCCAGCAGATACGGCAGCAGATTCGCTCCCTGACCAGCAGCCTGAACGATGGCCCAATGCCCCGCCAGGGGAATACCAGCAATACCGCACTGGAAGCCGGACTGGCCCGGGACCTGAAATACAATCTGCTGCAACTGGAATCCCAACTGAAACAACTGCAGAAAGACGCCAGTCAGGCGGCCGCCGGCGATAAAACCGGAACCCGGGCAACATCAGAAGGCAGCCCGAAAGACACTATCACCGGCCGGCCTGCAGATGCCGGCCAGCCGAAAAGCTCACCTGCTGAGGCCGGTACAAAAGCACTGGATAAAAACCTGGATAAAGTTTTGCTGGATCCGGGGCGAACTAAATCGGACAAAGGCTCCCTGACCGCCGCCGCAGAACAGGCTGCCCGGGCTGCTGCGGAAAGCCGCCGGGACAGCCCGGTATACCAGCGACCGTTACCTTCCGGCGCTGCCAGCAGCAGCCCGGCGTTATATCAGGACGAAGCCGCTGACGAGGGTAGCAAACCCAGACAGCCGGGCATGGACTGGGCCCAACCACCCCTGCCAGGAAAATTCCATGTGCAACCGCAAATGATCCGCCCGAATCTTGCTGCCAGCGAATCCCTGGCGGACGCCCTGATCAGTGTGCTGATTAAACACACTCGCGAAGCCACTTCCCGGCTTAACCTGCACCAGCTTGCCAGCGTTACCGACCGGTCCCGGCCCGAAGCCGGCCCGCAACAAACCATGCTGAGTTTTGAATTGCCCATATTGCAGGGGCTGGACCTGTCGCTGTTTCAGTTCCGTATTTATGATGAAGACGCCCATGAACAGGGTAAAGAAAACGGCGCCGCCAAAGAAAAAAAATGGGTGGTACATATGGGATTTGATCTGGAAGGACTGGGGCCCATGTATTGCCAGATTACCCTGATCGGTGTCAGCGCCAGTGTCACCTTCTGGGCGGAAGACAAGGAGACTGTGGCAGCATCCCAGTCCCATGTGGACAGCCTGAAAAAAAACCTCAGCAACCTGGGTGTGAACGTGAAAGACATCCAGTGCATTAACGGAACGCCGCCCTCGGATCAGTCCGGCATTCAACAAACCCTGATTGATATTGAAACATGAGTCAGAGCGACCAGCCCACTAAAGCCGTAGCACTCACCTATGATGGGGAACGGGCGCCTTTTGTGAGTGCGTCTGCCTCCAGCGAACTGGCGGAAGAAATTTTGCGGATTGCGCGGGAGCACGAAGTACCCATTTATGAAAACAAGCAACTGGTGGAAACGCTGGCGCTGCTGGAAGTGGGCGATGAGATCCCGGAACTGCTGTACCGGACAATCGCAGAAATTATTGCGTTTGTTTATATGTTAAAAGGAAAGGCGCCCAAAGGTTGGGCGCCCGAAAAAGAACAACAAACTGAGGAGAACAACAATTCAAGTATCGGCACGAAAAAACTGTCTTACTCTCCGTACTCTCAGTTACCTGATAACACTGAACCCGGTTCCGACGGGGAATCTAGTTCAGACTAGGTAAGGTTTCGCTGCGACCCGCCATCTTCAATGTAACCGGCATGTCGGCAGCCATCCACGTGTAATAACCTTCGCGGAAGTAGTAGACGTTGGTGTAACCCCAGTTGCTGGCAAAAAAACTGGCCATGGCGCTACGAATATTCAACGAACTACTGGTGTAAAACACGATGGGTGTGGATCGGTCCAGGTCTTCAGACAAATACAACACTGAAAACTCATTGTGATTGAAGTCCAGATTCACGCTGCCTTCAATATGGCCCAGGCTCCAGGACTGACGATCGCGTACATCAATAAACACCGCGCCTTCATCGTACAAGCTTTTAGCCTTATCCAAACCAACCGTGGTTGCCCCTTCAATCATCAGAGGCGCTTCTGCCCAGCTTACTGCACACAACACACTCAGACAGATTCCAGCCAAAAACTTCTGAACTAACTTCATATCGACACCACTACTATCCAACTACCGTGTAATTACCAGTATAGGGTGGCGCCCTTTCCAACCTTGGAACGTTTCGCTCTAAAAAGTTCAGAAAATAGAAAGCCTCGGGGCTTCTTATAGCATCATAAGTTTTTGTGACTGCTGAACTTTTCAGTGTGTATCAAGGAGTTAGCCGGAGTGAAAAATTCACGGTTATGAAAGGGAATTTGTGTATGAAAAATTAAACTAAGACAATCACTTGCGCGATCTGAAGCGGGTTTTCGGCGTCGAAAAAATGGCAATTTGGCAGACAATTGTCAGAAACCGGCTAAGTGCTGATTAATCCTCGAATTCTGCGATCTGCTTCTGCTGGAACATGTCCACCAGCTTGGCTTCGGAACGGGTAATGCCCACTTTCTCGATCACGTTGTCCATTTCCAGCCCCCGCTCAAACAAGCGGGCAGCCTGACGAAAAGATACCTGTTCGGATTCGCGGTTTTCCAGGCTGTCCTGACGTTCCATGGTCTGGTTAAGGCGTTTTTCAGCCGTCATCAGGCGACGGCCCATTCCCAGGGTACCTTTGTTCATGACTGACAGTTGCTGCGACAGGGTTTCAAGTTGTTGTTGCAACCGGGCATTGGCTTCCTGTTGTTGTTGCAGTTGCTTTGCCGCGCGGCGCTGCGATATCAGCATGGCTACGGCAAGGCAGGCCGATACGGCAAGGGACAAATAAGCCACCCACTCTATCGCTGTTATCATCATGGTTCACCTCGCCGTTTGCCTTGATCTGCACTTGCATCAGAAACCGATCACATCGTCCTGCTGTTTGGTGCCGATCATTCTCTCTAATTCAATTAAAATCAACAACTCATTGTTTTTGTTGCACACCCCGGAAATAAATTTCGAGGTTTCCTCGTTACCCACACTGGGGGTAATTTCGATTTCCGATTCTCTCAGGTATGTCACTTCAGCCACGCTGTCCACCAGCATGCCGATCACCTGGTTGTCCACTTCAACAATCACAATTCTTGAGTTGTTATCCACTTGTGCAGGAGGCAGGCCAAACCGTTTGCGGGTATCAATCACCGTCACCACATTACCCCGCAGGTTAATGATGCCCAGCACATAATAGGGTGCACCGGGAACCGGGGTTATTTCCGTATAGCGCAGCACTTCCCGGATCTGCATCACATTGACACCGTACAGCTCCTCCGCGAGCCTGAAAGTGCCCCACTGCAAAATGGAATCGTCAGTGGCCATGTTTTTGGTAGCCATTCTTTACTCCTGGGCAATCTGTCTCGCCAAACAATTGGCGATTAACATCACCTGTTATTGATAGTGCACAAGCTGTGCCAATATTGCTTAAATTACGTCCAGACTGCGAATCACCTTAAAAGCCTTCTATCTCGGCCCACTCCTCGTCTGACAGCAATTTGTCGAGGTCAATCAGAATCAGCAGCTCATTATTCTTGTTGCAGACCCCCTGGATGTATTTGGAACTTTCGTCGGTACCCACATTGGGGGCATGATCAATCTCGGACTGCCGCAGATAAACCACTTCCGCCACGCTGTCCACCAGAATGCCCACCACATGAGTACCGGTTTCGATGACGACAATCCGGGTGTTGTCCGTGACCTCTCCCTGAGCCAGCCCAAAGCGCAACCGAGCGTCGATAATGGTAACCACACTGCCACGCAGGTTGATGATTCCCAGCACGTGGTAGGATGCCCCTGGCACCGGCGCAATTTCGGTATAGCGAAGCACTTCCTGTACCTGCATTACGTTAATGCCATAGGTTTCTCCGGCCAGGCGGAAGGTTACCCACTGGATGACCGGATCATCACCACCCTGTTGTTTGGCAGTCTGATTCATGTTGGAAATACCTCTGTTTTGGGGGATTCAGCAACGCCCCCGGGAATTCATGCTTTTCAAGCGGCATAAACAAGTTAGCCTTTGTTCTTCAATTAAATATAGAACAGGGCCCCAAGCTTGCCAGCCGGGACGGTGGAAATAGTGGGATGTGGATTAACGTAACCGGAGACTTGTTACTTTTCGCGGTTTTCCGCTTCCAATATCACATGATGGAAGCCGGCGGGGTCCACCAGCGCACACATCTGCTCCACAACGGTTCCGGCCATCCAGGGCCTTTTGCCGCGCTGGGTGCGCCATTTCACGTCTTCCGGTTCCAGGGTGATGGATTTCAGCAGCTTGTGGCAGGAAATCCCCCAGGCAAAGCCATGAAGCGTGATCACAAACTCCAGCTGTTCCCGATTGGAGCGATCGTAGCGTTCCGGCATCACACAGAGTGCCGTATCAATCACTTTGATATTGCCCAGGTTAGTCTGGAGAATGCCGATAAACCAGTCGTACTGACCCGGTAACGAACGAAATTTACGGTCAATCTGATGCACGGCACCCAGGGTTACCAGGGGTACCGCCAGCTTTAAACCGGCCACTTCAAACAGCAGGCATTCAAAGCGCTCCTGGGCCCACTGGGGGCGACCGTTTTCGCACCAGGGGGTCATGGGCGGCAGGCGTTCGTCGCCCTCCTGGGACTCCACTACCTTGTCCAGGTCGGTGGTTTCCGGTGGTGCTGTGGGCGATGGAACTGTGGTCTGTGGAGCCAGCGGTTGTTGTCTGGCTTCTGTTGTTGTGGGCGGTGCCTGGGTTTTTGGTTCTGTCGCTGCCTCTGTTTTTACGGGGGCCCTGGCTTCGGCAGGGGCTGCCGTTTTGGTGGTGACCTTCTCCACCACTTTTTCAGCCACTTTTTCTGCAACCGGAGGCTGCTGGACCACAATGGGTTTTTCAAATTTCAGCAGGGATTCCGGATTGGAAAGCACTTTGGTTTGCGGCTTTTCCTTGAATGGCAGGGAACGGGGTTCTGGGTTATTGACCTGAGTTTTGGCAACCGCCCTGGGGGTTTCACTGGCCACGGCCTTTGCTACGGGGTTCAGTGATGGCGAACGTGGCTTGTCGGCTGCCTGTGGCGAGTCAGCTGCCGGTGACTGGTCCGGCGCTTTTTTTACGGATGTTGCAGAAGTTGCGGACGTAGCGGAGCCCGACCCCTCGCCCGGATCGCTAAGCATTTCATCCAGATATTGGTAAATGGCTTTGTCGCTGTCAGACAGCAGACCGGAGCCATCTTGCTTTTCTGGCATTTGCCCACCTATGGTACTGCGCGGCTAGCCACTGGAACTGGCTCATGCCCTAATAGATATTTTAGCAGAGACATGTAGGATTTGACGCCGCGGCTGGCCGGATCGTAGATATTCGGCGGTACACCCGCCTTGCTGGCATCCCGGAATCGGGTGTCTATGGCAATGGCCGACGGCCAGATATGCCCTTCGTAGGTATTGCGGAGAATTCTGAGACTGTCTACCGATGCATGGGTGCGGCGGTCGAACATGGTGGGAATCACCGTGTAGGGCAGCTCCCGTTTCTGGGATTTCATCACCATTTTGAGGGTGCGCATCATGCGCTCCAGACCCTTGATAGCCAGATGCTCGGTCTGCACCGGTAACAGCACCTGCTGACAGGCCGCCATGGCATTAATCAGCAACACGCCCAGTATAGGGGGCGTGTCGATAAGCACGTAATCAAAATCCTGCTTCAGATTATTCAGGGTTTTGGTCAGCACCAGCCCCATTCCCCCCTGACTTTGCGCCTGGCGTTCCAGAATCGCCAGCGACGTGGACGCCGCCAGAAAGCTGAGGTTCGGGTACTCGGTTTGTATCACCAGTTGCGCCGGCAGCCAGGATGGCACGTCGCCCTTGTGCTGAAACAACTGATACACCGATTGCTCGATATCATCAGGATTGTATTTGAAATAGGACGTCAGTGAACCGTGGGGGTCAAGATCCACCATCAGTACGCGCTGCCCCTGGGCAGACAGCAAACCGCCCAACCCGACGACGCTGGTGGTTTTGCCTACGCCACCTTTCTGATTGGCGACAGCCCAGACTTTCATGGCTGCTCTCCTTCCGCCCCGCTGTCGGGTTGCGCGGTAGGGTTATCGTTACCAAACAGAATATCGCTGCGGTTTATGTCCAGAATTTTCAGTGGCACCCGGGTGGAAGTGCCCTGGGTGGCCTGTATCCGGCTTTCCGGGTCTTTGCCAATGGGGACGTCCTCGTCTGTGGCGCCGGCACCCATCTTGTAATCCGGTGCCTGGCCCGTGGTTACATCCTTCGGCGGTTTTTTGGAAATGATCATGGCCACACGGCGGTTCTTGGCTCTGCCCTCTTCCGTTTCGTTATCGGCGATGGGGTGATGTTCACCGTAACCCACGGCAGACAAACGCTTGGGGTCCAGCTGCTGCTCTTCAAACAGGCGCACCACGGCGGCGGCACGGGCGGCGGATAATTCCCAGTTGGAAGGAAACTGCAGTGTCTCGATAGGCTCGTTGTCGGTGAAGCCTTCTACCTGCACCGGGTTTTCGTAGGTTTTGAGAATGCCGGCAATGCGGGACATCAGGTCTTTTGCCTGTTGCGATAAACTGGCCCTGCCACTGGGAAAGAGCACGCTGGACTGAATATCCACTTCTATCCAGTCTTTGGTGGTTCGGATGTTATAGAGTTCATCGGAAATCAATCCCTGAAAAGCCACGGCGATTTCTTCGGAAATTTTTCCCAGTTCATTCACTTCGCCTTTTTCCGGGCCATCTTTAATGGCCGGGTCTTCGGCATCGTCAAACAAACCTTCCACTGTGTATTTGTAATCTTCCTGTGCCGGATAATCGCCGGGCACCGGCAAAGGCACCAACCGGTCTACCGCGGCCCCGCCCTTGCTATCAATAATTTCCAGCCGGCGGGCGCCTGCTTCTTTTTTATTGAAAACACTCACCAGAGAATCAGACAACACTTTGTATTTACCTTCATTCACCGAAGAAATGGAGTACATCACCACAAAGAACGCAAACAGCAGAGTAATAAAATCAGCGTAGGATATTACCCAACGCTCATGGTTTTCCTCCGGCTCTGTGTGTCTGCGTCTGATCATATGTTTTCTGCTTACCCGCGTGAGCCCGCATCAGGGGTCACTTGGTAAGGTAACCTTCAAGCTTGGATTCGATGGTTCTGGGGTTTTCCCCGTCGGCAATGGCGATCAGCCCTTCTATCATCATTTCACGCTGATTGCTGCGGCTGCGCACAATGGCTTTGATTTTGCTGGCCACCGGCAGAAAGATCAGGTTGGCGGCACCCACACCGTAAATGGTGGCCACAAAGGCCGTGGCAATACCGCCGCCCAGTTTGCTGGGATCCGCCAGATTACCCATCACATGAATCAGCCCCATGACAGCACCAATAATACCGATGGTGGGCGAATAGCCGCCCATGGCTTCGTACACTTTGGCGGCCTGGGTGTCTTTTTCTTCCTGGGTGAGCAATTCCACTTCCAGTATGCTGCGGATATTTTCCGGCTCGCCACCATCCACCAGCAACTGCAGACCTTTTCGCGCAAAAGGATCAGATTCATCTTCTGCCACGGCTTCCAGACCCAGCAGGCCTTCCTTTCTGGCGGTCATACTCCAGTCGATGACTTTGACAATGTTTTCGCGCATGGGAATGTGCGGCGGAAAAAAAATCCAGCGCACAACAGAAAAAGAATGAAAGAAAGTGGCAAGCGGTGTTTGCAGCATAGCGGCACCGAATGTCCCCCCCAGGACAATTAATGCCGCCGGCGCATTCGCCAGACTGGAAATATGACCACCCTCTAACGCGTTACCACCAATAATGGCAACCATTCCCAGGACAAGTCCCGCTATGCTTAAAATATCCATGTGTTTTCGCGTTGCTCTAATGAAATGGTTAGATTATTTGTATGAGTCTTTGAGCAAAGCTGTCTATAGGTAGGATCAGATCGGAGAAACCTGCTTTGGCAACTGACATCGGCATACCGTACACAACACAGGTTTCCTCATCCTGAGTCCAGACATTCGCGCCTTCGCGCTTAAGCAACTTGCTCCCTTCGCGGCCATCATGGCCCATGCCTGTCAGAACCAATGCAAGAACCTTGCCTTTTAATGAACGGGCCGCCGAACCAAAGGTTACATCCACGCTGGGTTTGTACTGTAACCGCTGATCACTTTCGATAATGGACACCGTTCGGCCATTGCTGCCTACCAGCATTTGCATACCACCGGGCGCCAGCAATGCCAGCCCCGGTTGCAGCGTGTCGTTATCCTGGGCTTCTTTAACGCGGATCTGGCAAACGCGATCCAGACGCTGAGCAAAAGCCTGGGTGAAGGTGCCCGGCATGTGCTGAACCAGCAGAATGGGCAATGGAAAATTGGCGGGCAATTCACTCAGTATTTTCTGCAGCGCAATGGGCCCACCGGTAGACGAGCCGATAATCACTACCCGCGGCCGGTTGCGCTTTACAATATCCACCGCCTGATCAATAGCCGCAGACCGTGCGGGCGCTTCTCTGCGTGGTGCGGGAGACGCTGGCGCAGAAGACGGAGCCGGTGCCGGCCGGGACGCAGCAGGCGGCGGTGCAGGTGCACGGGATGGCGCAGGCCGGGGTGCAGGGGCGGACGGTTTTGCGGGTGCAGTGTCAGTCCGGGCAGCGGGTGTCTGGGAAGACAAGGCAGCCAGGCGCCGAACCCGGGAACGGGCAATGCCGGATACTTTTTCCTGCAACAGCTTGGCGCTTTCCTGGGCGTTGGCTGTCATGGATTCAAAACTTTTTGGCAGATAATCCACGGCACCGGCGTCCAGTGCATCCAGGGTGACTCTGGCGCCTTCGTAGGTCAGCGAGGAGAACATCAAAATGGGTGTGGGCCGCTTGGCCATGATTTCACGGACTGCGGTAATGCCGTCCATAATCGGCATTTCGTAATCCATGGTGATAACGTCCGGCTGCAGTTCCAGGGTTTTTTCTACGGCGGCTTTGCCGTTATCCGCTCCGGCAACCACTTGCAGCTGGGGATCTTTCTCCAGTATTTCTTTTATCCGACGGCGAAAAAACGCTGAATCATCGACTATCAATACTTTTATGGGCATTCGATCCCCGCTAACCCGGCGTTAATTATTGGATGGAGCGATTGGCATAAGCTTTCAGCATGCTGGGTACATCAAGAATCAGCGCAATGCGGCCATCACCGGTGATGGTGGCACCGGCCATGCCGGGCGTGCCGTGGAGCATTTTGCCCAAGGGTTTGATCACCACTTCTTCCTGCCCGATCAACTGGTCCACCACAAAACCCATTTTTTGTGTGCCCACGGAAACAATCACCACGTGGGCTTCTGTCTGCTCTTCCTGATGGCTGTTGATCAGCCAGCGTTTAAGATGAAACAAGGGCAAGGGCCGTTCCCGGACCACCACGACTTCCTGGCCGTCCACCACGTTGGTTTTGGACAGGTCCAGATGAAAGATTTCGTTCACGCTCACCAACGGCAAGGCAAAAGCCTGTTCGCCCAGCATCACCATCAGGGTGGGCATAATGGCGAGTGTCAGTGGTACCTTGATCGCGATTTTGGTGCCCACGCCTTTTTCGGACTGAACATCTATGGTGCCGTTTAGCTGGCTGATTTTGGTTTTCACCACATCCATACCCACGCCACGGCCGGACACATCGGAAATCTGGTCTTTGGTGGAAAAGCCGGGATGAAATATCAGATTGAAAGCTTCATGGTCACTGAGGCGCTCGGCGGCCTCTTCGTCCATCAGGCCTTTTTCCACGGCTTTACGACGCAGCACGGCTGCATCCATACCGCCGCCATCGTCAGTGATAGACAGTACGATATGATCGCCTTCCTGCTCTGCCGCCAGTACCACTTTACCAGAGCGGGGTTTGCCGGCCATTTCACGGGAGTCCGGTGCTTCAATACCATGATCCACGGAATTCCGTACCAGGTGCACCAGTGGATCGGCAAGCGCTTCTACCAGGTTCTTATCCAGATCGGTTTCTTCGCCTTCCAGTTCCAGATTGATTTCTTTTTTAAGGTTACGGGCAAGATCGCGCACAACCCGCGGGAATCGGCCGAATACTTTTTTGATAGGCTGCATCCGGGTTTTCATGACCGCGGTTTGCAGATCGCCGGTCACCACATCCAGATTGGCAACGGCTTTTGCCATGGCTTCATCGGCACTTTTCAATCCCAGCCGAACCAGACGGTTACGCACCAGCACCAGTTCGCCCACCATATTCATAATGTCGTCGAGGCGTTTGGTATCCACACGAACGGTGGTTTCTGCAGGTACCGCATCTTTGGCAGGGGTAGCCGGTTTTTTGGCAGCAGCCGGTGCGGCAGGTTTTGCTGCCGGCGCCGGTGCTGGTTTGGGGGCTTCTGCCGGTTTGGCGGCTGCAGGCGCTGGTTGTGCCGGTGCGGCCTTGGGCGGTTCCGGTGCCTTGGCAGCCGGTTCGGGCGCTTTTGCGGCAGGCGCCGCAGCGGCACCGGTAGTGGGCCCCTTACCTTTACCGTGCAGCTCATCCAGCAGGTTTTCAAATTCGTCGTCGGTAATCAGCTCACCGCCACCGCCCGCCGGTTTGTCAGCGGCTGCGGGAGCCGGTGCTTCAGCTTTGGCTTCTCCGGCAGTACTGGGGCCCTTGCCTTTACCGTGCAGTTCATCCAGCAGGTTTTCGAATTCATCTTCCGAGATTTCATCGCCGGATCCGCCGCCGGCGGCAGGCGCTTCTGGCTTGGATTGTTCTGGTGAGGTTTGCTCGGCCGGTGCATCACCACCTTTGCCCGGCGCGCCACCCTTGCCGTGGAGTTGATCCAGCAGGGCTTCAAATTCATCTTCGGTTATTTCATCGGAATCACTGCCGCCACCACTGTCATCAGCACTGACATCGATAAAACCATCATCGCCACCGGCATCCGCAGCGGGTTCTGCCTTGGCCTTGTCGCCATCACCGTCGTCGATGGCATCCAGAAACATTTCAAATTCTTCGTCGGTAATATCGCCGCCAGATTCTGCGGCAGACGCTTCCGGTTCTGCCGCCGCGGGCTGTTCTGATTCAGGCGCGGAGGGTTCGGGCGCGGGTTCTTCAGGCGGCGTATTGGGTTTGCCTTCAATGATATTGTGCAGTGCCTGCATCAATGCAGGATCGGCTGCTTCCGGATATTCGCGGGAATTCACCTGGGCAAACATGGCCACGACGCTGTCGAGCGCCTGCAACACCACATCCATCAGTTCTGCATTAACAGTCAGCTTGGCGTTACGCAGCATGTCGAATACGTTCTCGGCTGCGTGACACAGATCCACCAGGGTATCCAGTTGCAGGAAACCTGCGCCCCCTTTGACTGTGTGGAAGCCACGGAAAATAGCATTGAGGAGATCCATGTCATCGGGCCGGTTTTCCAGTTCCACAAGCTGCTCGGAAAGCAGCTCTATAATTTCACCTGCCTCGACAAGAAAGTCCTGTAATATTTCCTCGTCCGCATCTAAGCTCATGCACTCTCACTCCGCTAAAAACCAAGACTCGACAAAAGGTCGTCCACGTCGTCTTGACTTGTTACTACATCTTCCCGTTTTTCCGGGTTAATGACCGGCCCTTCAGGGCCTATATCTTTTTCATCTTCTTGCACTGCCGGTTCGGCTTCGGGATGGGTAATACCCGCAAGGTGATCCACCGTTCCTGCCATGCGCACCAGTTCAACCAGATTCGATTCCACATCCTGCACCAGGGTGATGACCCGTTTGATCACCTGTCCGGTCAGATCCTGAAAATCCTGGGCCAGCAAGATATTGGAAAGGTTCCGATCAATCCGGGATGTTTCTCCGGATGCCAGCTCCAGAAAGGAATCCATTTGTTTGGTCAGCTCACGAAACTCTTCCGGTTTCATTTGCTTGTTCATCAAACGCTGCCATTCGCTTTTCAGTCCACGGGCCTGATCGCCCAGATCCGCAGAAATAGGGATGGTCTCCTCCACCAGGTCCATGGTCTTGTTGGCAGCGGTTTCGGTTTTTTCGATCACGTAATTCAGGCGTTCCGAGGCATCAGACATCATGGAAGCATCCGATGCCGCCCCGGTTTCCTTCATTGCGTCTATAGCGAAATTACGAATGGCTTCGTGCAGGCTTCGGGTTAACTTGCCGACTTCCTGATACAGAAACTGATCACGCTTTAAATGCAGGCTGGAAATAGTCTGCATGGCGTCGACAGAGTTTCCGTTCTCCAGCTGGTTCAGCAGTTCTTTCGCCTGCTCCACCAGATTGTTGTCAACTTGTTTGGAATCTGACGTGCTCATTAACCACCCTTTACATATACGGCCGATTAACCATCGACCCTGTCAAAGATCTTTTCGATCTTTTCCTTTAATGCTTGGGCAGTAAACGGCTTCACCACATAACCATTCACACCTGCCTGAGCGGCTTCGATGATCTGCTCTCGCTTGGCTTCTGCCGTTACCATCAGCACGGGTAACGACTGAAGCTTTTCATCGGAACGCACAGCTTTCAGCAGTTCGATCCCGGTCATGCCCGGCATGTTCCAGTCAGTAACCAGAAAATCGAAATCCGAGGATTTCAGCAACGGCAACGCGGTGCTGCCATCGTCAGCCTCCTGGGTATTGGTAAAACCAAGATCACGTAACAGGTTTTTGATGATTCGCCTCATGGTGGAGAAGTCGTCCACTATGAGAATTTTCATGTTTTTGTCCAAGGTCGCCTCCAATGAACCTTATCAACACCTATGAGGTTGGCTAGACCTACTCTTTAGTAAGTCTAGACGGTGAATTCCGGGTATCCAGTTTTTGCAATGAATGAAACCTTTTTCTTTTTATGTCACGTACTTATTTGCGTTTTGCACAGAAAAACACCGGCAGCGCAGGCCGCAGGCTGCGGCCCGGGAAACCCGTGCGTTCCGCATAAAAAAAGCAGTTAAAAAGAGGGAAATCAGGCCCAGGCTTTAAGGCGGGATCTGAGCCGCTGGGCGGCCTGACTGTGTATCTGGCTGACCCGGGATTCACTCACACCCAGCACTTCGCCAATTTCCTTGAGGTTGAGTTCTTCGTCGTAATAGAGGGACAGCACCAGCTGCTCCCGCTCCGGCAATTCCGTGATCGCCTGGGCAAGCTGGCGGCGCAGGGCATCTTTCTGCATGCCCTCGTAGGGGTTTTCATGGTCCAGATCGGTGGCCGCCTTGTCGATCTGTTCGTCCGGCGCCACCATTTCATCAATACTGAACAGCCGGGTGGCCATACTGTCCTGCAGCATGGCGTAGTAATCATCCAGGGCAATGCCCAGTTCCTGGGCCACTTCACGGTCCATGGCATCCCGCCCGGTGCGGTTTTCCACGGTGCGAATGGCTTCCTGTATGGCGCGGGAATTACGGTGCACCGAGCGCGGTGCCCACTCCCCCTTGCGCAGCTCATCAATCATGGCACCGCGAATACGAATACCGGCATAGGTTTCGAAACTGGCACCTTTGGAATGATCGAACTTGCGGCTGGCGTCTATCAGGCCGATCATGCCGGACTGAATCAGATCCTCAACGGACACACTGGCAGGCATGCGCCCCATCATATGATGGGCAATACGCTTCACCAGATCGGCGTGCTGCTCGATCAGTTCGTTCAGCGATCTTGACGTATCATCGGCATACATTGAATACCTGTCAGCCATCATTTATCGCGCTGCTGCTCCTTGCACCAGCCGGTCCACAAAGAACTCCAAGTGTCCTCTTGGAGAGGTGGGTAATGGCCATGCATCCACCTTGTTGGCCAGGGTGCGATAAGCCAACGCGGCTTTTGACCGGGGGTACGCTTCCACTACGGCTTTCTGACGCTGAATGGCTTTGCGTACGTAGTCGTCGTAGGGAATACAGCCGGTAAACTGCAGGGCCACGTCCAGAAATCTGTCGGTGACTTTGGTGAGTTTGGCATAAAGGTCTCGCCCTTCTTGCTGGGAGCGAACCATATTGGCCACCACATTAAACCGATACATGTCATAGCTCTGATTAAGGATTTTAATCATGGCGTAAGCGTCGGTAATGGAGGTGGGCTCATTGGTGACCACAAACAGGGTTTCCTGCGCCGCCGTTACAAAGCTCAGCACCATATCGGAAATACCGGCGGCGGTATCAATAATGAGGACATCGATATCATCACTTAACTCACTGAAGGCATGGATAAGGCCGGCGTGTTCGCGGGGGCCCAGTTCCACCATACCCTTGGTACCTGATGAGGCCGGCACAATCTTCATGCCGCCGGGCCCTTCCACCAGAATGTCGCGCATGGAGCATTGCCCGGACAGCACATGGGAAATGTTTTCCCGTGCGGTCAGGCCCAGCAATATATCCAGATTCGCCAGTCCCAGGTCAGCGTCCAGCAGCACGACCCTGCGGCCCATCTCCGACAGACACATGCCCAGGTTCAATGACACATTGCTTTTCCCGACACCACCTTTACCACCTGTCACCGCGATGACTTGTACAGGATGTACACTCATATAAACTTCGCTTTTTATTCCGTTTTTAAATAAAACTTGTGCTTTAATGCGTCAGATCAGCCTACCATAACCTCGGCAAACATATCTGCTATTTCCGATTCTTCATAGTCCGCCTCGCGACTGAGCGCCACCGCCGTGTTAATCAGCTGATTGGCTTTAGGTCGCTGAATATCATCAGGAATATTCTGACCGTTGGTGACGTAAGCCATGGCCAGGCGGTTTTCGATAATGACGCTTAACGCTTCACCTAAACTGGCCGATTCATCTAGTTTAGTCAAAATTGAGCCAGTCACTTTTAAATGTTGATACTCCTTCACGGTTTTTTCCAGAATCCGGCGCTGATTGGTACTGGCAAGCACCAGCCAGGTTTTCATTTCGATACTGGATTTCTCCAGCAGCTTCATCTGGTGGTCGAAGGAATCGTCCTTGGAGCTGAGTCCGGCGGTATCAATAAACACCATGCGTTTGCGGTGCAGGCTTTTCAGTACCACATCCAGCGGATTCTGCTCATTCACAATACGCAACGGCACTTTCAGTATCTGGGCCAGGGTACGTAATTGCTCATGACCGGCAATGCGGTAACTGTCGGTGGTTACCAGCGCCAGCGATTCCGGACCGTGACGCAAGGCGTATTCGGCGGCCAGCTTGGCGATGGTGGTGGTTTTGCCAACGCCGGCGGGCCCCACAAAGGCAACTACGCCGGCATCTTCAATAATGTCATCATGGCTGAGTGGAATGCGGCTGCTCAGATCGGTGAGCACTTTCAGCCAGGCTTCTTTTTTGGGAAGAGTTTCGTCTACCTGGTTCAGCAGGCTGCGGCACAGAGGCGCACTCAGGCCGATCTTGCGCAGGCGTTTGAATACGGCGGCAGCCAGCGGGTGGCGATGGTTGTAATCGCCCCAGCTCATATTGTTAAGCTGGGTGCTCAGCAAACTTTTCAGCTGATCCAGTTCCTGTTTTACGGAACTGATATCTTCTCTGGAGCTGTGTTGATTGATACGGGCTTCCACCTGATCCTGAAGCGCTTTTACGGGATCGGCGAAGGCGTCCGGCTCCTTGACCTGGCGCTGGGGTGCAGGCGCTTCGGCTTCTTCCCTGGGGTCATAATCGTAGGGTGAGCTGCGATCCTGGGTGTTTTCCACCAGGCCTTCGTGCATGGCCACCCGGCGATTGCGCTCCCGGGCAAAGTGTTCACGCAGTTCCCGACGGGAAGCCTCCTCTTTTGCCGCCAGCAGATCCCGCTTGATCAGATCTTTTTCGCTGGCCTGCTTGGGCACCATGTCGGCTGCATCGTCCACATAGGATGGTATCTGCTTGCGTTCCCGTTCTTTCTGACGGTGGGCATCCAGAACCGCCTGATAATCCACGCTGGCGGTGATTTCCACGCCACCCTGAATTTTCCGGTTGGCCAGTATCACTGCATCGGGACCCAACTGATCACGAACTTTTTTTAATGCCTGGCGCATGTCTGCGGCTACGATTTTTTTTGCTGTCATGGTTTCACCTTACTTTCATAACCATTTCAGTTCTGACCGATACTGGCGATGATTGTGATCTTTTTGGTTTCCGGTATCTCGTTATAAGACAACACACTGATACCCTGAACACTGAATCGTAAAAATCGCGATAGCATGGATCGGATGCCTGCTGATACCAGCAATACCGCAGGCTGCCCTGCAAGCTCCTGCTTTTGTGCTGCTTCGGCCACGGAGCGCTGCAACGTATTGGCCAGCCCGGGTTCTATCACAGCATCGGCGGCAGTACCGCCAGATTGTTGTGCTTGCGATACTGACTGAAGCAACATCTGTTCCAACTCTGGTTGCAGAGTGATCACCGGCAGATCATCCGTGCTGCCGTAGATGTTCTGCACGATCAGGCGCGCCAGTGCGATACGGGCGGCATTGGTTAAAGCGTCAGGGTCTTGACTTCTTGGCGCCACTTCCGCCAAAGCTTCGGCGATGGTGCGAATGTCCTTGATGGGAATGCCTTCCTGTAACAGGTTCTGCAATACCCGGTGCAAACGGCTTAATGACAGCGGGTTCGGCACCAGGTTTTCCACCAGTTTGGGTGAGGCATCCTGCAACTGATCCAGCAGTTTCTGAACCTCTTCAAAGCCCAGCAGTTCATGGGCATGCTTGTGCATAATCTGGTTGAGGTGTGTCGCCACCACGGTGCTGGCATCCACCACCGTATAGCCCATGGTTTGCGCCTGATCACGCTGGCCCGGCTCAATCCAGACAGCATCCAGACCAAAGGCCGGGTCTTTACCGGCAATGCCGTTCACGTTGCCAAACACCTGGCCCGGGTTTATGGCCAGTTCACGGTCAGGATAGATTTCCGCTTCATCGATGGTGACCCCCATCAGGGTAATCCGGTAGGCATTGGGTAGCAGATCCAGGTTATCCCGGATGTGTACCGAGGGCATAAGAAAACCCATTTCCTGAGACAGCTTTTTACGGACGCCTTTAATGCGCCCCAGCAACTGACCGCCCTGGGATTTGTCCACCATGGGAATCAGGCGATAGCCCACTTCCAGGCCCACCATATCCACCGGCTGCACATCGTCCCAGCCCAGCTCTTTGGTTTCTTGTTCGCGGGCAGCAGCCTCCGGGCTGGCGGCCTGTTTTGCCAGTTCGGTGGATTCCTCTTCCGCTTCTTTTTGCTGCTGTTTTTGATGAATCAAATAAGCACCGGCACCGCAGAGCGCGCTGAGCCCTAAAAACGCCAGATGGGGCATTCCGGGAATGGAACCCATGATAAACAACACGCCGGCCGCAATGCCCAAGGCGCGCGGGCTACCGAACATCTGGGTCATGACCTGATTACCCAGGTCCGACGCGCTGGACACTCGGGTCACGATAATGGCGGCCGCCGTGGACAGCAGCAATGAGGGAATTTGCGCCACCAGACCATCACCGATGGTAAGCAAGGCATACACTCTTAATGCATCAGTAAAACCCAGATCATGCTGCGCCATACCAATGGCCAGCCCACCCACGATGTTAATCACCAGAATCAGAATACCGGCGACGGCATCGCCTCGCACAAATTTGCTGGCACCGTCCATTGCGCCGTAGAAGTCGGCTTCTTCACCCACTTCCTTGCGGCGGGTTTTTGCTTCGTGCTGATCAATAATGCCGGCATTCAGATCAGCATCGATCGCCATCTGTTTGCCGGGCATGGCGTCCAACGTAAAACGGGCGCTGACCTCGGATATACGACCGGCACCCTTGGTGACCACCACAAAGTTAATGATGACCAGAATCAAAAACACCACCAGACCCACGGCGTAGTTACCGCCAACCACCACTTCACCGAAAGACTGAATCACTTTACCGGCGGCATCGCCACCCTGGTGGCCTTCCAGTAATACTACCCGGGTAGAAGCAACGTTCAGCGCCAGGCGGAGCAAAGTGGCCACCAGCAGCATGGTGGGAAAAATCGCAAATTCCAGGGGCCGGGTGGTGTAAACCGCCACCAGCAACACCACCAGAGACAGGGCAATATTAAAAGTGAAGAGAACATCCAGCAAAAACGGCGGCATGGGCAATGTCATCATGGCCATCATGGCCAGCAACAACACCGGCACCCCCAGATTGGAGTGTCTGCCTACATTTTTGAACTGATCAAGAACACCGACTTGAGCCATAGATTACTTGCCTACTTCAAACATTTGACGCGAAACGGCCGATAGTCGGAGTTAGTGCAAGATTCTTTCCCATTTATCTATCTTGTTGTTTTTTATGGGTTAAACAGGTTGCAAACTGCCTTATGAAATAGCAGTGATGTTTTTTTGTCGCCCCGGATTTATTCGTCCCGTTTCAGGTGATCCGGTACTTCCACATCCGGTTGTGTTCCAGGGTTTTCTCCCTTGCCTGCCTTGTAGGCTTTCAGCTGGAAAACATAGGCCAGAATCTGGGCCACCGCCACATAAAGACCGGCTGGAATCTCTTTGTCCAGTTTGGTGTGATAGTAAATGGAACGGGCCAGTGGCGGCGCAGTGAGCATGGGAATCTTGTGTTCCCGGGCAATTTTACGAATCTGTTCTGCGGTAAAATCCGTGCCCTTGGCAATCAGGACCGGCGCCCGCATGGATTCAGGGTCGTATTTCAGCGCCACCGCATAGTGGGTGGGGTTGGTGATCACCACATCCGCCTCCGGCACCGCTGCCATCATGCGGCGCTGGGACACTTCCCGCTGGGCCTGACGAATCCGGCTTTTCACTTCCGGCTTGCCTTCTGTGTCCTTGTACTCGTCTTTTACCTCCTGCTTGGTCATCTTCATTTGCTTTTTGTTCTGGTAAATCTGAAACGGCACATCGATAGCCGCAATAAATACCAACGCCCAGGTGAGCATGAAGAAAGACCAACCCAGAATAGTAACCGCGTGCACAATAGCCCCTTCCACGGTTTCAAAGCCCAGGTTCATTAGCTCAGCGCGATAACCGTAAATGGTGAGCAAGCCAAAAAAGCCCACCAGAAAAAACTTGCCGATGGACTTCACCAGTTCCATCAGAGAATGGGCGGAAAACATGCGTTTCAAGCCTTTCAGCGGATTCATTTTACTGGCTTTGGGGGCAATGGCCTGCCACGAAAAATTCCAGCCACCCACGGTAGCGGGCGTTAAAATGGCGGTCAGGAGTAAAATGATAAAAAAGGGTGTAAGGGACGTATAAACTTCAACTATCGAATCAGTAAAAAAAGTTGCCAACCAGCTCTTGTCAAAAATGGCTTCTCTGGACACCTGCATACTGCGCTCAAAAACATGTCGCATCGCACTGAATAAAGAGCTGGCTGTCAGAATACAGCCCAACGCCCCCAATATCATTACAGCCATTGCGTTAAGCTCGCGAGAGCGCGGAACCTCACCCTTTTTTCGCGCCTCATCGAGCTTTTTCTGGGTGGGTTCCTCGGTACGTTCCTGACCACTGTCCTGCTCAGCCATACGCCCTCCTACTGCACCAGTGACCGAAGCAGCACGAAGATCTCTTCAGATAAACGCTCGAACTGCGGAAGCACATTTCCAAGGGTCAGCCATATAATGATCAAGCCCACCACCATCGTAAACGGAAAACCTACGGCAATAATATTCATTTGGGGCGCCACACGACTGATGACGCCAAAAGTGAAGTTCACAATCAGCAATGCGGTAACAGCCGGTAGCGCAACCAATATGGCACCACGAAATAGCCAGGTACCCTGTTCCGCCACATACATCAACCGTTGAGGATCATAGCCTGACAAGCTGATGGGGAGCGTATAAAAGCTGTCGGCCAGTAGTTCAATCATCGCAAGATGGCCATTGAACGCAAAAAACAAAAGGTTGGTCGACATCAGATAAAGCTGACTGATGGACGTAACACTGATTCCGTTGACCGGGTCCATCAAGGTACTGAAGCCAAGGCCATTCTGCATCGCAATCAGCTGACCACCGACAACAAACACATGAAACAGAAGCTGTACCAGAAACCCCATAGCCGCCCCCAGCACCAGCTGCTGAGCGATCAGCATAAAGGATTCACCACTAAAGGGCTCAACGGGTGGCGCGGCCGGGGCCACTGACACCACCAGCAATGTTATCGGTAGCGTCAATGTCAAACGTATTCTCGCTGGTACCAGTTGCGTGCCAATAATAGGCACCACCATAAAAAAAGCGCCAATCCTGCAGAAAGGATAAAAAAGCTGCCCCAGCCATTCGTAAACTTGATTAAGGGCAAACTCCATCACTAGTTACCCAATGGTGAGCGGGATTTCCAGAATCAAACGCTCGGTAAAATCATAAACCATCTGCCCCAGCCAGGGTCCGGCAAAACTGAGCACCATGAGCGTCACCACAAGGCGAGGTAAAAAACTCAGGGTCTGTTCATTGATTTGCGTGGCAGCCTGGAACATGGATACGATCAAACCGATGATCAGACTCGGCACTATAATAACCACCACCATCAGCATGGCAATAAAGAGCGCATTACGCATGATGTCGGTAACCATTTCCGCTGTCATAGCATCCTCCGTCAAATACCAAAACTGGCAGCAAGAGTCCCCACGATCATCGCCCAGCCATCGACAAACACAAACAGCATTATCTTGAATGGCAGCGATATTATCAGTGGTGAAAGCATCATCATCCCCATGGCCATAAGCACACTTGCCACCACCAGGTCGATGATCAAAAAGGGAATAAACAACATAAAACCGATCTGAAAAGCAGTTTTCAATTCACTGGTGACAAAGGCAGGAATAATGACCGTCATGGGCACGTCATCCAGACTCTGATATTTCCCGCTCGTTTTGCTGATATCCAGAAACAGGGTCAGATCGGTTTCTCTGGTCTGCGTCAGCATAAACTTGCGAAACGGCACCAGGGCTGTTTTCGCCGCATCCAAAGCCTCTACCTCTTCGTTCAGATAGGGTTGAATTGCTTTGGCATTCACCTCCTGAAAGACCGGCGTCATGATAAACAGCGTAAGAAACAGCGCGAGCCCGATCAGAATCTGGTTTGAAGGTGCCTGTTGCAAACCTACAGCCTGTCGAAGAATGGAAAACACAACGATAATACGGATAAACGACGTCATCATGATCAGAATTGCCGGCAGGAATGACAACATCGTCATCAAGGCAATAATCTGGATCGTCAACGAATAACTTTGAGTGCCGTCTTCGTTTTCCACCAGCCTCAGGGCCGGCATGCTCAGATCCGGGGCTGCTGCAGCCAATTGCGGCACACACCACAAGGCAAGAAACGCTGCCATCCAGCGAATCATCCTCAGTAGGTATTCAGGATGCATTGGTATCTTCACCCAGTTTCCCCTGTGTTAACGCCTTTTTGATTTGTTGTGCAAACGACGGGGTATTCAGCAAAGACTTGCCTTCTGTCGGTTCGCTTGTTTCATCCAGCTCCGAAAGCAGGGAAATCTGCTGAGGCGTTACACCCAGCATAAAGCGTCGGCCTTCAACGTTTACAATGACCACTTTTTCCTTGGTGCCCAGAGAAAGTACCGACTGCAGCTTCAGGGACGAGGGATTGACACTCATACCGGTCACATTAAAGCGGCGCGCCAGCCAGGCCATGGCAACAATCACTCCAAGCACTGCCATTAACCCCACAACCATTTCCAGGTAGCTGGAGCCGGAAGACTTGCCGGAAGATTCTTTTTGCGGTTTCAGCTGAGAAAGCTCTTTTGCCAGACCTTCAGGTAATTTTGTGTCAGCTGTAGTGTCAACCTTGGTGTCAACATTGGTGTCAACAGTGGCGTCAGCGGGAGCTTGTTCGGGGGCGTTGGCGCTAACTGATGCTGGTGATTCGGGCGTATGGGCGTTGGAGGTTTCCTGTTCAGTGCTCTTGTTCTGACCGGCATTAGCATCCGGCGGCCCGGACTCTGCCAGTGCCGCTGCGGAAAACAACATTAACAAACCTGCAAATGCCGAACAAAGTGAAGTCATCACGTTTCGATCCAATGCCTGATCAACCCAGTTTCTTGATGCGTTCCTGAGGACTGATAACATCCGTCAGGCGAATACCAAATTTCTCGTTGACCACCACCACTTCTCCATGGGCAATCAAAGTACCATTTACCAGCACATCCAGAGGCTCACCGGCCAGCCGGTCCAGCTCAATGACTGAACCCTGATTAAGCTGTAACAGATTGCGAATGGTGATGTTGGTGCTACCCACTTCCATAGCCAGCGTGACCGGAATATCCAGTATCACATCCATGTTCGGGCTGCCGGGAGCCGAGTCAAAACTGGGAGCTGCCCCCTGGCCTTCAAAGTTTTCCAGCTCTGCTGCCATTACATCATCAGCATCATCACCATCTTCCGGGCCCTGCTCTTCAAGGGCCGCGGCCCACTCATCAGCCAGTGCCTGATCATCAACCGGTTTATCATCATCTTCTGCCATGACCAGCTCCTATGAATTGCGCGCCTTCTCGTCGGCTTCACGTTCTTTCTTGATCTGTTCACGCAGGTAATCCAGGCGTGAACCTTTCGTGCTGTCCATTTCAGGACGCTCTACTTTTTCGGTAATCTTTAAAGCCAGTTTTTCGCGAGACTGGCCCAGCTTGGCCCGGTAAGTGGGAATACCATTGGCCAGAACCATTAATGTTTTGGGCATTTCTACAGGAATGATGTCCCCAGCTTTAAGCTTGGACAGTTCCGACAGGGACATTTTTCTTTCCAGCAATTTGCCCTTGAGTTGAATTTCCGCGCCGTAAATTTCTTCTTTGAGGGACTTTGACCAGCGCTCATCGGTGTCGTCGATGTCACTTTGTACCCCGGAATCCAGCACTTCACGCAAAGGCTCAATCATGGAGTACGGTAGCGTCAGGTGCATTTCTCCGCCGCCGCCATCCAGCTCAATATGAAAAGAGCTGACCACCACCACTTCGCTGGGACTGACGATGTTAGCCAACGACGGGTTAACTTCAGAACTCAGGTATTCAAATTTCACCGGCAGTACCGCACGCCAGGCTTCCTCCATATCGATAAAAGCCTGCTTGAGAACCATCTGCACTACGCGGTTTTCGGTGGGTGTAAACTCGCGACCCTCGATCTTGGCGTGCCGGCCATCACCACCAAAAAAATTATCCACCAGTTTGAAGACCAGTTTCGCATCCAGAATAAAGAGGCCGGTGCCCCGAAGGGGCTTGATACGAATCATATTCAGCGAGGTGGGCACGTACAGACTGTGAACATACTCACCGAACTTGATCACCTGGATGCCGCCCACTGATACGTCTGCCGAGCGGCGCAACAGGTTGAATATACTGATACGGGTGTAGCGAGCAAAACGCTCGTTGATCATTTCCAGCGTGGGCATGCGCCCACGAACGATCCGGTCCTGGGTACTCAGGTCATAGGACTGTATCCCGTCTTCCGGTTCGTCGGACTCCGTTTCAATATCGCCGTCATCGACACCGTGTAAGAGCGCATCGATTTCGTCTTGTGATAATAAATCCTGAACTGCCATGGGCTATTGCATCACAAAGTTGGTAAACAGAATTTTTTCCACGCCGGCATCGCCGGTTTCTTCAGACACGATCGCCTGCACTTCTTCCAGCGCTTTTTGACGTAAGGCTTCCTTACCTTCCACCGTGCGTAAACCTTCAAACTCCTGGGAGCCAAACACCATCACCAGATTGTTGCGCACCAGTGGCATATGTTTCTGAATAGCACCTATCACGGCTTCATTGCGCGTCATTACCGCCACGCCTATCTGCACATAACGCTGCCTGCCTTTCCAGGTGTAGTTCACTACAAAAGGTGGCTTGAGTTCGTAATAAATGGCAGGCGCTTCCGCCATGGCGGCTTCATCTTCCGCGGGCTCTTCATCGCCGCCACTCATCAGGAAAAAGGCAGCCACACCACCACCTGCCAGCAACGCCACCAGCACCGCGATGATGATGATCAGCATCATCTTCGACTTGGGTTTTTCCTCGGTATCTTTTTGTTCTTCATCGTCTGCCATCAGAATCACCTTCTACCATTCATGTCACAGCCGTTGATTGATGCAACCCGATCATGAGGTCATTGCCGCGATATGGAAGCGTCACTTCTGCACGTTACGCCCTGCACTTTACATAGGTTTAGCAAGACACGTGCCAGCACTAAACGGACAATTTATTCTTTTAATATCAACAAGTTGAATAACGCAAAACAGAACTGCGTCAATCTTTTGGCCTCAGCATCAAGTGTAGTCGAGAAAATTCGGTTTCACCTGCCAATTTTTCAGCAGGCAGTTGTTTTTAAACAAAAAACCCGTGAACCATCTTGAGTCCACGGGTTTTTTGTCGCTGAGAAATTTTGGGATTGGCTGAACAGATCAGGCGTAAAAATCGACTAAGCGATCGCTACTGGTTACAGATACCTGTTCAGTGACAAGCGCATCGGAGTCACCTTCTGTATCACCGCTTCCGGAAGCAAACCGGGCGTCGCCATTCTGATCTTCACCCTGACGTTGCTGGGCAGTCTGATCCTGCACATCCACATCACCCAGGCCCAGACCATTCTGATCAAACAATTCCCTTAACCTGGGAACCGCCTGTTCCAGTGCGTCTCGTACCGCGGCATGCTGACTGTGAAACACCACATGCGCCTGATCCTGCTGCATTCGTACTTTTACTTCCATGGGCCCCAGATCCGGCGGATCCAGCCGGATCTCCGCCACCTGAATTTTTTGCCCCACCATCATCATCAACCGTTGCCCCAGTTCATTGCCCCAGGCCGGTTTATTGAAATGGTTTTGCATGGTCATCTGAGCCTTTTGCACATTGCCGCTGGCACTGGCCTGTTCCAGGGCTCGCATAAAAGCTGTTACCGGCTGTGTGGGACTGGAAGAACTGCGACTGGTTGATGAATCCGATCCGGTGCTGTCAGCTTTCGCCGTTTCAGCCAGCGCAGATTTGATCTGGTCCACGGCCGCTTTCAGCTTCTGCTGCATGGGGCCGTCAGCCTGTTTAAGCATCTGTTTAGCCTGATTGGCCAGATCCGCCAGGGAAAGCTCACCCAGAGACTCCTTCGATTTGGCAGTCAGCTTGTCAGCATTCTTCATCAGAAAATCGATGTCTTTTGCAATCTCCGATTTCCCGGATTCCGAATCGCCGGTAGCGCCACTGGTAGCAGCGTCACTATCGGAGCCGGATACCCCCCGGGACAACGCACTGATTTTGTCAGCAAGACTGCTTTTGACAACGAACCCCTGCCCCGCCTGAAGCTGCGTAAGAGCCCAGGGCGAAGCGGCATTTTTCCCGCCATTGCCATCATTACCGGAGTTAGCACCACTGCCCGCAGCACCAGCCAACACCGGATTCAGACTGAAACCGTTGCCATTAAGCAATGCCGTCAGATCCGTCACCTGGGTTGGACCGGCTTCCTCAGCTGCAGGAGAGTTGGCTTGCTGTGAATCCTGGCCACCACCCACAATAACATCAGCATCAGTTGCTTTTTCAGGGCTTTCTTCGAGCACGCGATCCAGCCATTGCTTGAGATCTTGCAATAACGCAGCAACCGCCGGTTGATCCTGCTCCTGGCCCTCGTTATCTGAACTGGCGTTTTCGCCGGCTGTTGATTCCAGCGGGCTGCCCTGTTGAGCCTGCAAATCGTTCAATTTTTGTAGCAGGTCTTTGAGTGGACCGGCCTTGTCATTCATCAGATCCGCGAGCATCTGCTGCATGGAATCCGTGCTTGCCCCACCACCTTCTGCTTTCAGCAGGTCTTTAATCTGAGCCACAAGCGCTTTGGTATCCAGCCCCAGATCCTGAGCCATTGCCTGAAACTGCTCCATAAGTTGAAGGCGCTCTTCTGCAGTGAGCTTGTTCAGTTGCAGGTCGCTTAACTCTGCACGCAAGCCTTCCAGCGCCTGCCTTTGCTGCGCAGAGAGTTGCTGCCCGGCCAATAGCTGTACTAAAGAAGCTTTTGTTGCCTGCTGATTTTCCTGATGGTTTTCGGTAGCCAGGGCTTTGGCATCGGATCTGGTGGAAGATGAGCTAGCCTGCCCAGCATGGGCCTGGGTTGCGGCTCCAGTCCGCCGGGACTGTTCATCCCCGGCCTTAGGCTGATCATGATCTGCCCGCTTCTGTCCGTTATCGGTGCGATGTTCAGCTGTACGATCTGGCAAAGATTTGCCGCCCTGGTCAGAATCCGTACGCCTTGTTGCCGCCTGATGGTCGTCCCGACGGGAATCCTGTGCTGCGCTTTCGCTACGGGTATCTTCGGGTTCACGACGCGGTGGAGCCTGGGTACGCTCATTACTACGCTGGATTTCACGTTCAAATTCACGCTGAAACCCGGCACGATCTGCCGAGCTATCTCGTTGATTTGACTGCGATAAGTCAACATCACCTGTGGCAGATGCCCGGGACGGAGCAGTGTTGATGGAAGATAAAAGAAAATCGGCTGGCATTCCCAGTCTCCTTCAAATACTGACACGCAGAAGGCGCTTCACAGGAAAGAGAGCAAATGGAATGCCAATTCAGGGAATTAATTGTCCAGGTAAAAGATCAGACACCAATATTGGATAAGGTAGTGATGATTTCCCTCATGATACGGGCCACCACGGGGTGATCCTGCTCATACTCCAGCAGTTTCTGTTCCATGCCATCCACCAGTTTTTCCTCCCAGTGATCGCTATCACCACTGAGCATGGAATCCAGCCGCCCCGCCAGATCCGACAGCTCCTCCTGCTGGGATGGCTCCAGATTTTCGTTGAGAGACAGCTCATTGCGCAATTCTTCTACAGAATTCTTCAGCTTTTCTTTTGGCATTTTGGTTCCTGCTTGACTGGATTACTTCGCTTTCATTTTGACCCAATACGGGAAGACATTCAAAAATTAAACTCCACGAGAGCGTCAAAAATCCGCAGTTCCTTGCGCCAGAGCAGTCTTTTCTTAACAGGGTAATGAGTATCAGCGGCAGTTCTGCGAACATACCCTGGATCTGAGCCAAGACAAACAAGACTATCAAGAGAGCGTCAGTATGCCCCCATCAGCAAGAATTGGTGATTTTCATGTCTGCCCACGGGTAAACCCGGGACCGGTGCCCCATGTGGGCGGGCCAGTGGTGGTAGGCCAGCCGAACGTGCTGGTAGTTGGGATGCCGGCTGCCAGGCTAGGCGATATGGCCGTATGCGTTGGGCCGCCGGATTCCATTGCCCGGGGAAGCGCCACGGTAATGATTGGCGGCAAGCCGGCGGCAAGAATGGGTGATAATACGGCTCATGGAGGCGTGGTGGTGATGGGGGCGCCTACCGTGTTGATTGGTGGGTAGCAAAAGCTTCAATGGCTACTGGCAGCTTACCCAGGCGTCTACGTAGAGGAGGTAGTCTTCCTCAAAAAATTGATGGTTATATACAGACGGGTTATCTTCGTTATCAAGATGAGCATTGTTGTAACTATGTTGACCATGCGTCGGCTGTCCGCAAAGTTCTTGGGATGGACTCCAGCCCATCTTTTTTTCATGGTGCGGCACATTTTCCATTTCACCATCAGCATCTGGACCTTCCTGTATGATTGTTCTCACATACCATCGCTCATAGGTATCGAGTGATATCCTCCAGACAGGATCACCATTCTCAATATAATCCTCCAAGCTAAACCGGTACCCCTGAGTGGTGTACCAATAGTTCTTGTCCAGTGAAAATTGGCTGTTGGTTCCCCACATTTCATTAAAAAGATCCTGATCATAATAGTGATAAGGGTAAAAACTGCAGACACCTCTCACCGTATAGTGAATCTTCGGCTCACCAACTTCGCAGTCGGGTTTATAGATAATCGCTTGAGTCCCCCTGTCGCTAGCACCTCTATACTCTGGATTCTCGCGCAATTCTTCTTCAAACAAGCCATGAGTTTCAAATTGCCGGCGAACAAAAGCAAAATGCAGATTGCCATATTGGTCAATAGTAGATTGCAGCGCCGCATACCCGCGACCCAGCAAATCATCTAGCTCAGAGTATTCTTCTGCCAAAGGAGAGGCGTTGGCCTCTGAATCAGTCAGAACCCGCGTTCTTTCCAAACTATTCAGAATATAACCTGACCACTTCTCGGGTACCAACTGATAGACTACAAATCGGCCAGCCGATGATTCGAAGAAGTAAGGTTCTCCAAATGCATTGAATACACGGGGATTCTGATCAAGTAAGAATTCGTCAAGAGCTTCATTATCGGGCCAACTCAAATGATTGGACTCATAGTACAGGTGAGCCGCCCTCATCAAGTCATAGGTTTTAGCCACTGTAAGCGCTGCCTGCCGCTCTTCGCTAAGAGTAGGCTCTGAAGTAGCATAGATCACCATAAATACAGACAACACAGCAATAATAAGCAGAAGCTCCACTAATGTTACACCGTGATAAGAATTGAGCCTACGTATCACCAGCATCACTCCCTCTCACAAAAAACCATACCGCGAAACTTTATTTCGCGAGTGTCGCCCGATGCACACTGATGTATCACTTTGTAGTTTGGCCCCGTAAAAGAATCGCTCCGTGCTAAAAGTGTAACTTTCCAACAATTTTCAACACCATCTGTATCGCAGGAACCACCTCGCTCTTCTTCGATATCGACTCTGTAACCACCCAGCAAACTATAGTTCACAGGGTCGGTAGGGTCCGGGTCACCTGGACCACAAACCTGATTTGGAGCAACACTGATAGCAGCATGGTCTGGATCGCAATTCTCTGGAAATGCAATTTCAGCAATTCCGTCATTATTCACTGGCTGTTCAAAAAAGTGAACATTCAGAGGCAGCCTGGGGCGCAACACAATATAACTGACTTCATAGCGTTCTTCCTCATCCTCACCGCCCTGGGGCGCAGCTTGCGCCCAACTTGCAAGCGGTAAATACCCAGAAAGTATTTCAGCATATTCCTCGCTCAGGAATTTCCGTGTTATCACCACCTTGGTTGGTTCTGAGCAATCAAACTCGAAATTACCTGGGGTATAGCCTTCAACAAATTCAGGCTGAAGGTCATTAAATACACTAACCGAACCGCATTCTGGTCTATCTGGATCACTACCATCAAACCCGGGCCATTGATAATACTCACTATAATAGCTGGTCACTGCCCGATTGAGCGTCAACATATCATTCGCAACAGTCCGAACCTCTTCATAGGTCAATCTGTTAATAAAAAAATTCGAAAAGTAAGTGGCGGCTAACGCAATAATTGAAACGACAACCAGCATTTCCACCAACGTAAAACCATATCGTTTGATGGTTTTAGGATACTTTTTTGCTCTCACGGCATCACCTGCCCAACCGTTGTTTCATGAAGTAGGCGTCTGCCGTGTAAGAATGAATCAGTGGATCTGAGTCTCTGAAGTAGAAATCCATTATTGTTTCCCCTGATGTGCCGTCATTTCTTTTACGAGAAGCGGGAACAACAATAGTTTCGACCAGCTCCTCAGGGAAGGTGGCAGAGACGACCGAACTCTTCCCTTGAATACTGTATCTGAGAGATTCATCCTCGATTTCATCGTCAATTACAACAGGGCGCATCAACTTGGTAAAACTGTCCAGAAAGGTATCTCCAGAGTTGTTAATATCGTCCCTCAAACCTGTCAGGCTATCACCTGATACACCGACCACATTGCCACCCCGACGTATAAGCTCCAAAAAACGCAAGTTCTGTTGAGCTTGATCGATCGCTGCCCTTATCTGATAGTCATTGTATGTTTCTTTACCAGCGCTAACTAACCACAATGACATAAGTGATACAATTGCTATCACTGTTAACAGCTCCACCAATGTGAAGCCATATGAAAACCTGATCACAATAACAACCTCAATGCATATTGGAGGCTGCACCAGCCAATGGCAGATAAAAACCCAGGATGGCGGAAACTACAGACATGACCATCAGGATAAAGCCTATGCGTGACAACGCCTTGGATACACGTCGGGCGGCATGGACATTCTGCATATGAGTGGTTTCGAGCAGAGCGTTGAGAATATACTGCTGCTGCTCATCATCTACCTCGGTGAGCACTGACATGCCATCACGGACCACCGCGTCCCAGTCTTCTTCCGCAAAGGCACCACTGATATCTTCGGACGACGCCAGCTTGGCGTAAATGTGCTGATATACCTTTCGGTCTATGCCTCTGGCGGAGTTGAGCACTTCGTAGATGATTTCTGAATCGGTAAAGCCGGCTTCTCGAAGCAACTTGTAGGCGTTTAAAAACTGGGTTCCCCGATCCAGCACCTGCTTTTGGTGAAATAGCTGAAAGAATGGCCATTGGCGAATAGCTTGCCAAACCAGTTTTCGATAGATCAGGATCAATGCAAGCAACCCAAGAATGAAGGGACCATACTCACGAAAGAATCGACCTAATGTCAGCATGATATGGGTAAATTCGTTGGGCTTGATCATGGCGCTATTGCTATCCACCATGCGCTCCATTGTGCCGCCTATCAGCAAAGGCACCAAAACGAAAAACCCCAGCCCAAGGATGATATAAACAATGCCTGTACGCAGCTCAGTGCTGACTTCCGATTTAATTTTCTCTTTTTCCAATAGATATTTGGAGGATTCTCGTAACGCCTCTGAAAATCGACCCGACTTTTCGGCCGCCCGGGCCATCAGCACTGCAAAAGCATTGAAATTAAAAAGACTCAGATAATCCGCCAGACTCTCACAATTTTCCAGCTTATCCTTTTTAATCTTTAGCCAACTTGAGTTTCCCAGCGCACTACTGATAGCCTGATGAACCGTTTTACCGGAGGCCAGTGAACTGCTGATGGTTTGCATAAACACAGCCTGATTCTTGGCGTCCGGCCCTGCCGACTGTAAGCTGGCCGAAAGACGGCCAAGGACATCCTCCTTGACCGAGAGTATGCGGCGCTCAGGGATGCGGGATGCCCAACGGGCCTCCTGCTTGGAATTAGCATCCACTTTAACAGAGGCTAACTCGCCGCGGGCATCCAGATAGTTGACTACGTAGATCATGATATTTTTAGTATTTCATTAAATGCAGTCGTACCAAATTTGAACAGAGCCGTTACGATCCATGACAGTTGCATCGGTGAAGGTTGGGTTTCCCTCTGTATCAGTCTGCACTGCGGCATAAGCAGCGAATCCATCATCTGCAGAAGTAGTCAGGCCTTCTATCTTAGGCGAATCATGAATACTCTCCAGTATATCATTGACGGCAGTAAGTGGATTTTCCATTCCTCGGGTTGGAAAAACTATCTGCAGCCTTCTATTAGCATGATCATAACTTGCTGACCATTCTTCATCCCATGGGGTGGTGGCAACCAAGCCACGAGCGATTAATTCTTGGCGAAGATCCTCTGGATTTGTACCATCTGTTCCATCTGGAAAGCTTTTACAACTGTTCATGTGCCGCGCCTTATACGAACTCAGTGCAGTAGGCACATTTCCTAGAAGAAAAGTAGTGGACAGAGCAACCTTCGCATCCTCATTTGAGCTACTCAACCGAACAGCTATATAGACCACGACCAAAGATACAATAGCAATAACCGTGATCAGCTCTACCAACGTAAAACCCTTTTGATCCTTATTAACTTGCATTGACTTAAATTTCATCTCTAACTCCTGTTATTTACCAGCCAATACCCAATAGACAGCCGACACGAAAAGTTCCCTTGCTAATCGTTCCCTGTCAGCGCTAATTCAATCAGTTTTTTCTCAAGCGCCTTGGCATCTGTATTTTCTTTAGGCATTTCAGCCCGAGCCACATTGAGTGGATTGATGCGGTTTTCCAGTGCCTGCAACGTTGTAACGCCTGATTTTGCCAGGCGTATGCCATCGTCCCACAGGTCCAAAAAACGACCATTGGCTTGCTGAACACGACGGATCTCGGTGCCGCCTACGCCATCGGCAATCAACTTTTCTGTCTGGGTGTCGTTGACAAAGATTTCATTCACCAGATGGCGACCCATATAGCCGTAGTTACAGATATCACAGCCATCGGGCTGAACAACAACCGGCGTGCGCTGATGTTCATTGTTCAGCTCCGGGATCTGAAAATAGGCTTCGTTCAGATCCGGTATATCTTTCAGGGGCTTGAACTCAGAGCACGAGGGACACACACGATTTACCAGCCGTTGGGCGGTCACTGCCAGCAGATTTTCTGCCAGCAGCGTGTTTTCAAGGCCCAGATTACGCAGGCGGTTGACGGCGCCATGGGCATCATTAGTGTGCAGCGTGGTTAGTACCAGGTGGCCGGTCATAGAGGCACGCAGAGCCAGTTCTGCAGTTTCGGAATCGCGGATTTCTCCGACCATGATCACATCAGGGTCATGGCGCAACAGGGATTTCAGAGCCTTGGCAAAACCCATATGCTGGGTAACTTCCAAAGAGGTAATACCATCTAGCTGGTCTTCGACCGGATCCTCGATGGTATAGATAGCTTTCTCCGGAAACTGGTCTCGCACGTCTTTAAGAATGGCTTTCAGAGTGGTTGACTTGCCGCTTCCGGTCGGGCCGGTGACGATCAGCATACCGTTCGCCCTGCGAGACAATTGCCGTAGTAAATCTACGTGTTGGCTAGATAAACCCAGGTTATCCAGACGACCAATACCCCGCAGATTATTCAGCACCCGGATAGTGAGTTTGGGTTTGATCTCGGAATAGACTTTTACCGGCGCCATTTCCAGGCGCATGCTCACTTGCTTATGGGCGGCCTGAAACACCAGATAACCGGAACAGGGCTCCAGATAATTGTTCTGCTTCCCTACCCTTTCCATCAGGTTGTTGGCCACCAGGCGCAGGCGATCCCGTGATATGGTTTGCAAGCCGGGAATGGCCGGCACCTGCAGGCGCCCATCCACCCTCAATTTGATAATGGCGCCGTGGGATTCGGGGTTGATATGAACATCACTGGCCTTGCGGTTAATGGCTTCGTTCAGCAGGTCATCGACAAAATTGTTGGCCCAGGCACCACTGATCTCCTGATTGGATACCACTACGTCATAGTTGGCTTTTTCCATCATGTCCATTTCAAAATCGGACATGGCCATAACGCCAAGGCGATTGAAGGTAAGGCTGTCGCGAGGATCTTTTTTACGACGAATCAGCGGTTCAACCTGGGTACGATCATAGGGATTGGTAACGTACAGCACGCCATCGGCGATCAGCCAGGGGCATTTGTCCTGGGCACTGCGTACCAGCGAATCCTTGGCTCGGACCACTCCATCGAACAAGGGGCACTTGTAGATATCAGCCAGCGCATGGGCCAGTTTGATATCATCCACGCCCAGTTCCCATAGTCGTGGTACTATTTCTTCAGCACCTGCGGGCAATGCGGTGTTATGCGCTACCTGCTCCGTAATGGCCTGGTTGGCGATCAACGCCTGCAATATTTGCTCAAACTGAACCTGCAGGCGGGATTTCTTGTCCCGCTCCGAGTCACTACCTGCCACACTTTGATCCAGCCCCGTTGCCATATCAGATCACTTACCGGAAGCTGCCCAGGCGATATCCAGCGAATAGACATGACTACCCTGCTGCAGCCTTACGCCGTTGGTGTTACTGACGGACAGCACTTTGAAGCCACCGGGAAGACTGCCGCCAGGCAATGCACGGAACATTTTGCCCTTGTGCTCGAACACTGCGTAGCCATTACCAATGGATTTCAGGGTGGGCAGTTTGTTCAGATTCTTGTCGCCATCGGATTCTGTCGTAGCACCGCTGGATACGGTTCCATCGAAGCTCATACCTTCTTCACCGGGTATCACGCCGCCGCTTTCTTTCAGCTGCTTGTAGGCTTTTGCCAGCTTGGCTTTTTGTTCCACCAGCTTGGCCTGATACTCAAGGTCTTCGATCTGGCGGGCTTTTTCCGCTTCCATTTCCAGAATGCGGGCGCCATCCATCGGTTCCGCTGACACCACAGGTGCCAACAGCAACAACGAGGCTACCGATACACCGCTAATCCATTTGCTTGCCTGTTTCATAAATCCACCTTGTTCCTTGCCTGATACTATTCGCTACCCAATACCGCAAATTCAAAGGATGCGGTGTTTCCTGTGATATCAAATCCGTAAAGATAGGTGGGCACCGTTTCCTGAAACTCCTTGGCCACCACCAGCACCGGCCCCGTACTGCCGGATACTCTACCCCCCCAGGATTCCAATGGGCCGCTGTAAGGGGTATCTCCGGAGCTGTACTGCATGTCCACACCATATTTTTTGGCGATTGCCACCACGTAGTTCCATTGCTCTTTTACGGGTGGCAACACCTCCATGGTGGCCAGGCGCTCGGCCATGGTGTTGTATTCGTGGATGTCTTCCTCGATGACGTCAATTTTGCTGGCATCTACCGTGCGCACCCGCTGGGATTGCCGTTCGACAATTTCACTGGCTGCGATAACCACAACCACCGCCAGGACCAGCCAGTGAAGCCAGCCCCAGCCAAACATGTCCGGCAACTGCCGGTTCCTAAGCGCTACTTCCAACATAATCTATTACCGCAGATTTCTTGCAGGATTGTTCAACGTAATCGACCAGTACCCCTGAGGCTCATAACGGGTTTTGATTCCCGGGAACCGGTCGGCCGGATCAAATCCCTTATCATCCATTTTGAATACAAAAATGCTCTCTTCAAAAGATGATCGGCCATCGGTACGAATATCCGGAAAGGTGGCCCAGAGTTCAGCCAGCTTTTTAATAGCATCAGTATTATTGGGCACCTCGGTCAGCCGGGAAGTCCGCAACTGGTCCAGACCACTGCGCAAGGTTTCCAGCATGGCGGCCTTGGTCTGGATCTTCTGTTGTTCGCGGTTGTAGAAGGTCTCCAGACCAAAATCGACACCGATACCGGCCATAACAACCCAGACACAAGCAATACCCAGATTTTTCCAGCTCCGCTGGGTTTTAAGACGCCGCTCCGCCTGAAGCTCAGCTGCCAGTTTGGCCTCTTTTACCGGGAGCTTCAGCTCATCCAGAGTTGGTGTCAGCTCGTTTGCTTCTTCCAGATCAAAGTTAGCGTCGGCAGCAAAAAAACCGGCCTCATAAACCCCGGAAAACTCCGCTCTGCCCAGATCGCAATGCAGGTAATAGCCATCAAACTCGTTGATTTTTACCACGTGCAATTGTTGCCGGTAAGAAATCACATGACTGTTGACCAGCACCTGCCACAACCCATAGACCGGAAGTTCCGGAAACTGATCCCGGATATCCTCGATATCCCCTTCCCGCACACTGATGGACGGGCAGGTATTACTGGCGGGTTCCAGTTCCACGTACTGATGCTGCTCTGATACCGGCACCGGCCCCACCAGATCCGGAATAAGAACGACATCCTGATCACCGATGGTAACCGGCCGGTTGATGATTTCCGCAAGCTGTACCACCGATCAGGCTCCCTCAACGATGGTCGGTGTTACGGTCAGTACCAGCTCCTTACGTTCAAGGTCAGCTGTTTCTGATCTGAAGATTGGATTAAGGATCTTGCCGGTAAGCTTCTCTTGCCAGGGGAGTTCAGACAGGCTTTTCGCTACTGAGCGCTGGATAAACCCACCCAACTGCACGGGGCGACCACTTTCAGTAATGACTTCCGTCGCCAGTTCCTGGAGCTGCACTTCGGGTAGGGATATCCCGGCACCGACACCGCTCTCAATTTCCTTTGACAGATCGGCTGAACTGATGGAAGGCCAGATTTCCAGAAGGACACGTCCATCTTCCAGAATTCTGGGGGCCACACTCAGAGTAACACCCACGCGAATGGATTCGACTTTGATCGTGCTGCGGTCGTCTCCGTCATTGTCTTCCTCAATTTCTATCTCACCTACGTATGTAAGCTCTTCACCTGCTGAGATATAGGCATAGGTTCCGTTGCGAACAGTCACATTGGGCTGATTTAATAACTCAACTTCTCCGAAGGTGCTGAGAAATTGCAGTGTTGCCTGTGCAGATACACTATCACTCTCATAGCGAAGGACATTCTGGAAAAGCCCCGAAACGTTGCTTCCCTCACCTTCCAGGGAATTGAACAACATGGTCGCCGGGTTACCGTTGATAGTTGAATCCAGGGAAGACAATTCGTCCCAATTAATTCCCGTACCCCGGCGATCATCCAGCTTCACTTCATAGGCCTGAACGGAGATATTAATTTGCTTGGAACCTTTCGCTACAATGCTTTTGATAAATTCATCCACTGCGCGGATTTTTGCCGGCTCTCCACCTGCTGACAACATGCCCACAGAACGCACACCCTGCACGAAGGGCGATAACTCGCCTTTTTTACCGGTTCCTGAGGCACCCAGAATACGCTCTGCACCCTTAACAATGATCTCCCATTCATCATCGTTGAACTTACCGTTAAAGGTGTTTCTGCCCCCCCCCGAATCAGAGGAAAACGCCTTACCCACTTGCAGGCTGACATTGCGAAGGGATGAAAACAAAGCCAGGTTCCACTCTTTGCGAACGAAGGATTTGACCACCACACTACCCTTGCTGAAGCGGATGTCGTATCCGGTGGTCGCTGCCAGGTAGTTCAAATAATCAGTAGCAGACATATTACGCGCGTGCACATTTACCGCGCGGGCCAGATCCACATTGGCATCCGCCGGCATCACATTAACGCCAGGCAACTGCTTGCGCAGGGCATCAATCAACGCCACCTGCCCCACAAAGTTTACTCGCTTGTCCTGAAAAGATTCTTCCGGTGTGACCTCACGCACATAGGTGGAGCGGTGATCCACCACAATGGGTGTCGGGTCTTCCTGCAGGGGGCGGTATTTCAGATCCTCGGATTGCGGCGTAACAGCACAACTGGCAATGGGCAGCGCAATCACAAATGACAGAAAAATTCCTTTTATACGGTGAAAAGAGGTTTCCATAATGACTCCAGAATGCTATTTGTCGGCACTGACCACCAGCAACGGAGAAGCTTCTCCGCCGGCGTCTTTCAAATCGAAAAAGTATTGATGCTTCATACCGATCGGCTTGAGCAAATCGTTCAGCGCCTGTTCGCGGGTACGAGTAGATACAAACTGAAAACGTCTTTCCCGGATATCCGTGTCCTTGACATCCACCAACACGCGCCAATGAGACGGCATGATGGCGGTAACAATGTCCTCAATCGTGCCGCCATTGATTTCAATGGACACGCGCCCGTTTTGCACCAGCAAGGGAGACAGATCACTCTCAGCACCAATACGCTCAGCTTCTGAGTGGGCCTTGCGTATGATCTCTTCGGCGGTTTTCTCAGCTTCGATCAGCACCACCTTGGCCTGCTCCAGTTGAACCCTTACCGCTTGCTGATCATCGACTGCATTCTCTTCAGCCCAGGCACCGGTATGAAAAAACAACGCTGCTGTACAGCCCAGTATCCATTTCCCTTGATTCGTCATACTACTATCCGCTTAATTTCGATTAACTGTTTATAAAGACACCAACACCACAAAAAACTATGCAAAAAACCGCACACCTATTGCATCGCCACTGACTGGTATCCTTGCCGGACCTTGATATCCGGGCGCGCGCCGGTCAGGGAAAGCAGGCGGTCGCTGCGTTTTTGTGCAGGCGATTCCGTGTAATAGGCACCCACGTAAATAAAATAGGTCTGCTTTTCAGTATTCTGGCCGCGCCACTTGTCCTGCACGCCGTTTTCATCAAGCAGCGCCCACATATCAAACCAGGGTTGCGTTTCGGGGTAGACATACACCACGGTATAGTTGTAACGATTACCATCAGAGGTAGAGCGCACCACTTCGCCCTGGTCATCACGCTCCAGGGTTCCCGCTATGGCAGCATCGTCTGCACGGGCCAGCACCATCGGTTCCGGTGTTTTCGCTTCCGGTTGCGCTATGGACTGGGGCTCGTGAGCCTTTTCAACTTGTTCAGCGGGCTCCATCTGGGCCAGCAGATTGTCTATCAAGGCAATCGCGGATCGCGTTTTTTGTTTGACATAGGCCAGAGCGGACTCGGCCGCCGTCGCCCTGGCTTTAAACCCTTGTTCCTGAGCATTCCCGCTCAGTCCAGGATTTCGCGGCGCAATCAATGCCGCTTCTTTGTTCTCCAGACGGGCTTCCAATTCATCAATTCGCTGTTGCAATTCGTAAAACCGCTGCAGTTCCGGATCCTGGCGACTTGTGCGCTTCGGAATTCCCCGCTCGCGCTCCTGATAAGTCCAATCCAGCCCGTTGTACCAGGCGCAACCACTCACCAGAGACGTTACCCCCAACGTCAGACCGAGAATCAACCCGTTTCGCAACCACTTTATTAAGGCCATGTTTGAGCTCCCTGCCATCAAGCTTTATTTAACTGACTACAAGACAGACGGAGGACAAAAAACCAGCCAATTTCTGACGGATCAAGTGCAATTTTATGCACAGTGGACCAGGACTTTTTATGTAGCCCCTGTCTTTATGCCATCACCAATGGATGGAAACTGATGCGCAACCCAAGCAAATATCTCAACAAGTTCAATCTGACATTGATCACCAGCGGCCTGCTGCTGTCCCTGCTGCTGATATGGCTGGCCAGTCTCGAACTGAATTACCAGCTCGGTCGCACGGCGCAGGATGCTGCAACCCGGCAGGCCATTACCATTCGGCTGGAACAATCCCTGCAACGTCACCCCGGCAGCTTTGTTACCGATCCACAGGCCTGGGAGCACTACATCAACAATGCAAGAAAGCTATGGGATCACATCAAGGCTGACCGCAGCGCAACGGATAAAGAAAAACCCATAGACAGACTAATGGCGCTGCAATCAGAGATTTCCAATCTGCAAACTGAACTGATGAGAATCCGCGCCCTGAAAGACAGCATCGCCTACCGAATTGATGCCCTGAGCGCATCAGTGGAACTGATTCTGGGCAATCAGTTGCAAACCAGCGACAGCGCCACCAACACCCTGCATGTGATCGCATTAAAGGAGCAGCTGTCCCGCTATGACTTTACCAGCCGTACCTACTGGCAACCGGGAACCGACCGGCAATCGGCCATCGAAATGCTGGAGCAGCAACTCAAGGCTGCCAGGTCCACTGCCACAGAACTGATCGATGGGGAACACAAACTCACCCGTGCAGGCTCCCGCCGGGAGATGCTGGCGGTGATCAATAATCTGGACCAACTGGAAGAACACACGGCCCGCTTTACCCAAGCCTCGAATCTGTTTACCCGCATGGAGACGGCTCAGAAAGAAATCGATGGCCTGGGGAAGCAGATTCTGTCGGCTGATACGGCCCCGGAGAAATCAGATACCCCGCTACCACCAATATTGCTACTGATTTTGATAGCGGTAACGGGAATATGGCTGGGGATCTGCCTTGCGCTTGCAAAGCAGCAGACTACAGAACTGAATGCCGGACAAACCGCACGCAAAGCTGCCACTAAAGCTCCCCGACAAAATGCTCCCCGGGCGTCAGCAGACTTTGATCCTGCCAATCTGCTCCTGGCGCTGGAGCTGGGCGCCAAAGGGAACCTGAGTCATCGCATGGATGATCGTGAACCCGGCGCTCGGGAAATCGCCATTGCCTACAACCAGATGATGTCCACCCTGTATCGCAAACTGATAGAGATTAACCGGGATGCCGCCAAAGCAGTGGGTTTGATGGATGCGACCACCAGCAGGAAAACCACCCCGGATTCAGATAAACAGGGACCAGGTGGGATAAGCAGCCTGCCCAAGGCCATTGAGTTGACACTGGAAATAGCCGGCATATCTGATCAATTGTTCCGCAAGCTGGAACCTGTTGATAGAAATGGCGCCATTGCAGGAGAGCCTCTGCAATCACTGATTTCCCGACTGGAGAAGAACCAGGCGCTGATCCGCGCCATCCTCCGAGACCATCTTGACCAGACTGGCGCCCCCTCCCGGCCGGGTGAGCCATCAACGCCCGGAGGCAAGACTCTCCAGCAACTAAAACCGGCCATAGATGAATTACAGAATCTGATGGAGCGCCTGAAATTCTTTAAACTGGACAAGCGCCTGTAGTTTTACGGCGAGAGCCTGCGACCGGCTCAGGCCCGCCGTCTGCGGTCCGGTGTTTTGATATTGAAACGGTTCATTTTATCGATCAGGGTCCGGCGGGGAATCTGCAGGGCCTTGGCGGTTTGCGTCTGATTCCAGTTGTGATGTTTCAGGTGCTGGCGAATCACTTCGCACTCAAAATCATTCACGGCCTGCTTCAGCGGTTTGTTGTCCAGCGCCATGCCGGAAAATGACTGGCTGCTTGAATCACCGATGCCCTGTTCCATAGTCAGCAATGAACGACTGCAGGAACGAATATTCTCCGGCAAATGATCCGGCAGAATAAAGCCATCAGGCTCACACAAGAGCACGGCCCTTTCGACCACGTTCTGCAGCTCCCGGACATTACCCGGGTAGTCATAATTCATCAGCAACTCCACCACGCCGGGAGACAAGCCACGGATTTTACGCTGATAATGCTCCTCACAGGCGCTGACAAAGTGCTCCGCCAAGGAAATAATATCCAGGCTCCGTTCCCGCAAGGCGGGTAACTCCAACGGAAACACCGACAAGCGGAAAAACAGATCCTCGCGGAACTCCCCTTTGCCGATCTTGCTCTCAAGATCACAGTGTGTCGCAGCGATAATGCGCACATTGACACGATGACTCTCGGTAGCACCCAGAGGGCGGACTTCGCTTTCCTGGATCACCCGCAATAACTTGCTTTGCAGACTCACCGGCATATCGCCGATTTCATCCAGAAACAGGGTTCCGCCATTGGCCGCATCAAAAAGGCCTTTCTTTTCACTGGTAGCCCCGGTAAAGGCACCCTTTTTATAACCGAACAATTCACTTTCCAGTAATTGCTCCGGCAAGGCCGCGCAATTCTGGGTAATAAAGGGGCTCTGACATCGGGGACTGTGCTGGTGAATGGCGCGGGCAAACACCTCTTTACCGGTACCGGTCTCCCCGCGGAGCAGTACGGTCACATCGGAATCCACGACTTTATCCATGAGCGAAAAAACCCGCTTCATGGGTTCCGAACGGCCGATAATCTGATATTCGTTATTGCGGACTCTTTGATTTCTCAAGCGGCGGTTGTCCTCCGCCAGTGCCCGGTTGGAGGTATCCAGTATTTCGATCAGCTTCTCATTGTTATCAATGAGCAAGGTATTGTTGATGCAGATAGCAGCCTGAGACGCAAAAGCCTTGATCACCGGCTCGATAGGTTTAAAGGATACACAACGCCGGTAGCGGGGCTCTCTGGCATTGATCAGTTCCAGCAACCCGACAGTCTGGTTTTCATGATTGATCAGCGGCACCAGAATAAATGAACGGGTGCTGACGCCATTCAACTGATCATGAAGATGATAGCTGTCGCAACCCAGACCACCCTCTTCCCTGATATTGTCCACAATCAGGGTATTACCGGTTAATACAGAATAAACCAGCGGATCGGTGCTGAACCCTTTGGAATCGGAAGTATTGGTATCCGACAGACAGCGATCCCGATACCACTGATTGTTGGTTTGCTTGTCTTCCCAGACGGAAACTTTCAGCTGCAGGTATTGACGGGTCACATCCAGCATGTAGATACGACCGCCATCACAGTGAGTGAAACGACAGGCAGAGCTGATGACTTTTTCCAGCAGGCGAACAATATCCCGTTCTGTTGACAGGCTTCCGGTGACCGCCACAAACTCTTCAATAAAACTCAGAGATTTTACGATCCTGCCTATATCACCCATGCCTGACGCCATTTTCTTTATTGTCGTATCCATAGAGACACGAAACCTGAAAGTTTTTGTTAAAAAGCCCGAACATTTGTCTCATCCTGGCTAAACCAGAACGGCCAAGGTAGCGGTGTCGGCTGGCGTTCCCAGCATACTGCTCCAGCCCATCCGGGGCCCCTGCTCACCCAATGACAGGTTACCCATGTCAGCCACGGGAAACCGCAAACAAAGATCAAACTCAAACTGATCCCTGAGAAAAAGCCGCACCAGCGCTTTGAGCCGGCAGTAATTGCTTTCACCGGGGAAAAAGCTGTCCACATCGGCATCGCCCGTATCCAGAATATGGATACGGAATTTACCCATCCGGTCCATTACCTCATTCCCCATCACCAGATCCATACCCATGGTGGCATTCCGGGCGCCCATGGCATGACATTGATCCGGCGGTATAGACACAGTGCGTTCCAGGCATTGTTCAATATCGAACTCCATGCCATTGAAATAGCCTTCCAGCACCAGTTTCAGAGCCGCGGCATTTTTGGTTTTTATGGCCAGTAACGGGGCCATGGCAAGCAGCTTTGACCAATCCAGCCCCAAAGCGTCCAGCTCGCTGGCCGCGGGTAAACCTGCCAGATTAAACAGCCAGGATGTGAGGGTATCCCTGCCTTCATCAAATTGAATGTAATAGCGGTATTTTTCCCAGCTGGTCTGGAGATTCCTGATCAGGTGATGATTCATCAGATCCAGCAGCTGGCGCATGGCATCGCTGTCATCATCGGTGTGCAACAGGCGTTCGGTATAAAACGCCGGCAGCGGCGAACTGGGCCCGTACAGCCCCATAAAGGTGACTGCCATCCGGATCTGGCTGGACTGGGGTGTTTCCACCTTGCGAACCTGGTCAATATCCGCCACAGGAAATGCCAGACTCTTTTTACCTTCATAACGCAGCGTGGTACGGCGCTCGTCATTGAGCTGGCAATATTGTTTGATTAAACGGTTTGCCTGGTAAAAATTATAGCGGCGGGCTTCCGTAAAAAACTGCTCCAGCTCTAGATCAAGGGTTGCTGACCGAGACGGGGTTTCCATCGATACACCTCTCCTTGCTCCAACCCGGTCACCTCCAGCTCATGAAAGCTGTTAATAGAGGCATACAACGCGAAAAATTCATTCAAGACATTCAGGAACAGATACATGTCCCCTTCATTGGCAAAAGCGCTTTCTTTAACACCCAGCACGGTTTTAATGCCCCGTACCGGCAACCCGCGATACAGACGCTCTACAGGCTGAGAACTGATGCTGTCCAGACCCTGCAGGCGCAACTCACTGGCGCGGGCCTGCTGGCGGTCGTAAAAACAGCGGTAATCATAGGTTGACAGCACTGAACGCAAGGTTTTCAGATTGCACAGGGAAATATAATTGAGCGACATATTGGCGATCAGACGCCAATGAAAGCCACGATCCAGTGGCGGTGTAAAAGAAGGTGTGACCGGAGTGATGTTTTCGAAACTGGCATACTCGGGGCTGCTGCCGGTATCGATCTGGATATCACCCACCGACAGCATGGACGGCAAATGCCGGTTACTGCAGGTCAATTCAATGCTGACGGACTCCGTTTGCGGAATCACGTGATTTTCTTCCGCCGTTACAAACGCAAGATAGGTATCAAGTCCGTTGCCGGAAACCGATTCCTTCAACCGTTCCCGGTAATATCTGCCGGTACCGGAAGCATCTATGGTCTGGGCATGCTCAAAAGATTCAAACCGCTTGAACTCCATGGTTTGCCGGGTGCCATGTCCCCAGCCTTCCACTTTGTCCACGCTGAAAACCTCGTAATGCTGCGGCTTGTCCCCCTGGGGAAGCAGGCGGTACTCTGTCTTACGATGATCCAGTCGCACCGGCACACCATCATGGTTAAAAAGATTCACGACCGGTGTACAGTGCAAGCGAAAGTTATCCGCCTTGACACTAACATGGGAATCAAAGGCCCGCTCGAATTCGAATTCCAGCTGGATTTCTTCCGGCTGGCCTTCCAGCCGGCGAAGCCTTATCAGACTGATGATCTCCTCCAGCCCGGAGATATCAATAAAATGGAATTTCTCGGGAAGGGAAAAGTATTCCTGCAGGAGTCGGTAACCCGGAAACACATGGGGGTTATCCGGCAAGAGCGCCTCCGATGGTGATAATCCGCCGGGTTTTACGGAATCCACAGGAATATCCATGATGGCGGGAGCATCATTACCATCGGTTTTAACATGTACCCTCAACCGCGACAGGTATCGGAACATCCATAAATACAACGACTGGGCGACGTGGTTTTCCCCATGAAGAAAGAATCTCAGGGTTGAGAGATTCATATCCTCCATGGCCATCGGGGAGGTAAACCCTAGAGACAGCTTGAGAGTCGCGCCCTTCGGGCGATCATGTTTTTCCAGCCCCATCACTTCAAGAGGCAGAATATCCACGTCATAACAGGTACGAAACCGGCAGGCAGTACCATCCACCGGGATGGAATCGATCTCAGTACCTTTTTTAACAGTTTGCGGCTCGGTCAGTGAAATAATCGGCGTAAACTGCAGTACCGACATGGAGGGCACCGGCCGCAAAAAACCCGGCCATAACAACGCCATTAATGAATGGGTCAGCTCCGGCAGCTCGTCATCCAGTTTTTGGCGTAGCCGGCCGGTAAGGAACGCCACCCCCTCCAGCAGCCGCTCCACATCGGGATCCTGGGCCTCATCCGCAAGAAACGGCGCCAGCCTGGGATTCCTCAGGGAAAATTCCTTACCCAGATCACGGAGTGCCGAGAGTTCATCGTGAAAATAGCGGTTGAATGACATTTTATACGTTAACCGTTGCCTGACCAGACCCTGTCAGTACCGTGGTAAAGCTGACCGTCTGATCGGACAGGCTTTTCTTAAGATTGCCGCTGATGGAAAACTTGAGCAACAGGGGCTGATCCGGATCATGCAAATGCTGAACGAACACCTGTTCAAGCCTGGGCTCATACTTGGCGATAAATTGGCGGATGGCTGTTCGGATTCGCGTAATGGCATCGGGAAATTCCTTTACCACATCGTTAAAATCCGGCATACCAAAATCCTCCAGCGCCATTACACTGCCAAGGCGGACATTCAGCATATCCTGCACATGCTGGCTGATGTTCGCCATCAGGCTCTCTATATCCGTTTCAGTGGTGTACTGGCTGCCGGCCCTGGGATCTTCCAGGCGCAGCATCAGGCTTTTTTCCCGTTTCATCGACAAGATCCAGAGTGCGCCGCAAAATCCAGGGTGTTAAATAGGATGCGCTGAACGCGCACCCTTTTTAACATCAGCTGTAATAGCCTCGGCAATATCAGCCTCAGCTCTTTTCAAGTTTACCTACCAGAGACAGCTCGAAATCCGCCCCCATGTATTTGAAGTGAGGACGAACCTGCAGGTTGACCTTGTAAATACCGGGTTGGCCTTCCACGTCATCCACTGTCACCGCAGCAGAACGCAATGGCCGGCGGCTGCGCACTTCCGCAGACGGGTTTTCCTGATCCGCCACATAACCGGAGATCCACTGGTTCAACTCTTTCTGAAGTTCCACGCGGTCTTTCCAGGTGCCAATGTTTTCCCGCTGCAGCACTTTCAGGTAGTGCGCCAGGCGATTAATGATAAACATGTAAGGCAGCTGGGTGCCCAGACGGAAGTTAAGCTCCTGTTTCTTCGATTCTTCGCTGTTGCCGAAATACTTGGGCTTTTGCGCGGAATTGGCAGAAAAGAAGGCGGCATTGTCGCTGCCTTTACGCATGGTCAGGGGAATAAAGCCCTCTTCAGCCAGTTCGAATTCACGACGGTCTGAAATCAGGATTTCAGTGGGCACCTTGGCTTCGATTCCACCCATGCTTTCGTATAGATGCACCGGCAGATCTTCAACCGCACCACCGCTCTTGGGACCGATGATATTCGGACACCAGCGGAACTTGCCGAAAGATTCTGTCAGTCGGGTCGCAAATGCAAAGGCCGTGTTACCCCACAGATAATGCTCGTGAGTTGCGCTGACATCTTCACGGTAGCTGAACGCCTTGGCAGGGTTTTCTTCAGGGTCGTAAGGGGCGCGCAGCAGAAAACGTGGCATGGTCAGGCCCACATAGCGGGAGTCTTCTGACTCACGGAAGCTTCTCCACTTGGCAAACTGGGGACCTTCAAAAATGGAACTCAGCTCTTTCAGATCAGGCAGGCCTTCGAATTCATCGATACCAAAGAACTTGGGACCGGCCGCCGCAATAAAAGGTGCATGGGATACGGCTGAAACGGCCGCAGCGTTCTGCAGCGTTTTCATATCCACGGAGTTAGGGCCGAAATCATAGTTTGCAACAATAGCACCTACGGGTTCACCACCGAACTGGCCGTATTCCGCGGTGTAGGCCAGCTTGTACAATCCGGATTTGGTAATGTCGGGGGCATCTTCGAAATCATCGTACAGATCCTGTTTGGAGGCATTCAGTACTTCGATACGAATGTTCTGGGTAAAATCAGTGCGATCCACCAACAGCTTAAGACCACGCCAGGCAGACTCCACCTTTTGCAGTTCAGGATGGTGGATAATTTCATCCATCTGGGCGCTCAGGCGGCTGTCCAGCTCGTCGATCATGCGATCGATCAGATTCTTGTTCACCCGTTCTTCATTGTTCTCGGGACGCAGCAGCTCTGCAATAAAGGCTCCCACGCCACGCTTGGCAACTTCATAACCGTCGTCGGTGGGACGCATGCGGGTTTGCGCCACGATCTGATCCAGTAAGGATCCCTCTTCTACTTCCAGTGCTGCCTGACCGGTCTGCACCATTCTTTGTGGATTACTCATTTGGCGTCTCCTACCCGTTAACCTTCAATCTTCAGTTCGCTCAGGAACTTGTCCCGTTGTTCATCATCGGCAATGATGCTTTCAATCGCCTTGCGGAATGCCGGCACGTTACCCAGGGGGCCTTTCAGTGCCACCAGTGCTTCGCGCAATTCCAGCAGGCTGTTCAGCTCAGGTACCTGGCGGGCAATGTTTTCCGGCGTAAAATCCTTCATGGATTTAAAGTTCAGGCTGACTTCCATGGGATCAGGGTTCTCTTCATCAGACAGCTGATTGGTAACGCCCATCTCCACGGATACATTGTGGCTGCGCAGCACATCATTAAAGTTATCTTTATCAACCTGCACGGTTTTGCGCTCTTCAATGGTGCGCTCGTCTTCGGCATTGGTGAAATCACCCACCACCATCATTTTGAATGGCAGTTCCACCGACTCATTGGCGCCGCCTTTTTCCGAGCGATAGCGAACATTAATCCGTTCTTTGGGAGCAACTGTGGCATCTTTTGACATAGGAATTTCCTTGGTGTTTTGGTTAGTTAATGGATAACTCGTAAGCAGTCGCCAGATCGAATTGACACAATCTTTCGTGCAATGCGGCTACCCTGTTCCTTGGGATTTCTTTTTCCGTTTGTTGCTGATAGGCACGAATCAGAAGCTCGATCACCTTGGCGGAAATCTCGGGTTCCCATTCGTCGTATCCTCTTTCCTGCAGGTCTTTCTGAACACTTTCGAGCAATGCAATCGTCAGGTCCGTGTGGCGGGTTTCAAAACAGAATCGCGCCTGATAGTAACGCCAGAATGCCAGGGAACGCTGGGAAAACGCCTGCCGGCAACCGTCACGGAAAACGGCAAAGGCTTCGGCATTCTTTTTGTCCCGGAACAGCTGCATGGCCTCCTCATAGGCCAGCTCCCATTCATTGCCAACACCACCGGTAACCGGCAGGCTGTGGCTGGCACCGCCAGCGGAATCCGCAAACACTTCCAGTTGCAGCCACTGCCGGGTGGCCGCATCGGCAAATTCTGTCTGATCGGAAAATTTCAGTTCCGTCACGTTGGGAAACCGCGAAACAAAAGATTTCACCCCTTCCACCACTGCCTCGGCGGACTCCTTGTAGCCCAGTTCCTGCAGCGCTTCGTGAACAATGCGCTGACCACTGATCCAGTAAGGCGCCTTCGACAGGCTGGTTTCCAGTTCCGGCACCAGCTCACGAAAACTGCCTGAAGATTGCAGGGATTCGTAATGCTGGAGCTTTTCTTTGGGAGGCGGCCTGAGCTGAGTTACACCGTTAGTATTGGGTGGCAACTGGGATACGCCCAGCCAGGTAATAAAGCGGTTAATGCGATAGGGTTCCGGGTTGGCCAGGTTGCCGGCGCGCAGAAACTCACAGGCACCTCGCAAGGCATCTTGTACAGAGCGATAGCAATTTTGCAGGTCTCTGTCAGTACCTACGGATCCCGCGGCCACCGTAACCGGTGCTGCCGCGGTCTGACTGGTGCCACTTTCCCTGGGCGCCGGTGCAGGGGCTGCCTGGGGTTTACTGGCTTGCTCCTTTTTGCGGGCCTGGGCATGCTTTTCTGCTTCCAGCGCCGATTTCTGGCGTTTGAGCGGCTGCACCAGTTCGTTAAATCCGGGGGCTTCCTCTCCCAGTTGTTCCGCCAGAAAAAGATCCAGCAGATCAAGCAACGACAACAGCAGGCCCAGATTCTCCAGCTGGCCAGTATTGAAGTTCACCTTCTCGATCAGCGGCGCACATTGCTCAACCCACCAGTTGTAGGCGGCGGCACGCCCCCGGGCCCGTTTCTTTGGTGGAAACCCGTTATCCCAGAAGGTTTGAGCGATCTGAATATTGATCAGAGCCCCTGTCACCAGGCCCTGCAACAGGTTACTTTCACACAGCGCCCGGGACAGATAACAGGCCACCAGGATATCTTTGGATTCGTTTTTCAGAATATCCCGACACCACTGTACCATCAGATCCCATTCCACCGGGGTATCGTTGGTCAGCGAATCCAGCTTGGCAATTTCTGCTTCAATCTGCTCGAACAGGGGCTCAAGGCGAATATTTTCCCCGGCCGGTGACTTGTCTGAAACGGGCAAACGGGCGATATCAGCCCATTCCTGACCGGCAAGCGCAACAGCCCTGTCCACAAGCGCCTTGTCGGTGCGCGCCTGCTCCTGGCTATTGTCTTCGCTGGCCTTGCTATCCTGTGATTGCCCGGTGTTCTCTGTCATAAACGCAACGCTGGTCTGTCAAAGTGTGCAATTTCTTGCCAATAGAGACTCGGGCTGCGCAAAAAAATGAAAATTTATTTGAGCAAGAAGTGAAAGACACAAAAAAACCGGCCACCTGGGCCGGTTTTTTTAGGCATGAAGACCTGTATCAGGCGCTGTGCTGGTACAGATGTACATCCCGCTGCGGGAAAGGAATGGAGATACCGTCCTGGTCGAAACGCAGTTTCACCCGCTCTTGCATGGCAAAGAAGAAAGGCCAGTAATCTGACGCATTTACCCAGGCTCGCACAACAAAGTTGACGCTGCTGTCCCCCAGTTCTTTGACATAGATTTCAGAGGCAGGGTCTTTCAGTACGCGCTCATCTTCGTTGAGCAGATCCTGCAGCACCGATTTTGCCTTGAGCACGTCATCGCCATAGCCAATCCCGAAGATCATATCCACACGGCGGGTAGATTCGGCCGAAAAATTGGTGATCACGTCGTTCGAAAGCTTGCCGTTGGGTACGATAATGCGCTTGTTGTCCGGCGTTGTCATGATGGTGTTGAAGATCTGGATTTCCCGGACCACACCCATGACACCGGCTCCTTCAATAAAGTCCCCTACTTTGAAAGGCTTGAACAACAACACCAGCACACCACCGGCAAAGTTCGCCAGGCTGCCCTGCAATGCCAAACCAACTGCCAGACCAGCCGCACCCAGCACCGCTATAAACGATGTGGTTTCAATGCCCACCATGGAGGCGGCACTGATTAGCAGGAGCGCTTTGAACAGGATCGACAGCAGACTGTGAAGGAACTTCTGCAGTGTTGGCTCTGTGCTTCTGGCCTGCATCACACGATCCATCATGCCGAGGAATCGGTTAATAAGCCAAAAGCCGATGATGAGCGTAAGAATGGCCAGCAACAGCTTGGGCGCGTATGCCATGGTCATTTCTATTGCGAGCTGAGTATACTCTTCGAGTTTTTCTTCCATTTTTAAATCCCCAATTTAATGAAACACCGGATCAGTATTATTCAAAATTCCGAATCCGGGTAGTAAAACAAGGTTAAATGACAGTTTCCAGCTGAGTCTTGTCCGGTTCAGGTTTTGACTCAGGCTTCCCTGTTTATCATCACAATATCCCTGCGGGGGAACGGTATGCGAATTCCCGCCTCTTTCAGTGCCGCGAACAGCTTCTGGTTCACCTGATACTTGCTTTCATAGTAGGACTGGGTGGGAACCCAATACCGCAACCCAACATTGATCGAAAAATCGCCAAACCCGTCAATACCTACCTGAAAGCCAGGATTCTGAGTGACACAGGGCATCTCCTGCAAGGCACTTTTTATGGTGTCGATGGCAAGCTCCGGCGAATCGTCGTAATCGATACCAATAATAGTCTCCACCACCCGATGCCCGTACGAATTCTGAATTATTTCACCGATAATATGCTTATTGGGAATGGTAATCAGCTCACCATCTTCGGTTTCCAGTAAGGTGTAGGCCAGACGGATTTCTTTCACAACCCCGAACCAGTCAGAAATAGTGACCGTATCACCCACTTTAAAAGTGCGCGCCAGAATGATGGCAACACCGGCGCCATAGTTGGAGATGGGCCCTTGCAACGCCAGGCCAATACCCAGAGTGGCCGCACCCAGGGCAGCAACAAATGGCGCTACCGTAATACCAAACTTGCCCAAACTAATGATCAGAAAACACACGAAAACCAGAATCTTCACCAGGCTGCCAATAAAACCGGTGAGGGTTACATCAACCTGGCGCTTTTCCAGCAGGCGGATAGTGGCTCTGGACAGAATACGGGCCGCCAATGCACCAATAATAAGAATGATGATGGCACCCACCACCTGAAAGCTGTATTCCACCAGGTAGTTGGCTACCAGCTGATAAATCTGTTCCAGTTGCTTCAGTTCATCTTCAATCATGGGGGTTGACGTCTCCGGTTGGTCACTGACAACAAACTATAGCGCAATTAGGAAAGCTGAAGCAGCCCCGACCTTAAAGCCCCATAGTCAGTGGCGATTTTAAACGGCGCTCTGACCTTGTTATACTGGTCACCACGGTAACGATTGGCCTTGATTCAATACTGATGTGGCGGCAGCCATATCAGCTCCGGGAAATTCCCAAAAGCCCCTTCGATATCTGAATTCATTATCCCGTCAGGGATCCAAATACAGGAACTACAAATATGACAGTTGCCCAACACAAAGTTGTTACCCTTCACTACAAGGTTACTGACGTTGACAGCGGCCAAGTAATTGATTCTTCTGAAAATGCCGATCCACTGGTATATCTGCACGGCGCCCAGAACATCATCCCCGGACTGGAAAACGCCCTTGAGGGTAAAAACGTTGGCGACGAAATCGAAGTGACCGTTGCACCGGAAGATGCCTATGGCGAAAGAAGCGACGAACGCATCCAGCAAGTCCCCATGGAAGCCTTTAAAGACATTGAAAAGGTAGAACCCGGCATGGCCGTTACCGCCCAGACCGAGCACGGACCGGTGAATCTGGTAGTAACTGAAGTGGATGAATCCACAGTCACGGTAGATGCCAACCACCCACTGGCCGGCAAATCCCTGACCTTCAACGTCACCATCAAAGAAGTGCGTGACGCCAGCGAAGAAGAAGTAACCCACGGCCACGTTCATGGCCCTGAAGGTCATGACCACTGATTGCCTCTAGGACCCGGCGCTTCTGCCGGGTCTTTGCCCTCCTGCCTGCCTCCGTTTATCGTCCCGCCTTGATCCCCGGTTGATTGACCAGTCTGAGCAACTAATACACAATACGGGTTTTGTTGAATTGGCCCTACGGCCCTTTTTGTGGATGGAGTAAAAATGGATTTTTCAAGATCAAAACCTTTGCTGGTTCTACCGGTGTTTGCATTTCTGAATGGCTGTGGCGGTGAAGGTTCCGATGAAACCACCGGCGGTGGCAACAGCAGTGCCGCCAAGAATGCCTACGAAGGACTCACCACTGAAGCGACGCTGACAGTCGCCAACCACGAGCGCTTTCTTCGACTGGCTTTTGGCAACAATGGTATTCAGACCCTGCCACAGGCACTTGCTTTTGAGGCAGACCTTGACGCTGTCCGCACACGAATAGAAACCGGAGGCAGCACTGACTATCAGGAAAATATCCTCTGCACACCCGGTACCCAGCAGGTGAATGCCACCAGCAACAGCACTTTCAGCTTCTTCAATATCAGTTTTGAATATGACGATTGCGATGGCACCAATGTCGACCTGGATGGTACTTTGCGCGGCACCTTCAGCTATGATGATGGTTTTTTGTCCGGTGGCAACAAGACCAGAGAAGAACTGACCTATCGCAACCTGGATATAGCTGACGGTGTGGAGGAACTGCGCCTGCGGGGCGAAGAGGAAGCCACTTATAATATTGCGCAAAGCAGTAGCGAACTGGAAAAAGAAGTCACCATTACGGATCGTGATGACCGGCAGACTTACTATGCCGATATAGAAGTGGAACTTGAAGACGACGATCAGTGGCATCTGGACCGCATTGATTCCATTTCAGGCAGAATCTTCGATTCAGAGGAAGGATTCGTCAGCCTGGGCATGGACGGCTCAACTCTGGTACTGGAAGGCGCATCAGACACCAGAGTCATCGTGGAATATCTGCCGGGGGATGACGACGTCCGGATCACCTTTTATGACGGCCCGGGCGATACTCCCGCATCCACCCAAACCCGCGACGAAGACACCTTTGAAATATGGCTTAATCAATAAGCCAAGCCACCTAAAAAGCCGGGGGAGGCAACTCCTCCCTCAGTGCTCCTATCTCCTTCCCGCAAGGGCTCATCGCTACAAGACATCGATTTATCCAAAGCCAGTGTTTTTCATCACATAAAACACCAAACATCAACATTTGAGACGACCCTGTATACCCCTGATCGCAAAACACCAGCGGGTCACACTTCTATTTGATTTTGGATAAACAATTGTTTACCTTTTCGCAGCTATTTATTTACAGCCTCACACTTTTACCCAGTTTCAGCACGTTTTATTAACTTTTTAAACTTATAAACTGAACACTTGTTCTGCACGGGATAATTTATGAAGCAACAGAATTCAGTCAGAGACCTCAGAAACAGAATCCGGCAGGAGCTGCCTGCGGACACCTTCCAACCGCAAAAGTGGCGCCTGATCTGGTTTTTGCCATTGGCTTCCGTCGTTGTCGCCTGCTGGTTGCTGCTTTCGTTCTATGACCTGGCGTGGTACTGGTGCCTGCCCATCTCACTGATCATCGGCAATACCTACGGATCGCTGGGATTCCTGTCCCATGAGGTGTCACACGGAGCCCTGGGCATTCAGGGGCGCTGGAAAACCTTCTTTGCCGGCATTGGCCTGGCCCCTTTCCTGGTTACCCCCGGTTTCTGGCATCGCTGGCACAACCTGGCCCATCACGGCAACACCAATATGGGTGACCGGGACCCCGACAGCTTCGGTACCCTGAAACGCTACCAGCGCAGTCCCGGCCAGAAAAAATTACTGAAGCTGGCCCCGGGTTCCGGCACCTGGTACAGCTACCTGTTTCTATTCTACTCTTTTACGCTGCACAGCCAGGTCGTACTCTGGTTTCAGACCAAACACCGGGAAGAGTTCAAAGGTTTTAACCGACAGCGTGCGCTGCTTGAAATGCTGGCTTTACTGGGGTTCTGGATTACCCTGGGAATATTTATGGGAGGCAAAGCCGCATTCTTTGGCCTGGTGCTGCCACACCTGTTCGGCAACGCGGTGATTCAGAGTTACATACTGACCAACCACTTTCTGCGGCCCCAGACTCATATCAATGATCCGGTGGACAATTCCATGAGCCTGAAATCCCTGCCGCTGCTGGATCGCCTGCATTTTAATTTCAGCCACCATGTGGAACACCACCTGTTCCCACGGCTACCCATGAACAAGGCCCCTCGCTTGCGGCAATGGTTTCTGGAAAACATGCCGGAGCGTTACGTGTATCCCACTCATGCAACAGCGCTGCGCTACCTGTACAAAACACCCAAGGTGTACGCGGACTCGCTGACCCTGATCGACGTGAACCGGCCGGAATTTGAAGTAGACCTGATTGCGCTGAACAAACAGCTTAATCCTCAATTCCGCGGAGCGCAGAATGCACGGCCTGAGCAGAATACAACATCTGAACAAACAGATTCTGTAGAAGCGGTTCCTGCGTAGAAACTTCAGCGTCAGGGTTACTGCCTGGAAAAACCCGGAGTAGCTTTGGTTCCAACAACCAAGACACTCCGGATCAATTCGACTAACCGTTAATCAGCAAATGAGCCCAGATGCTGGCAGCATAACCCATCGCAATCACCGGCATCCATTTCAGGTGACCGAAAAAGGTGTAGTAACCGCGAGCCTGCCCCATCAGAGCGACCCCCGCAGCTGAACCGATCGACAGCAAACTGCCGCCCACACCTGCCGTTAACGTTACCAACAACCATTGGGTTTCAGGCATGTCCGGATTCATGGTCAGCACTGAAAACATGATGGGAATATTATCAACGATAGCCGACAGAACGCCCACCAGCACATTGGCTGTGGTCACGCCAAGGTCGTGATAAATATAGCCGGATACCAGCCCCAGGTAACCAAGGGTTCCCAAGGCACCCACGCACATAATCACCCCGTAAAAGAAAAACAGCGTATCCCATTCCGCGTTAGCCACTTTTTTGAATACATCGAAACGATAGGGATTGAAATCTGCCAATTGATCTTCACTTGCAGTGTTCTCCCATCCCCGCGACTGCACTCGCAGATAATGATCGTAGAGTTTGAGATAGCCGAGTCCCAGCAACATACCAAACACTGGCGGCACATGCAGAAAATTATGAAAGCAAACAGCTGTAGCGATAGTTGCAAAGAACAGCCCGACAATAACGCCACCGCCCACTTTCATTCCCTGTTGCTGAGTATCTTCCTGAGCGGGCCGACCTGAAGGTAGTACCCACTGCATCACCAGCGCCGGTAATAAAAAATTCACCAGGGAAGGTACGAACAGCTTAAAGAAGGTCCAGAATTCAATCACACCCTTCTGCCACACCATCAGGGTGGTAATATCACCGAAGGGGCTGAAGGCGCCACCCGCATTGGAAGCAATGACAATATTGATACAGGAAAGAGAAATAAACGCGGGCTTGTCTTTACCAACTGCCATCACCACTGCACACATGATAAGTGCTGTCGTCAGGTTATCCGCCACTGGCGAAATAAAGAATGCGAGAAAACCGGTCAGCCAGAACAGTGCACGGTAACTGAAGTTTTTCTTCACCAGCCAGTCGCGCAATGCCTCAAACACGCCCCGCTCAATCATGGCGTTAATATAAGTCATCGCCACCAGCAGGAAGAAAAACAATTCCGTGTATTCCAGAAAGTTGTGTCTTATGGTGGCAGCTATCTGATGAGATTCCCCTGCCATGGCATAGCCAATGGCCACAAGAATCCAGGTTAACCCCGCGGCAATCAACACCGGCTTGGACTTGTGTAGATGCAGCTGTTCTTCAAAAATCACCAGCAGATAGGCCAGACCAAAAATCGCCAGCGTGGCATAACCAATCCAGTGGCCGGTAAAATCCAGGGACACTCCGCTCCCGTTGGACGCCATAACTTGTAGTGGAAACAACATAAACAGAGCGACAGCAAACTGCTTCATTAACAGAGACTCCAGGAGGACCGGCCTGAAAGCGCTCACCACTGACAGGCCGGAGGTTAGTGTTAAAGATGACTAGATACGGGAATAGTGGCCGTTAATTATCTGTGCCAGATCAGACACAGTGCGGGCCTGAAAGCGGGTTTCATTGCTCAACCCCAGAGCCTGATTCAACGCCCGGGCACTGAACAATCCGCGAATTGCCGGCGACTCGCTTTCGGTTACCACCAGAAAATCCTCCACCTGATGGCGAAAGGTATGCAGAATGTCTCCCACCTTGGAGCGGGCCACCTCGTCCATACTCGCCACCGGCAAAGAACGGATCGGCTCCATCAGATCCCTGGCGCTCAGCTCCCTGAGTTTGAGATTACATTCATTGGCTCTGGCCATGGCGTGCAACCCCAAAAGATCCTCAATAGGAATAAAGCCGATCACCTTCTTTTGCTGATTGGTAACAAAGGCATAGGAAGAATGCGTATCAAACAAAAACTCCCTGACCTTCTCGTACGGCATGGCATCGGAGAGGTTAACCGGCTTGATACTGGTAAAATCCTCCATCAATTCAATGGCGGGTGAATCCAGATTGATAGTATTACGCTTTGCCATTGCACAAAGCACAGGCTTTTCATTGAGACGACTAGTCTCAATCGCATGATAATAACTGGTCATGACTGTATCCTCAGATTGGTACAACCCAGGCTCTGTATGCCCGGGAAAGACAAGATTTAGTTCATCAATTGAAGAAATTCAGACAGTCAGTAAAGGCGGGCCCTGGGTAGTGCGGGGCTGAAGCTCGTACCGGGGAACCCGGTGCAGGGTTGAGGGTTGAGATACCGTTTCGGTGACATCGAAACAGGCAGAGGTTTTGGTAGCACCGACAAGAAAAAGGACATCATCATCCTCGCCATCCGGCGTCCCATCGGCGCCTACGCTGCTCGATGTAACCAGCGTCCAGGGAGAAGCGCCCTTGTCGGCGTCAGCAACAGAAACATCACCATTGGCAAACCCATAGCCAAAACCTGCTGTAAAAACAAGCAGATGCAGTAGAAGCCAGGATTTCTGAAGGATAATTGCCAAGTGACGACTCCGGCAAAGAGAAATAACACTAAAAGTATGGCGCACAACTCGAAATGGAATCAAGCGGGGTACCGTAAATAATACAAATATTCACAGTAGGATCTGCTGGTACCAGGAAAGTTCCGGGTTGTCGTTCTGGTGAGACTTATTCCGCCCCAGCATTAAAAGACTGACGGCTTTCGGTAGACGGACCCCGGATCCCCCAACAAAGGTATCGAGCCAAAGACTGGCCACCAAAGGCAACAAGTAGCAAAAAGCAACAGCATAAGGATCGATAAAAGCAAACAAAGCCAGGCTGCAATACACCACCACCATGGAATCCCGGCAACGTTGGCGCCGGTTGTGCAAGCCCATCGCTTTTACATATTCGCGGTCAGCGCAGTTCACCTGATAAACCAGCCGCAGATGAACCCAGGGGAGCAGGAACATTCCTTTCACCAGTTGCCATCTGCCGGGGCAACTGGCCATGCGCAAGAACGCATGCCGGTTGGCATGCAGTGATAGCTCAGATTGTCGGTAAGCGACAAAGTTAAAGCCAAGCAAAGCGCCCACACAGGTTCCGCAAAACTCATTAAACAGCTTTCCCCGGGCAAACCGGCGCTGTGAAGCAAGGTCCAGCAGTTCCTGCAATCCCACAAACAGACAACACTGCACCACAAGCAATGGCAACAACAGCCAGACACTTTCTATCAGTGAAACAGCCAGTGAATTAAACAGGAACACGCCAATATAGATCACCCCGGGCCAGTCTTTGCCAGGGCGCTGCACCGGGGAATTGTCTTTCCGGGCTTCCGCCTTCCCTGTCTTGGGTTCCCGTTCGGTCTGTGCTACATCGGTCATTTCGCCACCCTTGGCTGGGAATTGTGGGCCACCAGCTGCTAGTCCCTTAGAACAACTGTACTGCGGGGATTGTACCCTTACCGACCGCGGGTCATCGGTATACTTAAGAAGGATTGACAGGGAGGGGTGGTTTGTGGATACATTTCAGACCGGCCGGTCACAACACCAATGGAAAGACCCGTTATTGAGAGTCTATAATCGCAGCCCATTAATGCAGCCCGCAAAAAGCCCCGGATTAAAATGCAACCCGTTATAAAACACCCATGGAACATCAGTGAAGCTGAAGCTCTTCATCTGCAAAAAACACTGTCCGCAAAAGTTATCAAAGAAGACAGACTGGCGGAGGTGAATCTGGTCGCGGGAGTGGACGTGGCCTATTCAATGGAAAGCGACAAACTAGTGGCAGCGGTGGTTATCCTTGACAGCAAAACACTCGAAGCGGTTGAGCAGGTAGTGACCGTTGATACTTGCCGGTTTCCCTATATTCCGGGGCTTTTTTCTTTCAGAGAGCTCCCTTCATTAATCAAGGCATTCGATAAGCTTGAAAATATACCGGATCTTGTTGTTTGTGATGGCCAGGGATATGCTCACCCCCGAAGGTTCGGGTTAGCCTGCCACCTTGGTGTTATATTTGACGTGCCGGCGATCGGTTGTGGTAAAACGCGATTAATCGGTGATGCTGACACACCAGGAGAAAAGCGGGGTGAATTTTCTCCACTTATCGAAAATATGGAAGTGGTCGGAAATCTATTAAGAACGCAGGATGGAGTAAATCCGATTTACGTTTCTATCGGCCATCGCATTACACTGGAAACGGCCTGTGATTGGGTATTGAAGCTTTCACCCAAGTACCGGTTACCGGAAACTACACGGCTGGCTGATCAGGCGGTACGCGAAAGACTAAAAAGCCTTACTGGTTAAGCTGTACAACACAATCAGGCCTCTCCCTCCTAAACTCGCCAATGGCAATAGAAACTTCTTCACGATCATCATCAAGTATAAGCTCCTTGATATTTTCCATTGTTTTTAGATCAGATATACATTTTCCGCTCAATGACGAATTTGACACATGCAGCGATTTTACTTTTTCAAAATGAATTGAACCTAGCAAGGCACTAAACACTTCACTATCAACACCATCACCTGACAAATACAGGCTATCTGACAACTTTATCTCTCTTAACTGCTCTAAGCTCTCAACCACCGGAAACAGCGCCTTGGGAAGCGAGGCAGATAGATTTTCTGAAAAAGGCCCGAAGACACTCAACCGTCTCATTTCATTTTGGGCGGTAAAATCTGCTTCAAGACGAAATGATCTCAACCCAGAAAGCTTATAATTGTTTCGGGCTCCATTTTCGTTCCAGGTAGCAAACTCCCCCACCCCCTCAGCAAACCTTTCATAAAAACCGAGAATTCCTGATTTTAGCCAACCTACTTCCTTCACGAGATAGCCGTCGGCAAACACCATTGCTCCGACACAAAACTCATTTTCAAAGTCGTATGCAACCCCGGTAAATTTTCCTCCTTCGTATAAGAAGGGCTCCACCTCCAGCTCTTCCTCCATATGAGAGGCGTCAATTGATGTACTGTATTTCTCAAACCCAAACACGTCATTCGGTTTATCCGAGATAATACCTTTTTCAACATAAAAAATGTTTTCTACCACTGCGCCAATAACTGTGTAAACAAAACCAGTGTATAGTTCATCTTTGAAATAATAGCTATCGCCGCGAAACTCTAACGAATTTTTTCTGACCCTCTTCATGGTTCTTTTCTACCCGTCAATATGTTTATAGGTGAATGCAATATACCAGAACAATTGGTACAGGCATGGAAAGCTTGTCCCTGCCCTTTCGAAGGAGCCACTTTATAGGTAGACACTTGCACCCTGCTCAAGTCAAATGTATCGAAGTCAGTATCCTTCGGCAACTGACTAATCACATCATTGAAAGATTGGACCTCGGCATGGAAACCAGGCAACCCAGCCTGGAACTCGAATTCACCTCCAGGCCGAGAGCCAACTTCATCCAAATGGTTCATGATCAACTTCTCAGTGTATGGGTGAAGCGGATTCCCAGCCGCATTATACTGGTCACGAACAAGATCAAGGTACGCAGTCTTATCTGAAATAATGAAAGTTCCTGATTCAGGATCACGTACTACACCTGGGATATCCGGACTATTCTTTTTGAATCCAAACCCGGTAATATTTTCATATGGTTTGCTGCTTGTAATTCCCAAATCAGCGATACCTGATTTAGAAGTCGCTGCAAGCGCTTTAAGCTCTCCTTTGGTCTTAGAGGATATGAGTTCGTCCTTTCTAACCTGCACGGAGGAATTTAGATCATCTACAAATTTGGAGAAATCATCTGAGACTGTATCTTGCGCTCGCGTATCGGCATTTCGCTGCGATTCGACATCTTCCCCCTCTGGTGTCTGATTATCCGGCTTTCTCTGCTTAGCATCAACACGGCCACCCGTCTGGCCGGATTTACGCTTGAACGATGCTTTCTTCTTGATGGCCTTGGCCAATTTTTTGATCAGCAAGCCTATTTGCTTGAATTTGTTCAGGTGGCGCAGTTTGCTGGCCACCACAATGGTCGCGCCGGCCCCCAGGGTCAATGCCGTGATCAGAACGTCCAGGGCGACTTCGGTGGCCATGCTGGCACCGCTTTCGGCCAGCTCCAGACTGTGTTGTGCGCCGATATAGTCTTTGGCAAAGCTGACCAGTATGTCCCTGGTTTCAGCGTCTTCCCATACAAAATTTGCCAACGCCTGAGCGTCTGCAAGCTGCTCTTTGGTGATGGTGCGGGGATCAAATCCAATCACGTCGGCCAGTTCAGCGAACTGGGCGTCCGTCATGTTCTGGGCAAAGCTGTCCAGGAAGGGTTGCTCATCACTGTATTTGTAGGCGGCCCAGGCGGATTTCAGGGCATTGGTCAGGTGGACCTGGGGATTGCCAAGGTCTGACAATTCTTTTAATCCGGTGATGATGCCCCAGATGGCCTTGGCGCCACCGCGGGCCTTGGCCATTTCATACTCCAGAGCCTGGCCGAAGAAGCCTTTCTGGCTCAGTTCGGCTTCAATCCGGGCAGCTTCCTGTTCTTCCTCGGCTACGATGCTGTTCAGCGCCTTCTGGATTTTTTCCCGGGTTTGTTTGATTTCCCGCTCATCAGGGGCTTCGCCCAGCTCGACTTCCACTGCTCCGGGTGGCAGGCTTTTTATCAGTGCCGTGCCTGTCTTATCCAGCTTTCCACCACGGGTACTGCCATCCGGCAGTTTAACCAGATAATGCATTCCGGCGGCACCGCTGCCATCTGCGTCGGTGCAGCTGACGGTCAATTCTTCCAGTTCCTGCGGACTACTGATTTCCGGATCCGGTTTAATCGCCCGGTTGGTAGTTGCAGCTATTGGAGCCTCATCCAACATTGCCTCGCCTGCAGTGCCGCTTTCAAAGCCGACCTTGTCTGCCTTGTGTGCAGCATCACCCGTTTTGGGTTTGACGGTTTTTCCCGCCTCGCCGGTTTCCGGCGTGGTAGGCTTTTGCGGAGCCGTTGGCGAAGCGCTTGTGGCGCTGCCGGCAGAACCACCGCTGTTGATACGTACCATTGGCCCCTGAATAGTCACCCCGGAGGGATCCAGCGCCACCAGTCCGGCACCCCCTTTAAGGGTGAGCTGTGTACCGCTTTGGATCACAATCTGGGTACCGGCTTTTAAATGCATTTCGCGTCCGGCCTGAGCCATCATGGAACCGGATACTTTTAACTGATGATCCTTGCCTATGGTTTGCGACAGGGTCTTGCCAACTTTCTGGTTCCAGTTCTTACCAACGGTGAGATGCTCATCCCCCTTGGTTTCCAGAAACCGGCTCTTTTCCACTGTCAGGTGCCGGTTGGCATCTGCCAATTCTTTCTGATCATTTTTTACGTATATATCCACGTCCTTTTCTGCATGGACATAGATCTGCTCACTGCCTTTTTTGTCGTCAATCCGCAGTTCGTTGTAACCGCCGCCACCGGGATAGGATTGGGATTTAAAGGTGGTTCGTGTTTTCTGGCCAGGGAGTTCATAGGGCGTTTTGTTCACAGAATGATAAAGGCTACCAGTCACTATCGGTCGATCCGGGTCACCATCCAGAAAGTGCACAATCACTTCCTGCCCTACTCTTGGCAGAGCCATGGCACCCCACTCCTTGCCGGTCCACCCCTGGCTGACCCGCACCCAGCAAGAGGCGTTTTCGTTGTACTGGCCTTCCCGATCCCAGTGGAACTGAACCTTTATCCGGCCGTACTGATCAGTGTAAATCTCCTCACCGACTGGCCCGGTGACAAAGGCAGTCTGCACCCCTTCCACACACTGTTTTTTATGTGTCATAGGTGGACGAAAGACCACCTTGGCGGGCATGGCTTCAAACTCACAAAGGTATGAGGAGCCTTCGTTGGTTGCCCCTTCCTCCAGCGATTGGGGCTGTTTGCCCTGGTGGCTGGCGGTCACCAGCAGATATTCCTGATTATACTCCTGGCGCGGATGCTCATTGAGCTGGAAAAGATACCCCGCGGCCAGCCACTGACTGTCACTAACCCCAGGATAGCGTTCAACACCGGCCTGATGGGATTCCAGATTGAGTGTTGTGTAGCGCTCGCCTTCACCAGGCTCCAGAAACCGGCCGGGGTATTGATACACTTCAAGATTCTGCTTTTGCCGATGGCTGGCATCCTGACGCAGTGTCAGGTTGGGCTTCTCAAAATTGTAATCACTCAAGGTGACCTGACCGGAGGCCACCCTGAAATACGATTCGAACTGATATATGGTTTCATGATCAGGCCGCATGCTGCCTTTGGGGTGGTAATTAAGCTGGTCAAGGTGGGCTACGGGGCCGAACACCGAATTGGCATCACTGATCACCATCACATGGCGATCCAGCCGATGTTCAAAGAAATAGAAAATCCCCTCTTCTTCCATCAGACGCGACAGAAAGTGAAACTCGCTTTCCTGGTATTGCACACAGTAATCGCGGGCCGGGTAACTGCGTTTCAGGTCCAGCCGATAATCATTGCCTTCAATGCGGGCTTCATCAAAAAGTTGTTCGATGATCTGGGGAACGGACAGGGACTGAAAAATCCGGCAGCTACTGCGATAGCTTAACAGATGAAATTTCGGCGCCAGGACAAGCCTGTAACGGGTAAAACGCCGCCCAGATTCCAGCTGCTCGGCGCTGACCAGTTCACCATGGAACACCCGGGGATGCCGGGTATGAAACAGAGTGAGCACGCCGGCTTTGCCGATCCAGCCGGCAATATCGATATTATCGTTTTCCGCCGCCACCACCAGCTCCAGCAGGAAAGGCCTGGAGATGCCTTCCTTGACCGCAAACTCGACCACGCGCAAAGATTCATTTTCACCAATAAGTTCAAACAGAAAGCGTGTCACGTTGGCTGGCACTGTCATGGTGGATCCTGAAGGTCGGTTGGCTGAAAAACTCCTTACATGAAGACAATACCGCCACAAAGAAGGCACTTTTTTTAACTGGAAAATGTCTTTCTCACTATATGCCCGGCTCCGGTGGTACAACCGGCAACAGGCAAACTAACCCAAAGCAGCTTAAAGGCGCTTCCAGAGAGAGTCAGAAAACAGGGCGACGGACCTAGCCATGAAAAAACCAGACAAACCGGCCGTGCCCGGACAGCACATTATTCGGCGCCTGATACTGCCAGGCATGCTCGCTGGCAGCTGCCTTGCGGGCTGCGCCACCAATACCGTGCTGGATGACGACAGCTACCGCTCCATTGGCGGCAGCGCCCCCCGAGGCAAGCCGGTCACCGAAAAACTGAGTGAAGTGGACGAATCCCCTTCCTGGCTCAGCCAGACAAAGCAGGGGGCGTCAGACGCTCCGGACCATGTCGTACGCTACGGCCACGCCGGCCTGATCGAGAAAATCGTCAGAACCGCACAAATCCACTGCCAGCCGTTCCGCACCCGTATCAGCACGGATGAGCGCAGCTACTGGGGCAAATCGGATGGCGTACTAACCCAGTGTACGTACCAGTTTCCAGCCCATTGTGGTGCCCACCGTTTTGCCGTGATCGAATACGATGACAAGCGGGCCCTGGCCTACCTGGAAAAAGATTCCCCCAACTATGTGATTGATCTGCTGGCAGGCACACCGGCAGCGAAGCCGGGCCTTTGGGATAAAGACGACCGCATAGGCTCCAAAGCCAACAACATGGGTTACGTGCTGGAAGATAACTACAACCGGAACTATCAGATGCAGGAAGAAGCCCCGCTGCATTTGGGGTGGATTATTCAGGCTTCCTATGATGACGAAAGCGAGCACGGCAAGCGTTACCACCAGGCGGTTAAAGAGATCAAGGCGTGCTTCTGATGGGTTAGCCTCTGCCCCCGTGTATCGCCCATCTATCTTCAACAACGTTCCTTCACAAAAAAGCCCCTCCCACAAAAAAGCCCACCAAAAACGGTGGGCTTTTTGTTTGCATCCAGATTTTGCCAAAGGCAAATACTAGGTGCGCAGTACACGCCAGTCGTCGTAACCGGAAGTACCGGACACTTCGTGAGTCCAGGTAATTTTACGGTAAGTAAAGGCGACGTCTTCCAGGTGAGTGAAGTGCGCCAGATTCGGGTCCTGACAGTTGTGCATGTAGGACTTGATATCTACGATGATGGCGTCTTCCAACTCGATGGTGAAGTAGTGCTCCTGAGTACCGGTAGCGGAAGTACGGTACCAGTCGATTTTGCACTGAGTCAGACGCTCACCGCTGGTCAGTGAATTGTAAAGCAGCGGAGAACACTTATCGAAAACCTTGGTGATCACGATAGGCTGGTGAACACGCTGGCCGGTAGGCTGGCCGCTTTGCGGATCACGGGGCAGTACGATATCGTGTTTGAAGGCTTCTACCAGGATTTCGTCTTCGTGACCTTCCTGGAAGATGTTTCCAACGCTGGGCTCAGTAAAGTTGCCAGCAGTGATCAGACCTTGCTGTTGACCTTCAATGGTCATATACGCGGGAGTTGGCATACTAAAACACCTCTTTCCTTAACGAGTGTAATTCCAAAAATCAGCCCGACTGTTTTCCGCCAATGCAGTCACCATCAGATTGGTAACGGTGAGGTTTGACGGGAAAGTTGGGGCATCCCAGCCACCAGGCTTAAGCTCCTTCCGTGGCACATACCCTATAGCGATAGATGTGCCAACTTTGCAAAAAACCTTTAACCATTTGTTTTTATTAAGCTTTTTATCACCACTGAAAAATAGAAACCTGCTAAACCAGAAACCGGACCAACCAACTGCGCAAGATTCCGCACAAATCATTGCAAGCCTGTGCAACCAAACGCGCTAGTTACCGGTCAGAGCGCTATTAAAGGTGTTTTTAACGGGTAAAACCCGCCATTAACCCCAGTTTTACCAAGGGCAATCTCCGATTTAACAGGCATTTTTGTGAGATAATCCGCGAAACCATGGAAACCCGGTTTCTGCGGCTATAAAATACCTGCCCGTTTTTCTGCACACATGCGAAAAACCTGACTCATTCAACGCACCACCAAAACCAGCTAGGAATTCCTATGACCCCTGAACTGCTGTCTCCTGCGGGAACCATTAAAAGTATGCAATTCGCTTTTGCCTATGGAGCAGATGCGGTTTATGCCGGTCAGCCGCGTTACAGCCTGCGCGTCCGCAATAATGAATTCAATAAACTGGAAAACCTGGAAAAAGCCATTAACCTGGCGCACCAGCAGGGCAAACAGTTTTACCTGGCCACCAACCTGTCCCCCCATAACGATAAAATCCGTTCCTTTGTACGGGACATGGAGCCCATCATCGCCATGAAGCCCGACGCACTGATCATGTCCGATCCCGGGCTTATCATGTTGATTCGGGAAAACTGGCCCGACCAGGAAATTCACCTGTCTGTGCAGGCCAATGCCGTGAACTGGGCCACCGTTAAATTCTGGCATCAGCAGGGATTGTCCCGGGTGATTCTGTCCCGTGAACTGTCCATTGAGGAGATTGGCGAGATCAAGCAACGGGTTCCGGAAATGGAACTGGAAGTGTTCGTGCACGGTGCGCTTTGTATCGCCTACTCCGGCCGTTGTCTGCTGTCCGGTTATATGACTCACCGTGATTCCAATCAGGGCGCCTGCACCAATTCCTGCCGCTGGAAATATCAGGCCCACGAAGCCAAGGAAACCCCCGAAGGCGATATCGTTGCGGTAAACCCGCCGGTTGAACAGTGGAAGCCGGAAGCAAAACCCGGCCAGGTGGAAGATGTGGAGCAACGGATCTTTCTTTTACAGGAAGAAGGCCGCCCGGGCGAATACATGCCCGCCTATGAAGACGAGCACGGCACCTACATTATGAACTCAAAGGACCTGCGCGCCATTCAGCATATGCACAAGCTATACGAGATGGGCGTGGATTCATTCAAGATTGAAGGCCGCACCAAATCCCATTTTTACGTGGGGCGTACTGCGCAGCTTTATCGTGAGGCCCTGGACGATGCGATTGCCGGACGCGGCTTTAACATGGAGCTGATGGACAAACTGGAAGGCCTGGCCAACCGCGGCTACACCGAAGGCTTTTACCGCCGCCATCTGCCCGCGGAATACCAGAATTATGAGAGCGGCCATTCCAAAAGTGTTACTCAGCAGTTTGTGGGTGAAATTCTGGAAGTGGATAAAGCCAAACAGGTCATGAAGATCGAGGTGAAAAACCGCTTTGTCGTGGGCGATGACATTGTGCTGATGACCCCCAAAGGTGACGTTCCTTTCAAGCTGAATCATATTGAAAACGCCAAAAATGGTGAGCGCATGGATATTGCGCCGGGCTCAGGGCATATCGTGAATATCCCCATGCCGGTGGAAGACATTCCCGACCAATCCATGCTGATTCGTAACCTGCCGGTTTAACCGGTTAACGCCGGTTCCGCTGGGTTTGCAATGCCCAGCGGAAGGCTTCGGCAAACTCCGGCCGGCGACTTTGAATCTGATCCAATAAGTCTTCCAGCGCTTTCCGCTCAAGCACTGCTTCTGATTGCAGTCTTTCCCTTTCTGCTTCTGTCAGCATCGACTGATTTTCTGCAACGGCCCCTTTAGGCAGTAAGGCTGCCGCGCCTCTGCCAACCTGGTAATTGGCAGCCAGCTTTCGCAACGCGCCGATCAGCTTTGCTTCCGCGCCGTTATCCAGGGTTTGAAACAAGGGATGCCGGAGTAGTTCGGTTACTGTTTGCGCCTGGCCCAGAAACAACTGACTGTGCACCAAAGGCCCCAGCTGTTTGCCCAGCCGCTCTTTTGCCAGCAAGGCGTGCGCCGGATCTATCCGTTGCAGCCGTGCCAGGTCGTTGGCCCATTCCAGTGCGTTTTCACGGCTCATACGCAACAAGCGGGATTCATGCTCGCGGATTGTTTGGGCCAGGCTTTCCTCTTCAGCATCGGCCTTGCGGGATAATTCACGAAACCGATGAAACAGCTTCTGGGAATCCGGAAACAACACCAGAAACTGATCCAGATAACGAAGCGCCTCGTAATAATGCCCGCGCTTTTCGGCGTTGCCCACCCAGTTCAGAACGTGCTGAATTAACGCTTCCCGTTCTGACTGTATGATTGAGTCGCGACGGTCGTCCGGCAAATCCGACAGGCGATCAAGGGTATTACGAATCTGCACTTTGTCATCACTGGCCAGCGCACTGGCATATTGAGCGTTCCGCCAGGCATGGAATCCCAGATAACCCGACATACAGATGGCCACCGCAGCAGCCACAGAAACGCCCCACTTAAAGCGCGGGCTCAGCCGGTTCGGCTCCGGCAGAAAGCCGGCGATAAACTCCGGAACCGACAGTGACGACACCCGTTCCGGATCCAGTGCGGCACGCAGAACTTTCCAGGCATCTTCCGGTAACCCCCGCGGACGCACCGGCACCAGCTTTTGCTGGTGCACCTGTAACGCGGTTTTACGCCGGTACGGGTGGCGCCCCGTAAGCCAGAAATAAATCACCACCGCAAAGGCATACAGATCGTCGCCAACACAGGCCGCCTGATCTGTCAGCATGCCCAGGCTGGCATAGGCCGGCGTTAACGCCGCCAACTGGTGCGACGCATCCGCTCCACCTTCTAAGTTTTGCATGACCCGGGCAATACCAAAATCAAAAATCTTGATACCACCCTCTTCCGTTAAAAACAGATTGCTGGGTTTAAAGTCGGAATGAATAATGCCTTTGTCATGTGCGTATTGCAGGGCACTGGCAATCTGACGCAGATAAGGCGCGATGGCTTCCAGTGGTGCCCCATGGAATTCCTTGTCATACAGCACCGCATCCAGCGACTGCCCGTGCAACAGTTCCATGGTCATGAATGCCAGGTTGTTATCCCGGTCAAAATCGTAAACGTTAACAATATTGGGGTGCGCCAGGCGTTGGGATTTGCGGCACTCCTGTTGCAATGCCACCAGAGCGGATTCGTTGTGCTGTAGCTGCTCACTGAGCACCTTCAGTGCCAGGTGGGGATCGGATTCTCCCAGTTCTTTCTGACGGCGATCACGGGCCCGGTACACTACCCCCATGCCACCCACACCCAGCACCTCTAACAGATCGAATCGGCCTTTAATGCAGTCACCAATGGTAACTGTGCCCTTGTTTTTGGGTGCTGTTTTTTGCAGATCGATTTTTTGGTTATCGTTTTTTTGTCTATCGCTTTTTTGGCTATCGTTTATTTGAGAAAGAGGCTGATGACGGGCGCCAGCAGATTCAGATGATGCAGACTTGCCGGCACCGGCAATAACCCGCGTTTTATCTGACGGGGTCAGAACAACAGTGCCGGAATCCCGGGTTTTGATCACCGTTTTATCCATGCTCACTCCATGGAAACAACAGTGAGTGTGACGTTGTCGCGGGCGCCGGTTTGCAGGGTGGCATCCAACAAGGTGGTAGCCAGTTGTTCGCTTTTCAGGGCGCCATCGGCTGGCAGGCTGGTGGCATTACCCTGCAACTGCTCGGCTACCGATACCTCATTGTACAAACCATCACTGCACAGCACGTACAAGTCCCCTTCCCGGGGTTCGAAGGTCACCACATCCACTTCCAGATCGTCACAGATACCAATGGCCCGGGTAATCACATGGCTTTGCGGATGCGTATCCCGGCGGGATTCATCCAGCACGCCATTATCCACCATTTCCTGTACCACGGAATGATCCCGGGTGAGCTGAAAAAGATCCTGGTCCCTTAACGCATAAATACGACTGTCCCCCACCCACAGGCAAACACAGCAGTTCTCTTCAGGGTGAAAAAACAGAATGGCAACGGTGGAACCGATTTGTTCACAACCGGATGGCAGTGTTGTTTCAAACAGCAGGCGCTGATTGGCTTTCAGGAGTGCGTCTTTCAACAGGCTGATGCAGTCTTCCAGAGAGCCGGTCAGGCCAACACCGGAGAGGGATTGCACCACAGTGCGGCTGGCCACATCACCGGCGGCATAGCCCCCCATGCCGTCTGCCACCACCCACAGGCCCCGGGCAACATCGGTAAAGGCGGAATCCTCGTTAACCCGGCGCTTGTGCCCCGGATGACTTCGGGTGGCACTGTAGGCGATTAACTGGCGCTCCAGAACTTCCATTACCTAAAGCGCCCCGGGCAACCGGAATCCGGACAGTTTATCCCCGCTCAGGGGGCTGCGGGCCGATGCAGCAATCACCTCGTAAACGGCTTTTTTGCCATTGCTTTCGACCGTCAGTTCGTAGCGGTTTCCATGGCGTGTGGATTCCAGCGGGTACTTGTCCAGAAAGCGGAATAACGACCAGGGGCCATCCACCCGATCACCCTCTTTCGCGTTGTAATAATCTTCAAACTGATACGCCACTGAGGATTCCAGGGATCGTGGTGGCCAGTGAACTTCCATCAACTGCGCCGGGCCATGCCGGTAAATCTGACGCTCACCCAGTAAACTCAGCTCAAAACGACTGACATTGGCATCCAGGTAGACCGGCCGGGTAGAAAAGCTGAGTGCGGGTTCGCTGCCACCGGCAAAGAACAGTTCCCGGATCTGATCGGCCCGTTCGAACTGGGCCAGGTAATGACGATTAATCCCCAGTGAATACCCATCCACCGATTTAAGGCGCCAGGGACGGGTTTTGGTATTCACAAAGGGTTCCAGATAATCCTTGAAAAACAGGTCTGCCACGCCGTCGGCTTTAAAGAAGGCGGAAAAGTCATGCAGGCTGACTTCGCGGCTGGCGTTTTTACTAAAGGGGTAGCGCTGTGCAAGGGTACGCTCGTAAATCGGTAAAACCCCGTGCTGGTATTCCTGATCCACATACTGCCGGGCTCGGGCCAGCACGCTGCGCCATACCTGGGTATTGATTTCGTTAATCCAGCGGCCCAGAGGCTCAGGATAATGGCGGGCAGCCATGCGTAAACTGGCCAGGATATCTGCCTGGGGTGATTCAAACCGTTTGCTTGCTACCTCATAGGCGGTTTCTGCTTCCGAACCACCATTCAGAATCCGTTCCACAAAGAACTGCAATTCCCCCAGCTCATCCAGCAGCAGCTCAAATTTGGCAGGCCGGTTCCCCTGTGGCTCTACAAATTTGTGAATATCTGCAAAACGTTTATCCACCAGCAGGGTTGGGTTTTCCGGCAGATTGGCAAACTTGTTGCGGCTTGCCAGTGTCGCGATTCGCGCCAGCTTGCTGGCCTTGGGGCTAAGTGTTCGCGCGACTATTTGAGCATCCTGAGCGTTTTCCTTGATGTCTTCTTCACTCACCAATGTAATGGTGAGTTGTGTGTTCAGACTCAGCTCTTCCAGCACACCTCTCAGGGGCGACTGGCCGGAACGCAACATATCCAGCGACAACGCCAGGTCAGCCAGGGTGGCGGTGTCTTTGATTCGCAGGCTGTGCAACTGGGATTCCCAGTAGCTGACGTAATCCTCGTAATAGCGTTTTTCAACTTTGGCCTGAACCTCCGCCAGATCCATATCCGTCAGGTCACCATTGCGGGTTCCCACCACCCAGTTGTCGTCCGCCAGTTCTTCAATGGCGGATTCCAGCCCGGGCTTGAACACATCGTTGTAACCGTCAAAGGTATAAAACCCGGGCACGCTGTGATCGTCCTGTTCAAAAATACGGTAAAAATCCCCACCCAGCGCATCGGCAAAGCGGTAATCCACCGCAAAGCGCTGTTCGGCTTCCAGCTTCATGGCATTCAGAATCTGGCGATCCAGTGGCACACTGCGAATAATGGCCCGGGCATCTGCCACCAGCTCACTATCAATGTCGGTAAAGGGAAATCCTTCCAGCAGCCGATCCAGACTTTGCGTCAAGGCTGCAATACTCTCCGGCTGATCGAAGTAACGGTTCTTCCAGTGATGACCAAACCAGCCGCTGATAAACTCTTCGTCAAAATGTTCTTCATCCGCCAGCATCAGGTAGGCTTTCAGGGTATGTCGTAGCCGGTCCGGATTAGTGCGCTGCGCCTTGAGTGCAGCCTCCAGTTCATGGCGCAAGCCGTTAAGTAAATCCTGATGTTCAAATTGGGTACGGTGCTGCGCCAGCACCTCGTTCAGCTTGCTGCCCTGATACAGGCCCAGATTGCTCCAGCCTTCGGTAGAGGCATCAAATACCGCCTCCATGCCGGTCAGTGTATTTATGGCAGGGTCCAGGGCCATCGGCAGATAATCCACCGCCAGTCCGGCTATCCCGTTATCGTAATCATCGGCCAGGGCCAGCATTTTTTGCAGGTTCAGCTGATTGCGGGCAAAGCTGGTACTCAACCCCAATGCCGCCAGGCCAAGCAAGGCCACGCAGCACACCAGTGTGGCCCCGCGCAACCAGCGATTCATTACCTCGAAACGACGATTGGCCCCCACCAGCCAGGATTCCGAAAAAATCACATCATGGAGCAGGGATTTAAGAAAGTAACTACGGCCACCCTGGGGCTGATTCAGTACCTGGCGGGCCTGAATTCCCAGAGGATTAGCCATCTGGTGAATAGCCCGGTGCAGGTTACTCGCTTCCTGGGTACCGGACGTAAAATAAATGCCCCGCAATAAAAACTGATCATGAAAGCGGGAATCGGAAAAGGCCTTGCCCACAAACTCTGCCAGCCTGGCCCGGGCACTTTCCAATGTGTAAGGAAAGTTAAGAATTTTATTACGCCGCGCCACATTGCGTTCGTAATAGAACTTGTGCAGTTGCTGCTCCTGCAGGCGATCAATCAGCCCGGTAAACTCATCGGTAAACCAGTCCTGGTAGTGAACACCCTCGCGGGATGCCTGAGCCGGCAAGGTCATACCCCACACCTGGGAACGCAAATCGCGATTCAGGGTTTCGAAAGTTTCCTGAAAGCCTTCCAGCAAATCGCATTTGGTGAACATCAGATACACCGGCACCTGAATGCCCAGATCTTCAATCAGCTCCTGCAGTCTGGCTCTGATAGCCTTGATCTGGCGGTCCACTTCCAGATCCGAACAGGTAAGAATATCCTCAACGCTGATGGCCACCATCACGCCATTAACGGGCTGGCGTTTGCGGTATTTTTTCAGCAGGTCGATAAATTTTTTCCACTCGGCCCGATCCGCCTGCTGGTGGCTGTCCTGAGTGGTATAGCGCCCGGCGGTGTCTATCAGCACGGCTTCGTTGGTAAACCACCAGTCGCAGTTGCGGGTGCCGCCCACGCCTTTAACGCTGCTCTTGCCGTAATGATCTTCCAGGGGAAATTCCAGGCCGGAGTTGATCAGGGCTGTGGTTTTACCGGAACCCGGCGGGCCGATCAGCAAGTACCAGGGCAATTCATACAGATAATTACGGCTGCGTTTTTTGCCGCCGCTGGCCCGCTTGAGAATGCTGACGGCCTCGGTAAAACGGGATTTCACCGCCGACACATCATACTCGACATTCGCCTGGTCGGCAGCGTCTGCCTCTCCGCCACTGCTGGCCATACCATCCGCCAGGTGCCGGTCGTTGCTGCGGGATTTCGACAACCGGTACATGTTGCTGCCGGCCCAGCACAACAGCAACACCACAATGATCAGCATACGCACCCAGTCGGCCGCCATGGGCTTGTAGTCAGCCACGGCAATCAGCGGGCCTACAAACCAAACCAGCAGGCTGACAGCGATCACCCCAATCAGGGTAACAAACCAACGGGAGGTAAAGATTGCTTTTGTCCGGCTCATTGAACGCTATCCTTTGTGGCTCTTTCCAGGTCTTCCCGCGGCGCACTGGCCAGCTCACTGATACGGTTTACTGCCGCATCGCCCTGCTCTTCAATCAGATAATGAAATCCGGAGAACATCAGCATTAACAACAAACCGGATACCGCCACAATCACCCAGGCAGGAATGTAGCCCACCAGTTTTTGCCGCTTGCCGGAAGCCGCCTGCCAGTGGGGAGAAAGTCCGGGTTCGGCGTCGCCACGCTGTAACCGAATCACCTGATAAAGATTGTCCTTCACCTGCTCAAGCTGCAGGTGGCCTCTTGGCACCAGATGGTATTTGCCTTCAAAGCCCAGGTTCAGACAAACGAACATCAGTTCCAGCACCGCCAGGTGGGATGCCGGGTGAATCAGCAAGTGATCCAGCAAATCAAAAAACTTTTCGCCGCCGCCGGTTTCGCCGTGAAACTGGGCCAGCAGGCTGTGGCGGTTCCACTCCCCTTTGTTGGGCCAGGGGGTTTTGTTCACCATTTCATCCAGTGCGGTGCACAACACATAACGGGAATAGAGAATGGAATCCTCGTCCACGCCGCTCTGGCCACAGCTCATTTCAAACTGCCCCATGGCCGTAACCAGTTTTTGCCGGTAGCTCTCCAGAGGCTTTTCATCCCCCGGTTGATTCAGCGTGGCAATTTCGTCCACCAGTGGCTGGGCTGCAGCCAGCAGCGGATTGATGGTGTTACCGTAAACTTTTCCGGTTGCCGGCAAAGCGCTGCCAGGAAGGGTACCGCCGGGCAACGTGCCATCTGCCGATGAGCCTGCCGATAAAGGTTGTGCTTGTGACGGTGACAATTCCAGATTGGGCACCCCGCCCCTGGCGCCGGAGGCAGGCTTGGGCATGCGCACCTGGGTGGCATCGCCGCGGCCGCCCGGGGTGGGCTTGGGCTTGCGGTAATTGACGATGGTTTCATCCACTGACATGACTAATCCTTAATGGCCCAGAGTTCCACATCCAGATCCGGAATTTCCCCGGAAAAATGAAACGCCATGCCGCCGGAACGCTGCAGATGGGCCCAGTTTTCCGAGGTTTTTTCCAGCTGAAAATAGGTATAACCGGAATGATAGGGAATCTGGCTGGGGGCCACGGTTAAAGGTTCCAGGCGAATCCCCGGCAACTGCAGATTCACCAGATCCCGCAACTGTTCAACACCACCGGCCTTGATAATGGTGGGCATGCGGTTGGCCACTTCCTCTTTGCTCCAGGCGGTTTTAATGCCCAGCACAAAGGACGCGTCTTCCAGCAGACGTTTGTCCTGCAGCGGGGCTACACGAACCCCGTAGCGGCGCTCCTGCACCGGAATGGCAATGGCAGATTGTTCAAACACCATACTCAGGGACTGACGCAATTCGCTCATCAGTTCGTGAAAACACTGGCGCAAATCTTCATGTTTGTAGGCAGGCCATTTTTCCGGGCGTTTGCCCCGGCAGGTAAAGGTACTGATTTCCGAATAAAGGGTAACAAGGGCTTCGAAAAGCGCTTCCGGGTGCACATTCCTGATAGATTGCAGATGCCGTAACTGCCCCTCGCAACGGTTCACCAGTTGCAGCAGCATATAATCGGCCACTTCCGATGTGCCCGCCCGTTCCGACGTCAGGCGGGCGGCAATGGCTTCGCTGCGATGACTGAGCAAGCCAATGGTTTCTTTCAGGAACCGGGGAATAGCATCGTGGGCATCAATGGTGAGCAACGGGGGAATAAAACCTTCATCCAGCTGAATCTTGCCGTCGCCGGACACTTCGCGAATGGTCACCAGGGGCATCAGCGCGTAATCCTGCCGGTTGGACAGGTCGGTGAGCAATTGCAGGCGTAACCGGGCGGTGTTCAGGCGGGCCTGCTTGGCATGGCCCAGGTTACTGTCTTTCACTTCCAGGGGCTGGCACACATAGCGCGTCAGGGAATCGGTGTCGGGATCCAGTTCGGCTTCATCGGCGCCTGCCAGTGCAATCGGTAACGCCAGATACACCATGGTGTTCTGCAGGGCTTCCTCCGGTTGCAGCAGCAAGCGGTCGCCATCGGTACTGTCGGCCGAAAACAGGGTGCCGTCCGGCAGAATACCCTCACAACGCTTGATGGCCAGAGTGCCCATATCCAGCAACTGCTGATCCAGCTCCAGCTTGCTGATCCCCCACCCGTAGCGCTGCAGCAGACGGGTGCGGTGTCGCATTTGTGCATCGTGAAAGCGGTCATGCTGTTGCATGTGCTGGGGGCGAAGAAACATCCCTTCCGTCCACAGCACTTTGTTCTCATACGCCATAAGGCGGTGTCTCCTTAACTGTTGTTTCAGGAAGACAGGGGTTGAGCAAAAAATTAAACGATTTGCCCCGAAAATTGCGCAAGAAGCTGCACAATTAATCAGACCGGATCAACAGCTTCCTAACGGGAGGCCACGGCAACTCCCTTACTACTGAATATCAGGGTTTCCTGATTCTTTTCATGCAGGGCAAAAGGCAGCAGCAGGCGCCAGTGGGTATCATCCAGTTGCCGATAGGCCCCCAGCACACCAATCAGCTGACTTTCCGGCTGCAGGGCAATTTTAAGATCCTTGATATCACCGGGTTTGAGTTCGATTTCCTCACTGGCTACCCAGTCGGAGCCCAGGGTTTCCTGTTCCGACTGAAACAGGGCAAAAAACTCCGCCGCCTCGAAGGACTGGGCCGAACGCAATTCAATAATCCGCACCACCAGCGGCGACGGCCGGCCGTTGTCATCCAGATTCAGGTCCCCTTTCGCAATCAGGCGCAGATCCACCTTGGTCACATCGGACATCATCCACTGGCAACCCGCCAGCAGCCAGCACATCAAAAACAGCGCACTTACTCGTTTCATTCAGATTCCTCCCCACCCATCAGCGCCTTCAGGCTCAGTACTTTTTCATCGTAGGCATCAACAAAGGCGTCACCGAAAATCCGGTTAAAGTCGTCGTCTTCTGCCACCAGTTCGGCATGCAGGTTCTGGTATTTCTGCCAGCAGCGGCTGGCTTTGGAACTGACCGACAGGCCGGATTTGTCCTTGCTGAGTTTTTCCTCCACCCGTTGCGGGCTGAGTGACGCAAACATTTCCCGCATGGCCGACTGCACCCCCGCCAGCACCGCCAGCTGGTGCACCTGCATGTCCTGATAGCATTCTGTAAAAGCTTCGCTCACGGTAAGGAAGGAACCGGATTCCGGTTTGAACAAGTGCTTCATGGCCTGCTTGCTGTCGGCAGAAAACTTCAGCGGGTTATTACCCTGGGTTTTCACCAGGGTCATATCCATGCGAAATTCGTTTTTTAGCTGGGCCCGCTGCTGCATCAGCTCCACCATGCCGTTCATGTTGGCCTTGAGAACCGCCCCCATTTCCTCCATGGCTTTTTCGCCGTCCACTTTTTCCAGAATACCCGGCGATACCCCCAGGCCTTTAAAAAAGCAGCGTAATAATCTGTCAGACCGGTTGTCGACCGGCATAGTGCGCGCGGGCCTTGCCTGTGAGGCGCCGGGCATGGCCCTTACCGGGCGAGGTCCAGGAGAAGGTTCCGTAGAAGGTACAGGAGAAGGCCCAGGCGATGCCTGAACGGATTGGGCCGGTTGCTCGTTAACGGGCTCCCCCAGCCAGTCTTCCGGCAGCATATTGGGGGCCTTGAACGCCTTGTGGGCCGCAGGACGGTGATCCGGTGCAGACACCGACTGCTCTGACAGGCTAAAGCGAGTGGTAGAGGATTCCTTTACCGGGGACTGACCAGCCGGTGTGGCATCCAGCCCGTGATTGGCGCGGAACACCGCCAGGGGATCGAGCTGCTGCTTGCGCTGGCCACCAGGCGCCGGACGCATGGGATTGGCACCAATGGCCGCCTTGTCCGACTGACTTTTGTAGGGCACCGCGTCCGGATCCAGCTGCAGTCGCACCACAAATTCAATATTGCCCATGGACAGCCGGTCGGCATCATTCAGGCGCACGCTGCGCTCCCTGCCCACCGGCTCATCGTTACCGTTCAAAAAAACACCATTGGTGCTGATATCTGTCAGATGAAAGCCATCGTTTTCCAGGCTCACCACCGCATGGCGGCCCGACAGATGGCGTTTCTGATCGGGAATAAACCAGTCACATCCGGGGTCGCGGCCAATCACGCCGCCAACCGCCCGGAAAGACTTGCGGGCGGCCTCTCCCATCAGATGTCGCTCATCACTGGTGACTTCCAGAATCAGTTCCATACTTCCCCATTACCAATGTTTTCCATGCCTGCAAGGAAGACAGAGGCCGGATAAAGATTTGCGCAATTTACTGCACAATTCATGGCAATTCACAAAAGGCCCGCCAGCCCTTATGATCGGTGCCTCTAACGAATCTTTTAGCGAAGCTTTTTCAGACACCTATTCCACGGGAGTGATTGCATGGGCCGGCGTTTATCAGCGGTGTTGTTTTTCTGTCTTACCATGAACCTGACCCTCAGCGGTTGCGCCACCCTCAGCGGCTCCCAACCGGATATTACCGGTCAGTGGACCCTGAAAGAAATCGACGGCGAATCCATTTACGGGGACGCTGCCAGTGGCACAAGCGGAAAAATAAAAACCAAGCAAACGCAATTTACCCTGAACCTGGATGGTGCCGGGGCAGCCTTCGGGCGACTGGCCTGCAACAACTGGCGCGCAACCTATTCCCGGCAGGGAGACACCCTGATGTTCTCCCAGGCCATGTCCACCCGGGCCTACTGTCTGCTGCCCAACGAAGATCTGAAGCGAATTGAAAACGAATTTATCGGCGCGCTGAAAGGCGCCCGCATTGAAACCGTAAGCGAGTGGGAATTGACCTTGTTAACGGGCAACGGGGAACACTGGGTGTTCGCCCGCTGAACTCAGTCGGCAATACATTCACACTGAATCAGCCGGGCCAGATCAATATCCTCCAGGGGTTTACCCATATCGATCATCACCACGTATTTCTGCTCCTCCGGTGACAGAAAATCCTGGTTGCCCAACTGCTGTTCCAGCACCTTCAGATCCGCTTCCGAGGCATCCTGACCGGACGCCATGCGACTTTTTACCCGGTTGCGAGCGGTTTGCTCGTCGATCGCACAATCCAGAATCGCAAAGGGCACCGCCAGTTGTTTTGCCAGTTCCGCAAACGACTGGCGCTTGTTCTGCTTGAGAAAGGTGGCGTCCACAATCACCGAATGGCCGGCACGCAACAGGGCAGATGAGATCCGTTCCAGTCTGGCGAAAGTTTTGGCCGTGGCTTCGGCGTTGTAGATGCCGGAGTTGAGCAAGGAGTCACTGGAAGCATCCGGCTCCAGTTGAAACAACCTTTTACGTTCCACATCGGAACGCACATGAATAGCCCCCAGGCGCCCCGCCACAAACCGTGCCATGGTGGTTTTACCGGAACCGGACACACCGTGGGTGATGTACAAACACACCGGCTGTTTTTTGATATAGGTTTCCGCCAGGGCAATATAGCTTTCGTATTCCTGCTCAAACTTCTGTTTTTCATCCTGTTCCAGCATGGGTTGCTGCATGCGCAACACCGCCACCTTGGCACGCACCATGGCCCGGTACACTTTATAAAAGCGCAGCAGATCCACACCGGCAAAATCACCACTGACTTCCAGGTATCCGTTAAGGCAGTAACCGGCCAGTTCGTGCTGGCCGCCATGTTCAAGATCCATCAGTAAGAACGCCAGTTCACTGATCACATCAATCCAACGGAATTCATCGTTGAATTCAATACAATCAAAAGGCACCGCCTTATGGTTTCGCCACAGAATATTGTTGAGGTGCAAATCCCCGTGGCAGGCACGAATGCGGCCCAGTGTTTTCCGCTCGTGAAGGGTATCGTGAAGGGATTCCAGTTGCGCCAGGCTCCAGGACTCAATGGGTTTCAAGCGCTCTTTGTGGGCCGGATCATCCAGGTTGTCGCCAATCTGGGAAAAGTTTTCCTTTACCGGATAAGCCACCGCAACCGCCGTGCCCCAGGGATCGCCACTGGCGGCTTGTTCCAGGTTCCGGTGCAGCCCGGCCAGTTGCCGGCCCAGTTCAGTGGCATCGTCCACCCGGAAACGCTCTGCAGCCACCTGCAGGGATAGCAGGTCCTCCTGCGGGAACTGATGCATACGCACGACACATTCGGAAGCGCCTTCCAGATCATCTGTCAGTTCCGCGCCCTGCTCGGTCACATGAAGACCCATGACCTTTGCATACAGATCCGGCGCAAACACCCGGTTTCGGGTGATTTCCAGCTCACAGAAATGGCGCCGCTTTTCCGGAGTGGAAAAGTCCAGAAAACCGAAATTCACCGGCTTTTTTACCTTGTAGGCAAAGTCGCCGGTTAAAAACACAAGGGATATGTGGGTTTCAAGCAATTGAATATCGCCGCACTCATGGGGGTACGTGACGGGATCGGTGAGATATTCACGCAGTTGATCAACGGTCATCAGGCCACCTCGGCTTAAATCGAACGGCAGGTTGATATACATCATAGCTGGAATGCGCTAATTTGAAGAGACTTGTTCAGAGGTTCCTGATACTGATCAGAAGGAGTTACCGCTATGAACGAAGCAGCAGAAGCCCTTGCCACCGACGACAAACTCCGCTCCACCCTGGCCAAAGACCTGATGACCCGCCACATTCTGCCCGCCTACGGGGACTGGTCGGTAAAAGACCTGGCGGAATTTCTGGTTTCCAACGGCATTTCCGGCGCACCCGTTGTAGACAATGAAGAAAAACTCCTGGGGGTGGTATCCGTCACGGATGTGGCTCGCCATACCAGCATTGCCAGTGACGAAGCCGACGTGCGTTCTGCCCACGGCTACTACACCGATGCCCTGGATTATGATTTTGCCGACGACATGATCAACGAGTTTGCCGATGATATTGAAGAGCAAACCACCGTGAAAGATATTATGACACCCACCGTGCACGACGTGTCGGCCAACGCCACCATGAAGGAAGTGGCGGCCGCCATGGTGCGTAACCGGATTCACCGGGTGTTTGTCAGCGATAATCAGAAAATTGTCGGCGTGCTGTCGGCACTGGATGTTTTAAGGCTGATCGACTGATCTGCCGGATTTCAATTCAACTGGGCCCGTCTGGCTATTCCTGGTCAGCGGGCCCGTTCTTTTTCTCGGACAGCTCCGGTTGCATCTCATCCGGTATTTCACCGGGCAAGGTGTGCTGCTCTTTCAACCCGTAAGGGTCCTGATGAATAATCACATCCGCCCCCGGAAATCGCCGGAAGAGTTTATCCTCCACCGCCGCGGCAATTGCGTGAGCATCTTTCAGCTTCATATTGCCGTCCAGTTCCAGGTGCATCTGTATCATTTTGGTAGGCCCGGATTGCCGGGTGCGTAACTCATGAATTCCCAGCACCAGGGCATCTTCCGTGGCAATTTTTTCGATTTCCGCTTTTTCATCATCCGGCAGTTCACGGTCCAGCAAATGCTGCACGGCTTCATACCCCACCTGAAAGGCACTGTAAAAAATAAACAGGGAAATAATCAGCCCGGCAAGGGCATCAAAGCCGGGCCAGCCAATAACGGATAACAATATGGCCACCACAATCGCTACATTGGTGAGCAGGTCAGCGGCGTAATGCAGGCTGTCCGCTTTAATGGCCACCGACTGGGTTTTTTTAACCGTGTAACGCTGCAGTATCAACAACAGGCTGGTGGCAAAAATGGAAAACACCATGACTGCCACAGCAATTTCCGGTGCTTTCAAATCCCGCGGATTGATAAAGCGATCCACCGCATGCAGAAACAGAAACACCGCTGAACCGGCAATAAAGGTAGCCTGCCCCAGCCCCGCCAACGATTCTGCCTTGCCATGACCAAAACGGTGCTCATCATCCGCCGGTTGCAGGGCATAACGAATAGCCACCAGATTGACGATGGACGCAGCGGCATCCATCAATGAATCCACCAGCGACGCCAGCAAACCCACTGACCCGGACAGCCCCCAGGCCACTACTTTTGCGCCAATTAATATAAAAGCGGTGGCAACCGATGCGGCCGACGTGAGTTTGAGCAGCCGGTGTGTTTCCTGTTGTGAAATCGTCGTCATTGAATGTCGCTGTCTTTTACTGCGTTTTGTGGCATGACCTTGCGGGTGATCTGTTTTTTCACCCGCTTTGTTAATAACCATACACCAGCTACCACCATTGGCACACTCAGTGCGGTAACTATTGATGCGGTGTAGGGATCAACGGATTTATACAAGGGCGCCAGCAAGTACTTGAGCAGCCCCACCATGTAGTAACTGATGGCAGCGACGGAAAGGCCTTCCACCGTTTGCTGCAGGCGCAATTGCATTTTACTGCGCTTGTTCATGGAACCCAGTAAACGCTGGTTTTGCTCTTCCAGGGTCAGATCCACCCGGGTGCTCAGCAGCTCCCCGGCGCGACCAATGCGGCGGGACAGATCCTCCAGCCGGGCCTGCACCGATTCACAGGTGCGGATTGCCGGGGTAAAGCGCCGCTCCAGAAATTCCGGAATACTCTGCACGCCTAAATGCTCGCCCCGGTTAAAGGTGGTCAGCCGCTTGGCCACCAGCTTGTAATAGGCACGGGTGGCTTCAAAGCGGGAATTGGTGTTGGCCCGTTGTTTTTCCACTTCCCCTGCCAGGGCAGTCAGGTATTTCAGCAGGCGGCGCTCGTCATCCGGGTTACTGATTTCCGAAATCTGGTGAATGATATTCGCCAGCTCCGTGTCCATGCGGGTAACGGTGGCCGCCAGCTCACGAGCCAAAGGCAACGCCAGCAGCGCCATAATGCGGTAAGCCTCGATTTCCAGCAGGTTCCGGATCAGGCGACCGGTCTGGCAATCATTCAGGCCATGATCCAGCACCAGCAGGCGGGTAAAACCGTCGTTGTGCAGTCGGAAGGCAGTCCACACGGTGGCCAGGCCGTCCTGGGTCTGGCAGCCAATTAGTCGCTGACCTTCAAAATGCTGTTTCAGGCTTTCCTTGCTGACGGGATCTTCCCCCGCAGGCTGCACCAGCATATGCACCCCTACCACAAAATCCCCGGGTATGGATTCCAGCCAGCGTTGCGGCAACAACGACAGGGCCGGCTGTTCAAAGCCGATGCCCTCGTCCACCGGCACCAGCACGGTATAGGTGGAAAACTCCGTGTGCTTTTCCCAGCGGATCTCGAATTCACCAAAATTCTGGTAATAGCAGGAGGCATGAGGCGCGGGCGGATTCACACTGTACTGGCGGGCCAGCTCCCCCAGCACCTCCAGCTGTTCTGACACGGATACGGCATCGTTAGCCATGGCGATATGGGACACCGCCAACGGCCCGGATACCACCGGAAACGGCCGGTTATGCAGCTCCTGATAAAGCGAGTCCCGCAACGGGTGCGATCGCGCCAGCCAAAGCGGCTGGTAGCCTTGAGTCCCCAATGGATGCCCCCTTATCCCCAAAAGTTAAGTTGGCCGATTATAGGGGCATACTCTCCATATCCAAAATCTGACCTTCAGGTATTGGTATGTCTGGCGAAAGCCTCTTGAAACATCCCGTCTACAGATCCATATTGTGGGATATGACCCACCACCAAAGGAGGGTGAAATTATGACCAGTATCCGACACGCCGCGGTAGCAGGCCTGTTCTACCCCGGCGACAGCACGCAATTGCAGCAGGACGTGGATAACCTGCTCCACACCACCGAATTTGACGAAGGCAGCCTGCCCAACCGGCAACCCAAAGCCATTATCGCGCCCCATGCAGGGTATATGTATTCCGGCAGCACCGCCGCCCGGGCTTATCACCTGCTGGAGCCTTATGCGGAGCGTATCAAACGGGTCGTACTACTGGGCCCCTCCCACCGGGTGGGCTTTACCGGTATCGCCACCTGCAGCGCCAGCTACTACGACACACCGCTGGGCCAGATTCCCCTGGATACTGCCAACACCGAAAAAGCCCGGCAATGCCCCGGCGTGGTATGCCTGGATCAGGCCCACTTGCAGGAACACAGCCTGGAAGTGCATCTGCCGTTTTTGCAGTCCATTCTGAAAGACTTTGAACTCACCCCCCTGGTGGTGGGCGACTGCGATGCCGACATTACCGGCAATGTGATTAACACGCTCTGGGGCGGTGACGAAACCCTGATTGTGATCAGCTCCGACCTGAGCCATTTTCTGGATTACGACACCGCCAACGCCCTGGACAACGCCACCTGCAAGGCCATTGAGGCCTTTAACGGCGACGCCATTGATTACGAACAGGCCTGCGGCCGCAATCCCATCAAGGGTCTGCTGGCGGCCACCCGCGCCCATCCGCTGACCATTAAAACCCTGGGCATGTGTAATTCCGGCGATGCCACCGGGGACAAAAGCCGGGTGGTGGGCTACGGCGCCTGGGCTTTCTGGGAGGAATCCGCCCATGCCTGATCAGCGTTTGAATGAAACCGCCCGGGAGCAGCTGCTGTCCATCGCCGTAAAATCGGTGCATCACGGCCTGTTGCACGGCTCCCCCCAACCGGTAGACCTGGCGCATTATGATCCCTCATTGTCAGAGGACGGCGCCAGCTTTGTGACGCTGCATCTGCACGGCCAGTTGCGCGGCTGTATCGGCAGCCTGCTGGCCCACCGGCCACTGGCCAAGGATGTCTCGGAAAACGCCTTCAGTGCCGCTTTCCGGGACCCTCGATTCTCCCCCTTGATGGAGCAGGAAGAACCAGAGCTGGTTTACCATATTTCGGTGCTCAGCAAGCCGGAACCCCTGACCTTCGACAGCGAGGCAGAGCTGCTGGACCAGATCCGGCCGGGAACCGATGGCCTGATTCTGTCGGACGGCGCCTTTCACAAAGGCACTTTCCTGCCCTCGGTGTGGGAACAACTGCCGTCAAAAGAGCTGTTTCTGGCCCATTTAAAACAAAAAGCCGGCCTGGCGCCGGATCACTGGAGTTCCACCGTTGAAGTGGAACGCTACACGGTGGAGTCCATCGGCGAGGAACCCTAGGGTCTGCTCACACCACAAAACCGTCAGGATTGTTTGTTTCCTTTTTTCACGCTAAGCTAGGCCAGAACCATACAAGCTGCGTGTGAAAGGGAGATAACAATAATGACCACCGACACCATAGCGCCCCCCGCCAATCGCGAAACCTCACATAAAATCACCGCCAACCGTTGCCCCGGGGTTTCCTATCAGGACGTGCTGGATACCGATACCCGCCCGGTACCGGAGGAACTCAGGATCGTGACCGTGCCCGACCTGGGCAGCGACGATATTCCTGCAGAACGCTACACCTCCCAGGCCTTTCACGATCTGGAAATGGAAAAGATGTGGAGCCGGGTATGGCAAATGGCCTGCCGTGAGGAAGAAATCCCCGATGTGGGGGATTACCAGATTTATGAGATCGGCCACCACTCCCTGCTGATTGTGCGGACGGAACCCGACCGTATCCAGGCCTTTCACAACGCCTGCCTGCACCGGGGCCGCACCTTGCGGGACGTGGACGGTCAGGCCAAAGAATTTGTCTGCCCCTTTCATGGCTTTACCTGGAACCTGGACGGCAGCTTTAAATCCGCCCCCTGCCAGTGGGACTTTCCCCATTGTACGGAGGATGATTTTTCCCTGCCGGAAGCCCATGTGGCCACCTGGGGTGGTTTCATATTTATCAACATGGCCGATCAACCGGAACCCTTTGACCGCTACGCCGCAGAACTGAAAAAGCACTTTCAGCGCTGGCCCCTGGAACACTGCTGGAAGGCCATACACGTGCAAAAAGTGGTACCCGCCAACTGGAAAGTGACCATGGAAGCCTTTATCGAATCCTTCCATTCCGTGGAAACCCACCCCCAGATACTGCCCTACTCCGGCGATGCCAATTCCCAGTATGATCTGTTCGGCGACAATGTCAGCCGCACAATCACCATGATGGGTATTCAGAGCCCCCACATCCCCCATGTGACGCCACAGGCCATGATGGATTCCCTGATCGAAACCTCGGGCCGCATGGCGGAAGACACCGCTCAGGACACCAAAGTGCCGGAAGGCAAATCCGCCCGACACCATATGGCGGACATTAACCGGGCGGAATTTGGCGCCCTTTACGGCATGGATTTAAGCCAGGCCTCCGACACCGAAGTGCTGGATGCCATTCTGTACAGCCTGTTCCCCAACTTTGTGCCCTGGGCCGGACTCAACCCCAATATCGTTTACCGTTTCCGCCCCAATGGCAGCGATCCGGATTCTTCCCTCATGGATGTGATGATTCTGATGCGGGCGCCGGAAGGCGCGGAAAAACCCGCGCCAGTGCCCATTCACCGCCTGGGGGATGATGAACCCTGGTCCAGTGCCGAAGAACTGGGAGCCCTTGGGGGCATTTTCGATCAGGACATGGGGAATCTGCCCTATGTGCAAAAGGGATTGAAAGCCTCACGCAAAGGCAGTGTTTCGTTGGGGAATTATCAGGAGATACGCATCCGGCATTTGCATCACACCCTGAGTAAATACCTTTACGACTAGCGTTTCCGGCGGTGGCGCATCTGGCCGGGATCAGCGCCGCCGCCTGATAAAAACCAAAATCCCGCCCCTGACTCTGTTATACTCCGCGCCCTCAAACACTCCTGCAATAAACGATACGTTATGCCCGATCAGTTGGCGCGCGGCGCCCTATTGCTGCTGCTTGGCGAGCTTTGCCTTGCCGTTATGGCCGCGCTTATCAAACATCTGTCAGGCCAGGTCAGCCATGAAACCATGGTGTTTGCCCGCAACCTGTTCGGGCTGATTGCGCTGCTGCCGATTCTCGTGCGCTACGGCGCCAACGATTTGCGCACCACCCAGTTTCCGTTACACCTGCTGCGCACGGTTTCGGGCCTTACGGCCATGTACGGTTATTTTTACGTGATCGCTCATATGCCCCTGGCCGAAGCGGTGCTGGTCAAACTGTCTGCCCCTTTCTTTCTGCCCCTGATTGCCTTTTTCTGGCTTAAAGAGCGCATCAGCCACCTGACTATATGGTCCATTATGATTGGCTTTGTGGGAGTGGTGTTTGTACTGCGGCCGGGCACGGAAAGCTTTCAGCCCGTGGCTTTGGTGGGTGTGGGCGCTGCGGTGCTGGCCAGCGTTGCCAAGGTCTGCATCCGCCGCATGGCCGCCACTGAACCGAGCCACCGGATTGTGTTTTATTTCGGCCTGCTGGCCACGTTGATTTCCGCCGTGCCGGCTTTCTGGAACTGGCAGCCACCGGAACAGGCCGTTACCTGGTGGTGGCTGGCGGCCATTGGCCTGGCGGGCACCTGTGGCCAATTGCTGATGACCCAGGCCTATCTGGTGGCCAAGCCCGGTCAGGTGGGGCCCTATACCTACTCATCGGTGGTTTATGCCAGCATTATGGGGTGGATTTTCTGGCAGGAAGCCCTGCTATGGACCACCGTGGTGGGCTGTTCACTGATTATCGTGGCCGGTATCCTGAACATGAGAAAGGCCAACTGAAACACGCTTAAACTGATTTTTATGACTGACACCAACACGCCACAAAGTTGCTCAATCAACCCGGACCCAGCCAAACCGGATCTGGACTGCCCGGTGCAGATTACCCGCATGGTGCACGGCTTTTATGATGACCTGCTGGCGGATGACCTGATGGCCCCCCTGTTTCTGGAGGTGGCCGCCGTGGACCTGAAAGCCCACCTGCCCACCATCAGCCTGTACTGGCAAAAAATGCTGCTGGGGGACAAAAGCTACCGCAACAACACCATGGCCAAGCACCGGGATGTGCACCGCAAGGCCCCCTTCCGGGATGAGCACTTCACCACCTGGTTAAACCACTTTCTGGAGAATGTGGACCGCAATTTTGCCGGCCCCTATGCCGAAAAAGCCAAAAATATTGCCCGTAACGTCATCAAAAACATGCGCAAACAGCTTTTGGCAGCCTGACTGGCTTCAATCGAACTAAATTCTTCTGCCCCGGTCATATTTTTACAAAATCTTAATACAACCACCCGCCGATACTGGTTATAGTCCGGGCAGAAGAACAAAAGATGCACCGGATAATAACAATAATAAGAGTGAATCAGGAGTTTCCCATGGGGTTCAGGATACAACCCTACATCATGATGCTGCTTATCCTGCTGCTTGCCGGTTGCAAGCAAACAGTGGAAATGCGCATCGACCTGAATAACCCGCAGGATTTTTACACCAACGGTTTCCCTACTGACCTGCGCATTCAGAACGACGGCCATATCGATATGAGCCTGTTCCCCCGCACCGATCACCATCTTACCCGGATTTACGTGGAAGAAACCGAGGCCAGAATCAAGGGCTATACCACCAGTATGCCGGTATACCTGCCTTTTACCGGCCCGCTGGATGTCAGTCGCTTACCCCGGCAGGACACCGCCTACCTGGCCGAAGACGCCCCTATTCAGCTGGTGGATGTCGATCCCCTGTCCGAAGACTATGGCCGGCGCTTTCCCCTGAAAATATCCATGACCTGGCAGGACGACAGCTACCGCCCCAAACACCTGCTGCAGGTGCTGCCCACCCTGGGGATCAATCTGAAACCCAAAAACACCTACGCCCTGATCGTTACCGACAAGATTCCGGTAAAAGATAACTACAGCCTGAAACAGAACCCGATACTGCAAAAACTGCTAACTCAGGAAACCATCGGCGGCGAAGTCACCTACAAGGCCCTGCACGTATTTGCCCCATTAAGGGACTGGCTGTTTGCCAGCGATTTCGACAGCAGCGAGATTATCGGCGCCACCGTATGGACCACCGGCGACCCCACCGAAGGCCTGTTTAAAGCAGCCGATGCCATTTCACAATGGCCCACCCCGTTGCCGCAAAACCTGGAATTACTCACTGAATTTGACGACTACTGTGTGATCCAGGGCCAGTGGCAGGTGCCGGGCTTTCAGAAAGGCACCACACCTTACGCTTATCCCCGGTACGGTGGTGATATTGAATGGCAGGCCAACGGTGCCCCCAATATCCAGTATCAGCGTGAAGCGCCTTTTGTGGTAACCATTCCCAAGCAACCCATGCCGGAAAGCGGATACCCCCTGATGATGTATAACCACGGCACGGGCGGTGATGCCATTCAGGTATTTACCCGGGGGCAGGAAGACGCCGCCGGCAATCTGGATATCGGCGGCGGACCATCCCGGATTGCTGCCGCGCGGGGCTGGGCCAGCTCGGGTATGGGCGGCCATTTAAGTTTTGATCATCTGGGGATTCTGGGCACGCTGGATGGCTACATCGCCTACAACTTTCTGAACCCGGTGGCCTGGCTGGGCAACATGCAGCAAATGGTGCTGGAGCGGGTTTATTTCCGGCGTTTTCTGAATGCCTTACGGATTCCGCCCCACCTGTGCCCGGGTGCTGATACAGCAGATAATTTTCATTTCGACACCAACCGCCAGGTGATTATGGGGCACTCCCTTGGCAGCTACCTGACCGGTATTCAAACCGCCATCGATCCCGAACCCTATCAGGGCTCCATACTGAGTGGCGCCGGCGGCAGCTGGATCGAATTTGCGTTCGGCCCCACCGATCCCATTCACCTGCAGTTTTTTGCCGAACTCTTTGCCCTGAATCTCTCACCCATCGAACATATGGACCTGTGGCACCCGGTGCCCATGCTGGCAGAACTGCTGGTGGGCGGTGCCAATAACATTCTGTACACCGATAAAATTCTGCGTCACCCCACTAAAACCCCGCCCCATGTGCTGGTAATTGAAGGCCACAACGATCATCAGGTGCCGGAAAACATTCAGCGCCCCTTGCTGACATCATTGGGTGTGGATCTTGGCGGTGAAGACGTGGGTGAAAGCAGTGCCGATACCGTGTTTCACCATATGGCCATTGGTGGGGCGCAACAGCTGGCGTTACCGGTCAGCAATAATCAGTGGGTTGCCGGCCATGGCAGTCGCACCGCCATTGCAGTGCGCCATGCGGAAGACGACGCCACCGAGCTGGACGGCCACTACGTTACTTTTCAGCTGGAAAGCACCAAACACCAGTACGGCTGCTTTCTGGAAAACCTGAAAGACAATAAAGCCCCGGTCATCGTCAGCGGCCATCAGTGGGATGGCAGTTGTTATTAACCCGCACGCCTTACGACCTTACTCCCAACTGCAACTCCATTACATAGTTACTGCCCGTGTCGTTAAAGGTAATTACCGTACGGCCCTGACCATTGGGTTGCAGGCCTTTTTTAAGAGCCGCCCGGTGCATCTGGAACCACAAGGCCCGGGTGAATTTTTCCGTTAACGGCACCCGTATGGTCAGACAATGAAACTCGTTCAGCTCCCGGAATCCATAAACCTCTGACGGCTGCGGCTCGCCATCCAGGGGGAATCCCACCTGCATGTTCACCACGTCGGTCGCATTTCCCGACAGATTATCCATCACGTGGGTTAAGGGGCCGATAATATTCACCCCTTTTTGAGGCCCTATGGATTGCAACAAGGCGCCGGCCACTTCCCGGCTTTTCTCCTCCAGCTCCCGCTTGTTAACGTTCACCGGCTGGTAGGCGTAACGGAGTGAGGGAATGGTTTTAATCACCACCGGATATTCACCCACCTCCAGGCCATTCTCGGTTTCGCTGATATGTTTTACCCGATCCTGACAACCGGGCAGCGCCAGAAGCAGCATCAGCAGGGCGGCCAGCTTGGCGGTGACCCTAACGCTCTTTCTGTTTTTATCCCTTTTCATGACTTATCCACCTTGCTTATGCATCTTGATTACTTAGCTTGAACACCCAGCTTGCTTTTAGCCTAACCTGCTTTTGGCAGAATTCAATGCCGCCATTGCTTTTGCCCGGCCACAGGCGTATTTTAGAACGGTCACTTTAATACTGAACAACCCGGGACACCCGAGCAAGACATGGCCAGACCAAAATCCTTCAACGAAACCCAGGTACTTACCCAAATGATGGAAGTTTTCTGGCGCCAGGGTTATGAAGCCACCTCCATGCGCCACCTGGAAAAAGCCAGCGGCCTCACCGCCGGCAGCATTTACCATGAGTTCGGCAGTAAAAAAGCCCTGTTTGAACGCACCCTGAGTTTTTATATCAATACCGTGATCGGCTGGCGCATTGAAAAATACCTGACCGAACCGGCCAACCCCATCGAAGGTTTTCGCGAATTCCTGGTAACCACCTTTAAAGGCGTACCCCAGCCCTACCGACAGCAGGCCTGCCTGCTGGTGAATACCGCAGCGGAGCTGGGGCAAAGCGATCCGGACATCGGCCGGATCGTTAACCGGGGCATGCGGCGGATTGAAACCGCCATGGCGCAGCTGCTGGCACAGGCAGCAGAGCAGCAGCTGATTAACCCTGATCTGGATACAGAGCTGGCGGCACGCCATATCAGCCTGTTAATGCCCGGCCTTTTGATTGCCGCCCGCAACCAGGCAAAAGACAGTGATCTGGAAAGCGTTGTGAATTTTCACCTGTCCCGCATGCTGGCTTAAATTTTTTTGCCCATTTTTAGAACGTCCGTTATAAAACAAGCCATACACTAACGATACACAAGGAACCTTTACCCATGATCGATTACGTCAGAACCCCGGAAGAACGCTTTAAAAACCTGCCCAACTACCCCTTTGAACCCAACTATGTCGAGGTGGACGGACTACGCCTGCATTACGTGGATGAAGGCCCCAAAACCGCCGACCCAGTATTAATGCTGCACGGCGAACCCAGCTGGTCCTATCTTTACCGGCATATGATTCCCATCTGTGCCGCCGCCGGCCACCGGGTGATTGCGCCGGACCTGATCGGCTTTGGCAAATCCGACAAGCCCACCGAAATCAAAGCCTACAGCTACCAGACCCACATGGACTGGATGACGTCCTTTATCGAGCAACTGGACCTGACCAACATTACCCTTGTGTGCCAGGACTGGGGCTCCCTGATCGGCTTGCGCTTGGCGGCAGAAAATGAATCCCGTTTTAAAGCCATTGTGGTGGGCAACGGCATGCTGCCCACCGGCGAACAGAAAATATCGCAGGCATTCAAGATCTGGAAAACCTTTGCCCTGAACAGCCCCTGGTTTCCCATTGGCAAAATCATCGAATTCGGCAGCTTCAAATCCCTGAGCAAGGATGAGCTCAAGGCCTATAACGCCCCCTTCCCCAGCGCCAGATACAAGGCCGGCGCCCGGGCATTTCCGGCACTGGTACCGGTATCCCCGGACAACCCAGCCTGCGACGCCAACAAGGCCGCATGGAAAGTGCTGGACCAGTGGCAAAAACCTTTCCTGACCACCTTCAGCAATGGCGACCCCATTACCCGCGGTGGCGACAAATACATGCAGGAACGGGTTCCCGGCGCCAAAGGCATGCCTCATGTCACCCTGAAAGGCGGACACTTTTTGCAGGAAGACTCCGGCACCGAGTTTGCCCAGGCAGTAAATCAACTGCTGGCTTCTATGGCCCCCTGAAACCGCACCGCCAACGCAGATTCACAGGCCAACCCCGCAACCAATGGGAATTTGCCTGCCGCGCGGCACTCATCAGCCGCGTGGCAGCCGGCAATGTGTGCCGACTGATTCCAAGCACTGCTTTAACATTAAAAACAGCCACTTACACGCTTGTTTAAGCGTTTACGCTGCAGGTTCTTAACCCCACGCCCCACCCGCACAGATAATCTTTAGATTAGGCCGCAACAGCCACTCTGCATTCGGCATAAACCCTGTTAAAACCAGCAACTTATCTATACTGAATAGATCGGACACCAGAGGCGACATTGCGCGATTGTGACGGCATTCAAGCACACCATCTTCCTACATTTTGTTCTGTTGATTTCCTGCCTGTGGGCGGGCGTTGCCCATAGTGCCGACAATGCCACCACAGGCGATGACACCGCTGTCGTCTCTGCCACCATCAAAGAACTGAATCTGAGCCCCTATTTCTTTTACACCGAAGCCAAAAACGAAGAAATGGAACCCGAGGATCTGCAGGACCGGGAAACAATAAACTGGCAGAAAGTGGAAAACAGCTCCGTTAACCTGGGCTTTCAGCAAACGGCATTCTGGCTACGTGCATCCTTAACAACCGAAGAACTGGACGACGATCATTGGGTGCTGGAACAGGCCTACGCCCTGATCGATAACATGAAGCTGTTTGTGTATCGCAACGGTACCCTGATCAGGCAATGGCACGTGGGCGACACCCTGGTGTTTTCCGAACGCCCCCTGCAACACACCAGCTTTCTGTTCCCCTTGCGGCTGGAACCCAACCAAAACTATGAGATTTATATCTGGGTAAAAAATACCGAAGCCATGGAGCTGCCGTTACGCCTGTTTGAATACAATGAATTCACGGCAGAAGATAATCAGCGCTCCGTTATCGATGGTATTTTTTATGGCCTGCTGATTATTATGGCGGCCTACAATCTGGTGCTGTACCTGAACATACGGGATCGCAGTTATCTGTATTACGTTATGTACGTTATCTGCATGCTGCTGTTTTTTATGAGCCAGAAGGGCTTTTTATTTCAGTACTTTTTTCCGCGGGCGCCGGAAGCTCACCATTATTCCATCCCCATGATTCTGGTAATCACCCTGCATTTCATTGCATCGTTTTTTAAAGACTTTTTACAACTGCCGCAGCACACACCACGCATATGGTTGTGTGTTAAAGCGGTTATGATTATTAACGGCGTCTTTGCGCTACTGGCCTTTGTGCTCCCTTACCAGCTTTCCATCTTTTTAATCATCGGTAACGCTGCTTTTGCGGCCATGCTTGGGCTGGGTATTGCCATATACCTGTCCCGCACCGGCATGCGTACCGCACAAATGATACTGGCGGGCTGGACGTTGTTAATCATCTGTATTGTGTTTATGACATTGTCCAAAATCGGCATTATCTACAACGAGTTTATGGCCAGTTACGGATTAAGACTGGGCACATCCTTTGAAATTCTGATTTTTTCCTTTGCCCTGTCCTACCGTATCAACGAAGAACGCCGTGCCAAGGAAGTGGCGATAGAACAGGTCAGCCAGGAACGGCAGGAACGCATAAAGGCTCAGGAACTGGCACTGCAGCGTGAAGTAGAAGCCCGCCAAACCAAGGAACAGGCCCTGCTGCAACAGCAATCACTGAATGAAAACCTGGAAAAACTGGTGCAGGAACGCACTTCCCGCCTGGAAGACACCCTGAAAGACCTGGAAAAAGCCAATAGCGAACTGGAAATGCTCAGCTCCAAAGACGGCCTCACCGGCGTATTCAACCGGCGTACCTTTGATAACAGGGGTGAAGAGGAATGGCTGCGTTCCCGCCGGGAGCAGAATCCGCTGTCGTTACTGATGGTGGATATTGATCACTTTAAAAGTATCAACGATACCAAAGGCCACCAGTGTGGTGACTATGTGCTGATAGAACTGGCAAAACTGATGACGACAATCGTCAGCCGACCGGCGGATCTGGTAACCCGCTACGGTGGCGAGGAATTTGCCATTCTGCTGCCCAACACACCGCCTTCCGGCGCGCAGTTTCTTGCCACCGAACTGGTGAGCAAGGCAGCCAAAATGGATTTGATCTGGGAGGGGGAACCCTTTCATATCAGCATCAGTATCGGTGTGCAAACCCTGATTGCCGACGACAGCAACGATCTGCATAATCTGGTGGCAACCGCCGACGGGGCTTTGTATGAAGCGAAGAAAGGTGGCCGCAATCAATGGGTATTTGCCAGTGCGGCCACCTCGGGAGAGCGATAAAACAGAGATGATTGCTTACGGAGCTGCTATTTGCGAACTTTGGACGTCCAGGCCCAGATGTATTCACATTCAACCGGCTCCACATTTTTGGAATCGGTAATAGTAACAGGCACCCGCACTTCGCCTTTCTCTTCCCGCAGAATCCGTTGCACTTCTTCCACGCTCAGTTTGGCGACGGCTTTCAGATCACCAGTGCAGCGCTTAACATAATCAATTTTCATGGTTTTGATCACGGGAATACGGTCATCCGGCACACTCATGCCCACCAGGAACCCGGTGGCGGATTCACCCACCAGCGCCATGGCGGCGGCATGGATGGAACCAATATGATTCTGCACTTTCTTGCGGTTTTTAAGGGTTACCACGGCCTCGTAATCCGTGAGTTTTTCTACCCGAACGCCGGCAGTACCGGCAAACTTTACTGCGCGGCCCAACGTCAGGCTCAGCGCCGGGATGCCCACGGAATCCGGTAATGCATTGATACGTGACACCACACGATTAAGAAAATTCTTTTCCGCCATTGATCTGCCTCCAATTCAGGGGGCGCTAATGTAACATAGGGTCGGTGTCATTTCACCGCGGCAAACCGGCTGGCCAGTCCCGCCGTATTTTTGTCAAAAACCGGTTACCCGGGCCTGAATGCAGGGCCCGGCGCCACTCCGATTGACTCATTTGCCTGTTAACAGGGCTCACCGCTGCCAATGTTATCTGTAGCCGGAGCCCACATTATGGGATGGTGAGTCACGGATTCTACAGAGAGGAATCTGGTGTGTCCCATCATAAAAAAAGACGGAGTAACTTCATGAGCAGACCCCCAATCGGTTATGCACTGGCAGCCATGAACACGGTCGCCACCTCACAATGGATCGACAAGCTCGGCTTGCGCAATGCCATCGAAAAGCTGACCTACCACGGCACCAGATCCGGCTTTCAGGCCATTGGTGCTGCATCACGTCAGTTCAAGAACCTGAGCAAGCAATCCAGCCCTGAGCGTTTGCAAAAACCCAAAGGCCAGTCTGACCTGTTCGACCTGACCATCAGCGACGAACAGCAAATGATGAAGGACACCGTCAGCCGGTTCGCAGCGGATGTAGTGCGCCCCGCAGCAGCAGCCGCCGACACCAACGAACAGACTCCCGCAGATATTCTGGCCCAGGCCAACGAACTGGGCCTGGCCTATTTTGCCGTGCCGGAAGCCCTTGGCGGCGCCGCCACCGAATATTCCACCATTACCAATATGATCGTGGCGGAAGAACTGGCCAAAGGCGATCTGGGTATTGCCGTTGCCATACTGTCCCCCATCAGCGCTGCTAACGCCATCACCCGCTGGGGCACCGGCGAACAACAAGGCAAATACCTGCCGGCGTTTCTGGACGACAAACCGGTACACGCGGCTATCGCCATTAACGAACCCACCGCCCTGTTCAACCCCAACCAGCTGAAAACCACCGCTCAATTACAGGGTGATCAGGTGGTACTGAACGGCGAAAAATCTGCCGTGCCTTTAGTTGAAAGCGCCGAGCTGTTCCTGGTAGCCGCCAACACCGGCAATGGTACCCAGATCTTTATCGTGGAAAGCAGCACCGAAGGCGTCACCATTGAAAAAACACCGGCCATGGGCCTTAAGCCTGCGGGCGTCGGCACCCTGATATTGCAGGATGTGAGGCTGCCCAAATCCGCCATGCTGGGCGCCGGCGATATCAACTATCAGGAATTCCTGAACCTGGCCCGCCTGAGCTGGTGCGCCCTGGCCTGCGGCACTGCACAAGCCGTACTGGATTACACCATTGAATACTGTAACGACCGTAAAGCCTTTGGCGAACCCATCAGCCACCGTCAGTCAGTCGCCTTTATGGTGGCCAACATCGGAATTGAACTGGAAGGCATGCGGGTAATGACCCAACGCGCCGCCGCCCTGGCCGAACGTGGTAAAGACTTTCAGCGCGAAGCCTACCTGGCCCGCGTATTCTGTGGCGACAAAGCCATGGAAATCGGCACCAACGGCGTCCAGTTGCTGGGCGGCCACGGCTTTACCAAAGAACACCCCGTTGAGCGCTGGTATCGCGACCTGCGATCCATTGCCGTAATGGAAGGCGGATTACACCTGTAACGCCTGCTCTTTCCCCATACTGACGAATTCAACGGAGTCATAAATTATGTACCTGGAATTACCGAAAAAACTCAAAGGCCTTCAGGAAATGTCCGCCAGCCTGGCGGCAGAAATGTTCCGCCCTATTTCCCGTAAATACGACAAGGCCGAACACGAATACCCCAAAGAACTGGACATGATCGCCAGCATGCTGGACGGCATGAACGACGGCGAACAAGGCGGTGTGGCCGGCGCCACCCAATCAAGCAAATCCAAAAAAACTGACGACGGCGGCGTGCGCAACGGCAGCAACATGGCATCGCTGATCGGAATTCAGGAACTTTGCTGGGGCGACACCGGCCTGCTGCTCACCATGCCCCGCCAGGGCCTGGGTAACGCCGCCATTGCCGCCGTTGCCAACGAAGAGCAACTGGAACGCTTTAAAGGCAAATGGGCAGCCATGGCCATTACCGAACCGGACACCGGCTCTGATTCCGCCTCCATCCGCACCACCGCCAAAAAAGATGGCGACTATTACGTGCTGAACGGCGAAAAAATCTTTATCACCTCCGGCGAGCGCGCCGACATTATTGTGGTATGGGCCACACTGGACCCCAGCCTGGGCCGAGCCGCCATTAAATCCTTTGCCGTAGAAAAAGGCACACCCGGACTGAAACTGGCCCGCCTGGAACACAAACTGGGCATCCGCGCATCCGACACCGCCGCCTACATTCTGGAAGACTGCCGCGTACACAAGGACAACCTGTTAGGTGATCCGGAAGTGAACGTGCAAAAAGGTTTTGCCGGTGTAATGGAAACCTTTGATAACACCCGTCCGTTGGTAGCCGGCATGGCCGTGGGTGTCGCCAAGGCATCCATCGACAAAACCAAAGAACTGCTGAAAGAACAGTTAAAGGACAACTACACCAACCCCATCAACAACCTGAGCGCTGCCGAAGCCGAAGTGTATAAAATGGAAGCGGAATGGGAAGCCGCCCGCCTGCTCACCCTGAAAGCCGCCTGGATGGCCGATAACGCCACACCCAACTCCAAGGAAGCCTCCATGGCAAAAGCCAAAGCGGGTCGCGTATCCAATGCTATTACACTGAAGTGTGTGGAGCTGTGTGCGGGACTGGGTTATTCAGAGAGTGAACTGCTGGAGAAATGGGCCAGGGATTCCAAGATTCTGGATATTTTTGAAGGGACTCAGCAGATTCAGCAGTTGATTGTGGCGCGGAGGTTGTTGAATAAGACTTCGGCAGAGTTGAAGTAAAAGGGACCGCACACCAATAGCACCTGGCGGGCCAGTAGGCTCGCCATTGCCAGTTATACTGACTTTTGTAGTGTCGGGCCTCACTGCGGGTTGCTTTTGACGTGCTTCTTCGAAGGAAACTCCATGCTTCCTCAAACTGGATAGTGCTTTATCCGGATTCCATTCAAATTCGAACATTACATTGTACGTACATTGGATTTACTCTCAAGCAACGGAAAACAAGCCAGCCCAGGATTGAGACCCCAAGTCCGGTTAACCTTGTAGTAAAAACAAAGACGCGCCCCCTCAGATCTGGCTCAGCTTTAGCAAACCGTAGAGAATTTGAAACAAAGGTGCGTCAATTTCTTTCTGGCTGAGAAATTCACCAATACCTGCTTGATCGCTCTTTTCAACAATTCCAGGAATCAAAATATCTACCTGCGAGGGCCCCGCCACTTGAAACGGCCAGTCCTCAACTGCCGGGTTACCGAATTGCACCTCAACGAAACCGCCACCGACAAGGGCCAGTCTGAAATGGCTATTGAAAGTTAACCCGCTGGAACCTTTATGGGAGGCCAGAACATTCATGGAGGAAACTTCGATTAATTCCGGCAAACCACCTTGTGGAGAAATCAGGAAAACGCGACCGTATGGGCGTTGTTTTTCACTTTTAAACCGGGGCGTCAGATAAACATAAATTAGCGTGCCCTCATCCTCCAGATCGACTTTTCCCCAGTACCAGGATTTCAACACATCACCCAGCAGGCCTTCCCCCCACATGTGATCGGCCAGGCCAGTGCCGTTTTGAAACCGATGATTCAATATCTCTTTTCCACGCTCGGTACGAATCAGGATTTCAGCCTGGGTCCGCGGAAAACCAATACTGGATTGCCAGTGATGCCGGCCGGCCCCGCCGTCGATCATGCCATACATGCCCTGGCCATCAATGGTAAAACCGGGGACATCCGCCTTAAAAATTACCCTCGCCTCCAGGGTTCGACGGGTAAAGGTATCCACCGCATTGATGACGACTTCAAAGGTTTTGATGCCGTTTGCATCGTAGTAACCCTTGAAACTGCTTTCGTGGGTATCCGTATAAAAACGCCCGTAGGCTTCCTGATGCGAAAACTCGGTAGCAGTTCCCTCTGGTACTGCGATCGTACTGAATAGCTTCTTTTCACCCTGGGTAACATTGATTTGCAACAAAGGGTAATCCAACGGATCGGGTGCAGACAGATTCTCCGGATCACGTCGCCAATCATAAACGGCTTTTCGATAATCAAGATTAAACAAATCAGCGGGATTGAAGATGGTGGATATACTCACGTTTTCTCCGTCATAACCACCGCTTTCGGCAGCAAAGAAATTCCACCATTCATAGGAGCCCGGCACAGTACTGATCTGGCTGCGGTCATCAAACAACGTGGTTGCACGGAGCCCTAACGCATCATCGGTATCCGGGTAGGGGCCAGATTGATTGGGATCCTCAGGTTCGTAAAAACAGGCACACAGGAGCAGGCAGATTCCTGCAATAGGTAAGTTTTTCAACGACATAGGGGCCACCTTAATCCATTTAACGCAAATCGATATGCAATTAATTGAATATAAGGTATTGGAACCACACCACACCCGCATTGTCAATCTGTTTAACAGAATGACAATGCGGGTGATTGAGAGGAATGGAAACAAAAAACGGGCACAAGGCCCGCTTCAAAACTTACCAAATTTAAACTGTTACGACTTATCAGCACAGCGCCTGTTTACGCTTAAACACCAGCCCAGCCAGACCCAGATTTTTGAACAGCCTCCCATCAACCGCTGAACCGGCTGCACCACCTATTCGACGCCAGCTACCCGGAATCAGTTTTCCTGCAGATATTTGATCAGAAAATTAATGCGCTTAAGGCCTAACCCTGATTACCGTCTTCATATCTCACACATTGCGGTTGATCAAAGCCTCTCATAAACATCTTGCCGCCCCAGCACACGCATAATTTCAACTACTTCGCCAGTGATTCGATAGTAGATGCTATCCACCCCACAGACACTGCGCCGGTAACCCTCTCGGATGTGATCTACGGCCTGGTATTTGTAAGGCATGACAGCAATGTCTTCAAAGCGTTGAAACAGCGCACCGTAATAATCTTCCGCCTGACGTTCGCCGAACTCTTCTACCCCACGCCAGTAGATGCGTGCCAGATCCATTTTTGCTTCTTCACTGAGCCTATACCCCATCACGCCCCAGTCCGTTCTTAATTTCTTTCAGGATGTCAGCAGGGCTTTGATCCGTGAAACCGCCTTGCTCTGCCTGGATCAATTTGGCGCGAATCGCTTCAATCTCACGATTCGATTCCTGCTCCCGCAACTGGCGTTCTCGTATCAGGTCACGCACCACTTCGCTCTCATTGCCGTAATGGCCCATTTCAATTTGCGCCTTGATCCAACTATCTTGTTGATCTGTAACAGTAATACTCTTTTTTATCATGGCCATATCTATAACCTCGTTATATGGAGGGGTATAAAAATACTACCAAGTAGGATAATATACCCCTCCACACATTGCGAGCCCCCATAAAAAAAAGCGGGCACAAGGCCCGCTTCAGAACTTACCAATTTTAAACTATTACGGCTTATCCGCGCTGCGCCTGCTTACGCTGAAACGCCAGCCCAGCCAGACCCAGCCCGATCAGCGCAAAGGTTCCCGGCTCCGGCACCGACGTCACGCTCACCGCATCAAAAATATTACCCGTTGTATCACGCCCGCCATCCAGCGAGGAAAAAGTCAGCGTGGTCAGATCCGACAACGCCGTAAAAACAAAACTGTACTCGGTCCAGCTGCCCCAGGCCTGGTTATAAATACTGGTGTTCAGGTCGCCCACGGCAACGCTGAAGGCTTCATCAGAATTACGCTCGCGCTTGCGGCCGGCGAAAGTCAGTTCGTATTCCTGGCCGATCACGGTATCGAAATTCTGGAAGATGGAAAACACACCGCTGGAATTGCCGGGGTGGGCATTCAGTTCCAGTACATTGCTGCCTTCGTAGGCGGGTACGATAAAGTTATTGGTCCAGATTTCGATATTCTGGCTGGCATCCCAGCTGGGGATGTCGGAATAGATTTGCCAGGTAGAAGGTGAACCGTAACCGCCAATGGCTGAGCTGCTGCCGATATCTTCAAAGCCACCATTCTGGATCAGGTTAGCCTGGGCGGTTGTGGACAGGGTGGCGGCCAGTACGGTGGCGCCGATCAGTTGCGAAATCAGTTTCATGGTGGCTCCTACTGCTTATTATGAGGTTGCTATGCGTGAGTGGCAGGCAGCAAATGTGGCCTGGTTAACACTTGCCACATAGAGTACCCGGAAACAGCGGATAAAAATTGAGCCATTACGTGTAGTTAATTGCCGGCAGGTGACGGTGTGTAACGGAATGTATGCAAACCGTCCGAAAGTTGACAGGCACCCAGGCCAAAAGGACTAGTTTTCTGGCAGCCAGATCCAGAACTCGGATCCTTGCCCCACTTTGCTGGTTACCCCCAGTTCTCCCCCATGCAGCTCCACCAGCTCCTGAACCAACGCCAGGCCCAGGCCTGTACCCATGTTCTGCATGTTCATGGTTTCCCCCAGTTGCTCAAAACGGCGGAACAATCTGGGCAGGTCTTCTTCGGGAATTCCCTGTCCGGTGTCACGCACCACAATCATCAGGCCGTTTTTACCCTGCCGGGGCTGGGGCATAAAACTGACATTCACTCCCCCGGTGTCCGTGTACTTGATCCCGTTACTCAACAGATTCACCATAATCTGCTTTAAACGTTTGTGATCGGCCGTTATAGGATTCAGGGGCACGTTGTCTCTGGTCAGATCCAGGCCTTTGGCCTCTGCCTGGGGTGCCAGGGAATGAATGGCCTCATCCACCAGGCGAATCACATCCACGGGTTGTTTTTCTATGGTGATCTTGCCCGCTTCGATTTTAGACAGGTCCAGCATGTCGTTAATCAGCGACAGCAGATGAGTGCCATTGGATTCAACAATTTTCAGGGATTCCAGCACCCGTTCGTGTTCACTACCCTGCAGGGTTTTCAGGGAACGCACGGTAAAACCGATAATGGAATTCAACGGCGTGCGTAATTCGTGGGACATGTTCGCCAGAAAGGTGGTTTTGGTTTTATTGGCTTGCTCGGCTTCTTCCAGAGCTTTTTGCAGTGCCTCGGTTTTGCGGTGTACTTCATTTTCTACGGCGGATTTCTGGCTGAGTATCATCAGAAAAAACAAACCGAGAATGGCCACGACAAGAAACCCCGCAATCAGTACCACCCAAACCACAAAACCCAGGTTACGATTCACAAACTCCATACTGGGGGAATAAGTTAACCGCCATTCACGGGTGGCAAAGCGAAGGGATTTTTCCTTTACCAGTGCTGTGGCTGTGGCGGTATTCGCGAACAGATCCTGGGGATTATTTCGATCCGTAATATCAACAACGCTGAGGCTGACCTGTTTCATATCTGCGGGATCGATCACCGATGCCATCAAATCCCCCAGGCGATATACGCAGGACACCAGACTGGGAACCGAATGATTCAGAATCACCGGCGTGAACAAAAGAAAGGCTCGCTGGCGTTCCTTTTCCTGCACCAGCGTGATGGGTTCTGTGGCAACAGTTGCCTGTTTTTCAACGGCGGTTTGCAGAGCGGCCATCCGGCCGGTATGGGATCCCAGATTAAACCCGTGAGCCTGCTCGTTACCCTGCAGTGGCACCACAAAATAGACCGGGTAATAAACTGCCTGCTGACTTGAAGGCACCAACCGCCCGGAAGGCCCCTTGTCCTTGAAGACAAAGGGCCTGCCAAGTTTGTCTGTCAAATGGCGTTCCCGCTGTTCCCGTTCCTGATGGGGCACCACGGGCACCCAGGATATGGCCTGAATCCCGGTGCTGTGACCAAACACTTCCTGGGTAAAAATATTAAACTGCTCAAAACTGACCGGTCCAAATTCCGCAAAGATCGACGCCAGCATCTGGGACTGAAAATCGATGCTCTCCAGCTTCTGCTCAACAGATGACTGAATACTATCAACCCGTTCGGCAAATATGGTTTCCAGCTTGTCCTGCTCGCTTGCCCGAACCTGGGCAAACAACCCATAGGCCAGCAATACCAGGCCAAAATACAAAGTCACAAAATAGGATGCCTTGGTTTTGGACGACCAACGGGTGCGCTCATTGGCAGCAAGAATCAAAGGTGCCAGCGCCAGCACACCGATAGAATCCCCCACCCACCACAACAGCCAGTTGGTACCGGCCGCTTCAAAGGGCACGATGTCGAACAACACCAGAATGGACACACCAATCGATGGTGAAATAACACAGGCCAGCGGGCCACTCAGCACCGCAAAGATCACCGGTGCATAGATATCGTCTCCCAATTCGGGGAAATTGGTGAACTGGGTGATCAGTAAAAATGCCAGTGTCGCCTGCAGCACAGGTCCAAAGGCAATCAGGCCAGAACTGAGCCAACTGGAATCCGGCTGCAGCAAGGATGCATCTGCCAGATAGAGCTGCACGGCAAAAGAGCCCAGCCACACACCAATCAGGCTGAAAGGTCCGCGGAACAGCAACATCATCAGCGCGAAACCGGCAGCAGGCCAGATGGGGCTGGCGTATCCCGGTGGAATAGCAAACAGATCCGCAAGAATACCCATGCCCAGATAGCCAATAAAAGCCAGGGCCACGGTATAAAACGTCTGCAGTACCGGTTTGCCAGTGAGCATCATAAGAACTTGATTTTGCGTGGGTCTTACCATTCAGACTAGCACAGGCCAGGGTATAGGGCAGAAACTCAATTTTCGGGCCGACAGGCTAATAGCAAGCGGGTACTATGGGCCTGAATCAAGGGAGAACATTCAGTGAACGATTTTCAGATTCAGTCACGGGATTACGAACAGGTTGCCAGGGCCATTGCCTATATCAGCGAGCACGCCGATGGCCAGCCGGACCTGAAAACCATTGCCCGGCAGGTGCACACCAATGAACAGCATTTTCAGAAAGTGTTCAGCCGCTGGGCGGGAGTGTCTCCCAAACGTTTCCTGCAATACCTCACCAAGGAACATGTGAAATCCGTACTCACCGCTAACACGGTTGAGGAAGCGGCATTTGTCAGCGGGCTCAGCACCAAAAGCCGGGTCTACGATTTAATGGTAACCTGCGAGGCCATCACCCCCGGGGAATACCAGCGCAAAGGCCATGATCTGACAATTCGCTATGGCTACCACCCTACCCCTTTTGGGCTGTGCTTTATTGCCGCCACGGATCGCGGCATCTGCAAAATGGCATTTGCAGACGACCAAAACCGCGACCAGATACAAAAGGAATTTGAGCACGAGTGGCAACTGGCCAACCGCATTGAGGATCCGGGGGCGGTGTCTGATTGGGTGGACAGCATATTCTCCCTGGCAGAACATCAAAAACCGTTGCACCTGGTGTTAAAAGGCACCAATTTTCAACTCAAGGTGTGGGAAGCCTTACTGAATCTGCCGTTAGGAAAGCTGACCACTTACGAACACATTGCCCGGCAGATTGATAACCCCAAAGGGGTGCGTGCCGTGGGTACGGCCGTGGGGAAAAACCCGGTGGCGTTTCTGATTCCCTGCCACCGGGTGATTCGTAAAACCGGGGAGATTCATCAGTACCGCTGGGGTACGGCCCGCAAGCAGGCCATTATTGGTTGGGAGCAGGCAAAAAAAGAAGGGCGATGAATTTGCTCATCGCCCTTTCCTTGTTTTAAGCCATCCTATATTTCGGCTGCCAATCTGGAGCCCTGATTGATGGCTCGCTTGGCATCCAGTTCTGCTGCCACATCGGCACCACCAATGACGCGCACCTGCACGCCTTTGCTGGCTGCACCCAGGCTGCTCAACTCGTCTGCCAGGGTGCGGCGCGGTTCCTGACCGGCACAGATAATTACGTTGTCCACTTCCAGCAAACGGGATTCGCCGTTCACAGTAATGTGCAGGCCCTGATCATCAATCAGTTCATAGGATACACCGGGAATCATCTGCACGTTTTTCTTTTTCAGGGTGGCACGGTGAACCCAGCCGCTGGTTTTACCCAGCCCGGCACCCACACCACTGGTTTTACGTTGCAGCAGGTAAATTTCCCTTTCTGGCGGCAATACCTGTGGCTCGGTCATGGCAGAGCGATGCGTGAGAGAGGTATCCACGCCCCACTCCTTGTACCACTGCTCCAGCTCGTTATCGGAATGCTTGTGCACCAGGTATTCGCTCACATCAAAACCGATACCGCCGGCACCAATCACCGCCACTTTCTGGCCCACCGGCTTTTTATCTACCAGCACATCCAGATAAGACAGCACTTTTTCATGATCAACACCGGGGATTCCCGGCGTGCGGGGCATAATGCCCGTGGCAATAATCACTTCGTCATAACCGGCATCCATCAGTTCCTGTGCGGTTACCGGGTGATTGAGTTGCAGGTTCACACCGAGCTTTTCAATCATGCGGCCGAAATAGCGCAGGGTTTCGTTAAAGTCCTCTTTGCCGGGAATCTGCTTGGCAATATTGAACTGGCCACCGATTTTATCGCTGGCTTCATACAGGGTGACATCATGGCCCCTCTCGGCGGCCACGGTGGATGCGGCCATGCCCGCAGGCCCGGCGCCCACCACGGCAACACGCTTTTTATTTTGCGTTGGCAGGTAGCGCAGTTCCAGTTCGTGACAGGCTCTGGGGTTTACCAGGCAGGATGCACGTTTGGCCTGGAAGGTATGATCCAGACAGGCCTGATTACAGGCGATACAGGTGTTGATTTCATCGGCCCGGCCATTCATCGCTTTTTCCACGAAGAAGGCATCCGCCAGCAAGGGGCGCGCCATGGACACCATATCGGCATCGCCACTGGCGATAATATTTTCCGCCAGCTCCGGCGTGTTAATCCGGTTGCTGGCACACACGGGAATGGACACTTCCTGCTTCAGTCGGCCACTGGCAAAACTGAACGCACCACGGGGAACCGATGTCACAATGGTGGGGATGCGGGCTTCGTGCCAGCCAATGCCGGTGTTGATAATGGTGGCACCGGCCGCTTCGATCTGTTTGGCCAGTGTCACTACGTCCTGCCATTCCTGACCGCCTTCCACCAGATCCATCAAGGACATGCGATAAACAATAATAAAGTTACGGCCAACGGCTTGGCGGGTTCTGCGCACGGTTTCTATGGCAAAGCGCATGCGGTTTTCGGGGCTGCCGCCCCATTTGTCGTCCCGCTGATTGGTGCGCTCACACAGGAACTGGTTAATCAGGTAACCTTCTGAGCCCATGATTTCCACGCCGTCATAACCGGCAAACTTTGCCAGCTCCGCAGAACGGGCAAAGTCATCGATAGTGCCTTCTACTTGCTTGGCGCTCATTTTGCCGGGCTTGAACGGTGTAATGGGCGACTTGATGCCGGAAGGCGACAGGCTGTAAGGCGTATAACCGTAGCGGCCGGCGTGCAGTAACTGAAGGCAGATTTTGCCGCCTTCGTTGTGCACCTGACTGGTAATGCGGCGGTGCAACAATGCCGTTACCTTGTTTTCCATCCGGGATGCAAGAGGCAGTAACTCACCGCGGCGGTTAGGGGAAAAACCGCCGGTAACAATCAGGCCCACACCCCCGCGGGCGCGTTCGGCAAAATAGGCAGCCAACTTTTCGATATTGTAAAAGCGGTCTTCCAGCCCGGTGTGCATGGACCCCATTAACACGCGGTTGCGCAAGGTGGTAAAACCCAGATCCAGGGGTGCCAGCATATTGGGATAGTGAGTATTGGTGACTGTCAGGCTCATAGACTCTCTCTGCTCTCTACTTTGACGCGATTGAAACGGCTCAATTTGACTGCGGACACACAGATGTACCCTCGGATCTGCGTTGCCCTGAGCGGTGCACACATCCTACAAAAAAATTGTAGCCGGTTAAGATTGCTGTTTTTACTCGACCATACAGTCTATTAGCTATGACAGAATGCAAAAAGGGCAGCAAACGCTGCCCTTTCTGTCTTTTTGGTCAATGGATTCAACCAGTTAAGGTTATGGAATCACCAGAATCACTTTGACCGCTTCGGTTACTGCGCTAGGGCTGACATAACCCACCAGGTCCGGTTCTTCCGATACCAGGTCAATCACATCGGCGTCTTCCAGTACCTTGTCCGGCGGCATGCCTTTTCCGGTAAAGATCAAGCGGGACCAGTAAGCGTTCAGCTGTGAACCGGATTTTTCCACGACTTTCTGATAGAACTCATCACGAATGGCTGAGCCTTCTTCCTGGTCAATCGCCCTGGCCGGCTGGCCGTCGATCTCATTGCGTTTCCCAAGAAAAAGCTGTGAAATTTCTGCCGTGGAAGCCGAAGCCATACCAGAGTCAGGGTTTACCACAATCGCTATCTCTGCATTCGCGACCGGTGTTACAGCAATAAATGATGCGGCGATTAATGCTCGCTTTACGTATTTTGTTATTGTCATGTCCATTCCCCCTTAAAAGACCGCGTCGATTGAGAAGGAATAGATAGCGGTGTGATTATCAATGGCGCCGGGGTCACCGGAAAATCGGCCATTACCGCCAACTGTGGAACCGTCATACAGGGTAACGGTTCCCATGTTTTCGTAATGCGTCGCTTCAACTTTCGCTTTTACCCTTGGGTTGATGTTGTAGGTCAAACCCAATGTGTAGGAAGTTTGCTGCTGTTTCAGCAATGCAACCTGGTTGTAAAGAGTTGGCAAACCACCGGCCAATGCCGCTAGTTGAGCACCGGAAACAGTATCGGTGTCTGCGCCGGCTCCGATTAGAGCGTTAGCCCCGCGCCCTGCATAGGACAGCCCGGGCAGCAGCTTATCAACTTCTTCATCCGAATCGGAATCAGTGTAGAACTTCGCATAGGTAACGTGCGGCATCCAGTCGCCAAAGCGATAAGCTACGGTCAAGTAACCTCCGTCGCCCGCTGGCTGAACAAAATCTTCCACACTCAGGTTGGCAATCTCACCAATTACCAGAAGACTACCGTTATCGTAGCTGATAGCGGCTGATACATATTCCGTATCAATATTTTCCAGTGGCAAGCTGCTTAATGCTGGTGCAGCCTCACCGCCCAATAGCGCTTGAATAGCTGGAGCCTGAGCGCTGTTGATTAACGAGACAGCCCCGTCGACACCACCTAGCAAGTTATCACCAACACCACCTTCATCGATGCTTCTCACATCCAGGTTTGACGTGTTATACCCCACACGGAACGTAAAGTCGTTCCACTCAATAAACTGGGCAACACCCCAGGCCTGGTTCAGGGTAAACTCACCTTCCAGCTGATCCGCATAACCGGTACCGGCACCCGCATAAGCCTGAGTACTGAAGGTCACATCACCCAGGTTAAAGTCGTACAGCAAACCGATACCATCAGTGGAGCTGATAGGAATGTTGTACAGTTCAATGGGAGGTCTTACCCATGGGTAGGCATAACCCACTTCAAGGTATTCGGAAAGCAGGTAGTAAGGAATACGCTGGCGGCCGATACGAGCGGTAAAGTCGTTGGTGACATCCCAGCTCAGGTAGGCCCATTCGGCATCCACTTCGTAATCGTTCACACCACGCGCCACCAGCTGACCTGTCAGGTTCATATCTTTGGTGACTTCAAAGGTCATTTGCAGACCCAACCGGGTGACTGCTGCGGTGCTGTAGTTGTCTTCAATACCGTAAATAGCCAGCTCTGCAGGATCGCCGTCGTTAACTGCAAAACCACCGGTAAAAAAGCCGTTAATCTTGAAGCGGTCGCTGATATCACTGATGCGGTTTCGGTTTTGTTTAACCGCTCCCCGCGTGCCTTTCAGCTTGCGTTCAAGTTTTTTGATTTCTTTTTCTTGTGCCTCTAGCCGCCGTTCTAATTCCGCGTTGGTCGCCGCAAGTACAGAACCGCTCGATATACAAATGGCCAAAGGTAGCAAGGCATATTTGAATTGTGGCTTCACCATGCATGCTTTCCTTTTTGTTTATTGAATCGGTTATTCTTTTCTAGTCATTGGATGTAATAAATCAGGCAAACACAGGGCCTGCCGGAGTTAATCTGCATTCTATGCAAGTTTAGCTGTATATTCCAAAAAAACTTTAAGGAAATAAGCGCAAGTCATTGTTTCATAACCGGGATAATTACAATGTTACAGTTTTGTAACCAGCAAAAATTACCACTTTAGTACCGGTTTTCCATTGAGCTGGCGCAATTTTTAGCCACCGTCAGGGATCTGACACAAATTGATGGATCGCAGGGTAGTATTCCGGATGAACCTGGATGTTGTTATGGCCCACTCCCTGTAAAAGTTGCCAGTGCTTCTCCCCGCCCCAGGCCTGAAACAGCTTTTCCGAATGGCTGGTAGGAATCACTTCGTCCTTCGCCGCCACGAGCATCAACAAAGGGGTGTCGATCCCGGGGGCAAACTGGATAGAGGGAAAGGGATGATTGAGAATCCACTTCACCGGCAGCAACGGAAACATGCGGCTGGCCAGGTTTTCCAGACTGTCGAAAGGCGTGACCAGAATCACCCTGCCTACCGGCCGGTTGGCGGTAATATAAGTGGCTACAGCTGCTCCCAGGCTCCGGCCCAGAATGATCAGATTATCCGGGTCCACTCCCCTGTTGACCAGCTCATCATGAATGGCCAGACCATCTTCATATAAAGCCTGCTGGGATGGCTTGCCCCCGCTTTTGCCGTAACCACGATAGTTAAAGAAATAAAATTCCCGGGCACCAAAGCGGTTCAGCTCTTCAAAGTTGAAGGTGACATCTTCTGCATTACCACCAAAATAAAGCAGGACCTTTTGGTTGCCGGCGTTTTCATTTTCAAAGTGCCAGCCCTGCAAGGTGTGGCCATGGGATTCCAAAGAAATCTCGTTGGCCCGGTAATAGTCGTAGCGGGGATTATTCGGATCAATGGGATAAAAGATCAGATTGTCCTGAAAGGAAAAGAGCATAATGAAGAATAACCTGCTGATGGCTGCGACCGGCATAAAGCGGATATCCGATTCCTGGAACAATGAACGGTTACCGGAAGAATATCTTATCCCGGGCAGCAGGGAAAACCGGATGCTCCTGATCTGTTGATATTCCAATACCGGGCCAGAGCTTCAGGATCTGGACCCGGCTCATTTCTCTAAGCAGCCGAATTCTGTGCCAGCATGGCACCTTAATCCAACACAGGTTCTTGAGGAATGCTCAGGCCCAGCTGCTCCACCAACTGCCCCGCGATCTGCTGCGAACCACCAGGGGCCGGATGGTAGTTATCTCTGCCGAAGACATTCACCTTCTGAATCACATCCTGATCCGCACCATAGGTTTCAATCACTGATACCCGATCATCCTGCTGCGCCAACCAGCGATAGGCATCGTTCAGGCGTTCCACATAAGGAAAGCAGGCACCAATAAAGGAGTCTGTGGTTTCGGCGGGATAATAGGTGACCAAAGCGACATTCGCTGTGGATGTCTGGTGGATGTTCTCGATCAGTACCGCCATGTCCTGCTGCAATTCGGCAATTTTCGCCACGCAGGCATCGTGATTCACCGCACCATTGCAGTCGCAAGGCGCGGTGTCGGAACCCGCTACCGGGCTGCCGGCCAGAATATCGTTCAGGCCACCGTTAATAATCACGTAATCGTAATCGGATTCCGGGTCCGCCGGTGGTTGATATTGCTCCGCTATTTCATGCAGTTTGGCGCCGGTGAGCGCATAGGTTTGTGCGCGTTGGTTCATTTCAAACCCAAAATGATGCCCTACGCTTTTGCAGTTAATCTGGTGATACGCCAGTATGGAATCCCCGATTACCTGATAAAGGTAATCCTCTTCCCCATCCAGATTTCGATCCAGCGCGGGAATTTGATGGTAAGCATCACACAGGCTTTCGCCCCAGCAGCCTGTTAAAAAAAGATAAAGGGTGAACGCAACCAGCTTGGCAATTATTTTCATTTCAGATCCATTGAATTGTTGGCAATGCTAAAAAAAGCGCAAATTGTATTACCCAATCAGGCAATGTAAATAAACGAAAGAAACATTTACGTTACTTAATGTTATTGATAAAACACTCACTGACCGAAACGTTTACAATCTGCGCAATTCATCATAAGTTCCTTCAACACGCGCAAGGCATCTTAACGTTTCACCTGAGTTTTACTATCTGTCGAACGACAGAGCCCCAGCGGCATGCGCTTTCTGTATCCTTGTTCCTGTATCTTTCAACACATTCTTTTATGCAGACAGCCATATAGGATAATTACTAAAAAGCCCCCGCCTGTGTGACAAACCAAGTGCGGGCAAATAAATAACAGCGACAATTTCTGGCAAAAAGTTTCAGGCAAAAAAAAGCCCGCTTGGGATGCGGGCTAAGGGAATGCCCGATGAGGTCCGGGCGAGAAAGTACGCTTACTCAACAAACTTGGTATCGTCGGCACAACGATGTTGGTTTGCAAAGGAGACCAAACCATTGCTAAATCCTGTCTCCCTTCAGCATGGTGGCTAGATTAGCAACATAATTTAGAATAAACATACTAAACCCTGCGGTAATTTTCCCGGCGAATCAACATCTTAGGATAGGCTGTATACAGCCGGTATATTTCGGTACTAAAGTGCTGCCCACAACCTGCAAAAAGACTAGCTTTCGACCAGTTTTTAACGAATAACTAATACTAAAGTACCAGTTTTACCCTTCCTCCCCGGTTACTGCCGTCTAAACTTAAGCTACTGGCGCACTAACGCGGAGCTCTACATGCGGCAAATCGAAATCACCCGAAACAGCAGCCCGGATAATTTCCGCCTGCTCAAAACCAGCGTGCCTGAGCCGGAACAGGGGCAGGTGTTGATTCAGGTGAAAGCATCAGGAGTGAATTTTGCCGATATTCTGATTCGTAAAGGGCTGCACCCGGAATATCCTGAACCACCGCTGGTACCCGGTTTTGAAGTGTCCGGCGTGATTACCGCCATCGGCAACGGAGTTGCCCCCACCTGGCTGGGACGTGATGTGATGGCGGTGATGCCACGGGGTGCTTACGCCGACTATGTGTGCGTACCGGTGGAACTGGTGTTCGCCAGGCCAGACAACCTTTCCTACGAACAGGCCGCCAGCCTACCGGTGGTTTACCTGACGGCATGGCAGTGCCTGAATATCATGGGCTCATTGTCGGAAGGTGAAACCCTGCTCATTCATAACATGGGGGGCGGATTCGGCGTAGCAGCGCTGGATATAGCGCGTCATATGGATGTGACTATTATCGGCACCGCCAGCCGCCACAAGCACGGCTTTTTGCGGGAAAAAGGCGCCCATCACCTGATTGACTACACCACAGATAACTGGGAAAAGGCTGTGATGGAACTCACCCGGGGCAAAGGAGTGGAACTGATTATTGACCCCATCGGTGGCACCCACTGGAAAACCAGCTATGAATGCCTGCGCAGCACCGGCCGGCTCAGCCTGTTTGGTATTTCTACTGCACTGCATCATGGCAAGGGCCGCACCTTATCCCTGATTAAAACCGCCATGCAGATGCCCTTCTACCATCCATTGGGACTAATGAACGGCAACAAGGGCGTGTTCGGTGTCAGCATGCAGAATCTGTGGCAGGAGCCGGAAAAAGTCCAGCTCTGGATGACACGCATCTGCGAAGGCATTCAGGAGGGTCGCTATCAACCCCATGTGGATAAAACTTTTCCCCTGGAAAACGCACGGGACGCACATCACTACATAGAATCCCGCAGCAACACCGGCAAAGTTGTACTGGTTACCTGAAGACAATTTTTAAAAGGCCCCGGTACGTCCAAAAACGACACCCCTTATAGCCATTCAAGGTCGCAGTACACTAACTCCCCATCAAAGCTCTCTCTGATCGCGGTTTCCACCTGATCCCGCAGCTTTTCCAGAATCTTGCGATCGCAGGATACTGACGTACAGGCTATTTGCGCCCGTTGCCAGCTATCCTGAAAGCCCACTTCGGCAATACCCAGATTAAATTTCTTGGACAAACGATCCTTGATGCCCCGCAATGCCATGCGTTTGTCTTTCAGAGACTGACTGTAAGGCAGGTGAAGTTCGAATAAGATTACCACCACATGAAAAGTTGGATGTTCCATAGATTAAATACAGCTACCGCGCCGATGAGTGATCAGAACGCAGAAGTATAACTCATCTCCAGCAGGATCCCCTGTACCTGGGACGAAAAGTCCGTTCCCGCATAGGGATTGTAGATAAAGTTATTGGCCTGATCCGTGCTGTTGGCATTGCTGCTGCTACCGGCCGGCACATCGGCTTCGGCAATCAGATAGCCCAGGGCAATATCAAACACGGCATCTTTTTTCCAGATATATTCGGCACCGATACTGTAAAGATGCGCATCCCCCAGGGGCAGCAACACATCCTGTTTGTCGTCCGGCACGGAGGATTTACGGGGCTCGTAGCCAAAGCGCAATGCCGTACGATCAGAGTACTTGTATTCAAGGCCCAGGGCCCAGTTCCACACACTTTCGTAATGGCGGGGAATGGTCAGGGATTGCAGTTCCGCATAGGGGGACACCAGTGTCGCCAGCTTGAGAAAATCCAGCCGCTTGTCAAACTGCACCTCCAGCCCCTGCCATACACCCCAGTCGGTCCACTTGGCATCCAGATTCAGTTTCCAGTTCGGGGTAACCTGCACGCTGACACCGGAGGCAAAATGGGCGGGGGTTTTCAGCTCAATGGTGGCATCGCCGGTTTCAATGCCGTAGCCATCGGGGGAATTTCGCAAACCGGTAGGAAAAGGCACCAGGGCATTAATCAGGTTCCAGGCACTGGATTCCCGCAAATCCGAGAAAAAACTGACCCATTCATCCCCGTAAGAGAGCTGGTAGGTGCCCTTCAGCTCCGCCGTGCTTTCGAACTGATACACAAAGCCCCAGGTAAACCAAGGGGTGGGCTCCCACAAGGCACCGATATTCAGGTTCCACACCATATTGTCTTCAGCATCGAATTCCAGTTTGGCAGCCCGGGTGTAAGGGCCGATATTGCCGCCACAGAGATCGATAAAAGGCCGGGTATCGGCGCTGTCCGGGCACAGATTCTGGTCCTGCAACTGGGTTACCAGTTCATCGGCCAGAACCAGGGCAAAATTAGGCACCCGCAATTGCGTGGCAGCCGCAGCACCCTGCCAGGAAATTCCCAGAGACGCCCCAACGGACCATTCGTCATCCAAGCGGATGCCGACAGAGGGGGAAAAATAGGTGATTTTCACCAGTGACAACTCTTCCCCCATAAAGCGCCCGGGGTCGTCCTCTTCACGGATGTAGCCGGCCGCCATGGGCGTGTAGACCGAGGTGGCAAAGGTAATCCCGGAACCCGGCGGGCTGAAGCTGGCACCGCCCAATGGAGCGATCAAAAACGGCAGCGGCCATTCTTTTACGCCATCCGTAAAAGGCAGCTTGAGCCCTATGGTAGAGGTTTCGCTGGTGCTGTTGGCGGCTTCATCATGGTAGCCAAACTCATCCAGAACCGCCTGCGTTCTGGCATCGTGGTCACCGAATTCCACTTTAAAATTCAGCCCCGCCATTAGCAGTTTGACCTGGGACTGGCGCCCCTGCAGCCGGACCAGACCCGCCGGATTAAAATGAATGGAATCAATGCCGGGGGGATCGGCCGTTACGGCATTCCCCAACGCCAGCGCCTTGGGGTTTCCCAGGGTGATGTTTTCCACCACCGCTGCGTGCCCCATGCCCGCCAGCAAACCGAACAGTCCCCCACAAAGCGATACCCGATACATCCCTCTGCTCATCTGATTGTCTCCCGCGCGTTCCTGCGCTGTCCCTGTTTATTGTTATTTTGTGGTGCTTTTTGTTTTTATGAGCCGACCGGATTGTGCTTCCTGTACTGCTCTGCCTGCCCTGTTACACCCGAGCTGCAGCGAGCAGGTACCGATCGGTTCTGACTGGTGAGTCTAGGATACCGCAGCAGAATCCGGAACGCCATTTTTGTAAACTTATTTTACAAATAAACCCATAAAGCCAGTTTACGGTCACTCAAAATGTGAACAGCTACGCGGGGTTAGCGTGAGACGGTTGAATAATCACAAAGAGTCATAATATGTTAGGAAGGCAAAGGTTCCGGGGAAACTAACAATCGGAACTAAACCGACTATAATCCTTCTAATATTTAGTGTATTTTTCAAAGACTTATTTGAGGGAATGCCGGGGTCTGACAAGCATCAGGATTATGCCGCATTGCCTGCAGCCTCAGCCCATCAACGCTAGGTAACGTATCTTTATGAAGTTCAAAACACCGATCAAGGCGAGTGTCGCGTTTTCAGTCAGTATTCTGTTTTTCGCGGCGATCTTTCAGGCCAATGCCAGCTATGAACTGACCAAGCTTCAACCCACCCGCAAACAGCAGCACGCCAGCCTGGATGTGGTTACCCTGCTCAAGCAACTGCATTACAACAAAGTGAACATGAACGATCATATGTCGGATCGCGTGTTCAACCGTTATCTGAAAGTACTTGATCCCAACAGAAGCTACTTTCTCGAAAGCGATATTGAGGACTTCAGCAAGTTCCGTTACCAACTGGATGAAGCCCTGCAAACCGGCAACCTTGCACCGGCGTTTTTGATATTCAATCGCTACCAGGAGCGCCTGGTGAGCCGGCTGGATAAAGTCATTACCCAACTGGAAAAAGGCGTTGACCAGTTCGACTTTACCAAAGATGAAGAATACCTGCTGGATCGCAGCGAAGCAGACTGGGCCAAAAACGACAGCGAGATGGAAGAGCTGTGGCGCAAGCGGCTCAAACACATGGCACTGCAGTTAAAGCTGCGTGACAAAAAGCCCGAAGATATTCAGTCCACACTGGTTAAGCGCTTTAAAACCATGCTGAACCGCACGCTGCAGGCAAACAACGAAGACGCGTTCCAGATTTATATCAACGCCTTTACCCACGTGTATGACCCCCATACCACCTACTTTACCCCCCGTGAGTCGGAAAACTTTGATATCAACATGAGTCTGCAATTGCAGGGTATCGGTGCCGTTCTGCAGAGTGAAGACGAATACACCAAGGTGGTTCGTCTGGTAACCGGCGGCCCTGCCGCCAAAGCCAAGCAGCTGAAGCCGGCCGACCGGATTGTGGGTGTTGGCCAGGAAGGCGAAGACATTGTGGATGTGGTCGGCTGGCGACTGGACGAGGTGGTTGATCGTATTCGCGGTAAAAAAGGCACCACCGTACGCCTGGAAGTAATTCCCGCCACCGCAGAAAATGACTCCATCACCAAAGTAATCAGCATCAAACGCGACACAGTAAAACTGGAAGACAGAGCCGCCCAGTCCACGATTCTGGAAGTGCCCGGTGAAAAAGGCACCGAAAAATTCGGCGTCATTCATATTCCGGCGTTTTATCACGATTTTCAGGGCATGCAGAACGGCGACCCCAATTACCGTTCTTCCACTCGCGATATGAAGCGCCTGATTACCGAACTGAAAAAAGAAAACATCGACGGCCTGATCATTGATCTGCGAAATAACGGCGGCGGTTCATTGCAGGAAGCCCAAAAGTCCGTTGGCCTCTTTATCCCTACCGGCCCGGTTGTTCAGGTAAAAAGCTACAAGGGCGTGGATCCCATTGCCGATATGGATCCGAAAGTCTTTTATGATGGCCCGCTGGCTGTGGTGGTTAACCGTCTGAGTGCTTCCGCCTCGGAAATTTTTGCCGGCGCCATTCAGGACTATGATCGCGGCATTGTGGTGGGTGAGCGTACTTTTGGGAAAGGCACCGTGCAATCTCTGCAACCACTGGATCACGGCAAGCTGAAAATCACCCTGGCCAAGTTCTATCGCATTTCCGGTGAAAGCAACCAGCATCAGGGTATTGTGCCGGACATCAGCTTCCCCAGCCTGATCGACTTTACCGAGATCGGCGAGAGCGCACTGGATAACGCCCTGCCCGCAGACAGCATCCGCCCTGCCCCCTATCAGGCATGGGATAATATCGATCCTTTCCTGAACTTCCTGCAGGCAGCCCATACCAAGCGCAGCGCCGATGATCCGGACTTTGTGTATGTGAAAGAACAGATCAAATCCCGGGAAGAAATCAAACAGAAGCTGACCGTGAGCCTGAATGAGAAAACCCGCCTGAAGGAAATTGAAGAGGCGGAACAGCGTCGCCTGGATGCCGAAAACCGCAAGCGCTCTGCCAAGGGCATGAAGCCTTTCAAAACCCTGGAAGAACTGCAGGCATTCAACGAGGAAGAAGAAGCTGAACAGCTGGTGGAGAGAAAAATCGAAATCGATTACGTGCTCACAGAAACCGGGCACATTCTTCACGACATGATTTCGCTGGCGGATTCCAAAGAACAGGTCGCGGCCCACTGATGTTTGAATTACATCCTCAGCTGGCCGCTGATACCTTTCAAGTGGGTGAATCGGATCTGAACCTGTTACTGCTGATGAACGACAGCAACTATCCCTGGTTTATTCTTGTACCCAAGAAAGAATCCGTGAGAGAGCTGTTTCAACTGCCCCAACGGGATCAGTACCAGATGACGGATGAATCCGGCCTGCTGGCGGAAACCCTGATGGACAGTTTCCAGGCCCACAAAGTGAACGTGGCGGCCCTGGGCAACATGGTGCCGCAACTGCATGTGCACCACATTGCCCGCTATACAGACGACCCCTGCTGGCCCAAACCGGTGTGGGGTCAGGTAGCTGCCATTCAATATGACGATACGGGCCGGCAACAGGTTGCTGACAAGCTAAAAAGCAGCCCTCTGGACCACTATTTTTCTTTTACCGGTTAGACCCGCGAACCAATTAACGACTCAATTCCCGGTCAAAAGTCGCTATCAGTTCCAGTAATGCATCCGTATCCTGCGACAGCGGCTTGAACATTTCTTCTGCCATGGGGTGAATATCCGATTTTTCAGGTAACGGGTGTTCGTTTTCTATTAACACCCTGAACCGGAACACAAACACCCACTGCAACCAGTCAGTAAATGCCATGGTATCCGCACAAAAAGGCGCACTACTCTGAAAAGCGTCCTCCGCCGGCGGAGACCTGGACCACAGATCCAGGGATTTCATTTCATTCTCAATCTGTATTAGCAAGTTGCTGAGTTTTTCCTGCCTGGCCAAAATCATTCCCCGTTCGCCGTTTCATGGATACCCTGTCGCCCAATGTAACCAATTGCCCTGGACAAGCCAATGATTCGTTCCGGCCAGTGCTTCGTTCCAGCAGGCGAACGCAGTGTTTCAGGTCCCCCTCCAAGTTAAACTTGTTGCCGCACTTGTTGCCACTACAGGTGATTGACTAGAATACGACTTCTATCCATGGACGCACACAGCAGGTTTTATTCGTGAAAACACCCGGTGTTACCCGTACCCGAAAGCTGGTTCTTTGTCTGGCTTGGATTTCTGCCTCGGTTTCTGCCTCATTGGTTACATTCAATGCCCAGGCTGCCACAGACCTGAAAGAAGCTTTCGACCTTGCCAACAAAAACGATCCCCAGTGGTCCTCAGTCAAACATAACTACGAAGCCCAGAAAGAAAACTACTACCAGGCCAAATCCAATCTGCTTCCCCGGCTTTCTGTGGGTGCCGAGTTTTCAGAACGCCGCAATGAATACGAAGGCAGTGACCCCAACAGCTCGGAGCAACAGGTTTACTCTGCCAGTATTTCCCAACCGCTATTCCGGCTGGACAGCTGGTATGCGTTCAAATCGGTGAAAGCCACCGACCAGCTGGTGGATGCGGATTATGAAGCAGAACAGCAGAATTTTTTGATCCGGGTGCTGGACGCTTACCTGAATGTACTGCGGGCCAACGAGACCCTGGCCTTCAGCAAGGCTGAGGAATCCGCCATTGCACGGCAGAAAGATCAGACTGAGCAACGCTATCAGGTGGGCCTGATTGCCAAAACAGACGTGCATGAAGCCCAGGCCGCCTACGACATTGCCGTGGTACAGCGCATTGTGGCGGAGCGAGATCTGGACCTTTCCCTGAAAAACCTGGAAACCCTGACGGGCTCTTCCATCGAATCAGTGAAAGAACTGGATGAAAGCTTTCCCATTGATATGCCCAAGCCTAACAACATCCAGGAATGGGTGGATATGGCGCTGAAAAACAACAAATCGCTGATTGCCGCCAGCTTTAACGAAGAGGCCGCCATGAACGAGTACGAAGCCCGGCGTGCCCAGCACTACCCTACCCTGGAACTGGTAGGCACCTATCAGCAAACAGAAACCGATGCGGTTACCAATGTGGGTGGTATCACCGGCGAAACACCGGATTCAGAAACCTCCGTTATCGCCCTGCAACTGGATATTCCCCTGTACACCGGCGGTAATACCAGTTCACTGCGCCGCCAGGCGAAATCACTGTATTACAAAGCCCAGGACGACAAGCGCTTTACCGAGCGGGATGTTGCCAAAAACACCAGCAATCTGGTGCGGGTGGTGCAAACCAATGTGGCGGAAGTAAACGCCCAGCAGCAAAGCATTCGCTCTGCGCAAAGTGCGCTGGATGCCACGCAAGCGGGCTATGAAGCGGGAACAAGAACCATTGTGGATGTGCTCAATGCCCAGCGGACTCTGTATCAGGCCAAGCGTAACTATGCCGACGCCCGCTTTAATTACATTCTGAACAGCCTGCAGCTGAAGCAACTGGCGGGCATTCTCACCACCGGCGATTTACTATCGATTAACCAGTGGCTCCACTGACATAATCTTCAAAATCATCAATGGGCAAGGGCCGGCTGAAGTAGTATCCCTGACACATCTGACAGTTATGGGAAATCAGAAAATCCAGCTGGTCCTTGGTCTCTACCCCTTCCGCAATCACATCCATATCCAATCCACGCGCCATGGCCAGGGTGGCTTCAACAATGGCTGCATCGTTGGGGTCAGTGGTTATATCACGGACAAAGGTCTGATCCACTTTTAACGACGATACCGGTAATTGTTTGAGGTAACTCAGCGACGAATAACCGGTACCAAAGTCATCGAGCGAGAAGCTGATCCCCAGATTGCACAGCTGCTTCATAATCTCGATGGTTTCCTGAACATTGTGAATTACGATGCCTTCGGTGATTTCGAATTCCACCCATTTGGGATCGATCTCAGTGGTTTCAATCAGGTTTCTGACGTCACTGATAAAGGCCTTGTCGCGGAACTGCCGCGGGGAAATATTAATCCCGACTCGCTGGCCATCCTCCCAGATACCTTTCTGCCGCCAGCTTTTAACATCTTCAAAAGCACGGCGTAAAAGCCAGCGGCCGGCGGGCACAATCAAACGACTGGATTCCAGAATGGGAATAAACTCACCGGGAGAAACCAGCCCCATGCGGGGATGATTCCAGCGTAACAGAGCCTCGCCACCCACCACCTTGCCGGTGCTGCAATTCAGCTGCGGCTGGTAATGCAGGACAAACTGCTCTTCCTCAATGGCTTTCTGCAGCTCGTTTTCCAGTTCCAGGTGGCGGTCCACCAGCTCGGCCATGGTTTCGGAAAAGAACTCAATGGTATCCCGCCCTTCATCCTTGGCGTGATACATGGCAGTGTCGGCATAGCGCAGAATTTCGTGCACGTCCTTGCCTTTTTCCGGGAACATCACAATGCCGATACTGGCGGTTACCCGCAGAGTCTGCCCACCGGATACAATGGGCATGGCCATCATTTCCCGGAGTTTTTCGGCAATTTCCAGGGCGTGGGTTGCGCCTTCTTCAATGGTGTCACCAATTTCCGGCGTTACCACCACAAATTCATCACCGCCGAGCCGCGCTACCATGTCTTCCGCCCGGCAATTATTTTCCAGTCGGGAAGACACTTCCTGTAATACCAGATCCCCCACCGGGTGCCCCAGGGAATCATTGATCTTTTTGAAGTGATCCAGATCGATAAAGAGCACGGCGCCCACATAATGATGGCGATAGGAGCGCTCGATTTCGCTTTCCAGGTTTTCAATCAGACGTAACCGGTTGGGCAGGTTGGTGAGTGGATCGTGATAGGCCTGATGACGGATAATGGCTTCAGCATTTTTCTGTGCGGTAATATCAACGGACACACCCAGGCAGATCATTTCGCCATAGTAACTCAGGGGAATCTTGTGAGTGTGCAACGCCCGCTCTTCTCCCCGGGCATTGGTAAAGACTTCTTCCGCCACATAATCCGGCGTCTGGCCATCAATAATGGCCATATCACTGGATCGGAACTGCCGCATTTGCTGATCCGACAGCTTGCCGTGGAGGTCTTTCAACAAACTCTTTTCCACTTCACCAACCGACAAGCCATAAGCATCGGCGGTTGCCTTGTTGGCAAACACAAAGCGGCCTTCCGCGTCCCGGGCATAAATCATATGGGGAACCGTATTAATGATTTTTTGCTTGTGACGCTCGCTTTCAAAGATAACCCGTTCCCGCTCCTTACGTTCCTGCAACAGGTTGGATACGGTACGGATATATTGGTTGGAAACATCGATTAAACGCCCCAGTTCATCATCACGATGGTTTTCATCTTTGGGGATCAGTTTGATATCCGGGCGCTCCGGATCGATTTCGCGAATTTCCTTGGAAATACGAATCAGGGGTTTGGCGATGGACCAGTAAAAAGCCACAAAAAACAGCATCACCAGAATCATGTTTCTCAAAAATCCGGTGACGAAAACCGTAATGGCACGGGTATAGAAAGGGGAATAAACAGCATCGTAATCGATGGTTACCTGGAGCAGTCCGGAATCTCTACTGATGGCATTTTCCAGGGAAATAGCGATATTAAAATCGTGCAGCCGCTGCGCCAGCATATCCGTAAGCCAGACGGTATTGGTGGCAACAATGGGCCGGGTTCTTTCTGCCAGTACATTCCCCAGCTCATCCACTACTTTTACACCCACCACAAAGTCATACACCATCAGACCTTTCACGACTTCGGTGGCGAGGCGTTCATCCAGAGTGTGCACTGCGCGGCTGGCGGTGGGCTTGGCCACATCGAGCATGCGGCCGACGGTATCACTGAAATTGGCCTGCTGATTCTGAAAATCTGAATAGACCTGTACACCACTGACAATCAACCCCAGACAGAAAGCCAGGAGAACGCCGGTGGTTGCCAGTTTGTAGGAAATACTTTGATGAAGTTTCATTCAGCATTCAAAAACAAAAAGACCTTTAGTATCCAGTATAGCTAGTGATTCTAAGCTAATGATACAAAAGGTCTTATTTATTGCCTAAAAGCTGAAAGATAGCAGCTAACTTACTCGTTTTGCACCAAAAACCAGAAGTTTTTGATAGGTGGTGGGCAACAGGCGCTGCATGCTGTCGATCACGTGGGCGTCGAACCCTACCAGCACTCTGGCCTTGTCTTTGCGAACGCCATCCAGAATGATTTTGGCCGCTTCCCTGGGTGTGGTACGAGCCACCTTGTCAAAGCGCTTTGCCGCTTCTTCCACTGTGGTTGTCTGGCTGGTGATAGTACCGACATTGCCCATACGACTGTTACGGGCAATATTGGTCTTGATGCCGCCCGGGTGGACACTGGTGGTGCTAACCCCGCAGCGATCGATTTCCAGCTCCTCACGCAATGACTCGGTAAAGCCACGCACCGCAAACTTGGCGGCATTATACGCAGATTGGGTGGGCACACCGATCAGACCGAACACACTGGAAACGTTAATGATATGGCCTTCGCCGGCCTGTTTCAGATACGGCAAAAACGCCTTGGTGCCGTAAACCACGCCCCAGAAGTTGATGTTCATGAGCCACTCGAAGTCTTCATACTTCATGTTCTCAACGGTATCACCCAGAGCCACGCCGGCATTGTTCATAATGATATTGATCTTGCCGTGTTCCTGAAACACCTGGTCAGCCCACTGATACACCGCATCCCGGCTCGCCACGTCCACAATATGATGGGTGCAGCGCACGCCGCTGATCTGGCTGACGGTTTCCAGCAGGCCCTGCTCGTCAACATCAGACAAAGCCAGGTGACAACCCTGCTCCGCCAGCATCAGGGCGGTTGCCCTGCCAATTCCTGAACCCGCGCCGGTGATGGCTGCCACTTTATCGTTATAGCTCTTCATGATTACCCTCTATGACTGCTTACTATAACTGCCTGAATCTACGCCCCACCCCGCGGGGTGGACAAAGTTCATCGGCAGGTTTTGATCTCTTGTGGTTCCGGGGCAGGTAAACTCTTCATCGAAATAGGTTTACCCCAATATTTTCAGGCGCTTACAGCAATGTAAACTCCGTGTTTCCCCAAGACTTTGAGACTAATGGAAATCCCACCGGTTGGCCAGTACATTTTTGACGCAGGGCATAAAAAAAGGGGCCAATGACTGGCCCCTTTTTTATTCAGCTTGAAAAGCGTTGTGCTGAAATATCAGCTCTTTTCCATTTGCTGCTTGATCAGATCACCGATAGTTTTCGGTGCATTGTCAGGCTGCTCCTGGTTAACCGCTTTCATGGCTTCTTTCTCTTCAACAACGTCTTTCGCCTTGATGGACAGGCTGAGTACGCGGTTCTTGCGATCCACAGAAACGATGCGGGCTTCAACACTGTCGCCTTCGTTCAGGTGATTGCGCGCGTCTTCAACACGGTCGCGGCTGATTTCAGAAGCTTTCAGAGAGGCTTCAACGCCGTCTGCCAGCTCTACCACAGCGCCTTTGGCGTCAACAGACTTAACGGTACCGGTTACGATGGCACCCTTGTCGTTGGACTGTACGTAGTTGGCGAACGGATCTTCTTCCAGCTGCTTGACGCCCAGAGAGATACGCTCACGCTCAGGATCTACAGACAGGATCACAGTCTCAATCTCGTCACCTTTCTTGTACTGACGAACAGCTTCTTCGCCAGTCAGGTCCCAGGAGATATCGGACAGGTGAACCAGACCGTCGATGCCGCCATCCAGACCAATGAAGATACCGAAGTCGGTGATGGACTTGATCTTGCCGGAGATCTTGTCGCCTTTGTTGTATTTGCCGGCAAACTCTTCCCATGGGTTGGCACGGGTTTGTTTGATACCCAGAGAAATACGACGACGCTCTTCGTCGATATCCAGAACCACTACGTCGATCTCGTCGCCAATGGAAACCACTTTGGAGGGATGAACGTTTTTGTTGGTCCAGTCCATTTCAGACACGTGTACCAGACCTTCAACACCTTCTTCCAGCTCAGCAAAGCAGCCGTAGTCGGTCAGGTTGGTCACAGTGGCGGTAACGCGACTGTTTTCAGGATAACGCTGTTTGATTTCTACCCATGGATCTTCGCCCAGTTGCTTCAGGCCAAGAGATACACGGTTGCGATCGCGATCGAATTTCAGAACTTTAACGTTGATTTCATCGCCTACGCTGACAATCTCGCTGGGGTGCTTGATGCGCTTCCAGGCCATGTCAGTGATGTGCAGCAGACCGTCGATACCACCCAGGTCCACAAACGCACCGTAGTCGGTGAGGTTTTTAACGATACCTTTAACTTCCATACCTTCTTGCAGGTTGGCAAGCAGTTGTTCACGCTCGGCACTGTTTTCTGCTTCCAGAACAGCACGGCGGGAAACCACCACGTTATTGCGCTTGGCATCCAGCTTGATAACGCGGAATTCCAATTCTTTACCTTCCAGGTGAGTGGTGTCTCGTACCGGACGTACATCAACCAGAGAACCGGGCAGGAAAGCTCGGACAGAATCGATATCGACTGTGAAACCGCCTTTAACTTTACCGTTAATAACACCTTTAACGATTTCGTTGGCTTCGAATGCAGCTTCCAGACGCTTCCAGGATTCCGCACGTTTCGCTTTTTCACGAGAAAGCCGAGTTTCACCCCAACCGTCTTCCAGGGTTTCAAGGGCTACATCGACAGTGTCACCAACAACGATTTCGATTTCGCCGCTGTCGTTGATGAACTGGTCACGGGGAATCACACCTTCAGACTTGAGTCCTGCGTGAACAGTTACCCAGTCGGAGTCAATCGCAACGACCGTTCCGGCCACGATTGAACCGGGTTTCATGTCGAGTTCTTTCAGACTTTCTTCAAATAGTTCAGCAAAGCTTTCGCTCATTTTAGTTCCTAATATCAATTAGTTGCGTGTAAACACGCGCCGCACTCCATCAGCATGCGGGTTAGTTACCAATGTCTGCAGGTGCGGCTGATGGACCTTGTGATGCACCTGCAGAACGTCAAAAAGGGAATGAAGAATACCCTAAGGCAGGCCCCTCATCCCCTGAAACTCTTACCTGGTTTTTTACCTGGTCAACTCTTGCTACGAACGACTGAATAACTACCGTACGCGACAGGAAATCCGCCTGGAACCGGTTCAGTTCAACAGTTCCCGCGGGTTTGCAGCGTCCTTAACAGGTTAGGCCCTTTTCTCCGGCCAGCTCGATAACGCGATCGAACACCTGCTGTATGGTCAGGCTGCTGCTGTCTATAACGACAGCGTCTTCTGCCGGTTTGAGGGGAGCGATAGCACGGTTCATATCCTGCTCGTCGCGTTCCTGTATACCTTTCAGAAGGTCGGCTAACTTAACATCCATCCCCTTGGCTTGCAACTGTTTATAGCGCCGGTTGGCGCGCTCTTCAGCGCTGGCAGTGAGGTAAATTTTCAGCTCCGCATCGGGGAAAACCACAGTGCCCATATCCCTGCCGTCGGCCACCAGGCCCGGGAGTTCGCGGAAATCCTGCTGGCGTTTTAACAGGCCTTCCCGCACCTGCGACAAGGTGGCCACCACCGACGCGGCTTTACCCGCTTCCTCGGTGCGAATATCCCGGGTCACGTTCTCGCCTTCCAGGATCACATCGGGGGGCGTGTCAGGATCGGTGGCTATAAACTGTACGTCCATGTGCTGGGCCAGCACCCCCAGACTTTCTTCATTTTCCAGGCTGACACCATGATTGCGGGCAGTCAGTCCCACCAGGCGATACAGGGCACCGCTGTCCAGCAGGCTCCAGCCCATATGATTTGCCACCATCTGGGAAATGGTGCCTTTTCCGGAACCACCGGGCCCGTCAATGGTAATAACTGGCGCACTTTTAGCCGGTGAAGCCATGGTTTACTCCAACTTATTCAACACGCACCTGCATACCCACCCGGGTAGCAAGCTCAACAAAATTCGGGAAAGAGGTGGCAACATTGGCACAGTTGCGAATGGTAATGCTGCCGGTCGATCGCAGCGAGGCTACCACAAAGGCCATGGCAATCCGGTGATCCCCATGGCTTTCCACATCGGCGGAGCCCATGCTGCCACCCTGAATCACAATGCCATCGGGGGTGGGCTGGGCGTCAACGCCAAGCGCAATTAACCCGTCAGCCATGACCTGGATGCGATCGCTCTCCTTCACCCGCAGCTCCTCTGCACCTGTCAGGCGGGTCTGACCCTCGGCGCAGGCGGCTGCCACAAACAATACGGGGAACTCATCAATGGCCAGCGGCACCTGATCTTCGGGAATATCAATGCCTGTCAGTTGGGAATACCGCACACGGATATCCGCTACCGGCTCGCCACCCACTTCGCGCTCGTTGAGCACTTCAATATTGCCACCCATGGCACGAAGGATATTGATGACGCCGGTACGGGTGGGATTGATACCCACGTGCTCCAGTGTCAGATCCGCACCGGGGGTGATGCTGGCGGCCACCATAAAAAAGGCCGCAGAGGAAATATCTGCCGGTACATCAATTTTGGTTGCGCTGAGTTTGCCGCCGCCTTTCAGGCTGGCCCTGGCGCCATCGGTGGTCACATGGTAACCGAACCCGCGCAGCATTCGCTCGGTATGGTCGCGGGTGGGTGCCGGCTCCACCACGCTGGTTTCACCGTCTGCATACAGGCCTGCCAGCAGCACACAGGATTTCACCTGGGCACTGGCCATGGGCATATTGTAGTGGATGGCTTTCAGTGGGGTATTACCCTTGATCCGCAAGGGTGGTGTGCCGTCGCTACCCGTCTCGATCCGGGCACCCATCAACTCAAGAGGTTGGGATACACGCTTCATGGGCCGTTTGGACAGGGATTCGTCGCCAGTCAGCTCAGTATCAAACGCCTGGGCGGCCAGCAAACCAGCCAGTAAACGCATGGAAGTACCACTATTACCCAGGTAAAGCGGCCCGGGTGGTGGCTGCAGGCCATTAATACCCACACCAAAAATCTTCACATGACCGTGATTGGGGCCTTCGATGGTGACGCCCATATCGCGGAAGGCCTGAAGCGTGGCCAGTGCGTCCTCCCCTTCCAGGAAACCGTCTACTTCGGTAACGCCCTCGGCCAGTGAACCCAGCATAATGGAGCGGTGAGAAATGGATTTGTCGCCGGGAACCCGAATGGAACCGGAAACACTGCCGCCGGGGCTGGCAATAAAGGTAATCTGCTTGTCTGTCATAGCGCTACTATAAGCTTTTTTAGCTAACATTTTTGTGAAATGGTCACGCGCCACCTTGGCGCGGGTCATGATGCCCAGCATGTCCTGGCTGTCGCTGGCTGCAACAGCCTGCTTGAACCGGGCCAGTCCGGCTTCAAAATGTTCGATCCGGGTCAGCAGGGCATCCCGGTTGGCAACAAATATGTCGTGCCACATGGTGGGATCGCTGGAGGCAATCCGGGTGAAGTCCCGGAAACCGCCGGCAGCATAACGGAAGATTTCCTGGTTTTCATCTTCTCTTGCCAGGGTGTCCACCAGTGAGAACGCCAGAAAATGGGGCAAATGACTGGTGGCTGCCAGCACATCGTCGTGATGGGAAACATCCATGGTGAGCACCCTGGCACCGCACCATTCCCAGGCCTGACGGACCAGGGCCACGGCCTCCGGGGAATTTTCCGGTGTGGGTGTCAGAATGACCTTGTGATGCTGGTAAAGATCCGGATTGGCCGCTGCCACCCCGCTGTTTTCCGATCCTGCGATAGGATGCCCCGGCACCAGCCACGGGGGAACACTGCCAAATACCTTTTTTGCGGCGGCAACCACATTGCCTTTCACACTGCCGGCGTCCGTAACAATCGTTTTGCCGTTCAGTCCGGGCTTTATTTTTTCCAGCAGGGTTTCGGTCACCCCCACCGGTGCGGCCAGCATCACCAGATCGGCCCCCTGCACTGCCAGGGCAAGATCCGGCTGGGCTTCGTCGATGACGCCCAGTTCAAGGCCCTTATCCAGGGTTGTCTGGCTGCGGCTGGCGCCGATAATGTGCTCTGCCTTGCCGGCTTTTTTCAGGGCAGCCGCAAAGGAGCCTCCGATCAGGCCAAGGCCCACGATCACCACACGTTTCAGGGGCGCCGACATTATTTCCCCATAGCCGTTTGTACCGCTTCCGAATCCAGCGCCTGAATAAAGCGCTCATTCTCTTCCGGAAGACCGATACTGACCCGCAAAAAGGTGGGCATTTTATAGGCGGCCATGGGGCGCACGATCACACCTTCACGCAGTAATGCTTCATAAACAGGTGCGGCATCCATCCCGAAATCCACGCTGACAAAGTTTCCTACCGAGGGAATAAAACCCAACTGCCTTTCGGTAACCGCTTTGGTGAGCAGCTGATAGCCTTCCCGGTTGAGCGCCACACTCTCGGCAATGTAATCGGTGTCCTGCAATGCTGCAGTGGCGGCGGCCAGCGCAAAGCTGTCCACATTAAAAGGATTGCGGATTCGGTTAATCACATCGGCAATCTGAGGATGGGACACGCTGTAACCCACTCTTAATGACGCCAACCCATAGGCTTTGGAAAAGGTACGGGTGATGATGAGATTGGGGTACTGATCCAGGTACTTCAGGCCATCAGGGTATGTTGGGTCTTCCACGTATTCGGAATAGGCTTCGTCCAGCACCACAATCACGTTTTCCGGCACATTCGCGATAAAGGCTTCAAACTCGGAACGGTTAAACCAGGTGCCGGTGGGATTATTGGGGTTCGCCAGAAAGATCAACCGGGTCTTGTCAGTAATCGCGGCCTTTATGGCGTTAAGGTCATGGCCCCAGTCTTTTGCCGGGGTCACCACAGCAGTGGCGCCCGCTGCCTGAGTGGCAATGGGGTACACGGCGAACGCATATTCAGAGAAAATCGCTTCGCGGCCAGGTGCCAGGTAAGCTCGGGCAATCAGATCCAGGGTGTCATTGGAACCGTTACCCAGGGTGATCTGTTCCGGCGCCACTTGCAGATGCTGGCTCAATGCCTGCTTTAACAGGAACCCGTTGCCGTCAGGGTAACGGGTCAGATCCTTGAGCTGGGCTTGCAAAGCTTCCAGCACTTTTTTGCTGGGGCCCAGCGGATTTTCATTGCTGGCCAGCTTGACGATATTGCTGATACCCAGCTCCCGCTCCAGTTCGTCGATGGGTTTGCCCGGCTGGTAGGGGGTTAATCCCTGCACGCCGTCGGTCGCTATCGCTACAAAATCACAAGTCATGGCAGCCTCTCGCTATATATCCCTGTATGAGTACCTGAAAAAATTGCCGGAGAAACACCGGGCTTTTGCTGCTTTAGAGCACCGCCCGGGGGTAAGAGCCCAGACGCTTCACATGGGCCGCTTTGCTGTCCAGCTCAGCCAGTACTCTGGCCACCTTTTCGTCCTGCTCGTGGCCTTCGAAATCGATAAAGAAAACATAAGCCCACTTGTCATTGGGGGCGGGTCGGGTTTCCAGACGGGTCAGGCTGATATTGGCAGATTCGAAGGGCTGCAACAGTTCCAGCAATGCTCCCGGTTTGTTTTTCATGGAAACCAGAATAGAGGTTTTGTCATCTCCTGACGGCGGCACCGATTCATTGCCCACAATCAGGAAACGGGTGGTGTTATTGGGGTTGTCTTCTATGTTGGACACCAGCTTTTTCAGGCCATAAATTTCGGCGGCCATTTCACCGGCAATAGCCGCTGCGTGCCATTCATCCTTTAACCGTCGGGCGGCTTCGGAATTGCTGCTTACGGCAATACGTTCTGCTTTGGGGTAATGGGCATCCAGCCATTTGCGGCACTGGGCCAGTGACTGCTGATGGGAGTAAATCCGGGTAACGGAATCTTCCTTGGTGGCAGACCCCACCAGAAAGTGATGGTGGATACGCAGTTCCACTTCGCCACAGATTTTTAACGGCGCATTGATAAAGCTGTCGAGCGTGGTGTTCACCATGCCTTCGGTGGTATTTTCCACCGGCACCACACCGTAATTGGCGGCACCGGCATGCACCTCGCGAAACACTTCATCAATGGTGGTTTGCGAAATGCTCTTCACTGCGTGGCCGAAGTGCTTGATCGCCGCGGCCTGAGTAAAGGTTCCTTCCGGACCCAGATAAGCAATTTTCATGGGCTCTTCGAGCGCCAGGCAGGCAGACATGATTTCGCGGAACAACCGGGCAACGGTTTCCTGAGACAGGGGGCCCTGATTACGCTCCATGACTTTGCGTAATACCTGAGCTTCTCTCTCGGGACGATAATAGAGCACGCGCTCCGGAGCATCGCTTTCCAGCTGCTTGACTTCGGCGACTTGCTGGGCACATTTGGCCCGTTCGTTAATCAGGCGTTGTATTTCCTGATCAATATGATCAATCGCGTCTCTCAGGTTTTCCAGTGTGGGTAAATCCGCCATTGGGCTGTCAGCCTCGGTTTTTCTCGAACTCTGCCATGAAATCAATCAGCGCGTCCACCGCCGCCATGGGTACTGCATTATAGATACTGGCACGCATGCCGCCCACGCTGCGGTGCCCTTTCAGGTTGAGCAGGCCGGCTTCTTCAGACTTTTTAAGGAACTCTTTATCCAGAGAATCATCCGCAAGGGTGAAAGGCACATTCATCCAGGAGCGGTTGTTCACGGCCACCGGATTGGCGTAAAAGTCGCTGTTATCAATGTAGCTGTAAAGCTTGCTGGCTTTGGCTTCATTGAGTTCGCCCATTTTGGTCAGGCCGCCCTGGGCTTTCAGCCATTTGAACACCAGCCCCGCCAGATACCAGGCATAAGTGGGTGGCGTGTTGTACATGGAATCGTTGTCGGCGTGGGTTTTATAATCCAGCATGGTGGGTGTGGCAGCAGATGCCTGACCCAGCAGATCTTCGCGCACAATCACCACGGTAATACCGGCCGGGCCGATATTCTTCTGGGCGCCGGCATAAATCAGACCGAACTTTGATACGTCCAGGGGGCGCGACAGAATGGTGGAAGACATGTCAGCTACCAGCGGCGCTTTCACGTCCGGGATAAAATCAAACTCCACACCACCAATGGTTTCATTAGGCGTGTAGTGCAGGTAGGCCGCTTCGTCGCTCAGGTTCCAGGTATCGAACGCCGGCACCGCAGTGAAGTTATTGGCTTCGTCAGTGGCAGCCACGTTAACCTGGCAATAGCGTTGCGCCTCTTTGATGGCTTTTTTGGACCACTGCCCGGTATTGATATAGTCGGCACTGCTTTTACCCGCCAGAAGGTTCAGGGGAATGGCCGCAAACTGGCTGCTGGCTCCACCCTGCAGAAACAGCACTTTATAGTTTTGCGGGATTTCCATCAGATCCCGCAAATCCTGCTCCGCCGCTTCGGCAATGGCCACCATTTCAGCAGAACGGTGACTCATTTCCATGACTGACAGGCCCTTGCCCTGATAATCCAGGATTTCTTCCTGTGCCTGTTTGAGAACGGCCTCCGGCAATGCCGCCGGACCTGCACAAAAATTGTATGCTCTTGTCATTGCCAATGACTTCCTTTTATCTCGGTATCTGTAAAATCAACGGTTGTTTCAGGCTTTTGTTGCTTCAGACTTCGTCGCCATCGCCGGATTCATCTGCCGGCGAATCGTCGCCACCCTCTGCTGCCGGTGGTGCTTCAGCAACATCGCCAGAACCTGCGTCAGGTAACGCTTCCAGGTCCTCTTCGTCCACCTCTTCAATACGGACAGCGCCGACAAGGTGCTCGCTATCGCCCAGGCGAATCAGAGTCACACCCTGAGTATTACGGCCCTGAACGGAAATTTCATCCACCCGGGTACGTACCAGTGTGCCCTGGTTGCTGATAAGCATGATTTCCTCGCCGTTCAGCACCTGCACCGCAGCCACCATGTCGCCGTTACGTTCGCTGGCGCTCATGGCAATCATGCCTTTACCGGCACGGCCCTTGGTGGGGAATTCAGTGGCCAGGGTACGTTTTCCATAACCATTTTCACTGGCGGTCAGGATCTGACCGCCTTCAACCGGCACGATCAGTGAAATCAGGCTGGCGCCATCCGGCAGGTTCATACCTTTCACGCCGCGAGCTGTACGGCCCATGGAACGGACATCGTCCTCTTTAAAACGAACCGCCTTGCCTTCAGAAGAAAACAGCATGATATCCTGGCCACCGTCGGTAATCGCTACCCCGATCAGGTGGTTATCCCCTTCCAGCTCGATGGCAATCAGGCCACTGCTTCTGGGGCGGGAGAAAGCTGCCAGCTCTACCTTTTTAACGGTACCGTTGCTGGTAGCCATGAACACAAACTTGCCTTCCTCATACTCACGCAACGGCAGTATGGCGGTGATTTTTTCCGACTCTGTCAAAGGCAGAATATTCACAATGGGCCGGCCACGGGACTGTCGACCGCCCTGGGGCAGTTGATAGACCTTCAGCCAGTACACCTTGCCTTCGTCGGTAAAACAAAGGATGGTGTCGTGGGTGCTGGTCACCATCAGGTGCTCGATATAATCCTCATCTTTCACCTGAGTGGCGGCCTTGCCGCGGCCACCCCGTTTCTGGGCCTGATAGGTGTCAATGGGCTGGATCTTGGCATAACCACCGTGGGAGATGGTCACTACCACATTCTCTTCAGTAATCAGGTCTTCGTGAGTCAGATCCAGACGGGAAGTCACGATCTCTGTTTTACGGTCGTCCGCATACATTTCGCGAACGGCCTGCAGTTCTTCCACAATCACCTGCATCAGGCGTTGCGGATCCGCCAGTATGAGCGACAGCTCCTTGATCAGGTCCAGCTTTTCCTGATAATCCTGGATCAGCTTTTCGTGCTCCAGACCGGTGAGGCGGTGCAGGCGCATATCCAGAATTTCTTTTGCCTGAATCGGCGACAGGTAATAAAGGTTATCGTCACGAATACCGTAATCATCGCTGACACCGTCAGGGCGACAGGCGTTGTGATCACCGGCACGCTCGAGCATTTCCATCACATAACCCGGTTTCCATCCCTTGGCCAGCAGTTGCTCTTCAGCCACCTGCCTGCTGGGAGAGGATTTGATCAGCTCGATCACCGGATCAATATTGGCCAGCGCCACGGCCAGGCCTTCCAGTACATGGCCCCGCTCGCGGGCCTTGCGCAGGTCAAAAACGGTTCGGCGGGTGACCACTTCGCGGCGGTGACGCACAAAGCATTCAATGATGCCTTTCAGGTTCATCAGCCTGGGCTGACCATCCACAAGGCCCACCATATTGATACCAAACACGCTTTCCAGCTGAGTCTGGCTGTACAGGTTGTTCAGCAATACCTCGGCGTTTTCACCGCGGCGGACTTCAATCACCAGGCGGATACCGTCTTTGTCGGATTCATCCCGCAGTTCAGCGATACCTTCAATCTTTTTCTCTTTTACCAGCTCGGCGATCTTTTCGATCAGGCGCAGCTTGTTGAGCTGATAGGGAATCTCGGTGACCACAATGGATTCGCGGCCGCTTTTTTCATTGGTTTCGATATGGGCACGGGCACGCATGTAAATACGGCCCCGGCCGGTACGATAAGCCTGCAAAATGCCGGCACGGCCGTTGATAATGCCGGCTGTGGGCAAATCAGGACCTTTGATATGCTCCATCAGGCCGTCAATATCAATATCGTTGTTATCGATATAGGCCAGGCAGCCATCAATCACTTCGCCCAGGTTGTGGGGGGGAATATTGGTGGCCATACCCACCGCGATACCGGAGGAACCGTTCACCAGCAGGTTGGGGACCCGGGTGGGCAGTACCGACGGCATCTGCTCGGAGCCGTCGTAGTTGTCCACGAAATCAACGGTTTCCTTGTCCAGATCCGCCAGCAGCTCATGGGCGATCTTGGCCATGCGGATCTCGGTATAACGCATGGCAGCCGCGTTATCACCGTCGATGGAACCGAAGTTGCCCTGCCCGTCCACCAGGGTGTAACGCAGGGAAAAGTCCTGCGCCATGCGCACAATGGTGTCGTACACGGCGGAATCGCCATGGGGGTGATATTTACCGATAACATCGCCCACGATACGGGCTGATTTCTTGTAGGGCTTGTTCCAGTCGTTGCTCAGCTCGTGCATGGCATACAGCACGCGCCTGTGCACCGGCTTCAGACCATCGCGCACGTCAGGCAATGCACGGCCGACAATTACGCTCATGGCGTAGTCAAGGTAGGATTGTTTGAGTTCGTCTTCGATATTTACGGGAAGGATTTCTTTGGCTAATTCTGACATCTGCTTCCTGGCCTGAGATTTAAACGAGTCGCTGCATCAAAGTATCGACACAGTCAACCATGCAGGGCACGTTTTTGCGGTGCTGGATACGGCTCGTTTCTGGACTCATCTGGTTCGTTGTATTTCGTTATTGTTTTGTTCAACCTGAGCTAAATTTAAGCTTGCAATATTAACACATAACCCCCGCAAGCCCTAACCTTTCGGCCATTTTTTTGCGTATTTTCCAACAGCTTAGGGAAAGCTGTCAGGCGCCTTGCAGAACCCTGCTCACCGAAGCCGGACAGGGGCTTTCGATGACACCTTTTTCCGTCACGATGGCATCAACAAGAGCTGCCGGGGTCACATCAAAAACCGGGTTGAAGGCGTCGCAGCCGGGAGGCGCAAGACGCTGACCACCCACCGTCAGCACTTCGTCGGCGGTACGCTGCTCAATGGGGATGCTGGCGCCACTGCCCAGCTCCAGATCAAAGGTGGTGGACGGTGCCACCACCATGAATTTGACCCCGTGATACCGGGCCAGCACCGCCAGGGAATAGGTACCTATCTTGTTGGCCACATCGCCATTGGCTGTTATTCGATCAGCGCCTGTAATGACCCAGCCGATATTGCCCTGTGCCATCAGATAGGCCGCCGCGCTGTCGGCATTCAGGGACACCGGGATATTGTCCCTGGCCAGCTCCCAGGCCGTCAGGCGGGAGCCCTGCAGCCAGGGCCGGGTTTCGTCGGCGTGCACGCGATCTATCAGGCCTTCATGCCAGGCGGAGCGAATCACGCCCAGGGCGGTTCCGTAGCCGCCGGTGGCCAGCGTACCGGTGTTGCAGTGGGTAATAACACCCTTTCCCTGCTGGTCCGCATTGCGGATCAGGTCAGCACCCAGTGCGCCCATGGTGAGATTGGCTTGCAGGTCTTCCTGGTGGATTTTTTCCGCAGCAATCAGTAACGCGTCATAGGGGCTTGAATCGGCAGGCAAGCTGTCGATCAGTTGCTGCATGCGCTCCAGCGCCCAAAACAGGTTCACTGCGGTAGGCCGGGAACCCGCCAGCTTTTCCATGTCATCTTTAATGGCCACCTGCCAGCCGCTGCCGGATTCGGCAAAACGGTTACGCCCCGCAATGGCAACGCCATAGGCGGCGGTAATACCGATTGCCGGTGCGCCACGCACCACCATCTCCCGGATTGAGACCACCACCTCATCCACGCTCTGGTGCGCTATCCAGGTTTCTTGCAAAGGCAGCTGGCGCTGATCCAGCAGCTGCAGACTGTCCTTTTCCCAGACAATGGCGCTGAAGGAATGGGCGGCATGATGATTATCGGAGCTCATGAAATCCTTACTCAAAAAGTCGGTGAACAGGATTGGGCATTATAAGCCCGCTCAGGTAATATTGCGCGGAAAGTTAACGGTTTACGCCATAAGGAAGCCAGAAACAATGAGCCAGTCTGTGGACCTTATTGTCAACGCCCGCTGGATAGTGACGGTGGATGCAAAATCACGGCAATACGAAAATCATGCTCTTATCGTGGACAAGGAAAAGATCGTTGCCATCGCACCCATTAACCAGCACGATTACGTGTCGGATCAGGTGATCGAAAAGCGCAACCATATCCTGATGCCGGGGCTGGTGAATGCCCACACCCACGCGGCCATGTCGCTGTTTCGCGGCCTGGCAGACGACCTGCCGCTGATGACCTGGTTAAACGATCATATCTGGCCTGCCGAAGGCGCCTGGGTCAACGAGGAATTTGTTCACGACGGCACCCAACTGGCGATTGCCGAAATGCTTCGGGGCGGTACCACCTGTTTCAACGACATGTACTTTTTCCCCAACGTGACAGCACGGGCAGCTAACGACGCCCATATCCGCACCTGTCTGTCGTTCCCTATTCTGGATTTTCCCTCCGCCTGGGCCCAGTCGGCCGATGAATATATTCACAAGGGGCTGGCACTGCACGACGATTTCCGCAGTCATGACCTGATCAATATCAACTTTGGCCCACATGCACCTTATACGGTGTCGGACACACCCCTGAAGCGAATTGCCACCATTGCGGTAGAGACCCAGATGGGCATTCATATCCACCTGCATGAAACCGCCCACGAAGTGGAAGAAGCCGTCGCACAAACCGGCAAGCGTCCCATTCAGCGCCTGTTTGAGCTGGGCCTGCTGAACCCCCAGTTTCAGGCCACCCATATGACCCAGCTCACCGATGAAGACATCGAGATGGTGGCGGAGTCCGGCACCCACGTTGTGCACTGCCCCGAATCCAACCTGAAACTTGCCAGCGGTTTCTGCCCGGTGGCGAAACTGGTGGACAAAGGAGTTAACGTCGCCCTGGGTACCGACGGCGCCGCCAGCAACAACGACCTGGATATGTTTGGCGAGATGCGTACCGCGGCACTGCTGGCCAAAGGGGTTGCCAATGACCCGGCAGCGGTACCCGCCGATACAGCCCTGCGCATGGCCACCATCAACGGCGCTAAAGCACTGGGGCTTGAAGATGTCACCGGCAGCCTCGAGCCTGGTAAAGCGGCGGACTTTATTGCTGTCAGCACCACGGCACCGGAAAGCACACCCTTCTATGATCCCGTGTCCCAGCTGGTGTACTCCACCACCGCCGACAAGGTGTCCGACAGCTGGGTGGCAGGCCGCCAGGTAATGGCAGACCGGTTACTGCTGACCCTGCATGAAGAAAACATCATTACCCGCTGCCTCGGCTGGCAGCAAAAAATTGCCGCCACCGACCCAACGGCCTGAGGGGATCAACTGATGACACAACCCAACCAACCTGTGAATGCGCCTGTGAATGTGGATCAGCAGGAACTGGCCAAGTTTGAATCCATTGCTGACAAATGGTGGGACCTGTCCGGCGAATTTAAACCACTCCATGAAATCAATCCGCTGCGCCTGGATTACATCAATCAACGGGCTCCCCTCAAGGGCAAACGGGTACTGGATGTGGGCTGCGGTGGAGGTATTCTGGCTGAAGGCCTGGCTCACCTGGGTGCTGAGGTTACCGGCATTGATCTGGCGGGCGCCAATCTGCAGGTGGCCGAGGCGCATGCCCGTGAATCCGGGCTGACAATCCAGTACCGGCAGATTGCCGTAGAAGCATTGGCGGAAGCCGAGCCCGCCAGCTTTGATGTGGTGACCTGCCTGGAAATGCTGGAGCATGTACCGGATCCGGGCTCCGTGGTGGCGGCCTGCAGCCGGCTCGTTAAACCCGGCGGCCATGTGTTCTTTTCCACCATCAACCGAAACCCCAAGTCTTATCTGCTCGCCATTATCGGTGCGGAATACGTGTTGAATCTGGTACCTCGCGGCACCCATGATTACCTGCGTTTTATCCGGCCCTCCGAACTGGGCGCCTGGGCTCGCCATGCCGATCTGGAAGTGGAGAATGTGAGCGGCCTCACCTACAACCCCCTCACCAACATTTATAAAATCGGTCATGATGTGGCCGTGAATTATTTTATGCACACCACCCGTTTATAAATAGAAAGGTTTTCCCAATCATGAGTTCGCTTGATGCCGTTCTGTTTGATCTTGATGGCACCCTGATCGACACCGCACCGGATTTTATCCGGGTGCTTAACGAACAACGGCAGGCTCACAAGCTGCCACCACTGAGTGCTGACGCCATCCGCAGCCAGGTTTCCAACGGTGCCCGCGCCATGGTGGAACTGGGCTTCGGCCTGAAAGAAGGCGAAGCCGGATTTGAAGTACTGAGAGAAGAATTTCTTGACCGCTATCTGAGTGCATTGGCAGTGGATACCTGCCTGTTCCCGGGTCTTGAACTGTTACTGGAATACCTGGAAAGCCGGCAGATTCCCTGGGGCATTGTGACCAACAAACCGCACCGCTTTACAGAACCGCTGCTGGAACAACTGGGGCTGGCAGAACGCTGCGCCATCGCTATTTGTCCGGACCATGTGGAGAACCGCAAGCCTCACCCGGAACCTATCTACAAAGCCTGTGAAGCCATCAGTGCACGCCCGGAAAACACCCTGTATGTTGGCGATCATCAACGGGACATTGAATCGGGTAAGAATGCCGGCAACAAAACCATTGCCGTAACCTGGGGATATATTCCGGACGACCAGAATCCTGAAAATTGGAACGCGGACCATATCGTTAACACAGCAGAAGAGTTAACATCACTGATTCAGGGCCTCCTCTGATCAAAGCCTGTTTAAACTCACGCTCCACGCAATACGTGCGGAACAGGCAGAACATGCGGAATATGCAGATTTGTAAAACAAAGAGAAGCGCAAGATTATGATTCGTGAATACCAAGCCCCCGACGGACTCCTGCAAGACAAGATAATTCTGGTGACCGGTGCCGGCGATGGAATTGGTAAAACAGCCGCACTGACTTTTGCCAGACTGGGCGCCACCATTATTCTGTTGGGCCGTACCCCGGACAAACTGGAAGCGGTTTACGATCAGATTGAACAGGAAGGCGGTGCGCAACCTGCTATTGTACCCCTGAATCTGGAAACCGCCTCGCCACTGGAATACGAGCAACTGGCGCAACAGATCAATGAAACTTTTGGTCGCCTTGATGGCCTGTTGTTGAACGCTGCGGTGCTGGGTGATATCACCCCCCTGGAGTTCTACAAGATCGAGCAGTTCGACAAGGTGATGAAGATCAACGTCAATTCCCAGTTCGTACTGGTGAAAACCCTGTTGCCATTGCTGAAACAATCAGAGGCCGGTTCCATTGTCTTCACCACTTCCTCGGTGGGCCGTCACGGCAGAGCTAACTGGGGCGCCTACGCTATTTCCAAGTTTGCGGTGGAAGGCATGATGCAGACACTTGCAGACGAACTGGAAAACACCACCAGCATCCGGGCCAACTGCATTAACCCCGGCGCCACCCGCACCGCCATGCGAGCATCCGCCTATCCGGCAGAAGAACCGGCAAATATTTGCCCCCCGGAAAACATCATGTGGCTGTACACTTACCTGATGGGTAAAGACAGTATCGGCGTTTCCGGCCAAAGCCTGGATGCCCAGCCCAAATAACGGCACCGAAAGCGTATTATTATCAAGCGCTTGCAGCGCCATACCATCGCAAACCCGGCTTGCTGAGCCGGGTTTCTGACGCCGATATCACCCACAATCCCTGACCGTTCGTCATTTTATTGCCGCAGTTCAAGATTTTTGCCTATCGGAAGCTCGCGTTTTTCAGGATCTGTAACATACTGATGTGTAATCAGTTTTGAGGGCAGGCCCGATTAATTTTTGATCTACCCCTATGATTGGCATGGTCTTCGCTTATTCGTTAATCAACAAGCCAGCCAATTCATAAGAGGCAAAAGGTATGTCGACCGCAATGACAGCGACGATTCTGGACTTTGACACCCATGAACTCATGGGTGTGTACAACAACAGAAACAAGGTTGATGACAAACGGACCAAGCAGGCCGCGTTGCACGCTGCCCGCTTGAATGCGGTTCTGCAAACCACCATAGAGCTTTCGGAAATCCTGCAGATTTTCTACAACGAATTCACCCGCCTGCTGAACGTGGATGGCCTGAGCTATGACCACAAGGCCCAGAACTATCAGTTTCTGCTGGGTAAAAATGCGGGCCACTCTTCCCACTATGTACTGCAAACCAAAGACGACTACCTGGGCGAACTGTCTTTCTATCGCCAGCGGAAACGCTTTGATCAGGCAGAGCTGGTTCTGATTGAACAATTGATAGCTTCACTGGTTTACCCGTTACGCAATGGCATTCGTTACCAGGAAGCCATTCGCTCGGCCCTGACTGATTCCCTGACGGGTGCCGGTAACCGCATCTGCCTGGACAATGTGCTGGCGCGGGAGTTTGAATTGTCGTCGCGCTATCAGCAGCCGCTATCGTTACTGATGATTGATATCGACTACTTCAAGAAAGTGAACGACACCTTTGGCCATGCCGCCGGGGACAAGGTGCTGAAAACGGTGGCCGAAACACTGCAGGCCACCAGCCGCTGTGCGGATATGACCTTCCGCTATGGTGGCGAAGAATTTGTGCTGATTCTGAATAAAACCGATCTGGCAGGTGCCAAAATTATTGCCGAAAGACTGCGCTCCACCATTGCGGGGCTGTCCTGCATTTACGACAACCACGAGATCCCCATTACCATCAGCGTAGGTGTTGCCACCCTGATCGGTGATGAAACCCGGGAAGACCTGGTTAAGCGGGCGGATCTGGCGCTATATGAAGCGAAACGCAACGGCCGCAATCAGATCCAGGCTTCTGACCCGACAGCCCTGTTGAATTAGGGAATGTCCAAAGCTCACCAAAGCAAAAAACGCCGCACAGTATTCGCTGCGCGGCGTTTTTTAATGACGTACGTTGAGCCCGATTAATAATGGCGGCGACGCAAATAGCCACCCCGGCGGGTTTGCTTTTCGTTACTGCGTTCGGCGCGCATTTTGGAACGGCCATACAAACCGGTACGCTTCTTGAGACTGGCGCCAACCGCTGTGGCCATTTCATCAATCACTTCTTTTTCCAGCTCAATCCAGCGGCCCACTTTAAGATTGCGCGGTAAAAGCACCGATCCGTAGCGCACCCGGATCAGGCGGCTGACCTGAACGCCCTGGGATTCCCACATGCGCCGAACCTCGCGCTTGCGACCTTCCCGCAAGATAACGTGGTACCAGTGATTGGTGCCCTCGCCTCCGGCATCCACAACCTCATCGAATTTCGCCATGCCATCCAGCAGCTGTACGCCTGTGGTCAGGTTTTCCAGCATTTCATTGGTCACTTCACCATGAACCCGCACCGCGTATTCACGTTCAACTTCTGATGAAGGGTGCATCAGGCAATTGGCAAAGTCGCCATCAGTGGTAAACAACAGCAAGCCCTGAGAGTTAATATCCAGGCGACCGATGGCCACCCAGCGCTCGTTCTTCAATTTTGGCAAACGATCAAACACTGTCGGGCGGCCTTCCGGGTCTGTGCGCGTGCAGACTTCCCCTTCGGGCTTGTAATACAGAATCACACGGCGGCGGGATTCCTCCGCCGAATTGAATTTAACGGGGCGACCATCAACCCGAAGCTGGTCGGTTTCAGACACACGGTCTCCCAGCTTTGCGACATGTCCATTGACGCTCACCCGCCCCTCAAGAATAAGGTCTTCCATTGCGCGCCGGGAGCCAAGCCCCACTCTGGCCAATACTTTCTGGATTTTTTCACTCATACAACTGAAGGTTCCTTCACCCAAAAGGCAAAACGTCGCATACCCACGAGGCTGACAGGCGCAGCCGGGAATTCGTAGATCTGCAGGTTAATCTGAACAGGAGAGAGGCCCGTGTCACACGGCCATAACAAGAAGAATACCACTTATTTGCCACCCGGAGGACGGTTTTAACAAAGCGACAAGATTGCGAAACAATTTGCTACAGCTTTGGTTGCTTACCGCCGGAGGCATTCGGGGCATCCCCTCACGGGGAGCTTGTTACCATGGCCACAGGTGCCCACTCGCTAACTAGTATAACTAGTTTCTTTGGATTCCACCTCTGTTTGTTGATCATTTTCTGAGTCCGAATCAGCGTCCACACCCTCTAACGCTTCCCCTTCGGTGGCGTCGGCAGACTCACTCTCTGACTCAACAGTTTCCGGTTTCACGGTTTCGTCGCTGCCAAGATCCAGCTCACGGTTTATCTCATCCAGGTCCCGGATTTCTGCCAGAGAGGGCAACTCATCAATATTTTTCAGATTGAAGTGATCCAGGAACTGGCGGGTAGTCGCGTACATGGCCGGGCGGCCTGGCACATCACGATGGCCCACCACACGAATCCAGTCCCGCTCCTGCAGGGTTTTCATGATATTGGAGCTGGTGCTGACACCGCGGATCTCTTCGATTTCACCCCGGGTGATAGGCTGCCGGTAGGCAATGAGCGCCAGGGTTTCCAGCAGTGCGCGGGAATAGCGGGCGGGTTTTTCCTCCCACAGGCGGCTGACCCATTGGCCCACATCTTCACGCACCTGAAAGCGGAAGCCGGAAGAAACCTCTTTCAGCATAACGCCGCGATCGGCATATTCTTCCGTCAAGGCAGCCAGTACGGCACGGAAATCTTCGCGGGAAGGCCGCTCATCCTCGCCGAACAGGGCCCCCAGGTGATCCACGGTCATGGGTTTTGTGGCGGCAAAAATAGCGCCTTCCACGATTTTTTTCAGCTTTTCCAGGTCCGGCGCATCGGCGGCTGATTCGCTTTCAGACAGCACCGAATCTGACTCGGCGTCATCCCCCGAATCACTGCTTGCCGCTGTATCAGGCCCGGCTTCCGGCGGGGTTTCCTCACCAGACTCGGCTACGAGCTCGGCACCGGATTCAGAATCAGCCTCTGGTGCAGGGGTTTCCGCCACAGGCTCCGTCGCTTCCGGCTGTTCGTTCTGTTCTTCTTTTTGTTCCATTTCTTCGGGATTTTCAGCAGCCATTAAACCAATAACTCCCCATCGCTACCTGCTTCCAGTTCAAAATGTTCTTCCGCATCAGACACCCGGGCCTTGACGTGAATAGCACCAAAATTTTCGCTCTGCACCAGCTCCAGCAGGGACTCTTTCACCAGTTCCAGCACCGCCAGGAAAGTTACGACCACCCCAAGGCGCCCTTCTTCCACCTGGAACAGGCTGACAAAAGGCACGAACTTCTGGCCCTTGATCTGGTCCAGCACCTGAGCCATACGCTCCCGGGTAGACAGTTTTTCCCGGTGAACCTGGTGGCTTTCAAACATATCCGCCCGGTGCAGCACTTCCCTGAAGGCCAGCAACACTTCCCGCAGATCCACTTCGGGGTGCGCCTTTTCACGCTTGAAATCCGGTGGCTGGGCCTGGCTGACATAGGTATCGCGGCCCACCCGGGGCAGCTCATCCATATCCTCGGCCGCTTTTTTATAGCGCTCGTATTCCTGCAGTCGGCGGATCAATTCCGCCCGCGGATCCAGTTCATCGTCTTCCGCTTCTTCCTGACGAGGCAGCAGACTGCGGGATTTGATTTCCCCCAGCAGAGCCGCCATTACCAGGTATTCTGCCGCCAGCTCCAGATTCAGGGACTTCATCAGTTCCACGTACTGCATGTACTGGCGGGTAATCTGGGACACCGGGATATTGAGCACGTCCAGGTTCTGACGCTTGATCAGGTACAGCAACAAATCCAGAGGCCCTTCGAAGGCCTCCAGAATCACTTCCAGTGCATCGGGTGGAATGTACAGATCTTTGGGCAGCTCGGTAATGGCCTGACCCTGCACAATAGCAAACGGCATCTCTGCCTGCAGGGGCGCTGCACCCTCTGGCTCGGCAGCGGCGGCCGTTTCCGGCTGATCTGCCGCCGTTTCTGCGGCGGTTTCTGCTGCAGTTTCCGGCACCGCGTGATCGGCGGCTTGCTGCTGCGCTTCCTGTTCCTGTTGCTCTTGTGAGTCTGGCGTCTGTTCCGACATGAATAACCTCTAGCGGTACGCCAGCCCCATGGCGTCGCGCACTTCTTCCAATGTCTGCTTGGCGGCTTCCCGGGCTTTTTCACAGCCTTCCGCCACAATGCTCTTCACCAGATCCGGGTTGCTCAGGTAATCCTGGGCCCGCTGGTGAATGGGCGCCAGCTCTTCCTGTACGGATTTGATCAGGGGTTTTTTGCAATCCAGACAGCCAATGCCGGCACTGGTACAGCCCTGCTTTACCCAGGTCAGGGTGTCATCATCGCTGTACACCTGGTGCCACTGCCATACAGGGCACTTTTCCGGATCTCCGGGATCGGTGCGACGCACGCGGGCCGGGTCGGTGGGCATGGTACGGATTTTTTCGTCCACCTTTTCCGGTGCTTCCCGCATGGAAATGGTGTTGTTATAGGATTTGGACATTTTTCGCCCATCAAGTCCAGGCATTTTTGAGGCCGGGGTGAGCATGGCTTTGGGCTCGGGCAGAATCACCTTGCCGCTGCCTTCAATAAATCCATGCAGGCGCTCTTTGTCTGCCAGGGCGATGTTCTGTTGATCCCGCACCAGGGCGTGGGCGGTCAACAGGGCTTCTTCATCCCCCTGCTCCTGAAACTGTTTCAGCAGCTTGCGGTAGAGTTTGGCGTTTTTCTTGCCCATTTTGGCAATGGCCTGCTCCACCAGCTCCTCGAACCCCGGCTCGCGGCCATACAGATGGTTAAAGCGCCGGGCAATTTCCCGGGTCATTTCCACGTGCGCCACCTGATCCGCGCCCACGGGTACGTGCCCGGCCCGGTAAATCAGAATATCGGCACTTTGCAGCAGCGGGTAACCCAGAAAGCCGTAGGTAGCCAGGTCTTTTTCCTTGAGCTGCTCCTGCTGGTCCTTGTAGGTAGGCACCCGTTCCAGCCAGCCCAGCGGCGTCATCATGGACAGCAACAGGTGAAGCTCGGCATGCTCCGGCACACGGGACTGAATAAACAGGGTTACCGACCCGGGATTGATGCCGGCTGCCAGCCAGTCAATCACCATGTCCCAGACGGATTCCTCGATCACGCGGGGGTCTTCGTAATGGGTGGTCAGGGCATGCCAGTCTGCGACGAAAAGAAAGCACTCATATTCGTGCTGCAGCTTGACCCAGTTTTGAAGTACTCCGTGATAATGCCCCAGATGGAGGGCTCCCGTTGGCCGCATCCCTGACAACACGCGCTGTTCAGAGACCACTGAACTTGAGCTCAAGATTCACTCCTGTTGTTCAACACTTGATTGATTTTGTATGGATTATAAGAATAAGTGGGCCATTATAGCGGCATATAGGCGATTGGGTTAGGGGCTGTTGTGACTATTTGGACCAACTTGGGCCAGCCCCCGGGCTCCCTGCACTGCAGACCCCGCGGCGTCAGGGCTGGAAGGGTGCCGGATCGCCCTTTCCTACCCGCAGAACCTCGAAAGTGTCATCGAACATGTCCACAACAGTGGTAAATTCCATCTCACCCCAGCCACCGTCCAGAATCAGGTCAACCTGATTGCCGATCCGGTCATTGATATCCTCCGGGTCAATCATGGGGTATTCGTCTTCCGGCATTTGCAGGGTGGAAGTCAGCAGGGGCTCTCCCAGCTCTTCCAGCAGCGCCAGGGCGACCGGATTGTCGGGAATCCGCAGCCCCACAGATTTACGTTTGGGGTGCAACAGGCGGCGTGGGGTTTCTGAGGTTGCCCGGAGAATAAAAGTGTAGGGTCCGGGCGTGTTGTTACGCAGCAAACGGTAGGCCACGTTATCCACTCTGGCATACACCGCCAGTTCGGAGAGATCCCGGCACATAATGGTAAAGTGGTGCTTCTTGTCCAGCCGGCGCAGGCGGATAATGGTTTCCAGCGGTGCTTTCTGGCCAATGGCACAACCGATTCCGTAGGAAGCGTCCGTTGGGTACACCACCACGGCTCCCTTGTGAATCATCTCCACAGCCTGCTTGATCAGGCGCTTCTGTGGGTTTTCGGGATGGATTCTGAAAATCTGTGCCACTGCTCTAACCCGCTCTTCTCAAATGCTTAGTTTTCCGGGAACGCCAGCCATACCGGCCGGCAGCGTTTCGGTAACGGCGGCTGCTTGCCCAGCTGCACCCAGGGCATGGCAGGACTGTGAAAATCGCTGCCGGTGGAGGCCAGCAAGCCGTATTCCTCGGCAAACCGTGCCATCTGATCGGTTTTGCTGGGGTCCTGCCCGGTGGTGACCACCTCAAGCGCATCGCCGCCCGCCGCCTGAAAGTGGGCTATAAGACGTGAAAGTTTCATTCGTGTCAATTTATATCGGGACGGATGGGCCAGCACCGCCACACCGCCTGCAGCATGAATCCACTGCACAGCTGTCTCAATTTCCGGCCAGTCGGTTTTTACATAGGCGAGCTTTCCCAGGGCCAGGTACTTGCGAAACGCCTCGTTCATGGTTTTGCAGATGCCCTCATCCAGCAACACCCTTGCAATATCCGGTCGGCCCGGCGGGCCACCATCCGCTTGCTCCAGCACTTTGTCGTAAAGGTCTTCATGGCCCAGCTTCGCCAGCCGCTCGCAGATGCGCCGGGCCCGCTCGTAGCGTCTCTCGCCCTGCCCCTCCAGATGCTGCACAAAGTCGGCATTGGCTTCATCTACCTGCAACCCCACAATATGGATTTCCATATTGGACCAGGTGCAGGATATCTCCACACCGGAGATCAGATTCACCCCCAGTGGCTCTGCACACTTTCTGGCCAAGCCCACGCCAGCCACCGTGTCGTGATCGGTAATTGCCAGCCATTGCAGGCCGATATCGGCAGCAAGCTGTACCAGCGCCTCAGGTGTCAGGGTGCCATCAGAGCAGGTGGTATGTGTGTGCAGGTCGTATTGATTGATCATTGCGGGATTGTGCGTTGCTTCGTGCTTAATGTGGTCAAATATTCTATCATTGGCGGCAAAATGTTGTGAGGGTTCTGGAGTAAATGAAGCAACTTTTCGATTTTTTCCCGGTCTTGGTGTTCGCGGGCGTTTATTTTTTTACCAAGGATATGATTCTGGCCACCGGCGTATTGATTGGCGCCTCGGCAATACAGCTGGCATTTGATTATGCCCGTCGCCGCCAGGTAGAAAAGGTTCACCTCTATACATTTTTGATACTGCTTGTTTTCGGTGGCTTTACGATTTTTCTTAATGACCCGGTGTACATCAAATGGAAGCCCACCGTGGTGAACTGGCTGTTCGCCCTGGTATTTCTGGGCAGCCAGTTGCTGGGGAAAGAAACACTGCTGGAAAAAATGATTAATGGTCTGCTAAAACAGGCCCCTCATCTGGAAATCGATCTGCCCAGATCTCACTGGCCCTGGCTGAATCTGACCTGGGTAATGTTTTTTATCATGCTGGGGCTTCTCAATCTTTATGTCGCTTTCAATTATGATGAAGACACCTGGGTGACCTTCAAACTGATCGGCTTGACACTGCTGAACCTGGGCTTTTTTATTCTGCAGTTTGTGCACCTGTCACGTTACATGACCGAAGTTAACAGCGAAGATAAAGAACCGACCAAACCGGGGGCTGAAGATTAATATGTGGTACGCCATTGTCAGTGAAGACGTTGAAAACAGTCTGGAAAAACGCAAATCCGCACGGCCCGCTCACCTGGAGCGGCTGGAAAAACTGAAAGCAGAAGGACGCCTGATGGTGGCAGGCCCCTTCCCTGCGATTGATTCAGAAACCCCGGGTGATGCAGGCTTTACCGGCAGCCTGGTAATTGCCGAATTTGATTCCCTGGAAGCCGCTCAGGCCTGGGCGGATGCTGACCCCTATATTGAAGCGGGTGTTTACCAGCAGGTGATGGTGAAGCCCTATAAAAAAGTTCTTCCTTAATTTGATTTATCTGACCAATCAGGATTGCAGCGATAATGCAAAAAATGCCTATAACGAACGATCTGTTCAAAGGAATTAAAGTTTCACTGTTAGCATTACTATTGGCCGCCTCCCCGGGCGCATTCGCCAAAACAGCTTATATTCACGATATTCTGCGCGTGGATATGCGCGCCGGGCCAACCAATGGCTACAAGATTCTTAACTTTTTACCCAGCGGCTCCAAGCTGGAAGTGCTGGAAGAATCCGAAGACGGCTGGAGCAAGGTTCGCTACGGTTCCCAGACCGGCTGGATACAGGCGCAGTATCTGACAGAAACACCTATCGCACGGGATCAGCTGGAAGTGGCCAACCGCCGCCTGAAAACCCTGGAAAACGAAAACACCGAACTGAAAACCCGCCTGGCAGAAGCCGAATCCCGCCTGAAAGAGCTACAGTCCATTCGCGGCAAACTGGATTCCAGCAACAGCACACTACAGGAAGAACTGGAAAACCTGCAGCGGATTTCCAAAAACGCCGTGAATACGGAACGCTCCTATCGCAAACTTCAGGAATCCACGGAACTGTTGAAAGTGGAGCTGGAAAACCTGAAAGCGGAAAACGCCATTCTTGGCGAGGACAATCTGAAAGAAGGCATTAAGTGGGGCATTATAGCGGTGATTGCCGGTGCACTGATGGCCGTGATGATTCCGAAAATGTCCGGCCGCAAGCGTCGCAGTGAATGGTAGTTAGCTGTATTAAAGCACGCTAAATACCAGATGACAAACACATATAGTGAATCCATGCAGACAGGGCCAACTACCGGCCCTGTCTTGTTTCTGGGCGTGCACTAGCTAGAGTATTGCACCCACTCGTCTGAGCTCCGCAATCTGCGCTTCACTCATCCCCGCGTCACTGAGTACCTGATCGGTGTGCGCTCCCAAAGCAGCCCCCGTATGCCGGTATTCCGGTTGCGTGCCGGAAAATTTCACCGGCGATGCCAGCTGTTTCTGGGTCACGCCATCCGCGACCGGCACATCCACCAGAAGCTCACGGGCCTGAATCTGCGGATGTTCACAGGCTTCGGTAAAGCTCAATACCGGTTCACTACAGGAATCCAGTGCGGCAAATACCTCGCTCCATTCAGCAAAGGTTTTGGTTTTCATTACGCCGGCAATATCCTGCTTGAGCTGAGTCTGTATTTCCTCGTTCAGTGCCAGCCCCTTGCCCGCCCATTCCGGGTGCCCCAAAGCCTGGCAAAACTGGGCAAAGAACTGGGGCTCCAGCCCGCCCACAGAGAAGTAACGACCATCACTGGTTTCATAGCAGTCATAAAAAGTGCCACCGTTCAGCTGGGTAGCTTCCAGTCCCGGTTGCATATCACCCACCAGTGCCGGTGGCGCCGTCAGGGCGTGCATGGAAAAGGCAGCATCGGTCATGCTCACATCTATATACTGACCTTCCCCTGTCTGACTGCGGTGAACTACCGCCGCCAGTATGGACATCACACTGTGATAGGAACCACCCGCCACGTCCGCCACCTGAACGTTAATCGGTGCCGGTCCGGTAGATTTGCGACCGTTGTAGCCGGTAATACCGGCAATGGAGAGATAGTTCAGGTCATGGCCTGCGCGGTTTTTATAGGGCCCGGTCTGGCCATAGCCGGTGATGGAACAATAGATAACCCCCGGGTTCACTGCTTTCAGGGCGTCGTATCCCACGCCCAGACGATCCATCACACCGGGGCGGAATTGCTCGATCACCACGTCGTATTCCTTGACCAGCTGCTTGACCACTTCCACGCCTTCCGGCTTTTTCAGATCCAGCGACAGGGATTTTTTGGAACGGTTCAGAAAACTGTGGGCGGCGGATACGCCGTTATCCTGGGGTGGCAGCATGCGCACCATGTCCGGCCGTGTGGGGGATTCAATCCGCACAACATCGGCGCCCCAGTCTGCCAGCATCATGGAGCCAAACGGCCCCGGCAGCAGGGTGGAGAAATCAAGCACTTTCAGAGAAGCTAATGGTCCCGGCATCTTAATTACCTATTTCCTGGGTTTATTTAATTTTAGAGATGTAATGATGTAAACACTCAATTTCACCCACCTTAGTCGGCTGCGAACCCGGCGCCAATGACAGGACTGCTCAAAATCCCTGACGATTTGTTGCAGGGGCACCGGCCCGCAACCCCTGATTTGCGAAGCCGGCGAGGCTGGGGCAAACTGTGGCCCGCTGTTTAAGTGAGTATTCCGTTATGAAAGCCAATACCGTATCGATACGCTACCTGAAAGGCTTGCTGACGCGAGCCCAGCAGGCCGGCATGGACCCGGCCCCGCTGCTTGCCAGCCGTGACATTCCGCCATCGCTGGTGGAAGAACCCCACGCCCGTATCGCCAGCGAACATTATGTATCGATTGCCCATGAGATCATGACTCAGGTGCAGGACGAGTTTTTACGCCTGGGCGGCGTCAAACGCACCCGTTCCGGTGCTTTTGCCATGATGACTCACAGCGTCATCCATTGTCGTACCCTGCAGCGGGCACTGCTGATGGCCACCCGCTTCTACAACCTGTTTCTGGACGATATTCATTTTAAAATCAGCCGCCGCCAGGATCAGGTACAGGTGGCTATCCACTGGGACAATCCTGAGCTGGACTGGGACCACGGCACCACCGACGGCTGCCTGGTACTGATACACCGCTTCTTCAGCTGGCTCTGCGGCCAGCGGATTTCCCTCACGGAAGTACGCTTGTCCATTGCCCGCCCTGACAACAGCGACGAATACCACACCCTGTTCCGCTGCCCGATTCAATACAGCCAGCCTGTGGATGCCCTGGTATTTTCCGCCAAGCTGCTGGATCTGCCGGTTATGCAGACCGAGGATTCACTGAAAGAGTTCCTCAAAGAGGCACCCGGCAACCTGATCGTGATTCCGGATAACGACAACAGCGTAACAGCCCAGGTGCGCAGCGTGATCGGCAAGGATTTCCGGGAGGATTTTCCGGATTTTGAAACCGTGGCCAAGGTACTCAATACCACGCCACAAACCCTGCGCCGCCGCCTGAAACAGGAAAACTCCTCCTATCAGGAAATCAAGGACACAATGCGCCGGGATGCTGCCATCTATTACCTGAGCCGTTCCCAGTACAGCATTAATGAAATTGCCGAACTGATGGGCTTTTCCGAGCCCAGCACCTTCCACCGGGCCTTCAAGAAATGGACAGGGTTAACCCCCGGCAACTACCGGCTGCACACCAATCAGGACAAGTAACCCCGGCGCTATCCGGTACAACCCCTGCTCAATGCAGGGTTATCGGCCTATACTTATTCCTATACAGGTTAGAGGTACCCCTGACTTCGGAGCATCATGATAAAACCCGGCATTGACATTATCTTTGGTTTTGGTGGCGTTGATCCCCGCGAAAACCCGCGGGCCATGCGGCTTGCGGAACTGTTTGATCCCCTGATGCTGCTGATCGCCGTGTGGATTCTGGTGGAGTGGAACCTCACCTCCAGAGACATGCTGTCGGACCAGGCCCGACTGGTATCTGACTGGATCATCTGGGGCTTCTTCCTGTTCGAAACCGTGGTGCTCACCGCCGTGTGCGACAAGCCCCTGCGTTACCTGATACGCAACTGGGCCCATGTGGTCATTATTCTGCTGGCCGTTCCCATGGTATTCGAAACCCTGAACCGGATCGGGGCTGTCCGGATGGTGAGGCTTGTCCTGCTATTCGGATACTTCACCCATAATGTCCACTCCATCCGGCTGGTACTGTCCAAAAACCATCTGGGCAAAACCCTGTTGTTCTTCGCCTTCTTTATCACTGCCGGGGGAATCACTATTTCCACCATAGACCCGGCCATTGATACCCCACAGGACGGCATCTGGTGGGCCTGGGTCACAGTGACCACGGTAGGATACGGGGATATTGTTCCCGCGAGCGGTGAAGGCCGCTTCTTTGCCTCCATCCTGATCATGATCGGCATTGTCATGGTGTCGCTGATTACCGCCAACTTGTCGGCCTTTCTTCTCTCCAAAGGGGTTCAGAAGGAACTCCAGTATGAACAGAAGCAGCTCAAGAAGATCGCCCAGCTGGAGGCCAAAGTAGATGATTTAGAGGAGAAAATGCAGCGTTTGCTGGACCATTTCGGGGTGCAAGATCCCCGGAAGGATCAGGATGCCGAACGCTGAGCCTGCTCAATTAGCATTCACAGACGGTGGACAAAATCAGATATTTCGCACAAAAAACGTGAATATTTCACTTGAATGGCAGCCCTCCCACCGTACAATTCAGTTCTGCCCTGATGTGCACGGATTCGCACATTTTTCATTAATCCCGATTCCAGATTAATGACACCCAACCCGGTCACCTCACATTCCGACCGGGCAAACCGGTGATTAAGCAGTAACTTGGACGCAAGGAAGGTTGACCATGGATCTATCACCCCCGGATATTCACTCCCCGGACACGCTGGAAGACCCGGCAGACAGCTGCGACAGTGAGCTGCTGGAGCGCTGTTTTCAGGCCGTAAACAAAAAGCATTTTAAAAACAGCATCGAAGCCACCGTTTGCTGGGAAGTTCCCCGCGGCACTGTCAGTGTTCGGGAAAACCCCGGTGAATATCACCTGAGCGACGAAGATCGCTATGTGTTCCGGCGGGCCATAGGCCTTATTCAGGAACGTAAACTCACCGAGGCCACCGGCCTGCTCAAGCCACTGGCAGAAGCCGGCCACGGCGATTCCCAACTGGCCATGTGCCATATACTGAAAAAAACCCAGGGCAACTGGCAGCACTATGCGGAAATGTACAATGCCAGCATCCGCACCGTGAAAGCGGTCCCCGCTGCCTGCTATTACCCGGACACCCGGGTAATCGCCATCCACCCTCACCTGCACCAGCGCAACATTCCCCAGTTTGTATTGCGCTACCTGATTTATCACGAGTGCTGCCACCAGGTAGTTCCCAGCGACGAACACGAACAGCATTCAGAAGCCTTTATGGAACTTGAGCGGGAAGCACCCCACCGCCAGCGGGCCATCGAATGGCTGGAAAAAGAAGGCTTCCCCACGTTGCGGTGTTCCTGACCCATGGCACGGAAAAAACTTCGCGGGCTGCTGCTGATTGCCGGAATGGCGGTGTCAACCGGGAGCCCTGCCAGTGTGTGTCCACAGAATGAAATTACCCGCTGTATTAGCGAGCTGACTGGTACCAATGCGCCAACAAACGATAACAATCTGCCGGGACCGGAAGATATTATCTGGCTGGCCGATGCCGATCCGGTGCGTGAGTATCACAAGGCCATGATTCAGGTGTTACCAGCCAGCATCAAGCGACAACGGCAAATGCTGATTGAAATGGCCGCCACCAGCAACAGCCAGCGACAGTTACAGATTTTTATTTATCTGGCGCTGTATGAATTCTTCAGTGGTTACCCGGATCAGGCAGTCACATCGTTGCGACATGCCCGGGCCCTGGCTCCGGAAGAATCCCGTCTGGTGATGCTGGAACATTTTTTCAAAACCAGCGGACCACTGATGGAAACCGCTATTCAGCAAGCCGGCTTCAGTCCGCCGCTTTGTCGCAAGACAGAACCGGCTGCCACCGAAAGCCTGCGAATGCTGACCGGCGAACCACTGGAGTCACTGAACCGGCAAATTGAATCTCTGCCGGATATTCAATGGCGACTGGTTGCCTGGTTTTTGATGGCCCGTTATATGAACGCGTTAAACCCCTGCCTGTTGCAGGCAGACTTTTACGATTACCAGGTATTGAGAACTCTGAAGTCACTGCAAACCAGTGAACAGACTCACGCCTATGCCGGCGGCATGCTGGAAATTTACGACGCCTATAACGAAGGCCGCAACACGGGCAACAAAGTCAGCAACAAGGACTGAAGTGCGCAGAAAACTGCACACCCAAATCTTTGGGGCGAACACTGATAAAGACAGGGTGACCAAAAATTTATTATTAATTTTTGGGCTTTTTTGAACATTTTTTTTGAAATTGCGGCGTTGTGAATATTTTCGTGTGAGATATTGCTCAAATTGGATTGAGCCTATTGCACCACTTATTTCTCGCTGATATCTTGGCCGCACTTTTTAGATGGTTTCCTCATAAGCATCAATTCATAAACCTCTAAAAAGCGCTGTATGCAACTGCCGACAGGATTCGTTTATTGCAACGACATGGGCGAATCCAAACTCAGGGGAGGCGGTTGCAGGGCGTGTTTCAGTTTGGATATTTGCAAGCCGTAAAAAGGGAGTTTTTATGATGGGGAATCAAGTCCTGTCACAAGACCATTCACACAATCATCTGCAGAACCTCGGGCAGCATCTGTCGAAATACAGAAACCTGACACACCTGTCCGATGAAGAGTGGAAAACGCTGGATATCTATATTTTTATCGCCGCAAATTTTAACCGCTATTGCGCGCCACTGATCAAAAAGATCGGGGCCAAATATCTGCCCAGCGATGCCTCGGACTCTCTGCTGAGTCTGTTTTGCGATGTGGGTTATAAACCACTGGCAAGCATTCATCAAAAGAACCTGAATGCCATGGGTGAGCGGCGTAACCAGATTATGCTGGGGACTCTGAAAATGATTGCCACTACCCGTATGGTGGAAGCCGTTATTAAGGAGTTTCCCTCGTACGTAACCCTGGACCTGCTGCCGGAAACATCGGAAAACGACTATCACAAGTCAGTCGTGGAAGAAGAATATCTGCAGCCGCTGCAAACAGAATCCTGGCAACAGGCACTCTATGCCGCCAGTGACGATTGCGTTTGCCATGAAGAGGCAGAAGCCGAAGCCGATATGAATGACGAGCAGCTGTCGTTCATGGTGGAAGCTATTCGCTCTTACCTGACCCCCATGCAATACAAGCATTTGCGGTTTGCGGTATGCGAAGGCCTTAGCTGCAATGAAATTGCCGATAAAACCGGACACAGCGCCACCAACGTGCGGATTATGCTGCTCAACGCCCGCAAGAAAATGATGGAGCTGATACCGGAATACCTGAATCAGGATTTCGCAGATTGCCTGCACAGACGCTGACAGTGACAGGCACCGCGTTACTCGAACAGGTTGAGGCATACCTCGAACAAACCCCGCAGACGCCCATGCCCCTGCGGGGTTATCTTTTGGTGGATGGCGCCTTACGCCAGGAAGTTATCCGGCAATATTTTATGCTGGATGAAACGCCCCGATACCTGCCGTTATTTCTGGGCATTGATGATGACAACCTCAGCGAATGCCCCTACCTGATCGAACTGCACCCGGGTTCTGCGTTATATCTGGATTGGTTGTCTGCAGAACACCCGGGCACCGCATTCGCGTTTTTATCGCCCTATGACCTGGACCAGCAATTACCTTTCTGGCAAAGCCTGCTGACGGTACGCCATGAAGACGATTCCTGCGGATACTTTCGTTTTTTCGACGGCCAGGTAGCGCAGGCCCTGTACGTGCATGGAACCGAGCAGGAAAAACGTCAGCTGTTTCAGCCCTGCTATGGTTTGTTTTTTCAGGAGGATAATCAGGGTTGGCTGTATCAACCCAATGAATTTTTATCCGACAGCATGGCAGATGATCTGCCGGTACCCGGCCCTGCGCCATGGCTGATCTTATCGGAACAAACCCTGGCAACACTGACGCAATCCGGCCACGAATCACGTCAGGCCATTCTGAATTTTCTCTGGCAGCATTATCCCGCGCAATTGAATGAACTGACCCATGAGGAACTGCAAGCCCGGGTTCAGGAAGCCGAATCACTCTGTTTGAAGCTGGCCATTGATGGCTGGAAATACCGGGCGCTCTTTAATTGCCTGATGGTGGAACGGGGCAACGCCTTTTTGCAACTACCGGCAGTCGCCCGGATTTTTCAGCAGGAACAGGCCATCGGCGGAACCGCTTGGGGTGAGCGGGCGCTGGATCGCCTGGCGGCAGAGTTGCCCTTAAAAGAACTTTCTCCCGCCTAACCGAAAAGCTTCCGATACCTTACCAGCTTAGCGATCAATCAAAGCACTTCCTGCAAATTCTGCAGCTGGTACATATGCCGGTACAGACCATCCTTTGCCATCAGCTGATGATGGTTGCCCAACTGAACGATAGCCCCCTGATGCAGCACAATAATGGTATCGGCCCGGGTAATAGTGGAAAGGCGGTGAGCGATGGCAATCACAGTGCGCTTGCCCGCCAGCCGACGGAGGGATTCCTGCACTTTGCGTTCGGTTTCGGAATCCACATTGGCGGTGGCTTCATCCAGTATCAGAATATCCGGCTGGCCTGCCAGCGCCCGGGCAAAGGAAATCATCTGGCGCTGCCCAAAAGAAAGATTACTGCCTTTTTCAGTTAACACATAATCCAGCCCGCCGGGCAACTGATGCACAAAAGCCAGCATGCCCACTTCATCCAGAGCGGCTTCAATCTGCTCCCGCGACAAGTCCCGTCCAATAGCCACGTTATCGGCAATGCTGCCACGAAATATAAAACTGTCCTGCTGAACAATAGCCACCGTACGGCGAAACAGGCTTTGCGGTATTTTTGCCAGCGGCACATTCCCCAGGGTTATGCTGCCGGCATCGGGCTGGTAAAAGCCCATCAGCAAATTCGCCAGGGTACTTTTACCGCTACCGGTATGGCCCACCACGCCCACAAAACTGCCTTCAGGGATATCCAGATTCAACTGCTGCAGTACCGGCTTGTCCGCTTCATAACTGAAATCCAGATTGTGGATGGCAATATGCCTGTGTTGCAGTTTTGCCGTGCTGTCGCCACGATCCGGTTCGTTGCTTTCATCCAGCCAGCGAAACACCCGCGACGCCGATACAATGGCCTGTTGAAACAGGTTCAGGCGCTGTGTCATTTCAATCAACGGCTCAATAAAACGGCCCAGGTAATTTACAAAGGCATAGAGCACCCCGATTTCCACCGGACTGGACAGAGACTGCCAGCCAAAACCATAAAGCAGGCCGGCCAGCGTTAACAGCTGCAGCATGTCCACCATGGGTCGCAACAGCAAGGCGTCCATCTGCATGGTGCGGGTACGGGTGCTGAAATAGCTGTAGTTCAGTTTGGCAAAGCGTCGGGCAAAACGTTTTTCCTGATGGAACAGTTGCACCACAGAGACACCCTGCAGCGTTTCATTCAGTGAGCCGTTTATATCCGACAGTAACTGCCGGGCCTTATTGAACACCGGCGTACTCAGACGGCGATAAATCCACATCAGTATCACCACCAGAGGAACAAACACAACGCAGATCAGCATCAGCTGAATATCCAGCACAGCCATAGCAATAAAAATACCGGTGACCTTGACGATATTGCGTACATACACACCCAGCACGCCCACAAAAAGTTCCTTGATGGTTTCCGTATCATTGGTGATGCGGGATACCACACTGCCCACCGGGGTAAAATCAAACCGCCGGATCGGTAACCGCAGAATATGACTGAACAGGGACTGGCGCAGCGTAAACACAACCCGCTGGGCTATGTCGCTGAAACGGATGGCTTCCCAGAACCCCAGCCAGGCGGCAGCCATGTTGGCCGTAATATACACCGCCACCAGGCCGATCAGCTCCCAGAAGTCCCAATGACCGGGCAACAGGTAGTCATCAATAAAAATCTTGATCAGTATTGGGCCCAGCACATCTGCGCCGGTGGCCAGCAGCAACAACAGCAAGGCGCTGATCATCAGTTTCTTATAGGCAAAGGTGTAACGAATCAGCCGCATCAAAGTGCGCTGTTCCTGATCGCGTTTCAGACGTGGAGGGCTGCTGTCGGTTAATCTGTCTTCCATGTCACCGGCCCTCTTCCACCATATGTTCCAGCTGCTGATAACGGTACATGTCTGCATACCAGCCCTGCTGAGCCATCAGTTGCCGATGGGTGCCCCGTTCCACCGGTCGCCCCTGTTTGAGCACAATAATTTCATCGGCCTGCTCCACCGCCGACAGCCGATGGCTCACGACAATTGTGGTGCGGGTGGCCAGGGATTTTTTCAGGTTGGCGAGAATTTTCTTTTCCGTTTCCACATCCACTGCCGACAGCGCATCATCCAGTATCACCACCGGCGCCGCCAGCAACATGACGCGGGCAATGGCAATTCGCTGCTTCTGACCACCGGAAAGTGTGACACCCCGCTCACCCACCGGGGTCTGGTATCGTTTGGGAAAACGCGAAATATCGTCATCAACAGCAGCCAGCGCAGCGGCTGCGGCAATCTCTTCCTGTGTGGCATCCGGTTTTCCCAAGGCAATATTTTCCGCAATGGTGGTGGAAAACAGAAAAGATTCCTGAGGAACAAAAGCCATGGTCTGGCGCAGCCGGGACTCTTCAATCGCGGTTATATCAATATCCCCCAGGGTGATCTCTGCCTGCGGTGCTTCATACAATCGCCCCAGCAGTTGTACAAAACTGCTTTTGCCGGCACCGGTTTCCCCGACTATTCCCAGCGTTTGCCCCGGCGCCAGTTGCCCCTGAAAATCCTGCAGCGCCGGGGGCAGGTGTTCGCCATAGGAAAACGCTGGAATCTGCCAGCGTAATCCGGGTTCAACTCCGGGATCTTTTTGCCCCTGAAAGCGAATGGCAGGCGCCGTCTCCAGAATCGCCTGAATACGGCCGTAGGCTACCCGCCCCCGTTCCATCAGATTCAATAACCAGCCATAGGCAAACATGGGCCAGATCAGCTGGCCCATATAAAGGGTAAAGCGGGTCAGGTCACCGACACTGAGTTCATCCCGGCTGATAAACCAGGCACCTGCCGACAGGGCAATCAGAAAAGAAACGCCCATGGTCAGAAAAATCACGGGTTCATAGCGGGCTTCTGATGCGGCCACTTTCAGGTTGGCGGTGCGGGCTTTACCGGCCGCCTGATCAAACTGGCTGCAGGCAAGGTTTTCCAAACCATAGGCCCGCAGCAAGCGGATCGCACTGACCTGTTCAAGGGTCTGGTCATTCAGATCACTGAAACGAGCCTGGGCATCCACAAAGGCATCGTGCAAACGGTTATTGATCCGCCAGAAACTGTAAGCCATCACCGGCCAGGGAATTAACGCCAGGGCTGCAAGGCGCCAGTCAATCACCACAAACAGAATGCCCAGCACCAGCAGCCCAACCATCACCCCATCCACCAGCGCCAATACGGCTTCGCCGGCAGACATTTCCACGGCAGTCACATCATTGGTGGCCCGGGCCATCAGATCCCCGGAGCCGTATTCGTTAAAAAAGGCAGCGGGCTGACGCAGCCAGTGTTCATACAATTGTTGCCGCAACAAGGATCCCAGGCGGTAGGAGGCTGAATACAACAACAGCCGCCAGGCATAGCGAAGCACATAAATCACCAGGGAACTGACGACCAGCAAACCCACAATCCGCAGCAGAATGTCCATGGTCAGGGTTTGCTGGGCAATATGATCCACCACCGAACCCACCAGCCAGGGGGCCACCAGATTCAGCAACGCCACCACCGCCAGCATCAGAATAGCGGACAGATAGCGTTTCCATTGCCGGCGGTAATACCAGGATAATTGCAACAGTAAAGACACAGATCAGGATTCCGGCCCGGACCCCACACAGTACAGGGCAACTTCCTGCAGACCGGCGGCGCAATTGGGATTGGTTACGCCATGGTCCTGGCAGATTTCGGTGGCCCAGGAGGCCAGATCAATCAGTTCATCTTTAGCAGGAGCGGCAGCACAGAGCGTGGCGCTGGGGGCACTGTGTTCCAGGCAGGTTTTCAGAAACACCTGATTCTGTATGGTACAGGTCATTTCACCACAATCTTTCATCACACCCAGGTAAATCTCCAGACACTCCTCGTCGGTAGAATCCCGGCCGATCTCCTCGCCTTCCACCAAAGCCTGATCCACCAGTTGTTTAACTTCTTCATGATTGTTCTGCCACCAGACAAATCCAAATCCCATCCACAGAATAAACAGTGCTGCCAGAATACCGAATATAATGCCGATTACCTTCATGAATTGCCTTTCCGGAAATTAAGGAACGTGAAACAGGATAGTCTACTGGATTTTTGACAAATTCCTATTCATGCATTTTCTACCCGCCCAGGAACGTTCACTTTTTGCACTAACGAAAATAATTTGTCGAGATACATTGCCAGTATTGCTGTTATTCTGTAATCCTTAATGCTGTTAGGTTTTTTGCGCAATCAGAGGGACCCCATATGCCGGATGCCGCACAGGCCAGCAGTGCCATTGATCTTGTTATTTATGCCCTGACAGTGGCAGCAGGTCTGTCGCTGGTCATCGAACGTATTCTGGAAGTGTTCAAGCATTTCACAGATTTTGAAAGCAAACGGGGCGATGAAGGCAAACGCAGCCAGCAGGTAAAGCGCACCCTCAAAGAAGCCTACGACAGCGCTCAATCCCTGAAAAAGGCGCTGCTGGTTTATAAAACCAATCGCAGCATTACCGACTTCGCCGCCAGCATTGAACCGGCACACCTGTCGGCAATTCCCAGCCGCCAGCCGGCGCAGGTGGAAGACATGGATGAAAGCGAAGCAGGTTTTGAACAGCATCACGCCATCAAGGTGTTCCCCATTCCCACCCCCAGCCTGACCCAGATTAAACAGCGGGCTTTCTTGCAGCTGGCGGCGGCCGGTTTGGGGATTGCAGCGGCGGAAGCCTTTGATGTGCGGTTGGTGGGACTGATCTTTGAATCCTTCCGGGATCAGCGGTTGATGGATACGCTGGTGACCGGGCTGATTATTGGCGGCGGCAGCCAGCCCATTCATGTTCTGCTGCGGTTCCTGACCACCCGCCGGGTGGACATTGAGGAAGAAAGACAACGGCAGGCACCGGTAGCCAAAAAGAAAACTCAGCCTTTAGCCGAAGCCACCACCAAACGCGAGGGCAGACTGATTACCATTGACTACGATGGCGGCGTGGACCGGGACAAACTGCAGAACCGCAATCTGCGCCCCGGTAACCCCACCAAAGTTGTGTATCACCATACGGCCATGCACCACGAAAACAGTTTTCAGGCGGTTGTGGATGAAATCACCAAAATCAAACAATGGTCCACCGGCTATCACTGCGTCATCATGCCCGACGGCGAGATCGAGTTTTTCTGTCGCTGGGACCGGGTGGGCAACCACGCCTACGGCGCCAACCAGGAAAGCCTGGGCATTGCCTTTCATGGTAATTTTCATACTCAGGGGCAGGACCAGTTCAGCAACTACAACGGCCAGTTCGGTAACCAGGAGCCCACCGAAGCCCAGATCGCCGCAGGCGCCCGGGTAATTGCCCTGTGGGCACACATTTACCAGATTCCGCTGGATTTCAGCAGCGGCATCATGCCCCATTATCTGGTTAAGCCTACCGCCTGCCCCGGGTCAAACTTTCCCCATGAAAAGCTTCAGCAGTGCATTAAAACCGTGTACCAGAGCTGGGAAACGGGCAAGGCCCAGCAGGAAATAAAACAATACAAAGACCTGCCCTACGTATTCGCTTAACCATTATTAATTCAGGAGCCCGCTTATGGAAAACGCCATTATCCTGCTTTCGGGAACGCTGCTGCTGGCATTGTTTATCGAGCGCCTGGTTGAGCTGATCAAGGCACTCTATGACGTGTTCGAAGTACAAACCGGTCGCTATAAACACTGGAATGAATTGTCCCGGCGTATTGCCAACCAGCTCTACAGCCGCATCAATACCAAAACCACCGACAGCAAATATGAAGATTTTCACCTCAAACTGGTATCCCAGTATCTGTTCAGTGAAGACCCCAATTACAAAGGCAGTCTATTAGTATCCACCGACCGGGTACGCACCATTTTTATGAAGTATCTGGCCAAAACCGTCGCGATTCTGGTGGGGCTGGTGTTTGTGTTCGTGACTGATATCAACGTGTTTGAGCTGGTCAGAGACGCCACCCCCGCCAGCGAAGAGCTGCCCCCGGTACTGGCCAATGAGTGGCTGAACGGTGGCATCGGGTTATTTATTACCGGCATTATGATGGGCCTGGGCGCCGGCCCCATGCACAAGTTTATTGTGGCCCTGGAACGGGCCCGCAGAAAGCGCAAATCCACCGGGCTGGTATGAACTTACACTTTCCTGACACCATTCTGTTAAGCAAAAAAAGAGGTCACTATGAACTGGTTCAGCAAAGCCATTGACTGGGTTCAGAACAACGCCTGGGACCTGGCGGTTTATGTGGTTACCCAGGAAACCGGTATTCTGATCGGGCTCGGGCTCTTGTTTGCCGCTTCCGGCTACCTGCCCCAAAAGGTACGGGTGCACGTTCTGACAGGCGGTATTTCCATTGCCCTGTACCAGATCGGCAAAAACTATTATTTCCGCCAGAAATGGAAAGAGGCGGAAGCAGAACGGGAACGTCTGAAAAAGGAAAAAAAGGCACTGGAAAACCAGGGCAAGGAAATGCTCCAGGAACTGGATCAGTTAAAATCCCGCTCCCAGGAACTCAACCGGGAAATCAGCGATGTTAAAGCAGAGAAGGAACGCCTGCGGGAGCAGGATAATTTCTCTCCCGATGAATTCGATCAGAAAATTGAAACACTCCGCAAGGAATCGGAAGAAATCAACGCCGTGATTGATGATCTGCCGGTGATTACCCGCAAAATCGGTGAAACCACCCGGCAACTGGATGCTGCCACTCAATAACCCGGAATTCTGAAACAGGAAAACACACATGACAAGCACCGCCATCGCCACCCTGAATCGCAAAGTGATCCGTACCTTGCTATCCACCTGCCTTGTCATGGCTTTTCTGGCGGCAGTGCCCGCCCAGGCGGAAGAATGTTTTCAGATGGTGGAGAAAAGCGATCTACAAGCACAAACCATTAACGGCAAGCAAGTGTTCGTGGTATCACCGGATGCGGTGATACCCGATTGTAATCTGTATCAGCGGGCCCGGGACGCAGCCCAGGCAGCCAGGCAGAAAAACCAGGAACTGCAGGCCACTATCGACGAGCTGAACGGTCGCTACAAAGAGTTGTATGACGCCAAGGAAAACTACTACCAACTGGTACTGCGCTATGAAGGCGTACTGAACAAATCCAGCGATCTGGTTCAGGATTTTGAAACCCACTCCGAAAAATGGGCATCGCTACAGCAGAAATACGCCAAACTGGTGGACGACTACGACAAACTGTCGGAAAGCTACCGCAGCATCGCGAAAAACTTCAGCACGCCACTGTCCTTCGAAGTCGGCGGCGGCGTCACTGAAGAAGAAGGCTTTGCCGGATTAATCGGTGTGAGTATTGAACGCATAACGGTATGGGGCTTCCTGCAGGATGAAAACAACGGCGTTATGGCTACCTACAACTTTCCCTGGTCGTCGCTTTAACCGGATGTTGTTTGCTGCCGCAGCCGGGTAACAGGCTCACCGGCTATGCCCCAGTTGTCGGTGGGCACTTCGTCGATAATCACAAAAGTCGTTTGCGGGTTTTTATTCAGCACATCCACCAGCAGCTGCGTTACGCCTTTAATAAGCTGGGCTTTCTGTGCTGCGGTAACCCCCTCTTCCGTTACTCTGATATTGACGTAAGGCATTCTTCTCTCCTTTTTTGAACAAGATTATTGTTTGCCAGCCAGCAACCACCGCTTACCAACACCATGGCCACCAACAAAGGCCAGGTCAGCGGCTCTGCAAACACCCGGGTTGCCAGCAAACCCGCCAGCACCGGCACCAGCGCCATAAAGGCCCCCATAGTGGACGGCCCCAGCAACCGAACCGCCTGCACATAGCAATACATCTGCACAATGGTAGCCAGTACGCCCTGATAGAAAGCCTGCAATCCAATATCGCTGAGCGAAGCCTGTAGCAGGCGCCCCGGAGAAATCAGCAAATACAGTGGCAGATAAAAAAGTGCGGTAACCAGTGCCAGGGATATCACCGCCTCTGCCGGTGTAATGGACCAGCGCCGAATGCACACAGAAAACAGGGACCAGAACAAAGCGGCCAGCAGCAGCCAGAGCTGCCCTGCGCCCGGGGTACCGGTGGCGAACACCTGTGACATGACAAGCACCGCAATACCGGCAGAAATCACAGCCACACCGGTCCAGTGCGTCAAGCTATGCTGTTCACCATTGATGGCAACACTGGCCAGAATAATCAGCAAGGGCATGGTACCCGGCAACAAAACCGCAGCGTGGGATGCGGGCGCCCCGGCAAAACCCTGAAATGCGCAGAGCGCATAACCTAGGCCGCCCAGCAAGCCGCTGATCAGGTACCTGGGTCTGAGAAAATTAAACCGCTGGAAGAACCACCAGAAAGGCAGCAACAGGAGCGCACAAACCCCGTAGCGAATGGCGATTATATCGCTGAAATGCAGTGTGCTGGTGGCCCCCTCACGGGACACCAGAATAAAGCCGGTCCAGATGGCCACCGCAATCAGGGCAAACCCGTACCCTGATCCTTTTCCGTGATTAATCAGCTGTGTCACTTTTTGCTCCACTATTGACGATCCATTTATAACTCATTCAGGCATAGCTCATTCATGCATAAATCATTCATGGCCACTCAACACGGAGCCCAGACTAGCAAGTTTGATCATTCATTAATATTGAATAATAATGAAGCCACCTTTCACTTTAAGTGAAATAAACTATTGATACCCAATGGGTCAATCTATGGAACTGTCAGATCTACAGGTATTCCGTACAGTGGCAGAGGAAGGCGGCATCAGTGCCGCTGCCGGCAAACTGCACCGGGTACCTTCCAACATAACAGCACGCATTCAAAAGCTGGAACAGGAGCTGGGCACGCCTCTGTTTGTGCGGGAAAGAAACCGGCTGAGGATTTCCGGCGCCGGCAGCCAGCTACTGGCCTATGCCGACAAGATTCTGGATCTGGCCGACCAGGCCATGAGTGAACTGCAGGACACCGAACCCGGCGGCACCTTGTCGGTCAGCAGTATGGAAAGCGTGGCGGCCACCCGCCTGGCAGGTTGGCTTAGCGATTATCATCATTGCTACCCCCGGGTATTACTCAAGGTGCAGACCGGCCCTACAGGGAAACTTATCCAGGAGGTGATAAATGGCGACATTGATATCGGGCTGGTAGCAGACCCGCCACGGGACTCACGTCTGATCAGCACGCCGATAATCAAAGAAACCCTGGTGATGGTATCCCACAAGCATCACCGCGCCATTCGCCAGCCAGGCGACCTTGAAGGCCCTCCCACACTGCTGGGATTCAATCCGCAGTGCGCCTACCGGCAACGGCTGGAGCAATGGCTTGCACAGGAAGAACATGCCGTACGGGTAGTGGAAATTGGCTCCTATCATACGTTGCTGAGTTGTGCAGCGGCAGGTATGGGCGTGGGATTGGTCACCCGCAGCCTGCTGGATAGCTTTCCTGACAACGACAGTCTGAAAGTACACCGGTTACCGACACGCTGGAGTCGTTCCGAAACCTGTCTGATTCACCGGGCCGACAACCACCGCACCGCCGTAACGGCTTTTAAAAACCTGGCGAAGCAAATAAACAAGCCACGATAAGGCTACCAGGACACCAGCTGGTAGTGCCAGAACCCATAAAGAATCGCCGCGGTCAGCGCCAGAAAGAACACCTGCATGCCAATCTCATAGGCAATCTGTTCCCGAAAACGAACCGACCGTAATCCCTGCACAACTAACCGCCCCAGTTCATCCAGCTTGTGAACAGGCACCATCGGAACAGCACCGATCAAGCGGTTGATTTTTTCCGCTAGCCATTCAAGCAGGGTTGCCAGGTCGCCTGGCGGAATATGCAGCTTGCCAACAAAAAGCACCCGGCGACTGAGCATAAATACAGCACCCGCGGATATCAGCGCAAGCAGAACAGGCACCAGGCTCATACCACTCCAGGGATAGAGAATCGACTCCGAGAGTCCCGCGGTTTGACATATCGACATCAACAGAAAGGGGCTCACTGAACATAACAGAATCGACATCAACCATGTTGCCAGCATACCGGGCCTGCTGACATGGCCGTGATCTGACAAGGGTAAACGCCACAGTAAAAACGCATAACGCAGCATCAAAAGAGACGTGAGGAAGGAGCCGAACACCAATAACCCTCCCAGATAATGCCAGGTGCCATCGTAAGGTACGGATTGCTTTAACAACCCTTTCGCAATCAGACCACTGGTAAATGGCGCCCCAGCCAATCCCAGCATAGGCACCAGGGCCGGGAGTAGCAGACGACCTTTAACTGCACCGGATGAAGCGGATTGTATAACACCAACCGTAAAAAACAGGGCTGCCTTGTTGATAGCATGATGCAAAGCAAAGACTAGAGCGAACAAACTGGCCTGGGACCAGAACGCCGGGTAACGCATCCCCAGTCCCAGTAACATGGCTAGCAGTCCCATCTGGCTGACACTGGAATAGGCCAGTGCCGCCTTTGCTTCTCTCTGCAGGCACCCCCACAAGGCTGCCACCAACGAGCCGGCAATCCCCAGCAGGATCACCAGATCTCCCAGGTTATCCAAATGCACTCCTGGCTCAGGGATAAACCGAAACCAGCCAATTACACCGGCTTTGATCATTGCGCCACTTAAAATCGCACTGGCCGGAGTCGGTGCCATGGGGTGCGCCAATGGAAGCCAAATATGCAGAGGCATCAGCCCGGCCTTTACACCAAACCCGAATACCAGGCAGGCCACCGCGATCACGCCCCACAGATCGGCATCAGCTTCGGGGAACCAGCCCATTTTTAAGATGGCCAGCGTCAAAAGCCCGGTAAATGCCAGTAACTCATTGGCAATTGCCAGGCGAATGTACCAGCGCCCTGCCCGGAAAGCCGCATCGCTGCGATTGAATACCACCAGCCCATAGGAAGAAAATCCCATCATGGCAAAAAAAGTAAGGAAGGTGGGAGCGTTCTGCGCGAGCACAAGCCCCAGATTGCCAGTGCCGGCAAGTAGTAAAAAGAACCAGTACTGAACCCTGTCACTTTGGTGTTTCATGTAGCTCCGGTTGTAGAGCAAGCCCAAACTCCAGATGACGACCGTCAACAACAGCCACCAGCGGTTATCTTCGTTCAGCGCCAGCCGTGCTCCGAGAAGAAAATCCGGCAAGCGCACCTCCGCAACGGGCCCCGTGATGACGAGCAACAGCGCGGGCGCAAAACTCAGCAAGGCCAACACCGAAGCCCTATCACTCCCTGGTTTAAAACGCATCAGACATGCTGCGAACAAGGGAGCAAGCGGCGCGAGCAAAACAAGCCAGTGTTCAATTGCATAGGTCAGTGGAAAAAATACCGGCAGCGCATGACCAAGTTTGACTTCCGCAATCAGCATTGCCCAACTGAGCGGGCTCCATTCAAAACCCGCCATCAACCCGGCAAACAGAGCAAGTAGCGCCGTCAGCACTGGCGGGAAGAGCAACATGGGCTTTGCTTCAAACCGCGACTGATCATGACCGTCCTCTGACAATACCGGATGCACACCAGGTTCTGCAGCTTTCTGACCAGCTCCTTCGTGATGATGTGGACGCCAGCCGGTATCCGGGGTCACAAACCAGGCGCGGTACAGAATCGGCAGGAAGTAAGCAGCGTTCAGCATACTGCTTGCCAGCAACACACCAATCACCCAGAAATAACCTCCGGACAATGCACCTCCCGCCAGATACCACTTGGAAACAAAACCGGCAATTGGCGGAACGCCGATCATCCCGAGACAAGCGACAGTAAAGGCAAGCGTAGTAAGGGGAAGACGTCGCCCAACCCCATTCATTTCAGAAATCCGGTGTATTCCCAGCGTTTCGGCATACACTCCGGCACAAAAAAACAGGGTAATTTTCATTAACCCCTGATGCACAAGGTGCACCATGCCCCCGACAATGGCCAACGGCGTGGCAATGGCAACACCCAGTGCGATGTAGGAAACCTGGCTCACCGTAGAGAAAGCCAGACGCTTCTTCAGATCGTTTTGCGACAGTGCCCGCATGGACCCGTATAAAATGGTGATTCCTGCCCATATAACCAATGGCTCCAGCAGGTTCAGCTCCTTGGCAAGCTCAATTCCATAAACATCCTGCACCACCCGAATAATGCCAAAAGCACCGGCTTTAACCACAGCGACGGCGTGCAGCAACGCGCTCACCGGAGCAGGCGCAGCCATAGCTTCGGGTAACCAGCCATGAAGAGGCACCAGAGCGGCTTTTACACCAAGCCCCGCGATAAGCAACACAAAAATAAAAGTAAGGGTCCAGTCGGGCACACCAGCATTCAGCAGAACACTTTCCGTTTCAAAATCCAGCGAGCCGACCAGAGATTTCAGCCACACCACCCCAACAAGCAGTGCAGTTCCACCGATAATGGTGTAGGTGAGGTAAATCCGGCCGGCACGCAATGAGGCCGGATTGCCCCGGTGAACCACCAAAGGATAAGTCACAATGGTGAGCAGTTCGTAAAAAATCAGAAAGGTAACCAGGTTGCCTGCTAATGCAATGCCCAGTGTGGCTCCCACGCACAGACTGAAAAAACCAAAAAAACGGCTTCGGTGCGGTGTTTTCTCCAGGTAACCAACGGCATAAATAGTGGTAACAACCCACAGCAGGCTGGAAAGCGTCACAAACAGCAGCGACAAGGTATCCGCATGCAATACCAGATCAATGTTAAACAGCAAGGGTAGCCTGAATTCATAGACTTCTCCCAGCGTTACACCAACCACAAGCAGCGCTACCAGCACAAGGCCGGCTGCTGCACCAATAAGATTAAACAGGGTTCTGAGCCGGTGCTGTTCCTCGCCGATAAAAAAGATCACACCACCAGTGACAAAAGAAATCAGCGGGATGATCAGAGGCAACCAAAAGTTGGAATCCATATCAACAACCGTTATATCAAGGATAATCCTGCAGCAAAACCTGCAGAATCGGTGCTGTAAAAAACCCGATCAATATCGACATTAATGCTAGCACCAGCGGTGTCACCTGCATTAACAGCGGAACCTTTTTCCAGCATTCAGCCGTGGCAATTTCCTGCTCCCGGTTAAAGGCAAGCGAAATCATACGGTACACATAAGCACCCGCCGCCAGCGTACCAATAAAAACCACAACAACCAGCCACCACCGCTCTTGGGCAATCGCATCACTCAGCAACATCCACTTACCGACAAAACCGCCACTGGGAGGCAAACCAATCAGGCTCACACCTGCAAGCGCAATCGCTCCAATCGTCAAGGGCATATGGGTAGCCGCACCGGTAATGCCTTGCAGGTCGTCCCGGCCGGCAGCCTTGACAATACTGCCCGCCGCCAGAAAAAGCGCACACTTGGCCAAACCATGAGACAGAATAAAAAAATATAATGCCGATAGCGCCAGCATGTCGCTTCGATGCTGCAGCAGCGATATCACCACAAAGATATAGCCCACCTGAGAAATAGTGGAATATGCAATCAGAGTTTTGATTTTCTCTGACAGCAGCGCCTGGTAACCACCCCAGAGTATGGCCGCAGCACCCAGCAGGGAAAACAACACCAACCACACATTGAACTGGGGCAATGCTGACAATTCCATCCAGAACCTGATCATAAGATAGATAGGTGCCTTGACGATCAGGCTTGACAGAAGTGCGCTGGATGGTGAGATGGCCGATGCGTGCGTAGACGGCAACCAGAAATGAAACGGAAACAATGCAGACTTCATCATCAGACCGACACTGATGATGGAAAAGGCGAGCCAGGTAGTGAGGTTATTTTCTAACAGACCGAAAAGCGACGCCATATCCAGCGTGGCATACTGCAAATACAACAGTGCCACACCGAGGATATAACAGACTGATCCGGTAGCACTGGTAATCAGATACCTTAGCGCGCTGCTCTTACTCGCGGTACCGGGCCCCCAGCCCGCCAGCCCAACCGCGGCAAAAGTAAGAATTTCGATGGCGATGTAGGCATTGAACAAATCGCCTGAACAAACCAGTGCATTGAGCCCACCAACAGCAAACAGCAACACTGGCCAGAAATGGGCATTATCGTTCAGGTATGAAAAACTGTAGAGAGTCACTCCCAAAAGTACCGCCGCTGACAGCCAGAGTATCAGCAACGACAAACCATCAATCACAAGAACAATGCCCAACGGGGGCACCCAACCGCCCAGGGTATGCGTAACAGGCTGTTCTGCAACGGCATAGAGCCATGACATCCAGATAACGCCAAGTGCATTAACCAACGCAATGAAAAGGCACCACCAACGCACCAGCGGTTCCCGACACAGATAGGCGATCACACCGCCGAAAACCGGCCATAAAGCTATCAGTGGCAGCAGATTATTCGCGAACAAAGCCTGCTCAGTCAGCATAAAACATCAAATCTGGTTAGTGGTTGTCGGTGGATTGCCTGGTATTGATCAGCACAATCAGTTTTAATGCCAGGGCAGTAAACACCACTGACACCACGATTCCCGTTAAAACCATTCCCTGAGGCACGGGATCCAGACCGTAGGGCATATCTCGATGAGAGAGCGAGATTAACAGCATAAACACACCGACGCTGGCGATATTAACTGCCAGTACCCGCTTGATATGACTTTGTACCAACACAATCCCGACCAGCCCCAGTAGTAACAACGCAACAGCACCCGCCAGAAATATGACTACCGGATTCATTGTTCAGACTCCTTTTTGGGACGTCCAATATGTTCATTCATTAATTGAAGCAGGATGACAGCCACAGACACAGTGGCAAAAAATTCAATCAATAAAATCCAGCCCCCCGCCTGGGTAACAGGATACTGCAATAATTTGCCTTGCCAGATCAGCATCAGGAAAGCTACCAGTAAAAACACCAGAAAACCGACACTGGCCAGGTAGCGGGTAAACGAATGTTGCAGGGGTTTATCCAGCCCTTCCCGGGTGAGACGCACCATCAGGCCAGCACTGGCCAACAAGGCACCCGCGTGAAAGGCCCCACCGGGCTGAGATGACCCTATCCACAGTAGATAGCCCCCCATCAACACCGCAAGCGGTACCATGTATCGCACCAGGTTTCGCACTAATGGGCTATCTACTGGCCCCGCCGGCGTCAAATGCAAGCTGACCGCGTGAGTATCTGAATTACTGGACCGGACAACAATCAACGCCAGCAGAAACACGGCCATTTCCAGCAGAGTATCGTAACCCCGGTAGTTCACCAGAACCGCGGTTACTGGATTACTGACACCACTGGCGTCGATGGAACCTGCGGTTATACGGTACAAGCCGCGGACATTTCCAAAATCCGTTACTACCTGATAAACCAGAACCGCTCCCACCAGAATAGCCAGCAAAGTGAGCCAGGCCAGATAGATTTTTCTGCTGATACCCACTGCAGTCATCTTGCTCTCACGGGGCCGCGTTGATGGTCCGCTATCTACACCTGGCAGGCTTTTTATGGCAATCAGACTCAGTGCTCCGGTTATACCGGCGCCGATGATGGCTTCCACGATTGCCAGATCAATGGCCCCCAGTTTTACCCAGCACAAACTGACCAGCAGGCCAAAACTGATAAAGTACACCACACTGGTAAAAACCTGGCGGGCAAACAAGCTCAGGAATGCAAACAACACCACAGCTGATGCAAGAATCACATTGATCCACAGATCAGCGTTCACTTTGCTCTCCCCCCGCAGTATCCGCGGCACCGGCCTTGGGCCTGGCGGCGTTATGGCGATGATGATGCCGGGCAATCAGGTGACTGCATGTAGCACTGCCATACAGCACCAACACCCAGATCAACAGCAGCTTGGTTGCATCAACCCAGGTATTCACCAACAGGAGCGACCCCAGAACAATCAGGCCCAGACCGGCATTGTCCACTTTGGTAAGTGCATGCAATCGCGAGAGGGTATTGGGAAAACGCACCAGGCCAATACTGGCAACACAGCACACCATCGCACCACACCATAGCAATATAAAATGAAGGTATTCCATAGCACTGCCTGAAGCTATTGAGGTTTGCTGATCATGCCCATAAAGGCGGTGATGGTAATGGGCGCCAGCAAGGCAAAACATAACGCTATATTGAGCACACTGGCACTATCGGTCCACTCTCCGATAACCAGCAACATGGCAATGCCCGTACTGGAAAACAGCTGAATTGCCAGCATGCGATCTGTTTCAGCCGGCCCCTGGATAATACGCAGCAACCCGATCAGCATGGCGACAACAAGCAAAAGCAGAATCATCAAGTACATGGTGTTTCCCCAAGAGTCTCTTTAAAAATCGCAGCAACCTTGTTTTCACAACGTATAAGTTCCTCCTGCCCCAGATTCACATCATCAATACTATGTATGACAATGCAGTTATCCTGCTCAGGTCGAATAGCTACCACAAGCGTACCCGGCAGCACACTGATGCAATTGAAAAAAAACAGTCTGGCCCCCGGTTGCTGCAGGCGGGTACTGTACTCATAGCAAACCCCATGTCGACGGCTGGCCTGGCGATCCAGCGCCAACCGACCCACATTGAAAGTGCCGGCCAGAGTTTGCACTATAAAGTAAGGAATAAAAGCTGTCGCTGCGACTATATCAAACTTGAACTGGCCTTTTGAGCCAGCCAGTTTCTGATAGGAAAAGCTGGCCAGCAGGCACGTGGGCACCGCCACTATCAGGCTGGCGGGTTGTGCTCCCACAAGAATAAACCAGCCCCCCATAAATACAAAAAAACCCAGAATCATAGATATCAAGCACGCTAATTGTTTAACTCAAAGCTCACCACGGGAAGCCCAGCCATAGTACATATAGCCGGCAAATTTAGGCGTTTTTCGGGCATACAGGTTTTCCAGCGATTCAATCTCAAAGCCCGCCTCTTCAATGTATTCGGCAATGGGTCGGTTAAGATGGCAACCACCCGCCAGACGCTTCCAGACAGGCGTCAGGCGATTCTGCCATTTCAACACGCCGTGATCAGGTGCCTTGCCGTGCTCACAAAAAAGTAACCTGCCTTCGGGTTTCAGTACCCTTTGCATCTGTTTCAATGCCGCATGCCAGTCGGGAATGGTGCACAGGGTATAGGTCAGCAGCACTGTATCCACAGATTCATTTTCCAGAGGGATTTCCTCGCCGGGCAGGTCCAGCCAGCGGATTTCAAAGGGCGCCGCTTCCACCTGGGGCCGGGCTTTTTCGCGCATGCCCCGGGACGGTTCCAGTCCCCATACCAGTTTGACTTTATCCGGCTGGTACAGCGGAATATTCACGCCGGAGCCCATGCCAATTTCAAGAATTTCCCCTTGGGCCTGCGGCACTACCTGCTCCCGCAATTTCATAATGGGCGGCGATGAACAGGCCAGATCAATGGCGTGAGGTAATATCTTGTCGTCGTAAAATCCCATCGTCAGCAACCTCTAATCAGAAAGATAATATTCAACCGTAGACACCACCCGTACTTTTTTAATGTGGGGATTATTATTATCGCGAGGTTTAATGCTGAACTGGCCCTGGGATGCCCGCTTGATTTTACCCAGGCGACTTTCGGAATCCTGGGCAAACTTAATGGCCACCTCCCGCGCTTTTTTGGTGGCCTCCTCGATCATTTCCGGTTTCACCTCATTAAGCTGGCTGAAAATATATTCCGGGCGGGTTTCATAATTACCGCCACTGAATACGATGCCTTCCTTGCCCAGCTCCGACAGAGAGGTCATCACGCTGCGCACCAACTCAACGTTCTGCGAATAAACCGTTACCGTTTGCACCGCGGTGTAGCGAAATTCGGCTTTGGGGGCGTTACCCCACTGCTGGGCAGATTTATCGGTAATGGCCGGGGCGCCTACCGAAATTGCCTCTTTCCTGATACCTTTGGCTTCCAGAAACTGGCGAATCTTTGCGGTGGTGACATCCAGGGAATGATACAGCTTGCCCAGATCGTTATCCGCTTCGGTAAACTGAATCGGCCAGATCACGGTGTCGGCCGGATAATCCCGTTCCGACAAGCCTTTTACCGTAACGGAACGTTCATATTCCTTGATATCAATCGCAGCCGATGATGCCAGATACCCCATCACCACCAGTCCGGCAGCAATAAAGACTCCAAGGAATAACGCTGCACCTTCATTACCTTTGTTCATGTGTCGTTTCCTTTATTGGCGGCCGGGCGGTTTCACCACGCCAGGCATCGGTTAACCGGTCCATCAAAGGCGCATTCTCCGCGCGGATGCGCTCCATCAGTGCCACTAAAGCATCCGCATCCAGGCCCTGTATCAGATCCGGTAACAAGCGCGGGTTTTCATCAATATAGCCATTCACGGTCAGTGCCAGCAAATTGGGATCCAGTTCGCTGATCAGCCGGGAGCCAAACTGCGGCTGATCCCGCAACAAGTGGTTCACGGTATTCGCGATTAACCGGGGATCAATGGATTCAAGCAGATAGGAAATATACCGGGGCCGTCGGGTGAGCAGATCGTTCACAAATGCCGACACAAAACGGGTATCAATATCCGCCACCAGATCCATGATCTGTTCCGGGTGTTCCCGTAATAATTCATTCACGGATTTGGCAATGGGTTTGGGGTCCAGCGCCCCTACGACGTTGGCGACAAATTCCGGGTTTTTCCGCAGCGCATCGTTGATGGCGCTTCCCAGGGCATCGGTGTCCAGGCTGCTCACCACTTTGTGAATCAGCCCCACCAGCCATTTTGTTATATTCATTCTTTTGCCCGCTGTTGTGGTTCGGCCTATAGACTAACCTCTTGGTTCAAAAATCGCATTACCCGCTGGCAAAATTCCTCTGGCAACTCGGCAAAAGCAGAGTGGCCGCAGGGCAGTATATGCAGATGGGCGTGGGGCATGGACAGATGGGCCTGCTTGCCGTCTTTGGTGGCAGGAATGGCCGGGTCGGACTTGCCGAACAGCAGCAGTACCGGCTGGGTAATGCCTTTGGCATCCTCCCGGATATCCGCCTGCGGGGTCAGAAAGCTGCGCCATATGGCCCGGTTGACTGCCAGCCGCTGTGACTGCCGATGGTCATGGCGACCACGATCCACCATGGCTTGGGTAGTCTCGTTGCGGCGCTTGAGGCAGAGGCTCGCCCACAAATGCGGCGGAATGGAGAACAGACTGCCCTGCATGCGACAGAAAGCCCGGGTAAGCAGGTTATGGGGAGTAAAACCACCGGGTGATACCAGCACCAGCGCGCTGACCCGCTCCGGAAAGCCTAACGCGAACTTGACGGCGCACAAGCCACCGACCGAATTCCCCACCAGAATGACCCGGTCCAGCTTTTTGGCGGTCACAAATTCTTCCAGCATCTGAGCAAACAGATCGGCATTCACCGATTCCGGCTGCTCCGGAATGTCCGAATCCCCGTAGCCGGGCCAGTCCAGCGCCAGTACCCGGTAATGTTCCGCCAGTACCGGCATAGCCGCGGCGTAATCCCGGCTGTCGCCAGGGTTGGCGTGTAACAGCAACATGGGCGCACCCTCGCCCTGTTCTCGATAGTGTATTACGCCACTGGGCAATCTTATGCTTGGCATGATTCCTCCTGAATGCCTGCTGATATCCATAAAAACTGACTGTTGGCCCGTTTGCCGTTAATCCGGTCACTGCAGCCAATTGATCGGGGCCTGTACTGATGGTACTACGTTGGTTGACGGTAGTAGTTATAAAGCTGGCAGCACTATAACAGCTCAATAATAAAAGCAGCACAATAATAAAAAGGCCCTTTATGAAACAGCTTACACTCACCACCCTGACAAGAAAACTGATCATAACGTCTGGCCTGATACTGACACTCACAGGCTGTGACAGGATACAGGATTTAGCGGTAGGTAAAGGTTTTTCCGCAAAGTACCTGTGCTCCTATCTGTTCAACAGCGGCCTGGATGAGAGCCTGATCAAATCCCGTTTTATTGCCCCCAAAGTCCAGCCGTTGCCGCTGATTTGGGATATCGATATCGACGCAGCCCTTGGCTATGTCACCGTGGGCGAGCATATTTTTCTGAATGAATACCTGAAAGGCCGGGCCCTGTATCGCGAAGGCATGGGCTGCACCCTGCTGGTGGACCGGGAAATCGAGGACCTGCAGGCCCACACAATAACCCCGTTGCCGGCACCGGTGCTGCCTGCAGAATTACCCTGGCCCCATGGCACTGCGGGAGCAGACACCAGCGAATTACCGGCACTGGACAAAGATCAATTGGCGGCGGCCATGGAACTGGCCTTTACCGAACCTGAAGAGGTGCCCCTTAACACCACCTCGTTACTGGTGGCCTACAACGGCCGGCTGATTGGCGAACGCTACGCGCTGGGCGCAGACCAGAACACACCGCTGCTGGGCTGGTCCATGACCAAAACCCTCACCGGTACCCTGATTGGTATTTTGTGGGATCAGGGCCGCCTGGATCTGGATGCGCCGGCTCCCATTCCCGGATGGGCGGGCACCACCAAAGACAGAGTTACCACCCGGGATATTGTGCATATGACATCAGGGCTGGATTTTGGAGAGGATTACGGCACCCAGTCCGGGGTAACCCGGATGCTGTATGAAAGCGCAGATCAGATTGACTATGTGGCTTCGCAGCCGTTAAAGCACGAACCGGGAACCACCTTTAACTACAGCACCGGCGACGCCAACCTGCTGGCGAAAATTGTTCACGACCTGGCGGGTGGCACTGCACAAAACGCTTACGACTTTTACCAGGAAAATCTTTTCCACAAACTGGGCATTGGTTCCGCCTTTATTGAAGTGGATGCTGCCGGGCAATTTGTCGGCGGCGCCTATGGCTTTATGACACCCCGCGACTGGTTGCGCCTGGGGCAACTGTATCTGCAACGGGGGCAATGGAACGGGCAGCAGGTGGTGTCTTCCGCCTGGATTGATTATGTTACCCAGCCATCGCCGGTAACCGATATCTATGGTGGCCAGATCTGGCTGAACAGCCGTGGCAATGAATGGCCCGAGCTGCCCCACGATACCTATTATTTTGCCGGCCACCAGGGCCAGCGGGTGATTGTGATTCCTTCAGAAAACCTGGTGGTGACCCGTACCGGTGTCACCGAAGATTATGACTACCTGAATCTGGGGCCAACCATCAGCGCTATTCTGGACGTTATTCACCAGGCCCGTGAATAACGTCCGGCGGGAACAACTTACTGGTGGCGGTAATCCCGGCGATACACCTTGAGTGCAACCTGATGAAAGCTGCTGGAGATACCGGAAAGAAAACGATAGGAATGCACCAGCGAGCGACCATGGGTGGGGAAAATAATCTGGGCTTCGTTTTTCTTCACGCCTTTCAGAATAAAGTGGGCCGCATCGTCCGCACTGATGGGTTTGATTTTCAGTTTTTCCTGAATAAAACCGAACGGATCAGGAAAATGACTGGCCCGGGAAAAGTTTCCGTCGGCAATACTGGTGCGGATAATACCGGGGCAGACAGCGCTCACTTTTACTCCCAGGCCTTTGGCCTCCTCCCTTAAGGAACAGGTTAAACCCACCACTGCGTGCTTGGTCATGCTGTAGGGGGTTAACAGGGGTGTCGGCGTCAGTCCGGCGATGGAAGCGGTGTTAACAATATGGCCGGAACCTTGCCGGCACATGATGTCATAGGCTGCCAGGGTGCCGTACATTACGCCCATCTGATTAATATCGATAACCCGTTGCCAGTCTTCATCGGTCTGATCGCGCACTTCGCCAAAAATGGCGATACCGGCATTGTTGAACAGATAATCCAGGGTGCCGTAATCTCCCACCACACCATTCAGTAATGATGTGAACGCCTCCCGATCGCGCACATCCAGCGAGTGATAACTGGCATGGCCATCCTTGCGTTTTATTTCCCGGGCGGTTTCCAGAGCCGCATTTTCATCAATGTCGGTTACCACCACATTGGCACCGTAGCTTCCCAAACGTAACGCCAATGCCCGGCCCATACCGGCGCCCGCGCCTGTGATCACTACGGATTTATCCCGGAATAATTTCATCATTCACTCAACGCCCCAACAATAGTTACAGTTAATACCAGTGCAAACCAGAATAGCGTCATTCTAGTCCAGATTCCCAGCGCCGGCGCATTGGCGGACAACCATTCAGATGATTACCCGCACACACCATGACCCGTTTATTCCGGTTCCGGCACAGCCCGTGCAGAATGTGCCTGCACAGCAGTAATTGCGATGGTGTAAACGATATCATCCACCAGCGCCCCCCGGGATAAATCATTCACCGGTTTGTTCAGGCCCTGCAACATGGGACCAATGCTGATGACATTGGCGCTACGCTGTACGGCTTTGTAAGTGGTATTGCCGGTGTTCAGATCCGGAAAAATGCACACTGTCGCCTTGCCCGCCACGGGGCTGTCGGGCGCCTTGGATTTGGCCACACTGGCAATCATGGCCGCGTCGTACTGCAGCGGGCCATCAATGGGCAGATCCGGGGCGCGCTCTTTGGCCAGCCGGGTGGCTTCGCGAACCTTGTCCACGTCGGCGCCGTGGCCGGATTCACCGGTGCTGTAACTGATCATGGCCACTCTGGGATCAATACCAAAGGACTTTGCTGACTCTGCAGAACGAACGGCAATATCCGCTAACTCCTCAGCCGAAGGATCCGGATTAATGGCACAGTCGCCGTACACAATCACCTGATCCGGCAGACACATAAAAAACACCGAAGAAACCAGCATGGCATCGGGCCGGGTTCGGATCAGCTGCAGCGCCGGGCGAATAGTATTGGCCGTGGTGTGAATGGCGCCGGACACCAGTCCATCCACCTCATCATGCACCACCATCATGGTGCCCACCACCACATTATCCTCCAGGGCCTGGCGGGCCCGTTCCTCGCTCAGGCCCTTGTGCTTGCGGCGCTCCAGCAGATCTTCAAGATAATCGTCCCGAAAACTGCGGGGGTCGCGAATTTCCAGACCTTCGTGCAGGGTAACGCCGTTGGCTTCTGCCAGTGAGCGGACTTTTTCTTCATCCCCCAGCAAAATGCAGCGGGCAATGCCCCGCTCGGCGCAAATGGCAGCAGCTTTGATGGTGCGGGGTTCTTCCCCTTCCGGCAGCACGACAGTTTGTTTGGCCTGCCGGGCCCGGCGTACAATTTCGTAGCGGAATGCAGCCGGTGTCAGCATGCGGGAACGTTCTGTGCGCAGGCGCTCTGCCAGCCAGTCTTTTTCCAGGTAATGGGCCACCCGGTCCATGATCACTTCCGCCCGCTCCACATCGTCCACTGCCACTTTATTGCTGTAGCGTGGTAACAAGGTGGCGGCGTGGTAGATATCAATATCCACGCAGGCTACCGGCAAGCCTTTTTCTATGGCCGGGCTGCACCAGCCCATAATATCCGGATTGGGGCTTTCAACCCCGGTCAGGCACAAGCCGGCCACATCCAGCCCGTGCATAACGCCCAGGGCCACTGCGGCGATGATGTCTTCGCGATCATGGGGAGTAAAAATCAGGGTGCCCGGCGCCACCGTATGCACAAAGTTCTTAACGGTCTGGGCAGCAATCATCACATGCTTGATGCGGCGGGTCGCGGCGTTGCCTTCATGCAAATAGCCGGCGCCGATGTATTTCATCACATCCACAGTCCGGGAGGCGGTCATATCAATTTCCCAGGGAATGCTACCAATCAGATGAAAATTATCCGTCGCAAAAACATCACAGGTGGACTGGATGGTTTCCTCATCCAGGGCCGGCTTTTCCGTGGGGCGCAGTAACTCAATACGGATCAGGCCGGAACGGTCGGTGGGGGCATTCACCATATTCAGGATGGCGCCCAGCACCCGATCGCTTTCCGCACCACCATAGTGAGATGCCGTCAGTTTAAGATCGTCATTCAGCTGATCCAGGGAACTGGCCGCAGGCGAACCCACAAGTATCACTTCTGCATCCAGTGTTTTGGCCATCTGGGTATTCAGAAAATGCGCCAGAGAATCATCGCCGCCACTGCTGATACCTTCCACAATCACCACTTCCACGGCTTCCTGATCGCCATAGGCGGACTGGTAATCGGCAATGGCCTGCTGATACAAACCAATCACCCGCTCCATCACAATCTCATCGTCGCCCTCGGTTACGTCATCTCTGATGTCGTCCAGGCAAAGCGGCGTGGGCGGCGTTAAATGGGTGACACGGCGGATAATGGCGGAAGAGCGATCCGGCCGCTCATCACTTACCTTGCCGTTGGCCACCGGCTTAAGAAAGGCGACACGAATGCCCTGCTGATCCAGCGCACGCACCAGACCAATACAAATGGAAGTTAAACCAACGCCACTGCGGGTGGGCGCCATAAACAAAACTTTACTCACAGGAAACTCCTTTGGCCTGTTGCGAAAAATAACATCATGGTTGCAGTAACTGCTGTATATGTGTGGCGATCATCAGCTCCTCGTCTGTGGGAACCACCATGGCACAGGCGGTTGACGGACTCGTGCCCCTTTGTGTGATCACTCCGCCGGATTGCCAGCCATGATCCCTGTTCAGCCCATCATCCGTGGCCGCTGTCATCCAGCGGAGATGACTCAGAATCCGCTGTCGTACCAATGCGGAATGCTCGCCAATGCCACCGGTAAAAATCAGCGCATCCAGACTGCCAAGGGACACCCGCATACTGGCCGCCGCCCGGGCAGCCCGCAAACAGAACATGTTGAAGGCGCGCTCTGCGCCCTGGTGATCCTCGTCCATTGCCTGCTGAATCTGGCGCATATCACTGGTGAGGCCCGACACGCCCATTAAACCGCTTTGCTTGTTCAGCTGCCGGGTCAAGTCGGCAATACTGCAATCCAGCTGCTGGCACAGGTATTCCGGCAGGCCGGGATCAATATCGCCACAACGGGTGCCCATCATCATGCCTTCCAGCGGTGTCAGGCCCATGGTGGTATCCACGCTTTTGCCGTTTTCAATGGCCGCGGCACTGCAGCCATTACCCAGATGCAGGGTAATAAAAGCGCCACTGTTTGCCGCCAGGCCCAGGCTCTTTTCTGCCTCCTGATAAACGTATTCGTGGCTGGTGCCGTGAAAACCGTAACGCCTTACACCCAGGTTTTCATACCATTCATGGGGCACGGCATAAAGATAGTGGTCCGCATCCAGGGTCTGGTGGAAGGCGGTATCAAACACCGCCACCTGGGGCAGATCGGGGTAGCGGGACTGGCAATCGGTAATCCCCTGGAGGTTGGCCGGATTATGGAGGGGCGCAAAACGGTGGCAGGATTCAATAGCGGCGCTAACGTCGGCATTCACAATCACCGGTGCCTGAAATGCCTCGCCGCCATGCACCACGCGGTGACCAACGGCCAACAGGCTGGCTTTGGGGCCCGCAGATTCCAGCCATTCCAGCACCGGCGCCACCGGCAAAAAACCGGAATCATAACGGGACAGATCCAGCGGTTGCTCCGTTTTCCGGCCGCCCTGCTCTGCTTTCAGCACCGCGTCGTTTCTTCCCTGACCACCCTTATCGTCTATCTGGCCCTGAAACAGGCATTCCAGGGTACCGGCGGCATATCCGGCGAACTTCACTGATGAACTTCCCGCATTCAACACCAGATAGTATCCGGCGGACTGATCTGCGCTCTGGTTATCACTCATACGTCATCCCTGCTGATCTCAAACGGACTGCCAGTATAGCAAGCACACCAGAGCCTGTTCACACTAATTGAGCCGACATAAAATGTAGCAATCTTTCCTTTTGATCACGGGGTGTACTCTTTTACCCATGGGCAAATTTGGCTAAGCTTGAGGGCCTTTACTGGCAAGGGCCTGTTCACACAATTTTGCTCAGAAAACAGTTAATTGAGGCAATCAATGATTATTAAGCCAAGGATCCGCGGATTTATCTGTACCACCACCCACCCGGTTGGCTGCGAAGCCAATGTCAAAGAACAGATTGCATATACACGGTCGCTCGGGGAAGTCAAAAACGGCCCCAAAAACGTGCTGATCATTGGCTCTTCCAGCGGTTATGGCCTGGCATCGCGCATTACAGCGGCCTTTGGATGTGGCGCTGCCACAATCGGTGTGTTTTTTGAAAAGCCCGCCAGCGAGAAAAAACCCGGCACCGCCGGCTGGCACAACTCCGCCGCCTTCGAAAAGCTGGCCCACGAAGCCGGTCTGTACGCCAAAAGCCTGAACGGCGACGCCTTCAGCCACGAAGCCAAGCAAAAGGCCATTGAGCTGATCAAGCAGGATCTAGGGCAAGTGGATATGGTGGTTTACTCACTGGCTTCGCCGGTGCGCAAATTGCCGGACAGCGGCGAAGTGGTGCGTTCCGTGCTCAAGCCCATAGGCCAGACCTATAAAGCCACGGCGGTGGACACCAATAAGGATCAGCTGTTTGAAGCGGAAGTGGAACCCGCCACTGAAGAGGAAGTGAAAGCCACAGTGACCGTGATGGGTGGCGAAGACTGGGAACTCTGGATGCAGGCCCTGCAGGATGCCGGTGTGCTGGCCGATGGCTGTAAAACCGTGGCTTACAGTTACATAGGTACGGAACTGACCTGGCCCATTTACTGGGAAGGTGCACTGGGCGAAGCCAAGAAAGATCTGGACCGTGCAGCCCATGCGATCGACAAACAATTACAGAACAAAAAAGGCAGCGCCAACATCGCCGTGCTGAAAAGTGTGGTTACCCAGGCCAGCGCGGCTATTCCGGTGATGCCCCTGTACATTGCCATGGTGTTCAAGAAAATGCGGGAAGAAGGGGTTCACGAAGGTTGTATCGAGCAGATCAACCGCATGTTCCGCGAGCGCCTGTACCGGGAGGACGGCCAGGCCCCGGAAGTGGACGACAACAACCGGTTGCGCCTGGATGATCTGGAATTGCGGGAAGACATTCAGACCCACTGCAAGGAATTGTGGTCAAAGCTGACCAACGACAACCTGAATGAACTGACCGACTATCAGGAATACAAGGACGAGTTTCTGAAACTGTTCGGGTTTGGTGTGGCAGGCGTTGATTATGAGGCGGATGTTAATCCGCAGGTTCCATTTGATGTGATTGATATTTGATGTGATTGATATCTGACGTGTAAGCCCGGGCAATGCTGCGGAACAGATTGCCCAGGTTTCTTATGGACCAGTTCAGAGCACAGCCGCCTGAATATGCATCCAGTCAAAATTCCTTAACCGGCCAAGACTGACCCAACCTTCCGATTCCCAGCAACGCCACCACTCGTCATATTCCGGGCGGGCAAATGCAGCACGGTCTGCCCCCCAGCGATACTGGTTATGCTCCGGATCATAATCCACTGCAATTCCCCAGCTGTGCATGGAATAACGATTGCCACCACGCATTTTACGCACATTAAGACAACCGCCCCACAGATCCAGATTCAGGGAGCGAATGCCATCGGGGCCATAATGCTCAAAGACTTTGGTGAGCACCCGTTTCAGACTGTCGTGAACTTTCTCATGGCAGAAATAGCTGTTCACCACCTGCCGGGTGTTCCAGGCCAGTTTGTGGGGATACGGCAACTCCAGACGCACCTGATGCTGATTAACATCCCCGTAAAAGGCCCGCAGGCTGTCTTCCGGTGTTTGCCTGGGCCAGCCGTTGGGGTTGATGGCATTGGCTTCAATATCTTCGGGCCGCCATATCCGGGGTTCCTGATCCAGCTCCAGCAGCTCATACAACTGATCAAAGGCAAATTCGGTCTGCGGCCCCCAGAAAGCATCGGGCTCACCGCAATCCACATGATGCTTTTTTGCCAGGCTCTGAATGTATTGCGCCAGTTTGCGTTTTTTGGGATAGGCATCATTAACGCCGGCACGGATCAGCGCTGATTCGGTATTGGCGCCATAAATGCCATCGATAACCCCGGGCCTGAATCCGTCCCGCTTGAGCTGACTTTGAATAAACCGGATATGCTTTTTCGCAATCATAATCTGGACCTGTAGTGTGAGTTTTTATACGGGCACGTCAGTCTGTCACAGACCAGCCGATGATTTACTCATCCAGAAGCAGCCGAATACGCCTTAACAGAAAATCCCCATGGTAGGGCTTACGTATCACGTCATATTGAAGCGATTTGCCGCTATCATCAAGGGGGCGTTCGCGGTAGGTCGAGCCGGTTGCCAGCTGAATTTTAATGCGCGGATAGTTTTTGGACACAATCGCCGCCAGATCAAATCCATCCATGCCGGGCAATACAATATCGCTGAACAGCAGATCCACCGGGTGATTTTCCAGAATCGCCAGTGCCTGACTGGCGTCCGCCGCCAGCAACACCTTGTACCCGCAACCTGATAACAGCTCATTGACAATATCACGAAGGGCCGGCTCATCATCCACCACCAGAATGGTTTCAGTGCCCGCACTGTCCGGCTCGTCCGTTTCCCGGGGTTCCGGTTCTGCCGGGGCATATTCCCCGCAACGGGGAAAATAGAGCGTAAAGGACGCACCTTCCCCCTCAACCGACATGACGTCCACACTGCCGCGACTGCGCTGGGCAAAGCCAAACACCTGGCTCAGCCCCAGGCCGGTGCCCTGCTCTTTCTTGGTGCTGAAGAATGGATCGAAAATCTTCGCGCGGATATTTTCCGGTATACCTTCGCCGGTATCGGCAACGGAAATAGCCACATAGTCACCGCTGTCCAGATCCAGTGCGCGGGCCTCGTCACTGTTTAACGCTTTGTTCAGGGTGGTTATGGTGACGGTGCCCTGCCCCCGGGTTGCGTGCATGGCATTGATCACCAGATTGATCATGGCATCAATAAAATCGCTGATATCCAGGCTTACCGGCCAGAGTTCTTCTGCCAGATTCAGCTGAAGCTTTATGGAGGGCGTCAGGGATTTTTCCAGCAGCTCCCGTTCTTCGAGAAGCAACTGGTTAATATCCACCACACTGAGCTGCTGAAGCTGATCCCGGGAAAATGCCAGCATTCGCTTGGTAAGCTTGGCGCCCCGCTCACAGGCCTTGCTGATTTCCCGGGTATACTTGTGCAGCTTGGGTTCTTCCGCCAGATGATTATTCAGCAGATTGGCGTAACCGCTGGCAATACCCAGAATATTATTAAAGTCGTGGGCAACACCGCTGGTGAGCTTGCCCAGTGATTCCATTTTCTGGGTACGCCGGATTTGCTCTTCCTGACGTTTCTGCAAAGTCAGATCCTGACAACAACCGATAAAGCGACGTTGTCCATCGCTGCCCCGGGGCAGTTCCGACACCGCCAGCCGGAAAGGAAAGGTAGATCCGTCCTTGCGCTGCCCCACCACTTCCCGGCCATCGCCAATCACCTGGGTTTTACCGGTTTCATAAAACCGTGACAGGTAACTGTCGTGGTGAATCCTGTCGTGGTGGGTCATCAGCATATTCACTTTGTGGCCAACAACCTCGCGAGCCTGATACCCAAAGAGTTTTTCCGCCGCACTGTTAAAATTCAGCACAATGCCATGCTCGTTGATGGTCACTACACCATCCACCATGGATTCCAGGATTTCACGTTGCTCGTTTTCTTTTTTTACCACTTCCTGCAGCGCTTTGCGTTCTCTTGATACATCCATAATGATGGATGCCAGCCCGGAAAACTCATTGTTATCATCATACAGTGGCGTGTTATACCAGTCGCACAACAAGCGGTTACCAAACTTGTCGATATTTTCGTTTTTTGAACGCTCACCGCCCCGGCCTGCGGTAAGCCCCTGCCATAATTCGCTGACATAACCTTTTAATTCCGGCGGCACGATAATATCCATGCCCTTGCCCATCGCCTCCCGCCGGGAAAAACCGAATATCCGTTCCGCGGATTTATTCCACGCCATCACACGAAAATCCCTGTCCCACTCAATCACACCCACCGGTGTGGCATTAACGTGCTGTATCAGGCGTTTCTGAGCCTGTTCCAGTTTGCGATACGCCACAATACGTTCGATTTCAGCAGCCACCCGTGACGCGAAAATGCTCAGGGTTTCCTCAAAAAACCGCTGACCACTCATGGACTGATCATGCATCAATGAAATAATGCCCACGCGCTCCCCTTTCGCGGAACGCACCTGGGCCCCCATGTAACTCACCACGTCATTGTCAACCAGCCATTGATCATCCGGAAACAATGCCTGCAGATTGTCGGGGTAAAAACAGATATCCCGGGACACCGTTTGTTCACAGGGGGTGCCGGGCAAGCTATAGGTGATATTGTTGCTGATGCGCCCTTGCTCACAAAATACCAGGGTGTTCACCTGGTCCCGGTTCTCCTGACCAATCAAGCCAATGGTCACGTACTTGACCCGAAACAACCGGTAAAGATTCAGGGCAAGATTATCAAAAAATGTGGTGGAAGGATCCGCCGTCACGCCCCTGACAATTTCATCCAGTATTCGCCGCGCTTCGGTGGCTTCGGTGACATTCTGGAAAACCAGTACAGCACCACGCAATTCACTGGAGGGTTCCAGAATCGGCGATACCGAATAGGACACATGCACCTTATGGCCGTTTTTGGAAACCAGTAACGCGCCTTCCACATTGATATCCCCTTCATGGAACAGTTGTTCCTGCAAGGACATGTCCAGTGTCAGTCCCGTGGCTTCTGAAACCAGATGAAATACCTGGGACACCGGTATACCCCTCGCCTCCTGATGGGTCCAGCCGGTAAGTGCGGTCGCAGCCCGGTTCAGGCGCATGACGTTGCCATCAAGATCAATGGCAATCACTCCGTCACAGATACTGTCGAGAATGATTTTGAGGTCCTGTTCCTTGCTGGCAATAGTGTTGTGCTGTTGCGAGACCTGCCGGATCAGCTGCACCACACTGTTGCCCAGATCCGCCAGCTCATCACTGCCGGAAAAGTCCGATTGCGCGGAACGGCCCTGTTCAAAAAACTGCTGAACAACGCCCCGTATCCGTTGAATTCTGAGAATGTAGCCCCGGTAAACATACACCACCAGAAACATCAGACAGGCCAGCACAAAGGCTAGGTAAGGCAGCGATTCCCACACAATACTGGCCACCAGTGCGTTGCGGGAATAATCAAAATTCACCTCAACGAAAAGCGCGCCGAATTTGTGGCTGCGGGTATCCGGCCCCGGCGCACCGCCAAGACTGATCAGTGTGATACCGTACAAATCAGCGTGATCCGGCGACAACCACACGTGGGTTTTCAAAGGGTTACCCAGGTTGCCCACCGCATCCCGGATGAGTTCAAAACGGGGTTCCTCAACAGTCTCACGAAGAAAATGTCCGATATGGGCTTCGTTACTGGACGCCACCACACGCATTCTGTGATCCACAAACAGGGCTGCATCAATGTGGGGGTCGGTCACCAGCATGGCAATGGTTTTACGGATCTCGATGGGATCACTGCGACTCCATAGGTATTCCAGGCTATGCTCTGTCGTGAGCATTTTGGAACGCAGGTTTTCGATCTGGTCTTCTATCATCTTGTCTTCCAGATAAGTGCTCAGGGCAAACACCATGGCCCAGGCCAGCACCACCAGGCCCAGGGTCAGGGTAACAACCAGCCTGACTGCCAAAGGAACACGTATCACGGGCAGCCACCCCGGTTAAACAGCAAGTCATCCGGTGCCACCGGTTGCTGCCTCAGTTTTTTCGCCAGCATCAGTTGCAGCACATGGTGGTAGTCTTCGGTAAAATTGTCGGGCAAGGCAGTCAGTAATTTTTCGCTTTCCTGCCGGCTCAGAAAACGAATTTTTCTGAATGCTTCCCGCACCTGGGGAAACGTCAATCCCCAGCGCTCCACGATGTCATCCTGCACACTTTCCGGCTGCCATTTCAAATGCCCGACCGCAGCAAACCAGCCTTTGCTGAAGGTCGCAAAACCCGACGACTTGCGACACAGGGTACGGTGTTCTGCCACCAGCACGTAAAGTACCTCGCCCGGTATGTCGCTGCTGTCAAACAACACCTTGCCATCACGGGCTTTTAACGCGGTCAGCAAAGGTTCGTGGGTCACAACGGCATCAATTTCCTGTTCTGAATATGCCTTTAGTTGTCGGGCGTGATCAACCACCACCAGGGTTACATCATTCACATCCAGGCCGGCTTGCTGTAAGGCCCGCAGCAAAAACCAGGAACCCAGCAATTCACTCTCAATACCAATCCGCTTGCCGCGCAGCGCCTGCAAGTTGTCTATCTGTGGTCCTGCCACCAATGCATGGGCACCCAGGGATTCCCCCAGCACCCATGCCACACGGGTATCTGCATTGACTTCGTGGGCCACCAGCGCCTGATCCAGGGTCACAATTGCGGCATCCACCAGTTGATTATGGAAAGCTTTGAGAGCGTAAACATCGGAAGGAAAACCCACCGGCTGCACATCGGTTGCATCCAGCATTTGCTGTTGCAATGCAATGGCGAGAATTTCACTGGTCATATGCCCTCCATGGCCGACTCTTAATGCCTCTTCGGCGGGCTTACTACATCCTGAATTCAGGTACAGCGCCACCAGTATCAGGTACGCCGTCCAACCTTGTGATTTCATTAAAACAACTCAATGCTGTCATTACCTTTATCGGGAGACGGGCTCTGATCAGCCGGTTTATTCATGTCCACCACCCGGGACAGCAATTCCACCAGATTCTGCACCCGTTCACTGGTGCGCTCGGCTGATATTTCGCTTTCCTCGGCGTTATTGTGCATGGACTCAATAATCCGCGTAATGTGGGCTTCCTGCTCTTCGGTCAGCTCCAGCAAATGGAAACTCATTTGCAGATCAAGACTGGCTTTTTCCATCATCTCCCGGTTCCGGGCCTTGTCATCCGCCAGGTTTTGCCCCAGCTCCCGGGCCAGGGTATTCAGCTCTCCGGACACGGATTCCAGCGTGCGCCGTCGCAGAATATCGGTAAATCGGGCTTCCAGGCCTTCGATCAAGGCCGCCATGTAATCCTTGATCCGGCCTCGCTCATCGTCTTCGTCGGGCATGTTTTTAATCAGCACGGACACATGATGATCGTTAAAAATAGTGCGCTGGTTAAAATCCTGAATTCGCCCCCGATCATGGAGCAGCTCAAAAATATTGATTTCCATGGGGCTGCAGGTGCCCCCGTCCTGATTCAGGCAAAGTCTGGACTGGGGTGAACGAAACTGCACGGAACAGGTGAGCTGCTTGTTGCGCATAAAGCGGAACAGCTCGCCACCAATAGCGTGCTCATCGTGGGCCTGGAACAGGTTTTTCATGAACTGAACCACGTCGCCGTAGTGGGCTGCTTCACGCATGGAGCCCAATGCAGCGCTGCGCAGCTCGTCAGACCGGGTCTGCATCTGCTGCTGTTCCTGTTGCGACCCTGCAGCCCTGGCCAGTTTGGCTACCAGGTCCACCATGGAAAAAGGTTTTTGCAGAAAATCCACACCGCCGGCGCTGTAGGCTTCCAGGCGCACATCCACATCGTCTTTGCCGGAAATAAAGATGGTGCTGAAACTGTCCTTGCCATACTGCTCAGTGAACTCGCGACACAGATCAATACCGGAGCCATCCGGCAGTATGACATCCAGTACCAACAGTTTGGGTTGATGAGTGGCAAACAACTGACGGGCGTCGGCAATACTGTTGGCAACAGCCACCTGATAGGTATCGGAAAAGGTTTCAAAGAACAGCACCTGATACTGGGGGTCGTCATCCACCACCAGCAGGTTCACGCGATCCGGCTGGCTGCTCACTCGCCAGCGCTGATGGCTTTCCAGATAGATCTGGCGAAAGGCATCGGGCGCCAGCGATGGCCCGAACAGATAGCCCTGACCGCCCTGGCAGCCATTGCGTCTGAGCCATTCCAGGGCCCACTCCGACTCAATACCCACGGCCACTACCTCGGCCCCGCAGCGGGAGCCGGCATCCAGAATCTGCCGGACACTGTTCTGGGCCTGTGGCCGGTGCCGCAGTGCACAGATAACGGCGCGATCAATCTTCAGCTGATCAATGGGTAAATCGCCAATGGCCGATAGCTCCAGAGGCGATACGCCCTGATTATCCAGAGACAGGCGAAAGCCTTTCAAACGCAGTCGGGTTAACTGCTCTATCGCCGTTTCGGAAAAACGGGAATCCGGAATACCGGCAATTTCAAACAAGAGGTTGCGCCTGGGCATATTCTGGGCTTTCAGTATCGAAGCCAGTTCCCGGGGCAGTGAAGGGTCAGCCAAAAGGGAGTAATCCAGATTAACTGAAACCTTCAGCTCGTGGCCCAGCTCCATCCAGGTTTTCCAATCCTGCCCTATGTGGCGCACAACGTAATAGGTGAGGTCAGCCAGGCGACCCTGCTCAACAAAACAGGGCATAAACTTTCCGGGCATCACCATGCCCAGATCCGGGTGCTGATAGCGCACCAGCGCTTCCACGCCCAGAATGGTCTGGTGATCAGATAAGGGAACAATGGGCTGGTACTGAACCGATAACCGGTTCTCTGCCAGGGCCTGTTCGATATCCCTTTCATCCAGTTTTAATTCAGCAGACTCTACACCCTTCGCCAATGTCGGAAAACTCCCTCTCCATTCCCAAAGTGGATTCAACCACTATGGTGATATTTGTCTGGCCTTTGCCAGAGCGGCCCGGAACGCTGCCAGGTCAAACGGCTTTTCAAGGACAGCATGCACTGTAATCTGTTTGGCTTGTGCCACCAGTTGCGCCGACTCCAGAACACGACGATCAAAACCGCTGATCAAAATAAGACTCACCTGGGACTGCTGTGAAACCAGATGTTGAATAATTTCAATACCATCCCGGTCCGGCATCACCAGATCCAATACCAACAAACCTTCCATTGGTACGCCTTGTTCGAGAAACCGAACAGGATCGCTTTCTATGCTCACAGTCCAACCTTCACCAATAGCACACTGTGCCAGCAGGTTCAGGTACTCAATTTCATCATCAAGAATATAGAGCTGATCCATATTTGATATTCGCCACAGCCTTTGCCGGCGCCTGACGCTTTTTTAAGATTAGTACACTGGGCAACAGATGCACCAAACATTTAGAAATTGTCTACGACTACAGGCCTGAAAATCAGTCGCTTTCTGTAAGCATAGCAAGGCAATGGTGGATTACCACCGGGCAAAACCATGAAGCAATAAGGGTTTTAAGCGTTGTTCCGCAGGGGGGTAAACTCAGTTTTTCAGCTCAGTGGAACCGGATTCCAGCCGGGCCAGGGTTTCATCCAGTGTTTGCGGTACACCTTTCCAGTATCCCTGAAACTCATCACAACCCAGAGCCTGTGCAACCCGGAACTGTTGCTCGTCTTCCACACCTTCGGCAATGCTGACGAGCTCCAGTCCGCTGGAGATGCGGGTAATGGCTTCCAGAATACAGGCTACCTTGTCTTCGGTGGCAGCATTCTGAACCAGCAGTTTGTCTATTTTGATCACGTCCACCGGCAGACTGGCCAGCACATTCAGTGATGAGTATTTTTCGCCAAAATCATCCAGCGCAATCTCAATGCCCTGGCTACGCAAATACGACAGAGGCTCCCTAAGTCGCGCCAGCTGGCTCATCAGATGATGTTCGGTAATCTCGATTCTGATATTTTTCGGCGATACGCCATACTCTTCCAGATACTGCATTAAAACCCGCTGAAAGCTGCCATCCAGACACTGATTGGGAATCAGGTTCAATGCCACGCGGAGGTCACCCAGGTAAGGTTTCATTTCCCGCAGGTTACGAAAGAACATTTCAAGGGTCATGTCGGTGAACGGCTTATCGCTGCCAATCCGGTTAATACTGCTCAGAAAATCAATGGGTGCAAGCAGCCCTCTATCCGGGTGGCGCCAGCGAACCAGGGTTTCAAAACCGATCAGCGCCATGTCACTGATACGAAACTGAGGCTGAAAATAAAACTCGAACTCTTTGTTTTCCAGAGCCTGTTTAAGATCTTTTTCCAGTGCCACCTGCTGGTACAATTCCTTGGAACGGCTGGTATTAAAGTGGAAGTAGGAGCGTCGCCCCGCCCGCTTGGCAGCGTACAGTGCGCAGTCGGCATCGTTAATCAGTTTTTTGTCGTCAATGCCACTGACCTTGGTGGTGGCAATGCCAATGGATACGGTAAGGGAGATTTTCACAGAACCGACAGAAAGAGGCTTTTCCATCCTGATCAGCAGTTTTTGCGCCATCATATGGGCCACCGGGGGTGTGGCACCATGAAGCAGCACAGCAAACTCATCGCCGGATAGCCGGGCAGCCGTATCAGACTCCCGCAAGTTGTCCCTGAGCTGATCGGCAAACTTCTGCAGCACCTGGTCACCCAACGCATGGCCATAGGTATCATTAATAGACTTGAAAAAATCCAGATCGATATAGAGCACCGCGAACTGATATTCGGGATCCCGGCTGGCATAGGCACAGGCGGTTTCCAGCCGGTCAAAGAAAAGGCTGCGATTAACCAGACCGGTCAGGGGATCGTAATGGGCCAGAAACTCCAGCTGGGCTTTTTGCTGACTGTCGCGAATGGCATAGAGAATACTGCGTTTGAGAATACCTGGCTTGACATCGGTCTTGGCGATCAGATCAGCAATACCCGCCCTGACAGCATCCTGATCCAGCTGCGGGGTATCGTAGTTGGTTAACACAATACAGGGAATGCGCAGGTTACGATTCTTGATAAAAGTGAAAAGATCAAAACCGGTATTGGGCCGGAGCAGGTAGTCCACCAGAATCACATCATAGTGGGCACCACTGTCAATGGCAGACATGGCAGCCGGAACACTGGTCAGGAACGTCGCCTGATACTTCAGCTGGGTGTCGTCCAGCGTATCTTCGATCATCAGGTGATAGTCCGGATCATCGTCAACAACCAGAATACTCAGCGTTTCTGTTGAGCCGAACAGGTTAATGCACTCCATATTAAAATCTTTGTCAGGTGCTTTCATAAAACTACAGACTTGGGAAGGTGCTGCGTTCCCCTCTACCAATAAGCCGTAACATTCCTGAAGACAACATCAGCAAAGACAACATCCCGAAGAAAAAATTCCTGCAGGCGCTATCCTGATTGCAAACTGCTGCAAAAAGTCTCTAATTAAAAGTACACGATATAGTTGATAAAAAAAGTAAGATATTTCTCACTTGTTTAGATTAATTAGGTTTTTAATATTACTTCTTTATAGCTTTTAACCCGTGCCGGCGTACCCTATCGAATAAAAACCACACAAATTGCGCTTGTATGAGACTTATTTCCGCCATCGTTTCGTCATCCAGAGCTATTCAGGCAATTGCGACGTAATCACCCAATACAGATTCAGATCGCGAATTTTCCGGTTAAGCTCTTCGAAACGCAACGGCTTGGTTATATAACTATTAGCACCAAAGTTATAACATTCTTCTATTTCATCCTGGTTGGCTGATGTGGTTATCACCAATACCGGTAACGAGCGTAACGCGGGGTCCTGCTTTATCTTTTTAAGCGCGCTTTTGCCGTCCATTCTCGGCATTTTCAGATCAAGCAATACCAGATCAGGTAGCAGGTTTTTATCATGAGAGCGGCTTTGCAGATACTCCACCAACTCTTCGCCGTTACCCACATGCTCTACCTGGTTACCGATATTGAAATCTTTTAGCGAATCAATGATCAGTTCCGCATGATCAGCGTTGTCCTCTGCCAGGAGGATGCTCAGTGCCCTCATGTCTTACCCTCTTTTCGTTTTCATCCGACACCCCGGCAGTGTAACGCGGGGTTTCTCCAAGACGGTCAGCCAGCTGATTGACCTCCCGTTTCAGTTCTATCACACGAAACTCCCGCTCATCACGATCCGCTTCAAGGGCTGCAGAATGCTCTTTCAACGTATCGTAGTGCTGACGGATTTCCTGTTCGTTACGCATAAAATGTTCTTTTTCATCCACCAGAATCTGCAGCCGCCTGGCGACCATTCTATCTGATTGACGAACGATCACATGTAAACTCAGAATGACATAAAAAAGCACCACATCCAATATGATTCCGATGGTTGCTACAAAAGTTGGCAGGTTACCCTCCACATCATCCGGCTCGTATTTATCGCTATAGAAAAACAATGTCCAGGTTCTTTCCTGAGCTGTCAGGGCTTGCTCCAGATTGAACTCAAATTCAGAAAACACGTTCAAAAAGCGACTGACATCCGGCATAGGCTGCGACGAGTACAGAAGACTGTCGCTGTCGGGGTCATTGCCATCAAACAGGGCAAACTCCAGACCTTCTCCGTTCGTTTCAATAATGCCGCGGAGAAAATCGTGCATACGAAACGGAGCATAGACCCAGCCTCGCAATAACTCCCGGCGCTGCTCCAGGGACTCGGGCTCGGTATCTCCCCGGTATACCGGCACATAGATCAGAAATCCAGGCTGCACATCCTGCTGGGTTTCCTGCAACAAGGTAATCGCCCCGGACATGGCGGCGACACCCGTATCCCTGGCGATCATCATGGCTTCTCGGCGGGTGGAGTCGCTCCACATATCAAAACCGAAAGCCCTCTGATTACGCCAGTCAAAAGGCTCCAGGTATTTGATGGCAGTCACGTAGCCTGCATCCGTACGGGGTCGCACAGCAAAGTCAGAAAAACCTTCTTCGCGAATGGCAGCCTCAAAGCCGGCAATATCACCGGCAGCCAAAGGGACACTGAATCCAATTCCCTGAATGCCGGGCCAATGCTCTTCCAGCTTCAACGTGGCCACAAAACGCTGCCAGTCTGAACGGGTCACCTCATCAGAGCCATGGAACAGAGCGACACCGCTCCACAACATCTGCTCATACGCGTTTAACCGGTAAACAATGGCTTCAGCTATTTCACTCGCACGATAGCGAAACTGTTCTTCCAGCCGCTTGTTGTTAATATGCAGGGAAACAAGAAATGCCACCAGCGTCATGCACACGGAAAAACCCAGAATTATCCAGGCAGCAAAAGGGTTGTGAATGAGTCCAATCACTTTGCGGGATTTTTCGATTTTCGTCAGTGCTTCCTTCATTGTGTGTCTTCCTGTGATTCATCCGTGACACTGTTGTTTGCCGCATCCGGAAAATACAGGGTAAAGCGGCTGCCCGAACCCACTTCCGATGCCAGTTCAATTTTGCCATTGTGTTTGTCTACCACGGCATTCACTATCGCCAGGCCAACCCCGGTGCCACTGCCTTCCTCCAGCCGCTCAAAGATACCGAATATCTTGGCATGGTAACGGGGATCAATACCAATACCGTTATCCTCCACCACCAGTCCGGTCATATCATTTTTATGCACAGTGGCAATCCGTATCCTGAGCCTGCGCTGGGTGTCCCGGTAACGGATGGCATTCACCACCAGATTCTGCAAACACTGGTAAAAGAGACTGTCATTGGCGCGGATGGGTGACAGGGGTTCCTCCACCACCACTTCGGCATCCACTTCTGCAATTTCAGCCTCCAGGGTGTTCAGCAGTTTCGCCACCTGCCTGCTGGTATCCAGTTCACGGGCTTCCAGTTCCCGCTTGATCACCCGGGACAACGAAAGAAGATCCGTGAGCAGTTGCTCCATATGAGCCACATTTGCCTGAATTCTGCTTAGGCGATGGGCCTGCTTTTCGGTAAGCGAGCCCTCCAGTTCACTGGCCAGTTTCCTGGCGAAGGCTTCAATGGTCACCAGGGGCGAACGTAAATCGTGGGAAACCGTGTAGATAAACTGCTCCATCTCCCGGTTTTTTTCGGTCAGCTGGCGATTAAAACGGTTCAAAGCTTTCTGCTGGTTCACGCTTTCGGAAATGTCGACAATGGAGGCAATAATATAACTGCGGTTCTTCGCGGTTATGGGGCTGAGGCCGATTTCCACCGGGATCAGGGCACCGTTCCTGCGCCGCAGCCTGAGCTCCCGGCCTTCCCCCATGCGCCGCGGCTGGGGTAACTGCATATAGGCCTTGCGCCTTTTGCTGTGATGGTCATGCAGTTCAGGCGGTACCAGAAGTTCAATTTCTTCACCCAGCAATTCGGCTTCTGAATAACCGGACAGTTGATTGGCCTTGTCATTACAGAGCACGATCACACCTTTACTGTTCACCATGATCAGCGCATTGGGGGCCTGATATATGATCTTGCGCAGTTGCTCCACTTCCTGATACTGGTGGGAGATATCCCGTACCACCACCACAATGTTCTCCAGGTTCTCATTGTGATCACTGAGCATGGAAAAAGAGGCTTCGTAAACCTGTTGGCCATCGTGATTGCCATCTGCATCCAGTGGTTTTAAATGCAATGTTTGATGCTCACTGCTTGCCTTGATTTCGTTCAACGTCTTGCCGATGGACCACTGATCCTCACGCGCAAAAAAGCCCGAGAAATCACAACCAATCATAAATTTACTGACAGGCAACAGGTTGGTACAGGCCTGGTTGGCACTCAGAATCCGGCCATCAAAGTCGAGCCTGAAAATGGCATCATTGGCCTGTTGCACAATGGCCGCCAGTTGCTGGTTATCACTGGCAAGGGCAACGGCACGGGTACGCTCCTGACGCATATCCTCATAAATACTTGCCATAACCTTCTGCGACGATAAAAGACTGGCCTGCTTGCGCTCCAGGTCCTGATTCAGTGCCATTGTGGCCTGCAGGTGCCGTTTCTGCTTGTCATAACCCAGCCAGTACCAGATAGAAAAAATCAGCAATATCATGGCAATATCCAGCGGAACGGTCTGCTCAACCCGTTCCTGTATGCTGTCTATCTGCGCCTGTACGATTGCCTTGACCAGCAGCTGCCCCTCCCCATAGGTGGAGTCCACCTGCGCCAGCCACTCCTGAATGGATTTCAGTGAGGCTTCTCTGGAGCCATGATCGTAATTCAGGCGGTTGTACACCCGGCGCACATCAGAGATATTCTGTAACATGGGAATCAGGCCGGGGGACTGATCGGAAATCAACCCCTGAAGAATATCAAAACTGCGTTCATAGTCGCCGGAAAAGAAAGCGCCTTCACTGAACCGCTCAAACTGTTCCGGCGGTTCGCCTTTTTCATTAAATATACGGCGATAGAATTCGTGGGCTTCCAGCTGATCGGCACTCATCTGCATCTGCAGATTATTCAGCTCGTCAATCAGCACCAGGCTGCTGCGAATGGACGCAAACTGGTGATAGTTGAAAATGCCGAAGACGAGTGTCACCAGCAGGCTGAGAATGGTCAGCAGATCGCGCATCGGTGACTACTCGAGTGTGTACTTGGGTTCCTTGTCCTGGTTTTCCAGCAGCTGATTGACTTCCTCTTTCAATTCCATAATCCGTTCCTCCCGATCCAGGGATACATCATAGAATGCCTGCAGCTCCTGGTTTTTCTCTGTGAGTTCCCTGACCATGCGGCTGGCTTCCCCGTAGGATTTTTTCAGATCCGGCATATCCAGCAGATCCGGCAGCAAGGGCACCAGCCTGATGGCGGTGAAGATAGATACCAGCGCGGTAACCAGTTTTACCCAACCCTGAAATTCGTAAAAGGGATACCACACCACCAGAATGCCCACAAAATGCGTGGTACCACACAGCAGGATAAAGGCACCGAACAGACCCAGCAGGTTGGCGTGTGGAATATCTTCCTTGCGTTTCAGCAGCAAGGTCACCAGCACGACGGGAATGGTGAAATAGGCAATACCAATGACAATATCAGACAAGACATTCAGCCAGAGAATTTCAGGCTGCCATAAATAACAATGTCCGTGAGGCATAAAGGAGGGGTTGGCAAGTTGTTGCAGCCATTCTTTCATAAGATGTCCATTCCTGTTGCTGATAGCTGGCAATTAAATAATAGTTCAATGTGCCAGAGCGACAACTCGCCGATGCAGGCACTGCCAACAGGCGCACACTTTCGGGCTCCTGTTCGCAAAATACAGACAGCGGTGAATATACCCGATCGATCTAAGTTATAACCATTGAGTCCTTAGCACTGACATACTTCGAGCGTATTCTATCGGGTGTGATATCACTTAACCCTTTCAATCATAAGGAGGTGTGTCATGCCTGTTCGCACCGTTTCCGAGTACCTGGAAAATCACCACATAGATTACCGGTGTTATAATCACCCACCCGCAACCACGGCACTGGAAGTGGCCGAGGCATCCCATGTTCCCGGGCATGCGCTGGCCAAACCGGTCATTGTCAAAGCCGATGGCCACTACCTGATGGCCGTATTGCCTGCGCACGAGCAGATAGATATTGAACTGTTGCGCCAGGTGATTGGAGCAGACCAGATAAGTATTGCCGCTGAAAGCGAGTTTTCCCACCTGTTTCCACTTTGCGAAGTGGGCGGAATGCCCGCACTGGGAAAGATGTTCGGCTTACCTGTATATCTGGATAAATCCCTGAGCAATGAAGACTGGATTGCCTTTAATGCAGGAACCCATACCGAAATCGTCAAAATGGATCTGGACAGCTTTACCCGGCTGGAACACCCTACGGTGTGCTCCTTTATTCTGTTGCATTAAACAGGCAGAAACCGGCGTGATGCATGTTTAGTCCATCAGGGCCTGCCCAAATTAAAAAGGAGCCGTTCTGCGGCTCCTGCTTTTGTGCGGCTATACGCTGTTCGCTTATATCCTTATTCAAATAAATTATAATTTTCCGGTTTCCGGAATTTCTTCCCCAAATTAATAACTTGCCTGACGCCTCTCCTTTTCCTTATAAATTCTAGGGTTTAATAGAACTTTCATCATCAGCATCTTTGTGGCTATGTTTATCTGTAAACAACGCCTTATCCTTGCAGTATGAGATAAGACACAACCTTAACATGAGCTTCAGAATCAGATTTGCATGGTTAAACTGAACTGACGGTTAAACTGAAAGAGGCTTGTTACTGACTTTGGAGGTGTCTGACGATGAAACGCATGTACTTTCTGATCAACAGCGCACGACCGGCCCATGATATTTCCCGGGATCTGGTAAACACCGGTATCAACGAAGGCCAGCTGCATTTTTTTAACAAGAGTCCGGTAAAACTGCAGGCACAGGGCGTTAACCAGACCAACCTGTTCGAGGAAAAAGACATCGGCCATCTGGGAATCTACGGCGGTATGCTGGGGTTTTGTGCGGGCCTGCTTTTTACGGTAGCCCTGGGCACCACCAGTTTTGCTTCGCTGTTAAACCTTTATTCCGGGCTGTTCCTGCTGGGCCTGTTTACGGCGTTCGGTTTCTGGTCCGGAGGCATCGCCGGTATTTCCAAGGAAAACCACCATATCGAAAAGTTTCATGATGATATTGAACGGGGCAAGACCCTGTTAATGGTAGATGCCTACGATGAAAAAGAGGAACAAAAACTGAAAGAAGTGATGTTTGCCAAACATCGGGAGGCCAGCTACAAAGGTGAAGATGCGGAGTACAAGGAGTTTTTATAAACGCAGTGCTATATCCCTGTATCACTTTGTCCCGTTATCCACTACTTCATAAGCGGATACACCGGCCACACTGATTATTGCTAATCACTGCTGGCCGGTGCTGCTAACAGAATCCATGCCGGATCCCTGTCCAGCTACAGATCATCCCGATAGCGTTGAGCAACACCGCTATCGAATTCTGCCTTTTCGTCTTCCCGGATTCCCGCATTACCCGCCAGTTCCTCGGCAAAGGATATGGCACCTGCTTCGCCCCAGGTTTCCGGCTTGAACAGCTGACTGCGGAGAAAGGCCTTGCCACAGTGAAAGTAACCGTGGTCAAGAGTAAAACGGGTTACCAGCAAAGCGCTTTGCGTACTGGAGGCCAGCTGGTGATTCAGTTGCTCATCGTCCAGCACTTCGCAGGTGCCCTGTAACCTCAGCACTTCCTGATACCGGGGCACCACAAACAGCAATCCCACCGGTGATCCAGCAAGAATATTGCTGAAGGTAATGGCCATTTTATTGCCCTTTCTTTCGGGTATCAGCAACGTGTGATCATTCTGCTGCTTCACAAACCCCGGCGCATCCCCTTTGGGGGAAATGGTGGGAAAACCCTGACTATCCACGGTGGCAATAAACACCAGTGGCGAACGCTGGATAAAATCCCGCATCTGCGGATTAAGATGAGAATAGATTTTTTTGGGCAATACCGGCCTGGGTTCCCCCAGTTTTTCTCTGATCTGACTGAAATCGCTGATCTTCACTATTTACCTCTCCCTGGTCACTTTTGTGTTGGCTGAACCCGGACTATATAGAAAAAGCCCACCCTGATAAACCGCCGGCAATCACCACCAGCCAGGGGGGCAGCTTCCAGATGGCCAGTGCCAGCAAGGCCAGCATGCCCAGTACAAAATGTTCAGCAGAATGAATACCGGCCACCCAGACCGGCTGATACAAGGCAGCCAGCAGCAGCCCCACCACACCGGCGTTAATGCCTTTGAGTGCCGCCCGAACTGACTGCTTTTCCCGCAGACTCTGCCAGAAAGGCAGCACCCCGAATACCAGAAAAAACGATGGCAAAAAGATAGCCGCCAGACAGAGTAAACCACCGCTCCAGCCCGACAGTTCTGTGGTGAGCGAGGCTCCAAGAAAAGCACCAAAGGTAAACAGTGGCCCGGGTACTGCCTGGGCAGCTCCATAGCCTGCCAGAAACGTCTGGCTTTCCACCCAGCCTGGTTGCACCACTTCCGCCTGCAACAACGGCAGAACCACGTGCCCACCGCCAAATACCAGCGCACCGGAGCGGTAAAAACCATCCAGTATTTTCAGGGTTTCACCGGACATCAGTCCGGCCAGCACCGGCAGCCCGAACAAAAACACAAAAAAGCAGCCCAGCATCACCACGGCCGGCGTCAGGCTTTCGGTCAAACCGGTGAATGCTGTACTTGAGGAATTCGGTTCGACCGGGTCATGACGATAAAGCCAGTAGCCGGCCATACCGGCTAACAGGATCACCAGCATCTGGGCAGCCACCGAAGGTAACAGCAACACCAGAGCGACGGCCGCAGCCATGACTGTCAGGCGTTCTTTGTCCGGACACAATTGCCTGCCCATACCCCACACAGCTTGCAGCACCACCGCCACGGCAACAATTTTAAGGCCCTGCAGCAAACCGGAATCCGTCAAGGTGGCGTACCGGGTAATGCCCAGTGCAAACAGAATCAGAAGAATGGCGGAAGGCAGCGTAAACCCCAGCCAGGCAGCCAGCGCACCACTATAACCGCCACGCCCGTAACCAATACACAAACCCACCTGACTGCTGGCCGGGCCCGGCATGAACTGACACAGTGCAACCAGATCACCGTAGGCATCTTCTGTCAGCCAGCGACGCCTTTGCACAAACTCATCACGAAAATATCCCAGGTGTGCCACCGGCCCACCGAAGGAGGTACACCCCAGTTTGAGAAAAATCCGAAAAACTTCCCAGACACTGCCTTTTTCCATGGTTCTTGCTTCCGATATCGCCAGGACTCACAACGGACCCACAGTTTAACATTTCACTGTGACATTGCAGTGAATGTTCAGCCAAACTGAAATACCGGTAGCAACAGGAACCATATAAAAGATTCAAAATAAAAAGATTAAAAATTCAAAGACTGAAAGAAAGGATAAAGGGCAAAAGCAAAAAGACAGGCAAGAACGACCCGGGAAAGAACGACAAAGGGCCGGACAGAGCCGGCCCCAGCCTACAAAGAAATCAGAATAACAGTATCAGGCGGTTTCAGTAGCCACTTCCCAGGGCTTCTGACGGGGTCCGCTCAGAGGGTTATTCCAGAACTGCTCAGGCACCTTGCGCGGATCTTCCTTACGCAGTTGCTCGGGGCGGGTCACACCGTCAGTCCAGGAGTGCTCACCACAGCCCTTACCGTCTTCATCAAAAACAAATACGGTGGCAACACGCTGACTCAGCTGATAAACCTCGCCTTCCTCACCAAACTCAAAACCGAATGCGGCCGGAATGATTTCACCGGGATACAGCTGGTGCAGCATCATTTCAACGTAGATACCGTCATCGCCCACGATCAGCTTTTCCACTTCCCCGTGAATCAGGTACACGTTGGAGGCGATCAGCATGTGGTAGAACTCTTTCATGCCTTCCACGTCCTGAGGCTGAATGGATTTCTGAAATTCAGAACAGCCATACACCGCATAGGTCTGGTGCTTGGTAGAGCAGCTCTCGATCAGGCGCTCATAGTTGCCGGTACATTCGGCTTCGGCGTGCTCAATAAAGTTTTCCAGAATAGCGCGGCGGTGCGGCTCTTTGATTTTTTCCAGCTCGGCACGGGCGGTTTTGGTAATCGCCAGCTGATCAAAATCTTCCATCTCTACGTGGCGTTCTTCCAGGATTTTTCCAGCGTACATGGGTGACTCCCCTCTCTCGTTGCTATTTATCGTTGTTTAGAATTCAATTTCCGCTATACAGCATATAATTTACGCCATACAGTATATGGTGTATACTAAACAAAAATCAACAGTAGATTACAACCATGTCGCAAGTCGCTACCAGAAAGGGCCGCAAGCCCCGCTACACCCGGGAATCCATCGTCCAGGCCGCCGTTAACCTGGCAGATGAGCATGGCCTGGAGGCCGTGACCATGGCCCGGGTTGCCGGTCAGATTGGCTGCACCCCCATGGCCCTGTATTCCCATGTGGAAAACCACGATGCCCTGCTCCGGGCCATGGCAGATCAGGTGCTGGAGGAGCTGGACGGGGATTTCGGCCACGCCGACTGGCAGCAGGCCGTCAGGCAATGGCTGCGGGTACTCTGGACCGCCAGCCAGAAACGCCAGTGGCTGGTGGAAGTGATTCTGGTGAATGACCGGATTACCCTGCAATGGCTCAAGTTCAACGAGCAGCTGGTAGAGATACTGGAATCCGCCGGCATGCAGGAACAGCAGATTGCGGAAAGCCTGACCATGATGGGCTGTATCGGGGTCAGCGCTATTTTTCAGGTCACCAAGTTTCCCCTGCCCCGCTCCGGTGTGGTGGTGGATGGCATCGGAAATGAAAGACGCGAACAGCTGAATCTTGATATGTGGAGCCGGCTGCTTCCCCATCTGGCGTCACAATCCAATGATGGCTTTTTGCAGGAAGTGGAAGACTGGATACTGATGGGGCTGCAGGCCAAAATTAACCGGGGCGCTGTCAGTTAGCCGCTGCGGTTGACGCGGCCAATGTCAGGAAGACGCACTTTCACGATTATCCGGAAACAGATAGAAAGGCCCATACCAGAGACCGCCGTTTTCCTGCAGTTTTAGCAGGTCCTGCTTATCCGGATAACCTTCCTCGTCAGGTCCTTCATATTCTTCCAGTTCAATCTTGTTCACCGAGCGGGTATCTACCGGCATGTATCTGTCGATCATCAGGGTCTGATCCGTCAGCCCCACAGCCTCTCTCACCGAATCAGCCCCCAGATATACATTCACAATGGCACCGCCGCAGCCTTCCGGCAGCCGGCTGCCTTCCATGTGACCCACTTCCATTTCCACGCAATAGATATTCTGTTTCATGATAACCTCATGATTTCCGGCAATAGCCATCGCAATCCGACAGACACCTGTTACCCACAGGCTAACACATAATTATTGGGCGTTGGATTCCTCGCGCTTTACCAGGTACCACACCGCCACCCAGCCAAACACAATATGCAAACCAATAACCGGTGGAAAAAATGCCGGGTAATCCGCGATAAACACTTCCGGCCCTACCAACTGCGGCACGTAAATGCTCGCACCCAGCATATTCAGCACCAGCAGCGCCACCAGCATAAAGCGGCTGCCTCCATAGAGCCACCAGCATACGCACATAAACACCAGTTCCAGAAGCAGCGCAGACACGGGTATCAGATACAACCCGGTTCCCACTTCCGGCAGACCAAGAAACGGGATGATTTCTATGTCGCGGGCATGGGTAATCAGATCCAGGGCAATATGAGAGAACACCCCGATAGCCAAAGGCCAGGCCCAGGACGGCCGTTTAAACAGGTAACGCAACAGAACCCAGCTCACCGCGGCAATCAACAAAGTAAAAGCCAGCGAATGGGAAAACGGCATATGCACCAGATGAATATCCGCCAGGGAATGAACCGGATCACTGTATTCCGTGCGCTCCCAGCCCAGCATGTTTAACAGTACCCACAGAACTTCGATCAGCTGAACCGACACCAGCGCAGGTATCAGCGGTGTATCCGGCCAGTATTTTTTGATCAGTAATGCCGTGGCAGCATGATTGATGGCATTCATTGCTTCTCCCTTTCAGATTTGTCCCTTTCAGTTTTTCCTTGTTGATAAAGCGATGACATTGTTATCGCAAAACCAGCGCCACCCATACACTCACCGTAAACACCGATAACAAGGTGGACAGCACAATGGTGCGGGAGGTTTCCCTGGCCGAGCTATTATATTTCAGTGCCACCACATGGGCCAGTGCTCCGGTGGGTAGCGCACTCAGCAGCACGGTGGCGGCCAGCCAGATGGGATCCGATACACCCAGCAGCCAGAGAGCCAACCAGGTTAGCGCCGGCTGGCAAACCAGTTTGATGACAATCACCGCGGACAGCAGCCTTTTGCCGGAAGACATGGCACGAAACTGCAGCCCTGCCCCCAGGCAAAAGAGCGCCACCGGAATGGCTGCATCGGCCAGCAGCCCCACAGCCGTGGCCACAACCCCGGGCAATGGCAGGTTCAACAGGGAAAAACACAGCCCCAGAAGCGTACTGATAAAAATGGGATTACGGACAATGGAATTGTTCAGTATCACACCCACGGATCGCAGTTCGATACGATGCTGGCGCCGGGTTTCGATCGCCAGATGAGCGCCACCGATAATCAGCAGATTACCCAGCAGAATGATCATGACGGTTACCGGACCGGTTTTGTCGCCCAGCAGGGTGAACGTTAGGGGGATTCCCATGTAGGCATAGTTGGCAAAAGTAGCATTCATGCCGTGAACAATCAGCGCCTCACCCTTCAACCTCAGTGTTAACCAGCGGTTGGCAAGGAGCAACACACCAAGGGTAAGCAGTATCCCCAGCAGAAAACCACAGATCCCCGGCCAGTAGAGAATCCCTTCCAGTGACATTTGCCGCGCGGCACGAAACAGCAACGCCGGCACCGCAAAAAAATACACAAACTGGTTAATGGCCGGCAGCATGGATTCATTCAGCACGGTACGTCGCGCCACGTAGCCGCAACCAATAATAAAAAACAACGGCAAAATGGCCTGCAGGCCCGTTAGCATAAACACCTCATAGCAATCTTATCACGGCCCTTGAATCAAGCCCGAACTTATAACTGTATTAAAACGCAACTGATTCAGAATTATACAGAAATACCACAAAACTGTTGTATAAATGCGCCATTCAGGTATAGCGAAATCCAAAGGGCTGTCTAAAATGATTCAGGCTTGGTAGCAGTACGTGCACCCCACGATGCCCTTTCCGGATAGTGACTCCAAAACCATAACAAGAGGTTCGCTATTGCTATGCTTTTTCATTTTTTTCGCTGCGTAGTTTTAATTATCCTGGCCAGCCAGCTCTGGGGCTGCAAGGATCCGTTCAACGACGCCCAGGGCACCAGTAGTAATCGCAGCCAGCAGGATCCGCTGGCCGACGTCAAGATCATGTTCGACTGGAACGAAGCACCGGATGATGCCATTTGTACCGGGCTGGAAGCCAATAACCGGTTGTTGTCCCTCGGCGCTGCGTTCAGCGTTGGTAATACCGGCAGCAACCGGCAGGCGGTTGATGCGCTGGAAGATGTCATTACCACGGAGTTCGCCGAAGCAGCCCGGGTGGTGAGCAGGGAAAACCGGCTTGCCATTCTCACCATTGAACTGTTCGATTGCAGTGTGCTGGCAGATATCAGAGCACTGCCACAGGTGAAGTTTGTGGAGCCGAAATACCTGGCCCCCATTTCCGAGGAAGATATTTTTAACCGTCTCACCCAAACGGATATGCAGTCGCTGTATCCGCGGCGTCGTGAAGTGAAAGATCCTTCCATCAATCCCGGATTTTATGAACCCGGCAATGAAACCCTGAGCTATCCGGATTACGTGCGCCAGGTAAACGGCAATATAGCCGATATTATGCAACGCCATGGTGTTGCGAGAATCTATGAAGAATTCGGTTACTTCGGCCGCCCGAATCTGGGTGTTGCGGTGATTGATAACGGCATTTTTCCGGACTGGGAGGATTACATGTCCCAGGGGGACGGCAGTTTTGAAACCCGCGGCTATTACCGCCCCTATGGCAGCAGCCTGACCCCGGACGGCAGCCAGCCGCAATCCTACGATATTTACGGCATTCTGCAGAATATCGACAGTATTTATGAGCACGGTACCCGCCAGACGGAGCGGGTTTATTCGATGGCACCGGACATTAACCTGATCAGCACCCGCGCTTCGCCGTTTGTGTTCTGGTTTCTACCCACACAGTTTCAGGGAGTGACCGATACCATACTGGCGCTGGCGGAAGACCCCAGCGTACGCATTATCAGCAGCTCCATGGGCACTGTTATTCATGTACATGAAATTGAGCGGGCCATAGATTACTTTAACGGCTTCGATAAATTATTTATTTCCGCCGCCGGTACCTCCATGCCCTTTGTGAAAGACTTTGTGAAAATTGTTTTTCCTGCCACCTTGCCCTCTACCATCAGCACCACGGGCATTATGGATACGCAAATCACCGGCAGTAACTTTGAGCTGGGCAAAAACTCCCACGGCGGTGTGGAAAACGATTTTGTGGTGGATCATGCCGATTCCTCTTCCGAAAGTGTATCGGCATCGGCGGGCATGATCGGCCTGATCTGGTCCGCCAATCCGGACATTTCCCGCAATCAACTGCTTGAGATTCTGAAACGCAACAGCAGCAACTACCGAAGCAACCGCCGCAAGGATCCGGTCTTCGGCTGGGGCAAAATCGATATGTACCAGGCGTTTCTGGACGTGCGCGCCGCTACACCAGATCCTTGATATAAATCAGATCGGTCAGGCCCGGATCAACACCCTGCTGGCTCAGCAGGGTGGTTATCTGGCCGCGATGATGGGTTTGATGATTAAACCAGTGAAGCAGAATAATGCTGATCGGATTTTTCAGGGTTTCACCGCGGGAATTACGGTATTCGATCAGGTTTTCCAGGCTGCTATCGTTCAGCCCATCCAGATAGGTGAGTATGTTTCTGTCCAGCCGCTGCCTGGCTTGCCATAACTGATTCAGGTCCCCATACACAATCTGATCCAGCGCTGTAATTTTCAGGGTGTTACCTGCTTCATCCTGCATCAGTGTCAGGGATTTGTCCCCGCTGCAGCGAGCCAGCCAGAATACATCTGCAATCAGCAAATGATTCAGTGTGCCCAGAATGGAACCGAAAAAAGCACCCTGCTCCTGTTCGATGGCATCCTGCCCCAGTTTTTTGCAGGTGTCATAAAGGCTCTGGTTCATCCATTGATTGTATTTGGCATAGGTTTTAAAAAGATTCAGATCCATTGCTAGTTCCTTTTTTGTTTAACTATCCCGGTCCAGACTAAAACCCAGTTTATCACGATGCCATAACCGCACCACCGCAAGGGCGTGCAGATTCAACAACACCACCAGTATCCACTCCACCATGTCTTCCAGCGGTTCATAATGCACCATGGGTAACCCATCCAGCACCAGAGTAAATAATGCCAGGCCCAGCACACACAAACAGAAACGCAAAAGACGTTTGGCAGCAGTGGCAATCATCTTATCGGCATGGCCCATCAACTGGTAGCTGAAAATAGACTGGGCAATAAAGGTGAGCCCCAGATAAGTCACAACGCCCGCCCGGCGCAGAATATAAAACGCCCCACCGGAATGGCCCAGACTCAGGGTGTAAACAATCAGTGCGATACTGGCCACAATACCCAGCCAGGCCAGCGCACCACGCCGGTAATTCACCGTCTGGCGCAACCAGATATGATTAACAATCCAGAACAGCGCCAGCAAACTCATGGCGCAGATCATGCCGCCTTTAAAAACAAAATAGGCCACACCATGGCGGCCGGTGGCGCTGACACTGTGACAGGCCACCCAATAAGGATTACAGATATCCAGATGCCCCTGATACAGGGAAAAAAACAGACTGAGATGAATGGTCAGCAACGGCAACAGCGCCGCCAACAGCCCCAGCGGCACCAGTGAATAACGCTTTGCATCCGGAAGTGATTGTTGTGCTGTCACCTGCATTGGCCCGACATTATCAACCCGTAAGCAGCTAGCATATCAGGCCGTCGCGGGCCCGGTAAACGACCTGCGCAAACACGCCGGCAAGTCGCAACCGGGCAGGTATTAACGGTGAAACAGGATGAACAAATCAGGGTATGGAATCATCAATCACCACCGGACCACGCCATAAATAATCGCGGTACCAGCCACTATCAAGGTGCTCCTGATGCTCCGCCCCGTATAAGTAACTTTCGTATTCCGGATTGTCGTTAAGGCTCAGTTCCAGCCATGACAGAATCAGCATTTTGAATTTGTTGTGAAACCGCCCGAAGGCAATCCAGTCAAAATGCGATACCCAGCGAAATTCTACAAAAGCATGCTGGACAAAGGCATGCTGGGCGTTATCCGGCAAACTTTCATACACAGATTGCAGCACGAACGGCAAGGCCGTTGTATCCAGTGTACCCACCATAGTCAGTGTATCGGCAGCCAGCCCCGGAAACTGCGGTGTACCGAATTGCGGGAAAAACGATGCCATCCCCACCACTGAAGCAATCTGATTCCCCAGTTCATTGGCCACCCGCATGGCGCCGGCGCCCCCATTGGAATAGCCGGCCAGTGCAATGCGGGCCGGATCTATCCGGCCAAATACCGGGCTGTCGGCTCGCTGGTTTTCATCCAGCAACTCATAAAAGGCATCCCGGTGGGCCTGCTCCCAGAAATCCACGCCCCCGAACACGTTATTGGGTGTCACCGTGAGCACCACAAAACCATGGCGGGTTAAATGATCCGCCAGCCAGTACATTTGCTCTTTAATATTGGTGTAGCCACCGGTGAGCGTAACGGCCGCCAGCAGAGGCGCATCGGATTCACAGGGGTAGGATAAACGGGCAGACGCATAGCCGTCGGCGTCCAGATTATCGCGATAGGAACACAGGGCATAGTCACCGGGGCCGGCCGGGCCTTCCGGCGGCGCATCCTTGCAACCCGTGAGCAGCATACTGACAACAAGAAAAAAACATACGGATACGTTATTGGTTTTATTACCCATGATTCACCCCATCAGATTTCATTATTATTGGTTTTACTGACTGCGTTTAACTGCCTGCCTGTTAAGGCATGTTGCTTAATCAAAGCACGCCGATGGGGGTTTGTGAGGGGTAATTATTGGCCAACTTGCAGGCAAGCTAACCAGGCCGGAAGTATACCAATGGACACAAGCGATTAAAGCCATTGGAATTTGCCGGCCATCAGCGAGTCAGCGTAATCCGGAAAATGAGCCCGCTAGCGGGGTAATTACCGGCCATTGCCAACCGGACTACTGTCGATTGGTACACAGGGTTTCCAGAGGGTCGTCGCCCACAATGTTAAAACCGGCGATACGCAAGCGGGGCTTGTAGCTGGCGTTGGCTTCCTCAATACCGTAAGAAATCCGGGTATAACCGGTATCACCGGGGAACAGCTGGGCCATGTCGCGCAGGCGTTCGGTCTGGCTGCTCACCGGGGCGCCCTGTTCATCCAGATACGCAATTTCAATGGCGATATCATCAACCGGCAGCTGACTGCCGTTGCGGATGCCAATGGCCAGTTCCGCCCTGCCGGAGGCGGAGTCAATATTAAAACTTTCGATTTTTACCTGATCGTGAATGCTGGCGGCAATGGTTCTTTCAATTTGCTGGGATTCGTGGGATTCCTGCAACGCACTGATCCCGCTCACCCCCAGGCTGGTAAACATACCTATCAGATAAAGCACCGCAAAAATCAGTAACAACACCGAGCCGATCAAATAACAGGTGGCGATCCACCAAACAGAATTACGCTTGTAAACAATGGTTGTGTTGTCCGTTGCCTGCTCCATGCCCAACTAATACTCCTGATAAATTTAAACCAGCTCTTTGCGAAATTCCCCCGGCGCCACCCCCAGCCATTTTTTGAATGCGTGGGAAAAGTTGCTGCGATCACTGTACCCCAGGGCTTCCGCAATATCCTGAAAACTCATTTCCGAATCCAACAATAACCGGATGGCCTTCTGCTTTCTAGTGTCATTCAGCAATTGATTGAAACTGGTGCCCTGCAGGGCCAGTCTGCGTTTCAGCGTACTGCGGGACATATGCAGACTGGCGGCCACTTCATCCTGCTCCCACAAGCCCTTTTCAGCCATTAAATGTTTGATCTGCCCCAGCAGATCGGAAGCCAATCGCTCGGCAGCCAGTTTGTCCCGGCATTCACGGCGGGCTGCATCATGGGCCACCGGGTCTGCAAACTGCCCCGGGCGATCCAGCCATTCCCGGGGGAACACCAGGCAGCAGGCCGGCGCATCAAATTGCCAGGACTGTATCAGTGCCAGGGCATCGTCATCCAGGTTATCGGGCCGGGGTTCCGAAACCCGCGTCACCACATCGGGGCGGCAACCCAGAATGCTCACCATCAAGCGGTGAATGGCGGTTAATGCGTAAAACCGCAGAATTCGCGATAAAAACTCATCTTCCACATGAATATCAATAAACAGATAACCGGCCTGAGGGGATTCGGTAAAGTTGATCGAGGCTGCGTTGGTCAGCAGGGGCACATACTGGGACACCTGCAACGCATCCCGCAGGGTGGGCGACGTCATCAACACGATGCTGAGGATGCCCTGGGAAGACAAACGCACCTGATCAGCAAATTTAATGGCCAGACTCAGGGGCCGGGCCGATTCATCCCGGGGTACAAACTGGTCCAGTAAACGCAGGGGAATCCGGGCATCGGGCTGCTGCAGGGATTCCAGCGGTACCTGTTGTGAATTCACCAGAAACCCGGACGACAAGGCCTGCAGCACGTAATAGGCCGGGATTTCCGGTTCCTGATAGTTCCTCATATCTCACCTTGAGCTGTATTCACACAAAGTTGATCTCTGCTCACATAGCGAGCCTGACTGATAAGTACCATTATTAATGAGACATTGATTGATGTAAACGTTACAGGAGAGATCCCGAATGACAGCCGCCAATAATCCCCGAAAAAAGCGCCGCCTGGCGGGCGCCACCGTTGGCATTCCTCCCCGGCAGCTGAGTTTCCGCAAACCGGAAAACTCACCGCGCTATCCGGTGGATAACAACGCCACCGCGTCCCTTTTCCTCGCCATGCTGTCTGCATTTTTTCCTCCCGGAGAGCGTTTCTTTGTGGAATCCGTGCGTCGCTTCCGCAGCGAAATCAAGGATCCGGAACTGAAAGCAGCCGTATCCGGATTTATCGGCCAGGAAGCTATTCACGGCCGGGAACACGAACGGCTGAACGAGTTTCTGGAATCACGGGGCATCGACACCCGGGTACCGGAAAAAGCCGTGAGCGTTGGTCTTAAGTTACTGGAAAGACTGCCCCCAAAACAACAGCTGGCCTGCACGACTTTAATGGAGCACTTTACTGCGCTACTGGCGGAAGAGCTGCTGACAGACGAAGAGTTTACCGGAAAGTTCGACCGGGACTTTCTGCCCATGTGGCAATGGCACGCGCTGGAAGAACTGGAACACAAAGCCGTGGCCTATGATGTGCAGGAACTGGTGGGCAACAGTCGCCGGGCCCGGTTGCTGGCGTCATTCTATGTGTCTGTCACCATTCTGCCGGGAGCAGTGGTAGCATGGCTTTACCTGCTGGGCCGCGAAGGCACGCTGACAGATGTAAAAGACCTGCGCAAAGGCCTTGATCTGCTGTTTGGTCGCAAGGGCTTTATCAGCCGTATACTGCCGAAAATGGGTATTTATTCCGCCCGCAGTTTTCACCCCAACAAGCACGATACCAAATCGCTGGAACAGCAATGGCGTGAAAAACTGTTCGGAAAGGACGGACAGTTGCTGGATATCTGGGGTAATCCTGACAGCGCTACACTGCCCGCCTGATCTGCGCCTGAATCAGGCCCTTCTGACCGTAGCAACAGGGTGCTCATTGCAGCGCCCTGTTGCTATGCTTGCGGCCGCACCAGACTCTTGGTAACCCGGGCCAGCGCAATCACTTTATCAGCGACACTGACTTTGACATCGATAAAACACAGGCTTCGCCCGAGTTTTACCACTTCCGACCTGAACTCTACCCGATCACCGGGAGCCGCTCCCCGCAATACCGAAATCTGAAGATCGTGGGTAACAGCTTCGGTGGTGTCATCCAGCAAGCTCAGTAATCCGCCGTAGGCACACACATCACTGAGCAGATACACCACACCGCCATGCAATGCCCCCGCAGGATTCAGGTTATTGCCGCCTGCCGTTATTCCTAACCGGCCAATGCCTTTCTCAGAATCAATAAACTCAATACCCAGATGCTGGTGCAATGGGTGCTGAAATACTTTTTCCAGTCTTTCGTTCATATTGTGATATCACTACTCGCTATCAGTTAAGCGCATAACAAGCTAACCGGATCTCATTGGAGATGCGGTTGACACCTGTACTATACTGAAAATTCAGTCCAATACCCGGGAGGTTATCATGTCTGATCACCATACCTACAAAAAGATTGAAGTTGTTGGATCATCAAAAAACAGTATCGAGGAAGCCATTCAGAACGCGATTGCCGAATGCGGCAAATCCGTTAAAAACATGGAATGGTTCGAAGTCACGGAAACACGCGGCCACATTGTGGATAACAAGGTTGGCCACTTCCAGGTAGCCCTGAAAATAGGCTTTCGTATTGAAGGCAGCTGACACAACTGCCCGCAGGAATCCGCCTTGTCGGGCCCCTTCCGGCACTTCGGATTCCCAGGGCCCTGAAATCTCACCACAATTTAGACTTTTATCCCCCGCTGACTCGGTTAAGATATAGTGCATTGTGACCAGGAGTGCTCTATGAAGAAATCTTTACTGATGTTAACCGCGGCCTTGTGTTTTTCTACCACGGCGTACGGGGTTTCACGGCAGGATATTATCGATAACCCCCTCTTTGACACCAGTGAATCCCGCTGGAAAGTTATGGATGATAATTATGCAGTCATCCAGGGAATCAAAAGCAATGCCTTTCTTGAGCTGATTAAAGACAAGAAAGGCTGCCATGTGGACTTTCTTTCCGGCGTAAAATACGAAAAACCCCTGGATAAATACTACGACTTTGTTTTTACCACCAAAAAGAACGGCTATGTGGTAACGGTGAAGCACGATTTTCACCACGTGGGCGACAACAACAGTGAAGAGTACCGCCACAGTCTGAATACGGATGCCATCTCGGATCAGGGTAAAAAATCCCTGGTAGGCCTGATGCGCCGGGCAGCCCGGGACGATATTTCCAGTGCCGTACGCATCAGTTACGGTATCAGCAAATCATCCGCCGTGTCCGAGGGCAACTACTATCTGGATAACGCCCTGTACACGTTCGGAGAATTTTCGCTGTACTACTTTGTGGAAGTGGCGGACAAACTGGGTTGTGACTAGGCCCTGGAATTAATCATTACAGCGTCAGGGCGTCGTCCACCCGAACAACGCCACCGGTAACAATCTGCGCCCGCAGCCCTGCCTTGTGCACCATATGGTCCATGATTTCCTTTCCCAGGAGTCCGGCAAGGTGGGCACAGGGCTCACACAAACGCATTCCCTTCAGCACCACATCATCGCCCACGCGGAACTCCTTACCCACCAGATCATTCAGATCAACTCCCAGGGTAACCAGATTGCGGCGGAAATCCGCGCCGGTGCAGGACCTTCCGGCCACTGCGTTAAAGGCATCGATTTCCTCCTGGGCAATCAGAGTCATTTCCACATCCGGAGTGCCCGCCAGTGTTTCGGAAAATGTGCCTGTGCCGGCATAGTATCGATCCCCGACTATGCCACGGCCCGCCTCAAGCTGTGCTGATGGCATGGATTGAAGGGGTTTAACGGGCTCGCTGCCCAGATAGATAGAAAGAACACGTCCTGTCATGAGGTTCTCTGTGATGGCTGTCCCTGGTATTCGAGTTCTGAAACGGACCAAGAATAAAGAGCCCCAAAGCATAGCCAATTCACCGGTACCGGTAAACAGTGGCCTTGCGGTTATAGTTAGTCCTGGGCCTGCTGCCGCGCTTCAATAAAACCATCAAAAAACGCCAGAATCGAACCAAAATCCGCCCACTGGGGCGGCAGGTCCTCCCACCAGACATACTTTACCCGGTTAAACCCCGCCAGAAACTCCAGCTCACAGAGAGTACCTGTGTCTTTGTCGTCCTCACTCCCCATGCTCCCGTGGCCAAAATCCGGCACTGCATCCGGTTTAAGGCTTTTTATCATGTTGATAATGATCCGTGTGGTCTGCTCGTTGAGCAGTTCCGGTTCACTGGCCTGCTCCCCGTAATCCAGCCACCAGGGGCGCGCAGAGTCCCGGTTAGCAATCTGCCCCGGCAAATGAATCCACAAACTGGCACGGGGGCTTTTATGCTGCTCATACTGAAAATGCAGGCTGCTAAGCTCCCCGTAGCCGGGAATCCGGGTATAAGTAACGGCAATTCGCATGGCATTCTCCTTCTTCCCGAAAATTATAGGCAGGATTCGCAAAGCTGCGCCCAAAGCCATACTGGGCCATTGGTAAGCCCCGGATTGATGGTCCATACTCAAGCAGTAGCCTGATCACTTTGCCATCAACCCAAGCTGCTGAAAACCAACAAAAAACGGCCCCGAACCATCACTGATGAACAGTCACCGGCGGAAACACAATCTGTGGATGCCCTCTCTGACCCGCAGCTTGCTGCCATTGCTCCTGCTGGCCAGCCTGCTGGTGGCACCGGCAAACGCCATGGCAGATCAAATGGCAAAAGTAACGGTGACAGGGAATGAAACGGTACTGACTCCCCATTTTGTGTGGCTGAAAGACACGGGCAACTGGCCGGATATTCACACCCTGACGAGCCTCCAAAGCAAACCGCCCTGGGAACAGCAAAAACGCCTGCCAACCGGCTATGTCACCCAACCGGTGTGGCTGCGGGTAACCGTTAAAAATACCCAACCGGATAGCAGCGAGCGCTACCTGGTGTTTGATTCTCCCCTGCTGGACACCGTGGACCTGTACCTGCTGCACAACGGCGACATCATTCAGCAGCAGCAACACCGGCTGCGCACGCCGGTGGCCTACCGTAAGGTGAACCACCGCATGATTATTCTGCCGGTGTCACTGCCGCCTGATGCGGAAACCACCCTCTATCTTCGGGTAACCACTGATACCTCCATGCTGCTGGGTGCCAGTTTGTGGAAACCCCGGGCGTTTCTGCTTAACGATCAGCACTGGCTGACGTTGCATGTTTTTTTGCTGGGCATGATGACAGTTATGGCCCTGTACAATCTGGCGGTGTATATGATTACCCGCATTCGCGCCTATCTGCTGTACGTCGCTTACGTGGTCAGCAATGCCGCTTTTCAGGCCTGCATGGTGGGATTTGCCCATCAATACCTGTTCGGTTCATCCCAGCTGCTGCTGGGCAACGGCCAGTTCACCCTGGCAGCAATCACCTTTGTCACGGCTACTGCATTTATTGATGAACTGCTGAAACTGAAACTCACTTCCCCCTTGCTTCACCGGGTAGCCATGACCATTCTGGTCACCTGGAGCCTGCTCTTTTGTCTGTCTTTTTTTGTACCGGAGTCGCAACTGGGGCCCATCATATTTGTATTGGCCATCGTGTCGCCCATTGCCGGGCTCTGGATTGGTATTCATTTATGGCGCAAGGGTTATGAAATCGCCCCACTGTTCACTATTGCCTGGGTGGTGTTGCTGGTGGGTACTTGCGTGTTTGTATTGATGATCAACGGCGTGATCGAACGCAATGTGGTGACGGTTCATATTCAGGAAGTAGGCGCCGCTCTGGAAGTGGTATTACTGGCCATTACCCTGGCCAAGCGTTTGCAGATAGAGCGGCAGAAACGGCATCGTGCTCAGGAACATGCCATTTTAATGGCCCAGCAGGTAAACAACGAGCGCAAAGAAAAGCTGGATGCCCAGGCCACAGCGCTGGATGCAGAACGCAAAACCCGGGAGGCGCAGGAAGAGCTGGTGCAAACCCAGCTCAAAGCCAACCTGGAACTGGAGCGCATGGTGGAACAGCGCACTACGGAACTGAAAGGCGCCCTGGAGCAGGTGGAGCAGATGAACCAGCAACTGGAACAGCTCAGCATTACCGATGCGTTGACCGGGGCCTTTAACCGGCGTTATTTTGATGCGCAATTAGCAGAAGTCTATGAACGGTCGCGAGCACAAAGAAACCCCATGGGACTGGCCCTGATTGATATCGACTTCTTTAAAAAAATTAATGACGAGCACGGTCACCTGGTGGGGGACCAGTGCCTGAAACTGGTGGCTCGTCAGTTACAGGAGCAGACACGCACAGATGTGGATATTGTTGCCCGTTATGGCGGCGAGGAGTTCGCCATCATTTCCCCCAACACGGATTCAACCCAACTGTGGGAAATCAGTGAACGTATCCGCAGCGCGATAGAAGCGACACCCTACCCTTACCGGGATATTACCGTAAATCTTACCGCCAGTATCGGTGTGTCCCAGCTCAATCTGCAATCGCCCCAAAACCGGCAACAACTGTTGCAGGAAGCGGACGACGCTCTGTATCAGTCAAAACAACAGGGCCGCAACCGTGTTACTTCGGCAATGCCTGCCCGCCAAGCAAAACCATAAGCACCTGCCGCTCCAGCAACTCCAGGCGCTCTGCCTGTTTTTTCTTGTCCATATCCATCACGTTCAGAATATAGGTGATCATAAAGGAAAAAATCGCATCGGATTCTGCAGAAAAATCCCCTTTGGTAATGCCTTTGGTACTGGCGGACTGACTCATGTGCTCCGCCAGATCCTGGCGCATCATGGACATTTCACGGCGGATGGTGCGCCGGTATTCGGGGTTGGGATTAAACCATTGCTGAATCAGCAACCGCAGTACGGTTTCGTATTCCTGCAGGTAGCCAAGAAACCGGTCCAGCAAAATACGCAAGGCTTTTTCCAGCGGAAAATCCTCCATTTCCCGCCGGGCAGTGCGCACCAGCGAACGTAGCCGGGTCAGGCATTCATCCACCAGCGCCAGCCCCAGTTCATCCATATCGGCAAAGTGGTTGTACAGCGATGGAGCCGCCATGTCTGCGGCCCTGGCTACCTCCCTCAAGCCCAGTTCAGTTGGAGAACGCCCCCCCTCCACCAGCTGTAATGCCGCCATCAGAATACGGTGACGAGTCACTTCCTTACGCTCAGAGCGTGATGCGCGGCTTCCTGCACCACTGGATTCCTGTTTGCGGGCTTTGCTGGACATGTGCTTTTGCTCATATTTTAAACATACAGCCGTTAGTTTATATGAGCAGCGTTTTTCAGGCAATTAAACACTTAATAATTGACATCGATCAAGATCAGCCATATTTTAACTAACACTTGTTAGTTTTTGATAGTTGATATCATTTGTCGGTTGGCAAAACCCATGAATAAACATCCGTTAGTACAGAATGTGAAATCTTGCCAGCAGAGCAATACAGGGGATTGAAGTTTATGAATTATCTGATCACCGGTGGCACCGGCTTTATCGGGCGCTTTGTTATCCGCGAACTGTTGCAGCAGCCGGATGCAGTCATTTACGCCATTGTCCGGGCGGGCTCCGAAAGCAAACTGGACAACATCCGTAAAAAACTGGGCGCCACCAGTCAACAGCTGATCGCGGTGCAAGGCGATATCACCCAGCCTGATCTGGGAATCACGGACACCGACCGCCAGCGCCTGAAAGACAATGTCGATCACCTGTTCCACCTGGCGGCCATTTACGACCTGAACGCACCGGCAGAACCGCAGATTAAAACCAACGTAGAGGGCACCCGCCACGCCCTGCAGGCAGCAGCCAGTCTTAATGTTGGCTGCTTCCACCACACCAGTTCCATTGCCGTGGCCGGCATGTACCCCGGCACCTTCACCGAGGACATGTTCGAGGAAGCCGCCAATCTGAACGACCCCTATTTTGTCACCAAACACCTGGCCGAAAAGTGCGTGCGGGAAGAGGCACAAATCCCCTACCGCATTTATCGCCCTTCCATGGTGGTGGGGGATTCAAAAACCGGCGAAATGGATAAGGCCGATGGCCTCTATTACATTTTCCAGCTCCTGGATATTGCTTCCCGTTTAATGCCCGGCAACATGCCGTTGATTGGCCTGGAAGGCGGCCAGTTCAACATAGTGCCGGTGGATTACGTGGCCAAATCCATGGTGCATATTGCTCACCTGCCCGGCTACGATGGCCAGTGTTTTCACCTGACAGATTCGCAACATTACAGCCTGGGAAAACTGCTCACCATGGCGGCAGCCCAAAGCAGGGAATTACCGCGTTTTATCGGGCACATCCCCAGTGGCGTCACCAGCGCACTGCCCGATAAAACCATTCCCGCTATTGCCGGCATGCGATGGGTTCAGAACATGCTGAGCCGCTGGCACATTGCGCCGGCTGCACTGGGTTACGTAACCAACCCCTCCCGGTTTGATCGCGCTCACACCGCCACCGCCCTGACCGGATCTGATATTGCACCACCACCGCTGGATTCATACCTGCCTCTCATCTGGAATTACTGGCGCGAACATCTGGCACCGGAAACGGCAATACCACCATCAACAGAAAAACCGGGCCCATCGAAAAAAGATGAAGTGCTGTTTCGCAAGCCCACCGTTATGCCCTACGCACAACGGGCAAAGGATCACTGGCGCTGGAATTTCAAAAGTGTTTTTCGCAAAAAGAAAGCGCTAAAGGACAGAGTCAATGGCAAGGTTATCGTACTCACCGGCGCCAGTTCCGGTATTGGTGCCAATGTCGCTCACAAGCTGGCTAACGCCGGTGCGACTGTACTTTTGATCGCCCGCTCCCGGGACAAACTGGAAGCCATCGCCGAAGCCATTCGCAGCCAGAATGGCAAGGTATTTGTGTATCCCGCCGACCTTTCCGATGGGGATGATTGTGATCGGGTCTGTGCCGATATTCTTGCGGCTCATGGTGGCGTGGATATTCTGATCAACAACGCCGGGCGTTCCATCCGGCGCTCCCTGAAATTCAGCTTCGATCGTTTTCATGACTATGAACGCACCATGAAACTGAATTATTTCGGTTCCATTCGCATGGCCATGAACCTGATGCCCGGCATGCTGGAACGGGGCGACGGTCATGTCATAAATGTGTCCACCGTCGGTGTACAGGCAAACCCTGCCAGATTCTCTGCGTATCTGGGTTCAAAATGGGCGCTGGAAGGCTGGAGCTGGGTAGCAGCCAATGAACTGGCCCACACCGGAGTTACTGTATCCACCATTAACTACCCGCTGGTGCGCACCCCCATGATTGCGCCCACCAGAATCTACAAATACACACCGGCCATGTCCCCGGAAAAAGCGGTGGACTGGATGCTGGATATGATTATCACCCGTAACAAGCGCAAAATCGGCCCCATGGGGCTGGGAGCTCTGAGCATGTATTACCTGCTGCCAAAAACATCTGAAAGCATCGTAAACGTTATGTACCAGTCCGTATACGAAGCCCCACCAGCCGATCGGCCAGCGGGAAAAAAATCCCGACGCATCACCCGGGCGCAAAGATCCACCAAAAAGCAACAGGAATCCGAAGTCATTTAACAGGCGCTTTGGATTGACCAAAGTGGTGTTTTCTCGCAAAAAAAGCCTGTTTGGTTAAACCAAACAGGCTTTTTTGTTGTGTTTTTGTTGACCGGAAAGTTCTTGCTGTTGGCTATCGCTTATACGGAGCATACAATCACGTCCGAGAACAATTAAAAACCTCGCCGGACCAAGATTGACATAGATCAACTACGTGACCGGCCCTATGCCGCTATTAATGCTTTCTCTACGAACGCCATCAGATAGCTGCATTTTAAAAAATTGGGAAGGGATTTGATTATGGGAATTTATTTGCAAGAACTCACCGGAGTCAGCCGAATGATTGATATGGATATCGATTACCACGAGGCATTAAGCCTGATGCGCAGAAAAGATAAATACTGTTGCCTGCGCGCCCTGCCAAACGAAGAACCAAGCACCCAATACGACGTCACCCGCTACGAAATTGTCGTTACCGATTACGAAGACATGATCAAAGGCACCTTAAAGGAAACACCCAGTGCCGTTATTCCTGTCGCTGTATTCGCTGCCACTGCGTTGAAAGAAGTATGCGAGCAGATCGACAACAATGTCTGGATACTGCTGCCGCACACAGAACTGGCCTATAAAACCCAGGTGTTGATGCAACGCTGATGCTGAACTCAGCGTTACAACAATAGCGTTTCATCAACAAACACGCCGAACATCACGCCCATCATATCCTGACCAACGGGCTTTGCTGTATTGAATGCCAGCAAAGCCCCGCTCCCTTCCCGATCAATACGCCCACATACTCTATCGTCACGCCTCACAGGATTGCCCCCGCTTCCGGCATCTGATACACAGTAGCTATTGATCCCCAAAAATTCTCGATACACCGGATCGCTACCCAGCTTTAAGGAGGAGCCTATGCTGGCCCGGAATCGCCTGTTCATTGCTGTTATTACCTGTAGTGTGCTGCTCGGCGGCTGCGGGGGCAGCGGCGACGATGACGATATAGCGTCCACCGGAGGCAGTGGCGATAGCGTCCCCGGAGTATTCTCCATTTCTGCCTACCACTACACTGATCCACCGCCTGCTAATGATCAGGAATTACTGCAGCGTTATCTGGAAGCCCAGGATCTGGTGGAAAGCACCGGCGCCAATGGCCAGTTTCAGTCCTATCACTGGGCAGATCTGGAGCCTATCACAGGTCAGTACGACCAAAGCAAGCTGCAGGAATTTGCTGACACCATGGAAAGTGCCGAAGACAGAGGCCTTACCCAACTGGTGGGCCTGCAGGTCATCAACACGGTCACCCGCGAAGTGCCCCAGGGGCTGGAAAACACCGCCTGGGATAACCCGGCCATGGTACAGGCTTTTACCGACCTGCTGGATCAATTATTGCCGCACCTGCAGGGGCGCGTGCGTTACCTTTCCATCGGTAATGAAGTGGACAGTTATTTTGTTAACAGCCGCGTTACTGAACTGCCCGCTTACCAGTCTTTTTTCAATTCCGTACGTAGCCACCTGAATGCGCGGCTGGCCGGCGTGGATGTGGGCATTACGGTTACCGCCAAAGGCTGGCTGGGAAGCGACGTACAAAACTGGCTGGACCTGACTGCGGAGCATGATGTGCTGATCACCACCTACTATCCACTAGATAATAACTACGATGTAGAACCAGCCAATTCACCTGCAGCGGATTTTCCTGAATTGCTCAGTTATGCCGGAAACCGGGACCTGGTGATTCAGGAAATAGGCTTCCCCTCTTCCACTGGCAACAACAGCTCCGAAACCCTGCAATCAGAATTCGTGCGCCAGGTATTTGCTGCATGGCAGGATGCCGACGGCCAGATTCCGTTTTTGAACTGGTTTTTGCTCCATGACTTTTCCACCGATCTGGTGGATGATTTTGTTGATTATTACGGGGAGGATGACCCCGGTTTTCGCGCCTTTCTCGATAGTCTGGGTCTGCGTAACCGCGATAACACCAACAAACTTGCATGGGGCACCCTGCTGAACGAAACCCGGGCTTTCCGCAACTGATGATCAAGCCCACCGACAGATTTCAACCGATTCTGGCCAGCGTCTTGCTGATGTTTGCCTGCACCCTTGAGGCAAACACCAGGCCAGAGCATTTCGAATTCGCCCTGATCGGTGATACCCCTTATGGCGTGCTGCCAGGAAAAGACTATGCCCCTTTTGACCGCTTGGCAGAAGATATAAACAGCAGACAATCCTTGTTGTGGGTGCTACATGCGGGGGATATCAAGAGCGGCAAGACACCCTGTTCCGACGCCATGTACCAGGATCGGCTGAAACGTTACAACCAGTTCCGCCTCCCCGTAATACTTACCCCCGGCGATAACGAATGGACCGATTGTCATTTCGTCGCCGCCGGCGAGCATCAACCACTGGAACGCCTGGCTAAACTGAGGGAACTGTTTTATCCCAGGCCGGGGCTGGTCACCCTTGGTGGCGGCTCCATGAAGGTAAACTCCCAGGCCAGCATAAAAGGCTTTGCGGAATTTCCGGAAAACGTCTGGTGGCAACATCAGCAGGTGATCTTTGCCGCCATTCATGTGGTGGGATCCGGCAACGGACTGGAACCATTCGAGAAAGGATCCTCTACCAAACGAACCGCCGCGAATGATGCCGAGGTTGAACGGCGTATCAAGGCCGCTATAAAGATGCTCGACACCGTGTTTGCCGTTGCCCGTGAATCCCGTGCTGCCGGCGCTTTTATTATGATCCACGCCAACCCCTTACTGGAAAGGAATCTGAGAGGTACTGCAAACCGCCAGGGATATATTGAATTTCTGACATCGCTGGAAGAGCATGTGGAAACCTTTACCAGGCCAGTGGTGCTGGCCCATGGTGACACTCATTACTTCCGTATCGACCAGCCGCCACTGGTAAAAAGATACTTCCATAAAAACTTTACCCGGGTGGAAACCTATGGGGATGGGCGTGTTCACTGGATCAGGGTGTCGGTGGATCCGAGCAGCGAACAGCTGTTCCGGTTCACCCAGGAAATCATTGAAGCCAACTGACGGGTGAAGCTCGCGCTTTACCTTCCCGGCCTCCTCTCTACGCTCATTCACAGCAATTTTCCAGCCCCGAAAAGTGTGAAAAATACCGTTTTTCGTATCCCGCCCACCTGCTAGAATCCAGCCGACCTACCACACGGAAGAGACAACAATGAACAAGACCACCATCCTATCCCTGTTGCTGACGCCCGTCCTGAGCCTGCCTGCCATGGTTCAGGCCAACCCGGATATTGACCCCATGATTAACATGTCCGTCGAAATGATGAAGCAATCCGGCGAACTGGCCCGCGGCGCCAACTGCCTGGGGATTTCCGAATCCAGACTGGAAACCTCTACACGCAGCGCCATGAAAGACTGCTTTTCCCGTTTTAATATGGAACAGGAAGACCAGCTCAATGCCTGCATGGAATCACAATCCATTCGCAACCTGGGCATCTCCAAAGCGGACTTTGACCGCTGTGGTGATTCTGATGAAGTGGCCAGCGACGATGCCATCGACCAGCAGATCACGGCCTTGATGGATCAGTTCGGTGAGGACGGCCCCACCGAAGCCCAGCTGCAGCAAATGGAAGCCCTGCATCAGCAGCAGATGGCACAAGGTATGGCGCAAATGGAGCAGTTCCTTCAGGCAAGCCAGAAAGCCAGCCAGGGTACACTGGATCAGATTACCCTGCCGGTTTACAAAAACAGTCAGGTGATGATGCACCTGACCCAGGGAATGAACGCCTTTGCCGGAAACAGCACCCTGCCCGCCGCCACCTTTGCATCGCAGGACAGCATCGACACCATCGTGGCTTTCTATAAAAAGAAACTGCCGGGGTTTGGCTACAAAAAGCTGGCCGGCGGCGAACATATTTTTATGGAATCCATGCCGAAAAACTTTGACCTGCTGACACACCTGGAAGCCTACACCCAGACACCGCATATCATGATTTCCAAAGCCGCTGCCGGCCCGGGTACCCCCAAGGGCATGCAGGCCATGATAGAAATCGCCTATCGCAAGTAATGCCATCCCCTGCGGGCCTCCCGTCTTTTGGCCTGCAGGCAGCTATACCATTTGGCCCGGAAAACGGGTTATCCACTTAATTTTCAAGCTTAATTCTGCTTCTCTGTCATCTACTGACAATGGGTTTTCATGAAATGACATGCCGTCATTCGTGGAAAACCCTACTCTTTTCTTGTGCGATCAAGCGTAGTTTTTGCATTTTTGCTCCAATGCACCGGAGTTTCCGGTCAGTCCTTGTTCGTGCCTTTGGATTTTTTGCTGCTAATAAAAACAAGGGGTTCTGTTATGAACACGACGTTACGTGCCGTGCTGGGCACGCCTTTCCTGCTGTTTGCGCTCCTCACCGCCATGGGTTGTCAGCTGAAATACGTGATGACCTTTGAAAGCGATGCCTACCAGATTCAGACCGGTGATCCAGTCACACTGCAATGGTCTATTGATACCCGGGATGATGTGGAACTGGTGAATGTGGAAATTTCACCCGGTATTGGTGAAGTCAATCCGGAAGGCACCCTGACCATGACGCCGGTGGAAAATACCCGTTACAAACTAACCGCCACCTTTATCGATCAGGATGGCAAAGCCCTGCAGGACGAACGCTTTGTGGGGATTACCGTGGCGGGAAATACCGATAAGGAATTCTGCTTCTGTGATGACGATGAAGGCGTCAACCGCGAGGTAAAAAACCATAACAATCCCAACCGTAGCCTGGGTAACAAAACCCTGGAAGTTCTGCGCGTTACCATGCCGGGAAAAACCACCCACAGCATGTCGTCCATCCAGCGGGCCACCCGTCGTTTTGTGAATACCCAGGAACAGATTTCCCGTGGTCGCCTGACGTATGATTATCGTGATTCCCGCACCGTGGACACCAATACCACCCACTGTAAAACAGCTAAAAACGCCGCTGAACGGGCGCGCCGCAAAAGCACCTTTGTCACCATTATCACCATTCCCTGCGGGCCACAACACGCCTCTATTTCCAAAAGCAAAGTGCATATCAAACAGAATATTCAGTTTATCCGCCACCATGAAGTGGGCCATGTGCTGCGCCTGAACCACTCCGGCACCTGGGACCGGAACAACAACGAAGTGATTGGTTACGGCGACGGCAGTTCCAACATGAGCCGTTCCGGTGCCCCCGCTTATACCGCGTCGCAACTGCACGGCCTGGGCTGGACCGATCCCCACGACACCGTACGCATTGATGACTACCTGGAACAGGCGGGTTACTTCGAAGGGAAACTGCGCCCCATAGAAAAGAACGCACCCGGTACGCTGCCCATGGCCTTTGTGAAAGAACTCAAACATAACGATCGTCGTATCTGGATATCCGCCCCCTACAACGACCGGTTGCAAGTGTACATTCATTCCCAGCGCACCTGCATTGGTTGCGGTGGCATGTTTATGGGCACCCGTCGCCTGGGCATTATCAAGGACACCGGCGTCACCATGCAGGTGGCCGGTCTGAACGTTACCTTTCTGGATGCACAAAAAAACAAAGACGGCCAGTTTACGGAATTTACCGTACGGATTGAGCCTGCACCTTCACCCTTTATTGTGAAATGGGATTTCGATGAAAAAGAAGGCACCAATATGCAGAAGCTGGCAAGCAACGGCATTATTACTCCCGGCCCCTGGAACCGTTCGCCACGGGGTAATGTAAAAACCAATGGCGAAGGTCGGCTTGTGATTCGCCCCCAGTACAGCAGCGCCAAAAAGAACAGCACCTGGTTCAGCCTGGCGGCATCCGGGAATGAACTGAACCGCGGCAAAGCCTGGGTCAGTACCACCATTGATGGCTTTCACTTTACCGGATCGGCAAACGAAAGACTGCATCTGGGCCTGACACAGCACGACAGTAAAAAGGATCAGAAGGACAAACTGATTGCTGAGCTGCAGTTGATCCGCGCCGATCGAGACCAGATTCATCTGGCCGCCTATCACGGCGCCGGTGGCGAGCCCGATGCCGGCACCTTGATTCACAACAGCGAAGACTTTAGCGGCAAACTGGATCTGGTACTGGAACTGGATTTTGATCAGGGAACCTATCAGGGCTTTTACCGGATGAGTGATGACAACAACTGGTATGCGGTGAATGAACCTACGGCTTTACACAAGGATGCACTGAAAGCCAGCGTCAGCACCAGTCTTCGACTGCAGCCATTGGGCAGTTACACCGATGACCGCGATGAACAGATGTTGCTGGACACCCTTTATGTGAGCACGCAAAACCCGATGCAGGCCGGCGGTATAGCGTTAACGGTAACAAGCCAGGCGATACCTGCCCCCAACTCAGAAGATCCGACCATACCCATGCTGGATGAAACCGTTGCACCGGGTGATGCAGATCATGACGCCGATAATTGCGATCACCCGGAACACGAGTCGCTGTAGGCGCCAGCAAAATAACAAGAGGTGAATACTATGTGGAACCTGAAACAAGCGATAACCATCGTTACCTTATGCGTACTGAGCCTGCCCGGCTGCAAACGGGTCACCGATCTTGAGGGTGACTACACCCTCACCGCCACCCATTCACAAATGGTGGCAGCCGATACCAGCGCAACGCCGGACAATGCTGCTATCAGCCAGCAAGCCGCTGAAGAGCCCATTGCCACTGATTCCGTCTGGGCCTTTGAAGACCTGGGCAATGAGCATTACCTGATTCGTGCCAAAGCCAGTGGCCAGGCCATTACTGCCGTCGGCAATCCGGCAGACAATACCGTCAGCCTGAGCCTGGCAGACGCCAACTACACGGATGCCCAGCAGTTCCGGGTGGTTTCGTCGGCGCTGTCAGACGGCAGCGAATACATACTGATTAACAAACTCACAGAAAAAGCCATGGCGGTAGCCGATGGTTCAACAGCGGCCGGCGCAGCCATCATTGCTGAAAACTTTCTGTTACGCGCACACCAGAAATGGGTAATCAGCGCCTATGATCCGCAGTTGCCGGATCGCCAGCTGGTCAGTGAGGAAGACGCCTGGGATGTGATTGCCGAAGCAGGAGAACCCTACAAAGGCAGAAATTATCAACAGGATTTCAGCACCCCCAATATCCAGGCCGCATCGCCTCTGGACCCACGCACCGTGGCGCCGGGCACCATGATTCCCGGCCGGGTTATTCTGGACGGCAAACCCCTGGTGGAATACTACCCCGGCAAACTGCCCTTTATCGCCGTTTGCATTCACAACAAATCCCAAATCACAAAATACATGCGGGAAAACTACCCCGTGGGCTGGCGTTCCTGCAGTGGCAGCTGCGATTCCGTAAAAGCTTCTATAGAATTCCGTGACGGCAAACGGAGTGTGGCTATGGGCGATTCCGGTTCCGGTGAACTCTGCAAGGCCACCGTGGCTTATCTGGAAAAAATCACCGGTAAACGCCCTCACATGATTGTGCCCAACTGGCCCAAGGGGCTGATGGACATGAATCGTCGTCCGCGCAACAAGGTGGCCCATGTCACCCCGCCGCTACGTCAGCACCCCGAGTTACTGGCCACCTGGGATGACTTTATGAGCTTTGTGCGCGAAGCACGGGATATCGCCTATCAGGAATGGGGTGGTGGCTTACAGATCGATTTTCATGGCCAGGTAAGCCGCTCGGCACGGAACCATTTTGGTACCGGTATCAGCGCCAACACGGTGAATGTGCCTGAAGCGGTAATGAATGATCCCAACAGCAAACAGTACAAGAAAATTATGAGTTCATCGCGGCTGGAATACAGCCTTAAGCAACGCAAGCTGAGTCCCTGGGACGCCTACAAAGGCCAGTACTCCCTGGGCCAGGGTGTGGCGGTGCGCGGCATTCCCACCTTCCCCAGCGCCACCATGAAAGATCAGAAAGGCCCCTTCTGGTCCACAGGGGGTTCCTTTGAGCGCACCAGTTCCAGCAAGGATTTTCAGGACAAGAAAATTGCCGGTCGCCCCTATCCGGATCATCACCCCGATCATTTCGACAATGTACAACTGGAATCCTACAGCAACTTTATGCGCGGCAGCCGCCTGAACGCCTACGCCGCGCAACTGGGCGAAGCCATTTACGATAACCTGGTGCATAACCTGGGCTTTGATATTCCCCGCGTACGCGGTGGCGACGGCGCCATGACCGGCGACGAACTGGCAGCCATTACCACGGTAGCGGCAGACTGCAAAGGCAGCCCCATTAAATCCACCACCAACTACCGCGTGGGCTCACACTTCCACCTGCCCCAGGCCTGTTTGAAGTTCTGCGAAGAAACCGACGGCTGTAATTTTGTATCCATGTTTGTGGATCCCTCACCGGATCCGAAAAACAAGAAGTACCGCAGTACACGCAAGTGCTTCGCGTATAACAGCTGCGAAGTTGTGGAGAAAAGTGACTATAACCTGTATCGACTCTGATACTTTCTTGCTCCCCGCTGCAAAGCAAGTGGCCCCGTCCCAGGGGCCTTTTTTTGCATAAAGGAAAATGGAAATTGGAAAATGAAAAAAGGAATTAAAAAGTCTGACCCAGCAGAAACTCGATCCCGCAATGCAGCGGATGACCCAGCACCAGCACAATGGAAACCAGCGCCAAAAAGCCAAGCGGATAAAATCCGGCAACAGGCAGACCCGGTTTTTCCGCCTCCAGCAAGCGGTGAACCCGGGCCTTAAGATCCTGGCCCTCAAAAGGATACAGGGATGAATACCGGGGATATGAAGATTCAAGGCTTGCAGCAATACGACGTTTTAATCTGGCCGTATTTACTAACGCTTCCGCTACATTCAACCTGCCCGCCTTACGGCCGGCATAATCATCACAGGCCATTTCCGTAGTCTGCTGCAAATCCTGCAACAACCCGGCACTTAACAGATGCCTGCCACCACAAACAATACCCACCAGCAACAACCGCAGATTATCCCGGCGCACACTGTGGGCCTGTTCGTGCAAGGCCACCGAACGTAGCTGTTCTTCTGAAAGCCCGTCAGACAATAGCCGCGAAATAAAAACTCGGGGACGAAGAAAGCCCACATTGGCCGCCAGCAATGGCACAGACGCAGGGGCATCTTTGTCACTATCAGTAAAATCATCAGAGCCACTATCCGCCAGGTGTAATAGCTGCGCTGCCATACGGGAGCCGGTAACGGCACGCATTACACGCCAGGCCACCAACACAATGGTTCCCAGCAACACAACCAAACCCAGTGCCGATACTGATTGACTGGCTGCGAGCGAATGGGGAGCGCAGTCGCCATGACAATGATCGAACGTCATCAAATAGCCCAGCGACGCGGAATGCATCAGGGTCATGGCCAGCGAAATCGCCAGGGGGGAAAGTGCATACAGGAAAATCAACAGGCTGGAGCCTGCAGGACTGAACTTGAATATCAGGGGCCGGACCAATGGATAATGCAGCTGCATGCCAAGCGTGGTTACCCCCCACAGACACACCGCGACCAGCGCCCAGAAACCCAGCTCAATCATGATCGTCTCCACTGAGGCCGGCTTTTTTACTGGCAATCAGATCCGACAGATAATCCAGGGAATCTTCATCCATGGTTTCGGCAGCACTGACAAAACTACTGAGAATGGTTTCCAGTTTGCCGTCGTGCAGCAGTTTGATCACACCGCCCATCATGCGACCCAGCAATTCCGGGCGGGTATAGCGTGCCTCATACAGAAAGCGGCGCTGTAATTTGCTACGCCCCACCAGATCCTTTTTGCGCAACCGCTCCAGGGTACTTTGCACGGTGTTCAGGCTGGGCCTTTTATCCACACTGAGGCGCTCCAGCACGCCGGCGGCATCCAGCGATCCATCCCGCCAGAGCAGCTGCAATACATTCAGCTCCAGCTCCCCCAGGTTATAGGGCAAGGCATTGGTATTCGAGCGTTTCCTAGCGATCGGCATACAAGGAATCCAGGTAAAAATCCGATTGGCAATCGGTGTACAAACAGGCCTTCACAAGCACTCCCCCAAAGCCGTCATATTTCTCTATCATTTTGTTTTTTATTGGTTTTTTAGCAAATTAACCGGCAAAATCGCGGCATCTTCAGTCATGCATCTGCGCCTAACCTAGCGGAATATTCCGCCTATTGCCAGAGGAAAACCATGAACACCAGACAGCAGTTTCAGCCAACAACTCAAACGCCAACCCATATCACTTCTCATATCAAAACCCCTTTCGCCCTGCTTTGTTTTGGCCTGCTCTCAAGCAGCAATGCCCTGTCCAATTCATCACCCCTGGACACCATGGAAGTGGTGGGTGCCAAAACCAACCTGATCGGCGAAGCGATTTCAGCTTCCGAAGGCCGCGTATCCCAAAGCGAACTGGACGCTAAACCCATCCTGCGTACCGGCGATATTCTGGAAGCCGTGCCCGGCCTGGTGGCTACGCAGCACAGCGGGAACGGCAAGGCTAACCAGTATTTCTTGCGGGGCTTTAATCTGGACCACGGCACTGATTTCAATACAGCGGTCGATGCCATGCCGGTGAACATGCGTACCCATGGCCATGGGCAGGGTTACACCGACCTGAACTTCATTATTCCCGAACTGATTAACGAGGTGATCTACCGCAAAGGTTCCTACTATGCGGACGTGGCGGATTTTTCCGGTGCCGGATCAGCCACACTTACCACCCAATCTGCCGCCATACCCACCCGCCTCAAACTGGGCATGGGGGAAGACAACTTCATTCGCACCCTGGTAACAGGGTCATTGGTAACGGGCGAACAAGCTGTCGACGGCAGTAACTCCCACCTGATTTACGGTGTGGAATACCAGACTTACGATGGCCCCTGGGATGATGTTGAAGAAGATGTCAAAAAGAAAAACCTGTGGGTCAAGCATCACTGGAATCAGCCAGGGCAAACGCTGTCGCTGACACTGATGGCCTACGATAACCAATGGAATGCCGCTGACCAGATTCCACAACGAGCGGTAGATGCCGGTATTATCAGTGATCTTGGCTCTATCGATCCCACCCTGGGTGGCGAATCGGAACGATACAGTTTGTCCGGCGCCTGGCAGAAACAACTCAGCAACGGCAGACTGGACGTTAGCCTCTATGCCATTTCCTATGAAATGCAGCTGTGGTCCAACTTCAGTTACTTCACCAACGATGATGGTAACGGCGATCAGTTCCAGCAACTGGATGACCGGAATATCTATGGTTGGGATATCGCCTGGACAGCCCAGAGCGATATCGCAGGCAAAACAATGGAAAACACCCTGGGCACCCAGAGCCGTTATGACGATATCAAAGACATCGCCCTCAGACGCACCCAGGACAGGATGCCGTTGCCCGATGGCAGTATTCGCGCCGATGCGGTTGAAGAATACAGCCTGAGCCTGTACTGGCAAAACACCATCCACTGGAACGATGCCTTCCGCTCTGTATTCGGACTGCGTTACGACTATTTTGATTTTGACGTTACCGCCAAAGACGCCGCCGACCCCACGACCCTGGCAGCAAACTCCGGCAGTGCCGACGACGACATTGTCACCCCCACACTGAGCCTTATCTACAGCTTTAATCCCCATTACGAAGGTTACGTGAGCGTAGGCAAAGGCTTTCACAGCAACGATGCCCGCGGCGTCACTTCCACCCGGAATCCGGATAGCGGTGAAGAAATTGACTCAGCCGATCCGCTGGTGGACACCCTGGGCTACGAAACCGGGCTCAGAGCCTTTATTACCGATCAGGTGAATGCCTCCATTGCACTATGGCGCCTGGAGATCGATTCCGAATTACTGTTTGTGGGCGATGAAGGCACCAACGAGGACACCGGCGAATCCTCCACCCGCGAAGGCGTTGAATTCACCCTGTACTACTGGCTGGATCCGGTATGGACCTTTGACTTTGAATACGCCTATACCGATGCAAGCTTTGACGATGCCGACGTTTCTGATATTCCCGGTGCGCTGGAACAGGTAATAACCCTTGGCGCCAACGCCGATTTTGCCAATGGTTTACAGGGCAGCCTGCACTGGCGCTATTTTGATGAATACCCACTGGACGATGGCCAGACCGCCGACAGCAGCAGTATTGTGAACGCCCGAATGAGCTACCAGTGGACGCCCGCACTGAAAACCACCCTGGATATTCTTAACCTGCTGGATTCCGACGACCACGATGTGGAGTACTACTACGAATCCCAACTGGCGACGGAAGCCACCCCCGTGGGTGATCATCACTACCATGTGTTCGAACCAAGAACGTTTCGACTCTATGTGGAATATCAGTTAGATTAACGGCAGCGAACAACGGGGGAACTCCATCATGACCATACTCAGATACAGTGTTGGCCTGCTGCTTGCCGGCATGACCACCATGGCCTTTGCCCACAGTGGCGAAGGCGCGGCCAGCGGTTTTGTCAGCGGCTTCCTGCACCCGATATTCGGTTGGGACCATGTGGTTGCCATGGTAGCCGTTGGCCTGTGGGGCGCGTTTCTTGGTCAGCCCGCCATCTGGCTGTTGCCGGTGGTATTTCCCATGGTCATGGCGTTTGGTGGTGCACTGGGTGTGATGGGTATTCCCGTACCCGGCGTGGAAGTCGGCATTGCACTGTCCGCCGTTGTGCTGGGTATATTGATCGCCGCTAAAGCCAAACCGCCATTATGGGTAGCCGCCATTATTGTGGGCGGCTTCGCGATTTTTCATGGCCACGCCCACGGCACTGAACTGCCGGACGCCACCAATCCGTTAAGCTACAGTCTGGGATTCGTGATTGCCACCGGCCTGCTGCATATTGGCGGCATCGTCTTCGGTTTACTGGTGCGCTGGCCGGCAGGTGTTAAAACCGTGCAGGCCGGCGGTGCCGTGATTGCAGGGCTGGGCGTCTGGTTTCTCGTGCAGGTATGAGACCGCCCGGGTGGTTCCTGGCGCCGGTACTGGTATTCTTCACCAGTACCGCCAGCGCCCATTCCCAGGTTGAAGGCGCCGCCAATTTCTACTGGGGTATTATTCACCCCTTCTACGAATTATCTGTCGCTTTGATACTGGTGGCGTTCGGCTTGTTGGCCGGGCGCATTCCCAATGGTAAGGGCACCACCAAACTGATGGTGCTCTATCTGGTTACCCTGTTCGTAACGATCGCTGGTGCGAAATTCGCTGGCTTTGTTCTACCCAGCGCTATCACGCTGGGGCTGGCGATCTTTCTTGGCCTATGCGTGGCCGCCAACCTGCGCTTGCCGCTTTGGCTGATGGTGGCACTGGCACTGATTACCGCGCTGGCGGCCGGCAGTACATCGCCACCGGATCTGGATAACTGGCGGGAAAACCTGATCATGGCAGCCGGCACCTGGCTGGGGCTTACCCTGGTGCCCGTTTACATCATTGTCATGGTACGGCAACTGAAACGTGACTGGCACTTTATTGGTGTGCGTATTCTTGGCTCCTGGATTACGGCCTGCAGTGTACTGGTGCTGTGCCTCAAGTTCAGTCAGCTGGCAGCCTGATCAATTCACAGCGGCTAGATTCTGATTCAACCATTGCTGAAACTGAGATTTGGGCAAAGCTCCCGACAGACGCGCCACTTCTCTTCCTTTGTGAATAATCATTAGCGTAGGAATCGAACGTATCTGGAACCGCGCCGCCGTAACCGGATTCGCTTCTGTATCCAGCTTGATAAAGCTGGCGCGAGTCGACAATTCCGCCGCCACTTCGCTGAATACCGGTGCAAACTGCTGGCAGGGGCCACACCAGGTTGCCCAGAAATCGACAACCACGGGCAAATCGGACTTGTCTGCAAAGCGGCTGAAAGTCTGATCGCTGGTCACCACAGGCTGGCCCGAGACCAACGCCTTGCGACATTTCCCGCATAGAGGCTTGTTGCCCAGCTTTGCTGCCGGCACTCTGTTGATAGCCGTACAGGCAGGGCAGACAATCTGAAGTGCTTCTGAGGTGCTCATTGGGGTTCCTCACAAAAATAATCTACATGGATATAGTGATCTTCAGAGGTTTTTCAAGGGACTGGCCCTACCAGGCACTGAAATGAACGTTTCAACAGTGCTTATTAATCCCCCGCAGCCCATACGCCTTCATCCTGACAAGCCAAAACAAGCCGTTTCTTTATGTGATTACGCACTATATGACATTCCCTAGTCGATCAATACACACAAGCACATATTATGTCGTTTCGGTTCTCCATCAATGGCAAGGTGTATGACATTGTCCACTCCAGCCAAAGCGGACAGTTAATTCACCAACAGCGAATATCCCTCACTACAAACCGGGAAATTGAAACCCTGGTGGACAACTTATTGGCACAGAATGACCAGCAGCTACCGGAACTTCGACATTTTTTGTGCTTAAGCAGTCACGGCTCCCCCAGAGAAACACTCATCGAGCAACTGCAAAAAGGGAACCTGAAGGTTCAGAGCGGTTCTTTGGCACATATGGGCGGACCAGCCAAAGCGCCTCAAGGAGCCTCACGACGACCTTTAGCCGGTCCTGAATCGAAACTTTATAGTAACTCCATGCTTCGCTCGCTGGCAGACTTGAAAGGCAGCGCGAATAGCTCCAGGGTTACCAATTCCGCCACTGACTGGTCAAACCAGACCAACGGCAATCCATCGAGCGCAAATATCCCTAAACCGCAGGCACAATACAAAATCTGTGTGGAAATAGCCGGGCGGGCCCGCTGCTTCAAACAACGCCTTGAAGTCAATTCGATTAATCAGGGGAGCACCCCGGGCGAACGCAGTCAACTCCGACACGCGAAAATCGATCATGAACACACCCATCGCTGCCTGGTTGAATTCAGCCACCTTGAACAGACTCCGCGCGATCTGTCATTAGTGATCAGTACCAGCGGTGCAGGAAACCCAATTAAACTGCCACTAGTATCTGATCACCCCACCTATGACAAAACGACCGAAAAAGAAGAGTGGGACTCGGTATTGGTCCCGGTCAAACCCTTGGGCTATGTGGATAAAACACGTGACCGACAACGAGCAGACCTGCTGCCACCCGGATTCGTCTATGTATTCTGGAAAGGTATGCTGTGGCGTGAACTGGAGATTAACAAAAACCATTCACTGCGTGATATCAATGTGGGTTTTTATCGTAACAACTGGAACGGAGATTTTGACCAGCTGATCACCCGTGAAGCCGATGGACACTGGCTCAATGAAATCTGGCTACCTTACAAACTCAATGGCGAAGACCAAAGCGAGCAACTCCAATTGCTCTATTCAGAAAACCAACTGGATTTTGCCTATATTGAATCGCTGGAAAAAGACGCTGCCAAGCTGCAAGCAAAAGCGACCAGCCTGAGGCCACTCGCTCAGTATAGTCAGGCGCATCAATTTACATCCGATAGTGGTGACGTTGGTCCCGTTGCTTCTGCCCTGCTGGACCAGAATATACCACCAGAATTGGGGCATGAAGTTCTGAGTAAAAAAGGTCAGCACCTGACCCGACTACGACAGCACAATATTCCTGTCGCTTACCTGGTGCCCGCCGGGGAAAAGTTCATATTGCAACTCAAAAACCGCAAGAACAAACCTTTGGTAAATTGGCCCTTTAAACTGGTATGCGATCAAAAAACCGTTGACGGAGCCACTGACCAGAACGGCATTCTTGAGGTGGCACTGCAAGATCCAATCAGTGCAGGTGAAGTTAAAATCTGGAAACCGACATCATCGGGTGAGCCGGACTATACGGTACCTTTTAAAGTCGAGCCGCACCAACTACCGGACGTTAGCACTGTTAAAGGCCAACAGCTTCGCCTTAACAATCTGGCATTTAATGCGGGTATCGTCGACGGCATTATGGGGCGGAAAACCAGAGCTGCTGCCAAAGGTTTTCAGCAGGCCTATGACCTTGAAGTCGATGGAATCATAGGCCCAAGAACGCAGAAAAAACTCAAACAGATTTACCAACAATAACAGGAGGAGACCAAATGGCAGAAACCAAACCGCAAACACTGTTTGCCATGAATCGCTCCAACCTGTTGGTTCTGGATAGCCCTATCATATTTCAGATTGAGACGTACTATGACCTGGAACCGGCAAGCGCCTGGGATGACTTGTGCATACTCTGGACCGTGGATGATGACGGTGCGACGTATAATCAGTCAATCCAGCTTACAAATGAAAGTCTTGTTGAACGCAGTAAAATGGCCATAAAAGTTCGCTTCGAAAATGTCATTCCAGACTTCAGATACTCCTGCATCATCAAGCAGACTGACGAAAAAAGCATCGCTCTCTTCCAAAATCTCTTAATAACCGACGCCATGTCAGCAGACAGCCAGGGTGATTCCAATGGGTAATGCCTATCAAATTCGTACCGATTTACTTTTTCAGTTTGATAACACCCAGCTGGGCGAGAGCTACCTTTCATATAACCTGAATGACTTCCTGGTACGCGTTGAAAAGATATCACCGGAAAGTGAAAACGAGGTGCGTTATGGTGTAATGCTCGACTTTGAAAAAGATGACACCATCTTCAAAAAGAGCTATCTGCTGGAAATTCCGGTATCGGCCACCACCTCGGAAAGCCGTAAAGCAGCACAGGAAGAAATCATAAAGCAATACATAGCTGAAATGCGCGATAAGTTTCAATCTTTCTATGCACAAGAAACCACAGCAGGCACTGTAGATGAATTTGACAAGATGGAGCGCACACTAAACTCCGCAGATGGAAAATGGAATATAATCCGCAAGTTCAGAAAACAACACCTTACCCGCTTCCTGGACTGGTTATTGATCAAAAGCATTTCCAGCAAGACTGACGCTGAGAAATACCTTGTGCAAAACCGCATGGCATTTGAAACTCATCAGGAATATTTGATTTCTGTCGATTGGGCCGTGCCGTACATCTGCTTCAAGGAAGATCACAAGGTATCTCACTTTAACGGGGGTTATGGCAATGCGAACCTGTACCACCCGTTCCACAACTTTGCCTGGCAAAGTGAAGAATACTGCACCAAAATTTCCGTTGAAGCTGACAAAGACTATGCCAGGCAATACGAACGAGGGATCGCAATAAAGCCATCAAACTATAGTTTATTCGCCTTTTACAGCCATGTAATTGACGAAATATGCTATCTGCAACAAGAAAACTACCAGGCAATAAAGCCCTACTATGTCTACATTCAAAACCTGAATTCAATAAGGTCTCTTCTGACCCAGTTTGGCCCTGTGGCCAAATTATCCGAGAACGAGCTGGAAGCACTCAACCTGGAAAGGACCGAAGATTGGGACGGCGACACCAGTGATGATTGGTGGGGCGATCATAATGCTGATTTTGCCAGAGGGTTGACGGACATATCAGAAGCCATTGAGTTATTTAACGGGGTTGTACTTCAAGAAAGCAAAACAGGTCGCAACGCAAATCGAAGCGTACAAATTGAGGCACTTGCTTATAACCTGAAAAACGCGCTTTTAGACAATCAATACGCAACTTCCAACTACAGCGATTTATGGGCCTTCAATCTTGATGGCTTTGGCATCGAACTGTTTATTGAAAAAACCCTTACTATTCTCTCTCAGATGCCCTACGCAGAAGAGATATATAACGATTTTCTCAAGGAAAGCCTCTACGAGCATAAGATACTGGATGAAACCATAGAGAAAGGCGATCGACCGGATATAGATATTATGGAGTGGGGAAACATTCTATACCGAAGCGATAACCTTACTTTCAATCTCTGGATGAGCTTTTATCCGATTCGTGAAAAGATCGTGAATTTACATAAAGGTCATCATTTCACCTATAAGGTAGCGCACCAGACACCTCACCCTGGAAAAATTGATCAGTGGATCATAGATAACGCCATTGCCCCCCAAAGCCTGTTAGGAACCGACGCGCGTGTTGGCACCAACACTGCACCTCAGGATTATACCGAATGGAAGCTTAGTGACGAACAGATCCGAAAGCTGACCAACTACCTTCTGGGAGGCGGACAAATAGAAGAGCTTAAATCCATTGAAGCCGACCTATCCAGCAAAATAAAGCAGTTGCTGGGCACTGTCAGCTTCAAGGATGTACCTTTTGACAGAATAGAGGAGCTGCACAGGCATTTACTTGAACTCAAGGAAAGTCTGGTAGAAAAGCTACCCGCACCCGACCTGGGACGCATACAGCATGGGCTCAATTTCAGTGCCGCCGGCATTAATCTATTGCTGGCCAGAATCACCTATGACAACGCTTACGCGCCAGGTGCAAGCCTTGAAGCCAAACTCAGGGCGCACACACTTGCAATAGGTGTTTTTTCTGATGTTGCAAATACTATTGCAAAATTCAAGGGCATAGAGGCCACTTTAATTAGAACTGCCGCAAAAAAAGCTGGGGCAAGAACTGCAATAAGCTTGGGCGCAATTGAGTTTCTTGGAGGAGGTGTTGGAGGCGTCTTGGGTGCCATTTGGTTTGTTATTGACGGATTCAGAGCGTTTGATGACGGCCTGTTAGAGCACAGCGCTCTTGATCTGATATCAGCTGCTGGATGTATTATTGGAGCTGCCGGTCTCGCAGCTCATGGATCAATCATAGGAATTCCAGCCGGTATAGCATGCAATATTATCGGTTTTTCTCTTGTACTAATCGCACAGCTCTTGAAATATACACGAGTATTTATATCCGCACCTGAAGAGGTTAGCAGAAAGATAATTTCAAGCGCGCTGGAAGATGGCGGCGTGGACAAATTTAAACATTTCCATAATGAAATGGATTCGATTAACTTGGAATTACCAACAAGCCTACCCAGATTTGATTATGCTGAAGAGTTAATCGAAAGAATTACAAACTTTATTATGGATTGGGATACTTTTGATTCAGTTGAAATGCGTTAAAATGTCAGCCAAAAATTGGCTCAATTCTTAAATTTCTCATTATTTCTTTAAAGACAATCCCGTGCTGGGTATGCTTATCATCTATCAACCATGAATAGGCCTCTTGTTCGTCGACAGGACACGTTTTTACTTTCGTGTGTACAAGATTTAGAAGCAGGGGATGATAAAAGAATTTCGAGACCTGAAAAGATTGATCATTATTTATTGAACACGTATGGATATTCACAATATTTCTTTTAAAGTTACCATTGGCAATCTCGCTATTAATAAGATCAGTACCAATCAAATGCTGCTTGAAAGAAACGACCAACAATCGATCTGTGGTAAATATTAAGAAAGCATAAGGACCTATATCGCCCAACCATTCTGGCGTTACGTGTTTGATAGCTCTGCCAATAAACATGCATAAAATCCGCTCCCCGGAATCTAGATACTCGGCCATAAACCCCTTGACTCTTTCTACTTCATTCTTATTTGTCAGCTTCTGCTCGTAAGATACTGCTATCACTGAGCTCGATAGAATAACGAGCGTGATAACCACAGAACATATAAATACGCCAGTCTCTGAGAGATCAAAAACCGACCCAATAAAGAAGACAGAAAAAACCATTAATAGAAACAGAAAAGCACCGTAAAGCAAAACATATTTCATCTTACCTTGGCGCTTTTCATTTCGATAGCTGATATTTTTTAGGGCCTCGCGGCACTCTGCAGATGTAGGAGAAGGGGTAAGTTTCCCTGAAAAGAAAGTCGTAGACATTTTCCTTACGTCCAATAATGCTTAGGCTTTAAAGTGAAATTCTACCAGAAGCCGTCTCCGGAGTAACCCTTCAACCACCCAACCACCGAAAAGATCGCCGCAAGAAATCTTCAGCATCCCGCTTAACCGGTTCCCCGTGAGCCATCACCAGCTGCCTTGGGTGCCAGTTCAGAACTGTTTTGAAATGCCCCCGGGCCTGGTGTTTGCCGAACAGAAAACTGAACCGCCAGTCGATGGGCATTTTACCGTTTGGTGCGAGGATACCAGTTATTCTGGCAACAAACCGTTGCACCGGATTAAAGGCTTCGGGAAGGAAGTTTTCCACAAAATCCGCCACCAGAAGCGTACTTGACTGATGATGGAAAAACAGGGCTTCTTCCATTGCCGGGGAACCGGTAAAGAGTACATGATCAAGTTCCTGCGACCATGGATAGGATTCCCCGTTTTTGAGTTCGGCGTCAAAACGAATATCGGCGCGCTTTTTAATGACCCCTGCTGTGCCGTAGGTTTTTGCATCCGGATAGGCAGCCTGCCACTCGGGAAGAAACAGGTGATGCAACAGATTGGGTGCAATCAGGTATTTCACCTGACCCAGTTCGTCCAGCGCGGATTTTACAGACGGTACCAAGTCTACCGGGCTGTAAATCAATAGCTCATCGTTTGGTATCCGGACTACCACCATGCGGGTAGAATAAGGCAAGGAATAAAAAGGTACTGTTTTCCCCGCAGCAATCCAGATATTGTCTCCGAATACTTCCAGATTTCTTTCAGTCATCATCCTTCCTCCGGATTCATTACTATGTTTTGCTTCAAGCTACCGCTTCCGGCTCGGTTTCCACTATGTATACACCCTGGCGCCCCGGAAAACTCACTTTTCAACAAAGAAAAGTTACATGCTGGCAACAGTTTAGCGCCAATCTTTTTGCTATCTTTGCGTCTTCTTGCAGACACCCTTTTGTGTTTGCGTTTTTTTACCGGGGTATGGATACATGAAACTCAAGACCTGCTTTCACCTGCTGATTGTTTTACTGTCACTTCACCTTGCCGGCTGTAAAGTCGAGATTCCCGAACTGGAACTGGATCCTGCCGGAGAAGTGGCGGAATTCCGCGATTATTACCAGAATACAGTATTGCCTTATTTCTATGCCGGCCAGTTCGGCAGTTTTAGTGGCGAAGACGGGATCGACATCAGCTATGGCTATTTTCCCGCGGATAATTCCCGCGGCGCCATTATGATGCTCCACGGATTGAACGAAACGGCCATCAAATACGCGGAGTTGATTTACGACCTGCGGAACACAGGTTACTCCATTTATATCATGGAACACCGGGGCCACGGTAATTCCGGTCGAATTCTGGATGGCAACGATCAGGAACGGCGCAAAATCTACATCCGCGACTTTGATAACTATATAAAGGACGCAAAAACCTTCTATAACCAGGTGGTGACACAGCAGGCACACAATAAGCTGTTCTTGTTCGCCCATTCTGTGGGCGGTAACGTGGCAGCCCAGTATATCGAGCAGTTTCCCCAGGATTTTGATGCCGCGGTACTTTCATCCCCCATGATGGAACTGCTCACCACTCACCCGGCCAAGGTCCACGAAAGCATTGCCTACCCCCTGGCCAAGTTTCTTACCAATATCGGCCAGGGCCAGGCCTATGCGCTGGATATGGAAGAACCGGATGTACTGATCGACCACACATCCCCGGAAAAATTTGAAGCGGAGTTTCTTACCAAAAGCTGGAAACGCTGGACGGTATACAACGAAGTCATTGAATACAACCAGCACCTGATCGCCGGCGGCCCCGGTGCTACCTGGGGTATTACCAATGGTTTTGGCAAGGAAGCCTACGAGGCATCCTTCAAGGCTCGCAGCGCAGAAGAGGCCGCAAAAATTATTATCCCTGTGCTGATGTTCCAGTCCGGCGACGACTATATTGTGGGAACCAAAGGCCAGAATACCTTTGCCGGGAATGCCATTAACGCGCCCTATTTTGAACAAGTGATGTTTGAAGATGCCTATCACGAGGCCTACATGGAACGTGATGAGATACGGGATGAGCTGCTGCAGCGTACCATTGAGTTCTTTGACAGTTATTAATCAGGTTTCTAAAGGCAACTATCGCGATTGACGGCCGGACCCACCGGCCGTTCCGTTTTCGATTTTAAAATCCGGCAGCCACTGGCAGATCCGTTCCTTTACCGCCTCTTTATCCACCGGCTTCTTCATATAGTCATCCATCCCCGCCTCCAGGCAACGTTCCCTGTCTCCCGACATGGCGTTTGCCGTTACCGCAACAATGGGTGTATGCCGTTCGCCGCGTTCCAGGCGGCGTATCTGTCGGGTGGCTTCAAAACCATCCATCACCGGCATCTGGCAATCCATTAAAATCATATCCGGGGTTTCGGATTCAAACTGCTCCACTGCTTCCTGGCCATTCATGGCGGTTACCACCCGGGTTCCCAGCTTTTTCAGAATGCCTTTCAGCACCATCTGGTTCACGTTATTGTCTTCCACCACCAGTATCAAAGGTTGCGCCGCTTGGCCGGCAACAGGCGTGATAGACAACACATCGGCAGGTGTGCTGGTTACCTGTGCTGTATCCACTATCAGCGGTACCTGCAGGGTAAATACGCTGCCCTGCCCGGCACGGGATTCCACCCGCATGGTGCCATCCATGGCTTCCGCCAGCCGTTTGCTGATGGCCAGGCCAATGCCCAGGCCACCAAACTGACGACTGAACGAGCCATCGGCCTGGCGAAAGGCGTCAAAGATGGCGTTAAACTTTTCTTCGGGAATCCCGATACCCGTGTCTTCCACCCGGAATTCCAGCCAGGAAGTCTGGGCCTCCTGATTCCAGCGCAGCTCGTTCACCGTCAGCATGACTGACCCCTGCTGGGTAAATTTCACGGCATTATCAATCAGGTTGCGAACGATCAGCAGAATGCGCTGAATATCACCGCGGTAATTCCCATGGGATTCCAGATGAAAACTGGTTTTGGCCTGCAGGCCTTTCTGCTGGGCAAAACGCTTCAGGTTCTGATCCAGGGATTTGATTTCTTCCAGCAGATTAAACGGCTGAATATCCAGCTTCAGCTTGCCCGACTGAACTTCGGAAAACCCCAGAATACTGTCGATCAGTACCATCATGTCATGTGCAGAATGCCGGGCAGATTCCAGATAATCCCGGGCGTTGGATGACAAAGGCTCATCCCGCAGCAACTGCAGGGAACCTTCTACCCCGTTCATGGGTGTGCGCAGTTCATGGCTGATGGTGGCCAGGAACTCATCTTTCAGGCGGTTGGATTGTTCGCTGGCCTGCAGTGCCTCCTGCTGCAGCTCCTGTTTTTCCTCCTGCATCTGATTAATACGATCTGCCAGTGCCAGCGCCAGCAGAATCACCTCAAAAGCGGAACCAAACATAAGCACATTATTGGTAAACACATTACTGGGCAGCAGGCCACTCAGATTGGCCAGCTGAATAATCACCGCCATCAGCAAAAATGACCAACCCAAGAGGAAGAAGCGAGCCGTACGCTGCCCCTTTAACAGGCAAACCACCCCCGACGTTACAATCAGGCCAATCCACACGGCGGACACACCATTTAGTAATCGCAGGCTGATATCTGCCGGTACCCAGTAACCCACCACTGCATAGGCTGCCGTGCACACCGCCCACACCAGCATGGCTTTATCCAGTAACGGCGCCATTTGCTCGGTACGCAAAAAACTGCGGGAAAACAGCAACGCAAGCGACAGCGTAAAATAAGCCAGCAACGTGGGAGCGATATAACTGAAAGTGAGATGCTGGCCCCACAAATGCAGTCCGGCAAAGCCATTAAGCGACGACTGCATTAATCCCAGACACAAAATATAGCCAGCATATAACAGGTAACTTTTGCTGCGCACGGTAAGAAAAACAAACAGGTTATATAGACCCAGCGCCAGCATGATGCCGTAGTACAAACCGTGTAATGTTTGCACCAGTGCCGAGTGGGTATTGAATGCCTGGGGAGACCAAAGCTCCACGGGAATAACCCTGGCACCGGTGGTTTTTATGCGGACAAACACATCAACCTTGTCGGCTGGTGGAAACCGGAGTGGAAAGACCGTATGGGCATGATCATATGGGCGCTGTTCCGGGGGAAACGACTGCCCCGCCTGCTCATGATGGATAACCTGGCCATGCTGCAGCAGGTAAAGATCCACCTGCCACAAAAAAGGGAACGCCAGCTCCAGCAACCATTCGTGCAGCTTGTCACCCGGCGGTGCCAGGTCCTGGGTTTGCAGGGAAAACCTTAGCCAGTGAACGCCCGGTGCATAGCCACCGTTATAGATTCCGCCATCGTTTGGCGTGAAGTTGCCCGAGGTGCGTATCTCCTCCAGCGACAATTCTCCAGTCTCATCCACCAGATAATGAAGGTGTTTACCAAGGCTGATATGGGTTGTATCCGGTGTCAGCGATGGCACGGCCGCCATTGCCCCCGGGCTGCAAACAGCGGCCAGCAACACCAGACATACAGACAGAAGCGATCGTATAGGGCTCACCGATAGACTCAGAAAATTGAAAGTACCTGCTTTCAGTTTAGTTGATTACGGCGAGCCTGCCGTCACTGGGGATAGTTATCCGGATTCCATTTTATTGTTATTAAACAGCCAGATAGAAAAACTGTAGACTGATGCCCCGCCTAATTCTGTTTGCTCCCTGCTGAATCAGGATCAATTGCTACCTTTACCCGCCACCATAATGATCGAAGCCGGATCACCGGTTTCCGGAAAGCAGGGTTCCTCGCTGCACTCCATGTGCAGGCCGCTCTTCTCAAAAAGCGCCTGCCATTCATCTGGTGTTCGGTAATACCAGGGGCTGTCACAGTAAAAACTGCCGGCAAAGTCTTGCCAGGTTTCGGTCTGCCATCCGCTACGGCCTCGCAATGCCTGCGGTAGCAACTGCGGGTGAACTGTTTGAATAATGAGGTGCCCATCCACCCGCAACAGCTCATGGACCCGCCCTATCAGAGCGGCTACAGATTCATTTCCCAATAATGAAAAATTACAGACAACAACATCGAACTGCTCACCCAAAGATTCAAGCGAGACGTCTTCGTAAGTCATTACCCGGTAGTCCCCCTGCCCCGCACTACGTGCACTGGTTATCAACTCAGGCACAGCATCCACACCCACGCAGGCAATACCATAGGGAATCAGCTGCCTTACCAGCCAGCCTTCACCACAGCCCAGATCCAGAACCTTGTGGGGTGAGTAGCGCCGAACAACATCAAGAATAGCGTCATTGGTTACAAGATTGCGGCTTTTAATCCGGGCATTCTGCACCGCCTCCGTCCATGGCTCAGCGTTTTGTCGCCAGGCGTTGATAATCTTGTTTTCCAGTTCGTCACTCATAAAGGTTCAGATCCAACTTGGATAAATTGATACGGAATCCGCTGTTTCCTTGACTAACCACCCTAATTTACTGTTAATTAGCACAAAATAACAACAAAGGCGGCCCATGAACTTTACCCCCAGGCAGTGGAAAACCTCAGGCAAACTAGTGCGCCTTTGCGGGCATTCCGTATTTGTGATGGATTCGGAACCAGGTAATGGCAGTGAAAAACCCTGTATTGTGCTGATTCACGGTTACCCCACGTCCAGCTGGGACTGGGAACAACTCTGGCCTTTTCTGGAACCGGATTTCCGTTTGATAGCGCTGGATTTGCTGGGATTCGGTTATTCCGACAAGCCCTACCCCTATAAGTACCTTATCACTGAACAGGCGGATATTGTGGAAGCACTGGTAAGCCACCTGGATTTGGAACAGTTTCATGTGTTAGCCCACGATTATGGCGATACCGTCGCTCAGGAGCTGCTGGCCCGCCAGAACGAGCGGGAATCACCCCAGTGGCTGTCCTTGTGCTTGCTGAATGGCGGGCTTTTTCCAGAGACACATCAGGCACGCCTGGTACAAAAGCTGTTGGGCACGCCTCTGGGGCCGTTTCTGACACGTCATATGGGTAAGTCCACGTTATTTAACACCATGGAAAGGGTATTCGGCCCGGATACGCCGCCCAGCGAAGAACTGATTGACGGTTACTGGGAAGTGATTAATTTCAATAATGGCCGGCGTACCCTGCACAAGCTGATTGATTACATGCGCCAGCGCCGCCAGAACCGCGAGCGCTGGGTGGGCGCATTGCAACAACAGCGGATTCCCACGGCGCTGATTAATGGCGCAGTGGATCCGGTGTCAGGGGCCCATATGGTGGCCCGTTACAAGGAAGTCGTGGGGGCACCGCGCATGATTATTTCACTGGAAAATATCGGCCATTACCCCCAGTGGGAAGCGCCGCAACAGGTGTACGATGCTTACTGCCAGTTTCTGGAATCTGTCAGGAATTAATTGCTCTGAGCGGCGGTAACGCGCTCAATCTGTTTATTATGAACACCGGAGAGCACTACCAGACTTGAAACGGCGCCCACAAGGGCATACCACATATCAGACTGGGTATCCCAGATATAGCCCTGAGTGCCCAGGAAGGCTTCGGCACCTTCCCCCGATAACAGCGCCACCCACCATTCAATCAATTCGTAGAATGCGCTGAAAGCCAGCGCAATACTGATTACAAACAAACGCAACCAGCCTTCGCCGTTAACCGCCTTGAAGCGGATCAGTAGCTCTCTGGCAATCAGTGCCGGTACAAATCCCTGGAAAAAATGCCCCAGTTTATCGTAGTTATTCCGTTCAGAGCCAAACAGGCCATCAAAGAACGGAACCTCCGCATAGGTGTAGTGGCTGCCCACCATCAGCACAACACAGTGCGCAAGAATAAAGCCGTACAGCAAAGGCGTAAGGGGAAAGCGACGTCGGGTAAACGCCAGAATCAGTCCGCCCACCACCGCGGGCCCGGCTTCCAGCACCCAGGTAAGCCGGTCTTTGGGTTCAATGCCAGACCAGATCAGCACAACAGTAAATACGGCAATCCACACGTATTTCATTGCCCGCCTCGCTTCAGCAACAGCTCTTCAGCGATGGGGAAATATTCGCTGGCTGAACGTATCAAAGAATCGGCGGTTAACTGGGGAACACCGTACACTTCAACACGCTTCCCTTTGGATTCCCGCAGCCTGTCCACCAGCATATCAAAGTCACCATCACCGGATACCAGCACCACCGTATCCGCCAGATCGGCATACTCCATGGCATCCAGTGTAATGCCCACATCCCAGTCGCCTTTAGCGGAACCATCAGCGCGCTGAATAAAAGGTTTCAGTTTCACCTCAAAACCAATGGCACGCAGAATATTCTGGAACTCCCTTTGCTTGGTATCGCCGCGATCAATGGCATAGGCATAGGCTTTAACCACCTGGCGATCCGAGGTAACACGGGCCCAGAAACGGTTGTAATCGAAGGGTTGGCCATAGGCCTGACGGGTGGTGTAATACACATTCTGCACATCCACCAGTATCACTATTTTTTGCATAGAGCTATTTTTTGCATAAAAAGGTTTCAAAGAACTGATCAGCAGGTACGGGTCTGCCAAAATAGTAACCCTGATAGGTATTACAATCCAGCTCCCGCAATATCTGCAGTTGTTCTTCGTGCTCAACCCCTTCCGCCTGTACGCTCAGTTTCATGGCTTTTGCCATGGCCACAATGGCGTGCACGATTTCAAAATCCCGGCCATCTTTTTTCAGGTCGATAATAAAACTTCGGTCAATCTTGAGTTTATCGATGGGAAACTGCTTTAAGTAAGAAAGCGACGAATACCCGGTACCAAAATCGTCAATGGCCAGGCAGCAGCCGGTACGGCGTAAAATTTGCAACAAGTTCAGCACGGAATCCCCGGACGACATCAAGCTGCTTTCGGTCAGTTCCAGTTCGATAGAACTGGGCTCCAGCTGATAGCGGGAAACCGCGCTGGAGATAACGGTTTCCAGATCCTGACGTTTTAACTGCTCGGCAGATATGTTAACTGCCACGGCACCTGGATCCACGCCGGCATCCAGCCATTCACGCACCTGACGGGCCGCTTCCTCAATCACAAATTCACCAATGGGGATTATCAGGCCGGTATCTTCCGCCAGCGGGATAAACTCCGCAGGCGAAATCACTTCGTTCTCGGAGGGTTGCCAGCGAATCAGGGCTTCTGCACCCACGACGTCATTGGTAGCTACCGACACCACGGGCTGGTAGTAAAGCACCATTTCATTACGGGCCAGGGCCTGACGCAGGCGTTCACCAGTATCCAGTTTTCTTGCCGCCTGCTGCGTCAATTGCTCCGTATAAAAACAGAAAGTGTTCCTACCCTGCAGTTTGGCATGATTCACGGCAGCATCGGCATTGCGTAGCATGATGTCGGTGTCGGAGCCGTCTTCGGGATAGGTGGTAATACCAATGCTGGTGGTCAGCAGTACTTCCTTCTTGTCCGGTAACGGAATAGGATCCGCCATCATGTTCAGAATGTCTTGCGCCACCACCGCAGCGTGCTCGCGCTTGTCAAGTTGCTCCAAAAGAATAATAAATTTGTCACCGGCAAAGCGGCCCGCGTTATCTTCGCTGCGCAAACGTTTTCGGATACGGTCGGCAATATTGGCAATCACCATATCACCGGTCAGGTGGCCATAGCCTTCGTTAATCACCTTGAAATGATCCAGATCCATGCAAAGCACCGCCATATGGGTTTGATCTTTGGCGGCATGTTCAATGGCAAGTCCGATTTTCTTCACCATTAAAGGGCGGTTGGGCAAACGCGTCAGGGGGTCATAGTTGATCAGATCGTTGATCTGGGTTTCGGCTTCCTTCAGGCGGCTGATATCACTGAACACCGCGACATAATTGGCCGGCTCGCCCTGGTCGTTCTGTACCTGTGTGATGGACAGCCATTCAATATAGCTATCACCATTCTTGCGCTTGTTCATGATTTCGCCCTGCCAGTGACCCTTGACGCGCAGGGACTTCCACATTCGCTGGTAAAAGCCTTCGTCATGATGGCCACTTTTCAGGATACTGGGATTTTTACCCAATACTTCATCTTCCGGGTAGCCGGTAATTCGCGTAAAGGCCGCATTTACCGAGATGATGGCACCGCTGCCATCAGTGATCATAATACCGTCATGGGCATTTTCTATCACGATGTTACTCAGCCGAAACTGTTCCTCTGCCGTACGGCGCTCTGTAATATCGATACAGGCACCAATCACAGAAATCACATCCGGTTCCGGACCATCCACTGTGCACAATTCATCCCGCAGCCAGATATATTCACCTGCTTTGGTTTTTAGCCGGTACTCGCAGAATGCCCTACCTGTGCGCTGTGCCTGCTCAAGTGCCGCAATGGCGCCGGGTTTGTCGTTAGGGTGAATGTTCTTGTCCCACCAGTCCGGAGCCAGGCACTCGGCTGCAGTGAAACCGGTGACCCCCTGCGTACTTTCACTCACCCAACGGAGCCGGTATTCGGTGCCTTTGGTATCCATCAGGTAGCAAATTGCGGGGCTCAACCGGAGCATGTGGCTGAGGTGCGCTTCACTTGTGCGCAGTGCGGACCCCAGAACCGCCTGCTTGCGGATGACACGGAATACCATACCGAACAATAGTGTTGCCGTCAGAAAAATGTAAATCCAGCCCTTGTATGTCTGCTGCCAGGAAAGTTGTTGTGGATCCAGCTGCATCCCGTCCAATAAACGATCAGTAAAAGCAATCCAGCAAACGCCGAATACGGCATAAACCAGAGTAACAATCAGGGCGTTACGAAATGCCTGTGAAGTGGCAGTGCGGAGTTTCATGGCGACTACAACAAGATCCTTTCAAGTCGACTGAAGAATAGTTTTTGTCAAACTTTCAGTGTAGACAACAACAGGTTGTAGGAACAGGAAGCCCTATCAGTCAAACAAAAACCCTATTTTACCCATGGAATTAAACGTACCTCTTTATAGGTATCGCACCAAAAGAAAGCGCGCTAACCAAATAGCGAAACAGTCTAAATAAGTTCATCATACTCTCGTCCCATTTTCTTTATGATGGCGGGTACAGGTGAGCCAACAGCAGTCGCACCCTTCCAACACCAACAAACATGGAGCGAATTCAATGAACACCTCACCCCTTAAAAAAATATCCCTGGCCACATGCTGCAGTATTGGGCTTCTGGGTACCGGTATTGCTCAGGCGGCCCCCATTATTGCAGTGTCTACCGATGAACTGGATGTCAGTTACTTTGTGGAAACGACCGTAGACAGCGTTACCACAGTGCACAGCGACAGCAGCTCCGGCAGCATGCTGGGTGGCGGCGAGGAAGTAACCTACTCCCAGTTCTACATCGACAGCGACGATGACGAAAGTTACATCATCGACCTGCGTGCCGCAGGTTATGCAGGCTTCGCCAATTCCTTCAATCTGGATGCCGAAGCCACCGATTACTATTACGGCACGCCGGGCGCCTTTCCCACACTGGATGATGTGGGTGATCTGTACGCACAAACAACGCTCTCGTGGGAGTTCTCAGTGCTGGATGAAGACGTGGGATTTTGGGGTGGCATTTTTAATGAGGAGGATCCATTCCCCCGCTCGATCGCGGAACTTGGATTGTATGATGTAACTGCCGGTTCTTCGGTTCTCAGTCTGAATGATGGTTTTGGCAATACGGATGAAATCACCCTGTTCGCCGGCCACGATTACATTCTGACCGCCATCGCGTCAGACAATTACCACGATGACGAGGCCACCTACGTCAGTTTTCGTTTTGACGATGACGCCATCATCACCAGTACCATCCCGGAACCGGGTACCGCATCGATATTATTAGTGGGTATTGCAGGTATCTTTGCAGTAAGGAAACGGCGGCAGCGCCAATAGCAGAGCATAACGTAAACCGTTACTTGTCCTGCCTGTTGCTGCCAACAAAGGATAACGCCATATCCAGTGCCGCGCCGGTAAACGCCAGCACCTTGTCGAACTCGTCATGGGAAAGTTCCCGGGCGGCATCATGCTGGCGCAACAGATTCACGAACCGGCGCTCTTTTTCATACTGGTCTGACAAACCGGTAACGCCCCAGTCGGACAGTTCATCCCAAAGGTCTGGATTGTAGGTTCGCAGAAGTTTGAACACGAAAGGTACCGGATCATGCCGCGCAATAACCGATGCCAGCCGTAGGATAAGATCAAAAGAAACTGTCGCTGTACCACTTTCAATAGCAGCCACATAGGAAGTATCACTCACCTCCAGAGCGTCAGCCAGTTCGTCCCGGGTAACGCCGGCGACTTCCCTGAGTTCTTTGACGTAAGCGCCGGTTTCCCTTAGCAGGCTTGAGGACAAATGCTCTTTGGCAGGTGTTATGTCCTCATCAAACAGCTTGCGTACCAGTCCTGCAGAGTATTTGGAGGTTTTACCCGCCAGTGACATGGCGCCGGTAATCAGCTCCAATAAACCGACTTCATCATCCTTCCGGGACATGACGTTGCTCCACAATGCGATTCCGTAAATAACGGGCGTAAGTCTGTAGCAGGATGGTATTCTCCTCGCCCATGCGCCAGCTCAGTTTTTGAACATCAGAAGCGGCTTCCAGGTCTTCGTTCTGGTACTCGTAGAGCACATTGGGCTGAACCAGAAGCCCCTTTTCACCCAAAGGCTTGACCAGTAAAAAATGATCTATGGCCTTGAGCAACTGATCTTCAAAGGTGCCCGGTTCGCCCTGTTGACTGTAGGCGTTTTCCAGCAAGGGTTTCCAGGCCTGATAGTAAGCCGCCAGATCATCCGGATCGATCGCCGTAATTGCAGTGATCAGGGGTTTGAGCCGGGCATAATTGGCATCTTCCATCACACTCACTTCAGCGTATTTCTTAACCTGAAATTTACCGGTGGGGTATTCAATGGGGCGATAGCGCTTGGGCAACTGGCCTTCAGCCAGTTTATCTACCGCCAGCACCCATTTACGCACCTGCTCTTCCGGCACCAGCCATTGCGCCAGCTTGGGTGACAGATCCAGCAATGCTTTTTTAACGACAGGATCACTGTTATCCAGGGTTTCCGGGGGCTTCACGCCGGTAAAAGGCGGCGCCTCCTGCTTTACTGGTTCTGTGCGGGTTTCGTCCAGCAGCTCCAGAGACTCAGTATCGCGCTCAATCTCGCCACTTATCGGCTCTTCCTGCTCTGGTTGCGGTTCAGGTTCGGGAAGCTCGGCGTATTCAGGTTTAGACTCCGGCGCTATTTCCGGCCCCACTTCCGGCTGCTTCAGAAAATACCAGGCTAATACCAACACCCCGATCAAAACGGCAGTTGCAGTAAAAAACGGGAAGGAGGTTCGCATCTTTTTTAACTCCAGAATCAAATTGCGCTATGGATTGGACAAGCTGGTTCCCAAACGGTTCGGTACAATACCCCAACCAGCAAGACATTATCAGCACAAGCTTAACACCTCAGCGATTTCCACCACCAGCCCCGGCTACTTACGCAACACCTCCAATGATGGCACACTGCCATGCAGATAAGGCGCCAGCCCCTGATGGCTTAATTGTGCAAGCGCACTTTTGTTCTCTTTCAGATAGGCGTCAAAAAAAGCCAGAGTGGCCACTCTCACGATAGGCTGCACATCGTCGCGACTGCGGGAAGGCAGCATGCGATTGCCTGTACCGGTGGAATCAGAAAAAGCTGAATGGTCAGCGCCATTCAGCCAGATAAAATATTTGTCCTGCGGTGGCCAAAGGGTAAACGCCAAGCGTCGGTTTTCTGGTTTGGCTCCCTGCTGCTTGTCGCGACTGCCGCTGATCCCCAGCATAGGCGTTCGCAATGAGGCGTAACTTTTTTCCGTAAAAAACGGTTCTCCCGGCCCCTGAGGTGAAAGAGCAACACCACAATCAACACGCGGGTCCGCCAGGTCAGGACCCAGACCTTGGCCTGGCGGTACAACCGGCTCCAGCCAGTCCAGCACCGGCCGCATACCAGCCACTACCAGTGTGGTATAAGCGCCGAAAGAATGACCAAGTACACCGATATGATTCAGATCCATTCGCTGGCGCAGCCTGGGGTGGGAGCGATTCCAGTGCTCCGCCAGATCAATGGCGAAGCTGATATCTTTTGGCCTGCCAAGAACCTCATCCGCATCACGGGTCATGGCTTTAATATTGGCAAGAAAACGCAAGCTTGCAGTGGCCACTTCCGTATTGCTGCCCACATGTTCCACAGCAAAAACCACATACCCGTGAGACGCCAGATGCCTTGCCTGTGCGAAGTTGGCATCCCAGTGACCGCCCGCCCCATGGGAAACAATCACCAAGGGGTACGCCTGATCACCCGCAGGCAGATGAACCTTGACCGGCACCCGGCGATTACGGGCAGGATCCGTCATATCAGGGAAGGCCAGCAACTCAACGGCGAATGGCCCCTGTGCCGCCGGCGTATCTGTCAGCTGCAATTCGCTGTGGCTTTCTTGTGGCATGGCGCACGACACCAGCGCCAGCCACAAAAAACCATGCAGGAATAATTTGGCTGCTTTCAACAGTCCCGAAGCCGCATTCATCAAGACCGATGCATCGCCATTAACCGGCAATCCAAGTTCAATACTCAAATAAACCTAATCCATCATGCTTTCAAAGAATGGGCTAACCTCGCAAATTTCCCAGCGCCCATAGGCATTATGTACATTATTCCCGCCACAGGCTACATTTTCGGGGCTCAGGTTCGGCGCTTCCTGAATGGTTATCGAGGCCACGCCGTGTACCACTTCATCTACCTTGCGGCTGTTACAGTTGGCAATAAAATAATAGGAATCCTCGTTCATATCTGCCGGCTGCACCAGCACCCTGAGTGCTCTGCCGGTATCCACATTGTCATCACAGGAAGCGTTGGGGCACCAGTCCAGCTCAATGTGCAACGATGTACTGTCAAAATCCACACCCTGCACATAATGAGATTCGGGTGACAGGTTATCCACCAGCTGTACGCAGGTTTCACCGCTGATGGCGTTCTGGCATTGGCCTTCGGTTTCCGGCGTTTCCTCAGACCGGATACATTCCAGAATCAGATCACAATGCCGGGCACGGTATACTTCGTCTTTATCCAGAATCTGCCCTGGCACACCGCAATAGCGGGGAATTTTATTGGTACCACTCAGTTGCCCTACCACATCAATAATTGAAGGATTATCCGAACTGGGTTGCATTACTTCAGTATGCAGATGCACGCCCATACCGCTGCCACAAGCACGCCCGATATTGGATTCCCAGCCAAGAAACTGCCCGGCTATTACCAGATCCCCTTCCGTTAAACCCGCATCACCCCGCACTGAATCGGTGGCCAGATGGGAATACTTGGTCCACTCGCCGGCGATATGTTCCAGCCAGACATAATTGTTGCCGCAATTACCGCCACAACAGTTCTGGGTCAGATCATCTTCAATAAAACGGACGATACCGGTGGCTGAAGCAACAATAGCATAAGGGCTTGAATCATTGATTCCCTTCAGATCCACCCGGTTTACCGGACTGTGGGTGACATGATCCTGCCAGACATCAACATTGATATTGTTTTCATAGGGCAACCGGTAAAGGAGCGTGGATTCATCCGAACCACAACCGGACAAAATGACAACGCTTGCCACCAGCGCTAGAACAATAAATACGCGACAGGGAGCCGCGACAGAACCAAAGGAAGGCATTTGCTTATCCATGATAATCATCCTTTTATCGCAAATTCTCGATAAATGACTTGGGGAAGGTGTATTAGACTGCTGAAATCGCACAAAGAATCTGAGGATAAGTGCCCGACAAATACTACCGCGCACTGAGTGATGTGGCGCCCCCTAGTTTGAATGGGGAGCAAAGGAACGCTTTTTGCTTAAACGTAGATTTTTGCCGCGATTATAGCTGCGTATCACGAGCAGGTTGAATAAACCTATTTTCCAAATCCGAAAAAATACTGTGCTGTTTCAGGTAATCCAGTTCAAGCTGCCATTGTCTGACCAGTTCATCAGATGTGTTTTTGTTAAAGCCAATATAGAGCGACTTTCTATGAAGAATGGTATAGGCTTTCCACCGGTCATCCGGCTTAACAAAGTCTGCCATTGACCGTTTCAGCTTATCGACGCTGAAAGCACTGAGAGGAACCAGATCCCCTCTGCCTCTGGCCACCATATATACATCTGTTCTGGAAGGATTCAGAGTGTAATTTTTAAACCCTTTTTCGATAAGGAACTGTTCGTAAGCACTGTCTTTCTGAACGATGATCTTATATTTTTTTGCATCCTCCAGATCTTTTATATCAAGGTTTCTACTTTGCAAACCCCAAAGCATTGTATCAACGCTATAAACCGGCCCCACCCATTTGAAGTGTTCTTCCCTTGCCTTGGTACGGTAAAGGGAAAAAATAGCATGGTGCTCTTTTTCCTTTACGGTTGCATATGCCCGGCTCCAAGGAACCACATGGATAGAAATATCATTGCCCAACAGACAGGCAATTCGTTTCACAATGGCTGTGGTAAACCCATCCACAGCGTTCTCTTGACCACTGAAACTAAATGGCTTCCATTCCTCTGTTAAGAAAATCAGTTTATTTTCAGCGTAAACCGGGCCAGCCAAAACCAGAGAAAGGAGTAAAACAACAAAGGATTTTTCCGTCAACGCGACATACGACCATAGCAAGCTTGGGAGCCTGCGCAAAAACGCCATTACCTGAACCCTCGCGCACAATACGCCCTGCATTCAGACAAAAGCATCGTGCAAAAATGAAAGATAGATGAAGTTAGTGTTACAACACACTCAGTATAGCCGCTAGTCTCTGACCGGCCAGCTATCAGTTCCCTGGCGCCACAAGCAGGCAGGAAGATTGGCTTAACCACATGATATCTATCACATTACCCATCACATCAGGGGTAGCGGAAACATACGCATTCAAGAGCTGGGAACGCCAAGTTCATAAGTAGTGAAGCAATGCCCCATCAACTCTGACACGCAAACCTGCTTTGCGCGGCGACGTAAAAACCGGTATTCAGGGCGTGTATTCAGCAGCTGAACAAAAACCGACGTGTGCCCCAGCTCTGCTGCCCATTGCATCAGGTCGCGGTACACTTTTATTCCCAGCCCCCAGTATTTGTCATCGATCACAATCGCCAGTCCAAAACGGCTATCTTCCAGCTGAATGCCGCACCAGCCTGCGAGGTTTCCTTCCACCTGGATTGCCCGCACTTTACAACCTGCAACCGCATCCATGCTGATCTTGTCTGCAATCCAGGATTTAAGCATTTCATCATCAAATGTCTGATGACGAATCAGATGTGTTCGAACCTTGTTGCTGTTTAACAGGGGGAAAAACAACTCCGGATTCACATCGCTGAATTTCTTGTAATCAATGGCTGGTGGCACACCCTTCTCCCGGGAAAACTGATACATAAACACAGAGATAAAATTCGTACACAAGAAAACTCCTGCCATTTTTTCTTGGTCTACACTGAAAATGTAACCTCAAAATGCACCCCCGTTCACCCATACAAATGCACCCATGTAAATGTACCTATGTATATGTACCATCCCGTAAGGAATCACAGATGAGTTCATCCAACTGGAACAACGATGCAATCAGTGGCGACTGGAATAATGCAGACAACTGGAGCGGCACAGAAGTTCCCACAGACATTGCAACCTTTGATACCACATCCAACACGGCAGTTACCTTTTCCGCCACTGAGGCGACGGTCAGCAACATTCACTTTTCAGCCGACTCCGCCACAAATACCTTTACCTTCACCTCGTCGGATGCCACACCGGCCCTGACCATTTCCGGCAACGGTGTTACCAATGATTCCGGAAAGACCCAGTATTTCACCGTTGCTTCCATCGGTCATGAATACTGGAAGCCCCAGCTGAAATTTACAAACAACGCCAAAGCAGGCACCAGCAGCCTGTGCTACTCGGCGGGCCCGGAAAAACCCGATGGCTATGGCGGGGGCATCATCGGCTTTTGTGATTACGCCTCAGCCCAGGAGGCATCCTTTACGGTAACAACAGGTTCGGGAACGCCGCCATCCGGCAGTACCGTGGGGGCAGAAATCAGCTTCAGCGATCACTCAACCGCGGACAAGGCCCATTTCACCCTGTTTGGCAGCACCAGCAAAACCGATGGGGACACCTTTGGTAATGTGGTTTTTCATGATGAGGCAACCGCAGCACAGGGCACCTTTACCAATATTGGCGGTACCGTGTCAGGAGGCGATGGCGGCAACACGCAGTTTTACAACAGTTCAACCGCAGGCACGGCGGTCTTCAATAACAAAGGGGGGACTTTTGACAATGCCAACGGTGGTGATGTGGCATTCGATGGCACAGCCAATGGTGCCAATGGCAGCTACTACAATCATCCGGGCACGGTGAAAGGCGCCCATGGCGGCGTCACCAGTTTTAATAACAACCCGCCGAAAATGGACGATCAGGGCGCATCGGCAGGCTATGGCAATTATCACAACTACGGCGCCTCTGTCAGCGGAGCCGGTGGCGGCCACACCGAATTTACCGGCAAATACGGCACCCCCACTGGCGACCATGCCAAAATATACAACTTTGGCGGTACGGTTGCCGGGGCCTATGGTGGCTACACGTCCTTTGGCAATAGCGCATCAGCAGGCAATGCATTTATTTTGGCCACCGGTAAAGAAAACGAAGGTTCCGGCGGCAAGATTGCATTTTATGATCAGTCCAGCGGCGGTAACGCCAGCATTCATATTGAAGGCACCGGAATTCTGGAACTCAGTGACCATACCGGTGCGGTGACTGTCGGCAAACTGACCGTGGATGGCGGGATAATTCATACCCAACTCGGCGCCGGCAACAAGCTAACAACGTTGTGGGTGGAAGGCGATATCACCCTGCTATCAGACAAGGTGACCTTCTCATTCTGGGGAAGTGACGAAACCGGGTTCTCTACCGATACGGATTACACGATTCTTGGCGCGGCCAATCTTGCCCGGTTTTCGGCAGCGCAATTTACCGGGAATCCGGTGAATGGCCACTCGCCGTCGTTCAGTTTTGATGGGGATAATAATCTGCAGGTGCGGTTTTCGACATAATGTATGGGCAGCATGCTGCCCTTACCCCTATCTGTACTGACTTTATCTTTATTGACCTTGCTTCAAGTAGTACTGCTGAAGGCATTCCTCACGATAGGCATCGGCGGTTTCATGGGCACCGATATTTCGCCAGTCCTGTTCGGGGGGAATAGCCTGATTTCTGTGGGCGGGGTCACACCAGTATTCAACGTATTCATCGGGATTATCAGGGTTATAAGCCGGTGAGCTGCACCCCGCGCCAAAAACAGCAATGATGTTTACCAAAGTCAACATGGCTAAAGTCGGTGTTGTTTTTTTCATAGCATGGTTCCGTCGGCTACGAGCATTGTAAGGTTGCTGCACTTTAGCATAAACCAATTAAAGAATGTGGCAGGTTTTATTTACACAAGAAAAGATGGGCCGTTTTAACCAGAAAAATGTCGGACATTAACAATGCCAGCGCTGTCAGGAAACGGCAGGTGCAGCGCTTACCCGGTTGCGCCCCGTGCGCTTGGCACGATACAGCGCAATATCCGCTTCTCTCAATAACTGTTCAGGGCTTCCCTCTGCATCGGGCACCATAGTAGCGGTACCGGCACTGATCGTAACCACACTGCCGGCAGACGAATGAGCATGAGTAATGGCCATGACCTCAACTGCGCGGCGGATTTTTTCCCCCAACCGGGCCACGCCGTCACGGTCCGTATCCGGCAGTATCAGCATAAACTCTTCACCACCGTAGCGGGCGATCAGGTCCGCCGGCCGCCGTAACTGACTACCGACTTCCCGGGCAACAGCCACCAGACAATCATCACCGGCCTGATGGCCGTAGTTATCGTTAAAGGTTTTGAAGTGGTCCACATCCAGCATGATCAGCGACAAAGGTTTTTGCTCCCGTCGCAAACGTACCCAGGCCTCTTCAAGATAGGCATCGCCGCGGCGCCGATTGGCAACGCCGGTCAAGCCGTCGCGATCTGCCAACCCCTGAAGTTCACGGTTGAGCTGCTCCAGCCGGGCGGTGCGCTCAGCCACCTTGTCCTCCAGAGTTCGCGAATAGTCCTGTACCTGTTCGTAAAGGCTGGCATTTTCTATCGCCACCGACGCCTGCGCCGCCAGCAAACGAATCACTTCAAGGCGATCTTCGGTAAACACACCCCGGGCCAGATTGTTCTCCATATACAATACAGCATCAAAGCGTTCCCGGCGTATGGGCACACAAAATACCGACATGGGTTTCAGGGTTCGCACATAGGGGTCCTGCATGAACGGGCCTTCGTTGGCGGCATCATGCAGAACCACGGCTTCACCGTTATGAAACACCCAACTGATGAGCGTGACCGGTAAGGGCAATTCACCGTGATCGTTGTAAGGTACTCGCGAATGCCCCGGCAAACTCACCGAAGGCAAGCCCTCATCCGGCAGGCGGGCCGATTCCACCGTTAAATCCCCATCCCGACGCACTACCAGGCAACCCCATTGTCCTCCGGCGTTTTCCAACAATATGCCCATGGTAATATCCAGCAACTTGTCCAGTACGATTTCGCCGGATATTTCCCGGGAAGCTTTCATGACAGATGCCAGGTCCATGTCGCCGATGTCACCCAGACTGGCAGTTGCCTGGCCATGTCCCAGCAGCTCGCGTAGCACCGGGAATTCATGCTCCATTAATGCCACTTTGCGCTGCGCTCCCCAGCGATCATAAATGCGGTAAGCCGCCCGTAAATAGCCTTCCGCTGCACGTCGCCACCCAAGCGCCAGCAAGTATCGCGCAGTACGTTCACAGGCCGTTGCCTCATCCCTTAAAAAGCCGGTTTCCCGGGCTGCTTCAATGGCAGCTTCATAACTGGCCAATGCCACTGCCTGTCGGCCATCAAGCCGCTGCAGCTCCGCTTCCATTAAATACTGAAGATGACGGAAATTGGCTTCGCAGTTGTCAGCCCAACGCTGCATACGGGCCAGGTCCCGTTGCAGGCGTTCGCGGGTTTCTACCTGCCCCTGCTCCGTCATGTGGGGGTAATGCGTCGTCAGGGTCAGGAACGCCACAATATAAAACCGCACCAGCTGCGGTAATGACATGGCGGATTTGATTAATACATCCTGGGCGCGAACATGTTCCAGCGCGCCGTCATAGTCACCGTACAGCAGGCAAATTTCGGCGCCGTAAATATGGTAGTTGGCAATGCCGGTCATGAACTGACGTTCACGCATGCCTTCCAGGCAATGGGTTACATCGAAACTGTCATCACTCAAACTGTAGGGAGCATCCGTTAACCCCAGCAGATTGCGTTGCAACTGCAAAAACAGGGTGCCGGAATCCAGTGAATCCTGATAGGCACACTCCCTGACAATCTCCAGGTGCCTGGCATGCTGTTCACTGGCAGTTTCCAGATCCAGCGTGGGATCCCATATCACGCAATCCTGGGCGCTGTATGCCAGGTAAAGTAAATCACCCGATTGATATCCCGCCTCTATGCCTTTGCGGAACCAGGGTGTCAGACTGGACCAGTGATTGCTCCAGTGATGAACAAACATGGCGTACACATAAATCACCCGTGCCCGCAGGGTCAGGTCATCAAGGGATTCGTTAATGGCAAGTCCTACCTTGCCATATTGATACCCCAGTGCCGGCTCATCCAGTTCGCCACACAAAAGCATGCCATAGGCCGCATAGGCAAAAGCCGATTCAGGGCAGTTGCCATGGCGCAACGACATGTTAACGGATTTAAGCACCAGGTAGGGAAACAGGTTTCCGCTGCCGGAAAGAAAGGCTGCCGCAAAGATTTCCATTAACAGCCGCATGGCCGTTAGTATGGCAGGATCTTCTACGGCATCGGCATCCACCAGGTCGGGAATAGTCCGGTCACCCAGGTTTTCCAGTACCCGTTGTTTTTCCCGGGCAATATCATCGTCTGTCGGGTTATCTGTAAAGGACACGCCCAATAATGCCAGTCCCTGAATGGCTGCCAGAATGGATTCTTCCATGCGCCCCAGCGTGGCGTACTGACGCGTACGGGTAGCCAGTATATTACTGCGTTCCAGATCCGATTGTGCGTGGGCCAGCATGACTTCAATCCAGCGCTCCGCCATATCGGTGCGCCCGGTAAGATAGGCACACAACTGGGTTTCTTCAGCCAGCAGTTTCATCCTGTGTGGCAAGGTTCCCCAGGCATCGGCGGGCATCAGTTCTGCGGCTACCTGCAAGTAGTTTAACGCGGCTTCATAAGCCGAAGAGTGCCGGGCCCGTACTCCGGCGCGCAGATTCAGCTCTGCCAGTTGCCCTCGTTCGGCGGCGGAATCAATCAATGAACGCCCTTCATTAAAATGATCCACAACTTCAATCAAGCGCTCATCGGGCACCTGATTTCCGGCATGCTGCAGCATTAAACGGCCAATGGAAAGGTGCACTTCCAGAAGCTTTTTAACGTCAATCAGAGCGTAAGCAGCCTGTTGCACCCGATCATGCTGAAACCGGTAACTGGGGTTCAGCGTCTGCTCAACAGCTTCCGGATTCGGCGGCTTTTCCTGCGCGCTCTGCAAACGCGCACCCACCAGCCGATAATCGCTGTGCAGCGGCAATATCGCATGCTGCTTCAGGGCCGGCAGCAGCGCGGCTGCGGTTGCATCTACGGTCTGTTCATTAATTACTGCCAGCGTGTGTAAATCAAAGGTGTTGCCGATACAGGCCGCCAGCTGCAACACCTTTTGGGTTTCATGGCTCAACTGCCGCAGATTATGCACCATGAACTCCACAACATTACTGCTGACACTCGCCCAACGGGCAGCGTCCAGATCCCAGTTCCATCGCCAACTGGTGGGGTCCGGTGTGATGGCACCTTCTTTATGCAACTGACGCAGCAATTCATTGGTAAAAAAAGGATTACCCTGGGCTTTGTCGTACAGCATGTCACTCAGGGCCCAGGTTTCATCCGGCTCCCTGCTCAGGGCGTCTGCCACCATCTGGGCAACGGAATAACGATCCAAGGGCCCCAGCGGCAGCTGGCGCAGATTCTTGCGTTCTCGCAGATCATCCAGCAACAGTTGCAAAGGATGTCCCGGCCCTACTTCGTTGCTGCGATAGGCGCCAATCAACAACAGATGGCTCAGTTCGCGGGAGGTCACCAGGCGGCGCAACAATGCCAACGTTGGTGCATTGCTCCACTGCAGATCATCCAGAAACAGAACAACCGGGTGCCCCTTACCGGCAAACACCCGCAGAAAAGCGGTTAATACAATGTGCAATCGATTGCGGGCTTCCGCCGGCGGCAGCTCTGCCACCGCCGGTTGCGGACCGATAACCAGCGCCAGTTCCGGTACCAGATCCACCACCAGCTGAGCATTGGGCGCCAGCGCCGCCAGCAATTGTTCACGCCATCCTGCCAGGCGTGCTTCGGGCTCCGACAGCACCTGCTGCACCAACCCGCGAAAGGTACTGGCAATGGCCGTATAGGTTTCTCCGTGCTGGAACTGATCGAACTTGCCCTGAACCAGAAAGCCCTGCTCACGCACTAACGGCCGGTCAATTTCGTTCACCAGAGCGGACTTTCCCACGCCGGAATAACCGGACACCAGGCAAAATTCATTACGCCCGTTGACTGCCGCCTGAAACAATCCCAGCAATTGCTGGATTTCGTTATCTCTGCCATACAGGTTTTGCGGCACCAGAAACTTTTGCACCACATCACGCCGACCCGGTTCAAAACCTTCAAGATCTCTGTTTGCTGCCAGCCGGTCTTCGCACCAGGCCAGATCATGCATTAATCCGCGGGCGCTCTGATAACGGGCTTCGGGGTTTTTGGCCAGCAGCTTCAACACGATCGCAGAGACTGCCGCCGGGATTTGGGATGCAATCTGGTGGGGTGCCGGCGGCAGGCGACTGATATGGCTATGCACCCATTCCAGCAGGTTTTCCGCCTGAAACGGCAGCTGGCCGGTCAGCAATTCAAACAGCAATATACCCAATGAATAAAAGTCGGAGCGATAGTCCAGATCCCGGTTCATGCGCCCGGTCTGTTCCGGGGATATATAAGGCAAGGGGCCGTCAAGGCGCCGCGACATCTGTACCGCCTGCCGTTCCTGATCCAGTTCGGAGGCAATGCCAAACCCTGCCAGTGCAATACCTCCGTTTTCAGGCTCAAAGAGCACGTGCTCGGGACAGACGGCCTTGTGTACCACATCTCTGGCATGAATATCGCCCAGCACACGAGCCAACTGATAGGCAATCTGCAGCGCTTCCACTAGCGGCAGGCCCTGACCGGCAGCCCGTTCCAGGCGGGAACGCAACGAAACCTCGTACAGCTCCGTCACCAGTGCCAGATTACCACTGCCATGGGGCAACACGGCGTGGACCTTGCGCACCCCGTTAACATCAGACAAATAGCTGGCAATGGCGCCTTCGCGCCGGATGCCGGCCACCTGCTGACGGTCCGCATATTCCACATCGGGAGTTTCAATGGCCACACTCAGCTGATCTGCCAAACGTCGGGCAGAATACACCACGCGCCCTCCGGCACGGTAAAGCACCGACTCTATCGCGAAGCCGGGTAACTGCAGCCCTGCGTCATTCACCCTGTTGATTGAATCTGAAGTTTCCAGCACTGCGTTGGTGGCCCCGGTTGCTTCAGATTCCGAACATACGGCTGAAGGTGGCCCGGTAATCTTCCCGCGCGGTATCGCGAAGCGGTGTACCATGGCCGCATATGGCATGCCTGAATGTCAGTTCGCACAAGCGACTGAAATCTTCTGCTGCCGGTTCCGCCGCCTGGGCCCACACGGGCCCGACATTCGCCGGCGTAAAGAACCCCATATTCTGCATAAGCTCACAGGAATGATCAGAAAAATATTCATCAGGGGAAAGCCAGTTCTGCAAGGCATCGCAGGCAACCAGAATACCGCCGTCGCGATCCAGTCGCACAATGGCTTCGGGAATGCTGGTCGTGTTGAAGGTAAACAATTCAGCGTCCGCTACCGGTAAGGGGCCTTCCTGCGTGAGCGTACGGTTTGCCTGTAACCCCGCTTCATGTTCCACGCCCGGCAACGCCCAGTAATTGGCCTGGTAGCGTTCAACATAGAAAGGATCATCGCGACCATGTAGGCAGCCCAGACGCACCACATCAGTGACCCGCCCCAGTTTATCGAGCGCGGCCAGCCCGGCATCATCAAGACGCACGCTGTTAAAAAGAATCAGACGATCGCCTTCGCGAACTACCGTCATGTTGCGGCTGAACTTCCAGTCCATCTCCTGAAGCACCGTCTCCATGGTTCCGCTTACGAAAAAAACATCGGGAAACACTTCTTCCATGGCGCCATGGGCCAGCGCCGGGGGAAACTGATCAGTTGCTGCTGTCATTATTTAATACTCGCCAGAATTCTGTGTCATGTGCCAACGCCAATCACCGCCAGTGAGCGTCCGGAAAACTTTACAACAAGAGCATCATACACAAAATTGATAGATATCACGCGATATTACCAAGCATAGCCCCACTAAAGGAAAGTAACAATTCGGATAAGGGGCACTGCAAAGGCATTCTGGCCTTCGATAAAGCCAGCGATTCCGCCCTGATACTGCTACACTCCACACCGCGTTTCCCTGCCGACAAGGAATTCGATCTACCCTGGGTATGTGTGGCCGACATCAACCGCATGGTATCCCAGGAAAAACGCGGTGGCGGCAGCTTGTGCTTTCAGGATGCCAAATTATGGCAGGCCTTGAGAAACGCCGAAGAAAAGCTCCATCAGCTGGCGGTTAGCCAGCCTTAGGAAACGACTTGTCATAGGGTGGCGTCAATGTGGGTGCATCGGTTCTGGGCTCGCTGGCCTGCAGCACCGATTCAAAGGTTGGCGCCACTTCCATTCTGTCCCCAAGGCTCCAACATGGTCTGGGTACACCAAACCAGTGCAGCAATGTCGCAGGAAAAGACGTTGAATCAAAGGGAATATCGCCACCGGACCGGAACACCGACTGTTCTTTCACCCAGGGGGACACCATCAGTGTGGGCACTCTGGGGCCCATCAAGTCATAGGCGAAACCATTATTGAGATCGTGCGGCCACGGCTTTCTGGCATAAGGCGGTGCCACATGATCATACAGGCCATTGTTTTTGTCGAAAGTAATAATCAGCAGGGTCTTATCCCAACCAGGACCATTCTTAACTGCTTCATAGATATCATTCAGTGCCTTTTCCGCGGGAACCAGATCTGTCCCCGGGTGATAGGAGGTGGTACCCGACGGCTTGTACCAGAGCGGCTCAAGAAAACTGAATGCCGGCAGAGTACCGTTTTTCGCATCCTGCTTGAACTGCTCAATGGGGGCAACGAACTTGTCACTGTTGGCATCCACTGAGGGTATTTGCCCTTTAAGATACAACTGGTAGGTAAATACAAAATCTTTCCACAGCATGGAATAGTAGATTTTCCAGTCGGTAATGCCGTGACTCCACAGCACTTTCCACAACGACTGGCGCCGGGGCGAATCCGGCCAGTACTTGTAAACATCGCCTCCTTCCCAGGTGCCCAACCGGTTGAACGCCGAGCCTGTTACCGAAAAGGCCCGGTTCACATCAGTACCGCCGGGAATGGAACAAAACCAGCGATCAGAAATGCCAAAGCTTTTTGCCAAACCATTCAGCACCGGCAACTGTTCCGGGCTGAAGGTTTCCATCACCTGAGGATTGGCGTTATTCAGAATAAAGCCGCCCATATCAGGTTTTTCGCGGCCCCAGTAACCGGGAGATTCGGCGAACATCTGCTGCAGATTATCAGTGGTGTCGTGGAAAGGATCCTGATCCACCGCCATCAGATTCCACTGATCACTGAGCTTGCCATCCTTGTACTGACTGACATGCACTTTTTTATTGCCGTCAGGGCTGTAGTCATAGTTGTAATTATCGGTGCTGGCGCCGTCAAAGGGCTCGTCTGATCCAATGTAGTAACAACCCTGATCACCCTTTTTATACAGCCAGCCACAGACATTATCAAAAGAGCGGCTTTCCACCATGTAGTAAACCACATGCTTGATTCTGGACCGCATAAAGTCCATGGTGCCTGGCGTTGCAGCCCGCTCTGCCTGCACTGGAATCCGGGCCTGATAACCCGTTAGCAAGGCACCGGAATCCATACCGGCGGGCAGTTTGCCCTCCCGCACAGGCCCCGTCAGTACATCGTCGTGTTCGGGATCAAATTCCCACAACCGATAAGTGCCCTTGTCAGGCTCCCAGTCAAGTACATAACCACCGATTGCTGTTAACCGATGATGCACATCCATATGATCCCAGCAACCCTCTTTGACTGCCGGTAATGACAGCGGCGGGTGCTGCTGCGGATCAAAGCTCCACAAGCGAAAACGCCGCTGATCCGGCAGACGATCCAGCACATAGTTGCCAATGGGGATCAACGTATGGCCATCCTTTATCAACGGAAAACCACCCTGGCCCGTATAGGGGCACGGCAGTGGGTCCGCTTTGCCCGGTGAGCCAGGTTGCGGATCAAAGTTCCACAACTCATAGGTGCCACGCCCTTTCGCAGGAATCATATTCAGCGCAAATGTCCCCATGGGAACAAGATGCAGATGCTGATCCTCGTTGGGATTGGCGCTGTAATAGGCCCGATACCCCCAGAATTTTTCCTTTTTCCAGAAGCCACTCTGCAGTGGCTGGCCATTAAGCGGATCGGCAGCAGCCGGATCAAAAGGTAGCAGCCTGAATTCATATCCGGGCTCCTTATCCTGCTGGCTCAGAGCGCTCCATTGCAGAAGATACCCGCCAAGTTGCGCCATTTGCCAGCTGTTGTCGAAGGATGCACCCCTATTGATCGAAACCGGCGTAAATAATTCATCTGCATCCGGATTGAACCGGTACAGCTGGTAGCTATTGTTGGATTGGTGGCGGCAAATCAGAAAATTACAGGCGGGTGTGGTCCGGTCATTCCATGTCATGGAGTGCTCTCACTTTTCTGCGATTGAAGCGGGCCATTTACGGTTTCAAATTAATGTCCCTACTTTGAGTCTAGGAGCGGATGGGCGATTCGCCAGCTGATTTTAGGCTATACTCGGTAGTATTGATGCAATCCACAGGGACATCGCCCGATTCGCAGGACACCGCTCCATCCTGATAAGGTGAAGGCAAATAATTACAATGGGCAACGTTGCATATCACTCCCAGACTTCGAAACCGTTCAGTTGTCATACCTTTGCATTTCTTGTCATTACCTGTCTGACAGTGCTATTGCCGGTTCAATCCCTGGCGCTGGCACCCGCCCAGGCCGCATCCGGTTTTGAGCTAACCGCGGAAGAAAAAGCCTGGCTGCGGCAACACCCTGAAATTCAGGTGGGCACCATGGAAGCCTGGGCACCCTTTAACTTCCTCAATCCATACGGCGAACCTACCGGTATCGGGGCCGATTATATTGCTGCGTTGAACAAGCGCCTGGGAGGCGTACTTAACATCAGGCCCGGTATATGGAAGGATATTTATAATGATGTAAAGGAAAAGCGCCTGGATGCCATTCTGGACATTACACCCAAGCCGGAACGGGAAGCGGATTTCAATTTCACCAGCCCTTACCTGAAAGTTCCCCACGTGATAGTGGCGCCGAAAAATTCTCCTTTTCTGCACAATGAAGAAGACCTGAAAAACAAGACTGTTGCCCTGGAGCGGGGCTTTGGCAATGTCAGGTATTTTCAGGAAAAGTATCCGCACATCAACATACGCCTTTACGCGGATACCGGCCTGGCACTGGATGCGGTAGCCCGGGGCGAAGCCGACGCCTACGCCGGCAACCGCAGCGTGGCACTCTATATTATTGGCAAGGAAGTCATGACCAGCTTGCGCGTGCATGGCCGACTGAGCAAGGAAGGTTCCGTACTGGCCATTGGCGTTCGCAAAGACTGGCCAATACTGGCCGACATTCTGGACCGTGCACTGGCTGATATCAGCCGGGATGAAATCCGCAGAATACAGAACCGCTGGGTTGGCGACCCCGATACCTTTAAGCAGATTCTGTTATCCCCCGGTGAGCAAGCCTGGATCAACCAGAACCCCAAAGTACGTGTTGCTTTCGACGCCCACTACCCGCCCTACAGCTTTCGCAACGAAAATGGCGAGTTTTCCGGCGTTGCAGTGGATATCGTTCAGGAGCTGGCGACACGCCTGGGGCTGGAGCTGGAAATTCACCCCACCGGCCAGTGGGATCAGATTTACGATGCCGCCCTGCAAAACAACGTGGATGTCATTGCCACCATGGTTAAACTGGCTGAGCGGGAAAAGCATTTTAATTTCACCCGGCCTTATATATCCCTGACGCTGTTTGTTATCACCAGAAAACCACAGATTGAAGCCTTTAATGAAAAATCCAGCCTGAATGGCAAAAAAGTCGCTCTGGTGAAAGGCTATTCCACCACAGAATTATTACTGAACGAGCACCCCGACATTATCCCCTATTATGTGGAGGATACCGAAGCGGCATTGCACGCGGTATCAGTGGGTAAAGCCGATGCTACCGTATCAGACCTGGGCATTTCGCAACATATCATTGCCATGAACGGCATAGCCAACCTGGGGTTTGCCACCCTGTATTCACGGGGTACATCAAAGGATCGTGTGGCCGTACGCAAAGACCTGCCGGAGCTCGCCAGCATATTGGATAAAGCTCTGGCTTCACTGAGTTACCCGGAATTTCTTGCGTTCTTTTCCCGCTGGGCTGTTCCCTATGTGGATGAAACTCTATCCGACGTGTCGGGAAAAACCTTGCAGCTAACGCCCGATGAAGAAGCCTGGCTTAAACAGCATCCGGTTATTCGGCTGGCTTCTGACTACTTCTGGCCTCCCTTCGAAATCATTGACGAACAGAGCAACTATCAGGGTATTGCCGCGGACTACATGAAGCTGATTGAACAACGCCTGAGCGTTGAATTTATCATCTCGCCAAGAAAACCCTGGGCAGAGATTGTCGAACTGGTAAAAAACCGGGAACTGGATCTGTTTTCCTGCGCCATGCAAACCGCACAACGCACTGAGTATGCAAACTTTACCCGCCCCTATGTTTCCAATCCAATGATTATCGTAACGCGAGATCAGATTGACTATATTGAAGGCGTCAAAGGGCTGGCAGGAAAACAGGTGTCCATTGAGCAGAGTTACGCATCCTACGATCTGCTCTCCCGAAATCATCCGGAAATCAAATTAAAACCCTATCCGGATTCGTTGTCTGCCATGCTGGCGGTATCCAAAGGCGAAGCATTTGCCTACGTAGGCAATATCGCCACTTTCAGCCACGTGGCCCGGCAACAGGGTATTACCAACGTTAAAATCTCCGGCCAGATTCCCTACCGGTTTAATCTGGCAATGGGTGCTCGCAGCGACTGGCCCGAGCTGGTACCGATTCTGCAAAAAGCGCTGGACTCTATCACCCGCGAAGAACATAACAAAATCAGCAATAAGTGGATTGCCATAGAGCTTGAAGAGCCCACTGACTATTCTATTGCCTGGAAAATAACGGGTGTGGCCACGCTCATTTTTATAGCGTTTTTGTACTGGAACCTTTCCCTGAACAAGAAGATTCAGGAACGCACCGAACAACTTGCCTATCGGGTGAATTACGATTCCCTGACCGGGCTCCCCAATCGTACTCTGGCACTGCAAAAACTGGAAGACTCCATTGCCACTGCCGAACAGATTAAAAGCAAACTCGCTATTATGGTATTTGATCTCGACGATTTCAGAATTATTAATGAGACCATGGGGCATAACGCAGGCGACCAACTATTATCCGAAGCGGGGAAACGCATCAGTGATTCCCTGCCCAAACAGATACTGTTTGGGCGCTTGGGTGGTGATGAGTTCATTGTTATTCTGAATGACATCAGTAACCCGAACGAAGCCAGTACACTTGCCGAAACCCTGCTGGCAAACTTTGCCAGCCCCTTCGTTATTGAAGGGCATGAGCTTAAGCTGTCCGCCAGCCTTGGCATTGCAATTTATCCGGCGAACGGCGAAGACGTTGCCATTCTGCTAAAAAACGCCGAAGCGGCCATGTACCACTCCAAGAGCATTGGCCGCAATGTGCGTTCTTTTTACACCCGGGAAATGAACCAGGAAGTGGCCCGCCGCCTGCAGATTGAAGAACACATGCACGGCGCCCTGGAACGGGGCGAATTCGAGGTTTACTATCAGCCCAAAATCCGCATCAGTGATCGCCATATTATTGGCTTCGAAGCCCTGTTGCGCTGGCAGAACCCTGCATTAGGCGCCGTATCACCGGCCGAATTTATTCCCATTGCGGAAAACAACGATCAGATCCTGCCACTGGGCCAGTTCGTTCTGGAAAACGCCCTGGACATGTCAGCCAAGTGGCACCGCCAATACGGCCAGCAATACACCATGGCCGTTAACCTGTCCCCATTGCAGTTCCGGGATCCCGAGCTACTTAACTACATTGCAAACGTGATTCAGCGGGCAGGATTAACCAGTGAATCACTGGAGCTTGAAATCACCGAAGGTGTACTGATGGTGGGCCACGAATACATCAACCTGGCGTTGAAGGGCCTGAAAGCGCTGGGTGTGCAAATCGCTATGGACGATTTCGGCACCGGTTACTCATCGCTGAGCTATTTACGGCAATACCCTTTTGACTGCATCAAGATTGATCGGGAATTTGTTCGGGAAATTACATCAGATGCGGGAGACCGGCAACTGGTGAGTACCGCTATCGATATGGCCCATAACCTGGGTCTGGAGGTAGTGGCCGAAGGCGTGGAAACTGAAGAGCAGCTTGCGTTGCTGGCCACCCTGAAGTGCGACGTCGCCCAGGGCTTTCTGTTCAGCAAACCACTGCCGGCCAATGAAATAAGCCGGATGGTGGCCGAGCATGTCGCTACCCATATCAATCCGGATGATATCTCCTGAACTAAATCAGCCGGCGTCTACGTGTATCACTGACAACCACTGACCAGTTCCTGCTGCAACGCAGCCATACCGCCATCACCCACCAGCTGATCAAAAGCATAGTACCCGAGCCAGACAATACCCAACGCAAACAACGGGAAGATGAGTGCAAAAAAGCCCTGAGCCTTCGCTACCCTCCCCGATCTGACTTTCATGGCCATTGGCACGTTATCGGGAGGATACACCCCTTGCTTCAGGGAATGATAACCCGCGTAGGAAAGATAGACAGACGCCATCAAAACCAGCAGCGGCATGGCGAAGCAAAACAGGATCATTCCCCAGAGCGACGCACTGTAACCCATTATCACCACACACTCAGGCTCATTCAGGCTTTGCAGATAAGCAATCAGCCCTGCCAATACAGCGCTGTAAATAATGATCGGCCAATAGAATTTGACTGCTCTGTGCACGGGTACTCCTCGTAAAATATCAAAAGGGGCCCCACCTGCGCCCCCATCTAAAGTATCAGGCGGGTTTCTTGATTGCTCATTCTCCGGCGGGCCGGCAGATTAACACCCAGATCGATTTCTGAGGTCATTTTGCATGCCGCCAGAAGCAGCCTTGCCAGACACTCCCAGTAAAAAGCCTGCAATTGCCCCAAGTGTCGGTGCCCGGTGATTCTTTAATCTGGACTGAGGGGCAATATCCTGTCAGCCCTGCTGCGGGCCCCAGCAACAATACCAGTTATATAGCAATACCAGATCCATCTGAACGAGTGAAGCAAACAGCCCCATATTCCACAATTCATCATTAATGTTAAACTTGCCAGATTCACCACGCACACTCAACTGTTAATGAAATATACGTCCCGTCATGATCAAAGCCTTTGCTGTCTCCAATTACCGCTCTTTAAAAGATATCGTTTCACCATTGTCGGAACTTAATGTCGTTACCGGCCCCAATGGCTGCGGTAAATCAAATCTGTACAAATCACTCCGCCTGCTGGCAGAAACAGCTAAAGGCAATCTGATTTCATCCATCGCCAAAGAAGGCGGGCTTGATTACACCTTCTGGGCCGGGCCGGAAACCTTCACCAAAGCCATGAAAAACGGTACCGCGCCGGTACAGGGGAATGCTAAAAAAAGAAACCCCAGACTGAAGCTGGGATTTGTCAGCGAGAATTTCGGTTACTCCATTTCACTGGGACTACCCGCTCCGCAGGGTGCAGCTGGATTCAATGATCCGTCCATGTTCCAGTTCGATCCGGAAATCAAGCGCGAATGCATCTGGGCCGGGGATTTTTACCGGCCAAACAGCTGCCTGATCGACAGGAACGGCCCGGTAGTTAAAATTCGCAATGGACGGAAATGGGAAGTCTATAATGCTCACCTGAACACCTACGAAAGCATATTGAGCGAAATCAGTGATCCGGTGGCCGTTCCAGAAGTGTATGAAGTGCGCCAGATTATTCGCAACTGGCGCTTTTACGATTTATTCAGAACGGATGCACAATCCATTATCCGTACACCGCAAATCGGAACGCGCACTACGGTACTGGATCATGATGGCCACAGCCTGGTAGCGGCGCTAAGAACCATACATGAAATTGGTGACAGGGATTTCCTGTACGCAGCAATCGAAGATGCTTTTCCAAGCGCCACCATCGGGTTTCACGCAGATGAAGGCAACCGGTTTTCACTGCAGTTTATTCAGGATGGATTATTGCGCCCTTTAAATCAGGCGGAACTGTCCGATGGTACTTTACGTTATCTGCTGCTGGTAGCGGCATTGCTTTCCCCCCGCCCTCCTTCGCTACTGGTTTTAAACGAACCGGAAACCAGTTTACATCCGGACCTGCTGCCAGCCCTTGGCCGGCTGATAATACGGGCATCGAAAGAAACCCAGGTATGGGTGATATCCCACGCGCCGCGGCTGGTGGCAACACTGGAGAATGACCCTGAGTGTAATTCCATCGCTTTAAGCAAGGAACTGGGAGAAACCCTGATAACAGATCAGGGGCTGCTGGACGGACCAGCCTGGTATTGGAGTGATTAGTGGCTTTTCAATAGGTTTTGCAGTTTAGCCAGCTGCTCAGCATTCAAGCCCCGCAACGTAGCTATGGCTGGCCAGCCCATATGCGTAAAGAAAACCGATGGACCGAACATGTGCACACGGCGGATCTTGCTGAGTTCATAGATGCTGCGTTTTCTGAGCGGTGCAGTGATTATCAGATACTTTTCGCTGACCTCAACCAGCGGATACTCATAAAGCTCGTGCAGATGCCGGAGAAAGGCGCCACCCAGAACAGCACATAATAAAAAGGATATGAGCGCCGTATCCAGCTTTCCCGAGTCCATGGAGACATAAACAAAAAACCAGCAAAAAGGTATCCAGATAACCCCTGCGAGTATCAGGGTGGGCAGTATCAACCGCCTGATACTTTTTCTTTCTCCAAATTCCATATTTATGGGTGATTCCAACTTCAATCGTTCCACCTTTCAATGGGCCAGCGGCAAATCGTGCATATTCGTGCCTATGCAAACAATTTACCCTGGTCAGTTCAGGCCTGGTTAAACCTTCAGATAGTCGCAATTATAATCAATTCATTTATACTTTATGCAAATCCCGGCTACAACAAATCAAGGTACTTCAGTTGATAAAAGCATTTCCACGATCAATTCCTGCATTTCTGCGTTTGATTTTACTGTTGGCCGTAATGTATCTGGTACTTCGTATATACCTTCCCTGGATGTTTCTTCCGTCAAACCATCTGTACATAAATGAAATGGCACCTTTGCTTAACAGGTTGAAAGTTAGTCAGCTCGAACACTATCATGCCTACGGAGAATTCCCAAAGTCAAATCGTGACGTGGGGCTCCCCCCGGGCAACGAGCTTCAGAACTCATATCTGCGAAGACTGGATATTCTTCCTGATAATCGTATTGTGCTTACGATGCACGAAAAACTGGATGACAGAAGAATCATCGTCATTCTATCCCCAGAAGTGAACACCATGCACAACCTGATCTGGCATTGCAAATCACCCAACGCGACAGACGAGTATTTGGAGCCATTCTTTGAAAATTGTTCCACGACACCAGAGTATGTCGTAGCAAAACAGATAACAGAAAGGTATGCAGCCAAAATCAAAAAAGCCAGGCGCTGGAAACCTGCCGAAAAAGAGCCGGAAATCGATATAGACATTGATAGAATACGAAAAAAAGCAATTCTTGAATCCCCCACCCAGAACCTGGGCAAACAGTCACATTGTGAGCCTGTTCAGCCAAACAGCACCAAACAGGCTCGACTACTTTTTGGGAAAGAACAGACAGAAATATTAAAATTCTTTGCGGATGATATCGAAACTATCGGTAAATTCAGCTTTGAGCTAACTAACCACAGAAACTCTTACGCTTCGTTCAACCAAATGCTGTTTTTTGAAAATGGCTCCAAACTTTACAGCATCGACACTAGTCGTGCTCCCCTTAAAGCGCACAATACAAATATAACAATCCACCCGGAAAGCAGACTATACACAGGCCCAGAGCATTTGTTTATTGACCAGGGCAACAACAAACTTACTGTTCTGAAAATATGCAAAAAAGCTGACCCACAGCCGATTGCAAGTTTTGACCTGCCTTTTCATGAGTCTTTCAAAATATCAGACCTGGAAATTGAAAATAACAAAGTCTATCTGTTAGCCAGCAATCAGGAAAAAATCGCGCCAAAATCCATTATGAGTGTCAACGAGATAGCCTCTGACTACAGAATAATCCCCTTGGCGAGCCATACTTTTGCGGGAGATGCTCAGAACATTGCGGTGGAAAATAGTGCTGTCTTTATTGCCAATGGGGCTCAAGGTGTTATCAAACTCAGGTATGACCAAGAAACAATAACCCAAGAGTTCAAAAGACCGGTACGTGACTTTGCCTCTGACGTGCTCGTATTAAAGGATAATGTATATATCGCTGACCGATTTGCTGGTGTTTTGGCACTTCACATTGACGGAAAGCCAAACGAAAGCCCAATAAACCCAACGCAAAATTTTGCGGTAAAAAGCTTGATCAGAGTTGATGATAAAACGTTTCTAATTGAGACAAACGAACCTTCCTTCATATATGTTTATCCGGAAGGCCCGGCCAAAAAAATCAGATACCCGTAAGCGCTAGCGCAGATCGCTAATTTTGCTTCTAATCTCAGAGTCCAGACGGTTAATTTTAGAAAGGTAAGGACGCGCACATTTGCGCCATTCTTTCGATTTACTTTTTGCCGATTCACTGGGATCATACGCAGGTTCAGTACCACAACTTCTTTCCAGATCAGCTTTCAGTTGAACAAGCGCTTTCTCATACCCGTCCAATTCCTGTTTAGAGGTTGTTGTTGCTGTCGCGATCTCTCCCCGCAATGATCTCGCCCACCCGATAGCACAGCGCAGATCCCTGCTTCGCTGGTTACTTCTCTGTTTATTGCTATTGTTCGAATAACGGAGGTTACTCGATACCCGTTTAACACTGCTTATTCGATCCAGCTCTTCCTGCCAATACTTCTGCTTTCTGGGGATTCTTAGAAGATCTTCCTCTTCCCGGGTCGGATCAATATCAGGAAGCGTAATATCACCACAGAACTTTTGCCGACCAACGGATGTTATTCTTGTGGCACCATCATTTTCAACTTCCACCTTCTCAACAGAGGCGCTCTCTTGTCTTTTCTTTGGTGGGAACTGACTAAAGGTCACATTTCCATTTTCATCAACGATTTTATAAACACCCGCTTGCGCTAATGTGCTTGAAAAGAATCCTAGTACTAATGCAATACAAACAGGGAAAAGCTTGGCCATAATCCACTTAGGTCCTTCGATGGGGAAAAAATTCCCGAAATAATAGTTCAATACTTGCCCTAATACAAATAGGTATAATCTTTACCCTCGCGATCATCATAGCCATTCCAGCACATGAATCTGCACCAGTGTATAAAGCCAGATTACATCAGCTTGGAGATTAGTCAGCACCTCCCTCTCCATTTATTTATAGAGAACCGTAGTCATGACAGGATTTCTATTTCATCTCGCACGGTTTATCAGGCATCCCATTTGGATGAAGCATTCAATATCAGGAGTGGATATGCGTTCCTGTACAGCACGATAGTTGTGCCCCTGTATTCTGGAATCGCAAGATTCAATGTATCAGCATGGTCCTGTATCACGGTCAAACTGACTGGATGAATCGAGCTAACTGGCAAAAATTATGCAGCAACCTCATCGCGCAATAAGCAAAAACCGTATTCCGTTATGGGTTAAGGTTTTCTACACGCTTGCTGATTGATGGACAGATCTCCATTCAGACTATGCAAGGGAGAAAGGCAATAAAGGTCAGCTTGTCTGACCAGCCATACTGCCAATCAAGCTCCAGGCGATAGCTCCCGCCCGAAACCTGTACACGCATTGCTTATGGCCCATTAATCTTCATCGTTTTTAGCTGTCGTCAGTAAATGCGTCCCGGTGAAACTCCACCGCTTCCAGTACCTCCGGCAATCCGGATTCCGACAGCACCGGCGCTTCACCACCCGCCAACACCTCCAGCACCGAGTAAACCCCATGCGCCAATGATTCCAGGTTGTAGCCACCTTCCAGCACCAGGGCAAGCCGGCCATTACAATGCTTGTCCGCAATTCCCTGCACAATACTGGTCAGCGCGGCAAAGCCCTCATAACTCAGGTTCAGTGCCATATCGTAGCGATGGGGATCAAAACCGGCAGAAACCAGTACCAGATCGGGCTCAAAGCGGTCTGCAGCCGGAATCAGAATGTCTTTAAAAGCCCGTTCATAAGCGATGTCTCCGGCATTTTCCGGCAAGGGTACATTAATGGTGTAGCCCTCGCCCAGTCCTGCTCCCACCTCTTCCAGCAAGCCCGAGCCCGGATAAAAAGGCGGTGCACAGTGGGTATCGAAAAACAGCACATCAGGATCGGCCCAGAAGATATCCTGAGTGCCGTTACCGTGATGGGCGTCCCAATCGATAATCAGGATACGCTCACAACCCAGCTTTGCCTGCGCATGGGCTGCAGCCACAGCGACATTGTTAAACAAACAGAAACCACGCGCCCGGACGGGCTCGGCGTGGTGCCCCGGCGGGCGCACCAGTGCAAAAGCACTTTGGGTTTTACCGGCTATCACAGATTCCACCGCACGAATGGAGGTGCCTGCAGCAGACATGGCAGCCTTGATACTACCGGGCGACACCGCCGTGGTATCCCGGTCCAGCCAGGCGCGTTTGCCATCCAGCGCAAAGATATCGTCCAGATAGGATGACGTGTGAACCCGGGCCAGCTGCTTGCGAGTGGCCAGTGCGCCGGTTTTAAAATGAACGCCGGGGATTGGATATTGCTCCAGATAGTCCTTGATCGCCGTCAGCCGGCCGGGATGTTCCGGATAGCTCCACTTGGCATCCAGCTCTTCCAGAATAGTCCGCACCCGCTTTTCCACCCGGCTGGGCAGAAACGGCAAATCCACTTCCGGATTGTGTTCGAGCATCGTCTCATCGTAGAACACCGTTACCCGGCGATCACCAATCATTTGCTCCTCCTGGTCCGATAGCGGAAACCTGTGGCAAAGCGTAAAATTCACTACACCCAGTGTAGCCGCTAAAACACTGAAAAACATCAACCGCCCGGCAGCGGCCCACTATACCTGCGTTACCCGCAGAACACGATCCAGCATCGGATCCCTGTTTTCTTCTCTCCCCTTGCGCCCCAGAAACGGAACCCGGATATGAGGCGGAATCCCCACATCCTCGTAGATTTCTCCATCGGAGGCACGGTAAAGCTCGTTAGACAGTGTCAGGAACCAGCCATTGGGAAGATGGCGCTCAAGTGTGTCAGAAAGAATCCCCTGGGTCGGCTCACCAATCAGGGTCAGGCGCGGATGCTGCAGCAACGACAGCACAAAAATTTCCGCTGCACTGGCTGTCAGTTCGCTGGTAAGAACATAAAGGTTACCACCATAAGTGACTTCAGATGCCGGAGTAACATGCACCGGTTGCCGACCGGTAAACCCGTTTCCCTGCCGTGCAGACTTTTCAAATGCCAAACGCTTCCGGTCCATCAGGTACGAGGCGAAACGTAATGCAACGCCATCATAACCGCCGCCATTCCGCCGGATATCAACAATCAGATGCGGCAAGTCCCCCAGTTCAACCAGCACGCGCGCCATCACCGCATCAACGGCTGTCAGATCATCCGCCGGATGCCCCGCTTTACCACATTGCCCTGCCATCGCCCGAATATTCAGATAACCCGTTGTATCGTTAAGGCAACCCCACTCCACCAGACGATGGGCACCATGACTGACCTGGTTATTCAGGTAGTCTTCGTGGATCACATCATGAAGCGATTCCAGAAGAGCCGCCAGATAGCTGACCGTCTCGCGATCATCACCGGCACCATCCAGCTCTTTTTCCAGGCGTTTGTACAAGGCAGGTTGTGCGCCGGCATTGTAATGGCCCCAGGGTGTCTGGATGCGGATATGGCCATCCTGCAGTGGCCGCAACATGGCAGTCATGGTGGCAAAAAGCATCTCCGGATGAGTATCGGCATTGATCCTTGGCCGGAATTGCTCATACGACTGATTCCACTCCACTCCTTTCAGTGAAAACAAGGCATATTGTTCAGCAAAGGTATGCCAGAAAGAATCGAAATTATACTCCGGATCTTCGGCATTCCTTGCGCGGCTGTGCGCCACTGTAGCGGGAAGCGCTTTAAGACGGCGAAATCTAATCCGGGATACGCCGCTCGCACGCCGAACGCTGAAACTCCGCTTGCGAGGAGAAATCTTCATATCCTCGTAGTACTGGCTCAATTCGATGAGAGTACCCGAATAAAGTGGCAGACAACTTATACGGGTTTCCTCGAACAACACATAGCCGTGCTTTTCTATCAGCAACACTTTGCCATAGCCCTGCGAACGCCAGACACCCTGGAGTTTTTCAAAGTCCTGTGCGTTGATGTTGTTCATGGATTCAGCATTCATAACCAGCGAGGCTCTTCTGCTACCTTTCCACCAATTCAACCCGGCGGTTTTTTTGCCGGCCATTGTCACTGCTGTTGGAAAATACCGGCACCAGTGGACCAACGCCGTGTGGCTGCAACCGGTCCGATGCAATCTTATAGTCCTGTTTCAATGCATCCGCGACAGCCCGGGCACGATCGGAAGATAGTTTACTGTTATAAGCGAAGGTACCATTTGAGTCGGTGTGGCCTACAACATAAAAATGTTTATCAGGATTGGCCTTCAGATACTCTGCAATCGCATCAAGTGCAGCTTTGGATTCTGCCTTGAGTGTTGCCTTGTCAAAGTCGAATACAATACCATCCAGCACCACCCGCCCATACTCTGCGATGTCAGACCCCATGGCTTCCGCATCAATCACCACAAGGCCGGTCTCTGCCGCTTCCACCTCAACAATATCTATCAGCGTGCCCACATAGTTTTTGGAATGTTGCTCCACATACACAACCACATAAGCCGTACCTGCGGCACGCTCCTTTCTGGCCACAATGGCGCCTGCGCCACCGGATGAAGACGTACCCGAAAACATAGTGCCTACTGCACCGGGCTTGGTTGCGGGGTTGGCTTTAAAGGTCACTTCCATCCATTGCCGTGAACCAACCTCTACACCCTTTCGATCTGCGGACAGGGCATTACCAAGAATCTCGAAGCCTTCTGCCTCAAAGGCATCAAGATAGTTCTTGTATACCTCGGAAAAAGTCCGGTCCTCACCCTCATACTTATAGAAAGTTCGGGTTACCCGCCCCTCGGTTTCAATCCAGTCTGCAATTGTCCGGTAGCCGGTGACCGGCCCTGTGGCTACTTTATAGGGCTGATAATTTTCAATATGCTGCCAGGCAATCACCTGCCCGGGATAGCGCTTTACCATGGGGTGCTCCACGGCGCCTTCAATATCCGCTGCTATTGCTGCGTTCACGACAATCATGAAAACCATGCCTGTCGCCAGTGCCCTGATACAATTTAACATTCGATTCCCTCCTGTGAATTTCACCCTGAATTATATACCCGTGTAGAGGAACAACCAGTTGGCAGGTTTCCGTATCTAAGGTGATTGCAGACGAGCTCTGATCGACTGCAATCGCACTTTGCTTAGTGTTATTAACCACCCTTGAGCCATCCGTCTGACAGGACCTGAGACGCTAAAAATAAAATGTCTCAACCTGGAAAACTGGTCTACAATTACATTTACTAACCATTTTTTGAACTAATGATATTAGCTTTTGAGGCAGCTGACTGGGCAGCTGATCCTGTTTACCTGATTGTCGGAGTGAGTTATGACGCTGTATGGGCGCCATGTTGCTGTCTGTTTTATTTTTGTTTTGACCAGCCTGTTACAAACCGCTTTTGCAAGCACAGCCAACATTATTGATATTGATTCCCTGGACTATTCCCAGCGCCTGGCAGAAGGAATAGCGTTTTACGAAGACCCGGACGGCAAGCTGACCATAGAACAGGCGCAGGCACTGGGTGAACAGGGTAAATTCAGTGTATTTACAGAAAACACCCTGCAAATGGGATACAGCAGCAGCGCCTACTGGATCCGGCTGCCCGTTCGCAATGCATTGCAAGCCCATGTCGGGAATGGTGAAGCGGATCGATTCTTCGTGTCGATTCGCTATCCGTTGCTGGATAATGTGCAGTTCTACCACTTCCGGGAGTCGCAGCAGGACAGCTACACCACGGGGGACCAGTACGAATACGATCACCGCTTTTTGCGGCTCAATAACTTTATCTACCCCATCACCCTGAGGCCCGGCGAATCCAGCAATATCTACATTCGGGTAAAAAGCTCCAGCTCCCTTTCCATACCGCTGTTCCTGTCTACAGAGAAAGCCTTTATCGAACGCCAGCAAACGCTGGATACGGTGAATGGTATTTACCTGGGAATTACCTTTGGCTTGTGTGTTTACAATCTGTTTCTGTGGATTGGGGTACGCAAGAAAGTGTATGGCCTTTATGTGCTGGTAATTATCAACCTGATGCTGTTTAACTCCACCATGCTGGGTTATACGTTCAGATTTTTACCCACTGCTGTTGAATTCCAGCAAATCAGTATTTACCTCTTCAGCGTTACGGCAGCGACAGCGGTTTGCATCTTCGGGATGGTGTTTTTAAAAACCCGAAAATTCCAGCCGCGAATGCACAAGGTCATACTGGCTGTGATCGCCATTTACTGCGCGTGCATCCCGGTTATGTTTTTTACCACGCCCCTTGTTGCCTCCAAACTCAATGTGCTGGTCATGCTCAGTGGCGTTTTTGTACTTTTTGTGGCGGCTATTCGCAGTGTTCTTCAGGGTTATGGGCCGGCTAAATATTACTTGATTGGTCAGGGTGCGGTACTGTTCAGTGTGTTTTTTACAGTGCTCACATCACAGGGGGTCATTCCCCTTTACTACCTGGCGCCTGATGTTATGAAATGGTCGTCTGCCTTTGAGCTGATCTTTTTCTCCATCGGCCTGGCAGATCTGGTCAATCATGAACGCAAACTCAGGGAGCAGGCCCAGAAAGAATCCGCCAGGGCACAAAAAGAGCTGCTGGATTCCCAGATAAAGCTGACTCAGGATCTGGATAACCTGGTACGACAACGCACGGAAGAACTGGAAGTTGCCAACAAACAACTGCAGGATCTGAATACCAAAGATGAACTGACCGGCTTGCGCAACCGCCGCTACCTGAACGAGGCACTGCCCACGGAATACCAGCGTGCCTACCGTGAAAAGACTCCGCTTTCGATACTGATGTTCGATATCGACTTTTTCAAGAAACTGAATGATAACTATGGCCACCCCTTTGGTGACCTGTGCCTAGCTACCGCGGGCCGCCTGATATCCGCCAATCTGCGGCGGCCTCCTGACATTGGCATACGCTACGGAGGCGAGGAATTTGTAGTGATGCTACCCAATACCAATCTGGAAGGCGCCGTGGCGGTGGCAGAAAAAATTCGCCAGTCGTTTGTGAACGAAAAGATTTCTGATGGCACCCATACGGTCACCATTACAGTCAGTATCGGTGTGGCCGGTGAAGTTCCGGAAAGCCGGGAAAATCACGAAGCCATGCTGAAACTGGCTGACGATCGACTGTATATAGCGAAAGAAAACGGCAGAAACCAGGTGGTAAGCGCACCAGACACCAGTGGCGTGGTGAAGGCAGAGAAACCGCTGGATTCTGCCGCCGGCAGTTAGCTGTTCAGAACCACTCGTTTTCCATTTCCAGAGTCGCGGTTTCCATATCCCTGACAATGGCACTCCATACCGGCACCTGTGGCAACTCATAGCGGAAGAAATACTTACACGCCTGCAACTTGCCCCGATAAAAATCGGCTTCTGTGTCACCGGGTTGCTTTGCCAGCTCCTGCTCTGCAATTAGTGCCTGCGCTAACCAGATCCAGGCCACCACCGTATGCCCCATGGCATCCAGATAATAGGATGCATTGGCAAGCGCAGTATCCACTTGCCCCGCCTGCATGGTTTGCGCAACCGCCAACGTGGTGGACTGCAGCTCCTGCAGTGTTGTCGCCAGCTGGTTTGCGTAAGGGCCCAGTGTTTCGCTGGCTTCGGCGTTGGCCGCCGTTTCCTGCATCCGCTTCATCAGCAGCTTGAGGCCTTCCCCGCCATCCACAAAGGCTTTCCGGCCCAGCAAATCCATGGCCTGAATGCCTTCAGTGCCTTCATGAATCGGGTTCAGGCGATTGTCCCGGTATAACTGCTCAACCGGATGTTCGTTAATATAACCATGCCCACCGAGCACCTGAATTGCCAGGGAGTTAGCCTGTAAACACCACTTGGATGGCCAGCTTTTAATAATGGGTGTCAGCACATCCAGCAAATGTTTGGCTTCCTTGCGGCTGGTTTCGTCCGGGTGCGTCGCCAAATCATCCAGCAGGCGTCTGCCATACAGGCACAAAGCCAACCCTGCTTCGCTGTAGGCTTTTTGCGCCAGCAACATGCGCCGCACATCCGCATGCTGAACAATGGGCACCGGCGGGCTGTCGGGATCCCTGTTGGATGCAGGCCTGCCCTGCGGGCGCTCGCGGGCGTATTCCAGTGAATACAGGTAGCCGGCATAGCCCATTACAGCGGCACCGGTAGCCACCCCGATGCGGGCTTCGTTCATCATGTGAAACATGTAACGCAGACCCTGGTTGGGCTCCCCTATCAGGTAAGCCACACAGTTATCGTTATCACCAAAACTCAGCTGGGTAGACGTATGCGCCCGGCCACCCATTTTGTGATACAGCCCCATCAGATGTACGTCGTTGCGCTGTGCCGGCTCGCCGGATTCATCCAGCAGAAACTTCGGGCAGATAAATAATGAAATCCCTTTGGTGCCTTTGGGCGCGCCTTTTATTCTTGCCAGCACCAGATGAACGATGTTGTCGGAAATATCCTGTTCACCGCCGGATATGAAAATCTTGGTACCTTTCAGGCGATAGGTGCCATCATCATTTGGCGTTGCGCTGGTGGAAAGGTCCGCCAGCCCGGAACCGGCATGGGGCTCGGTAAGCGCCATGGTGCCAAAAAAACGACCGCTGTGCATGGGTGGCAACCAGGTGCTTTTCTGGGATTCACTACCGTGGGCTTTTATCAGATCCGCCGCAGCCAGTGTGATATAGGCATAACCGGATGCACCAAAATTTGCCCCGGTAAAATAGGCACTGGCGGCGGCAGACACCGTTTGCGGAAGTTGCATGCCACCCTGCTCAAACGGCTCCATGGCCACCATCAAACCGGCATCAATAAAGGCTTGCACCGCCTGTTTGATTTCGGGCACGACAACGGCCGTGCCATCCTTGAATTCCGGCTGCTGTTGATCGCACTTGCTCCGGATTGGCAGAAAGTAATCTTCGGCAACCTTTCGTGCGGTCTGAATGGCACCGTCAAAGGTGCTTCGGTCATGATCCTTGAATACTTCCCTTTCGGTCAGCTCAGTAACCTTTAACCATTCATAGAGTAAAAAAGAAAGATCGCGTTCATTGAGTATCGGGGTGGCCATGGTACCGTATCCGTTATTGCTGTTTTAATCTTGCAGGTAGGCCGAATACATTAGCTTTTTTCAGACGGGATCGCCACTGCGGTTGCTACACCGTTTATGACAAATTAGTGCGGCATCAGACAATGAAAGCGCGTTAAGCAGCGGGAACAGCCCAGGAAACGCCCGTACGGGCCGCGAAATAAAGCAATGAAGACCAGATAACGCTGAAAATGCAAAGAGCCATCAGTATCCTGGGCTTATGGGTGCCCAGCCTTGCAGAAATCCACACCCCCAGAGGTATCCCGATCAAAACCGGAGTGAGCGCCATCACGCCATAAAACCCGTAACGTTTCCAGAAGCGCAGGTATTTTCGCAGCTCAGGCCGGAACCCTGGCTTGCTTTGCCTTTTTGGAAGTAACCGTCTTATCAGTGCATTAATATCCCGGCTGAAATGCAGGGTAACACCGGCACTTAGCAGTGCCGCGCTCAGGGTAAAAATGAGCATTTCCCCGTAGGAAAACCCATAAGGCGCGCTAAGTGCCGGCCCCAGCCAGGTTTTCCATAAGCTCAGAAAGAATACCGACAAGGCCTGAAGAAGGTAGGTATCCATCAACGCTGCTCAGCGTCTGTCAATCAGGCTTTACGCTTCGCCTCAAACGCTGCCAGTTGTTCAGGCGTCGCGTCTTGCTGATACTTGTCCTTCCATTCTGAATAGGGCATGCCATACACAATTTCCCTTGCCTGATCATAATCAATATCCAGGCCCTTCTCCTCCGCCGCCGCCATATACCACTTGGAAAGGCAGTTACGGCAAAAATCAGCCAGAATCATCAAATCAATATTTTGTACTTCTTTGTGCTCATCAAAGTGTTTCAGCAAACGGCGAAAAACTGCCGATTCGATTTCTGTACGTTGTTGATCGTTCATAGGATGCCCTTTCTGATACAGTGATTTAAGAATCCGGATTAAACCCGTAACCTGAAGCACGCCATTGTAGCGTAAAATGACAAGGTTACACTTTATTCCCGGCGGTAGCGAACAGCAGTAAGCTGGCAGTTATAAAGTCACCCCTACAGCTTGGTAGCGCCATCAAATATTCCGGGATTCAAGGCATAGCTATCGACCCCTTCCAGGCACCCGACATTAAAAATCACCGCGTTACCCTTACCAATATTAAACCTCGTATAGCAATGTATCCCACAATTCTTACAGAAGTAATGATCAGAAAATTCACGTGCCCCATACTTTCCCATTTGATCTTCATTACTGGCAAGGTTGAATTGAGCTTCTTCTACTTTCACAAGAGTTGAAGCCCGCCTTACACAAAACGAGCAATTGCACTTAAAGCTGTTATTCAAATCTGCGGTTACCGAAAACTGAACTTCGCCGCAATGACACTTCCCCTGGTATTCACTCGTCATGGTAGACTCCTTTGCTTCAATTCATTTGCCGGGGACAATCACCCCGTTGCCATGTAGCTTAACATTAAAACAGCAAACACTGTCCCCGAACTCAACGACATTCAAGGGGATTTGCTGAATCTATATCACAGGCTTTTCATAATCGCCTTAATAAGGAACGCGAATTCCCCAACCTCTTCCTCAAGATCGAATGTCTTTTCCGCATTCAGTGTCAGCTGTAACCAATAGCCACCCCCGGCTCGCACGGCCGTTAGCACCTTTCGGTTCAGCGCGGAATGCTTGTCGCTACCCAACTGCAGCCCAAAGGCTTCGCTCAGCCATGCCAGCGTACGGGTTTCCATCAGTTCCACAAGTCGGGTGGGGGTCATCGGCATATTGCCAAACAACTGGGTTAACACGGGTTGTTGCCGGGCAGTTTCAGTCAGTGCGTGACGCACCGACTCATCAATATATACATCAATATTAACGGTGGGTTGCGCGAACATCACCGCCGACAACCCATAGAGCGAATCATTGATAAACCGCTCCAGCCAGGCTTCGTAAATGGCCTCTTTGTTGGCAAAGTACTGGTATATAGTGGCATAAGGGTGCCCACTCTCAAGGCTGATTTCCTGCATCGTGGTGTGTTGGTATCCCAGATCCAGCAAAACCCGAGCGCTGGTATCCAGAATCTCATTATATTTCCTGATAGCGCGTGCCTGCCTGGGCCTACGCCTTTGAATTACCGGGCTTTTATTCATTTCCGGGAGGCTTTCCGTAACAATTCAAAACATGAGGGTATTAGTAATTTCCTCGCATTACTATAAGCCCATCTATCGGGCAAAAAAAGGGGCTATTTATGACAACAGGTCTGCAGGGCATGATGGGCTTTATGAAGCCGGATCAGGTGATCAACGACAACGAAAGACCGGGCCGGTTACGGGCAAACATAAATACTCAAAATTACGACGAAGCGGCAAAGGCTGTCGATTTTCATCGTTGTGCCTTGCACGATTTGTCCGAACCCGGTACACCCATTGATTTTCACAAGATGGGTTTTGATGTGATTAATCTTGCCAGCAACCCCAAACTGATTGCGAGCCTGCAACGAATCTATCAGCGTGGCGTGTTGCGCAAGCATGCGGAAAAGAAATTGCGACGCGCACTAACCGGAACAGCATTCCGCTTATCCAATGGCAAACGCTTGCGGTTTTTGTATGTAGCCTCTGAAGGCGTGATCCTGCGCAAAAGCGGGCCAAACCGGATGGAAATCAACCACGATGCCGTTACCCCAAAAAACAGCCGTCAATCGGCCGCATCAATGGTTCATGGCGATCAGGATGTCTACGGCTATCCTATAAAAAATATCCTGAAAGGCGCCGCTCCTTATGTTTTTCGCCACCAATCCCCGGACGGCAGCAACCGACTATCGCCACTGAACCTGGTAAACCTGTGGATTCCTCTGCAACAAATCACCATGCCTTTGTGTTTAATGGATCGCCGGACACTGGATAACAAAAAACACCAGTTACGCATGGAATTGAATGTAACCAACGTGCTGGATCGAAAAGGCGTTAACAACCGCAATGATATCTGGACTTTTCTGCACGACACCCGGCAGCAATGGTATTGCCATTCCTATATGCCACTGGGCAAGGCGTACGTATTTGATACCCTGGGTATGGCCCACGGCGCCGCGGTATTACCGGGAGAAGAACAGGCGGAACAAGGCTACCTGCAATTAAAAGCCTGCCTGGAAGCTATCGAAAAAAGCGATGCCAAAAGCCTGTCTGCAGCGGCGTCTGGAACCGGTACGCAGACTTTTCCCTACAACACCAGTCAGCCACTCATTCTGGCACTGGAAACCATGCAGCAATTGCTCTCGCTGGCAGCACAGCAGACGAAAGCCATTATCAATGAGCCTGCAGAGTGGTGTCACAAGGCACATGCGGTGATGAGTTCCTTGGTGCGTCAGTCCATAGAACTCAGAGCAGTCGCCGTAGTGTATTAAAATACAATCATCGGCATCGGCCGGCATACGGGATGTACCGGAATACCGCAAGTCACAACCATCTTCAGGCTAACTGCGCCCAATGATTAACTTTATTCAACCATTTGGCGCGCCTGGCATCAGAAGAATAGCGGACCGGACCAAAAGAAGTGATTTTAACGGGTTTAATGCCGGCAAACTCCAATATAGTCCTTCTCATCTGATGATGAGCAGGACTGCAATACACAAGCTTGAAGTACCAGGGTGGTGTATCCATGGTCGTAATCGCATGAGCTGACCGCCCTTTCAGCAACTTATCCCAAAACTGGGAACCTTCCCTGTATTTGAACGCATAACCAGGCAAAAACACACGATCAAACATACCTTTTAAAACGGCGGGCACCGATCCCCACCAGATTGGATAGACCAGCACAATGTGATTGGACCATTCTATGGCATCACGGATTTCCACCAACCCCGGCTCCAATTCCTGACGCGCTTTGTAACCCTTGCGAAGAACAGGATCAAAATCAACCTTACCCAGATTGAAATACTTTACACGGTTCCCCGCTTTTTCAGCCGACTCGACATATTCCTTCGCAATGGAAGCACAAAAGCTGGTGTCATCGGTGCTCCCCAGAATAACCACAATATTCTTACTCATGAATTCCCCTTTCTGAGCCTTAAACAGGTGTTAAACGCAATAGCACCATATTGAACCGGGTTTTGATAGTCCCGATTATGCAACACACTGTTTTCTGGCCGGGCCAGGGATAATTCACAAAAGCTGACTGGGTGTAATGCAGGCGATTGTGCGGAACTCCCTTGTCATATGCGCCTGATCACTGAATCCGAATTGCTGAGCAACATCCACCAGACTGGAATTTTTGTGCAGGCGCAAATAATTCATGGCTTTCTTGATTCTTGAAATGCGCTGATAATGCTTGGGTGTCATTCCCAGCCATAGTTTGAAAATACGCTCAATCTGTCGCTGGCTTAAATCCAGACGCTCTCCCAAAAGCCCCGGCGAAACCTCCTGACGGATACAATCCAGTGCTCTTTCCAGCGTGTCAGGAATCACATGAGTAAAGTCCAGATTAGCAGCAGCCCACCGGTATAACGCATCAACCCGGGCATCATCATCCTGCTGCTCCTGTAATTCAGCGTAAATCTGATATAGGTGATACAGATTATCGTCTTCCGGAGCCAGTCGCGTTATCCGGTTGTAATGCTGCCCAAGCACGCCATAACCAATGGCCGGATGGAAGCGTATGCCGGCAAGTATCGCATCAGCTCCCATGGTAATGTTTTCCGCCACCTTCTGTACCGGCAGCATAATCACACCTTTTGGCAAGGTTTCATTGTTAATGATCACCTCACCGGCCAGATTGAAGAAAATACCACTTCCGCCATCCGAATAGAGTGGCTTTACCACCGGTTCAGGGCTGGTTACAGATGCGGACCATATTCCCTGCACAAACGCAGACAGCTGCCCCAACGGATGGGACAGCAGCAAGTTAAACGCAGGTCGAAGGGGTTTATTGTGGCTTATAGCTGCCTACCTCTGGCTTGAATACTTTGGTCATTCGATTCCAGCTGTTAATGGCGTTAATTGCAATGGTCAAATCTACCACAGTTTTTTCGCCAAGCAACTCTACCAGCTTCTGATAATGCTGGTCGCCCACCGGTTTACCATAAGTAAGATGCTCAGCCCAGTCCAGCGACTCACGCTCTAACTCCGTGTATAAGGGCATGTCACGCCATGCGCTTAATCCGATAATGCGCTCATGAGTTTCCCCCCGGCTCAGCGCATCCTTGCTGTGCATATCAATACAGAAAGCGCACTGGTTAATCTGCGAAACCCTCAACTTAACCAATTCCCAAACCCTGACTGTAACAGTGTTCGAATCGCTGAATTGCTGATGTAAATAGGTTTCCTGATTCAGCAGGATCTGTATGGCTTTGGGTGCCAGATTAAGGTAATTCGCACGTGAGGTCATATTATGTCTCCCAAATAATGTAGGGGACACGATAGCGCTTCACCAAAAATTGATATTGAATATTTTCGACATAGCGGTCCGACCAAAAGCGGGCCTGTTAAGCCGTTTCTCTGGCAAGCAAAAACAGACCTATGCGTTCAGCAACATCCGGATCACGGATGATACGCCGATGCCCAAGGTTTTCCGGGCAGAACAGTTCCGACTCGGGGCTCGCTTTGTGAATGGCTTGCACGGAGCTGAAGGCCACTTCCCGATCATCACTGGAATGCACCAACAGAGTATTGACCGGTACCCGGGAGACGGCTCTGACAACATCCAGCTCTTGCGCCGGATACCCCACCTCTTCCTCTATGAACCGGACAAACCGTTCCGTACAGGGCTTGGACAGGCCGATAAATCCGGCAAAGCCCAGCAATGTATCCAGAACACGGGCAGGTGACGCTACCAACACACAACGCTGCACCTGTAACCCCTGGGTAAGCGCTAAGGCAACGGCAGCTCCCCCCATGGAATGGCCAACCGCCGCGTAGAAAGGACCAAATTCCGCTTCGGCCGCCAGTATCGCCTGGGCAAACGCCACCGGATTGGATTTATCCCCGGAAGAACGACCGTGCCCCGGCGCATCAATAGCTATAACCTGATAGCCCTGGCTGACAAGGGGTAAAACGATAGCGGCCATCTGGGTCGCGCGGCTTTCCCAGCCGTGCATTACCAGTATTTTCCGTTCGCCCTGCCCCCAAATGGCAGCACTCAGCCCCTGACCAAACGGGTATCGCTTACACTCCTGTTCCGCCGCTTTTTCCCAATCTTTCGCAGGGTGCTGACGTGGGGTCAGAAACATCCCGGCCGCACTCCGGGCAACCCTGTCGGGCGCAATTGCACCCAGCACTTTGTTCTTTAATCTTAACAACGTTAGCGCATTCATTCTTTTTGCTCTCCTGTAGTTATTAAATGCAGATAGCCACTAAATGCCGAACTCGAATCCCATCACCACCCGATCGGTGTCATCAAACTGACCGAACTGACCTTCTGCCGGACCATAAAATACGTCCGCACCAATCCAGACTTGTACTTCGTCCGTCAGCTGGTACCGGGCCTCCGTGCGCACCTGACCGTCCTGATCTTCATCACTCAGCAGAACAAACAATTCCAGAGCGAGCGTGTCGTTCCAAAGGTTTCGGCGCAGCAGAAAGGTATGACGCATTCGGGTCCGGTTACGGATAATGGCATCGTCATACTGCGTCAGCGTGCTTTGGAACCACTGATAGCTGAATAGCCAATCGGATATCCCCTGATAATCCAGCCCCAGTACGGAACCGATTTCCGGCGTTTCAGCAATCCCAAGGTTTTCAAGATCTTCCCTCAGGTGAAAAGTGTGAGTGTTAAAACCCGCTTCCAGCCTCACCACCAGATCGCCAAAGGCATTACTGGCCGTGGTGCCAATCACATGGTTCTGCTCATAAACCGGTTCTACCAGCAATTCACCTGCACTTATCCGACGATAAAGCACCGGAATATCCTGCATGTGATAAAGGTAATTGAACGTCAGATCCCAACCATCGAAAAAGGAGCGGTAGCGCAGGCCTGTTTCAATCATTCCGGCCGGGCGTTCCGGTTTCCGGATGCTTACCGGCAACGGCGACTGTTCCGGATTGGGCACATCCTTCGGGCTGGTGATTTCATAGGCCGAACCGGCATCGGCGAGCTTGCTGTAAGTTGTATCGGGAATCACCAGTAATTGAACAGACGATGCATCGCCCACGTCGAACTCCGTATTGAGCATCCAGGTCGGAATCCGGGAATCCTCAAATTCATCCAGATTAAATTCCCGGTAATCCTGCGGATTCACCACATCCAGCACTTTCAGGCCGTCCGCCTGACCCCAAACCACCTGCTGCTTGCCCAACCGCCAGTAGGCCCCCGCTGCAGCAAAGTCGATATAGGCTTCAGACAACTCGGCTGAACTGTGCCTGTTATCAACTACCGGGCCGTTGAGCCGGGAATAGTTATCGTCCCGGGTTTGGTCTCCCCTCAGTTCATGAACGTCATCAAGACTCAGTTTCGGAATCACTGTGTAAGTTACTGATGGGCTCAGGTCGCCACTGATTTCAGGTTTAACGATAACCTCTGCCTTCTGCACATTGGTTTGATTGAGTTCCAATGCTGTTTCCGTCTCAATCTCTACAGACAATTCTGCAGTGGCGGCCTGTGCCGCGCCCGTACAAATGCCAAGTATCAGCATACACACACACCCAAACAGCCAGCTCATAAACTACAGCCCCCGTTCCATCGTGCGCCGGGTAAACAGGTCATCGCGCACAGGGGTCCGGTAGTCCACATCTGAAAATTCGAAGCGGGTGAAATGACCCGTCTTGTGGTTCTTGACCTCCAGGCGGTGCTTGGTCCAGATGCCATCAACCTTACGGATATCAGACGCCGTATAGGTTTTGAGATAACGGCCCTTCTGGTCCCAGTAGTCCGCCCTGAGTACAATCCAGTTTTCCGGGCTCACCCAAAAGATACTGCGCTGATAACCCAACTCTTCAGCAATTTGCGGCGAACTCGCCGTGGACGCAATCTTCCAGGTTTCAAACGACTGTCCGTGAATCTCTATCCTCTCTTTGCCGAGGGTTTCGAACCGGAAATCCTTCTCTTCAATCTTTCCGGCCTGCTTGATGTCCTCATAGGTAAAGTCGGTCCCCAGAAAATAGTCACCTCTGTCTGATGCAGAAATGCGGCGCACCTTGCGCAACGCCGGCAAGTACAACCACTGATCATCGTCGCGCTCAGCCTCTGGATAATCGTAAGTCAGGAATGCAGTCCCTTTGACATTGGCCGGGCTTTCATAAAAGAGCAGCGTTTTCTTTTCTTCCCCGAAATATTTGCGATAGCTGAGCGCTTTCCTCTCCCGGGTTTTTCCGCCTTTGTCCCGCAGGGTCATTTGCAGCAGACTGACTGCATGCTCCCCTTCTGCCACGGTATTGATGTTAGCGACTATAGCGTCGGCGCCCGGCAATGTTTCGGCTTGAGCAGGCTCAGAATTCAAGCCGCTAAACAAGGCCAGTACCAAAAGCAGAGAAACGCCCCGGGATAATGATCGCGAAAGGCCGCCTTTCTGCCCACGAACAGAGCCCGCTGCGCGATACAGAAAAGCGGGTTTGAACACCAACACCATTGCCGGTATCAGCGCCAGCGAAGCAATAAAACTCATGGTGACAGACAGCACCACGATGGTTCCGAAGTTATTCAGAGGTACCACCTGGGAACTGATCAATACCCCAAACCCGAACGCAATCGCCAGGTAGTTAAAGAACAACGCCCGACCGGTGGTGGCATAAAGTGTCGATACCAGTTCACCAGTAGAGGGAATGGCATCGCGGAACAGGGTGCGCAACCTTTCCAGGGTATGAATCGCAAAATCTACCCCCAGCCCGATGGCAACTGATGCAAACATGGACGTACCGATGCCCAGATCAATCCCCAGTATCACCATGGCGGCGTAAACCATAAGAATAGAGGACACCACCGGAATAACAGCCATGGTGCCGGCCACCCATGAGCGAAACAGTGCAACGGAAACCAGGAACACACAGATCAGCGAAATCACAACACTCAGGAAATGGCTCTGGCCGATATCCTTGATCCAGTGATAGTTAAGGTTGACTCGGCCAGTCAGCGTTGCCGTGGCGCCACTGTCGGCAAATGCTTTATCAACATACGCCTGAAGCGCCTCCACCACCGGTTTGATTTCGATAAACTCTGAAGTATCCAGATAGAAGCGGACATTGGCTTGCCGGTAGTCGTAGTCAACAACATTCTCAAAATCAGTAGGATCAGCACTGGCTGAATAGAGCAGAAAGAACTGAGCAGCCATTTCCTTGCTCTCCGGAAGCCTGTAGAACGCTTCCTGATCTTCGTTCAGCGACTGATTCATCTGTTTCAGAAAATCAGCAACAGACATGGAACCGTTGATGTGGTACAGCGATTCGCCATAAACCTGCAAGGCTTCAATTTTGGCGAGTATCGCAGGGTCAAAAAGGCCTTCTTTCACCGGGGCTTCTATCACCACATCCAGCGTATTGGTTCCTTCCATATGCCGATTAATCGCCTGATCGGCCAGATACAATGGCTCCTTGGTATGAAAAGTTTCGATCCGGTTATCGTTCACCTGCACCTGGGTGGTCAACATCAGCCCAACCAGACTAAGCATCGCAAAGATACTCACGGTAAATGTGGGGTGCAAAGTTGAAACACGCCCTACCAGCATCATAAAACGCGCGAACAAATCCTGGCGGCTGGCCTGCTCCAACGCTATCCAGCGTTGACTGACTTTGGGTTTCAACAACACAATGGCTGCGGGCAGCACAAACAGCGAATATATCCAGGCGATCAAAACACCCAGAGCAGTAAAAAGTCCAAAGTATTCGAACGGCGGCATATAGGCAGAAGCATACAGGCCCAGAAACCCCGCCATAGTGGTTAGCGTGGTGAGCGTCACCGGCCAGGCCATGTTCAGCACCGCACTTTCGATCGCCTGTCTGGGGTTTGCTTCAGACTGGCGTGCCAATGTCTCGTAGTAATGACTGAATATATGAATGGAATCAGCCACCGCAATACCGATCAATATAACCGGCATCGCATTGGTAATGACAAAGAAAGGAACCCCGGAATAACCCATGATACCAATCGTCATCAGTACGGCGGCGGCAATCACCAGATTGCCCAATACGGCGGGGGCAAAACGTCGGAACGCCACGATCAGCATGATGGTAATGATCAACCCCGCCAGCGGGTTCAAACGGCTGGCGTCGCGGTCAATATACTGCCCCAGATAACCCAGAACAGCCCCTTCCCCGGCCGTGTAAACGGTCACCGTATCCGGCAGCGCTAACTCACTGACAATGCGATCCAGTGCGTTGTAGGTAGACTCGCCGGCACTGTCATCATACAGTTCGGCTATAATCAGCGTCATGGCACCGTCAGAAGACACCAGAAGGCCGTCATAGAGCGGAAAGTTGCGGATCGCCTCTTTCAGGGCATGTACCCCACCCTCTTCCGGCAATTCCATAAAGGGCACCACATTCAGCCCCGCACTGTTGCCTGCAATATTATTTTCTGTGGACAGGCTCATGGTCCGGTCTTCGTTAATATTAGGCAACCTGTTCACCGACTCGGTCAGCTGCTGCACCAGGTTCAGTGTCTCGGGTCGGTAGATACCCTGCGGGGAATTATCTTCAATAGCTATCACCACAGGGTCGCTGATTCCGAAAATCTCGCGCGCCTTGTTCTTGTAGACAACCGCAGGATTATCAGCCGCCAGGAAAGCATCCGCCCGGGTATCCTTGTAGATCTTGCCCAAACCGGCAGCAAACACCCCCAGCAGAATCAACCCCACCAGCAGGGTCAGCTTCGGGCGCCGCACGCCCAGTAGAAGTATTGGTGACATCGGTACTCTCCTGTAAACGGTTTAACTGTTATGTCAATTTTCGGTATTGATGAACGGCCACATCCTGGCGACACATTTGCATGCGCATGCATGTTTTATATATGCGTATACATGCATTATGCAAATCAAAAGGCAAGGTTTCATTGCTCCTCAGATACCAGCGACTTGATGCCGATCAAAGCCTCTGAAGCGTTAATAAGCTGTGCCATAGTCTCTTTACCTAACTTTTCTTCCACACTTTTCTGTGCTTGCTTCCAGCGTTTTTCAGCATCCTTGTAGAGTGCCTTTCCGCTGCTTGAAAGCGAACACATCATCACCCTGCGATCACTGGCGTCGGGTACCCGGTCAATATAGCCCTGCCGGATCAACGGCTGCAGACTGCGGGTCAGAGTCGCCTGATCCACCAGCAACACCTTCTCCAGCTCTTTCTGGGATGTAGATTTCATATACCAGAGTGACCGCAAGACACTGAATTGCGTTATCTTCAGCCCCAGTTCACCCAGGAACGAGTTGTAATAGGCAGTCAGTACCCGGTCAGCCTGACGCAGTTTGAGATTAAAACAGGGCTGTATATTCATTGACATCCGCCTGAGGCCTACTCGCTCTATAACAACTGGGGCTTGTTCATGGGTGATTGGTTGAACCATTAAACATGCATATGCATGTTATGTCAACCACTAATAAACCAAGCGGGGTTTATGGGGGTGCTCAGTCGTGGGGGCATCAATCTCGCTCACTCCGCTCCCTAACCTTTTGTTCCAGCACCGGATGGCCGGAGCCAATCAATCGGTTGTTTCACCTACCACTCCAATGCACCCTTGTTATACCAGGCTACCAGGAAAAACACTGCATAGGTCAGCTGCATTGCGTAAGTCAAGGGGTCAAGCCTCGCATCACATTAACACTGGCTTTTCGAGTCAATATTGAATAGGATCAAATCACAATTTTTCCCAGGACAGAGAAATAAGCATGGCTCGGCAATTACCATCATAATGCGTAATATGGGGCCTGCGTCCAATACCGACACCGTTCACTCAGTAGTTACACGATTTCTGCTGCCGATTGGTTCAGCCAACGAAAATCAGGGAAATCTGTGCTGCTGACACAAATGGTTTAGATTAACGCTAAGGTAATCGAATGAACACCATAAGCATGCCGTCTATTATCGTGGCGCTGATCTTTACGATTAGTTTGTCTCAACCTTCAAACGCTACGGATTACGGTTTTGAGCAGATCTGTAATAAAGGAGAAACATGGTTATATTTTGCCACCATAGCCAAACGCTCTGACTATCTAAGCCCCAACTCCGTCGCCCAGGGTTTTAACGCGATTGCGCCGGGTTCTTGTCGGTCTATGCTGCCATATGGGAATCGTACCGCAACGATTGCCTTTTTTAAACAAGACATCAATGGTGTCTTAGGAAACGTCGTGATTGTACCGGAAAACTCCACATCCTCTAACGAACATATCGACATAATGTGTGTCAGACCAAGTTTAGCGTATCGTGAGTACGGTAGCCGCAGCACTATTATTAAGCGGTATACTCCCCCCTGCCAAGCAGGCTATTTACCGGCAAAAACTTCATTTACTTTTGTTAGTGGCTCAGATGATATGACTATCAATGTTAGCCATAGCAACCAGGTCACTCTACCAGCCTGGGGGGACGAAACAGTTCCAAAAAAAAGGCGGCCGCAACTTATATGGGAAGCAGAGAAGAATAAAAATAACCGCCTTGTTCAAGAAAACGTGCATGCAAAACGTGATCGCGAAGCTTTTATGCTATTGCAAAAAAAAGCAGGAGAGTACATTGACAAACTAAAACAGGAGCAAGCCGAAAGACGAGCCCAACAGCAGCAAAGACAAATGGAAATCAGAGCGGCACAACAAAAGGTGCTAGAAAAAGCCATTAAAGATATTGAGAAACCCACCGATGTTAGTTGCGCGGGGTATTTACCCAAAGAGCAATACAAGAAAGCGAACGATGTCGCTATAGCAGGTGTAAAAATATCCATGGACACAAAAGAAGCACACAAGGCTTTACTATGTAATGGCTTTTCAATTGACGCAAGAAAGGTCGCTCAAGCGGGCGGTTTAGAACAATTTTTACAAAGCACACGACCCAGAGTTTATACCAAGAAATTAGACAATGGTGATATCATTATTGCAGAAATTGAGAACAGAGTGGCTAGAAGCGATGCCAACAAAAAGGTCGTAAGAAACAATCGAAATCATTTAGGAGGCAGCCGATCAGATTCTAGAAAATATGAAGTCCTGTCAGTAAGGACTCGGCATAAGCTAGCCAAACCCATCGCACTTAAAGGCAACCATTGGAAAACCATCAAATCGAATTTCAAGTCAACTTATGCGGTGGGGAGTAAAAAACAAGAGAACAATTTTTCAATACGATATTACTTAAATACCGACGCCAAGCGGGTGTCTATTCGTTTGAATGCCCACACTCAACATCCCGGCAAGAATATTTATATGATTGATTTAACCATGATTTGATATTTATTCGTGGATTAGTCGCGGGCCAGGTCTCACATCATACATTCTGGCTATTCGAGCCAATACTGACAGGATCAAATCACAAGTTTTCCAGGACGGAGAATAAAGCATGGCTCGGCCAGCACGAATCGTGTTTCCAGCTGCGTTATATCATTTGTGATAGTATTCGAAATTCTGTGTCATTTCTTTAAACTGTCCCTAACAGCAGGCGGATATGACACCTCCATATAGGTTTATATAACTATATCAAGGTGTCTACAAGTTGTGGGGCAGTCGGTCACTTAACGCCGCAAGCAAAGGCGCGCGTTAGCGCGTCCAGCCCGCAGGGCGATTTTGCCTTGCCTTGTTATAACAATCATTTTGCCGTTGAAAATATTATTCTCTCAGCAATGAACTGAATAATAGGTATCACTACTGTCCCATAGTTTAGCCAAAATTCATCTCCAAATTGGCTGACCGGATATCGGTGGTATCCGGCGGTTTGAAAAGTTCGACAATATTCCGCCGCTCGAACCAATTCAACTGCAACAGTTGAACGATTCGTTGAGCCGATTGAGTCAATGAATTTGCCCACTTGAAGTAATGGATCAACAAAAACGTACACATCGCTACCCAGATTTGCGTCAGAACGGCATTCTTGCTGGTACCAATGAACGATTTAATTTTTAGGTTCTGCTTGATCCACTTAAAAAATAGTTCAATTTGCCAGCGCTGTTTGTAAATGTCCGCAACCGTTCTTGCCGACAAGGTAAAGTGATTGGTTAGATAATAATACTGCTTGCCTGTCTCTGGGTCCTTATAACCGACTTTTCGGAGTCGTATCGGATAATTACCACCTTTTTGACTGGTCAACATAATGTGTTGATCACTGGTGATTCCCGAACCATTAACCGTTTTCAGGCGTTTTATAGTTCGATAACGCATATTAGATTTGGTTCGGATCACAAAGAATACGCCTTGTTGTTCCAGTTCATAAAGCCAGGCGTAATCCATATAGCCTCGATCCATTGTCAGGATGCTGCCTTTCGGCAAACGAAACTTTCGTCCCTGAATCACGTCATGCACTTTGCCATCAGTAATATCGATAAAAGCGGGAATTAAACCGCCCCCTGTGTCAGGATAGTTGTCGCCTCTCCTAATCAAGAGAAGACAGGGGGCGGAGACGAGGACCATTATGCCGCGCTACAGCGCAGAGCGTAAAGCAGCAGTACTAAACAAGATGTTGCCACCCCATAATTTGACGGTGGCAGAAGTAGCCAGAGAAGAAGGCATTTGCGAAGCAACTTTGTATAATTGGCGCTTAAAAGCCAAACAACAAGGAGCGCCAGTGCCAGGTCACAGAAGATCAAGCGACGATTGGTCGCCAGAAGCCAAGTTTGCAGTTGTCGTCGAAACATCGGGGCTAAGTGAGTCAGAGCTTAGCGAGTATTGCCGGAAGAAGGGGCTGTATCCGGAACAGGTCAAGGCCTGGAAGGCAGCCTGTATAAGCGGGACGCAGAGCGAAGCGGATCGGCGAAAGCAAGAACAGGCGGACATCAAGCGCTACAAGAAGCAGATCAAACAGCTGGAGCGAGAGCTCAATCGCAAGGACAAGGCACTGGCTGAGACCGCAGCCTTGTTGGCGCTTCGAAAAAAGCTGGATGCCCTCTTGGGAAACGACGACGAGGACAGTTAACCTCGCTCCAGGAGCGGCAACAGATCGTCGAATGGATGGAAGAGGCCGTCGCAGCAGGTGCCCGTAAACAGGCCGCTTGCCAGTTGCTGGGAATTTCGTTGAGAACCTTGCAGCGATGGACTCGAGGTGGGCAGGTGCGAGAGGATGGCCGTCCCGCAGCAACACGGCCACCACCGGTCAACAAGTTGACTGAGGCCGAGCGACAACGGGTGCTTGAGGAATGCAATAAAGCCGAAAACGCTAGCTTGCCACCGAGTCAGTTGGTGCCCAGGCTGGCAGATAGAGGGGTGTATATCGCCTCGGAGTCGAGCTTTTACCGCATATTGAAAGCAGCCGATCAGCAGCATGAGCGAGGGCGCGCCAGTAAGCGAACCAAGCCAGGCCCACCGACAACACATGTAGCCCTGGAGCCCAACTCGGTCTGGATGTGGGACGTCACGTTCTTGCCCTCAAGGGTTCGTGGCATGTTCTACTACCTTTACGCTATTGAGGACTTGAGTAGCCGAAAATGCGTGTCTTGGGAGGTGCATGAGCGCGAGTCGGGCGAGTACGCTGCCGCACTGGTGGAGCGGGCGGTGCTGAGTGAGCGGTGCGTCATGAAGCCGCTGGTACTGCATTCGGACAACGGTAGTCCGATGAAGTCACAGACACTGCGCGCCAAGCTTAATGCGTTGGGCATTAGCCCTTCGCACAGCCGGCCCCGAGTGAGTAACGACAACGCTTATGTTGAATCTCTTTTTCGGACGGTGAAGTATTGCCCACAATGGCCGTCAGAAGGTTTTGAATCAATTGAGGCTGCCAGAGACTGGGTTAGGTGTTTTATGCATTGGTACAACGAGGAGCATTACCATAGCGGTATCAATTTCGTGACCCCAGGCCAGCGGCACCGCGGTGAAGATCAGGAGATTCTGGCTAAGCGCCACGAGGTTTATACGCAGGCCAAGGCCCGCCATCCAGAACGCTGGTCTGGTGCATCAAGAAACTGGTCACCTGTCGGCGAGGTGGCATTAAACCCGAGGCGAGCCGAACAGGAAAAAGTAGCTGCATAATCAAGAAATGCGACAACTATCTTGAAAAACACCGACCGTCATGATCCAATACCGCATGTAGCTTTACAGCGCCTTTTGTTTGCCTGAATTTAGCCCATGGAAATACACTGAGGCATAGATCAATGGTACTGGCATCCATCGAATAGAGCTTATTCTCAAAACGAAATGAGTGTTTACCCGAGATCGGCTGGCAACGAGAATAAAGCTTGTAAAAGAGCGTTTCGTAAAACTCCCAAGGCTGCTCGTTATTGACCCGGCTTAAGCTGCTTCTGGACATCACTCGTATACCCATCCTTTTGAGCTTCGTTGCTTGTGCTAACGCGTTGTAGACAAGATCCCTTATACTGGATCTTCCCGTAATTTGGAGCGTGAGTAATAAAACAAACTGGTCGATCCGCTTAAATCGTCTGAATTTCTGTCCTTGGTGGTATTCATTCGCCAGCTTGCTAAATTCTGATCGTGAAAACAACTTCAAAAATTGGGCTACAACTGTGGTACTATTCTGCATGGCTTAGATTCATTTGTTTGGTTGGTTTTATTTGGCGATTAAATTATACCAAACCAATGATTTCTAAGCCTTTTTTATTTATAAACTATGGGACAGCAGTGAATAGGTATATATTTAATAATAATATCTTCTGATTCAGTTAGAGGAAGAAATGTATCTTCTCTAGTGTACCTGTCACTAGAATGAACAAGGCTATTTCTAATGTGTTTCAAAATATTTGAGAAATTAGATAAAGCATGGCCAGTGTCAAGCTTAACGTTATATTCTTCTCCTAAAATCTTTTGTTTTCCCCCAGTATATATAGCTTCCCCTGCTTCTTTTTGAATGCCTAAAACAAATTCAATAAATTCTTCTTCAACCACATATTTTCTAAGCACGGATTTCAGCATCTCTTTCTCATCGCCTATTGAGTCATTCCGCTTTATTGTAGCTAAAAGCTTGGACACATTTTCGTAGTTGGCAGTAAAGGCAGGATCATTCAATTTAGTTTTAACGGCATTGAATAATTGCTCATCAGCAACTCTTAAAAAGTGGTATTCAAGTATATGGTAGTAGGAAAGGAAACACTGGCTTGGAAAACTGCTACTTTTCGCAATTTTATAGTAGCTAACCAAACTAGAATCATATTTTGCATGGGGGATCTCTAGCTCAACTTCATCATCATGCAAACGCGGATAAGAAAACCCTCTGGATTTTATCTCATCTTTAATTTCCCAATTCTCATGATGAGAATATGAAAGATTAAACAAACAAGACTTAATCTTTTCTATTCCAGTATCTACGATATTAAAATCTTTTGATTTGCGTTTAGGAGTAAATTTAGCTGTGTATATATTGAGGAAAAAGCTGTGGCCTCTTATAGCCATCGGTTTTCTTTTTGTGTTTCTCTCGAGATGTCTTTCTGTTCTACGTTCAATTCGATTTCTTATAATATGAAATACTTCTTCATAACGTTCTGATTCAAAGAAAGATAGATGAAATTCATAGGACGCGTCAGATAGAAAAACTTCGTCACCGCCAGGACAATTAAAAGTATATCTAGGATGGAAGACAAAAGAATTATCTAACTTTGTAACTTGAACTTCTGCAAATTTATTTGCAGTTAAGATTCTCCTAGGCTCATCAAATGAGTACTGCCTAGCTCTATAAAATCCATTAATGGATTTTAATAAGTCATCTTCAATTTTAACATCAAAATACAGACCGTCTTCTTCAAGTGACACGGACAACTTACTTTTGTCCAATTTTGTCACCAACCCTAGTTCTTCAAGTCTGTTAGAAAACTTCGTAATACTCATTATTCTTCCTGATGGTTATAACGCACGACTTTGAGGCGCACCGCAGGTGCGTCCGACAACAGGCTCTTGTTATGTGTAAACTAGGATCCCACCTCATGGAAAATATTGTTAACCTCACTTACCACATCCTCCGCACAGATATCGAGCCCTTTTTTTAGTTTGTATATTCGATTATCAGAATCAATTGCTGAAAGAATAAACATTTTTTGATACGGAGAATAATTAAACCTCACCTCTCTATCATATTTGACTATATTTTTAGAATCTGAGTAGATCAAATTCCCGTCGAAATCAAACTCACCATACAGTCGCCTATGGTGAAACAAGTCGAATACTTTTTGCACGATTTCTTTGTATATCTTCAATATATCGTCATTGATTGAATATTCGTTTCGTCGTTTTTCTATTTGTGTTGGTATCTCATCTAGCTCTGTTAGCTCTATTGAGAAATTCTTTTTCCAAAATTCTATAAATGATTCGTTTTTAAGATCTCGTGCTAGTTTAAGGGGCCCCCGGCCATCTTTGCCAGGTAGCTTCCAATCTGTCCCAAGAAAATGTAGCATGTCATAGGCTGCGTCGTAACCTGATGAAATAGCAGCCAGAGCGACAGTGTCTCCATATCGGTCCCTCATAAAAAAAAGTTCTCTGCAATCATAGAATTTATCCGTCCACTCACCTTTATTCCGAAAGTGATCTACGAGATCATCGACTGTAAATGGCTTTCTATATATTTTTTCAAGCTTTTTAGCTTTATCAATTGGCAAATAAATTACAGCTATTGATTGATCACCTGTTGGAAGCTGAACGAAATATCCGTTTGTACATTTCTTTAAGAAGCTATTGACTCTTTTATAAAAAATAGTACTTACGTATTTTCCTTCACCTCCTTCATTAGAAAAAGTAAGCCTTTTATTAGTGCCTCTATTATTAATATCTACAATTATTTTTTCGTCAGTTGCTTTGCTGATCGATACAGCAGAGATATCTGATCCAACTTGCTCAAAATGATTATTTAGAATAATTAAGTAATCAGCTGGATCATTAATGCATTCGCAATCATAGTGGATTACCTTGCCTATATTCGAGCCAGATACGATCTCGATTGCGTCATTGTAGTAGTCATAATTGCTATATTTGGAGGCGTCTAAACTTAGCAGCTCTGAAATCAGTTTGATTCTGTCCATATTTTTTAATAGCTCCTACCTCGCTTGCTCATAACGCCCGCATCAATGGCGGCGAACGGAGCGGAGCAAATTGCGATAGAATTGGCGAAGCCAATTGCAATTTGGGCCGCGGAGTTTGCCGTCCACTTGCATGCGATTGTTAGCTGCTGACTATAACCAGCCGACATTAATGAAATCTCCTGAATCGAACCCTACAGCAAAGCCTACTTTACAATCTGGGTTTGACTCTTTGTATTTTTGCATAGCTGCTTGTGCTAGCTTTAAGCCGTATGCCATGCATAGTGTATATTCTGCCTTGTTACCCAGTTTAGATTTCGAGTAAGCAAGACTGTAAATCTGCTGCATAATTGCTGATTCAAAGCTTCCGTGTTCCGGGTAGAACTCCGCGTTACACGCCCAGTCTGCATCTTCATCATTAGGATCATAAGAAGATGCCACACTAAAATACATGCCTGCGCTTGTTTCCCCATTTTCGAGGACCGGATTGTTGATTCCGAACCAGATACCTTGCTCATTAAAGTTAGCAGGCTCGCTTCTTAGCACTGCTATAACATGGCCAGAGAGGCTGGAGATTTCAGAAGCGTACTCGAGTTTTGAGAAATCATCCCAAGCTTGATTGGGCTCAATAGACTTACAAACAGATATCACTTCTTGCATGAATTGAGAGACATCAAGATTATTCTTGTTCTCTTCAATTGCTTCAAACGCCCTTGCGTAATCAAATGGCACAATATCTCCTTTTGCAGCTAACGCGTTGCTAAATTGCGCCGCCAGGCGTCAATTTGAGCAATTTGTTAGTGCATTTACACCACTGTAGTTTTAATGATATTGCCATAGTACACATACTTATCCATTGATGTATCTGCATATGCATCAGCATTTGAGACATGGCCATAGTCACCCACCCTTGCTATTTCTTTACCATCTTTGAAGGATATTAGAACCCCATGCTCCTCTTCCCAGTCACAACCACCGGTGAATTGACAGTAGAATTCCTTGGTCATTTGGCTACGACAAATCGTCAATGATGATATGTGTACGTAATTAAGTATATTTGATTCGTCATCTTGAGGCGGCATCTCCTCTAGACACTCTTCACCAACATCCAAAACAAAATCTTTATAGTAGGCATACAGATGCCTTTTCGCTATATCTCGATCCTTATCACCTAGGGCAAGTGCGCTCAATAAGGTTTGTTCGATTCCATCTTTTAGATCTTGCAACTCCTGGTCATCAAAGTCTAACCGTATCGATATCTTTGAACCATTTAGAAACGGTATGGCAGTCTTTTGTGATAACCAATCATACCAATCCTCTTCATATTGGTTTTGCGTTTTCGTGAATGCGATATTCGCTAGATCCATCTTCATTCGATACTCCTTGAAGCACTAACGCCTTGGTCAGTGGACCAGTGTAGTGGAGTAAATTTTATGGTAAAAAAAGAGCGAAGCGATACCATAAAATTTGCGGAGCGTAACTGGTTCCACTGCACCAAATTGTTATAGGTGAACTGTGTCAGATATGTTTTCATAAGAAACAATCTCAACGTCTCCACCAAACTCAAGTGCCGCATCTATATTATCTGCAATTTCAAATGCCAAATTTCGCCCAGTCGTTGTTTTAAAATACTCGTATAACGAAGATCTATTTTGTGATTTATCGTATTCAGAAGGCACCTCGATATTAGGATCTTCGATATCCCAAACCAACCCCTCAATTGGCTTTGTCTTTAATTGAGAGATCACCTCTGACATCTCATCTTTCGCTGCATGCAAATCGCTGGCGCCCAATTTACCTTGATACAGTTCGTTCATCAATTTAGGAAAATGACTTCCCCAAACTCCGTTTTCAAGCGTCGCACATATAGTGCTAAAAAATCCATGAAGAATAGCCCCTGGCCCGATCTCAGTGAAAACATTTTCTTGTTTAATAGCTACGGTCATGGATTACCTATAACGCCCCAATCACCGGGCCAGCGGAGTGGAGCTATTTTTGTGGTAAAAGAGCGAAGCGACACCACAAAAATAGCGCAACGTAGCTGGCTCCGCGTGCATTGGATTGTTATGTGCTGGGACCTCAAAGCCCCCTGAATGTACCATTGCATGCACCACAATCACATGAAATTACCCAAGCGCAAGGCCTACCGCCAGGAGTTGTAGATTTTGCGTCCACAGCAATTATAGACAAGCACCTTGGACAAATTTGATCAATCGTGTCACCGCACTGGCACTGTCCGAGCGCAATCATTGCAGGCCTAGCAACATCTGGCATTTTTGATAAATCCAGTCCCTTTATGTATTTCTCGTATTTGTCACTCATAGATGATTGCTCCAGTGAGAATCATGTTAAGGGACCTCACCTTCGTAATCATCATCAACGTAATAATCAATAGCTATCTCTTTAGCTACAGCGCCATACAGCGAGAACTCATGATAGCCAAGATGTTCCGTGAATACTGCGGCTCGTCGTTGCTCAGGGTTTATCACCATAAACGCAAAGTTGAACTTTACAATTGATTTCGGTGAGTAATAAATTTCAACTGAGGTCGATGGTGAGAAGCCATAGGCCGACAAGCCCCTGCTAACTATCTCAGCCTCATCCCTACCCAGTTTTTGGGATAGTTCCTTTGCCCACCGCTTTACGATTTCATTTTGCATATTAATTACAAGAACCAAAAATAGAGATTCAACACTAAGTTACTGCGTGCACATAACGACCGATTAAGCCGCCGCCTGCGGTCGGCTTGAATTGCTTGTTATGGGGCTTCCCAGCTTGTACCTTGAAAAAACAAATTTAAAGGGTAAGAGTCGCTTGTTTTTAGTATGCAGTTACCATTTTCTCTAAACCCTAAGTATCTTACTTTTCCTAGCCAAGAAGGATCCACATCAAACTCCATATTATCTCCATTCGCCCTTTTAGCAACAGTAAACAGGTATCGCGCGATAACAAAAGAAATAAAGTCCGCCAACTCCATTCGGAAATCAAAGTTCTTTCCGACAAATTCTGGGGACCGTATTGGCACGCCATGCGTAATAATTGGCCACATCATTGTTAGCCTTCCACCCCTAAAGAGGTTTTTGGCCCATCCATCATCATCCGCAGTTTCAAAGTATAGTCTAGGCGAGCTACCCATTTTAGTACCCTCGTAAAACAACCGCATCAGAAGCGCATAATATGTTAGCTCCTTGAACTGCTTAAATTTTGACTTATTAAATTTGGAAGGCCTATAGTAAACTGAAGACGCGTTATATATTTCTATCCCGTTTCCATATTTGGACAGTAGATTCCTAATATCTTGGCAAAGAGTATCTATTTGGTCTCTGGTCACATGACTTAGGTGCTTTCTCTTCTTTCGTTGCTGACCACTCCACAAGTCAGTCATGTGAAGACACCAAGAATCTGGGGGTAGGTTCCCGTTTAATTTACGCTTTATCTGACTGAAATCGTTTCTTAGCGATTCTATTTCTATATCTGGCGTTGTAGAAATAAGAGAAAATGAAACAATGATTTTGTCCTGATACTCTCTAAATGCGTCATCACCAAAAACAGGTATATCACATTTATACTCAATCATTTCAAATCTGTACTGCTGTGAGTTTTGACAATGATTACACACAATATCAAATGAAACAGGTTGATAAACCGAACCATCAACATAACAAGGGAGACATGGAGGTCTTTTCTCCAAGAAGTTAAGATCTATAGACTTGTCACATTTTTCACATGCCACCTCAACGTCATCGAACCAATCAGGGTAATAGACAACATTCTGGTGCATATTATCGTAAACCTTTTTCTTTAAGTAAGGCTTATGCTCTTTATTAATCCAATGATCCCAATTTGACATAGTGATTCGTGGTTATCCTACCTGCGCATCCCATAACGCGTTGCTAAATTGCGCCGCCAGGCGTCAATTTGAGCAATTTGTTATACGAATGCTCTTAATTTTGATTCGAAGCTTACTAATAATGCGTCAAAGTACACGTTTACTAGCCCCTCAATGTTAGTTATGGATTCTTTGAACTCATCTTTTTTACTCATGATATAATTGTCAGTTTGACTTTTGACGCTGTACTTATAGTTTTTTAAATCACCATCTTCTTCGACTAAATAGTACATTGATCCCAACCAATCAAGATCCCGTTCAGAATAGGTACCTTGGTGCGCAACAGTATTTCTATGAAAACGGAATGGGCCAGTAAATTTATCTAGTTCTTTAAGAGCCGCACCCACTTGTGTGCCTTTTATATGTGAATTTTTGACGATTGTACTATTATTACACTCTCGTTCTGGTAACCCGATCTGAAAGATTACGTTTGCAAGCCGAAGGCTTCTGTCGAATACTGATGTAAGACGCAAATAATAGTTCTCAATCCCAAAAACTATATAATCATACCTATTCATTTTTTCTGGCGTACTATTAGCTCTATAACCTGAAAGAAGGTCAATACAGAAATAGAGCTGATCAATACAACTTATTATATTTCCGACAGACAAAAAAACTTCAATCCCATAACTTTGTTTCTTAGTCGCGTAAGGATCACTTTCGGAATTCACAGGGTCACATTTTAAAATATACTCCCTGCTTAGTTCTGAAGCTAGCTTAAGCAACTGATGATCTTTGAGCTGTGTAACCTTCATCCACTCACCGTATAACGCCCTAATAACGGGCCGTAACGCAGGCGCGAAGCGCCGGAGTGGAGGTCCGAGCCAGCTTGCTGGCGGGCGTTGATTAGCTTGTTAGGCATTTGTGCCACCAGACGCAATAGACTTAGCTCTTGATTCAAGCTTTTTGGCCATTTGCATAAACATAAACGCTGATGCTTCTGTGGGGTGAAACTCGCTTAAGTGAGCAGCCTGGTTTCGGAGGCCACGCAACTCATTAATTAAATCAACTTCTTCCTCGTTGAAGATATTTTGTGCTCGCAAAGCTTGTACGATTTTGTATGAGGTAGAGACATCAGGAACTGGAGAGCCAGCTTTATGGACTACTGCTTGCTTCAGTGATTTTTCCAATTCAAGCCAAGCTTCCATTATGGCTCCACGTGGATTAATAGAAACAAGCCGAGATAGATTTTCTTCTGTTGGGAAATCATCGGACTCTACCGTAATGGAGTCCAGGCTAGGCTCATATTTTTCCGAGGTATTCAGAACTTTCTGCTCAAAATCTGCTTCCAAAGGCCCAATTTTAAGGCGTTTGATAAGAGGAATAATGCCTTTAATCTCTGACTTAAGAGAGAACACGACAATGACCGCAACAATGGGCCACGCGATTACATCAAGTAACTTAATTATCAATTCCATTGCTTGAACCATTGGTGTTGCCTAACAGTTTATTCTACGAACTTCGGTATATTTTGCCATGTTATTTGTGCGCATATTTTATATCAACCAAATAAATATACCTATTTTAATCAACAACTTATGCCATCCTCCAGAATTATACGAATCAATATACCGAACTAATATACCGAACCGTCAGATGCCTTTTTTAATTCCAATAAAAACAACAACTTATGAGCTTGTTCGCACTATCAAAATATACCGGCTTGCATTAAAAGTCGAGCCAGAATAAACTGTATATACATACAGCATTACGGTAAGGAAGCTAATATGCATAATCCCATGGACGACATTCCAGTCAACATCAGATATGAACAGCCGGGCATTATCCAGCGGTTACGCATTCTGATGCGCAGCCAGAACAAGAGCTGGAAAACCGAGAAGACCTATATTTTTTGGATCAAGCGCTATATTTACTTTCACAATAAGCGACACCCGAAGGACATGGGCCCAAATGAAGTAAACGCCTTTCTTAACCACTTGTCAGTCAACCTTAACTGCTCCCCTTCTACTCAGGCTGTGGCGCTGAATGCGCTATCTTTCCTGTACAATCAGTTCCTGCAGCAGGAATTAGGGCAGCTAAGCTTTAAGGCCTCTAAACGAAGCCCAAAGATTCCGGTTGTTTTCACAAGTGAAGAGGCCCATAAGGTAATCTCCCATCTGGATCATCCTCATTCACTCATTGCCAGAATTTTGTATGGCTCCGGCCTCCGTCTGAACGAATGCCTTTCTCTCAGAGTAAAGGACATCGACTTCGGCATGAATCAAATCCTTGTGATGCAGGGCAAGGGGAACAAGCAACGGTTTACCGTTCTTCCGGCATCAATTAAAGCCGAGCTGGAGGCACAGATCCAGCGAGTTGCCGAACTTCACCAACTAGACTTAAAAAGTGGATATGGGGAAGTTTACATGCCAAACGCGCTGGGTAGGAAGTATCCCTCAGCTGCCAAAAGCCTGGCGTGGCAGTATGTATTTCCGTCTGTGGGTATATCAGTTGATCCGCAGTCAGGAGTGAAGCGCCGCCACCACCTACATTCAAGAACGGTACAGAAGGCGATTAAAAAGGCTGTTGTAGCCAGCCGTATCAATAAGATGGCCAGTAGCCATACATTCCGGCATTCATTTGCAACACGCCTGCTGGAAAGTGGCTATGATCTGCGAACTATTCAGGAGCTTTTGGGGCACTCTGATGTAGAAACAACTGAAATCTACACCCATGTGGTCAAAAAAGGTGGCAAAGGTATTATCAGCCCTATTGATGCCTGACCGGGTAATAGTACTAACGGTTTATGAATACTCAATCTCTGGCGAATATAAAACAATCCCCCCCTGCTCCCCGCTAAGCAGCTGAATCGCAGTGGGCACTGTCGCAAACAAGCTGGTGGCGTCCACCTTATCTCCGCTGATGGGCTGCAGGTTGTTATCGAATTTAAACGTCAGGTTACCGATTGCTGTGTTTTGACTCGCCGGCAGGCTGTGCCCCAGTTCACCCAATAGCTGGATATTGGGGATTGCTTGAAGTTTGCCGTTTTGTTCGCTGGTGGCGTTGCCCTGTGTGTTGTTGCCCAGCCAGATCTGGCTGCCATCCATGCAGGACAGTGTGAGCCAGTATTGTTTGGCGTCCAGCAGTATTGAGTTATCAAGTTTTGTTACCAGCCACTGCCTGCCGTTGCTCTGGTGGAGTTGTACTTTGGCTTCTGCGAGTACTGCGCCTTTGGGTTTGCCATTCTGGTCTTCGGTGATGGTGATTTTCAGGCTGCTTTGTTCGGTTACCGGTAATACGGCCACAGCCACCTGATTAACCTGTTGTGCCTGTGCCATATCCAGCCGTTTGGCGATGGTGGCGCCTTGTGTGGCGTGAACTCCTTTGGCTTGTTGCAGGTCGGCACTCAGCACCCCGGCGGCAAAGCCGGAGGTTTCGCTGATATCAGTGCCCAGGTGGATTAACGCTTTGTTCACACTGGCACCGGGGGGGAACATCAGTTTTAACGGGTGGCTGTGCAGGGTGCCGCCGTTAAACTGTAGAGTTTCCTTGCCGGCGGATTTCTGTTCTTCGGTCCAGTGATCCCATTGATTTTTCAGCAGGCTATAGTTTATTTCCAGGTCGCCGAAACGGAATGTCGCGGGCATGTCGGATTCAATGGCCACGGGTATAAAGAGGTCGCTCGTAACAGGAGTGCCTTCGCTTTTTGCCTGTTCAAAATAGCGGTCCAGCTGAGTTTGCAATTGCTGTAGTAGCTCTTTGGCTTTGCTTTGCGGTTGCCACACAGCATTGCGGTGTTCGCCGGGTTCGTTCCACAGGGTTTGCCATTGGGTGTTTTCATCTGGTATCTGGTTGATCTGGCCTATGCTGATCCGGGGGCCGGTGGGGTAGCTTTTCAGTTGAATCCAGTTAATGCCATGTGCGGGAATAACGGCGACGGATACATCCGCGCCCAGATTGTCTTCCATGGTGATATCGTCGATGGACACATTGGGCCCACCTCCCGACCCAATCGACAGGGCCATAACAGATTCTTCTGCCATGGCATTGCCTTTCGCAATCGTGTTGTTGGCCTGGGCCGCCGCCGGGGTGGTTTCGTTCGGGCTGTAGGTCGTTTTTTTGCGGATCGCAAAATCCTGGCCAATAAATTCCGCCGCTATGGTGCTGTTCGCATTGGCTTTAATGGTGGGCTCGGGGCTCAGGGCGTCGCCGTCCAGGCGCAGTATATCCATGCCGCGGTAGTCCCAGGTTTTGACCTTGTTCAGGCGCCAGGGGTGGGTCAGGTGCACTTTTACCAGGGCGTTTTCTTCTGCGATCTGCCAGTCGCCGGTTTGAAAGGTGTCGTTATGCTCGGTCAGGTGCAAAAGGTAATGATCAAACCGGGATTCCAGTTTGCTGCTCTCGGTGTGCAGGCGTATGGCGTTGGCGTAACTGTCGAACTTGAACCGCAGGTAATAAACACGGCGGTAGCCGGTGCGGCCATTAATATCCGTGGGGGTATCGATGTTGATGGTAGTGCCTTCGGTCAGTCCGCTGTTGCCCTCGCTGGCTTCATGATAGAGCTTGGTGATATTCATGATCAGCCCCTGCCCGGCCGGTTAATGTTGCGGCCGATGTTCACGTTTTCAATGGGATTGATGGCCACCGATGTGCCGGTGGTGCCGGAGACATTGGCTTCAATAGTCCGCAGGGCATCGTTCACGCCCACGGTAACATTCTGGATAAGCTGATCCTTGGCCACATTAAAGTCGGCCAGGCTGTCCTGAAAGTCAGTAAAGTCGTTCTGCCAGGTGCCGTAGTTGTTGTTGAAGTCGGCATAGTTGGTGTTGAAGTTATTAAAGTCGGTATTGAAGGTCTGATACTCGTTCTCAAAGGTGGCAAAGTCCTGATTGAACTGCGCGTATTCGTTGGTAAAGTTCTGATAGTTATTATGGAAACTGGCAATGTCTGCCGTTAGCTGATCAAAGTTCACATTGGCGGTGACGTCTTCCAGGTTTTCCACGCGGGAATCGATGCCGGCAAACGAGTTTTGCAAATTGCCCAGCATGCCGGTGACATTGCTCAGGTCCCCCAATGCATCGTAGATGCCTTCGTTTCTGCCCACATCCAGGGCCACTTCATTGGCAATGCCCACACTGCCTTTACTGGCCGGGGTGATGGTGGTGGGTGCCTGATTGAGTACTGTGTACAGGGTTTCCCTGGTGCCGTTGGACAGGGTATCGCGCTCCTGACTGAGCAACCGGGTAACCACTTCTTTACCTGCTTGTTGACTGATGCGGGCACCCACCAGGCCGTTTTGACGGGCAATAAAACTGTGGAGTGACGACACCATGTGCCCCACCACACCTTGTTCCTTTTCGCTGTAGCCCAGCGCCTGGTTCAGGCCGGTTTGCAGTTCCTGGCTTTCAATCAGATCGTTTTTGTACAGGTCATACCAGGGCGACAGCCAGTCACGGTATTCCACTGTTAATGCGGCCATGGAAATTACCGTGTGTTGTTCTTGCGGTTCCTGCGGGTGGGCGTACACCCGCACCAGAGCATGTTCATAAACCCACTGATAAATGGCGGACGGCAGATTAATGGATTCCGCGACTCTGTCCTGCCGGCTTTTGTAGTGAATGTCCATGGCCTTACGCAGGTCCACGTTCAGCGGGTGTTGATACAGTGCCGTTAACTGCTGAAAGCTTTCCCGCGCCTGACTGGGCACATCGGCACTATGACTGAGCTTGCCCAATGCCAGGGACAGCTCCGTTTGCTGCGGTACCGTTAGGGGTTCTATGGTGGGCGTGTAGAGTTCGCAAACCAGTTCACCACTTACACTGGTTCGGCTATTCAGCACGGCACCCTGTTTTACCTGCAGGCCTTTGGCCCAGCGCAAATTGCCCCAGTTGGTTTCTATGGTCAGGGGCAGGTTGGCTTTGTATTTTCTGGCGATGCGATCCCACACCCTTATGCGGATACGGATCACTTCACCCAGGTAGGGGGTAGTGTCCAGGGCTTTCAGTTCAATGCGGTAACGATTAGGGCTTAAGTGCTCCAGTTGGCTGAGGGAGGCTTTTAAGGCATCAATCTGTGAACCGATGCCGGCCACCTGACTCAGCTCCCGGTTACGGGTGTTGCGACTCAGAATATCCAGGGCGGATTTATCCAGTGCTTCGGTGACCACTTCGGTAAAGCGTTCCGGGCCGATTAGTGGCACGTCCATTAATTGCTGCAGGTTACTGAAACTTCCGCCCAGCTGTTGCCGGGCATCCAGTATGCGCTGCCCCAGCCTTACACCAATATCCAGTTCATCGGGAATTTCCACACGGGTGGCTACTTCCTCTGCCGTTTGCATGGAATTTAAAAATGCCAGCACAATGCGAGTGTCACTGGCACTGATATCCGCGGGTGTAAGGTAGATTTCAGCCATAAATGCTCAGCCTATCCCCTGCGCAACACTTCGTTGATCTGGCCGATCTGTGCAGTAATCAAATTGACCTGCCCCTGTACTGAGTTCTGGTCCAGGGTATTGATCTTCAGCACGTTCTGGCCAATGGACGACAGCTCGTTGTTAATGTTGTTGCTGAGCTGATGGGTGATTTGCAGATCACTGTCCAGTGCCATAATGCGGTCGTTCATTTCGCGGCTTTCCGCCTGCAGGGTTTCGTATGTGTTCAGGGTAGAATCGGCGGTGTCTTTGGCGGCGGCGGCATTTTTGGCGGCGCCCGTCATGGCAGTCATACCGGGTGCTTTGCCCACCAGATTGCCTTTAACCGCAACGCCGGGGTTTTCCTGCATTTGCTGTACGGACACGGCGTATTTTACGGAGTTGCGGAAGTCTGCCATGTAAGGCGGCGGATCGGTGACTTCCACCTGATCGATGGCATCAATCACACTGTTGTAATACTTTTGCCGGCCTACCGCACCCAGCACGCCGATGTTTTCTTCCACCAGATCATGAACAATATCCAGGTCATTCTGGAAGATGCCACTGCCCACCTGCGGTTCCAACAGACCGATAATACCCGGCACATAGATTTCGTAATCATCCAGATAATCAATAATCCAGGGGCCGATCCAGTCACGGAACTGTACCTGAATGGACGCGGAACCTTTTGATGTGTCGGGCGTTAGCGGATCGCTATCGTCCTTCACCATGGCCATCACCACGGTGCGGTAATGCTTCCAGTTGCTGAAACTGGGGGTCCAGGGTGTGTGGACCTGGTAATCCGGATAGAAATGGTATTCATCAATAAATTGCTGCACCGGGCTTTGCTGGGAAATTTCATACTGCTGGTTCATTACCTGAAAAGCCTGTTGCGCCGCATCGCTGCCCGGCGTGGGGGAACTCATAATGGCCTGGTAAAAGAACATGCCACCGGGCAAGGTGGTTTCCATGGCAGCTGCCATCTGATCTTCCTGGGATTCGCTCAGGTTGGCGGTGTGTGCCGGTTTTACCAGCACCCTGGCAATGCCGTCGCTGTTGGCGCGCACCGATATACTGCCGCCACTGGCGCTCAAATCCGTTTGAAACCCCGCTGCTGCCCGCAGTTGCCCCCAGGTAGTCATAAAATCAATCCAGGGGCGACTGGTAACCGCATTGCCCTGCAGATCACGCACCACGGCAATAATCTCGCACAGCTCACCCATGGCGTAATTCTGCTTTTGAGTGCGTACGGTAACGATGTAGCGATCCAGTAAGGGCTGCACCTGCTGGGTTAAATCCCCTACGGCGGTTTCCAGATCATCCACCCGGCCCGGCAGGGGGTTGAGCATATTTTCTATATCCGTCATGCGCTGGTTGGCCTGGGCAATGTATTCCTGCAATGCGGTACCTATGCCGTGCACACTGGTCACCAGATCGTTCCAGTCGCCGGGCTTGATTAACGAGCCGGCGTCTTTGGGACTGAGGTCATCCAGCCTGATTATGTCGTCGGGTAAGCTATCTAAACTCACGTTGTTATCCTCGCTCGTTTTTTGCAGTAAATGCTCGTTAAAGAAGTTACTCGTTACAGTATTTGCTCGCCGCGTACGATCTTTTCGTCCACAGCAAGGCGGATATTCACACCCGCCGGTTTAACCTTGTTAATGCCTTGCCATACGCGGTCAATAATAGCCGGGTCTATCACATCATCTTTATTGCGCTTGAACAGCCGCACCAGCACCCGCAATGGTTTGTTGTTTTCCCACTGGAACTTCACTTTGGCAGCGGGGTTGTAGGCAAAAACCATCTGGTCCAGTTGAAAGGGTGTTAAGTCTTTTACCTGAAAGCGGCCGGGGTATGGCGCGTTGTGATCCGGCGGCGGCACCAGCCGGCCTTCCATAGACCACCAGGGCAGATCGGTGGAATCCACCAGTGAACCGGGCTCCAGTGACAGGTAACGCCACACGGAATTACCCGTGGGCATTCGGGGAATGCAGGGAATGCCGCCGTCCACAATGCGGGTGTGATCCGGTTTGCAGCGCATCACCAGATCAGCGGTGTTCACATCAGCGGACTTGCTGAAGTCGCTACCGCTCAATGTGCCCAGTTCGGCACGTACGGTATCGATCAGCAGGCAGGCCTGCACCGGTTCACTGTCCAGCAACACCGGCTGGCTGTAGGTTACCCATTGTTTGGCGGTGTAATCAAAAATTTCCCACTGGGTGGCGGAGCGGTTGTAGCGCCATACGCTGCGGCTGTTTTGTTTGTCGTCCCGATACAGGCTATCGGCCTGGCCTAACGGCACCCAGACATTATCGGTAAAACTGAACTGCGCCAGATCGCGGCCATCAAAGCGCAGCAGGCCATTGCTGGTGGCCAGCCAGATCAGGCCGTGGTCATCCTGCTGGATGTGCGGTACCGGGCCATCCACCAGATCACTGAAACCTTCCAGCACGGTGCGGAATACCAGGTCCGCCTCTTTGCGGGCGCGGTAGCGGGCCAGGCCCTGGCTGGTACCGATCCATAGAATATCGTCGTCCCCCAGGCACAGGCTGCGTACCGGTGGCAAACCAAAATCAGGATCGGTGGGCACTTCCGATGGTGCAAACGCAAGCCAGTCGCTTTCCTGTTCGGATTCGAATTCGGCATGCAGGTAAGTTAATCCCTGAGTTCGGAAACGATACTGGAACAAGCCAAGTTCGCCTCCGAAATACACGCTGGTGCTGTTTTCGCAAATGGCGTGTATGGCAGTGCCGGTGAGCAATGTCTGGGTTTGGGTGTTGCTGGTGTCAAGTACATGCAAACCATCGGCGGAACCCACATAACACTGGCCGCTGTAATGACTGCTGTTACTGACCGCGTACACTGCGGTGCCGGTGTAAGTAGCAATGGCGGCACTGGCGATGGTGGTGATATCAACGGTGGGAAACAAGTCAATGGTGAGCAGGCCATCGTCACTGCCGATCAGGAGTTCCTGGCCCCGTTGATATAAACAATGAACGGCGGAAAGGGCTTCGCCGGCCAGAATCTGTTGCCAGGCACTGCCGTTGTATCGCCAGAGTTGTTGCGTGCCGCTGTCGTCCACTGCCAGCCACACCATATGATCGCTGGTTTGCAGTGCGGCGGTAACGGTGCCCGTTGGTGCACCGGCAATGGCCTGATAATCGCGGATACCGATCTGGGTATCGCTGCCGGCGGATTGCTGAATGCCTGCGTTACTGGCCACGATGGCAGCATGGGTGGGAGACAATTTAAGGGTTTGATCCGGCGGCAGGGTTTGGGTGTAACCAATACCAATGCCGGAAAGGCTTTGATCTGCATCCAGTGAGGTGGTGGGATCGAAACGTTCAATCAAAGGCCTGTCGGTGGCGTCGTCTTCATCCGTTGGGGTGATACCGGTAATAAAAATCACAGGGGCCACCGATACCAAACCGGAGTTGGCCAGGTGCCAACGCATGAGCGGGCCGATGGTTTCATCATCCAGTGCCGGTTCGGTGTGAGACCCGCCCACGCTGATAATGTTTTTTGCCTGGCCTATGTAAGGCGTGTTTTCTTCAATGGAAAAGGAACGCTGCCTTGCGGGTAACGGCAGTTCGCTGTTTTCCGGCAGCTCCGCGGTGGTCATGGCACGTATGGCGCTCAGCGTACCCAGGCCATTGCGATAGATCTGCACAATGCGCAATAAACGGGTGCGGTATTGCTCCACGTTTTCCCGCAGGGCTAACGGCTCTTTCCATGGCGGCACGGATACGAGTGAACCCAGCCGCGCCAGATCCAGCAGGTAGGGATAGGTGGCAATGGCTTTTTTATCGTCGGGATTTTGCAGATTGATCGGGCCCATGCCCTGCAGGTCCCTGCCCCGCAGATAGTGTTCATCGTAGGTGGCTTTATCGGCCACCCGATACCAGTGAGCCTGCATGACGGTGGTCAGATCACGGCTGACCTGATCCATATTGGTACCCAGTTCTTTCAGCAGGCCGTTGAGCAGGTTCAGGTCCTGCTTTTCGGGCCGGTAAAGCGTGGGTAAATGATCAACCAGTCGTTCGTATTTGCTCACGCCGGCACCTCGGCTTTTGCTTTCAGTTCAACCCCTGCCAGTGTGAGGCGTTCAAAAGGTATGAGCGCCACTGGTGGCACGGATTCACTGTCCAGAATATGGGTTAAGCCGCTTTCCGATGTAATCAGGTAGCGCACGGTGTAATCGCCGGTGCTGGCAGCGGTGGGCAATGATCCGGTTTCGTTGCCGGCTATATCGCCGTAAGTAACACTGGGGTCGCTGCCCGGTAGCGGCGTAATGGCCAGGAACTTGCCAAAGGCCAGTTCCCGCTGGCGGGTTTGTTCCGGTGTGGGGCTGGCGGGTAATTCGCTGGCGTTGATTTCGTTAACCGCTTCTATGGCCAGTTGCACAGCGCTTTGAATGGCGGATTCCGAAGGCGCGGCCGACGCAATGGGGTAAGTCACCGTTACCGTTACCGTGGTGGCCAGTGCAGGATCGATCACGTTAATGGTGCCGGCCGTTACCGGTACATCATCCCCCGCGGTTACCCCCGGAATCAGATCCGTGTTCAGGGTGCCGCTGTCTTTATCCCACACATTGGTGCTATCCACTGATACCGACAGCATGCGCACATCAGTCACCGACGGATTGCCGAGTACCAGGCCGATCATTTTGTTCACGCTGATGGTAGCGCCCAGTTCCAGGCCGTTAATGTACTCGCTGATCTTGGTGTTGATTTCTTCCTGAATGGCGCGCAGGTCTTCGTTCAGCAGGTCTTCTACGGTGGTAATGCGCATTTCCATATCGATGGGATAAGGCGCAGCGGACTGGGCAAAATCGATTTTAATACCGGCCGGGCGCACATCCCGGATGGCAGCGCGCAAACGTTTTTCCAGATCGGTAGTCAGGGTTTCGTCGGTATGCAGAGTAATGCGGATATGGCCGGGGGACGGTACGTTTTCTTCCACGTCCGCCACAATACTTTGCTGAGATATTGCCTGCTTTATGGCGCCGATGGTGGCTTTTTCGCTACCATGCAAAAAGTTTTTGCTGCGGGTGCGCAGGTGATCGTCGGTTTCGTCCTGCTCCATGACCTGGCTGGGATTGGGGTTGGTTACACTTTCAATGCCGACAATGGGCTTTACCAGAATGATCAGGCTATTGGCTTCCAGCGCATCAATATTGTCGTCCATATCACGGGCAGATACCTGCACGCTGTTCTGGCCATTCAGCAGGGTTACGCTTTCTACCGTTTGATACTGAACACTGGCATCATCATTAGCCACACGGGTGCCTGCGGGAATGTAGATATCCCCCACGGTTCCCGCCACCCGGGAAAATTTCATTTTAGTGGTATTGCGCCCGGCTTTAATACGATTGATGCCCAGCAGAGAAACCACTTTTTCCAGGCTGGTGCCTTCTGCCGTATCCACAAAACCGGCTTTGTATACCGCATCAGCCTGAGCATACAGCCCGGCCATTTCCATACTGAAGGATTCCGACAAAGTGCGCAGCACACTGCCCACATGCAGATCATTAAACGGCGAGCTGGCACCCTGAGTGCGATAATTTACATGGAACACACTGCCCTTGTCCGGCGTGTTGCCCTCTTCCAGCCACACCAGCTTGTTGTTATCCAGTTCATAATCGGTGTCTTTTACAAACTGGTGGCTTTGATTGTTGCGCATGCCGTACACCGAAATAATGGTGTCCACCGGCGGGTTTTCCAGGGCATGGGCATAAGGTGTGCTTTTTGCGTTCAGCGGAGGATAGGCATGGCTTTCGGCCGCCACACCGCCAATCAGCCCGGTGAGCACGTTTTCCAATAATTCCGGATAGGTACGGCGTCTGAAACTCATTTCTGTCAGCTCCAATCTGCTACGACAAATTCAAAGTAAAGGGTCCGATGGTAACCGTATCGGTGCTGTCCACCGGCTTGACTTCCAGTTCAATGGAAATCATGGAAGGCTGTTTAAACACTTCCGACACTTTGATCATCGTGACTTTTTCAACCCGTGGTTCTTTTTTTAAACTTTCCAAAATATACAGCCGGGCCAGGTTACGGGTGGTATCGGTATTCACCTCGCCCACCAGGCTGGTTAAGCGTGATCCGTAGTCACCATGGCCCAACCCCGCCAGTTCGCCCATGGGCGTGAGCAGCCTCATTAATATGGCCTGGCCCAGGTTATTGCGACCGGCGATGATTTTGATATCTTTGACACCGCCCCGGCCTGCCGGTAAACGCTTTTCCACATCACCCACGCGATACACCGGGCGGATCTTGTGATGAAAAAGATCGATTCCCAGGTCTGTCAGTAAGTGTGCGTTTGCGTCCATCGTATAATCCTGTTGGTTAATAAAGTGTTATCTATCCAATGTTCACAGTGCCCACGGCAATCACCGTGCCCACCGGCAAATCTGCCGGGTCGTTGCAGGTCAGGGCCGTGTCGCCGTTTCTGGCAGCCTGCTTGCCGTTGATAAATACGGTGGCACTGCCCATTTGTATGGTTGCCTTATCCGACGGCGGCGACTGAAAGCTTCCGCCCTGGGGAATATGGGCCGGTGTATTGCTGGCTTTACTCCCGACCACCGCAGCGGGCTGACCATCGATATTCACGTCTTCGCTCAGGCCATCATCAATCTGGCCGGTGAACGGGTGCGGCAGCGGTGTTGGCACTGGGCCACCGGGTGATGGGATCATCACTATGTGTATGTCGGTGGCGATGACCTGATCGCCTTTTTTTGCTGCCGGCTGTGACATATCTTTAACGCTCGCTCTCACCCAGGTCTGATCGGAGTACGATCCTGATGAAGTAGCGGATGGTTTGTTCCAGGGGTGCCTGCGGCATGGATGCCGCAGACAAGCCTACAGGGATGTATTCACGGCGTCCCCTGGAACAAATTATCTGCTGCTTCATACGCACTCCACTCAGTTAATATTTACGATGCTGCCCTTCAGATTCAGCGTTCCCGCCGCCTCAATATTCATATCCGCATCGCTGGTTACGTTCAGCGCCGTGGCACTGGTAATATTCACCGTACCATCCGAATCCACGGTAATGGCACCACTGCCATCACCCACGTTGATTTCCACCGCCGGGTCATCATCCTTCAAAGTCACAATCACCGTACCACCTACATTAATAGTGATACTGCTTTCATCCTCACTGGCAGCACGCACATGCACACCATCACCTTCACTGCCGCCCTTGGGTAACTGCAACACAGCCTGGCCGGAGCTGCTTACCGGTGGGCGGTCTTCATCGTTATAAAAGCTGCCCACAATCACCGGCGCATTAATGCTGCCATTTAAAAACTGCACCAGTACCAGATCGCCTACATCGGGGATGGCGGCCATACCCAAACGGCCGGTGGCAATGGGCACTTTTTTTAATACAATCTGCGAATCCCGCAGCGCCACGGTGCAGCTATAATTGTTCTGATCGGAATCCGATTCGTGAGCATGTTGTTCCTGCACTACGGCCAGTTCACCCATGCGCAGTTGTTTGATTTCCTGCTGCACGATACTGCGAATGGTTTCAAACAGGCTGTTACTCACAACAGGCCTCCCAGCGCACCCAGCAGATCCAGGCTGTTGTCGTCGCTGTCCATCAGCACTACCAGATCCGTTACAAAGCCGGTGTGTTTGCTGTAGGTGTGACGCACCGATTCCACCACACCACCGCCGTTGAACAGATCATCGGGCACGTCGGTAATTTCCACTCGGCTGCCGGCAAATACCTGGGGCGCGCCCACTACGGTTAAGCGCTGCTTGTTGGATTGCTGTTTCATTAAAAAGCTTTTGCTGGCGGCGGCCTGTTGGGCGGCGTCGCTGCTGCGCAGACTGGGATCGGAAATCACCCGGGTGTTGCTGCCGCTGCCGGCGCTGGCGGTAACGGATTGGGGATCTTTTAACAGCCAGTCCCAGGCATCGGCGCCCTGGCTGCCGGCGGCGCCCTGCCCCACGGTGGATACCTGATCCACGCGGTGTTTGCGGCGCGAGGTTTTCATAGCCAGGATATCCACGCCGTAGGTAAAGGTTCTAACGGCTTCGCCGCTGGGGGGCGAGGCAAAGTTAAGTTTGCCGTCGTTACCGATATAGGCGTACAGGCCGGATTTTTCTGCCAGATCGGCAATGTGCTGGTACAGGTTTTTACCATCGTCAATCACGTAAAAGGGAAAGTCGATGCCCGGTTCAATGGTGTCGGTTTCTACGCCGGCAGTACTGGCCAGGGATTCCACAATGTCGCCGGCGCTTTGCTGTTCAAAGCTTTCGTTAATACGCATTTGTGATAGCAGGTAGCCACCGTTGCACACGGTAATGGTGGCCATATTCAGCAGCGAGCGCTGAATTTGTGTGATGATGCCGGTGAACACGGGGTACAACTCATCGTCGGCATAGCCCAGTTGTACGTCGCCTTCGTCTTCGATGTCGTAGGTGGGTGACTGGCTGTCTTGCGCTATTTGCAGTTTGAGCTGATCCACGGCCGGTGCCAGCTGGGATTCGCTGATCACTTCCATCAGGCTGCGTTGCCAGGGATCTACACTGTCGCCCCCCAGGCTCACACCCACACTGCTGGCCACGCTGGCTGCCGCGTCCATCAGCCCACCGCCGGAATCGCTACCGCCACCAAAGGCAACGGCAAAACCCGGGGTGCGGGTGCTGGGTGCTGCGCTGCTGTCACTGAATGGCAATTCCATTAACCTGCTCCATTCTGTGAGGTGTAAAAGGTTAAAGATTTCACCACGCCATCGCCGGACACATCGGCAAACACAAAGGGCATGGTATCGCTGCCGGCAAAGTTACTGGTGTTAATGTTGATGGTGTTGCCGGCAGGTGCTCCTGCATGAGCTTCGAAACGGGTTTTGATATGCAGGTGCAAATGGTTGTGAAAACTGTTGCCGGTGTTGCCGGCTTTCATGATCACATCACCCTGCTGCACCACTTTATGCAGCGGATCGCCCATTTCGCCCCGTTCGTGAAAGGCTTCGGTCACACCGTTTTTGCGGCCGTGGCCATAAATGGCGTAGGTAATATAGGTATTGCCGTCGTGGTAAGTGTCGTGGTGTTCGCGAACAGAGGTATCTTCCGGCTGATCGTGGCGAACAATAATATAGTTCCAGCCACTGTCGTGGGTGTCGTCATCCACGCCTTCCGCGTAACCCACTACTGTGCCGGGCCGGACTGCGTGGATCAGCTCAGCCTGATCAAAGCCAAAGTCCACCGCATAGATCTGGTTGTCTTCCGGGAAATGGCTCCACATTCCCATGTTGCCCTGCACGCACATTTTGGTTTCGCCGGCGGCGTATGGCAGTTTATAGGGCGAATCGGAATTGCCCGGATAACCGGCAAAGCGGTTTTCACCACGGGTGTACTTGCCACCTTCGGTATCGTTTTCCACCCAGCTGTAGGCGTTAACATAAAACAGGGCAAAGCCTTTCAGGGTTTCTTTACCCAGATCCGTAAAGAAATCCTTGGTGCTGAAGGCTGTAGACAGGGCACTGCTTAAACAGGTGCCCACCAGCCCGCCGCACAAGCCGGCCAGCGCACCGGCAAAACTCCACAAAAAGCCGTTTACCGGGTATTTGTAATCTTCTTTGTTGTAAAAATATTTCAGGAAAATAATCTGCGCGATGTAACCGCCCACGCCCGCCCAGGCGGATGTGTATTCCTTGTTGATGGGGTGGCTGCTGTCGCTGCCCTCGGCCCCGCCGATGTTGTTGATCAGGGTAAAGGTGGCGAGTAACACGTCCCGCGCCATAAACAGCAGTGCGTGGTGGCCAAACCGTTCCAGTACATCATCGGCGGCCAGTATGGCCCAAAAGGCAAACTTGGCCTCGTCGGCTTCGGTGTGGCGGCCTTCGAGGGACGGCAACAAAGTCCCGGCAAGGGGAAATATGGCATTCATCCAGCCCTGATGGGCCTGGCCCCAGCTGGCGGCCTGCACCAGGTAGGAAATAAAGGGTTTTTGCCCCAGGCCACCAAAACCTGAATTAAACACATTCCAGATGGCATGGGTAATGGCGGTGGCGTGGTCGCCGGTTTCGGTGGCATCTACTGTGTTCCAGATGGCTTTACCGAATTCGCCGAGCACATAGGTAAACTGGGTTAAGAATTCCAGCGTGTCCTGGGAGATGTGTTCGAACAGTACGTACTCGGCGCCGGTTTCGGTGCTGAACATGGGAGCGTCGGTCCACTGCACGTCGGTGCCTTCGTGCAGCACCACGTCATCGCCATGCACGGTACGCCATACCACCTGGGTTTTATCGGCGGTGATCCAGACTTCATCGGTGGGGTCCAGCATTAAATAATTCAGCAGCATTTCGCCAAAATTGCGGCGGCGGCTTTGCAGCAACCAGCTGGCATACCAGCAATAAGTGTCGCCGCCTTCAGACGCTTTGGCAGCACCCACGCTGTCGCCCGCCAGCTGCAATAAATCGCCGATGGAATCGGCTGCCAGTATCACGGCTTTGATGGCTTCGGCAATGTCGCCGGCGTCCTGAATCCAGCCTTCCAGGCCGTTTTCCCGCAGCACCCGCATAATGGTGTTGGCCAGGTCATCGTTGGTGTAACTGGGAACAGACACTACTTGCTGCAGTTCCCTTTTTACGCGGCCCAGCAAAGAGGCGGTTACCCGGCGCAGGTCACGGTCTTCCCGATCGCCGTCGGCAGGAATCTGATTAATCTGTTCGATCACCGTATCGAACAATGACCATGCCCTTAACACCATGCCATCCAGGGAAAAGGCGAATTTGTTTTCCAGAATACCCAACAATTGATTCAGCAACTGGCGGATATCGTTAATGGAAAGATTTGCGATCTTGTCCATTAGGGTAACGAATTTATCCGCCACAAACTCCGCACCACTGCCAAGATCATCAAAGGCATCGGAATTACCAAAGCTTTTGATTTCGTTAACCAACGGTTGCATTAACTGGGTGAGTTGCTGAATGCCGCCGTTAAAGTCCGTGGCGTTATTGATAAAGTCATTACCAAACTGTTCAAAGCCCTGCTGAAAAGCCTGCAACAGGGGTTCGGCCTTTTCCGGGTTTGCCAGCAGGCGGCGCAGCAGAACAAGGATATCTTCCGCCAGGGTTTCCAGGCTGTCGGAGCTATCGTTGCTGGCAAGCCGTTCCACTAACTTGGGCTGTGTTAACAGGTTCGCTACGCTCATGGCTTAAGGTACCGCATTGGTAAATTGCTGATAGGATTCGTTAACCCGGTCCATTTCCACTCTCAGTTCATCCTCCACCTTGCTCAGGCGGTTGCTGATCGATGTCAGCGCTGGTGTCAGATCAAAGGCCGACAGGAAAGGTGCCAGGATCTCATCAAACTTGGGCTCAATCACTTCCGTTATCAGTACCTGGGGATCAAGCTGCCGTAATGCTTCCAGAGCATTGTCCAGTTCATCGTCTGTGGCGTTGAGTGCATCCACGGGAATAATCTGATCGATATCAATCAGCTCAATCAAATCTTCAAAGGCAGCGTTCACGGCATTTTTCAGTCCACGGGGATCTAACCCACGGAACTGATCTTTCACCTCGTCGTAGATGTCATCGATACTGTCACTGATAAAATCCAGATTGATTTCCTGTAAACGATCACGGATCTGCTCCAGCGAATCCCCCACGTCCACAATGGCAGTGGGTGCGGCAAGAATATCGTTCACCGTATCCCTTAAGGCTTCCACCAGTTCCACAATGGGGGCGATAAAGGCATCCAGCAGGCGTGCTGTGGGGGCGAACTTTTCAAAAATGGATTGCAGGGGTTTGATTAACTGATCATCCAGGGTGGCAATGATCCAGTCTTTCAATTCCTGGGGCGACGCCGGTACCTGCCGGTAGGAATCCAGCACACCGTCCACCTGGTGGTAGGTATCGTCCCAGGCTTCCAGGGTATTCAGTAATTCCTGACGGGTGTTGTTCACTACCGTTACCGTGCGGTTGTAGGTATTGAATACTGAACTGAAGTCCGGTGCAGTGGGATTAACATCCAGCAGAATGGTATCAATTCGGCCACTGAGGCTGGCTTCTACCGTATCCGCCACCCCACTTAACTGATTGCGGGAACGCACCAGCGCAGTCATGAGCGCACCTGGCTGCAGCACATCCTTAAGGGCATTATTCACCGGCGCCAGTGTGGTGTCGTACAGGGATTCCAGCGCCGCCGACTGGGTGGCATCAATGGTATTGTTCAGGTCGGCAAAGGCTGTTTGCAGGGCGGATACGTCAACGCTGTCCACCACGCTCAAGGCATCATCCAGCCAGCTTTGGATCTGATCAGAAATGGATTCGGTGGCATCCACAAAGGGTGTCAGGTATTCACGGAAGGTTTGAATGAGTTCTATGATACTGTCGGCCACACCGTCAGCACCCAGTATGCGTTGAATATCGTTAATAACGCTTTCGATTTCATCAAAGATCCCTTCAATAGGAATCGCGTTGGTCACCTGCTGGATAGCACCGGTCAAAGCCTCATCCAGCGGATCAATAATATCGCCGGGGTTAAAACCTTCCAGATCCTGCAGCACGCCTTCGTGCACTTCGATCAAGGGATCAAACAGCTGGGCAGGATTAGCGTTTTCCCGCACGCGGTTTTTGAAGTTATCCAGTTCGGCGCTGATGGGGTCCAGCAGCTGATTAGGCTCAAAGGCCTGTATTTCAGAAATAATATTCTGGAAAGGTTCAGAAAGGGTATCACCAATCAGTTCACCGGGATCAAAACTGTTAATGGCGTCCAGAATTTCCTGGGGAATATCTTTAATGGCTTCCAGCAGCGGTACCGGACCGGCATCAATCAGGTCACCCAATCCACCGATCAACGGATCGGTTACCGGGTGCAGGTCATCCGGCAGGGCTGCCAGCGCTTCACTCAGCAAACCTTTAAGCGGGTCATCCAGGTTACTTCCCAATCCCTGCACTGCTGCGGTCATTTCATCAATGCTGCCCACTACGGTATCGGTAACCGGAGTAAAGCTGACACGATCCAGGCGCTCGGCAATGGATTTGAGTTTTTCCAGCACTTCCAGCACCGAGGTAATTTCCGGGCCTTCCAGCACAGCGCCCACGGCATCTATGCCGTTTTCAATTTCCGCTACCACACTGGCCGGATTAAAGCCGGAAACCACCGCTGTGATCTGGGCGGCGATAGCTTCGATGGCATCGCGCACCTGAGTAAAGGCCGCGGTAAGGTTACCCACGATCTGGCCGGTGTAATCGGTAATGGCGTTTTCGGCGTTGTCCACCAGGTTGCTGATATCCAGCGCGGCAATGGCATCGCGCACCTGATTCAGGCGGTTAGTGATTTCCAGGGTCACCATGGTAATGGCCTGATCGATTTCGTCCACCGCCTGCTCAATGGCTTCTGCCGGGGCAGAAAACGCATCGGTGATGTCACTGATATCCAGCGCATTGATCAGGTTTTCAAAAATGTTCTGGTACTGGCTGAGTAGGCCTTCCAGGCCGGTAAAGGCTGCAGGCGCCGGCATGGCGGGCGGAAAAGTATCATTGCTGACGGAGGTGGGCGGCGGCTGCAACAACAGCAATAGCGCCGACATCTTTTCTTCCAGTAGCTGAGGAACCACTTCCAGTTTTTTCAGTTGCTGATCCAGCTCGGCTTTTACGTCATCCAGAAACTGTTGCACCAGCGCATCCCGCTGGGCGATTAAAGGTGCCAGTTCATTTTCAATAATGGTCAGGGCGGCATCATCCAGCGTACCGGCATCAATATGCGCTTTAATGGCATCCAGCTGATCTTTAATCTGGGACACCACCGACTGCAACTGGGTGGTATCCAGCGTGGCAATAATATCCGCCAGTTGCTGAAGTTGTGTTTGCAGCCAGCCATGGCAGTTATTGGCAATGGCCTGATTCAGGGTTTGCAGGGTTTGATTGATCCGGGTTTGAAAATCACCTGCGGCCAGATCCTTCCAGGCCAGCACGGTGTTCAGCGGCGCGCGGATATCGTCCAGAAACGGAATATGACGCAGGGCCTGATCCACCATATCACCGCGGCCAATATCCACGGTGTTGTTGAACCATTCCAGCAGGTTGCCGATAGAGGGGTTTTCCGGCAGTTCATCCAGCACCGACTGAAAGGCCTGCAGCTGGGCAGGATCTACCTGCGTGTCCGGGTTACTGGATACCAGACCAATGGCGGTGGATGCATCGCCTTCGCCTTCACCCTCGCCTTCTCCACCACCAGAAGATTCCGTCTGACCAAAGGAAAAGTCCGTGTGAATCAAGGTATCAATAGCACGAAAGGCATTCAGCAGGGGTTGTACAATTTCACCCAGGCCATCGCCCAGGCTGCTGTCGATATTTTCCAGCGCATCGTTGATTGGGCCCAGTACGTCGCCGATATCCGTGGGAATCAATTCCCGGATATTGCCCACCTCGCCGATCAAGTCATCGGCAAAATCAAAACCGGGCATGTCCAGTTCGGCAATGGATTCCACAAAGTTGCCCAGCGCATCGGGTTCGCCCTGAGTCAGTTCCGCCAGTGTGTTGCCAATGGCAGCCAGATTGCCCACCTCACCACCCACCGAGGCGGACACATCAATGTCGCCCAGTGCATCGGTTATCAGGTTCAACAAATTGCTCATAGAATTTTCCTGAGGCCTCTAGTTGAACAGGTCGCCAAGGGACGACGCGATATCATTCAAATCACTCATAATGCCATCCATCTCGTTGAGCGTGGATTCCAGCGGACCACTGGGATCACCAAAGTCAGGGATATCTCCCAGGGCATCCAGCGCGTCCAGCGCGCCGCTCACTGAATCCACCAAAGCACCGGCTTCATCCAGCAAACTGGTGTCCAGTCCGTCCAGAAACCCACTGGACGATGGCGGCGGTGGTGGCGGGCTTTCCGTGAGCGTCAACCAGTAATCCAGCTGTTCCGGGTAATCGGCATTGATCTGAAACGCCATGGATTCAATCAGCACGTACTGCAGTTCGGTACCGGTCACAATATCGCTGACAAAGGTCACCGGTTCACCGGCCTGATATTTTTCCCGCACCTGGGTCAAGAATTCGTTATTGGTTTCACCGCCGTACAGGCTGCCGGAAATCGCCAGGCGCGTGGGCAGGCTGTTCATATCCTGAAACACACTGCCCACTTGCCCGGGAATTTTCAGCTCCACCAGTGAGCGTTGTTCCAGGGTTTGCATGTCGGCAACCCGGGGGATTTCCCAGTCTCCCAGCATTGGCTTAACACTCATGTCAGATCCACTCCGTGACGTTCAGCCTGTTCCTGTAAATAATCGTTCAGGGCATCGGCCATTCGCTGAGTTACTGTGGGTGACAGGCTCTGAAAACCCAGCGGATCCGCCACTGTGCCTTCGTAAGATTCCATATTGGGATTGCGGCGCAACAGATCGGGCATGTTTGAATGTTGTGTTGCTGAAGCAGCAGGCGCAGCACCTGGACCTGGCCGCGGGGATGAATGCCGGCTATTGGCATTTTCCCGGGGCTTTGCTGACTCAGCGGCTGAATTCAGACGATGCACATTGGCCTTGTTCTGCCCTTTACCGGAAACTGACGCACTGTTACCCGCGATTTCGTTCCCTTTCACCAGCAGGCGCGTCAGATCTGCCAGATGGCTCTTCGGCGCTTCAACCGGTGCCTTTGCGCTTTGGCGACTGGCGCCCGGTTCATCATCGGGCTTGTCGACTTCTGGAAAGCTTTGGTAACCGGTTTCCAGAAAAGCCACCAGTGTTTCCAGCTGCTGAAACACCGGATAGCTGCTGCCCGCTGCAGTTGGCGGTTCGCTATCTGCAGTCACTGAATCTGATACGTTGCGGGGCAAACCCTGGCTCAGTGAGGAAGGATGGCTTGCGGTTGACCTTGCTCCCTGCCGGTTAAAGTCTGTAGCGGTTTTTCCTGGCCTTGCAACAGAACCGGCTGAGCCTTTTCCATGCCCTGGCCCACCTTGTTGATGACCGCGGGAATGATCGCCTTGACCATTGGCAGCGGCAGACTCACTACCCAATTGACTGAACACCTGCTCCACCAGTTGAGTAAACTGCTGATTCAGCAACATGGGGTGCGGTTCTGGGGCAGCTGGTTTTTCTGCTAGACCTGCACCTTTCTGCGTACCGGCCGGTACGCCGGTAACATCTGCATTACGAGTAGCGCGTGCCCCACGGCCAGCGTCTGCACTGTCCGCATCAGGCAGCGGATAACGGGAATCAGCAAAGGGGTGAAAACCAGTCACCGTTTCCCGGTTCTGCAATCCCGCCAGTAAAGACTGCGAGTCAACAGCCAGCAACCCGGATTGCATCAGTGGTAACGGATTCAATACCTGATTGGCCGTTGCCTTTGCCTGACGAACCAGTGCTTGCAGATTGTGAGAAGCATTTGTGTTTGTCATATCCATTGGTTACAGAAGGTTGATCTGCGTTTTGTTTATCCCTTAAGCGGGTTCCATTTGTTGCTGGTTTTTAAGCATTTGCAGATGCAGGATCACCTGCCCCATGGTGAGATTATTTACCTCACCCGGAGTCCAGCCGTATTCACGCGCCAGAATAAAAGCCGCTTTGGCCAGTGGATCCTGTGCCGTCTGATGAACGTCCTCGATACCGGATTGAATACCGCTGATCTGGTTAACCTTTTCCAGCAGAAACTCCACCAGCCCCACGTGCATGGCAGCCACCTGCATTACCGTCATGGCGGGTTCCACCAGCGCGGCCTGCACCATCAGGGTGGCAGCCAGGTTTTCACTGTCTTTGGCGGCGCGGGAAATCCGCTGTAAATCCGCTACCGTGAGCGGCTTTAACCTGACACTTTTCACCTGATCCGGCTGGGTGTCGATAGCGCCGGTGCCTGCCGGGTCCAGCACCCTGACCGGCACCTCAATATCAAAGGTAATGTCGCCACCGGCCAGCAGTTCATCTGCGGTTAACATCAGGCTTCGTCACCCACGGTAATGGACAGCGCCTGGAACTGGGCTCCTTCCATCACAAAGTCATCTTCCGGAATATCGTAATTCCAGTTGCTGAACTTGACCCCGTGCAGAGTTACCGTATTGCGTACACCGGGCTGGGCCACGTTTTCCACCAGCAACGACATATTGAATGCCGGCTGCGCCCAGTTTCCGGAAGGCCGGGTATCCGCCGCTTCACCCAGTAACAGTTTTAACAGCGACCCGTTCACATAGGCCCGTTTGATATTACCGGTGATAGTGACATTGCCGGGTCGCAGTTCTGCCGCGTAGCGACTGCCGATTTCGTGATAGGCCTTAAGATCTGACGACACCTCCACAGACACACCCTGGGCCCGGCCCACAGACACCAGATCGTTTGCATCGATAATGCCCTGGGCTGCCTGGCCTTCCACGCCTTCCGGTGTAGACAAACTGATAGATCCGTCGGCTCCGGTATATACACTTGTATTAGCCACCGTTATTGCTCCTTATCTCTGGTTAAGACAGCACAAGGGTTACTTGTACAAAGTCGATGCTGAACACAGGCTGCAATGCCACATTCACAAAACAGCGCCCTTCAATCTGATCCTGCCGGCTTGCGGTTACTTCCAGTTCATAGGCAATGAGTGATTCATTCACCACCATATTACTGAGGAAGCCATCGATCGCGCCTTGCAAGGATTTTCTGACACGCTCGTTGTTCAGGCGGCCGATAAAGGGATCACTGGCCTGACGAATACCGGCTTTGGCATAGTCCACAATGCGGCGCGTGGTAATTTGCGAAAAGGCCGCTCCCTCAGTGGTAAGCCCGCGCACTACCCTTACACCCTGGCGTTCCTCCAGTGGTAAGACATTGGCATTCAGCAGGTTAACGGTTTCGCCGTAAGAATAACGGCTCGCCAGTTTGGTAATACCGGGAATCACTTTATTGGTGGGGCTGTTCTGCACCGCCAGCGTACTCATCAGGCCCGCCACTGCGGCGGCAGAATAAGTACCGCTTAAGCTGACGACGGCGCCGTCTGTGCCTTCCTCCGGATCAAATACCTGAATCCCCGGCGTGGTCATTACAAAACGCTTGTTGGCCACCACCTGGCCGGTGACTTCCGAAACGTCGGCACCATCACAACCGATCACAGCCATCATGTCCTTGCCGTTGGTTTCGGCATTGTCCACCAGGCCCAGAACGGTGGCGGCAGTGTCCGTAGCCAATTCCGGCGCCACCAGAATATTCACATCATCCTTGATGAGTTCATCAAAGGCATCCTGGAACGCCTGCTGATTGGAACTCACCGGAATAGCATGGGAATACACGGTACGGGCCCCGCTGCGAAACAGAATTTCTATGCTGCGCATCAGGTTCATGGTGCCGACGCTGGCTGCGTCTGAGGTTTGATATAATTCTCGCGCATCCGCAATACTGCTTAAAATATGCGTTTGCTCCATGGCGTCGGTAACACCTGCTGCTGCCGCTGCTGTGCCGACAATCCCTATATTGCCCGAGGAAACGCCTCCAGCAGTAATAAGGTTTTCTGCCTGCACGCGAACGAAAACACCTGGTACGACTATTTCACTTGGAAAACTGGTTTCCATACGGCAATCCTCCCGTGGCCGTTGAGATTTTACGAGTGTACTGCTGTTAAACTGCGTTACTGCTCATTAACCGCCGAATTCCACCAGCGTCAGATCAATAAAATGCGCTGCGTCGTTTCGATGGGTAAAAAATCCCGCTCTGCCGGACTCCGCGATATCGCTGTCCTGCCCGGCGGTGACAAACTGATTGTTCAGGTAAACCTGAAACCGGTTGCCATCGGCAATCAGTTTGATTTCCATGTCGGTTGCTTCACTGTGGCCCACGGTGTCGTTCAGGCCGCCTTCCTGCAAAACATCGTAATTGCCGGCTACTTTCTTGCCCAGCAGCGTGTAATCATGCCGTGCAGAAAGTAGCAGGTAGTAGAAATTGTTGTCGTCCAGCTTGCGGAATACCAGGCCTATCCCGTCCACGTCGGTAGTGTTTACCGTGGTTTTGGCAATAAAGTTTTTAACCTGATAAGGCGCTTCGTTAACACGAATCAGGCCATGAGCGCCGGCCTTTTTGCCGCCGGCTGTGGCGGGCCCGCCGCGTACATTATTGGTTTGCTCGATATAGCCCTGGGCTGCGTTAAAGCTCCAGTTGCCGGCTGGCGACGAACCGGCAATACCCGGGTCATCCTCAAAATCAAAATAGCTGAGAGGGTCTTCGCCTGCATTATTCAGTGTGCTGAACTGGAACTGATAGAACTGCGCCTTGCCTTTGGACAAAGCCAGATCGAAATTGTGAACAAAGAAATCGATGCTGCCTTCTTCTTCCACCGGTACCGGAATATATTCAAAATCAACAAGAAAGCTTACCAGGCGGGTATCGGTGGCATTGCCGCCCTGCCCTGCACTGCTGATATCCGATACCTGATCGAACTGCAGCTTAAAGATACCGTTATTTCTGAGGGTGGTTCTGTCCTGCGACAGCAGGGTTTGCGTAACACTGCTAACAGCCTGTTGCAGGTCGGCAACGCCGTTATCGCTGATCAGTGTGACTTCGGAAATGGCCTGGATATGGCGGCCGTTAAGGGAAGCATCCGGATCCTGATGGGTGCCCACATAGCCGCTCAGGCCTGTGGCTTTGATTTTTTTGGGAATCAGTATAAGCGACTGATCGACGGACGGATTGGCTGCAGGCAAGAACGACTGCAAGACACCAGTCATATTAAGTAGTGCTTGTTCGGCGATTTCATCCACCGCGCAACCCTCTCAATCCCTGTCGTATGAATAAATCCGTTACCAGGCACTGGTTTATTCTGATTTATTATTCACGACATTCTGTGCATTAATGTTTTATTTTTGCCAGTTAACACAAGCGTTATCTTTAGCGGTTATAACAGTAGTTTTAACCTTATATTAAAGCTTTATATGGCTTAAGCAGCGTTAAAAACTTGCTGATAAAACCCGGACAACAACCCTGTTACTGTCTGTTTTTATTTCTTTTTCTTAATGCCAACAGAAACGAATATCCTCCAATCGGAAGGCAACTTCAACCCCCCAATCGGGGAATATTTTCGGATTTATTGATTCAGGTCGGTAAATAAAAGTTGGTTGATTAAATTCTGACAGGGTTGATCATTTACTGCTCTGAAAGATCAGATGGAAACAGTCTTTTTTTGACTTAGTTAAAATTTGATCAAGCTTTGATGTATTAACCTTACCCCCCGATCGAGTGATAGCGCCCATAAATGCGCAACGATATGGTTGCTGCCGAGCCCAAGGCGCGAATCACATCAGAGCTAATCAGGCGTGGCTGTATTCGTGTTTATTATTTACTTAATGGAACATTAGTAAATCCAAGCGAGATACAGCTATGTCATTAACCAACAACAGCAACCTCCTTGTTGCGTTGCACGAGGATGGTGTTAACACGTTAATCAATGCCATTCGCCAGGTAAACCCCTGGCTTTTCAATTACGCAACCCAGGCCATGGGAGGCAATGTTCCCCCAACCAGCGCCATACGTTTGCCGGCATTGCAGATTCCTGCAACGGACTGGACCCTTCCCATTCAGTTTGACTATGCCCTGGGGGTCCATAATCTGTTTGTGGATTTTCCCGACTTGAATACCGACCAGAATCAACTGCCACCGGAAATCACGTTTCTTGAAAATGGCGAATTACTCGTCCATCTGGATGCGTTGATTGTTTTGCTATGTGAAGGCAGGCAGCGACCCAGAAGCCAACTGGGTTTGTGGTTGATTCCGCAAATTCTGTCCAACCGGATAAATGCCCGAAGCTGGGAACTGGGCCTGGGTTTTCGTCAGCTCGAAATTGTTGATATCGAACCGGCGGGCCTGGAAGCCCAGTTGGAGTGCGTGGCAACGCGTACCTTAAGGGATTCCCTGTTCCCCAATTTACGATTCCGTTTTGATCCGCTGTTGCTGGAGTTGGGGCCGCTGCGTTTTATTCTTGGCCTGGGCCAGGAAGTGCTGACCACAAGCGATCAACTCAGAGCCTTTTTTCTTATTGATCCTCCACCGCCACCAGCGAATACCGGTGGCGGCGGTGATGATGAGGAAGAAGATAACGGCAGCTTTCTGGATAAGCTGGATCTGGCCCTGTTGATTGATATCACCCAACCCATGACCGCCGCGCAACACTTTACCGTTGCCATCGACGAACAAGGGGTAAGGAATATTCTGGAACCCATGGTACGGGGTTTTTCCTTTAATCCCAGTGGCAGCCTGGGGCCCTTTTATTACGATCTGGAAATATCCATTAATCCCGGCACCTTTGATTTAATCGATCAGGCAGACCAGATTCGTTTGCGGGAATGGGATATTCATACCGATCTGGAAGCGGGTGTGTCTTTTGATATACCCGAGTTTTGTATTGGCGGGGGCTGTCTGGACTTAGGCCTCTTTGAAATCTGTGCGCCCGAGATCTGCATCGATATTCCTGCCATTACCATTGCGCTCGACCTGCCCACCATTGTTTCAGAAATATCTGCAGACCTGGCCATCAAAATATACAGGGACAGCAGTACCGAAGAATTTATCCTGGGCATTCTGGTGAACCCCGCCACCCTGGATATCGATCTGTTTGACTGGGAAGGCATGCTGATTGAGGAATTCGAGAATGGCGTACTCGGGCAACTGGCGGATCAGATTGGTATCGGCGCTGTCATCAGCTGGCTTCTGGAAAACATTATCGGCCCTATCCTGGATCTAACCGACGATCTGGGTGAGGCCATTACCACCATCATATCCGATCTGATATTCGGCGAAACCTGGCTAGGGGTAGGCACTGAAATCATTCGCTTTAGTCAAAATATCAGTATTCCGCTGGCTGACCTCGTTGAGCTCCCCGAAGAGATTGGCGCGCCTGAAATTCAATTCAAGCTGGAAAAGCTGGCACTGGAAGTCAATTCCGATGAAGAGCTGGTTGTAACCGCCGATGTCGCGTTACCGGCATAAGACAAGGAGGATAACAATGTACCGATTCGATAGCCGATTTTTAAGACAATTTGACTCTGTTACCCGTCAGTTTTCTGATCCGGGCGAATTTCGTTTTTACATGGCAATACACGAGAAATTAAGCCGTAATGTGGATTTGGATGATATGGCCAGGATTGAAGTGGAGAAAAAACCAGCGGACAAACCACGGCAACACCGTATTTCGGTTGCCTATGATAAGGCCACCCATTCCTACGTTGCCAAACCCAGCAAGCTGAAAATTGCCAAAGGCGATACTGTACAATGGCATCAGCCGAAAAGTACCACTCAGGGGTATTTTGTAAAAGTACTGGATGAGAAAGGTAACGCGGTTTTCAATAGCCAAGCCCTAAGCAACAATACCGTATTTACCCACTTTTTCAGCCACCCTGGGGACTATCACTACAAAAACATTCTCAGTGATAGCGATCAACGCCCGGTAATTACGGTTTATCAGGTAGATCCCCGCAAGGAAGATTGGGAAACCCTTTCAAAAACGCCCACACTGATCACCTATCAAAATGGCCAGTTTATTCCAGACAAAATCAAGGTGCCCGAAGGGGGAACGGTGGTATGGTTGGTAGAAGGCTGTGATCCTGTGGCGATTCAGCTTACTTGCTACGATCTGGATAAGATCGATCTGACCAGGATTCCCCGCCCACCGCGAGGCAGGAAAGGCTGCAAGCCGGATGACGAAGAAAGACCCTGCAAAAAAGGCAAATAGCATTGTCCTTCCGCAATCACTATCACCGCCGTAATGCGGCGATAGTGATTCAACCTGCTCCATCCTGGTATTAACTAGCAATCGTTATTACTGTAAACGAAGATGTCTCCACCGATGCCATTCATGGATTCCACCTGATCAACCAGTGCCTGAGCTTCTGATTCGCACAATTGCGGATTTTGATTAACGCTAAAATGGCCATCAACGGAGCCGAGCGAGACCAGTTGATTAACCGAGGTCAACGACGGGTTTTTGCTGACAGAAAAGAGACCGGCAACACTTGCCAGGTTTTCCAGGCCCGCGACAGTCAGCAGGCTATCATTTTCCCAAACTTTTACGTAACCGTTCACCGTTTGTAACTGATCTAGCCCCTGCAGATCAATCAAAGCATGGCTTCTGTTTATCTCCAGTGCATCAGCAGATACCAGCGATTGAAAGCCGTGCATTGAACTCAGGTTTTCGTTAGCAAGCAGGCGCATCTCACCAAAAACCGTGTGCAAATTGTTAAAGCCACTAATGGTGCTAATTCCGGTACTGTAAATAGTGAGCCCGCTAAGGGATTCTATATTGTTAAAGCCAGGGATATCCGTTAACAACTGACTACCAAAAATCAGCATTAAACCGGAGGTGTCCACATGAGCAATGCCAACGATTGAACCCAGATTCTGGTTGTACATTAGCCGTACTTCACCGGCCTGCTGCAAAGCCTCAAGCCCATCCAACGATGCCAGTTCTTCATTCTGTTCAATGTTCAGTGACCCACCTATGCTGACCAGGCTATCAAGACCAAGCACCGAGAACAGATCTCTACTCCTGTAAATATGAAGATCGCCGCCGATTGTTTCCAGATTATTAAAGCCCTGCAGGTCAGCAATATTATTGATATGGCTTAGTTCAAGATTACCGCCTATATGGCGAAGGCTTTCTAATCCGGCAAAAGGCGCTGGCGAATCGGTATGATTAAAAATGGAAATATACAGATCTCCACCCAATTCACTGAGATTAAACCCCAGGAAGGACTCCATTCTGTGACTTCCCTGAACATACAAGTCACCCAGACTTTGCAGGTTCTCCAAGCCTTCCAGATTCTTCAGATTGGCGTTGTGTTGCAAATTTATCGCGCCTGCGGACTGCAAATTGTTTAATCCAGACAAGTTCTCCAATTTGAACTGAGAAACGATATCAAACCGATCTTCAACTGTTGTCAGGTTATTAAGCCCCTGCAAGTCAGTAAGGTTACTGTTGTAGTTAATGCGTGCCCGATCAGCATGGATTAGCTGGCTAAGGCCTTGCAAATTAGCAAGCGTGTAGTTCGACGATAGGTGCAGATACCCATTAACCCTTGTCAGGTTACCCAAACCGGAGATATCGGTAAGAAGCTGATTGTCAGTTAAGGTGAACCCGTCTAACTCGGCATTACCTAGATCTAACCCAATGTCTGATAGAGACGCTATGTCATCCAGGTCATTGATAATCAACCTACCGCCAACGGTTTCAATATCCTGCAGAAACGGGCTTGCCGGGAAAGACAGGGCATGAACCACCAGATCACCTTCAATGGATGTCGCTTCTTCTATATCCAGCAGGTCATTTGGATTGATGATCACCACAGAGGAATCAATAACGCTATCAGCCCTGACCTGCGGATTCTTTATTTCCCAGGTGATTGAATCAGCCGTAACCCAATGGGTGACGACGTCATTACTATTAAATTTGTCGACTATTTGCAGTTCGCAGGTGATCTCCACGAACGAGGACTGGGTTAAGTCCTCCCCGGCGATATACAGAATCTCCCTGGTAGCGTGATCCTCAACCATGGTGATGGGGCGATCGACCACAGTGCCAAAATTATAGGAGCGGCGTGTCCACTTATAGCGCTTTTGGTCAGAAATCGCCGGACCTTTGACTGAAAACCATAACTGATCCAGATTATTGGCAGTAATTGTTAAATCAGGGTCGTAAGAGGTGGACTCAATTTTATTACAACCCGCCAATATCAAGGCAAGTGCAATGAAGGAAAGTGTGCGGATTACCGGGTTAAGGCTGTTCATATAGACATCCTTGGTCTGTGGGGCCATCAAAGATACTGGATCAGAGTTTAATCAAGGGATAGTATATAGGAACGGGATCTGACGGAGCATCTATCAAAAGGTAGATAGCCTGCGGCTTGGGAGGGTGGCATTAACTCGACTGGAAACTGTACAATAAGCGAAATTTGTGAAATGAACGAACCAATGCAAAGGTTCTTAAGCAATTTCAACGCTATGCAAGGTTGATTCTGGGAATACTCTGGAGTTCCTCCATCAGGAAAATGCACAAAATACAAATCAGCCGCAATCTGCTTTCACACCCTATTAAATTTAAATGGCCAACCTGGGTATTTTCCATATCAGTGCTTCTGCTCGGAGCTTTTGTAATGGCCGGGATCTATTGGCCAGAGCAGCTAACAGACTATTCCCGACAGGCACTTGATTTCACCACCATCCATTTTGGCTGGCTATATCTGTTCGCTACCTCCGGGTTCCTGGTGTTCTGCCTTGCTATCGGTTTAAGCAATTACGGGCATATCCGCCTGGGGGCCGATGGCGAAGCACCGGAATTTGCCTACACCACCTGGCTGGGCATGATATTTTCTGCCGGAATGGGGGTTGGACTGGTGTTTTGGGGCGTGGCCGAGCCCATGACGCATTACGTGGATCCCCCTCTGGGTATCGCCAAGCCAAAAACCCCTGAAGCCGCCGGGCTTGGCTTGCAGTATTCATTGTTTCATTGGGGATTTCATCAATGGGCCAACTTTGCCCTGGTGGGGCTTGCCATTGCCTATGTTCGTTTTCGCCAGCAAAAACCCGGCCTGATCAGCGAAACTTTCCGCGCCACCCTGGGAAAAGCAGTAGACGGCCCTGCCGGGCACAGCATCAACATTCTGGCAGTGGTTTCTACCGTTTTTGGTGTGGCCACTACTCTTGGCCTGGGGATCATTCAGATTAACAGCGGCATGACATCGGTAGCCGGTTTTGAATTCGGTGTGGACCAGCAACTACGTATTCTGACAGGCGTGACCATTGTGTTCCTGCTGTGCTCATTAATGCCCCTGGAAAGCGGGGTACGCTACGTGAGTGACGCCAACATGGTGCTCGCAGGCCTCATCTTGCTGTTTGTTTTCTTTTTTGGCCCCACGGATTTCATTACTGCCGCAATGACCAACGCTATTGGTGATTACTTTGACAATATGATTGGCATGAGCCTGGTCATGACACCCTATACCGGTGATACCTGGGTTGAACGCTGGACAATTTTCTATTGGGCATGGGGACTGTCCTGGGCGCCTTTTGTGGGCAGCTTTATTGCCCGGATTTCCCGCGGCCGCACCATTCGTGAGTTCGTCATGGGTGTAATTGGTGTGCCGGTGCTGTTAAGCACCCTGTGGTTCGCCACGTTCGGCGGCTCTGCACTTTTTTACGAACTGTTCGAAGGCGCAAAAATCAGTGAGGCGGTAGCCAAAGAGATGAGCTCAGCGCTGTTCCTGACGCTGGATCAACTGCCCGCTGCAGACACATTGGGCAAGCTGATGCTGGTTCTGATCGTACTGTTTGTTATCACCTCTGCCAACTCAGCCACCTTTGTGTTGGGAATGTTTACCAGCAATGGCGTACTCGCTCCCAGCCGCATCATGCGGCTCACCTGGGGTGTATTGCAGGTTCTTGTAGCGGGAGTGCTATTGCTGAGTGGTGGCCTGATTGCCTTGCAGACAATTTCGATCATTGCCGCATTTCCCTTTATGGTGCTGATGATTTTTATGGCTTCGTCACTGTTAAAAGCTTTACGTAATGAACTGAGACAAAAAGAACTGAGGGAAGCCATCTTGCTGGAGAGAATGCAGCGTTTTATTGAACAACAGGACGCAGAGGCTGAAGCGGAACAGGTAGATACGGAAAAGTAATACTAAAGCGATGCGCTTTTCCAAACCATTCCAGGGAACCTCTGATCAAGCCTGTGCTGCCTGTGGGTTTATGGTTTCAGATTAGCTTGTTTTTAAGCGCTTCTTGATTCGGCTCCCAATCACCACCCCCAAGCATTACACCTACAAGCTGCCCCAAAGAAACCCCCAAGTTTTTCACACTGGATCTGGCGCCAGCATCCATAAAATTTGCTTCATTTACAAACCTGGCAAATGGTTCGTAGTCTTTTGATATGTTTCTGGTAAGCAGATGGGATAAGTGATAACTCAAACCCTGCCCCTCATCCGCAAATTGGAAGCTTTCTCCAGCCCAATACTGTTGTATCGTATCAGCGTTCCAATAGCGTTGATGATCCAACTGAACTTGATTATCCATCCCGAAGCCAATCCCTCCAAGAACCTCCTCCATAAACACAGCAAGGCCCTCGTTCAGCCAAGCCGGTATAGGTAAATGAGCAAGACAAGCATGAGTAAGCTCATGTATAGCAACCGGCTCCGCCAAAGTAATATCCTCTCGGGGAAAAGCAAAATGGCCGTAACCTTCGTTAATATAGGTTCCCGAGCTTAGACCGAACTCACCCTCATCTGGGTGATATAAAGAAACATAGTCATAATAGTCATCCATATCTTTGAATATTATTGCAACGTGTTTTCCGTATCCCTCATCCCGGGCAATCCCAGGCAAGGTCTTGATAATTCTCCGCAAGGTGCGCTCTAAAAAATCTGAGAAAACCTTAATATACCTATCGTTCTCATTCGAGACCAAAGAGAAGTTCTGGGTCTCCACTATACGATAGCCATTGCCGAAGTGGTCAATGAGTTCCTTCAGCCACTTATCGCACTCGCCTTTCCAGGCTTTGTGCAGATCCTTGATTGAATACTGCTCATTTAACCTTTCCGAAATTTCCTTCCAATCTGGACGAATACTCATATGTCTCCCTACTCGGTTTACTAAATTCGAATGATCTACTGTAATCAGGGAAGAGCCCTGGAATACGGGACCTTATGTAAACGCCAAACCTCCGTATAGGTTTATATGATGATCTTCAGACGTTTACACTTTGCAGGCCGGTCGGCCCGCTCAAAGCGGGCCGCCGTCAGGAGCTACGTTGTCAAGCGCCTGATTTTTTATTTGATATGGCTCAAACCCATGCTTGATGTTTTCATATAGTTCTTTAACCCAAGGATTGGAGCCCGTTGGTGGAGTCAGTACATTTTTCCTGGGATCAGTGGGCGTAATAATCACCTTGATATTTGATATACCAACATCACTTCCAAGTACAAACAGCTCTTCAATTGCATCATCACCCATTGCAAGGCAACCTATCGAAACAGCCTTTCCGTGTATGAATATGTTTGAGCCTGGCTCGGTCCTATTTTCCTTTTTAGCCCATATCAAATCAAATTCGTTTGGATAATTCAATTTCATTGATAAATGATAAGATCTATTCGGATTGAGCCCAGTTACTTTATAGATGCCCTCGGGGACCTGTCTATCCCCTTCTCTTAATTTTGGTCCAGGCACGCCACTGGCTGCTTGTATTTCATATTCTTTCACTTTAACCCAGTAACCGCCATTTGAGGCCCATACCTCTAAAAGATCCATATCTTTCATTGCGAGGAATGTTACATTTTGGGGAGGGTAAGAGATATCAACCTTTTCGAAGTATGGTTTTATCCTGGACCTGGCCTGCACCCCATAGGTATCAACCACTTCAGAAACCGTTCTTTTACCAACAGTTTTTACGTAAAGCGGATGCCAGAATCCTCGCCCATATACACCAAAAGTGGCGATAATAATTGCTATAGCCGAATATATTAAAGCTCTGATCATCAATATTTCATCCTTGCTATAAGCGTCGGAAGAACCAGACTAATTAAACGAGGGAGAAACCATGTAGCAGTTCGATGCCCGGTGGATAATTCGGGGAAAATCTGCCACTCGTAATCTCATCCGGAAAGTGACTTACAGACTGCTCTATAGTCTTGTGCACATCCACTAAAAGCTCTTTGATCAAGTCATCTTTAGACACTGACCTTCCTCGTAAACACACAAACACCTGGATAACCTACGCCACCAGGCGTAAAGCTGATACTTTTGTTAATTACAGAAAAGGCTTACATTTTGCTGAGCATCTTCAATGAGATCTTTTTTCGCCTGTCCGGTTATTTTTCCCGTCCTGCCTGTAATCGGGTTTATACCCGTTACACCTTGTGAACGATACTTTTTAAGCCGATCCCTATACCTTGAGCACAGCTTATCATCAGTGGCGCCAGAGTCGTATGAACCAGAGTTGCTCGAATTATAATTATTTGAATTCTCGCTACTCTCCTTTATTTTACGATCATCCAGCATCTTTTTTTCTCCACCATAGTCCACTTTTTGTAATACTTTTTTACCACTGGAATCCTCACCAAAGGAAAAAACCGCAGCACTATTCGCAGATAGAGAAATGGCCATAAGAGCGATCAAAACATCCCGAACCACCAATCTGCAAAACCCTGAATTCAACCTTTCAAAGACTGTGTAAGAATCCGATCCAGGTGATTAGCAAAGGCCTGCCGATCGGCCTGTGACAGAGCCGGTGCGCCACCGGTTTCAATGCCACTGGAACGCAGGGTATCCATAAAATCACGGATATTGAGACGGCCGCGGATGTTCTCGGTGGTGTACAACTCACCCCGGGGGCTTAAGGCCTGGCCCTGCTTTTCTATCACTTCTGCTGCCAGGGGGATGTCGCTGGTAATGACCAGTTCGCCACTTTCTACCCGTTTGGCAATTTCATTATCGGCTACATCAAAGCCGGAGCTTACCTGCAGCTTTTTGATTAAGGGGGATTTGGGTAGCGGCAATGGGTGGTTGGATACAAAGCAGGCTTCTACTTTGGTGCGCATGGCCGCTCGGCAGATAATTTCCCGAATGGCTACCGGGCAGGCGTCGGCGTCAATCCATATTTTCATGTTCTGTTCCTGTGATTCTTAAACTCTGTTACTTGCCGTAAATTTTCTGAAATCCGCTAACGCTGAAACCGTTCATGCGTTTTTTGCCCACCAGTATCACGGGCACGCCGGTGGCGCCCATTTTTTTGTATTGGCGCCGGGCTCGGGAATCCTTTTCAATATCATACTCGGTGTAGGCGATATTATTTTTACGAAAATAGCGGCGGGCTTTTTTGCAGTAGCTGCACCAGTCGGTGCTATACATGATGACTTTGCCGCCGGTATCGAATATGGAAAGGTCATAGCTGACGTTTTCAAAGGTGTTGATTTCCAGCTTAACTTCTTCCACCTTCATGTGTTCCGGCTTTTCATCGCTGAAATGCACTTTGCCGTTGGCATCAATCCATTTATAGATTTCTGCCTGTGCTGGCTGTGGGGTGGTGAATACAAATGTAACCACAAAGATAAAAGTAAAGGCACAGGCCAGTTTCGACTTTAACAATAACGCCACTGGCCGTTACCTCTTTTACCTGCGGGTGAATGGCGGTTTAGCCGGCATCGTCTTCTGCGGTTTCTGCCAGCCCATGTTCGGGGATTTTGCGCACCTGAATGGCTTCAATGCCCATACCGGCGATGACGTCGGACACCACCACAACCAATCCGCCGGGTTTTAAGCCTTCCCGCTCTTTCAGGATTTCAAAAGCATTGGCCAGGGTGCGTTCCGGTTCGCTGCTAAAGGCAATACGGTGGGAAAACACACTGCGGTTTAACGCCAGCTGGCGCCGCGTACGGCTGTCGTTGGTAAAGGCAAAAATCGGGGTTTTCTCGGGGCGGCAGTTGGTGACGTACTGGGCCATGATTCCCCGCCGGGTAATTACCAGTATCCCGTCGGCTTTCAGGGATTCGGCCAGCTGGGCGGCGCCTTCGGCGATGTGTTGTTTTTCGGTGCCTTTGATCAGTTCTTTGTGGAACTGCAAGCCACGGCGCTGTTCGGATTTGCGGGCAATTTTGTCCAGGGTTTCGATACACTTTAGCGGGTACTTGCCCACGGTGGTTTCGCCGGAAAGCATTATGGCATCCACCCCTTCATACACGGCATTGGCCACGTCGGTGACTTCGGCACGGGTGGGCATGGGGTTTTCAATCATGGATTCCAGCAGGTGGGTGGCCACGATCACGCGCTTGCCTGACTGGTGGCAGTAGCGCACGATATCCCGTTGTACGTTGGGCAGGTCCTCAAAGGGAATTTCCACCCCCAGATCGCCCCGAGCCACCATAATGCCATCAGCCACATCAATAATGTCCTTGATGTTGCGTACGCCTTCCTGGTCTTCTATTTTGGCGATGATTTTGGTTTTGGAGGCTTTGGAGCCCAACAATTCTTTCAGCTGCAGAATATCCTTTGCTTCGCGCACGAATGAGAGGGCAATAAAATCAATGTCCTGTTCTACACCAAACAGAATATCCTCGCGGTCTTTTTTGGTGATGGCGGGCAGGTTTACCTTAATGCCCGGCAGGTTCACATGGCGTTTGCTTTTCAGGGTGCCGCCGTCCACCACTTCACAGCGCAGGGTGCGATGGGATTTTTCCAGCACTTCCAGGTTGATCAGGCCATTATCCACCGTGATCCTGTCACCAATGTGCAGAGCATCCACCAGTTCGTCGTAATTGATGTGGATAGAGGATTCCTCCACATCGCCGCCGCGTACGGTAACGCTGATACGATCGCCGGCTTTTAATTCCAGGTCGTCGTCTACTTCACCGGTACGGATTTCAGGACCCTGGGTATCCAGCAGAATGGGAATGGGGTATTTGACTTTCTGATTAAGGGTTTTTACCGCTTTGATCACTTTGGCGTGACTTTCGTGGCTACCATGGGACATATTCAGTCTGACGACATTCATGCCCGCCTGGCCCATTTGATACAGCATTTCAAAAGAATCGGTGGCGGGACCAATAGTACAGATAATTTTGGTTTGTCGCATGGTGGTACGCTTATTCCTCAAGCAATTGTGTGGTTATTGACTGCCATTTTTCCCGGAACCGGATGGCATCCACATCATATTCCTTATAGGTAGTTCTGTACACTACGCCGCTGTCCGGTGCATAGGCGCTGTATACGGTAAAGCTCACCCCGTCGCGCTCGTATGTCACCACGGAATTCAGATCGGCAAAGCTGCATACGGTCAGGTTGGCATTAGGTTCATCAGCCAGTTTCTGGCCACACAGGGTGTTGATATCGTAATCGCGTGGGTCTTCGGTCACTTCCTCGCCGGTGCGTTCACAGGTGGGAACCCAATCAAAGCTGCTCCAATAGGTGCTGGTAACGCGGGCGGCGTCGTAGGTGTCGATACGGTACAGATCGAATTCTCCACCGGTACAGGTTTGCTGGGTTTCCCACACCTGCCCAATTTCATTGTACCAGGATCTGAACAGGGGGCTGTATTCGGTACGCCAGCGGGTGCCCGGCAGGCTGATTTGTTCGTCGATGGTTTCCAACGTGCCCTGCAAGTGGGCTCTGGCGGTTTCGGTGTCTACCAATGCGATATCGGGATTGTCCAGCAGGTACTGGATATCATCCTCCGCGAGGGCCGAAAAATTTGACCGGCTGAAATAATCATCAGAAAAGGTTTTATTGGTTTCGGTGAACGCGGTGCGGGTGGCTGCGGTAATAGCGATGCCGTTATCGGGGTTGCCGTCGTCATCCAGGGTTTGCAGGTAGCGGGCAATATTCACCGGTACGGTTTCGCCGCTGCCGGTGCTCATAAAACTGAAGGGTGTGGTACGGGATCGGGCGGGAATGGTACCCAAAACCAGTTTGCCGATGGCAAAATAAATGGCCCGGTCGTCGTAAAGGGGATATTCGCCATTGGGGCCGGTTTCGCCACTGATAACGGCGCCCTCGTCGTTACGGGTTTGGTAGCTCAGGCCTGCTACCGCGGAATCCAGAAAATAGCCGACGCCCGGGGTGTCGCCGTCGCCGTCCACGCCACTGTCCTGGCCGGGGGCGTTGTTGTTGCCACCGGAGCCGCCCCCTCCTCCACCGCCGCCACAGGCGGGCAGTAACAGAATACCGGTTAGGAAAACTGCCTTTTTTAACGCTGCAAAGGTTATTCTTATTAGGTACATAAGGCGTATCACTGACAGAAAAAGTGTGCGATTGTGCTTTCATTATAGTGGGGATTCGTTTTTTTGCGTGATGGTATGCGTGCATTATGATCAGTAGTGAACAGGAAAAAATAGAACTGGAGCACCAGGCCGCCAAACTCTTTATGCGCTGGTATGAAAAAAACACCGGCGAGAAGATTCGCCATATATGGCACAACCAGCCCCATAAACCCGATGTTTCCTGTTACCTGAAAGGGGAACGGCTGGATATGGAGATTGCCCATTTGTATGGCAGCGAGGCAGAAGCCATGCACATTCTGGGGCGGGAGCTGGGCGAAAAAACCCAGCAGGAACTGCGCCGGCAGGAGTTGTTCAGTGATCCCCATGAACGGCTGCTGGAAGCGCTGCAACGGATTCTGTTAAGTAAATCCACCAAAACCTACCGAACCAAACGGGTGTGGCTGGTGATTCGCAATGCCAACCCCGCCTGGACCAGCGACGAGATCACATCACTGCAGCACAAGATTCAGGTGCCGGACGGGCATCAGTTTGAGCAAATCTGGATAGTGGGGGATATGGAGGGTAAAACGGGAATTGTGCAGTTATACCCGTAAACGACTATAACCGGCAGCCTATTTAACGCTGCCCAGATACACATGCCGGCTTTTGCCCTGCATGCCCAGCAGGTTGGCCACCAGGGATTTGGGAAAGATGGGTAACCGGCTTAATTCTTCCAGTTCCGCCCATACCACTTCTACCTGATGCTTGTCGGGATTTTCGCCGTTATGGGGTTGGTAATCGTCGGGGACTTCGCAAATAAACAGAAATTCCACCAGATGGCGCACGGTGGGGGGATTGGTGTTTCTGGGTTTAAAATAATCCGCCACATGCAGCAGCTCTTTTACGATAACCTCGGAACCGATTTCTTCTATGCACTCTCTTTGCAGAGATTCTTGCAGGCTTTCTCCGGTTTCCTGGCCGCCGCCCGGTAATGCATAGCGGGCACCGTTACTGTCTTCTTTGCGCAGCATCAGCACCTTGTCATTTTTAAGGATCAGCGCCCGGGCCGCATTGCGTATGTTGGGAAGCAATTCTGACATAGAACGAACTACCTGAAAAAACGTTCCTTAAAGATAGCATGTTTTGCTGACGCTGAAGTAAAACAAGGTAAAAAACCAGGGGCAATTATTAGGGCTGAAAAATGTGACTTTTTACCTTTTTGCTCTGTCTGTTTGCCTTGCCTTTTCGCTTTAGCTTTTTGCCACTCTGTTGTGTCCGGCGGTAAGTGGAGCCCGCATAAGGCCCCGCTTACTCTGCCGCTTACAACATCGGCCAAAAGCGAAAGCATGGGTTACTTCTTTTCCCAGGCGCCGGAGGCGTTTTTCACGTAGTGGCCTGATTCGGTTTTTTCGTAGGCTTTTTTGGCTGCCAGCTTTTCTACGGCATTCAGGGGAATGTTGCGCTTGCTGGCGATTTCGCCGTACTGCTTTTTGCGTTTGCTGTTCACTTCATTCACCAGTGCGGTAACTTCGGCACTGGGGGAATCGGATACCGCGGCCAGGTAACCCGTGGGGGTTTCACCCACCAGCCCGGAGGCTTTGGCATCGTCCAGGTCCAGTGCCCAGGCACTGAGTGAAAATACGGTCAGCAGTGTTATCAGGGTCCATCGAATCATTTTCATCACAGGGCTCCGTTAAAACAGGTCGTTGGATTCATCACTGAACAGGTCGTCCAGATCTTTTTCCACTTTGACTTTGACTTCGTGCTCAATTTTTACATTGAGGTTAATGGTGATTGGCTCGGGTGCTGCCACTTCCACCCGGTGGGTACACCCCAGGGTGAAAAAGGTTAGCAGCAGGCTGCCAAGCATTAATGGGCGCGCCATAAAGGTTGTCTCCTTTTGTTTACTGTTGAACTGTATCAAGGTTTTTCCAGTTTTCCTGAATTTTTCCGGGAAGCGTCAGGCTTTCCAGTAACGGGTTTATGTTGTGTTCGATATTCAGGTTCAGATTGGCCGGGGTGCCGCCACGCACTTCGATATTACCGGCTTTAATCGCCATATCCGGGTTCTTGCCTTTCAGTGTCAGGTTAATGAACTGGGTGCCATCCAGCTCCTGATTCACTTTGGCATCGAGCGTCTGGTAGTGGAAGTTTTCCAGTATATCCACGGCCATCTTCAATTGTTGCTGGTTGCTCAGGTAGGCCTTCATGTCCGGGGCCGGCTTGTAACGGATCACGCCTCCGGGCTGCCGCGCGGTGAGGCGGCCTTCCCGTATTTCAAAGCCATTGTCCGCCAGATAGATCGGCAACATGCCATCCAGAATGCCGCTGACTTCCAGATCCTGGCGATCCAGCAGTTCTATGATCTGTGCAAACTGCCAGTTAAAAATCACCACATTAAATTGCGTTTCCTGTTGCTGATTATCCCATGCAAATTCAGGGATACGCACCAGCCCGCCCACCAGTTTGCTTTCCAGATTGGTAACCGTTACCTGAAAGTGTTCGTTTTCAGTGTCGCCGTCAATAGCCAGGTCGTAACGAATATCGGTAATGGGTATGCCCACATCAAACAGCCCGTTCTTAACCTGCCCTTTTACGGAAAAATGATTCAGATCGCCGGAAAAAGCAAATTGTGAGGTGAGGGATTCAAAATGATTTTTCTCCAGGTTACCGTGCCAGTCGGATACTTCCAGCCTGCCCTGCACCCGCGCCTGCTCCAGCCGGTTTAAATCAAGGCGCCCTTCCATGGCCATGGAAAAATCCCCCAGTTCTAACTGGAAAGGCAATTCCAGCTTTTGCGCCCATTCATTGAATGTGGCGGTGGCCAGGTTGGTTTTTTCACTGTCGATTTTAAAGTCCATGGCCTGCTCGTGGGGCAGGTAGGTAAAACCGGTTTGAAAGGCGGTCAGGTCTTCCAGCAGGACACTGGCTTTGCCTTTAAGATTGCCTGCCCGGGTACGGGCCGTATTAAAGGAACTGACCCCGCTCAGGGCCGGTTTTTCCGGCAGCTTCAGGGTTAGCCGCAGTTTGCCGGCAACGGATTCCGGCAGCTTGTTGGGTAACGTTAACTGCAGCTCTGCCAACTGGCCTTTGGTGCTCAGGGACGCCGTGCCCGGGCGGGTAAGGGCCAGCCGCTTTTGCATGTCGGGGTCAGTGATGTTCTTGGATACCATGCCGTGTTCCAGTTCCCAGGGTTTCACCTGCAGGCTATCACCGGAAAGCTGAACGTTGGCTGAACCCCTGGCCGCCAGCTGTTTCAGATCCAGGCCCGGCACCCCCAGTTTCAGATCATGGCGCACCTGAGCCGCCAGGGTTACGCCCTCCAGGTTTTGCGTATTTCCTGTCAGCCATTCCTGCAAGCGGGCCTCCGGCACCCCCAGGGTAAATGCCAGGTCAAGGCTGCCCTGCCAGTTCACGGTTTCCGGTAGTTCCAGTGGCATCAGGGCCAGCCAGTCTTCCGTATGGGTAAGGTCGCTGATGGCCAGAGTGCCGCCCGCCACCAGCCGGGAATCCACCAGATCCAGGCGGCTCTGCACACTCACCCAGGGTTGGTCTGACTGACCCAGGGTGATATCCACGCTTTCCTGATTCAACAACAGCTCGCCGTTAAAAGGCTGCTCGCCATGATGCAGCTGAAACTGCGACTGGATCTTTTGCGGTGACAGATGGGCCTCCCCCTGATAACGCCAGCTGTCGCCGCCTGCGGGCTGATACTCAAGGGACAATGCATTGGCATTGATGATGGCGAGCGGTATCTGTTGCAGAATGGCCTGGGGAAGGAAAGACGCCAGCGTTAAGGTTTGCGCTGTATCGGCAGAATTGTCGGACTGGCGTGTAGTGACCGTGGCATCGCCGGCTTCCAGGGTAAGCGACCAGCTTTTTGGATCCGTGTAGGGCAGACTGCTGTCGGCCCGGTAAATCTTAATCTGTTGTACTTTGGCGTGGGCTGCCAGATTATCCTTTTGATAACTCACCGACAGTGCACCCAGGGTGGCATGATCAAAGGCAAGCGCGTCCAGTTGTGTACTGATCGATTGCACGCCGTAGGGTTTTAACACCCGCAGCAACACCTGATCACGCAATCCATCGTGATAGCGCAGTGCAGCCAATGTGCCCACGCCCAGCAAAACGCACAAAACCACCAGTATAAAAATCCACCAGAGCGTTTGCCGCAATACCGCCACCGTTTCCCCCTGTCGACAGTCGAATGCCTTAATGTTTTACACAGCATACACGACAAAAAGGTAACCAAAGACAAGTTTTTCCCGCAAGTCCTGATTACACTGCGCCCCAGGGCTATTGCGAGAAATCTGGCAAAAACCCTGTACCCCGAACTGGATTGCTCTGCGGAGCAATCCTTTTTTTATTTTACGGGAATCAAATAAAAGCCCCGAAAAAAAATGCCCCCCAAAAAAAATGCCCTCCCCAAAAAAATGCCAAAGGTGCGGGGTACACCTTCGGCACAGGCGGAACTACCGCAGCGGGGGGAAGCCCGGGTGGGGAAACAGGCTATAAAAAGTCACCGGCCAGATCCGTGGCATTAAGCTGCTGGCCATCAGGCCCGGTATCGGTGGTATCCGGAATCCAGGGCGCCAGGCAATCCCGATCCTGCACGCAGGGGTCGGTCAAAGCCTCAAGAAAAGCCACCAGTTGCTGCACCTGGGTGTTATCAAGTCGGGTAGGCTGCAACAGGCTGGTACCCTGATTGATTTCCTGCCCCAGCTTTTGCAGGGCCAGCTGGGTGTTGTTCTGCGCGTTGGGATACAGGCTGTCGCAATCCGGGATATCGCGGAATTGCGCCAATCGGCACACGCCTCCTGAAGCAAAGAAAATGTCATTGGACACTCGTGGATTAATATAATGGCGCACCACTTCTTCCAGTGTTTGGTAAGCGCCACTGTGGCCATAGGGCGCGGTCATTGCCACATTCAGCAGCGACGGCGTGCGAAACCGATAACGATCGGCAGCGTCTCCGCTTTCCCGTTCCCGACCAAAATCATCGTCGCCATTTTCACCATCGCCTTTACCTGGGCCAATCTGGGGGAACGCCACCGTGTGGTGACGACCATCGGAAAACAGATCACCGCTGTGGCAGGTTGAACATCCGGCACCACCTTCATCCACACTGGTAAAAAACAACAATGCGCCCTGCTTCTGATCTTCGGTGATAGCGGTCAGGTCACCGGCAACATAGGCACTCCAGGGATTGCTGGTAAAGTTCATGCTGCGTTCGTATTCGCCAATGGCAAAGGCGATGTTTTCAAAGGTGATAAGGTTTTCTGCATCTTCTGAGGTAGCAAATGCCAATTGAAACTCGGTGAGCCACTGGTTTTCCAGCAGTTCTCCGGTGCCTTCTCCATAATCACCGATACGGGCCGCCAGGTGATCACGAACACTGTCGCCATCGCCATTGATTTCAAACAAGGTGCCTTTCATTTCTTCCGCAGAGGTCACCGGAAAGCGTGCCTGGGCTGCCGGCAGATTGGCACCGGCATTGGGATCCGCCACCGCAAAACCACTGTCGGGCGTGCGTATGCCCGACAGGCTGCCATTGGCGCCTGCTTCCTTACCTATGCTTTCTACCCGGCTGTCCCAGAACAGACCGGTGTCCCACAGAGCAACATTGAACACGGTAGGAGAATTACGGGGCACCAGCGGCACGCCGTCCTGATGGCTTCTGCCCGGGCCCAGCTGATCGGGATCAGTCGCATCCACGCCCACCGGCAGGCTCAGGCCATCGGCACCGCCCAGTGCCGGGTGATGGCAGCTGACACAGGCAGCATCAAACTGCCCGCCCAGGCTTTTGCTGAAAAACAGCTTCATTCCCAGTTGGGCCACAGGATCTGTTATGGCAGGTAAGCCCGTGTTGGCGTCGGTTTCATCCAGCCCCTGCTCGTCAATCACCTCATCCAGTTGCTCATCGCTTTCTGACGGCCCGGCACCACAGCCCGCGAGCGACAACGCCAGACAGAACGGAACAAGAAAAGAGTTATTCACTGGATTGTTTTTTTTCATGGCCTGCATCCCCACGCATTTTGTTGAGGTTTCAGACTAAAATTGAAATGTGCAGGTACCGCGCAGCAAATGTGCAAACAAAAAGGAAAGCCGGAGATACGGCAGATTTTGTGAACCCGTTTGCATATAGTGCTATTCAGACCCATGAAGTTCGGATAATCCGTGAATATACAAACCAAATTATTTTTTGCTTTTCTGGCGGGCAGCCTGATTCTGGTGACCAGCATGTACGGGCTCATGCAGTGGAGCTTTGATAAAGGCATGCTGGACTACATCAATGAACGGGACCTGAGTGCCCAGGGTGCATTGGCGGATTCCCTGGGCAAGCTGTATGCCCGGGAAGGCAGCTGGGATTTTATTCGCCGTAATCACCGGTTATGGCGGGAATTGCTGCAGAGCCATGAATCTGACGGGGAGCTTGAACCGGATAATGGCCGCAGGCCTCCGGGCCAACACCGGCCGCCGCCGCGCCCATCAGCATCCACAAGGGGGCAAGGCTCCGGCACCCGACCACCCCGACCGGATGCTTACGGCCACCTGCCGCCACCGGATCGCAGGCCTGCGCCGCCACGGCCCAGAATCATTCTGCTGGATGCGGGCGAACAGGTGCTGTTCGGCCCCCCGGATTACCAGCAGAACACACCCCGAATCGAGATTACCGCCAATGATCAGGTGGTGGGCTGGCTGACCATTCCGCCACGGGATAATCTGAGTAACGCCTACGATGTGGGTTTTGTGCGGGAACAACAAACCGCGTTTCTGTTGATCAGCGGAATTCTGCTGTTGCTGTCAGCCTGCATCGCCTACCCCCTGGCGATAGTGCTGACCCTGCCCATAAAGCAACTGGCCAAAGGCACCAGCCAGCTTACTTCCGGCAACTATGTTTATGAAATTCACCACCACAGCCGTGACGAGCTGGGTCAGCTGACTCAGGATTTTAATCGTCTGGCCCGCACGCTGGCGGCCAATGAGAATGCCCGCAAACACTGGATTGCGGATATTTCCCATGAACTGCGTACCCCTCTCACTATTTGTCGGGGCGAACTGGAAGCCATGCTGGAAGGCGTGCGCCCCGCCACCACCGACACCATCAGCTCTACCCACCAGGAGATTTTGCGCCTGCAACGGATCGTGGAAGATCTTTATGAACTGGCCAATGCGGATATAGGCGCCCTGCGCTATCAGTTCAGTGATCTTGATTTCACAGAACTGGTGGCCCATCAGGTGGAAAAGTATCAGCAGCAGGCCGGCGAGCGACAGATTCAACTGCAGTGCCAGTTACCAGGCCGCGAACTTTGGGTGAACGGGGACGAAACCCGGCTGAGCCAGCTGATCAATAATCTGTTATCCAACAGCCTGAAATACACGGATAGCGGCGGCAGTGTTTTACTGAGCCTGCAAAGAAAAAACCACAACGCCCTGCTCACCATTGAAGACAGCTCACCGGGCGTCACCGCGGCCGATCTGGAAAAACTGTTTGATCCCCTGTTCCGTGTGGAAAGTTCCCGCAACCGTAAAACCGGTGGCTCCGGCCTGGGTCTGGCCATTTGTAAAAAAATCGTTGCCGGCCATAATGGAAAGATTCAGCTCAGCCACGCCCCTGCCGGTGGGCTGAAAGTCATGATTGAACTGCCATTGGATGACTGATGCCTGCCGCCACCATACTGATAGTGGAAGACGAAGAAAAGCTGGCCAGCCTGTTAAGCGATTATTTAATACAGGATGGCTTCAACGCCGTTGCCCTGCATGATGGCGCTGAGGTGTTGCCATGGTTCAGCACTAACCACTGCGACCTGATTCTGCTGGATATTATGCTGCCGAATAAAGACGGCATCAGCCTGTGCAAGGAACTGCGGGCGCAATCCGACGTACCCATTATTATGTGTACCGCCCGGGTAGAGGAAATCGATCGGTTACTGGGACTGGAACTGGGCGCCGATGACTATATCTGCAAACCCTACAGCCCCAGAGAGGTTGTGGCCCGGGCAAAAGCCGTGCTGCGCCGTTCGCTTAAAAGCACGCCTGAAGAAAATCAGAACACAACACCGGTACGCATTGACCGGGACAAATACAAAGCCTGGATTGACGGCAATGAAACTGATCTGACCGCCATTGAATTTCAGATGCTGGCCAGCATGGTGGAAGAGCCGGGACGCATATATTCCCGGGATCAGCTAATGGATATTGCGTACAAAGATCACCGTATTGTCAGCGACCGCACGATCGACAGCCATATCAAAAAACTGCGCCGAAAAATCAAAACTGCTGCCGGCGGCAAGGAATACATTCATTCCGTTTACGGCGTGGGATACAAATTCGAACACCGGGGCGAGGACGATTAACGCCCCCGGCTAATGCGCCGGATTATTTGTGCGGCGCACCTGTCTGCCTGGCCGGCTTTTCCGCTGGTTGCCCGCTGCTTTTAGCTGGCGCTTCTTCCACCTCTGGTTCCGGTGGCTTCTGCAAGCCCGCAGCGGCCATATCCTGATTGGCGGAACGGGCCACCAGCGACCAGTCAATCTGCCCTTCCTTGACCGGCACATAGTAAACCGCCTGCCACAATAACTCATTGGTAACCAGTGAATAGGCCGACACACTCACAGCCGCCAGCTCCACCTGAGACACGAATGCATCAAAAGCCAGATTAAGGCGGTAATCCAGATGCTCTGCCAGCGTGTTGTGCCGGGTTTCCGCCGCCGCCCGATCCAGCGACAGGCTGGCCGTTAACAGGCTGTCCATAGCGTGTTTTTCGTGGAGCCGTTGCAGGCTGGCGGGATTGATAGCGGACAATTCCGCCAGTGGTGCATAGGCCGGTGCCGCCGCAATGTCCCGCTGGCGCAGGTCCAGCACCCAGTCTGCCTCGGCCTTGCGGCGCAGTTTGGGGTCGCTAACCAGCACACCCACCAGCGGCTTTTCAATAGTGGACAGGGGCTTACCGCGGGACTGCCAGAGATCCTGGGCCTGCAAGGATTGCAAATAGGTGCAACCCGTGGATAAGATGAGACACAGGCCTAAACACAGCCTGATGGACGTTTTTATTGCAGCTATATACATCACCAAAAGGTTCGGCTAATAATGTGGACAGGTGAGAATCGGATAATAACAACAAGCAATCATCCACGGCGGCTATTCAATGTCAAATAAACATTTGCTTATCACCGGTGGAACCGGCTTTATCGGCAAAAAGCTGAGCCCTCTACTGATCAAAAAGGGCTATGACCTGACTGTACTGACCCGTAACCCGGAAAATGCCCGCAAGCTGTTCGGTGACAAAGTGCGTACCATCAAGGATTTCAGCGAGATCAGCAGCCTGCCCGCTATTGATGCAGTGATCAACCTGGCCGGTGAAGGTATTCTTGATAAACGCTGGAGCGAATCCCGAAAAAAAGAACTCCTTAACAGCCGCGTGGAACTGACAGAAAAGCTGGTAGCCGCCCTGGTGGACAGCAAACACAAGCCCAAAACCTTTGTGAATGGCTCTGCAGTGGGCTACTACGGGGATAACGGCGACGAACCCTGCCCGGCAAACTCATCCCCGGGGAAAGATTTTGCAGCCACCCTGTGCAAACAATGGGAAACCGCCGCCAACCGCATTAAAGCCATTGGTTGCCGCCTGGCGATTGTGCGAATCGGGGTAGTGCTGGACAAACAGGGTGGCGCCCTGGAAAAAATGCTGCCCCCGTTCAAATTCGGACTGGGAGGCAAAATCGGCAACGGCAAACAATGGTTCCCCTGGATACATCGCTCCGACCTGTGCCGTTTGATTGTGTTTTTGCTGGAAGACTCCCGCTGCAGCGGCCCCTACAACGCCACCGCACCCACACCGGTAACCAACAAGGAATTTACCGAGGCTCTGGGCAAAGCCCTGGGCAAACCCACAGTCATCCCCATGCCCGGCATAGCCCTTAAGATCGCATTGGGTGAAGCCTCGTTATTATTGCTTGGTGGACAGAACGCCACACCGGATAAAGCACTGCAGGATGGCTTTAAATTCAAATACACCACGATTGAGCATTGCCTGAAAGATTGTGTCTGATGCTTTCAATCGCTTTCGATCACAAGGCAACACTCGAAATCGAAACCAAAAACCGTTAGAATAGCGCGCTTAACGGGTCTGTAGTTCAACTGGATAGAGCATCAGCCTTCGAAGCTGAGAGTTGCAGGTTCGAGTCCTGCCAGGCCCGCCATTTCTATCCTGGTTTGTATAATTGGTTTGTGTGATTGATTTGTATGATCGATTCCTGATACCTGATCTTTAGTGCCTGCACCTTCAAATGTATTCCTTCACCCACTCTACGCTCTCATTCCAGAGTCGTTCCGCCAGTTTGTCATCCTTAGCCAGGGCAGACGGATCATCCTTTTTACATTCGTCGTAATAGAATCCGCTTTCATTCGCCAAGGCAGGATCGGTTGCACAATATAACGTAGTTGCAGTGCCCTCTTCCGAGCTGGTCATGAATAATTTAATAAGCTTGTCCAACGGCCAGGGGACTTTGCGCCAGACGTTAGTGGCTACCACACCGGGGTGCAGTGAATAGGTGGTTACACCGGTGCCTTCCAGCTTCTTCGCCAGTTCTTTGGCAAACAAAATATTAGAGAGCTTGGCAACTGCGTATTCAGGAAAGCCGGTAACGGTTTTGGTGGGTTGGCGCAGGGCATCGAAATCGATTTCTTTGGCGTTGCGGTGAGCCATGCTGGCAACCACCACAATACGGGCCGGCGCGGATGATTTGATGCGTTCCAGCAGCAGCCGGGTCAGGAGGAAATGCCCTACATGACAGGTACCGAAGGTGGTTTCAAAGCCGGATGCCGTTGTGCCCTTTTGACCCGCCAGGCCCGCATTGCATATCAGCAACGGCAGGGGTAAATCACGGCTCAAGAACAGTTCTGCACAGGCGCGGACAGATTCCAGATCTGCCAGGTCCAGGGGTATAAATTCTGCCTTGCCCTGAATTCCTGTGGATTGCTCTATGTCTTTGATTGCCGGCAGGGTTCGGGATTCTGAGCGGCAGGCCATAAACACATGGTAGCCTTTGGCCACCAGTTCCCGTGCAGTTTCCAGCCCTATGCCGGAATTGGCGCCGGTGATCAGCGCTACTTTTGATTCACCCAATTCACTGGTTTCGCTGGATTCACTTGATTCCGTACTCATGACTTCCCCCAATGCTAATCGACTGGAGGCATGGTAGCACCCTTTTTGCAGGGTGCTCCAGTCTGGGCTAACGGATCAGCTGGGGCAGCAATCGCCTTTGTGAGCCCTGAGTGCGCGATGCATTTTCATTTCCTGTTTGCGCTTTTCCATTCGGCGGGAAAATTCTTCCAGTTGTTCTGGGGTCAGTACGGCTTCCAGTTTGGTGAGCAGAGCCTGATCCAGAATGTCCATTTGCTCCTTTACGGCGTCGCGACCCTGATCGTGCAGGGTTTTTCGCTCCTCATGCTGTTCCTGCATTATGGCCAGAAACTGGTCTTTTTGTGCTTCGGTTACCTTCAGCTCCGCGGCCAGGCGAGTGAAGTCGGGGGCATGCCGCGGGGGCATGGCAATTGCCAGGGCAGATACAGTGAGCAACAACACGCTGATAAAGGCCATTAATTTCGTTTTCATCTTCTTTACTCCTGCAAACATTAAGTGTTTCGACAGGGTTCAGATTACTCAGGAATCAAGGACGAATTCGGGATGAAATGTGCAAACAATTCGCAAGCTGTTTCAACAACCCAATAGGGCTTTACTCCCACTGGCCGAATTCGACGGCACTGAAACCAAACATCCGGGCCAGAATCAGGTCGGGAAAACTCTGAATCCGGGCGTTGTAGGTTTCCACTGCATCGTTATAACCACCCCGGATCAGGGCGATATCGGTTTCCATTTCGGTCATCAGCTCCATATAGCGATTGATATTATTATTGGAATTGAGCTGGGGATAGGCCTCTTTCAGGGCCAGCAGTCGCCTGCCTAGCTGATCCTGCTGTTGCAGTGTATGCCGGAGCTCATCGGTATCACCTTCGGCGGGCCGTTTCAGTGCCCGGGCTTCGCTCACCAGTGTCAGCACTTCTTTTTCATAGGCCATGGAGGTATCCACCACGGATTTTAGATTGCTGAACAAATCAAACCGTTTCTGTAGCAGTACATCCACGTTAGCCCAGTTGCGTTGCACCCGCTGGCGCAGAAAAATCAGGTCATTGTAGTGCAGCACCAGAATCAGCAGCACACCAAACACGGGGGCGGTTAACCCGGCAATGACAATGTCAGAAAACGCAAAACCGCCGGATTTTCCGAAGGCAATCAGCATAAGCAACATATATGCAGAAAAGCCTGCGGTAAGCAGCCCCATTCCGAGGCGTGCCCGTTTCAGCATGACCTCGGCTTCGCTGAAACTGCTGACTATAAAGGGATCACGCTCATCCCCTTTGGTTAAATGCAGCCGGTCGCCCACTTCCCCCACCAGATCACAGGTGCCGATGGCGTAAAGGGAATCGCCGGTGCCAATAATGGATTCAGAATAGCGCCGCCGGCCACTGCGCTCGGAAAAGCGGCGCTTGCAGATAACCTCGGCTTCGTCCAGATCCACCAGCAGCTTGCCGGTGTCGTCTTCACAGAAAAAATCCAGGGAGCTTTTATCGTCGGTAATGGTGACCCAGCGGGATTTTTTGCCGCTGCCGCGTTTTTCCTTGACCACATAGTGGTAGTAAACACAGGGCAGGTTTTTTAGCGGAGATACCAGCGCACTGGTACCGGGTTGCAGTTCTATCAGCCCTTTGATTTCCGTCAGGCCCGGCATAACGCCTTTGATTCTGGATGTGGGCAGGTTTTCCATCATGCGTTTCCAACGCACGGATTTTACCGCCCACCAGCCGAGTCCCAGCGTCAGCAATCCGGACACCAGCAATTCAATCCAGGAGGCGATGCCCTGAATGCTGCTTTTGATGCGGTCTTTTTCTTCGCTGAGTTTGCCCTTTGCCCAGTCAAACACCGGAACCGGTGTCAGCGCTTTACCGCTTCCGAGCAATGCCAGTCGGCCAAAAACCCGGGTTGCCTGTTCCTGAACACTTTGCTGACTGAGTAACAGGCTTTCATAAATGGCCCACACCCGCAGCCATTGCTGATTGGTCAGTGCGGCACTGGCCTGTTCAGGGTTTTGCAACTGGGACCAGCCCTGCCAGGGTGAGCCTGCTTGTTCATACACTGCCTGCACCGCTGCTTCGGAATGTTCGGACCGGGTTTGCAACCATTGCTGGGCAGCCACCAGATCCGTACGAATCATGGTAAAGCCATCAGTGGAAAGAAAGATCAGCATACCCGTGGTTAACGCCGACACCAGTATCAACACCCGGTGAATACGGAATACCAGCATCGCACAATAGATGGCCGCCAGCCCCAGCGATACGCCGCCCCATAAAAACAGCAGCCCGGCATGGCCTACGTCTCCGCGTTCTTCCTGCACGGAGTTAACGGTGATCACCGGCAGGTACTGCCCTTCGTCATCAAAGGTCATGTTGCCGTTTTTGATCAGGCCAATCATGTTCACCCGGTCACCGCTTTCCAGCCGCCATTCGGTGTAACGGTAATCACCCACCCGGTTCTGATAACGCTCAGGGGCATTCCAGTCCACCCGTTGGGAGGGGCGCACCTGCAGATCACCGGTGCTGTCGGTAAGGGTGAAGTTTACCCAGCGATCCTTGTCGGACTGGGTGCACCAGGATTCATTGCCGTCGCTGTCGCGGCAGCGTTTTTCTACCCGGTAACGGTAATAAATACTGGGGGTAGAGGTTTTAGGCGCTGATAGCAGTTTGACTGAAGTGGACATGGTGCCGGACACAATGGCTTCGCCATCGATGGCACCCACGATGGCAACTTCGGGAATGCGCTCCAGCTGGCGCAGGTGCTTTAAATCGTCCAGGCCAATGGCGGTGAGTTTAAAAGCGAAAAACCCGCAGGCAATAGCGGCGATCCCCTGAAGAACCGTCCATAAAATAGTTTTTACGTTTTCCATACCAGCATCGAATCTTCTGTTTCTTTGCCAGCAAGCCTACGCCATGAAATAACGCCTGTAAAACCGAACAGTGCTATAGCGATTTCACATCAATCCCTGCTCCAGAGTTGATTGGCTCCCTGATGACGCCACCAGGAACCCACTCTGGCTCCTGGCCCGGTACCGAATGCGTCCAGCACAAACAGGTTATTGCCCTGCCAGTGAATATGCCCGCTGTCACGCCAGTCGAATTGCTGGGTTGCGGCATCGGAACAGGGTTCTATTGTTACGCGGCTCCAGTAAAGGGCCTTGCCGTTGTGGGCCAGGCACAAATCAGCTTGTCCGGATAGATGAATTCTCTGGTACTGGTCCTGCCACCAGCGGGCAGCGCTGTGACATTCATCCACAATCACTCCCGCGCCGGGTTCCGCTCTGTTTCCAGCCACGGATAAACAACCCTGGCCACCGTTACGAATAACGTAGGTATTGACGCTCTGAATATGCGCCCCGGTGCGGCCATCCAGCGTTAACAGATAGGTAATCAGGGACTGTTTTTCTGCATCCGACAAGGATTGCGCGTTACCATGCCCGGGATGATCGATCACCTCGTTTAAAGTAAGTGCCTGACCATGATGAAAATAGGGGGCGCTGTTCCATAACCCCAGCAGCGTGGGTGTTTCAATCCCGATATCACTCAATGGCTGCCCCATGGCCTGTCCGGACCCCGGTACCCAGGTGGCAATGGGATGGTTTAAACCATCCGTAAACTGGCTGCCGCTGTGGCAGTCGCCACAGTTTAACTCGCTGAAAAGCTGCTGCCCTTGCTGAGCATCAGCACCCGGTTCAGTGGCCGCGGTTTTGTAAGGGCTTTTTTCCACGCTCAGCAGGGAACTGACATAAGCAGCCATGGCATCCAGCTCTTCACTTAAACCCGCTTTGGGCTGCCCCAAAGGATCACTGGTCCGGGCAAAGTCCTCATCTGTTAAAAAGCCGGTGCCGCCAAAGCCGTTGCGGATATCGTTTTCAAAATCCTGGATCTCATCAAAGTTCGCTGTCCAGTGCACGTTGCCATGGCCCAGGCCTGCGCGGCCTTTCAGCGGAATAGTATTGCGCAACCCTTCGCCCCGTTCGGTAAAATCCCATACGCGGCCATCATGGCCGCCATCCACATGGCAGCTGGCACAGGATATGTAGCTTTCCCGGCTCATGCGGGGATCGTCTGCGTTGTAAAAAATCTGTTTGCCCAACAATACGTCTTCACTCAAGCTTTCCTGTGCCACCAGATTAACAGTAGCTACCGGCGCCACCGTAAAACCGGAAGACTGCAGCACATCCCCGATATCAAACACACTGACACTGCGGCTCATAAATTCGTGCACGTAGAGCAAGCCGCGGCTTGCATCAATGGCCAGGCCCTGGGGGGCCAGCCCCGTTTCAATTTCCACCCGCTGGGAACCGCTGAACACATCCATCACAAGCACTTTGTTGGAACCCTGCAGCGCAATAAAGGCGTAATCACCCAATGGGCTGTATGCTACTGCGCGGGGATTGGCGCGGTTATCAAAATCCCATTCGGTAATGTTCTGGCTGCCGGTTGCAATTCGCTGGGTCAGGGCACGTACGGTCTTATCATGATCCAGTGGCTGGCCATCCCGGTACAGGCCGCGGTACTGATTGTCTTTTTTGGCCGGCACCATTAATTCGTTACCGGATGGGCTGACAGCAATATCAAACAGATAATTGCTGATACCACGGGCCCGATCCTGGGAATCACTGGTGGTGACATCCGGTGCGACGTGCAAAGTGTCCTGCAGTAACAGGCCACCGGCGGTGCTCAAATGATAGATATCGGCACCATGATCTGCAGACACCAAACGGGTTACCCATAAATCAAAACCGTTACCGGACAAAGCCATCGCTCTTGGATCTTTCAAGGCTGCCTCCGCAAGAATGTTGCCCTGCAGATTAAATGCAATCGCCTGACCACTGCCCTGCAAGCTGGCCCAGCATTCCGGTTGCCGAGCATGGCAAACCACCGCGAAAGGTGCTGCACCATAAGGCAGGTTTATCTGCTGCAGCTTGTCGCCCTGCTGATTGAGTTGAATCAGTTGATCATCGCCTTTTGCTGTTACCCACAGCTGCCCGGTACTGTCCAGAGCAATGGATTGTGGCTCGGTTCCCACCGGTGTTTCCCAGCGCACTTCATGGTTGGCTTTATCCAGCGCCGTGACTGTACCGTTATCGGGATTCACAATAAAAACACTGTCTTCAGTGTGTGCGATAGTCGATGTTTGCACCGGCGCCACCCCAGTGGGCTGCGGCACAATGGTTTTGATAAAGGAAACCTGCTGGATTTTTCCCTGCCAGCGAATTGTGAGCAGCACCTGATAATGGCCGGGCTCGGTATAGCTGTGTTCAATTGCCGGATTGGCCAAACCGCGGATCACGGTGCCATCCCCCAGATTCCATTCGTAAACGGCCCCGTCGAGCGGCTCGGCAATAACCGCGTCAAATTGCGATTGTTCACCACTGTAATCTGCGCTATTCACTTCCTGCGGTAACTGCACATCCACCTGCAACGACTGATCGTTGGCACCAGTGGTAAAGCTGGCGGTAAAAGTTTCGGCAATGGCATTGCCCATCACATCAGTAACACCATTGGCGGGCACCAGAATGCGATAACGGGTAAAAGGTTGCAGGGGGTTGTGGGGCATAAAGTTGACGATACCATTCTGCTGGCTGTAAGTGCCGGCGATCGGTAAGCCCTGAGGATCAAGAATCTGAAGGCTCGTTTCGCTGACACTGTCAAAGTCCAGCACATCAGAAAAGCTGATACCGATACCCGTGGCCGGATTAACGTTGTCCGCCTGGTCCCGTGGTGCAGTGATTACCACTTGCGGCGGCGTCAGGTCCGGCGCTGTGTCATGGGGCATAAAGGCACTGCCGGTGCCATGATCATTGCCCACAAACACCAGGTTACCCAGCGGGCTTACCTGACCATGATCAACCAGCCGCACCAACGGCCCGGATATTGTGCCGCTACCCACTTCAAACGGTGCAGCAGGGTTGTGAATATCAATTTTATGAACCCGGTCTTCCGCTCCCTGAAACACATAGTGATCCTGAAAGGCGCAATAGAGCTGTCCGGGCACTGCCAACTGGTCGCTGGTCAGCGTAAAGTTTTCCGGGTTGGTCAGATCGTAAAGCTCCATGCGAGCCTCTGCTCCCCGCACAGAAACAGCCACCTGCCGGCCATTAAAACAAGACGCATAATAAAACTGTTGTAAATCAGGAATACGATCCAGCAGGCGGGGATTAACGGGATCGCTGATATCCAGGCTGGCCATGCCGTCGCGGTTTTCCATGCTGGCAATTACCAGTTGATTACCAAAGGTAAAAATCGGTCCGACACGGAAGCCACCCAGTTGCGATACGGGTATGGGATTACTGCCATCCCTTTCGGCCAGGCGGGGATTGGCAGGGTCACCGGCGTCCACAATAAATATCCCCTGTTCGGAACTGGCCACGTACACATAAGGCGCCTGCCAGGTGAGCTGCCAGGACACATTGGAATAGTCGCCGCCGTTGACACCGGGCAGATTGATTTCGCCCACTCTTTGCAGATCATTCAGATCGGTAAAATCCCAAAACTCCACACCCACGGTGCTCTGAAACGCCATATAGCGGCGGCCATTAATACGGGCCAGGCCAAAGGCGTGTGGTTCACGGAAAGCGGCGGTTCTGGCTTCCGGTTCATAAATACGCCGCATAAGCCGCGGCTGGTAAGGATCGGAAACATCGTAAAACAGAAAACCACCGGGGCCTTTACCGCTGTCCGGCGCAAACAGGGTAAAAAAGTAGCCATCGATCATCATGCCCAGATTGGTACCAAAGGCTTTGCGGCCGGAGTACACACCGGGCAGGCCATTGTCATGGTTGATCCAGCCAACGGGCTTGAAAAGATCAGCTTCGGGGTAACTCTGGTTGGTCAGGCCCGGACCAGGAATGGGCAATGGCCCGGCGATACCATCGCCACCATCCAGCAGGCCCAGCTTTTCGCCGATAAACTCCAGCAACGCCAGCAGCCCTTCTAGCGGGTCTTCTTTTATCAGGTTTACAAAGTCCAGAATCAGGTAGCCGATTTCATTGATGGTGTGCAGCACGCTTTCCAGACCACTGTTGATCTGATCAAAAGTCAGGGCCGGCTGCACCACCTGCCGGCTTGAGGGCTCCTGCAAAGGTTCCTGGGCGGCGGCGGCAGAGTGAACCAGCCCCCAAAACAGGCTAAAACTCACTACCAGAGCCTGTATCCAATTGATTAAATTGCGGTTTTTAGTGATCCTGATGGGCATAACGGACTCTTTTGGGGCCTTTGGCCGGGTCTTTTTATTGTCTGGTTTATTATTTAATGCACTTTAGTACCAAAAGCTACCACATCAGGTAAAGCCACGGACACCTTAAAATGAAGGAGGAAATACCATGAAAGCCATTATTGCAGCTGCCATTCTTGCCGGCGCATCCCTCACGATGGTGTCGGGTTGTGCCAATGTGGGCCGTGAATTCCCCACCAATGAGGTGGGCAGCATTAAAATCGGCAGCACCACCATGGAGGAGATTCGCAACCGTTTTGGGGCGCCCTGGCGAGTGGGGATTGAGAACGGCCAGAAAACCTGGACCTATGGGAAATATCATTACAGCCTGTTCAGCGATACTCAAACCACGGACCTGGTGATCCGGTTTGACGGCAAGGGCATTGTGCAGGCGTACAACTACAACACCACGGATCATCAGCAATAGGGCACCAACAATAGAGCAAGGGACGTTTTCAGGATTTTACGGTGAGCCCCTGGAACGCCGTGGTTACCGCCTGGTGCTCCCGCTCGATCCGGGTGACCAGGCGGCCGACGCCGGTGCTCTGATCCCTGGCCTGCTGTTCCAGTTCTGAGGCAAGGGCCGCCAGTTTCTCGGCACTGAGATTGGCGGTGATCCCTTTAATGGCATGGGCCAGTTTTTCCAGTTCTTCGTAGTTATTGCTTTCCACATACTGACGCAACAAGCGAATGCGCCCCGGCATGTCGTTGTGATACATGTCCACCAGGATTTTTAAACGTTCTTCCTTGCCACGGCAGCGCTTGAGCGCAGCCTCGCGATGCCAGGTGCGCAGCTCCTGTTCCTGTTCTGCCGCTTTGCCGGCCTGTTCACCGTTATTCCCGGATTTCAGCAACCAGCGGGCCAGCACCCGCTCCAGTTCATCGCCGTCCACCGGCTTGCTCAGGTAGTCATCCATACCGGCCGCCAGGCAGCGTTCCCGGTCCCCTTTCATGGCATTGGCTGTCATGGCAATCACCGGAATGCTTTTATAGCGTTCGCCGGCCTGACCCTCCCGAATGGCTCCGGTGGCGGCAAAGCCATCCATTTCCGGCATCTGGCAATCCATGAGCACCAAGGTATAGGGTTGGGTTAACTGGGCGCTGCGCAGGGATTCCAAAGCCTCTTTACCATTACCCGAGGCATCGCAGGTTAGCCCGATATCTTCAAGAATGCCCCGGGCCACTTCCTGGTTGATGGGGTTGTCCTCTGCCATCAGGATGCGGGTGTCGGCAGGCCAGGGAAGGCTGTAGTTATTAATGGAGTTACTGGAGTTATTATGCTGCGGTTTATGACGCAGGCTGTGCAGATAATGGCGGGTTACCAGTGGCTGAGCTTTTTCCAGAACGTCGCCTTCATGCAGCACCACCATCAAAGCATCGTGCAGATCATTCATGGTGACAGGTTTGGGAAAGTAAGCCTGAAAACCGGCACGGGCAAAAAACTCCGCGTCGCCGCGATTGGTAACCGACGTCATCATCACCAGTTTAAGATGGTTCCAGTGCGTGTTTTCACGAATTCGGGTTGCCAATTCATAGCCATTCATTGCCGGCATCTGATAATCAAGAAACGCCACTTTGAGCCTGTCTGCTTTACCTTTTTTTACCAGGCGCTCCAGAAATCCCAGGGCATCTTTGCCGCTGCGTACCACCATCACGTCGGCGCCCCATTGAGACAACTGGGATTTCAGCACTTCGCAATTGGTGTTGTTATCATCCACCACCAGCATACTGACACCCGCCACTTCCGTTTCCGGTAACAGGTCCGGCCGGGATACGTCACTGGGTTCCACCGAAACGTGGAAGACAAACTCGCTACCCTCACCTTTTTTGCTGTGCACCTGCACATCGCCATTCATCAGCTTGCAGAGTTTTTTTACGATGGACAAACCCAGACCGGTGCCACCGTATTGCCGGGTGGTGGTAGCATCCACCTGGGTAAAGGTGTCGAAGATCACCTGCGTTTTATCTTCATCAATTCCGATTCCGGTATCTTTTACCGAACACTTTAACTGCAGAGGTTGATCGCCGGCGGGTTCAAGCCAGGCACGGATAATAATTTCACCTTCGTGGGTAAATTTAATGGCGTTGCCTACCAGGTTGGTAAGAATCTGACGTATGCGGCCAGGGTCACTTTTTACCATGGGATTAGTGATTTCTGAGGTATCAACAATCAGTTCAAGGTCGTGCTCATGGGCACGATGCCCCATGAATTCAGCAAAATCACCCAGCATAGTCACCAGATTAAAATCCAGTAATTCCAGATCCAGCTTGCCGGCCTCCACCTTGGAAAAATCCAGAATGTCATTAATCAGCGTCAGCAGGGATTCGGCACTGGATAGCGCCAGCTTGGCCTGATGAGCCTGGTCCTTGCTGAGATCACCGCGCACCAACAGGCTCAGCATACCGAGCACGCCATTCATCGGTGTACGGATTTCGTGGCTCATACTGGCCAGGAATTCCGATTTGGCCTGCACCGCGGCTTCGGCTTCTTCCTTGGCGTCTATCAAGGCCCGCTCCGATTCCTTGCGTTCGGTAATATCCAGGTGGGTACCTATCATGCGCTTGGGGCGGCCATCATCGTACCATTCCACAGCCTTACCGGTATCCAGCACCCACACCCAATGGCCGTCCCTGTGTTTCATGCGGGCTTCGTTAACATAATGCTCGGTTTTGCCATCCCAGTGTTCCTGAAGTAACCGGCCCGATTCTTCCAGATCATCCGGGTGGGCAAACTCCATCCAGGTATCGATACTGGTGGGTTCCAGATCTCTTAACGAATAACCAATAATTTCCGCCCAGCGTTCATTGAAAGAAGCTTCACCGGTTTGCACGTACCAGTCCCAGATGCCCACCGCGGTGCTGTCAATAACCAGCGCAAGCTGATTCTGGTGTTCGCGAATATGCTTTTCATGTTGGCGGCGGGTTTCCAGCATACGATTAAGGGCATCCCCCAGTCGCCCGATTTCATTGCGGGCGGCAATGTTAACTTTCTGGTCAAGGTCCCCTGCCGCTATCCTATCGGTAACTTCCATCAGCTGCATGATGGGGCGGCTGATACGGTTTGCCAGCTTGTAAGCAAAGAAACTCACGATCACCAACGTGGTCAGCAACAGCACCAGCTCCAGCTTGCCCATCCAGCGGGCACTGGCCAGGGCCTTGTCTACGCTGATTTCCGTCAGCAGAATCCAGTTCACATTGTTAATGCGAAGCGTCTGATGAGTGCCCAGTACTTTGCGGCCGTCCGGGCCCCGGTATTCAAAAGCATATTCTTCCTGATTGTCCGGCTCGGAGCCGCCCGAACCATGCTCTGCATGCCACAGTCTGATGGCTTCGGTATCAACGGATCGCTGCAGTACCTCGGCCGGATCTGCACTTAACGAGGTGCGTAAAAAACCATCTTCACCCACCAGATAATGGCGCACCCCGTTACCAGTGTCGGCCGCAGTAAGGTTTTGCAAATGACTTTGTTTGATCTGCAACGCAATGGCCCCTACCGGGTGCCCGTCCTGAAAGAGTGGTGACACCAGAAAACCTGTTAATTCATAGCCTGATGCTGCATATCGATCCAGGTCCGAAAATAGCGGAGTCCCTGAATCCATAGCTTTTCTGAACGTGGTGGCGAGCTGACTTTGCTGCAATGAGGGATCGTTCAGGCTGGCGCCAAGATCCGATTCCCCGGCAGAGGTCAGCAACAGGTTTCCCTTGCTGTCTATCATCAGCAGGTCGTGAACATATTCATAGGTTTCCAGAGTGGCGTTCCAGCTTTCCTGCTTTTCGTTGACTAACAGTTGCCAGTCCATGGTATTCACATATTCTTCAACCGATAAACCCGAACCCTGTAATCCCTGGCTTAGCCGGAGAATAAGCTGACTGTTGCCGGGATCTCTGACCTGCTCTTCCAGATCCTTGAAACGGTATTCAAACCAGGATTCAATCAGTTTTTCTTTGTCGGCGGCAGCCACACGAACCTGTGCCGCCGCCGCAGCGCGCAGAGTACGGGACGATTCCAGGTAGCTGACAGCTGAAACAATTACCAGAGGCACGATGGAAAGCGTCAGAAACCAAATGAGTATCTGCTGCCGGATAGACGTGTGCCCTTTGGAAGCATGTTGTTGTGAATCAACCACCAGTTAACCTTCCTGATCTGATAACCTCTGTACTAATAGTAGTAGAAAAACCCTGAAGCCTCTGACTTGCCTGGAGCTACCCGATGAAACAATTATTATGGTGCCTGTTGTTACCTGCCCTGTTGCAGCCCGCCTTTGCCAGTACCCTGGCCACTGAACAGGCGGAAATAACCATCGATATCGTAGCCGAGGGACTGGACCATCCCTGGGGCCTGGATTTTATGACGAAGACCCGGCTGCTGGTCACCGAGCGCTCCGGTCAGTTAAGAATTGTGGACAACGGCAAGGTAGGCGAACCGGTAAAAGGCCTGCCGGACATATGGACCGGTGGCCAGGGTGGGCTGCTGGATGTGGCCCTGTACCAGGACTGGGTCTATTTCAGTTATGCAGAGCCCGGCACGATTCCGTTAACCAACTCCACCGCGGTGGCAAGAGGCAAGCTCAAAGACAACCGTTTAACCGATGTAGAAGTGGTTTTCCGCCAGGATCCCAAGTATGTATCACGAGCGCACTTTGGCTCGCGGCTGGCATTTTCAGATGAAGGCTACCTGTTTATTACCCTGGGAGAACGTTACCTGCCCAGGGACGATGCCCAGACGCTGGATAACCATCATGGCAAAATGATCCGGATTAAACCTGATGGCAGCGTGCCAAAAGATAATCCCTACGTGAACAGCAAAGATGCGTTACCGGAAATCTGGTCCATTGGCCACCGCAATATTCAGGGTGCAGCCTTTCATCCGGATACCGGTGTGTTGTGGATACATGAACACGGCCCCAAAGGCGGCGATGAAATCAATATTCCCGAAGCAGGTAAAAATTATGGCTGGCCGGTAATTACCTATGGAAAGGAATACAGCGGCGGCGATATCGGCGTGGGCACCCACAAGAAAGGCATGGAACAACCCCTTTACCAGTGGACGCCTTCCATTGCCCCCTCGGGTATGACGTTTTACACCGGCAACCGCTACCCTGAATGGAAAGGTGATTTATTTGTTGGCAGCCTCAAGTTCCAGCAACTGGTAAGGCTGGAACTGGACGGCAATAAAGTCATCGCTGAAGAACGCTTTCTGGATAAGGCATTGGGGGAACGTATTCGCGACGTGGTGCAGGGCCCTGATGACTACCTGTACCTGCTGACAGACGAAGACAACGGAAAAATTATACGGCTGTTACCCAAATCGCCATAACGCCGGCCAGTACGGCAATGGTGATGGGGAATAACACCCGGAACGCCAGGTTACGACCCGCAATAGCGGCGGCCAAAACGCCTTTCACAATGCTGTTGGTGGCAGCCGCAATCAGAATGCCGAGCCCTGCTTCGCGCAGCGGCAAGGCGTCGCCGGCCTGCCGTGACAACGTCAGGTTAATTGCGTCCACATCCGTCATGCCGGAAATCATGGCCAGCACATAAACCCCGGCCGATCCGAACCAGTCCCGCAACAGATTCGACAACAGAATAATGACCATTAAAGTTACCGCAAAAAACAGGGCAAAACTCAGTTCCAGAGGATTCTGCTTGAGTTTGATTTTTTCTGTTACCGGCTCTTTATAAGTAAACCACATCCACACGGCAGGAACAAAAGTCAGAAACATCATCACCGCGGCCGGTACAAACAAGGTGGCTGCCAGTTCATGATTTATCAGCATGCACACAAACAACATACGCGGAAACATGGTGCCGCAGGCAATCAGAATACCGCAACTCAACAGCGAGCTGATGGCCGGATTATCCCGGGCCAGCTTGGCATAATGCAGGGTCAGCGCGGTGGAAGAACTCAAACCGGCGAACAGACTGGTAAAAAGCAGCCCTCTTGAGGTTCCACCAATACGCACCGCAAAGTAACCCACAAAGGAAATGCTGGCGATCAGCACCACCATCCACCAGATTTCGTAGGGGTTGAACGCGTTCCAGGGGCCAAAACCTTCGTTGGGCAGCACCGACAGCATCACCACTGACGCCAGTAATAGTTTTAAACCGGCATCCAGTTCCTGCTCCTGAAGCTTTTGCAGCAAGCCGTGAATTTCGTGCTTGTTGTCGAGAATCAACGCCGTGATCACCGCACAGGACGCCGCCAGCGCCCACATGCCCACCCCGGCCATAACACCAAAACCAAAGGTCAGCAGCGTACCTACAATACCGGTGATGCTGAGATCCTTCATTTGTTCCTGGCTGCGGTAATAGGCAATGCTGATCACGGACGTCAGCCCCAGCAGGAAAAACCCGATAATCAGCTCGCTGAATTCGCGCCCCAGCAAGGCAGCAACGCCACCCAGCAACCCCACCAGGGTATAGGTGCGGATACCGGCCACCCGCTGACCGGGCTCCTTGCGCCTGTGAACCCAGCCGCGCTGAATCCCGATCAGCAAGCCCAGCGCCAGGGCAATGGCCAGGCTGATCATGTCGTCTACGGGTAATGCGATTGCTTCGTCCATCGTGTCTCTTTGAATTGAATTCGGGTTACGCAACGATTAGTGTCTGCCACTCTGCAGCCTTAGTCAAAACTCGTTGCGGCAGTTTCTCCGTTCAACGGCAATGCACCCGGCACCCGTGAATACGCTCAGTGCGGCATCGTGCTTTCCGGTTGAGAGCCCAGGGTAGCTGTGATAGCTTGCCCAAAAATTCGACCGGATCTGCCAGCCAAACCCACTCGCTATGACGCACCCTGTATCTCTCCCCATAGAATCCTGCCTTGCCGATATTCGCAATGCACTGCAACAACACTCCCGGCTGGTGATTCAGGCGCCCCCCGGCGCCGGCAAAACCACCCTGGTGCCACTGGCACTGATGGACGAACTGCAAAACAGGGGCCGCATCATCGTTATCCAGCCCCGCCGTCTGGCGGTGTATGGCGCTGCCTGGCGCATGGCGGACCTGCTGGGGGAAACGCCGGGTAAAACCATTGGCTATACCACCCGGTTTGATCAGAAAAAATCTGCCGGCACCCGTATTGAAGTGGTGACCGAAGGGATTTTTCTGCGCATGCTCCAGACGGATCCGGAACTCAGTGATATTTCTCTGGTGATTTTTGACGAGTTTCATGAACGCTCGGTAATTAATGATCTGGCGCTGGCCTTTGCACTGGAAACCCAACAGGGCTTACGGGAAGCAGACAAGCCGTTACAGCTGCTGGTGATGTCCGCCACCCTGAACGGCGCGCAGCTTTCCCAATGGCTGGACGCCCCTTTAATCTGTTCCGAAGGGCGCATGTTTCCGGTAGACACTTTTTACCGGCCCCTGGCTGCAGGTCAACGGCTGGAACCCCATCTGGCAGGACTGATCCGGGAAAGCCTGCATCAGCACACCGGCAGCGTGCTGGTGTTCCTGCCAGGCATGAAGGAAATCAACCGGCTATACGAGCAACTGGAACAGGAAGAGCTGCCGGATGAGTGCCGGTTATACCGATTGCATTCTGCCCTTTCCCAGGAACGCCAGCAGGAAGCCATCGCACCACCGGCAAACAAGCAGCGCAAAATAGTACTCACCACCAACGTGGCAGAAACCAGTGTCACCATTGAAGGTATAGGTGTGGTGATCGACAGTGGCCTGGCACGCGTATCCCGCTACGATGAACGCAAGGGCATGAACGTACTGGTAACAGAAAAAATTTCCGCAGCCTCGGCCGAACAACGACGGGGCCGTGCCGGACGTGTCGCTGCCGGTTATTGTTATCGCGCCTGGAGCGAAACCGAACAACGCCAGATGAAAGCCTTCAGCGACCCGGAAATGATGCGCACGGATTTGCTGCCGGTGGCACTGGAGATGGCCATCTGGGGTTGTACGGACGCCGATGAGCTGCAACTGCTTACCCCGCCGGATGCCAATGCGCTGGAACGGGCCCAGACCACCCTTCTGGATATGAATGCGATTCACAGTAACGGCATGATGACAGCCGCCGGAAAACGCATGGCCTCCATGGGGATTCACCCGCGACTGGCACAACTGATTGTGGTGAGTGATCAGCCCCGGCTTCAGTCCGCTGCCTTGGCATCCGCTGCCATCCTGTCCGAGGGCGATCCCTTGCGATTTCATCAGCAATGGCCCCAGTCGGATCTGGGATTGCGCCTGAGTTTATGGCAATCCACCCGTTCCGTGGGGGAGTTACATCGCGGTACCTGGGAGCGCATTAAAAAACTGAGTCAGCAACTGCTGAAACGGGCCCGGTACCAGTGGCAGCAGGACACCATCGAAAATAACGAAATCGGTATCAGCCTGGCCCGCGCCTTTCCTGAGCATGTGGCACGCCGGCGGAAAAACTCTCACCACCGCTACCTGATGGCCAATGGCAAAGGCGCGCAGCTGAATCCGGAGGATAACCTGGCGGGTCAGGAATATCTGATTGTGCTGGATGCCGGCGGAAAGGAACGCGAACCTTATATAAAACTTGCCTGCGCCATGTCGCCGGCACAACTGGAAACAGCACTGGGTGAACATTTTCAGACATCACAAACCGTGCAATGGAATTCGCAAAAAGAATCCGTTGAAAGCATGGAACAGGTGCATTTTCACCATCTGGTGCTGGAACAGCGACTTTGCGACCCGGATGACCCGGATCTTGTGGGGCAATGTTTGCTGGAAGGTATTCGTGCCCTGGGCCTGCAATGTTTGCCCTGGCAGGACCAGGACCGGGCGTTGCAACAACGCATTCTTTGGCTGCACCGGCAGCAACCGGAACACTGGCCTGACTGGAGCGATACCGCGTTACTGACTGAGCTGGATCACTGGTTGCTGCCCTACCTTGCCGGCATAAAACGGCGGGCGGATTTCCACCGGCTTAACCTGACACAGATTTTACTGGCGCAGCTCGCCTGGGAACAACAAACCCGACTGGAGCAACAGGCACCCGCCAGCTGGACTCTGCCTACCGGCAGTTTACGAACCATTGATTATGATCCGGAGAAAGGCCCGATACTCAGGGCCCGAATGCAGGAGCTCTACGGACTGACCCGGCACCCGGTTACCGGTGACGGCCAGCCACTACTGATTGAAATTCTTTCGCCGGCAAACCGGCCCATTCAGATCACTCGCGATCTGGTGGCTTTCTGGCAAGGCAGCTATGCCGAGGTGGCCAAAGACATGCGGGGCCGTTACCCCAAACATTACTGGCCCGACGACCCGGCAAATGCCCAGGCAACCACTAAAACCAAACGGCACCTGTAAAAAAGCCTTCCGGGGGAAGGCTTTTAAAACGCTTTATTTATGATGCCATGCGGTCTTCTTCGCGGCGATCACGGAGCCGCTTTTCAAACTCCACCGGTTGCTGCTTTACCCGGCGATCCTGCTGGCGGCGGTTAAGGTAAACCAGTGATTTGCTTTCTTCATCCAGCTGGCTTTCCAGAGAAGCGGCCAGCAATACCAGTTTGCGGTTTACTTCTTCCATTTCCTGCTTGTTCACCAGGCCAAGGGCATTCCAGAAAGACTGAATGCGGCTTTCCAGTGTTGACTGGCGACCAAACAACGCTTTCCGCATTTCATAGTCTACGTCTTTACCTTCTTTTTTGGCTGCGTCCAGTATTTCCTGAGTGGACTCGCGAACTTCACGGGTAAGACGGCTGAACGTTTTGCTGGTTTGCTCCAGGTTCCGGCCAATGCGGGAGATAGGTTTTTCTTCTCCGGCATCCAGTTCGGTTCCGGCATCATTAAAAGTCCGGGTCAGCCAGTCGGAAAGCTGCTGGGTATTTTCTGCCGCTTCCTCATAGGATGCCAGGCTATAGGCCCGGGCCTGATTCAATGACTGTTCAAAAGCGGCCATGGCTTTCTTGTACAAGGACGATTCTGTTTCAGCGTCCGCGGCGGATTCATCGCTGGAAAGTTTTTCCTCGCCACGGGTTTTGATACTGTCCAGCGTTTTGCGGGTTTGGGCGTTGGCTTTATCCCAAAGTCCCAGGCCGGTGAGCCTGATATCACGCAAGCTGCTACGCGCTTCTTCCAACATGGATTTTGCCTCCGCTTTAAGATCGGTGTTTTCGTTTTCCGCAGTCGTATTAGCTTCTGTTGTCTTCGTCATTGTTACATCCTTATCAACTTCCATTCTTTATGGTTGAACACCCTGAAGTAAAAAAATTCTAATCCTGTCGCGCGTTTGTCTCAAGCAACTTTCCGTACACAACTATCATTTAATTCACATTTTTTATGAAAGCTTTTGATTTGCTTCAATGCTGTGCAAATGGCACCTGAGGCAGTCCGTTAAAGTGCAAAAACTTTTATCTGTCACTCAGATTGCCAGACAATTAGCGAACAAATTTGAGACCCTGTTTTTCAGTTTTAAGACTCTGAAAATTCGAGCCTCTCATAGCAATCGTTGGAGCATTATGGAATTTTTCAACCTTTATCAGGTAATTAACCCTGTTCATTCAGGGATCAGATTGCTATCTTCAGGACAGATCATTCATAACGATCCATTATAAAGTCATAACCAATACAGACACTGGCAAAGATTCAGTCTTCATAAGGAATTAATAAAATGAAATCACGCGCTGCTGTCGCCTGGGAAGCAGGCAAACCGTTAACCATTGAAGAAGTTGAGGTCGCGCCACCCAAGGCCGGCGAAGTCATGATAAAAATTGCCGCATCAGGCGTGTGCCATACCGATGCCTTTACCCTGAGTGGTGATGATCCCGAAGGTATATTTCCCTCTATCCTGGGCCACGAAGGCGCTGGCGAAGTGGTGGAAGTAGGCGAAGGTGTTACCAGTGTATCGGTGGGCGATCATGTGATTCCCCTCTACACGCCGGAATGTGGCCAATGCAAATTCTGTCTGTCTGGTAAAACCAATTTGTGCCAGGCAATTCGTGCCACCCAGGGCCAGGGGTTAATGCCCGACCACACCACCCGCTTTTCGGTGAATAACAAACAGATTCACCACTTTATGGGCACCTCCACCTTTTCCGAGTACACCGTGATGCCGGAAATTGCCGTGGCAAAAATCAGTAAAGAAGCCCCGCTGGATAAAGTCTGTTTGCTGGGCTGCGGCATTACCACCGGTATCGGCGCCGTGCTGCATACGGCCAAAGTGGAACCCGGCAGCACAGTGGCGGTGTTCGGCCTGGGCGGTGTGGGCCTGAGTGTTATTCAGGGAGCTGTGCTGGCCAAGGCCAGCCGCATTATTGTTGTGGATATCAACGAAGACAAATTCGAAATGGCCAAATTGCTGGGGGCCACGGATTTTGTGAACCCCAAAGATTACCCCGGCTCACCCATTCAGGAAGTGATTATCGATCTGACAGACGGCGGCGTCGATTATTCCTTTGAAGCCATTGGCAACGTTAACACCATGCGCGCGGCATTGGAGTGCTGTCATAAAGGCTGGGGAGAATCCACGATTATCGGTGTGGCCGGTGCCGGCGAAGAAATCTCCACCCGCCCCTTTCAACTGGTGACCGGCAGAGTGTGGCGCGGTAGTGCCTTCGGTGGCGTGAAGGGCCGCAGCCAGTTGCCGGAGTACGTGGAAAAATACATGCGCGGCGAAATCAAAGTGGATGAATTTGTAACGCACACCATGCCACTGGATGACATTAATCGTGCCTTTGACCTGATGCACGCCGGGGAAAGTATCCGCTCGGTGATTTTGTTCTAGCTGGAACCTGCAAGGAGGCCGCAGCCTCCTTGCTTGATTCTACTTGATCAAACGCAGTGTCAGAGGATAACGGAAAGCCGCGCCCTCGCTGGCTTTAACAGCGCCGACAATGGTCATGATCAGCCAGTAGAACGGCAGCAGCCACAACATCACCACGCCAATAAAGACGGCCGACAGAAAACCACCCGCGATGGAAATCAGCAGCAGGGTAATCTGAAAGTTCAGCACCTCTCTGCCCTGATCCGCCACAAAGGGAAACTCCTCTTTTTTCAGCAACCAGATCAGGCCCGGGCCCAGAAAATTCCCCAGCGCAGGCAGGAATATACCCAGGAAAGTGGCCAGGTGGCAGTAAACTCCCCAGTTTTTCTCGTCATTGGATAACCCGGAAAAGTCCGGCTTTTCATCTTCAGTCATAGGCACCTTAGAAGCAAACGCCATTAGTGAAAGGAATCTTTATAACATTTCCCTGTAAATTTGGGTATGTGAAACCAAAAGCGATCAAATAATCATCAAGAAATACTGGCAACCTTTGACAGGGCTCAGTACGCCCCCTATAAATAACCTTATAATTTTTGGTGTATTTAATAAGGTTCCCGGGAATTGTATGGAAAAAGCGCAGATCTGTTATGTCGATGATAATCAGTCGCATCTGATGCTTTTTGAGCACGCCTTCTCTGATGATTATGCCATTCAGACCTACTCCACCACCGACGGAGTGCTGGAAAGAATTGCCGCCACGGCTCCCAAGCTGATCGTGCTGGATGTGAATATGCCCGGCATGGATGGCTATCAGTTTTGTGAACACCTGCGCCGGCATCCGGCTCTGAGCAGCGTTCCGGTGGTGTTCCTGTCCTGCATGCGCGACGTTGAAGATCGCCTCAAAGGTTATGAAGCCGGTGGCGATTCCTATGTCACCAAACCCTATGATCTGCAGGAACTGCGCATGGTGATTCGTGCCCACCTGATGCGCCAGGAGCTGTGCGACCAGGCGAGCGCAAAATCCCGGCAAGCCTCCGCCATGGCTTTTGAATCCATGCGCACCAACAGCGAGCTGGGGGAACTGATTCAGTTTGCCAGGGGCGTTTCCCAGGTACGGGATGAAACGGATTTTATTAACCACCTGTTTACCACTCTGAAGGCGTTTGGCCTGGACGCTACCGTGCTGATTCGTTTGCTGTCAGGAGAGGTGGTGGCCCGAATCGACGGCAAACCCTTTAACCTGATGGAAAAAGAGCTGCTGGAACTGGCACAGAATGCGGACCGCATTACCGCCTACGGAGCAAAGTATCTGTTCAGCGGCAAAAACATTGTTTTGCTGATCAAGAATATGCCGGTACAGGAAGAGGCCCTGATCGGCCGCCTGCGGGATCACCTGGCCATTCTGATTGAATCGGCTGAAGCCTGTGTGGAAATCATCAACGGTGACAAGGAAAGGCAAAAACTGATTGATACAAAGGCAAAGGACGCTTCCCAGACCATTCACCAGGAGTTTGCCCAGATACTGAATCTCACTGACGAACTCTTTTCCCATCTGTCCCTTGATTTTGAAAGGCTTTGCCAGCAGCTGGAGCAGTCCTTCTTTCACCTGGACCTTACCGAAACCCAGGAACAGGAAATTCTGTCCTATATCGAAAAAGCCCGTGCGGACATGGACAAAAAACAGGATCTGCGCAGCAAGCTGCAATCTGCCATGGGACGAATTTCCGATTCCGTGGGCCTGATGCAAAAACCACACTAACGTTGTAACCGGGTATTTGATATTCCGTTGTGAGTAAAGATCAGTTTTATCAGGCCATAATGCAAAGCGCGGTTGATCCCATGGTGGTCATTAATGCCCATGGCAAAATCGTGGATCTTAATCAGGCCACTCTGGACACCTTTGGCTATCAACGGGAAGAGTTGGCCGGGCAGAACATTACCATTCTGATGCAGGACCATGTGGCCAGCCACCACGACCAGTACATTCGCCGCTACCTGCACACCGGCGAGAAGCACATCATCGGCCAGGGTCGCGAAGTGGTTGCCAAACGCAAGGATGGCTCACTCATTACCTGCTACCTAGCGATCAATGATGTAAAAATCGATGGCGACATCTACTTCACCGGAATACTGCGTAACATACAGGCAGAAAAAGATGCCCGGGAAACACTGGCATTCAATTATCAGGCCCTGAGCCTGTTAAACCACTGGGTTGCCAGAGATCACCAGTGTACCGGCAAAAAAATTGAACGTTTCCTGCAAGTGCTGAATCGCATTACCGTTGCCAATCTGATCACTTTTATTCCGGACGCCGAGCACCCCCATTCACAGATTCCTTTTTTCCGCTTCAGTGACGGGCTTTCGCCACGGGACGTAACCAATCTTACCGATCATATCCGTTTGCAAAATCGCAACGTGCCCATGGACTTTGAAATCCGCAACGGCAACGTCCACCAACCCCATGAACGTTTGCCGGTTCTGGACATCCCCCTGCGTCGGATCAGGTGGTTGCCGGTGTTTTCCAATCAGAAGTGGCTGGGCAATCTTGTACTCTGCTGGAACCTGGACGTGTCCGACCACCATCTGGAAAGCAAGATCGGTGTTCTGAAAACCTGCATTAACAGCTTTGCTGAATTTCTGGATCTGGAATTTACCGTGCAGGATCTGGCGGTTGCCAATGACCGGTTTTATCGCGGCCAGATAGCCGCCAATATCGGCACCTGGGACTGGGATATCCGAAGTGGCGAGCTGTACTGGTCGGAACAGATTGCGCCCTTGTTCGGCTACCGCAAAGGGGAGCTGAAAACCAGTTACGACAACTTTCTGCAGGCAGTTCACCCGGATGACCGCGAGCGGGTGCAACGGGCCGTTGATGCCTGTATTGAACGGGGAACACGCTATGATATTGACCACAGAATTGTGTGGCCTGACGGCAGTATTCACTGGGTAAACGAAAAAGGCGATGTGACACGGGATGAGTCCGGCACCGCGAGCAAGATGCTGGGCGTAGTACAGGATATTGACCGTGCCAAAAGCGCTGAAGAAAGTTTGTTGCAGGCAACCCTGAAGGCAGAAAAAGCCAACCGCGCCAAAACCGAGTTTCTGTCGCTGATGAGCCATGAACTGCGCACACCATTAAATTCCATCCTTGGCTTTGCCCAGTTGCTGAGCCAGGAGGAACTGAAACAGCACCAGCTGATGTTTGCCGGGCAGATTCTGGATGGCGGCAAGCTGCTATTGAAACTGGTGAATGACATTCTCGATTTCAGCCGAATAGAGTCCAGCCAGATCCAGATCCAGCTGGAGAACGTGGACCTGCACAAGCTCACCCAGCAGTGCCTGCAGATGCTGGCGGAACAGGCCGGAAAGGCCGATGTACAACTGGAGCATGTGTGCAACGGCAATCACCCGCTGGTCAGGGGCGATCAGATACGGCTCAAGCAGATTCTGATTAACCTGATTACCAATGCCATCAAATACAACAAACCCGGCGGGCAGGTGCAGGTGAATTGCGAACTGCTGGACAACGCCATGTTACGCATGACCGTTGAGGACACCGGGCACGGTATTCCAGCGGAGCGGCGGGATGAGGTTTTTCAGCCGTTTTCCCGGCTGGATTTCAAGAATTCTTCCATTGAGGGTGCCGGTATCGGATTAATGATTACCCGCAAGCTGATTGAAAACATGGGCGGTGCCATTGATTTTGTCAGTGAACCCGGACAGGGCTCCAGATTCTGGGTGGACATTCCCACCGCCGAGGCAGACTATTCCGCAGAAACCGGGATATTACCGCTTTCCGCGCGACAGGATACCCAACCCATGAAGATACTGTATGTGGAGGACAACCCGTCCAACATCACCTTGATGCATGCAGTGTTGCTGCAGCAAAAACACTATCAGTTACTGCAGGCCATAACCGCAGCGGAAGGCCTGGAATTTGCCCGTAAAGAGCAGCCGGACATTATTATCATGGATATCAATCTGCCGGATTTTGATGGTATTGAAGCCTGTCACCGATTGAAATCGGATGCCGAAACCCGACATATTCCGGTTATTGCCCTGACCGCCGATATGGCCCGGTTATCCGACAAGCTTTCCGATAATCACGAGTTTTTCCGGGTGATCTTTAAACCTTTTGATCTGCAGGAACTGCTGGCTGCCATCCAGGAAAGCAGCCGGCTGCAATCCACGGGCTGACACGGGTTTTAATCGTAATCGGTGCTGATCAAACCCAACCGGGCCGCTTCCATGGCAGCTTCTGCCCGGGAGGAAATGTTCAGTTTGCGGTAAATACTTTTCACATAACCGGCGGTGGTATGGGGGGAAATATTCAGCATCCGGGATATTTCCGGGCGGTTCAGCCCTTTGCCGATCAATGTCAGTATTTCCTCTTCTCTTCCGGTTAAACCGGTTTCCGGTTTTTGCCGGGGTTTCTGGGCCTGGAAGTGCCCCAGTATACGGCGCGCAATCCCCGGCGACAGGGGCGGCTCGTTTTCCAGAATGCCCTTGAGTTTTTTCAGAATCAGCTCCTTGCCCTGATCCTTTAACAGATACCCCTGAGCGCCGTCCTTGAGGGCAGAAAAAATATGCTGGTCGTCGTTAAATACGGTGGCCACCACGCTGATGGTTTGCGGATTGCTTTCACTCAGGCAACGCAGAATTTCGTTGCCCTGCCCGTCGGGCAGATTCAGGTCCACCAGCGCCAGATCGAACTGGTAATCGCCAATAATCCGGGTGGCATCGGCAACCGTGGCTGCCTCAATCACTTCCACCCCCGGAAAAGCTTCTTCCAGAATTTCCCGGAACCAGGCCCGGGTATCTTTAAAGTCTTCTACCAGTAGTGCCAGTTGCATGCTGCAGCTCCTCGCCAGTGTTATTTTTTCTCAAAGGGACAGGCCACCGTCAGCAAGACACCTTTGGTAAAATCCTGTGTCTGCATGCCCCAGTGTGCCACACCACCCAGTTCCGAAACCCGGCGTTTGATATTGGTAATACCGGTTCCGGCCACCCAGTCTTTCAGGGGCAGATTGGAACCGTCGTTGAATACTTTCAGGCGCATTTCCCGATCATCGCACTCAATGTCCACCATGACCAGATCAGGATGGGCGTGCTTCAGGGCATTGGTGACGGCTTCCCGTAAAATCCGCCCCCAGTTAACCCATTGATGATTATCCAGCAGCACTTCCGGAAGGCTGTCGGGCTGGGACCAGATGATTTCCACATCCGCCATTTCCAGCCGCTCCTGTAATTCCGCGCGCCAGTCTGCCAGCGCGTTTTCCAGCAGAATGGGATCCCGGTCCTGCAGGCTGTAAATGGCTTCCCGCAGGGTGGTGAGTGCACTTTTCGCCAGCTCCTGATTTTTTGCGGAGCGGGCATTATGCACCAGAGACAGCAGCTTGGCGCCCACGTCATCGTGCAGGTCCCGCATAATGCGTTCCCGTTCCACGTGCACCGCCTGATCCTGTTTTTTACGCAGCTCTGCCGATTGGTACACCAGGGTATAAAGCCCGCGCACCAGGCGCAGATCCTGATTGGAAAACAGTGCCTTGCCGTATTCCCGGCCAACGATTCGCAGGGTTTGTTGCTGATCAATGGAGGGCGCCACTATTTCCATTCCGTTGTTCACCAGATTCACTTCCCGCAGGGGCTGATCGCTAACTTCAATGGTGAGCGGCTTGAGTATGCGCCGCAACAGCTCCAGCCATTGTTCGTGCAGTTCCGCATAATTGCGGGAACCGAAAAAGCGATGAATAAATTCCGGCAGGAAGTTCTCCATACGCTGGCGACCGTCTCCCAGGTAACGCTGCACCATCCACTGGCGAATGGGAAAATACACCCAGCCCACCACCAGAATGGCCACACTCAGGGCACCCAGCGGATTCATGTTCATAAATACGATCAGTGCCAGATCGGCGCAAATCACAAAGGCACCACTGAAAAACCATACCCAGATGGCAAACCACCAACGATCGAGATCAAACAGGCGGTAACGGGCCACGCCCATGGCAAGCCCCAGATACAGACACAGCAACAGGCCGGCAGCACTCCACAGGGAAATCCAGGGATCACCGCCAAACACAATGGGAATGGTGTACAGCAGAAAGGTGAGCTGAGTCGTGACCACTACCGACAACAGCATCCAGCCAACAATAGCGCGTTCAATGGGCTTGTCCTTGGCCCGTCGCCACTGCAGCACGGCACAGGCGGTGCCCAGCACACAGGGAATAATAAAGTGCATCACATAGGTGTTAATGGGCCATTCAATGATTTGCAGGGTGCGGCCCAGCCAGTCCAGCAGGGTAAAGCCCAGAATGCCGTACACCACCCGGCGATCACCCAAGGGTTCCGGGTATATCCATATCAGGGCAAAGATGGCGTACGCAAACAGCTGGGCACCGAGGTGATTAATGGCAGATATAGTCTGGAAGAAATCCGCCGGCAGCATGAGTTCACGTTCGGAATAGGTGCCCACGGTCAGCATGCACAGGGCATAGCCCACCCCGCTCAATGCCAGCAGCCGGGTAGCGATTTCATCCCGGCGGTAGATCCATACCGCAATTCCAATAAAGAGTGCCACCAGCGCAAAGAAATACAGCACCCAGGATTGCCAGGGAATCACGCTCAGATGGCGGCTCTGCAGGGGCTGTACCTGCAGGGTTTTGCCATCTGCCGTGACCAGGGTCACCTGATCCGATTGCAGCATGTCGTACAGGGCCTGCTGCTCATCCAGAAAAAGGTTAAAGCGATCAAAGCTGGCAAGCCCGTCGATATCGGCAATCAGAGTTTCCTGATTCAGCTCCACCCGTTGCGAACCGACGTACACAGCGACTAGGCGATCACCGGGGCTCAGCTGATCCTGCAACGCCGGGTTCTGCACGGATTCCACCAATAACCCGGAAACAGGCCCTTTGGCTTTATCGTCGCCATTCCCGGCGACATTCTCAGTACCGTTCAGATCACGGGTAAAACTGACTCCCAACGCAGGCACATGCAGTGCCTCGTAAACCAGCACTGCCAGAAAGGAAAACACCAGAGCGGCCACCGCAATCAGGATTACCTGCGGTGAATACTGACCGGGTTTAAGGCGGGCAACTTCAGAAATATTCATAGCCGTATTATTCATAAGTGGTTTAAGGTTACCAAACTTTGGTGACCCTCCCCACTGGAAAGTCTGGCATCCCCCCCAAACGTGGGGTTGTTGTTGAAAGGCTTCCGGCAGGACACTGGCCCAATGAAAACAGACCATACCAAAGCCGCAAAACTGATTCCCAACCTGCTGATGATCACCGCCATCGCCGCACTGGGACTGATGTGCCTGTCAGTTTTCCAGACACAGCTGGATCCGGTAATGGAAAAAGCCTACGGAATTTTTACCGTCAGCACCACCGGTTTACTGGCACTACACCACTCCCTGCTCCACTAGCGCTGCCAGTTCGGCCTCGTTCAGCCCCAGCAATTCGCCAAACACCTCCTGCGTGTGGGAACCCACCGCCGGGCCGGCCCATTCCGTGCTTCCCGGAGTATGGCTCAGTTTGGGGGCAATGGCAGGAATGGTAATACTCTCGCCATCCACGGCCACGGTCTCCAGCATGCCCCGCGCCTGATACTGGGGATCAGCAAAGATATCCTCCACATTATAGATGGGCCCGGAAGGTACCCGCGCCTCCTCCAGGCATTGCAATACCTGATCACTGGGCAGGGATCGGGTCCACTGGCTCAGCACGGAATCAATTTCCGCTTCATGTTTCACTCGGCCCTGATTGGTAGCCAGGCGAGGATCTTCCGCCATATCGGCCCGGCCAATGGCCTCCATCAAACGTTTGAAAATAGAGTCACCATTGCCACCGATCACCACGTATTTGCCATCGCCGCAGCGATAGGTGTTGGTGGGTACAATGCCGGTAACCGTGGTTCCCGATGGCTGGCGTACCACGCCGGCGCCGGAGTATTCCGGCACCACCGCCTCCATCATGTTGAACATGCTTTCGTACAGGGCCACATCCACCACCTGGCCTTTGCCCACACCGGTTTTGTTACGATGATGCAATGCCATCAGTATGCCGAACGCGGCATGCAGAGATGCAAGCGAATCCCCCAGGCTCAGATTGGGGCGCACGGGTGCCTGATCGGGAAAACCGTTCACATAACGAAAGCCACTGAAACCTTCGCATACGGAGGCAAAGCCCGGTTTTTGCGCCATGGGGCCATCCTGCCCATAACCGGAGATGCGGGCATACACCAGCTCCGGGTGTTCCTGTTCGAACAGGGTTGGTCCCAGGCCCCACTTCTCCATGACCCCGGGGCGGAAATTTTCGATCAGCACATCGGCCTGCAGAATCAGTTCTTTTAACAGTTCCCGGCCACGCTCGGTTTTAAGATCCAGGGTCACGCATTTTTTATTGCGCCCCAGACTGCGCCACCAGAATGAAGTACCGTTTTTAACTTCGCGCCACTGGCGAATGGGATCACCGGCACCGGGCGGCTCCACCTTGATCACTTCAGCACCGTAATAGGCCAGCATGGTGCCGGTAAAAGGGCCCGCCAGCAGCTGGCCCACTTCAATCACCCGAATTCCGCTGAGTGGTTTTTCCATGACCTGATTCCCCCTGGTTATTGTTTTCTGGACTATTATATCCGGGGCAAGATGATGGCACAGAGGGCAACCAATGATAACCACTGATAACCACTGTCGTGATATTCGTATCTTTGCTGTGAACAGGAAAAGTTAACGTTAAGCTTGTGAAGCCTTAGCGCTGTTCGGCCCATTTCAGCAAGCGCTCGCCTGCCAGTGTCAGAGTGTCATCGTCTTTGGCAAAACAGAAACGTACCAGTGACTCGCCTTTGGCCTGCTGAAAGAACGCAGATCCCGGAATGCTGGTAACGCCGGCTTCTTCCAGCAATTTCATGGCGGCCTGTTTGGCCGTGTCACATCCCAGGGAACTGATATCCGTCAGCACATAATACGCGCCCTGGGGCACATGGGGTGGTAAGCCGGCTGCTTTCAGCATGCTGCAAAAACGGTCGCGCTTTTGCTGATACTCTTGCGCAATGTCTGTGTAAAAAGACGGTTCCAGTGTTTCTATGGCGGCGGCAACTGCATGCTGCAGGGGCGCGGGTGCGCAGGCGTAATAAAGATCATTCACGATGCCGATGGGTTCTGTCAGTTCCGGTGGCGCTACCAGATAGCCAATCCGCCAGCCGGTAATGCTGAAGGTTTTTGAATACCCGGAAATGGTCACCGTGCGCTCCCACATGCCAGGCAGGGTTGCCATGCTGATATGTTGCAAACCGTCATAAACAAAGTACTCATAGATTTCGTCGGTAATGCACAGCAGATCATGACGCTGACAGATATCCGCAACCGCCTCCAGTTCAGTACGGGAAAACACATGGCCCGACGGATTGGCGGGTGTGTTAATCACGATGGCGCTGGCACCTTTGGCCTTTGCTTCCAGAGCATCAATATCCAGGGAAAAATCGTCTGCGTTGGTGGGCACCAGATCAGGCACCAGGCCGGCAATCAGGGAGGTATTCAGGTGATAACCGTAATAGGGTTCCAGCATCAGAATGCGGTCACCGGGGTTGCACAGGGCGGTGATGGTACAGGCAAAGGCGCCGGTGGTGCCCAGGGTAACCACGATTTCTTTTTCCGGATCGGCTTTTAAATCGTAATCCCGCAGCAGTTTGCCCGCCAGGGCATGGCGCAGGCGTTCAATGCCATCAAAGCGGGTGTAACTGTTATGGCCGGCTTTTACCGCAGGCAGGATATTGTCGATTACCGCTTGCGGCGGCGGTGTATCGCAAACCCCCTGCCCCAGATTCACGCCCCCCAGTTCCTGACTGCGCTGGGTCATGGCCCGGATATCGGACTGGACGATATCGGCTACCCGTTCACTCTTGCGTGAAACACCGGTGGTTTGCTGGCTCATGCGCTCCCTTACCTCCAACTCAAAACGTTCAACCCGAGGATATTTCACCTTAACGGTTTAAAAAACGCTTGTCATGTTCCTGCCACCACCGAACACATGGCTATTGGGTATGGAGCACATTTAACGACAGACTTTCAGGGAACAATGCCCCCTAGCGACCAGCTATACGGGCCGTTCTGCAGAAAGGCCTCAATTGCTGACGACAGGGCATCAGGCAACTATTGGCGGATCATTCAGGCTTTTCCGCTACGGTACTTAAGAACGCCCAGCCCCGACAATGCCAGCAGTAACAGCGGTAAAGTGGCGGGCAATGGCACCGGTACCTGCTGCACAAAACCTGAGATGCCGACACTGGAATTGGGGCTCAGGGTAAAGGCAATCTGGGCAGTCATCAGATCGTAGGCCAGATCAGCCGCGAGCATACTGGAGGCAGTGTACACCGGGGAGTTCCGGGTTTGCGGGCCACCGCTGAAACCAAAGGCATCGCCCACTGCGACGTTTTTATCCAGCGATCCAATGCTGGGGAAGCTGGTATCCACATCATAAGCATTCACCACTTTACTACCCAAAGGCAAAATCTGGGCGCCGGCTTCGGTGGTGGACGTGAGCGAATAGGACACGCTGGAAGATGCTTCCACGGCGCCTTCCAGTGCAATGGGCAGATCAAAACTGAAGGTAAAGGAACGGCCCGTTGCTCCCGTGCTGGCCCCCAGGCCAAACCCCAGAACAGGATCGGCATTACCGAACACAGAATTCACCATAATCTGTGAACCGTCATCCAGGTTCCACATCAGGCCCTGACTCATGGGATCAACCATGCCACCACCACGAATGTGGCTGGTATCCAGGGAAATATCTCCGGTTTCGGCATCGTACCAGATCATGCCGCCGCCCACTTCTTCGCTGGCGCCGTCGATATAAATGGAAAAGGTGCTGGAACATTCAGCCGCACCGCACTGCACAATGGTGCCTGCGCTGGCTGACGTTGAAAAAACAAGACTGATCAGAAAATAAAAACCCAGCATGAGGCTGGCGTTTACCGGTCTGCGAACACTCGCAAGATTCATAACATCCCCCGTTTGCAATAATTTAACCCCTGGAAAAAGAGAGAATTCCTGGTGCTCTTCTCTTTTTCCTGAGGTTAAGCATGCCGGGAGAAAAGGAACCGGCAATTAAAGGGAAATGAATTTTTTCTAATAGAAGTACGACGTTTTAATTGCAATCGTTGATAAATCGCACACTGTGCCTAGAAAGCCCCGAGAATTTCATAGGTTATTCCCAGATTACGGGGAAAGCGTTTTTCCGGTCCCCGCTGGGAGCTGAAATACAAACGGTTTCCGGCAGGATTCAAAGCCGGGCCGGTCAGTTCGGAATGATCCTGATCCGTTACCTGTAAAATCGCAGCCACATCACCGAATTCATTCACCGCCACCAGCTGCATATCGCCACCATCTTCCGCCACGATAATATCACCGGAGGGTGCCACCGTGATGTTATCAACGCCCGACAATATAGGGTTGGCCGAGGTGGCGAAGTCGTAGAGTATACTCAGCCTGTCGCTGGCCAGATCCAGCTCCCATACCCGGTTATCCCCTTTGGTGGTGAAGAAGATGGTCTGATCGTGATACCAGAGCCCTTCGCCACCATCAAAATGGGTAGCGTTATCTACCTGGTAGCGCGTGGGAATACTGTTTAGCAAGGTCCCCTGTGGCCCGCTTTCCACTGACGGAAAGGGTGCCGGCACCACTACCCAGCGTACCGAAAGCACGGCGGCCGGATCAATATCGCTGGCAGTTGTCACACCATCGATAACCGCCACTTCCAGTATGCCGGTACTCAGATCCGGATAGTTATCGGGAGTAAAGCGGTAAAAGCAGCCATCACCGGTATCTTCCGTCAGGTAAAGCCGCTGCCGGATCGGGTCTACAGCCACCGCCTCGTGGCGGAACATCCCCATGCAAGGGTGTTTCACCGCTTTTTTCACACCGTAGGGATCACATTCCCAGACAAACCCCAGGTCATGTTCCTCGCAAGACAGCCAGGTATTCCAGGGGGTCGCGCCACCGGCACAGTTCAGACTGGTACCGGACAGGATGTTATAGGCATCCTGAATATCCCCGGCGCCGTTAAAGCGTACCGCCTGCACGCCACCCGCCACTGGAAATTCGCTGTTGGACACGTAAATCCAGCCGGCGTCAGCGGTTTCAAAGCAGGCGCCACCATCGGGGAAAATATGCCAGCCCCGGCGAGTATTGGGCACCCGGTAAAAAGCCTGCGCAATCTTGCGGGAGCTGAACCCCGCCGGCAGGCGGATTCCCAGATCATCGGGAGCCCCCAGCGGGCCCAGTTCCAGCAAGCTGGCGCCGGCCGCATGGGCGTTCTGGCCCAGCCGGGCTACCGCCGGCGCCATGGCCACCATTCCAGCCGTTTTCAGTGATTTACGTAAAAAAGCGCGACGCAGCTTGTCCATTGGTTGCCCCCGGGGATTCTGGTTATAGTTTTATAAACCGTTGAAAACGGTCAGGTTGGCACGCAGGTATTAAAAAATGATGAAAACGAAACGTTATCACAAGACAATCAGATGCTGGCACATTCGTTCCACTCGCATCCTAGAACAGCGCCGATGACACTTCCCGATCCCGTAACCGCAGCCCCTGCTGGTCAAGCACCCGGATCAGCTGGTTCAGGCGCAATGGCTTGGGCAGGTAGGCATCCATCCCCGCCAGGGCGGCGTGCTCCTTTTCCGGAGTCAAAGCATGGGCACTGCAAGCCAGCAGTACCGGACAGGGCAGCTGTTCATCGGAACAAAAGTCACCGATGGCCCTGGCGGCTGTCCAGCCATCCATGACCGGCATTTCACAATCCAGCAACACCACATCATAGGTAGTGTTTTCCATAAAGCGATTCAGGGCTTCACGGCCGTTAACCGCCAGGTCGCTCTCGATGCCCAGTTTTTTCAGATAGGCCTGAATCACTTTCTGGTTTACGGGGTTGTCTTCCGCCACCAGCACGTTCAGGTGTTCGAATCCGGAACGCTGCTCAATAGCAATCCCCGTTACCGGTTGACGCACGGACCCAGGTTGCTGATCCCGTGGCGACGCTTCCTGCAGGCGGAGCAAGGTATTAACCAGCCGGCAGGGAGAAGCAGGCTTTTTCAGCAGAGTTACCTGGGAATCTTTTTCCAGTTCCGGATAACAGTGGGGAGTATTCGTAAGAAAAAGATAATGAATCGTGCGGCGACCACGGTGTCGGGCCGACCGCAATGACTGTTTGCTGTGTTCAGTACGCAGTGCCAGCAGTTTGGCGTCACTGTCGATCAGGTGAACCCTGATTTCGCGCATGGGATCGATATTTTCGGCCATGCTCTGGTGATATGAATGCGTATTGAAAGGTACTGCCATCACTTCGAGCTGGCGTTGCACGTAATGCTTCAGCTCGCCATCAAGGTGCACTTCCACCACTCCGGGAAAACCGGAAAAATCCGTGTGGAAGCGACTGTCATCCGGATGGGACAGAAACTGGGCGGAAAACCAGAACAGCGAACCCTGGCCTTCTTCAGAATCCACACCGATTTCCCCTTCATGCAAATCAACAATACGTTTGCAGATGGCCAGCCCAAGCCCGGTACCACCGTACTCACGACTGGTATGGCGATCGGCCTGGGCGAACTCGTTAAACAATTGCGCCACCTTGTGCTCTGCAATACCGATACCGGTGTCCACCACTTCAAACCGTAAACGGGGCGTGTCCAGCGCCGGCTGAAAATGATCATTCAGCACATGAATGGCCACCAGCCCCCTCTCGGTAAATTTAATGGCATTGTTGAGCAAATTGATAATCACCTGCTTTAAACGCAAGGGGTCACCCAGTACATGCAAAGGCACATCCGGTGCAATATAGCTGCACAATTCAAGCTGCTTTTTGCTGGCGGAGGCGTTCACCATGTCCATGCATTCCTGAACCAGCTCGGGCACTCTGATGGGCACGCACTCCAGCGAGAGCTTGCCTGCTTCAAACTTTGAATAGTCCAGCACATCGTTAATGATGGCCACCAGTTGCTGGCAGGAAGATTCCAGGGTTTGCAGGTAATCCCGTTGGGCAGGATCCAGAGCGGTATCCTGCAACAGTTCCAGCATGCCCACCATACCGTTCATGGGCGTGCGTATTTCATGGCTCATGTTGGCAAGAAACTGGCTCTTGGCCTTGGAGGCAATATGCAGTTCGGTGGTGCGCTCCCGTAAATCGTTTTCCATAGCCCGCAACACATCAATCACAAAGCCTATGCCGCGGTAGTTTTCCCCTTCCACCACGACAAAGTCTTCGCTGATGGGGCCGCTAATGCGTTCCGATATCTGCTGTGAGGCATCCATCAGGTTTTGCCGGATATCCACGATAATGGGATTAAGGTTCATGATTTCCAGCATGGTTTTATTACCATGCAGTTCGCGCCCATAACGGGTGAGCATCAGCGCATCCAGCCGGTGCCGGCTGACCACACCAATGGGTTTGCCATTTCTGACAACCGGTAAGGAAAGCACATTTTTCAGTTCTTCGGACTTCGCAAAACGGTCGCTGACTTCCAGCACCCTGTCCTGGGGCTGCAGCGGCTCAATGGGTAAAATCAGGTTTTCCGGTAACATCGCTATTGGTTTTCATCACAGGCAAGAAGGAATATTCAAGCCTGCAGATTAACCCTGGCGAGTTTCCAAATCGTGAAATATCCAGAACCAATCGCTATTAGCGCACGGCCACCGGCCACCCGGCGGAATAACTTATAGCGGTTAGTATCAGTATTGAACTACTTGATCATTTCCCTGCCACCGGAAGTCAGGGCTTCCGCATCAATCTTGCCACCCACTTCCACACCTTTGGCGCAGGCGGGGCGCTCCTGAATTCTGGCGATCCATTGCCTGAGATGTTTCAGGTCTTCGATATCCACACCGGACCAGGCATGGGTACGTACCCAACACCAGTTGGCGATATCGGCAATGCTGAATTCATTCACCAGATAATCGCGGTTTTCCAGGCGGGTGTTCAGTACCGTCATCAAGCGTTTTGATTCATTCTGGTAACGATCAATGGCGGGCTGAATTTTTTCCGGAAAATAACGAAAGAACACATTGGCCTGCCCCATCATGGGCCCGACGCCGCCCATCTGGAACATTAACCACTGAATCACTTCAGAGCGTTGTTTAGGATCTTCCGGCATCAACTTGCCGGTTTTTTCCGCCAGGTACAGCAGAATGGCGCCGGATTCAAACACCACAAAATCCTCGTTGTCGTGATCCACGATGGTGGGTATGCGGCCATTGGGGTTGAGGCGCAGATATTCGTCCCGTTTCTGATCTCCGGCCATCAGGTTGACTGTGATGATGTTATAGGACAATTCCATTTCTTCCAGTGCACAGGAGGCTTTCCAGCCGTTGGGAGTGGGAGCCGTGTAGAGATCTATCATGGAATATCACCTTGGATGCAATTAACAGGTCGTTAACTGCATCCTAGAGGAGTAGCGCCGAAAGGGTCAACGCGGCCCATAGGAATCGCTTTTCAGCCCATGGAACAATCATTGAGCTGAAGAGTCAGGGCAGATTGGCCAGCACTTTGATATGGGCACACACTGACCGCGACAGTGCCGTAAGATCATAGCCACCTTCCAGCACTGAAATAATCCGGCCTTCGCAATGCTGATCAGCAATCATCTTCAGTTCCTGAGTTACCCAGCGATAATCCCTTTCATCCAGATAAATATCCGCCAATGGGTCTGCCTGGTGAGCATCGAATCCGGCACTGATCATGAGCAATTGCGGGCTGAAATGATTCAGCCTGGGCATCCAGTATTCCTGCACCCACTCGCGGAACTCCTCGCCACTGGTGCCGGCGTGTAACGGCAGGTGAACCACATTGGAGCGGCTGCTGTCAGGCACCGTAAACGGATAGTAGGGATGCTGAAAGCTGGAACAAAACAGAATGCGACTGTCCAGATGCAGAGTATCTTCCGTGCCATTACCATGGTGAACATCAAAATCCACTATGGCGATCCTTTCCAGCTGATAAGCCGACAGCGCATAAGCCGCGCCCACAGCAATATTATTGAACACACAAAAACCCATGGCCTTGCCCCGCTCTGCATGGTGCCCCGGCGGGCGCACCGCACAAAATGCATTGTCCACCTTGCCGGCCATTACCACGTCTACGGCTTTTTTAACAGCGCCCGATGAGCGCAATGCAGCATCCAGGGTGTGCTTGTTGGCCACCACATCCTCGCCGAGAACTTCCATTCCACGTTTCGGCGCCATGGCAAACATCTGCTCCACATAATCCCGGCGATGAACACGGTAAAGATCGGATTTTTCCGCTTTGGGTGCCTTGATCTGCTTGAGGTGCTTCCACACATCCCGTTCCTGCAGAAAGGCTTTGATACTGGACAACCGCTGGGGAGATTCGGGATGGCCAGGCTCCATTTCATGGAGTTCGCAATCGGGGTGACTGATGTAGGCTGTAACCATAGGCTTTACTTTTCAAGTACCGTTTTAAATTTTCAATCAACTACAACATTTTCTTCAGGTAATAGACTTCGTCATCGGACTGTGAGGAATCTTCAACAAATCCCAGTGAGTGAGCCAGCTTGAGCATGGCATTGTTTTCCCGCAGCACGATGCAATCCATAAACTTGAAATTTTTCAGACGCGCCGCCCGGATCAGGGCATCCATTAACTGGTAACCAATCCCGGAGCGGTGCCATTGATCCGCAACCACTACAGCAAACTCGCAACTCTCACCATCAGGGTTCGCCACGTATCGGGAAACTCCAATTTCCTTTTCTTCCCCTTTATCGAGGTAGGTGGCAATCAGCGCCAGTTCCCGGTGGTAATCAATCTGGGTAAAGCGCACCAGCATTTCCGGCGTCAGCTTGTTCACGGCATGCATAAAACGGAAATAGCGGGATTCCTTGGACAGGCCTTCAATAAATTCTTTTTCAATCTCTGCGTCTTCCGGCCGTATGGGGCGGATACAGATGTCCATGCCGCTGGCCAGCTGCCAGTGGCTGGTAAGATCCGACGGATAGGGATGAATGGCCATATGGGCATAACGATCCTGAGCCGGCGGTATGTAGCCCACATGAATGCTGGCATCCACGGCACACACACCCCGCTCGTCCGCCAGCAACGGATTGATTTCCAGGGTTTGTATCCAGGGTAATTCACTGGCCAGCTGGGACACGCTGAGCAAGGCTTTTTCCACTTGTTTACGATTGACCGGGGACATGTCGCGGAAACGTTCCAGCAACCGTGCTGCCTTGGTACGGTCAATCAGATCCGACACCAGAAAATCATTCAAAGGCGGCAGGGTCACCGCCGCTTCCGCCAGAATCTCCACCATGGAGCCGCCGATACCGAACGCAATCACCGGACCGAACACCGGATCCCGTTTGATGCCCACATAGAGTTCCCGCGAGCTGGGGCCCAGGCGCATGGATTCCACGATCACGCCGTCCACTTTGGCATCCGGCCGGATCTGGGTAACGCGCTCAATCAGGTTTTTATATTCAGTGCGTACGGCCTGGGCATTGGACACACTCAGGCTGATCCCCTGCACGTCGGTTTTATGGTGAATATCCGGCGAATTGATTTTCAGTACTACGGGGAACCCCAACGATTCCGCCGCAACCAATGCCTCGTTGGCGGAACGGGCCAGAATGCTCTGGCTGACGGGAACCCCAAAGGCTTTCAGAACGGCTTTGGCCTCGATCTGCAACAGGTGTTTGCGGCCTTCCTGCATGGCCCCTTCTATTATCAGACGGGCACCTTCCCGGTCGTGCACCACTGATTCCTGAATAGGATCCGGAGTCTGCAATAACAGGCGCTTGTTATGAAAATAAGCCACCAGATAGCCCACGGCCTTCATGGCATTTTCCGGTGTGGAAAACACCGGTATGCGGGCCTGCTGAAACAGTCGTCTTGCATCCGCCACCTGATCATCACCCATCCAGCACGCCACCAGCGGCTTGCTGATCACCTTGGCGGCTTCGATCAGATTACGGGCAATCACCGATGAGGATACTCCCGGTTGCGGGGCAAAGTTCACCAATATCAGATCAATGGCATCGTCTTCTGCCAGCACCTGATAAGCAGCCCGGAACTGATCGGAATTGGCAGTGGCCGCCAGCTGCAGCGGATTGTTGGAAGACACCACACCGCTCAGTTCAGTGACAATTTTATTGGCAGAGGCCGAGCTTAACGATGGCAAGGTCAGTTTGAAACCTTCCGCTCGGTCGCAGGACATGACATTCATGGCATTGCCGTTGGATAAAATACCAATACGATCGCCACGCACTTTGCGGTGTACCTGAAAAGCCCGTGCCCCCAGAAACAGATCGTTAATGGCCTGGGCCCTTACCACACCGGCTCGTTCCAGAGCGGCACTGAACACATCATCATCTCCCACCATGGCACCGGTATGGTACATGGTGGTTTGCGCTTGCTTGATATGGCTGCCGGTTTTCAGCACGATCACCGGCTTGCCGCGGGCCGCTGCCCGCAGACCACTGAGAAAGGTGCGAGCATCGTGAATACCTTCCACATACAGCAGTATGCATTCGGTGTCCCGATCCAGTAACAGGTAGGAAAGCACTTCGCCCAGATCTACATTAAAAGACTTCTCTAGGCAAACAATATGGGAGAAGCCCACGCCGTTGTTTTTCGCCCAGTCTACCACGGCGGAACAAACGGCACCTGACTGGGACACCAGAGCGATATTCCCCTGGGCCACTTCGCCATCATGCAGGCTGGCACGCACTTTAAGCGGCGGGTTAATCAGCCCGAAGGAATTGGGCCCCACCACCTTGATACCCCATTGCCGGGCAATCTGCTGAATATCATTAAGGCTGATTTTACTGTGCTGGTAACCGTAGTCTTCGATGGGCGTAAGAATAACGACATCGGTAACCTGCCGGTAACCGCAGGCTTCCAGGGCGGAAATCACAAACTGGGGTTCAGTAGCAATCAGCACCAGGTCTACCGGTTCACCGATATCCCGCAGGTTGTCATAGCATTTAATGCCATGCACCTTGCGGTGCCCCGGATTGACCGGCAGTAATTTTCCGGTGTAACCAGCCGCCAGCAACTGTTGCATCAGGGTGTTGCCAAGGCTGCCCCTGGTTTCACTGGCTCCAATAATGGCGATGTTTTTGGGATTAAAAAACGGCGTGAGAAAATGTTTATTCATAAATCACTGGCAGCCTGTGCATCCTTGAGCAGCAACGATACTGTGTAAAAAACATAGCACAGTATAGTTGCACTCAGGATGACACACATCAGCTGCCAGCGACAGATGGGCTCCCGGAATTGAATATTCAGTTAACTGGTTAGAGTTTCTTCAAGACATCAGCTGTAACAGATTTTCACCGGCATCACCTGGGAACTGGCGCTGGCCATGGCTGACGGTAAACCAAAATTGTCCATAGGCAGCAACAGCACATGATCTTTTGCCAGGCCGCTGCGGGCCAGATTGGCACGTACTGCTTTCAGTGATTCCCGATCCACGAGGTGCCCGAAAGGCGATTGTCCGGGAATAAACAGGTTTACCCTGTCGTTGCCGCCCAGTAGTGTGCCCAGCTTGGTCAGGGCCCGGGAATCCGGTAACTTGCCGGACATGGGGACCGCCACAAAAATGTAGCCGTTTTCATGCACCAGGCTGACCCTGTCCAGTTCCTCAAAACGGGACTTTAACTGGTCGTACAGATATTTCACGTGGTATTTGTCAAACACCGCATTGGTGCGGCACCCCTTGTGGGCTTCCAGCCCGGCATTGGTTTCCCAGTTGGCATCAAACTGGCTGGCCACACTGGAAATCACGTCAAACAGACTGGTACCGGCACTGGGCGGTGTTTGCGACACGCGTTCGTAGCGACCGTTATCCTGTTGTGAACCGGGCAAGGCACACCCGGTGAGTGTGAGCGCACCCAGCATCACGCCGTAAAAAAGGCAACCCTGCAGAATCCGAATCCACATGCTGCACCCCCTCTTATTCTTTTATCAGCAGTACAAATATTGAACCACAGCGGAGCAGCATGCTGTATTGCCTATCAGACGTATGCCAAAAGGACTAAAAAACCGGCTCTACATAAAGTAACCAAAACCAAAGTTAGTACGCTTGTTTTATTTTCAAAAAAGATTCAAGATACTGTTATTGGATAGTCCAAACCCATGCATAAGATTAATTTTAATAAAAACAAACAGTTAAATTATGCCTCGCTTAAATCGCCGAAATTCGCCCCTGTTATCCCTGCTGGCAGCCGGCCTGCTGAGCTTGTCCATCAGCCAATCCGCCCTGGCCCACCCCGGCAGCCATGACCGTATTCTGTCGTTGAATGAACAGATCGAGCACGATCCCACCAATACCTACCTGTTGATCAAGCGGGCGCAGGAACTGATTCAGGAAGATAAAGATTACGCTCCCGCCAAAGCCGATCTGGACCGTGCCCATAAACTGGGGGCCACTGAAGCAACCAGTTATGAATTCAATTTTGTGAAAGGACTCTGGCACCAGTATCAAAAACAACTGCCGGAAGCCGCCGCACGTTTTTCCCGTTGCATTGAGTTGGAAGGCAATCATCTGCAGTGCCATCGTGGCCTGGCAGAAGTAAAACTGGCGCAAAAAGATAGCAAAGCGGCCATTGCGGTAATGAAGCATTTCATTACCTCCAGCAGCTCGGCACAGACGGATGATTATTTTCATCTGGCGCAATTGCTGGAACAGCAGGGCGATACTGCTGCGGCATTAATGTTTCTGGATCAGGCTCAGGCCAGGTTCGGCGTTCTGCCCCATTTTGAAAAATACGCCATTGCCATCGAAATTTCACAATCAAACTTTAAAAAGGCCCTTCAGCGCCACCAGTCACTGGAACCCTATTTTGGAAAAACACCTCAATGGCAGTATGAAAAAGGGATGTTATTCCAGAACCTTGGCAACACTGCCCAGGCAAAAGCCGCATTTGAGCAAGCCCTTGCCTCACTACAAAAACTAAAAAACAAAACCAGCCAAGCCAACGAAGCACTGCAGAAAGAACTTCGCAATCAACTGGCCGCGCTGAATTAATCGCGAAGTCCTTTATACAGGGCTTTGATTTTTAACGGGAGCAGATCAATGTTAAACAAACATCTACTGAGGTACACCCGCCAGCTAACCCCTGCCAGAGTGCTTTTTCTCAGTCTGGCACTCTTTGTTACCGGCTGTGAAAAACTTCCCCGGGGTCCCTACCTGCAAAACCCCACCACAGAAAGCATTGTGGTGAAATGGCGTACCGATGACGAAGTCACAGGCCAGGTAGAATTTGGCTTGACTGAAAATAACCTCAGCGAGGTCACATCGCCCGGCAGCGCCACCACCAATCACGAAGTCATACTGACCGGCTTGCTGCCCGACACCACCTATTATTACCGGGTAATCAATAACGACACGCCTACTGCGGATGTGCATTCCTTTACCACCCCACACGACGCCGGCAATGATACACCCTTTCGCGTGTGGCTGATCGGTGATTCCGGTACTGCCGATGAGAACGCTATTGCCGTTCGCGACGCCTTTTATGATTTTAACGGTGGGCCACAAACCGATCTGTGGTTAATGCTGGGTGACAATGCCTATACCTTTGGCACCGACAGTGAATACCAGCGGGCCGTATTCGAGATTTACCCAGACACCCTGTCCAGTACGCCCTTGTATTCCACCATCGGGAATCACGAAGTGATGACCACCGGTGGCACGCCTTATTACGATATATTCACTTTGCCCACCATGGGTGAAGCAGGCGGCATTCCCAGCGGTACCGAAGCCTATTATTCCTTTGATTACGGGAATGTACACTTCATCTGTCTGGATTCGGAAAAAGCCAGCCGCGCGGTAAACGGCGCCATGTACACCTGGCTGGAAACGGATCTGCAGGCCAACACCCAGGACTGGACGGTAGTGTTCTTTCATCAGCCGCCTTATTCAAAAGGCAGCCATGATTCTGATCACCCCATAGAAACCCATATCCGTGACATGCGGGAAAACTTCACGCCTCTGTTTGATCAGTATGGCGTGGACTTTGTATTTAACGGCCACAGCCACTCCTACGAGCGCTCTTATCCGGTGGCTGGTCACACAGGCACAAGCGACACCTTTGAAGAGTCCATGAAGGTCGACGCTGGCGATGGCCGCGAAGATGGCGATGGCGCCTATCAAAAGATGTTCAGCCAGATTCAGGACAGCGGCGTGATCTACACAGTGGCGGGCAGTTCCGGCAAAACCAGCGGTGGCTCGCTGGATCACCCGGTGCATTATATTTCCCTGAAAGAACTGGGTTCAGTGGTACTGGATTTTGATGGTGAACGGGCGGATGCAAAATTTATTACGCCGGATCAGGGCGTTCGCGACTATTACACCGTTCAGAAGTTCTGATACAGGATTTCAGTCATAGCAAAATGACTTGAATTTTAAACGCTTCATGCCAAGCCGCTGTATTTCAGCGGCTTTGTTTTTTCTGCCTGTTCCGATACTCACCGGGCGCACAATGATGCCAGCGGCGAAAGGCTTTCTGGAATGCGCTCTGGTCCGAATAACCCAGCATAAAAGCCACATCCACCAGGCTCAGATCCGGATTGGCAAGGTGCCGGTGCGACAGTTCCCGGCGCACATCATCAATAACGTCTTTGAAGGTCACGGATTCTGCCGCCAGTTTTCGCTGTAAACTGCGGGTGGACAGCCCTTCTTTCCTGGCCAACTTTTGCAATTCCGGCACACCATAGGGAAGCTCACCGGTTATCCATTCCCTGACCTTTTCCGTAAAACCACCGTTGCCATGAATACGGCCCTGAAGTTCCATCAATTGCAACCGTGCCTGGGATTCGAGATGTCCGCGCATCGACGCAACGGCGGTACCAGCATTGGCATCCATATATTCCGGGGGAAAATAAACCCGAGTCAACGCGTTGGAAAAACTCAGTTCACAATCAAAAAAGGCATTTTGTTCTGAAATATCATCCGGCCTTTCATGGGAAAATTCAATCCTGAGCGGTTGAAAGCCCGCACCCAGCAGCCAGCGTGTTAGCTGAATCCAGCCCGACAAACTGTACTCAATACGATGGCGTGAAATAGGTCCCGCCCCCTTCCTTACATGCAGCGTCAGGCACCCGGCATTATCTTCTAGCGTGTATTCCGGCCAGGTGGCATTACTGATCAATTTGCCATAGCGGGCATGCAAATCGAATACCTGTGTACTCTGATCGCAGGTTACCAGCATCAGCCCCAGCACACCCAAATGATTGGGGCGCATCCGCTGACCCAGTTGCATACCGATGTTACGACTGTCACTGCTTTTTTCCAGCCACTCAAAAGCCGCATTCAGCAGCTCCGCATTGATCAGCAAATCATTGTCATGCAGCTGGCTTTCGGACAGAGACAACACTTCAAGTAATGGCTGCACCGGCCACTGCTGCTCCCTCACATAATCCACCAGAGCACGCAAATAGCTCACGGCCATGTAGGACGATAGCTCCATTTTAAACGCCTCTTTACCACTATTTATTTTTTGTTATCGGTCACTGTCACTCAGGGACAGTGCTGACGCACCCAACCAAGATTCAAGCCTGCTGGAGGGGAATACTGATCAAGCATCGAGCCCATGAGTCAATATAAATAAGGAGAATAAGAATGAGAACCCTGTTGAGCGTGGTTTTACTGGTTGTATCTGTCACCTTTTCACAGGCAGGAAATGCCTGCTGGCTACTGTGCAAAGCCGATACGTCGGATTATGCGCAAACCCGCTACCCGCTGGTGCTGGTTCACGGCATGACCGGCTGGGACAACATTCTGGGCATTAACCACTTCTACCAGATTCCCGAAGACTTGCGTGCCAATGGCGCCACGGTCTTTGTTGCCCAGGTCTCTGCTTTTAACAGTGCCGAAGTGCGTGGCGAGCAATTGTTGCAGCAGGTACGTCAGTACCTGGCCATCAGCGGTGCAGACAAAGTGAACCTGATTGGCCAGAGCCATGGCTCTCCCACCGCCCGCTATGTCGCCGCCGTGGCGCCGGAGCTGGTGGCTTCGGTTACTTCAATCGGCGGACCGGTAAAAGGCACTCCGCTGGCGGATGTCATTAATGATTTGCGGGGCATACCGGTTCTGGGACGGGTGCTGGAGCCCGTGGTTAGCTCCATTCTGAATATCATCGGACGAATCATTACCTTTATTTCCGATGGTGGCGACCTGCCCCAGGATTCCCTGGCGGTTCTGGATTCCACCACCACCGAGGGCGCTGCCGGTTTTAACCAGCGCTATCCCGGCGGCGTTCCCGACACGGCCTGCGGCGAAGGGGATTACCGGTACCAAGGCGTTCATTACTACTCCTGGAGCGGCAGCGGCATTGTCACCAATCTTTTTGATCCGCTGGATGCCGTATCCCTGGTGGTGTCGGGCCTCTTCAAAGGCGAACCCAGCGATGGCCTTGTTGGGGCCTGTTCCAGCCATCTGGGGCAAGTCATTCGCGACGATTACCGCATGAATCATTTCGATGAAGTGAATCAGACCTTCGGTTTGGTGAGCCTGCGGGAAACCAATCCCAAAGCGGTTTACAGACAACATGCCAACCGATTGCAAAAGGCCGGTTTATGAAAGCCCTGTGGCTGCTTATGGGCGTGACAGCATTTGGCGGGCTGTTGCTGATTGCGGGCCTGTTCGTGACGGCTGAAAAGCCCGCCTTTATTTCTGCCACCGGTTTGCCCGTGCCTGTACAAGGTTCTACAGATGCCTCCGCTTATACGGAGGCCAGGTTAACCCCGGCCTACAGGACAGGGCTGGAACAGTTGCCCGCGTCCGTCAGTGACATCGATATACCCGGCAACCTGCAAGTGGATGAACAGGGAAACCTGGTGATTGATTTATCACTGCGCCATTTGTTTGATTTTTTTCTTACCGCCAATGGTGAAGAAAGCCCGGAAAATATCGTTGCCCGTCTCAGGGCGTATCTGAATGCGATGCTCGCCCCCCAAGCTGCACAGCAGGCCATTGCGACTCTGGAATCTTACCTGGCCTATCTCGATGCACTGGAAAACCTGCAGGACCCTGGGGGCAAACCGGTGGAAACGCTGGACCTGAACGCCATCGATGCACGTAAACAGCAAGAGCAGGCGCTGCGCAACCAGTTTCTTGACCCCGACATTCAGCAGACGTTTTTTGGCCGCGACGATGCATTTGACAACTACGCACTGGCACTCACCCGGCTCAATAGCGACCCCCAACTTTCTGCGGCAGACAAATCCCGGAGTCATCATTTATTGATGGAACAGCTTCCACAGGATCTGCGATATCAGGTGGAAGAATCACAACGGCTTTATGAACTTCATCAGGCAGAGCAGCAACTGCGCGAAACAGGTGTCGCTGATATGGCAGAGCAATTGTTTGCACTGCGCACCCGGCTGCTGGATCAGGAAAAGGCGACAGCACTGGAACAGGTGGATAACCATCAGCAACAGTGGCAGGGAAGAATCGCCCGCTATCTCCACCAGCGACAGTCCTATATCGACAACCCGGGAATCGCCGACCCCGAGCGCACGCAATTAATCAACCACCTGCGGCAGGAACAGTTTAACCGGAATGAATTAAAACGTGTGGAAGCCTATGAACACATCCATGACAGAGGCGAGCTCACCGCATTGCAATGAGCCCCTCCCCGAAAACAATGACCATCAGCTTGAACCGCTGAAATATCCATTGGAATGGCTGTTTGAACATGCCGAGAAACAACCGGACAAAACCTGGCTGGTGCAACCGGTGGATGGAACCGAGCGTCGGTGGAGCTGGCGTGAAGCCAGGGACGAAATCGGCAGAATGGCAGCAGCACTGAAAAGTATGGACTGGCCCAAAGGAGCAAGCATTGCTATTTCCGGGCTGAATACCGCCCACTGGTTTATGGCGGATCTGGCCATTCAGTGGGCCGGTTTCGTGCCCATTGGCCTGTATCCGCGGCAGCAGGCAGACACGGTTCGCTACATACTGGAACATTCACAGACGGTGGCGGTATTTCTGGGGCCCATGCCGGATGCAACCGGCTTTATGGCGGCAGTACCCGAAGAAACAGTAACGATCGGTTTCCCCTACAGCGATGTACCGAATGCACAGTTAAGTTGGAACCAATTACTCAATCAATGCCATTTTGCCCTGGAATATCAAAGACCAGAGCCGCAGGATTTGATGACCATCATCTACACCTCCGGCACCACAGGTAAACCCAAAGGCGTGATGATGAGTTACGGAAACATTGCCTGGGTAGCCAATGCCTTTATTCGCCAGTTGCCCCATCCGTCACACAGCGAAAAATTGTTTTCCTATCTGCCGCTGGCCCATTTGCTGGAACGGGCGGTGGTGGAAACCGGTAGCCTGCTATGGTGTGCCGAAGTACATTTTCTGGAAAAACCGGAGCTGTTTGCGCAACAACTGAAAGCGACAGCGCCAACACGGTTTTTTGCCGTACCTTTAGTTTGGTCACGTTTGCAGGCGGCCATTCTGAATCAGCTGCCGCAAAGCCTTCTGAACCTTGCCCTGGCAATACCGGGTATTTCTACATGGTTGCAAGGCTATTTGCGCGAGCGCCTGGGTTTACAGAATATTCATATGGCCGTGTCGGGAGCGGCCTCTATTCCCGCGGCAACCCTCGCGTGGTTTCACAAGGTACTCGGCATTCGTATTCAGGAAGGCTATGGCATGACGGAAAACGGCGCCTATGTATCATTATCTTCCGGCGCAATCGACAGGGCCGGGTCCGTCGGCAAGCCATTTGCTGATACGCAGTTTCGATTGTCAGAACAAGGGGAAATTCAGGTAAAGCATCCCGGGGTGATGCCCGGGTATTTCAAAGACCCCGAGGCCACCGCCAACACCTTTACCCGGGATGGCTGGTTGCGCACCGGCGACCTGGGTTATCTGGATGCAGAGGGTTATTTGTTTCTCACCGGACGCCACAAGGATATTTTCAAAACACAGAAAGGCAAATACGTAGCGCCCGCCCCTATTGAGTCACACTTGCAGCAACTGGCCTGTGTGGATCAGGTCTGTGTGTCAGGCGAGGGACTGAATCAACCCTTTGCCCTGGTGATGCTGACCGGAGGTTATAACAAGCGTCCGTCGCGATCAGTGATCGCAGAACTGGCATCACAAATGGCCTGGATCAATCAGCAAATTGAAGCCCATGAACGGCTCTCTGCCATTTATGTGACCGGCGACGAGTGGACAGTGGATAACGGCCTGCTCACCCCCACCCTGAAGGTTCGCCGTGCCCAGGTGGAAACCCGGTTCCGCGCAACACTGACCAGCTATAAACATTCGGAATCGGGGGTGTTCTGGCAATAGCGTTACCCAGCCATTAAATGCCCATAATGGCCCGGGGCTCGCCCTTGCCCAGCTGCGGCCGACAACTTTGTACCCGGTCCGGAGATAAACCATAATCGTTCATCAGACTGGATTTAATGGTATTCAAACGGGATTTTGCCAGTGTTTCGCTGGCTTCATCCCACTGGTATTTGCCACCGTCCGGTATCGCTGGTGGGTTTTCCCGCGCCTGAAAATCCTGCTCCGTCACCATCACGCACACCAGTATGGAAAAATCGTTTTTCTCCCTGATCATGCCGGCCACTTTTTCCAGGTAACCGCTCTGCTCCGCCACAATATCCGCAGTACCGGGAACAAACCGGGCCGGTTCAAACTTTGCCTGCAACGTCATATCACCAATTTTTTCCGACACCAGCATAATGGCACCGAAAGGCTGCACCGCATATTTGAAATAGGTAAAGGCGGCATTCTTAACCGCCTGCGTCATGGCACCGGCAATAATACGATCCAGATGAATATCAGGTTTGCCCAGATCGCCTTTGATGGGCACCGTTAATGACAGGGTATTATCAGAATCGGTAATCACGCTCAGGGCTGTTTCCACCGGCATGGTGAGCTTGCTGCTCATCTTATCGATCAACGCCTGATCCACCGGGTTAAGATCCATGCGCAGTACCTTGACCCGGGTTTCGCTGTCCAGTTGGCCCTGCTTGATGCTGGCTTTGCTGTCCAGGTTCAGCTGCCCGCTGTTGGCATGGTAACCCATGGCCATTTCCAGATAGGGTGACAGCTCCGGCAATTCAATCCCCTTCACTTCCGCTTTGATATCCGCCTGCAGGGCATCCATGGTTTGTAACGGGGTTGCCTCACCAGACACTTTCAGCAAACCGTGTTCATACAGTGCCATTTCCACATTCAACGGCGTCATGGCTGACTGGCTGCCGGAATCTATTTTCCCCAGTGACAGGACTTTGATTTTCACCGGGTGGACCACGTTGGGTTCAACACCAAGATCCGTAAAGGTGAATTGATTGTCGCCGGCAAAACTGATTTCACCCACCGCGTAAGTAAAAGGTGGTTTTTCCGGATTATCCCCAGCGGCTTCACTGGGTTCTGTAGTAGCAGTTTTAGCAGCGGTTTCAGCAGCGGTTTCCGGCTGCGGATCTGAAGCATTGGATTCCGGTGGTGTTTGCTCTGATTGCTGCTCTGATTTCAGATTGGCCAGCAGGCTTTCAAATTCGGCCGCCCGTTGCTGCAGATCTGCGATCAGATCATCCAGCACCGCCAGTTTGCCCTCGGATGTGCGGGTGATTGCCCCAGTAAGGTCCGATACCTTTACCGCGGCCACCTGCAGCTGATGCTGATCCTGCAGATCGATGCCCTGTATTCTGAAATCACCCAGGGTAACCTGTCCCGGTTCATCCGCCGTTTTTTCCAGTGCCGACAATCCGCTGAGGCCCGTTTCAGCAAGGGCAATCCGGTTCAGCCCTTCCAGTTTCAATTCTTTAAAAGCCAGCTGCCCGAACGAAACCAGTTTGCCATCGCGCCCCTTGTCTTCCAGCTGCCAGTTATTCAGCTCTGTCGTTCCCGCCAGTTGCAAACTGTTATCCAGGTCTGCCAGATCCACTGCCGCGCTTCCCTGCCATTGCAGGCTTGCCAACCGCTGGGCAAGCTGCAGGGTTTGCTGTTCGGCGGCCAGTTCATCCAGCGTCAGTGTGCCCTTCAGATCCAGAATGGGGTCAGCCTCTGCCGGCAAGCGAACATTCACATCCCCGTTCCAGCTCAGGGACTCCCAACGGGCGCTGGCTTTCAGTGGCGCGTAATCAGCCTGCATCCCGGCGACCGATGCCTCACCCTGAGCTTTGATAGCGGTGGTTGCCTTGGGCGGCAGGGTTACCGCCACCTTGCCCTGCCAGCGCAGATCCCGGACACTGGCATCGGCACCGGAGGCTTTCACTCCGTCCAGCGCCAGGGCTATCACCCCGTCCTGGGTAATACTGATGGCACCGTCTGTCTGCAGTTGCACTGCCACACTGGTATCCAGACTCAGGCTGGCGGCGACTTTCTCCACTGCTTCCGGCAGAAACTGATTCACCGGATTCAGGTCCAGTTTCGCCACCGAAATATGCAGCGCAAAATCCTGGGGATCGGCAAAGGGTTTAAGGCCACTGTCAAAGTTCAGTGGCGCATCGTTCAATGCGCCGTTGAGCATTAAGGAAGCCTGCTTGTCCGGCTCCCACATAAACAAGTCAGACGCGGCCACTTCATCCAGCCGTAACTTGTAGGTCTGATCCCGGTAGCGGGCCGACAAGGCAATTTTATCCAGGGCCAGCGCCGCAATACCGACTTTCCAGGGGTTGTCGTCCGGTGTACTTTCCGGCTCAGGTTCCTGCTCGCCGGTTTCTTCACTTGCGGGCAGGGGCAATACCGCCACCCAGTTACCTTCCTGCTCATAGACCAGAGCATTCACGTTGGACAATTGAATCTCTTCCACCAGGACCTGTTTACCGAACAGTGCAGACATATCAATGTCCAGCAGCAAAGAACCCAGTGACAGTGTTGTTTCATCGTTGTATTCAATCCTGAGCCCGGTCACCCCTACCCGACCGGTAAACAGATTCAGGTCAATATCTTCGATCTCGGCCTGCTGCGCAGCAAACTCCGTCAGCCCGTAACGGGCACCGAAACGGATCAGCTCCGGTAACACCACCAGAAATAACGCGATACCAATAACCACATACAGACCGCGGCGATAAGCAGGTTTCAATGCCATGACAAGTTCCATCCATTGATTAAGCGAAGTGCAAAGGCCGCATTGTACATGATTTGAATGAATAAACTGAGGCGCGTGCAGGGGATGTTAACAGCACCTGAAACCAGCGGAGTTTATCGCCGGTCAGGAGGCACGCCGGTCACGGAACACTATGGCGTGGCCCGCCGCCAACTTGCGCAGCAGCTCCACCAGTTCCTTGCGGTCAACGGGCTTGGTGAGGTAATCGTTCATGCCGGCCTTGCGGCCCTTTTCCTCAAACTCCTGAAGCGCATGGGCGCTCAGGGCAACAATGGTGCTGGGTTTCAGGGTGTCATCAAACATTTCCAGCTGGCGGATCTGACGGGTGGCTTCGTAACCATCCACCTCCGGCATTTCGCAATCCATCAGTATCAGGTCAAAGGGGGTATCGCTGTTCTCGAATATGGCAACCGCCTGTTTGCCGTTTACCGCCACCTGGGGCGTTACGCCCATCTTTTTCAGCAGCCCCTTGATCACCATCTGGTTCACGGTGTTGTCTTCCGCCACCAGCACGTTCAACCGGGAAAAGTCACAGGCGTCATCCGCCTTGAGCGGTTCCTCCTGTTGCACTTTGCGTACATCCAGCACCCGGGCCAGGGTTTTATGAAAATGATAGGCGGTAAAAGGTTTTTCCAGCATGTAATCAATGGCACCGGAGGTATCCAGCCCCCGGGCATTGGGGGAACGGGTGGCGGATACCAAAATAATATGCAGTGCATCTGCCGTCCGGTTGCGCCGAATCGCCTTGATCAGCTCAATACCACTCATATCCGGCAGATTCAGATCTATCAGGGCAATATCATAGGGCTGCTTTTCTTTGTAGGAACGTTTCAGAAAGTCGCTGCCAGCCTGGGCAGACTCAGCAATATCCACCGGCATTTGCCAGCGCTCTGCCAGATGCCGGGTTACCCGGTTAAAGGTATCGCTGTCATCCACTATCAGCATACGCTTGCCGGCGAGCACCTGGGGGTCCACCGGATCCCGTGATACGCTGCGTGACGAGGTGTGCACTTTTACCGTAAACCAGAACGTGGAACCCTCACCCTGAGTGCTTTCCACACCCACGGTTCCTCCCATGGATTCCGCCAGTTTTTTGCAGATCGCAAGGCCAAGGCCGGTACCACCATAGCGCCGCGTAATGGAGGAATCCGCCTGACTGAACTCCCGGAAAAGACGCTGCTGCTGCTCGTGGCTCATGCCGATACCGGTATCTTTTACGGCGATTTTCAGCAGGTGTTCTTCCAGCACCGGTACGGCGGTGACTTCAATCAGCACTTCACCCTGTTCCGTGAATTTGAAGGCATTACTCAGAAAGTTCACCACCACCTGCTTGATCCGGGTGGGGTCCCCCACCAGATCCACCGGCACCTGTTGCTCAATATCGGCAAACAGCTCCACCCCGGATTGGGTTGCCTTGATGGAAAACACTGACAGGCATTCGTCAATCAGGTCCATCAGATTGAAATCAATGCGTTCAATATCCAGCTGACCCGCTTCTATTTTGGAATAGTCCAGAATATCGTTGATCACTCTCAGCAGGGCTTCGCCGGAATTATTGATGGTGCGCACGTATTCCATCTGCTCATGATTAAGCCGGGTGCTGCGCAGCAATTCCACCATACCCAGTACACCGTTCATGGGCGTGCGGATTTCGTGGCTCATGGTGGCCAGGAATTCCGATTTTGCCTGGGATGCTTTTTCTGCCATTTCTCTGGATTTGAGTGCTTCTTCTTTCGCGGCCACCGCTTCCTGCATGGAGGCTTCCAGCATGTGGGTACGTTTTTTTACTTCCTGTTCCAGTACATTCTGGGCATGCAGCTGGGCCTGTTCGTTCTGCTCCGTAAAAATTTTAATGCGATCCGACAAGGCAAAGGAAAGCAGTAATACTTCCATGGCAGAGCCAATCTGAATGGCATGCTCGGTAATGAAATTGGTTGGCACCACATCAAAGGTTTTCAGGGTGTAAAGGATCATGCCTCCTAACAGCACCATCCAGGAAATAATAAAATAGCGGGCCGGTTTATAACCGCGCCACCAGCAAAGCGACCCGGCAGTAAACACCAGAATAGCCGTTACCAGGGCACCGAAGGTGGCAACCGGAATCACATGTTTGTAGGGAAAAAACAGGGCCGACGGTGCCAGCAGGACAAAAAATGCCAGCAAGCCGCGGAAGGCCAGATCCAGCCGGGGCGCGTTGTCCCGCAGCTGCAGAAAGTGCTTGGTAAAAGCAACAATCCCCAGCATGCCCACGCCTATCAGCGTGGCTATGGAGCGGTTGTTCCACCAGGGGCTTTCGGGCCACAGGTACTGAAATGCCAGGCCATTCAGGGAAAGCTGGAACAACCCATAGCCGCCGATATAACACACATACAACAGGTAGTTGGCATCCCGCAGCGAGATAAACAGCAGCAGATTGTAAATGAGCATGGCGATAATCAGGCCGTAGTACAACCCGAACACAATCTGCTCGCCGGTGGCCTTGGCCATAAAGGCATCTTCCGACCAGATGGCCAGAGGCATTTGCACCGCTCCGGAGGTGTGGCCGCGCAGATAAATATCCAGGCTTTCTCCCGGTGCCAGTGGCATATGGAAGTTGATGTTGTAATGGGATTTGGCCCGCTCGTGAAACGCCACCGCATCGCCGGCACGCTCATGCCGGACGCTGCCATCGCTCGCAACAAAATAGGCATCGATCTCATCCATGATGGGGTACTGGGTTTCCAGCACCCATTCACGGGCATCGGCATTCTGGTTGGTTACCCGCACATGGAACCAGTAAGCGGACTGGGTAAAACCAAAGTTGAGCACCTCATCGTCGCCAGCCTGAAAACGGCCGCTGGCAAATTCACGTTGAACAGAACGGATATCAAACTGGTGTCCGGGGTCTTCCAGATAAGTCAGCCGGTGGCTGATGGTTTGATGGGTGTCTCCTTTCTGCAGCGCCACGGCAGTGGGTGCGATTTTTTGCGCTTCAGGCGTCTCGCCATAGGCAGCCGGACTCCCTGCCAGAATCCAGGTTAACCCGGTCATCAACAGAATGAACAGCAACGGCTTGCAGGAACGGAAATCGGCCGTCTGCAGGGGCCAGAGGGAAGCTTCGTTTAAAGAGCCCATCCTTTCAGAATAGACTAAAAAGCACACATGCAGGCGGTCAGTGCACAAAATTACGTCAGCTAAATTTCACTTTTATTTCAATAGGTTATAAATTCCGACGGGATTTATTTCGGCGTCGGTAAACTAATCAGATGAGGCTGACGACTTGACACCTTCCGGCAAAAGTGGCATTTAAGACCATACTCTAGCTACTTTCGCCATAGGTAGGAGCATATCATGACGGTAAGCGTGGCAGTTTTCGCATACGACGGTTGTTTTGCATCGGGTATCGCCGGCCCACTGGATGTTTTTAATATCGCCAACACTCATAACCGGGTGCTGAACGGCGATTCAGCCGAACCCCTGTTCAGCTGGAAAGTCTATTCCCAGGACGGCAAGCCCATTAAAACCTCCACCGGCATTCTGCTGCCTGCCTCCGGCAACATGAATGAAATCCAGAACGTGGATATTCTGATTCTGCCCGGTGTGGACCACGCCTATGGCTGGGAAGTGATTGACCATGCCAAGCGCATTAATCAGCAACACGGCAACTGGCTGATCGATCTGCACAGCAGGGGCACTACCCTGGCGTCCAACTGCAGTGGTTCTTTTATTTTTGCCGAAACCGGATTACTGAACGGCCGCGAGGCAACCACCAGCTGGTGGCTGTCCCGCCACTTTCAGCAGCGTTTTCCCCGGGTAAAACTGAAACAGAACAAACTGGTCACCTCGGATAATAATATTTTCTGCTCCGGTGCCTTTACGTCTTACCTGCATCAGGGCATTCGCCTGATCGAAACCTTTGCCGGCAGCGAAATCGCCAACCGCTGCGCCAAAACCCTGCTGCTGCAAACCAAGGGTGCCACCCAGGCGCCTTACATCGGTTTGAACGAACGCATTGACAAGATGGATGATGTGGTACATCAGGCCATAGTGTGGATGAGCGAGAACCTGCACGACGAAATCAATATTGATCGCCTGGCATCAGACCTGGCGGTAAGCCCCCGTACTTTTATTCGTCGTTTTAACCAGGCCACCGGCAAGCCCCCCAAACAGTATCTGCAAAAGCTGCGCATTAACGAAGCCAAGCGATTACTGGAATCCACCAACCTGAGTATCGACCAGATCACCAGCAGGGTGGGCTATTCCGATGTCAGTTCTTTCCGCCGGCTGTTTAAACGGGAGGTGGACTTGTCGCCCACCGAGTACCGTAAACGTTTTTGCCAACTGGACGAAAGCGAGGCAGTTTAAGCCGACAGATAATGCACCTGTGTCATGTTTTCGGACACATCCCACAGGCGCGAGGCTGCAGCCGCATCAACGGCTTTGCGGGCAACAAAGGCCCGTTGCGGACGGCCCTTGATTTCCAGCCAGCCATCAGGGCCAATGTAATCACCACCTCTGATGGCTGTATCGGTGGCGGCATAAAGCGTCGGCATGGCGCCTTCCAGCTGTGACTGGGCAATTTTATTCAACACCGATTTACCGGGCATATAGCGTTGCAGGTCAGTGGCGGAATAACCCGGGTGCACAGCCACAGCAATCACATTGGAACCGGCTTGCTCAAGGCGGCGCTGTAATTCTTTGGCAAACATCAGGTTGGCCAGTTTGCTCTGCCCATAGGCGGGCCAGCGCATGTAATGCTTTTCTGCATTCAGGTTACTGAAATTGATCTTGCCAAAACGGTGCGCCAGGCTGCTCACTACCACAATACGGCCTGCTTCTGCGGCTTCCAGCAACGGCAGTAAATGACCAGTGAGCGCAAAGTGGCCCAGGTGGTTGGTACCGAACTGCATTTCAAATCCATCAGTGGTTTTCGCAAACGGCGGGGCCATGACACCGGCGTTATTGATGAGAATATCGAGCCGGTCGTAATGGCTTTTGAATTCTTCGGCAAAGCTATTGATGGATTCCAGACTGGCCAGATCCAGACTCATCAGGCTCACTTTACCCTGCGGGCAGGCCTGCTGAATCCGCTCCAGGGCCGCCTGCCCTTTTTCCTGACTGCGGCAGGCCATGATTACCTCGGCCCCCTTCATCACCAGCACCTGGGCTGCTTCAAACCCGATACCGCTGTTGGCGCCGGTGATCAGTATGCGTTTACCGGTTTGATCACCCATGGACTCCAGATTCCAACTCATGCTTTTACCCTCTTGAATACTCACGCTCATAAATGATTGCGCAGTTGCGCGTTTTCCCTTGCAGTCATCCCCGCTCGCGAGCTTGTATAAAGCGAGGATGATTGTTGTGGTTAACTCGGCTACAATTAAAGACCACTGGTCGCCAATTTAAGAGACCACCGGTCTCCTGTCAACAGCCGAGTACCGGGGTGACCGCAGGGAATTTGTTAATTGTCAATTAAGTGATTGATTTTTCTGCGGATTGTTATAGGTTTAAAAGATCTCAACCTGAAGTGTTTTTATGAAGTCAGAATGCCGATTTATCCGTGCCCGGCAGCCGGAACAGAAAGAGCAGCGTCGCACCCAGATTCTGGAAGCGGCAGCCCAGCTGCTGAAAAAGGATGGCTTTGAAAAAGTCAGCCTGAATGGTATTGCCCGCAAGGCCGGCGTGGCAAAGTCCAACATCTATCGCTATTTCGAAAGCCGTGAAGATATTTACATGCAGCTGCTGAAAGATGACTGGAACCAGTGGCTGGACGATATTGAAATCGCTCTGGAGCCCTATGCCGGCAGCGACAACGTGGATGAGGTGGCAGAACTCATTGCGGCCAGGCTCAGCGCCGCCCCCCGAATGTGCCAGCTGATCAGCGTGCTGGCATCGGTACTGGAACAGAATATTTCCGAGTCACTGCTTTATAATTTCAAACTGGAATCCGTGCAGATGGGTATGCGGTTGATGCAGGCCGTACACAAAACCCTGCCTGGCATCAAACAGCAAAACCTGATTCCCGCCATGCAAAGTATTGTGGCGTTAGTGGCAGGCCTCTGGCCTTTGGCCAACCCCAATGAGCGGGTGGAAAAAGTGATGGAAAAGCCGGAACTCAGCCCTTTCCGAATGGAGTTTGAACCGGCCGTTTGCCAGTCCCTGAAACTGATTGCCAGAGGTGCTTACTAGCTTTCGCCGGTATCAGGGTTATTGCCGTAAGGCGCAATAGCCTTTGCGGCAGGCAACGGTCTCCCGTAATGGAAACCCTGGGCAATATCACACTTGTGTTCTTTCAGAAACTTCACATGGTCTTCCGTTTCCACCCCTTCCGCCACCACCTTCAACCCCAGGTTATGACCCAGAGTAATAATGGACGATGCGATGGCCCGGTCGTCCTCACTTTCGGTAACATCCTTGATAAAGGTACGATCGATCTTGAGTACATCAATAGGAAGTGACTTGAGATAATTCAGCGACGAATAGCCGGTACCAAAGTCATCCATGCACACCAGAATGCCTTCGTCCTGAAAACGTTTCAGAATTTCCGCCGCACCGTTGACGTTATGCATAACCATGCTTTCGGTAATTTCCACCGCCAGTTGCTTGCGCTCAATGCCCGCGCCATCGATCAGGCGCAATACCTGCTCCACCAGATCCGGTTTCTGGAATTGCTTGGCAGATAAATTCACGGCGATATAAATATCGTCAAAACCCTGGTCCGCCCAGAGCTTTGCCTGGCGGCAGGCTTCTTTCAGTACCCATTCACCAATGGCCATGATCAGGCCGGTGGATTCCGCCACGGGAATAAACACATCGGGGCCGATAAAACCCTGTTCTTCATCGTGCCAGCGCAACAATGCCTCAAAGCCTTTCAACCGCATGTTCTGCAGGCAGATCTTGGGCTGGTAATAAAGCTCAAAAGCACCGGCTTTTACCGCAGCACGTAACTTGGTTTCCAGTGACAGCCGGTGTTTGGCCAACCGTTCCAGTGCTGTGGTGTAAAAGTGAAAACAGTTGCGCCCCTGATCCTTGGCCTTGTACATGGCAATATCTGCATTGCGGGTCAGCAGCTCTTCGGTTTCGCCATCATCCGGATACACGGACACGCCGATACTGGTGGAGATATACAGCTCCTGCCCTTCCAGATAAAAAGGTTTCTGGATCACCTGCAATACCCGCTCGGCCATGCGCACCACGTCGGCATGGCTTTCCACGGTATCCACCAGAATAATAAACTCGTCGCCTCCCAGGCGGGCCACTGTGTCCTCACCCCGCAGGGTTTCCACCAGTCGCCGGGATACCTGCACCAGCAGGGAATCCCCCACCAGATGCCCCAGGCTGTCATTAATGGTTTTGAAGCCATCCAGATCCAGATAAAAAACTGCCAGTTTGGAGCGGTCACGGGAACGTTTTTTCAGGGCGTGGGACAAGCGATCATTGAACAGTGTACGATTCGGCAGATTGGTTAACGCGTCATGGTAAGCCTGATAGCGGATCAGCTCTTCCTGCTTGCGCTTTTCCGAAATATCGCGGAAGCGCCAGACAATACCCACCTTTTCCACTTTCACCACGTAAACTTCAAAAATACGGGAGTCTTTGAGCTCGTATTCCGCCAGTTTGGGAGCCGACTCCTTGTCTTTTACCGAGTTCACCAGTTCCAGAAACTGCGCCGGTATTTTGAGTTGCACACGTAATATTTCGTAAATGTCTTTTACGCTGGAACTGCGAATCCAGGGCTCATTCAGCCCCCACATGGAGACAAATTTCTGATTGAAATACATGGGGCTGTTCTGAATATCGATCACCAGAATCCCATCCTGGGAGGATTCCAGCGTAGCTGTGACCAGTTCGGCATAGCGGGCAAGGTGATCTTTTTCCTGCTGCAGCGCCTGCTGCTCTTCATATAATACCCGGTACTTTTGCTGCAGCTCCGAATCGGATAAATCGAAGGTGCGCTTGAGCGCCAGCAGCGCTTTATCAGACTGCGTGTAATCCTCACTGATGGCCTCCAGGAATTCCTCCAGCTGCGCCGCCAGTTCTTTGGAAATCAGAGCTTCAATTTTTGCCTGCAGTTGATGATGTATAGCCACCCGTTAAACCTCAACCAATTTGCTCCACACTACGATTGATATACTCCACACACTGGTCCACCGTTATCGGCTGACTGAAATAACTTCCTTGCAGAAAGTCACACCAGTACCGCTCCAGAAACTGCAAATGCTTGCGGGTTTCCACCCCTTCCGCCAATACCTTGAAGTCCAACTGATGCGCCAGGGCAATAATGGCCGATGTAATGGCGGCATCGTTTTCGTCTTCCACCACATCACGCACGAAGGACTGATCGATTTTTATAATGTCTACAGGGAAACGCTTCAGATAGCGCAGCGAACTGTAACCCATACCAAAGTTGTCCACTGCCAGGGTAATGCCGCGGCTGCGGATTTTACGCAGGGTATCCACGCTGGCTTTAACGTCTTCACTGAGAATGCTTTCGTTAATTTCAAACTGCAGCAAGCGGCTGGCAACGCCGGTGCTTTTCAGTAACTCATCCAGCCAGGACATGAGCTGATTGCGGTTACGGAACTGGTGGGAAGAAATATTGATGCTGACTTTTACATCCAGCATGGCTTGCTTGTTAAGGTGCAGACAGTCAAGACAGGCCTGACGTAACGCCCACTGCCCTATCTCGGCTATCAGCCCGGTTTCTTCCGCCAGCGGCATAAAGGTTTCTGCCGGTACCAGTTTACCGTTTTCCAACCATTCCACTACCGCTTCCACCGACACAATGGCGCCATCCACCGCATCAATGATGGGCTGATAGCGCATGACAAATTCCTGCTGCTCAATCGCCCGGCGCAACCGCTGCTCCATGGCCATGCGGGCCTGCACCTTGTGGTTCATTTCCGCGGTAAAGTACTGATAGTTGTTCCGCCCCGCTGCCTTGGCATGGTACATGGCCAGGTCGGCATGACGGGTCAGGTCATCCAGCTCGGTGCCGTCGTTCGGGTAAATGGCAATACCAATACTGGTGGTTACCACCACCCGGGTATCCGCCAGCTCCATGGGCAGGGCCAGTGCGCTGATAATATTGCGGCATACCACCGAGGCATCATCGGGCGATTTCACGTCGGTTAATATCAGGGTAAATTCATCGCCGCCAAGACGGGACACCGTATCCTTGGCCCGCACATTTTCTTTCAGGCGATTCGCCACTTCCACCAGCAGCAGGTCGCCGGTTTCATGGCCCAGTGAATCATTGATATTTTTAAAACCATCCAGATCCAGGTAGCAGACCGCAAAGGTTTCATTGTTGCGTCTGGCGCCTATGATGGACTGGGTCAGCCGGTCGAAGAACATGCGCCGGTTGGGCAGGCTGGTGAGTTCATCAAAATAGGCCAGCTTTTCGATGGTTTCCTGAGCATGATGCAGCTCGGTAATGTCGGAGGCGGTACTGACAAAGTGAGTGACCTCACCCTGCTCATCGCGGATAGGGGCAATATGCTGCAGGGTCCAGAATTCACTGCCGTCTTTGGCACGATTACAGATTTCACCGCGCCACTCCTTTCCGCTGATCAGGTTCTGCTGAATTTCTGCGTAGGCCACCCGGCCTTCCGGACCGGTAGCCAGCTCCAGCGGGGTCAGGCCCATCACCTCGGTCTGGTTGTAACCCGTCAGCTGACAAAAATGCGGGTTAACGTATTCAATCACACCACTGGAATCGGTAATGGTAACCGCCGTGGCGCTTTGCTCAATGGCCTGAAACAAGCGCCGGAACTTGCCTTCCATTTCCAGCCGTTTGGTTTCCTGGTCTATCCAGTGCAGGCCCAGTTCCAGATCACTGGCCATATCCTTGAGCAGGTCCAGCATGGCAGCGTCAAAGTGATCCGTGAACGGGGAATAGAGCGCGAACACACCTATCGGCTGATCCTGAATTCGAATGGGTAATGCCGCCAGTGAGCGGTAATTACGTTTGCTGGCGGCGTTCTTCCATGCGGAAAAAGCACTGTCGTTGGTGGTGTCATTCACACAACAGATAGTGTTCTGCAGAAACGACTGGCCTACCGGGCCCTGGGCCGTTTCCGCGCCATCGGTGGTTACCTTGATTTCTTTCAGGTAGCCCTGGTCATCACCAAAATGGGCCACAGGAATCATTTGCTTGCCGTGATTGATGCCGATCCAGGCCATGCGAAAGCCACCGATTTCCACGGCAATCCGGCAAATGGATTCAAACAGGTCTGTCCGGGTCTGGCTGTTGGCCACCACCTTGTTGGTTTCGCTGAGTACGGAATAGATCTGGTTCAGGCGGGCCATCCGGCCCTGCTCACCAGAGGCAGGCTTGAGCAGGATCGCCAGGCATTTTTTGTCAGGCTGGGAGATTTTTCCCAGGCGCACCACCAGCGTCATGCTGCTGGAAGAGCGCACCTGCAGGGGCCGGGTCACCATCATGGAGGGATTGGCCAGCAAGGCGGCCTGGGCCTCTTCGAGAGTACGGGCACTCTCCGGAAAAACTTCCGCCCAGGAAAAGCTCGCCGCCTTGAAAATTTTATGATGAATATAGTTGGCCGCAGACTGGTTAACATCCACAACTTTACCGCTGTCGAGATCCACCAGGATGATCCCTTCATCAGTAAAATCAAGAAGTTGTGTGAACAGATTGGTACCTACGATCATTCAGGGCCTGCAAGCGGAGAGTCTATCTATTTCAGTGTAGGACAGAATCTCCGATTGTAGGGCTCAGTTATTGGTTTACGCTGCATCTGGAAGGAAATGGTTCAGAAGGAGAAGGTTCAGAAGGAAATAGTCTCACCAATTTTCATAACCTGACGGCTGAGCGTGTCGGCAGCCCCCAGAAACCGGTCCCGGGGCTCCAGCATGGGCTCTGTGGTGAGTCGAATGGTGCCCCAGTGCATGCCTACCAGGTGGCGGGCCCCGATATCACGGCCGATGGCAATGGCCTCTTCCGGGGTGCAGTGCACTGGTTTCATGAGAATCCGGGGCTGGTAGGCACCAATGGGCACCAGGCCGAGATCAAACCCGCCACAGCGAGCGCCGATTTCCTGAAAGACCTCACCATAAGCCGTGTCGCCGGCGAAATACACGGAGCGATCCCCGCTGCTGATACGGAAGCCGCACCAGAGGCTGCGGTTAGTGTCACCGATACCCCGCTTGGAGGTATGGATGGCAGGGACAGCCTGAATCTCCACCCCGGCCCGTTCACAGCTGTCGTACCAGTCCAGTTCCGTGATATGTGTAAACCCAAGGCGTAGCAGCAGCTCTTTCAGCCCCAGCGGCGCCACCACCTGCGCCTGAGGATGGGCCTGAACCAGGCGCTTCAGGGACACGCTATCCAGGTGATCATAGTGGTTATGGGAAATCAGAATCAGGTCCAGGGGAGGCAACCGGGTTTCCCTTATGGCGGCAGGCACCAGGCGCCTGGTGGTTTTAAGGGGCACCGGTGAGGCGTATGGGCTCATGTAAGGGTCCGTCAGCACCCGGATGCCGTTAAAGGTCACCATAAAACAGGCGTGCCCTATCCAGGTGAGGCGATAGGGTTCAGGCAGGCTGTCGTAGTGCTCCAGGGCATCTGCCTCGGGGATGACATGGTCATCGGGAAAGGGGTAAGGATCCCGCACCATGCGCCGCATCTCCCCCAGAAAATGGGCTGCCTCACGGGCCAGCTCTGCCGACAGGCGCCGCCCTCGGGGGCTGCCTGCCGGATTCCGGAAACCGTTGGGTTTGTGATGGGGCCGGTCAGGGTCAAAATAGGGATTGGTGATTTTCATCAGGCTGCGTCGGTGCCATCCGGATTGGGCTTGAGCTGATTGAGCAGCTCGGCGAATTTTTTACAGATATCGGTGTGAGTCAGAATTCCGGATAACTTGCCGTTCTTGGTAACCAGCACCGAGCCAATGCCCCGGTCCACCATCAGGCGCAGGGCGTACTCCAGGGAATCGTGAATATCCACCTTGAAAGCCCGCGGGTTGCACACATCCTTCACCAGAATATCCCGGGCGTCAGCGTGGGAGGAAAACGGCGCCGTAACCAGCCGCACCTCGTTTTTGGAAATCACGCTGACCAGCTCATCACCTTCTGTCACCGGCAGGTGATGAATGTCGTGCTGCTTCATCATGTCCGCCGCGTTGGCAATGGTGGACTCCGCATCAATGGAATAGGGAAACGGCGACATTGTGTTTGCAATCGTGGGTAGTTTCTTCATGCCTCACCTTGTTTTTGTTGGATACGCTTCAGCTTGCGCCAGAAATATCCCGTGCTGCCTTCTTCACCGCTAAGAATGTATCCTAATACCTGGGCATTTTCGAGTGCCCAGTACATCCAGTAACTGGTACCCCGACGACCGGACAGCAACAGGCGGTCCTCTATGCGCAGACAAAAGTCAGGGTCGGGTGTCAGGATATACTTGCCATCCCGCCGGATCATTAACACCTTGCAGCGCAGGGTTCGCCCCCGGTCCAGAGGATGGGCGTAAAGGGTGGACAGGGGAATATCCTCGCCGTGAGCCAGCCTGCCGAAAATGGCGGGAGCCGTTTTTTTGGTGATATTCAGGGTCCAGCTGTCCAGCTCCCGGTCCCCTACCAGTTCGTCCAGATCATGTACCAGGGTTTCGCACCAGTCTTCGCTCTGGTTACGGATTTCGTTGAGAAAGGCAATCATCTGAGGGGCCTTGATCAGGGAAAAGATGTGATTGGCCATCACCGAACTGGGATCCATGATCATATCCACCTTGGCGGCCCGGAACACACTGGTATTGAGGCGGTTGTTCTGGCGTGCCACGGTGATCAGTTTGGGTTTGAGTTCCCGGGCCGTCATGATAATGGACAGGTTGTTGGCATCGTCAGACGTACCCGCCACTATGCCCACGGCGTCCTTGATATCCGCTTCTAAGAGCGTGGATGCTTCGGTACCCAGACCGCTCACCACCAGATCCCCGTCGGGCACGTCGCGGTACAGATCAGGATTGGGCTCGATGATCACGGTGCTGACATCATCATGCAGGTCAAAGCAGTTCTTCAGGGCCTTGCCGAAACGGCCATAGCCACAGATCACCCAGGTACCGAACTTGGGTTTACCGGCACTGGACACCGGGCGGTGTTCGGGGCTCACCAGCCAGTCGTGTATCAGGTGGCGATATGGATTGTGTATGGCTGTGTTGAGATAGTCCGCAAAAATCTCGAAAGGATAAACCGAGTGATCGGTGCCAAAAGAGGCAAGATTGCGGGAATATTCCTCGGTTTCCGTGCGGCTGATCACCAGTCGGTGTGGCACCAGCAACTTGCTGGCAATGGCCACGGACAGATTTACATGATCCACATTGGTAAGGCACAACACCCCCACACAATGAGGGTGCTCGATACCGGCATCGTCCAGCGCATCCGGTTCCGACGCATCGGCGCACAGGCAGGGAACATCAAAGGCCAGGTTGTCCAGGTCCATGGCCTCAATCCGCTCCGGACTGATATCAATCACCACACAACGCACGCCACGGTTTACCAGACGCTGGATGACCACACTCCCGGTAAGACCATAACCGCACACCAGGTAAAACGGTTCCCGGATGGCCTTTACCCGGTAGCGAAACCGGGTACGCATGACCAGACGAATAAAGGCTTCGTCGCGCATGATGGCAATTACCGAACCGATACTGTAGAGCCAGCTGATGACAGTACTGTACATGGCCCCCATGGTCCAGAAACGCTGGGCATTGGTGAACTCGTAGGGAATTTCACCAAAGCCGATAGTGGACCCCATAAAGCTGACAAAATAAAAGGCATCGAAGAAGGTCATGTGGTGGGGATTGCCGTCGCCATCCACACCGGGGATCAGCACATACCCGAGCATGTTCACCGAGTACACGACAATCAAAAGAATCAGCGGCGCACGAAGGCGCCGCAAAAACAGAAATGCAACGTAATTAATGCCGTTCAACGACGCACCATCACGGTTTCGACAATCAGCAGAATCACCGAAAGAATATTGGCCAGCAGTGCGCCGCCGGAAAGGGAAACAATACTGGCCACTGTGCCCGGAGAAATGCCGGCTTCTGATACATTGCCCGCCCAGCCCCAGATAATGGCAGCACAAATAAGCTGCAGATCCGCCACCAGACTGGTGGCCAGCAGCACGGCGCCCATGTGGGTGCGATCCCCCAGTTTAAGCAGGGTGGCGATCAGACTGATCACCAGGGCGGCATATAATTCGTAAATATTGTGATGGGTAATGTCATCCACATCACCGATAAAAAAGCCAAAGTTCAGGGTAAGTGCCAATACAATAAAAAAGGCGAAAACAACTTTTTCCGTATTCATAAAAATTCCCAGCCGAACAATTAGCTACATCTAAACATATAGTTCTGTTCTTGAAAACTGGCCGGTTAACTGTCGCCCAGCTTTTCAATGGCTTCCGTCAATGCTTCGCGCAGGCTCTCCATGGTGACCGGCTTGCAAATATGATCATCCATTCCTGAATCCAGGGAACGTTGCCGGTGATCGGCCATGGCATGGGCGCTCAGCGCCAGAATCACTGCCCGGTGTTTCAGGTCGTGCTCATATAAACGAATCTGCTGGGTGGCATCGTAACCGTCCATTTCCGGCATTTCACAATCCATCAACACCACATCAAAGGGTGGATCTTCGGCTTTGTAGGCTTCCACGGCCTGCAACCCGTTACTGACCATCACCGGCTTGATATTCAGGCGTTTGAGCATGCCCAGCACCACCAGCTGGTTGACGTTATTGTCTTCCGCCACCATGACTTTAAGCCGGGCGAAGTCCGCCGTTTCGATGTTCTCCTCGAACCAGCGGTTTGCCGCGTCCGACTGATCACTGAGTGCCCGGGCCAGCTGGCGTCGCAAATGGCTGGCGGGCATGGGCTTTTCAATAGCAACCGAAATACCGGAATGCTCCAGATCCGAGCGCTGCGGCAGATTGCGGGCGGAGGTTATGAGAATATGGGGGAAGGTATCGCCCCCCATTTTGAGCAACTCCCGGGATACTTCAATACCATTGGTATCCGGCAACTCCAGATCCAGTAACGCAATGTCGATAGTGACCTTGTCCGCCAGCAATTGTCTGGCCAGTGCCAGTCCGGACTCACCGTTATGGGCCGCTGACACTTTCATCTCCCAGCTTTCTGCCAGGGTGCGGATAACCTGAACTACATGGAGATTGTCATCAATCACCAGCACATGTTTGCCTTTGAGAACCTTCAGTGCATCTTCCAGCTGTTGCACGGATTGATTGGCCGCAATATCAAAGATGGCCGTAAACCAGAAAGTGGACCCTCTGCCCGGTTCACTGGTAACACCAATTTCTCCGCCCATCAGTTCCGCCAGCTGTTTGCAAATGGCCAGGCCAAGCCCGGTGCCACCGTACTTGCGGGTGGTGGAGGAATCCGCCTGGGAAAAAGATTCAAACAGGCGCGCCTGGGCTTCGGCAGAGATGCCGATACCGGTATCCACAATGTCAAAACGCACCAGCATTTTGTCATCAAACTGCTTTTCCAGTTTGGCATTCAATTGCACCTCGCCTTTTTCCGTAAATTTAAAGGCGTTGCCCAACAGGTTAATGATGATCTGGCGCAAGCGGGTGGGATCCCCGATGGCCATTTTGGGTACCTTCGGATCCAGCAATGAAATCAAAGGCACCTTTTGATCCGAAGAGCGCAAGGCAAACACGGAAACACATTCATCAATCAGGTCTTCCAGATTAAATTCCGTTGCTTCCAGATCCAGCTTGCCCGCTTCGATTTTGGAATAGTCCAGGATGTCGTTAATGATTCCCAGCAAGGCCTGACCGGAATTATAAATAGTACGCACATAATGAATCTGGTTGGGTTTAAGGGGCGTTTCCTTTAACAGTTCCGACATACCCAGCACGCCGTTCATGGGTGTGCGGATTTCGTGGCTCATTTTTGCCAGGAATTCACTCTTGGCTTTGGTTTCCGCCCTGGCCTGATTCGCTTTTTCACGGGCTTCATGTTCGGAGGCCTTGAGCACGTTAATACGATTGGCCAGCGCCAGAGACAGTATGATCATTTCCCCGGCCACCCCCATCTTGTGAAAGTAAGGGGTGAATTCGTGAAGCGACAGAATTTTCAATGCATTGAGCACGCCAAAGAAAATTGGTGAAAGCACAACGAGCCAGGCCAGCAGGAACAATCGCGCCGGCCCATAGCCCTGCCTGACCCGGATAAAGGCGGACACCAGAAAAGAAATGATGGCGAATGCAATGGTCACCAGAATCAGTACGGATATCGCCCGCGAAGGGATGACAGATACCACAACGGCTCCCGCGATGCCTGCCATGGCAAAGAACTGAAACATGCGGTCAATACGGGGCATGGCATTGGCTGTGTCCAGATAAACTCGGGTGAACTGGCAGGCAAACCACATGGTAATACACATGGACACGTAAATGGCCACGCCCTGGTAGTAAATCCACTCCGGCAGAAAACGGTAATTAAAGCCATCGAAACAGGAAGCGATATAAGCATTAGCCAGCACAAAGCCAACGTAATAGATATAGCTTTTTTCCCGGATAGCAAAATAGAGAAACAGGTTATAGGCCAGCAGACCAAAACAGATACCGTAAAAAATCCCCAGATAGGTCTGGTGATCGTGCAGGTATTCGAAAAAGGCATGATCGGTATAAAGTGTCAGGGGAATGGAGAGCGTACTGGTACTTTCTATAGCCAGGTAAAAGGTGTCGGTTTCGCCGGGAGGCAGCTGCAGCTTGAAGGCAAAACTGGTGAGGTCAATCTGGCGCTGGTGATAGGCAAAGCTGTCCCCCAGCGGTTGGGCTTCAAAGCCCTGCGGAGTTTGCCGGTACAGCACCATTTTATCAATCAGCGGATAGGTGGCATTCAGCACCAGATTAGCCATGTCCGGCAAATCGTTCCTGACACTGAATTTCAGCCAGAACACCGAGCTGCTGAAACCGAATTCCAGGCCCTCTTCCGCCGGTTGGAAACGTTGCTGCAGGGGGGGCGTAATAATGTCGTCAATCCCGTACTCTCCGGTTTCATCTTCCAGCACCAGAGCAAAATCCCCCACTGCCCGGGTGTAGACTTCCTGGTCCACCACCATCAATGGCAAGGGGTCATCGGCCAGCGCATTGCCGATGCCGGAAACCAGAACCACCAGAAGCCACCAATTAAAAAGAAATCTCACCATTTCCCCGCACTTAAGGAATAGCCGTACATAAATGAAAGGTTAGCACTGATGCAGAATTCCGCCCTGATCCGGTGCAAGCTCACGGGGGAACATCAGGGGCGCACGACGGATTCCAGTAAATGCAGCGGGCCAAGCTGTTTGAGCTGATTGACCTGGCTGGCATGCTTGAGCAGGAAGGTGCCGGCAAAACCCAGGGCATTAACGGCCAGCCCCTCATGCTCGGCCCGGGTTCTGGGTACCACCCACAGCCAGCGGCGGGTGGCCAGCAGATTATAGGGCGCGGGCGGCCCATCGGCGTGGGGCTGCCAGATACCCAGGGTTTGCAGCATGGCCAGATAAAGCTCCCGTAGTCCTTCTGCGCATTCCCGGTCGGAACGCCCTCTGGGAGGCGTCACCCGGGCATAGGCATGGGAAAACGGCAGCCGGGAGGAATGGCAAATCACGTCTTCGTCGCTGGGTTCCGTAAAGCAGCGGGTAATGGGCACCCCTTCGTCCGCCTTATCACCCCCCAACGGGCAAGGCACAATCTGCAAGTGCTTGTGCTTCTGGCTGGCACCGGCAACAGGACAGGAATTATAAAACACCACCCCGTCCATAGCCCGCAGGCCAAACCAGAGTGCATCGAAGTCTTCGATGGTTAACAGGGACTGCTGGGATTCATACTGGCGGGTAACAAACAGCAGATGATGGTCCATCACATTGAACTTGTTCAACAGGCACACGTGGGTGTCGGACACATCGGTCACATACAGGTTTTCATCGTAGGGAAGAAAAGGATTGTCAGGATTGCTGGCGGCATTCTTTTCCTTGCGGGCGAGGTTTTCCACCACCCGCACCACAAAGGGAATCCCCTGGTCTTCAAAAATACTGACACTGGTACCGATACTTTTGATGGCGCCGACTTCCCGGGCATGGTCGTTGGCTGTTTTGACCGCTGCCATAAACTCGTTATTCATCATGCCATTCCTGTGCTGTGCCCTTTGCAGATACTGCTGAAAGATTAGCACCGATTGCAGCAGGCTTCATTGCCAGACAAATCCGGGCCCTGAAATGAAACAGGCCCCATGCGGGGCCTGTTTCAGTCAAAGCTGCTTGCAACCGGGTCAGTTGCAGTCAGCATAGGGGGTGTTTTGCACCACGGTGAACAGGTGATGGCTGTAATCGCCGTACAATGGCTGGGTACCTTCCTCACCGGCGTGCTCACCGATGATGTAGGTTTCCGCCTTGCTGATTCCGGCAGCGCCATAGGCACCGATATCCGTATCGGCGTTACCGTAGGCCCGCACGATATTCAGGCCAACGCTGTTGCGCAGATAGTTGATGTAGTCGGTTTTGTACTGCTCGGTTTCAAAATCCAGCAGGTTGTCGCTGTCGGCATTCATGCGCAGGTGCCAGCGGTGCATATCGTTGCGATCAAACCAGCGCCGGGTGGATTTGGCAACCCAGTAAGGCCGACCGGTCAGATACACAATCTGATAACCCTTATCCACATACGCCTGAACCGTGTCCAGCGCGTAGTTGTGGGTATCAGCCGTATCCACACCAAAGTATTCGCCTACAGCTTCAAAGTCATTCAGTGTGAGTGTTCCGTCGATATCAAACAGCACCGTTTCCCGACCGGGCTGAACGACTGTGACGTAGCCTTCGGTGGACGACAGATCACCTTCAACAATCATGCGCACCACATAATCCCCTTCCTGTTGGGGCGGTACCGACACATAGATTTTGCCGTCGGAATTGGTTTTGTAACGACCCAGATACTGCCATTGATTGTAACCGGTGCCGTAAATGTAGGTGTGGACATACTCATACTCCATGTCCTTGTGGATCACGATATCGTAATCGAATTTGCCAACCACGGTGGCATACTGCCCTTCACGTACTATCTGGTCGTGCGCCATATGAAAAGGCTCATAGAACCAGCTCAGCAGGGTGTTGCGGAATTTACGGAACCCCCGCTTGCTGGGCCCCGACAGGTAAGGCGCGTTTTCCACCGAGGTGTAGTCCGGACACTCATTGGCGGATGCTGTGGAAGTGGCCGTTATTCCCAACCCGGCCAGACAAAAACATGCGGCATAAATCAGTGATTTTTTCATTATTATTCACCCTTATTTTCTTATAAGTTTGACCGTGCAAATCGGTTAACCCAATATGCGCACGGTCGTGCCAATATAGCAAAGAAGAACAAATGTGAAAGAAAACCGACCAGATATGAAAATAAAAACCGATAAACGGTGGTTGTTCAGGGAAATAAAGGGTTCAGACCAGCAGTTTTTCCAGCACCTCTATGGCCTCTTTTGACCAGGCCAGAGAAGCTTCCTCGTGGTAAAAACCCCGCCGCAGGGTAAGGTACATCATGTCGTTTTCCGGCTCACCGGTGAAACCTTCGGGAAAGTACTCCTGCTCGATCTTGCGATAGGTGCGGATCAGGGCTTCGTGCTCTTCAAACTGGCGCAGCAGCTCATCGTGCAGCAACTTGCGATCAGCCTCTTCGCCGGCAAACAGCTTTACCAGAAAAGCCTCGTTGATGGGTTGGGATTTCAGGGGAGTGTCCAGCCAGCGATGCAGGGCTTCATTGCCCTGCTCTGTCAGCTCGTAGACTTTCTTGTCGGGCTTGTCGTCCTGCTGTACTACCTCGAAATCCACCCAGCCATCCTTGTGCAGGGTTGCCAGGGCCCGGTACACCCGCTGGTGGCTGGTGTGCCAGAAGTAACCCAGGGGGCCGTCAAACCACTTGGTAATTTCATAACCGGTGGATTTGCGCTTTTTCAGAACCACCAGCAGTACGTGTTTCAGAGACATGAACCAATTCCTGATGCAGGGTGCATGATCAGGGCCTGCGAACAGGCCCTGCAGAACCGGCTATTTTAGCTTGAATAGCGCAAACAAAATAAGGGGCACAAACAAGGCGGCTGTTACCGTATAGGGCAAATGATTGGATACCTGATACAAGGCGGCGCCGGCCGTTGGCCCCACAATAAATCCCAGGGCAGGCCCGGCACTGGTCAGCCCGGCCACCGCTCCCTGCTCTTTGGGTTCCACCGCCATACTGGCTGCCGATATAAAACCGGGAGCAGCCATACCCATACCCAATCCCACAAAGGGCATGCCCACCATAAAATGCCAGAAGTCATGGGAAAAAATCAGTCCGGTAAAACCGACCAGCATGGAACAGAGCCCAAGGCGCATTAACCGGGTGGGTTGCCACTTAAGGCGCTGCACCAGTACCCACTGGGAAAAGAGTGAAGCAAACGCCGACGCCATCATAATGGCCCCCACTCTCTGCATGGTGTATTCCGCCGACAGATTCAGCACGTCCTGCACGTAATAACCCAGAGTTTGCTGCACAATGGCAAACCCCGTAAACATGGATACGCCAATCAGCATGAAGGGAAAGATACGCCGGTCAAAATAACTGAGGCGGCGTTTCTTTTCGCCATGGACCTGTGGTTGGGGTGGCAGCGACGGCAATTTGAAAAAGATCAGCAGTGCCCCCACCAGAGTAAAGGTGGCCGCTGCGTACAAAGGCATAAGCAGCCCCAGAAACGCCAGCGATGCGATGGCAGGCCCCATGATGGTACCCACATTATGCGCCGCACCGATTTTACCCAGCGATGAGGTGCGCTCCGAAAAGCTGGTGATATCACTGATATAGGCCGTTGCTGCAGGGGACGTAGCGGACATGACAATGGCCTGTAAAACCCGGGCAGCCACCAGACTGACAAACAGCAGGGTACCGGTGAGCCAGCCGGCAAAACCGGCCATAAACGCAGAGGCAAAAATCAGGGTACCGAAGGTATAACCCAGCAAACCGATAATCATCACCAGCTTGCGCCCCAGGCGATCACTGGCCCGCCCCCAGATGGGACTGAACAGGGAAAACGTGATCGATGAGCAGGTAATAATGGCACCTATCTGTAACTCCACCAGCCCGGCTTCGCGGCCCAGTGGCGCCAGAATGGCGAATACCACCGTCTGCCCCATGCTCACCGCCATGATCGCCATAAAAATAAAGCGAATAGCACTGGTTTTATGGGAGTCTGTCAGTAATGGCAGTGACTGTTGCGGGTCACTGCCACTATCTGTAGTGGCTGGCTTGGCGTGTGCGTTTTCCAATCAGGCTTCCTTTCCGGTTGCGTCAGTACAGCTTGGCAATGGACGACCGGTTATATTCCTGCAGTTCATCAACGCGGCCTTCTTTGACCTTGCGTAACCATTCCGGGTCCTGCAACAGGGCACGGCCAATGGCCACCAGATCAAACTCTTCTCGGGCCAGGCGCTGTAACAGATCATCCAGCTTCTGCAAGGCCACGTCTTCGCCGGACTGATCCAGAAAATTGGATTCAATAAAGTCAGAGGACAGCCCCACACTGCCCACAGTAATCGCAGGCTTGCCGGTAATCTTTTTGGTCCAGCCCGCCAGATTAAGATCGCTGCCTTCAAACTCCGGCTCCCAGAAACGCCGGGTACTGGCGTGGAAAATATCCACACCGGCATCACTCAATGGCAATAAAAACCGTTCAAGTTCCTCTGGAGTCTGCGCCAGTTTGGCCGTGTAGTCCTGCTGTTTCCACTGGGAAAACCGCAGAATAAAGGGAAAGTCATCACCCACTTTTTGGCGGGCCGCCTGCAAAATATCAATGGCAAACTGGAGACGCTTTTCCAGACTGCCGCCGTACTTGTCGGTTCGTTCGTTGGTAACTTCCCAGAAAAACTGATCAATCAGGTAACCGTGGGCACCATGAAACTCCACGGCATCAAAACCCAGATTTTTGGCATCCAGTGCACCCTGGGCAAAGGCCTCGATGCAATCGGCGATCTCGCTGTCCGACATTTCCTTGGCCTTGCGTTTGCCCTTGGAGGAAATACCGGAAGGGCCAATACCCGGGGCATCCGGATCCGGGCCAACACCGGGTTTGCGTACGGTACCCACATGCCATAGTTGCGGCGCAATCTTGCCACCGGCGGCATGCACGGCATCTACCACTTTTTTCCAGCCATCCAGTGCGTCACCGTGAAATGCCGGTACACCGGGATAACCGGTAGAAGAAATCTGATTCACAGTGGTACCTTCCGTCAGAATCAGTCCCACCTCGTTTTTGGCACGGCGCTCGTAGTAGGCTGCCACATCATCACCAGGCACAAAACCGGGAGAAAAGTTGCGGGTCATGGGGGCCATTACCACCCGGTTTTTCAGTGTCAGTTTTTCGGTAACAAAGGGCTGGAACAATAAATCGGTGGATACGGACTGCGTCATGAATCTGGGTACTCGTGATTTGTGTGGTTCTGGATGGTCGCCATAGCGTGACCGACCATTCTAATAGCTGCAACGGTGAATTACCTAGCGGCAAAATTGACATTATTTCACCGTGTTTTCGTCATAATTGGATGATTTACGAGCAAAAACACACCAAAACAAACAAGTTATCGACAAAGAGGCGGTCAATGCTTGCAGTTTTCCCTGTCCACGTAAAAACTTAGCCTTCTCTCCGAACATAAAAGAATAAAAACACCAGGCTGTAAGGGGTTACTAATGAGCATTATCGTTGAGACCGGACTGGGTCCGCTGAAGGGAATCAGCCATGAAGAATTTCAAGAGTTTCGTGGTATTCCGTACGCCAGGCCACCGGTGGGCGAGCTTCGTTTCAAGGCGCCACAACCTCTCGAACCCTGGGAAGACGTACGCAATGCCAACCGCTTTGCCGACGCCTGTATTCAGGAAGAAATTTCCATGTTCGGTATCGGCAACACCAGCGAGGATTGCCTGTACCTGAATATCTGGACCCCGGAATGCGATACCAAGCAGCGCCCGGTACTGGTGTGGATTCACGGTGGCGGCTATGCCACCGGCTCCGGTGCACAACTGATTTATCGCGGCCGGGATCTGGCCCGTAATGGCGATGTGGTGGTGGTGACCATTAACTACCGGCTGGGTGCCCTGGGTTTTCTGCACCTGGACGGCGTGATTGATGACAGCCACGGCGTGTCCAATAACAACGGCCTGCTGGATCAGATGGCGGCCATTGCCTGGGTAAAAGAACACATCCACAACTTTGGCGGCAACGGCAATGACATCACTATTATGGGAGAGTCGGCGGGCGCCATGTCAGTGGCCACCCTGATGGCCTGCCCCACTGCCCGGCCGCTGTTTAAACGGGCCATTGTGCAGAGTGGTTCCGGCGACCACGTGCTTACCAAAGCCGATGCCCGTAAAATCACCCAGACCTTTTTACAGGCGGCAGAGATTGACCCGGATAATCCGCAAAAGCTGTGGGAACTGAACAAAAAACAATTACTGAAAGCCCAGCGCGCCTGCGCCAAGGTGGTGATTGATCGTGGCCTGCATCGCCAGACCGTTACCCAGATCGGCATGGCCTTTATGCCCCTGGTGGATGGTGAACTGATTCCCCAACCTCCCATTACGGCTATTGAAGATGGCGCGGCCGCCGATATTCCTTTACTGGTGGGCTACGCCCGGGATGAATGGAACCTGTTTTTGCACACACCGGGGCCGGACGGCTCCACCCTGGCCCAGAAAAAATACCACGACCTGGACAAGCTGGGGCTGATCGAATTATGCGAGCGGGGCGTGCCCGGCCTGGGTGAGAAAACCGCCAACCTGTATGAACAGGTAGTGCGCGCCAACAATGCGGAGGCCGATTACATTGACATGTACAGCGCCTTTGAAACCGACCGCATGTTCCGCATTCCCAGCCTGAACATTGCCGCAGCCCAGAGCAAACACAGCCAGCAGGTGTATGCCTTCAGCTTTCAGTGGGATAAGGGTATCTTCGGCGCCTGCCATGCGGTAGATATTCCCTTCGTGTTTGGCGGTGTGCAAAGTGGTATCGGCCAGATTCTTACCGGTGGTGGTGAACAGGCCCGCTGGCTGAGCGACCGCGTGCAGGCTTGCTGGATTGCCTTTGCCCGCTCCGACAATCCGGGCACCGATGAAGTGGGCGCCTGGCCCGGCTACGATACCAAATCCCGCCAGGTGATGATTTTTAACGAGGAAATCCGGGTAGAATCTGACCCCACCCGGGAAACCCGGGAATACTGGGAAGGCATTCTTTAAAAAAGGAAGCAGTAAACTATGGAACTTATCCGCAACCATTCCTTAATGGAAAATTTTTTCAAACAGTGGCAACCCCAACTGGGCAGGGATCTGGATCGCTACCGCAACCATTGTTATCGGGTAGTGAATCACTGCAATCAACTGGCCGATCTTGACCGGGAACAACTGGAACAGGTGATGATTGCTGCCTGTTTCCATGATGCAGGCATCTGGCTGGACAATACCTTTGATTACCTGAAACCCAGCCAGTACCGAGCCAACAATTATCTGGTACGGGAAGGAAAGAGCCAGTGGAGCCATGCCGTGTGCGCCATGATTATGGAGCACCATAAAATCACCGCCTATGCCGGCGACAACAAAGCGCTGGTGGAAACCTTTCGCAAAGCCGACTGGATTGATGTCTCCATGGGGCTGATGACGTTTTCACTGCCACGACACACCATTAAACAGATCCGCGAGGCCTTTCCGTACCTGGGCTTTCACAGCATGCTCACCCGGCTCACCGCCAGGAATCTGCTGCATCATCCGTTAAAGCCGTTGCCGATGTTTAAAATCTAAAAACGCGTCTGATAGCTGAACTCCAGCAACACCACATCCACCCGGCTCTCCAGATCGTAACCGGCGTAAGGATTGTAGAACACACCCGGTTCATTCAAACGATCGGCGCTGGCTTTACTGCTGGTTGAGGACGACAGATACGCCAGCCCCACATCAATCACTGTGTGGGGCGCCGGCTGATAGCCAAAACCAACACCCAGCAACCAGGCATCACCAAAAGGCGCCATAAAATTCTGGGCGTTGTCCGGCAATGCGCTGGGCCTTTCTTCCACACCACCCCGCAACACCCACTGATCCGAATACTGGTATTCCACCCCAAGGGCCCAACTCCAGGTGCTGCGATAGTTCAGAGGAAAAGATACCGAGGTGGCGGACACCGCATCGGATGCCACCAGCGCCATGGCCGGAGTGAAGTCGAGAGGATCCTCGAACTCCAGGGTAAAGCTGTCCCAGGCGGCTGTATCGGTCCATTTCAGATCCAGATTGATTTTCCATTCAGGAAACAGGTTCAGGCTGATTCCGGTGGCCACATGGGCAGGCAGCGTAAAGTTAAGGCGGGCGTCGCCACCTTCTTCCGCCACGCCCTGTGGGATCAGCGGAGAAATAACCGACCCCACCAATGAGGCGTTCAGCCCCTGAAAAAAATCCACCCAGCCCGGCGCGTAACGAAAACGGTACTCCCCTTCCAGATGGGTACTGGCCTCCATCTGATACACCAATCCCCAGGAAAACCAGGACACCGGTTGCCATAACACCCCAACATTCATGGACGGGTTAAAGCTGTCTTCCACTTCCAGCTGAATACTGCCGATTGGTGCAAAGGGGCCGAACTCCCCCTGGCACAGATCAATCACGCCGCTCCACACCGGCCGCGGCTGATTGCCGTCACAGGCGGCACGTCCCAAAGATTCCACCGCCCCCAGAAACTCATTGGTAACCCGCATATCCATATCCAGGCCAATGCCACTGTAACTCATCAGCACCGCTACACCCAGGGACCATTCCTCATTAACCCGCCAGGCAAGGGATGGTGAAAAATAGGTGAGATGAGTAAAGCCCAGTTCATTGCCCTGATACCGGGACACACTACCCCGCTCCCGGTGATAGCCCACCATCATGGGGGCATAGACGGCGGTGGCAAAGGTATAGCGCTGATCCGGTGTGGTCAGGGAAACCCCGCCCAGCGGCGAGAACACCCCGGGCAATTCCGTCAGGCCAAAAAACGGCAGCATGGCGGATACATCGGTGGTGCGGGTTGTGCCGGGTTCCAGGGTTTCCTCGAAGGCCGTGTCTGCCAGCAGGTTGTCCAGATAGTCAGAGCGGGTGATCCTGTCTTCTATCTGGTATTGCCCTGTGACCAGTTTCAATTGGTACTGGCGGCCTGCCAGAAGCGCCAGGCCGGCAGGATTGAAATGGATGGCATCAATACCCGGCGGATCCGCGGTGACAGCATTGGCCAGCGCTAACGCCTTGGCGTTGCCCACCGTTATATTCTGCGCCAGCTGGGCAGAAGCCGCTGACGACAGCACAGCCAAAAGGCACGGGATGATGGGCAGGAAAGACTTGAACGACTTCATTGACTCTTCTGACTGACGACACTGATTTCAGGCATGGATTATCCTGGCATCAGGAGCCTGTTAACACTATATGAATTAGTAACGAAGAACGTAAAGCATGCTGACCCGCTCCCCAAGACAGCCTGCAGAGCACGGGGATGATGGAATTGATGGAGCTGATAGAGCTAATGGAAAGAGAAGGTACGACAGCAGGCGAAATCACGCCAGGGCCACGGCCCCGGCGCAAGGTGTGTTTACACCACCCGTACATTAATAATGCCTTCAATACCGCGAATCTCGTTCAACAGTGCATCGTCGGGCTCATTGGCAATATCAATCAGGTTATAGGCCACTTCATCGCGGCTTTTGTTCAGCATATCAATCACGTTGATATTTTTGTCCGCCAGAATATCCAGAACCTGGCTCAGCTTTTTCGGCACGTTCCGGTTGGCAATAGCCAGACGGTAGCCTTCGGTACGCTCCAGGTAACAGGCGGGGAAATTCACCGAGTTACGGATATTGCCGTTTTCCAGAAAATCGATAATCTGGTCCGCCGCCATAATGGCGCAGTTCTCTTCCGCTTCATCGGTGCTGGCGCCAATGTGCGGCATCAGAATCACGTCGTCCCGCTGAATCAGTTGCGGCTCAGGAAAATCACAGGCGTAGCGGCGCAGCTTGCCCTGTTCCAGTGCGGTCACTATCGCATCCACATCCACAATTTCACCGCGGGCGAAGTTGAGCAGGCAGGCACCTTCCTTGAAGGCGCTGAGCATATTGGCATTGATCAGGCCACGGGTGCTGTCCAGTACCGGCAGGTGCAGGCTGACGAAATCAGCCCGGGATACCAGCGCCTGCAGGTTTTCCATGCGCTCCACCTCGCTGGGCAGGCGCCAGGCGGCGTCTACCGACAGGGCCGGGTCATAACCAATCACCCGCATACCCAGGCGCAACGCCATTTTGGCCACCAGCGAACCAATGGCTCCCAGGCCAACCACCCCCAGGGTTTTGCCGGCAATTTCAGAGCCGCGGAATTTTTTCTTTTCCGCTTCCAGCAGCTTGTGCATTTCGGCAGAATCGCTGATACCGGTGAGGCTCTTGGAGTAAGCGATGCCTTCCACAATACCGCGGGAACACAACAACATGGCGCAGGCCACCAGTTCTTTCACCGCATTGGCATTGGCGCCGGGGGCGTTGAACACGGGAATACCCCGTTGGGTACAGGCCGGCACGGGAATATTGTTAACGCCCGCGCCGGCACGGCCGATAGCCTTGATGGAGTCTCCGATTTCATCCTCCGACAGTTTATAGCTGCGCAGCAGCAGGGCATCCGGCGAGCCGATTTCGCTAGCCACTTCGTATTTGTCCCGGGTAAAACGCTCCAGTCCTTTTACGGCAATGGCATTGTAGGTTCTGATTTTATGCATGGTGTGAACTTCCCTTTTTTCTGTCAGGCTTCTTTCTATCAGGCTTCGGTCAGGCGGATAAACCGGATCACTCTTTTAACATATTCTGTTTACCATCAAAAGCTTGGGGTCAAATCCGTTACATTTGCGGTTTCCCAATGGGCAGGCATTTCCGGTAAAATCGGCCCCCGGGTGTCGGGAAGGCATTCCACCCAATCAACGCTCAAGAACAGGAAAAGGTGCTTCACTACATGAATCAACAGTTCCACTACCAGGTAGGCCAGCGCTGGGCAAACACCGCAGAACCGGAACTGGGCATGGGTATCGTGACCCAGACGGAAGGCAGGATGGTAACCATATACTTTCCGGACTCTGAAGCCACCCGTACCTTTTCCATGCAGAATGCACCGCTGATACGGGTACAGTTCCGCACCGGCGAAGCGGTGGAAAACCTGGACGGCGAGCCCTACGAAGTGCTGCAGTCCCACGATGAAGGCGGTTTGCTGTTCTATGAGCTGAAGACCGCAGACGGCGAAACAACCACCCTGCCGGAAACCCAGGTGGTGGGCAGCAGTGAGCATGCCGGCCCCATCGAACGTTTGCTCCACGGCCAGACCGACCGCTACAAAACCTTTTCCCTGCGCTACCGCACCTGGGATCACCAGAGCGAATACGCCAAGTCCCCCCTGCGGGGCCTGATGGGCCCCAGGGTGGACCTGATTCCCCACCAGTTTCATATTGCCCGGGAAGTGACTCAGCGCATGCAGCCCCGGGTAATGCTGGCGGATGAAGTGGGCCTGGGTAAAACCATTGAAGCCGGCCTGATCACTCACCGCCTGCTGGTGCAGGGGCAGATCAGCCGGGTTCTGATTCTGGTACCCACACCACTGGTAAATCAGTGGCTGGTGGAAATGATGCGCCGCTTTAACCTGGCCTTCCGCATTTTTAACGAAGAGCAATGCCAGGCTATTTGTGAAAGCCAGGACACCGACAACCCTTTTGAGGCCGAACAGCTGGTGCTGTGCAGCCTGCCGTTCCTGCTGGACAACCCCCAATGGCAGGAAAAGGCCCTGGCGACCGAGTGGGACCTTTTAATAGTCGACGAAGCCCATCACCTGGCCTGGACACCGGAGAAAGCCAGCCCTGCGTACACCATGGTGGAAACCTTTTCCCGCCTGGCGAAAGGCATGCTGCTGCTCACCGCTACCCCGGAAAAGGAAGGCCACCAGAGCCACTTTGCCCAGCTGCACCTGCTGGACCCGGCCCGATATCATGACCTGAACGCCTTTATCCAGCAGCAGGAAAGCTTTGAGCAGGTCGCCGAAGCGGCCGAAAATCTGATGGCTCACCACAAGGTGGCAGAAGCGGATCTCGCGCGATTGAACGAACTGTTGCCGGATGACTCCAGCCAGACCCTGATCCAGCAAATTCTGAAAGACGACGAAGCTTCAGCCGATGCGTCCCAGCACAAGATCGAACTGGCCAACCGTCTGCTGGACCGCCAGGGCACCGGCCGGGTCCTATACCGCAACACCCGCGACAACATTACCGATTTCCCCATTCGTGAACTGCACGAATACCCGCTGACATTACCCCAGGCCTATCTGGCCTGCGACAGTTGGGAAGAACAGCTCTACCCGGAACACACCATGCTGGATGAAGACTGGGTAACCATTGATCCCCGGGTAGACTGGCTGCTGAGTTTTCTGAAAACCAACCGTGGCAAAAAAGTGCTGATCATTTGTCACCATCGGGAAACCGCCAATGCGCTGGAAAAACACCTGACGTTGCGTGGCGGCGTACTCTGCGCTTCCTTCCACGAAAAGCTGTCCATCATTGAACGGGACCGGGCCGCCGCCTGGTTTGCCGAAGAAGAAACCGGCGCCCAGGCCCTGATCTGTTCCGAGATCGGCAGCGAAGGCCGCAACTTCCAGTTCTGTCATCATCTGGTGCTGTTTGATCTGCCCATGCCGGTGGATTTGCTGGAACAACGTATCGGGCGGCTGGACCGCATTGGCCAGCAGCAGGATATTCAGATTCACGCACTCTATTTTGAAGACAGCCTGCAGGAGCGCCTGTTCCGCTGGTACGACGAAGGGCTGAACGCCTTTGTGAAAACCTCCTCTACCAGCAGCGTGGTGTACAACCACTTGCAACAGCAGTTCCGTGAACTGGCAGAGGCCGATCTGGAAGCTTTCATTGAAACCACCCACAAAGAAGCGGAAACCCTGCACGAAAAATTCATTCACGGGCGTAACCGTTTGCTGGAACTGCACTCCCAGGGAGACCAGTCCGTTGAACCGGTACTGGAAGCATTACAGGACCTGGATTACAACGATTCCCTGTCTCACTATATGGATCACCTGTTTTCCCAGTACGGCGTGGAAAGCGAAGAACTGTCCGCCATGGTGGAACTGATTCGCCCTGGTACCGATCTGGAAGAAAACTTTCCTCATCTGGATGAAGACGGCACCAGCATCACCTATGACAGGGCCACTGCCCTGCGCCGGGATGAAGTGCAATACCTGACCTGGGATCACCCCATGGTTCACGGCGCCATGGAAAAAGTGATTACCGGCGAAAAAGGCAAAGCCAGTGTCTGCCTGCTGAAAAACAAGCAACTGAAAGAAGGCACCTTGCTGATTGAATTGCTGTTTGTGATTCACTGCCCGGCACCGGCGCGCCTGAGCCTGAACCGCTACCTGCCGCCGGTACCCATTCGTATTCTGCTGGACCAGCAGGGCCGTAACCTGTCTACCGCGGTCACCCTGGAAACCCTCGACAAGCAGTTAAAAAATGTGAAGGGCGAACTGGTGGCTGCCATTATCAAAAACTATCGCAGCGAGATTGAAGCCAGCGTAAAAAACGGCAGCAGCATTGCCCACGAAGCTTTTGCCCAGCAACAGCAGCAGGCCATGCAGGCCTATCAGGAACAGATGACCAGTGAGATCGAACGCCTGCAGGCATTACAGAAAACCAATCCCAACATTGATCCTGAAGAAATCGACACACTGATCAGCAACCGCGATGAAGGCCTGCGCCTGATGCAGGACAATGCCCGGGTGTCGCTGGATGCGATCCGGGTAATGGTTTCCGTGCAGTCCTGATCCGTGACAGAAACCCTTAGGGTTCTCTACGAGGACGAGCACCTGCTGGCGGTGGACAAGCCGCCCTGGGTGTTATCAGTACCAGGGCGCAAACCTGAACATCAGGATTCCATCGCCACCCGGGCACGGGACCAGTACGGCGACATTCATATTGTGCACCGCCTGGATTGCGCCACCTCCGGTGTGATGATACTGGCAAAATCCAAAGCCGTGGAAAAGCAGTTGCATCAGCAGTTCCGGGAGCGGCAAACCGACAAGGAATATATTGCGGTTGGTGCGGGCACTGCCTGCCTGTCCCGGGGTCAGGTACAGCTCCCTCTGATCACCGACTGGCCCAACCGGCCACGGCAGAAAGTGGACTTTACCCAGGGCAAACATTCCGTCACCCGTTTTGAGTTGCTGGAACAGCACCCTGATTCAGCACGCATGCGGCTCTATCCCGTCACCGGGCGCTCTCACCAGCTGCGTCTGCATATGAAATACCTGGGGCTTCCCATTGTGGGCGACCGACTCTATGCCCCGGACGCCGTTGCCAATGCATCAGAGCGCATGCTGTTACACGCGCATGCGCTGCGCTTGCAACACCCGGTGAACGGGCATAGGCTGAACATCACAGCCCCCTGCCCTTTTTGAACAGCGGAATATGCAACCGGACCTTTTTACAACGGACCTTTTTACAACAGAGCAGAATTCTCCAGAACAGAAGACGCCGGAACAACCGTCAGCAAACGCTGGCACCATACCTGAGTCTATCGATCTGGACCCTGAAGGGCGCTGTTTTCTGACCCTGTATCGCGGCTTTTATCATACCGCATCAGCACAACACCTTTTTGATACCCTGTATCAGGAGATTCCCTGGCGCCGGGACAATATCCGTATTGCGGGAAAACTGATCCCCATTCCGCGCCTGCAGGCCTGGTTCGGTACTCCCGAAGCCAGCTACTCCTACTCCGGCATCCAGTTACAACCCACCCCCTTTACCCCGCTACTGGATCAGATCCGGCAGGACATGGAATCCCTTGGGGATGGCCGTCACCGGACAGACGTCGCCTATAACAGCCTGCTGGCCAACCTGTATCAGAACGGCAACGACAGCGTGGGCTGGCACAGCGATAACGAACCGGAACTGGGGTGTAACCCGGTGATTGCTTCAGTCAGTCTTGGCTGCAATCGCCGCTTCAGCCTGAAGCCCCGGGACCGGAGTCGCCCGCCACTTCATCTGGATCTGAACCATGGCGATGTGCTGATTATGGCCGGCGCAACCCAGCACCACTGGATACATCAGGTGGCCAAAACACGGCTGCCGGTAACCCACAGAATCAACCTGACCTTTCGCAAAATCCATGTAAAATAGCCGGCCGAAAACCACCTGAGTCACAGCCAGGCCATAACCTTTTGTGTTAGTGTGTCTCCGTCACAGGAATTGGTGCATCACTACTCAATGGAGAATAATGTGTTTAACCAGTTATTCAGATATTCAACGTTTTTGCTGCTGGTTATCTGCAGCAGTCTGGTCCATGCCGGGGATGACAAAAGCAAAAGTAACGAAGACATCGTTGAAAAACGCATCATGGGCTGGGTGGAAAATGTCTATTTCCCGCCGACCTACACCAAACTGAAAGCCAAACTGGATTCCGGTGCCAAAACCTCATCCATTGATGCCCGGGACATCACCCCTTTTGAAAAAGATGGCAACGAATGGGTTCGTTTTACCATTGAGCGTGAAGGCAGAAAGGCCTATGTCGATAAAGACGGGCGCAGCCACCCGGAAAAACCGGCGGTAAAGCTGACCTTTGAACGCCCGGTGGAGCGCACGGTACGCATCAAGCGTCATAAAAGAAAAAGCGCACGGCGTTATGTGGTCACCATCCCCATCTATATTGGTGGTCGTGAGCACCAGGCGGAGTTCAGCCTGACAAACCGCCACAAGTTCATCTACCCTGTATTGCTGGGCAGGCGTTTTCTGAAAGACGTGGCGCTGGTGGATCCGGGTAAAACTTTTCTTGCCACCGTTGAACCGCCCTCGCCTGAAGACGCCAAAAAGGATACACTGGCCGAAACAAAACCGTCACAAACAGAAAAATAATATCCGGTGAAAGATCTTCAGATAAAAATCATTGCCCTTGTTCTGGTTATCGCAGCAGTGTGTCTTGTTTATTATAAAAATACCGAACTGGGGCTACCGCTGCTGCCCGCAGAAATGAACGACGTCTGGACCGTAGAGGCACGCGTATCCTTTCAGGCCAATGGCGGCCCCGCCAAGGCAGAGTTTTATATTCCCCACCGCCCGCCCGGCTTTGTAAAACTCAATGAGGATTTTATTTCCAGCAGTTACGGCCTGGCCACGGAATACGACAAGATCAACCGCAAAGCCCTCTGGGCCGTACGACGGGCCAACGACAAGCAGGTACTTTATTACCGCTGTGAACTGGCGGCCGATGAAGCCAGTCACCGCAAGCGTACCCAGCCCATCCCCACCTACCCTGAAGTCCCCGAATACAAAGAGCCACTGGGTTCGGCTATCAGCGCCATTCTTGACGAAGTCCGCGAGCATTCCGCTGATACGGAAACCTTTACCCGGGAATTGCTGTTACGGCTCATCAGCCCGGAACCCGATGAAAACGTTTCCATCATCAACAAAGCCGGCGTCGGCAGCACCGAATGGGTCCGGGAAATTATCCGGATTCTTGCCGGCGCCAGAATCCCCGCCCGCATCGTTTATATTCTGGAACTGCAGGATCGCATCAAACACGGCAGCCTCAAGCCCTGGCTGGAGGTATACAACGGCGAGGAATGGATCGCCTTCAACCCCACCAACGCTATTCAAGGCTACCATTCCAACATTCTGGCATGGCGGGTAGGCGACGACCCGCTCACCAAGGTTCAGGGCGGCAAGCCGGCCCAGGTGGAATTTTCCATCGCCCGCCATTCACGTACCAAGGTGTCACTGGCGGAACACTGGGCCAAACAGGTGGATTCGGCGGTAATGGATTTTTCCCTGTTTGCGCTGCCGGTCCACACTCAGAACGTTTACCGCATTATTCTGCTGGTACCCCTGGGCGCACTGATGATTGTGATCCTGCGTAACGTGATCGGCATTAAAACCTTCGGTACCTTTATGCCCATTCTGATCGCCCTGGCCTTCCGGGAAACCCAGCTGCTCTGGGGCGTTATCATGTTTTCCATTCTGGTGGCCATTGGTCTGATGCTGCGGCTCTATCTGGAACGGCTCAAACTGCTGCTGGTACCCCGGCTGGCAGCCGTGCTGACCATTGTGATTCTGATCATTGCCATGTTTTCCATACTCAGTGCGCAGCTGGGGCTGGATCGTGGCCTGTCCATCGCCCTGTTCCCCATGGTGATCCTGGCCATGACCATTGAACGCATGTCGCTGATTTGGGAAGAACACGGCCCTGGAGAAGCAGTGACCCGTGGACTGGGCAGCCTGCTGGGTGCCTGCCTGGGATACCTGGTTATCAGCAATGAAACCCTGTCCCATCTGGTGTTTGTGTTCCCGGAATTGCTGCTGGTAGTGCTGGCAACCATTCTGTTACTGGGCCGCTATACCGGTTACCGGCTCACGGAACTGTGGCGCTTTCGTTCGGTGCTGAAGGAGCCGTCGTGAGACTGCCCTGGCGCGTACTGCGTGAAAAAGGCATTCTGGGCATGAACCAGCGTAATGCTGATTTCATTATGCCCTACAACAAACGCTCCAATTACCCGCTGGTGGACGACAAAAGAGCCACCAAGCGTCTGGCCATTGCCCATGGCATACCGGTACCCAAACTCTACGGCACCATTGAACTGGAAAAACAGACCCACGACTTTGAAACCATCGTGGCGGATCAGAACCAGTTTGTGATCAAACCGGCCAACGGCAGCGGCGGTAACGGCATTCTGGTGATTGCCGGTAAAAACCCCACCGGCCTGTACCGCAAATCCAATGATGCCCTGATCGACCGGGAAGAAATCCAGTATCACCTGTCGAACATCCTAAGCGGCATGTACAGCCTTGGTGGTGCGGCCGACTCCGCCATCATCGAATACCGGGTACAGTTCGACAAAGTATTTCAAACCATCAGCTACCGGGGTGTACCGGACATCCGCACCATTGTGTTTCGCGGTATTCCGGTCATGGCCATGCTGCGACTGCCCACCCGTAAATCCGATGGCCGTGCCAACCTGCACCAGGGTGCTGTCGGTGCCGGCGTTAATATTCACACGGGGCAAACCACTTTTGGCGTGTGCCAGAATGAAATTGTGGAAACCCATCCGGATACCGGCGCCTATATCAAGGGGGTAACCATTCCCCACTGGAACCAGATTCTGGAAATGGCTTCCAAGTGCCATGAGATCGCCGGCCTGGATTATCTGGGGGTGGACATTGTACTGGACAAGAAAAAAGGCCCACTGATGCTGGAACTGAATGCCCGCCCCGGCCTGAGCATTCAACTGTGTAACGACCATGGGCTGCTACCAAGGCTGAACAAGGTAAAAGCCATGAAGCATATTCCCGCGGAAGCTTCCAGCCGGGCAGAACTGGGCAAGACCCTGTCGGAATAGACTGCAACCCGCCCGGATCCCTGCCACAACTGATCCGTCGGGTACCGTGCTATACTGGCCCATAAAAATTCACCGACTGACACTGACCAACCCATACCATGGCTGAAAATCTGGAACGCAGAAACCGTATTCTCCAAGCCGCCCGCGATATCTTTGCCAAAGAAGGTTTCCGGGACGCCGAAGTAAAAACCATTGCCCGGCAGGCGGGCGTGGGCAAAGCCACCATCTACAAACACTTCGAAAGCAAAGACGATATTCTGCTGAAAATCGTCGAAGAAAACTTTCACGCCCTGCGTAATATTGCCCTGCAGAATCTGGTAGGAGGCGGCCATCCGTTTGACCGCCTGGAAAAAACCTGCCTGGCCATGGCCCGGTTTCTGTCCTCCAACAAGGCCTTTTCCACAGTGCTGATCAAGGAAGCCGGAGAATTCATGCCGGAAATTCAGAAGCTGCACAAAACCGTGGTAGAAGAAAACGCTCCCTTTGCCGACGCCTTTTTTGATGCCTTGAAAGACCAGCAACTGATTCCCGACATTCCCAACCAGACGTTACTGGAACTGCTGATGAACCTGGCCATTGGCACCATCTACGCCTGGACACTGGCAGATGACAGAGACCTGGTGGCCGACGTTCAGCACCTGTTTGATTTATGGCGCACCCAGCTGGACAACAAGGCCAGCGCTACATCCTGAGGAAAAATCAAAACGCCGTAACGCAGTTGCGGCCCCGCTTTTTCGACTGATAAAGCGCACGGTCCGATTCAGATATCAGACTCTGGCAGGATGAACCGTAAATGGGCCGGGCGGCGGCTACACCAATACTCGCCGTTGACCGGTAGGTTTCACCCTCGCTTGCAAAGGAACGGGATTCAATCGCATGGCGGATTTCTTCCGCGATGTGCATGGCACCGTTAATATCTGTTTCCGGCAAGATCACCATAAACTCTTCGCCACCGTAGCGAGCCACTGCGTCCGAAGGCCGTGCAATGGATTCCTGAATCACATTCGCCACATGCTTCAGGCATTCATCCCCCAGCAGGTGCCCATAGGAATCATTGAACTGTTTGAAGTGATCGATATCAATGGCCAGCAAGGCCAGGGACTGGTTATTGCGTATGGCCCGCCCCCATTCCCTTTCCATTTTCTCATCAAAGAAACGGCGGTTCTTGATACCGGTTAAACCATCCAGCATGGAAATGGACTGCAGCTGTTCATTGGCCAGTTCCAGCTGGCTCAGGGTTTCCTGCAGTTTCTGGGTACGCTCATCCACGGTTTTTTCCAGATCCTGCTTTGCCGCCTGCTGCATCAGCAAAGCTTTTTTCTGGGCTTCCATATAGGACAGGCGCTGGCTGTTAAGCCGGTCGGTCAGCGCAAATGCCGAGACAATGGAACCGAACATCGCCCCGAAATGCATGGCATGTTCGCTGTAGTCACTCTGCGCAATCAGGCCGAATTTGCCCGCCACAAAGGCCAGCACACTCAACAGGAACAAGGCCCAGGCGAGAATAAAATAACGGGCAGGCACATAACCGGTACGCCAGCGGTACACCCCCGCCAGCACCGACAGCACACACACCAGAAACGCCAGAGTGGCACTGATCTTGATAATGATGGAATAAGGCAGCAGCACCGACAATACTGCACAAATCAAGCCGGCATGAAAGAAGACACCAAACAGCTTGTACAACCACTCCCTGGCATATTTGAGTTGCAGAAAACTGCGGGCATACAGGCTGGCAAACCCCAGCAACAACGGCACAAACAACACCACACTGTGTTCCCGCCACCAGACACTGTCGCCCCATAAATACTGGTTGCCAAAGCCGTTAATGGCCGCCTCAAACAATGCCAGGCAAAGCGCATACAGGGAGTAATACAGAAACACCCGATCCTGGAGCATGGTGTAGGCAAACAGATTGTATAGTGCCATCACCACCAGCACCCCGAACAAGATGCCAAAGCCCAGCAGCCGGGTTTGATCCGACTGATGGAAAGTACGTGGATCCCAGATATAAATGGGCAGCTGCATGGAGCCGTCCGTCATGACTTTGAAATACAGATCCTGGCGCTCGCCGGCGGGAATCTCGATGGGAAAAATCAGGTTGTGGTGATCGGCCGGGCGTTCCTTCATGGGGTAGCGATCACCGCTCACCTGCCGGGACACCAGCTTATCCACCGAACCCACCTGATAAAGCAGTACTTCATCCAGCACCGGGTTACGGATTTCAATAAAACGTTCCAGATCCTTGCTGCCGGGGTTTTCAATGGGCAGCCAGAACCACATGGCGGTGGGGCCAAAACCAAAGTTGGGCACCTTTTGATAATTACGATTCCAGGTGATGTTATTGTCCGGATTGACACTGCCCGGTAACAGATCTTCGATCAGCAGATGCGACTGTTCCGGTTTCAGATAACGGATAGCCAGAGCGGCCGATACCTTGCCGCTGTCAATGGCCAGGGGCCTTTCCTCTGCTGCATACAATCCCTGCCCTGCCCAGTACAACCAGGCACAGAGCACCGGGAACAGCAGCGCAACCAGAACAGGTTTGCCCCCCGACGCCCCCTGCAAACGGTGTAAAAGCGTTAGCACCGCAAAATCACTCCTGAATAAGAATACGACCCGTTCCGGCCGGTGAATTGACCTGAACAGCCTAAATGGTGAAGTTGACGCTCATTTTAACACCAGCTACCTTTTTATTAATACCAACCAACTCAAGTGATTGCTGTCTGAGTTGCTCCCGGGAGAAACCCAATGATTGAGCAGAGAAGAGAAGCAAGAACCCATCTTTTGTATTACCTGCGGGTGTTTGATCGGGAAAACGACACCTTGTTTGGTCATGTGGTGGACCTGTCCAGAAACGGCATGCTGATTACCAGCCACTTACCGGTGGAAGACAAACGCACTTACCATCTGGCAGTGGAAGACGTGAGCATTATGGATCACCTGGGCACCATCAATTTAGAAGCCGAATGCCGCTGGAGCAAACCGGATAAGGATGTTGAGCTGGTGGATGCCGGTTTCAGTCTGGTTAACCCTTCCCGCAAGGTCCGCACCCTGATTGAAGACTATATCTGACAGCGCGCCTGCCCTGTTCCGGGCGTGTTTGTTTTTTTGATCCAATAAAAAAACCGGCCTCAGTTGAGACCGGTTTTTTCGTTTTTACACAACGTGCGTTGTGAAACTTACTCTACAGTGAACTCCACTGTTGCACAGTCCGGATCTTCCACCAGCAGTGCAGTACGGGCACACACGGATACTGTGTGATCGCCGGAGCGAACGCCGTACAGAGTGATCTCGTCGCCACGCTTCCACAAACCGTAGGGAGCGCCGTCCAGCGAGTACTTGAACTGCAGGTCGCCTTCGGAGGGGTTAATACCACCCACGCTGATAACAACCGTGTCGCCTTTCACAGTAGGTGCACCGCCGAAGGAGAAGCTGGCAGCCTGAGCAGTGCCGGCCACGTTGGCAAAGGTCATGGGTGCCGGTGCAGCAGCGGTAGTGGCTACTTTCACCAGATCAGCGGTCAGACCCACATAATCACCGGCGGCATCAACCACCCACAGAGAGCCGACGTTCACACCGTAGCCCTCGAAAGAAGGCAGAGGAATCGCACCGATGGCGTTCATGATAGGCGTCAGAGCGACAGGTAAAAACTCATCAAACAGTGTCTGAGCCAGTGCTTCGTCCAGACGGATAGTGCCTTCGTCGTCCAGTTCGCGGATCACGAAAGTGGGCGTGCCCACCAGATCAATCGCGATGGCGTTGTCATCGGTTACACCCAGATCTGCGGCGGCAGAAATGTCCAGAGTCGCACCCAGGAAGGTCTGGAATTCAGTGCTGCCACTGGGGATGATGTCGAAAGCAATGTAGAAGTCGTTCAGCGTCAGACGACCCAGGCCATTTTCCTGCGCGCTGATCAGATCGATCACCGGTGCAGTGGTGGGAGCCACACGAACCCGTACGTTGTTGGCGGAAGGATCCACATCGCCGATACCGGGCAGGTCGGCAGCGGTCAGGGAAACATTCAGAATGCCTGACTCAACCACAGCAGCCAGTGCCTGGTTAATGGTGTTTTCGGAAATCACCACACCCACATCGCGGGCAGAGTCGCCAGGCGCAGTGGTGGTTGGTGAAGGCATGGCGCCGGCCGCTTCATAAGCAGAACCCACCTGGTTAGGACCATTGGAAGTCAGGGCGTAAATGTGCGCACCCAGACCAATGTTCAGGCCGTTACCGGGAGAGCTGACAGACTCAGGAGATACCAGCGGCTTCACCTGATTGCCGTCAATGTCGATCACTATGCTGTCAGGGAAGGCATCCAGGAATTCACCCAGTTTGTCTTCTGCCAGACCTTCTACCTGACCTTTGATGATCAGCTCGAACAGCCATTCAAAGATTTCATAGATAGGTGTCAGCAGCCAGTCAGGGAAGTTGTTGATGTCGGAACGGATGGTGTCCAGATCCAGGTCGTTCATGTTCACGCTGACATTCACGTTACCACCACTGGCAGTGACTGTGGCATCGGCGTTAAAACCGGCGTGATCCAGGAAGAACTGACCGTCGATAGTGCCGGTACCCAAAGGCCATACATAATCGATAAAGACGCTGAAGTCGGCCACCAGATCATACACATCGCCGCTCAGGTTAAAGTTACCGCCGGAACCGGTAATATCGAAGCTGATGCTGGCATCATCAATGTTGGCGCTCAGCACGCTTACTTCAAAGTCGTTACCCAGAATGGAATCTTCCAGAATGGGGTTCAGGCCGGACAGCAGATCAGACAGGCTGTCGCTTACCAGCAGCTGTTCGATTTCAGCTACGGCAAAGTCCAGACCGCTGCGGGCAACACGCAGGCTCATGGCGTTATCCATGGCGACGTTGGGGCGGGCAAAATTCTGAGTGCGTACATAACCGTTAGTGTCAGTTGATACAAACTCAACAAAATTATTATTGGCTACGGAAACGCTGAAGTTGTTTTCCGCATCCAGGCTGACGTTGTTGCCGTTAACAGTCACAGAAGCGATACCGGAAGGATCTTCCACATAACCGCTGATACCAATGCTGCCGCCTTCGGTAACATTGGTGATGTGAACCATGGGGCCGCTCTGGTCAAAAACGAAAAAGCGGGTGGGCGTGTTAGGCTTGACCACTTTCAGGGCGTTTTTGCCGTCAACCAGGTAACTGGCAATGTTGGCGCCTGTGGCGGTTGCACCGGAATCGGAAACAGAGAACTGGGCGGTAATGTCTTCGCCGTTCAAGGTAATTTCCAGCGTGTCTGGAGCGCCGCTGGGAAATGACAATACAAGATCAGGTGCGGAAGTATGCACCGAGTCAGCAGTTGGCTGCTCCACTGTGACGGTTTTACAGGCCGTCAGGAACAGTGCCAAAAAGGCAAGTGTGAGAATCCGAATAGAATCCGGTCGCATTGGTTTTCCTCCCTAGAGAAAGCAATAAGCTGAAATTTTTATTGTAAAAATATGATCAGTAGGCCGTACTGCAAATCCGCCCGTTATTATTATTTCGTAGTGTCCTTACTACCACTCCATCCCGGAGGAGTATCGAGTATTGGTCTATGAAACCTTTTTGAAATTTATAAAACCTTTCAACACCAAGCGCATCAGCAAATCGTTATACTGCCAATTGAAACGATTGCTACAGCTTCACCCGAGCTTTACGCTTTTTGATCAGGGTTTCGAAAATTTTCGCAACTGCGAACTTTGGCTTTCTGAACACGGGTCCAATAGTATGAAGTCAACTGTCAAGAATCAATACGGATTAACCAGATATCGCCAAGATTACGCAAAACAACACAATAAGTTACAGAAGCTGTTTAGGCTGTTCATTTTGTTTTCGTTTTTCTGATGAGCTTATTAAAAATGCGTATACATAACCCAATGAATTGTTTGGCATTTTTTATAGGTTAGTTAAGCTGTGATGCTTTAGAATAAGCAACCTCAAAGGCACTCCTAGTTACATTTGGGAGCCCATTGGTTTCAGGGAATTCTTACTCAGATATGCGCGTTGTACTGGCCCCGATGGAGGGCGTTGTTGATCACATTATGCGGGATCTGCTGACCCGGATCGGTGGCATTGATCTTTGCGTTACCGAATTTATTCGCGTCAGTGATCAGTTGCTGCCACCCCGGGTGTTTTACCGCTATTGTCCGGAACTGCAAACCGGCAGCAAAACACCTGCCGGCACACCGGTGGTATTGCAGCTGCTGGGTGGCAAAGCCGGCCCTATGGCTGAAAACGCAGCCCGTGCCGCGGAGCTGGGTGCCCCTGCCATCGACATTAATTTTGGCTGCCCCGCCAAAACGGTGAACCGCCACGATGGTGGCGCCAGTCTGCTGCGTTCCCCTGAACGTATTCATGACATAGTGGCTGCGGTGCGCCGGGCCGTGCCGGAGCATATACCCGTTACTGCCAAGATTCGCCTGGGGTTTGATGACAAATCCCTGGTGTTTGAAAACGCCCGGGCGGTAGAAGCTGCAGGCGCAGGTGAAATCACTATTCACGGCCGCACCAAACAGGATGGCTACAAGCCACCGGCCTATTGGGACTGGATCGGCAAGGTGCGTGAAAGTCTCAGTATTAACGTGATTGCCAACGGGGAAATCTGGTCAACACAGGATTATGATCGTTGCCGTGAGGAAAGTGGCTGCAGCGATGTCATGATTGGCAGAGGGCTGATTCGCTATCCGGATCTTGCCCGCCGTATCAAGGCGCATCAACAGGGGGAAGAACTCCCTGCCCCCGTCAATGTGTTCGATGTACTGCAGGATTTTTTTCTGGCGTCACAGCAACAGGATAAATCTCCGCGCTATCTGTGCGACCGCACCAAGCAATGGACCAGTCTGCTGGGTATTGGCCACCCGCCTGCCATGAAGCTGTTTCAGGACATTAAACGGGAGCGCTGTGCCGATACCATTTTTGCCAGAATCCAGGCATACCGCCAGCAACCAGTGACACCCAATACCCGGCTCGCCAGCTGAGGGTTTCTAGCCGCCCCATTCAAAGCATTCCACTGTATCTACAGCCTGATACCGGCCACCCCCGTCTTTGCTCACCCGGGCAACGGCAATGTCAGCATCATGGGTAAAACACAGGCGCCCGTTCCGGGCAATCAGGTGATCCAGCAATTGCTCCTTTTCGTTGATCAGTAACTCGGGGTAGCGGTCATAACCCATGGTGAGTGGCAAATGCACCCAACGGGATCCCGGTATCAGATCGGCGGCAAAAACCACTGGCCCATCCGGTAGCGCCACTTCGGTGAGCATCAGCCCCGGTGTATGGCCATCAGAAAAATGAAAACCAAAGTCATCCCCCAGCCAGTCCAGCCGTTCGCCACTGACCAGTTCCAGGCGACCGCTGTTTTCCAGCAACGCCATGATTTCCGGGATGAAGGAAGCCCGGTCCCGCGGGTGGGGGTTCAGCGCTCGCTGCCAGTGGCTTTTTCCAGTCACAAAACGGGCATTGGGAAAACAAAGTTCAGGCTCACGGTCCGCTTCCCAGGGTTTCAGCAAACCGCCGGCATGATCGAAATGCAGATGGGACAGGATCACCACATCAATGTCCTCCGGCACCAGGCCCAGCACCTGAAGATTCGCCAGCAAGCGGTGGTCTTCCTCCACCACGCCGAAACGCTCCCGCAGCCGTGGATGAAAGAAGGCGCCGACTCCGGTTTCCAGCAAGATGCGCCGGGTGTCGCCTTCTGGGGTTTCCTGTTCCACCAGCACACAACGGCAGGCCAGCGGGATGCGGTTTTCCGCGTCAGGCGTGATCCATTGTTGCCACATTGCTTTGGGTGCATTGCCAAACATGGCGCCCCCATCCAGGCGCTGGGAATTGCCCAGCAGGGTTCTGACTCGCTTGATCAAGATGGCTCCATCCTGTGAATTGTCACACTTTTGTCAAACTGTAAAGACACTTTATGCACACTATGTTTAACCCCATCCAAATCGAGTGTCAAAAAAAAATCAGTTTTTTGCAATGCTGCGACAAAATACATAACTCATTGATATTATTAAACTTTATATCTTGAGATCGTTTTTTATTCATTTTGTTGAAAGGTCGCTATTTCCGGGGCTGAGGCAATTTTTAACAAGGTTACTCACAAAGTTATCCACAACTTCTGTGGAAAACTGAATTTCTGGACAATACAAAACTTTGTGCTAGAAGCTTTCAACAGCCTGTCTGAAAACGCTCCCTTTTCAGGCAAGACTTCAGGCAGGTCAGACAGGCTTTCACCGGTGCCTGAATTGCGCGGGCTTTCCGGTGAGTGACTCTTTACCAGCCAGTGTTCCTGGGTTAGAGTTGGCCACTTTTGCGCGATCCCCTGATTAAAAAAACCACCCCGGAGCACTGCTGTCACATGCCTGAATTGAAGTCCTACATTGGTTTCCCCACTTCGGACCCGCTGAAAAGCCACCTGAACAATTTTCTTGAAGCTGCCGAAGCTGGCGACAAACGCACCGGTGAATTGTTTGTGTCCTTTGTGGATGTGCTGACCCGGGAAGTCATTGATGCGTTACTGCTGCAAACCATCGAGATCGCCCAGCTCAACAACATGAGCCAGAAAGTGATTCACATGTGTGCCAGCACGTCCAATAAGGTATCCGGTGCGCTGACCTCGAAAATCTACCGCAAGGCACCCATCCGGGAACTGCAGTCCGTGGCTGAACTCTGGCAGGGTTTTCTGTACAACACCGAGAATGACGACTCCGGCGAGTGGTACATACTGACCGAAGTCAGCGACAGCTTTGCCGGTGAAATTGACGCCATCCTTGCCGAAAAAGGTGACTCCACAGCCTATGATCCTTCCGACCGGGAATACGCCATACGCATCTATGAGCGCCTGATGGATATCATTATTGAGCAGTTTTTCCTGGAAGCGTCAAACCGGGTAAATATCGGCGGCATTACCAAAAAGATGCTGAACATGGGCGTGGACAGCGTCAAGGCTGCCATCCATGCTGTGCTGCATAAAGTGGTGAAAAAGCTGGAGCCCGAGCCCCTGGGTCGCTACGTGGAACACACCACCCAGTTTTATCTTAAGCTTGATCATTAACCGGCAACTGATCGCCCACCGGAATCGGGGGCAGACTTTTCAGAATCGCCTTGCCGTACTGGCGCCGGGTAAGGCGCCGGTCCAGTATGGAAATCACACCGGCATCATATTCCGTCCGTATCAACCGCCCCACCGCCTGTTTTAATTTTATGGCCGCATCAGGCACCGAAATCTGCATAAAGGGATTGCCACCCTTGGCCTTGATCCATTCCGCCAGGGTTGCGTCCACCGGTTCTTCCGGTACGGAAAACGGCAGCTTGGCAATAATCACGTGATCACAGTATTCACCGGGCAGGTCTATGCCCTCGGCAAAGCTGGCCAGCCCGAAAATAATACTGGGCAGGCCTTCGTCCACCCGCTCCTTGTGCCGACGGATAATTTCCGCTTTACCGTATTCCCCCTGGGCAAAGACCCTGCCAGCAAAATCCGCAGGCAATAATGCCAGGGTATCTTCCAGCTGGCGCTTGGAGGTAAACAGCACCAATACAGCGCCGGACATGCCGTGGCGCAGCAGGTAGTCCACCAGAAAATGGGTATGGCGATAGGTGTCCGACGGATCAAAGTCCATGGGCGGTACCACCAGCCGGGCGGCACTCTGAAAATCAAAGGGGCTGGGCACATCGTGGAACCGGGATTCCGGCGGTACGCCGGAACGCATGCGGAAACGTTCAAAGCTGCCCACGGCCATCATGGTGGCCGAGGTCACCACCGCCGCAAAACAACGATTCCACAGGTAGCGGGAAAGCACTTCATTAGCCAGGATCGGGCTGGCGGATAACTCCACATCCAGCCCCTGAGCGGTATCAAAGAAGTTCAGCCAGCGGGCCACCGGCTTTTTGGCATCGTGCTGCAGGGAAAAGCTCATCCACAGATCCACCACATGCCCAGCCCGTGCTGCATAGGTACCCACCAGCGGATACCAGGATTCCGCATCGGCCCTGGGCACATCGGTATGCTTGCCATCCAGTGCCTCGTTCAGCCAGGTGGAGAGATCATCCACATAATTGAACAGTTCCTGGGACAACTTATACAGTTCTTCTCCCTGCTGCTGCAGTTCATCGGGAATGCAACCTTCGGGAAAACGATACACAATCCGACCGCCTTCATTAACGCTGTTGCCGTCTTCGTTGGCCAGCGGCGCCAGGCTGCTCAGTACCAGCCCCAGCTGTTGTTTCATTTCGCCGGTCAGTTCGTCCAGTTTGTCTTTGGTGTGACTCAGGGACGGTACCGCCGGAAAAGCTTCCACCAGGGAATCACAGAGTTTGCGTAATTCTTCCAGCCAGATCTGGGTGCCGCGAATGTGCCCGGAGGCAGAAAAGTGTTTCAACGCCTTGTCCGGCAGGTGATGACCTTCATCGAAAATATAAATGGTATCTTCCGGCGACGGCAGCACCACCCCGCCACCCAGCGCCAGATCCGCCAGCACCAGATCATGATTGGCCACAATCACTTCGGTGCGGTGCATATCATTGCGCGCCATATAAAAAGTACATTCTTCATAGTAGCTGCAGTTACGATTGGTACACCGGTGCTGGTCGGTTGTCACTCTGAACCAGTCTTCGTTGCGGATTTCGTCCGGCCACTGATCCCGGTCCCCTTCCCATTCGCTGTTGCGAATGGCGGTGTCCATGGCGCGGTACAGCTCGGAAGCTTTCTTGTCCACGGTCACCGCACTGAGCTCTTCCCACAGGGCCATGTTGGGATCATCTTCACCACCCACCGACAGCAAACGGTCCAGCTGCGAGAGACACAGGTAGCGACCCCGGCCCTTGGCCAGCTGATAACTGAATCGCAACGGTGAATTCATCAGCAGGTCGGGAATATCCTTGCTGACAATCTGGTCCTGAAGGGCCACGGTGGCGGTGGACACCACCACTTTCTTTTTCAGGGCCTGGGCAATGGGTATCACCGACACCAGATAGGCGACTGTTTTACCCGTGCCTGTGCCGGCCTCCACCACACAGACGTGATTCTCGCTGGTGCGTTTGCCCTCGCTGTCGGTTTCCACCTGTGCCAGCGACTTGGCTACTTCCGCGATCATCAGACGCTGGCCATAGCGCGGCTTAAGGCCCTTGGCCTTGAGAAAATGGGAATAGGTGGACTGAATCTTCAGTTTAATATCATCAGAGAGCATGCAGATTTCACTTGTTACCAGACCGGGTAGTCGCCACAGCAATACGTAATGCACACCAGTGGTACGCACACGCTGTTCGGGTGGCTCCGGAGCCAATGCAGCTCACGGGCTGACCATGATATAGACCATAAAGCGGTAAGAAAATCAGTTTTGTACCTGACTGTAATAAATATCAGTGAATTTGTTGTCACTATCTTGCGTCAGCCATCACAAATATGTACCGTTAACCGCTCAAAAAATTGACTAATCCAAAATAATAAAACTCAAAATAACTGATAACAGGGGGTTCCTCTCATGGGCTTGATTCCTCACAGCGTTAAAAAGCGCGGGCTGGTCCTTATTTCGTTTGCAGTGTCCACCTTATTTCTCTCAGGTTGCAGCAACGTCGTATATAAAGTTACCGGCGATACCATGATCAGTTTCGGGGAGGATAAGATGATTCCCTACCTGCTCACCACCGATGACACCCGTATTGGCTGTGTGGCAGGCGAAGCACTGACACCGTTAATGCTTTCTTTTGGCACCGTTACCGAGCCACCCGATGATCTGGCGGTACTGATTCACATGGTGGGCGGTGGTTGCGCCAGCACCCGGGCCACCGAGATCGAGCTGGATTCCATGCGCCACACCAATGAACGTCGCGTGGAAGAAGCCCAGGATGCACGGATACGCGCCAAACGCTGGCATGCCGTGGCCGCGCAACGTTACCTGAAAGGTTACCAGGCACTGGTACGTTCCATGGGTGAGATCGGTGGTGAATGTCCGCAGTTTCCCGATGAACAGGCACAGCTGGTATGGATTCTTGGCACCGCAGTGAGTTTGCAGGCAGTTATGTCCGATGGCATGAGCGGCAGCCAGATCGGTGTACCAAAAGATATAGCACCCAAGGCAGAACGTGCCGCCGCCTGTCTGGATACGCCCAAGGGCAATGAACGCTGGTGGGGGCTGCCCAAATCAATCCGCGCCATTCTCTGGACTGTTGTTCCCGGACTTGCACCGGAAGGTTCCGATCCATGGAAAGAAATGGATACCGCCATGCAAATCGGTGAGCACGAAGGTGTGCGCATGTCATTTGCCCTCACAGCACTGGCAGCCTACAACGACTCCAACATGGAGCTGACCAAAGACGTTATTCGTCAGTATGCAAAATCCGCCGAGCGCGTGGCAGGCAGCCGAGAGTATCGCCTGGTGGACGTGATGGCGAACGATCTGATTTTTACGATGTCTGACCGTTTATGGACCGAAGCGACCGGGCACCGTACTCCCATCGGCAAACTGGGCTCCTTCTGGGATGACAAGAAAGAAACCATCGATGTCGATGTGAATATCGATGACCTGTTTTAACCTCATAAATTGATTTGTTGTTTGTTTATTTCGGGATGAAATTATGAAATCAGTAATAAAAAAAGTACTTGCCCCCGTTGCAGCGGGCCTGTTGGCCATTTCGGGTTCCAACGCACTTGCGGCAGAGGATCTGCCCAAAAAAACCTTTTGTGTCTTTGATATTATCGGTTCGCAGGGTCCTGTCTACGACATTATGAAAGACTACAAGCTCGCCGCACTGAACTGGGGCGTTGATCTGGAAATGAAAGCCTACACCGACGAGAAAATTGCCGCAGAAGATTTCAAGGCCGGCAAATGTGATGCCGTTGCCATCTCCGGTTTACGCGGCCGTGCCTTTAACAGCTTTACCGGCACCATTGATTCCATCGGCTCCATCCCTACCGACAAGCACATGAAAGTGGTACTGCAAAAGCTGGCCTCACCCAAGCTTGGCAAGTACATGGTGAACGGTGAATACGAGATTGCCGGTATTGCACCAGGCGGTGCTGCTTACCTGTTCACTAAAGACCGCGCTATTGATACGGTTGGTGAACTGTCCGGTAAAAAAATCGCCATTCTTGAATTCGATAAATCCCAGGCCGTACTGGTGGAATCCGTAGGCGCTTCACCTGTCAGCGTTTCCATCGCTAACGTGGGCCCCATGTTTAACAACCATTCTGTGGATATTATCGCTGCTCCCGCCATTGCCTATGAAGCCCTGGAACTTTACAAGGGTCTGGGTGAAAACGGTGCCATTGTTAACTTTGCCCTGGCCCAGATTACCCTGCAGATTATCATGCGTCATGCCGAGTTCCCTGAAGGCTTCGGTCAAAAGTCCCGTGAATACGTGTGGAGTCAGTACGACCGTTCACAGGAACTGATTGATGCCAGCACCAAAGCCATCAAACCGGCTTACTGGCTGGATATTCCTGAAGAAGACAAAGTGGGCTATCGTGAAATGTTCCGTCAATCCCGCATAAAACTCAGGGAAATGGGCATTTATAATGGCAAGATGCTGACCTTCCTCAGCAAAGTGCGTTGTGCCATTAATTCGAGCCTGGCGGAGTGTACTGCCAAGGACCGGGAATAAAAGCAGCGGGAATAAACGTTAAGGTAAACGCTTATTAACGAATCGTTACCAACATACTGAAAAAGCAGGCTCTGGCCTGCTTTTTTTATAACAATAAAAAACCAGAACAACTGGAATACTACCCGGCAACAAACTTATAATTGCACCCTTCTTTTGCCTGGCACCTCACATTCCGACCAGGCTAACTTGGTTAGGCAACCATATCAGCAATCATGTTGTTGCCTCTGATACTGCGGTAATCGTGATCCTTTTATTGCAGCTATCAACATTGACACTCGGGAAAACGCAGCACGTATTATCATTACCGACTCTTTAATCAGACGTCTGCGTATTACGAATAACAACTAGGTGGATAATAAAATATGTTACCTAAGCGGTCGCTCAGAGAATGGATTTCGTCTCTTCCGGTTTTACTACTTCTGTTGACTACCATCTTCCTCGGAACTTCAGAGATGGGTTACTCACAGCTGCTCAAGCTGGGTGAGTTTTTATGGAAAGACTATTACATATTACGTGGTGATATACCCACCCCCACCTGTGATCCCAATCCCGACATAGAAGCTGAGTTACAAAAGCTTCTTGCGGAAAAGGAAAACGAAGACGACGAGTTCGGCGATCTCTTTGGCGAGCCGGAAGACAACAGTGATGCATTACGGGAATCCCTGCAGAAGCAGGCATCCCTGTGTGAGGAAAAGCATCGCATTGCGGAAGAAAACCAGGCAAGGGTTACCGACAACGTGCGGATGTTCCGCCAGATTGATTATTTCCTGCTGAAAGTGTCTGAATTCGGCCGCGAGAATCAACGCCTGTTCCTGGGCCTGATGCTGTTCTTCTGTGCCCTTACTACTACCCTGACCAAACACCATATTGGTCTGCGCCTGATGACCACCCAGCTGGATTTTCGCGTGGGTTCCATCGCCATGACCATTGCCAACGCATCCGTTACCTATTCCGCCTACTGGTTCCTTAAAAACGGTTATGAGTCCGGCACTGAAATGCTCCATGCGGATATTCGCTGGCTGTATCTGATCGGCTTCGGTTCATTAACACTGCTTACCTTCTTCCAGAGCTTCCAGAAAGCCAAGGATCTGGAACCGGGCGGCACCATTGGCAAAGCTCTGCTGTCTGTTCCCCTTTACGCCTACATGGCCTTTATTTCCGCCAACTTTTATATCTTTGAAGAGAGCAACCCCCAGGGCATGGTGCTCTTTATCGACAAGATCATGGATGCTGCCGATATGTTTATGAAGATCGGCCTCTATATCTGGATCGGTATGCTGCTCAAGCAAACCTACATCGGCGAACTGGTTTTCAGTGTTTTCAAACCCTGGCGTTTGCCACCGGAAATGCTGGCCTTTACTGCGGTAGTCTTAATGGCGGTACCGACAGCCTATACAGGCGCCTCCGGTATCATCGTTATCGCTATGGGTGCAGTAGTGTATAACGAACTGCGCCGTGCCGGCGCCCGGCGCCAGCTGGCACTGGCAGCCACCGCCATGACCGGCAGTCTGGGTGTGGTACTGCGCCCCTGTCTGCTGGTGGTTATCATTGCCGCCCTTAACAAAGAAGTGACAACGGATCAGATGTTCGGCTGGGGTGTTAAGGTCTTTATCCTGACATCTTTCCTGTTCCTGGTTATTTCGTTACTGGGCAAGGAATCCAAACTGACCGTAGCCCCCATTAGCGAAGCACTCAAACCCAGCCTTGCCAATTTCAAACCCCTGATACCTTATGCCATCGTGTTTATTCTGGTGGCGTTGTTGTACGGCCTGGTATTCGATGCTTACCTGGATGAATTCTCTGCCCCCACCATTCTGCCGGTGATTATTCTGGCGCTGGTGATTTACGAAAAGGTCGTGGGCAAACCCCACCTGAAATATGAATCCGAAGGTGGTGATGAACGCGAAACCAAAGTGGAGCCTGCAATCCGGGTGGCCACCACCGATACCACTGGCCACATCGGTGCCCTGCTCACCGTAATGGCACTGGGTATTACCGTGGGTGGCGTCATTGAAGATTCCGGCTTTGTCCAAGGCCTGGCCGAACAGGGTGAACTCTTCTCCAGTCAGTGGGCCACCATGGGCTTCCTGTGTCTGGCGCTGGTTATTATCGGTATGTCCATGGACGCCTTTGCGGCGGTCATTCTGGTATCCGGTTCTATCGCCCAGCTGGCTTATCAACAGGGTATTGATCCCCTGCATTTCTGGATGCTGGTGCTGGTGGCCTTCGAACTGGGTTATCTGTCACCACCGGTTGCCATTAACCACTTGTTAACACGACAGGTGGTGGGTGAAGCAGAGTTCGAAAAGGCCAAAGAGGAAGTCAAGGACAGAGGCTTCTGGCGGCGCCACGAACGGCTGCTGTTACCGCTGGCGGTTATGTTCACTGCCATGCTGATTGTGGCTTACGGACCGCTGATTTATAACGGCACCTGACCGCATTCAACCAGCCTTCAAATCAAAATAAAAACGGCGCCCAGAGCGCCGTTTTTATTTTCCGCGCCAGATTCTACTAAACTGAGTCATGATCACTGATTTTATCCTGACCGGAAATGACAGTATTCCATCGCTTTTCGCTATTGACCAGCAGTCACTTGTTTCGCAAACTGATCAGCGTTTTATTATTGTCCTGGAGTGTACATGAGCGGCCTAATTCAGAACCTGGTAAACCTGCTGAACCTTGAAACCATCGAGCACAATCTGTTTCGTGGCGAAAGCCAGGATATCGGTGGCAGAAGTGTTTTTGGCGGGCAGGTGGTGAGCCAGGCGCTGGTGGCTGCAGCTCGCACACTGGAAGACGATCGACACACCCATTCGTTGCACGCCTATTTTTTACGTCCTGGCGATATGAAAGCGCCGATTGTTTATGAAGTGGATCGTATTCGCGATGGCGGCAGTTTCACGACACGTCGTGTGGTAGCCATTCAACATGGGGAAGCAATTTTCAGCATGTCCTGCTCTTTCCAGACATTTGAGGAAGGATTGCAGCATCAGGCAGCCGACATGCCTGATGTACCCAAACCTGAGGATGTGGAACCGGAAATTGAAATCCGCAAACGCCTGGCGCCGAAAATTCCCAAGCGTTTTCGCGATACCTTTATGCAGGAACGACCTATCGAGATCCGCCCCATTGATCCGGTAGATTTTTTTGCGCCCGAACCCCGTGCCCCCCGCAAACAGGTATGGTTTCGTACCAACGGCACCATCAGTGATTCACAACAAATGCATCAGGCCCTGCTGGCGTATGCGTCCGACTTTGGCCTGCTGGGCACCGGTATGATGCCCCACCAGTTATCGTTTGTGGATCCTTCCGTTCAGGCGGCCAGCCTGGATCATGCAATCTGGTTTCACCACCCCTTCCGTGTCGATGAATGGCTGCTTTACGATATGGAAAGCCCCAGCGCATCCAACGCCCGCAGCTTTAACCGTGGCCTTATTTACAACCAGCAAGGCCAGTTGGTGGTGTCAGTGGTTCAGGAAGGTTTGATGCGGGTGCGCAAGAAATAGCACCTGCCTGCTGTCAGATAATTATTTGCTGACCTTGAACTTTTCCCGGGTTCCCTGGAAAAAAGCGTACAGGGACGGAATAAAGAAAATCCCTATCAGGGTAGCCGCCAGCATTCCGAACACCACCACAAAACCTACCGACACCCGACTGGATGCACCGGCGCCACTGGCAAAAATCAATGGCATAACCCCGAACACAAACGACAGGGCCGTCATCAGCACGGCTCTGAAACGCAGATAAGCTGCATCCAGCGCGGCCTGAAATGTGGTTTCGCCTTCTTCCCGCCGCAACTTGGCAAACTCCACCATAAGGATGGCTGTTTTACTGGCAAGGCCGATCAGCAACACCATACCTATCTGGGCATACAGGTTGTTGTTCAGGAACGGCAACAGGAACATGGGCAGCAAAGCACCGGCCATGGCCACAACCACCGACAACATAACTGCCATGGGCAGGGTCCAGCTTTCGTATTGCGCCACCAGAAACAGGTAAGCAAAAGTCACCGCCAGCAACAGTATCACCACCACCAGTTGCCCCGCTTCCAGTTCCTGCTGGGTGGTGCCCGTCCATTCCAGCCGATAACCCTCCGGCAGGGTTTCCTCAGCAATTTTTTCCAATGCTTCAATGGCCTCACCGGAACTGTAGCCATCGGCAGGTGAACCCTGCACTGCTGCAGACTTGAACTGGTTGTAACGGGTAATGGCCAGTGGCCCCAGTATGGATTCCACTTCAACCAGCGTATTTAAAGGCACCATATCGCCCTGGGCGTTACGCACATACAAGCGGTTAATGTCATCCACCGAATCCCGGCGGGAGGCCTCCGCCTGAACAATAACCCGATACAAGCGGCCATACAGATTGAAATCATTGATATAGCTGGAACCCAGATTCATTTGCAGGGTAGAAAAAATATCTCCCGGCGACACGCCAAATGTTTGCGCCTTTTCCCGGTTGATCTGCAAAAACAACTGGGGAATAGTGGCGGTATAGGTGGAAAACACCTGTTCCAGCACGTCGCTCTGATTGGCATTGAATGAGAGGCTGCGCACAGCGGAAGCCAGCGACTGGGGTGATTGCCCCTGGGTATCCAGTACGTTGGCTTCAACACCACCACTGCGCCCCAACCCGCTGATAGGGGGTAACGGAAAAGCAAAACCTTCGGCACTGGGCAAAGCGGCCAGTTCCTGATTCACTTTTTTCATGATACTGAACCACTGGGTATCCATGGTTTTGCGTTCATCCCAGTGACTCAGTATGGGAATGACCAAACCGGCGTTGGATGCCGCACCGGACAAGATACTGACACCGGACACCGCGATAACATCGGTGATACCGGGTATTGCCAACAGTTTTTGGGTAATCTCGTCGGTCACCTTTTCGGTACGGCTCAGGGACGCGCCATCGGGCAACTGCACATTCACAAACAGCGCCCGTTTATCTTCGTAGGGTAAAAAGCCCGAAGGGGTTTGTTTGAACATATAGGCGGTGGCGGCCGCAATGGCTGCCAGCACAAACAGAGACAATCCCACCCGGCGTAACAGCAGTCTGACCACAGTCACGTAACCATCGCGGCTCTTATCCACCGCCCTGGCAAACCATTTTAATGGTCCTTTCACCGGTGTCTGCTCTTTCAACAGCAACACACACAATGCCGGCCCAAGTGTGAGCGCATTCAATGAGGAAATCACCACGGCCACGCAAATGGTCACAGAAAATTGCCGGTACAGTTCACCACTGATGCCGGGCATGAAAGACACCGGAACAAACACCGCCAGCAGCACCAGCGTGGTAGCGATAATGGGACCGGAGACCTGCTTCATGGAGCGGGCGGTGGCGGTTTTTACATCGAGCCCGTTCTGAATCAGTCGCTGTACGTTTTCCACCACCACAATGGAATCATCCACCACAATACCAATGGCCAGAATCAACGCGAACAGGGTAATCATATTGGCGGAGTAACCCACCAGATACATCACCGCGATAGCACCAATCAAAGACACCGGAATCGCCAGGGTGGGAATCAGGGTGGAACGCCAGTCCGCCAGAAACAGAAAAGTCACCAGCACCACCAGGGCAAAGGTCATCATCAGGGTTTCGATCACTTCCTGAACCGACTGACGCACCGAATCCGTGGTGTCGTAAAGAATGGCATAGTCCATGTCTTCCGGCAGTGTTGCCCGGGCAACTTCCAGTTCCTTGTAAATCATATCCGCCACTTCCAGGGCATTGGCCCCCGGTGTTTGATACACCGCGATATTGGCCGCCGCTTCGCCATTGAGTTTGGAAATGGCGGCATAACTCTGGGAACCCAGTTGCACTCTGGCCACATCTTTCAGGCGAATAAAGGAACCGTCCAGATTGGATCGCACAATAATATTTTCGAATTCCTCCACCGTCGTCAGGCGACCTTTGGCCTGCAGGGAATACTGAAACTGCGGTTCGTCATCAAAAGGCGGCGCCCCCAGGGAACCCACGGCGGCCTGCACATTCTGGTTATTAATGGCTGCCGCTACATCCTGAGAGGTAAGATTGAAACCCGCCAGCTTTTCCGGATCCACCCAGATACGCATGCCGTAATCCTTGGCACCAAACTGGGATACACGGCCGACCCCGTTAATACGGGCAATACGGTCTTCCAGATACAGGGACGAGTAGTTACTCAGATACAGATTGTCGTGCGTGCCCATGGGCGACACCAGACTGATCACCAGCAACATGCCTGACGATTGTTTGCGAGTGGTAATTCCCTGCCGCGTAACATCGGCGGGTAACTTGGAATTGGCCAGTGCCACCCGGTTCTGAACGTTGACAGCGGCAATATCAGGGTCGGTGCCTACTTCAAAAGTAATGGTCAGCTCGTAGCTGCCGCTGTTGGAACTGGTGGAGGACATGTACAACATCTTGTCCACGCCATTGACCTCTTCTTCAAGAGGTGCGGCGACGGATTCTTCCACCGTGGCCGCATCCGCACCGGGATAACTGGCCTGCACCACCACCTGGGGCGGCGCAATATTGGGAAACTCCGCCACCGGTATGGTGTTCATGGCAATCACACCCGCCAGTGTGATAACAATGGCAATAACAATGGCAAATTTGGGTCGGTCAATAAAAAACAGCGAAAACATGGCGTGTCATCTTATGGTTGATAGGGCACGGGGTTAACCTGACTTTTGGCTTTCACTTTTTGCACACCCTGTACTATCACTTTTTCTCCCTTGACCAGGCCTTCCAGCACCACCCACTGATCATCCACCTGATCACCAACCTCAACGCGGCGTTGTTCCACTGTATCAGCCTCGTTTACCACCAGCACAAAGTAACCTTTCTGATCTTTCTGCATGGCGGCCTGTGGTATCACCAGGCGTGCCGCCGCTTCTTTCTGCCGCGCGGTGACTTTCACAAACTGCCCCGGCACCAGCACCTGATCGGGATTGGGGAACACGGCGCGCACCTGCAGCGTATCGGTGCTCAGCTGAACCTGGGTATCCAGGTAATCGAAATAACCTTCGTGTTCATAGTCGCTGCCATCTGCCAGGCTCAAAAAGGGTTTCGCCGGCGGGTTTTCCATATTGAGTCCGCGTTTACGGGCATTGATCAGCAGCTTTTCGCTGACCTGAATAGTGACATAAATGGGATCGGTACTGGTGACGGTGGCCAGCGTGCCGGTTTCCGGGCTCACCAGATTACCGGCGCTGACCCGGGTGCGGCTGATTCTGCCGGCAATGGGGCTTTTGATTTCTGTGTAGCTCAGATCCAGCTGTGCTTTTTTCAGCCCGGCTTGCTCTGCCATCAGTTCCGCTTCGGCGCTGGCTTCATTGGCAATGGCCGTATCCAGATCCGCTTCCGATACGGCGTTGGTTTTACGTAAAGAGCGGGCACGCTTTAATTCCGCCCGGGCATTTTTAAGCCGGGCGCTGGCACGAGCCACGCTGGCCTGCTTTTGCTCCACGGCAATTTCATAGGCAGACTTTTCAATCACAAACAATAGCTGATCCTGCTCCACCATGCCGCCTTCGGTAAAGTTCCAGGATTGTAACTCCCCCTGCACCCGCGGAATCAGGTCCACTTTTTTCAGGGCTTCTACCCGGCCGACAAAATGGGACTGGTTGGCAATCTGTTTTTCTTTGACTTCTTCCACCAGCACACTGGGAAGCGTTGCTTCCTCGCCGTGGGCAATACCCATCGGCATCATCGCGGTACTGAAGAAAAAAGAGACAAGGCAGAACATTCTGAAGTGCATGGACTCGCAATCCCCGGGTACGGTGGCAGGAAAAGAATTCAGAAATGACAGGTAACGCGTTCAACGCATCTGAATTATCTTACGCTCACTATAGACCAGATCAACCGGCAAGCTGGAAAACACTGTTCAGAAATAAACCAAAGCGATATTCTTTTCAGAATAATGACATCTGCTGATTGAGGATTTCGGCAAGAGACGTACCCTGTTCAGACAGCAGGCCATCCACCGCCGGTGCCAGCTGCCGTTCCAGATAATGCTCATAGTCGATGGCCGATTCCAGATGTTCCCGGGGCTCGGGGCCATTCAATGTAATCACATACTCAATCCAGCCACCCCGCTGATATTGCAGGGGCCGGCCAGTCGCTGCCCGCCAGTCATCCGCTTTTCTTGCCGCCTGAACATGGGGAGGCACATTGCGCTGATATTCACTCAAAGGCCGGCGCAGGCGTTTGCGGTAGTACAACTGATCATCCACTTCACCGTTCTGCACCCGGGTGACAATGGTTTTCAGGTATTCGGTCACGGGGAGTTCATGAAAAACATTCCAGTACACCTGATACTGAACTTCCCTTGCCAGGTGGGTCCAGTCGGTGCGCACGTTTTCCAGCCCCTTGAAGACCAGTTTTTCCTGATCCCCTCTTACCACCATACCAGCGTAACGTTTCTTGCTGCCTGCCTCAGAACCCCGCATTTTCGGCATATGAAAACGACGATAGTGGGTTTCATATTCCAGCTCCAGGTAACTGGTAATGCCAAAACGGGTCTGCAAGGCCTGCTGCCACCACTGATTAAGATAGTCGGCCAGTTCCCGGCCCATGGCATCGGCAGATTCCGCTGTATAGTCACCGGCGAGCCAGACAAACACAGAATCCGTATCGCCATAAATAACCTGATGGCCTTTGGCCTCTATCAGAACACGGCTCTGTTGCAAGATGTCGTGACCACGCAAGGTAATGGAACTGGACAACCGCGGATCAAAGAAACGGCACAGGGGTGTACCCAGCACGCCGTAAAAGGAATTCATAATAATCTTGATGGCCTGGGACAGGGGCTGATCCCCCCGTTTTTTGGCTACATCCCTGGCCTGCCAGAGGTGCTCGATAATATCCGGTAGCAGGTGTTCGCTCTTGCTGAACAATGCCCCGTTAAACCCGGGAATCCAGTCAGTGTCCGCCAGCGGTGTGGGCGTGTCCGGCTGGCCTTTGATTTCCGGAATCAAGGCGCCATCAAAATCTGATTCATGCAGGCTGTAGATCAACGACAAGGGATCAATACAGAAAGTGCGGATAATGCTGGGATACAGGCTTTTGAAATCCAGCACCAGCACATGCTCATACAGGCCCGGCACCGAATCCATAACATAGCCACCGGGTGCCTGAATGTCGCTGTGCATCATGCCCACGTTGGGGGCCACATAACCGCGGCGATGCAGTCGCGGCAAATACAGGTTCTCAAAAGCGGCTACCGAACCGCCGGTTTTGTCCAGCGGCAAGCCGGTCAGGCGCGCCCGCTCCAGCGCAAAATGCAACAGGTCGGCGGCAGAAAAGATATCCCAGACCAGGCGGCAGTCTTCAATGTTATAGGCCGCCAGCGCATGCGGCTCTTCCTGATACAGGCGCATGATTTCCTCAGCGCGGTTATCCACATCGTGAATCAGCTTGCCCCGCTCCAGCAGTTGCCGCGATACGAATTCCAGGGAAAAGCTTTCAAAGCTGTAAGTGGCAGCTTTCAGAGTATCAATGCCATCCAGCACCACGCGACCGGGAATCGTCATAAAATAGTGCTGGCTGTCGCCGCCCGCCTGACGCCATTCCACGTTCGAGCGTTGCCGGCCGATAGCGAAAGGCAAACGGTGTTGATCGTATTTTTTCTGCAAAAACCGGAAATCGAAATTCACCACATTCCAGCCGATAAACAGATCAGGATCATACTGATGCACCCAATGATCAAACGCCTGCAGCAACGCCCTCTCGTGACCGAACCATTGAATCACAGGCGTCTCATCAGATGCTGGTGCAGTTTGCTCAGCCGGTTGGCCGGCGGGATTGACCATCATTACCAGGTTCAAATCATCGGCGTACAGGCCAATGGAAAACAGATGCCGGCCATCAAAGGAGGTTTCAATATCCAGAGAAACAACTTTTAGCTCGGGCCAGTAATCCCCCGGCTTTAAACTGGTCAGCTGCAGCTCAGGGTGGGTTTTTCCCTTGTCGGGGGTTGGCGCAGGCGAAGGCATAGGCGAAGGCATAGGTACGTCCACCACCACACTACCCTGAATAAAGCGCTCCATCAGAAAACGTTCTGCCGGGCGGACATCCCCTTCCAGCAAAGCAATGCTCTTATCTTCCAACTGTTGTTTGACGTTGAGCATGGCCCGCTGGGATTTGAAATAGAGAGCATACACCGGCTCGCCACTGAAGGCTTTCAGATCCAGACGGCGATAGCGGATATCAGTACCAATGGCCAGAAAGGTACGGGCCCGGGCAAAGTCAGTTTCGGTGACAAAACCCACTGATTCCTGACCAGGTACACTCACCAGCACCGCACCCTGGGGTGTGGTAAGCCAGAAATCGAGAGTGACCCCGCCGCTGTCATCACGCCAGTGGCGGGTCAGGATAAAACCGTCAAAGCTCATGGCGTTATCCCGGCGGTTTTTCCGGTTTTCTTCTTGAACGGACAAACGTTATTCAATGGCAAATTCGGCCCATACCGGCGCATGGTCTGAGGGTTTTTCCAGACCCCGGATATCGTAGGCAATACCGGTATGTTTCAGGGTATCCAGCAAGGGTTTGGTGGCCAGCACCAGATCAATTCGCAGCCCCCGTTTGGGATCCCGTTCAAAGCCGCGGCTGCGGTAATCGAACCAGCTGAACAGATTATCCTCATCCGGATTCTGTTCCCGGAACGTATCGTACAGCCCCCAGCTCAGCAGACGATCCATCCATTCCCGCTCTTCCGGCAGGAAGCTGCATTTACCGGTGCGCAACCAGCGCTTTTTATTGTCTTCGCCAATGCCGATGTCGTTGTCCACCCGGGAAATGTTCAGATCCCCCATCACGATCAGCAGATCCTCCGGGCTGTAGTTCTGCTCCAGCAAGGTTTGCAGATCCTGATAGAATTTTTCCTTGTTGGGGAATTTGGTGGGGTGATCACGGCTCTCCCCCTGGGGAAAATAGCCGTTAATCACCGTGAGTTTTTTGCCATTGGCCAGCTGATACTGGCTGGTAATCAGGCGTTTCTGGGCGTCTTCGTCATCGTCCGGATAACCTTTAAGCACCTGAACCGGCGCCTGCCGGGACAGGGTGGCGACGCCGTAATGGCTTTTCTGGCCGAAAAAATCCACCTTGTAACCCAGAGATTCCACATCAGCCACCGGGAACAGATCATCCATTACCTTGGTTTCCTGCAGGCCGATAATATCCGGCTGATAGGTATCCACCAGCGCCTGCAGCTGATGCTGGCGGGCTCTGACCCCGTTGACGTTAAACGAGACAACTTTCATTCCACCTCCATGGGGTAACGCGTTGAAAACGCCCTATTTTACCCATTGCGGCATAAAAGTCCTGTGTTAAGCTTATTAGGCCTGCGAATATTGTTCGCAGACCCCAAAAAGAATAACTGAATACCCATTAAAGCCCGCTGTTTCCCCAGGATGGAAGCCCTATGAGTAAATTACAAAATATCCCGTTGTTTGAGCAGCTTTCTGAAGAAGATCTGTCCACCCTGGAAAGCCTGGCGGTAACCCGCTCCTACCCCAAGAATAGCGTGCTGATTAATGAAGGTGATCAGGCAAACGCCATGTATTTTATCGACAGTGGCAAGGTACGGGTGTTTGTGAGCGACGATCAGGGCAAGGAACTGATTCTGAATACTATGGGCGAAGGGGAATACTTTGGCGAGCTGTCCTTGCTGGACGACGAAAACCGTTCGGCATCTGTGATCACCACGGAAAAGTCTTCTTTTTCCATCATCTATAAAGACGACTTTACCGACGCCATTCTGAAAAACCCCTCGCTGGCATTATCACTTCTGAAAAACCTGACCGGCCGGGTACGCCAGCTCACGGAAAATATCAAAACCCTGGCTCTGGAAGATGTGTACGGACGCATCCGTAAAACCCTGCTCAGCCTGGCGGAAGATGAAGGGGACGGCGAAGTTCAACGGGTAACGGAAAAACTGACCCAGCAGGATATTGCCAACCGGATCGGTTCCTCCCGGGAAATGGTCGCCCGCATTCTGAAAGACCTGCAGATTGGTGGGTACATCGAAATCGAGAAGAAACAGATCAGAATTCTGAAGAAACTCCCGGAGAGTTATTAATCCGGGAGCATCCCCCGGTTGCTTGGCGGTACTCAGGTTTTTTTGGTGTACAGCTGACGAATCAGCTGATTAAAGGCATCAACAATATAACCTTTGAATTGCACTTCCTTGTAGGAATTGATTTCCGTAATCGCACGCATCAGTGATTTTTTATAGGTACGGTCGGAACGCTGATTGGTAATCGAATAAAACGTATCGGCTATCGCAATAATCTGGGCGCCATCGTGAATCTGGTCGGCTGCCAGTTGATCGGGATAACCCTGCCCATCCGGTCGTTCATGGTGCTGGGCTACCATATTGGCGGCTTCATCCCAGTGGGGAATGCGCCTTAACCATTCCGCACCCCAGCGCACATGCTGACGTACCTGCTTTTCTTCCATGCTGTTATATTTCTGGGATTTGTTGATCAGGGACTCCGGCAGAAACACCATACCCAGATCGTGCAGCATAACGGCTGCTTTCAGCTGCCTCGCATCCACTGGCTTATCAAGAAATTGATTAATACCCAAGGCAATATTACATTGCTGGCGGCTGCGTTTTTCCCAAAAGGGTGTTTTTGCATCCACCACGCGGGATAATTCCTCAAAATAGTGGAAGGTTTCCTCATCGAAAGCTTCCGGGGTCATGCCTTCCGGCAAATCCACCTGATAACTGTTGCTGTTTTTGTCTGCCTGGGTTTTCAGAGGAATATGGGAAACCGCGCCACCACCCACAAGATTGATAATATCGGAGGCGAACTGTTCCGCCTCCACCGGATTGGCAGATTTGATTTTACGGAATACAGGGCCGATCAGATTGAGCAAAGACAGATCCATCTGGCCGGAGCGCAACAGTTCGTCGGATCTGATTTTCAGCTGGTCCAGCGACAACAACACCGCTTCGCCCAGCAGTGCCGTAAAGTTCAGACGCCCTGAACGGACTTCGGAGAGCGCCTCTTCAATGTTATGAACGTAATCAGACAGAGGCTCAAAAAAGCACATGCGCGCATTGCCTTTGATGGTATGCACTGCACGGAACAAGGAATTGATGGCCTCTTTATCTGCGGGCTGATGCTCCAGTACCAGCAGATCGTGCTCGATTTCTTCCAGCTCGTCTTTCAGACCTTCGAGAAAATCCTTAACGACTTCCTGATCCGGGTCTTCGGGCGCAAACACTTCTGACATGGGATCCGACTACATGATTAAACACCTGATTAAACTATAGCCCAGATACAGCGGGTTTCACTGGCGGACTTGTGAAATTTTTAGCCCTGAAAAATCAGACAGATAGCGTCATTATTCCTGAGATTTTTCCTGCCCGGCGCGTTTCAGGCGCAGAAACAGGAGAACACCGGCGTAAATCAGGGCGCCTGCCAGGCCGGTATAAAGACAGAATTGATGGAGTGCAGCGATAGAAATTTTGTTGAGAAAAGGATTGTCCAGAGAAAAAGGAAACCAGGGTTGCAGATCCGCATGCATCAGGCTGTCCAGGAGTACATGGCTAAAGGTACCGACAAACGCACTGAGACACACCACCCACCAGCGAATGGCCACCTCTCCCAGTCCCAGCCATGTCAGGCCCAGTTCGCTCAGATGCTTGCCGGTAACAATGGCAAACAGGGCCAGTAAAGTGGCACCCACATAAGTGTGACTGAAGCCATGGAGATGCCCTTCCCCGGTCAGCAAAACAATCAGCGGCTGAATGTCCATCAGGATCTGGGCCCAGCCAAACACCATCAGACTGAAAGCCCCCTGCAACAGGCTTTTCAGCAGAATACCGGGGCCCATATGAAACGGTGTAAACGGCATGGATCAATCCTGGCTGATGTTGTTGCCAAACTCCCGGCGTATTTGCTCCGTATGCTCACCGACCCGTGGCACAGGATTCCAGTGGTCCGGTACGGGATTGCCCTGATCATCCACCCACTGAATGGGTGACGCCACCTCGTTGATCCGGCCCGAGGGCGATTCCACCGGCACACGACGCAGCTGAGGATGTTGCGACAGATCCGCCACCGAGTTTAACAAGCCGAAGGCAATACTGGCCTGTTCCAGGCGCTGCACCATTTCTGTCTTATCGAGAGTTTGAAATACGTTATCGATTTCCTGATTCAGAAGCGGTCGGTGCCGCACCCGCAGCTCGTTAGTGGCAAACAATTCATGCCGGGACAGCGCCGGGCATTGCAACACAAGCTCACAAAAACTCAGCCACTCCCGTTCATTCTGAATGGACAGCACCACCTGGGAACCATCCCCGGCGGTATAGGCACCGTAAGGCGCAATGGAAGGATGATTCAGCCCCACCCGCTCCGGCGCCTTGCCACCGTATTCCTGATGCAGCAGAGGCACACTCATCCAGTCTGCCATGCCGTCGAATAACGACACTTTCAAACCACGCCCCCTGCCGGTTCTTTCCCGTTCATAAAGCGCCTGGGTAATACCTATCATGGCATGCATACCGGCGGCGATATCACACACAGACACACCCACCCGGGAAGCCGATTCCGGCCCGCCGGTGATGGCAGACAGTCCTGTTTCCGCCTGCACCAGCAGATCATAGGCCTTACGTTTGCTGTATTCACCGGTTTCACCATAGCCACTGATATCACAGGTAATCAGACGCGGATAACGCTGACGTAACTGCAGGCTGTCGAACCCCGCCCGGCTGGCCGCACCCGGTGCCAGGTTCTGGATAAAGATATCGGACCTGGCGATCAGGTGGTTCAGTAGCGCTTTGTCATCCGCATCCTTGATATTCAGCACCAGCGATTCCTTACCCCGGTTAAGCCAGACAAAGTAGGCGCTTTCCCCGTTTACCACCGAATCATAACGGCGGGCAAAATCACCCTCTGCCCGCTCGATCTTGATAACCCGGGCACCGGCATCCGCCAGGCGGCAGGATACATAGGGTGCGGCCACGGCCTGCTCCAGTGAAACGACGAGCAAGTCTTTGAGGGGTAATGACATACTAGTTTCCAACACTCAAATCACTTGGCTTGTTATCGGATTTCTTTTACCGGGTAACTCAATTCACCGTGTTTATCATTAGGTTTGCCTAACAACAGAGTGGCAGGTTCACTGAATTGAAAATCCAGATCTATATTTGCCTGTTCCAAAACGGAAGTTTCAAACTCAACCAATAATTCTTCCCCACCGACCGTCACAATGCCAACAGCCCAACTTGCATAATCCGAATCAGCCACACCGGCATCAACGATATCCACACTCCCGGTAACCTCATAGGGCCAGGAGGTGTTGCTTGCAATGGATCCGGCTGAAGAAGTATTTTTCTCACCGTCAGGCTCATTCGGATTCCCACAAGCTACCACCAAAAACAAAACGACAAACGCTGATAATATGTTTTTCATTGCTTTTCCTTACATCATTGTTCATTACAAAACATCATTATTCACTACAAAACGGTAATTCTCTCAGGCTGCCTTCACAAACCAGCTCAGATTTTTGCCGACCGAACCCAAGCATTTGATCTTTATCAATCCAGACGCCCGAACCAAAAGGAATTTTCAGACATCCCCGATGCTCACCCGCATTTTCCTGGCGGCAGGACTGATACAGCGCATAACCCGGCCAGTTTTCCTGTTCTTCATGCACCAGTGTCACCACCGGATACAAATCCAGAAAGGGAATCAGTGCGGCTTTTCCAGCAGGCTTTTCAGTTGCCTCTGTCACACCCGAAGTAAGATGAATAGCGCCAGCGGAAATCCCCAGCAATAAACTGCCTTGCTGCCGGCAGGCCAGCAACCAGTTACGCACCGGCTCCTGCCCTATCACCTGCCAGCCTGAATCTGGATCACCGCCGGCCAGCAGAATAATAGCGGGTACTTGCCTGGCCTGTTCACCCAGCTCCGCCACTGACTGCTTCAGAAACAGGGTACGCACGATCCCCAAAGGCGCCAATGCATCGCAAGCCATCTGGTAAAAGGCCGGCTCGTTGCCGTTGGATGCCCCCAGATAGACGGCAAACGGGCCCTCACCGGAATAACTGCCGGCGCTGTTAATCTGCTGCTTCAGCGCCTGCTGCAACCATTGCCCATGGGCTGAGGCAAATAGCAACTGGCTGTCGGCCAGCAGCACCAGCGGGCCCGGTTGCCTGGCTTGCAGATTATTCGGATCGGTCAAATCAGTATCCCTTCCTGGTCATTCCAGATTTCCATCGGGCGTACACAGGCCTGTGCCACCACGCCTACCTTGCGTTCCTTGGGGTAGCCCATGCAATGGGACACATAGGTCACACCCTCGATATGGCGACAGCGATTGCGATGCTGATGGCCGTACACGTGCACACGGCTGCCCAGCTCACGCACCTGCTCTTCGATTCCCCGGGAACCCGCCACATGGCTGAAGTTAAATTCCGGGTGCAGATCCTTGTAACTCAGCTGGCTGGCATCCCGCTCCTGCTGTGTGCTCATCATCAGTTCCTGGCGGGGCAGAAAATGGCTCATGCTCACCACGGGTGCATCATACGGTTGCAAGCGCCCTGTATTCATATCCAGAAAATGCTGGCAGATATCATCCGCCATATGCGCTGGCCACTGGGTAACAAAAAAGTCACTCCACATTTCAAAGGTTTTGTCTTCGGCCGACTTTTTCGCCAGAAACAGCGAGCGCTCGGGATGTTCACCGGTATGATACCAACTGAACAAAGGCACCAGCCACACAGGGTTCTCCTCCCCGATTTTTACCGGTTCTGTTATCACCCCGAGGGATTCGCATAAATCGAGTATCTCGGTGAACTTGTGCAGGGAATCCGTGTGGCCGGATCGCTTCACCCACAACTCATGGTTACCGGGCACAAACAACACCCGCTGAAATTTCTTTACCATGGCGGCGAGAAAAGTTTCCAGGCGCTCAAGATTATCCGTGGCATCCCCTGCCAGCATCAGGGTATCCCGGTGATAATCCGACTTGGGCAACTGCAGCAGCAGCTCAAGATTCTCCCGATAATCTATGTGGATGTCTGAAATGATCTGCAGACGCTCGGCTGCCGCCATAAACTCTCCCGAATTTAACTGCTTTTTCAGTAAACTACGCCGCCATTTACTGCAAATGACTGGCATTTCCCGCACGGTGGCATTTTGTCATTCCCCGTGAAATACTTAGAAGATTGCATGCGAGGGAACCTCTGATCAAGTCTAAGTGGCCTCTGCGCAACCTGAAAGGTGCAACTGCTGCGTTAAGTTTCTTGTTAAGGGCTACGGCCATTAACGGCGAAACTTGCCTTGCAGTTGCACCTTTCAGGCCGCGCCCGGAGGGTCCTTCAGGAATTCCCCCTGGCCGCGTTGCGCTGCTTCGCCGGGCAACCAGCCCGCCTGCATCGCACGCCTTGCCAGGAAAAATTCCTGAAGGACAGAGGCCGCATAGACTAGATCAAAGGTTCCCCAACCCACAGATTTCAATTCCCGAGTGTCAGGTTATCTATGAGCATTACCGATCAGATCGATACCCAGAAACAGTGCCACAACAGTTTTGAGTGGCTGCGTACCGAGTCCATTGATTCTCTGCATGTGCTGGTGTCTGAATACCGGCATAAAAAAACCGGGGCCATTCATTACCATATTGCTGCCGATAATGATGAAAACGTTTTTCTGGTGGCATTGCGCACCATTCCCACCGATTCTACCGGTGTGGCACACATACTGGAACACACAGCACTGTGCGGCAGCGAAAAGTATCCGGTGCGGGATCCGTTTTTTATGATGATCCGGCGCTCTCTGAACACCTTTATGAACGCCTTCACCAGCAGTGACTGGACCGCCTATCCCTTTGCCAGCAAGAATCGCAAGGATTTTGACAATCTGCTGAACGTGTATCTAGATGCGGTTTTCTTTTCCCGGCTGGACCCGCTGGATTTTGCCCAGGAAGGCCACCGCCTGGAGTTTGAAACCACCGACGACAGCAGTTCGCCGCTGGTTTACAAAGGCGTTGTGTATAACGAAATGAAGGGCGCCATGAGTTCACCGGTGAGCGTGCTCTATCAAAGCGTGGGGGAGCACCTGTTCCCCACCAGCACCTATCACCATAACAGCGGCGGCGAACCGGAAGATATTCCGGACCTGACCTACGATCAGCTGAAACAGTTCTACGAAACCCACTATCACCCCAGTAACGCGGTGTTTATTACTTACGGCGATATCAGTGCTGCCGAGCACCAGCAGGCTTTTGAGGAACGGGCGCTGGAACGCTTTGACCGGCTGGATCGCACCATCGCCGTTGCGCCGGAGCAACGCTTCAGCGAACCCAGGCAGATCACCGAACGCTATGCCCACCAGTTTCAGGAAGGGGAATCGGTGGATAACCGCACTCACATTGTGCTGGCCTGGCTGCTGGGAACCAGCACCGATCTGGAATCACAACTCAGGGCACATCTGCTGGCCGATGTGCTGCTGGACAACAGCGCCGCCCCCCTGCGCAAACTGCTGGAAACCTGCGGTTTGGGCACGGCACCCTCGCCCCTTTGCGGACTGGAGGATTCCAACCTGGAAATGGCCTTTATGTGCGGCCTGGAAGGCAGTTCACCGGACCACGCCCAGGCGCTGGAAGAGAAGATGTTTGCGCTGTTCGAAGAGCTGGCAGAAAAAGGTGTACCCCGGGAACAACTGGAAGCGGTGCTGCACCAGCTGGAACTGCATCAGCGGGAAGTGGGCGGCGACAGCTACCCCTATGGCCTGCAGCTGATGATGGGCGCCATTTCCCCGGCCATGCACCGTGGCGACCCTATTGCCCTGCTGAATCTGGATCCGGTACTGGAAAAGCTGCGTCAGGACATTAAGGATCCGGACTTTATCAAGCACCTGATCCGCACCCAGCTTCTGGAAAACAGGCACCGTATCAGGCTGGTGATGGTGCCCGATGACAAACTGGAAGACGAAAAAGAAGCGGCCGTGCGGAAACAGCTGGACCAGATCCAGCAAACCCTGAGCGACAAGGACAAACAGGATATTATCGCGCAATCCCATGCCTTGCTGGAACGGCAGGCCCAGGAAGACGACGAATCCATTCTGCCCAAGGTAGGCATCAGTGATGTGCCACCTAACCGGGAAATGCCCAAAGCAGACACCAAGACTTTTAATGGTTTTGATGCCTATTGCTACAAGCAGGGCACCAATGGTCTCGTCTACCACCAGGTACTCACCCCTATTCCGGCACTGGATGAATCCCTGCTGCCATTACTGCCTATCTATTCCCAGATGATTGGCGACCTGGGGGCCGGCAGTTCCGATTACCTGGATATTCAAAACCGTATCACCGCCACCACCGGCGGCATCGGCAGCTTTTCCAGCCTGCGGGGCACCATCAACAATGAACAACAGGTAAAAGGCTATCTGGCGTATTCCGGCAAGGCCCTGAGCCGTAATCAGAACAAACTGTCAGAATTGCTGGCACTGCTGATACAACAGGCCCGCTTTGATGAACTGGAACGCATCCGTGAGCTGGTGGCCCAGCAACGGGCCCATGTGGAACAGGCGATTACCGGCAACGGCCATGCGCTTGCCATGATGGCGGCTGCCAGCCATTTAAGCCCGGCATCCTATCTGGCCCATCAACTGTCCGGACTGGGCGGCATCAAGGCGCTGCAGCAGCTGGACAATCGACTGCAGGACAAAACCGAACTGGAAGCCTTTGCGGATCAGCTCACGGTACTCCACAGTACCCTGCAAATGCCGCGAAAACAGTTTCTGGTGATTGGCGAGGAAGACGCACTGAATGACAGTATCAGCCAGCTCGAAGCCCTGTGGCCCAACGGCGAGGATGATACTGAGCTGCTGACACCTGAATCCATGCGTGAAAACACACAGCAAACCTGGCTCACCAACACCCAGGTAAATTTCTGCGCCAAGGCTTACGCCACCGTACCTTCGGATCACCCGGATGCACCTGTGCTGTCGGTGCTGTCCGGGTTATTGCGGAATGGCTTTCTGCACCGGGCCATTCGTGAACAGGGTGGCGCATACGGCGGTGGCGCCAGTCAGGATTCCAACAATGCGGCTTTCCGCTTCTTTTCCTACCGGGATCCGCGCCTGACAGAAACCCTGACAGACTTTGATAAAAGTATTGAATGGCTATTGGGGAAAGATCACGGCTATCAGCACCTGGAGGAATCTATTCTGGGCGTGATCAGCGGCCTGGATAAACCCAACTCCCCCTCCGGCGAAGCCAAACAAGCCTTTCAGAATCTGTTGTTTGGCCGGGACGATGCCTTCCAGGCCCGCTTCCGGGAACGGGTACTAGCCACCACTGAAGCAGATCTGAAGCGAGTGGCACAAACCTATTTCAAACCGGAAAACTGCAGCACGGCCGTGATTTCCAGCAAGGCCCACTGGCAACAAAGCAAACTGGAAGGGTTTGAATTACAGGAAGTGTGACGCTTGCTATAAAGTCAAACGGAGCCCTGATACAAGGGGCTCCTGCAACAAGAGGACCCCGCAGTATTTCATGGTATTGCAACCATAAAATGGCCACTTTATGCTTACAATGGTGAGGAATGCTGTCTGCTATGGTGTCTTTGCAGCCGCTGACAAGGTCTTTAGTGCGTTTTCGCATGTGAATTCAGGACAAAAATGGTAACGCCTCAAACACCGGCGAAGGTTCCACGTTCGAATGCTTTGACTTGTTATAAGCTTTTTGGGGTTTATACATGTAACTCGTAATTCTCTACTAACTATTTGAACACAGATTTTCTAAATGTCCTGGCTTTGTCTTTGTATCGGGGGTCTATGCTCCCAATAAACGTCATGCGCCCCAAAACACGATTCGTAAGCTTTCTATCTTTATTGGGGTTTTCTAGCCACTCAGACAATTCAGTTCGCAACTGTTTCAAGTGCTTATTTCGAGGAGTGATTTCGTTCCCTTTGACAGCTGCACCAGTAATCAGCTTGACTTCGTTGGGTCCGTAGAACCGAGTTTTCGATTGGTGTATTTTGTGCCCATACTTCTTAGCTATTGATTCGAGCCTACCAATGAAGCTTTTCTGTAACATGGTGCCAGAGAATGTTAAGTCATCGACGTAAATTGTCATCTTGGAACCGCACTCACCAGCAGCAGCTTCGATTTCATCAAACATTTTCTTGTTGGCAAAGTATGCCATCGGCATACTAATTCTGCTTCCCGTGGGAACGTAATCACCATAGGTTAGGACTTTGGATAAAAGGTCGGCAACATCCGACGCACACTGCATTGTGTTGTAAAAAAAGTCGAACACGCTTTGTCGTGTAGTTGAAGGATAAAAACTTTTTATATCGGCAGTGATTATTTTTTTACCTTCACCGCAATGAGCGCGAGCATTAGAAATATTTGACCTACCTGCTTTCCCAGAGTGCAACCCATCAACAGTCTCTATTCGGCACAGCAAACTGGCAACTCTCGAGTGAATTTTGTCCAGCTTAGGTAATGGCTCTTGAATCAGCCTTGGTTTTCCGTTTTTAGTCTGGGTGAAACAACGATAATTCTCACTGCCCACAAGAGACTTCAGCTCTTGGGGAGTGGAATGTAGAAGCTTTGCTAAACGTTTTTTGCTGGATAATTTGTAGAAGACTGAGTCTTGTATAGGATAGGATTTTTTCTTTGTTATGATTCTTGGCTTACGTCGTTTTTGCTTCATTTCGAATCGCAACCCATTCCATGATATTTAAAATCTTGTCAGCTACAACACTTCTAAATTTCTCTGGGATAGTACCTGTCTTTTCAATATTTTCAGAGAAGAATACCAATGAAGATACTGGCACATCGAAAAGCTCTGAATACTTTTCCAGCAAGTCATAACCAACGGACTTTTTACCTGACTCAATTTCACTGAGATAAGACTTGGACATATCCAGTTTTAAAGCCAATTCTGCTTGTGTCAAACCATGGAATTGGCGAATAGTTTTTAATGCACGATTAATCATAATAACCTCTGATATAAAAATCAGGGGACCGCTTAAGAAGGGTCACCCTCATCGAAGAAAAACTTCAGTATCTTCCAAACAAAAACACCGACCTTTATCAATAACTTGATCAGTGCCCAAGTTTTGCTGCGGTTTTTCTCCTCCGGTTTCCGCTCCTTAAGCGATTGCCAGACAACGTTAAAAATTACTTTCATAAAGCACTTGCTCCTTTAGTACCCAACACCCGGAATTGGATGTTGGATCACCATTACCAAAGGAACTAGGGAGTGACTGGCAATAAACCCCTGTTTTCACGTCGTGGCATCACCACACGACGTGGACGCACGCTTGGGCGAGATGGATCGATGTTGCGTGACCCGGCTGCATGAGCGGCGCAAAAGGTAGAGACTATGCGTCTCCGCGAGTGGCAACCCACTCAATTAACTGGTGATAGGCTCCCTTTTTCAACGCAACTGAAGCGTAATATTGGGTTCGCTATTTGTCAACAAATATTCGCTATTTGCGAACCTAAGAGAGCGCCAGAATAGCTCTTTTAAGTTTAAAGGGGGCCGATTTTGGGGGTAGTGCCGGATTCACTGCTGTATAACTACTGTTTTGAACGGACCGATATCGGTCCGTTCAATTTCTAAGTACACAGCTCGTATTCCCAGTTTATTCAATAAGTTAGATGACGCATCAGGTATATTGAAATCGGGAAAAGCGGACCCGTATATCGGTTAAAAACACCTGATGAGTCTACACGCTCTATATGGTTCTGATCCACAGGGATCGATGTTTATTAGCCAATACTAAAAATTGGTTTGAAAGTTAAGAAGCTTTATCAGGGGCTGTCCGGTTTCTGGCTACGCGGATACACAAGAAAGACTCGCCTGGAGTGTCGCCTATGGGCGCTTCAGAGTCACTTATATGATGTAGCTAACTTATGATTACAATTTCCAGCCGGTTTATGCTTGCTAAAGCATTCAGCACTGCCGCAATCAAGGCCCCGTTAAAGCAAAAAATACAGCAAGGACGGCAACACCAGCACAGTCGCAATGTTCAGCCGCAACCCCGCATGCATCATCTCACTCTGGCGTACATGCCCACTGCCATACACCACCGCATTGGGCGGCGTGGCCACCGGCAGCATAAAGGCGCAGGATGCTGCCAGACCAATTCCCATAGCCACGTAGGCACTGGAAAACCCCATTTTTTCCGCAATGGTCATAAACAGAGGCACCAACAAGGCCGCGGTGGCGGTATTACTGGTAAGCTCTGTCAGAAAAATTACAAAGCCCACCACCAGCGTAAGAAACACAAAAAAGCTCACGCCATCCAGTTGCGCTACCAATGCATTGGCAATAAATGCGCTGGTACCGGTGGCCTTTAACACGGCCCCAAGGGCCATGCCCCCGCCAAACAACAAGAGCACGCCCCAATCAGCGGTTTTCTCGATATCCTTCCATTCCAGGCTTCGGGTAAGCAACAAAGCCACAATAGCGGCTACCGCTACCCAGGCGTCAAAATACTTTTCCACCCCCAGCCAGTCTCCCAAAGGCTGGCCCATTAACCAGAAGCCCACGGTCAGCAGGAACACCACAATGACTTTGCCGCTTCCCGGCAAAGCTTTTACCGGAGCCAGTTCAATACCGTTGCCACTGCCAAATTCAGGCTTTAATACCCGGAAAAGCACATACAGCAGGAAAGGCAGCAACACACAGACAATGGGCAGGCCGACTTTCATCCACTGCAGAAAATTCAGATTCAGTGCAGCCCCCACAATGGCGTTGGGCGGACTGCCCACCAAAGTGCCCATGCCGCCGATACTGGCGGAATAGGCAACCCCCAGCAAAACAAAAATGCTGGTACCCCGGTGGTTGTTTTGCATAGAGGCAATCAGACCCAGCGCCAACGGCAACACCATGGCAGTGACAGCCGTGTTACTCACCCACATGGATAAGATCGCCGTTACCAGAAACAACAGCAACGCAGCACGGAAGGATTCCCCCCGGGCCAACTGAATAATCCGGGTGGCAATCACCTGGTCCAGGCGGGTTTTCTGCAATGCGGCGGCCAGGGAGAACCCACCCAGAAAAATAAAAATAATGGGATGAGAAAATTTGATAAAGGCATCTTCGACGGAAAACACCCCCAGCAAGGCAGCCAGCACCGGCACCAGCAAGGCGGTGGCCGTCAGGTGAATAGCTTCGGTAATCCAGAGCACCGCCGCCACCATAAAGATAAAAATCCCTTTATTCACACCGGGGTCGAACGGCCCCGCCAGCAAGACACCAAAGGCAATCAGCACACCCGTGGCTGCTGTGATATTCCTGTAACTCATCCCGTCTCCTGTGGCTCGGCGACCTTTATCATTCCACTGAATAATGACTATCTGTGGTATCCATTGGACATACCCTGCAGCTTAACGGCAATATGCCGAAAACCCCGACAACCTACAAGGGACAACCTTTAAGGGATAACCCGCAAGGATCAAACCATGGAACAGCCGATGTTACTGAGCGCAGATACCATTGCCTCTCTGGAAGAAAAACGTAACGTCCATCAGTTTAACGACAAGGCGATACGCCATACCCGCTCTTTGGGGGACATTGCCGGGCTGACCAGCATCGGCATTCACCTGGTGCGAGTCGAACCCGGCGATGAAACGACCCAGCACCATAACCATGAGATGTCAGATGAGTTTATTTACATCCTGTCCGGTGAAGGCACACTCTTTCTTGGGGATGATGCATTCACGATCAAACAGGGTGACTTTGCGGGCTTTCCCATGCACGGGCCGGCCCACTCCATGAAAAATACCGGCAGCGAGGATCTGGTTTACCTGATGGGTGGCGGCAGACCGCCGGTAGACATTTGCAATTACCCGAAGATTCAGCGCCGCATGTATCTAATCAACGGTCAAAAGGAATATGTTGATCTGGAGCATCTGGGAAAGGTGTAAGGACGGGCGTGAAAGATGTAACGATAGCGCAGGGGGAACAGCCGTGAGGCCCGCAGGCCTCACTCAGGCAACTTTAATCTTTTTTGCAGATAACTGCTTTTTGCTGAAACCTTCCGGGTCCATGGAATAAAGGAACGTATCCTGAACAATGAGGGCATCGGTTCCCGCACGGTGAGGCACCATTCCTGTCAGCTCAAGCACCCGTTCCCGATGCTCAGTCCAGTGATCCAGCTGATCTTCGTCCAGCAGACTGTAAATGGACTCCAGACGGAAGCGTTGCAGCACATGGGTTTCATAAAACAGCAGAGCCAGCCAGCTACGATCCACACCCCAGCCATCAGTGTACACGGTGTGATTTGCCAGCAGGCTGTTCAGCTCCATGGCAATTTCCTGAGGCTCAACACCCTCATCCATTAACCGTTCACGGGAGATGCCGTGAATTTCTTCGGCACTGGCCTGCCAGTGCGTCCAGTGATCGAGAGGCTTGATAAGCCTGGCCAGAAGCCGACCGTCCGACAGCGCCACACCGATTTCGATGGGATAACTGCCTGGCCCGAAGCCTGAGGCTTCGATATCCAGTATGATGGGAAAATCACTCATTATTAAACGGGGTGTCCTTTTGCCTTTTGGGTTTTCCAGACCAAGTGTGTATTGTGCGCCAATCTGTCGGGTGTTTCAGCCGTATAAAGTCACAATTTAACGACCAATTTACAAATATCCTGTGTTATTACCCGCACCAGTCAGCGGCCTTCCTGTAAGCATAGCAGTTATCTGAGCAAATCTTATTCAAAAGGACACTGTCATAAGTTTTCCACATTTTCTGTGGATAACTTTGGGGATTCATTTTGGTTAAGTCTGTTAAAGGCCCATGACAGCTATGCTTTCAGCAAATTGATCAAAAGAGCGTCAAAATTTTTAACTCAATAAATCAACCACTTAATGGTACGCGCAAGTTATCAACACCAGGATGTCAATATTATGACAATCATAAGACAAGCCGCTGTCGGCTGTGTATGAAAAACCAAAAACCGCGGGCCCGCGGGGTAGTAAGCACCAACATTACCCCGCGAACCACCCATTTCAGACTTTAATGTCTTTCAATAACTCCCCGAATGCATCGCCCTGGGATTCTATGTCCGAATTTACCCCCAGCGCGCCCTTGAGCTGTTCATTCACAGGGCCCAGTTTTTCCTGCAGCTGGGCATTGAGCTTGCCGGTAAGCTCCTGGCGAAATGCCTGGGTTTTTTCCCGGATCACATCCCCCAATGCTGCTTTAAGCACATCATCCAGGTTGGAACTCAGGCTCAGAGAGGGCTTTTTCACGGTGCCATCGGCACCCCCTTCCACAATCAGCTCCGACAGCTGCTGAACCGCTTTCACTACCGCAGCCTGGGTTTTCGACATATCGCCAGTACCGGTTCCCGAGTCCACCTGGATATCACGGAACAGACTCTTGAAATCCACATTCAGGGAAGAGAGTGACGCAATGGACGCTTTGGCATCAAAGTTCACCAGTGCGTTTTTCAGGAGCAGATTCAGGGATTCCGACTGGCTCAGCACAAAATCATTCAATTGGGTTTTGGCCATTTTAAAGATGATTTCATCTTTTTCCTTTCCGGGGGTCAGATGGTCTATTTCACCATTCAGTGAAATTTCCCCGAATCCGCCGCCCAGCGCTTTCAGGTCGATCAGAATCGGCTTTCCGGCCAGCGCAGGCGCATCGGAAAAGTTTTTGATCACACCATTGATCTCACCCTGCCTGGTACCCTGACTGAAAATGCCGCTGATCTGGGTCAGCTCCACAAACAAAGCCGGGGCCGTTTTGGGGGTTGCTGCTTGCGCGGCCGGCGCTTCTGTCTCCGCCCCGCCCCCGGACATCAGCCGATAGTAGTGATAACCTTTATCCAGCCACTGGCGCATGGGGCCCTCCAGCATGCTGGCACCCAGGTTTGCCAGTCGCGACTCCTCCAGACCCAGGGTTTTAATAATGTCTGCAAAGGACTGGTCCGGCAGTTTCTTCAGTGCCGCCACATCAGCCTGCAGACTTTTGTATTCTGCTTTGATTTTATCCCGGGCGTTCTCGAACGATTTGGCATCCTGTTTAATATCCTTGCTCAGCGCTTTCAGATCCTTCAGAGCTGCGATTCTGCCCAGGGGATCTTTTTTCTCCTTGAGCTCTTTTACCCGTTGTTTGTATTCTTCCAGCTTGGCTTTGTCCGGCAGACTGTCCTGCAGTTGCTTCCATTCCTGCTTTTTGGCTTCGATCTGATTTTTTACTTCCTGAATGCGTTTTTCATACACTGCCTTCTCTTCGGCCACCAGCTTGTCCGTGTCCGGCAGATCCACACCGGGAATGGAAAACCCCTGATCGGATTCGGCAAACATGCCTTCGGAAGTCAGGCCGGGAACTGCACCACTGGTTTCCCGCTCAGAATCCAGAGCGATACCGTTAATCAGCACCTCATTAAGATAAACCTGTCCGCCTATGAGTTCGGATACCTTGACTTCGGTGGCTATTTCACTGAAGGCTACCAGGTTTCTCATGGGTTTATCCGGATTGGTGACCGCGATATCTTTCAGGGCAAGCCGGGCGGATAACCAGGAGAAATCCACTTCACCCACATCCACTTTGGCACCCACTGCCTGGGTACCGTATTTTTCTATCCCCCACTTGATAAGCGGTGCCGGTATCAACCAGATAACGACGATCAGCAGAATAATAAAAACAAGAAAAAACTTAACGAAACCGCGCGCTGCAAACGCCATGAAATGCTCCTCATTTCACTAGTCCATGTCGCGGATCATGTTATCAGCTTTATTGCGAACAAGAAAAGGCTGCAACGAGTGCAGCCAAAGGGGGTCTATAGATTTGAACGTTACTATTAAGTAGAGGCTTTAAGTAGCAAAGGCTTTAAGAGTTCCTTACCGGCTTTAAAATTCGTAGGCAACTGTCAGGAAAACTTCATCCCCGTGAGCATCCAGACTGAATTTGGGTTCCAGCTTCTGACCTTCGTTCAGCGAGTTTGCTTCGCGGCCAAAGTTTTCGGCGGCATCCTGTCCGGTTTCCTGACCGGTCAGAAAACCCCAGGCCATTGAGGCAAGATGCGCCAGCGCTTCTCTTTTAACACCCGAATCGGAGCGCTGTTGAATCTGGTGACAGGTGTAATCGGTGGTCATGAATTCAGGGCCGGCAAAGCCGCAGTTACCAAGGCTCAAATCTTCCATATCCTGCGCCAGACAAACGCCGCTGAATACACAGATCACTACTGCCAGAAAATGTTTGAGAATTGGATTTACCATACTGCTCTACCTCTGAAAACAAGATCACAACCATCGCCTTGTTGAATTTCAGAGTAGTCGTTCAGGCAAAAAGCAACTGGTAATAAGTCACAAAACACAGAGCGCTTACAAAGAGAGCAATCAATCTAATACATTGATCACATTTCGTTACACGCGAAGCGGAATTGAAAATCCAAAGGGTTATAAGCAGCGAACTTTTTATGGTTCTATTCAGCGATCAACCGGTTCTCAATCCCGTTAACCGGGGTGCCGTCACTCCATTGCCCCATGGAAAAGGGTATTTCCCCCGGCCAGCCGGCTATGACCGCATCCAGGGCAGCAAAATAAAAGCGATAGTCCAAAGCATCCAGTTCACCGGAAATAGCAAAGATTTTCAGATGGGGTGGCAGCCCCTGAATGACATCCATGGGCGCACCATGATTGGGGGATATATCGGGATAGCCGTAACGGTCTGAAAGCGCAAGATAATAGGCCGCTTCCGGTGCACTGGTCAGGGCATGGAAAATCTCCTCGCTTTGCGACGGCGACGCAATGGTATCCTCTTCCCCGTTCAGAATCAGAACCGGCGCATCAATGGCAGGAGTATAATCACGCCAGGGAATCTCAATCACTTTGACCAGCTGTTTAACGAAATCCGGCATGCCAGCGCTGGCATCCACCTGGGCGTGACTGAGCACAATATGCTGCACCGGCACGCCACCTTCTGCCTGCCAGGCCAGAGCAATCAGCCCGCCAAGCGAATGGCCGTAAAGGTAGATGGATTCTGTGTCTGCGATGTCTGCAATGGCATCCAGTGCCAATGCGACACTGTCCACGGCCCGCCGCGCCCAGATGGACTGATCCATGGGGCTGAACAATCCGGATTCGGAGAGAAATCCCCAGAAGCTACTCTTCTGAAAGAGAGGAAATATCACAATGTTACCCTGGCGGACCAGATGCTCGATGTGTGTCTGGTACAGGGTAGGGTTCAATGCGGCAAAGCCATGAAGGAAAACAACAACCGGGGCACGTTCTTCCTGCTGCAATTGGTCCGGTATATAAGTCCAGGTCTTGTCCCCCGCCGAGGTGGATCCTGCTTCCAGCAGTGTCCAATGATCCGTAATGTACTCTTCCCCCGACCCAAAGCCGCTTTCCGGTGGCCCCGGCGGCTTGTGCCCCAAACCCGCCATTGCGGCTTTTGTCATAAAAAACAATAAAATAAAGGTAAAAATCTTCATTAGCGGATGACCTGCTTATTATTATTGTTTTACCATCATAACCATGGGCAATAAAAAAACAATCATAACAGACGGTTTCTTGACAAAAACTCAACAGAAGGCACTGGCGGCTCCCCTGGTCTGGTGCCTGGTACTGATCAGCCAATTGATTGTCGGGGCATTGATCGCCTGGCAAATACTGGCTCAGACCCATTTCGCCTACCCTCTTGCCTACGATGCCCTGACCATTGATGAGCACATTACCCGGTTTGCGCCCAAAAACCGCTTTCGCCCCCATTTTGAAACCACGGACAAAGAACAGCACCTGCAATTGTTCGCGGAAATCGGCGATGCCATACAAGATCACGGCAATGGTCTGGCGGACATCACCTATGTCACCTCCACGGGCCGGAAAATCCAGTTGCTACGCAAGGCAGAAGTCATACATCTTCAGGATGTGGCCAATCTGGTGGATTTCTTTTATCTGGTAGCTGGTATCAGTGTGGTGGTGTTACTTGTGTCACTGGTGACAGCCTGGAAGCTTTCACTGAGGTTTCCCGGAGTAAAAGCTATCGCTCTGGGTATTGTGGCAGTGATCGCAGCAGTAACCCTGCCCTTACTGATAATTGGGCCGAAAAAGGTATTCTACTGGCTTCACGTGCAGATATTTCCACCGGACCATGAGTGGTTTTTTTATTATCAGGAATCCCTGATGACCACCCTGATGAAAGCGCCGGATCTGTTCGGGTTTATCGGGGCATTGCTGGGAGTTCTGGGGCTAGTCTTCTGGTTGGTGCAGATTGTCGCTGTTCGCTGGTGCTTTCAGAAACACATGGTGGCCAACGGGAAAGGTGTTGAGAAAAGCACGAGTAAAGGCACAGGTAAGAAGTCTCACCAATAAAAAAGCCCGGTGAATCTGAACCACCGGGCCTTGTGAATATCCATATCTTCTGGTTGGTACTATTCCTGTTCCCTAGCCGTTGGATGCCAGTTTCTGGCTCGGCAGCTTCCTGCCATCATCATAGAGTGGTTTTTCCAGCTCAGCCCAGTCAACCACTCCATCATCCACCAGGTTTTCAAACTGCAGAATACCCAGGGCTTCATATTTCTCGCGGACACTGTCGGTCAGCAAACCGATACGCTTCAGGTTGGGAATTATCCGGGTAAACAGGAACATACGGAACTTCTCCATCACCTCCGCCTGTAGTACCTGTTGCCGGCTGGCTTCCACATCCCAGCCAAAGTGCTCAAACACATCGGTAGCAATCAAACGCTCGCGCATTACCAGACAGGCCTCGTAGGCGAACATGGCGCGCTCTTCCTTTTCCTCGTCTGAGAGAGTTTGCACAAACTCTTCCAGATAGTTCACACCAAAGGTGACATGGCGGGCCTCATCACGAATCACCAGATGAATAATGTCTTTCAGCAACTGATCCCTGGAAATCATTTTAATGGTATTGAAGGCAGCCAATGCCAGTCCCTCAATAATGATCTGCATACCAATAAACTTCAGATCCCATCGGTGATCAGTAAGCACTTTATCCAGCAGTATTTTCAGGTGTTTGTTCACCGGATAGAAAATGCCGACTTTCTGCTTGAGGTACTTTGAAAAAACCTCTACATGCCGGGCTTCATCAAAGGTTTGCGATGCCGCATAGAGCTTGGCATCAAAGGTGGGGGCACAGGATGCCAGCTGTGAGGCAACCAGCAAGGCGCCCTGCTCACCGTGCAGAAACTGGCCCATGGTCCAGGCGTGGTTATGCCAAACAAATTCCAGCTTCTTTTCGTCACTCAGGGCTTCGTATTCCGGAAAGCCCTGGAAAGGGTTAAACGCCTGGTCTGTGGGGAATTCAGAACGGGGAAAATCAATGGACCAGTCCACATCCATTTCCGCATCCCAGTTCAGTTGTTTGCCCAGGGCATAGAGTTTTTTGATACGCCCATCAGCGGAGGTATAGTCCCAGTTATAGGAGCCGGTCAGTGGCGTATTGAAAATCTCTACAACATGTTCGATCTGGTCAGGTGTCAGGTTCATTTCTTCGTGGTGATCAATGAGTTCCACCTGACGTGGTGGCTGGTCAACAACCTTGATTGGCATATGCGGCTCCCAAAGTAATCCAACATCAGACTGCGAGAAACGCAGTCACATCTTACAGTTATTAATTCTAGAGCGTTTTTGCAAGACCGGATGGCTTAGACCAAAACGGCCTGAAAAACAGCGTTTAATTACAGTAGCAAGGGCCGCGCGCGCCCGACAATGTTGCTGGTCGACATAAACTGAAAGGTTTCGGTGAATATTCACATTGATCAGGAGGAATCATTTTTTTGCTTACATAAACCGGATTTTTGATAAGCTAGAGCTATAAGCGTTTTCAGGCACCAGGGTAACCAGGAAATAAGCACAGCCTGAACCCATATAAAAACAGTCATAAAAGAAAAATACGTTAAAACCAACACACAATCACAGGGCTCCACGCAACCATGAAGCAATCATTTCTCCTGTTATTGACCAGCGGTATTTTACCGCTGCTGATTGGAGATCCGGCCATGGCCGCTGAAAAAGCCGACGGCACTCAATCCGACAGCGTAACTTCCCAGATCTTCAATATCGACTACTACCAGCTGGATAACGGAATTCCGGTAATTACCCGCAAGCGCCACAACAATGATCTGTTCAGCATTCAGCTGGTGGTGAACGTGGGCCTGAGAGACTACCCCTGTGAAGATCGCCATTTACCCCATGTGGTGGAGCATATTCTGTTTGAGGGCACTGAAACCTTTACCGGTAAGCAGTTACGGTCGCGGATATTTGATAAAGGGGGCCACTGGGAAGGCTACACCCGGGATGAGTACACCCACTTTACGATGCACATCCACAAGAATTTTGCCGATATTGCCATTGATACCCTGTACCGGATGGTCCGGGAACCCAGCCTGACCCAACAGGGCACCGACAACTCCATCCGGGCTGTAAATGCGGAATTCGGCACTGCCAGCGGCGGCCTCCAGAATTGGATCAGCGATACTCTGTCCGTCGGGGAACAGGGCAAAAACAGGCTTTACCCGGGAACAAACCTGGCCTGTGAAAAGCGCCACAATCCCAATCACTTTACCCGTGATCAGGTAGAGGAAGTCTTTCGGGAACGCTATGTGCCCGCTAATTTTACCGTATTGGTGGTGGGCCAGTTCGACCCCAATGATGTCAGGCAATGGCTGGAAAAAAGTTTCGGCGTTCTGCCAGCCAAAACGCCGCCTGAAACGATAGACATCGTCGAACACCCCATCGACTACACTCCCATTGAAGAAACCGAAAAGTATGGCGACCCCACCGCGTATTTTAAAATGTTCATTCGGGCTGATGGCAAAAAAGAGCCCACTCAGGCGGCCTGGGAATTGGTATCCATGTATCTCACAGAACGACTCTTTGCAGAAATACGTACTCAGCGGGGCATCGGTTACACTCCCAAAGTGGAATATGAAGCTGGCCCGGACACCGGCCACCTGCGCATGAATGTGCGCACTACCGGCGAGTGGATTGCGGAAGTGGAAAAAATCAGCCTGGCAGTTTACGAAAATTTGAAGTCTGAAGGCATTGCTCAGCAGGATATCGTCCGCCTGAAAAACCGCATGATCTATGAATTTGAAGCTGAAGAAAGAGACAATAAAAACCTCTTCCAACTATACCGCCATCACACCGAATGGATTCAGGCTCATGGCACGATGAAAAACCTGATTCATGAAATAGAAAAACTGACTCCGGAAGATGTCAGTAAAATCATCGCCAGAATGCCGGAGAAACCTTTGGTGGCGATTCTGAGACCCAACTCCCTTGCCGAAGCCCTGTTGAAGGTGATTGGCATTGTATTGCTGGCTGCCATTGTTGCTCTGCCGGTTTATCGCCGCAGCAAGCGCCGCCATGCACAAGCATCCGGAAACTGATACCAGATGGAGTCTCCTGCCCCATCACACAGGCACTGAAACAACGCGTCAGAAACAACACTTCAGAAACAACAAGGGCCGCAAATCGCGGCCCTTGTGTTCCAGACAATTTCAATCAAGGCCTGTCAGTGTGCTTTTTCAGCCTCTTTCTTCTCTGCCTCGCCTTTCACACTGAACCCGGGGTGCAACAGCTCAAACAAAGCCACAAACTCTTCTGTCAGCTTGTGTTTAGGCGCCATATGGATCAGTGGCAGACCTTTATCATGGGATTCACGCATTTTCACGGACGAGGAAATATAACGATCCAGGATGGGAAGCCCTTCATCCTTGAGTTCCTGCACAATGCGTTGCGGCAGGCTGGCCCGCGGCTGATACTGATTCACCACAATGCCTTCCACTTCCAGCTCTTCATTGTGATCTGCCCGGGTTTCTTCCACATTATCAATCAGGGCGTAGAGCGCCTGGCGGGAAAACTCGTCGCAATCAAAGGGAATCAGGCAGGAGTCGGCCGCAATCAAGGCAGACATGGTATAGAAGTTAAAGGCCGGCGGTGTATCTATATAGATAGCGTCGTAGCCACGCAGGGATTCCAGTCCGTCCCGTAATTTATAGATCTTATGCTTGGCTTCCAGCTGGGCCATGATATCACCCAGTTCCGGATTGGAAGGAATCAGTTCCAGATTATTGAAGGGCGTGGGAATGCTGTAATCCTGCAGTTTGCGGCGACCACGGGCGCGGAATGACAGGGTTTGCGCAAAGAACACACCGATATCATTTTCACCGGTGTTGGTGTCACGCCCCAACAGGTACTGTGTCGAGTTACATTGCGGGTCCAGGTCAATCAGCAGGGTTTTTAAACCCCGTTCAGCACTGATGGCTGCCAGATTTGACGCAATACTGGATTTACCAACACCACCTTTCCGGTTGAATACCACTCGACGCATGGGAGCTCCCTTTTTTCTTGTGTAGGTTCTTGTGTAGGTTCTTGTGAACGCGATTGCAGAACGCTTATTGTTAAAATAACTGGACGGAAAAGAACTGTATGCCCCGGCAGATGCTTTTACATACCCCGGGGCCACAAAATGATCGTATGGCATTTTAGCTGAGGGCCGGGCAAGCGTCGACCCTGATATCTCAATTAGGGTGGCATAACAAAACTAACTAGGTGAACGGCCACCCAGCGCCGTGATTTTTTAACAATTTTACGTCATACTAATCGAGTTTGCTGATTACGCCCGGGATACCAAACTCACCCTCTGTGTGCCTCATGGGCAGACGGGAAGATCTTAACTTAAGGAAAGCATTTATGAGCAATGCGGACGATATCAAAAGAAACTCCCACAAGATCTGGCTTGCCGGGATGGGAGCCTATTCCATGATAAGAGAGACTGGTATCGAATCCTTTGAAACCCTGGTTGAGAAAGGCCAGAAGTTTGAAAAAGACAACAACCCCAAAGAGGAAGACAGCGCCGTGAACGATTCCCGCCTGGACGAGCTCAAATCGCGGGCCAATCAAACCATGGATCGCATCGAACGCGCCTTCGATCTGCGGGTATCCTCCGCCCTCAGCCGCCTGGGCATCAGCAAAAAGTCAGACCTGGATACCCTCAACGCCAAAGTTGACCGATTAACGGAAATTCTGGAGCAGGTTTCCAAATCCATGGACAAGAAGTCCTGAGCACCCGCTAATATGTTGTCCCAGGCGCTGGTCATTATTCTTACCGCTGTGCTCTCAAGCCTGCTGACCCTGGGCGTTGCCTATTATTTTATTCGTAAACTGGTTCAGGAGCGGGGCGAAAAGACAGTCAGGGAAATCACGGAAAGATTCAAAAATGACGTGGGACCCGAACTGGAAAAGCGGGTCGCCCAGGGTGTACGTTCCGGGTTCGCCTCACTGCCCTCCCGGGAAGTACTGCGGGACACCACCCGCAACATGGCAAAAACCGGTGTGGATATTGTCGGTGACACCCTTAAACCATTCCTTAAACAGAAAGGAAACTACCGCACCAGAGACAGATACCGGGACGATCCCCTCGACCCCGATGTGGATGACTGATCTGTGGATGATTGGGCTATAGCTTTCTGACCAACCGGGGAATCAGCAACACCATCGCCACCACCAGCAGCACCAGGGTATCCAGCGACAGACCTTCCAGTTGCGGCAGTTGCAGATAACCATTATGGGCCAGAAATGCCACCACGATCAGGCAAAGGCCAATGGCCGTACTGATCTGACTGGCACGGCGATCCGCATCCAGCTGCCGACGAATAGCCCGGATCTCACGAAGCTGCACCTGCTGCAGCTCCGCCTGATCCCGGATCATCTCGATCCCCTGATTCACCAGTTGTGGCAGATGCTCCAGTCGTGCCATCCAGTCCGCATCCTGACTGCGCAGTGCGTTCAACAGCTCTTCCAGACTATCGAACTGGGGCAGCCAGCTCTTGAGAATCCGTTTACAGATACGCCACAGGTTAAAATCCTGAGCAATTTCCACCAGTTCCAGCAGTGTCTGCTCGTCGCCGGACATCTTCAGGCTATCCACATCCATAAAGAAATTGGCATCACTCACCCCCAGCACGTAGCGGGCAAACAAGCCCATTGGCATGCGGACTCTGGCGGTTACCGGGCCTTCGTGCTCGGCGCACAGCTGGATGCCGTCATCGACAATCACCACAAAAAAGCTGATATCAGGATCCTGGGTTTTGATTTTGATAACCGCGCCATGATGGGCTTGCAGTCGCTCCAGAGCTTCGGGATCATAGGAGAGAGCAAGATTGAAGGCCGCTTCCAGGACTTCCACCAAAAAGTAGCGAACCATATTTTCGTTGTTTTCAGGGTTCATGATTTGAGCGGCCTTGATATAAGAAGTAACAATCTAAACACACTTTTTTAACCGGCGAAATAATAAAACCCTCAAAATTTTGTAAAAGAGCAGGTTATAATACCGCGCTTTGCGCAGCCGATGACTGGGTTAACCATTACGACTATTCAACTATACACGACCAGGCTATTTGTATTCACTCCGGGCCTCAGCACAATGACGTGAACCGGCCAGTAAAAAGACAATAATCACGAATACAAACGGGCCACAGTTTAGGGATCTCAGCCATATTCTTATGATGGACTACTTCTACGAATTCATTAACCACCCGGATCTATACAAATACCTCGCCATCCCCTTCATTGCGGCCGTTGTGGGCTGGGGCACCAACTGGGTGGCAATCAAGCTGACCTTCTACCCCGTACAGTTCTTTGGGATCCCGCCCTATCTGGGCTGGCAGGGCATTATTCCGCGCAAGGGCGAGAAGATGTCCCGCATAGTCGTGGAAAACACGCTCACCAAGATCAGCACCATGAGCGAGATCTTTGAGGAGTTCGAGCCCGAAGCCATTGCCCATCACATTATCAAGGTCGCCGATTCCCGAATCGAGGAATTCACCGACGACATCATGTCGGAAAAGAACGCCGTACTCTGGGAAAACCTGCCCAACGTGGTGAAGAACCGGGTATACAGCAGGGCCCGCCGACAGCTACCACAGATCATGGACAGCATGCTGGAAGACATGCAGGCCAATATCGAAGATCTGATCGACCCCGAAGAACTCATCATCAAGCAGCTTTGCACCGACAAGAACCTGCTCAACCGGGTGTTCCAGGAGTGCGGGGATGCGGAACTGCGATTCGTTATCAACTCCGGTGCCTGGTTCGGTTTTCTGTTCGGGGTTGCGCAGATGTTTGTATGGTTTTCCTACCCCGCTTACTGGGTGCTGCCCTTCTTCGGATTCCTGGTAGGTATTGCCACCAACTGGCTGGCCCTGAACCTGATTTTCCGCCCCCTGAATCCCATTAAAATCCGCATCTGGCCCCTGCCCTGGCGCATCACCTTGCAGGGTCTGTTCCTGAAACGTCAGAATGCCGTATCCGAAGTTTTCTGCCGGCTGGTCACCACCGACATACTCACCATCGGCGTCGTTATGGGAGAGATCTTCCGGGGCCCCAAATCCGACCGCACCAAAGGGCTGATCAAAAAGCACCTGCGGCCGCTGATAGACGGTGGTGTGATGAAAACCGTAGCGCAGCTCACCGTAGGGCCGGAAGGCTTTGTGGACCTGAAGCGCACCATCGAGGAAAAAACCATTGAAATGTCCCTGAACTCTTTTGATGATCCGGTCTTTACCAAAGAGCGGGGGGTGGTGGTAGAACGCATGTTCCGGGATCGCATGCAGGCCATGACCTCGGAGGAGTTTCAGGATCTGCTACGGCCAGCCTTCCAGGAAGATGAATGGATACTGATTCTGGTAGGTGGTGTACTGGGCCTGGGTGCCGGTATCGGCCAGCTGTTTATCATGTTTGCCGGAACCACCTTTTAAAACGTACAAACCCGACCTCAACACCTCCCCTGCGCGGGTGCCCCATCCCGCGCTGTCAGCTCGCTCCGGGTGGCTGCACCGCGTTACCCCCAACGTGCAGCAGCCAATGTTTTTTACCTCAGCAACAATACAATTTCGGTGTTTTTTTCAGTAGAATGGCTGCTTGACCCGGAAGGCCTCTGATAAATAAAGAAAAAAAGCGCCCGTTTGAACCACACCTCACCCAACTACCCTATGCATCTGGCTGATAGACATGGAGGCGGATTGAAAGAATGTTGATGTCCCCGCCTGATGAAATCCCCTTGTGGATTTTGCTGTCAGCTGTCGCCGTTATGACAGGCTTGCTGGGCTGGCTCAGCCACTGGCTGGCGCTGTGGCTTTCCTTTAATCCCCTGCAGCAGCGCGGTGTCGGGCCCTTCCGCTGGCAGGGCATCATCCCCAAAAACGCCGGCGACATTGCCGCATCCCTCAGCAAAGATCTGATCCAGCCGTTTGCCCATGTGGGTCAGGTGTTTGAATACCTCAGCCCCGAACGTATCGTTACCCATATCACCGGCAATCTGCGCCCCCAACTGGATACCCTGGTGGATGAGGTTATGCTGGTGAACCACACCGTGCTCTGGGAAAACTTACCTGTCACCCTGAAAAACCGCATGTATGCCCGCATGCACCGCATGCTGCCCCGGGTGGTGGACGACATCATTGAAGAAATCGGCGATCAGATTCTCTGGATCGTAAAAATCGAACATATGGTGGTAAAGCAGTTCGAACAGAACCCCAAACAGCTGGTGGACCTGTTTCAGGACTGTACCGGCGCCACCCTGAATAAAATCGCCTGGTTTTTTGCTATTACCTGCTCAGTGCTCAGCTGGATTCCCCTGGCGGCCTGGCTGATCACCGACATTTGGTGGGTACTGCCCGCCGGACTGGCCGGCCTGCTGGTGCTCACCAGCTGGATTGCCCTGCGCTGGCTTTTTACCCCCGTGGAAGTCCGTTTTTTTGGCATCACCTGGCGCAATAACTTTAAACAGCACAAAGACCGGATCCTGAATACCTTTATCACTATTCTCAGCGAAGAAATCCTTACCAGCGAAAACATCTTTGACGAAGTGTTTAAAGGCCCGAAATCAAAGCACGCCATGGTGCTCATCAAGAAGCACGTGAACAAAATCGTCGACCACAACCTGATTCGGTCATTTGTGCAGGTCACCGCCGGCCTGGAAGGCTTTGTGGATATCAAGCAGACCCTGGTGGAACATATTGCCGACGCATTACTGGAACCTCTGAACGATAAGCGCTTTAATCAGGAGAGGGCCAGTGCCTTGAAAGAGCTTTTTATCCAGTCCATCGATGACATCGACGACGATCAGTTCAAGTCCCTGGTATGGCCCATTATGCAGGCAGAAAAAATTCCCTTGCAGGTAATCTCCGCCTGTTGCGGGTTATTGGCGGGCTTCGCTCTGTTGCAGTTTTTCTGAGGCTGTAACACCCTATTGTGATTGGCAAGCCACAGCCGTTGGCAGGCCCAGAATCAGATTCCGGAACATCATTATGGCAGACTACAAAGCAGCTAAGCACAAAGCAATTATCCACTGGGAAAAGCAGGCCGATGGCCAGGAAACCTACAGCTGGGCGTTCGACAATGGCGTGACCATTCACAACGCCAGTCATGCTACGGTTGCTCAGCAGGGTATGATAGACCCGGAATCCGCCTACGTGGCTTCGGTTGCCAGCTGCCATATGCTGTCACTCATGGCCATGGCAGTAAAACAGGGCTTTGTGGTATCCCGCTATCATGATGAAGCTATCGGCGTACTGGAAATGAACCACGAAAACCGCATTGCCGTAACCCGCATTCTGCTGCGCCCGCGAATTTCCTTTCAGGGTAACCAGCCCAGCGAATCCCAGCTGGCCGCCCTTCACGACGCCACCAGCCGCAACTGCTTTATAGCCAATTCCATAAAGACCGCTGTTCACATCGAACCGGTAACCGAGGCCGCTGAGGCCTAGTAAAAGGGCTACCTGGATCGACCACCTGGGCATTATGTAATCATTTGTTAACTGTGTGGCGTTTTTGCAATACCGCCGGGAGATATCCCATATCTGTACTAGGCTTTAACTTCAGTTGAAACTATTCCGGTTGCCACCTGCATCATAAGGATTCCCCTGCCGGCACCGGTTGTTGATGAGTCTGCGTAGCACCCAACGTCATGCACAAAATCGCCCCTTTCATTGCCGGGCTGCTCAGCTTGCTGCTGCTCATGGAAGCTGCTTCAGCCAGTCCACTGATGCTCGAACCGGGTCGGTCCGACTATGCTTTCAATGAGTATTTTGACTACCTGGAAGACCCTGAAGGCACCCTGACCATTGATGAGGTCAGCTCCGGCGCCTATAACCACCGTTTTCGCTCCCTGAAGCAACATGGCAATCAGGGCGTTACCCGCTCGGTCATCTGGCTGAGAGCCAGGATTGATCACCACCAGGTACAACAGACCCGCTGGCAACTACAGTTCGATTATTGCCCCATCGAATGGCTGACACTCTATGCCTTGTACCCTGACGGTACCCGTGAAAAGCAAAGCAGCGGCAATCTGGTACAACCGGAAAAACGCCCTCTGCCAGGCCGGCATTTCAGCTTTCCCCTGAACCTGAAGCCCACGGCGGATCAGCAGGTTGAGCTTTACCTGCGGGTGGCCACCAAGGGCCCGGTTATCATCAACACCAGCCTGATGAAGCCGGAAGCCAGCCAACACACCACCAACCGGGAAAACCGGATTCTTGGCATTATCTATGGCGTTCTGCTGGCCATGATTCTGTACAACAGCTTTCTCTACATCAGCATCCGGGATCGCAACTACCTGCACTATGTCGCCTATATCAGTGCGGCAACCTGGGCACTGGCTTCTCACGACGGTACCTATCAAGAGCTGGTGGCACCCTACTCGCTCTGGCTCAGTCACAACGGAATCTACTTCAGTATCTGTGCCGCCGCCTGCCTGGGATCCCTGTTTGTGCGCGGGTTTCTCGACCTGGAAAGTCACGCCCCCAGACTCAATCGCTGGCTGCAGGCATTACAGTGGCTTGCCCTGGCAGCACTGCCGTGGGTATTCCTGGTAGACAACTATGTGCTCACCTACATCGCCACCGGCCTGGTGGCGATGTTCGGCCTGTGCGCCTTGTTGGCAGGCATCATCTGTACCCGGCAACGAAGCCGCACCGGCCGCTACTTTCTGCTGGCCTGGAGCCTGCTGATTCTGGGACTGTTTCTGAGTTGTCTGCGCTATATGGGTGTCATGCTGGAATCACCCATCGCGCATTACTTTATTCACATGGGCGAACTGGCGGAAGTCATGTTGCTGTCTTTCGCACTGGCTGATCGAATTAACCAGATGCGCGAAGAAAAACAGCAGATCCAGAAAGAAGCCCACGAAAAACTGCGTGAAACCAACATCAAACTGGAAAAAAGCATGTTGTTGCAGCGCAATTTTCTGACCGCGGTCAGCCATGAATTACGCACCCCCATGAACGGCATTGTGGGCGCCACCGATCTGCTCAGCGACAGTGACTGCGATGAAGACAAGATCCAGTATGTGAACGATATCTATCGCAGTTCCCGCAAGATGATGTCGCTGGTGGAAAATATTCTCGACTTCACCGATGTGGAATCCGGTGAGTTCCGCCCCTTTATCAAAGACTTTACCCTGAGCGAAATGCTGGAACCGATCGTGATTCAGTTCAAGGGTAAAGCCCACCGCAAACAGCTTGATTTCCAGTTCCGGCTGGAGCCTGACGACCCGCTTCTGCTGAACCGAATCTACCGCAACGACCCACGCATCATTCAGAAAATACTGAATCAACTGTTGGGCAACGCCCTGAAATTTACCAGTCAGGGAGAAATCCGGATCACCGCCAGACTGACGTCTGCGGATTCTGCTGTCGGCCACGATCAGCTGGCCGTCACCGTGAAAGACACGGGTATCGGTATGTCACCGGAAACCCTCAAGGATATTTTTATCGCCTTCCAGCAGGGAGACGGTTCCTTCAAGCGCCAGTATGAAGGCCTGGGGATTGGCCTGTCTCTGGCCAGAGCCCTGACGGACAAGCTCCAGGGGAAACTGGAAGTGGAATCCCGGGTTGGCCAGGGAACCGCCTTCACCCTGCGACTGCAACTTGAGAACACCGGACAGCAACGGGCAATACCCGGCGAGGAGATGCCCCACGCGCTGAACACCCGAACTACCCCAACACCTCCCAGAAACAAGCAGATACTGCTGGTGGAAGACAACCCGGTTAACCTGAAAGTGCTGACAAAGATGGTGGAAAAACAGGGCTACTCCACTCTGTCAGCAGATAATGGCGCAAAGGCCGTGGAATTGCTGAAGGAATACCGGGTGGACCTTATCCTGATGGATTGCCAGATGCCGGTCATGGACGGCTTTGAAGCGACCCGGTCCATTCGCCAGCTCACCAACGGCAATCAGCTGGTGCCCATTGTCGCGGTAACCGCCAATACCATGTCGGAAGATGAAGCCCGCTGCTACGACTGCGGCATGAACGGCTTTGTGCCCAAACCCATCAACCAGAAAACGGTACAGGGATTATTGCAGCGCTGGCTGGGGCAACAGAATACAGATAACGATGCCGGCTATTCACCGGCAAAACACCTATAAAATGCAGCGATAAAACGCATCCGCCAATGCTCTGGGACGAGGATCCACCATCAGATAGGGCCCCATCTGGTTCATGACATAGGCAAAGGCTACGCCGGTTTCCGGGTCGGCAAAGGCCATGGAACCACCGGAACCGGGATGCCCGAATCCCGCCGGAACCCGACCAAAACCGGCTTCCGGATCACCGGGCATTTGCAGCATAACCCCGGGACCAAAGCGCGTCGGTGTTGTCAGCACCGGATCCATACCGGCGCTTTCCTCGGTCATCAGGCGCTGCAGTGCCTCCCGGGAAATCACCTCTTCCCCTCCAATACATGCCCCCAGCAGTCGGGCCAGGCTTTCTGCATTGGTGTGTACATTGGCGGAAGGCAGCTCCATGCGCCGCCACTCCGGCCGGTTAGAGCTGGTCATCAGTGTCGCCGGGTTGGTCAGGGCTTTGGCCGTCATGCTGTCCCGATCGGCCAGCACTTTGCCAAACAGATAAATACGGTCTTTGCTGGGCATCTCCCTTACGCCATGGAGATCCGCCAGTTCATGGGCGTTTTCGTCCACCCCTAACAACAAAGGTAATTCCAGCGGATCAGCAATCTGCTCCTTCAGGTACTGCCCCAGAGTAATACCTGTCATGCGCCGGAACGCCTCTCCCACCAGCCAGCCAAAGGTTACCATGTGATAGCCGTGTTGCTTGCCCGGCTGCCACCAGGGGCGTTCCCGGGCCAGACGCCGGCACATGTAAGCCCAGTCAAACAGGGCCTCATCGTCTACCGGCTCACGGATAGCCGGCAAGCCGGCGCGGTGATTAAGGCACCAGGCCAGGGTCACATCCGATTTGCCCTCGCAGCCGAATTCCGGCCACACATCCTTCAGGGGGCGGTGAATATCCAGATCACCGGAATCCAGCGCCCGCTGCACGGCAATGGCACTGATCATCTTGCTGGTGGAAAACACATTCACCAGCGTGTTGCCGGTCCAGGGCTGTGTCTGCGCCTTGTCCCGGGTGCCGGCATGGCAGTTCACCACCAGCTCGCCCCGATACCAGATGGCCAGGGCGGCCCCGGCTTCCTTTCCCTGCTCAAAGTGAGACTGAAATTGCGCTTTTACCGACTCAAAATCCGAATGGCAATAACCACTGACGTTCACTGCATTTCCCCGATGTAACTACCCACAGATAATCGAATGGCCACTTTGTCCGATCCTTTGAATCAGTTCAAGCCTTGCCGCTTTAACTCTGTGTTAAAAAAGACGAAAATCAGGGCGATAGCATATATACTTATTTTTTAAGGCTCCTTTGCCCGAATTTCATACAGACAAGGCATTACCGATTGTTATGCAGATTAAACATGCTCTAGTGGTCGACGATTCCAAATCGGCCCGATTCTCGCTGAAAAAACTACTTCAGAAGCAGGGTGTTCAGGTGGATTTTGCCGAGTCCGCCGGCGATGCGCTTAATTATCTGGAAACCAGACGCCCGGACGTTATCTTCATGGACCACCTGATGCCGGGTATGGACGGCTTCGAAGCCACCAAAGCGATAAAGGGCAATCCCAACACCAAGGAAATTCCCATTATCATGTGCACCTCCAAAGAGGGCACTGAATACGCCGAACAGGCCATGTCTCACGGGGCCATTGCCATTCTGCCGAAGCCGGCACCGGCCGCCACACTGGCTGCCGTTCTCAACCAGATTCAGTCCAAACTGACCGGTGAAGCCAAAGCGGAAGAGCCGGACACTGAAGCTGCGGCCGGCAAGCAACCACAGGGTGCCAGTGGCGGTCTTGGCCAGCGTGCTATTGAAAACCTGGTGAAAAAACTGGTGGAAGATCAGCTGCAGGACCTTCGCAAGCGCGCCGAGGAAGTGATCGAAAAACGGGTAGCGGATCAGCTGGATGTGAGCCTGGTGTCGTTGCGCAAAACCCTGAAAGAGGATGTGATGCGCGGCATGGAACCGGGTATCAACGAAGCCGTATCCAAAGTCAGCAAATCTGTTGCCCAGGAACTGTTTGATCACCGCATGGATGAATTGAAAAACGCTGTGCTGAGTGATGTGAACAGCCGCCTGAACAGCTTTGAAAAAGAAATCGAGAAAGCCCAGAAACCCTCACCGGAACTGCTGGACGAGGTAAAAAATATTGCCCAGTTCACCTCTGCCCATACGGCCGGTGATCTGGCGCGGGAAGCGGCAGAAGATATCAGCCGCACCATTGCCCAGGATATTACCCAGGAAGAACTCCTTAATATGAAGGAGGAACTGATGGCGGAGTTTCAGGATGGCCTGAAAAAAGCCGGGGCCGGCAAGCTGTTTGGTATCGTGGGTATTGCCGTGGGCGCTCTGGCATTGGCGATGGCCTTTATCTGAGCACTCTCGCTCTTGCATCCGAGAATTTCCACCCCATAAAAAAAGCTCCTGAAAATGGAGCTTTTTTTATGGGGCTGTAAAGCTGTGGCAATCAGATATGGTTGCGCAAGGTATCCACCACGCTGCTGAACTCGGTTTTCAGTTGTTCAAAAACCTGGGGGGCGCCGTCGGTAGTGCCCTCTTTCCCCATATGTTCCAGTTGCCGCGCCAGTTCAGAAAACTGGGCTGCACACACATTGGATGAACTGCCCTTCAGGCTATGGGCCACCTTGCGGAGTTCCTCCGCATCATCGGCAGCAATAATCGCCGACAAGGATTCGATCTTGGCTTCCGAATCACTGACAAAGGTATCGATGAGAATATCAAACTCATCTTCCATTATGTCTTTTAATTCAGCCAGGGCCTCTACATCAACATGATCCGCTGGATTCACCATACATTTTTCCTTCCAACCAAGAACACTCAATGGGACAAGCGCTGCTGCGTCACTCATTAAGATTAGCAGTCAAATCCGGGTCTGTCCTGCCGGGAGCAAACCACTGTGTTGACCGGCATCAATGATCTGCTTCCCACTCAAACACCACTTCCACCTGGTTTCCATCCCCCAGATACCGGACAGATTTACACATGGTGGCGATCAGCGGCAAGCCCCGCCCGCAGTAGCCTTCGGTACGATGCTCGGCATCATCCAGCTTTTTGCGCCAGTCAAAACCGGGGCCGGTATCTTGCACCAGGATGCTCAGTTCGCCGCCATTATCCGTAGGTTTATGATCCAGAATGAATTTTACGTGGCCCACTTCCAGCGTATGCAGCTTTTGGGTGCGCTCGGCATAGTACTGGGCAAATCCGGTGGGCGATGCTTTCAACTCCGAATCCAGCCCCAGCACACCATGCTCCAGGGCATTGGAATACAGTTCCGCCAGAATGGTGTAAATCTTGCCACTGTGGGGGCGCAGGCCAGGCACCTCCATCAGCAGGTGGGTAATCAGCGGCAGCGGGTTAAAATCCCGCAAGGTACGAGGGCGCAGTTCATAGGAAATGGCCCAGTCTACAGGCCCCCCGCCGATACTGCCGCTCATGCCCCGCTCACCAAAATACTCGCCCAGGGATTCCTCGGTAACCTGAGTCACTTCCACCACGGTGTAGTCGTCATCCTGTTCGGCTTTGCCGGTGTGCTTTTCTACAGCCGCCAGCAACTCATCAAACACCGAGTCCACACTTTCATTCAATTCAAACACACGGCGAATACCGTCTTCGCCAAACATCTCATCGTTATCGTTGGTGGCTTCGATAATACCGTCCGACCAGATGTAGATCCGATCATCATACTTCATGGGGGCCACTTTGGTTTCCGTGTTGAACTTGTCGTTGGACAACACCCCCAGCGGCAGATTGAAGGATGCAAAGTTTTCGATGGCGTGGTCTTCCTTGCGGTAAATAAAAATATCCGGCAAGCCGCCAATCCAGTATTCCACGGTTTCCTTGCGGAAGCTTAAATCCGCCATACAGGCACAGCAGAAAACCCCCACCGGCAGAATACGTTTCAGCTTTTTATTAATCTCACGCAGTATGTCCTGCATGGAAAAACCCTTCAGGGCCATACCGTAAAAGATTTCCGAGACCGGCATGGCGCCGATAGCGGCCGGCAGACCATGGCCGGTAAAATCCCCAAGGAATACGTACATGCCACCGTTGGGTTTGCGCGATGCCAGCACCAGATCCCCATTAAACACCGCCATGGGGGATAACAGGTGCTTGATATTGGGGGCATCAATACAACCCGGGTGGGCAATATTGTCAAAAACCTTCTTGGCCACTTCCTGCTCGTGCAGCAGGCGGTCGTGGTGCATGACAATCTCGTCCCGCTGGGCCTGCACCGTTTCATGCAATTTACGCATGCGGGCAAAGGCCTGAATCTTGGCTTTGAGAATAATGCGGTTATAGGGTTTGCTCAGAAAATCATGGCCACCGGCATCCAGGCAGTCCGCCAGTGATGCCGCATCCTTGAGAGAGGTCAGAAAGATAATGGGAACCAGGTTTTCACCGGCAAGGTCACGGATGGTGCGCGCCGCCTCGAAGCCGTCAACATTGGGCATCAGGGCGTCCAGCAAAATCAGATCCGGTGATTTTTCCTTGAAGATGTCTATGGCTTCCTGACCATCTCTGGCGGTATAAACCGTATGCCCTTCCTTGCGCACAATGGTCTGCAGTATCAGACGGTCAGAATCATTGTCGTCAGCGATGAGGATGCGTAATACCTCATCTACGGGTTGGTCGGCTATCGCGGCAGTATCTGGGGAATTCATGAGTAAACCTTTTATGCCTCACACTGCGTCATTGGGATGAGCGGTACCTGTGAGGCACATGGTCTGAGTGGAACTACTTGATGGTAAAAAGCTGTTCGAAGTTTGAGATGGTAAGAATCTTTTTCACATCCGGATTGCAATTAACAATTTCGATATTGGAATTGTCACCACCGGCGTGGTCCCGCAACAACAACAGCATGCCCAGCGCAGAGCTATCGAGATAGGTCGTTTCCTTCATATCCACAATATAGCCTTTGGGATCCTCTTTCGCTTTTTCATAGGCATCACGAAATTCCTGGTGGGCACTAAAATCGAAACGGCCCTGAATTTTTATGGTCAGTTCGCCAGTCGGAGCCTCGGTGGACCATATAGCCATTCTTACACCTCTATGTTCAGAGAGTTATCTATCCCATCCCCTTGAAACAAGGGGCAAAAACCCTTTAATAATGAGCATAGACCAATTTTTTGGAAGCGGTAAAGCTTAACCCGCAAATTCCTCCAAATTCTTGTCGTATTGCTCAGTTTTCGTCAAACCTTCTTTTATTTCAAGAAGTTGAGTTTCGCAAAGTTTATCCGAGATTTGCAAGATTCGCATTTCTTTTGCGAAATTTTCTGCAGATTCTGTTAACGCGTCCAAAGACTGATTCAGCTCATTAATTACGCGTTTTATAGCCTCTCCCAGTTGCAGCCAACGCACGTCCAGTTGCGAACTGGTGTCATAATGATCACTGATCTCCGACAATATCTCCTGATAACCGTGTAATCGCACCAGCAAAGTCTCGAGCTCCGCCAGCGTCTGTCCGGCGCCACGCCCCGCCAGCTGGGCATCCAGCCATTGATAGCCAGGGTCCGGCACCACAAACCCTGTGGATTTAAGCAAGGACACGACACCGTTCAACAGGCTTTCCAGTTGAATCAGATCTTTTTCGGAACGCTCGCTGATTTTGACCAGATCCTTCGATACCGATACGAAACCGCGCCCCACTTCGCCGCAGGAAGACGCAGAAATCATGGCATTGGTGGCCAGCAAACCGGTGTTCTTTGCCAGCTCATGGGCACGCACCACACCGGCGTGCATATTGACGGCGGTCTGACGGGTGTTCTCCAGGGTGTAGCGCAGTGAATCCGCCGCCTGATCCAGGCAATGCAGCAGGCGTACAAAATATTTTTCCACTTCAGACATGGTGCCCAGCGCGGTTTTTTCCTTATCGTCAAAGTCAGCGCTCTTTACCGTATTGGCCTGGGCGCGATGGGGAATTTCGTGTGCCCACCAGGCCGCCACTATCCAGACAAAATAGGTCAACGCCACGTACACCAGAATGTCGCGGGGCAGATTATCATTGAAATAGAGAAACACCAGCAGTGCCAAGGATACACTTAACGGCAGCAATATCCTGGCAAAAAACAATCGCTTCATACATTCCCCCGGGATCTGTTCATATCAGGCGCTGGTTTTTACCCGCCCCTGATCGCCATTACGGTTGGTGAGTTCCAGCAGGCGCCGGGCAATGGCCCCCAGCGGCTTGACCTCACTATGGGCCCCGATACTGTGCGCCACTCCAGGCATGCCCCACACCACCGAGGTTGCCTGATCCTGAATAATGGTATGGCAACCCATCTCCTTCATTCGCAGCAGCGCCTGAGAGCCATCTGCGCCCATGCCAGTGAGCAATACGCCGATGGTATCTTTCAGGCCCAGACGGGTAATGGAATCAAAGAGCACTTCCACGGACGGTTTATGGCGGTTCACCCTTTCCGTATCCAGTAACTGTACCACAAGTCCGTTGCCAGATTTTTTTACCGCCAGGTGTTGATCGCCAGGCGCAATATACGCGTTGCCCGACAAGAGCTTTTGCCCAGTCTGGGCTTCGTGCACTGTCATGGCACAGGTGGCATTCAGCCGCTGGGCGTAAGAGGCACTGAAATTGACGGGAATATGCTGGGTAATCACAATGGGAGGGCAGTTTTCCGGCAGGCCAACCAATACATCCTTGATGGCTTCTGTTCCTCCGGTGGAAGCGCCGATGGCAATCAGCTGACCGGGCCGCGGCTGATAACCGGATACCGAACGGGTGGCCTGCACCGGTGCCTGCCTGGCGGCATTGGCGCGTCGTTCAAGCTCATTGATATTCACCCTGGCGGCAGCGCGGATTTTGGTGGCAATTTCATCCTGGTAATCCGCCAGCCCCTTGCCCAGGTTTTCCCGTGGCTTGGCCACAAAATCAAAAGCTCCCAGATTCAGGGATTCCAGGGTAATATCCGCCCCCGCCTGGGTAAGGGTGGATATCATAATCACCGGCATGGGCCGCAATCGCATCAGGTTGCGTAAAAAGGTAATGCCGTCCATGCGGGGCATTTCTATATCCAGCGTCAGAACATCCGGGTGAAGCTGTTTGATTTTTTCCCGGGCAATATAAGGATCCTGAGCGGTCCCCACCACTTCCATATCCGGCTGGCTGTCAATAAGGGTAGCCAGCAGTTTGCGGATTACCGCAGAATCATCAATCACCAGAACTTTGATTTTTGACACTCAGGAATTCCTTAGCACAGTCAATCAAACAGCTCGATACTGCCGGTCTGCGGCTCTTGGTTGATATTGCGTGAATAGGACACTTCCCTTTCGTAAACGGTCTCGTTACTGACGCTACGCAATTTACGCACTTTGGCGGAACCGGTATCCGTAAAATAGAGCACCTTGCGGGGGAATGGCCCGCCCACATCATGGGCCTTGATGCCGTAGCCTTCCTGCTCAAGATACAACTGCACAAAATCAATATTCTGCTTGCCCACATCAATCTGGTTCATATGGCTGAGCACCTTGCCGCCACCAAAAACCTTGACCTCCAGATTGCGGCGTTCCCCGCCGTTTTTTAATATTTCGTTAATCAGGTATTCCATCGCCCAGTTGCCATAGCGGGCCGCTTCGGAAACCGAACCGGGCTTGAGGCTGGCAACCTGCCCGGGTGTCAGGTTGGTCCGCTGAATGGGCAACATGAAATGATTCATGCCACCCACACCGTTTTTGGGATCACGAATGCAGGCACTGATACAGGAACCCAGCACCGTTACCACCATTTCACCTTCGCGGCTGACATAAAACTGCCCCGGCAGAATTTTGGCCGCATACACACCCTGACGCTTGTCCCAGTAGCGATTGATATGGCTGAAACCTTTCAGCGGTTTCGGCTGGGGGTGGGTGGGCATAAACATCTGGATGCTGCTGGAAGTCATTGTACGTTCCTGTATCACTCTACTTTCCGGTAAATGGTACGTCCTAAAGACTCGAATCGCCGGGACACGCCATGGAGGCTTTCCGAATGCCCGATAAACAGGTAACCATTGGGGTTAAGGATATCTGCATAACGATCAAACAAAACCCGCTGCGTGTCCTTGCTAAAATAAATCACCACGTTGCGACAGAAGATCACATCAAAGCGGCCCTTCATGGGCCAGTCACCCAGTAAGTTGAGCCGGTTGAAGGTGATGTACTGCTTCAGAGTATCGCTGGCCATCAGCGAACCTTCGCTGACGGATTCGTCGCTGACCCGGTAAAAATGTTTATTGATCACCTTGGGATCGACATTGCGAAAGCGTTCCGCACTGTAAATACCGGCGCGGCCATGGGCCACCACGTTACTGTCCAGATCCGTTGCCAGTATTTTTGCATTCCATCCTGACGTGTTTTTCATGGTGTCGTGCAAGGTCATTGCAATGGAATAGGGTTCTTCCCCGGTGGAGCAACCGGCAGACCAGATGCGAAGACGTTTGTCCGTCTGGTGATGCTTTTTTATTTCCGGCAGGACCGTGTCCCTGAGGAATTCAAAATGATGAGGTTCGCGGAAAAATGAGGTCAGGTTGGTGGTAATGGCATTAATAAAGTCAGTGAGCTCATTATCCAGATGACTTTCCAGATAAGTACAATAGGAAGCAAAGGAGTCCAGGCGCAAGCTCCGTATCCGGCGCACTATCCGGCTGTAAATCATTTCCTTCTTGTGATCGCCCAGCTCAATACCCGTGTGCTTTTTTGCCAGGGTGCGGATAAACGCGAAATCCCGGTCGGTCATGGGGAATTCGCGCTTATCAAAGCCCGGTTTTTGTTTCAGCGCAACGGCCTCTCCTGCAGGTTCCATTTATCAGAACTCATCCCACTCGTCATCGTCATGCACCATGGGGCGGGGATGATGGGCAACGGGTCGGGCCGCCGGTTTGTTTGGCGTCAACGTCGCCCGACTGGAGGAATGCACCGGCGACACAATGGGTTCGCCATACTGGGCATTAACCAGGGCAGCCTCATCCACCGTAAAGAAACTCATCAGATTCATTAACTGGCGGGCCTGTTCAGACAGGGACTCACCGGCAGCGGACGCTTCTTCTACCAGCGCAGCATTCTGCTGGGTCATTTCGTCCATCTGGGTCACCGCGGTATTCACCTGTTCTATACCGGAACTCTGTTCCTGGGATGACTGGGCAATGTCTTTGATCATCTGGGTCACGTTTTCCACGGCTTCAACGATTTCCTGCAGCATGGTGCCGGACTCGTTCACCAGGCCTGTGCCGTCATCCACTTTGGCAACACTGTCGCGAATCAGATCCTTGATTTCCTTGGCCGCCTGGGCGGAACGCTGGGCCAGATTGCGCACCTCGCCGGCAACAACCGCAAAGCCCCTGCCCTGTTCACCGGCACGGGCTGCTTCTACCGCCGCGTTGAGCGCCAGCAGGTTGGTCTGGAAGGCAATCTCGTCAATCACGCCGATGATGTCAGCAATGCGTTTGCTGGATTCATTAATCTGGGACATGGCCTCCACGGCATTGGAAACCACTTCACCACCACGGGCCGCCTGTTTCAATGCGCCTTCTGCCCGTTCGCTGGCTTTCAGTGCATTGTCACTGCTCTGGCGAACGGCACTGGTCATTTGCTCCATGCTGGAAGCGGTTTCTTCCAGCGACGAGGCCTGCTCTTCGGTACGCTGACTGAGGTCCGCATTACCCTGGGCAATTTCATCGGCACCATTGGTAACCGCATTGGCCGAACTCACCACATTGCCGATAATATCGATCAGCTTGTTAATGGTACCGTTGGCGTCATTTTTCAGCTTTTGATACGAGCCCTGATAATCGCGCTCGATTTTCTGGGTCAGATTACCGTTTGCCAGGGCATCCAGCACCCGCGCCACATCGGTAATCACGTCTTCCACAGTAGAAACCAGGCGGTTAAGCCCTTCTCCCAGAGACTGATGGAATCCCTCTTTGCCTTCCATGGGAATACGGTAAGTCAGATCCCCCACAACCGCCGCATCCACCAGACCGGACACTTCCTGTTCGGTGCGCACTTCCTCAGTACGATCTGACCACTCCACAACAGAGCCGATACGCTGGTCCTTGTCATCCAGAATCGGATTGGCCACCAGACGGAAAGTTCGCCCGCCCACATTGATCTGGGTTTGATAGGTGTCGCTCAGGCGGGACAGCAGATTACGCTGATGCGCCGGGTTTTTATGGAATTCATCAAAGTTGCGGCCCAGCAGACTGGAAGCATCGAAATTGGTCAGATCCTTGCGGATATCGGCTTCGGCATTTTTCATCATATCCACTACCGCATCGTTCAGATAAACAATCTGTCCGTCCGCGTCGGCAATCATGGTGTTGGTGGACACATTATCCAGGGCCTGCCGCACCCGCCGGTTTTCGGCCGCTGTCTGGCGCTGCCGCTTCTCTTTGGCCAGTTCTTCGGTCAGGTTTTCCCACTCGATCACGGTGCCGATACGCTCGTTGTTTTCATCAATAATTGGCGTGGCAATCAGGGAAAAAGTTAGTTCACCAACTTCAATACGGGTGCTGTACACGTCCTTGAGCTGGGCAATCATATTGCGCTGATGGGACGGGTTCTTGTGAAAAATATCCGCGTTGCTGCCGAGTATCTTGTCCGCATCAAAATCCGGCAGTTGCTTTTTCAGGTCTGTTTCGGCATCCGACATCATTTCCTGAACGGCGTCATTCATATAAATAATGTTCATGTCGGGATCTGCAATCATCACGCTGGTGTCACAAATCTGCAGAGCCTGGGCAATGCGTTTGTTTTCCGCGGCCGCGGCCTCGAATTCCTCGGTCCTTGCCAGCTCTTCAGTTTTATCGTACCACTCCACCACCGTACCCAGACGCTCGCCGGAACGGGAGAAAATGGGGGTGGCTACCAGTCCGAATGTCAGGCCGGCTACTTCGATATTGGTTTCGTAAACCTCGCGCAGGTTTTCTACCACACGGCGCTGATGGGACGGGTTTTTGTGGAAAATATCCACATTGGTACCTATCAGCTGATCGGCGGCAAATCCGGGCAGGGCCTCTTTCAGCTTGCGCTCATTATTCCGCATCATTTCCAGAACGGACTTGTTCATGTATTTGATGGTGAACTCGTTGTCCGCCACCATCACGTTGGCCTTGCAGGTTTCCAGTGCCCGCTCCAGGCGTTCGCTTTCGCGCCCGCTGCCGGCACCTGCTGTGGCAAAGGCCACTGCAAAGCCGGCCGCTGCCAGCAGCAAGGGCACCAGTAAAATACCGGTGGTACCGGCACCTTCCGCCATCAGTCCGGCTTTGACATAGTCCCAGCCGGTGCCCATAAAAATCAGCATGCCCAGGGTGGGCAACGCAGCGATTAGCAGGTTTCTCTGGATTGCGGATAAACGATTCAGGGCTTCCATAAGTTTTTCTCTCGATCGTCGACTGTTCTGGATTTAGTGTTTCTCGCCACTCATTTCTTTAATGGCCGGGACATTGATTTCGGGAATGGAGTCACTGCCCAGCAACTCGTTGATGTCCAGCAGGATCACCATCTTGCTGTCCACATTGACCAGCCCCTTGATATAGGCCGTATCCACGTGATCACCCAGATCCGGTGCGGCACGCATGTCGTCGCTGGAAAGTGCATAAACATCGCTGACGGCGTCCACCACTATCCCCATCACCCGTTCCTTGTCCCGGGATTCCACCTTGAGCACAATCACCACGGTGAGCGGGCCGTACTCAATGTTCTGCAAACCGAAACGCTGACGCAGGTCCACGATGGGCACAATGGTACCCCGCAGGTTGATGACCCCTTTCACGTGTTTCGGTGAATTCGGTAGCGGTGTTACGTTTTCCCAGCCACGGATTTCCTGCACGCTGAGAATATCAACGCCGTATTCCTCCTCGGCCATGATGAATGTCAGATACTGATCGGTTTCATCATTGTCCTTGAGTGTCAGATCGGCATCGTTTACCGCCACATCCGGTTCGGACAATTTGTTGGATGAAGCACTCATGGTTTACTCCTGCTACTGAGTTGTGTTGCTGCCATTAACTTACCGCCCTCAGCACTGCCGAGCGCGTGGCCTGGTGATGAACACCCGCCATATCAATCAGATCGGTAATATCCAGAATCAGGGATACGGTTCCGTCCCCCAGAATGGTGGCACCGGAAATACCGTCAATTTTGCGGTAGTTGGATTCCATACTCTTGATAACCACCTGCTGCTGCCCCAGCAGATCATCCACCACCAGAGCGACCTTCTGGCTGCCTGCTTCCAGCACCACCAGCAGGCTGTCGGAAATTTCCCGGGAAGCCGGTTCCACACCAAACACCTCCCAGAGCTTGATAATGGGAATGTATTCATCGCGCAGGCGGAACACATCACAGCCGCCGGCCACATGGTTAATCAGGGCGGTATCCACCTGCAGGGATTCAACAATGGATACCAGTGGAATGATAAAGGTCTGGGTGCCGACACTGATGAGCTGGCCATCCAGAATAGCCAGCGTCAAGGGCAGCCGGACGGTAAAGGTGGAACCGACACCGGCTTCGGATTTTACTTCCACGGTGCCTTTCAGTTCCTGAATGTTGCGCCGTACCACATCCATACCCACACCGCGACCGGACACATCGGTAACGGCTTCTGCCGTAGAAAAGCCCGGCTGAAAAATCAGATCATGAATCTGTTCCGTGGTCAGGTTTTCATGTTCGGAGATCAACCCGTTTTCCACCGCTTTTGCCCGAATGCGCTGCGTATTCAGGCCACGACCATCATCAATAATTTCGATCACGATGTTGCCGCTCTGGTGATAGGCGTTCAGTGTTACCGTACCAGTTTCCGGTTTGCCGGCGGCTTTTCTTTCAGCCGGTGGTTCCAGCCCGTGATCCAGGGAATTACGCACCAGGTGCACCATGGGGTCACCGATCTTTTCCATCACGGTTTTGTCCAGTTCGGTTTGCTCACCCAGTAACTTGATATCCACTTTTTTACCCAGCTGACGCGACAGATCGCGCACCATGCGGGGAAAGCGACTGAAGGTAAAACTGATCGGCAGCATACGAATACGCATGACGCTTTCCTGCAGCTCGCGGGTGTTGTGTTCCAGTTGTGCCAGGCCTTCCTGCAATTTTGCCAGTTTGCTGAGATCGAATTCGGAACCGACCTGACCCAGCATGGACTGGGTAATCACCAGTTCGCCCACCAGGTTCACCAGATTATCGATCTTGCTGGTGCTGACACGGATGGAACTGGCTTCCACTGATTTGGGAGCAGCCTTGGGTTTTGCCGGTGGTGCGGCGGCATCCTGCGGCTGGGGCAAGGTTGCGGCCTGGGACAGTGTTGCCGCCTGGGGCGACGACACACTGGACGTGTCGGCTTCAGTGGCAGCACCTGCCACTGGAAGGTTTCCGGATTCATCGGCAAAGAGTCCGGCCACCACCGTAATTTCCAGATCGGAATCATCGGCCACCCATTCAAACACTTCTTCGATGGCGCTGATAGCCTGGTCGGTACTCAGGTTGATCTCCCAAGAGAGATAGCAGTCTTCCGGTACAATGGCATCAATAATGGGGACATTGCTCACCTGACAGGTAACGCTCATTTCCCCCAGCTCATCCAGTTCCCTGAACATACGGGTGGGTTCATTACCGGTACGCAGCATGGAAGCATCCGGCGTAAAGCGGATCAGATAATCGGTAAAATCCCCGGTAACTTCCCCAGTAACGTCCCCGGTAACCTCGGTAGCAACCGTTGCTGGCGTAACCGCATCCGGGGCAATGGGAGCCTGTTGATCGGTGCTGCCGAGAATGGCATTGAACTGTTCCATCAAGGGTTTGGCCAACGGATGCTCTGCGGCTTCGCCCGCCTGCAGATTGGCCAGCATGGAGCGCAGACAATCCACCGATTGCAGTAACAGGTCAACATGCTCCTGAGTCAGGCTGCGACTGCCTTCGCGGATCTGATCCAGCAGGGTTTCCAGCACATGGGTAAACTCGGTAATTTCGGTAAAACCGAAAGTACCGCTACTGCCTTTAATGGAATGAGCCGCCCTGAAAATCGTGTTGATGGTTTCCGGATCCACTGTTTCGGTGTCCAGATCCAGAAGGCTGGATTCCATAATATCCAGACCCTCAAAGCTTTCTTCATAAAAGATCTGATGAAACTGGCTCAGGTCAATGCTCATCAGCCGCTCCCTGTTTGCTTATCCGATCACTTTTTTAATGGTGTTTACCAGCTGGTCCGGATTAAAGGGTTTCACAATCCAGCCGGTAGCACCGGCGGCTTTGCCTTCCTGTTTTTTATCGCCGGCAGATTCGGTGGTCAGCATCAGTATCGGCGTGTATTTATAGGTATCCAGGGTACGGAGGTTTTTTATCAGCGTAATGCCATCCATCACCGGCATATTCACATCCGACAGCACCAGATCCACCGACTGGGTTTTGGCTTTATCCAGTGCTTCTTGTCCGTCGCTGGCTTCTATGACGTCGTAGCCGGCTCCCTGCAAAGTAAAACTGACCATTTGTCGCATTGATGCACTGTCATCAACGGCTAGTATGGTTGCCATATAAAATCTCCGTTTAATACCGATTAAAAAACCGCGTGATAAAGCTCGTTTACTGAACTGCCAGCACCTTGTCGAACCCGACCAGTCGTGCAGCGTTGATAAAGGCGTCTGAAGGGTTTTCTATGGAGACACTGCCACCCTGCTCACCCAGGGTTTTGCTGAAGCTGTACAGCAACTGCAATCCCGCAGTATCAATTCGCTTAACGTCAGCGGCATTCAGAGTCATGTTGCCGCCCTGCTCCACAACCGTTCTGAATTCCTGCAACAGGTTTTCAACCTTGCTGATATCGACATTGTCGGAAAGTGTTATTACGTTCGGCGTTGCCACAAATCATTACTCCCCGCAGAACCAGCAATCCTGCTGCCCTGCTAAACCTCTGGTGCTCTATAGAAGCATAGACGCCCCGATTGCATTCGCTACCGTGATTTTTTTGATTTCCTGACAAATAGAAGGGATATGAGTTTTAGGTATGACGGCCTGATTCAAGAAAGAAAAGCGTTCTAAAAAACCGTGCCGAATATTGACTTAAGTTAGACTAAAACCAAACGGTTATAAAACCGGATTATTCATAACGATTGTTTCTTAAGGGCAGGTCATCAATCAGGCGTTGCTCTTTTTTATCCTGCTCCCGTTGTTCTTCCAAACGCATGGTTTCGATCAGATTGTCCAGGGCTTTCAAACGGGCGTTGGCCTGGGCCCAGGCCTGACGCGCCGCCTCTACGGCTTTTTCCTTTAACACCTTTACCTGGTTCTGATTCTGAATGGCCCGCTCCAAACGGGACAGGAACATCTGGTATTTTTCCAGATCCGCGGCACTGATAGCACCGGTGCGGGCCTGCTGCTGGCTGCCGGTCAGCCCCTGAAAATATTCCCGCTGATACTGGTGCAACATGGTCAGTTGCGACTCTTCCCGTTGCAGCGCCTGCTGGGCCTGGGCCAGCTTTTTTGCCAGTTGCCTCTCTTCCTGTTGCTTCAGCTTCCTGACCGGCTGCATGCGCTGGGAGCGTTTCACTGTTCAGGCCGTTTTTGCTGGGGACTGGAAAATAACAGGTTCAGTTGTTCATTACCCTGCTGAAAGTTCACGCTTTCATTCAGGGACTGGGAAATGAATTCCTTTAATTCACCGATCTTGCTGACCGCCAGATCCGTTTCAGGGTCACTGCCCTTAACGTAGGCTCCCACACTGATCAGATCCTTGTTCTGTTCATAGCGAGCGTATAAGCGTTTGAAAATCTGGGCACGTTTCAGCTGATCTTCGCTCACGATTTGGGGCATGGCACGGCTGATGGACGCTTCTATATCAATGGCAGGGTACATGCCCTCTTCCGCAAGGCGCCGGGATAACACCACATGGCCATCCAGAATGGCCCGGGCAGAGTCCGCCACCGGATCCTGTACGTCGTCACCTTCCGTCAGTACCGTGTAAAACGCGGTAATGGAGCCACCGCCTTCCACACCGTTACCGGCCCGTTCCACCAGTGCCGGTAATTTGGCAAACACCGAGGGCGGATAACCTTTGGTGGCAGGCGGCTCCCCGACTGACAGGGCAATTTCCCGCTGGGCCTGGGCATAGCGTGTCAGCGAGTCCATCAGCAATAAAACGTCTTTACCCTGGTCACGGAAGTATTCGGCAATGGCGGTGGCCAGCATGGCGCCGTGCATACGCATGAGCGGCGAATCATCGGCGGGCGAGGCCACCACAATGGAACGCTTCAGGCCTTCTTCCCCCAGAATATGTTCGATAAATTCCTTTACCTCCCGCCCCCGTTCACCCACCAGGCCCACCACGGTTACATCGGCAGTGGTGAATTTGGTCATCATGCCCAGCAGCACACTTTTACCCACGCCGCTGCCGGCAAACAAGCCCATGCGCTGGCCTTTGCCCAGTGTCAGCAACGTATTAATGGCACGGATGCCGACATCCATGGGTTCAGAAATCGGTTTGCGGTGCAAGGGGTTGATAGGGGCCCGCGCCAGCGGCACCGAATCGGAATTATCCAGCTCGCCTTTACCGTCCAGCGGTTCACCACGGCCATCCAGCACCCGCCCCAGTAACTGATCGCCCACGGGGACGCGCGCAACATCACGATGGGGAATCACCCGGGCACCGGGTTTTAATCCGGATACGGGTTCCACCGGCATCAGGTACACTTTGCTGCCGGAAAAGCCCACCACTTCCGCCACCACGTCCGGCTGATTGCCGGAACGAATGGTGCAGTGTCCGCCAATGGCCACACGGCAACCTTCGGCTTCCAGGGTTAAACCCACCATGCGGATCAGACGACCTTCCACGGTTAAATGGGGATGGGCCAGGCTATAGGGTAAATAGGTAGCCAGGCGCTGCGACAGGGAGGTGCGTTCTTCGATGGCATCCGTCACAACGGTTCTCCGTCTTCCGGCGGCAGGATGTCATCGTCTTGATCATCCGTACTCAATTCATTTTCGGCATCGTCGTCAGCCAAGTCGTCGTCAGTAAAGTCATCTTCGGCAAAAGCATCCACCTCACCCATGATCTGGTCGATACCGGCGCCTCGGTTTTCCACTTCCTGCAGGGCTTTCTGATCTTTTTCATAGACCTGACGAATCACCGTGGCCAGACGCTTTTCCGCCCGGGCATCAATCACGGCATTATCGGTATCCACAATGCAACCGCCGGGACTGATGGTTTGATGGGCGAGAAAATTCCAGTTCTCACCCATGTCACCGGATTCTTTCAGCGACTTGATCACAAAATCCGTGTCCACCGGATTCAAGTGAATGCGCACCCGCTCGGTACCGGGCACCAGGCAGTTTATGGCTTCTTTCACCACCGTAAGAATACTGCCGGAATCCAGTTTCAGTTCCCGGTGAACCACCCGGCTGCAAATATTCTGTACCAGCTGCAATAAAGCCTCTTCCAGGGCATCGTCCTGTTGCTCAACCGGTTCAAACAAGGCCCGGCTGATCTGGGACAACTTGTTCACTGCGGCACGCAGATCGCTTTCACCGCTTTTATAACCCTGGTCATAACCCTCTTTATAGCCATCCCGGCGGCCTTCTTCCTTTCCCTCTTCATAGGCGGCCTGGCGAATGGCTTCCAGCTCTTCGGCAGTCAGAGGCTTTACGTCTTCGACATCCTCTGCTTCCTCTGGTGGTTGCGGGGCTTTGCCTTTACGGCGGGGCGCACCGGTGGAAAAGGGTGAATCGGGACCGGCGCGGGTGAATTCATCTTCAACGGTGGGCAACTCCCAGCGTTCATAGGCAGACAGTTCATCACGGGAGGAGTTTTCTTCCGACAGTATGGAATCCTGCGGCTTCTTTTTTTCCATACGTTAACCCTAAATCATCTCTTCGCCGCCCTTGCCGCCGAGCACGATTTCACCGGCTTCGGCCATACGGCGGGCAATGGCAAGAATTTCTTTCTGTGCGCCTTCCACTTCGCTGACTTTAACGGGGCCTTTGGCTTCCAGATCATCACGCAGCAGTTCGGCGGCGCGCTTGGACATGTTGCCAAAGATTTTTTCCTTAACGGCTTCATCGGCGCCTTTAAGGGCAAGAATAAGGGATTCTGACGATACTTCGCGAAGCAGGGACTGAATACCCCGGTCGTCCACATCCGCCAGGTTGTCGAATACAAACATCAGATCCTGAATGGTCTGCGCCAGATCTTCGTCGGTTTCCTTGATGGATTCCATCAACTGGGATTCGGTCTGGGTATCCAGGAAGTTCATGATATCGGCAGCACACTTGGTGCCGCCCAGATCGGTAGCCGCGGAAGACGTCTGTTTGGAGAACTGTTTTTCCAGAATATCGTTGAGTTCCTGCATGGCCTGGGGCTGCACGGATTCCAGCGAGGCAATCCGCATAATGATATCCAGACGCACCCGGTCATCAAAATAACTCAGGGCTTCGGCGGCCTGATCCGGATCCAGATAGGCAATCACGATGGCCTGAATCTGCGGATGTTCAAAACGGATAATGTCGGATACCGAACGGGCATCCATCCATTTCAGTGTATCCAGCCCGGCGGTGTTGCCACCGGTAAGGATTCGGTCAATCAGACTGTTGGCCTTGTCCTCACCCAGGGCGTTATTGAGCATTTTGCGGATGTAACCGTCGGCACCCACGCCCAGTGAGGTCTGGGTGCGAATGACTTCGGTGAATTCATCCATCACCCCTTCCACTTTGGACTTGTCCACATCCTGGAGCTGGGCCATGGAAGAACCGATACGCTGTACTTCCTTGGGGCCCATGTGCTTGAGAACTTCGGCGGCGTTTTCCTCGCCAAGGGACATTAAAAGGATGGCGGCCTTTTCAATATTGGAAAGGTTGCTTGTGGTTTTCTTGTCCGCAACTTTGTTGTCACTCATCCTTCAACCAGGTTTTGATAACTTGGGCCACTCGTTTGGGATCCTCCGCCACGAGAGATTTAATGGAATCCACCTGCGCCTCGAAACCATCGTCCGGGCCGGGCAGCAGCGGATTGGTGGTGTTACCACTCAAGGTTACATCAGCACCCTCACCCAGATCACCTAATCCACCTAAGCCATCGCTATCCATTCCGGCCAGTGCTCTTGATTCTTCCGATCCGGAATCCACCAGTTTCTTAAATATAGGTCGTAATACGCCAAAGAAAAGCAATAAAAGTAAGAAAAATCCGATACCTATGCGGGCATAGTCCATTACCCAGGCTTCCTTCCACCATTCGGTTGGCGGAATTTCAACAGTTTCCACTTCCACTTCGCTGAAGGGCTGGTTGATCACGGATACGCTGTCGCCACGGGCAGCGGAATAGCCAATGGCATCGCGCACCAGCAGGTTGATCCGTTCAATCTCGGCATCGGTCAAAGGCCGTTTCACTTTCTTGGCGTTGCCGTTGGCATCTTTGGCCTGGGTCCACTTGTCGTCCAGTACCACGGCCACCGTCAGGCGCTTGACGCGGCCTACCTGATGGCGGGTGTGACTGATCGTGCGGTCCAGCTCATAGTTGCGGGTGGCCTGACGGCGCACGTTGCCGTTGTCGCCACCGCCCTGTTCGCCTTCGGCTGCGCCAGCACCCTGTTCCGGCACGGTAACCGCACCGGGAGGCTGGTTAGAGAGCGCACCCGGAACACCCGCCGCATTGGCGCCGGCACCGGACACTTCACTCAAGGTCTGTTCACTGCGCACCGCGGGCAGATCGGGGTTAAAGGATTCCGCCGTCTGTTCCTTGACGCTGAAATCCACATCCGCAGCCACCTGCACCTTGTAACCTTCCATTCCCACAATGGGTTCAAGAATATTGGAAATACGGTTAATCAGGCTGTCTTCAATTTTCTGGGTGTATTCAAACTGCTTGGCGGCCATGGCGATTTCAGTGTCTTTATCTTTTTCCGACAGCAAACCACCACGCTGATCCACCACAGCCACATCGGATTCATTCAGTTCGGGAATACTGGAAGACACCAGATGCACAATCGCCGCCACCTGGGTTTTTGTCAGGTTCTGGCCGTTATATAACTCGACAAAGACTGACGCCGACGGGCGCCGGTTATCGTTCACAAATACCGAGCGTTTGGGAATGGCCAGATGCACCCGGGCATTTCTGACCGGGTTCATGGACGCAACGGTACGCGCCAGCTCCCCTTCCAGGCTGCGATAATAACGGGCTTTTTCCATGAACTGACTGGTGCCGTAGCTCTGCTCTTTATCCAGCAATTCATAACCCATGGTTTTGCCTGTAGGAAAACCTTCCTGGGCCAGTTTGATCCGGGCATCGTGAATACGGGTGGAATCCACCAGCAGCATGCCGCTGTTGGTGTCAATTTTGTAACGGATCTGCGACTGATCCAGCATGTCGGCCACCTGGCCGGCTTCCAGGTGGGAAATATCAGAATACAGGGGGCGAAAACTGGGCTCTTTCGACCAGAGCACCACCGCCAGACCCAAGGCGATACTGGCAGCAAAGCCAATCATCAATCCAATCTGACGCAACACGGACAGGCCACCAATGCCTTCCATTGCGGCGGCGAATCCGGTAGAGGGTTTTACAACGTCGTCGGCTACTGCGCTATCTGCCATGGGGAAGCTCCTGACTCAGGATTAAATGGGCATGTTCATGATTTCTTTGTACGACTCCACCACCTTGTTGCGTACCTGAATCATGGCCTGGGTGGCAATGCTGGATTTTTGACTGGCAACCATGACGCGGGTGATATCAATATTGGGATCACCCATCATGTAGCCATCGCGCAAATCGCCGGTGGTTTTATGGAGGCCGTTCACCTGATCCACTGCCTGTTTGAACAGGTTGGAAAAGCTGTCGGGCTCCTGGGCCTCTTCGGTTTTCTGAACACCGGGCGCGGCCAGGTTAGTGGGTTGGGCACGATCGAGAGTGGCCGCCTGCTCCATGGCTTTCATTTGTGCCAGCATGCGATTCATTTCTACCTGTAAAGACATGTGATTTCTCCACCTGATCATTTGAACCGGAAGGTGTCAGGGTTCCGACACTTCCTTTGTATTTACTGCTTTAGTTCAAACTTTGTGCCAATTATTTTTCTGTGAATCAATTAAGCCACTTCATCCACATCGATGCCTGATTCACGCATTTTTGCCAGCTTGTAACGCAGGGTACGCGGGCTGATACCGAGTTTTTCTGCGGTGTGTTTTTTACTGCCCCGCTCGGCTTTTAACGTATCCAGAATCAACTGGAATTCGCGTTTTTTTAGATCCTCTCCCAGCACGCTGGAACTGATGCTATCGTTACCCATGAATGACAATTCATTGTCGCTTTCCAGGACCGGTGACACAGCCTCATCATCCAGAATCAGAATATCCTGCTCCTGGATAATAGGGCCGTGTGCCAGAATCAGTGCCCGCTGAATCACGTTATCCAGTTCACGGATATTGCCGGGCCAGGAATGGGCCAATAGTTTTGTTTTAGCCGCGCCGTCCAGCACCAGGGTAGCTTCCGCCTGCTTCTGCTTTTCCTTGATCATGCGTTCAGCCATAGGCACGATATCGTCGCGACGTTCCCGCAACGGCTTCCACACCAGGGGGAACACGTTAAGGCGGTAATACAAATCCTCCCGGAATTTCCCCTCGGCCACATAATCTTTCAGGTTACGGTTGGTAGTAGCCAGCACGCGCACATCCAGATCAATGGTTTTCTTGCCGCCGATACGTTCCACTTCTTTTTCCTGCAGTACCCGTAAAATCTTTGCCTGCAAATTCACATCCATTTCAGAAATTTCATCCAGTAGCAGAGTACCGCCGTTGGCCAGTTCAAATTTACCGGGGCTGCTCTGGTGAGCACCGGTAAAGGCGCCTTTTTCATGGCCGAACAGGGTGGCTTCCAGCATGTTTTCCGGAATAGCGGCGCAGTTAATGGCAATAAAGGGTTTGTCCGCCCGATCAGAGTAACGGTGTATATAACGGGCCAGCACCTCTTTACCGGTACCGCTTTCACCCATGATCAACACGGTAGAATCAGTGGCGGCTACCCGCTCTGCCAGCTGAAATACACGGCGGGTTTCCGCATCCACGGCCACGGGTTCCTCGCCATTGTCTTCGCTGACACTGGGTAAAAACTTGCTGACGGTATCAATCAGCTTGCGGGTTTCAAACGGCTTTTCCAGATAGTCCACTGCACCGTTGCGAATAGCATTCACGGCGTTGGAAATACTGCCGTAGGCGGTCATGATCAGCACCGGCAGACTGGGCCATTGCACGGAGATTTTTCGCAGCAACTGATAGCCGTCCATTTGTGGCATGTTCACATCGGACACTACCAGGGCAATGTTTTCTGCTTCCAGAATGGCTAGTGCATCCTGGCCGTTACCCGCCTGCAGTACCTGGTAATCTTCTATTTCCAGGGTGTCCACTATGGCTTCACGCAAGTCCAGATCATCTTCCACTACCAGAATTTTATGTTCTTTCATCATCACTTACTCCAACCTCAAACCGTTAGCTTCTTTTTATCAGGCCCGCTTGGCCGCCCGTTGCAGGGGCATGGAAATATCAATCTGCAAACCGCCTTCGGCGCGGTTAAACAAGGTAAATTCAGCCCCGTGGGCCACCGCAATGGCCTGTACCACCGCCAGCCCCAGGCCTGTGCCGGTAGACTTGGTGGTAAAGAAAGGTTCTTTGACTTTTTCAATCAGCTCATTGGAAATGCCCGGCCCGTTATCTATCACCGACAGTTTGACAAAGCCTTCGGGGTGTTCTTCGGCACGCACAATCACCATGGGGTTTTCTGTGCCCTGCTCCACCATGGCCTGCATGGAATTTTCAATCAGGTTGCTGAACGCAGACACCAGCAGATCACGGTTGCATTTAATACTCATGCCCAGTGTGTTCAGTTCCGTATAAACATGAACACCTTTACGGGCAGACAGCTCTTCAAAGCGCTGCGTCAATTCGCACAGGAACTTGCCCACATGTTCATATTCATCAATCACAATGCCGCCCTTGGAAAAGATCAGCATGTCGTTCACCTGGCTTTGCAGGTGCATTAACTGCTCTTTCAGTTTCTGGGCAAAACGGATTTTTCTGACAGAACCTACTTTGGGCTGGGACAGATGATCGGCATAGAGCAATGCGGTGGACAGTGGTGTACGAATCTGATGTGCCAGCGAAGCAGTCATCTTGCCCATTTCCGACAGCTTCTGATGATGGCTTACCTGTTGCTGCAGACGACGGGTTTCTGTCAGATCGTTCAGAACAATAATCTGACCCGGCTCATCCCCCAGCGACTGGGTGGCAAGGCTGACCAGCTTGCCGTTTTTCAATGCGATTTCGTGGCCGTCGGTGGGATCCGGTAAAAAACAGCGGTTAATGATGTCGATCCAGCGCTCGCCTTCCAAAGGTTCACCCAACAGCCCTTTGGCGGCACCGTTGGAATGAATCACGCGGCCATTGCCATCCAGAGTGATCACGGCCGTGGGCATCACATCCAGCACCCGCTCAAATCGGCTGGTCAGCTTTTCTTTTTCGCTGAGTTCCCGGGCCCGCTGGCGATCGGTTTCCAGCAGTTCGCCCTGCAGCTCCGTAACCCTTTGTTCCAGCTGGTGGTAGGAATCCGTGAGCTGGGACGACAGATGACTGAACACATCGATGGTGTCCTGCAGCTTCTCGGAAAACTCCCGGGAATCACCGTTTTCCACGGGAACGCCGTCAAAACTCTGTGTTACCTCGGCTTGGGATAACGCTACTTGCTGGGCCGCTTGTGCACTCATGGCAAATCCACCTGTTAAATTCCTGACGATTGATCACGGTTATTGCCGGAAACTGCAAAGCCCGTGCCCATTCAGGAATTGTTAATCAGAACAAGCGATTAGAGATAAATCGATTTTTGCGATCAGAAAAGAGTCAAGCATTTGACTGAAGTTAACGGCGGTAAAAAGCCTGGCCCGCCCGGGCAGCCTTTAAACGGACTATTGCCTACCTGGAACGATCGTGCTAACAATAGATTCATGACAATAGAATGACAATAACAAAGATTTTTCACACACAATAACAAGAACCCGATTATGCCTAAATTCAGCCCCCTTCTGCCCATGGTTCTAGCGCTCTTCACTGCCGCCTGCGGCGGCGGTGGCGGCAACAGCGACACCACTGACAGCGACAGCCGCCAGGCCCTGACGGATACCGGTTCAACGCCGGAACAACAGATCAGCATTCGCACCCTGCAGGACTATTGCCCGGATGCCGGCCAGGCCAGCGCCGCGCAGATCAGCGAACCCGGCTTTGCGCTGGAAGGCCCCAACGCCATTGCTGCCCAGGGGGACTTTGTACTGGCCAACAGCAAGGCGCTGTTTGCCATTACCGGCCAGGGGGAACAGAAAACCTATTACCACTACCCCGGCATATTGGTAGACGCAGTCGCTCTGAACAATTGCGAACAAGCCAGCCAGGAACATTTTTTTGAACTGCCGTTGATGGTGGGCAAGCTGAATGCGGTGGAGCAACACCGTTCCACCTTCCGAGCCTTTAAAGCCGAATCCATTGAAGTGATCAACGATGGCAGTAACGGCGAGGCAGCCGTGGTGCGGGCCACCGGCGCCGACAATTACTACTGGCTGCTGGAACTGACCCTGATGGGCGACGCCGTTCTGGCGGACGAGCCCAAGGTCCTGTCCAATCCCTTCGATCTGCAATTGGTGGTGGACTATATTCTGGAGCCGGATTCCCCCACCCTGAAAATTGAATACCGGCTGATTAACACCCGCGACTGGTTAAACAGTTACAACATTGCCTTTGTGCTTATGTCCTCGGGCGAAGGCCCCACCCTGAATACCTTTTCCGCCTTTGATGTAAACCTGGCCGGGCTGGGCTTGCAGCATCGTATCCCCTGGGTATCCACCAACGAAAACGGCAACGCTTACGTTTACAGCGTGAACACCGATGTACTCACCACCACCCGCATTGCCGGTGTGGATGCCCTGCTGGATGCCAATCAAATGGCCAACACCTTTCTGGGACAGTTGCTGAGCCCCGCCGGTGAAGAAGGCGATTCGCGCCTGCAAACTTTTTATGTGACTGTCACCAACGGTGATGAATACCAGGCGGTAAGAACCCACGTGGACAATGTTCCCATGGTATCGGAAATTGTGGATACCCCCGTAGAGGTGAAGGTCACTGATGCGCTATCCGGAGATCCGGTGGCCAACGCCAGAATTCAATTCCAGACCAAAAAACAGCGCTTTCTGGAAGGCTGGCCCTGGGAAACTTTTCTTACCGCCTACGCGGATGAGAACGGACACTTCTCAGGTTCGGTACCCGTATTCAAATACCTGCAAGACCAAGGCTACCGGGTAGTGGTATCGGCACCTGGCCGGGTGGATTCCGTTCCTGTGGCCTTTTCCCGTGCTGATCAAGCCGACGCCGGGGTGCAGTCTATGGATATCATGCTGGAAGGCGAAGGCCAGCTGGCCTATGCCATCAGCAATGAAAACGGCAGCCTGATGCCCGCCAAAATCACCCTGTGGAAAGACGGCGAACTGGTGGAACGCATTTACTCCATCTCCGGTGAAGGCAGCTTGCCACTGGCACCCGGCACTTATCAGGTTGGTGTTTCCCGCGGGTTTGAATACGGCATTTATGAAACCGAAATCCATGTACCCGCCTTTGCGACTACCGAACTGAAAACCTCTCTCAAGCACTGGGTGAATACGGAGGGTTACCTGTCCTATGACGGCCATGTACATTCCTCACCCAGCCCCGACAGCGAAGTGAGCAAAGAAGACCGTATTCGCACCGCCGTCACTGCGGGCCTGGAAATTGTGGTGGCGACGGACCATGAAATCATGACAGACCTGGCGCCGGCGGTGCGCAATGTGGGGGCTGACAATTACATTGGCACTATTATTGGCCAGGAAGTAACGGCCTCACTGCCCAATCACACCATTGCCTTCCCCCTGGATCGAGACGCCAGCAAAACCCGCGACTTTGTACCCTGGTATGGTCTGGACATCGGCGAAGTGTTTGCTGCAGAAAAAGCCGCCGGCGCCCGTATCCGCACCTTTGCTCACCCCCGGGGTGAATACCTGAATATTATTGAATGGGACCGCATTGCCGGTGCACCTGCGGCACACCTTGATCCCGCGTCATTGGGCCTGGCAGCCGATGCCACGCTCTGGTCCTGGGATTTTGAAGCCATGGAGTACATGAACGGTAAACAGAAAATATTCAGTTCCGGCATTTTTGAGGACTGGATGAGTTTTCTTAACCATGGCCACCGCATTATCGCCACCGGTGCCAGTGATGTTCACGATGAGCAGACACCCGGTTCGCCACGCACCTATTTCCGTTCATCCACCGATCATGGGCCTGACTTTGATATCGACGAGATGGTGGATTCCGTTATTGGCGGTGATGTGGTGGTCAGCTTTGGCGCTTTCGCCCGGGCGATTATTAACGGCACCGCGGGTTTAGGGGATACGATCACGGATCAGGATGGCAGTGCCACGCTGAACCTGCAGGTGGAAGCCATTCCCGACATCGATATGGATCACGCCAGAGTGTATGTGAATTGCGATGAAGTGGCCCGGGTGGCTATGAACAACCCGGTAGATTCAGCGATCAAATACTCCGGTTCACTGGAAATTCCCGTACCGGTGGACAGCGATGCCCATGTCGTTGTGGTTGGCTTTGGCAAAAACCGGTTACCGAAAGTGTTCCAACAGTTTGACCCGATGGAGACACCACGGGTAACTACCAACCCGATTTTTATCGATAGTGATGGTAATGGAATATTTGATGCGCCTGGCGGGAAGAACTGCGCGATCTGAAAACCCATTACCCAATGGAAACTGAACTCATAAAGAAAGGGCCTCGCAATGAGGCCCTTTCTTTATTTCGTCTATAACAGCCGGTAATCGTTAGCCATTGGCACGACTCAGATCATATTTACGCATTTTCTCCACCAGGGTGGTACGGCGAATCCGCAGTTTTTCCGCGGCACGGGCCACGACTCCGTTACTGTCGTCCAGCGCCTGACGAATCAGATTGCATTCCAGGGAACTCAGGTATTCTTTCAGATCAATACCATTCACTGGAATCAACGCAGGCGTGTCCATACTGATATAACCGGGCCCCTGTTGCTGGGCCTGCTCCAGTTGCTCCTGGGTTTCTTCGTCAATCTCATCCACGTGGCGGAAACGCTTCGGCAAGTCCGACACACCAATCACGCCATAAGGATGCGTGATCAAAAGCCGCTCCACCAGATTCGCCAGCTCGCGGACATTACCGGGCCAGTCGTGGCGGCATAACGCCATAATGGAGGCGGAATTAAAGCGGATGGAACCACGCTTTTCATTTTCAATACGGGCTACCAGTTCATTCAGCAACAACGGAATGTCTTCGGTGCGCTCCCGCAGCGGTGGCATTTCAATGGGGAATACATTAATGCGGTAGTACAGATCCTCGCGGAACTTGCCTTCCTCAATCAGTTTTTCCAGATTCTGGTGGGTAGCGGCAATCACCCGTACATCGGCTTCAATGGTTTTGGCGCCACCGACCCGCTCAAACGTACGTTCCTGCAATACCCGCAACAGCTTTACCTGCATATGCAGGGGCATGTCGCCGATTTCGTCCAGGAAGATGGTGCCGCCCTGAGCCAGCTCAAAGCGCCCGGCCCGGCTGGTGACTGCGCCCGTAAAGGCACCCTTTTCATGCCCGAACAGTTCGCTTTCCAGCAGTTCATTGGGAATAGCGCCACAGTTAACCGGCACAAAGGGTTTATGCCGACGATGGGAGTTGTAATGCAGGTTGCGGGCCACCACTTCCTTGCCGGTACCGGACTCACCGGTGATCAGTACGTTCACATCCTTATCGGCCACCTGAGCCATCAGCTCGCGCACTTTGATAACGGAACGACTGGTACCCACCAGGCTGCGAAACAGCTGCGCCTCGCGCCGCTGGGCACGCACGGGGTCCACCATAAACTGATCCTTATACACCTGGGCACGGTGCAGGGTGTCCATCAGTTTGGTGTATTTCGGCGGGGTCTCCACGCTGGCAATCACGGCTTTTCGGATATCTTCATCGGACTGTTCGTCCAGGGCCACTTCGTCCACCATAATAATGGGCAGACTCTTTTCCCAGGCCAGAATATCCTTGGCCACTTTCTCCGGCGGCGCCTGGGTATCGCCGAGAATCAGACAGCTGAAGCCTTCACCCTCGTCAGGCACTTCTGACTTCCATTCCGCACTGTTGGCGGCAAACGTCTCCTCCCCCACAAAGTCGAGTATGACCTTAAGGTTATGGCGACGCTGCTCATTATCATCAATGAGTAAAATCCGAATTTCCCGGTACATAAAAAGCTCTACTTCTATTCCATTTTATTATGAGCGCCCCGTACGGGCAGTATAGTGACGTTTTTTGATCACGGATCTAAGAAGTAAAGGCCAGGATACCCAGTTTGGTCAAATTTTTGTCGTGGAAAGTTTAATGACGAATTTGCGAGCCCGATCCCGCCATTCCTGTCCTGCAAATTTTTGACAAAATAATGCCTTACAACCGGTTCAGCATTGCGCAGGTTGCTGCAAAAAGTCCGCAACAGCAGCCAGCGAAGCAAAGTATTGACACCCCAGGCGGGCCGCATCCTCTGGAGTGTAATCGTTCCCCACCAGATACAAGTGACCCACACCGGCACGCTGACCTGCTTCGATATCAGTGACGTTATCGCCGATAAGAATGGAGGCCTTCAGATCGACCTCAGCGTTCTGTGCTGCAACGATATCCAGAATCATCCCGGGTTCCGGTTTGCGACAGCCACAGGCCTGATCATATTCGGGGATTGCACTGCCTGCCAGATGCGGACAGTAGCTGACCTCAAGAATCTCAACACCCTGGCTGCGAAACTGTTCCAGCATCCAGGCGGTTAAACGATGAAAATCCGCTTCACTGTAGTAGCCCCGTGCAATACCCGCCTGATTGGTAATAATGGCCAGCTCGAAACCCAGTTCCTGCAGCGCACGCAAGCCTTCCATGCAACGCTCGGTAAAGCGAATGTCTTCAATCTTGTGCGGGTGGCCGGTGTTCACATTGATCACACCGTCCCGGTCCAGGAATGCAATTTTCAGATTGGCCACCTCGCCCTGTGAAAACTCGCCCTAGACATTGCCATAGCTGGAGTTCTTGAGCATCGTAAAGCCTTTGATCAACTCGGCAATACCATCATCCAGCGACATCCGGGGCTTGTAGCCGGTCGCTTCAATTTTTTCATTACTGACGATGTAATTTCGCTGATCGGGATCCTTACCCACCTTGGCTTCCATAAAGGTAAAGCCGGGGTGGTGCTGCTGAATTTTTTCACACAGCTCCCACTTGGAAATATTGGCATCAGACAGGCCCACATTGTAAATTTCACCGATCATGGCATCCGTGTTGGTCAGCGCATGGCGAAATGCCAGGGACACATCGCGAACATGAATGTAATTTCGCTTGAAGTGACTTTCGAACAACACAATAAAGCCGTCATGAACTGCGCGGTAAGTGAAATCGTTCACCAGCAGGTCCGTTCTCATCCGCGCCGACATACCAAATACCGTGGCGAGGCGAAAACTGATCGCCCGGGGATGCTGCATCAACGCTTTTTCAATTTCCACCTTGTCTTTGGCATAGGTTGATATGGGTTTCAGCGGCGATTCTTCGGTACAGAAATTGTTTTCGTCACCACTGCCATAGGCGCTGTTAGTGGTGGGCATTACCACCAGCTGATCCTGAGAGAGTTCCTTGAGCATCATCAGAATCGCATCGTGATTGATGGTGGCAGCACCCACCGGATCACGATCACATAACGGCGCTCCCACCAATGCAGCCAGGGGAATGACAATATCTGCTTTGGCCAGCAACGGTTTGATGGTGGATGCAACACGGATATCACCTTTAACAACAGAAAACCCCGGATAATGACACACGTGATTCAGACTGGCCTGCTTATACATAAAGTTATCCAGCACTGTCACCTGGTGCCCCTCAGCCAGCAGCTCGGGAACCAGAGTGGACCCCAGATACCCCGCACCACCTGTCACTAAAATATTATGCCCCATGATAACTCCCGTTTTCGTAGATTTTATTGATTGCCTGATAGCGTTCCGGAGTGCCAATGTCCCGCACCGGGGCCGACACCACATGCCCGACCACCTGGCGCCTGGCCACCAGCTGTGGGATTAAATCTTTTTCAAGCGACAGGTTTTCGCCTGCCGGTATCTGTTCCAGCAAGCGACGCTCAACACAGTACACACCGGCATTAATCAGCGCGTCCTGCGGATTTTCCGGTTTTTCGGTAAAGCGAGTGATATAGCCTTCTTTATCAATCTCCACATTACCGTAGTCCTGGCCCTGGGTGGCTGAACTCAGCAGCAGCGTCATGAGTGGCTGCGCTCGCAGATGCAACGCAAGCTGACCGGCAAGATCAAGCGCCACGCTGGAATCTCCGTTGAGAACAAAAAAGCGGTCACCTTCGAGCACATCGGCAGCCTGACGAATCGCCCCTGCGGTTCCCAAAGCTGACGTCTCCTGCGACACCACCCCGTGCCATCCTGCACGGTCCCCCTGGCAAAAATACCCATGACAGTAATCCGCCACCTGCTGATGCAAATGACCTGTGGCAAACACAAAATGCCGGATACCCTGCGCGCCCAATTGCTCCACCAGAATATCAAAAAAAGGCCTGCCGCCTATCGGTGCCAGAATCTTGGGTATATCATCACGCACCGGGCGAAAGCGGGTACCCAGCCCACCACACAATATGAGCGCCTGCATGTCACCGATCCCATTCATGGCCTGGCTCATGCTGAATTCAGTATCCGGCAGATATCATCAATTTCGGCAGCCTGCAGATCCGGGAAATTACCAAGATAAAAGCCGTAAAAGTGAATATGCTCTACTTCAGGCAGGGCCAGCCAGGCACCTTCGGGCACAATGCCGCGCAAATAGGGTTGACGCATCTGATTGCCACCACCAGAACTGCCGCGGCGGAACTCAATTTCATGATCAGCCATCGCCTGCATGACCCGCACCACAAATTCCGGGTCAGCTTCCTTCAGCACCAGATTAAAGGCGTAATTGCTACAACCCTCCAACCTGAAATCCGTGCGAAATTTATTGGCATCGATACGATCCAGAAAGCGAAACAAATTGTCATTACGTTTTCTGATATTAGCATCAAGGCGTTTGATCTGGTTGCACCCCAGAATCCCGCCGATTTCTGTGCCGCGCATATTAAAAGCAGGATAAGCAAAGATAAACTCAGGGTTCAGCTCCGGATTCTCGCGCTGCCAGCGTTCTTTTTTACTGGCATCGCTCAGTTCCCGCACCATGCCGTGGGAGCGCAACATGCGTAGCGTCTGATACGCCTCATCGTCATTGGTACACACCATGCCGCCTTCAATGGTGCTCATGTGATGGGCGTAATAAAAGGAGAAATTCGATACCCAGCCAAAGCTGCCCAGCTTGTTCCCGCCATGGGTGGCACCGTGGGATTCACACACATCCTCGATCAGCGGAATATCCCGCTGCTCCAGTTCCGCCAGCAGCTCATCATCCAGCCCATCAAAGCCCTGCACATAGGTTAAAAACACCGCGCGGGTCTGATCGTTGAGTTTTTCCCGCACCTGGCCAGGGTCCATAGCCAGCGTGTGGGGATCAATATCCACAAAAACCGGGGTAAAGCCATTCTGCAATACCGAGGAGATATCAGAACTCCAGGTTAGTGGCGGCACAATCACCTCGCCGCCCTGGGGATAGCGGATGCGTAACAACGCCATGGTCATCAGATTGGAAGACGCGCCTGAATTCACAAACACGCTGTGCTTTACCCCCAACCACTCAGACCAGAGTTCTTCAAAACGTCTCACCTGGCTACCGTGGGTTAGCCGTGGGTCATCCTGGCTTAAATACTCAATCAAAATATCCAGATCTTCCCTAAGGATATTGTTCCGCATTAACGGATATTTCATAGTGTGCTTTTCCTTAAAGCCGTCTTTCAGCTGATCCCAAGTATAGTCAACAAATCAAACCTGTAAGCCGGCCGTCACGCTCTGGCAGGGTGGATCACAGCAATCAGTGTCACAAAAACCGGCAACCGGCAATATTCTTTACAAACAACTGATTACGAACTACTTTTCAGGTTAGAAGCCGCCACTCAGCGGGCCTGCCGGCACCTTATAAAATCAAGGCAGGATCTTTGAATCTGCACGGGCAATACGCTCAATTTTCAACAACCGGAGTGTGTTATGAGCTCAGGCTCTTCAGTCGATTTATTGCTGGTCAACGCACCGGGGAAAAGCCGTGTCTATCAGTCACTGGCTAACGAGTTCGCCGCTTTTGAGCCACCGATATGGGCCGGGCTGGTGGCCAATTATGTACGTAACAAAGGGCACTCCGTAGCCATTCTGGATGCAGAAGCCCTGTTGCTGACCTATGAACAAACCGTTGAACAGATCATCGAGCTGAATCCAACGCTCACCGTATTTGTGGTGTACGGACAACAACCGTCCGCCTCCACCCAGAGCATGCCCGCCGCCGGGGATATTTGCCGAATTCTGAAAGACGAAGCACCTCAACTGAAAACCCTGTTTATGGGCACACACCCATCAGCACTGCCCGAACGCACCTTAAAAGAGGAAGCCACCGACTTTGTCTGCCAGGGCGAAGGCCCACTCACTATTCTGCAGTTACTGGAAGCCCTGAAGGCCAACTCCACCCAATACGATAAAATCGGCGGCCTGTGGTACAAAGACGACTTTCAGACCCGCTTTACCCCCGTAAATGCCAAAATCAAAGATCTGGATGCCGAGCTTTCCGGCATGGCCTGGGATCTGTTACCCATGGACCGGTACAAAGCCCATAACTGGCATTGCTGGGATCACATTAATGATCGCCAGCCTTACGCCTCCTTATATACCAGCCTGGGCTGCCCTTTTTCCTGCAGCTTTTGCTGTATTAACGCGCCCTTTGGGGGCCGGGGCATTCGCTACTTCAGTCCCGAGTGGGTAATCAAACAGCTGGATATCCTGGTGCAGGAATACGGCGTTAAAAACATCAAGATTGCCGATGAAATGTTTGTGCTGAACCCGGCCCACGTGCTGGGCATCTGTGATCTGATAATTGAACGGGGTTATGACCTGAATATCTGGGCCTACGCCCGCATCGATACGATCAAGGATCAATTCCTCGATAAAATGAAAAGGGCCGGCTTTAACTGGCTGGGCATTGGTATCGAATCCGGCAGTCAATACGTGCGCGATGGTGTGGAAAAAGGCCGCTTTGGTGACTTTGATATTAAAGATGTGGTACGCAAAACCCAGGACGCCGGTATTTATGTGGGTGCCAACTACATCTTTGGCCTGCCCGACGAAACCCACGAAAGCATGCAGCAAACCCTGGATATGGCCATCGACATCAATGCTGAATGGGCGAACTTTTATTCCGCCATGGCCTACCCTGGATCGCCGTTGCATGCCACCGCTGTAGAACAAGAACAGCCATTACCGGAAGACCCGGGCGGCCCCGGCTGGATTGGTTATTCACAACACGCTTTTGAAACTTTTCCTCTGCCCAGCGAGCAATTATCTGGCGGGCAGATTCTGACCTTCAGGGATAAAGCATTCGATCAGTATTTCACCGGAGAGCGCTACCAGAATATGATGCGCGCCAAATTTGGTGATGACGTGGTGAATCACATACGCCACATGACCAGCCACAAGCTGGAAAGAAAATACGCGGAATAAAGCGCCACTTGTTATACCCGAAACCATGAACCGGTTTCAGATTGAGAATTTTCGCACCACAAAAAGAAGATAAACATTATGAGCAAGAAAGCTGTCATTATTACGGGGCCAGGCTTCCAGGACGAGGAAGTTGTTTATCCACTGTACCGCCTGATGGAAGAAGGCATTGAGGTTGATGTCGCCACCAAAGATGGCGAGGTGGTTTACGGCAAATATGGCGTACCGGCACGGGCCAACATTGCCACCACGTCACTAGCGGCCGACCACTATGATCTGGTCATCCTTCCCGGTGGATTTGAAGCGCCCGACCGGGTTCGCCTGCTACCGGAAGTGCTGGAATTTCTCCGCGAGATGGACCGGACCGGCAAAGTGATTGCCGCCATTTGCCACGGTCCCTGGATACTCATTTCCGCCGGGCTGACCAAAGGCAAAAAAATGACGGCTTTCTGGAGCATCGAAGCCGATATGCGCAATTCGGGCGCCGACTACCAGCACAAGGCGCCGGTGGTGATTGATGGTAACTACATCACTTCACCCCATTACAACAACAACGGCGACTTTATGAAGGCCGTACTGCAAGTGCTTGACAGCCAATGACCACCCTGAAGAAAGACGCCCCGGTTTATATTGCCGGCCACAACGGCATGATTGGCTCAGCACTGGTGCGCAAACTCAAACAGGTTGGCTTTACCAATCTGATACTGCGCTCGCGGGAAGAACTGGACCTGCTGTCGCAGCAGCAGGTGCTGGACTTTTTTGCCAGGGAAAAGCCGGCCTATGTATTTCTGGCCGCAGGTAAAGTGGGTGGCGTTTTCGCCAACGATACCTACAGGGCAGATTTCATTTATGAAAACCTGACGCTGCAAAATAACATCATCCACGCATCCTATCTCAATGAGGTCACCAAGCTGATCTTCTTTGCCTGCGCATCCCTGTATCCCAGAAACGCCCCGCAACCCATCAAAGAAGACTACCTGCTCACCGGCCCCCTGGAAGCCACCAGTGAACCCTTTGCCCTGGCCAAGATTACCGGCATTAAAATGATTGAATCCTTCAATCGTCAATACGGCACGGATTATATTTCGATCCTGCCCTCCAACACCTATGGCCCGAATCAAAAATACGACCCGCTGAATTCGCTGGTGGTACCCTCACTCATACAAAAGTTCGTCGATGCCAAACGTAATGGTATTGATGAAGTATCTATCTGGGGCAGCGGCAAAGCCATTCGCGACTTTATCTGCTCCGATGATCTGGCCGATGCCGCCATTTTTCTGATGGAGAACTACTCGGGGAACGACCTGTTCAACATCGGCACCGGTGAACCGACTTCCATTGCCACCCTGGCCAACATCATCAAACAGGCGGTGGGTTACGAAGGCAATATCCGCTTTGATAAAGATAAGCCCGAAGGTGCTCTGGTCAACATCCTGGATGTGACCCGCATTGAACAGCTGGGATGGAAAACCAAAATTCCTCTGGAAGAAGGTATTCCGCTGGCCTGTGAAGATTATCAGTCGCGAAAGGCCTGACGGGTGCAACCATGATCAAACGTATTGATCGCTGTGACCGGGATATCTTCACCTGCGAACAACTCAAGGTTGCCGACTATCAGGAAGAAACCCAGCCGGAAGATTACAGCAATCGTGTGGTCATCAAACCCTGGGGTTACGAATACCTGATCTTTGAAAATGAATTTGTTGCGGTATGGTTTCTGCGCATTAATAAAGGCCACGGCACATCCATGCACTGCCACCCCCGTAAACGCACCAGCCTGGTGGTGCTGGAAGGTGATGCGGTATGCAGCACCTTTGGTCAGCGCCACGAAATCTCGGGTTTGGGCGCCATTATCCTGGAAAAAGGCGTGTTTCACTCCACCAAGTCAGTATCGGGCATTGAGTTGATCGAAGTTGAATCACCGCCCAACAAAACCGACCTAGTGCGTTTGGGCGACGCCTACGGCCGCGAGCGTTCCGGATATGAAGGCCTGTCGGAAATGCGCACCACCAACCTGGGCGAGTACGGCTTTTTCAGTTTTTTTGATCCGGCACATCGGCAGCTGCGCAGAAACGGTTACCAGGTACAGCTCGAAACCTATCAACCGGAGCAACTGAACAGCGAATTCAGGGCCGACAGCAACGCCTACTATTGTTCCTGCGGCGGACAGCTATTTCATGGTAATGAACTGCTACTCGATGTGGGCGCCACCATTTCCGGCGCCGACTTACAGGGCACACCACTCAGTGCACAACAGGAAGTATTGCTGTTAAAGTTCGCAACACTAACCTGACCACAAGAACCTGACCACAAGCACGTCATTCAGCAGAGACAGTTCGATGAAAATTACAGCGGTAAAAACAATTTTATTAAAAAAGCAGCTGAACGCATCAATGCACATATCCCGGGGAGGATTCACCGAGCGCTGGCATTGTGTGGTGCAAATCGAGACCGATCAGGGCATCAGCGGACTGGGCGAAGGTGTTGGCAGCGCCAGGCTTGTAGCCGCCGTTCTGAAAGAGCTGAAGGCCAGCCTGATAGGCGAAGATCCCTTTGCCATCGAAAATATTCGCCACAAACTGCTCAATGATCCGGTGTACTTTGAACGCAAGGGCTCCGTGGTGTGTGCCATCAGTGCCATTGAAATGGCCCTGTGGGATATCAAGGGCAAGGCACTGCAACAACCGGTGTACCAATTGTTGGGCGGGCTTTGCCACAACGAGCTGGAGTGCTATGCCAGCGATATCTACTGGCAACAGGACATCAACGACATGCGCCAGCAAACCGAGCGCATACTTGGCCTGGGCTTCAAGAACATCAAAGCCCATTTGGGTGTGCTGCCTCCCGATGAGGAAACCGAACGGATTGCCATGCTGAAGGGATACCTGGCCGCCACCGACAAACTGATGATTGATCTGAATGCCGGTTACAGCCCCATGCAAGCCCGCCGCGCCGCCAAATTGTGGGAAACCTTTGACCTGTATTGGCTGGAAGAACCCCTGCACCCGGACACCGTGGATGCCCTGAGCGATGTACGTGACAAATCTCCGATTCCCATCGCCGCCGGGGAAAATGAATTCAACTTGTCAGGCTTTAAAGAACTGTTTGATAAAAAAGCTGTAGACGTGGCCATGCCGGATATTGCCCGTGCCGGCGGCGTGCAGGAAACCCGCAACATTGCCGTGCTGGCAGATGCCTATGGCGTGGAAGTATCGCCACATAACTTTTCCTCCGGCATTTTGTTTGCTGCCACGGTGCATTTAGTGGCCAGTTTGCCCAAGCCAGCGCTGCTGGAAGTGGATACTTCCGGCAATGCCGTGTTCGATGATTTTTTTCTGGAACCCCTGCAATACAACGCCGGCATACTAAAAGTCTGGGACACACCAGGTTGGGGTGTGCAGTTAACGCAGAGCATTCTCGACAATCATTGCGTAGCGATGGATGAATAACAGATCACAAGACTGGAGATAGTAACATGAGTCGACGGTCTCCCGATGTGGGGATAATCGAAGAACTGCCGGATCAGTTTGGCAAAGCCTTCAACCTGGAACTGTATCGTCGGGGTTGCTTTTGTCGCGCCTTTGAGCAGGAAGTAAAAGCCGCATTTGATGCCAAAAAAATACAGATCCCCATCTACCTGTCACTGGGCCAGGAATTCAATGGCGTAGCGCTGTCCATGGTGCTGCAAGGGGTAGATATTTTTGCCCAGCATCGCTGCCATTCACTGTACCTGTCCTTTGGCGGTAAGCCGGAGGCGTTAAGAGACGAGCTGCTGGGGTTAGACACCGGCTGCAGCCGTGGCATGTCCGGGTCCAACGCCATTCAGGCACCGGAAATCAATATGTTCGGCCATTCCGGGTTAATGGGCGAGCAGGTGCCCATAGCTGTGGGGGCGGCACTAGCCTCAAATCAACACACCCTCACCATTGCCGGCGATGCCTCCATTGAAGAGGATTACATTTACCCCTCGCTCGGCTACGCCGCCACAATGGAACTGCCAATTTTATTTATCTGTGAGGACAATGGCCTGAGCATACTCACACCGGTGGAAGTGCGAAGAAACTGGTCCATCGTCGATATGGCCAACTCCCTTGGCATTCAGGCCATGGAAATCGCCGATGATCCCTGGACCCTGGCCCACCACGCCCAGACATTCAAAGCCGCCGGTAAACCCATGTTACTGAACGTGCACACGGTGCGCGATGTATGGCACGCCGGAACAGGTACAGATGGCCCACCGGAATGGGACCGCTGGGCGTTGGTACGCAGCGTGCTGGAAAAGCTGGGCTATGAACAAGACATGAATCAGATTGAAGCTGAAACCCGGGAGCAAGCGAGAGCGTTATGGGCAGAACAGTAGCCGACACCATTCGGGAAATCACCCGAGACCATCTGGAAAACAACAATGGCCTGCTGTTTGGCCAATGTGTTACTGCCGTGGGCTGGATTGGTGGCACCGTGCCCGATGCCAAACGCGGCATTGTGGAAATCCCCATGACCGATGTGGCCGGGCCGGGCTTTGCCGTGGGCGCGGCACTGAAAGGCGTGCGCCCCATCTTCGTGGTTCGTTATCAGGGCTTTATGTGGTACAACGCCAGTTCACTGGTGAATTACGCTGCCAAATCCAAAGCGGTATGGGGCAAGCCCGTTCCCATTTTTATCCGCTCCATTGGCATGGAAGGCAACGGCATTGGCCACACCGCATCCAGCAGCATTCACAGTATCTTTATGCACTCTCCCGGTATGCCGGTAGCAGCCCCCATGACACCGCAAGAGTACGAACAGGTGTGGCAATACTATCTGGAACATGATGATCCCGTTTATGTGAGCGAACACCGCCGCAGCTTTACCAACAGCGACGAATACCCCAACCTGCTACAGAAAAAACCCAGAATCACCCTGCTGGCCATATCCGCTGCTCGCCTCAACGCCATGGAAGCCATCTCCACCCTGGCTGAACAAGGTATTGAGTGCGATCTGATTCATCTGCTGTGGTTAAAACCGTTCGGGATCTCGGATGATATTCGCCAAAGCCTGGCGAAGACCGGACTGGGATTAGTCATCGACTCAGACTATGAAATCACCGGCGCCAGCCGCTCACTGGCCTATGAACTGACCCACGCTACCGGTGCCAAGGTGCATGCTCTGGGACTGGAAGACCGGGTCTGCGGTGTCGCCGCCAGGCATGAAAACATCACCCCGGATGCAGAAAAAATTGTTGCCAAAGTAACAGCCATTCTATGAACACCCGGACAGACCGACTTGGGAGCAAGCCATGAAAGTTATCCTGGATTTGTGTGTTGTACCACTTGGCAATGGTGTATCGCTGTCATGCTACATCTCGGAGTGCCAGAAGATCCTGCAGGCAGCCAACCTGAAAACCCAGCTGCACGCCTGCGGCACCAATATTGAAGGTGAGTGGGACGCGGTGTTTGCCGCCGTAAAAGCATGTCACGAACGCCTGCATGAAATGGGCGCTCCCCGCATTACCACCACCATCAAGCTGGGCACCCGTACGGACAAAGAGCAAACCATGGAAGATCGGATTAACAGCGTGAATGAAAAATCTAACCCCTAATTCCACAAGCGAAATTCGCCGAACTCCCGACGAACCGTGTATTTGGATACAAATTTCTGACCACCCTTGAAACAGGACACGAGTGAATCTATCAAGGTTTCTGATGTTTCATCGGAGTAATCATTATTTTGCTCGAACAGGAGACCTTGCTCACTCAGATTCCTGCTGATAAAGTTTCCATAGCGCCTGACCTGCGCTGCGGTCATTTCCGCGAACGACAAGGTATTCACAGCAATATCTATTTTTTCTTCAAGCTCGATGTTTTCGAGTAGCGCAGAAGGCACAAAGGTAAATCCCGGCGTCGATTTAATAGTATAGCTCTCATCAGCATCCAGAATCTGGTTATCGAGATCAGGAAACAATACGCTGAGATATACCGAACTGAATGCCAGGGATTCTGGCAGATCCACAATAATATAACGGGCTTCACAGGAAATGGCTTTCATCAAGAGATACGCCAGGCCACCAAAACCGCCACCCACCTCAAAGATGACTTTTGGATGTGCATCCAACAAGCCGACCTCGTGCATAAGACTGACTCTGCACAGGTAATGAAATGCATCAAAACTGGCAATCATATCCTGGTGACGCCAGCCGATTTCACCGAACTTGGGCGGTAAAGACATGTGTAAGTGGGCAGGCAAGGTATCGCACAGAGCGACAAAATGTTTAACCCATAGATCGGGTGCACCCGCATAGTAAAACAGAAAATCATCGAAATTATTCGGCAATTTGCCACTCAACCAACGGAAATGGGGTGATGCAGGGCGCAGAAACGCAAGCTGATAGCCGGAATAAGCCTGGGTATAGAGGCGCATTTTTCTGAGAACGTCTACATCCCTGGTTTGCAGCAGTCGATAAGAAGCAGCAAACTCCCCACCTGAATCGTCTAAAGGCTCAAAGGTCTGTTGCTTATCATAACTCCAGTTTCCAGCGGGTTTGGCTTCTGGCTGGGCGCCCTCCAGTAATAGTTCCATGTTTTTGACGCTATCTAACGCGGAGTTTGCGATTTGCAGCTCTTCTTCAGATAAGATTCCAGTTTCCTCGGAGTAAACGAATAAGCTCATGTTCCTTCCTTGCGGATTCAATGATCAAAAGTGATTCAGCGCTCCAGTGTAAACCGGAACGCCCAGTGTTAATCGACTATGCAGTTCGGTTGCTTGGGCTGGGCTTTAATCTTTTCAGTATGTTATCGTTCATCTCTGTGGGGAAGTGTTCCGGCAACAGCATGTCTGCATCCTCCAGTGAGATGGGTTCAAAGCCCTCATCGGTTTTACGAACCAACCAAAAGCCGGCGTAATTTGAAACACGGCCAATCACTTCATCCACAGCGATAGTGACTCCGGGATGAAAGAACTGCTTGGCTTTGGGATCTTTAACCCAGTCAAGTGCCAGTTGCGAGCGGGCAAATTCTTCGTCGCACTGAAACAATTGTAGTTCAAGATCATCACCACACAGGATCCCACCGGTTTTGAGCATACGAATTGCTTGCTCCAGATCACCACGCACATCATCCAGGTAATGGCTGCCATCGATGTAGATCATATCGAATTGCTCATTTCCCAGATAGGGCAGCACCTCGCAAGACTTTCCGCGGAAGTGATTCACCTTAACTGAAGATTTGGCAAATTGAATGTTGTGCAGGAACAGGTCGTAAGGAATTCCCATTTGTGTCAGGCTATGGGTTGTTTGGTATAAATCGCTTTGTTGGGAATCCAGGTCTTCCTTAGTAACAAAGGTATCCCAATAATCCACACACAGGATCGAGCCTTTATGGGGGCAAAAGCGGTCAATGGCCTGCGCCCAGGTGAGTACGCTGCTACCGGTCCAGGAGCCCACTTCCAGCATTCGGATTGGCCCATCTACCCAGCCGCTCAGCACGTTAATTGCACCGGACATGAATACATGACGTACAGGGTCACCCTGGATACCGAAGGTGGTTTGCGCAAAGCACGGCGAATCCTTGAATAGGGCGTTCAGTAGTTGGCGTGACACAATGCGCTCCTCTCTGGGTTTTATAATTCTGATTTTGGAGTAAAAAAGCATACTGACACATGCAATCCAGTGCTACTCACCGCAACTAGGGACACGGGTAAGGGTTGTCATCATGCAGGGCTTCAATTTCCTTCAATAGTTCTTCTGGCAGGTCTGTTTCCAGAGCCTGAAAATTGTCTTCGAGTTGCGCAACGCTGCTGGCACCCAGAATGGTCGAGGTGACAAATGGTCGACTGAGGTTAAACGCCAGCGCCATATGGGCTGGTTTCATCTCATATCGTCTGGCCAGGTCGCAGTACTGTTGTGCGGCATCCAGTGCGCGCTGCTTGGCAAAGCGTTTCGATGCGCTGGCAAACCTGGTAATACGGTACTCACTGCTGGGATTATCGTGGTATTTTCCAGTGAGCAGCCCAAACGCCAGGGGTGAATATGCGAGTAATGCACAACTTTCGCGAAGCACCACCTCCCCTAAACCGACTTCAAAAGAACGATTCAGCAAAGAATAAGGGTTTTGAATCGATACGACACGCGGCCAGTCGCGCAACTCGCTGATTTTTAAAAACGACATCAGGCCCCAGGGGGTTTCATTCGACACGCCGATATAACGAATCTTACCTGCATCCACCAGCCGCTTCAGAGCCTCCAGCTGTTCCTCCAGGGGGATGAAATCCGGGTCCGGGTCCGGGTTATAGCCCAGGCGTCCAAAATTATTGGTATAGCGGTCTGGCCAATGCAGCTGATATAAATCAATAGTGTCTGTTTGCAGCCGCTTCAGGCTTCCTTCTACGGCAGACTCGATACGTTGCCGGGTTAAGCGATTACCCTCACCACCAAGCCAGGCCATGTTCGAACGCCCGGTGACTTTGGTGGCGATCACCACTCTATCCCGACAATTTCGCGCTTTTAACCAGTTGCCAATGATTTGTTCGGTCAATCCGGCGGTTTCTGGCTTTGCGGGAAAGGGATACATTTCTGCAGTATCGATCAGATTGATACCACAAGCCATTGCTGCATCCAGTTGAGCAAAGGCTTGGGTTTCATCATTTTGCTCACCAAACGTTTGCGTCCCGAGAGCGAAACAACTCACGTTAACCCCCGAAGAACCCAGTTGACTGTAACGCATGGCCATTCCTCTATTCTCCCGCCTGCGTTCGGGTAAAGTCGAAAGCGACCTTAATCGCTCTACAGGATTCCGCTTTTTCATAGTCCGAGCCATAGTGACTCAGCGCGGTATCAAATGCCTGCTTGTAGTTACTCAGCGAAAACTTGTGGGTTAGCAAATCGTCCACCTTTAACCGGCCGCTGGCAGCCCAATCTATACATCGATCCACAGTGTGTTGCTCAACACCTTCCCACCGATCGTAGGCATAGCCGTGAACGCCAACAACGGATAGCTCGCGGGAAACCAGTGGCGCAAAGTTAATGTCCAGCGATTGTGAATTCATACCAACGGCAATCAGGTTACCACGGGGGCGCAACCAGTGAACGGCATCGTTTACCGTGGCCTGGCTCAGTACGCAATCATAAACCTGATGAAACCCGTCGTTGAGTATTCGGCTTTTGTCACTGCCGAATACAGGAGTTTGCAATATCTCAGGTAAGCGATCCCAGGCTTCGGCATCACTGATGGCATGATTGGCTCCCAGCTTAAGTCCAAGATCGCGCTGGAAGCAGTGGCGCGCCACCAGGGTAATGGAAAGGGGATCAATTCCAAGTGCTCTGAGCGCCAGCACAATGCCCAACCCAATCGCCCCACCACCAATCACCAGGATGCGGCTATCGGGTTTCGGGGGTTTTCGGAGCACACTGTGCAAAGAAACTGAAACAGTTTCCATAAGTACCGCAATATCATCCGGCATGGACTCGGGAATCCTGAACAGCTGGTTTTCGTGGCGCACAAAAAACTCGGACCAGCCACCATAAACGCTGTCGGCATATTTTCGCAGGTGTTTGTTAGTGCAGAGTATGGGCATACCCTGTTGACAAAATTCGCACTCCTCGATACCAAACGCAATGCAGTTATTGTTATCGGCCACCGTCACGCGATCACCGACCGCTAGCTGCTCTACTGCCGGGCCCACTTCGACCACCTCACCAACAATCTCATGCCCCAGAAATGCCGGGCCTCCCCGGCGATTCACTGGCACCCTCGCAATTCCCGGTAACTGTGCTCTGCCAATATCCATGCGGCTGATATCGGTACCACAAATTCCACACAGCCGGGTTTTTACCTTAACGTAGGCATCATCTTTAACGGAAGGTTCGGGATAGCGCTTGAGCCGGAGCGCACTGGCAAAATCCAGATTGATCCGGCCGGTGACTCTTTTATACAGCAGCGCGTAGAGTGCATTAATGGAGGTTTCTTCAAGAACCAGAGCCTGCATCCCAAAACCTCGATCAGGGAACGGAACGGATTGTAGATTCATCCACGTATTCAGCCAGGAATGCAGATCGGGAATTATTTTCGCTCCACAGGACAGGGAAAAAGCTTTCATCCATACTCAGATCCCCAAAGCGTTTGTAGTGATTGAACATGGGAGACACGATGTTGGGATGGAACTGGGACTCAATGCTCATGCAGTGGGTGGACACGGCAAAGCGAGCCTTATCACTTCGGTTTACGTCAGAACCATGCCAAAGGCGCCCGTCATGAAAAACAGCCGAGCCGGCTTTAAGCGGCACCACAACAATATCGTCAGGATCCAGCGGCACTTGCAACTCGTCTACGGCCTTAAACAGATTGCTGCGAAAATCGGCAACAGAATGAAACTGGTCAATCCGGGAGCCCATCGGCCACAACTGGGAACCGCGTGCGTACTCCAATGCCCCGCCATTGGCGGCAACATCGGCAAGGGCAATCCAGCAGGTGACTATTCGCCCCGGCGTATGCCAGTCCTGATAGGGTTCATCTTGGTGATACGCTGTATTACCCGTGTGAGGCGGAACCCAAAACAGGTTGTCCTGATTTGCGCGTGTGCCTCTCCAACCCATCAGCTTGGCGGCATACAGACCAACCTTCTCATGCAGGGTCAGCCGCGCTATGGCGCGATCCGATTTCCATACATTTGCCATAGCGCGTGAATCGGTGTCCTTACCGACTCTACCTTTTTGCCACTTTACTTTGTCGGGTAACACGCCGGTTTCAAACTGACCGTTGAAAATCGATTCAACCCGCGTAAGCGCCTGCTTTACCAAGGGCAATGGCAGAAAATCATCTACCACCAAAAAGCCATCCCGCTGGTATTGTTCAATAGCTACTTCACCGGGCCCTGACATTACATCAGGTTCAATCTTAATCACCGCTTCACGCATCATTACAATCTCAAATGCCGTCGCAACCCTGTCAGAACAAATCAGGCAATTGCTGTTGTTGCAATAATATTGGGGTTATAGAGTTCACGATCCAGAAACCTGTCGAAGACGCTGGCAACCTGTGGTGATAAATGCATTCCAACTTCTGTAAGCTGGAAATGAGATTCGCCAATTACTACCAGACCGTCTTTGATAAATTCGTCCATTGCCTCCAGTTCATTGGCAAAGTATTCCTTGAAGTTTATATTGAACTTCGCTTCTACAGTTGAATAATCGATACTGAAGTAAGTACGAATCCGCTTGATCACGTCTCTGCGAATCTTGTCATCCTGGTTCAGTTTGTAACCCCGATAAACCGGAAACTTGTCGTTATCCAGCGCTTCCCAGTACAGTTTGTGTTCATAGAAATTCTGGAAATAGTAATCGTCACCCAGGGCGCCGTGTGCAGAACTACCTACCGCAACAAAGTTCATTACCTCGCCAGTTTGAGTGCCAAGTGAATTGTAATAAGCGCTCTCTTCGTCTATGGAAACGGCTAGTGGATCATCAGGCTTGGCAAAGCTCTCGAAACCAGCGCGTTTATAGCCATTCTCCATCAGCATTTCCGTCGCTTCCACAAACAGCTCTTTGCGCTCGTAAAAATCCGGCATGGGCTGGTTACGCACCATGCGCGTCATGTACTTGCGCAAATCAGGCTTGTAGTGCACATACATGGTCTGGAGCTGATCGGGGCCAATATCCAGGGTGTGTTGAATGGTTTGTCTGATCTTTTGTGGCGTTTGACCCGGCAGACCGACCAGCAAATCGAAATTGATCACCGGGAATAGCTCACGGATCTCCGGAGTCAGTAAAGCAGCCACCATTTCGGGAGGTTGAATTCTATTGATTTCCGCCTGAACGTCGGGATCAAAATCCTGAATACCAAAGGAAAGACGATTAACACCTTGACTGTGATAAAACTTCAGTCGATCCACATTTACCCGGCGGGGATCAGTTTCGAGCGTAAAGGTTTTCACTTTTTCGAAATCGATGAAAGATTTCATCTTGTTGATGATACGCTCAAAGTCCTCTTCGTTATAGTAGGTGGGAGATCCACCACCGAAGTATATCTCTTCGACATTAAGCTTAAGATTATTCTCCGCCAGCAATGCAGCGAGCATATCCATTTCTTTAAACAGATAATTGTCCAGATAATTTTTGACACGACCGTAATCCCTGGTAATCTCCTTGCTGCAAAGGCAGAAATAGCACAACTCTTCACAGAACGGCGTGTGCACATAAAAGAGTACAGGTTTATCCGGATTTTGGGGTATCCAGCTGGTCAAGGCATCTCGATAAGCCTGGTCACCCAGGTCGTAGTCCCAATTGCCCTTGGTGGGGTACTCTGTGTAGTCGTATACCAGTTTATGATGATACTTCTTGAGAAGATTAAGGTTCTTTAGCACTTCTTTTGACATAACTTACGCCTCACCAGATATTACAGTATTTCTTTAATCAACAGATTGGTCGGGTGCTTAAAGCCACCCGCACTGTCAACCTGCTGGTCGATCGAGTCAGGGAATACGAATAAATGACGCTCGCCGATACCAGCAAGCACTTCGGGTTTCAGGCGCTCACTTTCACGCCATGGATGGATAGTTTCCTGGAACTCACCATTACGTACGCGCTTAAGGGCAAAAGTGGTATCAATTGACACTCTGGGGCCTGCACCCTCCAACCGTGTTGATGCGTGGAGAGAAGCAAAATCTGTCAGAATCAACTGCCCTTTTCTTGGCACGAAATCATTAAGCACATAGCGGTCGGCAATTTCCTTGCCATCTATATAGCTGGGTCTGGGCTTGAGCCATTCCTCGGAAAAATCAGACGGCGGATCGAAATAGCGCACACAGTTTTTGGGCAGGTCACCAAAGATCGGTAACATCAGGGTAACACTCTCTGCAGATTCGCCGGCCCAGCTATCTGAATGAATATGTTCAGTGGGGTGATGTCTTTCCAGGTTACCCTCAGTTACCTTGCCATATTTGATACGCAGGTTTAGCGGTACATGCCAGGAACTGATTAGGTCGTTGATATTCAGCAGGCTGACGATATCAACCAGTGCACGCACCAGCTGATTGTATTCCAATATGGTATGCCGCTTGGGAACGATCATTCCATTGGGGGTAATATTTCTGATTTCATGCTCATGGCGGATAAACTGGTCGAGAATTTCCTCTTCATCGAGAATGACCCTTCCCTGGCCAAGACACTTTGACATGTAAATGAAGGCTGCCAGGCGCATGCGTTCAAACATCGCATCCGGGATATCAACAACAGAAGTCAAGCCACTCGGACGATAGCAATCAAATCGGCTCGAAAGAACATCAAATGCTTCGTAACGCTTACGCAGATCTTCACTGATGGGATCATCCTTTTGAAGATTGCTATTCATGCTGTAACTCCTGCGTTTTCTTTCATATTTATAGTCGGCTGGCACCAGGTATGCTTTAGTCATCCCTGACAGTAATCCGTGACTGACAACCTCATTCGACAAACATTATGCAAGTAACAGACCATGCTTCCCAGTTACAGCTGCTGAACTCAACCTGTAGATAGAACAACCAGATAGAACAACCAGATAGAACAACGATTCTGAGTAGCAACTTCCCCCAATACACACTGAATGCCGTATAACCCCGACATTAATCCCGGTCGGCATGAGCCATTTGAGAATAGGCAGTAACTTCCGCCATTTCAAACGGATATCATTAAATTTATTGAAGTTTTCAGAATCACAGACGGGCCGCGGACAACGCCAGCATTAAAAACCAGATAGTGCCTGAATCCTGCATAACTCACCCAATATCGCTCATTGGCATGGCCGTTGAGTAGCGAGGCGCAAACGAGTTTAATCTGAAGGCGCTGGGGCAACACATTGCCAGCAATCAAAACGGAAGAGGCAGATTCATTCCCCCATCAATAACGCCTCTGGCCCGCCGATAGCATTATGAGAGCACTCCGGAGCGCGCCCGCAGGTGCTTATACTTAACTTGCATAATCAGAGGGCCTTAACTATCTTCCAAAACATGAAAATGCTCATATCAGCCAAGACTAATTCGATATCGATACAATGAGCCTGATTTTAATAATAAAAAAGAATTAACCTTCTCGAAATTCCAGAAGCTGCCGATAAACCAGTAACGGGCGCTGATCAGTTACTCAAGATGTACAGAGCGAAGGCAGAGACGATGGCCCCGCTATTGCATGGAAGAAGGTGAACATCAGTTCGCGACTAAATCTTGACGGACAAAAGTTCCAATCAGTCGTTGATACTTGGAGAGGGTCTATGATCATTAGCAAAACACCGTACCGGATTTCCTTCTTTGGCGGAGGCACTGATTATCCCTCTTGGTATCTGAAGCATGGTGGAGCGGTTCTGGCCTCTACCATTGATAAATACTGCTATCTCACCTGCCGCTACTTGCCGCCTTTCTTCGAGCATAAGCACCGCATTGTCTGGTCACAGGTCGAAAGTGTCAGTGACATTGCCGACATCAAGCACCCGGTGATTCCCAAGGCAATCGAATGGCTAGGCATCAAAGAAGGCCTGGAAATTCATCACGACGGTGATTTGCCTGCACGCAGCGGCATGGGCTCCAGTTCATCGTTCGTCGTGGGGCTGCTGAATGCGCTTAACACACTGAAAGGCACCAACCTGTCCAAGCGTGAGCTGCTGAATAAGAGCCTGTACCTGGAGCAGGAAATTCTCAATGAAAGCGTTGGCTCCCAGGATCAAACGCTGGCGGCCTACGGTGGCTTTAACAAAGTACTTTTTCAGCCAAACGGGCAAGTCAGCGTCTTACCGGTAACCGTCAGACCTGAGAAGCTGCGCGACCTGAATAACAATCTTATGCTGTTTTTCTCTGGTATTTCCCGGACTGCGTCTACAGTGGCGACACAGCTTATTAACAACCTGACCACGAAAGAGTCACATCTGCTGCGCATGTTCGACATGGTAGATGAGGGCTTGAAAATACTCTGCGAGGATAGAGACCTGGATCAGTTTGGCTATCTTCTGAATGAAAGCTGGATGTTGAAGCGTTCCTTAAATTCGGCAATCAGCACCAACACCTGTGATGCCATGTACGCCAAGGCAATACGAGCCGGTGCGCTCGGCGGAAAAATACTGGGCGCAGGCGGAGGAGGCTTTATGCTGTTCTATGTGCCCCAGCCCTATCAGAAATCCGTTATCCAGGCACTATCAGACTTTGTGCATGTACCTTTTAATTTTGAATACGGCGGCAGCCAGATTATTCTCAATGATAACGAACGCCACACGCGCGATCTTACCAGAAGAGTCGGAACTCTTTCCACGGACAAGCGCATTGCCATGATGTAAACACTGCTCCATGGCTCAACCACACAGGGAGAGACCTATAGTGTCTGAAGTTGAACATTTTCGAATAGACACCGAGATCGATAGTAACAAACCAAACATTCTGGTGCTTTTCAAGCATATGTCACGCTGGAACGTGCACGTTCTGAAAATACTGGAATTACGCTACAACGCCTACTACGGCTACTTTCTTGACTACTATAAAGAATTTAACACCCTTGAGATCCGCGAATACTTAAGGACAGTGCAAAAGGATTTTAACTTCAGGGCTTTGCTGGTGGATCCCGAGTGGTGCGACGTATTTAATATTGCCACAATCGAGCTTTTTGAAGAAGTTCTGCCTGTGGGCATCATGGCTTTTGATGACACCACAATGCATGACTACAATCAAATGCTGGCAAGCACCGCATCTTTTGTAGTGATTCCGGATCCCATCAAGATTCTTGAATACAAGCTGATTGATATCGAGACTGTCTATTTGGCACCGCACGCGGAGTGCCTTTACCCTACTGTAAACACCCCACCGGAATATGACGTGCTGTGGTTTGGCTATGACGCGAAGGCTGATCGCCTTGAGTTTATCGACGAACTTCGCAAGATGGACGACATTAAAGTTAACATCTACACCGGCCCCAAAAAACAGGGCACCACTATGAGCGGCGATCTTTCCTGGGAAGAGATGGTGAGCTTGATCGGTAGCGCCAAGATCGTTATCAATCTGTCAAAAAGTGATTTCCCCATGCGCTGCGCACCCTATAACTTTTTACCCCGCGCGGAAGTCTACCAGATCCCGGGGCGACTGATTGAAACTGGCTATATCGGCCGACTCTGCATCAGTCAATACGCACCTCAGCATGAAGCCTGCGGGATGGACAAGGTTTTACCAGAGTTTCGCACACCAGAGGAAATGGTTCAGCAGATTCGCCATGTTCTCAATTCCGGTGAACTGGAAACCTACACAAAGAATTACTGTGATTTTATTAATGACTACTTTTCCAATGAAAAGCAGGTGAACGCACTCCATGAGGTGGTAGAGCGAGTCAATAAACCCCATCACCGGTACATAACCCGCATCAACCAAAAGTATTACGATATCGCATCGGCAGGCATCAAACGTTTCCAGTATGCCACCGAAGAGCGTCGTGCATTGGAAATGGAATTGCTAAACAAGGCGGCTACTCGGGTTCAGATGGACTTTCGTACCGGCGACAGGACAGTGCCCCCCAACTCCCGCAGCAAGGTGCTCATCAACCGGAATTAATGCTACTTCAGGTGTATTGCCTGGTTTCGTGGGCACGGTACCAGTGCCAGGTTTCCTTGATGCCCTGGTCCAGCGGAATGGACGGCTGCCAGCCCATGGCCTGAATACGGCCTGAGTCCACCAACTTTCTGGGAACGCCATCCGGCCTGGAAACATCGAAGCTGATGGTTCCTTTGAAATTCACAACGGTTGCGATAATCCCGGCCAGATCTTTGATTGAGCACTCGATGCCCGTGCCAATATTCATATGCTGATAGCCAGGCTCCGCATGCCTGCGGTAGTCGTCTTCCGTGGCGGCCATGATAAAAACCAACGCCTCCGCCAGATCATCCACATACATGAATTCACGCAGCGGCTTGCCCGATCCCCACACCTCCACGGAGGACTCTCCATTTTTAACGGCTTCATGGAACTTGCGGATCAGTGCTGCCATCACATGACTTTGGCCCGGGTTAAAATTGTCAAAGGGGCCATACACACTGGCAGGCATCACAGCGCGGTAGTCGCGGCCGTACTCCCGGTAGTAACTTTCACAGAGTTTGATGCCGGCAATTTTGGCAATGGCATAGGCCTCACTGGTTTTTTCCAGCGGTCCGGTCAGCAGCCTGTCTTCTGTCATTGGCTGTGGCGCATCACGGGGATAGATACAGGATGAGCCCAGAAACAACAACCGATTAACATCGCATAGGTGCGCCGCCTGGATCACATTAGCCTGGATCATCAGATTGTCGTACAGGAAACTGACGGGGTGGGCGCTGTTTGCCTGTATTCCACCAACTCTTGCTGCTGCCAGATAGATTTCGTCGATCCTGGTATCAGACAGAAAGTCGATGACTTTCTGTTGATCACGTAAATCCAGATCTTCCTTATTCACCGTAACCAGTTCGGCATCAGTGGCTTGCAGCCGTCGGACCAATGCTGAGCCGACCATACCCTTGTGGCCCGCAACAAAGATTCGCTTTGTCACCTTATTGCTCCACTTTCTCTGAGAATAACCGCTGCTCAATCAGGCCACATAAAATATGACCCAGCATAATATGGGCTTCCTGAATCGTCGCTGTTTCTGCTGCCGGCACCGCCAGGCAGATATCCGCGCGCTGGTTCAGTTCGCCCTCTCTGCCGCACAAACCGATAATCTGACATTGTTGTTGTCGCGCAGCATCGCAGGCCCGCAGGATATTAGGTGAATTCCCGGAGGTAGATATGGCAATCAACAGGTCGCCGGCCTGGGCAAGCCCCGCCACCTGACGGGCAAATATTTCCTCAAAACTGAAGTCATTACCTACCGCAGTCAGTGCAGAACTGTCTGTGGACAACGCAATTGCCGCCAGAGCGCGGCGATTTACCTGGTAGCGGCAAACCAGCTCGGCGGCAAGATGCTGGGCATCTGCTGCACTGCCACCGTTACCTGCAAATAAAATCTTGCCGCCCTTGTTCAGCGTATCAGCGCATAACCGGGCGGCCTTGGCCAACGTATCAATAAATGCCGGATCCCGTAAAATGTTGAGCTTTGTATCGATACTGCGCTGTATATGCCCGGTTATATAGTCACTTACCATATCACCACTTTCCATATCGACTTTCCACTATTCATACCCATGAAATCACAGGACACCCGCTTGTTCAGCTGGCAGACAGGCCCGCGCGCATTCAGAAAGGAAATCACGGTTGCAACACCAGAAACCGCATAATATTCGGTCGGCTTTCTGAACACAGCAGGTAGCGGTTGTCATCGGTCAGGTCCGCCAGTTCCGCAAATCTGTTAACATCCCGAACCGCGGGCTGAAGCGTTGATAGAGTGAATCGCTTGCTGGCATCGGAAATAAAGCGGGCGTATTTTGCAAAGAAGTTATCCACCCAGTTGTGAATCTCGATTAAAACAACACAGCCCCGCAGACAGTCCAGGGTTTGCTCCGTCAGGATATCGAATTCGGCGCCCTCAACATCACACAGTACCAGGGTATTCGCTTTATCCAGCCCCTCAAGATACTGAAAGAAACCGCTATCTGCTTCGCCATCCACTTGCAGGGTGCTCGCCACCCCGTTCAGTTCCGCATTGCGTTGAATGGCATCCCTTCCTTCGGCACTCATCTCGAAGCAATGAGCGGTGTCGAAACGCCCGCTTTTCAGTCCACCCACCGCGTAATAGCCATCTGCCGCACCGATATCAATAAAATGCCGTCGCCCTGATACCGCATCAGAATGGATAAAATCCAACACTTCCAATTCATAGAGCCCAAAAATCATTGAGCCAAAGTCATAGCCGCCCCACCAGTTATTCCTGGCCAGTTGCAGGCCCTTGAATGGGCCATGCTGAACGACGCCGTCATAGGTATCATAGATCTCATGAGAGATTCGCAGTTTGCGCTCATAGACGGTTTCGGCGCGCCATGCCTGCCGTTGCTCTACGGACGCCGCTTTCGATCTCAGATAGGGCTTTTCGAAAATTTCAAACTCACGGATCAGAAACTTGAGGGAGCCATCATCCAGGTTTCCCTCATAAGCTTTCAACAGATCACGCATAAATTCCTGCATTGTTTCCCTCTCTGCCTATGACATAAATCATGGACGCCTAGGCACTGTTATTAGCCTTTTCCGCTACTATTAGCCTTTGCCGTTATAAGGGTCGCCAGGCCACCCAGTGTCTGGAAGCGACAGTCGGTAATTTCTGCTTCGTCAAAACGCACGCCAAATCGTTCTTCAAGATCAAACACCAGGCGCATAATCTCCAGAGAGCTCACCAGCCCCTGCTCTATATAGCGAAGCTCCGCCAGATTACCGTCGTCGGCCAACGGATGATTCTGGCGAATAAAGTCCACGACAAAGGCAATTACATCCTGCTCAACCGACATCACTCAAACCTCTGCGTGCCCATGAATATCTACCCACTCCCGGAGCTTCTGCGAACTCTCGATCGCTTCCAGCAGCGCCATACCCTGCTTTGCATGGGCTGCACCATAAACGTACTGCGATGAACTGTCTCCGCCGGCCAGGTAGCCTTCCAGTGCATCGGCCATATCCCAATACAGATTGGCAAAGGCTTCCATAAAACCTGCCGGGTGTCCGGCCTTGAATCGGTTGTAGCGCAGCTCGTGGGCAATCCCGACATTCGATGCGCGATCCACCACCAGCTTGTCACCATTCTGACGGGCAATATAGAGCTCTTCCGGATGGGATTGAATCCACTCGGCGGATGCCTTGTCGCCATACACGCGCACAGACAAACCATTACGATGGCCAAGTGCGGTTTTGCCATACCACATCTGACATTGCATGTCGTTACTGTAACGAACCATGCACATAACACTGTCGGCGATATGTTTAAACCAGCCGAAGCTACCCTGATCAGCCACCACCGTGCGTGGTGTTTCACCGGTAAGAAAACCCACGATATGATGCACATGGCTGCCAAGATCAAGACTCACCATGGGCACTTTACCATCGACCAATCGCCAGGCCTGCGGCACGGGAGGGTTACCCTTCGCATCCAGCCGGATAAAACCTTCCTGGGGCATTTCGATCTGAATCTGAGTGATGGCCCCCAGCTCACCTGCCGCAATCCGATGTTTCAGTTCCCGCAGCATGGGGTAGCCGGAATAGTTATAGGTCACCGCAAGAAATCCTTTGTGCTGGTCCAGTACCGAGGTGATTTCCTCAACATCGGCCACAGTGCAGGCCAGCGCCTTCTCACAGATAACCGGATACCCCTTCGCTAAAGCTGCGATCACCATGTCTTTATGATTCGGGGTGGGCGTCAGAATGGCGACAGCATCCAGATGCTCCCGTTCAGAGTCGAGCAACGTCTGCCAATCGTCATAGAGGTGCTCTGCCGGAAGATTCCATTGAGCGGCAGTGGCGCGGTTGCGTTCCGGGTTGGTACTGAAACAGCCCGCCGACAGGACCCAACGGCTATCCATCTGGGCCGCGATCTTGTGGGTATTACCCACTGCGGATGTGTAGCTCCCTCCGATAAAACCCAGCTTCAGCGGGCCTTGTTTCTCATCATTCGTCATGCAATCTTCTTAATGTCATTGTTTTCCAGTGCTTCGAACAGCGCACGCTTAACGATTTTTCCAACCGGGTTTTTGGGTAGCGCATCAACAATCAATATTTCACGGGGCTGCTGATAATCGGCCAGCTCGTTCAGGCAGGCCCGCATGATATCTCTTTTGTCCACGGCACCCCCCTGTCTGAGTACCACAAACGCCACCGGCTCCTCGTTAAATTGTAACGATGAGCGACCCACCACCGCGCACTCTGCCACGCCCGGCAAGTCAAGAATCACTTGTTCAATGTCCTTGGGATACACATTGATGCCACCCACAATAATCAGTTCCTTCTTACGACCAACATAATGCAGATTGCCTTGTTGATCCAGGTAGCCCAGATCTCCGGTTCTGAAATAATCCCCCCAAAAGGAGGCTGCGGTCAGTTCCGGTTGTTTGTAGTAGCCACTGAAACGCATGGGCGTTTTGCAGGCAATCTCACCAATAACGCCAATCGCTGCGGGCTGATTCTGTTCATCCATAATTTGTACATCCACACCCGGCAATACCTTACCCACGGAATCCAGCGGTACGCTGTCATCTGTCGTGAAAAGGTTGGTCACAATGGCCACTTCCGATGCGCCATAGCATTCATGCAATTCACAGGCCAGCGAGTCTTTCAGGCGCTGCTTCAGGCTCTGATCCAGCCGCTCGGAAGACGACACCAGGCATCGCAGGCTATTCAGCGAGTCGCGCTGCGTTTCCAGCGACTGTTCCAGTTGCGCCAGTTGTGACGCAACGGCAATGGAAAAGCTCACCTGGCACCGTGCTACCGCTTGCAACCACAGCGCAGGTGAATAGTGCGGCAGTACCACTGCCGTTCCACCCAGAATCAGTGGCATGATTACAAGACGTTGCGCCAGTGAGTGATAAAGTGGCGTAGCCGTGAGCACCACATCCCGGGCGCTCACATCATAAAGACGCGCTGCCGCCATGGCACGACGCACTTTGGTTCCTTGTGAGAGAATGATGGGTTTGGGCGCACCGGTGGAACCGGACGTAACGGTAAGAATATAGGGTAGCTCAGGGTCGGCTGGTTTATTCAGATCAACGACGGCCTGCAAATTCTGATCTTCGGCGCTATCCAGGGAAAGCGCTATAAAGGACTCCCGATCCTTGTTTGCTGACGCCGGCGTCATGGTTTCGCAGAACACAAAAAACCGACCGGTAATCACTGAACTCAACGCTTCATGGAGATCCTGCTTTCGCCCGGCGAACACAACACAGTGACTCACATCAGCAGCAACAAATGCCGTGCGCATGGCACCAGGACCCGATGAAGTACTCTGCGGTACCAGCACACAACCCAATGCTGAAGCGGCCAGCATCAGCACGACAAATTCAGGAGAATTAGGCAATATAATGCCGATTTTGTCCTGTGACTGCACACCAGCCTGCTCGAGTTGCGACGCCACACGGCCAGCCATGTTCATCAGTTCACAATAGCTGTAGCGGTTGTCTTCAATGATCAAAGCGCACTGCCGGGGAGACTTTTCCGCCTGTTGGCAGAACAACTCAAATACTGTGCTGTTATTCATCACTACCCCACATTCATCAACCTGAGAAAAGTGTGGCTGCTGAATCTGTACTTTACAGGCTGTTCCGCCAGGAACACATCACCAGGCCCACTGGAGCGACCAAGAAACACACCAGGGCCCACAAAGGTTTCGCTTTCTACCACAATATTATTGTTGGACCCGGCATTGATGCTGAAAACACAATGGTCTTTAACCAGAGTTTCACCGCCAATTGCCACTCCTGCGTTGAACCAGCAACCATCACCAATCCGGCAGCCATGGCCGATGTTTGTGTTACTGCTGACAAAATTACTACTGCCAAGGGTAACGCCGGGATGTAGCGAAGCATGCTCAAGAATAATGTTGTTGTCGCCCGCAATGGTAATGAACGAACAATCAACACTGGGGTGTATGAAATTCACCAGACGGTAGCCCTTCTGTCGGGCGGTTTCCGCTCGCTGGGTACGCAGAGTGTTCATCCCGACAAAGCCGACAGCCACTATCATGACATGCTCATCCGGCGGGAACTGGGTTTCAACATCGGCAAAGTCACACAATGGGTATCCGGCAAAGGAATCTTCGCGAATGCAGGCCCGGTCTACCGTGAAAGCAGCAATATCATAATGCCGGCCCAGGTAGCAGGACATCATTCTGGCAATGGTGCCATTCCCGTAGATAACCAGCTTCGGCGCATCACTCATTGTTTGCTGCCTGCGGTGCATCGCTCTCCAGCAGCTGGTTCACTTCATCAATCGTAAACCAGCGTTGTGCCGATGACTGAATCTGCTCGTGGGCAAGGTAGACGGAATAGATAGCATCGCCCGTCGTCTCGGCAACATCATTAAAGCCGTCAAAAATACTGCCCACATCCAGCTCACGGCTGTACTCCGCCAGTTCATTGCGTTTGGCTTCGTTATCAATAAGCTCCACAGCGGTATTGATATAGTCTTCCCGGGTTTTCGCTGTCACCCACTCAGGGAAGCCCAGCCGGCGCAGCAAGAGCATTTCTCCTGTATCTTCCAATCCCCCGCAATCCAGGGCCAGCACAGGCAGGTTCACCTTGATGGAATCCATGGTGCCGTTGTAATTCGAGAACGGGAAGGTGCTGAGATACAGATCGCAAGAACCCAGTTTTTCCAGATACTTGCCATAGGTGTAGGGTAAATGCACCACCACATTCTTGAGCCGGCTTTCCAGCCGCTGTTTGAAAATTATGTAGGGGTTTTCATTCAAATGGGGAAAGAAATGAAACTCGATGTCATGCTGCGCGTTGTCCTCAATGGCCTTGAGCGCATCAATCACCTGCGAACCGACCTTCATCACATAGGAAGGAACCGCCACGCGCACAATGCGTTTACCTGCTTTATTGACGTAGGTTTCTTTAATATTGACATGCTTGAAACCCGCTTCGTCGGTATAGGCAAAGGCACCTCCATCCAGAAGAATCAGTTTTTCACTCAAATCATCGCGGCCATGAGGCTCCGCGCCTTTCTCGGTAAACAGATAATCTATCGTCGGAATCCGGCTGGTGGCCGGATGCGCCGGAAACAGCATCTGTATCGGTGCCAGCCGCATATTGGCCATGGGAATGGTTGAGTTTTGCATTCCCAGACTGACATACAAAATAACGTCGGGTTTTTGCTTGATGATCTTGCCGACATTACGACGCATATCGCCAACGATATTGCTGTCAAAATACACGGCCTCGTCAAATATCGACATGGCCACATCATCCACATAGTCTTTAAAGCCCATGCCAACGGTATGAAACCGTTTACTCATAGACCTGAGCGCTTTACCGTAGCAACGAAACACCGAGTGGGTTTTGTGCATCTGCTCAACGACCACCACCAGCCTGGGCTTGTCCTGAATTTTTCTCACCGCGGGCAACGGCGGTTCCGTCACCCCCTGCTGCAGCATCCACTGCCGATAGGCCCGGTTGATGGTGTCTTTGGCGTAGTGCTTGCGAAGATTCTCGGCATAGGTGATGTGCATCCACAGAGAACCACCGTAGGGTAGCAACTGATCGTTGAAGCGAAACACAAAGTCACCCTTGGCTAACAGCTCCAGAAGCAGATCTCGCCGCCGGGACACTTCGGGATCAACATAGCAACTGAAGCTCAGTGAATTGATGACCACATAGCGCATCAGATCCGGATGGTTTTGACAGAACCTTTCGAATGGCAACTCCACATCGGAATAGATAGACCACAGAAACAACATCTTTTTGAAGTCAAAAAGGCTCATGGAGTCCCTGGGGGATGCCACCTCAGTCTGCCCAACCAGGTGCCGTATAATATGGTCGGCATTTCTGTAGGGGGTCAGCAACAGGATGGTGGCAAAATGACGCGACAACAGCGACAAGGTTTCATAACCCTCGTCGTTGAGATTAAAGGTCGGATCCATCAGCATCTGAAAACTCACCGCAGCAAAACGCGTCGCTAAGTATTCGCGCTGACTGACGCTCAGCCCGGTGAACACCCTCTCCGGCTTGGCACTGTGTACCGAAGTGGCGTTTAAAATTCTGACAAACTGTCCGTAAGCACTCTTGTAGTCTCTGTTAAATACAAAGTGTTCGAACTTATCCAATTCATAAACCACGTTAATCTTCGCTAACGCTTTGGATTGCCTGGTCATCGTTCTCCCTGCGAATGCTCTTGGCTCTGATTGTTGACCCGCCCCATTTATAGGTTGATTAGTTGCGGGTTACGAACCTTGATCTTGTGAGTGGTTTGCATAACGCATTGACAAATATAGTCTATTTCTTGAGAGGTGAGAAAATTATGGAAGGGTAGGCCGACAATCACTGACTCGAGCCATTCAGTGATCAACAAACGTTCATCACCGTGAGGGGATATGCGCGGGTACTGGCGAAACGCGCTGTGACGATGTAAAGCGGGTGTGTACCACAGGCGTGTGCCAACTCCCAACGCATTCAGCTGATCGCAAAACCATTGGTTGGTGTAAGCCCCCAGATCCAAGTTGAGAGCCACCGCGGCAGTGCCATGAAAACCGGAATGCTCAAGCGCTACGATGTCTTCATCACCCGTCCTGGCGACTTGCTGAACTCGCACAACAGTATCCAGCTGTTTCATTGCGTTCTGGTACGCCAGGCGCACCCGATGGCGCCTGGTGGCTATGTCCCGCACCCTGGCCAATTGAGCCAGACCAACGGCGGCCTGATACTCACTGAATTTGTAGTTGCCCCCGGCCTGGGGAATATCCGCCTGCGAAAAGCCGAAGTTGCTCAACTCTCTCACCCGCCGGGCTGATTCGCTTCCCGGCATACACACCAGCCCACCCTCTCCCACACCAAAAGCTTTGGTGGCGTGGAGACTGAAGCATATGATGATGCCCGCCGCAATCTCTTGCTGGCCCAGCGCAGCGGCGGCATCAATAATCACCGGCAGCCCGGTTTTATTACTGAACGCAGCCCATGCGTCTGCATCCTGGGGGAAACCCAGCCCCGCAACCGGCAATATGGCGTCACAGGGCGTTGCCGTAATTGCCGCCTCTGCTATTTCAGGTGTTAACAGCCAGGACTGCGGATCAACATCTGCAAACACCGGAACAAGCCCGGTTCGCACAATGGCCGTGGCGGACGCTGCAAAGGTGAATGAAGGCACCAGCACTCTGGCACCTGCCGGCAGCTTGAGAGACATCAACGCAAGCTCCAGCGCTGCCGTACCAGAGGAGCAAGCCACCAGTTGTTCCCGGGCGGGATTCAGCCCTGGAAAAAACTCCCGGGTGAGCGCCTGCTCAAATTCCTGTTGCAGAGGACCAAAATTGCTGTACCAGCGGGCAGCGTCAATGCGCTGCAAATAGGGCAGAATATCTTCACTGGAAGGTAAGTCGGGGACAAGAAAAGGTATGGCATTGCGCGCAAGCTCGCTATTGACTGGCATACCCTACCTCTTTCTGGTTTAAAATTTCCCGGCGACACTCAGGTATTGGCTGGCGCCGCGCTTGCTCTGCTTGAGCTTGGTGAATTCTGACTTGAGTTCTTCTGATTTTTCCGAACAGCGTTTGGAAACTTTTTTATAGGTCACCATCAAATCTGATATCTGTTCGGCTATGGCTGCTCTGGCGGAAGGGTCGCCTTCGCTTGCCATGACCGCTTTGTTCACACAGCTTCTGACCGCCAGATCCAGCTCCGGCAGGCGATGGTATTCCTGATTATCCACCGCCCTGCTGATGGATTCCTGAAGCTTTGCCAACAGATCCGGGTAGTCAACCATGGCCGAACTCTCCACTAAGGCGCCTGCTCAGCAAGAATTTTCGCGGCTTCATCTTTGATGCCATCCCAGCCGGCTCTGACTTCACGAATCAGGCCAACCACCTCATCAATCATTCCTTCGTCATTTTGTTTGGTAGCCTCGTACAGGCGGCGAACGCAGTAATCGTACAGCGCATCCAGATTCTTTGAGACGTCGCCGCCTTTTTCCATATCCAGAAAGCTTTGCAAACCACCCAGAATGGTAATGGCCTTACCAAGGGTTTCCCCTTTAGCGGAAAAATCTTTCCGCTGCATGCAGCCTTTTGCCTTAACAAGGTTGTCAATGGCGCCGTCGTACAGCATGAGTATCAGCTCGTGGGAGTTCTTTCCCTCAACGCCGGTCTGCTTGTTCACTGCATTATATTGGCTCAAAGCCTTGTTCATATTCATGTAGCTACTCCAACTACCCTATTTGTCTTTGCTGGGTGCGATTGCGTCTAACTGTTGTGTCAGAAAGTCCCCGGTGTTATTGAACTGGGCGACTATAATATCCATATTGGTAAACTGTTGTCTGAGACGTTTCTCCACCGAATCTATCCTGCGATCCAGCGCTTCTCTCTGTTCCTGAATATCGGTGAGCTGGGAATCGAACGTACTATTAACAGAGGAAATAATACCTCCGCTCTGCAAGAATGAGTCCAGCTTGTCTTCCAGCTGGCCTGCAATACCGTTATCTCCCGCGATCAGTTCAGCCACTTCATCAAAATTAGTGTTCAACGCTTCATCAAGCACGTCGTCATTGAGTTCAAAATCACCTTCGCGGGTGCGCTCTATTCCGATGGATGCCAGGGTGCTATAGATATCTGTGCCTTCGCTGACAACACTGCTGATGGAACTGTTGATCTGATTATTGATAGTTCTTGCCGTTGAATCACCCGTGAGAAGGCCAGACTCTTTGGAGTCCAGATCCACCTCTGTCAGGAAATCGTAAGTGGTTTTGTAGGCATTCAGCCCTTTCACCAGCTCATTAAGCTTTTCCTTGACGGCGGATTTGTCCAACCCGACAGTTAGGGTATAGGCAGTATCTGTGTCTACGGATGCGGCATTGATAGTTACACCAGGGAGAACGCCGGTAAAGGTATTGGTACTGCTGGAAGCTTCAAAACCGTCTACTTCTATTAACGCATCATTGGCAGCAGTCAGCTCGGTCAGGTTGGTAGTACCCCCCACCGTGTCATAAACCAGCTGGGACAGACCAACATTGTCTGTATCGTCTGCATCCGCGTCGTTGGCAACGGTGACGGTAATGGCGTTATCTTCACCGGTGTTATCAGAAGTCAGCACCAGCTTGGAAACCGTACTCCCGGGGGTCATGGGGTCGTCCACTGTCAAAATACTGGCTGTGACACCGGTATTATCCGACGCATCATTAATGGCATCTCGAATACCGGAAAGCGTGTTATTGGAACTGTCGATTAAAAGGGAGAACGAATCACTGCCCACGCTGATGGTGAGATCACCCTGGCCTACCGCTGAATCACCATCGGCAAAATCGCCGGATACCAGTTTGTGGGCGCTGGCCAGCTCCTTGACCATGATACTGGTAGTACCCGGAACGGCGGCACTGGATGCAGACGCGGTAAAGATGTCTTCGTTACTGGAACTAGCTGATCTGACAGCAAAACTGGAAAGGCTGGTGAGCCCGGAAAGGGAGGCTTTCAGATCTGAAAGCGCCGTTTTAAAGGTTTTGAAGGCCGACACATCCGCTTCGATCTGTACCTGGCGGAGGTTCAGGCGATTTTCAACGGGCTCGCGCTCGGCTTGTGTCAGTTTTTCAACCAACAGCTCGATATCAATACCTGAGCCGGAACCTGTAGCCGTTATTGCTGCCATACTAATGTCACCTCACACGCGACCTTCTGTATTATATATCGTCCGTTTCCTTCACTCCTTTATAGCTCCTGAATAAAAAATAGCAAAATCTACGCCAACTAGGTTAGGCTCAAACCTGACCCTCAATTAACAAACCACTTTTAGTTATATCATCACCTTTTTTTATGCGCTCCGCTAACTCAATGGCATCCTCCGGCGGGATTTGCCGGATAACTTCATTGATGCTGCGATCAATCACGCTGATGATGATACGATTGCTTTCCTGCGCCACATCAAAGTCAAGTGCACGCTGGTTTTCCTGGATAAAGCCACGGATGCTTTCTACGGCATTGGCGACCTTTTCCTGAATTGCCTGCTGACTCTCCTGCTCCAGCCGTTCCTGCTTGAGCTGTCGGATCTCCTGATCCGCCTGGCGTGCTTTGGACGCTTCTTTGGCATCACCGGACTGGGGAGCCTTGGGAGCGTTTTGCGCCTGTGCCTGCTTTGCAGTCTCCGTATTAACATTGGGTACCGGAGGACTGATTTTTACGCCTGGCTTGTCAGTGTTTGCCTTGATGTTCGATAAAACGGTTGATGAATTCTCTATTTTCATACCGTCACCTACCTTTCTTCAACCACGAAAACCCGGCGCCTTGGCGCCAGGTTACTCGTAACAAGCGGAAGCGCAATCCCTGCGCTTTTGTAATTAGCCCGCTGCTTATCCGAGCAGCGACAGAGCCTGCTGTGGTAACGCATTTGCTTGTGCCAAGACTGAGATACCAGCCTGTTGTAACACCTGGTTTTTCGCCAGAGTTGCTGTTTCAGAAGCGAAGTCCGCATCCAGGATACGAGAGTTCGCAGCGCTCAGTGCTTCAGATACACTGGACAGGTTTCGGATGGTTGACTCGAAGCGGTTCTGTACCGCACCCAGATCTGCCCGGAACCCGTCGATTTGGGATAGCGCACTATCAACAGCTTCAATGGTCAGGTTAGATGCTTCCACAGTGGTTACATCGGCATTGTTAATCGTTCCGGTGGCCTGCACGTTATCTTCCGCACCATCCACCGTCAGATCGTCAACACCTACAGCCGTATTACTGCTGCCTGAGAAGTTGATCGTATCACTACCAGTGACTGTGACACGGCCGGAAACCCGCAGCTCAGCCAGTGCAGCGCTGAACCGGTCTGTGGTCAGCTCATCACCGCCACCGAACAGGTCATTGGTAGTCGCCGCATCAGCAGTGGTGACGATAATATCACGACCGTCAGACGCTGTTAGAGTCAGTTCACCGTTCTGATTGACAGTAGCCTGCACCCCGGTAACGTCACTCTTGGCGTTGATCGCTTCGCGCAGCGAACCGTCGGCATCGTTAGCCTGGAAATCCACTGGGCCGATATCGACACCATTAATGGTCAGATCGCCATTATCCAGCGAGCCTTCACCCACATTGGTGTCTGCCGCATTGGTGGAATCCACGGTACCGGTGTAGTCGGCCGCTTCAAGATCACTACCTTTAAAGGTTGTCTCTGCAGAAGCATAAACACCTTGCAGGGACTCTTCGCCACTTTCACGTATGTCGTTGATACGTGCAGCAACGTCCTTCGCCAGACCGCTACCATAACTGTCGTCGGTACGATCTACCAGCACAGACGTTGCATCGACATCGATGTTGCCACCGTAGGCAGCATCAGCAATATTAATAGCGTCTGATGAGTCCACACTATCCAGACGCACAGTAAAATCTGATACCGTCTGGTTAGTTGACGTCAGAGAAGCACTCTCTTGTACACCTTGTGCACCACCGTCAGTATCGAATACCTGAACACGGTCACCAGTAGACTGTACAATACCAGGCTGCGAGCCCAGGCTGGATGCTTTCGCATCAACACCGCTCACTGATACCGTTTGATTGGCGTTGGCACCGATCTGGAAGTTCAGGGCGCTGCTGGAACCATCCAGGATCTTGTTACCGTTAAAGGTGGTGGTTTCAGCGATACGATTGATCTCTGATTTCAGCTGATCAACCTCAGCCTGCAGAGACTGCCTGTCGGAGGCAGAGTTGGTATCGTTGGCTGATTGCACAGCCAGGTCACGAATACGTTGCAGAGCGGTGGTCACCTCGGACAGTGCACCTTCGGCCGTTTGCGCGAATGAAATACCGTCGTTCGCGTTACGCACCGCAACATTAAGGCCGCGTACCTGGGTAGTAAAACGGTTGGAAATTGCTAAACCTGCAGCGTCGTCCTTCGCACTGTTAATCCGAAGACCAGATGACAAACGCTGCAGAGACGTCTGTAATGCACCCTGGGACTTGTTAAGGTTCCGTTGCGCATTCAGAGATGAAATGTTGGTGTTAATAATTTGTGGCATGATGGTCTCCTGCTCTAAACCGTGACCTCACACATAAAAGCTATGAGGTATATAAACTCTTAGCCTCGTGTGAGGCTGGAACTCTTTATTGCCTTCACACAATTTATCGGCGGTATTTCAGGAAGCTTTAGAACATTAGAAAAAAATTAGTTAGATATTTAACAAGCGGATATAAGAGCGCTATCTTATTGTTTTCCCGAATTTTATTATCGGCATCCGGGAGCAGATCGAAGGTGGGATACAGCGTATTTGTTATATCAATATTGAATTAACGACACAGCTTATATTACCGACAGCAGGATAGCGTCAAAAGCCTGCCACAATCACGCCTGGCTGATTAAGGCTGATGGGCCTGCGTCAAAATTCGGGAAGGGGTATAAAAGGGGCCAGGGCACACCTGAATAAAGAAAAATGCAGGGGCTGATGGCTCAGCCCCTGCTAACTGGAGAGAATTATCCCTGCAGCAAGGACAGAACCTGCTGCGGAAGGGCATTGGCCTGAGCAAGCACAGAGATACCCGCCTGCTGCAATACCTGGTTCTTGGCCAGCGTCGCCGTTTCTGCCGCAAAGTCTGCATCCAGAATCCGGGAGTTTGCGGCCGCCAGTGATTCAGAAATACTGGACAGGTTCCGGATGGTGGATTCAAAGCGGTTCTGAATCGCACCCAGCTGACCGCGGATGGAGTTGATCTGGTCCAGCGCACTATCCACCGAACCGATCAGGGTATTGGCGCCTTCAACTGTGGTGATATCCGCATTGGCAATGGTACCTATAGCCTGAACATTGTCCTCAGCGTCTTCCACCGTCAGATCATCAACCCCCACTGCAGCATTACTGCTACCCGAAAAGTTAATCGTATCGGTACCCGTCACGGTCAAGCGCCCCGATACCCGGAGGTCTGCCAATGCAGCACTAAAACGGTCCGTCGCCAATTCATCGCCACCACCGAACAGATCATTCGTCACACCGGCATCGGTGGTGGTAATAATAATATCTCTGCCGTCATCAGCCGTGAGAACCAGCTCTCCATTACGGTCAACCGTGGCAGTTACTCCGGTGATATCAGATTTGGAGTTAATAGCCTCAGTCAGAGAGCCATCGGCATCATTGATCTGGAAATCAACCGGACCAATATCGACGCCGTTGATCACCAGATCCCCATTGTCGAGGCTGCCCTGTCCTACGCTGGTACTGGTGGCATTGGTTGAATCTACAGTACCGCTATAGTCTGCCGCAGCCAGGTCACTACCACGAAACTCCGTGCTTGCTGATGCATAAACCCCCTGCAGGGATTCTTCTCCGTCAACCCGGATGGCATTGATTCGTGCAGCCACCGATTTAGCGACACCGGAACCGTAATTATCATCAGTGCGATCCACCAGGCTTGTAGTTGCCACCTGATCGATATTGCCGCCATAAGCAACATCGGTAATATTAATCGCGTCTGCCGTTGCAACGCTATCAAGGCGAACGGTAAAGTCGCTGATGGATTGGTTAGTGGTGGTCAGAGATGCAGTTTCCTGAATACCCTGGGAACCGCCATCTGTGTCGAACACCTGTACCCGGTCACCCGTGGACTGAACCACACCCGGCTGCGACCCCAGCGAACTGGCTCGCGCATCCACCCCGGTCACTTCCACCGTCTGGTTGGCATTGGCACCGATATGAAAGCTCAATGTAGTATTGGAGCCATCCAGTACCGGCCGGTTGTTAAAGGTCGTGGTTTTGGCAATCCGGTTAATCTCCGCCACCAGCTGATCCACCTCGGCCTGCAGTGACAGGCGGTCGGAACCGGAGTTGGTGTCGTTGGCGGACTGTACTGCCAGATCCCGCATCCGTTGCAGGGCGGTGGAAATCTCCGTTAAGGCGCTTTCTGTGGTTTGCGCAAAGGAAATACCGTCGTTGGCATTCCGCACAGCCACGTTAAGGCCACGCACCTGGGTCTGAAAGCGGTTGGATATGGCGAGACCCGCGGCGTCATCTTTTGCACTGTTAATCCGTAAGCCGGACGACAGGCGTTGCAGTGATGTTTGCAGCGCGCCCTGAGAACGATTTAAGTTGCGCTGCGCATTGATTGACGAAATATTCGTGTTAATTATCTGAGGCATTGTCTTTCTCCTAACTGCGCTCCCAACTTATCGATGACTGGGAGGTTAATCTGAATTCTCTTAAGTGATTTCACAACAACATCAACCTGAAGATCATTTCGATACTAACCTCCTCGCCAAGCAACAAACTGTTTCAGTATTAATCGTTTCATCATCAGCTTATAAAATTGAACAGTGACAGATCCTGGATGCGGATAAAGCTCTGCTGTGCCGCCTGCAGGGCAACGCTTTGCCGGTTAAGGTCGGTAATTGCCTCCGCGTAATCCAGATCTTCAACAATGGAAAGGGAACTCTGTGCCTGCACCACAATATTCGAATTGATGGTGGCTTCACTTTCCACCACATTCAGCCGCGCACCGACTAACGAGCGATTCTGATCGACATGCTCCATCGCCCTGTCCAGATTCACGATGCCGTTATTCAGCTGGTTCTTCATGGCGGCCTGCAATTCTTCGGTGGCATTACTGGAACGCAGGGCATCCACCAGCTGTTCAATAGACACAAAAATATCCTGACTGGCGCTGGGCTCCACGGTAAATTCATCACCGGGGGATGGGCGGCCATTGATATTGAACTGGATACCGTTAAAGTCAATATCGGCACCGTCCACATACAGGGGGGCATCTGCCGGCACCGTCAGTGGTGGTGCCGGTACGATTTGCGTGCCGGAACTGTCGGTTACCTGGTAGGTTAACTGCGATGCCGCATTATTCTGGAAGGTAACGGTATAAGTGTCCGGCACATAGGCAGCCGCATCAATCAGACTCCCGGAACCAATAACACCGGTACCGGTATTCGTCGCAGCAGCACTTGTTTCAAAGGTGCCGTTACCGGTGGGAATCTCGGCAAACACTTCAGAACCACTTAAATTGGTTTGCACCGTTACCGATGAATTCACATCCACCATGTGCTTGCCCTGATCACCGTTATAAACAATGTTACCGGCGATATCCTTGGTAAAGGGTTTCACCCCGCTGCGGAATCCGGCAAATATATATTTACCGTCGGATAACTGGGAGTTGGCAATACCAAGCAACTCGTCATAGCGGCGTTCGATTTCTGTTGCCAGGGAATCGCGATCTGAATAACCCAGCGTGCCATTGGCACCCTGCAGTACCAGTTCGCGCACCCTGTTCAAAATATCTGTCACACTTGCCAATGAACTTTCTGTCACTTGTAAACTCGTTTCTGCTACCTGACCGTTTTTAGTAAACTGCTTGGCAGATTCAATCTGCTGTTTCAGGTTCAATGCAATCCCTGCGCCAATCGGATCATCCGATGGTTTTAAAATACGTTTACCTTCAGAAATCTTGAGCTGTGTCTGACTCAGCTTGGATTGCTGATCCAGCATGGAGTTAAGTGCAGTACTGTAAGAAAGCGTTGTTGAAATTCTCATGGCCCTTACCTCAACCCAGCGACGCTATAATGGTGTCAAACAGTTCACTGCTGATCTGAATAACACGGGCCGATGCCTGGTAGGCATTCTGAAAGCGGATAAGATCTGCCGCTTCTTCGTCAAGATTTACCCCTGATACGGATTCGCGCTGGGCTTTGGTTTGCCGCAGAATCGTTTCTGAGGCCTCTTCACCGATGCGGGCATCCCGGGTACGGGTACCGACACCACCTACCAGCTGATTGTAAGCATCCTGGTAAGTGGCTGTTCCCCCGGACAGGGTTTTGGAACGTTGCAGGTCGGCCATTAACAAGGCGTTGCGGTTATCGTTAATAGCGCCTGTGTTATAGGTAAGATCCAGCGTATCACCGGTTTGCGGTTCACCGTTCATTACTACTTCATAACCGGTGGCCAGGGGCGCGGGTACCACACTGGCATCTGTCAGCAGGTTATTGGATTGATTGGGAACATAGGTACCTGTGCCCACCAACGTACCGGCAGAAGGTACCAGGCTGGGATCCGTCAGATCATGAATTTCGTAACTGGTGGAAGACGTAAAGACCACCCGGTACGGCGGCGTCAGTTGCAACGCCGTGGTGGTGAAATCCGTTGTTGTGGTATCAGTTACCTGTACCTCTTCCACAAAACCGTTGCCGGAATTACTGGTGGACACGTTGGCGCGCACCGGTAATGCGGCCGCAATCTGATTAGGGGAATTCAGTTCTACCCCGACTTCCGACGCCCCCAGGCGAGTAGGCGTTACCATAAAGATATCGCCATCCGCATGGGTGGTAGGCAAATTTCCCGGATCCGCCACATCAAAGTTAAACGTGAAGCCTTCTGACGCAACGGATACCGTGGCAGGAAATGTCGTGGGGGCGGCAAAGCTTGTCACCGTAGTGCGGTTGGTCAGCTCAATCAGGTTATAGTTACCGGAGGTACCGTCGTAACGCAGTTCGTAATTATCTTTACTCAGCGCCGAGGTGTCATCAATGGTCACAGAGATAGACATGTTACCGGTGTTATTGGTGTTGGGCGCGATACGAGAGGCTTCTGCAGTTGGATCGTTAATATCAGAGAAAAACAGACCGCCAATCCGGTTGTTCAGATCCATACCCAGCTGATGTTGCTGATTGATGGTATCGGATATCACAATGGCCAGGCGGCCAATCTCGTTGAACACCGGATCGATCAGTTCGTCACGCACATTCAGCAAGCCACCCACGCGGCCACCGGATACCTGCTCAGTCACATTCAGCTGGTTATTACCGGTACTCAGATACAACTGATTACGCCCAATACCGGAATCATCCCGGCGGGCTGTTACGGTAAAGGACTGGGTTCCCACCACCAATGGCTGGCCACTACCGATGGAAATATTCACCATACCGTTTTGTTCGGTAATCACATTCACGCCAATCATTTCAGACAGCTGACGTACTGCTTCATCCCGTTTGTCCAGCAAATCATTAGGGGCACCACTGAACTGGTTGGCAGCAGCTACGCCTATGGCTTCATTAAGGTCCGCAATGCCGGCGGCAAGCTCGGTAATTCCGGATGCCACTGTTTCCAGTTCCTGGTTCAGCGCATTGTTCTGAAAGTTGATTTGCTCGTAGACAGACGTAAAGCGATTGGACAGGGCCTCACCTTCACTGAGCAGCACCTGTCTTGCCGGTATGGACCCGGGATCATCGGAAACATCATTAATGGCATTAAAAAAGTTGATCAGTGTCGGCGTAACGGCCGTGGCGTCATCACCCAGTAACGAATCGATACGCACGGCAAATTCATGGTAAGCGGAAAAGGATTCTTTGTTCTGGGTGTCTCGGCGCAATTGATCGGTAACGAACTGGTTGGTAACCCGGTTAACATTGGAAATTTTAACGCCGGTACCCAGATACCCGGATCCGGCTTTTTCCGGGGGAAAAGTATCAAAGGTGGTTACCTGCCGGGTATAGCCTTCCGTGTCCACATTTGCAATGTTGTGGCCAGTGGTTGACAGTGCCGTTTTATGGGCAGACAAACCTGTTAACGCAATGCTGGTTAAATCTGGCATACGCTTACCTGCAAATCACACGTTGATAATAAACCCGGCGGAAAAAAGACTGGCTGTGAATGTAACTAGGGCGCTCTTGATAGAGTGAGCTTTTCCTGTGAAGCGCCATCTTTTTGAAGCCTCGACACGATACTTGCAATCTTCTTGCCATAATTTGGATCGGTAGCATAACCTGCCAGTTGCAGGTGATTGCCCCAGGATTTTGCATCCTGGTTTTCCCGAACGGATTGCAACGCGGGCTGATAGCGTTCTTTTTGCGATAAAAACCGGGTGTAGTCCTGGAAGGCCTCATCCATAGTGGCATAAGAGCGGAAAGCGGCAGTCTCTTTAGCGGCAATTCCATTCCGGTATTCCACTGTCATGACATCCACTTTGTCGCCCTGCCAGTCGTTGCCGGCTTTAATGCCAAAGAAATTGAATGCATGACGACCGTCATCATGCTTCATCAGGTATTGTCCCCAACCGGTTTCCAGGGCCGCCTGAGCAACAATGCTTTCAACCGGAATACCCAGCTCTTCGGCACTGCGCCGGGCAAACGGCAGAATCTGCTCAACAAATTCACCGGGGGACAGCGGCGAGAAATCCGTTTGCTCAACGTCACCAGATTCCGCTGCCTGCTGAACGGGAGCAATGAGAACGCTATCGGTATTATCCTGAACAGGAACAGATTGGCTGACCGGCGGCAACGCCATCACTCGGTAGCGCTCAACGGATAACCCCGGTTGATCAGCTTGCAGAGGCTGGCCCTGTGGTGCATTCGGCTCCCTTCCGTCAGGGCTCTGTTGATCAACCGCATCGGGATCGTAACGCCGCTCCTGAACGGCAGACAGTTGCCGCTTGATGGTTTCCGCCAGCCCCAGGCCCTTGCCTTCGCTCAGCGTGGTGCTGAGCTGCTGATCCAGCATTTGCTGATAAAAGCGAACTTCCTTGGAGCTGAGCAGGCTGTCTTCGTTAAAGAGTTGGTTTGCTTCACGCATACTGGACAGCATCATGTTCAGAAACATGCCTTCCAGTTGCTTGGCAACTGCGCCGACCGCTTCCGGGCTGTTAGCCCGGGCAGCTTTACGCATGGATTCAAAACCGCTGAAATCCGTGTAAACGTCGGAACCGAGGGTTTTGTTCTCAATCATGGGGCAACACTCAGATCACGACCAGTTCAGCCCGCAGTGCACCGGCTTGCTTGAGGGCTTCCAGTATCGCCATCAAATCACCGGGGGCCGCACCTACGCGGTTAACGGCCCGGACAATTTCATCCAGGCTCACACCGGGTTCAAACAAGAACATACGGTTATTGTCCTGCACAATATCCACCTGTGATTCAGGCGTTACCACGGTATCGCCCCCGGCAAAGGCTTCTGGCTGGGTAACATTCTTCTTCTCGGAAATGGTCACTGTCAGATTGCCGTGGCTGACCGCCGCCGGGGATACTTTTACGTTCTGCCCGATCACAATGGTACCGGTGCGGGAATTGATAATAATTTTGGCGGACGGTTCGGCCGGCTGGATTTCAAGGTTTTCCAACACCGACAAAAAGGTAACCCGTTGCGACGGATCCTTGGGCGACGCTACCACGATGGAGGTGGCATCCATGGAACGGGCAACGCCCGGGCCCAGTAACCGGTTAATCTGGTCGGTAACCCGTTTTGCCGTGGTAAAGTCCGGTGTGCGCAGGTTAAAGGTCAATACATCCATTTGCAGAAAGGGGTTGGGCGCCGCCAGCTCAATGGTAGCGCCATTGGGTATACGGCCCACACTGGGGACATTCACCGTAATCCGCGAACCGTCCGATCCTTCTGCCCCAAAACCGCCGACCACCAAATCACCCTGGGCAATGGCATACACCTTACCGTCTGCTCCGCGCAGCGGAGTCATTAACAGGCTGCCGCCCCGCAAGCTGGAGGCATTACCAATAGACGACACCGTAATATCAATCGACTGGCCCGGTTTGGAAAACGGCGGCAAGGTGGCATGAATGGATACTGCGGCCACGTTTTTCAGTTTGGGATCAACGCCCTGAGGAACCCGGATACCAAACTGTTCCATCATGTTACGGAACGTCTGTGAGGTGAAATGGCCACTGTTGGCCTTGTCGCCGGTGCCGTTCAAACCCACCACCAGGCCATAGCCCAGCAACTGGTTATCACGAACACCCTGAAGGTCAGCAATATCCTTGATACGGTCCGCCAAGGCTATGGGTGATATCCCTACGGCCAACAGTAACGCAAAACACCTGATAAGCCTTTTCATGATCTTCTCTCGTATGCTGATTAAAACGGCCACGCCGGGCTGCTAAAGAATTTTGACAGCCAGCCTTTACGGTTGGAATCCGCCAGCTCACCGGTTTCACTGTAGGTAATCCGGGCATCGGCTATACGGTTGGACGGTACTGTATTGTCAGGGCCGATATCGGACGGCCGGACCATCCCCTCAATACGTATAAATTCAGACCCGCGTGTAAGCGTCATCCACTTTTCACCCCGAACCATCATGACACCACTGGGCATAACATTGGTCACTGTTACAGTAATGCTGCCAATAAGCTGGTTGCTTTGATCCGCTGCTGCTTCGCCTTCAAATTCCCGCTCATTGGTGGTCTGGCTATTGAGTGTCAGATCAGAATTGGAGCCGATAAAGGGAATGTTGGTGGATGGTGTGGTGCCGAGTAAAGACCCTACCGACATGGCGTTCTCGTCGTTTTTGGTAGTCTCTGTACTGCTGGATTTTTTTGACGTGGTTCTTTCATCCAGCAAGATGGTGAGGATATCCCCTACTCTTCTTGCACGCTGATCCTCCCACAAACTGACACCACCACCGGCGGCATAAATAGAACCTTCCGTTTGTGGTGCCGGCTGCTGGGTAACGGGAAACACCGGCGCATAGCGGGGATCACCCGGGCGAGGTTCATTGGTGGCACAGCCCATCAACTGCGCCAGCAGCAAACTAAAACTGAATACGATGAGCTGTTTCATAACCAACCTCTTCCGGCAACGTCTTTCAGAAACCACTATCTATAATGTTTGACCCACGAATTGCAGCATCTGATCCACTGCAGCGATCACTTTGGAATTCATTTCGTAGGCCCGCTGGGTTTCGATCATGTTCACCAGTTCTTCCACCACATTCACGTTGGAACTTTCGATGGAACCCTGCAACACAGAACCCATACCTTCAGTGCCCGGGTTGGCCTGGCGTACCGCACCGCTGGCAGCAGTTTCGCGGAACAGGTTGCCACCTACGGCTTCAAGACCGGAAGGATTAATAAAATCTGCCAGCTGAATGTTGCCTACCTGGGTCTGGGTTCCCGTGGCGGCATCCACCACCGAAACAACCCCGTCAGAGCCGATAGTTATGGATGATGTGCCTTCCGGAACTTCTATGGCCGGTTCCAGCGGCAAACCGGCGGAGTTCACCAGGGCGCCATTGGCATCCAACTGAAAACGGCCATCACGGGTGTAATGAATCTGGCCATCGGGCATCAGGATCTGAAAAAAGCCACGACCATTCACGGCCATATCCAGAGCCTGTTCGGTCACTTCCAGATTACCCATGGTATGCTGTTTCTGGGTGGCAACGGTTCGCACACCGGTACCCAGTTGCAAACCGGATGGCAGCTCCGTGTTCTGAGAAGACTGGCCACCCGGCTGGCGGTCAATCTGATACAGCAGATCCTGGAACACTGCGCGATCACGCTTGAAGCCGGTGGTGGATACGTTGGCCAGGTTGTTTGAAATGGTGTTCAGTTTCAAATCCTGTGCACTCAACCCCGACTTACTTACCCAAAGCGATGCGTGCATGATTTTCTCCTCAAGTTACTGTCTTATGAGTCGCCCGAAGGCTTTCTTCAATCGTTAGTGTTATCCGTGCAATATTCTTGCCGCGGATTCATCGTTATCTTTTGCATTCTTCATCATTTTAACGTTGAGCTCGAACAGGCGGCTGGCAGCAATCACTTCGGTGAGCTCCCCAACGGCATTCACGTTGGAGCTTTCCAGCATGCCATGCACCACCTGCACTTCGGCGTCAAAGTCGGCTTCGCCACCTTCCCGCATGTGAAACAGGCCATCTTCCCGTTTCACCAGGTTTTCATTACCGGGGTTTACCAGCTTGAGTCGGTCGATCTGGGTAATGGCAAGCGCTTCTTCGCCCAGACCACGAATGGAAATGGTGCCGTCCATACCGATTTCGATGGTTTCGAATTCCGGCAGAACAATGGGTCCACCATTGCCCATCACCGGCAAACCGCTGCCTGTGGTAAGGGTGCCGTCAACATCCCGTGTTAAATCGCCGGCCCGGGTATAGGCTTCTTCGCCATTGGGCATTTGCACTGCCAGCCAGCCATCACCCTTGATGGCAACATCCAGATCACGGGACGTGGTAATAAAACCACCCTGGGACATATCGGTACCGGGGCGCTCATTCATGGCGTATACCCGCGACGGAAAGGTTTCACCGTAAACCGTCATGGAACGGAACTGATTAAAGTCAGACTTGAAACCAGTGGTGGAAACGTTTGCCAGATTATTGGCATGGTTGGTCTGGGAGGTCAGGGCCTCCCGGGCACCGGTCATTGCCACGTATAATAACTTGTCCATAGGTTTGCTCTCAGCGTCAAAAATTCAGACGAGAATTGGATTTAATAGTAGTTATTGCAAGGGCAGTGCCAATGTGGCACAGACGGAACAGAATAAAGGTGGGACATAGAATAAAAAAAATCGCAGCGCCTTCAAGACGCTGCGCTTCAGACGAGAGAGAGCTTTATCGAATCTGAATAATGGTCTGGGTTATCGCATTAAAGGTTTCAATGGACTTGGCGTTTGCCTGGAAATTCCGTTGCGAGGTAATCAGGCTCACCAGTTCCTGTGTCAGATCCACGTTGGACAGCTCAAGGGCGCCCCCCTGTATCAGACCAAAACTTGAGGTGCCTGCCTCCCCGGCCAGAGGATCACCGGAATCAGTGGTAGCTGCCCAGGATGTGTTACTGACCTGCGACAAGCCCTGCGGATTGGCGAATCGCGCCAATGCCACTTTACCCACCGCCTCTGTCTGACCATTGGTATAAGTGGCGCGAACTACACCGGTATCACTCACATCCAGACCGGATAAACGGCCGATGGAAAAACCATCCTGGCTCAGGCTGTTCACCGTAAAAGGCGACGCAAACTGCGTGGGTGTGTTATTTGATAAATCAAAAATGATCTGTTGATCCGGATCCTGACCATTACCATAAGTACCAACGTTGGCACCGTTACCGCTGGTGGTGAGCGCAGGGTCACCCAGCTCAATGGTTTGAATGACAGCCGGAGTTGTGGACTGGAAGGCCCCCACCGCATCGAAAGTCACTTGCGCATAAGCCGGCCACCGCGGGGGAACTACCGTATCCGCTGTGCCACCACTGACATCCACGGGATCACCATCAACATAGGTAAACATGGCCCAGTTGTTAGAGGTCGCATTATCCTTCACAAAATATGTGGTAGCGATATGGGTATCACCCAGTGAATCAAATACATTCACCGAAGTAGATGCGGAATAAGTATTGGGCGCCGTCGGATCAAACGCCGTCACATCCAGTGCCGAGGCATTGGCCGGCAGGTTAATACCCATTTCCACTTCAGAAGTAGACTGAGGGGTACCGGCTGATTCCGGTAACCGCAACGGAATGGTACTGCTTAAAGACGTCGCCGCCACACTGCCGTCGGAGTTTACCGGGAACACCTGCAGCAATTGCCCGGAGGAATTCACCACCTGGCCACTCTCATTCACCCCGAAGGCACCGGCCCGGGTAAACACCCTTTCACTGCTGGTCTGGTTGGGCGACAGCACGAAGAAGCCTTCACCACTGACCGCAAAATCCAGCGTATTAGATGTAAAATCCAGGTTACCCTGATTAAACTGCTGGGTGACTGACTGTAACAGCACGCCCGCACCAATGGCTGTGTTGCTGTTGCCAAAGGTGGAGTTTGCATAAATATCCCCAAACTCCGCCCGCGACTCCTTGAAGCCAGTGGTGGATACGTTGGCGATGTTGTTACTGGTAACGCTAAGATCTGATTGCGCTGCATTCAAGCCGCTCAGTGCTGTATTGAATGACATAACCTTCTCCTGACTACTTCTGTTATCTGACTTCTTTGATTTCGTTCGAACTGATCTGACCCAAACCGTTCAGGTTCAGCATCATGTCGCCCTGGGCGTTGACAATGCTGACACTGCTCACCCGTGCGTGGGTATTCACACTGAGTGCTTCAATTTCATTGGCTACCCGCCCATTCACCTCAATGGTGTATTTGCCGGGCGGCAAAGGATTGCCGTCGTTGTCCGCCCCATCCCAGGCAAAGGGCGTATCCTCATCACCCGGCAGATTACCCAGGGATTCGGTACGCACCACCTGACCGGTAGCATCCGTAATGGTCACTTTCGCATCCAGGGCCGATTCACCCGGTGCCTTGATCACGCCGGTCACTGCATTGGCAGAATCAAAATAGACTTCGTTGGAATCCAGCAGCACATCCCGGCCCACCAGCGTGGTGGCCTGCAGTGCCTGGGAAGAACGGTACATGCCGCCAATATCCTGGATGGAATTATTGATATTGCCGATCCCTTCCAGGGTACTGAATTCCGCCAGCTGGCTGACAAACTCCGCGCCGTCTTTGGGATCCAGGGGGTTCTGGTTTTCCAGTTGCGCCAGCATCAGGCGCATGAACATGTCTTTTTCGGTTTCCTCGTTCTTGGTGGGCTTGTCTTTGATGGACAGGTCCGAAAGAACATTGTTTTGATTTACACCATTAACGGAAGCCATTGTCTAATCCCCTTTTACTGGCCAAGCGCAAGCGCTTGTTCCATCATTTTCTTTGCTGTGCTCATCATGTCTGCGTTGGTTTGAAATGAACGGGATGCACTGATCATGTTCGTCATTTCTTCCACCACATTCACATTGGGATACTTTACATAACCGTTGTCGTCAGCGTACGGATGCCCGGGTTCGTAGCGCATCTGGTAAGGGGCATCGCTTTCTACCACACCCAGCACCTGCACACCCTTGCCGGCGGTAAGGCCCTGCTCACTGGCGGAAAAGGGCGAACCACCGCGCATGGCCGACTGCATCTGAGCGGCAAACACCGGCTGGCGGGCGCGGTAGGTGTCTTCACCATTGGTGGCCACGCTTTCGGCATTGGCAATGTTGGATGCGGTGGTGTTCAGGCGAACGGTCTGGGCACTCATGCCACTGCCAGCGATATCAAATACGTTCATTAATCCCATGATGATTATTCTCCCCGTATCGCTGATTTAAGCCCTTTTACCTTGCTGTTCAGAAAGGTAAAAGCAGCCTGGTATTCAAGAGTATTACGGGCGTATTCAGCACGCTCTTTCTGCATATCCACCGTATTGCCATCAATCGAAGGCTGGCTGGGCGTGCGATACTTGAGCCCGTTAATTGCATCAGGTTGCAGCATATTGGCGGTGTGCCCGGCATCGGTGGTTTTCATTTGCAGGTCACCGCCCGGCTGGCCCATTTTGGCCTTCAGCACCGAATGAAAATCAAAATCCCTGGCCTTGTATCCCGGGGTATCTGCGTTCGCAATATTATTGGCAAGCACTTCAGAACGCTGGGCACGCAATTGCATTGCATACTGATGAACGCCTAATGCTTTATCGAAACTGATTGCCATACTGATCAACCTCTGTGTTTGCTGAGGCACCATCCCTGGTAAAGATTCCCTCACCTCATCCTCAGCGATAAATTAGCAATCAGCGTGCCAATAAATTAACTTCAATAATTTCAGTAACTTGGTGATTCTGGCGCCGGAAAGCGGCAAGCCGGAGCGGCAAAGGCAGACCCCTGCCCCCAAACCGGCAAAAAGACCGGCAAAAGCAGCGGCAAAAGAACCGGCAAAAACAGCGTCAGAAGAAGAGAAAAGTATTGGAGGGGCCGTCAGGCCTTTTGATAAACCACACCCGGGGTGTAGTAACGTACGGAAAACAGTTCGTTCAACCCGCGGGGTGTTTCGGAGCCCCCCAGAAAAAGGTAACCGCCAGGTTTGAGCACACCGTGAATTTTACGCAGGATTTCGTTCTGCAGTTCAGCCGAGAAATAGATCAGCACATTGCGGCAAAACACCACATCAAATTTGCCCAGGCTGACAAAGCTGTCTTTCAGGTTGTACGGTTTGAATTCAATGCGCCGCTTGATGTTAGCCTTCACCTGCCACTGCTTGGCATCCAGCGAGTCAAAATGCTGGCGAAGCCGGTCCGGCGACATACCCCGGTTCAGGGCCAGGGAATCATAAATACCGTTCTTTGCCAGGTCCAGAATACTGCGGCTGATATCCGTTGCGAGAATACTCATATCGCGCAGGTTCGGCTTGGTGCGGCGCAGCTCTTCCAGGCAGATAGACAAAGAATAAGGCTCCTGTCCGGAAGAACAGGCAGCGCACCAGATCCGCAGGTTCATATCCCCGTTGCGGGAAAGCTCCGGCACCAGCTGATCCTTGAAAAACTCATAGGGATGCCGGTCACGAAACCAGAGCGTTTCGTTGGTGGTCATGGCATCAATAACACTTTGGCGCAGCTGTTCCTTGCCATAGCCAGAGATTGCCCGGATCAGCTCGTTCAGCGAGGCAATCTTGTTGTCACGCAGAATCTTCCGTAGGCGGCTGTCAATCAGGTAATTTTTGTTGGCTCCCAGCACAATACCGCAATTCTTTTCCAGAAAAGCCCGGAATTCGGCATACTCGGCTTCAGTGTGCCTGGAGCTGTCAGTTCCTGTCATAACCATAGATTTCCCGAGATCAATCGTTATCCCTGGGTAGCACTGTCAATCCTTTCCTGCACAATCTCGGCCAGCTTGTCAGGCTTGAATTTCGCCAGAAAATTGTTTGCCCCCACCTTTTCTACCATGGCCTGGTTAAAGATACCGCTCAAGGAAGTATGCAGCAGTACATAAAGGTTGGATAAACGTGGGTCGTCACGAATACTGGCTGTTAATGTGTAACCATCCATCTCCGGCATTTCAATATCGGAAATCAGCATCACATAGGATTTGGTGATGTCTTCACCAGACTCGACAATTTCTTTAAGGTGATCCAGTGTCTTTTTACCATCGGGGAACAGCTGGGTTTCTACCCCCAGTTTTTCCACGCAACGTTTAATCTGTTTGCGCGCCACACTGGAATCATCGGCAATCAGCACCTTCAGGTGCTGCTGCGATGCAGACCGGATGGTATCCTGCCGCAACAGATCTTCAGGAATATCTTCCTGCAGCGGAGAAACCTCGGAAAGGATTTTCTCCACATCGATAATCTCAACAATCTTGTTATCTACCTCGGTAACGGCTGTCAGATAATTGCCTTTACCGGCGCCCTTCGGTGGCGGATGCACATTGCTCCAGTTAAGGTTGACGATCTTCTCAACGGACTTCACCAGAAAGCCCTGCACTGCCATGTTGTATTCCGAAATAATCACAAAGCAGTTATTGATATCATCCAGGGGAGCATTACCAATGGCCGCGTTCATATCCATAACGGATATGGTGCCGCCGCGAATATGGGCAATACCTCGTACAATGGGGTTACGCTGCGGCAGTTCTGTCAGTTTCGGACACTGCAGTACCTCGCGCACCTTGAACACGTTAATCCCGTATATCTGTGGCCCGTCAAGCCGGAACAACAGCAGTTCCAGCCGGTTTTGTCCCACCAATTGCGTGCGCTGATCAACAGCGTCTAAAACACTAGCCATAACCTGGCCCCATGCTCCATCTAAACCCAAAAAGCCGTGCTGAACAGCCCGGCACAACATTTGCTTTAACTGTTTAAAGCGCTTGGAAGCGTCAAAAGTTAAACGCAGCTTTTGCACTTGCTCTGTTTGAGCATAGGCCAAATTGAAAAAATGAACAGTTAATCAACCGGAAATCGGACGTGTTTATCGAGACTCACAACAAGCAATCCGGGCCACCTTTGCCCCGCCCTCACCCAATCACATGCTTTACTATGTGTATCAGGTACTTGGTTGTTCTTGCGCTGTTCTCAAGCGGTGCCTTGAGTGCTGCCAATGCCGCGACTCCGGCCACCACCCAGCAGATCGAAAAGCAGCTGAACAACTACCTTGAAGGCATAACAGCGGACTACAATTATTCCAGAACAGAATATGAATTCACGCTGCCAGACGAACGCCTGAACCTGGAATTCTGTCAGGCGCCCCTGCTGATAGAAAACCGCTCACCCAACCGCGACTACGGCCGCCTGACGCTGCGGATTTCCTGCGAAAGTGCCGCCAAGCCCTGGTCTGTCAACATTGGTGCTCGCCTGAAGGTGTTCGACCAGGTGTTGGTGTCCAGCCGCCCGATTCCCAAAGGCAGCAAGATAACCGCGGGAATGGTCACAAAAGAGGAACGGGAAGTTACCCGGCTTCATGCCGGCTATTTCAAGAAAACCGATAACGTGGTGGGGGCTATCGCCCGGTTTACCCTGAGCGGCAACCGGGTGATCAAACCTGGCAATGTTTTACCGCCCACACTGGTTACCCGGGGCGAAAAAGTGGTGATTCATGCCAATGCCAAAGGCATCAGTATCCGGGCCAGCGGTGTTGCGCTTAGCGATGGCGCCCTGGGCGAAGTGGTAAGGGTGAAAAATTCGCAAACAAAGCGTATTATTGAAGGACGCGTATCCGCCGCGGGGCAGATAACGGTAAGCCTTTAAGAGCAAGCTAACAAAATTCGGTTTGATTTGAAGTATTTAGCAGAAATTTTCCGTATTTCAGCTAAAGGTTATTCAAATAAGGCCGATAGCAGTATCAGAAGGCCCTGGTAATGTGTGAAAGCATCAGGGTTTTCCCGGACTGAAGCACTTCAGTCGTAGTCAAAGTCAGGTTAAGGGCAAGAAAATGGGCTTAGATATCAATGGCTTGAACTCAAGCCAGACGACAAACAGACAGAGTCAGACCAGGGGCGGCCAGAACGTGGCTGACCGTGGTAATGACAAAAACAGTAAAACCGACAGCGCAACCGCGGGTGAAACCACCACTGTCAGCATCAGCGATGAAGCAAAATCACTGAGCCAGTTACAGGGTGAAGTCAGCAAAACCACCCCGTTCAACGAAAGCAAAGTCGCCGAACTGAAAGCGGCCATTGCCGATGGCTCCTATAAACCCGATGCCGACCGCATTGCCGGCAAGCTACTGGATATCGACGGCAGTTTCTGAAACTGACCACTGACATCAAACCTTAAAGCCCTGAAAAATTCAAAGCCCTGAAAAGCCGCTTCCACACAAAGCGGCTTTTTTATTGCCTCGCCTTTATTCCCCCAGCCAGTTGGACCATATTTTGCAGTTCTCTGTGTAACAGATCTCACGCGTCAAAAGTGAGCCCGACAATGCAACCTGTTAAACGGTTATCCCCAATTAAGGAGAGACTCAGATGTCTACCCAGGTTACTCCGCAAAAAGCCCAGCAATTTCTGGCACTGCTGAAAAAAGACCTGACCAAGGCCGATCAGTTGCTGCAGTATCTGGAAGCCGAAAAGGCCGCCATAGAAAAACGCGATTTCACCGGCTACCACGGACTCCAGAACAACAAGAAACAACTGCTGATTGAAATCGAATCGCTGGATCGCGAACGCCAGGGACTGATGCAGGAAATGGGCTTTGCCGCCGACAAGGAAGGGTTTGAAGAATTTCTTGAAAAGGTACCCACCAACTGGCGGGCCCGGTTTGAGGATTTGTGGGAATCACTATCCGCCAAAATGAATCGCTGCCGGGACCTGAACCAGATCAACGGCAAGATTCTGCTACACGCCCAGATTGCCACTGAACGCCTGATGCAGATGATAAAAGGCGTGAGCAGCAATCAAACCGTGTATCGCGCCAATGGCCGCACTACCCAATCCGGCGACCAGCGCCGCCTGGCCACCGCTTGAGTGAATTCAGGAACACAGTTAACGGGGGCCTGCTAAACTGAATCACAGGCAGGCCGAGTACCCTAATACGAGTTGTCGTGTTCAATGCGCATTCCATTTTTAAGCAAGTTATTTGAAAAAGACAAAGACACCGGCAAACCCAAGGCGGGGGCACCACGGAGTGTTCACCACAACCCCAGGGATATCGCCGCCTTCCTGCAACAATACGCAGAAGCCAACAGCCTGATCGAGGGTGAAGCCGGTGGCAGACCGAAAGACAAGATCCGCTTTACCACCGGTATCAACTCCGTGGATACTGAAAACCGCGAAGTTCATTTTGATTCCTTCCACCCGGAATCCCTGAATACGCAAATAAAACCCGGCACGCCGGTGCACTTCAGTTTGAGCCACCTGGGCGTGCGCACCCAGTTTGATTGTGTGCTCAAACACAGCCTGGAACTGCCTCGCTATGAGCATGTCTTTGAATTCCCCAAAGGGGTTGAACACATTCAGCTTCGCGATGCCTTCCGTATCAAGATCAGCAGTGTCAGCCCGGTGCGAATGACGCTGGAAAACAATAACGGGCAAACCTATTCCGGCCTGGTGAGTGATTTATCGGTTACCGGTGCCCGTATGCAATTGCAACACCTGATTCAACCCCAGCCCCACCGCGGCGATGAATTCCCTCACTGTTATGTTACCCTTAGCGACGGCCAGCGAATTGTGTGCGGCGCCCAGTTGATGCACTGGACCTACGATCAGAAGAAAGACATCACGGTACTGGGCGTAAAGTTCACCAACCTGGAACAAACGCTGGAACGCAAACTGAACCGGTTCCTTGCTGATCTGCAGCGCAGAGAGCGCAACGCCGGAATTCAATAACAAAAAACCATAACGATCAGCAGGCCGCACTCCGGCCATGCCCCGATAAGATGGACAGCCAACAGCTTCTTATTTACGGATTTCTTTATTTTGCGGCACTGATTGCTTTTGCCTGGCTGGCGGAAAAAACCGGCCGCTGGCCCCGTTCCCTGCAAGCCATTATTTACGGCCTTTCCCTTGGGGTTTACTGCAGTTCCTGGACGTTTCTGGGTGCCGTGGGCAATGCCACCGAAGGCGGCTGGAGTTACGTTCCCATTTATCTTGGCCCGGTATTGCTGTTTGTGATCGGCTGGCCCTTTGTACGCCGGTTAATGGTGATCGGGGCGCGCAACAAGGTGACCTCCATTGCAGATTTTATCGGTTCCCGTTACGGCAAGGATCAGCGCCTGGCAGCGCTGGTGACACTGGTGGCAGTGATCGGCACCCTGCCCTATATCGCACTGCAGTTACGGGCCATTGCTCTGGCCTGGAGTGCCGCCAACCTGTCGGACTGGAACCAGACGTTCAATATCGACACCCATGCCAGTTTACTGGCGGCCATCTTTCTGGGCTGGTTTGCGATTGTTTTCGGCACTCGCATCATCGATGGCCAGCAAAGGCACCGGGGGCTGCTTACCGCCGTTGCTGCAGAATCCATTGTCAAACTCATTGCCTTTATTGGTCTGGCGCTGTTCGCCACCGTGGTGCTGTTTTCCTTACCGGACGGCAATAAAAACCCAGCGCCTTCCCCGTTTACCGCCGACGCTTTTCTGGGCCCGAACTTTTACACTCAGCTATTGTTAGCCGCAGCGGCTATTATCTGCCTGCCGCGGCAATTTCATGTCATGGTGGTGGAATACCATGATCGATTATCCACCCGGCTCGCCCGCTGGTTGTTCCCTCTTTATCTCATACTATTTGCCATTTGTGTGGTGCCCATTGTGGAAGCCGGCCAAATGGTACTGGGCCATACCGCCATTCCGCCGGACACCTATGTGCTGTCACTCCCGGCTGTGCAAAGCCAGGGTTGGCTGATTCCTTTGGGCTTTCTCGGCGCATTGTCGGCAGCCACCAGTATGGTGCTGGTGGCCACCATTGCCTTATCCATCATGATTTCCAACGAATTATTGATTCCTGTGTATCTCAGCTTCAGGGAAAAGCAGCGCATCAAATATCAGGATCTGGCGGGCACGCTGCGTTACGTGCGCCGCGGCGCCATTATCCTGATTCTGTTTCTGAGCTGGTTGCTGGAACAATCCACCAGCCAGACCGGCGGACTGGCATCCATGGGCTTGCTGGCGTTTGCATCAAGCACTCAATTGCTACCCGCTATTGTGGCCGGGCTTTACTGGAACCAGGCACACCGCCACGGAGTGGTTGCCGGCATCGTTACCGGTTGCCTTTTGTGGGCTTACTGCCTGTTGACCCCTGCGCTGTTACCGGACCAACATAGCTTGCTGATGCAGGGGCCCTTGCAACTGCAATGGCTCAAACCCCAGAATCTGTTTGGTACTGGCGCCTGGGTGGATTCCCTGACTCATGGTGTGCTCTGGAGCCTTGGGCTGAATATTGTCATCATGGTGCTGGTGTCATGGCGTGCCCGCTTTACAGAGCTGGATTACCGCCAGGCCAATGCCTTTCGCAAACTGCGGCGACGTTTTTCCTATGCCCGGGAAGATTACGAACCCACGAATATTTCTGTTCATCAATTGCAAAGCCTGATCGATCCCCTGCTGGGCAGCGGCAGCAGTCTGGTTTTCTGGCGCCAGCTGGAACAAAAGCTGCAGCACCGGTTACTGCCCTATACCCCGGCGCCCCGTTTTGTGGTGTACGAGGTAGAAAGCAAACTGGCCTCGTTTATTGGCGCCGTATCAGCCCACCGGGCAACAGATATGCTGCGCAAACAGAAACTGTTGCAGGTTGAAGACCTGGCGACACTTATGGGCCCCACCTCACGCCAGCTGCAGTTTTCCCAAAGTCTGCTGCAAACCACACTGGAAAATATTCCCCAGGGCATCAGCGTGGTGGATGAAAACCTGAAGCTGGTGGCCTGGAACGGGAAATACGAGCGCATCTTCAATTATCCGCCGGAGCTATTATTTGTGGGTTGCCCTATCGAGCGGATTTACCGCCACAATGCCGAAAAAGGCCTGCTCAGTGACACCGGCACGGATATCAGCGCCGCAGTGAACAAGCGCCTGCAAATGCTGCGCAGCGGAAATCCCTATCGCATGGAACGGCGCTTGCCCAATGGCATCGTGATTGAAATTCAGGGTACACCGATTCCTTCCGGCGGCTATGTCACTGCCTTTACCGATGTAACAGCCTACCAGCACATGGTGGACGAACTTGAACAGGCCAAACAAAGTCTGGAAGCCCGGGTAGCCGAACGCACCCAGGCGCTGTCGCAGGCCAACGAATCCCTGCAGCAGGAAAACACCATAAGAGCCCGTATTGAAAAAGAATTAAAAGAAGTACACGACAGTAAAAGCCGCTTTTTGGCAGCGGCAAGCCATGACCTGATGCAACCGATCAACGCTGCCCGGCTATTGGTGGCAACACTCAATCGCCAGCCGGGCCTGGAACAAAGTCGTGAAATTGAATATGTGGACAGCGCCCTGGCCAGTGCCGAAGCCGTCGTCAGCAGCCTGCGAGAAATTGCCCGCCTGGATTCCGGCAAAATGCAGGTCAATCGCGAAGCCATTGATGTGCACACCCTGCTATCGCATCTGGTGGAGGAGTTCGTTCCCTTCGCCAGCCGCAACCAGCTTGAATTGCGTTATGTACCCAGCCACTCCCGGGTGGACAGCGATCCCCATTTACTGCGCCGCATACTGCAGAATTTTTTAAGCAACGCCATTCGCTACACCCGTCGGGGAAAAATTCTTGTGGGCTGTCGCCACAAAGCAGGTCAGCTGGTTCTGGAAGTCTGGGACACCGGGCCCGGTATTGCGGAGGAAGACCAGCAACGGATTTTCAACGAGTTTGAGCGCCTGCAAGTCAACGCCAACGAAGATACCAAAGGCCTGGGGCTGGGGCTTTCCATTGCGTCGCGTATGGCGCAATTGCTTGGCCACCGTATTGATCTGCAATCCTGGCCGGGTAAAGGTTCAGTGTTCCGGTTAACGGTACCACTGACCGAGCAACAGGTGTCGACGCCACAAAAAGCCCTGACCACAGACCCTGCACTGCAAGGCCTGCGGGTGTTGTGTATTGATAACGAACCCCATCTGCTGGCGGGCCTGCAGGCGCTGCTCAATCAGTGGGGCTGCCAGGTAACCACAGCCGGCTCACTGGGCGAAGTGTTTCAACACTGGCACCAGCAGACACCACCGGACCTGGTGATTGCAGATTATCATCTGGATAATAACGAAACCGGCTTGGACGCACTCAATGCGCTGAAAGTAAGCTGGAATACGGAACTGACGGCATTAATTATCAGCGCCGACACCACCGAAGACATGCTGGAAAATCTGCGTGCCCAGGGTTACCCCTTTCTGGCCAAACCGGTGCAGCCTGCCGGACTGCGTTTAACGCTGAGAAAACTGCTACGTCAGCGTAATGCGACTTGAGCGGTTTTCTAATTTAGCCATTTACTGTTTTAGCGGCGCAATCCAATCCGTTCTCAGTTATTGGCTCGATTCGGTTGGCGCCAGATCCAGTTTGCCAAGCGCCAGTGCCGCCTGGGTACGTGAATGTACCCCCAGCTTGCGGAACACTTCGGTGATATGCGCCTTTACCGTTGCTTCTGTCACATTGAGTTCATAGGCAATCTGTTTGTTGAGTAACCCCTGGGATAACATGGTGGCCACTTTGAACTGTTGTGGCGTTAAGCTGGCAAGGGCCTCCGCAATGCCAGACTCTTCCAGGCTTACTTCGGGCGTAGACAAATCCACATGGGCAGGAAACCAGTGCTGGCCACGGCTCACCACTTTTACCGCTTCGCTGATGGTACCGGCATCCACACTTTTGGGAAGAAATCCTGCCGCCCCATGATCCGCCGCACGACGAATGGTTTCAGGTGCATCGTTGGCGGAAATCATCAGCACAGGCATGCGGGGATAATGGGCGGTTAAAAAAATCAGTGCGCTGAAGCCATGGGCGCCCGGCATATGCAGATCCACAATCGCCAGCAGCGCATCAGGCGCTTTTTCTACAATAGCTTGCAACTGGTTAAAGTCCGCGGCTTCCTGAATATTAGCGTCCGGAAACTCGCTGGCCACAGCATCACGCAAGGCGGCCCGGAAAAGGGGATGGTCGTCTGCAATAATGACGGTTGCCGTATCAGCCATTCAAATTTCCCACGTGCTTTTTGTTATAGCTGTGTGCCGCACCGGTGCGGTTAACGGCATGCCTTTAATTTAGTCCATTTAACCCGGAATAAACACCCCTGTTCCCGATCCGGCAGCATAAAAAAGGCTGACCTGCAAGTGCAGATCAGCCTTAAGGAATCGGGCCATTGGCGGCCCTTTCTGTGGGAAAACCCAGTGGGAAAAACCCTGGCATCAAACCAGGCAAAGGCTATGTAACCTCAAGAGTCGGCAAACTCAGGCTAACAATGGAACTACAGGGCCGCCGGTCAGGCAGCCCTGATACCCAACTGCTGATAGCCTTCAATCAGTTGTGGTACCACACCGGGATCCGCCAGTGTCGAGATATCCCCCAGCTGATCGGATTCACCCGTGGCAATCTTGCGCAGGATACGGCGCATGATTTTGCCGGAACGGGTTTTGGGTAGCCCGGGTGCCCACTGGATGATGTCCGGCGTGGCAATGGGGCCAATCTCTTTTCTTAACCACTGCACCAGGTTCTTCTTCATGGCGTCATCCGCCACTTCACCGCGGTTCAGGGTGATATACACGTAAATACCCTGCCCCTTGATATCATGGGGAAAGCCCACCACGGCGGCTTCCGCCACCGCCTCATGGGCCACCAGGGCGCTTTCAATTTCCGCTGTTCCCATACGATGGCCGGACACATTCAGCACATCATCCACCCGGCCGGTAATCCAGTAATAACCGTCCTCATCACGGCGGGCGCCATCCGATGTAAAATACATGCCTTCGTAGGTGGAGAAATAGGTATCGATAAAGCGCTGATGATCACCAAACACCGTACGCATCTGGCCTGGCCAACTGTCGGTAATCACCAGATTCCCCTGGGCGGCACCTTCCAATACATTGCCTTCCGGATCCACCAGCGCCGGTTGAATACCAAAGAAAGGCCGGGTCGCAGAACCGGGTTTCAGCTCGGTGGCACCGGGCAACGGCGTAATCATCACGCCACCGGTTTCTGTTTGCCACCAGGTATCAACAATAGGACATTCACCCCGGCCAAAGGCCTGATAAAACCAGCGCCAGGCTTCCGGATTGATGGGCTCACCGGCAGTGGCCATTAAACGCAGGCTGTCCAGATTGGTGTTTGCCACCACCGCATCGCCATCGGCCATTAAAGCGCGAATCGCTGTGGGGGCCGTGTAGAAGGTATTCACCTGGTATTTTTCAATAATACGCGCACAACGCCCGGAATCAGGATAATTGGGCACTCCTTCATACATCACCATGGTGGCACCGTTAGACAGCGGCCCGTACACCACATAACTGTGGCCGGTAATCCAGCCCACATCGGCACCGCACCAGTACACATCACCGGGACGGTAATCAAACACCATTTCATGAGTGAGCGATGCATACACCATATAACCGCCGGTGGTGTGCAACACACCTTTAGGTTTACCGGTGGAACCGGAGGTGTAAAGAATAAAGAGCGGCGACTCTGCCGGCATCTCCCGGGGTTCGCACTCAGCAGACTGCTGCGCCACCAGATCAGCGTACCAGTGATCACGCCCTGGCACGTAAGTCACCGAACCGCCGGTATGCTCAAGTACAATCACATTATCCACTGAAGTGGTATGGCAGTGTTGAATGGCCGCATCCACGTTATCTTTTAACGGTACCGTTTTACCAGCACGCAATCCTTCGTCCGCGGTAATCACAATATGAGAGCCGCCGTCTTCAATACGGCCCGCTAATGCTTCCGGTGAAAAGCCGGCAAACACCACACTGTGCACGGCACCAATGCGAGCACAGGCCAGCATGGCGAAAACCACTTCCGGTACCATGGGCATGTAGATAGTCACCACGTCACCGGTTTTCACACCCAGCGACAGCAAGCCGTTGGCCAGGCGGTTCACTTCACCACTAAGGTCATTGTAGGTAATCACCCGGCCCGGCAACCCTTCCTGATCCGGCTCCCAGATAATGGCGGGCACATCGCCACGGGCCTGCAAATGGCGGTCGATACAATTGGCAGACGCGTTCAGGCTGCCGTCCTCAAACCAGCGGATATGGAGATCGTCTTTCGCAAAAGAAACATCTTTTACCTTACTGAAAGGCGTTATCCAGTCGATGCGTTGCGCCTGGTTGGCCCAGAAGTTCTCGGGGTTATCAACAGACTCCTGATAAAGGGTCTGATATTCATCATTATTAATGTAAGCCTGATTCAGGTACCGATCCGCAATGGGATAACGTTGTTCTTCGCTCATAAAAACGCCCTCTGCCGCCGTTTAATGAAGTTAAGGCATTGTGAGTTATCAGGCGTGTCGCTGCTATTAGACCTTGGTCTAAACACTTTTTAAGCATTAGACCAAAGTCTAATAGCAAACCCCGGAAATCCGTCAATTCCTAGACCAAGGTCTAAGATTCAAAGCTGTCTTTCCCCGTTAGTCTTGAAAGTAGAACTACTACAACAACGACATTTCCGGAGAGAACGACATGAATAAATCACTGATTGCTGTTGCTGTATCCACTGCGTTGGCATCAAGCGCTGCCCAGGCGGTTTACGAATTTGAACCCACCCCCGGCCACAAGATTGCCTTTGGGGGATATCTGAAAGCTGACCTGCGCTATGTGGATGGCGACGTAGCTTATCAGGATTACTGGCTGGGTAACGCACCTGCCGGTACACCCACGGATACTCAAAAACTGGGATTCAATATCCGCGAATCCCGATTCAATATGAAATACGCCCACGGCCAGGTATCCGCCTTTCTCGAATTCGATCTTTACGGTGGCAACGGCAATGAAGTAGTCAGCAACTCCACAAACCCCAGAGTTCGCCATGCCTTTATCAAATACGATCAGTGGCTGGTGGGCCAGACCTGGTCCACCTTCATGAATCCGTCCGCATTACCGGAAACCCTGGATTTTGCGGGGCCCACGGTGGCGGAAGTTTTTATCCGGCAGTCCCAGATACGCTACAGCCTGAGCGGATTTGATTTTGCTATTGAAAACCCGGAAACCAACGGCGACGGCAATGTGGGCACCTCCAGCAGCGGTGTGGGCCTGTCGGGTACAGAAGCCGACGCGGAAGAAAAAACACCGGACCTGATTGCCAAATACACCTTTAAGGGTGACTGGGGGCATGTGTCCACCGCGGCGATGATACGCAAACTGGATCAGGGCGATACCGGTATTGATGACACAGCCACGGCACTCAGCGTTGCCGGTAAAATCATGTTGGGTAAAGACGACCTGCGTTTTCAGGTAAATGTGGGTGAACCAGGGCGCTATGTGGGCCCTGCATTAACGCCGGACATTGTCACCAATCCCGATAACGGCGACGTGGAAGTGGAGGAAACCACCGCTTATACCGCGGCTTATCGTCACATCTGGCAAAACAATCTTCGCTCTACCCTGTTTTATGGTACGGCAGAAACCGATATTCTTGAGCGGGAACGTACCCACTGGGGTGTTAACCTGATCAGGGATATTGATGAGCATTTAACAGCCGGTGTGGAACTGGGTAACTTTGAAGTGGCGGATGCAGGCACGGAAAGCGCGGACTCCAACTACCTGCAAATGTCGCTGAAGTTCAGCTTCTAGGCAAATCAATAAAAACATACGACCAAAGTCCAATAGCATAATTGACTGATACTACAGACACTCTTTGTTAAGAGTTGGTACGGGAGAAACATCATGGCATTCAGAAGCGAAGAAGACAGAGTCGCCTACTGGAAAGAAAACCTGACACTGGTGGCGATTCTGCTGGTGATCTGGTTCTGCGTTTCCTTTGGCGCAGGTATCTTATTTGTAGACGCACTCAACAGCATCCGCCTTGGCGGTTACAAGCTGGGATTCTGGTTCGCGCAGCAAGGCTCCATATACACCTTTGTGGTGCTGGTGTTTGTGTACGCGAAAAAAATGGGCGATCTCGATCGCAAGTACGGTGTTGGCGAAGACGACTAGGAGATCACCATGGAACTGCAAACCTTGACTTATATTGTGGTGGGCATGACCTTTGCCCTGTATATCGGCATCGCCATCTGGGCCCGTGCCGGTTCCACCAAAGACTTTTACGTGGCCGGTGGTGGCGTTCACCCGGTAGCCAACGGCATGGCCACAGCTGCAGACTGGATGTCGGCCGCCAGCTTTATTTCCATGGCGGGGCTTATTGCCTTTTACGGCTATGGCGGTTCGGTATTTCTGATGGGCTGGACCGGCGGCTTTGTGTTGCTCGCCATGCTGCTGGCCCCCTACCTGCGAAAATACGGCAAGTTCACCGTACCGGAATTTATCGGTGATCGTTACTATTCCCGGGCGGCAAGGATTGTTGCGGTCATCTGCCTGATCGTTTGTTCGGTCACTTATGTTATCGGGCAAATGAAGGGCATCGGTGTGGCCTTCTCGCGCTTTCTGGAAGTGGAATACGATACGGGCCTGTTAATCGGCATGATGATCGTATTTTTCTACGCCGTTCTGGGCGGCATGAAAGGCATTACCTACACTCAGATCGCCCAGTATTGCGTGCTGATTCTGGCCTATACCATTCCCGCCATTTTTATTTCCCTGCACCTGACCGGCAACCCCATTCCGCAACTGGGCTTTGGCAGCACCCTGGCAGGCAGTGATACCTTCCTGTTGGATAAACTGGACCAGGTGGTGACCGAACTGGGGTTTGCGGAATATACCACCCAGGCACGGCTGAGCACCCTCAACATGTTTGTGTACACCCTGAGCCTGATGATTGGTACCGCGGGTCTGCCCCACGTGATCATTCGCTTCTTTACGGTGCCCAAGGTGCGCGATGCCCGTACGTCTGCCGGCTGGGCGCTGGTGTTTATTGCGATTCTTTACACCACTGCGCCGGCCGTAGCCGGTATGGCCCGCCTGAACCTGATGAACACCATCAGCCCGCAAGCAGGCCAGAACCTGGAATACGAGCAACGCCCCCAGTGGTTCAAAAACTGGGAAAAAACCGGCCTGCTGCAATTTGAAGACAAAAACGGTGACGGTCGTATTCAGTACACCGCCAATGCCGAAACCAATGAAATGGTCAAAGTGGACCGCGACATTATGGTACTGGCCAATCCGGAAATTGCCCGCCTGCCGTTCTGGGTCATTGCCCTGGTGGCAGCCGGTGGCCTGGCGGCAGCCCTTTCCACTGCGGCGGGCTTGTTGCTGGCCATTGCATCGGCCATATCCCACGACCTGCTGAAAGGCGTGTTCATGCCGGACATTACCGAAAAACAGGAACTGATGGCCAGCCGTATTGCCATGGCGGGCGCTATCGCTGTGGCAGGTTACCTGGGCTTTAACCCGCCGGATTTTGCAGCGGGCACCGTGGCACTGGCCTTTGGCCTGGCAGCGTCATCCATTTTTCCGGTGCTGATGCTCGGTATTTTCAGCAAGCGCTGCAACAAGGAAGGCGCCATTGCCGGCATGGTGGCGGGCCTGTCTGTTACTCTGCTCTATGTATTCCAGCACAAGGGCATTATGTTTATCGAAAGCACCGCGTTTTTGGGAGATATGTCTCCGAACTGGTTCTTTGGTATTGAGCCCAATGCTTTTGGCGCCATAGGTGCGGTGGTGAACTTTACCGTGGCCATTCTGGTTTCCCGGGTCACGCAGGAGCCCCCCGAGCATGTACAGGAGATGGTGGAGCATATCCGTATTCCAGTGGGTGCCGGCGACGCTTCTGCCCACTAACCATCTGGCGGGGCTCCCTTGAACAGGAGCCCCGGTTTTATCAACCCCGAACGGTGACACCAATGTTCAAGAACAAACATGTGATAGTTGCCCTGCTGATAGCACCGATCCTGTCCATCATCTCTTATTTTGCAGTAGATTATGTGGTGTCGGAAAAGCCCCGTCAGGCGGAATCCGGGCAAGCCTACCCGCTGGCGGAAAAGCCCAATTGCCGCTATGAAAGCGGATTATGCGGCCTTAAAAACGGGGATTTTCAGGTAGAGTTAACCGCCGAACCTACCGGCAAAGGCAAGCTGCGCTTGCGGCTTTCTTCCGCCCATCCACTAGACAACGCCGGCGTGGCCATTGTCAGCGGGAACCAAGAGCAGCGCACGCCGGTTGCCATGACCAGCAACACCCAATCCGCTACCGAGTGGATTGCCATGGTGCCTTATGAAGGCGACAATCCGAACCAGCAACGGCTGCGAATCGCACTGTCAGCCAACGGCACTTTCTACTATGCTGAATCCAGCCTGGCATTTATCGATTACGAGACTTCCTATCACAAAGACTTTCGATGAACAGCGATATCAGCCCTGAACTAAAGGTAGTCAGCGATTTTCTGCAACCCCTGATGCCGTTTAACAGCCTGCCGGCAGATGACTTCCGCGGGCTGATCCGCAATATCAATATTCAGTACTTCACCAAAGGCCAGCAGATTACACACCACAGCAGTGATGATGGTCTGCGTATTATTCGTTCCGGCGCGGTGGATATCCGCAACCGGCAGGGTCAGCTGCTGGACCGGCTCGGCGAGGGAGAAAGCGTTAATCTGTCCGGGCTCACTCAGGAAGATCCCGGTATTGTCGCCACCTTTATTGAAGACACGCTGGTGTACTTTCTGGGGCGTGATCATTACCAGGCCATGCGGGAAAAGCACCGCCCCTTTGATCGTTTTTTTCACGGCCAGCGCAGCCGCCGCCTCAGCCGTGCCCTGCGCTCCATGACCGATCAATCCGTGATGGCACGGCCTATTACCGGCATCATGACCCGCTCTGTATTTTGTGTCACCCCGGATATCAGTATTCAGTCACTGGCTCAGCAAATGACGGAACGCCGCATATCCTCTGCACTGGTAACCGAAAACAATCAGCTTACCGGCATTGTCACCGACCGGGATCTGCGTACCCGGGTGATTGCCAAGGGGCTTCCCCCCTCCACGCCGACAAAAGACATTATGACCCGGTCACCGGTTGGCTTGCCGGAAGATGCCACACACTTTGATGCCCTGCTGTTAATGACCCGCCATGGCTATCACCACCTGCCGGTGTTTCAGAGTGAGGGCGATGAAAACACCGAAGCTAAAACTGAAGTCAAAAAAGTGGCCGGTATCCTCACCGCATCGGATCTGATGCTGGCCCGGCAGGATGACCCCGTGTATCTGGTGCAGCATATTTCCCGCCAGCCCTCACCGGAAAGCCTGGCAAGCTGCATACAACAGGTACCCCAGTTATTTGTGCAATGGGTTAACGCCGGTTTACCGGCATTCCAGATTACCCATATTCTTACCGCCATCAGCGACGCCGTTACCAATCGTTTGATTGAACTGGCGATTGAAAAACTAGGCCCTGCGCCGGTGCCCTTTGCCTGGCTGGCTTTTGGCTCCCAGGCCCGGGGCGAACAGTTGCTGAATGCCGATCAGGATAATGGCCTGCTGATTGCGGACAGCTATTCAAAAGACAATGAACAGAACCACCGCCCCTGGTTCAGTGCCCTGGCCAAATTTGTGTGCGACGGCCTGAACACCTGTGGCTACGACTACTGCCCCGGCGGTGTTATGGCCACCACGGAATCCTGGTGCCAGCCCCTGAGACAGTGGAAAAAAACAGTGGACCACTGGGTTAACACCCCCACGCCGGATGCCGTCATGCGGGTCAGCATCTTTTTTGATTTACGCTGTCTGTATGGACCGGCTGATCTGTGCCGGCAACTGCAAAGCCACATGCTGGAACGCACGCAGAAGAGCACCATTTTTCAGGCGGCGCTGGCGGCCAACGTTCTGGACAGCACGCCACCCCTGGGTATTTTTCGCCGCTTTGTGGTGGAGCGCAATGGCGAGCACCGCGACCAGCTGGACCTGAAAAAACGCGGTATTCTTCCGGTGGTGGATATGGCCAGGCTCCATGCCCTTGCCCATGGCATTGATGCCATCAATACCATGGAGCGGCTGAAGCTTCTGGCAAGAACAAAACATCTTACCAAAACCGACAGCCGCAACCTGAATGATGCGCTGGCCTTTATGATGCAAGTGCGGGTGAACAATCATGTGCGCCAGATCAATGCCGGTGAACCGCCGGACAACTACTGCAATCCCAATAACCTGGCCAAGCTCGCCAAAGAACAATTGCGCGATGCCTTTACCCTGATTCACGACAGCCAGCATGCCATCAAGCAACGCTATCGTCAGGGCATGGACAGCTGATGTCGTTGCTGTGGTTGTCCCTCAAGCGTCGCTGGCACCTGAAGCAATGCCGGGATTCACAAATACAGTCTGCGCTTTCCGCCCCCTGGCCCAAAAGCCGCCTTAACTGGCGTGATGTATCCTGGCTGGCCATTGATATTGAAACGACGGGTCTGAATCCCCGCGGCGATCAGATTATCAGTATTGGTTGGGTAGCGATTGAAAACGGGTCAATCCCCATGGCGTCCATACAGCGTTGGCTGGTAAAAACCCGGGACAGTGTCGGCAGCAGTGCCACCATCCATTACCTGCGGGATGAAGATCTTAAACAGGGCACCGCCCTGCGGCACGCTTTAACAGCACTGGTTAATGCCATGTCAGGGAGAATCTGTGTTTTTCACAACAAAGCCCTGGATACGGCCTTTTTGAGCAAAGCACTGCAGCAACAGTTTGGTATTTGCTGGTTCTGGCCCAGCGCAGACACCCTGGCGCTGGAACTGAAACGAATGCAACGCCAGGGAAAAACCCCGAAAAATAATGACCTGAGATTAGCTGCCTGCCGCAGCCGCTACGATTTGCCAGACTACCCCCTGCACGATGCCAGCCACGATGCACTGGCCTGTGCCGAGTTGTTTATTGCCTGGGCCATGCACTGCGGGGGTAAAGGGCCTGCGCTCAAGGATTGTCTTAACTGGAGCAGGTAAAAACCCGCGCTTCAACCGGCGACACGAAAACGGGAAATCATTCCCTTAAGATCCGCGGCCATAGAAGACAACTCATCCGCCGAAGAGGCAACCTGACTAACAGAAGCAGAATTCTGCTCCGCCATCTGAGCAATATCCTCTACATTGCGGGCGATGTCCGTACTCGCTTGCGCCTGCTCCCGCAACATATCAGAAATTTCGGAAAATACTTCCACCACCCGCTGAGAGCCACCACGAATTTCCTGAATCGCCTGACCCGCCTGGGATGACAACTCAGCACCCTGCTCCACTTGTTTAACACCCGCCTCCATGGTTTGAACACTAAGATGCGTGCGCTCCTGTATTTTGTCGATGGTGGAAGTAATTTCCTGGGCCGAGGTTGATGTCCTTGCTGCCAGGCCGCGCACCTCATCCGCCACTACGGCAAAACCGCGGCCTTGCTCACCTGCTCGGGCCGCTTCAATGGCCGCATTCAGTGCCAGCAGATTGGTTTGATCGGCAATTTCCTGGATCGTCTGAATGATAGAGGATATCTGCCCGGACAACTCTCCCAATTGTCGGATTTCGTTGGCGGCATCGGTCACCGTTTCGTTGATAGTGTGCATTTCATTGCCGGCCTGCTGAATGACTTCGGAACCTCGCTGGGCTTTGTCATTCGACGCATTGGAGACTGACTGGGCTTCTTCGGCGTTCTCCGACAGGCGATCAATGCTGACTGTCAGCTCTTCGATCGTCGAAGCCATTGTGGTTGCCGCCTGACTCTGCCGGGTAGACCCATCCGCCACCTGCCGGCTTGATGTCGACAGCTGAATCGCAGCGGCAGCAAGATCCGCTGATGTACTCATGATTTCACTGACCATACCGCACATCTGCTCCTGCATTTCTTTCAGGGACAGCTGCAATCTTCCGATTTCATCTTTTCTGGTGACTGCAACCGCATCCGTATAGTTACCTGACGCCATTTCCCGCATATGATCCGCCATTTGTTCCAGTGGCCTTGCGACTATAAAGCGGGACAAGCTGATAACCAGCACAGTTACCACACCAATCAACAGGAGAGTCACCAGGCCGATGGTGGTCATCACCCAGTGATCCATTTCATGCAGTTCATCGTAAGGCAAGGTTACCGCCAGCGACCAGTTAAATTCCGGAATCGTTATAAAGCGGGCAACCCAGGTCTGCTTGCCACTGCCACTGTCAATGTCATAAACAACCTGCCCGGTATCTTCTGTCAAAAGCAGCTGAGCAGTTTCCTGTCCAAACATATCGACGGCAGAACGGCCTTCGAACCTGGGGTGGATGGTAAGATTACCCCGATTTTCACCTTCCGACCTGTCAACAATAAACACATGCCCCGCTTTGCCCAGGCTCATATCTTCAAGCCGTGATCTGATGTTTTCCAGCGCCTCGGAAAAATCGATACCGATATACCGAATGCCGATAACGCTTCCCCGATTATCAAAAATCGGGCTGTAGTTGGTCACAAAAGGTTTTCCGAAGAGTATGACCTTACCGGTAAAGGCATCACCACGGATGTTTGCCTGGTAAGCTGGCGATGACCGGCTCAGCAGCGTACCCACAGCCCGGGAACCGTTTTCCTTTTTTACCGAAGTAACTACACGCACAAAGTCCTCTCCGCGCTTGACGAAGATAGTGGCGTTGCCCCCAGTCAGCTTCGCAAAACGGTCTACGGCAGAATAATTTCCTGCCAGCGCTGAACTACCTGAATAGATAGCGGGAACCCGCTCCCCCTGTACACTGATCTGCTCACTTTGCTCCACGCGAAACTCTCCGGAGAACATTTCCCCGAAGAGCGCTGAATACCCGATTGCCGTACGTTCCAGCTCACTGTTAAACAGCTCCACTTTGGACTGGCTTCCTTCCAGCATGGAATCCATATGCCCGGACACAAGCCTGTCGGACTTTTCTGCAATGGAGGTAGTCATTACTATCCCGCTCACAACAAGTACGGCAGCCACACAAACACTGATAATCACAGAGAAACGAAACGACAGTGACTTCTTGAACACTGCATATACTCCCAAAAGATCGAATAGAGACAGTTGATTTACTCCGGTGCCCACAAAACCTTTGAACCCACCCTAATTCTTATAGGGAAAAAGATATCAACAGCTTTGTTCATTCCAAACCTGGACAAAACAGGTGCAAATCAGCTTACTGACTAAGAATTAAAACATATTGTCCAAGATATGAACAATATTTAATCTAGCTATATTCTATGAACGATATAGCTTTATGGCATAGAAACCTGAACAGGAAAGCTGGCAATCATGGAGCCGGAGGTACTTTCCCGGGGCCTCTGTAGCTGTCCCCAGGGCAAGAAGCCAACACTGACATCAGCTCATACAGATTCGCAAAGCAGACGACTCTATTACAACCGGCTCTCTTTCAGGCTCCGGATCCAGCCATTCACTTCCGGGAGGAAAAACAGCACCACCGCCATTCCCTGGCCTGCCAGTTGAGTAAAGGCAATGACAGAAAACAACGGCTGACTTTCAATATTGCCGGTAATTTCAACCAGGGAAGGATAAATACCCAGCACCAGAAACACAGAAAACACGATCCGTGCCCAGTTTTTGCCTTTCCATATGGCCAACAATAATGCGCAGAATATGGACAGAGTAACGATAAAGCCAAGATAGGCAGCATATTTATTGTCGCCCAGCGCCTGTATATTCGGGTCCAGCGGCAACCTGACAAAGCCAATCAGAAAGGTCGCCAGCACCAGGTAAACACCCGCTTTTAAGGCTTTGGGTCTTTCCGGTAACGCACCCGTTTCCAGGTTTGCGGTGGGGGATTGATAATTTTCCATCAGGTACACTCCTTTGCAGGTTCTGATCAAAGCTCAATTAATTCAGGTGCAAAACGCCGGATATCGTTGACATCATCAATATCAAATCCCTCCGGCAGGAGCTCATAAGCCAGCTGGCATCGGTTCAGGTTTTCCTGCTGCTCCATAAGCACCGAATCGGTTCCCCAATCGATATCAGCAAACATTTCCGGATGCAGCTTATTTAGGCCCACCAGAATATAGCCACCATCGTGCGCGGGACCAAGTACAACGTCTTTATGTTCAAGGGACTGAAACGCCTGTGTAATATAAGCCGGTGTCAGTGAAAAGGCATCCGCGCCCACCAGTACCACTTGCTGATGGCGCTGCAGGCCATGCAATAATGCATTGTACATGCGCTCACCCAGATCCAGGCCCTGTTGCTCAAACAGATCATAGCGCTGCGCAAGATCCTGAACAAACGGATGGGTAAGGTCTCCGGCCACCCAGCATTCGGTTTCTGCTTTTAGCTGGCCCTCCATTTGCAACCGGTCTTCAATTTGTAAAAGGTCTAGCACTTTAAATACATGATTTACCAGCCGCTTGTGAATATCCGTTGCCAGGGTTTCACCCAGGTCAGGAATCAGCCGGGTTTTGACTTTGCCGGGCTCCGGCGCTTTCAGAAACACCTGCAATAAACGGCTGTGCTCGCTCATAGCCGCTTACCATAATACCAACGATGAATGGACTCGGACCGGGCACCAAAAAAATAGGCCGCACGGCAAAACCACATCAATACCACGGTGCGCCACACGCCTTCGTTTTCCCACTTGCGACTGGAAGTCAGCACCCGGCTGGTGAGGCAAAAAGGCCGGGATATTCGTTTTGCCCGGATGGACATTGCCACGTCTTCCATCAGCGGCTGCATGGGGAACCCCTGCAACTGCCAGAAAAACGCCGCCTTAAAAAACATCGTCTGGTCACCTGTCGCAATACCGGAAAGCCGGGAACGCAGGTTCATGGCATATTCCACCAGGCGCAGATTGAAGCCGGTGCCACTCAGGGCCACATCAAACCGTCCCCAGGGCCTGCCGGATTCCTGAAAAGTTTCCATATCCTGATTAAAGGTTTCCGGCAAGCGGGTGTCGGCATGCAAAAATACCAGCACACCCTCCATGCCCAGCCGTTGGCGGGCCAAAAAGGCGCCTTCGTTCTGCTGACTGGCGCGGCCACGTTTGGCCAGGGTTACCAGATCACACAAAGGCCGGGCGTGGCGTACCGTATCGTCCTGACTGCCGCCATCCACCACAATCAGTAACCAGTCCGCCCGCAGCCACTGCAGGCGCTTTAATACACCGGTTATATTTTTTGATTCCTGATAGGCAGGAATAATGATTGCGCCTTTCATACTCTAATCAAGGGCACCACCGCAACTGCTGCCCTGCCCCGCCGTACACCCAAAGCAATGATCCGCCACGGCAATACCGTTGTTTTCCAGTTTATGGGTCAGCAATTCCCGGATATGCCCATTGCGGGCATTGTCGGGAAATGTCATTGGTATATCCAGCATCTGATTAAAATCGCAATCATACAGATTGCCCTGCCAGTCCACGCTCACGGTGTTCCGGCACATAACACCCTGCAGATTTTTGGTGGTGTAATTATCCCTCAGCAACGTCATGTACGTTTCGAACTCGCCCTGCGCCAGCAGCACTGCGCCGAATCGACTGATGGGCATATTGGTAATCGTCAGCAGGCCATTAAATTCAATGCCAAAGTTATCCCACAGCTGAGCCTTGTAGTCCCGCTCCAGGGCATCCTGAGGTGGCGGCAGAAAAGCGCCGCCCGGATTGTATACCAGATCCAGTTCCAGGCCGGAATCAGGCCTGCCATAGCCCAGAGCATTGAGTTTTTTCAGGCCTATGATGGAGCCGTCAAACACTCCTTTGCCACGCTGGCTGTCGACATTTTTCTGGGAATAACAGGGCAAAGATGCCACTACCTTTACCTTCTCTGCCGCCAGAAATTCCGCCAGGTCTTCGTAACCCGGCTCATTCAGAACCGTCAGATTACAACGATCAATCACGGTAACGCCCAACGCCTTGCCGGCACGCACCAGGCGCCGGAATTCGGGATTCATTTCCGGCGCACCGCCGGTCAGATCCAGAATCTGCACATCCAGATGTTTCATCACTTCAATCACGGTATCCACCGTTTCCGCATCCATTAACTCGGTGCGTTTGGGGCCCGCGTTCACGTGGCAATGGGTGCAACTCAGATTACAAAGGTAACCCAGATTTACCTGAAGAATTTCCAGACGGGTACGGCGTACGGGGGGAAAGTCCGTTTGGCCTTTGAATAATAGGGGTTTGGTGTCCTGCATAACGGGTTAATCACTACTGAAAGGCGTTTATATCAAAATATCATTAATAGAGGTTATATCCCAGCCAGAGTTCCCTTGACACTCAAGATTGCAGGTTAAAGACTGGTAAACAAAGAAAAGCCCTATTGAACAATTGGTTAACAGTGAACGCAAGAAGGTTAACAACATGAGCAAGACACGGACCGAACGCGACAGCATGGGCGATATTGAAGTACCGGCCGATGCACTCTACGGCGCCCAGACCCAGCGGGCTATTGACAATTTCGGGATCGGTCAGCAGCCAATGCCCGTTGAGTTTGTGCGAGCATTAATTCATATCAAATCCGCAGCGGCCCGCAGCAATGCCAAACTCGGCTGCCTGCCCACCCAGATCGCCGCGGCGATCGGTTACGCCTGCGATTCTCTGCTGGCCTCCGATCAGCTGATGAAACATTTTCCGGTGGATGTGTTTCAGACCGGCTCCGGCACCAGCACCAACATGAATGCCAACGAAGTGATTGCCCGGCTGGCCAGCGATAAACTGGGCGACAACGTGAGCCCCAACGATCATGTAAACTTTGGCCAGAGCAGCAACGACGTGATCCCCAGTGCAATCCACGTCAGCGCCAGTCTGGCCATATCACAACAACTGATGCCGGCACTGGAAAACCTGAAAGCCATTATCGATGACAAAGCCCAGTCCCTGAAACATATCTGCAAAACCGGTCGCACTCATTTGATGGATGCCCTGCCCATTCGCATGGATCAGTCCCTGTCTGCCTGGAGTGCACAAATCGGCTACAACCTGACCCAGATAAAAACCATTCAGTCTGATATTCATCGCCTGGCTTTGGGCGGCACCGCCATTGGCACGGGTTTGAACAGCCATCCGGATTTTGCCCGGGAAGTCTGCCAGTGTTTGAGCGAAGCCACCGGCAACCTGTTCAAGCCTGCGAACAACGCCTTTTCCCTGATCAGTTCGCAGGATACCGCCGTTGCCCTTTCCGGCGTATTAAAAACCTGCGCCACCAGCCTGATTAAAATTTCCAACGACCTGCGCTGGATGAACTCGGGCCCGTTAGCAGGGCTGGGAGAAATACAGCTGGAAGCACTGCAGCCCGGATCCTCCATTATTCCCGGCAAGGTGAACCCGGTGATTCCGGAAGCCGTGGCCATGGCAGCAGCCCAGGTAATGGGCAACGACACCACCGTAACAGTGGCGGGCCAGTCCGGTAATTTTGAACTGAATGTGATGCTGCCGGTGATTGCCCGCAATCTGCTGGAGAGCATTAATCTGCTGAGCCGTTCCGCTACCACCTTGGGTGAAAAAGCCATTGCCGGCTTTACGGTAAACGAAGACAAACTGAACGAAGCCCTGAGTTATAATCCGATTCTGGTGACCGCACTAAACCCCAAAATCGGCTACCTGAAAGCAGCAGAAATCGCCAAGCAGGCCTACAAGGAAAAACGCCCGGTCATTGCGGTTGCCGAGGAAAACACCGACCTGACCCGCGAAGAACTGCAACAGATTCTGGACCCCATCAACCTGACCAAAGGAGGACTGCAGTCCTGATGACCATTTCACTCTCCGCCAGTTTCCCCACACGGATTGTTTGCCTGACGGAAGAAACCACCGAAACCCTGTACTTACTTGGGGAGCAGGATCGCATTGTGGGTATTTCCGGTTTCACTGTGCGCCCACCCCGGGCTCGCAAGGAAAAGCCCAAGGTATCTGCGTTCACCTCCGCCAAAATTGACAAGATTCTGGCGCTGAAGCCGGATCTGGTATTGGGGTTTTCGGATCTGCAGGCGGATATTGGTGCAGAACTGGCGCGGGCAGGTATCCCCGTGTATTTATTCAATCAGCGCGGTGTGTCAGAAATTCTGTCCATGATCCTTGTGCTGGGCGGCCTTATCGGTGTTCCTGATAAAGCGGCTGCGCTGGTAGACGAACTGCAAACCGGGCTTTACGACATTCAAACCAGGGCTCAGCAGATACGCAAAAAGCCGCGGGTATACTTTGAAGAATGGTACGACCCCTGTATCAGCGGAATTCGCTGGGTGTCGGAACTGATTGAACTGGCGGGTGGTGAAGATTGCTTTGCCGAACTGGCGGTGCACCAGGATGCCAAAAGCCGGATTATTGCGGATCCGCAAATCGTGATTGAGCGTAATCCGGATATTATTATCGGCTCCTGGTGTGGCCGGCACTTTCGCCCGGAACGGGTAATGGAAAGGCCGGGCTGGCAGAACATCAATGCGGTAAAACAGAGCCAGATGTTTGAAATCAAATCGGCCGATATACTGCAACCGGGCCCTGCTGCGCTCACGGATGGTGTCAGGCAGCTGCTGCAAATTATCTGCGACTGGTCAGAGGACGAATCCCGACATATCTGACTATTGCACCTGACTATTACACCTGGTTACTACTGCTCTGACAGATTAATCATCAACTCCAGTAACAATGCCGATTTAAAATCCGGAAACGCCATGCCACTGCGGCGATCGTACTGATCATGCTGCATCATGGCACCCCAGCGGCCCTGGTAACCGACAAACCCCTCTTTGGGGCGCCACCAGGGCTGTGTTTCCCGGTCTACAATACGCTCATCGATGGTGCCGGACCATTCTCTGACTTCCGCGGCATTCTGGCCATCCGGAAAATCGCCGCTGATGTCTTCCGGAATAATCACCAGGCCGTAATTTGCTTCGTCCGGCGGAAAGTCGGTATTGGCTTCAATGATATCCTCGGCACTCGGGCCTTCATCCACATCGGCATTGCCACCGCCAAAACTGTCGGATTCCAGGAAGGCTGCAATACCGCCAACGACTGCACCGGCCACACAACCCAAGGGGGCCACGGGGAACAACACCACCGCCCCTATGCCGCAGCCCGCCGCCAGCTTGGCAATGGTGACAGCGGTGGCCACCGCATCATCAATGCTTTCTTCCACATCGTTGCGTTGTTCATCAAACTCTTCGGTGGCACCGCAGGCCTGGGCACTCACACTCAGCTGCGGCGCATCCAGCGGCCCGGTTAATGAATAAAGATTATGGGAACCTTTTGACACAAACACTTTAGGGTGTCTGCCAATACGGCGTACTTCACCGGGCGTACCGGGGTCACCCACCGACCACTGGCGCAGATCCATGTACTGGCGCAGGAACGGAATCAGATCTTCAATCAGGCCACGGGCACGGCTGCCGTAGGTAACGTATAAAGGGTCGGGATAGGAGTCAGGGTCATCAAGATCACGGATACTGTCCACCAGCACACCCACCGCCTGCCAGTCGCCTTCGTAAGCACCATGGGCACCGACCCCGACAATCTCCTCGCAGCCACGGGTGCGTTCCAGGTGTACCGGGTGCAAAAAGTAATACCAGATGATATAGGAATTCTCGAACAGCTTCTGAAAGGTTTCCAGAATCGCTTCAAAACCGTTTTCCGCTTCGCTCGGGGAAAACTCTTCATAAAACTGCTGGTAGATGGCCAGTAAAATCTCATCCACTATATTCAGGGTTTCAACTTCTGCATGATACCAGCAGCCTTGCCGCTCACTCAGGCCACTGTCCAGCCATTTGGACTGGGCTTTAAGGTAATCCAGTGTAACATTCATGGAATCCGCCGTAACACCATCTTCCAGAAACCAGCCGTTGTTTTCCATAAACAGCAGGCGATCATTATCACTGCTTAACAGATAAGGCGTATAGGCATCGCTTTCCGTATGCCCCAGGTACCATTCGTTAACGCCGTCGCCATCGGTATCTTCCTCTCCTTCCACATCATCATTACTGCTGGTGGAAATACCGTTTTTGGGAATAATCGGCTGCCGGGGAAAGCTCTGATCACTGCTGCCATCGCCCCAGTTTTCTTTCTGGTGACGGCTCTCGGCACCCGCCGGTTGAGATACCCACAGTGCGGATGACTCTACATAAGAACGGGCATGCACAGGGCGAAAAGGTTCATCCGGGTGAAAATAGAGAATCGGCTCGTAAGCCTTGATCAGTGCTTTTTTCTGCTCATCAGTCAGTGCCATTTTAATAGCCTCCCGACAGCGTTAGCTGTCTTTTTCCTGCAGTTTGCGCAGCAACAGTGATTTGGTTGCCGGACGCAATACGTTGGCTGGGGCAGCTTTGCCTTTACTGCCAATACCACCCCGGCCCTTGCCTGGCGTTTCCCTTTGTAAGCGTCTGGGATCAAGATCGTTCAGATTGGCAATAAACCCGGCAAACGCCTGATCAGTTTTCGCGACACAGCGGGATACTTTTTCAAAGGCTTCCGATGCGCAGCCATGCTTTTTCCAGCAGTCGGCAATGGTCTGCTGATACTCCTGAAAGGGTTCCTCACCCACCAGCTCCACCAGCGCCGTACTCCAGTCATTCATCAGCATTGCCATTTCCGGGCCATCCATTTGATTCCGACACCAGAGCGACTGATAGCGCTTGCGGTATTTCACACTGAAGTGTTTGCCCGGTTCGCCTTTGGCGCGGATGGTGCGCATCAGTTTCAACTGGGCATTGCGCACACACTGCATTAATTCAATAAAGCAATCGCGGTGCCTGGGATCTTGCAGCTGTTTTGCCATGGCGGAAAAAATCGCTTTCCAGCACAGCCATTGTTCCGATGTTAAATCCCGGCAGAAAAACTGGCGGTACAGAGAATGGGGATCGTACTTCCAGATTTTCAGCTCATCGATTTTTCCGGAAAAAGTGAAGCGCCCGTCACCCGGCCAGTGACCGATAAAAACACCATTGTTTTGCACCGATGCCACCGCCGATATCAGCTGATAGTTGGCCGCCACCAACTGCCCGTTAACAAACAACCGGATACAGCCAATACCATCATGCTCGTAAGTCAGCTTTACCCATTGATTAAAGGGCACCAGCACCGGGTTACCATCGGGGCTGTGTTGCAGGCTGTTGGCGCCATGCCACACCGGCTGGCCGCCCTCCTCCTGTGGCGCACGAAAGGTACCCCACAGGGTACGATCCGGGTGAATAAAAAACGCAAAGGAATACTCCCCTTCCACCAGGTTCAACCGCCTTGGGCCGGACCCCGGCTCAGTCACATAGGCCAGCACTTCAATCCGCAACGCGGCCGGGTTCTGCCATACGGGCCCGTTAGGCACCCTTACCTGGCTGTCGCTTGCCTCAAAGCGCAGGGCACCGCTGGCACTGGTCATTCCCTGGGGCTCATACACGGTACTGCGGCGCAGGCCGTGACTGCCGTTACGGGAAATATCAATGGCCTCGCCCTGGAATTTATAGGTGTGGTGGAGGATCAGTTTGAACATGCCGATTGTCCTTAATGATATTCACAGGCGCTATAAGCCTGCGGGCCGGCAAGGGGCCAGTTACCATTCAAACAACGGATTCGAGAATGAACTGACTGTGGCAGCAAGCTGCCAACTCATCACGGGAACCGTGGGTTAACAGATAGGGGATATGACCTGACTGATACTACGAGCATACCCCGCCGCTGACAAGCAGCGACACAGGGCCCGATTGAGGGGTTTAATTGCCGGACAGCCGGAATCGGCTGAGCCGGATCAACTATTAAGAGAAACCAGCTCTTCCCTGCCCAGCATGGCTTTGCTGAGCTTGCGGGTAAGCCAGGTGGGTGGTTTACCGGCAATGCGGCGCTTAGCTTCGATATAGGACGGACCATGGCGCACAATGGCCGGGGAAATTTTCTGGGCTACCGGTACGGCACGGCGCCCCATCTGAAACAGCAACTGTTCGGTTTTGCCATAGGGCAGATCGAATTCGTCCCGCAGCCGTTCCGGTAAGGTGGCGGCGGTTACGATTTTCAGCCAGAGCATGGCGGGTGTCAGCACCACATGTATGGGATCAAATAAAAACTTCGCCAATTCACGGGTGGCGGGCGTTACCGTCAGCTGATCTGAATTCCATACGCTGCGGTTGTACTCCATAAACGCCTGCCAGTTGGGTGGCAGAATATCGTCCGGAATACCAAACATATAGGCAAAGAGTTTGGTTTCTTCGTAGAACTTTTCTTTGTCTTCATTGGATAAGGGCCCCAGAAACAGCTCATGCATCATCACCGTGGTATCCCACAGGGTGGCATGCACCCACAGCATGGCGTTAGCCTCGTTGGCCATATACCGGCTGCCTTCCCCGAAAGCGCCACTGTCCTGATTCATGGTGCCTTTAATCCGGGTATGCACACGGTGCACGATACGCGCCTGCCGGGCAGCCTGGTCCACGTTGCCAAACACAATGGAAATGACGGCGGTAAAGGTTCGCGCAGCACGCCCCAGGGGATCTGACCGGGTTTTGGAGTGATCGTCTACGCCCTGGGTTACCCAGGGGTGCGCGATCTGCAACAGCAAAGCCCTGCCGGAACCATGGGCCCCCACCAACGCCTGACGTGACAGGCGCCACATCATGGACGAAGGCCCGAACAGCCCGTGATCCGGGTGTTTGGCCTTGGCAATGGCGTATTCCAGCTGCTCTTCAAACTGATCGGTGGTGATTTCCCGTTGTACTAAAGGTTGTACCAAAGAATGTGCCAAAGTTAGCTCCACAATTGATTGTTTCTGCCAATGGAAAGGAGTTTGTCTGTTATCTATGATGTTCACTATAGGTGCCAACACACACAACTCATACTCGGATTAGTATCCGACAACCAAGCCACCCCGTTAAACACATGCAAGCTTTTGATTTTGAATTAAAAAAGCGTCCAAAACAGAAGCGCTCCCAGGTTACTTTTGACGCCATTATTGAAGCCTGTACTAGGGTTTTGGCCGATAACGGCTACGGTGGCACCACCACCAATCATATTGCCGAAGCCGCCGGGGTTTGCATCTCCTCCCTGTATGAATATTTTCCCAACAAGGATGCGGTGATTGCACAGGTGGCCGAGCAGTTTGTGAACCGGGTGCTGGCCAGAATCGGCCTGCTGGTTCCGGAAATTCAGACCGTGCGAAAAGACCAGGCCATGTCATTCTGGCTGTACGGCATTCATGACATATTGATAAAAGAGCGCAAGCTGCTGAAAGTTTTTCTTTATGAGGTGCCTTACACCAATCAGTTACCGGCCATTAAGCAGCTGTTCCCGATGCTGACAGCGTTTTCCAACGACATCCGCCATACGCTGAATAAGAGTACCAGCAACCGGAACTTTTCCATTAATGAGTCAGCCATTGATATGCGGCTGATGATCAACCTGACCACCACCACCATCACACAGCTGGTACTGCACCCCAAAGATCAGGCCACCACCCACCAGACTCTGGATGTGCTGGCAAAACGCCTGGACCGGTGGATTGCAGAATAAAAAAAGGGGCGCGAACGCCCCTTGGTATCATCTTGATTTAGTGCTGGCCTTATCAGGCAGACAAGGCAACAAACCGGCGCAGATGCGTGTCACCGTTACCAAACAAGGTGTTGATCACGTTAATGCGTTTCAGGTACATACCAATGCTCATTTCATCGGTCATCCCCATACCACCAAAGATCTGCACCGCTTCGTGGGCAACCTTCTGGGCATTCACGCTCAGGTAGTATTTGAGTGCAGACACATTCTTGTCGGCCTGGCCATCATCATTGATATAAGACAGCACCGCCCGTAACAGCATGGACTTGCACAGCTCATGGGAGGTAAACATATCCACCATGCGATGCTGCAGCGCCTGGAACACACTGATAGGCACACCAAACTGCTTGCGCTCTTTGGTATAAGCCACCGTTTCCTTGTAGAGTTTTTCCATCATGCCCACGGCTTCTGCACCCAGGGCCAGAATGGCTTCGTCGGTGGCGGCTTTCAGTGCAGCGTATCCCTGTCCTTCCTCCCCCAGCAGATTGGCTGCAGGTACGGCCACATTATTCAGGGCAATGTCCGCCGCACTGTGGCCATCCAGCGTCGGTGCAGATTGCACGGTCACACCATCGGCTTTGGCGTCCACCAGGAACAGGGAAATGCCGTCCGCATCGCGGGTATTGCCAGAGGTACGGGCCACCACAATCAGGGTATCCGCCTGTCCGCCGTTCAACACAAAGGTTTTCTTGCCATTCAGCACATAATTGCCGCCATCGGCTTTGGCTGTGCATTCCACATGGTTCAGATCGTATCGGGCAGCCGCTTCCGCATACGCCGTTGTTACCACGCGGGAGCCTTCGATAATGCCACCAATGATCTCGGCTTTCTGTTCAGCACTTGCCGTACGGCTCAGAATGGCACCGGACAGTACAACCGTGGGAAAGAAAGGTTCCACCACCAGGCCCTTGCCAAACTCTTCCATTAAAATCATGGTTTCCACTGGGCCGCCGCCAATGCCACCGTCCTCTTCACTGAAAGGCACGCACAACCAGCCCAGTTCAGCAAAGGTTTTCCAGTGGTCGGCGCTGTAACCCAGCTCTGTGGCAATCAGTTTTTGTCGTGCTTCGTAGCCATAATCGTTCTGAATAAATTTGGCGACGCTGTCCTTTAACAGGTTCTGCTCTTCGGTATATGAAAAATCCATGGTCGCCTCCTATAAGCCCAATACCATTTTCGCGATAATATTTTTCTGTACTTCATTGGAACCACCGTAAATGGTAGCAGCCCGGCCATACAGATACTTGGCAGACACCGCCCAGGCGTAATCATTGCCCACAGGTTCCCCGGTATTCAGCATATGGGCATAATGGCCACAAGCCTCTACGGACAGTTCAGAAATAGCCTGCTGAATTTCGGTACCCTTGATTTTAAGAATGGAGGATTCCGGCCCCGGCGCACCACCGGCAGCCACGCTGGAAATTACTCGCAGTTCGGTATATTCCAGTGCCATCAAGTCAATTTCAATTTGCGCCAGCCTGGCCTGGAACATGGAATCATTGATCAGCGGCTCACCGCCGGATAATTCTTTGCCAGCCAGCTCTTTCAGCTTTTGAATAGCCCGCTTGGACTGAGGCACGCCGGCAATAGCAGTACGTTCATGGGTGAGCAGGTACTTGGCATAGGTCCAGCCTTTGTTTTCCTCACCAATACGGTTGGCCACCGGCACACGTACGTTATCGAAAAAGACTTCATTCAAAGAATGCTGGTTATCAATGGAATTGATTTTACGCACTTCAATACCAGGGGTTTTCATATCGATCAGCAGGAATGAAATGCCCTCCTGTTTTTTCGAATCAAAATCCGTGCGCACCAGGCAGAAAATCCAGTCCGCATACTGGGCATACGTAGTCCAGATTTTCTGGCCGTTAACAATATAATCATCACCATCGCGAACCGCTTTGGTCTGCAGCGCTGCCAGATCAGAACCGGCACCGGGTTCGGAATAACCCTGACACCACCATACATTGCTTTGCAGAATATCCGGCAGGAACTGTTCCTTCTGCTCCGGCGAACCAAAGGTATAAATTACCGGGCCCACCATTTTCAGCCCGAAGGGCACCACCGCAGGCGCACCCGCCATGGCACATTCCGTATCAAAGATATAATTCTGGGTTACCGTCCAGCCGGTACCACCGTATTCCCTGGGCCAGTTGGGAGCCACCCAGCCTTGCTCATACAGTTTTTTCTGCCACTGGATCATTACCTCGGGATCCACTGCACCACCTACAGCGGCCTGACGTACCTCGTCTGTTAAATTGGCATCCAGAAACGCGCGAACCTCATCGCGGAATGCCAAGTCTTCAGGGGTAAACTTAGTATCCATAGAATTACCTTCAGGGGTTTGTTTCTCTTCAAAAGGGGAACCCTAACTATAGGGCAAAATGGAGTTTAAGGACGCCCTTCAAGGGCGTCACTGACCGTATTGTTCAGAATTTTTATCATTCAGGTAAGGCTTTGGCGGCATATGGCAGATATACCGGCGCTCACTGGCAATATCCACTGCCCGGGGACTCTGGTAAACTCGGCAAATCGTGAACCAATACAGTCCCACAACAATAAAAACTGTCTAACTTATAACCAGGACTCAGGACCAGTACTCCAGGGAAAGGAACCTATGAAAAAGCACATCAAATCCACTGTCCTCGCCAACGCAGCCCTGTGCCTGCTGACAAGCGTCAGTACTCAGGTTTTTGCCGAAAGTCCCAACGACTAATGCTCACAAATATCCGAAACCCAAATCGCCAATATCCCGGTGGCCTGCTATGTGGATGACACGGAAGTGGGTGCGGACGAAGCAACGAATTATTCCGGAAATCGCTATTTGTGTAAGAAAGACAAGGATACCGGCAAGCTGACACTGACCTTTAAACCGGTGTGTTCGGAAGGGGAATGTTGTGATGATATCTAGTGGTTTGTCATACGCACGCTGGCATGACTGAGCATTCACGAAAAAGGTAATCCGATTAGACAGACCCGGCCTGAATGCTTACACTATGCGCCCATTGCCCCCGTGGCACAGCTGGATAGCGCGACCCCCTCCTAAGGGGTAGGTCAGAGGTTCGAATCCTCTCGGGGGCACCATTTTTAAGGCTTATTCGACAACCAGGCATCGAGCTGCGTCTCTGTTATACCAAGCCCGATAATTGCACCAGCATGTAAAGTGCTGAGATCCGCCAGAGTCATGGCCGTAAATTTATCAATATCTTTGATATTTCTCTCACGACAGTAGCTTTCAATGTATTCCTCTACCGCTGCACCATGCAGGCCTTGTTTAACGATTTCGCCCATAACGGCTTTCCGCTGATGCCGGTATTGAATACGGTAGGCGTCAATTTCTCCGAGTGACTTCTTGGCCACGCCATATTGATTGCACGAACGAGAATAAGCCCAAACAAAAAGATCCAGCATGGGACTTACATCGTTTTTTTCATAAATGGCCAGCAATGCTGCGGTGTAATCATCTCGCGCAACATCGGTAAAGCTAAGCGGGCACAAATTGCTTTTGATAAATGGAATATTGCAACTCAAGCGTGAAGTTCTTTTATTCACATCCTCAAACGCTTGCAAATAGGATAGATGCACCAACAAAAAGAAACTTTGCTCGAAGGGATCTCTGATTTTTTTAGCCTTCTGCAAAACCAACTCAAAGAGTTCCTTTAATACATGGGGATTGCCCAATGGTTTGTAGGTAGATCGTCCGATATCCACCTCCACTGATCGAATATTGCCGCAAGCTTCAGGATTAGCCAACAAATCCTGTGATAACAAATGATGCAAGTTACGAATGGCCAAGCTGCTCAGTTCAATATTTTGAGCGTTCTCCACTAAAAACAGGATAGCTTCTTTATGGTTCATGATCATTACGGTTTCTTCATGAACCTTACCTTCTGCAGATATACCTTCTTCTACCAATTTCTGTGTATCCAGACGGGAATAAGTATTACCTTCCAGACGACTGGAGTTATAGGACAGATCGATCAACAGCCTCTGGCAAATTTGCCGGGCATAAGTACCTGCCGCTAACTGCTTATCGAAGCGTTTGCCTTCTTGAAAAAGTGCTTCCCGTACTCGTTTTGGGACATACTGGCTTTGGTTTGGGACATAAGCATCCAAAAAATCACGGTTATAGGACACCTTTTCCCTCACATGCAGGGGGATATCCAAAAACTTAAGCCTTTCCTGGCTCTGCGGCCCGAAGATATTGGGTGAAATGTCCTTTAACTGTCCTTTAAACTCCTCTACCGGGAGCTCCAATGAATAATAGCGGGTCGCTTTTCTGTCTCCTTCCTTTGCTATGCGACCCGAATCGACAAGGGCCTTCAAGCGTCGCTGCAATGTTTTTTCATTGATAAAAAAACCAATATTTTCATGCACTTGTCCACGAGAAAGACCTTCGGGAGACCGATCCAGAAGATTAATAATTTCCTTATTCTGCTGCTCAATATCTTGTGTCATGTCCATTCCCCATCTGTCCTTTAAATCAAACTAATACATTTAAAGGACAGAATCAACACACTTATGGGACACAAACTCAGCTTAAAGGACATTTCAGGAAGGGGCGATCGGCCCCGTGCTAACCAGGGTACAGGTTGAGGAACTTACAGACTCTTCCGATAAGCCGTAGGCGTCATGCCCACCTGCTTTCGGAATTCACTGTAAAACACCGACTTTGAATTAAAGCCCACCGCAAAACCGATCTCCACCACCGCCTGCCGCGGATTACGCCGCAACAAACGTTTGGCTTCTTCAATGCGATAACTGGCCAGCAATTGATAGAAGCTGGATTGAAACCGCTGACTGATCACCTGGGACAAATAATCCCCGCGCACATTCAGCTGTTCCGCCAGGCGGGTCAGGTTGAGTTCGTTCTCCAGATACAGGCGTTTTTCAACCAGTGCCTTTTCCAGATTATGGGCAATCTGGTCCATGGCGGATTCCGACAGGCCGGAATTTTTATAGGGGTTGGTGTTGGGACGTTTGAGTACCGCTACGGATTCATCCAGTTTTACCGACGCCGGCATCATCAACCGCTGCACGTGGGCAACGTTATTAAAATCAAAATACACATCCAGATCGCGGATAACGCCGTTGGTGGAACGAATAAAATCGGCGCCATTCATGGCGATGGATTCCGGCACCACCACACCGGCGCAGGCATTGGAACATACCAGCTGCCACTGGGCTGCAACCCGGTTATTGACCGATACCAATTCATCGCGCAGTTCAAAGCGCACTTGTTGATAGTTCTGCTCGGCAAAATCAAGGAACTGATTGAGGTGGGTTACCGGCAGGTTGCTTTGTGCTACATAGGGCATGGTGTCGCGCAGGAACGCCAGCACTTCCTGGTCTTTCAAGCCACTCCACTCGTTAACAAAACGCTCCACATGGCGTTCCACAGGCTGCCCTCCCGCCGCTTCGGTATGTGCTTAAAGTATCAGCATACCGCTCATTAGAAAAGTCCGGCCCGCTCGGGAGGGACGCCTGAATCCGTACCCTGTGCTGAAATGGTGTGGAATCCACGCTAAAAATCAATAAGTTACCGATAATTCAGGGAGTCTATTATGAGCGTACAGCAAACCCCGGAAACCGTGTCCAGCCGCAACGTGATTGTGAACGGCATGAACATTCACTACCGCGAGAGCGGTATCCCGGATGACAGCCGCACAGTGACACTGCTGCTTCACGGCTGGCCTACTTCTTCCTATCTGTGGCGCAAGATCATGCCGGATCTGGGCACCATTGGCTGGACCATTGCGCCGGACCTGCCGGGCTATGGAAAATCCCATAAACCACTGGATGCCACTTTTAATTTTGACTACTGGGATGATTTTATTACCAGCTTCCTCAAAGCCGTGAACGCCCGTAAAGTAAATCTGGTGGTGCACGATCTGGGTGGCCCCATTGGCCTGGTATGGGCGGTGCGGCATCAGGCATTGCTTAAGCACCTTGTGTTGCTGAACACATTGGTGTACCCGGATCTGAACTGGTCTGCCAAATTGTTTGTGGGGCTAACCAAAGCGCCACTCATTAACCGGCTTATGACGCAACCCTTTATGATTCGTGCCACCATGGCCCTGGGTGTTAACCGCAAGCTGGAGACAGAGATCAAGGACGAGTACGCCAAAACTTATCAGGACCCTGCCGCTCGCCATTGCCTGCTAACCAGTGTTTATCAGCTGGAAATGAAAGAAGGCAAAGGCATTGCCAAAGGGCTTTCAGCAATCAAGGTTCCTGTTACCTGTATCTACGGCGAGAAAGACCGGTTACTGCCGGATGTGGGCGACACAATGAAAAGAGTTAAACAGGATCTGCCCCATGCAAACATTACCCGTATCCCCAACTGCGGTCACTTCCTGCAGGAAGACCAGCCGGAAGTGCTCAGCAGTGCCTTGTTGAAGCGGCTCAAAGAGGCTTGAAAAAAGGTTTGAAAATGGAAGCCTGAAAAAAATGATAAGGAATCCTGATAAATGAAGTGCCGCGCCTGGCACCTGTTATCGGTACCAGGCGCGGCTCCTTAACCCGGGGTATCAACAAGCCTGCGCTTTACTGCTGACCATCACTGATTCTGGGTACCGGATTATTCTCAAAAACATCCGGCGGAAAGTTTTCAGCATCGTTGGGGTTGGTTCCCAGATTGCGCTCAATACCATCCCCGAAATCATCGCCATCACTGTCGGCGGAAAACGGATTGGTCATGGCGGCCATTTCCTGTTGCGGATACAGGCCATCGCCATCCACATCTTCAGCGGCATCACGATAGTCTTCTGTGGAGAGTCCCCACTGCATTTCCCAGCCGTCCTCCAGGCCGTCACCATCTTTATCTTCTATCACGGTGATATTAACCTGACGTTCAAAATTGGACTGGGGAATGGAAAGCCGCACGCTATAGTTACCCGGCGTTCGGATGGCGGTGGTGCCCTCCATCCCGGTAGCGACTATCTGATTGTTGATAATCCACTGAATAGTGGCCGGGTCTGCTTCTGCAAACTCGGGAATGGCGGCCTGCAGCTTCACCGGGTCGTTGGTAGAAAGCCGGTCTCCCTCCAATGGCGACATAATAGTTGCGGTTAAAGGTTTTACCGGAAAGTTCACCCACAGAGTATTGGATACAGTGGCCCGAAATCCGCTGGAGGCCTGCACCCGTAATTGCCAGCCCTGTCCTTCGAATGGCAACACGTTTGTGTCGATGGTGGTGAACAGGTTGCTGGTACGTGCCAGTGTGTACCAGTTTTCGCCGTTGCGGGATACTTCCAGCAAGTAACTGGCCGAGGTGTTGTTGTCCGTATTCCAGGATACCTGCACTTCACTGTTGGCCGGCCAGTACTGGGGCGCATTCAGCGCGACAGAGCCCGGTGCCGGTGTCACCGGTTCGCGGGTAATTTCCTGGCCATCCTTGTACAGCACAATCTCGGCAGCATTCCCGTCGATCAAAGCCGGAATCAGAAACGAGCGCGCCTGTTCATCACTGTCGTAAGCAAAGAAGGATTGGGATTTTGTTTCCGTCAACACGTTGGCATTGGCATCCAGCACTTCAAGCCGCATATCACCATCACCCACAATGGCGGGCTGCCCGATAAAGCCCTGGTTAAAGGCAACATCACCCTGAATCAGTTCACCACTCACAATCACGGCGCCATCGTATTCGCCGCCCGGGGCGCCGTAATGGGCGTTGTCCAGACGGTTATCAATACGCACCAGATTGCTGCCTACCACATCTTCCATGTGGTGCCACACTTCCCATGAAGGCCAGCGATCATTACTGCCATAGGCCATAATGTCGTGGCGTTCGTTATGGGCACCACGGAAGGTATCAAACGGCAATGCCTGCATGGTACGGGCATTAAACGCGGAACTGGCTTGCGGGCCATTGGATATTTCACCATGATCGCCGCTCCACCTGAGTATGGAATGGCTTGCACCATGGCTGCCACCGGTATGGCGCAAGCCCATGGTGTGGTTGGCTTCATGGGTCATGACCGAGCCGTCCGGTGTGGCCGTGGCACGGAATACGGAGGGAATGCCGTGGGCCCTGCCCCGTACAAAACTGCTCACCAGGGCGTTAAAACGGCTGTAATCATGGTTCGACACCAGCACGCCACGGAACGCCAGCCCCAAAAGAAACTGATCAATGGTGGAGCCGGATTCCAGTGTCGGCTCCGGCGGGCTGCCGGCATCGGCAAAGGAATAATCAAAAATACGGAACGATGACGGCATGTCCCCCGGGAACGGCGACATGTTCCACCAGTTGCGCACCGATTCCAGAATTTCCGCATCCGTAGGCTGCATACGGGTGATCAGACTGGGGCGACGGGCACAGGCAACATCCGGGCGGCGGCTCCAGCTGTAAGTTCTGCCAAAAGTGGAATCGTAAGGGCAGCGCCACCAGTAATCGATACTCCAGATTCTGACACTGGGATGTTGCTGCGAGCGGAAAGTCACATTGCGCAAACCGATGCGGTTCAATGGGCCATCGTAATCACGGTGTTCGGGAAAATAATCTTCCAGGTGCGGCGCGTTTACTTCCAGCTGCAGATCAATTTCTCCTTCGTTGGTCCAGCTGTCCGGCAACACAAAGTTCCAGGAGCGATCAGTCTTTTGCTTCTGTGTGTGATAGGCATTACTGCGGCTGGTATATTCATACAGATCCGTGGTGCGGTTACCCCAGGGCATCAGGGGGGAACCCGGCAAAGTACGGCCGTCTTTGGTGCCGATCAACTCTGCATTCACTGCCAGCCCGGGAATAACACCGGGCGATGGATCTTCCGGAAACGCCAGTCGCGCAAAGGCACGAACCACGGTTTTTTTGTTGTGCACCAGCACCGTATCAGAACGCTCATTAATAGTCGTGCCCGGCGGAACCAGATCCACCGGCCCACGAATGGCCTGGGTAACCTCCATGGTAATGGGTTCGATATCAACAATGTTAACAATGTCGGTGCGATCAATCCGCGGCGGGCCCTCACCCACCACTTCCACCATGCTGCTGGCGCGCACACCCGGGCCGGTGGCGGTAACGCTTACCCAGCTGGCACCGGTGGGCACAAAAACCCGCGGCACCGAAAAGAAATACACTTTCTCGCCGCCTGATTCCCGAATAAAACTGAAAGACGCAAAATGCATCTCCGACGTGAGCCGATCCCAACTGGGAACAGTGAGCGCAATGGTGTCAATATTCAAACCGGAAGGAATGGTAACCCTGCCTGCCACCAGCTGCCCCAGGGAAGCCCGCACATGATCACCATCCAGGGGGCGGATAAACTCAACGGTGCCACCCGCCGGTGTGGGAGGCGCATCCAGATCACCTTCGGCAGAAAAAAAGATGCGATCGTAATCCAGCCGGGTATCGGTTTCGGGGCGCAATGCCACATAACTGATAGCGGGATCGGGAAAGCTGCGTACCGCCATACAGGTACTGACATTCTGTTCCGCCACCGGAATGCGATCCACGGCAATCACATCACCGGTTTCATCGTAAGCGATCAGTTCGATGGGTGTGCCTGTGTTCAGGCGATCGCCAATGTGCAGGCCAAAATAGCGTTGCGGCTGATTGAAATGAATCACTGACCTGTCACGAAAATCATTAAAGCTCACCACTTGTCGCGGACTGATGGTGCCGTCAATGGCGGTGCGAACTTCGCCCCGCAGATTCTGAATCATGGGGTAACCGGAACTGTCGGGTAATGCGAACAATCTGTCCGTATCAAAATCCAGAATACTGGCCCCAGCGGGTGGGTAACAACGGGGAACAAAAAAGTCCGGTTCAAAGCCATCGGTGGGAATATTAAAGGGGCCATAAAAGCCTGTATTGCCCTGCCCGATATAGCTGCTCAGGTGGCTGGTATCCACATCCAGATCGATGGGTTCTTCCGGGCCACAGCCACTGCCCAATGTGGCAGCCAGTACCACCAATAGAAATTTCAGTAAGGATTCCGGTGACGATTTCATTGCGCTCTCCCTGTGAGCATAAATATTCAGCTAAACGCCTTTGCAAAAAAGCCTGCGTCTATATTGCACCTATAACAGTTCACTTTACGGTGCCAGGTAACTGATGTCGAAGCTTAATAAGGGGGTTGAACTATCGGGCTACGCCTGTTAGCCGACGACTGATAAAACTATACGGCTCTTGACATATAGTTAGCCAGCTAATTATATTGCAACAAATCATATATGGATCAGCAGTGGAATCTTTCATGCAAGCCAGCGACATACAGCAGCACCCTGACCTTGCCGCCGAAGTGGCAGATTATCTTGAGCAGCTTGCCGCGGGGCTGAGCAGGGAGTTTCCCGGCGAGAATTTTCAGCACCTGGAATTATTTGGCCGTTTGGGTGTGATTGCGCGTTTGTATGACCAGTTACTCAGATCCTATCTGGCGCCCTATGATGTGATGCCGGTAGAGCACCAGGTGCTGGTGACCCTGCGCAGTGGCGTGGCCGCCGAGCCGGCTGAACTGGCCAACACCACCCGGCAAACCCGCGCCGGCATGACCGGCACACTGGACCGGCTGGAAAAGCGCAAACTGATCAAACGGGTACCGCACCCGTCGGACCGGCGCAAGCGCACCATTGTACTGACCCGCACAGGGACCAACCTGACCGACAAACTGGTGAAAGCCCAGAATCAGGCCCTGTCGCAAACGCTGGAACCTTTAAGCGACAAACAACATCAACAAATGGACCGAAAACTGGATCTGCTGATTTCACTACTGGCAGATGCCACTTAATAAATATCAAAAGGGGGAAAAATCATGTCAGGAATGGAAGCGCTTTACGGCGCCATCAAGGCAACCAACTCACGGGAGCTGGTGGAATCTGCAGTCACAACCTATATCACCAGTTTTACGGATCACGATATTGCAAAACGGGAAGCGCTGTTTGCGGAAGATGCCGTGTTTTCCGATCCCGCCAATTCACCCAGCTTTAATGGAATTGATCAGATCAGGGCATTCTGGGAACAGATCAAACAGTCCCCTACCCGCTTTGAACCGGAAATTCACCAGGTGGTGGTGTGCGGAGATTCCGCCCTGCTGGACTTTACCATGCACATGCATGGCGACGAAGGCCACCAGTGTTTACACGTCAGGGATATTTTTGAATTTAACAGTAACGGCAAGATTCAGACCCTGACGGCATTCTGGGATCCCCATTGCCTGTCCGGCCAATAACCCGGCCCCAAAAGCCAACAGACAGGAGGCAATCATGCTCTACTACATTTATATTGGCCTGATGGTAGTGATCACCCTGCTGGGTTTAATCACCTGGTGGAGTACCACCAAAAAGCCCAACCGCTACGGCCGCTACATGAAGCCCAATCAGAAGAACACCATTGATGAACGCAAAGGCTGGCTGATTTTTGAAGCGCCCCAGTGGTTTTCGTTTGCCATTGTGTTCTGGTTAACCGCGGCCGCCACCAACCTGAACCCGGCAACCTATGTTTTGTTTGGCTTGTGGCAGTGTCACTACATTTACCGGGCACTGATTTACCCCATGCGCATGAAAGCCAGTAACAAGCGCCTTCCCATGGAAACCGTATATTTTGGCCTGGTATTCAATTCTGCCAACGGTTTTATTAACGCTTATGCCGTGGGCCATATGGAGCACCTGGCCACGGCAGCCTGGCTGTCTGACCCGCGCTTTATTGTCGGACTTGTGGTGGCGGTAAGCGGCTGGATTATTAACTTCCACTCGGATTCCGTGCTGATTAAGTTAAGAAAGCCCGGGGAAACCGGCTACAAGATTCCCAACGGCGGCATGTTCCGCTTTGTGTCCGCGGCCAACTATTTTGGTGAGATTGTATTGTGGACCGGCTGGGCCATGATGAGCTGGACGCCAGCCGGACTGGTGTTTGCGTTTTTCACTATCTGCAACCTGGGGCCCAGGGCGGTTTCCCACCACCGCTGGTATCGGGAAACTTTCCCTGATTACCCCGGTAACCGGAAAGCGCTGATTCCCGGATTGCTATAACACCCTGACCACACCGGTTCAGGGCTGCTGCTTGTTATAAAGGAAAAACTCAACGATCCATTTGGCCACCAGTTCGGAGTCAGTGGATTCGTTGAGTGATTCAACGCCTTTTTTATAGATATCGCGGCCCAGCTGATCGTGGCGCATGTCCATTAAACCGCGACAATAGTCCTTGTTGAATTCCGGGTGCCCCTGAAAGGTCAGTATGGTTTCCCCCAGCTGATACATGGCATTGGGGCAAAACACACTGCCCGCCAGCAAGGCCGCATGTTTGGGCAGCTTTACCACCTGATCCTGATGGCTTACCAGCAGGGTGAACTCGTTCCCGGGAGGCTGGGTTTTCATCCATTGGGGTTTGTAATAGAGCCGTGCTTTGTGAGCGCCCACCCCCCAACCCTGCCGGGCTCTTTCGGTAGCGCCATCCAACGCCTGGGCGATTACCTGGTGGCCAAAACAAATGCCCACCAGCGGCTTGCGTGCCCGGTACAACTCTTTAACGTAACTGATCAGTTTGGCAATCCAGGTTTCGCTGTCGTAGGCGCTGAACCGGCTACCGGTAATTAAAAATCCATCGTAGGAACGAATCTCTTTGGGGTAAATCCCGTCAATCACCGTAAAAGTATCGCACTGAACCGTATCATCCGCGGCCTGCAACAAGCGGGTGAACATCTCGGGGTAAGTGCCGTGTTTTACCCTGAGGTGGTCCGCCACATGATCCGCTTCCAGTATGCCGATTTTCAGACTCATAACAGTTTGCCTTTAACGGCAGACAAAAATACCGCTTTGTAGTCTTCCACCGTCAACTTAACCGGGTTGCCACCGGACGAAGGATCAGCAATGGCCATGGCTGCTACCTTGTCGGCCTGGGCGTCATCAATACCAATATCCGCCAGGGTAGCGGGAATGCCCAACCGTTTCCGAAAGGCCAGCACCGCCGCAAAAAAATCATCAAATTCACCACCCGGAATATCCAGGCAACGGCACAGATAACGGATACGATCAGCAATTTTTTCTTTATTGGCCAGCATCACATAGGGGAGCAGAATGGCGTTCAGCAAACCGTGATGTTTGTCGTACAGGGCACCCAATGGATGCGCCAGGGCATGCACGGCACCCAGGCCTTTCTGAAAGGCCGTCGCCCCCATGCTGGAAGCCACCAGCATCTGGCTGCGGGCTTCCAGATGTTGCGGATCGGCACAGGCGGTTTCCAGCCATTGCCAGATCAAGCGCATGCCTTCTACCGCTATACCATCCGCCATGGGGTGAAACCCCGGCGAACAAAAGGCTTCAAAACTGTGAATAAAGGCATCCATACCGGTTGCCGCCGTTAAATGGGGCGGTAAGCCAAAAGTGAGTTCCGGATCGGCAATCACCAGGCCCGGCAGCATACGGGGGTGAAAAATAATTTTCTTTACCTGTACCTTTTCATCCAGAATCACCGAGGCGCGGCCTACTTCAGAACCGGTGCCCGCCGTCGTGGGAATGGCAATGCACGGGGCCATGGCGTTTTCATCGGCCTTGAGATAATTGTCGCCCACGTCTTCCAGATCAAACAGGTCAATCGTCTGGTGCGCCATCACCGCAACGGCTTTGCCGGCATCCAGAGCGCTGCCACCGCCTACGGCCACCACGCCATCACAATGATTATTCCGCAGAGAATCCACACCAGCGGTAACATTGGCGCCGGTCGGATTGGGCTTAACATCGGTAAACAGCTGATACGCAAACCCCTGATTACCCAGCCGGGCGAGCCAGCCCTTAAAAAAATCCAGTGCAGCCAGGGCACTATCAGTCACTATCAAAGGTTTGCTGATTCCCATAGCCGCACAATGCTCCGGCAGGCGCTCAATCTCGCCGGGTGCAAACACAATCGGTGTGGGATAGTTCCACTTGCCACGAAACGAATGACTCATTACTTCTGCCTCACCCAACAGATCATGGTTCTGTCAGCTGTTAATATCAAATTTAAGGTGGTAGGACTTGGGCTGGGTAAGCCCGTGATAGCCCAGCTCGGACAGAGTCCCACCCCGCCCGGTATTTTTTACGCCCGTCCACACCAGGGCCGGGTCAAGATAATCGCAACGGTTCATAAACACAGTACCGGTTTGCAACCGGGCCCCCAGCTTTTCCGCCATGGTCAGATCTTTTGTCCATAGTGATGCGGTCAGGCCGTAGGGGCTGTCGTTCATCAGTTGCAGGGCCTCTTCATCGGAACTGACCGGCATGATACCCACGACAGGACCAAAGGTTTCTTCCGTCATGATACGCATCTGGTGGTTTACGCCTGTGAGTACCTGTGGCGCCATGTAATTTCGCGCCAGTGGATCGGTCACCCCGGCAAATTTTTCGGTATTTACGCAAGCCACGGCGCCGGCGGCAATGGCTTCTTCCATTTGGGCCTGAATAAAATCAGCCGCTTTGAGCGACACTACCGGGCCAAGGGTGGTGTTTTCTTCCAGCGGGTTCCCCAGCACGTATTGTTCAGTGAGCGCTACAAACGCCTCCAGAAAACGATGATACAGGGACTGATCCACATAAATACGTTCAATACCACAACAGCTTTGCCCGGAATTGAAGAAAGCCCCATCCACCAGGCCTGCCACGCTGTAATCCAGATCGGCGTCGGCTCTGACATAGGCGGGATCTTTGCCACCCAGCTCCAGGCCCACCCCCAGAAAGCGCCCGCAGGCTGCCGCTTCCATTTTTTTACCGCCATCGACAGAGCCGGTAAAGGCTACGTAATTCACTTCCGGCGCCTGTACCAATTTTTCCACCTGTCCATGGGTTAAGTGCAGATACTGGAAAACCCCTTCAGGTAATCCCGCCTGCTCAAAGGCTTTAAAAAAACGCTCTGCACACAAGGGGGTTTGTGCCGAGTGTTTGAGGATAACGGTATTACCTGCCATCAGGGCAGGAATCAGGGTATTAACGGCAGTCAGGTAAGGATAATTCCAGGGCGCCAGCACAAACACCAGCCCCACCGGCTCGCGTCGGATAAACCGTTTAAAGCCGGTCTTGTCCGAAAAACCCAGATCCGCCAGACTGCGTTCGGCAATATCTATCATATGGTGGCCGCGCTCCTGCAGCCCCGCCATCTCACCAGCGCCATAACGCACCGGCCGGCCCATCTGCCGGGTAATCTCTTCGGCGATGTCATCCTTGTTCGTTTCAAAATAAGCCAGCGCCTTGCGGCAGATTTCCGCCCGTTCACTCAGAGGTGTCTGGCGCCATTTGATCTGGGCCTGTGTGGCCTGCGACAGCGCTTTCTGAATGTCAGCATTCTGCGCATAAGCGGTGGTGAGCAAAATGCTGTTATCGATCGGGGAAAAGGTGTCAAAGGTTTCCACTCATTACTCCTGCAGGCGTTCGTGATTCAGCGTGAACGCTCAGATGATTTCAAAATAACGGGCCAGTTCCCAGTCGGATATATGCTTGCGGAATTCGCGCTCCTCCCATTCCCGACTGGCCGCAAAATGGTCCACAAACGCATCGCCGAAAAAGTCACGGGCAGCGTCCGATTGTTTCAGGCGCTGGGCCGCATCCCACAGTGTAGCCGGCAGCTTAAGGTGATCGGGAAAGTCCTGCTCATAGGCATTGCCCGTTACCCAACCATCGGGCTCGGCCTTGTTCTCGATACCCCACAGGCCGGAAGCGATGGCCGCTGCCAGCACAATATAGGGATTGGCATCGGAGGCTGCCACCCGGAATTCCATGCGCTGGGATTTGGCTTCACCGGGAATCACCCGCAATGCGCAGGTGCGGTTATCCACCCCCAGGCTGGCCTCGGTGGGCGCCCAGAACCCGGGAATCAGGCGGCGGTAGGAATTTACCGTGGGGGCGATCATGGCCAGCAGTTCCGGCATCAGCTTTTGCTGGCCGGCCAGAAAGTGGCGCATGGTATCGCTCACATTACCGGGCTGGGTGCCATCATAAAACACCGGCACGCCGTCGCTGTTGCGGGCAGAAATATGAATGTGGCCACTCTGCCCCGGATATTCCGGCGACCATTTCGCCATAAAGGTGGCCAGCTGGCCACGACGCTGGGCATCGATCTTTACAAAGGTTTTGAACAGGCCGGCCTTGTCGGCCGATGCCAGCGCCTGATCGTAACCGATGGCGGCTTCCAGCACACCGGGGCCGGTTTCCTCATGGAGCCCTTCCAGAGGAAAGTCCATGGTCTGGGCCAGCTGTAATATGGCGCGATAGGTTTCACTGCCCACGCTGTTGCGTATCACGGAATAACCGAACTCCCCGGGCGCCATGGGCTGCAGATTGCGGTACAGTTTTTCGCGAATGGAATCGGGGGTTTCGTTAAACACAAAAAATTCATACTCAAAACCGGCATAGAATTCCAGGCCCTGATCCCGGGCCCGCTGCAATACCCGCTTCAAGACGCCCCGGGGGCAGATAGCCTCGGCAGCATCGGCAAATTCGCACAGAAAAAACAGGCCGTCGTCTTCAAACGGAAGCTCCCGGCAACTGTCCGGCAGAATCCGGGTGGGGGCATCGGGGTAACCGGTGTGCCAGCCGGTGTACTTGACGTTATCGTACAGCTGGTCCCGCAGGTCCCAGCCCAGTACCACGTCGCAAAAGCCGAAATTGTTTTCCAGCGCGGAAAAAAACTTTTCCCGCGACATGTATTTGCCGCGCAGTACGCCATCAATATCGTAAACCCCGACTTTCACATGGGACAGTCCGCGTTTTTCCACCAGAGCTTTGGCATCAATAACAGTTTTGACATTCCGGCTTTCCACGCTGATTCCTTAATTTTCTTGTTGGTATGGGTTGCTATCGCCTGGTTCACTGCCGTTTCAGCATCAGGTTTTAGTATGTGCCGTACCCCGGAGATCTGCAACGCTCACCGGGGAATAAGGCGCTGCGCTCTTATGGTGCCGGGGCGGCGCTGATGACGGATTGTACCGCCGGTGAAACATAGACTTCCGCTCCGGGCCCGGGGCTTCGTGCTACACTGCGCCCCACTCAGGTAAGGATCTCTATGACAACCACAACCCAATCCGGCGACACACTCAGCGAACCCCTGTCACAGCCCCGGCAGCTGTTTAAAATGACGCTGCCCATGCTGTTTGGCGTGCTGTCGCTGATGAGCTTTCAGCTGGTGGACAGCATATTTATCGGCCAGCTGGGGCTGGAGCCGCTGGCGGCGCTGGGTTTTACCATTCCCATGTACCAGGCCATTATCGGCATTCAGGTGGGCCTGGGTATTGCCACCACTGCCGTGATTTCGCAAACCCTGGGCCGGGGTGATGAATCCGAAGCCGCCAAGCTCGGGGGCGTGGTGCTGATGATCGGCGCCGTACTGATCGCCATTCTCTGCCTGGCCCTGTGGGCCTTTCGCCACCCCATTGTGCTGGCATTGGGCGCAGAGCCGGAATTGCTGCCGGTGATCGACAGTTTCTGGATTCCCTGGCTGTGCAGTGCCTGGGTAGGGGCCATGCTCTACTTTGGCTACAGCCTGTGCCGGGCACACGGCAACACCATGCTGCCGGGCATGATAATGGTGGCCACCAGTCTCTTTAATATTGCTCTCGATCCCATCTATATTTTTGTGCTGGACTGGGGCCTGCCCGGTGCAGCACTGGCCACCCTCACTTCCTTTATTCTGGGGTCGCTGGTGATTTATCCGCGGCTGGTCAAACATCACTGGTTCAGTTTTCAGTTTGTGGCTTTTTCCGTTCAGGGCGCCATCAAACGTCTGAGCAAAATCATGGGGCCCGCCATGATCAGTCAGCTGCTGCCGGCCATCAGCTCCACCCTGGCCACGGCACTGGTGGCGGGCTTTGGGGCGTCGGCGGTGGCGGCCTGGGGGCTGGGCACCCGTATGGAATTTTTCTCCATTGTGGTAGTGCTGGCCCTGACCATGTCCATGCCTCCCATGGTGGGGCGCTACCTGGGCGCCGGTGAGATCCATAAAATCCGCTCGCTGGTAAAAACAGCCATCCAGTTTGTGCTGGTATGGCAACTGGTCATTGCCCTGATCTGGCTGGTGTCCTCCGGACTGGTGTCCGATATCTTTGCGGATGATGATTCGGTGAGCGACATTCTGAAAGATTATCTGCTGAGAGTCCCCCTGAGTTATGGCGCCCTGGGCACCTGCATGATCATGGTGTCAGTCTGCAATGCCATGGGCCTGCCCATGCGGGCGTTAACCATTTCCAGTTTGCGTCTGTTTGCCTGTTACCTGCCCTTTTTGTGGGTGGGCGCGCTACTGGCAGACATTGAAGGCCTGATGACAGGCGCTTTAATCGGCAACCTGGCGGCTGGTATCATGTCCTGGACCTTGTATCGCAAAGGGCTGGAACTGATACAAACAGAATCCGCTCGACAGGATTAGGAGGACGATATGCAATACCTGCACACCATGGTCAGGGTGGCAAACCTTGAGAAATCCCTGCACTTTTACTGCGACCTGCTGGGCCTGCAGGAAGTGAGCCGCAAAGACAGCGAAAAGGGCCGCTTTACCCTGGTATTCCTTGCGGCGCCGGATGACATGGAGCGGGCAAGATCCGACGACAAAGCGCCCATGGTGGAATTAACCTACAACTGGGATCCGGAAGAGTATCAGGGCGGCAGAAATTTCGGCCATCTGGCCTACCGCGTAGAAAATATTTACGCACTTTGCCAAAAGCTCATGGATAACGGCGTTATCATTAACCGCCCACCCCGCGATGGCCATATGGCCTTTGTGCGTTCGCCGGATAATATTTCCATTGAACTGCTGCAAAAAGGGGATTCACTGCCACCCCGGGAGCCCTGGCGTTCCATGGAAAATACCGGTGAATGGTAGATCAGGTTGCAGAACAAAGAATAAACTAAAGAGCAAAAGTTAATTCAGCTGTCATTAAAACACTACAAGAAAGCAACAGGCGTTTTTTAGGGTGTTATGCACCGGCCAATTCGTGCCGGTGAATAACAAACACCCAATCACTCGTCTGGAGAACCACATGAAAACTCTGCTATCGCTGTCGGTGGCTGTTTTGCTTTCTGCCACGGCTTTACTGTCAACACCTGCACAGGCCGGCGGTTACGACGCCTCGCTGTTACTGAACCTGTGGGGCAAAATCACCAAAATGCCGGGAAAAACCGCGCAACTGGGCCCCCGCCCTTTTTACCTGCTGGAAGATATGGATGAAGGCCGTTTAAAAGACGCCCTCAAACAATGCGCCGGCAGCACCACCGTCTTTAAAAAAACAGACTTTTCTATCGGCCACCGTGGTGCGCCACTGCAATTTCCGGAGCACACCAAAGAATCCTACGAGGCTGCCGCCAAAATGGGCGCCGGCATTATTGAATGCGACGTAACCTTTACCAAGGATCGCGAACTGGTTTGCCGCCATTCCCAGTGCGACCTGCACACCACCACCAACATTCTTGCCACGCCTCTGGCGGACAAGTGTTCCGAACCCTTCAGCCCGGCGGATCCCGCCAGCGGCAAAACCGCCAGCGCCCGCTGTTGCACCAGCGATATTACCCTGGAAGAATTCCGCACCCTGTGCGGCAAGATGGACGCGGCCAATCCCAATGCCACCACGGTGGAAGATTACATGCAGGGCACGGCCGACTGGCGTACAGACCTGTATTCGGCCTGCGGCACACTTGTTACCCACAAAGAAAGCATTGCGCTGATCAAAAACGCGGGGCGCAAATTTACCCCGGAACTGAAAGCCCCCAGCGTGCCCATGCCCTTTGAAGGCGACTACACCCAGGAAGACTATGCCCAACAGATGATTGATGAATACAAGGAAGCCGGCATTCACCCGAAAAAGGTCTGGGCCCAGTCTTTCAACCTGGCGGATGTGCTTTACTGGCTGGACCAGGAACCCCGCTTTGGTCGCCAGGCCGTGTTTCTGGATGACCGGATGTATAGCGACGCCGGCTTTATGCCTTCCCAGCAGGATATGGATTCCCTGGCTGCACAGGGTGTGCGCATTGTCGCTCCCCCCCTGTGGGCCCTGCTGACTCTGGATGCGAACAACAACATCGTGATGTCCGACTATGCCCGCTACGCAAAAAATGCCGGCCTGGACATTATTACCTGGACACTGGAACGGGACGGCCCCCTGTCGGAAGGTGGCGGCTGGTATCACCAGAGCATCAGCAGCGCCATCAACAATGACGGCGACACCTACAACGTACTGGATGTACTGGCAAAAGACGTGGGCGTGCTGGGCGTGTTTTCCGACTGGCCTGCCACCACAACTTTCTACGCCAACTGTATGGGTCTAAACTAACCGGGAGCCTATTCATCTTTGTGCGGCTGAATCCTGCATTCAGCCGCCTTCAGGGAGCCGGACCATGTCAGCAGCCGAACACAAGAACCCTTTTGTGGTAGAAGTGGAGCAAGGCAAGCACTATTTCTGGTGCGCCTGTGGCAAAAGCAATAACCAGCCTTTTTGTGACGGATCCCATAAGGGAACGGAATTCAGCCCGGTAAAATTTACCGCAGAGAAAAACCAGTACGTGTACTTTTGCGGCTGCAAACAAACCCAAACGCCACCCTTTTGTGATGGCACCCATAAAGATTTGAAATAAAGGATCTGAAATAAAACGGCCGCAGCCTGAGGCTATTCCACCGATTGTTCTGAACGGGATTCCTTGAAGGCGAATGCCACTTTTTCCTGCAGTTCTTCAAACACCAGCGGCTTGCTGAGGAAATCATTCATGCCCGCATCCAGGCAGCGGGTTTTATGGGATTCCATGGCATGGGCACTCAAGGCACAGATTCTTACCGGCTCGCGATGATGTAACAGCTCCCAGTCACGAATATGCTTGGCGGTGGTGTAGCCATCAATACCCGGCATTTCGCAGTCCATCAGAATCAGATCAAACTCGCGTTTTTCGTGGCACACCAACTCCAGCGCTTCCTCGCCACTGTCCACGGCTTTGGCCGTAATCTTCAGCTTTTTCAGAAAGGCTGATGCCACCTTGGCATTCACCGGGTTGTCTTCCACCAGCAACACCCGCATATCGGTAAAATCCACCGCCACATCGGCACTGCCCGGCCGGCTCAGGCGCACACCCTGCCTGCCCAGAAAACGGAATTGTATCCGGGTAATGCTTACCGGGTATTCCTCTATCCAGGGGGTTGGCTTCATCTGCTCAAAGGCCATGCGGTCCGACCCCGGCTTCATGGTCAGAATCAGTTGTGAGTTTTTTGCCCAGGGCTGTTTCATTAATTCCCGGCTCACCGCCTCGTAGGAAAAATCCTCGCTGTACTGATCCACAATCAGGTAATCAAATGGCGGTGCCGTGTCACCGATATTACGCACAGCATTATGAATGGAACGCTGACATACCAGTTCAAAACGCCAGAATTCACTGTAGGCCTGAGTCTGGGATAGAAATTCCTGATCCGGAGAAATCTGCAAAAACCGGAACTGTTCCATATCCGGCGTATCGTTATTTTGCGGCAGGCGATCAAAGGGAATTTCACCCTTGATGGGTAACGAAAACCAGAATACCGAGCCTTCGCCCACCGTACTGTTCACACCGATTGCGCCCCCCATCATTTCCACCAGGCGTTTGGAAATAGGCAGCCCCAACCCGGTACCGCCGTATTGCCGGCTGGTGGAACTGTCGGCCTGGGTGAATTCCTCAAACACACAATGGAGCTTGTCGTCAGAAATACCTATACCCGTATCCCGCACTTCAAACCGCAATTGCCGGTTATCTGCCTCGCGGTTCACGTGAATGGTTACCTTGCCACCACTGGTAAATTTAAAGGCATTACTGAGGAAATTGGTGAGTATCTGACGTACCCGGGTGGGATCACCCTTTATTTTAATTGGCACCCGGGGGCCAACATAAGTGTTGTAATACACGCCTTTTTCCGTGGCTTTTACGGCAAACACACCGGCGGTTTCATCCACCAGCCGGCGAACATTGAAATGGATGTGTTCCATTTCCAGTTTGCCCGCCTCAATCTTTGAATAGTCCAGAATATCGTTCAGTACCGTCAGCAATGTTTGTCCGCTTCCCAGAATGGTGCTGATGTAACTGGATTGCTGTTGAGTAAGGCGGGTATCCCGCAGTAACTGCGCCATACCCAGAATGCCGTTCATGGGCGTACGGATTTCGTGGCTCATGGTGGCAAGGAATTCGCTTTTGGCCTCGGACTTGGCATGGGCCAGCTGCTTTTCTTCATCCAGTACTTTAATTCGGTGGGCCAGGCCCAGTGACAAAAGCGTGGCCTCGATAATATTGCCTACCTGCAGCGAATATTCCGTCACCAGTGACACCGGCAACAGGCCCAGCAGGTAGGATGAATAAATAAACACGCCAAAGATCACCACACACCAGGAAATACTATAATAAGGTGCCGCAGCCACTCCCTTGCGCCAGGTATAAATCCCGGCCCACAACAAGGCCGCACCACCGGGTAGCAGCACAATCATTTCGATCATCAACACCCAGATCGACGGCAACACCACGGCCACCAGCGCCAGTAACAGCCAAAACCCCATCAAACAATAAAACCCCCGCAACATGCGCGGTGCATAGTGCGCCAGAGAAAGAAAATTGACAGTAAACCAGACACTGGATGCCGCCCCCAGCGCAACCAGCACCACGTAAATACTAAAATCATTTTCCATGTGATCGGGCCACAGATACTGGGATGCCAAGCCCTTGTCCACCGCAACAATGGCGGCAAACAAAACGATAAAGATGACATAGGTGGCGTAACTTTTATCTTTTACATAGAAGTAGATAAACAGGTTATAGAAGGCCATGATCAGCACGGTGCCAAAATAGATACCGTGAAACAGGGAGCGATCCACGTCATGCTGATGAAAGGCTGCTTCGTTCATCAGATTGAGCGGGATCTTCATGGGGTAGTTGTTGTTGATTTTCAGCAGCACCAGGCTGGCGGATTCACTGTCCAGAGGCATTGGAAAAATAAAATGCCGGTGTGGATAAATGCGTTGCGACAACGGCAGATCATCGCTCGCCTGATAGCTTTCCTGAATCTGCCAGGCGCCATTCACCTGATGGGCAACAAACACCTGGATTTCCGTCAACTTGTGGTTTGCCACTTCCAGCAGGTATTCATCCTTCTCTGGCACCGGCGGCGCGTAAAACCGCACCCACACAGTATCGGAGGTAAATCCCAGGTTAAGATTATCGCCCGACACACTGTTCCACGGTTGCGGGTGTTCGAGTAATGCCTGAATGTCCAGACGGGCATCGGGATCTTTAAGGTAGGCCAGTGACTCCAGGGGTATGTCTTTCACCATTGCCCGGGCATTGCCGCTACTCAATACAGATATCAGCAATGCGCACAGCAGCAGTACGGCCACAACGCAATGATTCAATCTGTAAGATTCAAAACGACACTTCATAAAAAAGTCGAGTCACAATTAAGTCGGGTCATAAACAGGCAAGGTGGCCGGGCAACCAAAATTCAATCACGGAGACCCATTAGTTTAGCCTAATCAGCAGAGGAATGATGCAAAGGGTCCGGAACCTGCCTCAGGGCACTTACGCACGGTAACAGATTTGCTACACCCCTTGGCTACACCCCTGTAACGGAACTATGGTACCTTTAAGACTGTTGGATAACCCAATAACAACAGCTGTTATAAACAAACAATAAAAATCAAAGGCTTACCGCCATGCTGCCCAATAAAACCCTTGCCAGATCCCTGGCTCTGATGACGCTTTCCTTCGGCCTGACCGGCTGTATTGATGATTACGGGGTGGATGATTGCCTCTCCACAGATCAGCCCCCGGTGGAAAACTACTGGGCCGGACCCGGAATCACGGATGTCACCTTTATTGCTTTTGGCGACACCCAGTTTGGCGGCGGCGCTGAAGATAAAAATGACCTTCACAAGATTGCCCTGAATGAAGCCAACGATCAGCTGGACTGGTTTGCCCTGGGCGTGAACGAGCCAGTAGCCAACATTCGCGGCATTATCATGAACGGCGACATTACCCAGAACGGCCGCGACGGGCGCTTGTTTTCCGAAAACGAATACGGCGGCTTTACCCGCATATACGGACTGTGTGGTAACCGCGATGTGGAATTTCCCCTGTTCGAAGGCTACGGCAACCATGACTTTTTTGAATGGAACAATATCGGTTACCGATTACTGAAAGCTCACCCGGTGGCGGATTCGGTCAGCAAGCGTAACGCCTACCGTGTGGGCTTGACCAACACCGCACCGGATACCGACGGCCACTATTCCTGGGACTGGGACAATATCCATTTTGTGCAGCTTAATCTGGTGCCGTCAGACGTTGATCCGCAACACCAGGTACATGGCGTACGCAATCCCAGAATGGCGCTGACCTTTTTAAAGAATGATCTTGCCGAACACGTGGCGGGCACCGATAAAAAAGTCATTATCATGTCTCACTACGGCCCCTGGGAAACCTTTGAATGGGACAGCGAACAAATCGATGCGCTGTACGAGGAAATTAAAGATTACAACATTATTGCCTACCTCCACGGACACGCCCATGCCACGTCCGCCTATACCTGGAAAGGTATTCCCGTGTTTAATGTGGGGTCACCCTACTACCTGAGTTACAACAGCGACCGGCGGGGCCATTATTCGGTATTCCGGATTACCGACAACCGTCTGTACGCCTTTGATGTGTCCTGGGATCCGGAAGCCCCCGACAACCTGCAGTATCCCGATAACTGGCAGCGGGTGATTGATCTTCCCTGAGTAAATTATTCGGGCGCATCGTCATGCCGGACGAGAGTGTGCTATAAGTAACCGTTCAGGCAACGGAGAAGCTTGATCAGGTTTTTATGTCAAACGACAAGATTTCAGCGCTGCTGGAAGCGCAACACAAAATCATAGACAAAATCGCTCTGGGAGATCCGCTTGAGGGCTGCCTGGAAGCCATATGCCAGCAAATCGAGGCGATTCTGGCCGACACAGATGCCAGGGCTTCCATCCTGTTGCTGCACGATGGCTGCCTGTGGCACGGTGCCAGTCCGCGACTGAGCCAGACCTATACTGATATTATCAACGGTTCACCCATCGGCCCTGTGGCCGGTTCCTGTGGCACCGCCTGTTACCTGCGCAAGCAGATTATAGTTGAAGACATAGCAACCGATCCCTTGTGGGAAGACTACAAGGAATTTGCTCTGAATGAAGGCCTGCGGGCCTGCTGGTCAACCCCCATTCTCTCTTCGGGCAATCAGGTGCTGGGCAGTTTTGCCATTTATTACACCCATCCGGAAACGCCTCACCGGGCACACCTGAACCTCATTGATCGTTTTTCCCATTTGTCCGGCCTCGCCATTGAAAGACACCGCAACCATCAGGAAACCCAGGAACTGACCCGGCGGATCCGCAACGCCAACGAGCAGCTGCAGGCACTGATTGCCGTAATCCCCGATATTACGATTGTGCTGGATGAAGAAGGCACCTATGTGGATATCTTCGGCAGCAATGAAGAACTGTTGTATGTGCCCAGCGATCAGATTATCGGCCAGAAAGTCCACGACCTGCTCCCGCGAAAACAGGCGGACGACATTATGCGGGTAGTTCACAAGACACTGCAGACAAACAAGATGCAGGTGTACGAATATGAGCTTGAAGTGCCCCGGGGTTGCTGCACATTTGAAGCCCGGACATCGGTGATCAACCACTATTTACCGGATCAGCCCCAGCAAAAACATGTACTCTGGATGGCCCGGGATATATCCGATAAGAAACTGGCGCAACAACAGATTGAGGAGCTGGCCTTTTACGACCCGCTCACCAATCTGCCCAACCGCCGCCTGCTGATGGACCGGCTGCAGCAGATCATTGAAAAGGTTACCCGGGAGAAGCAGAACGGTGCCCTGCTGTTTCTGGATCTGGATGACTTTAAGCGCATTAACGATTCCCTGGGTCACAACGTGGGGGACGAGCTGTTACAGCAGGTGGCCGCCCGACTCAAACCCGAACTGCGAGCCGCCGACACTCTGGCGCGGCAGGGCGGCGATGAATTCGTGGTGCTGCTGGAAAGCACTTCTGCTTCTGCCGAGTATGTAATTGAAGAAGCCAAGCAGGTGGCCCAGAAATTACTGCGGCGCCTGAATGAAACCTTTCCGCTCCATGGTTCTGAATACCGCCTTGGCGGCAGTATCGGTATCTCCTTGCTACATACCGGCGTGACCGCCGATGAAGCCCTGAAACGGGCCGACACTGCCATGTATCGCGCCAAAACCCAGGGCGGTAACCGGCTGTCCTTTTTTGATCCGGAACTGCAGCTGGTGATTGACCAGCGCCTGAAAATTGAAGGAGATATTCTTGCTGCCATTGATGACAACGGCTTTACCACCTACTTTCAGCCCCAGCTGGATTGCGATCATCGGCTGATAGGTGTTGAAGCCCTGATTCGCTGGCAGCACCCGGAAAGCGGCATGATTCCACCGGTGCAGTTTATACCCGTTGCAGAACGCAGCGGTTTGATTCACCAGCTGCAGGCTTTTGTGCTCAAGGACGGCTGCCACCTGCTCAACCGACTGCAGGAAACCGGCGCTATTGATGACGGCTTTACCCTTTCAATCAATATCAGCGCAGTCCAGTTCCGCAATCATCAACTGGAAAAATCATTGAACGATACGCTGACCGACTGCGGCATTTCGCCACAACAGATCAAACTGGAAATTACCGAAAGCATGCTGTTGGAGGATATTGAGAGCACCGTGGAAAAAATCAACCGGTTACGGGATCAGGGATACCGCTTTTCTATCGATGATTTTGGTACCGGTTATTCTTCCCTGGGGTACCTGCATTCCCTGCCCATTGACGAACTGAAAATAGATCGCTGCTTTGTGAACCCTATCGATGCGGCAACCGATAACACCGCTATCATAGACGCTATTATCGCCATGGCAAAACACCTGGAGTTTGATGTGATTGCCGAAGGCGTGGAAACTGAAGCCCAGGCAACGCTGTTAAAACAGCGCCAGGTGGATGGCCTGCAGGGTTTTCTTTATGCCCGCCCCATGCCGGAAGACGACCTGATGAACTGGCTGGAAGAGGCGGCAGTGAACCTTCGCCGCCAGTCGGGCTCTAACAGGTTCTGAAGACTTTCGAAGACTTTCATTTAACAGGAGTTAAATAGCTCAGATGCAACGCAGGCATTTTTGTCAGGTCGTGCTTGTCGGATCCGTTATGGCCACCGACGCCAGTGCCCAACCACTACGTTTCCTTCTGGATAAAGAAAAACCCACCCGGCTTTCTGGCGATGACAGGTTTCGTTTAAGCCGGGCTGTGCTGGAAACCCTGGAAGCCCACTACAGCAAAATGACACTGCAGTTCTGGGAATTGCCCTTCGAAAAAATCGATTTTGAAAAACGCATCACCAATATCGTTTACTGGGTGGGTCAGGCCATTGAAGAGCACAAATCCCTGCACCCGGTGGATCCTGCCTGGGTCATGTCACAGATCATGGCAGAATCCCTGTTCTGTGAATTCGCCATGTCTGCCTCACTGGCTGCCGGTGTCTGCCAGTTCATGCCCGGTACAGCCACCCGTGCCTACAACATGATTATTGCCGGCAGTCTGCCGGAACATCACAAGCCGCCCTATCGCAAACCGGAACTGGCCGGCTCACTTGATGAATACCATGCACTGATCGGCAAGCGCAGCCAGTTCCGCAAGCAAAGCCGTGATAAGGTAGCCTTTGATCTGAACACCGCACTGGCCTGGCTGGCGGAAGGCAAATTCGGCATGAAAGAAGCGCAATCACAGATTGAACGCAATCGCCGCTTAGAAGAAATCAACAAGGAAATTACCAACGCCAGAAACCATTATCTGGACTATGTGGAAACCAACATCAAAGAGCTGGGCAACAACGATATATTCGGCGAAACCGGTTTCTTTACCGGCTTTGATGAACGCTTTACTTATCGCAAACCCATCAACGCCATGGTGCATATGCTGGCCAATGCACTCAGGGTAAGAAACGGCAATATACTCTCAGCCGCGGCCGCCTATAACGCCGGGCTGTCACGCACCTGGACCGATGAAGCGCTTTACACCCGTTATGGCACCCTGCCGAACTTTGCCGAAACCAGCAGTTACCTGAGCCGTATCGTGGCCAACTATGAGGAAATCGCTACCCGCTTTTACGGCTAAGGTTTACGCTCAGGATTTGTCGGCACCGGCATCTTTCACGCTGTCCTTCAGGGCATACATTAATGCCAGTAAGACACCAGACACCAGCCCCGCCAGATGCGCTTCGTTCGCCATGGGGCCCACCACTTCATCCAGCGCACCGGAAAAGCCAATCAACATCCAGCCCACCATCATATAAATAATCACCGGGCGCAGTTGCAACGGATAGGTGCGCCGCAGGCGGCCATACACCCATACGTACCCCAGCACGCCATACACCACACCGGACAAGCCCCCAAAGCGATTACCCGCCGCCAGAAACTGCACAAAGTTGGGCACCACCGCCAGCACCATAAAAATCACCATCAACCGGCGGCTGCCCTGGAAGCGTTCGATCACCGAACCGATATCCCACCACCACAGCAAATTAAAGGCGAAATGCAAAAAACCAAAATGCAGAAACACCGGCGTAACCCAGCGGTACACCTGGGTGATGTCATACATCTGCCCCATGTAATTGAAGAAAAAGAAATGCCGCACCATATTCAGATTGGTGCCAAAGGCGGTGAGCAAAAACACGACCGCGCATACGCCAATAATAAACTTGGTGAACAGGCCGGTCTGGCGCCAGCGACTGGTGTTTTCACCATTCATTTTCTGATTGATATCTTTATAGAAGCGCTCCATGTCCGGGCGACTGGCGCTATCAGGCTCCTGCTCCCAGGAAGCCGACAGGTACTTTTTATCCATGGGGTTGTCGATAAAGGCCTGCAGTTCTTTTCTGGCTTTTTCCAGGTCATCATCATGCTGCAGATAGATAGCCGCCTGGTTACCCTCCGGCTGAACCTGGCAGGCAACCCCGATGACTTTCAGATAATCCGCCAGCGCATAGGCGGCACGTATGTTGTCGAAACGCACTAATTCAAGCATTTCCGCTGGATACCCCCGTTCAAGGCCGCAATCCGGCCCCAAAACACTCCGTTACAATCCTTCACAATAACCTTAAATACAGCTGACTGTCATCTCTCTACAATGGCACCCAACAACATAAGAAAACACACGTTGGGGGGAACCAACGCTTACCACAGGCAGTGGGCTGATGCCTCCAGGGATGGAGCAATCGTTTAAACGGTTTTTTGTTTAAACCACACAATAAAAAAGCTGAACGCCCCTCAAGACTGAATTCAGCGTTTTGATTCCTTTCCTAGAGGAAATCTGCCATGAGAAGCCTTTTCGGCTTCTCTTTTTTGCCTGAAACAGATTGGATAACCCCATTCCCCCATAAAACCCGCCTAGTCCAGGTTTTCCTTGATGTAAGCCATCACGTCATCATGGTGGGTTTTGGTTTTAACTTTTTCCATGATGTGCTTCAGCCGACCGTCTTTACCAATAATAAAGGTAATCCGGTGAATTCCGTCGAACTCACGCCCCATAAACTTTTTCGGGCCCCACACGCCATATTTATCCGCAATCTTGTGGCCTTCATCGGACAGCAGATCGAAATTCAGTTCCTGCTTCTCCTCAAAGCGCTTGATCTTGTTTACCGGATCGGGGCTCACCCCCAGCACCACCGTATCCAGTTTGTCAAAGTCCTTACGGGTGTCGCGAATGCCGCAGGCCTGCACGGTGCAGCCCGGTGTGGATGCCTTGGGGTAAAAGTACAGCACGACGTTTTTCTTGCCTTTGTAATCCTTGAGAGAGATCTTTTCGTCGTTCTGGTTTTTCAGGGTAAAGGCCGGCGCCATGTTACCGATTTTGGGAAATTCCACGATTTAACTCCTCTATTCATTAGACACAGGTTGCGCTGTGGGGCACATTATGCGACAACACTCCCCGCAATTCATCCCAATGCTGAACAGAAATTTTCTATAGATTACGGGCGTTTAACACAGTGACAGAGCATCAGACTTCCAACCGTTTTGCGGTAATGCTGGTTAACCTTGGCACTCCCGATGCCGCAACCCCGGCTGCGGTGCGCCGCTATCTGGCGGAGTTTTTATGGGATAAACGAGTAGTGGATGCGCCGCGCTGGCTGTGGTGGCTGGTGCTGCATGGCTTTATTCTGCGTTTTCGCCCGGGCCGGGTGGCCAAACTCTACGCCAGCGTCTGGCAAGAGAACGGCTCCCCGCTGATGCACTACACCACCAGCCTGGCAGAAAAGCTGGAACAGCGCTTGAGTGAATCCATGGGCCAGCCGGTACCGGTTATTCCCGCCATGACCTACGGTAACCCCAGCATTACGGCCGCCAGCAAACGCCTGCGCCAGGAAAAAATCCAGAAGCTGATTGTACTGCCTCTGTACCCTCAGTATTCCGCCACCACGACCGCCGCCACCCTGGATGCCCTGGCCAAGCAACTGCAACCCTGCCCGGATATCCCGGAAATTCTGTTTATTCGTGATTACCACCAGCACCCGGCTTATATAGAGGCACTCAAGCAGTCCGTTCTGAATCACACGCAACACCAGGAACCTGCCGATGAACTGGTGATGTCATTCCATGGCATCCCCCAGCGCTACCACACCCAGGGCGATCCCTACCCCGTGGAATGCCAGGCCAGCAGCCGGCTGCTGGCGGATGCTCTGGGTCTGCAAGACGATCAATGGCGGCTTACCTTTCAGTCCCGTTTTGGCCGCGAACCCTGGCTGCAGCCCTACACGGACGAAACCATGAAATCCCTGCCCAGGGCCGGCACCCGCAAGATCAACGTGATCTGCCCCGGGTTTGCCGTTGACTGCCTGGAAACCCTGGAAGAAATACAGGTGGAAAACAAAAACCTGTTTCTTGAAGCCGGCGGTGAATCCTTTGGCTATATTCCCTGCCTGAACGATAGCGAAGAACAGGTTTCCCTTTTAAATCAACTGATTAAAGAAAAAGCAGCCGCCTTCCAAAAACCCGCATAATTCTGCGTTTTTTTCTACAGCCTGCCGATTTCCAGCTAATCTTTAAGAACAGGGCGCACTCAGATTCAGATCTGCTGCGCCGTTTCTCTTTTCAACTCTGAAACATTGGCTGGGGCATGGAGCTTCAAGGGTTTTCACAGCTTGAGCGCATAGCGGAAGGCGGCATGGCCGTGCTTTATCGCGGCATTCAGACCTCGTTGAATCGTCCGGTGGCGATCAAGGTGCTGAAGTCTGCCCTGAGCGACACTCCCGAAGCCCGGGAAATGTTCGAGTGGGAATCGAAAATCGTTGCCCGCATGGACCACCCCCACATTATCCGGGTGATCGACAAAGGCCTGACCCGCGATGGCATGCCCTACTTTGTCATGGATTTTATCGAGGGGGTGACCCTCAAAGAGGCCCTGCAAAAAGGCATGGCCGACCGGCGCAAACTGCGCCTGATTATCCAGATCGCCAAGGCCCTGTCCTACGCCCACAAAAACGGCATTATTCATCGCGACATCAAGCCGGGCAATATTCTGATTGATAAGGAAGGCAATGCCCGGGTGGTGGACTTTGGTATAGCCCGGATATTCTCGGAAGACACCGAACTGAAACAGCGTTCCGAAGAAGGTATGACCGTGGGCACCCTCGCCTACATGGCGCCGGAACAACATCAGGGTGCGGAATACACCTCGGAACTGAGTGACATCTATTCGCTGGGGGTGATCATCTACCTGATGTTCACCGAAAAACTGCCCAAGCCCGGCTACCCTGCCCCGTCGCACTTTAACCCCAAGATTCCCAAGGCCCTGGACACCATCGTGATGCAGTGCCTGGCGGATGAGCCCAGTCAGCGGCCCACCGCCGAACAGCTGATTGCCAAGCTGCTAAAAAGCTTTAAAGGGGCTCACCTTAAAAAGGAGCAGAAGCAGGAAGCCAAGGCCACGTTCCAGGACCCGAAGGAAAAGTTTCGCCTTCTGGACATTATCAAGGAAACGGAATACAGCACCGTATCCCTGTACGAAAACCGCGAAGACCAGTCCCTGATGGTACTGAAAAAACGCATCAATGATTTTTCCGGGTACAACGAGGCGGAGCTGCTGTCCCGGCTCAAGCATCGCAACATCATTAATATCCGCGGGGTAACCCGCAATGACCGGATTTTTATTCTGGTGATGGAATACCTGTCCGGCGGCAACCTGCAGTCGCGCATGGCGCGCCCCATGGAAACAGATGTCTTCCTGACCATTGCCAACCAGATCTGCGATGCCATGGCCTTTGCCCATAACAACCGCATTATTCACGGCAACCTGCGCCCCCAGAACATTCTGTTCAATGATCTGAACGAAGCCATTGTGATGGATTTTGGCTTTCCGCCCCACTATGAAGAGGACGAGGAAGAAGAGCGCAACTGGTACCGTATCGAAGGCGAACCCACCTCCATCCAGGGGGATATCTATTCAGCGGGGGTTATTTTCTATCAGCTGCTCACCGGGCACCTGCCAAAAATAGAAGAAGGCCAGCTAACAGAATATGACCTGTTCAAAAAATTGCCGGAATCCCTGAAAGCCCTGCTGCGCAGCATGCTGCAGCAGGACCCTACCCTGCGCCCCCAGAGCTTTGACGATATCCGCCAGCAGCTGTTGGCGATTACCGCGCCCCCGAAAGCACCCAGGAGGCCCGTGGAAAAACCCAAACCGGTGGAAGCGCCAAAGAAAAAGCAGCGCAGCAGCACCCCGGCTCTGCTGGTACTGGCGCTGATGCTGATTACCCTGAATACCGGGCTCTTTATGTGGATTGGCAAGCAGCAGGGCTGGCCCCTGGGCTGGCTGGAAAAAATACCCTATGTGGATCAAGTATTTGCTTCGCTGGGTTTGCCCGATCAGCAGCCCGCGCCTGAACCGGCACCCAAACCAGCCCCCGAATCCGACAGGGACACAGCCAGCACACCGACGCAGCGCGAACAGGACTGGAGCCAGACCCGGGTATTCAATCAGGAAGAACAGGAAGGCGAAGAGCTGCAATTTGAGGTTGTTGAGTAGCCATTTTCGGCAGACTAAGTTAATTAGTATATTTTTTATAATTAATTGAAAACTACTTCCTTCAAACGGAATATATGATAACTTAGCCGGACACAGTTACATTTTGAAACACACAATAACAATACCAATTCACACTTGAGCAAGGGGAATCATGGAGGTATGACCATGATCGATTACGAACTGACAGATTTATTGATAGAGCTTGAAGAAATCCAGCAAGATCAGTCATTTAACCTGGCCCGGGGGCAGCAGGTTGCTGATTTGCTCGACTTTTACGAAATTCCTTCCGAGTTCTACACCCTGAAACAGGAACCCGCCAATGGCCGCCCGCCGGAGCAGTGCCGGCGCAAAATCGCCTGTTTTAACTTTGGTCTGGTTACCTCCCAGCACCACAAACACTTTATCGAATGCCTGTTCATGATCGGCCACTCCCCGGAATTTATCGCCGAAGCCCTGGGTGAAGACATCCGCTATGTGGCGGAAATGCTCAGCAGAATGGTGGACGATAAAAGAGCGCAACGGGCCGCAGAACTGCGCAAGAATCCGCAACGCTTCCGGCTGGTAAAAATCTGACACTGATCCCCAATAAAACCCGGACATGAAAAAAGGCAGCCAAGGCTGCCTTTTTTATTGGTGTACTTTCGGGGTAACCGGTTACCCGTTATCCAGCCCCTAGCCCACATAATTCAGCAGAATACCCGCTGCCACCGCCGAACCGATAACACCTGCCACATTGGGCCCCATGGCGTGCATTAAAAGGAAGTTCTGGGGATTGGCATCCAGGCCCACTTTGTTGGCCACCCGGGCCGCCATGGGTACAGCGGAAACGCCGGCCGCACCAATCAACGGATTAATTGCCTGCTTGGACAGCCTGTTCATCAGCTTGGCCATCAGCACACCCGTGGCGGTACCGATGCAAAAGGCCACCATGCCCAGGATCAGTATCCCCAGGGTTTCCGCCACCAGAAAAGAATTCGCACTGAGCTTGGAGCCTACGGCCAAGCCTAAGCCAATAGTGACGATATTAATGAGGGCGTTCTGAGCGGTATCACTCAAACGATCCACCACACCACATTCACGCATCAGGTTCCCGAAGCAGAACATGCCCAGCAGTGGCGCTGCATCCGGCAACAGCAAAGCCACCAGCACCAGCAACAACAGGGGAAAGATAATCTTTTCCACCTGGGATACCGGGCGCAACTGTTCCATTTTGATTTTACGCTCTTCCTCGGTGGTGAGAGCTTTCATAATGGGCGGCTGAATCATGGGTACCAGCGCCATATAGGAGTATGCCGCCACCGCGATTGCCCCCAGTAACTCCGGCGACAACTTGGTGGCTACGTAGATAGCCGTAGGCCCGTCGGCACCACCGATAATACCGATAGCGGCGGCATCTGCCAGGCTGAAATCCACACCGATATTCAGCACCGTCAGCCCCACTGCACCCAGCAGAGCGGCAAAGATACCAAATTGCGCCGCTGCCCCCAGCAACAGGGTTTTTGGATTGGCCAGCAACGGACCAAAGTCCGTCATGGCACCTACACCCATGAATATCAGCAAGGGAAACAGACCGGTGGTAAGCCCAACGGTGTAAATCAGGTAGAGAATGCCATCGGCGTGGCCTGCCTGTTTGGCAACAAAATCAACCTGGGAACGCACATCCGGTGCTGCGTTATAGAAGGCCTGCTTGACCGCTTTAATAGCCGTATCCGGATCCAGCCCCAGCATGGATTTGATCTGCAACCCCACCGTGGGATCGTATTGCAAGGCATGGCTGACAGCCGACTCCGCCAGTCCGGCCACGGGAATATTGGCCAGAATACCCCCAAAGCCAATGGGTACCAGCAACAGCGGCTCGAACTTTTTCCGGATAGCGAGCCACAACAGCAAAAAGCCCACTGCGATCATGACCAGTTCACCGGGCTCCATATGATACAGGCCGGTGCTGTGCCAGAGATTCAGTAACTTATCCATGAAACAACCTCAGCTTAAGCGATGGTTAACAGCGTATCGCCCACTGCCACTGAATCACCGGGTTTAACAGCCACCTGCCCCACGGTGCCGGAGCGGGCTGCGCGTACTTCGGTTTCCATTTTCATGGCTTCCAGCACAATAATGACATCGCCTTCCTGCACCTGATCGCCGGCTTTTACCTTCACTTTGAAGATATTACCGGCCAGCGGGGCAGTCACCGGCTCACCACCACCGGTGGGCGCAGCCGGTGCCGCTGATGGGGCGGGCGCTGCGGCTGCAGGCGTTACCGAGCTGATATCACCGCCTTCGGCTACCTGAACCACATAACTTTGTCCGGAAACGGTCACTGTATACACTTCCGCTTTGCCGGCCGTTTTCGCAGCAGCCGGCCTGGCGGCAGCAGCCTTGGTTTCCTCACCGGTTGGCACCGGTTCAAAGGCATCCGGATTACCGCGGTTTTCCAGAAATTTCAGACCAATCTGCGGGAAGAGTGCATAAGTCAGTACATCATCCACTTCAGCATCCGCCAGCTTGATGGATTTTTCACTGGCCAGTTTTTTCAGCTCGGCGGTGATATGGTCCAACTCATCTTCCAGCAGGTCGGCAGGCCGGCAGGTAACCTGTTCTTTCCCTTCCAGCACCCGGGCCTGCAGCTCTTTATTAAAGGCTGCGGGCGCTGCACCGTATTCACCTTTGAGCACACCGGCCGTTTCCTTGGAAATGGATTTATAACGCTCACCGGTGAGCACGTTCAGCACGGCCTGGGTACCCACAATCTGCGAGGTGGGTGTTACCAGCGGGATATAACCCAGGTCTTTGCGCACCCGGGGAATTTCTTCCAGCACCTGATCCAGCTTGTCGGCGGCACCCTGCTCTTTCAGCTGGCCCTCCATATTGGTGAGCATGCCGCCGGGCACCTGCGCCACCAGAATGCGGGAATCCACGCCGCGCAGGGCGCCTTCAAACTTCGCGTATTTTTTGCGGACTTCCCGGAAGTAGCCGGCAATTTCTTCCAGCAGATGGATATCCAGACCGGTGTCGCGGTCGGTGCCTTCCAGAATGGCCACCACGGATTCCGTCGGGGAATGGCCGTAGGTCATACTCATGGAGGAAATCGAGGTATCCACGTTATCGATACCGGCTTCCACGGTTTTCAGAATCGTGGCAGTGGACAGGCCGGTGGTAGCGTGGCACTGCATATGGATAGGAATATCCAGGGCCTTCTTCAGCCGGGTGACCAGCTCATAGCCCACGTAAGGTTTCAGCAAGCCGGCCATGTCTTTAATGCAGAGGGACTGGGCGCCCATGTCCTCAATCTGCTTTGCCATGTCCACCCACATATCGATGGTGTGTACTGGGCTGACCGTATAGGCAATAGTGCCCTGGGCGTGTTTGTCCTGTTTCAGGACTGCTTTAATCGCGGTTTCGAGATTGCGGGGATCGTTCATGGCATCGAACACGCGGAACACGTCCACGCCGTTCACCGCCGCCCGCTCAACGAACTTTTCCACCAGGTCGTCCGCATAATGGCGGTAACCCAGCAGGTTCTGACCACGAAGCAGCATTTGTTGAGGCGTATTGGGCATGGCCGCTTTCAAACGGCGAATGCGTTCCCAGGGATCTTCACCCAGATAACGGATACAGGCATCGAAGGTGGCACCGCCCCAGGATTCCAGAGACCAGAAGCCCACTTTATCCAGCTTCTCGGCAATGGGGAGCATGTCATCGATACGTAAACGGGTGGCGAACAGGGACTGGTGAGCATCACGGAGCACAACATCCGTAATACCCAAAGGTTGTTTAGCCTCACTCATGGTTCATGGCCTTATTGTAAAGTGTGCGTCAGGAACCGTTCGTTACTTTTGGCGCGAACGGTGTTTGTGAATCGCGGCCGTGATAACAGCCAGCAATTGCTGATTGTCTTCTGATGTTGCTGCCGGAGTGGCAGACGGTGCCGCTGCGGGCACGGGTGAAGGGGTGGGAGCAAACCTCGCCACCATCCTGGACATGAAAGTGGTGGTAAATACCAGCAGTGTCAAAAATACAAACACCGCCCCCATTCCCAAAAGCATGAGACTGAGGCCTTCCGAAAGTAAGTGGTTCATGCCAAAGACACCTTAAGTCTGCTGTCAACTCGCTGGTACATTATGGGTTAGCACGGGATTCGCGTCAGCCCCCAACTCAAAAGCCCGGCAAATTTACCTGTTCTGCCCGGGGGACGCAATAAAGAATTGGAAAAATAGTATATTTATCAATCATCTGTAAACACACACATTCACGGTTAGAAATATTTATTACCCTCAGAATAATTCAAATCTATAAATATGCAGTTACTGCCTTCGGTTTGGCTGAAACCATTTGGTAAGTTGCAGTGGATTGGCGCCGTATTTTTTTCCTGACAGCAGTTTTTTGGCTTATGTTTGGCCTTATGCTTGGCTTGGGCAAGTCAGCCTGAATCCAGACACTGCCATCAAGGCCTGAGCCTTCAATTGGTTCAGTTGGCCAGTACCGAACTGAAACCCGCTATCCTGTAAAACAACTGAAATTTTTCTCTCAAAAACATTGACATGGAGACTCGTTCCTCTAGAATTCGCGTTCTCAAATCGTTGAGACACTCACGACCTGCCGAGGTGGTGAAATTGGTAGACACGCTAGCTTCAGGTGCTAGTGGGGGCAACCCCGTGGAGGTTCAAGTCCTCTCCTCGGCACCATATTCCAGAACCCGGTCGGGCAACCACTGACGACTCACTCTCAGTGTTACACATCCCGGCCGATGGTTTTCTCCCCAGGCCACTATTTTTCCAGTACATCTTCTGAACGTCATCCCGCTATCTGTTTTGGTTGCACAGTACAGCCGTTTTGCCAGGCGTCAAACCTCTCAGGCCTGCGATTGCTTCAGGGATTTCAGATCGGCTTTTTCCGTGGGTTTGCCGGATTCGTAAAACAGCTTCATGCTCAGCGCTACATCGCGGATTGCCTTGCCGATAATATGCTTTAACAACGCCTTATCCAGCAAGGTTCCCAATCCCCCCAACGGTGGTTTATAGCCCATGGTGACGAGCAAGCGGGTTTTGCCGTGAGCAGCATCTTTCAGTTCGTAACGAAAAAAGGCATTTTTAAAAGGTGCGTCCTTTTCCCCTTTATGAAGACGGATGGTAAAACCGCTGCCGTCATTCCACTGGGTCACTGTTTCTTCCAGGTAACGGCTGGCAGACTGATATACCTTGCGGCTGGCACCCACTCCCTCTTTCTGATCGGTGGTGATTTCGGTATTCACAATGCCCGGCACATAATGATGTGCCAGAGACAAATCCCGCAAACGCTCCCAGGCTTCCGCCCTGGGAATGTTCATGACCAGTTGATAACTGACTTCGCTCACGGGTTCCCCCCTCTCGAATTATTTTTCCAGCGCCAGCATGGCAATAATCAGATCCGACGTTTGCTTCAAACGCCGCTCCACCGGGTAGCTCTCGTCGAACGCCCAGTTCATCATGACCGATGATATGCACCCCATGGATGCCTCCGCAAGAAAATCCACCGGGAAACGGTTGCCGATATCACCGCGCTTTCGGCCTTCACTGTATACGGTGGCGAAGAGCTGCGTCATGGTTTTCAGCATAGTGGAATTACGACTGGTATCCCCGGTTTCCTGATTCATGCTGTGACGAACCAGTTCACGCTCCAGGCGTCCGTAGCGGGCAATTTCCTGGCGGGTCACTTTCAGAAAAGACTCCACATAATCCCGGGTGGAGTCATCTTTGGCAATGGCTTTGCGGGTGACTTCGCTGGCCACATTCAGCCAGAGCTTTTCCCCCAGCGCCAGAATCAGTTCCTGTTTTGACGGGTAATAGCTGTAAAAAGTGGGACGGGAAATATCCGCAGTTTCGCAAATATCTTCCAGGGTGGTGACCTCGATTCCCTTGGCTTCAAACAGGGTGATCGCAGATTCAATTATCTTGTTGCGAATTTCCTGCTTGCGCCGCTCACGGCGGGAGCTGGCCGGCTCTTCATCTTGCCAGAAGGCTTTTCTCATTGGGTTCACTGTTATTTACGACTCATTTGACTGACTCCGGATTCTAGCATCGCTGCCCCACAGGAAAAACCTTGCTGCGCCAGCGTGATCCCCTGTCTGGCGCTGCAAAATTCATACTCGCTGCATGCACAGTCGCTCAGCTGGCCTTCTCCATGGCCGGCGTTGCAACTTCTTTCAGACTGGCAGGGTAGCCATAATTCTGTGGCCGGATTGCTTTTACCTGAACAGGCACGCCATCCTTGGGCTCCACCTGCCCGCCAATCAGGCGGGAAAGCGGCAGTGTGTTTGTGCCTTCAAACTCCGAACTGAATTCAACCCGCCGCGCAAATTCGGAAAAGATTACCCGCAATTGCTGCTTGGCCTGACTCATACCCACACAGGCCCGCCGCCCACCACCAAATGGCATAAACTCATAGGGCTTGTAGGAACGGGTACCACCGCCTTTCAGCAACCAGCGATCCGGATTGAACTCCAGGGCATCTTCACCGTAAATATCCTTGCGCCTGTGAGTGGCATAAATATTCGGTAGCACCGCCCAACCACCGGGAATCACCCAGTCACCGATTTTGGTATCTTCCGTCAGCCAGCGAACGTAGCCCGGCGCTGAGGGTGTTATACGCTGGGATTCGTTCAGGCAGGCAGTCATATAGGGTAACTCAGACGCCAACAAAGGATCATGGGCGCCTTCCTTCTCAATAAAAGTCAGCAACTCCTCGCGAATACGGCGGTTAACATCCGGCCGTTGCTGCAACCAGATCATCAGCCAGGAAGCCGTTGCCGCACTGGTTTCATGGCCGCCAATCATTAAACCGTACACTTCGGAAATCACTTTTTCCATGGGCAGCAGATTGCCATCGGCATCACGGGTACGGGCCAGATAAGACAGGGTATGGCTTTCCGATTCATCCATACGGGAACGAATATCTTCAATATCTTCGCGCAACATGGCGGCCAGCTGTACTTTAAGATCCACACTGCGCTTCCAGGGCAGCAGACCTTTCTTGCCATTTCCCATTTTGCCTTTTTCGGAACGTTCCACATATTGCTTGTTCAGAAATCGCCGGAACCGGGTAGCCCCCACCATAGACGCCAGCGTGAAATTGATATTGCTGTTGGCTTCCATAATCCAGCCCAGCATTAATTCCTTATAACGATCCTTGCGCTCACCACTCCGCAGGTTAAACAGCGTGGCGCAGGTAATGTCCATGGTAATGTCGCCAACTAATCGCGGGGCATCAAATTGATCCCCCACCTGCCAGCGGTTGATATGCTCATTGGTGATTTCATACATCATTTGAGCACGGTTTTTTAGCAGGTTTCCGGCAAACTGTGGAATCAATAGTTTGCGGGCATCATGGTGTGCTTCATTATTGGAGAACACCAGATTGGCTTCACCCAGATCGAATGGCAGCTGAACTTTGCTGCCGTCAATCTGGTGGCGTTGCAGCTTGAGAATATCCACCAGCATTTTCGGATCGGATGTCCACACCATGGGGTCCTGACCGGGAAACGTCAGGGTGTAGGTGTCGCCCAGTTCTTTTTCCTTTTCATCGAAATAGTCCCAGATGCCAATACCCAGGCCCAGGGCCTGCTTGATTTTGCTTTCCTTTGGAATCGGTGGCAGCTTTGAATAATCCATCGTATTGCCCTCTTGTGTCCGGATGTGAGTGGATCAGGCAGTTTTCGCGATCTTTTCCTGCTCGGTGTAAACCCACTGCTTTTGTGGCTTCATGCCCTCTTTCCACTGAATGAACTGCACATCAATCCAGATCGGCAATAAATACCGGAAGTAATAAAAGTGTGTGAATACCGGGCCGGCTTCAAAGTCATCCTCAAAAGTGTGCGTGATCTCCACCCGCGGATCGCGCTTTTGAAACTCTTTAACTTTTTCAAAGGTGTCATCCACTTCGTTCCAGGTATCCATCAAGAAACCGATATGATCATAACTGTCGGGTTTCAGGTATTTGGGATCTTCCGCCAGAAAGAAAAACTGACTGAATTCGGGATCAGTACTGATAAGAAATTTATCAGACACATCAATCTCCACCATGGGCACTTCTATGCAGGTAAACCCAAAGCAGCCGCTGTAAAAATCAATAATGTTCTGCTTTTCTTTTTTCAACATGCCGGGGGGTACGGTTAGTTCCATATGATTAAAACGGATTCCCATTACTGTCTCCTGTCGTGATGATTAATTGTTATAAATATTGTTATGAAGCTGCTCATAAATGAGAGTACATTTTTACATTAGTATTTTTCTTTACTTTCGTAAAGTCTTTTTCTTTACTATGGTAAAGTTTTTGAAAGGTGGCAGGCAATCACTCAGGATTGTTATGAGTCAATTCCCACCGGTTATTAAACGGCTAAGATTGCACGAACGTCACAGAAAGGAGATCAACAGATGCAGCTCATCGTGATACTTTCCACACTGGCATTGGCTAACATACTGTTTTTGCAGGAAACTTCAGACAGGCATATGGCTCTGAACGGGTATACCGCCGAGTCGATACAACATGAAGTTAAAATTGAAAGTGTGAATGAAAGGTCTTCTTTAGTGGAGTGATCCGCCGCCAACGCGGCATGTCCAGTTCACGGGAAACAACCAGCCAGGTTTACTGAGACTGCTGGATAAAGGCATTAATTCGTAAACGAGCCAGGGTTTTAAACTCCCCCAGCAGCCGCTCGCTGCCTTTGTTGTTATCGCTTCTGTCTCCATCCATGGCCAGCGCCATGCGCACGGTCACCCCCAGCATTTGTACCAGCAACAAAGCCGCATCAAAAGCCTCCTGCCGATCAGCGGACGGCAGGAAATTGCAAAGCTTGTCCGCCAGCAACCCGGCCTTTTCAAAGGAATCCCGGGTATCCAGATCCCGCAATACCGTATTGGCCTGTATGCCCGCCCACAGGGTGGCCAGCACCGGCTCGCTGGCAAACATGGCGTAGAACAGGTCCACGCCCTGGTTCAGGGCGTCCGGCAGATCTTCCACGGATTCGGCCTGGCTGGCCACTACCGTCAGCATATCCTGCACCTGATCAAAATAGCCCTGCATAATGGCGGAGAGTATGGCGTTCTTATCCGGGAAGTACTGATAGATAGAGCTGGGAGCCACACCGGCTGACTTGGCAATTTCCCGCATACTGACTGCATCATTGCCCCGCTCTCCAATCAGCTGTTTGGCAGCTGACAGAATCTGTTCGTATTTCTCGCGACTGCGATCCTGGGTGGGTTTTCGTCTGCAAACTGGCATAGGATTCCTGGCCCGATCTGAAGGTTGACAAATTATACCTGAACATTGATCATATTTTTAAACATGAACATTGTTCATATAAAAACAGGCTGCTGCAACTGCCTCTGTCCGAGCAGCACCTGACAGTGCCAGACACAACCCGAGAGGACCGCCATGGAACGCCTGGACGACGCACTGAGCGTGCGCAACAACCATCTGTTTATTGAAGACTGTGACACCAATGCCCTGGTTGAAGAATTCGGCAGCCCCCTGTTCGTGGTGTCAGAAAACCAGCTGAGGCGCAATTACCGCCGCTATCACAGCGCGTTTCAATCCCACTGGCCGGACGGCCCCGTGGATATTCTCCCGGCCAACAAAGCCAACTGGAATACCGCCGTCCGATCCATTCTGAGTGATGAAGGCGCCGGCGCGGATATCTATTCTGCCGGGGAACTCTACTCCGCTCTGCAATGTGGAACCGACCCGGAACGCATTTCGGTGAACGGCGGAGGCAAATCGGACGAGATGCTGCGACAGTGTATTGAGGCTGGCGTGCGCATTACCGTGGAGGACCTGGACGAGCCAGACCGGATCAACCGCATTGCCCGGTCCCTGAACAAGGTGGCCAAAATCCGCTTTCGCGTGAAGCCGGACTTCCCCAACTTGTGGCGCAAAACGGACTTCTCACTGGAATCCGCGTCCATCGATATTGCCATTCAGATCTACAAGTCCGGCATTCCTGCAGAATACCTGGAAGACCTGGGCCGCAAAGTGCTGGCCATGAAAAACCTGGAGTTAACAGGCCTGCATTTTCACGCCGGACGCAACCACGACAGCCTGTGGTACTGGCGTGGCCTGATGAAACGCTACGGCCAGCTGGTAGTGCACCTGTGCAAAGCCTGGGGCAATTACCAGCCACAGGAACTGGATATTGGTGGCGGCTTTGCATCCCACCGCGATCCCCACAGCAAGCTGGGCCTGCGGGAAGATACCCTGCTGACCTACGCCACTTACCCCCTGGAACTGGCACTCTATGGGCTGACCGCCAAAGGCCACTACTATGCCATGTCGAAAATGCTAGAAAAGGTCATGGCGAAGATTCCCGGTAAAGGCCGCGCACCCCGTGTGGAAGAGTACGCCCGTGCTGCCGTCAGCACCTTCCGCGACACACTGTTGGAGGGCGGTATCAAATTAAAGAACGTGCGCCTTCAACTGGAACCAGGCCGGAGTTTTTACGGCGACACTGGTATTCACCTGGCGACAGTAAAAAAATTCAAGCAACAAACCCGGCCCATCAAAATGAACTGGGTACTCACTGATACCACTTACTTTTTTATGAGTGGCGGTGTTTATGAATTCAATTTTCATGAATTCAGAATTGCGAACAAGGTCAACGCGCCGGAAAAACATGTCGCCGATATTGTGGGCCACTCCTGTTACGCTGACAGGATACTACCGCTGGTAAAAGTGCCGGATATGGAAGAAGGCGATGTTGTTGCCTTTCTCGATATGGGCGCCTATCAGGAAGTGTCTGCCAGCAACTTTAACGCCCTGCCCCGGCCTGCCGTGGTGCTGGTAAAAGACCAACAGGCGGAACTGATTAAGGTGGCAGAAACCATTGAAGATGTGTACCGCAGGGACAGAATACCGGAACGTTTGAAGGCGGCGACTGCGCGCCCAGAAGAGCAACTGAAAGAAAAAGCAAAACAGACAGCCAGCGCCTGAGCGCCATATCCAGAATAAAATCCATTAATAGAAAACACCGGAGCACGACATCATGGAAGCCATAAAAACCAGGTCCCGAAAATCCGACATTACCATGACTGATTTACCGGAAATTTTCGGCATCCGCTCGCTGAAACAGGTTCGCTCCGACTTGTCGCATATGCTGAAACACAGCAGCAACGGGTTTCAGTTCGGGCTCAGTACGCTGGGCTTTTTCCGCCCCGATATTGCCGTACCGACCTATCTGGGATACCACCCCAAAAACCGTCTGGCCCCCATTTTTCACTGCTTCGATCGCATCGGTGGTGGAGAACACTACTCCCAACGAGTCACCCGCAACACCATGACGGATTTTCGCGGCAAACACCTGGGCTACGACGAACACGACGGTGTGGACTTTGCCTGCCCGGTGGGCACCGAGCTGACCGCAGCGGCCCCCGGCCATGTGGTGATGATCCGCGACAATTGGCTACGGGGTGGACTGACCATTGCTGTGGATCATGGCCACGGACTGTTGACTCAATACACCCACTGCTGGCAACCACTGGTCGCACTGGGGCAACCGGTGATGCGCGGTGAACCCGTGGCATTGAGTGGTTCCGCCGGTGTGGATATGACGATCTCCTTTCCCTGGGTATCGCCGCATATTCACTTTATGGTGTGGCACCGCGGGCACCCCATCGACCCTTACCTGACGGAAGGTGAAGTCGAGCATACAGGCACCTGGATGGAAAGAAACCGACCGGGGCACCAGCCGGTATCAGATGAGCAGACTCCGGAGCTGAGCGCCGTCGATGAAGCGGAAATTCAGAGGGTTATTGCGGCGTGCGATAGCGAGAAAATTCACGAAGAGCTGGCAGCCCTTGATGGCAACCCTCACTTCCTGGCAGCCTACCTGGAAGACGCCCTGCACCACGATCGATACGCCTGGGCAGAGACCTTTGCACCAACGTTATTAAGGCCAAAAGAAGAAGGATTTACACAGCTCTGGCTGCCACTCACAAAGGAACACTACGATGGCGCATTCTTTGCGGATGAGCGTGTACCCGTGAGGGGCTTTTGGGAATAGATCAATAAACCAGGCGATCAAACGCGGCTCGTTTGGCAGTAACCGTGGATTCCGTAAATCCACCGGGAACAAAGATCTGCAACACATCAGTGCCAAAGGGGTTGTGCATCACCACCGGGCCATTGGATTCCTTTGCCGGCGCTGTGGAACCTTTGATACACCAGTAGTCCACTTTCAATACCACAGTGACCAGGTTACCCATATCGCCCCATTCATCCAGCACCCCAAAAGCCCTTCGCGCCTGATCCCGGAAATTGGCATCACGGTTTTCATAGCCGGCTTTGGACCAGAGAAAAATGCAGGTCTCTTCGTCGAACCACCAGCGACCACCAAGATGCCTTTCCATGGAGCAACCGGAGGGAGCAAAGCGATACAGTTTGTCGCCCTTCTGCAGGCGGGACTCGAAAGGGCAACACACCCCGCCGTTGAATCTGGGCTGCACGTTCTTGTACATACCCGGGTGCCAGTCATTGATGTTGTCCACGGGCCAGCTGAAGCCGGAGGCGCCGAGTTTGGCCATATCGTAAAGACGGCCGAAGTGATGTTCCTGGTTGGCGGTTTTTTCGTAGACTTCCATGCGCATCCCCTCAATTCTGAAATGGTAAGTATGGTGTAAGCACAACAAACCGTTTGCAAAGTTTAAATTTGGTAATAATACCAATTTAGCGCTGAGAAGCAGGAAATGTATGTGGATCGGGAATACAGCTGACCAACAAAAAAGGCCCCACATTACTGTGGAGCCTTTTTCTTGAATATGGCGCGCCCGGCACGATTCGAACGTGCGACCGCCTGGTTCGTAGCCAGTCCCGTTTGATATACAAAACAACAACTTAACCGCTATCGGTGTATTAATCGACCGATGTTGCACCCGCGCAAAATGCGGCTTTCAGCGGTTCGTATATTAAACGGGAGACCACATGGAACACAAGGAAGCGCAATCAGAAAACGAGGCATGGGCTTTAGTTAACGGCGTTCACGCGGAGTGGGCTGAGGGCTACAACGATCGCCACCATCCAAACCGAACTGTTAAGGAAGCCCCTTATCCGGACAACCCGCTACAACAGCAAGCATATGAAAAAGGCGCCGAAGACGCGGAATTTGATGAGGACCGAATTGCGTATTAATTTGCTGTTTCTTTTTGTTGACTCCGCGCCAATGGCGCGGTATATTAACAATCACTGGGCAGGCAGTCCGCCAAGCCCGATACTACTGGAGACATCCAATGATCAACAAAGCAGAACAGAAAATCATCGAGCAAGCCCTCTCAATCCTGAAGCGTGAAGTGCTGTCCACCAGCTTCGTAACCGGCCCCCAATTCGCCAAAGACTTTATCAAGCTGCAGCTGGCCACGCTTGAGCACGAAGTATTCGCGGTTCTCTTTCTCAACACTCAGCACCAAATGATCTCTTTCGATATCCTGTTTCGCGGTACCGTCGATGGCGCTAGCGTTTACCCCCGCGAAGTGGCCAAAGAGGCGCTTTACAAAAACGCTTCAGCCGTGGTGCTGGCACACAACCACCCATCAAACATCGAGCGCGCCAGTCAGGCTGACCAGCAAATCACAAAAGTCCTGAGCGATGCGCTGGCCCTCTTCGACATTCAGGTTCTGGATCACATCATTGTGACAAAGGACAAGGTTTTCAGTTTTGCAGAACGCGGGCTTTTATAGCCCGCCCAGCGGAGGTTAGGATAATGAGCGAAAATAGACCGATTTACAGTTCAAGCCCAGGGGTGCCGCGCACCCTTGAGGCTTTCCGGAACCACCCAAGCGCCAAGCCTTTTGCCGAAGGGTATGAGCCGCCAGACGGCGGCACCGTTGCTGCTCTGATTGATGTGATGGGATGGAGCCAGAACCAAGTTGCTATGCTTGTCGGGGCAAACTACAACCCCAAGAAAGGGAGTCCTACTGTCAGGCGCTGGAAAACAGATTCTGACGAGCATAGGCAGATATCCTATGCAGCATGGCGGCTGCTCTTGGTTGCGGCTGGTGTAGTGGATATTAGGCAGGATCTGGACGTGATACAGCCCAAGGTGGCGGGGAGGTAGTCCCGTGCAATGCAAAGACATACCAGACGGGCCTATCCTTGAGCTGCTAAACCGAAACCCCGGCGAGTGCCACACATGGTTTGATGGGGCCCAAGAAAACAGCATCAGGCCGGCCTTTCCGGGCAACTGCCCCGAAAAACTCATGCTGGCCAAAATGGGCATGATGATCCGGCGTGGTGTCGTAGATGGGTGCGCTTGTGGGTGTCGGGGTGATTTCCTGATTACCGACAAAGGGCGGAAGGAACTAACTATGCAGAGGGTTAGCGCACAAGATCGCGCGCCATGGCCTGATTACGCTGGCTGCCATATCCACAATGGCGACACAATAAGGCACCCAGACGGAACAGTGGGGAGAGTGATTGTTGTGGATGGGGAAACTTTGGACGAAGATCGCTGGCGCGTTGACTACGGCAATGAACATCTTAGCCGGCTGGTTCTTCAGATCGGCGACAAGGGTCAAGCTGTGGTTGTGAAAACCGCGTAACTCTTACGCCCTGCCCGTCTATCTGTTGGAAATTCCTTTTTGTCGCCCCCACCCGGGGGCTCTTTTTTTATGAATCAAAGACTGAAAATTCAGACAGCTGTCGCCATGGTAGCGCTGGCTATAATTCTCCTGAGCCACTTTTAAGTAGCCTGTGGCGGCACTCGCGCCCTGAGTGCTGCCTGCTCGCCCTTTAGGCGCTCCACCTCACCGGTAAGCTGAACCACCTTATCAAGCAAGCTTTGCGGGTTTTGGGCTGCGCGGATTTTATCAATTGCATCCAGCGCCCTTTCTTCGTCCTCAACGATGTCCCCGGATTCAAATTTAAAAACCCCGAAACCAACAGGGTGAGCCTTCATGGCATTGAATTGCTCTGCCGTGATGGGCTGCGCATTTTCAGGGACATTGTTATTTTCAGAATCAAACACGTTGCGGATTCTGTCACCCTCAAGCTCTACAAAGTACATGCTAGAAACTCCAGTCTGTTTTGATTGTGAACGGTGAAAAAGGAGAAGAAGTCCGATAGGAGTAGGAGCAAAAGGATATTGCGGTTGTTGTGGATTGATAATACTGTATCGAAATATAATCATCCGCCTGAACGCTTATATCCTCTTCCCATACCTGTGGTGTATAGCTTCCGGAGTTCCAGTAAGGAAGATTCCTTTGCGTACCAACAGCGACACCGTTTTTATAAATTCTTAGCCAAGCAGTTGCTCCACTGGCGCTTTTGACTCCGGCCATGCGAACTCTAATGGTGCCAGATTTTCTTATATACACTAACGTGCCGCCCCATGTGGCAGCACCGTCTTCAAGGGGAAAATCACTTCCCAGAAGACCATTCTCACCATAGTAGTGCTGTATATCGCCAGCAGCAACCGTGTCATCTATCGCAGCATGCTGTACCTTTGGAGCGTTTGGATCTGTGCCAAGCAACGCAGCCAGCAGGTTATCTCTAAGCCTTCTGACAACGCTTGCTCTCGCTGGCTTTCCAGAGGTTGTTTCTGTATCAGTTATATCAGCCCAAGCCATCTATCTACCACCTATAGCCATAAATATGGATCATCACCGTTTGGCATTTCGTCGTTGTCGCCACAAAAGAAGCAATACTGCTCACGATTAACGGCAGTCTCTGTGGCATAGTCGCCAATGGAGTCAGGCGCGAATGCACCAAATTTTGAACCGGCCTCTATACCGGCAATGAGCGCCTTATACTGATAGACGTTATCGTTGTATATGTCGCGCTCGGTAACCAGGAAATTAGTGGGGGCTGGCGTTCCGTTTTCGTTGGGTATCAACTTTGAGGTGATCTCGACAATATTCCCAACTTTGAAGTTGCTGTCTTTGATATCCACCCTGAAGGTGTGCTCAAACTCCCCTAGGCCCTGCTGGGCAAGAATTCGGTTTGCTATCTTGGAAACTGTTGCCGCGCCACTGGCAGGAATGTAACTGGCATAGATAACCTCTTCCTTTACTGCGTTATGGCCTTCGGCGCCTTCCAGGTCCGGCTCTATGAAGAGATCCGATTCAATGAAGTTTTCCTGATCATCACCATCAGAGTGATTGAACTTATTGAACCATACCCACACCCGGGTAATTGCTTTGGATGGATCGCGCTTTGGCACTTCGCCTTCATCCAGAATGTGCTCTTCGTCATTTATCTTTTGGATGGCCTCCAGCGTCGGACCTATGGCCTTGATTTTTATCTCCTGGGCTTCATCGTCTGACCATACGGAGGCAAGCACCTGTTCGCAGATTTCAGATATAGCGGTTTTTATCGGCTTAGGCTCAGCCCATCCCCCGGTCATCAATTCAGATGACAGATAAGTATCCCTCTCCGTATCCCAGTCCGTATCGTTGATATAGCTGTTATCTATAGGGGAATGATCTTTGATCAGTCGCCGGATTAGGTCAACACAGTTTTCATCCTCAAAGGTGAATACGTGACGAACGGGTACACCCGCATCATGCTCGCTGGCCTCGGTGCCAAATACGTTTCGCTCCGTTATCACAATATCGGACAGCCCGACCGTGCCGGAATACCTCACCCACTCGGAACCATCCAAAGAGGCGACACCACCGGATGCGTCGAAATTCTCATTGTTATAGATGTTCACTTGCCCGGTGAACGTCTCATTAATAGTTGTCTGCAGCTCGCCTGTTGTCTTGAGCGGTACCACCGCCTCATCCTTTTCGAGCTTTGTCAAGACATCCTGAGCGGTTACAGTTACCCTTCCTTTGCTCGTCGGCCCGGTCACCCGTTTAATGTAATAAACGCGCTCTCTGAAGTTTGCCCAATCGAACGGTTCAGAATAAAAGCCAACGTACAGGGTCAACTTTCGATCCAGGTAAAAGGGATTGCTACCCAGCAGCCTGTTGAAGTAGGTTCCCTCCTGCCCCAATACAGAAAAGTCATTGAAGGTGATACTGATTGATCCAAGGCGGCCAAGGCCACCAGGCACCATATTGATAGGGGAGAAATCTATGTTCTCAATAGACTGCCAAGCCTGCTGATCAATACAGGCCTTTCCTTTTATGTGGTGCTCCACCCCATCAGCGGATATTGGATTATCAAATCCCAGCTTTACGATATAGACCGGCTTCCGGTTGTGGTCAGCCGCCAGGGTATAAAAACTCACTCGGTATACCCCTCAAGCTGAAATTTGATATCCATGTAGTAAATCTTTTTGTAGGAGGGTTGCCCGATCTTACGGTAAGGCCAGCAAAACAGAACGGCGCCAGACTCCTTCCAGCGATAATAAACGGGGCGCTTCTTAAAGCCTTCAATCACGTTTATCCAGTTGGCAAACACCCAGGCGGCAGGAACCTTTTTGTATTGCACCTTGATTTTTAAGGGCTTCTCCGTGACGGTCAAACCAGCAAGCTGGTTGCCTGCGGTCACGTTGCCTCTAAAATCATCCTCAGAGGCGAATTCCGGCGGCGTGAATCCATCCTGTAGGCGGCGCGGAAATGCCAGCGCTTTACTCATCAGGATATCGGAAAACAGCAGATCGCTGCCGGTATGGCCTGAGAATGTCAGCCTGACATACCGTGAAGAGAATGACGCCAGATCAGCGAAAATGTTTTTGTCTGTTGTCGGCGTGATGTTCTCCTGCAGTGTGTAGGTGACATCATCCGCAGAGACATAAACGCCGATACTGGCACCAATGGTGCCCAGGTTGTGGCGGGCAATGCACAGGCAGTCAATGGTCTTAGCTGAGCCCAGGTCAAAATCAATCTGCCCCGTATTGCCAAGCAGCACCTTGCAGCGGCGAGAGGTTGAGCCATAAAGCGCATTGGTGAATTCAAAGCCAGACTCAAACCCACTGGAGGCCAGAATGCCGGACTCTGCCAGATAGGTATCATATGCAATATGAGAGGTCATTTAACAAATTCTGCCTTAAGGTTGTTTTGCTCTAACAGCTGGTCATAGATGTGCTTTGCCGACCTGGCGGGAATCATGTCGCCGTCTTGAACATCCCAATGCACCCTGACAGTTCGCTGCAGGGCTTCAGGATCTTGCTCAGGCGTCAGGGCCTCAGGCTCCACTGAGGCGGGCGAAAAGTCGCCCCCGGAGGCTGCGCCACCTGCGGCAGATCCCCCGCCGCCTGCGTCAAACTCAGCGCTTTTGATGGCCGCTATCTGGGAAAGCTGGTGTGCCAAGGTGATAGCGCCAGGTATAGCACCCCAAGGAAGGCCGCCCCCATTCTTGATGGCCTCAGCCACGGCGGCTGGAGTAGCAACAATGGCTTGCGCCAGGGCTGCCGCCTTCTGGATCTTAAATAGGGTTTTGGAGCCAGAGAGGGAAAGCCCGGTCATGTCGCCAAAGTATTTGGCGGCACCTTTGAGCTTCATGGCCCAATGGTTTTTATCCAGGCCCTGATCTTTCTTTTTGTTTTTCTCTTCTAATCGTTGCTGATCGCGTTTGAATTTTTCCTCGTTGCGGGCCTGCATCTCCCGCAGGACATCGGCGTCCCTGATCTTTTTCTCTTCGGCCTGCCTGATGATTTCACTTCGATTTTCATAACTGATTCGCAGCTTTTCTTCTTCGCTGGCAAGCTTATAGTCGAGCTGTTCAAGCTCGCGCTCTATGCGTTCCTGCTGCTTTTCTTCTTCAGCAATCCTTCGCTCTTCAGCTTTGACGCGCTCCTGCTCCTCAATCTCAGCCTTTTCAAGGCGCTTCTGCTCCAGAGCCTCCCGCTGGACTCGTAGCTGCTCGTCCTGCGCCGCCTGCTCTGCCTGGGTTTGGGAAATCCGCTCCTGCTGCAGCTCATTGATGCGCCGGTTAATGGCTTCAATTTCAGACTCAGCATTCAGGATCTGTTCGTTATTGCCCATGAAAAAACCGGAAAAGGTAAACCGGTTTCTATCCAGCTCGGCTATTTTTTCCTGCAGTTCAAGCTTGCGCTCTGTGAGCGTTACAAACTCCTTTTCATTGCTGACTGACGGTGATACCGATTCAGACAAAGAATCCACCGCACCAGCCAGGCCATTAACGAATCCAGTCAGAGCGGTACTGGTGCCCAGCTTGTTATCCACCTTCTCCAGGAACTCGGAGACGGACTGCCCCAGAGTGTCAAAGGAGCCAGAGAGCCCGCCAGCCTCAGCGGTACCCGCACCACCCACCTGGGCAGACAGCTTGGCAAGGATGAGCCCTTGTGCCTTGGCCGCCTCCCCTGATTCGTGCAGTTTCTGAATGACTTCCTTTTCCTGCTCAGTGAACGACACCCCGGCCCGGCGAAGAGCAGTAAGCCCGGTCTTGGGATCTTCTAACGCTTTGGCAAGCTGCAGGGCGGAACTTTTGGCTGTGCCACCCATGACCGCGGCCAGATCCTGAGATAGCTTGATTGCCTGATCAAACACTGGCCCGGAGATACTACGGAAGGTAAGCAGGACGTTCTGCGCTTCCCTGATGCCGTCAGTTGACGCCAGAGTGTTTCGAGCCACTGCCCGGGCTTGACTATCCAGAATCTCAACGGTCTTTCCTGAGGCCATCCCCGTGGCTCTCAGTAGTGCCTGCTGCTTGAGCTGCTGGCGCTCCGTTTCCTCGGCCACTGCGACAGACTTCCAGAGCGCGTAAGTAGTGCCAGCAATAGCGGCACCCAGACCTGCCCACTTGAGTGCGCCAGAGGTTACCAGGGAATTGACACTGCTGATCCGGCTGGATACGCCCCCAAGCGGTCCATCAATGGCAGCAATACCCTGCGCGGCACCCTGAAAGCTTTTCTTGAGGTAAACCACATTGCCATTGGTTTTGGCTACTTCTCGGCGGAATCGCTGAGTCTGCCTGGTAGCCCGGTCTGCCTCCTGCCGATACCTGGCACTGTTCATTTCCAGATTGGCGGTTAACGTGGTGATAGCACCCATTTATTGCGCTTCCTTACAGCCGAGGAAATCCCAAACAGCCATTTGCTCTTCAGGGGTTTGCTCTCGTTGGATTTTTGGAATGAAGCGGTCAGGGTTGACCGTTTTCCACTGGCCAGTGGCGTTGTAGATGGCGGCACAGATACTGCTGCCGTAATAGTCGGTGAGCTGATGCCTGAAGGGTGTGTCCTGGTAATGATCTATCCAGAAATCAAACTCATCACAGCTAAGCTCAGTCAACAACCGGAGATAGTCAGGCCGTTTGAAATCTATCCCCAGCTGCTGAGCAAAGCGTATAGCGGCACCTGTGCTTAGTCGCCCTTTGGTTCGCCGGTTTCCTTTTTAATGCCGCAAAGGATTTCGCAGCGATCAACCAGATCGTGATACACAGAATCAGGCAGCTTTCTTACCGACTCTGTAATCTGCTCATCCGTTACTTCAGTGGGGATACCAGGGCGAAGGCAGGCGCTCACCAGGAACACACCAGCATCAAAATTTACTTCGCGGAACAAGGCCACCAGCGCGGCATCTGCAACAGCCTCGGAAAGGATCGCTTGCTTTTCCTGCTCTGACATATTGTCACAGCCTTTCAGCAGTTCCTTTTCACGTTTCTCGGATTCCTTGTTGTACTTGTCGTAAAACTCACCGTACTGAATCCGCTGCATTGCGGTGATCTGGAACAGGCGGAACTCCTGCCCCATAAAGGTGTGGTTATCGGATTTGACCTGAATACTGTTAAAAATGCTCATCAACTTACCTTAAGCAATGTCTGATTTCGTGATTTCACCGGAGCGCTTGAGCTTCACAGTGAAGGTTGTTTGGTTGGCGGCATCAGTCGAAGGGTCACCAATTTCAGTCACGATAGCCTTGAAGGTTACCTGCTTATTGATGGAGGGGTATGCCACCCGGTAAAACTGAGGGTCTGCCAGATCCATATCACCCAACAGGGTGTCATGGGATGCATCAGCACCAGAGATAAGGGTTAGCGTGATTTCCCCGGGGTCTTTCAAAACCTCACCCTCAAAGGTCTTGAAACCGTAATCATCATCCCCTACCTCGCCGTCAATGCCGTGAGTCTCAAAGGCTGCGCGGACGATTGCGCCCGCCTCGATGGCCTTTAAGCCTGCAACTTTGGTGTAGGTGCTGCCGGAATCCGCAGAGCGCTGAAACTGAACGCCATAAGAAGAAGGCATAATGTGTGCTCCTATGTGTCGTAGTGAACCATAATGTCAATGGTGGATCGGTAATACTTCCCTTCCGGCTCATGCTTAAAGGGAACGTCAACAACGCTTATCAGGCTGATAAAGGTGTTATCCATTGAGCCCTGATAGCCGTGAAGATCTTCAACAGATTCGCAAAGCTTCTTGGCTGCCTGGTAAGTAGAAGCTCTGATCTCAACCTGTATTCGTTTCTGCCGGTACCCGTCAGGCGTAGCATCGATCACAACCGAACGCCCGGTGGAAACTTCCAGCCAGTAAACCTGAGGTTTTTTTGATTTGTCCTGGTAAGGAAGCGCCCTTTCTCCCGTTGCCTGGGACAACAGCGTCTTAATGGCTTTCTCAATCATTTAAAGCCTTTCTCCAGCTCTCTGGCCAAGTTGCGCTTAAGGTTTTCCAGAACCCGGTCTTTGTTATTGTCCATGGCTGGACGAATAAACGGATCAGCCTTGACCAGCTCGTTGCCGTACTCTTGGGCAATAGCCTTCTGATTAACCTTTTTGAGGGTGCGCCCTTTGGCTCGCTTTCGCGTGGGTCCGGTTCGAATGACTACCGCGGTATCGCCGTTCTTTCCCTTTCTGGCAGTTGTGGTTATGGCGTCGGCAAGGTCGCCGGTATCCCTGTGTGCCCTTTGGCGCATCTCATTTTCTACGGGCTTCATGGCCCGCTTGCCGGCAGTCCGCATGGCCTTATATCCAACCTTTAGCGGCAGCTGGTCTATTTTCATCATCAGGGAGGCCAGGCCATCTACACGGAAATAGCTATCTGTCATTTGGATACATTCGCAGGAAATATTAGTTCGCGGTTCAGTGAATCAGGGTTAATCGCTGGGCTGATGTCGTAGACCTGAGCGCCAACCTTTACCCGGTGGGTTTCGGAATCGATGGTTTCAGCTGTCTTATCCCAGTCCAGCTTGATCAGGAAATTCGAAGAGGAAAAAACAGCCTGATCAATAAAATACTCTTTTGTGGTAACGGGCTTGATTTTCACCCAGCGTTTAAAAACGGTTGTCCAGGTTTCGACTGGCCCGCCGTACTCATCATCTTCACCGATGGTTAACCGCTGAAATTCAGCCAGCTGATTATAGGAGCCGCCCGACATTGTTACCTCGCACTGACATGAAGCCCAAGAAGGGCGCGAATACCAAAAGGAACCTCTTTCATAAAGGGCAATGGCGAAGTCGCACCCCTGTTTCTGTACAGGTGCTCTACCAACAGTTTGATTGCTACCTTGATGGTGTCAGGCACTTCATGCGCCGCTCCATGGCCCACAGTGCAACGAATTCGCACAGGCTCACAGCGATAGCCAACACAAGGCCAAGACTCAACGGCTTCAACTTTCGTTTCGTGGCTATCAATCATCACCCGGTAATCATCAGGTTCAATCAGGTGCTCTTCACCATCGGAATCGGTGTAATAGATTGAATCAATGGATTTAACCGGAGAAAGGTCAACGTAAAACAGCTTCTCAAATCCCGGCAGGTACAGGTCAATAACCCGCTCAACAAAGAACGAATTTGTGTAGCTTTCTGCCCACTCGGTAGCGGCCCGGATTAAACCAGAAATCACGGCATCCTCATGCCGGTGAAACACCCGCATATGGTCCGCTGCCTCTTTTAAGGCAACAGGCTCTTGCTTGGGTTTGGTGACGGTTTCGTATCGCATAGAATAAAAAGGGCGCACTAAGCGCCCTTTCCTTTTGCTAGTGGAGAATTGCGGGTTACTCAATGGGCTGGTTGGTCAAGGTCTCCACCACCGAGTCAGGCTGTTCTGCCGGCTTGTCGCGGGTATCAAAGCCTTGAAGGATTGCCGCCAGCTCACTGGCAGCGTTTGCCACCGTCACCGTTAACCGGACATGGGTAAAATCATTGTTCGCGTCCAGCTCATCGGGTCGGCAGTTAATGAGCACCTGCTTCTGCCCGTTGGTGTCGTCAAGCTCGGTAATCGCCTTGCCGTCCACGTCTTTGGCACCGGTGCCGGAGTCGTCCTGCGCCTGCTCAAGCTTGGCGTTAATAGTCGAGGTGCTGACCATATCGCCCACAGCCAGGATGGCCATCAGATAAAAGAAATCAGCCACAGACAGCCAGGCGGTTGAAACGGCGCCAGCAGAATAGCTGTCAGGATGAATAACAGGACCGAGCGTAACGCGATCAGAGGGCAGAATGAGTGAATTTCCAGATAAAGACATTGTGCGTGTTCTCCTGAAATTAAAAAAGGAAGCGCCTGCAGCAAATTGCTGCAGGCGGGGTCAACGGAAAGCCGCTTAGCTGGTGCGGTCTTCCAGGGTGATGAAGTGAGAGCGCGTGTTGTTGCTCTTGGCGGGTGTTACCGGCTTACTCAGGAACGGCGCACCACCAAAGCGGAACTGCCAGCGGAAAGCCTTAACGCCCCGGTCAAAGAACAGGTGCATGGACTCAGCAAACTTGGCGCCGCCTTTTTTCCGGGGGCTGTAGTAGCCTTTCGGGTCAAGCAGCTGCAGGTCACCATTAGTGCCAAGACTCTCAGCATGCTCCGTGAACATGATCGGCTTACCCAGCAGGAAACCACCAGGGGCAGACTTAAAGCCTTCCTGGGGCGGAGTCCAGAGCAGCGTATCACCGATCTTAAGGCTCATCAGCTGCGGCAGGATATCCTGATTTGCCTGCCACACTGCGCGCGCCATACCGGAGGACAGCATGCGCGCATACATATTCATCACGTTTTCAGCAACGATGGTGTTGTTTGCCTGGCCGTTCTCCTTGCTCACAGTAATAAGCGCCTTTGACTTACGATATCCCAAAGGCTGGCCCACACCAGTACCGTCAAGAATGGATTCCACAGCCTTCCACTTGATTGCTTCGGCAGAGCCGTTGGTTAAGCGGGTGGCCAGGCGCGGCGCATCTTCCATGATCTCTTCTGTCGCGGTCACGAAGCAGTAGAGCTCATGAAGCTTCAGCTCTGAGCCTTCAGTGTCAAGCTTCGATTCTTTCATCTTTTCCGCTTCCTTACGCCAGTAAGCCTGGATGCCCGTGGCGCCCCAAGGTGTAGATTCATCCTTGAGGTAGTGAACTGAGTTGCGAGATGTGGGCTCGGTGTCCACCATATTCATCAAGGCAGAATCGTCACCATAAACAAGCCGCCAGATTTCGTTGCGGAAGGCAGGCGGCACCATGAACCCTTCGGTTGTGCCTGCTTCACGGTGAGGGCTGCTAGGTGCATCACCAGTGATCAAGAGGCGCTCATCATGCACAGCACCACTGACAAAGAAATCCCGAACCGCACAACTGAATTCACCAATATCAGCAAAGCCGCGAGTATCGTCTTCAAAACGATTATCGATTACCTCAACGTGAGGATTCCGAGCGCCAGGGCTGGCCGGGGCAGATTGGCGGCCCTGAGTTTCTTCCAGATCGCTGAGCAGGTTTTCGGACTCCTGAACGCTGTCAATCTGAGCCTTGATTTTCTTGGCGTCCGCCATGAGCCTGTCAAATTCTTCCTGCTGCTCTGCAGTCATTAAGCCTTCGGCGTTAGTGTCGGCATCGGCCAGGATGTCTTGCGCGCTTTTTTGGACAGCAGCGAGCCGCGCTTTAAGTTTCTTAAGCATGGAATATTCTCCAATATTAAAAAGGATTATGTGATTTAGTGGTTTTTGATAGTGCCCGGCTAGCAGGCTGTATCTATGCCGACAAGCAGCAAATCAGGAAAGAGTTTCGAGTCTGAGGCGGTTTAACTGGTTATGGTAGCGGGCTGTAGTCGCCTTTGGTTTCAGCTCGGCCATGGTTTCATCAAAGGTTCGGATACCATCAATCAGGCCATTTTCAACCGCTTCGCTTGCAAAGAAAACGCGACCATCTGCCAAGGTGTCCAATTCTTTACGATTCATGCGCCGCCCATTCTGGACCATCGTTAGAAAGTCCTCGTTGTAGCCATCAACAATACGCTGGAACTGCGCTATTTGAGCCTCTGTGATCTTGGTACCATAAGCGCCCGCGCTCTTATGCTCCCCGGTATCGACCGGAATAGCCTTCACGCCTTTTTTCTCAAAGAATTCAGAGTAATCGTACAGCATCATTTTTGTACCAATAGAACCCACCAGGTCCATTCTGCCCGCGTAAATACTGGTAGCCTGTGAACCAAGATAGAGGGCGGCACTGGCCATCATCCCGCTGACCTGTGCCGTGATCGGCTTCACCCGGTTAACTTCAGCAATAATGTCGCCACACTCCGCCAGACCATCAACGGAGCCCCCGGGGGAGCCAATGAACAATACGATCTGCTCAATACTGTCATCAGCCAAAGCCATCTTCATGGCGCGGGCCACGTGATCAGTAGAAGCCAAACCGAAATACTGGCCATAGACCCCTGCATTACGAACAATCACCCCTTTCAGGTTGATGATCGCCGTATTACCGATGCTCTCGATCGGCATGCCTTGCCGGGCTGCATCCTCAACCGGGCCTTGCATAACCTGCGGCAAAATCACATCCTGCAGAAAACCTTTCCAGACGTGAAAGCGGGTAGGCTCCATGGCCCATACGTGCGAAAGAAGGTTGTCTAACATTATTTGCACCCTTTCATTAAGTAAGTGATAAGCCCTTCAGTTAATTGCAATGCCTTGCAGGCATCCCACCGCTGAACAAGCGCCGGGGCCTTTGATTCGTGAATTGATCGGATAGCCTGATCCCTACTGGTCATCACCCAGTCTTCCAGGAATTCATTGGCGGAAACTTTGGCGCCGTGCTGCTCACAGAACCAATTGACGTGCGGCTCAAAGGATTCTTGTACCTGCCTGAGAAACTGTCCGTAGAATTCATTCAAGGCGTGGATGGGGGCATCCCCTTTTTTAGTGGCGGCCTGCTCCAACCGCTTAGATTCAATCCGGGTCAGCCTGGTGGCAACATTCAAAAAGGCGCCTTTCGCCCCTGCTGACGGTTCTGCACTCTTGCCCGTTGACCCTTCACGATAAGCGCGCTCTACGCTCACCATGTTCATAGGCACCATGCGGAGAGCGCCACTACCGTCTTCCAGCGGGTTTTGATCTTCCTTGATAAGGATGTCATCTATGGAGTAAGCGCCAAGCCCCCACATCAATTTATAGAACTCACCCCGGGCCTTGGAGTCACCACGGAGCAAAGAGGCAATATTCAGCTTGGTATAGAATTTTCCCTCATCAGCCGCCAGAAGTTTAAAGTCCGCTTCCTGTTCCCAACGTACCGCCCAGGGAAGAACCGCATCAGTAACAAACTCGATATTCTGTGACTCGATATTGTTATGGGTGGATCGCTCCAGATCTGCCAGCTTATGAGGCGGCATCCGGAACCAGCGACACATTTCCTTGAGTTGAAACTTCCGAGTCTCCAGAAACTGAGCCTCCTCGGGCGGAACGCCGATAGGCTGATATTTCAGGCCCTTATCTAAAAACTGCACCTTTTTGGCGTTCTTTGCCAGTCGATGCCTGGCATTGAATTTGCGCATTAGATTTTTTACGCCAGGCTCACCCAGGTTTGAGGTGCCGTTTTCATCATAAATAATGCCGCCAAGATTCGCCCCATTCCCAAAGAAAGCCGAACCAAACTCTTCAGCTGCCAGCCCCAAGGAAATGGACTCCTTTGCCATCCTTACGACACTCCAACCCACCAACCCGTCAGGCGATGGGCCGCGGACGTGCAGCATATTCTCTGCTTTGATGGCCTTGTTAACCCCGCCTGCCGTGGTGTCGTACCAGAGGCGCCCCCGAGAATCCCTATCCGGATTAACTGCATCCCAATGGATGGGCCACAGGGCAGCAACATTATTGCCCGGCTTGTACTTAAATCGCTCAATTTCAGCGTACCCATTGCCCGAGGCCAAGCAGTGAGAGGTCAGCACCTCTCGAAATATGAAGGAAGGCATTTCAGGGTTGGGCCTGCGCCTTATCACGTTATCCAGGCTATGTTCATTGGCAACATAACGGTACCGGCCCTTCTCTTCATGAACCCGCCAGGACATTAAGGCAATCGTTTCTGAAATGATCTTTACGCAGGCCCAAAATGCCGAATAGGTCAGCGCCCTGTCTTCTGTGACTGGTGTGCCAGCAGTCGGCATGCCGTACATGAAAAGGCCATTATCCGCCCTGGGCTTTTCACCCGGGACTGAGCGTGCACTAAATAATTTTTCTAGCATGACTTGGCAACAACCACGGCTGTAACAATCAACGAAAGGCCACCGGCAATAAGCCCATAACCAAGACCAAACTCAAAATATGCACCACCCACCAGGCAACCACAGCCAGCCACTGCCATCAGGTCATGGAAAATAGTCATCTTCTTCATAGTAATCGCTGTCGTCCTCTTCGGTTTCATCCATGAGATCTGAATCGTTATAAATGGACTCGCCCACTTCCTCTCTGAACAGAGCCCGGCCAACAGCCATAATCAGAGCGACCACACCATCAATCTTGTTTTCGGGTTTTTCCTTGCGCGGGTAGATGTTGTCTTTTGCATCAATCTTGGCGACCACGTTAGACATCATCCAATTGAGCACCTGATTGCCATCATGGTGCAAGCGCTTCGCCCGGATGGCAGCCTCCAGCTCATACATCGGCTGAGACATGGTTTTAACCTGGTTGGGGTACTCTATGGCGAGATCATCGTTATTGGCTTCCTTGCGGATCTCCTGCATTAGCTGAGTAGCGCGCCAGGGATCATAGGCAATCTCCAGGACGTTAAATTGCCCCATTGCCTCTTTTATGGCCTCCCCGATCACCGCAAAATCAAGCTCATCCCCTTCAGTGGTTTCAAGCTGGCCATCAATCGCCCACTTGTCATAGGCAAAAACATTGTCTTTATCCAGCGCCTCTTCGGGCAAAAAGTAACGACCAAATACGGTGTAATGCGTTTTCCCGTCCCGCACCTCCGGAAACAGAAAGACGATTGCAGCAATGTCGCACTTTGACGCCAGGTCAACTGCGATAATGCAATCTTTCCCGTAGAAGTCTTCCAGCTTGAGGCGTGAGTTTTGGCAGCGGCGCCATGACAGCATATTCATCCATGCTGATGCTGCGTTTACCCAAATATTGAGGTGCTTCGTTTTAAAGCGGTTTTGCTTGGCCGGGCTCTTTGAGGCCTTTTCCTGCTGCGATATCAGCCATTCTTTATTGACGCTAATCCCAAGGTTTGGATTAGCCATCGCCAGCGCTTCTGGCGTATTCCACTTACTCTCATCATCTATCGTGTAGATGATGCCAAACAGCTCTTCATTCGGCAGCGAACCTTCAAGCATTTTTTTGACTTCAAGATGCTTGTCATAGCAGGGGCCCGCTATATTGTGGCCGGCAGTCGTGATAGTGAAAGCCAGCGCCTGATCGCGGGCACCCATACCGGTGATCATCGTATCAAACTGATCGCTGTCGTCGTGCTCGTGGTACTCGTCGCAGATGTAGCATGAAGGGCTTGAACCATCGCCAGGGTTACCAATCAAAGGCTCAAACTTGGATCCGTTTTCAGGGATGTTCATATTCTTGGCGCGAACATCCACGCCAAAGAACTCCTTTAGATCAGGTGTGTTTGCAACCATGGTCCTGGCAGGCCTGAAGACCTCCCAGGCCTGCTTCTCGGTGGTGGCGCCGCAGTAGACCTCAGCCCCATATTCATCGTCTGCAACAAAGCAGTAGTTACCGGTACCGGCGGCAACAATGCTTTTACCGTTTTTTCTGGGAACCTCTGAGTAAACTTCCTGAAATCGCCTGAAACCTGTTTTCTTATTAACCCAGCCGAACACCGTTGTATAGATGAACGACTGCCAGGGCTCCAGTTTTATAAGCTCTTTTTTGGCTGCCCATTTACCCTTGGTATGGGGGAGCAGCTCTATAAACTTGCAGACCCTCTCCGCTTTATCAGGGTCAAACCGATACGGCCAGCGCTTCTTTTCTAAGTCTTTAAGCTGCCGTTTGCAGGCGAGCTTTACCCACTTACAAGCGGGAATGTCGCCATTTACAACGTCTTCCGCGTAAAGTAATGCCGCCTCTACGTGAGGCCAATTCGTCATAGGCTAGCAAAGGGATTTCCTTTGGGTTTTCCACCATCAGTGCCCACATTGATTTTGGTTCTGCTGGAAGGGTCCAATCCGAGCAAAGCACCGAAGCTGATCATCTTTGCCTGGGCATCATTGGCAACAATCACAGCCGGGTGCTTTTTCAAGCCACCCTGGGGAGTTTCTACCGTGATTCCTTCATTCTGGTACATCTCCACGGCGTCCCGCCAAAGGCGGTAATTTTCACAAAAGGCTTCCAGGTTATGCAGGTCACCTTTTGTCAGAACTTTAGAGTCACGCAGTATTGGTGCGTAAAACTCCCAGGCAATTACGGCAAAATCTTTCAGGCTATCAGGCGGCGTCAGATCAATCGCATCCACCTCCGGCAGCTCGGCTTCCTGCTCAACCTGCCGGTCTGCGCGGGCTGTGCCCTGAATCAGCTTCAACGCGGTCGGTTTTCGCTTTCTACCTTTGGCCACTTTTCGGCCTCCAAAAAATTTTCCAATTTTGACAGCGTAAAAATTTGACTGCGGCGTCGGTTGCCGAAGGTTTAACCACAAAAAAACCAGCCCCCCCTCCCCCTCGGTGGTCATTTTTTGTGCGCGGGAGCGGGCACCCTGCTTGGCTGGCCGACCTCATTAAACCCTTAGCCATAGAGCAGTCATTCCGGTTCAGGTGGCGACAGGCGGGCGGGCTTTGCTTTGCTATTCCATCCAGCAAAGCCGCTATCCTCAGTTGCAGTCTTGCGATCATGGCAGGGCTTACACAGCGCCTGCCAATTTGACCTGTCCCAGAACAGCACCTTGTTACCTCTGTGTGGCTTGATGTGGTCAACCACAGTGGCAAGCACATGCTCACCCTTTCTTAAATGGTCAACACACAACGGGTTCTCTGCTAAATAGATCTTCCTGGCCTTGGCCCAGGCCCTGTTATATCCGCGCTGATAAGAGTTTGGCCTCAGCTTATCGTTCTTCTGCTTTGTCTGTTGCCGCTGAGTTGTGTGCTTCTCACAACACCTGTTGCGCGTCTTGGCACCACACCCAGGATGCGCGCATATCTTAAGGGGCTTTCTTGGCATCATCGGTCATAACAAAAGAGAATAACGCTCTTGTCATCCACGTTGCCTGACTGGGTGCTGTATCGCATGGTGATCTGATAACGCTCACCCGGTGTGCCACCCTTAAGCCACAGCTCAACCAATGTATTGAAGGGGCAGGACAAACCATCACTGGTCACCACCTCTTCAAACCCGTTGATTCGATGGCCATCTATACCAACCTGATCAGGGTTGGCAGGATCGTAAGCACTCAGCACCTGACCATTCAAATAGAATTCATATGAGAGAATGCTATCGGAACCGAGGGTACCGGGCAGGACAAACCAATAATTGTTTCTTGCGTCTGGATCTTTCACCAGCTCTGCGATTGCATACCCGTAGTCATAGGTAAGCTCTCGGCCTAACGGCGGTATGCCCCATTCATTATCAGCAACCACGTTCACCACGCGGACACGAGAAACCGGGTTACCGGCAGCATCCGCGGCGGCATAGGTTATCGGGTATTGACCAATAGTATCGTGATCAACCGAACCCACCACATTGACAGAATCAGTTATATCGCCATCAACGGAGTCTATACACTGATAGCCAGGCTCCACAAAAGGTGTCCCCTGCACCAGAGTGTAAGGGTTTTCGCCCAGCAAGGTGAGCACCGGTGGCGTGACATCATCTGGCGTAGATGAATCCAGAGTAACTGTTGTCGAAAGAGTGGCCGGCATAGCCTGGATATTGCCATGGGCATCAACGGCGGCTACATAGGCGGTCACCGGCTGATCTTCGTATTGTGCAGGAATACCAGAAAAGGATGCAATTCGGGCCACATCTTCGAAAGCAGAAACATTGAAGGCAGCCAAAACAGTCACACCATTATAATCAACGCGATCAACAATCTGCTGTGCATCGGTGGGCGCTGCAGACCCTTGCAACACACAAATTCCATAGACTGCAGCATCCTCATTTACAGTAAAACCAACAGAGAACCCGTCAGTTTGAATGCTTGATGCCTGCAGACCCTGAGTGAACACGGGAGGCGTCAAATCTTCCGCAACCGTCAAGTCTGCGGGCTGACTGATATCAGTAATCCCATCGGTAGAGGATATCCGCGCTGCAATCACCGAAACCCCAATATCACCCTGCACGGTGGTCCTGGTGTAAGTCAGCTCCGTTGCCCCAACTATATCCACTCCACCTATTGTCCACTGGACGGTTTCAATGTTGTCACCAGCCACAGTGAATGTCGCATCGTCGCCGACCTCAACCGTAACCGGCTGTGGCTGGCTAGTTACAATGGGTGGGAGCGCATCGCGGGCACTAACAGTAATGGAGTCAGTAACGCCATTAGCGTTGACGGTGGCTTGTTCAGACTGACCAAACGCCGGTACCGTAAAATGACCATAGTAAACTTCGTTGAGCTGGCGCAATACAGATGCCTGGGTATTCACCTGGTCAATAGAGAACTGCAACACACCACCAGCCACCACCCCAATATCAACCCCCGGATCCACATTTAGCATCGTGTACGGACGAATAACAACGGTGCCAGGCTCTGCATCAACAATGTCATCACCCAGACTTAAGCCTTCGGGGATAACATCAGACTGCGTGAGATTTACGATACGGCGAGACAGCTCGGCTTGGTGCGTATTGTCAGCCTCATCATAGAATGAGTAGTCGAAATAGTAGCTATCAGCAGGGGTACTATCCAAGACTTTGTAGGTCGTCTTGCTCAGGACCACATCAACCAAATGAGCCGTCACGAAATCATCCGAGACCCTGCGCAGATTGCGCTGCCAAAACACGGAATGACCTATTTGAGGTGCAGGGTTAGCCTCAAGTTTGGCGTCTGCATCTTCCTCAATGCCAGTGATAACACCGTAAGACCACCCTGTATTCAGCTGCAGGGTGACATTCACAGATTCGCTGTCATCGCCTGCTGCCGTCGATACTGTTATAACCGATGCCCCAGGGTACAGATCATTCGCAAGCAAATCAGGTATATCAAAATCAATATCACCCGATCCTGTAGCAGTTGGCCAGGCCGTGACGTTCAGGTTAAAGTCCCTGCCCTTTGGATCAGTCAAAACCACAGGCCCAGGGGTTGTCCCCACAAGATTGGCCGTAATCGTGCCCACATCCAGCGGAATCAGCGGGTCCGTCACGCTTGAGATAGAAATGCCCGCAACAGTGAACTGCCCCGTCAGCTGATTTGAATCACCGTTACTGTTGGTCATCAGCCAAGCGAACCCGTAGGTATCCCCTATTGTAAAGCTGATATCGCTCAGATTGAGCGTGAAGGGTGATTCAGTAATAGACAGCGAGCCGGCTTTCAAAGGTGTGCCGCCACTCGCGTTCTGCCCATCTTTAATCTGCTGATCAGATATATCGGTCAGATTGGCAACTGTATCGATGACAACATGCCCAGTTGCTGTACCGTATCCGGTGGGCTGGCTTGTTGAGGCCCCAAGCTGAACAGATGATTCGCTGATATTGTTGACCGTTGGCGCCGACAACACCGCAGGAACACCAGAGTAGAGCGTTGAGGTGTTTTCAAAGAGGTCCAACACCTCAGCTGCAGTAAGCTCCGCGTCAATGACGATATGCTCGTATAACGAGAGCGTCATATCCTCGGTAGTAGCCGGGAAGATTATATAATCCTCTTCACCGCCATCGAGCGTACCAGCAATAGCTGCTGGCGTTGCCTGCAGATTGACAGAACCATTCGTACGACCAACAACAGCGCCTGAGCCGAACGTCAAGCTTACAGCATGGCGCTGAAGCGGGTTTGTTTTCTCTTCATTGGTATCGTGCAGACCGTCGGTGATTGTTGTTGATGCCTTGCCTGACGACGTTTCAACGCCAACGTAAAAATTTTCTGACTTCTGCCAAAGACAATCTACTGTATCTTTGGTTCCGCCCTCTTTGGAGAAGAATCGCACATAGTTGGCCGTGACGACTTGCCCAACGCTGCTACGCTGGATACTGATTATCGTGACGGCCGACTTACCATCGAACCAGGAAACATCCCCAAAGTTAATGCCACCATTGTTGTCCATGGTGACGACTTTGCCGTAGGTGGCATCATTAGAGACTGAATGATTCCCTGGAACAGCAGCAACGGTCGCCCCGCCCTTCAGGTTGATATACTGCGTGTTGTCGCCATTTAAACCCAGGGCAAAAATGATGTCATCATATACCCAATGGTTTGTATTTAGCTGGCTATACATGCTCAACAGCCCCAATAGTTGCGCCAGCATCTGGGCGCACAGTTCCGTATATATCTACCCGCGTAGACAGTCTGCCGCTATAACGCGCCTCAAACAGATCAAATGTGGGGTGCTCAACATTGGCACCGATAAGCAACGAGCTTTCCTGTGGCGTGAAATCCAGATGTGAGGCGCCCTGCAGCTGCCCGCCAGCGTTCTCTACCGAATTAAGATCAAAACCAAGGGCCTGAAGCTCTGAGAAATTCGTCGCACCCTCCAGATCAAGGGAAACAGGATCTTTGTAGACGTTGTAATCCATCAGAGATGTAGCGGTAACCGCATGCCCATCCCGGATACGGTAATGCACTGGTTGGGGTGAATTTTGGTTGAATGTGCCCCAGTAGTTCCCCGCAAAAATGTACTCATACTCAGCAGTGCCAGCACCGCCCCAGTGATGGACACCCTTGTCATAGAATTCAATGGTATTGTTGATGAGGTGATAGACCCTGTAGGCCGTTCCCGTGTTACCCAGAACAAACGCACCCACGTCACTACCAACACTTGAATGCTGGTGCCAAACATGGCAGCCGACAACAAATCCATGGTTACACTGCATCCGGACAGCGGTATTCATGTCCCAGATGCGAGAATTGAAGCACCAGATATAATCTGGCGGATCACTGGAGATATCCACGTTATAAACAATGGCGGTACCATCTGAACCAGATCCGCTGGCGTAGCTCACTGCACGAAAATCCCAGCAATCCACGCGGGATATGATGTGGTCCACTCGGCGCTTGATATCGATAGCGTTCTCGCCTTCGCTGTGGCACTTATCCCGGCAAAGATTGATGTTATTGCCGCCATTAATCTGAATAGAGTCGCCGGCGTTATCGTGAATAAGGCAGTCGTACACCCAGAGACCCACGGCAGATGTCCCGCCCTGCACACCATGCACATCGTTTTCATCGCTGAAATTTTCAAAGATGATGCCATTGTCATGGATGTGGCAATTGATGATTGCCCGCGTCGGGGTGATATTCCCCATGGATGTGCCGGTGGTGCGTTGCTGTCCGAAAACTTCCGAATGACGAACACAGGTATGACCGGCTGTCGAATCCCCCGAATCTGTGCGCTGCTGGATATCAACGTTCTCAAATCGCAGCCCCTCAAATACGGCGTATGCCCCTGCATAGCGCCATTGCTTTTGAGAGCCTGTAAGGTTTGCCGCTTGCACAAGGGGCTTGTTTGGGCCATCAACCACACCCGAAACAATCACGTAATTGCCGGCGGTTGCCGCGGTACCGTTCAGAAACCACTTGAGCGTGCCACCCGCTGGCAGAACATATGGCGTATCGACACCGCCCCGGATAAAAATCTTTGTGCCGGCGGCAAACTGGACCGAGGAACCCACTGGCAAAGTTGCCCTGGGCAAAGAAGGACTACCGCGCCCGCCTACATTGCTATCGCTCGCACTCGCATGACTGTTATCAATCCAGTAATCCACGCCCTCAACAAAGTCATCCTCCGTGGGGGAAGGCACATGTGCAATATCTGGGAGAGGTGCGGCACCTGGTTCTTCCTGCGTTGCAGCTGTGGTTTCCAGCGTGACGGTCGCCTCATTAGAGGTACCCGTAATATCCACACAGGTATATGAAAACGTCTCAGTTCCAACCCCTGCAGGGACGAACATGAGTCCGTCAGGGCCCAGCGGACCTGCCACGGTATGCGGAATTGACGCTATAGCGGTGTCGCCATCATACAGGGTTCCGGTCGCCGGCAGCGCCGTGATTGTCCATTCTGTTATGGCATCACGGTACCGCACAGAAACATCGTGATTCGGATAATCCGCGCCGTCCGTTGCTTCATAGGTAATCTGCGAGCTATACCCCGCCAAAGCAATATATTTGCCGACGCCAGCAACACACTGATAACGGAAAGGAATCGCAGCTATACCAACACCAGGCTGCGCAGAATCGTCTATACCATCCAAAAACTCAGAATCATAATATCCGTAAATGGAGCCGACAAAATTATCAGTACCGCTGACAGCAGTGTATTGCGCCTTGATTTCGCTTCGCTTCTGAATCCTGGACCAAGCACGCCTGGTCTGCTTATGCTCAGGCAGCTTATCCCACTGGCGATACATATAAGCCCGGGCTTTCCGGAGCGCCATTAAATGCTTGTGGGTCTGCTCCGGAGCAGCTCTGTTGCCACCCACCAAACGTAGGTGATTCTTTTTTGGTGGCTTACTGGCCTGCCGTACAGAAACAGCCAGGCGATTGACTTTAACCGGGACCATTGCTTTTAGCTCCCTGGATCAGAAGGTACTTTATTTCGCCAAGCTCAGAGGTAACGTTATTCTTCATAACTTCCAGGTCCGCAGCTATTTTCCGCTGAGTGTTACCGTAATTGGTCATATTCAGCTCTATGATGGATACCCTCTTATCCATCTCAATGAGTGACACAGAGGCTGGCTTTTCCAGCGCTTCTAACCTGGCATTGGTTAGCGCAAGGCTTGTGCGTAAATCGTAAAAAGCCCCGAGACCGGCCACAGCCAGGCCAACGCTTGCAAAAACATGAGACCAATTAAAAGCCTTCGTCTTATGGATTCCTTCACGGTCACTCATTGCCGCCCCTTACCCTTGATTGCTGTGTAAACCGCTGCACAACCGGAAACACCAGCGACAAGCTCTGTAGTGATCGCAATGTCGTTATTCACGCAATACCAATAAAACCAAAGCTGCGCCCAGAACATGGCCTGCCGGCCCAACTTGTGGGCAGCATCAACAGCAACTTCAAACTTGCTCATAGCGGGAACCAAAAAAAAGCCCGCATTGAGCGGGCATCACACAGGTCCAGCGGGAAGGACTAAGCCCGCCGGGAGAGAGCCGAGCACAAAAAGAAAAAGCCCGCACTTGGCGGGCTCATTCCTTCTGCGAGGGGGGGGCAGAATTTGTTACATTTTCAAGCTCCTGATCGGGCAGGCGCAATACTCGGATTGTTAGGATTTATAGTAGCGTTTTTACAGGAAGCTGTAAATACGTACAGCTGGATAAATTAACAGTTATTCGCTTTTCTGTCCTTCCGGTACCGCCTGCGCCTCCCGCTTGTTTTTGATTTAGAAGGAAAAACCTGCTCACGAGCTAACTGTAATTTTTGCCGGTTTTCACTCGAAGCCCGCTTATACGCATCATTCAGCCACTTAATTTCTTTGTCACTGAGCTTACACTTTGGGTGTAGCCCAATGAGCCTGGTGAGAAAGGGGATATCTTGCGGCAGCAGCCTGCCCCTGTTCTCATCCCGCAAGCAAAAGATTATTTTGTCCCTGTCCGCTCCAAGCAAGACTGCTCCCCCTCTATCTTGCGCTGATTCCTGCCTGAGTAGGCTTTGATGCCCCAAGAGATACCTTGAACGTGCGCTGGATTTTGGCCAGCCTTCATTTCGGCCTTCTTGGCTTTCACGTAGTCGGCAACATCATCCAGCTTGCAGACCTCAGTCACTATGTAATCGGTCTCTTTGTACCAGTCCTGGCCGTCATACAGATCCATTTCCAGTGTGATCAACTACTGCCGAGACAGGGTAAGGAAATCCTTCACAACCGGATTCACACCCCCACCAGGCGTTTTTATGGTGTGATCCAGGGCAATGGCTTTCTCACACATGGTTTCAAGGGGAAGGCTGCCATCGTCTGCAATGCCGTTTTCCTCGTATGCACTGCGCCAGTCGAACCACAGGGCCAACGGCGCAGTGTTCCTGGTGAACCGCTTATAGTGGTTATTCCGCTTTCTGCGGGGCTTCTTGTTTCTGGCCATGGGTTACCCTTTCAAGCTCATTGTTTTACGACCGGCCGCACTGTGGTTGACTCTGGTCCTGGATACGTCCGGCGCCCTCACAACCGGTACCGGCCGTCTTTTGGTAGTGACGATCTTGGCCGTTTTCGGCGGATCCTCTTTTTTTGGAACGTGCTCCCGGTAGAGAGAGTCAGCCAGCTTTGACAGTCCGGACACTATCAGGCCCTCATACTCCAACTGCAGCTGTGCTTTTCTGGGCTTCCACGTCTGGGCGTAGCTCTGCTGCTCAATGCCGCACAGAGAACCGATAGCTCGCTCTGACAGCTCCCGCACCCCCGAACCAATGTATTCAACTTTCCCGCCGTCATGGTCTCCACGCTTTCCGGAACAAGAACGGCAGATCTTTTGATTCAGCAGCCGGCCTCTGCCCTTACAGGCCATACACTTACGCAGACTGGGGAATACGTTCTCACAAATGATCAAATTGCAGAGGGTCCGCAGTACCGGTTTGCCCTTCCTCAACTGCCAGCGGTGGTCATAGGCCATTTCAGCTGCATGCAGGTAGAAATAATTGGCAAAGCTGGTACCGGCAATAAACTTCTCAATGAAATACTGATAGGCCTTCTCTTGGTGGAACGCATAACCCTTGCGCTCCGACTCCTTTAACTTCATGTCCTGTACTGCCAGGGCTCTCATGGTAAATATCTGGTCTGCAGATGCAGGCGGGCATATCAATGAATCAATCGTCAGGTATTCCAGCTGCTCTATGTTGCCGATACTCAGGCCGGCACACACATCAGCAGCGGTTATTAAGCCCTTGTAGCCAGAATTCGGATCATCTACCCAGATACCCTTTGAAGTGAGCTTGTAGGCCAGCTCTTCACCGCGTAGCTTTTCCATCTACTCCCCTTAAAATCGTTGTTTTGGCAGTTTTCGCCATACCAGCCCGGGGAAACCGGGTACTAAATGGCGTTTTTCGCCTTTCTTTGGATAGTGCTCAGTTCATAATTAGCCATGGAACTGGCTTAAGGTTTGATTTCAGGTACAGAGGGTGGCGGGGCTGCCCGTCTTTGGTTGTGGCCAGACAATACAGCTGAACGCCTAGCTCATTGGCCACTGATACGAACCGCTCAACCGCTTCACGCTCCGCATTTGCCCCCCAGGCACACACAACCACATCATGCGCAGGTAGAAGCTCCCGCCAATGCTTTTCATTTTCAGGACCAACGGGGTCAGCCACGGCCTTAAGGTTCTTGGGGTCCGTGGAGCGGTAAGCGTACAGGTTGAGTATCGTTAACCCTGAACCGCCCCAATCCTTGGTAAAGCGAATACACCGGCTAACCGTTCTGTCGTCGGTTTCAGCATCAGCTGTTGAGGGGTTGAGCATCACGAAGCAGACTTTGATCCCACCCATATCACCACGGCGCAACCAGTAACGGTATTGGCCACACTTGCTTATCAGTGCATCCGAACTCATTTGCAAAGCACCTCATACGCGTGAATGGAATCGTGGGTGATGTCTTCCACTGCCTCCAGGGCTGCATGAATCGGGTTCCATGCAGTGGAATAACAGCTCTTGGCATTCACCCACCCCCGGCCATCATCAGACACCATGAGCTGTTTCTTGGCTCTGGCACCCACCTTTTTACTAACCAAGCGGATACTGATCACTTCGCCATCCTTGAAGTGGATGTTTCTGCGGTTTGGATCTCCATCGGGAGTATGAATTCTTTCTTGATTTTCCATGACAGCTCTAAGCCCTCACTCTGTTTTAAAATTTCAGCCACCAACTCAGGGCGGATATTAGAAAAGCTCTCGCTGTCCACGTACCGCGCTTTGAGTTCCTTTATCCTGCTGGGATCCAGAATCACCCGTTTCAGTATGTAGTCGGCAAGCCGGCTTATCTGACCGGCTTGCTGACTGCCATGGGTCGCCACTTTCGAGCCAGCAGGAGCCACACATAACCTCATGTGTCACCCTTTTGCATTTCATCGGCCACCATCCTCAGGATCAGGTATCCGGTTAAATCCAGGTAGACATCCTCGTCCTCGTCAGCCTGGCCACTGGCAATACGAGAAAGCTTGTCATCAAGTCTTACGTCTATCTGGGCCATAGGGTCAGCGTTGGAGAATATGCGCTTAGGGTTCAGCGCTGAGTCACCGTACTTGCGGTTTTTCTCAATAAGCAACTCCTTGACCTCTTCGCACTTTTTAACGATCAGAGCCTGGGAGAATGACAAACCGTCAAATATTTCCTGCCGTGGAGCAGCGGAGGCACACCAAGAAGGCCGCGGCTCCACCGCGTCAGGAATTCGCACCTTGAAATCGTCTGCACCGTTAGTCATCGCTCCACCACCCCCAGAATTATTGAATATTCCCGGTGTTATCATGTCGTCCATTGTCGCTCTCCAGTTGTTGAAAGTGTTACACCCTTGGGCCGTATTCATTATTGCCCTGGCTGGGCTGGCCAAGACTGTCGTGATAGTTGACCGTGATGGCCGGGGGGTTTTGATTGTCGGCATGACGCTCCACTGACTGGCACACCAGCGACACCCCCAAGAAGAACATTGCGGCCAGCCAGTTGTCCAAGTAGAGCCCGTAAAGAGCCCCATACATCCCAACCAATGACGGGCGCCCCAAAAACAGCAATATCTTCCAGATGACTTTTATCCACTTCACTTAAATCACCTCCGTTTATTGAGAGAGCAACACCCTCAGGCTTCGCTGGCTTCCGGTTCTTCCAGCCTGCTTTTCTCCAGGCCACCGAAGGCCCTGAACAGATCCTTGTAGAACCGGCCCAGCTCCAGGGTCATCAGGGTAAAGTCCTGATCAAACTGTTCTGCCACGCTCTCTGCATCGTATTCGTTGGCTTTCTCCAGAATCACGTCACTGAACTTCAGGCCGGTAATGGCCAGGCTGTCATTGATCACGCAAGTAAGGCGATCCCTCCAGGACACCCGCAACTTATTGGCCAGCTTGCCAGCCTTTAGATGCTCTTCGATTTCATGGGAGCTCAGATCCTGCCCCTTACAGCGCACGGTGTTGCCGTCTTCCTTGGGGTTGAACAGCTCCACATCTGATTCCAGTTCAAAGCCGTCGGTACCGTAACCCTGTAGTAACCACCGGGTCATGATGTCGGCGGGCACCCCCACGGTGGATACCGGGACTACAGGGAGGCTGCCCAGGGTGTTGCGCAGGAAGCCCAAGAATGTTTCGGCCTGCCCCTGGCTGCCGGTATTGATCACCAGCAGCCGATCCACCGGACTGATGTAGGCGAACACCTTTTGCTTTTTGGGAAAGGCTTTAGGCAGGAGGTCCGCGATCACATCGTCTTTCAGCTGCAGGCGCTCTTTGCGGAATAGCTTGCGGCCCACCTTTTCCTCAACCGCGTCAGCCCGCTCCTGCAGGGCATCGTTCACCACGGAAGCCGGCAGGATCTTCTCTTCCATCATCAGGCAAATCATGTGCTGGCCGTTGGCCGTGTGTACCAGCTGGACACCGGTGCGGCCCAAGGGCGGCACCCACCCCATGGATTCCTTGCTGTAACTACCGCAAGGTGTGAAAGGTGCTTCCTTCAGCTGCGTTTCCAGTTCTTCCGGGCTGGTATCAAAGGAAGAGGTGAAACGGTAAATTCTCAAATTCTTAAACCACATATTTAAACTCCGGCTTTTTGTTCCCGGCTTGCTGAGCCGTATCGGTTGATTTTTGCCAGTGCTGACACCGTATTGGCCGTGGCGGTCACGATAGCCATAGCCTTCTTCTCTTTGGGCGCATCACTGAAACGGATAGCCTTTATCTGAGCCTCGGCAGCCGCGCATACCATTACGCTCTGCAACGTTCGGAACGCCAGGTACTTGACAGCAAACCTTGTTCGCACCCATGGGATTGCCTTACCGTTCTGGTCCCTGTGCTTTCTCTTCACTCACACCCCCTCAGGTTTCTTTGATCCTGATACCGTGAACCCACAGCATCAGCTTGCGCTTTATGATGTAATCCGGGAGCGTCCTGGTGTGCTCGCTCTTACTGTCCTCAACCACCTGCCTGCCCGCCGAATCCCTGTAAACAAAATCCGCTATGTACTTCACGGACCTTTCCAAACACCTGCCCTGCCCGTTCCTCTGTGTGGGTATCAGCACATAGGGAACCTGCTCCCTGAGTTCGCTGATCTCACCTGCCCGCTGCAGCACCTTCAAGTCTCTGGCCCGCTTGCTCTCTTTCTTGGAGTCATAGCCGCCTGTTTTGACGTTCCGGTGCTTTGATGGCTTCTTTGGCCTTTTGAGCTTTCGTCTAACGGGAACGTAATTCAATTATCGATAGCTCCGAGGCCAAAGCAGATAGCTCGCTATTGAGCTGAGCCTTTTCGTCAATCAGCTTTATGCTGTATCCAGGCTTAGAAATCTTTTTGGCGCGGGCCATTAGCTGCTTATATCTTTCTGCCAGTTCCCCGGACTTCTTTAGCGCGGCTTCGTTGAAGTTGCCGCTCTGCATGCACTCATTGAATTCCCTGTTAACCTGAATCAACTCCTCGTAGGGGTTCTCTGCAAGTAATTCATCAACCTTTGCAATACGCTTCTGAATGCGCCTGATAGATTCCCTGACCACCTTTTCCTTTGTGGTCATGGTTATTGATTGCGAAGGCATCAGGCCGCACCCTCCATAAAATCAAGCTTTTTGGTTCTCGCGTGGGTGTAGGGCACAAAACCAGCCTCAAGAAACAATGCTTCAGGCGGCTTAGCCAACCAATTGGCCAGGGCCAGCAGATCTTTTTTAACCTCTTCCAGGTAACGGGACCGGCTGAAATACTGGTACTTATTGCCGTCAGGTACTTCGCTCCACTTAACCTTCCCGTTGTCATCGCACAAATCACAGTCGCGCTCGTTGCCACACTCGCAACACTCAACAACTCCATCACCATGGCACTCAAAACAATCAACCAGGTCATCAGGTTTCTTGGCCGCTTCCTCCATAGCCTTCCACTCTTCATAGCTTGCAACTCTCACTCTCTGCCCCTCGCAGTTAGTTGGTTTCGTTGGCCGCCGCTCGGTAGGCAGCGGGCAGGTATTTCTCAAATCCAGTGCTGGCTAACCGCTAGCTGTCCCACCCCATATCCTCAAGATCAAAAAGCAGGACTGGCCCACCAACACCCGGCAACCCGCAGTACACGATTTCCATTGAATCCCGGAGGCAGACATAACAGCGGTCGAGACCGTCCAACGCCCAGGTGTATGTTTTCAGTAGCTCATCCATTGGCTGCCTCCCGGTATTCCTTGGGTATGTATTTCTCAATTCCGCGGCGCTGGCAGAAGTGGATGAAATACAGCGGTGGGATTTGCGTGAAACTCGCAAAGAATCCGATCTGGTATTTAATCGCTTCCTTGGCCCACTCAATTCGGTGTCGGTACAGCAGGCTGATCAGTTTTTCCTTGCCGCCAATAGCCTGATAGCCGTTGTCATGCTGGGCCCGGTGCTCACTCATCAGGAGCGGAATGGTCGCGTACTTGTTTTTCCGAGCGGTACCAGCACCCTCTGAGAGCATCCGGACGTGCGCAGCCTCAATCCGGTCTGAGTCGGTACCGCGGCGTTTGCTCACAACGCTGGGACGACTGCGAACCCATTCGTTGTACTGGCTCTCAGGGCCGATTGCTTCCAGCACCTTGGGATTGTTGAAAAAACCAGACTTGAACAGGATTCGTGCCTGCTCCCCATAGATCCGGGGGAATTCCTGCTCAAGCAGGGCCAAAGCCACGTGACGGCCTGGGGCATAGTTCTTGGCTTCACCGGTTTCAAACGGAACGACTACCGTCAGCACACTGCACCCAGCACCCAGCGGACGAACGCGAACGATATGCCCGGACACCACGTCACTCATGCCACAGCCCCTTCGCCGATCTTCTCAACCCAGTACAGGAAGTATTTTTTTCCTTCGGCTGGTTCGCCCTTCAGATCCCAGCCCTCAGACTTCAGTGACTTCCGGAGACGGCGGATCTCGGCGCTGATGGTTGCATCTGAGATAAACCGCTTGTGGTTCTGGGCAATGACTCTGTGGATCGAGTAAAGCGATACCGGCCCTTTGGCATCGAAAAGCACACGTCTGATCAGCTGTCGGTTAGATTGAGTTGCCATGGTTTACGCCTCGCTTGCTGCGGACTGGTCAGGTCCGGGCTTAAGGTTCTGTAAGACCTTCCGGTATTCGGCTGTGAATTTATTCAGCGCGTATTCCGGAGAGAGTGAATTCAGGCTGTTGGCACCACCGCAGGCCTGGAGTGCTTTGCGGTTGGCTTCGTACTTGTCCCAGCGCTTTGCAAATGCCCGCTGCATGGCGTTGGCGGGGATGGACAGGCCCAGACGTTCAGCCAGTTCGTTAACGTCCACCGGGGCTGGCTTGCGATCAGGTTTGGTATTCAGGCCTCTGGTGGCGCTGGCAGAGTTGGCCAGGGCAAGGGCTTGGTACCGGGAGCCTCTGAGCTTTCCGATAACCCTGCGCAGCAGAGTGTTTTCCCACTGCTCCTGGGTACGCTCGGTTTCAGGTTGGGTGATCCAGTAGCTCAGGAATTCGGCCAGCAGATCGTCAGTGATTTCTTCCCGGGTAAAACCTGACTTGAGAATCAAAGTGTAAAAAACGTCAGTGGGTTCCCAATGGATGTTCATCGGAAACGCCTTATTAGTTGTTGTAGTAGTATTAGTAGTAGTTGGGGGGACTGTGTGACCTCGGTCCCAGGACTGTGTGACCTCACCCCCTGGACTGTCAGTCCCCTCCCCCTGGACCGTGTAACCCCGGTTAGAATTTAGCCGGGGACTGGTGGTCCTGGGTACCGAGGACTCACAGTCCTCTGTGGATAACTCTTCAGGTTCTCCGTTTGGCAGTTTTCGCACCCCGGACTGTGTGTCCCCGGTTAAAGAGTCACCAATAAAATCAATGTCCTCGTGGTCGAAATTGAGAACGTATTCATTCACTCGGCCACCATGGACAACGCGGGTCAGGTATCCATCCTCTTCCATGGCAACCAGGTCCCGCCTTACTTGACGGTAAGAGCAGCAAGCGTACTGAGCCAACCATTCAATGCTCACGTGTTTACAACGCTTGGTTGAATGGTTGTAGTGAAGCATAAGTCCACGAAGCACCAACTTCTTGGTGGGCTTCCCTGGGAACTGACGATCTGGCCAATCAAGGGCCTTCCATTCCTTGGTCAAGACCGCACCCCCAACACCCCCAGGAATACAACACACAGAAGCACAGCAGCCATAATGCGCAGCTTGCTGGGATTCTTCTCTACCCATTCATTGACGTGAAACAGCCAGTTAATTATCGATAACCCCAGATTCTTCATTGAAACCTTAAAAAAACGCTTTGCCATTGCCTTATAAGTTGGAGGTTCGTTTTTGTTATTCACTATGCGGCCGTCTCCTCTGCCCTTCTGCTAGTTTTTTGGGTTAATATCCGAGCCTTCTCAAAATCGGCATCCGGGCTAATACCGACCACTGCCAAAACAACAGCTACTGATACCCTGAGAAGACGCCAGGTAATTGCCCTAGCTACGATATTCATGGCGTTCTTTGCATGAAGCTTTGATTGGATGCTCGTGATATGGCTGTTAACTGTGGCCTCCGACCGACACAGCCTTTCTGCCATTTCTTTCTTGGTCAGTCCGGCAGCCAGTAACGGAAGGTATCGGCGCTCGGCCTCACTCAGCTCTTCGGGTTGCTCATCTTTGCTGAACGTCAACTCTTCCATTTTCGAATCCTAATTTTTTATGATTACCGCTGGCTGGTGTTAGTGCAGAATGGCTGCATCATTCAGCAACTAAGGCAATCCGTTATGTCTTAAGCAGCTGAAACTTCCTGACCTTCCGGAAACAGGTCATCGATACTGGTGTTGACGCCGCGATCCTTGAAGGCGGAAACCATTAAGCGGATCTCATCCAGGCCAGGGGTCCTGTCCCCTCGCTCATAATTCGATATTGTGGATTGTTCGCAGTCCAGATAGGCCGCGAGGTCTGTTTGCGTCATGCCTGCAGCCCTACGGTATTTCCGGATTTGGTTCCCTTTCTTCATGTTCAGCCAACCTAAGCAATCACGTTTTGTGATACTTTAGAAGGCAGATAGAGGAAAGTCAATCACGATTCGTTTAGTGCTGGAAAATAACGAATCGTTATAATTCGAGAATGGATAGCAAAATGCTCGGCAAGAACTTAAAAAGAAAGAGACTGGAAAAAGGGCTTTCTCAAAAGGAGCTAGCCCGAAGACTTGATTGGGGTGAAGGTAACTCCCGCATTTCCCAATACGAGAATGGTGCGCGCGAGCCGACCCTTAAAGACATCACCGACATAGCGCGAGCCCTCGACACCACTCTTCTCACCTTGCTTCTAGATGATGGAAGTCTACCGCCCGGCGTCACTGCAGAAGAGATCGCCACTCTCCTGGGCGCTTTCTTCAGCAGAACAAAAGGTGCCAGGAAGGAAATCATCGGCTTCTTGGGGCTCGGCCTCAATGATTCTGCTGCAGATAGCTAACAGCTCCTTGCGCTTCCCTTCGCTTAATTTCAGATATCCATTTATCACCGCTAGCGCCTCACACAACTCCGAAGCCATTACCTTTATAATCCTTTGTTGTTTGGTGGCACGCAAATCTACCAAATAAATCACATGGCAAAAAGGTTATTAAATGCACTAATCCTATCCACATTTGTTTAATTATGCATCATAATGATTAATATATAACCTCTTTCCCCAAAGCTGGGGAAAATATCGCGTAGCAAAGCATATAAACCAATAAGGTAATCACTATTTATTCTATATAGCTCAATGAAAACTCCGCGGATTATCATACAGACACGGCCAGAAAGATGGCTTTGGCTGCGAAAAACAAGAGGCCTTAGCCAAACCGAGGTAATTCAACGCCTTAACGCTATGGGATGCAGCGCCGGAAAAAACTTCATATACCTGATTGAAAAGGATCCGGCCCACAGAATCAGCCAAGAGGTGCTCTCTTGCCTCACATATATCTATAACCACAACGGCCACCCCGCGAACACCAACTGGATTCTGAACGGCCTGGAAGAGCCTTTCTTAAAAATCTAGCCCTCACTCGGAATTTGTATGGTGTATCGCAAAGTGATATAAATGCCAGCTACGAATAAAAAACGGAGAAAAATCAATGTCTAGGGCAATATTTGCACTTCTGCTTTCTCTGATGGTTGGCTGCGCATCAATGGCAGATTCAATGAATGCATTCACCGGTGTCGGACAGGTCAGCAAGGAGATATCAGATTTCGATGGAGAAACGATTATTAGAATGGAGCCCGCCTTTCTTTATGATGGGAAAACCACGCTATCCCTTATGTCCACCATGATGGGTGGCTACTGGAGCAGCCGCAACCCTGACAGGGTGAAGGTGATTCTAAAAAACAGCTCATCAACCAGGTACGGTGACGCCTACCTATCATACGAGAGTATCGACCTAAACATCGACGGAGAGCAGCTGACGATTCCTGTGGATGGCGCAACAAAATTCGACCATAGCGGCTATAACACAGTTTCCAACACCATACACACTGAAAGCAAAAACTCAGTGACAATGGATCTGGATACTCTGCAGAGGATGGTTGCCGCCAAAGACTGCAGAGTTAGGATCAACACCGGTGATGGTTATGAGGTTGCGTATTTTCATATCCCCAGAAAGCCTGGCGGCCAAAGCACTGCGGTCATTCACTACAAGGAATTCTTGGCCAGAGTGAATGCCGAGAAATAGCCTAATGCTATGCCCAGGATATGAGCTGCTTTGTAAGCGCCTTGTACCAGGGCATAGCCTTACTTCGCTGTAGGCCGTTTATATAGTTCACCTCGTCCTGACAAAACGAGACCAGCGCCCTCTTTATTGGTGGCTCCTGCGCCTCGATTCTGCAGATACATTCAAGCCAGCCCTTCTCAGCTCCTTCCCCTCTGAAGATTTGAGCCTCCAATTCAAGATATTTGCATCGAAGGTCGTCATGAAGCCTTGCGCGGTCGCTTGCATACCCCACAGTTCCCGCAGACAAAACCACCAAGAGCAACGCTGAAGCAATTTCAGGCCGAAGCCCTGCAACCTCGCCCCCTGCAGTACAGCACAGCAGGGCAACGATCAACAGAGCAAGATAGGCGATTGCCATCATAGTGCCAAGCCGGATGTAAAACCCCTGTCTGTACATGTGATACCTGATCCCTACCTGCACATTGTAGTGAGCGTCTGACAGCTCAACACACCTTTCTGCGGTCATGCTTTACACCTCTCTGAAACAGTTTGAATCGCCAACTTAACCATAACTCAAAATAATATCACGTTTTGTGTTGACCAAACATCACATATCGTTATACTTTGAAATCAACAAAGACAACATACCGGGAGAGCTGAGCTAGTTGGGGTGGCACCCAGCAAGCAGAAACCAACGCCACCGTAACCCCTACCCCGCTCTGGGTGTGGTCGCTGAAAGGGGGTTAGAGAGCTGAGCAGCACTGATGATAAACCTGCAGCCGGAGTGGTACCGGTACCAACTGCAGGATCGGGGGAAGCCATCCCCACTGCAAAGCTCTCCCGGTATGTTGTTTTGACCACCTTTAACGCACGGGGCAACGGCAATGGATGAATACCAGAAAGACACCCAGGAGCTAATCGCGAAGCTGGAAGCCTACCAGGCGAAGTATGCGACAGGGCTGGATTCCGGTCACCACATTGAGCGGCTGATCTTTGAGCTGAAAGCAGATCTGGAAATTTCTCTGGAGGAAAACCAGTGAGCGAGTATCACGCCGGTACCGGTGACATTAAACGCCTTTCCAGGCATGAGCCTGTGACACCCCCTGACACGGAAGAAAAGTGGTGGATTCCGCCGGTGGGCGAGAAAGGCACACCGCACCTGTTTATCTTCCTGGGGGTAATGCTGACCGTTGAGACCTTGGCGCAGGCGTTTTTTAAATGGGTAGGGATATGACCAAGAAAAAATACTATGAGGTAACTCTGCACTCAAGAGTCAGCCCGGAAACCCAAAGAATGATTGACCAGATTTCCGAGCTGAGAAGGTCGCCGAGCAGGCTTGAGAAGCTACCTTTGCCCGTCAGGGACTTCATCAAGGCCCCTAATGTGGTTACTGATCTCCTCACGATTGAGGCCGATAGTAGCACCGCAGGAACACTCGATCCGGTCTTCTTTTTTGAGCCAACCGATCGTTTTCTGATGCTTATAACGGCACTGCAAACAAATAACTTCGACAGTTTTATTGTCGATATTGGACATAGCTAACTCCATTTTGGTGGTTGTTGTGGTGTAGGAGCTTCAAACATACCACCAAAGGCTCAGGCACATAAGCCTGAGAGGGCTGGCCGGGAATCGGCGCGAGCCCAACCATTAACGATTGACAGGAAACAGCATGAAAGCAATTGATCTATTCGCAGGGTTTGGCGGGTTCTCCACCGGGGCAAAGCTGGCAGGCGTTGAGGTTGTCTGGGCGGCAAACCACTGGCCTGATGCCGTCCGGTGGCATGAAGCCAATCACCCGGGAGCGATCCACGTATGCCAAGATCTGCACCAGGCCAACTGGGCAGAAGTGCCGGCGCATGACCTGCTGCTGGCCTCCCCTTGTTGCCAGGGGCACTCAAAAGCCCGCGGCAAAAGCAATGGCAACCCTGAGCATGATGCAAGCCGATCAACTGCCTGGGCTGTTGTGTCTGCTGCTGAGTATCACCGCCCTGATGCAGCCCTCATAGAGAACGTTCCCGAATTCCTGCAATGGACGCTATACCCGGCGTGGGAAAAGGCTATGAATGATCTGGGATACCAGCTTTCACCTCATGTTGTTGACTGTGCTGACCTGGGCGTTCCACAGAATAGGATCCGACTTTTCATTGTCGCCACCAAATCCCGCACCCCCATGGTGTTGAATCTTCCAGCAGAGAATCACCGGCCTGCAGCATCGTTTATTGATATGGACGCTGGCCGATGGTCACCCATCGAAAAACCCGGGAGAGCTGCAGCAACCCTGGAGCGCGTAACAAAAACTCAGCAGGTGGCCAAGTGTGGCAACTCAGTTTCGCCACCAGTGGCAGCGGCATTGGTGCGGGCCAACATGGCGGCAGAGCATGTTCTGCCAATGAAGGCAACAGGTTAGGAGGCAGCATGATCGCCGTAGTGGATCACAAAACAAAAGCAGTCTGGGGCCTGGGTAACACCAGGGAGGCTGCCATGGTGGACGCCAAGCAGCAGAGGGCGCAGAAACCGGCACCCCCACTGCAAGGGCAGCTTGAATACTGCAGCATCAAGCCAGACGCACCCTTCCACCTGGACGGGGAAACCCTTTACGAATACTGCTTGGTTGAACCGGTGGCAGACGATGAACAGATGAGGCTTTTCTGATGAAAAAAGCAAGCTATGAAGCCATGCAGCAAGCAATCAGCAAATCCAGTAAAGAGCATTCCCCGGTGCCCTATTCAGTCAACATCAAAGACAAGCAAGGCGAGCTTTTAAGAACAGTTTATGTAAGGGCCAGCTCAAAACATAGGGCTGAGCTCACTGGTCTGCGGGAGGCCTGGCACACGTTTGGGGAATCAAAGGCAGCCGACGCCAGCGCCAGCCCCTACCCAAATGAGGGAATCATTGAGTGGGCAAACAAACGGAACCCCTATTGGAAGCAGGAGGCAGCATGAGTGATTGCAATTTCGTATATATCGAGCCCGACATTGACCAGGGTGAAAGGATGTGGTGCGAGGATGATGTTTTTGATCCGGATGATTATGACGGTAAAGAATCCGTTAAGTATATCCGTCATGACCTGCACCAAAAGGAAGTCCAGCGCCTGGAAACTGACGCCAAAAACCTTGCCGACACAAACCGCATTCTCTGCCATGACAACCTGAAGCTGTCTAACCAGATAGAGGCGATGCGCCGAGAGTGTGAGAACGGCAAAGCAGCGACTGAACTGCTGACCTGGTTCGCCAAAGGTATCAGCGAAGCCCCGCCAGAGGAGCTGTCCCAGATCGTTGCTGACGGATATCAGCGCATCGTTAATCTTGCAAACGTGATCGGTAAGGAGTGATGCCATGAAGGAAAGACCAATTCTGTTCAAAGGCGAAATGGTCCGCGCCATACTGGATGGCAGGAAAACCCAGACGCGACGAGTTATTAAGCCTCAGTCAGTCTTTCATCCAGACCTCAAAAACATCGCAGATATAAACGGTGGTTTCGTCGATCACTCAGGACAAAAGCACTCCTGCAAATTTGGCAGCAATGGTGATCGCCTTTGGGTAAGGGAAACATGTAAAGAAGACGCCGCACTGGGATCAATCTCTATAGCCAGGTATTCCGCTGATAATGCCCCGGTTTGCAGGCAGGATGGTTCCGGTGTGTCGGCGGGGTGGTGGTATTCGAAGCAAGTCTGCCCTTCTATTTTTATGCCAAAAAAATACGCAAGGATCTGGCTGGAAATTGCTGGCGTTCGAATTGAGCGCCTGCAGGATATCAGTGAAGAGGATGCGAAGGCTGAGGGAATCGCTAGCGTTCCTTTTCGCCCAGATGATGGGTGGCCACTGTGTGATGGCTTCACTTTCGCCCCCCAAAACAGGGAAGCTTTGCTACACGCATGCGCAAAAGATGCATTCCAAGAACTGTGGCAATCAATCAACGGCTCCGAATCTTGGGATTCCAACCCATGGGTATGGGTGATCGAGTTTAAGCGGGTGATGCCATGACACCCCCAACTATTTCACAAATGATGTTTTGTGTTGCCCTGGTTATAGCGCTGGTGGGTATGGGCTTAATCGTATGGGCACGAGGTTGCTGGCCGTGGTTTGGTGGATACCTGTTATTTTGCGCTGCCATGGGTGCAGTGATTGCTAGGGAGCTTAATTAAATGGCGGGTGGAAAATGGGAAAGCAAGATACCAAAAATTAAGGCCATGGCCGGAGAATTCAGCACCGAAGAAATAGCCGCTGAGCTGGGAACCTCGGTGAATAATCTGCACAAGATATGCCATCGAAACGGAATACGTTTGCCCCGCGACCCGAGCACTTATAACGGAGGCAGGCCTGGGTGCCGGCGCTCTATTGAGCAAGCAAAAGTATTGCTGATTCGGGCCGGGTACAGGGTTCTGCCCCCAGACCCATTTTCCCGAAGCCGGGAAAATGGAGCAGATAATGGGTGATATATGGAGTGGCTAATCCTAATTGGAATTGTTGTTTGCCGGTGGAGCTTACGCCATCTGGTGGACGCTTGAATCATTTTTTCGGAACAGGTGGTGAATAACATGAGCGAAGCTTGTAGCGCATTGGGCAAAGACCGCAGATGCAAGCATGGGCACTGGTGGTCACCGGAGTGTTCGGGGAAATTTAAAACACCACCCAATTGCTTGCGTGACGATGTGGCTTTTTACAGAGAGAAGCAAGCTGTCTCCTGCATAAAATGGAAAGGTGAATTGCGTGAGTAAGAATTATGAAGGCCAACTCTACAAAGTGGCGACAAAAGATGGTGATCGGTACGCACCCGGACTGACACTGCCCGAATGTCCCGGACTGGCTGTAACCGCTTGCGCCTTCGGTCGGTTTGAAATAACCCATTTACCCACCGGAACCCGGGTTTCCAGTGGTAACTATGAGCGCTGCGACAACGCCATACTGGATATGTGCCGGTTGACCCTGATAGCAAAGACTTATGGTTTCAGCTGGGAAGAAAAGGATCTCAGAGACCGGATCAAAGAGCACGGCAAAAAACCAGTGCCATTCAATGGCGCGACGATAACGGACGCAGCCGGCGAACGGCCTTTACCCGTTCAAAATTGGATTTTCAATTTGAGAAGCGCATTACCCTGGGGTTCTATTGACACCCAATTGTGGGAAGAAAACCCGCCACAAAAGCAGGCTGAAGAGCTTTTAGAAGAACTGGCAAAGGAAAACCATATTCCCGACGCCGGGAAATAGGTAAAACCAAATTAGCGGAAAATGATAGTCATGCAAAAGCTAATTACAGAAGAAGAGCTTAAAGAATGGACCGGGTATACCCGCCAAGCGGACTTGGAAAAGTGGTGTATTGAGAACCGTATTCCGTATTATCGTGGCAAGGGTGGCCGGATCTGTGTGACCAGTGAAGCCATCAACTGCCACCGAGCCAGTAACGACGATTTTGATAACATTGAATTTGCATCATGAAGCGCAAGAAGGGAAACGACAAGCTGCCGCCCAGAGTCTACAAAGACCGAAGCCGGTTTTATTATCGGCCCTATCTGGGTAGGGAGGCCGGGAGGCCAAAATACGGCAAGCCGATCAGGTTGTGCGGGTTGGATTCATCCACCGCCGAAGTCTGGCATGCTTATGAAAACCTGCTGAGTAAAGACAACAACACGCTGGACTGGCTGCTGGGGGTCTATCTCAAATCCGATCAGTACCGGGAACGAGCCGGGAAAACACAGGCAGAGTATGCCCGGTATGCCGATATCATTGCCAACTTCAAGCTGACCAGCGGGAGGCGGTTCGGTGAAGCCCCGCTTGCCAAGATCAACAAACGGGTAATCCGGGGATACTTGGACGCCTACCCTGCCAAGGTCGCAGCCAATCGTCACATCCAATTCCTATCAGCTGTTTTCAGCTGGGGCGAGGAACGTTACCCGGTGGTGACCACCAACCCCTGCAAAGGCGTCAGGAAGAACAGTGAGGCCAGCCGGACCCGATATATCGAAGACTGGGAATATTACGTGACTTACTGCTGCGCGGTGAGCATGCGTAACCCCATGATGGCCCTGGCCATGGAGATCAGCTATCTGTGCGCTGCTCGCCGGTATGAGGTTTTCAGCCTGACATCCAAGAACGTCAGGAAGGAAGGTATTTGGCTGCAGCGCGGCAAAGGCTCAGAAGATGAAATAACCCGCTGGTCTGACCGCCTCCGGGAAGCCGTCGAAGGCTGCCGCCAGATCAATATCAGCGCCCCTACCCCGATCAATAAGCCTCGGTACCTGATCAAACGGAAAGACGGCAGCAAGTACACCAAAAACGCACTGGACAGCGCCTGGCAACGGGTGATCAAAAAGGCAATGACCGAGGGGGCCGAACTGCCAACAGAGCTGCTGGAGGAAGCAAAGAGGGACGGAGCCAGGCTCACCGGTAACCGAGTTATGATTGACGGCGACTTCACTTTTCATGATATAAAAGCGAAGGGCTACAGCGACCGGAAGGACCATAACGCCGGCCACAAGTCCGAACGAATGCACTCTGTGTATATGCGCAAACCGCAGTTACGGGATGCAACACAGTAAGATGCGTATTAAAGCGTATATTAAACGGGAAATAAAAAAGGGCCAGCATTACGCTAAGCCCTTGATATATATGGCGCGCCCGGCACGATTCGAACGTGCGACCGCCTGGTTCGTAGCCAGGTACTCTATCCAGCTGAGCTACGGGCGCGTGGGGTGCGAATTATGTTGAAACAAGGGTGACAAGTCAAGGCGTTGTCGGGATTGTTTCAGGTAATCCGGCTTTTCGATCTTAATGGCGGAGGGGGAGGGATTATTCGTCGCTACACTCCTCACCCCTTCAGGGCCGCTGGCAGAGCCAACGTTCCTCGGCAGCGATGCTGCCTCGGTCGAACCCTCCTATCGGGTTCAAATCCCTCCCCTGTTTTGTATCACGCTACGTTTCTGGCGCTGCACTGCAACAGGTTCAGAACTTCTATCGTAATGGCGGAGGGGGAGGGATTCGAACCCTCGATACGGGATAAACCGTATACTCCCTTAGCAGGGGAGCGCCTTCAGCCACTCGGCCACCTCTCCGATACGAGCCGGCAATGATACCGAAGCTCTTTCCAAATTCCTACCCCCAGCCCGCTGATTTTTATCAGAAAAACCAAATTATTTGCGGGAATAAAAAACGGCGCATCGGGGTAGACTGGTGCGCCGTTTTCTGACTGCCGGAGAAGACTGGCTAGCCGCTACGCTGGCCTTCCTTCTCTTTCTGAATCCGCTGGTAAATCTCTTCGCGGTGAACTGCCACCTCTTTGGGGGCGTTTACACCGATACGTACCTGATTACCTTTTACGCCAAGCACAGTGACTGTTACATCGTCACCGATCATTAATGTTTCACCCACACGACGGGTTAAAATCAGCATTTTCCTTCTCCTTTAAAACTGCTCCTGGTAGCTACCGTCCCGATAAGCATGTTACAAGGCTTGCCAGTCGTAACGTCCGTCACTTAAGTATTGTCCAGACACAGGGATTTTGCAGGTGTGACACTCCAAATTTAACAATTTTTTAGGCCTGGAGTGCCTGTGGCAGGACTTTTACGTTGGACTCCCTCCGTGGGAAACGGTTCCAAGACGCTTTTTAATCACTATATAGTGAACAAAACAGGGTGCCAAACAGAATTTTGACAGCTGAATGGCACCACCGGTCAAATTTGCGTCGATTCTAATCTAATTTGTTTCTTTATCCAAATCGAATGACTTGTGCAGGGCTCTTACCGCCAGTTCCAGGTACTTCTCGGCCACTACCACGGAGATCTTGATTTCCGAGGTGGAGATCATCTGGATGTTGATGCTCTCCTCGGCCAGTGTGCGGAACATGCGGCTGGCTACGCCCGCGTGTGAGCGCATACCCACCCCGACGATAGAGATCTTGGCGATGCTGTCGTCGCCCACGGCTTCCTTGGCGCCCACTTCAGTGGCAATAGCTTCCAGCAGTTCCAGGGCTTTTTTGAAGTCGTTGCGGTGCACCGTAAAGGTAAAATCCGTGGTGTTATCTTCACTCACGTTCTGAACGATCATATCCACTTCGATATTGGCATCGCCCACCGGGCCCAGGATTTTGGCCGCTGCACCCGGAATATCGGGAACGCCACGCACTGTCAGCTTGGCTTCATCACGGTTAAAGGCAATGCCGGAAATGACGGGTTGTTCCATGGTTTCTTCTTCCTCAACGGTAATCAGGGTGCCGGGGCCCTCTTCAAAGCTGGAGAGCACCCGTAACGGGACATTGTACTTGCCGGCGAACTCAACGGAGCGGATTTGCAGCACCTTGGAGCCCAGGCTGGCCATTTCCAGCATTTCCTCGAAGGTAATTTTTTCCAGCCGTTTGGCTTTATCCACTACGCGGGGGTCGGTGGTATAAACGCCGTCCACATCAGTATAGATCTGGCATTCGTCCGCCTTCAGGGCTGCTGCCAGCGCCACCGCAGTGGTGTCTGAACCGCCCCTGCCCAGGGTGGTGATATTGCCCTCGTCGTCAACGCCCTGGAACCCGGCAACCACTACAACACGGCCTTGGGTCAGGTCATTCCGGATCTTTTCGTCGTCGATATCCTGGATACGGGCCTTGCCGTGGGCATCGTCCGTCAGAATCCGCACCTGGGCGCCGGTATAGGAACGGGCGTCGTAGCCGTCGGCCTGCAATACCATGCTCAGCAGAGCGATGGTGACCTGCTCACCGGTGGTGACCAGTACATCCAGTTCACGGGCGGGAGGATTTTCATTGGCTTCGTGGGCAAGACCGATCAGGCGATTGGTTTCGCCGCTCATGGCGGAGACAACCACCACCACATCATGCCCCTCATCACGAAAGCGCTCTACGCGCTTAGCCACATTTTTTATTCTGTCTACGGTGCCCACGGAGGTGCCACCGTATTTCTGTACAATGAGTGCCATGTTGACTTCTAACAAAGGTTGATGGAGTAAAAAAGACGGGCTGTAATGTATAGGATTTGATGAAAAAAAGATACTTCCGAAAGAGCCCGGAAGCCTTAAAATCCGCGGCCGCCAGCACAAAATGGCAACCGCGGATAATGACCGGGGAACAAACCCCCGGCACTGATCCAAACTATCCGATTTTCTCTTCCAGCCAGCCCGGTACACTGGCCAGCGCCGCGGCAAGATTCTCCGGCTCACTACCACCGGCCTGGGCCATATCCGGACGGCCGCCGCCCTTGCCACCCACCTGGGAGGCCACATGATTGACCAGATCACCGGCTTTGACCTTGCCGATCAGATCCTGGGTAACGCCGGCAATCAGGTTCACTTTTTTATCACCGGGCAGGCCCAGTACAATCACGGCACTGCCCAGTTTGTTCTTGAGCTGGTCCATCAGGTCTCTTAATCCCTTGGCTTCTATGCCGCCAACCTCAGACACCAGCAGTTTGACACCGGCCACCTCTTTGGCCTGAGAGGCCAGATCACTGCCGGCACTGCTGGCCAGTTTGTCCTGCTGGCGCTTGAGTTCCTTTTCCAGCTGGCGGGTTTTGTCCATCAGCTGCTGCACCTTGTCCAGCAGGTTATCGCGGTTGCCTTTTACCAGGCGTTCCACTTCCCGCAGGCGGCGCTCGTTATCGTCCACCCAGGCCAATGCCTGTTGACCGGTCACCGCTTCCACCCGGCGCACGCCGGCGGCCACACCGCCTTCGGATACGATTTTGAACAGGCCGATATCACCGGTGCGGGATACGTGGGTACCGCCACACAGCTCAATGGAGTAATTGTCCGTGCCCATGGAAAGTACCCGGACTTCGTCATCGTACTTTTCGCCAAACAGGGCCATGGCACCTTTGTTTTTGGCATCTTCAATCGCCATCAGTTCGGTAGTAACTGCGGTGTTTGCCAGAATCTGTTCGTTCACCTGCTTTTCCACGGCGGCAATTTCTTCTGCCGTCATGGCTTCAAAATGGGAGAAGTCAAAACGCAGGCGGTCCGGCGCCACCTGGGAGCCTTTCTGGGTCACATGATCACCCAGAATATTACGCAGCGCGGCATGCATCAGGTGAGTCGCGGAGTGATTCAGGCGAATCGCATGGCGGCGCGCCTCATCAATTTCCAGCAGCACGGTTTGCCCCACAGCAAGGTGCCCCTGGGACACCTTGCCGTGATGCAGATGGGCCTTGCGCTCCTTGGTGGTATCCCGCACGTCAAACTTGCCGGAATCGGCTTTCATCACACCGGTATCACCGATCTGGCCACCGGATTCCGCATAGAAGGGAGAGGCATCCAGTACCACGATAGCATCCTGCCCCTGCTCTACTTTTTCCACGGGCTCGCCGTTCACATAGAGTTCCTTGATAGTCGCGCTGCCGGCAATATGCTCGTAACCGGTAAACTCGGTAGCCGCCTCAACCGACAGGCCGCCATGATAATCATTGGCGAACTGATCCCCCTGTTTGGAGCCGGCTTTCTGCTCCGCCATCAGGCGATCAAAACCTTCGTGATCAATAGACAGGCTGCGCTCCCGGGCAATGTCAGCGGTCAGATCCGCGGGGAAACCATGAGTGTCGTAAAGTTTGAATACCAGCTCGCCGGGGATGACATCGCCATCCAGTGATTCCAACCCCTGATCGAGGATTTTCATCCCCTTATCCAGGGTTTTCAGGAACTGTTCTTCTTCCCGTAACAGCACTTTTTCGATGGTGGCCTGATTATCTTTCAGTTCGGGGTAGGCTTCGCCCATCTCGTTAACCAGCGCCCCTACCAGCTTGTGGAAGAAGGCACCTTTCGCCCCCAGCTTATGGCCATGGCGCACGGCACGACGCACAATGCGGCGCAACACATAACCGCGGCCTTCGTTGGACGGGGTTACGCCATCGCTGATCAGAAAGGCGCAGGAGCGGATATGATCGGCAATCACCCGCAGGGATTTGTTTTCCGGATCATCAGCCTGGGTGACTTGCTGCACAGCCGCCAGCAGATTCACAAACAGATCGATTTCATAGTTGCTGTGAACCTTCTGCATCACCGCCGCGATGCGCTCCAGCCCCATACCGGTATCTACGGAGGGCTTGGGCAGGGGTTCCAGGGAACCGTCCGGCTGGCGGTCGTACTGCATAAACACCAGGTTCCAGATTTCGATGTAACGGTCGCCGTCTTCTTCCGGTGATCCCGGCGGTCCGCCCCAGACATCTTCGCCGTGATCATAGAAAATTTCGGTACAGGGGCCGCAGGGACCGGTATCGCCCATCTGCCAGAAATTGTCTTTTTCACCCAGGCGGGAAAAGCGATTGGGGTCCACTCCCATTTCCTTTAACCAGATATCTTCGGCTTCCTGGTCTTCGTGGAATACAGTCACCCAGAGCTTTTCCGCCGGCAGGTTCAGGGTTTGGGTCAGGAATTCCCAGGCAAACTGAATCGCCTCGCGCTTGAAATAGTCGCCAAAACTGAAGTTGCCCAGCATTTCGAAAAAGGTGTGGTGACGGGCCGTGTAGCCGACATTCTCCAGGTCATTATGCTTGCCGCCGGCCCGCACACAACGCTGGCTGCTGGTGGCCCGGGTGTAAGCGCGCTGATCACGGCCCAGAAACACGTCCTTGAACTGCACCATACCGGCGTTGGTGAACAGCAACGTGGGGTCGTTGGCCGGAATCAGGGAACTGCTGGCCACCACGGAGTGTTCTTTCGAGGCAAAATAATCAAGAAACGCTTGGCGAATGTCAGAGGTTTTCATAGATATCCTGAATGATTAGTACTGATAGGCGAATGCGGGGGAATTCTAGCATCATTTATGGGGTGGTTTGTACAGGCTGCTAATCTTGCCGGTGGCCCTGCTCCAGCGCATAGGCAATCTGGTCGCCGCTGTAACCCCGGTAGGCCAGAAACCGCTGTCGCCGGGCCCGTTCTTTGAGGTCGCGCTGCAGCGGGGTTTTGAATTTCTTTTCGTAAGCGGCCAGCGCCTGCTCGAACCAGTCTTCCTCGCTCTCGGCAAAAGCGGCTTCCACCGCCTCGGCTGCCAGGCGTTTATGCTGCATTTCCTGACGGATTCGCATCGGCCCCTGCCCCCGGGCGGCTTTGGAGCGCAGCAGCATGCGGGCATAGCGCTCGTCGGACTGAAGCTGCTGCTCCTGCAGCCAGCTGAGGGTTTCCGTAGCGGTATCCTCTTCGGAACGGGATTTGAGTTTTTGCAGGAGTTCGTGGGCGCCATACTCCCGCCCTGCCAGCAGCCCCATGGCGTAGTGTTTCAGTTCACTGAGTGTGAGTGGCGTCTTCTGTTTGCTTGTCATTTTTATAGCGATCGGGGTCTATGCCGTGGCGTTTCAGGATTTTGTAAAAGTCGGAACGATTGCGCTGGGCCAGCTTGGCCGCCAGGGTCATATTGCCGCTGGTGGTGCGCAGCAGCTGTTCCACGTATTCTTTCTCGAACTGCCGCTTGGCTTCCGTCAACGGCAGAATCGTACTGCCCTGATGGCGTACCGCATCCTCCACCAGTTGCAGGGAAATCACCCGCGAAGTGCTCAGGGCCACCACCTGCTCGATCACGTTGGTGAGCTGACGCACGTTGCCGGGCCAGTTGTACTGAATCATCAAAGAGAGTGCGTCCTTTGCCAGGCGTTTTGCCGGCTGGCCGGAGCGATCGGCGATAGCGTTCAGGTAATGGTTTACCAGCAGCGGGATATCTTCCTTGCGTTCGCTCAACGACGGCAGGCTGAGATTCACCACGTTAAGCCGGTAATACAGATCCTCGCGAAAATTGCCCCGCTCCACCTCTTCCAGCAGATCCTTGTGAGTCGCTGCCAGCACCCGCACATTCATCGGAGAATACTGGGTGCTGCCTACAGGGCGGATCTGGCGTTCCTGCAACACGCGCAACAGTTTTACCTGCAGGCTGATGGGCATGTCCCCCACTTCATCCAGAAAAAGCGTGCCCTTCTCTGCCGCCATAAACAGCCCGGGGTGATCCGTGGTGGCCCCGGTGAAGGCGCCTTTTTTATGGCCGAACAACTCCGATTCCAATAGATCTTCCGGCATAGCACCACAGTTAATGGGAATAAAGGGGCCTTCGCTGCGCTCGCTCACCTGGTGAATGGTTTTCGCCAGCAGCTCTTTACCGGTACCGCTTTCGCCGCTGATCAGTACACTGACATCGCTCTTTGCCACCAGGCGCGCCTGATCCAGCACCCGGTACATTTTCGGACTGCGGGTGATAATGTCTTTTTCCAGGGCGGATTCTTCGGACTCGGTCAGCGGCAGATTCATGGTCACCGCCTGTTGCAGGGTGGTGGCCAGTTCTTCCTTGTCCACCGGCTTGGTGAGAAAGGAAAACACCCCTTTCTGCGTGGCCTGAACCGCCTGCTGGATCGAGCCGTGGGCAGTCAGAATAATCACCGGAATGGCGGGCCAGCGTTGCTGAATGATTTCAAACAGGCCCAGGCCACTGATGCCATCCATACGCAGATCGGTCACCACCACAGCGGGCGAACTGCGTTCCAGACTTTGCAGTGCATCCTCACCACTGGACACACTTTCCACGTCATAGTTCATTGCCTGGATACGCATGGCCAGCAGCTGCAGTAAGCCGGGGTCATCATCTACCAGTAAAATTTTTGCCGCTGCCATTCGCTACGCTTCCTGAAAAATATCTGAGCGCTTCATCCGTTTCCGCCTCCCTCAGGGCTGAGTCTGTACCTCAATTTCGGTCAGCTTCTCGATGGTGGTGTCCATATGTTCCTTAAGGCTGCCGTACAGGTTTTCCAGTCGCAACAGGGCCTGCTGATGGCGCTCCTGCAGATCAAAATAGGCTTCATAGGAAGCCGGCCACTTGCGAGCCTGACGCACCTGCTTCAATGAGCGGGCCAGCACCGATGGCGTAAAGTCCGGTGCACAACTCGCCAGCACCAGAGTTTGAAACCGGGAAGGCAGATCTTCGGCATTTTTCAGTTTTGCCAGCAAATCAGAGCGTACCGCTTTGTCCTGCTGGCAGAGCTGCTGTTCGTACATCACCACCACATCCACAGCGGGCAGGGGCCAGCCTTCTGCATCCTCCTGTTCCGGAATCAACAGGGATTCACGACTATCGACCAGCTGCTGGATCATGGCCATGGCAGCCGCATCCGAGTGGGAATAGGTCAGGCGCTTTTGCACGCTGGCCTGTACCGCGGGTTGCGACAGCTGGTCCAGCACCGCGCAGGCCGGCAACAGCAGGGTACCAACCACCAACGCCAGTTTTTTAAACAGGGTATTCAACAATGTACTCCCAAGGTCTTCATGCCTGTCTATGATGCAGGCGTCAATACAGTATCCGGGCTGCTTTGCGGGCTTTCTGCAGATTGTGCCACCAACGGAAAGGCGATAGTAAAGCAGGCACCGGTTTCATTAGTTAGGCGGCCATCACCGGTTTCTGACAGGTTCTCTATCGCGATGGTGGCGTTCAGAAAATCGGCACATTCTTTGACTATAGCGAGGCCGATGCCGCTGCCTTTCAGAGACCCCTGGCGTTGCGCGCCACCCTGGTAAAAGGGCTCGAATAATCTGCTGCGATCCGCTTCGCAGATTCCCGGGCCCTGATCCTCTACCTTAAGCCACCAGCGGTTGTCTTCTTCCTGCAGCCCCCAACTGACACTGACCCGGGTGCCCGCTGGTGTCAGTTGCACCGCATTGGACACCAGATTGCGTAAAATCATTCCCACCCGGACTATATCAAGTGTGATGGAGAATGAGTCCGGCTGCAGCAACAATTTTACATTTCGTGTTTCCGCCAACCCCTGCAGATCCAGCAGTTTTTCCGAGAAAAAACTGCGCACATCCACCTGCCGTAATTGCAGGCTCTGGTCCTTGGCAACAGAGTTGTAATCCAGCAGTTGCTGAATCAAGGCCTGCAACTGGCCGGCATTGGACTGCAGAATGCCCAGCACCTGCCGCTGGGAACTGTTCAGCCGGCCCGGCACTTCGTCATCCAGCAGGGAACCCGCTTCCATAATGGCCGCCAGCGGCGTTTTCAGTTCGTGGGTAATCTGCTGCAGAAATGTATGCTTCTGCGCTTCCAGCATCAATAACTGTTGTTGCATCCATTTCAGGTTGTCACCCAGCGACACCATTTCATTGGAACCACTGATGCGAATATCCGTGCGCCAGTCACCGGTGCCCATGCGCTTGATGGCGGCAGACAACTGATAAATAGGACGCAGCACCATAAAAGAAACCAGCCAAACCAGCAACAGAGTGGCCGGCAATGCCCAGGATCCCATCACCAGCAATTGCCACTGGGCTTCCACATAGGCCTGTTCCAGCGCATCCAGTTCGGTCTGCACCCAGGTGGCGGCTTCCTGGTTGAGTTGCTGGGTAATTTCGTGAAGGTGCTTGAATCGTTCCGACACACCCTGGGCATCCAGATCACCGGCAAACAGCAATTGTTCGATCTGATCCACCAATTGCAGGGTGCGCTGCAGCTGCGCGGACATGGTCTGGTGCCCCGTCACCAGATTCATTTTTTTCAGCAGTGCCAACAGGTCGTCCCGTTGTTGCTCAAAAGCCGTTTGCAGACGGTCATCCTGCAGCACCTGATACTGGCGGGCCAGCCGCTCCATGTCTTTGGCCTGATCAGACATCGAAGCACCAAGCTCCGCCACGCGGGCAGAAACCTCCACCAGCTCACGCTGTGCCCTGTTGTGGTGATCCATCACACTAAAGCCGTAAATCATGGCGGCCATCAGGGGCAGCATGGCGATCAGCGCACCAATAACCCACTGCGCCTTTAACGAAGGCAGCCATTGTTTGTTGGCAAAAGGAAACATCGTAAGCCTTTGATTTAATTGAATTTAAATAAAAACCGATCATTCGTGTTGCATTTTTGCAACAGTTTTGGCGCCGGGCTCGCCAGGCTCTGCCTGATAATTAACCGGAAAGCCACCCTTAACCAGCCTAACCACCTGAAAAATATGGCTTTTATTGGTTGTGGCACGGTTATTGTATTAAGGGTCGCAGTATTCAAACAGGCGTAACAGAATGACGCCACCGCCAGACGCCAACGTGCCGGCGGAAGAAATTATAACGCCGATACCCGGTTACCACATCTACTTACTCAGGAGCGAATATGCGAAAGCCTTTTCCCCGTCAATGCGTTAAGGGTTTGATCTTATGCTTTGTATTAATGACTCCCCCTGTGTCAGATGCCGTGGAACAGCGTGGAGTTTATGACGAAACCTCAGCAGATTATGAGATAGTGCGCCTGGTGGAAGAAAGCTGGCGTAAAGGCACCATCGATGCCGCCTTTTTGCTGAATAAAAACCTGGAAAGCGGCAGCATTGAAGTGTCTGTGCGCAAAACAACCGCCATTCTGCGCGGCACAGTGGATTCTGCCGTAAAGCGGAGCCTTGCCGGCGAGATTGCCCTGAGCGTTGAAGGGGTCGATAAGGTGATCAACCAGATTCTGGTAAAAACCGACCCCTACACCAGCACGTCAAACCCCACCGCACTGAAACCCAACCAGCAGGACCTGTTACTGACCGCCAGAATCAGCCAGAAACTGCTCACCAACAAATACCTGCAACAGGCTGCCATCGACATCCACACCCAGAACGGAGTGGTGGAACTGAGCGGCAATGCACCGGAAGATTCCATACGTGATCTGGCCTACTACCTGGTGAAAAACGTAAATGGCGTGAAAAGCGTCGACAACAAAATCAAGGTAAGGCTGACCCAGATCCAGTAACCGGTTTTCCCGCACGCCAGCCGGCACAAGGACGCGCCGGTTGGCCCCCCACTTAATCCACAGTTTTCATAAGCCATAACCCCCACCCTTGCTATACTGAAATCTCTGCCTGGGGTGTTCTATGTGCTTATTTATCAACAAAATAACCGCGTTCCTCTTGCTGCTGGCCATCAGCAGCGCCGGTGTTGCCCAGCCAACACTTAAAATCGGTGTACTGGGCGCCATGTCAGGCCCGGCAAAATACTGGGGCCTCACCAACAAGTACTGCGCCCTTACCACCGCTAAAATGTATAACGATCAGGGCGGCGTTAAAATCGGCGAGCGGAAATACCTTATCCAGATACTCAGTTACGACACCGAACTGAACGACGAAAAAGCCGTAGCCGGCGCCAAGCAACTGATCCGCAAAGACGGTATTCGCTACATCATTGGTCCCAATATCGACGACACCAGCTTCGCCATTCTGCCCCTGCTGGAAGCCAATAACGTAGTGAACGTATCCTATGGATTCAATCCCAAACTGTTTCAGCCGCCACGACGCAACAGCATTCTGGGCATGACGCATCCCTTTGTATCTGCGCCTGCGATTTACCAGTACCTGAAAGAAAAGCACAACGTGGAATCGGTCGCCTTTCTGGCCCGCCGCGACAAGGAAGCCATTAACCAGCGTAATATTGGTATCCGGGCGGCAGAAAAAACCGGCCTGAACATCAAAGAAATGGATGCCTGGGACATCAATGAAGTCACCTATCCGGAAAACCTGGAAGGGTTAAATGAACTGGCGGCTTCCTATGCCCGCCTGCAACCGGATCTGATGGTACTTTCGGGCGTGGCGCCACTGGATACCGCAAAAATCATCAGCCGGCTGCGCGACCATGGGTATCAGGGTTTTATCAGTACCGAGACCGCCCAGGACCCCCGACTGCTGCTGGAAGAGCTACCACAGCTGACCCGGTTTATCAGCCTGGCCAGTTCGCCGTCAGACGAAATTCACACCCGATACATGCAAACATTTAGGGCGGAGTACCAGAAAATTGCCGGCCAATGGCACGACGAGGCAGGCGTAAAAGCCTATGCTCTGGAAACGATTCTGCGTATCCTGCAACAGGCTGGCCCGGCAGCCATAGAAAATACCGAACTGTTTTTAAAAGCGGCCGCCAGCTTCAGCATTGAGGATCCTTTTTACCACCGCACCCAGCCGCTGACCTTGAGCGACGAAAGCGGTTTTGGTCAGAAGCGCCAGATTAATGTGCCCTTGACCCTTCAGATTATCGAAAATGGAAACCACCGAAGTGTCAGCTTTTAGCCGGGGTTGATCACGTAAACATGAAAATTTCACACCGTCTGCTCTTAATGGTTGTTTTAACCGGGCTCGGATACCTGGCATTAACCCTGTCGTTTAATCAGATATTTTCAGAAACCCTGAAAAAAAACGAAGTGCTGAGCGACATACAAGCCATACAAAACGGCCTCAAGCTGGTGCGACTGGAAACCCGTTTTGATTTTCCCATGGCGAAACCCCATGATTCAGTACGCGAATTCAGCCGCACCACCGTCGATTCACTTGATCATCTGCAACGCTTACTGCCCGAAGAATTAAGGCCGGCCGCACGCGGTATTGCCCAACAACTCAAAGAGTTCAGCGACACCTACGACGCCAACGACAGCCACAGCAGTAACCTTAACACCCTGATGAAACGCTTCAAAACCCACGGCAAGCAAATCAGTACCCGCATCATTCAACAATGCCAGGAACTGGAGCCGACCCTGGAACAAACCCCCGCGGGGTTAGAAGCCTACGTTTCGCTGCAACAGCTCAACCAATTGGTGAGCAGGTACAACAGCCTCACTACCGAAGCACTGCTGCTGGACCGCAACGTTCCGGTTTTTCAGGCAAACCGGTACCTGTTTCAGCGCCAGATTGAAAATGTGCTGCAATCCCTGGAGAAACCGACTCCGGTATCGCTGAGTGTGCTTTCTTCCGGTATCCGTCAGGAAATCACCGGCTGGATAGAATTGTCGCAACGTATTTCCATTGAACTGCAGCAACAGGAAGACACCGCACTCCGGCTAAACATCGTAGAAGAGAAAATTACCAAATCACTGATTGAGCTGGAAATACGGCTGAAAGAATTTATCGAAACCAATCTGGAGCAGACCAGCCGGGATTACAAATACGCCACCATCGGCCTGCTGCTGATCATGATGCTGATCACGACATTCATCAGCCGTTCCATTTTTATTCCGCTGCAACGGCTACTGAGCTTCAGCCACACCCTGGCGTCCGGCAACCTGGATGTTCAGCTTTCCGGCCTGCCCCGGGGAGAATTCCAGGAAATTTCCAATGCCTTTAACCGCATGGCAGCGGCCATCAAGGAAACCCGCAACGAGCTGGAAGAAAAAGTACGGGTGCGCACCCAGCAACTGCAGGAAAGTAACCGCACTCTTACCGAAGAAGTCTCCGCCCGTAAACGGGTGGAAAACATTCTCTATGATCTGGCCACCACGGTCTTTACCCAGACCGGCGAAAATTATTTTTCATCACTCACCCGTTACCTTACCTCGCGGATGGGCTATGACTTTGCCATTATCGGACAGCTGATGATACGCGATGGAAAGCGCTACATCCGCACCTTGTCGTTTTCCGAGCGGGGCGTTGAACTGCCTTCCATGGACTATGAACTGGACCAGGCGCCCTGCGAACTGGTGGTGGACAAGCGTCAGTTTTTCTTCCCCCAGCAACTGCAGCAGATGTTTCCCGAGGACGAGTTTTTGATTGAAAACAACCTGCACAGTTACGTCGGCGTTCCCATTTCGGACGCGTCGGGTAAACCGCTGGGGCTGGTATCCGTGCTCAACCGCTCCAACATCGACTCGCCCGAACCGGTACTGTCTATTCTGCAGATTCTGGTGAGCCAGGTGGGTGCGGAAATGACCCGGATCCAGCAGGACAATACCCTTAAAATCAGCGAAGAACGCAATCGCATGCTGGTGGAGTTTGCTCCGGAAGCCATTGTGATCATGAACATGGACAGCAACCGCTTTGTGCTGGCCAATCGCAATGCGGTGCGCCTGTTTGGTGTTGACAGAGAGCAGCTGTACCAGATGGCGCCTGCCGACGTCAGTCCGGAAATCCAGCCCAACGGGCTGGACTCAGCATCTCAGGCGCAAGCTTATCTGCTCCAGGCTATCAACGGAGAACACCCGGTTTTCGAGTGGCAGCATCAATCCGCCGATGGCCGGCTGGTGGATTGCGAAGTGCGGCTGGACCGCTTTCCCTCTGAAGAGGAAACCCTGATCCGCGGCAGCATTACTGATATCAATGAACGCAAACGCACCGAGGCAGAGATGCGTAAACTGTCTTCGGCCCTGGCACAGGCCGGTGATTCCGCCATCGTCACCGACCCGAACGGCCAGATCGAATACGTGAACCATGCCTGCGAACGCATCACCGGCTATCCGCGCAGCGAGCTGGTTGGCAAAACCCCCGCCGTACTCAAATCCGGGCGAATGGAACCGGAATTTTACCGCAACATGTGGGACACCATTAACCGGGGCGAAACCTTCAGCGATATTTTTATCAACAAGCGCAAGGATGGTTCAATCTACTATGAAGAAAAAACCATTACGCCTCTGCTGAACGATAACAAGGAAATCACCAATTACATTTCCACCGGCAAGGACATTACCGATCGCATCCAGACAGAAGAACGCCTGCATCACCTGGCCTATCATGATCCACTGACCGACCTTCCCAACCGCCTGATGCTGCTGGAGCGTATCGAACATGCCATCAGCAATGCCTCGCGTCATCAACAGGGGCTGGCCATTATGTTTCTGGACCTGGATCGCTTTAAAAATATTAACGACACCCTGGGCCATGATGTAGGCGATGCCCTGCTGCAACAGATTTCGGCGCGCATCGGCAAAATCGTACGCAGCACCGATACCTTTTCCCGGCTGGGCGGGGACGAGTTTGCCATTCTTGTCGAAACGCTCGAATCCACGACGGAAGCTGCCACCATTGCCGGTAAAATCCTGCAAAGCATGACCCGGCCTTTTCTGGTGAATGAGCATGAGCTTTTTACCACGGCCAGCATCGGTATCAGCCTGTTCCCGGACAACGGGGACGACGCCACCGCACTGGTTAAAAATGCGGACGTGGCCATGTACCGCGCCAAGGAACAGGGCCGCAACTGTTATGAGTTTTATTCAGCGGAACTCACCACCAAAGCCTATGAACGCCTGAGTATTGAAAACAAACTGCGACGGGCCCTGAAGAACAATGAGTTCGAACTGTTCTATCAGCCCCAGATTGTGCGGCCCCATAACATTACCTACGGACTGGAAGCCCTGCTGCGCTGGCGCGACCCGGAACGGGGGCTGATATCACCGGTGGAATTTATTCCGGTACTGGAGGAAACCGGCATGATCGTACCGGTAGGCGAATGGGTACTGGAGCAAGCCTGCAGGGATCTGCAAGCCTGGCAGCAACTGTCGTCCCTGCCGTTAATGATGGCGGTAAACCTTTCCGGAAAACAGTTTGAAGATCCTTCACTGGCAGAAAAAATCTGCGCCATCGTAAAACATGTTGGTACCGATCCAAAACTGCTAAAACTGGAAATCACAGAAAGCGCCCTGATGATTGACCCGGAACGGGCAGCCAGGTTGCTGAGATCTCTTGCAGATGAAGGCATCCGCTTTGCTATTGATGATTTTGGTACCGGGTATTCCTCCCTCAGTTATCTGAAGCAGTTCCCCATTACCACGCTGAAGATAGACCGCTCATTTGTGAAAGATATCACCGTCGACCCCGATGACGCGGCCATCGTGAACGCCATTATCGCACTGGCCCAGAACCTCAAGCTGGATGTGATTGCCGAAGGGGTGGAAAACCTTTCCCAGGTGAAATACCTGGAACAGTTTGAGTGTTTCAAAATACAGGGCTTTCTTTACAGTCGCCCTCTGCCCAGGGAAGAATGCTTTGAATTTTTACTGAACAACCAGGGAATTATTGAACCGCCAGGAGAAAAACACGGGCATTAAAAAGCCGGTAACCTTTCGGCACCGGCTTTTTCAGAGCCCAAAACAAGATCAGGCGATTTTTTGAACCGCTTCAATATACTGGGCCATGGCGTCCTGCGGGTTCATGCCTTTGATTTCACGGCGGGCATCAAACACTTCGCATTCTTCCACTTTGGTTTTGGCTGGCCGGCGGCCTTTCACGTCACCCTCCTTCACCTGCAGGGCCAGAGCCATCAACTGCAGCTCCTGATCGTGAGGAAGATCCCCAACCTTATCCACCTTGGCCTGCGCTTCGGTAAATGCCTTCTGCAGTTCCGGATCTACCGTGGTTTCCCGGGTTTTACGCTGGGCTTTTTTCGCCGGCGTTGCATTGGCAGCGCCCGCGGGCTTACTGGCAGACGCCGGTTTCGCGGTTTTTGTGGCAGCCGGTTTGCCTTTGTCACCAGACTGAAACTTTTCACCAGCCTCAACCAGCTCATCAAAGATCCGCAGGCTCTCTTCGCGCACCAGATTAACGGCGCCATTTCCTAACGTATTAAGCCGGTTGATCAGCGTTTCATCCTCCTCGCTGTCACTGGCTTCCACAATTTGTTTGTACAGACGCACTCTTTCCTCGTCCAGCTTGGCGAACAAGCCAATGCCCGCCAGCTGCAAACGGCGCGTATTGTTTTTCAGACGGTTGGTAAAAGAGCTTTCCTCAACAACCATATCCTTTAGTTTTCCCATTGTCGTACTCTCTGTTGTAGATGCTGTTGTCATCAATAGTGTGTTTCCCTTGGGCCCAATCTCCCCCAACCGGGCTCAATTCAGCAATCCTACACAAGGAAATTAGAATGACAAATCTAATTCCGGAACAGAACAAATAAAAACCACGAAAACAGCTTTTTTCAGGGGCCGGCGCTATAATCAACACAATGAAATGGCATGAAATTCTTCAACAGCAAATCAGCGAACACCTGCCCCGTGAGCTTGCAGACAATCCGGACATCGCCCGGTTTCTGGACGCCATAGATTCCACCTATCACGAATACGAGAGCGACCTGGTGCTGCTGGAACAGCACATGGTGCGCAATTCTGATGAGCTGCTGGAACTGAACGGCAAGCTGCAACGCCAGTCGGACAAACAGAAACTGGCGCTTACCCGCCTGCGGGAAAGCCTGCACGAACTGAACGCCGATGCTGAATCCCGCCTGCTGGAGGAAGACGACGTTGCCAATCTGTCGCGTTTTCTGGCGGATGAAATCCGCAAACGTCAGCAAACCGAAACAGAATTGCGCAAAGCCAAGGAAGAAGCCGAAGCCGCCGCCCGGGCCAAGAGCGACTTCCTGGCCACCATGAGCCACGAAATCCGCACCCCGCTGAATGGCGTGATCGGCATGGTGTCGCTCCTGGAGAACACCGGCCTGACCAAATCCCAGGAACGCTTTCTGGATACTATCCAGAGCTGCTGCCAGTCATTGATGAACCTGATTAACGATATTCTGGATTACTCAAAATTTGATGCCGGCAAGATTCACCTGGAACGCACGGCCTTCAGCCCGCGGGCGGCCATAGAGCAAACCTGTCAGGTGGTAGCGGAAAGAGCCCAGGCAAAAGAAATTGAACTCATTGGTTTCTGTGATCCCCGGGTACCGGAAACACTGTTAGGTGATCCCGGCAGGGTGCACCAGATTCTGCTGAATCTGTTGTCTAACGCCGTTAAATTCACGCCCAGCGGCGAGATAACCGTAAAAGCCTTTCCCGGCCGCGCCACCCCCGGCTCCAGACACCGTTACTGGCTGACCTTTTCCGTTAAAGACAGTGGTATCGGTATTCCCAAAAAAGATCTGAAGCGGATTTTTGAACCCTTCGAACAAGCAGACTCCACCACTACCCGCAAATACGGCGGCACCGGTCTGGGCCTGGCGGTGTGCAAACAATTTACCGATGCCATGGGCGGCAAGATTCAGATCAAGAGCCAGGTAGACAAGGGTTCTGAATTCACTGTGACCATTCCCTTCCGCACCGCCACCGAGATTGAGATTCCCCTCTGGAAGTCGCAACCCCTGCCCAAAAAACGCATTCTGCTGATCGAAGACAATCGCTCCAGCAGCGATGCCCTGGAAACCATTCTGGATTCCTGGGGCCTCTCTATCTACCCGGTGGCCAAACCCGACAATGCCATTCGCCTGCTGCAGAAAGGCAAATTCGACGGCGTTATTCTGGATCGCAGCCTCAAGAACGCAGATACCAACAGCATTATTCAGCAAATCCGGGAACTGGGGGCCGGCTATCGGCGCTTCCCTATTCTGCTGCTGATCAATCTGGTGGAAAAACACATGCTGGAGGACATTGCCGACCCCGGGGTGGATTACATTACCAAGCCCATCGAATCCGACGCGCTCTACCAGCGACTGCACGAGTTGCTGGTGTCACCCAAACACCGCAAAGTGAAACACCAGGCCCATACCGGCCAGCCCCTGTGGCGGCCCCAGCGGGAACTAAAAGTTCTGGTGGTGGAAGACGATATTGTCAATCAGGAAATTGCCAGCATGATGCTGCGTGATCTGCACTGCAGTGTGGACATTGCCCGCAATGGTCTGGAAGCCGTGGCAGCTATTAAACGCCTGAACTATGACATAGTGTTTATGGATTGCCAGATGCCGGAAATGGATGGCTACACGGCCACCGAGACTATTCGCAGTCAGGGTTATCAGCACCTGCCCATTATTGCCCTGACCGCCAATGTCATGCCGGAAGACAAGGAAAAATGCCTGCAGTCCGGCATGAGCGATTACCTGTCGAAACCGGTAAAACCGGTATTTCTCCGGGAAATGTTGCAACGCTGGTCCCCGGATTCCGCCAACGACCAGAGCATGGAAAAACGGCTTACGTCCCGGCAAACGGAAGCGGCTATCGAAACCCTGGAAGACATGGAAGCCATTCCGGAAATGGTACCGGGAATCAATTTAAAGCAGGGTCTGGAAATGATGGGCGGCAAGGTTTCCCGCTATCAGAAACTCTTATATCTGGCCATAGAACAGCATCGCTACACTTACGACAAAATAAAAGCGGCTCTGGAAACCGGCGACACCCAGGAAGCCCAGAAACTGGCCCACGCCCTGAAAAGCGTCGCCGCCAACATCGGCGCCATGCCCCTGTCTTCCACGGCCTTTTCCATAGAAAAAAACCTCAGGCAGTTGAAGCCCAACATGAAACTGCAGGAAGAGTTACTTCAGGATCTGGATTTGCAGTGGAAGCAGGTGCGCTCTTCCATTCTTGCGCTGGCCAAGGATATCCGCAAGCCGGGATAACCGGCTGCCGTCAGCGGGTAACGTCTGCTATTTCACATCCACAATATCGATGTCATAACACAAGGTGCGGCCTGAATAGGGGTGATTAAAATCCACCTTGGCGGTATCGCCATTAATTTCGGTAATCAGCACCACTTTTTGTTCGCCGTCTTCGTCGTATGCCGTCATGGCAGCGCCAGCCTGGCGGGACTCCTCTGGTATATCCGACAGGGGCACGTCCATAATCAGGCCGGGATCCGCATAGCCGTAACCATCGTCGGGTTCAATACTTACCTTGATGCGTTCGGATTTCACCTTGCCGATCAATGCGTTTTCCACAGCCTCCAGAAGGATACCGTCGCCGATCACCACTTCTACCGGCTCCAGTCCTTCGTTGCTGTCCACAAACACACCATCAGCAAATCGAAGTACAAAGTTCAAACGAACGCGACTACCTTCTGCGATAGTTTTCATAGGGTTAATCCTGGCCTGCTTATCTGAAGATGAAAAAACTGTGTCCAAAAAATGAAAATGCGCCACTGGCTCATTACCAATGGCGCATTTTTAACATTAATCCAATTTAAAAGTCTAATTTCGCAGGCAATTGCGATGCAGACGGTGCGAACTCAGTCAGCGTCCTTGAATTCGGATTTGGCTGCGAGGAAACCCAGCTTGATGGAATCCCAGGCCATTTCCACGCCTTCTTTCAGATCCTCCAGGGCATCTTCGGCAGCGTCTTCGTACTTGTCCAGTTTCTCCACCAGCTCGCTACGCTTTTCTTTCAGATCATCCAGCAATTGATGATACTTGCTTTTCAGATCTGCCTGAGCTTCTTCGGCACGGTTTTCCATACGATCAAGCTCGTAATCCCATTCCTCGAGCTGAGCTTTAATCTTTTCAATCAGTTCTGAGTGACTCATAGCAATTTCTCCTTGTTAAGTGGCCCCATTTACTCACGTCATTCCAACGCCAGCATTGACCCACATCAGCTATGCGGACTGAGCTGCTTCCGGCGTCATACCATTGGATATATGGCAAAGCTGCTGGTGATTGCAGATATCGATCTCTTTGCCTTCCACAGCAATAACACTCTGCTTTTGCAATCGTGTGAACACCCGGCTGACGGTTTCCACCGCCAGTCCCAGAAAATTGCCGATATCATTCCGCGACATGGGCAACCGGAAGGAAGTGGGCGACAGCCCGCGCTTCTGATGACGGGCAGAAATGCTCATCAGCAAAGAAGCAATACGCTCTTCCGCGCTCTTTTTGCTCAGCAGCATAATCAATTGTTGATCGGCCTGGATCTCCTGGCTCATCAGCTTGAAAAAGTGATGCTGCAGCGACGGAATGGCCGTAGAGAGTTCTTCCAGCTTATCAAAGGGGATTTCACAAACAGCGGCAGCTTCCAGTGCCTTGGCGGAATTCGAATGGGCGTTGGTGCCGATGCCGTCGATACCCAGAATTTCACCCGGAAGATAAAAACCGGTGACCTGTTCCTCGCCGTCTTCCGTTACCGAATAGGTTTTGATGGTGCCGCTGCGCACCGCATAAATGGAACGGAAATCGTCGCTGGCACGGAACAGATGCTCGCCCTTCTTCAGGGGCTTGGAACGCTTGATAATCCTGTCCAGAGAATCAAGCTCCTGGGATTTAACAGCAACAGGTAAACAAATGGGATTTAAACTGCAATCGTTGCAGGAAACGTTCGCCCCACGGGACGGAATTCGCCTATCAATGTCTGACATGAAAGCCCTCAGATATCCGGATCAAACCTCTGGGGCTAATGGTAACATGAATGCGTCATTCGCCAAGCACTTAAGCTGCCGGATCTAGCTGTGCCCACCCAGAAACGAGGATTTTTTCGTGAGAGCAAGGCGGCACTGCGCGGAAAACCGGAGTTTACTCAAAGTAAATGAGGATTTGAGCACAGCGCCAACGCAGCTATCGCGGAAAAAGACCGTTTCCGGGCGGGCACTAGATAATCCGGGAAAAACGCTGCCCATTCTTGAGGTGTTCCGGCAGATACTGATCGAACACCATACAGACACGGCGCACGACCAAACGACCTTTTTCCGTCACCACGTAGCCGGAGTTGTTCTTCTCCACGATACCGTCCCGGGCCAGGTCATCCATGATCGCCAGCTCATTCTGAAATTTGCTTTTAAAATCAATCTTATAGGTGTCTTCAATGGCCGCGATATCAAGCTGATTACCACAGATCAGTGACATGATAACGTCCCGACGCAGCTCGTCTTCGGGGGTCAGAATGGCGCCATAGCGAATCGGCAGCTGGTTTTCGTCCAGCAGCGCCTGATATTCCTTGATGGAACGAGTGTTCTGGGAATAGGTATTGTTGATCTGGCTGATGGCCGATACACCCATGCTGATCAGATCAGCTTCTTTATAAGTGGTGTATCCCTGGAAATTCCGGTGCAGATTGCCGTTCAGCAGCGCCTGGGCCAGCTCGTCCTCCGGTTTGGCGAAGTGATCCATGCCGATATAGACATAACCGGCCTCCACCAGCCGCTGGGAACACTGGCAGAGAATCTCCAGCTTTTCCGGGGAGGAAGGCAGCGCCGCCTCGTCCATCAGCGCCTGAGCCTTGAAGCGACTGGGCAGGTGCGCATAGTTAAACAGGGATATCCGGTCCGGATCCAGCTCGATGACCTTTTCCACGGTGGCCAGCACCGAATGGGGCGTTTGCCGGGGCAGGCCGTAAATCAGGTCAAAGTTCATGGATTTGTAACGCAGCCCACGGATATCGCTGACCACTTCCTGAATCTTGCTGAAAGGCTGTACCCGGTTGATGGCCTGCTGCACGGTTTCGTCAAAATCCTGAATACCCAGGCTGACACGGTTAAACCCTAATCCTCTTAGCAGACTCAGTTTGTCGGTATCCACCGAGCGGGGGTCTATTTCAATGGAAAACTCACCACGCTCACTGTCCACAAGATGAAACTGCTTGCCGATATGAAACATCAGCTCCGTCAGCTCTGGCCCGTCGTAATAGGTGGGCGTGCCGCCGCCCCAGTGCATCTGATAAACGGGGCGCCCTTCGGTGACCGGCTCGGCTCTGATTTCGATTTCCCGCAGCAGGTTGTCCAGGTAAGAGCGCATGGACGCCGGATTTTTGGTGACCACCTTGTTACAGGCGCAGTAGTAACACAGGGATTCGCAGAACGGCAGATGGAAATACAGCGACAGGGGCTTTTTGGTCTGATTGGAGCGTTCTACCCCGGCCAGATAATCCTGAACCGTAAACTCTTCGTGAAACTGCAGCGCCGTAGGATAGGACGTATAACGAGGCCCTGCCACATCGTGCCTGGCAATGAACGCTTTGTCCCAAGTGACACCGGAATGCCCCCGGTCTTCAGCCGTACCCATCTGATAACCCTTTTGCTGTGACTTGTGTTGCTGTGGCTTGCGCAATGATTTGTGCAGCGAAATGACCTTTGCAGAGCTCATGGTAAAAACTCTTTGTCTAGCATTTGGGCCATTATGGATATGTGACGGAAGATATCGTTGATACACGTCAACAGACAGTAGGGGTGTGCCTAATTCCCTTCTTCAGGCAGTAACTGTTGAACAAAAGACACCAGGTACGCCAGTGCATCCTCCATCTGGAAACGCTCCACGGCGCGGATAAACTGGCTTACCGATGTTTCATTGATGTGGGTCAGCAGCATTTGCCGCAGTTGCCGGACTTCATCCATGGGCAGCACTTCATGGCGGTTCAGACGATCAGCCACCTCATTGAGATAATTCACCAGGCGTTCGGCTGCCACGCCTTCTTCCAGATCCTCGTTACCTTCCTTCAGCAGGTTCACAGCACGATCAATGGTTTCCGCCACTTCCGGCCAGTGATCCACCACGTCCAGGTAGGCCGGTTTGGCTTCGGTGCCCGCAATGGCCGCCTCTTCAATGGTTTTCAACAGGTCACGCAAGCGGTTAAAACCCAGATTCCCTGCCACCCCTTTCATGCGGTGACTGACTTCTTCCAGTGTTTCATCGGAACCGGCATAGAGTGCAGATTCCAGCGCACCAAGCGCCTGGTTAAACTCCTCGGCAAATTTCAGCAACAGCGATGCATACAAGGCTTCATCGTTGCCCATTTGCCGCAAGCCGAACTCCAGGTCCACCCCCTCAATGGCACAACCGGCCAGATCAGCCGCCGCCGGTTCAGTCTGCTTGCTCACGAAAGAACGGGGCAATTCCAGCCACTGGGAAAGCACCCATTCAACGGCTTCAAAGTCAATCGGCTTGGAGATGATATCGTTCATACCAAGGGCCATGGCCCGCTCCCTGTCAGATGCCAGGACGTTGGCCGTCATGGCGATAATGGGCAGCGTATCCTTGTCATAACTGCGGCGCAGAATCTCCGTGGCGTTGAAGCCATCCATCACCGGCATTTGCAGATCCATCAGCACGGCATCCACCAGACCGTGCTGCGCCACGTAATCAACAGCTTCTTTGCCATTGCCGACCACAACGGCCTCAACGCCGGTTTCATTGAGGAAATTACTCACCACCATCTGGTTAATGTCGTTGTCCTCTACCACCAGAATGCGCACCGTTTTTTCCGGTGTTCCGGTTTCAGTTTTGGCGGGTCTGGGTTCATTATCCGGCAGGGTCTTTCCTTTTTCACGAACCTCGTCGATCACATGGGCCAACACATCGGGGTTAACCGGTTTGATCACAAAGCCGTCCAGGCTGAACTGGGCCAGGTATTCCGGAGACACATCGTTCTTTACGCCGGTCACCAGAATAATCGCCGGCGCCCTTTCCCCCAGTTTCTGTTTGATCTGCAGCGAGGCTTCACAGCCATCCAGCCCCGGCATGTCCCAGTCCATCAGCACCATATCTGCCGTCAGTTTGCCACTGGTCAGCTCTGCCAGCAGCTCTTCGGCGGAACTGAAAACCCGCACCTGATACCCCAGACGCCGCACAATTTTCTTTTCCACTTCAATACAAACCACGTTGTCATCAACGATAGCAATGGTTTCCGATTCATAGGGGCTGGCGGAATCAAAGGGGTCCTCGGTGTCATCCAGCAACGCCAGGGGCAAGTCGAAACAGAAACAGCTGCCCTTGCCCTGTTCGCTTTCCACCGCAATAGTGCCGCCCATGAGTTCCACCAGCTCCTTGCTGATGGCAAGCCCCAGACCGGTACCACCAAACTGCCGGGTGGTGGAAGTATCCGCCTGGGAAAATGCTTCGAACAGTTTTTCCTGCTGGGCCGGTGACAACCCCACGCCGGTATCGCGCACGGTAAAACGGAACAGGCCCCGGTCCAGATTCTGTTCCAGTAATTCAACCGACAGCAACACCTCCCCCTGCTGGGTAAACTTGATGGCATTGGAACACAGGTTCATTAATACCTGCTGAATCCGGAGCGGATCTCCGATCAGATTCATTCGCTGGGTTTTGTTACTCACCACAAACTCGATGTGTTTTTCTTCCGCTTTTAACGCAAACAAACCCGATACTGTTTGCAAAACGTCATCGATGGAAAAAGTCACCAGTTCGATTTCCAGCTTGCCGGACTCCACTTTGGAAAAATCGAGAATGTCATTGAGAATGTTCAACAAAGTTTCCGATGCCTGATCGATGCTTTCCAGCATGGTACGCTGCCGGCCGTTAAGCTGGGTTTTCAGGCAGAGCTTGGTGAGTCCGATAATGGCATTCATGGGTGTGCGAATTTCGTGACTCATGTTGGCAAGAAAATTGGTTTTGGTCTGGCTGACTTCCTCCGCCATTTGCCGGGCACGTTTCTCTGCCTGTTCCGCATTACGGATCTGGGTAATGTCGTAGGCTTCCATAATCACCATCACCAGGGCGTGATTTTCGTCATGCACCGGCGTTACCACAAAATCCAGATAATGGGTTGCCTGCCGCACCCTGAGATCGGCCTCAAAGCGCACCACGTCCCCTTTACAGGCCTCGGTGAACGCCTGCCGGATCACCGCCATCAGCCCTTCATCAATCAGCCAGCCGGACACATCCCAGTAGGACAGGTTCAACAGTTCGTTGCGGGTTTCCCCCAGCCAGTCTGCGGCTGCGGTATTCAGATCCACAATAAAGCCCTGGGGATCCAGCACGAAAAGAACATGGTTGGTGGAATTAAGAATGGCCCGGCTCTTGCGCTCGCTGTCCCGCAGGATTTTTTCCGATTCGATGGCCTTGGTCATGTTCTGCCACACCATGATCCCCACCATTTCACCGTAATACTTGACGATCGTAATAGTGACCCAACAGAACAGCCGGGCGCGATTGCGGGTTTCGAACTCCCACTCAAAACGCTCGAAACCGGTTTCAAAAGCCTGTCGCAAAAGTTTCTCGGCGTGATCAATGGACACGGAACCATCCGGCTGAAAAGCCGGGGAGTACTGGAAAGGTGCCTTGCCGATCAGTGACATTTCGGTATCCAGTTCCAGCATTTCCACAGAGGCGCGATTGCACTCAAGCACCTCCCCCGGCTTGATAACCAGATAGGCATCGGAGCTGTTCTGGAAGAGCGCCTCCACCAGAGTCTGCTTTTCGCGTCTTTCGGCAGACAGGTCCCGGGCCTGCTCCTGCAGGGCAGATTCCAGCTGGCTTTCCAGGTACAGCCGGTGGCGCTGATACTGCTGGAAAAACCAGGCAATAATGGCACTGGCCGCCACAATGCAACCAATAAACCCGATATTGATGCTTTGCGAGATACGCAGAATTTTGAACACACTGCGGCTTTCCGCGATCACCGCCACACCAAGGTCAAGGGTCGGCTCCCAGCCCCAGATGCCCACCATAGGGGTGTCTCCCAGCGGGGTCCATCCCTCGGGGTTCAGCCAGTAAGAGGTACGAGCCTCCAGCGCATTATCCACATCAAACAGAAAGCGCCGGGTGTCTTCACGGTAGGCAAAGGAAAATCCGTGACGATCCTCGCCATAAAGCAGCACCTGGTAGCGCCCGGGCTGATCCTGAGCCAGCTCAAAGGAGAACCGCTCAGGAATCGGCTTTTCCAGCACCAGATAGGCATAGAGCCGGCCCTCGTAATAGAGGTTACGCACGATCACCACTTCAAGGCTGTTTTCCAGGAGGATGAACACCCGGGTTTCACCCAGCGAAGCCGTGCGACGGGCATACTGGCTGCTGAACCAGAATGGATGAGTATCGTCCATCAGCTCCATATTGGAGCTCAGCATCACCTTGCCTCCCGGCAGCACCACACTCATTTCGGCGTTGATTTCACGATCGATTTTATTCACCAGGGTCTGGCGAATGCTGTTAAAGCGCTCCAGATAAATCCGGTTGTCAGCCGGCGGCTGCACTACAAATTCATGCAATGTTTCGCTGAGTTCGGGACCTATATAGACATTGTCGAATGACTCTTTTTCGGCGGCTATCCAGCTGCGCAGGTACTGGACCCGATAATTGCGGGCGGCCTCCAGGGAGGATCTGATATCCGCCCGGATCAGGTCCCCCATGGTCACATACACACTCAGACTCAGGCCCACCATGGCGACCACAAACACCAGAAAGGTCAGGATAAGTACCCGATACTGAATTTTTCCCATGGTATGAATTCCAGGCCCCGGCGTGGATAACCTGTTGCAGAATCACTGCACAGGCGCAAGCAACCTCTTAATTGTAGTTGCTTTGCCGGTGTTTGACGGGTTGCATGTTAAGCGCCATTGGCTAATCTAAGAGAAAATGAAGAGTTTACCGGATGTTATGGACAAGCAGATAAAGGCCACGGTGCTGATCGTGGATGACGAGCCATTGAATATCCAGGTCCTGTCCCAGGCCCTGTCCCCCTGGTATCGCATCAAAGCGGCCACCAGCGGTGTGACAGCTCTGGAAATCGCCTCTTCGGACGACCCGCCGGATCTGATTCTGCTGGACATCAAAATGCCGGAAATGGACGGCTATGAAGTGTGCCAGCAACTCAAGAAAAAACGCTCCACCACCCATATCCCCGTGATATTTATCACCGGTAAAAATTCAGCGGAAGACGAAACCCGGGGTCTGGAACTGGGGGCCATGGATTACATTACCAAACCCTTCAGTGTGCCCATCGTCATGGCTCGGGTGCGCAATCAGGTCATGCTGAAAGTAAAAACCGATATGCTGGAGGAGCTGATCTCCACAGACTCACTGACAGAGGTAGCCAACCGCCGCCGTTTTGATCTGGTGCTGAGTGAAGAGTGGCGTCGCGGCATCCGCAGTAACGAACCCATGTCCCTGCTGATGATCGATCTGGATCACTTCAAGCAGATTAACGACAATTATGGCCACCCTGCCGGGGACAGCTGCCTGAAACAGATAGCGCAAACCCTGAATCAGTCCATGCGGCGTTCGGCAGATACCCTGGCGCGCTTTGGTGGCGAGGAATTTGCGGCGATCGTCCCCAACTGTGATTTTGAATCGGCCATGAATCTGGCGGAAAAGATGCGCAGTGATGTGGAAAATCTGGTGATCACGCTGCCCAATACCCAGAAGGAGCTGACCATCACCACCAGTATCGGTGTGGCTTCCGGCAGGGCCCGCCGGGACTCCTCCCAGAACAAACTGCTGGATGCCGCCGACGAACAACTCTACCGGGCAAAAAGCGAAGGTCGCAATCTGGTCAGCGGCGTCTGTGTCTGAAAGACTGTAAGTTCGAAAAAGCCTGGCGGTCCAATTCAACTCAGCCCGGATTCAGTCAAAGTCCCTTTGAATATTTTTGTCCTGATCTGAATAGGCCTCGGGACTATCGTAGCCGCTTTGGCGATCAAGAATCCCCACATCCAGCACGGGGGACGCATCAATATGCTGGGCATCCATCATCTGGGCCACCCGCTGCAGTGCCGAGATAATCATGGTCTGCTCCCATTCCTTAAGATCACCAAACTGGCGCTTGAACTGCTCCTGCAGGGGAATGGGTGCGCTCTTCAGCACATCCATGGCCTCATCCGTCAGGTAAGCATGCACTTTACGTTTGTCCGATTTGGAGCGCTCCCGGAACACCAGATTGCGCTTTTCCAGGCGGTCCAGAATGGTGGTTACCGTCGCCTGACTCAGGCTGACCTCATTGGCCAGTTCACCAATGGTGACCTCACCCTTGTCGCGGATGCTTTGCAGAACCAGGATCTGGGGCGCCGTCAGCCCGGTGGTTTTTGCCAGGTGCTTGGAATGCAGATCGGTGGCCCGGATAACACGCCGCAGCGCCACCAGAACTTCTTCAATTCGGTCCAATAAACTGTCCTCGAGACTGATTTTCCCGGGATTATATATCGGTTCCTGCTGCTCATTGAACATAATCTTACCCTTGGCCTGTGGCCGCCACGCTGGCGATGGCACTCTGGATGTCCATCAGAATCACCAACTGTTCGTCCGATTTCACCGTGCCCAGAACACAGTCCATGGAGGAGCGACGGGATTCCTCATGTATTTCTTCGGGATTTATCACAATAATTTCCTGCACCAGTTCCACGGACATACCCAGCAGACCCTGCTCGGTTTCCATCACCATAATCCGCCACAGGTCACCCGGCTCCAGGCTGGTTTCATGCAGCAACTGGTGCGCCGATATAACGCTGATCACTTCGCCACGGTGATTGACCACGCCCTCCACTTCCTGAGGAGAACCAGGCACGGGGACCGGCTCTTCATAGGGAACCACCTCGCGGACTTCCACCACGGGCAAGGCGTAGGTCTCCTTGCCCACGGAGAAACTAATCCACTGTTTTTCTGCACAATATTCGGTCATCAAACTAACCAGTCGGAATAATAAGCCCTGGATTTTTATATTATTTAGTGTACTATATTTAGAACACTAAGCAATACCAAGCAGAAAACCCACCTCAATTTGGTGAAATCCGGGTTTTCAGGGTAAATATTGCTTAACAGAAGCATCAAAGCACGCTTTAATACTTAGCACACTAAATTTTAGTGTTATGGGTTTTGATGCGCCATTCCGGGGCAAGCCCTGGAAGGAAAAACAGCCAGACGGTCCTAAGCGGGCTAGTTAAGCAGATAGAGAGAAAGCAGCAGGAGACAACTGCAATGAAAATTTTCGACGAGATCGAATCTGAAGTTCAATGTTATGCCCGGTCATTCCCCCGCGTGTTCAACAAGGCACAGGGCGAATACCTCTTTGATGACGAAGGCAATCGCTATCTGGACTTCCTTGCGGGCGCCGGAACCCTGAATTACGGGCACAACAACCCGGTATTCAAGGAAAAACTGCTGGAATACATTCAGGCCGATGGCATTACCCACGGGCTGGACATGCATACCAAGGCCAAAGCCGAGTTTCTGCAGTCTTTTAACGATCACATCCTGAAGCCACGGGACCTGGAATATGTGATGCAATTTACCGGTCCCACCGGCACTAACGCGGTAGAAGCTGCCATGAAGCTGGCCCGCAACGTCAGCGGCCGGGAGAACATCATTTCCTTCACCAACGGCTTCCACGGTGTCAGCCTGGGATCTCTGGCGGCCACCGGCAACTCCCACCACCGCGGTGCAGCCGGCGTTACCCTGGGCGGCACCAGCCGCATGCCCTATGACGGCTACCTGGGTGAGAATATCGACACCACCGCCTACCTGGACAAAGTCCTGAGCGATTCCAGCAGTGGTATCGACAAGCCCGCCGCCGTGATCGTGGAAACCGTTCAGGGGGAAGGCGGTATTAACGCAGCCTCCTTCGAATGGCTGAAAAATCTGGAAACCGTGTGCCGCAAACACGATGTGCTGCTGATTGTTGACGATATCCAGGCAGGATGCGGCCGCACCGGAACCTTCTTCAGCTTTGAGGAAGCCGGCATCAAACCGGACATAGTCACCCTGTCCAAATCCCTGAGCGGCTATGGTCTACCCTTTGCGGTAGTGCTGTTCCGCCCCGAGCTGGATCAGTGGAAACCGGGCGAGCACAACGGCACCTTCCGTGGAAATAATATGGCGTTTGTGACAGCCAGGGCAGCAATTGATCATTACTGGTCCGATAATAGCTTTTCCAAGCAGATCAAGGCCCGGGGCGAGTATGTCTCCAAACGGCTGCGAGCTATCGTTGAAAAATACGGAGACGGCAAGTTCACCACCCGTGGCCGTGGCATGTTTCAGGGTATCAACTGCGTGAACGGCGATATCGCCGGCCAGATTACCAAAAAGGCGTTCCAGAAAGGCCTGATCATTGAAACCAGCGGCGCCGACGACCAGGTAGTGAAGTTCCTCTGCCCCTTGAATATCAATGAAGTCAGCCTTAAAAAGGGAATTGATATTGTCGAGGAAAGCATCAAGGAGGTCTGTGCGGGGCAGGATTCCATACCCGAGGCCCATAACTATTTCGCCGACAATCACAAAACTGCCGTTTGATTAACTGATTAAGATTCACAGACAGAGAATAGGAAGCACCGATGATCGTAAGAGATCTTGAGCAAGCAGAAAAATCCAACCGTCGTATCGTATCCCCGGAAGGCAACTGGGAAAGTGTTCGCCTGTTGCTGAAAGACGACAACATGGGTTTTTCTTTCCACATCACCACCATTTACGAAGGTGCAGATTTTCAGATGCACTATCAGAATCACCTGGAATCCGTTTATTGCATCAGCGGCGAAGGTGAAGTGGAAACCATTTCCGATGGCAAAAAATACCCCATCAAGGCAGGCACCATTTACATTCTGGACAAGCACGACAAACACTATCTGCGTGCGTTCAAGGAAATGAAAATGGCCTGTGTATTTAATCCTCCTCTGAACGGCAAGGAAGTTCACAATGCTGAAGGAGCCTACGAGCTGGACGCCGAGTCAATCAGCGAATAGCAGAGGAATTACTGAGGAGAGCAACACTGCATGCAGGGGATGCCGGCAGTTGCAGAGGCACTGATGAGTGAAGATGACATTACAGAACTCAGAGCGGTCATACTCGCCCGCATCGAGTTTCTGTTGGTCATGATCGACGAAAACGCCAGGAGTGCCTTTGCAGACTCCCCGGGAAAAGCACCGGACAATATGTTCTACCCCGCCGGCGAACCCCGCAACAATCCTGTGGCAGATAATGCCATTGAGCAGGCCCAACAGGAGTTAACACAGCTGACACGCAACCTGAGCTGGCTGGAAACCGAGAGTGCCGGCGTGTGTGAGCACTGCGGTTGCGACATCTCTCTTGAAAGGTTAAAAAGAGTACCTGCAACCCGCGCGTGTTCCCAATGCGCCTAGCAGAAAAAAACTGAGGACTGAGGATACTATGAGATCACATACTGTGGAGAAAATTGGCGGCACTTCCATGAGCGACTATGCCGCAGTACGAGACAACATCATCTTCAAGCCACACAGTCACGACAGCCTCTATCAGCGGATCTTCGTGGTGTCTGCCTACGGCGGCATTACCAACAAACTGCTTGAGCACAAAAAGTCCGGAAAACCCGGTATTTACGCCCAGTTTTCCAGCAGCATGGAAGACAACAGCTGGGAAGAGGCTCTGGAAAACCTGCGCAACGAAGTCCATTCCATTAACGAAGCCCTGTTCCCGGAAAAAGATCTCCTCGAAGAAGCCAATACCTTTATCGACAACCGCCTGAATAACGCCAAAAACTGCCTGGCGGATCTGCAAAGCCTGTGTCGTCACGGCCACTTTGCCCTGGACTCCCACCTGGCCACTGTCCGGGAAATGCTGGCCAGTGTAGGGGAAGCCCACAGCGCGTGGAACACCGCCAAGCTGCTGCAGCGGGATGGGGTTAACGCCATTTTTGTGGACCTGACCGGCTGGAAATCCGAAGAGCATGTCAGCCTGGATGAGCGTATCGTTCAGGCGTTCGATTCCATTGATCTGGCCACCCAGTTACCCATCGTGACCGGTTATGCCCATGCCGACAATGGCCTGATGACCACCTTTGACCGTGGTTACAGCGAAATGACCTTCAGCCGCATTGCGGTACTGACAGAGGCCCGTGAAGCCATTATTCACAAGGAATTCCACCTCAGCAGCGCGGATCCGCGCCTTGTGGGTGAAGAAAATGCCGTACCCATCGGCCGCACCAATTACGATGTGGCAGACCAGCTGGCCAATCTGGGGATGGAAGCCATTCACCCCAAAGCCGCCAAGGGGCTGCGCAAACAGAATATCGCCCTGCGGGTGAAAAACACTTTTGAACCGGAGCATACCGGCACTCTGATTACCCGCGATTACGTGAGCGACAGCGCCTGTGTTGAAATCATCGCCGGCTGCAAGGGTGTTTATGCTCTGGAAGTGTTTGATCAGGAGATGGCGGGCAGTATCAATCAATATGACACCGAAATTCTTAGAATACTGAAGCGCTTCAAGGCGCACATTATTGCCAAGGACATCAATGCCAACACCATCACGCATTATCTGTCCATTAACCTGAAAACCGTCAAGCGCATTCGCCGGGATCTGGAAGAGATTTTCCCCGACGCCGAGATAAATCAGAGAAAAGTTGCTATTGTTTCTGCCATAGGCAGCGATATGCAGGTACCCGGCATCCTCGCGAAAACCGTGTCAGCGCTGGCGGGCAGCAACATCAGCGTCATGGCCATGCACCAGTCCATGCGCCAGGTTGACATGCAATTTATCGTGGATGAGGGCGACTATGACCTGGCTGTAAAAAGCCTGCATGCCTGTCTGGTTGAACCTCATGACCACGGAAGAGCCATATGTCTCGCATCATAGTATTGATCACTGCCATGCTGGTCGCTCAGACCGGCATGGCAGCCAACACCCCCTCCTCCCCGACCAACACCAGCCCCACAGAAAACAACACACCGGAAGCCCAGCAGCAAAAAGCGGCCGCGGCTGTCGATCAGCTGAAAGAGCCCCTGTATTCCCCTTTTATAGAACGTTACGTGCTGGATGAGCTGAAACAGCTGCGCACGGAAATGGCCGCCCAGCGGGTGGAAATGACCCGCCAGATCGTGGACCGGGAACACACTGCCGTGGACCGTGCAGTAAGCTACGCCACCAACACCGTGACCTATTTCTTCTATCTGATTGCAGCGGCCTCTTCCATTCTGGTGCTGATCGGCTGGACCTCTATCCGGGAAATGCGGGAGCGGGTCATGACACTGGCGGACGAGGAAATTTCCAAGCTGGTAAAACACTATGAGGAACGCCTGCAGAATATCGAGAAAAAGCTGGAACGGGAAACCGCCAGCATTGAGCAGAACCGGGAAGAAATTGCCCTGCACCGGGATATTCAGGCCCTGTGGCTAAGAGCCGGACAGGAAGCCAGCCCGGCCCATAAAATTGAAATCTACGATGAGGTGCTGAATCTGCGCCGCAATGACGTGGAAGCGCTGACCTATAAAGCCGATGCCGTGCTGGAGCTGAAAGAACCCCAGTGGGCCGCCAACCTGTGCCATCAGGCGCTGAGCATTGACCCGGAAAACAGCCATGCCTTTTATCAGCTTGGCTGTGCCTATGCAGGCATGGACCAGTTTGACGAAGCCGTCAGCTACCTTCAGGAAGCCGTCGCACGGCGGGAAAGTTATCGCGAGGAAATGCAGAATGACCCTGCACTGAGGCCACTGGAAGATTATCAGCCGTTCCTGGATCTGATCAGCCGGAGCGCCACTGCCAAAAGCAGTTCTGCCGCATAGCTTAAACAAAAAATCAGGCACAACAAAAAAGCCAGAGGTTTGCGCCTCTGGCTTTTTTTTATCCGGGACACAAAACGAATCAGGCGTCTGCGTCTTCCAGCTCTTCTTTCTTGGCGGGCTCTGCCGTACCCAGCAACTCATTGCGGATCTGCCCCTCAATGGTTTCCATGATATCGGGGTTTTCCTCCAGGAAACGGGCCGCGTTGGCTTTACCCTGTCCGATCTTGTCGCCATTGTAGGCATACCAGGCGCCGGACTTGTCCACGATGCCGCACTGCACGCCCAAGTCCAGAATCTCACCGTGGCGATAGATACCTTTGCCGTACATGATCTGGAATTCTGCCTGACGGAACGGCGGCGCCACCTTGTTCTTCACCACTTTCACCCGGGTTTCATTACCCAGCACCTCATCACCCTGCTTCACCGCACCGGTGCGGCGAATATCCAGACGTACCGACGAATAGAATTTCAGGGCATTACCGCCGGTGGTGGTTTCCGGGTTACCGAACATCACGCCGATCTTCATCCGGATCTGGTTAATGAAAATCACCAGGCAGTTGGCTGTTTTGACGCTACCGGTGATTTTACGCAGTGCCTGGGACATCAGACGGGCCTGCAAGCCCACATGGCTGTCGCCCATTTCCCCTTCAATTTCAGCCCGGGGAGTCAGTGCTGCCACCGAATCCACCACAATCACGTCCACCGCATTGGAGCGCACCAGCATATCGGTAATCTCCAACGCCTGTTCGCCGGTATCGGGCTGGGATACCAGCAGATCATCCACATTCACACCCAGTTTGCCGGCATAAATCGGGTCCAGCGCGTGCTCCGCATCCACGAAGGCACAGGTAGCTCCTTTCTTCTGGGCTTCGGCAACCACCTGCAATGTCAGGGTGGTTTTACCGGATGACTCCGGGCCGTAAATCTCAACAATCCGGCCTTTGGGCAGACCGCCAATACCCAGTGCAACGTCCAGCCCCAGGGAGCCGGTGGAAATAGCCGGAATTGCCTGTTGCTGCTGGTCCCCCATGCGCATGACCGAGCCTTTGCCGAACTGCCGTTCAATCTGGCTCAATGCCGCATTCAGCGCCTTCTTCTTGTTGTCATCCATTAAAATGTCCTCGCTTGCATCGCTTGATGAATTTCTGTGCAGAGTAAATTGCCATTACCTTCTGCCATGACCCTATTTGCCATCACCCTGTTAACGCTGCCAATCCGCGCTCTGAGGCCTCTTCGGCATCATTACAGCACCGCAACAGTGATAACATAGACAGAACTGACGTCAACAGCATACAGGTTTAAACACTGTATGTTTGAACAGTATTATTGCACAGTGATTCAGGATTCGCCAACACCGGCGGGAGATTTTTCGTGATTTTTCAGCCAATGGGGAATTCGTGCGATCAGCCCCTGCAGGGCAACCATGACGGCGCCATAGCGAACCTGATGACGATCCCCCTGAAAACTCATCAGCGAAGCTTCTGCTTTGTCTTCGAAAGCCCAGGCAAACCAGACGGTGCCGACAGGCTTGTCGTCGCTGCCGCCGCCGGGGCCGGCGACACCACTGACGGACACCGCCAGCGACGCATTGGATTTTTTTACCGCCCCCAGGGCCATATCCAGCACAACCTTTTCACTCACCGCGCCGTGCTTGCGCAGGGTCTGGGCACGCACCCCCAGCATTTCCCGTTTGGCTTCGTTGGAGTAAGTAACGAAACCGCGGTCAAACCACTCGGAAGAGCCCGCCACTGAAGTGATAGTCTGGGCAATCCAGCCACCGGTGCAGGATTCCGCCGTTGCCACTTTCATGCCGGACTCCTTTAGCAGATCCCCCAGCATCCCTGCCATGCCTTCCAATACACCTGTGTCCGTCAAAATACTTGTCATTAGTGGCTTTGTTCCCTGTTCCGGGTCGAAAAAGATAGCCACATTCTAGCAGGTGCCACTTCAATCAGTAATCACAAACTCGCTGACCTGGGCCTGCAGTGTGCTGGCCAGTTCCGACAGGTGCCGGCTGGCCTCGGAGATCTCCGCACCGGCGGACGCGGAACTACTGGAAATCTGGCTGATGTTGTTCACATTGCGATTGATCTCTTCGGTTACCGCTGACTGCTCCTCCAGCGCTGTCGCAATCTGGATGTTCATGTCACGGATGCTCTGTACCGCCTGTTCGATCTGAATGAGCGACTGCTGACCTTTGGCAATGGCGTCGTTACATTCCTCCGCCTTGCTTTGACCGCTTTTCATTGCCACTACCGAATCCCGGGCACCGGACTGCAGACGCTCCACCACATCCCGGATCTCCTGAGTGGATTCCTGGGTACGTTGCGCCAGGGTGCGAACCTCGTCTGCCACCACGGCAAAACCCCGGCCCTGTTCTCCGGCCCGTGCAGCTTCAATGGCAGCATTCAGCGCCAGCAGGTTGGTTTGCTCGGCAATGCCGTTGATCACATCCACCACCGCACCAATATTCTGGCTTTCGCCCTCAAGCCGCTGCACCAGGGCAGCGGTGGCTTTCAGTTCATCGCTCAGCGCCAGGGTCATCCGCATGTTGTGATCAGCCACGCCACGGCCCTCAGCGGCGAGCTGATCAGCATCCTGCGCCGCATGTTGGGCTTCGTTGGTGTTCGAGGCCAGCTCCGCCACCGTGGCGGTCATTTCATTGGTGGCCGTCGCCACCTGATCCGTTTCCTGCTGCTGTTGCTGCAGTGAGGTATTGGTCTGGAGTGAGATGGTGGCCAGCTCCTCGGAAGCCGCCGACAACTGCAGCGCAGCCCGCTTAACCTGCCCCAGAATACTGTCGATTCGGCGCATCATCCGGTTAAAGGCTGACACTGTATGGCCGATCTCGTCATCGCTCTGCACATCAATCACCAGAGTCATATCCGATGATTGCTCAATGGTGTTCATGGTGCTGCGCAGCTTTTCTACGGGCCCGAGAATGGAACGCCGAATCCAGTAGGCCATCAGCATCATCAGCAATATGGCCACTACCGTGCCGGTTACATAGGTCATGGTGAGGGAATCGGTCTGCTGATCAATGGCGTCACGGGTTTCCGCGGCCACCCGCAGCTGCAGGGAAATCAATTCGCTGATCTTGTCACTGATGGGATCAATCTGGTCATACAGGGGTCCGTCGTATGAATCCAGCTGACCTTGCACGTTGCCGGACATGCGGGCCAATGCCGAACTCACACTGGCAATCGCCCGGTCTGCGTCTTCAAACAGAACCTGTGCCTCCTCCGCGAGGCGGGCTTCTTCCTCTGTCAGTTGCGTCGCCATGTAATCCTGCCATTTGGCAGCAATCTGCTTGCTGGCCTCCCTGACATCCGACAGAGCTTCCTCGGCCGTCTTGCGCCCCGCATTGGCCTTGTTCACGGCGTCTATGACCTTGACGGCATAATCGTCAGCAATGATTTTCAGATCCTGCAACGGCACCACCCGATCCCGATAAATGCTGTCCACCCCGGCGTTGATCCTGGAAAAAATCACGACAGCACTGGACACCATCACCACCAGAATCACCAGTGGAATGAAAATTGACAGATTCAGGCGTGTACTCACGCGTATTCTGGACAAGAGCTGGTCCATAACCTTTACCTTCCTAAACAATGACAAGCAGCGAGACAGAACAATTTGCCGCGGGGCGAGAGGGAAAAACCGTTTACTCAATAACCAAATTCTAGAACAGATTCAGCGATTTGCGATTTTCCCCCTGAAAGTTTTATGACGCTGAGTGGCGAAAACAGAACAGAACCGAATCCTTCCCGCAAAATCAAGCTGTTATAGATACCTGGATGACATCTTGTAGCGTAACCTGGGTAATCCGGCATTGTCGCCACGAGGATCTCAGCCCTATTTTTTCCAAAATTTCCAGTCTGGAAGGCGTGGAAAATAATCGATACCATTTGCGCTTTGAATTCCCCTTCATCTTCCTGAAACAAACTGGCGCCCATGACCATCACAGAAGAACAACTCAGCAAGCACACCCCCATGATGCAGCAATACATGCGCATGAAAGCGCAGCATCCTAACGAGCTGTTGTTTTACCGCATGGGCGACTTTTACGAGCTCTTCTATAACGATGCCAAACGGGCGGCACAACTGCTGGATATCACCCTGACCAGCCGGGGCCAGTCCGGTGGCGAGCCGATTCCCATGGCGGGGGTGCCCTTTCATGCGGCGGAGTCTTACCTGGCCCGCCTGGTGAAACTGGGTGAATCCGTGGCAGTGGCGGAGCAGATCGGCGATCCGGCCACCTCAAAAGGCCCGGTGGAACGCCAGATTGTGCGCATTGTCACCCCGGGTACTGTCAGTGATGAGGCCCTGCTGGATGAGCGCCGGGAAAATCTGCTCTGCGCCGTGGTGGCGGCAGATAACAATTATGGCCTGGCCTGGCTGGATATCAGCAGCGGGCGCTTTCACGTGGCTGAGGTGAACAATACACCGGCCTTTGAAGCGGAGCTGGCGCGGATCAACCCCGCTGAACTGCTGATCCCCGAAGACAGCCCACTCTACAATGCCCTGCGCGGCAGCAAGGGCGTGCGCGCCCGTCCGCCCTGGGACTTTGACAGCGAATCGGCCCGCCGCGCACTGATCCAGCAATTCCAGACCAAGGATCTGTCCGGCTTCGGTTGCGATCATATGGCACTGGCCATTGCCGCTGCCGGCTGCCTGCTGCAGTACGCGAAAGAAACCCAGAAAGCCGCCCTGCCCCATATCCGCGCCATTCAGGTAGATGCCATCGAGGATTGCGTGGTGCTGGATGCCGCCACCCGCAAGAACCTGGAGCTGACGGAAAACCTGCAGGGAGAAGTAGAACACACGTTGGCCTGGGTGATGGATAAAGCCAAAACCGCCATGGGCAGCCGCCTGCTGCGCCGCTGGCTCAACCGCCCTATTCGCAGCCAGCGAATTCTGAAGGAACGCCAGTCGGCCATTAGTGCGCTACTGGAAAACTACCAGTACGAGCCTTTGCAGAACATCCTCAAGCAGATTGGTGATATTGAACGGATTCTTGCCCGGGTGGCCCTGAAATCCGCCCGACCCAGGGACTTAAGCCGCCTGCGGGATGGCCTTAATCTGTTGCCGGAGCTGCAACAGGCACTGCAGCAAATCGATAATGAAACCGTCCACGCCTATGGCAAGGCCATCGGGGAATTCCCGGAGCTGGCGGAGTTAATGTGTAAAGCCGTTATCGAATCCCCGCCGGTGGTGATCCGGGACGGCGGTGTGATCGCCGAAGGCTATGATGAAGAGCTGGACGAACTGCGTGGTATCAGCGAAAACGCCGGTGACTATCTGGTTCAGCTGGAAGCCCGGGAAAAAGAGCGTACCGGTATCAGCACCCTGAAAGTCGGCTACAACCGGGTGCACGGCTACTACATTGAAATCAGCCGCGCCCAGTCGGAACAGGCACCGGATGAATACATCCGCCGCCAGACCCTGAAAAACGCCGAGCGGTTTATTACCCCCGAACTGAAAACCTTTGAGGACAAGGCCCTGAGCGCCAAGAGCCGTGCCCTGAGTCGGGAAAAAGCCCTCTATGACGAGCTGCTGGATATTCTGCTGGAACACCTGATCAATCTGCAGGACAGCTTTGCCAAAGTGGCCGAGCTGGACGTGATTGCCAACCTGGCCGAGCGGGCCGACACCCTGGCATTCACCTGCCCGGAACTGAATAATGAAGCGCGCATCCATATCAGCAACGGCCGCCACCCGGTGGTGGAGCAGGTACTGGACGAAGCCTTTGTACCCAACGACCTGATGCTGGACAGCAGCCGCCGGATGCTGGTGATCACCGGCCCCAACATGGGCGGTAAGTCAACCTTTATGCGGCAGACTGCACTGATCGCCGTACTGGCGCATATCGGCAGCTTTGTTCCCGCAGAACGCGCCATTATCGGCAGTCTGGACCGGATTTTTACCCGGATAGGCTCGTCTGATGATCTGGCGGGCGGCCGCTCCACCTTTATGGTGGAGATGACAGAAACTGCTAACATTCTCCACAATGCGACGCCAAGAAGCCTGGTGCTGATGGACGAAATCGGCCGTGGCACCAGCACCTACGACGGCCTGTCGCTGGCCTGGGCCTGCGCCACCCACCTGGCCATGCAGCTGAATTCCCTTACCCTGTTTGCCACCCATTATTTTGAGCTTACCCAGCTACCGGATCAGCTCCGTGGCGTAGCCAACGTGCACCTGACTGCCCATGAAGAAGACGACACTATTCTGTTCCTGCACAAGGTACAGGAAGGCCCCGCCAACCAGAGCTACGGTTTACAGGTGGCCAAGCTGGCGGGCGTGCCGGATTCCGTGGTCAGCCATGCCCGCAAAAAGCTCAAACAACTGGAAAAGCAGGATCTGAGCAGTCATTCTCTGGCGGCCGCCAATGCCCCGGTACAGGCGGATCTGTTCTCGGAAACCCAGCCCCCCCACCCGGTGGTGGAAATGATCGCCAAGATGGATCCGGACTGCATCAACCCCCGCCAGGCGCTTGATCTGCTCTACCGGATGAAGGAAATGACCGCAAAATCCTGACCACTGTTCATTTGGGTTAGCATAACGTAAACTAGCGCATCTTTTTTTGGTAAAACAATCTGTTGAGAAGTTTTCATTCGGGAGCGAAAGCAGCTAAAATTCCCGCATTATTCTGTATGGGTAGATACTTCTCGCGGAGACTACCGTAAAGCTTGTATCAGAGAGGGCTCCTATCAATGACATTTGTGGTAACGGACAACTGTATTAAATGCAAATACACTGATTGTGTGGAAGTTTGCCCCGTAGATTGTTTCTACGAAGGCCCGAACTTTCTGGTGATTCACCCTGACGAGTGTATTGACTGTGCCCTGTGCGAACCAGAGTGCCCTGCCAACGCCATTTATTCTGAAGATGAAGTACCGGCGGATCAGGAGCAGTTCACCGAATTGAACGCGGAACTGTCCGAAACCTGGCCAAACATTACCGAGAAGAAAGATCCCCTGCCCGATGCGGAAGAATGGGATGGTGTGGAAGGCAAGCTGCAGTACCTGGAACGCTAAGCCAGCCACCGGCGAATCGAAAAACGGCTGCCCGTAAGGGTGGCCGTTTTTTTATGTCCGGAATAAACTGAAAACAGAAACGAAAAAGGGCGACCTAAGTCGCCCCACCTCGCATTTCGGGTTCACCCTAACCCTCGTTCGCTATCCTGCTTTCGTCCTTGACGCCAACCTTGATCCCTGTTGGCTTTCCTTGCGGAGCGTCCTGCCCCGTTGAGAGATAATTTAACAAATCAGCGTTCCCGGACAAGACAGAAAAAATCCACCAGAGATTTATACCACCCTTATCTCGGAAAATTTAATCTATGTATTTCAACAGGTTAGATAATATCTCACCAAAAATCTGCCGATATCCCAGCACAAAAGCACAACATCTCCTACAGGTTTGTGAGATTTCTCCCTCGGTTGACAGGGACAATTTCCTACACGGGCAACCCGGGGACAGGTTTCTTCAGTAAATTGAGAGACTTATCAAAGGATGTGTCGATAACAAAGGTGAATCGCGGTGCTTAATTGACGCTGGCCAATTTTGAGATGAGCGCCTGTGAAAGAGGCGTACGTTGGAGGCGTGCGTTGAGAGTTTTGAGTTTGTGAAGGAGGAAGTGCGTTGAAAAAGAAAAAGCCGGGATCCAGAAAAGACGAAGGGCGGTATCCTACCGCCCACTCCGCTGTCATCGTCCCTGACTTAGATTCCTTTGATCACATCCGTGATGACATATCCATTCCCTTGCGCTTTCCATGCTCAGCCAATCCGTGCTGAAAATCAGTCCCTTTCCCTGCGGTTCCATCCGAATCGGAATCCTTCCGAATCTGCGGTTCATCCGTGTGTGGGCTTCCCGCCTGGCGTGCACCTTTAGTCCATTCATCCCTGGTGCTTGTCGATCCCTTCCTTTAAAGCAAGTCCGTGTTTGCTTCCCAGCTACGCCACCGCATCCGTGCGACTGGGTGTACTTTATCAAAATCCTGACGGTGCTCAATAAGGTTATTAAAAGGGGGGAAGATATACCACTTGGCATACTCGAAAAAATATCTATATTTTTCAGCCACTTAAAAATCCAAGGGATGGATTCCGGGAGAGATTTGCGACTTCCGCCTACAGCAATGTAGGAAATATCTCACAAACAAACAGGCGTTTTTCCTACAGGCTGATTTTGGGTCAGGCACAAAAAAGGGCTGCATCTGCAGCCCTTGAGGTGTTGATCAGCGGATCAGGGATTATTCACCAAAGATAGACTCACCGGTGAGGCCCTGTTTTTCCAGTACGTCACGCAGGCGCTTCAGGGCTTCCACCTGAATCTGGCGTACCCGTTCACGGGTAAGGCCAATTTCCCGGCCCACTTCTTCCAGAGTGCTCATTTCGTAGCCACGCAGACCAAAGCGACGGGCAATCACCTCGCGCTGTTTGTGGGGCAGCTGATCCAGCCAGTAATCAATGCTGGATTTCAGATCGCTGTCCTGCAGCACTTCCGCCGGATCATTGCTCTTGGTATCGGCAATGGTGTCCAGCAGGGACTTGTCCGAGTCATGCCCCATAGGGGTATCGACCGAAGAAACCCGCTCATTCAGGCCCAGCATACGCTTGACGTCATCGAGAGGCTTGTCCAGCAGCTCGGCGATTTCTTCCGGAGTCGGCTCGTGGTCCAGTTTCTGGGTCAGCTCACGAGCGGCTCGCAGATACACATTCAGTTCTTTCACCACGTGAATGGGCAAACGAATGGTACGGGTCTGGTTCATGATGGCCCGCTCAATGGTTTGGCGAATCCACCAGGTGGCATAGGTAGAGAAACGGAAGCCCCGCTCCGGATCAAATTTTTCCACCGCACGGATCAGACCCAGGTTGCCTTCCTCAATCAGGTCCAGCAACGACAGGCCGCGATTCACGTAACGGCGTGCAATTTTAACCACCAGACGCAGGTTACTTTCGATCATACGCTTGCGCGCATCCTCGTCGCCCCGCAAGGCACGGCGAGCAAAGTAAACCTCTTCTTCCGGTGTTAACAGTGGCGAGAAGCCAATCTCGTTCAGATACAGCTGAGTGGCATCCAGATTCTTGTGGAAACCGGAATCCGCCCGACGCCGGTCTGCACCACTCTCATTGAGAAAGTCTTCGTAATCTTCTTCGATTTGCTTGTGACGTTCACGAAGCTCTGCCGCCCGCTCTTCAAAACCTTCTTCAATGGCAGCGTCTTCGAAGTTTTCCAGATCGCTGGCTTCCGCCAGATTCTCCCGCTCTGCTTGAATCATTAGTCTCTTTCCCGCGCTATATGTGTTTTATTCCGCCATGTTTTCAATATTTCGGCGGCCCCGTTTTATTAGTTGAATGTTTTGCCTCAAAAACATCCATTTATCGTTTGGGCAAGTACCTCATCGGATCTACCGGCTTCCCGTTACTGCGGATCTCAAAATACAACTGATCCCGAGTGGTTCCTGTAGAGCCTATTTCGGCGATTTTCTGTCGGGCTTTAACCTGTTGTCCTTCTTTTACCAAAAGCCGACTGTTGTGTGCGTATGCGCTCAGGAATGTCTGACTGTGCTTGATAATGATGAGATTACCGTACCCGACAAACCCCGGGCCACTGTAGACAACTTCTCCGCTGGCAGCTGCGAACACTGGATCGCCGCGTTTTCCAGCTAATGTAATTCCTTTGTTAACTTTTCCCCGCGATGAAAAGCGTTTAAGGACAGAACCCCTAGCTGGCCAACTCCAGACTATGTTTACCCTTTTATCTCTTTGATTTGCAACTTTTTCTTGGATCGGTTTTGCATCATTTCCGGGTTTCTTATAACGATGTGTTTTCGTCACTTTTGGTACGGATGTTTGATTTTTGTTGTCTTTTGTAACTTTATTTGCGTAATTTCCGAGCCGGATTTTCTGGCCGGGATAGATTCTGTATGGCCAGTTTATGCCATTAATCCGGGCCAGATCCTTGTAATCACGGTGGTAGCGCCAGGCAATGGCAAACAGGGTTTCGCCTTTACGAACTGTGTGCACCCCTTGTGTGACGGGGGCTCCAGCACGATAGCGATCTTCGAGAGGAACGTAGGAGCGGGTGGTACACCCGCTAAAGAGAAGAATCAGGAGTATGGTAAGGGTGAATTGCTTCAAGCCACTGCTCCCCCGGATTAAGGCAAATACTTGTCATATCGATAGAAAATCATCCTCAGCATGTATACCTAATCCACTTAGACCAAAAGGAAATAAAAATTCTCTCCGTATAAATATTTAATCTAACTGAACTGCCAAGTCCGTCGCATTAAACTGGTTGTTTTTTGATCAATCTGCGCTTTTGTTGCCCGCCAGGGACACCCACTCCAGACTGACTACCAAAAGAATAGCAACCAGCATCAGGCCGACACCAGCCATGACCTGTGGATCCTGCCCCATCAATTCAGAAAACTGCGCCGGTGTGACGTTTTCCTGCAGCAGGGGCACCTGCTCTCCGTGGCTGTTGGTGCGAAAGCTCAGGGTGTGTTTCCAGGGCCAGACCTTGTTCAGGGAACCGAGCATCACCCCGGTGAGCACCGCCATGGTCATTTCGTGGTAGTGCTTCAGCAGCCAGTTAAGCAAGCGGCTGAAACTCAGCAGGCCCACCAGGCAGCCTGCGGCGAAAATGCCCATGGTGGCAATATCCAGGGATTTGATGGCCCCCAGTACGTAACTGTACATGCCCAGCATCAGCAGAATGAAGCTGCCGGATACACCCGGCAAAATCATGGCGCAAATGGCCAGCGCCCCGCTGAAGAAAATAATTACCGGGGTGGCCTGCACTTCCGTGGGGGTCAGCTCCGATAATTGCCAGGCGGCGGCCGTCCCCAACACCAGCCCGATCAGCTTGAGGGCATTCCAGTCCCTGATCTGGCGCCCCACGAAAATGGCGGAGACGATGATCAGGCCAAAAAAGAAAGACCAGACCAGCACCGGATAGGTGTCCAGCAGATGGGTGATCAGTTTGGCCAGGGAAATCACACTGGTGAGAATGCCCAGAAACAGCACCAGCAGGAAGTTACCGTTAAACGAGGACCAGGCCCGGGCAATCCCTTCGTTTTTCAGTATGACGAGGGTCTTGGGGCCGATGGAGTGAATACTGTCGATCAGTGTTTCGTAAATATTGGTGATAAAGGCAATGGTACCGCCGGACACGCCGGGTACCACATCAGCCGCTCCCATGGCCATGCCTTTCAGAAACAACAAGGCACGGTCTTTTCCCCCCTGCATCGGGTACTCCTGTTAATCAGTTTCGAATTAGCGCATCAGCGAACGCCGGACCTGAGAGGAACAAAGCGAACATCGATCACCTTTTGACGCTCAAATCCGTCTTCGGTTCGCTTGACCACGACCAGTTCCTGACGATCCTCTCCCACCGGCGTGACAAGCGTACCGCCAATGGCCAGCTGATCCAACAGTTCCTGGGGAATTTGCGCCGGGGAGGCAGCGGAAAGAATGCCATCAAAAGGCGCTTTTTCAGGCCAGCCCAGGCCACCATCGCTGTAGCGAAAACTGACATTGCGCAGTTTCAGCAGGCGAATACGCTCCCGGGCTTTTTCCTGCAATATCTTGATACGTTCAACGGAAAAAACACTGCCCACCAGTTGAGCCAGCACAGCGGTTTGATAACCGGAGCCGGTGCCGATTTCCAGCACCTTTTCCTTGGGGCCGTCTTCCAGCAGCAGTTGCGTCATCAGGGCAACAATATAAGGCTGGGAAATGGTCTGACTGTAACCGATGGGCAGTGCCACATCTTCGTAGGCGCGATGTGCCAGAGCTTCGTCCACAAAAATATGCCGCGGTGTATTACGCATGACATCCACCACCGCCGGATCATCAATGCCCTGCTCCTGCAGACGACGTATCAATCTTTCCCGAGTTCGCTGCGACGTCATACCAATGCCCGCCAGCTGTGTATTATTCATTCAGACTTCCCCGCACCTGTACAGCATTTGCTGTCACTGCTCCCATTGCTGCATCGGCAGCATCACACATTCTTTCAACAGCCGGACTCAATCCTTGCCCGCGTTCGAAAGAAACTCCCAAATCTTTCCAAGTATAAAAGCTAATTGTATTTCTTGTAGCAAAAAAACAGCTGGTCACTATCAATTACCGGCGCAAGGCTGCATTAAAGACAGCTCACTGCGGTTCTTGTATTCTGATCACTTCCCGCAGAAGCGATGTGGCGTAGGCACCTTTGGGCAACACAAACTCCAGCATCAGTTCATTATCATTGAACTGCCAGTTTAAATCACCGGGTATGACAGCCAAAGGACGATTGCCCTGCTCCACCCGCTCGCGCACCAGGTAATCGAGCAATTCGGGGGCCGGTGCATACCAGCCATCAGCAAGCGGCAATTGACGCCGGCCCTTACCGGGTAGCAACCCGGCGATCTGGATGTCGCCGCTTTGCAGACGGGCTTCCAGTTCATCATCCCAGGCCTCCGGCTGAAAAACGCTGTTGCTGCCGCCAAGCTGCAGCGTATCACCGGGCAGGTAACGGCGCCAGTTATCAGCGGCAACACGCATACTCAGCTGACGATTAAAATCCCAGGCCCGTAACGTGGAGTAAACCCGATCCCGCACATCACGCTTCATGCGCCGCCGGTTGGTGAGCGCCTGAGTCGCTTCTGCCAGATTATTTTCATTGCGACCAAAACGTTGGGGGCCAAAATAGTTGGGAAAGCCCCGCCCGGCAACCGTTGCCAATGCCTGTTCGACAGGTTCAGTTGAGCCCTGCAGCTGACGCAGGCGGATACGGAAACGGTTAGCCTGATGGGCGCCGCGCCGCAGTTTTTTATGATGCAGTGTTGCCTGTAATACCTGGGCATCGTCATGAATAGTTTCAGGCAGCTCGATAGCCTGACCCGGGGGAAACTTACCCGGCATGTGCAGACTGAACCATTGCCGGGTCACGGCCCTGCGATCTTTTTTACCGGAAAAGCTCACTGCTTTTTTTTCCACCGCAAACGCGCGGGCCAGCTGCTTAACCAGAAAATCCGTGTTCATGTTGATGGCTTCAATAAACAGCCACAAATGTTCGCCTTCACCACTCAGGTCAAAGCCGAGCATTTCCTCAACAAAAAAATCCTCAGGCGCTGTTTTGAGATCGCCACTGGCAAGGGGGGCAACACCGCCGCTGTAAGCCAGTTCAGCATGAGCCGGATAACCAGCCAGACCCTCATGCTCCGGCAAACTGTTATGCTCAGTCAAGGAAGGCCACCTATTCCACGGTTTCTATCAGGGCCACTGCATGCACAGCGATGCCCTCTTTGCGGCCGACAAAACCCAGCTTCTCTGTGGTGGTGGCTTTTACATTCACCTGGGTAACATCCAACGTCAGATCTGACGCAATCAGTTTGCACATTTCCGGAATATAAGGCGCCATCTTCGGGGCCTGGGCAACGATGGTCACATCCACGTTATTGATACAGTAATCATTGGATACCAGCCCCACCACATGGCGCAACAGCGCCCGGGAGTCGGCATCTTCAAACTCGGGATCATCATCGGGAAAATGCTGACCGATATCCCCCATGGCAGCCGCGCCTAGAAGAGCATCGCACAGGGCGTGTAAAACCACATCCCCGTCGGAATGGGCAATCAGACCCTGATTGTGCGCAATACGCACGCCGCCCAGCATGACATGGTCGCCCTCACCAAAGCGGTGAACATCGTAACCATGGCCAATTCGTATCATTTAACTCTCCTGACTGGATTGGGATTAATGGTGTTGCTGTAGATATAACAGCGCCAGCGACAGATCACTGGGGTGGGTAATCTTGATGTTATCCGGGTGGCCTTCCACCAGCAACGGATCACCACCGGCCCATTCAATGGCGGAGGCCTCGTCGGTAATGGTGGCACCGGCTGCCAGAGCAGATTCCAGGGCATGGGTGAGTGCGCCAACGCGGAACAGCTGGGGTGTCAGCGCGTGCCAGAGACAGGTACGATCCACGGTTTCCTGGATCTGTTGCTGCTCACCGGCGCGCTTTAAGGTATCCCGCACCGGTGTTGCCAGTATGCCGCCGTCTTTATGATCTCGTGTGGCGTTTATCAGGGTATTGATATCCTCACGACGCACACAGGGGCGGGCCACATCATGCACCAGCACCCAGTCCTGATCGGCCGCCAGCGAACGCAGAAAATGCAAGCCGTTGAGCACCGAATGGCAGCGTTCCTGACCGCCTTCCACTGTCAGTATCCGCGGGTCACCCTGCAGCGACAAGCGGGGCCACCAGGTATCTTCCGGGGACAGGCAGACGATGATTTTTTCAATGGCAGGAACGCTGAGCAGACGCAACAGGGTGTGCTCACAGACAGTTTTATCCAGCAGGGACAGGTATTGTTTGGGATGATCGGCGCCCATGCGCTTGCCGACACCGGCTGCAGGCACCACGCACCAGTAAGACGCTTGTGCGGACATTATTTATCGATGATCAGGTAAAAGGTTTCGCCTTCTTTCACCATGCCGAGCTGGGCCCGGGCACGCTCTTCCACGGCACTCAAGCCCTGTTTCAGGTCTTTGACTTCCGCGGCCAGACGGCGGTTACGTTCCGACAACTGATAGTTTTCTTCCTGCTGCTGACCGATTTCCTTTTTCAGCTGCCAGACTTCGGCCAGACTGCCTTCGCCCAGCCACAGACGCGCCTGCAGTGACACCGCCAGCAGCACAAACACCCAGAACAGCACTCTGGGCAGGGTCAGCCAGTTTTCGGCCAGACCGGTGCGGGCGATTTCTTCTTGTTGTGCGGCTTTGGCCATGGAGAAGGTTGCCTTGTTTTTTTGGGCTGCTTTTTAAAGGGCTGCTTCTTGAGGAGCTGTTTCTTGAGGAGCTTCGTCAGGCTCAGCTTCTGGCGAAGAGCAGCGGGGCTCTCCGCCAAAGTTTAGCAGACTTTATACCGACTTAGCTTAACCCTTTGAACTCGGCTTTGCCACGGTACACGGCCTTGTCGCCCAGAGCTTCCTCGATACGCAGCAACTGGTTGTACTTGGCAACGCGATCGGAGCGGCACAGGGAACCGGTTTTGATCTGGCCTGCCGCGATAGCCACCGCCAGGTCGGCAATGGTGGAATCCTCGGTTTCACCGGAACGGTGTGAGATCACGGCGGTGTAGCCGGCATCCTTGGCCATCTGGATGGCTTCCAGGGTTTCGGTGAGGCTGCCGATCTGGTTGAACTTGATCAGAATGGAGTTACCGATGTGCTTCTCGATGCCTTCTTTCAGGATTTTGGTGTTGGTGACGAACAGGTCGTCGCCTACCAGTTGCACCCGGTCACCCAGTTTTTCGGTGAGGATCTTCCAGCCGTCCCAGTCGCTTTCGTCCAGGCCATCTTCAATGGACACGATAGGGTAACGGTCGCACAGGTCTGCCAGGTAATCGGCAAAACCAGCAGAATCAAAGGATTTGCCTTCACCGGCCAGCACGTATTTGCCGTCTTTGTAAAATTCGGACGCGGCGCAGTCCAGTGCCAGGGTCACATCGTCTCCAGCCTTGTAACCGGCCTTCTCGATGGCTTCCATAATCACCTGCAGGGCTTCCTCGTTGGAAGACAGGTTAGGCGCAAAACCACCTTCGTCACCCACTGCCGTGCTCAGGCCGCGGGCCTGCAATACCGCTTTCAGAGCGTGAAAAATTTCGGCGCCACAACGCAGGGCTTCGCGGAAAGAAGCGGCACCCACCGGCTGCACCATGAATTCCTGAATATCCACGTTGTTATCGGCATGCTCGCCACCGTTAACAATGTTCATCATGGGCACAGGCATGGTGTAAGGGCCGGCCTTGCCGTCGTTGATTTCAGAAATGTGCTGATACAGGGGCACACCTTTTTCCACGGCAGCCGCTTTGGCGGTGGCCAGTGATACCGCCAGAATGGCGTTGGCGCCGAACTTGGATTTGTTTTCGGTACCATCGGCATCAATCATGGCCTGGTCGATGGCACGCTGATCCAGTGCATCTTTACCGGCCAGCAATTTCTGAATGTCGTTGTTAATAAAGTTAACGGCATTCAGCACACCCTTGCCGAGGTAACGGGATTTGTCACCGTCACGCAGCTCCAGGGCTTCGCGGGAACCGGTGGAGGCACCGGAAGGAGCACAGGCAAAACCTGCAGCACCGGATTCCAGAATCACATCTGCTTCTACGGTTGGGTTACCACGGGAATCCAACACTTCTCTTGCTCGGATTTGAGCGATCTTAGCCATTTACCTCACTCCATTTAATTTCAGGATGCTATGTCAATATTCAATTATTGTATTCAGCTACTTCGTATCGATGGGTTCAAACCCTTTAACGAGATCATCAATCGCTTTGATCTGGGCCAGGAAAGGCTCCAGTTTTGAAAGGCGTAATGCACAGGGGCCATCGCATTTGGCGTTTTCCGGATCCGGGTGGGCTTCCAGAAACAGCCCCGCCAGTCCCAAAGCCATACCGGAACGGGCCAGCTCGGTTACCTGGGCACGGCGGCCACCGGCCGAATCAGCACGGCCACCGGGTTGCTGCAGCGAATGGGTCACATCAAAAAACAGTGGGCAGTTGAACTGTTTCATAACGCCAAAGCCCAGCATATCCACCACCAGGTTGTTATAACCAAAGGAGCTGCCGCGCTCGCAAAGAATGATCTTGTCGTTACCGGCTTCCTCGCACTTGGAAATGATGTGCTTCATTTCCTGGGGCGCCAGAAACTGGGCTTTTTTGATATTGATGATGGCACCGGTTTTGGCCATGGCCACCACCAGATCCGTTTGCCGGGATAAGAAGGCGGGCAACTGAATAATATCCGCCACCTCGGCCACCGGTTGCGCCTGACAGGGTTCATGCACATCCGTAATAATGGGGACATTGAAGGTGCTTTTGATTTCTTCAAAAATCCTGATACCTTCATCCATACCCGGGCCACGGAATGAATTTACGGAAGACCGGTTGGCTTTATCGAAAGAAGCTTTGAAAACATAGGGAATACCCAGTTTTTCTGTAACCTTCACGTAGGCCTCGCAGACTTCCATGGCCAGGTCCCGGGATTCCAGCACATTCATACCGCCAAACAGTACAAAGGGCTTGTCGTTGGCGATCTCGATATTACCCAGGGTCAGATTGGATTGTGCCATGGTGCTTCCTGTCAGTTTTTCAGGTTATCGGTTTTCTTTATGTTTAACCGCAGCTTTGATATAGCCGGTAAACAACGGGTGCCCACCACGGGGACGTGAAGTGAATTCCGGGTGGAACTGACAGGCCACAAACCAGGGGTGTTTGGGTACTTCCACCATTTCCACCAGGGTGCCGTCTACCGAACGGCCGGCGACCTTCATACCGGCTTTTTCAAGTTCCGGTACGTATTTGTTGTTCACTTCGTAACGATGGCGATGGCGCTCGAACACGCTGTCAGAACCGTACATTTCACGACTGAGACTGCCTTCCACCAGGCGGCATTCCTGCGCGCCCAGGCGCATGGTGCCTCCCAGATCCGATTCCTCGGTACGGGTTTCCACGCTACCGTCTTCCGTCACCCATTCGGTGATCAGGCCCACCACCGGGGTTTTGGTTTCCGGTTTAAACTCGGTGCTGTGAGCATCCGCCAGACCTGCCATGTTACGGGCATATTCAATCACCGCTACCTGCATACCCAGGCAAATACCCAGATAAGGAATGCTGTGTTCGCGGGCAAAACGCACGGCGGCGATCTTGCCTTCCACGCCGCGGGTGCCGAAACCGCCGGGCACCAGAATGGCGTCGTACTTGCCCAGGAACTCGGCGCCGTCACGCTCCACATCTTCGGAATCCACGTAGGCGATATTCACTTTGGTGCGGGTCTGAATACCCGCGTGCAACAAGGATTCGTTTAGAGATTTGTAGGCATCCGCCAGATCCACATACTTGCCCACCATGGCAATGGTGACTTCTTTCTGGGGATTGAGCTGGGCATCCACCACCTGGGTCCACTCCGACAGATCCGCCGGATCGCATTCCAGACCAAGCCGCTCTACCACATAGTTATCCAGCCCCTGGCTGTGCAACACGGCAGGTATACGGTAAATGGTGTTCACGTCCTGCAGGCTGATAACGGCCCGCTTCTCCACGTTGGTGAAAAGCGCGATTTTTTCCAGGGAGGACTCGGGAATTTCATGATCGGAACGGCAGATCAGCACATCGGGCTGCAAACCGATGGAGCGCAGCTCTTTAACAGAGTGCTGGGTGGGTTTGGTTTTGGTTTCGCCGGCGGTGGGAATATAGGGAACCAGTGTCAGGTGGATAAACACGGAGCGTTGCGGCCCCAGTTCCACCCGCAGCTGACGCACGGCTTCCAGAAACGGCAGGGATTCAATGTCACCCACGGTGCCGCCGATTTCCACGATCAGCACGTCAACATCCAGGTTGGCGTTGAGTATTTTGTGCTTGATGGCGTCGGTGATATGGGGAATCACCTGCACCGTGGCCCCCAGGTAATCACCGCGACGTTCTTTTTCCAGCACATCCTGATAGATGCGGCCGGTGGTGAAGTTATTCCGCTGGGTCATGGTGCCGCGGATAAAGCGTTCATAGTGGCCCAGATCCAGATCCGTTTCTGCGCCGTCCTCGGTCACGAATACTTCGCCGTGCTGATAGGGGCTCATGGTGCCGGGGTCAACGTTAATGTAGGGGTCCAGTTTCATGATGGAAACTTTCAGCCCGCGGGTTTCCAAAAGCGAAGCGAGTGACGCGGCGGCAATTCCTTTACCTAATGAAGAAACAACACCACCAGTCACAAAAATATATCGTGTCATTAAAAATCCACTGCGACGGAAATAGGGAACATTTTTCGGCTTTCAGGCGGCAGGTTGGTTGCCCGCCAGTTTCCAGCCATTTACCAGGAGGCAGCCTGCTTTTTGCGCGTGTCGGCCCAGGCTCAGAACGGGGGGAAAGTGTACAGGATGTGGGGGGATATCTCAATCCGGGCGGTTTTCAGGGCACCGCCATTCCAGCAGCAGCGATCCGGAATCCTCCGCTGGGGCTTCCCGGCCTTGCGCCACACCGTATCCCGGCACCCACAGCAATTGTTCACCGCAGAATAACAAAGGCAAACGGTCACGCTCCCAGGGCGGCACCTGCCATTCGTGAAGCCATTTTTTCAGGGGCTTTGCCGGACGCCCTGCAGGCTGGAAGCGCTCCCCGCCCTGGCGGAAACGCACGCGCAAAGGCTGTGTCAGGCTATCCGGGGAAAGCCTGACGGCCTCTACCTTTTGCCCGTGTGTGCGTTCACCGCTGGTGTTGCCTTTAGCCGGGGAATGCAGCTGCAACAGCCCCAACCCGGCAGGCAGTTCCAGGAGCTGTTCCGGCACCAGAGTGGCCTGCCAGTGATCCGGCACCGGTTCACTGGCGCGCAGCAGCCAGAGCCGCTGCTGAAAGGTACGTAATTCCCAGCGACCTTCACCCCCGGCCTGCCCCCAGTCGATCCGGGTATTCTGTTCCGGGTGGTAGCCCCGAACGGCCTCGGCCACCTGCAGCAACAGCTGTTCCGATGGCAAGCTGGCGCCTTGCTGGCGCAGCCAGTAGCGCAGACTGTTGTTCAGCCGGGGCGAATCCAGTGATTGCAGGCCGGCAATCAGCATACTGCCGGGCACGGGTTCCAGGAGCGCCGGTGCCAGATCCAGACGGGCCAGCACATCGTTGAGATGAGCGCTTTCCGCCGCCAGTCGGGCGGTGCGGCTCAGGGTCTGGCGGGCCGAGGGCCAGCGCCGGAATAACAGAGGCACCAGCTCCTGACGGATAAAATTGCGATCGTAACGGGTATCTTTATTGGAGGGGTCTTCCACCCAGCTTAACCCCAGCTGCCGGGCATGGGATTCCAGGGTGTTACGGCTCACCGACAGTAATGGCCGCCAGATCTGCAAGCCCCGCTCCTCCGTATAAACGTCCATTCCCCGCAGCCCCAGCACGCCACTGCCGCGCATCAACCGATACAACAGGGTTTCTGCCTGATCATCCTGATGGTGGGCCAGCAACAGGAGGTCGTCCGGGCCAGAGTATTCACGAAAACAGGCATAGCGGGCCCGGCGGGCCAGCTGCTCGATACTGCGGCGGCTTTCCGCCGCTATCTGCACCCGGCAGCTTTGCAAAGAAATCCGGTTCTGTTCACAGACTTGCTGACAGTGATTCAGCCAGGCGTCGGCTTCACTGGCGAGGCCATGGTGGACATGCACCGCTGCCAGTTGCAGGTTGGGCTGATGCTGATCCCGGTAAGCCGCACACAGGTGCAACAACACCGACGAATCCAGGCCACCGCTGAAACCAATTACCCAGCGGTCCGCGGACCGAGGCGCTGGCTGTTGCAGAAAAAAGTCAGAAGTAAGGGGGCCGGGCTTGTGCATGGGCAAAGAATAGCAGGCTTTAAGGGGCAAGGCTTCCCGGCCGCTATGGCAACGGGAAGCCCGGGTGCAACCTCAGGCTCTCGCCCGGCGGCGGCGCACCAGTGCCACCGCAATCACCAGCAATGTCAGCAGCGCCGGCACGGCCACAATATTGATCAGCTTTAACTGAAAGGCGAGCTGATCAATGTCCTTGTTGAGTTGATGCTGAACCTCGCGCAACTGTTTGCGGATGGATAGTTTCTGCTCTTCAAAGCGGGCAATTTCCTGTTCCTGCTCCGGGCTCAGGGTAAGCACATTGCCTTTGTCATCCCGCTGGTTTTGCAGCTCCATGAGTTTTTGCTCGGTGGCTTCCAGCTGCTGTTGCAGGTTCTGCTCTTTCTCGTGGAAAGCCGCCTGGGCTTCGCGGTTCATGTCCTGCACTACCGTAAAGGGCCGGATAAAACGACCCCGACTGCGGATTTCAATCAGATCACTGCTGCCGGAAAGATAATCCACCGAGTTGGTGAGGAAGGCATTATTATCCGCAAAGGGCTGGGCAATCTGCTGCCCGAAAAAGCTTTGCAGCTGTACCCATAAACGGTCGGTAAGCAGATCCGTGTCGGCTACCACCACCAGGTTCACCGTACCGGAGCGGCGCTGTTCCGGGTCATCCGCTTTGGCGGGCTCTTCCGCATCAGCCGCATCCTCACCGGTTTCCACCACTGACTCCACCGGCACACCATCCGGGAATGCGGTTTGGGCTTCACCGGTCACGCGGGCGGCGAATACATATTTTTTACCGGTGGGTTCAAAACCCACCGTCAACTCCGCCGGATTACGCATGCTCACCAGTTTTTCCGTATCCATGGGCATGGCATATTCACTGGATTCCAGCAGCGGCTGAATGCGGGTGCTTGCCCCTTCGCGGATTTCAAGATAACCCGCCGACGACAGATTAATACTCTCCAGCTGGCTGATGACGATATCCTCTTCCACGGCATGGTTGTCTTCCGTCAGTTGCAGAATCCCCAGGTGCTTCACCGGGGGACGACCGGGTTCCACGCCCACAGGCAAGGCCAACTGATAATCTCCCACAAACTGCAGCGGGTCATAATTCAGGCCCCAGGCATTCAGCAGTTTCGACAGATCCGACGACAGATCGGCACCGGCGCCACCCATCATGGCCTGAGTGTCCTGCTCGGCAAAGGGATCCACAAAGATCATGGCACGGCCACCCCCCAGTACAAACTGGTCAATAGCATAGAGAGTGTTATCGGGCAGCTCCTTGGGATGAATCACCAGCAGCAGATCGATGCCCTTTTCCACTTCTTCCAGATCCCGCTCCAGGTTTTTCACCTTGAACAATTGCTGCAGCTGGGAAATGGCAATCCAGGGCTGTTTGGGCTGGCGGGTCATCATGTCAAAACCACCGTTCACTTCCAGATCGCTGATCAGGCCCACGGTGGGTTTGTCTGTCTGACTGGTCTGATAAATCAGCCGGGCGATATCGTATTCCAGAAACTCTTGCCGGTCCGGCTGGAAAAACGGAATCACTTCCGCCGGGCGTTCACCGGATTCAGGCTTGGCCGCCAGCCCGAAGTAAACCGCATCGCCACCGGCGGTAAGGTTTACCGCTTCCAGGCCATACTCCGCGGCCTGATCTTCCTCTTCAGAAAAAGGTTCAGGATCAATCACGTGCAGCTTGAGTTTGCCGTCAGAGGCCAGCTCGAATTCCTCCAGCAGTTCGCGCACCTGTTTGCCGTAATTACGCCAGGCCAGGGCATCCTTGGTGGCATCGCGGGAGAAGAAAAAATACAGCTCCAGCGGCTCATCAAGGCCGGAGGCGATGTTTTTACTGCCATTGGACAGGGTGTAAAGATTGTTCTCGGTGAGGTCGATACGCAGCCCCTGAAATACCGCATCGGTGATCAGGGTAGATACCAGTACCAGGCCCGCCAGTACCACGAGCCCCACGGTAGAAAATAAACGTCTGATTCCCATGGTCGCTCTCCTTAACTCGCTTTCTTCAGGTCAATAACGATGGCAGTCGCCAGCAGCCAGCCGGCGATCACAATCACGAAATAGGCCAGATCCCTGAAGTCCAGCACGCCCTTGGCAATGGCATTGAAGTGGGTCAGAAAACTCAGTGCCGCCACGGAATCCACCAGGGCATCCGGTGCCCAGCTGGTGAACCAGTCCAGCACGATATTGAAACCGCTCACCACAAACAGAAAGCAGATCACCACGGAAATAATGAAAGCAATCACCTGGTTTTTGGTGGTGGCGGAAATACAGGAACCGATGGCAAGAAAACCGCCGGCCATTAACCAGCTGCCGAGATACCCCGCCAGAATGGCACCGTTATCCGGGTTGCCCAGATAGTTCACCGTAATCCAGATGGGAAAGGTCAGCGCCAGTGCCACACCGGTAAAAATCCAGGCGGCAAAGAATTTGCCGAACACCGCAGAACGTAACGACAGAGGCAGCGTCATCAGTAACTCAATGGTGCCGCTCTTGCGTTCCTCGGCCCACAGGCGCATGGAAATGGCCGGTACCAGAAACAGATATAACCAGGGATGGAAATTGAAGAAGGGCCACAGATCAGCCTGCCCCCGTTCAAAAAAGCCGCCCATAAAAAAGGTAAAGGCGCCGCTTAACATCAGAAAAATCACAATAAACACGTAAGCCAGGGGCGTCGCAAAATAACTGGCGAGTTCCCGGGACAACACAACACGAAACTGACTCATGATCCCCTCCTTAATGTGATCCGCCGGCGGTAATATCGCGGAAAACCTCATCCAGCCGGCCCCTCTCCACATGCAGCTCTTTTACCTGCCAGTGGTTATCCTGTATCAGCTGGTTAATGGGCCGGAACAGGGTTTGCCCCGGCTTGGGGAACACCATCATGGAATGGCCGTCGGCCATCACTTCCAGGCTGTCCACTTCCGGCAGGGCTTCAATGGCATCGGCGGCGTCCGGTGCTTCGCTGAAGTCCATGCGAATGGCACCGTGATAGCGGGAACGGGCCTCCAGTTCTGCCGGGGTGCAATCCATCTGCACTTTGCCGTTGCTGATAATAATGGCCCGGGAACAAACAGCGGACACCTCCTCCAGAATATGGGTGGAGATAATCACGATCTTGTCTTCCGACAGATTCTGGATCAGTTTGCGCACTTCGTGCTTCTGGTTGGGATCCAGGCCATCGGTGGGCTCATCCAGAATCAGGATTTTTGGATCATGGAGTATGGCCTGGGCCAGGCCCACCCGCCGCTTGAAACCTTTGGACAGGGTTTCAATGCTCTGGTGAAGCACCTCATCCAGCGCCAGGGTTTCTGCCACTTCCTTCAGCCGGCCTGCCAGCTGCGGGCCGGACATGCCACGCACCTTGCCGATGAACTTCAGAAAACTGTAGGGAGTCATGTCACCATAGGCGGGGGCACCCTCCGGAAGGTAGCCAATCAGTGACTTGCACTGAACCGGATCTTCCTGGGTGTCTTTGCCGTAAAGCAACACCTTACCGGAAGTGGGCGTAAGGAATCCGGTGATCATTTTCATGGTGGTGGATTTACCAGCGCCATTGGGCCCCAGAAACCCCAACACCTCACCGGGTGCTACACTGAAACTCAGGTGATCCACGGCGGTGTGGCCCTGAAATGTCTTGGTCAATTTTTCAATGGTAATCATGGGAAATGAAACCTTCTGGTCCGTCCATTGATCTGTTATTCGATTAGGGTGCGCGGAAACAGGGGCATCGAGTGTAAACCCTGGCGCCCCCATTGAATACCGCAACGGGGGTCACAATTGGGGCGAACGAGCGTTTTTTCAAGCACTTGGCGGCGGGTTCCGGGCAGTTAATCTTTTGTTACAACCAAAGCCCGGGGGTATTTTGCGGGTTTAACGGCTAGCCAGTAAACTAGCGCCCATTCGGCCCTTTCCATCGCCAATGGCATTTCAATTCATCGGTAGCAGTAGTCAACAGGATCTAAAACAATGAAAGGTTTGGGTTTAAACCGCCTGATTTATTGGCTGGTTCGTCGCATTCTTTATATTTTCGTGAAAACCACGGTACTGCCCAGTGACATCAAAACCCTGAATTTTGATCCTGAAAAACCCATTCTCTATGTTCTCAAGAACAAATCCCTGTCTGACCTGCTGGTTCTGGATGAAGAATGTAAAGCCCTGAACCTGCCCCGCCCCACCGAAGGCCTGTTGCTGGGGGAGCATCAGGAAAAAACCGGGTCATTCTTTCTGGCGGAGCCGAAAAGCGCCTTCAACCGAAAACCGGTAATTCAGTCCCTGCCTGCCAAACTGGTGAGCGCCGTGGATGCCGTGGCTGACACGGAAGCCGGTGATATTCAGATAGTGCCTGTGTCCATATTCTGGGGGCGGGTACCGGACAAGGAAAACTCCATCTTCAAGCTGCTGTTTTCCGACAGCTGGTCTGTGCCGGGCTTCTTCCGCAAGCTGGTGATTATCATGGTACAGGGCCGTGCCACCATGATCCGTTTCAGCGATCCTATTTCCATTCGCCAGACCCTGACCGACAGTGATTCCAACGAACGCACCGTGCGCAAACTGTCGCGGGTACTGCGGGTGCACTTCCGGCGCCTGCGGGAAACCGTGATCGGGCCTGACCTGTCCCACAAACGCACCATCGTGAATGCGGTATTGCGCAAACCACCGGTGGTGAAAGCCATTGAGGACCAGGCCCAGCGCAGCGACAATCCCAAACGCAAAGTGGCGGTGGAAGCCCGCAAGTATGCCGAGGAAATCGCCGCGGATTATTCCCATCCGGTGATCCGTATTTATGAAGTGGTGCTCACCTGGTTATGGAACCGGCTGTATGACGGCGTATCCATTACCGGCATGGAGCGTTTGCAGAAAGTGGCCACCGATAACGTGGTGATTTACGTGCCCTGCCACCGCAGTCATATCGATTACCTGTTGATGTCCTATGTGCTCTTTAAAAACGGCCTGGTGCCACCCCATATCGCCGCCGGTATTAACCTGAATCTGCCGGTGCTGGGAACCATTCTGCGCCATGGGGGTGCTTTCTTCCTGCGCCGCAGTTTTAAAGGCAATCGGCTTTATACGGCAGTATTCAACGAATACGTGAACGAGGTATTCGATCGCGGTTTTTCCGTGGAATACTTTATTGAAGGGGGCCGCAGCCGTACCGGCCGCCTGCTGCAACCCCGCCCTGGCATGATTTCCATGACGGTTCGCAGTTTTCTGCGGACCCGGCGGCGCAAGTTTGTGTTTGTGCCTATCTATTTCGGGTATGAAAAAGTGCTGGAAGGCGGCACCTATGTAGGCGAACTGCACGGCAAGGCGAAAAAGAAAGAATCCCTGCTGGATATTTTCCAGACTCTGCGCCGTATCCGCGGCACCTTTGGCCAGGTACATGTAAATTTTGGTGAGCCCATTCACCTGAACGATCAGCTGGACCAGATCAATCCCGGCTGGCGCACCGAAGCCTACGACGAAGACAATCAGCCTCCCTGGGTATCCGATGTGGTGGGCAGCCTTGGCCAGAAAATCATTACCCATATCAATGATTCGGCGGTGGTAAATCCCATCAGTCTGCTGTCGCAGGTGCTGCTGGCCACCAACAAGCACGCCATGGACGAAACCTTATTGGAAAAGCAGCTGGATATGTATCTGTCACTGCTGCGTGATGTGCCCTACTCTTCATTAACGGTATTGCCGGAGCTGTCCGGCCGGGAAGTGATTGCCTATGGAGAACGCCTGGAAGTATTGCAGCGCCACAAACATTCCCTGGGGGATGTGCTGCTGATTGAACAGGACAAGGCGGTACTGCTGACCTACTTCCGCAACAACAATCTGCATCTGTTTGCGTTGCCTTCATTACTGGCGCGTCTGCTGATCAATAACCGCCGCATTAATCAGAAGGAACTGCTGCGCATTTGCCAGCAGGTGTATCCTTTCCTGCAATCTGAATTGTTCCTGCATTTTGCCACCGAAGATATTGCCGGTTACATTGAGCAGATTCTGAGTAAATTTACCGAACTGCAACTGGTGGTAAAAAAAGGTGATGAGTACTGGTCACCGGAGCCCAGCAGCAAAGCGTATATTTCCCTGAATATTCTGGCCAACGCCATTCGCCAGACGCTGGAACGTTTCTTTATTGCCGTGGATATACTGACCCGTGCCGGTTCCGGCGTACTCAGCCGCAACCATCTGGAAAACATCTGCCATTTGATGGCCCAACGCATGTCACTGCTGTATGAATTCAGTGCACCGGAATTTTTCGACAAGGCGTTGTTTAAAAACTTCCTGCAGGCATTATTGAAAAACGGCACCATCTGGGTAAATGAAGATGGCAAACTGGCTTTCGATGAACGCCTGGACAACGCCGAGAAAGAAACCCACCTGATATTGAGCGCCGAAGTGCGGGAAGCCATTCAGCAGGTGGCCCAGCTGGATGTGTCACTGCTGGAAGAATCCGGCAGCGAAAGCAAAAAATAACAGACGAGAGCAAGAAGTAAGAGTCGAAAGCAAAAAATAAGAGACGACGGCAAACAGTAAAATAAACAGGTGGGCCCTTCCGCTGAGAGGCCGTTCAAACGGTTGCGGGGCCCACCTGATAAATATCAAACCGGCTGGAACGGCCACTCAGTGAATAGGTAGGGGTGGCATCCGATAGGTGCTCCGCCTTTGCCGGGCGTTTCACCACCACTTTACGGGTGGCCCGGTTTTTAGCTTCCGGCAACAGGCGGCTACTGTCCGCATCGCCACCCACCATCTGTTTGAAGATCTGCATTTCTTTTTTTACCAGGGCAGACTTTTCCCGCTTGGGAAACATGGGATCCAGATACACCACTTCTGCCGTTGCCGGGCCGTCGCCCCGGGAAAAATCACCGTAAACAAAATCCAGGCGTTCAATCACCGCCAGTTCACCGCCCTGCCGATAACGCTGCAAGCCATCCTGCAGCAAGGCGCTGACAATGGGGTGGCGCTCAATCATGGTCACCCGGCAGCCCAGCACGGCCAGCAAAAAACTGTCGCGTCCCAGTCCGGCCGTGGCATCAATCACTGAGGGCAGATGCTGTTTATCGCGCCCCAGTACCGCCTTTACCACCATTTCGTTGCGTACGTTCTGCTGCCCGCGGTAACCCATGGTGCCTTCGGTAAAATCCACCAGCAGGGGTTGCAGTTTGCGTTCGCGTGCCTGCAATTGCAGACGGCCGTTTTCACAGGCCAGCAGATAGCCGGCATCACACTGTTGCCAGTCGGATAAACTCAGTAAAGGGAACACCTGGGAAGAAAGCAGATCGTTACGATCAAGATCAAGCAAACAGGCCTCCGTAGCCTGATCACACAGAATGGCAACGGGAGAATCAGTCATTAAACAAAAATATCAACGGATCCGAGATAGTCGATATCCGCATCCACCCGACTGATATTCTGGGTGTCGGCGTAGGCTTGCAAGGCTTTTTGCTGGGGGCTGGGGAGCGGACGCTCTTCATCTGCATACAGGGCATATTGCTTGTTGGCGCCCCCGGTGGCACTGACCCGGCGAAAGCCCAGATCCTGATCCCGGCTGATGCCGGATACCACCTCGCCGGAGGCCTGCAGATCCTTGCGCTTCTGGTCTTCATTGGCCAGGTTGTTGCGCTGCTGCAATTCCTCATTACGGCGCTCAACACGGGCATCGGAGATGGCCTGCTGGCTGCCGGGGGAGTAACCCGATGTATGGACAGAATTTCCCGCAATTCTCATGCTGTTTAGCTACGCACTCAAACCTGTTATCAGATCAATGGGGCACTTTTCAATAGAGCACTTCTTTCGAGGATGGATTATCAGTATAGCCTGCGTCTGGAATCCGCCGTCAAGCCTGACTGCGCCCCGTATAAACCCACGGGGCTGCCACTTACCGGCGGATTTTAACCCAAGCCAATGAAAAATAATAAAAAAGTTCCCAAAACCAGGCGGTATATCACAAATGGCAGCATACCCATCTGTTCTAACAACTTCAGGAAATAATGAATACACAAATAGGCACTGACGGCAGATACCAGCATACCCAGGCCAATCAGCAGCCAGGGAACCGGCGCGGAGGTGGATACCAGCTCCCAGGTTTCCAGAATACTGGCAGCCACAATCAGCGGAATGGACAGCAGCATGGAAAAGCGCGCCGCACTGGTACGGTCAAATCCCAGCAGCAAGGCGGCTGTCATGGTAATACCACTGCGGGAAGTGCCCGGAATCAGCGCCAGCGCCTGGGCCATGCCAATCACCCAGGCATGGTTCAGATTCAGCTTTTCCATGGACCAGAGGCGTTTTCCGTAGCGGTCAGCCTGCCACAAGAGCAAACCGAAAAAGATGGTGGTAAAAGCAATCACCAGACCGGAACGCAGATTAAGCTCAATAAAATCCTTGAACAGAAAACCGATAATAACCGCGGGAATGGTGCCGATCACCACGGCAAAGCCCAGTTGCGCTTCGGTATTCATCTCACGGGTCTGCCAGGTTTTTAACAGCCCCTGGATGACCGAGGCAATGTCATCACGAAAATAGGTGACTACCGCAATCAGGGTGCCCAGATGCACCGCCACATCAAATGCCAGTCCCTGATCCGGCCAACCCAGCAACTGCGACGGCAATATCAGGTGGGCAGAACTGGAAACCGGTAAAAATTCGGTCAACCCCTGAATAAGTGCCAGTATGACGGCCTGCAACCAATCCAATGCTTGTCTCCCCGGTTGTTCGTAATGAAAGGGGGCTTATGATAGCGGTTCGGCCACCACATAGCCCTTAATAAATTCTTCCGGCATGCGTTTGGGTTTGCCGGATTTGATATCGATACACACCCAGCGAGTGCGGCCCCGTAACACGGTTTTGTTATCAGAATGGCGCACCACCTGATAGGCCCGGGTAACACCGATACGACCGTCGTTTTCGATAATCCAGGTAGCCAGTGTCAGCTCGTCGCCTTCGAAGGTTGCCGCCAGATAATCCAGCTCATGGCGGCGAGCCACCAGTGCCCGGTTTAATTTTTCATACATATCCCAGCCCAGCCCCAAGGACTGGGAATGGCCCCAGGCCACTTCTTCCAGCCATTTCAGGTACACCACATTGTTGGTATGCCCCATGATGTCGATATCATCGGCCACTACGGTTTTTTCCAGGGTGTACGGATTTTCAAATTCCCAGCTGATTGACATGATGCTCCCGACGGGTTGATTGCCTGGCCGCCTGCATTCACTGGTGCCGCATTCGGTTTACGCAGGCTGTTACCCGGTTTCGTTTTGTGTTTAATCTTTTTTTTGCACGACGTTGTTACGCAAATACACCGGCAGAGCCTGTGCGGCACTGACCCATTCCTGCCGGGCAAAGCGTGGTAATGCCAGGGTCAGGATATCGGATGCGTGCGTGAAAACATTGGCTTTTACGTCGCTGAACTGATTCAGGGGAGCCGGCATATCTGTCTGATATTGCCAGCCCGTGCCCACGCCAATCCAACCAGCGCTTTCAGAAATCAGCGGTGCTGTCATAGCCGCGTCTGTTGTCATAGCCGCATCTGTTGTCATAGCGAGAGGCGCTGTTAACTGCTCATCCATTAAAGGCGACATGAGATTATCGGCGTCCGGCTGATAAGCGCACCAGTATAGTTCGCCCATACGGGCATCAATGGCCGCCAGTATCCGGCTCTGATTATTTCCCCGCTCACCGTGCTCTCCTTCGCCGCAATGCTCACGAAAACCACGCTGAGCCAGCGCCTGCAAGGATGACACCGGGATCACAGGAACATCCAGAGCAAATGCCAGCCCCTGTACCGCGCTGGCGGCAATGCGCAAACCGGTAAAAGCTCCGGGGCCACGGCCAAAAGCAATCGCACTGATATCGGTGCGCCCTATTCCGGCTTCCTGCAACAATTCCTCTACCATGGGCAGCACTTTTTCGGCATGCTTGCGGGGAATGTCGGTGTAACGCTCATACCGTCGGGTGCCATCCCCCAATGCACAGGAGCAGGCTTCTGTTGAAGTATCGATGGCCAGGATCCAGGAACTCATAGGCTTCCCATATTGACAAATGAGCGGGGATTATCGCAATTTTCAATTTGAAGACCTACGTTTTGCACCGACTTTTCTGTAAAAAATAATGATATTGCCCACAGGAGCCGCCACTGAATGAGTCATCACAATGTAACCCGGCCCGCTGATCCATCGGTTACCGGCATCGTTCTGGCCGGGGGCCAGGGCAGCCGCATGGGCGGAAAAGACAAAGGCTGGGTGCAATTCAGGGAAAAGCCCATGATTGAACATGTGGTGGAGCGACTGGCCCCGCAGGTGAATGAACTGGTGATCAGTGCCAACCGGCATCTGGCGGAGTATCGCAACCTGGGTTTTACGGTGGTCAGCGATGATTTACAGAGCCAGCCCCCTGATGACAGGTATCAGGGGCCCATTGCCGGTATGCTTGCCGGTCTGGAAATAACAACCACGGATTTTGCGGTGATTGTTCCCTGTGATGCCCCTTTGTTATCACAGAACCTGGTAACCACCCTGCTGCAACACAGTCATGGTCAACAACTGGTACTGTTCCGGGATAAAACCCGTTTACAGCCGCTGTTCGGGCTCTATCACCGCTCACTGGTGCAGGCGCTTCGCCAGTATTTCGAATCCGGCGGCAGGAAACTGATGGCCTGGTGCGAATCACAGAATCCGGAGATTATAGAACTCAAGGATGACAGCACCGGCTTTACCAATATCAATACGCCGGAAGAATTACAGGCCCTGGAAACGGATCAGCGAGCCTGACCGGGAAGCTGTTGGAAAATCCTGGACCGAAAGATATAAAAAAACCCGTCTGAATCACTCCAGACGGGTTTTTTACAGCCTGATTCCGAAGAATCAGGCTTGTTTCGGCAATATCGCCCTTACTTCTTCTTGGGACGACCGCGGCTGGCGGCTTTTTTACGAGCCGGAGCCTTTCGGGCTGCCGTTTTCTTCTTGGCAGCTGCCTTTTTCTTGCCTGCAGCTTTCTTCTTGGCCGCTTTTTTCTTCGGAGCCTTTTTGGCTGTCGATTTTTTGGCGGCTGGAGTGGCTGCTTTGGCCTTGGTGGCCTTCTTCTTACGACGCTTCGGCTTGGCAGTTGCCTTTTTCTCGATAGCCTTGACCTTGGCCTTGGCTTTCTTGGCGGCTGCTTTTGCCTTCTTGTCAGCGGATTTTGCTTTGGCTTTCACTTTCTTGGTGTCAGCCTTGCCGCGGGCTTTGCGCCAGCGGGATTCAAACGCCGCAATCGCTTTCTTCAGATCGGCTTCAGCACGGGATGCCAGTTGATCGGCATAATCCTTGGTGGCTTCTACCGCTGCTTCCTCTACTTCTTTGGCTGCAGCTTCTGCGGACGCAATTGCGTGCTTGATTTTGGCAGCTCTTAACTTCTCACGAGTTGCCCTGGCTTTAGTACCCAGTTTGGCTACGGCTTTTTTCGCCTTGTCAGCGGAGCGCTTGGCAGCTTTAGTGCCAGCTTTCTTCGCTTTATTGGCTTCTGCCGAAGCAGTCTTACGAGCCGAATCCAGGTCTTTTGCAAGAGTTGCTGATTCAGCGGAAAGCTTATCAACAATTTCCTGCGCTTTAGCAACAGCAGGTGATGCTGTTGTTTTCTTCGTGGTAGCACGTTTGGCTGGTGCCTTTCGTGCCGCTTTCTTTTTTGCTCTTGCCATTTTCTCTATCTCCTCAGCTATGGAGCTACTTTCTACTTTCTGAAAAGTACTTTTCTATAAAGCACAAATAGAAATAGCACCTCTAGAAAAAGTAGCACAAAAAAAATGCAAGTGATACATACACATGCAAATAATATTTAATAATGAATTTATTTCCAGCCAATAACTGTCTTTTTTAATAAAAAAGCACAGCTTTTTGATAATTTTTAAGAAAAAACACCGTCATCAATTCCCGCAACAGGGTTTATTCATGAAAACAAATTCATCGCTGCACAAAAATAGCCGGGGCATTTTTCAGAAAAGCCCTATAAGTTTTTACATTCGTTAACCCTGAATCTGTAATGCTCAAGACAGGACACTCGCAATCAAACCGGAAAATTCTTTGCAGGTACACGGGGCTTTTCCATTTTATAACTGGCAGAAAAATACAAATATGGACATATCACCGATCATGGCAGGACTGTAAAAAATAATGACACCCCCATGACATCATGACAAAGGGCAGAAACCTTTATGAGGAATGGAATATACGGCTATGACAGAGCAGAAAGGTTGAGCGTGAACATTCACCGGAACCCGGACTGAAAACGAAAAAGGGCGCTTGAAAAAGCGCCCTTTTGACTGGTCTGGCTGGTGATCACATCAGGATAATGCGTCGAATATGGCCTTTTTAATATCATCCAGACCACCCACACCAGCGACCTGATGATATTTCGGTGCCTTGTCGGATGTCTCTGCCAGTTTCTTATAGAAATTCACCAGTGGCTCGGTTTGATCGTGGTATACCGACAGGCGATTGCGCACCGTGTCTTCCTTGTCATCATCACGCTGCACCAGCGGTTCACCGGTTGCATCATCCTTGCCCTCTTCCTTGGGCGGATTGTATTTCACGTGATACACCCGACCGGATGCTTCATGAACCCGGCGGCCACTCAAACGACTGACAATTTCTTCATCCTCAACATAGATCTCCAGCACATGATCAATGTCCACTCCGGCATCAACCATTGCCTGTGCCTGGGGAATGGTTCGTGGAAAACCATCAAACAGAAAACCGTTGGCGCATTCGGATTCGGTAATACGTTCTTTTACCAAGCCGATAATAATGTCGTCGGATACCAGTTCACCGCGGTCCATAACTTCTTTTGCCTGCAGCCCCAAAGGAGTGCCTGCCTTAACAGCTGCCCTCAACATATCCCCTGTTGAAATCTGCGGAATCCCGAACTTCTCACAAATAAACTGCGCCTGTGTGCCTTTACCTGCTCCGGGAGCACCTAACAAGATGATTCGCATGAATAATCACTCCATTCAATGTGATGTAACGTTATAAATTGAAATCTTTATCCTCTTCAGCCCTGAGTTGCCCATGGGAGGGGCACTTTTGCTTTTATTATCTTAATTTTGAAGGAAAGGGGGAACGATACACACCTATCGCCGTTTACACAAGCTTCCGGGAAGGGTCTCGAAGCACCCTGTAACCCTTTGATTAATAACAAAAAAGCACCATAAAGGTGCTTTTTCTCAGGGATTTGGAGGAAGAATGACAGGGATCAGGCAGCGATTTGCCGGGCAAGGTCGTCTATTTCGCCACAAAGCGCCATGACCTGGGTATAGATTTCATAAAGTTCTTCATCTGTCACCAGTGCGCCCGCCAGAGGTGATACCTGATCATCCGCCACGGCGCCCATGTCACCAATACCTTCATGGGCCAGCAGATAGTTACTGGCCTGAAGAATTCTGACATAGATATCGTGGTCTCCCTGATACTGGGCATTGTTATGCTCCGCGCAGCAGGTCACCACTTCTTCCGGAATCTGCCAGCGCCCCAATAACCAGGCACCGATCTTGTCATGGCCCATGGCGATAACGGTTTGCGCCTGCCCCATGGCAATCACCCGTTTTTCCAGTTCGTGCAAGGGTGTTTCCGGCTGCTTGGTTACCATTTTATTGAGCATTTTGAATTCCGGCGGAAACAGGTGGCCAATCAGCAACACACCAATATTATGCAGCAAGCCGCAGAGGTAGGCTTTTTCGGGGTTTACATCGAACCGGCCTTTTAATTTTTTGGCAATGGTCTGGGACAGAATCGCGGAATACAGGGAATGACGCCAGAACATACGCATACCCAATGGGCCGTCTTTCGGAATGGTAAAGGCCTGGCTGGATGCAATACCCAGCGCCAGATTACACACCAGATCAAAACCCAGCACCCGGGTAATGGCTGTCTGAATGGAATCAATCTGCCCCTGATACCCGTAATAAGGAGAAGCGGAATAACGAATAATCTGCGCCGACACACTGGGGTCCAGCTCCACTACGGAAGCAATCTGCTTGGCAGTGACTGCAGGATCATTCACCATCTCGATGATCTTGTAGGCCATTGCCGGCATCGGAGGCAGGCGATAAACCTTTTCCAGTTGTTCTTTAATGGTTGCAGAATCCAGGGTGCGCAGCTCTGTCACTTCCGGTTCCGGTTTTTCGTTGGAAACCACGGCTTTGGATACGGAGCCCATGAGATAGCCAAAATCATCACCGGACACGCTCACCAGGCTGCAATGGGTACCGGCACGGAAATACACCCGGTCGTGTTCCATCAACGCACGATCCACCACACAGGGTAACCCGTAAGGCTGCGCCAGTGGCGGCCAGGCCTGGGGCTCCACATCCTTGAACCAGGCAGAGGTTTCACATTCACCGGCAGGCTGAAATTCGCGGCGTAACATGCCATTCAACCGGTTCAGATCCAGTTCGTTACTCAGTGGATAAACCACCATCAGGTAACTGTTTTTCTGGCTTTTCAGAACCCGCGTTACGGCAATACGCGCCGGATCAATTGCCAGTTCCGTTGCCACTTCAGTCAACGATGTGTTTTTAAGATGGGGATGAACCTGAAAACAGATACCTGTCTGTTCCAGATATCGTTTGGTGGAAGTCGCCAGCGCCATGTAACAACACCTCAAATACGGCAGATACAACAATCTACCGAAAATACTAGCGGCTTCTTTTTTGATTTACCCCTAAACGGATTCAGGCTGGGAAACAAAGATTCATATTTGTGAACCGTCACCAATCCGTTAGAACCTGAGATTAGTGACGGCCGTTTCTTTATAGGTTTTTAAACTATTAAAGGCGCGGAACCCCTATCAGTTAACCTGCTCACTGATGGTAATTTCCAGATCATTGGCCGTATCCGTGGTGCGAACACCAGTGACCGTACCGAACCAGTCGCCGGCCTGCGGTGTTGCCTGGCCGGATTCGCTCAAACGGGCAGTGATTTTCACGGACTCAAACAGGGATACTTTCATGGCAGGCATCATGGCATCGGCATCGGACAGGGAAACCGACACCGGAAACTGCTGCGGCAAGGACAGCTTTTTGATAGCCAGCGGCATCGGCGGCCCGGCTTCGGCCTGGGCATAAACCATTAAAAATCCCTGCTGCAGATTGGGGCTGATATCATCTGCCACCTTCACCACGAAAGACAGTTCCGGCCCGCCGGCGGAAGCGTGCTGCGCCTCCAGTTTGCTCCTGGCCTGACGAATACTGTTTTCAAGAATGGCCTGCGCTTTTTCATAGCCTTCCCGTTCGCCGCCCATGGCCAGCAAATGTTCCCAGCCACGAATAGCCGCTTCATATTCGCCGGACTGATATGACGCCATGGAAAACATCATGATGGCAGAGGGATTATTGGGTTGCTGCCGCATCACTTCGTTCAGAATCTTGCGGGACTCCATATCCAGTTTGCCCTGATTCTGACTCAGCAACGCCTGGGTATAAGACAAGGCAAATTCCACATTGTCTTCTTCCAGATAGTGGGCGCGGCGCAATGCCTTGGTGGCATTATCCAGCATGCTCGCCTGATCGCGGGGATCGCCGGTCTGGATCTGCAGGTAGGTGTTACCCAACACAAACCATAGTTGAGCGAGATCCTGCTGCTTTTGAGCCCGGCGCTGCAACCCATACACAAAATCCGCCATGGGAATATTCTGCAGCTCTTTGGGATCCAGTTGCCCTGCCACCAAACGATCAATGTAGGGATCAACCCGGTCCTGCACCGCAAACCATTCTTCGGTGGCCGCATTAAAGCCGGTGGTTTTATACACCAGCACCGTAATCACCGGCAAAATCAGCAGCAAACTCAACAAAGCGCCTCTGGCAGTTTGCCCCGACTGCCCTGCCTGACCTTCGGCTTTTTCCATGTCCGCCAGAAAGTTTCTTTCCAGCTCGTTTTTCAGGGCCTCGTAGTCTTCCTCATCGGTACGGCCGGCCTTGTAATCGGCTTCCAGCTCGTCCATACGCTGCTTGAATATTTTGGCATTCAACGCCTGACGTGTGGTGTCTGCGGCGGGCTTTGCCCGCAAGGTTGGCAATACAATCAGCCAGGCAGCTATCAGCGCCAGCGCAACCAGGAGTATCCAAAAGATCATATTAAAATATCCGACTCATTACTGTGACCGGGAATCGTCACCATCAGGGTTGTATTTGTTCAGCAGATCCTGAACCCTTTTATGTTCTGCATCTGACAAAGCGGCGGTTTTGCGGTTGTTTTTGCGGACATAAATCACCAACGCCATCACCGCCACCAGCAGCGCCAGCACAGGGCCAAACCAGAGCAGTAACGTGGAGGTTTTCAGGGGTGGCCGGTAAGTAACAAAGTCACCGTAACGGTCCACCATATGGTCGGTCACCTCTTCCCTGGTTTTGCCTTCCTGCACCAGTTTGTACACCCGGTCTTTAATCAGCTTGGCCACACCCGCATCAGAATCGGCAATGTTCTGGTTCTGACATTTGGGGCAACGCAATTCATCAATCAGCTGATCGAAGCGTTCGCGCTGTTCATCATCCTCAAATTCATAAACCGTGATGGATGCCTGTGCAGAAGCAGCCCCCAATAACAGTACTATCCCGATCCAGCGAATTAACGGTAGCACCATCAGGAACCCCCTTCGGTTGTGGCCGCTGCCTGATTGGGATCAAATCCCCCCACTGCCTGCCACCGTGGCCAGAGCACGTCGCGCCAGGATTTTTCATCCACAATCCCCACATGGTGGTAACGCACTATGCCCTGCTCATCAATAATGAAGGTCTCAGGTGCACCGGTAATACCCAGGTCCAGCCCCAGCTCTCCAAGCTCATCAAAAATCACCAGTTTGTAGGGATTGCCATGGGTATTGAGGTAGGCAATTGCTGCCTGGCGTTCATCCGTATGATCAATGCCATAAATGGTAATACCGGATTTGGCCAGATAATTCAGCACCGGATGCTCGATCTGGCAGGAAGGACACCAGGTGGCCCACACATTCACCAGCGCCGGCCCCTTGAGATCTGCCGGCGTAATAATCTGTTCTGCATCCTGCAATGCCGTCAGCCGGAATGATGGCAGCGGCTTGTCCAATGCCATGGACGGTAGTTTTTTGGGATCGTTTTCCAGCCCCGTGGCCAGAAAATACGACATGCCGATAAACAGAATCAGCGGTATGGAAAATACAAACCAGCGACCTTTCATTCAATCTCCCCTGTTGCTGTTCAGGCAGTACTGCCGGCACCGGACCCAAGGCCCAGTCGCTGTATTACTTTTAAACGATAGCGCCGGTCACAGATGGCGATCACACCCCCCAGCGACATCACCACAGCACCCAGCCATACCCAGCGCATAAACGGCTTGTAATAAATACGCACTGCCCAGCTGCCGTCTTCAATCGGTTCGCCCAGCGCCACGTACAGATCCCGGAACAGGCCCGGCTGAATAGCCGCTTCGGTCATCACATTACGCTGTACAAAGTAGGAACGTTTTTCCGGCCGGAGCTGAGCAATGACTTTTTCATCCAGTTTTACGGTGACATGGCCCTGCACCGCGTTGTAGTTGGGGCCGCGCACATCTTTAACACCATGGAATAAAAACTCATAACCACCGATTTCCACCGACTGGCCATCGGCCATGCGCACATCCCTTTCCACGTCGTAGCTCGCCACCAGCGCCACTCCCAGCACTGTCATGGCAAGGCCCAGATGCGCAACCACCATACCGCGATAACTCAGGGACAGCCGTTTCATACCATGCCAGATTCCGGCTTTGGCGTTGCGAACTTTCAGGAAAAGGTCCCACAACGTAAATGTCGCTACCCAGAACACGGCCACCAGCGCAAAATACACCGCCCAGCGAAAATCCCAGTCACTCAGCCCCAGAAACAGCCCCGCCGCCAGCACACTGAAGCCGGCAATCATGACACTGGGCTTGACCAACCGGGACAGATCAAAGTGCTTCCAGTTAAGCTGAGGGCCAACCCCCATCAGGAACAACAATAAAATAGTGGCCGGCACAAAATAGGTATCAAAATAAGGCGCACCGATAGAGACCTTACCCAAACCAAAGGCATCAAACACAATGGGGAACAGGGTACCGGTCAGCACCACACCGGTGGCAAAAATCAGAAACAGATTATTGCCCAGCAGGGACATTTCCCGCGACACCAGCTGAAACTGACTTTCTCTTTTTAATGCCTGGGCGCGAATGGCAAACACAAACAGCGAACTGCCCACCACGACACCCAGCAGCGCCAGAATAAAATAACCACGGGACGGATCACTGGCAAAAGCATGCACGGATGTGAGTACACCGGAGCGCACCAGAAAGGTACCCAGCAGACTGAGCGAGAAGGAAAGAATCGCCAGCAGAACCGTCCAGGCTTTAAACACGCCGCGTTTTTCTGTGACTGCCAGTGAATGCATTAATGCAGTCCCGGACAACCAGGGCATCAGCGAAGCGTTTTCCACCGGATCCCAGAACCACCAGCCGCCCCAGCCCAGTTCGTAATAGGCCCACCAGCTGCCCAGGGCAATGCCCAGGGTCAGAAAACACCAGGCCACCACTGTCCAGGGCCGTGACCAGCGCGCCCAGGCGGAGTCAAGCTGCCCGGACAACAGCCCTGCCAGCGCAAAAGCAAAAGCCACTGAAAAACCCACATATCCCATATAAAGCATGGGTGGATGCACGATCAGACCAAAGTCCTGCAGCAATGGATTCAGGTCATTCCCATCCACCGGAAAATGCGGCAGATAACGTTCAAAAGGATTGGAAGTAAGAATAAGGAAAGCATAAAAACCGGTGGCAATCAGCCCCATAATCCCCAACACGCGAGCCACCATGGGAATGGGCAATGCCCGGCTGAAACGCGCCACTGCCGCCGTCCAGGCGCTGAGCACCCAGGCCCACAGCAACAGGGAACCTTCGTGACCACCCCAGACCGCGGAAATCTTGTAGTAAATAGGCAGATAGGAATTGGAGTGATTGGCCACATATTTGACGGTGAAATCATTGCTGGCAAAACAGTAAGCCAGAATCACCAGTGCCGCCGACAAAAACAGGAACTGTGTATAAGCCGCAGGCCGGGCCAGAGACATCAGGCGGAATTTGCCCTGATGGGCACCATAAAGAGGTACAACCGCCTGAATCATGGCAATTATCCAGGCAACGATAATGGCAAAATGCCCTATTTCGGGGATCAAAACACAACTCCAGATTCGGTGACGCTTGCAGGAGGCCCTACTTTACCACAGCTCCGGCCCCTTGCAGAAAACTGTGCAGGACTGTTCACATGCCGCTATCCCGGTGTATAGCGGCAACCCGGGGAAAACCCCGGGAATACAGACAGGGATTTGACCGAACGGTTCCAATGCCCGTTGCTTTTTGTTGCAAATTCGGCCTTTCGGGAGTCGATTCCCGGGGCATAAACAGATACCATTAACTCCACCTAAAACCTGATAAATAATAAGAAAAATCATACCTGACGCCGGTTTCTGACATTCCGGTGTTTTAAAGGGTGTATAGCATGCGGTGCAGGCACAACGCCCTGTCACCGAGCACAGATCTTTGACAAGAGCAGTTAAAATCCCATGATTGATAAAAACGCGTTTACTCGAGAAGAACTCCTGGAATGTGGCCACGGGAAGCTATTCGGACCAGGAAATGCCCGCTTGCCTTTACCCAACATGCTGATGATGGATCGTATATCCAAAATCTCCAACGAAGGTGGCGCCTATGGCAAAGGTGAAATTGTTGCCGAACTGGATATTACGCCGGACCTGTGGTTTTTCGAATGCCATTTTGAAGAAGATCCGGTAATGCCCGGATGCCTGGGCCTGGATGCCATGTGGCAACTGGTGGGTTTTTATCTCGGCTGGCGCGGTAACGAAGGCCGTGGACGTGCACTGGGATCCGGTGATGTGAAATTTACCGGCCAGATTCTTCCCACCGCCAAACTGGTGACCTACAACATTCAGATCAAGCGGGTGATTGAACGGAAACTGGTGATGGGCATTGCCGACGGCTCGGTTTCAGTCGATGGCCGGGAAATTTATACTGCCAAAGATTTGCGCGTGGGATTGTTCACGTCAACCGACAGTTTTTAACGACAACAGAGAGTAAAGGGTATTACCATGAGAAGAGTCGTGGTGACTGGCCTGGGCATCGTATCCTGCCTGGGCAACGATAAGGAATCTGTCTTAACCTCACTGAAAGAAGGCCGTTCCGGCATTCGCTTTCAGGAAGCCTACAAGGAAATGGGTTTCCGCAGCCAGGTGGCAGGCAGCATCGAGATTGATAAATCCGAATTTATTGAACGCAAGCCCGGCCGCTTTATGGGCGATGCGGCTGCTTTCAGTTATATCGCCATGCAACAGGCCATTGCCGATGCCGGCCTGGAAGACAGCGACGTATCCAACATCCGTACCGGTATTGTCGCCGGTTCCGGTGGCGGCAGCTCCGCCAACCAGGTGGAAGCCGCCGATATTTTGCGTGCCCGCGGCGTGAAAAAGGTTGGCCCTTACATGGTGCCCCGCACCATGACCAGTACCGTATCCGCCTGCCTGGCCACACCCTTTAAAATCAAAGGTGTTAACTATTCCATCTGTTCCGCCTGTGCCACCAGTGCCCATTGCATTGGCCACGGTGCCGAGCTGATCCAGATGGGCAAACAGGACATCGTGTTTGCCGGTGGTGGTGAAGAGGAACACTGGACTCTGTCCATGCTGTTCGACGCCATGGGCGCCCTGTCCAGCAAATACAACGACACACCGGCCACCGCCTCCCGCGCCTTTGATGGCACCCGCGACGGATTTGTGATTGCCGGTGGCGGCGGCATGCTGGTTCTGGAAGAACTGGAACACGCCCTGGCCCGCGGCGCCAAAATCTACGGCGAACTGGTGGGCTACGGCGCCACTTCCGATGGCCACGATATGGTGGCACCGTCCGGTGAAGGCGCCAAGCGCTGCATGGAAATGGCCATGTCCACCGTGAACGGTTCTATTGATTACATTAACGCCCACGGCACCAGCACACCGGTTGGCGATATCGCGGAAATCAACGCGGTGAAAGAAGTCTTCGGCGAAGCCATGCCGGTGGTCAGCTCTACCAAATCCCTGACCGGCCACTCTCTGGGTGCCGCCGGTGTCCAGGAAGCTATCTACAGCCTGCTGATGATGGAGAATGACTTTATTGCCGCCTCCGCCAATATCAGCCAGCTGGATGAAAAGATTGAAGGCGCCAATATTGCCCTTGAGCGGGTGGATAATGCGGGGCTGAAGCGCGTTATGTCCAACAGCTTTGGTTTTGGTGGTACCAACGGTACGCTGGTGTTTGAGAAGTACGGGCGGTAAGTTCGTTTCTTGAAAATACCTGCTTGCTGATAATATTGTCAGTTAACAAGAGCGGAATCTGGTAACAGGTTCCGCTTTTTTGTGTCTGTTTAAAACACGCCAGCCCTTATCACCAGATATAAAAAAACGCCAGCACAAAGGCTGGCGTTTTTAAGGGTGCTAACGAGTTAGCGCAAGTTCAGTGTAGCTTAGAACTTGTGTTCCATGCCGAAGGCCAGAGTTGATTCTTCGTCGGTATCATCTCCATCTTCCTCTTCAAGCATAACATAGTGTGTAAACACCTTGGTTTGCTTGCTCAGCTTGTGCTCGTAGCCCACACCAATCTGAGTGATTTCGTTGTCAGCATCATCAATTTCAGACATGCCATATTGGGCTTTTACTTTACCCGCGCTGCCAACTTTCATGGCACCACTAAGGATATAACCATCTTGCTCGGCATCAACACCGGATTCAGCAGCTTCTGCTGTTTGGTAAATAAAACCTAACTGCATAGCATCAATATTAGCTTGAGCAACCAATCGAATGATATCTGCTTTGCCTTCGTAATCACCGAATTCGTTCTCAACATCTTTATCTGCAGCTAAAGCCACGTAGATGCCATCCTGCTCAAATGCAACAGAGGCAGAAACACCATCGGCCAGACCGTCATCACAATCAGAGCCAGCGCCAGAAGTACACTCACCTTCACCTGGGATGATAGCAACCTTGGCAGTCAGAGCACCCATATCAGGTGTAGTGTACTGAATGGTGTTGCTGGTACGATTTTCGCCAGCAATAACGTTCTTTATATCACCCAGCTGGTAATCATTGAATTGATCAACTTTGTTCTGAGCTGTCTTGGTAGGTGTATCAAATTTACCGACAATCACCTGACCAAAAGAACCTTCCAGACCACCGTAGATATTACGCTGCTTGAAAGTCAGGTCTTCGTCATCCCCGTTGTCACCATCATCTACTGCAGTTTCATATTCCAGTTTATAAACCGCAGACAGGTTGTCAGAAATCTTCTCTGAACCCTTAACCCCCAGGCGAGAAGCATTGCTGTTCACTTCCCAACGATCATAATCGCCGCCATTACCTTCCGGGTCATTGTCGTAGTTCTCAAGAGTCACATTAACTTTACCGTAAACAACCGGCTCAGCCATGGCCACGCCAGGCATTGCGATTGCCGCACCAATTGCTAAAGGAAGTAACTTACGCTTCATATACTATCTCTCCTAGAGGTCCTGAGTTTTTTATCACGAACAGTCCGTGAATAACGGGGCGAAGTATGACGATCATCTGTGACACTTGTGTGACATTCTTTTGAATGAATCACTGCCGTTATTCAACTGAGCTGCTGGTACTTTATTTCAGCGGTATGTCAGAACGATGACAAACCCATCGCAATAGTAGAACAACTGGCTGCAAAATGGTGCACTTTCACCGTAAAACTGCGCCCAATATGTGCGAAATTCGTAAAAAATTATGAATCTCGCTCAAATAATGAACAGATGTTAATCAGAGCCATTGATCTGTCAGGTTTCGCCTGTGACATTGGCCGGTAAATGTTGCTACTGTTTTCCCGGTCAGTTGCAGTAACTGGATCCATACAACAACAATCAACAGGCAAGGGGGAACTCCATGGCCTTGAAGGGAACGGTCCACTATCAGGTTGACGGCAACATCGCCATTCTTTCTATTGATAACCCGCCGGTCAATGCGCTGAGCTCGGGCGTACGCCAGGGGCTGCACGATCATATTGATAGTGCTCTCAGCGACGACAGCGTTAACGCCATTATTATTACCGGTACCGGTGACTCTTTTATTGCCGGTGCTGATATTTCTGAATTCAGCGGCAAAATGGAGGGGGCGCCCCTGCCGGCCGTGCTGAACAAAATGGATCAGAGCCCCAAACCCATCGTGGCTGCTATTAATGGCACGGCGCTGGGAGGCGGATTGGAAACAGCCCTGTGCTGCGATTACCGGGTAAGTGTGCCCACCGCTGTTTTTGGCCTGCCGGAAGTGAAACTGGGGTTACTGCCCGGTGCCGGTGGCACCCAGCGCCTGCCTCGTTTAATCGGTGCCCAGGCAGCTCTGGATATGATGCTTACCGGCAAGCATGTGCCCGCCCCCAAAGCCCTGCCCCTGGGTGTTATCGATGAGGTGATCGAAGGTGACCTGCTGCAGGGTGCCAGGGCTTTTGCGGAAAAAATACTGGCTCAGGCAACCCCCACCCGCAAAATCCGCGATATGAAAGAACATGGCCAGACCGATCGCGAACACCCGGAGATTTTTGAACAGGCCCGCCAGCTGGCAGCAAAAATCGCCAAAGGCCAGGACGCGCCCGAGTGGATTATTCAGTGTGTGGAAGCCGCCGTTACTATTGAAGACTTCGATAAGGGAATGGTGAAAGAAGCAGAGAACTTTTTTAAATGTTTCCGCAGTCCGCAACGCAAGGCGCTGATCCATGTGTTCTTTAACGAACGCAATGCCGCCAAGATTCCCGATATTCCCAAAGACACCCCTAAACGCAACATACAGCAGGCAGCCGTTATCGGTGCCGGCACCATGGGCGGCGGTATTGCCATGTGCTTTGCCAATGCAGGTATTCCGGTAAAGCTGGTGGATGCGAATCAGGAAGGGCTGGAAAAAGGCCTGGGCATAATCCGCAAAAATTACGAAAACTCCGCCAGGAAAGGCAAACTGAAACCGGAAGCGCTGGATCAACGGCTGCAACTGATTGAAGGCACCCTGAGTTACGATGACCTGAAAGACGCGGATATTATTATTGAAGCAGTGTTCGAAAACATGGCGCTGAAAAAAGAGATTTTTACCGCACTGGACAAGGTGGCCAAACCAGGGGCGATTCTGGCAACCAACACCTCCGCTCTGGATGTGGATGAGATTGCGGCAGTAACCCGGCGCCCCGGCGATGTGATTGGCACTCACTTTTTCAGCCCCGCCAATGTGATGCCGTTACTGGAAGTGGTGCGGGGAAAAACCACAGAAAAAGAGGTGATCGCCACCACCATGTCGCTGGGCAAGAAACTGAAAAAAGCAGCGGTGCTGGCGGGCAACTGTCACGGCTTTATCGGCAATCGCATGATCTTTCGCTATATGGAGCAGGCGGGCAAGTTATTACTGGAAGGCGCCCTGCCCCAGCAAATAGACAAGGCCCTGCAGGATTTCGGTCTGAATATGGGCCCCTTTGCCATGCATGACCTGGTGGGGCTGGATCTGGGCTGGCGGGAACGGAAAAAAACCGGCAAATCCCGGGACGTGGACAAGGTGGCAGATGCCCTGTGCGAAGCGGGCCGCTACGGCCAGAAAAACGGCGCCGGTTTTTACTGTTACGAGGAAGGCAGCCGCAAGCCACTGCCGGACGACGCAGTAACCGGCATTATTGAAACCGTCTGTGCAGATCTGGGCATCAACCGCCGTGAGATTACCGATGAGGAAATCGTAAAACGCTGCATTTATGCCTTGATCAATGAAGGTGCCAAAATTCTGGAAGAAGGCATCGCTATTCGCAGCAGCGACATCGATATCGTTTATATTTACGGTTACGGGTTCCCGGCCTATCGCGGTGGCCCCATGTTTTATGGCGACCAGATTGGCGCCAAGCAACTGGTAGAAGATCTGCGGGACATGGAACGGACACTGGGAGCAGAATGGACCCCGGCCAACCTGCTGGTGGAACTGGCGGAGTCTGACGGCAAGATCAGCAAATGGCAGGGTTCGGCGACTGGCGCCTGACGCCGCCGATAAGCTGAAGCTCATGATAAACAAAAACGGCGGGGATCAGCCCCGCCGTTTTTTATTGCATCGGAAATTATGCCGCAGCAGGCTTACGCCCGTTTATCACTTTTTTTCAATCCACTGTAAAAAGGTTTCCCGCTCTTCGGGGGAGGCCTGCTCCCAGGAAAACTGCAGCATTTTCAGCGCCGACAAATCGTCTTTTCCTGCCAGCCGGGGTTCAGCAGTGCCGGCTTCTGCCTGATAATCACTGGCAAATACCTTTTCTTCCTCACTGGCAAAACGGATGGTGGGTAGCAGGCGCTTGGGCATGGCATATTCCACACTGGTTTCAACCGGCTGGCCAGTGGCCGTATCAAGAATTGCCAGCTCCGGTTTTTTGGCAAAGGCTTTGGCTGCATCCACACCATCCACCGGTTCGTGGCTCAACTGGTAGGTTTTACCGGCTTGCGCAGTAAACTGAATTTTTACCGGACCCGATTCCACTTTTTCAAAATCATCGGCAGTCAGGTCATACATGTCGGCATAGGTTACCACCACTGTGTGCGGCCCCGGTGCCAGTTCATAACTGTGCTGCTGGCCGATAAAAGCGGTGCCGGCATCACGGCCATCAATAGCCTCGACCAGAACCGTTTTATAGGACTTGAGCACGGCAGCACTGGCGGCCTTGCCTTCGTACCAGTCATGATATTGCTGGGTGGAACAACCAGCGGCCAGCAGGCCGGCAACAGCCAGGACAATGACTGAAAAGTAACGAACGGTGAACAGCGGAATTCCCATGTAATGCAATCTCCATTGACTCCGGTGCTGCCCGGAGAGGATTAAAACGAGGTAACGATTGTATGACCAATTTATGACATTAATTTTGCAATGCCAACCGACTCATTCAGGTAAAAACCCGGAACTGCTGCGGCCTCAGCCCAGTATCAGCTTGATACCCACCAGCACCAGAATCACACCGAAGCATTTTTTAAGGGTTTGTGCCGGAATGCGGTGAGCGAACCGGGCACCCACCTGAGCAAAGATAACACTGGTAATGCCAATGCCCAGCAGTGCCGGCAGATACACATAACCCACGCTGTACTGAGGCAGTTGTTGTGCATCCCAGCCCGCCCAGATAAACCCCAGGGCTCCGGCAATGGCAATGGGCATGCCACCGGCACTGGAAGTGCCGACCGCGTGCTGCATTTTTACGTTGCACCAGGTGAGGTAAGGCACCGTGAGCGAACCCCCGCCGATGCCGAAAATAGCGGAAGCCAGCCCCACCACCACACCGGCAATCCCGAGGCCGATAGCTCCGGGCACATCGCGATTGGGATGGGGTTTGAAGCCCGCCACCATCTGCAGGGCAATCGCAATAGCGAACACACCAAACAGAATCTGCAGCAGGCGGCCGTCCATCCAGTCCGCCACCTCTGCGCCGGCCAGCGCGCCTATTACCAGGCCAATGGCCAGAAAACGGAATATATCCCAGCGCACCGCACCTTTGGCATGGTGTTGCCGGATCGAACCGAAGGAAGTGATCACAATGGTGGCCAGCGAGGTGCCCACTGCCATATGGGTGGCCACGTTATCGGCAAAGCCGAGCAGGGAAAAAGTAAAGATCAGTACCGGCACCACAATAATGCCGCCTCCCAGACCCAGGAGCCCCGCGATCAAGCCGGCGGCAACTCCCAGAACCGGGAAGATAAAAAGTTCAGCGGGCATGAAAGTCAGCCGGAATAGCCAAAGCTCATCAGGCGTTGATAGCGATCCTGCAGCAGCTGATCGGTGGATTTACTGTTAAGGCGATCCAGGGAATCGGTAAGTGCGGATTTAATGGCAGCGGCCATGGTATCGTGATCGCGGTGAGCGCCACCCAAGGGTTCGTCGATCACCCGGTCCACCAGACCCAGCTCAAACAAACGCGATGCGGTCAGCCCCATGGCTTCGGCCGCCAGGGGTGCATGCTCCGCGCTTTTCCAGAGAATAGAGGCACAACCTTCGGGAGAAATAACAGAGTAGGTGCTGAACTTGAGCATCAGCAGGGTATCGCACACCCCGATAGCCAGCGCACCACCGGAACCACCCTCACCAATCACGGTGGAAATAACCGGAACCTTCAATGCCGACATCACCAGCAGATTGCGGGCAATAGCTTCACTCTGGCCCCGTTCCTCGGCACCAATGCCCGGGTAGGCACCGGGGGTATCAATAAATGTCAGAACCGGCAGTTTGAAACGCTCCGCCGTTTCCATCAGGCGCAACGCCTTGCGATAACCTTCCGGCTTGGGCATGCCAAAATTGCGGTGAACCTTTTCCTTAACGGCACGGCCTTTCTGATGACCGATAATCATCACCGGCTCATCGTTGAGCCGGCCAACGCCACCCACAATAGCAGGATCATCCGCAAAGGTTCTGTCCCCGTGCATCTCATCAAAATCTGTAAAAATCCGCTCGATATAATCCAGGGTATAGGGGCGCTGGGGATGGCGGGACAGTTGCGATACCTGCCAGGCGCTCAGGTCCGAGAAGATGGAGTTGGTCAGCTCCTGGCTTTTGGCTTGCAGCTGCTGAATCTCCTCACCGATATTAAGCTCCGTGTCATCGCCCACTGCACGCAGCTCTTCGATCTTCGATTCAAGTTCGGCAATGGGTTGTTCAAAATCCAAAAAGTTGGGGTTCATAAACTCGCCTCAACGACTACTCATTCTAGTTATAAACACGGGGTCTTTAACCTTACGTCAGCCACTGTAAGGTGTCGAGCGGGGAACCGCTGCCCGCCCCGCTAATTCGTAGCAAATTGTTTCGGGTTGCTTTCTGTCGACAGCATCAGCGGTACTGCACGGAAATGGATTTTTCCCCGCACAGGGTTTCCAGGCCTTCGATCAGCTCCGGTGCCGGGCGGACTTTCCATTCCTCATTCAGATAAAAGCGGGCCTTGGCCCCTTCCCGCTGATAGTCGATCCGCATCCGACAATCGCCATCGCGATACTGACTGACAAGTTTCTCAAAATCCTGGGCAAAGCCGTTCTGCGCCCGGTTTTGCTCCACCGATACCGTGAGCATACGGGCATAGTTTTCCCGTGCCTGACCGATACTGAAACATTTGCGGGTCACCATTTTCAGGCCGCCGGAGTATTCGTCGTTACTCACTTCGCCTTCCACCACCAGCACGGCATCTTTGAGAATCAGATCCTTGTACTGTTCGTAGGTATCGGCAAACACGGACACTTCCAGCCGGCCACTTTTGTCATCCAGTGTCATAAAGCACATGCGATCGCCACGCTTGTTGCGCATCACCCGCATGGCGATCACCAGCCCGGCAATCACGGTGCGTGAATCCCGGCTGTTACCGGGTTTCACGTCGTTGATGCGTGACGAGGTAAAGTTGCTGAGTTCTTCCAGATACTGGTCAATAGGGTGACCGGTCAGGTACAGGCCCAGGGTTTCCTTTTCACCCTGCAGGCGTTCATCGTCGCTCCAGGGACGCACGGTTATCCAGTCGCCGCCGCTGGATTCGGTTTCAATAATTTCACCGAACAGATCACCCATGCCGGCGTCTTCATTGGCGGCATGCTGCTCCGCCGCTTTGGTGGCCTCTTCCAGGCTGGCCATCAGGGTTGCCCGGTCCGGGCCCAGTTCATCCAGCGCACCGGCTTTAACCAGAGCTTCCATGGAACGGCGATTGATTTTTTTCAGGTCGATGCGACGACAGAACTCAAACAGATCCTTGAAGCGTTCACCACTGTAGCGCGCTTCCAGAATGGCTTCGATGGGGCCTTCACCCAGGCCTTTGATGGCACCCAGCCCATACACGATCTGGCCGGCATCATTCACGGTAAATTTGTAGGAACTTTCATTCACCCCCGGTGGCACAATATCCAGTTTCATGGAATTGCATTCATCGATCAGGGTTACCACCTTGTCGGTGTTGTGCATATCCGCCGACAGCACTGCCGCCATAAAGCCGGCCGGGTAATGGGCCTTGAGCCAGGCGGTTTGGTAGGACACCAGTGCATAGGCTGCGGAGTGGGATTTGTTAAAACCGTACTTGGCGAATTCTTCCATGGTGTCGAAGATTTCGGTGGCCAGCTTTTCGGAAATGCCGTTTTTGTCGCAGCCTTCCACAAACACGGCCCGTTGCTGCGCCATAACATCGGCTTTCTTTTTACCCATGGCTCGCCGCAGCAAGTCAGCGCCGCCCAGGGTAAAGTCCGCCAGCACCTGGGGAATCAGCATGACCTGTTCCTGATAGAGAATCGTACCGTAGGTGGTATCCAGTACTTCTTTCAGATCCGGGTGGGGGTAATCCACTTTCTGACGACCGTGCTTACGGGCAATAAAGTCGTCTACCATGCCGGAGCCCAGCGGACCGGGCCGGAACAGTGCCACCAGTGCCACGATATCTTCAAAGGAACTGGGTTGCAGGCGTTTGATCAGATCCTTCATACCGCGGGATTCCAGCTGGAACACGGCGGTGGTTTCCGCCCGCTTTAACAGCTGAAAGGTGGGCTGGTCGTCCAGAGGAATGGCCATGATATCGATGGGATCCTGGCCCTGTTTTTCCAGGCGGGGATTGATGGTCTGCAATGCCCAGTCCACGATGGTGAGCGTACGCAGACCGAGGAAGTCAAACTTCACCAGACCGGCGGACTCCACATCGTCCTTGTCGAACTGGGTCACCAGGTTGTTGCCTTCCTCGTCGCAGTATAGCGGCACATAGTCCGTCAGCTTGGAGGGTGCAATCACAACACCACCGGCGTGCTTACCCACGTTACGGGTAATACCTTCCAGCTTGAGCGCCATGGACAGCAATTCGTGAACATCTTCGTCGTTGTCGTAGAGTTCCTTGAGCTGCTCTTCCTGCTCCATGGCCTTGGTCAGGGTCATGCCCACTTCAAAGGGAATCAGTTTGGCAATGCGATCCACAAAACCATAGGAGCGACCCTGTACCCGGCCCACATCCCGCACCACCGCTTTGGCCGCCATGGTGCCGTAGGTAATAATCTGACATACCGCATTGCGGCCGTATTTTTCCGCCACGTAATCAATCACCCGATCGCGGCCGTCCATGCAGAAGTCCACGTCAAAGTCGGGCATGGATACCCGTTCCGGGTTAAGAAAGCGTTCGAACAGCAGATCGTATTCCAGCGGATCCAGGTCGGTAATTTTTATCGCATAGGCCACCAGCGAGCCGGCACCGGAACCCCGCCCCGGGCCTACGGGCACGCCATTGTTTTTGGCCCACTGGATAAAGTCGGCAACGATAAGAAAGTAGCCGGGGAATCCCATCTGGTTAATCACGTCCAGCTCTATCTGCAAACGTTCATCGTAGGGTTTGCGGATTTCAGCAAAATCGGGACTGTTTTTATCGAACAGAAATTCCAGGCGTTCTTCCAGACCTTCTCTGGCGGTGTGCTCCAGATAGGAATCGATGGTCATACCTTCCGGTACGGGATAGTCCGGCAGGTAATAGGTACCGAGGGGGATTTCCAGAGAGCAGCGGCGGGCGATTTCGATGGTGTTTTCGATGGCTTCGGGGATATCGGAAAACAGCTCAATCATTTCTTCCGGGGATTTCAGGTACTGCTCTTCGCTGTAACTGCGTTTGCGGCTGTTGTCTTCCAGGGTCCAGCCTTCCTTGATGCAAACGCGCACTTCATGGGCTTCAAAATCGTCGCGATCCAGAAAGCGGACATCGTTGGTGGCCACTACCGGGCAATCAAACTCTGCCGCCAGGTCTACGGCTTTATGCACGTAGGTTTCGTCATCGGCCCGGCTGGTGCGTTGTAATTCCAGATAAAACCGACCGGGGAAAAATTCCATCATGTCCCGCAGGGCGGCACGGGCTTTTTCCGGTTTGTCATTGATCAGGGCCTGGCCGATTTCTCCCAGCTTGCCGCCGGACAGACAGATCAAACCGCCGGATTTGTTTTTCAGCCATTCCCGTGACGCGATCGGTTTGCCACTGCCCTGGCCGGACAGATAGGCTTCGGACACCAGCTCGGTGAGATTACGGTAGCCGTCCAGACTTTGCGCCAGTAACACCATAAAGCTGGGGGGATCGTTCGGATCCCGGGATTCCACCAAAACATCCACACCCATCAACGGCTTTATGCCCGCGCCTTCGCAGGCCCGCTGAAACTTGACCGCAGCAAACATGTTGCAGACATCCGTCATGGCCACCGCCGGCATTTTTTGCTCGGCCACTTTTTTGATCAGCGGTTTGATACGCACCAGGCCATCCACCAGGGAAAACTCGGTGTGCAGGCGAAGATGAACGAAGCTGTTTTGTATCGTCATATGGGTATCGTAGTCGTCTTATTATTCTAGCTTTCGGCCTGAACCAGATACTGCTTTACCGGCCCGAAGGAGCGCCGGTGAATAATGCTGGGCCCCAGCGTTTGCAGCGCCTGCATATGATCTTTAGTCGGGTAGCCTTTGTGCTTTGCCAGCCCGTACCCCGGATACTGCTCATCCAGCAGCACCATTTCCCGGTCCCGGGTGACCTTGGCCAGGATAGACGCCGCCGATATGGCAGGTTCGGTAAGATCACCCTTGATAATAGGTTCACAGGGACAGGGTAACTCCGGTACCCGGTTGCCATCAACCAGGGCGTATTCCGCCGCCGGCGACAGCTGCTCCACCGCCCGCTTCATGGCCAGCATACTGGCCTGCAGGATATTGATGGCGTCTATTTCCTCCACCTCGGCCCGGCCGATGGCATAGGCCAGTGCCTTCTCCTGAATTTCGTCGAACAGGGCGTCACGCTTCTTTTCGGTGAGCTTTTTGGAGTCCGTGAGGCCGGCAATAGGGTTTTGTGGGTCCAGAATCACCGCTGCAGCCACCACGGCGCCTGCCAGAGGACCACGGCCCACTTCATCCACACCGGCAATCAGCTGCCCCGGAGAAAAATTAAAGGCATCTTGCATGGTCCATATCCACTTAGTAAAAGTCCACTCGGTAATAGTCCACTCGGTATTAGTCCAGTTGGTATTCAATCAGCGACACGATGGCATCGGCCGCTTCAACATTAGCGTTTTTACGCAACGTCAGATGAATTTCATCAAAACGACGCTTGAGGTAATCACGGCGCTCGGTGTCGTTCAGCTGTTCCAGCATTTTGCGGGCCAGCACATCCGGCTTGGCCGCTTCCTGAATAAATTCCGGCACCAGCTCCTCGCCCGCCAGCAGATTGGGCAAGGACACGTACTCGGCTTTTACCAGCCGGGAAATAATAGCGTGGGTGATGGCGCCCCATTTATAGGCCACCACCATGGGCCGTTTCAACAACATGGCTTCCAGCGTCGCGGTGCCCGATGCCACCAGAACCGCATCGGAAGCGGACATGACTTCCCGGGCATGACCATCAATCAACTGTATAGGCAGCGCCTGTTCGTACTGTAACAGCTGATGTTCGAACTGAGCCTTGCGGGCACTGTTGGCAAGGGGGACCACAAACTTGATGCGGGGGTCCATCAAATGCATGCGACGCATGGTTTCGATAAACAGAGGGCCCATGTATTTGAGTTCGCCACCGCGGCTGCCCGGCAGTACCGCCACCACGCGATCGTGTGCACCATAGCCCCAGTGCTGCTTGGCCCGTTGCACATCCAGGTCAGGGTCAATCATATTGGCCAGGGGGTGGCCCACAAAACGCACCGGCACCTGGTGCTGCTCGTAAAAAGCCGCCTCAAACGGCAGCAAAGTCAGCATCAGGTTAACGGCTTTCTTGATTTTATGAATGCGTTTCTGACGCCAGGCCCATACCGAGGGACTGACATAATGTACGGTTTTGATGCCCTGCTGACGCAGCTTGAATTCCACGGGAATCACAAAGTCCGGGGAATCAATACCGATAAAAAGATCCGGCGGGTTGCGGGTGAATTCCTCCACCACGGATTTGCGGATAGCCAGTAACTCACCCAGCCGCCCCAGCACTTCCACAATCCCCATTACCGACAAACGCTCCATGGGGAACAGGGAACGGCAACCGGCATCAATCATCTTGGGGCCGCCGATACCGACAAATTCTGCATCAGGCAAACGCTGTTTTATGGCGTCGATCAGGCCGGCACCCAGCAGGTCACCGGACATTTCACCGGCGATAATACCAATCCGTACAGGCTTGTCTGCCATCAACGGGTGATTCCCCGTTTGGAGTTTTTGATGGATTCAATGAAGAGTGTGAGCTGTTCCACTTCAGGCCAGGATTCCAGTTCGGCGATAGCTTCCTGTACGGTCAGGCCTTTGCGATACACGGTTTTATAGGCGTTACGCAACGTGTTGATGGTGTCCTTGGGGAAATTGCGGCGCCGCATCCCTTCGTAATTCATGCCGTGGGCCCTGGCGGTATCGCCACTCACCATGACAAAGGCGGGAATATCCTTCACTACCATGGAGCCCATACTGGCCATGCTGTGAGGGCCTACGGTACAAAACTGATGGACACCGGAGAAGCCGCCGAGTATGACATCGTGCGCCACATTCACGTGTCCCGCCAGGGAGGCGTTATTGGCAAATATATTGTTGTCGCCCACCATGCAGTCGTGGGCAATATGCACGTAGGCCATCAACAGGTTACCGGAACCGATACGGGTCAGGCCGTTGTCCTGCACGGTGCCCCGGTGAATGGTGCAGGATTCACGGATAACGTTGTTGTCGCCGATTTCCAGGCGGGTGGGTTCGCCATTGTATTTCTTGTCCTGGCAGTCTTCACCCACGGAGGCAAACTGAAAAATGCGATTGTTCTTGCCGATTTTTGTGGGGCCCTTGATCACCACATGGGGGGCAATCACGGTGCCGGAATCGATTTCCACATCCGGACCTATCCAGGTCCAGGGGCCCACTTCCACATCGCTCGCAATCTTTGCGTTTTTATCAACTATTGCCTGAGAATGTATCAACCTTACAGATCCCTTTCAGCACAGATGAGTTCGGCACTGGCCACCACGTTGCCATCGACTTTCGCTTCGGCATCAAACTTCCAGATACCGCGTTTGTTATTAATCACTTTAGCATGCAATTGGAGCTGGTCACCCGGCACCACCGATCGCTTGAACCGGGCGCGGTCAGAACCCGCCAGTACATAGGCCTTATTGGCCTGGGCGGTGTTGCCAATGGTTTTCAGGGCGAGAATGCCGCAGGCCTGAGCCATGGCTTCGATTATGTACACCCCGGGAAAGATCGGATTGTTTTCAAAATGGCCAACAAATTGCGGCTCGTTAATGGTAATGGACTTGCGCGCCACTATGTATTCACCCAGCACCAGTTCATCCACCCGGTCGATCATTAAAAAGGGGTAACGGTGGGGTAAATAACGTTGTATTTCATTAATATCCATCATTCGACACTAGCCTGTAGTCATTCCGCGTTGACGCCGTAGAATGCCGGGTCATCATGCGTTTTAAAAGCACCCAATTGTTACAAGGTAAAAACCCTGGCACGCTGGTTCAGGGTGCCTGTTCGGTTATCCGGTTCAGTCTTTTCCCAATTTGCGTTCCAGCTTGCGCACGGCCTTTGCCAGGGCATCCAGCTGACGAAAACGGGCCGCATTCTTGCGCCATTCCGCTGTTGTCGACATGGCGGTACCCGATGAATAGGATCCGGGCTCCGTGATGGACTTGGTGATGGCGGAACGCATGGTGATATGGACCTTATCACAGATTTCCAGATGGCCGGCAATGCCCACCGCTCCGGCAATGGTGCAGTAGCGCCCGATGCGGGTGCTGCCGGCGATTCCGGTGCAACCGGCAATGGCAGTAAAATCACCAATTTCCACGTTGTGGGCAATCTGGATCTGGTTATCCAGGATCACGCCCTTGCCAATACGGGTGCTTTCAATCGCACCACGATCAATAGTGGTGTTGGCGCCCACATCCACATCATCACCGATTTCCACAGCACCCAGCTGGGCAATGCGCAGCCAGCTGCCATCCACCGGTGCAAAGCCAAAGCCGTCGGCACCGATCACCACGCCGCTGTGAAAGTGGCAGCGTTTACCGGTTACCACGCCATGATAAAAGGTCACGTTGGCCCGCAGCCGGGTGCCCTCGCCCAGTTTGGATCTGGCGCCCACCACGCAGCCGGGGCCGATTTCCACCCGATCCTCCAGCACCACACCGGATTCAATCACCGCATTGGGGCCGACCGCCACACCCTGCCCCAGCGTCACATCATCAGCCACCACGGCAGAAGGATGCACACCGGCACCGGCACGGGGAGCCTGATCAAACAGGTGTGAGGCTTTGGCGTAAGTCAGGTAGGGATTATCGCTCACCAGTGCCGTTACCGGACACGCGTCGGCCACGTCGGGCGATACGATGACCGCAGTGGCAGCGGTGCTACTCAGCTGAGCACGGTATAAGGGGTTGGCCAGAAAAGACAGGCTGCCGGCACCGGCACCAGCCAGCGTGGACAACCGGTCAACCACCTGGCCGGCATCGCCCCTGACGGTGACTCCCAGAGTCTCCGCCAGTGCCTGCAATGTCCAGCTTTTCACAGGTTCGGCCACCGGCTATGCACCCAGTAATAAAAATGTGTGTTATTTGTCTTTATTGAGCTGTTCAATCACCTGTTCGGTGATATCCAGCTTGGGAGTCAGTGACAACACCACTTCGCTGCGCAGAATAATGTCGTAGCCATTTTTTTCCATCAGCTTGTTCAGCGCTGTGTTCACTTTGGGCAGCATGGATTTCAGCAGATCCTGCTGAGCTTCCTTGAATTCTTTCTGCAACTGTTTGCCACGGAACTGCAGTTCTTCGTATTTATCCTGCATGGCCTTCTGGGATTTGCGCTGTTCTTCTTCACCCAGGATGGCCTGATCTTTTTTGAAACGTTCCTGCATGGCCTGCAGTTCGGATTCCAGCACCCGCAGGTCCGCCTGCTCGGTAGCGTGTTCCGCTTCGAACTGTTCCAACCAGAGTTTGGCTTTGTCGGATTTGGTAATAGCTTCCTGAACGTTCACCACCGCAATATTACCTGCTGCCAGAGTGGAAAAAGAAACCACAGAAAGCAGTACCGCCAACATAATTTTAATCTGTTTCACCATAACCTCACTTAATCGTTATCTGTTTTGATCAGTTATTTAAAAGGGCCGCCCCAAAGAAAACTGGAAGCGTTTGGTCTCATCACCATCCTGATCTTTAAATGGTTTCGACAGGCTGAAGGTCAGCGGCCCGATACCGGTAATCCAGGACAATCCCACACCATAGGCATAGCGGAATTCATCGGTATCAAAATCCACATTGCCTTCATCGTCACGTTCGGTGTCAAACACATTACCACCATCAATGAAGAACAATGTACGGATTGAACGTTTGTCTTTTACAAAAGGCACCGGGAAGATAAATTCAATATTACCTTCCACCAGCAGGTTACCACCAATGGCGTTGGGGTCACCGAATTGATCTGCCGGGGACTGCCGTTCCCGTGGCCCCAGAGAACGGTCTTCATAACCGCGAACTGATCCGAAACCACCGGCATAGTAGTGCTCAAAGAACGGCAGTTTTTCGTCGTCGCCGTAGCCATCGCCATAACCGATGTTGGCGTTCAGTTTCAGGGTCCAGATTTTGGTGAGCGGGAAATAGCGCTCAGCCTGATAGTTCAGTTTGTAGTATTCGATCTGGCTGTCCGGCAAAGAGGCTTCCAGCGCCAGGCTCTGGGAATAACCGCGGGTCGCAAACACACCCCGGTTCAACGTACTTTCGGACCAGCGACCGGAAACCGTGAACAGGTTGTAATCCTCAGACTGGGTGCGTTTACCGTTCAGTTCATAATCGAACTGGTCGTAACCAACCCACTCCCAAACATCCAGTGGTGATCGGTTACTGGCAAAGATCTTCACGTTCTCGTAACCCACAGCAAAGGTCAGACGGGAAATCTCACTGATGGGATAACCGAAATTCACGTTCCCGCCAAAACGGTCCATGGACCAGGAGGAAATAGTGGAGCGATCATCAATATCGGTTTCCTGGAAGAATAATGAGTAACCGCGGCTGACACCGTCCGGCGTAAAGTAAGGATCGAGATAAGAGAAGGTATAGCTGTTACGGAAATCACTGCGGTTAATGGCAAAGGACACCCGGTTACCGGTACCCAGAAAGTTGTTCTGACTGATGCTGGCACCAAACACAAAACCGGAACCTTGCTGATAACCCAGGCTGGCACTGATGCTGCCGGAAGGCTGTTCTTCCACCGAGTAATTCACATCAATCTGATCATTGGTGCCCGGCACTTTGGGGGTTTCCACTGCCACACCTTTGAAAAAGCCCAGGCGTTCCAGACGCACCTTGGAGTTTTCAATCAGCTGGCCATTGGCCCAGGCCCCTTCCATTTGCCGCATTTCACGGCGTAGTACTTCGTCACGGGTTTTAACGTTGCCGTAAAAATTCACCCGGCGTACATAAACACGGGCACCCGGATCCACATAGAAAGTCACATCAACGGTTTTGTCTTCTTCGTTGATGCTGGGAACACCGTTCACGTTGGCAAAGGTATAACCTTCGTTGCCCAGCCGCTTGGTAATGAGTTCGTTGGTGAGGGTTACCAGCTGGCGGGAAAAGGTCTGGCCTTTCTGCACCAGCAACAGCGCCTGCAGATCCTCTTCCGGCACTTTCAGATCACCGGACAGCTTCACTTCGTTCACCTTGAAGATTTCGCCTTCAGACACGTTGACGGCGATATAGACTTCGGACTTGTCGGGAGTCACCGATACCTGAGTGGATTCAATATTGAAATTCACATAGCCGCGATCCATATAATAGGAGCGCAGGGTTTCCAGGTCACCGCTCAGGCGTTCCCGGGAATACTTGTCGTCACCTTTAAAGAAGGACGTGAGGTGGCTGACCTTTAACTGGAACTCATCCAGCAGGTCTTCGTCTTCCAGTGCCTGGTTACCGACGATGTCGATACCACTGATGGTGGCGACATCCCCTTCCTTGATTTTGATATGAATTTTTACCCGGTTACGGGGCAGCGGCGTAACATCCGGTTCCACTTTGGCAGCGTAGCGGCCCTGGTTGGTGTATTGGCGTTCCAGCTCCAGTTTGATGCGGTCCAGTGTGGCTCGCTGGAACACGCTGCCTTCGCTGAGGCCGGCCTGCCCCAGGCCTTCCAGCAGGTTTTCCGTTTCAATGGATTTATTACCTTCCAGCTCAATACTGTCAATGGAAGGCCGCTCACTGACCCGGATAATCAGCGTATCCCCTTCGCGATACAGGGAAACATCCTGAAAGTTGCCGGTGCGAAACAGTATCCGCGCCACCTGGGCCAGTTGCGAATCCCGCATTTCATCCCCGGCTTCCAGCGGCAAAATGTTAAATACCGCACCAATGGAAACCCGCTGCAGACCTTCGATGCGAATGTCTTTGATCACAAAGCTGTCGGCGTTGGCTGAACCAACCCACATTGACAACAGGAAAACGGGAAGAACAGTGATTAATCGTAACGTCGTTGAAATACTCAATGAAAACTCACACAGTCTTGAAAAGGTATAAACCCAAATAGCGGCTGTTTTGCTTTTATAAGCCCACAATGTCGTTGTAAAACGCCAACCCCATAAACATAACCAGCAGCGCAAGGCCCAGGCTGTTTCCTACGGCCTGGACTTTTTCGGAAACCGGGCTGCCTTTGATCGATTCCGCCGCATAATACATTAAGTGCCCACCATCCAGAACGGGAATGGGCAACAAATTTAACACGCCTAAACTGATACTCAAATAGGCCATAAAATTCAGAAAAGGCTCAATGCCGTAGCTGGCGGTGTCGCCCGCCACTTTAGCGATGGTGACCGGGCCACTGAGATTATCCAGGGAAATCTTGCCGGTAATCATTTTGCCGATGGCTGTGAGGGTCAGACTGATAAAGTCCCAGGTCTTGTCCAGTGCTTCGGACATCGCCTGGAATGGACCATATTGAATCTCGCGGATCATGTGGGGCGGCATCTGCACCGGCAACGTAGCCGCGCCAATCTGGCCGTACTGATCGTCGCCCTCGCCCATAACATCGGGAATCACCGTCATGGACAGGAGTTCGCCGGCACGATCCACCTCAATGGCAATGGGCTTGCCGGGATGATCCCGAATGATTTCCACCCAGTCTTTCCAGTGATCCAGGGCCTGGCCATTGGCGGTGAGAATCTCGTCCCCTTTTTGCAGACCGTAACGGTCGGCAGCCTTGTTGGGCAGCACTTCATCAATAACCACAGGCATCGGCGGGAAATACTGTTCCACACCCAGGGCTTTCAAGGGGCCTTCTTTCTGCTTGTCCGTCATCCACTGGGCAATGGGGATATCGTATTCTGTGGTCAGATTGCTGCCTTCGGGCTGCACTCCGATACGCACAGTGCCGGTATCCCCCAGACGGGACACCAGGGCAAAATTCACTTTATCCCAGCTGAGGGTGCTGTCGCCATCCACGGAAACAATTTCATCGCCCGCCTGAATACCCGCGTTGGCAGCCAGGGAGCCAGGCTCAACCTCGCCCACCACCGGGGCCACCCGGGTGACACCCACCATAAAAATTGCCCAGTACAGCAGAATGGCAAACGCCAGATTCACCAGCGGGCCTGCAGCCACGATGGCGATACGCTGGTAAACGGGCTTGTGAGCAAAGGAAACGGCCTTGTCGGCCTCGGAGATTTCACTGCCGGGTTCCCCCAGCATTTTGACATAGCCGCCAAAAGGAATGCCGGCTACCACGAATTCGGTATTGTGCTTGTCTTTCCAGCGCAGCAACGGCTTGCCGAAACCAATGGAAAACCGCAGCACCCTGACACCACAGCGGCGCGCCACCCAGAAGTGACCGTACTCATGCACCGAGATCAACACCCCGAGCGTGACCACAAAGGATGCGACTATCTGCAGGAAATCCAACAAGTTAATCAATACCTCTTGTTATTTGTGCTGGCTGACAAACTGCTCCGCCTGACGGCGGGCCGCCTCATCAGCCCCTAAGACCACATCAAGGTGATCAGGTTTCACCAGATTAGCTTTATTGAGCGTGTTTTCAATGACATGGGCAATGCCGGTGAAGGGGATTCGCTCCTCCAGAAACGCCGCCACGGCCACCTCGTTGGCAGCATTCAGCACCACCGAGGCGGTTAGCCCGGTATCCATGGCCTGGCGTGCCAGACGCAGACAGGGAAAGCGGCCTTCGTCCGGCGCCTCAAAATTTAGCTGACCCTGTGCCACCAAATCCAGTAAGGGGACCCCGGATTCTATCCTGTCCGGCCAGCCGAGCCCATAGGCAATTGGTGTACGCATATCCGGATGACCCAGCTGCGCCATGACCGAGCCATCCACATACTCCACCATGGAGTGAATCACACTCTGGGGATGGACCACAATCTCCACGTCTGAAACAGCGGCATCAAACAGCCAGCAGGCTTCAATGAATTCCAGGCCCTTGTTCATCATGGTGGCCGAGTCCACCGATATTTTCCGGCCCATACTCCAGTTGGGGTGGGCACAGGCCTGATCCGGGGTAACGCCGGCCAGTTCAGCCAGCGGGGTTTGCCGGAAAGGGCCGCCGGAACCGGTTAACAGGATGCGGGCAACGCCCAGGGATTGCAGGCTGGCATGATGGCCCGCGGGCAAACACTGAAAAATCGCGTTGTGCTCGCTGTCGATGGGCAGCAGCTCGGAGCCGCTCTGGTGAACCGCGTCCATAAAGAGGGCGCCACTCATCACCAGGGCTTCCTTGTTGGCCAGCAGAATACGCTTGCCGGCGTGCACACCCGCCAGGGTTGGCACCAGGCCCGCGGCACCTACAATCGCGGCCATGACATAATCCACGCTGTCCAGGGCGGCCACTTCGCAGAGACCGGCCTCGCCTTCCAGAATTTCGGTTTGCCAGCCTTCGGCGCGCACCTTGCGGCGCAATTCTGCCGCCGCAGCGGTATCCCGCATCACCGCATAGGGTGGCTGCAGGGCGCGAATCTGTTCAAACAGGGTGGCCACATTGTTGTTGGCGGTGAGCGCGATCACGTCGAACTGATCGGGGTGACGGGAAACCACATCAATGGTACTGACGCCAATGGAACCGGTGGCGCCCAGAATGGTAATACCTTTTTTCCCTGCGGTGCGGTTGTTCGCCATATCGTCTATGCCACCCCGCCCAGCAGATACATGCAGCCCACAAAGACCGGCGCGGCGGCGGTGACACTGTCGATGCGATCCAGAATACCACCGTGGCCCGGCAGCAGCTGGCTGCTGTCCTTGATACCGCGGTGACGCTTGAACATGCTTTCGGCAAGATCACCCAGCACAGAGGCAAACACCGCCAGCATGCTCACCACCAGGAAAAGGATAATACCGACGCTTTCGGCTGCGCCGGTCCACAGGGCCACACCCAATGCAATTAGAAAGGTGGTGGCTACCCCACCCCAGAGCCCGGCCATGGACTTGCCCGGACTGACCGCAGGGGCCAGCTTGGCCTTACCGAACTGGCGCCCGACAAAATAGGCACCGGTATCGGCACCCCATACCAGAAACATCACGTACATTACCCAGTAGGAGCCGTTTTCCTGCCCCTGCAGCATGACCAGCGCCATCCAGGAGGGCACCAGAATCGCCAGGCCAATGGCAAACTGGGCATTCTTGCCGGACCAGAGATCCACCTTGCCGGGATAGGCCCGCACCAGAAAGAAAGCCACCAGCCACCACACCAGCGCCACCAGCAGCACCCATTTGATCGCCAGCCAGTAACAGAGCGAAAGCAATACACCCACGGTAATCACAAAAGGCAGTCGGGCACTTTCCTGCTCGTAACCCATGATATTGGCCCACTCGGACGCTCCCAGCATCAGCGGCAAGGCCAGAAACAGGGCAAACCAGTGATTGGGCAGAAAGAAGATGGCGCCAAGGAGCAGGGGCGCCAGGATCAAGGCGGTAATAACCCGTTGTTTAAGCATATTGACCCCTCTGCCTGTTCATTGCGCAGACTCCACCTGTTCGCCGGTACGGCCAAAACGCCGTTGCCGGGATGCGTAGTCGGCAAAAGCCTGCTTCAGGGCGTCGATATTAAAGTCAGGCCAGTAAAGATCACTGAAGTACAGCTCGGCATACGCCACCTGCCAGAGCAGAAAATTACTGATACGGTGTTCGCCGCCGGTGCGGATCATCAGATCCAGAGGCGGTAATTCCGCCAGGCTGATACGGGCCTGCAAGGCGTCAGTGGTGATATCTTCCGGGCTGATTTCCCCTGCCGCCACTTGCTCTGCCAGCTGGCGCGCAGCGTTGGCGATGTCCCACTGGCCGCCGTAGTTAACGGCCACTGCAAAGGTCATCTGGGTATTATTGGCGGTCAGGTTCATGGCCGCCTGCATTTGCGAGCGCAGCTTGTCGCTGAAGCCACTGAGATCACCGATAAAGACCAGGCGAATACCGTTTTCGTGGAGTTCCGGCACTTCGTCATTCAGCGCTTCCAGAAACAGCTCCATCAGGGCATTCACTTCCTCCTGGGGACGGCGCCAGTTTTCACTGCTGAAGGCAAATACCGTCAGCACTTCCACCCCCAGACGGGCACAGTTTTCCACCGTGGCCTTAACCGTACGCGCGCCTTCCTTGTGGCCTTCAACGCCTTTGAGACCCTGCTTCTTCGCCCAGCGGTTATTGCCATCCATAATGATGGCCACATGACGGGGAACGCTGCCCTGGTGACTGTCGATATCGGGGGCTGATGACTGATGCTCGCTCACTGCTGCCTCTCTCGAATAACCAAAACCCGCATGGACTCCGGGAGTACATGCGGGCTAAAAAAAATAAAACTATCGAACGCTGATCAAACTTCCATCAGGTCTTTTTCTTTTTCCTGAAGACGCTTCTCGATTTCGGCAATAAATTTGTCGGTCAGCTTCTGAATGTCTTCCTCACCTTTACGTTCTTCATCTTCGCCGATTTCTTTTTCTTTCAACAGTTCCTTGATATCGCTGTTGGCATCGCGGCGGATACTTCGAATGGATACCCGGGATTGCTCGGCTTCCTGGCGCACCACCTTGATCAGATCCTTGCGGGTTTCCTCGGTCAGCGGCGGCATGGGCAGGCGGATCATGTCACCGCTGGTAGACGGGTTCAGGCCCAGATCCGCTTTCATGATGGCTTTTTCCACATCAGGAATGATGTGCTTTTCCCAGGGGGACACGGTTAGTGTGCGGCCATCTTCCACCCCTACGTTGGCTACCTGCTTCAGAGGGGTGTCCGTACCGTAGTAAGGCACCATGACACCATCCAGTATGCCCGGATGGGCACGCCCGGTACGTACTTTCTTGAAAGCGCCTTCCAGTGCATCAATGGCCTTTTTCATCCGCGTTTCAGCGTCTGCTTTGATATCGTCAATCACGAGACATTCCTTCTTGGTATTTGCTTGTCTAACTCTTACTGGCTGGTCTTGATTCTATTACGTTGGCCGCAATTATTCAGCCACGGCCGCCGGCTCAATCAGGGTACCCTCATTACCACCCAGGGTGGCCCGCAGCAGCGCACCGGGTTCATTCATATTGAACACCCGCACCGGCATACCCTGATCGCGGCACAGACAGATGGCTGTCAGGTCCATCACGCCCAGTTTTTTCTCTAGCACTTCGTCATAGGTGAGGCGATCATATTTGGTGGCGCCGGGGTTTTGCTCCGGATCGGAATCATAGACACCATCTACCTTGGTGGCCTTGAACATGGCATCGGCATCGGTTTCGATAGCCCGCAGGGAAGACGCTGTATCCGTGGTAAAAAAGGGATTGCCGGTACCGGCTGCAAAGATCACCACGTCGCCATTGGACAGCAGACGCATGGCCCGACGGCGATCATAGTGCTCCACCACGCCACTCATCTGAATGGCAGACATAAGGCAGGTGGGAATATTGGAGCGCTCCAGGGCATCCCGCATGGCGAGGCCGTTCATCAGGGTGGCCAGCATTCCCATATGGTCGCCGGCTACACGATCAAGCCCGGCTTTCTGGAGGGCAGCTCCGCGAAACAGGTTGCCACCACCGATCACCAGGCCCACTTCCACCCCGATACCCCGCAATTGCCCGATTTCCAGTGCCATACGATCCAGAACCTGGGGATCGATACCAAAATCCAGCTCCCCCATAAGGGCCTCGCCGCTGAGCTTGAGGAGAATACGCTTGTATTTGGGGGTACGTTCGCTGGTGGTGGGCATAGGGGCTCCTTAGGTCAAATACAAAGGGCAGATACAAAGAGGGTGCCGAAAACTGACGCACAGTTTAGCGACACCCTGCTATTTAATAAAGAGTAGGATAATCCTCGCTTAACCTTCGCCGCGGGCCTGAGCCATAACCTCAGCTGCGAAATCCACCTCTTCTTTCTCGATACCTTCGCCCACTTCGTAGCGGACAAAGCCAAGCACAGTAGCACCACCGGCCTTCACCAGCTTGCCAACAGTGGTATCAGGATCCTTGACGAAAGGCTGCTCAACCAGGCTCACTTCTTTCAGGAACTTGTTGATGCGGCCGGTCACCATTTTCTCGATGATTTCGTCAGGCTTGCCACTTTCCTTGGCCTGGGCGCTGAAGATTTCTTTTTCCTTGGCAACCACGTCCTCGGCAACGTCGTCAGGGTTTACTACCTGGGGGTTGGACGCGGCAACATGCATGGCCACATCTTTACCCAGCTCTTCGTTACCGCCCTGCAGAGCCACCAGAACACCGATCTTGCCACCGTGGATGTAGGCACCCACAACACCTTCGGCACTTTCAACCACCTGGGCACGACGCACCTGAATGTTTTCACCGATTTTCTGGATCAGTGCAGTACGCACTTCTTCCAGAGTGCCGCCGTCAACGCTGGCTTCTTTCAGCTTTTCAATATCGGTTTCTTTGGTGTCCAGCACCAGTTGGGCAACCTTTTCGCAGAAGCCCTTGAAGTTGTCGTCGCGGGCCACGAAGTCAGTTTCACTGTTGACCTCAACGATCACACCGGTTTTGCCGTCTTCAGCAACCTTTGCTACCACTGCGCCGTCTGCGGCAGTACGACCGGCTTTTTTAGCCGCTTTGGCCTGACCGGACTTACGCAGATTTTCAATGGCCTGATCCAGATCACCATCGGTTTCCACCAGTGCTTTTTTGCACTCCATCATGCCCAAACCGGTACGCTCACGAAGTTCTTTTACAAGTGCGGCAGTCACAGCCATGGATCTATCCTCTCGTATTTGGTTTGTTGATTACCCCGTTGCTGCGGGTAACGCTGATCCTCAGGGTAAACAAGAATCTTTAAATGAATGTGTCTGAAAAAAGGGGGCTTTGCCCCCTTTTTTCACAATCTTGGAAACGGTTGCCGCTTACTCGGCTGCAGCTTCAGCAGAATCGCTGGCCTCTTCCACTTCCACAAAAGAATCGGCATCGCCACCGGTGGTTTGCGCGTATTCCTTGCCGGCCAGACAGGCGTCAGCCACTGCAGTTACATACAGTTCGATAGCGCGGATCGCATCGTCGTTACCGGGGATAACGTAATCAACGCCGGCAGGATCACTGTTGGTGTCCACTACGCCGATAACAGGAATACCCAGCTTATTGGCTTCTGCTACTGCGATATTCTCGTGATCCACGTCGATAATAAACAGGGCATCAGGCAGGCCGCCCATATCCTTGATACCACCAAGGCTGCGCTCCAGCTTTTCCATTTCGCGGCTGCGCATCAGCGCTTCTTTTTTGGTGAGCTTGTCGAACGTGCCGTCCTGACTCTGGGATTCCAGCTCTTTCAGACGACGGATAGACTGACGGATGGTTTTCCAGTTGGTCAGCATGCCACCTAACCAGCGGTGGTTTACATAAGGCTGGCCAGCGCGGATAGCCTGCTCTTTTACCAGATTACTGGCAGCACGCTTGGTGCCAACGAACAGGATCTTGGATTTTTTAGCCGCCAGGCTGTTGATAAAGGTAATAGCATCATTAAACAGGGGAACAGTGTGCTCCAGGTTAATGATGTGGATCTTGTTGCGGGAACCAAAAATGTACTGATCCATTTTAGGGTTCCAATAGCGAGTCTGGTGTCCAAAGTGAACGCCAGCCTTCAGCATATCACGCATAGTGACTTCGGCCATGATATCTCCTTGAGATTGGGTTAAGCCTCCATACATCCCAGATCTCTAACCCGAAAAGCCTGAACGGTCTTCAAGGGCACCCAGAAAACTGTGTCGATGTATGTGTGTTTTAGTTTAAAAGGGGCCAAACAAACCTGATTAGGCGAATTCTGCCTGCCTTGCAGGTACTTCTGGCGGCCCCTGATTTGAGTCGCTCTTTCGAGCGCGCAGCTTTATACCACATTTGGATTCCCACAACAATCGCGGGAATATAAATCCCCGTTTTTGCTGTACAATCCCGGTTGCTCTATGGCTCAGAAGCGATCCGGTGTAGAATACCCGCCCTTCTGAACCCGCAACTCATCACAATAGCCCAGGAAAAGCGAACCAACCAGATGTCAGTTACCTTTAAAACGCCGGAAGAAATCGAGAAGATGCGAGTCGCCGGGCGCCTTGCAGCCGAAGTCCTTGAAATGATTGGGGAATATGTCAAACCGGGCGTTACCACCGAGGAACTGGACCAGATCTGTCACGACTATATTGTCAATGAACAGCAGGCCTACCCAGCCCCCCTGAACTATCGCGGTTTCCCCAAATCCATCTGCACCTCGGTCAATCATGTGGTTTGTCACGGCATTCCCGGCCCCAAGCAGCTCAAGAAAGGCGATATCATCAATATTGATGTCACCGTCAAGAAAGACGGCTACCACGGCGACACCAGCAAGATGTTTTTTGTGGGTGAACCCTCGATTCTGGCAAACCGTCTGGTCAAGATAACCCAGGAATGCCTGTACCTGGGCATTGATATGGTCAAACCCGGGGTGCGCCTGGGGGATATCGGCGCCGCCATTCAAAAGCACGCCGAAGCCCAGAACTTTTCCGTGGTACGGGAATATTGCGGCCACGGCATCGGTGCTGAATTCCACGAGGAACCGCAAGTTCTTCATTACGGCAAACCCGGCACCGGCATGGTGCTGCAGGAAGGCATGACCTTTACCATTGAGCCCATGATCAACGTCGGCAAGCGCCACACCAAGCTGCTGCCGGATGAATGGACGGTGATTACCAAAGACCGCAAACTGTCGGCCCAGTGGGAGCACACCCTGCTGGTCACCGCGAATGGCGTTGAGGTACTCACCAAGCGCTCCGAAGAAAACTTCTGATCAGAAGTTCACCATGAAAACTCCCCTGATTACAGAACTTCAACCCGATACCGAGCTTTTCGACGGGGAAAAGTTTGCCGAACTGGCTGCCAGTTCGAAAACCCCCACCACGGCTGTTCGCAAACAGCTGGAAGTCGCCGACAAAGCGCTGGAGACCCGGTTCCGTAATCAGGAAAACATCAAGATGATTATCCGCCGCCGGGCCTGGGTGCTGGATCAGCTGCTGAGCTGGATGTGGAACCAGCTGAGCTGCTCAAAGTCTCCGGATATTTCCCTCATGGCGGTGGGCGGTTATGGCCGCGCCGAATTACACCCCAAATCCGATATCGATCTGCTGATTCTGCTGCGCAATGATAATGCCGATGATTTTCGTGAGGATCTGGAAAACTTTGTCACCCAGTTGTGGGATGTGGGTTTTGAAGTAGGCCACAGCGTACGCTCCTTACAGGAATGCGTTGAACTGGCCCGCGAAGACATTACCATTGCCACCAATCTGATGGAGGCAAGGACCATTGCCGGCAGCCCGGAACTGGGCGATGAAATGCTGGAGCGTACCGGCCCGAAACATGTGTGGCCGGTGAAGGATTTCTTTGAGGCCAAGTGGAAAGAGCAGATTACCCGCCACCACAAACACAACAACACTGAATACAACCTGGAACCGGATATCAAATCCGCCCCCGGCGGGCTGCGGGATATCCAGATGATCGGCTGGGTCACCAAGCGCTACTTTGATGCCAACCGCCTCAGTGAACTGGTTACCCACGGCTTTCTGACCAAGGAAGAATACAACCTGCTGAATGCGGGCCAGGTGTTTTTATGGGAAGTGCGCTACGCCCTGCACCTGATTACCAACCGCAGTGAAAACCGTTTGTTGTTTGACTACCAGCGAGCCGTAGCCGATATGCTGGGCTACCGCGACACCAACGTGAACCTGGCGGTGGAAAAGTTCATGAAGCGCTATTACCGCGCCGCGCTTTCCATTTCCCAGCTCAACGACATGCTGCTGCAGCATTTTGAAGAAGCCATTCTCGACGCCGACGAACCCGATATCGTCACCCCCATCAACAAACGCTTTCAGTTACGCCACAACCATATTGAAGTGACTCACGACAAAGTATTCGAGCATACGCCATCGGCACTGCTGGAAATCTTCGTGATCCTCGCCCAGAACGAACATATCGAAGGCATACGTGCCAGCACTATCCGCCTGATCCGCGACAACCGGGATCTGGTGGATCAGAAATTCCGGGATGATATCCGTAACATTTCCCTGTTTATGGAATTGCTGCGTTCCCCGTACAAGCTCTATTCCCAGTTCACCCGCATGAACCGCTTTGGCATTCTGGGCAACTATATTCCGGTGTTCGGCCATGTGATTGGCCAGATGCAATACGACCTGTTTCATCAGTACACGGTAGACGCCCACAGTTTGCTGGTTCTGAAAAACATGCGGCGCTTCCGCTATACCGGGTCCGAACAGGAATTCCCCATGGCATCTTTCCTGTTCCATCGTCTGCCCAAGATCGAGCTGCTTTATATAGCCGGCCTTTTCCATGATCTGGGCAAGGGGCGCCAGGGCGACCATTCCGTATTGGGCGCCAAAGATGCCTATGAATTCTGTATCCATCACCGGCTGAGTAAATGGGATGCGCAACTGGTGGCCTGGCTGGTGGAAAACCACCTGCTGATGTCGCTCACAGCCCAGAAAAAGGACGTGAGTGATCCCGATATCATTCAGGAATTTGCCCGCAAGATCGGCCACCAGATTCGCCTGGATTATCTGTTTGTGCTCACCGTCGCCGACATTTGCGCCACCAACCCCAACTTATGGAACGGCTGGCGTGCCACGTTATTACGTCAGCTGTACAGCGAAACCCGCAAGGCCCTGCGCCGCGGCCTGGAAAATCCGGTGGACAAGCAGGACTGGATCGATGAAAACAAATCCGTGGCCCGCCATATACTGAACCAGAAAGGTATTGATGACGCGGCCATCGACGAGATCTGGGAACAGCTGGGGGATCATTACTTTCTGCGGGAAACCACCGGTGATATCGCCCGCCACACCGCAGCCATTATCCATCACGATGCCAGCACCGGCCCGCTGGTGTTACTGGGCAAAACCGATGCCCGCCGTTACGAAGGGGCAACCCAGGTGTTTGTTTACACCGAAGACAGCCCCAACCTGTTTGCCGCCACCGCTGCCGCACTCAGCCAGTTGCACCTGACCATCGCAGACGCCAAGATCATCACCTCCAAGAGTAACCTGAGTCTGGATTCCTATGTGATCATGGAGGAAAACGGCAATCCCATCGAGGATCAGGAACGCCTGGACCAGATCCGGGACAAACTGATCGAGACCCTGTCGGACCCCGAGCTATTTCCCGATGTCGTCAACCGCCGCCTGCCACGGGCACTGAAACATTTTGATATTCCCACGGAAGTGGCCATCAGCAATGATGAGACTCATCAGAATACCGTGGTGGAACTGACCACCCTTGACCGTCCCGGCCTGCTGGCAGAAATCGGTAAAATCTTTCTGGAGCATGGGGTGAATATCCTGGGAGCCCGCATTGCCACCCTGGGAGAAAAAGTGGAAGACGTTTTCTATATCACCAAGCCCGGTGGCGGCATTATTGATGATCAGGCGGTACTGAAGCGCCTGAAATCCACCCTGAAAAGCCGCCTGGATGACCACAAATAGAACTGATGAACCAAGATCTCGATAAACTGCATCCTTACCCCTTTGAAAAACTGCGCGAACTCTTTGCGGGTGTAGTTCCGCCGGAATCCCTGCCCCATATCGCGTTGTCCATTGGCGAACCCAAGCACGCCAGCCCGGAGTTTGTAAAAACCATGCTGCGGGATAATCTGGATGGCCTGGCAAAGTACCCCTCCACCAAAGGCCTTCCCGAACTGCGACAGGCCATTTCCCGGTGGGCCTGCCGGCGCTTTCAGTTGCACGGACTGGATCCGGAAACCCAGGTACTCCCGGTCAACGGTACCCGGGAAGCCTTGTTTGCCTTTGCTCAGGCGGTGGTGGATCGCAACCAGCCTGCCCCCCTGGTGCTGTCGCCCAATCCCTTCTATCAGATTTATGAAGGTGCCGCCCTGCTGAGCGGCGCCGAGCCTTACTTTTTACCCTGTACGGAAGACAACCGCTTTAAACCGGACTTTGCCAGTGTGCCCGCGGATATCTGGCAGCGTTGCCAGTTAATTTACCTGTGCTCGCCGGGCAACCCCTCCGGCGCGGTATTGGACGAGAACACCCTGAAAACCCTGCTGGAACTGTCCGATGAGTACGGTTTTGTGATTGCTTCAGACGAATGCTATTCCGAACTCTATTTCGATGAAGCCAATCCGCCCACAGGACTGCTGGAAGTGTGCTCCGGAACCGGCCGCAATGATTTCCGCAACTGCGTGGTATTTCACAGCCTGTCGAAGCGCTCCAATCTGCCGGGGCTGCGTTCCGGTTTTGTAGCGGGTGATGCCACCATTCTGGAAAAATTTTTGCTGTACCGTACCTATCATGGCTGCGCCATGCCGGTTCAGCACCAGCTGGCCAGCGTGGCAGCCTGGAATGATGAAGACCACGTCAAAGCCAATCGTGATCAGTACCGCGCCAAGTTTGCTGCCGTACTGGCACGCCTGGAAGGCCATATGCAGGTAAGCGCCCCGGAAGCCGGCTTTTACCTGTGGCCGGAAACCCCGGTGGACGACCAGACTTTCGCCCGGGAGCTGTTTCGCCAGCAGCATATTACCGTGTTGCCGGGGCAGTTTTTATCGCGCACTATCGATGGCCTCAACCCCGGACAGAACCGCGTGCGCATGGCGCTGGTGGCAACGCTGGATGAATGCACAGAGGCCGCCGAGCGCCTTCAGACATTTTTAAAATCCCTTTAATTCAGGACCACTCAACAGGAGCCTTAGTTATGAGTGACTTACAAAGCATCATTGAAAACGCCTTTGAAAATCGCGCCGACATTACCCCCACTTCCGTGGACAGCGATGTAAAAGCGGCCATTCAGGAAGCACTCAACATGCTGGATAACGGACAAGCCCGTGTTGCAGAAAAGAAAGACGGCGAGTGGGTTGTGAACCAGTGGCTGAAAAAAGCCGTGTTGCTGGGCTTCCGGATTCAGGACAACGCCCCCATTAACGGCCAGTTCACCCAGTACTACGACAAGGTAGACGTGAAATTCGCCGACATGACGCCGGAACAGTTCAAGGAAGCCGGCGTACGTGTTGTACCGCCTGCCGTTGCCCGTAAAGGCAGCTACATTGCCCCCAATGTGGTACTGATGCCCTCTTACGTGAACATTGGCGCCTATGTGGACAGCGGCGCCATGGTGGACACCTGGGCTACCGTGGGCTCCTGCGCCCAGATCGGTAAAAACGTGCACCTTTCTGGCGGTGTAGGCATCGGCGGCGTGCTGGAGCCCCTGCAGGCCGGCCCCACCATTATTGAGGACAACGCCTTTATCGGCGCCCGCTCTGAAATCGTGGAAGGCGTGATCGTGGAAGAAGGCGCGGTGATATCCATGGGCGTTTACATCGGTAAAAGCACCAAGATCTACAACCGCGAAACCGGCGAAGTCCACTTTGGCCGCGTTCCAGCCGGTTCAGTGGTAGTACCCGGAAACCTGCCCTCCAAATGCGGCAAGTACAGCCTGTACGCTGCCATCATCGTCAAAACCGTCGACGAGCAGACCCGCGGCAAAGTAGGCATCAACGAACTGCTGCGCTCTATCGACTGATAAGCCTCAGGCACAGCCAGAGCGGGAGCAGATAATTCCGGCTTCCGCTCCGGCTGATCCAGCCTCTTTTTCAATGCCAGATAAAGCCGGTTGCAGACCGCCTTTAAAAATACATATCTGGACTTTCCTCCGAATCCGCTTAGCTGAACAGGTTATCTCATGAGTACAATTATGTACGGCATTAAAAACTGCGACACCATCAAGAAAGCCCGCAAATGGATGGACGATGCCGGCATCGACTACCAGTTTCACGATTTCCGCAAAGACGGATTAACTGCTGAAAAATTAGATAGTTGGTTCAACACCGCAGGCTGGGAACTGTTGCTGAACAAGCGCGGCACCACCTGGCGGCAACTGCCGGAGGACACAAAAAACAGTATCGACGCAGCCAGCGCCAAGGCACTGATGCTGGAAAACCCTGCCATTATCAAAAGGCCGGTGCTGGAAACCGGCGGCGATATCACCGTGGGATTCAAAGCCGCGGACTACGAAACGCTGTTTTCCTGAAATTCATTCCGATGGTGTGGGAAAATCCATATCTGGACTTTTTCTGCACTTTTTCCATTCTCTGCCCCCGCATTGCCTAACCCTTTTCATTCTTTGTCTATACTGATTAGAAAGCGCCCAAATGCGCTTGCAAATCAAATGTCTGGCGAACCAACCTCAGGCGGGACAGAAGACTATGGACTCCATCGCATACATACTACCCTGGATCATGGTGCTGCTGACCATCGGGACGGCCTGCGCCGCCAAATTCCTTCCCCTCAAGTCCATTGCCGGGATCAGTGTGTTTTCCATACTGGCCCTGATCTTTCTGGGGCTCGCCATCTACGCCAATGTCATCTCCTCTGAATACGAAGAACGCATCGCCGAAGCCAAGGCAGAACTGGCCACCATGGAGGAATGGAAATACCTGCATCTGGATGAACTGGCCCTGATCATTGCCCAGCAGGTGCCACCGGAAGACGAAGACCTGGCCATGCTGGAACGCCTGCGCAGCTATGGCTGGACCCGGGCCAACCCGGATTTTCGCCGCATCACAGAAGCCGCCCTGGCCCTGGAAAAGCTCCGCGGCGAACAGCCGGATGCCGAACGTGCCATTTACCTGTACAAAGGCATTCCCCGAACGGTGGACCGGGATATCGTGCGTCTGTCGCTGAAACGCCTGGGTTACAAGGTGATACCGGAGCAAGACGACGAAGAGCCCCTTGAGCAGGCCAATGTGCTCTATTTCGGCAAATACGTAAAACTGGAAGACGTGAAAATGACCGCCCTGACCCTGATGCAGGCCGGCGTGGACCTGACCGCCATCAAACCCTTCAACAAGGACACCCGGGGTAATCTGCGGGCGGTGAAACTGGAATGGAACGAATACCTGGCCAAACGCCAGCCCATCACCGTGCCCGAAGTTGTCGAAGCCAAGGATTTCAAATAACATGCGCCCCTCCTGCCAACCAGAGGGGCCCGTATGTCACAGGAATCCGCCACCCTAAGCCTAGCCAAAGACCTGATTTCGCAAATATCCGTTACCCCGGAAGACGCCAACTGTCAGGCCATCATGATTTCCCGGCTGGAAGCCATCGGCTTCAAAGCTGAAAAGCTCAATTTCGGCGAGGTGGAAAATTTCTGGGCGCGCCGCGGCAGCGAAGGCCCGCTACTGGCCTTTGCCGGCCATACCGATGTGGTGCCCACCGGCCCGGAAGAAAACTGGGACAACCCGCCCTTTTCCCCCAAAGTCATCGACGGCATGCTCCATGGCCGCGGCGCGGCCGACATGAAAGGCAGCCTGGCGGCCATGGTTACCGCCTGTGAGCGCTTTGTGGCAGCAAACCCGGACCATAAGGGCTCCATCGCCTTCCTCATCACCAGTGACGAGGAAGGCCCCGCTGTGAACGGCACCGTGAAAGTGGTGGACACCCTGGAAGCCCGCAACGAAAAAATCGATTACTGCCTTGTGGGAGAACCCTCCAGCACCACTCAAGTGGGCGATGTGGTGAAAAACGGCCGCCGCGGTTCCCTGGGGGCCGTGTTGAAGATCAAAGGCGTTCAGGGCCATGTGGCCTACCCTCATCTGGCCCGCAACCCCATCCATGAAGCCGCCCCGGCACTGACCAGACTGGCAGCGGAACACTGGGATGACGGCAACGACTTCTTCCCCCCCACTTCTTTCCAGATTTCCAATATCAATGGCGGCACCGGCGCCACCAACGTGATTCCCGGCGAAGTGGAAGTGGTGTTCAATTTCCGGTTTTCCACGGAAAGCACCGCCGAAGGGCTGCAGGCACGGGCCGAAGCCATCCTCAACGAATTCAATCTGGACTTCGAGATTCAGTGGAACCTGTCCGGGCAACCCTTTCTGACCGCCAAAGGCGAGCTGGTGGAGGCCACTGTTGCTGCCATCAAGACTGTAACCGGTCGGGATACCGAGCTGTCCACCGCCGGCGGCACCTCCGATGGCCGCTTTATCGCCCCCACCGGCGCTCAGGTGGTGGAACTGGGGCCGGTGAACGCCACTATTCACAAAGTGAACGAGCATGTGAAGGCGGCGGATCTGGACACCCTGTCGGACATGTACCAGGGCATACTGGATCATTTGCTCACCTGATGGCGGCGATCGCGCACTCCCGGATTCTGATTTGCCCTCTCTGTCAGGAGCCCTTGCAGGATCCCGATGCGCAGGGCAAGCGCCTGCAGTGTTCCCGGAACCACAGTTTTGATCTGGCCCGGCAAGGCTATCTGCACCTGCTGCCGGTGCAGCACAAACGCTCCCGGGCCCCCGGCGACGACAAAGCCATGGTGGCCTCTCGCAAACTGTTTCTTAACGGCGGCTATTACGACCCCCTGGCAAAGCGCGTTGGTGAGATGCTGATGAATGCCCTCCCCGCTGATCAGCAGCCAAAGATTCTGGATGCCGGCTGCGGTGAAGGCTATTACACCGGCTATCTGGCGGCATACCTGCAACAGCATGCCCCGGCAAGCAATGCCGAACTGAACGCCGAACCAAACGCCGAAATAGTTGGCATCGATATCTCCAAACCCGCCATTCTGAGTGCCTGCCAGCGCAGCAAACAGATTGTCTGGCTGGTGGCATCGCTGAAGCAGATTCCCCTGCAGGCCAATTCCCTGGACGGTATCCTCTCCGTATTCAGTCCGGTTCTGGACGAACCCTTTCAGCACTGCCTGAAACCGGATGGCGTATTGATTCAGGTTACTGCCGGCAACCGGCATTTGCAGGAGTTAAAAGCCTTGCTGTATGAGGATGTGCAGCCATTTGACGAGAACAAGTTCATTGCCCAGCGTGAAGCCCGCTGGGAGCTGATTGCCCGGGAAAAGCTGGATTATCGCATCCGGTTAAACTCCGGTGATATGATCAACGCACTGCTGGCCATGACACCTCATAGCTGGCGGATTGCTCCGGCAAAGAAAGCCCGCCTGGAAACCCTGACCGAGCTGGATTGCGAAGCGGATTTTCTGATCACACTCTGGCGGCCCGGGGCGGCAGCGACAACGCCAGATTTTACGGCAGAACCACCAACAGAACCACCGACAGAATTAACGACAGACACTGAATAGCGACTCAACCATGACCGATTCACTGGAACAACTGGACGACCTGGAAATTTATATTGAAGGCGAACCACTGGAAGCCATTAAAACCTGGCTGCTCGCCAGTTTCCCCGGCAGTGAATTGCGTCGTGAATCAAAAAAAGGCTTTCGCTTTAACGGTATTCACCAAGGCAGCCCAACCCCCATCACCGTGGTAAAAAACGCGGGGCAAACCGGTTATACCAGTGTCTGGGTGCAAAACCGCAACACCCCCTGGGCAAACGACATTGATATGGGCCGGGCAGCGCACCAGGCCATTGGTGCCACAGTACGCTGTATTGAAAGTGCCTGGCAAAACGGTGACGACCCGGACCGCTGGTATGAAATCTCAGCCAGCGGCGAACAGGTCATCACCTGGCAGACGGAAGAAGACTGATCTCAACCAGGACCTCAAAGCATCAGGGCATCAGGGCATCTCTAACAATTAGACCAGCCGAACGCATAGACACAACCATCCCCGGTTCCACCCACGCCGCCACCGGCAGCATTGCTGTAGTGGCTCCAGTCACCCTGATTGTTGCGCTCACCGCTGCCATAACGGGAATGATAGGTACCTGCACTACCCTGCCCGCCATTACCCAGGCAACCACTGGTACCATTGCTGGTGTTCAGCCAGCAGCCGTTATAGCTGTTGTACAGATAGGCGCCCGGTGCCACACGTGAGCCCAGTTGCCGTTCCAATCCGGACAGCTCCGCCCGGGTAAGAATATAACCGTTAATGGCCACATTGGAGAACTCACTGCCGGAAGCGTCCGCCGCCTGTGACCAGGGAGATGTAAGCACCAGTGAAATGGCGATAAAGATCAGAAGTCTCATGGTGTGCCTCCGGGGCCTTTTGCGGTAGGAAGTTTTAGCTTTCCATTGCTAATCTACCAGCCCCGGAGCATGAACGCGTGGTGAAATCACCAGCGGTTTTGTGAATTATTACGGCTTGCCGGCCTTATCGGCGCGCATTTTTTCGAACACTTTTACCCAGTCATTAATGCTGTCTTCCATGCCCGCTTTAATGCCCTGCATGGCGGCACGGTTAAACTTTTTCGCTGCAGGTTTTGCCAGAAACTGCTGGTATTTTTTCAGCTCGGCCAAATCCAGATTGCGGTGAGAATACACCAGCGACATCAGCACATTCTGCTCCATTTGTGGGCGGGCCTGGGCCAGCTGGGCCACTATATTCTGTTTTAACGCATCCATATTGCCGGACTGACCGGGCATTAAAGCGGAATAGACTGCCAACGCGGTGTATTCCTGCAGCGCCATGGAAAGATCGGTGGCGTTAATAATATCTTCCAGTCGCTTTGCCATGGCTACCCGTTCCTGATTACCCATTAATGTATGCCCGTTGATGGACATGTCTTCATAGGCTTCCGGTGTAGAGGCTTTTTCTTCTTCACGGGTAATCTTTTTACCCAGATCCGATTCATACCAGGTGAGCAGCTCCGACACCTGATCATCCGACAGGGTGTCCGCCAGTGTTTTTTTGGTGGTAACAAGAATCTGCTCTGGAACAAATGCCTTGTCGGCAGAAGCCATCAGCTCCTGCACACTGCCGTACGGCATGGTGGGATTTTTACTGTAACTGGCATAAATACCCGCCTTGATCACGCCGGGGTATTCTTTTACCTGTTTGGTAAGGCCGCTGAGTGCCATGAGTTTGTCCAGGGAATCGGCGGCCGAAGCAACCTGACTCAAGGTCAGAAACGACAGACTGATCAGAAATACCAGAGCGGCGCGGGAGAGTTTCAGCATAAAAACAATATCCTTATTGCTGGCGCTGCCTGAGTGATTGTCACAACAAACCCGCAGGCAGCGAATGAATTGACTGTATAACCTATACATAACCTACTAAATAACCTGCTACAGCTTAGCCAAGGCTGGTGGGCAATGCCATGCAGGCCCTTTCACTTTTATACAGAAATCAGGCTTTTATACAGACACCAGTCGGCTCCGCCCCAGCATTAACTTGTTTAATGAACCGGTAATGACACCGGGCCGGTGTTTGCCTTTTATCCGGTTCTGCGCCTCCAGATACGGAGGCAGATAACGCAGGTGACGTGGTAACCGCGGGTAGACTCGTTTCAGCATTTTGACATAGCGTTCAAACAGCGCGAGATTTTCCGGTGTCGCGGGCGGCATATGATATTGCTCCCGCAATCTTTCCGGCATGATCATGGACGTGAAGACTTCATAACGATCCAGCACCGGCACCAGCGGTTTGCTGAAGGTAAACAGAAAGGATGAAATTTCCCGCGACGCTTCTTTTACCGTTAAGGCATCACTGTTCCACATTCGCTGGTTGTATTCGAGGAATTCATGCCAGTTGGGAGGCTGCTTGTCTTCCGGAATGCCAAACAAAAAGGCAAACATCTTGGCTTCCTGATAGTAGGTCTCTTTTTCCTGATCAGTCAGGTCGCCAATAATAAGTTCGTACATGTAAACGGTGGTTTCCCACAGGGTGGCATGCACCCACAACATGGAACTGGCTTCGTTGGCCTGATAGTAACTGCCCTTGGCAAAGGCACCGGAATCTTCCTCGATTTCACCGTTAATACTGTGGTGAATGTTGTGTACCTTCAGGGCACTGTCAATCACCTGATCCAGGCTGCCGTATACCATGGTAAAAACATTGGTAAAGGTTCCGCGAAAGCGGCTCATGGGATCATCCATGGTACGGGAATGCTGCTTGATGGCATTGGCCACCCAGGGATGGGCATTCTGCAACAGAGCGGCCCGCCCGGCGCCAAGAAACGCGGTGGAATAACGACCCAGGCGCCAGAACATGCTGTCCGGACCAAAAACACCGGCCACCGGATCAATCACCTTGCCTTTCATATGCTCCAGCTGATCAATTAACTGCTCCCTGTCGATCATATACACCTGGTCAGTTTGCTGTACTTCACTCATTCGCTTACCTTTGTGTGTAAAATCATACGGCATGTAAACTTAGGCGCCACGCCGTCACATATTGTTAATATAGTTGACTGACAGGGATAAATCTCTGAGCATCAATTGGCAATGGCCCGTTGCTTCAGCATGATTGGCAGAAAGTATCAGCAGGAAAATATTTCCTGCCAGTCTGTGACCGGGGCTCTTATTAGCACAGCGATCAGCACACAGGGCCGGCACACCATTCATCACAGGAACATTAACAGAAACAGGAACACTTATGTCCAACCGCACCGATCTGGATCTGGCCCAGCTATATCCCTACATTTTTGATCACTCTGTTCGGGAAAATGACATTCTGCGTGAACTGCGGGAAGAAACCGCCAAAGATGAAATGGCGCGCATGCAGATAGCGCCGGAACAGGGTCAGCTGATGGCACTGCTGATGAAACTGATCGGCGCCAAACGCATTGTGGAAGTGGGTACCTTCACCGGCTACTCCAGCCTGGTAATGGCGGAGGCCCTGGATGAGGATGCCAGAATTTTCTGCTGCGATCTCAGCGAGGCCTGGACGCGCATGGCGCAACGCTACTGGGAAAAAGCCGGGCTTAGCCACAAAATGGATTTACGCCTGGCCCCCGCCAGCGACACACTGAACGCGCTGCTGAAAGAATTCGGTTCAGGCACTTTTGATGCGGCCTTTATCGATGCCGACAAGGAAAACTACGACACCTACTACGAGCAGTGCCTGGAGCTGCTGCGACCCGGCGGACTGATCATGATCGACAATGTGCTCTGGGGTGGTCGCGTGATTGATTCACAGGTACAGGACGAAGACACCAGGGCCATTCGGGCACTGAACGCAAAGCTGAAGGAAGACAACCGAGTTGATTTGAGCCTGGTGCCCATAGCCGATGGGCTGACCCTGGCCAGGAAGCGCTGAAGAAGGGTATTCAGGCCGGAAAATCGGCCGGATAGCCGCGGAAAACGGGGCTTGAAAGCCAGGGAGGGTAACAGCCGCCCGACCATGTCAGTCGCGCCAACCAAATTAGCTGAGGAGATAGAGAAAGGCCAGTGAAACCTTGATGGCCGAGCCGCTGAGTCCCTGATAATAGACTGTACAAACTTACAGAAGCAAGGGTGAAAATCGCAATCTTTCCGGTCATTTTACCACCATCCGGAAAATGCGCCGCGGCCCAAGGGCTTAGGACCACTTCAAGGTTACTCCCGCTGCACACTAATTAACTTAGATAAATCTTTAGCCAGAGCTTCCCGCTCATCCTCGGTCAAAAATCGCCCGAATTCACAGCGCTCCCCCTGGTATCCCAGGCTCAGTTTATGGGGGTGGCCGTACACTGGTGCCTTGTTGTAATAGGCACGAATCCAGGCCCGCTGCCGCACCCATTGAAAATCCGCTTCGTTGATCCCACGCTCCAGCGACACCTGATCCTTACTGAAGCGCAGCACCTCCTGCTGCGCCCCCAGCTTGCGTACCCGGTACACTGCCCAAATCAGCACGGCAACTTCCAGCCCCGCAAACGGCAGAATGGGCCAGAACCCCTGGCTGGCAAAGGCTATGGCGATCACCACCGGCACCAGCGCTACAAACCCGAAAAACCAGACCGCTGTTTCCCAGGTTTCCGCCAGATTGGGTTTTAAAACAAAGTAGCCGGTGTCATCACCGTCGGGGAAGCAACACTGGTACAAGTTTCACCTCCTGCCAAACACCCCGCCCGCCAGATGCGGATCATTACACTTACTGCGGATCAAGCATCTGCTTGAAGGATGACTTGCTCATGGCGGTAAGAAACTGGTTCATGGGCACACCCAGGTACTGCTGGAAAGCCGCGTCACCCCGGGCCATGATTTCCTCAAATCTTTGCTGCTGTTCCGGCGTATAGGGCTCCTGCCCTGCCGCCTGATCCTGCAGTGCATTTTCCGAAAAGCTGCGTAACTCCATCAGCCGATCCACAAGTTCCCCCGCCTCCTGTTCGCTCAGACTCACCTGCTGTTGCTGGGCGTATTCCTGCAGGGTATCGTTGAGCCAGTTCTGTACCTGGGGGCTTTCCGCCAGCGCTTCCCTGCCCTTGTCGATGGCTTTCTTTACCGTCTCCGAGTTGGCAATATCCCGGGCCATATTCTCCAGGTTAACCTTCTGTTTGGAGAGGCTGTCGGCCAGGGCGCTGGCCTCGTCTTCCGGCAGGTTGGTGTAATAATAAAAACCACCGGCAGCGGCCAGTCCGCCCACCATTAACAAAACTAGCTTTTTAAACATGGATCATCCTGTTACGTCGATTCTTTTGTGTAGCTTCTGCGTAGTTGCCATGAATAGTTACTATGAGTGGTTGCTATAAGCTGCTATAACCAGTTGCTCTATAGTTTCCATGACTCTCTGGACATCTTACCTCAACCTTGCATCTATGCCGATTGGCTGTAAGATTACTCATTTATTATTGTCGATCTGAATCTTCATTGTGCGCCATTCAGTATTATAACAAGGACTTCTTATGGCCGATTCCAACACCCACTATCGCACATGCAACTTGTGCGAGGCCATGTGCGGGTTAGAAATCCAGCATGACAAAGGCAAAGTCATCAGCATCAAGGGCGACAAAAAAGACCCCTTGAGCAAAGGGTTTATCTGCCCCAAGGCCACGGCGCTGCAAGACATTCATGATGACCCCGACCGCCTCCGCTACCCCCTGCTCAAAACCCCCAACGGCTGGGAGCGTATCAGCTGGGAAAACGCCTTTAACGAAACCGCGGCAAGACTGCGGAACATTCAGGCCAAGTATGGCAAAAATGCCGTGGCCGTGTATCTCGGTAACCCCAATGTCCACAATCACGGCAGCCTGCTGACCCTGTTTCCGTTTCTCAGTGCGCTGAAAACCGAAAACCGTTACAGCGCCACGTCAGTGGATCAGCTGGCACCCATGCTGGCAGGCCTGAAGATGTTCGGTAACCAGCTGATGCTGCCGGTGCCGGATATCGACCGGACCGATTACTTTATCTGTATCGGCGCCAACCCCATGGCGTCCAACGGCGGCCTGATGACGGCGCCGGGCTTCAGGCAACGTATCAAGGATCTGAAAAAGCGCGGCGGCAAGCTGATCACCATCGATCCCCGGGAAACGGAAACCGCAGAAATTGCTGACGAGCATATCTTTATCCGCCCCGACAGTGACGCCCTCTTTATGATGGCCATTATTCACACCCTGTTCCGTCAGGACCTGGTGGATCTGGGCAAGGCCCGGAATTACACCCAGGGCATTAATATACTGCGCAACATGGTAATGGGTTTCAGCCCCGAAAAAGTGGAACCTCACACCGGCATTCCGGCCAAAACCATCCGCCGCCTGGCGAAGGAATATGCCGGCGCAGAACGGGCCTGTTTTTATGGCCGCATGGGAACTTCCACCCAAAGCTTCGGCGGCCTTAGCAGCTGGCTGATTTATGTGATTAACCTGATCACCGGCAACCTGGATCGCAAGGGCGGCATGATGTTCACCCAGCCTGCCGTGGATCTTGCCGGGCTGGGCCAGCTGGCGGGCGAAACCGGTACCTTCAATACCCGCACCAGCCGCGTACGCGGCTTGCCGGAATTTGGCGGCGAGTTCCCGGCCGTGACCATGGCCGATGAAATGCTCACTCCCGGCGACGGGCAGGTAAGAGCCCTGGTACTGGCAGCCGGCAATCCGGTGATTTCGGTGCCCAACGGCAAGAAACTCGATCAGGCCATGGAGCAGCTGGATTTTGTGGTGGCTGTGGATTTTTATCTGAACGAAAGCACCCGCCACGCCGATATTATTCTGCCCCCTACCGGACCATTGGAGCACAGCCATTACGATCTGATTTTTAATGGCCTGGCGGTGCGCAATACCGTGAAATATTCGCCACCCCTGTTTGGCCCCGCCCCCGACACCCGCCACGACTGGGAAATCTATCTGGAACTGACCCGGCGCCTGGAATCCCGCTCGCCGGTTTCCTGGGCCAGGGCGGAAGCCAAGTACCAGATCATGAAAAACCTGGGGGCCGATGGTGTACTGGATCTGATGTTGCGCACCGGCCCCTACGGCAGCCAGATACCGCAGTTTGCCGATCTTCAGGAGCGGTTGGTAAACCTGCTCTATGACAGGCTGTCGCCGCGCAGCGCGGCACGCCTTGCACTGGATCTGAGCCCTTACAGTTATCGCACCAAGGACCGCCACCAGTTCCTGTCGGTGAAAGAACTGGAAAAACATCCCCACGGTATGGATATCGGCCCGCTGAACCGGGTATTTCCTGAAAGACTGGCCACCCGCAACAAGCAGATCAATCTGGTACCCAAGATCTATCTGAAAGACGTGTCCCGCCTGCAACAGCGACTGGAACGCAAACAGCCCGCCAGTTCAGAAACCTTTTATCTGATCGGGCGCCGCCATATCCGCAGCAATAATTCCTGGCTGCATAACAGCAAGCGACTGGTGAAAGGTAAAAACCGTTGCACCGCCATGATCAACACCAAAGATGCGGCGCGACTGGGAATTGCTGACGGCGACCTGATTACGGTCAGTTCCCGGGTGGGTGAAATCGAAATACCGGCGGAGATATCCGATAAGATCATGCCGTCTGTGATCAGTATTCCCCATGGCTGGGGACACGGCAGAAGTGGTACGCAGCTGGCCGTTGCCAATGCTCATGCGGGGGTAAGCCTGAACGATGTCACCGATGAACGTGCCATTGATGAGCTGACCGGCGTGGCAGCCCTCAGTGGCCAGGCGGTAACGGTAAGCAAGATCAAACAGCAGGAGAATATTTACCGGCTTAATGACAAGCGCATTGAGTCCGGTGCCAATGCCTGAAAAGCTCGCGGTGATCGTCACTGATCATCGCGTTGTCAAAACAATAAATGCTCTACACCCTCCGGTTTATACACCGGCAGGGATACGGTAAAACAGCTACCGTGATCCGGGTGGCTTTCAATACTGAGGTTGCCGTCCAGTTGATGTATCAGCTGCACCACCACGGATAACCCCAGACCGGCACCATCACCTTCTTTGATCACTTCCCGGTCCAGTTCAATAAAAGGCCGCAGATAAGGCTGTATTTTTTCCACATCAAATCCCCGGCCGGTATCTGACAAAGACACTTCCAGTATCTCCGCGGGGCCGGCCCCCACTTTCTCCATGGTGAGTTCAATATTGCCGGATTGCGTGTACTTTAATGAATTGGATAACAGGCTGCGCAGCACCTGCTTGAAATGTTTCGGGTCGGTGTAGATTTCCAGTTCTTCCGGTTCCAGAGAGGTGGAAAAATCAATACCTTTGCTTTCCGCCCAGCGTTCATAGAGTGTCAGGGTTTCCTGCAACTCGTTACGAACCGAAAACTGTTGTTTGGCCACCCGGATATTTTCTGCATCGGACAGGGCCAACAAGTCCTCAATCAGATCCGCCAGCTGATTGGCACTCATTTCCAGCCAGTGCAGAATTTCCCGGTCACGTTCATCGGTATCACGGTTTTTCATGCGGCGATGCATCAGCTGCACACCATTGATCACACCACTCATGGGTTCGCGAAAACTGTGGGACACGTTCTTTAAAAACCAGGACTTGTTACGCTCGGCAATGGTCGCGGCCCGTTCCGCAATAATGGTATGGGCCCGCTGGCCAGCACTTTCAATCAGGGGAAAGATACTGTCTTTCAGCTGCCCGTATTCCTCGGAACCCGGCACCGGCATATGGGTCAGGTAAACCCAGACTTCCTGAAAATACACCAGAGAGCCTTCATCCACATCAACAAAACGGGCCTTGTTTTTGTTGTCTTCCAGCAGTTGCTGAATGAAATCGCGATTTACCTGATCACCAAAATAGTAGTTATCATTGCCCACGCGAAACAAACCGGAACAGCTGGCACCCAGCAAATTGACCGAACCCATCAGCATATCCGCCAGTTCTTTAAAATCACTGACGGAATAACTTTTTTCCTGAAAACGCACCACTTCGCCCAACTGACTGCTGGCAGACATACTCAGCATGGCCACATTGCGGGCGTTTTTGACCTGGCTTTTAAGGTCTTCATTCTGTTTGATAAAACCGAGCAACGAAGAAATCTGCAAGGCAATCAGTTCGGCAGGAAATCCGCTGGGATACACCGCCACCACACCCAGCTCGGAAAAGTCCCGGGCCCGTTTTACGGATTTATCATCGGTCAGCAACACAATGGGTGGTGTACTGTCCAGGGAATCCAGCATGCTCACCATGCTGGAGATATTGGAAAAATTATTCTCTTTCAGCTCCAGTACCACCAGATCAATGCGGTCTTCAATAAACACACCACGGCTGAGTTGCCGATATAGATCCACATCCACCTGATTTTCGGCAGTGAGTATGCCAGACAGCTCACCGGCAAAGCCGCTGTCCTGCAGAACCAGAATAATGCGTGATTGATATCCCATTGATATACGGTAACTTTCGCCAGAGAAAACCCTTAATCTATTGAGTATAGACAGCCTCTGAGCGACCGCCATCCGAAGCGAAACCCCACTTTGACAGCCTTATAAACTGATGAATCTATTAAATTTATTTCGTTAATACCGTCAAAAAAAAGCTTTTGGATTATCCCCAAACTTGAAGGAACCGATTACACTTAGACGGATTATAAAAAGAAGTACGTTTGTTCTGTTTTAAATTTGCTCCGATACAAGAATAACCTTTAGGGGGATTATTCAATGCTCCGTCAACATCCGGCGCTTTTGCGCACGTCTTTTTTTATTCTGTTTCTTTTTGGCCTGATGGGCTGTCAGGCTGACATCGATTTTACAGTGGAACAAAAAATCGATAATCAGGGAGATGACTACGCCACCATTTCCTGGAACGTGGAACCTGTTGGCAGCATTACCCCCACCCGGGTGACACTTGAACCGGGTTTTGGTGATGTGGACTTCAGTGGCAGCGTGGATGTTTTTCCTGATGAAACCACTGAATACCGGCTTACGGTGTATGCGGAATTTGAAGATGGTGGTATCGCCAACACCGTCGTTAAAGGCAAGGTGTATGTTGGCCCCCGAGTGGACTACCGCCTGTTCACCGACCGGGCTTTCCGTGATTGTGCCCAGGCGAACGACTTTACCCATATCGAGCAGTTCAACGCTCTGGTGTGTACCGACATGGATATTCAATCCATACAGGGAATTGAGCAGTTAACAGAACTGAAAATCGTGACGCTGGATATCAACGACATCAGTAATCTGTCACCGCTGGCCGGGCTTGATAAGGTGCACACTCTCAGCGCCACCAACAACGATATCTCTGACCTGAGCACCCTGCCCCATCTGCCCGCACTGGAAAACCTGGTGCTGTTCAATAATGCAATCTCCAATGTGTCGCCTCTCGCGGAAAACACCCAGCTGCTGAACCTTGCTATCAACAACAATCAGATCAGTGATGCCAGCCAGTTCAGCATGCTGACCAATCTGACCAACCTGTCGGTGAAAGACAATCAGATCGACGATATCGGCCCCATTGGTCAGCTGACTGCGCTGCAGAATCTGGATGCCCGTAACAACGACCTGCAACGGGGCGTGTGGGACTTGCGCACTCTGGATAATGTCACCCTGATTGATCTGCGGGGTAACCCGGATATCAAATGTCTGGAATACGCCAATCTGATCTTCATCCTTGGAACGGCTGTGCTCTTCAACGAATGCACCTACCCGCCGCCGGAAGAGTAAGCAAACGGCTAACGCCGGGATCGTAAAAACTTGTTAAATCAGGTGCTCGTTGTGAGCACCAAACAGGTTTTGTTGCTTTTGACCCTTTATGATGGACAATAAATTTTTAAATTTTTTGCAAGCGTAAAGGGTGGACTGAACCATGAACAGGATAACGCGTTTCAGCAAAGCGGCCCTCGGGGCATCATTAATTACTACTGTCAGTGTATGACCGCCTGTGGCGGCGGTAGCGGCTCAGCCGGTGTTAACCGGCTGGGGACCGTATCGTTCGGGGTTACTGATGCGCCGGTGACCGATGCCGAACAGGTACTGGTCGCCTTTTCACAGGTCCAGATCAAGCACGAAGACAGCGATCCCGAAACCCTTGATGTCACTGATGATGGATCGGCGCTGGTGATTGACCTGCTGACGCTACAAGGCGCCCAGCAAACCACCCTGATTGAGGATGCCCGGGTAAAAGCCGGTCAATATGAATGGATCCGGTTTATTATTGATCCGGAACAGACTCAGATACTGCCAAGTGACCCGGCATCTGACGAGCTGCTGCCGCTGACCGTTCCCAGCGGCCGTATTCAACTGATTGGCGGCTTTACCGTGCCCGCTGACGGCATTGTGAATTACACCATTGACTTCGATCTGCGCCATTCGCTGGTTGAAACCGGAGCGGGTAACTACAAGCTCAAACCTGTGTTGCGTATGACCGATAACTCCGAAACCGGCCATATCGCCGGCTCCATTGATAACGATACCTATGATGACTGCGCCGATATCAATGGTGATGCCAATAATGTGGCCATGACGCTTTTTTCCAACGAATATGAGGCTGGCGAATTCGACGATGCCGACTCGGACTCAGAGGTTATGGATATTCTGGATGATGCAGATGATCCGGAGCCCATGACGGCAGGCATTGTCTCGGATACAGCAGGCGATCATACCTTTGAAATCGGTTATGTGACTGCCGGCACCTATAAACTGGTGCTGACCTGCGGTTCCGACGATCCGCTGGCAGACGATGATGACTCAGGCAATCTGGCTTATGAAGCCTATACCACGGTTACCGTTGTAGCCGGGGAAACTGTGCAAGTGGACGAGGATGACTTAATTGCTAACCCCCAATAAGTGACTCAACCGGCATAAACTGAAAAGAGCGGCTTCGGCCGCTCTTTTGCTATGCGATCTTGAGTCCTGCTCTATCACTCAGCCTTTTCACTTAACGGCTCGGCATCAAACGCCACAGCACTCCAGCCGTTCGCCATAAACTGGCGGATATTCTGATGATCGTCCCCATCGGGGTTTTCCAGCACATCCTTGCGATAGTAATCCCCAAAGCAATTCAGGGTCTGATCCTTGTCCAGTTGATGACGCCTGGCAAATGCCAGGATTTTGCAGGAGCCATTGTTCTGCCCCGCTTCGTTATGCACGTTGCCGTTGCGAAAAGCGGCCGGCGTAAAATCGTAAGCGGCATCAATCACTGCCATGGTATCGGTAAAACTGATGGTGTCGCCCTGTGCGCTAAGCCGCTGCAAAAATTCATTAAGCGTCATATTAAAAGAATCTCCCGTTGCGATTGTTTGTCACCCAGGCAAAACCCTGGCGCTGAGTTCGCATCAAGCGGGATCAGGAAAACAGGAAATCAGTTTGAGAAATCTTGAAGAGAAAAACAGGAGCACTTGATGTGCTGAGAAAGTGATGGTGCGCCAGGAGGGAGTTGAACCCCCACACCTCTCGGCACCAGAACCTAAATCTGGCGTGTCTACCAATTCCACCACTGGCGCATTTCACAAAGAGGGTTGGCATTCTATCAATATTGGCTGAAAGCTCAACCGTTTTTTAAGATTTTTTCCGGGGCTGTTCATAGTCAGTGCAACTGCTATATTAAGCCTTAAAATCAAATACTTAGAGCACACCTTCCATGGCCGCTATGGTTTTTTACAACCTGAATATTCTGCTGGGATTCGGCATTCTGCTGGTCACCTTTCTGCAGCCGGAGTCCAATCTGCTGGCCCGGGCTTCCATTGAAAACGGGCCCTATGAAGTCGCTACGGCTGTCATTCTGCTGGCAGGTGCACTGGGCTTGCTGTGGCTGGGACTAAAACAACTTGCCCGGCAAGGCGCCCGGCACCTGATAACGCTTGCCGGCCTGGGGATGGCACTGGTGTGTTTTGTGGGTGCCGGCGAGGAAATCAGCTGGGGACAACACTGGTTGAACTTTGAAAGCGGCGACTTTTTTGCACAACACAACCACCAGAAAGAAACCAATCTGCATAACTTGCTGCCCGCTGTGTTTTTTTCTACTGCCATCAACGTGGTGATTTATGGTGGCTTTACCTTGCTGCCGCTGCTTCACTGGGCGTTTCCCCACAACCCGGTCAGCAACAGCCTTCACCGCCTGGGAGCCGGACCCTTTATTCCCGGCCTGGATATCGCCCTGATGCTGACCCTGGCAAACTGCTTTCACGCCTGGCTGATACCTGCCACCTACAGCGATACAGCGGTGTTAATGGCATGCTGGTTGATTGCTTTGGTACTGATGATAGCCCGGTATCAACGGGTACGGTTTCATCAATGGCTGATGCTGGGGCTGGCACTGGCTGGTTTTGCTTTATGCGTGCTGGTGAAGGATATTTTTCGTCACCACAATATGCAGTATGAAATCCGGGAGTGCCTGACGGCGTTTGTGATTGTTTACTGGGCATTGCAATGGGCTGGTTCACCCCTGGCCAAGCCACATTCAGAGTCTCGGGCTCAGTCTTCCAGCTGATCCCGCAACGCCGCCTTTTGTTCCGGCGACAGCAACGGCCAGAGTACCGCCAGCTTACCCAGAACGTCTTCAATAATGGAGTCGGAAATACTGATAGCTCCCGCCAGGGATTCCAGCACCTGATCCACGGATACCGCGGCTGCCGGAGCGCGCCGCTTGGGGGCTTCGTCCGCTTTGCCCATACGATCCACCACCTGGCTGGAACCCTGTGCCAGTGCATCGTTCAGGGCTGCTTCGGCTTCCCGCATCACCAGGTCCACACCAGGACGGCTACCCCGTGCCAGGGTAAAAACCCCCATGGACACGCTGATATTCAGAGCTTCGCCTTTCAGGGTGGCACGAAACCCGGCAATTTTTTCGCAGATACGTTTTGCCAGGCTCACAGCACCTTCCGGTTTGGCCGTAGGCAGCGACATGGCAAAGCGGGCCAGCCCCAGTCGGGCGACCGTATCCTCTTTCCGCACCGAGCCTTTAAGGACTTTGGCAATCTGGCGTACCACCGAATCTGCACCCTGGCGGCCGATTTTCAGAAACAGGTTTTTGAAGTCGTAAATTTCCACAACCACCACGGCCAGATCCTGGTTGTGACGGGAAATAAAGGAAATATCCTTGTGGAGCTGGTCTTCAAAGAAATGCTGATTCCCCAGCTCTGTGAGCGCATCAATATTGGTGCTCTTTTCCAGGGCTCTGGCGGTACGCCGGAAATTGGCATGGGCCAGAGCCCGGGCCCGCAGATCAGTAGAATTAAAAGGCTTGGTGATAAAGTCCGTAGCCCCCTGGGAAAGGGCTTCTTCCTTGGCCTGATCATCGTTTTCCGCACCGGTCACCACCACTACCGGCAAGGCGCGAATGGCATCATCCGCATGGGTACGGATTTCTTTCAACACCTCATAGCCATCAATACCGGGCATATTGATGTCGGTGAAAACTACCTGAAGATCGGCGTCATTGTTAATAATGGCCAGGCCCTGTTCCCCGCTTTCCGCGGTGAGCACCTGAAAATCATCGCCCAGCATTTTTACCGCCGACTTCCGCATCAGCTTGGAGTCGTCAATCATCAGCAACTTGGGCTTGGTATCTTCCCTTGTGTTGTCGTCAATGTCGGACATAGGTCGTCAGTATTCCGGATGGCTTATCTGATAACTATAGCTGCTTTACCGGATTAAACAGTTGAAAGTATTGGCAAAAAAACCAAAAAAAACCGGGGGCCTGCGGCACCCGGCTTTTTCCTGTTGATTCAACGCTATTTTTTATTTTTCAAGGCTTTTGATACAGCTCGGCAATACTGCGATCGTGCTGGGTCAGCCGGTTGTTCACCTGCCGCCGGAAAGCATCCACAGAGTTAAGCCGTTGTTCAATATCGGCCAGTTTATCCTGCAGTGCTTTGCCACTGCTGGTTTCCAGACGCTTGATGGCCGATTCCTGGCTTTCCAGCATGTTTTTCAGGGCCTTGTTCTGGGCAGTCAGCTCGCTGAGCCGGGATTCCAGCTCACCCACCTGACTGTTAATCACCGAGGTCTGCAACTGGCCTTGCTTTACCTGAGACTCCAGATCTTTCAGGGTGGCGGCAGAACGGCTGGCGGCCGATTCAGCGCTGCTGATGAGTTTTTTCTGTTCCGCTACCGAACTTTTCAGGGATTTGATGGTTTTTTCGTTGGCTTCAATGGCCGGTTTATTGGTTTTATTGGAAAGATCCCAGAGCTTGCGGATTTCCGACATATGAAAATCCAGTTCCTGGCGCACCTTGTCGCCGGTCTGATCCAGCACCGAGGACTGACTGGCGATATTCTGCTTCAGATCCCCCAGGTTGGTCTGGGATTCCGACAGCAGTTCTTTGGACTGGGCCAGTTCGGCACTGAGGCTTTCCACTTCCTGCCACATCAGCCAGCCACCACCGGCGGCACCGGCCACGATCAGCAGCAATACCAGCAAAATGGGGCCGTTGCCGCTTTTGACCGGGGCTTCGGCCTGTTTTTTCGGGTCAATTGCCTGAGGACGTTTCTTGCCGGATTTGGCCTTGTTCTGACGGCTGGCCAGCTCATCCCGGGAGGGTTTCATGCTCAGATCATTTAACGGGTCTTTTGACATAATGGTCTCTTGATTCTTTTCAGCTGACTGGGTCACGCTTTACTTCCTCCTGCATACGCCAATTCTCAGCGAACTCCTTTAGCGATTCTTTGAGCAGGTTACGGGGGCGGTATTCCAGCTGGCGGTTAGCCTTTTCGAGATTCAGGGTAAAAGACTTGGCCAGCACAGCGACTTTCATACGCATCAGCGGAGGTTCATCCGCTTTTTTCAGTGCCCGGTAACTCTGTTCCACGGCTGCTGCCACACTGGCTGCCAGCCAGTAAGGGGTTTTCTGTTTGACCGCCGGTAACGACAGTTGTGCCATCAGCCGGTCAATCATGTCCCAGATTCTAACAGGATCTGCGTCGGCAATATTATACGCGGTTCCCAAAGCGGTTTCCGGGCCAAATACACAACGATCCAGGGCCTGCAGCAAATTGCCGATAGAAGTGACACTCACTACATTACGACCATGGCCAATAGTGCGCAACTTTCCCTGCTGGTGCAGGCGCACAATCCGCGGCAGAAAATTGTTATCGCCGGCCCCCAGCACCAGGCGCGGGCGCAAAGATACCACACCAAACTGGTCGTTGTGCATGGACAGGGCTTTCATTTCCGCCTGATATTTGGTGCGGGCGTAATTATCCACAAAGCGCACCGGCAGGTAATCCTCGGAAATATTGATGTGATCCTTGAAATCAAAATAGATGCTGGGGGTTCCCAGAAATACAAAACGACTGGTACCGCTTTTTTGCGAGGCCGTCAGTAAATTTTCCGTGGCAATGACGTTGGCCTCGTAGTAACGGGTATATTCACCCCACAATCCGGACAGCCCGGCGCAGTGAATCACCACATCCATCTGTTTGCAGATGTGCTCCACAAAGGGACCATCCAACAGATCACCACAAAAAAAATGCACACCCTGCTGCTGCAAGCGGCTGGCCTTGTTGCGATTTCGGCCACAGGCAAACACTTCCACACCTTCCCTGCCGGACAGGTGCAGTGCATAGCGTTCGCCGATAAAACCGGTGGCACCGGTAACCAGGATTTTCATAGGTTATCCCGCATAAAACCCTGCAAGGCTGCCATGGTTTTGCGATGGCCTGCACCGTAGTTCAGAAAATCAAACAGCATGGCGTAGTGGCCATAATTTTCCCGTACATCCAGGGTAACCGGATGCCCCACCAACAACGCATTTTTATACATACGTTCCGCGCTGCGGCAGGCGACGGTGGCATCTTTTCTGCCATGCAACAGATACAGGGGCGTGCCGCCGGGTGTTAAAAAATTCAGCGGTTTGACTTTATGATATTGCTCACCGCTCAATTCAGCGGGAAATATCTGCTGGTACAAGCGGGATTTTTCCGGACGAAAACTGTAAACCCCTGCCAGACAGATAACCCCGTGTATCATGTCCTGTCGATAACCGAAGGTCCGGGAAAAATCCGGATCCAGCGCCGCCAGCAGCGCAATATGGGAACCGGCGGAATGCCCCATTAAAAACAGGGGTGCCTGATCAAGCCCGTAAAATTCGGCAGATTCAGCGAACCAGGAAAGGGCCCGTGCGACATCATTCACAAACTCCGGGTAATTCACCTGGGGAAAAAGCCGGTAATCCATTACCAGGGTGGTGATACCCTGGCTGGCCAGTGCCTGCCCCATAAATGCGTATTCATTCTTGTGGCCGAACTGCCAGGAGCCACCATGCACAAACAGCAAGGTAAATTCTGCAGCCCCTGTGGCCGGCTGGTAAATGTCCAGCGTTTGCTGTGGCAATTCACCGTAAGGTATATCTTTGCGAATGGTTATCTGGTTATTGCGGGTCAGTTTTTGTAACCCGAAAAATACCGCCTGCTTTCCTTTTTCGGAAATGGCTTCAATTACTGCTTCCATAACAACTTCTACTGGTCGGTAAAAAACGTTGGCTTGGCAGGCATAAACTGCGAAGTCATTAAACTGATTTCATTATTATCATGAATAAAGTAAGGAATGAAAACGCCGAGGGCATCAGGCAGCTCATGCTCCAGTTGTACTCTGATACCCGGTTGCCTGATGGCAGTGTCCTTGCGTTCCGCCACAAAGTCCACATAAAGCGCAAACGCCTTGTAGCGCTTTTTCCGGGCCAGTTGCTGTGCCGCTTTGCGCAGGGCTTTCACCGCGGTTTTCGGGGCCGGTCGCTCTTCCCCCAGGGGCACTCCCACTAACTCCACTTTGCCCTGTGGGGTCAGGCCCACCAGAAAAGGGTAAAAGGTGGATTTGCGGTACAGCTCGTCGGTGGCGAAATGCAGGGTTTCGTCCAGCAGCTGTTGCAGCTCTTTGCGGGCCTGTTTCAGGCTTTCCTTGCCGGCCACCCGGGGAATGGGCACCGGGGCCGACACGGCCTCTACCTGTTCGCTGGGCTGATCAGCCGCAAAAACTGGCTGAAAAAACACCAGCAGCCCCACTAAAACCAACAACTTCTTGAAAATCATAAAGTTATATTCTCCTGCGCCCACTGCATTCAGCCGCGAATACGGCTGCCAGCGGACTCATAGGTCACAACTTAACCGGCAAATCACGCCATCAGGCGCTTTGACAGGCCCCTGTTATTAGTGAATACTCCAAGCGATATAAGCTATTAAAACAATAAAAATAACGACTTAATAATAGGCTCTGTTGCCGCCAATGACGAATTCAGTGAATCAGGCCAGCTCCAGCCGCAACACCAGTGCCAATAGGGACAAGCTTTCCAACCGTTTGTTCCTGGCGGCAATCAGTGTGTCCATTATTATCGGGCTGCTTCTGAGCGTTACTCAGGTGGTGTTCGATGCCAAGGCGTCCCGCGAGGAACTCAACCAGGATTTTCAGTCAATTCTGGGTATGGTTACCGACAGCGCCACCCAGGCCATTTATCAGCTGGACAAAACCATGGCGTCGCAGGTGATTGACGGTTTGTTCGAAAACCCCAGCGTGACCTATGCCGGCATTATTCACTATGAAGGCGTGCCGCTCACCGAAAGATACCGCCAGATCCCCACCACGCCCTTTGAATCCATATCCAATCTGATTTTCGGCGAAGCACTCACCTACACCCTGCCCTTACAGAATAAACAGATTACCTATCTGGAAAATTCCAGCAATAAAGCCGCCAAGGAAAGTATTGAGCTGTACGGCCATATGATCGTTACGATCAATCCGTCCATGGCCACAGAATCCTTTGTTCGCCGTGCCCTGCTGTTGCTGCTGGGGGGACTGGTACAGTCGGTTTGTTACGGTGTGGCCCTGTATTTTCTGTTTCATATTCTGATCACACGGCCCATGACCCGCATCATCAACAACCTGGAAAACATCAACCCCAGTGAACCCACCAGTAATCAGCTGAAAATTCCCAAAGGCCATGAGAATGACGAAATCGGTGCCTGGGTAATCAAGGTCAACAGCCTTTTTAATGCCGTAAAAAAATATTATGGCGAACGCCTGATCGCGGAAGCCCATGTGGAGCACCTGAGCAACTATGACCTGTTGACGGAACTGCCCAACCGGCGTCTGCTGATCAAGAAACTGGAACAGGCCATTACCCAGGCCAATGACACCGACAAACCCTTTACCCTGGTGTGCTGTGCACTGGACGACTTTAATGCGGTAAACCTGCTGCATTCCTACCATACCGGCGACAAGATACTGCTGTTGCTGGCGGAGCGGCTGAAGGAATCCCTGCACCGGGAAAACCAGATTGCCCGGCTGGGCGGTGACATGTTCGCCATCATTCTGCCGGATACCCATCGCACCCAGGAAATCGACAATATCGCCCGCAAGCTGCTGAGCATGATCAGGACCCCGTTCACCATTGATCAGCACTCCATACAAATTTCCGCCTCGCTGGGTATTACCCGTTACCCGGAAGACGGCATTAATGCTGAAACGCTGCTGAAAAATTCCGAGAATGTCATGCAGCTGGCCAAGGCCCAGGGGGGCGACCATTACGAGTACTACGAAAAGCAGGTGGGGCAGCGTCTGCGGGATACCAAACTGCTGGAAAAGAGCCTGTCGCTGGTGGTTCAGAACGAGGAACTGCAACTGGAGTTTCAGCCCCAGGTATTGTTATCTACGGAACATATTATAGGCGTGGAAGCGCTGGTGCGCTGGCACCATCCCAAGCGGGGTGTGATTTCCCCATCGGAATTTATTCCCATTGCGGAAAACAATCAGACCATTATCAAGATCGGCGACTGGGTGCTGGAGCAGGCCTGCCGCACGCTGGAGTTCTGGAAATCCGCCACCAGCAATGCAGAAAACTTTACCATTTCGGTGAATGTCAGCGCGGTGCAGCTCCATTATTCCGATCTGGTCAAGCGCATCTCCAATTTGATCCGCCAATATAAAATCAATCCCTGGCAACTGATTATTGAAGTCACGGAAACAGCGGTCATGAGCAACGTGGATTCCGCTCTGGATATTCTTAACGGTCTGAAACAGACCGGGGTACAGATTGCCATTGATGATTTCGGCACCGGCCATTCGTCCCTGAGTTATATCAAGCAGATGCCCATCGACAAGATCAAGATCGACGCCTCCTTTGTGCGGGACATCATGATCGATTCCAATAATGCCACCATCGTCAATGCCATCGTGCAGCTGGGGCACAGCCTGAATCTGACAGTGGTGGCAGAAGGCACCGAAACCGAAGCCCAGGTGCGATACCTGAAGCAGTGCGGCTGTGATATCGGCCAGGGCTATTACTTTTATAAACCCCTGAAAGCCAATGAATTGTTACGAGTTGTAAAACGTCAGACCAACATGGCCGCCACCAGCTTTATGCTGGACGACGACGCCACGCTGCCCGGCGGCCTATCTGTTGTGAACCTGGAAAAGCTCTCCAGATAGGCGCTGAACGCGCCTAGGTGACCTTCCCCCCTGAATCAGGGTACAATTCCGCCACTTTCGCCGCGCTATAGCCATCTTTTTGCGGTGCTTTTCCACAGATTCCACAGGAGTAGAATTCATCATGTCTGATGCCATCGTGATTGTTAACGGCGCCCGCACCCCCATGGGTGGTTTTCAGGGCTCTCTTGCCGCTGTCAGTGCCCCTGAACTGGGCGCCATTTCCATCAAGGCCGCTCTGGAGCGCGCCGGTGTCAAGCCGGAAGAAGTGAACGAAGTGATTATGGGCTGTGTACTACCCGCCGGCCTCAAGCAGGGCCCTGCCCGTCAGGCATCTCTGAAAGCCGGTCTGCCTGCCGCCGTTGGCTGCACCACCATCAACAAACTCTGTGGTTCCGGCATGAAAGCCACCATGCTGGCACACGACCTGATCAAGGCCGGTACCAACGACATCATGGTAGCCGGTGGTATGGAAAGCATGACCAACGCGCCTTACGTACTGGAAAAAGCCCGTTCCGGCCTGCGCATGGGCCACGGCGAAATCAAGGACCATATGTTCCTGGATGGCCTGGAAGACGCGGAAACCGGCCGCTTGATGGGTTCTTTCGCCCAGGAAGTGGCGGACAAGAATGACATTACCCGGGAAGCCATGGACGAGTTCGCCATTGAATCCCTGAAGCGGGCCCAGAAAGCCATCGAAGACGGCAGCTTTGAAGCGGAAATCGTGCCGGTGACCGTTAAAACCCGCAAAGGCGAAGTGGAAGTGACCTTCGACGAGCAACCCGGTAACGCCAACATCGACAAAATTCCTACCCTGCGCCCCGCGTTTGCCAAAGACGGCACCGTAACCGCCGCCAACGCCAGCTCCATTTCTGACGGCGCGTCTGCCCTGATTCTGATGACCGAGAGCATGGCCAAAGAAAAAGGCCTGCAGCCACTGGCGCGTATTGTGGGCCATGCTACCCAGTCTCAGCATCCTTCCGAGTTCACGCTGGCTCCTATCGGCGCCATGGAAACCCTGTTCAACAAAACCGGCTGGAAGGCCGAGGACGTTGACCTGTTCGAAATCAACGAAGCCTTTGCCATGGTGTCCATGCTGGCCATGCAGAAGCACAACATTCCCCATGAAAAAGTGAACGTTCATGGCGGCGCCTGTGCCCTGGGCCATCCGGTGGGTTCTTCCGGTTCTCGGATTATTCTGACCCTGATCCACGCCCTGAAAAAATACGGTAAAACCCGTGGTGTGGCATCCCTGTGTATCGGTGGTGGCGAAGCCACCGCCATGGCACTGGAAATTATCTAATCAGGTACGCTCCCCATGGCTTATGTTTTTGCGATAAGCCTGGGGAGTAATCCCCATCTGACGTTTGAACGCCTCCCGAAAACTGGCCAGGTCACTGAATCCGCAACGACCGGCAATCACACTGATTTTCATCCCCGGTAACGCCAGATAATCCAGTGCTTTCTGCACCTGAAATTCCCGGCAAACATCCCGGTAACTGCTGTTCACCTGCTGCAGTTTGCGCCGCAGGGTGCGTGGTGTTATCTGCAGGGCATCAGCCACGGTATCCAGTCGGGGAACGCCTTCGTCCTGCCGCGCCAGTACCGCCCTGACCTGCCAGCGAAAATCGGCTTTCTGCAATGCGGCCACCCGGGTTAGCTGCTCATCGTACAGGGTCAGCGCCTGCAGCTTGGCAACCCGGTTCTGCATGGGTAAAGGCCGGGTCATATTTTTTTTGGTCACCGCCGCCATGGTGCGCTTGCAATTAAAACGAACCCGACACCCCAGGTACTTCTCATACAATGCGGCATAACCAGGATCCGGATAGGCCAGCAAGACTTCATCAAAATAAATTTCGCGGCCGCTGATATCCTGCATCTGACTGGTGATGGTGCCCAGTACCAGTTCATGGGCAAACTCCGCATTGACGGGGTAGTCCATGCCTTCCCGCTTGATAATACCGATCTCGCAGCGGCTGGCGGTCATTACCGGGTTCAGGTGAAACCGGCCCCGTAGCAGGCCCTGATACTGATTGCCGGTTTCCAGCGCATCTCCCAGGGTTTTGCTGCACATCTGCGCCATGCCCACCACGCCCCAGCGCGACAGGTTAAGCGCACGGCCCAGTTCCAGCCCAATACCCGGTTGCCGGCACAGGCGATAGATGTTGCGGTAAATCATGTCGAACTGACGCAGGGACACCAGCGTATCCTGGCGATAGGTTTCTTCCTCGCGCAGGCCGGTGCCCAGCAGCCATTGAGCAGGTTTTACCTGCCGCGCTTTCATAAACTTGCGGATCAGAAACAATTCCGCGACGGGGTAAACCGCCTGATCTTCAAACAGCAACGCCTGGCTCCTTCGTTTTACCTGCGTGTTTTCACCCTTACCTCACCCACTAATACTCGCCAACCCGCTCCCCGGATTAAACACCAGAGAGGACAATCAGTGTAGGGTTTCAGGCCATTACTAACCAGCTTATTAGTCCATAAACCCCATCTTCCTTAGTATGCGGGCAAATCCACCCGGCGTATTCAGGAGGCAGTATGAATCAGGAAGACTCTCTCAACGACCTCAGCGACCTCAGCGACAATCTGCGCACCGCGCTGATCCGCAGCGAAATCAAGGCCAGCGGTGATGCGCTGCGCCACAAATACCCATTGCTCCGCAACAATAACCTGTGCGGCATGGGTATTTTTCTGTTTGCTATCGGCGGCGTACTGGCCTGTGGCTGGGCCTACTGGCAGGCGCTGATACCCGCCTGGCTGTGCATTCCGCTGGTAGCCATTTTCACCTCCCTGCTGCACGAGCTGGAACACGACCTGATTCACTGGCAGTACTTCAAAAACAACAAATTCATGCACCACCTGATGCTGCTGGGAGTGTGGCTGTTCCGGCCCGGCACCATCAATCCCTGGGTGCGCCGCGGCATGCACTTTCAGCATCACAAAACATCCGGCACCCGCAAGGATGTAGAGGAACGGGGCATCGGCAACGGCGAATCTTTTGGGCTTCTGCGCTTTTTTGTGATGCTGGATACCTTCGTGGGTAATCTGGTGCGCATCCTGATGCGTTTTCCCAAGGGGCGTAGAGCCCACGCAGCCAAATCCCTGTTAAAGAATAATTTTCCGCTGCCCGTGATGACCGCCATCACCTGGTATGGATTTCTGCTCTTTCATGCCATTGATCTGTTGGCAAACGCTGCAGGGCAACCGGTTCAATGGTCTACCGGTACCCTGCTATTTATGGACAGCGTCAGTTTCTGGATTGTGGTGTTGATAGCACCGTTTTATCTGCGCTCTTTCTGCCTCAACTTCATCAGTTCCAATATGCATTATTACGGCGACGTGGAATCACTGATTCAGCAAACCCAGGTATTCAACTCTCCGGTTTTCTGGCCTCTGCACCTGTTCTGTTTCAACTTCGGCAGCACCCACGGCATTCACCATTTCGTGGTGGGAGAACCCTTTTACATCCGCCAGCTAACGGCGCCGGCCGCACACCGGGTAATGAAAGAAAACGGTGTGCGCTTTAACGATTTCGGTACTTTTTTGCGGGCAAACCGGTTCAGCACCGAACCGGCCCGGCTGCAGGGGGCTATTCCCGAACAATAACCAAAAACCCGGAGATAACAATAATGAAAAGCCGCTTCAAAACCTTTGCTTTATACAGTTTTCCCCTGGTGTCATCAGCCCTGTTGATGGCGCCAAATACCAGCCAGGCCTTTCAGTTTGATTTTGGCGAAGTCAGTGGCAGTTTCGATTCAAGCCTGTCCATTGGTGCCAGCTGGCGACTGGAGGATATCGATACAGAGCATGTATCCGCCGGTAACTATCCCGGTGGCGAAGCCCAGTCCAGCACCAACGATGATGGCGACCTGAACTTTGAAAAGGGAGAAACCTTTTCACAAATTATCAAGGGCGTGCATGATCTGGAACTGCGCTACCAGAACTATGGCGCCTTTACCCGCTTTAAATACTGGTACGACGCTGAGCTGGCGGAAGAAATCCGTTCCCATGGCCATGGCCCGAACGACTACGCTGAAAACAGCCAGCTGGAAGACGACAACTTCAGTGATCTTTCACAGTTTTCCGGAGCAGAAGTGCTGGATGCCTTTGTGTTTGGCACTTTTACTGTGAGTGATACACCCATCGATGTCCGCCTGGGCAAGCAGGTGATCAGCTGGGGTGAAAGCACTTTTATCGGCCACAGTATCAATGTGATTAATCCGGTGGACGTCAGCGCTTTCCGCCGACCGGGCGCAGAAATCAAGGAAGGCCTGCTGCCGGTGAACATGGCTTACGCCAGCCTGGGCCTGACTTACGCTCTCACCCTGGAAGCTTTTTATCAGCTGGAATGGGAAAAAACCCAACTGGATCCCTGCGGCACTTATTTTTCAACATCCGATGTGATTGCCGATGGTTGCGAAACCCTGACCCTGGGAACCAGTGCGCCGGATGCGGTACTGGCCAGCGTACCCAGTGGCCATTTAAACCGCTCATCCGATGTGGAAGCCGACGATTCCGGCCAGTTTGGCCTGGCCCTGCGTTATTATTCCGAGGCCCTTAACGATACCGAGTTCGGTTTTTACTACATCAACTATCACAGCCGTATTCCCATTTTTTCCTTATCCACCGAAGGCGGATCGCCCGCTTACTACGCCGAATACCCGGAAGACATCAAACTCTACGGCATCAGCTTTAATACCAACGTAGGGGCTTACGCTATCTTCGGGGAAGTCAGCCACAGGGAAGACGCGCCATTGCAGATTAATGCGTCCGAAATGGTGACCGGTTTTCTCGGTGCCCTGGGCGCCGTACCTGTTACAACTTCTTTTACACCAAGAGTGGCATTGGGCCAAAAGGCCTCCGGTTTTGACCGGGTAGCTGTTACCCAGGCACAGGTCAGTCTTCTGAAAACCTTTACTCACATACTGGGATCAGACCGCCTGCTCACTATTGGTGAACTGGGCTACACCTATATCCATGATTCACTGTCAGATCACCCTTACGGACGCTCCACCAATTATGGCCTGGGAGAACCCGGTGACGACGGTTTTATTTCAGAGGATTCCTGGGGCTACCGGATTCGTGGCTCGCTGGATTACGCCGATGTTTTCGCCGGTGTGAACCTGTCACCCACCCTGTCGTTTTCTCACGATGTGGAAGGCTACTCACCCACCGGAGGCGCTTTTAATGAAGGCAACAAAGCGTTGAGTATTGCCCTGAACGCCGACTACCAGAAAGCCTACCGGGCCGGTATTGCCTATACCCGCTATTTTGGCGGTGATTTTAATACCCGGTCCGACCGCGATTTTATTTCCGCCAGCCTGGGCCTGTCCTTTTAACCGGAAAGGCCACAGATAATAACAACGACCAGCAAGGGGAAAATAACAATGAAACATCGACTCTTTCAGGCAAGCATCAATACACGGGCACCGGCAGCAGGTCACCTGCAATTTTCAGCCTTGAGCCCTTTCCACAACAGGCCTGTCCGCAAGCGCTTTGTCCGCTTGCACGGCATCGCCAAAGTCTTCCTGTTCAGTGGATCATTGCTGGCATACAGTGCAGCAACGGCGGCCGTGTCTGAGGAAACCGCACAGCAACTGGGCAATAACCTCACACCCGTAGGAGCAGAAAAAGCCGGAAATGCAGACGGCACCATTCCCGAATGGACCGGCGGGATCACCCAGCCACCGGAAAACTACAAAGCCGGTAAACATCTGGTTAATCCCTATGCCGGGGAAAAACCCATTGCGGTGATTACCAAAGCCAACCTGGACCAGTACAAAGACAAACTGAGCAAAGGCCAGCTGGCCATGTTTGCCAATTACCCGGAAACCTGGCAAATGAAGCTGTACCCCACCCGCCGCAGCGCCGCCATGCCACCGGCAGTGTATGAAAAGGTAAAATACAACGCCACCCATACCCGGCTGGTGGAAAACGGCAACGGCCTGGAAAATTTCAAAGGCTATATTCCGTTTCCCTTTCCGGAAAACGGCTTGCAGGTGATCTGGAATCATATTGCCCGCTACCGGGGAAAAAGCTCGCAACGCGATATGGTTCAGATCATTACCCAACGCAATGGGGACTATTATCACATCGGCTTTTCCGAGCAGGTGGTGTACCCGGAAAATATGAACGGCCTGGGTGACAAGGCCAATGACATGCTGGTGTTCTTCAAACAGAAAGTAACGGCACCGGCACGACTCACTGGTAACGTATTACTGGTGCACGATTCCATTAATCAGGTAAAAGATCCCCGCAAAGCCTGGATCTATAACTCCGGGCAGCGCCGGGTACGCCGCGCACCCCAGGTTGCCTATGACAGCCCCGGCACGTCATCTGATTCGCTACGGACATCCGATGATTTTGATATGTATAACGGCGCCCCGGACCGCTATGAATGGAAACTGATTGGCAAGCAGGAGCTCTATATCCCCTATAACAGCTACCAGCTGGCATCAAATGATATCGACTACGATGACATCATCCGCCCCGGCCATATGAACCCGGACCTGCTGCGCTACGAACTGCACCGGGTTTGGAAAGTGGAAGCCACCCTGAAAGACGACAGCCGCCATATTTACGGCAAACGGGTATTCTATATTGATGAAGATACCTGGCAGGCAGCCGTCGTGGATAACTACGACAGCCGCGGTAATTTATGGCGGCTTTCCGAAGCCTACGCAATACAGGTGTACTACGCCAACGTGCCCTATTCTGCCGCCCAGGGTTATTACGACCTCACCAATAACCGCTATCTGGTGATCGGGTTACAGAACGAAGAGGAACAACCGGTCGAGTTTAATCAGATGGCCAGCTATACCGACTTTACTCCGGCGGCCATTCGTCGTTCGGGTAAGCGTTAGCTCGAAAAAAAGCCGTATTCTGAACACAGAATACGGCTTGTTTGTACTGCATTGAGTTGATCAACGACGAGTTTTTACCACTGCACCACCCACAAAAACCAATCCCATCAGAACGGCGCCATAATGATTCCAGGGGTTACGAACACGGTCACCCAATGAGAACTGAGCTTCCATCTCTGCCTTTATCTCTGGCTCCAGCTCCCCTGCAGAAAAAGCTTCCAGATTGACCGCCATGATTTCACAATCCCAGGTCCAGACATCGGCACCGAATAATCCAAACCTCTGACAGGCATAACCCACAGAAAATCCATCCTCAAAAACCGGAGCGCCTTCAATTTCAAACAGCTCATCACCAGTTTGAAAAAACATAGGCACACCTTTCGCGTAACTGAGGGTGGGAATGGTACTCATACCAACAAACAGTAAACTCAGCAGAGTCTTTTTCATTTTCTACTCCAACGTATTCCAGAAAGTTTTTCCGCGTGTTGAAAACAGCGGCGGATTTAATTTCAGAATGCAAAGGAGTACTCACCCCGGGCGGGGTTACAGAGAAAGCCGGATGGAGGAATATCTCAAGAAACAAGAGGCGCGACTCATATCGCGCACTATATCAAGGCATCCTTTCCTTTTTGGTTAGTCATCCCGGATGAAATCACTGACCAATCATATAACAATATGACGCTTCCCTGTGTCACCTTCAGCAAACTGAAGTATGGTAATCACGACCGGCACAAGACCACCCGGATCGCATGGGTAAGCACATTAGCCGATATGATAACCTAATGCAATTATGATTTTCAGCACATATCATCATACCGATTCACAGCCCGCAGGTTCACACCATGGGCAAACCCGGGCAGCTGGATTTCATCCGCGGTCATCTCAATATCCGCATCATCAATTACCGCTTCACCAAAGCGGTACAGCGGATTCAGTTCGCCCGTTAATGCCTGCTGATGATACTCCTGTGCCTGTGCCGCCACGCCTTCATTGAGGCGGCGGTACGCCTGCATCGCTTCGTTGCCATAACGTTTTTCCAGCATGCGGCCCACTACCGTCGGCGACAGCACTGTGGCGGTAGCGTTGTTGCCACCAAAGCCTTTGGAATTGATAAAAGCGACGTCCATGTCCATTTCCACGTCCTTTACGGGGATAGCTAAACGCTCGGCAAATACATCCTCTGCCACATGATCAATGGTTTTAATACCCGGCAACATACCGTGTGCAAACGAACCCAGAGTCGCTGCCAGCTGGTCACCACTGGCGGGTGCCAGGGAATGACCCACGTAACTCTTGATAGCCGTTACCGGCCACTGGTGAATGTCGAAAGCACGAGCCACCTTATCGAGAATGGCTGATTCCGTTACCCGGTTCTGGGGCGTACTGGAACCGTGAGACTGCACCCAACTGCGCTGCTGTATCGCCTCGTCACCCAGCATGGCACGGGCGGCAGCAACGGCTTTGGCCAGGGTTAGATAGTTGCCGGCACCGGGGGCGGAGATGGAGCGTTTGTTGCCATCCGCATTCACAAACACATCGGTCACCGCACCATGAATCTGCAGGCCCATTTCAATGGCCAGCGCATCGTCCATCAACACCACATACTGGGAGGATTCCGCCAGGGTAAAGCCGCAGTTGTCGGAAAAAGGCCGGCAGGCGCGGCGATAATCCGCCCGGTCACCACCGTCGAGTTTTTTCAGGCCGGCTTCGGTAGCCAGGGCACTCATGGCGGAATAGCCGTCGATAATTTCCCGGGTCAACGGCGCTTCGCTGTTACCAACCAGCGCCACCCGGCTGCGGCCGGACTGGATATCCTCAATACCCAGGCGCAGGTTATACAAAAAGGAGGCACAGGCACCGGTCATGCTGCCGGTGCCGCCCACATTGCCCAGCACATAGGCATTGATAAAATCCGTGGGCATGGAATTCAGGCCCAGAGGCAATTGCTTGGCAGTCACCCGTTTGCCCTGCTGACGGGCGTGCATTAATCCCTGATAGCCGTTTTCGTCCATCTGTGCCATGGCACTGCTGGAATACACGGATACCTGATCCGGCTGAATCTGATCCAGTACACCCTGCCAGGCAACGCCCAGCGAGCGCACCGCATCAGAGGCGCCCATGATGGCCATCTGCAATCCCTTGGGATGAAACTGGGAGCGGTAATGGTCGCCGGGCTGAAAACCGCTGGGGAGCTGGCCGGCTGAACGCACGGCGATTTTGTCATAGAAGCTGTCGCTATGGGGGGAATAAGGTTCTTCCAGATAGCGCACCAGGGTTTCGTTCTGAATGTAGTGGCCAAATTCCTGCACCACTTCATCGGCGGTAAACACACTGCCGTTGGCATCCAGATAGCGGCCATTGTCACAACGAACGATCTTCATCAGGGTGGCCAGACCCAGCAGGGTTTCCTTGCGCGCCTCCTCACCCAGGCTGTCCAGCACCATGCGACGAAACCCCTGGTGAAACGAACTGCGGCCGGCGGAGTTATAACCACCAAAACCGACAATAACGGGTAATCTGACCATATCTGCTCCTGCCTTGACTGCCACTGTGAGAGGGCACAGGCGGCTGTTCGCCCTGCCTTTTCCAGCGAGTATAGGGGCTGGCGGAAGCTCGCTAGCGCCTGAATGGTCACCATGAACGCCTTTCTGGCCAAATGACCGATTAGCCACTACAGTTGTCCAGATCATCCTATGGTTTGGCCGTATAGTGTCGGCTGCACACACTTCAGGAACTACCAGCGCCGTAAAGGAAGTCTGACACGTGGAAAATCGCGCCATGGGAAGCAACGGGATACCCACAGAGTATCCGGCAACACACACCCAACCTGTGGAGAAAGCCACCCAAGCCGTGAGCCATATTACCTTTTTGCTGTGCGACCGGATGCTGGCCACCAGCACCACCCTGCCAATTGAAATGCTGCAAACCGCCGAAGGTGCGGCCCTGAGCCAGAACCGGCACAAGAAGCCACTCACCATTGCCCGGGCTGCCGCCAGCCTGGAGCCGGTGTCCACCAGCGCGGGCTTTTTGCTGCAACCGGATATTACCCTGGATGAGATTGAGCACACCGATCTGATTTATATTCCCGGGCTGTGGCGCAACCCGCGCACGGTGATTCGCAAGAATTCCGCCGTAACGGATTTTATCCGCCGCCACGCCAACAACGGTGCCCGTATTTGTGGTGTCGGCACCGGTTGCTGCTTTATGGCCGAAGCCGGCCTGTTGCAGGGCAAGGCCGCCACCACCCACTGGTATTACTTTGACCAGTTTCAGCGTTCCTACCCCGATGCCATTCTGAAGCGCCAGTATTTTATTACCCAGGCGGGCAATCTTTATTGTGCCGCCAGTGTCAACGCCATGGCGGATCTGACGGTTCACTTTATTAAAACCCTGTACAACGACACCATCGCCAATCTGGTGCAGCGGCACTTTTCCCACGAAATCCGCCGTGATTATGAAAGCATTCGCTTTTTTGAAGGGGATATTGATTACCACCCGGATGAGGATATTGTGCAGGCACAAACCTGGATGCAGGATCATTACGGGGAACCCTTTACCCTCCACGAGCTGGCGGAAAAATTCGGTATGAGCACCCGCACCTTTAACCGCCGATTTAAAAGCGCCACCGGCAAAACACCATCCAACTATCTGCAGGAAATCAGAACCCGGGTGGCGAAGGATTTACTGCAAACCACCAACCTGTCCATTCAGGAAATTGCCCTGCAGGTGGGTTATAGTGATATCAGCCACCTGTCCGCGCTGTTTAAAAAATTCCTTAACACCACCCCGTCGGAATACCGGGAAACCGTCAGAGCCAAACTGTTTAAAACCCGTTAACAAGTGAAGCTCTGACCAGGCTGAAAACTCCATCAACTATTGATAAAACAGCTGTATGAATCTAATCAAACTATTATTTGCAGCCTGTTTTTTAATACCAATTCACCCTTGCATATTCTTGTTTACATATAAAAACCGGCTTTTTCCGGTTTTTATATATCAAATCACTCTTTAAAGGCTTTTCACAAAACCGCAGCTTTCCGATATATTTTTAGATAAGCAAAAAGCTTTACGAAGGCGAACCCTGCTTTCACCACCCCGAAAGCGGTTCAGAATGTTGTGGCTTACCCTGCTGCAACAATGTTTAAGGAGTTAAAAAGCTCCTTAAGGAGAAGTATATGTTCGACAAAATCGAGCAGGCGCATCTGAGTGAGCTGCATTTCAAAAGCGATGAAACATCGCAACTCAAATCCATTATTGCCATCCACAACACCAAACTGGGTCCCGCTTTGGGCGGCTGCCGCTGCATTGAATACGACAACGAAGACGCCGCCGTAAACGATGTGATCCGTCTCGCCAAAGGCATGAGCTATAAAGCCGCGTTGGCCGGTGTTCCCCAGGGTGGCGGTAAAGCCGTGATTATGAAACCCAGAAAAGTCAGGGATCGCGCGGCACTCTATCAGGCGTTTGGTCGTTTTGTGAATGAACTGGGGGGCCGCTACATTACCGCCGTGGACAGCGGCACCAATCTGGACGACATGGACCAGGTAGCCAAAGTCACTCCTCACGTGTCCGGTAGCAACCGGGACGGGCTGGATCCTTCCCCCATCACCGCACTGGGCGTGTTCGCCGGCATTAAAGCTGCCGTACTGCACCGCCTGCAGAAAGAGGATTTAAAGGGGTTGCATGTGGCCGTACAGGGCATTGGCAACGTGGGTGGTGAACTGGTGCGTCTGCTCCATGAAGCCGGCGCAAAGCTCACCCTGACGGATATCAATACCGCGAAGCTTGACGAATTTCAGCAGCGGTTTAACGCCCTGATTGTGCAACCGGACGATATCTACGCCACCGCCTGCGATGTGTTTGCCCCCTGCGGACTGGGTGCCATTATCAATGACAGCACCATTCACCAGCTGAACTGCGCCATTGTCGCCGGCTCTGCCAATAACCAGCTGGCGGAATCACGCCATGGCGATATTCTCCATCAACGCGAAATTCTTTACGCGCCGGACTATGTGATTAACGCCGGCGGCCTGATTCAGGTATCACTGGGCAATATGGGTGTCAGCGAAGATGTGGTGCTCAATAAAACCTGGGATATTCATGGCACCCTGCTGAATATTTTTGACCGCTCGCAAACGGACAATGTGCCCACCCATGTGATTGCCGATGTGATGGCAGAGGAAATTCTTTACCACTGAAACCCCAAAGAGCCACAAGCTCCGGGAGGAAGCAATGAAACCATTAACCCGTGGTTTTAACGACAAACTGCAATACCTGAATGCCAAAGGCGAACTGACCCAGCATTTACCCGCCGGGCTGGATAACAGCCGGCTGGTGGACTTTTATAAAAACCTGGTGCTGATCCGCCAGTTCGATAAAAAAGCCATTGCCCTGCAACGTACCGGCCAGATCGGTACCTATGCCTCCTGCCTGGGTCAGGAAGCCATCAGCGTAGGCATTGGCTACAGCATGGCCGCCAACGATGTGCTGGCCAGTTATTATCGCGATCACGGCGCCCAGTTTTTACGGGGCGTCAAACTACACCAGTTGCTGCAATACTGGGGCGGTGATGAACGGGGTAACGTGTTCGGCGGCAACGCCAAAGAAGACCTGCCCAACAGCGTTCCTATCGCTACCCAGATGACTCATGCCGCCGGGATTGCATCGGCCTTTAAAATCCGCGGTGAAAAACGGGCCGTGGTGGCCACCTGCGGTGAAGGCGCCACATCCCGCGGTGATTTTTACGAATCCATGAATGTCAGCGGTGTTTGGCAGTTGCCGCTGGTGATGGTGGTGAACAATAACCACTGGGCTATTTCCGTACCCCGTTCTTTGCAGACCAGCTCACTCAACATTGCCGCCAAGGCCCAGGCAGCGGGTATTGAAGGTATCTGGGTGGATGGCAACGATATTATTGCCGTCTATGCTGCTGTGTCCCATTCCCTGAAAAAAGCCCGCATGGGTAAAGGAGCCACACTGATCGAGACGGAAAGCTACCGCCTGTGTGATCACACTACCGCTGACGACGCCACCCGTTATCGCGACGCCGCTGAAGTAAACCAGGCCTGGGAAGAAGAACCCATCAAACGCCTGCAGACTTATCTGCACAACGAAGGCCTGTGGTCACCGAATGCGGAAACCGACTGGCTGCGCCATTGCCAGGAAGTGATCGAAGCAGAGGTTAACGAATACCTGAGTATTCCGCCTCAGGAAGCCCACGAACTGATTGACTATCTTTATGAAGAACTGCCCTACCAGTATCAGAAACAACGGGCAGAACTTATCGCAAAAGCGGCAGGAGGAATTCACCATGGGCATTAATGAGCATTTGAAAAACGGTGAAAATGCCGAGCTGTCGCAAACCAAAGTGGTGACGCTGGTGGAAGCCGTTAACCTGGCCATGCATCGCGCCATGAACGACGACGAGAACGTGGTGGTGCTGGGCGAAGACGTGGGCACTAACGGCGGCGTGTTCCGCGCCACCGCCGGATTAAAAGAAACCTTTGGCTGCAAACGGGTTATGGATACGCCCCTGGCGGAAAGCCTGATTGCCGGCCTGGCGGTGGGCATGGCCACCCAGGGCCTGCGCCCGGTGGCGGAAATCCAGTTTATGGGATTTATTTACGCCGCGGTGGAACACCTGGTATCCCATGCGGCGCGTATGCGTCATCGCACCCGGGGGCGTCTGAGTTGCCCCATGGTGTTGCGGGCACCTTACGGTGGCGGCATACACGCACCGGAGCATCATTCCGAAAGTACCGAAGCCCTGTTTGCTCACATTCCCGGTTTGCGGGTTGTGATTCCTTCATCCCCCACCCGCGCCTACGGCCTACTGTTAAGTGCCATTCAGGATCCGGACCCGGTGATTTTTCTGGAGCCGAAACGCATTTACCGCATGGTGAAACAGGAAATCAACGACGACGGCCAGGGCCTGCCCCTGGATACCTGCTTTACCCTGCGCCAGGGCACCGATATTACCCTGGTGACCTGGGGCGCCATGGTGCACGAAACCCTGCAAGCGGCCAAAGCCTTGGCTGACGACGGCATTCATGCGGAAGTGATCGATGTGGCCACCATCAGCCCCCTGGATATGGACACCATTCTGATGTCGGTGCGCAAAACCGGTCGCTGCGTGATTGTGCAGGAAGCAGCGCGCAGTTTTGGTGTGGGATCTGAAATTTCTGCCAGACTGGCAGAAGAGGGTCTGCTGTATTTGCAGGCGCCCGTAGCCAAGGTAACCGGCTATGACACGCCGATGCCTTACTTTAAAAATGAAAACCTGTATATGCCAAGTGTGAAAGACATTACGGACACTGTGAAAAACACATTGGAGTTCTCATGAAATATTTCAAACTGCCGGACCTGGGGGAAGGCCTTCAGGAAGCAGAGATAGTGGAATGGCATGTCAAACCCGGCGACTCGGTGGAAACGGACCAGATTATTGTGTCAGTTGAAACCGCCAAGGCCATTGTGGATGTCCCCTCGCCCCAAACCGGCCAGATTGCCGCCCGCTTTGGCGAAGAAGGCGACATAGTGCATATCGGCGAACCGTTGGTGGAATACGCCGGTCAGGAACAGGAGGACACCGGCACCGTAGTGGGCAAAATGTCCAGCGCTGGTGATGAAGCCGAAAAAGACCAGTTTATTATCGGCAGTGCCGACAGCAGCAACCAGCATCACCCTTTAGCTACACCCGCTATCCGCGCCCTGGCAAAACGTTTGAATGTGGACCTGGGCCAGGTAGAAGGCACCGGCAATCATAAAATGGTTACCGCCCAGGATGTGGAACGTGCCGCACAAATGGTGAAGGATTTTGGTGAAGCCACGCCGTTGCGGGGCGTGCGCAGAGCCATGGCCAAGAACATGGAAAAAGCCCACCGCGAGGTAGTGAAAGTCACCATCAATGATGACGTGGATATTCACCGCTGGTATCCGGGGCAGGACCCCACCATGCGACTGGTGCGTGCCATTGCCAGAGCCTGCAAAGAAGAACCCAATCTGAACGCCTGGTACGACGGCAACGCCATGAGCATACGAATTCTCGATAAGGTTGACCTGGGCATTGCCGTGGACACGCCGGATGGATTATTTGTGCCCGTACTGCGGGATATTAGCCACCGGGATATGGAGGATCTGCGGGAAGGTCTGAATCGTTTAAGAGCCGATGTCAAAGCCCGCACCATTCCGCCGAAAGAAATGATCGGCGCCACCATTACCCTGTCCAACTACGGCACCATTGCCGGCCGCTACGGTAACCCGGTGATAGTGCCGCCCATGGTGGCCATACTGGGTGCCGGCAAGATCAAGGAGGAAGTGGTGGCCTTTGAAGGCAATCCCGTGATACATCCGGTAATGCCACTGGCATTGAGTTTTGATCACCGGGCTATCACCGGGGGTGAAGCTGCACGTTTTCTGAAAGCGGTAATGGATGATCTGTTGACAGAAGAATAAAACGGCATACAACAACCAGTGCCAAGATCGCTAATTCCCTGACGTAAAAAGTAAGGGTTGTATTTTATTGAGCGGTGAACTTTATCAAGAACTGCGCTTTTTGGGGTAATCAAATTCCAGCAGCTCGGCGCAACCGGGCGCAACCTGATCCCAGCTGTCAATATTCAGCTGGATATGGGCAATCCCGGTAGTGGGAATGTTGTCGATATCCGTACCGCACAGATCATTGGTAAAAACCGTAAACCCCGGGTTGTGGCCGAACAGGCAGGCATGCAGGTACTGATCATTCAACTTGCTTACGGTTTGGTATAAATCGTCCACCGAGCACTCATAAATGGTTTCACTCAGGCGAATGCGCTCAACGGGATAACGCAACTGGCGGGCAAACATTCGCGCGGTGGTTAATGCCCGGGTGGCAAAACTGGACAGCAGATAATCCGGCCGGTGGCCCCGGCCCACAAAACGCAAGGCCATGGCAGGCACATCTTTCTGACCGCGCCGGTTCAAGGGCCGCTCACAATCCTGCAGGCCATCGTAATCCCAGCTGGACTTGCCGTGGCGCACCAGGGTGAGATAACGCATCAGCTGATACCGAGCAAAAGGTCACGCTGTTTCGGCGGCAGCTTGAAGAGTTTTTTATAAGCTTTTTTGTAAGACTTTTTCATGCGCTTTTTTTCCGCCTGGATCAGTTTGTAAAACGGTTTCAGGCTTTTACCAAATTCATGGAACACGTCCGGGCTTTTCAGGTTTTCTTCCAGCACGCAAATGTCGTGGAATACACCCAGAGAATCGCCCAAACGCTTTAAACGTTTCTTGTAACCCGGCGGCACCTTGCCTGGCGACAAGCCGGTAAGGCAATACAGCCAGTACTTTACCCATTTTCGCCAGGCATGAAAGGCTTCGTCCTTGTCAGACTGTAACGCTTTGTGTCCCAGTTGCCGGGCTTTCTGGTAAAGCCGTTTCATACCTTCAGCCGTAACCGCCGCATCATCAGGCGCCTTGTCGTTATCGGTGCCTGTGGCGGCTTCCAGACGCGGCCAGTTCAGCATCACCTGTTCCAGGGCCTGATGGGGCTCTCGCGGTGTGACCTCTGCTTCCTGCTGACGTTTTTGATGGGCAATAAAATCGATGACTTCCCGATGTTTCTTGCGCTTCTTGTCGCTCCAGCCCTGAATCAACTGATTCAGGGTGGCGTATGACACCTGGGCATCCCTCACACTGGCGTAACTGTCTGCCAGCAGTTTCAGATCCTGGCTGGCAGGCGCAATATCCACTGAAGACGGATACACCCGCAGAAAGGCCCGCAAGCGCTTGGTGCAAACCCGCAGCTGGTGAATGGAATCCTCCGCCATGGGATGCTGGTCCCAGTTGCTGAGGGTTTCTCTGATTTTTTCTACTGCCTTCAGGCGGACAGTGTCCTGAACATGTGCATTCATGGGCTCTATTTAAGGCTGCAATTTAAGGGCGCATAAGATATGTATGGAAAACCCCTAAAGCTACCATACAAAGCACAGGTTAATTGTGTCACTTTTATGACAATTGAAAGTAAACCGGAGTAAAACAGGTGCTTCAGGATTCCAGCCGTTCCGGCCGCTTGATCCAGTACCCCTGGGCATAATCCACACCGAGCGTACGCAGCTTTTCCAGAATTTCCTCAGACTCCACAAACTCGGCAATGGTGCGTTTGCCCATCACGTGCCCGATACGATTGATCGATTCCACCATGGCATAGTCAATGGGATCGTCACAGATATCCTTGACAAAGGTGCCATCGATTTTCAGATAATCCACCGGCAGGTTTTTCAGATAGCCATATGAAGAAAAACCGCTGCCAAAATCATCCAGGGAAAACTTGCAACCGAACTGTTTGAACTCATTGATAAACTCGATGGTTTTAGTGAGGTTGGTCATGGCCACCGTTTCGGTGATTTCAAAGCAGACCTTTTCCGGTGGTACCGGATGGCTCCTGAACAGCTCCCGCAGAAACTCAGGAAAATCGTCATCACTCAGGGTAAGCCCGGACAGATTGATCGCACATTCCGACAACTGATCCAGGCGGTCCGCCTCGTGGTCCAGCCAGGCAAACATTTTTGTCAGCACCCAGCGATCCAGTGCCGGCATTAAATTATAACGCTCCGCCGCCGGTATAAAGGCACCCGGATACACCTCCACTTCGCCGTCCAGCATACGCACCAGTATCTCGAAATGAGCGCCCTCTTCTGTGTTTTCATCACCCTCGGCAACCCGGCTGATTTCCTGCTTGTACAACACCAGACGATTCTCTTCCAGCGCCTGAGTAATGCGCGACGCCCATTGCATTTCCCGCTGCTTGGAGGCCAGTTCCCAGTCTTCCGGCGTGTATTCATGCACCCGGTTACGCCCCGCATCCTTGGCGGCATAACAGGCGGCATCCGCCAGACTCAGCAGGCTTTTTATTGATTCGGTTTTATCATCAATGCTCACCAGGCCAACGCTCACCCCCAGAGTGAATACCTTGTTGTCCCAGGCAAAGCGAAAATCCTGAATCAGCTGGCGCAGTTTGTGGGCCACATTGGTGGCGTCTTCCTTGCTGCAGTTTTCCAGCAGCACGCCAAACTCATCCCCACCCAATCGCGCCAGCGTATCGATACTGCGCATATGGTCCTGCAGCTGAATGGTAATCTGGCGTAGCAGTTCATCACCGGCAATATGACCGCAGGTATCGTTCACCAGTTTGAACTGGTCCAGATCCATATATAAGAGCGCATGGGACACGCTTTCACGCCGGGCGGTAATCAGCGCGCGCTCCAGGCGTATTTCAAATTCGCGGCGGTTTACCAGCCCGGTCAGGGGGTCGTGACGGGCCAGAAACGTCAGCTGTTCTTCACTGGTTTTGCGGTCGGTCACATCCACCACAAAGCCTTCGATCAAATCATCATTGACCAGTTTCGCCGACAAGGAACACCAGAAAGGCGCTCCGTCCCGCCGGTATCCCTGGGCTTCATAGTTAAGCACCTGGCCCCGCTCCAGTACCGCCCGCCGGAATTCATGATACTGCCCCATATCCAGAAACACCTGATGCTCACCGCTGCCGATTCGACGCAGAAACTCATCGGCGCTGGGATACCCCATGAACCGTGCCATGGACGGGTTTACGCTGAGAAAATCCCCTTCCAGGGTGCACTGAAAAATACCTTCTATGGCATTGTCGTAGAGCGATTTGAATTTTTTCAGGTTGTTGATGGCATCCTGCTTGGCCACCAGTTTTTCTTTTTTGTCGGTATTGATACGGTCTGCCAGCGCCAGTGAAAAGAGCACCACTTCAATGGCCGAACCGATCTGCAAGGCATTGTTGGTAAAAAAGTTGATGGGCAGCAGACCGATCTTGCTTAACGCCAGTGCGATCACGCCACTGAGAAACGCCGTCCAGGCAAAAATAAAATAGCGGGCAATGGTAACGCCTTTGACCAACATGTAGATACCCACCGAAAAGCAGCCCAGGCTGATGGGAATGGCCAGGGCAACCACCATTTGCATGGCCAGCCGGTAAGGCAGAATCAGGGCGCCGGCGGTGCAGATCAGCATCACAATACTGCCCAGCAACATGGCGCGGGAAGCCAGCAGATTACGCTGCTGCAGTTTCAGAAAGCTGTTGGAAAACAGGCAGAGAAAATTCAGGGTAAAGGCTGAAAAAATAATAAAACTCACACCATGCCAGGCAGCCGACCCGGGCCACAAAAACTGGTAAGCGGTGCCGTCTATTCCCAGCTGAAACAGCACCAGGAAAAGCGCATAACACACGTAATAAAAATAACTGGCTTCCCGCACCGACACGTAAATAAACAGGTTATAGATCACCATGATCATGATAATGCCGTAGTAAGCGCCTTTAACGATCAGTATGGGCTGCTCTTTTTCCCAGAACGCGGTTTCCTGCCACAGCACCAGCGGCAGTTCCACCGTGCCATCGGATTCCAGGCGGAAATAGACTTCCATTTCATCGGCGCTGGTTTCCGGTACGGGAAAAACAAAGTTACGATGACTGATGGGGCGCCCGGTAAAATCATAAGCATCACCGGTCTGGTAGGATTCGAGGTTGCGCCCTTTCACCACATAAAACACACGAATGGAATCCAGCAAGGGGTAGGATACTTCCAGCAACAGGGGTTCATCCATCCGGCTGAGGTTGTCCAGACTGATGCGGAACCAGTAAGCCGACTGGGTATAGCCAAAATTGGGAATCTCCCGGCTGCGTTGCCAGTTAAGCCCGGTGGGAGATTGCTGTAACAGATCGTTGAGCGTGAGCAGACGGTTGCGATCTTCCAGGTAATCCAGATGCGAAGCCAGGTCCACTTTCTCGATGGCGGGATTCAGGGACACGGGCGCAAAAGCACCGTTATCTGCAAGGGCGCTGAAAGCACATAAAACCAGCTGTATGACGCACAGAGCGCGCCCCGTCCAATTCATCAGGATTCTTGTCTTTTTCTGAGCTCGAAAAGATTTAGGGAACCCTTAAAGCATAGCTCATGGCTGGCTGTTGCATAGCTTAAGGTTTGTACACCAGCGGCGGGTGTTCCGCTCCCCGGGCGGCCTGCCAGCTGATTCCCCGGCAAACGCCAACCTGTTGAATTATAAGGGCCTTTTATGTCACTCGCAGGAGCACCTGATCAGCTTCCTGCGGTGGCGATCAACGCCTGGCGAAAGAAACGGATTCGCTGGGCGTTTTTACCTAAATCACTTTTCCCCACCCGGGATACAGAACGCACGTCCACCCGGGTTTTGTCGCCCTCGGCGGTCAGGCGAATCACGATGTCATCCACAAAACCAAACCAGAAGCTGGTGGAGGTGGCTTCAAAAATTCCTTTTTCGCGACTGTGGTAGGTAAGTTCCCAGGGCAGTTTCATAATGGTCTGCTCCACCATGGACCAGGCCTTGCTGACCGGCATGGCCAGATAGATCGGCTGAATATCGGCGTAGGCTTCCTTCTGGGCAGGTACTGTTTCGGCATTCCACTCCAGAGCATTTTCGGCATCGCCGCGTATTTCCGGCGCATGAACAAACGCCGGGGGCATCTGCAGGTCGGTGGAAATGTCATGAATCATGGGCAGGGATTTGGCCTTGTACACATTGGAAAACACATAGGCCATAGGCAACACCAGAATCAGAACAGCGGCCGTGGCGGAGTGCTTGGCGGTCTGATGCCCCCGGTTAATACTCGCCACCAACCCAAAGCCCACAATACCCAGCAACACCGCGCCTGTGACAGTCAGCCCCATCAACAAAGAAAATGCGGTGCGGAAATCCCAGAGCCCCCACTTGGCTCCCAGAGCCACCAGCGGAAAGAGCGCAGTCAGCGCAATAGACAGCCATAAAAACAGACTCATGCGGCTGAGTAATTTATCGATCATAGGGCACCTGTTGTTTATCAATTACCAAATGGTAGTACCGGCCCAGCTCCCGGTACGGTAACTGACGGGAAAAACGTATTTCCATTTCCATAATCTGTTCCGGCGTCCGCCGTGCCAGGCGGGGCTTTTCTGCGTAATCAAAAAAGGTTCTGACTCCGCTTTCGCACAGCAGACGGGTATCATGCGCTGCAATCCAGGCTCTGACATCGTCCGGATTCAGGGGGTGCAGGGGCGTGAGCGAGCCTTTATCCCCCCGCTGGGTATCGGAAATTGCCCGGAAGAAATTTCCCCTCAGTAAATTGCGGAACACAATGCTGCGTTCATTGTAAAAAAGCAATGAGAGTTTTGTACCCGGGCCCATGGCCGTGAGTATCTGATCCAGCACATCCCTGGGATTGGCCAGCCATTCCAGCACAGCGTGAAACAGGATCAGATCAAACTGCTGATCCCGCTGAATCAAGGTTTGCACCGGCTCATGATAAAAACGGAGCCTGTCCGCCAGCCCTTCCTGTTCCGCCTGCTGGCGAGCCATGTTAAGCATTTTGCCGGAAATATCACAGTAAACCAGCTCATGGCCCTGCCGGGCCAGTTGCAGGGCAAATGCTCCCAGGCCACCGCCGGCATCCAGAATTCGCAGGGGCTTGCCCTGTATCAGCTCAGGTACCGTTTCTTCCAGATCCCGTTCCACCACGGCAAACCGTATCTGCCCTTTCAGACTGTTCTGGATATTGCGGGCAAAACGATCCGCCAGATCATCAAAATTGCGGTCTTCCAGGGGCGTATCACTGGTCATGGTTGTGTTGAGGGTCTTGTTGAAGGTTGTGTTGATGCCTTTCCAGCAGTTTTTTCATTTTTCGCTGCACCGCGGTTTCCAGATCCACATCGAGCCGGTCTGACAGTGCCAGCAGGTACATGAACACATCGGCCATTTCATCTGCCACCGCCGTTTGCTTGTCGGGGTGGTTTTTCAGATCACGGGACTCTTCATCAGTAAGCCACTGAAAATGCTCCAGCAACTCCCCCACTTCCACCATCAGTGCCATGGACAGGTTTTTCGGGGAATGAAAGTGGCGCCATTGCTGCTCATCGGCCAGAAACCCGAAGCCCTGGCGAATTTTCTCCAGATCCATCGTTAATCACCTCACAAAATGGCGCTAATTAATAACATGGGGCTGGCGACAAAAAAACCAGTTAGGTAAACTTATTCCGATTTTGCATAAAAAAATAAAACATTCTTACTTATAAATCTATTAAGTCTTTCGTGGGACATTCAGTGTGATCAGGGCGCACCGCTTGTATCCCCCACATTTTGCAGCGAATGATGAGGACCAACAACGTGTTAAACAAACGGCGAACCTTCAAAAGGCTCGGCTACAAATTGAAGCGCGTATTAAAAAACAACCATTCCGAGCCGGAACAAAAAAAAGTGGCCACGCTGGCCGACATAAAATCAAAACTGGAACACTATGAAAAAACCCAGGGGCCTGCGAATTTCACCGGCCCAAGGGCAATGAACAGCGACAAGAAGGTGGAACCGGTCGAATAGGCTGCTTCTGTGGCTGTCGGCGGTTCAGGACTTGAATTCTCTGTCACTTTGCATTAATTAATTTGTCATAAACACTGAATAGCCTGTTTCAAATCCAAGGCCTGTCAGGTGAGACAATGAACAAAGCTACAGAGAACTCACAGGAACGCTTCGGCGCAGAACCATTCCGCGCCAAACAACAACTTAACGCCCGGCAACTGAACCACTATGCCACCATGCTGATGGTGGTATTAACCGGGCTGGTGCTGGTACAGGGTTTTGCCCTAGGCTGATGGATTACGGATAACCATCAGCCGGTGTTCCATCATGTCGGCTATGGCATAGCGAATGCCCTCGCGACCCAGGCCACTGTCCTTCACACCGCCATAAGGCATATGATCCACCCGCCAGGAAGGCACATCACCGATGACCACACCGCCCACATCCAGGGTGTCCCAGGCTTTCTGGGCGCGGTAAAGATGGTTGGTGAAAACGCCGGCCTGTAAACCGAACTTGCTGTCGTTCACTTCCTGCAAGGCTTCATCAAAGGAACTGAACGAAGACAGGATTGCTACCGGCCCGAATGCTTCTTCCGCATATAAATCTTCATTGCGATCCACGTTTTCCATCAGGGTGGCCTGCAACATGGCACCGTTTCTTTCGCCGCCGCAAAGAATGGTAGCGCCTTTATCCACGGCGGACTGAATCCAGCCTTCCAGACGCTGAGCCTCCTTTTCAGAAATCATGGGGCCGATAAAAGTATCTTCATCCATGGGATTGCCCATTTTCAGTTTGCCGGCGCCGGCCACCAGTTTCTGTTTCATCTGGTCGTATACAGATTCATGAATCAGAATGCGCTGCACACCGATACAGCTTTGCCCACTCTGATAAAAAGCCCCCACCATCAGGCGCGCCACTGCATCTTCCAGATCCACTCCCTCGTCGACAATACAGGCTGCGTTGCCGCCCAGTTCCAGCACCACCTTCTTTTTGCCGGCTTTGGCTTTCAGGGCCCAGCCCACATCCGGCGAGCCGGTAAAGCTCAGCAGTTTCAAACGCTCGTCGGTAGTGAAGAGTTCGGCACCATCACGGCGACAGGGCAGAATGGAAAAGGCGCCCTTGGGCAGATCTGTTTCTGCCAACACTTCGCCGATCACCAGGGCTCCAATGGGCGTGAGGCTGGCGGGCTTGAGCACAAAGGTGCAACCGGCAGCAATGGCCGGTGCGACTTTGTGAGCCGCGAGATTGAGGGGAAAGTTAAACGGACTGATAAAGGAACAGGGGCCCACCGGCACCAGTTTGGTCATGCCGGAATACCCTTTGGCCCGGGCACTGATGTCCATGGTCAGCACTTCGCCATTGATGCGGGTAGATTCTTCCGCTGCGATACGAAAGGTATCAATCAAGCGGCCCACTTCGCCTTTGGCATCCTTGATGGGTTTGCCCGCTTCAATACACAGGCTTTCGGCCAGTTCATCCGCCCGTTCACGAAAACGCTGTACACAATGATCCAGTACCGCCTGGCGCTCATAAGCGGCCATGGCGGCCATGGCCGGCTGCGCATCCACGGCAGCTTGTATTGCAGCATCAATGGCTTTTTCATCGGCCATGGCAACTTTGGTGGCTTGATCACCGGTGTATTTATCGGTAACGATCAGATCTTCATTAGCGTAAACAGCTTCGCTGGCCAGATAATAGGGGTAGGATGATTTCAAAGCGGACATGGCACACCTCCTTTGATGTGGGCGGCCGGGTAACGGCCAGGGCTAATTCCGATGTCAGTGGATTCCGGTCTATTGCGCATCGACCGCAATGTTCGCCAGAGCACTTCTGATAGATTCCGGTATGGCTACCGATTGATTGGTGGCTTTCTCTACAAACACATGCACGAAATGGCCGTCGGCCACGGCCTGGTCTTCCCCCTGTTTAAAAATGGCGATGCCATATTCAACGGAAGAATTACCCAACCGATTGACTCTTAAACCGCCTTCCAGGGCATCAGGAAAGGCCACAGGGGCATAATAGTTACACCCCGAATTCACCACAAAACCCACCACCGGATCCTGATGAATATTGAGCCCACCCGCTTCAATCAGGTACTGATTGGCCACCGTATCAAAGTAAGCGTAATAGGTAACATTATTCACATGCCCGTAAATATCATTGTCCTTCCAGCGAGTGGTGATAGGGGCAAAGTAATGGTAATCACTGCGGGTCGGACGTTGCGGTTTACTCATTCAGTGGCTCTCTTGCTTCAATAACAATGATTAGCTACAGGAACAATATTAACTGTAGGCGGCTTCATAAATTTTCAGGGCATCGGCTTCGGTGACCTCCCTGGGGTTATTCACCAGCAGACGTTGCTGCAGCATGGCATCGCTGGCCAGCATGGCAAGATCCGCTTCCGGCACCTTCACTTCGGCCAGCGTACGCGGCAATGCCACCTGCTCTGTCAGGCTTTCCATATGGGCAATCAAAGCCTCACCGGATACCGGCAGATCGGCTTCCATTACCTGCGACAGCTCCGCATAAAGTGGCGCACAGGCCGACAGGTTAAAACGCAGCACATGGGGCAGCACCAGTGAATTGCTCAACCCGTGGGACACGTGATAATGCCCGCCCAGGGGATAAGCCAGCGCATGCACTGCCGCCACCGGGGCATTGGCAAAGGCCTGACCGGCCAGCATGGAACCCAGTAGCATGTTCGATCGGGTAATCCTGTTCCCACCATTGTTTACGGCATCCACAATGTTGGCGGACAGTAACCGCAGGGCTTCTTTCGCCAGCATGTCGGAGTAGGGATTTTTTTTGATCTTGCTGGTATAGGCTTCAATGGCATGCACCATGGCATCGATACCCGTGGCAGCGGTGACATGGGGAGGCAGCCCCAGGGTTAGATCCGCATCCAGCAGTGCCAGATCCGGCAGCAACTGGGGCGCCACCACACCCTGCTTGGTGGTTTCACCGGTGGTAACAATGGCAATGGGGGTGACTTCGGAACCGGTACCGGCCGTGGTGGGAATCTGTATCAGGGGCAGGCGCGCGCCCTTGGCGTTGCCCACGCCATATACTGCCGGCAGGTCTTCTCCGCTGGCCCGCAGCAAAGCCACCAGCTTGGCCACATCCATGGAACTGCCGCCGCCAAACCCGCAGACACCATTGGCATCCACCTGATTGGCCAGAGCCAGGGCATCGTACACCACCGATTCCGGCGGGTCGGCCAGCACACCTTTATAAATGGCGACAGAAATCCCGGCGCTGGACAGACTATTCAGGGCAACATCCATAATACCGGCATTGGCAATGCCGGCATCGGTTACGATCAGCAGGCGTTCGATCCCCAGGCTGACGGCCATATCTCCCAGCTGTTCACTACAGCCCGGTTCACAGTGAATGGATTTGGTGGTACTGAAACTGAAGCTGGCCATGATGTTCCCCTTTTGTGGATCCGTCTTGTACAAGCAGTGCATCATCGAATCCCGTGCCTGCAAGCACTGCAGTTACAGTTGCAAAACTATAAACAGGTTTTACCGGATTTGACAGTGCCTGAAATTGACTTGCCGGCCCGCTTTGGCGAAACATCCCGTCATGGCATGCCACCGGAATTCATGTTAAAAAGCAGTCAGGTAACCATTCAAAGATCAGTCTACTTTTAGCCAACATTCAACCAACACAAGTAACAACAAGGAATCCCGATGAGCGATTTGAAAGAGAAATTCGACGCCGCCGTAAACTATGTGCAATCCGCCGAAGGCAACTTCAAACCGGACAACAATCTTAAACTGGATATGTATTCTCTATTCAAACAGGCAACAGAAGGCGATGTCAAAGGCAAGCGCCCCGGCATGACCAGCTTTGTGGAGCGGGCAAAATGGGATGCCTGGAAAAAGCTGGAAGGCATGTCGTCTGACACCGCCATGCAGACCTACGTGGACAAGATCGAAACCCTGAAAAACAAGCACGACTGATCCGCATCATCCCGGTGGCAGCCGGCTCCATCCACACCAGAACCGGCTGCACCAATCCGCGACACACCTGATCGCGCACTAGCCGATGCCGCACAGCTGCGTTCACCCGCACTTTTTCATAACATCCTGTTCTTACCTTAAAACCTGTCCAAAGCTAACCTGCATCAATACAGACAGCATCGGTTGCACTATGCTGACTGGTAACCACAACAACCGGCAAGAAAACAACGATGTCATCAAGGCTACGCACCCGGGAATCTTTACGAACACTGCTGATACAGATCCGCGACAACCCCCAGGTTCGGGCGGAAGAACACAGCAGCTTTTGCCAGTTCAGTGGTTTGCGCCACGACCAGATTGAAATATTTAATGTGTTTGACCAGCCCCACTTTGAACCCGGCATTGTGAAGGGTTACGACGGCGTCTTTGTGGGCGGCGCCAGCGAGGCCAGCGTGCTGGAACCGGAACGTTTTCCTTTTGTGGAGAACAGTATTGAACTGATGCGTTATTGCATGGACAGATCCATTCCGGTGTTTGCCTCCTGTTTCGGATTTCAGCTGGCTGTACTGGCGCTGCACGGGAAAATTGTGCGGGACGAACAGGACTTTGAAATGGGTACTCTGCCCATCAACCTTACCCCTGCCGCATCGGAAGATCCGGTTTATCAGGATACGCCTGATCCCTTTATGGCTGTGTCAGTGCATCGGGAACGGGCCGTGGAAACCCCGGCAAACTGTATTGAGCTGGCCAATACGCCGGTTTGCAGCCACTCCTTCAAGGTGGAAGACAAACCATTCTGGGCCTTTCAGTTTCACCCCGAGGTGGACAAGCGGGTACTGATAGAACGGCTGACCGTGTACAAGAACGCCTATACCGACGGTGATGATCACCTCAGCAAGGTCCTGGAAAATGCGGTGGAAACGCCCCACTCCAACGACCTGCTGGCAAAGTTCGTTGACCGGGTGTTATTGGGCCCCGCTTACAGTCCGCAGAATTAATTCAAGGTTCCGCAGGGCGAGTCAGGCGCAACAGGGTTTCTGCCAGTTGCGCCTGGAATGCTTCTGATACCGGTTCGCCTTTTACCAGGCAGTGCAGTAACAGCGGGCTGAGAATCAGTGACACTATCATCAGCGGCTCCACATCGGGATCGATTTCTCCCCGGGCTCTGGCCCGCTGGATAGGAGAACTCTGCATCATCAGTACCGGGGTCCATTCGGCGATGATCTGTTCCGCCAGATCGCGATTTTCCGGATGAATCATGGCCCGCAGAATCGCCTGCTCCACCGGATCCCGGGCAAAGTCCGCCAGGCTTTTGATCAGCAATCGCAAATCCCGGGGCCAGGAGCCGATGTTGGGAATCTTGATGCGGGCGGCGTGCAGGCTCATGGCCTCACGCATCAGGGCACTCTGGTTTTCCCAGCGGCGGTACAGGGTGCTGCGATGGATGCCCGCCCTTTCCGCCACCTCTGCCATGGAAAACCGGCTGTTGCCCTCATAGAGCAAATCCAGCACTGCCTGGGCCACCGCCTGGCGAACCGCTTCGGTGCGTCCGCCGGGCCGCTGCATTCCCCGTGAATATTCCGTTGCTGTCAAAATGCCACCCCGCTAAAAAGACACTTGTTGACTTTAGGCTGTTTTCCTGCAAATCTCAACCACACAAAGGCGACATATGTCGCTTTAAATAACTATTCAAGAGGATTGAGCCATGGATATCCCTGTCGTTAATGCTTTGGAACCTGCTGCCGTCATCAGTGAGCAACTGAACAGCCATGGCGTGGTCATTGTGAAAGACCTGCTGAGCGCCGAATCGGTAGACCAGATCAACCGGGAACTGGCCCCTTATCTGGACCAGGCAGACCAGAGCGTTGAGCATATCAACCCGGTAATAGCCGCCTTCTTCGGCAACAGAACCCGTCATGTGGCAGGCGTTGCCGGCAAATCACCCGCTTTTGTTGACTCACTGATGTGTCATCCGCAAATGCTGGGCATTTGCGATCAGATACTGCTGCCCAACTGCGCCAGCTATCAGTTGAATCTGGCGCACCTGATGGTACGGGGCCCCGGCACCACACCCCAGCCGTTTCACCGGGACGAGGATATCTGGATTCATTTGCCCCGCCCTCACAAGGAGGTGGAAGTGGCTTCCATGACCGCCCTGGTGGATTTTACGGCGGAAAACGGCGCCACGCTGGTGGTGCCCGGCAGCCACCGCTGGGAAAGGGACCGGCAACCTGAGCCTGCCGAAATACGGGTTGCCGCAATGCCCGCCGGCTCAGCTGTTATCTACCTGGGATCCACCCTGCACGGCGGTGGCGCTAATCAAACCGCCAGCGAATGGCGCAGTGGCCTGCACATGAGCTACGCCGCCGGCTGGCTGCGCACCGAGGAAAATAACTACCTGCAGACGCCCCCGGACGTGGCCCGGAGCCTGCCCCGCAGAGCCCGGGAATTGCTGGGGTATCAGATTCACGACGCCATTCAGGATCGCGGCGGCTACCTGGGCATGCTGGACCTGAAAGACCCCATGAAGGTGTTATTCCCGGAGCAGCCCACCGAAACCGGATAGGCCGGGCTACATTTTTTCAACCGATGAGTAGTTGCATCCCCCTGAGAGTTATATTACATTGATTGATGTTACATAAAGATATGTATCATTAAGCGAGGGTGTATATGCCCGATCCGAAGTATCTGAATCAAGGGTGAAGAGGGGAAGTTCTATGAATATGGCGATCATGCCGGTCAGGCGAAATCTTTCGTTCAAACTGGGGAAAAACCGGGTTCATGACTGGAATGGCAACGGGCTGCATTTCACGCAGTTCCTGAATACGCTATCCATATTTTTTCCGGCCGGTGAGCGTTTTTTCATCGACAGTGTGCGCAACTACCGCGACCAGATCGATGACCCCGAACTGAAAGAAGCCATCCGCAACTTTATTGGTCAGGAAGGCCTGCATAGTCGCGAACATATTGAATACAACCAGGCGCTGGTGGATGCCGGCCTGCCGGTTGCGAAGTACGAAGGCTACGTTAAAGTGCTGCTGGATAACCTGAAGAAAACCCTGCCGCACAATACTCAGCTGGCTGCCACCTGCGCGCTGGAACACCTCACTGCCGTCATGGCAAAAGCGCTGCTGGAAAATGAGCATGTGCTGGGCGGCTCCGATGAGCGCTACAAAGCCCTGTGGGAATGGCATGCCCTGGAAGAAACCGAACACAAAGGGGTTTGCTTTGATGTGTACGAAGAAGTCGTGGGCAAAGGTGCAGGCGCCTATACCCTGCGGGTGGGAGCCTTTGTGCTTGCCAATGCCATCTTTTGGTCACTGGTTATTCCCTATCACGTGGGCATGGTGCGGAATCGTAAAAAACAATGGGACATTAAAGGCTGGCTGAAACACAACAAAATGTTGTGGGGAAAAAAAGGCGCCTTCCGTTCGGTGATTCCCGAGTGGTTTGATTATTTCCGCCCCGGTTTTCACCCCTGGGACGATGATAACCAGCACGTACTGGAATACGCCGATGTACTGGTCAATAAAGTAGAGCAGTTCAACTGATCAATGATTTAAAAAACCAAATAAAAAACAGATTTAAAAGTAAGTTTTCACTCTCGTACTGCTGTTAAAGTGCTGTTGTCTTTAGCAGATTGACTGGGCCTGGCAACAGGCCAACAGGGGGAAAGTGCAGGGCATTGCCGCCATGACTTTTACGTAAAAGTCTCTGCACAACTGGTCAGGATTCCGGTGGACGTTGTACCTTGATGATTGCCTCCAGGCGGTCTGCCAGAATCCGGTTCGCGGCTGTTTCCATGGCCCGGGCAAATTCGGCGCTGACGGCCTTTTCAGACAAAGGCCGGAGGCGCCAGACCAGATCTGCAATTTTCGGTAACTCTTCCTTGGGCGGCAGATCCTGGCTGCCATACTGACCCAGCACATGATCCGCCACCAGTTTCACCAGCTCGTTCGCCACCCGCTCCACATTGCCGCGCATCATACGCAGAATATCCAGCAGGTCTTCCAGAGGAATACCGGTCTGGGTTAACTGGGCGCCGGCTTCCAGGGTTTTCATACTGCTTACCCGGATATTGGGGCCATCGGGTTTCATCAATTCCAGATCAATGGCCATCTGCAATGCGGTCGGTGTCAGAGCGTCACCAAACATTTCCGCCAGCTTGATCATGCTCACGGTTTGCGGTTCTTCCTGAGACCAGGGACTGGAAATGGCAGACTCAATGCCCACCAGCTCCGGCAGCCCCACCCCCTGCTCAAGCGCATCCAGCAGATCCTTGATACTGGTCAGGGTGTAACCGCGATCCAGCAACCCGGCCACCACTTTCAGGCGCGCCAGGTGGCTCTTGTGATAAATTCCCTTGCGGCCACGCAATTCCGGCGGCGGCAACACACCCTTGTCCTGATAGGCGCGAATATTACGTACCGTGGTGCTGGCCACCCGGGCCAGTTCGTCCACCGTGTATTCACGATCCCCTTCTTCCGTTTCCGTTATCTGGTGCCGGGCCCCCTCATCCGGGAGGTATTGTGCAATCAATCGCAGGGTGTCTTTCGGGAATTTCATAGGATGCTCGAAGTAGCCTTCTCAAATCAGGTCCGGGACCATGCTATATTCAGATATCCATGATCATATCATAGAAAAAAACCGGGCCGTTACGCCGCACCTTACGGATTTTTAACATCTGGTGCCAATGACCGCATTGGCAAGGCTGCTGACAGAACATCAGCTCAAAACGAAACCTGATATTACCCCAGAAGAGACAGTGCCTGCTGGGGTAATGCGTTGGCTTGAGCCAGCACCGAAATACCAGCCTGCTGCAACACCTGATTCTTTGCTAACACGGCGGTTTCTTGAGCAAAATCCGCATCCAGTATTCTCGAATTTGCTGCGCTGAGCGCTTCGGAAACACTGGACAGGTTTCTGATTGTGGATTCAAAACGGTTCTGAATGGCGCCCAGACCGGCGCGCAAGTCGTCAATTTGTGACAGCGCGCTATCCACCGACTCAATGGTGATATTGGCAGCTTCCACGGTGGTAATGTCTGCGTTATCGATGGTGCCGGTCGCCCGAACATTGTCCTGTGCGATATCAGTCGCAAGGCCAGTTGCGTCCAGTCCCAATTCATCGAGCTCGGTTGCGCTGCCTTCAAAGTTAATGGTGTCATTAGCGGTAACCCTGATTTGACCCGTTATTTTCCAGGAGTCAGTGGCCGTATCGGTCATCCCCGAGAACCGGTCAGTGGTTTGTTCATCCCCTCCGCCAAACAGGTCATTCATAATGACAGAACGCTCAGCGTTTGCGGCTGCACCCAGTGCGGTATTGCCGAAATCGAAGGTGATATCCCGCCCATCATCCGCAGAAAGAATCAGTTCACCGTTTTCATTCACGCTGGCCTGAACACCGGTAACGTCGCTTTTCGCGTTAATGGCCGCCCTCAGGGAACCATCCGCATCATTGGCCTGAAAAGAGACCGCACTAATATCTACTCCATTGATGATGATGTCACCGTTATCGAGCGATCCGTTACCCACATGGGTTTCGGTGTTTGCCGTTACCGTGCCTGAAACATCTGTCGAGGTGAGTTCACTGGGATCCAGCGTGGTGAATGCGCTTGCGTATACTCCCTGCAAGGATGCCTCTCCGGATTCACGAATGGTATTGATACGTTCCGCAATTGACTTGGCCAGGCCAGTGCCGTAGTTGTCGTTATAGCGATCAACTAGATCTCCTGTGGCTGCGGCATCAATATTACCGCCATAGGCCTGGTCGGCAATATTAATGGCATCAGCCGGGGCCACACTGTCTGGACGCACAATTAAATTGCTGACTGAAATCACCGCCCAGCTATGATTGGCGAAGTGTACGCCTCTGACACCTCCGGAAAATTCACCGTCATCCGATTTCACCCGGCGACTGGTGGATTGGAGCATACCGGGCTGTGAACCCAGGCTGGAGGATTTGGCATCAACACCGGACACGCTTACCACCTGATTCGCGTTAGCACCGATCTGGAAATTAAGCTGCCCACTGGTGCCATCCAGTATTCGGGTACCATTAAAAGTGGTGGTTTCAGCAATCCTGTTGATCTCTGCTTTTAACTGGTTCACTTCAGCTTGCAAAGATTCCCGGTCAGTCGCCGAGTTGGTGTCATTTGCAGATTGCACTGCCAGATCCCGAATCCGCTGAAGCGCAGTGGTCACTTCAGAGAGTGCACCTTCTGCAGTCTGGGCAAAGGATATTCCGTCATTGGCATTCCTGACCGCTACATTGAGCCCGCGAACCTGTGTCGAAAAGCGATTCGAAATCGCCAGCCCGGCGGCATCATCTTTCGCACTGTTGATTCTCAGTCCCGAAGACAGCCGCTGCAACGATGTTTGCAACGCCCCCTGAGACCGGTCGAGGTTGCGCTGCGCATTTAACGAGGAAATATTGGTATTAATCAGTTGAGGCATGCACTACAACCAAATCACTCAATGGCAAGGTTTTTGTCTTATTGCAGATTTATCGGCAGCTCAGCCTAAACCTTTATGGGGGAATGCTCTGGATGATTGGTTTTCCAGCGCAACTACCCCTGTTTGTTATTTGATTTCAGTGACTTGGCTTGTACACCCTGTTTATTGGTGTCATTGCCCTGCCCGCCACTCAATGGCGGTCGCCACATCCTGCGGGTGCGACAAGTGCGGATTGTGACCCGCCCCGGAAATCACCTGCACAGGGCCCATCGACTGGGTATGGGAGCCAGCAACACGGCCGGCATCTGACACACCTGAACCACCGGGCCTATCAAGAGAATGCACAACCGGATCATGCTCACCCACCACCAGTGTGATCGGCACCGTCACTTCAGTCAGCATTTGCTGCATCGCCCGACGATGCGAAGCACCGGATACCATGGCAAGGTAACGGAACAGATGGCGGCGCACCCGGGGCCGGTGCAACGATGCCAGCGCACTGGCTACGGCGGGGTGTTGCTCACCGTTCGGATGCAGCCCCTGCACCAGCCGGGCCGGCGGTACCAGTCGGGAAAGCAACGGGCTCGACCAGGGTTGCCGCAACAGCCAGGACGCTGATTGTTGCAAAAAGTAGGGGGATACCAGTATCAACTGCCGAACCCGTTCCGGATACTGAAGGGCGAACGCCAGCGCCATTCCCGCCCCCAGGGAGTGTCCCACCAGAGTCAATTTGGTTTCCTTGTCGTTATCCAGGTGGTCTGCCAGCCAGTGGATATCGAATCCTTTGCCGGCGGCTCGCAGCGATGCGGGTGCAAGTCCAGAGCGCCCCAGCCCCGGCAAATCCGGTATCAGGGCTCGGTAATCCACGGTATCCGGTAGTGCCTGCAGCAAGGGATTCCAGCTGTCTCCGTTTAGCGGTAAACCGTGCAGCAATACCAGGTTGTGTAATTGTTCGTTGCCCGGGCGCGAAACACGGGTTATCTCTTGCTCCCAGATTCCTTGGACAAAACGCCCACCAACAATTTCAGGCGAAGGCTGCTGCGAGCCCGCCTGCCCCTTGGCCTGGCCAAAATTGGCGGCCACCAGTCGATCCACCCACTGACCAACGTTGGTCACTTGCAGGGGGCGGCTCAAGGACAGGTCATTCGCCAGAGTTTCTGCCGGTGTGGTGGGATAGCGATCTTCCGCAAGAAACGACAAGGTTTCTTTTGAACCAGGCATCATCATCGCCGGCAGATGCTTTAACAACGCCACCGGCACCTGCCTTGCCGGCGGCTGTAGACCCATGTGCTGCGCGAAGGTGCGGATCTGGTCCGGCAACGGCGGTGTTTCGGAATCCAGTAACCAGTATTGCTGCCCTGCACTTTCCGGCCGCTTCAATATCGCTACAGCAAACTCCGCCAGATAATCCACGTGAACCAGCGGCACAAAGGTCCGCCGGTTCCCGGGAATAGCCTTCAACTTGCCGTGATATAGCTGATCCACCAGCTCCGCTACGCCCACGGATTGGGTCGTGTCGCCGCTGCGGCTGTCGCCGATGACTGTTGAAGGGTTCAGTGCGGTCCAGGGAATATTGAGGCGCTCCACGGTTTCGATAATACGCCGGTGGGCAATAAACTTTGAAGCCTCATAGGCTCCGAGTTTTCGGTATAACTGTGCCTCCGGCAGATTGTCGTCCTGGGCAACGCGGTAACCACCGACCCAGATAAAACGCTGCAGATTCTGAAACCCAGCAACCCAGGACAACAGCGACGTCGTGCCCTCCACGTTCACCTGGTGGGCACTGTGTTGATCCAGCCCCCACGCAAACGCTGCCGCCAGATGGTAGACCACCTGGATGCTATGCGCTGCATCGGGTAGCCGATCCGCATGGCTCTGCGTATCACCCAGAGAAAACGCCACCAGTTCAATGTCGTCCTGCCAGTTATCGGAGCGAGTCACCCGTGGCGTAATCTGCTGGAGAAATTTGTGGCGGCGCTGCTCTGGATTGCGCATGGCGGCGATTACCTGATAACCCTGATTCAACAATTCCGGTACCAGCCAAAGCCCGATAAAACCGTTGGCTCCGGTGACCAATACCTGTGGTTTGGGTTCTGTTGCATTTGCATGAGTCATCTTTGCTTTCTCCTTATGACCGGAGCCTGAATCTTAATAGACCGGTCTATATATTTTTATTGCCAGAAAAAGGGCACATATCTGCCCTTGCCTATACCTTGTTTTGCTATGTCAGGATGCCAGCCGTTCTGTCATGGCTTTTGCCACCTGCTTCAGGGGTGCCGGGTCACGTTGTACCTTGGCCAGAATCAGCGCACCTTCAATCATGGACAGCGCCAGGGTGGCTTCTTTTCTGGCACGGGCCGGGCTCAGGCCCGCCTCTTTGAGGCCACTGGCAATGACGGTCAGCCAGCTATTATAAGCGTTCTCACAGGCCTGCTTTACCTGGGGGTGGTTACTCCCCACTTCCAGAGCAACAGTAGCCACCGGGCAGCCCTTGTGATAATCCGATTCCACCAGCCGTGCGGTTAAACCTTTCACCATCAGATCCAGAGCCTGCCGGGGCGACGCGCTGACCGAAAATGCCTGTTCAATCAGCGCCTGAATGACTCCGGCCCCCTGGGCCAGTGCCAGGGCGGCAATCTGATCCTTGCCTTCCGGAAAATGGAAATAGAGCGACCCCTTGGGAGTGCCGCTTTCCTTGATAATCTGTTGCAGCCCGGTGTTATGGAATCCCTGCTTTTCCATCAGGTCCAGAGTAGTTTCCAGCACCCGGGCACGGGTTTGTTCGCCTTTAGATTTCATGCTGCCAACAATAGACCGGTCACTATATTTTAGCAAGTATCAATCGGGCATCCTGTTGGAACAATCTGTTTCAACCGGGGCAACCCGACAGCCCGCAGGCAAGCCTAGGCGGTCGCCTGCCGGGGGGATTCCGGCTCGGACGCGGCATGCTTTTCCGCATTGGGCCTGACCGGCAGCTGATATCCAGCATCACGGGCCCGCTTTTCACCCTGCTTCATGTTTTTCCAGAGTTCGTAGGTATATTTGGGGCAATCGATTTCAATGGTATGGCGGGCGGAGGTGGTGAACTGATTCTTCATGGACTGATGTACCGCCAGACGGTCCTGGTCCATTTCGTTGCGGGACGGCAGATGATTCTGCCCGGTCAGGTAGGCAGCAATCCATCTGGATTGCTGTTCGGCAATGGGCATCATGGCACACAGGGGCTGCACCAGGCCGAGGAAAAACAGGTTATTGAAGCGGGGATCCACAATGCGCTGGTACAGGGCAATGTCGTTGTCTTTTACTGCAATCAGCGACTTGTCAAAAAAAGGAAAGGTGATGTTATAGCCGGTGGCATAGATGATCACATCAGCCTTCACTTCGGAACCATCGGCAAACTCTACCGCGTCACCTTTCAGGCGTTTGATATCGGGCTTGGGGATCACATCACCACTGCCCATGCGGATATGAATTTCGTTGGAAATGGTGGGATGGGTGTGCCCGAATTTGTGTCTGGGCACCGGCAAACCATAATCCTGAGGCTTGCCGACACGGCTCTGCACCATCCACTGATACACCGGTAACAGCAGCTTGTCGAACAGGGGCATCAGGCGGGTTTCCCGGGCAAAACGTTCAAACCATCCGGGCTGCTCACCGGGGTGACGCCAGAGCTCGTCGATAGGTTTTGAGCCCAGGTATTTGGGAAAAATATAGCCGCCACTGCGGGTGGACAGGTACACCTCGCGGGCATTGGTTTTATGGCCCAGCTCGCAGGCAATATCCATGGCGGAGTTGCCAAAGCCCACAATCACTACCCGCTTGTCTTTCATATCAAGGGGGTCGGTGGGATCAATGTAGTAATGGGAGTGCAGCTCTTCGCCGTTAAAGGTGCCGGGGAACCGGGGCTCGGGCAAACGGGGATCCCAGTGATGGCCGTTGGCTACGATCAATGCATCGTAAAAACAGACAGCTCCGTCCGCCAGTTCTACTTGCCACACACCATCCGGCAGTCGTTCGCAGTGCGCCACCGCCTGATTGAAACGGATATGCTCCCGCAGCCGGAAATGGTCAACATAGTCGTTAAAGTATTCAGCAATTTTGAAATGGCTGGGAAAATCCGGGTAATCATCGGGCATGGGATAGTCGGAATATTCCATACGCCGGCGGGAAGTGTTGATATGCAGTGACCGGTAAGCAGATGACATGCCATTGGGGTTGCCAAAAGCCCACATGCCACCGATTCGATCAGATTTTTCATAACAGTCGAACGGGATACGCTGTTCCTTCAGCACCTTGCAGGCAGCAATGCCGCTGGAACCTGCGCCTATCACACACACCCGTGGCAGCCCGCTGCCATCTGTTAATGGTTCTGATGCCATCCTGTTCCCCCACCCTTGTACTGGTGTCTTGTTCCACCGAAGACCAAGACTGCATGATCATAACGACATGGCCACGAAGATATGACTATATAGTCACACACTTTATGACGGAATGGAACCTGCCTGCTGGCGTCGCCGGGACCAATGATCTTCAGGGATTCACCGGGCCCGGCGCTGCCGGGTTATGATCGGGATACAAGGTACGGGATAACGTCAGGCCACTTCCGCCGGGCGCTTCTGCACTTCCGGTTTGCCGGTGGCACGGCGGGGCCGCAGAGCGTACCGGTCCAGCCCGGCAATATGGGTGTGAGACAGGTACTGCTCCCAGTTGACTTCTTTGGCATTCACCGGAAATTCGTGGGCATCTTTGCCGCCTGCCTGCCCCGCCAGAGACACCAGCTTGCTGTTGCTGAAGGTGTATCTTGGCTGGGTATAAAAGGCAAAAATGGAAGACAGCTGAATCGCCGTTTCCAGATTTTTCTGGGCGCGCAGCGAACTGGTCTGATTCAGACCCGCCGCCAGTTTGTTCTTCATTTTTACCGCATGATAGGAGCTGTAGATGATGCTGTTGAACGCAAATCCCGGCACCATCATAAAAGGTTTTTCCGGTTTACGGGGGAACAGGTTTTCAAAGCGATCGTAATGATTTTCCGCGGCATACTGCACATGCGCGATCATTTCCCGGATGCGCACCGGATTGGCTTCGCTGCTGCTGCACTGGTAAATACGATGCGCTCGCGGTGCAGATAATGCTTCTGCCGCTGCCAGAATAATGCTGTTAGCCACCAGATCTGCGGGGATAATATCCAGTATCGCATCTTTGTTGCCGGGGAATATGGAGATCTTTTCCCGGGCATAGGCCAGGATAATGGCATCGGCCACTTTCACGCCCTCTATCCAGCCGGGCACCGGGCCTTTCAGAGTGCTTTCGATAATAGCCGGGCGCACAATGGTCAGGCTTTGCCCCTGCAGTTCTTTCATCAGGATCTGCTCACCCATCCATTTGGTAAAGGTGTAGCTGTCGTTCCAGCCGGCATCGCGGGATTCTTTAACCCCCAGTTCCACCAGTAGTTGTTGCTGTTCTTTTTCCGGTAATTGCCTGTCGCGGATCTGCTCCACCTGCCGGGCCAGGCGCTGAATCAGGCCATCCAGTTCATAATAGCCACTGATGGATTTGTGCAGGGGCAAGCGGGCCGGGCCCCACACATCCTCCGTAATTACTCCCTTGTTAAAACCATTCACATAACAGGTGGATACCTGCACCACCGGAATCCGGCGTTGATGGCTCAGTCTGGCAATCTGGTAAAGGCTCAGGGCATTGATCTTCAGCGCAGAATCCATGGGTTCACGAAAATCCACGCTGGCGGCCGAGTTGATAATCAGATCGATTGAATGACCCAGCTTTTTGAATTCATCGGCACTGAGTCCGAAATCCGCCTGGGTTATTTCACCGGTCACAAAACGCAGTTTTTGCTGACAGAGTTGCGCAAAATCAACGCCGTCTTCCTGTTTTAACCGGTCAAAAATCGATGATGTGGCAATCTCATGGTAAAAACGGTCGGCAGCGTTGCGGTAGCGGTTGTTACCCCGAATCACCAGATAAACAGTGTCAACTTCCGGCACACTTCTGAGCAGTTTTTCCAATACCACTTTCCCCAAAAAACCGCTCACGCCTGTCATCAGCAGGCTTTTTCCCTTCAATGCTGAAGTCAGCGAATCGCTCATAATCAAGACTCCTTCCCTAATGCAAACAAAGTATTAAAAGCAACGATAAATCCCAAAACACACGGTGTTTGCTGCACAGACATTGCGCCTGTAAAGCAGTTCCCGTGAGGGCGCCTATTCTACACAGGGACGCCAGCAACATATACAGTTTTTGAAAGTTTGTTTATACAGATTACTTTCAAAAACGGTTTTCCCAAAGAACCAAATCAAATGACGATTGGTTGAGTTAAGCAGATACAATAATCATGCCTGTGTATAACACAGGCATGACAATGCAAAGAAAGGATCAAAAGAAAAAGGAATATCTTTAGAGATAATTTTTATTCAGCGGGCCCTGCTATTCCGCAAAAACAACGGACTCGCTGATATCGTCACGGCCTACCCGGGTTTTATTGGCGGCTACGCTGGTGTCCTCGTAACCAAAGGAAATGCCTAGCAAAATATTCGTCTGCTCATCAATACTGAAAGCCTCACGCACCAGATCCGGGTAGTAGCGCATGCTGCCCTGGGCGCAACTGGCCACCCCGTGGGCGGTCATCGACAACATCAGGTTCTGCACGTACATGCCCACATCAATGGCAACGGACGCACCAAAGCGTTTATCCATACCAATAAAGCACACATGAGGTGCATCAAACATTTCAAAGTTTCTTAATGAAGCACGCATGCGACCGGCTTTGTCATCCCGGTCAATGCCCATGTTGTTATACAGTTCTACAGCACAGTCCACCTGGCGGCGGCGATAGTCGCCGTCGAACTTGACCGGGTAATCGTAATCGGAGCAGAAAGGCACGCCCTGCATCACCCGGTCCACCATTTGCTGGCGAAGTTTTTCTTTCAGCTCTCCTGATGCCACATACACTTTCCAGGGCTGAATATTACAGTTGGATGGCGCATATTGTGCCAGCTGGAAGATGCTGTCCAGCACACTCTGAGCGACCCGCTGATTCTTGTAGCCCCGCACGGAACGCCGGCTTTTGATGGCGTCTTCCAGACTGATCTTGTCCGGCGTTAATGACGCCGTGGTGTTGTTTGTCATACTTTTTCCCTCCTGCCCCTAAGGCAATAAAAATAAAAAACCAAAAAATAGAAAACCGCTAATTGCGGGAATCGCACTGATCCGCCGCCTTGCGACGGGCAGTAATCAGTGCGACAAAATTGCAGGGTTTGTTGGTGGCATTCAGCTGCTGGCTGATTACCCCCTGCCAGGCCGTGCGACAGGCATTGGTGGAGCCCGGCACACAGAAAATCACGGTATTGTTGGCCAGCCCGGCAATGGCCCGGGACTGAATGGTTGAGGTACCGATTTCCTCGCAAGATATCTGACGAAATAATTCGCCGAAGCCGTCCACGGATTTATCGAACAGTGGGGTCATGGCTTCCGGCGTACTGTCTCTGCCGGAAAAACCGGTGCCACCGGTAATCACAATGGCTTCCACCCCGGCTTCGGCAATCCAGCGGGAGGTGATTGCCCGAATGGCATAAATATCATCTTTAACCATGGTGCGGTCCGCCAGCTGGTGACCATCGGCCTGCAACAGTTCAACCAGCGCATCACCGGACGTGTCGGTGGCTTCGGTGCGGGTATCGGATACGGTAAGCACAGCAATATTCACAGGAACAAATTCTTTTCCAGCTGACATGCCTGTTTCTCCTGAGTGGGGTGTTGTTCTTTGCGGGTTAGCCGCCGGTCATATTCATAAAGCGCACTATCTGGGGTTCTTCTTCCAGATTGAATTCGTGCTTTTCCGGCTTCAGGTCCATGGCGGCAATGATAGCAGCTTTCAAATCATCGTCGGTTACTGCCGGATCACGCACCAGTGCCCGCAGGTCCATGGAATGTTCGTTGCCCAGGCACAACAGCAGGCGCCCTTCGGCGGTGAGCCGCACCCGATTGCACTGGCTGCAGAAGTTATTACTGTGAGGGGAAATAAAACCGATACGGGTATCGGTGTCGTCGAGACGGAAATAACGGCTGGGGCCACCGGTGTTTTCCTCAAGAGGCGTCAGGGCGTAATGCTCCTGAATACGTTCGCGGATTTCATCGGAGGTCATCAGTGCCAGGGCACGATCGTGTTCCTTGATATGGCCAAGGGGCATTTCCTCGATAAAGGACAGATCAATTTCACGATGACGGGCAAAGGACACCAGGTTCAGAATTTCATCGTCGTTACGACCTTTCAGAATCACCGCATTGAGTTTTAAACGCTCAAAACCCTGTTCGCTGGCGGCATCAATACCGGCAATGACCTGTTGCAGATCACCGGTGCGGGTCAGGCTTTTGAATTTTAACGGGTGCAGGCTGTCCAGGCTGATGTTTATACGCTTGATACCGGCCTGTTTCAGCGCCGGTGCCATTTTGGTGAGCTGGGAGCCGTTGGTGGTAATCACCAGTTCATTCAGCCCCGGCAAGGCAGCGATCCGCTCCAGCAGCCAGATCACATTCTTGCGTACCAGGGGTTCACCGCCGGTAATGCGGATCTTCTTCACCCCCAGTTCGACAAAAGCGGTGGCGATGCGCAGGGTTTCTTCCAGTGACAACACCTGAGACCTGGGCAGAAAGGTCATGTCCTCGGCCATGCAATAGACACAGCGAAAATCACAGCGATCGGTTACTGAGATTCTGAGGTAATCAACGGTGCGCTGAAATCGGTCCACTAACATCTGCTTTGCCTGTTTTACCGCCTCTGTTTAAATCGTTTATCCTGCCGGCATGACACTGGGTTGTCTTATATGAACGACTATGAACTACCTGTCTTACCTGAACTACCTGTCTTGCTTGATCGACTTGGCTGCCTGCCAGCCGGCTTCCATGGTATCCAGATCCGACTGGCGAATATCTTCGCCGTTTTCCTTTAGCCAGGCTTCCATTAATTTGTAACGCTTTTCAAACTTGTCGTTGGCCTGTTTCATCACCATTTCCGGATCCCTTTTGAAATGGCGCAGCAGGTTCACGCAACAGAACATCAGATCACCCACTTCCTCGGCAATGTGATCCACCGTATCCGATCCGGCATCTTGCTGCTGATCATGTTCAGCAACGGCTTCACGGATTTCACCCAGTTCCTCGTGCATTTTTTCCAGCACGGATTCATGACCCGGCCAGTCAAAGCCCACTTTGGCGGCATTTTTCTGCAGTTTCTCCGCCCGCTTCAGGGGCGCCATTCCCCGGGGTATATCCCCCAGGGTGGAAGCCTCAGGGGTTTCCCCTTTGGCCAGTTTCTCTTCCCGCTTGATGTCGTCCCAGCGTTGCTTGATATGGGCTTCATCAGGCCGGTTGTCCGGATCAATACGGCTGGCCAGTGTGCCTTCCGGGAATACATGAGGATGACGCCGCACCATTTTTTCCACAAGGCCTTTTGCGACATCCTGAAAGCTGAAGGCGTCGATTTCGCTGGCCATCTGGCTGTGAAAAACCACTTGTAATAAAAGGTCTCCCAGCTCATCCCGCAGCTGATCCATGCTGTTTTTCTCGATGGCATCCACCACTTCGTAGGCTTCTTCCACGGTATAGGATGCAATGCTGGCAAAGCTCTGCTTCACATCCCAGGAGCAGCCGGTTTGCGGATCCCGCAGGCGGGCCATCATGTATTCCACTTTTTCAAAAGCGGAGGCAGTGTCCAGGTTGATGTCCAGAATCTTCGGCTTCATGGGGCCTCTTTTCAAATTGCTGTGGAATCAGCCCTTTTTGGCGGCGGGCTGATGACGGCGCACTTCAATCACGTTGGGCAGCTGGTTGATACGCCCCAGCAACTGGCCTAATGCGCCCAGGCTTTTGATCTCCACGGTAATGGTCATGGTGGCGGTGTTGTCGCTGCGATCAGAGTGCGTGTTTACCGCAATCACGTTCACGTGCTCATTAGCCAGCGTATTGGACACATCCCGCAACAGGCCCTGACGGTCGTAAGCGCGGATAAACACTTCCACCGGGTAGAACTTGTCTTCGATGCTGCTCCAGCTCACTTCCACCAGCCGGTCGGGATCGGTTTCCCGCAGGCGGTTCAGTTCAGCGCAATCATCCCGGTGCACGGTAATGCCCCTCCCCACCGAGATATAACCCATGATGTCATCGCCGGGTACCGGTTTACAGCAGCCGGCAATGTTGGTCATGAGGTTATTGACACCCTCCACCACAAAATCGCTGGTCCGGGGGCTGATACGGGGCCGGCGGGCATCCAGGGGAATCAGTTCCTGCTGCAGGGAGTCGGCGTCGTCGTCCTGTACCAGATTCAGGATCTGGGTCAAACGCAGATCCCCGGAACCGATAGCAGCATAAACATCTTCCGCGGCTTTCAGATTCAGGTCTTCGGCAATGGCATCCAGATCCACTTTGCCGATATCCAGGCGCTGAAATTCTTTTTCCAGAATGGCTTTGCCGTCCACGATATTGCGATCGCGGTCCTGGCGCTTGAACCAGTGCAATACTTTTGCACGGGCCCTCGGTGTCTGAATATAACCCAGTGACGGATTGAGCCAGTCGCGGCTGGGGGAATCATCGCTGCCCTTGAGGATTTCCACCTGCTCACCGGTTTTCAGGTGATAGGTAAGCGGCACAATGCGACCGTTCACTTTGGCACCACGGCAACGGTGACCCACTTCGGTATGGATGTGGTAAGCAAAGTCCAGGGGCGTGGCACCCTGGGCCAGATCCACTACGTGGCCATCGGGGGTGAATACGTACACCCGTTCGTCCACCACGTCCTGACTGAACTGGGCAATGACACTGCTGATGCCGGAGTCCCCCAGCTCTTCCTGCCATTCCAGTACCTGACGCAACCAGGCGATCTTATCGTCGTAGCTGTCGCCCTTGCTGCGGGAACCTTCTTTATAACGCCAGTGGGCACATACCCCCAGTTCCGCTTCCTCGTGCATGTCTCTGGTGCGGATCTGCACTTCCAGTACCTTGCCTTCAGGGCCCAGCACGGCGGTATGCAATGAGCGGTAGCCGTTTTCTTTGGGGGTGGCGATGTAGTCGTCGAACTCCCGGGGAATATGCTTCCACAAACTGTGGACTATCCCCAGGGTGGCATAGCAATCGCGAATGTCCGGCACCAGTACCCGCACGGCGCGCACATCATACACCTGATAAAAGTCGATGCGCTTGCGCTTCATTTTGCGCCAGATGCTGTAGATATGCTTGGCGCGGCCATTCACTTCGGATTCGATGCCGGCTTCTGCCAGGGAGTCGGTGACCTGACGGATCACGTTTTTGATATAACGTTCCCGGTCCAGGCGTTTTTCATCCAGCAGCTTGGCGATTTTCTTGTAGGCATTGGGGTGCAGGTAACGGAAGGACAGGTCCTCCAGCTCCCATTTGATATGCCCGATACCCAAACGGTGAGCCAGTGGCGCATAGATATCAAACACCTCCTTGGCCACCCGCTGCTTTTTGTCTTCCGGGGCTTCTTTCACTGCCCGGATGGCGCAGGTTCGCTCCGCCAGCTTGATCAGGGCCACGCGCACATCGTCCACCATGGCCACCAGCATCTTGCGCAGGTTTTCCAGCTGGTGGGTGCTCTGCCCCAGCACGATTTTTTTGGCGGGATTCATGACGGCGCTGATGGCAGCCATCTGGATAACGCCTTCCACCAGCCTGGCAATGTCTTCGCCGGCGCGCTTTTCAACCGCTTCCAGGGTGACCTTGTTTTCGCGCACGGCGCGATAGATGACGGCGGCTTTCAGAGAGTCGGTATCCAGATGGAGTTCTGCCAGTATCTCCACCATTTCCAGCCCGGTTTTATAACTGCTGGTGCCCTTGGCCCAAGGGTGTTCTTCCAGAGTCTGGGCATCCAGTTCCCGGGCCCACAGGCACAGGTCAATCAGTTCCTGTTCGTCGGAGATCTCGACGCCATGGCGGTCCCTCAGGCGCTGTATCCAGGCCTGTAAATCCACCTCGCCGTTATCCTGTATCGGATGATCTTCTCTGACTTTTACCATAGGGTTTTACTTCTTCGCAGGTGCTTTCACTGCTTTCGCAGGCACAAAGACAGCGATGGACTCCACATGATTGGTATGGGGAAACATGTCCATGATGCCGGTTTTCAGTAAACGGTAACCTTGCTTTACCAGTTCCCCGGAATCCCGGGCCAGTGTGGCCGGATTACAGGAGACATACACAATTCTTTCCGGCCGGAATACCGTCATCTTTTCCACGATCTCCAGTGCGCCGGAACGGGGGGGATCGATCAGAATCTTGTTAAACCCGCCGGCAGCCTTTGCCCAGTCCTGATCTGCAAAGGGCTGGGTCAGGTCCGCCGCAAAAAACTCGACATTATTCAGGCCGTTATGCTGCGCGTTTTCCCTGCCGCGCACAACCATGGCTTCGCCCCCTTCAACGCCCACCACCTGTGCTGCCTTAGTGGCGATGGGGAGGGTAAAGTTCCCTAATCCGCAGAACAGATCCAGCACTTTGTCGGAGGGATCAAGCTCCAGAAACGCCAGCGCGAGGGCCACCATATCACGGTTGATATGGGGGTTTACCTGGGTAAAGTCCATGGGGTGAAATTTCAGCTCGACACCAAAATCCTCCAGGCGATAGCGCAGACGTTCCTCGCCTTCTGCCGGCCATACCCGGTGCACCGTGTCGTTGCCACCGGGCTGCAGGTACAAATGCAAATTACGGGCCCGACAGAAGTCTTCCAGGGCATTCTGATCCGCTTCGCTCAAAGGCTCCAGATGGCGGAACACCAGGGCCGTGGCATCGTCTCCCTGAGCCACCTCAATCTGCGGCAGGGTACGGTGGCACTCCAGTTCAGTGATCAATTCGCGCAATTCCGGGATGATCTGCCCCACCTCGCGCACCAAAACAGTGCAACCTTGAATATCTGCCACATAGGGGCTGCGTTTTTCCCGAAAGCCCACCATGGCACCGCCTTTCTTGGGCACATACTTCACCGCCAGCCGGGCTTTGCGCCGGTAGTTGCTGGTGGGGCTGCGCAACGGCGGCATCAGCTCGGCCATGTCCAGACCGCCAAAATGGCGGAACTGTTCTACCAGTACATCCTGCTTGAGTTGCACCTGAGCATCGGATTGCAGATGCTGCAGGCTGCAACCACCACAGATGGTGGCGTGCTCACACTCAGGAGTTACCCGCAGATCACTGGCCTGATGCACTTCCAGGGTTTTACCTTCATCGAATTTGCTGCGCTTTTCGGTGTACTGGAAAGTGACATCCTCGCCCGCCAGCGCGCCTTCGATAAAAATGGTTTTACCGTCGATATGAGTAACGCCCCGGCCGTCATGGCTGGTGCTTTCGATGGTGCAACGCACCGGTTCCTGAGGAATTTTTTTACGTCTGCGTCTTGCCATTGACTGCTACTGCCCGGGGGTGGATTGATTCATTTCTTCTAGGAAGGCCAGAAAGTGAGGGCGCGCTTCGCGCTCCAGGTATTCTTTTACCAAGCTGATTTCCATCTCATAGCCATCGTGGCTCAGGGTGGCTTTCATCAGCAGAAAGCGCAGGTACACCAGCCAGGTATTGAGCACATCGGTTTCGCAGTAATCGCGAATGCCCTTGATGTTGCCCTCCTGAAAGGCATCCCACACCTTGGCGCCGCTCATACCCATTTTGCCGGGGAACCCCAGCAGGGTGGCCACCTGGTCCAAGGGCACATAGGCCCGCTGCTGGAACATACCCAGCACTTCCATCAGGTCCGTATGGCGCTCATGGTAACGGTTAATGTAGTTGTTCCACTTGAAGCTGTTGTCCTGCTGGCCGGTTTCCCAGTAGCGCGGCGCCTGCACGCCATGGTACAGGGCGCGATAGTGCAGGACCGGCAGATCAAAACCGCCGCCATTCCAGGACACCAGCGTGGGGGAAAAGCGATCGATAATGTCGAAAAAGCGCTGGATGATTTCTTTTTCACCCGCGTCTTCATCCCCCAGGGTCCACACGGCAATCTTGTCGCCACTGCGGAACACGGCAGAGATGGCCACAATGCGATGCAGGTGCAGGCGCAAAAATTCAGTCCCATTCTCCTGACGCCGCAGGTTCATCATGGCGTTGGCCACATCGGCGTCTGACAGGTTGTCCCCCAGGTCGTTTACCCGGCGGCCCCCTTCCACATCGGGAATGGTTTCAATATCAAAAACAAGCACATTCATGGGAATTAACCTGGAAATACACCGGTTGAAAGATAGCGATCGCCCCGATCGCAGATGATGGCAACGATCACCGCGTTTTCCACATCCCGTGCCACTTTGAGGGCACCGGCAACGGCGCCGCCGGAGGACACGCCACAGAAAATGCCTTCCTGCGCTGCCAGAGCCCGCATGGTTTCTTCTGCCTCCTGCTGGTCAATATCCAGCACCCGGTCCACCCGGGAGGCGTCAAAGATCTTTGGCAGGTAGGCTTCCGGCCAGCGGCGGATGCCGGGAATGGAGGCCCCTTCTCTGGGCTGCAGCCCAACGATCTGAATCTCCGGGTTCTGCTCTTTCAGAAAACGGGAGGTGCCCATAATGGTTCCGGTGGTGCCCATGGAGCTGACAAAGTGGGTGATCTTGCCGCGGGTATCCCGCCAGATCTCCGGCCCGGTGCCTTCATAATGGGCCAGCGGGTTATCCTGATTGGCAAACTGATCCAGTACCAGCCCCTTGCCCTGGCGCTGCATTTCGTCCGCCAGATCCCGGGCCCCTTCCATGCCGGCATCCTTGCTCACCGACACCAGCTCGGCACCATAGGCCCGCATGGCGGCTCGGCGCTCTTCGCTCATGTGTTCCGGCATGATCAGGATCATCTTGTAGCCCTTGATGGCGGCCGCCATGGCCAGGGCAATGCCGGTGTTACCACTGGTGGCTTCAATCAGGGTATCGCCGGGTTTGATGGCACCCCGGGCCTCGGCCTGACGGATCATACTCAGGGCCGGGCGGTCCTTTACGGAGCCTGCAGGGTTATTGCCTTCCAGTTTGACGAGGATCGTGTTTGAGGTGTCACCGGGTAAACGCTGCAGGCGAACCAGCGGCGTGTTACCCACGAAATCTTCGATGGTGGGAAATTCTTGGTTTTGGTCTTTCATGGCGCCCAATCATAGCCGAATTCAGGGAAGCGGCCAATGATACTGGCTGCGGGCGGAAAAATCCTCCCTGTCACTTGCTATTGGTTACAGAGTTATATGTTCTAAGCTTATAACTGTTCACAGTATTGACGACATCTCACACACATTTGTAGCGAATATCACCTAAGATCTTTAAGATAGTCAGCCCTTTTGCGTGAACCCGGTCTAAGGGTCTGTTAAAAAAAGGTCTGTTAAAAAATGATATTCCAGGGATCAGGGCTTGTGTCAAACAGAACGCAAGGTGCAGAGTCAGGCAGAGAATCAGGAAGAGAAACGACACTATGAAGAAATGGGGCCTGCGGGGCAGAGCGATATTTTTCAGCATTGTGCCAACCTTGTTTGTCAGTCTGGCGCTGGGCAGCTTTCTGCTGATTCACCGCTTTCAGGAAATCAATGAAGCCCTGGAAAACCACGGCCGTACCCTGGCGGTAAACTATGCCCGGATTCTGGCGAAGAGTGTGGATGGCCCTTCCGGCTCCGCCACCCTGGACAACCCCACAGCCAGCGCCATCGTGAAACAGTTGCTGGAAGAGGACGCCATACGGGGAGTTGCGGTTTATAACCTGGAAAACCAGCCGATTCTGAATGCCGGCCCCACCATGTTGCCGATACCCGGCACCGTGAGTGTGATACCGGGGAATGCCGCCGATCTGTTCACTCCCACTATTCAGGAAACCGAAGACTCACTGAGAGTCATATTTCCTGTCCGCCCGCCGGATGAATCCGCCGAGCCCCTGGGCTGGCTGGAGATCGAAATCTCCCCCGCCACCAGCCTGATCGAAAAATATCAGTCACTGCTGATTGTGATTGGCGCCTGCCTGATGGCACTGGCCCTGAACGGTTACCTGGCTTTTTACCTGTCCCGCGAGATCGGTGCCGGTATCCGCAGCATCACCGGCGCCATCGACAACATGAGCAAGGGGGATCTGGAAACCAAAGTCCGGGAAGACTCCTATGGTGAGTTACGCGGCCTGCAAAAATCCCTGAACCGCCTGAGTGAATCCATCGTGGAAAACCAGCGCGAGCTGCAACAGAACGTGGATCAGGCCACAGAGGATTTGCGTGAGACCCTGGAGACCATTGAAATCCAGAATATCGAGCTGGATCTGGCCCGTAAGGAAGCCCTGGAAGCCAGCCGGATCAAATCCGAATTCCTGGCCAACATGAGTCACGAAATCCGCACCCCCCTGAACGGTATTATCGGTTTTACCAACCTGCTGCTGAAAGGTGAACTGAGCCCTTCCCAGCATGATTATCTGGAAACCATTCAAAAATCCTCGGAAAGCCTGCTGGCCATCATTAACGACATTCTGGATTTCTCCAAAATCGAAGCAGGCAAACTGGTGCTGGATCAGGTGCCCCTGAATCTGCAGGATGTGGTGGAAGATGTGCTGACCATGCTGGCGCCTATTGCCTTCGAAAAACGCCTGGAACAGGTGAGCCTGTTCTATTCCGACGTGCCCACCCACATATTGGGTGACCCGCTGCGCCTGCGCCAGATCATTACCAACCTGGTGAACAATGCCATTAAATTTACCGAGTACGGTGAAGTGGTGGTGCGGGTCATGCTGGACGATCTGCGCGATACCCAGGCAGTGATTAAAGTAACGGTGACCGACACCGGTGTCGGGCTGTCGGAAGCCCAGCAGGAAAACCTGTTCAATGCCTTCCGCCAGGCAGACACCACCACCGCCCGCCGTTTTGGTGGTACCGGACTGGGACTGGTGATTTCCAAGCATTTGGTGGAACAGATGTACGGTGATATCGGCCTGGAAAGCGTGGAAAACGAGGGCTCTACCTTCTGGTTTACCTTCCGCACCGAAGTGCAGAGTTCCCGGGAAGACCTGAAGCCCCTGATTCCCAATCGCCGGGCCCATGTATTGATTTATGACAGCAACGACACCGTGCGTGCTGCGGCCCGCAATACCCTGACCAAGAAAAACATTGAAGTCCATGAGTACAACGACATCGCGCTGGTGAAAGAGGATTTGCTGGCAGATGATGTGGCGGCTCCCTACGATGCCGCCATTATCGGCATTAACGCCCAGCAGCCCATGTACCTGGAAATTTCCAAACTGCTCAAGGCCCGCACCATCGATTTCCCCATTGTGATTTTCGGCAATCACTCCGACCAGATGGTGATTGCCGACATGGTAGGCGAAGGCCTGCCGCCGCTGATTCCCAAACCGCTCAATCAGAAAAAAGCCTTTGATGTATTGCAACAGGTGATTTCACAGGACTACGTAGCGGAGCTGCCCGGCGGCCGCCTGACCCGTGAAATTGCGCCCGGTAACGGGGATACCACAGCAAGCCGCCCGCGGAATCAGGAACCCCCGCTGCAGATTATTGCGGTGGATGATAACCCGGCCAACCTGAAGCTGCTCACCGCCCTGCTGGAAGACCTGGGGGTGGGTGTTACCCCCTGCGATTCCGGCGCCAAGTGCCTGGAACTGATTGACCGGCTGAACTACGACCTGGTGCTGATGGATATTCAGATGCCGGGCATGGATGGCCTGGAAACCACCCGCCATATCCGCTCCCGGGAGAGCAACGACAAGCATATTCCCATTGTGGCAGTGACCGCCCACGCACTGGCCAGTGAAAAACAAAAGCTGCTGAAATCCGGCATGGATGACTATGTCACCAAGCCCATTAACGAAAACCAGCTGATCCATATTATCAAGCGCTGGACCAACAGAGACCTGGCCTCGCCCACTCCCGTCGAATTACCGCCCAGTCCGGAACGGCATCAGTCGGCGGTGGATATTGCCATGGGATTGAAGCTGGCCAATGGTAAAGAGGACCTGGCGGAAGAGATGCTGTCCATGCTGTTTGATTCCCTGAAAACCGACAAGCACACCATGAGCCAGGCACTGGAGAAAAATGACTACGCTGACCTGCTGGAAAAGGTTCACAAGCTCCACGGCGCCACCCGCTACACCGGTGTGCCCAGACTGCAGAAAGCCGCCAAGGGGCTGGAAGAGGTGTTAAAGAAAGAGGAATTTGAAGAGGTGCCCCAGCTGTCCGATATCCTGTTTCAGGAAATTGAAGCGGTGCTGGCCTGGGGCATTGAACACCGGGGCATTGCCATTAGCTGATCGCTTCCAGTACCACAAAAGCCACCGCATGTTCTTTTTCATCGGAAATGGACAGGTGATAACCGGACACCCCCAGCTGTTGCGCCCGGTTCAGCGCTGCATCGCAAAACACCAGTAACGGTTTGCCCCGTTCATCATGATGGGTGCAGATCTGGCGCCAGGTTACCCCCTCGGCAAAGCCGGTACCCAGCGCCTTGGCAGCGGCTTCTTTCACAGCAAAGCGTTTCGCCAGAAAGCTGGCCTTCTGGCGGGTAGCCTGATACTCCTGCCACTCGGAATCCATCAACACCTTGCGCGCAAAGGCTTCGCCGTGTTTTTCAATATTGCCTGCCATTCGGGGAATGGAGACGATATCGGTACCTATGCCTACAATCATGAAATACCTGCCTGCTTACACCGCTTTCATCCGGGCATTGATCATGAGCTGTTTCATCTCACTGACGGCGGCCTTGAAACCGACAAACACCGAACGCGCCACAATGCTGTGGCCAATGTTCAGTTCGTTCATGCCGGCCAGAGCGGCAATGGGCTCCACATTGTGATAATGCAACCCGTGCCCGGCGTTAACCACCAGCCCCTGGTTCAGGCCAATCTCAAGGCCCCGCTTGATTCGATCAAACTCCATTTCCGCTTCGGCCGCATGGGCTGCGTCCGCATAGGCACCCGTGTGTAATTCAATGACCGGTGCCCCGGCATTGGAAGCCGCTTCGATCTGATCCTTGTCAGGATCTATAAACAGAGACACTTCCACGCCCACCGTTGCCAGGCGGTCGCAGGCTTCCTTCACCCGCTCAAACTGACCCACCACATCCAAGCCGCCTTCGGTGGTGAGTTCCTCGCGCTTTTCCGGCACCAGGCAGCAGTGGGGTGGACGGACTTTTTCTGCAAAGGCCACCATTTCATCGGTTACGGCCATTTCCAGGTTCACCCGGGTATTGAGGGTTTCCATCATCAGGCGCACATCACGTTCCTGAATATGACGACGATCCTCACGCAGGTGAATGGTAATACCGTCCGCACCCGCCTCTTCCGCCAGCAGGGCTGCATACACCGGGTCAGGATAACGGGTACCCCGGGCTTGCCTCAGGGTGGCCACGTGATCAACATTCACTCCCAATAAAATGCGCTGCGGATTGGTCATAGGATCAGTTCTCCTTGTTTGGTGAAGCTGTTTCTTTAACAGTTGCCGGAGCGGTTTCGCGTTTTTTCTCCGGGGGCTGCGGATGTTTTCTGAAAAGTTCGCGGCTCTTCAGGGGCTTGTCTCCCAGGTGGGGGGCCAGTGCCAGGCGCATCAGTCGCTTGGCCGCTTTCAGTACGCCGGGTTCCTGCCATTGCTGTGCCGCCATACCCAACAGGTCGGCACCACGGAAATAATAATGCTGCTGCGCCGGATCCAGCCGTCGTGTAGCCGGTAAAAAGCCTGCGTCTGCATCATAACGATAATCAAGATCAGGATCTATGGAGTGATATTCGCTGTCGCGATCCAGGGCAATTTCATAACCCAGATCAGTCAGCAGCCCCCATTCAAAATGTCTGAGTAAAACTTCTATGTCAGCCACATCCGCAGCGGCAGTGCTTTGCAACCGGTCCAGCGTATTGCAGTACTGATCATAGAGCTCAGGGTGGGGATCTTCACGAAACAGCAACCGCTGCAGCAATTCGTTAAGGTACAGAGCGCTGTATAACAGGGTACCTGAGAAAAAACAGGCTGCACCACTGGCTTCAAAATCCTTGCCGGTCTTAAGCTCCCGGTCGCCATACCAGAGAAAGCTCAACGGCTGAAAGGGTTGCAACAAACGCCCTTTGGCCGTTTTTCCTTTACTGGATTTAACGCCCCGAAACACCACGCTGACACGGCCCTGGTCCCGGGTAAAAAGATCGGCAATGACGCTGGTTTCACGGTAAGGGCGTGAATGCAGAACGTATCCCTTAACCCATTGCTGCTCGCGGCTCATGGTGGTGTCGGCTAATCGTCCGCATCAAACATCATCATAACCCAGGCTACGTAATGCCCGCTCATCGTCAGACCAGCCACTCTTTACTTTCACCCACAGGTTCAGCATCACTTTGGCATCCAGCATGCGTTCAATATCCTTGCGGGCTTCCGATCCAATGGTTTTCAGCTTCTGCCCCTGCTTGCCGATCACAATATTTTTCTGCCCCGGACGCTCCACCAGAATCAGGCCGTGGATATGCCAGACGTGGCCTTCCAGCTTCATCTGCTCAATTTCCACTGTCATGGCATAAGGCACTTCCTGCCCCAGCTGGCGCATGATTTTTTCGCGGATAATTTCTGCCGCCATAAAGCGCTGGGAACGATCGGTGATCTGATCTTCCGGGAAAAAGTGAATGCTCTCAGGCAGGCACTGGTGAATCTCCCGCTCCAGCAAATCCAGTTGCTTGCCCTGCAGGGCCGCCACCGGAATCACGGCATGGAAGGGATGCTTGCCGGACATCTGCTCGATAAAAGGCAGCAGATCCGCCTTGTTCTCCAGCTTGTCGATCTTGTTGATCACCAGAATCACCGGTGCCTTGCTGCCGGCAAACTGTGTCAGTACGTGGTCATCCTGATCCGTCCACTTGCCTGCCTCAATCACAAACAGCATCACATCCACGTCTTTCACTGCCGATGTGGCCGCCCGGTTCATGTAGCGGTTAATGGCTTTGGGTTCTGATTTGTGAATACCGGGGGTATCCACAAATACCGTTTGTACCGGGCCATCGGTTTTGATGCCAAGCACCCGGTGCCTTGTGGTTTGGGGTTTGCGGGAGGTGATACTGAGCTTCTGGCCCAGTATATGGTTCAGCAAAGTGGATTTGCCCACGTTGGGTCGCCCCAGAATGGCGGCGTAACCGCAACGGGTAACCGTCTGTGTGTCTTCTGCCACGGATTGAATTCCTCAATATCCCGGAATGGAGTTTTCGACAGTATATCAGCCCTGCCGGGCGCTGTCGGTTGGATTCCCCTGGCACATTCACGGGGAAGGCCGAAGGGAGTATGAAAGATCAGGTATCAGTTTCCTGCAGCGCGGCCAGCGCTTTTCCCGCCGCCTGCTGTTCTGCATGGCGGCGGCTGGTGCCCTCACCGATAAAACTGCCCGAACAGCCTTCCACCAGACACTCAATACGAAAGGTCTGGCAGTGGGATTGCCCGGTTACGGAAACAATATTGTAAGCAGGCAGGCCACGCTTCATCGCCTGCAGGGCTTCCTGAAGCCGTGTTTTATTGTCTTTGACGGTATCGGTCAGGCTCAGTTTTGCCAGCCGCTCCGCAAACCAGCCGGTAACCACTTCCTGGCACCGATCAAACCCGGCCTCAAGGTAAATGGCACCGATGATGGCTTCCACCGCGTCGGCCATAGTGGAACTGCGGCGCCGGCCTCCGGATTTAAGCTCCCCGGGGCCCACGTTAACAAATTCATTGAGCTGGAACTGTTTGCCGATATCCGCGAGTGTAGTGCCTTTTACCAGACTGGCCCGCAAGCGGCTGAGCTGGCCTTCCCGGGCCTCAGGAAACTGGCGGTAGAGGGCTTCGCCCACAATAAAATTGAGTACCGAATCACCCAGAAACTCCAGGCGTTCATTGTTGTGACGACCACTGACACTGCGGTGAGTCAGGGCTTCACTGATCAGCGCCTCACTGTTAAAACGATAGCCAATGGCTTTTTCCAGGACGGCAATGTCTGGCATAAACAACCGGCTTATTTGGCCACTTCAATGGCGTGGGAGAAACTGGTCACGGCATCGATGTTGCCATACATATGGGTGCGGACTTCGTAATTCACGTTGATCTTGATGACACCATCTTCTTTGAGAATCTCAACCTGATCCTTTTCCAGCTTGACACCGCTCACCTGGAGCCGTTTGTTAAGCGTATTACGAATTTCCGTCGGGGACATGGCGGCGATCTCCCTGCTCTCCTCTTCCATATTTTTCATGGCGGTACTGACCGCAAAGTCGTCATAGTAGGACGGATACAGTTTGATTCCGGATATCACAACAAAAGCCACCAGGGCACCAATAATCACCATACCGGCGGTTGTCATACCTTTCTGTTTTGCTGGGTTTTTCATAGTATCTCCGGAATTATTGTTATCAGTTACTCATAGAGAAAACGATTGTGCTCGAAGCTGGGAACCCACCCGGGCATGTGCATCCAGACCGCAAAGGCCTTGCCCACAATATTGTTCTCGGGCACCACACCCCAGACACGGCTGTCGCTGCTGTGATCACGGTTATCGCCCATCACAAAATAGTGCCCTTCCGGTACCACCCACTTCTGCGAGGGAATGGAAGGGCGTCCCAGATCGATATGAATCTTGTGTTCCACATCGCCCAGTGTTTCATTATAGATCCTGTACGCAGGACGGTTAGGCGGAAGTTGCGCCACGTATTCCTGCTCCACCAGTTCACCATTGATAAAAATCCGCTTGTTTTCGTAACGGATCTCATCACCGGGCAGGCCTACCACCCGCTTGATAAAATTCACTGTCGGTTTCTGGGGGTAACGGAACACCATAATATCGCCCCGCTCCGGCATGCCCATGGCCACCACTTCGGTGCCAATCACCGGCAGGCGGAACCCGTAGGCAAACTTGTTTACCAGAATATAGTCGCCGATCTGCAGAGTGGGAATCATGGAGCCCGAGGGAATCTTGAAGGGTTCCAGCAAAAAGGAACGCAGCAACAAGACCACGAACAGCACCGGAAAGAAAGATTTGGGGTATTCAATCCAGGCCGGCTCCCGCAGGGTACGTTCCAGCACCGCCTGATCGATATTTTCCTCGCCGGTCTGTTGTTTGTAGCTGTCGGCAGCAGCAGTACGCAAACGGCTGAAAATAACTATATCCATGAGATACACGAAGCCGGTAGCTGCCACCAGCACCACCAGAACCAGGGAAAAATCGATATCCATAATTTATTTGTCCACCTTTAATACGGCCAGGAAGGCATCCTGCGGAATCTCGACCTTGCCAACCTGCTTCATGCGTTTTTTACCTTCTTTTTGTTTTTCCAGCAGCTTGCGCTTGCGGGTTACGTCGCCACCGTAGCATTTTGCGGTGACGTTTTTACGCAATGCTTTTACCGTCTGGCGGGCAATGATCTTGCTGCCGATAGCGGCCTGAATTGCGACGTCAAACATCTGCCGTGGAATGATCTCTTTCATACGTTCGGTCAGCGCGCGACCCCGGTATTCCGCCTGGTCCCGGTGGCAGATCACCGCCAGCGCATCCACCTTGTCGCCGTTAATCAGTACATCCACCCGCACCAGCTGGCTGGGCTCAAAACGCTTGAAGGTATAATCCAGCGACGCATAGCCGCGGCTGGTGGACTTGAGCTTGTCGAAGAAATCCAGCACCACTTCGCTCATGGGTACTTCGTACTGCACACTGACCTGATTGCCCATAAACTGCAGGTTTTTCTGTACGCCGCGCTTTTCAACGCAAAGAGTAATAACGTTTCCCAGATAATCCTGCGGCACCAGAACATTCACGTCGGCAATAGGTTCACGAAACTCTTCAATCTTGCTGGGATCAGGCAGATCTGAAGGGTTGTCCACCTGCACTATCTCGCCATTCTTGAGCTCGATTTCATAGATAACCGTGGGGGCGGTGGTGATCAGATCCAGATCGTATTCGCGCTCAAGGCGCTCCTGAATAATCTCCATGTGAAGCATGCCGAGAAAACCGCAGCGGAAACCAAAACCCAGCGCATCGGAGGTTTCCGGCTCATAAAACAGGGAGGCATCATTCAGGGATAGCTTGCCCAGTGCATCGCGGAAGGATTCATAATCGTCTGCACTCACCGGGAACAGTCCCGCGTAGACCTGGGGTTTAACTTTCTGAAATCCTGGTAACGCTTTTACGTCAGCCGTTTTGGCGTGGGTCAGGGTATCGCCCACCGGCGCCCCGAGAATATCCTTGATACCGGCCACCACATAGCCCACTTCGCCGGCTTCGAGTATGCCGGTATCTTTACGTTTGGGAGTAAACACACCCACGGCATCCACCACGTGCTCTTTGCCCGTGGATTTCACCAGAATCTTTTCGCCCTTCTTGAGTTTGCCGTGGAGTACCCGCACCAGGGACACCACACCCAGATAATTATCAAACCAGGAATCAATAATCAGCGCCTGCAACTTGCCATCGCGCTCGCCCACTGGCGCGGGAATGGTATGTACCAGACGCTCCAGCAGTTCTTCCACCCCCAGACCGGTTTTGGCACTCACCAGACAGGCATCGAGCGCCTCGATACCGATAATATCCTCGATTTCCTGCATCACCCGTTCAGGTTCCGCCTGAGGCAGATCGATCTTGTTCAGGACCGGCATCACCTCCAGGCCCTGTTCAATGGCGGTATAGCAGTTGGCCACCGACTGGGCTTCGACCCCCTGGCCGGCATCCACCACCAGCAACGCCCCTTCACAGGCGGCCAGCGAACGGGACACCTCATAGGAAAAGTCCACGTGCCCGGGGGTATCGATAAAATTGAGCTGATAAGTTTCGCCGTCTTTGGCGTCATAGTAGAGCGTCACGCTCTGGGCTTTGATGGTGATACCCCGTTCGCGCTCCAGATCCATGGAGTCCAGCACCTGTTCCGCCATTTCCCGGTCGGTAAGGCCGCCACAGGTCTGGATAAAACGGTCCGCCAGGGTGGATTTTCCGTGGTCGATGTGGGCAATAATGGAAAAGTTGCGAATATTCTTGATGTCGCTCACAGGCTCTCTACTTCACTGATAAATGTCGGGTTTTCCGCCAATGGATGCGGACAGAGGCCGTTCACTGGCCTCGATGAGTCGATTATGCGGGCCGGAAGGGTCTCCCTGGCGCGCAATTCTACTGAAATACCGGTGGCGGGTCATTACCGCCATAAAGAAAAGGCTTACCACCCTGACCAGATATTAGCCAAACCAGGATGATAAGCCACTGAATTCCGGGGGAAACTGTGAACTATTCCACCTTAATGGCAAGGAACTCCGGCATACCCCGACGATTGACCAGAATGGGCACCCACTTGTCTTTTTCCAGACCTTTCACGATCCGGCGGAAACTGTCTGCATCTGTAACCTCCTGGTTAGCCAGGTTGGTCACTATGTCTCCGGGCCGGATACCGGCTTCCCGGGCAGCTTTGCCCTCCACCGATTTGACCACCACACCACCGGGAATCCCCATCTGGCGGGCCTGTGCTTTGGGCAGGTCCACCACATCCAGCCCCAGCAAGCTGGTTTTGCCGTTGGGTTTGGGGGCTCCTCCGCGGGCCACCTGGGCGGGATCCTGGGGCAAGGCGCCGATTTCGAATTCCAGGGTTTTGTCATCGCCGGCCCGGACAACCTCCACTTCCACTTCGGTACCCGGAGAGGTACGGCCCACCGCATGACGCAGATTGGCAGCCTTGGAGATGGATTTACCGGCAAACTCCCTGATCACATCACCGGCTTTAATGCCGCCCTCATCCGCCGGGCCGCCGGGGAGCACTTTCGCTACCAGGGCTCCTTCCGGTTTGTCCAGCCCCAGCGACACCGCCAGATCACGACTCACATCCTGAATCACCACGCCAAGCCAGCCCCGGCTTACCTGACCGTTTTCCTTGAGCTGATCCACCACTTCCATGGCCACATTGATGGGAATCGCAAAGGACAGGCCCATAAAGCCACCGGAACGGCTGTAAATCTGGGAGTTGATACCCACGACCTCGCCATCCAGATTAAACAGCGGGCCTCCGGAGTTGCCCGGGTTAATGGCCGCATCCGTCTGGATAAAGGGAACATAGTTATCGTTGGAAAGGTTGCGCCCCTTGGCGCTGACAATCCCGGCCGTCACGCTGTGCTCAAAACCGAAAGGAGAACCGATAGCCAGCACCCACTCCCCCACTTTGAGCTTTTCGGAATTCCCCAGATCCACCACCGGCAGATCATCGGCATCCACCTTCAGCAGCGCCAGATCGCTGAGTTCATCACCACCGATCAGTCTGGCATCCAGCACCCGCCGGTCTGACAGACGGATACTGATTTCATCGGCACCGGCCACCACGTGATTGTTGGTAAGAATATAACCGTCTTTCGACAGGATAATCCCGGAACCCAGGCCTTCTCTTTCCTGTTCCGGCATCTCAAAACCATCACCGAAAAAATAACGGAAATACTCAGGGACAGGCCCGCGGAAATGATGTCCTGCCATGCCCTGCACTTTTTGCGTGGTGCTGATGATCACCACCGCGGGTGTGTGCTTCTCCACCATTTTGGTGAAATCCGGCAAACCGGAACGGCCGTAGCTGAAAGCGCTGAAAAGGGAAAGCATCAGGAACAGAATCCCGTACTGCACCGTTAAAGGCCGGTTGGGAACACGAATACCTGGCATATAACGTACTCCTTGTCTGTCTGTAAGAAATCTAACAAATGAAGAGGAAAAACCTGAACCCTTAGAATGAGGACGATTCAGGAAAGTTCCAGTAGCAAGGGAAAAAGAATCGGGGGACCGGAGAGAAATCAGTCAGATAATTTCTTTGGGGCAGAAGCCGGCATCATCGCTGCCAGGAGCGAGCGCATGAGAATGACGCAGCACCACCGGCTGGTAACGCTTGTCCTTGCTGACAGCCAGAAAATGCAGGCGCACCAGCAAGAACCCGAAGGCAAGCCCTGAAACACCAGCCAGAGCGACCCACAGGTCTTCGCCAGTGAAACTGTCTGCCGTAATGGCAGCCACCAGCATCATCACCAGCGGCATAAGGTACGCCACCAGAGTGCCTTTCATTACCACGTCTTCCGGCACGCCAATCACGACCTGATCCCCGACATCCAGATTAAAGGCATTGAGAGCCCGCACATGGCTTTTGTGCTGCTGGCCCATTTTGGCAAGGGCGCTCTGGCCGCAACCCTTGCGGGCGGCACAGGACTGACATGCTGTCTGACGGATGGACTCCACCCAGACCGCGCCGTCTTCCACGGCGACCACACGACCCGATTCTTCGATCATGAATTCAACCTGAAACTGCAGAGGATACAAAGGGGAACTTTAACGAAAAGCGGTGTGATTTACCAGAACCGGTTAGTCGTGCAGCGCCACAGCCATGGCAATCTGCATGGCGGTTTCCATGGGGATTTCCCCCACCACTGTCACCAGATAATCGCTGGCAGGCGCCGCCATGCGACGGCTCAGGGCAGTGGTGGCCCCATGAGTGCGGCTGCCTTCTGCCTGGGTTTCCTGCCCCACCTTTTCCAGAAACACTGAAAAGGCCGCCAAACCATCGCTGTAGACTTTGGTGCTGGCTTTGACATCGCCCACCCGGCGCATTTCATGCTGGGTCATAACAAAGCCAGCGGGTAGCCAGTTGATCTGCCAGCCGGGAGCTTCCACTAACGATTCATTTTTTACGGCATTCCTTTTCACCCACTGCAGGGATTCATCGGGTTCAAAGTCCGCTTTGGCAACCGGCGCACCGATACGCACATCGACAAATTCGAACACCTCCAGCCCCTGACCGTTCTGATCCACGGTCACGGATTTCAGCATCAACCCTGAGCCGCTATCCAGCCAGAACTGATAGCCGTAACGGTTGCGATCCTTGGGCATCACGTCCACCCGCTCCACGTCGCGCCCGGCCACGCGCCCGGCTCCGGCCTTGGCCAGATGGTAGTAGCTCAGCACAGTATCCGCTGCGGCATTGGTAATCATGGGTTTATGAGGGGTGGCCGATCCGGATGCCTTGAACCGGGCCAGTTTGTTGGGGTGAAGACAGCTGACCTGATCACCACGGCGCAGAATTTCAGCGGGCTCACCGGTAAGGTGTATCACCCGTTCCCAGGGCTCACCATCAAACACGCCATGGATAATCTCAACGGAATTCAACTGATCGCCATTCATCAGAATAGAACGGCCACGATAGTTCAGCTCCCGCACCGAGCGGGCCATATGGGCCAGCCATTCCTGGGCGGACGCCTGGGGATCCAGTGGCGTACCCGCCTGCACCGGTGAAGGCAGGAGCCCTGCGATCAGCAACAGCCCGAGGGCCAGAAGAACCGAATGCAGCGCCGGCAAAAGCCGCGCACCATCGTTATTTTTGTATTGTGTACCAATCAAAGCTGTGTCTGCCTGTTCCCAAGTCAATCTTGCCGACATTGCCAATCCTGCTTTCCGGGTTTGCTTCAGCACCTGATGATCATGGGGCAATATGCACCACCCGGGTATAAGACATGGAACCGCTGGCGGTATTCAGCGCCGCATTTCCCGAGTGCGATACCAAGTACTGGTTCAGGCGCTGATTCTGTTCCGAGGGCAAGCGGACAATATCCGCCTGATTCACCACATTCCGCTGAATCCGGCGCTGGGAATCTGATACGGTCTGGTAACCGCTGTCCGGGTTGTTGGCCGGCACCACCACCTGAGCCAGGGCAGCGTTGCTGCTGCCCGGTGCCGTGATATTGGAATCCTGAGTGCCGGAAAAATTCTGCCAGCCAAACACCACCATGGCAGAGACAGACGCCGCCACCGCCACACTGCTGAGCGGCCGCAGAAAGCGCTCCTGCCAGGAAGAGTCAGGACGAGTATCTTTTACGTCATGAGCCGGTTCCGCCGCAAGCGCAGAGGACACGGCAGCACTGATATCCAGCCGGGTATATTCCGCTGCCTGACTTTCACGCATGTCGCCCTGCATTACTGAACGGACCACGTGATAGCGCCGCCACTTGCGCAACAGCTCTGTATCCTCGTCGACTCCGCTGATAATGCGCCTCAACTCCAGTTCAGACGCCTCGCCATCCATCAGCGCTGATAATTCTTCATGAGACCGTTCACTCATACCCGTGTACCTTACGTTCTAACCTGTTGTTTACCACTGACTTACCACTTGAATAATCTACCGCTTACTATAGCGCTCACCTGGCTATCGTCCGTTTTACCGGAATCACCTGCCAGCCAGCTGAGCGGCTAGTCAAGTAACTCCCGGATCTGGTTGTCGATGGCTTCCCGGCCCCGGAAAATCCGCGACCGTACTGTACCCACCGGACAATCCATCACTTCGGCAATCTCTTCATAACTGAGGCCATCGAATTCGCGCAGCGTGACCGCTGTTTTCAGGTCATCCGGCAGCGCTGCGATGGCATCGTAAATAGTCTTCTCCAGCTCGTCTCTTAGTAGATTCCTTTCCGGGCTGGAAGTTTCATGCAATGCCACACCACCGTCATAATATTCGGCATCTTCCACCTCTACATCATGACCAGGCGGCCTGCGCCCTCTGGATACCAGATGATTCTTGGCCGTATTTACTGCAATACGGTAAATCCAGGTGTAAAAGGCACTGTCGCCACGGAAATTCTTCAGCGCCCGGTAAGCCTTGATAAAGGCTTCCTGGGCCACGTCCTTGGCTTCGTCCTGATCCTGCACAAAGCGCCCGATCACCGACAGAATCTTGTGCTGATACTTTGCCACGAGCAGATCAAAAGCCCGCTTGTCGCCTCGCTGAACCCGCTCCACCAAGCGCAGATCAGCTTCTTTCTCGCTCATTCAGTCAACAACTCCCCAAATCAGGCTGGCAAGACCAGCCAAAACTGTCTCTACGACAGAAACCGGCGGTGAAAGTTCCGGCAAAAACGACAGCATTTGTTAAGGCATTGCCCGCTTTTGCCATAAATTGGTAACACAGCAGCATATTGCCGTTATAATAGCGCAACATTAACGGTTAACCTTAACTAATTAATTCCAGTACCCTTTCTATGATCATCCATCGCTCCATGACCACCCACAGTCAGATTCAGCCATGACCAAGCGCATTGACCACGACATTCTGATCATCGGCAGCGGCGCCGCCGGCCTCTCGGCCGCCATCCATCTGGCCCCCTACGCAAACGTGGGTGTGCTCAGCAAGGGCCCTCTGACAGCCGCCAACACCTACTATGCCCAGGGCGGCGTGGCGGCGGTACTGGATGAGCAGGATTCAACCGAATCCCATATCAAGGACACCCTGGTTGCCGGTGGCGGCCTCTGCAACGAGAACGCGGTGCGCTATACGGTAGAAAACGGCCCCTCGGCCATTCGCTGGCTGATTGAACAGGGCGTGCGTTTCGATCAGGAGCCATCCAGCAACGGCCACCTGGAATACCACCTCACCAAAGAGGGCGGCCACAGTCACCGCCGGGTCATTCATGCCGCCGATGCCACCGGCCTGGCTATTTCCAAAACCCTGATCAAAGGGGCCCGGCAACTGGAAAATATTTCCCTGTATGAATCCCATGTGGCGGTGGATCTGATCACCACCCGGCGCCTGGGGCTGGAAGGCAACCGGGTACTGGGTGCCTACGTGCTGAATCTGGAAACCGGCAGTGTGGAAACTCACAGTGCCCGCTTTGTGATTCTGGCCACCGGCGGCGCCAGCAAGGCCTATCTGTATACCAGCAACCCGGATGTAGCCACCGGCGATGGTATCGCCATGGCCTGGCGGGCCGGGTGCCGGGTTTCCAATATGGAATTCAATCAGTTTCATCCCACCTGTCTTTACCATCCGGACGCCCGCTCTTTTCTGGTGACCGAAGCGGTACGGGGCGAAGGGGGCTACCTCCGCTTACCCAGCGGTGAACGCTTTATGGAGCGCTTCGACAAGCGCGGGGAACTGGCTCCACGGGATATAGTAGCCCGCGCCATTGACCACGAAATGAAACGGCTGGGGGTGGATTGCCTGTACCTGGATATTTCCCACAAGCCGGCAGATTTTATTAAAGAACATTTCCCCACCGTGTACGAAAAGTGCTATTCCCTGGGTATCGATATCACCCGAGAACCCATTCCTATTGTACCGGCCGCCCACTACACCTGCGGCGGGGTAATGACCAACCTGCAGGGGCGCACCGATGTCACCGATCTGTATGCCATTGGGGAAACTGCCTGCACCGGCCTGCATGGCGCCAACCGCATGGCCAGCAATTCGCTGCTGGAATGCCTGGTGTTTGCCATTGCCGCCAGCAACGACATTCGCCACAAACTGAAATTTACGGAAGCCGATATTGAACTGCCGGACTGGGACGAATCCCAGGTCACGGATTCTGATGAAGACGTGGTGATATCCCACAACTGGGATGAGCTGCGTCGCTTTATGTGGGACTACGTGGGCATTGTACGCACAGACAAGCGCCTGCAGCGGGCAAAGCACCGGGTCAGGCTGCTGCGCAAGGAAATTCTGGAATACTACAGCAACTACAAGGTGAGCAACGACCTGATCGAGCTGCGCAATCTGGTGCTGGTATCGGAGCTGATTATTCACTGCGCTCTGGCCCGCAAGGAAAGCCGCGGACTGCACTTTACGCTGGATTACCCTGAGATGGCCGAACAGGCCCTGAATACCGTGCTGGATCCGCAGCAGCCACTGAAAGGCTGACGGTTTTCTCTACCCACACTCTCTGCCCATACTCTCTGCCATACTACAGGCTTTCGTCTCCGGTGCCCGGAACCAGGACACCCGGGCGTTGCCAGCGCATAAAAATCTGCAGCAAATGAAAACGCTCATCACCGATATTGTCACGCACCAGGGGCACGGTGACGGAACCACCGACAAAACCTGCCAGCCAGCCACTGCGGCGAAAATGCAGCAGCAGAAAATCCCGGCCAATCCGCGACGCCGGCGACAACCGGAAAGGCCCCTGCATACCGCGGGCATCCTCCAGCATCCAGCCGTCTTCCATCCACAGCAGGCGTATCACCGAGTGTTTGTTGCCAAGTGCCGCATAACGGCGATGCAGATAAAGCCACTGCCCCAGGAACAGGCATTCCAGCAGCAGCCACCAACCCGTGGCCAGGCTGGCAAAGGGCAGCATCACCAGCAGTGCACCATGAAACAGGCCCAGCCATAACGCCAGTGAGCGCGAAGGCCCAATGGTGAGATCAGGACGCCATTCGTGTAAGTATGACATTCACAATATGCCTGGTATCAGGGTCCTGTGGTTCTGCGCGCCGGGTAAACCACTCGAACATGTCCACATCGGACTCTTCCAGAAGCGCCACAAACAAGGCCTGATCCTGCGGAGAAAGCTCACGGAAAAAACGCTCAAAAAACGGTGCCAGCAAAACTTCCACTTCCTTGATGCCGCGGCGACATTGCCAGGAAAGCCGTTTCAGGTCATCTTCTGAATAAGCGGTTTGCGCCATACACTACCTACACCCATCGAAACTACACACGAAACTACAAAAGAAACAACAGAGCCGCGAATTATAACCCAGTTCAAAATCCACATCAGCCGTCTGCTGAAATCACCGGGGAAAATGTCTATCATCTCTGTAACTACTATCAGCAACAGCAGGTAATTCAATGAGTTGGCAGGCCGTTCTATCACAAATCGATTACCAGCCCGCAACCACCGGGCCAGAGCACCTGTTAAACAACAGGCCCAGCAATCTGCTTTATCCCCTGGCCATGTTTAGCTGTCTGGCCATTGAAGGGCCGGAACGCTTCAAGTTTCTGCAGGGGCAGGTCACCTGCGATATAAAACGGGTTGAAGAAGGCGAAATCATGCTGGGAGCCCACCTGAATCTGCAGGGACGCATTGAAGCCAGCTTTATCCTGTTTCCCCGGGAAGACCGCGTACTGCTGGTGCTTCCTGAAGATCAGGCCGATCATCTGAAATCCCTGTTTCAGAAATACATTCTGTTCGCGAACGCCGAACTCAATGACGCCCCGGATTACCTGCCCTACCTTATCTGGCCCCAGAAAACTCCGGACGAAGATCCGGGCTTTGAGCTGGTACAGGCCAACAATGTGTTCATCAATGTCACCCCCACCGAAAATGCAGAAGCCCTGCTGACCCGACATGACGTGGGCAGAGTGGATGAAGCGTTAGCCATCATGGACAGAAACGGACTCTTTCTGGTGGATCAGAGCCATCGGGCCGCCTTTCTGCCCCAGGAATTGAATTACGAACAGATTGACGGCATCAGTTTCAACAAGGGCTGCTACAAGGGCCAGGAAGTGGTGGCCAGAATTCATTTTAAGGGTCAGGTTAAGCAACGCCTCACCGGTTTTCATTGCGACACACCCACGGAGTCCGGCACCGTCATCGTGGACGCCAATGGCAAAAAATGCGGCGAAATAGTGCACCAGTGCCCCCTGGAAGGCGGCAGTATTGGTTGCGCTTTACTCAAGGTGGCGGATTGGGAATCGAAGAGCGTCTTCTTAGAACAAAATGATGGCCCCGAACTCAGGCTGCTCACGCCTCCCTATGCTATAACTTAAGTCTGGGGCCCGCGTACTGCCCCGCCAAAAAGTTTTGGAATTGAGGGAGCTGTCGCGCATGTCCAGCGTTGAAGAAAGTGTTCTGCAAGAGCTACTTACATTAATCGATAATGATGAAATGGTGCTGCCCACCCTGCCCGAGGTAGCGCTGCAGGCCCGGGAAACCGCCGAAGATACCAATGCCTCAGCTGCCGACCTGGCCAAAGTGATCAACAACGACGCCGCCATGACAGCCCGCATCATTAAAGTGGCCAACAGCCCCATTATGCGTGGAGCCCGCGAGGTTCAGGATGTGCAAATGGCCATCGCCCGACTGGGCATGGCCTGCATCTCGAATCTGGTCACTGGCCTGGCCATGGAGCAGATGTTTCAGGCCACCTCGGATCTGATCGACAAAACCATGCGCAAAAGCTGGAAGCACAGCACCGAAGTGGCCGGTATTGCCAACGTACTCTGTCGCCACTACACCAAACTGAAACCGGATCAGGCCACACTGGCGGGACTGATTCACAATATCGGCATACTGCCCATCCTGACCTATGCGGAAGATCAGAATAAACTGAATGACCCCATTACCCTGGAAAGAGTTATCGACAGGATTCACCCTCAGGTCGGCACCAAAATTCTCCAGTCCTGGGAGTTTCCGCAAGAGCTGATTGCAGTTCCCGGCAACTACCTGAACTTCAAACGGGACACCGGCTCGGAAAAACCCGACTACGCCGATATTGTCATGGTGGCCAACCTGCAAAGCTATGTTGGCACCGACCACCCCCTGACCACATTCGACTGGAACACGGTTACTGCCTTCAATCGCATGGGACTTGACCCTCAGGTGGACGATGCGGAAGGTGAGGATCTGTCTGATGAAATGGCGGCGGCCATGGCAATGCTGCAGTAACAATCGCCTGCCGGACTGATTAATCCACTATCCGCCTGACAAAAGAATAGGTCGGCTTTACGCACTCCCGGAACGGCCGGGATTGCCATCCCAGTTCCCGTTTGGCTTTTTCGCTGGAAGGTATCGCCCGCCACTGCAAAAAGGTTAACTGCCCCTTGGGAATCAGTGGCGGTTTATTGATGACATTGGCCACTGCCTCCCCCAGCTCTGCCACCATTTTTGCCACCGGTAATGGCATGGTCATGGGAAAACGCTTTTTGATATTCAGTTCTTCGTAAACAATCGTTGCCAGATCCCGCAATGACAAATACTGATCACTGAGAATAAAACGCTCACCCACCGCCGCCTTTTCGGCCGCCAGCACATGCCCCTCGCCCACATCCGGCCCGTACACAACAGGAAAACCGCCGGGCAGCAATGCCGGCACCTGGCCTTTGTAGAGCTTGAGAATCAGATCGTTGATACCCGGGGAACCTTTAAGCAAAGGGCCGGGGCCGTACACGGCAGAGGGGTGTAAAAAGATTGCCGGCAAGCCTTTGTCCATGGCGGCAACAACTGTTTTATCCGCCTCTTGTTTGGAACGCTCGTAAAAAGTACCTTTGGGTGCAGCATCTATGATGGATTCATCATAGGTTTCTCCGGCGGCGGCTTTAAACACATCAATGGTGCTGGTGTAAACGAAACGTGACACGCCCAGATCCAGTGCTACATCCGCCATTTTGCGGGTGCCGTTGGTGTTTACTTTTTCAAAGATTGAATTGTCCCGCATCCATTGTTCGGGGAAACCGGCGGCATGGTAAACGGTGTCACAGCCGTCCATGGCGGCATACAGGGAGGCCTTGTTGGTAATATCGCCTTCGACCAGTTCGCAGACACGGGGCATTAAACGCTGGGCTTTTTCCACGGAACGCACCAGCAGGCGCACGTCGTATTCACGGCGCAACAACGCCTGCATGATATTGTAACCTACCTGGCCGATGGCGCCGGTAACGAGAACTTTTGACATGGGGACTCCCGACCACTAAATAGAGCGTACGGAGAAGGAGGGGGGCTCGTTGGGAATCGCTACAAGCACATCCATGTGCGCTACTCTTGCGGCATCCATGCCGCAAAGTTTCCCAACGAGCCCCCCTCCTTCTCCGTCTTGATAGTCTTTACTGTTCGGGAGGATTAAAACCCGGCGACTATGAATCTTCAAGCTGACTGAAAAGTTTTTGAATACTGGAAAAGTCTTTTCCACCATTGCCCTGCCGGCTCAACATGGCATACAGACTCTTCGCCACATTCCCCATGGGCGTGCTGGACCGGCTGCGCAAGGCCACCTCCAGCGCCAGGCCAAGGTCCTTGTTCATCAGATCCACCTGAAAACCACCGTTGTAATCATTGGCAGCGGGTACAGACTCCATCACACCGGGATAAGGGTTATACAATTCCAGCGACCAGTTGCGCCCGGAGCTTTGCAGCATGATATCCGACAGCACTTTGGGATCCAGACCGTTATCGACGCCCATCTGCAAGGCTTCGGCAGTGCCGATCATATGCACTGCCAGCAGCATGTTGTTACAGATTTTGGCCACCTGACCGGAGCCATGATCACCGGCGTGAAACACGTTTTTGCCCATGGCACTGAGGATGGTTCTGGCACGCTCGAAAGATTCCGCATCACCACCGACGATAAAAGTAAGCGTGCCGGCTTTGGCGCCACCCACACCACCGGATACCGGTGCATCGATGGCGGTAATACCTTTGGCTTTGGCGGCGTTGGCCAGGTTGATGGCATTTTCCGGAGCGATGGTAGAGCAATCAATCACCAGGGTTTTCGTATCGATATCATCCAGCAGTTTGTCTTTATGAATGTACAGGCTTTCCACAATGGGGCCGGAGGGCAGCATGGAGATGACAAACTCAACGTCTTTGACCGCTTCACTTGCGGACGCAACGCCTTCGGCGCCTTCTGCCACTACCGGTGTCATGTGATCTTCCAGCAGGTCGAAGACTTTGACGCTATGCCCTGCGTTCAGCAGGTTAATGGCCATGGGGCCGCCCATGTTGCCCAGTCCGATAAATCCGATGCTCGCCATGATGTTTGCCTCTTTAAAAGTCGTGAATGGTATTCAGGGGATTTTCCCCGTCGCCCCAGGGGGCGGTGAAATGTGCTTCTACCCAGCTGTCGGGTACGTCGGCCACTGAATTGTGTTGCCACTTGGGCTGGCCGTCTTTATCTACCAGCAATGCCCGTACGCCTTCGGGAAAATCGGGATGACGACTGCATTGCAGTGACATGATGAGCTCCATCCGGAAAACAGCTTCGAGGGATAATTTGCTGCCGCGTTTTAGTTGCTGGTACACCAGGTGTGCGGTGGTGGGGCAACCGTTTTTTAAACCGGCTGCGGCTTTTTGCAGCCATTTTTCGTCGCTGTCGATGGCAAATATCTTCTCCGCAATTTCCGGCAGGTTGTCGCCGTCGGTGACCTGTTGGATCAGGTCGTAGTGTTTGCGTACTTCGCTTTCCGGTAACAGGGACAGGTCTTCGAACTGGCGCAGCACTTTTGAGACGATCCCGGCGGCGTCGTGTTCTTTGTCTTCCCAGTCGGCGCTGCATAATGCGTCGATTACCTGTTGCCGGGATTCGTGGGGCAGGAAGCGGTCTGCCAGGCCGACAAATAAAGCATCGGCGGCGTTGATATTGGCGCCGGTCAGGCCCAGGAATAGTCCGGTGCGTCCGGGGGCGTGATTCAAAAACCAGGTGCCGCCGACATCGGGGTAAAGACCGATATTGATTTCGGGCATGGCGAGGCGGGATTTTTCGGTGACGATTCGGTGGCTGGCGCCGGACATTAAACCGATGCCGCCGCCCATGACGATGCCGTGGCCCCAGACGATGAGGGGCTTCTGGTATTTGTGGATAAGGTAGTCGAGGCGGTATTCATTTTCGAAGAAGGCTTCGGCGTAGTGGTTGGGTTTGTCGGCGCCGCATTCGATCATGGTGTCGTAGAGGCGGCGGATGTCGCCGCCGGCGCAGAAGGCTTTTTCGCCGGCGGCGTTGAGGATGACGCAGGTGATGGTTGGGTCTTGTTGCCAGGTTTTTAACTGGGGGGTGAGGAGGTCTACCATTTCGACGCTGAGGGAGTTGAGGGATTTCTCGGCGTTGAGGGTGGCTATGGCGATTTGGTGGTTGTCTTTGGTGGGGATGGTTTTGAAGATGACTGGGTCTGACATGGTGTTTTTCCGGCGGTGTTTTGCTGTGTTTTTGAATTTGGGTTTGGGCGTAAAATTTTGTTGGATCTTGCCTTTGGTTCGATGTTCTATCTGTGTTTTACCGGCACTTTTTTTTGGCATTCGCTGCAAAGGTGGTTGTTTGCATTTCAGCACCTGCGTGGAAGCTGTTTTGCGCTGACTACTATTTTTGGTTTCAGATTTCCTCGGCTTCTCGCTCGGGGGTCGCATAACGGGGCAGTGCACACAGAATACCTGCTTGCCCTGCGGGTTCCCTGTGCTTCTCGAGTTGGCCGCATTACGGTTCCGCGCACACCGGATACCTGCTTGCCCTTCGGGTTCCCTGTGCTTCTCGTCAAATTTGGCGTTCGCTAAACTCGCTGCGCTCAGACAACGCTCACTCTATCCAAATTTGACTGCGATGCTCGGCTGCGCAAAATCCGGTGTGCGCGGAACCGTAATGCTCTATTGTGCGACTTCCCGTGATTCGTACTTTCTGGTTTGTTTTGTGTGCTCTATGCGTTTTTCCATTCCGGTTTGCGTTTTTCCAGGAAGGCATTCACACCTTCTTTTTGATCCTGGGTGTCGAACAGGTCGCAGAACATTTCGCGCTCCAGTGGCAGTGCGTGTTGCATGGGGTTTGTTCTGGCGGCCATGATCAGGGATTTGCAGGCGCGTACGGCTGAGGGGCTCTGGTTGCCTACCTGTTGTGCCAGGTTCATTGCTGTTTCCAGGGCTTTGCCTTTTTCTACGACTTCTTCCACCAGGCCGATTTCATGGGCTTTGGGGGCTTTGAGTTGTTCGCCGCACAGGATCATGCGTTTGGCCCAGCCTTCGCCTACCAGCCAGGGGAGGTTTTGGGTGCCGCAGCCGCAGGGTAATAAGCCGACTTTGGCTTCGGGGAGTGCCATCAGGGATTGTTCTTCGGCGATGCGCAGGTCGCAGGAAAGTGCGCATTCCAGTCCGCCGCCCATGGCGTAGCCGTTGATGGCGGCGATGGAGACGCCGTTGTAGGCGGCCAGGGTTTCGAAGGCATCGCCGAAGGCGCGGGACATTTTGCTGGCAACGGCGACGTCGCCGTCGGCGAACAGGTTGAGGTCGGCGCCGGCGGAGAAGAATTTTTCACCTTCGCCGGTAATGACTAACGCGTAGTTGTCTTTGTCGGCGTTGAGTTCGCCGATGATGGTTTTGAGTTGTGACAGTGTGGCTGCGGTCCAGGTGTTAGCGGGGGGGTTGGAGATGGTGATTACCGCTACGTGGCCTTCTTTTCTCAGTTTTAATTCTGCACTCATCGTATTACCTCTGTTGCTCCTTCCATCAGCACTCTGCGGGCGATGATGTGTTTCATCACTTCGTTGGTGCCTTCCAGTATCTGATGCACTCGGGCATCGCGCATGTAACGTTCCAAAGGGTACTCTCGTATGTAGCCGTAGCCACCGTGAATTTGTATCGCTTCATTACAGATGTTGAACCCGGCGTCGGTGGCGAAGCGTTTGGCCATGGCGCAGTAGGTGGTGGCGTCGGGTTCTTGCTGGTCGAGTTTGAAGGCGGCGAGGCGTACCATTTGCCGGGCGGCGACCAGGTCGGTGGCCATGTCGGCGAGTTTGAATTGCAGGGCCTGAAAGTCGGCGATGGGTTTGCCGAACTGGTGGCGTTCGTGCATGTAGCGTTGGCTGGCATCCAGGGCGGCTTGTGCGGCGCCCAGTGAGCAGGTGGCGATGTTGATGCGGCCGCCGTCGAGGCCTTTCATGGCAAATTTGAAGCCTTCGCCTTCGTCGCCGATGCGGTTGCTGACCGGTATTTTTACGTCTTCGAAGGTGATCATGCGGGTGGGTTGGCAGTTCCAGCCCATTTTTTCTTCTTTACGGCCATAGGTGATGCCGGGCGCGTCGGCGGGCACGAGCAGGCAGGAGATGCCTTTGGCGCCGGGGCCGCCGGTGCGGGCCATAACCACCAATACGTCCGTGGAGCCAGCGCCGGAGATAAAGCACTTGGCGCCATTCAGCACGTAGACATCGCCTTCTTTTTTTGCGGAGGTTTTTAACGAGGCGGCGTCGGAGCCGGCATTGGGTTCGGTTAAACAGTATGAGGCCAGTTTTTCGCCGGAGGTTAACGCCCCTCCCCATTCGTTGACAATCTGTTCACTACCGAAGCTGGTGACCATCCAGGTGCACATGTTGTGAATGGTGATGTAGGCGGCGGTGGCGGTGCAGCCGTAGGCGAGTTCTTCAAAAATAATGTGGGCGTCCAGGCGGCTGAGAGCCATGCCGCCGGCTGCATCGGGTGAATAAACGCCGCAAAAACCCAGTTCCCCGGCGCGACGAATCACGTCCACCGGGAAGTGCTGGTTCTGATCCCATTCTGCCGCGTGGGGTGCCAGTTCGTTTTTGGCAAAGGCCCGCGCGGCTTCCTGATAGGCTTTCTGGTCTTCGTTTAAATTAAAGTCCATTCAAATCGCCCGCTGTTATTTCTTCAAGTTAGATGAGGTTACTTCAGGTTAATGGTCATGTTGGGGCCGTGGCCGGCGGGGATGTCGTCGTCGAACCAGCGGGCGGTGATGGTTTTGGTTTCGGTGTAAAAGCGTACCGCCTGTTTGCCGTAGGCGTGCTGGTCGCCGTAGAAAGAGGCTTTCCAGCCAGTGAAGGAAAAGAACGGCAGCGGTACCGGGATGGGGACGTTAATGCCCACCTGCCCGACTTCGATTTCGTGTTGATAGCGACGGGCTGCGCCACCGCTGGCGGTGAAGATGGAGGTGCCGTTGCCGCAGGGGTGATTGTTGATGAGCGTGATGGCATCGTCCAGGGATTCCACGGCCATGATGCATAACACCGGACCGAAAATTTCTTCTTTATAGATGCTCATGTCCACGGTGACATCCGTGAACAATGTGGGGCCGATCCAGTTGCCGTCGGGGAAGCCTTCCACCACGCAATCGGAGCCATCCAGCAGGCAGGTGGCGCCTTCGTCTTTGCCTTGCTGGATCAGATTAAGAGCGCGCTGGCGGGCCTGTGGGCTGATCAGGGGGCCAAAGGCGGCGTCGGGGTCGTTCCAGGCGCCGGGGCGCACGCTTTCCAGTGAACCTTTGATATCGTCGATCCAGTTTTTGGCTTCGCCAACGAGCACGGCCACACTGATGGCCATACAACGTTGCCCGGCGGCGCCTACGGAGGCACCCACGATATTGTTAATCACCTGTTGCTTGTTGGCATCGGGCATCACCACCATGTGGTTTTTTGCACCGGCAAAGGCCTGCACCCGTTTCATGTTGTCGGTGCCGGTTTTGTAGATGTATTGCCCCACCGGTACGGAACCCACAAAAGAAATAGCTTTAATGGCCGGGTCCGTCAGCAGTGCATCCACGGATTCCTTGCGGCCGTGAATAACCTGGAGAATATTTTTGGGTGCACCGGCTTCCAGAAACAGCTCAGCCAGGCGCATGGGAGTGAGCGGGTCCTGTTCCGAGGGCTTCAGAATAAAACTGTTACCGCAGGCGATGGCCAAAGGAAACATCCACAGGGGGATCATGGCGGGAAAGTTGAATGGCGTGATACCGGCGCAGACACCCAAAGGCTGGGTGTAGGAATAGGTGTCGATACCGTTGGCCACGTTTTCCACGTTTTCACCCATCAGCAGGCTGGGGATGTTGCAGGCGTGTTCCACCACTTCAATACCGCGCCACACATCGCCCTTGGCGTCTTCAAAGGTTTTGCCGGTTTCCTGGGCCAGGATTTCTGCCAGTTCGTCATGATGGGTTTTCAGCAGTTCCTGATACTTGAGCATGACCCGGGCCCGGGCCGGCACCGGCGTATCGCGCCATTGCTGAAAGGCTTCCTTGGCGGAATCAATGGCTGCCTGGATTTCCATGGGGGTGGCGCAGGGAGCCTGGGCGATCACTTCCTGGGTGGCGGGATTGGTAACATCAATCCATTCCGAGGTGCTGCTCTGGGAAAACTCACCGGCGATCAGCTGGGGCACGCGTTTGGGGCTGGCTTGGGACATGATATTTGATTCTCTTTCAGGTATTTTCGCTTCAGGTTGCCTTTCTTGTTATTTGTACCATAGGCCATGCCGCTATAACATTGACGATATTGCTTAAAACATGGACTATATTGCGATCAGAGAAACTCTGTGGTCATTCCATTAAAGCATTAACCCAACAGATATCAACGGTTTGTTATGCCTGAGTCGTCCGGCTGGCCCCTGAAACCCGGGGGCGTGCGTTTTTTTGTACCCCTGTTTGCCTGCCAGCAGCTGGCACAGCACCCGCTGACGGCCCATCTGTATGTGGAGGGGCTGGGCTACTACCCGGAAGCCGGTGGCCATATGATGGAGCGCCAGCAGCACGATGACTGCCTGATTATTTATTGCGTCAAAGGGGGCGGACAACTGTGGGTGGCTGCAGATTCCGATGCGGAACTGCAATTTTCAGTGAACGAGGGTGACCTGATTGTGTTGCCCAAAGGCGTACAGCACCGTTACCGGGCCAACCGCCATGATCCCTGGACCATGTACTGGGCCCATTTCAGTGGTGTGTCTGCCATGGATTATCTGCAGCACCTGATGCCCACAGATGCCAGCTTTGTGGTGCCCATCGGCATTCACGCCAAACTGGTGGCGGATTTTGAAAGTCTGCTGAGTGTGCAACGCACCGGCTATCAGTTTTCCCGGTTTTTATTTGCCTCCAACCTGCTGGCGCAGTTGCTCACTTACATTGCGGTGCTGGTGCCCAAGATGGGGCCGCAAAGCGGCAGCTATGTGGACCTTGATAAAATTCATGCGTTGATGGAACAGCATTTATCGGATCAGCTGGATCTGGAAACCCTGGCGCGCTCAGCCAATCTGTCCAAGTACCATTTTTCAAAAAAATACAAAGAGCTGACCGGGCAATCGCCGATTCAGCATTTTCTGCACATGAAAATGGAGCGAGCCTGTTACTTGCTGGATATTTCCGATCAGACCATTGCCGGAGTGAGTGAATCCCTGGGCTATGAAGATCCCCAGTATTTTTCCCGGCTGTTCAAAAAAGTAATTGGCATTTCACCGCGGGATTACCGGCGCCTGGAGCGGGGCTGAACCACCAATTTAATCCAGCGGCGGCACACGCCAGTCGATAGGTGGCAGGCCCCTGGCTTCAAGGTAGTCGTTACACTTTTTGAAATGCCCGTTACCAAAAAAGCCACGGTGGGCTGACAAGGGTGACGGGTGTGGTGACGTCAACACCAGATGCTTGTTGGCATCAATAAAACTGCCTTTTTTCTGGGCGTAGGCACCCCACAACATGAACACCACATTCTCAAGCTCATCATTTACTTTACGAATGGCCGCATCGGTAAAGGTTTCCCAGCCCTTACCCTGGTGAGCGGCGGCCTTGCTCTGTTCCACGGTTAAAACCGCGTTCAACAGCAACACGCCCTGCTCCGCCCAGTGCGTCAGGCAGCCGTGTTCGGGAATGGGCAAACCCAGTTCAGCCTGAATCTCTTTGAAAATATTCTGCAGGGAAGGAGGAAACGGAATCTGTGGCTGCACAGAAAAACACAAACCATGGGCCTGATTCGGTCCGTGGTAGGGATCCTGACCGATAATCACCACCTTCACTTTGTCGAAAGGGGTTAAATTAAAGGCATTGAAATACTCATCCCCTTTGGGATAAATAATTTTGCCGGCCTGTTTTTCCTGCAACAGAAACGCCCGCAGTTGCGTCATGTAATCTTTCTGAAATTCGTTGCGCAGGCGCTGCTTCCAGCTGGCTTCCATCTGGATACGGGTATCCGCCGCTGCGGGGGCTTCCATTACATCAGACATGGATTATCAGTCCTCTAACATTTCCATCACCAGCGCCATAAATATGCGCTTGAGAATTTTCTGGGCTCTTTCAGCATCAAACTCATCGGCGCTTTCCAGCAACAGGCCTTCGTATTCAATCCGGAAGATCGTGCCCATCAGCATATCGGCGGCAATATCCGGCTCTTTCACACCCAGGCGTTCGCACAGGCGCTTCATATCCGCCACCAGATGCTCGTAATAATGCTTGGCCATTTCCCGCAGGCGGGGATCACGAATGGATTCGTGCATAAAGGCCTGCTCGGCAATCAGGTGGTCACGCTTTTCCCGCAGTTCGTGATGAATATGCCCCACAATCAGCGATGACATGGCATTCACCAGCTGGTTGCGAACTTTTTCATCCTGCAGCATGTTCACGTCATTGGCTTCAATAAAGCGGGCCACATCTTCGTTAATGGGCACTACCACATCGCTCATGGCTTTTTCAGCGAACAGCGTGAAGGTATCGGCAATCAGATCGGCAATGTCTTTAAAATAATACGTGGTGGCGGATAAAGGCACATCCGCTTCCTTGGCAACTGCACGATGGCGAACCCCTCTTACCCCTTCACTCACCACCAGACGAAGGGCGGCTTCAAGAATGGCTTTGCGGCGTTGTTCACTGCGTGCACGGCTGGCTTTTCGTCCTCTGTAATTCAGCGAAATATCGTCATTCATAGATAAAACTCATCAACCCCGAATAAAAAACTAACGCTAACGTAAGCGCTTAAAATAGCGGAACAAATAAAGGCGACATGATACTTGAATTCAGGCGGGGATTCACCGCGAAACGCCATAAACAAGTAGTGAACAGAGGGTAATCAGACCGAATGGTATAGAGGGTTTAGACGATAATCACGAATGGGTTAACCGCTTCGGGCAAAAAAAAGGCAACCTATCCAGGTTGCCTATCATTGCAGCGTAGTTTTTTAAGTTGATGAGGAATCGAAAAAATTCTTTTCAGGGTGGTAAGAATAAATTCGATTACAACCTGTATATAGCAATCGGGGTGCCAACTTTTGTATTTTTTTATCTTGTTGATTTAAAAGGGCTTTTCCGAGTGTCGAATCCTTTTACGAAGCGATTTCGTTGAAACCCTCCCGCAAAAAGTGCCAGATTTTGTCAGCTGTCAAAGGTACCGACACCAGATAGTCATGGGTAAAAAACCGGCTTTCTGAACCAAGAAAAGGGTTCCGGTAACCCGGAACCCTTTTTCCCCTTCCTGGCCTGTGTGTTCAGGCCAGCCCCTTGAAGGCGAAGCTGTCCGGGTTCCCCCCCAGACCGTTAAAGATGTTCTTGCGGCGGAATTCGTGATTTTTGCCTTCCACTATCTTCTGCAGAAAGTCCGGTGTCAGGTAACGGCCCACTGATGCCGCTTTAATCAACTGCCGGATCATGCGCACCTTGAATCGGGCGCTGTTACTGGGGTTCAGATGAAAATCCTTTGCCAGTACCGAGCCGCCCAGATATTCAGCAAAGGCAAGCAGCATATCTTCCGACAGGCCAAAGGGCGGTTCACCGGACATATCACGCAGTAGTGCCTTGGCCAGGGCTTCACCATCCGGTGTCGGATTGTACTGGTGTGTGGTGAGCTTCAGCGCCAGCACAAACTGTTCTTCCAGGGTTTGGGTCAGCAGCTCTTCGCGCACGCCCAGTACGTAGCCTGCATAACGCCAGAAGTAATGCATCAGCCGTTGTTCTTCTTCCGACAGGTTCACTCCCAGCCGCTTGATGCCCCGGGATACCATAAAATCAAAGCCCAGGACGGTGCCGGCCATATCTTCCTGATTGATGGGTTGATCATAGGCGTCGGCATTCCACTTTTCGCCGGCCCACAAAAACTGGCGCACGGCGGAATGGGTTAAACGTACTTCCATCAGGGTGCGATGCCCGATGGAACCGGGCTTGATATGATCCTTGCCCACCATGTTATGGAGCAGCTGACCGGTTTCATAAATACGCTTGGTCACATCTTTCTGCAGGCGCCCTGTGGCCACCAGCACCTGAGCCGGCTTGTTCAGGGTGTAACCTTCCACCAGACTGCTGCACAACAATACCAGCCCCTGCAGGGGTGCATAGCGCAGAAATACCCGGCGACCCTCCTCCAGCATAGCGAAGTCTACCCAGCCGGGTACGTCATAACAGTGATCGGTAAAGGTTTTGAACACGCCGGCTTCGGTGCGCGCCCGGGCTTCCACTTCATCCAGCATGGCGGATGGCCGCCCCCGCTTGATCAGCGCCGTACAGTCATCGGCCTGGGGGTCGCACACGGTGCGCCACTTTTCCAGGTTGGTGTGGGAATACTTGTCCCACCAGATGCGCTCCTGGGGGCTTTGCGGCCCGGCTTCGATGCGCCGGTACTCTTCTGGCATTGGCATGTTCAGGCTACCCTTGTCGTCATTTCGCGATCTAATGTATGCCGCGAAATTGCTCTTATTATGGTCTTTCAGAACCGATTAGTTCTGAAATTCAAGATAGCACCGAAAATCATGAAGAGCAAGAACTCGCGAGTTCTGAAACGCTCGGTTTTTATTCGATCCAGGTAAGATGCTCACAGAAAAAACAAAGACTTATGACAGCCCGGCCGCCGGCTCCTATAATGTGGCGTTCATTCCGTAACCAGACAAGGCTCCTCTAAAGCTCCCATGATTGGCACACTGCGAAAACTGAAAACTGAACTGAGCGCCCCGGTAAACTACCAGCTGCCGGTGGGCGATGAACTGCAACCCCTGAACGAACTGATCGGGCAACCTGTCACCCTGCAGCACACCGGCAATATTTTCTGCATTCACTGCGGCCGAAAAACCAAAAAAAGCTTCAGCCAGGGCTTTTGCTATCCCTGCTTTAAAAAACTGGCCCAGTGCGACACCTGTATCGTCAAACCGGAAACCTGCCATTTTGATGCCGGCACCTGCCGCGAACCGGACTGGGCAGAAAGCCACTGTTTTCAGCCCCATTATGTGTACCTGGCCAATTCTTCCGGCGTTAAAGTGGGTATTACCCGGGAAAACCAGATCCCCACCCGCTGGATGGATCAGGGCGCCATTCAGGCCTTACCCATTGCCAAAGTCAAAAGCCGTTATCTGTCAGGGTTGCTGGAAGTGGCCATAGCAGAACATGTGCCCGACAAAACCAACTGGCGCACCATGCTGAAAGGTGCCGTGGACCCCATTGATCTGATCGCACGACGGGATGAATTACTGGCAACCTGCAAAGGCAAAGTGGAAGACCTGCGGATTCGCTTTGGCGAAGACAGTGTTGAACTGCTGGATGAAACGGTAGTGGATATTCAGTATCCGGTTGAAGTATTCCCCACCAAGGTCAGCACCCATAACTTTGACAAGCAACCGGAAGTGACCGGCCAGCTGATGGGCATTAAAGGCCAGTACCTGATGCTGGATACCGGCGTTATCAATATCCGCAAGTTTGCCGGTTACGAGGTGGAACTGGTCTGAGCTTCAGGGGCTTTTGGCCCCTGTTGTTGCGTGGCCCACTGACGATAATCCAGCGGCGTCATCTGATACTGTTTTTTGAACACGCTGTAAAAATGCCCCAGATTGCCGAAGCCGCAGGCAAAGGCAATACTGGTGGCCGGGTCGTTACCATGGCGCAGTAACTGGCAGGCTTTCTGCAATCTCACCAGCGTAATGTATTCAATCAAACTTTTACCCGTGACCTTTTTAAACTGCTGGGAAAAATAGGAACGGGACATACCCGCCATTTCCGCCATGTTTTCCAGGGTAATCACCCGGGCCGGATCCTGCAGAATATAATCGCAACACTTTTCGATTCTGAAATGTTTTGAATTGCTCACCACCAAATCAGGAATCCGGGTTAAACGGCAGTGATTCACCAGCACCTGGGTAAGCAGGCTTTTGCAAAGAGCGTGGCTGAACTTGGTGGGGTTATCCAGTTCCTGTTGCAGCTTTCTTCCCAGCCGCAGATTTTCCCGAAAGCTGGGGCCGTGATAATGGCTGGCAACAGAATGCCGCAAACAGCCGGTAGTCAGATAACTGGATAAAGGCAGTAATCCCAGCGATGCGGCAAAGGCATCGTCAAAACAGATAAACTGGGTGCTGGCGGATTGCTCCTGAAAACCAATCACCCGGTGGGACACATTGGAAGGAATCAGAAAAGTTCTGCCGACCCTGTAGTCATATTTAACGCCCGCCACTTCCAGCAATCCGTTATTGCCTGCACAAATAATCAGTTCATGGGGTTTGTGCTGGTGAAAAGGCAATGCCTCTTTCACATCAGCCACCACACTGCCGTGCATTGGATTATCCTTTGGATAAAAACGTAACGTCGAAAAGACTATACCATAAGCTTCTCCACATCTTTGCGCGTATTCTCGTTTATGTTTCGTAACGCATAAATGCTCAGCCAACAGGCACTGGCGTTACCCTGTTTTTATGGCCAAAAGATTAGCACGGACAGTTCTTTTGGCTGCCTTGTATCAAAAACCTGTATCAAACAGTCAGCACTGAATTTATTGCCGCGATAAAAACCAAAAAGCCTTGATGGGGAAATGATATGAACGCTGTGGCAGATGGCATTGAAATTATCAACACCATAGAAAATGTTAAGCGCATTGAAAACTTCGACAAAAACAAAATGAACGGCCACTGCATGGAATTAACCCATGCGGTTTATCCGCATCATAAAGTGTACGGGGAATACTGTACCCTGCAGGAATATATCGACTGCCCCGCCGACAAGGTTTTTGAGTACCTTTCTTATACCGAATCGCTGGAAGAATGGACCTACAGTCTGCGTGGCATGGAACCAACCGACAGAGAAAAGCTGTACGTGTTCCGCGATATGATTGGCGATCACACGCAGTGCTTTTGTGAAACAAAATTCAATGCCGACGCCATGACCGTGGATTACCACTGCGCCTGGGATCAGGGTGAGCATTTGTGGATGATTTATCTGATGCGGGTGATTCCCGCACCGCTGGTGCTGAACAAACCCGGTGCCGTGGTGTTATGGACCAACTGCCACCACCCGTTTTATGACAACAACCCCTATCCGGAAACCGCTCCCAAAGAACGCCCCATCTGGGTGGGTGATGTCTGGGATATGTTTTACGCCGGCCACAAGGTGGAAATGCTGAACCTGAAACATATTCTGGAATACAAACACGCCAATGGATTGCCCATCGTTCAGCCGGAATGGAATTCCAGGGGGTAATGGCAATGGATGTGATAAAAACAGAACAACCCATCAGCCTGATCGGTGCCGCCAGTTACCTGCCGGAAACCACCATAACCAACGATTATTTTACCTGCGACAGCAGTGAAAAAGATCACCCCATGTTCAGGGGCACCGTGGAACGTCGCCATGTATCCGCCGAAGATACCGTTACCGGTATGGTGGTCAATGCCTGCCGCAAGTTGCAGGAAGATCTGAACCTGGACTTCGCCCTGGACGTGGATATTTTATTGCTCAACGCCACCATTCTGGATATGCCCTTTACCGGTGCCGCCGCTGAAGTGGCCCATGAACTGGGTACCGAGCCGCAATGGATTATTGATGTGCATAACGGTGGTTGTGTGTCCTTTGTTTATATGATGGATATTGCCCGGGCGCTCATGGCCGGCTCCGGCGCCAAAACGGCGTTAATCTGCAATGTGCAGAATGCGGCGGGCAGAATTTACAGCCACCCGGAAAACCGTGCCCGCCCCCAGGCGGCCATTCCCGGCGACGGTTGCGGTGTGGGTTACCTGGTGGCCAATAACAGTTCACCGGTGCGCTCCATCGTTAAACGCGCCTACGGCAAGTTTGTTAAAGACATGAAGGCCGTGAGCCCCGAAGGCATGCAATGGTGGGAGCCCCATCAAAAAGCCATGTACCTGGGTTTTACTGAAAACCGGTTGGCCTCCATTGTGGGTCGCGGTAACCGACTGGTGCCGGAAGCCTTGTATGCCGCACTGGAAGCGGCCGACTGTTCCGTTAACGACATTGATAAACTCATTACCAATCAACCGAATCCCACCTTTCTCAGAAACTGGCGCGAATCCGTTTGCCTGCCGGAAGAAAAGCACCTGCATACCTTTTCTCAACACGGCAATCTGTTTGGCGCCGCCTTGCCGGTGGCACTGGCACAGGCCATGGAACAGGGCACCCTAGCGCCCGGTGAAACCCTGTTAATGGGCGGCTTTGCCCATGCCGGAGATTACGCCGCCGGTGCGGTGATCGACTGGCATCGGAACCTGTAACACCATGATCATTGCCGATGCCATTGTTCACTGTTTGCGTGAACTAAACCTGCGTTACCTGTTTGGTGTCAGTGGCGCTAACATTGAGCATATCCATGACAGTGTTCACCGCCTGGGAAACCGTTCCACCGGTAAGTCTCCGTTGCAAAGCGTGATTGCAAAAAGTGAATTCGGTGCGGCCTTTATGGCGGATGCCCGTGCCCGGATTCATCATACGCTGGGGGTATGTTGTGCCACCTCCGGTGGCGGCATGATGAACCTTGCCGTGGGGATCGCCGAATCCTTTGCCCAGGAAGTACCGGTGCTGGCGCTGATTGGTCAGCCGCCGTTATTACAGGAAGGTAAAGGGGCCTTTCAGGATTCATCCGGCATCGGTTCTACGGTTAACGCCAAAGCCCTGTGTCAGGCCATCGCCAAATACACCTGCAAGATTGAATCCGTCGACGCCTTTTGGGAGTTGTTCTTCCAGTCACTGACACAACCCATGCAGGCCCGCAAAGGGCCCGCGGTCATGTTACTGCCCAGAGACGTGATGACATGGGACGTGGGCGACATACCACCGGGTTTTCTGGACAGGGTCCTGGAAAGCTTTCAAGCACCGGCGCCTGTCGAGAAGCTGCAACCGCCGCTGATACAGAAAATGAAAAACACACTGGCAGCAGCAAAAGCCCCCGTGATTATTCTGGGATCCGGTGCCGTGCGGCAAAAAGCCGTGCGCCAGGCCACCGACTTTGCCCGTGCAAATCAGATTCCGCTGGTAACCACCCTGGCCTGCCCCAATGCCTGCCCGCATCAGGAAGCCGGATACCTGGGCATGATCGGCGTGGCCGGGCATCCTTCGGCCCATGACTATATCGAAAACCACTGCGATCTGATCATCAGCCTGGGGAGCCAGTTACGCATGATGACACGGGCTACCCTGGAAGCGGCACTGACGCAAAAAGAGCTCTGGTTAATTAACGATTCCCTTGATGAAGTGGATCCGTCGCTGAATCCGGGTTACCGGTTACAGGTGCCTGTTACTGACTGGCTCAAAGCCATGGAGCAGGAAAATACGGCAATTGCGAACCAGCCTACCGACCCGGAATTTTCTGCCAAAAGATCATACCCCGTTACCTGCATCAAGCCGGAACCTGCCGACTACAGCATTCCGAAACGGATCAATACCCGTGCGCCAAGCCCTGCCGGAAAACGCCTGCTCACCCAAAGCAAGGCATTAAAAGTGCTGAACGCCTACCTGCCGGAACAGGGGCATGTGTTATTTGATGCGGGCAATTGTGCCGCGTCCGCCGCACATTTTTTAAAAATGCCACCCGGTGTGAGCAACACCATTGCTCTGGGCATGGGCGGTATGGGATACGCCGTTGCGGCAGCCATTGGTGCACAACTGGGTGAAGAAAAACACAAACGCTCCATGGTGCTGTGCGGCGACGGGGCCTTTATGATCACTGGCCTGGAGATTCACACCGCGGTGGATCTTGGCCTGCCGATTTTATGGGTGGTATTCAATAACGGCATGCACGGCATGTGTGTTACCCGCCAGCAACTGTTTTTTGCAGGCCGCATTGAAGGCACCACTTACGGCAATATTGATATTGCCCGTGTGGCTTGCGGGCTTGGTACGCCAGACAAGTTATGGACGCAATCGGTTCGCTTTCTGGAAGACCTGGCCCCGGCGCTGGAGGAATACCAGAATCAACACAAACCAGTACCCGGTGTGCTGGAACTGAAAATCCATCAGGAAGAAATGCCGCCCTTTAAACCTTTTTTATCCGGTTCAGTGGCTACCGAACCGGCCTGGGAGTGGTAACGCAGCATGAATGCCCCGGTTAAAAGCAGCCTTTTTCATAAATCAAAAAATGCATTACAGATTTCCCGCGATCCCGCAGCTTTTTTTAAAAAGCAATTGCTGTTACCCCAGGATTATTTTTATCTGTCCATGCCGGGCCTGAACCGGGTGTGGATGGCCACCGGCCCGGAAGGCGCAAAAGCAGTATTACAGGCACCGGACACGGTACTGACATCATCACTGCCCAGCCCGCTGGAACCCTTGCTGGGCCAACACTCGCTGATCTTGTTACAGAGTGAAAACCATACCCGGGAAAGAAAGCGCCTGAAGCCGGCTTTTCAGGGCACCTGCCTGCGTTCTTACGAATCACTGATGCGACACAGCATTCAGCAAAGCCTGGCCAGGCTTCCTGTTCAACAACAGGTGAACATTCAGGAACTGCTGCAGGAAGTTACCCTGAATGTGATTATTCAGGTGGTGTTCGGCATTAACGGACATGAACGGATGCAACACTATCAGGCCGCCATACGCCGGGTGCTGCATTATTTCACCCCGGCTATTATGCTGATGCCCGCTGCTCGCAAAAGTTGCCTGGGGATTTCGCCCTGGGATCGGTTTGTCAAAGCCCGGGATCAACTGGATCAGCTGCTGTTAGCCGACATCGAGAAAGCACGGGAAGACCCCGCCCATGGCAACAGTGTGTTAAGTATTCTTACCCGCAAACCGGAATATAACACAGAGCCACTCACTACCCGCCAGATAAGAGATGAACTGATAACGCTGCTGGCGGCAGGCCATGAAACCACCGCCAACAGTTTAACCTGGCTGATCTTTTGCCTGGGGAATAACAGTGGAGTGCACCAGAGATTAAGGGGAGAGATCTTATCCCAGCCTGCGGACACCAGTCTGGAACGTCTGATGAAACTGCCTTATCTGGATGCGGTTATCAAAGAAGTGCTGCGCTGTTATCCGGTGGTGCCACTGGTCATGCGTTCCGTTATTGCGCCTTTTTCCGCACTGGGACAAACCCAACCGCAAGGCACCTATGCCGGCATTGCGACCTACAGTTTGCATTACCACCCCGCTGTGTGGGGCGACCCGGATCAGTTCCGGCCGGAACGTTTTCTGGAACAGGAGTTCACGGCTTTTGAATACCTGCCTTTCGGGGGCGGCAATAAAAAATGCCTGGGCTACGGTTTTGCTTTATTTGAAATGAAACTGATCTTGTTCCACCTTTTCCAGCAAATGGTGGTGGAAATCACCAACGATATGCCTGTTAAACCAGCAATTCAGGGTATTACGCTGGGGCCCCGCCAAGCGGTACTGGCTACCCTGACACGTTACCGTTAAGAAATCTCTGAAGCGTCCTGACGGCCGGTATTACTGTTGGTGTTACGGCTGGTATTGTTGTTGAAACTGTTGCGTTGCAGTAAAGCCAGCAAATCCTCCAGCGCCAGATACAGACAGGGCACAATCACCAGCATGATAGTGGTGGCAAAAATAATCCCGAACCCCAGGGAAATGGCCATGGGAATCAAATGGTAAGCCTGGCGGGAGGTTTCCAGAATGATAGGTGTCAGGCCACCAAAGGTGGTGAGCGTGGTTAACACGATGGGGCGGAAGCGCCGCACACCGGCTTCATGAATGGCATCAAACACCGACAGTTCATGGCGTTGCCGATTGGCGTAGTCCACCATGATCAGCGCACCATTGACCACCACACCAGATAGCGCTACGACACCCATTAAACTGATCAGTGACAAATCATAATCAAGCAGAATATGGCCGATAACCGCGCCCACAGTACCGAAGGGAATGGCCATCATTACGATCAGCGGCTGACTGTAACTGCGAAAGGCAATGGCCAGCAGCGAGTACACCACAAACATGGCCAGAGCAAAGCCCGCCCACAGCATTTGCGTGGATTCCCGCATTTCCGCCTGGCTGCCCTGAAAACTCCAGGTAATACCCGGGTAATCAGCCCGCAGCTGGGGCAGCACTTGCGTGTTGATGGCTTCAATCACCCGCGACGTGGCACTTTGCGGCATCACATCCATCCCCACCGTGACGATACGACGCCCGTCCCGGCGATCTATGGAAATAAAGGCCTCACCCAGGGACACTTCGGCAATATCATGTAACGGCACCTCGGCACCCGAAGGCGTGCGTATTAACAGGGATTCCAGTTCAAACAGGGATTTGCGTTCGCTTTCCGGGAGCTTTACCCGTACTTCGATTTCGTTGGTACCCCGCAGCTGACGCATGGCCACGGCACCGTAAAAAGCATCGCGAATCTGGCGGCCCACTTCTTCCGATGTTAACCCCAGGGCATAGGCTTCCGGCAGCAGGTGGTAATCAAACTGCAGCTTGCCCTTGGTATAACTGTCGTTCACATCCCGGGTGGCTTCAAACTGTTTCATGCGGTTGAAAAAAGCTTCACTGGCTTTGGCCAGCACGTCAATATCGGAATGGCTCAGATCCACACTGATATCATCCCGCCAGCCGCCGGGGCCCCGTTCCGCTTCAAAGGTAATCTGGTCCACCCCTTCCACGTCGCCAATTTCGTCACGCCAGAGTTCAATAATATCCTGGGCGGACATGGTGCGGTCGTCGGGGGCTTTCAGCACTATTTCCACATCAATAAAATTCTGGCGGCGTACATTGGTTTTAATGCCTTCCGCCTGTTCATGCAGGGCGTGCTCCTGAAACATGCGGTGAGTGGCCTCGGTGATTTCGTTGGCCACCTTTGCCGACTGATCCCGGGTGGTGCCTACCGGCAGCATCACCCCCGCTTCAATTTCATCGGCGGCTACCCTGGGCATTAAAATCATGCCCATATGATCGCTGTAACCATAACCGCCGGTTACCAGCAACAGGGTAATGGCAACAGTCAGGGTGATATAACGCTGGTGTAAGCACATGGCCAGAAAGGGGCGGTAACGGGTATCAATAAAATGATCAAAGCTGGCAGCAATGGCCCGCTGACGGCTGTGCAGCCAGTGGGAAAGCCCACCGCCTTCCGCCGGGCTGCTGTGGGCCAGGTGGGCAGGCAAAATAAATAACGCTTCCACCAGGGAAATAATCAGCACCGTAATCACCACCACCGGCAGCGGCCACCAGAATTTGCCGGTGGTGCCCGGCAAAAACATCACCGGTAAAAACGCCACGATAGTGGTCAGAATGGTGAAGGTCACAGGGGCGGCTATATCCCGGGTGGCACGAATGGCAGCGGTCAGATAATCCATGCCCCGCTGGCGGTATTCATACACGTTTTCCCCCACCACAATGGCATCGTCCACCACTATCCCCAGTACCACCAGAAAGGCGAACATGGAAATCATGTTGATGCTCACATCCACCACCGGCAAAAACAACATGCTGCCCACAAAGGAAATGGTCATGCCCATCATGATCCAGAAGGCTAATCGGTATTCCAGAAAAATCCCCAGTATCACCAGCACTATCACCAATGCCATGGCGCCGTTTTCCAGCAACAATGTCAGCCGATCCTGAAAGTCATCGGCGGCGTTACTGTCGATGCGGTACTTAACCCCCGGTGGCAAGGTGTTATCCAGTTCTTTCAGGGTTTGCGAAACGGCCTCGGCAATATCCAGTGGCGACTGGTTACCGATACGGTAAATTTCCAGTTCCACCGATGGCAGGCGGTTAAACTGGGAATGAAAACCCATTTCTTCAAAACCATCGCGAACCTGTGCCAGTTCCCCCAAAGTCACAGTGGCACCGGTGGTGGTGCTGATAATGGGGATGGACGCAAATTCCTCGGCCCATTGCTTGCGCTCTTTTACCCGTAACAGAATCTCACCGTCGCCGGTTGATACGGCCCCGGCAGGAATATCACGGGAGGAACGGGCAATCCTGTCCGCCACTTCCTGCAGGGTAAGATTGAATTCCCGCAGGCGATCACTGGGGATTTCCACATGGGTGACGTAATCCGGTACATTGCCGATTTCCACCTGGGTAATGGCATTGTTGTTCAGCAACATGTCCCGGACACGTTCAGCCAGTTTGCGCAGGGTCCAGATATCCACGTCGCCGTACAGGCCAATCTCCATCACTTCGCGCTGCTGGGACTGCAGGCGCACTTCCGGTTCTTCGGCATCATCAGGAAAGGTGCGGATACGATTTACCGCCTGATCAATTTCCTGAAAGGTCTTGATGCGATCAATACCGGCCACCAGTTCCAGCTGAACTTCGGCAGTGCCTTCCCGGGCGGTGGAGGTCATTTCACGAATGCCCTGCACGCCTTTGACCGTTTCTTCAATGGGCAGCAGAATCCCCTGCTCCACTTCCGACGGCGACGCGCCGGGATAAGCCACCTGCACAACCACCACATCCAGCTGAAAGTCCGGGTAGACTTCTTTCTGCACCTGCAGTGCCATAAAGATACCGCCGGCAATAAGAATGATCATGGCCAGGTTGGCGGCAATATTGTTGCCCGCCATCCAGGCGATAGGGCCGCGTTGATCGTTGCTCTGATGGTCCGCCGGGTTGCTCATGGAGACTCGCCTTCCTGCGCTGATAAACGGAGTGCAGCGCCTTCGGTAATAGTGGCAAGATTGGTGGTAACCACTTTTTCACCGGCTTTTAAACCTTTGGCAATGTACACATGGCTTTGATCGCGGAAGCTGATCTCAACCTCACGGATATCCAGTTTGCCGTCTTTCATGACCCATACGGTATCGTTGGTACGCAAGTAATCCCGGGACAATCGCACCACATTGCTCAGGGGCTTGCCTTCAATATCCGCTTCCACAAAACTGCCGGCCATCAACCGGGGTAAACCCGGATCACGCTGACCCAGCGGATCGTCCACGGTGATCAGAAGACGGGCCATGCGGGTTTCCTGATTCAGCTCCCCGATCAAACGGGTAAGCCGGCCCTGGCGGTACCGGTTTTCAGGCCAGGCACTGGACTGGCGTACTTTTACCAGGGCACCGGTGTCGCTGGCCGAATCCGGAAACCAGAGTTGTTGCAGTTTCGACAGGGGTACGGTGGCTTCCACCCAGTAGGTTTCGCTGCCGATAATAGCCGCCAGCGGGTCGCCCGCGCTCACCTGTGAACCCAGGTTCACATGGCGCTCGGTTACCTGGCCATTGAAAGGCGCCATGATCTGGGTGCGCTCCAGATCCAACCGGGCCTGTTCCACGGCCGTTTCGGCCGACTGCACATTGGCCCGGGCAATGGCCAGTTGCGGTTCGCGCAGTACCAGCGCCTTGCGCTCAGCGCTGATATTTTCCTTCATCAATTCGTATTCGGTTTTGGCAATGGCCTGCTGCCCCATTTCTATAGCCAGGTCCGCACGGGCCTGATCCAGTTCGTTCAGGGCCCGCTGCAACGCCAGCTGGTAATCTGCTTCGTCCAGTTGCAATAACAACTCGCCTTTTTTAACCAGGCCGCCGGGTTCAAAGTGATCGGTAATCCCTGACACTTCGCCGCTTACCCGGGAACTCAGCTGAATCCGTTGCGCCGGCACCACAATACCGGTGGCACGAATCACCGGTGTAAAATCTCCCGCTTTCACCGTTGCGGTATCCACCAGCATGGCGGTTTGCCGGGTTGCGCCTTCCCGTACGGCACCGGGCTCGGTGTAAAAAATCAATGCCAGCAAGCCGCCGCCCAACGCGGCAATTACGACACAAATCAGCAAGGTCTTTTGCCAGCCACCTGACTGCGGGTGCTGGTTTTTAAATTGAGTGCCCTGTGTATCCGTCACCGTCAACTAACCCTCCTGCGCCTGGGTCATGGGAATGTTGCCTGCCAGTGCCCGGTACAGGGCAATGCGGAATTCCAGTAAATTCAGCCGGGCTGCCAGCCGTTCCCGTTTCAGTTGCTGAACGTCCGTCAGTGCCGTTAACACATCAATATAATTTCCGGCACCGTTAAAATATTCAATCCGCAACTGCTGGTAGGTTTGTTCAGCCAGTTGCAGTTGCCGTTCAATACTTTGGATACGCAACGCTTGCTGTTGTTCCTGCATTAGTGTGGTTTCCACCTCACGGAAGGCATTCAGCACTGTCTGGCCATACTGATACAGCTGCTCCTTTTGCTGTGCCTGCGCCTCGTTTACGCGGGCACGCCGCTGGCCGCCATCAATCAACGGTGCCACAAGGTTTGCAGCCAAGGCCGTTATCCAGTCATCGAACAATGCCTGGGTATCCTCATCCCGGGTGGTAACAGACGCCGACAGGCTCAGACGCGGATAACGATCGCTGACTGCCGCCGCCAGCTCCGCATCGCTGGCCTGCAAGCGAAAGAAACTGGCCTGAATATCGGGGCGCCGCTGCACCAGATCCGCAGGCACACCGGTGGCCGGCAAGGGTGGCATTGCCGGTAATTGGTTACGCGGGGGAATGTCGGCAGTTTGCGGAGGTAACCCCAGCAATACCGCCAGTTGATAACGCAAACGGTTTGCTCTTTCACGGGCAATGGTTTGCTGTTCCAGGGTGGCCTCCAGCAACTGTTCCTGCCGCAGGGCATCGGCTGTCGACACTGTGCCAAGTCCAATTCGTGACTGCAGCAGGCTCAGCACTTGCCGGTTGGCAGCCAGCTGTTGCGCAACAAGGTCCAGCTGATTTTCCGCTTCCGTCAGCTGGTACCATACCCGTGTGACTTCGGCAGACAGGGAAAGCCCTGCTGTTTGCCAGTCCAGTGCGGTGGCCCTGAATCGCGATTCTTCCGCCTCCACCAGCGAACCGATTCGCCCCCACAGATCCAGCTCATAAGTTGCGGAGAGTCCCAGACTGATCACTTCGCTGTTGTCTTCGTCGCTATCGGTTTTTTCTCCGGAAAGAAAAGCGTCCAGTGTCGGGTAATAGTCGGCTGACTGTATGCCCACACGGGCAGATGCCTGACGTAAACGTTCATAGGCACTTTTAAGATCAAGATTATCGTTTAACGCCTGGCTGACCAGTTGAGAAAGCTCCGGATCAGAAAACGCCTGCCACCATTGCGCATCGGGTTTGAGGGTCACGGTGCTTTGAGGGGAGGATCCATGGTGTGTCGCACTGAAATGATCAGGAATGGCAACGGGAGCAGTGTCAGTGTTAACAGCAGCGTTTTCTGTTTTCGGACTGGCGGATGCCGGTTGCTGTGAAGAGTTAAGCGTGCAGCCGTGCAAAAAGACCAAACCCAGGCAAACCCACAGCACGCTTTTTTCCAGGCACCTGTAAAAGCATCTGTAAAAGTACCTGTTAAAGCATCTGGACCATAATCCGAAATTACCCATGCAGCTGATGCGCCTTTTAGTCCAAGCAAAAACAAAAGGTTACACTTTGGGCAGCTTTACTGACAAGTGTTGTCTGATTGCAGTCTAATCGTGATTGAATAAAGCGGAAGATGGTTTGCGAGTTCTGAATAAAAAGGCACCGCCCAGTCCCTGCTGGCGGGCATAGGACATTTTGCCAAGAATGGTGTCGGAAATGGTAGCCGTGGTAGTGGCGCTGGCGGTTTTTCCGCTGTTGTCAGTTACCGTGAGCGTGACTGTATAGGTGCCACTGGCTGAATAGCTATGGGCAGGGCTGGCCTGCTGGCTGCTGCATTGGCGAGCCATGTCCCCAGCGACGTAAAACAATCTGAAGCGACACTTTGACAGTAATGGATTTACGGGGGGAAACCTACTGCCCTATTGGCCATAAGTTATCGGCCCATGGATATAGGGCGTAAGTTTATCGACGAGGGGAGAAAACGATGGCGATGATCGGGGCGAATGCGAATCAGTGGAAGTTTTCTTCAGGACGTTTTCTCTGACTCATAACAATCACTGTCGACCGCAAGAATGCTGTCGGCGCTGACCAGTGACACACTGCTGATATCGTTATGGGTTACCAGCGTAATGCTGGTGACTTCATTTGGTTCACTGGTATAGGAGCGATTCCACAAGGATTGCTCCCGTTGCACAACCGCCACGGTGGAGATGTCATCATCCGACTCGACTTTGGATTGAAATTTTTTAATGGACGCACAAAAGAACTGATTACAGGTACTGGAGCGCAACTCCCTTGGTAAAACACACCCGGTTGGCCCCTGATTGATACAGGCATTAACCGTTGATGAATCCTGCAGCCGGGAAAGATAAGCGTCCAGCAACTGATCCGCGGTTAAATCCGGATCGGCGTCCAGCAGGCGGCGGATATGGGATGCAGAAATATACGCGTGTTCCTGGCCACGGGCACAGCAACCGCCTTTGCACAACATGCAGAACTGATCACTGATTTCTTTCAGGCGGGGTTGCCTGGCAAACAGCTTGTTCTGTTCCAGAATTTTTTCATAGGCGTCGTGGTTATTATCTCTGGGAACATCGTCCACAGAGGCATATTCAAATGCTTCCGTAATCACCTTTTCCAGATGCTCGCGGTATTTTTCCACACGGCTTTCGTCCATGGGCACCTGGTGAGCATGGCCCGTCGGCAACACCACCATATGGCCGGGTTCATGTTCACTGCCGGCATGTTTTTCTTTCAGGCGGGCAAAGATCTTCTGGTTTTCCTCCCGCTCCTGCTGTTGCAGTTCCTCACGAATCTCCAGGCGCAGGTTGCGCTGCTCTATTACCCGACGATAGGAAGTAAGATACACATCAAACGCTGCCGGCGGCATGATGTCTTTTTGCTTGAGCACATTCAGGCATTCCACCGAACCACAAATGGCCAGTTCACGCTGCCGGTTATTTACCGATTCAAAGAAAGAAATATCGGCACCGCAGATCTTACACTGGTTGTCAGTCTGTAAGGCAACATTCATGAGGGTATTCCCTGCGCAACTGGCGCTTGAGTCAGGCTGAATGAAAAATACTGCCATATTTAGCCCGGTGGTGCATGTGATTAAACTGTGAAATATTACCACCCGGATAGCGGAGCCTGATTCAGGCCTGAACCTGACTGGTTTATCCCCTGACAAAAACTTGCTAGTGTGATTTCTGATTGAGTTCTCAGCTTTGCCCTGGCGTACCGTGAGGCCCATACCATGGATTCCGATTCGTACCCTAACAAGTTAACGACACGCCGTAACTTTATAAAAAACAGCAGCCTGGCACTGTTGGCCCTGGGTTCTGCAAGCCTGGGTTCTGTAAGCCTGAGTTCTGCAAACCCGGCCAACCTCAGCGCCGCCGTAAAATCACCACTGATCCGCAAGCCAATCCCCACCACGGATGAGGCCATCACCAGTATCGGCATGGGCACCTGGCAAACCTTTAATGTGGGCAGCGACAAGCAGCTCCGCGTCCAGCGCTGTCAGATACTGAACGCGTTTTTTAGCGCTGGCGGACAAATGATTGACAGCTCCCCTATGTACGGTTCATCCCATGAAGTGGTGGGCCACTGTTTAAAAACCCTGAACTTCCCCGACAAACTGTTTTCCGCCGACAAAATCTGGACATCAGACGAAAGGGCCACCCGCCGTCAGTTTCAGGAAATTGCCGGCGCCTGGCAGCGACCCACCCTGGATCTGATGCAGGTACATAATCTGTTGAGCTGGGAAGCACACCTCAATACTCTGCGTGAGATGAAACAGGCAGGCAACATTCGTTATATCGGGATTACCACTTCTCATGGCAGACGGCACCGGGATCTGGAAACCCTGATGAAAAACGAGCCTCTGGATTTTGTACAACTCACCTATAACATCCGCTATCGCGAAGTGGAGCAGCGCCTGCTGCCACTGGCTCAGGAAAAGGGCATCGCTGTGATTGCCAATCGCCCTTTTGATGGCGGCCATTTACCCAAAAGCCTGCAACGCCGCAACGCACCGCTGCCACCCTGGGCGGCTGATATTGAATGCAGCAACTGGCCCCAGTTTTTGCTGAAGTTTATTACCTCTCACCCGGCAATAACCTGCGCGATTCCGGCTACCACACAGATCGAACATATGCAGGAAAACATGGGAGCCGCAAAAGGAACCCTGCCAGACGCAGCAACACGCGCTAAAATGCTGGCTTACTTTCAATCGTTGTGAATGAGTTATCTATGCCGGATACCTGGTTGTCTTACTCGCTTCAGGATTTTATTCCTTTCGGCCCGGACATTTATGTGCGGCTTTTTGAACGTATCAACCTTGCCCTGTGGCCATGGCAACTGTTGGCACTCACAACCGGCGCACTGTTGCTGTATTGTTGCCGCTACCGGAAAGCAATCCCCGCCTTTACCATTCTGGCACTGGCCTGGGTGTGCAGCGGTTATCTTTTTCAGCTGCAGTATTTTCAGGAACTGGTGTGGGCAGCGGATTATTTTGCCTTTGGCTTTTTTATTCAGGGCGCGCTTCTGGGCTTACTGGGTGTGCTCTGCTTCAGGGCAACGCCGGAATCAGAAAAAAACGCGGCCAATTCTTCCGCCGGTTTCCAGAGCACTACCACAACCATGCGGCTGGGCCTGATGATGATCGCGGTATCTGTCGTGCTATTTCCCCTGATGGGAATTATACGTAACGGCACACTGGCGCAGGGTGAAGTGTTTGCCATCATGCCGGACCCCACCTGCCTTGCCACTTCAGGTGCATTACTGTGCTTTAAGCGCTTGCATATTAGCTGGTGGATAATACCTTTTTGCTGGAGCCTGGCCAGTGCAGCCCTCAGCTATGTGCTGGGTCTGTCCAGCGGATTCCTGGTCCTTAGCGCCGCCCTGGCAGTGATTATTCTGGGCGTGTTATACCGCTTCGCTCCTGCAGAATCCTGATATTCAGGTATATTTATACCGGCAAATAAACACTACTGCCGTGGCGATATAGTCCCGTAGCTACATAGAACGGTAAGAACACAATCAGACACGTTAAACTTACGCCCTGTACATAAGCAGTGGAATCTACCCGGGACTGGCAGGAAAGTATCAGCCACCTGCTGCGACTGATCGAAACAGACAATCTGTCAGAATCGCCGGAAAGCGACAATAACCGCGAGCCCGGCGACCGTTGCATTGATCAGCCATATTAACGACACCGCATCCGCCATTCCCCAACTGTATAACGCAGTGATATTCAGAATGGCGCCACCAATACCCGATGCAAAACTAAAGCCAATGGCGTCTACCATACCGGCGCCGGTTGCGGTTGCCCCTTCGGTACCCTGATCGGTATATTTCATGGCTTGTGCCACCGCAATGGCGTAGGACATTCCCATACCAAAACAAACGCCGGCCCAGGCAAGATATACCCAGCCGGGCGCATTGAACTTTGTCAGTATCAAGAGCACGCACACCAACCCGGCCATTAATACTGCTGTGCTGAAAGTCAGTAACCGGCGAGTGGAATAACGATCACCAAAAGCTTCATAGAGCCAGGTGGCCAGAATCCAGGTAGCCGCACCGGACGTAACTACCGAACCGGCTTCAAAGGTGGAATAATCATAAACCCGGGTCAGATAGGCCGGCAAAAACGCTTCGCTGCCAATACAGGCATATACCAGCAAACCTTTCAGTGCCAGCGCCGCACTCAATCCCGGTCTTGCCAGCAGAATGCCTTTGGGAAATATCCCCAGCAAGGGTTTGGCAAACATGAGGCCGCCCCCCAGCAAAAACAGCGGCAAATACCAGCTATCCGCAAACCAGTTTAATCCGGCAAGAAACACCCCGATCCCAAAGGCAATACGAAAGGTACTCAGCATCAGGTTTTGTGGTTCAGCATGACTCTGCGCCGGGCTATTCTGACTGTGATCCACCCGGGCCAGATCTGCCAGACGGTGCTGGGTTACCAGGCACACAATCACTGCCAGCGGAATCATGCCCAGAAACACCCAGTGCCAGTCCCACACCTCGGTAACATAACCGGCAATGACCGGTGCCAGCAACGCGGGCAAAATCCAGGCACTGGCCAACAAAGAGATAGCACGCTTGCGCTGGCTTTCATCGTAGGCCAGGTTAATAGCGGAAAACACCACCGCCTGAATCGCGCCACCACCAAATCCCTGCAAGGCCCGCCCTGCCACAAACTGCGGCATGGTCTGAGCAAAGGCACCCACACACAAACCCACAATAAACACCATCAGGCCAATAACGAAGGGGCGCCTCGGGCCTGTGCGGTCCGTGACGTGGCCAGCCCACACCAGCGAAATCAGACTTGTTAACAGATAGGCAAAAAACGACGCACCAAACCAGGATTCACCACCCAGCTGACGGGTTACAGCGGGCAGCATGGTCACGATGGCGACGTCGTCAAAGGCATGCAGCGACATGGCCGCAATCAGACCCAGCAAAAATTTGTCGACTTTAATTCGGTGTAACATTGCGTCCAACATAGCATCCACTGCCCGGCAGGAAAGCGGCAGGTTAAAGCATCATTCTGTGAAATACCAGTAAACAGTTCCCGTTACAGCCGCTCAGATACTGACCCAACGTTACCGCCCGTACTTTACTGAAAGTCCGGCCAAAGCAGGCTACACTGTGCGGCAGTTTTGTTACCCACCGGAAATTAGCCAAGGACAGTTCATGAAAGCAGCAGTGATTGAACAGTACGGAAACGCCGATGTTGTTCAGGTGAAATCAGACCTCCCCAAACCCGTACCGGCAGCCAATCAGGTGCTGGTGCAAATCAAGGCCGCCGGTATTAACCCGCTGGACTGGCGTATTCGCAATGGCGAATTACGCGCTTTTATCAGCTCGCGTTTTCCCATGATACTGGGCCATGATGGCGCCGGTATTGTGGTGGACAAGGGACATGAGGTTTCAGGTTTTGAAGTGGGTGATCATGTCTTTGGCCTGTTCGATGCCAACAGCAAGCCATCCCGACGCGGCTTTGCCCGGCCAGGCACCTGCGCCGAATACGCCATCACCCGGGAAGACACACTGGCATCCATCCCCAAGGGTGTGGACTTTATTGAAGCCGCGGGCACTCCCCTGGCCGCGCTCACTGCGTACCAGGCATTGCGTGACAAGGCCGGAGTTTCCAGTGGCCAGCATATTCTGATTAACGGCGCGTCCGGCGGTGTTGGCAGCTTTGCCGTGCAGCTGGCGAAACTCATGGGCGCCCATGTAACAGCGGTTTGCGGCCCCGATAATGTAGCACGGGTAAAAGCACTGGGGGCCAATAACATCATCAACTACAAAGAGCTGGACATCACCGCTATCACGCAACAATTCGATATTATTTATGACGTGGTGGCCAATCAAAGCGCCAGTAAAGTTCGCCAGCAACTGAATCCGGAGCATGGTATTTACGTTTCCAACGTAGCCACCGGCTCCACTATTCTCAGCAGTATTGCCAACGTTTTTTTGTCACCTTTTGGCGTCAAGCAACACAACCTGCACGCCTGGGTAACAAGCTCCGGTAAAGACCTGCTGGACATTGCCCGTTTTATCGAAACCGGCAAACTGAAAACGCCGGTCGATCAGGTATTCCCACTGGATGAGATTCGTCAGGCCCATCGCCTGAGCGAATCCCATCATGCCAAAGGCAAGATTGTTATTTCCGTGGCCTGATTTATTCCCCTAAACAGGGCTGCAAGGTACACAGCGGGAAAATGTAAGGCCCGGGATATTCCATTCCCAGGGTTTGCAGGGTCAGGTCGCTCAGTTCGTAAATAAAGCCGGTATCCACTGGAATGGCACCGTAACCACCATCACCACGGGTGCGTTCCATGCGGCCATTGGCAATCACATTCAAACCACGATACATGATCAGTTCACTCAGCAATTTACCCACAAAATAATCCGACTGGCCCAGCACCTGATTTAACGCAAAATCGATCTGTGGTGCCGGTGGGCTTTGCTGAAAGTTCATGCCTGCCACAAAAGGATCCGCCACCGGAGTAAAATTGCGGATTTCCAGCAGCATGGTATGCACGGGTTCCCCATCACTCAGCAGGCGTGAATAATCACCGGCGGTATTCAGAATTTCCACGGATTCATTAAACTGACGATGGCGCCCGGTATGCACACCAAAAAAATCCAGGTTACGGGTAATCAATCCGTTCCAGCGTTGCGCCACTTCATCGGACTGCCCCAAAAATTCGGCCATATCCCGAACAGAAACATGATTCACCCAGGCATCATCGCCGGGCAGACACAGGGAATCATAGAGCAAACCGGGAACCACCGGCGCAATGGAACCGGTATCAATATCACAGGTGACTTTGGGAATATCGCCATGGAAGTCGAGAATAAAGTTGGGAGCAAAGGCTTTAATGGCAGCTACCATGGCCTGGTTTTCCACAGGGCGAACAGGCTTGTCCAGATTGGCCACATGATAACGGTTAAGGTTATAGCCTACACCCACGGCACCACGGAAAGGGTCAGTTGTCGGCAACGTACCTGCAGAAGAGTCGATATTGAAGCGGTAAAACGCGCAGTCATAATCCGGGGCAGACGGCGGCGGAAACGGCGTACCTATCTGACAACGTTGCGGATCCGGTTCGCCGCCATCGGGATTGGCACGCACAATCATCAACAGGGAAATTTCACGCTCCATCCGGCGAATCGACGGCAAGAAATTATGCGACAAGCGCCGTAAAAAATTCAGCGCCGCTTCTGTTTCAATATATTCATTCCCGTGTTGCTGGGTAATGTACACCACTTTCACCGGACCGTTACCAAAACGGGCTGCCATCAGATCCCGCCCCTTGTTGGATTTGCCCACTTTAGCAGGATCCGTATTACCCAGAGAAGGTACAGTATCATTCGCAACAGTATTCACTACCGCCTGACGCAGGCTGTCAGCTCCCCAGTAAACACTATCAATATCGATTAAACCGCCGTTGTCTCCGTTCTTGATCAGGGGGCCTACATCCACGGTTCCCCGGCTGTAGGATTCAATGTGATACAACTCATCCACCAGCTCCTGGTAAGTGTGTAGCTGCGATAAATCCAGCGGCGTTTCATCCACTTGCTGCAACATGGCATTGCGGGTAGAAGCCCCACCATTCAAAAAGAAACCGGCCGCACCGGAGGTGTCGGCAGCAAAACCCAGTGGCGACAGCGCAAATAATACAGTGGCCGTTGCCAGCGCATATTTGTGACGTAAAAAAATCCCAATCCTATGGTTCATGATCATCCTCTTTCTTTCAGTTCGCTTGTTAAAGCCTTTTTTTAAACGTTGCTGCAGCTACAGGATGAACGGTAAAGAAGATATGCCATGCTGAATATCTATCGAATGGGGTAAGGGACAGGAAAAAATAAAAAGGAAAAAGCTCGCCTTAAAACCTGAGACTGGTTTTTATGAATTTTGTAAATAGTTGCACCTTGGAGGTACGGTGCACGTCCCGATGGGTCACCAGCCAGAGACGAGTGTGCCAGTTTTCCGGTGGCTCAAGCAGGGGTTGCAGCTTATCTGATTCCTGCGCCAGCCAGCAGTGCAAGGGCCCGATACCGGCACCGGATTCGACCGCCTGCCGCAAGCCCACAAAATCCACGGTACGGAACACCACCTGCTCGGCCGGCACCTGCTTTTGCAACCAGGCCATCATGGGAACGTTCATCAGCGAGCGCACCGAACCAACAAACCGGTGGCCTTGAATATCCTGCAGGGATTTCAGTTTGCCAAAGCGACGCAAGTAGCTTTCTGATGCATACAAAGTAGAGGGCAGCGATGCCAATGGCTGTACCACATAATCCGGATCCTTGGGCTCGGCCCCCGGGCGGATACTGACATGGGCTTCCCCATGTTCCAGCCGGTACAGTCGGGAATCTTCCACGTAATCAATGTGCAGATCCGGATATTGCTGCTGAAACTCCGCCAGCAACGGAATCAGTTTACTGCGAAAGGATTCCACACTGGTCACCACCAACGTACCGGATATCTGTTCGTCCACTCCTTGTAGCTGGCCAATCAGTCGCTCAAAATCCGTCTGGGTTTGCTGTGCCACTTTCAATAGCAAGGTGCCGGCTTCTGTGGGTGTGTAGCCCCGGGGATGACGGTGAAACAGGCGCACATTCAGGTTTTTTTCCAGCGCATCAATACGCCGCAACACGGTCGAGTGATGCACATCGAGAAAATCGGCGGCCGCCGACAGGGTACCCAGCCGGGCAACCTGATAGGCCACTTGAATGTCGGTCCAGTGATTCAGTTGTGCGCTCATGCACAATACTTTTGCATTTATTCTGTTTTTGTTCAATTTAAAACAGACAAAAATAGGCTCCACAACATGAGGCAACGGCCCGGCAGCTGAAAAGCCGAGCCCCGAAGCATAGCAATCAAGGAGATACCCAATGAGCGCGCAACAACACCCCGTAAAAGTCCTGGCATTTTCCGGCAGCCTGAAAGCCGACTCCTGGAACCAGAAACTGGTTAGCGAAGCCGCCCGCATGGCGGAAACCGCCGGCGCTGAAGTGACCGTGATTTCCCTGAAAGACTATCCCCTGCCCCTGTTCAATGAAGACATCGAGCACGAGGAAAACGCCGTATTGAACGACCTGCGCAGCCTGTTCGCCCAGGCCGATGCCCTGCTGATCGCCAGCCCCGAATACAACGGTTCGCTGACACCGGCCCTGAAAAATGTGATCGATTGGGTGTCGCGCCCCAGCAGCGACAATGACTATGCGCCCCGCTATGCACAACAGAGCGCCGCCCTGATTGCCACATCCCCCGGTGGCCTGGGCGGCCTGCGGGGACTGAATCACCTGCGGGAAATACTGAGCAACCTGGGAACGCTGGTAGTGCCTTCGCAACTGGCCGTGCCCAGTGCTTTTGACGCCTTCAATGAAAAGGGCGAGCTGAGCAACAGCGTGATGAAAGACCGGTTAGCCGCCATTGTGAATCAGCTGCTCAGTATCAACCGTGGTTAGGGCTGGTTAGGTCTTAGTCCGAAGGTTTATGCCGGCGGGGGCGCTGCAGCAATTCACCCTGACAGTTGGGGCAAACCTTGTTGTGCACCTTGTCGGTACAATCAGCGCAAAAGGTACATTCGTAAGAGCAGATAAAAGCCAGGCTGTCATGAGGCAGCCTGGCATTGCAGGTTTCACATTGGGGTTTCATTTCCAGCATGATGAGGTTCCTTGTTGAATACCAACTTTAGTATCACCCCAGGTGCGTGACAGACGCATTGGCTAATCCAGACGTACTCTCAATTCCCGGCTGAATCCTGATAATACAGTGCAGTTCACACCCTGATGATTGTGTTGCGAATCAAATCCAATAAACTATCTGCCAGCTGCCACGTTCATCATAATAACGACAGCGACTAGTACAACCATTACTACAACTACTATAACGGATACAACAATCACCACTATCCGCAGCAGGCTATTCACTTGACCGATAAACACCTGTCCAACAAATACCAGAGTGCCATTGAGCCGGTCAGTGAACAAGACCGGCGTTACCTGCAAACCTTGCAGTTCCCCAACACCTATGCCCTGATGACACACCTGCAGGATGACAAGCTGGTGGAAGAACTCCTGAGCAGCGTCAATCTGTCAAAAACCGCGTTGCAGGAACCGAACGGCACAGTATCGGGCCTGCCCTTTAAACAGTTGCTGGATATCAATATCGCCCGCCACGATTCACCGGTGCCTTACAGCATGAACGTTGCCGAAGAATTCAATGTGGCCACCCATGGCATGCTGGGTCTGGCCATCACAGCGTCCAAAGACCTGGGAGAAGCACTGCAACTGTTACTCAAATTTACACCGCTGATCAATCCGGCATTGATTGTCGATTTTAAACAGGAGCAGGACTACAGCTATTGCTTTGTGGATTGCCACCCGTCTTTTGGTGGTGCCTGCGCGGTTATGGTGGAAATAGCGATGATGGTCATCATGCAGTTTTTATCGCAATCAAAGGAACAGGTGACTCCGTACAAGCTCGACTTCAGCCATCAAACACCATTCGCACAGCACTACTATCAGGATTATTTTCAGTGCCCGGTCACTTTCGGCTGCAATGCCGGTTGCATGGTATTTGCTAACACTGACCTGCGCAGCCCCATGCAGTTTTATGACCAATCCACCGCGGCAGTTCTGCAGCAACATCTGGATTCCCAGCTTAACCGCTACCAGTATCAGCAATACCCCTGGACTGCCGAAGCACGGAAATTTATTCAGGCCCATCTCGAATCCAACCCGCAACAACTGTCCCGGGATGCCATGGCAGACTATTTTAACGTGACGACACGAACCCTGACCCGCAAGCTCAGCCACGAGCACACCTCCTTTCAGACCCTGGTGGAAGAAATCAAATGTGAAACCGCCAAAGAGGCCCTGGCCAATAGCAGAACAGCCATTGCCGACATTGCCTTTGATCTGGGTTTTAATGAACCCCAGGCTTTTTCAAGAGCCTTCCGACGCTGGACCGGTGAAACCGCCCGTGATTACCGCGAACGTAAAACCGCTTCCACGCACCCGGCAGTATCTGTCTCAAAAAGTTAAAAAAGTGTCCCGGTTTGCCTAAATAACTCCCGCCACCCCCCGGTAAAGTAGAGCGTCACCATCATAACAACACCAATAAACCACTCCGGGGGCCAACCATTTATGAAGACTGATCGGGTTGCAGGTACTGATAAAACCAGAAGCGCACTGAAAACCGTTGCTACCGCATTAATCTGTTCGCTGGCAACGCTGGGCATAACGGGATGCAAAGAAGACAAGGAAGCGCCACCCTTATTAAGTGAAAGCACACCAAGCGAAGGCCGCGACGCCTTTTTTGATGCGCTCTGGTACGGCGAATACGAGCGTATGGAAAATGTCATTCCCCTGTTGCAGGCAGAAGCCGATGCCGGCGATGCCAGCAGCCTGGCGATACTGGGCTTTTCCCACTCCTGGAAACTGGCGGAGTACCGGAGCGATCCCGATGCCGATCCCGACATAGGGCGCCACGCCGCTCTGGCGGTTGATGCCTTTGACGCCGCCATCCGGCAGATTCCCGGCGATGCCCGCCTGCTGGGGTTTCGCGGCAGTTTTCTGCAGGCCCAGGGCCGGGTTGAAAGCAATCAGCTGCTGACCATCAGAGGCTTTATCGACGAAAACAACGCCGCTCAACGCTGGCCGGCATGGGGATTGTTTACCAAGGCCTATGGCCTGATTACCCTGGCGGCCGACGACCCGCTGTATCAACAGGGCATTGATGCCCTGTGGGAAAACATCGATGTATGTGCCGGTGAGCCGGTGAATCGTGAGGCCTTTAACCTGGCGGATTACCCGGCGCTCTTTGTGCCTAGCGGTGATCCCCGCCTGGACCGCCCCTGCCTGAACACACCGGTTGCGCCCCACAACCTGGAAGGCTTTTTCCTGTACTTTGGTGACATGTATGCCAAGGCGAACAACCTGGATCAGGCACAACGGCTGTACGGCATTGCCCTGGAACTGGACCCCGGCGACTGGCCTTACGCCCACGTAGCCCGCAGCCGACTGAACAGGCTGGATGAATTACCGGAGCTGTTTAACAGAGTGTATGATCGCAGCGAGGAAGTGTCGGTAGAAGAAATCAACCTGTTTGAAAGTCAGATCAATTGTGTGTCCTGCCACCAGGGGGAAGTGCGCTAGGATTGCAGACTGCATTATCTGTGTGTTGATGGCGGGGGTTCTGCTGAAAACCCGCCATCACTCTGCGCACCTTAAGACTCTATACCGACTAGTCACGGGTTTGCTCCTTACCAACCGGCTCCCAGTAAAAAGTACCCAGCACCCAGTCCGCCAACGGAAAAGTAAGATTAAAGTTGTAGTTATGCATCAGATCCCGACGATGATGCAACTGGTGCAACCTGCGCATATGGCCAATCCAGGGTAAGCGCACCAGAAAATGATCTTCCGGCAAATGATCACAAAAGTGAAAAAACTCGTAGCTCAAATAACCCACCAGCAAGCTGCCGGAAAAAACCGCACCCCACTCTGCACCAAAAATCCAGCCGATCACTGCACCGGACACTGAAGCAATCACCGCACTGACGATTACCAGCCAGGCGGGGAACAGGGTCACCCGCATATCCCGGTGACTGTTGGGCACCAGGCGCTGATCCGTATAAAAGGAATGATGATCGCCGGTATGACGTTTATAAAACATCGCGCCAATGCGGGTTTTGTTATGACCCAGTTTGATATGAATAAAGTACTCGGCAAAATTCCACAGGATTAACGTAAAGAGCACACCAAAGCTGTAATACCAGTGAAAGGTGTCCAGCCGGCTGAACTGATACATCACATAAGCCAGCCCCACAGACACCACAAACAACCCGTGAAGGTAGCCGTTATAGAGCGGATGGATTTGCGCCCGGTAGTCGGTGCGGAATTTATCAGTGGTGGCGTCTGAGTACATGCCGGTGGCTTCCTCTGTGGTAACGATGGGGATTCATGGTGCCGTCTCAATAGCGGTTGCATTCGAGTATGTGGCAGGCCTTGCCGGATGTCGTTAGCAGTTTGCACCATTGATTTAGCAATTTACGCCACTTAAAATGATTCCAAGTGTCCCATTTTGCTAAAACAGAGCCTCCGGAGCCGACCCAGACATGAAACAGCATAAAAGCGTTTACTCCCACTGGCTGCGGGACACTATTACCGTGATGGCGCAGCTGGGGCTGGATACCGCCGCCATTACCCGGGCCCTGCCCGGCCTGGAAAACAGCACCGGTGTCAGCAGCAGCTGGGTGGAGGTGAGCGTGGCCCGGCAACTGTGGCACAACGCCTTTGCAGAATCCCGAGATAGCGCTATCGGTTTCAAGGTGGGGAGCCGGCTGTCGCTGCGGGCTTTTAACGTACTGGCACCGTTACTCAGTCACAGTCCGACAGTTGCCGTTGCCATTGAAAACGCAGTGCGTTATCAGCAGCTTTTATCCCAGAGTGGTAATTTCCGGCACCGCATTGAACAGGACAGGGTCATTGCCACCTATCACCCGGCGGCATCTCACACCCCCATTCATTTCACCCAGATCGATTCTGTTATCGCTGCCTTTGTGCATGCCATGCGGCAACTGATTTATCCGCAAATGGGAATTATCAAAGTGCGATTAACCGGGCCGCTTCGGGACGACATTCAACTCTATAAAAACTTCTTTCGCTGTCCGGTTGAAATTGAAACGACTCATGCGAATGGCGCCACAGCGCTGGCAGCCATTGAAATGCCCGCGGCCATTCTCCAACAGGAAATCAGTAATCAGGATCCGGTACTGTACCGCCTGTGCAAATCCCTGGCGGAAGACCGCCTGGCGCAACTTCATGATGTGGAACAACTCCACACCAGCGTTGCTGAAGCCATCGCAAACCTTGATTACAACCAGGCGGACATCCATCAGGTAGCCACGGAACTGGCCATGAGCAGTCGCACCCTGCAGCGTCATCTGCAAAAAAGCGGTACCGGATTTCGTCAGATTCAGGAGCAGGTGGTGCTGAAAGAAACCATTCGCCTGTTGCAGACGACAGATATCTGTATTCATCAGCTGGCGCAGCAACTGGGTTACACGGAAACCAGTTCCTTCTCACGGGCGATAAAAACCATCAGCGGGCATTCGCCGCTGGCCCTTCGGGATTCAATCATCAGGGACTAGCATTTTCCGACAATTCTTCTGCAAGAAAATCAAACACCGTACGCACCCGGCGATTCATTCTTAACTCACGATGAGACACCAGCCATATTTCCCCTTTAAAAACCGCCTTACCGGGGAACACCCGTTGCACCAGGGGCTCCGCATCGCCGATTTCCACCGGCATCATGCCGATCCCCACCCCCTGTTTGGTCAGCTCCCAATGCACCATATGATTGTCGGTGCGCACCGTAAAATTATGCTCACTCAATACAAAGCCACGCTCCTGCAATGCGGCCATGTACTCCTGATTATTGGTGGAAAAACCCAGCCATTCAGCGGCGCGCAAATCTTCCGGCTGGAGGGGCTGACGAAACTGTTCCAGAAAGTCTGGCGTGGCATACAGACTGGCGGTCAGATCACTGAGCTTGCGGGCAATCAGATCGGGCTGCGTGGGGCGAAAAGCGCGAATGGCGATATCCGCTTCGCGCCGCTTCAGATCACTGGCTTCATTGGAAGCAATGATCTCAACGCGAATACCCGGTTGCAGCTGACGCAACCTGCCAATAATGGCTGGCAAAACAAAAGTTGCCATCACTTCGGTGGCCGAGATACAGATGCGCCCTTCAATGGAATCCGACTGTCCTGTTGCCGCCAGGGAAAACTCACTGGCCGCCTGCCCCATGGCCCGCACGTGCTCCATCAACTCCACCCCGCTGGGGGTAAGCTCCAGGCCCTTGCCACCGCGCTCGAACAGGGCAACTCCCAATTCATCTTCCAGAGCCGCCACCTGCCTGCCCAGAGTTGGCTGGCTCATGCCCAGTGCCCGCGCTGCAGCGGATAACGAGCCCTCTTCTGCGGTTACCAGAAACGCCCGGGCCCGGTTCCAGTCAAACTGTACTGATCGCCAATCCATACCAGGTTAATCCTTACATTGCTAACCCACACAAAGCCTATCCATACAAAGTCGACCCATACAAAGTCAATCCATACAAATATGAATATCTGAAATACATTAATCGGTATACCACCAACATAAACGCATAGCTAGAATAACACCAGTTCTGCACACCCACGCAAGTCTGCCCAACTCAGCGGAGAGTCATCATTCATGGAATATTCAAGCAAGTTCTGGGACAAGGTCGCCGACAAATATGCCGCCCGCCCGGTGACGGACGAAGACACCTACCAGCGCAAACTGGCCATTACCCGGGAGTACCTGCGCCCGGATATGGACGTACTGGAATTCGGCTGCGGCACCGGCTCCACCGCCCTGGTGCACGCCCCTTACGTACGCAAGTACACTGCCAGTGATCTTTCCGGGGAAATGATACGAATTGCCAAAAGCAAACTGCAGGACAGCCCACAGAAAAACCTGAAATTTGAAGTGGCCACCCTGGAGGACCATGTCGCAAGGCTGGAACAGTTCGACGCGGTATTAGGACTGAATATCCTGCACCTGCTGCCGGATCCGCAACACGCCATACGGCAGGCAGTACAATTACTGAAACCCGGTGGCGTCTTTGTTACCAGCACCGCCTGCCTGAAAGATACCCTGCCCTGGATTCGCTTTATCAAACCCATCGGCAAAGCTTTCGGGCTAATGCCCTATCTGCACATGCTGAGCCGCAAGGAAATGGAAACCTGGCTGACCGAAGCAGGCTTTGATTTACCGGTGAAATGGGTGCCGGAGAAAGGTCACCACGTGTATTTTATTGTGGCGGTAAAACAGAACTCACATTGAACCTGACCGGATCAGGCGGCGGAATCAGGTGACGGGATAAAGCCAGGCATCAATCTCCACCACCTCCGCCATCACCCCCATCACAGGAGCCACCATCGCCGCCAAAGATATCTCCCCAGTCGAGATCCCAACCCCACTCCAGTTCACCGCCGGCACTGGCACGGCGGCGATTAAACAGCACCATCACCACACACACTGCCAGCAGAAAGTACAACAAAGGGGTAAAGCCGTGATGATAACCAAAGGCAAAAATCCCCACTGCCCCCACAATACCCAGACTTTTCAGGCTGATAAAAAGGCCTTTTGCCAGGAAGCCACCGGCAATAAACACACCCAGGCCGATCACCAGATTATCTTTGTAGAGCAGTGCCAGCCCTGCCAGCGCCACCAGATAGCCAACGATTTTCACCATGACAACGTCGCCTCCACAACAGCCGGGCGTAAAACGCCTGTTTCTACAGTATGGAAGATAGCACCCCGAATGCCTGCAAAGAAATATCATCCGCGAACACTGCAGCCTGTTGGTAACGGCGCTTTCATAAAAAATTCATAGACTTAGCTCACTTATACCGAGTCTTCATAGGGTCCGGCGGGCTCATAACCCGCAGCCCGGGAGACATGCGGAGTATGACCGGGCATTCTATCCGCGCAGCTTTGTGCGTATGATCGACAGTACAGAAAAACCTCACCCACCACGGCCAGGACAAGGAGTTACCATGATAACCAAACGCTCAACCGCCGAAGAGGTCACTGAAGGCCTGGATCTTTCCGGTAAAACCATTGTCATCACCGGCATCAATTCCGGCATTGGCCACGAGGCCATGCGGGTACTGGCCATGCGAGGCGCCCATGTAATCGCCCTGGCCCGCACCCTGGAAAAAGCAACGGAAGCCTGCAACAACGTCTCCGGCACTACCACACCGCTGGCCTGTGAACTGAGTGATCTGGATTCCGTTAAAGCCTGTGCCGAAAAAATCATTGCCATGAAAATTCCGGTGGATGCACTGATCTGCAATGCCGGCATTATGGCGCTACCGGAACTGACGGTAAAAGACGGCCTGGAAATGCAGTTTCTTACCAATCACATGGGGCACTTTCTGCTGGTGTACCTGTTGCAAGAACCGGTTAAAAAAGCCAAAGGCCGGATCGTGATGCTTTCCAGCGAAGGCCACAAAATGACAGTCAAAGGCGGTATCGGCTTTAACAATCTGGATGGCTCAAAGGGTTACAACGCCTGGAAGTTTTATGGCCAGTCGAAACTGGCAAACCTGCTGACTGCCATCGCCTTTAATGAACGCCTGAAAGCCGATGGCGTGTTTGCCAATGGCGTTCACCCCGGTGTGATCAACACCAATCTGGCCCGCAACGTGGGCGGTGTTATCGGCAAAGTACTGGAACTCAAACCCGCCCAATACCTGCTGGAAAATGTCTTCGGCAAAACGATTCCCCAGGGCGCATCCACGGAATGCTATGTGGCGGTTCACCCGGATGTTGCCGGTAAGGGTGGTTTGTATTTTGCGGACAACGGCGAAGCGGGTACTTCCTATTACGGGCGGAATCTGGAGCTGGCCAACCGGCTGTATGATTACTCGGTGGAGTATCTTGAACCCTATATTTCCGGGCAGAAAAAGCCATCGCAACAGTCGGCAGAATCGGCGTCTGCAATCTAGCCATTAAAGCGATTTTAACTATCAGTCATAAAAAAGCCCCCGTTGAATTTTCAGCGGGGGCTTTTTTTGCTTCCGTTTGTTCAAGCTATGCCTGCGGCCGCATATGCGGAAACAGAATCACATCACGAATAGACGGCGCATCCGTAAACAGCATCACCAACCGGTCAATACCAATGCCTTCACCGGCTGTCGGCGGCATACCGTATTCCAGAGCGCGGATATAATCGTCGTCAAAGTGCATGGCTTCCAGATCACCGGCGTCTTTTTCTTCCACCTGCTTGCGGAAGCGTTCGGCCTGATCTTCCGGATCATTCAGCTCGGAAAAGCCATTGGCAATTTCCCGGCCACCCACAAAGAATTCAAACCGGTCTGTCACAAAGGGATCGTGGTCGCTGGGGCGGGCCAGCGGTGAAACTTCGGTGGGATACTGGGTAATAAAAGTCGGTTCTTTCAACCGGTGCTCAACGGTTTTTTCAAAGATCTCGATCTGCACCTTGCCCAGTCCGTAAGAATCCTTCAGCGGAATATCCAGGCTTTCCGCCAGTTTGCGGGCGCTGTCCAGATCCGACAACTGTTCCGCTGTAATATCCGGGTTGAATTGCAGAATGGAATCAAACACGGTCATACGGGCAAAGGGCTGCCCGAAGTGATAGGTTTCACCCTGGTATTCCACCTCGGTTTTACCCAGTACTTCCTGCGCCACGGTGCGCAGCATATCTTCCGTCAGATCCATCAGCTCATGGTAATCGGCGTAAGCCTGATAGAACTCCACCATGGTGAATTCGGGGTTATGGCGTGTGGACAGACCTTCGTTACGGAAGTTACGGTTGATTTCGAACACCCGCTCAAAACCACCCACTACCAGGCGCTTAAGATAAAGCTCCGGCGCAATCCGCAGAAAGAGTTCTATATCCAGGGCGTTATGGTACGTGGAAAAAGGCCGTGCGGTGGCGCCACCGGGAATGGCCTGCATCATGGGAGTTTCCACTTCCAGGAATTTACGCTCGGTTAAATAGCGGCGCATGGATTCAATAATGCGGGAACGGATCACGAAAGTTTCGCGCACGTCCTCATTCATGATCAGATCCACATAACGCTGGCGATAACGTTGTTCGGTATCGGTAAAGCCCTTGAACTTGTCCGGCAGGGGGCGCAGGGATTTCACCAGGTGATGGCACTCTTCCATGTCCACATACAGATCGCCTTTACCGGATTTATGCAGCAAACCCGATGCGCCCACGATGTCGCCCAGATCCCAGGTTTTAATATCGGCCAGAGTGTCTTTGTCCAGCCCTTTGCGGTTTACGTACAGCTGAATGGTGCCGGTCATGTCCTGAATCACCATAAAAGCGCCGCGGTTGCGGATAACACGGCCGGCCACTTTAACGCGAACACCCATTTCTTCCAGCTCGGGCTTTTCCTTGTCGCCATACTGCTCCTGCAGATCCTGGCAATACTGGTCGCGACGAAAACTGTTGGGAAACGGATTACGTTTTTCACGAATCTGTTTCAGCTTACCACGACGCTCCGCGATGAGTTTGTTTTCATCTTCCTGGCTCAGGGGCGCATTTTCATTTTGCTCAGTCATTCACTTTGCCTTTTGCTTTTGAACTTAAACGTCGGGTGGGTGTTACAAACCGGCTTTCAGGCTGGCCTCAATAAAGTCATCCAGGTCACCGTCCAGCACCGCTTTGGGGTTGCTGTTTTCCACGTTGGTGCGCAGGTCCTTGATACGGGACTGATCCAGCACGTAGGAACGAATCTGGCTGCCCCAGCCGATATCGGACTTGGTATCTTCCAATGCCTGCTTTTCGGCATTCTGCTTGTGCATTTCCAGTTCGTACAGTTTGGCACGTAACTGGTTCATGGCCTGGGCCTTGTTCTTGTGTTGCGAGCGATCGTTCTGACACTGCACCACAATGCCGGTGGGCTCGTGGGTAATACGTACTGCCGAATCGGTCCGGTTAACGTGCTGACCGCCCGCACCGCTGGCGCGGTAGGTATCGATACGCAGGTCGGCCGGGTTGATTTCGATATCAATATTCTCATCCACTTCCGGTGAGATAAACACACTGGCGAAGGAGGTATGACGACGATTCCCGGAATCAAAGGGCGAGTTGCGTACCAGGCGGTGTACACCGGTTTCGGTACGCAGCCAGCCATAGGCATATTCGCCCTGCACGTACACAGTGGCGCTCTTGATGCCGGCCACATCACCGGCGGAGCATTCGATCAGTTCCGCTTTAAAGCCGCGGCGTTCTGCCCAGCGCAGGTACATGCGCAACAGCATTTCCGCCCAGTCCTGGGCTTCGGTGCCGCCGGAACCTGCCTGAATATCCACATAGGCGGCATTGGCGTCCATTTCGCCGGAAAACATTCTGCGGAACTCCAGGTCCGCCACTTTGGTTTCCAGCTGGTCCAGTTCGGCGGCGGTTTCGTTCACGGTGTCTTCGTCGTTTTCTTCAACCGCCAGTTCCAGCAGGCCTTCGGCATCTTCCAGGCCGCTGTCCAGCTCATCCAGGGTTTTTACCACGCCTTCAAGTAATGAGCGCTCTTTACCCATGGCCTGGGCCCGTTCAGGGTCGTTCCAGATATTGGGATCTTCCAGTTCGCGGGTGACTTCGTCTAAGCGTTCTTTCTTGCCGTCGTAGTCAAAGATACCCCCTAAGCGCATCGGTGCGCTCCTGGAGGTCTTTAATGCGGGTAACAATCGGATTAATTTCCATGAATTCTCTTTTCTGTCAGCGTGGTTGGTATCTGGCTATAAAGGGCCGCTATTTTACCTGTCAAAGCGGTGAAACTCTACCGTGCCGCTGGCCAAGGTTCAGTGCGAGAGCTGCGGTCAGAGCGCTTCCATATGCTCGATCATCAGCTGCGGGTTTTCCACCCCGCGGAATTCGTTCACGTCCAGCTTGTAAGCCAGGTGCACTCGCCGCGCCTTTTTATTGGGCCAGTGGGCCAGGTCCACGTTAAAGGCGATGCCGTCCATCAGGCGGTTGGACCGGGGCACCGTGAGCACCATTTTCAGGTGTTTTTCCCCCACAATGCGCTGTTCCAGCAGCTCGAATTCACCGTCAAATACCGGTTCGGGAAAACCCTGTCCCCAGGGGCCGGCATTGCGCAACAGACGGGCAAAAGGCAGATCCAGTTCGGCACTGTCCAGCTCGCCGTCGCTGAACACTTTGCCGGTCAGATCATCGGCGCTGATCATGCGCCGCACGGAGTCATCAAAAGCCTGTTTAAAGGTTTCCAAGTTTTCCAGCGGCAAACTCAGACCCGCCGCCATGGCATGGCCGCCGAACTTGCTGATCAGCCCGGGGTGCTGGGCCGCCACCGCATCCAGGGCATCGCGGATATGCAGGCCGGGAATGGAACGGGCGGAGCCCTTCACCTCACCTTCATCCCCAGGCGCAAAGGCAATCACCGGGCGATGAAAGCGTTCCTTGATACGGGACGCCAGAATGCCGATAACGCCCTGATGCCAGTCCTTGCGATACAGACACAATCCCCAGGGCAGTTGCTCCTTGCCGAACTGCAGCTGGTTGAGAATGGCCAGGGCCTCGTTCTGCATGCTGAACTCTATGGATTTGCGATCATGATTGAGCTGGTCCAGTTCAATGGCAATATCCCGGGCGTGGCGGGGATTATCCGTGAGCAGGCATTCAATACCATGGGACATATCATCCAGGCGGCCTGCGGCATTCAGGCGCGGCCCTACGGCAAACCCCAGATCCGCCGCGACTAAACGAGCCGGAGTGCGTTTCGCCACTTCAATCAACGCCTTGATGCCGGGACGACAGCGCCCGGCACGGATACGCCGCAAGCCATGCTCCACCAGAATCCGGTTGTTGTGATCAAGAGGCACCACATCCGCCACGGTTCCCAGCGCGACAATATCCAGATAGTCCGCCATGTTGGGTGTGGGCAGGTTCTGTTGTTCAAACCAGCCCGCCTGCTGCAGCCGGGTTCGCAGGGCGGTCATCACGTAAAAGATCACACCCACACCGGCCAGATTTTTACTGGGGAATTCGCAGCCGGGCTGATTGGGATTCACAATGGCATCGGCATTGGGCAGCTCTTCCGCCGGCAGGTGGTGATCGGTAACCAGCACATGAATACCGGCATCTTTCGCAGCTTTGACTCCGCTGATGGAAGAAATACCGTTATCCACCGTCACAATCAGATCGGGCTGATACTGTTTGGCAACAGCCACAATTTCCGGTGTTAACCCATAACCGTATTCAAACCGGTTGGGCACCAGGTAATCCACCTGCGCAGCACCCAGCGCCTTTAATGCCAGTACACTCAATGCAGAACTGGTGGCACCGTCGGCATCAAAATCCCCAACGATTAAAATCTTCCAGCGGGATTCCAGTGCCTGTTGCAACAGCGTCAGCGCATCATCCAGCCCTTTCAGCTGACTGGCAGGAATCAGCTGGCCCAGTTGCAGGTTCACCTCGTCTGCCGCAGTCACACCACGGGCAGCATAGATCCGTTGCAGGGCAGGATGCAGTTCATCAGAAAAAGGCTCGAAGTTGATTAATGTCCGGCGCGTAATTGTTTTCATTGAGTGCCGATATCACCTTTGTTGATTGATCGTTGATAAACGAGTAACAGACAAGGGAAGCCGGGAAAAACAGGCCGTTGTCGGAGGCAATTATAGTCGATTGTCGCTGTCAGCCGGGAGGCGCTGATCGAAAATGCAGATTGGAATGAACCGGACGACACCGGAAAAAAACGGGGCGCCGAAAGCGCCCCGCGGGTATCACATCAGGCGTCGTCCATGTTATCCATGATAGCGCCTTTCACATCGGACAGGGTGGCATCGATAGTTACCATTTTGGCTGCCTTGCATTGCGCAATGGCCGTGTCCGGATCTTTCAGACCGTTACCGGTAAGGGTACAAACAATTTTTGAACCTTCCGGTATCTTGCCGTTCTTGACGTCGCGAATAGCGCCGCCGAGGGATGCGGCAGATGCAGGCTCACAGAAAACCCCTTCGGTTTCCGCCAGCATTTTCTGGGTTGCCAGAATTTCATCGTCCGTCAGTTCGTCGAACCAGCCGCCGGATTCTTTCTGTACATTCCAGGCTTTGTCCCAGGACTGAGGTACACCAATACGAATGGCGGTTGCAACAGTTTCAGGGTTTTTCACCATTTCACCGCGCATAAAAGGCGCTGCGCCGGAGGCCTGATAACCCACCATTTTCGGCAGATTGTTGGCAAAACCCTGATTATGGGATTCGGAATAACCCATCCAGTGTGCCGTGATGTTACCGGCGTTGCCAACCGGCAGGCAGTGATAGTCAGGCGCAGCACCCAGCTCTTCCACAATTTCGAAAGCTGCGGTTTTCTGGCCCTGCAAACGATAGGGGTTGATGGAATTCACGATAGTCACAGGCGCCACTTCGGCCACTTCTTTCACCAGGTTCATCCCTTCGTCGAAGTTGCCGCGAATCTGCATAATGATGGCGCCGTACATCATGGCCTGGGCCAGTTTGCCCATGGCGATTTTGCCTTCGGGAATAATCACGAATGCAGTGATACCGGCACGGGCAGCATAAGCGGCGGCCGCGGCAGAGGTGTTACCGGTGGAGGCACAGATAATGGCTTTGCTGCCCTCTTCCACGGCTTTGGTGACTGCCATGGTCATGCCGCGATCCTTGAAAGAACCGGTTGGATTAAGGCCTTCGTACTTCACATAAATATCCACGTCCTTGCCGATGGCCCGGGGCACATTGTTCAGACGAATCAGAGGGGTGTTGCCCTCGCCCAGACTGATCACCCGGGTGTCGTCGCTAACGGGCAGGTGGTCGCGGTATTTATCAATTAATCCAGTGTATCGAGTGCTCATTGTTTGGTTTCCAGCTCTTTCAATTATTCTGCATTCAGGTGTTCTAAACGGATACGCACCACGTCGCCGACAATGTCGTCCAGCGCTTCGATCTGTGCGATCGCTTTATTCATTTCTTTTTCCAGTACCCGGCGGGTGATCAGAATGATGGGCACTTCGCCGTTAATCTCATCCGCTTCTTTCTGCAGAATCGATTCGATGTTGATATTGGCGGCACTGAAAATACCGGCCACGTTGGCCAGCACACCGGGGTGATCCTGGGCACGCATACGCAGGTAGTAAGCGGTTTCCACTTCTTCGATGGGCAGGATCGGATGATCGTCCAGGCTGTCGGCCTGGAAGGCCAGATGGGGTACGCGGTTGTTGGGATCGGTGGTCAGGGCACGGGCCACATCAATCACATCTGCCACCACGGCCGAAGCGGTGGGCTCGGAACCGGCACCGGGACCGTAATACAAGGTTGGGCCAACGGCATCGCCCATGGCCACAATGGCATTCATGACACCGTTTACATTGGCAATCAGGCGGCCTTCGGGAATCAGGGTGGGGTGTACGCGCAGCTCAACACCGTCTTCGGTGATGCGGGTCATACCCAGGTGTTTGATGCGATAGCCCAGTTCTTCGGCGTATTCCACGTCGGCGGTGGTGATCTTGCTGATGCCTTCGGTGTAGGCCTTTTCAAACTGCAGAGGAATACCAAAGGCAATGGAGGCCAGAATGGTGAGCTTGTGGGCGGCGTCGATACCTTCCACATCAAAGGTAGGATCGGCTTCGGCGTAACCCAGTGCCTGGGCTTCCTGCAGCACGTCCTCAAAGTCACGACCTTTGTCACGCATTTCCGTGAGAATAAAGTTACCGGTACCGTTAATGATACCCGCTACCCATTTGATGCTGTTGGCGGACAAGCCTTCACGAATGGCCTTGATGATGGGGATGCCACCGGCAACGGCTGCCTCAAAGGCCACGTTCACGCCCTTTTCATGGGCTGCCGCAAAAATCTCGTTACCGTGTTCGGCAATCAGCGCCTTGTTGGCGGTAACCACATGCTTGCCGCTTTCAATGGCCTGCATCACGACGTCGCGGGCGGTGGTGATACCACCGATCAGTTCCACCACAATATCCACTTCCGGGTCTTTCACCACCTCGAAAATATCGCGGCTGACCTTGTATGCGGCGGTATCGGCGGCAGCATTGTCGCGGCGTGCCCCGATATGGGTAATCTGAATGGCTCTTCCTGCACGGCGTGCGATATCGGTCGCGTTACGGGTAATTACATTGAAGGTACCGGAACCCACGGTACCAAAGCCGACGATGCCAACATTTACAGGTTTCAAACCATTCACCTCAATTGTCATTATTCGTTATACGCCGGGGGCCTGGAATGCCCTCGGGACTTATACGTTAAACTTCCGGAGAAAGGGCGAGAATGTAACACAAAAGGGCAAAGATTTAATCCTTCAGTGACACGAAACCCACAGGAAAACAACACTGACACTGCAGGGAAGCTGTCAGAACCCCCGCTTGCCCGCCGCAACCGGCAAATCTGCGATGATATGCCCCCGGGAATGTTAGCAAGCACTTACATTACCAGGGTCTTTCTCCATAAAAAAATCCATGCCCGGACAGATGCCGGACATGGATTTTTACAGGTACCTGGAATTACTGGGCAGCCGCGGTTTCTGCCGGTGCCGCCGCGGTATTGACCGCAATATTCAGCTCCGCCGCCAGATCGGCTGCTTCCCGGTAACCACCCACTTTACGGCCATCGTTCAGATATACGGCCGGGGTACCGCGCACGCCCACTTCACGCCCCAGGGCAATCTGGTCATCAATCACCTTGGTATCACATTTACCTTCCGGCTTGGGCACCGGCTGACTGGTTTTGGCCATGGTCATCTGCTTTTCACGATCACCGGAGCACCAGATATGAGCCATGGTCTGACCGGCAGGAGACTGCAGGCCATAACGGGGCCAGGCGGCATACTTGACGGTAATGCCCATGGCATTCAGCTGGGGAATTTCCTGGTGGAACTTGCGGCAGTAGCCACAGCTGGTATCGGTGAAGGCAATCACCTCGCCTTTTTCCTCACCTTCGGCCTGGTACACCACCAGGTCCTCATCCTTCAGGCTTTGCAGCGCGGCAACACGCTTGGTGCTGCGCCAGGTTTCGGTAATGTTTTCGACGCCGCCCGGCTGCACAGCCAGCAGATCGCCATTAAGAATGTGCTTGCCATCAGCCGTTACATGGATCACTTCACCGCCGTTGATTTCCACCTGGTAGATACCCGGCGCATGGCTTTCCTGCATGCTGACAATACTCAGACGCGGCAGATTGGCCGTGAGGCTGCTGCGAATCTGCTGTTCCGGGGAAACTTCTGTCATGGTCTGCTCAGCGTCCGCGGCTGTTGCTTCTTTGGCCGTATCCGCTGGCGCTTCAGCGGCGCTTTCAGCCGGTTGCTCCCCACCGGACTGAATCGCCTGAGCCACATCGTTTTCCGAAGACTCCTGCTTGCATCCGCTGATACCCGCTACCGTCAGCAGCAGGGCCATTGTCAGTCCTAACCCGTAACCTTGTTTCATGATTTAACCTTGATTCAACCTTGTGTCGCTATGTGTGTTTTAGTGTGTTCACGCTTGTCTGGTTTCGACCCGCTCTCTGCCTGTTTGTTCCTGCATGAATGTGCCTGGCCCAGGTCACCCCCGGGGGTGATGGGCCTGATGCAGCGACTGCAGCCGTTGTTTGGCAATGTGGGTGTAGATCTGAGTGGTAGACAGATCGCTGTGACCCAGCAGCAGCTGAACAACCCGCAAATCGGCTCCATGATTCAGCAGGTGCGTGGCAAACGCATGACGCAATGTGTGCGGAGAGACGGATTTATTGATACCGGCAATCGTGACATAGCGCTTGATTCTATGCCAAAAAGTTTGCCGAGTCATGAAACCACCCCGGGAACTGGGAAACAGTACCTGAGAATCCGGTGTTTTCAGCAATAGTGGGCGTGCTTCTTTGAGGTAACGGGCAAACCAGTCCAGTGCCTCCTCCCCCATGGGCACCAGACGCTCCTTGCGGCCCTTGCCCATCAGGCGGATCACCCCCTGTCGATAGTTGATCTGATGGGTTTCCAGGGTCACCAGTTCAGACACCCGCAAGCCGCAGGCGTAGAGCAGCTCAAGCATGGTGCGATCCCGTAAACCGATGGGCTCCGCCAGGTCCGGTGCTTCCAGCAAGGCTTCCACCTCGGCTTCGGAAAGGGATTTGGGGAGGGGCTTACCCAGTTTGAGTTGCTCCACCCGGGCGGTAGGGTCTGCCTCCATGCGCTGATTGCGCAGTTGATAGCGGTAAAACCCCCGCAGGGCAGAAAGGCAGCGGGCGGTTGAGCGGTTGTTGAACCCGGCCTGCAACCGGTGACTCAGATAAGAGTGAATCATCCCTTCATCGACCCGCAACAGATCCCGCCCCTGCCCTTCCGGCGCCATGGCCAGCCACTGGGCAAACGCCAGCAAATCCCGACGATAGGCATCCAGCGAGTGTTCGCTCAGGCCTTTCTCCAACCAGCAGGCATCAATAAACACCGCGATGGCCTGTTCATCGCTGCGCGCGACGGCATTATTTTCTGACAAGCAACTTCCCCTTTTTTTAAGGGAGTATAAACAAAAAAAGCGAGCCGTTGCGGGCTCGCTTTTTTGGTGACCAGGCCGCAATACGGCTCAGACACTGTCTTAGTTAAGCTTTTCCTTGATACGGGCAGACTTACCAGTACGGCCACGCAGGTAGTAAAGCTTGGCGCGACGCACAGCACCACGACGCTTGAGTTCGATGCTGTCGATCTGGGGACTGTGAGTCTGGAATACACGCTCAACGCCTACGCCATTGGAAAGCTTGCGTACAGTAAAGGAAGAGTTGATACCGCGGTTGCGCTTGGCAATCACAACACCTTCGTATGCCTGAAGGCGGCTACGGGTACCTTCCTGTACTTTTACCTGAACAATCACAGTGTCACCGGGACCGAATTGTGGGAGGTCCTGTTTCAGCTGCTCGTTTTCAAGCTCCTGGATAATTTTGTTTTTACCGCTCATGGTTTTCTCCAATTTTCAACGTCAGAGGTAGAGCCAAGGCGTTCACCTTTCCGCGGACCCGTCTTGCATCGGTCCGGCCGCTACTTACACGTTACTATCAACAAAGCCCGCCGGGGATAATCCGCCCTGGCAGACTCGAACAAATTCTTTCACTGGCTGCTGTCGCTTTCCGGATGCTCCGCCCTGAATTCTTTCAGCAGGCGCTGCTCTTCGTCATTCAGCTGTTTGCGACTCAGCAAATCCGGGCGCCTTAACCAGGTACGCCCCAACGCCTGTTTCAGGCGCCACTGCCGGATACGCTCGTGATTTCCACTCAGCAAGACTTCCGGCACTTTCTGACCCTCATAATCTTCGGGCCTTGTATAGTGGGGGCAGTCCAGCAAGCCCTCCGCAAAGGAATCCTCTTCCGCGGAGCTTTGATGCCCCAGTGCCCCCGGCAACAGACGGATCATGGTATCCATCATCACCATGGCGGGAAGCTCGCCGCCACTAAGGACATAATCACCGAGGGACCATTCTTCATCGACGGCCCGCTCAATAATGCGCTCGTCGATGCCCTCGTAACGGCCCGCCAGAAACACAATCGGCCGGCCTTCTGCCACATTCTGCTGGGCCAGCTGTTGTGTAAAGGGCTGCCCCTGGGGCGACAGATAGACCACTTTGGGCTGCTCTGCCGCATTCTCGCCGGCCTGTCTGGACGGTGGCTGTGTCAGCTGCGCTTTTGCGCCGGCAATGGCCTGCAACACCGGCTCCGGCAGCATGACCATGCCGGGCCCGCCTCCGTAGGGCCGGTCGTCCACCGTACGGTGAACATCAGTGGTAAATTCCCGGGGATTCACCAGGCTGATCTCGGTCAGCCCGTTCCGGATTGCCCTGCCTGACACCCCGAAATCCTGCAACGCAGCAAACATTTCCGGGAACAGGGTGACCACCGCAAATTTCATGGGCGCTAAAAGTCCGAATCCCAGTCGACGCGCATCTGCTTTGCTGTCAGGTCCACATTCAGGACCACCTGCTCCGGTAAGTAAGGAATCAGGCGCTCCTGCTTGTCGATACTGGTATCGCTGCCTCTGACTACGAGCACATCGTTGGAGCCGGTTTCAATCAGGTGGTGAACCTTGCCGAGGTCTTCGCCTCGCTCGCTAATCACGGCCAACCCGATAAGGTCCGACCAGTAATATTCTCCGGGCTCCAGAGGCGCCAGCTGATCCCGTGGGACCACCAGCGTGCCACCGGTGTAGTCAGGGGTTTGCTCCCTGTTGTCACAGCCTTCGATCTTGGCCACCAGGCCCTTGCCATGACGTTTAACGCTTTCCAGCGTAACTTTTCTTCTCTGGCCGTTACGTTCAAACCAGATCGGGTGGTAATTGCCAATGTTTTCCATGGGCTCGGTGTAGGAATACACCTTGATCCACCCTTTAACACCATACGCCGAGGTCAGTTTACCCAGCACCAGCCATTCGTTGTTCTGCTGTTGAGTTTCCCCGGGCATAGGCTAAGTGCTTGATTAAGCAGCTGCTTCCGCTTTACGAGCGTCTTTCAGCAGACGCTTAACACGCTCACTGATCTGGGCACCCTGGCCAATCCAGAACTCAGCACGCTCTACGTCAACACGCAGACGCTCTTCCTGACCACGGGCTACCGGGTTGTAAAAACCCACACGCTCGATAAAACGACCATCACGGGAATTACGGGAATCAGTGACTATCAGGTGGTAGAAAGGACGTTTCTTAGCACCACCGCGAGCAAGGCGAATTGTTACCATATTTCACTTACCTATCTATATTGTGAGCTGTTGTTATTCAGCTACTTGCATTAATTTTGGCCCAAACACTCATGATCTGAGCCGATTTGCTTTGAATTTCGTCAAAAACGGATAGACAAAAACAGGCTGCTGCTACCCTCAATTCAACATCCATTGAAGGCACCAGCGGCCTGTCTCTTTAGTTTTCAACCGTTTAACCGGACTTTGTATAAGCACTGCTTATAGCCCAGTTCACGAAGGCGCCGAATTTTACGCAAATTCAGCGAGAAGTTAAAGCCTTAATTCCGGAATTAGTCCCCGCCCGGCATCAGGGTACTTTTCAGTCTAGCCCCTGCTCTCTGACCGGCAACAAAGTGAACGCCGGAAGCTTGGCCCGGAGGCGCAGTTGAGATTATAAATCTCTGTCCAGAGGGGGCCAGTCCAGGCGCAGGGTTTGGGGCGAGGATTTTTGGTCAAGATCAAGGCGCCGAAACAGACCCGGAGCGGAATGTACTAACAGTACATGAGCACCGGAAGCTGTTTCGAGCAACGCAGAGATTGGCCAAAAAGACCGCCCCAAACTTACATTTTGAAGGGGGGCATACCCCCTGGCCCCCCACCCCCCGGGCCTCCCATCATGCCCTGCATGCCGCGCATCATGTTCTTCATGCCGCCTTTCTTGCTGAGCTTTTTCATCATCTTGGACATTTGTTTGTGCTGCTTGAGCAGGCGGTTTACGTCCTGAATCTGCATGCCGCAGCCGGCAGCGATACGCTTTTTACGGGAGCCGTTGATCACATCGGGGAAGTGGCGCTCGTGGGGCGTCATGGAATTGATAATGGCTTCCATGCGGTTCAGTTCTTTGTCATTTACCTGGCTCTTGGCGGCTTCACCCAGCTGCCCCATGCCAGGGAGCTTGTCCAGCATGCCGGCCATGCCGCCCATGGTTTTCATCTGCTGGAACTGATCACGCAGGTCTTCCAGATCAAAGCCCTTGCCTTTCTTGAGCTTTTTGGCCAGCTTGTCGGCCTTTTGCTTGTCCAGCTTGCGCTCGGCCTCTTCCACCAGAGAGAGCACGTCACCCATGCCCAGAATCCGGGAGGCGATCCGGTCGGGATAGAAAGGTTCCAGGGCATCGGTTTTCTCACCCACACCAATAAACTTGATGGGCTTGCCGGTAATATGGCGCACGGACAGCGCGGCACCGCCGCGGGCGTCACCGTCGGCCTTGGTGAGTACCACACCGGTGAGCGGCAGGGCATCATTAAAGGCTTTGGCCGTGTTGGCGGCGTCCTGACCGGTCATGGCGTCCACCACGAACAGGGTTTCGGTGGGGCCTATATTGTCGTGAATGCGACGGATTTCATCCATCATGTCTTCATCAATGGCCAGGCGACCGGCGGTATCGATGATGACCACATCCTTGAACGCCTTTTTGGCTTCGGCAATGGCGGATTTGGCGATATCCACCGGATCCTGCTCCGCGGTACTGGGGAAGAAGGTGGCGCCCACCTCACCTGCGAGGGTTTCCAGCTGCTTGATCGCCGCCGGGCGGTATACGTCAGCACTGGCCACCATGACGGATTTTTTCTCGCGCTCCTGCAGCCATTTGGACAGCTTGGCCACGGAGGTGGTTTTACCGGCACCCTGCAGGCCCGCCATCAGCACCACCACCGGTGGTTTGGCGGCCAGATCGAGGGATTCGTTGGTTTCCCCCATCACCGTGATCAGTTCGTCGTTAACGATCTTAACGAATGCCTGGCCGGGACTGAGGCTTTTCATCACGTCCTGGCCCATGGCCGCTTCCTTGATGCGGGCGACAAAATCCTTCACCACCGGCAGGGCAACGTCCGCCTCCAAAAGCGCCATGCGCACTTCCCGGAGCGTGTCTTTTATATTGTCTTCGTTAAGACGCCCAACACCTGTGACATTACGAAGGCTATTGGATAAGCGATCGGTTAAATTCTCAAACATGGGTTAGTGGCCCTGCAGATTGAAAAATGGGAAAAATTTGAATAAAAATGCCGTATTCCCCGGCACAAGGGGCCAAGTATAACCAGATTGTGAAGATTTCTCATCCATGACGGGCCGTGGCTATGATTTTCATAAGTCATATGCGACACTTGGCATCACCTGTCAGAACACCCACGACACGGCTCTGGCGATTTTTATTGATTAGCAGGAAAGCTCATTGAGCACGGACATGGTATTAGCGATTGCCGGTGGTATTGCCTGCCTGGGATATGGCAGCAGCACCTTTCTCTTGGTCAACGGTTTGCGTCATCATTCTCTGAATCGCAGGCTGATTCTGACATTGGGCTGCGCCGCACTTCTGGCTCACGGCATCCTGGTTTTCAACGGCCTGTTCCGGCCCGATGGCCTGCAACTGGGGGTTATCAGTACCGCGTCTCTCTTTATGTGGGTGGTCGTTACCCTGGGCACCGCCAGCTGCCTGTTCCGCCGCATCGAACCTTTACTGGCCCCCAGCTATCCGCTGGCACTGCTCACCGTTATTATCGAACTGGCTTACACCGACACCACACCACTGACCACCGGGCTGAGCAAGGGCATGTTGTTTCATATTGCCTCTTCAATGATGGCTTACAGCGTGGTGACTCTGGCTTTTTCCCAGGCAGTGCTGATCTGGATTCAGAATTACCAGCTCAAGCATCGCCATATTCACGATATTCTGAAATTGCTACCGCCGCTGCAAACCATGGAAGACACCCTGTTCGATCTGGTGTACACCGGTTTTGCCCTGCTGACGGTGGCCATTCTGACAGGGTTTGTTTATGTGGATGATGTGTTTGCCCAACATCTTGCCCATAAAACGGCCCTGACCCTGCTGTCCTGGCTGGTACTGGCCATACTGATTGTGGGCCGTATCCTGTGGGGCTGGCGCGGTATGATCGCAGTACGCTGGACTCTGTCTGGCTTTATTTTGCTGCTGCTGGGTTTTTTCGGCAGCAAAGTGGTTCTTGAATTCATCTTGCAACGCGGTTGACCAGTGAACGATATCCCCATATCCGTGTTAGGCGGCCTGCTTTTTCTTTTGATTATCTGCTCAGCGTTTTTCTCCAGTTCGGAAACCGGCATGATGTCCATGAACCGTTACCGTCTGCGTCATATGGCACAGACCGGTGACAAAGGTGCCCGCCGGGTACAGCGGCTGCTGGAACGCCCTGACCGCCTTATCGGCGTGATCCTGATCGGCAACAACTTTGTGAATATTCTGGCATCGTCCATTGCCACCGTGATTGCCATTCGCCTGTGGGGCGATGCCGGTATTGCCTATGCTACCGGCCTGCTCACCCTGGTGATTCTGGTGTTTGCCGAGGTCACCCCGAAAACCCTGGCAGCGATTCGCCCCGAGGCGATTGCCTACCCTGCCTCCCTGCTGCTGCGCCCGCTGCTTTATATTCTGTATCCGGCCGTGTGGGTGGTAAACGCCATCAGCAATGCCCTGCTGGCAATGGGTGGCGTGCGTACGTCCGACAGCGAGGGAGACAGCCTCAGCCAGGAAGAACTGCGCACCGTAGTGAACGAAGCCGGCTCACTGATCCCCCGGCGTCACAAGGGGATGCTGCTGAGCATTCTGGATCTGGAACGGGTGACGGTGGATGACATCATGATCCCCAAGCACGAGATCATCGGGATCGATCTGGACCAGGACATTGATGATATTGTAAAAACCCTGCGCTCGGCCCAGCATACCCGCCTGCCGGTATATAAAAGCGACCTGAACAACCCCATTGGTCTGCTGCATTTGCGCAAGGTAACACGGTTGTTGGCGGAGGAAGATCTGAACAAAGCCGCCATTATGCAGCAGGCGGTGGAACCCTACTTTGTTCCCGAAGGTACGCCACTGCACACCCAATTAATTAATTTTCAGCGGGTAAAGCGCCGTATTGGCCTGGTGGTGGATGAGTACGGCGATGTGCAGGGACTGGTAACCCTGGAAGATATTCTGGAAGAGATCGTGGGGGAATTCACCACGGACGTGGGCGCCAGCAGCAAGGACATTCACCCGCAAACGGATGGCTCTTATATCATCGACGGCGCCGCCTCGGTTCGTGACATCAACAAGATCCTGAAATGGAATCTGCCTACCGATGGCCCCAAAACCCTTAGCGGCCTGATCACCGAACATCTGGAAACCATTCCGGAGGCTCACTTGTGTATTCAGCTGGGGAAATACCAGATCGAAACCAAGCAGATCAAGGACAACCTGATCCGCAATGCGCTGGTTCGTCGTAAAAAGTAACTATTTATAAGTCACTATTTAAGAAAAAAGAAAGCCCCGCCCACACCGGCGGCGATCAGCACCAGCACCACTACCGCAATCTTTAATCCGGTGCCGGCACTTTCCGGCTTGCCATTACTGACTTGCTCTTCCACCTGCGCATTAACCGGCGCGGCCGGTCGTGCCGCGGCAGCCGGTTTGGGGGCGGCGGCTTTCGGCATGGGCGCCACCCGGAACACCGTCGCCTCTTCCTCGTCGTCGCCCAGATCCGTGTCTTTGAAATCCTGGGGGCCGGCCACCAGAAACACCAGCTGATCAAAATTGATCTTGTCGCCGGGCTTGAGTACTTTTTCGGTGATTTTGACGCCGTTGACCCGGGTGCCGTTGGAGGAGTTCAGGTCGATAATCCGCAGCACGCCATCCCGCAAATTCACTTCCGCGTGGCGACGCGACATATGCTCATCATTGATCACCACATCACATTTTTCCGAGCGCCCCAGCACCATGGTACCGTGCAGGGGAATGGCCTTGCCTTTGAGCTCACCGCTCAGGGCCATCATGCTCCATTCACTCTTGCGGCTGACACCGGAAGAGGATGCCGCACCCGTACGGGATTTGGGGTCGGTAATTTCCAGCTCCACTTCGCCCACTTTAATCACATCGCCGGGGCGCAGCTGAAAGCGTTCGTTCACTTTCTGGCCGTTGACCGAGGTGCCTTTGAAGCTGTTCAGATCCGTGAGGTACAGATGGGAACCATCCAGCTGGATCTGGGCATGCTTTTCGCTAACCGAACCGTCGTCCAGCACCAGATGGCATTTGGGATCCGAGCCAATCGTGAACAGGGATTCCACCAACCAGACGCCCGACTGCCGCCGATCCTTGAATTCAAGCTTAAGCATAAATATCTCCAGTTTGAGCAACACGCTCCCATAAAAAAGGCAGATAGGACACCGTATCTGCCTTTAAACTAATTCTATTATAGAAAAGCTTCATCTATTGCAACAATTCCTGCCTTTCTCTGATCAGGGTTGCAGCGATTTGATTTCAATAAGTCCCCAGAAGGTACTCCAGCTGGGGTCTGGCACGATCCACTACCTGCCGCCCCATGGCAATGGCTTCGTCTGCACGGTTGAATTCCATCAGGCCCAGGTGGGCCAGCCGGGGAGACAGCATAATATCCGGCGGGTCCCCCGCCATGCGGCTGCGGGTGACCCGGTCCTGCATGATATTGATGGCACTGGCCACCACTTCGATCATACCCGGGTCTTCCGGTTCGGCCTCGCGCTCGCCTTCGGCTTCAAAACCAAACAGCTGGGACAGCTTCTGGAGCCATTCGGACTGGGCTTCGGCCTCTTTGCCGGCTTCTGGGCGTTCGGCTTCAAGGTCTGCGGATTCTTCCATCCGGGACTGTTCCCGGCGTACCGGGCTCCCGGTGCTGCCCCACACTCCCAGGCGCCGCGGATTACGCAGATGCTTGCCAACGATTTCCGCGTTCAGGTTAACCGCAATCACCACATCGGCCCCCATGGCCTTGCACACAGACACAGGCACCGGGTTCACCAGGCCGCCATCCAGCAAGAAGCGACCCCTGGGGGTTTTATACGGAGTAAACAGGCCCGGCAGGGAACCCGAAGCGCGAATAGCCGTGGCCAGCGGGCCTTTGCGCAGCCAGATTTCGCGGCCGGTTTCAAGATCGGTGGCCACCGCGGCAAAAGGTATTGCCAGGTCATCAAAGGTCATGGAAGCCATATGGGTCTGGATAAACTCAAACAGTTTGCGCCCTTCGAACAGGCCACCGTTCAAGGTCACATCCAGCAGACCGAACACATCACGCCAGGTCAGCGAGGTAGCCCAGTCTTCCAGTTCATCCAGCTTGTTCAAAGCACAGGATGCCCCCACCATAGCGCCCACAGAACAACCGGCAATGATATGGGGATGAATGCCCATATCCCGGAGCCCCTGCAACACACCGATATGTGCCCAGCCACGGGCTGAACCACTGCCAAGGGCCACACCAATTTTTAAGGGTTCACCGTTCATTTTTCTGCTCGCAAAGACATTTCAATGGTTTCCAACCGGCGGGGCTGATGAATCATCGCCTCAGGCGCAGCCTGCTGTACCCGCGCCCGAATCGCCTTGATATCCGCCTCGCTCAGGGGCTCTTCCCTGCCGGGCTGATAAGGCTGCCAGAATTTTTCCCAGTGAATCAGCACCACATGACGGGCTTTGACGTGCTTCAGCAAGCCTTGCGGAAAATTCTCCACCGAACGGAAGGTAGCCACCGGCAGAAACACCACATCAAACTCCGGGTGCTCATCCAGATACGCCTGCGGCGGTATACCCAGGGGGTAATCTGCGGCGGATGACAGATACAGGGCGCGGAAGCGCACCTGCTCACCGTTACGCCACTCCAGCACATAGCTCAGTGCCGTGCCGCACTGCCAGTCCAGAATATCTTCCGGCAATTGTACCAGTGGCGCCCTTACCTGCTCGTTGGCAAAGATCATACCGGCCACATGTTTGGAATGGCCCGAGCGTATCGCCAGCATGCGCAATGAACCGGTCAGCGACACCCAGGGAAAAGGCGGCTTGCTGGTAAAGTTCACTGCATCCGGTAGCAGATTAACCCGCCTTGATTCCGGAACGGCACTGGCAATCTGATTGACACTGGTCTGACTGCCATACACTTTGGCCGCCGATGGTAATGACCGAAAAACCGCGGGCACATCCAGCAAATGGTCGAAATGCCCATGACCCACCAGCAATCCTTTTACATTGCGGGTATCCGGCAGATATTGCTGAATGGTATCCGGGTCCGGTTGCAGATTTCGCAGCAACAGCCAATCCGACAGGGGCGTATTGGTAAAGAAGGGATCGGTCAGGACGGCATCCTCCCCCAGTTGCAACAAAACTCCCGCGGTTCCCAGAAATTGTACTTGTGCGTGTGCGTGTGCCTGTGATTGGGCTTGCGCAGGTTCTGGTGATGCAAGCGCATCCGCCCGGGCCCAACCGGATAACCATAAACACGCCATCAATAGCATCAAGCGCTGGGGATACGGGAATCTGAATCCACAGGCCAACCTGGACATATTAACGGATCGCACGACAACTATTGCCATCCGCAATCAAAACTCCGGCTTGACGCAGTCGGCTGCCGTTTTGGCTTTCTCAATAGCATCTGTTACCGAGTCCGCCAACGCCAGGGCAACCCCCATACGGCGTTTGCCTTTAACCTCGGGTTTACCGAACAGGCGCAGCTGGGTATCAGGCTGCTGCAATGCGCGGTCAATTCCGGAAAACTGCACACTGTCAGAATCTCCTTCCACCAGAATAACCGCCGACGCCGCCGGGCCCAGCTGACGGATAACCGGAATGGGCAACCCCAGAATGGCGCGGGCATGGAGTGCAAATTCTGAAAGATCCTGGGAAATCAGCGTCACCAAACCGGTATCATGGGGGCGTGGTGACACTTCGCTGAAAATCACCTCGTCGCCTTTTATAAAAAGCTCGACCCCGAAAATGCCCTGGCCACCCAGCGCGGTGGTAATTTTAGCGGCAGTGGCTTTGGCTTTTTCCAATGCCGGTGGCGACATGGCCTGAGGCTGCCAGGATTCCCGGTAGTCGCCGTCCTCCTGGCGGTGGCCGATAGGATCACAAAAAGACGTGCCGTTTTTATGGCGTACAGTCAGCAGCGTAATTTCATAATCAAAATCCACAAAGCCTTCCACAATGACACGACCGGCGCCGGCACGGCCACCTTCCTGCGCATAGGCCCAGGCCTTGTCGATATCCGCTTCTGATGTAATGGTGCTCTGGCCTTTGCCGGAGGAACTCATGATGGGCTTGACCACACAGGGAATACCGATCTCACTGACGGCGGCTTTAAAATCAGCTTCGTTATCCGCAAAACGGTATGGGGATGTCACCAGATTCAGGTCTTCCGCTGCAAGACGACGAATGCCTTCGCGGTTCATGGTAAGTTGCGCGGCTTTTGCGGTGGGAATAACGTTGTAACCTTCCTGTTCCAGCGCCACCAGGGTATCGGTGGCAATGGCTTCAATTTCGGGAACAATATAGTCCGGTTTTTCTTCCTCAATCACCTTGCGCAGGGCGGCACCATCCAGCATGGAAATCACATGGCGGCGATGGGCCACCTGCATGGCCGGTGCATTGTCATAACGGTCTACAGCCACGACTTCTACCCCCAGCCGCTGTAACTCTATTACCACTTCCTTGCCCAGTTCACCGGAACCACACAGCAATACTTTGGTGGCCGAAGCCGACAAAGGTGTGCCTAATGTTGTCATTAATTTCCCCGTTAAAAAATATAAATCAGGATTCAGCCATACGCCTGGCTACATTTTTCAGAATGGCTCTTTTGCCGTCGTTATCCACCCTTCCCCAATCGCCAATTTCCTTGGCGGAACGAAAACATCCGATACACACATCGTTTTCATCCAGTGCACAGACACTGATACAGGGTGATAATACGATGTCTTTTCGTGAGACTGCTGTCTTACTCACTGAATCGCTCATCTACTGCCAGATCTCTCTTGTAACGCTTGAAGTTTTCCACATAGTGCAATGCACTCATTTTAATAATGTGCATGTGCTTTTCTGTCAGCTCCTTGATCACTTTACCGGGCGAACCCATCACCAGGGAGTTGTCCGGAATTTCCTTGCCTTCCGGTACCAGCGCGTTAGCACCGATAATACAGTTATTGCCGATTTTTGCATTGTTCAGCACTACGGCGTTAATGCCGATCAGGGTGTTGTTACCGATCTCACAACCATGCAACATCACCTGATGGCCGACGGTACAGAATTCACCAATAGAAAAAGGCACGCCGGCGTCAGTATGAATCACAGTGCCATCCTGAATATTGGTATTGGCACCCACGACTATGGGTTCGTTGTCGCCGCGCAATACCGCGTTAAACCAGACACTGGCATTCTGGTGCAACACCACCGAACCAATCACGGTGGCATTAGGTGCCACATAATAATCGTCACCGGTGGTTTCCAGTTTGCGTTCCCCCAGGGTATAAATCATTGCGCTTTCCTCACTCTTGCATTGATGTGTTAACCGGATCCTGTTCGATTGGATCGCAGCCTTATCGTTATATTGGTATCGAAAGTATGGTTCATGAACTGGGCAATAAAATAGGCGGTCAGCCCCCAGATCACATTGCCTTCATAATGGTAACAAGGCACCTCGAACATTCGGCCATCGTATTCCGCATGATGGATGCCGTTGGGCTCGTTCTCAAGAAAATACTGCAAAGGGACTTTGAAGATATGGTCCAGCTCATCCTGATTGGGCACCAGTGGCTGACCCGGATCTATCACGCCCACAATGGGGGTTACCATCAGGCCGAACTTGGAACGAGCGGCGGGCAGATGCCCGATGATTTCCACGGCATCCGGTGGCAAGGCAATCTCTTCGTGGCTTTCCCGCAAGGCGGTGCTTACCAGATCCGTATCTTCCGGATCTTTTTTGCCACCGGGAAAGGCCACCTCTCCGGCATGGCTGGACAGATGCAGGGACCGCTGGGTAAGCACCAGTTCCGGCAAGGGTTCATCGGTAAGGGGAATCAGTACCGCCGCCTGGGGCTGATCATGCTCCCGGGGCAAATGGGTAAATTCCTGCAATCTTTCTCTGACTCTGTCCAGCAAAACGACAACCTGCCTGTACTGATGGATAACCTCAGGCAGCTTATTCCGCCCGTTTTACGCAACCCAAAGCCTGATCACACAGGCCCTAAACAACTTCATTTTAACAAGGGAATCAACGCTGCACGACAGATGATTGTCGCCGGCTGACCCAAGCCCGTCTTATAACAAGAAATTATAACCGGTTACAAAAATACAACTCAGTGAACAAAGGCCTGCACCATCGGGATAACTGATTGAAACTATTAGGAAATCACTTAAAGCTATAAGCAATTTCTGTTAATAACCAGAATCTGTTCACATTTCCCCCTTTTCGTCAAGCTTACGCAAGCCCCCCGGGGTGGGTAGTATATATCCTATATTTTGCAAATTTTTCTGCCCCGGCGGCCTTCGGAAGACTCAGTTTTCAGAAAATTTGTTCGACTCACTATTTGGCATTTTTTGAGTGTTTCCAGGGACTGCTTTACACACCCCTGATGGTGAGAAGTTATAACCATTTAGAGGTTTTTATCATGCAAAGGTATCTGCCGAACTTCGACAAACTGAAAGAAATGGCGCAAAACAATCCAACGGAACTGGAACGTTTGCGTATCGAGCTGTGTGAGCAACTGATTCACGAGGCTCCCGAACAATATCGCCGCCGTCTGCGCGGCCTGCAGTTCCGCATCGATATGGAGCGCCGCAAGGCCAAGAGCCCCATGGCAGCCTGCATCACCATTTCCGGCATGATGCACGATTCCTTCGACAAGCTGCGCATGGCACTCAATGAAGCGGCAGGCACCAGTGTCAGCGAACCGGCTGTTGCCAACGGCTCCGGCAACCAGGCCAAGGTGTTGCCTTTCCGCAAAGCCTGAACCACAGAATACCCAGGGCATCCACTGGTTGCCCTGCCCCTTCGGGCGTAAGCCCCTGATTCCTATGCGGGATTCCTCCCGGTATTCACCCTCTCCAGCCCTAGCCAGCATCGCCGCTAAACGTTTATACTGCCCAGCTAATTTGTAACCGAGCAGCACCACCCAAGCCCATGAAATTCTGCAGCCAGTGCGGCAACCCCGTTACCCTTAAAATACCTGAAGGTGATAATCGCGAACGCCACGTTTGCGATAGCTGTGGCTTTATTCATTATTTCAATCCCCGCATTATCGCCGGCTCGCTGCCCACCTGTGGCGATAAGGTATTGCTGTGCCGTCGGGCCATTGAACCCCGCAAAGGCTACTGGACCCTTCCCGCCGGCTATATGGAAAACGGCGAAACCACCGAACAGGCCGCCTTGCGGGAAACCTGGGAGGAAGCCGAGGCTAAGCTGGAATTACAGGGGCTCTATTCCCTGTTCAACCTGCCCCATATCAATCAGGTGTATATTTTCTTCCGTGGCGAGGTAATTGACGGTGAATACGGTGTAGGGGAAGAAAGTCTGGAAACTCAGTTATTTAGCGAAGACGAAATCCCCTGGAACAGCCTGGCATTCCCCACCATTTACAAAGCCTTGAAGCGTTTCTTCCGTGACCGGCAAACCGGAAACTTTCCCGTGCATATGGAAGATATCGATGCCTTCCGTCACCACAAAAAAGACTGATTCAAATTAATAGAACGTACAGTTTCCGGCCAATCTGACGGCTATACCTGCCAGCGGTGCTACACTTAAACAATTGTTCACGGGTTATCCAGACCCTGTAGTAACATCCGGTGGCAGCGGCGGCAGCATGAAATTTGCGGCTCTTTTCTTTCTATTGATCATCACCCCCCTCTGGAGCAACAGCTCCTCTGCCCTCTATGGCAGCGGCACCAATGTGGTTGATGTAGTGGCTATTCCCGATGCACTGGAAGCCGATCCTTACCTGAAGTATCTGGAAGATCCCGAGCGCCAGTACCGGATTCAGGATTTTATCGATGGTGACGCCGGCCAGCAGCTGCAATCCTCTACCGGCGGCGTATTGAATCGAGGCTACAGCAACGCCGCTATCTGGATACGGCTGGAGCTGAAGATCGGCCCCGGCAGCGCATTACCGGAAAAAGAAAAGGTACTGGAAATCAGCTACCCCCTGCTGGACCATATCACCGTGTTCCAGGTTACCGACGGACAGGTTACCAACCAGTGGGAAACCGGCGACACCCTGCCATTCAGCCAGCGCCCCGTGGATCACAACAGCTACCTGTTTCCTCTGTCGGTAAAAAAAGACAGCAAAAACGAAGTCTATATCCGCGTTATCAGCAGCAGCTCCCTGAGAATCCCCTTGATGATCTGGGATCCGATTCATTTTTATCAGACCCAGAAATCCGTGTTGCTGATCGAAGGCTTGTATTACGGCATTCTGTTTCTGATGTTCTTTTACAACCTGTGCCTGTACCTGACGGTAAGGGATTCCACGTACCTCTATTACATTCTGTACATAGTGGCCATGGCTACTTTTCAGTCGTCCATGAACGGTTACGGCTTTGAATTTGTGTGGCCGGATACCCCGGTGATCAACAGTTACGTGGTGGGGATCTCCATCTGTACTATTGCGATATTTATGATGTTATTCGCCCGCAAAGTACTGGAAACCCCGGACAAGGTGCCGCGTTTTGATCTGGGGATCAAAGCACTGGTGTGCATTCAGCCGGTGTTGATCCTGCTCTGCTTTATTCTGCCTTACAGCACCATTATCAAACCCATTATTCTCAACGCCCTGCTGGCCTCCATGCTCATGATTACTCTGGGTGTAGCCCTGGCCACCCAGACCCGCACCGCCAAACTCTTTCTGATTGCCTGGATCACCATGCTTGTGGGTGCCATGCTGCTGGCGGCTGCCTCTTTAGGCTGGGTAAAGGCGAATATACTGACCACCAATGCCTTTATTCTGGGATCGGCGATCGAAGTGACACTGCTGTCATTTACTCTGGCAGAGCGCATGCGTTCCATTCAACGCAAGCAAACCGAAATGGAAAAAGACGCCAAGTTAATGCTGCAAAAAGCTAATGACTCCCTGATAGAAAGCAATCAGCTAAAAGATGAGTTCCTGGCCACCATCAGCCATGAACTGCGCACCCCCATGAACGGCGTGATCGGATGCCTGGAAAATATTCGCGGCGAAATCCGTGACAATCGCCTGGCGGCTTATATCGATTCTGCCGATCGCAGCGCCCAGCAAATGATGTTGCTGGTGGACGGCATTCTTACCTATACGGAAATCCATTCCCACGGGCTGCGCCTGGACCGCTCCCCTTTTGAACTGGACAAGCTGGTTCAGACCCTGAAAAACTTTTACCAGGATTCCGCCAAAGCCAAAGGTTTGTCGCTGGAGATCAACGTGCCCGATGACATGCCCCGCCTACTGGTAGGCGACCGCCGGCAACTGCTGCAGATTATCGGCAACCTGGTGGACAACGCCATCAAGTTTACGCCCAGCGGCTCGGTAAAAGTGTGCTTTGAAGTGGACACCATCAACCCGCAAAAAGAAACGGTCAGCTTTATGCTGCGGGTGATTGATACCGGTATCGGCATCAGTGTTGAAAAGTCCCAGTTGATTTTTGAACGCTTCCGGCAGGCGGACGGTTCCTTTCACCGTACTTACGGCGGCCTGGGTATCGGGCTGGCCATCTGCAAGGAACTGTCGGATCTGATGGGCGCAAAGCTGACATTTGATTCCGACAGCGACGGCACCGAATTCAGACTGGCCATGGAGCTTCCCTTTGTTCGCACCAGTGATCAGGGCAGCGCGGACAAGGACAGTGCCGACGACGAGGAAATGAATCAGGTACCCAGCGGTTTGACCGCCATGGTGGTAGAAGACAACCCCGTTAACCAGATGGTGCTGAAAGGCATTCTGAAGAAGCTCAGCTTTGAGGTACTGACCGCTGAAAACGGACAGGTGGCAGTGGACACGCTGCAAAACCAGACCGTGGATGTGATTCTGATGGATTGCCAGATGCCGGTCATGGATGGCTTTGAAGCCACCCGCCAGATTCGCCAGCTGGATAACGACAATGCATCGGTCACTATTATTGCCGTTACCGCCAACGCCATGGCCAAGGACCGGGAAACCTGCCTGGCAGCCGGCATGAATGATTACCTGAGCAAGCCGGTAAAAGCCCATCAGATCAAACAGATGCTGGGTAAATGGCTCCACCGCTCCAAAGCAGCTTAGGGCCCGTCACCAGTGACCCTCCGGTTATTTATAAAAACCCTCAGCCTTATTGATACTAGTTTCTAAAGCCAGCCTCTCACCGGCATCCCGACTGCTACACTTTTATGTATGTTCCCTGTTTCCGGAATCTGACCTGTTTTGAAAATACATCGTTCCTCTTTAGCGCCCATTGTCGCACCCCTTGCCGCGTCCAATATCGTGCCTATGCCCGATCGCCTGGCAGCCCTGCTGCTTCTGCTGGTCGGGCTGTTGTTTGCCAGCACCGGGCATGCGCTGATAAAACCGCTGGATGTTCAATCCCTTAATGCTCTGGATGTAGAAAAGTCCCTGAACCTCAACTCCACCATTGTTTATATCGAGGATGAAGGCGATCACTACAGTTTTGAAGATATACTGAACCACAAATATACCGATCCCTTGCAGCAACAGGCAGGCTCCAATTTCAATATCGGTATCAGCGATTCCACCTATTGGTTTTTCTTCAAGCTCAATCATTTCAGTGCCGCCAACAAGCGACCACTTGAGCGGCTGATAGAAATCCCCTACCCGCCGCTGGACCGGATCGATTTCTATTCCTACAACTACCAAACCAAAGAAATGCGGAGGTTCACTTCCGGGGACAACCTGTATTTCCGCGAACGCCCCATTGAGCACAACAACCATGTGTTTCCGGTATTGCTGGAACACAATCAGGAAGCCTTTATTGCCATACGGGTCAAATCCAAAGGTTCGTTACGCATCCCCATTAAAATCTGGAACCCCACCGCATTCCACGCCCACAGCCAGACCACCACCATGTTCATGGGCATGTACTTCGGCATTATGCTGCTGATGTTTTTTTACAATGCCTGTATTTATGTGGCCACCAAAGACCGCAGTTACCTGTTGTATATCTGGTACATCGGTTCCCTGGGTTTGTTCCAGGCGTTGATGACCGGCTTTGCCGGTGAATACCTGTGGCCGGAAACGCCGATTCTGAACGACAAGTTTCTGAATGCCTTTGTGCTGTCCATTTGCTGCTCGGGCATACTGTTTGTGCGCAGCCTGCTGAACCTGAAGCACTACTACCCCGATGTGGACCGCAAATTGAAATACATCGTGATGTTCAATCTGGTGCTGATTCCCGTGTCCCTGTTCCTGCCCTATGTGGCAACACTCAAGTACAGCATTGCAGTAGGCATTCTTACCGCCTCCTTCTGCCTTTATATGGGGATTAAACTGGCCTTGGGTGGAGACCGCACCGCGCGCTTCTTTATCGTTGCCTGGTTCTGCCTGCTGGTGGCAGCGCTGATCATGGGCGGTGTCGCCATTGGCATTATTCCCGCCAATGTCATTACCACCAATGCCCTGCTGGTGGGATCGGCCATTGAGGCCAGCCTGCTGTCCCTGACCCTGGCGGACAGAATGAGCACCATCCAAAAGCAACGGGCGGCAGCCGAAAAGCAGGCCAAAGACGCCCTGGAACAGGCCAACAACACCTTGCAGGAATCCAATAAAAACAAGGACGAGTTTCTGGCCACTATCAGCCACGAACTGCGCACGCCCATGAACGGTGTACTCAGCTGTGTTACCCACCTGCATGAAGAACCCGATGACCAGAAACGCAAAAACCTGCTGGTGCTGGCAGAGCAGTCTGCCAATCATATGATGTTGCTGGTGGATGGCGTACTCAGCTATGCCGAACTGCAGGCCAAACGTTTCGTATTGAATAAAGATCTGTTCAGCACCCAGCACCTGCTCAACCAGCTTGACCAGCAATACGAACGACTTTGCCGCGACAAGGGTATCGGGTACAACAGTAAGGTCAGCGATGAAGTGCCGTCCTACCTGTTTGGCGATGAAGCCAAGATTCTTCAGGTACTCAGTAACATCACTGACAATGCCGTAAAATTTACGGACAAGGGCCAGGTAAAAGTCACACTGGATATTGAGGCCATCAACAAAAAACAACAGAGCGTGGATTTGTTGTTTACGGTGGAGGATACCGGGGTTGGCATTCCTGACGGTTCCGAAGATATTATCTTTTCCAAGTTCCAACAGCTGGATGGTTCCAACACCCGCAGCCATGGTGGCCTGGGTATAGGCCTGAGCATCTGCAAGGAAGTGGCATCACAAATGAACGCCGGCCTTTCCTACAAGTCCACTCTGGGAGAAGGTACAAAGTTTATCTTTTCCCTGCGGCTTAAATACAGCATGCAACCCAAAGCATCCGATGAACAAGCAGCACGCAACCGCTATCCGCTGGAAGAACTGGTGCAAGGCAAGCATGCACTGGTGGCGGAAGACAATCCCATCAACGCCATGATTCTGAAAGCCATTCTCGAAAAGATCGGCCTGGAAACCTACACTGCCCAGAACGGTAAAAAAGCCCTGGAAATTATGGCCCATCAACCGGTTGATATTGTACTGATGGATTGCCAGATGCCGGAAATGGACGGCCTGGAGGCTACCCGGAGAATCCGGGAAATGGATGGCGACAAGGGCCTGATTCCTATTGTTGCTGTCACCGCCAACGCCACTTCAGCGGATCGCAACCGTTGCATTCAGGCGGGCATGAACGACTACCTGTCAAAACCCCTGAACCGGGCAGAGCTGCTGGAGAAGCTGGTGCAATGGCTGCCGCTGGAACCCATGGCTGATGATGGCCATGATGGAAGTCATGGCAATGGAAATATGGGCAACGGCAGTATCGGTAACGGCAACGGGAACGGCAGCAATGTAACCTCTATCTCTCCCCGGCTGTCCTGAGGTCAGAGGCCAAAAGCTAAAGAGTAAAAGTCAAAAGTCTTCCAGCCGCCAGACATCGTAAGCAGGTTCTTCGTAAGGATGCGCCTGCTTCATGGCGGCGACTGCCTCTGCAATCAGATCATCAGCCACCACCATTTCAACCCGGTACTCACTCACCTTTTCCACGGCACCCTGCTGACCAATGTAGGGATTGGCTCCATCCAGGGGCCGGAATTGCCCGGTGCCACAGACTTCCCAGCAACAGGAATCATAGTCTCCGATTTTACCGGCGCCGGTGGCAAACACGGCGGTTTTTACCGCGTCCCTGTGATCTTCCGGAACGAAAAACGCAAACTTGTACATGGGCACCTCCAGGTGACGGTGTGAATAAGTCGCTGCTAAAGGAATAACACGGTCAGCTTTCCTCCACCCAGGTACGGGCGTTACGGAACATGCGCAACCAGGGGCTGTCCTCGCCCCAGTTATCCGGGTGCCAGGACATCTGCACCGTGCGGTAAACCCGCTCGGGGTGAGGCATCATAATGGTCACGCGGCCATCGGAACTGCTGATCCCGGTGATGCCCCGGGGGGAACCATTGGGATTGGCAGGATAGGTTTCGGTTACCGATCCCCAGTTATCCACGTAGCGCATGGCCACCTGACCGGACTGGTCCAGGGTATCAAGGTGCTGGTCGTCGCGGAACTCCGCGCGCCCTTCGCCGTGAGCAACCGCAATGGGAATACGGGTGCCTTCCATACCTTTCAGCATCAGTGAGGGTGATTCCTGAATCTGTACCATGCTGAAACGGGCTTCAAACTGCTCTGAATGATTACGTACAAAGCGCGGCCAGTGATCGGTGCCGGGAATCAGCTCATGGAGATTGGACAGCATCTGACAGCCGTTACACACACCCAGAGTGAAGGTGTTGTCGCGCTTGAAGAAGGCAAGGAATTGCTCCCGGGCGGTGCTGTTAAACAGAATGGATTTGGCCCAGCCTTCGCCGGCGCCCAGCACATCACCGTAGGAAAAACCACCACAGGCCACCAGGCCGCGGAAATCGTCCAGGGTTACCTTGCCACTGAGAATATCGCTCATGTGCACATCCACGGCATCAAAGCGGGCTGCAGTAAAGGCACCGGCCATTTCCACCTGACCGTTCACTCCCTGCTCACGCAGAATGGCAACACGGGGGCGGGCACCGGTATTAACAAAAGGCGCGGTAATATCATCAGCGGCATCAAAAGTCACCACCGGTGTAATGCCGGGATCACCGGCCCGGGCGATTTGCTGAAACTCCTGATCGGCACACTGACTGTTATCCCGCAGAGACTGAATCCGGTAACTGGTTTCCGCCCAGGCCTGTTGCAGGGCCACACGTTTTTCATTGACCAGGGTATGTTCGCCCACTTTGATCTGCAGCGCGTCCTTGTCATTCAGGGTGCCAATAGCGTGCGCCGCCAGACCGGCTTCAGCGCATTGCGCAAGAATGTTTTCCGCCTCGTCATGGGGCACCTGAATCACAGCACCCAGCTCTTCGTTAAAGAGCACTGCGTAAGGATTGTTACTGCCTTTAACGGATTTCAGATCCACCGACACGCCCACATGACCGGCAAAACACATTTCTGCCAGAGTCGCCAGCAGGCCACCGTCGGAACGGTCATGGTATGCCAGCAAATGGCCGTCTTTTTTCAGTGACTGGATCAGATCAAAGAATGCCACCAGCTGTTCCGGGCTTTCCACATCGGCACATTCACTGCCCAACTGATCATATACCTGGGCCAGAGCGGTTGCTCCCAGTCGGTTTCTGCCCTGCCCCAGATCCAGCAGAATCAGGCGGGTTTTGTTGCCATTGTTCTGCAATTGCGGCGTTACTGTTTTGCGCACATCGTTCACCGGCGCAAAGGCCGAAATAATCAGTGACAGTGGCGCGGTGACGCTTTTGGATTCGCCGTTATCGTCCCATACAGTCCGCATGGACATGGAATCCTTGCCCACCGGAATGGCAATGCCCAGTTGCGGGCAGAGTTCCATACCCACGGCTTTCACGGTATTGAACAGCGCCTGATCCTCGCCCGGGTAACCGGCCGCACACATCCAGTTGGCGGACAGGCGGATTTTACGGATGGAATCAATAGAGGCACTGGCAATATTGGTGATGGCTTCGCCGATAGCCATACGGCCGGATGCGGGCGCATCAATCAGGGCGGCAGGCGTACGCTCACCCATGGCCATGGCTTCGCCGGTAAAGGAATCCAGCGTACTGGTGGTAACAGCCACATCACTCACGGGCACCTGCCAGGGGCCCACCATCTGATCGCGGGTAACCAGGCCGGTTACGGTGCGATCACCAATGGTAATCAGAAAGCTTTTACTGGCCACTGCAGGCAAACACATTACCCGGTAAACCGCGTCACGCATTTCAATACCATCTACGCTCACCGGTTCCAGTTTCAGATCCTGGCTGTTAAATTCCCGGTGCATTTTCGGCGGCTTGCCGAACAGCACCGACATGGGTAAGTCCACCGGGTTATTGTTGAAATGTTCATCGTGCAGACTGAGGTGTTTTTCCTCGGTGGCTTCACCGATCACTGCGTAAGGACAACGCTCACGCTCACAGATCGCAGCAAAGGTTTCCAGGTTTTCCGGCGCCACCGCCAGCACATAACGTTCCTGGGATTCGTTACACCAGATTTCCACCGGCGACATGCCAGGCTCGTCATTGGGGATGGCGCGCAAATCAAACTTGCCACCGCGGCCGCCGTCTTTTACCAGTTCCGGCATGGCGTTACTCAAACCACCGGCGCCTACATCATGAATAAAGCTGATGGGGTTGGCATCGCCCCGCTGCCAGCACTGGTCAATCACTTCCTGGCAGCGACGTTCAATTTCCGGGTTTTCCCGCTGCACCGAGGCAAAATCCAGATCCTCGTGACTGGCACCGGTGGCCATGGAAGAGGCAGCGCCGCCCCCCAGGCCAATCAGCATGGCCGGGCCACCCAGCACGATCAGTTTGGCACCGGTGGGAATGCCGCCTTTTTCCACATGGCCATCGCGAATGCTGCCGTGACCGCCGGCAATCATGATGGGTTTGTGATAACCGCGCACTTCCTCGCCGTTAATGGTGGTAACCTGATCTTCGTAGGTGCGGAAATAACCGCACAGATTGGGGCGGCCGAACTCGTTGTTAAAACCGGCACCACCCAGGGGGCCATCGATCATGATATCCAGGGCGGAAACAATCCGGCCCGGTTTGCCGTAGCCGGATTCCCAGGGTTGTTCAAAGCCGGGAATTTTCAGGTCCGATACCGTAAAACCGGTCAGACCGGCTTTGGGTTTGGAACCCCGCCCGGTGGCGCCTTCATCGCGGATTTCGCCGCCGGCACCGGTGGACGCACCGGGATAAGGAGCAATGGCGGTGGGATGGTTGTGGGTTTCCACCTTCATCAGGATATGCACCGGTTCCTGATGGAACTGATACAGTTTGCTGTCGGGCTCGGGGTAAAACCGGCCGGCTTCATGGCCTTCAATGACCGCTGCATTGTCGGAATAGGCAGACAGCACCCCTTCCGGGTTATTGGCGTGAGTATTGCGAATCATGGCAAACAGGGACTTGTCCTGCGGGTTGCCATCAATGGTCCAGTCTGCATTAAAAATCTTGTGGCGGCAGTGTTCCGAGTTGGCCTGGGCAAACATCATCAGCTCAACATCGGTGGGGTTGCGTTTCAGTTCCTGGAAACTGCTCACCAGATAATCGATTTCATCATCCGCCAGGGCCAGGCCCAGTTCCTGGTTGGCCGTTGCCAGCGCATCCCGGCCGCCGTTCACCACATCCACCGTAGTCAGTGGTTTGGGCTCGTGGGTGCTAAACAGCCGGCCTGCATCAGCGGTATGTTCCAGCACGGCTTCCACCATGCGATCGTGCAGCAGCACCGCCACATCTGCCCGCTGGGTTTCCTCAAAATCCGGAATATCCAGGTAATAGGCAATACCGCGCTCAATGCGCTTTACCGCCGCCAGGCCGCAGTTATGGGCAATGTCCGACGCCTTGCTGGACCAGGGGGAAATCGTGCCGGGCCGCGGCACCACCAGAAACAGGGTTCCCTCGCAGGGCTCCACCTCGGCGGAAGGCCCGTATCTGAGGAGCCGTTCCAGCACCTCCTGCTCCTGCCCGCTCAGCTCGCCGGACAGATCCACAAAATGCATGAATTCGGCATAAACGCCCTTGATGGCGGGGACGACGGTTCTGAGTTGCTGCAGCAGTTTGGTACGACGGAAAGCAGAAAGGGCGGGGGCGCCACGAAGTTCTAACATGATGATCTCGTGCTGGTGTTTGAATCAGTGGGGATGTGTTTTCAGAGGGCGCCATTATAGGCAATTGTGGCAGGTGGAGAAAGCCGGATCCGGTGATCCGGCTTTTTCGGGGCCAAGTTTGGCGATGGGATCAGCGCAGGAAGCTGGCCAGGGCCTGATCCAGGTTGCGTACCGTGCTGTCGATCTCCGCGTTCAGGCGGGAGCATTCACCGGCACTGCGGGCATTGGTTTCGGTGGCTTCTGTCATACGGGACAGGCTGCGATTGATGCTGTCGGCGGCGGTTGTCTGCTGCTCCACCGCAGCGGCAATCTGTTCGTTCATGGCGCTGATAGAACTGATGGCACTGGTAATGGCCGACAGGGACTCGCCGGCTTTGGCTGCCTGTTCCACACTCAGCTCCGCCTGGCGACGCCCTTCTGCCATGACCTTCACCGCGTTGCTGGAACCTTCCTGCAGGCGGGCAATCATGTCGTTGATTTCCTCGGTGGCTTCCTGGGTGCGCTGGGCCAGGGTTCGCACCTCATCGGCCACCACCGCAAAACCGCGCCCCTGCTCACCGGCCCGGGCCGCCTCAATGGCGGCATTCAGTGCCAGCAGGTTGGTTTGATCGGCAATGCCGCGAATAACCTCCAGAATGGCACCAATGGATTCGCTGTCCGCTTCCAGCTTCTGGATAGCGCTTGCGGCCCGTTCCACTTCATCCGCCAGGGAATGAATTGAACCGGTAACACTGTTTACCACACTCTGGCCGCTGTCAGCTTCACCGCTGGCATCCCGGGCGGCCTGAGCGGCGGTGGCCGCGTTCTGGGAGGCCTCATGGACCGCGGCCGTCATATGGGACACGATTTCCAGCACTTCTTTGGCATCCTGATCCAGGTTGCCGGAACTGGCGCTGCCGGCCATTAAGTTGGACAGTTCCTTGACCATGACCTTGATACGGTCCACGTCGCCGGCGGACGGTTCTACAAGTTCCTGGACACGATTCAGCAGGCCATTCAAGGCCTGATTAAGGGCCGGGCCATCCTGCGACAGGCGGTCCGAAAACTGGCGGTTGCCGGCGGCAATACCCTTCATTAAATCAACGGCCTCGTTCTGACCACCGGTGCCGGCGCTCTGGCTCATGATCATGGCGCCAACGGCCAGCACCAGTATGCCCACCACAATGCCGATGCCGATCAGCGTACCGGCATTCTCGGCACCCGACACAGCCCAGGACAGATAAGCCACCTGTATCACCACCATGGCAGCCAGAGTGGCAACGATTTTACCGGACGCAGTATTGTTCATTAATTGTCTCCATCAGGAACAGCGGAAAGCAGCCCAACTTTAAGCTTAGGCAAGCTGCGCCCAATGGCAAAAATCTGATTTAATAACTTATCAGTATATTGGCCAGGATTTTTATGCGACGGATTCCACAAATTATCGACATCCTTAGTGGCGTTGGTTATAATGTGAACACTTTTTATCCAGTCCGGGAACCATCAGCAACGACCCTTTGGTCACTGATGAAGGGGAGCCTGGACCAGCCAATCCAACTTTGGGTATGCCACTGATTAACAAGGATTTTCAGGCAAGGGACCCCAATGAAGAGAAAGCGATCCATGCAGGCAATTGCAAAACTGATACAGCTGGCAACAGAGAAGCTGTGGGCTTACGGTGTGCTCACTGCTCTGCTATTGGTGCCTGCCTGCCAGCCGGAATTACCGCTTCTGGAACAGATCAAGCAGTCCGGTGAACTGGTGGTTGCCACCCAGACCGGTCCCACCACCTATTATCAGGAACTGGAACAGGACACCGGTTTCGAATACGAACTGGCGCGGAAATTCGCCGACCATCTCAATGTTTCCCTGCGCATGGTGAAATACAATGACCTGGGCTCGCTGCTTCAGGCCGTTGAAAATGGCCAGGTTCATCTGGCAGCCGCCGGGCTGACCGTCACCCCCGAGCGCAGTCACCGTTTCCGTTTTACCTCCCCCTATCAACAGATTTCCCAGAATCTGGTGTATCGCATCGGCACCGGCAAGCCGGAATCCCTGGAAGATATTGAACCGGGACAGTTGCTGGTGATTGCCGACAGCAGCCATTCGGAAAACCTGAAGAAACTTTCGCAGGAATACCCGGCGCTGCACTGGACCGAGAAAAACAACACCTCCATGCTGGATCTGCTCAACAGCGTGAATCAGGAAGAAGCCCGCTACACCATTGTGGATTCCAATGTGTTTGCACTGCACCAGGATATATTTCCTGAATTACGGGTGGCCTTTAACGTGAAGGATGCCGAACCCCTGGCCTGGGCGCTGAACCAGCAATCGGATTCCAGCCTCTATATGGCTGCCGAACTCTTCTTTAACCAGATCAATGCCGACGGCACCCTGGAAGAAATGCGCGAGCGATTTTTCGGCCACCGGGAATTCGATTATGTGGGAGCCCGGACCTTTATTGCCCACATGGATTACCGCCTGCCCAAATACGAAGAGAAGTTCCGCAAAATGGCCAGCGAGCTGAGCCTGGACTGGCGCCTGCTGGCGGCCATCGGCTATCAGGAATCCCTGTGGAATCCCAATGCGATATCCCCCACCGGCGTGCGCGGCTTGATGATGCTGACCTTGCGCACCGCCCGTGAAATGGGCGTGCTTAATCGCCGCAATCCGGAGCAGTCCATTGAAGGTGGCGCCCGCTACTTCAAGAAGCTGTATGAGCGCTTGCCGGACACCATAGTAGAACCCCACCGCACCTGGTTTGCCCTGGCAGCCTATAACACCGGTTACGGCCATGTGATGGATGCCCGCCAACTGACACTGATGGATGAGGCAGACAACAATAACTGGTTTGAAGTGAGACAGCGGCTGCCTCTGCTGAAAAAGCGCGAATACTATTCCAAAGTCCGGCACGGTTACGCCCGGGGCGGTGCGCAGTCTGTGCATTATGTAAAGAATATCCGCCGCTACTATGAATCCCTGGTGTGGGCCACCGAGCGCGAGCAGCAGCAATACGTGCCGGCGCCACAGAATGTGGTGGCCATGCGGGACGAACTGGTTCACTGATCCCGGATTTTTAACTGCCCCCGTAAGATTTTCAGATCCGACGCAATCCAGTCAGTAAAGGTATGGGGTGCCAGCGGTCGGCTGAAAAAATACCCCTGTACCAGATGAATACCCAGCACTTTCAGCCGGTTAAAATCCTCAAGATTCTCCACACCCTCAGCCACCGTTGTCATGTTCAGCTCCCCGGCCAGATTCACCGTACTCTTTACAATTTTTTCCAGTTGCGGCTTGTTGGCAATGTCGTTGATTAACGACCGGTCCAGTTTCAGTTCCGTTGCCGGCACCCTTACCAGTTGTTCAGCATTGGCAAAGCCGGTGCCATAATCATCCAGGGCAATACCAAAGCCTTTCAGCCGCAACCGGGTCAGGGTTTGCAGAGATACCGCCAGGTCTTCCAGCAGAATATTCTCGGTGACTTCGAAGATCAGTTCGCCGGGCTCCACACGGTATTTTTGTACCAGGCTTTCAATGCGATCAATGATTCTGTCTTCAGATAAAGACAGCGGCGACAGATTAAACGCCAGAGACAAGCCAAGGCCATGGGATTTCCAGTGGGCTTTTTGTTTTAACGCCATCTCAAACAAATGAAATGTCAGCGGTGTAATCTGGTTTACTTTCTCCGCCGCGTCAATGAAGCTGACCGGCGGGATAAATCCCTGTTCAGGATGCTCCCAGCGTGCCAGGGCTTCCACTCCTTTCAGCAGAATACCTTTCACTGTCAGCTTGGGCTGGTGGTGCAATATAAACTGGTTGCCTTGCATGCCGGCCGCAATGTCCTGGCCAGACAGGTTGTTACTACTGCTCTCGGTTTTGTCCTGCACCCGTCGTTCAGCACTGAACTTTCCTGCTGCCTGAACCAGAATTTCCTCGGTAATGGGTTTTTGAACACAGGCCAATACGTTCAGCCCACCCGCCTCGGCCATGAGCCCGACACTGGATATTAAAGACGGATCTTTGGAGCTGAGGATGATCACCGCCTTGCCCAGGTGCTGTCTGGAAACTTCACCGATCAGTTCGATACCATCCATTACCGGCATTTCCAGATCAATCAGTAACAGATCTGCAGGTGCTCCGTGGAGCAGGTTCAGCGCTTCCTTGCCATTGAATGCGGACAAGACTTCCGCATCAGCAAATACCTGCTCGCACAGATTGGCTGCGTGCCGGCACTGAACCTGACTGTCATCTACCACCAGAACCTTTGATATCATTGCATAACCTCTATCCCCGCAACTAACCCGGCAGCTATCCCAACAACTCAGGAATGGCACCCAGGGGAATCTGCTCCTCCACGGCGCCCAGTTTGGTTGCCTCCCTGGCCATGCCATACACCACCGATGTGGATTCATCCTGGGCAAAAGTCCGGGCACCGGCCTTGCGCATTTCCAGCAAGCCGCGGGCACCGTCGTCTCCCATACCGGTCATGATAAGGCCCACGGCATTCTGCCTTGCATACTTGGCCACCGAACGAAACAACACATCCACGGAAGGACAGTGACGATTCACCGCCGGTCCGCGGAACACCCGCGTTACGTACTGGGCACCGGAACGATTGATTTCCATATGAAAACCGCCAGGGGCAATATATACCCTGCCGGGAATGAGCCGTTCACCTCCCTGGGCTTCTTTCACTTCCACCACTGCCATCTGGTTAAGTCTTTCCGCAAAAGCAGAGGTAAATTTTTCCGGCATATGCTGCACCACCGCAATACCGGGGCAGGTTCGCGGCAGACGTGTCACAATATATTCCAGTGCTACCGTGCCCCCGGTGGACGTCCCGATCGCCACAATTTTATCAGTCGTATGACTGAGACGAACCAGATCCACCGGTGCTGCTGTCGGGGCTTCCGCCGGCGCTGCCGCAGCGCTGATATTGCGCATGGTTTTGGGATTGGACCGGGCCGCAGCTCTTACCAGGTCCCAGAACAAGCGCTTGGCATCCAGCAAAAAGCCTTTCACACTGAGCTGCGGCTTGGTAACCACATCAATGGCGCCGGCCTCCATCGCCTTCAGGCTTAACTGGCAGCCTTTTTCTGCCAGCGAGGAACAGATAATCACCGGCGTAGGCCGGCTGCCCATGATTTCCTTCAGAAAAGTAATGCCGTCCATTTGCGGCATTTCAACATCCAGAATAATAACGTCCGGCCAGCTTTCCTGCATAAAGCGCTTGGCTATGATGGGATTGGCCGCCACCTTGCAAACATTGATATCCGGGGCTTCGTTCAGCACTGTGGACAGCACCTGTCTGACCACTGCGGAATCATCCACCACCATTACCTGCGTTACCATTACAACACCCTGTCCTGGTAGGTTTTTACCGTAATTTCACCACTCGCCACGTCAATCCTGACAACCCGGCAACTGGAACCACCAATCAGTTGCTCGCAAAACCTGATACCATTTTCACTTGCCCACGCTTCTGCACAGCGGATATTGGCCTTGCCAACGTTCCGCTTGTCATCATCCAGAAACAGCAGGGTACCTGCGCCATAGATGGAAAAGCGGTAATCCGACAAAGGCGCCTGCCGTTGCAACTGCTGTTGCATGTAAGGCAGCGCCAGGCTGCCATAGTAATGATCCGGTTTGTTGCTGTACTCCCGTTTGGGTTCCGGCAGCAGGTAATGGCACATGGCGGTTACCTTCTTATCGGAATGCCAGGCACACACGGCAATGCAGGAACCCAGCGTTGTAAACAGCTGCACAGGTTCACTGGTAATACACACATCGCCGACCATCACAAAAAAATGGTTCTTATCCAGAATCATGATTCAGCGTCTTTCTGTAGATGGCCGGTCGAATCATTTCAAACCCGGATTCCAGACCATGCAGCGATTCTGAATGCCCCACAAACAAATAGCCGCCGGGCCTGAGCTTTTTCTTGAGCCGCTTTACCAGCATAGCCTGGGTATGACTTTCGAAGTAAATCATCACGTTGCGCAATACAATCAGATCATAGGTTCGCTCGGAATCAAAAGGCGCATTCAGGTTGACTTTCTGGAACGATATCCGTGAGCGAAGCTGCGGTGCTATACGCATAAAGCCGGCGTACTGCCCCGTGCCTTTTTTACAATAGCGGCTGATATAGTCGGCCGGAATCTTTTCCAGTTCCGCTTCCGGGTAGATGCCTTTCATGGCTTTTTCCAGCACCCTGTAGCTGATATCCGATGCCATAATGTGCCAGTTCGACAGACCACAATCATCCAGTACCATGGCCAGGGAATAGGGTTCCTGCCCGGATGAACAGGCCGCACTCCAGACATTCATGGGCTGATAGCGTGGATGCCTGGCGATGATGTCATTTCTTAAAAAATCGAAATGCTTTTGCTCCCGGAAAAAATAGGTTTCATTGGTGGTGATAAGGTCCAGCGCCAGCTGCTTTTCGGTTCTTTCATTGGGCCGGCTGAGCAAACGAAAATATTCACTATAGGTGGCGCATTGTCTGGCGATCAGTCGCTTCGACAAACGATTGTTAAGGAGCGTAATCTTGTGGGGAGGCAGATGTATCCCCAGATTGTCTCTGATCATGGCCTGAAACAGAGCGAACTCTGTTTCAGTGGGTGGCTGTACAATCTGATCCACTGGATCAAAAGCCCATGATCAATCGTAATTTACAAAGTGCTTGTCATCCTCATCCTTGGACGCGGCATTGGTTTCCTTGCCACCGGCTTCCGTTTTTGCCTGCCCCGCCGGTTTTGGTTTTACCGCACTGCGGGAAGCACCTGGATCACTGTCGAGCAGGGCCAGCTGCGGCAAGATAAAATAATCAATGCTTTCCTGCAGGCTCAGTGCCTGGGCACTCATTTCCTCCGAGGTGGCACTCAGCTGTTCCGATGCGGCTGCGTTCTGCTGCATGGTGGAACTGACCTGGGATATCGCCCCGTTAATCTGCTGCACACCCATGGTCTGCTCAGATGACGCTGCCGCAATTTCCTGTACCAGATCAGCGGTTTTCTGAATGGACGGTACTATCTGCTCCAGCAATGAGCCCGCCAGTTCAGCTTTCTTCACGCTTTCAGATGCCAGATTACCGATTTCCTGGGCCGCATGCTGGCTGCGCTCTGCCAGCTTACGTACCTCTGAAGCTACCACAGCAAAACCTCGGCCATGCTCACCGGCCCGGCCCGCTTCTATGGCCGCATTAAGCGCCAGCAAATTGGTCTGGTAGGCAATATCATCGATCACGCCGATACGCTCGGCGATCTTCTGCATGGCGACCACGGTTTCGGCCACGGCTTCACCGCCGCGGATGGCATCATCGGATGCCTGTTGCGCCATGTTGTCGGGAACATTGGCGTTTTCATTGTTCTGGGAAATGGATGCAGACATTTCTTCCATGGCGGAAGAGGTTTCCTCAACACTGGCAGCCTGAGACGATGCACCACTGGCCAGAGACTGGGCCGTGGAATTGACTTCTTCAGACGCCGATGCCAGAGAATCCGCAGAGCTTTTCACTTCGCTGACCACGCTGACCAGACGATCTTTCATGGCAGAAATATCAGCAATCAGAGAATGGGCATAACGCTGCTTGAACAGAATATCCTTGCTGAGCTGGCCATCGGAGACATCCTTGACAATCTGGGCCGCGTAGGAAGGCTCACCGCCAATCAGCCGGTAAATATCGTAAAACACATACAGCATCACACTTATCACCACCAGCAGAAATATAGCAATGGTGAGCGTGTAGTTTGCTATGGCTTTTTCATTGGCGCTTGCCAGGTTCTCCTTGGTGGAGTGTATCAATTGACTGAATTCAGTCTCAGTGTCCAGCGCTACCTGTGTCATAGCCTTACTGGCCGGGCGATCCACCCCGCTAACCAGTTTGTCCACCTGCTGCCCGGCGGTACGATCACTTTTATCAAAGGTGGCAATGGCTTCACGGTATGCCGTACCCAGCTGCTTGTGTTCTGCCTTCAGTTCTTTCACTTCCTTTGTATCCTTGCCCAGCGCTTCCAGCTTGGTAATGGCACTTGCCAGCCGTTCCTGTACAATGGCTTCCCGCTCACCAAACCGGGTGAAGTATTTATCGAACTGCTTCTCATCGTTACCGCGAATCAGAACGTTCTTCCACTCCTGCACCTGTATCTTGAAATACACATGGGCCTGCTCAATATCCATCAGTACACCCACACTGTTTTCAATAGAACTGATGGACTCCGTCACTATGCCATCAATTTTATTGAGCTGCGCCAGACCAAAACCACCGAGTGCCAGAAATGCCCCCGATATGAGAACGGCAAGTACGACAATTTTCAGCTTCAGACTCATTTTTTTCAGCATGTCTCTGTCCTCAATCCGAGTTAAATTCCGCTTCGACTATTTTTGCCAGCTCCTGCATGGACAGCGTCTTTTCCGAATCCAGCAACACGATAAACTCATCATCTATCTTCGCGATGCCCTGAATAAAATCCGCCCTTATCTTGGCGCCAAAGGCCGGCGCGTTCTCGATATCCTCATTACTGACTTCCCTTACCTCACTCACCGCATCTGCCAGCAACCCCAGGGTAAATTCCTTGCCCTCGTGATGAAGCTCAACAATCACGATACAGGTCCGCTTTCTGATTTCTATGGGTGGCCTGCCCAGGCGCACGGCCAGATCAATAACCGGTACGACCTCTCCACGCAGGTTAATCACACCACTGACAAACTGGGGCATCAGGGGCACCTTGGTAACACCGCTGTACTCAATGACTTCCCGGGTTTGCCCCAGATCCATACCGAAAGACTCGTCACCAATTCTGAAAGTAAGGTACTGGGACTTGTGCGATGTGGAAAGCGACTGTTTTTCCGCTAACTGACTCATAATTCGTGTCTCTTTTTAGAACCGGTACACATCTCTTATGATCCGGCATGCATTTCTTTAAAACCGGTGTGCCTGCGCTCTGTGGCAACAGCAAAATCTATCAACTGCGGCACGTCCAGAATGAAAGCAATCTTGCCACTGCCCAGCAGACTGGATCCGCCCAACCCTTTAAGAGAGCTGAATATCGGATTCAGTGGTTTCACCACCGTCTGCACTTCGCCATAGAGCTCATCGACAAGAATTCCCGCCTGCTGGCTGCCGAACTTCACCACGATCAGTTCCTTTTCATTAGCCTTCAGCGGGTCAGGCGGGGTATCCAGCGAAAACAGTTCTCGCAGTGAAATGTAGGGAACCAGCTCACCCCGCAGATCAATCGCAGCGTGTTCAGCCGATCTGCGGGTGGCATTAAAATTGATACACTCAACGATGGCCGCATGGGGAATGATAAAGTCGGTATCCGAAGCCAGAATATGAAAGCCATCAATAATAGCCAGCGTCAGTGGCAACTGAATGGTAAACCGGGTGCCTTTTCCGAATTCGCTGTCAATGGACACGGCACCCTGCAGTTCCTCGATATTCTTTTTCACCACATCCATGCCCACACCACGGCCCGACAGGCTGGTAACCTTTTCGGCGGTAGAAAAGCCCGGATGGAATATCAGCTGCTGTATCTCATTGTCTGACAAGGTCTGAGAAGCTTCCACGATGCCGTTTTCAATCGCCTTCCGCCAGATGCGTTCACGGTCCAGACCACCGCCATCGTCGGTAATCTGAATCACCACCGAACCGGAGTCATGGAACGCCGACAACTTGAGCATGCCGCGGGGATTTTTGTTACGCTCCAGGCGGGCTTCGGTGGATTCAATACCGTGATCAATGGCATTACGCACGATATGCGTCAGCGGGTCCGTGAGCTTTTCAATCATGGAACGATCCAGCTCGGTCTCTTCGCCTTCCAGAACCAGTTCAATATCCTTGTTCAGGTCTGCCGCGGTATCCCTGACAATGCGTTTAAAACGTTGAAAGGTTTCGCCCACGGGCACCATTCGTAGATTTAATGCGGCATCCCTCACCTGCTCGGTAAACCCCTTGATGTCCGATACCGCTTCGTCCAGAAGCACATGGGATAATTCTCCGGCAATGATATCGATACGCTGGTGGCTGATAACCAGTTCGCCGATCAGATTGATCAGATTATCCAGGCGCTCTGAATCCACCCGGATAAAACGGCCAGCGGAAGAACGGGCACTTTTCTGTTTTTCCAGTGCAGCGACTACCACTCGTTCATCAGTGGACTTCTGATCGATCAGAATCCGCCCGAGCGGCTGCTTTTCTTCCGGTTTTTGCGAAGTGTTCTGTTGCTGCAGGGCATGTTCCAGTTCAGCGCGGGTAATGGCGCCGCAATTCAGCAGAATTTCTCCCAGCAGTTCGTTACGGTTGGGAGAAGTCTTGATCAGTTCAACAAAATGATCGATGGAACTGTTCGGCGGGATGATAACGATGGTTGAATCTTCCCTGACAAACATAAAGGCATCGTCAATGTCATTCTTGGCTGCCGCCGTGTACAGGCCTATTTCAAATCCCAGATACAGGCTTTCCGGATCATAGTTTTCATCGGGAATGGCTTCGTCAACCACCCCAAGATACTGGACTTCGCCCAGCTGACTGAGGTAATGCACAATGGAGAGGGGGTCCATTCCGTTTCGCAGGGCATCCTCACCCATGCGCAGGGATATATGCCAGCAGCCTTCCCCCCCCTCGGAATCATCTTCAGTGGCTACCGCCTGTGCGCTGGATTCCTCTTCTGATGCCAGCCAGGGGGACAACTGCTCCGTCAGTTCCGCACCATGTGCTCTCTGGCTTTCGGTGATGCCGCCGCTGGCAATAATCTCGCCCACCATATCGCCAATGTGATCACAGCATTTGAGAAGAATACCGGAGAGATTATTGTCGATAGCGATCTTGCCATCGCGGGCATCATCAAGAATATGCTCAATGTCATGGGTGAAGGACACCACATCATCCAGCCCGAAAAGCCCGGCCGATCCCTTGATGGTATGGGCGGCCCTGAACACGGCATTCAGGGTGTCGGGCGTCTCGTCGCCCTCTTCAATCCGCAGCAGCGCCTGCTCCATTTCCTCCAGCAGTTCACTGGCTTCCACGGTAAAGGTATCGAATGCCTCTTCCATTACCCGGCCTCCTGCTGAAGCGCCAGTCGCTCACCCAGCTGCAGCAGTTTAATAATGTGCGATGCACTGCTGCTGGCCTGGGAAATACTCAGGGTTTTGTCGCTTGCCAGGGCTTTCTGCAAGAACAGAAATAACTGCACACCCGCCGTATCCAGCTCGGTCACTTCGCTGAGATCAATCACCAGATTGGATTCATATAGCGACTCCACAGACGCCATGGCATCAAACACGTCTCTGACGTTATAGATAGTCACATCCCCTTTAAGGGACAATGTGATATCCCCTGAGTCGCTGCGGCTGTGCTCGATAGTCAATTCAGGGCCCTACCAGCATGGAGACAGCCTTTAACATCTCTTCAGGCTTGAAGGGTTTCACCACCCAGGCTTTGGCACCGGCTTGTTGCCCTGCCCGCTTTTTGTCATCACTGCCTTCAGTTGTCAGCATGATAATGGGTGTAAACTTGTAGTTCGGCAGTTGCTTGATTTCCTTCACCAGCGAAATGCCATCCATGTTGGGCATGTTCACATCAGAAATAATCAGATTGATTTTTTCGCCGGTCAGTTTGGATAACGCGTCTTTACCATCACTGGCTTCCACCACGTTATAGCCTGCGCCACGCAGTGCGATTCCTACCACCTGGCGCACACTCGCGGAATCATCTACTACCATGACTGTTTTCGACATTCAGGCTCACCTCTGTCAGTTATAAAATGGGTCAGTTATAAAATGGGCCCGTCAGAAAAATGTTATCTCCTGGTTGTCGGGGCTCTGTTTGCTGGGGGAACGGTTGTCATGCACATCCACCTGTTCCAGCGTGGTATAGGAATCTTTGATCCCTGCCAGCCATTCCGCCGTGTCCAGCAAGGCCAGTTCTTCGCTGGCATTAATTTGCTCCCGGTGTTCTGCTACCTTTTGATTCAGTTTGCTGATATCCCGGGTTACCTGATCCAGTATCTGCCGGACGCGGTCCTGAAACTGCAGAGAAATCAGCACCTGTTCGATCTCACCCCGCACGTTCTGACTTTCTGTTGCCAGCACCTGCGTGGTTTCCGACAGGTTGTTACCGAACTGGCTGAACTCCTCAATGACCTCGTTAATGGCGGATGACGAGCGGGAGACAATGGTCTCGCCCTGGGAGGCAAATTCTTCGGTGCTTTGCACGGCACCCTGTAACAGACCATTCACCTCTTCTATCCGTTTCATGATGCGGGAACCGGCATCACCGGAACGACTGGACAGGGTGCGCACTTCATCGGCCACCACCGCAAATCCACGGCCATGTTCACCGGCACGGGCAGCTTCAATGGCCGCATTCAGGGCCAGCAAATTGGTTTGCGAGGCAATGCCCGCCACTTCATCGCCCATCTCTTTGAGTTCATCCGCCACACTGGCCAGTTGCGAGATTTCCTGTACCAGATGCTGCTGACCGGCAATCAGTGTTTCCAGGGACTGGGTAATGGCGCCCAGCGAGTTCTTGGTAAAGGAGAGAACCGACTGCAGCCCTTCACCGGAATCATCGCTGCCCTGGGTGCGGTTTGCCGCAGAAATCGCCACCTGCAACTGATCATAAATAGCTGAAAACTTTGCCGTTAGCTGATTGATGCCTTCTTCCGACTGATGCTGTGCCAGTTCGATCTGGCTCTGCCAGACCTGGGTCACTTCGCTGAGCAGCTCCTGATAATTATTCAGTACCCGGGAATAATCCTGCCCCTGTTCAGCGCCGGATTCAGCCAATGCGTCTGGCTGCGAATCAGGTTTATCAAGATGGGCCAGATGAGACCAGACCAGAAAGACCGTGGCACCACATCCGACTAAGGTTAGAACCAAAAGCTCTATACCTGCGGCGGCCGAACCCCGCACGGCAAGGTAAATCAAACAGGCGATAATACTGGCGCCGGCAGCAATGACCAGCTTAAAACTATTGTGAATCATACGGTTATACCGGATGGATTATATGAGTGCGCAACTGCTCAAAAAATTTCCACAGTAAAAGAAAAGATTAGCCAATAACCCTGTTTAATCAAGCGGCGTAATGCCTGCCTGATACAGGGCTTGCGGAGTGACTGTGTTTTTTTCACCGGCCCCATGTGGATTAATACCGCACGTATTCTACGCTTATTTTTACAGCGGTATTAACAGGGATATACAGCATGCAAAAGTTACTGATCATTGTGGCAGCGCTACTCGCCAACAGCTTCATCGTCCCCGCTTTTGGCGACAGTGAAACCCCGTTTCCATCCGACGCGAAAAACTGGCAACCGGTACAAACACCCCTGGCAAAAATTGGTGCCTTGCCGGGCTGCGACGCCGATGTGAGTGCATTACCTCCGATTTATCAGGAGACTGTTGCCACCTACTGTTCTGTAAAACAGGGGGGCCCGGGTGCTGTTGAAATTCTGGTAAAGCCAGCGGTAATGAAGCTGTATAAAGAGCGCAGCGGCGGCTACCCCGACGGCAGCCACCTGATACTGCATTTAAAGGATATGAATGTGTATTTTGTCAGTGGCATAAAATCCGGTAAACCGGTGTATGGCGTGTACAGTACCGATGGCAAGGATCTGGCACCCGCGGACAGCAGTCATCCGCTGGCCACCAACACCTGTCGGGTATGTCATTCCGGGTACGAATCCTATTGTGTGGAAGGCCAGTGCGGCATCAGCTCTGAATAGAAATCCTGACGTCTGCTGACAGAGACCCTGCATTATGTGGAAGAGCCTGAATACTGCCCTGATCGCATCCCTGGTGGGCGTTACCCTGATGACCGGGATATCGTTCGCATACCTGCTTTACCGGGTAAAGTATCAGGCCACTGAAGACCTGATTGTCAGTAACGCCGAAACCATTACCCAACAGCTGGCGACCCTGGGCAAACAGGGTATTGCCGGCGGCAACCTGATGAAACTGAAAGGCCCCGATGCACTGGAACGCCTGCAACACACCGGCGCGCTGCTGGTGGCCTTTAAAGGCGTGTCTGACGGCTCACCCAAAACCGATTTTTTTGCAGCCATTCCCCCCAAAGAAATCACCTATACCTTTGTTAACGAAAACACAGATGCCAAAGGTATTCTGGCAAGAATGAAAAACCTGGAATACCCGCACCTGGATCGCAACAACTGGCACTATTATTATCGCCTTGACCTGGACCTTAAAAACGGTGGCCACATTCTTGCGGTGTACCCGGCCAACTCACTTAACGGGCTGGCACAAACCGTGATCTGGGATGTGATTAAAGTCTCTGCGCCTATTCTGATGGTGGTGCTGGTGCTGGGTAGTATTTTTGGCCGACGCCTGTCTCGACCCATTGCTATAATTTCAAAGCAAATTGAAACCCTGAGCACCTCTCTGGATCTATCCGGACGGGTGCATGTGGATGCCAGCAATGAAATCGGCCGGGCGGCCCACGCCCTCAATGCATTTCTGGACCGGATTCAGGAAATCATATCGGAAAGCAAAACCGCCAGCCGGGAAATTTCCGACTGTTCAACGGGCATAGTGGGCACCACCAAAGAATCCCACAAACATATCGAACGCCAGCAGCAGGCATCAGAAAACCTGACCCGCTCCATGGCTGATATATCCCACTCCATTCACGAGATTGCGGATAATGCCCAGCAATCCGCCCACACCAGCCGGGATACCGCCAGAATTGTGGCCGATGGCAGGCAGCTGGTATCCCACAGCGCGGATGAAACCAAAGCCATGGCAACCGGTATGGCGCAGGCACAACAGGTGATTGAGGATCTGGGCCGCGAATGCAGCAACGTGGAAAGTGTGATTGGTGTGATCAGCGCCATCGCCGAACAGACCAACCTGCTGGCATTGAACGCCGCCATTGAAGCCGCCCGGGCCGGTGAACAGGGCCGCGGTTTTGCGGTGGTGGCTGATGAGGTTCGCACCCTGGCAGCGCGTACGGGTGAAGCCACTCAGGAAGTGAGCCAGATTATTACCAACCTGCAGAATTTTGCCACCCATGCAGTGACTGTTATGCAGGACGAGGCAAAGCGTACCGAAAAGTCTGCGGAGCTGGCAGAAAAGGCGGAGCAATCCCTGCAGCAGATTACCCAGGCCATGAACAGCATTGATCAGATGATTCAGAACATTGCCTCACAAACCGATCAGCAAAGCCGGCTGATTCAGGAAGTGGGCGGCGAAGTCACTGCGCTGGACGGACTCAGCGATGAGCTGTCGCGGCATATTGAGAGCAGCGTAAGCAAAAGTTCCAACATCAGCCAGCTGGCACAGAAACTCCACGGCCTGGTGGATCGTTTTAAAATCTGAACGGCTGGTTAACGTTCCAGGCTGGCATCATGCTGTTTCAGCAACTCATCCAGAGTCAGCAAATAGCTATCCACAAAAGTTGCCATAAAGTAATCCACTTCCGGCATGTTCAGCTGGCGAATGGTATCTTCAATGGTTTTCTGGGCATCTTCAAATTCGTGGTTACCGGATTTCACTTCCAGCTGACATTTCAGAAAAGCACTGATCAGATCCGCCGCTTTCACAAAGCTGCTGACTTTGGTGTCTACCTTGTCGTGAAGCAGAATGGATTCAAATTCACCCTGCAGGCTTTTTGGCAACAGCCCCAGCAATTCCTCTTCCGCTTCGTGCTCAATCACGCGATAGGCGCTGAGAATTTTTTCCGAATGATATTTGATGGGAGAAGGCAGATCGCCGGTAATAATTTCTGACACATCATGATAGAGCGCGGTGGTGGCCACCTGATTGGGATCGATACTACCGTTGAACTTTTTCTGGTGAATGATGGCCAGCACATGGGCAATGGTGGCCACCTGCCAGCTGTGTTCCATGACATTCTCTTCCACCACATTGCGCTTTAAACCCCAGCGCTTGATCCAGCGAAGCCGTTCCAGATAAGCAAAAAATCGGCTGGCTGCCCCCATCAATCTCCCCCTTGTTTTTTCTGTCGCTTCTTTAATTCGCGACGCTGACGAAAGAATTCACTCAGCATAGTGCCCGCTTGCTGCTGACACAATCCGGATTCATAACGGACGCGATGGTTTAACTGCGGCTGATCCAGAAATTGCTGGGTACTGACGATAGCACCGGCTTTGGGTTCGGTGGTTGCAAATACCAGCCGCTGGATACGGGCATGGACAATAGCACCGGCACACATGGCACAGGGCTCCAGGGTGACATAAAGGGTAGCGCCCGGTAAGCGGTAGTTTTGCTGCTGCCGGCAGGCTTCGCGGATCGCCTGTATTTCCGCATGGGCGGTGGGATCACAACCACTGATGGGTTGATTGAACCCCCGGCCGATGATTTCACCATCCAGCACCACCAGCGCACCTACCGGAACCTCTCCCACCTGCTGAGCCTGATCCGCAAGCGCCAGAGCCTGCGCCATAAATGCCTGATCCACAGCAGAAAACGCCTCTGCCGGAGAACCCCATTCACCCATCATTAAACTCTCGGAATACTGACAAAAATTACAAAGCCGATTTGATCGTCTATTTTGTTGCCCTTGTCCACAGATGACAAGAGAATACCGACATCAATCGACATTCTGGCATCTTATAGTCGTGATGAAACAGACAGGCTTTGTACGCGGGAAAGGTTAAGGTCATCGACGGGCACTATGAGTACTTTTCGCCGGATCATATTCTGTGGGTGTTGGCTTCAAGCAGCTGATCAATATTCTCGCCCCTGGATGCGCCGCGAATAATCGCCATGGCGTTGCGGCGCTTGTACCAGAATCGCCTGCCGCTGCCCGAGCTGCGGAAACGGTTATAAGCCCAGTTGTATTGGTCGGGAGCGCGGCGGATGATGGTTTCCATATCATCCATCATCTGCTGCAGAAAAGGCTGCTCTTCCATATTTTGCATGGATTCGTCTGCGGGGTGATAGTGAATATCGTAAGTATCAGCCCCGACCCGCTCGACGCTGATATAGAAAATCGCCGGGGAAAATTCTTTTACCAAGCGATGAATAAAACCCGGAACGATAACGTCACGATTAAAAAATTTAACACTGGGGTTTTTGGGATTGTTGGGAGGATGGTCTGCCAATACGCAGAGTGACCGACCTGCTTTCATGCCGGCCAGCAGATCACGAATACCTCTGCCCGTGGCAGGCATAGTGGTGCAGCCATTCGCCTCGCGCCCGGCGATCGCAAAGGGGTCTATGGGACTGCCCGGCTTGTACAGTATCATGATATTGCCCAGCCGCCCGATTTCCAGCGCCTCCAGTTCCCAGCATGACTGATGAAGCGACAGCAGGAGAACCGGCTTATGATTTGCCATGGCAGCTTCCACCGCCTCGCGGCCATGCACGGTCCGGATCAGCTTCAGGGATCGGTCAGGACGCTGTTGCCAGATATAGGGGAAACGGATCAGGGTGCGGGTAGTTTCTATCAAGGCGCGGCGCGCCAGCGAGCGGACCTCGGCATAAGAAAGCTCGGGAAAACAGGCCAGACAGTTAATCACGATATGCCGGTGGGCGCTGACCATTGAGAGCGGCAACCAGGAAATCAGCCAGGCAAGCCCACCGAGGATAGCGGCAACGAACCGGTAAGGCAGCATAACAACAAGCCTGGTAAGGGTGCCTAGAGACGATCTGCCTGAAGTAGCCATGTTTTAGTTATAGTATTTATTCTTTTATAGCGAATACGAGCCGGCCAGAGTAACACCCGGGCGTCAGAAACGCATGTTAATTCGGAGCGATATCAGCCTGAGTCAAACTTTACCTGCCAGTAGCGGTTACTCCCACTCAATCGTGGCCGGTGGTTTGGAAGAAATATCATAAGCCACCCGCGACACGCCGCTGATTTCATTGATAATCCTGCTGGACACTTTCTCCAGCAGTTCATAGGGCAGGTGCGCCCAGCGGGCCGTCATAAAGTCGATGGTTTCCACGGCACGCAGCGACACTACCCATTCGTAGCGGCGACCGTCGCCGGTAACGCCAACGGATCTCACCGGCAGAAACACCACAAATGCCTGGCTGACCTTGTGGTAAAAGTCGGCCTTGTGCAGCTCTTCAATAAAGATATGATCGGCTTCCCGCAGGATATCGGCGTATTCTTTTTTCACTTCACCCAGAATGCGCACGCCCAGACCGGGTCCGGGGAACGGATGGCGATACACCATGTCGTAAGGCAGGCCCAGCTCCATGCCGATTTTGCGAACCTCGTCTTTGAACAGCTCACGTAAAGGCTCGACCAGTTGCAGCTTCATGTCGTCCGGCAGGCCGCCCACGTTATGGTGGGATTTGATAACGTGAGCCTTACCGGTTTTGGCGCCGGCAGACTCAATCACATCGGGATAGATTGTACCCTGGGCCAGCCACTTGATTTCGTTCATGCGGCTGGCTTCTTTATCAAAGACTTCGATAAAGGTATTGCCGATGATTTTGCGTTTGCGCTCAGGGTCGTCCACGCCTTTGAGGCGGTCCAGGAACATGTCCTCGGCATCCACACGGATAACGCGAATGCCCATGTGCTGGGCAAACATGGCCATCACCTGATCGCCTTCGTTGAGGCGCAACAGGCCGTTGTCCACAAATACGCAGGTCAGTTTTTTGCCAATGGCTTTGTGCAACAAAGCGGCCACGACGGAAGAATCCACGCCGCCGGACAGGCCCAACAGCACTTCGTCACCGCCCACCTGAGCGCGAATTTTTGCCACCAGGTCTTCGATAATGTTGCCCGGGTTCCACAGAGCATCGCAGCCGGCTACTTCTTTCACAAAGCGCTTCAGCAATTCAAGGCCCTGACGGGTATGGGTGACCTCCGGGTGAAACTGCACGCCATAAAAACCGCGTTTTTCATCGGCCATGGCCGCAATGGGGGCGCTGTCGGTACCGGCGATACATTCAAACCCGGGGGGCAGAGAGGTGACCTTGTCACCATGACTCATCCACACATCCAGAGCTTTGCGGCCATCGTGATCGTCCAGACCTTCAAACCATTTGGCACTGGTTTTTACGTGAACTTCGGCATAACCAAACTCGCGGTGATTAGAGCTTTGCACTTCGCCACCCAGCTGCTTGGCCATGGTCTGCATGCCGTAACAGATACCAAGTACCGGCACACCCAGTTCAAACACCAGCTGCGATGCCTTGGGGGTTTCATTCTGTGTGACTGATTCCGGCCCGCCGGACAGGATCACCGCCTGCGGCTGAAACTCGCGAATGGCAGCGTCGTCCATATCCCAGGGGTGCAGTTCGCAATAAACACCTATTTCCCGGATACGCCGGGCAATCAATTGGGTGTACTGGGAGCCAAAATCAAGAATCAGGATTCGCTGGGCATGTATATCAGTCATGCAGGGATTTACCTTGTGTTGCCTGTTACAGAAAGTCAAAGCCCCAAGTGCGCTGTTACATCACAACTTGGGGCCCCGTTTAACATTATGTCAGCCACCCGATAAAGGGTTGCTTCAGCCGCCGCGGTAGTTGGGCGCCTCTTTGGTAATGGATACATCGTGGACATGGCTTTCTTTTATGCCCGCGCCGGTAATGCGCACAAAGGAAGGCTTGGTACGCATTTCCTCGATGGTGGCACAACCGGTGTAACCCATGCTGGCGCGAACGCCGCCCATTAACTGCAGGATAATAGCGGCAATGGGGCCCTTGTAGGGCACCCGGCCTTCAATGCCTTCCGGCACCAGTTTTTCAATACCCTGCGAGGCATCCTGGAAATAACGATCGCTGGAACCCTGGGTTCCGGACATGGCCCCCAGAGAGCCCATACCACGGTAAGCCTTGTAGTAACGGCCCTGGTACAGCTCCACTTCGCCGGGCGCTTCTTCGGTGCCTGCCAGCAAACTGCCCACCATCACCACATTGGCGCCGGCGGCAATAGCCTTGGCGATATCACCGGAATAGCGCAAACCGCCATCGGCGATGATGGGGATACCGGTGTCTTTCAGGGCCGCGGCCACATCACTGACGGCTGTGATCTGAGGCACACCAATACCGGCCACAATGCGGGTGGTACAGATGGACCCGGGGCCAATGCCCACTTTCACACCGTCGGCACCGGCTTCCGCCAGCGCCAGTGCTGCTTCGCCGGTGGCGATGTTGCCACCCACCACCTGCACTTCAGGGTAGTTTTTCTTTACCCAGGCCACGCGGTCAATCACACCCTTGGAGTGGCCGTGGGCGGTATCCACCACCAGCATATCCACGCCGGCTTCCACCAGCGCCGCAATGCGCTCTTCGGTGCCCTGGCCTGTACCTACGGCAGCGCCCACTCTCAGGCGGCCCTGCTCATCTTTACTGGCGTAGGGGTAAGCTTCGGCTTTGTTGATATCGGTGGTGGTCATCATGCCTTTAAGGTGGAAGTTGTCATCCACCAGCAGGACTTTTTCGATACGGTGTTTTTTCAGGAGCGCTTTGATGTCTTCAAAGGGCGTCCCTTCTTTGGCGGTAACCAGCCGTTCTTTGGGGGTCATGATGCTGGACACGGCGGCATCCAGGCGGCTCTCAAAGCGCAGATCGCGACTGGTGACAATCCCTACCAGATCTTTCCCTTTTACCACCGGCACGCCGGAAATCCGGTGGGCCTGGGTCAGCTCGATCAAATCACGGATCGAAGCATCCGGTGCAATGGTAATGGGGTCACGTACGATGCCGCTCTCGAACTTCTTCACGGTGCGGACTTCGCGAGCCTGCTCTTCGATGGTCATATTCTTGTGCAGAATACCGATACCACCTTCCTGGGCCACGGCAATGGCCAGGCGGGCTTCGGTGACCGTATCCATGGCTGCCGACAGCAGCGGAATATGAATACTGATTTTCTTGGTCACCTTGGTGGAAAGGCTCACATCGCGGGGCAGAACTTCGGAATAACCGGGAACAAGTAATACGTCATCAAAGGTGAGTGCTTCCTGAGCGATTCTCAGCATATACAAACCTTAGCGTTGGGGGATTGAGATAAACCGGCGATTATACCTGCTACTCAAGACGAACGCGATACACTTCCTCCAAAGAAATCAGCTTTTGCCGGGCCAGGCCAAGGGCATGCTCTGTGAGCTGGCTCATGCCGTCCTCTATGGCCCGGGCCTGGATTTCGCTGGCGTTGGCATGGCCGGAAATCAGGGATTTCATTTCCGGAGATACCGTCAGCAGCTCATACACCGCCCGGCGGCCATGTACCCCGGTATCATGGCAGTGTTCACAGCCCTTGCCACGGTAGAATACTTCGTGGGGCTCCACTTCCAGCTCCTTGCGGATGCTGGGATCCACCGACTCTTCGGTCAGGCAGTAGGGACAGTTACAGCGCACCAGCCGCTGGGCCAGCACCCCCAGCAAGCTGCTGTTCACCAGATAGGGTTCAATGCCGATTTCCAGCAAACGGGCCACGGTGGTGGCGGCATCATTGGTGTGCAGGGTGCTCAGCACCAGGTGGCCGGTCAGGGCGCTTTCCACCGCCATGCGGGCGGTTTCCTCGTCACGAATTTCACCCACCATAATCACATCCGGATCATGGCGCAGAATGTGGCGTAGTGCTTTGGCAAAGGTGTAGCCGGTCTGATGATTCACCTGAACCTGGGTAATGCCGTCTACGCGGTATTCCACCGGGTCTTCCACCGTAATGATATTCACATTGCGCCGGCGAATCTGTGCCAGGGCGGTGTACAGGGTTGTGGATTTACCGGAGCCGGTGGGCCCGGTCACCAGAAAGATGCCGTTGTTGCGGGTGAGCAGGTGCCGCAGCCGGGTGGCATCGTCGCCACTGAAACCCAGATCCTCCAGGCCCGCCATGGCAAACTGCGCATCCAGCAGGCGAATAACAACACTTTCCCCATGGATACTGGGCATGATGGAAATCCGCAGGTCCACCACCTTTCCCATGTAGCGGATTCGCGAACGGCCATCCTGGGGCAGGCGCCGCTCGGAAATATCCAGATTGCCGATAATCTTGATCCGGCTTACCAGGGCCGGCAGCAGGTTTTTATCAAAGGTCTGCACACTAATCAGCTGACCATCCACGCGGAAAAACACCTCACAGCGCTTGTCGCCGGGGCGCACATGAATATCCGAAGCCCGCCGGGCCATGGCATCCAGAATCAGGTTCTGCACCAGCTGCACCACCGGCCGCTGGTTGGCAATGGTTTCTGCCTCGTTGGCATCCAGATGATAAGGCTCGGTGGATGCCGGCAGCTCGATATGCTCCAGGGCGTAACGAACCTCTTCGCCGCCGTAGCAGCGGCTGATACCCAGGCCGATTTCGTCCGGTGTGGCCACGCCGATTTCCACCACCTTGCCGGTAATAAAGCGCAGCATGTTAATCAGGTCGGTATCTGTAGGGTCAGCCACCGCCACAATCAGCTTGTCTTGCTCCAGCACCAGGGGTAATACCATGTGTTTGCGGGCAATATGAGCGGGCAACAGCTTGACCGCATCAGCATCGATATCGAAATGGCTTAGGCGCAGAAAAGGCACCCCGAAACGCTGACACAAGGCCTGGTCTATTTCCTCCCGGGTGGCCAGCCCCTGGGATTCCAGAATATCCCCCAGACGCATACCGGCGGATTTACTCTGCTCTATCAAGGCTTCTTTCAGCTCCATGGGCGTGATGATGCCCGCTTCCACCAGCAATTCACCAATGTGCTTGGGCACAAACTGATAGGCAGTGACGCTGTGATTTTTCAGGGATTCTGCGTTTTCAACGGGAGCCTGAAACCCCTTTACCGGACCTTTTTGAATGGCAGACAAATTCACCCCCTGCAAACGGCATAAAATCCAGAGAACCTGTTAACAAGTCTAGACGGCAAAACGCGACTGGCAGAGGATATTACCCTTAAGAACTTAGGGGTTACCCTCACATCATAGAACCAAAGCCGTGTCCGAAAATCCCTGCTTATAACAGTGCACAACCAAACCTTCGAAATTGCCAAAAACTACAAGAATTTAGCCATTCTCTTCCTATACTGAATTTATGCGCTCATTTATCCGACACCCGTTTTTCGATCATTAATCGTTGTACTGAATGCTCAAATCAGAAGTTAGCCTGTTCAGCCTTCGCCTGACATTAGTGGTTTTGTTGCTTTTCCTTGGAAATCCCGCCGGGGCAAATCAGGCCGTCGCGGATTTGGCGGTTAAGCCAATTGACGATGCCTACGAGCTGGGCACGTCCACCTGGTATTACGAAGACACCGATGGCAGTGCCGACTTTACGGATGTCAGCAGCGCAGCATTCAATGACAATTGGCAGAAGAGCCAGCAGGAAAGCCTCAGTTTCGGTTACACCTCCTCCACGTACTGGTTCCGGCTAACCCTTGCCAACGAAACAACAAAATCGCAAAAGCGCCTGCTGGAAATTTCCTACCCGGTCATCGATTTTATTGATGTACATATCCTGCGGAACAACAGACTGGTTGAATCCCACCAGTTTGGCGACCAGTTGCCGTTTGCCAACCGCCCGGTGAATCACGCCAATTTTCTGATTCCCCTGGAACTGCCGGCCAACAGCCACACCCGGTTATACCTGAAAGTCAAAACCGGCAGCTCCATGCAGGTGCCCCTCAAGCTCTGGAGTTACGATGCTCTGGTAGAGCGGGACCAGAATGAACTGATTGCCAGCGGCCTGTATTTTGGCGCCATGCTGATCATGACGCTCTACAACCTGATGCTGTTTTTTGTATTGCGGGATCGCAACTTTCTTTACTACGTGATTTACGTGATCAGCATGGCCATGCTGATTTTCGGGATCAAGGGTTACAGCTTTAAATACCTGTGGCCGGAAGCCTCCACCTGGAACGATCAGAGCCTGGTCATATCACTGGCCTGCATTATCGTATTTGCCGGCGCTTTTACCCGCAGCTTTCTGATGATTCCCCAACACCGGCCGTTGCTCAGTAAAATTCTGGAATTTCATATCGGGCTGGGGCTTGTCTGCGGCATACTGGCCTTTGTGCTGCCCTATCGCCTGGGCATTACCTCTACCATTCTAGTTGCCCTGTCGGCCATTATCTGGTGCCTCATCATTGGCATAGTGCGCTGGCGCGATCGCTGCGAAGCGGTGCGCTATTACCTGACGGCCTGGAGCTTTATGCTGGGTGGCGGCGCCATTCTGGCCATGAACAAGTTTGGTATCGTGCCCAACAACGTACTCACGCAAAACGCCGCGCAAATCGGCTCTGCCATTGAAGTGGTGCTGCTTTCCATTGCACTGGCCAACCAGATGAACACCGAACGCCATCTGCGCCAGCTGGCTCAGGACGAATCCCTGAAGGCTCAGATGTCCGCCATGGATTCCCTCAAGCAATATCAGGAACTCTATGACAACGCCATTCAGGGACTCTTTATTATCGACAGCGAAGGCTGCTTTACCAAAGTGAACCCGTCAGTAGGCCGCATTCTGGGTGCCGATAGCCACGGGCTGCTGGATGGCAACGGCCCCACCAACCTGAACGAATTCTTTCCTGATATTCGTGACCTGATCAGTTCACCGGAACGCTTGCTGCAGGATGAAAGTATCCGCATCAAAGGCAAGCGTGCCGATGGCCGTTCCGTGTGGATCGTTCTGACACTGCGCCCGGTATTGAACAGTGAAGCCGCCGCCGATCATTTCGAAGGCTCCATGGTGGATATCACCGAAGGGATTGAGAAAGAAGCAGCACTGCGTGAACGGGAAACCGCTGAATCCACCGCCAAGGCCAAGAGTGAATTTCTGGCCACCATGAGCCACGAAATCCGCACCCCCATGAACGGCGTGCTCGGTATGGTGGAAATGCTGAAAGGCACCCGGCTGGACTTTCACCAGAACCGCTATGTGAACACCATTTACCATTCCGGCCAGGCGCTGCTGGGTGTTATCAACGATATCCTGGATTACTCCAAGATCGAAAGTAACAAGCTCGACGTAGAGAAAATCAGCGTTGATCTTTCCGAAGTGGTGGATGAGTGTGTCTCGGTGTTTTCCAGTTTGTGCGAAGAAAAAAACCTGCCGTTGTACGTTGACCTTGATCCCGGTATTCCGTCACGGATCTTTTCCGATCCCACCCGAATTCGCCAGATTCTGCTGAACCTGCTGAGTAATGCCTTCAAGTTTACCGACAAGGGTTACGTGTATATAAAGATTGATCAGCTGGAAAATCAGCAAGTCAGAATTGCCGTACAGGATACCGGTATCGGCCTGGACAAAGCGGCCCAGAACAAACTCTTCCAGTCGTTTTCCCAGGCAGACAGTTCCACCACCCGCAAATACGGCGGCACCGGCCTGGGTCTGGCAATTTCCAAACGGCTGACCGAATTGATGGGCGGCAAAATCGGTGTATCCAGCAAGAAAGGCAACGGTTCCACCTTCTGGTTTACCGTTAAAGACTACCGCCTGGAAACACCACCGGAAGTTGACACCCCCAAAGGCGCCGGGCAATGCACCCTGCTCTTTGGCATGGAAGACAAACGCTTTGCCAAAGCCAGCCAGCGCTATCTGGAATCCATGGTAAAAGATACGCTGGCCATTACCGATATCGATGGCCTGGTGGATTATGTCAGCCACGCGGAATCCCTGGACAACGTCCTATTTTTTCTGGAGGACATGTTCTTTGAAGCCATTCAGCACCATCGCTGTTTCCGCCAGATCAAGAGCCATATCATGGTGCTGACCCGCCCCGGACAGTCAGCGCGCTACCAGAAGAAACTGGACAGCGCCCTGATTCTGGAGCGTCCGGTATCCCCCTTCCAGATCCGGCAAACCATTGCCCGCTGCCTGAACCCGCAAAACCCCGTAAACGAATTGCTGGATGAAGTACTGGATATTTCCGGCATGCATTTTCTGGTGGCCGAGGATAACAAGGTTAACCAGATGGTCATTAAAGGCATTCTGAAAAAACACGGTGCCGAAGTGTCGGTGGCCGACAACGGCGAAAGCGTGTTTGAAAAGTACCGTAATCACCACCAGAAAGTGGATATCGTGCTGATGGATATCGAAATGCCCGTCATGAATGGTTACGAGGCCACCACCGCAATCCGCAACTACGAACACCAGGAAAGCCTGAATCGCAAACCGATATTCGGGTTATCGGCTCACGCCCTGGCTGAGTATATGGAGAAATCACAACAAATCGGCATGGACGGCTTTATTACCAAGCCGGTCACCATCAAACAGCTGATCACGCACCTGCACCCCATTACACAGCAACGCCGGGCATCCTGATCACCACGGAAAAACCGCTGCAGCGGCCCTATTTATCAGTAATCCATGATTTCAGGTCAAAGCATTCACTTTTCTGGTATCTTACAATGCTTGCGAAACTTGCAATGCGTGTGAATCCTGGGCCCCTGGCTCACAACGAATTGCGTATCCATTTGCACAACAATTTGTAAAAAGTTGCAATAATTCAGTTATACGGGAATGCCACATGACACCACTTACACCGGTCGACCAGTTATTTTTATGGCTCGAAAAACGCCAACAACCCATGCATGTCGGCGGCCTCTCACTGTTTTCCTTTCCGGAAGGCGCCGGTCCCAAATACATTACTGAAATGGCAGAATCCTTACGGGCCTATCAGCATCCGGAACCCCCTTTTAACAAGCGGCTGGTCAGAAAATTCGGCCAGTACTTCTGGGAGCTGGACGACCACTTTGATCTGGAACACCACTTTCGCCATGAAGCCCTGCCCAAGCCCGGTCGTATCCGGGAACTGCTGGCCCGGGTATCGGCAGAGCACAGTAACCAGATGGACCGGGAACGCCCCCTCTGGGAAGCGCACCTGATCGAAGGGGTACGCGGCAAACGCTTCGCGCTCTACTTCAAGGCCCACCATTCCATGATCGATGGTATCTCCGCCATGCGTATGACCGCCCGAGCCTTTTCCGAAGATCCCGCTGAAATGGACATACCGCCGATCTGGGCCATGCAGCCACAAAAAACCAGCGACAGAGCACTACCCAGCCCCAGCGATGTGTTTTCCGGGTTGAGTGGCCTGCTGTCCGGTGCCGGCAAGCAACTGTCCACCATTCCCACAGTAGCCCGGGAAATTTCCAAATCCATTCAGCAGGCCCGTAACGATCCGGATTACGTCTCTGTGTTCCAGGCACCCCAGAGCATTCTTAACCAGCATATTACCGGCTCGCGGCGTTTTGCCGCCCAGTCCTACCCCATGGAACGCATCAAGGTGCTGTGCAAGAAATTTGATGCCACCGTGAACGATATCGTGCTGGCCATTTGCGGCAGCGCCCTGCGGGATTACCTGATCAGCCAGCATGCCCTGCCGGATCAGCCGCTGATTGCCATGGTGCCGGTATCCACCCGCCAGGATAACAGCGAAGGCGGCAACCAGATTGCCATGATTCTGGCCAATCTGGGCACCCATATTGCCGATCCCTATAATCGCCTGGAAGTCATCAAACACTCGGTGCAAACCGCCAAGAACCGTTTTCGGGAGATGACCCCGGAGGAAATCCTGAACTATACCGCCCTGACCATGGCACCCACCGGACTCAATATGCTGACCGGCCTGGCACCCAAGTGGCGGGCGTTTAACGTGGTGATTTCCAACGTGCCCGGCCCCAAAAAGACGCTTTACTGGAACGGTGCCCGGCTGGAAGGCATGTACCCGGTTTCAATCCCGATTGATCATATCGCCCTGAACATCACGCTGGTGAGCTACAATGATCAACTGGAATTCGGGCTCACGGCCTGCCGCCGAAGCCTGCCTTCCATGCAGCGCCTGCTGGACTATATTGATAACGGCATCCACGAACTGGAAACCGCAGCGGATATGACCTGATGGCCCTGAAATCCACCATATGCAAAGCCACGGTTAATCTGTCCGATATGGACCAGAACCGTTACGGGGAAATCTCCCTGACCCTTGCCCAGCATCCGTCTGAAACCGATGAGCGCATGATGGTGCGGCTGCTGGCCTATGTGCTCAATGAACAGGAAGGGCTGGAATTCGGCAAGGGATTAAGCAACGACGAGGAACCCGCCATCTGGCTGAAATCCTACAGCGACGAGCTTCTGCTATGGATTGATGTGGGGCTGCCGGACAAGGAAAGGGTGCGCAAATCCAGTCACAAGGCCAAACAGGTGATTATCTACGTGTACGGCACCAACAATGCCTCGGTCTGGTGGGAACAAAATGCCAAAGCCATTGCCAAATTCGATAACGTGAAAGTGATTCAGCTGGCGCCGGAAGCCACCGCCGCCATGGCCGCTATGATCCGGCGAACCATGCAACTCAGCTGCACGGTTCAGGATGGCGCCATCATGGTTTCTGACGATGAACAGACCGTGGAAATCACACCGCTCACCTTAAAACCCTGATCACTTTTATTCCTGCCATAAAAAAACCCTGCCATGGTGGCAGGGTTTTTTCGTTCCGGTAAAACCAAAGGACTTACAGGTCCTTGATGGCTCCGGACATTTTGTGCAGTACTTCTTTCGCGTCACCAAATACCATCAGGCTGTTGTCATTAATGAACAGGCCGTTGGGAATACCGGCAAAGCCGGGGCTGAGGCTTCGCTTGACCACCACCACGGTTTTCGCCTGATGCACGTTAAGAATCGGCATACCGTAAATGGGGCTGTTGGGGTCGTCAGACGCGGCCGGGTTGGTAACGTCGTTGGCACCCAGAACAATGGCAACATCGGTTTGCTGGAATTCAGGATTGATCACATCCATTTCCACCAGTTGCTCGTAAGGCACTTCCGCTTCCGCCAGCAACACGTTCATGTGGCCAGGCATACGGCCTGCAACCGGGTGAATCGCGTATTTCACTTCGGCACCCATGTCTTCCAGCTGGGTAGCCAGTTCACGGGTAGCGTGTTGCGCCTGGGCAACTGCCAGACCATAACCGGGAACAATCACCACTTTCTTGGCGGTTTCCAGAATCATGGCCACTTCATCGGCAGACGCAGACTTCACTTTGCCTTCGTAGAAAGCATCGTTCTCGTCGCGGGTCATGCCACCCTGTTCAGACATGGAACCACCGAACAGTACATTCGTCAGCGAGCGGTTCATGGCTTTACACATGATGGTGGTCAGAATGAAACCGGACGCACCCACCAGAGAACCGGTAATGATCAGACCATTGTTCATCAGCACGAAACCGGTCGCCGCACCGGCAATACCGGAATAGGAGTTCAGCAGTGCGATAACCACAGGCATGTCGGCACCACCAATCGGCATGACCAGCATCACACCCAGTACCAGACAGGTCACCACCAGAATAATCAGCAGGTTGTCGGAATCCAGCGGGCTGTAAACAAAGGCCGCAGCACCCACCAGCAGGATGACAAAACAGACTTTAACGATGCGCTTGAACAAAGCTACCTGAGAGGTATCACCCAGTTTGCCCATCAGCTTGCCAACGGCTACAAAGGAACCGGTCAGGGTTACTGCACCAATCAGGATACTGGCGATCAGGGCCACGCGCCATTCGTAGGTAGGCGCAATACCGGACAGCGCAGCAACGCCACCGGGGTGAGTGGTTTCCATATAGTTGGCTGTGGCCACCAGCAGGGAGGCACCGCCACCAAAACCGTTCAGCGCGGCAACCATTTCCGGCATGGATGTCATCTGTACACGACGGGCCAGGAAAGTACCCACACCGCTACCGATCAACAGACCGATCAGGATATACCAGTAGGTCACTACCTGATGTTCAAACAGGGCTGCCACTACAGCAATCAGCATCGCGATGGAAGACATGCGGTTACCACGTACCGCTGTCTTGGGCGAGGTCATGCCTTTGATGCCAAGGATAAAGAGTACGGCTGCTACCAGATAGCAGATGTTGATAAAGCTTACCATTGTGTTCTACTCCTTACTTCTTCTTGAACATCTGCAACATGCGATCGGTTACCAGGTAACCGCCGAAGATGTTGATGGTTGCGAACACGATAGCCAGCACACCCAGGAAGGTGGACAGATCTGATGTCTGCTCACCGCCACCGGCGCTCATAATGGCACCCACCACAACAATACCGGAGATAGCGTTGGTACCGCTCATCAGGGGTGTATGCAGTGTAGGTGGAACTTTGGTGATAACTTCGTAGCCCACGAAAATCGCGAGCACGAAAATCGTTAAAGAAATGATTAACGCTTCCATAATCAGGCGCCCCCTTCATTCATTGATTCGAGCAGAGCCTTGTGTACCACTTCGCCACCATCGGTGACCAGGGTGGAAGCGATAATCTCGTCTTCCATGTTCAGCTCGATTTCACCTTCTTTTGCCATGTTCAGCAGATAGGTGATGATGTTTTTGGTGTACAGCTGCGATGCGTGTACCGGCACCCGGGAAGGATGGTCAACGTAACCGATAATGGTGACGCCTTCTTTCCATACCTTCTTGTTCTTTTCAGTGCCTTCCACATTACCGCCACGTTCCGCTGCCAGGTCCACAACCACTGAACCTTTCTTCATCATTTTCAGCATGTCGGCAGTCACCAGACGTGGTGACGGCTTGCCGGGAATCGCCGCGGTGGTAATGACAAGATCAGACTGGGCGATTTTCGCCGCCATCTGCTCCTGCTGACGCTTGTAAAAGTCATCAGACTGGGCCTTGGCGTAACCACCGGAATCCTCGGAACCTTCGGTTTCCAGATCGAACTCCACAAACTTGGCACCCAGACTTTCCACCTGCTCTTTCACCACCGGGCGCATGTCATAGGCTTCTACAACAGCACCAAGACGGCGGGCAGTGGAAATGGCCATCAGGCCGGCAACACCGGCACCGATAATAAACACTTTGGCCGGGTGAATGGTGCCTGCTGCGGTCATCAGCATGGGGAAGTACTGAGGCAGACTCATGGAGCCCGCCAATACGCCACGGTAACCGGCGATGGCTGCCATGGAACTCAGAACATCCATACTCTGGGCACGGGTGATCCGGGGAATGAATTCAAGGGCAAAACTGCGGATCTTCTTTTCCGCCAGGGCTTTCACTTCGTCTTTATGAAAGTACGCATCCAACATACAGATAAGGCTGGCACCTTCCTGCATCATTTCGATTTCGTTGGTGCTGTCGTCAACCACCGGTTGACGCACTTTAAGAACAAGGTCGGCCTGGCCATAAAGTGATTTCGCATCCGGTGCAATGCTGGCACCGGCATTACGGTAGTCTTCATCTTCATAGTGCGCCGCCTCACCAGCTCCACTCTGAACTACCACGTCAAAACCCGCATCGGTCAGCTGGGCAATCCCCGGGGGGATAACAGCGACACGATTCTCTCCTGGGTAAATCTCTTTTGGTATTCCCACTAACATTGGTTATAACTCCACTTCAAAACGTAAGCTCCAGTTGGGATGAGTTGCATTGGATTAATCTCGTAGTTTTTGTAGTTTTGGAGCAGGGTGTAAACCTACCTGCACGAATGCAACAAAACAACCTTTTTATCTGGAATCACGCACTTAGAGTGCATTTTTTGTACTCGGGTTGGGCTTTATACGGGAAAGAAAAGAAATTGCAATTGGCAATCACGACAAATCATAAAAATTCTGGGGCGACTGCCCGGAACAGCAGGGTTACACTGACTGCCCGGTTGCGGGAAGCGCCCCGGAAAACACTATAAAAGGAGAGACTATGGTCACTTATATCTACTGGGTCTTCATTATTGGCATCAGCCTTGGCGCCCTATACTTATTAGGTTTTCAACTGAAGCAATGGGTAGCCGGACTGGTGGTTGGCGGTATTATCGCCCTGGCAGGCCTGCTCTTTTACTACTTCTATCTGGAGCAGATGTTCGTGAAGCGCTGGGGAGGCACCATGAGCCTGTCGGTACCCCAGGGCCAGCACCATGTGGCCGCCACCTGGAAGGACGACAACCTCTGGATTGAAAACTACGACCCCGAAAAAAACATCTGTATTTTCCAGGAGTATTCCCGGGGCAACATGCTGGAAGGCAAGGTAGTGATCAAGGATTGTAACCCTGTTTCATTACGCCGGTAACAAAGCAACAACGAAAGAGGCTATAGTGTATCGAAAAGCATATTGACACTCGCGAGGGGAAAAACCGATCATATAGCCTCATTTATTTTCGATAACAAAAACAATCGAACAAAGATCCCCATGGAAATGCGCATTTGTGAATGAGCCAAAGGGGGCCATTCGAATCCGAAAGCGTGCGGGGAAATATAAAGACAACACTACAGACTTCAGGGACTTTTCGGGTAACTACTATGTTGAAACGGCTGCTGATCGGCAGTGCTGCCGCGCTGTTATTTTCGGGTACATCCCATGCCCAGCTGGGGCAAAACCTCTTTATCGGAAACGCCAAGGCACTGGCATTGGGTAATGCGGTCACCGCAGACCCGCCTGGCATTGACTCGATTCACTTTAATCCCGCCGGCCTGGTGAAAATGAAAGGCACCAAGCAGCACCTCAAGTTTATTATGGGGAATGCGGATATTTCGGCGGATTTTACGTCCGGTACGCTCAATTTTGATGGCGTGGAATACGATTACGAGGAGTATGTCCGGGAACGCCTGGGTTCTGAAGACCCCTCCCTCAACAGCACCAGCGAAATCGACAGCTTTGCCGTGTATCTGCCGGGGTTGGGTATTACCGAAATCCCCATTATTGCAGCACCGTTGGGTGGCCTGTCCTATAACCCACCCGGGAGTGATGTCACTTTCGCCTCTGCCGCCTATGCTCCACTGATTCTGGGTTACACCAGATCTGACGACGACCCCGGCGTTAACTACGGTCGCGAAATGGGGCTGGCGAGGATCACCTATTTGTCCCCCACCATTGGCTGGCAACTCAGTGAAACTCTGGCCGTAGGTGCCGGTATCGGGTTTTCCTATATGGGGGTGGGTCTGAACCTGGATTACCGGGCCACCAACTATTTTATCGGCGCTGCGGAATCGCTGGTGAACGGCTACTGCAGCGGGATCGAAGGCCAGGATTCGCTGTTAAGCGGGATCTGCGATGAAGACGCATCCATCAGCCCTTTTGACAGGGTATTTACCCTTGAAGTCGAACTGGAAGAGGCTATCTCCCCCACATTCAACTTCGGTATTCTGTGGGAGCCCACCTCCTGGTTCTCCTGGGGGTTGGTATATCAAAGTGAGGCAGCCGACACCCTGGAAGGCGACCTGTTGGTAGATATAAACCCTGAGCTGGTTAATTTTGTCGATGGTGTTGCCGGACCGGGCGAAATTTTTCACCCCGTCATCAGAGGATTATTCCCTGGCATCAACCAGGAGTTGTTTGTTGATGGCGGCAAAATCAAACGCTCCGGCAGCATCGACATCACCATGCCCCAGCACATTGCCACCGGTATCAGTCTGAGAGTGTTTCCCGATCTTAAAATCAACCTGGACTATAAATGGACCGAAACCAGTGTCTGGGAAGAGCTGGATTTCCGCTTTGACGAACCCATTCAAACACTCGCTCTCTTGAGCTTTATTGACGGCGTCAGTGGTGACGGCCTAACCGTACCCCGGGAATACGAGGACGCCAGCAACTGGGCCCTGGGTATTGAATATCAGTACACCGACCAGGTTGCATTGCGTGTGGGATATGAGCCACGCAAGTCCGGGATTCCGGACGACAAGCGGGACTTTCTGTTACCACTGGGGGATTTTGATTTGTGGGGCGCAGGCTTTGAATACCGCCTGGCACCTGAGCAGATATTCGATTTCGCTATCGGCTACGGCAAAATTGACGAGACCGTGAAAACCGGCGAAAGCACCAACGGCAACGATGTCCGTGCCGACAACTTCGTCTACAACCCCTCCGCCGGTCAGGACGTTCATTACACTACTGAGTTCCTGCTGATCGAACTCAGCTATATTTCCAATTTCTGATTCCTGCCTTTACTCAGGTTTCCTGATAACGGTTTCCACCGGTTACCAGGGCCGCTGCCACAGCGGCCCTGACTCCTGTTTCTGATAACTCTTCCTGATACCTGCTCATGACACCTGGTCATGACACCCTGGCGCCCCCCCCACCAAACACTGGATTACCCAAAGTATTTCTGCCATATTTCTGAAACGAAAGTACCAGAAACTACCCATTACTCCACTAACAAACATCATCCGGATGGGAAGTCATGACAACAATAAAAAGACGCAGACTTCTGCAGGGCCTGACCCTGTCAGGCCTGGCGGGCAGCGCCGGTGCCATGGACCGCCTGCCACCCTGGTGGCCAAAACCCAGACCCCGCAAGCCGGTTTTTCCGGACGACATCTCGCCCTGGCACAGCGATTTACCCGGCAGCCTCCCCAGAGAAGGCATCCGGCCCCCGGAAGACCTGGATTATCCCGTGCGCACCCTGCTGCCCTTTGCCCATGGCGTGGCCAGTGGTGATCCCCTACCGGACGGCGTCATCATCTGGACCCGATTGACCCTGGCGGGGGACCTGGCGACTGGCGCTTCTGACACGGTTTCCGGCCAGTGGCGAATGGCCACAGACCCTGCCATGGAGCAGGTAGTTCAGGATGGCGAATTCGCCACCGACAGCCACCGCGACTGGACCGTAAAAATCGATGTCCGGGATCTGGCCCCCTATACCACCTACTATTACCAGTTCCGCTATCTGGGTGCCGAATCCTGTGTGGGCCGTACCCGCACCGCGCCGCTGCCGGATGACCATCAGGCCCAGATACGGTTTGCCGTGTGCGCCTGCTCCAGCCTGTTTTCCGGGCACATGAACGGTTATGGCCGAATTGCCGACCGCACGGATCTGGACTTTGTGATTCATTGCGGCGACTACATTTACGATTTCCCCGACAGCCACGAAATCATCCGGGTACCCGGCGACAACCCAGATGGCGAAACCAACCCGGATTTCCGCAGCCCCCGCAGCCTGGCAGAGCTGCGCCGCCGCTACGCCCTGTACCGCAGCGATCCCAACCTGTTCCGTGCCCACCAGCAGCACCCCTGGCTAACTCTCTGGGACAACCACGACATTGGCGGCCGGGACCAGCTCAGCGATGCCGACTCCTATCGAGCCTTCTGGGAATGGACCCCCTCGCGCCAGCCGGACCCCGATGATATTTACCGCCGCCACGAACGTATCAGCTACGGTTCCCTGGCGGATATTCTTTTCACCGACCGCCACTACCCGCGCTGGAATCCCCTGAAACCCGTCCCCGGCAATGAATACCTGGGGGAATCCCAGAACCGGTTTCTGCGCGAAGAACTGCTGGCATCCAGCACCCGGCAGGCCAACTGGCGGGTGCTGATCAACCAGGCCTTTATTGGCCAGTTCTATCTGATCAACCCGCCCGCCAGCGCCGACTGGGTGTTTGAACTGCTGTTCCCCGGTTATCGCGACGGCATTATCCTGAACCCGAAACAGTGGGACGGTTACCCGGAAGAACGCCGGGCGCTGGTGGAATTTCTCAACGGTCACGACATCAGGAATAACCTGTTTGTCACCGGCGACATGCACATGAACTGGGCATCCGACGTGGCCGCCGACCCGGGCAGCCCCGGTGCCTACCGGCCGGACACCGGCGAGGGCTCTGCAGGCATTGAGTTTGCCCCCTCCTCCATATCCCGTGGCGGCGCCGATGAGAATATCCGTGGCATGCTGGGGGGCAGCGACACGCCCCTGTCAGGACTGCTGGGCTATATCGGTGCCGGCATTGCCTCCAACGTACTGGTGAAGAGCAATCCCAACGCCCATTTCATGGAATGGAGCAATCATGGTTACGGCATTGTGGATCTGACGGCAGACCAGGCCACTATGGAATTCTGGTGGACGCCGATTCTGACCCACACCAGCGGCGATCGCCTGGGAGCCCAGCTGATCAGTACCAGCGGCAGCAATCATCTGCAAAAAGTACCGTTGCCCGTTGCCACCTTCCGCAACAGTGACCGCGATGGCCCCGCGGCTTTCGAGCTGAAGAAGTCCCTGGAACTGAAGATCGGGTAACCGGCAAAATGCCGCGTGGCTCCTGTCTATATTGCACTCGTAGCGGCACATCGCTATCCTGCCCCGAAACTTCAGGAGTTGTTCAGTATTTATGCCAGCCAGGGAACCCCTTCAGATTCTGCAGGACACCTTCGGTTACGACGCTTTTCGTGGTAACCAGCAAGCCATTATCGATACGCTGATTGCAGGGCGTGACGCCCTGGTGATCATGCCCACCGGTGGGGGCAAATCCCTGTGTTACCAGATTCCGGCCATGGTGCGCCACGGTGTGGCCATTGTGGTATCGCCCCTGATTGCCCTGATGAAGGATCAGGTGGATGCTCTGGCACAGAATGGCGTACGGGCCAGTTACCTGAATTCCTCGTTAAGCTGGGAAGAAGTCCAGACCATAGAGCAGGCCCTGCTGCACAATGAACTGGACCTGCTCTATGTGGCGCCGGAACGCCTCACCCAGGAAAAAACCATTCAGCTGTTGAGTCAGGTGCCCATTGCCCTGTTTGCCATCGACGAAGCTCACTGTGTATCCCAATGGGGCCATGATTTCCGGGCGGATTACCTGAAACTGGATGTGCTGCATCAGGCGTTTCCCAGTGTGCCGCGGATTGCCCTGACCGCTACGGCTGATCAACGCACCCAGAAAGAAATTGCCCGGCGCCTGCAACTGGAAAAGGCAGACCAGTTTATCGCCGGTTTTGACCGCCCCAATATTCAGTACCGCATCACGCAAAAGAACAATGCCCGCCAGCAACTGATCCGCTTTCTGAAACTGGAGCATGGCAAGGATTCCGGCATTGTGTATTGCATGTCCCGCGCCAAAGTGGAAGCCATTGCCGATTACCTGAGTAACGAAGGCTTTAACGCCCTTCCCTACCATGCGGGGCTGAGTGCAGAGCTGCGCCAGCACAATCAGGAACGCTTTCTGCGGGAAGACAATATCATCATGGTGGCCACCATCGCCTTCGGCATGGGAATCGATAAACCGGATGTGCGTTTTGTGGCGCACCTGGACCTGCCCAAAAGTATTGAGGCCTACTATCAGGAAACCGGCCGTGCCGGGCGCGACGGTTTACCCTCCACCGCCTGGATGGCTTACGGCCTGCAGGATGTGATCAAACTGCGCCAGATGCTGGAATCTTCCCAGGGCGATGAAACCCACAAACGGGCCGAACGCTATAAACTGGATGCCATGCTGGCGCTGTGTGAAACCTCCGACTGCCGCCGCAAAACCCTGCTGAATTATTTCGGCGAAGACGCCCCCGCCACCTGCGGCAATTGTGATGCTTGCTTAAACCCGGTGGAAACCTGGGACGGTACCGAAGCGGCACGTAAAGCCATTTCCTGCGCGTTCCGCACGGACCAGAAATTCGGTGTGAATCATCTGATAGAAGTTTTGCGCGGCGCCGACAATGAAAAAGTGCGCCAGTTTCAGCACCAGAAAATCACCACTTACGGCATCGGCAAGGAACTGAACGCCAACCAATGGCGCAGTGTGTTCCGCCAGCTGGTGGCCCTGGGATATCTCACCGTGGATCTGGATGGTTTCGGCGCCCTGAAACTGGCAGAAAAATGCCGCCCCCTGTTAAAGGGCGAACAAACCCTGATGCTGCGCAAGGATCTGCAGGAACCGGCCGGCAAAAGCAAACGCACCCGCCACAGCGCCAATGTCAGCCCGGAAGACAACGAACTCTGGGAGGCATTGCGCAAACTGCGCAAGGAACTGGCAGACGAACAGGGCGTACCGCCCTATGTGATTTTCCACGACGCCACCCTAATGGAAATCATGCGTTTCAAACCGCAAACCGAGCAGGAATTACTGGCGATAAACGGGGTTGGCGCCAGCAAGCTGGAACGCTATGGCGCCGCTTTTCTGGAACTGATGGAAAATTTTGCCAACCCGGATAAGGCTACCGGCGAACAGGACAAACAATTCGAAAGCGATGCAGTGTACGCGCTATTTAATGCCGGCATGGATATTCCCGCCATTGCCCAACAGCGCGGCATCAAGGAAAACGCTGTGTACTTTCATTTGTCGGAAGCCATTCGCAAAAGCGAACTGGCACTGGAAGAGGTGATTCAGCTGCCGGAAAGCCGTATTGCTGAAATAGAAGACTCATTGCTGAGCCAGGAAAACCTGTTTGAAAATCACTTTGCCTATGATCAGGTACAGGGATTATTGGGGCATCAGTATCCGGTGGGCATTATCCGCTGTGTGCGGGCAGCGCTGCTGGCGCAGAATGAGGCCTGAGCTCAGGTAGCAAGAGAAAGTATCAGGCCTTCGGTTCAGCCTCGCGGTCTTCAATAAATCTTAACCCCACCCCCATGGGTTCAATTCTTACCACTTCCATCACCACCAGGGGCGGGTCTTCCATCACGTCCTGTACCTGCCCCTGAATGATGGTGCCTGCCGGGGGAATATCCACCTCGGTTTTTTCCGTAATCAGAAACACGCCACCGTCGGACACATCCCGCGTCATGACCAGCGCTTCCCCGAAGGAGTCATGCCAGATCTTGAATTTGACCTTTAAGGCTGTGCGCTGGTGTTTGCGTTGATTACTCATAAAACCTGCTTGATTGGTTATCCGGTGGCTTCCCTCGGCCTATGACGACTCACTACGGCTCGCTGTTGATTTCCGACACCTGCTCGTTCAGGGTCCAGTAATCATAAAGATAGCCCAACAGGAATAATCCGCCTGTTAAAAACCACAACAAGGCCGTCAGCCATTTGCCCATGTACAGGCGGTGAATGCCGAACATGCCCAGGAAGGTCAGCAACACCCAGGCAATGGTGTAATCAATGCGGCCTTCGATATATTTGTGGTCCGCATCGCGGTCCATGCCGGGAATCAGAAACAGGTCAATGATCCAGCCAATAAAGAAGAGCCCCAGGGTAAAAAACCAGATGGTGCCGGTAACGGGTTTGCCGTAGTAAAACCGGTGGGCACCCAGAAAGCCGAAAATCCACAGAATATAACCAATCAGTTTGGAATGTGTGTTGCTGTCGCTCATAAATGCCCCCGATTAAAAATCCCCGTTATCAAATACCGGCTTCAATGGTGATGCCCGCCAACCCCATGGGCGTGACGGTGAGAAATTTCCTCTGCCGTGGCTTCGCGCACATCCATCACTTCCACGTCAAAGGTCAGTGTCTTGCCCGCCAGCGGATGATTGAAATCCACATCCGCCATGAACTTGCCCACCTTCACCACGGTGAACTGGCGCTGCCCCTGATCGGTTTTGATCCAGCCGGCCATGCCTTTTTTCCAGCGTTTGGCGCCCATCATATGCTTTACCGGCACCCGTTGTTCCATGCCGTCGCGGCGTTCACCGTAGGCGTCTTCCGGTGCCACTGTTACCGAAAAGCTGTCGCCTTTCTGTTTGCCTTCCAGGGCGGTTTCCAGCCCCTTGATAATGTTGTTATGACCATGAAGATAGGCCATGGGTTCACCGTCGCGGGAGGATTCCAGAGTATCACCCTGATCATCGATCAGGGTGTAGTGGAACTGCGCAACACAATCTTTTGTGATTTCCATTCAGTATTTCTCGTATTAACCCTTGTCTTGAATTAATCCGGTTATTTGATTTCCAGAAGTTCCACATCAAAAATCAGCGTGGAGTAAGGCCCGATCGCACCACCGGCACCACGCTCACCGTAGGCCAGGTTATAGGGCACATACAAACGCCACTTGGAACCTACCGGCATCATTTGCAGGGCTTCGGTCCAGCCGGCAATTACACCGTTTACCGGAAATTCCGCAGGCTGTCCACGCTCATAGGAGCTGTCGAATACGGTGCCGTCAATCAGGGTGCCGTGATAGTGGGTGCTGACGGTGGAAGTGGCCACCGGTTTTTCACCGCTGCCTTCCTGAAGCACTTCAAACTGCAGGCCGGTTTCAGTTACTGTCACTTCGTCGCGCTTGGCGTTTTCCGCCAGGAACTTCTCGCCTTCGGCGGACAGTTCTTTGGCCTGTTGCTGTTGCTGCTCTTGCAAACGTTCATTAATAACCTTGAATGCGGCGTTAATGTCATCCGGTGTCACTGCAGGTGGCTGGCCGTTCAGCGCATCGGTTAATCCATCCAGCAGGGCTTCCACGCTGAATCCTTCAAATTTCTGTTGGGTCAGCTGGTGCCCGGTCTGATAACCGATGCCATAACAGGCCTGTTCTTCAGTGGCTTGGTATTTATCGCTCATGATTCTCTCTTTCGTTTGCTGTATGAAGAGCGAAGTGTAACATGAATCAGACGCAAAACACCGATCGTGCCGATTGATGAAGAATCTACCAAATCAGCCTTGGTACAACGTGCCGGCAGGAGGACAGGATGGCCGATAAGAAGCGATTACTGATTGTGGCGCACATGCCGTCACCCAATACCCGCAAGCTGGCGGAAAAAGTGCTGACAGGTGCAACACAGGAAGACATCACCGAAGTGGAAACCCTGCTGAAGTCGCCCTTTGATACCACACCGGAGGATGTGTTTGCCTGCAATGCCATTATCCTGGGTACCACCGAAAACCTGGGCTATATGAGCGGTGCCCTGAAAGACTTTTTCGACCGTTGCTATTACCCCTGCCTGGAAAAAATGCAGGGACTGCCCTACGCCCTGTATATCCGTGCCGGTCACGACGGCACCGGCACCCGGCGTGCAGTGGAAACCATTATTACCGGCTTACGCTGGCGTCAGGCCCATGAGGTGGTGCTCTGTCGTGGCGATTTTCAGGAAAGCTTTCTGGAGGATTGTCAGGAGCTGGGGCTTTATATGGCGGCCAGCCTGGAGGCCGGCCTGATCTGATCCAGCAGAAGCCGCGTTACTGCACGCCGGCTTCTGCTGGTAGCGCTTGTGAATGGACTTCTTGCTCAGGTAGTGCTTGCGCAGGCATCTTGTCCTCAGACACTTTTTCCACGGACGCCTTCTCCGCGGGTAGATTAACAGGATCAGGGTCCGGCATGGGCTCGCGGTACACCACTTTGATCCCCGCTGGCAACGGTGCCGCTTTCGGCAAAGCAATATAGCCCACGGCACTCTTGCTTGCCCGGACCTTTTCAAGAAGCGCTTTCTGCCCCTGGATCGTTTCCGGCAATCGGCCCTGACCACTGAACAGGTAACGGGCGCGATAACGCTTCAACCGGTTGGGATCCATACCCACCACATGGCGGTAAAAATCCCGGTGCGCGGTTGAAGCTTCTTCCCGGTCCAGTACGTTCACATCGCTGTCGATGGCAGGAAAACGCCGCATGCGGCCAAGAAACAACTGCTTCACTTCTTTCAGGGTAAGCGATTCCAGCGGGTTGTGTTCATTCACCACCACCAGCATGTCAGCGCGGGCTTCAGCGTGCAGGAGTGAACCCAGCAGCAGGGCCAGGGCGAGTAACAGGGGTTTGAGTAGAGTTCGCAGGGCCATCATCAGAACACCACATCCAGAACGATGGTGATGGCCAGTGCATCGTTGGGATCCTGACGACGATCTTCAGCTATCGTCTTGCCAATGAAGTGCCCGGTAGAGCCGCGGGAAAATTCCAGATATTCCAGTTCGGTTTTCAACGCCATTCGGGAATGAAAATCCCAGCGCAACCCGGTGGTGTAACTGCGCTGCCCCACCACATATTGCTTGAGGGCGAATTCAGCGTTGGATTCCAGTTCGGCAAGCCCATCAATTACCGGCTGCGGCAACATTGGATAATACGGCTCCATGGCAGCAAAAACCGCATCAATCTCATCAAACATTTCCTTGCCCATGGCGCTCTTGTAGGCGCCAACCACAAAATAGGGCGTAAAATCCCCCATTTGCCGGGCAATGGACAGGTACCAGCCGCGGGAGGAATTATCCAGCCCCTTGTCCGGCGGTTCCAGTTCATAGCGTTCTGCAATCAGGTTCCAGTGCCCCAGGCGCCAGTCCAGCGCCAGGCTGTGATAGCGCATGCGCCCGTTGCGCAGCTCGTACAGGCGGGTAAGATCGGCAAAGCCCGGATCGGGAATAGCGAACATGGCCAGACTGTCACCCGTCTGCTGAAGCGCATCCACCAAAGGATCAAACTGGGGCACCGTCAGGTTGATGGTGTGATCCAGAAACCCGTAGCGCAGGGTAAGATCCTGCCAGCGGGTGGCAACACTGAAGCCCCACAACTGTTCAATATCAACCCTGGTCTCCAGAAAAGCCCCTTCCTGGGTGCCGTATAGCAGCTTGAATTCGGTATCAACGTCATCGCCGTAATGGGTATAACTCAGATCCACGCCGTCAAAATGGGAAAAGGGCTCGAACAGAAACGCATACACGTTGGGCGGCGGCCGCACCCACACATAGGAATAACCCACTTCCAGGGATTCGGAATAATACTGATAGGGTGTACGTAAACGGCCGGCTCTTACCCGGGTGCTTTCCGCCAGATTGTAACTGGCAAACAGCCATTCAATTTCAGTGCTGTATTCCCCCACATCATCAAAGCTGTGGCCACGGGTAACCACTTGCCCGGTGAGCGACAATCGATCCAGGGGTTCCACCACCAGCTGCAGCCCCAGCATGGTATCGGAATCGACACTCCAGTCGCCGTCGTAATCCATGTACAACAGCTCATCGCGATTGGTTTTACCGGCGCCGATAGTGGCAAAGCCGGAGGCATCCCAGCGAAACTCCGCGACCGAAGTCTGTGACAATAACAACAGCGCTGTGCACGTAAACAGTCTGAATAATAGGTTCATAGCAGCAAAAATGATGGCTCAATAAAATTCCGGCACATGCTGTTAAGGCTAGACGTTTTTTAATGAACTGACAGTCAAAATACCGGCAATTACAGTGACGCATAAGTCCGGTTTATCCAAACCTCTGATGTCACTCATTTTTGTAGCATCTTTGTTAACGGAAAACGTTTTCTCCAGAGGCTTCTTATATACTCGCCGGCGCAACTTTGATTTTTATAAGGGGAATATGAATGAGGTTTTTACGGGGAATAGCCTTGGCCACTGCGGTGTGTGTGAGCGTACCAGCGATGGCTGCTGTCACCGCCAGGGAAGCGGAACAACTGGGGAACGAACTCACGCCGATCGGCGCAGAAAAAGCCGGCAACAAGGAAGGCACCATTCCGGCCTGGACCGGCGGGCTCAAACAACCACCGGTGGCCTATGAGCCGGGCACACACATGATCAATCCCTACCCGGGGGAAAAGCCGCTGTTCAGCATTACCAAAGACAACCTGAACGAGCACCGGGAAAAACTGACCCAGGGGCAACTGGCGCTGTTCCAGAAATACCCTGACAGTTACCGCATGGACATTTACCCCAGCCACCGCAGCGTGGCCCTGCCCAAACGGGTGTACGATGCAGCGAAAGAAAACGCTACAACTGCATCACTGGTGGCCAACGGCAATGGTGTGGAGAACTGGAAAGAAGCCATCCCCTTCCCCATTCCCAAGAATGGTCTGGAAGCCATCTGGAACCACATTACCCGTTACCGGGGCGGCGGTATGGAGCGTGAAGTGGTACAGGCCATCGTGCAGCGCAGCGGCCAGTATAATCTGATCAAGTTTGATGAAAGAGCCATTACCGGTTCCTATATTGGCGGCGACAAGGAAGACACCGACGACAATGTGCTGGTGTACTTCATGCAGCGGGTAACCGCTCCTGCCCGTTTAACCGGCAACGTGTTGCTGGTGCACGAAACCATTAACCAGCTGGCGGAACCACGCAAGGCCTGGATCTACAATGCCGGTCAGCGCCGGGTAAGGCGCGCCCCTCAGGTGGCCTATGACGGCCCGGGTACTGCCGCCGACGGCCTGCGGACTGCCGATAACTTTGACCTGTTTTCCGGTGCACCGGACAAGTACCAGTGGAAACTGCTGGGCAAAAAGGAAATCTATATTCCCTACAACAACTATGAACTGGCCTCCAAAGCCAACCGCTATGAAGACATTCTGAAAAGCGGCCACCTGAACAAGGATCTGACCCGTTACGAACTGCACCGGGTGTGGGTGGTGGATGCCACACTCAAGGAAGGCGAGCGCAATATCTATTCACGCCGCACCATGTATATCGACGAGGATTCCTGGCAGATTTCGGTGATTGATCATTACGATGGCCGGGGCCATATCTGGCGGGTAGCCGAAGGCTATGCGGTGCAGTTTTACTATGCCTCCACCCCCATGTATGCCGCGGAAGTGATTCACGATCTTAACTCCGAGCGATATCTTGCCCTGGGCCTGCATAATGAAGAAGAGCAACCGGTACAGTTTGGTGTGCTGGCGGATCGCCGGGATTTTACCCCCGCCGCTATTCGGCGTATGGGTCGCCGTTAATCGGCCAAGATTGTCTGAGATGTCTGGATAGCAAGAAGAAAACCGTTTGCTGCACCGGTTAACACCGCAGCAAACGGTTTTACCGGATTCCATCACAGGATTTTGATCAGCAGTTCCCCGGCTGCCTGTTGCGCTCTGCTTAGCGATTTTTAATTCTATCTGGCGCGGTTTCGCTCCTGATACAGCGCTTCAATTTCCACCGCCCAGAAGTTCATCACAAAACCGGTGAGCACATCCACCAACGGTTTTTCATCCGTAAAATCACCATCGAGCCAGCGGGTCACATAACGCTCCAGTAATGCCAGGCAACCTTCGATAAAAATCTTCAGGCGCACACTGCCGCGCTCTTTTTCTGACATCAGCCCGATACTGATCAGCACCTCACCCCAGCCAACCACCAGGTAGTCATCCACCTTGCGCAGATAATGGGCAAAGGGCGACTTGGTCTGCTCCCGCTCCGCCCAGATCATGCGCACAATATCTTTCTGATCCCGTATCACATCAAACGCCAGCAGGAACATGTTATCGAGCACGCCCTTGACCTTGTCGATATCGATGTCCTGCAATACGGCCTGCAGGGTTTTTTGCATGGGCTCGATATAGCGTACAAAGGCTTCGTCGGTGACCGCCTGAAACAGCTCGTCCAGATTGGCGAAATGCACGTAAAAGCTGGGCTGGGCAATGCCGGCACGCTTGGCCACCTTGTTCATACTGAAGCCGTGAGCCCCCTCTTCTACCAGGGTATCCACCGTCGCCATCAGAATTTTTTCCCGGGTCAGGGCCTTGCTCTGCTCCCGGGTAAGCCCTTTTGCTTTTTTACCACCAGCCTTTTTTACCACCAGCTTTTCACCGTCCTGAAAATGTCATTTTTCATCAACTACTTAGCGCACTCAGTGGTGCTGCACTCTTCCCGGGCACTCTTCCCGGGCACCATGCCAGGCCCGGGATCCCCTTGACTCCGACATTCGCCTATAACATTATAGCCGAACACCTATTAACCTATAGGTGAAATAGCGACACCCGATAACCGGACCCTGGCAACCAGGGATATCACCGCTGGTTCCACCAGACCGTATCCGCACAGCACAACCACAATAAATGCGCTGCAGTATGCGGACCGCAATCCAGGTCGCGGGCCAGTTTAATAAAGAGAACAAGGCAAGGTAAAGCGCAGCGCAGCCAGACTCGCGCGCAGGAGAGAGGGGAAAACAACTATGGTTCTTCAGGGCACATTCCATCCTGACTTTGGCCGCGTGGCCGAAACACTGATCAAGATGCTACCGCAGCATAAAAATCCGTCCCATGCCGGGGGCGCTTCTTTGTGTGTTTACCACAACGGTGAAAAGGTGGTGGATATCTGGGGCGGCACCAAAGATCGCGAGGGCACGCCCTGGCAGGAAGACACCGTGGTATTCAGCGCTTCCACCACCAAAGGTGTGACCAGTACCTTGATGCATGTGCTGATCGATGAAGGGCTGGCAGACTACGACGATCCCATTGCCAAATACTGGCCGGAGTTCGCCCAGAACGGCAAGGAACACATCACCATTCGCCAGGCCATGAATCATCAGGCCGGGCTCTACAATATCGGCGATTACGATATGGGTGATGCCAACATTCTGGACTGGCATACGCTGGTAAGAATGCTGGCCGAAGCGGCGCCGGCCCATGAACCCGGCCTGCACAGCGCCTATCACGGCCTAACCTATGGCCATTTGATTGGCGGCATTATTGAAAACATTACCGGCCAGCCGTTTCAGCAGGTGCTGAAAGAAAAACTGGCAGACCCGCTGGAGCTGGACGGACTCTATATCGGCGTGCCGGATGATGCCATGGATCGCCTGGCCAAGCTGATCACACTGGACGGTCGCTTAGGCCACGCGTTACGCCGGCATCATAATGTGCCCCCGGCCATACGCAAGATACTGCATTTGCTCACGTCGCTGTTCGGTGCCGACTTTACTCATTTTGCCCGGGCGCTGGGGCCTGAATTTATTCACGACATTAACGTGAACGACCGCGAACACATGCAGGCGGTGATTCCCGGCGTAAACGGTGCCTTTACGGCGCGCTCACTGGCAAAAATGTATGCTGCCCTGGCCAATGGCGGCGAGATCGACGGCAAGCGGATTGTATCCGGTGATACGGTGGAACGCCTGGACCGACCACAGGTAAGAGGCCGCGACAAGGTGCTGATTATTCCCATGGGCTGGCGCCTTGGCTATCACCAGATATTTACGCTGGGAGCCCGCACGCCAAGAGCCTTTGGCCATTTCGGTTTTGGTGGTTCCGGTGCCTGGTGTGATCCCAGCCGCAATCTGTCCATGGCCATGACCCTGAACACCGGTGTGGGCACACCCACCGGTGACCTGCGTACCGCCAAAATTTCCGGGGACGTTGTGCGCTGTGCAGAACGCCGCGCCAAGTGGCCGGCGAATGAAGGTATTCAGATTCCGGTATAAGCGGTTTTTACAGCTTCTACTGTGAGATAGATACTGATGTAACGATAACCCGAGCAATAGACCCTGGGTCTACTGAGAATGTTGGCGATGTATCTCAGACCATTTCGATACCTGGAACTGGAGTCTCCAATTTTTCTATCAATCGGCAGATCGAATTGTACGAATTATAGAAATCTTGGGGACCCGTCTCCATTGGGCCCTTCTCGACAGGGAATGGGAACGACTGGCCAAGTGATGGAGTTCATCATCGAATCCGGGCTCTTCCTTGAAGGCGTGATCATCGATGGGCTACAAAGGTTTTGGGGAATCTGGCCCCCGCTTCTGAAACGATACCCTCTTTCCCTTTTCCGTTGATCCAATTAACTCTTTGTCGATAATGGTATTCGGTAGTATTGGGCTAATATTCAGTGCTCGAATGGATACCGCAAACTCACTGGATTTAGTCAGTCGGCATTTGGCAGCCCTAACTGCTTGCTATCTCATAATGTAGACGTTATTGAGTGCAGTTGTATCGACGGATTTCACCTGTTTACGGATAATCCTCTGCCGGACCTTATTCTGCAGGACCTTATGAAGACTGTGCAGTTCATATCCGATAGTGAGCTGGATGGCTTCTATCACAGAGCGTTGTGTTCTAACATCGCATACGATATGCTTCTTGATGTTATGAATATGATCATGTCACGTTTAACCAGTCAACGATTTATCAGCCCCCGGGTGTTCAGAGGCGCGGGCGGCTGGTAGTTCCTATACCTTGATTGCGGAAACCCCCGGGCCTTCACTCGGGGGTTTTTGTTTTCAGGGCCTCTATTCATCACCTTCTCTTTCAGAGTGGGGGCGCTTGATTATTCCGCGAATAAATTTCATTCACTGCGGGAGAAATCAACCCATGACCAACCTACTGTCTCAACAAGCACTTTCCCGAGCACTCATGCTCACGGATCTGACCGATCCAAACCAGGGCGCTCATGCCATACAAAAAATGATTCAAGACATTGCGGGTTCATTACAGCAACTCTGGCCGTGCCGAATACAACTGGTGCGTTCCGGGCCGGTGGTATCGATTCGCGATAATTATGATCGCTTGGGCTATCCCAAAGATGGCGCATCGAGGGAAGAGCGGTATACACGATACGTCACGGATCAGCATATTCTACGCACACAAACATCGGCGGCGATTCCGGATTTACTTGCCGGGGTAAGCATCGATCCGCCAGAGGATTTGCTCTGGTTATTGCCCGGCTTGGTGTATCGGCGCGATAGCATCGATCGACTGCATTGTGGCGAACCGCATCAACTGGATTTGTGGCGTATTGTGGATAGCCGCCAGGGTAAGACCATGACCGAGGCGGATCTACAGGAAATGATTACGGCGATTATGCGTGCGGTGGTGCCGGAAATGCCTTGGCGTACCACCAGGTCGCCACACCCCTATACTGAGCAAGGTGTTCAGATCGATGTGCAATGGCGGGGAGATTGGATTGAGGTTGGGGAATGCGGCCTCGCCAGTCGAGCGATTCTCAGGGATGCCGATTTACCTCATCACACGGGCCTCGCCATGGGCTTGGGGCTCGATCGTTTGTTGATGTTGTGCAAGGGTATTCCAGATATACGTCTGCTAAGAAGTCGCGATCCACGAGTGGTTAGTCAGATGAGAGATCTTTCTTCTTATCAGCCGGTATCGAAAATGCCTGCCGTTCGCAGGGATCTCTCCTTGTGTGTGGACGCCTGGATGGACGAGGAAACCATCGGCGATCGCATACGGGAAGTATTGCCGATGACGGATTGCATCGAGGCAATTAGGGTGAAATCGTCAACGGCTTATGCTGAACTACCCGAATCAGCTCATCAGCGCATGGGGATGCAATCACATCACAAGAATGTGTTGTTGGAAGTGACGATTCGGCACATGGAGCGTACTCTGACGGATGCAGAAGCCAATGACATTCGAAACCAAGTCTATCGGTTGCTACACCAGGGGCAGCGATCGGAACTGGCGGAAAATTCAGGTTAATCCCTGAGTGCCGTTTTTGGAGTGGGGCTCTCGATCCGGGCGATGTACGGGATCGCGAAATACTGCCGAGAGCAACTCATTCACTCCAAGCCGTTCAGGTCGCTGCATAGGCAGTGGCCTTTACCCGACAACTGAATCATATCATAGGCTGCAAAATAGATAGTAAAGCGCAGTAACTTTGATGCTAAACAGCTCGGAGAGAATATCTTTATGGATTCTCCGGTAGTCAGCAAGTTGTTTCGACCTCGCTAAAAACCCAAATATCATCATATGATGGCAAAGATCATTCCTATGGCTATCTTTCCCTTGCTGAAAAGGAGTTCGACGACATGGAAATAACCATTCAATTCATTGACGATGGGATCAGCACCGGGGCGGGACCATGAGCAAGATGATGGCCACCATCCTGTGAACCGTGGTCCAGACGGAACGCCAGCACATATTGGAGCGTACTAACGAGAGCCGCCTGGAGGGCCAAGGGGATCAAATTTGGACGCTAGCCTAGTGGATAAAGCCAAAATTCGCACCCTCCACGGGCAAGGGATCGGTGCTACTGAGATTGTCAGATAGTTGAAGATCGGCCTATCAATTCATTATGCAGCGCTGAAATTGGGTTGATATCAGAGCTAAAAGGTCTGCAATCGGCTTTTACCGGGAACGTAGCACATGCCGATGGCGTCAAATGGTTTGAATTTGTAACGATGAGTACTCTATCAATGTTAAATCCTGCCGAACTGGCCAATGACACCAGTAGTGACACAGAATTGGCCCAACGAATGGTTGCTGGCGATATCGCAGCTCTGGAATGTTTGATGCGTCGCCACAATCAGTCCCTCTATCGCGCTGCCCGCAGCATCCTGAATAACGAGGAGGAAGCCGAAGAAGCGGTACAGGATGCCTACCTGAAGGCCTATCGCAACATTGGCCAATTCCACGGCGATGCCAAACTGTCCACTTGGCTGATTCGGATCGTCATCAATGAAGCTCTGACACGCCAACGCAAACAACAGCGTCGGGGTGCGATTGTGCCCATTGCAGCCAACGTCAACGTCGATGCTTCAGGTGCCGAGGATGCCTCCATGTCTCATACCCTACCCAACGCCAATTCGAGCAGCCCCGAACAGGACGCCCATCGCGCCGAAGTCCGCCAGCTGATCGAACGTAATATCGATACACTCCCCGACAACTTCCGCAGTGTCTTCGTTCTGCGTGCACTGGAAGAAATGACGGTGGAGGAGACCGCTCTCAGCCTCGGCATTTCCGAGGCGACCGTACGTTCCCGTTTCTTTCGCGCCCGTGGCCTCATGCGCGAAGCAATCGCCCGTGAAATCGACCTCAACTATGCGGACGCTTTCAGCTTTGCCGGCGTCCGTTGCGACCGCATCGTCGCCTGTGTACTGGCACGGATTACAGTTACCAGCCCCTAATGCCTTTGTGGACGGGAACATCAGCATCGCTGATGACATCCAATCCACGAACTGCAAATCAAGAGGTAACGCACATGTATCGTTTCATCGCCGTCGTCGGATCATTATCCCTCGTTTTCACATCCCAAGCCGCTGATCTGGACGTCGGTCGCGGCAAAGCAGCCGATTGCATCGGCTGCCACGGCCCCGCCGGTATCAGCAGCAACCCGGCCTGGCCCAATCTCGCTGGTCAGAACGCCCAGTACCTGAAAAAACAGCTGCGGGCGTTCCGGGACGGCTCGCGTAGCAACCCGATGATGAATGGCATGGCGAAATCACTGACGGACACAGATATCGAAAATCTGGCCGCCTACTTCGCCAGCTTGATACGGGATTAGAGCCATTGTCTGAATCCGACGCACCACCCGTCAATCTAGACCTCTATGGCCAGTGTGATGCCACCTTTCAGGTCGTACGCGGCAAAACGGGTATCCGTCGCAAATGTGATTCTGAATAGTCAAATCGGGAACGCGATCCAATGTTGTGGCATCTCATGTTTAGAGTATTAGCTTTACTTTGAAACCTCACTTTTTATGTAACCCTTCAGGAGGATAACTATGTCAACCCAACCGAACTCCAGCGAGTCAACTCGCCGCAAACGCACAGTAGGTAGCACACTGAGCGTTGTCCTTGCAGTGGCGTTGCCAGTCGCTATGAGTGCCTGTGCCAGCACCGACAATGGCAGTCAACATCAAGCCGATGCGCAGCAACATTCCTCTGATGTAAACATGTTTGGTGGTCCGTTATATAAAGGAGCGCCGTCTCTGGCAGTTACCGCCGCGCTGGTACAAGCCGGTGGCGGCGATGAAAACTTCAGTTTTGCCAAAGCACTGGTTTCCATGTTGGGCGAACAAACCGTCGATGCCGAAGTGGCCAAGCTGACCCGCCAATATGGCGAATCCGAGGTCAATACCTTCATTGGAGGCATGGACCTTGCCGTCAATCTTAGCCTCAAGCACGCCACCCAGGCCGGTGTCAGACTGCCCGCACCCGCCAATTTGTCGGGTGTGGAACTGGCAAAAGCCCTGGTCAGCGCCGGCACCGGACCGGACGGTGCCTTCTGGGCTGGTTATCTTTTCGATAAAGCTGTATCCAACCCGATTCATCATCAGGTTATGGTCGAAATCAACAATACCGCTGGTTACAAAGCCGATCTGATCACTCATAAGATTCTCAACCAGGCGATGTACGACGTTGCACAGGCCCTGGAAATGAACGATGTGAAGCTGGCCGCTTTGCATTGAAGTATCGAATATCGCTATTAAAGAGGAATTGGAGATGTTGACTTACGCATTAATTGCATTCGGTATCGCTGCTGCCGGTGGTTTGATACTGGCCGCCAGCGTGTTGCGGGGCAAACTTGCTCCCTGGGCCTTGTCCATGGTGCATGCTCTGCTCGGTGCCTCCGGGCTGGTGCTGCTGATTTACATTCTGTTGCAGGGTGACGCACCACAGCAGTTAATGATCGGTTTTGTGCTGTTACTGGTCGCCGCACTGGGCGGTTTTTTCCTGGCGTCATTCCACCTGCGCCGGAAAATCGCCCCCAAACCGGTAGTGGTGGTACATGCCGGAGTGGCCGTAGTCGGTTTCCTGACTCTGCTCAGTCTGGTCCTTTAGTTCATGCGCCATCCGCTGCACCCGGCGTTAGTGCATTTCCCGATCGCCTGTTGGTCGTTGGCCGTGGCCGCTGATATAGCCAGTTTGTGTTTCGGGGAAGCCGCCTGGCGCTGGTCAGCAGGTCTATTGACCGTCGGCTGTGGCATGGCCATACCCGCCATGCTGGCTGGTCTGCGGGAACTTTCAAAGGTTCCAGAGGGCCAGCCACTGGGTGATTGTTACTGGCATATGAGTTTGATGCTGTTTGCGCTCACGCTGTTCAGTCTACGATTATTGCTGGGGTTGGACCAACTACAACCCATTGCGCCAAGTACCTTGGCGCTGACACTGGACACTCTCGGCCTGAGCAGCCTGATATTGGGCGGCTGGTTCGGTGGCAAACTGGTGTATTTTCACAATGTCGGACAACATGAGGAGACTTGCAAAGAGCCGTGAAAAACTGATACCGAATGCCCAAATCATTAAACACCCAGCTGTTTGGTCTACGTTTGTTACTGGGTCTGGGTCAGATTGCTCCTGATGTCATGGCCGTGGTACTGATTATCGCTGGCTTTGCCAGTCTGACATACCAGAGGCCATTTATAGAAAATGTGTTTGCGCACGTGGCGACATGGAAAACCGGATCAAAGAACAACAGTTTTTATTTTCTGATCGAGTGTCCTGTCACCACTGAAGGCCGAACCAATTCCGGCTTTTACTCTCTGGAATGGCCTACACACTGGTAAACGGGCTAGGTCGTTTAACACTGCATGGAACGAAATTGAGTAGTACACAGGTCAACACCATCCCACCAAACTTATTCGAAATTGCAGCCGTTGTAACGCAGAACACTCGATAAATTAAGTTTAAGTTGTCGAGTTATTATCCGCATAGCGATCAATTTGAGAAAACACTGGCTAACTTAAGTGGCGGATAGAAAAAAAGGGGGGGTTGGCCCGACATCCACCAAAAGAAAGAGGCGGAACCGTTTAGCCCCTATAATATAGGTGCTTAAACCAAAGAATAAGGATGGTTCTACCATGACAGAATGTTACCAGTGAAGCATGAAATTTCCACATATTAAACGCATTTACGCCAGAAGATCTACGCGATGGCGACAGGGTATGAAGACTTGAATGAAGTGGCTCAATAGATGTCATAACCCTTTCCTCCCGGTGATGACGAAGCTTTCTTTATTTCAGACCTTATTTCAGGCTTGCCGCTGTTTACTCTGCTGCAGAGCTTCGGCCTCTACCAGATCCCGTAACCAGCGGTTACTGCTTTCCTTTTCCATATCCTCGTGCCAGTACATATGAATGGCCAACGGCGGCAGATCGGCCGGCATTTTCCAGCTTTTCAAATCACTGGTCAGCATCTGTGAGCGGGCCACCGACGCCGGTACGGTCAGCAACAGATCCGTGCTGGCCGCTGTGCGCATGGCCACGTACACATGCTGGCAGCGCATGGCCACTTCGCGCCGCAGTCCCAGGCGGCTCAGTTCAAAATCTTCAAGCGACGGTCCGCTCTGCCGGGACGACACCACAATATGTTTGGCGGCAAGATACTTTTTCAGGGTGAGTCGATTGCCGATCAGCGGGTGACCGGCCCTGGCCACCACCCGAAAATGATCAGACATCAGCGGCTGATGGCGAATCCTGGGGCCCACCGGCAGCAACACATCAAAAGCCAGATCCAGCCGCCCGGCCGACAGCTGGGCTTCCATCTCACGCCGCGGCGCCCGCACACTGGCCAGCTGGGTCTGGGGGGCATGGGTTTCCAGCATGGCCATGATGCGGGGGGTCATAATGGATTCCACGTTATCCCGCATGCCCACCACAAAGCGCTTGCGGGACGCCAGCGGGTCAAAGCCCGCGGCCGGTTGCAGGGTTTCCTGCAGGCCCTGTAACGCCACCTGAATCTGGGGGCGGATTCGCTGAGCCAGTGGAGTCGGCTCCATGCGGTGCCCGCGGCGCACAAACAGGGAATCCTGGTAATGTTCCCGCAGCCGGCTCAGGGCATGGCTCACTGCCGGCTGGGTTAAAAACAGCCTCTTTGCCGCCCGGGACAGATTGCCTTCCTCGAACACGGTTTCGAATACCACATAAAGATTCAGATCCACCCGATGTAACTGCATAACGCCGCACCAAACTATAAATAAAATTAATAGTTAATCATTATATCTATTCATTGGTTTGATGATTAGGATTTTTCTATGCTGTGCTGAATCTGTGGCAATTTGCCACCACTAAAACACCTGATTCACCGGAGGCACCACAATGGATTTTTCTCATTCCGATACGGCACAAGAGATGATCAACCGGGTCCAGAAGTTTATGGATGAACACATCCTGCCCAATGAGCAAACCTATTTTGAACAGATGGGTCAGGAAACCCCCGACTGGACCCAGTGGAAGGTGCCCCCGATCATGGAAGAGTGGAAGGCCATGGCCAAAGAACAGGGCCTGTGGAATCTGTTCCTGCCGGATGAAGAACACGGCGCCGGGCTCAGTAATCGCGATTATGCACCTCTGGCAGAAATCATGGGCCAGTCCCCTATTGCGTCCGAAGCCTTTAACTGCAGTGCGCCGGACACTGGCAATATGGAAGTGCTGGCCAAATACGGCACTGCAGCCCAGCAGGAACAATGGTTAAAGCCATTGCTGGCCGGTGATATCCGTTCGGTGTTTTTTATGACCGAACCGGGGGTAGCCTCTTCTGACGCCACCAATATGGAAGCCACCTGCACCCTGGATGGCGACGAGGTGGTGATTAACGGTCGCAAATGGTGGAGCTCCGGCGTGGGCCATCCGGACTGCAAGATCGGTATTTTTATGGGGGTCACCGACCCCGACGCCAACCGCCATCAGCAGCATTCCATGGTGCTGGTGCCACTGGATACCCCCGGGGTAAAAATCGAACGCATGTTGCCGGTGTTTAATGCCTATGATGCACCGGCCGGCCACGGTGAAGTGTCCTTTACCAATGTGCGGGTGCCCAAAGAGAACATTATTGCCGGACCCGGCCGCGGGTTTGAAATTGCCCAGGGGCGCCTTGGGCCGGGCCGCATTCACCATTGCATGCGCTGTATCGGTGCCGCCGAACGGGCCCTGACGCTGCTGTGTGAAAGAGGTAGTCAGCGGGTGGCCTTTGGCAAGCCGCTGGTTAACCTGGGAGGCAACCGCGACATTATCGCCAATGCCCGCATTGAAATTAACATGGCCCGCCTGCTCACCATGCAAGCCGCTTACCTGATGGATACCGTGGGTGCGGCGGGCGCCATGAGCGAAATTTCCCAGATCAAGGTGGTGGCGCCCAATGTGGCCCAGCGGGTGATTGATGCCGCCATACAGGTTCACGGTGGCGGCGGCCTGTCCAATGATTTTCCGCTGGCGGGTATGTATGCTTACAATCGCGTACTGCGGCTGGCCGATGGTCCGGATGAAGTGCACCGGGGCCTGATTGCAAAATTCGAACTAAAAAAACGCGGACTATATTGAGGAAAACAATGACTGTTATCGATGAAGCACAATCGATCCGTGAGGGGGAAGAACTGGATGTCAATCAGGTGGACCAGTGGCTGAAAAGCCATGTGGACGACTTGCAGGGTTCGCCGTCTATCAAGCAGTTTCCCGGCGGCTCGTCCAACCTGACCTACCTGATACGTTACGACAACCGTGATCTGATTCTGCGTCGCCCGCCTTTTGGCACCAAAGCCAAATCCGCGCACGACATGGGCAGGGAATACCGGGTGATGTCGGCATTAAAACCGGTTTACCCCTATGTGCCCAACATGGTGGCCCACTGCGAGGACGACAGCGTACTAGGCTGCGAGTTTTACGCCATGGACCGTATCAAGGGCATTATTCCCCGCAAGGAACTACCGGAGGAAATGCAGCTGTCGGAACAGGGTATCAGCGAATTATGCAAAGCGGTGGTGGACCGCCTGATTGATCTGCACAAGATCGATTACAAGGCCGCCGGCCTGGAAAACCTGGGCAAGGGCTGGGGCTATGTAGACCGGCAAATCGATGGCTGGAGCAAACGTTACCACAACGCCAAAACCGACGATGTACCGGACTATGAAAAAGTCATGCAATGGCTGGACGACAATCGCCAGGAACAGGTGGGCGTGTGTGTGGTGCATGGCGATTACCGTCTGGATAACGTAGTGCTGGATCCGGACGATCCCACCCGCGTGATTGGCGTGCTGGACTGGGAAATGGCCACCCTGGGTGACCCGCTGATGGATCTGGGCAACACTCTGTCCTACTGGATTGAAGCGAACGACCCGCCGGCCATGCACATGATGCGCCTTCAGCCTACACATTTGCCGGGCATGATGAGCCGCAGTGAATTTTTTCATTATTACTGCGAGCAGATGGGCTTCAAGGATGTGAACTTTACCTTCTACCGGGTGTACGGCCTGTTCCGTGTTGCCGTGATACTGCAGCAGATTTATTACCGTTTTTACCATGGCCAGACCAAAGACCAGCGCTTTTCCGTGTATGGCCAGGTAGTGAATTTTCTGGAGCAGTTATGCCTTCAGGAAATCGCCAATCAGCAATAGGGCAGAATCCGAATGGCAGCCATTTATTTGATTCGACACGGCCAGGCATCTTTTGGCAAGGCCAACTACGATGCCCTGTCTGATATGGGCAAACGCCAGTCAAAGGTGCTTGGTGAGGGCCTGGCAAAACGTAATATTCTTTTCGACCGGATTATTCATGGCGGCCTGGTTCGCCACGAGGAAACCGCTGACCATTGTGTTTCCGGTATGGGGTATCCGTCCGATCCGCCGCGTTACCAGATTGATGAGCGCTTCAGTGAGTACAACCACCAGGAAGTGATTGCCCGGCATAAACCGGAACTGGAATGTCATCAGTCCATGGCGGAGTATCTGGCGCAGCAGGAATCCCCCAGAAAAGCATTTCAGCTTTTGTTTGCCGATGCCATACGGCGTTGGGTGTCCGGAGATTTCGATCACGAATACGGTGAATCCTGGCGGCAATTCCAGCAGCGCTGCGCCGATGGGCTGAATGATCTGGTTCAGGACACCGAACATCGCCATATTGCCATCTTCACTTCCGGCGGCCCCATCAGCATTACCCTGCAGAATCTGCTGGGACTGAGTGATGAACAGGCAGTGCAAATGAGCTGGGCCATTGTTAATGCATCGGCCACCAAGCTGTTGTTCAAAAACGGCCGTGTCAGTGTGAGCTTTATCAACGATTTCGGGTATCTGGAACAAACAGATCCCCTGCTTGTGACTTATCGTTAACAGCAACAAATTGCGAGAATGCGTTATGAATATGGACAACCCCTTTGACCTGAGCGGTAAAGTTGCCCTGGTAACAGGCGCCAGCCGCGGTATCGGTGAAAATATCGCCCGCCTGCTGGCCAAACAGAATGCCCGGGTGATTATTTCCAGCCGCAAACAGGAAGACTGCGAGAAAGTGGCCGCCAGTATCCGTGACGATGGCGGCGATGCCACGGCCATGGCCTGTCATATCGGTGATCTGGAGCAGATGTCACAGCTGTTCGACAAGATCGAGACAAGCGTTGGCCAGCTGGATATTCTGGTGAACAACGCCGCCACCAACCCTTATTTTGGCCACATACTGGATACGGATCTGACCGCCTACCAGAAAACCGTTGATGTGAATATTCGCGGTTACTTCTTTATGTCCACCGCCGCCGGCAAAATCATGCGCAAGCATCAGGGCGGCGCCATCGTCAATGTCGCTTCGGTTAACGGTGTGATTCCCGGCGCATTTCAGGGGATCTACTCCATCACCAAAGCGGCGGTTATTTCCATGACCAAGGCCTTTGCCAAGGAATGCGCTGCCCACAACATCCGGGTGAATGCGCTGCTTCCCGGTGCAACAGACACCAAATTTGCTTCCGCGCTGGTGAAGAACGAAGCCGTGCTGCAGCAACTCATGCCCCATGTTCCCATGCAGCGAGTGGCCGAACCGTCGGAAATGGCGGGTGCCGTGCTGTATCTGGTATCAGACGCCGCCAGCTACACCACCGGCAGCTGCATTACCGTGGATGGTGGCTACCTGATTGGCTGAGAACACCGGGAAAGAAACCGGCAACAACGCTTCACATCCTGTGCGAATATCTGATAAAGACAGTCTTAAAGGCACCCCCGCTTAGTCCTCCCGGTTATCTGCTGCTATCCTGAATGCATGAACGATAGCAGCAGTCACCACCCGATCCGGCCCCCATCGGCAATCACTGTGAATCTTGGAGTCGCCCTGGCTTACTTTGGCCTGGGCGTGGCATCACAGTTGCTGGCGGTAGCCCCCGATTATGCCACCCCGGTGTGGCTGGCGGCCGGTGTGGCACTGGGGGCTGCGTTGCGTTTTGGCCGCCTGCCCTATCTGGGGATTTTTATCGGTGCTGTTGCTGCCAATATCACTATCTCCACCTGGCTCAAAGGCATACCCTTCGGGGCTGCGCAACTGGTGTTAACCACTGCCATTTCCTTGTTCAGCACCCTGCAGACCGCCACCGCCCACTATCTGATACGCCGCTTTCGTATTGCCACCATCGATTTTTTTACCGGCCCCGATATCGCCCGCTTCATTTTGGTGGCAGGGCCCCTCAGTTGTCTGGTGGCTTCCACTCTGGGCACTGTAACCCTGCTGCTCACCGGCATTATCGAAACCAGCGAGTGGACCACCAACTGGCTCACCTGGTGGGTGGGTGATTCCATTGGCACGCTGGTGGTTACCCCGTTTGTGTTGCGCATTCTTACGCCGCAGCTGTTCAACCAGAAAAAATCCTGGCAGTCTGCGGCCGTGTCGGCTTCCTTTCTGGGGCTGGTGATTGTGGCGTTTTTCTACGTCCGCAATCTGGAAGAGGAAAACCGGCGCACCATCATTGCCGATGCCGGGCCCCAGGTACAGGCGCTGTTTTCCAGCAATCTTCACGAAGTCCGGGTTACCCTGAGTGCCATTAAAAGCTTTTTCGAGGCCAGTGAAGACGTCACCATTCAGGAATTCAACAAGTTCTGCGATGGTCTGCTGGCAGGCCAGTCATCCATCCATGCCATCGAGTGGTTGCCTCATGTTACTCATGACAACCGTCAGCGCCTTGAGGCGCAGATAAAGAAGCAGGGCTATCCGGACTTTTTCTTTAAAACCCGGTCGTTGTCCGGAAAACTGACACCGGTTCCGGAGAAAGCCGACTATGCACCCATCGCCTATGTATATCCCTACAACGCCAATAAAGACATTCACGGCCTGGATGTATTGTCCCTGCCTTATCGCAGCCAGCAGATCCGCGCGGCACTGGAAACCGGACAGACATTGCTCAGCGATCCGCTGCGACTGATTCAGGAACTGGAAGGCCAGACCGCCTACATTCTTCTCAGTGCCGTGGACGGTTACCAGGGTAGCGGTAACACCGGCCTGGTACAGGTGGTGTTTCGCGTTAACGAACTGATCAATATTGCCATCAACGACAACATCGATCTGAACGGCCTCTCCATTACGGATATTACCGACCCGGACAAACCGGCGCTGGTTTTCGGCGAAACCCACCCCGACAGCGACTACGCCTGGCATGCCAATTTTCCGCTGGGAAACCGTACCCTGCGGCTGGACCTTCACCCCACGGCGAAAATGCTGGAGCGCGCATCCAGTTGGCCCAGTTATATTCTGCTGCTGGGCGGCCTCTTGTATGTGGCCATGCTGGAAGTGGTTATGTTGTCGTTATTGAGCCGGGAAAGGGCCGTACAGTCCCAGGTGGAAGTACAAACCCGGGAGCTTGCCCAAGCGAAAGAAGAAGCGGAAGCCGCCAACCAGTCGAAAACCGATTTTCTTGCCGGCATGTCTCACGAATTACGCACTCCGCTGAATGCGGTGATTGGTTTTACGCACCGGGTACTGAACCAGAAAAACAACCAGCTGGACGAACGTAACACCGAAGCGCTGAAAATTGTCGAGAAAAACGCGCACCACCTGCTGGGCCTGATCAACAACCTGCTCGATATTACCAAAATAGAAAAAGGTAAATTTGAACTGGAATACGCGCCCACCTGCCTGCGTGATCTGTTACTGGAAGCCCAGGACCAGTTCAGCCTGCCCGCCAGCCACAAAAAATCGGAAATCGTGCTGAACTGCCAGACGGACGGCAATGTGGAAGCCGATCCCACCCGCATCCGGCAGGTAATGCTCAACCTGCTGTCCAACGCCGTGAAATTCACAACCAACGGCACCATCACCCTGAAACTGATTCAGGATCACGATTTTAAAGACCTGCCCATTCCGGAAAACCTCCCCGGCTATGTGGTGCAGATCGTGGATACCGGCATTGGCATTGCCGACGAAGATCAGCCCCGCCTGTTCAGCAAGTTTCAGAAAGTGGGAAACACCGGGCGCATCAACCCCGAAGGCACCGGCCTGGGCCTGGCCCTGAGCCGGGAAATTATTGAAATGCACGGCGGCCTGATCGGTGTGCGCAGCAAAATACACGAAGGCTCCACCTTCAGTTTCTGGCTTCCCAAATCCCGGCCCCACAAACAAACGTTTGAATAGCGAAAGCAGGCAAGCAAGAAATACCTCTATCCTCCTGATTTATCCATAATTTTTATCATTAGCCAGCCCGTTGAAATATGTTGTAACAGGCCGCCACGTTGACGCTTTTCAGGTTCAGGCACATAGTAACAAGCGTGACCGAACGGTTTTAATCGTGAGCGAGCGGTTTTAAACAAGGTCGCAGAAAATCCTGTCTGGGATTTACCTGAAAATCAGGAAACCGAGCAATATATGCGTTCTACAGCGCATAAAACACCATAGGAGGGAATCATGAAACTGTTACATCGTTCCGACATGCTGTTCACCACAACATCCAAAACCGAGGATGAAGTGATGCGTCAATTGAGCGAGTACCTGAACAATATGTACTTTGCCAACTGACCTGTAACAGCGGGAAACCGGCAGGAAAGGATTCCCTATGTTATAAACGGGTAATACAACAAGCATTCAGATCAGTAAAATGCCGCGGCAGCCATGTCGCGGCATTTTTATTTTAACCTTGCCTTTGCCCCCTGTTGGCAGGTTTAATGGCCGCACACTCCCGGCCCTATTCAATGCAAAACAAATCGAGTCATGTACCAGTCTTACGAAACCGAATCCCCCGCAGCGCAACAGGATGAGCGCCATATTTTCAGCGTCAGTGAATTAAACCAGTTTGCCCGCCAGTTGCTGGAAGAAGCCTTCCCCATGATCTGGCTGGAGGCGGAAGTCTCCAATCTGGTTCAACCCAGTTCCGGCCATATCTACCTTACCCTGAAAGACAACAGGGCCCAGGTGCGTGCCGCCATGTTCCGCGGCAACAACCGCCACCTGCGGTTCAAGCCCAAGAACGGGGATCAGGTACTGGTGCGCGGGCGCCTGAGCCTGTACGCACCCCGGGGCGATTATCAGCTGATCATAGACACCATGGAAGAAGCCGGCCTGGGCGCACTGCAACGGGCCTACGAACAGCTGAAAAGCAAACTGGACGCCGAAGGCCTGTTTGCCGACAGCCACAAACAACCGCTGCCGGAACACCCCCGCACGGTCGGTGTAGTGACTTCTCCCACCGGCGCTGCCATTCAGGATATTGTGTCTGTACTCAAGCGTCGCTTTCCTCTGCTGCCGGTGATTGTTTACCCCTGTGCCGTTCAGGGAGAGGACGCACCAGCCCAGATTGTTCATGCCATTGAAACCGCCAACCAACGCAATGAATGTGATGTATTGATTGTGGGCCGGGGCGGCGGTTCGCTGGAAGATCTGTGGGCCTTTAACAATGAAGCCCTGGCCCGCACTATTTATAACAGCCGGATCCCCATTGTGTCTGCCGTGGGCCACCAGATAGATTTTACCATTGCCGATTTTGTGGCAGACGTGCGTGCGCCCACACCTTCCGCTGCGGCAGAAATGCTGAGTCAGGATCAGCAGGAACTGATCGCCCGTTTCAGCGCTTACGAACAACTGCTGCTGGAAAAAATCCGCAATACCCTGACCCGCAAACAGCAGCTGGTGGACTGGCATCAGAAACGTCTCAAGCATCCCGGCAAACAACTGGAAGAACAAAAGCAACGGCTGGATCTGGCGGAAACCCGGCTGACTGCAGCCATGGAGCGTCGCCTGAAAGAACAACAGCGGGCACACCATCACTGGGATCAGCGGCTGCGACTGCAATCACCGGCCAGGCAGATCAGCCAACACCAGAAACTGATTGCCCAGTACGAGTTAAGATTAGCCCGCGGCATTCGCAAACAGCTGACCACCCAGCAACAACGGTTGGGCTACAGCGCACAGCAATTGAATGCAGTCAGCCCCCTGGCCACCCTGGGAAGGGGTTATGCCATTGTTAAGGATCCCCAGGGGCAGATTTTACGCTCAGTGGAATCGGTAAAGGTGGGGGATGAAGTATCCGCCCGATTGGCCGATGGGGAATTGCAATGCAAGGTAACCGGGTCCCGCGCCGATAACTGATACACACGCTTGTTGATCATCAACAGGCACAAAAAAAGGCGGTGTTTGAAACCGCCTTTTTTATTTTGCTCAAATAAGCTTTACCCGGCGCTATTCCCCCTCGCGGGTACACTCCGAGTGGGACGCGTCCTGGGCACAACGGATTTTTTTCATCAGCTTCAGCATGGACGGGTGATAGGTTTCGGTTTTAGCCAGCTGAATCCGCACACCGCGGAACATTTCCATGTACTGCTCCTTGTCCTGAGCAGGAATGTCCACCCACCACTTCTTCTCGATGGATTTGTCTTGCTGCTCGATCAGTGAAAACGCCTGCTTGGCCTGCTCCTTCACAATACCCCGCGATGCCAGGCCAAAGTCTTCCGGAAAGCGCTCGTTCTTGAGAATGATCTGGGCATTCATCTGAGCCAGCGGGAAGCGGATAATGCCGCCCTGCGGCTCCAGCCCCTTGTAAAGTTCAAAGGCGTTGTATGCCAGCGACGGTGCGTAACACACATCCACTGAACCGTTATTGAACTTGCCGGCAAAAGTGGTGATGTCCGAACTCACCGGCGCCGCACCCACATGTTTCACCATGGTGTTGGCGGCATCGTCAAAACTCATGGTGGCCAAACGCTTGCCGGCCAGCTCGCTGGCGGTATCAATGCCACGATCATTCACAAACAGGTACACGGCACCCACAGGATAAATACCGGCAATTTCGTAGCGATCGTTCTTCATGTACTTGCTGAGTTTGTCATTGCTGAGAAACTTCAGCAGCGCTTTGACATGATCGTATTCCGGCAGTGCGCCAATGGCCTCGATGGTACCGGTAAACTTGTTAAAGTTTCGCGCCCGGGTACCGGTGAGCACGGCCGCATCACAGGCACTGCCCAGAAAATCATTGGCGGCAATGGCTTCGTCCGTGTACGGCTTGAGTTCAAAATCCACCCCGTGAGGCTTGACCATTTTGGCGTACTGTTTCAGCAAACCAAAAGTATCACCATAAGCCCCCAGCGGATCGAACACACAGAGCGTGCGTTTTTCCGCGCCGTAAGCGGTGGATGCCATCAGCACGGCAGTCACCACCGCCAGCAGACATTGATTCAGATATCCCTTTACCCTTTTCACAAAATACCCCCTTGTGGTTTTAGAACTATGTGGTGTTTTTTAGTCTGTTAAATATCATCAAGATCCAGCTCTATGTCTGGTTCATCCTGAATCAGGAATGGTTCCGCAGGATTCGCGGTCAAGGTTTTTTCCCCCTTCAAACGCAGTACATCCGCCATGTTTTCCAGATGACGGTTACTGATGTAACTTACCGACAGCCAACGGGCATCATAAGAGGCGCTTTCCGCATAGGCGAAGTGAGATTCAATCAGCGCCTCCAAACGCTCGTTGTCGCCCTGGCCTTCCCAGGCCGCCATGGCCACGGTTTCCGCCAGCGGTACCTGGTTTTCCCGGCCCATGCGTACCGACACATCCAGCAGCTGATCAGTGCGCTTGGCCTTTTCCTGATCCAGGTTCGGCAAAAAGCCCAGCAGAGATGCCTGTACCGCCTGGGGCACGCCCCACCACTGATAGTTTTTAAGGCAATCCATAGAGCGGTAGATATCGTTGGCGATATTGCGGGGCACGTTAGCCATCAGGCCGGACTTGCCATCGTTAAGCAACGACTCCAGCCCCTGCAGGTTACCCAGCAGATACAGGAGTTCGTCCTGATCCTCGGCAAATGCCGGGCATTGCCCTTCAGCCGCCGGATAGGCCTGGGAAACATCCTGAAAGCTTTGATACTGGCGCCGCGCTGCCTGGGCCAGTGCCCGCTTTTTCAGCGCTGCATAGTTGAGGGCGCCCTGATAGTCGCCAGCCTTGTCGGCCATCAGCTCCTGCAGATGGAAATCATGGGCCTTCTGCTCTTCACAGAAGCCGCTCAGCAGGAACATGGTGGAAGTGGTTTTACGGGTGTTGGTGCCCACATTGGAAAAACTGTGGATCAGTGGTAACAGACTGCCGCCGGACTGGCACAGCAGGTCCACATCCCGGTAAGTGAGAAAGTCTGCAATGGCCACATCTTCTGCGTAGGCATTCAAGGTGCCTCCCACAGGTTTGTAAATTACACTGCAGCCGGACATCAGTATGGCGAACACCATACCGGTAACACACAGAATGGATTGGCGAACCATCTGCTACCCCCTATTTTTCAAGTGGCCAAAGGCGGCCTTTATTATGAATATTTGTAGTTTTCTGGTCAGGGTGATACTACTCTCCGCGCAAAAACGCTTTTATGCAGTAACGCTTCCTGTGCCTCCAACCTCACATGGAAACACGAAGTCTACCTGCCCGACAATCCGGCAATAATACGTTCACTTGTTCAGAATAACAACAATGAAATCGCAGGATCATGGCCAGATACAATGCCATCACGTGAACCAAACCGCAATTGCGGTCACCGAATCATGGCTATACTTTCAGAAATGACTTTAACTTACGACGCTGTCCAATGACCCGACCGGCCTCACTTTTCGAAAAAATGGTGTTCAATTTCCGGGGGCCGATACTTCTTCTGTTCGTTGCACTGACCATTTTCTTTGCCAATCAGACCTACGATATCACCGTGGACAGCAATCTGAAGAAGATGGTTCCACTGAGCCACCCCTATATTCAGAACCTGTACAAACACAAAGACGAACTCAGTCTGGGCAACTCCATCCGTATTGCGGTGGAGCACCGCGACGGCACCATTTTCGACCGTGAATACCTGGAAATCCTGCGTCAGATATCCGACGAAGCCTTTTACCTGCCCGGGGTTAACAAGGGCGGCATGAAGTCCCTGTGGACCCCCAATGTACGCTGGTCAGAGGTGGACGCCATGGGCTTTCGCGGCGGCGAAATCATCCCCCCGGATTACGACGGCTCCGCAGAGGCCATTGCCCGTGTGGAGTCCAACATCCTCAAGTCCGACCAGATCGGCGTGCTGGTGGCCGATGACATGCGCTCCAGCATTGTCTACCTGCCGCTGATTGAGGTGTCCGACAACAGCAGCGACGACGCCAACAAAATTGATTACAAACTACTGGCAGACCAGATCGAAACCGGTATCCGGCAACGCTTTGAAACCGACGACATCCGTATTCACGTGATCGGCTTTGCCAAGAAAATCGGCGATCTGATCGATGCCGCCAAAAGCGTGGTGGTGTTTTTTATTCTCACCCTGATTCTTACCTTTCACCTGCTGATTTACGATTCCCGCTGTGTGCGCAGTGCCTCGGTGATTGTGGTGGGCGCGGTCATGGCCGTTATCTGGCAACTGGGCATTATCTCCCTGATGCATAAAGGCATGCTGCAGATGCGGGACTCCCCGTTCTGGCAAAAACTGATTACAGACTACCCCACCATCGAACCCATTCAGTTCGGTATCGACCCCTATTCCATGCTGATTCCGTTTCTGGTGTTTGCCATCGCCATCAGCCACGGCGTGCAGTACACCAACGAAATGGTGCGCCGCATTGCTCAGGGGGATTCCGCCCGGGAAGCCTCCAACAGCACTTTCCGCGCCCTCTTTATTCCCGGCCTGGTGGCGCTGGTGAGTGATGCCTTTGGTTTTGTTACCCTCTGGTTTATTGATATCGGCGTCATCCGCGAACTGGCCATCACCGCCAGTATCGGCGTGGCGGTGATTATTCTCACCAAGCTGGTGTTTGTGCCCATCGTGCTTTCCTATATCGGCATCAGCGATCTGGCGGTGCAGCGGCTGAGCCGAAAGCAGGCCAGTCCATCGCGGTTTCTGCAAAACATATCCACGCTCACCCACCGGCGTACGGCGATTCTGTCCATCATTACCGCCGCCATCCTGGCCACGGTGGGCTTTATCATTAAACAGGATCTCAAGATCGGCGATCTGGATGCCGGTGCCCCGGAGCTGCATCCCGATTCCCGCTACAATCTGGACAATGCCTTTATCACCTCCAACTACTCGGTCAGCGCCGACGTGTTGGTGGTGATGGTGGAAACCCCACCCAACACCTGCACCACCTACGCCCCCATGAGCCTGGTGGATGACTTTATGTGGCATGTGGAAAATGTCGAAGGGGTGGAATCCACCACCTCCGTGGTGTCCATTTCCAAACACCTGAACGCCTCCTTTAACGAAGGCAATCTGAAATGGGCCAACCTGAGTAAAGTGCCGGAAATGCTGAACGGTACCATGATCTATCTGCCCGGCGGTTTCACCAACACGGATTGCAGCCTGATGCCGGTGTATGTGTTCCTTGAAGATCACAAAGCCGAAACCCTGGAGCGCACCGTGCGTGCCGTGGAGGAGTTTTCCCGCAACAATCAGCACAAGGACATAGCCCGTTTTGTACTGGCATCGGGCAATGCCGGCGTGGAGGCAGCCACTAACCAGACCATCCGTCTGGCAGAAGTGCGGATTCTGATCATGGTGTTTTCTGTCGTGGCTTTTATGGTGTTTCTGGCGTTCCGGTCCTGGCGGGCAGTGGTCTGTGTCGTACTGCCGCTGTACCTTACCTCCATTCTCTGTGAAACCCTGATGACCCTGATGGGTATCGGTGTCAAAGTGGCCACCCTGCCGGTGATTGCACTGGGTGTGGGCATTGGGGTGGACTATGGCATTTACATTTTTGCCAGCCTGCAACGCAACCTGCAAGCCGGCCTGCCGTTGCAGCAGGCTTACCTGAAAACCCTGTCCACCACCGGCCGCTCCGTCGTGCTTACCTGCATGACGCTGAGCATCGGCACCGGCTTCTGGATTCTCTCGTCCATCAAATTCCAGGCGGACATGGGCATACTGCTGACCTTTATGTTCCTGTGGAACATGGTGGGCGCCATCTGGTTACTGCCGGCACTGGCCCAGCTGTTGTCCATTGAGCCCAAGCGCTCCCTATCCATGAGCGGTAAAAGTTCCATAAGCGGTAAAAGCGACCAACCGGACGATTTTGGCCCAAAATCACCGATCAATGACACTGATTGACCGGGACAGGCCAACACACCCGCATATACTGGATCAGATAAGCCCAATAGCGAGCAGTGATCAGGAGGGAATTCATGGCAGCACACACCCAGGCCATCAAAAACACCAAAAACGATAACACCGGCATTCCGGTGCGGCGCATGGATTTTGAATTCGGCGACGACATTCCCAAATACTGGTTTGGCGGCGATCCGGTCAGAACCATGGTGCTCACGGCGCTGTCCTGCACCTTCCCGGAGGGGGAGCGCATGTTCATGCGTTCCGTGCGTCACTTTGAACCCAACCTGACCGATCCGGAGCTGAAAAAACAGGTGAAAGGCTTTATCGGCCAGGAAGCCCACCACGGCAAGGAGCATCAGGCCTTCAACGACATGATGGCCCGCAAGGGGTTACCCATTGCCTATATAGAAAAGTTCACCAAGGTGGGGCTGTCCCGGGAGGAAGAATGGTTCTCGCCGGAACGCATGCTGGCAAAAACCTGTGCCCTGGAACATTTCACCGCCATGTTCGCGGAAACCCTGCTGGAATACCCGGAGCTGATCAACGAAATTGATGAACGCCTCAAGCCCCTGTGGATCTGGCACGCCATTGAAGAAAGCGAACACAAATCCGTGGCCTACGATGTGTACCAGGATCAGGTGAACAGCTACTGGGTGCGCACCAGTGAAATGGCCATCACCACAATTCTGTTTACCCTGTTTTCCACCCTGCACACCCGGGAACTGCTGAAGGCAGACCGCGAAGCCGCCAAAACCAGCGGTGATAAGCCACCCCGCCCCAGCGTCACCATGGTTGTCAAAGGTGCCTGGAAAAGCCGCCATATTCTCAACAAGCTGGGCCGCCACTATCTGAGCTACTACCGCCCTGATTTTCACCCCTCCCAGAAAGACAGCGATTTTCTGCGCCGCAAAGGTCTGCGGATGTTGGAAAAGCTGGTGGGCGACCGGGTGAACCCGGAAAAAGCGGCCGCGTCCGGCTGATGACAAGGGTGCACACCTGAACCCTGTGACAGGAAGCAGAATTCCGGGTAACCTCATCGGCTTCCTGTCGCTACTTCTTGTCTCACCTTGCTGACATCACCACAATTGGCTAGGTTTAATACAAGAGGGACGTATTCCAGGTCATCACGTTGAATTCAGAAAGGTGTGCATCAACAAATTTCAAGTGGCTGTTTTGCTTGTGGTTTTTCCTTCTGGCGCCAACCAGCGCTATGGCAGGGAGCAACTACCAACTCACAGCAGAAGCCATCGAGGACGGTAAATTCGACCCACCGGTCTGGTATTACAAGGACAGTAACAGCAACATCAGCCTGGAAAACGCCAAATCCCTCTTTATCCAGAACACGTTCCGTCGCCTGCCCAGTAACTTTAACGCCGGTCTGGGGCAGCCCCAGCACTGGTTCAAGGTGCTGGTGAACGTGGCACCGGATTTTGACAGCGATGCCTACCCCATTCTCTATCTGGATATCCGCGACCCACTGCTGGACAGCCTTGAGATTTTTCACGAAATTGACGGTGAACCGGTAAAGACCTATGAGCTGGGGGATACCCTGCCCCACTCTACCCGGCCGTTTCCCACGCAAACCTTTGTGATCCCGCTACAGGTAAAACCGGGCGAATCCCATGCATTCTGGATACGCCTCAACACCGCCAGCAGCATGCACCTGCCGGTTTATTTGTGGACCCCCACCCAATTTCATGACGTCGAAACCTTCGGGCTATTTGCCTACGGCAATCTGATGGGGATGATAGTGATCATGGTTTTCTACAACCTGGTGATCGGGTTGCGGGTAAGAAGCGCGGATTACTTTTTCTATGTGGGCCTGCTGATCAGCGGTATCACCCATCGCGTGTTTTTCTCCGGTGTGGGGTTTCAATACCTGTGGCCGGACTTTCCGGAACTGAATCAGGTGATTCGCCCCATTGTGGACAACATGCTGTCGATTTTTTCCATTCTGTTCACCCAGCATTTTCTTGGCATCCGCGAAAAAAGCCCGTTCCTGAACAGGTGCCTGAATACCTGGGTGCTGATGACTATTGTTGCCACCTTTGCGGTATTCTTTATTCCCTACGAATATTCCCTGAATATTGCCCTGTGGGTATTGCTGTTGTCCTTCCTGGCGCAGTACGCCATTGGCATTGAATACTGGCTTAATAATATGAAGCTGGCCTCCCTGTTTGTCGGGGGCTGGTTTATTTTCCTCACCGGTGGCGTCATTCATATCTTTGCCTCACTGGGGGCGCTGCCCCTGACTGCCGCAACCGTGCACGGCGTGGAGATTGGTCTGGCTATTCAGGTGTTCGCCCTGTCCGTGGCCCTGTCCGACAGGATCAGCCTGATTCAGAAGGAAAAGCTCCAGGCAGAACAGAAAAATGTGGAACACATGGCCCAGTACCAGGAACTCTATGAGCGTTCCTTCGATGGCATTTTTGAAATCGATACCACCGGCCGTTTCCTGAGTGCCAACCCGGCGTTTCTGTCCATGTTTGAAATGAATGAACAGGATGTGGATCTGGCCAGTATCAGTTTCTGGGATTACTTCACCGAGTCGTCACAACTGCAGCAACTCAAAACCATTCTGATTGAAGAACAGATGGCGGCGGGTTTTGAATGCCAACTGCGCACCTGCTCCGACAAAGCCTTTTACGCCAGCATTTCATTGCAGTCGTCCGTATCCAGCGATGGTATTCGCCACTACGACGGCGTTATCCACGATATCAGCGCCGCCAAGGAAAAAGAAAAAGCCCTGTTGGCAAAACAAAAAGCAGAAGCCGCCACCAGGGCCAAAAGTGCCTTCCTGGCCAACATGAGCCACGAAATCCGAACCCCGCTCACTGCCATTATCGGCTTTGCCGAAGACGCCCGGGACGGCACCTACGACAACCGGGAAACGAATGAATCCCTGGATATCATTATTCGCAGCAGCCACCACCTGCTGGATATCATTAACGAAATTCTCGACCTGTCAAAAATCGAAGCCGGCAAACTGGAACTGGAAAACATCAACGTCAGCCTGGTGGAACTGGTACAGGAAATCCGCGCCGTGTTCGACAAACGGATTGCCGCCAAAGGCTTACAGTTCAACCTTGATTTTCAGTTGCCGGTGCCACGCTACATGGTATGCGACCCCACACGCCTGAAGCAGGTTATTCTGAACCTGCTCGGCAACGCCCTGAAGTTTACCGAAACCGGCAGCATCACCCTGCACATTGATTATCAGCAAGACACCGACCAGCTGCACCTGGATGTGATCGACAGCGGTATCGGCATGACGCCAGATCAACAAGCCAAAATCTTTAACCCCTTTACTCAGGCGGACGTTACCACCACCCGCAATTACGGGGGCACCGGCCTGGGGCTGAATATCGTAAAACAGCTGGTGGAGCTGATGGGTGGCACCGTGACCGTAGCCAGTGAAGTGGACAAGGGTTCCACCTTCTCCGTTACCCTGCCGGGCCATTGCGAATCCGGGGTGGAAATGCTGACCGACGCCAGCGAAATCGGCGCCATTACAGCAAAACATTCCGGCATCGACATCCCGCAACTGCATGCCCGCATTCTGTGTGCCGACGATAACCCGGTTAACCGCCAGCTGGTGAAAAAGCTGGTGAGTAAAACCGGTGCCACCATTGATATGGCAGAAAACGGTGCCGAAGCCATGTTGCTGGCCCTGGAGCATCAGTACGATCTGATACTGATGGATATCAAGATGCCGGTGATCAGCGGCAAAACCGCCGGCGTGTTATTGCGGCGCAACGGCTACACCAAACCCATCATTGCGTTTACCGCCAACGTCATGGCCAGCGAAGTAGACAGCTACCTGGATGCAGGCTTTACCAGTCACCTGGAAAAGCCGATCAATGTGTCCCGTTTTTACGAGGAAATCAGCCGTCTGTGTGCGGCCAATATCGATCATCAGGATGCGGACAACCAGGCCGGGCAAACGGATGCGCCGGTATTACGGGGCCACATTCTGGTGGCGGAAGACAACAAGGTGAACCAGATGGTAATTCGCCGCTTTTTGCAGAGCCAGGGCGCCACCGTGGCAATGGCCGAAAACGGAGAGGAAGCCATCAAGCAACTATCCCACACATCTTTCGACCTGGTATTGCTGGATCTGGAAATGCCGGTAAAAGACGGCTTTGAAACCATCGCGGTTATTCTGGAGCACAAACCCGACCTTCCCGTGTACGCCCTGACCGCAGACAACGACGCCAGCACCCGTAAAGAATGCGAAACCCGTGGCTTTATGGGCGTACTGCTGAAACCCATCGAAAAGCAGAAAATACGCAAAGTGCTGGAACGACACCTGGATACCAATCTCAAACTGCAATCCAACGATCTGTAATTTCATTCCCCGAAACCGGACTCCCTGCGCGATTTACTTTACTGCTATAATGGCCGGCAATTTGTTGGCAACCATAGAATCAGATCAGGGAACAGAATGAACAAATACGGCTCCGGCACACCCGAATACGTTTACGAATATCACTGGGGAAGAATCATCGCCGTCATCAGCGTCATTGCTGTACTGGCTGGTGCTGTGGTGGTCGGCCTGGTTCTTACCGGTGATGACAGCGGCAATACACACCCCCTGGTCACCGAGAGCAATGAAGCGGAAAAGGTCGCTGCCGCTGAATCCCCCCAAGCGTCGGCCAGCGAGCCATCCGAAACCACGCCTCCAACAACAGTTGTAGCTTCCGCCCCGGCAACACCCGACAAAACTGAATCCAACGAAATAACACCCAAAGAAATCAGCCACCAAAAAACTACAATATCAGAAACATCATCAAAAACAGTATCAACAACAACATCAGAATCCGCCCCGGATACAGAGCATCAAACGTTGGTCCGGAGCAGCCAGTCTGCGGCGAACACTGTGACTGATACCGTGACTGATACCGTAACTGCAGCGCCCGAGCCAAACCAGACTCCGGCCAGTAAGACAGCACCACAACCCACCAAGGCCGAATTGTTCACCGCAGCCATCAAACGCGCCAAACTGACCACACAGGTGGAGCAGCTGGAGCCCGGTCCAGCGCTGCCGTCAGAATTCAAAAGCAACCCGGAAGATCTGGCAAAAGTGTATTTCTATACCGAAGTGCTGGGTCAGGCGGGAAAAACCCATTACCACCGCTGGTATCACAACGGCGAACTGGCCGCCAAGGTGCCCATTGCCATCGGCAGTGATCGCTGGCGCTGCTATTCCAGCAAATTTCTCACCTCAAAACAGGCCGGCGACTGGGAAGTCCAGGTTACCGATGCCAAAGGCAGATTACTGGCCAAAAGCGAATTTCGTTTCGACGCCGGCATATAGATCGCGAACCTTATAACTAATTAATTACCAACTTAATAACACACTAATCGCGACACCCGCCTACAGACAGATAGCGGACTGCTACACTTATGGAAGGCGTGCTGCGTCTTATATAAATGCGTTATAAAAAACCCTTTAATACGGACTGAATGTGACCATATCCCCAATCCAGAAAATTCGTTGGCAGATCCTTTCCATTGCCATCGTGGGCAGCGTGAGCTTTGCCTGTTACCTGGCTTACAATTTCTTTGTTGCCCACAGCAATGAGCAACGGATTGAGGATATCCGTCTGGTGAAATACCCGGTGATTGAGCATGTACGCCGTATGGAGGCCGACCTGCGCGCCATTCACAACATGCTCACCAATGCCATCGGCCTGGAAGACCCTTTCCTGATCGACGACTCCCAGATGCTGGCGGAGGGGTTTAAAAAACGCACCCAGGAAGTGATTCGTCTGGACGATTCCCTGGCGGCAGAAGTCAACGCCATTCGCACCAGTTTTATTGCCTATTATGAGCAGGCCGTCATTCTGTCGCGCACATTGGTAGAGTCGCCGGAACTGATGCTGCAGGAACAACAGACCGAAGTGCAGATCATCAACAACCTGTACGATATCAATCGCAAACAGCTTAAATCGTTTCTGGATGACCAGCTGGAACGCTATTCCCGCAGTCTTTTTCTGGCGGACCATTCCATGAAACAGGCCAACAAGTGGGGCGTGATTCTGGGCTTTATTACCATTGCAATCCTCATCGGCCTGGCACTGACCATTACAGTCACTGTGGTAGCCGCAGTAAATCGCAGCGACCGCCTGAAAGAAGAATTTCTGGCCACCATCAGCCACGAACTGCGCACCCCCATGAACGGTATCATGGGAGCGCTGGCCCTGCTCAAAGGTACCGACCTGAATGACGGCCAGAAAAAACTGATTGAAGCCGCCAGTATTTCCTCATCGGACATGCTGGTGGCGGTGAATGATATTCTTGAGTTCAGCGACATTATCTCCAACGATTTTTCCGCTCAGGAGGGCCGCTTTACCTTTAAAACCCTGTTGGAAACCCTGCTGGAAAAATACGGCAAGGAAGCCAACAAAAAGGGTTTGCGCTTTGTGGCACCGGAACTGACTTCCGACATCACCTTTACCGGCGAAAGCAATCGTATTGCGCACGTGCTGTCTCACCTGCTGGATAACGCCATCAAGTTTACCCCCAAAGGCCAGATCAGCTTCAGTTACCAATACGAACCCAAAAGCAATGGCACCTATCTGCTCAAGTTCGAAATTACCGATACCGGCCCCGGCGTGCCGGAACAGTTCATCAGTGAAATGTTCAAACCCTTCAAACAACTGGACGGCTCATTTACCCGCGCCCACGGCGGGCTGGGCATCGGCCTGTCCATCTGCAAACGGATCGCCGATGCGCTGAAAGGTTCGCTGGCGTTTAAAAACCGGGAAAATGGCGGCTCGGTGGCCACCTTCAGCATTCCGGTCAAGGAAAGCATGGAACCGTTGTTGGATGTGCCCACCACGGCCGAAATCCGTGCCCACCGGGAAGAACAAAAAGTGGTGCAGATGAAACTGCCCAGGCAGCTGAATGTGCTGGTGGCAGAAGACAACAAGGTTAACCAGATGATTATCAAAGGTTACCTGAACAAACTGGGCTGCAACGTGGTGACTGCCAATAACGGCCAGGAAGCAGTGGTAAAACTGCAGGATCTGGATATAGACCTGATCCTGATGGATTGCCAGATGCCGGTCCTGGATGGTTTTCAGGCCACGGAAAGAATCCGCGACATGCACTCCAGCAAGGGCCAGACACCCATCATTGCAGTTACCGCCAATGCGCTGGAATCAGACCGCATGCGGTGTTTTGACGCCGGTATGGATGCCTACCTGTCCAAGCCGGTGGACCTGATCAACCTGCGCAGGGTGGTTGAGGAGGTGGCGATTCAGGGAAAAAAGCCCCGACTTGAAACCCAGGATACCACTCCCCACTAGAAAGCCTGCGTTCCGGAAAGGAGGCCCGGTCTTACTTGAAATTCTGAATGGCAGACGCCAGAGTTTTTACGATTTCGTGGCCCGCATGTTCCGCCGTAGAACCAAAGGAAATCACCCCGTCCTGATGACCTGGCACCACCACCAGCCGGCTCTTGAGAAACGCACCACTGTCATTCAAGTCTTTAATTTCCTGCGCCAGAGCCGGCGTACCGTAGGCCGTATCAGGCCCCGCCACCGGCAGACGCAACGAACCCGCACATTGCCAGATTTCCGGGCAGTGCACATGAATCACGACATTGATATCGTCTGCCAGGTTATAAATGGCCCCGTGGGTAATCGCCTCTGAAGAGGGCCGCACAGCACCCCTGGCCCATAACTGATTACGGGCTACATCCCAGTCAGTCACCAGGCAATAATGTTCGGGCTTGAGCTGGTGCAGGCCTCCGGTCTGGGTACCGGATACGATAAACCCCTTGCCCTGTCGCGCCGGCAACCGACAGCTGATATTGCCAAAGCCCAGGCCGCCATAGCGTTGCGGATCCTGCCCCATAAGCTGCATCTGGTGTAACAGCGTACGCCAGTTATTGATGTCTTCGATGCTGGAATAATCAGGAGGCGCTGCAACTTCGAAGTTCAGATGGTATTTGATGACGCCTTCATCATGAGGCATATTCCTTTCCTCATTGTTCCGTGGCTGATCCTGACAATAGTAGCTGATACTGCAAAGGGTGCTAGGGCCAGACAGGCCAATTTAGCCGTTTACTGCGGGCCACACCGGCTAACCAGTCTGGCAAAATACCTCGTTAACCATTTCGGTTTTCATCAGACGGTGCAGAATAGCCTGCAGATCAATCACCGGGCCACTGTGGTTCTGCTTCAGGTCCGCCAGGGAGATATTGCCCAAAATATGCATCACCAGCTGATTGATGGACGACCAGTGGGACTCCATATCACAGCCCCCCGACAGTTCGCAGGAAGCATCCACATCACAGCATTCGGTAATGGCCATGGGGCCTTCCACCGCCGACAATATATGCACCACACTGATAAATTCCGGCAGACGAGCCAGCTGATAACCGCCCTTGGCGCCGCGAATGGAGCGCACCAGTCCCGCATTCACCAGCAGGCGCATCAGCTTGCGTACTGTCGGCATGGTCAGGTGCGTCTGCTGGGAAAGGCTGTCCATAGACACCAGCCCGGTGGGTGTTTTCGCCAGCGCATTCATGATCACCAGCGCGTAATCTGCCATTTTGCCGACTCTTAACATACGGCCATAACCCCTGCTCTGCTTCGTTTTCTCAACGGGTTTCGGATGTGCGATTTCCAGAGTATGGCACAAAACCATACCAAATTGGTATTGATTAAAAAGCCTGAGTGAATTACTCTGGTTATCCGAGAAGAGAGTCACAAACAGGGTGTTTACCAGGCAAGCCAAACGGCCTGCTGTGCCGCCGTGGTAACTATTCGTGCGTGGCAGTTATTCTGATAACTGACCCGGCACCACATGCGTCATGATCACCGAGATTGACCGGAAGAACCGGAGAAACCGGAAGAACCGGAAAAGACCGGCTCAGTCGCCCCTGATATCCGGGGTAAAGCCTGGAACCCTGTCGTAGTACCAAGATCGTATAGCACCAAGATCGTAGCACCAGATACCGCAACACCAGATACCGAGAGTTCGCGTCATGAGCAAAGCAGATCAGCCAATTGATGAACTGATTGACCGTGAATACAAGGCCGGTTTCGTCACCAATATTGAGTCCGAAACCTTTCCCCCGGGCCTGAATGAGGACGTCATCCGCGCTATTTCCGCCAAAAAGAACGAGCCGGAATGGATGACCGAATGGCGCCTGGACGCCTATCGCCACTGGGCCACCATGGCCGAACCCAAGTGGGCCCACGTGCAGTATCCGCCGGTGGACTTTGACGCCATCAGTTATTACTCCTCCCCCAAGTCCAAAAAAGACGGCCCCAAAAGCCTGGACGAAGTGGATCCGGAAATTCTGGAAACTTTCGAAAAGCTGGGCATTCCCCTGCACGAACGGGCAGCACTGGCGGGCGTGGCGGTAGACGCGGTTTTTGACAGCGTATCCGTAGGCACCACCTTCAAAGAGGAACTGGGCAAAGCCGGTGTTATCTTCTGTTCTATTTCGGAAGCCATTCAGGATCACCCGGAGCTGGTAAGAAAATACCTGGGCAGTGTTGTGCCCACGTCGGACAACTTTTACGCCACGCTCAATTCCGCGGTGTTCACGGATGGTTCTTTTGTTTATATCCCCAAAAACACCCGCTGCCCCATGGAGTTGTCCACCTATTTCCGCATTAACGAGCGCAACACCGGCCAGTTCGAACGCACCCTGATTATTGCCGACGAAGGCAGTCATGTGAGCTACCTGGAAGGCTGCACCGCCCCCATGCGGGACGAAAACCAGTTACACGCCGCCGTGGTGGAACTGGTGGCGCTGGGCGATGCGGAAATCAAATATTCCACGGTGCAGAACTGGTACCCCGGCGATAAAGACGGCAAAGGCGGCATCTACAATTTTGTGACCAAGCGCGGTCTGTGCGCCGGCAACAACAGCAAGATTTCCTGGACCCAGGTGGAAACCGGTTCCGCCATTACCTGGAAATACCCCAGCTGTGTGCTGAAAGGCGACAACAGTATCGGCGAATTTTATTCCGTGGCGTTAACCAATAATGCCCAGCAGGCCGACACCGGTACCAAAATGATTCACCTGGGTAAAAACACCAAGAGCACCATCGTGTCCAAGGGGATATCTGCCGGGCACAGCCAGCAGGCTTACCGCGGCCTGGTGCGGGTGTCCCCCAAGGCGGACGGCGCCCGTAATTACACCCAGTGCGATTCCCTGCTGATTGGCGACAAGTGTGGCGCCCACACGTTCCCCTACATTGAAAACCGCAACGCCAACAGCATTATCGAGCACGAAGCCACCACCTCCAAGGTGAGTGACGATCAGATGTACCTGTGCCAGCAACGGGGCATTGATCCGGAAAAGGCCGTATCCATGATTGTGAACGGTTTCTGTAAAGAAGTATTCAAAGAGCTGCCCATGGAATTTGCCGTGGAAGCCGGCAAGTTATTAGAAGTGAGCCTTGAAGGCGCGGTGGGTTAACAGGAGTTTATTGAAGCATGCTATCAGTCAAGAACCTGGTTGCCGAAGTTGACGGCAAAATTATTCTGGATGGAATTTCACTGGATGTTAACCCCGGTGAGGTACACGCCATCATGGGCCCCAACGGCTCTGGCAAAAGTACCCTGGCCAACGTGCTGGCCGGCCGCCCCGGTTACGAGGTTACCAGCGGCGAAGTGATCTACCAGGGTAAAAACCTGCTGGAACTGGAGCCGGAAGAAAGAGCCCGTGAAGGAGTGTTTCTGGCATTTCAGTACCCGGTGGAAATTCCCGGCGTGAGCAATATGCAGTTTATGAAAGCCTCGGTGGACGCCATCCGTGCCCATCGCGGTCTGGAAGAACTGGAAGCCCCCGCCTTTATGAAACTGGCCCGGGAAAAGTGCAAGGAACTGAAACTGAAACCGGAATTTCTCAAGCGCGGTGTGAACGAAGGCTTTTCCGGTGGCGAAAAGAAGCGTAACGAAATCCTGCAAATGGCCTTGCTGGAACCTGCCCTGTGCCTGCTGGACGAAACCGACTCCGGCCTGGATATCGACGCCCTGCAGATTGCCGCCGAAGGGGTGAACAACCTGCGCAGCCCGGAACGCAGCTTTGTCCTGGTGACCCACTATCAGCGCCTGCTGCAATACATTATTCCCGATAAGGTGCATGTACTGGCCCACGGTAAAATCGTGAAATCCGGTGGCCGCGACCTGGCGCTGGAACTGGAAGAAAAAGGTTACGGCTGGATCGAACAACAGGCAGGATAGGTGACAAGCGCACTATGACAAATCAACTGAACACCATTGATTTTAAAGCGGCAGCACAATCCCTGAGGGACGCACAGCAAAACGTTGATCCCTGGCTTTCCAGTGCCCGGGAACAGGGTGCCAATGCGCTGCAGGCAACCCCCTGGCCCACCCGCAAAACAGAGGACTGGAAGTACACGTCGCTGTATCCGCTGACAGCAGACAACTATTTACAGCCGGCTCCCGCCGCCAATATAGGCGCGGATGATCTGGCACCTTTTACGATTGAAGGCCTGGACACCTACCGCCTGGTATTTGTGGACGGTGAACTGGATGAAACACTTTCCGACACCGTGGAAGGCGCTGTCGCGGTACGTTTTTCCAAAGCGGATCAACCGGCAGACATTGCCCACAAACTTAACAGCACCTTCAAACTGGAAAAGCATCTGTTTGCCCAGGTGAACACCGCGTTGCTCACCGATGGCCTCTACATTGTGATTCCGGCCAACACCAAACTGGAAAAACCCATTCACCTGCTGCATATCAACACCCGGCAAAACCAGCCTTTTTACAGTCAGCAGCGGGTGATTGTGATTGCCGAAACCGGCAGCGAAGCCACCCTGATTGACCACCGCGACAGTATGGGCGACAGCAACAGCGTTCATAATCTGATCACCGAAATTCAGGTGGCAGATAATGCCCGGCTTTCCCATATTACCCTGCAACTGGAAGCAGAAACCCAGGTGGCCATTTCCGGCACCCACGCCAAACTGGCACGGGACAGCCAGTACCGCCACTACGCGGTGTCCACCGGCAGCAAGATCAAACGCAACGATCTGCAAACCAACCTGACCCAGTCCGGCGCAAACGCGGTGTTGCATGGGGTGTATCTGTGCAAGCACCAGCAGCATATCGATAACCAGACGGCGATTGATCATATTGCTCCCCACTGCGACAGTGAAGAAACCTATCGCGGCCTGATCATGGACAAGGGCAAGGCCACCTTTAACGGCCGCATCCATATCCACAAGGATGCCCAGAAAACCGAAGCGCATCTGAATAACAAGAACCTGCTGTTATCCAAAGAAGCGGAAATCAACACCAAGCCGGAACTGGAAATTTACGCCGACGATGTAAAGTGTTCCCACGGCGCTACCGTGGGTCAGCTGGATGCAGCCTCCCTGTTTTATTTTGAGTCCCGGGGTATTGACCAGCAAAGCGCCGAAGCCATGCTCTGCTTTGGTTTTGTGAACGCCATGGTTACCGAATTACCGATACCGGAAGTTCAGGATTATGTGGCGGCGCGTCTTGGCGTTTTCTTCAATGATGTGGACAATCTGAAATCACTCTGGGCAATGTGAATTAAGGTGTGAGTTACGGCATGACCATCGAGAATCCCAACCTGCAATCACCTGTGGATCTGGAACTGGATCTGACAAAGATCCGTGCGGACTTTCCTATTCTGCATCAGGAAGTGAAAGGCCGGCCCCTGGTGTACCTGGATAATGCAGCCACCACACAAAAGCCTGCAGCGGTTATTCATGCCCTGAGCCAGTATTACGAAACCATTAACTCCAATGTGCACCGTGGTGCCCATACCCTGAGCGACATGGCCACCCGGGATTTTGAAAATGCCCGGGTAAGCGTGCAGCGTTTTATGAATGCCCCCTCCCCCAGCCAGATTATCTGGACCCGGGGTACCACTGAAGCATTAAACCTGGTGGCCCACAGTTACGCGCGGGCGTTTCTGAAACCGGGGGATGAAATGCTGATCAGCGCCATGGAACACCATTCCAATATTGTTCCCTGGCAGATTGCCGCCCAGATGACCGGTGCCACCCTGAAGGTGATTCCGGTGTTTGATAACGGCGAGCTGGACATGGAAGCCTTCGACCGCCTGCTGAACGAGAACACGAAATTTATTTCCATCGTTCATGTGTCCAACGCGCTGGGAACCATCAACCCCATTAAAACCATTATCGACAAGGGCCACGATGCCGGCGCCGTGGTCTGTATCGACGGCGCCCAGGGTGTACCCCACTGGCCCGTGGATGTACAGGCGCTGGATTGCGACTTTTACGCTTTCTCCGGCCATAAATTGTTTGGCCCCACCGGTATCGGTGCGCTTTACGGCAAGAAGGAACTGCTGGAAAAAATGGTGCCTTATCAAGCCGGCGGTGAAATGATTGAAACCGTATCCTTCGATGGCACCACCTACAATGAACTGCCCTACAAATACGAAGCCGGCACCCCCAATATCGCTGGAGCTATCGGCCTGGCTGCGGCCATCGAATACCTGAACCAGTTGCCCAGAGCCGCCATTGAAATTCACGAAGCCGGCCTCATGTCTTATGCCAATGAGAAAGCCGCCAATTTTGACGGCCTGCGCCTAGTAGGCACTGCCCGCAACAAGACTGGCGCCTTTTCCTTTCTGATGGAAGGCGCTCATCCCCACGATGTGGGTACCTTGCTGGATCAGCAGGGCATAGCGGTAAGAACCGGTAACCACTGCGCCATGCCCATCATGGATCAGTTTGCGATTCCCGGCACCATCCGGGCATCGTTCGCGTTCTACAATACCCGAGACGAAATCGATCAGCTCTTTGCCGGACTGGAGAAGGCAAAGATGCTGCTGCTCTAGATGCTGAAAGAGGTGAACACTCCATGACAGTAGAAACCTTTGTACCCGGTCAGAAAGACTCCACCAATATTCTGGTAACGAACAATGCCATAAAACACTTCAGGGACAAGCTGGCGGAACAGCCCGAGGCCAGAGGTGTCCGTATCAGTGTCAAGCCCAGCGGCTGCTCCGGTTTTATGTACGTGCTGGATTATGTGGATACCCCGGAAGACAGCGACACCCTAATCGAGGTCAATGAAAACCTCACCCTGTTCATTGATACTGCCAGCCTGCCGGTAATTAACGGCACCGAAATTGACTTCGTCAAGCAGGGGCTGAACGCCAACATTCAGTTCCGTAACCCGAACGTAACCGGCGAATGCGGCTGCGGCGAAAGCTTTACAGTGAACTAACAGCATGAATGCGCAACTTGAACAACGGATGGTAGCGGCAGTCCAGGACTGCCCTGCCCGCCTGGTACCTTCCGGCGAGCCCATCGTTATCCCCAAAAACACCTTTGTCACCATTACCCAGGCCCGTGGCGGTACCTATACGGTCAGCTACAAAGGCAACCTGGCCCGGGTGGATGGCACAGACGCAGAAGCCCTGGGCCTGGAACCGGAAGAAATCGAGTACCCCGGCGCCGAGGAAGGTGAAGTCAAAGACAGCTACATCTGGGACACCCTGCGCACCGTATACGACCCGGAAATTCCGGTCAGCATTGTGGATCTGGGGCTGGTGTACAAGGTGGACATCCATCGGGACGACAACGGCCACGCCAAAGTCAGTGTGGATATGACCCTGACAGCACCCACCTGCGGCATGGGCCAGGTACTGGCGGACGATGTGCGCTACCGCCTGAAAAAAGTGCCTAACGTGGACGAGGTGGACGTGAAGCTGGTATTCGATCCCCCCTGGAGCCGGGACATGATTTCCGACGAAGCCCAGCTGGAGCTTGGCATTTTTTAACGGGAAGACTGATGACAGAAACAAGCAGCCCTTTTGGCACAAGCATTACCCAGGAAGACCTGATCGAGGACCTGGAATTCTTCGACAGCTGGGAAGACCGCTACCGTTACATTATCGACCTGGGCAAAAAGCTGCCCCCCATGCCGGACACACTGAAAACCGACGCCAATTTCGTACACGGCTGCCAGAGCCAGGTGTGGATTCACGGCACCTTCAATGAAGCCGATAACTGCATCGATTTTCTGGTGGAAAGCGACGCCCATATCGTGCGCGGGCTGGCCGCCATGGTGATGGCCGCCTTCAATCACCAGAGCCCCCGGGCCATTCTGGATTTTGACGTGGACAGCTATTTCGAACAAACCCAGCTGATTCAGCACCTTAGCCCTACCCGTGGCAACGGCCTGAAATCCATGGTGGGAAAAATTCGCCAGCTGGCGGAAGAGCACGCCTGAACACACTACAACTGAATTTGTTACCCGCCCCATAACCTGGGCGTAAAGCACGGCCAGATTCCTTTCGCGGCACGGAGAAAATTCAGTTAGAATGCCAAGCCTTTTTGGCCGGATACGCCGCTGGACACCATGAACCGACATACCATTTTTGATACGCCTGTTGTTGCGCCACTGTGCCATTGGCTCAGTCGCCTGCTGCTATGGCTGGCCGGCTGGAAGGTGGAAGGCCAGCGCCCCGAGATCCCCAAATACGTGCTTATTGCCGCCCCCCATACCAGCAACTGGGATTTTTACTTTACCCTGCTGATGGCCTTTCGTTACCGGTTGAAAATCTTCTGGATGGGCAAGGATTCCCTGTTCCATGGCTGGCGCGGCCCGGTCATGCGCTGGCTGGGAGGCATCGCCGTTAACCGCAGCTCGGCATCCAATCTGGTGAACGACACCGTAGCGGCTTTTAACGCCACAGACACCATGACAGTAGCTGTACCACCCGAAGGCACCCGCGGCCAGGTTACCTACTGGAAAAGCGGCTTTTACTATATTGCCCAGGGCGCCAATGTGCCCATCGTGCTGGGCTATCTGGACTTTGGCCGCAAGTGCGGTGGCCTGGGGCCAGTGTTTCACCCTACCGGCGACTTTGAAACCGATCTGCTGGAAATCAAAAAGTTCTATGAGCCCATTCAGGGCAAGCACAGCCGGAACTTTTCCGGCGACGCGGTAAAGTCCCGCAAGGACAGCGAGAACAAACCGGACTGATATCAACAAACACGCACCTCAGTGTACTAGTTGCGTGTTAACTGCGTGTTAGCTGCGAGCTAGTCCGAAGATTGCCGGGATTTCTCATCACGCAGGCGATCACGGTAACGGGTTCGCGCCAAAGCCTGCATATCCTCCACGATATCCCGTTCATCCACAATTTCCCTGCCCAGCAAGGTTTCGATCGCATCTTCCAGGGTCACCACACCGGCGGTCTGACCAAACTCATCCTCCACCAGAAACAGATGTGCCTTTTGCTTGATAAACATATCCAGCAATAACTGCACCGGCAGCTTTTCGGATACCCGCACGATGGGCTTCATCACGCTGGTGATGGGATCACCCCCATGACCACTGCGCTCCGCTTCAAACAGATCCGCCCGGATTATCTTCCCTTTGATGTCATCAATCCCCTTGTCACCGTATACCGGAATGCGGGTGAACTGGGATGTTTCCGGTGTGTCCAGGGCCTGGGACACAGTAACGGAATCCGGCAGCATGTGTACCACCGATCGCGGCGTAAAAATCTGCTCGGTGCGGATTTCCCGCAGGCGGAGCAGATTCGAAAGATACTCGTTTTCCTGGGAAAACAGAGTACCGTCACGGTGGCCGAGAGAGGCCAGGGCAATGATCTCTTCCCGGGTGATTTCGTTTTCCTTGCCAGGGTTAAACAATTTGGTCAGTAAGGTGGAAACCCACACCAACGGATACACAATTTTCACCAGCCAGGAAATGGTAAAGGCCGCAGGGACTGCCAGTTGCCGCCAGAAAGTGGCGCCCAGGGTTTTGGGAATGATTTCTGAAAAGTACAGAATCGCCAGGGTCAACAGCACGGCAATCAGAGTTTCCCATTCCTCACCGAACACCTGCAACGCCTGGGAGCCAACGCCGGCTGCCCCCATGGTATGGGCAAAGGTATTGAGTATCAGAATACTGGACAGGGATTCATCCAGCCGGTCCCTGACTTTAATCAGCCGGCCACCGGCAACGGGGCGCTCCGACTGGGTTTTTTCCACATAGCTGGGGGTAATGGACAGCAGCACAGCTTCCAGTACGGAACATAAAAAAGAAACACCAATGGCAACTGCCAGGTAAACAAATAGAAGCGTCATTTACATCACTCAGCTACGCCACAGAAAGGCGGCGTTCAACATCAAACACAGGGGCTAATGTAACATTGTCGATCCGGTGGGTCATGGGCTAAAACCACCGGCTTCAGACCAAATTAATCTTCGCAGCTTTACGCCGGCTGGCCTGCTCCATCAGCATCACCTTTATCCGGTTTTTGTTTGTCCTTTTCTTTCTCCTTGGCACGCTCCTGGGCTTTTTCCCGCTCCTGGGCACGTTCCCGTTCTTTTTCTTTCTCTTTCTCCTTATCCACCTTCACCAGGCTGATAATCTTGGTTCCGGGTACTGCCACCTGCGGATCTATCTCACCGGAAATCACCACCAGTTTGCCGCTCTCTTTCACCAGAAACAGGGGAATAGCGCGCTCCTGATAAACATCCAGATAGTCATCCAGATTAAACTCCTCCCGCAGTACAGTGGATTTCATTTCCGCGCCCTGGGCAAGCAGGCTGGCCAGTTTGGAATAACTGATACTTTCGCCAAACAGGGAACGGCCGCGCATTTGTTCGGAGGCTTCATGTTTTTCCGGGTTTTTCTTGGAAACGGTTTTGCGCAACGTAAAGGTATTCTTGTTACCAAACTCAGTCACGTAGCGCTGTGCAGACAACACATTCAGATCGTCGTTGGACGATAACCCCAGCATGTACCCATAACCCACCAGATCCAGTCGCTGATCGGCAATCTGCGATACCGGGTTGCCATGAAAAATCGGCAAGCCTGCCATACGTGCTTCGCTCACATGGGGCCAGTGACTGTCCACCAGCAGCACGTGATAATCGTTGGCCTTCAGCTCCTTGCCAATGGCTCGGGCCACGGGGTTGGCGCCGACGATCAGCAAACCGCGGGACTCCCCTTCAGAAACCCCCAGCAACCGGGCCAGAGTTTTGGCGGTCAGGCTCTGGATCACCACCGTGCCGATAATAACCGCAAAGGTAAGCGACACCAGCACCGAGGTATCTTCAAATCCCAGTTGCTGCAAACGCAATGCGAACAACGCAGACACCGCAGCCGCAATAATCCCGCGGGGACCGATCCAGGAGATCATGATTTTTTCGCGCCAGTTCAGGTTGGAACCAATGGCAGACAAAAAGACCTTGGCGGGCTGCACCAGAAATTGTATGAGCAATAAAATCATCAGTGCCGGCCAGCCCAGTGCCAGCAACTCTTCCAGTTGCAGACGCGCCGCCAGCAGAATAAAGAGCCCGGAAATCAGAAGCAGACTCAGACTTTCTTTAAAGTTAAGAATGCGTTCGATGGGCACATCACTGCGATTAGCCATCCAGATACCCATCAACGTCACCGCCAGCAAACCGGATTCTTCCGCCAGCGTGTTCGCCACCGCAAAGGCAGCAAACACCGCGATCAACACAAAAATATTATGCAGGTACTTGGGCATTTTCGGACTGCCCAGAATCTTGCTGACAGCAACACCGCCGCCAATGCCGATAGAAATCCCCACACCCAGCATCCAGGTGAACACACCCGCCACCGTCTGCCATTCATCCTGGCCACTGGCGCTGGCCACAATAAAATCAAACACCAGCACCGCCAGCAGTGCACCGATGGGATCAATCAGAATCCCTTCCCAGCGGAGGATATTGGTAATCTGGGCATTGGGGCGAATGGTACGCAACATGGGCACGATCACCGTGGGGCCGGTCACCACCACCAGCGCACCAAAAAGCGTGGCAATCTGCCAGGTAAAATCCAGTACAAAATGAGTAAAGGCCGCAATCAGGGTCCAGCTGACGAAAACACCAATGGTCACCAGACGCACCACCACATCCTGGGTGCCTTTGATTTCCTGGAATTTAAGCGTGAGGCTGCCTTCGAACAGAATCACCGCCACCCCAAGGGATACCAGCGGAAACAGCAGATCGCCGAACAGATCGTCCGGCGCAAGAAAACCGGTGGCCGGGCCCAGCACAATACCGGTGAGCAGCAGGAACAGAATAGAAGGCAGACGCATGCGCCATGCCACCCACTGACAAGCCAACCCGCAAACCCCGATGATTGCCAGTGTTAACAGAACGTTTTCCGACACAACTGCCCCTTTGCCCGCATGCGTTTCCTCAAGTATCGGCAAGCGAGCGCTCAGAGGCAAATGGAAAGTCCGGATTTCTGAAATCCGTATAAATCAGGGGCTTAAGAAGCGTTAAAAACGTTCGTCGTAACTGAAGGTCACCAGATAAGCGCTGGTTTCCCCTGAGATGGGCAAAAAAGCGTAAGGGTTGTACACCACCTGACCAGGCGTGGTGTCGTTGGCATTTTTCGATTCGCCCACGGCCTGAAGATTGCCATCCTCATCCTCCACCCAGTTTACATCGGCATCAAATTCGGAGTGCAGGTAAGCTAAACCAAAATCCATACGGCTATAGGCATCGAACTGGTAGCCAAAACCGAAGGAGTACAGGGTGGCATCACCGATCGGCACCAGAAAGTCATAATTGTTCCCCGGCACCGCATTGCCGCGCGGCTCATAACCAAAACGCAATACGGTATTGTCATTCCACTGGTACTCCAACCCCACGGCCCAGGACGTTACCGCCTCATATCCCCGGGGCAGGCGCAACTCATTGGGGTCGGCATTATCGCCCACATCGGCGCCGGACTTGCTGGCGATATCGTTAATCACACTGGCCAGGTTAAGAAAGTCCACGTTCTGGTCGAACTTGATCACAAAGGTGTCCCACACAGTGTAATCAGTCCATTTCACGTCCAGGTTCAATTTCAGATCGGGAAACAGGCGGATGGATGTGCCCAGCGCAATATGCTGGGGCATGGTCATTTCAAATTCCACGTTGCCTGATTCTCTGGGCACCGCATTAAAAGGGGCGCCATCAAAGAGTGCTCCCAATATCGGCGACAGCGGTTGCAGGTCCGTGGTGGTACCGAGGAATTCATCGGAGTATTCCATCACGAATTCCCCTTCCATATCGGCCACCGCTTCACTTTGGTAGACCAGACCGAAGGATATCCAGGGGGTCGGTTCCCAAAGCACCCCCAGATTAAAACTGGGGGATACGGCATCTTCCATCTCCAGGGTTAAATCGCCCACGTTGTCGTAAGCACCCAGAATGGAGAGACGATCGTCCTCATCGGGAATCGCGTTGTTCAACTGTTCGGTGGTTCCCTGCAGAAACACCAGGGTTTGCTCCGGTGCCCGGAACTTGGTTTTGGTACCAAAGCCGTGCCAGGAAATACCAACACTCAAGCCCACAGCTAACGTGTCTGACACCTGAATGCCCACACTGGGGGCCAGATAGGTCAGCCGTGTCAGCGCCACTTCATAACCCTGATAGGAACCCGGATCCTTTTCCCGGTCGCGCTGAAAGCCGAAGGCTGCCGGGGTATAAACCGTGGTCGCGAATGTCATTCCCTGGCCACCATCAAACCAGGCGCCACCGAACGGCGCGATAATGGCGGGTACATCGGTCATACCTTCAAAGGGAATGGTGAGCATGGGTTTGGTAGCGGTGGCGGAAAGGTTTGCCTGATCATCCACCGGGAAAGGTTTGCCGTTAAGGTCTTCCCAGGTCTCAACAATTTCCGGCACATTGCGTGCGTCACCGGTTTCACTGGTGATTTCCATATGGGCTGCCAGCAGCTTGAGCTGCTGCCCCCGCCCCTGAAGCTTTACCAACCCGGCCGGATTAAAGTGAATGGAATCGAGACCCGGAGGATCAGCGGTTACCGCATGCCCCAGCGCCAATGCCTTGGGATTGCCCACGGTAATGTTCTGAATCATCTGGCCGTGGCTCACCCCTGAGCAGAACAGCAACGCTATCGCACCAGCCCGTGCAATGCTGCATTTCCCCATAGTCGAATCTCGTTTCTGATGTTTTTATTTTCGAGTGACTTACCACGTTAATCTTGGTACGATAGTCTCACAAGGACAAAAAAGCTCAGAATTGCGGGGCAGGTCTCAGTATCAACGCCCGTTTTAACTGTAATTTCAACAGGTTAGCTACAGCACCGGCGGACGAATCGGCTCAGCAACAAAGAGACCGCCAAACCGGGCCTGATCAGGGATGGTCGTGGTGGAATTCACCACCAGGGCAACCAGAAATAAAAATACCAAAAAAACAAAAATAACTGATCAACAGAGAGGCACAGGGGATGAAGATCGTATCGCTCAAGGACCCGATTGTTTCCTTCCATAACCACCCGAAAGCGCTGCTGGAACACGCGGTGGCTGAGGGCATCAGCGCAGAAGATATTCTGCGGGACACCGATATTCCCCGTCATACCCTTGCCAATATTCATTCCCGTATCAGTTATCTGCAATACAAGCAGCTGATCCAAAGCTGTATGGACAAACTGGAAGACCCGGCGCTGGGGCTGCATTTTGGTGAAAAACTGGGGTTTCACGGCCATGGCCTGATCGGCTTTGCGGCCATGGCCTGCCAGAACGTGGGCGAGGCGATTGAAACGGCCATACGTTTCAAGAAAGCCATTTCACCCATTACCAACATGGAACTGAAACGTTTTCCCAACCAGGTAAACCTGGTGTGTTTGCCGGCCTTTGAAGGGGGCGAGTCGCAACGCTTTTTTGTGGAGGTGTTGTTCGCCACTCTGATGTATTCCTTCCGTTACAACATTCCCGATTTACCGCTGAATTTCAGCTTTGAATTTAACTATGCCGAGCCGGAGTGCCTTAACGAATATCATCGGGTGCTGGGTACCAACTGCACTTTTAACGTGCCGCAAAACCGCATCTGCTGTTCCCGTAAAATTCTGGATATGCCGTTGCGCTTTTCCAACCCGGCTATCGTGAACGATGCCAAACTCAGCACCAACAGCGTGGTGCAGCAACTGGATCAACAGGCGGGCTTTCTCGAAGCCATCCGCAATTACATCAAGGATCAGTTGCCCCACTACCCTGGCATCGATGAACTGGCGGCCCACTTCAATGTATCCCGCAGCACCCTGAAACGGCGTTTGCAGGCACACAACACCAGTTACAAAACCATTGTGGACGAAATGAAAATGCTCACTGCCTGTGAGCTGCTGGAATCCAGCCGGCTGTCGGTGGACGAGATATCATCCCACCTGTATTTCAGTGAAGGTGCAGCGTTTCGCCGGGCGTTCAAGCGCTGTTGCGGCATGAGCCCGTCGCAATACCGCAAGAAAAGCAGCTTGCGACTGGTGGGGTAAGACCCCTGTATAATACCCCTGTGTTGTTTGGCTTAGCTGATAATGCAGTATATCGAAGTGTACACAGCGTTTTGACGCCATCGACTCATTCAGCGAGGCAGCGAAATAACTGTGTTTTCAGATCACTGCCGGGTAGTCTGGATATCACTTCGATTCTGCTCTCTTTGCAACTCCGCAGCTGCTCTTCGACCAACGCATCCTGAGTCAGGTTGTAACCAAAATAACCCGCATTGGTAATAAACACAGCCTTCAGCCTTTCTGCTTCTATAGACTTCAAGAAGCCGGATAGCTTGTAATGGTCAAACTGCTTGCTCGGGCTTACTCTTAGTCCAACGCTAAAAAACCCTTCCCCTTTATTCTCAGCAAGTACATAACCACACGCAGGCATGGGAATTTCTGATGCCATTACTTTTTGCTCAGCAGCATGGTGGTGATGAGCCTTGGCGCTAATTCTGGCACCTGCTGTGGTAGTACCACTCAGGCACTCAAGTGATACCATGCCATCCTGCGTAAAAATTACCTGGGCGTCTGCCCAGCCGCGATCTTTTACATACTGCTCCAACATCCGGCATTCATCGCCCTGATATAAATCCACCTTATTGCCCACGATGATATCCGCAATCGCCAGTTGCTGATTGAATGTCTGGTGCTCCGTGTAGCGGGCATCGGCTAACTTGCGTGCATCAACCAATGTCAGGATCTTCTGTAAATCCAGAGAATCCCTGAACGTGCCATTCAAAAGCACCTGCAGAACCTCCTGCGGATGCCCGAGCCCGGTGGGTTCAATCAACAAACGATCAGGGTCGGCCTTTTTAAGCAGCTGGTTTAACGCAACCTGCATGGGTACCCCAGCAGCACAGCACATGCATCCGCCAGGCACCTCACGAATAAACACACCATCCTCAAGGGTGTGTTGACCCTCATACAAACTACCATCAACCCCGATTTCACCAAACTCATTAACCAGCACAGCCCAGCGTTCCGCGGCGGGCTTCTGCTTTAGCAGATTCAGAATAGCGGTGGTTTTTCCCGCCCCTAAAAAGCCGGTAATCAAATTGGTGGGAACCGCTGAAATTGTTCGCGAATCAGTATTCATTGCTCAACCTTAAGCGAATTTACCACAACACTTTTTGAACTTGCGGCTACTGCCACAAGGACAGGGGCAGGAGATGCGAAAGAAAGACTACCTACAGAGAAGCTTTCTCATGAAACAGCGACTAAGGCGTGTTGGTTTGCGGGCCGAAGAAAACATTCGCAACGTCTGCTGACAAACCTGAACGGGCCCGGTGCCTTGAACGGCGACAGATAAAGACAAAACCCGCAACAGCGGGTTTTGTCAGGGTGCAAAGGCTTTAGCTATCCAGATTCTGATAATAATCCATCAGGATTTGTGCCACTTCAGGCCGGGAAAACTCTGGCGGTGGCGCAATGCCCTCGCCGAGCATCTTGCGAACTTTGGTGCCGGACAACAATACAAAATCATCGGGCGTATGATCCGGCGCATCCCGCATCATAACGACGCGATTAAGCTTGTTGGACCAGGCAGTATGATCAGCGCGATAAATCTGGATATCCAGTGCCCCTTCCGGTACCTGGGTATCAAAAATGGTTTGCGCATCAAACGCACCATAGTAGTCGCCCACACCGGCATGATCGCGGCCAACGATCAGGTGGGTGCAACCACAGTTCTGTCTGAACACCGCATGAAGGACAGCCTCGCGGGGGCCCGCATAAAGCATATCGAAGCCGTAGCCCGTAATTTTAACGGTATTGGGTGGGAAATAGGTTTCCACCATTTTGCGGATCGCCGCATCACGTACATGGGCAGGAATATCACCCGGCTTCAGTTTGCCCAGCAACATGTGTATCAGGATACCGTCGGCATCCAGATCTTTCATCGCCATCCGGCACAGTTCTTCGTGGGCGCGGTGCATGGGATTACGGGTCTGGAAAGCCACCACTTTTTCCCAACCGCTTTGCGCGATCGAGTCACGAATCTGAACGGCGGTGCGGAAAGTGTCGGGGAAGTCCTTTTCAAAGTAAGAGAAGTTAAGGACTTGGATTGGCCCGGACAAAAATACGTTACCGGATGCATAAAAGGCAGCTACACCGGGATGCTCCTTGTCGAGTGTTCCGAAGATCTGCTCAACCATCTCGGAGATGTCATCGTCACTGGCGGTATCAATACCTTCAACATCCATCACAGCAATAACGGGGTTACCTTCCACATTGGGATCTTGCAACGCGATCCGCTGCCCCACTTCGATGCCTTCTGCGCTGTGCACCACGTTGACAATGGGTACTGGCCAGAACAGGCCATCCGTGGTTTTCAGGTCTTTGGCCACGCTACGCGCATCTGCCAAATTCATATAGCCCGATAGCGGGGTAAAATAACCGGCACCCAGCATAACGGCGTTCGCGGCCGCGGCGGAGCTGATCACAACAGAAGGCAGGCTTTCAGCTTCAGAAAGCAGCGCACTTCGTTTGGCGTCGTCGTAAACAAATAAGGGCTTTAGTTCGTCAGATCCATGGGGTTTAATCATCGTGTTTCTCTACTAACTGTTTGGTTCTTTGGGCCAGGAATGGGGTTGCTACCATACCAGTAATGGCGAAAAATTACCGCTTCAGATTTGCGGAATTCTACACTAAACAGTTTGTATCACCAGACCCGTGGCCTGATAGTACCAACATATTCCGGATATTTTCTTTCGAGCTCGTTGAGCTTCCCGTTTAACCTTACTTTTCGCAGCAAATTTCCCGGTATGGGGGTTCCTTTCCCTGCAAAAAAGCTTTCCTAACCTACAGGATCAAATACTATCAGATTTTACGACGCCATAAGTTACGATACAACATATCTATTAATTGCGCGATATTCTGACACCCTCAGCGTTGTGATGCATGCGCTGGGCTATCTGGAGATCATTTGTTCATCACATTAGCAGGTGAAATCACGGCATACGAAGATGAACGGATACTTTATGGCGCTTTATTCCGCTCTCGCGGAGCATGGACTAGTGTTCAGGACAATCACAGTTATCGTGTTGCTGACACAGTCTGAAGTTGGAAAAGTGCCCCCAGGCAATGAGACAGGTGCCTGCGAGAGTAACTATCTTTTCGCCTGTTTCCCCCACGGCCTCTTCCAGTATCAGTGCGGCCCCCAACAGCGCCAACCCGGTAAACCCAAGCACCATGAAGCGGTAACGGCCATGCTTTTTACACCCCAGCGTGAGTGCATAAATACTGATTGGCAAGACCGCAAACACCATCCAGACATGAAAGGCCTCGTTATCGAGCTGTAGTGAAGCAAGGCTTGGTAACAATACCAACAGCACGGGCAGAGCCAGACAATGAATCGCACAGAGAAAAGACAACCCAATGGCGAATCGGTCTGAAAATGCCTGGAAATTATTCATGATTTATCACCCTGATATTTTTTGACTCTGCACATTTATTCTGAGGAACTATTCTGAGCAACTATGGCAAATACAATTCATTTCCAGCTGGGGGCTAACCAAATGGAAACCTGCCTGCTCAACGTTTTTCTTCAGTTTGCTCATTATCGACTTTGAAATGCTGATTTCTTCCACCTTGCTACACTTGCCGCAGATCAAAAACTGCGGCACCTCATGGGCGTGATCACAGGTTATATGCGAGCAGGCAACGTACTTATTGGCAAGACTGAGTTTGTGCACCAGGTTTTCCTGTTCCAGAAAATCCAGGATCCGGTACACGGACATGGCCGGCAGGGATTCGCCAAATTTTTCTTTGTAAACGTCCATGAGTTCGTAGGCTGAAAGGGCTTTGTTCGACTGTATCAAGCCCGATAAAACCTGCTTTCTCTTGTCAGTCAGTCGCGCCCCATGGCTTTTACAGTGCCTTTCAGCATGATCAATAATTGCATTCACATTCGGCATGGTATTCACCTGAATTTAACTGTTTTTCGTTCTGCGTTGAGCGTCAGTCACCGCTCCTTGCCTGGTTTCGTTCAGCCACCCGGCTCTTATAGTATGGATTTCTTAGTTATGTTACAACATAACATCAAAAACACAAAGACTGGATTTACACGAACAAACAGGGTCAGCGGTCCGGATGCCGCCAGCATGGGGGATGTAGTTTTCCTGAAAAATACCCGATCGATGTCAACCAAATCCAGACTGCTTCGTTATAGACACAGGTATAAACCGATAACGGAGCAGCCCATGCGTTACATTCTACTCCCTGTGATCGCTATTTCCCTGATTCTGGCAGGTTGCGTTCACCCTCATCCAAAGCGAAAAGCCCACATCCATACACACCACCCGAATGTTGTGATCCTGTATGCAAAACCGTCCCCCCAACGCCATTGCAAGCGACACAACCATCACTGGGATTGCCATCGCTAAATTGCCTGGATTGAAGCGGGTTCCGGCTTATCAATTGCGCTTTTCCGCATAAAACTCCCTGATTGGGTAGCCAATATCATCTGCCACCAGGTTAAACCCATGCTCTTCCAGCCAGGGCTTGATATTGATTTTATGCCATGCTCTAACGAAAGGTTCATGTACAGTGTGAGCCAGCACTTTAAAATATAGCGCCGCCAAGCCACCGTGCTTTACCAGTTTAAACGGATTATTCACCCTGAGCTGTAACGGTGAAGGTTCCGCAACTGCCAGGCGGCCTCCCGGCTTTAGAATGCGATAAAATTCCTGCAAGGCAAGGCTGGCATATTTCGGCGGGATTTCATGAAATAAAAAACAGGCGGCGACCCCATCAAAACGATGATCCGGAAAGCCTGTATTTTCTGCCGCTCCCTGTACAAATTTTATAGCGGGATTTTCTTGGGCAGCAACTTTTAACAAGTAAGGGGAGACATCAAGCCCCCAAACGTCCGGCACCCCCAATGCTTCAACAGCAGCGGCCGTTTTACCACCACCGCAACCCACGTCAAGCACACTCTTCCCATGACGCAAAAAATCCGCCAGGTGACTACGGCTTTTGGCCATTGTCCCAAGCATCATCGCATCAAAGCCTTTAATATACCCTTTGGTAACGGAATTAGAGTAATTGCCGTTTGGCAGGTTATGAAATTCTTGCAGCGCATACTTGGGAATTTGCTGTAACCCAACCAGATCGGGAGAAACCGACACACGCCGTCGTTTACCCAGCACCGCCCCAAAAAAACGCAAAACATCGTTCACTGAAGAAAAATCAATGCCATCAGGCCAGGTATCTGGAAGAGTCAGTGATTGCCAGTCCGGGGGCGTTGGATCCGAGAATCCTTCCTGCTGAGATTTAAGGTTCGTCATAATTACTCTGGATAAACTAAATTAGCGCACCTGGTAAAGCTTTGTGTTGCTATGTCAGAAATTTACCAATCCGTTAGTGCTGGTGTAACGAATGATACGCCTCCGATTCATGGGCTTACTTGCCCCTCTTCTGCTTGCGCTTTTTATCCTGCTTTTTCACATGAGACATCATGCGGCGCTTTTTATGCTGTTGCCGGGGCGTGAGTTTGTTGCGGCGGCCGGCGTAGGGATTTTCACCGGTTTTGAATTCGATGCGAATGGGCGTGCCTTCCAGCTTCATGATATTGCGGAAGGTGTTTTCGATATAGCGTCGATAGGAATGGGGAACGCTTTCGGTCTGGTTGCCGTGAATCACAATGGTGGGCGGATTACTGCCACCCATGTGGGCATAGCGCAGTTTGATACGGCGGCCTTTTACCAGCGGCGGCTGGTGCTCGCTGACCATGTCTTCCAGATATTTGGTGAGCTGATTGGAGGACAAACGCTTTTTCGCGGAGGCGTAGGCCCTTTCGATGGACTGATACAGATCGCCCACACCGGTGCCGTGCAACGCCGAAATAAAATGGATTTTGGCAAAATTGATAAAGCCGAGACGGCGCTCGATATCAACTTTAACCCGGTCTTTGGCATCCGGATCCATGCCATCCCATTTATTGATGGCAATCACCAGGGAGCGACCGGTTTCCAGCACAAAGCCGAGCAGGTGCAGATCCTGATCCACTATGGATTCCCGGGCATCCAGCACCAGTATCACCACATTGGAATCCTCGATCGCCTGCAGGGTCTTGATCACGGAAAATTTTTCCACGGTTTCCGATACCTTGCCACGGCGACGTACCCCGGCCGTATCGATCAGCGTGTATTTTTTATCGCGGCGTTCGAAAGGAATATAGATGCTGTCACGGGTGGTTCCGGGCATATCAAACACCACTACCCGCTCTTCACCCAGCATGCGGTTAATCAGGGTGGATTTGCCCACGTTGGGCCGGCCGATAGCCGCAATTTTGATACCGGGCTCTTCCGGCGCTTCCGGAAGCGCCTCTTCGGCTTCGAGCATTTCCTGAAGCACGGTATTGATCAGGTAGGACACACCGCGGCCGTGAGAGGCCGCAATGGCAAAAGGTTCTCCCAGCCCCAGTGAGTAAAAGTCCGCAACCACCACGTCTTCATTCAGGCCGTCGATCTTGTTAACCACCAGATGCACCGGTTTGTCGGAAGCGCGCAATTCCTTCGCCAGCAACTCATCGCTGGCAGCCAGCCCCACCTGAGCATCCACCAGAAAAAGCACAATGGTGGCTTCACGCACCGCCTGGAGCGATTGCTGGGCCATGTGGGAATCAATGCCATCCTCATCACCGGAAATACCACCGGTGTCGATCACAATAAATTTGTGCTCATCAATCTGCCCTTCCCCGTACTTGCGATCGCGGGTCAGGCCCGGCATATCCGCCACCAGCGCATCCCGGGTGCGGGTGAGCCGGTTAAACAGGGTGGATTTACCCACATTGGGGCGCCCTACCAGGGCGATTACGGGTTTCATTAGTCGTCAGATTCCTCATCATCGTCATCATTGACGATCTGATAGGCGGCAATCTCACCACTATTGCCCTGCACATACACTACATTATCTTTCACGATGGGCGGCGCCCACAGGCCATCGCCATCCACTTTGACGCGGGCCAGAAAGGAACCATCGCGATAGGATAACCAGTGGAGATAACCTTCAAAATCCCCCACCACCACATAACGATCATAGGCCGTGGGAGCAGTAAGACGGCGGCCTTTCAACAGTTCCTGATGCCATACCTGGGCACCGTTCACCGCATCCAGCCCGTAAATGTTGCTATCTTCATCCACCACATACACCTGATCGAGAAACTCCGATACACCGGCATAAGATGACATGTCCCGGCTCCAGAGCGGCTGGCCGGTACGAATATCCAGTGCCACCAGGCTGCCCTGAAAGTTCACGGCATAAACCACGGTACGGCTGATCCAGAAGCGCCCGTCCAGATCATTCAGGCGCTCCAGTTCAGAACGGCCCTGAGGCTCGGAAACGGTACGCTCCCAGCCAACAAAGCCGGTTTTGGTATCCAGTGCCACCAGCTTGCCGTTGGCAAAGCCTGCCAGCACCACATTACCGATCTGTACCGGGCTGCTTTCACCTCGCAGGGACAGTGGTGGCACCGTGGTATCGTAGACCCACTCCACCTTACCGGTTTCCCGGTCCAGTGCATGCAGGCGGCCGTCATAGGTCTGGAAAACAATCAACGCTGGGCCAATGGCGGGTACCGCCAGCACCTGGCCGGTGAGCCGGGTCAGCCACAGCTGTTTGCCATCATCATCGCTCAGGGCAACGGCTTCGCCTTCCGCGGTACCGTAGGCCACCACACCGTAACCCGCATCCACCGCACCGGTAATTTGCTGGTCGGTGTCCACTTCCCAGATCTCGTCACCTTCGCGGCGATCCAGTTTGGCAACTTCACCATCGTAGGAAGCAACGTAAACATGATTCTCGGTTATGGCAGGACGCAGCAGCAGGAAATTGTCTTCGATGCCGTCATCGATTTCGTAATCCCACAGCTCTTCCAGTTGAATGGATGGATCAAAATCCGGCAGTGGCGATGGTGGCAGAATGTCATCATCGTCACTGCAGGCGATCAGAAAAAAGGAAAGTACAACAGGTAATATCAGACGCACAAAAATGCCTTATTCAGCTACAGCCAGATCATCGTGTTTCATTTTCAGCAAAGGCAACTGAGCCACTTTTTCACCCGCTGCATCCAGTGCTTTTTTATAGGCTGACCGGGCTTTGTCCGGCTGACCAAGCGCCTGGTAAAGATCACCTTTCACTTCTTCATAGGCCGTGGTCTGGGCACCGGCATCGATTTTTTCGATCATGTCCAGGGCAGCCTGATGCTCGCCCTGCATGGCCATTACCCGGGCCAGACGCAACTGAATGATGAGACGGTTGGGTTCGGACTGGTTATTGGTAAGTGCCCAGCGCAAGGATTCTTCCGCTTTTTTGGCGTCGCCCTGCTCCACCGCGTACTTGGCTTCGAACATGGCCGCAAATACCGCGTACTGGGTTTCGCCATGCTCTGTTTTCAGCTGTGCTACCAGATGATTCAGATTGCCCACTTCGGTGGCATAGTCTTCACTGTCGGCTGAGGTTGTGGCCAGTTTTTCGTTGGCCTGCAGCAATTGATCATACACCATGGATGCCGCTTCACCGGCGGAACGTTCGCTGTCCTGCCAGTATTGCCAGCCGAACACCGCAAATATCGCCAGACCAATACCGATCAGGATATTGTTACCGTTGGTCTGCCACCATTTCTTTATCGCTTCAACTTGTTCTTCTTCTGTGCGGTAAACGTCCACTTATTTATCTCCTATCCGTTTAAACGGCTTTTAAAATAGTCAGCGATCTCAGACTGAGGCAGAGTAATCTGTTCAGCCTCTTCACGCAAAAATTTCACACCCACGGTGTTATTGGCGATTTCGTCTTCACCCAGAATCAACGCAAAACTGGCGCCGCTGTCATCGGCCTTTTTCATCTGTTTTTTGAACTTGCCGCCTCCGCAATGAGCCAGTACCCGCGCATTGGGCAACTGGGTACGTACGGTTTCTGCCAGCAACAGGGCCTGCTGCTGACCGGCCTCGCCCATGCCCATCACGTAAAAATCCGGGTTATTGCTGAACCGGGTGTCGTCTGTCAGGGTTTCCAGCAACAGCACCAGGCGCTCCACCCCCATGGCAAAACCCACCGCCGGGGTTGCCTTGCCACCCAGCTGTTCCACCAAACCATCGTAGCGGCCACCGGCACAGACTGTGCCCTGGGCGCCAAGGGCTTCGGTGACCCACTCAAACACGGTTTTGCAGTAATAATCCAGACCACGCACCAGGCGGGGGTTCACTTCATAGGCCACACCGGCCTGATCGAGCGTGGCCTTGAGCTGTTCAAAATGCGTTCTGGATTCGTCATCCAGGTGATCCGTCAGCGAGGGAGCATCCGCCAGCAGTGCCTGGGTACCGGGATCCTTGCTGTCGAGAATACGCAGCGGGTTGGAATCAAGACGGCGCTGACTGTCTTCATCCAGCTGATCCTTGCGGGCCGACAGGTATTCCACCAGGCTTTGCTTGTAGGCTGCTCGGGCTTCATTGCTGCCCAGGGAATTCAGCTGCAGGGTGACATGCTCCATCAAGCCCAGTTCGCGCCACAAACGGGCGGTGAGCAGGATCACTTCGGCATCAATATCCGGACCCTGCAGGCCAAAGGTTTCCACGCCGATCTGGTGAAACTGGCGGTAGCGGCCTTTCTGGGGTTTTTCATAGCGAAACATGGGGCCGGCATACCACAGGCGCTGAATCTGGTTGTAGAGCAGGCCGTTTTCCTCTCCGGCACGCACACAACCGGCGGTGCCTTCGGGGCGCAGGGTCAGGCTCTCGCCGTTGCGGTCCTCAAAGGTGTACATCTCTTTTTCAACGATATCGGTGACTTCACCAATGGTTCGCTTGAAAAGGTCGGTGAACTCCATGATCGGCAGCCGGATTTCGCCATAGCCATAGCTGTTCAGCACCCGGCGCACCGTATCTTCAAGATAGCTCCATTTCACCGAATCCTGCGGCAGGATATCGTTCATGCCGCGAATCTTTTGAATCTTCTTACTCAAGGTAAATCCGTCTGTTGGCTAAAAAATCAAGCGCGCAATTATACCGGATCCGGGCCTGCCGCACTATGCGCCAATGGTGATCTTGCCGGGAGTTTCGCCACCTGCGGCTTCCACTTCGGCGATTTTTTCGCGGATCTGACGCTCCAGCTCGTCCACCAGCTGCTCATTCTGCACTTTGTGGCTGGGTTTACCGTCTTTAAAAATCAGATTGCTGGGGGTGCCACCGGTCAGGCCAATGTCCGCTACCTTGGCTTCACCAGGGCCGTTCACCACGCAACCAATCACGGCCACATCCAGCGGGGTGAGAATATCCTCGCAGCGGGCTTCCAGCTCATTCATGGTTTTGATCACATCAAAGTTCTGGCGGGAACAGCTGGGACAGGCCACAAAGTTAATGCCTTTGGTGCGCAGGCCCAGGCTCTTGAGGATATCAAAGCCCACTTTCACCTCTTCCACCGGGTCTGCTGCCAGGGAAATCCGCAGGGTATCGCCGATGCCATCCATCAGCAGAGCCCCCAAAGCAACGGAAGATTTGACGGTGCCGGAACGCAAACCGCCGGCTTCTGTGACCCCAAGGTGCAGGGGTTGTTCAATCTGGGAGGCAATCAGGCGGTAGGCATCCACCGTCATGAACACGTTGGAGGCTTTCAGGCTAAGTTTGTATTCCTGAAAGTCGAGACGGTCGAGAATGTCGATATGGCGCATGGCGGATTCCACCAAAGCCTCGGCATTGGGTTCGCCGTACTTGCGTTGCAGTTCTTTTTCCAGGGAACCGGCGTTGACGCCGATCCGGATGGGAATTCCCTTGTCGCGGGCGCAATCCACCACCGCACGTACCCGCTCTTCCTTGCCGATATTGCCGGGATTGATGCGCAGGCAGTCCACGCCTTTTTCGGCCACCGCCAGGGCAATCTTGTAATCGAAATGAATGTCCGCCACCAGGGGCACATTGGACTGCTTCTTGATTTCGCCAAAAGCTTCCGCAGCATCCATGGAGGGCACCGATACCCGAACGATATCCACCCCGGCATCTTCCAGGCGACGAATCTGGCCTACGGTGGCCTCAACATCGGTGGTTTCCGTGTTGGTCATGCTCTGGACGCTAATGGGGGCGTCTCCGCCTACCAGAACATCACCGACTTTAATTTGGCGTGACTTGCGGCGTTTTATGGGCGATTCGAAGTGCATGGAACTCTCCAAGCCGGGTATAGCGGCTTAACTGACTGATTTCAGAGTAAAATGTTGAATATCGGGAGGCTATTGACCGAAGCTAAGACGGGCCACGCTGGTACGCTTAGACGGCGCAACCGCCACCGGGTCCCCATTATATGAAAGCTGCACGGCATTTCCATTACCGAGTTTGACTTCGAAGGGCTCGGTGAGGGTTTTTTCATAGACGCTGCCGGCGCGATGCAGGTTGCCGTGGATCAGTTTGCCCTGGGGATTTCGGATTTCCACCCAGCAGTCATCGCTGAAGCTCATGCGCAGCACACCTGCCGCACCGGATTCGAAACCGCTGGTGGGCTCTGGCAGGTTATTCTCCGCTGTCGGGGATTCCGATACAGGCTCAGCCACCTGGTTTTCCGGCTCCCGCACTGCAGTGGCCGGGGGTTCCGCAGTGGAAAACTCAGCGGTTACCGGTGATGCGGCTGGCGCGGACGCCTCCGGCTGCTGCGGGGCCTCTTCCGCCCGGGGCAAAGGTTCCGTCCGGGATTCAATCACCGGCGGATCGATCAGCTGGCGGGAGTCCGCCTCTGACCCGGCGGCGCTTTCTCCGGCTGCCTCTGAAGTTTCCGATGTTTGCGAAGCGGCGGCAGCCGGCGCCTCATTGTCGGCGGCATCTTCACCGCCGGTAAAAAACAGCAGATAAAGCACCCCCAGCAACGCCAGAAAAGCCACCAGCAACAGGGCCTTGGGCGGACCTTTTTTAACCACTTTTTCCGGCAGGGGATGCTGCTCATCCATGGAGCTGTGCACCCCGGTCTGGTATTCGAAAGCACGTACCAGATCATCCGGGGGCAGGCGCAACATGCGGGCGTAGCTGCGAATATAGCCTTTAATAAAAGTGGAACTGGGCAGGGCCCGGTAATCATCGTTTTCCAGAGCGCGCAATACCGACACCGACAGATTCATCTGCTCTGCGGCGGCTTCCAGGTCCAGCTTGCGGGCATTGCGGGCTTCGCGCAGGCGCTCACCGGGTTTTACCGCCATCAGCGCCGTGTAGCCCGCATCATTGGCAGGCTGCTCGTTTCGCTGATGATCTACCGGCAGGTTACTCATAATTTATTGGCTGGCCGCTTTGGGTTCACTCTTGAGAGACTCAAGATAGGCTTTGTATTCCCGGGACAGGGGGAACAGGTTTTTCAGGGCCAGCGCCAGGCTGGCCAGCTTGTTCTTGTCACCCTGCATCCGGCTGATCTGGATTTCCATCCACAGCTGGCGGGCAGTGGGTTTTACGCCCAGCTTGTCCAGCTGGTTCAGATAGGCCGCGGCAGTCTGATAATCGCCCTGCTGATAACGCAGATCGGCCATTTCAAGCAATGACCGGGGCTGGCGGGGATTCAGCTGCAATGCGCGCTTGAAGGCTTTTTCCGCTTCTTCCTTTTGACCCAGTTCCAGATGACAGAGCCCCAGGTTTTCGAAGCTTTGAAAGCGCCTTGTGTAACGGTAGTCCTTGACCGCAATTTCCAGTTGTTTGATGGCTTCGCTGTAACGCTCCTGCTCAAACAGGTAGGCGGCATAGTTGTTTCGGGCGGCGGAAAATTCGGGATCTTCCTCCAGGGCCGCCTCGTAATGCTTAACTACCTGTTCAGGTTCGTTTTCTACAGTGTAGAACAAAGCGAGGGCATTGTTTACTACCGGGCTATCCGGGTCAATATCATAGGCCCGTTTCAGGGTTCTGGAGGCGTTTTCCATATCCCGCTTTTGCAGGTACTTGATGCCCAGCTTGGTATAGACTTCCACCGCCTTTTCCGGGTCCTTGTTTCGCGACAGCGCTGTGGGGTCTTCCACTGTGACACAGGCAGACAACAGCAGCGCCGTTGTTACCGAGATAAAACCAAGTTTCAGTGCCTTTCGAGTCGCCATAAACCTCTTTGCATTCCCAGAATATTTAACTTTAAGTTTCAGCGGTTAATGCCTGAAATATCATTCACTTCTATTATTGTAGGCTGAATTTTCTGCTGCCACTGCGAAGAGCGTCGCGTTCTGTCCTGAACCTGGCCAACCAATTGCCCGCAGGCAGCATCAATATCGTCTCCGCGGGTGGTTCGGACGGTGGTCACGTACCCGGCTTTCATCAACACATCCTGAAATGCCCGCACCCGCATGTTGTTGGGCTTTTTATAGGGGGCATGGGGGAAAGGATTGAAAGGTATCAGGTTGATTTTGGAGGGAATATTCCTGAGCAGCTCCACCAGCTGATGGGCATGTTCAAAGGTATCGTTCACGCCTTCCAACAGCACGTATTCCATGGTGACACGGCGGCCATCGGCATAACGGTCGGTATAAGCTCTGCAGGCCTTGAGCAGCTCATCCAGCGGATAGCGCTTGTTCACGGGCACCAGCTCATCGCGCAGGGCATCGTTGGGGGCGTGCAGTGACACAGCCAGGGACACATCGATGGCATCGTACAGCTCGTACATTTTCGGCACGATGCCGGAAGTGCTCAGAGTGACACGCTTCTTCGCCACGCCGTAGGCCAGGTCATCTTTCATCAGGGCCATGGAATCGACCACGTTATCGAAGTTCAGCAGCGGCTCGCCCATGCCCATCATCACCACATTGGTGATATTGCGGTGGCCTTTGTTGTCCGGCACCCCGAAGGATTTATTGGCCACCCACATCTGGCCGATGATCTCAGCCACCGTCAGATCGCGCATATAGCCCTGCTTGCCGGTGGAGCAAAAACTGCAATCCAGGGCACAACCCACCTGGGAGGACACACACAGGGTGCCGCGCTTGCCTTCCGGGATAAACACGGTTTCCACGCAGTTCTTCTCATCCAGGCGCAGCACCCATTTGCGGGTACCGTCGGCGGACAGGTGATAATACTCTTCTGCAGGCGCTTCGATGCAGGCCAGGTCCTTCAGTTTACCCCGCAGAGCCTTGCTGAGGTCGGACATCTGATCAAAGTCGTCCACCCCGTAGAAATGCATCCACTTGAGCACCTGTCGGGCCCGGAATGGCTTCTCGCCCAGATCGGCAAAAAATGCCTCTAACTGCGGGCGGGTCAGGCCAAGTAAATTGGTGCGTTCGGTGGTACTCATGGGGTAAAAACCTGCAAACTTTATAAAAAAACCATACAAAAACAGCGCAGCGAGGTGGTTGACCTCAAACTACGCTGTTTCCAGAACAAGCTCAACTGTTAACGGGTGCGCGGGCAGATCTCGTTATCAGCAAAGAAATAAGCCACTTCACGCTCGGCAGAGGCCGGGCTGTCAGAGCCGTGCACAGCGTTTGCATCGATGCTGGACGCGAAATCTGCACGAATAGTGCCTGCGGCGGCTTCCTGAGGGTTGGTAGCACCCATCAGTTCACGGTTCAGGGCGATGGCGTTTTCACCTTCCAGCACCTGTACAACGATCGGGCCGGAAGTCATGAATTCCACCAGATCCTTGTAGAAAGGACGCTCTTTGTGCTCGGCGTAGAAACCACCGGCTTTGTCGTCGTCCAGTTGCATCATTTTGGCAGCAACGATTTTCAGGCCGGCTTTTTCAAAACGGGTATAGATTTCGCCAACGACGTTTTTTGCTACTGCGTCAGGCTTGATGATGGATAAAGTGCGCTCTACGGCCATGCCAAATCTCCAAAGTTATCTGTGGTTTTTCCGGTAATCTTGAGGGCCGCGATTATAACAGCTTTCCAGTGCAAAACTACTCGCCACGCATGCCCCGCACCACTTTGGTGACGGTTTCGACGGCAAAATCGATCTCTTCTTCCGTGGTAAAGCGCCCCAGGGAAAACCGCAGGGCCGCCAGGGCCCGCTGGCGATCCACGCCCAGCGCCGAAACCACATAGGAAGGCTCCACACTGGCAGAATTGCAGGCCGATCCGGAGGATATGGCCAGATCCCCCAGCCCCATCATCAGGGCTTCGCCGTCCACTCCGGCCACCGACACATTGAGAATGCCGGAAACCCGCTGTTCGGTATCACCGTTCAGGCTGACACCTTCCAGGGTCTGGAGCCCCTGCCAGAGCCGCTTACGCATAGCTTGCACCCGAAGGGCCTCCTCTGCCATTTCGGCTTTTGCGATGGTAAAGGCTTCACCCATGCCGGCAATCTGGTGGGTAGCCAGGGTACCGGAGCGCATGCCCCGCTCGTGGCCACCGCCGTGGATCTGGGCGGCCAGCTTCACCGTGGGCTGACGGCGCACATACAGGGCGCCAACGCCTTTGGGGCCATAAATCTTGTGACTGGAAAGCGACACCAGATCAACGGGCAGTAAGCGGGTATCCAGCGCCACCTTGCCGGCGCTCTGCGCGGCATCGGTATGGAATACCGCACCGGCCTCATGGGCAATCTCCCCCAGGGCGGCGATATCATTGATAGTGCCGATTTCATTGTTCACGTGCATCAGGGACACCAGCAAGGTGTTGTCCCGCAGGGCATCGCGAAGGCTGTCCGGGGTAATAATGCCGTTGGCATCGGGCTGCAGGTATGTCACCTCAAAACCTTCATGGGCTTCCAGCCAGGCGCAGGTATCCAGCACGGCTTTATGCTCGATGGCGGAGGTAATGATGTGATTACCCTTGCTGCGGTTGGCCTGAACATAGCCCTTGATAGCAAGGTTATCGGATTCGGTGGCCCCGGAAGTCCAGACTATTTCCCGGGAATCGGCATTGAGCAGGTCGGCTACCTGCTGGCGGGCGGTTTCCACGGCTTCTTCGGCCTGCCAGCCGTAAAGATGGGAACGCGAAGCGGGGTTGGCAAACTCCCCGTCCAGCGTCAGGTATTGAATCATTTTATCGGCGACACGCGGGTCAACCGGGGTGGTCGCCGCGTAATCCAGATACACTGGACGTTTCACTGCCTGCTCCTCTTTCTTTGCCACAGCCTGTACAGCCGGCTGTGTGCAGCGCTCTACAGTCTTCTCGGTCTTTGCAGTCTTTTCAGGTCATTGCGGGCAGCCATTACACTGCCCTCCCCCAAACACCAGACCAGCCCGACAGCAGAGCGAACAGGCACAGATGATTTAATCGATAATACTGATGACAGAACTCAGATCCGAGGAGACATCAGAACGCTGCTCGCGGTGCTTTTGCTGGTAGTTGTCCTGGCGCTCGGCAACTTTACGGATTTCTGCGCGATCTACAAGGGACTGCAGGCTGATACCGCTTAAAAATTTGTGGATTTGGTTGCTCAGGTCCATCCACAGATCGTGGGTCAGGCAGCGCTCGCCGTTCTGGCAGTCGCCACGACCTTCGCAGCGGGTGACATCCAGTGATTCATCTACTGCATCAATGACTTCCGCCACAAAAATGGCATCCGCCTCGCGACTCAGACGGTAACCACCCCCGGGCCCGCGTACGCTTTTAACCAGTCCGTTTTTACGTAATTTGGCAAACAGTTGTTCCAGATAGGAGATGGAAATCTCCTGACGCTCAGAAATATCCGCAAGACTCACCGGCCCCTTGCGAGCATGCAATGCCAGATCTAAAAGTGCCGTTACCGCATATCGACCTTTGGTTGTCAACTTCATGGTTCAATCCTCATAGAAAAAGCGTGTCATCTCACCTTGATTTTCCGAGTAAGACACTTGGATTTAAGTCTGACTAAAACAGTCAACTTTTTCAACCAAAAGCAGGCGTAAACAGTTCTTATTTACACTGTTAACTTTTCGTAGAGGATTCAACCGCCCTGTCTACCGGCTGTTCAGCATGCTCCCCGTCCTTTTCCGGCAGGTCGCAGTCGCCGCACACGGCGTCAAAGGTCTCGTTATCCAGCTCCGGGAGCTGTTCGTCGCAGTAGTTGCTGCCTAATTCCTTAAGGGCGTGACACATACCGGAGATTTTCTGATCCACGGCATGCATGTGATCCAGCATGTTATGAATGGATTTGGCGATGGGGTCCGGCATATCCGGGGTCATGCCATAGGCATCGAAGCCCATTTTTTCCGCCATGGCCTTGCGGCGGGCCTCCTGGGCGCCGCCTTCTTCTTCCACCCTGCGGATGACGCGACCAGGAATACCCACAGCCGTGGCGCCCGCGGGCACGTCCTTGGTGACCACGGCGTTGGAGCCCACCCGGGCGTCGTGTGCAATAGTCACCGGGCCCAGCACTTTGGCACCGGCCCCCACTACCACATTATTACCCAGCGTGGGGTGGCGCTTGCCTTTGTTCCAGGTGGTGCCCCCCAGGGTGACACCATGATAAAGGGTCACATCGTCGCCGATTTCAGCAGTTTCGCCAATCACCACCCCCATACCATGATCAATAAAGAAGCGGCGGCCGATTTTGGCGCCGGGGTGGATTTCGATACCGGTCAGCCAGCGGCTGAAGGTAGAAATCAGGCGAGCGGTGAGCTTGAAGTCTTTCTGCCACAACCTGTGAGCCGCCCGGTGCAGCATCACCGCGTGCAGACCGGGGTAGTTCAGGATCACTTCCAGCCCGTTTCGAGCAGCCGGATCCCGATGGAATACCGATTGAATATCTTCTTTCACTTGCTCGAACATACTGGGACTCCGTTACCTGGCGTTTTTTTCGCCTGTTTCGACTTGTTCGCCTGAAGACGACGGGGTGTCATCGGCTTTAACCAACTGCTGGACCCGGGCCAGCACGCCGCGCATCAGATTCATTTCCAACTGATCCAGACGGGTGCGGCTGAAAAGGCGGCGAATTCGCGTGAGGATCTGTCGAGGATTATTGGGGTCATAAAAGCGAATATCAAGCAGGGTTTGTTCCAGATGCTGGAAGAAGCGTTCCATGTCTTCCGACGACACCAGCGGCGCATCCCACTCAGTGCGGGACAGAACCATTTCCGGCTTTTCAGCATTTTCCGCGGCACTGGCCGCCTCAATCAGGACCATGCGCAAATCATAGCAAATCAGCTGAATGGCCGACGCCACGTTCAGCACGCCGTATTCCGGGTTACTGGGAATGGACACATGGTAGTGGCAGCGGCGCAGTTCGTCGTTGGTCATGCCGGAATCCTCGCGGCCGAATACGATAGCGACCTCGGATTCGTCCCGTTCGCTGGTGAGCATGCCGGCGAACTCCCGGGGCGTCATCACCGGCCAGGGGATGCTGCGCATACGGGCACTGGTGCCCACCACCAGATGGCTGCCTTCCAGGGCTTCGTCCAGGGTTCCGGTCACCACGGCCTGATGCAGGACATCCGCCGCACCCGAGGCACGGGCTGTGGCCTTGCCGCTGGGGTAATCCTGGGGCTCCACCAGATACAGCCGGGAAAAACCCATGGTTTTGATGGCCCGGGCAGCCGCCCCGATATTGCCGGAATCGCTGGTGTTGATCATCACGATACGGATGTTGTCAGGGGATATCATGCTCACTACCTTTTACTGCATGGGGAAAGGCGGGCAATAGTAGCAGATTGCAACAAAGCTGTACGCCCCGGGGCATTTTTTTGCTATGATCGCCGGCCTTGCTGAGTCCTCTCAGCCGCTCTTTGACAACCCAGCTTTCCAGGCAATTTTCAGCATTCAGGTAACCTGTCCATGCAACCCATGCTTAACACAGCCCTGTCAGTGGCTCGCCAAACCGGCAAACTGATTGAACGCGCCTTTGATGATATCGACCGGATCGATATCAACGTCGAAGCCAAAGGCACCAATGACTACGTCACCCAGGTTGATCGTGCTGCCGAGGAAAGCCTGATCGAAGGCATCAGCAAACGCTACCCCAACCACGGATTTCTGTGTGAGGAATCCGGCCTGCGGGAAGGTACCGGCGAAGGCAAGGACTTTGTCTGGGTTATCGATCCCCTTGATGGCACTACCAATTTCATCCATGGCGTTCCCCATTTCGCCATCTCCATCGCCCTGAAAGTCAAAGGCCAGCTGGAAGCTGCCGTGGTCTATGATCCCATTAAAAAAGAAGAGTTTACCGCAGTTCGCGGTCGGGGCGCTCAGCTCAACGGCCGGCGTATCCGCGTAACTGACCGCAAACAGCTGGAAGGCACCCTGTTAGCCACCGGCTTCCCTTTCCGCCCGGATCAGCGCGGCATTCTGGATACCTATATGAACATCTTCCAGGATCTTGCGGTCACCACCGCCGGTATTCGCCGCCAGGGTTCGGCTGCCCTGGACCTGGCCTATGTAGCGGCGGGCCGCTATGACGGCTTTTGGGAATTCGGTCTGAATGAATGGGATATCGCGGCCGGCGTGCTGCTGGTAAAAGAAGCCGGCGGCCTGAGTGGCGACCTGAAAGGCGGCATGAAGCACATGGAAACCGGTGATATTGCCTGTGCGCCGCCTAAGCTGTTTAAGCCGCTGATGCAGACCATCTGCCGCCACACGATCAAAAAATAGCCAAACCGGAAATTCCTGCCTATACTGAAAAAGGCCATGAGCAAGAGTTCATGGCCTTTTTACTGTGCGCTGCATCCGGAGCAGCGGTTGAACGAGGATATGCTTATGAACTGGCAGGCCATCAAAGAGATGCTCGCGGAATTCTTCCATAACCTGAGCCTTGGCAACCTGTACCATCAGGACCCCGAACTGCGGCCCATTCCGGTAGAAACCCGGAACGACATCCCCCGCCGCCCCAGGTAATTACCATTGCCCGTCAGGGCATATCCTGAATGTCTTCGTCCTTCTCGGGCTCGAGAAAATCCTCTCGTGAGATATTCATGGCCATAAGGATATTGCTGGCCACATAGATGGACGAGTAAGTACCAATCACCACACCCACAATCAGCGCTTCGGCAAATGACTTGATCAGCTCACCCCCCAGCAGCGCCAACGCCACCAGTACCAGCAAGGTGGTGATAGATGTCATCAGGGTACGGCCCAGGGTCTGGTTGAGGGAGTTGTCGATAATGGCCTCGGCATTTCCACCGCGGTCGGTGCGGAAGTTTTCCCGGATTCGGTCCGATACCACGATGGTATCGTTAAGGGAGTAACCGATCACGGCGAGTACCGCCGCCAGCACGGTAAGATCAAAGTCCAGACGGGTCAGTGAGAAAAATCCCAGCACTATGATGACATCATGGAACAAGGCAGCCACGGCACCCACCGCAAACTTGAAGCGAAAGCGCAGGGTCACGTAAACCAGCATCAGGATCAGAGCGAAAATCATGGCCGACCCACTCTGATCACGAAGTTCCTCGCCCACCTGCGGACCCACGTATTCGATACGCTTTTTTTCCACATCAGGGTTCGCGTCCAGCAACGTCTGGAATACTCGGTCGCCCAGCTTGGCGCTGTCTTCGCCCTCTTCCGGCTGAATACGCACCAGCACTTCCGTTGGCTTACCAAAGTGCTGCACCGAGGCATCAGCAAAGCCGCCTTCGGCGAGCTGACTTCTTACTTCATCCACCGCCACGGCCTGCGGATAGGCCACTTCTACCTGGGTACCACCGGTAAAATCCAGGCCATAGTTCAGCCCCCGGGTTGCCAGCAAGATAACGGATAATACAAACAAAACCACCGACAGGGTCATGGCCAGTTTGCGATAAGACATAAATTTAAAGTTGGTTGTCTTCACTATATGCTCCTGTTGACCGGCTAGATTTTCAGCGTCTGCAACGGCTTGTTGCCGTAGATCAGATTAACAAAGCCACGGCTCACAAAAATCGCAGTGAACATGGAGGTGAGAATCCCGATGGACAGGGTAACCGCAAAGCCTTTGACCGGCCCGGAACCAAACAGGAACAGAATCAGCGCCACCAGCAAGGTCGTGATGTTGGCATCCAGAATGGTCACAAAGGCCCGTTCATAACCGGCATGGATGGCCTGTTGTGGCGTTGCCTTGGCGGCCAGCTCTTCCCGTATTCGCGAAAAGATCAGCACGTTGGCATCCACCGCCATACCCACCGTCAACACGATACCGGCCATACCGGGCAGGGTCAGGGTGGCACCAGGGATCATGGACATACAGGCAAACAGCAACACCAGGTTCAGCAGCAGGGCCAGGTTGGCGATCAGGCCAAACATGCGGTAATTGATCAGCATAAACACCAGCACCAGGCAGAAACCGACAATCAATGAGGTGTAGCCGGCTTCAATATTCTGCTGACCCAGGCTGGGACCAACGGTCCGCTCTTCCACAAAATACATGGGAGCCGCCAGAGCACCGGCACGTAACAGCAGGGCCAATTCAGAAGATTCCGCCGGGCTGTCCAGGCCGGTAATCCGGAAACTGGAACCCAGGGCAGCCTGAATGGTGGCCACGTTAATCACATAACGTTCTTCAATAGTGCGGACTTTCTGAACTTCCTTGCCATCTTCCATCACGGTGTAAGGCTCGGGTTTCAGCTCAATAAAGACTACCGCCATCTGGTCCTTGATATGGTCTCCCGTGGCCCGCAGCATCTGTTTGCCACCGGCACTGTCCAGATCAATATTCACCTGAGGACGACCGTTCTCGTCGTAGTTGGCCTGGGCGTTAATTACCCGGTCACCGGTCACGATCACCGATTTTTTCAACAAGACCTGACGGCCTTCGGATTTGAATTCCATGAATTCAGCATCCGCCGGTGCCCGGCGGGTGGTCATGGGATCGCTTTCCCAGTCCACCAGACGAAACTCCAGGTTAGCAGCACGACCGATAATCCGCTTGGCGGCAGCAGAATCCTGAATACCGGGAATCTGCACCACGATACGGTCAGCCCCCTGACGCTGCACCACCGGCTCAGCCACGCCCAGTTCGTTTACCCGGTTACGCAGGCTGGTGAGGTTCTGAGAGATGGCGTAATCGGTGATTTCCTTGCGGGCTTCCTGAGTCAGGGTAAGATCCAGCAGAAAGGCATCGGTGCTGTCATTCTTCAACACGGTAAAATCACGGAATTCCTTGCGCAGCAGATCGTGGGCATTTTCCAGCGCCTCGGCCTCGCGGAATTCAATCTGCAGGCCTTCGGCGGTACGCTCAAAGGGCGTTTTATAGCGCAGGTTTTCTTCCCGCAGGCGCAGCTTGATATCGTCCACGTAATCTTCAAAGCGGGTCTTCATGGCTTTGTTGATATCCACCTGCAGCACAAAGTGAACACCACCGCGCAGGTCCAGGCCCAGCTTCATGGGCGATGCACCCACGGCTTCCAGCCAGTCCGGCGTATTGGATGCCAGATTCAGTGCCACCACGTATTCTTTACCCAGGGCGTTTTTCACCTCTTCTTTGGCCTGCAACTGATCGTCTGTATTCCGGAAACGGAACAGGGCCGAGTTGCCGACTTTTTCAAAGGATTTGTATTCCAGACCAGCTTCTTTCAGTGCGGTTTTGGCTTTGTCTACCACCAGCAGATCCACTTCGGTGGTGGCGGTTGCACCAGACACCTGCAGGGCCGGATCATCCGGATACAGGTTGGGTGCCGCATAAAGAAACCCGATCACTGCTGCAGCCACAATGAGAAGGTACTTCCAGAGGGGGTATTGATTGAGCATAGAGACTCGCCCTGTCTTGTTATCAAATGAATAGCCCGACAGGTGCCGGGCTATTCAACGTATCAGCTTTTTATTAAATGCCTTTGATCGTGCCCTTGGGCAGCGTGTTGGTAATGGCATTTTTCTGGAAGCGGATTTCGGTGTTCGCTGCCACTTCCACCACCACGTAGTCATCAGACACCTTGGTGATTTTGCCCAGCATACCGCCGGCCACGACCACTTCGTCGCCCTTGCCGAGGTTGGACATTAATTCTTTATGTTCTTTATTACGTTTGTTCTGGGGGCGGATAATAAAGAAGTAGAAAAACACTACCATGACCACCAGCATAAAGAACGGATTGGCAAAGAATGGAACGTCTCCGGCTGCAGCGCCTGCTGCCGGCTCTGCCATGGCATCGGAAATAAAAAAGCTCATAGTTACCTCGATCGTGTTACAACCAATAAAAAGAATCGTAAAAAAAAGTTATTCAAATGCCGGGGAACCCGCTGTTTACAGGCCCTGGCTGCCCTACAACGGCGGCACCGTTTCCCCCCGCCGGGCATAGAAATCTTCCACAAAGCGGCTCAATTTACCCTGTTCAATTGCGCGACGCAAACCTGCCATCAGGTTCTGATAGAAGCGCAGATTGTGGATGGTATTGAGCTGGGAGCTGAGAATTTCTTTGCAGCGATCCAGATGGTGCAGATAGGAACGGCTGAAATTCTGACAGGTGTAGCAATCACAACTCTCATCCAGCGGGCCGGTATCGTGTTTGTGAATGGCATTGCGTATCTTGATAACGCCGGTTTCGGTGAACAGGTGGCCGTTGCGGGCATTACGGGTGGGCATCACGCAGTCGAACATATCCACACCGCGGCGCACCGCCTCCACTATATCCTCGGGCTTGCCCACCCCCATCAGATAGCGGGGCTTATCATTGGGCATATGGGGCGCCAGGCCATCGATCACCCTGATCATTTCCTCTTTGGGCTCCCCCACGGACAGGCCGCCGATGGCGTAGCCATCAAAACCGATGTCTGCCAGCCCTTTGGCGGATTCTTCCCGCAACGCCGGGTACATGCCCCCCTGTACGATACCGAATAAGGCATTGGGGCTGTCGCCATGGGCATCTTTACTGCGTTTGGCCCAGCGCAGGGACAGCTCCATGGAGTCCCGTGCTTCCTGCTCGGTGGCGGGATAAGGGGTGCATTCATCAAAAATCATCACAATATCGGAGCCCAGATCCCGCTGTACCTGCATGGAGGTTTCCGGATCCAGATAGACCTTGCTGCCATCGACGGGGGACTGAAATGTCACGCCTTCTTCGGTGATCTTGCGCATTTTGCCCAGGCTGAACACCTGAAAGCCGCCGGAATCCGTAAGAATCGGCCCCTGCCACTGCATAAAATCATGCAGATCACCGTGCTCTTTGATGATCTCGGTGCCGGGGCGCAGCATTAAATGAAAGGTGTTACCCAGAATAATCTCGGCACCGATTTCCTCAATATCCCGGGGCAGCATGCTTTTTACTGTGCCGTAGGTGCCCACCGGCATAAAGGCAGGGGTCTGCACTTTACCACGGGCAAATTCCAGCTCGCCGCGGCGTGCCTGGCCATCCTGGTTCATCAGTCTGAACTTCATCATGAGGTTGTGTTTCCTTGGTCGGCAATCAGCATGGCATCGCCATAGCTGAAAAACCGGTAACGTTCTGACACGGCGTGGGCGTAGGCGTTCAATACGTTCTCCCGGCCGGCAAAGGCGCTGACCAGCATGATCAGAGTGGATTCCGGCAGGTGAAAATTGGTCAACAGGCCATCTACCACCCGGAATTCATAGCCGGGGTAAATAAAAATATCCGTTTCCCCTGTAAATGGGGACAAATCTGCCACAGGCAACCCCCGCGCTGCCGTTTCCAGACAACGCACGCTGGTGGTGCCCACTGCAAACACCCGTCCACCGGCAGCCCTGGTCTTTTTCACGGCGTCCACGGTGGCCTGGGAAACTTCCAGCCATTCGCTGTGCATCTGGTGTTCACGCACGTCATCCACCCGTACCGGCTGAAATGTACCCGCGCCCACATGCAGGGTAACGAAGGCCTGGTTAACACCTTTTTGGGTGAGGCGCTCCAGCAAAGGTTCATCAAAATGCAAACCGGCGGTGGGTGCCGCCACGGCGCCCGGGTGCCGGGCATAAACGGTTTGATAGCGCTCCTGATCCATCAGGTCATCGGGGCGTTCAATATAAGGAGGCAAGGGCATATGGCCATGGGCCTGGAGCAGCGCCATCACATCCCCCTGCCGGGCCTGCAGGCGAAACAGCTCGCCCTGGCGCTCAGTCATCACAAAGGCCGGTTCTTCCAACCCTTCTATATTGAGTTCAGCGCCGGGCTTGGGGGACTTGCTGGAACGCAAATGCACCAGACATTCATCCTGCCCGGTGACCCGTTCCACCAGAATCTCGATCTTGCCGCCGGTCGCTTTATGGCCCCACAAACGGGCCGGGATTACCCGGGTATTGTTAAACACCAGCAAATCACCGGGATTCAGCAGCTGCTCTATATCAGCAAACCGGCGATCGCGAACCACACCACTGGATCGCTCCAGGCACAGCAAACGGCTGCCTGAGCGCTGCTCCGCCGGATAACGGGCGATCAGTTCATCGGGTAGCTCAAAAGAAAAGTCGCTGCGCTGCATGGTGGCTAGTGGATCCTGGTGGAATATCGTTCAATGGCTTCAGGGGCCGGCATTATACGTTTCTTCGCCGGTAACAGAAAGCGCTGAAGGCCCCGCACGGTGCTGCCGGCCGCTTGCGGGCGGCGACTGTTATTGACCTTCTGATTGGCACTGTTATAATCGCGCATCCTGACGATCTCAGAATGTGCCTGGGTGGCGGAACTGGTAGACGCGACGGATTCAAAATCCGTTTCCGGCAACGGAGTGAGAGTTCGAGTCTCTCCCTAGGCACCAATCGCAGTGATCTTTGCTAAAAAAGTGATATTTGATTAGAAAAGGCCTCGCCATGGGCAAATCGAAACGCAACAAATCGGCGGCCTTTAATTCCCGCAGCAAACCTTCTTCAAAAAGCGACGCGCAAAACAGTGGCGATAATGCCCAGGCTGTGGTCGTACACAATCGTTATACCGAATACCCTTCTGCCAATCTGTGGCGCCGGGTAATGTCCATTATTTATGATCAGCTGATACTGTGGGCAATCTGGATCGCCACCGGCTTTGTTCATGCCATGATTTTCGGCATCGACTCTGCTGAGAATCCGCAGCAACTGCAACACACCCTGTTCCCCATGCTGCTGGGGGCCACCTTTATTTTCTATTACTGGTTCTGGACCCACGGCGGCCAGACCCTGGGCATGCGCGCCTGGCGCCTGAAAGTAATCGATGCCCGGCTGGACGGCACCCCGCCCCACCTGATCAAATGCATTCTTCGGTTTATCGGCGCCTTCTTTTCGCTGCTGGCGTTCGGGCTGGGCTATATCTGGGTGCTGTTCGATCCCAATAACGACACCTGGCATGACCGTATTTCCGGCACCCGCACCCTGATCGTTCCCAAAGAAGAAAACAAAAAGAATAAATTCAGAGACAGCCGTCGTATTCCCCGGGACCCGGTCTAGTATTTAGTTACCGGTTTTCATTTTGGCACGTTATCCCCTAGAGCAGGGCTTCCCCCCTTGCTTAGCATTAGCCCTGTAGCCAATAACAATAATACAGGGAAAGCTCATGAATCTGCGTGTCAGCCAAATGCTTGTGGCCGGTGTGGCCGTGCTCGGCCTTACCGGCATGTCCAAACCGCCAGAGGTGGAAGCACCCGCCACCAAACAGGAACCCGCCCTGGGGGACTGCCAGGACTATAACCCGTTAAAAAATCCCTACTTTGGTGACCTGCATATCCATACCGGGTTTTCTATGGATGCGGCCCAGCAAGGTGCCAACCGCACGCCATTCGATGCCTACCGTTTTGCCAAAGGCGAACCCCTGGCCCTGCCACCGTACGACAAAGACGGTCATTCAGATCGTATTATTCAACTGGACCGGCCGCTGGATTTTGCCGGCGTGACGGATCACAGTGAGTTTCTGGCAGAAACCAGTCTCTGCTTTAATCGCAACAGCCTGCTCTACTACGGCGCCTACTGCAGCGTGATGCGTGGCTCACCGGAAGGCAACAAGGTGATTGATTCCGTTGCTTTCGGATTGGGTTTGGGTGGCGTCAGCTTACCGGGCGGCAAGATAACCCTCAGCATGTGCAAGCTGCACCCGGAACTCTGCGACAAACGGCTTACCGATGCCTGGTATGAAATACAGAATGCCGCCCAGCGAGCTTACGACAACAGCCAGCGTTGCTCCTTTACCAGTTTTGTGGGCTATGAATGGACCGGTTCCCCGCTGATTAACAACCAGCACCGCAATGTGATTTTCAGAGACGACACCGTAACGGATTCCCCCATCAGTTATTTCGACGCTGACAAACCGGAAGAACTCTGGCAAAAGCTGGATGCCAACTGCACCGACAAAAACAACGGCTGCGAAGTGCTGACCATTCCCCACAACTCTAACCTGGGTGGCGGCACCATGTTCCAGCCTTATACGGAACATAAAAACCCGTACAGCCCCGAATTGGCTGCGCAACGCCAGCGCATGGAACCCCTGGTAGAAATCTATCAGCACAAAGGGGCATCAGAATGTATTAACAGTGCCTCTGCGCCCTTCGGCAGCCAGGATGAATTTTGCGATTTTGAACTGGTGGTGGAAAACATCTGCAGTGGTGATGAAAGCGACGCCCCTGACTGCAAACCGCTGTGCTCCAATTCCATTATTCCCTTTGGCGGGTTCAGTGGCATTTGTGTAGAGCCTTCCGATTTTGTGCGCGGCGCGCTGCGCCAGGGGTTAACAGAGCAGTCAAGAAATGGCGTAAACCCGTTTAAATTCGGCTTTATCGGCAGCACCGATACGCACAACGCCACACCGGGTGCAACTCAGGAGCAGGATTTTCAGGGACATTTGGGCGTAAACGACGGCACCCTGGAAACCCGCGTTGGCGTAGCGGCAGCCGCGGATAACGAACTGGGTCAGGCCTTGGCAGACATCGCGGGATTTGCTTCCTTGAAACCCTACAGCCCCGGCGGACTGGCCGTGGTGTGGGCAGAACAGAACAGCCGCCATGCCCTGTTCGACAACATGCAACGCCGGGAAACCTATGCCACCAGTGGTACTCGTATCATTACCCGGTTTTTTGGTGGCTGGAATTTGCCGGAAGACATGTGTCAGTCCGATCAGTTTGTGGAGCAAGGTTATGAACTGGGTGTGCCCATGGGCAGCGATTTACCTGCCGGGCAAAACGGACAATCAACACCGACCTTTGCGGTTACCGCCATGATGGATGCCGGCTCCGAGCGTTTCCCCGGCACGCCACTGCAACGCATACAGATTATTAAAGGCTGGGAAGCCAACGGCGAAACCTTCGAGAAAGTCTACGAGGTAGCAGGCAACCCTGACAGCACCGCAGGTGTCAACACGCAAACCTGCGAAACCTGGGGCGAAGGCTACACCAACCTGTGCGCCACTTGGCAAGACCCTGACTTTTCACCCGAACAAAATGCTTTTTACTACGCCCGGGTACTGGAAAACCCCACTTGCCGCTGGAGCCGGCTGCAGTGCAATCAGGCCATGGCAGAACAGCACCTGACCTGCCATGACATTGATGCCGAACACCCATTGGCGGCCTGCTGCGATGGCTCCATACCCGACACCATTCAGGAACGGGCCTGGACGTCGCCCATATGGCACAACGCAAATCAGTAAGGTGTGAGTATGTCGCGAATGACTATAAAAACAACTCCAAAAACAGTCTCCCCCAAAAAACGCCTAAGAGACCGGATAAGTACCTTTATAAAAGATCCACTATGCCACCTGTTGCTGATTGGTTTTGTGGTTTACAACCTTTCCCAGTCAACCGGGTTTCAGGAACCGCAGGACAAGATACAGATAACCCAGGATTTTATTCATCAACTTGAATCCGGGTTTCATCATACCTATCTGCGCCACCCTACGCCTGAAGAAAAGCAACAACTGATCGACAATGCGGTGATGGACCTGGCCCTGTATCGCGAAGGCCTGCAATACAACCTTGATGTTGCCGACGAAGTGGTAAAGCGCCGGGTAATACAAAAAATGAATTTTATACTGGAAGGTATGGCCAATCCCGGCGCACCGGAGATATCAGACCTGGCCCGCTATTTAAAAGCCCACCCGGAGCAGTTTGAACTGCCGGCGCAATACAGCTTTGAGCATCACTTTATTAACGGCCATTCAACAACAAGCATGGAAAAAGCCGAAGCGCTGTTGACTGAATTGCAGCGGGATTACGGCAGCCCGCTCACCCTGCAAGATGACTACTTTTTGCGGGGCCGGCAATTTACCGGACTGAACGCAGAAAAGATCAATGGTGTTTTTGGTGGGCAGTTTGCCCGGCAATTGAAAAATCAACCCACAGGACACTGGCTGGGCCCGATAAAAAGCACCTACGGAACACACCTGGTGCGTATCCACAAGGTAACCCCACCCCGAAACCCGGAATTATCGGAAGTCAAAGACCGGGTCTATGCCGCCTGGAAGCAAGCCACCACCCAAACCAATCTGCGATTACTCAAGCAAACGTTGGTGGACAAGTACCAGATAAATATTGCCGAAGCCCTATCAACAAATGAAACCCCAACAAAAGCAACCGCAAAAAAATCAACAGAAGATACGCAGCATGTGGCTCTTAATTAGGTGCTATCACCCAGCGGCGGTACTGCTGGGGCTGTGGTTATCTTTAATCAGTGTTAATGCGGGCGCGCATGCACTGGACTTTGCAAGCTTGACGGTTCAACAGGTTTCCCAAGGCCACTGGCAGGTTATTTTTCAGCAAACCAACAACGTTACCCAACCGGGGAAACCCGATAACACCCAAGGGGTTGAGCTGCAGCTGCCGCCCCACTGTGACACGGGCTACAGCAGCCACGCGTTTAACCGGAACAATCAGGAAACCCGGCAATGGCAGGTAAGCTGTGAGCCACCACACCAACCGGACTGGCTGGAAATAAGCGGCAGTAACAAGTCACAGGTATTTTTTCACTGGAAAACACTGGAAGGACAAACCGCAGAACAGCTGTTGGCGCCGGGCACTACCCGGTTTGTGTTATCGAACAACGAAAATCCCGACAGGAAAACATCCGACACTAGCCCACAGGATAACAGTGCCGTCGGTTACCTGCTGATGGGCATGGAACACATTGCCATTGGCTTTGATCATCTGGCATTTGTGCTGCTGGCAGTATTAATCGCAGTACGGTTCAAAGCGATTGTTATGGTGATTACGGCATTTACCATTGGCCATTGCCTGACGCTGATGCTGGCAACGCTTGATCTGATCACCGTCAACCAGGCATTTGTGGAATGGCTGATCGCACTCAGCATTGTATTCATGGCGATGGAACTGATCCGTAACCGTAACACCATCACCCGACAGCAGCCGGCAGTGGTAGCTTTTATCTTCGGGCTGGTTCACGGACTGGGCTTTGCATCGGTGCTGGCAGATGCGGGTATCCCCTGGGAGCACCGCTTGTTTTCACTGGTCTTTTTTAACCTGGGGGTGGAAATCGGGCAGATTATTTTTGTGTTGCTATGCGCACCACTGATTTACTGGCTGGGACAACAAACAAGAACATGGCCGGGAAAAACGCTGGCCTACGGTGTTGGCAGTGTGGCAGCTTACTGGCTGGCAGCCAGATCCCTGTTGCTGTAAATCAGAGACACTTAACGAAAGTCACCGGGGGATTTGCCAAACCAGCGCTTGAACGCCTTATAAAACTGGCTTGTTTCGCTGTATCCCAGCAGCAAGGCAATTTCCTGTGAGGTGAAAGAGGATTGCTGTAAATACTCCATGGCCATCTGCTTGCGGGTATCTTCCAGCAAGGCTTTAAAGGTGGTGTTGTGGCCAGACAATACCCGTTGAAAGGTGCGTAAACTCAACGCCAGTTCACGGGCAATATGTTCCCGTTTGGGTTCTCCGCGAATCAGTAATCGGCGTATCAGGAATACCGTTTTTTCTATCACATCATCGCCGTACAATTCATCACGCTGTTGTTCCAGCACCGGCGCAATCAGCGGCTTTTCCGTTACCCTGCGCAACCGGGTCATTTCTTCCAGATCATAATCCAGTGCAGCAAAGGGTGCACCAAACTGCACACAACCGCCAAATTTGTCGGCATAAACCCTCTCACAGCCCGGCGGGCATTCATGATCAATAGTGACCGCCAAGGGTTTGATGCCCGCGTATTGCCGAATCACTTTGGCCGCCAGCAACAGGGCACCATCTACCTGGTGATAACTGGTAATGCGCCGGTCTCTGGGGCAGAAAAGCACTTGCGACGCCGGCTTTTTATGATGCACTTCATAAATGCCGATTTCGGTAAAGAGACAAAAATAACGTGAAAGCAACTGGATATATTCTTCCAGTGTGCCGGCATTCCTGCTCAACAGTTCGAACACGTCTGTATAGGGTAAGCGTTCACTATCCACTGCATTCAACCCCAGCACAGGATCCTGCAATTGCCGGGATGCAAACTCAACCGAAGTAGACACCAGCGTAAAGGGAAAGCGTCGGTCAGAGTTTTCCAGCAACTCTACGGCTAAATCCCATTGGCCCAGCAGGCTACCTTCCGGTAACACACCACCCAGCTCCTGAAAGCGCTGTATATGAAACATTAACGTTTGTGCTGATATAGTGATTTCAGAATCACTCATTCCCTGCTCCTGCGCCCTTATCTGATTCAATATAGCCCGCAGGCAGCTGGCTGAACATGACTAAAAAGCGCACGAACAGGGTCGATTGGGACAGCCGCACAACCTGAACATTATTCAACCACCCATACACCAAACGTTTATTCTAAGGTGCAACCGTCATTTTGCTGTGGTAAAAACATTGCAGGAAGACTGAATCAGTAAGGACTGCCGCCATGCGTTCCAATAGTTCCCGTGCTCCGCTTGCCTGTGCGTTCACATCCATTCTCCTGCTGCCTGTGACTGCACAGGGCAGTAACGACGATTTTGCCGGCCAGTGGCAGGCCGCCATACTGGGCAAAAGCGGCACCGACAATTACAACCTGCAGATAGATATCAGCGAAAGTAACGGCAAGCTCACCGGTACCACCAATTATCTGGATCTGGGTTGTGGGGGAACCCTCACCCCCATGCAAGTGAGCAGCAATCAGGTGACTTTCAGAGAAACCCTGACACGGGGCAAAACCAAATGTGTACAGGGCGCGGGCGTGCGCCTTACCCGCAATCAGGGAACACTGACCTATGAATGGCTCTACCCCAACGGCAAAGCCGGATTGCAGGCGGCCTTAGTACCCGGCAACACAGGGTCAACCGGCCAATCTTCCGCATCAGCCGGGCAAATCGCTGCGGCTACCGGCACTGCAACTACCGGTAATCCCGTATCAGGCTTACCAGCATCCAGCACCGGCAACGCCAACATCAGTGATGCCGAACTGGCATTTACCGCCATCGATGATATGGCAGCGCATCCCGATGATCCCCAGAACCCTCCCGGGCTGACAGGCGCTACCGATGACGAGGTTGCCGGTCTGCCCCTGGAGGAAGCCGCTGAATTAATTCAGTTTGCCCTGCCCCATGCCGAAGCGAATCTGCAGGAACCCCGGTACCTGTTTGCCCTGGGACGACTGGCGTTGCTGCAGGGTGATGAGGAATTTGCCGAAGAACTGCTGACCAAAGCAGCCAATGCCGGATCCCCTGCGGCAGAAGCTTACCTGGCGCATATCACCGACGATTTACAGCAAGCCGCCAGCCATTTGCGCACTGCGATTAACGGTGGTTTTACACCAGCCCGCGACTGGCTGGCAGAAGTGGAAAATGCCGCGCAAAGCCCTGCCATGGCCCAGGCCCAAGCCACACCCAGCTATGGCTCCGGCTACAATGCTAACCAGCCGTATCAGGCACAGTCATATCAGCCTCAGGCAGTACAGTTTGATCCCGGTGTTTATAATCGACCCGATCTGATCAAAGCCTTTTACGAAGGTGATGTTTCCGGCCTGGGCAATGACTATCTGGCGAACATAACCTATGTGTCAGCCATGCATAACTTTTTTAACGAAACCACCAGTCTGCTGTTTCTGGTGAACGATAAAAACATCATCACCGAAATTGATCCCAGCATGTCACAACAAATTGCCCGAAAAATCATGACGACCGATAAAGGGATGAATGAAGCCATCAGCGCCGGCATGCAATCGTTTCTGGGGCCCCTGGTGGCCATGGGGCAGACACGCCAGCGAGGCGGCAGCATACAGGACGAAATGCACGCCATGAATCAGGCTATTATGGACAGCCCTCACGTGCGCCTGGAACTGATCCGGGAAAAAGCCTTGCAGGATGCCAAGCGCCTGGCGCTCACCTATGATCAGGACCCGCAGATATTTCGCCGGGTTTACAGCGGCATGAAAAAGTTCGTCAGGGAGATCTGATATGCGCGTGGTACTTTACACGCTGATTGCCAGCCTGTTGTGCTTTTACACCCCAACGGGCGTGGATCTTGTTTTTCAGGATGACTCTGCCTATGCCGCAGTAAAGCGGCCACCGCCTCCGCCGCCCAAACCAAAACCGAAAATTCAAAGAGCCAAACCCAAGGCCAAGGCTAATTTAAAGCCTGCCGCCAAGCGCAATCCGCTGAAAAAGAAAGCAGCGGCCAGCACAAAGCTGAAACCCAACTTCAAATTGCCGAAGGGTAAAAAGGTTAACCTTAAGCCTCAATCACTGCGGGCTTTCAAAAACACCAAAAACATAAAAAACAAGTTATTGAGCCGATACGCTCCCGGAAACAAACCATTAAGAGTTGCTCATCCAAGCAAGCTGAAGAATGCACTTTCAAAATTCAGAGGAAAGAATTATCACGTGGCAGGAAACACATTCAAGCTCACAAAAAACGGCATGAAACATATTCTGGAACGCCATCATCCAAAATACTGGAATGGCTCAGGCATCAGAAAACAGAATCAATCCTTTTTCAGCCATAAAACATCGGTAAAGCAAGTCGAATCTGCCATTAATAGCGTTATGAAACAGAATCACTCAAAACTTGCCAAAATTGGCTCAAGAGGAGTGGGCAGTGTAACAGGCACCCACAAAGGTGTGACTTACGTGCTTGGCGTAAACAAAGGGCAAATAGGCCAGTTCTACCCCAAATAAAGATCGGCATGGCCTACTCGCCCTTTGCATAAATCCACCTTTACCGAGTACTAGCCCTCCGGCGCATACATCGCCATAAACTCTTCCCCGGTTATCTTCTTGGTTTCATTGGCAAACGTATAGTTGGCCGGCTTCTCATCAATGAACATCTCATCGGTGAATTCAAATTTCTCCGGTTCATCAAACGCCTGCAATAACACCACATTTACCGTTCGATCCAGAGTCTGCCAGAACAGATTGGTGCCGCAATTCTTGCAGAATAACCGCTCGCCCCACTCGGAAGACTGAAAGCCCTGCACTGCGTCGGGGTTGTTAACGTTCAGCTCACTGCATTCCACGCCAAATAAAACACCGCCACTCCACTTGCGACACTTGCTGCAATGGCAGGCACCGGTGGCCACTTTTTCGGGTACTGCGCTAAAGGTGACAGTGCCGCACAGGCAGCGTCCGGACATAGCTTCGCTCATTTCACACTCTCCTTGGTTTACTACTGATTCAGACCGGCACGAATCGCCGGAGCCACAAACACAAAGCTATAGGAATACATGCCATTTTGTGGCATATTTTTTTAAATGAAGCGTGCATCCACCACAAGCCGCCTGCAGCGGCTGGAACTGTTGAAATCCCGTCTCAAGTCCGGCGACCCCATGACAGTGGCCAGCCTGGCAGATGAGCTGGGTGTGAGTGTCAGAACCCTGAACCGTGACATTGATATTCTTCGCGAACAGGGCGTACCCATTGAGGCAGACCGCGGCCGGGGCGGCGGCATAAGAATGCACTGGGAGTGGAATATCGGCCGGTGAACTTTACCCATGCCGAAGCCGTGGACCTTTTGATTACGCTTGCCATTGCCCAGCAAATGAAGTCGCCGTTTTTTATGTCCAGCCTGGAAAGCATCCGGCGAAAGCTGGTGGGTTCCTTTTCCCCGGCCATGCGCACCAAAGTCAACCGGCTCAAATCCAGAGTGCTGATCGCCCCTTCCGCCTCCATTGACGTACTATCAAGCTTTTCCTGGCCCAGCAAAAAGGTGGCCGATTCCGTCAGCCAGGCCTTCCTGTTACAGCAACGGATCCAGATCAAATACAAAGCCAGAAGCAACGAACAAACCATGCGGGTGATACAGCCCCATTATCTGCTGCTGTCATCGCCGGTGTGGTACATCATGGCCTGGGATGAACTGAGAGACGATATACGCACCTTCCGTTGCGACAGGATTGTCAGCGCCCGGGCCGAAGAGAGCGAGTTCAGGCTTATGCCCTTCAGCCAGTTCGAGGCCGTCATGCACGGCATGCCGGTGATTTAAACCAACCAATTACCACAATAAAAACAAGCCTTTACCGGCCTGCCTGCGACAATATGTCACTTCTCTGCAAAGTCGAATTCTGGCACATTGCTGCCCGATTTTTACCCGTCTTCGTTTTGCAGGTGTAGTTAATGAAAAAAACAGTATCCGGTGCCCTGGTTCTGGCGCTTCCCTTCGGACTTATCCCTTTCCATGCAGCCGCCAGCGAATCCCTGGAAGAAATGAGAGTTTGGGCCAAACAGCCGGATACCCATGATGCCGGCGCCACCAGCCCGGTGAGCGTGCTGACCCCGGAAGACTTTTCCAGTATCAACATCGCCACCACCGAAGACACCGTAAAATACGAACCCAGTCTCGTCATACGCCGCCGTTTTATCGGCGATTCCAACGGCACCCTGGGGATTCGTGGCTCCAATATGTTTCAAACCAGCCGCTCCATGGTGTTTGCCGACGGGGTGCCGCTGCATTATTTTCTGGAATCCCGCTGGAGTGGCGCCCCCCGCTGGACCATGGTATCTGCCAGCGAAATTGCGCAGGTAGAAGTGTTATACGGGCCGTTTTCAGCAGAATACGGCGGCAATGCCATGGGCAGCGTGGTTCTGATCGAAACCGCCATTCCCGAAGATTTTGAAGTGCATATGGACGGCAGCTTTTTCCAGCAGGACTTTGATGCCTATGGGGCGGACAACAGCCTGGACGGCTTCAAGGGTTTTGCCTCGATAGGCGACAAGATCGGAGACTGGAGTTATTACTTTTCCTACAACCATCTGAAAACCGAAGCCCAGCCACAGTCCTTTCGTGATACCGGAACAGGGGGCGCCGGCACCACGCCTGTTACGGGCGGTACCCTGGACAATAACTCTGTAGGCGCTGAACGTTATTTTTACGGTGACACCGGCGTCGTGGATACCAGAACCCGCAACTACAAGTTCAAAACCGGCTACGATTTTGGTGACTGGTCTGCCCTGCTGAACATCGCCTACGAAGATCGTATTTCTGAAAACACCGGCGATACCTATCTGCGCGACAGCAATGGTAATCCCGTATGGAGCGGAGAAGTTACGCAGGATGGCGAAGACTATGCAATCACAGACTCCAGCCGGATCAATGAGAACGAGCTGGATCGCGACAGCCTGTCGGTTGGCCTGCGGTTAAAAGGTCAGCTCAACAGCAATCTGAGCCTGGAAGCCAACATCAACCAGTTTGACGTACTGAACGATGAGAGCCGCAGCTCCGCCGCCAACCCCGAAGACCCCGCCTTCGATGGCACAGGGCAAATTACCGATTACGATGATACCGGCTGGCGGACTGCCGAAGTCAAACTCCGTGTCGCAGAACTGGGGCAGCCCGGACTTTCCATGGTAACCGGCTTGCGCTGGGAAGCTTACGAACTGAACGTCAATGTTTATGATTCCGAGAATTACCTGGCCGGTAGCAAATCGCAAAAAGACAGCAACAGTGGCGGAAAAACTGAACTGACCTCAGGCTTTGCCCAGCTGAACTACGAGATTAATCAACAATGGAATACCAGTTTCGGGCTGCGCGCGGAATCCTGGAAAAGCCATGGTGGTTACTACGGTGAATTTGATGAAGTTAATGACACCTTTGTCAGTAACGATGTACCCGGCAGATCGGAGCAGAAATTCTCTCCCAAGTTTTCACTGGGGTACAAGCCTCAGGAAGACCAGACCATTCGATACTCAGTGGCAAAAGCCTATCGCTTCCCCATCGTTGAGGAACTGTTCAGCCAATACAAAGCCTACAACACCGAGAACATTGCCAACCCGGAACTGAAACCGGAGAATGGTCTGCATCACAACCTGATGCTGCAACAGGACATCGCACTGGGCTATGTACGTATAAACCTGTTTCAGGAAACCATCAAGAACGTGATCGAGTCACAAACCGACTTCAACAGCGATATCAGAACCTTTGTCCCCGTAGACGAAGTGCAAACCCATGGTGTTGAGTTTATTGTAAACGCCAGCAATCTGCTGATCGATCACCTGGATACACGCTTTAATATTACCTACACCAAAGCCGAAATCACTGAAAACGATCCTGACCCCAGCATTGAAGGCAACCGCTACCCAAGAATGCCGGAATGGCGGGCCAACCTGCTGGCTACCTACCACCTGACCACCATGTGGTCGGCGGCACTTAACTGGCAATACGCTCACGACAGTTACGGCCGCCTCGACAACACGGACGACGAAGATAATGTGTATGGTGCGCAGGATGGCTACTCACGATTCGGTGCCAAAACCACTTACCGGATTAACGAGCACTATAAAGTGGGCGCGGGAATCGATAATATCACCAACGACATCGATTATGTGGCACACCCCTGGCCGGGCCGTACCCTGTACCTGAACGTAGCTGCCGACTTCTAGGGCAAATCATGAAAACGCAGACGACCAGTAACAGCACTCCCAACCCCTCCCAGCGCCTGTACCGCACCATCTGGCGCTGGCATTTTTATGCCGGTCTGTTTTGCGTCCCCTTTATTATTTTGCTGGCCATTACCGGTTCCATTTACCTGTTCAAACCGGATCTAGAAGCCTTTCGGGAAAGCGATTTTACCGGACTCGCTGTAAACGCCGAACGCGCCCTGCCCAACCAGCAAATCCAAACCGCCATTGATGCGGTTCCCGGCGCCAGCTTTACAGCCTATCGCCTACCGCAACAAGCGGATGATGCCGTCAGAATCAGCGTACTCAACGAGGGCTCCCAATATTACGTTTACGTAAACCCCTTTACGCTTGAGGTGCTTAACATCACCGAAACGCACAGCGTGCTGGTGGAATGGGTCAAAAACCTGCACGGGGAACTGCTGATGGGCGACAACGGCTCCTTGCTGGTGGAACTTGCCGCCAGCTGGGCCATTGTACTTTTTATTACCGGTTTGTATTTGTGGTGGCCGCGCAATGCCAAAGGGCCAGGCGGCGTGATTTACCCGCGCATCAACCTGGGGGGCCGATTATTCTGGAAAGACATGCACGCGGTTACCGGTTTCTGGATTGCTTTTTTTGCCCTGTTTTTACTGGTGTCCGGCCTGCCCTGGACCACCGTATGGGGCGGTGCCTTTAAGGAAACCCGGCGCCTGGTGGAATCCGTAACCACCCAGGACTGGAACACCTCATCCTCTGCCCGGCAACAAAGCTGGCGGTCCACCGCCGCCAGCCACTTTGATCTGCAACCCCATACGCTGGATACCGCGAAAGGGCTTGGCTTTGCCTGGCCGGCCGAACTTTCCGTGGCCAACAGCAAAACCAATGAATGGAAACTGGCATCGCAAACCCAGAATCGTCCGCAACGGCAAACTGCCTGGATAGATGGCCATACAGGCATCGTCACAGATCTCAGCACCTTCGCCGACAAGCGCACCCTCGATAAAGTGATTGGCATTGGTATTGCCGCCCACGAAGGCCATCTGTTTGGCCGCTGGAACCAGCTGCTGGGCGTGCTGACCGCCCTGGGACTGGTAACACTGGCCGTCAGCGGCCTGATCATGTGGCTTAAACGCAAACCCGGCGGCAGCCTGGGCGCACCTGCCCGTCATGCTCCGGGCCCTGTAGCCACGGCGCAACGTGCAGTAGTTGCAATAACACTGGTGGCGGCAGTTTTGTTACCCATGCTCGGCATGTCTTTACTGGCGATAATGGTGCTTGAATTCAGCTACCGGCAAATCAGGGGAATCACCGGGCAAGCTGCCACTCGTTAAAAATCTTCAAAGTGCTATGCTAGGGGAAAAGAGCGCCCCGGATACACTGTTCATGTAGTCATGGTCCGATCCGGTTAAAACCCGGTAACGGGTGCCTTGCTTTTCAGGAGCAAAAAACCATGGCTATTCAACTGGTTGACCATTTCCGGTTTTCTTCCAAACCCGTCTCCGGGGACGCCCTCAATAACCAGTCCCGCCGCGGCCGCATGGTAGAGGCTTTCGCCAACCGGCTTTACCTGTCTGAAGGCGGCGCCTTTCTGATTACCGGCTACCGTGGCGTGGGCAAAACCACCTTCGTGCACGATGTGCTGATCCGCCTTAAACACACTCTGGCAGAACAAAACAGCCACGAACATCCTGCGCCGGAATTACTGGACGTGTACCTGAACATCGCCCGCCCCCTGTCCGGTGTGGAGCTGATGCACTTTATTCTGCGACAGCTTCATAATCGCCTGGCAGACCTTAAACTGCTGCGGCAATTGCCCAAACCCCTGCGGGCACAATTGCGGCTGGCGTTTTTACGCACCAGTGCCATGCTGGCCCTGAGCAGCAGCCAGCAAAGCGAAACGTCCCTCAGCCTGGAAAAATGGCTTACCTTCAGCAGCAAACTGACCAGTGGCACCAGCCGCGATATCAATTACCTGGCGTATGATGAGCGCAGTGCCGAAAACGATTTAATGGTACTGGCCCAGCAACTGGTGCGCGGATTCAAACCGTCCGGGTGGCGACGGTTGCTCCACCCCTTTGCCAAACCCAAACGCCTCAAGCTGCTGTTTGTATTTGATGAACTGGACAAGATCGACGAAGCCAGTGGCAACGAAACCTCGCTGACCGACATACTGCATAGTTTAAAAACCCTGTTCACCACATCGGGCATCAGCTTTATCTTTGTGGCCGGGCGATCGCTGCACGAACGCTGGCAACAGGATGTGCAACGGGGCGACAGTGTGTATGAAAGCGTCTTCAGCGAATCCCGGTACCTGCCGGCCGTATGGGATCAGGTAGATGAAATCTGCGATCCCTTTCTGGCAGACAGACTGAATCTGTCCGATTACGATTGCCAGCTGTATCAGGATTTTAAACGCTACCTTGCCTATACCGGCCGCGGCATTCCCCGGCGGATTCTGCGGGGCTTTTACGACCGGGTTCGCTGGGATGGCACGCTCACCACACTGTCACTGAGTGAAAACGATCGCCGGCAAATGCGCTTTCATGCCGAACTCTACCAAATGCTGACACAAAATGAAGAACAGATTTTGGGTGAGCAATCCCGGGAACTGCGGCCCGACTGGCTGGATAAACAACGCCTGGGACTTTACTACATTCTGGACTGGATACTGTCGCAGGGTACCCGCCCTTTTACCCTGGCCGAACTGATTGATGCCGCAGCCCACGAGCTGAAAGCCGGTATTGCGCCGGCCCGTGAACTGGCTCCCCGCGTGGTCACCGGGCTGTTGGATGTACTGTGCGAACACCATTACGTAGAGCGCTTTACCGATATTAACGAAACCCAGCTCACCGAGGCGCACCAGGCCCCGGAGAAATACCGCCTGCTGATGCGCCGCCTGATTGAAATGGGCCGCTACCGTGATCTGAAAAAAGCACCGCAGCCCGCCCCGGAAACCCAGGTGTTTTCCGAACGTTATCAGGTGCTGGAAAAACTGGGGCAAGGCGCATCCGCGCAGGTCTTTCGTGCGGTGGATCGACACAGCGGCCGCGTGGTTGCCATTAAATACTTTAACGCGGACTTTTTCTCTGCCGATTCCAGTTTGCAGGAACGCCTGCGGGCCGAAGTGGCCGTGCAACGCAATCTGCACCACAGCGGCATTGTGGAAATGCTGGACGTGAATTTTGAAGAAGATACGCCCTACATTGTGATGGAGTTTTTAAAAGGCGTAACGCTGCACCGGTTACTGGTTAACGAAGGCGCACTGCCCATTCCCGAAGCCCTGGGAATTATGCGCGCTCTATTGGATACGCTGCACTATGTTCATAGCCAGGGCATTATCTGGCGCGATGTCAAACCATCCAACATTCTGGTAACCACCGAAGGCCGTGTTGTGATCATCGATTTTGGCACGGCGCAAACCGTCAAGAATGCGCAATCCGGTCCCGACACCACACGCATAGGCTTTGCGGTGGGCACACCGGCCTACATGTCGCCGGAACAGGTACGAGGCGAACCTCAAACTCCGGCATCAGATATTTTCTCACTGGGTGTGATTCTTTACGAAATGCTTACCGGAGAAAAACCCTGGCCGGTGAGCAATCCCCTGGAACTGTATCGCCAGCTGGAAGCGCACCCGGTATTGTCCTTGCCCGCCTGTGCAACATTACCCGAAAATATTCAAACCGTTCTTGATAAGGCGCTATCCATAGCACCGGCAACCCGGTACGAATCTGCCCAGGCCATGCTGGAAGCACTGCCCCACAGCGAGCCGGAAACCGAACTGGCCCAGCGAGTCGACAGCGCGCGCCAATCCTATTATGCGGAAACAGACGACGAAAAAGTGGTAACCATGGTTATGCGGGCACCCGAACAACCGGAAGTCCCGGTAGCCGCACCAGCTCCCCAACCGAAGCGAAAAACAATCTTCAGCAAGCGGCCCGGTTCAACCCGAACAGCAGAAAGCTCAACAGCAGAAACAACAGTGGAAGAAAGCGCAGCGGCGCCCCCCAAGCCAGAACCCGATCTGTGGGACCTGGAAATGTCACCAGCGCCACCTGCCCCTGAAGCGCCACAGGCCACCAAGGCCAAAAAAGCCAGGCCTTCCGAGGCGCCTGCCAAAGCCGTGGAATTAGATCCCGACACCATGACCCAACCCAGAGGCTATGCGCTGGTAACAATCTACGAACCGGAGGGGAATCGTTATGTGGGTCTGTTCGGCGACAAGGTCACCCTGGGCCGTTCCACTGAGTGCGATATTCAACTGAACGACAACCTGACATCGCGGTTTCACGCCAGCATTCAACGGGAACAACAACAGTTTGTGATTCAGGATCTAAACAGCAATAACGGTTTGTTTATCAACGACAAACGGGTTTACCAGGGGCAGGCACTCAAAGATGGTGACTATCTGACAATCGGGCAAACACGTATTGAGTTTTCTGCCCCGCAGCGCTCTGCACCCCAAACCCCGATAGCAGACAAAGGCAAGGAATGGGTCTACTGAACAGCAGGCTTTAACAATAACGCTTCCATGTCTTCTTCTGTTAGCGGTTTGTAGTAATAAAAGCCCTGAACCTGAGCACAGCCTCTTTCCGACAGGTAGTCAAGCTGCGCCTTGCTCTCTACCCCTTCAGCGATTACCTGAAGGCCCAGGGTGTGGCCAATGGCAATTATTAATTCTGCAATGGCTTTATCGTTTTCATCGTTGGGAAGATTACGAATAAAGGCCCGGTCAATTTTGATCCGGTCAATCGGCAGCAATTTTAATGAGCTGAGACTGGAATAACCGGTACCAAAATCATCAATGGCAATTTTTACACCTATTGCCCGCAGTTTTTCCAGCGTGTGAATGGCGTTTGCCTGCAGCTGCAGTGCCGATTCGGTGACTTCCAGCTCCAGGTTCTGTGGAGCGATACCCACCGCTTTCACCACCATATTCACTGTATCCACAAAGCCAGCCTCTTTAAGTTGAATGGGGGATACGTTAACGGAAATAGTTTCCAGTCCTGCGCCCTCAGTTTTCCAGCGGCAAAACGTTGTGCAAGCCATTTTCAGAATCCATTCTCCCAGTTCAACGATCTGGCCACTCTCTTCAGCAATAGAAATAAAATCATCCGGTGGGATCATGCCTTTTTCCGGATGCTGCCAACGAACCAGCGCTTCGACCCCGACCACGTCGCCGGACTCGACTGCCACCTGTGGCTGATAGTGCAAACATAACTCCCCAGCCAGAAAGCCCCGACGCAAATCAAGGTTCAGCTCAATAAACCGGTTCGCTGCCACCATCATTTCTGGTGTATAAAACTCGAACCGGCAACGCCCGGATTCCTTTGCTGCAAACATGGCAGCATCCGCAGTGCGGATAAGCGTTTCCACATCCTGGCCGTCATTAGGAAAAATGCTTACTCCAATACTGCAGGATACACCAAGCCGCCGGTCCGAAATCGTCACCGGCCGGCACAACTCACTTATCAGCTTCTGTACTACGGTGGCTACCGAACTTTCATTATCCACAGGGTCAAGCACCACCAGGAACTCATCGCCACCAAGGCGCCCTATGATATCTGACTCCCGCAGAATCTCCGACATGCGCCGGGTAAAGTGTTGCAGGTACCTGTCACCCACTTCATGGCCCAGCGAATCGTTCACCCATTTAAAATGATCCACATCCACGTAAAGCACAGCGACCTTCACTTGATGGCGCTGCCCGCGAACCAGAGCCTGGTGTAACCGCTCTTTCAGGAGCAACCGGTTAGGGAGGTTCGTTAAAGGATCATGGTGCGCCAGGTACTCCAGCTGGCGTTCCATCGCGCGGATCGCTGTCAAATCAGTAATTACCACCACAAAATGATAGCCACCTCGGCGTTGCTCAAGCTCAACAGAATTAACAGCAATCAGCGCCGGCAGATCCTGGCCATCTTTACAAACGACTTTCGCCTCGCCACGCCAGCTACCGCCTTCATCCAGTACCTTATATAAACTGGCCTGGCTGGCAGCCCGCATGCCGTCGATATCCACAAACCTTTGTACATTACCCTTGATTTCCGACAGCGTGTAGCCAGTCATTTTGGTAAAGCTGGCATTACAGTTCACCACGTCTCTTTCGGAATCCAGTATCAAAATGCCATCTTGAGTTGCTTCAAACACGGTGGCGGCATTTTTCAGCACCTCTTCGGCCTTTTTATTTTCCGTTACATCCTGGATAACGCCAATCAGTTGCAAACAGCGGGATTCCTCCAGCATTTTTCCCTGTAACCTCAAGGTGCGTTCGCTGTCTGCTGATACCGCCGAGCGGAATTCAATATCGCACGGGATATTATCAGCGATGGCATCCTCAAAATGCCGCTCTACCCTGGCCTGATCTTCCGTTGCCACCAGATCAAGAAACTCCGAACGACTGCCACAAAAAACCTGTTCCCGGTAGCCCAGCATGGTATCCGCCTGACCGGCATACAGGGTTTCCCCGTCATCACCAAAACGCTTGAGTTCCCAGGCACCCATATTGGCTGCACTCAAAGCAAAGCGCAGCCGGGCTTCGCTCTTCTGCAATGCGGCTTCCATACGGTGCCGTTCCAGCGCCATCTGAATGGTGGCATGGAGTTCCCGTTCCGAAAACGGCTTGAGCAAATACCCATAAGGCCCGGTGTCCCTCGCCCTGCTCAGGGTCGACTCTTCAGAATATGCGGTCAGGTAAATAACAGGGGTGGGCCGTTCCTTGCGAATCAGCTGTGCCGCTTCTATACCGTCCAGATCACCTTCAATGTGAATATCCATCAGCACCACATCAGGCTGATGATCCCGGACTGCCTTCATGGCCTGCTCTGCGCTCACAGCCAGCTCAGGCACATCATAACCCAACCGTACCAGTCGTTGTTTGAGGTTTAACGCAACGATTCTTTCATCTTCTACTACCAGCACTTTGGACCTTTGCATCAACACCACCTATACATCTATGGGAACATGCAATGAAAAGAGGGTGGGATTGGCTCTTTGCATTACAATCTCGCTGCCAATCTGGCTCGCTAGCAGGCTGACAAGCTGCAGCCCAAGCGTTTCACTTTGCTGGACATCCACATTCTCAGGAATACCCGCGCCATCATCACCCACCTGCAGAAGTGCACCATTGGGTTCACTCTTCAGAGTAATAAATATATTTCCCTGTTCCTTGCCAACAAACGCATGTTTTAACGCATTGGTAATGAGTTCGTTCACAATCAGCCCACAGGGAACGGCCAGATTAAGCGGTATGCGCACGTCATCTGCATCTATCCGATAATTCACAGAGCAATTGTTCAACTGGTAGGATTCCATCAAAGAAGGTACCAACGAATCCAGCACCGTATTAAAATGTACCTGGGCAAAATCCTTGGACTGATACAAGGACTGATGAATCAGTGCCATAGAACGAATACGATTTTGACTGTCCCGCAACATATCCAGCACGTTGGCATCTGTAATTCTCATGGATTGAAGGTCCAGAAGGCTGTGTACTATCTGAAGATTATTCTTCACCCGGTGATGAATCTCGCCCAGAAGAACATCTTTCTCTTTCAGTGCCGCCTCAATTTTACGCTCTTTTTGCTTTCGGTCAGAGATATCCACAATGGCCGACAGTACCTTCGTGCCTTCGTCGGTCTGAATCGGATTCAGGCCGATCTCTACCGGGAACTCGGTGCCATCCTTTCGTAATGCATACAAGTCCCGACCCTTACCCATGGGTCGCGCCTCTGCATCGCTGAAAAACATTTTGCGCATTCTTGGATGGTGTTCACGCAAGCGTTCCGGCACCAACATCTCAACCGGTTGGCCCAACAGTTCTTGTCTGGCATAGCCGAACACCCGTTCAACCTGTGCATTTACCATTTCAATCAGCCCATCCTGATTAATCATCACCATTGCATTGGGTGTGGACTCCACCACCTGGCGTAACCGGGCTTCCATTCGTTTACGCTCTGAAATGTCCACAATGGCAGACAGCACCTTGGTGCCCTCTTCGGTATGGATGGGGTTTAGCCCTATTTCTACCGGACACTCGGTACCGTCTTTACGCAATGCATAAAGGTCCCGGCCCTTGCCCATGGGCCGGGACTGCGGATTGAGAAAATAGAAGGAACGCATTTCGGGGTGTGTGCCACGCATGCGGGCAGGCACTAGCATTTCAACGGATTGGCCCAGCATTTCACTGCGGGAATAACCAAACAACTTTTCCGCCTGATTGTTTACCATTTCAATAATGCCCTGATCGTTGATCATCACCATGGCATTCGGAGCCGAATCAACAATCTGGCGAAACCGTTCTACCAGATTGCGATGGCCGGACACATCCCGCGTAACCTTGGCAAAGCCACGCAGCTGTCGGTTCTCGTCGTATAGGGGGGTTACTGAAATATGTGCAAAGAACCGGGAACCATCCTTGCGCAGGCGCCAGCCTTCAGCCTCGCAGTGGCCAGCCCTGGCAGCCACAAGCTCCTGTTCCGGAACGTGATTTTCCTGGTCCTGGGGAATATAAAAAACAGAGAAATGCCGACCGAGTATTTCCTTTTCGGTATATCCTGTAATCCTTTTTGCACCAGCATTCCAGCTAACAATGATTCCTTCAGGATCGAGTATGTAAATTGCATAGTCCTGAACACTGCTAACCAAAAGCCGGAAATTCTCGTTACTATCCATCAATTCCTTGTCCGCCAGCAATCAAAGCACCCCGACAATAACCTTATAAAACGGCAGCATATTGCCGGGGTGCTTGTATCCTTTCTTCCTTTATATCCAACAACAACTATACCAATGGTTATATTTTGTCTACGAAAAACCACTCTATATAGTCATACAGGCTAAGGAAGGCATCGATCGCTAATGAAAGGGAATATCACCAAATATAAGTGGCCAAATTATGACACTAAAGACCTTATATAATCAGGGGCATGGCCCGGTAACATGGGTATCACCAGTTCTCGGATATGCCAGCCCTGTGGAGGTACAAAACAAGGGCACAAGCTCTGTGCGGCCAAACAGATCCGCATAAGGTTCATAATCGCCATTAACGGTGGGCGACAGAATTCCACCGCTAATGGTGTCCCGGTCGATCTTGAACACGGTAAAGTGAACGTGCCGACCACCCGGTGTAAAGCCGACATCACCTTCTATACCAACGATTTGCCCTGCATCGACCCAATCGTTTTCGCTGAGGCCTGCTATAAATGTAACACTGCCCAACGACATATGGGCATACAGGGTCCATTCATTGCATTTGCCCAGACCATCAGCACAATTCCGGCAGGAATTAGGTGGCGAGGGGCGTTCATATTCCGGCGTTGTGGGCTGGCAATAATCCAACGGGTGCTCAATCCATATGTAGTTATTGGTACTGGCGGAGCTATCGCCAGTGTCTTTGATTTCGCGTACCCAGCCCTCGGCCGCTGCCGCCAAAAACTGATTGGCAAAGGTGGCACGTATATCAAACATATCCGCTACCGGTGTGGTGTGATCTTCATGATCTACCAGAATGGTCACTTCGGTGCCGTCTGCATAGGGCAACCGGTACGGCTGGCCGGTAGGGTTATCGCAACCGGAAAGAAATAAAACAATCGCAAGGGTACTTACAAAGGTGTGAATCGGTTTCATTAGCCTGGCTTCCTGATTGAGTGAGCTCGGGAACGGGTAACTGCTCAACGGAAATCATTGGCCAGGCAAGAGGCGCCCGACAAAGCCAATACCGACGGTTTGACTTGATAGCACAACCGCCAAAAAGGCAACAACAACCCGATTATGGGATTGCCTTTAGCGCGGCATAGAATCTATTAAAAGAATCAATGCGTTAAACCATCTCAGGATTACGGGTATGCATCACTTTCCTGCCCTGAAACTGATCATAAACAGCCTGGTGCGCCTGAAGCGACAGCTCATCGGAACGAATGTAATATCCCGCAATCCAGTTGAGCAACATTTCAAGATTCTGATCCTGCGCTTCTTTGGAAGGATACTTGTGGGGTTCCCAGGGCCGCTGCCGAGCGTTAGCCATGCAGGTGGCTGCATCCAGATTCATAAAGATGATGTCAGTGGCATGGGGCAAGGCAATTTCAATCAAGTCGGCATAACAGCCCTCAACCACCCAAGCCCCATTGTCGGAAAAGAATGACTCCAGCGTCTGTTGGGATTCATCAAGTGGCGATCGTGTCGGTGGGTTTGTGTCACGCCAGGCGATCGTATCCAGATCAAAATGCGCCAGCGCTTTTGTTTCAGCCAGGTGTTTTGCCATAGTGGATTTTCCGGAACCGGAGTTTCCGAAGATGAGTATTTTTTGTTGCACAGTGCCCCCCAAATTAAAAAAATAAATTATGCAGTAGCACCACGCTGCTTTAACCACTCCGTAGGTGATAGTCCCACCTGCGCCCGGAACGCTCGCGACAAAGCACTGGCACTGCCGTAACCCACTGTATCAGAAATCCACTGCACCGGTTTACCCTGGCGTAACAACGATTGTGCTATTCCCAATCGCCACTGACTTAAGTATTGCCCCGGTGTCATGCCCACCACATCATGAAAACCTGCCGCAAACCGGGCGCGGGACATGCCGGCTTTTTCTGCCAGTTCCTCCAGCGACCAATTATGGGCCGGCAGTTCATGCATAGCGTTAATGGCTTTTGCCAGACGAGCATCGGCCAATCCTGCCAGCAAACCCACCTGCAAACGATCCTGATCCATGGCATCCCGCAGCAACTGAATAAACACCACTTCCATCAACCGATCCAGCACCGCCTGCCGCCCGCAATGAAATTCCGCTGCTTCCTGAAACAATAATTGCAACGCCATATCCAGGCCCGGCATATCCGACAAACGAATCACCATCACATCCGGCAACGCACGCGCCAACGGGTTACCCATACCAGCGCCAAACTCCAGCGACGCACACACGGTTTCCACTCTGTCCCCTTTGGGAATCAAGCGGTGGTGGGTGGGATTCATATAAAAAAACACGCAGGGTTCATCAAGCAACAACGGCGGGTGCTGCGGCGATTCCACCCGCAAGCTGCCCTGTTTTACCACATGGATATAACCCAGCTCGTCATCATCAAAAAATTCCGCTGTATTACAAAAGGGCCCCGCCTGAAACACCCGGGCATGGAGTTTAAAGCACTTCAGCAACTCAACCAGTCTGTCTTCCATCGCAGCACCTCACATGCCTCACGCTCACACACCGATACTCTGCGTATATTAATCGAGACTTTAAGATACCACAGGTATCACAACACCTGTCAATATGGCCTTGCGTTGTCAGGACGCAACAACTCTCAACCCTTTAAAGGAGAACGACCATGCCCCGTATCCAACCCCTAGCCACACAGGAAACCGATGCCAAAACTGCCGCCGCCCTCAAGGCCGTGCAATCCAAACTGGGCGTACTGCCTAACATGTTCACCACCATGGCCCAGGCGCCGTCTTTGCTGAACGGCTACCTGCAGTTTTCAGAAGCCATGAGCCAGGGCCAGCTCAGCGCCCGCCAGCGCGAAATGGTGGCCATTACCATCGCCCAGGAAAACCAGTGCGAATACTGCCTGAGCGCCCACGCTGCCCTGGGTAAAGGCGCCGGCCTGAGCGATCAGGACATTGCCCAAGCCCGCAACGGCAACGCCCTGAATGACACAGACACCGCCATTGCAACGCTGGCTCAGCGTATTACCAAATCCCGCGGCGCTCTGAGCGACAACGATCTGGCCAGCGCCCGCCAGGCCGGTTTGAACGACGGCCAGATTATGGAAGTAGTCGGCCAGGTGGCACTGAACATTCTGACCAATTACGTCAACCAGGTAGCCGGAACTGAAGTGGACTTCCCCCTGCTGTCACTGAACTCCGCAGCCTGAGCAAACCCAAAGGAGACAGGTTATGAAATTGCTGACCAATGCCGGCACTCTTACCGGCACCCTCGCCGGCCTGATCACCGCAACCTTTATCGGCGGTGCCACCCTTGCCAGCACCATGGCACTGGCCGATTCACAGCAAAACGTCGGTGCAGCCGTGTTCAACAAAAAAGGTGAATTGCATTTGCCGGAAAGCTTTCGTGAATGGGTGTTTATTGGCGCCCCCTTAACGCCCCACGGATTAAATGATGGCAAAGCCGCATTTCCGGAATTTCACCATGTGTACGTGAACCCTGATGCCTACGCCGTGTATCAGCAAACGGGCGCCTTCCCCGATGGCACCGTGATTACCAAAGAGCTGGTGCTGTTGCAAAAAGGCGACTTTCCCGACGGCTCAAAACTGGAACCCTCCGGCCGCGGTTATTTTGCCGGAGAATTTCACGGCATGGATGTGATGGTGAAAGACAGCCGCCGCTACAAATCCACCAACGGCTGGGGATTCTTTAACTTTGGCCACCAGGCTCCGCCTTATCAGGCAACAGCAAAGGCGCTACCCAATGAAGCCTGCGCCGCCTGCCATACGGCGAATGCCGGTAAGGAGATGGTGTTTAAAAGTTACTATCCGATCTTGCGACAATAGTTGAACAAGGAGCCTGTCATAGGGCTCCTTATAAAATTCAGGCCACCAGTGATTGGGTAACCGCCTTTAACCCTGTTGGTTGACCAGATTGGTTCAGCGCTTTCTGCTCCTGGGTTTTTTCTTATCACCCTGCCCAATCGCCCCCGCAGCCGCCAACCCCATCAGCCGCCGGAACGATGGACACTCCAGATAACTGGGCGCCTTACAGGCCGCCGCATGACGCAACCCGTCCCGCATAGCCGTTAACTGCTGAATCGTTTTATCCAGCGCATCTGCTTTATCCAGCAATACCTGCCGGTCAATGTCCGGAGCGCCATCAGCCCCCAACATGGAACCCACCTCATCCAGCGAAAACCCCGCCGCACGCCCCAGCGCAATCAACGCCAGCTGCTCCAGCACGCTGGCATTAAACACCCGGCGCAATCCGTTCCTGCCCACGGAACGGATTAATCCTTTTTCCTCATAAAACCGCAGAGTGGATGCAGGCACACCAGAACGTTTGGCCACTTCACCGATATCCATCACCTCACCCCTTGACCTAAAGTTGACTTTAAGTTGTACGCTAAACCCTTACACAGTTCAAGCTCACTCCGGAGGTAACCATGGGCATTCTCATTTCCACTATTGTAATCGGCGTTGGCGCTACACTGGTGATGGACTTTTGGGGAATTCTGCGCAAGCAGTTCTTTGGCATACCACCCGCCAACTATGGCCTGGTAGGCCGTTGGCTGGGTTACATGCCCAAGGGCCGCTTTGTTCATGATTCCATTGGCAAAATGCCCGCAATCCCCGGCGAGAACGTTATTGGATGGACAGCACACTACCTGATTGGTATTGCCTTCGCGGTATTGCTTGTCAGCATTGGCGGCACCGAATGGCTGCAGCACCCCACTCCCGTTTTGGCCTTGGTGGTTGGCGTGGGAACCGTTGCTGCGCCCTTCCTGTTAACGCAGCCAGGCATGGGCGCCGGTATTGCTGCATCCCGTATGCCCAATCCCTGGGCTTCCAGGTTGCAAAGCCTGATCACGCACACAATATTCGGCAGCGGGTTGTACATATCGGGCTGGGTGCTGCACGTGCTCTAAAGGTATCCGGTCCAAAGCAAGTTGCCGAAGTAACTCTTATATCTACAGCTCCGGCATTTCTGCACCCTGCATACGTTCCTTGCGTGCGTCGGCTTCCAGCTTATCCAGCCAGGCGAAAGTTTTATTGGCTGAAGTCCAGGTAGTGGCAAAATCCGACAGCTCCATCGTTACCATTCTGACAGGCTCTTCCTTGGCATAGGTCCGCAACTGAACCTGCAACCACTTGCCGCACTGCGCTGGATCAGCAAAACCCTTGTCAGCCAGCCGCGCCGCAATCTGAACCGCGCCAGACGGCCCAACCTTGCCCGTGGCGTTCGATACCAACCCCTTGCCGAGGCCATTACCTTCTTCCAGCGGCACATCGGTACAGAGCACACGCCCATCGGGAAAATCCCAACGCAAATGCCGGAATAATTCGTTATGGGTTTCACCATCGTAGCGGTAATCCGGTTCACCGTACTTTGCAATCAAGCCATCGGTAAACTTATCCATGGCCGGCATGTTGTTGCCCTCCTGCCCCAGGGTGCGCTGCATATGCGTTAAATTGCTCTCGCCCGGAGGGGCCGTGAAGTGAAACTCAAAATAAACATCCGGTGTTCTGGGCTCCGCCCTGATCCGGGACACGAAAGGCTCGGTTCTCAGCTTTTGTGCACCGTCGGTATAGTCATAGGAACCCGTTGCTTTCTGGATCGGAATATCTTCATTGTGAGCTTTCAGGGCAGCAATCACCTGCTCTGGCGTTAAACCAAGGCAGATACCAATCACTGTCGGCGCGTCGCTCGGGCACTCATAGCTGACCGCTTCGGCAGCCTTGGTCTTGGGTGACTTGGCAGCCTGAGATTCAACACTCTTTTCCTTGGTGGAAGCAGCAGAAGAATCTGCAACGTCTTTCTGATTCGGGGATTCATCGCAGGCCGTGCAGGCCAATACTGCAGCGAGCAGGTAAGCTCTGGATTTTGCGGGCATGATATTCATGATGTCCTCTCTTGCTCTCAGGTAGCAACGTTTCCAGTTGCTTTGTGATTAGACCCAAGCGGGAACTCCCTCCGCTACATCGGACACTGGTTTATCATAACTCACTATAGATTATGTGCGGAGGTTTCTGCAGATATGTGGAATAACAGGATTAATCCATATTATTAAGTCTGTCGGGTGGGGAAAGCCTCGAAGAAGAAACACCGGCGGCAAGCAACTGATTCTATTCACAAACATCTATTTTTCAGCTGCTTCGTAAACGTTAATCACCCCATCAAAAAAGGCGAAGTAAGGGCTATGAAGAATATTATCCGGATTGGCTACAATCTCACTGATGATATTGCGAACACCTTCGCTCAACACCCCAGCAGCCAGCACATAAACAATCACCGCCTGGTGCGTCAGCTCATCAGCCAGCCCATAGGATTGCCTGCAGCGGTAATAGTTCTTGAGGATCTGCTCTTCCAGATTACCTGAATCCGGATTCTGTTCATCTTTCTTGTTCAACCGTGCCCGCAGCCGATTGCTTGTCAGGCTTTGCCGGATACGTTCAGATTCAGTGTCGTTCAGCCCCTGTAATTTATTGCAGCCTGCCTCAATTAACGCCTCGGCATCAGCATCCACATTAAACTCCAGGCAGGCCTCCGCCAATGTATTACACAAATACGCAAAGCTTTTTACAGGCTTTCCATGCCATTTCAATAATAACTCCCGCGCTTCATCCAGATACTCGCGCGCTTTTTGCTGATCCTCATTAATTAAATGCAAGCGCCCCAGCAGCACCATCCAGTGAATACGATCCAGGTGGTTTTTACCGAAAATCGGCATGGACTGGATATATTTCTGCGATGCCATCCTGATGGCCTTATCCGCCATATCCCCGTAAGCGTACTTAATCGCAAAATCAGATACGCCGTCATCATAGATTTTTTCGCCATCCTGAAGTGCGCTCCACATTTTCAAGGCAATGGGAGCGCCCAATCCCCAACACAAAAACAGGAACAATGCATTAGGCCAACCTGGGGAAACAATAAACATAAGCGCGCTACCGGGGAGCATGCCCAGCAGGCAAACAAAAAAGTAGAGGTTAAGTTTCGTTAGCATAGCTCGTCCCTGCCGATGATGCCGAATTGAATACATCCTGCTTTGGCACGTTAGTCTAGTTACTACGTGCATCAGAATCGGCTTTAGCTTATCGCTACCTTTTGCAGAATAGCGGGATACAGTTCATATTATTGCTATCCACGTTCTTTCCCGCTCAACAAACTGACAACCCATGCTTGTGCATCATTTAAACCCGTAGCATCCACAACAAACTCCTGGCCTCTTGCCGCACTTTTTAAATAGCAATAACTTCCGTCCAATGACCAGCGATTCATACTCGGGTTGTAACTCAGTTTAGATATGCCATCCGAAGGGTAAAACCAGCTCGGTAATCGCCATAAGGTTTGATTTGCCGAGCCCGGCTTGGTGAGCACCAGATCAGAACTGATTCTGGGAAAAAATCCCGCGCCGGTATTAATGTTTGAATGCTCACCCACACTCAGCGAATCCGCGGCAAGGTACAGCGTATTAGTGGCATCCGGCTCATAGGCAAAGTGAGGATGATAACGGGCCCATGGGATATCGGAATCTCTCAGGTCATCGACCTTTAAAACCTCCCCAATCTGCAACCACCCCCAAATCACGTGACGCGGCGGCTCGCTCTTAACAAACCGCCACATGCCATCCACCAGCTCGACAGGCCGAAACGAACCAAAGAAAAGAAAAATATCACCCGGCACCACGCGCTGATTACGCAAATGCCCCTGGGCGCTGCCAGCCTGCCCCAGAATGGGCCGCCACCCGGGCTGCCGGGTAAGTGCATCCTCGCGCAAATCAGGATCAAGATGGGCATAGTGATGAACCCGTTTTGGATCCCGCGTTAACTGTGAAACCAGCTGGCCCACATTAATACCGTCGCAATCAAGATCAGAGTAGGCTATGGGAGACTTTTTATCTGGAATAGGCAAGGAGTACAGACGCCCGTCAGGAAAAATCGGGCTCGGGCAACCACCTGCCGAAGAATCAAATCCCTTTCTGCTAAGAATTATGCGCATCGCTTGGAACCACTCACAACAACTTACTTAACCTTCGCACAGCACTTTCCATGCTCTTTTCAGGAACCGCACAGTTCAACCGCATACAATTCTGGTACTTGTCAGAGGACGAAAACAAAAAGCCGGGCGCAATACTCACCCCTTCATCCAGCGCCTTTTGTGCCAGCGCCCTGGTATCGTACTTACGCGGTAGTTCCACCCAAATCACAAATCCCCCTTGCGGGTAAGTAATCTGCGTTTCCAGAGGGAGCAGATCCTCTATCAGCTCCATCATTGTTGTTACTGCCGTGGCTACTTTCTGCCGCATCTGTTTCAGGTGCCGATCAAACGCACCTGACTCAAGCAACTGGCCTGCCATCAATTGCGGTATTGTGGCGCTGGCCGTGTTCATCACAAATTTTTGCGGAGCTATTTGCGATGTCGCATCCGGCCCGATCACCCAACCCACCCGCAAACCGGGGGACAGCGTTTTTGATAACGAGGAACACAGGTAATTGTTGCTCTTTTTATCCCAGTACTTGGCTGGGAGTGGCCTATCGCCCCGGTGAGGTAACTCGGCGTAAATATCATCCTCTATAAGGGGCACCTTAAAATCGGCGAGCACATTCACCAATTCCCGCTTGCGGGCATCACTCATCATGCACCCCAGCGGATTACTGTAGTTTGTTACCACTACACAGGCTTTTACCGGCCACTTGTTTAACGCACTATTCAACGATTCGATACAAATGCCATCCTGCGGGTGCGTTGGTATCTCCAGCGCTTTTAACCCCAAGGATTCCAGAATCAACAACAACCCGTAAAAACAGGGTGACTCCAGCGCCACAACATCCCCTGGTGACGTAACAGCCTGCAATGCCAGCCATAACGCCTCCTGCCCCCCATTGGTGATAGTGATATCGTCCGGATTCAGCTTACAGCCGATCTGCGCATAACGCTTGGCCAGTTGCTGAACCAGATGTGATTCACCCGGCGGCACAGCATACCGGTTCGACACCACCCGTTGCTGCCGCGCCACACTCGCCGCCGCTTTTTCCAGCGCAGCCAAAGGCAACATATCCCCATGGGGCACCGCCGCCCCCAGCGGAATAATGTGGGGCTGATTGGCAGCGTTAAGCATTTGAATAATGATATCCCGGCGTTTTACCGGAACCGGGCGTGCTTTCGGCGATGATTGTTCCGGCAGTTTAAGCTTTACCTTACGCCGATGACGAACGTAGTACCCGGACCTGTCCCGCGCCTCAAGGTAACCCGCATCCTCCAACGCCCGATAAGCCGCCACGGCAGTGGCCATACTCACCTTACGCTGCTGGCTGAACTTTCTGAGCCCCGGCATGCGCTCGCCAACCTGGTAAATGCCTTCATCAATGTGGTCTGCCAGCTCCTGCGATAACGATCGATAGAGTGTTTCCATTACCAGTTCCTCTTCACGCCCTGACTAAGCACCCACACGGGAGATACCCGACTCGTACAGATCCTACGACAACAAACTGTACCGCAACGAAATCACTAAACTGTATCTGTACCCATATCAACCTACTTTAGATACTGGTACCGAAATTAGCAACAGGTGAGTAAAGCGATGGAAGGTTTAGCGAGAAAGGGCAAATGGGTTCCGCTGGTGCTGCTGTTGCTTGCGGCTGGCACACTTCTGCACAAAGAAAGTGATGACAATCATGGGGCGACTAACCAGTGCAGCGGCCAAGCTCAATTACAACAGAGCGAATGTTATGAACACAGCTGGTGGTGGAACTTGCCATGAAACTATCTATATATCAAATTGATGCTTTTACAGATCGGCTTTTTAAAGGCAACCCTGCCGCCGTGGTACCGCTTGATGAATGGCTGCCTGATGAAACCCTTCAGGCTATCGCCGAGGAAAACAACCTGGCTGAAACAGCTTATTTTGTACCGCAGGGGAACGACTATCATATTCGCTGGTTTACTCCCAATAAGGAAGTAGCACTATGCGGGCACGCCACGTTAGCTGCAGCCTTTGTGATTTTTAAGGAATTACAGACCAGGCATGATGAAGTGGTTTTTAACTCCCTGTCTGGTGAACTCACTGTAACCAGGAGTGGTCGCCTGCTGACATTGAATTTTCCTGTGCAGCGACCAGGACCCTGCGACATTCCGGAGCTTTTATCCGCGGGCTTAGGTAAAACACCAGTCAATTGCCTTAAACATGCAGACTATATCGCGGTTTTTGATAGCGAGGAGGATATTTTAAGCATAAAGCCGGACTATACGCTGCTTAGTCAGTTGGATCTGCGGGGTGTCACTATTACCGCCCCTTCTGACAAGTATGATTTTGTAGTGCGAGTTTTTACACCGAAGTACGCCATACCAGAGGACGCCGTGACCGGCTCTGCCTATACGCAGTTGATACCTTACTGGTCAGAGCTACTCGGAAAACCGAAACTGCATGCAAAGCAGGTATCCGCACGTGGGGGAGAGCTGTTTTGTGAGCTTCAAGGGGATCGAGTTTTAATTTCTGGTTATGCGATCATGTATCTGAAATGTACAATTGAATTGGTGGTCTGAGCTTTCTAAGTTCAATTGCAGCTAAAACACCCAACCCTAAGACTTGCACGATAATAGCCACTTCAGCTATCGGCCAAAAGCGGACCTTTTGGGTGAGCTATTTAGATTCTGGAAAGAGCCCGGAGCGGGCTCTTTGGTTGCACCTTTGATTAATGATAAGCTTATCCTAAGATATCAAAAGATGCCGTCAGAACCGCCAACTTATAATGTGGTGGTCACCATTGACGTCTCCTGTTGCTAGGATCATCTTTTCCCCAAACGGCTGCTGCTTCCTCCTTTGCGCTCCAAAGCATATTGCATGTAGCGTACTCCTGCAGATTCAGCGGGATATCTTTACCATGGAATCGACTCTCATACTGGTTCCTCAATTCCCTTAATAGATGCTCAAGCTCTGTTGTAAAACTGCCATTTCTATCGTACGTACCATTTCTAAAAGCCTCTTTAGATTTTTCAAGGATTTGATTAGGATCGGCGATGCTGCTTTCGCGCCCGTTGATTAAATCGGCATATTGAATGGCTTCAAACAAGATATGTGCCTCTGCCATTAATGAGTATGTGAAGAGATTGACATTCTCATGGCTTCGCGGCTGTCTTTCTAAACTTTTAGGTGAGCGAGGGGGTGGTCTTGTAATTTTTTTGTAAGCTGTAAAATGATGAAGATCGTCAAAACTCGGCTTTGTTTGGTTGTACTTTGAGCAGTCAAGCTGCTTTTTGTCCAAGATTAGATGCTCACCAAATTGAGGCCTACCATTCGCAAGAGATATGGAAGCATATGCCAGAGGCCAGTCAATCAAAGAGCTTACATTATACTCTGTAACTGACGAGGCATGCTCTCGATAGCCTCCCTTATGGGTATGCGCAGATATATAACCTAAAGCTTTATCATTCACACTAATATTATCAAGTAGATAATCTGTACCGCCATACCATGCTAGCCCATCCGCGCTAAAACTCGATCTTTTCAGTGGGTGGTGCCCTATCACATAAACATAGTCGGATTCACTGTACGCAAGTTTTATATACGTGCTAATAACAGCCCTTTGTTTTTCTGTTATCTCTCCGGTTATACCTGCTACTTTGGACTGAAACGGATTGAGAGGATTCCGGTATTTGGGTGGATTCTTATAGTTCGCAGTGTCGGCCATCACAAAGCTAATTTCTCCAGCTTCTGTTTGCAATCTAAGCAATTGCACTATGAAGGATCTGTTTGCCGAATAGTGATCTGAGCTAATATATGCGCAATACATAATTTCATAGTTATCTCCCCGCTCAATGCCAGAATGTCCATTCTCAACACATTTATTATTTTTTTCCGTAATGCCTATATACTCAAAACGCTCCTCTAGGTACATTTCGAGAAGATGTTTTTTGTCAAATCGCTCACCGCCACAAGCATCGTCCCAAGTTTCCTTCCACCATGATCGATGTTGAGAATTTCCGGTATAATACCCATCATGGTTACCAGGCACGAAGAGCCATGGTGCTTTTGAGCTTTTCATAACACTAAAAAATCGTTCAAATTCAGAGCGACAGGAAATATCACCAGCGTCTCCCAAATGTATAATTGGTCTACTCTGATTCATTTGCTCAAGCACCCATTGATAAAACGCTTGCCCAAATACGGCAGATTGCGGAGGCCTAACAGCAACTTCACTGATGAAGTCTGCGATATTGTTGTAAATAGGATAATCAGCTAACGGCTGGTGAAATTGATTATCAGCAACAAGGTATACCAGCGCGTTGTCTCCTGGGTCTACAGAACTAAGCGAGCTCTTTATTGTTGTAGTTGTCTCACATCCAAGCAGAACTAATACTGCGGACGCTACAATTACAATCTTTCCTATCATAGACTCCATCTCCTAATTAGGCCCTGCGTTATTCGCATATTCCTTTACAATCTTGTTCAAAACTAGCGGGCAGGTAACAAGACCTAGGCCGCTCCCGGCCATAAGCGGACATCGATAAAAAACGTATAATGTTAGACTCCGTCCCGTTTACCGATTTTACCGCACCTTACTAAGACCATAAGTCTTCCAGATCCACATCTTCACTGTCGGGCTGGTACTCTTTAGTTAATTGCTCGATCTGCAAAACCATCGGCAAATCAAAGGAGGTCCCGGTTACAATGCAACAACCTTTCGCAAGACTAGGGATCATACTTTTTGAGAGGTTGTCTAAAGTGCTTATTGTCGAATCCAGCAAAAATAGATCTTTATCATTAACCAGGCGGTGGATAAAGAAGTTATGGATTTGCGACATTATCGTTGGTGAAATATCTGCTGGGCGCTGGCTGGCCAATGTTAAAAACATACCAAACTTTCGCCCTTCTTTAACAATCTCCTCAAAAAGCTCTAATCTGTAGTCTTTCCAACTTTCTTGCTCCCTGGTGGACTGCTCAGAGAGTATGTTATGAGCTTCATCAATTATTAGATGTAATGTTCTATCCGGAGGATTTCCGACGTTATTTTTATGCTGCTCATAAAAGTGCTTTGCTAATAGTAGCGGAACGATCTTTTTTATTTCTTGGTTACACTTCCGCAACGAAATCACAGTCAACAACGGTAGCTCTGCGTTTTCACCATCGATTCTTATCACGCGTGAAAGCGCAGTCATTGATGATTCAATTCGTTTCAGAAGCGGCTGGATATGTTCAAATTGAACATATCCGAAGAGCAAATCATTTATGAGCTGCAAATTTACTCTTATTATCAGCTCACCAAATGCATCCAAATCTTGCAGGTTAATTGCGTCTACACTCTGTCTGAAGACATTATCGTAGTCATGTTCATGACCATCAAAATAGACTGTACCCGCAGGCCCTGGATAGGAAAACTTACTTTGATCCCCTCTCCACACTAATCGATTAAGAATATTTCTCAAAGCTTGATTGTCGATAATATCGACGACCGCTTTCAACAGTTCAGCCGATTCTCGCCTGGGATTAGTAGTCGTAAATGATCGGTGAAAGGTAGTTTTTATATAATTTTCTAAATTTTGAAGATCCCCGCCAAACCTTTCCCGGCCACTCACAATCCTGTTTATAAAGGGAGTCTGCGTATTTGCCGTTGCCTTAAAAAGAATGGCTAGCGTTTCTTTATTCCAAAACTCTCCTTCTGCCAGGGGAAATCTACCGCCATCATCATTTCTCGTATCTAAGTTGAATGTTGTTTTATCTTCCTGATTAACTAACTGATTCCCTGTATATTCGCCATTAAAGTCTATTACTGTAAATGTACTTTTCCCCCTAATAAGCGCTTTTTTGTTTTCGAATAACGTTGTGTATAGCTTAGCCAGTGTATTTGACTTACCACTTCCTGTATTCCCAAAAATTCCTATATGCGTATTGAATAGCCTTTTCCATGGTAAAGAAATAGGAAGCCCTTCCTTAAGCATTTCACCAATGACGAATCCGTCCTCCTGGCCAGGTCCGAAAATAGTTTCAATCATTGACTCAGAAGAAAGGTATGCTGGATCCTTGATCATAGGTAGATATTTGATACCCTCATAAAACTTTTCTTCCTGAAAATATCCTATTGGTCGAACATCTACCTTTCTTATATATAAAACTTTTTGGTTATCCGTCTCGAAACGCTTTTCGTCGAGGTATTCTCCTTCAACGCGGCACACAATATCCCTGAAACCCCGCCGAATAATTACGTATTCCCGAATCGATATTCCTTTGTACTTATCGCCGTTATAAAAAAGCGTATCCTTACTTGACTCATCATATATTCTTAATACTACCTTTACACCATTGACCTCGATTACTTCACCAACTTGAATCGTCATTAGATAGCTCCTGACGTTCCTACTGGTGTAAATACTTCGGAATTGAACTTAGTAAAATCCAAATCGTCATCAAAAGCAATACAAACCACATTCGAGTATTCGCTGAAACGGGCTTTCATTGCATTCTTTTCTGACTCATTAAAGCAGCAAACATAAAGTTGAAGTGTGGGATTCGATAGGGATCGTTGAACTAAATGCAATATATGCTCATCAGAAAATGAAAATCCAAATGTAATTAATACTGTATTTTGCTTTTCAAGCTCATAACTTAATAGACGCAGCATCTGATAGTAGTGCTCTTCAAATACAGTCTCGTAAAACTTCCATTTTGTTGGATTTACAATGGGTAATTTCTTATAGGCATCCCAGAAGGGCTCAATCTCAGTAATATCTGCCTGTAAGCCCACCACATCTAAGTAGACCTTCGAATCATCATCGATAATTTCAGAGAGGGCATCAACAGGAGAGTCCTTTACGACGTTTATTTTCATGTCTTCTGCGGAGGCTAAATAGTCAATCTGGATACGATCAGCCTGCTTTTTCCAATAAACGGAGCCATGCAAATTAATTAGATTTATCTGAGGAATGTCTGATTTGTGCTGGTTAAATATTCCCGTTTCGTAAGTAAATGAATTGAAGTTCCGTGCATGCAAATAGCGTTTTCTAAACCCTCTCGCTCCATCATTGAGAACAAAATTCATCTTATCTTGATAGATTAATCGATCAGCAGCATGAACAATGCAGCCGTCATAGTTCGTGGTAAAGATATTACTATTCTTAGTAGATGATTGGCTTCGGCCCATACAGTACAGAACCGTTCTTAGGAAAGAAATATAGTTATCTAATACTGTCTGTTGCGCGGGGCCAAGGTTATCGAAATCAATTTCCATGGCCGGTTCTATACACATTTTGTAGTAATGCATGAAGAGGAGAGTGTCTACTTCTAGCTTTTCCTCATCCTTTAATCGAGTTGATAGCGTTTCAATAGTGAAAGTATTTCCACCTTCGTCTTTAACTCGTAAAGCGAGGGTGGGGAGCAATCCCACGCTCGCTCCAGAACCGATGAGGAAGTTGATATTCTTGTCGTAAATTTCCTCTAATTTTATTCGTTCAGTCATTTTTCTTCCTTGGAGGGCTATTTTTAGGCTGTGTAAATTCCGGGGAAAATTCACTTAATTTAGGTCCGCTTTGGATCGAAAGCGGAGATCAGATGCCACAACCCGAGCAATTCGTGCTTTTCTCTTGGTTCCAGAAAAGAGGCCGACAAACACAAACCCTAAGATACACCACAGATATAAATACCGACAGTAAAAACAAGGATAATTCAATAATTTTTTCACTCACACTCACCCACCAACTCCCCCACCCACCCCGGTAATATTCCACATTCCCACCGTCAATACTTAACATCATTCCCCACCCCGCTCCCCTAACATACCCTGCAAACAAGATCACAAACCCACACCTCCACAGGGAAACGTACAATGGCAACCTCAGAACAAGAAGTCAGCAGGCTTTACGGCGATATGCTCATCCCCTTGGGCATTATCTATTCCAAGTTTATTAACGATGGCCGTGGCCCCGCTCACACCAATTCCAATAAGCGCACGCCGGATAACCCACAGGATCGACAGTTTTCTGAAATACCTCTGACCTTTGGTCAGATCGCCGGTGGCCAGCCTGGGATTTTCCTTGGTGATCAGGCATCTGAGCGCATGCTGTATGGCTCCTATAATGTGGACCGTACCTCGGTGATTATTAACGTTACCCGCGTTAACCAGATTGATGGTGCTATCAACCGCAGCGGTGTTGCCCTGCTGCTGGCTCACGAGCTGGGGCATGCGTTCCGGTGGTATATGGGCCATGTGGGTGGTCAGTCGGGCTACACCAACGAAATCTGGGCCCGAACTTTGGAACTGGCTTATGTGGAGGCGATTCGCGATAACGGCACTCACCGTAATCACCTGGGTGTGAACTTTGCTGATACGCGCACATTTATAATGAATCACCGTAAATCGCTGTATAAAAACAGCGATGGCGAAAAGCAGTTTTATACGGATTTAACCGGCGATAACAATTGGCAGGTAGAGCAGGCCCCCAGAAGCAACTGCCCTTACAACAACCCCAATTGCCACCACCCCAAAAGCCACCCCATGTTTCATACGCAATGCCAAAACGTGTAGCGAGCCCCTGAGGCTCTCCCCCCAATGGGCACTCTGTTGATCGGAGTGCCCTTTTTTTTTTGCGTTTTCGGCTTTGATCAAGCCCCTGCACCTCTTAGCGTTATCTTGCGCACCGGATTATTCACGGATTTTTCTCCGCAATATCAATTAATTAGCGCCCACCCCAATAACAATAACCATTATCTAATGCGAACCATTTGCATTTAATAAAAGATTCCGGCAATATGCGAACAATTCTCATTTGCGAATTGTTTATTTTATGCGGACGTTTTTACAGCAATCCAACTGGCAAGCGGTGCTCCCCCCTTTGGTATTGGCCTTACTGGGGACACCTGCTGTTTATGCCACCCCCCAGAATATTGCACTGAACCAGATGGTGGTTACCGGCACCCGCACAGAACAACCATTACTGGATTCGCCGGTACGCACCGAACTGATTACACGGAGCGAGATCGAACGCTATCACGCACGCAATGTGCAGGAGGCTATTCGTTTGTTACCCGGGGCTTTGCTGCAAAAAATCCACGGCAAAACCGGTTACGAAGTGTGGCTGCAAGGGGTGGATAGCAACCGGGTGCTGGTGCTGATTGATGGTGAACCGGTTTCGGCTAGCACCGGTTCTACAGTGGATTTGTCTCAAATAGGCACGGCCAATATCGAGCAGATCGAGGTGGTTAAAGGCGCTACCTCTGCGCTCTATGGCAGCAACGCTATTGGCGGTGTGATTAATATCATTACCCGCAAGCCGAGCAAACCGCTCAGTTATTCCCTGCGGGGGGATATCGGCAGCTTTGGCGAGCAAAACATTAACGGCGATGAATACAGCCATGCCCAGCGCAGTGCTGCGGGGTACCTGGCGACTAAGCAAAACCGCTGGTACGGCAACGCCAGTTTTGACTTTGTGGATAGCGATGGCTTTAAGCCGTACCCGCACGTGTGGGATCGCTGGGGCCCGGAAAGCTTTAAAGGCTCGGTAAGAACCCGATTGGGTTTTACCCCAACAGAAACCCAGGATTACTTTGTGGCGCTGGAAGCCTATACGGAAGAATCCGAATACCGCTATTCCGACATTGTTCCCGGTAACACCCCCGATTACCGCACCAAATGGGAAGAAGCCGAACGCACCACGCTGAAAATGGGCGGCGCCTGGCAATGGCAAGACTGGGGCGATGCCAGTGTAAAACTGTTTTCCGAAACCTTTGACGACACCACCGAGCAGGATAGCCGCGCTACCAACTACCTGGAGCAATCCCGCAGCGCCGAGCTGGAAACCCACAAGTTAATGTCGCAATGGAATTTACCCATTGGCGAAGACCACGTTCTTACCAGCGGCATTGATTATCATGGCGAGTCGTTATTGCAGTCCCGTACGCTCTGCATTGCCTTGAACGAGTGCGGCAGTGATTCCGAACTCGCCGATCAGAAACCGGAACGGGATAACGTTGAGTTTTTTGTTCAGGACGACGCCGCTATCGGCGATCGTGTGCGCCTGCTACCGGGTTTTCGCTCCCAGTACGACAGTGACTTTGGCGATTATTTTTCCCCTAAGATTAACGGCAGCGTTGAACTGGGTGACCTGAGCGATGAAGTGACCAATATGCTGCGCTTTGGCCTGGGCCGTGGCTACCGGGTGCCCAACCTGAAAGAGCGCCATTACCTGTTCGACCATTCCCAGCATGGTTACGTGGTAAACGGCAACCCCGACCTGCAACCGGAATCCTCCAACAGCTTGCAGCTGGGCTGGGTATACGCCAAACCCGGCAGCTACCAGCTGGATGTGAACTTATTCTACAACCGGATGACCGACCTTATTGAGACCGCACTGCAGGAAGAGGCTTCTGACAGCAATGATTCTGTAATGCAGTATGCGTACGTGAATGTTGCCAAGGCCGAAACCCGCGGCGGGGAAATCAGCGCATCGGTAAATCCCGGTTCCCATTCCCGGTTGAGCCTGTCTTACACCTATCTGGAAGCCAAAGATCTGGATACCGGTAATCACCTGGGCAAACGCCCGCGCCATCAGGTTAAGTCCGCCATTGATGTTAGCCCTTTTACGCCGGATTTAACCCTTAGCCTTACAGCCCAGTGGCAGAACGAGGCCTGGTTTGATCTGGAAAACCAGAACAAAGCCGAAGGCTGGAGTCGCTTTGACTTTAAAGCCAACTATCAGCTGACCCGTTTGATCAAGGTATACGCCGGTGTGGACAACATAACCGATACCCAACGGGACTTTACCACCAGTTTTGATTTGCGCCCCGACGAAGGACGATTCGTTTACCTGGGGATGCAGTTTGCCAATGAGTAACAGGAACAAAACCATGACAAAGAAAACCAAACAATCAGTAAACACATTAAGCTTTCTGGCACTGAGCAGCGCGCTGGTGGTGGGACTAAGCGGCTGCGGCAGCAGCAGTTCCGGCGGATCGGATGATGAACCTGCAGATGACCGCGGTAGCGATGATGGCGTTGAAACCACCTATGAAAGTGCCACGCTGGATGCCACCGATCACAACAGCTACCGCTACTTTAACCTGCAAACCGGCAGCGTGGTTGCGTTAACCGATGAGGAAGCCGCCGCATCAACTGACTGGCATATTGCGTTTAATCGCTACAACGTGATTCTTAACGGTGGTGACTCAGGCCCGGGCAATGTTGGCGGTGCATTGGCAGCGGCTCAGGAAGACTTTTACACCGCAGCTGACGCACCCGACAATAACGTATTTTTGAACGCGACACCTGACAGCGAACAGGAACATTTGGAAGCGGAATACGACTCCACCACTTTTGCGTTTGTCAGTGATGAAAAGGCCGCTGCCATTCAGGCCAGTGGTGCCATGGTTGGCGGTACCCTGGATATGGGCTGGTACAACTACAATATGGGCACCCACGCCATTACGCTGAATGATCAGAACTGGTGGTTGTTGCGTTCTTCAGCCGGAAATAGTTACGCCATATTCCGGGCAACAGCATTGACCTACGCCCCTGCCACAGGCCTGGACGTTACGTTTGAGTTTGATGTGCAACCCAGTGGCGTGAACCAGTTTACCAGTACTGCAACCTTCAACGCGCAAATCCCTCCAGCTGGCGGCGAAGCCTGCTTTGATTTTGACACCGATACCACCGCCGCCTGTGAAGGCAGTGACTGGGATCTGAAACTGGAAATTGCAGACCGTGCCTGGAACCTGTGGACTAACAGTGGTGTAACCGCTAACAGTAATGGCGGCGCATTCGGGCCTTTGCAAACGGCCGATGCAGATCAGTACACCTCGGCCACCGTATCGCCCGAAGGCCAGGACATCAGCTTTTTGTACACCGCCGACCGCAGCGCCGGCGTGTTTGAAGACAACGGCTGGTATGAATACAACCTGCAAGGCGGCCACAAACTCTGGCCCAACTACCGCGTGTATCTGATAGACACGGATACCACCGATGCTGCAGCGCCTGTATATGCCCTGCAAATCACCAGTTATTACGCCGCAGGCAACACCAGCGGCCACCCCACCATTCGATACGTGGAACAATAAGGAGCCGGTTCTATGAATATTGCGGTTGATGCACCACAAACGTTGGCCAGCGAGGAAGCACGCCACCAGTTAAAGGTGCAGTGGCGAAACCTGATTGCAGACAATCCCACGCTGCGCATTCGCAATGCAGCCAAACAGCTGAATGTGAGCGAGGCGGAACTGTTGTGCACCCGCCTGAACGATACCGTGTTCCGGCTAAAGCCGGAGCACGCCAACCTGCTGGTAGACCTGGAAAAGGTGGGGCCGGTGATGGCCCTGTCACGCAACGAGCAGATGGTTCATGAAAAACACGGCCAGTACACGGATTTTAAAGTTCGTGGCAACGGCGCCATGGGGCTTTGTCTGGGCGCGATTGATTTGCGGGTGTTTTTGAATGAATGGCAATACGGGTTTGCCGTTACCGAAACCACCGGTTCGGGCGTGCGCAACAGCCTGCAGTTTTTTGATCGCGAAGGGACTGCGATTCACAAAGTGTATAAAACCGACGCAACGGATGCCGATGCCTGGGATTTGCTGATCGCCAAATACATCAGCGACGTGCAGGACTACCACGTATTGCCCATTACATTGCCGGCAGCCGAGTTCCCCAACAATGGCAAAACTGCTCCCGAGGAAGTGATTAATAAATGGGAATCCCTGAAGGACGTGCACCAGTTCCACGGCATGTTGCGGCGGTTGGGCATTTCGCGGGTGGAAGCGTTAAAGCTGGCGGGCGAACGTTACGCTACACCCTTAACCCCGGAAAGCTTTGAACAGGCACTGCAATATGGCGCAGATAACCAGGTGCCGTTAATGGTGTTTGTACACAACCGCGGTATTGTGCAGATTCATACCGGAGTAATCAGCAAACTGCTGCGCACCGGCCCCTGGTTTAACGTGCTGGATCCGGAATTTAATCTGCACGCCAACACCAGCGAGATCGACAGCGTGTGGCTGGTAAGGCGCCCCAGTATTGACGGCATTATTACTTCTGTTGAGGTGTACAACAGCAACGAGCAGCTGGTGTTAACCCTGTTCGGTGAGCGCAAACCCGGCCAGGAAGAACGCCAGGACTGGCGTGAACTGACGGAGCATTTGCTGAAAATGCCGGAGGGAACCAATGAAAAAGCTGCTGTTTGTTGAAGTAACGGTGATGATGGCGTTTTTATTTGTGATGCTGAGTTATGCATCTGCCGCTCATGCGGAAGCGACGAAATCTGCGGAACGTGTTATCAGCATCGACGGTTCCATTACCGAGATTATTTACGCCCTGGAGCAACAGCACAAGCTGGTGGGCGTGGATACCACCAGCCGTTACCCGCAAGCAGCACAGCAGTTGCCGGATGTGGGTTATATGCGGCAGTTGTCTGCCGAGGGTATTTTGTCGTTAAACCCTACCCTGGTGATTACCACAGCAGAAGCTGGCCCCAAAGAGGTACTGGCGCAACTCAAGCAGGCCGGCCTGGCGGTGCACACCATCAAGAGTGGCAACAGTGTGTCGGGTGTTTATGAAAAAATTCTTCAGGTAGCGACTTTGCTGAACGTGCCTGAAAAAGGCACAGCGCTGGTGAACCAACTGGTGGCCAAGGTGCGCCACCTTAAGCAGCAACTGGCAGAGCAATCCTGGAATGCGCCACCCAGGGTAATGTTTTTACTGGCGGCCGGAAACCACGGCGTAATGCTGGCAGGCAAAGATACCCAGGCCGATGCCATGATTGAGCTGATGGGCGGCGACAATGTGGTATCGGATTTTAAAAGCTACAAATCCCTGACCCCCGAAGGCGGCCTGCAAACCCAGCCGGATATTATTCTGATTGCCGACACCCGGGGCGGCGCCGATGTATTGCAGCAGTATGAACTGTTGCAGCATACACCGGCGGCAAAGAACCAGCGGGTAATTGCGGCCGACAGTATGTTGTTGCTGGGCTTTGGCCCCCGCATTGATCAGGCCATGGCAACCCTGGCACCGGCGTTTTATGTATCGCGTTAACCCTGTTATTACCTGGCTGGCCTTTACCCTTGCCTTGCTGGCGGTAAGTGGCTGGTCGTTGGTTACCGGTGCACTGCACATACCCACCGGCGAGTTTGTTCGTGTGCTGGAACAGGCCCTGGGCCTGAATCACCACGCCAACATACCCGTGCATTTTGAAATGACTCTGCTGCAGTTCCGCCTGCCCCGTTTGGTAATGGCGCTGCTGGTGGGCGCGGCCCTGGCCATGTCCGGTGCCGCCATTCAGGGTTTGTTTCGCAATCCATTGGCGGACCCCGGTTTGATCGGGGTATCCAGTGGCGCCGCCTTGGGCGCTGTTGCCGTGATTGTGCTGGGGGATACCTTGTTAAGTCACTGGAGCCTGCTGGCAGGCCGCTGGGCACTACCCATGGCGGCATTTTTTGGCAGCCTGGTGACCACCTTTTTGATTTATCGCATTGCCACCCGCAGTGGCCACACACAAATCGCCACCCTGTTGCTGGCCGGCATTGCCATTAACGCCATTGCGGGGGCTGCAACCGGCGTGCTGACTTTTATTGCCGACGACAGTGAACTGCGCAGCCTGACATTCTGGACCATGGGCAGCCTGACCAAAGCCAGTTGGCAGGATGTAAATGCCGTGCTGCCCTTTATTCTGATTCCGTTGCTGGTGTTACCGGTGTTTGCCAATGCGCTGAACGGGTTTTTAATGGGTGAAACCGTTGCCCAGCATTTGGGGTTTCCCATTCGCTGGGTTAAGCGTTGCATTATTCTGCTCACCGCCATGGCCGTGGGTGCGGCGGTTTCCATGACCGGGGTTATCGGGTTTCTTGGTTTGGTCGTACCCCATTTACTGCGTTTGCTGATTGGCCCTGACCATCGGCTATTGTTACCGGCTTCGGCGTTATGCGGCGCATTGCTGCTAACCGTTGCCGACATGTTTGCCCGTACTGTGGTAGCGCCCGCCGAACTCCCGATAGGCCTGATTATGGCATTGATCGGCGGGCCGTTTTTTTTATCGCTACTGCTGCGGCCTTCGTTTAAAACCGGAGGAATGATCTGATGCTGCGGATTGATAATGTCAGCGTGGTTACCACGGGTAAGCAACCCGCTTGTTTGCTCAATGGTATTTCCGCCACCCTGCAGCCTGGCGAGCTGACCATGATTCTGGGCGCAAACGGCGCCGGTAAAAGTACCTTGTTGTCCGCCATGTCCGGTGGACTGAGCCTGCAAAAGGAACTGACTCAAAAAGGCCGGGTGTATTTTAACGATCAGGACATTCACAACTACCCTGCCAAAGCACTGGCCAGGCGCCGGGCGGTAATGCCACAACAGGTGCGCCTGGATTTTCCGTTTAAAGTGCGCGAAGTGGTGATCATGGGTCGCTCCCCTCACGGCATCAATCCAATGGCCACTCTGATTGCCGAGCAGGCAATGGCTCTGCTGGAAGTGGAACATTTACAGAACCGCTATTACCCCAACCTGTCCGGCGGCGAACAGCAGCGGGTGCAGCTGGCCCGGGTATTGGCCCAGCTATGGCCTGATACCTGGCGCCACAGAGAGCCTGATATAACGCCTGGGCAACAGGAGCCACAACCCCGCTTGCTGCTGCTGGACGAATGCACCAGTGCCCTGGACCCTGCCCACCAGCACCTGGTGCTGGATATTATCCGGCGTTTTACCACCCCATCGGTTATCTGTTGCGCTGTGATTCATGATCTGTCACTGGCGGCCCAGTATGCAGATCGCATTCTGTTAATGAAGCAGGGAAACATTATTGCCGACGGCCCGCCCGCCACTGTACTCAACGAAGCCAGCCTGGCGGATACCTACGAGCTGCGCACCCGGATACTGCACCACCCCCAACTACATCACCCCGTCATTGTCGGCCTTGGCCGGCAACACAACACTCAGGAGTAAGCAATGTACTTTCTCTGCCCCAAACACCGCCTTGAACTGATTCAGCAATCTGAACTGGAAATTTCCAGCCGCTGGTTTGACTGGATGTGTCAGGCCGGTGATTTTTATGAAATGCGACGCTGGGAAAAAGCCACCCCCTTTGCCGGCTGCGCCATGGACCTGACATCGTACGCGCTGCTGCGCCACGATATTAAAGGCAAGAGCCTGGCCACTCATGCCACGCTGGCCGGTATCTATGCGATTAATCTGTTGCAACAGCAGTCGGAGTTTCATCAGGCAAGCCTGAGCGCGGAATCGCTGGCGCAGCGTATTCTGGTGGCCCTGGGCGATAAAGATAAAGACTGGGCCCATACCTGTGTGGACGCCTTGTTTGACCCGAAAACGCAGTTAAGCTTTTTTAAGGAATACCTGAGCCTGCCTTTTGAGCTGACCGCCGTGGCAGTTGCCAGCGGGCATCAGGTGAGCCGGGCGTTGCATTAGGGAAATAAAAAACGGCTGAGATAACCTGTGTTTTGTTATTTCAGCCGTTGTTGCCAGTTTGAGTGAAGGCTATTGGTTTTCCGTCGCGTATTTGGCGCGCACCAACAGAATCCGGTCGATGGCGTTTTCCAGGGTAACGACTTCGTCTTCCAGCTTTTCGATTTCGATCTGGTAACGCATCAGTTCTTCCCGGGCTTCGCGATCACTGTTGAGCGTGGCCAGGCGGGCTTTTAAATCCGCTTCTTTCTGTTTCAGATCTTTGGCTTTGTCAATGGCCGCTGTCAGTTCCGCTTTTTTGGTTTCAATCTGGCGGTTGTATTCATCCAGCTTTTGCTGGGCAGCCCGGGTTTTGGCTTGTTGCTGGTTTGCCTGGGTATCCAGCCGGTTCAGTTCCCGTTGCTTCATCCACAAGCGCTGATCCAGCTGGTGGGCTTCCTGGCGCAGGTTTTCCAGTTCCTGCTGGCGCGCTTCCAGGTGCTGGTTCAGGCGGGAATCGTCTGATACCTGCATACCAATAATATCGCCCCAGGATACTTTGGCGGGGTCGGTTTCATTGGTGGTGGCGCAGCCTGCCAGGCCAGCCAGCAGGCTGACCATGGCGGCTTGTTTCAGTCTGGTTTTAAATCGCATTTTGCTCTCCTGTTAGCTCGATGTAGGAGCCTTCAGCCCGAAATAACAGCCATCAGCTCGACGTAATAGCCATCAGGGATTTTTTCTGGGCCATCAGCTGAGGCTGAATACCGTTCAGGGTATTCAGCGATGCCACCAGCTCGCCACGGCGCTGCACCAGGTTTTTGTGAATGTTGGCCAGGTCAGGGTCGTTCGGCATTTTTTTCAGGTGGCCTTCTACCTCGGTGATCTGCTGTTCCAGCAGGCGCATTTGTACCTGGGTTTCGGTGCTCAGTTCTTCGTTCACTGCCAGGTTTTTATTCAGGTCATCCAGCATGATTTTGGCACGATTAATATCGGCTGTTTGCTGGGTGTTCTGGCGGATCATTTGCGCGATCTGCTGGGAGCGGTAGCTCATTTGTTTTTGGATGTTGGCGGTTTGCCGCTGGATGTGTTTGATCTTTTGATCGGTTTCGGCAATGCCGGATTCAATACGGTTGTGTTTTTCCGCATACTGGCCGCGCCATTCTCCCACCTGGGAACCAGCGGCACCACCCAGTACGCCACCCACTACGGCACCGATAGCGCCTTTTTCCAGTCGGTCGCGGTCATCGTCGCCGGATGCAGCACCCACGACACCGCCGACAACAGCGCCCCAGGTAGCACCTTTTTTGGTGTCTTCCTGTTTGGCTTTTTCTACCTCGTTTTTGGGTTCTTTGCCGCCACCGAATACGGCACCCAAAAAGTCCGATGCCGCATCGGCAGATGCGTTAAAAGACAATCCCGACAGGGCCACTGCCCCGGCAAAGATAACGCTGGTTTTAAATGTGTTAACTGTTTTCATAGAGCACCCCTTTCTTCCCGTGTTTGCGCTTGCCTACCCATGCTTGCGCTGTATCTTTCAATTTACAATCGATCGTCGATCATGTTTTTAAAGTATTCCTTCGGCGCCATAATGGGCGGTACCGAATTAATGGTTTCCATGCCCATGGTGAGCATATCGGCCGCTGTTTGCTTTTGTTCGCTCTGCAGCGTGGTAATGGTGTTGGTGAGTTCCTGTTCCACCAGCACGCCGTCGTTCATGTTATGGGTGTATAAGGATTCCAGGGTATCGGCCATGCGATCCCGCAGGTCCACCAGCTCTTTCTTTTTGTGATTTAAAATCACTTCTATGGCGTTGATGGATACACTGCTCCCGGTTTTTTGCGCTTCAATCAGGCTGACGGTGTTCATTTCAATTTCCTGACTGGTCAGGTTATACAGGGTCGACAGCTTGATATAGTTTTTAATGTCCAGTTCCAGTGCTTCCGGGTTAACGGGTTTTGTCTCTGCCGTGGCTTGTGGATTGCTTTGTGTTGCCGTTTCCGGTGTTACTTCGGCAACAACATCGTCATCCACCGGGTTTTGTTTTTGCATATAGGCATAGCCACCGCCACCCAGAGCACCAATCAAGAGCACGACAATGGCCACCGCCATGAGCGGGCTGGATTTTTTGGCCGGCGCCGGTTTGGATTTGGGCGGCTTTGATTCGGACTCTGATTCGGCCGGTTGCTCCTGAGTATTCTGCTCATTCTCCGGCTCCTGTTGTTTCTTTTTTTCCGGGGCGGGCCGGTTTGGATTGTTAATGATTGGCATGGTGTCAACGAATCCTGATGCGTTAGTCTTCTTTTACGATGGCGGTTAGCAGGTAGGCCAGCATTTTACCGGGGTTCTGGGTAAAGTTTTTGGGCTGGTCGGCAGCCACAGCTACCTGCCGGAAAAAGTTGTAACTGGCCTGATCCTTTTCGCTTGAGCGATTGTTCACGGGCTTGCCGGAATACAGGCTGATAATACTGCGTTTGTCCCGGTTGCCGGCCCAGCGGCTGATTTGCTGTAGTAACTGGCGTTCTGACTGGCGTTCGTAATGTTCTACCCGGGCCCAGTCGCCATTGGGGGATTCGTAGGGGCCCACATCCCCCAGCAGCATAATGGTTTGCGAGCCTTCGAACTGGCTGGCGGATTGTTCCGACATATCCAGTGCAGTCAGAAAGGCACGATCCACCGGTGCCAGGCCGCCGCGCACCAGTTTATCGATAAAGTTATTGATCATGGCCAGCGAGCGGCCACCGTCTTTGTGTTCGGGGAATATCTGCTGGGTGGGGAACACCTGCAAGCCGTTGGGTACATTGTCGGATACCGCGTACGCCACTACGCCAATGCGGAATTCCGGCGCTACCTTGGGCAGCACTTTGGATATGGTGCGGATGGTTTCTTCCAGATGGCCCAGGGCATCGCTCATGCTGCCGGACACATCCACTACCACAATCAGCTCCAGCCCCTGGGACTGGATAGCGGATTCAATATCGGTGAGTGCTTCGGTGACTTCTTCCAGTTGTTCGCGGGCTTTTTCTTTTTCAAACTCGGATTCCTGCAATGCCTGCTGGACTTCGGCCATTTCGGCTTTGGCCTGTTCCAGTTCCTGTTTGATCGCGTCTACGTTTTCAGTGGGTTTGATCAAAGACAGGAAGACAATCATCAGCAACACAAAGATTGCCATGGTGGCAAATATCAGGTCACTGAAGGATTCATAAAAGCTGGTAAAGCGGGAGGGCGAATCAAGCTTCATGGGAGCGCTCCCGCTCCAGCAGCCGTTGGTGTTCGCGATCTTTGGCCAGCTGGCGCATGTAGGGTAATACGTGCACTTCGGTCAGCTCCGCCAGGTGGGCGGTGTAACGCATAATGGAAGCGTCGATCACGCTGGTCAGCACCCGCAGTATCACACCACCAAAAATGGCGCCGGCCAGCGTGGTGTAAAAGGCGGTACCCAGGCCCGCCATGGGGCCGGAGTCAGGATCGGCAATTTTATCCAGCAATCCATCACCACCGGACTGAGTGGCAAGGGCTGCCGACAGGCCGTCCATCATCATGATCAGACCCAGTATGGTACCGATCAAACCCAGGGTAATCAGGATGCTTGCAAAGAGTTCCACCACGCGGTTTTTGGCCATCAGGCGGGAGTGCAGTACTTCGATTAAATTGTCCTGATACACATCGGGCTGGGACAGGGATATGGTGTACAGATTGTCGATATGGGAGCGGAATACGCTGACGGGGGCCCGGTCCAGAAAGGTGTCGAAATCGTCCACTTCTTCCAGAATGGCTACCTGTTGGGACGCCAGTTTGGTTTCTTTATCCAGAAAGCGGGCATCGAAAAAGCCCTTGATGATCAAACCGATACCCAGGCCGCCAATGGCAATGTACATGCCCCATTCGATGGCGGCTTTGCTGTTGGCGATCATGGCCACGCTGAGCACGCCGAATACCAGCACCATCACAATGGCCCAGGCGATCCATTCGGTCAGGCCCGAGAGTTTTTCGAATTGAGAGGCAAAGCTTTCCGGATGATGGGCAGACATAAGAGCACGATTCCCTGCGCAAACCAACGAGAGGTATACATTAAGACTGACCGGCGATGATACCACCGGCCTGTTGCTGAACTGTTAAACAATAATCTAAAGCGATTTATGGGGAAGGTAAACCCGGTTCACAGATCTTTGCGCGAATTTCTGCCCATCTGTTTAATTGGTGCACAAATTGGTAAAGGCAGGTGCCCGGGATTTTCTAGATTCTTCGTAAAAGAAAAACCCCGACCGCAAAGCAGATCATGATGGGGATACCGGCGGCAATAATGGGGGACACATTAAACACAATGCTGATGTGCCCCAGCAGTTCCTGGGCGTAGTTGAAAGTGAGCCCCACCACCACGCCGGCGGTGATGCGCTGCCCCATGGTAACAGAGCGCAAGGGCCCGAAAATAAAGGAGATGGCGATAAATACCATGACGATGGTGGCAAACGGCTGAAAGACTTTCTTCCAGAAGGCGAAATAGTATTCGCCGCTGTCCAGCCCCTGTTGTGCCAGCTGACCGGCGTAATGAAACAGCCCGGTTAAGGACAGGTGATCCGGCCGCAGGGCGACGGTGGCCAGAAAATCCGGTGTGATATCGGAATCCCAGCGCAGGGTGTCGTAATGGTGCACGCTGGTGCGGTATGGGGCCAGTACGGTTTCTTTGACTTTGGAGAGTATCCAGTGATCCCCCTGAAAAATCGCCCGTTCGCTGTAATCGGACGATGTCAGGTTTTGGCGCTCATCAAACCGGAAGCGTGCCACCCCATAGAGCACGCCATTAGGTTCAATGGCCTTGATATGCACGTAGGCGTCATCGTCCCGATACCAGTAACCGTGTTTGGCCCGCAGGGCATCGCTGCCATCAATGTGGCGGGTGCGCTCGCTCTGGGCAAACTGTTCGGTTTTGGGCACCACAAACTGGCCCAGTGTTAACGCAATCAGAATATAGGCCAGCACGGGTTTAACGGCGGCAAACACTATTTTGAGTACCGATACACCGGCGGCGCGCATGACCGTGAGTTCGCTGTTGTTGGCCAGGGCCCCCAAACCAATCAGGCAACCAATCAGGGTGGAGATGGGAATAAATTCATAAATACGCCGGGGCGTGGTGAGCAGAATGTAATACAGGGCCTGGCCAATCTGGTAATCCCCTTCCAGTTCTTCCAGCTCTGCCACAAAGGAAAAAATCGCATCCAGCCCCACCACAATCAGCAGCACCACCAGCACGGCAAAAAACACGGCTTTGGCTATGTACCAGTCCAGCAGTTTCATGTGGCGGCACCCCGCTGGTGTTTTTCTGCTTGCAGTCGGCGTCGCCATAACCGGAAGTTGGGCCAGTTATGCACCACGAGCGCAAAGATAAAGAACACGGCATGAATCCACAGCAGGCCGATGTCTTCATTAATACGCTCTTTGGCAATGTTGTTTTTACCCGCCAGCAGCAACGCCAGGTACGCCAGGTAAATAATGATAGACGGCAACAGTTTAAGGTAACGCCCCTGCCGCGGATTCACTTTACTTAAGGGCACTGCCAGAAACGCCACTATGGGCACCAGTAACGGAACGGAAATGCGCCAGTGCAGTTCGGCCCGCGCTTTGGGGGAGTCGTCTTTCAGCAGGTTCAGGGTGGTGCGGTTTTCATAATCCTCGTTGGGATCGTAGGGTTCCTGCTCTTCGATCTTGATGTCGTAGTTCTGATACTGGGCCCGGTTAAAATCCGCCTGGCCCGGCGCGCCCTGAAAACGGCTGCCGTCCGACAGCACCAGGTAACGGGCACCGGTGGCATCATCAATCCGGTAGTGGCCTCTGGCGGCTGCAATGAGCGCCACTTTTTCCGGGTCTTTTTCGTCGTAATTAACGATAAACAGGTTTTCCATGCGGGAATCGGAACTGGAGACTTTTTCCGTATAAGTAACGGTGCCGCCGTCCTTGGATGCATGGAAGCGCCCGGGGTTCAGTACCTCCAGCCCGGATTTACGCTTTTCCTCTTCCAGAATTTTTACGGATTCTGCCGCACCCAGCGGGCCGATATACAAGCTGAAGGCACCCACTACGGCACTCAAACAGAGTGCCGGAAAAATGGTGTAGTACACCAGTTTCGTCTGGCTGATCCCACAGGCTTCCAGCACTACCATTTCGTTTTCCAGGTACATGCGGCCATAGGCCAGCAATATTCCCAGGAATAATGCCAACGGCAGAATCAGCTCCAGAAACCCCGGCAAACGATAGGCCATGACCAGAAACACCACATCGCTGCTGATACGGCCCGATGCTGCTTCGGCCAGGTATTTGATAAAACGCCCGCACACCAGAATCATCACCAGCACAGTGGCCACACCCATAAAGGTGGCAAATAACTGGCGTGACAGGTAACGGTAAATAATCATTAACAATCTCAGGTGTTACGGGTTTTGTTGAATTTACAGGTCAAGAAGCGCTTGCAGGGTTGGCGCATACCACCGGAATCATTACACTGGTTCCAGCCGTGGCAGGGTCAACGTGCGTTTATGGGCCTGCTATGCTGTTAAGCTTATAACAAGCGTAGTCGCAGCAGCGACAGGGCGCATTATCCAACAATCACAGCTATTTGTCTTGCGGAGCCATACTATGGATTTAGTGGTTAAATCTACGTTACCCGAAAAAACCAGAACCCACATACTCGCCCTGCCGGTGTTTGAGGGGTCCCCGTTAACGGATCAGGCCAAAATGATTGACGGGCAAATGGGTAACGCGATTGAGCGCTGTCTGAAGCTGGGCGACTGCAAAGGCAAGGCCGGCAGCACAGCGCTGCTGAACGCCACCGCGGATATGAAAGCCGACCGGGTGATTGTGTTTGGCCTGGGCAAGCGCGATGCGGTAAAACCCGCGGATTTCCGCACTGCCATTACCCAGGTGATTAACACCGCCAAGGGCACCGAAGCCAAGGACCTGTGCATTACCCTGGAAGACGTGGCAGTGACTGATCGCGATCACAACTGGCAGGCCCAGCAGGTGGGCGAGGTAGCCGCCAACCTGTGCTACACCTTTAACAGTTTCAAGAGCAAGGAAAACCACAAGAACGTTCTGCTGAGCAAAGTAGCGATTCTGCTCACCGACAAAGACAAGCTGAAACAGGCCCGCGAAGGCGCCAAGCTGGCCAACGCCATTGCCAACGGTATGGACTTTACCCGCGATCTGGGCAATACGCCCGGCAATGTCTGCCACCCCACCTACCTGGCCAAAGAAGCCCAGAAGCTGGCCAAGGCCAACAGCAAACTGACCGTAAAGATTCTGGACGAAAAAGAAATGCGCTCCCTGGGCATGGGATCGCTGCTGTCCGTAAGCGCCGGCAGCAAGCAACCTGCCAAGCTGATCATTATGGAATACAAGGGCGGCAAACGCGGCGATGCCCCTCACGTATTGGTCGGCAAAGGCATTACCTTTGATACCGGCGGCATCAGCCTTAAACCCGGCCTGAACATGGAACAGATGAAGTTCGACATGTGCGGCGCGGCATCCGTATTCGGCACCATGAAAGCCATTTGCGAACTGCAACCCAATGCCAACTTTACCGGCGTGATTGCCGCCGCCGAGAACATGCCCAGCGGCGAAGCCACCCGCCCCGGCGACATCGTATCCACCATGGCCGGCCTGACCGTGGAAATCCTGAATACCGACGCCGAAGGCCGCCTGGTGCTGTGCGACGCGCTCACCTATGTGGAAAGATTCAAGCCCGCCTCCGTGATCGACATCGCCACCCTGACCGGTGCCGTGATAGTGGCGCTGGGCAACCACGGCAGCGCCGTACTGGGCAACAACGACGACGTGATCAACAACATCAAAGCCGCCGCCGACTACACCGGCGACAAAACCTGGCAACTGCCCATGTGGGACGAACACCAGAAACAACTGGAAAGCCCCTACGCCGACCTGGCCAACATCGGCGGCCCCTCCGCCGGCACCATTACCGCATCCTGCTTTCTGTCCCGGTTTACTCAAAAATACCCCTGGGCCCATCTGGATATTGCCGGCATTGCTTGGCACACTAGCGGCCCATTAAAAGGTGCCACCGGGCGCCCCGTTCCCCTGCTGGTTCACTACCTGCTGGGGCGGGCTCAGGAAAAATAATTGCTAAAAATGCGCGCACAACAACCTAAGTCACACACAACCACTGGGCACTTCGCCACGGAGTGCCCCCGTTGACCCAGATCGACTTTTACATCCTGCCGGACGACACCCAGGTAGACCCGCTCGCCTACACCTGTCGCCTGATCGAAAAAGTCTACCGCCTGGGCCACGGGATTTACGTACACTGCGCCGACCAGGCCCAGAGCCAGGCCGTAGACGACCTGCTCTGGCAAACCGCCCCCGCCAGCTTTATTCCCCACAGCCTGGTAGCCAACGAACCCAACAGCCCCATTTTGATCGGATTTCAGGCACCACCCGACCATCATGGCGAAGTCATGGTAAATCTTGCTGGCGACATACCTAACTTTTTTAGTAGATTCCGTCGCGTAGCAGAGATAGTGCCGGGCAACCCACAAAATCGCACAAAAAGCCGCCAGAACTATCGCTTCTACAAAGAGAGAGGCTATCCTTTAAAGACTCACAATATCCAACCGACAACCCGTTGATGCATTGAGTTGGCTGCCATGAATGATCATCGTTCCAAGCCAGAGTTACAGCGAAAAGCAAAAGACAGTCTGCTCAGCGATCTTGAAGACCTGAGCGGCATGCTGGACGAGGAAAACACAGAGATTCAGCGAGAACTGACCCAGCCCTACGACCTGGAAGACCTCCCTGTGCTCAAAAGCTTTGTGGAAGACGTCCCCACCCTGAACGAATCCCCCGCCGCGCCCAAAAACCCGGGCCCCATCGACGACAGCTTCGTCGACGACGACCCGTTGGCCATCAGCTCCGCTGTACGCCAGCAACGCGCCGGCGGCGGATCAGACAGCGACAGCGAAAAACCCCAGCTGCAATCCTCCTCATCCACCAGCGCACCCAAACCCGCGGAGCCCCCCAAGCCGGCAGACGCCCCCCAACCCCCGCTGGCCCCGAAATCCGACAACCCCTTCCTGCCCAAATCTGCTCTGGACAGGATCAAAAACGACGCCGTCGGCCAGGTAGAAAACAAAGCCTCGCAGGAACTGCGTGATCTGGTTAGGCAGCGCTCACTTCCCAACTTCAGCACCAACAGCAAGGAATACCAGGCCCTGCGCAACGACGCCTCCAAAATGGTGAATGAAGTCATCCGGCTCTTCATCCCCCGGATCGAAGCCGAACTCAGAATGCGCCTGGAAAAAGAAATCGACGAATTCCTGAAAGAACTCAGAAAAAACGCAGGCGATTAACAGTCGTCTGCGCCCTTCCCCGCCACCTGCCCCTGTCCCAGCCAGTTTTTACACCCGTAAACCGCCTTACCCGCGCAAATTCGCCCCCAAATAGGTATACTAGCCCGCTATTTTTCGGAGTCGGACCCAAGGGGCATGAATGGGCCGTTCCGGCAGGTTTTGCGCCGCCGAGCATCGCAGGCAAATCCGGAAAGAGCGAGCGTTGTCTGAGCCCGTAGGGCGAGTTTAGCGAGCGCCGGATTTGCCGAGAAGCACAGGGCACCCGAAGGGCAAGCAAGTACCTGCCGGAACGGCCCATTCATGCCCCGCCCATTCGCTCTGAACCAAGCTCCAAAACAAGCGTTCAACCACCACCGATCAGCGACAAAACAACAGCATGGATAAGACGTTCAACCCAAGCGACATCGAAACCAAATGGTACCAATCCTGGGAAACCAACGGCCACTTCAAACCCAGCGGCCAGGGCGACTCCTACAGCATCATGATCCCGCCCCCCAACGTCACCGGCAGCCTCCACATGGGCCACGCCTTCCAGGACACCATCATGGACACCCTCATCCGCTACCACCGGATGAAAGGCCACAACACCCTGTGGCAAGTGGGCACCGACCATGCCGGCATCGCCACCCAAATGGTGGTAGAACGCCAGCTCCAGGCACAAAACCAGACCCGCCACGACCTGGGCCGTGAAAAATTCCTGAAAAAAGTCTGGGAATGGAAAGCTGAATCCGGTGGCACCATCACCAAACAACTGCGCCGCATGGGCGCCAGCGTCGACTGGAGCCGCGAACGTTTTACCATGGACGACGGCCTGTCCAATGCCGTGAAAGAAGTCTTTGTGCGCCTGTACGAAGAAGGCCTGATCTACCGCGGCAAACGCCTGGTGAACTGGGACCCGAAACTGCACACCGCCATCTCTGACCTGGAAGTTGAAAACCAGGACGAAAAAGGCAGCCTGTGGCACTTTCGCTACCCGTTAGCCAACGGCGAACAAACCGCCGAAGGCAAAGACTACATAGTGGTCGCCACCACCCGCCCCGAAACCATGCTGGGCGACACCGCCGTTGCCGTAAACCCCAAAGACGAACACTACGTGGCCCTGATCGGCAAAACCGTGATGCTGCCATTGGTAAACCGTGAAATCCCCATCGTCGCCGACGACTACGTGGACATGGAGTTCGGTACCGGCTGCGTAAAAATCACGCCAGCCCACGACTTTAACGACTATGAAGTAGGCAAACGCCACAACCTGCCACTGGTGAATATTCTTACCATCGATGCCGCTATTCGCGAAGAAGCCGAAGTCTTCAACATTGATGGCTCCGTGAATATGGAAGTGGATCCCACCCTGCCGGACAACTACCGGGGTGAGGATCGCTTTGATGCCCGCAAAAAAATCATTGCCGAATTTGATTCGCTGGGTCTTCTGGAAAAAATCGATGACCACGCCTTAAAAGTACCGCGCGGAGATCGTTCCGGTGTGGTGGTTGAACCTTTCTTAACGGATCAATGGTACGTGCGCGTTGCCCCGCTGGCAGAGCCTGCCATTAAAGCGGTGGAAAACGGCGACATTCAGTTTGTGCCCAAGCAATGGGAAAACACCTACTTTGCCTGGATGCGCGATTTACAGGACTGGTGTATTTCGCGCCAGCTGTGGTGGGGCCACCGCATTCCCGCCTGGTACGACAATGAAGGCAAAGTGTACGTAGGCCGCAACGAGGAAGAAGTCCGCGAGAAATACAAACTGGACAACAGCATTGCCCTGCACCAGGACGAAGACGTGCTGGACACCTGGTTCTCTTCCGCCCTGTGGACTTTCTCCACCCTGGGCTGGCCGGACGACACCCCGGAACTGAAAACCTTCCACCCCAGCGATGTACTGGTTACCGGTTTCGATATTATTTTCTTCTGGGTTGCCCGCATGATCATGATGACCCTGAAATTCCGGGACGAAGTACCCTTTAAAAAGGTGTACGTGCACGGCCTGGTGCGCGATGCCGAAGGCCAGAAGATGTCCAAGTCCAAAGGCAATGTGCTGGATCCACTGGATATTATCGACGGCATTGAGCTGGAAGAGCTGGTACAAAAACGCACCGGCGGCATGATGCAGCCCAAGCTGGCGGCGAAAATTGAAAAGCAAACCCGCAAGCATTACCCGGACGGCATCGCCTCTTACGGTACCGATGCGTTGCGCTTTACCTTTTTATCCATGGCCGCCACCGGTCGGGATATCAAGTTCGATACCGGCCGTTTGGAAGGCTATCGTAACTTCTGTAACAAGGTATGGAACGCCGCACGCTACGTACTGATGAACACCGAAGGCCAGGACAACGGCTTAACCAACAGCGATGTGGAACTGAGCCTGGCGGACCGCTGGATTATTTCCCGCCTGCAGCAGACCGAAGCACAAGTGGCCAAGGCCATTGATGAATACCGCTTTGATCATGCATCACAAGCGCTGTATGAATTCGTGTGGAATGAATACTGTGACTGGTATCTGGAACTGTCGAAGCCCATTCTAAATGCCGACGATGCCAGTGATGCAGCCAAACGCGGCACCCGCCGCACCCTGCTGCGCGTGCTGGAAACCATTCTGCGCATGGCTCACCCCATGATGCCGTATATCACCGAAGAAATCTGGCAAACCGTGGCCCCGATGGTGCGCGATGATATCAAAGACGGTGCCACCATCATGCGTGAAGCCTATCCGCAAAGTGAAGGCGACAAGATTGATGAGCAGGCCGTTAATGATATTGAATGGCTGAAAGGCGTGATCGTTGGAGTGCGGAATATTCGCGGTGAAATGAATATCTCCCCCGCGAAACAGGTGCCGGTGTTACTGAACAATGGCGGTGACGAAGACAAACGCCGCTACGAGCAGAACGCCCAGTTCCTGAAATCCCTGGCCAAGCTGGAAAGCATTACCTGGCTGAATGCCGGCGATGATGTTCCCATGTCCGCCACGCAATTAGTCGGCAACATGGAAGTGCTGGTGCCCATGGCCGGATTGATTGATGTGGAGGCAGAACTGGCTCGCCTCAACAAGGAAATTGACAAGCTGACGAACGAAGTCACCCGTGTTGAGAAAAAACTGTCCAATCCCAACTTTGTGGACAAAGCGCCTGCCGAAGTCGTAGAAAAAGAAAAAGCGAAAATGGAAGAGGCCAAATCTGCATTAGCGAAACTGCAGGAACAGAAGAAGAAAATTTCTTCACTCTAGATTTTTTTGGTTATTCGATAATCGCTTCTTCCCGAAAGAGCACAAGATAATCCCCTTGTGCTCTTTTTTTATATCTTTATGCCTATTCATTATTATGATGCACCATTAAAAACCCTGAATCTTTAGTGATTATTGATTGGAGGTGCCGGGGGAATCCGTTAGGCTAGTCAGTTCATTTTCTTGTATCTTCATTTTGTCTATGCCTGACTCTGTGAGATCACCGCTTGTTCACAATCTTGGCCTGCTGCTGTCCCAGGTCAAGGCGGGTGTGGTTATTCATCATCCGGATACCACCGTCAGTTATGCAAACCCGTCTGCATTAAAAATGCTGGGCCTGAGCATGGATGAAATCAAAGGCAAAATCGCTGACGAAAAAGACTGGCACTTTCTGGATGCCGAAGGCAAACGTCTGGAGCCCGGGGAGTACCCTGTGAACCGGATACTGGCAACACACAAGCCGGTGGAAAATCTGGAGCTGGGAATTTTTGATACCGAGCGGGGGCAGCCCACCTGGGTCAAGGTGGCGGGCTTTCCCGAATTCGACAGCAACAAGCGGCTCCAGCAGATCATTATTACCTTCATCGATATCAGTCACACCCGGAATAATATTACCTACGAAAAAATCATGGCGAACGCCAATGACATTGTGCTGGTGACCCGCTCGGAACCATTACGTTCCCCCGGGCCCTGTATCGTGTCGGTTAATCAGGCATTCACGCAACAGCTGGGATATGAACCCGATCAGGTGAACGGCAAGGCGCTGTCGTTTCTGAATATTGATAAAAAAAGTCTGCGTACCTTGTGTGGCATAAAACACAGTATGGCCGCGGGAAAATCCTTTCGTGGCCGTATTAATCTGTACGCCAAAAGCGGAACCCCCTTGTGGCTGGATATCAATGTGTTCCCTCTTCACAACTGGGAAAACCGGATCAGCCACTTTGTGACGATCGGCAGGGATATTTCCGATATCGTTACCCGGGAAGAGCAACTCATCAACGATGCACTCCAGGACCCATTAACCGGTTTGTTTAACCGGCGGGGACTGGAAACCAAAATTCAGCGTTACTCCAAACGCCGCAGCGATTCCAGCACCTATTCGCTGATTGCCCTGGATGTGGACAGATTCAAGCAGATCAATGACCACTGGGGCCATGAGGCAGGCGACAAAGTGCTGGTGGAAATAGCCAACATTATGCGCGATACGGTACGGGATATTGATTGTGTTTCCAGAATTGGAGGTGAGGAGTTTCTGATTCTGCTGCCGGCCATGAATATGGATACCGCCGAACAGGTGGCGGAGCGGATTCGCAGACGGATAGAACAGCACCAGTTCTGGCTTAATCCCCGCGATTTTATCATGATTACTGCCAGTCTTGGGGTGGCACAAAAGGCTGAGACCGATACCTGTATTCAGGAAACCCAGCACAAAGCCGACGCAGCACTATATCAGGCCAAGCAGGCAGGCCGAAATCGCGTGCGCCGCTGCCTGGTACCGGCGTGACTTTCTCCACGCAACAGGCCACGTAACAGGCCACGCAACAGGATCACAACGTTTCAGGTATCACCTTTCAGTCGCGCCTCCAGTTCACTGACCTTTTGTTCCAGCGCCTCGATGCGTTCTTCCAGGCTCAGTAAATACTCAGTATCGTCCGACGGTGCCGCAACAGCCGTTACCTGGGCACCGGATTCTGCTGCCGCTTTGGGAATGGCTTCTGTACCCAGTGTATGGGCATAGCGGGCTTCTCTCTTACCCGGTTCCCTTTCCAGACGCACCACCAGCGGACCTTCGTCATGGCTTTGCAGATCCTGCAGCACCTTTTCCACCTGGGATACATCACTGAATTCACACAGGCGATTAGTGCGGGTTCGCAGCTCCCCCGGTGTTTGCGGGCCCCGTACAAACATCACACATAAAATGCCCAGCTCCTGATCCGTCAATCTGAAATCACCGAACTCGGTGTTGCAGAACCGGTGCCGGTATTTCATTACCCGGCTGCCAAAGCCGGTTTCACTGGCGATCAGACGTTTGTCTTTCAGGCGGGTCAGGGTGTCCTGCACATCGGCTTCGGCCAGTGACATGACCGGATCGCGGTTGCTTTTCTGATTGCAGGCATTGGTTAGCGAGTTTAGAGACAGGGGGTACTGATCAGGGGTGGTGACTTCTTTTTCGATAAGGCAACCCAGTACACGTTGCTCCACCGGGTCCAGTTTGTATTTAAGGGCCATACTATCGCTCGCTGTGCAGAAAATCAGTTAACGATAGTATGGCAAAATCGCCTGGGGATGGAAGCGCTTCAGGATTCCTTCACCAGTTTCATGCCCACTTTCTGGCTCCACCACATCAGGCCCACCAGCAGCTGGCGCTTGTCATCGACAAAAGATGGCTTTTTGCCCTCAAACATATGGCCCACAAACTGGAAACCCCAGCCCACGGTGAACATGGGCACCGCCAGTGGCAAACCCACAATGGTGGCACCGACTGGAAGGGACGCCGCAATCATGGGAATACCAATGCTGTGGCACAGCTGATTGCGCGGATCCTGATGATCGTCCTTGTACTGCGTGAGTAAGGTTTTCCATTCGTCGTTAAGTGTAATTTGCATGGCTCTCTCCACCGTCATCTTTTACGGGTATAACTGTTCAGAAGTGGCGCCAAGCATGCCACGCCGCCCACAGGGCAAACAATGACATATCCGGGCCGGGCTGCGCCGGAAATGTCCTTAGCAATGCTCCCGGTGTCGAGCCCTGATTGCAGTCTGGCCATAAGTCTCTAAGATATCAGTAAATCCTGGAATACAAGGGCGAATCGATGACGAAATCTATCAAGAGTCAGATCAGCGATTTTATGGAGGGTCTGGAGCGGCGGAACCCCGGGGAAACCATGTTTCACCAGGCGGTTTACGAAGTGGTGAACAACATCATTCCCTTTATTCGCGACAAACCGGAATACCTGGAACAGCGGATACTGGAACGGCTGACCGAGCCGGACCGGATTGTGGTTTTCCGGGTTTGCTGGGAGGACGACGAAGGTAACGTGCGGGTGAACCGCGGTTACCGTGTTCAGCATAATCACGCCATTGGCCCCTACAAAGGCGGCACCCGTTTCCATCGCGACCTGAGCCTGGATGAACTGAAGTTCCTGGCCTTTGAACAGACACTGAAGAACAGCCTGACCGGCCTGCCCATGGGTGGCGGCAAAGGCGGCGCGGATTTTAACCCCAAGGGAAAATCCGAACGGGAGATTATGCGCTTCTGCCATTCTTATATGATTGGTCTGGCCCAGCACATTGGCCCACATACGGACGTGCCGGCCGGGGATATTGGTGTGGGGTCCCGGGAAATCAGTTATATGTTTGGCCAGTATCTGCGGCTAACCAATCGTTTTACCGGCGCACTGACCGGCAAAGGCCTGGAATTCGGTGGCAGCCTGGTAAGAATTGAAGCCACCGGCTATGGCTGTGTGTATTTTATGGAGGATATGCTGAAACAACAGGGCGAATGCATTGAAGGCAAGACCCTGACCCTATCCGGTGCCGGCAATGTTGCGCAGCACACCGCGGAAAAAGCGCTGGAAATGGGCGCCAAGGTGCTGACCCTCTCAGATCGCAACGGTTTTATTTATGACAAGGAAGGCATTACCTGGGACAAGCTGGAATACCTGAAAAAACTGAAAAACGGCAACCACGGCAGCCTGGAAACCTACGCAAAGGAATTCAACTGTGAATTTCACAAGGACAAAAAACCCTGGGGCGTACCCTGTGATCTGGCATTCCCCTGTGCCACTCAGAATGATATTACCGGGGCAGACGCCGAAGCCCTGATTAAAAACGGCTGCATGGCGGTGGCAGAAGGCGCCAACATGGCATCGGATATCGATGCGATTAACACCTTTCTGAAAGCCAGAATCCTGTTCGGCCCCAGCAAAGCCGCCAATGCCGGCGGGGTTGCCGTGTCTGGTCTGGAACTGTCACAAAACAGTATGCGGCTTTCCTGGAGCGTGGATGAACTCAATGATAAATTACGCAACATCATGCGCAACATCCACGACAAGTGCCTGGAATACGGCAGTGAAAAGAATGGTGTGGACTACGTAAAAGGAGCCAACATTGCCGGCTTTATCAAAGTAGCCGATGCAATGAAGGCATTTGGCACTGTATGAACCAATACAGACGGTGGCAGTTTCCGTGATTAATCTATTGCAGCGCTGGTGGGTAACCCTTCTGGTATTGGGTTCCATTCTCGGCCTGAGCCTGATTCCCGACAGCCTGCATTCATTGCTTGAGCTGCGTCATCAGCCCATTAAAAATGGTGAATGGTGGCGCCTGATCAGCTGCCATTTTGTGCATCTCAGTTTCAATCACACACTCTTGAATATTGCGGGTTACAGCATTGTTGCCTTCAGTTTCCGTGAAGAAGTATCGGCGCTGCGTGAATTACTGATTCTGCTGATTGCTGCTTTGGCCGTGGGTGGCGGTATTTATTATCTCAATCCGGAGATGTATTCCTACGTGGGGCTTTCCGGCGCCATTTACGGTGTGCTGGTGGCCTTTGTTATTATCGGTTACAACAAGACACCGTTGATCGCCAGCGGCTTTCTGGGTTTTCTTGTTATCAAGTTTGTTTATGAATCCATCATTGGCGGCACCAACGCGAACACAGAAGCCTTTATTGGCGGCAAGGTCGCCACAGAAAGCCACCTCTATGGTGCCCTTTCCGGTATTCTCCCCGGGCTGGTTTATTTCTGGATTGATCGCCGCCGACTGCGTTTTTACGATACGGATGCTTTTGTGAATCAGTTTCGCGAAGGTATTGTCAGGGATCTTGCCTGGGTGTTACACAGCACCCCGCTGCTGAACCTGCATGAACAGCAATACCAGACCTTTTCCCGCCGGGAATGCGCCAGCATGGCCTGGGACTTTCAAGAGCAATTAAATGCATTGGATAAAGATCCTCAACCACTGATTGATGCGGTGCAGCCGGATAAGCTGCGCCTGGGCTGGTATTTTGAAGCACTGATTGCCTACTGGCTTCAGCATCAGGATCGGTACACCTTGTTGCATCATGGTCTGAAAGTGCAGGACGACACACGCACCGTCGGTGAGTTTGATTTTATCGTACGGGACAACCACACCCATTCCGTTCAACACTGGGAAGCAGCGGTAAAATTCTATTTGGGCGTTCGGGACTATGGTGAAGCCTCCCTGTGGTTTGGCCCGGGTAAAAAGGACCGCTTTGATATCAAGCTGGCACACCTGACTGAAAAGCAGATACGCCTTGCTGAAGATCCCCATGGCAAAGCCACTTTGCAACAACACCAGCTGAAAATTAATGAGCGCCGCTTGCTGGTGAAAGGCCGGCTGTTTTATCCGGCACAGGCCCGCCATGCCACGGGCAAGCTGCAGAATTCGCTGGCGCCGGATCATCTGAAAGGCCGCTGGTTCAAGATATCCGCCATACAAAAGGCAACCTCAGCCAGTGCTCTTGGATTTGGTTTCTGGCAAAAGCCCAGGTTTCATATTGCCGATAAAAACGAGTGGTTTGTGCTGAAGACAGAACCACAGATGGACCTGGAGGAGCTGAAAACCTTTCTGAAACTGAAACCCCTGTCCCGCCCGGTTACCGTTATCGCCGCCCTGGGGAAACGGGAACGCAAACGCTTTTTTGTGGTACCGGATGACTGGGAAGCGGAGCTGAACCCTAATCGTTGAACCCCTGCTCCGACTTGATATCAGTCCAGTGCTACCGTTCGCTCCTCGCCGGTTTTGATCCGGCTTCCGCCTTCCTCAATGGCTTCGATCAACAGCGACTGGGCCTGATCCAGGTACTCCATCCAGCCCTCGTTCGACAGCGGCTGACGCCCCACCACGCTGATGGAGACACTGACAGAAATACTGCATACCCCCAGATTCAGGGGCTCTGAGGAAACATACTCATAAAATGCCTCTGCCACAAATGCAGCGCCTTCAGGCGTTGTATTCGGCATCAGTATTGCAAACTCAGCGGTTGCCGAGCGGGCCACCAGATCAGCAGGCCGTGCAACACGTTCGGTCAGGGCGTTGGCGAGGGTTTTCAATATTTCTTCAGCGGCCACGTATCCGTAACGATCACCAATCAGATCAAATTCATCAACCGACACCAGTATGAGCGACAGCCAGGTTTTATCCCGGGCAGCGCGGGTCCATTCCTCATTCAGCTTGTCGTTAAAGAAATTCAGATTCCTGACACCTGTCAGGGGGTCAAAGGTGCTCAAAGCCTCCAGCTGGCGATTAGCGGCGGTGAGTTCTTTAAGGGCGTTCTGCAATTGCTCAGTTCTGGATTTGATATTTTTTTCCAGGCGTTGCTTACCCATACGTTCAAAGTTCAACGCCCGTTCATTGGCAGCTTTGGCAATCTGCTCATACATCTGGCTTTGCTGAAGCAATTCCTCTTGTTTGCGACGGGACTTGTTAATGCGGTCCGCCAGAGCAAAACTCAACAACGACAACTCAATGGCAGAACCTATCTGCATACCGTATTCGGTAAAAAAATTACGGGGGAACAACCCCATTTTGTTTCCGGCAAACGTAATGATCGCCACCAGAAATATAAACCAGGCAAATACAAAAAAGCGGGCCGATGGTACGCCCAGTTGCCAACAGCGCATAGCGGTTACAAACAGGAGTATTGAACCCACAACAGACAGACAGGCGTTTAAGGCCTGCGCCCAGAATTCGCTGACAAACAAGGCCACCGCTAACAAAATGAGACCACCACCAATAAACCAGGTGATATAGCCATGTAAACGGGGTGTCGATTGCCGGGTGTTGAGAAACGCCTGAACAAAGAGGCCACCAAACACAAACGAGATAGAGCAAAACACCGGCGTTGAGCGGTGCTGAAACCAGATTTCGGAAGGCCACAAATACTGATATCCAAAACCATGCTGGGAAAACTGGAAAAATCCGATCGACAGTGTAAAGCACACGTAGTACAGGTAACTCAGATCCCGTGTGGAGAAAAACAGAAAGCTGTTATAGAAAAACATCACCAGCAAAAAGCCAAAGAACAAACCATGCAGCAGATGCGTGGTTATTTCACTTTTAATGAAGCGTGATTCTTCTATCAGATAACCGGGAAACTGAATCGCATAGGTGCTGTCGATGCGGATATAAAAAGTCAATTGCTCCCCCTGGGCCAGGGTCAGAGGCACCACGAAATTTCTGTGGTCTACGGGTCTCGCATCAAACTCAAAACGATCCCCCAGATGGTAGAAGCTGATTACCTTGCCACCTTGCTGAATATAAATATCCAGCTCGCGTACCAGCGGCAAATCCAGAGCAAAGTACCAGTCACTGGCTTCGGTTAGGTTTTCAACCTGAAATCGAAACCAATAAGGGTTCTGTGAATACCCGATGTTGATGATGTCGGTGGTTGAGCGGCGCCAGGGAATATCCAGCGATCCCTCGTAAACCGCGGCAGCTTTAGGCACTTGGTGTCGCTGTTCCCAGAATTCAGTGAGCTTCCCCACCGATTGAATTCGGGTGGCATCCGTCAGTTGTACCTGCATCCCCTCTCCGGCATGAAGAGGTGAACAAAGTAACAGCAGGGAAAATAGCCAGAAGGTGTAACGCATTAACAAGGTCTCATATCCTTAACGAGCAAATCCAATGTTATGGCAAGCGGCGCTGGATTCCTTTAACCTTGCCTGATTCCGTGATGAGCCCGCTGGCTCCACCGCTATCCACTATTCAGCATCCACTATCCTGTGGTGTATGTTTATTGTAGTTAGCAGTGTGACACGGGTTCAACCGAAAATCCGCAATCCAGAATCCAGGGAGTCAGTCCTGATGGCCAACGTCAGTATCAAACCGGGCATTTACCGCCACTACAAGGGGAATGAGTATCAGGTTTATGAGGTGGCCACGCACAGTGAAACCGAGGAAGCGCTGGTGGTGTATCGCACGCTGTATGGAAATTTCGATCTTTGGGTAAGACCTTACGACATGTTTACAGAAACCGTTGAAGTTAACGGCGAAAACAAACCGCGCTTTGAATGGGTTCGGGAGGCAGAGAGCGGGAAGTCAGGCTGACCTTTTTAAAAGGTCAGCCCTTTTACCAACAATCAGGCCTGAGGCTCGCCGGGAAGTTCCGGGCGCAGCTCCGGATCAGAGACCAGTGCACGGGCAGCCAGTGATCGCATAATCAGCTTCCAGCGACTTACTTCTTCCACGGTGCAGGAGGTTTCTGTCAGTACGTGAATAGAGGCACTTTCCATGGCCCAGATAATCGCGTAGAACACCTGGGGATCCAGACGACGGCCTTCCACCTGTGCATACTTGTCCTGGAACAGCTCTACAATTTCGTGAATCAGGGCTTCGCGGTGGGAAGCTAACGGCGAGTCTGAACGGCGCGCCTCTTCAGTCATCATGCGAACCAGCGGGCCCAGATTGATGTGATAGTCAAAATACATATCCACGCAGCGCACCACGAAATCGCTCAGCGACTGGGTTTGAGCCATTTCCGCACGAAAGCGTGTGGTCAGCAGCTCCGCTGCCATCTTGTAGATGCTTTCCAGAACATCCACTTTGTTCTTAAAGTACTTGTAAAAGGTACGACGAGAAATGTTGGCCGCGTCCAGAAGATCCTGGACAGTGGTTTCTGTGATGCCCTTGTGGGCAAACACGCCGATTGAGTTGAACAACACATCAGACTTGGCGCCCTGTCCCGGTATGGGAAAACTGAACTGCGTGGTGGCACGATCAATTTCTTTCTCGGTTTCCTGCAGTAGCGCTTCTACAAATGTGTTGGTGGTACTGGACATAGTGCCCGTATCTTCAGCCTGAGTGTGTACAGTTGAATCTTCCATATTTTCCCGCCTACAACCTGGGTAATGTTCAAAAAATGTGAAAGGGTAATTTGATGGGGCAAAGCCCTATACAAGCAATTGGCGTTATTCTACCCAAGTCCTGCAAGAATATACAATGCGTTTAACCTAATAGAACAAAACGTTTACAAATGTAACCAAGTCTATTGTGGATACCCGACAATTCCTGAAAATGAGACTTATTTTTCAAATAGATAACATTACTCAACTTGAACCGACTATATATCCGCCATAAACTCTGGTGCCTTGGCGGTACCCCAACAATAACAAAAGAAGTTACCTATGCAGCCTGCTACGTCCGAAATGCGCACGCTTTACGCGCTTTTCCTGTTCGCCCTTGTTCTGATTTCCCCGGCGCTATTTGCAGGTTTTATGGGTGATGACTTTATCCACGTAGCACTGTTCAAATCCGGATTGCCCGTCAGCCCGCCAGATGATGCGTCTTTATATGGTTTGTTTTCCTTTATGGATGCCAACCCGGAGCGTAACCGGGAGCTAATGGGTTTAGGGCTGCTGCCCTGGTGGACCTTCCCGGACATGAAGTATGCCTTCTGGCGCCCCCTGAGCGAACTGACACACGGCCTGGATGCTGCTTTATGGTCGGGCAATGCCTTTTTGATGCATGCTCATAATATCGCGTGGTACCTGATACTCTGCGCCCTGGTACTGGAACTTTATCGTCACTTCCATCACAGACTTCCCAGCAAGCTGTTATTCGCCGGCTTTGCGCTCTATCTGCTGGATGCCAGTCATGGTTTTACCGTTTCCTGGATTGCCAATCGCAACGGGCTGATCGCCGCAACCTTTGGTCTGGCTTCTATTTACGCCTATGTGAAAGCTCACGACGAGAATAACCTGCTGCTGAATATCTGGAGTCTGATCTGCCTGGCGCTGGCACTGTTGTCAGCGGAACTAGGGGTGTCCACCATTGGTTATCTCGGCGCCTATGCGCTCTTTATCGATAAACGCAACCTGATACGTTCCTGCCTGTCAGTACTGCCCCATATACTGGTCGTTGCGGTCTGGTGGATAACCTACAAGCAGCTGGGATTTGGCGCGGCCAATGCTGACGCCTACTATCTTGATCCCGTAGCATCGCCTATCGAGTTTCTGGCGACCCTGGGACAGCGCCTGATTGTATTGTTTGGCAGCCAGTGGGGGCTGGTGCCTGCGGAGATCTATGGTTTTTCCGGGAACAGCAACGGCCTGGCCATTACGGTTTTACTGATTGCGTTGGCCGTGGTGGTGATCACATTGCTGACGATCTTCCCGGCTATCAGGCAAAGCAACAAGGCACGATTCTGGCTGTTTGGTGCGCTTTTCAGTTCGCTACCGGTGTGCGCAGCCCTGCCCCACGACCGCCTGCTGTTATTTATTGGGGTAGGTGCCATGGGTGTGATCCTGGCACTGATAGAGTGCGGTCTTTCCCAGCGCTCTGACGACAAGCTGACAACCGGATTACTGGCAGGTACCCAGGGGGTCCGGAGGCTGTTTCTTGCCGGCTTTTATCTATTTCACCTGGTGATATCGCCACTACTACTGCCGCTTATGGCCTACTCACCTAAAGTCTGGGCCAGCCAACTGGATATGACGCCGGCCAAGCTGGATAAGATTCCCACGCCGGAACACAAGCAGCTCGCTCTGTTTAATGTTCCCATAGGATCGTCTATGGCACTGGCTATCTGGCGATTCAATGCAGGGCTCCCGATCCCTGATGCCATATGGCCAATAACCAATGTGCCCACGCCGATGGAAATCCTCCGCAAGGATGATCACCGTCTGATTGTGACCAAAGAAGGCGGCTTTGTTCAGGATGAAGAGGAGAGTGTCAGGGCGATTGATTCGCAGCCCTTTCAGGTAGGGGACAGGATTGATCTTGGGGAACTCAGGATTCAGGTGCTGGAAGTTGAAAATAATCGCCCCATGGTGATTGAGTTACTGTTTAAAAAATCACTGAGGGGTCGGGATCTGGTGTTTCTGGTGTGGGATGAAGAGCAGGAAGGGTATCGGGAGATTCAGGTACCTGAAGTTGGCGGGGTGGTTCGGATTTAGGTTAACGACCCGCCTGATGCCTGCGGGCCAGCCTTGCGCCTGCAGGCGCAAGGGGTTTCGTGCTTGCAACGCGGGCGTTGCTTAGCCATAGCGTACAAATCCTTACGGGCCTGTGACTATGCCACCTGTATTGCTCAAACCTCTCAGCTGAACAAAGTACTCGGCCGCAGCTAAATCAGGATCATCAGGATCAAAAAGGACTTCAGAACCCGCCGAACCAGCTCCATCATCAAGTGGTCGCTTTAGTACCTTGTATATTTGATCCCCTCCTGAAGTTGCGTGATACTCATACAGATTTCCATCAATATCAAATCGCAGTTTAGCAAATGCATCTGTAACAAAACCAGCTGGCCGAGGAGCCGCGTCACCTAGTTTAGTAAAAGTGAAGTCGTTTGCCATATTCCAGATTTCACCGTCTCCAGCCAAAAAGTACATCCCTCCGGGGTGTCGCTTGCCTTGATGATAATGGCGGAAGCTACCCATTCCATCCGGCTTTTCAATCCGTGTTTGCTCTCCAGTTTGATAGATGAGGAGTAGATGATCATCCCCTGAACCCGTTACCCCTAACACCAGGCGAGAATCGTAAGTCATTCCAATGACCACTACATCTCCCACCGCATCACCATAATCGTAAATCAGCGCTGATTGCGTATTAAAATATTTATTAAAATAACCATAAAAAAACAGGCCCGGGTCATTTGGATCAGCCACTATTTCTGTAACAACAGTCGCCTCTTCATTCAGAAAAACTAGAAATTCGTCATTCTCATATGTCAGCGGATAGCCCCAGGGAATCGTGGGCTGAATTGTTCCGTCCGACGTCTCCGTCCATGCATCCTGGGTAAATCTGGACACCGCTGCACCGAGATTGATGGTACTAACCGACGTTTCCGTAACTTCTACATCGTAAATCACATTCTCATGCAATAATCGTCCGTCCGCAGCAATTGATGGCCATCTAGATATTGATCCCGTGCAGAAAAATGACGGATCAGATATCTCAGCCAAACCGTAGATGGTTCTCTCGTTGACGGTTACCCGACCTTGGATATAAATCTTGTCGGGATCCAAATTTGAGCAATCCATGAATCCACCGGCGGGCGCGGTCTCAGTCAGATTTTCATAGGTAAGCACTTCTTCGTAGGTGGTGGGAAAATCGTCTAACGAATCACTACCGCTGGATCCCCCTCCAGATGAAGAGCCACCGCTATTACCACAACTAGCACTACCGGTAGCGCAGTTGTTACCAAAACACCCGCTTAGTAACCAGCACCCTAACACGGGTAATATCCACTTGCTTTTTGAATTCATCTCAATTCACCTCAAAAAGAATCAGTAGTAAACCATTATGGGCTACCGTGCCAAACTAAATGGTTGGAAGATACTTTGCCCTTCAACGACAAAGCACGAAAAATACTTATTAGCCGACAGAAACGCACACATACCCAAAATGGGCGCAGCCATTGCCTGCGTTTGCACACAACAAAATCGAAGCTTAGGAAAAATATAATAAGAAGAATACCAAGACTGAACAGATCCATTGTTGAACATTCCAACCTCCTTGTGCAGACCTTTATAGTTTACCAATGAATGCGTTTACAACAACCAAATAATTGACAACCCGCCGCTAGATTACAAAACACATACAGAACAAGAAACTCACAATGAAAGAATGTTTACACTACACAGCCTAGATAAGGCGTTCCGTCCTGGTCTCTAATGGATGTAGCTCGAACGCTGGATTATCTGACCTACATTGCTCGCACCTACCGGTGCTCGGCCCTTCGGGCCCGTTGTAGTGGCAGCCGTTTATCGAATCCTGAAACGATAAAACCCCGATACCTTTCGGTACCGGGGTTTTATCGTATTAAGAGCCTGACGATGACCTACTCTCACATGGGGAGGCCCCACACTACCATCGGCGATGTCGCGTTTCACGGCTGAGTTCGGCATGGGATCAGGTGGTTCCACGACTCTATTGTCGTCAGGCAAACTGGTTGATGAGCAGTTTGCACTAGTTCATCGAATTCGTTGGTTCAGAGAATGTCTGTTGTATTGCTGCGCTACAGAGCGTTCGTTTCGCATGTTGCGTATGCGTCACGTTGCACTTCAGTTGCCATAGTCCTTTGAGTGTTGTCAGCTTTCGCCGGCAATCCCCTTAGGGTTATATGGTCAAGCCTCACGGACAATTAGTATCGGTTAGCTTAACGCCTCGCAGCGCTTCCACACCCGACCTATCAACCTCGTAGTCTTCAAGGGTCCTACAGGAGACTTAAAGTCTCAGGGAGATCTCATCTTGAAGGGGGCTTCCCGCTTAGATGCTTTCAGCGGTTATCCCGTCCGAACTTAGCTACCGGGCAGTGCCATTGGCATGACAACCCGAACACCAGAGGTTCGTTCACTCCGGTCCTCTCGTACTAGGAGCAACTCTTCTCAAATCTCCAGCGCCCACGGCAGATAGGGACCGAACTGTCTCACGACGTTCTAAACCCAGCTCGCGTACCTCTTTAAATGGCGAACAGCCATACCCTTGGGACCGGCTTCAGCCCCAGGATGAGATGAGCCGACATCGAGGTGCCAAACACTACCGTCGATATGAACTCTTGGGTAGTATCAGCCTGTTATCCCCGGAGTACCTTTTATCCGTTGAGCGATGGCCCTTCCATTCAGAACCACCGGATCACTAAGACCTGCTTTCGCACCTGCTCGAGTTGTGACTCTCGCAGTCAAGCGGGCTTCTGCCTTTACACTCATCGCGCGATGTCCGACCGCGCTGAGCCCACCTTCGTGCTCCTCCGTTACTCTTTGGGAGGAGACCGCCCCAGTCAAACTACCCACCACACACTGTCCCCGATCCGGATTACGGACCTAGGTTAGAACCCCAACATTACCAGGGTGGTATTTCAAGGTTGGCTCCACGACAACTGGCGTCGCCGCTTCAAAGCCTCCCACCTATCCTACACAAGTAAGGTCAAAGTCCAGTGTGAAGCTGTAGTAAAGGTTCACGGGGTCTTTCCGTCTAGCCGCGGGTACACTGCATCTTCACAGCGAGTTCAATTTCACTGAGTCTCGGGTGGAGACAGCGTGGCCATCGTTACGCCATTCGTGCAGGTCGGAACTTACCCGACAAGGAATTTCGCTACCTTAGGACCGTTATAGTTACGGCCGCCGTTTACCGGGGCTTCGATCAAGAGCTTCGCATAAGCTAACCCCATCAATTAACCTTCCGGCACCGGGCAGGCGTCACACCCTATACGTCCTCTTTCGAGTTTGCAGAGTGCTATGTTTTTAATAAACAGTCGCAGCCACCTGGTCACTGAGGCTGCCAGAAGCTTACCACGCGAAGTGTTCACCTCCAGCAGCGCACCTTCTCCCGAAGTTACGGTGCTATTTTGCCTAGTTCCTTCACCCGAGTTCTCTCAAGCGCCTTGGTATTCTCTACCCGACCACCTGTGTCGGTTTGGAGTACGGTCACTACTAACC
>OZ244969.1:2175000-2315000 GCA_965222725.1 Ketobacteraceae bacterium | reverse complement strand
GACTGTCGTACTCGGCACCAAAGGCACTCTGGGTATTGGTCATCCGGGCCACCCGCCCGTCCAGACCGTCGAATATCATGGAAATAAAGATCGCCACGGCTGCCTGCTCAAACAGACCATTCATGGCGGCAACAATCGCATAGAAGCCGGCGAACAGCGCGGCAGTGGTAAACAGGTTGGGAAGCAGGTAAACCCCTTTACGGCGTACGCCCTTGCCGCCGTGAAGCTCTTCCTCTACAACTTCAAAAGTCACTCCCTCTTCCAGGGCTTCGGCATGCTCCGTGCCCGGCTCGTTCGGCTGAACGGCACCAGGCTTTTGCTCACTTTCGGGAGACTTTTTATCGTTCATAAGGCCACCTGACAGATTAATCGCTTCCTTTGTTTTTCAAGGTTGCTGCAAGTCTAACAAAAACGCGGCGCTGACATATGCCAGAGCCGCGTTTTTTCGTGCTTTTAAAAAGATCCCGATCAGTTTTTGGACTTATCGATGATCTTGTTGGCCTGGATCCAGGGCATCATGGCACGCAGACGCTCACCCACTTGCTCGATGGGGTGTGCCGCATTGTTCCGACGATAAGCGGTCATGCTGGCGTAGTTGGTAGCACCTTCGGCGATGAACATCTTGGCATATTCACCGTCCTGAATGCGTTTGAGGGCGTTGCGCATAGCTTCACGGGACTGCTCGTTGATCACCTCGGGGCCGGTCACGTACTCACCATATTCGGCGTTGTTGGAGATGGAGTAGTTCATGTTGGCGATGCCGCCTTCGTACATCAGGTCCACGATCAGCTTCAGTTCGTGCAGACATTCGAAGTAGGCCATTTCCGGGGCATAACCCGCTTCCACCAGAGTTTCGAAGCCGGCTTTGACCAGCTCAACCGCACCACCGCAAAGAACTGCCTGCTCACCGAACAGGTCAGTTTCAGTTTCGTCCTTAAAGGTAGTTTCGATGATACCGGTACGGCCACCACCGATGGCGCTGGCGTAGGACAGCGCCACATCTTTGGCGGCGCCAGTGGCATCCTGGAAGATGGCGATCAGATCGGGGATACCACCACCCTTGGTGAATTCGGTACGTACAGTGTGACCGGGAGCCTTGGGAGCAACCATGATCACGTCCAGGTCGGCACGGGGCACAACCTGGTTGTAGTGAATGGCAAAACCGTGGGCAAAAGCCAGGGTGGCGCCTTGTTTTACGTTGGGCTCGATTTCGTTCTTGTACAGTTGCGCCTGAAACTCGTCAGGGGTCAGGATCATGATCACATCAGCTTCAGCAACGGCTTCGGGTACGCTTTTAACCGTCAAACCACTGGCTTCGGCCTTGGCAGCAGACGCTGAGCCGGGGCGCAGGGCCACGGTGACATCGACACCGGAATCTTTCAGATTATTGGCGTGGGCGTGACCTTGTGAGCCGTAACCAACGATGACGACTTTCTTTCCCTGGATGATGGAAAGGTCACAATCTTTATCGTAATAAACTTGCATTATGTTCCCCTATAACTTTAAGAGATTAAATTCTTCCAGCCGGCCCACCATGAACCGGCTTGAACCTTGGATGTGACGATAAACTGCTGATCCGTCAGAGAGACAGCACCTTATCACCACGTGCGATACCCGACACACCGGTGCGCACCACTTCCAGAATGGAAGCTTCGCCCACGGATTCGATAAAGGCATCCAGTTTGTCGCTGGCACCGGTCAGCTGCACAGTGTAAACCGAGCTGGTGACATCCACGATCTGGCCACGGAATATATCAGCGGTCCGTTTGATTTCGGCGCGCTGGGCTCCGGTGGCTTTCAGCTTGATGAGCATCAGCTCCCGCTCGATATGTGTCCCCTCGGTAAGATCCACCAGCTTCACCACTTCAATCAACTTGTTCAGTTGCTTGGTGATCTGCTCGATGACCCGGTCACTACCGGTGGTAGTCAGGGTCAGGCGAGACAGGGTCTCGTCGTTGGTAGGGGCTACGGTCAGCGTTTCAATGTTGTAACCACGCTGGGAAAACAGCCCGACAACTCGCGACAATGCGCCAGGCTCGTTTTCCATCAAGATTGAAATAATTCGACGCATTGTTAGGTTCGCTCCGTTTTGCTTAGCCACATGTCTCGCATTGAGCCGTCTTTGATTTGCATGGGGTATACGTGTTCGGTTGGGTCCACGTAGATATCCATGAAGACCAGACGATCCTCGAGCTTGAAGCACTCTTCCAAAGCGCCACGCAATTCGCCGGGTTTGGTAACCTTCATGCCAACATGGCCGTAGGCTTCCACCAGCTTGATAAAGTCAGGCAGCGATTCCTCGTAAGTGGAACTGGAGTGACGCCCCTGATACTGCATGTCCTGCCACTGGCGCACCATGCCCAGCGACTGGTTGTTCAGGTTGATGATTTTTACCGGAAAACCGTACTGCAGGCAGGTGGACAGCTCCTGAATGTTCATCTGGATACTGCCTTCACCGGTGACGCAGACGACGGTAGCATCCGGATCCGCAACACAGCAGCCCATGGCCGACGGCAAGCCGAAGCCCATGGTGCCCAGACCGCCTGAGTTGATCCATTGGTTGGGCCGTTTGAACTTGTAGTACTGGGCAGCGTACATCTGGTGCTGACCCACATCAGAGGTCACAATGGCATCGCCCTTGGTGACATCGTACAGCTCCTGGATGACCTGCTGCGGCTTGAGTATCTCGTCGCTGCCCTCATAGCGCAGACCGTGATGGGCACGCCAGGCCTCGATCTGTTTCCACCAGGAAGCCAGCGCTTCAGGATCAATGGATTCATCCATTTTGCCGAGCTGGTCCAGCATTTCCTTTAACACCTGATCTACCGGCCCCACGATAGGAATGTCCACCGGCACGTTCTTGGCGATGGACGCCGGATCCACATCCACATGGATAATCTTGGCATTGGGGCAGAATTTCTTGGCGTGATTGGTAACCCGGTCATCAAACCGGCAGCCCACCGCCAGTATGGCGTCTGCATGGTGCATGACCATATTGGCTTCGTAGGTGCCGTGCATACCCAGCATGCCCAGAAACTGCTTGTCTTCGCCGGGGAAGCCGCCTAACCCCATCAGGGTATTGGTAATGGGAATATTCAGTTTGTGAATCAGCTCGGTCAGTAGCGTAGAACCGCCACCCATAACCACGCCGCCGCCGGTGTAGGCTACCGGGCGCTTGGATTGCATCAGCAGGTCAATGGCTTTCTTGATCTGACCGGGGTGCCCCTTGCTGACCACACTGTAGGAGCGCATCTTCACCTTGCTGGGATAGGTATACTCGTATTTGTCCGCCGGATTGGTCAGGTCCTTGGGAATATCCACCAGAACAGGGCCGGGGCGACCGGTTCGGGCAATATAAAAGGCCTTCTTGATCATGACAGGGATATCCTGGGGATGCCTTACCATGAAGCTGTGTTTGACGATCGGGCGGGTGACACCGACGATATCGGTTTCCTGAAAGGCGTCATCCCCTATCCAGTCAGACTGCACCTGACCGGTGATGACCACCATGGGAATCGAGTCCATATAAGCAGTTGCGATACCGGTGACCGTATTGGTGGCACCGGGGCCGGAAGTAGCCAGGCATACACCCGGAGTACCTGTTGCGCGGGCAAAGCCATCGGCCATGTGGGCTGCGGCCTGTTCGTGACGAACCAGGATATGACGAATGTCGTTTTGCTGGAAAAGCGCATCATATATATGCAAAACGGCACCGCCCGGGTAGCCGAAAATGGTTTTAACCCCTTCATCTTTTAATGCTCTGACGAGCATCTCTCCGCCTGATAATAGTTCCACTCTTACACCTCGTTAACCATGAGTTTGCCTAACCGCGGGGGCCGATTATAACGGCTACGGAGCACATCAACATGCATGGTTTTTAAATTTAAGAACCGGTGATTCATTAGCTAATTCATAGGATTAGCCCGTTTTGTGGGTTCTTGCTAGCTGGCTACGAAAGCAGTGTTGGATGCTTTTTTTGCCACACGCGCTTTGGACGCGTGATTGGAAAAAGCGAGAGTTGGGGGTATGTGTATACTCGTTTTACTCGCCCTAGCGCAGTCCTTTGGGGTTATACAAGGAACCTGCACCCACCTCGGTGAGCCGGATATTTTTGTTTTGATTCGGGTTTTTGTCAATAGCAGAGACACTAAAACGACCATTTAAAACCTCTGCGGGGCCCCAAGCGCCAAGGCCTTCACATTCTGACCATGGACTGGCTGTGTTTTCCCGCGACTTGAGACTATATTGATAAAGAGACAAATAACAAAAGCCGTCATTGGCCCTTCAGTTAACAAGGTTTTATTGGCACATGAACAGACAGGCACTCAAAAGCCCTCTCCGTTGGGCTCTGGCTATTGCGTTTACTTTCAGCACCGGCAGCTCTCTGGCGGCCAAATACTACAAGTGGGTGGATGAGAACGGGGTGACCCATTACAGTGCGCAGCCGCCGGCGGCCGGAGAAGGTGAGGTGATCAAGGTAAAGTCGGGTGCCTCCAGTGACAAGGACCAGGCAATGAAGCGGCTGGAAGAACGCCGCGAGAAGCTCCAGCAGGATGCAGAGAATCGCGCCAATCCGGAGAAAGATCTGCAAGCAGAAGCTGACCGGTTGAACAAGGAAGCCGTGCAGAAACGATGCGAAAACACCCGAAAGAACCTGAAGATTATGACAGAGAGCGCCAGAGTCAGAGAGCTGGGCCCGGATGGCGAGGGCCGCGTTCTGCCTGAAGAAGAACGCCAGAAGAGAATAACAGAAGCCCAGGAATTTATTAAAGAAAACTGCAGTTAGTAAATTATGGTCACATTAAATGAGCAAGGCGCCCGCGGGCGCCTTTCCTGTTTGGGTTAGCTATCAGGACTTGGAAAAGGCAATATCCCCGTTTTCCACCTTGCCATGAATGGTCTCGCCCGGCAGAAAACGCCCGGAAAGGATCTCGTTGGCCAGGGGATTCTCCACCCAGCGCTGGATTGCCCGTTTCAGAGGGCGGGCGCCGTAAACAGGGTCAAAACCCACCTCCACCAACTTGGCCATGGCTTCATCAGACAGCTCCAGTGACAGATCCCGCTCCTTCAGGCGCTTACGCAAGTTAGCCAGCTGGATATCGGCGATGCCTTTGATCTGCTCGTTACCCAGGGGATGGAACACCACCACTTCATCGATACGGTTAATCAGCTCGGGGCGGAAATGACTGCCCACGACTTCCATTACCGCGTTTTTCATTTCCTCGTACTGCTCCTCTGTGGCCATCGTCTGGATAACGTCGGAACCCAGATTGGAAGTCATCACCATGACGGTGTTTTTAAAGTCCACGGTTCGCCCCTGACCATCCGTCAAGCGGCCGTCTTCCAGCACCTGCAGCAGGATATTGAATACATCCGGGTGGGCTTTCTCCACCTCATCCAACAACACAACCGAGTAGGGCTTGCGACGAACGTTCTCGGTCAGGTAGCCGCCCTCTTCGTAGCCGACGTAACCGGGAGGGGCACCGATCAGGCGGGCCACTGAATGCTTCTCCATAAACTCCGACATATCCACCCGGACGATGGCGTCTTCCGTATCAAACAGAAATTCAGCGAGCGCTTTACAGAGTTCGGTTTTACCCACACCGGTTGGCCCCAGGAACAGGAAGGAACCATTGGGGCGGTTGGGGTCCGCCAGCCCGGCGCGGGAACGGCGCACGGCGTTGGACACCGCCACCACGGCTTCGTGCTGGCCGATAACCCGGTTGTGCAGGGCGTCTTCCATACGCAGCAGCTTTTCCCGCTCCCCTTCCAGCATTTTGGAGACGGGGATGCCGGTCCATTTGGACACCACTTCGGCAATTTCCTCTTCGGTGACCTTGTTGCGCAGCAACTTCATTTCCATCATGTCGGCCTGGGCTGCCATGTCCAGCTGCTTTTCCAGGGCGGGAATCTTGCCGTACTGCAGCTCGGACATGCGAGCCAGATCACCGGCACGGCGGGCGTTTTCCATATCAATGCGGGCCTGTTCCAGTTCCGCCTTGATTTGCTGGGAACCTTGTAGAGCGGCTTTTTCGGTATTCCAGATTTCTTCCATATCGGCGTACTCCCGCTCCAGGGTGCCGATATCGTCATTGAGTTTTTCCAGGCGCTTGCGGGAGGCTTCATCCTCTTCTTTCTTGAGGGCTTCCCGTTCCATTTTCAGCTGGATCAGACGACGCTCCAGGCGGTCCAGCTCTTCAGGCTTGGAATCCATCTCCATACGGATGCGGCTGGCAGCCTCATCCACCAGATCGATGGCCTTGTCAGGCAGTTGCCGGTCGGTGATATAGCGGTGGGACAGCTTGGCCGCTTCCACAATGGCGGAGTCGGTAATATTTACCCCGTGGTGCACTTCATAGCGCTCTTTCAGGCCCCGCAGAATGGCGATGGTGTCTTCAACAGAAGGCTCGTCCACCAGCACTTTCTGGAAACGGCGCTCCAGGGCAGCATCTTTTTCAATGTATTGGCGGTATTCGTCCAGAGTGGTGGCGCCGACACAATGCAACTCTCCCCGGGCCAGGGCCGGTTTGAGCATATTGCCGGCATCCATGGCGCCTTCGCTTTTACCGGCGCCGACCATGGTGTGCAGTTCGTCAATAAACAGGATGATATTGCCTTCCTGCTTGGCCAGCTCATTGAGCACAGCTTTCAGCCGCTCCTCGAACTCACCACGGTATTTGGCACCCGCCAGCAGAGCCCCCATGTCCAGAGACAACACCCGCTTGTTTTTGAGGCCTTCCGGCACCTCGCCATTGATAATGCGCTGAGCCAGCCCTTCCACGATGGCGGTTTTACCCACGCCGGGCTCGCCGATCAGCACCGGGTTGTTTTTTGTGCGACGCTGCAGCACCTGAATCGTGCGACGGATTTCGTCATCACGGCCGATCACCGGATCCAGTTTGGCCTCTTCCGCACGGGCGGTCAGATCCAGCGTGTATTTGTCCAGGGCCTGACGGTTTTCTTCTGCATTCTGATCTTTCACTTGTTCCCCACCTGTAATTTTTTCAATGGCGGTTTCGATATCCTGTTTACTCACGCCCAGCTTTTTCAGGATCTGCCCTACGGCGCCCTTGTCGTCGGCCATGGCAGCCACAACCACTTCGCTGGAAATGTACTGATCATTGCGCTGCTGGGCACGCTTGTCCGCCAGATTGAGAATCCGGATCATTTCGTTGGACATGGTGACGTTGCCATCGTGGTTATCCACGGTAGGCATGCGCATCAAGGCCGCTGTTAATTCATCTTTCAACTGGCCGATATTGGCACCGGACTGGGCCAGCAGGGGTTTGGCCACCCCCTGGGCATCTTCCAGCATGGCCATTAATAAATGGGCCGGTTCCACCACACTGTGATCACGACCAACGGCCACAGACTGGGCATCGGACAATGCCATCTGTAACTTGCTGGTTAATCGGTCAATTCGCATATTATCTCCTCCGCAACAGGTCGCCATGGACCTTAAACATAGTCCTTTAATAGGGCTATTTCTGCCATTTTCAAGGAAACAGAGGTTGATTTACGTCAATAAGAGGGCTGAATCCAGATAGCGGACAGTAATCGTCCGGTAGGATGCTGGCGACGGTAGGAGAAAAAACGGGAATCGCTGTAGGTGCAGAGGTTTCCGCCGTATATATTGTGCACACCGGCAGCATTCAGACGGGCGCGGGCCAGGCAGCAAAGATCGGCGAAGTAATGGTCACCCTGCTCGCTCACCCGACCCGATAAGCGGAACGCCCCTTCGGGCACCGGCTGGGATTCAAGAAACCGGGCACGCACTTCCGGCCCCACTTCAAAATACGGCTGGCTGATGGCGGGGCCCAGCCAACACAGGATCTGCTCCGACGGACAGGAAAAGGTGGCCAGCGTGCGCTCAAGTATACCTTCCGCCAGCCCGCGCCAGCCTGCATGGGCCAGGGCCACCTGCTCACCTTGCTGATCCGTAAAGAACACCGGCAGACAATCGGCGGTATGGAGTGTGCAGATCTGGCCAGGCGCCCGGGTAAAGCAGGCATCGGCAGTTTGTACCCTGGCGTCGGATCGCGCTTCCACCACATCGGTGCCATGTACCTGATCCAGCCACTGGGGCTCGCTGCCAGCTTCGGCTTTTTGAAGAAAAAAACGCCGGCAGGCCAGCACCCGGCCCGCATCATCCCCGACATGCAGTGCGGTGTTGAAGCCATTCCAGGGGGGCTGGCTGAATTTGCCCGTCCGCGTGGATACCAGCGACCGGACCCGTTCAGGGGCTGGCCAATCCGGAGTAATCCACTGAGTCACACGATCAGCAATCAGCATGAGTTCTGCCCTCCGCGCCAGCGGCCGCACCACAGCCTGTGCAGGCATAGTGGTTGTTCAGGACGCTCTGACATCAGACCTCCCTGGCATCATCCCGCAACACCTGCAACAGGGCGCTCATGTCCGCTGGTAGCTCACTGCTCCATTCAATGAACTCCCCGGTTACCGGGTGTTCCAGCCCCAGGGTTCTGGCATGGAGCGCCTGACGTTTAAAAGAGCGCAAGCCGTCAATCAGTTCCTGAGTGGCCCCTTTGGGTAACCTGAGTCGCCCGCCGTAAACAGGGTCACCCAGCAGCGGGTAATTGATATGCGCCATATGGACCCGGATCTGGTGGGTACGGCCGGTTTCCAGTTGCACGCGGATATGGGTGTGGGCACGGAAACGCTCAATCACGCGATAGTGGGTAACGGCTTCTTTTCCGGCATGATGCACAGCCTGTTTAGTGCGCTGGGTGGGATGACGGCCAATGGGCTCGTCTACCTTGCCGCCGCCGGTCATGACACCACAGGCAATGGCTTCGTACTCCCGCAGCATGGTTTTGGCCTGCAACTGTTCCACTAACGAGGCATGGGCCGGCAGGGTTTTGGCAATCACCAGCAACCCGGTGGTATCTTTGTCGATACGGTGAACTATACCGGCTCTGGGCAGCACCGACAGGCCCGGGCAATGATTCAACAAGGCGTTAAGCAGCGTATCGTTACGGTGGCCTGCCGCCGGGTGCACCACCAGTCCGCGGGGCTTGTTGACAACGATCAGGGCGTCGTCCTCGTAAACAATATCAAGAGCAATGGCTGCCGGCTCCCAGCTTTCCTCTTCCTGCAGTTCCGCCTGCACCTGCAGGGTTTCACCCCCCACCAGTTTTTCCTTGGGCTTGCGCGTGGCGCCATTGACCGTGAGCTCACCGGATTTGATCCAGCTCTGGATACGGGAACGGGAATAATCGCCGAACAACTCAGAGGCAATCTGGTCAAATCGTTTGCCGGCAAGATTGTCGGGCACGGTGGCTGAGAGGTTTACGGTCTCTGTCATGAGGGCTGTGCAATTCCTTGGGTTAAAAGTGGCGGTATTTTACGTGATTCCGTTTAAAGATGCCCGGGCATTGCACTGTTATCCCCCGGCAATCCGGTTATAATGGCCGGCCTGATCAGTGTCTCCCGGATAATAGGAAGTTCATGCTGAAAACTCTGCAACGCGCATTCGTTTATTCTCTTTTCACCGGCACCTTGCTGGCTGGCCCCGTGGCCCTGACCGGCTGCACCTCCAGCGGCCACTCCCAGTTGGAACAGCTGACTGAGCGACAGTATTACCAGGAAGCCCAGGATGCCATGGATAACAACAAGTTCCTGCAGGCCGTTGAGCGGTTGCAGCAGCTGGAATCCCGCTATCCTTTCGGCCGCTATGCTGAGCAGGCCCAGCTGGAACTGATCTACTGTTATTACCGTACCCTGGATTACGAGGCGGCAGCCGCGACGGCGGAACGCTTTATCCGCCTGCACCCGGACCACCCCAAGCTGGATTACGCCTATTACATGAAGGGGCTGGCGTCCTACAGTGTGGACCGGGGCCTGATCGAACGTTTTATTCCTACCGATTTCTCGGAACGGGATATGGGCCCGGCCCGCCAGTCCTTTGATGACTTCAATCGTCTGATCAACCGTTTCCCCAACAGCCGTTATGTGCAGGATGCCCGCCAGCGCATGATTTATCTGCGCAACCTGCTGGCCGCCTACCAGCTGAAAGTGGCCAACTATTATATGAAACGGGGCGCCTGGGTGTCTGTGGCCAAACGGGCCGGCCATGTCGTGGAAAATTTCGATAAAACCCCTGTTATGCCAGAAGCCCTGGCGCTGCAGGCCAAAGCCTATATGGAACTGGGTCTGAATGATCTGGCGGACAAGTCCGTGAAGGTCCTGGCCCACAACTTTCCCGAATATCAGGAACTGAACGACGACGGTACCCTGGATTATGAACCGGGCAGCCGTCGTAATATATCGCTACTGAACGTAATGACCTTTGGCCTGATTGATTAGGCTTTTGTTAATCAGCGTATTCATCAGAGCCTATTCTCCCGCCGGCCAGCGGCAGGTAATGGGGTAGCGGCGGTCTCTGCCAAAGCCCCTTGCGGTAATCCTTACCCCAACAGGCGCCTGACGGCGTTTGTATTCATTCAGGTCCACCAGTCGCACCACTCGCAGCACATCTTTTTCCGGAAAGCCTGCCTCAATAATTTCATGGGCTGACAGATCTTTCTCAATGTACATTTCCAGAATCTGATCCAGCACGTCGTATTCCGGCAGCGAGTCCTGATCTTTCTGATCCGGAGCCAGTTCAGCTGAGGGCGGCCGGTCAATGACATTCTGGGGAATGGGCGGGTTTTCCGGCGTCAGCTGGTTGCGATAGGTGGCCAGGCGGTATACCAGGGTTTTCGGTACGTCTTTCAACACATCGAAGCCACCGGCCATATCACCGTAAAGCGTGGAGTAGCCCACGGCCATTTCGCTTTTATTGCCGGTGGTGAGCACGATGTAGCCTTTCTTGTTGGATATAGCCATCAGCATCACGCCTCGGCAACGGGCCTGCAGGTTTTCCTCGGTCGTGTCCTTTTCGGTGCCGGCAAATTCGTCCGCCAGTACCCCCATAAAGGCTTCGTACATCGGCTCAATGGGCAGCACGCTGTAGCGCACCCCCAGACTATTGGCTTCGGCTTCGGCATCATCCAGGCTCATCTGGGAGGTGTAGCGGAAGGGCATCATCACTGCCTCCACCCGCTCCGGCCCCAGGGCGTCTACCGCCACGGCCAGGGTTACCGCAGAATCTATTCCCCCGGACAAGCCCAATACCGCCCCGCGGAATCCGTTTTTGTTCACATAATCCTGCACCCCCATCACCAGGGCGTTGTATACACTGGCCTCGGTGTCGTAAAAAGGGGTGACCTGGCTGTTTTCCATGGTGATGGCAACGGCATCGTCAGAAGCCTTCAGCTCCAGGGCCAGGTGGTAAAGGTCGGTTTCAAACTCAGGGGCACGAAACAGCAGTTCACCCTGATGATCCACCACCATGGAAGCACCATCAAATACCAGCTCATCCTGGCCACCGGACAGGTTGACGTACAGAACCCCCATATTACCCTGGGTCGCCCGGCGCTTTACCAGGGCCTCCCTCACTCCGGACTTGTTCAGATGGTAAGGGGAGGCATTGATATTGAGCATGAGCTTTGCGCCAGCTTCAGCGGCTCGGGTAGTAGGCCCGGCATGCCAGATATCCTCACAAATGGTAATCCCCATGGGAATGCCCTTGATATTCACCACGCAGGGGTCAGTACCTTCAGAGAAATAGCGCTTTTCGTCGAAAACCTGATAATTGGGCAGCTCCTGCTTGAAATATTCTGCCACCAGCTGGCCCTGATAGATCAGACCGGCAGCATTGAACAGCTCGTCGGCGGCATTTCTCGGGTATCCCAGCAGCACATAAAGATCCTGAGGCAGCTCTTTCAGCAACCGCGACAGCGCCCGGTTCACCCGTTTTTCCAGGCTGGGGCGCAGCAGCAGATCTTCCGGCGGGTAGCCCGTCAGCGCCAGTTCGGGAAAGATAATCAGATCCGAGCCCTGCAATGAGGCTTCAACGGCCGCGTCGATAATGATCTGGGTATTGCCGGCAATATCCCCGACCATAAAGTTTAACTGGGCTACGGTAACCTTTAATTGCAACTGTAACTGTGTGCTGTCCATCGAAGCTGGCCTGTAATTCGCTGGTTGGTCTGGTCTTTGTCCCTGGCGGCACTGCCGCCGGAGGCGTATTCTCTGCCAAATAGGGCCAAGAAGCAAAGATTGGCCCTGCGGGGTCCGGCAGTATCAGTTACAATAAAACTAAACCGTTTCATACCCTGAAAACAACCGTACAAACAAGGTCTTAACCTCTATGCTGTTTCGCCTGATTCTATTTATCGTTATCTGCGCGCTTGCCTACAGCCTCTACAAGAAGCTGCAGAAGGGCAATAGCGGGGAGAAAAGCAAAGCCAACCCGGATACCAAAGAAACGCCTCTGACCATGAAGCGCTGTGCCAAATGCGGCGTACACCTTCCGGAAAAAGACAGCATTCAGTATCAGACGCTACACTTTTGTTGTGAAGACCATAAAAAAGCCTATCTGGAAGATCACAGTGCCGGGGATGATTCCGGTAACTGAGCATCTGCTCGGTGATGGCCTGCTACTGGTCCCGTTATCCTGACGTGTTATTACCTGGAAGAGGTAGCGATTGAGCTTACTGGCAGCATCAACAGAAAGCCCCAAAGCACCGGTCGCCAATGACTGGCGCCCGTTGCGCGTTTATCTGATCTACCGACTGCTGCTGGCGGGCGTGTTGCTGTCACTGCTGTTCTTTTCCACCGACAGGGTGCTGAACAGTATTGACTCGCAACTCTACTTTTTTACCACTGTCAGTTACCTGCTGATCTGTATTCTGAATTTATTCACCGTCCGGAAGACGGTGGATGGCGGGCTGAAAGTTCAGATTTTTATCATTATCGTCATCGACATTCTGGCCATCGCCATCCTGGAGTACGCCAATGACGTCAGCTCCAGTAACCTGTCGATCCTGCTGGTCATTGCGGTAGCTGCCGGCAGCATACTGGTGGTGGGTAAACTGGCCACACTCTTTGCTGCTATTGCCACTCTCGCGGTGCTCTATCAGTCTGTATTTATTGCCGTTACCACCGGCAAATTCACCAGCAACGAATTCGTGCAAGCCGGCCTGATGGGAGCCGTGTTTTTTATCACATCACTTTTTTCCCAGCAGCTGGCAGCCCGTTTGCGTGAAAGTGAAGCCTTGGCCCGCCAGAAAACCCTGGAAGTTGCGGAACTCGAGGAACTCAACCACCACATTATCCAGCGCATGCGCACCGGGATTGTGGTGGTGGACAAACAGGACCGGGTGCGCCTGATCAATGAAGCCTGCTGGAAAATGTTCGGCATGCCCGGCATGGACAATCAGAAACTGGAAAATATTTCTCCGGAGCTCTGTGAGCAACTCCACGAATGGCGGACATCAGATTTGCAGAAGCGCAAACCGTTTCGCGCATCCGTCAATGGGCCGGAGGTGTCTGTTAACTTCACCTCCCTGGAAACCGATGAACGCTCTGACGTACTGATCTTTGTGGACGATAACACCCGCATGACACAACATGCCCAGCAGCTCAAGCTGGCATCCCTGGGCGGACTGACCGCCAGCATCGCCCATGAGATCCGCAACCCGCTGGGAGCAATCAGCCATGCGGCACAATTGCTTTATGAATCTCCCGACCTGAAAAACACCGATCAGCGCCTGGCGGAAATCGTGCAGCAACACTGTGTACGTATGAATAAGGTTATTGAAAACGTGCTGCAACTCTCAAGGCGCAAACCCGCTATGCCGGAACGGCTTAATCTGGTGGCATGGTGCGAGGAATTCCTGGAAGTATTTCAAATGACCCTGCCCACCCCGGCCGAGGTTCGCTTCCAGCACGAGCGCGACGATATCGAGTTTCAGGTTGACCCTTCGCAGATCCATCAGGTACTCAGCAACCTGTTACTCAACGGTATTCGCTATTCAGAAAAAGCCACCGGCAAGCGGGAGGTTACCCTGGTGGCCGGCGTGTCACTGCAAACCGAGCGCCCTTTCCTGGAAGTGATCGATAAAGGCCCGGGCGTCCCCGAGGAAGATCGTGACAAGATTTTTGAACCCTTCTACACAACGGACAATACGGGCACCGGACTGGGGCTGTATATCGCAAAAGAACTTTGTGAATCGAATCAGGCCCGTTTAGACTTGGTACCATCCACCCAGGGAGCCTGTTTCCGTATTACGTTCTCTCACCCGGACAAGAATATCGCACTATAACGAGGGATAGAGCCTACTGATTATGACTGCCTACAGCGCCTTGATCATTGACGATGAACCGGATATCCGCGAATTGCTGCAGCTCACCCTGTCCCGCATGGATATCGAAACCTTTGCGGCGGAAAGCCTGAAACAGGCCTCCAAGCTGATCACCTCCCAGCCCTTTGATCTTTGCATCACGGATATGAACCTGCCGGATGGCAATGGCATTGAAATGGTGAAATTTATCAGTGATCAGTACCCCCAGACACCCGTCGCCGTTCTCACTGCCTACGGCAGCATGGATACGGCTATCGAAGCGCTGAAAGCCGGTGCCTTTGATTTTGTGTCCAAACCAGTGGAGCTACAGCGGCTGCGGGACCTGGTAAACACCGCCCTCAAACTGAAGCGCAAGGCACCGGAAATTGAAGTGCCTATTACGGCAGATGACGACTCCCCCATTCTGGGCCAGTCACCCGCCATTCAAAAGCTCCACAAGCAGATCCGTAAACTGGCCCGCAGCCAGGCACCGGTTTATATTTTTGGTGAATCCGGCAGCGGTAAAGAGCTGGTGGCCCGCCAGATACATGAGCTGGGCCCCCGGGGCGACGGCCCCTTTGTGCCGGTCAACTGTGGCGCCATTCCTGATGAACTGATGGAAAGCGAGTTTTTCGGCCACAAGAAAGGCAGTTTTACCGGCGCCTACGAAGACAAGGAAGGCCTGTTCCTGGCCGCCCAGGGCGGCACTCTGTTCCTGGACGAGGTCGCAGATTTGCCCCTGCATATGCAGGTAAAACTTCTGCGGGCCATTCAGGAAAAAGCCGTGCGGCCCGTAGGCACCCAGAAAGAAGTACCCACCGACATCCGGATTCTGAGCGCCACCCACAAGGATCTGGCGGCGCTGGTAGAAAACGGGGATTTTCGTCAGGATCTGTTTTATCGTATCAATGTGATACAGATTTCAGTGCCACCCTTGAGGGAACGGCCGGAAGATATCGTGATTCTGGCGCAGCATACGCTGAATGCGCTGGCAGATGAATGGCAAATGGAAATGCCGGTGCTGAGCGACAAGGCCTGCCGCCGCCTGGAAGATTATCCTTTCCCCGGAAATGTCCGCGAACTGGAAAACGTTCTGGAGCGGGCAGTCACATTGTGTGATGACGATGTGATTATGCCGGAGCACCTGCATTTGCCCACCGGCAATGAGGGTGAGGATAACGGCCAACTGCAGGGAGCCACCAGCGGCGAGCTGGCTTCGGAATTCAATATCGGCGATTCCCTGGAAGACTACCTGACCGATATTGAAAAGCAGGCCATTCTCAAGGCTCTGGAAGACACCCGCTGGAACCGCACCGCCGCCGCCAAAAAACTGGGAATGAGTTTCCGCTCCCTGCGTTATCGCCTGAAAAAGCTGGGGTTGGACAAGGACGAGCCCTGAGGCTTTCCTTTTCCATCCTAGCCCGGCCCAATCCTGCCGGGCAATGGTCAGAACATTTCGGCTTCGATGATCTCCCTGTCCAGCCTGAAAGGATCCGGATTAATCTCCGGGTCCTGTCCCACCATCAGGTCCGCCATCAAGCGCGCCGAGGCTGGCGCCGTCACCAAACCATTACGATAGTGCCCCGCACAAACATACAGACCGGCGATGTCGGGGGATTCACCCATATAGGGAAGCCCCGCAGGTGCCCCGGGCCGCAAACCGGCCCAGTGTTTTTCCACCCGCAAGGATTTAAGCATGGGGACAATGCCAAAGGCAGCCGTCAGCAATGTATCCCGACCCGCGCCGGTGGTGTCTTTGTTGTAGCCCACCTTTTCCGTGGTACTGCCCACGACGATGCGGCCATCGCGCCTGGGTATCAGATACTTCCCGTTAACCAGCACTATACTGGGCAACAATCCTGGCTTGGGCTCGAACACCAGCATTTCACCCCTTACCGGCTCAATGGTCAGCGGCAAGGCCACCCGGCCAGTCAGCAACGGGCTCCAGGCCCCTGCCGCCACCAGCACTTTGTCGGCACTGTGGCTACCGGTATCCGTTTTTACGCCACAGACACGCCCATGGCTTACCAGTAGTTTGCTTACGGGTTCATCGGTCACCAGCTCAAATCGCTCCGACATCAACAAACTGGCCACCAGGGCTTTCAACAATCGCGGATTCCTTACATTACCCACGTCCGGCATGGCTAGAGCCTTACGGAATCCCGGTTTCAGCGCCGGAATCTGGTGATAGACCTGTTCAATATCGCTGTCTGCCAGTTTTGCTGACACGCGTTCCGCCCAGCTCAGCGCCCGTTCGTGATCCTCGGAATCCAGCATGTAGAGACCGCAGGGTGAAAACTCCGGATCAATACCTGTCTCTTCCAGCAGGGCCGCCGACAGTTCCGGATAATACGCCTGGGCCCAGCGCACCAGTGCCGTGATGGCATCATCGTAATGCCAGGGATACAGCGGCGAGACGATACCGCCCCCCGCCCAGGAGGCTTCCTGCCCTGGCTGCTGTTTGTCTATCAGTTTGACGGTACACCCGGCCGCCACCAGCTCTCGGGCAGACAGCAGGCCGATAATGCCACCACCGACAATAATGACATCGGTCATAATGATCACTTATCGCTCAAATCTTTGTTTAAGAAGTGTCTATTGTCACATATCAGGATGATTTTTAAATGGGACAGATCAAGGATGATGACGAATATGCGATTTGGGGAATCCAGCCCCCGGGGTTTTAGCCTTATTGAACTGATGGTCACACTGGTGATCAGCACGGTTTTACTGAGTGTAGGCTTGCCCGCTTTTATGAAGCTGGTGGACCGCATGCAGGTACTGGCGGAAACCACCGAGTTACTGGAAAGCTTTTCACTGGCGCGGCAATATGCCATTAATGCCAAAACCCATGTCACAGTGTGTGGCAGCCTGACCGGAAACGAGTGTGACGGCGGCTGGGAAAAGGGTTTTCTGGTATTCGTTCACGGCCGCGCAGAAAATGAATTTATCAACCGGGAGGTAACACCGGTGCTCTACCATTACCAGACAGGAGACACCTTTACCACCCACGGCAATATCAGTCGCTTTACCTTTCGCCCATCTGGCCTGTTGAAAGGCCGGTCCGGCAGTTTATTGTTTTGCCCGAAGTCCACCGGAGTGACAGACTTTCGCCGCATTGTGGTGAGCCGGGGTGGACGTATTCGGTCCTACACGCCGGAGCAGGTGGCGAGGTTATCCTATCTCAGCGAGATGAGTTGTTTGAGCTGACATTTATGAACCCCAGCTGTCCGGCAAGAGCATCAAGGACACAAACAAAAACAGCCGGGCAAACCGGCTGTTTTTATTCAAGCAATGCTAAAGCGATTGCTATTCGGGGCCACTGACCGGATTTTCCAGCTGATCAATCGCATCCTGGCCACTTTCGAGCAACTCCCACCGGGTTTTACGTACCCTGTCATCGGGAAGCGACAGGGTAATGGATTCTGTACCCGCCAGAATGGACACCGTATCGTTGCCCACATGAACACCCAGACCATTAAAAGGAACCGAACGGACACCTGAACTACGGAAGAAAGAAGCAACATTCCCTTCCGGAGGTGTGCCAGCAACAATATTGCCATCGTTATTAACAAAGGAAACCTCTGCATCACTCTGCACCCGGAATCCAACCAGTGCACTGCGGTGTGGAGGCGGCTCACATTGAGTCAACGAGGTTTCCAGCTCGGTACTGGTCGGCGGAATATAAATCGGTAAAAACACATTGCTGCGCAAAATAATTGGTGATCCAAAGGCTTTTTCTCCGGCGTTGTCATCGTCGGAATTCAAACTCACGGCAAGGGCTTTAGCGGCATCTAATTGAGCCGCAGTCCCGGTAAAGGCCTGCGCCCCGAGAATAAAATCATCATTACCCTCTGTTCCCGCCGGGCTCGGGCGCTGAATAATATCCTCGTTACCTGCCAGTTCATCACGGAAGAAATAAAGCTCCTCTTGCACTGTGTCATCTGATGGATTAGGACGCCAGCCAGACGCAATCGCCACACCGATATAACGTCTGTTATTATTCTTCATCACAGCCACACTGGGTGCTTCAAAAAACATCCGGTCATTAGCTTCACTTTGTACCACAAAGCCTTCATGCCCCACCTGGGCCAACGTATCAATGGTTATAAACTGGGCTTCAGGGGAATCAGCATTGGTAATATGGTTGTTGATTTTGATTCTGAATACCTGGCCTCCCAGGTCGCCCACATAAATGCGATCCGTATAGCCGTCGTCATCAATATCGATGGTTTTAACCTTGGAGGGAATGCTGTGGTTCATGTTGTCCACAGCTGAATACATAGTGGCGCCGGGGCTGAAATCAACCGAAGGGCCATCGTTGGAGGCCCACCACACACTATCCCCTATTCCGGTTTCATCACCGGGTCCCCCTGTATAACCACCCGCCTTTACCATGTAAATCTGGTTACCGCAGATATTTTCCTCTTCTGCCGTATCAATACAATTCGGATTGCTATGGATAGGAGCAGTCTCGCTATATTCGGAATCATTGTCCGGGTCATAGCCACCACCAAAAACCGCTACCACAGTCGGAAACGAATCACCCGGTTTTTTAATACGCGCCAAAACCGGTTGCGACCAGGTTTGGCCCAGTCTTTCAAAGTGTTCGTCCTCCGGGTTGATCTCCCTCAATAATTTCGGCTGGTTGAGATTGGATACATCCAGGAAATAATAACTGGAACCGCCACGACGCATACCACCATACAGGCGAACAAAACCAAGACCGTCGCCACCACTAATCTGACCATCGAACACACCAGAATCATTAGGCAAGTCCTGACGCCAGGCAGTCCAGGTGGAATCCAGACCGTATACCATTTTTCCAGGGGAATTCTGGTACCAGGCGGCAAGATTGGGGATCAGCGCTTCCGGAAAAAAGCTGAAATGTTCAGTGCCGTCCGAAGCGTCCACTGCCCGCAAAAAGCCATCATTCCCACTGACAAATATTGTATTGTCGTATACCAGACCATCATCCGTGCGATCAAAACTATAATTGACCAACGTCGGGGAACTATGAACAATTGCACCATAATATAACCGTGACTTGCTCAGATCCTCACTTGCATTTACAACCGGAGCATTTGCGCCAAGCAAGGCACGTTCATTCTGGTCGCCGATAGAGGTATATCCCCCTTCACTATTAAAACGGTTCTGATCAACTCCGCTCAGCCAGCGGATAAGATCATGGGAAAAATTATTGCTAAGCAAACCAGTGGCTCCACCATCAATAGCGGCTTGCAAGGCATTGAAACTGGCGAAATAACTCCCAGGGGAACCGGGATCTTCCACCAACTGCGCATAGTAATTCTTAGTAGCGATATCGACTTCATCGACTGTAAGGTGCAGGGCATCTTCATCCGGCGTACCATAATCGGCATTACCATCGATGGAAATCAGGTTTAATTGTTTGAGTTCGTGGGAGTCTTTGCCATTCTGAATAAACACCTTGCGACCATCCGTGGGGTCTGGGCCAAAAACCCCCTGTTCTGCGGCGGCACCACCAACAGTGACGGCAGCATAATTACGGTCTACACCTTGTGGGGCTGCACTGGCCCAGAAATCACGCACGTCACTTTTAAAACAGGTATAAACATTATTTTCATCATCACCAATCTGGCATTCCTCGGTGGCGTCACCGTTAGCACCTACCAATACGGTTTCGTAGCTTGTGGCATTGCCTTCTGCATCAGTGGTCGCCGCCCTCACCTCAACCTCGTACTTTTTGAGGTTGCCATAATAGAAACTGGAGTCACCGGACTGAAAGCCGGGTATATAGACTTCACCTGAGTTGGTGAGGATCGAACCCGGGTTCACAGCCACAGAGGGAGAAAGTGGCACAGAAAGCCTGGATGCTGCAACTGCGCCAGAAGCCAGGTTGACTATAAATGACTGAAGCTCACCCACATCATTGGTATATCGGAAATCGCCTCCGGTAATCTCAGCGATTTTTCTAAGGTAATTATTGTTAACATCAAAATCATCATCATCAATGGCAAAACCTATAACATTGACTTTTACATCCAGCTCCCGGAACCGGTTAGCAATATTAGCGAGACAGCTTTCATATTGCTGCTTCTCGGTGCTATCACCGTTGGAGTACGCAGTTTCAGGACAACCCAGGTCTGTAAACCTTGCGCTCTCAGGAAAGTCATCCGCCGATTGATCAAAGACTTCTCCAGCAGTAATCACTCCTGTAGCATCGCGGTCCGCCGTAACGAAGCGACGAACCCACGTAGCCATTGACGCGCCTTCAGCTTCAAAGTTCAGCCTTTCACCGAATGCCAGACCATCAGAAAGCAGAACCACCTGAGTGGTGGCCAGCCCGTCTGCCTGCTCTGCATTGTTACCACATACAGATGCGCGATTAATATCTTCATTATAGAAAACAGGTGGCGATACATCTCCAACCAGTCCTAACGACTCACTTATACAAGCGATGTGACTCTTTCCCAGCACCACTTCAGCTTCAATTTGAGCTTGGCACGCCTCTTCTGCGAAATACGCCAAAGACTCCTCGGTAACCGTTTGCGGATGGCTGGTTCGAGCAGTTTGCCCATATTTCAGCCCGTAACCGATGAGATAAGGCGTACCACCATCAGAATACCCAGCCGATTCCAGGTCCTCTGCCGGCATTCGCTGTTTTCCGTTAATAACTTGCCCACTGTTGAGGTATTGCCCAATCTCAAGCAACGTACCCATAATGGGAGTTTTACCGTTAGGTACCACATTGTTCAATTCAGCCATAAGGAGCCCCCGGTGATCGCTATACCCTGCGTAACCAGTCGAATCCCCCAGAGCTTTCAACGGCTGTACGATGGCACCACCCGGATCATTATAAAATGCTAACCCAACCTTAACATCGTCTGAAAGTTCGCCACCTTCGGCCAGCACGCTCCCCATGACCTCGCGCACCAGATTAATTTTGACGTTATCCGGGATCACATAACCCTCAATACCCAGATTAGAGTATATATCAGAGATATCATTAATGGTGCCCGAGCTACTTATCAACTCCTCAATACGTCGTTGATTCGCATTAGCGAAACATTTCTCTGCGTCCCTGAAAGGTTCCTGATCCAGTGCGCAACTCATACTTCGGGAGGTATCAATAGCAAATATCAATTCAGGGGTCGCTGTGCCTGTCACCGTAGCGCCAGCATAAATATCCAGGTCATCCGCCTGGGTTGTAACACTCAGCATACCCAGCAAGACGATTGAAGCTGCCTTGTAATAGTGGTTGAACATGGGTCCTTGTCCTTTTATAAACATTATTTGCTATTGATTAGTTATCGGCCTTGGCCGCTTTGACGTGTTGGGCACTTATGGTAAAGGGCATTGCCACCCCCAGCATTTTCCACTGCTGGCTGTTTCTGGTTGCAAAGGGCAACTCCAGATCCTGGCGCAGGTAGCCCGTGCCAATAGTGTCGAAGGTATGATAAGCCAGGGTGTCGGGATCGCTGTTGAACAGCTTGGTTTGCTGCACGTATTCTGTTTCTGCCTGGGCAAAAACAACACCGCTGCCACGGGTGTCCAGTGCCTCGGCCGTATTGGCACAGAGTGCATCGGAAATGCCGTTTTTGGTGATGCAGTTTTTCTGGCCTACGCCGAGCACCGCATCCGTAAAGAAGGAGTCATCCACTCGCTCTTCGCGAATTTCCATGGCATAAGAAAGGATGCCGTTAATAGATGATTCGGCGCCAAGAAAAGTCAGGGTCTCGGCCTGAGAGTTCAGGGACATTCGCTCGTGGAAAATACCACTACGCAGGCTGGCAACGCCCAACAAGGTAATAGCCAATAGAATGACCAGAGCCACAATAAGGGTGGCCCCCCGGGGCTTTATTGAAACCGCTGTTAACTGACTGTTTTTTTCCGGGTTCATCCTTAACCTCCTCCCGCCACATTTCTCAACGCTACGCTGGACACAAACAGACGACGCAGCTTGCCGTCCTCAAAATCCAGGTCGCTACTATAATCGGTTCCGAATATTTCCACATTCTGCGCCTGATCGCGCTCGCTGACCGCCACTTCATCACTGGCCAGCAAAATAGCAAAACGCACGCTGACCACTTCGTCTGTGTTGCTGACGTTGTCTCTGGGCAGGTATCGATACGTCGTACTATTATTTTGTCTTATGGCGACACCATAAAGCACCTGAAAGGCCTCTACGTTGTCGATCAACACTACACTCGAACCGTCGCTGTCTTCACACATCAACACGCCATTGCCATCCGCTTCCACGTTGACGTAATAACGCTTGAATGTTTCCGCCGGCGTGATGGTGCCTTCCGATGTTTCATTCAGTACACCCCCGGAGCAGTCTTTAGGGCCTTTATCAGGATCGTCTTCATTAACGCCCACCAGAATGTGCAACACATCATGAAGGGTGCCATCTTCGCTGCCTTCTTCGCCTTCGGTTTCAGTAAATTTAACCGGTGCTGCTACGTTGCCATAACCGGCACCCATGATTTCCTTACTGAGAAAATCCACTGCAAAACGTCCCTGCTCCTGAACAGAAGCAATGCCTTGCTGCAAATTAAAGGTTTGCCGGTTGGTCAAAAACAACTGAACAACAGCGGCGGTAATCAGCAATCCCAGCACCATGGCGACCATCAGTTCCACCAGGCTCAGGCCCTGCTGACGCGTAACAGAAAAAGCTTTCATCCGTTTTCCTCCTCCAGTTGCGCCAGCTGCGCGCGCTGCGGCCAGAACTCCACTATGATGCAGTTGCCATTCGCTCCTGCACCCTGGGCACTGACATCGTCAGGATCACAGTCAGCCAGTGTGGTTTCGTCCCAGGCTACTTTCACACAGGCAACCTGCTGGTCATTGCATTTGGCTTCCACTTCCACTTTACCGTTGAACAGCATATCGCGAACCACTGCCCGCACTTCATACACATCCATGCTGGCCAGCTCCTGCTCTGAACAGCCGTCACCCGGCCCGATACAGGTATCCGGCGCAACCAGCTCCTGAGTCCAGCGGGTGCCAGTATCATCATACTCATCAGGCCATGCGGTGGGATTGATATTGATCCGCTCAATAATATCCCGCGCAACGGCCATTGCCTGTGTGCGCGAATAGGTCACTGAGGTGGTTTCTACCGAGCGTAATTGCAGGGCAATAAACCCCATCACACCGACACCAAGCACTAACAGTGCCACCAGCACCTCGATTAACGAGAAGCCGTTGACGCTACGCGAGGGGCATTTGAATACGACTCTTCCTTGCATCATTTTCTACCTGTTTATGGCGTTCGTTGCTTAACTGAGATTCTTCCGGAATTAAGAATGCGGATTTCAAATTCATGGGTGGAAACATCGGCATGACTTATCAGCAAACGGTAATCGCCGTTTGCCAGTCCGGCACTGTCAAAGATAATGGTGTTGGCATCTGAGTAGTCACCCGTCGCAGCCGCAATCGAAATGTCAGAGCCGCTTAAATCCAGCCCGTCGCAATTCTCGGTGCTGCCTCCATCCAGATAGGTGCAGGTAATACCATCTGTTTGCTGATCAATGGTCACTGACAGACTCGAACTCACTGCCCTTTCACGGGCGTCCTGAAGGGTGCTGACCAGCTCGGAGCTGACAGACGAAAGTTCGTTTTTATTGACAAAGCTTACAAAGGAGGGAACGCCAAGTGTCAATGAAATTGCTGCTATAACGAGCGTAACGAGCAGCTCCACCATAGTGAAGCCGGAGCTTTTATGCCGCTGCATGTCTCAGTCCCTAAGATTAAAAAACAACGTTTAGGTTAAATAGTGATCAATTTTTGATTTTTAATACTTTAATGGTATAGATATCAGCCGAAAGGGGGAAGTACCAGCAAGACAGGCGGACGTTTATGCTCGATTAGCGGACGGGATCAGTGGCGAACGCAGTTTGATACAGCTTCGGCAGTGCTGACAGTCCAGGTGGATTCATTATCGTAGGTGAGTGTACCGCACTTGTCACCCACCTGGCCTCCGATGGGGACACCGGTAATGGTATAAGTGGACGCGGTGGATTCCAGGTTGATGTTATAGCGGTTTTCTATGGTTTTAACGGTTTCATCCTGAACCGGAAAACTGAAGCGTTGCGCTTTTACCCTTTCAAGGTGAGCTGCCAGATCCAGAATCTCACCAACCGCAATCTGGCGATTGGTATCTCTGACCTGTGATGTGTAGGTGGGGTAACCGATGGCAGCAAGAATCGCAACGATTGCCAGAACAATCATCAATTCTGTCAGCGTAAAACCATCGCTTTTGCGATGAATAAGATTTTGCCCTGCTCTGCGTCCCATGTACTCAGCTACCCATGTGCTTATCCATAATCGCCATCACTGACTGCTTTATAAGGTTTTTTCCGAAATAACCTGAAGGCGCCTGTAAATACAAAAACGCCGACGAGGATAAACAATCCCGGCCGGCACAGCAATCGATTTAGGGGTAAACGGCGCTTGTGAGCAGATCAGCCAGACAAATCACCGCAATTCTTTCGGCATGGAAAACACGATATTCTCTTCACGCCCGGATAACTCATTGGGTTGTAATCCACCCCACTCCCGTAACCGGTCCACGACCTGATGCACCAGCTCTTCCGGTGCAGACGCACCGGCGGTGACGCCGATGGAACGCACGCCTTCCAGCACCAGCTTGTCCAACTGGTCCGGATGATCCACCAGATACGCTTTGGCGCCACAACGCTCCGCCAGTTCCCGCAGGCGATTGGAATTGGAGCTGTTGGGAGAACCCACCACAAACACGGCGTCGGTTTCCAGCGCCAGGGTTTTAACCGCGTCCTGACGATTCTGGGTGGCGTAACAGATATCATCTTTGCGTGGCCCCTGAATCTGGGGAAATTTTTCACGCAGGGCGTCTATCACCACGGCGGTGTCGTCAACCGACAGCGTGGTTTGCGTCACGTAAGCCAGTTGATCGGGGTTTCTGACTTCCAGCTTTTCCACGTCGCTGGTGTCTTCCACCAGGTAAATGCTGCCACCAAAACTGTCGTCATATTGCCCCATGGTACCTTCCACTTCCGGATGGCCATGGTGGCCGATCAGAATACATTCCCGGCCTTCCCGGGAATATTTCATCACTTCCATATGCACCTTGGTCACCAGTGGGCAGGTGGCATCAAATACTTTCAGGCCACGGTTCTGTGCTTCATTCTGCACCTGCTTGGAAACACCGTGGGCACTGAAAATCACAATGGCATCGTCCGGCACTTCGTGCAGCTCGTCCACAAAGACTGCGCCGCGATCGCGTAAGCCGTCCACAACAAACTTGTTATGCACCACTTCATGGCGCACATAAATAGGAGCACCGAACACGTCCAGCGCGCGATTGACAATGGCAATGGCGCGATCCACGCCCGCGCAAAAACCGCGTGGGTTAGCCATTTTAATTTCCATCAGGATTGTCCTCCGCTTTGTAGCTGTACTGCCTGGGCGCCGGCATCCACTATATTGATAATCTCAACATCAAAGTTCAGATCTTTACCCGCCAGCGGATGATTAAAATCCACCAGGATGTAGTTGTCGCCTATTTCTTTAACCACCCCTGGCAGCTCTCCGCCACCGGGGTCAGCAAATGACACCACCACGCCCGGCTCAAGATCCATGTCGCTGAACCGGTCCAGCGGCATCCGCTGAATGTTCTTGTCGTTACGCTCACCAAAGGCCTGTTCCGCCTGTAAAAAAATGGAGCGCCTGTCTCCTGCACGCAAACCAAAAAGGGATTGCTCAAACCCGGGCAGCAAGTTGCCGTCACCCACAGTGAAAGTGGCCGGTGATTTGTCTTTGGTGGAATCCACCACGGAACCATCCAGCAGCGAAACAGAAAAGTGCAGGGTTACCCGGGTACCCTGTCCGATTGTTACAACCTCATCATTCATACATCGTTTCGCTCGTGTTAACCGGCATTACTTTTTGGGATTACGAATAACGTCAACAGCCATCATGAATGCACCCACACTGATGGCAATATCCGCCACATTAAACGCGGGGAAATGACTATAACCTAACACCATCTTGAACAGGCTGCCATGGAAGTCGAGGAAATCCACCACATACCCATAGACCAATCTGTCATATAGGTTTCCCAGCGCGCCGCCCACAATCAGGGCCAGACAGCAGGCCATCCAACGATCAGACTTGGGTGTTTTTTTCAGCCACACCACCAACGCCGTGCTGACACCAATAGATATGGCTGCAAAAAACCAGCGTTGCCAACCGTCGGCATTCGCCAGAAAGCTAAAAGCAGCGCCGGTATTATGAGCACGGGTGTAATTAAAAAACGGCAGGATTTCAATCCGCTCATGCAGTGTCATGGTTTTGATCGTGATCAGCTTGGTAATGTAATCCAGCACTATCACAATCACCGATAACCACAACCAGTGGAGCATACCCACCGGCTCATCAGCCTGGCCGTTTTCAATGGCAGGCGAAGTGCCTGCCGTATTGGTCGCCGCTGCCGGCTTTCCTGCTTTCTGCTTTTTCTTGCTCATAAAAACTACCCGGGAAACCGATCAGGCAAACTGCCGGATCTCACCCTCTCCATCTACATTATCCACACAGCGCTGACACAGCTCAGGATGCTCGGCGATGCTGCCAACTTCAGGGCGGTGGTGCCAGCAACGCACGCACTTGGCATGCTCGCTGGCGGATACCTGAACTCGAAGACCATCCAGATCGGTCGCTTCACCTTTATCTGCCATTTCGTGAACTCTGACCTCGGAAGTGATAAACACAAAACGTGCTTCATGGCCTAACCGATCAAGATTTGCTTTGATATCGCCACTGCAATACAGATCCACTTCCGTATCCAGTGAAGCTTTCAGATTGCGTTCCTTGCGGGCCACTTCAATCTGCTTGTTCACTGCGGTTTTGATTTCCAGGATCTGCTGCCAGTACTGATCATTCAGTTCTTCATTACCTTCAAACGGCTGAAGCTGCTCATACCAGGTTTCCAGAAATACCGACTCGCCACGCTCACCGGGAATGGCCGGCCAGATTTCGTCGGCGGTAAAACTCAGAATGGGCGACATCCAGCGCACCAGCGCCTCGGTAATATGATACAGCGCCGATTGTGCCGAGCGCCGGGCATGACCTTCCGTTGCCGCTGTGTACTGGCGGTCCTTGATCACGTCCAGATAGAAGGCACCCATATCCACCGCACAGAAGTTATGAATTTTCTGATAGATGGTATGGAACTGATACTTCTCATAATTGGCGATGATTTCCTGTTGTACCGTTGCCGCTTTATGCACAGCCCAGCGATCCAGTGCCACCATATCCTGCAAAGGCACCAGATGTTTTGCCGGATCAAAACCGGCCAGGTTGGCCAGCAGAAAACGGGAAGTATTGCGAATGCGACGATAAGAATCCGCCGTACGTTTCAGAATTTCATCGGATACCGTCATCTCGCCACGATAGTCTGTGGCAGCAACCCACAGGCGGATAATATCCGCGCCCAGGCTTTTCATGACCTTTTGCGGTGACACCACATTACCCAGGGACTTGGACATTTTCTTGCCGTGCTGGTCCACGGTAAAGCCATGAGTGAGTACGGTTTTATAAGGTGCCGCATTGCGGATGGCCACGCTGGTTTTCAGGGACGACTGGAACCAGCCACGATGCTGATCCGAACCTTCAAGATACAGATCGGCTGGCACGTGCAAACCTTCACGCTGATCCAGCACCGCATAGTGGGTAACGCCGGAATCAAACCAGACATCCAGCGTATCGGTCACCTTTTCGTACTGATCAGCCTCATCGCCCAGCAAGGTTTTGGCATCCAGATCAAACCAGGCATCCATCCCGTCCTGCTCCACCAATTGAGCCACTTTCTCCATCAGCTCAGTGGTGTCCGGGTGCAGGGCCTGGGTGTCTTTATGAATAAAGAGTGTGATCGGCACACCCCAGGTGCGCTGCCGGGAAATACACCAGTCAGGACTCTGGGCCAGCATGCCGTCGATACGGTTTTTACCCCACTCCGGCAACCACTGCACTTTTTCCACTTCCGCCTTGCACTGATCCAGCAGGCCTTTTTCATTCATGCTCACAAACCACTGGGGTGTGGCACGGTAGATCAGAGGCGTTTTGGTACGCCAGCAATGAGGATAGCTGTGATGCAACTTGGCCTGGCGGATCAGCCGGTCATTGTCGTCCAGCACCGCCAGGATTTTTTCTTCCACCTTGTAAACATGCTCGCCGGCAAACAGGGGTGTTTCAGCACTATAGGTGCCATCCGCCTGCACATAATTCAGCGTGCCGATGTTGTACTTACGACCCACATTAAAGTCATCCACCCCGTGATCCGGTGCAATGTGCACCGCACCGGTACCGGCTTCGGTGGTGACATGATCACCCATCACAATGGCCACCTGACGATCGTAGAATGGATGCTGCAGCAAGGTTTTTTCCAGGCGCGCACCTTTGACATGGCCCAGTACTTCGTAATGGTCCACGCCGTAACGCTGGGTCACTGATTCAATCAGATCCGATGCCAGCAGAATCAGTTCATCCCCCTGGCCGCAATCCAATTTCACCAGGCTGTAGGACAGATCTTCATGCAGCGCCACCGCCTGGTTGGCCGGCAGGGTCCAGGGTGTGGTGGTCCAGATCACGACGGAGATGGGCAGTTTTTCATCCACATCAAACATCTGCAGAAAAGGATCTCGCTCCAGTACTGCAAAACGCACATCCACCTGGGTAGAGGTTTTATCCTGGTATTCCACCTCGGCTTCTGCCAAGGCCGAACCACCCACCACACTCCAGTAAACCGGCTTGAAGCCTTTTACCAGATGACCGTTGGCAACGATCTGACTCAAAGAGCGAATGATGTCCGCCTCGAATTTGAAATCCATGGTCAGGTAGGGATTTTCCCAATCACCAAACACTCCCAGACGAATAAAATCCTGACGCTGGCCATCCACCTGTTTGCGGGCATACTCCCGGCACTTGTTACGGAATTCCTTGTAGGGAACCTTGACGCCGGCCTTGCCGATTTTCTTTTCCACGTTGTGTTCAATGGGCAAGCCATGGCAATCCCAACCCGGCACATAGGGCGCATGAAAACCGTTAAGGCGCTTGGACTTAACAATAATGTCTTTGAGGATTTTATTGACGGCATGACCAATATGAATATCGCCGTTGGCGTAGGGAGGGCCATCATGAAGAATAAAAGGATCACGCCCGGCGGTGGCCTGCTGAATCTTGCTGTAGAGCTTGTTCTGTTGCCACTGTTTGAGCATTTCCGGCTCGCGCTGGGCCAGGTTGCCGCGCATGGGAAAGGCGGTTTCCGGCAAATTGAGCGTGTGTTTGTAATCGGCCATGGTCTCTCTACTTAAAAATGGTTTCTCTTCTTGGAGGTATCTTTACTAAAAAGGTTTCTTTACTAAACAAGCTGTCTCTACTTAAAAAAGTTGTCGCCGCTTTGGAGGTTGGCTCCACGCAAGCGCTTGAATGGCTATCGACAGAATACCGCCCGATTCTGACAACTGCAGCTTGCCACCGTGATTGCGATGAAAAAGGCTGCTGACAGAAAGAGGAGGTATCTATCCGACTATTCAAACATGCTTTTGCTGTTCGAAGTAACTCCGGGCGGCGTTTATATCCTGCTGGATTTTTTCCTTAAGCTCATCAATGCCGGAAAACTTCTGCTCATCACGAATATGCTGGTGAAACAGTACATGCACCCTGCGCCCGTAGATGTTGCCATCGAAGTCAAAAACGTGGGCTTCCAGCCGCAGCTCCCTGCCATTCACCGTGGGCCGGTTCCCCACATTGGCTACCGCCGGCAACAATTGCCCGGAGATACCTTCCACCGAAACGGCATACACCCCATGCAGAGGCGAACGGATCCGGTTAAGTAGTACATTAGCGGTGGGCACACCGATAGTCCGGCCAATTTTGTCGCCATGCACCACCCTGCCAGAAATACCGTAAGGTCTGCCCAGCAAATGCTCCGCTTCAGCAAAATCACCCTCATGAAGCGCATCCCTCACCCGGGTACTGCTCACTCTGGCGCCATCAATGGCCAGGGTTTCGGTATCCTCAACGGTAAAGCCGTTTTCCCCGCCAAACGCCTGTAAAAAGGCAAAGTCGCCGGCGCGGTCGCTACCAAAACGAAAATCATCCCCCACCACCAGGTGCTGCACACCCAGGCCGTTCAGCAGCACATCCTCACAAAAGGTGCGGGCACTCTGGCTGCAGAAAGTGCGGTTAAAACGGATCAGCAACACCCGGTCCACACCCAGGGCTCTCAGGAGCTCACATTTCTCCCGCGCGGTAGTCAGCCGGGACGGCGCCTGATCCGGCACAAAAAATTCCCTGGGTTGAGGCTCGAACAGCATCACCAGCGACGGCAACCCCAGACTTTTTGCCTTGGCCTGCAGCTGATTGATAATCGCCTGATGACCGCGATGCACCCCATCAAAATTACCGATGGTGGCCACACAGCCCCGGTGCCGGGGGCGAATATTGTGTAAACCGCGGATAAACTCCATAAATTCTGGGATCTCAAATCAGCCAAAAGCCGGGATTATATAGGAAACCGGGAGCCTGTTTAACCAGTTCGCCCCTCGATTAGGTGGCGTTTGCGCAAGCCGGCCAGGAAAAGCACCGCAAAGTAGGCGGTAACACCGGCCCCCACCAGCATGGCCATGCGATAAGCACGCTCCAGCCAGCTCCAGGCCAGCCAAATATCCGCCGCCGGCGACAGCCAGAGCATCACCGCCACCAGCGCGCCGTTAGCCAGGGCCAGTCGCAACAAAAACAGCAGCCAGCCCGGGCTTTTATGATAGACACCGTCCTTTCTGAGCCCGATAAACAGCAGGCTGGCATTCACAAAGGCCGACAGGGACGTGGCCAGAGCCAGCCCGGCATGGGCCAGTGGAAATATCAGAATCAGATTGAGCACCATATTGGCCACCATGGCCTTGATGCCGATCGCGACGGGGGTTTTGGTGTCCTGCCGGGCGAAATAGCCGGGGGCCAGCACCTTCACCAGCATAAAGCCCAGCAGCCCGAAGGAGTAGGCCTGCAGGCTGAGCGTGGCCTTCTCCACATCCCGGGCGCTGAATTCGCCGTACTGAAACAGGGTGATCAGCAGCGGCGTTGCCAGCACCGCGAGCGCAAAAGCCGCCGGCACCCCGATCAGCAGCACCATTCGCACGGCCCAGTCCAGGGTGGCGGAAAAAGAGTCCGCCGATTGCTTGGCATGCTTGCGGGACAGGCTGGGCAGAATCACGGTGGCGATGGCAATGCCAAACACCCCCAGCGGCAGCTCCATCAGGCGGTCGGAATAATAAAGCCAGGAGACACTGCCATCCTCCAGAAAAGATGCAAGGATGGTATCCAGCAGCAGATTCAGCTGCCCCACGGACACCCCGAACAAGGCCGGCAACATCAGCCGGCGGATCTGTACCACACCGTCACTGCGCCAGCCCCAGCGGGGCCGCATCAGCAGGTTGATCTGTTTCAGAAAGGGCAGCTGAAACAGCAACTGAATCAACCCTGCCAGAATCACGCCCCAGGCAAGGGCCATAACAGGCCGCTCCATGGTGGGCGCCAGCAGAACGGCAGCACTGATGATAACGACATTGAGCAGCACGGGCGTGAACGCCGGCACCGCAAAGCGGCCATAGCTGTTCAGCACGCTGCCGGCAAACGCCGTGAGGGAAATCAGGAAAAGGTAGGGAAAGGTGATACGCAGCATATCGCCTGCAAGAGCGAATTTGTCGGTATCCTGGGCAAAACCGGGTGCAAAGAGGTAAGCCACCCAGGGTGCCGCCGCCACCACGATCAGCGACAGCACCAGCAGAACCCCCGCTAAAGAGCCTGCGGTATCCGCCACCAGCCCCTGCACCTCTTCATGGCTGCGGGTGGTGCGGTATTCACTCAATACCGGTACGAATGCCTGGTTAAAGGCCCCTTCGGCAAACAGGCGTCTAAAAAAGTTAGGGATCTTGAAGGCGACAAAGAAGGCATCTGCCCCCGCGCCGGCACCAAAAAGATTGGCGATAGTGATATCCCTCACCAGCCCCAGCACCCGGGACAGCATGGTCATGACACTCACGACCCCCGTGGAGCGCAATAATCCACCTTTTCTACCCGGGCCACCTTTTTGGCCCGGGTCTTTTTTGGCGGGAGGTGGCGGAGCGGGCTGGGGGGCTGGCGGGGTTTCCTGATCCATATTTCGCGACATTTGGCTCATAATGCAGTTAGGGACGGCGTATTATACGCACAGCCGGCAAAATTCCTAACTTTACCGGCATTTGGAGTTGACACGGCAGGCCTCAACCATAATAATTTCGCGTCCTGAATTTCGATGCCGATGACTCGTACTAATCGAAATATCGCATGAATTTTTCAAGAACACTCATTTTTCAAGAACACTGGGAGCAAGACCTTGGCAAACTCTCCACAAGCTAGAAAACGTGCGCGCCAAGCTGAAAAGAGCCGCAGACACAACGCCAGTCTGCGCTCAATGGTTCGCACTTACATCAAGAAAACCCAATCTGCTATCGCTACCGGCGACAAAGCGGCGGCTCAGGAAGCCTTCACCCGCGCTGTACCCGTTATCGACGGCATGGTCAACAAAGGCATTCTGCACAAAAACAAGGCCGCTCGTCACAAGAGCCGCCTGAACACGCAAATCAAAGAGCTGTAAGCTACGCTCTTTGAGACCGTGTAAAAAGTGAACGCCTGAAAAAACCGGCCTGGGCCGGTTTTTTTGTGGCTGCTTTTTTAGCGGCTGAGTGTTTAGCGGCCGGATTTGTTCGACTAATCCAGAAAGCCAAGCGGGAAACCCGCCCTTCTCAGAAAACCACCATGTTATCCCGGTGGATCAGCTCTTCTTCGTCGATATAGCCCAGCACCTCCTGAAAACGCGCTGAAGGCACCCCGACAATCTTTCTGGCATCCTCCGAGCCGTAGTTGATCAGACCACAAGCCACTCGCTGCCCTTGCTCATCCACACAGGAAACCATTTCACCCCGCTGAAAGCTGCCTTCCACCTGCCTGACCCCGACCGACAACAGGCTGACACCCTTTTCGCGAAGGAACCTCACGGCACCGTCGTCCAGCGTAATGGTACCTTTCATCTGCAGGTGGCCCGCCAGCCAGTGCTTGCGTGCCGCCCAGGGCGCCTCATCAGACACCAGGAAAGTCCCCACGGACTCGCCACGACGCACCCGGTCCAGCACAGCGGTTTCTGCACCGCCGGCAATAACAGTGGCAGCCCCGGAACGGGCAGCCAGTTCAGCAGCCCGCAGCTTGGTGGCCATACCACCGCGACCCAGCGCACCAGCGGCACCACTACCCGCCATGACTTTCAGGGATTCATCGGTTGCCCGGCCTTCGCTGACCAGGGCTGCATCCGGATTGTTGCGTGGATCCTTGTCATACAAGCCCTGCTGGTCTGTGAGTATCACCAGCAGCTCCGCTTCCACCAGATTCGCCACCAGCGCCCCCAGGGTGTCATTGTCACCAAAGCGGATTTCATCGGTTACCACGGAGTCATTTTCGTTCACCACCGGCACAACACCCAGCTCCAGCAGCGTCAGCAAAGAGCTGCGACTGTTGAGATAACGCTTGCGATCGGAAAGGTCATCATGGGTGAGCAACACTTGCGCGGTATGCAGGCCGTGCTTCTGAAAGCAGGATTCCCAGGTCTGCACCAACCCCATCTGACCAACGGCAGCCGCCGCCTGGAGCTCATGAATAGTGCCGGGGCGCTCTTTCCAGCCCAGACGACACATACCTTCGGCAACCGCACCGGATGACACCAGCACCACTTCAACACCGGCGCGGCGCAAGGCCGCCATTTGCTCTACCCAGCCGGAAATAGCTTCGCGGTCTACACCGGCACCATTGCCGGTTAACAGGGCGCTGCCGATTTTCACTACCCAGCGACGGGTCTGGGAGATCTGTTCACGATTCTGCAATCGGGTTGTGTGAATGGACATGAATCAGAGCCTTGCAACTATATCAGTAGGAACATTCGTCAGCAGGAACATTCGCCAGTAGGAACATTCGCCAGTAGGAACATATTCATCAGTAAGGGGCGTACACCACATCAACATCGTGATCGTCATCGTCGTCATCATCATCCGATTTGCGTGACTTACGACGGGCCTTCACTTCCTGCACTTTCAGGCGGGCCTCTTCTTCCAGCTGCGCCTGGATGGCAGCTTCGCGTTCGGCAAATTCCGGATCGGTTTCGAGGCGCTCTTTCACCTCTTCAATATGATTCATAATGGCCTGTACGAGCGCCTCTGTGCCGGCGCCGGTAGCAGCGGAAATCTGGAACACCGGCCCGTCCCAGCCAAGCTCTTCCCGAATAGCCTCACAGCGGGCCTTGCCCTCCTCAGGAGTCAGCATGTCGAGCTTGTTGAATACCAGCCAGCGCTCCCGGGCGGCCAGCGCCGGACTGAACAGCTGCAGCTCACCGGCAATGGCATCGATGTTATCCACGGGGTCGCTTTCATCCCAGGGTGCAATATCAACCACATGCAACAACAGCCGGGTGCGCGCCAGATGCTTGAGAAAACGGATACCAAGACCCGCCCCCTCCGAAGCCCCTTCGATCAGACCGGGAATATCCGCCATGACAAAACTGCGCAGCTTGTCCACCTTCACCACCCCCAGATTGGGCACCAGGGTGGTAAAAGGGTAATCCGCCACTTTGGGCTTGGCGGCCGAAACCGCACGAATCAGGGTAGACTTGCCGGCATTGGGCAGCCCCAGCAATCCCACATCCGCCAGAACCTTCAGCTCCAGGCGCAGGTTACGGCTTTCCCCGGGGGTTCCGGACGTGGTCTGGCGTGGCGCACGATTGGTACTGGATTTGAAACAGGTATTCCCCAGGCCGCCGCGCCCACCCTTGGCCACCACCAGCTCACTGTCAGGGCCGGTCAGATCCCCCAGCACTTCCTGGGTGTCTTCATCAATGATGGTGGTACCCACCGGCACCTGCAGCACAATATCATCACCGCCGGCCCCGGTGCAGTTGCGACCACGACCATTCTCACCCCGCTGGGCGCGAAACATGCGGTCGTAACGGTAATCCACCAGCGTATTCAGATTGGTGTCGGTGCGTATAATCACATCACCACCGGCGCCGCCATTACCCCCATCCGGACCACCGAATTCCACGTACTTTTCACGACGAAAGCTCAGACAGCCGTTGCCGCCGTCGCCGGCCTCTACGCGGATTGCCGCTTCATCAACAAACTTCATGCCTGAAACCTCTCAACTGAAAATTTCTTACCTGGAAAACGCACTCAGCATACCCCGGAGTATGCCCCAAAAGACAAGATCCGCAGAAGCCTTGCCCGCGCTCAGAATGCAAAAAGCCCCACCAACGGATTGGCAGGGCTTTCGTCAGCTCTGAGAGCCTGATGTCTTAGGCAGAAGGTACGATAGTCACGAACTTGCGCGACTTGGGACCTTTAACCTCAAACTTAACAACACCTGTTTCTTTCGCAAACAGGGTGTGGTCGCGACCCATACCGACATTCACGCCGGGATGAAACTTGGTGCCGCGCTGACGAACGATAATGTTACCCGCCGCGACAACCTGACCGCCAAAGCGTTTTACACCAAGGCGTTTACTCTCGGAATCGCGACCGTTACGGGTACTACCACCAGCTTTTTTGTGAGCCATGTGTTCTTCTCCTCAGTCTGTTATCAGGCAGAAATCCCAGTGATTTTCACTTGCGTGAACCACTGGCGATGACCTTGCTGCTTTTTGGAGTGCTTGCGACGACGGAACTTGATGATGCGAATTTTATCGCCACGACCGTGCGCAACCACTTCTGCAGTTACCTTTCCACCTTCAACCAATGGCGCACCAACTTTTACGTCGTCACCATCAGCTACCATTAATACCTGATCGAATTCGATCTTGTCGCCGGTAGCAACTTCAAGCTTTTCCAGCTTGATCAGGTCGCCTTCGGCGACACGGTGCTGCTTACCACCGCTTTTAAATACCGCGTACATATTCAGCTGACTCCAACTTTGTTTTTGGCAGTTTGGATAGTGCCAATAACAGAATACTGTTAACCCGATGATCACTGTCTCAAAGTGTGCAGGACCATCACTGACGCTCTTCACCCACCACCATCCGCAAAAAACTACGCGAATTAGGCAAATGTGGGAGGAGCGTGCCTATAAATCAGGCCACGAATCTGGTTTTAACCGGTTAAAGGATAGATGAAAACCAACGGGCTGCATTTAAGGGGGCTGAATTTTACGAAAACCGCCCCGCCATCGCAACCTTTTTGTAGCTTATGTAGCCATTCACCGGCGCAGCTCTGAACCATTTGCCGGCACAGCCCTGAAAAAGGTGCCCTCAAAAGGGAAAAATGGTAAAAAAATCAGACTTTTTCGTTTCCGCAGGGGGCGGTGCTTGACACTCTAACCGGGGAGCACCTAGCATGCGGCAACCTCACCGACCCGAGAGCATATCTGGCAAGACATGGACTTTAATTCAATACGCGCCGAAGTTGATAGCGATTTTGCTGCCGTTAACGACCTGATTATCAAGCAACTGCAAACCCACGTTCCCCTGATTGAGGAAGTGGGCAGGTACATTATCAACAGCGGCGGCAAGCGGCTGCGGCCACTGGTTTGCCTGCTCTCGGCACGGGCCGCCGGCTACCAGGGGGGACAGCATATAGATGTGGCGGCCGTAGTGGAGTTCCTGCACACCGCCACCCTGCTCCACGACGATGTGGTGGACGAATCCAATCTGCGGCGCGGCAAGGCCACGGTGAACGCCGTTTGGGGCAACGCCCCCAGCGTATTGGTAGGCGACTTTCTGATTTCCCGCTCATTCCAGATGGTCGTGAGGGTGGGCAACCTCAAGGTACTGAATATTATTGCCGATGCCACCAACCTGATCGCCGAGGGTGAGGTGCTGCAACTGATCAACTGCCGGGATCCGGAAACCACCGAAGCCCGTTATTTTGAGGTGATTCGCTATAAAACGGCCAAAATGTTCGAGGCCGCAGCCCATGCCGGTGCCGTACTGGCTGACCCGGGCGAGGCCCTGGAAAACGCCTTTGCCCGCTACGCAGACCATCTGGGAATTGCGTTTCAACTGATCGACGACCTGCTGGATTACACCGGTGATGCCGCTGAAATGGGCAAGAATGTGGGAGACGATCTGGCCGAGGGCAAACCTACATTGCCCCTGATCTACACCATTGACCACGGCACTCCGGAACAGCAACAACTGATTCAGGATGCCATTCGCAATGGCGGGCTGGACCACATTGACGACATTACCGCTGCGGTGCAGGCCAGTGGCGCCCTGGATTACACCCGGCGCCGCGCCTTTGAAGAAGCTGACAAAGCCAAAGACGCCCTGGCGGATGTAAAAGACAGCCCGTATAAAACCGCGTTACTGGCCCTGGCAGATCTGGCCGTTGACCGCAACCACTGACCGGGACAAGCGTTAATCCATGGCTCCCGGCGGCAACCCTCACTTTGCCAATCTGCCTGACCCTCTGCAGGTACTGGTTATTGCCGATGACAAAGCCGGCCACCAGAACCAGAGCCTGGGCCTGGCCCAGGCCGTTGAGCGCTACTGTCCCATCAACCTGACCCAGGTACCGCCACTCCCCCCGTTGGAAGCCGGCAAATGCCTGCTGCAAAAACAGATTCCAGACCAATGGCAGGGCACCCCACACCCGGACCTGATCATCAGCACCGGCAGTGGTACCCACCTGTCATTGCTGGCCGCCGGGCAGATCTACAGGGGCAGCTTTACCACCTTATTGTGCACCTCTGCATTGCCCTCCTCACTTTTCGATCTTAACCCGGTACCGGAACACGACAATCACCGCCCCGGAAAGAACATCGTCTTTACCAAAGGGGTTCTGAACAAAGTCATACCAGGTAACCGCGCCGAGCCGGACCACGGCCTGATACTGGTGGGCGGAGAGTCCAAACACTACCGCTGGAACAACCGCAAACTGATAGACCAGATTGCTGAAGTTGTCGGGCAAAAAACGGACACCCGCTGGCACCTGACAAACTCCCGGCGCACCCCCGAGCGCTTCAACAGTCTGCTGCGCAAACAGCTGCCGGAACTGACCTTTCACCCCTGGCAGGAAACGCCTCCCGGCTGGCTGCCGGAACAACTGGCCCGTGCCGGAACCATATGGGTAACCCCTGACAGCGTTTCCATGGTGTATGAATCTCTCACCTCCGGAAATCGGGTATACCTGTTCAACCTGCGCAGCCGTGGCACCCGGGTTGCCAGGGGAATTCAGGCACTTAAAGGCCAGCAGGCCGGCTACCTGAAAGACAAACTGATTGTAGAACCCAGCGTGACCACCAGGCTCTGGGAAGCCGATCGCGTGGCGAAAATTCTGCTGAATGCCCTGTCAAAAAAACTCGCCGGCTAACGACTGATCAAAAAATAGCAGCCTGCGGAATTACACCTATACTTAGGTAACCCGGACCATCTGACCTCGCGACTTTTCATGACCACCAAACGTTCGGCATTGGCAACCAAGTTAATCCGCCTGGTAATGAGCTTCTACTTTCTCGTTGCCTTTGCAGTGACTGTGGGTCAGCTGATTTTCGAATATATTGATGAGAAAGACCGGCTGAACGCTCAGATAGATCACCTCGCCGAAATCTTCCTGCCGGTGCTGGGGCAATCCCTGTGGAATTACGAATATTCGCAGATTGAGAGCACCACAGAAGGTATTCTCAAGAACAACTTCGTGTTCGGCGTTAAAGTGGTAGATGAGAATCGGAAAGCCATTTCAGCCGTTGGCAAGCTCCCCAAAATCCAGCCCGATCCTGCTCCCGAAAACACTGACAACACAAATAACACAAACGAACCCGACAACAACAAACCAGAGAACGGCAACGAAAAGGCCACCGCATCCGGCGCGACCCTGATTGAATACACTTTTCCCATTCAGTTTGTGGATCCTTTCGAAAACAAGAACCACCAGGTTGGCCAGCTGATCATTTATTCCGACTCCACACTCATCGTTGAGCGAGCAGCCAAAACCTTTATTCTCACCATCATCAACGCCATCATCAAAACCATCGCCCTCTGGGTGGTTTTTTACTACATACTCAAGGCATACCTGATTCAGCCCATGAGCACTCTGAAGGATGCCATTGAACGCCTTAACCCGCGCTCTACCGCCACCAAAGCCAAAGAAATTGCTATCGACCCCAAAACGGCCGGCCAATCCAACGAACTGGGATTATTACTGAGAAGTTTTATTGAAACCCAGGACGCACTGCTGGAACGCAACAAAGAGCTCAAGGATTACCATGAAAGCCTGGAAGAAAAAGTTGCCGAAAGAACCAGCCAGCTGACCGCACTCTCCAACCGGCTGGCCAAAGCCAATCAGTTCAAAAGTGAATTCCTGGCCAACATGAGCCACGAAATCCGCACCCCCATGAATGGGGTAGTGGGATTGCTGGAGCTGTTAAAAGAAAGCCGCCTCAATGCCCAGCAAGTGTATTACATTGAAACCATTCAATCCTCTACCGATACCCTGATTCAGATCATCAACGACGTACTGGACTATTCGAAAATTGAAGCGGGCGCTATTGAGCTGGAAGAAATCCCGGTTAACGTCCACGCCCTGCTGGATCACGTGGGGGCGATTTTTTCTGCCCGGGCCCGGGACAAGAACCTGAAGATCATTGTTGATATTGACCCGGCCACACCGCAATTTGTGAAAGCCGATCCCACCCGGTTACAGCAAATCCTGATCAACCTCACCAGCAACGCCATCAAATTTACCGATGAAGGCGAAGTGATTCTTCAGGTAAGCCCGAGCCTGGACGGCAGCAAAGGTCGTTTGCGTTTTGCCGTTATCGACAGCGGTATTGGCATGACCGAAAAACAATCCCGCAAGCTGTTTGATGCATTTGTTCAGGCCGACGCATCCACCACCCGCAAATACGGTGGCACCGGACTGGGGCTGGCTATTTGCAAACGTTTAATTGAAAAAATGGACGGTGAAATAAAAATCGACAGCGAGCCCGGCAAAGGTTCCTGCTTTCATTTTGATATCCGGGTGACATCACTGTCCAAGGACAACGGCATTGTTTCTCCCGCTACATTGCAGATAAAACACATTCTGTTTTCAACCGAAGACCCGGAAAGCACCAGCAGCTGGACGCACTGTTTTAACATTCTGAAAATCCCCTGCACACGGATTTTTCAGGCACAGGATATCGAAAACTTTATTCGCAACAACGATGATATAGACCGTCAGGAAGTCTGCATCATCATCGAAAACAATCATCGCCACTTTGCTGAAATCGAGCAGATACAGGTCTCAAACCCCTGCCATTGCCTGTTCAGCATCAACCAGAAAAAACAGCATCCCCGCCCGGTAGATACCAGCCGCCGGATCGTTGAAAGTGATGCGCCATTCACGCCGATCTCTTTCGAGCGCAGCGTGGCATTGCTTAACGAAAGCACGCGGGAAGAAACTGAATCCGCCCCCACGGAACTGCAGCAGGTGTCCGGCATAAAAATACTGGTCGCCGAAGACAACAAAGTGAATCAGATGGTGATCGTGGGGCTGCTGAAAAGTTTTGGTATTGAACCTGTTATTGCCAAAGACGGCGCAGAAGCGGTGGAAGCCTACCAGCGCACCCCCAATCAATACCGGGCGATTTTTATGGATTGCCAGATGCCGGTAATGGATGGCTACCAGGCCACCGCCAGAATCCGCACACTGGAAAAAGAACACGAGCGTGAGCATCAGCTGATTATCGCGGTGAGCGCTCACGCTCTGAACGAGGAAAAGAACCGATCACTTGAGGCGGGCATGGACGACCACCTCAGCAAACCCATAAAAAAATCTGATTTAAGAAACCTGCTGCTGCGTCACCAGATCCTGCAATAAGCAACAGGCAGGGCAGTGTTACACCGCCGCTTCGCGCAGATCGCTGCCACCACCCAGGCCAAATTTATCCGCAACCCAACTCAGGCCATATCGCAGCCAGGACAGTTGCAAGCGCAGAATTTTCAGGCGTTCATTGTTTTTCTGATTGCGGTTGCCCTGAAGTTTTTCGATTTCCTTTTCAATCTGCTGATACTTGTCCTGCATACTGGACTGCATCTCTTCAGCGGACATACCGGTAAAACTCATGAAGGGAAGGCTGAAATCCTCGGGAAACTCGGAGAGGACCGACTGATTCCACTCCAGAATGGCCTGCCAGGGAAAGGCAGTTTCACCAGCCTGTTTGCCACAAGTATCATCCAGGCACTGAACAAAATACCGGAACTTGCCGCGACCATTGTTGTTTTTTTCTTTGCAAAGGCGAGCTTCGCAACCACAGGAACAAAAGTTAATTTCAGGTTTCAGTTTATTCAGCATTTAACTTTTCTTTATCCTTTATCTTTATTAACAACTTAAAGTACAAATAAAACGCCGCAGGTGAGCTGCCTTGCCCACATACGCAACAGTCTTTTCCAAATTATCTATTTCAGTACGCAAAACAGTCAAAGGCAGAGGCCTTCAGAGTAATCATTATATTTTTTGCGCAATAGCAATCAGATTTCAGAAGCCCGATAGCAGAGAACCCGGCTATCCAGAATTTGTAGTATTCAATGCCCCGCGGATGAAATTCTCAACTTATTATCTATAGCCTGTGCGCATGTTTTACAGATATCGTCTAGGAGTATCGTGTATAAACAGTTACGTAACGTTACATTATCCGGATTTTATCCTGGAAACATGACCAGCAGATAAATCTCACAGGCTTTTTATTATAGGTAGAGCACTGAGCTGCCACCTGATTCACATACTAATGTATAGAAGGAATTTCAGAAGTTGCAATAACGTTTTACCGGGGCTTCTAGAAATACCGAAATCAAGGATTGATTTCAACTGGTTTTTATCAAAGACGCGAGTTTGGCAAACATTCTTAAACAAAAAACGCCACCGGGTCATCCGATTTGAAATAAGTAACGTCTTTGTTATGCATTCAGCACGCGACGACGATATTCCTTTTCAGAGTAAAGATCTGCACTTGAACTGACCCGGTCAAGAAAGGTTTTACCAATCAGGTGATCGTATTCGTGTAAAAAAATTCTTGCCGGAAATCCGCGCCATTCCACCACAGCCTTGTCGCCACCCGGCTTTTGATAATTGACTGTCACCGCATCCGGCCGACACACCAGCCCGCGAATTCCCGGCACACTGAGGCAGCCTTCCCAGTCTTTCACCCGCTGGTCAGACTGCCACTGAATCTCTGGATTCAACAGCACCTGCGGTTCCATCTGCGGCGCATCGGGATAGCGATCATTGGGTCGCGAGGCCACAATCATCATTTGCAGACCGACACCCACCTGTGGCGCGGCAATTCCCACACCCTGGCGGGCTTCCATCAGCCTGGTCATGGCTTGCAAGTGTTGCTGTAGCGCCGGGTCCCGAAAATCAGTGACTGGCAACGCTGCCACCTGGAGCACGGGATGACCCAACTCGACAATCTCGTACTCTGGCGCGTATCCAGGCTCGTACTCAGAGACACTGGAATGATCGGAATCAGATGACATAGACAGCCATTCGGAAAAAAGAGTGAACAGAACATTCACATAATGGCGGCAGCTTAATGGATAAAACTGCCACAGACAACCGGCCCCCTACCGAAAACACCGGTTATCAGAAACAACCGGGGCCTAGCGCTGCAAAATGGTCACCGCAGACAAGCCCGGTGCGCCATAGACATGGGTATAACCCACACCGGGATTGCCCGGTACCTGACGCGCTCCGCAGCGGCCCCGCAGCTGATTGCAGACTTCCACCACCTGGCGCAACCCGGAGGCGCCGATAGGCTCGCCGTTAGCCAGGCAGCCTCCATCCGTGTTTACCGGCAAGCGCCCGTCCAGACGGGTCCAGCCTTCCGCCAGCCAGCGCTCCTGATCACCATCCTCACAAAATCCGTTTTCCGCCATGTGCATGATTTCCGCCCCGGACTCCGTGTCCTGCAACTGGGCCACCTGAATATCTTCCGGCCCAAGGCCGGCCATTTCAAAGGCGGCCAGGGAGGCTTCCCGGGTAGGCCCCGACACTCTGTTAATGGCCAGACTGGGACTGAACACCTCGAAAGAGCCATAGCGCCGGCTTTTTACCGACACGGCGCGAATAAACACCGGGGCTGACTGATAGCGCTTCGCCAGATCACCACGGCAGAGCACAACGGCAGCAGCGCCCTCTGCCGGCGAGCAGAACATGGATTTCCGCAACGGATGGCTCACCATGGGCGAGTGGGCAATTTCGTCATAACTCAAGGCGGAACGGCGCCAGGCCAGCGGGTTCAGTGAACCATGGTAGAAATTTTTCTCTGCCACGTGGATCAGGGTATTTTCCGTGAGCCCGTGTTCATACATATAGCGCTGAATCTTCATGGCAAAGAATTGGGTGGTCAGGCACAGTCCCAGCTGCCCGTACCAGTCATCCAGCCCCCAGTCTGCCGGCTCCACTTTAAAGGCACCACGCTCATGCTTGTCAAAGCCCACAGCCACTGCAATGTCGTGCTGCCCGGATTGAATCGCACTGGCAGCGGCCATCAGCGCGCTGCCCCCGGTAGCACAGCCATTGGAAATATTGATGAAAGGAATACCGGTAAGCCCCAGGTGGTTCAACAGGGCATCGGCATTGCCGGCGTCGGTGCTGCCGCCAAAAGCGCCCTGCACATCCCGCCAGTCACAGCCGGCATCCTGCAATGCCTGACGCAAGGCCACGGCCCCCTGAGCCTGCCCCGATACACCTTCGGTACGGCCGAAACGGTGCAGACCCACGCCGATAATAGCCACGTCCATCAGTGCCCGTCCCCGCAGGGCGCAAAGGCAAAGCCCAACAAGGTACCGCCATTGCTGTCCACACCCACCGGCCGGATGAGAAGCTCCATCGCCATCCCAATCTGCAGTTTCTCAGGATCCGCCAGCGTCAGTGGCGTTTCCACACACACCTCCCCCGGCAATTCAACATAGCCCACCCCAAAGGGTTCAAAGTCGTCCGAACTGCCCAGATACGGTGGCGATTTGGGAGGAAAACTTTGCACCGTCCAGCTCCACAGCACACCGCTGCGGGCCAGCGGCCATGCTGCAACGTCATCCCCGCCACACCGGGGGCAACTGGATTTGCGGGGGAATTCAATGCAGCCACAGCGCGCACAGCGACCGCCGATGAGTTGGGGGGTTGAGGATGGCCAGTTGAAAAGCCCTGGCGCTATTGGCCGCTCGGACATAACAGATAACGCTCATGAGAACCGGAAACGCCACCAGTCTACGACACCGTTATTTTAAAAACAATTCTGACTGTTTTTAAAATAACGGTAAAACAATCGAAGCTTATTGGTATTTAGCCAGAATACGACTGATGGTCTGGTCATCCACCATGGATTGCAGCTGCAGGTCCACCAGTGGTTTTTCCACTTTCATCTTGGGGGAATAGGCGCACATCAACTGAAATTCATCCGCGGGCAACGGAGCGAGGGAGAGTTTATTGCCAAGATCCTTTTCTTTCAGCTGATAGCGCAACAACACACCAAAATCGATCAGGGTATCAATGCGATCAGCCAGCAACAGGCGAATGCCGTGTTCGACATCATTTACCGTCACCCGCTGGGCTTCGCCGTTGTCCAGCATTTTCATGATATCCGGGTGGTAAACGTACCCCGGATAAGTGCCCACACGCAGCCCCTGCAAATCAGCCAGTGACTCAATCGTCCCGTCAGTGTCGGTTCTCACCAGAAACCGGTCGGCACCGTCAAACAACGCCGGCGACCAGCCATAATCATCGGGGGTCTCCTTCCAGATAGGACTGGACACACAATCCAGGTCCACGCCACCTGTGAGCACTTCCCGCTCTACGCGCTTGGTAGGTAGCAGCCTGAACACTGCCTTCCGGTCCAGCCGCTTCGCCAGTTCATTACCCAGATCAAAAATGATTCCACCCACCAGCTGCTCGCCTTTGGTGACTGCAAATGGTGGGGTCGCGTTGGTCCAGAAAGCAAAGATGAGGGTGTCGGAAGGAAGGCTGTCGGAAGGAAGCGTTTCGGCCGAGCCTGATTCCGCCCTGGCCACTTCAGCCCACACAACCGCAGCCAGGAGCAGAGCCACAAGCCAGCCAGGTCGACGGAGTTTGATCGCAATGTCAGGCAGGGCAAATACCATGAACACAGAATCCGGAGCTTTTACAAAGTGTACAAACAGGTTTCTGAAGTTTATCTCAGCAACTTCAATTTAGGCAGTTTTGACACCATATTCAACGGATTCATGGTGGGCAGATACACCTTGCGAATGCTTTTCTGCAGCAGATCCACACTCCGGAAGAAATCCCGCGGGTTGTCCGGCGGGCTCAGCTGCAACAGACCCAGGGTATAGATGGCCTCTTTGGCAGCCCCCAGCATGGATGACGACACCGAAAACCCCTTGAACACCATAAAGGTATCCAGATCACCAAAGGTAACAACCTGCGGCTTGGTGCTGGGCTCGAATCGCCTCAGGCGGCCACCGCTCAGATACTGCACCACATTGTGGCCCGCCAGCCGCCCCATATCGATGGCATGAAACGCCTGCTTGGCAATGGGCCGGGGCGCCTGGGCTGCATCACCGATAATGAACACATTCTCGAAATGGCGACTTTGAAAAGCGTTGTTCACGTGCCCCCATTCATCGGGGCCTTCCGCCAGCTGGCTGGCATAGAGCAGCGGATTGGGCGCCACCCCGCCGGACCAGATAGTGACATCACTGTGAATCACCTTGCCGTTGCCCAGTACCAGGCCTTCTTTCTGTACCTCGGCCACCCGGTTACCCAGCGAGAATTCCACACTGAAATTCCGCACATGCTGTTTAACCTGGGAATCCAGATTTCCGGCACAGCTGGCCAGCAGTTTCTTGTTGGTGTCCACCATATAGAATTCGAACTGGGGCTTGTAGCGATAGGCACGCAGCGCCTCACCCAGGGCTTCAACCCCTTCTATACCACCCCCGACCACCGCCACCCGGGTGGTTTTATGGCCCATGGCGCCCATACGCAGCTTTTTGGCAATACGCTGGCAATCGTCAACGGATTTCATGCCAATGGCATGATCCTGTGCACCGGCCACGCCAAAGTCATTCTGAACACCACCGGTACTGACAATACAGGCATCAAACGGCAGAATCTTTCCTGACCGCAGGGTGACCGCGGCAGCATTCAGCTCCACCGCCCGATCCTGAACAAAGCTGTGCCCGAGGCGTTCCACGATCCGGCGTCGATCCAGACGCAGCTCTTCCCCGGTTTTTACCCCTGAAATGATTTCGTGAACATTGGGCAGCCATTCCAGAAACGCCTGCGGATCCACCACCGTTACATCATAATGAGTCGCCTTGAGCTGCTGGGCAGCATTGAGCCCGGCAAATCCGCCGCCAAGAATGCAGACTCTGGGCCTGCTGTTAAAAATTCCCACAACTTAATCCTCGAGTTCCCCTGCAAAAGGAAAATGCAAACAACGCAAAAAAACAAAATAACACGACAAAGCAATGATCAGGACTCCGGCCCCCCGGTGTCACTCAAGCAGCAAAGCCGCTATTATAGCGCTTCCACCCCTTCACAAAACAGTACCGACTTTATGAGCGCCCTTTTTGTCAACCATCTCACCGTCATGGACTTCTCCTACGCCCACGCCGAGCGCGGTATTCTGGGCGAAAGCTGGATTGTGGATGTAGAACTGCACGGTGATCTGGACGAACAGGGCATGGTGTTTGACTTTGGCCACGTGAAAAAACAGCTGAAAAAAGCCATTGATGACCTCTATGACCACCGTTTACTGATCCCCGACGGCCTGCCGCAACTGTCCGCTTGCAAAGTGGACAGCCTGCTGGAACTGCACTGGCAGGACAACCAGGGGCGCCGCTATCAGCATGTTTCCCCTGAGAACGCCGTGGTCATGCTGCCCGTCAAAGAGATCACGCCAGAGGCCGTCACGCCTTTTATTGAGCGACAGGTATTCCGCATTCTTCCCAAAAACGTAAAGCGCCTGTCACTCAGAGTTCACAGCGAGCAAATCCCCGGTCCCTACTATCACTACAGTCACGGCCTGAAAAAGCATGATGGGAACTGCCAGCGCATTGCCCATGGCCATCGCTCACCGATTGAGATTTACCTGAACCAGCAGCGCTCACCGGAACTGGAAACCCAATGGGCCAATACCTGGAAGGATATCTACATAGGCACCCGTGAGGATATTGCCGAATCATTCAATGAAGCTGGCACAGATTACCTGCGCTTCGCCTACGAAGCAGACCAGGGTCAGTTCGAACTGACCCTGCCGGCAGACTGCTGTTATCTGATCGATACCGACTCCACTGTGGAACACCTGGCCAGCCACCTGGCAGACGCAGTCAAAAGCGCTCACCCTGGTGACAGTGTCGAAATCAGAGCCTACGAAGGCGTCTGGAAAGGCGCAATCGCCACCAGGGACTAGCAACTTGGCCTGAATGCTAGAGTCGGCGGCCGATCTGTTATACCATTTCGCCCTTGCACAAGTGTCTGTATCTGACCGGGAAACCGCAGCTCCTGCGGCCCCTTAACAGATGATTATTCAAGAATTATTAACCCCAGCATCGAAGGTATCCGGAATTCCTATGTCGATCACAATCACACTGCCAGATGGTAGTCAGCGCCAATACGATAATCCGCTGACTGGTTTGGACGTGGCCAATGATATTGGCCCCGGTCTTGCCCGCAACGCTGTTGCCATGGAAATGGACGGCAAACAAGTGGACCTGACCCTGACGATCGACACCGACACCGAACTCAAATTCATTACCCGGGACAAACCCGAAGCCCTGGAGCTTTTACGCCACGACTGCGCCCACCTGATGGCCCAGGCGGTGAAAGAACTGTATCCGGAAACCCAGGTCACCATCGGCCCCGCCATTGAAAACGGCTTTTATTACGACTTCTACCGGGAAACCTCCTTCACCCCGGAAGACCTGGAAGCCATTGAAAAGCGCATGACCGAACTGGTGGACCGCGACGACGCCATTACCCGCGAAGTCTGGGACCGCAACGACGCCATTCAGTTTTTTGAGGGCCAGGGCGAAAAATTCAAAGCCGAACTCATCCGCGACCTGCCGGAAAACGAAGTGATTTCCGTGTACAAGCAGGGCGACTTTGTGGACCTGTGTCGTGGCCCCCACCTGCCCTCCGTCGGCAAACTGGGCAAAGCTTTCAAGGTGATGAAACTCGCCGGCGCCTACTGGCGCGGCGACGCCAACAACCCGCAACTGCAACGGGTGTACGGCACCTGCTGGCGCGATAAAAAAGAACTGAAAAAATACCTCAACATGCTGGAGGAAGCGGAAAAACGCGACCATCGCAAACTGGCCAGAGAAATGGGCCTGTTTCACCAGCAGGAAGAAGCCGTGGGCAGCATGTTCTGGCACCCCAAAGGCTGGCGCATGCGCAAAACCCTGGAAAACTACATCCGCGCCAAGATGGAACGGGACGGTTACCAGGAAGTCGCCACCCCCCAGCTAATGGACCGGGTACTCTGGGAAAAATCCGGCCACTGGGACAAATACTCCGATGACATGTTCACCATCTGCACCCACGATCATCGCGACATGGCCATCAAGCCCATGAACTGCCCCGGCCATGTACAAATCTTTAACCAGGGCCTGAAAAGCTACCGTGACCTGCCGTTACGGATCGGCGAGTTCACCACCCTGTTCCGTAACGAAGCCCACGGCGCTCTGCACGGTTTAATGCGCGCCCGCTCTTTCAGTCAGGACGATGCCCACATCTTCTGCACGGAAGAACAGATCAACGAAGAAACCGCCAACTTCATCAAGCTGTTGCGGGAAGTGTACGAAGACTTCGGCTTTACCGATATCAGCATCAAGTTCTCTGACCGCCCGGAAAAACGTGCCGGCAGCGACGAAACCTGGGACAAGGCAGAGGCCGCGCTGCAGGCAGCCGTGGAAAGCCTGGGACTGGAATGCGAACTGAACCCCGGTGAAGGTGCTTTCTACGGCCCCAAACTGGAATTTGTACTGAAAGACGCCATTGGCCGTGACTGGCAGTGCGGTACGCTGCAGGTGGATTTTGTATTACCGGATCGCCTGGACGCAGAATACGTGGGCGAAGACGGCGCAAGACATCGCCCGGTCATGCTGCACCGTGCGGTGCTGGGATCGCTGGAACGCTTCCTGGGAATTCTGATTGAATCCACCGCCGGGCATTTGCCACTATGGATTTCGCCATTGCCGGTGGTGATTGCAACGATTACCGACGATGCCCGTGACTGGGCTATTGACGTGGCTGCTAGACTGAAAGCAGCCGGAGTGCATGCTGAGCTGGATTTACGGAACGAGAAAATTGGCTATAAGGTGCGGGAGCACAGTAAAGCCAAGGTTGCGCAGATCTGGGTGGTGGGCAAGAACGAAGCCGAGGCCAAACAGGTGGCTGTGAGATCGCTGGGCAGCAAGGATAACGATGTGAAAGACATTGATGCTGCTGTGAGTGAGATTGCTGCGGCTTGTAAGATTCCTGTTTAGTTTTTCAGGTGGGCTGGTTGAGAATGTGCCTGCTTTGTCGGCAGGCATGAGGGGTGGGGCTGAATTCGAATCGCCGTGAACCCATCCATGGGGGCTACACAGCGACATCCATGTCGCTGAGTTTCGAATTCAGCCCCACCCCTCACACCCGCCTCGGCCTCGCTCCGAAATTACGCTCTGTGTAATTCGGAACATCTTACTCTCAAGCGGCACATTGGTAGTATTTGTTGTTGGGTAAGAGGCCTTTTTCAGGGTTTTGCGCAGCCGAGCATCGCAGAAAATTTTGGATTAAGGAGGCGTTGTCTGAGCCCGAAGGGCGAGTTTAGCCGACGCCAAAATTTTCGAGAAGCACAGGGAACCCGCAGGGCAAGCAAGTGGCCTGAAAAAGGCCTCTTACCCAACAATAAATACGGCGACAACACACAACCCCAAAGAACACACGCAGACAACAAATGATCAAACTCTACAACACCCTGACCAGCAACAAAGACACCTTCACCCCCATCGACCCCAACCACGTGAAGATGTACGTCTGCGGCCCCACCGTCTACAACTACGTCCACATCGGCAACGCCCGCCCCGTCGTCATCTTCGACGTACTCTACCGGTTGCTCAAGCGGCACTACCCCAACGTCACCTACGCCCGGAACATCACCGACGTAGACGACAAAATCAATAAAGCCGCCAAAGACAACAACGAAAGCATCGCCGACCTCAGCAGCCGCTACGCCGACCTCTTCCACGAAGACATGGCAGCCCTCGGTGCCTCCGTGCCCGACATAGAACCAAGAGCCACCGACAACATCGACGCCATGATTGAACTCATTCAATCACTCATCGACAAAGGCCACGCCTACGCCGCCGAAGGACACGTACTCTTCCAGACCAGCACCGACCCCAGCTACGGCTGCCTCTCCAAACGCAACCTCGAAGACATGATCGCCGGCGCCCGCGTCGAAGTCGCCCCCTACAAAAAAGAACCCGCCGACTTCGTCCTCTGGAAACCCTCCACCGACGACCTCCCCGGCTGGGACAGTCCCTGGGGCCGCGGCCGCCCCGGCTGGCATATTGAATGCACCGCCATGATCAACAAACACCTGGGCAAAACCATCGACATTCATGGCGGCGGGCAAGACCTGATCTTCCCCCACCACGAAAACGAAATTGCCCAGGGCCGCTGCGCCCATGATCACGGCCACGAAAACTATGTGAATTACTGGATGCACAACGGCTACCTCACCATCGACGGCGAAAAGATGTCGAAATCCCTCGGCAACTTCTTCACCGTGCGAGAAATCCTGGCCCAGTGGCCCGGTGAAGTCATTCGTTACGCCCTGATGACCGCCCACTACCGCAAACCCCTGGACTGGTCCGAAGACGCCCTCAAAAACGCCAAAGCCAGCCTGGACAGCCTCTACGGCGCCCTCAGGGAAGCACCGCTGGAAAGCAACCTGACACCACAAGACAATGAAACTCTGAAAGAAGTGGACGAACTGCTGGCCGACGACCTGGCCACCCCCCAGGTGCTGTCCGTACTGCACCGCATCACCGGCGACATTAACAAAACCGGGGACCCGGCCAAAAAACAGGAACTGCAAATGACCCTGCGCGCCGCCGCCAGCTACCTGGGCCTGCTCACCCAGGACGCCGACGCCTGGTTCAAATGGCAGCCCGCCAGCAGCGGTGACGGCCTGAGCGACGATCAGATCGACTCCCTGATTGAAGAACGCCAGCAAGCCAAACTGGACAAAAATTACCAGCGTGCCGACGAAATCCGCGAAGAACTCAAAGCCAACGGCATCCAACTGGAGGACACCCGCGAAGGCACCCGCTGGACCCGGGGCTGAAAAAAACCAGCAAAGCAGAAAGCGCAAACTAAAAAGCCCCGCCGGTTTCACCCGGCGGGGCTTTTTTATGCCGATTTAAGACAGGCTGATTGGTTACATCAGCCATCAAGGCTGCGGCAAATACCCGTCCTCAACACCTTTGGTCACAATGCTCACCGCATTGTGGGCATGCAGGCTCTCCAGGTGATTCACCCTTACCCAGAAATCCTTGTAAGTCTCGTCCTTGCTCAGGGCATTCTGAATCTTGCGGGCCGCGTCTTCGCAGAACATCAGGTTCTGGCCGTTCAGGCGGGCAAATTCCTGTTCGTCTTCACGCTTCACTGCCGTCTGTACCGGGGTTTTCAGGGCCCCTTCCACCAGATCAATCAAGTCTTCCAGCGGGAAGGTATCCAGGTTGCCGTCCAGCTCCACTTTCAGTTCAGCGATACTGCGCTGGCTGTGGGGCGTGGCCACAATACCCTGCTCGGTACCCAGCCAGCTGTACACATCCTCAATATCCACTGACTTGTTGCCACCAAAATCATCCCGAAACTGATTCTGGATCAGCTGGCGGGCTAACGCCGCGGAGCACGGGCAGGTGGATGAATAAGGAATCTCGCAGCGCAGCTCCAGGCTCAGCTTGTCCTTGTGCTGTGAGGCGATGATCCGGGACGGATAGGCTTTCCAGCCGCTGTATTCGCTCTTCAGCGACGGGCGGCGGGCCAGAAAATCAAACCGGAAATCCACAAACGCTTTGTCGCTCAGGCCCTTGTGGGATTCCAGGAAACGGCCCAGCAACTCACCCAGATGCTTTACCGTCAGTGTCTGGCTGCAGGCTTCATCCAGCAGCAGATACAGACGGGACATGTGAATGCCCTTGGCTTCCGGGTTGATCAGATTGACGTAGGCCTGCGCCTTGGCAACCGAATGCGCCACACTGCCGTCACGTTTTTCGATATGCAGTGGCACTTCGATTTCGCTCATACCAACCCAGTCCAGCTGCCCCTGCGCCTTGGCTTGGGTCGCAGATGCAACGTCTGGCATTGATTCACTGCCCATTGATGCTAAATCCATAAATTTCATGTAGTTACTCCCGCAGGGATCACCAACTCATTAATCCATAACGGGCCAAAATTGGCAACTCAGGTAAAATGAGCACGGATTGTATACTAAATGCGAATATTTCTGAAATGTTCGCTATAGACAATTAAATTGTCGTTTAGGTCAGTGACACTAATAAATCTATCAATAACAGACACTTGCTGTTCACGCATCGTTCAAACGGACCTCAATCGGTGATTTTGAGTAACTGTTTTCCAATATTCTTGCCCTCAAACAGCCGCCTGAGGGTGGCCGGAGCCTGCTCCAGCCCCTCCTGAATATCTTCCTGAAAGTGGATTTTTCCGTCATCCAGCCAGCCCTGCAGGGTATTCAGCGCCTCCGGAAAGTCTTTCAGATAATCCAGCACCAGAAAACCTTCCATGGAGCAACGGCGAATCACCAGCTGCATGTAATGACGTGGCCCCTCAGGCAGATCCAGCCCATAGCCACTGGAAATACCACCACAAAGCACAATCCGGCCACGCAAGGCCATATTCATCAGTGCCGCATCCAGAATTCCGCCCCCCACATTATCAAAGAAAACATTCACCCCGTCCGGGCAGAGTGCTTTCAGGCGCTTGCCCACATCCGCATTGCGATAGTCGATGGCCTGATCAAAACCGGCCTCTTCCGTCAGCCAGCGACACTTTTCCGGCCCTCCGGCAATGCCCACTACCTGGCCGGCACCAAGAATTCTCGCAATCTGTCCGGCGACAGAACCGGTAGCGCCTGCTGCTCCGGAAACCAGCACGGTATCCCCCGGCTTGATATGGGCCAGCCGGGTCATGCCAAAGTAGGCGGTCAGCCCGGTAATACCAAGCACGCTCAGGCAGTAGGTGGGTGGAATACCTTCCGGCACTTTTGAGATGGGAAACACCCCGCTGCCTTTGGTGGCACAGTAGTCCTGCCAGCCAAAGGTGCCTTGCACCAGATCCCCTTCGCCATAGTCAGGATTGCGGCTTGCCACCACCCGGCCAATGCCCCCGGCCCGCATCACCTCGCCGATTTTTACCGGTGGTACGTAGCTGGGGACATCATTCAGCCAGCCCCGCTGGGTGGGATCAAAGGACAGATACAGCACCCGCACCAGAATCTCCCCCGGCCCCGGCTCGGGCACGTCCGACTCCTGCCATTGAAAATGCTCATCGCCTACCAGTCCTTCTGGGCGGACACTGAGAACCCACTGCCTGTTTTTATTATTTCCGATGGGCATGCTGCTCTCCTCTCTGCTCATCCTTTTTAAAGACACTCGTTGAGCCTAAGCAAATACTCCCCGTCCCCCTATAACTGATCCGGATTCAATATTACCCCCGGTGAACAAGGGACTGTTCACACTCTTTGAGCAGGCCCAGGTCCGGTGGATATCCCGGCAATCCCTATTAAACTGAACTCATACCGCCGTCAATTCTCCAACCAGCACAAGGAAGCTTTCAGTGCCCCAATCTTTATTGATCAGGACTCCAGCCTTTACCCTCTGTCTGCTGCTCTCCCTGAATGTCCAGGCCAAACGCTGGAACGATACCGAAGTAATTATCCATAACAGCAAATTTGAAGACGTCTTTAATAACCGGGAATTCTCCGCCACCGTGGTGACCTTGCAACATGCCAGCGGCTGGGAATACGGCACCAACTTTTTCTTTATTGACTACGTCACCACCGAAAGCAATCAGGAATTTTACGGCGAGTGGTACCCGTTTTTCAGCGGCAAGGATATTGCCGGCTGGGAATTTGGCAGCCCGGTGGCCGACGTGGGCCTGTTGCTGGGGTTTAACGCCGCACCGGAAGTCAATTCCCTGAAATACCTCCCGGGAATCCAGATGAACTGGAACTTGCCCGGTTTTGTATTCTTTTCCACCGCGCTGACCGCTTACATTGATCAGACCGAGGGTGACATAGCCCCCAAAGAAGACGACAGCTACATGATCGATATTGTCTGGAACATGCCGTTCAGCATCGGCGATCACTCCTTCAGTTTCGAGGGGCATACGGAATACATCGGTAAAAGGGATCTGGAGGATGGCAGCGACAAGGTGCGCGCCTGGATTCTGTCCCAGCCACAGCTGCGCTGGGACGCAGGAAAAAGCCTATTCGGTGAAGTTAACCGACTGGAATTAGGCATGGAGTATCAGTACTTTCACAACAAACTGGGCACCAACAAAACCGAGAATCTGCTTAAGTTATTGTTTATATGGCACATTTGATTACCAGCCGAAATTTTTAGCTTTCTATTAAGCAAGCCCTGTCTTTACAAGAAGCATACAAAAAGCCTTCGTTGCAGCAGCAGCCCTTTGGTTAGAATGGCCCTGTCCCGGAACACCCGGGCTTTGTAATTGCTTTTTCTGATGCTGTTTATCTGTAAACCAGCCAATACCGTTCGCTGATATGTTCTGGCCCAACCGACTACAACAGGGATTCCTGGCCCTTGCCTGCCTGCTCTTCAGCGGCATGACAATGGCGAACCTGAATCCTGATTATGATCGCTACTTCTCCGCAGCGGCCAAGGCCTATGGCGTCCCCGAAGTAGTGCTGCGTTCTATCTGCGAACTGGAATCCAAAGGCAATCCCTGGGCCCTGAACGTGAACGGCGTGAGTTTTCAGCCGGCATCCCGCGAAGAGGCACTCGCACTGCTGGAGCACACCCGCCAGCGCCCCTGGTTGCTGAGCGTGCGTTACCGCAAACAGGAGCCCCAGTTGAGCTTCTTCCGTTCGGAAAAAGATGCCCAGCGGGCCTTAAGTGAAATTTACAGCAACAACCACCGCTGGTACCTGGAAAACCCGGTTCATACCGATATTCGCCGCCTGGATATGCGCAGTGTGGACATTGGCCTGATGCAGATTAACCATTTGTTTCACGGCCGCCACTTTGACAGCCAGGCAGAAATTTTCGATCCCCGCACCAACATCTTCTATGCAGCCAAGTACCTGCGCCGTTTGATGTCGCGTCACGGCACCATCAAAAAGTCCGTGGCCTTCTACCATTCCAACACCGAAAAATACCAGGCCATCTACCTGAGCCTTTTCTGGCCCATCTATCACGAATACGTGGACCTGTACGACAAGAAAGCCTGAAACCACCCCCTGCCCCACCCGGGTGGTGGCATCAATCCCGTTACTGACTTAACCTATAGCCTGACCTAATCTATAAAGAGCGGCTTTACTCTTGAACTTGTCAGCCATTCTCAGCCTATAAGGGGTTTTCATGTCCGTATCAACCATCGTCACTCTGGTGATTATTGCGGTTATCGTTATCTACTTTATTGCCATCTACAACAAACTGGTGGCCCTTAAAAATCGATTTGCCAACGCCTTTTCCCAGATCAATGTGCATTTGCAGCGTCGCCATGACCTGATACCCAACCTGGTGGAAACCGCCAAGGCCTACATGACCCACGAAAAGGAAACTCTGACCGCCGTTATCGAAGCCCGCAACGAAGCCAAAGCCGCCGCCGATGCCGCCAAAGGCCATGCGGAAGACGGCTCCGCGGTAAGAGCCCTGTCCGGTGCGGAAAACCTGCTCAGTGGTGCCCTGGGAAAATTCTACGCCGTGGCAGAAAACTACCCGGACCTGAAAGCCAACCAGACCATGTCACAACTGATGGAAGAACTGTCTTCCACCGAAAACCGCATTGCCTTTGCCCGGCAGGCGTATAACGACTCGGTAATGGAGTACAACACTTACCGGGAACAATTCCCTAACTCCCTGGTGGCCGGCCCCGGTAATTTCAAACCGGCCGAATTACTGGAACTGGAAGACCCCGAAGCCAAAAAGGCCGTGAAAGTTTCCTTCAATTAATTTTTCGCAGTATGACCTTTTACGAAAGCCAGCATAAAGCACGCCGCAAAACCGGCGTGCTCTTTGGTTATTTTTTACTGGCGGTTATCTGTATCGTGATTGCCGTGAATGCAGTGGTGTATCTCACTCTGGTCATGTCCGATGCCATGGGCGTGATATCACTGGCGCAATGGCTCGGCTCGCCCCTTGGCTGGGGCACAGCCCTGATCACGCTGGCTGTCATTGCCGGTGGCAGTTTTGTCCGTTACCTGAAAATCAAAAGTGGCGGCGACGCTATCGCCGCCATGGCCGGTGGACGGCTGGTACTACCGGAAACCCGCGACTTTCTGGAAAAACGCCTGCTGAATATTGCCGAAGAAATGGCCATCGCCTCCGGCACTCATGTGCCCCGGGTGTACCTGCTGGATAACGAGGCCGGCATCAACGCCTTTGTGGCAGGCTACAACCCCAACAACACCATACTGGCGGTTACCCGTGGCGCACTGGACAACCTCACCCGGGAAGAACTGCAGGGTGTGATTGCTCATGAATACAGTCATATTCTGAATACGGACACCCGCATTAACCTGAACCTGATTGCGATTCTGGCGGGTATTCTGCTGATCGGGCAGATCGGCGAATCGCTACTGCGCAGCAGCCGTTACCGGTCCTATGGCTACTCACGCTCTTTCAGCAGCAATCGCCGGGGCAACGCCAGCGGCAATCTGATACTGGGCCTGGCACTGATGGCCATTGGCTACATCGGGCTCTTTTTTGGCCGGCTGATCAAGGCCGCCATTTCACGGCAGCGGGAGTTTCTGGCAGATGCCTCATCCGTACAATTTACCCGTAATCCTTCCGGTATTGGCGGTGCGCTCTTTAAAATCGGAACCCTGCATCAGGGCTCGCACCTCAATTCAAGCCACGCCGAGGAAATGAGCCATATGTGTTTTGGCGAAACCCTGAAAGTGGGCTTTTCCCAAATGCTGGCCACCCATCCCCCCATTGAACAGCGCCTGAAAGCCATTGATCCGTCCATGCCGGTACGAATGAAATCCCGCTTTCAGCAGGGCAAGCTGACAACGGCCGACGGCCAGACCGCCTTTACTCCCGGCGGTGCTGAAGGCGCACTGATGCCGGAGCAGGTGGCATCATTCCAGCAACCGGCGTTTGAACAACAGCGGGCTCCGTCTGAGCTGCATTCATCCGCAGCGGCAGCAGAAGAGTTTTCTGCAGACAACAAACATCTTAAAGCATCGGTCGGTACACTAACCCCCGATCATGTCAGCGCCGCACAAAACGTACATAACGCCATTCCCGAAAACCTGCTGGAATTTGCTCACCAACAGGAAATCGCCGACAGCATTATTTACGCGCTGATACTCACCACCATGAACACTCATGGCAAACAGGCCATGCAGATGATTGAACAGGAGCGTTCCGGCGAATGCGCCGCAGCAACCCGCGACATTTACTACGCCTTACGGGAACGGACCGACAGCATCCGGCTGCCATTGCTGGACATTGCGTTGAGCACACTGGAAAACCGTGACAGGGAACAGAAAGAAAAAATACTTTATATAGCCCGCTCAGTCATTGAGCTGGATAAAAAGTTTACATTGTACGAATTTATTTACTTCAGCCTGGTGGAAAAATATCTGGAGGCACCCTCCGGAAAACAGAAAACCATCAAATCCTACCAGCCGGTGGAAAATGCGATCGGCGTGCTGTTGTCAGCCACCGTTCTGGCCAGTGGCAACACCCCCGAAGCACAACAAACAATTTTTCAGCAAACCATTACCGGTTTCAGCAACAAGGACTTTTCCGCATTACTGGTGCGGCCGCCCAATCTGCAAACCCTGCGTGAGGCCACCGGATTGCTGACGCGACTGACACCCCTGCTGAAGCAACCGCTGATTGATGCCTGCGTGGACTGCATACTCCACGATCAGCAAGTGACCAGTAACGAAGCCAACCTGCTCCGTGCAATTTGTGAACGGCTGGACTGCCCCATGCCGTTGATAACGGCGGATACTTCAACGCTTAAGGGCTAACCCCGTTTAAAGGGTAACCGCTCTGCTGCCAGCGAGCGGTATTCATCCACGTAACGCTTTTCTTCGTCCACAAAACGGGCAATGGCGTCCCGGAAACCGGGGTGTCCAATCCAATGGTAGGAACAGGTTTCCACCGGTTCAAAACCGCGGCTGATTTTATGCTCGCCCTGAGCCCCCGGATCAAAACGCTGCAACCCTTTTTCAATGGCAAACTCAATACCGCGGTAAAAACAGACTTCAAAATGCAAGCCATCAATTTCCCGGCGGCAACCCCAGTAACGGCCGTACAGGGTTTCCTCATCAAAAAAGAACAAGGCCGCCGCCACCGGTTCCGCATCCCCCGGTAACCACACCCAGTCCACCAGCATTTGCGGCCCCAGAGACATCGCCACCTCCTGAAAAAATGCCAGGGTCAGGTGCGGACTGTGGCCACGCTTGTAATAAGTGCTGGCATAAAATTCATAAAAACGGATCCAGTCTTCCGGACTCAGCTGATCACCCGGCTGCCGCTGAAAATGGAGCCCAAGGGCCTGCACTGCCTGGCGTTCCTTGCGGGTGTTTTTGCGTTTGCGGGAAGCAAAGGTATTCAGAAAATCTTCAAAGTGTTGATAGCCACGGTTGAACCAGTGGAACTGGCAGCCGGAGCGCCGCAGCAGGCCAAAGGACTCAAGCTGCGCAGCCTGATCAGCCTGTGGAAACAGACAATGCCAGGACGATGCCAACCCCTGATCCACCAGGGTTTTGATGTGCTCAATCGCAGCCTCCGGTAACAGCTGCCCCGCATTCGCCGTTCCCCAGCGCGGCCCGGTTGCCGGGGTAAATGGCGCTGCCGTGAGCAGCTTGGGGTAATAACGCATACCGTAACGCTGATAGGCATGAGCCCATTCCTGATCAAACACATATTCCCCCCAGGAATGACTTTTCAGATACAGGGGCATCACAAGCTCCGCCGAACCGACGCCTGTTTTTTGATCAACACCACGCAAGTGCATGGCTTTCCAGCCCGTTTCTGCCGTGGTACAGCGTTGTTCTTCCAGAGAACACAGGAATTCATAACGCAGGAACGGATAAGCGGATCCCAGGCAGCGCTGCCACTCGCTCTGGGGTATCTCCGACATGCTGTAAAGGGTCTCTATCTTCATGGCCATGCATCATCGTCAGGGAGCCGGTGAAACTCAAGCAATTTATAACACTATCAGCAGACCATCCCCTAAAAGCCATGAATGACGCAAAATTGTGCAACTTCTTGCAACATGCACTAAACTTGAACATACAGATCACTAAACAATCAGCAAAACCTGACCAACAAAGATTTTGCTTGCGTGAATTAAAGCAAAGGTGTCATAACGAATCTGAGATCATCTCAGATGAAGCCAACAAGAAAACCACCAATAAAAAGAAAACATGAGAAAAAAGGGGGACACTGAAATGTCACACATCAGGACGATAATGCTAATGAATGAAACGATAGGGTACTACTATGAGCCTGTTTCAACCTAAGGAATCATTTTTCAGCGGAAATGCTCCTAAGGATGAAGTTTTCCGCCTGGGGCCACATGGGTGCGAAGTCATGTTCACCAGTTATGACAAAGGCACAATTGTGGGGCCATCCATCAACACCAACCGCACCAAGCACATTATTATCAGTGGGCTTGTGGAAGTGAACCTGGAAGGGAACACCAGAACTTACCGTACCGGTGACTCCTTCGAAATTCCCTCCCAAAAAGAACACACTGTTCGCTATCAGCAGGACTGCTCCGTTATCGAATTCTGGTTCGATAAATAGCCCCCGCCAATAGCACTCCCCAGCGCCCGGTTTTGCCGGACGCAAGAGAGCTTTTTGCAACCTGCTTTCCGGCCTAAAATAACTGCATCACCTCCATTGCTGTCTTGCGCAACCGATCCCAGATAGTTCAGACTGCCTGTCATTCCATCACTCTCGTTTATGGCAAACCAACAGGCAAACCTCATGCAATTACCTTTCTCCCAGGCTTGCGAAAATAATCAGGAACCCATCCGCCAGGTACTCAGTTACTATTTGCAGAACGCTCATGCGTTGCAACAGGAAAAAGCCACCCTGCTGGAAATAGGCAGCGGCACCGGCCAGCATGGCGCTTATATCACTGCGAAGCACACGGGCCTGCACTGGTTCCCTACCGACCAGAAGGAAAACCTGGACGGCATCAGGGCATGGGTACAATACAGCGGCAATGAAAATTTTTACGACCCCGTGGAACTGGATATCAACCAACCGGCATGGCCGGGTGATCCGGTTGATTTTGTGTTTTCCGCCAATACGGCCCACATCATGAGCTGGCCGGAGGTGGAGCGGATGTTTGCCTTTCTGCCGCAGGTTTTAAAAAGCGGCGGCCACTTTTTACTGTACGGCCCCTTCAATTACGACGGACGCTTTACCAGCGACAGCAACGCACAGTTTAATGAGTGGCTGAAAGCCCAGGCACCCCACCGCGCCATCAGAGATTTTGAAAAGGTAAATGCGCTGGCTGAAACACAGGGACTTTCGTTTGTGAAGGATCATGCCATGCCCGCCAACAACCGCACTCTGGTGTGGCAATTCAGGCTTTGAAATATGCCCACAACTGGGCGAGAATCACCCTAATAGCCTGCTCAATTAATCGGGTAAATAACGATGATCAAATTTGAACTCAATGGATCACCACACTCCCTGGATGTGGACCCGGAAATGCCCCTGTTGTGGGCCATCAGGGATTTTATCAAGCTCACCGGCACCAAGTACGGTTGTGGTAAAGGGTTGTGCGGCGCCTGTACGGTTCATATCAACGGCAAGGCTACCCGTTCCTGCATTACCACGGTAGGCAGCATCGCCGGAAAAAAAATCACCACCATTGAAGGACTGAGTGACGATGCCAGTCATCCGGTGCAGCAGGCCTGGATCAAACACAATGTCCCTCAGTGCGGTTACTGCCAGCCGGGTCAGATCATGTCCGCCAGTGCCCTGCTGGCCACCAATGCGGCGCCCACCGACAAGGATATTGACCGCGCCATGTCCGGCAACCTGTGCCGCTGTGGCACCTATCCGCGCATTCGCAAAGCCATTCATGAAGCGGCCGGCATCATGCAAAACGGCCAACCCCAAACTACCGGCAAGCATTTACCGGAAGACCTCACCTCATCATAAGGTGCACACCATAACAACGAGGGGTACCAGGTATGACTCAGCGCAGTTCCCGCCGGGATTTTCTTAAAAGCGGTATCACCGCAAGCACCGGCCTGCTGGTGGCCTGTCAGTTACCGCTCATGAGCGGCTGTGCCACCCGCCTGCCCCACAGCAGCGCACCCGCCTGGGAACCTAACGCCTGGATCCAGATTACGCCGGATAATGAACTGGTGTTTTACCTGGACCGTACCGAGATGGGCCAGGGCACCCTGACCGGCATGACCACCCTGATTGCCGAGGAGTTGCACACCCCACCCCACCATATCAGCGTACATACCGCCGGGGTCCACCCCGATTACCGCAATCCGGTGTACGGCGTGCAGGTAACCGGTGGCAGCACCAGTATGAAAACATCCTGGGAACCGTTGCGGGTTGCGGCGGCCACCGCCCGGGAAATGCTCATCATGGCCGCTGCGTCCCAGTGGCAGGTGCAACCGGCATCCTGCCGGATAACGGACAAAACCGTGATCAGTGAAAACCGCGTCTTCACCTTTGGTGACCTGGCGGATATAGCGAAAGAACAACCGGTGCCGGACCACCCAACGTTAACGCCCAAAGATCGCTGGCAGTTTATCGGCAAGGTTAACCAGCGCCTGGACGCCGGCATGAAAGTTGCCGGTACGGCCACCTTTGGTATCGATGCCGGTGTGCCCTTCGCTTACCGGGCGGCATTATTACGCTGCCCCGTACGTGGCGGCACGGTAAAAAGTTATGACGCCCGCAAAGCCATGGATATGCCGGGTGTGATTAAAGTGGTGGCGATCGATACCGGCATCGCCGTGCTGTCGGAAAGTTACTGGGTGGCACAACAGGCCCTGAAAACCATTACCGTGAACTGGGATTACCCGGAACTGAAAAACAAAAGCAGCGCCAGCATTCATCAGGAATTTACCAGCGCTCTGGCGGAGGAAAGCGGCACCAATGTGCGCGAAGATGGCGACGGCAGCGATGGCCTGGCACAGGCCGCCAGCACCTTAAGTGCCACCTACGAAGTTCCTTATATTGCTCACGCCACCATGGAACCCATGAACTGTACTGTGGTGCTTTCTGAAGACCAGTGCGAGGTATGGGCACCCACACAGGGGCCCGATCTGGTGGCTGCTCTGGTGGAAGGCGTTACCGGTCTGCGTCGCAGCCAGATCCAGGTTCACACCACCCTGATGGGCGGCGGCTTCGGCCGGCGCCTGAATCAGGATTTTGCGGTGGAAGCTGCCAAGATCGCCAAGGTCGCCGAGCTGCCGGTACAACTGATCTGGAGCCGGGAAGACGACACCCGCAATGATTTTTACCGCCCCACCGCCATTGCCGAAATCAAAGCTGGACTGGACAACGAAGGCAATCTGCATACCTGGCATTACAAGGCCACCAGCACCAATATTCTCGCCTATGCCTTTCCGGAAATGGTGGGCGCTGTACTACCGGCCTGGTTTCCCGATGGCCTGGTCAGTGCCATGGGATCCCTTGGTCCCACTATCTACGGCGGCATGCTGACCGACGCCACCAGTGTGGAAGGCGCCAAAGAATACCACTACGACACCCCCAACGTAGAAGTGCGCCACGTACACCATGATCCCGGTGTTCCGGTGGGCTTTCTGCGCTCTGTGGGGCATTCCTTCAACGGTTTTTTTATCGAGTCCTTTATGGATGAACTGGCCCATCTGGCGAACCAGGATCCCATGGCTTACCGGCTGGCACATCTGCAGGGTAACCCCCGCCTGCGCCATACCCTTGAAGTGCTCGCCGACAAAGGCAGCTGGGGCCAGCCCTCCCGGGCCGGACTTACCCAGGGTGTTGCCAGCCATCCATCGTTTGATTCCTATGTGTCGCAACTGGCGGAAGTGTCGGTTAGTGACGATAACATCCGCGTGCACCGTGTGGTGTGCGTGGTGGACTGCGGCACAGTGGTGAATCCGGATATTGTCAGAATGCAAATGGAAAGCGGTATTATCTTCGGGCTCACTGCCGCTCTTTACGGCAACATCAGCATTAAAGACGGAAGGATAGAGCAGGATAATTTCGGCAATTACCCGTTGCTGCGAATCCACGAAACGCCGGAAATTGAAGTGCACATCATCGACAGTGACGAGGCTCCCACCGGGGTGGGTGAACCGGGCGTTCCCCCCATTGCCGCCGCAGTCGCCAATGCCGTGTTTCGTGCCACAGGCAAACGCCTGCGCCAGTTGCCGCTCAGCCTTTCATAACACTCACCCTAGTCGCAGCAGTTAAAACCATGGATAGCGCCGCCAACGCCGTACTGAATTTCGTTTATCAAAACCTGCAACACCATCGCCCCTGCTGGCTGGCCACCGTGGTAAAAACCTGGGGATCGGCCCCCCGGTTGCCCGGTGCCTGCATGGCCTGGAATTCCGATCAGGGCAGTTGCGGCTCCCTGTCCGGAGGTTGCATTGAAGAGGACCTGCTCAACAAGCTGGCCCGCGGCGAATTTGCAGCGCATCAGCAACCCTTTTTTCTGCAGTACGGCATCAGTGCCGATGAGGCCACCCGGTTTGGTTTACCCTGCGGCGGCAAACTGGAATTGCTGATGGAATACCTACCCGCCGATGACAGCCATCGCCACCACTTTCAGCAAATCCACCAAGGGATTGAAAACCGCGAAGGATTGAGCCGCAAGGTTTGTCTGAGCCGCTCCTTTGCTGATCCTGCCAGCCTGCAGCTGGATCCCGCCAGCCCCCATCCACTGCAGCGAAATGAACAACAGGTGAATTACTATATCGGGCCCCGCTATCGGCTGGTGATTATCGGCGCCAATCAGGTGGCCCAGTACCTGGCGGAGTTCTGCCAGACACTGGATTTCGAAGTCTGGATCTGCGATCCGCGGGAGCAGGCATTCGCCCATTGGCCGCTGGCATTCACCCAACAGTTCAACTCCATGCCGGACGACCTGATCCGCGAACAGGCCAATGACAAACACACCGCCATTGTCGCCGTGGCCCACGATCCCCGGGTGGATGATATGGGGTTAATGGAAGCCCTGACTGCGGACTGTTTTTACATAGGCGCCATGGGATCGGCAAAGTCCACCGCCGCACGTATGGCCCGTTTACGGGATCTGGGAATTAATGACACCCAGCTGGGCAGATTAGTGGCCCCCATAGGGCTGGATATCGGCAGCAAAACCCCGGCGGAAATCGCCATGGCCATTGCTGCCGATCTGGTCAGAGCCATTCGCCGCCCATGAACAGCGCTAACGAATCGGGCAAAGCAGCAACAGCCCGGGTTGGTTTTCTGGTAATGGCAGCCGGGCGCGGCAGCCGGTTTGGCGGGAACAAACTGATGGCGCCGTTGGCGACGAATGCCACGCCACAGAACAGCGTTCCACACACCCTTCTTCACACCACCTTGATGCAATTGCCAGAGGAATGTCCTGCCCGGGTGATCTGTGATCCGGAAAACCCGGCATTGATCAGCGCCGTGAAAAACCTGGGCTTCTCTCCCCTCCTCAATCCTGATGCCAGTCAGGGCCTGGGCACCAGCATTGCCACCGGTGTGCGCCACACCGGCAGCTGGCAGGGCTGGGTAATCTGCCTGGCGGACATGCCCTGGATCAGCACGGCCACGTACCGGCAAGTGGCTATGGCGGTGGCCGATCACCGGATTGTGATACCGGAATATAGCCAGAACGGTACCAAACACCCGGGTCACCCGGTGGGCTTTGGCAGCGCCTTTGCGCAGCAGCTGCAGGCGCTCAGCGGCGACCGCGGTGGCAAGGCCATCGTGTCCGCCAACCAGGCGGCGGTGCTACGCTTAAACGTAAAAGATCCCGCTATTCTATTGGATATCGACTATCCAGATGATATAAACAACCACCGAAATCGATAAAACCTTTGTCAAAGTCAGGAATCTATGGAAAACAAAGAACAGCAACCCAGTGATACGGCGCCCCGGGCCACCGAAGAAACCCAGGCGGCTTTTTCTACGACCGCTAAGCCCGATGCACCCACTGCAACCGATACACCTGCCGAACCCGATACAACCGCTACGCCCGCCCCCAAAGTTCCTTTTACTTCCTTTGACTTAGATTCCCGCCTGCAGGCCGCCATTAAAAACATGGGCTTTACCGAATGCAGCGACATTCAGGCCATGTCACTGCCCATTACCCTGCAGGGACACGACATTATCGGCAAGGCACAAACCGGCACCGGAAAAACCGCCGCCTTCCTGATCAGCCTGATGCAACATCTGCTCAGCGAGCCCGAACAGGAAGAGCGCTACAACGGTGAACCCCGGGCTCTGATTCTGGCCCCCACCCGGGAGCTGGCATTGCAGATCGAGAAGGACGCCAAACTGTTTATAGAAGACACACCCGTTACCCTGATGAGCGTGGTGGGCGGTATGGATTACCGCAAACAGAAAACCCGCCTGAACAACGAAATCATTGATATTCTGGTGGGCACTCCCGGCCGGATTCTGGACTTTATCAAGAACCGCGACCTGTACCTGTCGGAAGTGGAAGTGCTGATTATCGACGAAGCCGATCGCATGCTGGATATGGGCTTTATCCCCGATATCAAGCGCATCATCCGGGAAACCCCGAAGAAAACCTACCGCCAGACCCTGCTGTTCAGCGCCACCTTCACCGAAGACATTATCAACCTGGCCCGCAGCTGGACCCGGGACGCGGAACTGGTGGAAATCGAGCCCGACAGCGTGGCCTCCGCCAACGTGGAGAAAAAGGTTTACCTCACCACCACCGACGAAAAAATCACGCTGCTCTACAACATCATTAACCAGAAGAATCTGGACAAGGTGATTGTGTTTGCCAACCGCCGCGACGAAACCCGGGATCTGGTGGAACACCTTAAACGCCTGAATGTGCGAACCGCACTACTATCAGGCGACGTGCCCCAGAACAAGCGGCTGACGACCCTGGAAAACTTCCGTAACGGTAAAATACGGGTGCTGGTGGCTACCGACGTGGCCGGCCGCGGCATTCATATCGACGGCATCAGCCATGTGGTGAACTTTACCCTGCCGGAAGACCCTGAAGATTACGTGCATCGCATCGGCCGCACCGGTCGCGCCGGCAGCAGCGGTATTTCCATCAGCTTTGCCTGCGAGGAAGATGCGTTCGAGATCCCCAAAATCGAAGAACTGCTGGGCGAAAAGCTGGACTACCAGCAACCGGAAGAAGAACTGCTGAAACCCCTGCCCCCCCACTGATAGCCGCCACAGTATTTCCATCCTATCCGCCGCGGGCCAGGCTGCTCGCGGCAACGATGCCCCCACAAACGCCCCTCACCTGTTTCTTACCGCTGGATGAACGAGCCAGTTGACCGCCCTCTGCGTTTCCTGCACGATTGTACCAATTACAACAAAAATCCGATCTGGGGGAACTCACCGTGCTGTCCATTCACGGCCATTATCGCCTGTCCGGCGCGCTTGTCACTGCACCATTAAATGCTTCATGGAACACTCTGCCGAAAAGCGCCTCTGTGATTCGCCTGCTCCTGTCCCTGTGCCTTTTAGTGTGCCTGTCACTGCCGGTTGCCGCCAGAGCCGGGTTACCCCCACTCCATGTAGAAAGGGGAGCTAACCCGGCCATCAAGGATGAGCTGGATCGCACGGTATTACTGCGGGGCGTAAACCTCAATGCGCTGGGAGATTACTATCAGGCCAATCCGGAACAGGCTACCGTGATCCCGGCCGGCGAAGAAGATTTCGTACAAATGGCCAGCCTGGGTTTTAACGTGGTGCGACTGGTGCTGAACTGGTCCCGGCTGGAACCACAACCCGGGGAAATCAACGAAGCCTACATTCAACAAATCAGGGAGTTTGTGCAACTGGCCAAAGCCCATGGGCTATACACGGTACTGGATATGCACCAGGACGCCTGGGGCAAACACATCGCCAGCGATGGCAGCGAAACCTGCGGCTTTTTTGAACGCGCCATCGGCTGGGACGGCGCGCCGGCCTGGGCCACCATCACCGAAGGGGCATCCACCTGCCGGTTACCGGGTGTCAGGGAAGTCTCCCCCGCTGTGGCCACCGCCTTTGAAAACTTCTGGCGCAACAGGGATGGCATTCAGGACGCCCTGATCCGGGTGTGGGCCCGTCTGGCCCATGAGTTTGCCAATGAACCCGCAGTAGCCGGATACGACCTGCTGAACGAGCCCAACTTTGGCCTGTCCGCCGGCTGGACCCATACCTTTCTGATGGGCAATTACTATACCCGGGTGATCCGTGCAATCCGTGAAGCCGAACGCGGGGTCACCGGCGGCTTTCCCCATATCGCCTTCTTTGAGCCCAGCGCAGAATGGTCCGCCTTCGGGGTTACCCTGTGGCCCATCGGCTTCTTTATATTTGATCCCGACATTGTGTTTGCCCCGCACCTGTACAGCGGCTCCATTACCATCACCGGCACCATCGAAAGCGGCTACCAGCATGCCAAACGGGTGGCTGATTTCTATCGTGCGCCTTTCTGGTCCGGTGAATGGGGCTGGTTTTCAGCGGGAGAGGATGCCGAAAACGGTGTATGGCAATACGCCCAATATGAAGATGAGTACCGCATCGGCGGCGCCACCTGGCAATGGAAACAGGCCTGCGGTGACCCACACCCACAGAAACTCTGGGACGGACAACCGGTACAGGAAACCCAGTATCAGGTGAACATTATTTACTGCCCCGGCGATGTGGAAGGCGGTATTAACCCGGTTTACCGCACAGTGCTTTCCCGGGCTTATCCCCGCCACAGCCCCGGGGAACTGACGCAACTCTCCAGTGACCCTTACCAGGGAGAGTTTCTTATGGAAGGCCACACCCGCCAGCAAGGTACCGCGCTGGTCTGGGTACCGCAAAGTGAACGCCGTGAGTTTCCGCTGATTTCCCCGGCCCAGTCACTGATCAGCCGCCAGTCCGTACCCGGCGGCTATCTGTTAGGCCTGTCGGTATCCGGAAATTACCGGGTGAGGATTCACTATTGAGCGGGCAGCCCGCCCAAATCGGGAGTTCTTGTAACCGTCATGGATTCAGGCCAACATAGCACTGAACCAAACACAGAGGGGGGAACCGCATGGCAAAGCATTTGGTCTGCAAGGAATCGGAACTGCCGGTGAACAACATGAAACCGGTAAAACTGGACGGCAAGAACGTACTCGTTTACCACCTGGACGATGGCTTCTACGCCACCCAGAGCAACTGCACTCACGTATTTGCGCCACTGAAGAAAGGCAAGATCGTGGATGACTGCAAAATCGAATGTCCGTTTCACCGGGCACGCTTTGATATCCGCACCGGCGAAGTGGTGGACTGGGCAAACTTTCCGCCCGGTATCCAGGTTCTGAATGTGGTGCGTAAGGAAAAAGCGCTGGAAACTTTCCCGGTGGAGGTGGAAGCTGGCGAAGTGTATGTCAGCGTCTGAAGCCAGTCAGTCTGGCGCGCCGACAAGGCAGGCAACACAAGCAAACTCTACAAACTCTACAAACTCTAAATGGGCAATCTCTACATGAGCAAAAGGCCTCGTTGAGGCCTTTTGCTTTTTTAGCTGTGCACACTTTTACATTATCAGCACTGAAATATCAGGACTGAAACGGCTTACCCCAGTCTTTGGCCAATGCACCACGGAGCGCCGCAACGGCTTCCGGACCAATTCGCTGGCTCAGCAGATTCTCTACTTCCTGCAATCCCTGCACGGCATCCATACCAATCTTGGCGCCTTTCTCAGTAAAGCGCAGCACCTTGGCACGGCGGTCTTTGGGATCCGGTTCCAGCGTGACAAAGCCGGCATCGGACAGCTCATTAATCGTCTGATGAATGGCCTGCCGGGTAACACCCACCTTGGCCGCAATTTCCGAAGGGCGGGTAATACCTTCGCCGATATTCACAAACACCAGGGACTGGGCCCGGGTTATTTCCGGCCAGCCTTTGCCTTGCAGATAATTCTGCAGGCCTTCATCAGCCCAGTAAAACGCCCGCATAAATAACTGGGCAAGATTGGTTTTCGACAGCAACGCGTCTGCCTCGTCAGCGGCAGCCAAAGGATCATGGTTCATAGTACACCCGATGTAAAAACTTAAACTAGTTCAGCGCGAATCTCTTCGATCTGCTGATCCTTGTGTGCCCACAGTTCCGACACCCAGGCCTGAAAATGCGCCCTGAATTCAGGGTCGTTTTCATAGTCTCCGGTTGCCATTTCCGGGGGTATTTCCCGCTCTGTAACCCTTACTACCACTTTGGAAACCCGCCCCATCAGAAAATCCCAGAATTCATGACGGCTTTCCTTATACACAATTGTCACGTCCAGCATGGCATGCAGCTGCCCGCCCATGGCAGACAACACATACGCCAGCCCGCCGGATTTTGGTTTTAATAAATACTTGTATGGCGAGTTCTGGCGATCGTGCTTTGCTTTGGTAAAACGGGTGCCCTCAAAAAAATTCATCACGGACACCGGCAGCTTTTTGAATTTCTCGCAAGCTCGCTGGGTGGTTTCCAGATCCTTGCCTTTCATCTCCGGATGCTTTTCCAGATACTCTTTCGTAAAACGTTTCATAAAGGGAAAATCCAGCGCCCACCAGGCAAGCCCCAGCACCGGCACCCAGATCAGTTCCTGCTTGAGAAAAAACTTCAGAAAGGGCACCCGCCGGGTAAAAAACTTCTGCAGAATCAGAATATCCACCCAGGACTGATGATTGCAGGACACCATATACCAGCCGGAATATTTGAGGTCATCCAGGCCTTTCACGTCCCACTCAACCCGTTGTGTTAACCAGATGGCGAAGTTGTTAACGGACACCCAGGATTCCGCAATAGTCACCAGCCATTTGCCGGTCAGGCGATACCAGCCTTCCAGGGGAATCATGACTTTAAACAGGGCAATAATAAAAAGCGGCGTACAATGGACCACGGTATTCACCACCATGATCAGGAACGCTAGCGCGGCCCTGACCGGGCCCGGTAAAAAGGAAAGCATCTGAATCTCCATACTCATCCCTTGATGGGTGGGCAATTATGCCACAGGGTTGTTTTATAAACACTCTTGACAATCAAGCGCGAACAGCGCTTCCAGTAGTTTGACAATGAAACAATTTGTATACAGACTGTAATAATATGTAGGCATTCGGTGTTTTATGGCACTCATGGACCAAAAACCACTTGTAACGCTGTGACTTAGCCCACATTTTTCATTTAAACTATAGAGCCGGATTTCGCTCAAACAGGAATGGCTCTGGTCCCACCGCCATTCTGCCTGGTAACCCAATGAGACGAATTAAAGATTAAAGCAAATGAAGTAAGAGCTTTGACGAGCCTGATGAACCTACCCAGAATCAAAGAGTACCTGTTCCTTGTTCTTATCTGCCTGCCGTTATCAGCGCTGGCGGACGCGGAAAGCTTTGATCGCGCGGTCAACGAATACCTGAAAGGGTTCCGGGCCTGCAGCGATGCCAATGTTCTGCGCCTTACCAATCTCGTTGAAGCCAACAAGAAATTTACCTACTACCAGCAGCAACTGGATCTGGCGGTGGCCATTGATGAATCCATTCTCACCAGCACCGACCGGGACATGGATAAAAACCTGGCCTACTGCCAACGGGTGGAAGACAACCTGAAACGGGCCGAAGCCACCCCGATTCTGCAACATGCCTTTACCTACTGCGAAGCAGCCCGCAGCGCCCATGATGCCGGCCAGATTCAGGAAGCCCGGCAACAGTTCGAGGAATACCGCCGCTACCAGGAAGACGCCTACGCCATCACCCCCACGCTGGATGAAGTCTTTGTGCTGGCCAGTCAGGTACGCTCCTGCGGGCGGTTCGAAGAAAAGCTGATTGAAAAAGAAAAGCAGCTGGCCGCCCAAAAAGACATTCTGGATCAGGCGGTAAGCCTGTATCAGGAAGCCAAGCTGGAATGCGAAAGCACCCTGGCCTATGTCAAACGCCCCGGCTTTGGGGTCAGGGAACTCAATACCGCCAATAAGATGCTCAAGGCAACGCAGGATAAAAAAGCCAAAGCCGATAACCTGCAGGCCGCTTTTGAATATGCCAGTCGTCATCCGCAGAATGACAACGCCATCAGCCTGGGCGAACTGCAGGAAACCACCAGGGTCTGCGAGGGCCAGGTGGCGGAAGGCATTCGTGCTGCAGCCAAACAACAAAGGGATTATCAAAGCCTGATCAGCCGCGATAACCGTTTACTGAAACAGTCCCTCGATGCCTGCGAACAGGTGCCCGCCGCCATACGACAGCAGAACCTGGAGCTGGCCACTAAGCGCTATGAACAGTCTGCGAGCCTGAAAACCAAAGCCACCGGCAATAACACCGTGAATCTGGTGAAGTCCTTCCCGCAGTGGTCGGAATCCCGCGGTTACAATGAACTGCTGGATAAAACCCGCGATTGCCAGCAACAGGCATCCCGCAATATCAAATCATTAAGAGCGGCTCTGGAAGCGGCAAAACAGCAAGCTGCCGAGCAGGCCAGCCAGCCACAGGAAAAACCAGCGGCAGAAACAGAAGCCAAGCCCGCTCAGAAAACCACTGCAGAATCAGCACCGGAAGAAACCGCTGAGCAACCACAAACCGCCCAAACAGACAGCGAAGAACCGCAAGACAAAAAAGGCGATGGCCTGTTACCGGCCCAGGAAAATTATGAAGACCTGGATAACTGGTCTGAAGATGAGAGTTTTCTGGAAGAAGGCGCCGGCGATGATGAAGACCGCGGCGCCGGTAAATCCTGGACAGATCTGATCCGCTAGATCTGTCCCCTATTCCTGCTCTATTTGAACGACTAGGTTCGGATATCCGTGTAGTGATCCCGTAACGGCTGACCGGACTCCAGACAAATGGGGCGCTCGTGCCGGTACATATTGTCATACTCCAGACGCACCGCCCATGGCACACCTGTCAACGGCCCCTGAGTAAACCACACTTTGCGCTGTGAATAGGGAATGCCTTTGTGCACCCGGTCACTGTGAGCCCGGGCCCCGTCAGCGATATCTGCCTTTAATCCCCACAAGGGCCCTTTGGCATGATTGGAAAACTGGTTGGGGGTTTCAATGTACTGCACCGCGTGTCCCACCTCATGCAGAAACGCAATGTAAGGGTGCAGCTTTTCGAAACCGCTGTGCATGCCACTGGAGCCACCGGGATTGACGGAAGGATTTATATTCAGGTCAGCATACACAGTACCCGCCGGTGCAGGATCACTGTCGAAACACATAAAACCGCCATCCATACCCACCAGATAAATAGTCACTGAACTGTCGTCGATGGTTTTCAGCAGGCGCTGTGCTGTGGGGGAATTCTTGCTGGCCCAGGCTCTCACTTCCTGCAGGTAGGCCAGGGTTTTGGTGCGGCCATAGATTTCCCGGGCGCCCATCATGCCCTTTAACAGGTTGGTTGGCTTGTTGATTTCGGGGCCGTTGGTCCACTCAAATGGCATGACAGGTTCCTCTTCAGCTTTTGGATTGTTGTAAAAAGTCGCGTTACGTTAACTCCGGCAATGCAAAACAGTATAGGCGAACCACGGGTAATGTAATCAGCAATATTACCCATTAAAGATTACAGATATTCACGAACCCGGTTAGGTCTGCCGTGAACGGGAAGCAAAACAATAACAGTCAAAAACAACAGGCAAAAAAAAGCCCGCTTGGAAGCGGGCAAAGGACTACAGAGGGAAACTGTAAAATTTGTTATCAGGAATATCGTTATACGTAGAAACCAAAGTTCTCTTCTTCGATATCCATCAGGGTGTCGAGGCCACCACCGATAATGCATTCGGCGTGCATTTTAGCGCGGGGCAACAGACGTTTGAAGTAGAAACGGGCGGTTTGTAGTTTCGCTTTGTAAAAGCCTTCTTCAGTGGTGCCTTCGTTCAGCTTTTCCTGCGCTACTTTTGCCATCAGGGCCCAGAAATACGCAAAGGTCACGTAACCGGAATACATGCAGTAATCCACCGCAGCCGCACCGACTTCTTCCTGGTTTTGCATGGCACGCATGCCGATCTGAGTAGTCAGATCACCCCAGTCCTTGTTGTAGTTAGCCAGGGTTTCCACCAGATCTTTAAGGTCTTCGTTGCCTTCGTTTTCAACACAGAACTTGTGAACTTCCTTGGTGAAAAGTTTCAGCAAACGGCCCTGGGTCAGCATCACTTTACGACCCAGCAGGTCAAGCGCCTGAATACCGGTGGTGCCTTCGTACAGGGTAGCGATCCGGGTATCACGAACGATCTGTTCCATACCCCACTCACGGATAAAACCGTGACCACCAAATACCTGCACGCCATGGTTGGCCGCTTCCAGACCCATCTCGGTCATAAAGGCTTTGGCGATAGGAGTCAGGAACGCCATCATGTCGTCAGACGCCTTGCGGGCTTCCTCATCAGTGCCCTGCTCCACGATATCGGCGTGTTGTGCCAGGTAATAAGCCAGAGCACGACCACCTTCCGCAAAGGCTTTCTGGGTCATCAGCATGCGACGCACGTCAGGGTGAACAATAATGGGGTCCGCTTCTTTTTCAGGAGCCTTGGGGCCACTCAGTGAACGCATGGCCAGACGATCTTTGGCGTAAGCCAGTGCGCCCTGGAAAGAACCTTCGGCCGCCGCCAGGCCCTGCAGTGCAGTTCCTACACGGGCAGTGTTCATGAAGGTGAACATGCAGTTCAGACCACGGTTCGGCGGTCCGATCAGAAAGCCCTTGGCGTTTTCAAAGTTCATCACGCAGGTAGCGGATGCCTTGATACCCATCTTGTGTTCGATAGAACCCACGGTGACGCCGTTAGCGTCGCCCAGGCCACCGTCATCATTCACGTTCACCTTGGGCACGATAAATAACGAGATACCTTTGGTGCCGGCAGGGGCATCGGGCAGGCGGGCCAGTACGATGTGAACGATGTTGTCCACAAAATCGTGGTCACCGGCGGAGATAAAGATCTTGGTACCGGTAATGGCATAGGAACCATCGGCATTGGGTTCTGCCTTGGTGCGCAGAATACCCAGGTCAGTACCACAGTGAGGCTCGGTCAGGCACATGGTGCCGGTCCACTCACCGGAAATCAGACGGGTCAGGTATTTTTCTTTCTGCTCATCGGTACCGTGCGCTTCCAGGGTCTTGATGGCACCGTGGCTCAGGCCGGGGTACATGGACCAGGACCAGTTGGCAGTACCGTTCATTTCACTCATCACGATACCCAGGGAGTTAGGCAGGCCCTGACCACCGTGTTCTTCAGCGGCAGGCAGTGATGGCCAGCCACCTTCAACGTATTTGGTATAGGCTTCTTTAAAGCCTGCAGGCGTGGTAACAACGCCATCTTCAAAATGACAGCCTTCTTCATCACCGGAACGGTTCAGGGGCGCCAGCTCGTTCTGAGCAAATTTCGCACCTTCTTCGATGATGGCATCCACCAGTTCGCGGTTAACGTCGTCATTACCGCGCAGCACTTTGTAGTGCTCTTCTGCATTCAGGAGTTCATGCAATACAAACTGGATATCACGTAATGGAGCTTTGTACTCTGGCATTGTTATTACCCTCGTCGTTCGCCAATAAGGGCGACTCATTGTGATTGTCGATTCAGCACTCTGGTAATCACGATAGCACACGCAGGATTACCACCACTGCATGACGATCCATCTTACCTGATGATTCAAACAAGCGTTAGAATTTTTTTTGACTAGACGGTCTGCCTATGGAAAGGCATTTTTTTAAAACTATCGATTATTCGGGGGATTGCGGGAAATCAAGACAGCCTGCCATACGAACAAAAACCACACAAAATAAAACACTCGTTTGAATATTTATCAAGAATCTTGCCAATCAGGTATACAAAGGAAGGCGGGGTGTCGCCCTGAATGGCGTCAATCAGACGATGTATTCGATAAAACCGCTTTTGCCATAAGGGTTCTGGGTATCCACCAGACCCGCCTGGTTCAGGGTTTCAGGGATGGACCGGTTACCCAGCAGGATTTCTTCCAGCTGTTCCCGGGCGTTGGGTTCGTCCTCGCTCTCATCGGACTCGGAGGCAGGCTGCTCTTCGTCACCGCTGGCGGCAGCGGAACGGTCAGTAATGCTGGGTAGTTCAGGAGCGGCATTCTCTACCTGGGTATCGGCCACTGAAACTTCCTCAGTTGCCCGGGATTCTTCTTCAGCGGTCACTCGTTCGTCTTCACGATCTTCGGAGCGTGTTTCGTCCAGGCGTTCGCTGCGCTGTTGACGCTCTTCCACTTCCTGGGCCTGGATTTCGGTACGGGCTTCAGCCTCAAGACGTGACGCCTCTGCAGCTACGGCACGATCCTGGGAGGAAGGTTCAGCCGGTGCGGTAGCCGCTGCGCGAATCTGACGGGCTTTTTCCAGGGTAGCTTCCGGCGTTGCGGCCTTGGACACGCTGATGGAGACTTCACCGGAAACCGCGTAATTCACGCCGTCCGGGCCACGTTCATATTGCAGATTGGGCGCCCCGGCATAACGGCCACCCACGGCAGCGTGAGCCGCTTCATGAAGGCGCACTTCACGATCACGGGCTTTCAGCTGGCTAATGATGGCGGCATCCTGCTCTCGCTGTTGTTCTGCACGACGCTCATCGCTGGCCGAATCAGAATTCGCGGTTGCAGTGTTGGTAGCTGAGTTGTTGCCTGAATTTGCACCGGCACGATCGGTAGTCTGGGTTGAAGTATCTGCCCTGTTGGCAGTTTCCGTGCTGGTATCTACCGCCGGCTCTTCAGTATTGGCCAGGGTCTGCTGCTGATTTTGTCCGGCAGAGGTTTCCGGAGACTGTTCAATGGGGGGCAGATCCGAACGCACAATATCCGTCTGGCCCACACCGTTGGGTACCGGTGCCGGCTGTGCGGAATAGCTTGTCTGTTGCACATTCGGGTTGATTAACATGGCGTTTCTTTAAGATACCTCTTAAAACCTTACTTAACCTGTTTAAACTTTAATATCGATCAGGCTGCCAATAGTGTCATTGGCGGACTGAATCACCTTTGCCGAGGCTTGCACCTGCAGCTTGCCCTGTTGCAGCGATACCGCCGATTCGGTCAGATCACCACTGGGGTTATCGGATGTATCCACATTTGCGATACGTTCTGCTGCCCGGTTCACCGTACTGAATCCTTTCTGCACACCTTGCAGGCCTGCTCCCAATACGGAATCTATCGGCATAGTCACCTCGTGATTACTACAAATACAATTTCGGCTTTTTAGCCCATATGACTTAGTATACGTGAAGGCGCAACATGTTCAATTTTTCACCAAAGCGAAACAAAAGGGCTTCATCGCTAAGCCCTTGATTCTATTACACCTTATAAGGCAGGGTTACTTGGAAGGGGGATTTAATAATAAATCAATCTTAAGATAATCCGCCGGTTCGGCCGATTCACTGCAGGATGAGTGGGGAATTACCCCCAGACAGGGTGCGCGCAAGGCGCCTTTCAGCGTGTTGATGTTCTCTTCGGGATAGCCCATATCGGGATCGATCTGATTGGCTACCCAGCCTGCCAGCCGCAAACCATCATGACGGATAGCCTCGGCAGTCAGCATGGCATGATTCAGACACCCCAGCCGCATACCCACCACCAGTATCACCGGCAGATCCAGGGTTTGTGCCAGCTGAGCCAGATTCTCCCGCTCATTAATGGGCACCCGCCAGCCACCGGCACCTTCCACAAACCCCATATCGTAGGACTGCATCATGGCGCCACGGCAAAAGCCTGCCAGCCGGCTGATGCTGGTCGATTTTTTATCGAGCGCGGCAGCAATGTGGGGGGACGCCGGTGTTTTGAAAATGGCGGGGTTAATCTGTTCATAGGCCAGCGACAAGGACATGGCGTCGGCCAGTGCCAGCGCATCTTCATTGCGCAGGCCTTCCGGGGTTTCCTCGCCACCGGCAGCCACCGGTTTCAGGGCCAGGGTTTTCAGCCCTTGCTTAGCCGCTGCCTTTAACAGTGCCACCGTGACAAAGGTTTTGCCCACTTCCGTATCGGTGCCGGTCACAAAGAAAGTGCTTTTACCCATTATTTTTACCCACTGCTTTAATCCTGAAATCGCGTGTTATTTTTCCAACACACCGAATGCCACCTGCCAGGTCAGAGGCAGCCCCTGCTGACGACGATAAGCTTCGTAGTTTTCCATTAATGCTTTCAATCGGGTTTTACCGGTCAGCTGGCGGGCCCGCCCTGCGGTAACGTTGTGCGCCCCCATAGCCTTCAAGGCACCGGTAATGGCTTTCAGATCCGGATAATATTCCTGGCGTTCAATAACGCGCACACTCACCGACTGAAAACCGGCACTTCGTGCTGCCAGTAACAGATCATCCCGCTGATAAAATTCATTCACATGACTGTTGTCCGGATCCACCCGGTACCAGCAATCCTTCAGCTCACTCAAGGTACCTTCCACCGGCAGGGTAAAATAAAAACGACCACCCTGTTGCAGCACCCGGTAAGCTTCGGAAAACACCCGCGACAAATCCGGGCACCACTGCAGCGCAAAACTGCTCACCAGCAAATCAAACGCTTGATCCGGCAACGGCATGGCTTCCGCATCACCACAAATGGCGGCATGGCCGGTTCGCTGTGTAGCAGCACGGGTCATGCCTTCGGCAATATCGAGACCCAGGATACGTTCAGGTGCAAATCGCTCGCTGATCCGGGCCATCAATTGCCCGGTACCGCAGCCGATATCCAGTACCTGTTGCATGGCTTCAATTCGCGACAGATCTTCCATCAGCCGGGCAATCATCCAGCGCTGAACATTGGCCACCTGATCATAGGAACCTGCGGCACGGCTGAAAGAAACCGCCACAGCATGCTTGTCAATCACTCTGCCCCCGGTAACGCGGGACTGTTCATAACGATCAGCCAACACGTTTTTGCTCCCGGAGAAAATCCATCACCGCCTGTAAAAACAGATCCGGTGCCGACAGGAAAGGCACATGACTGACACCACGAATCACGGACGTTTCGCAATCCGGTTGCAGCTCTTTGACCTGGGCACTGACACCCACGGGAATCAGGTTATCGTTTTCACCAAACAGATGCAGCGTGGGCGCTTTGATATTTTTTAGCGACCCTTTCACCGAGGCTTTCTTCAGAATCTGCAAACCTTCCCGCAGGGCTTTTTGTGCCGGCAGACCATGAAAATACACCAGCTCTTTTAACTTGCGGATATCACTTTTAATGGTGGCACTGTCTTTACATTGCAGGGCCAGAAAGCGGATCAGTGTGCCTTCCCAGTCCTCTTCAAAAATATCCATAAAGCCCTGCAGAATATCGGCACGCATGGCCACGGGCCAGTCATCCGACGCGGTAAACTGCGGTGACGCGGCCACGGTAATCAGACCCGTTACCCGTTCCGGAAAACGGCTTGCCACATCCATGGCCACCAGACCGCCCAATGACCAGCCCACCCAGACGGCTTTTTCCGGCGCCACCTTAAGAATATGTTCCACCAGGTAATCCAGGTTGTAATCACCACCGGGCATGGGGCTTCGTCCCAACCCGGGAAGGTCCACCACTGTCACCTGAAAATGTTCCAGCAGGCCGGGCATCACATCATCCCACACCAGACTGTGCAGGCCCCAGCCATGAATCAGAATCATCTCCGGGGGATTCGGATTGTCCAACGTGCTTTGAAAAATATCGTGATACAGGGTCAGATTCGTCATAGGGCGTTGTGCTTTTTTCCGACTGCATTTTCAGAAGGGTTTTCGGACTGTTTTTCCATTACCGCCGGCAGTAACCGGTGCAATGCGGTAACCAGTTCATCCACCTGGGATTCGCTATGGGCGGCCGTTAAGGTAATTCTCAAGCGGGCGGTTCCAGCCGGTACCGTTGGTGCCCTGATGGCCGACACCAGAAACCCCTGCTGCGCCAGGTAATCGCTTAACTGCAGTGCGGCATCCGATTCTCCCACCACCAGCGGCTGAATGGCCGTGTCTGATGGCAGCAGCAAGGGCTGCCACTGTGCCATGCCCTGCCGGAAACGTTGAATCAGTTGTTGCAGATGCTGACGACGCCAGCGTTCTTTTGTCATCACATCCAGGGATGCCGATACCGCAGCGGCGGCCGAAGGTGGCAACGCGGTGGTGTAAATATAATTTCGCGAACACTGAATCAGGTATTCAATCAATGCCTTTTCACCGGCAACAAAAGCACCACAGACACCCAATGCCTTACCCAGCGTTGCCATATAGATGGGAACATCACCGGCAGACAGATGAAAGTGTTCCAGAGCACCTTTGCCCTGCTCCCCCAACACGCCAAAACCATGGGCATCATCAACCATTAACAATGCCTGATGAGATTCGGCCAGTGCCACCATCTGTGGCAGGGGCGCCAGGTCGCCGTCCATACTGAACACGGCATCAGTGGCAACAAAGGTCTGATCAAATTCGTCTGCCGCTTGCAGGCGGCGCGACAAGGCCTGCATATCGTTGTGACCGTAACGCTTCATGGTGGCGTCTGCCAGCAGACCGGCATCCAGCAACGAAGCATGATTCAGTTTGTCCTGAAGTATCAGATCACCTTTTTGTGAAAGTGCGTTCAGCGTGCCCACGTTGGCCATATAGCCGGAGGAAAACAGCAAGGCACTTTCATAACCCGTAAAATCCGCCAACTGCTCTTCCAGCTGATGATGCAAACGGCTGTGACCAATCACCAGGTGAGAAGCACCACTGCCAACGCCGTAAGTGTCCGCCGCTTTTTGCAGGGCTGTTACCACATCCGGATGATTGGCCAGCCCCAGATAATCGTTACTGGAAAAGTTCACCATGGGCCGGCCGTTCACAATCACCTGGGCGCCCTGGGCAGTTTCCAGAAGGCGGCGGGAGCGATACAGGGACTGCTGCTTTCGTTGTTCAACAAAAGCAGCATAACGGGCCGGTAGTTTCATCGGTTTGTCGGCTTAGTTAAGGCTAGCCGTCTGCTCAGCGGTTACCGCTGCATCGTGATACAGATGGCTGCGCTTCTGATCTTCGATGGCCTGATGAAGTGCTGCTTCATGGGCTTCATCAGAGGCTTCCTCACGCAGTTCCATGGGTTTGATACCCAGGCGTTTGAACAACTGCATATCCTTGCTGGCTTCCGGGTTGGAGGTGGTCAGCAGCCGCTCCCCATAAAAAATGGAATTGGCGCCGGCCATGTAGCAGAGTGACTGCATCTGATCGTTCATTTCTTCACGGCCTGCAGATAAACGCACAAAAGATTTCGGCATCAGAATCCGTGCCACAGCAATAGTACGCACAAATTCAAAAGGATCGATATCGTCGGTATCTTCCAGGGGCGTGCCGGCGATTTTCACCAGCATATTGATGGGCACACTTTCCGGATGGTCCGGCAGATTCGCCAGCTGCATTAACAGGCCGGCGCGATCCTGACGGGACTCCCCCATCCCCAGAATACCGCCGCAGCATACTTTCATACCGGCATCGCGCACATTGGACAGGGTATCCAGGCGGTCCTGATAAGTACGGGTGGTAATGATGGCGTTGTAATATTCCGGCGAGGTATCCAGATTATGGTTGTAATAATCCAGACCGGCATCCGCCAGTGCCGAAGCCTGATCCTTGTCGAGCATCCCCAGGGTCATGCAGGTTTCCATGCCCAGGCTTTTTACCTGACGCACCATTTCCAGCACGTAGGGCATGTCCTTTTCCCGCGGCGAACGCCAGGCGGCGCCCATGCAGAATCGGGAAGCACCTTTGTCTTTGGCGGCCTGGGCTTCCTGCACTACCCGTTCGATTTCCAGCAGCTTTTCCTTTTCCAGACCGGTGTTGTAGTGGCCGGACTGGGAGCAGTATTTACAGTCTTCCGGGCAGGCGCCGGTTTTGATGCTCAGCAGGGTGCTGATCTGAACGGCATTGGGATTATGGTTCTGGCGATGGGCAGTTTGCGCCTGAAACATCAGGTCGTTAAAAGGCAGTTCAAACAGGGCCTGGATTTCTTTCAGGGTCCAGTCGTGGCGTACTTCCGATGGCTGGCTCATCGCCTTTCCTCTCATTGGTCTTATTAATCTGAATACAGGGCCCAGAACCTTGTCTGGGCATTGTCTTTGTGACGCAGGGTTCACAGCATGAATGTTGCTCATCATACGGAAGCAGGCCTTGCTGTCAACCAGACAAAAACAACAGGTTTACCATAGATCAATTATACACCTATATGATTTCATGCCTGCTTTGCGCACAAAAAACATCAATAAGATCAGTGATTTGTTCCCGCTGCCTGCCGTTGTTACCGGTGAACAACCGCTGCTGCCAGCGCTGCGGACTGCCGTTGGAGGGGTTCGATAGCCTGGATCCTGAAACAATTTGTGAAGAATGTTTTCGCCAGCCGCCCCCGTTTCTGAGCTGCCGGGCCCCTTTTCTGTACCTGTTCCCGGTCAACCAGCTGATTTCGCAGATGAAGTATCACAATCATCCCCAGTTATCGAAGCTGCTGGCACAGCTGATGGCCGACCAGATAAAGCCAAACCGGGATCAGGCTCGGGACGAGACCAATGAAGAATCGCTGCCCCTGCCGGAACTGCTGGTGCCGGTGCCCATGCACCCGGCCAAAGAACGCCATCGGGGTTTTAATCAGGCCAATTATCTGGCCCGGCATCTGGGAAAGCACCTGGGTATTCCGGTGCTCACCGGTGCTATCCGCAAGGTAAAGTCCACCGGCGCCCAGAACCCTCTTACCGCCGAACAGCGCCGCCGCAATCTTCAGGGGGCGTTCCGGATCAATCCCGCGAAGCTGGCAAAGCTCCGGCAAGTGGAGCGTATCGGCCTGGTGGATGATGTCATCACCACCGCCGCCACCGTCACGGAAATCAGCCAGGTACTGTCCGCCGCCGGGGCGGCAGAAATCCATTTGCTGGCCATAGCAAGAACGCCCTGACCCTGTGCTATCATGCGCGCCAACGCAATCTGCCTCTTTCACCGTTGTTTAAGGACCGGATGCCATGGCTGCCACTGCCGAGACGCCACTACACGATGATTATGATCACCTGACGCCGGATCTGGTGATTCAGGCCATCGAATCGTTGGGCTACCTGTCCGATGCCCGCATTCTGGCCCTGAACAGCTACGAAAACCGGGTGTATCAGGTGGGCATTGATGAACAGGAACCGGTGATTGCCAAATTCTACCGCCCCAATCGCTGGAGCGATGCGCAGATTCTGGAAGAGCACAGTTTTTCCCGTATGCTGCAGGAACTGGATCTGCCGGTGATTCCCCCGCTGTTGTCCCCCCATGATCAGCAAACCCTGCATCGCTACGGCGGCTACCGTTTTGCCATCTACAAACGCACCGGCGGCCAGGCACCGGAACCGGGGGACTTTGATCAGTTATTCCGCCTGGGCCGGCTGATCGGGCGCATTCATGCCGCCGGTCGTGAACAGGCCTTTCTGCACCGCCCCACGCTGGGCGTGAACACCTACTGCGATATTCCCGGTGAATTTTTGCTGTCGCGGGATTTTATTCCCCGTCATCTGAGCGCGCGTTTTGAGCATATCGTGCAAAAGGTGCATCACAAGGTGAACGGCCTGTTTCAGGAAGTGGATCAACTCAGCGTCATCCGCACCCATGGTGACTGCCACGTGGGCAATATTCTCTGGAACCGGGACACGGGCCCCTGGTTTGTGGATTTTGATGACTGTCTGATGGCGCCGGCTATTCAGGATTTATGGATGCTGCTGGCCGGTGACCGGCCATCACAAACCCAGCAGTTCAGCGAAATTCTGGAAGGCTATGAAGAGTTCTGCCCTTTTAACCGGGCGGAAATCCCATTGATTGAAGGGTTGCGTACCCTGCGCATGATTCACTACGCCGGCTGGCTGGCCAAACGCTGGGATGACCCTGCATTCCCCATGAACTTCCCCTGGTTCAACACCTCCAATTACTGGGAAAACTTTATGACGGAAATGGAAGAGCAGCTACTGATTATGGAAGAACCGCCCATTACGCTCTACTGAGAGACATACATACAAAGGGTTAGACGCACAGAGGGCCCGATACGGACCCTCTGTTTCTGCTTGATTTTCATTTCAATTTCACAGCGGGATGCAGTCAGGCAGCCTGCTCCACATCGCCGGAATCCGGCAGTTTTTCCCGCATGGTTTTGAGTGCGGTGACATTCATTCCCAGTTGCTCACCCTGATGAATAAAGTGATCCAGCATAAAGCGGGTTTGGGGAGCGGTTTTCCGGAACTGGAACTTGATAAAGGATTCCGCATCCATGGGTGACAGGTAACGCAACAGCGGTAACAGCACTTTCACCAGAATCAGACTGAAACCACGCTCGGTCCAGTTCAGCGGGCGGTGAAACTTGGCCGCCACTATGGCCAGGGCCTGACGGGCACCTTCCACCGCCAGTTCCAGAGAGCCACTACTGAGCAGGCGTTTGATAGACCAGTTTTCCAGCTCCAGCACCGCCACCAGCGGAATCATCCAGGCGGAACGATCCGCATAAATCCGCGGTACATTTTGCTGGGCTTTCACGGGGAAACGGCCCAGAGCCAGGGCTTCCATCACTTCCGGCAGGCGTTCGTGATTGCCGGAAAATTCCGCCGACATCATGGGCAGCATCAGGTATGCCACCCCTTTTTTCTCCGCATCCGGGTGGTGGGACGGCAGATCCGGCAACGGGGTCTGATAACTGATGAAATTGATAATGCCGTACACCAGCTGGGATTCGGGGAAATACTGGAGCACATAATCCCGGTCTTCCAGATCCGGCTGCAGCATGACCAGGGTGGTATCGCCGATGGTCTCTTTCAGTTCACCCAGCCACTCACCGCGCAAGTCATTGGACGACATGGCCAACCAAACGTGATCGAAGTCTTCCTTCGCCACGTCTTCGTAGCGGGTGTAGATATGGTCTGCCTTGTAGGATTCGGCCTTGCCCAGGCCGCTGCGACGGGAGCGATACAGGGTAAAGCCGTCTTCACAGGCTTCCTTGTACTTTTCTTTCACCAGGAAGGAAACGGACGCACCGCCCCTTTGCATAAAGTGGCCATAAACCTGGCCCACGGCGCCAGCGCCGACAATCAATACCCGATACACCTTAATTCCCCACTGTGTCTGTGTTTTCTTATTTGCTTGATTGTAGACAGCAATGAAAAAAGAATACAAGAGAGGACGCGACCTTATTCTTAAAAGTCAAGAGCCATATAGCGAAAAACCATAAAGAACAACGACTTGAAGGCACTAATGGGTAACCGTCTTGCCGCGGCTGTGCTTGTTGCTGAAGGGATCATCACCATACACATGGTGGGCATTCTTGCCGTGAAGCTTTACCCAGTCCATGGCTTCCTTGGCATGATCGATCAGATCATCAATACCCATGGCACCGTCCGGGTAGAAAGCCACCCCGATACTGGCATGGGACACCACCGGAACGCCGCTCAGGTCGTGGGGCGTGTTTAAATTCTGCAGCATCTGCCGGGCCAGCTTTTCCACATCTTCCGGCCGGCGCACCTCATCCAGAACGATCATAAAGGCATCGCTCTGATAACGGGACACCATATCACCGGTACGGATGCAGTTTTTCAGGCGACGCCCCACACTGCGCAGCAGGCTGTCGCCACCGCTGCGGCCAAAGCTTTCATTGATACAGTGAAAATCATCCAGATCCACATACAGAAGTGCCAGCCGGCGGCTGTTGCGCAAGGCTCTGGCCATGGCTTTCAGCAGAAAGTGGCGCAACAGTGAAATGCTGGCAAGGCCGGTAACCGGATCGTAACGGGTCAGCTGATTGAGCTGCTCCTCCTCCGCCTTGCGGATGGACAGGTCCTGAAATACCAGCAGATACTCCGGCGCCTGCCCCGGATACATGACCGCCAGCTCACAGTTAACCGGTAATTCGGTGCCGTCAGACCGCCACACCACGGTATCCTCAATGCTGCTGTCCTGCTGGGTGGCAAAGGCTGTATGGAGGGGATGTTCACACCAGTCAATTAACGGATCGCTGCTATCCGGCGGGCAAAGAATCTGGGAGATATGGGCGCCGATGAGGTTTTCCCGTCCGTAGCCCAGGGATTCGATAGCAAAGTCGTTCAGATCACTGAGGTAGCCCTCGGCCGTGAGCATGAGCACACCATCGCGTAGGGCCGAAAGCAGGCGGTCTTTCTGATAGGCCATTTCAATGAGCATCTGCTCTTCTTTTGCCTGTAACAAACGCCGCTGTAACAGCTCCAGATAGAGACGACATTTACGCTCCGCCAGGGACAGCAGATCGGGGCCTTCCCAGATATCCGCCACCAGGGGATGATCAAGGCAGGTGCGCCGTAAAGGACCGGCAAGGGGCTGTTCGCTGATGACCACCAGAAGCGTGCGTTTGGCGCTGAAATCAGTAGCGAGGGTATCCAGCAAGCCGGGCAGCTGCGGATCACTAGCCCCCAGCAGGAGCAGTGATTCCGGGGTTTCGCTCACCAGAGGGGTGATCTCTTCCGGAGCATCCAGCACGCGAAGATGCAATCCGAAACCGGCAAGCGCACTCACCAGCCCCCGCGCCATGTCAGATGGCAGGGAACAGGCAAAAACAGGCACATTGGTAAAGGTATTCAAAGCATCAGGTGACATCCCTGCACTCCGGATCAGTCTCTTCTGGTCTGCCCAGGGGCCGAATAAAGCGGAATCATTATTGTAGGCCACGGCCCGGGCAAGGTCCTAGTTTACACCCCTTTGTCCTGCCTGTGCCGGACAAACGCCATATATAACAAAGGGGCTCATTGAGCCCCTTTGTTATAATTTATTGCTATGTAAGGCGATTAACGTTTCAGGCCTTCGCGGATCAGTTCGCCGGACGTTTCCGGGTAGATATCCTGGCCAATCACTTTGAGATTGCCCACATCATCCAGTTCCATGTTCACCGCCTTGATTTCCTTGTACTTACGATCCACGATTTCCGCGGCCTTGGCGTCGTCACGAATAATGGTGGGCTGCAGCAAGACCAGCAGGTTGGTTTTGACATGGCTTTGCTGGGTACTGCGGAACAGCGCACCTATCAGCGGGATATCACCCAGCAGGGGCACCTTGCTCTCGGAAGAGCGTACGCTTTCTTCCATCAGGCCGCCCAGCGCCACAATGGAGCCGTCGTTAACCAGTACCGTGGTGTTAATGGCCCGCTTGTTGGTCACCACGTCGGTGGCCTGCACTGCCTGAGCCGTATCGGTGACGTTGGAGGTTTCCTGCTGCACCTTGAGACGCACCACATCACCGTCATTGATTTGCGGCGTGACTTTCAGGGTCAGGCCCACGTCTTTCCGCTCAATGGTCTGGAAGGGGTTATCGTTGTTGCTGCTCAGCTGGTTGCCGGTCACGAAAGGCACGTTCTGACCCACCACAATTTCCGCTTCTTCATTATCCAGGGTCATCAGGCTGGGAGTGGACAGCAGGTTGGCATTGGCTGCATTGTTCAGAGCCTGCAGAATCACCGCGAATTCCACCCGGCCCTGATCGTCCACAGCACCGCCACCCAGGGTCAGACCATTGGTCAAACCGGTGGTTGAACCTTCGGTAGTAGCTGCCTGGATAATGGAGTTCAGGCTGTTACCTACGTTGGCAAAGTTAACGCCACCCACCAGTTTCTGATCGTCTACTGCACCCCACTGAATGCCGACGGCTTTACCGGCGTCACCGGTGATTTCCACCACCGCGGCTTCAATCAATACCTGGGCACGGCGCACGTCCAGCTGTTTGATAATTTCCTTGATATCGGAAAGATCTGCCGGGGCGGCACGAATCACCAGGGCGTTCAGGGTTTCATCCGCCTGGATCATGACTTCAGATTCCTGGGGAGACGCCGAGGTCGGGGTACGGCGGGCAATCCGGGTAGTGCGTGTCGAAGTGCTGCCGGCACTGGAAGAGGAAGAACGCTGGCCGGTCACCAGGGCATTCAGAATTTCCGCCACTTTTACCGCGTCGGCGTGGCGCAGATAAACCACTTGCGTGGAACCTGAATTTTCCAGAGGCTGATCCAGCTCTTTAACCAGCAGCTTGACCCGGGCTCGGGCCGATTTCTCGCCCCGCAGAATCAGACGGTTGGTACGTTCTTCGGCCACCACACGCACCCGTGCTGTGGTACCGCTGCGACGCTTCTTGCTGGCGGCCCCGGTTTCCACGGGGGTCAGCTGCTCCAGCAACTCAACCACGTCACCCACCCAGGCATACTCCAGCTGAATCACTTCCACCTCTTCACTTTCGGCACTGTCGATGCGCTGAACGATATCAATAATCCGCTGAATATTGGTGGCATGATCACTGATGATCAGGGCGTTGGCGGAGGTAACCGCCGCCAGATGACCATACTGGGGCACCATGGGCCTCAGAATCGGCACCAGCTCTACCGCATTGGTGTTTTCCACCGGAATCACACGGGTTACCATCTGTTCGTTTTCCACACGGCTTCCCACCGGGACGTTGTCCTGTTTGGCGCCCTGAGTGGGGACAATCTTGACCACCGCACCGGATTCAATGGCGGCATAGCCGTGCACCCGCAACACCGACTGGAACATGTCATAGATTTCCTGTGAGGTCATATCGGCATTGGACACCACAGTGACTTTGCCCTTGACCCGCGGATCCACCACAAAACTTTCACCAGTGATGTCGGATACCTGCTCTATGAAGTTGCGGATCTCCGCCTCCTTCATATTGATCTTCCATGTATTGCCTTCCGCATGGGCACTCAGTGAAGCCAGCACGAGCGCGAAGCAAAGCACCGTTCTTGTTATCCACTGTTGAAATCTGCTATTCATCAATATCATCCGTTTTTACACTGTTTTTCATCTGCAACCAGGAATCGAGAGTTTATTAGTAAACTGGTGGCCGTCCCTCTCCATTGTTATTACTGCTTCACAATTTTCTGGCTGCAAAAATTGATCGATCGAACCCATATCTTCCGCTGTATTGCCCAAGCTTCGCCCATTTAAAGAAAGTATTAGATCTCCGGGTCTTCCGCCAATTGCAGAAAATATCGGGCTGCCTGACCCTGTAATTCTGTATCCTCTTCCGTTATTAGATTCCAACCCCATCTCTCGCAAAGCATCTTCAGGGTTAACACCTAATTCCTCTTGCAAGGCTTGAGCTACCTCTTCTGCGCTGCTGGCGGTCTGAATCATTTTTTCCACCCGGCCGGAAACACCGGCGGAGCCTCGGCGACTGGCATTGTAGCGATCGCTGCGACTGGTGGAGCGGCGGGTATTGATACCGCGACTGCTGCTGGCGGTACGGTTGCTCCTGAATGAACTGGCATTTTCGCCGTCGGGGAAGAACAGGGCTTCCAGGCGGCCCTGACGATTCAGCAACACCCGGTTCTCATACACGGCTGCCAGGGTGGCATTGCCCGGCAGCTTGTCGCCAATATGGTAGAGCTTACTGTCGCGGCGTTTTTCAGAAATGATAGCGGTGGAGTTTTCTTCCTTGGGCGCGACAAACACACCATGCAACTCAAGCTGCAGGTTGGTTTTGGGGGCATTTACGTCTTTGGGGGTGTCTTCAGCCTTTTCCCGGGCCCCTTCCTTGCCGAACAGGTTCCACAGGGGAATGGCGGTAGGGTCTACCGCTGCCAGGGTTTCCGCAGGCGCTGACGACCGGTTACTGCTGCCCAGCGTCGCGCCATAGAGCCGGGGCGCCTGGGCACCGTACTGATCATCCAGGAACAGAAAAAGCGTCTTTACAATCACATAACAAATAGCCACCACCAGCACCGCACAGGTTGCTGCGGTACCACGATCAATCCATTTGTTGGCTTGCGCTGTCTCTGCAGCCACTGACCACTCCCAATCACGTTCTATTAGTTGTTATTGCACCAATTCATACAACCAGTTCAAACAACCGGTTCAGACGACCTGGACATACGAGCTGTACATACTACCAAGGCTGAAGCATTTCAATTTCAAAGATTTGCAAAGGAAACCTGTTGAACTCTCTACTTGTTATAATTTAGTGCGTGTTAGCCAAATGCCAAGTTTAAATAGGCGGTCTAGTATAGTGGAAGTCTTTTCCGAAAATCATCCACTGCCGCCCATAATACGAAAATCCGGCGTTAACTCTGTCTGTTTTTGGTAACTTGCCACCCGCAGAACGGCCTGTTTTTGCGGGTTTTGCCAACCGCTCCCGTTAAAGAATCGGTTGTTGCAGCTGTACCAGCACGGCATCCTCGTCTTCGGGGTTGCCCATGCCCGCTATCTTCATAACCCGCTTGTAAACCACCACGCCACCGATAGGGCCTTTCAGGGTCAGCTCGCCAAGGGCCGCGTTACTGTTGGCCTCCACGACGGAGAGCAACAACCCGCCCTCTTTCTGGGACAGGGTGCCCTTGATCGGTGGCACATCAATATTCTGGGAACGGCGCCCCTGACGATAGCTCACCGGGCCACCGCCCCAGCTGATCAGGCCCGTGGCAGCATCCACCTCGGTGCCACTGCCAAACTCCAGGGTAACATCCTTTAACATCAGTTCGCCGGAAGCCTGGGCACCCAGTTGCTTAAGCATATCGTTTACCAGGTCCGCCTGAACCCGGCCATTCAGGTCACTGAAGCCCTTGCCCAAAAGACCTATATGAGCCGTGCCGGATACTTTGTAATCGTCGCCTTCCGCATGCAGCCCCGCGCTCAGATCCGCCATCAGCAGCCACAATGGGTTCAGATCCCAGGCAAATACATGCTGGCCCTTGACCGGGCCACTGAAGGTTTTACCAACCATAAAGCCATCCCACAGGGTGCCACCCACCTGCTCAACGCGTACAGGCAGGTTCTGGGTAAGTGATTTGGGCACCATTTTCCAGGCCAGATCGGCGGGGAACAGGGCGATCAGAAAGAACAGAAAAGAAAATACGCCCAGCAGAATGTAGTATCGAAGCTTCATGGAACACCAATCGCCTAGTTGCACATTATTTTGATTTTATCGTTATCATCTTACGGGCATTTTAAGCCAGCTCTGTGTAAGGAATAAGGACACCGGCTTTTTCAGCCTGTGGTTGCCCAGCAATTCCCGAGATCCTGTGTCTCGCCCTGTTCTGACCCGGTGAGACCAGCGACTATGAAGCCTTTGCCAGCCTTCCTTTTTCAGTATAGCCCGCTGTTCGCATCCGCGGGCGGTTTAACCCGGCGGCGGTTTTTCTTATACTCGCGCGCGAACAGAAAGACAGCAGTCTAACAAAGGTTTGATATTCAATGAAAAAATTTGTTGCAGCAAGTTTGAGTTTTTTTGCGGTTCCGGCTCTGGCGATCACCAATATCGAGAGCCAGCGCCTGAAACCGCTGCCTGAAGGCATTTCCGGGCAGGTGGAATTCCAGTTTGATGGAAAATCCGGCAACAGTGACGAAGAGGATTATGCCCTCAGCGGCCGCCTGAACCTGAAAAAGCAGGAAGACCTGTGGTTTCTGATCGCATCCCGGGAATATGACAAGGCCAACGGCACCAAGGATGAAGACAAGAGCTTTGCCCATGGCCGCTGGGTGCACAGCTTTGACAACATCTGGGCCGGCGAAGCTTATGTGCAATATCAGGATAACGAGTTCACCCGGTTACTGTCGCGGTATCTGGCCGGTGGCGGCTTCCGCTACACCGTGATTGAGCAGTCCGACGAACTCAGCCTGGCGCTGGGTGCCGGTGCCTTTTATGTCAAAGAGGAAGAGGATCTGGGGACTTACGAAACCGATCGCGACTATCTGCGTTTCAATTCCTATGTATCCTACAAGCAGCAGATCAATGACCATGTCAGCATTGTGAGTACTGCCTACTATCAGCCCAGAGCCAGTGAGTTCGAGGATTTCAATATTCTCTGGAATACCTCGCTGTTCACCAAACTTGGGGAAAACCTGAAGCTGCGGCTGGCCTTCAATGCCAGCCACGACAGCGAGCCGCCAAAAAACCCGGATGCGGATCCCGCGATCGACGTGGATTCCACCGATGTGGAGTATTCGGTTTCGGTGATCTACGAGTTTTAATGCCGAACGACTTCAGGGAAGCCTGAAACTGAAAAAGCCCCGGAAACGGGGCTTTTTTACGACAGTGACCGGATGGCTCACCCGGCGGCTGTTCAGAACGGAATGTCATCCTCAAATTCGGATGCCGCCGGTGAGGGTGAGGGAGACTGATCATAACCACCGCGGCCACCGGAGGACTGCTGATTATTATCGTTTCCGCCGCCATATCCCTGGGATTCCGGCATCTGGTTATAACTGTCGTAATTGTTGTCGCTGGAACCGGAACCACCCTGGTCTCCGCGGCTGTCCAGCATCTGCATATCGTTGGCCACGATTTCGGTGCTGTAACGGTCGTTGCCGTTCTGGTCCTGCCATTTACGGGTACGCAGTGAACCTTCCACATACACCTTGGAGCCCTTGCGCAGGTACTCGCCGGCAATTTCCGCCAAGCGATTGAAGAACACCACCCGGTGCCATTCAGTGCGCTCCTGCATCTGGCCACTCTGCTTGTCTTTCCAGGATTCACTGGTGGCTACTGAAATATTGGTAACGGCGTTGCCATTTGGCATGTACCGGGTTTCCGGATCGTTCCCCAGATTGCCTAAAATAATTACTTTATTTATCCCGCGTCGTGCCATTCGAATCTCCTACGGTGGGCGCTCTCGTTATTCACTCACAACTTTTTAATTACCCACAACTTTAACTGTTATGCTGAATTTTAACCAGCCGCCTGCCCTATATTTTTAGCCGGCGGCAAAGCCTGTTATTTTCCCAAGCTGATCCTGGTCTAATCGCTTTCGGTCAACTTTTAGATAGGCCGCCTGTTCTTCCAGTATCACCACTGCTTCCTCAACGCCACACACCTCAAGGAAACGGTCCACCAGCGATTTGGGGTCCGGCGATTCTAAAGTAGACAGATCCACCCGATAACTTTGTAAAAATTTTGGCTGCCCCATACCGAAGGCAATCAGCAGCCAGCACAGGGCCAGTGCAGCGCACAGCAGGAACACCGCCTCTTCTCCGGCGCTTCCCAGCAAAAAACCGCCGGCAGAACCGCCCACAAAAGCTCCCATAAACTGGCTGGCGGAATACACGCCCATGGACGTGCCCTTCGATCCCGGTGGTGCAATCTTGCTTACCAGCGAGGGCAGCATGGCTTCCAGCAGATTAAAGGCCCAGAAATAAACAAACATACCCGCGGCCACCAGCCACAGAGAGCTGTTCAGTAAATACATGGCCAGTAAACCACAACCCAGCAGCAGTATGGCCAACAAGAACACTTCACGAATGCGGCGTTTGGCTTCCGCCACTATCATCAGCGGCACCATAAACACAAACGCGGTGAGCATAACCGGCAGATAGAGCTTCCAGTGTTCGCTGCTGTCGAACTGCAAATCACGTTGCAGCAAAAGAGGAACAGCTACAAAGCTGGCGGTTAACGTGAGATGCAGAAGGAATACACCAAAATCCAGTCGCAGCAACTCGCGGTTCCGCATGACCTCGGCGAACTGCCCCAGCACCGGCCGGCTTTCGCGGTGCCATTGACTGGTCACCGGAGTGGGCACCACAAATATCGTGATCAGAATACCAAAGCCTGCCAGAAAGGCGGTTAACCAGAAAAGCCCCGCCAGGCCGTCGAATCCGGCTATCAAAGGCCCGATCACCAACGCCAGCGCAAAGGAAAACCCGATACTGGCTCCCACCATGGCCATGGCCTTGGTACGGTTATCGTCCCGGGTCAAATCTGCCAGCAATGCCATCACCGCACTGGCAATAGCGCCGGCACCCTGCAGTGCCCGCCCGAGAATTACGCCATAAACGCTTTCCGCCATGGCGGCAACAATGCTGCCCACCAGAAAGATCAACAGCCCGACAATGATCACCGGCTTGCGGCCAAAGCGATCCGAGCACAATCCAAAAGGCACCTGCAACAGGGCCTGGGTCAGGCCATACACCCCGATCGCCACACCCACCAGCAGCGGTGTTGCCCCTTCCAGCGCCAACCCATAGACAGAGAACACCGGCAGGATCATAAAGAGCCCCAGCATTCTGGTCATGAACAGCGTGGATAAAGCCAGTGTTGCCCGTTTCTCAACCGGACTCATAAGTCACCAAAAACATAAACACGAATCTTTCACAAGGCCGCGGATTCTAACATCTTTCCCCCCGGCGCTGAATCTTTACCAAGGCCGGGCTGAATCTTAACAACCGCTAACTCAAGGTGGCACCGGGACACCGGAAAACTTTATACTACCCGGCTGCTTTCAATGGGGGATTAGTTGTGGATACGATTCAAGTCAGAGGCGCACGGACACATAACCTGAAAAACGTGGATCTGGATTTACCGCGGGACAAGTTTATAGTGATCACCGGGTTATCCGGTTCCGGCAAGTCATCCCTGGCATTTGATACCTTGTATGCAGAAGGCCAGCGTCGCTACGTGGAATCCCTGTCCACTTATGCGCGACAATTTCTGTCGTTGATGGAAAAGCCCGACGTGGACCATATCGAAGGGCTGTCACCGGCCATTTCCATCGAACAGAAATCCACGTCCCACAACCCCCGCTCCACTGTGGGCACCATTACCGAGATCTACGATTACCTGCGCCTGCTGTATGCCCGGGTAGGCACACCCCGCTGCCCGGAACACGATCAGCCCCTGGAAGCCCAGACGGTCAGCCAGATGGTAGATCAGGTGATGGAAAAGCCGGAAGGCACCAAACTGATGATTCTGGCGCCGGTGATCAAGGACAAGAAAGGCGAACATCTTCATGTGATCGAAGAACTGCGGGCTGAAGGCTTTATCCGGGCCCGTATCGACGGCATCATTGCCGAGCTGGATCAGGCGCCTAACCTGGACAAGCGCCGTAAGCACACCATTGAAGTAGTGGTGGACCGCATCAAGATCAAGGATGGCATCCAGCTGCGTTTGGCGGAGTCGTTTGAAACCGCGTTGCATCTGGCAAACGGTACAGTGCTGGTGACCAATATGGATGATGAATCAGACACACTGCTGTTTTCATCCAGGTTTGCCTGCCCGGTGTGTAATTACAGTCTGAGCGAGCTGGAGCCGCGATTGTTTTCTTTCAACAATCCCGCCGGCGCTTGCCCGGAGTGTGACGGTCTGGGCATCACCCAGTTTTTTGATCAGGACAATATCGTGGCGCATCCGGAAAAAAGTCTGTCGGAGGGCGCCATTCGCGGCTGGGACAGCCGCAATGTCTATTACTTTCAGATGCTCACTTCCCTGGCCGAACATTACGGGTTTGATATTGATAAACCGTTCAAAAAACTGACCAAAAAGATCCGCGAGGTGATACTGTTTGGCAGCGGCGATGAACCCGTTCCTTTTTACTACCTGAATGATCGCGGCGATTCAGTGGTTCGCAATCACCCTTTTGAAGGCATTATTCCCAATATGCAGCGCCGCTACCGGGACACGGAATCGGAAGCGGTCAGAGAGGAGCTGTCGAAATATCTGAACACGGCACAGTGCCATACTTGCGACGGTTCTCGCCTCAACAAATCGGCCCGCCATGTCTTTATCGGCAAAACGAATCTGCCGGCAGTGGTGAAACTCCCGGTGGGCGATGCCCTGACCCACTTTGAAAAGCTGCACCTTAAAGGCAAGAAGGGTGAAATTGCGGACAAGATATTAAAGGAAATCCGGGAGAGGCTGCACTTCCTGGTGAACGTGGGGCTGGATTACCTGAACCTTAACCGCCGCGCCGAAACCCTGTCCGGGGGTGAGGCACAGCGTATCCGGCTGGCCAGCCAGATCGGCGCCGGCCTAGTGGGCGTCATGTACATTCTGGATGAACCCTCTATTGGCCTGCATCAGCGCGATAACGAGCGCCTGCTGAATACCCTTACACGACTGCGCGACATGGGGAACACCGTGATTGTGGTGGAGCATGACGAAGACGCCATCCGGGCAGCGGATTTTATCGTGGATATCGGCCCCAGAGCCGGGGTTCACGGCGGTGAAATCATCCATGCCGGATCGTTGCAGAGCCTGAAGGAGAACAAGAACTCCATCACCGGCCAGTATCTGAATCATACCCGCCACATCAAAGTGCCCACTGAACGCCTGGTGGCTGATTCCGACACTCAGCTGGTACTGTCCGGTGCCACGGGCAACAACCTGAAAGATGTGACTGTCCATATTCCACTAGGACTGATGACCTGCGTGACCGGGGTTTCCGGCTCAGGCAAATCCACCCTGATCAACAGCACCCTTTACCCGATTGTGGCCACAGAACTGAACGGCGCCACCACCATGAAGGCCGAGCCTTACCAGAGCATCGAAGGTCTGGAAATGCTCGACAAGGTAGTGGATATCGACCAAAGCCCGATAGGCCGCACCCCCCGATCAAATCCTGCGACCTACACCGGATTATTCACGCCCATCCGGGAACTGTTTTCCGGTACCCAGGAGGCCCGCTCACGGGGATACAAACCCGGCCGCTTCAGCTTCAACGTGAAAGGCGGCCGCTGCGAAGCCTGTCAGGGGGATGGTGTTATCAAGGTGGAGATGCACTTTCTGCCGGATATTTACGTACCTTGCGATGTCTGCAAAGGCAAACGCTACAACCGCGAAACCCTGGAAATCAAATACAAGGGCAAGAATATCAATGAAGTGCTGGGCATGACCGTTGAGGAGGCCAGGGAGTTTTTCGATAACGTTCCCATGCTTGCCCGCAAGCTGCAAACCCTGATTGATGTGGGGCTGTCCTATATCTGCCTGGGCCAGGCCGCCACCACCCTCTCCGGGGGTGAAGCGCAACGGGTGAAACTGGCTAAGGAGTTATCAAAGCGGGATACCGGCCACACCCTTTATATTCTCGATGAACCCACCACTGGCTTGCACTTTTACGATATCGAGCAACTACTGCTGGTACTTGAGCGCCTGCGGGACAAGGGCAACACCATTATTATTATCGAGCACAATCTGGATGTGATAAAAACCGCTGACTGGATCATTGATCTGGGGCCGGAAGGCGGCAATGGCGGTGGCACTATCGTTGCCGAAGGCTCCCCTGAGGAAATTGTTGAAATTGAAGAGTCCCATACCGGGCGGTTCCTGCGCCCTCTGCTTACCTGAACAATTAACCTGAATACTCTATGCTCATTGGAATACCGTGGGGCCGGATCTGGGGATTTGGTCCCACCAATGTTTGAGCAAGACCCCTGCTTATTCCGGCACGGGTTAATCTGCCCGGTAGCCTCCCTCCCGTCAGCCTCACTCTTTTTTAGTCCTGCTGTTTGCCTGTAAATCTGTGCTACCAGACGAAAAAAAGGCCGCGAATGCGACCTTTTTTAATTACTTACGGCGTGAGCCTTAGGTTCAGAGGAGTAACGAGGCTGTTATAGAGCTTTGCTGTTATAGAACAACTGCATTGATGCTGCGGTTCAATTTAGCGAGTCGCTACTCGTATCCCTTAATCCTCGTCGTCTTCCACTTCAACATCAGGCGTCGGACGATCAACCAGCTCTACATATGCCATAGGCGCCTTGTCACCGGGACGGTAACCGCACTTCAGAATACGCAGGTAACCACCAGGACGCTCCTTGTAACGGGGGCCCAGTTCGTTGAACAGCTTGCCTACAGCCTCGTCACTACGGGTGCGGGCAAACGCCAGACGACGATTGGCAACAGAGTCGTTCTTAGCCAGAGTAATCAGGGGTTCTGCTACTCGGCGAAGCTCTTTTGCCTTAGGTAGAGTGGTTTTAATCAGTTCATGCTCTACCAGAGATACAGTCATGTTGCGAAACATAGCGCTGCGGTGACTGCTATTTCTATTTAACTTTCGACCACTTTTACGGTGACGCATCTCTCAATTCCTTACCGACTTCGTTGATGCTCTGGGAAACAACCGCGCTGGATTTAGCGCTTTTTAAGTACTCTGTCATCGTCTTTGAGGCTACCAGGAGGCCAATTCTCCAGGCGCATCCCCAGGGACAGACCTTTAGACGCCAATACGTCTTTGATTTCGGTCAGAGACTTTTTACCCAGGTTAGGTGTTTTAAGTAGCTCAACCTCAGTGCGCTGAACCAGGTCGCCAATGTAGTATACATTCTCGGCCTTCAGACAGTTGGCTGAACGAACAGTAAGCTCCAAGTCGTCAACCGGGCGAAGCAGAATCGGATCGATTTCTTCACGCTCGTCTTCGGGCTCAGGCTCTTTCTCTTTTTCCAGGTCCACAAAGATTGCCAGCTGCTGCTGCAGAATCGTTGCGGCCCGGCGAATAGCTTCTTCGGGATCGATGGTGCCGTTGGTTTCCAGATCGATAACCAACTTGTCCAGGTCAGTACGCTGTTCTACACGGGCGTTCTCCACCACATAAGACACTCTGCGTACCGGGCTGTAGGTAGCATCCAGCTGGAGCTTGCCGAGACCGCGGGTCTCTTCGTCAGATTCGCGGGAATCTGCAGGCTCATAACCACGGCCCTTCACTATTTTAAGCTTCATGCTCAGGCTCGCGCCGGCACTGAGGCTTGCAATCACGTGATCCTTGTTAACAATTTCCACATCGTGATCCAACTGGATATCACCAGCGGTTACTACGCCCGGGCCTTCCTTTGACAGGCTCAGCACAGCTTCTTCACGCTCGTGCATCTGTACAGCGATGCCCTTGAGGTTGAGCAGGATATCAATAACGTCTTCCTGAACGCCCTCGATCGTGCTGTACTCGTGAACAACACCATCAATTTCCACTTCACTAATAGCAGCGCCAGGCATGCTGGACAGCAGAATTCTGCGTAGCGCGTTGCCCAGAGTGTGCCCGAATCCCCGCTCCAAAGGCTCTAATGTGACTTTGGCATTCTCGTCGTTTACTTGGTCAACAATAATATTTTTTGGTGTTAAGAACTCGCTTAAAGAGCGCTGCATATAGGAACCACCTCAAATTAGCCTTTACTTTGAATAAAGCTCTACTATTAGGTTTTCGTTAAGATCTGAGGGCAGATCAATACGCTCTGGCACTGATTTGAACACGCCTTCTTTCTTCTTGGCATCGACTTCTATCCAGGACGCAAATCCACGCTGTTCAGCTAACTCAATCGCACTGTTAATACGCAACTGATCTTTTGCCTTTTCACGCACAGAGACAACATCACCTGGAGAGACTTGGTAGGAAGCGATGTTTACTGTTTGCCCGTTAACTGCGATTCCTTTATGGCTAACGAGTTGACGTGCTTCTGCACGGGTAGAGCCAAACCCCATTCGATAAACTACGTTATCTAGGCGACACTCTAGTAGCTGAAGCAAATTTTCGCCAGTCGCGCCCTTCTGACGGGCTGCCTGCTTGTAATAATTGCGGAACTGACGCTCCAGCACACCATACATACGACGAACTTTCTGCTTCTCGCGGAGCTGCAGACCATAGTCAGACAGACGGCCGCGACGATCGCCGTGCTGACCGGGTGATTTTTCTGAACGGCACTTGTCCTCGTGGGCGCGCACGCCGCTCTTCAATCCAAGATCGACACCTTCACGTCGTGATAGCTTACATTTTGGTCCGATATACCTAGCCATTATCTATCTCCAATTACACGCGACGTTTCTTCGGTGGACGACAACCGTTGTGAGGAATAGGAGTCACATCGGTGATACTGTTTATTTTATAACCGCAGGAGTGCAGTGCACGAACAGCCGATTCACGACCTGGTCCCGGACCTTTCACCATCACTTCCAGGTTTTTCAACCCGTATTCCTGCGCTGCCTGGCCAGCTTTTTCAGCTGCAACCTGAGCCGCGAAGGGCGTGCTTTTACGCGAACCACGGAAACCACAGCCACCGGCTGTCGCCCAGGAGAGAGCATTACCCTGACGATCGGTTAGCGTAATAATGGTGTTGTTGAATGAGGCATGGATATGTGCAATGCCGTCGACAACTGTCTTTTTAACCTTTTTACGTGTACGTGCTGACGCTTTAGCCATCTTATACTGTCCTGAACTTTGAGCTTACTTACGGATTGGCTTACGTGGGCCCTTACGGGTGCGAGCATTGGTTTTGCTGCGCTGGCCACGAACCGGCAAACCGCGACGGTGTCTCATTCCCCGATAGCAACCAAGGTCCATCAGACGCTTGATATTCATCGATACTTCTCTTCTCAAGTCACCTTCTGTGGGGATCTTGCCTACTTCGGTACGGATTTGGTCTAGTTGTTCCTCAGACAAATCACGGATCTTGGTGGTAGGTTTGATACCTACACTGTCACAGATGCCTTGAGCAGTGGTTTTCCCTACACCAAAGATGTATGTCAGGGAGATCACTGCATGCTTATTGTCTGGAATATTGACGCCAGCTATACGGGCCATTCAAATAACTCCACTGTAAATTCACTTAACCTACGGCGAAAGGGCGCAAATCATACCGGCAGTCCCAGCAAAAATCAACTGAGAGACTCCGCTGCGAGCCCTGTTAGCCTTGCCTTTGTTTGTGTCGTGGTTCTGCGCTGCAGATTACGCGAACGGAACCCTTGCGACGGACAACCTTGCAGTTACGGCAAATTTTCTTAACAGATGCACGAACTTTCATTTCAGTACTCCAATTGCCTACCTTACCAAGCCACTGCCGCCGTAGTTTTTGAGATTCGCTTTCTTCATCAACGACTCATACTGATGGGACATCAGATGACTCTGTACCTGAGCCATGAAATCCATCACCACAACCACTACGATCAGTAGCGATGTACCTCCAAGATAGAAAGGCACATTACCAAAAACCTGCAGGAACTGGGGTAGCAGACACACCAGTGAGATATAGATAGCACCCACCAGAGTCAGTCTGCCCAGCACGCTGTCAATATACTTGGCAGTGTGCTCACCAGGCCTGATACCAGGAACAAACGCCCCGGACTTTTTCAGGTTATCTGCCACATCTTTAGGGTTAAAAACGATTGCTGTATAGAAGTAGCAAAAGAAGATAATCCCTAAAGCGAACAACAAAATATACAGTGGCTGACCGGGACTCAGTGCCAGGGAAATCTCCTGGAGCGAGTCTTTCAGCCACTTCAGATCACTGGATTCGCCGAACCACTGGCTGATACTGGCTGGGAACAGCAGTATGCTGGTAGCAAAAATCGGCGGAATAACACCAGCCATATTAATTTTCAGAGGCAGGTGGGACTGCTGGGCGGCATACACACGACGACCTTGCTGACGCTTGGCATAATTCACCGTGATGCGCCGCTGGGCTCTTTCCATGTAAACCACCACTGCGATTACCGCTACCGCAATAATCACCAGCATGAACAACACTGCCATGCTCATTTCGCCCTGACGGGTTGCTTCCAATGACTGCCCGATGGCAGACGGCAGACCCGCAACAATACCGGCGAAAATGATAATAGAGATACCGTTACCAATACCTCGTTCCGTTACCTGCTCACCCAGCCACATCAAAAACATGGTGCCCGTTGTCAGGGTCACAATAGCTGGAAAGATCCAGCTGAAGCCCGTTGACAGAGTCACACCCTGTGTCTGCAGCGCTATCGCCATACCGGCTGACTGCAACCCGGCCAGTGCCAGCGTAAAATAACGGGTATACTGGGTGATCTTGCGACGCCCTGATTCGCCTTCTTTCTTGAGCTGCTCCAGTTGCGGACTCACCGCAGACAACAGCTGCATGATAATAGAAGCCGAAATGTAGGGCATGATACCCAGCGCCAGGATACTCATTCTTTCCAACGCTCCACCGGAGAACATGTTGAAAAGACTGAGGATCGTATCCTGCTGCTGTCTAAAAAGGTTCTGCAACTGAATGGGATCAATTCCAGGCACCGGTATATGTGCGCCAATGCGATAGATAATGATCGCAATGAACACAAATTTGATTCGACGCCAGAGTTCGCTTAATCCCGCCTGTCCGCCAGCACCAAGCTGGGGTTGCTGATCCTTCTTAGCCATAGTCGACCTTACTCTTCGATTTTGCCGCCAGCGGCCTCGATCGCTTCTTTGGCGCCTTTAGTGGCACCAATACCTTTAAGTGTCACGGCAGCTTTTACTTCGCCGGACTTGATCACTTTCGCAAACTTCACGTTTTTGTTGATCACACCCGCTGCCTTGAGAGACTCAAGGGTTACGGTGTCGCCAACGTTGTTAAGCTCGGAAAGACGAACCTCGGCAGAAGCCAGTGATTTGCGTGACGTGAAACCGAACTTTGGTACACGACGCTGCAAAGGCATTTGACCGCCTTCGAAACCTGGCTTGACACCGCCACCGGAGCGTGACTTCTGACCTTTGTGACCGCGGCCACCGGTTTTGCCAAGGCCGCTTCCAATACCGCGACCAACACGCTTACCAGAAGGTTTGGAACCGGGCGCTGGACTCAGACTGTTTAAACGCATGTTACTCACCTTCAACTTTCAGCAAATATCTGACCTTGTTGATCATACCGCGTACTGCTGGGGTATCCTCAACTTCCACGCTATGGCCAATACGGCGAAGACCCAGACCGCGTACGCAGGCTTTGTGGGCTTCCAGGCGACCATTGGTACTCTTGATCTGGGTAACCTTAACCATGCTTTTATCTGACATAACTTACCCCAAAATTTCTTCTACGCTCTTGCCGCGCTTGGCTGCAACATCTTCAGGAGAGTTCATCGCCGCCAAGCCGTTAACCGTTGCACGAACAACGTTAACCGGATTGGTGGAGCCGTAGCACTTGGCCAGTACGTTCTGGACACCAGCTACTTCAAACACAGCGCGCATCGCACCACCGGCAATGATACCGGTACCTTCCGATGCGGGTTGCATGAACACCTTGGAAGCACCGTGGTTAGCCTTGATAGGATGCTGCAGGGTATTACCATTCAGCTCAACGCTCACCATATTCCGGCGGGCTGCTTCCAGTGCCTTCTGAATAGCAGCAGGCACTTCGCGGGCCTTGCCACGACCGAAGCCAACCTTGCCGTTACCGTCACCAACCACTGTCAGGGCGGTGAAACCGAAAATACGGCCGCCCTTTACTACTTTGGCGACACGGTTTACTTGCACCAGTTTTTCCTGCAAGCCTTCGTTCTTATCTTCAACTTTAGCCATCTTAATAACCCTTAGAACTCCAGCCCATTTTCACGAGCAGCTTCTGCAAGTGCTTTTACACGACCATGGTATTTATAACCAGAGCGATCAAACGCCACCTTGGTAATACCTTTGTCTTTAGCGCGCTCAGCGATCAGCTTGCCGACTGTGGCAGCCGCATCTCTGTTGCCAGTAGGGCCACTGTAGTCCTTCTCCAGCGTTGAAGCGCTTGCCACAACGTTTCCTGATTCACCGGAAATCAACTGTGCATAGACATGCCGAGAAGAACGGTTCACAACCAGGCGATCCTGCTTTAACTCGCGCATCTTGATTCTGCTACGCTTTGCACGTCTCAGGCGTGCAACTCTCTTTTCGCTCATAGTGCCTATCTCAACAATTATTTCTTCTTCGCTTCTTTACGACGAACATACTCGTCGGCATAACGCACACCTTTACCTTTATAAGGCTCGGGTGGTCTGAAGCTACGAATGTTTGCAGCCACTTGACCCAGCAATTGCTTATCGATACCGGTCAAAACGATTTCAGTCTGGCTTGGGGTTTCCGCCTTGATACCTTCGGGCAGCTCGTAATCAACCGGGTGAGAAAAACCCAGCGTCAGGTTAACGGTGTTACCTTTTGCCTGGGCACGGTAACCAACACCATTCAGCACCAGTTTGCGCTCATACCCATTGGTTACGCCCGTTACCATGTTGTTGATGATAGAACGCGCGGTACCGGCCTGGGCCCATGCCTGCTGTTCTTCAGTAGCGGGAGCTACGCTCAGCACGCCATCAGTAATGGAAACACTGACCAGCGCATTGATCTCAGCACTCAGCTCACCTTTAGGTCCTTTAACGGAAACCTTCTGGCCATCCTGCTTGATTTCACATCCTGAAGGGATGGTAATCGGACTTTTTGCTATTCGTGACATCGTCGAGCACCTACTATGATACGTAACAAAGGACTTCACCGCCCACTTCGGCAGCGCGGGCTGCTCGATCGGACATGACACCTTTGTTGGTTGATACGATAGCGACACCCAGTCCGCCCATCACTTTTGGCAGCTCTTGTTTCGCTTTGTATATACGCAAACCTGGGCGGCTTACGCGCTCGATTCTCTCAATTACAGGCTTGCCTTCGAAATATTTGAGATCGATGGTCAGTACCGGTTGAACACCCTCTTCCACGGAGAAAGATTTGATGTAACCTTCACTTTCAAGCACTTTAGCCACAGAGACCTTCATCTTGGAAGAAGGCATGGATACAGATTCGTGTTTCGCCATCTGGCCGTTACGAACCCGGGTTAACATATCCGAAATTGGATCTTGCATGCTCATGTAATTCGCTCCGTCACTACCAGCTTGATTTCACTAATCCAGGCACATCGCCACGCATCGCAGCTTCGCGAAGCTTGTTCCGGCTCAGGCCGAACTTGCGGTAGTAGCCGTGAGGACGTCCAGTCAATCCGCAACGGTTACGCAGGCGAATCGGAGATGCATTCCGGGGCAGGTTTTGCAGTGCAACCTGCGCATCCCATTTGTCATCATCACTGGACTCTGGGCTGCGAATAATCTCTTTTAACCGCGCACGCTTCTCAGCGTATTTCTTGACTGTACGAATACGCTTCTTCTCGCGCTCCACCATCGAAATTTTTGCCATGTCAGGTCCTACCTATTTCTTCAATGGAAAGTTAAAAGCCTCTAACAGGGCTCTACCTTCTTCGTCAGTATTCGCTGTGGTTGTGATGGTAATATCCAAACCGCGAATCTTGTCAATTTTGTCGTAATCGATTTCCGGGAATACGATCTGCTCTTTAACGCCCATGCTGTAGTTGCCACGGCCATCAAAAGCCTTGGGGCTCAGCCCGCGGAAATCGCGGATACGGGGAATGGAAATACTTACCAGGCGCTCCAGGAACTCATACATTCTTTCGCCACGAAGAGTTACCTTGGCCCCGATAGGCCACCCCTGACGGATTTTAAAGCCGGCCACAGATTTACGAGCCTTAGTCACGATAGGTTTCTGACCGGAAATCAGAGTAAGGTCGTTTAGAGCGCCTTCGATCGCTTTTTTGTCTGCAGCAGCTTCACCTACACCCATATTAAGGGTGATTTTCGTGATACGAGGCACTGCCATCACGCTGCTGTAACCAAAGCTGTCTTTAAGCTTTGCTTGAATCTCGTTCACATAAAGCTCTTTAAACTTGGCCATTTATATCTACCTGCCACATTCTTAATGCTGTTAATTGATTACTTCATTTGTCGATTTGAAGTAACGAACCTTGGTACCGTCATCGTTAACTCGAAAGCCAACGCGATCTGCCTTGCCCGTGCTGCTGTTAAAGATCGCAACATTGGAGACGTGGATCGGTGCTTCTTTCTCGACAATACCACCAGCTACTCCGGCTTGAGGATTCGGCTTAGTGTGACGCTTAACCATGTTAATGCCGCCCACAATCACCTTATCTTCCAGCACTTTAAGAACTTTACCCTGTTTGCCCTTGTCTTTACCGGCTAACACGATGACTTCGTCATCACGCTTGATCTTCAACATGATAATTCCCCGACTTAAAGCACTTCTGGCGCAAGAGAGATGATTTTCATGAACTGCTCACTACGCAGCTCACGCGTCACTGGGCCAAAAATACGAGTACCAATGGGTTGTTTCGAGTTGTTCAGCAGTACAGCTGCATTCTCATCGAAACGGATTAAGGAGCCGTCCTGGCGACGCACGCCCTGACGAGTTCTCACAACAACTGCATTGAGCACATCACCTTTCTTAACCTTCCCGCGCGGAATCGCTTCCTTAACGCTCACTTTGATGATGTCGCCTACACGCGCGTAACGACGGTGAGAACCACCCAGCACTTTAATACACTGGACTCGACGCGCGCCGCTGTTGTCAGCAACTTCTAGCATGGTTTGGGTCTGAATCATCGGTTATCTCCAACCCTTAAATCATAATCTCTACTAAACAACGCTCTAGATACGAGCTTTCTCTTCGACTCGCAAAACACGCCATGATTTGGTCTTTGAAATCGGGCGACATTCTTCGATTGTCACCAGATCACCCTGACCTGCAGTGTTCTCTTCGTCATGCGCATGAAACTTGGTGGAACGTCGCACGTACTTGCCATACACAGGGTGCTTGACCATGCGCTCAACCAACACGGTTACCGTTTTGTCGCACTTATCACTGATGACCTTGCCAGTTAGAGTACGCTTCTTGGTATTTGAAACTGCTTCTGCAACTTGCTCAGTCATGCTTAATTACCCTGTTTCTTCTCAGTCAAAATCGTTTTGATGCGTGCTACATTCTTACGCACTTGCTTCAAAAGATGCGATTGACCCATTTGGCCGGTGGCGTGCTGCATACGGTAATCGAACTGCTTTTTGAGCTCGCTCAGCAACGCACCTTCCAGCTCTTCAACTGATTTTTCTCTTAATTCGCCCGCTTTCATCACATCACCGTTCTAGTTACGATAGTTGTACTAATCGGCAGTTTTGCTGCAGCTAATTCGAAGGCTTCCCGAGCGATATCTTCAGAAACACCTTCCATTTCATAGAGCACTTTGCCTGGTTGAATCTGGGCAACCCAGTATTCAACGTTACCCTTACCTTTACCCATACGAACTTCCAGGGGCTTCTCGGTAATAGGCTTGTCAGGAAATACCCGAATCCAGATTTTGCCGCCACGCTTGATGTGACGCGTCATGGCACGACGAGCCGCTTCGATCTGACGAGCCGTGAGTCGGCCGCGCCCAGTAGCCTTCAGAGCAATGGTGCCAAATGACACTTTACTGCCACGGTGAGCCAAACCACGGTTGCGGCCAGTGTGCTGCTTACGAAACTTGGTACGCTTCGGTTGTAACATCTTCTTTAGCCCTTAGTTGCTCTCTGACGCTTTGGCGCGCCTTTGTTCTCTTCCTGTGGATCCATTCCATCAAGGATTTCGCCCTTGAAGATCCACACTTTAACGCCGATCGTGCCGTAAGTGGTTTCTGCACGAGAGGTCGAGTAATCGATATCTGCTCTCAGGGTGTGCAGAGGCACACGACCTTCGCGATACCATTCTGTACGGGCAATTTCAGCACCACCCAGACGACCTGCTACAGAAACCTTGATACCTTTGGCACCCAGGCGCATCGCGTTCTGCACTGCGCGCTTCATGGCGCGACGGAACATGACACGACGTTCCAGCTGAGAAGCGATGCTATCGGCCACCAGTTGCGCATCCAGCTCGGGCTTGCGCACTTCTTCGATGTTGATGTGCACTGGCACACCCATCATCTTGGTGACTTCGCGACGCAGTTTTTCCACGTCTTCGCCTTTTTTACCGATCACAATACCGGGACGTGCAGTCTTGATTGTGATGCGGGCATTCTCTGCCGGGCGCTCAATTTCGATTCGACTTACAGACGCTGCTTTGAGCTTTTGCGCCAGGAAATCCCGAACCTGTAAATCTGTTAACAAGTACTCAGAGTAATTCTTAGGGTTGGCATACCAGGTGGACGTATGCTTCTTAACGATGCCTAAGCGAATACCGGTTGGATGGACTTTTTGACCCATTTAGTATTACCTCTACTTGTCCGACACTTTTACGGTGATATGACAAGTTCTCTTGAGAATCCTGTCAGCCCGGCCTTTTGCACGAGGACGAATACGCTTCATCGTCATACCCTCGTCCACAAAAATCGCCGATACTTTAAGTTCGTCGATGTCGGCACCTTCGTTATGTTCCGCGTTAGCAATTGCAGATTCCAGAACTTTCTTTACAAGGTGCGCGCCCTTTTTCGTGCTGTACATCAGCACATTCAAAGCTTTATCCACTTCCAGACCACGAACCTGGTCAGCGACAAGCCTGGCCTTCTGGGCAGATAACTGAGCGCCGCGAAGCTTTGCTGCTACTTCCATCTTTGCACCCCTTACCGTTTCGCTTTCTTATCCGCTGCGTGGCCACGATAAGTACGTGTCGCAGCGAATTCGCCAAGTTTATGTCCAACCATGTGCTCAGTTACGAACACAGGAACGTGTTGGCGTCCGTTGTGTACAGCTAGTGTCAGACCGACCATATCGGGAATGATGATCGAACGACGTGACCAGGTTTTAATTGGCTTCTTGTTTCCACCCTCGACTGCTGTTTCAACTTTCTTCAGCAGGTGAAGATCGATAAAAGGGCCTTTTTTCAATGAACGTGGCACAGTAAATTCCTCTTCTCTAAGCCGGCTAAGTTACGACTTTGAACCGCGACGGCGAACGATAAATTTATCAGTCCGCTTGTTCTTGCGAGTCTTGTAACCCTTGGTGGGCACACCCCATGGCGTCACTGGATGACGACCACCGGAGGTACGACCTTCACCACCACCATGGGGGTGATCAACCGGGTTCATCGCAACACCGCGAACAGTAGGTCTCACACCCTGCCAGCGACGTGCACCAGCTTTACCCAAGGAACGCAGACTGTGTTCGGAGTTACCAACCTCACCTACGGTAGCTTTACATTCCGCAGGCACTTTACGCATTTCACCGGAGCGCAGACGCAAGGTAACGTAGGCACCTTCTTTCGCCAGAACCTGCACCGCAGCACCCGCACTGCGTGCGATCTGTGCACCTTTGCCAGGCTTCATCTCGATACAGTGAACCACAGTACCCAGGGGAATGTTCCGCAGGGGCAAGGCATTACCTGGTTTGATAGGCGCATCTTCACCGGAGCGAACCTCATTACCGGCCACCACATTTTTGGGGGCAATAATGTAACGACGCTCACCATCCAGATACTTAACCAGCGCAATGTTCGCTGTTCTGTTAGGATCGTATTCAACGCGCTCGATTACACCGGGGACACCGTCTTTATCGCGCTTGAAATCAATTACACGATAGTTACGCTTGTGACCGCCGCCCTTGTGACGTGTAGTGATGCGACCCTGGTTATTACGACCACCGGATTTGCTTGTGGACTCAACCAAAGGCGCATAAGGAGCACCTTTATGAAGGTCAGGATTCACCACCTTTACGACGAAACGGCGACCTGCTGATGTCGGTTTTGCTTTAACGACTGCCATTCTCGTGACTCCTACCTTATTCTGCGCTCATGAAATCTATGTCTTGCCCTGCTTCGAGGGAGACATACGCTTTTTTCCAATCAGAGCGCTTACCCATGGTACGACCAAACCGCTTGGATTTGCCTTTTACCAAAGAGGTGCTCACCGACTTGACCTTTACGCCCCACAGCTGCTCTACGGCCTTGCGGATTTCCGGTTTGGTCGCGTCTTTCGCTACTTTGAATACGAACTGGTTAGCTTGCTCGCCAACCATAGTGGCCTTCTCGGAAATGTGAGGGGCCAGCAGCACTTTAAATACTCTTTCCTGGTTCACGCGAGCATCTCCTCAAACTTTTTCAACGCTTCAACGGTCACCACTACTTTCTCGTGAGCAACCAGGCTTACCGGGTCTGCCGCCTGAACATCAGTCACATCAACGTGTGGCAGGTTGCGGGCAGACAGATACAGATTCTGATCTACTGATTCACATACGATCAGCGCCTTCTCTGCATTCAGGTCTTTCAGCTTGGCAACGAGCGCTTTGGTTTTGGGCTGCTCGATACTGAGCGAATCAACCACTACCAGCCGATCCTGACGCACCAGCTCAGACAAAATGCAGCGCATCGCCCCACGGTACATCTTACGATTCACTTTCTGATCGTGATCACGGGGTGAAGCAGCAAAGGTCACACCACCGGAACGCCAGATCGGGCTACGAATAGTACCGGCTCTGGCGCGACCAGTGCCTTTTTGACGCCATGGCTTCTTGCCACCGCCGCTCACTTCGGAACGGGTTTTCTGTGCTTTTGTACCCTGGCGAGCACCAGCCAAAAACGCTGTTACCACCTGGTGCACGAGGGGCTCGTTAAATTCTTTACCGAACGCCACTTCTGACACGTCTACAGTTCCGCCAGAGGCGAGATTTAAATTCATCTGCTATTTCCTCTTTGGCTTAACACTTAACCGCTGGCCGAACAACGACATCATTGCCAGTCGCACCGGGCACAGCACCTTTCACCAAAACGAGATTTCTATCAGCATCAACACGAACAATCTCAAGGGACTGTACGGTTACACGCCGCGCACCCATATGGCCGGCCATTTTCTTACCTTTAAATACTCGACCAGGAGTCTGACACTGACCGATGGAGCCTGGCGCACGATGAGACAGCGAGTTACCGTGAGTTGCGTCCTGGGTTCTGAAGTTCCAGCGTTTTACCGCACCAGCAAAACCTTTACCTTTGGAGGTGCCCGCAACATCAACTTTCTGTCCAGCTTCGAACACACCAACTTCTACGGTATCGCCAACATTGAAGTTGGCAGCATCCTCACCGGATACACGAAACTCCCAAAGACCGCGACCTGCTTCCACACCTGCCTTAGCAAAGTGACCGGCTTCAGCCTTTGAAATTCTTGAAGCCTTGCGAGCACCGGTTGTCACCTGAACCGCCGTATACCCGTCCTGCTCCTGGGTTTTAACCTGAGTGACACGGTTAGGATCAACCTCAATCACAGTAACAGGCGTTGATACACCGTCTTCTGTGAATATGCGTGTCATGCCACACTTTCGTCCAACTAGACCGATTGCCATATTCGTAACCTCTTTACGAAACGCCTCTCAGCATTCTGTTACTCAGCCCGCTAGCCCAGGCTGATCTGTACATCCACACCCGCAGCAAGATCCAGCTTCATCAAAGCATCAACGGTCTTGTCTGTCGGCTCAACAATATCTACCAAACGCTTGTGCGTTCTGATTTCGTACTGATCCCGCGCATCTTTATTCACGTGAGGAGAGATCAATACAGTGAACTTTTCCTTGCGCGTGGGCAGTGGAATCGGCCCTTTAACTTGAGCACCGGTACGCTTAGCAGTTTCTACGATCTCTAGCGCTGACTGGTCAATCAGACGGTGATCAAATGCTTTTAAGCGAATGCGAATTTTCTGGTTTTGCATCGCCTGAGAACTCCGCTTTAGTATGTTGCAGACAAATAAACAACAAAATTTACCTAGCCCACCTTTTTATTACCGGCGGGAAGTAAATTTGATTTAAAGGCCCTAGATCGTTGCCTAGGCTGGTTAGCACCCCTCAATTGAAGGGTGCGTTAATATACCTATATGCGATTAGAGATGCAATAGGTTATTCAATAATTTTGGCTACAACACCTGCACCAACAGTACGACCGCCTTCACGGATCGCAAAGCGCAGACCTTCATCCATCGCGATAGGACAGATCAGGGTCACTTCCATCTGGATGTTGTCGCCAGGCATTACCATTTCCACGCCTTCAGGCAGCTCACAGGCACCTGTTACGTCAGTGGTACGGAAATAGAACTGGGGACGGTAGCCTTTGAAGAATGGCGTATGACGGCCACCTTCGTCCTTGCTCAGCACGTACACCTCAGCTTCAAACTTGGTGTGCGGAGTGATAGTGCCGGGCTTGGCCAGTACCTGACCACGCTCAACTTCGTCACGCTTGGTACCACGCAGCAGCGCACCAATGTTCTCACCCGCACGGCCTTCGTCCAGCAGCTTGCGGAACATCTCAACACCGGTACAGGTGGTTTTGGTGGTGTCTTTGATACCGACGATTTCGATTTCATCGCCCACGTTGATGATACCGCGCTCTACACGACCGGTGACCACAGTACCACGACCAGAGATGGAGAATACGTCTTCGATAGGCATCAGGAACGGCTGATCAATGGCACGCTCAGGCTCAGGAATGTACTCATCCAGAGTCTCTACCAGCTTCTTGACGGCGGTAGTACCCATTTCGTTGTCGTCTTTGCCTTCCAGCGCCATCAGGGCGGAACCCACGATGATCGGGGTGTCGTCGCCAGGGAACTCGTACTGATCCAGAAGTTCACGCACTTCCATTTCAACCAGCTCGATCAGCTCTTCGTCGTCAACCATGTCGGCCTTGTTCAGGAATACCACGATGAAAGGTACACCTACCTGACGGGACAGCAGGATGTGCTCACGAGTCTGAGGCATCGGGCCGTCAGCAGCGGAACATACCAGGATCGCGCCGTCCATCTGCGCCGCACCGGTGATCATGTTTTTTACATAGTCAGCGTGGCCGGGGCAGTCTACGTGGGCGTAGTGACGGGTCGGAGAGTCATACTCAACGTGGGAAGTCGCGATAGTAATACCACGCTCACGCTCTTCCGGTGCATTGTCGATACCGTCAAATGCAACTGCAGAGCCACCCCAGACTTCTGCGCATACGCGTGTCAGCGCTGCTGTCAGAGTCGTTTTACCGTGGTCAACGTGACCGATTGTACCGACGTTTACGTGTGGTTTGGTACGTTCAAATTTTTCCTTTGACACTTTCAATCACCTCTTAAGCTAATAACTCAGGTTATGATTTCTTGATAATTGCATCAGCAATATTCTGGGGTGCTTCTGCGTATTTGGTAAATTCCATAGAGAAGCTGGCCCGGCCCTGTGACATGCCACGCAGATCGGTTGCATAACCGAACATCTCTGCCAGAGGCACCTCAGCACGGATCACCTTACCGGAAGGCGTATCATCCATACCCTGAACGATACCGCGGCGACGGTTAAGGTCACCCATCACGTCACCCATGTACTCCTCAGGAGTTACGGCTTCCACCTTCATCATGGGTTCCAGCAGAACAGGGCTGGCGTCGAGCGCACCCTTTCTGACCGCCATGGAACCCGCCATACGGAAGGCGTTCTCGTTCGAGTCAACTTCGTGATAAGAACCATCAAACAGGGTCACTTTCACGCCCAGCATCGGATAGCCAGCCAAAATACCTGACTCCAGTTGCTGCTTACAACCTTTCTCAACGGCACCAAAGTATTCCTTGGGTACCACACCACCATGGATCTGCTCTTCGAAGAGGAAGTCCTCTTCCATATCCGCAATCGGCTCAAGGCGCAATTTAACGTGACCGTACTGACCACGACCACCGGACTGTTTAACGAATTTGCCTTCAACTTCCACTGACTTGCGGATAGTTTCACGGTAGGCCACCTGAGGCTTACCGATATTGGCTTCCACCTTGAACTCACGCTTCATACGGTCAACGATGATATCCAGGTGCAGCTCACCCATACCGGAGATAATGGTTTGGCCGGATTCCTCGTCTGTTTGTACGCGGAAGGAAGGATCCTCCTGCGCCAAACGGGCCAGAGCCAGACCCATTTTTTCCTGGTCAGCTTTGGATTTGGGTTCAACCGCCACAGAGATAACAGGCTCGGGGAACTCCATACGCTCCAGAATAATGGGCGCATCCAGTGCACACAGGGTATCACCGGTTGTTACGTCTTTCAGGCCAACGGCGGCTGCGATATCACCAGCGCGAACCTCTTTGATTTCTTCACGGCTGTTGGAGTGCATCTGAAGGATACGGCCAACACGCTCTTTTTTGCTCTTCACGGAGTTCATCACGGAGTCACCGGAATTCAGGACACCAGAGTAAACCCGGAAAAAGGTCAGCGAACCAACAAAGGGATCGGTAGCGATTTTGAATGCCAGCGCTGAAAAAGGCTCATCATCTGAAGATTTACGAGTTGCTTCAGTTTCCTCGGCATCATCAAGCACACCGCGGATATCCGCCACTTCGTTCGGAGCCGGCAGGAATTCCACAACTGCGTCCAGCACAGCCTGAACACCCTTGTTCTTGAACGCCGAACCACAGAGGGCCAGTACGATTTCGTTGGCAAGCACCTGGGAACGAAGACCTTTCTTGATCTCATCGTTAGAGAGCTCACCCTCTTCCAGATATTTGTCCATCAGTTCTTCGTTGGCTTCCGCGGCAGATTCCATCATCTTCTCGCGATATTCTTCCGCCTGATCCTGAAGATCAGCAGGAATATCAGCCATTTCGTAAGTCAGACCGTTATCTTCCTCATTCCAGTAAATCGCTTTCATACGAATGAGGTCGATAACGCCCTTGAACTCATCTTCCGCGCCAATTGCCAGCTGAACTGGCACCGGACGCGCATTCAGACGAGTCTCGATCTGCTTCACAACACGCAGGAAGTCGGCACCCGCACGGTCCATTTTGTTAACGAACACAATACGGGGCACTTCATACTTGTTGGCCTGACGCCATACAGTTTCAGACTGTGGCTCAACACCGGAGCTACCGCAGAACACCACAACCGCACCGTCCAGCACACGCAGGGAACGCTCTACCTCGATGGTAAAATCCACGTGTCCGGGAGTGTCGATGATGTTAATACGGTGTTCGTCGTACTGACGATCCATACCCTGCCAGAAACAAGTTGTCGCAGCAGAGGTAATAGTGATACCACGCTCCTGCTCCTGCTCCATCCAGTCCATGGTGGCAGCACCATCGTGCACCTCACCAATTTTGTGTGAAAGTCCGGTGTAAAACAGGACTCGCTCAGTGGTGGTGGTTTTACCCGCATCCACGTGAGCACATATCCCGATATTACGGTATCTGCTTAGGGGTGTTTTACGCGCCACAGTTAAATCCTCGGCATCCGATTAAAAATTTAGAAACGATAATGAGAGAAGGCCTTGTTCGCTTCCGCCATACGATGCACATCTTCACGTTTCTTCATTGCTGCACCTTTACCTTCTACGGCATCGACGATTTCACCAGCAAGACGCAAGTGCATAGACTTTTCACCACGCTTACGCGCAGCATCCACCAGCCAGCGCATCGCCAGCGCGGTACGACGGTTAGGACGGACCTCTACAGGCACCTGGTAGGTGGCACCACCAACACGCCGGGACTTAACCTCAACGATGGGGCGCAGGGCCTCAAGGGCTTTTTCAAAGATTTCGACGGGGTTCTCGTTGGTTTTTTCAGAAACCTTGTCGAGAGCACCGTAGACAATACGCTCTGCCAGCGGCTTCTTACCGCTAACCATCACGTGGTTGATAAATTTGGCCAGTGTTTGGTTGCCAAATTTAGGATCAGGAAGAATTTCGCGTTTCGCGACAACTCGTCTTCTAGGCATTTTATTATCCTATCTTCAGGTTAATCCAGGACCGGGCCTGGCCTTACTCGCAAACAACAAGTCTGCGTATCAAATGTGACACCCTCATTAGGGCTTACAAAAAAGATACCTTTGACTTACTTGGGTCGTTTTGCACCATATTTGGAACGACCTTGCTTACGATCGGCCACACCGGCTGTATCTAAGGTTCCGCGAACGGTGTGGTAACGCACACCGGGCAAGTCTTTAACACGACCACCACGAATCAGAATAACCGAGTGCTCCTGAAGGTTGTGACCTTCACCACCGATGTAAGAAGTCACTTCGTAGCCGTTGGTTAAACGGACACGGGCAACCTTACGCAGTGCAGAGTTAGGTTTCTTGGGGGTAGTTGTGTAAACGCGTGTGCATACGCCACGACGCTGTGGACATGCTTGCAGGGCAGGCACGTCGCTCTTTGCGACTTTACGCTTACGCGGCTTCCGAACCAGTTGGTTGATCGTTGCCATGTAGCTTTTACTCCACGTTTATAAATAAAAAAGCAATAAGTACCACATCCCCAGGGTAAGGGGATGCGAGATTCTATAGATGGCCAGACAGCAAGTCAAGCCAGCCTGTGGGCCGACGTTGCGACCCTTGTCGGGCCCGGACCAGGCCGGGCCAGGGGCGTGCCGCGTTATTCTCCCGGGGAGTTCAACGCTTCACTCAGAGCCTGCTCAGCATCGTCTGCCGTGAACTCGGGAGCGGCAAGTCCTTGCTCTAACTCACGTTTTCTACGGCGCTCCGCATGATAAGCAAAGCCGGTGCCGGCAGGGATAAGACGCCCCACCACCACGTTTTCTTTCAGACCGCGCAGGTCGTCCACCTTGCCGGTGACCGCTGCTTCCGTCAGTACCCGCGTCGTCTCCTGGAAGGAGGCTGCGGAAATGAAGGATTCAGTGGCCAGCGATGCCTTGGTAATACCCAGTAACAGGCGATCGTATTTGGCAGAGAACTTGCCTTCCGGCTCAAGGACTTCGGCTTCGTCGAGCACGCGGGCCAGTTCGGCCTGCTCCCCTTTGATAAAGCTGGAGTCGTTGGGTTCGGAAATTTCCACTTTGCGCAGCATCTGGCGGACAATCACCTCAATGTGCTTGTCGTTGATGCCTACACCCTGCAGACGGTAAACGTCCTGAACTTCGTTCACGATGTAGTTGGCAACTGCGCTGACACCTTTCAGTCGCAGGATATCGTGAGGATTGGACGGGCCATCGGAGATAACCTCACCTTTTTCCACACGCTCACCCTCGAACACGTTGAGCTGGCGCCATTTCGGGATCAGCTCCTCGTAAGGCTCGGAGCCGTCGTCCGGGGTAATGACCAGGCGAACCTTGCCTTTGGTTTCCTTGCCAAAGCCAACGGTACCCGTGGTTTCTGCCAGAATAGAAGACTCTTTCGGCTTACGGGCTTCGAACAGGTCGGCAACACGGGGCAGACCACCGGTGATATCCCGGGTTTTGGAACTTTCCTGCGGAATACGGGCAACAACGTCACCGATACCCAGCTGGTCGCCATTGTTGATCTGCAGGATCGCACCGGGTGGCAGGAAGTACTGCACCGGGGTGTCGCCGGCGCCGGCGGTGATCGGGTCACCTTTCTCATCCAGCAGACGAACCACCGGACGCTTGTCCTTACCGGAAGAAGGACGATCTTTGGGATCGATCACTTCGTAGTTGCTCAGACCTGTAAGCTCATCCGTCTGCTGCTTGATGGTGATGCCTTCTTCAAAGTCACCAAAGCTGATCTGACCGGCACGCTCGGTAATGATGGGGTGAGTGTGCGGATCCCAGGTCGCCACTATCTGGCCACCATCCACTTTCTCGCCGTCCTTCACTTCCAGAAGAGCACCATAGGGAATCTTGTAGCGCTCACGCTCACGCCCTTTTTCATCGGCAACCGCCAGCTCACCGGAACGGGATACCGCCACCAGCTTGCCGCTTTCCTGCTCAACGGACTTGATGTTATGGAGACGGATTACACCACCGTTTTTAACCTGAACATTGCTGACCGCAGAACTTCTGGAGGCCGCACCACCAATGTGGAAGGTACGCATGGTCAGCTGGGTGCCGGGCTCACCGATGGACTGGGCAGCAATAACACCCACAGACTCACCGATGTTCACCAGATGCCCACGAGCCAGATCACGGCCATAACAGGCGCGACACACGCCATAGCGAGTATCACAGGTGATGGGTGAGCGACAAACCACTTCGTCGATCGCTTCTGCTTCCAGGATCTCCACCCATTTTTCATCGATCAGGGTGCCTTCAGGCACTACTACTTTGTCGGTACCGGGCTTGATCACGTCCTGAGCCACCACACGGCCCAGCACCCGCTCACCCAGAGGCTCAACCACGTCACCACCTTCGATCAGAGGCGCCATGTTCAGACCATTCTTGGTACCGCAATCATCTTCGGTAACCACCAGATCCTGAGCCACGTCCACCAGACGGCGGGTCAGGTAACCGGAGTTCGCGGTTTTCAGTGCAGTATCAGCCAGACCTTTACGAGCACCGTGCGTGGAGATGAAGTACTGGAGTACGTTCAGACCTTCACGGAAATTCGCCACGATGGGGGTTTCGATGATGGAGCCATCGGGCTTGGCCATCAGGCCACGCATACCGGCCAGCTGACGAATCTGGGCCTGGGAACCCCGGGCACCGGAGTCTGCCATCATGTAAACCGAGTTAAAGGATTTCTGCTCAACCTCGTTGCCTTCCTTGTCGACAACGATCTGGGTTGAAATACCTTCCATCATGGCCTTTGCCACCATGTCGTTGGCACGGGACCAGATATCCACCACCTTGTTGTAGCGCTCGCCCTGGGTTACCAGACCGGAAGCAAACTGGTCCTCGATCTCGCGGACTTCGTCTTCTGCTTCCGAAATGATACGGGCCTTGTCTTCCGGAATCTCCATATCCTCGATACCAACGGAGGAGCCGGACAGCGTTGCCTGATGGAAACCCATGTACATCAGCTGGTCAGCAAAGATAACGGTTGCTTTCAGACCCAGTCGACGATAACAGGCATTGATCAGGCCGGAGATCGCTTTCTTGGTCATGGCTTTGTTGATGATTTCAAAGGGCAGGCCCTTGGGTACGATATCCCAGAGCATGATACGGCCGGCAGTGGTTTCCACCAGTTTGTAGCCTTGCTGAATGGTGCCGTCTTCCTGAACTTCACCATCCAGGATTCTCACCTTGATACGGCTGTGTACGGTAACGGCCCGGTTGGCCAGCGCACGCTGAACTTCCTTGGGATCCGAGAACACCATGCCCTCACCCTGTGCGTTGATCTTTTCGCGGGTGATGTAGTACAGACCCAGCACCACGTCCTGGGTAGGTACAATAATAGGTTCACCGTTGGCGGGCGACAGGATGTTGTTGGTGGACATCATCAGCGCCCGTGATTCCAGCTGGGCTTCCAGCGTCAGGGGCACGTGTACTGCCATCTGGTCGCCGTCGAAGTCCGCGTTGTAGGCGGAACAGACCAGCGGGTGCAGCTGAATGGCTTTACCTTCGATCAGTACGGGCTCAAATGCCTGGATACCCAGACGGTGCAGCGTGGGTGCACGGTTGAGCAGTACCGGGTGCTCGCGGATAACTTCCGCCAGGATATCCCATACTTCCGGAGTTTCCCGCTCTACCATTTTCTTGGCCGCCTTGATGGTGGTCGCCAGACCACGGGCTTCCAGCTTGGCAAAGATAAAAGGCTTGAACAGCTCCAGCGCCATCTTCTTGGGCAGGCCACACTCGTGCAGCTTGAGCGTGGGCCCCACCACGATAACGGAACGACCGGAGTAGTCCACCCGCTTACCCAGCAGGTTCTGACGGAAACGACCCTGCTTACCTTTGATCATATCGGCAAGGGATTTCAGCGGACGCTTGTTGGAACCGGTGATGGCCCGGCCGCGACGGCCGTTATCCAGCAATGCATCCACAGACTCCTGCAGCATGCGCTTTTCGTTACGGACAATGATATCCGGCGCATTCAGATCCAGCAGGCGCTTGAGACGGTTGTTACGGTTAATCACGCGACGGTACAGATCGTTCAGATCCGAGGTTGCGAAACGACCACCATCCAGCGGTACCAGCGGACGCAAATCCGGTGGCAGTACAGGCAGTACGCTCAGAATCATCCAGGTCGGATCATTGCCGGATTCCACGAAGGCTTCCATCAGCTTGAGCCGCTTGGTGATTTTCTTGATCTTGGTTTCAGAGTTAACAGACTGAAGCTCTTCCCGCAGGTCTTTGACTTCCTGTTCCAGATCCATGTCGTCCAGCAGCTTTTGTACTGCCTCGGCACCCATGGAGGCTTCAAACTCGTCACCGAATTCTTCCAGTGCTTCGTAATACTGTTCGTCGGTCAGCATCTGACCCACTTCCAGTGTGGTGGTACCGGGGCTGGTCACCACAAAGGATTCAAAATAGAGCACACGCTCAATGTCACGCAGGGTCATGTCCAGCAACAGACCAATACGGGACGGCAACGATTTCAGGAACCAGATATGAGCTACCGGGCTGGCCAGCTCAATATGGCCCATGCGATCACGGCGAACCTTGGAAAGGGTGACTTCAACACCACACTTTTCACAGATGACACCACGGTGCTTGAGGCGCTTGTACTTGCCACAAAGACACTCATAGTCTTTGATGGGACCGAAAATACGCGCACAGAACAGGCCGTCCCTTTCCGGTTTGAAGGTACGGTAGTTAATGGTTTCCGGCTTTTTAACTTCACCATAGGACCAGGCCCGGATCATCTCTGGTGATGCGAGCCCGATGCGGATTCGTTCAAATTCTGCTTCTTGCCCTTGTGCTTTAAGTAGATTTAATAAATCTTTCACTGACAATCCTCCGATGGAGCGGATGGGCCCAGCCCTGCGGGCCCAAATTAATTTTTATAACGTTGGTTTTATTAGTCCTGTTCCAGCTCGATATCGATACCGAGGGAACGTATTTCCTTAACCAACACGTTAAAGGACTCAGGCATACCTGGTTCCATTCTGTGGTCGCCATCGACGATGTTCTTGTAAATGCGCGTACGCCCATTCACATCGTCCGACTTGATAGTGAGCATTTCCTGCAGGGTGTAGGCAGCACCGTATGCTTCGAGCGCCCAGACCTCCATCTCACCAAACCGCTGACCACCAAACTGCGCCTTACCACCCAGCGGTTGCTGGGTAACCAGGCTGTAGGAACCCGTTGAACGTGCATGCATCTTGTCATCAACCAGGTGGTTGAGCTTGAGCATATACATGTATCCAACAGTTACCGGACAATCAAACTTCTCACCGGTACGGCCGTCATAAAGATCCATCTGACCGTTCTCGTTGTAGCCGGACAAACGCAGCAGCTCCTTGATCTCAGGCTCTTTCGCACCGTCAAACACCGGGGTTGCGATTGGCAGGCCGTTTTGCAGGTTTGTCGCCAGCTCAATCACCTGCTCATCACTCAGGCTGTCCAGGTCTTCCCTCTGCTCACCTACCTCGTTGTAAACCTTGCCAAGGAACTCACGCAATTCCGCGATTTCCCGCTGCTCCTTGAGCATCTGGTTAATCACTTCACCGATACCTTTGGCTGCCAGGCCCAGGTGAGTTTCCAGAATCTGCCCCACGTTCATACGGGAGGGTACACCCAGCGGATTAAGCACTACATCCACGGGTTCGCCTTTCTCGTTGTAAGGCATATCTTCTACCGGCATGATCACCGAGATAACACCCTTGTTACCGTGGCGACCGGCCATCTTGTCACCAGGCTGGATGCGACGCTTGATGGCCAGGTGCACTTTAACGATCTTCAGTACACCGTGAGCCAGGTCGTCACCACTGGTGATTTTGCGTTTCTTGATGTTGAGCTTTTCTTCCTGCTCTTCGCGGGCCTGCTCCAGATAGTTGCTGGCCTGCTGGATCTGCTCTGCCAGACCATCATCTTCCATACGCAGATCAAGCAGCTCGTTCAGGTCGAATTTTTCCAGCTGCTCAGCGGTCAGCACATCACCTTTGCTGAGACCGGCTCCACCGATCACCTTTTTGCCTTCCAGAATACGGCGCAGACGCAAGGAAGTAGCGCTCTGAATGATACGGAATTCGTCATTCAGGTCTTTACGGTATTTGTCGATCTCGGAGTTTTCGATATCGATGGCACGCTGATCTTTCTCCACGCCATCACGGGTAAAGACCTGCACATCAATAACAGTCCCTTTGGTGGAGGACGGCACTCGCAGTGAGGTGTCCTTCACATCAGAGGCTTTTTCACCGAAGATGGCACGCAGCAGTTTTTCTTCCGGGGTCAGCTGGGTTTCACCCTTGGGTGTTACCTTGCCCACCAGAATATCGCCGGCGCCCACTTCCGCACCGATGTGCACAATACCGGACTCATCCAGTTTGGACAGGGCTGCCTCACCCACATTCGGAATATCGGAGGTGATTTCCTCTGGCCCCAGCTTGGTATCCCGGGCCACACAGGTAAGCTCCTGAATGTGGATAGTGGTGAAACGGTCTTCTTTAACAACCTTCTCGGAAATCAGGATGGAATCCTCGAAGTTGTAACCATTCCAGGGCATGAAAGCCACACGCATGTTCTGACCGAGAGCCAGCTCACCCAGATCCGTGGACGGGCCATCGCCCAGCACATCACCACGGGCAATAACATCACCCACTTTCACCAGCGGACGCTGGTTGATACAGGTGTTCTGATTCGAGCGGGTGTATTTGATCAGGTTGTAGATATCCACGCCCGCATCATTCGTTACTTCGTCATCATGAACACGCACAACAATACGACCGGCGTCTACTCGATCTACGATACCGCCACGCTTGGCAGTCACACACACACCGGAGTCACGGGCTACGGTTTTCTCCATACCCGTACCCACCAGCGGCTTGTCTGCCCGCAGGGTAGGAACCGCCTGGCGTTGCATGTTGGAACCCATCAGGGCGCGGTTCGCGTCATCGTGCTCCAGGAAGGGAATCAGCGACGCAGCCACCGACACCACCTGACGGGGCGACACGTCCATATAGGTCACGTTGTCAGAGGTAGTTACGGTAAATTCGTTCTTGTGACGTACCGGCACCAGATCTTCTATCAGGTTACCGTTTTCGTCCACCTCGGCGTTCGCCTGGGCGATGACGTGCTCGCTTTCGTCGATCGCAGACAGGTAAGCCACATCATCGGTTACCTTGCCATCAACCACTTTACGATAGGGGCTTTCCAGGAAGCCGTAATCGTTGGCGCGGGCAAAGGTTGCCAGGGAGTTGATCAGACCGATGTTCGGACCTTCAGGTGTCTCGATAGGACATACACGGCCATAGTGAGTGGGGTGTACGTCACGCACCTCAAAACCGGCACGCTCACGGGTCAGACCACCCGGGCCCAAAGCAGAGACACGACGCTTGTGCGTGATCTCGGACAGCGGGTTGTTCTGGTCCATAAACTGGGACAGCTGACTGGAACCGAAGAACTCTTTCACGGCCGCAGCAACCGGCTTGGCGTTAACCAGATCCTGAGGCATCAGGCCTTCGCTTTCGGCCAGGCTCAAACGCTCTTTCACTGCCCGCTCGACACGCACCAGACCGACACGGAACTGGTTTTCTGCCATTTCACCCACGGAACGTACACGACGGTTACCCAGGTGATCAATGTCATCCACCACGCCTTTGCCATTGCGGATATCGATCAGGCAGCGCAGCACGTCCACGATATCTTCTTTGGCCAGAGTGCCCTCGCCCAGCGGATCTTCGCGACCCAGGCGACGGTTGAATTTCATACGACCGACGGAGGACAGATCATAACGCTCGGCGGTAAAGAACAGATTCTTGAACAGGGTCTCGGCGGCTTCCTTGGTAGGCGGCTCACCGGGACGCATCATGCGGTAGATTTCCACCAGCGCTTCCAACTGATTGGAGGTGGGATCCACTCGCAGGGTGTCAGAAATAAAAGGACCACAGTCCAGTTCGTTGGTGTAGATGGTTTCAAAACGATCCACACCCAGCTCCAGAATCTTGTCGATCAGCTCGGCAGTCAGCTCAGCGTTACAGCTGATCAGTACTTCGCCGGTAGACTCATCAATGATGTTTCTGGCAATGGATTTCCCGATCAGGTACTCACGGGGCACATCCAGGTATTCAATGTTGGCTTTTTCCAGCTGACGGATATGGCGAGCCGTAATACGGCGGCCCTCTTCCACGACCACTTCATCACCGGCTTTAAAGTCAAACAGGGCAATTTCGCCGCGCAGTCGCTCGGGAATGAGCTTCATGCGGAAGTTGCCTTTCTCGATCACTACTTCGTTACTGTCGAAGAAAATGTCGATGATTTCTTCCATTTCGTAGCCCAGCGCCCGCATGACAATGGTGGCAGGCAGCTTGCGACGACGGTCAATACGTACATAAACCAGATCCTTGGCATCGAACTCAAAGTCCAGCCAGGAGCCACGGTAGGGAATGATACGCGCTGAGTACAGAAGCTTACCGGAGGAGTGGGTTTTACCACGGTCATGGTCGAAAAACACACCGGGTGAACGGTGCAGCTGCGACACGATAACCCGCTCGGTACCGTTGATCACAAAGGTGCCGGTATCGGTCATGAGCGGGATTTCGCCCATGTACACTTCCTGTTCTTTGATATCTTTGATGGCCTTGTTCGCAGAATCCTTATCATAAATGATCAGGCGGATCTTGACGCGAAGTGGCGCTGAATAGGTTGCACCACGCATTTGACACTCAATCACATCAAATGCCGGAGTACCGAGCGAATAGTCTACGTATTCGAGTGCCGCATTTCCGGAGTAACTGGAGATAGGAAATACCGACTTGAAGGCAGCCTGCAAACCTTCATCCGCACGCTCGCTGGAAGCGGCGTCCTGCTGGAGAAACTTACGGTAAGAGTCCATCTGGATTGCCAGAAGAAAAGGCACGTCCATTGCGTCTGTTAATTTACCGAAGCTTTTGCGGATTCTTTTCTTTTCGGTGAACGAATATGCCATCTGAGATCCTCAGCTCGTTAAGAAAAGCCAAACTTATTTAGCCTGCTACGCATTCCCGGCTGGCGCCAGGTTATGTATTGGATAACTAATTGTCATTGGGGAGATACTACGGGGCCCCCAACCCCATCAGACACACAACCGGAACAGCAAGGAAAGTTGGTTATGTGTTTAAACAGCAAAAGGCCGGCGGTATAAAACCACCAGCCTTTGAGCTTGTAGCTATCGAAGCCTACAACCTGAACGAGACAAACGCTTACTTAACCTCTACGGCTGCGCCTGCTTCTTCCAGTTGCTTCTTGATGTCTTCAGCTTCTTCTTTGCTCACGCCTTCTTTAACGTTGGCAGGCGCGCCTTCTACCATTGCTTTCGCTTCTTTCAGACCCAGGCCTGTGATACCGCGAACCGCTTTGATAACGCCAACTTTGTTGTCGCCGAAGCTGGTCATAACAACGTCAAATTCAGTCTGCTCTTCAGCAGCAGGACCAGCTTCAGCAGCAGGACCGGCAACGGCAACAGGAGCAGCCGCAGATACACCGAATTTCTCTTCGATTGCAGAAATCAGATCAACCAGATCCATTACACTCATTTCTGCAATAGCGTCTAGGATTTCGTCTTTAGAAAGAGCCATGATTTAGTACTCCAAATGTAGTTCAATTTTGAAAAAACTGTAGCCTATGAATGCCTTAGGCCGCTTTTTGGTCTTTAACCGCTGCAAGAACGCGAGCAAATCCGCTGGGCACTTCGTTGATAGTGCGAGCAAATTTGGCGATAGGCGCCTGTAACAACCCAGCCAATTGGCCGAGCGCCTGATCGCGAGTCGGAAGCTTGGCCAGACGGTCGATTTCGCTGGCGCCATACATGACACCACCGACCGCAAGGGCTTTTACTTCCAGATCATCGTGTTCTTTTGCATAGTCCTTGATGATACGGGCAGCTGCGCCTGGATCTTCAAGAGAAAATGCAAGGATTGTCGGGCCAACCAGTGATTCGGCAAGACACGCAAACTCGGTGCCTTCAACCGCACGGCGCGCAAGGGTATTACGCACTACACGCAGATAAACACTCTGCTCACGCGCCTGTTTCCGGAGTTCAGTCATTTCGGAAACAGACAAACCACGATAGTCGGCAATCACAGCGGACAAAGCACCAGAAGCAGCTTCATTGACTTCAGCAACGATCGCTTTTTTGTCTTCCAGTTTAAGTGCCACTGGCATACCTCCAATTATCAAACACTCAGAATGAGTGATTGCTATACCCCGAAGGGCGTTATGCGGCGACCGACCCTTTAAGAATCTAAACCACCGCGTCTGCGCAGGCTTTTGGGATTAAGCAGACCGATCAAAAATCAACCACTCCGCGCCTGCGGTCTTTGACGCGCCCCGCCTTTGCCTTGCGGCAGCGGCGGGAGCTCAAAGCCTTTGTTGCAAGCTGATTAAATATCCAGCGTTGCAGTATCAATGGATAACCCGGGGCCCATGGTGGTGGACAGGGTTATCTTCTTGACATAAGTACCTTTTGAAGACGCCGGCTTGGCTTTCTTGAGATCAGCCATCAGCGCTTCGATATTCTGTTTGATTGATTCTGCGTCAAAACCTACCTGACCCACGCTGCAGTGAATGATCCCTGCTTTGTCAGTACGGTAGCGAACCTGACCTGCCTTGGCATTTTTAACGGCAGTGGCAACATCAGGAGTCACAGTGCCTACTTTGGGGTTAGGCATCAGGCCACGAGGTCCCAAGATCTGACCCAGTTTACCCACAACGCGCATGGCATCGGGACTGGCGATAACGACGTCAAAGTCCAGGTTACCTTTCTGAACCTGCTCAGCCAGATCATCCATACCAACGATATCGGCGCCTGCTTCTTTAGCGGCATCAGCGTTGGCACCCTGGGTGAATACGGCCACCCGTACAGTTTTACCAGTGCCGTTGGGCAGCACGCTGGCGCCACGAACAACCTGGTCGGATTTACGAGGATCAACGCCCAGATTGACGGAGATATCCAGAGATTCCTTGAACTTCACTTTGGACAGTTCGCCCAGCAGAGAAACGGCTTCAGTAACACCGTAAGCCTTGCCTGCTTCAACTTTTTCGCGAATCAGTTTTTGACGTTTGCTTAATTTTGCCATCTTACAAGCCCTCCACGTCCAGACCCATGCTGCGCGCAGAGCCAGCAATAGTACGTACCGCTGCATCCATATCAGCTGCTGTCAGATCGGGCATTTTGGTGGTCGCGATCTCTTCCAGCTGGGCGCGGGTCACTTTACCCACTTTATTGGTGTTAGGTTCACCACTGCCTTTGGGAATGCCTGCTGCTTTCTTGAGCAGAACAGCCGCCGGCGGCGTTTTCATGATGAACGTGAAGCTGCGATCGTTGTAAACAGTAATCACAACGGGGATAGGCATACCTTGCTCGAACTGCTGAGTCTGAGCGTTGAATGCCTTACAGAATTCCATGATGTTCACACCATGCTGACCCAGTGCAGGACCAACTGGCGGACTCGGGTTTGCCTGACCGGCAGCTACTTGCAGCTTGATATAAGCTTCTATTTTCTTGGCCATAATTCCTCCTCGGGTTCAGTCGCTTTGCTGGGCACAAAGCTCCCCGTCAAAAATCAAAATCCCGCGAGGCGTACCGGAGACTTTTCAATCCCCTTGCTTCGCGGGAGCCCAAAGATTTCTAGCTTTTCTCTACCTGACCGAATTCCAGCTCAACCGGCGTGGAGCGACCAAAGATAAGCACCGCCACATGGAGGCGGCTTTTCTCGTAGTTCACTTCTTCAACAACACCGTTGAAGTCCGCGAACGGACCATCCACCACCCGAACCACTTCGCCTGGCTCGAACAGGGTTTTCGGTTTCGGCTTCTCAACCCCGTCTTCAACACGCTGCAGAATCGCTGCAGCCTCGGCATCAGAAATAGGGGCAGGTTTGTCTGCCGTGCCGCCGATAAAGCCCATCACCTTGGGACAATCCTTGACCAGGTGCCAGGTTTCGTCGGTCATTTCCATTTGCACCAGCACGTAACCCGGAAAGAATTTACGTTCGCTCTTGCGCTTCTGACCGCCACGCATCTCCACCACTTCTTCAGTGGGGACCAGGATTTCACCGAACTGGTCTTCCATACCGGCCAGCTTGACGCGATCCACCAGAGACCGCATTACTTGCTTTTCAAATCCGGAATATGCGTGAACCACATACCAGCGCTTAGCCATTCATTTCTCTCCGCTTAGCCAACCAGCTCTGAGATACCGGCACCAAGCATCATATCCAGCAGCCAAAGCACCAGCGCCATAAAAGCAACAAACAGCACCACAATGCCGGTTGTCTGCAATGTTTCCTGACGAGAGGGCCACACGACGCGCCGCATTTCCGCGCGCGCATCCTTCAATAATGCCGTGAAAGCTTTACCTTTAACGGTCTGGGCAGCAATAACTGCAGCCAGCACCGCCAGTATCAATACACCAATCAGACGATACAGAAACGGCTCTTCTGAAAAATAAGAATTCCCGACGACCGCGGCGGCCACCAGGAGAAGAGAGAACAGCCATTTTACTGCGTCGATGCCTGATGATGGCTCGGCTTCAGAACTTGTTTTCGTGCTCATAATAGATATACGTTCTTATTCTACCAACCGGAAACGATCATCCGGAGCCTGATTCGTTTTAGGTTGGCAGGCCAGGAGGGAATCGAACCCCCAACCTGCGGTTTTGGAGACCGCTGCTCTGCCAATTGAGCTACTGGCCTTTCACTCTAAAAACAAGAGGCCGAGCGTACACGCTCGGCCGCAAAAGTGACAGCTTTATCACTCGATAATTTTGGCTACAACACCTGCACCAACAGTACGACCGCCTTCACGGATCGCAAAGCGCAGACCTTCATCCATCGCGATAGGACAGATCAGGGTCACTTCCATCTGGATGTTGTCGCCAGGCATTACCATTTCCACGCCTTCAGGCAGCTCACAGGCACCTGTTACATCAGTGGTACGGAAATAGAACTGGGGACGGTAGCCTTTGAAGAATGGCGTATGACGGCCACCTTCGTCCTTGCTCAGCACGTAAACCTCAGCTTCGAACTTGGTGTGAGGCGTGATAGTGCCGGGCTTGGCCAGTACCTGACCACGCTCAACTTCGTCACGCTTGGTACCACGCAGCAGCGCACCAATGTTCTCACCAGCACGGCCTTCGTCCAGCAGCTTGCGGAACATTTCAACACCGGTACAGGTGGTTTTGGTGGTGTCTTTGATACCCACGATTTCGATTTCATCACCTACGTTGATGATACCGCGCTCTACACGACCGGTTACCACAGTACCACGACCGGAGATGGAGAATACGTCTTCGATAGGCATCAGGAACGGCTGATCAATGGCACGCTCAGGCTCAGGAATGTACTCGTCCAGAGTCTCTACCAGCTTCTTGACAGCGGTAGTGCCCATTTCGTTGTCGTCTTTGCCTTCCAGCGCCATCAGGGCAGAACCCACAATAATCGGGGTGTCGTCGCCAGGGAACTCGTACTGGTCCAGAAGTTCGCGAACTTCCATTTCAACCAGCTCGATCAGCTCTTCGTCGTCAACCATGTCGGCTTTGTTCAGGAATACCACGATGAAAGGTACACCTACCTGACGGGACAGCAGGATGTGCTCACGGGTCTGAGGCATCGGGCCGTCAGCAGCGGAACATACCAGGATCGCGCCGTCCATCTGCGCCGCACCGGTGATCATGTTTTTTACATAGTCAGCGTGGCCGGGGCAGTCTACGTGGGCGTAGTGACGGGTCGGAGAGTCATACTCAACGTGGGAAGTCGCGATGGTAATACCACGCTCACGCTCTTCCGGTGCATTGTCGATACCGTCAAAAGCAACGGCAGAGCCACCCCAGACTTCTGCGCATACGCGTGTCAGCGCTGCTGTCAGAGTCGTTTTACCGTGGTCAACGTGACCGATTGTACCGACGTTTACGTGCGGTTTGGTACGTTCAAATTTTTCCTTAGACATTGAGTTTCTCCTGGCCGAGAGCGCTAGACCATTCACATCGCCAACAAACAAAAGCGGGCAATCAGCTTGCCCGCCAACTCACTGGAGCTCATAACCGGATTTGAACCGGTGACCTCTTCCTTACCAAGGAAGTGCTCTACCGACTGAGCTATATGAGCATAAACTTTTACTTTCAGAACAAGAGGTTAAACAGCAAAACCGACCTGTTCTGGAGCGGGCAGCGGGAATCGAACCCGCATCATCAGCTTGGAAGGCTGAGGTTCTACCATTGAACTATGCCCGCAAACCCAAGTACTTCCTTTACCCTTCCAAGCTTCCGGGTAACACTAAAAAGTAGCATTACAACTTCAGGAAACAAGGAGAAAACTGGTGGAGGGGGCAGGATTCGAACCTGCGAAGGCTGAGCCGTCAGATTTACAGTCTGATCCCTTTGGCCACTCGGGAACCCCTCCCAAGCATGACGCAATCCGGTACACCGGTCTAATGGAGCTGGCGAGAGGAGTCGAACCCCCGACCGGCTGATTACAAGTCAGCTGCTCTACCAACTGAGCTACGCCAGCTTTACGTCATTTCGTAGGCGGCGAATTCTACGCAAATTAAGGGGTTGATGCAAACATTTCACACAAAGTTTCGGAAAAATTTATTTTTTCACTATCATCAACAAGTTGCGTGAGCATTTGGTCCATCTCAGCGGGCTCAAATTCGCCCGACAACCCCACCCAGAAACGGCTCTTTTTGCGCTCTATCTGATGGATTTCAGCCTCGTATCCGGCGGAGGTCATTCGGGCCAGAACCCCCTGCGCGGATGCAGCCTGCTTGAACAATCCCAGAGAAATACCGTTGCTGAATTCCCCTTCAGTGATCAGGTAACTGTCGATTTTGTTACTCTGCAGGCGACGCAGCATGCGCAACGCCTCGGCACGGCTGCCCAGCGGAGGAATCAGAACCCAGTTTTCCAGATCGTAGACCACCTCGTCCGCATGCACAAAGGGCTCAACCCCTTCCGCCTCAAGGCCGGACACCAGCGCCTCAGCCATGGCCGCCTCATCATAGGGACCTATTTTGGCGCAGAGGCGATTGCGAACGGTCGCCGGTTCAGCCTGCAGCGACTCCAGCACCGGTTGCTGCGGTGATTGCTGTCGTGGCTGCTGCTGCGACAAGTCTTGCGATGAGGATTCTGACTGGAGAGATGACTCCTCCGCTGGCTGCTCAGGGGCCGCAGCTACGGGGGACACCGCAGGTGCAGCCTGCTCTGCCACGGGAGCCGGCTCATCCGCCACTGTCACCTGGTGCCGAACCGTGCGATTGATAGAAGGCGGTGGTGCTGCCTGACTGGAACGGGTCAACACCTCCTTTAGCAGCACCAGACGCTCACCTTGCTGGCCAGCGGGAACCGTATCAACGGCTGGAACAGGCCGGCTGCCAGAATCCCGGGGTACCAGATAGAACTGCCAGCCGAAATAGAGCAGATTAAAAACCAACAGACAGAGCAATATCCAACGCATATCGAACTCAGCGCGCCCCCGCATTCATCATGAATTCCAGCCCATCAAATACCAGCCCCCGCATGATCCGGCAGGGTACCGCCAGGTGCTCAGACACCAGGCCAGCATCACCACCGGTCACAATCAAATGGCAGGCCTCGCCTTCCGACACCCGGACCAGATGCTGATAAGCCGCCTCCACCTGAGCCACCAGAGCAAACAAGGCGCCATTATACACAGCATCCGTGGTACTGGCCCCGGGCAGCACATCAGCTGTCGCGAGCTTATCATAGTCCACAATCACCTGATCGGTACCGGCCAGCAAGGCTTTAACGGACAAACGCAACCCCGCGAGAATAAAACCACCCAGATGCTGCCCACTGGCAGCTACCCAGTCGATGGTCACCGCACTGCCACAATCCACCACGCAGAAGGCGCCAGACAAATGGGGACGGGCTCCGATCATGGCCAGCCAGCGGTCTACACCCATTCGGGCAGGCTCCTGATAGCTGTTGATCAGTCCGCAATCGCTGTGGGATACATGAGCCACGAATGGCTCCAGTGCAAAGTGGCGCCGCAATGCATCGATCATTTCCTGCTGATACACGTCAGATTTTACACAGGCCAGACCGATCCGCTGTGGCCGGGGCAGACTCGCTGCCAGCCGGGCAATTGAGGTTTCATAGGGCTCCCCTGAGGAGCCAACCCCTTCGGCAGATTCCCCGGCACCCCGCACACACCACTTGAAGTTGGTATTTCCGATATCGATCAGCAGGTCAGACACTCAGGCACCCCGCAGGGACAGCTCCCCGCCTTTGAAAACCTCAATCCCTTCCGGGGTTTCCAGGCGCAGGCCGCCGGTTGCGTCAACGCCACGGGCAATACCATGAGTGGCGCGGGCACCGGCATGAATAGCCACTGATTTATCCCGATAGACATCCAGCGCCTGCCAGCGCGATTGAAAAGCATGAAACCCGGAACGGGAGAACTGCTCCAGCATCAGCAACACCGCCGACATAACCCGTCCTGCAAGCTCGTTCCTGGATACCTCCACCCCATGATCCGCCAGCTGGGTAAAGGCCTGATCGATGCGGGCCGCCTCCTGATCCTGAAGCCGGGTATTCAGCCCCAGCCCCAGTACCACCTGGCAGTGGCCGGAGGGATCACCGGTCATTTCCAGCAGCACACCGCCCAGCTTGGCATCGCCCACTAACAGATCGTTGGGCCATTTCAGCCCGATCGCCTCGCACCCCATTTCCCGCAGGGTTTCGGCAACCGCCACACCGGTAGCGAGACTCAGCCCTTCCAGCGCTGCCGCTCCGCCATAAAAATGCCAGACAGCCGACAGGTAGATGTTGGAACCAAAGGGTGACACCCAGGTCCGGCCCCGACGACCTCGACCGGCCGTTTGCTGTTCCGCCAGACAGACATAGCCCGAGGCTACGCCATCTCCGGCGGCCCGCATGGCAATATCATTGGTTGAAGAGACCACCCCATGGACGTCAATATCCGCCAGCAAAGCCAGCGCAGCATCACTCATATGGGATTTTATTTTCTCGGGTGTCAGCAGCTCCACGGGAGTGTGAAGCTTGTAACCCTTCCCTTTGACGGAAAACACTTCGAGTCCTTTTTCCTCGAGCTTCTGGATCTGTTTCCAGACCGCCGCCCGACTCACTCCCAATTCTCGCCCCAACTCATCGCCAGAATGAAACTGGCCATCCGCAAGCAATTCAACTATTCGCACAGCACTTCCCGGTTCAGGTATCCGATACAGGTTGACTATTTATCCACCACACCAAGCGCAGCCCGCTTGGCATCCAGCTCCGCTACAATACCATTACAAACGGTTTCACACAGCTCAAAAACGAAGGGGGCGGCAATTGAAAACACCGCCTGATTGCCTTCCTGGCGGCGCGCCACCAATCCGGTATTTCTTAATACGGTCAAATGCTTGGAAACGTTAGGCTGGGAACTCCCGGTCTGCTCCACCAGCTGCCCCACCGTAAACTCACCTTCCTGCAGGCAACGGAGCAATTTTAATCTCATCGGGTCACTCAATACCCTAAACCGCTGGGCTACCATTTCCAGCATCTCGTCAGACAATTCCAGTTCAGCCATTTTTTACTACCAGTAGAAGGAATCCTGACGCAAATCATAGCAACAATCGGTCAGCTTGACTATATAACTATATGGTTATATAGTTTTTGCAATTCGGTCAAAATCAAGCTCCAGGAACCCCTGACAATGAAGAAACTGATCCACGCCGCCGCACTGCATCCCCGTATTGTCCTGTGGGGAACTCTGGTACTGGTGCTGCTGTTTGCCAGCCAGATAGCCCGCATTCAGGTGGATACTGACCCGGAAAACATGCTGCCCCATGACCAGCCGGACCGGCTGCTTCATGAAGAGATCAAGAAGCGGTTCAGCCTCCATGACATGATTGTGGTGGGCGTGGTGAACGAGCGAAATGAGGCGGGCATTTACAACCCCGGTACGCTCAACAACATTGTCGCCCTGACCGGCTTTATCGCCCGGCTTGAGGGTGTGATTGAAAAAGATCTGATGTCCCTCAGCAATGTCGACAACATCACCCAGGAAGGCCCCGGCACTATTCGCTTTGAATGGATGATGAAAACGGCCCCTGAAAACGACTCAGACGCCCTGCTAATTCAACAATCGGTGGAGCGCCTGCCGCTTTTCTACAATACGCTGGCATCTGAAACCGGTCAGGCTGCGGCTATTTACGTGCCCATCGAGAAAAAAGACATGAGCCACCGGATTTCTGTGGCTATTGAGGAATTCGTGGCCTCACTGCCCGGTGACGATCAGTATCATATTACCGGGCTACCGGTGGCGGAAGACACCTTCGGGGTGGAGATGTTTATCCAGATGGCTATTTCCGCGCCACTGGCAGCATTGGTCATTTTCGGTTTGATGTGGTTTTTCTTCCGCAGTTTCAGCCTGGTAAGCGCCCCCATGCTGGTGGCCATGGCAACGGTACTGATCACGATGGGCTTTCTGATCGGTTCCGGATTTACCGTGCATATCATGAGTTCCATGATTCCCATTTTTCTGATGCCCATTGCGGTGGTGGACTCCATTCATATCCTGTCGGAATTTGCCGAACTGCATAAACCGGGCGACGATCCGAAAAGCACCATCGAAAAAGTACTGAACAATCTGTTCAAGCCCATGTTGTTCACTTCCATCACGTCGTCGGTCGGCTTTGCCTCTTTGGCCTTTACCCCCATTCCGCCGGTGCAGATTTTTGGCCTGTACGTAGCCTTCGGGATTTTCCTGGCGTTTCTTCTCACGGTCACCTTTATTCCCGCTTATGTCGTCAGTCTGTCACCAAAAGCCATAGAAAAACTGGCGAGCATTCACCATGACAGCGACAGCAATGGTGTGCTGTCCCGGCTGCTGCCACTGACACAAGGCTTTTCCCTGAGGCACGCCGGCAAAATCATCTTTGTCAGCGTGGCGCTGGTGGCGGTAAGCACTTACGGCATCATGCAGATCCGGATCAATGACAATCCGGTGCGCTGGTTCAAGGAAAGCCACGATATCCGCGTTGCTGACCGGGTGCTCAACGAAAATTTTGCCGGTACTTACAGCGCCTTTCTGGTATTGGAAAAAGCCGCGCCCCAGGCGCCCGACAGCGCTATGTTTATGGCCGCGAAACGACTGGCCTCAGAACATGATGCTGAAGACCAGTTGCCCCAGGTGAAAAAACTGATCAGCAGTATCAACACCGACAGCAGTTTTTTTCAAAGCCTGTCGCTGGCAATCGACACTTACCTGTTTGAAGCCTCTCCCGCCAATGAATCTTTCTGGTATGCCTTGCTGGATAAAACCGAAACCCTCTCCATCGACCAGAAATACTTCCAGAAGCCCGAAGCACTGGACTATATCGAGCGACTTCAGGCTCATCTCACCGACACGCCCATGGTTGGCAAAGCCAATGGATTGCCGGACGTTGTAAAAACCGTGTACCGTGAACTGACCGGCGGCGACACCAAAAACTATCGCCTACCGCCGTCCGCCAAAGGCGTTGCCGAATCTCTGCTCAGCTACCAGTCATCCCACCGGCCGGACGATCTCTGGCATTTTGTCACGCCGGACTTTCGCGCCACCGCTGTCTGGGTACAGCTTCGCAGCGGCGACAACATCGATATGGAAAGCACACTGAAAGCGACGGATGAATTTATTGCACGAAACCCGCTACCCGAAGGCGTATCCCTCAAGTGGGGCGGGCTTACCTACATTAACGTGATCTGGCAGGACGCCATGGTAAACGGCATGCTACAAAGCCTGCTAAGTGCGTTCGTGATCGTATTCGTCATGATGGTGTTTCTGTTCAGATCCATGTTTTTCGGGATACTCGCCATGATCCCATTAAGCCTAACCATTGGCTTTATCTATGGTCTGATCGGTTTAGTGGGCAAGGAATATGATATGCCTGTCGCTGTGCTTTCTGCCCTGACCTTAGGCCTGTCCGTAGACTTCGCCATTCACTTCCTGGAACGCCTGAGAACCATTTACAGAGAAACAGGCGACTGGCAGGAGACTATTACGCAGATGTTTGGCGAACCCGCACTTGCTATTTCACGCAACGCCATCGTGATTGCCATTGGCTTTCTGCCTTTGCTGGCGGCACCACTGGTGCCCTACAACACCGTAGGGTTCTTCCTGGCAGCGATTATGTTTATTTCTGCGGTCACCACGTTGATATTACTCACAGCGCTACTCAAGCTGATGCACGGCTGGGCGCTTAAATAATGGAGGCAATTCAGATGAAATCACTCAAGCACTGGCTCTTAACCGGGCTGCTGACGCTAAGCCCCACACTCTTTGCCGAAGACCTTACCGATGTGAACACCATTGTTGAGAAAGCCAACCATGTGGCCTTCTATCAGGGGCAGGATGGCAAGGCCACGGCCCGCATGTTGATAGTGGACAGCCAGGGCCGCAAGCAATTCCGCCAGTTCAGTATCGCCCGCAAGGATCTGAGCGATACCGATAAAGATCAGAATTTTTTCGTGTACTTTGAGCGCCCAGCGGATGTGAAGAAAACCGCCTTTCTGGTGCACAAGCACCTGGACCAGGATGATGACCGCTGGCTGTACCTGCCCAGCCTGGACCTGGTAAAGCGGATCGCTGCTGGCGACAAGCGCACCAGTTTTGTGGGCTCGCATTTCTATTATGAAGACGTGTCCGGCCGGCAACTGGACGAAGACACGCATCAGCTACTGGAAACCACCGACACTCATTATGTGATTAAAGCCACACCCAAGGCTCCGCAGTCAGTGGAATTCACTCACTACAATGTATGGATAGATAAGGCCAGCTTCATGCCGGTAAAAACCCTGTATTTTGATAATCAGGGCAAGGAATATCGTAAAGTGGAAGCAGTGGAAATTCAGAGCATTCAGGGATTCCCGACAGCCACCAAAATGCGTATCGATGATTTGAAATCCGAAGGATACACCCTGATGGAGATGCGCGATATTCACTACAACCTGGGACTCAATGCCGATGATTTCAGCGAACGCTCCCTGCGCAACCCTCCATCCGGCCTGACGCAATAGGTTTATCTGCCATGACCCATGAGTTACGTATCGCTTCACTGATCATGGTACTCACCGCTTCTTTATCAGCTATAGCCGCTGATGACAGCGATTGGGATGATGCCTGGAGTGAGTTTGAAGCTCCCCGGCAAGAGCCATCCCCTCTCAGTTATTCCACCAACGTGGAAATGGCGGTAGGCACCAGAGTAAAGGATGACCCGGCCATCAGCAACGACATGGTGCTGGCGGAGCTGCGCAATCGCTGGAACCTGTTTTATGAAAAGGAAAGCTTTAACCTGACCTATAAAGGCGACCTGATTCTGGATGATCTGCGCGGCCATCATCATTATGAAACCCGGGAAGCCAATTTCTTTTATCGGCCGGCCAGCTTTTTGGAATTAAAGGCCGGCCGCCAGATTCTCACCTGGGGAACCGGGGACCTTATTTTTCTGAACGACCTCTTTCCCAAGGACTGGCAGTCGTTTTTTTCCGGCAGAGACGATCGTTATCTGAAAGCACCTTCGGATGCAGTCAAGGTTTCCGCATTCAGTGATCTGGTCAATATCGATGTGGTTTATACGCCGGAATTTGACAGCGACAACTTTATCAACGGTGAGCGTATTTCCTACTATTCACCATTGACCATGCAATATGCTGGCGCACCACCACGCTTATCGCCCATCGACAGAGATGACACGTTTGACGACAGCGAAGTGGCTGTTCGCCTCAGCAAAACCCTGTCCGGAAATGAGTACGCCTTATATTTCTACGATGGCTTTTTCAAGAGCCCGACAGGCATTGATGTAACCAGCCTCAAAGCCTACTTTCCCGCGATAAGAGTATGGGGCGCCAGTTACCGCGCTTCCGTGCTCGGCGGTATTATCAACATGGAAATCGCCGACTACCAATCCCGGGACGATGACCAGGGTGATAACCCCTTTGTGCCGAACGATCAGCAGCGTTACCTGCTGGGATTTGAGAAAGAACTTTTTGCCAATTTCACCTTTGCAATCCAGCACTACCTGGAACTGACCAAAGACTATAAGGACCTCTTGACCAGCAGCCCGGCCCCGGACACAGAGCAGGAGGAATATCGAAGGGTTTGGACTAACCGTCTGACTTACCGGGTAATGAACGGCAACCTGACCTACACACTGTTTTCCTTTTATTCACCAAGCGATAAAGACGGTTATCTGCGCCCCGCCATTGAATACCGGTTTTCTGATCAGCTGCAAACGAGCATTGGCGGAAACTATTTCTTTGGTGAGGACAAACATACCTTCTTTAACCGCTTTGAATATAACAGCAACCTTTATCTACGCGTTAAATTCCATTTTTGAGGTAACCACCATGACAGTTAATGAAGGTTTACGTTTTGCCGCCGGCTTCTTTACGTTGCTGAGCGTTGCACTTGGCTATTTTGTCAGTGAATACTGGTTTCTGTTTACCTGCTTTGTGGGGCTGAACCAGATTCAGTCGGCGTTTACCGGCTGGTGCCCCATGATGACCTTTTTACGGTGGGCGGGGCTTGAGGATGATGCGCGGGTGGCGGGGTAAAGGTGCGGCAGCCGTTTATCGAATCCTGAAACGATAAAACCCCGATACCTTTCGGTACCGGGGTTTTATCGTATTAAGAGCCTGACGATGACCTACTCTCACATGGGGAGGCCCCACACTACCATCGGCGATGTCGCGTTTCACGGCTGAGTTCGGCATGGGATCAGGTGGTTCCACGACTCTATTGTCGTCAGGCAAACTGGTTGATGAGCAGTTTGCACTAGTTCATCGAATTCGTTGGTTCAGAGAATGTCTGTTGTATTGCTGCGCTACAGAGCGTTCGTTTCGCATGTTGTGTATGCGTCACGTTGCACTTCAGTTGCCATATTACCTTTGAGTGTTGTCAGCTTTCGCCGGCAATCCCCTTAGGGTTATATGGTCAAGCCTCACGGACAATTAGTATCGGTTAGCTTAACGCCTCGCAGCGCTTCCACACCCGACCTATCAACCTCGTAGTCTTCAAGGGTCCTACAGGAGACTTAAAGTCTCAGGGAGATCTCATCTTGAAGGGGGCTTCCCGCTTAGATGCTTTCAGCGGTTATCCCGTCCGAACTTAGCTACCGGGCAGTGCCATTGGCATGACAACCCGAACACCAGAGGTTCGTTCACTCCGGTCCTCTCGTACTAGGAGCAACTCTTCTCAAATCTCCAGCGCCCACGGCAGATAGGGACCGAACTGTCTCACGACGTTCTAAACCCAGCTCGCGTACCTCTTTAAATGGCGAACAGCCATACCCTTGGGACCGGCTTCAGCCCCAGGATGAGATGAGCCGACATCGAGGTGCCAAACACTACCGTCGATATGAACTCTTGGGTAGTATCAGCCTGTTATCCCCGGAGTACCTTTTATCCGTTGAGCGATGGCCCTTCCATTCAGAACCACCGGATCACTAAGACCTGCTTTCGCACCTGCTCGAGTTGTGACTCTCGCAGTCAAGCGGGCTTCTGCCTTTACACTCATCGCGCGATGTCCGACCGCGCTGAGCCCACCTTCGTGCTCCTCCGTTACTCTTTGGGAGGAGACCGCCCCAGTCAAACTACCCACCACACACTGTCCCCGATCCGGATTACGGACCTAGGTTAGAACCCCAACATTACCAGGGTGGTATTTCAAGGTTGGCTCCACGACAACTGGCGTCGCCGCTTCAAAGCCTCCCACCTATCCTACACAAGTAAGGTCAAAGTCCAGTGTGAAGCTGTAGTAAAGGTTCACGGGGTCTTTCCGTCTAGCCGCGGGTACACTGCATCTTCACAGCGAGTTCAATTTCACTGAGTCTCGGGTGGAGACAGCGTGGCCATCGTTACGCCATTCGTGCAGGTCGGAACTTACCCGACAAGGAATTTCGCTACCTTAGGACCGTTATAGTTACGGCCGCCGTTTACCGGGGCTTCGATCAAGAGCTTCGCATAAGCTAACCCCATCAATTAACCTTCCGGCACCGGGCAGGCGTCACACCCTATACGTCCTCTTTCGAGTTTGCAGAGTGCTATGTTTTTAATAAACAGTCGCAGCCACCTGGTCACTGAGGCTGCCAGAAGCTTACCACGCGAAGTGTTCACCTCCAGCAGCGCACCTTCTCCCGAAGTTACGGTGCTATTTTGCCTAGTTCCTTCACCCGAGTTCTCTCAAGCGCCTTGGTATTCTCTACCCGACCACCTGTGTCGGTTTGGAGTACGGTCACTACTAACCTGAAGCTTAGAAGGTATTTCCTGGAAGCATGGCATCGACAACTTCCCGCCACAAAGGGCAGTGGTCTCGACTCTCAGCCTTAGGAACCCGGATTTGCCTAAGTTCCCAGCCTACAATCTTTCCCCGGGACAACCAACGCCCGGTATGCCTAGCCTTCTCCGTCTCTCCATCGCAGTTAGTACTGGTACAGGAATATTAACCTGTTTCCCATCGACTACGCCTCTCGGCCTCGCCTTAGGGGCCGACTCACCCTGCCCCGATTAACGTTGGACAGGAACCCTTGGTCTTTCGGCGTGGAGGTTTTTCACCCCCATTATCGTTACTCATGTCAGCATTCGCACTTCCGATACCTCCAGCAGACTTCTCAATCTACCTTCAGCGGCTTACGGAACGCTCCTCTACCGCTCAACAAAGTTGAACCCGTAGCTTCGGTGCCTGGTTTTAGCCCCGTTACATCTTCCGCGCAGGCCGACTCGACTAGTGAGCTATTACGCTTTCTTTAAAGGGTGGCTGCTTCTAAGCCAACCTCCTAGCTGTCTGTGCCTTCCCACATCGTTTCCCACTTAACCAGAACTTGGGGACCTTAGCTGACGGTCTGGGTTGTTTCCCTTTCCACGACGGACGTTAGCACCCGCCGTGTGTCTCCCATGAAATAACTTCCAGGTATTCGGAGTTTGCATCGGGTTGGTAAGCCGAGATGGCCCCCTAGCCGAAACAGTGCTCTACCCCCTGGAGTCTATCATGAGGCGCTACCTAAATAGCTTTCGAGGAGAACCAGCTATCTCCCGGTTTGATTAGCCTTTCACTCCTATCCACAGGTCATCTCCTAACTTTTCAACGTTAGTGAGTTCGGTCCTCCAGTCAGTGTTACCTAACCTTCAACCTGCCCATGGATAGATCACCGGGTTTCGGGTCTACACCCAGCAACTTAACGCCCTATTAAGACTCGATTTCTCTACGGCTCCCCTAAACGGTTAACCTTGCTACTGAATGTAAGTCGCTGACCCATTATACAAAAGGTACGCAGTCACCACCGAAGTGGCTCCCACTGCTTGTATGCATACGGTTTCAGGTTCTATTTCACTCCCCTCTCCGGGGTTCTTTTCGCCTTTCCCTCACGGTACTAGTTCACTATCGGTCAGCTGGGAGT
>OZ244969.1:0-2170000 GCA_965222725.1 Ketobacteraceae bacterium | reverse complement strand
TTCCGGCAAAGAGGCCAAATCACTGGCCAGCCTGAAACCCGGCGAGAATATCCTGTTTGATATTGAAGAAGGCAAGCTGCTACAGCTGAAGCGCGAGATCAATAATATTGAATCCACGCTCTTTGTTTATAACGAAGAGAGCAACAGCTTTAACGCCGAACACCACAAGAAAACCCTGCAGCCCTATACCACCTATACCCAGGCCACCATAGATTCCTCGCTGTTTCTGAGCGCCCAGGGGGCGGGCCTGTCCCAGAAGACCACCATGGAGCTGGCGCAGATTTTCGGCTGGGATATCGACTTTGCCCTGGATATCCGCAAGGGCGACAAATTCAGCCTGATTTATGAAGAGCTGTTCCTGGATGGTGAAAAGGTCCGTGATGGTGACATCCTGGCCGCCCAGTTCGTTAATCAGGGCGAGACCTTCACCGCGATTCGCTACACCAAGGCAGACGGCTCCAGCGAGTTTTTCAGCCCGGACGGCGACAGCATGCGGAAAGCCTTCTTGCGCACACCGGTGGATTTTGCCCGGATCAGCTCCCACTTTAACCTGCGCCGCAAACACCCGGTACTGCATACTATTCGCGCTCACAAAGGCACTGACTATGCCGCGTCCACAGGCACCCCCATTAAAGCCACCGGCGATGGCAAGGTCCATTATGCCGGTCGCAAGGGGGGCTACGGCCGCGTGGTAATTCTGCAGCATGGCCAGCGTTACCGCACCCTGTATGCCCACATGCATCGCTATGCCAAAGGCATTCGCAGCGGCGCCAGCGTCAAGCAGGGTCAGGTGATCGGCTATGTGGGCAGCTCCGGTCTGGCCACCGGGCCTCACCTGCACTACGAATTCTATGAAAACGGCCGGGTGCGCAACCCGGTTACAGTGAAGCTTCCCACCGCACAACCGGTACCGGCCAGCGAGAAGGAAGCCTTCCTGGCCCACGCCAAGAAAGTTCAGAATCAGTTCTACGCCTACGCGAGCAGTTTCGAGCAAACACTGGCATCGGCTGAATAGCCCGTGGCCGCCAGCCTCTACCTGGGCATCATGTCCGGCACCAGTGCCGATGGCATTGATGCCGCCCTGGTGGATTTTTCCGGCTCGTCGCCGAAGCTTGTGGCCACAAGCTTTACCCCCTTCCCCCAAACCCTGCGCGATCAGGTGATTGCCCTGTTCACTCCCGCCGCCAATGAAATCGATCGCATGGGGGCCCTGGACAACGCCATTGGCGCCAGTTACCAGGCGGCGGCGGAAGAGCTCCTGAAGCAGGCTCAAGTCGCTGCGGGAGATATCCGGGCAGCCGGCCTTCATGGCCAGACCATTCGTCACCGCCCCGACACCGACTCCCCCTTTACCCTGCAGATCGGCAACCCCTACGGCATTTCCCAGAATCTGGGGATTACGGTTGTCAGCGATCTGCGTCGGGCGGATATGCAGCTGGGCGGCCAGGGTGCGCCACTTGCCCCACTGTTCCATCAGGCGCTGTTTCAGAGCAGTGATGTGAACCGGGTGGTGATCAACACCGGCGGTATTGCCAACATCAGTTTTCTGAAGCCAGACGGCGCACTCACAGGGTTTGATACAGGACCGGCCAATGGCCTGATGGATTACTGGATTGGCTCCGTTAAGGGCGACCGCTTTGATGCCGATGGCCACTGGGCCCGGAACGGCGCTGTGATCCCGGAATTACTGGCACAGTGGCTGGCAGATTCCTACTACCGGCAGCGTCCACCGAAAAGCACCGGCAAGGAGTATTTCACGCCGGACCATCTGGGCCTGACAAGTGCCATGATCAAGACTCACAGGCCGGCGGACGTACAACGAACCCTGTGCGAATTAAGCGCACAGACGATTGCGGATGGGGTAACTCAGTTTTGCCCGGGGGCTGAAGAGGTGTATATCTGCGGCGGTGGCGCGGCTAATTCACTGCTCACAGAGCGGATTGCCGCACTGACGGGGTTACCAACGGACTCCACCGCGGCCCTTGGAATAGCCCCGGACTGGGTAGAAGCAGTGGGTTTTGCCTGGCTGGCCAAAGCTTGCCTGGAAGGCAAGGCCCTGGCCACCATGACCGTCACCGGGGCGCGCAAGCCGGTGATTCTGGGCGCCATTCACCCGGGTAATCCCGGTGCTGGCCTATGACAGGCCCTTTCAGAAGTACAGATAACCTTCACTGATCAGGCGTTTTTCCTCGCCGGGGCCAAAAGGCACGGTTTCGATAAAGGGATAAAGCTCACTTAACCCCTCATCGTTAAAGCGCATCCAGGTTTCGCAGACCTTGATATCAATGACGTTGAAGGCATCCAGCCGCGCCGCCCGGTCCACCAGCATCTTGTTCTGCTGATAATTGCGGCGAAAGAAAAAGCGCACCTCGTCACCATGCAGCACAAACTGGATGGGCTCCACCTTTGCCCCGGCTATTACCTGCTCAATCACAGATTCCGCCCGCGTTATCAGGGTTTCGATCTCCTCCCTGCTGTGGGCTTCGATACGGGCTACATAGCTGACGCTGCCGGTATCTTCAGCCAGCACATGGGAAGTGATTCGGGGCTCAGCCAGGGCGCTGGAAGCAATTAACCAGCCCATAATGAGTAGCAATTGCTTCACGGTGATTACTCGTTAAAGGAATAGGTTTACATGGAGAACGACGAACCGCACCCGCAGGTGGTTTCCGCATTGGGATTATGGATAACAAAACGGGCGCCCTGCAAGCCCTCGGTGTAATCCACCTCGGATCCCGCCAGGTACTGAATGCTGAGAGAATCCACCAGCATGGTGACACCGTCCTTTACTACTACGGTGTCATCATCCTTGGAGCCCTCATCAAAGCTGAAACCATAGGAAAAACCGGCGCAGCCACCCCCGGTGATATACACCCGGAGCTTGAGCTGATCGTTGTCTTCTTCATCGATCAGGCTCTTCACCTTGCGGGCTGCGCTGTCTGACATGGAGATTAATTGGCTGTTATCAGCCATAGACTCGACCTCAATAAAGCGTTGAAACTGGCTCACATTATCATAAGACCGAGTAAAACAGTCAACAATAAGGACCTGTTAACAAGCCTCAGGCCGATTCTTCCTTCCTGGCCGCATCTTTGGCCCCATCGGCAGTTGCCGCAGCGTCTTTGGTTTTGGGCTTGGATTTTTCGCCCAGATTAACCACGGATTTGGCCTCAGACTTTGGGCTGGAGGATGCTCCTTCATGCTGATCATGGAGCAGCGAACCGTTCACCTCAGAACCCATCACCATCTCGATCAGATTGTAGTGAACATCTCCATTGACCACGGCTTTGGCGGCCAGTTCCACGTGCCCGGAAGAAAAGACATTACCGGTGACCTTGCCGTTGATAACCACATTGGGCACATTGATTTCACCGTCGATACGGCCCACTTCACTCAGGCGCAACAGGGCATCACTGCCGGGCTCGGCGGTCACATTGCCCTTGATGCAGCCTTCCACCAGCAATCCACCTTCGAACGCGATGTCGCCTTTCAGCTCAGTGCCCTGGGCAATCATGGTGGTTTTACCCGCGTGGCGGTCAAAATCTACTTTTTTGGTCTTATCCTTGCCCCACATCGCTTTTCACCTCTTCCAGTATCCAGTCAAATTTCTTTTCCAGACGCATGGCTTTACGCCCGGTTGATTGCGCTATCACTTCGATCTGTTCCGGTATAAAGCCGTTGGGCATCTCGATTTCGCCCGACACGTCCTGAAAGTACCGAAACTTGAACTTGGCGCCGTCGGAAGTCATGTCTTCCGTCAGTGTAGCCACTGAGAGCGCCTTTTTCTCGTCGTTATCCAGTCCGTGAATATTGATGTGCACCCTGCCCTGAACATATGACCGATTATCAGCCACTTGCGTTAACACAATTTTGTAACGAAAGCGGTTGGGGTCCTTGGTGGATTCGACTGTTGCTTTTTCGATCCGCAGCCCCTTGTCATTGCTTTTTGGCGCCATGATGCCCTTGTAGAAGGTGACAGCTTCTTCCAGTTCGGACACCCGGTTCTGCAATTGTACGTTCTCCTGACGTACTCTTTCAGTGGCTTGCTTCTCAAGTTCGCTACCATGTTTATAAATTGCGACCTGTTCTTGCAACTGTATGATTTTTTTATCTAAATCCGCCGTTTTTATAACCAGCTCATCCCGCTCCACCACGGCGTTGGTCTGTTCTTCCACACCCAGCAAAAAACCGCCGCCAAAAGCGGCAGCACCACAAAGCACGAGGAGCAATAATACCAACAGCACACGCTTGGCCTTGCGGCCTTTTTCATAGGGCACAAGAATCATGCGGGTGTCCGGTGTACCGGTGGTTTTACGTTTTGCTGAAGCCATAAAAGGGGCTCGGAGGGTTATGGCATGACTGCCACCTGGTCAATACCAAGGGTTTCTTCAAAACCGCTCATGATATTCATGTTATGCACCGCCTGACCGGCTGCGCCTTTCACCAGATTATCAATCACCGACAGTACCACCACAGTATCACCGCCCTGAGGCTGATGAATGGCAATCCGGCAATTGTTGGAGCCGCGCACGCTACGGGTTTCCGGATGGGAACCCGGCTCCATCACATCCACAAAGGGTTCATCGGCATAACGATTTTCATAGAGCGCCTGCAGGTCCTGCCCGGAGGTTTTCAGGGTGGAATAACAGGTGGCATGAATACCACGGATCATGGGTGTGAGATGGGGCACAAAGGTGATGTTCACCGGCTGGCCGGCCACACCGGTTAATTCCTGGGTAATTTCCGGCAGGTGACGATGACCGGGTACACCATAGGCTTTCATGCTTTCACTGGCTTCACATAACAGGGTGCCCAGTTTGGCCTGTCGGCCGGCACCGCTGGCACCGGATTTGGAATCGGCGATCAGGTGGGCGGTATCTACCAGTCCGGCTTCCAGCAAAGGCACATAACCCAGGGTCACCGCGGTGGGGTAACAACCGGGGTTGGCAATTACCTGCGCCTTGGCGATAGCATCCCGGTTCAGTTCCGGCATGCCGTAAACCGCCTGATCAAGAATATCGGGGCAGGCATGGCCTTCACCGTCGCCGTACCATTCCGACCAGGTGGCGGGGTTCCGCAAACGGAAGTCCGCCGCCAGATCAATTATCTTGACGCCTTTTTCCACCAGTTCCCGGGCCATTTTCATGGCCACACCGTTAGGGGTGGCAAAAAACACCAGATCACACTGGCCGAGGGAATCCAGAGAGGGTTCTGAAAACGGCAGGTCCAGATGCCCCCGCAGATTGGGATAAAGGGAATCCACCCGCTGACCGGCTTCCGAGCGGGAGGTAACGGCTGTCAACTCCACTTCAGGATGCTGAACCAGTAGCCGAAGCAACTCCACACCTGTATAGCCGGTGCCGCCTACAATGCCTACTTTCACAACTTGAACCTTTACGTAAACCATTGACCTGAAAATTGAAATTCGCACCAATGATACTGGCGGCCTGTAACAAAAACAAACCCGGTTAAGGCCTCATTCGTTTTTTATCAACGCCGCCATGGCGTACAATGCGAATCACTTTTTCAGCTTAGACCATTCGCGAGCCTGTAACGCTTCACCATGGGAATCGATCTAGACGCAATCCGGCATCGTTTGTCGCATATCGATGCAGTACCGCTGCTTTCATTACTGGGGATTCTGGCAGGCCTGGCCAGTGGTTTGATGATCCTGCTGTTCCGTCAGTTTATCGAGGTGCCTCTTACCCTGGGGTTTCGTGGTGGTGCCGAGGATTTTGAATCGCTGGACGCTGTGTGGCGGGTATCCCTGCCCATCGCCGGCGCCCTTGTTATCGCACTGATTTTCTTCCGCTTGCCCAAATACCTGCAGCGCAGCGGTGTGGCTTATGTGATGGAGCGTTTTAACCTGCATCAGGGCGTGATATCGGCACGCAGCCTGATGGTGCAGTTTTTTGGTGCTGCCATCAGCCTGATGAGCGGCCATTCCATGGGCCGCGAAGGCCCGGCGGTACATATTGGTGCCGCCAGCAGCAGCCTGATCGGCCAATGGGCCGGCCTGCCCAATAACAGCCTGAGAATTCTGGTGGGCTGTGGTGTGGCCGCTGCGATATCCGCCTCATTCAACACGCCATTGGCGGGCGTTATTTTTGCCATGGAAGTGGTGATGCTGGAATACAGTATCGCCACCTTTACGCCCATCATTCTGGCATCTGTGGTAGGGACTATTCTGACCCGGGCGGTTTACGGCCACGAAGCGGCTTTTCAGTTACCGGCCAGCATCAGTCTTCATTCCCTCTACGAAGTGCCTTTTCTGCTGGGAACCGGAGTTGCCATTGGCTGTCTCGCGGCGGCATTTATTACCACTACCTACTGGCTGCAGGTGTTGTCCAAAGACCGCAACATCTTCCTGAGGTTTCTGACCGCCGGAGTCATCATGGGCGTTTTAGGCCTGCTGATTCCCGAGGTCATGGGTATTGGTTACGACACGGTGGACCGGGCGGTGATCGGTGAAATTGCTTTTGGCAGCCTGTTACTGATCTGCCTGTTCAAGCTGCTGGCCAGCAGTGTCTGTGCTGCCAGCGGTTTGCCGGCGGGTATCATCGGCCCCTGCATGGTGATCGGCGCTACGGCCGGCGGCGCCTTCGGGTTTCTGGTCAGCAAGATTCTGCCCGGTGCGGATCCGGGACTGTATGTGATCATCGGCATGGGGGCCATGATGGCGGCCACGCTGCAGGCACCACTGGCAGCATTAATCGCCTTGTTGGAGCTTACTGCCAATCCCAATATTATTTTTCCCGGTATGCTGGGGGTTGTGGTAGCCAGTCTGGCGACATCCCAGGTATTCCGGCAAAAAAGTATTTTTCAGATGGCGCTGGCCCAGCAGGGCATTGAACTGAAATCCACCGCCCTGGGCCGACACCTGCACAGCGCCGCGGTACCGGCGGTAATGAACCGCAGCTTTAAACGGCTGGAGCAGAAACTGCCTTACGAAGAAGCCCTGAACATTATTGAAAAGCAGCCGGCATGGATTCTGATTGAGGAAGACGGTGTTCCGATTAAACTGCTGCATGCAGTGGACCTGGTTAACTTTATTCAGAACAAGGAAACCAAGGAAAAAATTCCGGATGTGATTGATCTGCTGCACATGCCTGCCAGCCGTCTGGATGTGGTGCCGGTATTGATGAGCGCCACATTAAAAGAAGCGCTGGATGAAATGGACAAGCATTCCGCAGATGCCGTGTACGTAAGGCGCATGAACGCCCCCAATATTTACCGGGTGTACGGCATTGTAACCCGCCAGGAAATAGAGCGGTTCTATAAAGTTTGAGGTGACATATGCTATGGGTTAAGGCCTTTCATATTATTGGGGTGGTGTGCTGGTTTGCGGCGATTTTTTATTTGCCGCGTTTGTTTGTGTATCACACCCAGGCGCTCAGCGAAGGCGACACCAAAGGCAGCGAGCGTTTCAAAATCATGGAGCGCAAACTGTATCGCGGCATCATGACACCTTCGGCGGTGGTAACGGTTGTACTGGGCCTGTGGTTGCTGCTGGACCGCTGGAGCGAATATTTCAGCCAGGCACCCTGGATGCATATCAAACTCACCCTGGTGATTCTGCTGATAGGTTACCACCATGCCTGCGGCCGCCTGCTGAAGAAGTTCGCCGAGGACAGAAACACCCGCGGTGAAACCTTTTTCCGGGTGTTTAACGAAATACCGGTGTTTATTCTGATTGCGGTGGTGATTCTGGTGACTCTTAAGCAGCCCATGTAGGAAGCAGCCTATGTAATTCACTGCCCCGCAATCTGCGCCCCCGCCACCCAGAATGTGCCGGGGGCATTTTTAGGCCTTGTAGTGACTGACCAGTTTCCGTATATTCGTAAAGCTACTTGATATAAAACGAGAAAGACTATGGACCTAGGGAAAAACCAACGCATACGCCTTGAACCGGAAGACGAATACACCCACCCCATTGAAGCTGCCAGCAATTTCAATGAGAGCATGTATATCAACCTGTTTGATCACCGCCAGAAAATGGGGGGCTGGTTCCGGGTGGGCAACCGCCCCAACGAAGGCCATTCAGAAGTGTCCTGCTGCCTGTACCTGCCCGACGGCAGCGTCGCCTTTATGTTCCAGCGGCCGGAAAACAAAGGCCGCAATGATGCGATTGCCGCCGGTGGCATGGCATTCGAGGTACAGGATCCGTTCAGGCAACTCACTCTGAACTATTCCGGCAAAGTCTGCCTGCTGAAAGATCCCACCGAAATGGAAAACCCCAAAGCGGCCTTTGCCAACAACCCCATGGTGCCTTGCGACATCAAGCTGAGCTACCGGGGCGTGTCACCGGTGTACGGTGGCGAGGCAGTAGATGACGAGGGCAATCCCATTGAGGAAAACCCCGAAGAATCCTTTGCCCGCGGCCACTATGAACAGCACATGGCCGGGGAAGGCACTATCAGCGTTGGCGACCAGACCTTTCAGGTAACCGGCCTGGGTCTGCGGGATCATTCCTGGGGGCCACGCTACTGGCAGAATCTGTACTGGTATCGCTGGTTGCCCATCAATTTTACCGAAGACTTCGCTATGAATGTGTCCATCGTGACCATGGCCAGTGGCAAGCAGTTTATCTGGGGCATGACTCTGGAAGGCAACGAATACCACATGATTGAAGATGCCCGACTGACCACCGATTACGATGACAATTATTACCCCCGGGGCTATGGCCTGTGGGCCAAAACCGCCCAGCGGGAATATGAAGTGGAAGGCAATGTCCTGTCGCTGATCCCCCTGCGCAATCGCCGCCAGAAAGACGACGGCGAATGGATGAAAACCCGCATTATCGAGGGTTTTACCCAGGTACAGTGCGACGGCAAAATCGGTTACGGCATGACAGAATATCTGGACCAGATGGTGAACGGCAGGCCGGTGGGCAAAGATGTCTGAGCAAGCGGTGTTTGAGCAAGCGCAGTCTGAATACGGCGATAAAGACCCGGCAGCGATGGCCGACAGGCTGGCAGCCTGTTTCCGCAAATACCGGGAAACCAATGTGCAGATCCACAACCTCCATGCCCTTTCCGGTGGCGCGTCGGCAGAAACCTGGCGTTTTGAATTCACCACGGCGGAAGCGTCGGATACCTGTATCGCCGCCATCTTCCGCTGCTCCTCCATTCAGCAGGCCTCGCAGTTTTCCACTTCGATCGCCAAGCAGACAGAAGCCGCGGCACAGCGGCTTTGCGGCCGCTTTCAGGTGCCGGTGCCCGAGATTCTGTTCTGTGTGGCACCGGAAGATCACCTGGGGGAAGGCTATGTCATGAGTTGCGTGGAAGGGGAAACCATTCCCCGGCGAATCCTGCGTAATCCGGATCTGGCCGGTGTCCGGGAAAATCTGGCCCGGCAATGTGGCGAGGTTCTGGGCCGGATACATCAGGTGCCCCTTAATGAAGTTCAGGATCATCTGGAAGACCAGTCGCCGCTGAAACAGCTGGATTCGCTGGAAACCCTGTACCTCAGTTATCAGCAACCCTCGCCGGTATTTGAAGTGGCGTTTCGCTGGTTACGGGAACAGGCGCCACCGGACGAACCGTTAACTCTGGTGCACGGGGATTTCCGCAACGGCAACCTGGTGATTGATGACACGGGCATTGCCGCGGTGCTGGATTGGGAGCTTTGCCACCTGGGCAACCCGATCGAGGATCTGGGGTGGTTGTGTGTGAATGCCTGGTGCTTTGGCAGTGATCTGCCGGTCGGGGGTTTTGGCAGCATCGATTCCCTGCTGGAGGCCTATGAGGAACAGACCGGGCGCCGGGTCAGCCGTGAAGAGCTGCGCTACTGGCAGGTGTTCGGCACCCTGCGCTGGGGCATTATCTGCCTGTTCCAGGCCAACTGCTACACCAGCGGGCTGAACCCGTCTCTGGAACTGGCCGCCATCGGCCGCCGGGTATCGGAAACCGAAATCGACATTCTCAACCTGCTCAGTTAACTGTTTACGGGGATCCCACCATGTCACTCAGCCACCCTTCCGCATCCGATCTGATTCAGGCCATTCAGGGGTTTCTTACCACCACCGTGGCCCCGCAGGTAGACAGGCACACAGCGTTTCATATCAAGGTGGCCTGCCATATGCTGGCGATTCTGGGGCGGGAGCTGGATCAGCAACAGGCGGCGGAAAGCAGGGTGCGTCAGGCATTGATCGGTCTGCTGCAAGCGGATCAGTCCGCTGCGAAGGAATCCCTGGCGGCGTTGAACGAGTTACTGTGCCAGCAGATCCGCAACGGCGCTATCAATCACAACGACCCTGCTCTGCTGCAGGCACTGCGGGACATCACCACAGCCCGGCTGGCCATTGATAACCCGTCTTACTCCGGGCTCAAGGCATCCCAACGGGGAGGCCACTGATAGTGGGTGGCAATATCTTGACTACCCGGAGTTAGCCCTGAGATGCTTTAACGGCTCGGTTATCTCTTCCTGTCCCCCGTAGCTCTCCCCCGTAGTTTTCCCCTTTAGCTCCCCCCGGATCTTCAAATGGACCAGCTGGACACGAGTGGCCCACCCCCTGTCCCTTAGAGTCAGTGACATTCCAGCGGATTGTTGATAGCTTTCAAGCACCATCGTGCCAAATAATAGATGCCAGATGCTGCAGAACAGAGAGTACGCATCTCATAATATGCACATTTCATAAAAAAAGCCCCGCTCACGGGACTGATTAACGACTGCAAACCAACAGGGATACCACTATGGGGAAGGGCTGGTTCAACACATTCTTACTGATCTGCGGCCTGCTGCTGTCCGCTCACAACCAGGCCAGCATCGTTATTGCCGACAAAACCCTTCACCTCAAAGACGGTGTCATTACCTACCCGGCTTTCTATGACGAAACCGGCCGAGAAGTGTTTTTCCGGGGCTGGAATACCTCAGGCTCCGTAAAGCTGGTGGAAACCGGCTTTAAACCTTTTCATACCGCTGCCGATGCCGCCACCAGTTTCCGCCTGATGCGTCAGTACGCCGGCAGCAACATGGTGCGCTTTACCCTGGCCTGGGAAGGCACTCACCCCCAGGTGGATGTGCTGGATACCGACTACCTGGACGCCCTGGCGGAACAGATCCGGGCGGCCACTAACGAGCGCATTTATGTGTACCTGGATTACCATGTGGATCTGTATTCCCGCCACCTGTTTACAGAAAACATGCCCCACACCGGCAACGGTGCTCCCAAGTGGATTATCGATGGTGGTGATTACCCTCCCAGCGGTTGCGGCATTATCTGTTTTGCCTGGAGCCAGAACAACGTCACCAATTTTGCGGTGCGTCGGGGTTACCAGTATTTCTTTGATAACGCTCCCGTGGAAACCGATAAAGGCACCCGCTACGTGCAGGACGAATTCCTGTGGCAGCTTGAACATGCCCTGGATTATCTGAAAGCCAAATTCACCCCCGATGAGTTTGCTTACATTACCGGAGTGCAACCTTTCAACGAACCTATCTACGGCAGAGGGCATAAAGATCAGGCCGACTTTTTTGATAATGAAAGGCTCTGGCCGTTTTATAAAAAAGTCCGCGCTATCATGGATAACACCGGCTGGCAAAACCAGTGGGTGTACGCCGAACCCATGGTGTTCTGGGATACCAATGCCGGCTTTTTTACCCCACCTACCGGTGGCGGTTACCTGAAGGAATTGCCCGGGCCCGGTTATGTGTTTGCACCCCATTTTTATGATGCAGCGCGTATGGGTGTGAGCAATCTGAACCGGGTGGAAAACGCCGAGTACTTTGAAAACCTGGATCGTATCCGCGAGGAAGCGGATTTTCTGAACATGCCCATGATGCTGGGTGAATTTGGTATGTGGCTTGGGAATCAGGATGGCGGCCATCAGGATTATGTGCGTATGGTAAAAGGCGTGTATCAGGCCCTGAGTGCCAGTGATCACCAACGCCCGCAAAAAGACCGGCATCTGGATTTTGCCACCCGCCCCATCGCCGGCACCCAGTGGCACTGGGATATTTACAAGGACCAGCATAACGAGCTGATGAACGGCAATCCCAACAAAGTAGTCACCGAAGGCGACGGCTGGAACGACGAGGATTTTTCTGCCATCAAGGGTAATGAACTGACCGTGGACCAGCATATTATTCAGCAGGCGTTTCCGCGCCGGCTACAGGGCAATCTGGTGAGTTTCTACTACAACAACCTGCCGACGGATGGCGCTGGGCAGACACCACAATGGGCGGCCATTCCCTTTGATGATAAACAGCTTTTTAAACACAACGAGTTTCTCTGGGTGGTATGGCAGGGGCGCCACAGTGATTCGCCCACGGAAATCTTTTTACCCCGGCATTTTGATCTGGAGAACAGCCTGCTGATTTCAGACGAAGAAGTACGGTTCGGTATTAACGAGGCTACGGATAACAGCTGGACCGGCAGTGATAACGGCATTACCCGGGGCGGCCATGTGCTTTCCATGGATGCCAGCGAGTCAGGGTTACGACAGTTTCATTTTGCGTTAGTCGTTCAGGGGGCAACGCGGGATCCACAAACCGCTGGCGCACTGCAGCAGCAACTCAAGGACCAGGTGGCGCAAGAGGAAAACCCCGTGTATCTCACCGGGCGCATGGTATCCAATGAATACCCGCTGGAAACGCCACCGCAACCACCGGTAACCATTACCGACGTGGACAACTATCAGTTCTTTATATTCCGGTTACTGAGTTTTTCCTGGGACGCCCCCGGCCCGGTTACGATACTGAAAAACGGACAGCCGGAAAAAACGGGCAAAGCGTCGGGTCGGACTTTCTTCTGGTCCAGGGTGGGTAACAACGATCAGTTTCAGGTGTGCCTGCAGGAGAATACTGACACCTGCTCCAAGTCGCTGCTCTTTCATTAAATACCGGCTTCATTAAAAAACAATCGCCTGAAAAAGCGCTCCCCGGCCACCAGGCAAGCGCACCGGATGCTTAGCCATCCAGTGCGCGCGACAACACCTGATTGCGCCCGTTGGCTTTGGCCTGATACAGCAGATCATCCGCTGCCTTGATAATGGTTTCGTAGGAATTGGAATCATCGGGCACCACACTCACCACACCGATACTGACAGTGACTGTCACCGTCTGCTCCCCCCAGGTTATGGGGGAACGGGAAAACGCCTGGTGGATCTGCTCGGCCACATTGCGGGCCCCTTCTATACCGGTGTTGTTCAGCAGAATAATAAATTCCTCACCACCGTATCGGGCCGCCACATCGGAAGGCCGTTTCACTATCTGGCGGATACGCGCCCCCACCTGTTGCAGGCAGGCATCACCAAACAGGTGGCCATAGGTATCATTCAACCGTTTAAAGTGATCCAGGTCCATCAGCAGAATCGCAATGGGGGTGCGCTCCCGGTAACCACGGGAAAACTCACTGGCAAAGACTTCATCAAAAAAGTGCCGGTTGCGCAGCTGGGTCAGGGAGTCCGTGGTACTTAACACCTTCAGCCGGGCATTCAGCAGCTGCAGCTCTTCGGTGCGTTCGTGCACCCGCTGATCCAGCTCTGCACTCAGTTTGCGCTGGGATTCAATCAGTTCCTGTTGCGCTTTTACGGACTCCTCCTGGGCTTTCAGGCGCAGATCCCGGTCCATGGTCATGCGGTAGGCCAGGGCAAAGGAATAGAGCATGGTCATAATGCTCACCCCCACGTAGGACGCCCCGATAGTCAGTTCATTACTGGGCAGAAAACCGGTTTTTTCCAGCACCGCCACCACCAGGCCGATAATGGTAAAGATGCCCGCCAACAATACATACTTAGCCGGCAGGTAGCCGTCCAGAAAGCGGATAATGTGGGTAAAACCATTCACCCCCAGAGAAATGGTGGCCAGTGCCAGCAGGGGCAGCACCAGCACATGGTAATCAATAAAGGGCACCACTAACGCCATGATCAGTGCGGCAACGCACACGGAATTCAGCACCTTGGCCAAAAAAGGCCTGGCTTGGGGAACAATCAGCACATCGCGGGTAAACAGGCAGGGAAACAGCACGCCTCCGCAAATGGAGTACAACAGAAACAGGTCATTTACAAACACCTGTCCGGGCCAGAAGAACACCCCGGGCACTCCCCGCAACCCCAGAAACACCCCCAGCAACGACAAATTGGTCAGGGCGTAGTAGAGAAAACTCATTTCCTTGACCGCGGCAAAAATAAACAGATGGTACAAACCAATGGCAAACAGCAAGCCAAAGAAAACCCCGTACAGGGTCAGCTCAAAAAAATTACTTTCTATAAAATCCTGGTAGCGCCACAAACGGATGGGAATCTGCAGGGTGGTTTTGGAAAAAACACGCCCGGTGACTGTCAGGGTTTCACCGGGGGGAATGCTAACAGGGATCAGAAAGTTGCCATGCTGCAGCAAGCGACCAAAACGGGGCACTGAATCCCCCACCACGACCTGCCTGTCAGGCGCATTGGCATAATCCAGGGCCAGGTCAATCTGATCCAGCAGCGGCTGGGCAAATTCCAGCAACAGGGATTGTTCCTGCTGCCTGGGGTTAACTAATTCAAACCTTACCCAGACCGCCGCATCGCTGACACCAAAGTTCAGGGTTTTATCGCCTGATCTGCGCCAGTCGGTGCGGGCGCTGACGGTTGCAAAGCTCAGTGCCTTGTCATGGTCCACCAGGTACTCATGAGCAGTGACCGGACCCGAGCGAAAACCGCTGTCCAATACCAACTCATCGACCAGCGCATCAGCCCGTGCCGGGCAGACCAATATCCAGAACAAGCCGGCCAGGGTAAGCAGGCGCATACAGAACTTCATTCAGAAACATCATCTTAGCGCGGGCATTCCACGCAGGGGCGTATACAATCCGTTTCGACTAAGTATAGCCCCGCGACAATGATTTGAAACCCGCTATCAGGCGGCTCCGGCACCGCTCTGTGACCTGAGTCTCTCATTCAGGAAATCCACAAGGGTATCGTACGCCTTGCGAGTGGGGTGTTCGGGGTCGTCCACATAGTCCACGGTAAAAACCGAATGGGCTTTCAGTGGAATGCGATGGCGGTTAAACAGGGAGGAATCAATCTCGAAGCGGCGGAAGCGTTCGTTAAACAGATCCGCCAGATAATCGAACCGGGCCTTGGGGCACATCACATCATGGGTAAAACGGAATCCCATCACGGGCACATTATCTTTTTCCGAGCGGGCCACCGAAGCTTTGATCTCGGATTCGGTCACCCCCAGGGTACCCCGCTGCTCGCGGGTGAACATGCCATCCATATGGCCGGGCTGACAGATCACCGGCGCGGCGATGGTATCGTCCATCATCAGTGCCAGGGCAAAGCTGCCGGTAAAACACATGCCAATGGCGGCCACCGGCCCGCCGCATTCATCGCTCATGCGTTTGGCCAGCGCTCGCAGCCAGTCAGCCACCGGGCTCTTGCGGCGGGTGGCCATCATCCTGAATTCAAAGCTGACGCAAATCTTGGCGAGATTCTTCAGGGGCTCTCCCCCTTTGCGGTTTACTGCGCCGAACAAATGGGGCATGTAAACGGTAAAGCCGTCGCGATGCAGGCGCTCCGCAAACTCAATGGTTTCCGGCAAAATGCCCGGCAGCTCCTGAATCAGCAGCACACCGGGGCCGTCGCCATCTCCCAGTTGATAGACCTTGTGGCGGTAACCACAGGCGGAGAAATAAAAACTGTCGAACTCGGGTAATTCCTTATCCAGCATATCCCTGTTCCCCAAACGTAATGATGATGGTCTTAGTGATGATGGTGATGGTGGGAGGACTCTTCCTGCGGTGCACCCATTTTTACGGGTAATGTTACCGTTTGCTTGCCGGCATGCTGGAAAATAATGTCCACCGACACCTTGTCACCCTCTTTCAAAGGCTTTTTAAGTCCGATCAGCATCAAATGGTAGCCGCCGGGTTTTAACGCCAGTTCACCGCCGGCCTTGATCGCACCGTGGGGTACTTTCTGCATGCGTTTGGCGCCATTCGGCTCCACTATAATGGTGTGCAGCTCCGTGTGCTCGGCCACCGGGCTCTCCAGGTGCAGAATGGTTTCGTCCTTTTTAAAGCCGTTATGAATGGTGAAATAGGCGGCGGTATTTTTGGATACCGGTGGTACCGCACGTACCCAGCCTTCGCTGATGGTCAGTTTGTTGCCCGCGGCCAGAACCGCTACAGGAAACAACAGCAGGGCCAATAGAACCGTCGTCAGGGTTTTAATCTTTGTCATTTTTTGCCTCATTAATGCTTACCGCTATGACTTTTAGTGATGCGTTCTGCTGACGTATGCAGTCAGTCGCTTTCTTCCAGCAGGCTGCGCACATCCTCCACCATTTCCTGCAACGGCTTGTCGGTGGCAAACAGCGCCCGAACCCGACCCTGCCGATCCAGCAGGTAAATAAAATCACTGTGAGTGAACAGGGTGCCCGCCGCTGAATCTCCCCGTTGGGGCATATAGATAACACCAAACTGCTTTGCCGCCTGTTTGATCTGCGCTTCCGTACCGCTGAAGCCTACAAAGCCGGGATTAAAATACTGCAGGTACTCATGGAGCCGCTCCACCGTGTCCCGCTCGGGATCAAAGGTCACAAACACGCCCTGCACTTTAGCGGCGTCTTCCCCCAGGCGTTTTACCACTTGTGTCATACGGGCCACCACCATGGGGCAAATATCCGGACAATGGGTGTAGCCAAAGTTGAGTAACACCACCTTGCCCCTGAAATCCGACAGACTGGCGGGTTTCCCTGGCTTACCCTCACTGTCTTGCAGGGTACTGGGTAGCTGAAAATCGCCCCCCAGGCGGGTATTCACCGGCAGTGGTTTGGCCCAGAGCTGAACGCTGAACAACAGCAACAGGCACCCCAGCAGGTAACCCGGTAACCTCTGTATTCCCATAAACTGACCTTATTTGTTGATTTTGCGGCATTTTACCCCCATTAGAGGGCATGTAAAACGGAACCGGCTGTTTCCCGCATCTGCACGCCTTTCGGGAAACCTGTGACATCCCCATTTGCCTAGGTATAATGCGCCGTTCCAGTCAATTTGAGCAGTGTTAGAGAAGTTAATTCCATGGCGAAAAAGCTATTTATCCAAACCCACGGTTGTCAGATGAACGAGTACGATTCTGCCCGCATGGCGGATCTGCTTGAGTCAACCCATGGCCTGGAGGAAACGGATAACCCGGAAGAGGCGGATATTCTGCTGCTCAACACCTGCTCCATCCGCGAGAAAGCCCAGGAAAAGGTATTTCACCAGCTGGGCCGCTGGCGCAAGCTGAAAGACCAGAAACCCGGCCTGATTATCGGCGTGGGTGGCTGTGTGGCCAGCCAGGAAGGCGACGCCATCCGGGCGCGGGCGCCCTATGTGGACATGGTCTTTGGCCCCCAGACCCTGCACCGTATTCCCGGCATGATCGAGAATGTGCAGAAAGGCGATTCTGCGGTGGTGGATGTATCCTTCCCGGAAATCGAAAAGTTCGATTCCCTGCCCGAACCCAGCGTGGAAGGTCCAAAAGCATTTGTCTCCATCATGGAAGGCTGCAGCAAGTACTGCACTTTCTGTGTGGTGCCCTACACCCGGGGGGAGGAAGTCAGTCGGCCGTTCGAGCATGTGATGGCAGAAATCCAGCATCTGGCATCGCTGGGTGTGCGCGAGGTCAATCTGCTGGGCCAGAACGTGAATGCCTACCGCGGTGAGAACAACGACGGCGAACTGATTGATCTGGCCGAGCTGATCACCCAGGTGGCCAAGGTAGACGGCATCGACCGCATCCGCTTTACCACGTCTCACCCGGTGGAGTTCAGCGACTCCCTGATCGAGGTGTACGGCAAGGTGCCGGAACTGGTGAGCCACCTGCATCTGCCGGTACAGAGCGGTTCCGATCGCATTCTGGCCATGATGAAGCGGGGACACACCGCGCTGGAGTACAAATCCAAGATTCGCGCCCTGCGCAAGGTGCGCCCGGATCTCTGCATGTCATCGGATTTTATTATCGGCTTCCCCGGCGAATCGGAAGCGGATTTCGAGGCCACTATGAAACTGATCGAGGCCGTGGGCTTTGATCTCAGCTTCAGTTTTATTTACAGTGCCCGCCCTGGTACCCCGGCATCCGATTTGCCGGATGATACGCCGGAAGAGGAAAAGAAACGTCGCCTGGCCCTGTTGCAACATCGTATTAATCAACAGGCCCAGGAAATCAGCCGCCGCATGGTGGGCAGCACCCAGCGAATTCTGGTGGACGGCATTTCCAAAAAAGATCCGGGCCAACTGCAGGGCCGCACAGAAAACAACCGGGTGGTGAACTTCCGCCACGACGACGATGACATGATCGGCAAGTTCGTGGACGTGATGATTGAAGAAGCCCTGCCAAATTCACTTCGGGGAAGCTTCCTTGAGCTGATCGGCTGACAAACCTCAAAAGCCATGCATTTTCAAAGGGTTATTACCGCACGTTTTAATAACCAAAAAGCCTATGGTTATAGCCTTCGTCAATGCTTCCCCTGTCAGAAACTTCATTATATGCTTACAGCATGTACCGGAATTTCAGGAGCTGTTTAAAGTACGTTGAACACATCAGTTATCAGTAAACACTTGAAGTTGGAGCCCAATGACTCCCGGCGTCTGGCCCGATTGTGCGGACAGTTTGATGAGCACCTTCACCAGATTGAGACCCGGCTGGATATCGAAATCAAAAACCGCGGCAACAACTTTGAGCTGACGGGCATGTCGGAAGACTCCCTCCTGACGGCGGAAGAAGTGATCGACCAGCTTTATGCCGCCTCCAATCGCAGTGAAATCACTCCCGCGACCGTACACCTGCAACTCAGCGAATGTCTTAACCGGCGTCAGCCTGACCCCGAGGATGACAATAAGGATAACCCCGTAGTGGAAGCACTGGCCGAAGACCAGGACACCAAAGAACTGACCATTATCACCCGCAAAGGCTACATCAAGCCCCGGGGCGACAACCAGAGAGCCTACGTGCGCAATGTCATGCGCCACGATATCAATTTTGGTATTGGCCCGGCAGGTACCGGCAAGACCTATCTGGCAGTGGCCGCTGCCGTGCAGGCGCTGGAGGCAGAAGAAGTCCGCCGCATTCTGCTGGTACGCCCTGCGGTGGAAGCCGGCGAAAAGCTGGGCTTTCTGCCCGGAGATCTGGCAGAAAAGATCAATCCCTATCTGCGTCCGCTGTATGATGCCCTGTATGAAATGCTGGGCTTTGAACGGGTGAACAAATACATCGACCGGCAGATTATTGAAGTGGCGCCACTGGCCTATATGCGTGGCCGCACCCTGAACAACGCCTTTATTATTCTGGATGAAAGCCAGAACACCACGCGGGAACAGATGAAGATGTTCCTGACCCGGATCGGTTTTGGCTCCAAAGCGGTGATCACCGGTGACGCCACCCAGATCGACCTGCCGCGGGGGGTACAATCGGGCCTGAAACATGCCATCAACGTACTGGATGGCATCGACGGCATAGGCTTTACCTACTTCGCCGCCAAAGACGTGGTGCGTCATTCCCTGGTTCAGCGTATCGTGGAAGCTTACGATCACTTTGAAAGCGCCGAACAAAAACAGAAAAAGGACAAGGATCAAGGCAGCGATGGCAACGCTTGAACTGGATCTTCAGCTGGCCAGCGAAGACGACGACGTTCCCGAACCGGGGCAATTTGAACAATGGATTCTGGCGGCGCTGGATCTGGCGCAATTCAACGCCAACGACGATCTGCCCATCGAAATCACCATCCGTGTCGTCGACCGTGACGAGAGCCGGCAACTGAACAATACCTACCGCCAGAAAGACAATCCCACCAATGTGCTTTCTTTCCCGTTCGACACCCCGGACGAGGTTCCCCTGCAATTACTGGGGGACCTGGTGATCTGTGCCCCCGTGGTAAGACAGGAAGCACAGGAACAACAGAAATCGCTGGAGTCCCATTGGGCCCATATGGCTATTCACGGTACCCTGCACCTGCTGGGCTTTGACCATATGGAAGAAGCCGATGCCAGCGAAATGGAAACACTGGAAACCCGCATCATGGCCAGCCAGGGATATTCCGATCCCTATGCTCTTTCACAACGTGAATAGACATTGCGAATAAATAATGCGGATAACTTTAACAGCCACACTAACGATACCAACAAGCGATAAAAAAGGACTCGGAAAGCATGAGCGACGACCACAGTAGAAACGGTTCACCCAACCGTACTTTTCTGGAGAAGATCACCACCTTTCTCTCGGGTGAACCGCAAAGCCGCAGTGAGTTATTGGAAGTTCTGCAAACCGCACAGGAAAACGATCTGATTGATGCCGAAGCCATGGGCATTATTCAGGGCGCCCTGCAGGTTTCCGACATGCAGGTGCGTGAAATCATGGTGCCCCTTTCCCAGGCAGTGATGATCGGGATTAACGACACCCCGGACCAGTACCTGGACAAGATCATCGATTCCGCCCACTCCCGGTTTCCGGTTTACGGCGACAGCAAGGATGAAATCGTGGGCATACTCCTGGCCAAGGACCTGCTCCCCCTGTCCACCGTGAACCGCCTGGAAAAAGTTCAGCTGAAAGATCTGATCCGCCCCGCCAGCTTTGTACCGGAAAGCAAACGGCTGAACGTGCTGCTGAGGGAGTTCCGCCAGAAGCGTACTCATATGGCGATCGTCATCAATGAGTACGGTGTGATGTCAGGCCTGGTGACCATCGAAGACGTACTCGAGCAAATCGTTGGCGAGATCGAAGACGAGCACGACTTTGAAGATGACTACCTGATCAAGGAATCCGACAACCAGTCCTTTATCGTCAAGGCCATTACGCCCATCGACGAATTCAACGAGCACTTCTCCACAGAGTTCAGCGAAGATGAATTTGATACCATCGGCGGCATTGTGCTGAATAATTTCGGGCATCTGCCCAAGCGGGAAGAAGCCATTGAAATTGCCGATCTGCAATTCAAGGTACTGAATGCCGACAACCGGGCCATCCGCCTGCTGGAAGTAACGCCGGTATCTTCCTGAACAATCGCTGACATCGGTAAAGGTGGCGCCCCTGTCGGGCGTCACCTGGCCACATTTTTTTCAAAATGCCATCAAAATCAGTCATAATCGCCCCCAAGTTTTAGTGCCTGTTGCAATGGATTCTCATGAAAATAACCACCTCCTGGACCTCCGGTTATCGGGGTAACCTGCTGGCCCTGATAGCGGGCGGCCTGTTCCCTCTGGGTTTTGCGCCCATCAATTTCTGGCCGCTCACCATACTTTCCGTGGCGCTCTTTATCCCCCTGCTGGAAGGACAAACCGGCGGACGCAGCTTTTTGCGCGGCTGGCTGTACGGCTTTGGTTTTTACGCAGTCGGGGTTTCCTGGGTCTATATCAGCATCAACACTTACGGCTATACCCCCCAGTGGCTGTCCATCATTCTTACCGGCCTCTTTGCCGCCGGCCTGGCCCTGTTTTTTGGCCTGTTTTCCTGGAGCTATCAGAAGCTGGCTCTGGACCGTTGGTACTGGCTGGCATTCCCCGCCTGGTGGATTATTTTCGAGTGGACCAAATCCTGGTTTCTGAGCGGCTTTCCCTGGCTCTATGCCGGCAACGCCTTTATCGATACGCCGCTGGCGGGCCTGGCCCCCGTGACCGGTGTACTGGGAATGAGCTGGATAGTGGCGCTGACCGCAGCGCTGATGGTGTATTACGTACAAAGAGCGGCAAAACGGCGGCAAACCGCGGTGCTGATTCTGATCATCTGGGCCGCCTGTTACGGGCTGCAAACTCAGGTGTGGGTGACACCCTCCATCAAGGATTCACTGGACATTGCTATCGTGCAGGGCAATATTCCCCAGGAAAAGAAGTGGGATCCCAAAGAGCGGGACAACATACTGGCCACCTACAGCCGCAACACGGAAGCCAACTGGGACCGGGATCTGATCATCTGGCCGGAGGCGGCACTGCCGGTGTTCTATCAGGAAGCCCGGGATTTTATGGGCCGTATGCAGTTAAAAGCCAAAGATACCAACACCGCCCTGATCACCGGCACCCCTTACTGGCAGGCCGGTGAAACCGAATACGATTATTTCAACAGTATCGTATCCGTGGGCAACGGCAACGGCGTGTATCACAAGCAGCGGCTGGTGCCCTTTGGCGAATATGTGCCCCTGGAAGATGTGATCCGCGGCCTGATTCCGTTTTTCGATCTGCCCATGTCCAGCTTCACCCCGGGCAGCGATGATCAGCAACCACTGTTGGCCGCCGGTGCCACCTTTGCACCCTTCATATGTTATGAAATTGTGTATCCGGAGCAGGTGCGCTCCCTGGGCAAGGAGGCGGACTATCTGATCACCATCAGTAATGATGCCTGGTTTGGCCGTTCCTGGGGGCCCCATCAGCATTTTCAGATTGCCCGGTTAAGGGCGCTGGAACTGGGCAAATACCTGGTGCGGGCCACCAATACCGGCATTACCGCCATTATCGATCACAAAGGCAATGTTCAGACCCTGATCCCCCGCTTTGAGGAAGCAGTACTCACCGGCACCATTTACACCACCGAGGGCAGCACCCCTTACCGGTTACTGGGGCTCTGGCCCGTCCTCGGGTTGAGCCTGCTGATTATCATCGTATGTCAGGTTCGCCGGCGGTTCGTAAAAGACTGAATACACCGCCAGCCCCAGCCATTCACGCAAGGCGGTTGCGCTTTCAAACAGTGAGCTGGCCCGGGGCATCCAGGGCAACACCCGTTGTTCGACACTGCGAAACAGCGTTGGCGCAGGAATCACCTCAAAACCGAACTGCTCAAAGCTGTAGACTGCGCGCCGCATATGCCAGGCCTGAGTCACCAGAATCACCCGGTCCATTCCCTGACGGCGTAAAATATCGGCAGAAAACTTGGCGTTTTCCCAGGTGTTCTTGCTGAGGCGCTCCATCAGCACCCGCTCCACCCCGAATTCCGCCAGTGTGTCTGCCATGACTTCTGCCTCGGAGTCACCGGTACCCCGGGGATCACCGCCACTGGTGAGCAGCGGCAGGCCAGTCGCTTTGGCCAGCCTGGCGCCGTAACGCACCCGGGCCAGGGGATCCACCGCCAGGGTTTCACCGGCATACTCAGGGCTGGCCTGTTTACCGCCCCCCAGCACCACGATGGCGGTACCCGTCTGTTCACCGTCCGCCAGGGCATCCGGGGTCAGCGCAGGGTAGGTCTCCAGCGGCTCATAGAGCCAGGTAACCACCTGCGGCATACTCAGCAGCGTCAGTGACACAAAAGACACCATAAAGCACAGCATCGCCAGCCCCCGCTTGAACTGCCAGAGAACCAGCCCCAGCAATACCAGAAGAATCTGGAGGGCCGGTGGCAGGATCAAATTGGTCAAAATTGTCCGTATCAGCATGGAGTGCCCCTACCTGTTCATCGCCCACTGAGGTATCCTAACGCCTCTGTTTTGTGCGACATTTTACGCATTCTGCTGAAAACTAACAGCCGCACCAGCCAAGACGGTGCCCTGTTCACCAGCCCCGAAAAAATTCACTGTGTTGACGTTAGTTTTTAACGTTAATGTTGAACGTTAAATTTAAACATTAAAAATTTAAACGCTAAATAAAGTTAAGAGAGCCAGTTACCGATGGAAGAGCAATACCATCCCCAGAAAATTGAATCCGAAACGCAGCGCTTCTGGGAAGAAAACCAGTGTTTTGAAGTCCGGGAAGACCCAGCCAAAGAACCCTACTACTGCCTCTCCATGTTCCCTTATCCCAGTGGCCGACTGCATATGGGCCACGTACGTAATTACACCATTGGCGATGTGATCAGCCGTTTTCAGCGCATGCTGGGCAAGAATGTCATGCAGCCCATGGGCTGGGACGCCTTCGGCCTGCCGGCGGAAAATGCCGCTATCAAAAACCAGGTGCCCCCCGCCAAATGGACCTACGAAAACATCGACTACATGAAAGGCCAGCTAAAGCGGCTGGGCTTTGGTTACGACTGGAGCCGGGAACTGGCCACCTGCGATCCCGAATACTATCGCTGGGAACAATGGTTTTTCACCAAACTCTATGAAAAAGGCCTGGTGTACAAAAAAATGGCCACCGTTAACTGGGATCCGGTGGATCAGACCGTACTGGCCAACGAACAGGTGATTGACGGCAAAGGCTGGCGTTCCGGCGCACCGGTAGAGCGCAAGGAAATTCCGCAGTGGTTTATTAAAATCACCGACTATGCCGAAGAACTGCTGAAGGACCTGGACGAGCTGGAAGACTGGCCGGAACAGGTAAAAACCATGCAGCGCAACTGGATTGGCCGCTCCGAAGGGGTGAACCTGACGTTTGCCATTGACGGTGAAACGCCGCTGGCGGTTTACACTACCCGGCCCGATACCTTGATGGGGGTCAGCTATGTGGCCGTGGCGGCCCAGCACCCGCTTGCCCGCAAAGCCGCCGATAGCAGCAGCGAAGTGGCGGCCTTTGTGGAGGAATGCAACCACACCAAAACCGCCGAAGCCGATATGGCCACTATGGAAAAGAAAGGTATTGCCACCGGCTTTGAGGCCATTCACCCCATTACCGGCAACAAGGTGCCCGTATGGATCGCCAACTTTGTGCTAATGGATTACGGTTCCGGCGCCGTGATGGCGGTTCCCGGACACGACCAGCGGGACTGGGAGTTTGCCAGAAAATACGACCTGCCCATTCATCAGGTAATCGAACCGGTCAACGGTGATGCCGTAGACCTGAGCCAGGCGGCCTATACCGAAAAAGGCCGGCTGGTAAATTCCGGGGACTTTACCGGGCTGACCTCACAAGAGGCTTTCGACGCTATCGCCGCCCGCCTGGAATCCGAAGGCAAAGGCAACAAAACCGTTAACTACCGCCTGCGTGACTGGGGTGTATCCCGTCAGCGTTACTGGGGCGCCCCTATTCCCATTCTGAACCTGGAAGACGGCAGCGAAGTACCGACACCGCCGGAACAGTTACCGGTGAAGCTGCCCACCGATGTGGAAATGGATGGCGTGGTTTCCCCTATCAAAGCCGACCCGGAATGGGCCAAAGCCGATTACAACGGCCAGCCCGCACAACGGGAAACGGACACCTTTGATACCTTTATGGAATCTTCCTGGTATTACGCCCGCTACTGCAGCCCACAATACCAGGAAGGCATGCTGGATTCCGACAAAGCCAATTACTGGCTGCCGGTGGATCAGTATATCGGTGGCATTGAGCACGCCATTCTGCACCTGCTGTATTCCCGCTTTTTCCACAAACTGATGCGTGACGTGGGACTGGTAAACAGCAACGAACCCTTCAAGCGCCTGCTGTGCCAGGGCATGGTGCTGGCAGACACCTATTACCGCGATAACGAAAAAGGCGGTCAGGACTGGATTTCACCCCAGGATGTGAACATCACCCGGGATGACAAAGGCCAGCCCATCAAGGCAGTGCACAAGGACGATGGCCAGCCGGTTAAACACGCCGGCATGAGCAAGATGTCCAAGTCGAAAAATAACGGCATTGATCCGCAAGTGATTATTGACCAGTACGGTGCCGATACCGTGCGCCTGTTCATGATGTTTGCTGCACCGCCGGAGCAATCCCTGGAATGGTCCGACACGGGTGTGGAAGGTGCCAACAAGTTCTTGCGCCGTTTGTGGAAGTTAACCATTCGCCATCTCGGCGAAGGCCCGGTCAGCCCGCTGGATAAAAGCGCCCTGAACGACAAGCAGAAAGAGCTCCGATTCAAAACCCACGAAACCCTGAAAAAAGTGAGCGACGATTTTGGCCGGCGGCTGACCTTCAACACTGCCATTGCCGCCACCATGGAACTCACCAATGCCATCGGCAAACTGGAAACCCGTGGTGAACAGGATCGCGCAGTGATCCGCGAAGCCATTGAAAGTATTGTGCTGATGCTGGCCCCCATTACCCCTCATATCTGCCAGACCCTGTGGCAGAAGCTGGGCCACGATTCCGCGGTAATCGACGCCCAATGGCCCGCCGTGGACGAAGACGCGCTGGTACAAAGCACCATTCAGATGGTGGTTCAGGTGAATGGTAAAGTGCGCGGCAAGATCGACGTGGCCACCGATGCAGGCAAGGACGCTATTGAAGCCATCGCCCTGGGCAACGAAAACGTGCAGAAATTTACCGAAGGCAAAACCATCCGCAAGGTCATTGTGGTGCCGGGTAAACTGGTGAGCGTGGTAGTGGGCTGATGGCTGCTCAGACTCAGGTTCAAACTCAGACTCGAGTTCAAACTCGGGCCCAGGCAAAAACCTGGCTGCACTGGTCGCTGATCAGCGCCCTGCTGATTCTGATCGCCGGTTGCGGTTTTCAGTTACGGGGCACGGTGGAAATGCCCGCAAAGTATCGCCACCTGACCCTGAATGCCAACCCCAACAGCGAATTTACCAAAGCCCTGATCGATCAGCTCAAAGCCAATGACATAAAAATCAGCGAGCAGGCGCCGGTAAAACTTACCATTGAAGGCGATGACAGCGAAACCCGCACCCTGTCCTACAGCAGTCGCAGTAAAAGCGCGGAAAAAGAAATTATCCGCCGGGTGGAATTCAGCGTCACCGACAGCAGCAACAACAGTGTCCTTGTGCCAACCGCTGAAATTCAGGTGCGCCGCGCCTATCTGTATGACGACAACAAGATAGCCGCCATGCAGGAACAGGAAGCCCTGATCCGGGAAGAACTGGCTTTCGATCTGGCCACCCGGCTGATGATGACACTGCAAAAACAATAACTGAAAAAGGTGATGCGTTGAAACTCCGGGCCAATCAACTGGGCAAGCACTTCAGCAGTCAGCCATGGCAACCCGCCTACATTATCAGTGGTGACGAGCCCCTGCTGACTCAGGAAGCCTGCGATGAAGTGCGCAAGGCCGCGCGGGAAAACGGCTTCACCGAGCGGGAAATCTTTCAGGTGGAAACGGGGTTCGACTGGAGCGATTTGCTGGAAAGCGCCAATAACATGTCCCTGTTTGGCGACCGCAAGCTGCTGGAGCTGCGTTTTCCCAAAGCCAAGATCGATGACAAGGGCAAAAAAGCCATCAGCCAGTACATGGAAAACCCCAGCCCGGATAACCTGCTGCTGATTATTTTTCCCCGCCTGGAAAAGCGCTTTACCAGTACACAGTGGTTCAAGACCCTGGAAACACAGATTGGCTTTTGCCAGATTTGGCCCATTGACGACAAACAGCTGCCCCAGTGGATTCGCCAGCGCTTGATGAGCGCCGGCTACCAGCCCACCAACGAAGCCGTAGAACTGCTGTCGGAAAGGGTGCAGGGAAACCTGCTGGCCGCCGCCCAGGAAGTGGAAAAGCTCACGCTGTTTGTGGAGCCCGGCCCTATCGATGCCGCCACCATTGAAACCTGCGTGTCCGATCACGCCCGCTACAATATTTTCGACCTGGTGGATCAGGCGGTTCAGGGCAACCTGTCCCAGTCACTGAAAATGCTGAATTTCCTCCGCGCCAGCGGTACCGAACCCACTCTGATCCTGTGGGCACTGGCCAAGGAACTACGCACCCTGCAGGCCGTCAGCCACCAGGTGGAAAACGGCATTGCCCCCGCCCGGGCTTTTCGTGATGCCCGCGTCTGGGACAATCGCAAACCCTTGCTGCAAAAGGCCCTGAGCAAGCTCAGCAGCCGGGATTTTCAGCAGGGCCTGCTGATTGCTTCCCGGGCAGACCATACCATCAAAGGGCTCGCTACCGGCACGCCCTGGAGCTATTTTGAAGACATTCTGCTGACCCTGGCAAAACGGCCGGTACTGGACAGCAGAGCCTAACCCGGTTAAGAAAACCTCACAGGATTTACTCACATTTTCCCGAAACCGTGCTAATATGACCGCCGGTCACATAAAAAGAACAAAAATTCCGCAACTCAATATTTCCTATCAAATCCAGATTTGAAAACCCCAGGTTGAGGTCGGAGAAACACAGGTAAACCTATGGCAACAGTGAGAGCAAGAGACGAAGACCAGAAACTGGCCCGGAAGCAGACCCTGATGGAAGCCGGCTGGTCCCTGTTCAAGGAGAATGACGGCCAGCTGCCTTCAGTGGCCCAGGTCGTAAAAAAGGCAGGGTTAGCCAAGGGTACTTTTTATCTTTATTTCAAAACCAAAGAAGAGCTGTTTCTGGAGCTGCTTGCCGATGCCGTACAGCGCTTCTTTGACAATCTCAAGAATGAGCTGGGCAGTGACGCCATCGATCTGGATTCGGTAATTGATACCTTTGTGAAACACCTCAGCCAGGATGAGGCCCTGAATCAACTGGGCTGTATGCTGTCGGGGGTGATCGAGCAGAACACCGAAGAAGCCGTGTTGCTCAAGTTCAAACTGCAGATGGTGCAAATGCTGTTCGAAGTGGGAGGGATTATTTCCACTGCTGTGGATCGGGCCATTGAGGAAGGCAAACCCTACCGCCCTATTGAAACCGGTCAGGCTTCCCGCCTGATGCTGCGCAGCTATGCAGCCTTTGTAGGAATTGCCCAGATGGTGCCTCCGGCCAACAGCCCCTATCTGGACCTGCCGGAATTACAGCCGGTTAAACTGGATCTGGAAGTGGATACCAAGGCCATTGTTAAATCCCTTTGGCATGACGCCCTGATGCATTGCGAGCAGTAATCTCAGGCCAGCAGACAATAAAAAGCCCCGATCTTTCCAGCCCGGGGCTTTTTATTTGTCGATCATTGTTAACGCCGGTGTTGTACCCGCTGTTATTCAGCCGCCATGGCAATATCAGAACTACGCGGCTCCTGAATAAAGGCAAGGCTGACATTCTCGTACTGCCCCAGATTGGCCTTGCGCAGATTGCGCAGGGTGTTGAACGGCATCTGATAGGCCAGCATTTCTTCCATCCACGCCTTCACTTCACCGACGCCGGGATCAATCTCCGCCGTATACACCACTTCCACCATACCCTTGTCGCCAGGGGTTAACTGCCATTCGGCACTGTAGAACTTGTGACGACGGCGATTGTCACGGGCTTCCATGTACATGGGCTCGGCCATGATGGTTTTGGTAACGGTGAGGGTTTTGGGGTCCTGGGACCATTTGGAATAGAGTACGCTGTCCTGATCCTTGGCTGGCCAGGGTGCGTCGATCACCTGATAGACCAGTTTTTCCTTGTCACTGATATCGCGGATTTTTTCCACTTCAGAGACTTTGTCCATCCAGTCCGGGAACTGCTTCTCATCATTCAGAAAAGCCACCAGCGGGGACAGACTTGATTTGATTTTCGTAACAACGCGGTAGGATTTCATAGGGCTGTTCTCGCCCTGACGTGTATAGAGCTTGATATCGCCCTCATCCACATCCAACTGCCAGTCAGCGGCGATTGCCGATCCGCTGACGGAAAACACCAAAGCCGCAACCAGACTACGCATACCGAAACGATTACGCACAGGCATATCCCTTACCTCCCAATGTGGTTTTATTATGTGGTTCAGTTTTTTTATTGTGCTGCTTCTTACTGAAACTTGCTGATACTTATAATTCTAATCGTTGTTACTTTACGAGAAGGGATGGGGGAAAACAAGTAAAGATAGCTGACGTAAATTTAACCATTTTTCCTTTGTTCAGGCATTTCAAAGACTTTGGCGGGAATTGCATAAAAAAACGCCGGCAAAATGCCGGCGTTTTTCGCTACCTGAATCAGGAAAACAACGTTATTCCTGAGAGGCTCCCGCCTCTTCAGCGGCTGCTTCCTTGATGCTCAGCTTGATACGGCCACGGTTGTCCACGTCCAGTACCTTCACCCGCACTTCCTGACCTTCCTGCAGGTAATCAGTGACCTTGTTCACGCGCTCTTCCGCAATCTGGGAGATGTGAACCAGGCCGTCTGTACCCGGCATATAGGTAACAAAGGCACCGAAATCAACAATACGTGCCACTTTGCCGGTGTAGATCTTGCCGATTTCCGCTTCAGCCGTGATTTCCTCAATCCGCAGACGGGCAGCACTGGCAGAGGCCTTGTTCTCACCAAAGATACGCACGGTACCATCGTCTTCAATCTCGATGGAGGCACCGGTTTCTTCGGTCATCTGGCGAATGGTAGCGCCGCCTTTACCGATCACATCACGGATTTTCTCCGGATCAATCTTCAGGGTATCGAACACCGGCGCAGAATCAGACAGCACGTCGCGGGACTGGCTGATCACCTTGTTCATTTCACCCAGGATGTGGAGGCGGCCTTCACGGGCCTGGCTCAGCGCCACTTCCATGATTTCCTCGGTGATACCTTCGATCTTGATATCCATCTGCAGGGCAGTCACACCTTCAGAAGTACCCGCCACTTTAAAGTCCATATCGCCCAGGTGATCTTCATCACCCAGAATGTCGGACAGTACCGCAAAGCGGTTGCCGTCTTTCACCAGCCCCATGGCAATACCGGCTACCGGTGCTTTCAGAGGCACACCGGCATCCATCAGCGCCAGGCTGGAACCGCACACACTGGCCATGGAAGAAGAACCGTTGGATTCAGTAATTTCCGACACCACACGCATGGTGTAAGGGAAGGTAGTGGCTTTAGGCAGCACGGCCTGCACACCGCGGCGGGCCAGACGGCCATGGCCGATTTCACGACGCTTGGGTGCCAGCGCCATGCCGGTTTCCCCTACACAATAGGGAGGGAAGTTATAGTGCAACATGAAATTATCTGTGCGGGTGCCTTCCAGGGCATCGATCATCTGGCTGTCGCGGGTGCTCCCCAGCGTAGCAGCCACGATGGCCTGGGTTTCACCACGGGTGAACAGGGCCGAGCCGTGGGCTTTGGGCAACATGCCCACTTCCACAGAAATGGGACGCACGGTTTTGTGATCACGGCCATCGATACGGGGCTTGCCGTCCAGCACGCTGTCGCGCACTACGTTCTTTTCAACGCTGCCGAGAAGATCTTTCACTTCCTGACTTGAAGGGCCTTCCTCTTCATTGGCAAAGGTAGCAATTGCGGCTTCCTTGATCTGGCCGACACGATCATAGCGGGCCATTTTTTCGGTAATCTGATAGGCTTCCGCCAGCTGGCCTTCATACTCGGCACGCAGCTTTTCTTTCAGCTCGGTATTGATATCCGCCGGCTTCCAGTCCCAGGCCGGGGTGCCCACTTCCGCAGCAAACTCTTTCACCGCCTGAATGGCAACCTGCATTTCCTGATGACCAAAAAGCACCGCACCCAGCATCTGGTCTTCCGTCAGCTCCTGAGCTTCGGATTCCACCATCAGTACCGCGTTTTCAGTACCGGCAACCACCAGATCCAGCGCAGAGTTTTCCAGGGCTTCATAGGAAGGGTTGAGTTCGTACATACCGTCTATAAAGCCAACCCGTGCAGCACCGATCGGGCCATTAAAGGGAATGCCGGAAATGGCCAGTGCGGCGGACGTACCGATCAAGGCGGCAATATCCGGATCAGACGATTTGTCCGTGGACATGACCGTCGCCATGACCTGAACTTCGTTATTGAAACCATTCGGAAACAGCGGACGAATGGGGCGGTCAATCAGTCTGCAAGTTAGTGTTTCTTTTTCTGAAGGACGACCTTCGCGCTTCAGAAAACCACCGGGAATACGGCCGGCAGCATAGGTCTTTTCCTGATAATTCACGGTTAAAGGAAAGAAGTCCTGCCCGGGTTTTGCTTCTTTCTTGCCAACAACCGTTACCAGCACGGTTGTATTGCCGGCTGTTACCATCACAGCCCCTGTTGCCTGTCTGGCAACCTTACCGGTTTCCAGTGTGTATTTTTCTTTTCCGAACTGAAACTCTTTTCTTACCACGTTAAACATATTCACCTTCCAATCCGGTCATTGCCTATCAATGACCATCCTTATCTTACTGTCTCTGTCTGTAATTTTTCTTGAGCCCTACCCATAGCGCAAACCCGTTCATCAATACCGGGAATGCGGCCAGGCGTCTGCCCGGCAGCTCAACCTGTTTTTTCGGAGAACGAACAAAAACGCGGCACTTTCATCAAGTGCCGCGTTTTGAGAGTAGCAAGGGAATGACAGACACGCATCTTTGCTTAACTGACTGATGCTGACTATCAACCCTGTAACGCCGTTTATCGACGCAGACCCAGTCTGCCGATCAGGGCGTTATAACGCTCTAAATCTTTACGCTTCAGGTAGTCAAGCAACTTACGACGTTGGTTAACCATGCGAATCAGACCACGACGGGAATGGTGATCCTGTTTGTTGGCTTTGAAGTGATCCTGAAGTTGATTGATACGGGTTGTCAGCAGAGCAACCTGTACTTCCGGTGAACCGGTATCATCATCGGAACGCTTGTATTCAGCAACGATATTCGCTTTTTGTTCAGCAGTTAAAGACATGTTTTTCTCCATTACCAATATGCTTTGCGATACGAGAGATGATTCCACGCATATTTACAGAATCACCTCACTGCTAATAACCCGCAGCATGTTGCTACGAGGTTTTCATTAAGCGCCGCGGAGCTACCCGACCATCGTCAAGTATCTCCCCGACACCTAAAAATCTTCCGTCTTCTTCCAGCAGGCTGACCCATCCTTCGCTGGGCGCTCCCGGAATCTGAACCGCCTGACCGGTCTTCATATAGAAGGATGTCAGGTCTGTCAGTTGCAGCGCGGGCCAGTTCGAAAGCGCCGCATCAACCGGCTGCAAAAGCTGGTCCAGGGCCGCGTGGCCGCCATTATCCATGACTTTCGCCAACTCTTCCATGGTTATCGCGTCTTTTTCCCTGAAGGGTCCGGAGCCCGTGCGGTGAAGCTTAACCACATACGCCAGATTATCAAGAGCAAAGCCGATATCTTCCACCAGGTTGCGGATATAGGTGCCTTTGGAGCAAGTCACATCCAGGGTGAACTGGTGGCCGTCAAACTCCAGCATATCTATCTGATATATGGTGACTTTTCTGGCTTTGCGCTCCACTTCCACACCCTGGCGGGCCAGCTTGTAGAGCGGTTGCCCTTCGTGCTTGAGGGCCGAGTACATGGAGGGAATCTGCTCGATCTCACCCACAAAACGTTCCAGCACGGCGCGCAGATCCGCTTCGGTGATGCCCTCTACGGGGCAGGTATTCACCACCTCACCATCGGCATCGGCACTGGCTGTCTGGGTGCCCAGCTCACCGGTGACCCGGTAGGCTTTATCCGCATCCAGCAGAAACTGGGAAAACTTGGTGGCCTCGCCCAGGCAAATGGGCAACACGCCGGTGGCGAGCGGATCCAGGCTGCCGGTATGACCGGCCTTGGCAGCACCAAACATGCGCTTGACCCGCTGCAAAGAGGCGTTTGAGGTGAAACCCAGGCCCTTGTTCAGCACCAGGATACCTGTGATATCTCTTCCCCGTTTCTTGCCACGCTTCGCCAAACCGCTTGCCTCTTATTCCAGCTGAAAACCTGAAACTGATTCAGTCGTCGTCCTGCCCGGCTTCACCGGTAGCGCTCTTGTCAGCGTCCGGAGAATCAGGGTGGCGCGCCTTGTCGTCTTTTACCGCTTTATCAATCAAAGCGGAAAGACGGGGACCTTCAAGGAGAGTGGCATCAAAATGAAAACGCAGCCGGGGCATTACCCGCAGCTTGATGCCCTTGGCTAGCTGGGTACGAAGGAAACCAGCGGCTTTTTCCAGAATCTCTACCGCTTTTTCCGCTTCCTCAGCGCTGTTCTTGTCCATAAAGGAGACATAAACATCCGCATAGGAAAAGTCCTTGCTGACACTGACGCTGGATACCGTCACCATGCCGACGCGCGGGTCTTTCAGTTCCCGCTGCAACAGTACCGCCAGATCCTTCTGGATCTGGTCGGCTACTCTATCAGTGCGGTTAAAACCTCTGGGGCTGTGTCGCAAAAGAAACGTCCTCAGCAATACCGGTTAAATGGTACGGGCCACTTCGGTGACGCTGAAAACCTCGATCTTGTCGCCGGGCTTGACGTCATTGTAGCTCTTCACTGCGATACCACACTCGATACCTGCGTTAACCTCGTTCACGTCATCCTTGAAGCGACGCAGGGATTCCAGTTCGCCCTGGAATACCACGATGTCATCCCGCAGAACACGAATCGGCTTGTTACGGTGAACCGAGCCTTCAATAACTTTACAACCGGCAACCGCACCGAACTTGGAGGAGCGGAACACATCACGAACTTCCGCCACACCCACGATTTCCTCGCGAAGTTCTGGCTCCAGGAGACCGGACATGGCCTTCTTGATATCTTCAATGATGTCGTAGATCACGCTGTAGTAACGCAGATCCACACCTTCTTCCTGACAGAGCTTTTTAGCGGCGTTGTCGGCACGAACGTTAAAGCCGATAATGGCCGCACCGGAGGTGAGCGCCAGGTTAACATCGGATTCGTTGATACCGCCGACACCAGCAGACACCACGTTACACTTCACTTCGTCGGTGGACAGATCGGAGAGTGCTCCCACCAACGCTTCCAGCGAACCACGCACATCGGTTTTCAGTACGATATTGACCAGCGCCTTGCTGTTGGAGCCCATGCTTTCGAACATGTTTTCCAGTTTTGCGGCCTGTTGCCGGGCCAGACGCTTGTCGCGAATCTTGTTCTGACGGAAGTCGGCCACTTCGCGCGCCTTGCGTTCGTCAGGCACGACCAGGAATTCCTCACCAGCTTCCGGTGTACCGGCCAGCCCCAGGATTTCAACAGGAATAGACGGACCGGCTTTCTCGATCGGCTGACCGTTTTCATCCAGCATGGCGCGGACGCGACCGTAATGCTCGCCGGCCAGAACCATGTCTCCGGCATTCAGCTCACCGGCCTGCACCAGCAGACTGGCTACCACACCGCGGCCTTTATCCAGGCGGGATTCAATGACCACACCTTTGGCAGCGCCGGAAGGTACAGCTTTCAATTCCAGAATTTCAGATTGCAGCAGGATGGCTTCCAGCAGATCATCCAGGCCCTGACCGGTAATGGCCGATACAGGGACGAACTGGGTATCACCACCCCACTCCTCAGGAATAACTTCCTTGGCAGACAGGTCATTCTTGACCCGGTCCGGATCCGCCTGCTCTTTATCGATCTTGTTCACAGCGATAATAATGGGGACGCCGGCGGCGCGGGCGTGATCAATCGCTTCTGCCGTCTGAGGCATCATGCCGTCGTCAGCTGCCACAACAATAACGCAGATATCCGTACACTTGGCACCGCGGGCACGCATGGCGGTAAAGGCAGCGTGGCCGGGAGTATCCAGGAAAGTCACCATGCCTTTGTCGGTTTCCACATGGTAGGCACCGATATGCTGGGTAATACCACCGGCTTCTCCGGCAGCAACACGGCTACGGCGAATAGCATCCAGCAGTGATGTTTTACCGTGGTCAACGTGACCCATGATGGTCACTACCGGCGCACGGCTTTGCGGCTCGCCTTCGCTCTCCAGCTTCTGTTCCAGATGTTCCACCAGATCATCTTCGATGGCATCTTCATTGTGCTGGATGGGATTGTGGCCCAACTCTTCCACCACCAGGGTGGCAGTGTCACGGTCTATGGCCTGATTGATGGTGGCCATAACGCCCATCTTGAAAAGCACTTTAACCACTTCGGAGCCTTTGACAGACATACGCTGCGACAAGTCAGAAACCGTAATGGTCTCGGGCACAACCACATCTTTAACAATCGGGCCGGTAGGCGCCTGGAACCCGTGCTCGGCGCTCAGTGATGTCTGCAGAGTTTTGTTCTTGAGAGACTTGGCTTCAATGGTCTGGCGCTTGCGCTTGCGACCACTGCGACGCTGCTTTTTCTCTTCCTCGTTGTAGCTGTCTTCATAGGCCTGCTTAACCATGGCATCGGTGTTATCTTCAACTTCCACCGTTTCCTTGCCGTCGTCACCGCGTTTCTCCAACTCTTTGGCGATCCGCTGGGCTTCTTCCATGGTTTTCTTGGCCAGCTCTTCTTCGGCTTTCTTGAGAGCTTCAGCTTTTTTGCGGCTCTCTTCACGCTTGGCCTGTTCTTCCTGCTTTTTCTTCTCGGCGTTGGCTTTCTGTTCGGCCGCAATTTCCTCAGGCGTCTTCTTGTGATGATCCTTGGGAATCTTGATGTCGGCTTTTTTCGCGGGCTCTTTGGCGGGGCGGCTTTCAGTTGCTGCCGGCGCACTTTCTTCCGCAGTATCAGTAACAGCCTCAGCGGCCTGGGCTTCCTCTGCCGCTTTCGCCTGTGCCTCTTCGGCGGCTTTGGCTGCCAGCTCCGCTTCTTCGCGGGCCTTGGCTTCCAGCGCTGCCTGCTCGGCTTCTTCCTGGGCGCGGGCTTCTTCGGCCTTGGCTTCCTCGGCTTCCACGGCGCTGCGTTTCATGTAAGTACGCTTTTTGCGGACTTCCACGTTAACGGTTTTACTTCGGCCGGAAGAGCCGCTGACTTTCAGCTTGCTGACACTCTTGCGCTTCAGGGTAATTTTCTTGGGCTCGCTGGTCTTTTCACCATGCGATGTTTTGAGGTGGGTGAGAAGCTGCTGCTTTTCGGTATCTGAAACTTTTTCCTCAGCTTCCGCATGAGAAAGCCCAGCGTCACGCATCTGCTGTAAAAGTGTCTCCACCGGGATACCCACCACTTCTGCGAGCTGTGCTACGGTCACTTCTGCCATACTTTGCTTATCTCACTCCCACTATTTTCGCGCTATTGCTTGTCTTACCCGTTACTGATTCGTTTCTTGCTCAGCAAACCAGGGCGCACGCGCTGTCATAATCAGTTCAGCCGCTTTCTCTTCTTCCAGGCCTTCAATGCCCACGATGTCGTCTACCGACTGCTCCGCCAGGTCTTCCATGGTAACAATCCCATGCTTGGCCAGGGCATAAGCCAGGTTGCGCTCCATACCATCCATTTCCAGAAGGTCTTCTGCAGGAGCCTGGCCACTTTCCAGCTGCTCTTCGCTTACCAGTGCTTTGGTCAGCAGGGCATCTTTGGCGCGGCTGCGCAATTCATTAACAATGTCTTCATCCAGCTCTTCGATGGCCAGCATCTCATCCAGCGGCACGTAGGCAATTTCCTCGATGCTGGTAAAACCTTCTTCCACCAGTAATGCGGCGAAGTCTTCATCCACATCCAGTTCATTCATGAAGTTTTCAACGAAAGCACCGGATTCCTGCTGCTGCTTCTCTTCAGCATCCTGGACTGTCATTACATTCAGTTCCCAGCCGGTGAGCTCACTGGCAAGGCGGATATTCTGACCATTACGGCCGATAGCCTGTGCCAGCTGATCTTCCTCAACGGCAATGTCCATGGCCTCACGCTCTTCGTCCACCACAATGGAAACCACTTCCGCGGGCGACATGGCGTTTATTACAAATTGTGGCGGGTTGTCGTCCCACAGCACAATATCGATACGCTCACCACCCAGTTCGGTGGAAACCGCCTGAACCCGGGCACCCCGCATACCAACGCAGGCTCCCACCGGATCAATTCGCTGATCATTGGTTTTAACCGCAATTTTTGCGCGCGAGCCAGGATCACGGGCTGCACCCTTGATATCAATCAGGTCTTCACCGATTTCTGGTACTTCGATTTTAAACAGCTCAATCAACATTTCCGGGCGGGTGCGGCTAACCAGCAGCTGCGGGCCGCGGTTTTCAGTATTAACACCATAAAGTACCGCACGGAGACGCTCACCAACACGCACAGTTTCACGGGGAATCATTTCATCGCGGGACAACAGGGCCTCGGCATTGTTGCCCAGATCCAGAATGATATTGTCACGGGTGACTTTTTTGACGGTTCCGCTGATCAGCTCACCAATACGATCAGAATAGGCATCAATCACCTGAGCCCGCTCTGCTTCTCGAACCTTTTGTACAATAACCTGCTTTGCTGTCTGGGCAGCAATACGCCCGAATTCGATAGATTCAATCGGCTCGTCGTAGATATCACCGATTTCCAGTTTGGTATCGAATTCCTTGGCTTCCTCCAGAGTCAGATGACGGCCGGGAAATTCAAAGTCTTCGTCAGCCACCACATTCCAGCGGCGAAACGTTTCATAACTGCCATCTTTACGGTCGATGTTTACAACGACTTCTACATCGTCATTGGGAAAACGTTTCTTTGTTGCGGTGGCAAGCGCAGTCTCTACAGCTTCAAAGATAATATCTTTATCCACGCCTTTCTCATTCGAGACGGCATCTGCAACCAGAAGAATTTCTTTACTCATTTCACTGCCTCACCTTGAGACCACGCCATTGTTTTAATGGTTAAATCTAATCAAAAACGGGTACTAAATTCGCTTTGTCCACCTGAGTAATACTCACATCCCAGGTTTCATCCTTTTCTGAAAAAGTCAGCGTCTGCGTTTCCGCATCTGCGCTTTCCAGTCTGGCGGTAAACTTTCTCTTTCCCGCTACCGCCATCTTTAATCGCACCTGCACCTCTTCACCCACATACTGCGCAAACTGGTCAAACGTAAACAACGGACGATCCAGTCCGGGAGAGGATACTTCCAGGTTATATTCAGTTTTAATCGGGTCTTCGACATCCAGAACTGCACTGACCTGACGACTGACTGCCTCGCAATCATCCAGTGTGATGCCTGTTTCTGAGTCAATAAACAAACGCAATACCGAATGCCTGCCCTGTGAGACAAACTCCAGTCCCCACAGAGTGCAATCAGCCGCTTTCACTGCCGGCTCTAGTAAAGCCTGTAACGCATCGGTACGTTTATTTCCGCTCATTCAATCAATATCTGAATCAGTTTAGGAACAACACAAACAAAAAGTGGGCACTACGGCCCACTCTTTAATACTTCACACTACTTAACCTGATCCAGAGCTTTGGCCAGTATAGCATAGACGTCTGGTAGCACATCTATCACCACAACTCTCAGGTTATGAGCTAATAAAAAGCCCCTTAAAAGGGGCTTTTTATAGATTTGGTAGCGGGGGCTGGATTTGAACCAACGACCTTCGGGTTATGAGCCCGACGAGCTACCAGGCTGCTCCACCCCGCAACAGCAAGGCGCGTACTATATGGGAAATTCCTTTTTATGTCAACAACTTCTAAACCTTTATCTAAAAACCTTTAGTGTTTGTTGACCCGGTAAATTTCCCGCTGGAAACGCGCCAGCTAAAAAAAACCAATTGGTGCCGAAGGCCGGACTTGAACCGGCACGACCAGAGGCCACTACCCCCTCAAGATAGCGTGTCTACCAATTCCACCACTTCGGCGAGGGACGCATAATTTACCAGATTCGAATAAAACGACAAGGAAATTATGCAATAACTGCCGGGCAGGCAGACACCTGCCCCTGACAAATTTTACTGCGGTATATCGCCTGTCGCTTCTTCGGAAGCATCCTGGGCACCTGCATCGGCCTCGTCGGCGGCAGGCACATCAGTTTCCGGCGTTGCCTCTGCTTCAACGGAAGGCACATCTGAATCAGCGGGCGCTTCGTCTACGGCAGGAATTTCGGAATCTTCCACCACCACTTCTTCAACCGCGGTGCTTTCATCAAAATCAATCTTGCCGGCGCTTTCCGCCTTGTCACGGGCTATCATGGCAAGCCCGAGACAGAGTGCAAAAAACACAAATGACAGCGTCCAGGTGGACTTGGTCAGGAAATTGCCTGCTCCCTGACTACCAAACAGGGTCTGGGACGAGCCGGAGCCAAACGATGCCCCCATGTCCGCACCTTTACCCTGCTGAAGCAGAACCAGACCAACAATGGCCAGCGCAACAACCACTAACCCGATAAGCAATGCTGTTTCAATCATGTTCGATTTCCAATTATTTAACTGCTGCCTGGCAGATCGCCACAAATTCCGCAGAATCCAGCGACGCTCCACCGATCAAACCGCCATCTATATCAGGACAGCGGAACAAATCTTCTGCATTGGCGGCTTTTACGCTGCCCCCATAGAGGATGCGCAGACCATCAGCTACGCCGGCATCCTGCTCAACAAACAGCTGGCGAATGCTCTGATGCACATCCTGAGCCTGTTCCGGCGTGGCGGTCAACCCGGTACCAATGGCCCAGACCGGCTCATAGGCAACAACGGCTGAGAAAAATGCCGCAACGCCCACCTTATCAATGACCACCTGTAACTGCCGGGTCACAACTTCCAGGGTTTCACCGGATTCTCTTTCTGCCCGGGTTTCCCCGACACAAAGCACCGGTACCAGCCCGAGCTTCTGCGCCAGAGCGAACTTTTCTGCCACCAGCTGATCACTTTCATTAAACAGCTGACGCCGTTCGGAATGCCCAAGAATCACATGCCGGACACCGAAATCCACCAGAAACGCCGGAGAAATCTCGCCGGTATAGGCACCCTGTTCCTGCGCGGCGCAATTCTGGGCACCGACGGCAATAGCGCTGCCCTCGGTTGCCGCCAGTACCTGGGGAATATAGATGGCTGGCGGGCAGAGCAGTACTTCCGTCTGATGTTCTGAAGGTACCTGACCGGCGACAAGCTCGTCTTTCAGGCCGGACCTGATGCTATCAACCAGCTCGTCCACAGCCCGGCGGCTGCCATTCATTTTCCAGTTGCCGGCGACAATGGGTGTGCGCATGGAATTCCCTCATTTTCCGCGAGGCGGCAATGTTAGCGAAGACGCGGACAATGTACAAGCAAAGGCTATTCGCCTACTACGGCTTCCACCACCCCGGCCAGCTGGGCACACAGCTCACCCACTTCCTGGGCGTTGTCGCCTTCCACCATCACCCGGATGAGCGGCTCGGTGCCACTGGGGCGCAACAGTACGCGACCACGACCGGCCAACTGACCTTCCACCTCGGAAACAGCCGACTGCACTCTGGTGTGGGACACCAGATCCCCTTTCTCCCGCAGACGAACGTTGATCATGGTCTGGGGCAGTTTGGTCATGCCCTGCTTCAGCTCCGACAGGGATTTGTCCTGCATGACCATGGATTCCAGCACCTGCAGGGCGGACACGATACCGTCGCCGGTGGTGGTTTTGTCCAGACAGACAATATGGCCGGATGACTCCCCGCCCACATGCCAGTTATTGGCTTTAAGCTGCTCCATCACGTAACGGTCACCCACCTTGGCGCGGATAAAATCCACGCCCATATCCTTGAGAGCCAGCTCCAGGCCAAAATTGGTCATGAGGGTACCCACAACGCCACCCTGCATTTCGTTCCGGCTGCATTTGCCCTGACAAATGATGTAGAGAAGCTCATCGCCATCCACCACCTCTCCCTGATGGTCCACCATCACCACGCGGTCGCCGTCGCCGTCGAATGCAATTCCCAGATCCGCGCCATTTTCCAGCACGGCGCGCACCAGCGAATCCGTGTGGGTGGAACCACATTCCAGGTTGATATTGAGGCCATTGGGTTTGCAGTTCAGGGGGATCACCTTTGCACCCAGCTCTTCGAACACATCCGGTGCCATCTTATAGGTGGCGCCATTGGCACAATCCACAACGATAGTGAGTTCACTCAGGGTCACAGCCCGGGAGATGGTGCTCTTGCAGAATTCAATGTAGCGTCCACGGGCATCTTCAATCCGGCGGGTTTTACCGATCTTGGCAGAAGACACCATTTCCATGGGCTTTTCCAGATACTCTTCGATAGCCAGCTCGGTTTCGTCCGGCAGTTTGGTGCCCCAGGTGGAAAAGAACTTGATACCGTTATCATGGAAAGGGTTATGGGAGGCGCTGATAACAATGCCGGCACTTTCGGTAAAAGTGCGCGCCAGATAGGCAACGGCCGGGGTCGGCATAGGCCCCAGCAGCAGTGTATCCACACCGGCAGAAGACAATCCTGCTTCCAGGGCAGACTCAAACATATAGCCGGATATCCGGGTATCCTTGCCGATCAGTACCTTTTTCTGACCCTGATCAGAAAACACCTTGCCGGCAGCCCAGCCCAGCTTGAGCATAAACTCCGGATTAATTGGATGCTGGCCAACGGTGCCGCGAATACCATCGGTTCCGAAAAACTTTTTTCCCATGGGACTACCCTGTTCTTTTCTGTTTAAGTCGTTGAATCATTGATGCCGTGAAGTACCGCTTCTGCAACCCTGAGGGCATCAACGGTTTCCACAACATCGTGTACACGAATGATAGAGGCGCCACGTTCAAATGCCATGACAGCAACTGCCAGACTTCCCGCCAGCCTCTCATTCACCGGTTTGCCAAGGATATTACCAAGCATGGATTTCCGTGACATCCCCACAAGAATGGGGCAGCCAAGAGCGTGCAATGCGTCCAGCTCGCGCAGTAACGCCAGATTCTGATCCAGGGTTTTACCGAACCCGAACCCCGGATCCAGCAAAATCCGGTCTGCAGCGATACCCGCCTGCAGGGCCGCATCGCGGCGATCCCCGAGGTAGCCGGAGACCTCGTTCACCACATCATGGTATTGCGGATTCTTCTGCATGGTACGGGGGGTGCCTTTCATATGCATCAGACAGACCGGCAGACCGGTTTCCACCGCTGCAGCCATGGCGCCGTCACGGGTCAGCGCCCTGACGTCATTTATCAGATGGGCACCCGCAGCGGCTGCCTGACGGATCACTTCGGGGGTGCTGGTATCGATGGAGATCAGGCAAGCGGTTCTGGATTTGAGCGCCTCAATCACGGGAATGGTGCGCGCCAGCTCTTCTTCCACGGAGACCGGGTCTGCCCCGGGCCGGGTGGACTCACCCCCCACATCAATAAAAGTGGCGCCGGCGTCTTCCATGCGCAGCGCATGATCAACCGCTTTTGCCGGAGAAACAAAATGACCCCCGTCGGAGAACGAATCGGGGGTCACATTCAGCACGCCCATCACATGGGGCTTACTCAGATCAAGTTGTCTTCCGCCACAGGCAAACGTTTGCGCTGCCTTCATTGGTTACGTTTAAACTCCGGAGTTGGCGCCCCGGGCAGCTGAGCACTCCGGCCCAGCATTGTTTGCCCGATATGGAAAGGCGTTAAAGAGCTTTAATGGGATTTGGCAGGGCCGCCAATGGAACCCTTGCCGGATACATCCGAGTCAACACTGGACTCATCCGCCACTGTGCTGCCACCGGAAGGATCCTGCGGGTCGCTCCAGCCTTTGGGTGGACGGGGCTTTTTGCCATTCATGATATCGTTGATCTGCTCTGCATCGATGGTTTCATACATCATCAGGGCATCAGCCATCACGTGCAGCTTGTCCATGTTTTCACGCAGGATAGTTTCCGCCTTGTGGTAACAGGAGTCGATGATGTTACGAACCTCTTCATCGATGGACTTCATGGTGTCCGGCGACATGGTGCTGGTCTGGGTATATTGCTTGCCCAGGAAAACCTCACCCTCTTCCTCTTCATACATCAGAGGGCCCATTTTTTCCGACAGGCCCCAATTGGTGACCATATTGCGTGCCATCATAGTGGCCCGCTGAATATCATTCTGGGCGCCGGTAGTGACACCATCAAATCCGAGAATCAGCTCTTCGGCAATACGGCCACCGAACAGACTGCAGATCTGGCTTTCGATAGCCCGCTTGCTGTAGCTGTAGCGGTCTTCTTCCGGCAGGAACTGGGTCACACCCAGCGCCCGCCCACGGGGAATAACACTGACCTTGTACACCGGATCATGCTCCGGCACCAGCCGGCCCACGATCGCATGGCCCGCTTCGTGATAGGCGGTGTTGCGCTTTTCCTTTTCGGACATGACCATGGTTTTGCGCTCGGCACCCATAAGGATCTTGTCCTTGGCCAGCTCAAATTCGGTCATTCCCACAAAACGCTTGTTGGCTCGGGCAGCAAACAGCGCCGCCTCATTCACCAGGTTGGCCAAATCAGCACCGGAGAAACCGGGAGTACCTCGGGCGATCAAGGCAGGATTAACATCATCCGCCAAAGGCACTTTGCGCATGTGTACTTTAAGAATCTGTTCGCGACCGCGGATATCAGGCGGCGGCACCACCACCTGGCGGTCGAAACGGCCGGGGCGCAACAGCGCAGAGTCCAGCACGTCCGGGCGGTTGGTGGCGGCGATGACGATGACACCGTCATTGGCTTCAAAGCCGTCCATTTCCACCAGCAACTGGTTCAGGGTCTGCTCACGCTCATCGTGACCACCACCCAGACCGGCACCACGGGAACGACCCACGGCGTCGATCTCATCAATAAAGACAATACAGGGAGCCTGCTTCTTGGCCTGCTCGAACATGTCGCGAACCCGGGAAGCACCCACGCCCACAAACATTTCCACAAAGTCGGAACCGGAAATAGTAAAGAAAGGCACCTTGGCTTCGCCGGCAATGGCTTTTGCCAGCAGGGTTTTACCGGTACCGGGCTGCCCCACCATCAGGACACCACGGGGAATCTTGCCGCCGAGACGCTGGAATTTGCCGGGGTCCCGCAGGAACTCCACCAGCTCTTTCACCTCTTCCTTGGCCTCATCACAACCGGCCACATCGGCAAAGGTGGTTTTGATCTGATCTTCACTGAGCAAACGGGCGCGGCTCTTGCCAAAGGTCATGGGGCCGCCGCGGCCACCGCCGCCGCCCTGCATCTGGCGCATAAAGAACATGAAGATGGCCACAATCAGCAGAATCGGGAAGCAGGCCACCAGCAACTGGGCCCACAGGCTTTGTTTTTCCGGCTGACGGCCTTCAATGATGACGTTGTTTTCGATCAGGCGGGGTAACAGATCGATATCCGTTACCGGAGGCAGAACCACCTCAAAATGTTCACCGGTTTTGGTGCGACCCTGAACGGTGGAGCCATCAACGGTGACTCTGTCCACCTGTTGCATTTCCACCTGGTTCATAAACTCGGTGTAGCTGAGTCGATGGGGGGCTGACTGGGCGCTGAAATTGTTGAAGACGGTCAGCAGGACAATTGCTATAACCACCCATAAAATGAGGTTTTTTGCCATATCGTTCAAGGGTTTACCCTCGCTTTCTCCACAAACTGATAATTCACCGCAGGCTAAAGAGGTTAGATCGACGGACCTTTCGCTACCTTACTACACATTATAGTGATTCACCATCGATTGCCTGACAATCTATTAGCACAAATCGTTATTTGTAATTCAACGCCAGCAGATAGAGCTCCTTGGAGCGGGACCGCGACGCTTCCGGCTTTCGGGTAAGCAGCGTTGTAAAACGTTCCTGCAGTGCCTGACGGTACTCCTGAAACCCTTCTCCCTGAAACACCTTTACCAGAAAGCTGCCTCCCGGCGCCAGTACCTGATCAACCATGTCTAACGCAAGTTCAACCAGATACATGGCCCGCGGCTGGTCAACGGACTTCATACCAGACATATTGGGGGCCATATCGGAAATTACAAGGTCAACCGGCCGACTATCGAGCGCATCGATAATGCTTTGGTACACCTCATCCTCGCGAAAATCCCCTTCCACAAAGGTCACACCGGGTACCGGATCCATGAGCAGAATGTCGGACGCCAGCACAAATCCGTGATCTCCCACCAACCGGGCCGCTACCTGGGTCCAGCCTCCGGGGGCGGCGCCCAGATCAACCACTGTCATGCCGGGCTTGAACAGCTGATCTTTTTCCTGGATTTCCAGCAACTTATACGCTGCCCGGGAGCGATAGCCCTCGGCCTGTGCCTGTTGGACATATTTGTCATCAAAATGTTCTTTCAGCCAGCGCTTGCTGGTTTTGGATCGCACCGGTGAGCTCCTCGGGGAATTTACGGCAAAATAACTGTTAAAGGGCTGCGGGTTGCCTGTAGAATAGCCGCCCGAATTCAAGCCACATTATAAATGAAGCAGCACTTATGGCATTAACCCAGGATCAGAAAAAACGTTTTCGCAAGATTGCCCATCACCTGAAGCCGGTGGTTACCGTGTCTGACAGTGGCCTCAGCGAAGGCGTGATGGCAGAACTTGAGCGGGCACTGGAAGACCACGAGCTGATCAAGGTAAAGCTTAACGTGATGGAGCGGGAGGATAAAGCCGTTTTGATCGAGGCCATTTGTGCCGAGACCGGCGCTATTGCCGCCCAGACAATCGGCAAGGTAGCGGTTCTGTATCGCCCGGCGAAAAAGCCCAACCCGAAACTGTCCAATCTGCTCAGGTTTCAGGAACTCTGACAGAAACTATCGACTGACTACAAAAAAACGGCGCAATCAGCGCCGTTTTTTAATGCCTGTCCAACTGAATCCCTGCCCGACTGAATCAGAGGTGCTTCACTTCCAGGATTTCATAGCACTTCACACCGCCGGGAGTTTCGATCTGAACCTCATCCCCTTCCATCTTGCCGATCAGTCCGCGAGCGATAGGCGAGTTGACTGACAGCTTGTTCTTCTTGATATCAGCCTCATCATCACCCACGATCTGATAGGTGGTTTCCTTGTCGGTATCAACATCCAGCAAATCCAGGGTAGTACCGAAAATCACCTTCCCGGTATGAGGAATTTTGGTGACATCAATAATCTGGCAGTTGGACAGCTTGGCTTCAATTTCCATGACACGCCCTTCAATAAAACCCTGCTCTTCGCGGGCAGCGTGATATTCGGCGTTTTCTTTCAGGTCGCCGTGCTCACGGGCTTCGGCGATGGCAGCCACAACCCGTGGCCGCTCCACTTTTTTCAGACGATCCAGTTCTTCTCGGAGCTTTTTCGCCCCATCTACCGTCATTGGATAACGAGTCATTAATTTAATCCTTCATGTAAATCTTGCAGACGTCGCACTGTTTCTTTTTCGGTGAATTGCATGGCCATGATAGTGGCCTCGGCACCTGCAATGGTAGTGGTATAACACACCTTGTTCTGCAGGGCGTTGCGGCGAATCGCAAACGAATCAATGATCGCTTCTTTACCTTCAGTGGTATTGATGATCATTGCAATCTCACCGTTCTTGATATTGTCCACAATATGGGGTCGGCCTTCAGTAACCTTGTTAATCACACCAACGTCAATGCCCGCTTTTTTGAGGGCTCTGGCGGTTCCCCGGGTGGCAATCAAGGTGAACCCCATGCCCAGCAGTGTCTTGGCAATACCGGTGGACAACTCCTTGTCGGCATCGCGGACACTCATAAAGACCTTACCCTTTTTGGGCAGGCCTTCACCGGCGCCAAACATGGCTTTTTTGAATGCTTCAGGGAAGGTATCACCCACCCCCATCACTTCACCGGTGGATTTCATTTCCGGACCCAATATAGGATCAACGCCAGGGAACTTGGCAAACGGAAATACCGCTTCTTTGACCGAATAATAATTTGGCACCACTTCTTTGGTGAATCCCTGATCTTTCAGCAAAGTGCCTGCCATACAGCGGGCAGCCACCTTGGCCAGCGACTGGCCAATACACTTGGAAACAAAAGGCACCGTACGGGATGCCCTGGGATTTACTTCCAGAACGTAAACATCTTCGCCCTTTAATGCAAACTGGACATTCATCAGGCCGACAACGCCCAGCTCCAGCGCCATACGCTTGGCCTGCTCCCGCATTTCGTCCTGGGCCGGCTCGCTCAGGTTATAGGGCGGGAGAGAACAGGCCGAATCGCCTGAGTGGACACCAGCCTGCTCGATATGCTGCATGATGCCACCGATAACAACATCTTCGCCGTCACATACAGCATCCAGATCCACTTCGATAGCATCATCCAGAAAGCGATCCAGCAGTACCGGCGCATCATTGGAAACCTGCACTGCCTCGTTCATATAACGACGCAGTTCCTCTTCGTTATAAACGATTTCCATGGCACGACCACCCAACACATAGGAAGGACGCACCACCAGCGGGTAACCGATGGTTTCCGCCAGACGCACAGCATCTTCTTCACTGCGGGCGGTTTTATTGGGTGGCTGACGCAGCCCCAGACGATCGATCATCTGCTGGAAGCGTTCGCGGTCTTCCGCGCGATCGATGGCATCCGGACTGGTGCCGATAATGGGCACACCTGCCGCTTCCAGATCCCGGGCCAGTTTCAGGGGCGTCTGCCCACCGAACTGTACAATCACCCCTTTGGGTTTCTCATTCTGAACGATGGCATACACATCTTCGAAAGTGATGGGTTCAAAATAAAGACGATCGGAGGTGTCGTAATCCGTGGAGACAGTCTCCGGGTTACAGTTCACCATAATGGTTTCGTAACCGTCTTCGCGCATCGCCAGAGCCGCGTGCACACAGCAATAATCAAACTCGATCCCCTGACCGATCCGGTTGGGGCCACCACCGATCACCATGATCTTGTCACGATCGCTGGGCTCGGATTCGCACTCGTCCTCATAGGTGGAGTACATATAAGCCGTGGTGGTGGAAAATTCCGCGGCACAGGTATCCACCCGCTTGTACACCGGCACAATGCCCTGCTTGACACGATACTTGCGTACTTCTTTTTCCGTGATGCCCAGCAGCTTGGCGAGACGGCGATCGGAAAAACCCTTGCGCTTGAGGCGACGCAGCAGATCCGTTTTCAGGTCGGTGAGGGCCATGGTGGCCACGGCGCTTTCTTCCTTCACCAGATCTTCGATCTGCACCAGGAACCAGGGATCGATATGAGTCAGCTCGAACACATCTTCCTGGGTCATACCAAAGCGGAATGCATCCGCCAGATACCAGAGACGCTCAGGCCCCGGCGTTTTCAGGAAACGCACCAGGGTGGATTTGGCATCTTCGGCTTTCAGGTCCACCATGGGGTCCAGGCCATCTTTACCGGTTTCCAGTCCGCGCAAGGCTTTCTGCATGGACTCCTGGAATGTACGGCCAATGGCCATCACCTCGCCCACAGATTTCATCTGGGTGGTCAGCGTAGGCTCTGCCTGAGGGAATTTTTCAAAGTTGAAACGGGGAACCTTGGTGACCACATAATCGATGGAAGGCTCGAATGACGCCGGCGTCTTGCCACCGGTGATTTCGTTCTGCAATTCATCCAGGGTGTAACCCACCGCCAGCTTGGCGGCCACTTTGGCAATGGGGAAACCGGTAGCTTTGGAAGCCAGTGCGGACGAACGGGACACCCGCGGATTCATTTCAATCACCACCAGGCGACCGTTTTCCGGATTGACCGCAAACTGCACGTTGGAGCCGCCGGTTTCCACGCCGATCTCGCGCAATACCGCCAGAGAGGCGTTACGCATGATCTGGTATTCCTTGTCGGTCAGGGTTTGCGCCGGCGCCACCGTAATGGAGTCACCGGTATGCACCCCCATGGGATCCAGGTTTTCGATGGAGCAGATAATGATGCAGTTGTCTTTCTTGTCCCGCACCACTTCCATTTCATATTCTTTCCAGCCAATCAGCGACTCGTCAATCAACAGCTCATTGGTGGGAGACAGGTCCAGACCGCGACGGCAGATCTCTTCAAATTCTTCGCGGTTGTAGGCAATACCGCCACCGCTGCCGCCCATGGTGAAGGACGGACGGATAATGCTGGGGAAGCCCAGACGATCCAGCACCTCAAAGGCTTCTTCCATGCTGTGGGCAATAGCCGACTTGGGACATTCCAGACCGATGGCTTTCATGGCCTTGTCGAAACGTTCCCGGTCTTCCGCCTTGTCGATGGCATCCTGGGTGGCACCAATCAGCTCCACACCAAACTCATCCAGTACACCGTGCTTGGCCAGATCCAGGGCACAGTTCAGCGCGGTCTGACCACCCATGGTGGCCAGCAGCGCATCGGGGCGCTCCTTCTCAATCACCTTGGCGACAGATTTCCAGGTCACCGGCTCAATGTAGGTGGAGTCCGCCATGGCGGGATCCGTCATGATGGTGGCCGGATTGGAGTTCACCAGAATCACCCGGTAGCCTTCTTCTTTCAGGGCCTTGCAGGCCTGGGCACCGGAATAGTCGAACTCACAGGCCTGACCAATCACGATGGGGCCAGCGCCTAAAATCAGAATACTCTTTATGTCTTCTCTCTTTGCCATTTCTTGCCTTATCCCCCGTTCTACTTGTTGGCCGCCATCAGTTCGATAAAGTGATCGAACAGCGGACTGGCGTCGTGAGGGCCAGGGCTGGCTTCAGGGTGACCCTGGAAGCTGAACGCTGGCTTGTCGGTACGGTGTATTCCCTGCAGTGAACCATCGAACAGGGAGCGATGGGTGGCACGAAGGTTGTCAGGCAGCGTGTCTTCATCCACTGCAAAGCCGTGGTTCTGACTGGTGATCAGCACAGTTTTGTCATCCAGATTCTGCACCGGATGGTTGGCACCGTGGTGACCGAACTTCATTTTCACCGTATTGGCGCCACTGGCCAGGGCCAGTAACTGGTGCCCCAGGCAGATACCGAACACCGGAATATCGCTGTCGGACAGAATGGTTTTAATGGCGGATATAGCGTAGTCGCAGGGCTCCGGATCACCGGGGCCGTTGGACAGGAAGATGCCGTCAGGGTTCATGGCCAGCACTTCACTGGCGGGGGTTTGCGCCGGCACCACAGTGATGTCGCAACCGCGATCCACCAGCATACGCAGGATATTGCGCTTAACGCCGTAATCGAATGCCACCACTTTATAGGGCTGCTCACCCTCGGCTGCACTGAAGCCCTTGCTGATATCCCAGCTACCCATGTTCCACTGGTAGCTGTCGCTCACTGTCACTTCCTTTGCCAGGTCCATCCCTTTCAAACCGGGGAAAGACCGGGCGGCGGCTACGGCTTCGTCTTCGTTGATGGCGTCGCCAGCCATCAGGCAGCCGTTCTGGGCGCCTTTTTCGCGAAGAATACGGGTCAGCTTGCGGGTATCAATATCGGCGATACCCACGATATTGCGTGTACGGAGGTATTCATCCAGCGTTTGCTGTTGCCGCCAGTTACTGGCCACCAGGGGCAGATCACGAATGATCAGGCCTGCTGCCCAGATTTCAGTGGACTCTTCGTCTTCCTCGGTGACACCGACATTGCCGATATGAGGATAGGTAAGAGTTACCATCTGTTTGGCATAGGAGGGATCTGTCAGGATTTCCTGATAGCCCGTTAATGCGGTATTGAAAACGACTTCACCGATGGATTGCCCATCGGCACCAATGGATATGCCTCTAAAGATAGTCCCGTCTTCGAGGGCTAAAATGGCCGGTTTGCTCAAGCCAACCTCCGCTGGTTGTGACAGTTAGGTAAAGGTTTTGGCAAGCGTTCTAATCAAAATCTAGGCCGAAAGAAGCTGGGCTTGAACAGTATCACTGTAAGCCTGCGACACAATGTATTTGTGTAGTGATTGGAAAAATCTGGAGCTTGCTTCGGCCAGAAGCTTGTTAGGCGGCAATTTTAACCGAACGGGGCCTGAGCGTCCACGAATTATCCTGACGAATGGACAGTCACTCAGAGTTGAAGGCTGATTAAAAAAATATCAGCCCTGATAAAGCACAAAGCCCGCGGATTTGTTTCCCGCGGGCCTGGTATCACTATGACTGCAGCGGCCTAACGCAACCCCAGCACATCCTGCATATCGTAAAGACCTTTTGACTGGTCTTTCAGCCAGCGGCAGGCCCGCACGGCACCACGGGCAAAGTTCATCCGCGATGTGGCGATATGGCTGATCTCGACCCGCTCACCGTCTGCCGCGAACATCACGGTGTGCTCACCCACAATGTCGCCGGCACGGATGGTTTCAAAACCGATGGTTTTGCGATCCCGCGGGCCTTCCTGACCTTCTCGGCCGTACACCGCCACTTCTTTCAGATCACGACCCAGGGTGTCGGCCACCACCTCACCCATGCGCAGGGCTGTGCCGGACGGCGCGTCCACCTTGTGGCGGTGGTGAGCTTCAATCACTTCAATATCCACTTCATCACCCAGCACCCGGGCTGCCAGCTCCAGCAGCTTGAAGCAGAGGTTAACCCCCATGCTCATATTGGGCGCGAACACAATCGCGGTTTTTTCACCGCATGTTTTGAGTTCGGCTTTTTGCTCATCATTGAGGCCAGTTGTACCGATGGCCATTTTCTTGCCATGTTCGGCGCAGAATTTTGCATTGGATACGGTGGCTTCAGGTGCAGTGAAGTCGATCAGCACGTCAAACTGGTCTACCACCTGCTCCAGAGAATCCACCACAGCCACACCCAGCTTGCCGATGCCCGCCAGCTCACCGGCGTCAGCACCGATCAGGGAAATTCCGGGGCGATCGATGGCGGCGGACAGGGTAACCCCGTCTCCTTCCGTAATGGCCTGAGCCAGGGCCCTCCCCATACGACCGGCCGCGCCGATCACTGCTACTTTTACGTCTGCCACTCGGGGCTCCTTTTTCTAAATTTTTTTCTGAAATCTTTTTCTGAAAGCTTTCTGATTCTGAATTATTTAAACAGCCTGCGTGCGCCGCGCAACCTTCGCCGGCTAACGCCAACGCCGCGCTCCCGGGGCAGATTTTACAGCATATCGTCGAAGAATTTCTTCACGCCATCAAACCAGGAATTCTTCTTCGGCGCATGGCGGTGATGCTCTTTTTCCAGGCTTTGCTGGAACTGATGCAACAGCTCTTTCTGATCCTTGCTCAGGTTCACCGGTGTTTCCAGAATCACGCGACACAGCAGATCCCCTGGCGCACCACCCCGCACAGGGGTAACCCCCTTGCCGCGGAGCCGGAACAGTTTGCCGGTCTGGGTTTCCTGGGGAATCTTGAGTTTGACGCGACCGTCCAGCGTGGGCACTTCCAGATCCCCCCCCAGAGCCGCATCCACAAAACTGATGGGCACCTCTGTGTACAGATCCTTGCCTTCCCGCTGGAAAATGGGGTGTTCTTTCACCGCAACCTGCACATACAGGTCGCCGGCAGGCCCGCCGTTGGCGCCGGCTTCGCCTTCGCCCGCCAGACGAATGCGGTCGCCGGTGTCCACACCGGGAGGAATTTTTACAGACAGGGTTTTGCGCTGCTCGACACGCCCCTGACCATGGCAATCGCCACAGGGATCCTTGATGGTTTTACCTTTGCCACGACAGGCAGGACAGGTTTGCTGGACGGAGAAAAAACCCTGCTGCATACGGATCTGACCGCTGCCGCCACAGGTGTTACAGGTCACCGGGCTGGAGCCCTTTTTGGCTCCGGTGCCATCACAGGTTGTACAACCCACCAGCGTAGGCACACGGATCTCCACGGTCGTGCCGCGCACGGCATCTTCCAGATCCAGTTCCAGGGTATACCGCAGGTCTGCACCCCGGTTACTGCGGGCACCGCCTCTGCCACGGCCAAAGATATCGCCAAACACATCCCCGAAAATATCACCAAAATCCGGACCGGCGCCGCCACCAAAGCCGCCACCCGCATTGGGATCCACACCGGCGTGACCAAAGCGGTCATAGGCTTCTTTTTTCTGGGAATCTGACAGAATTTCGTAAGCTTCGCTGGCTTCCTTGAATTTGTGATCAGCGTCTGCGTCGTCAGGATTGCGGTCGGGATGGTACTTCATCGCCAGGCGGCGATAAGCTTTTTTGATCTCTTGGGCGGATGCGTCTTTACCGACGCCAAGTACTTCGTAATAGTCTCTCTTCGACATAGCTCTGAGCCGTTACGCTGGAATGGGGTAACGACACCCCCTGATTCAGGTTTTTGAGTTGGTTTGTGTTTTTCTGACACGTAAACGCGGGAGTCCGGCCCCCGCGTTTACTATCTTAAGCTGATTCGACGGACGAACGCTTATTTTTTGTCGTCGTCCACTTCTTCGAATTCAGCGTCCACAACATCGTCAGCGCCACCAGCGGAGGCTGATTCACCACCTGCTGCCGCTTCAGAACCGGCACCGGCGGCACCACCCTGAGCCTGTTGCTCAGCATACAGCTTCTGAGCCACGCTGGCGGAAGCATCGGTGAGCGCCTTGGTCTTGGCTTCGATGTCTTCCTTGTCGTCTGTTTTCAGAGCGGCTTCCAGATCCTCGATGGCAGACTCGATGGCGGTTTTCTCTTCCTCGGTCACCTTGTCACCCGCTTCCTCGATGGTTTTGCGAGTAGCGTGGATCATGCCGTCGGCCTGGTTACGGGCTGTCACCAGCTCTTCGAACTTGCGGTCCTCTTCTGCGTGAGACTCCGCATCGCGAACCATTTGCTCGACTTCTTCCTCGGACAGACCGCCGGACGCTTTAATCACAATGGACTGCTCTTTACCGGTGGCCTTGTCCTTGGCGGACACGTTCAGAATACCGTTGGCATCCAGGTCGAAGGTAACCTCGATCTGCGGCATGCCGCGAGGAGCCGGAGGAATGTCTGCCAGATCGAAGCGACCCAGCGACTTGTTCTGGCCCGCCTGTTTACGCTCACCCTGCAGCACGTGCACGGTAACCGCTGTCTGGTTGTCATCCGCGGTGGAGAACACCTGGGACTTCTTGGTAGGAATGGTGGTGTTCTTCTCGATCAGGGAGGTCATCACGCCACCCATGGTTTCGATACCCAGGGTCAGCGGCGTGACGTCCAGCAACAGCACGTCTTTCACGTCACCGGCCAGTACCGCACCCTGAATCGCCGCACCGATGGCAACAGCTTCGTCGGGGTTCACATCACGACGGGGATCACGGCCGAAGAACGCCTTCACTTTTTCGCCCACCAGCGGCATACGGGTCTGACCACCCACCAGGATCACGTCATTGATCTCGGAGGCTTTCAGGCCGGCATCTTCCAGAGCCACACGGCAGGGCTCGATGGAACGCTCCACCAGCTCGCCCACAAGACTTTCCAGCTTGGCACGGGTCAGCTTGATGTTCAGGTGTTTGGGGCCACTGGCATCAGCTGTGACGTAAGGCAGGTTCACCTCGGTCTGCTGGGCTGAGGACAGTTCGATCTTGGCTTTCTCGGCGGCTTCTTTCAGACGCTGCAGAGCCAGCGGATCATTGTTCAGGTCGATACCGCTTTCTTTCTTGAACTCGGCTACCAGATATTCAATCAGGCGCAGGTCGAAATCTTCACCACCCAGGTGGGTGTCACCATTGGTGGCCAGTACTTCAAACTGATGCTCGCCGTCCACTTCTGCGATCTCGATAATGGAGACGTCGAAGGTACCACCACCCAGGTCGTAAACAGCTATCACGGAATCGCCGCGCTTCTTGTCCATACCGTAGGCCAGTGCGGCTGCGGTCGGCTCGTTGATAATACGCTTCACTTCCAGACCGGCGATTTTACCGGCATCTTTGGTGGCCTGACGCTGGCTGTCGTTAAAGTAGGCCGGCACCGTGATAACGGCTTCGGTGACTTTCTCGCCCAGATAGTCTTCTGCGGTTTTCTTCATTTTCTTGAGAACTTCCGCGGAAATCTGCGGGGGCGCCATGGTTTTGCCACGCACCTCTACCCAGGCATCGCCATTGTCAGACTTCTTGATTTTGAACGGCACGCGCGAAATGTCATTCTGCACTTCTTTATCGGTAAATTTACGACCGATAAGGCGCTTAGCCGCAAAAATTGTGTTGTCGGGATTGGTGACCGCCTGACGCTTGGCCGGCTGGCCCACCAGGATTTCACCGTCTTCGTTGAAAGCAACAACCGAAGGGGTTGTACGATCGCCTTCGGCGTTTTCGATAACCCGTGGCTTATCGCCTTCCAGCACTGCGACACAGGAGTTTGTGGTTCCCAGGTCTATACCGATAATTTTGCCCATAATATTCCACCTCTACTAAGGTCTTGGCAGCGTGTTACGCAATTGGTTGATTCAGTTAATTCGTTGTCTTTGGCTCTGTTAATTGGGGTCCTGTGGCGGTTTTCAACCTCAAAACCCAAGAAATTTGCCGGTTTTGGCCCCGAGCCGGGCCATTTTCCGGCAGGTACCTTTTTGCCTCAGGCGCCTTTCGAGACCACCACCATGGCCGGACGTACCAGACGACCGTTCAGGGAGTAGCCCTTCTGAAGCACCGCCATCACGGTATTGGGCTCCATATCCGGGTTTGGCTGCATGGACATGGCCTCGTGCTCCTGAGGGTTGAAAGGTTCACCCACCGGATCCAGCTGCTCCACGCCGTGTTTTTTCAGGGCATCCAGCAGCATTTTCAGGGTCAGCTCCACCCCTTCCCGCATGGCTTTTACCGATTCATCGTCACCATTCTGGGAATCCAGCGCCCGTTCCAGGGTATCTACCACCGGCAGCAGGTCATTGGAGAACTTTTCCAGCGCAAACTTGTGGGCATTTTCCACGTCCCGCTGGGCCCGGCGGCGCACATTCTGCTCTTCCGCCGCGGCACGAATCACCGAGTCTTTCTGCTCGGCAATCACCTGATTGGCTTCTTCCAGTTTTTTCAGCAGCTCATCCACACTGGCAGCACCGGCCGGCTCTTCCACCTGATGCCCTTCGTCTACCGCGGGTTCGGCCTTGGGCTCAGCCACGAGTTCGTGATCGTGGTCCGGAGATTCACCTGCTACCGGTTCCTGCCCGTCAGGCTGCTTGATCTCTTCTTGGCTCATGTAGTAACTCCAAAGGTTTTTCAAAATCCCAGACCATCCAGGCCCTGGCCTGCACCGCCGCAAAGCCACAGCTTGCCTGGGGAATAGCGAAATATGTGTGCTTAGTGGGGACTAACCGGAGGATTTCAAGGCTGCACTTAAAATTTTTGCAGCCAGATCAACAGTGGGGATGACTTCCTGATAGGGCATGCGGGTAGGCCCGATCACTGCCAGCATGCCCAGAAGGTCGTTTTTCGAGGATTCATAGGGGGACGCAATCAGGCTGCAGTCATCCAGCAGTTGATAGCCGGATTCCTGCCCGATAAAAATCTGCACACCATCCGCCTGAATGCAGCGATCCATCAACCCCAACAGATCCCGCTTTTGCTGAAAAGCATCAAACAGCTGCTTGAGCTTGTCCACCCCTCCTTCCTGATCGGCAATATAGAGCAAGTTGGACTGACCGGACACCACATAATTACGGCTGGGGCTTTCTGTGCCCAATGCCCGCGACGCCAGATCAATCGTGGTCTGCATCAGAGAATCCAGCTGCGCCTTGTGATCCTTGAGCTGGGCAAGCAGCCGGTCGCGGATGGCTCGCAGCTCCACTCCGCCAAACTGCTGATTGAGCAGGTTAGACGCCTGCTGCAGCTCGACTTTGGAATATTCGCGGTCGGCCGTCATGATGCGGTTCTGCACCTCATCATCATTAAACACCAGCACCACCAGCACCCGGGCACCCTCCAAAGGCAAAAATTCAATGTGTTTGAGGCGGGCACGCTCCTGGGTAGGCGCCGCCACCAGGCAGGCCATGGATGTCAGATCTGACAGCGCCTGAGAAGCGGCTTCCACCAGTTCTGCAGAGCTTTTTTCCGGATGCAGCTGTTCCCGTAGCCTTTCCGCCACATCCTCGGCAATAGGCGCCATGGTGATCAGACCATCCACAAACACCCGGTAACCCAGCCGCGTGGGCACACGACCGGCTGAGGTATGGGGCGAGGTAATCAGGCCACGGTCTTCCAGCATGGCCATCATGTTCCTGACGGTGGCGGGACTGACCGGACTGGATAACGCCTGGGCAATGGCCCGGGAGCCTACCGGCTTGCCTTCGGCGATGTACTTCTCCACCAGGGTACGAAGCACCTCCGCCATACGCTTGTCTGTGTAACTGTGTCTCAGCATCGGATCCGGATAGGGGGGTCTATGGGTTAGTGACTGAAATATTTACCATTTTAGCAGAAGAGACTCAATTGCCGCTGGTAATGATACCCGGAAATGTATTTCCTCCCGTCGCGCGTCGGACCCGGCCCACCCGTAGCGATTTCAGCAAAACTGGCCTATCATCGGGCAAGTTTTCCACCACCCACGGGCGACCAGAGAATTTATGCTTACCCATATCAAAATCAGCCAATTTGCCATTGTTGATGAACTGGAACTGGATGTTCCCGGCAAGCTTACCGTTATTACCGGTGAAACCGGCGCGGGTAAGTCCATTATGCTGGATGCACTGGGGCTGGCATTGGGCAACCGGGCGGAATCCGGCATGGTGCGCCACGGGGCTGACAAGGCCGATGTGCACGCCTCTTTTGATATCAGCAGCAACGATGCCGCCAAACACTGGCTGGAAGAACGGGACCTGGATGCCCAGGAAGAATGTATTCTGCGCCGGGTGATTAATGCCGACGGGCGCTCCAAGGCCTACGTGAACGGCAGCCCCATGCCCATCAGCGCAGTGCGGGAACTGGGCGACCTGCTGGTGAACATTCACGGCCAGCATGAGCATCAGGCGTTGCTGAAAAAGGATACCCATCGGGAGCTGCTGGACAGCTTCGGCGGACTGACCGGGCTGGCCGAGGATACCGCCCGGGAATTCCGTGCCTGGCAGAAAGCCCAGAAGCAGTTTGAAAGCTACCGCGACAATGCCCGGGAGCTGTCAGATAGAGCCGATCTGCTGAAGTTCCAGCTGCAGGAATTTACCGAGCTGAATCTGAAAGACGGTGAATACCAACAGCTGGAGAAAGACCACAAACGCCTGGCCAATGTGGAATCGCTGCTTTCCATGGGGCAGCAGGCCTGCGCCGGCCTGATGGACGATGACCAGTCTGCCAGTCAGCAAACCCACCGGGTGCTCGGGCTGCTGAAAGATATGCTGAAGGAAGACGAGCAGCTGAAAGAAATCACCGATATGGTGGAAAGCGCCGCCATTCAGCTGGAAGAAGCCAACGACAGCCTACAGCACTACCTGAATAGCCTGGATATCGATCCGGAGCAATATCAGGAGATCGACCAACGGCTTTCCGCTGCTTATCAGCTGGCCCGCAAGCACCGTGTAGATCCCTATGAACTGACCCGGTTCCAGCAGGAAATGGAACAGGAGCTGGAACAGATTGACGGCGGCGAAGAAAAACTGGATGAACTGGAGGAAGCGGCCAACGCCCAGAAGGAGCGCTATCTGGCCATTGCCACCAGACTGAGTGATGGCCGCAAGAAGCAGGCGAAAAAGCTCAGCAAGGCCATTAGCGATCAGATTAAAACCCTGGGTATGCCGGGCGCCGAATTCAGCGTTGAACTGGAAACCCTGGGTGACCAGCAGCCGTCGGCCAAAGGTCTTGAGCAGGTGGAATTCCTGATCAAGACCAACCCCGGCCAACCGGCAAAAGCGCTGGCGAAAGTGGCCTCTGGCGGTGAATTATCCCGGGTCAGCCTGTCCATTCAGGTGGCTTGTGCCGCCAAAACCAATGTGGCCACTTTGATGTTCGATGAGGTGGATGTGGGCATCGGTGGCGGCACGGCCCAGATTGTGGGCAAGCTGCTCAGAGCCCTCGGAGACAACAATCAGGTTATAGTGGTAACCCATCAACCCCAGGTGGCGGCCCAGGGGCATCATCACCTGCATGTGAACAAACAAACGAGTAAAAACAGCACCCACACCGATATCAGCTCGCTGGATCAGGACGAAAAGGTACTGGAAATTGCCCGTATGCTGGGTGGCCTGACCATCAGTGAACAAACCATGGCCCATGCCAGGGAACTGATGGCGGAAGGCTGAAAGCGGTAACGGCTACTTTTTCTTCGGTTTGACGTAAAGTACCAGGCTGTGGTCCACCAGCTCATAGCCATGCGCTTCGCAAATCTTGCGCTGGCGTGCCTCGATGGCATCGTCATGAAACTCGATCACATCGCCGGTTTCGGTACACACCATGTGATCATGATGCTCATCAGTGGCCAGCTCGAAAACCGCATGACCGCCATCAAAGTTATGGCGCATCACCAGGCCCGCCGACTCAAACTGGGTCAGCACCCGGTAAACGGTTGCCAGCCCCACGTCTTCCCCGGCATCAATCAGGGCTTTATACACATCTTCGGCGCTCATATGACGCTCTTCAGATTCTTCCAGTATTTGCAGTATTTTCAGGCGCGGCAACGTCACCTTGAGCCCTGCTTTTCTCAGATCCTGGTTGTCCATAGGCATCGAACTGTTTACCCGATCAATACTTTCAATTCTTATGAGGTACGAATATTGGCGGCCATTGTCCGGGGCTTTGCCGGAATGAAAGGCCCTGTTCGCGGTTGCGGGATGATGCTGGTCATTCGCTCTGCTTGTTGCTGCGTCACCACAGATCCATGTATCATGCCCAGCTTGCGAACCATAGAGGATTTCCCGATCAGATGCAAAGCCTGGCTAAGCTTTTTAAATCCCCACACAAATTGCTGATTATCAGCCTGTGTTGCCTGGTACTGGGCGGCTGCAGCACGCTCCGCTTTCCCGGTGTTTTCCGGATCGATATCGGGCAGGGCAACATCATTACCGCCGACATGATCAGCAAACTGAAAGTGGGCATGACCAAACGCCAGGTGGAATATGTGATGGGCAGCGCCATGGTGCAGGACCCCTTCAGTCCCGATCGCTGGGATTACGTGTACAGCTATGAAACCGGCAATGGCTCGCTGCTGGAAAACCAGCTCACGCTTTATTTTGAAGGGGAGCGGCTGCAGCAGATTGATGATTCGCGCCTGAAAGACCCGGAAAAGGTTCGCGAAGATCTGACCGAGACGATTCGTAAAGAGCGCAGCTGATCGCAACGCGCATCAGCCGCTACCGCTTCTTACCGTTACTTTTCCGCACCGCCCCCAGGTAACAGGAAGCTGCCGCCGTTAATGCGGGGCTTCCATCCTGTTATTAATTTATCAGTCTTCCTGTTCCCGACGCTGTTTGGCTTCTTCCGCTCGACGCTTGCGCACTTCCTTGGGATCGGCAATCAGGGGACGATAGATTTCCACCCGGTCTCCCGGCTGCAATTCCCGTTCTTTGGGTTTGCGCTCCACTTTGCCAAAAATTCCCATGTCCGCTGTTTCCAGATCGATGTCGGGGAATCGGTCTGCAATATGTGACATTTGCGCCGCCTGATACATGGTGGTCCCCACAGGCACATCAATAGCCACTAACGCCTGCTCATGGGCCAGTGCATAGGCCACTTCCACGGTAATTGTCTCGGTCATGATCAAACCACCTCAGGCTGGCGTGATACAACCACTGCTGCCTGCTCTTTATCCTGTGCGGAAATGTCCGAAATCCAGCCGCTCAGGGAGTTGTACATCACGATGGCAATGCCGATGGGGGCAACGATACGCACCATCACCACCCACACGTTAAACAGGGCGAAATTTTTCATCTTCACTTCTTTGGTAACAATGGAACGACGCATGATCCAGCCGGTGAAAATGGCAATCAGCATGCCACCCAAAGGCAGCATCACATTGGTGGTGAGCTTGTCCAGAAAGTCCAGAATACCCGATCCCAGAATCGTAATATCAGACCAGGCATTCAGGGAAAGCGCACAGGCCATGCCCAACAACCAGGTGGGCAGACACACAACCAGCGTGGCCGTAATACGGTTCATATTGGTAGATTCCACCGCCCAGGCCACTGTCGGCTCCGCCAGGGAAATGGCCGAACTCCAGGCGGCAAACACAATCAGCACAAAGAAGATTCCACCCAGAACCACACCGCCCGGCATCTGGCTGAAGGCCACTGGCAAGGTCTGGAACATCAGGGAAGGTCCGGCAGCAGGATCCAGCCCGTTGGCAAACACGATGGAGAAAATCACCAGGCCGGCCACTATGGCCACCCCGGTATCCAGAATACCGATAGTGACCACTGTTTTGCCCAGCGACTCACCGCGCGCCATATAGGCGCCATAGGCCATGATGGCCCCCATACCCAGACTCAGGGTAAAGAACGAATGCCCCAGTGCCGACAGAATGGCATCGGCAGTAAGCTTGCCGGGATCAAACCGGAACATAAAGGCTGCCGCCTCGGCAAAAGAACCATTAATAATGGCGTATACCAGCAGCCCCAGCAGCATCAGAAACAGGACCGGCATCAGAATGCGCACCGCCATTTCCAGGCCTTTGTGAATTCCCCGGGCCACCACCACGATAACCAGCAACATAAAGGCCGAGTGCCACAGAATATTCATGACCGGATCAGCAACGAAATCACCGAACTGGGCAGGTATGTCTGCCTCGGCCAGCAAGCCTCCGGTCAGTATTTTAAAAACATAGGCAAACGCCCAGCCGGCAATGACACTGTAAAACGACAGGATCAGGATGCCGGACAAGGCACCGAGCCAGCCAATGCCTGACCAGAATTTGCTGGCATCCTCCTCCCGGGCCAGGGTGCGCATGGTATTGATCGGACTGTGACGGCCACGACGGCCCAGCATGATTTCGGCCAGCATTACCGGTATACCAATGGCCGCAATGAACACCAGATAGATCAGCACAAAGGCCCCACCACCGTTTTCGCCGGTCATGTAGGGAAACTTCCAGATATTCCCCAAACCCACCGCCGATCCCGTGGCGGCCAGAATAAAGGTCCAGCGTCGCTCCCAGGTACCGTGAATCGATTGTTTTTCAGCCATAACACTTCCTATTATTATCCGGCGGCTGCCGCCTGCACCCCAAGGTCTTAAAATTGTGGCTAATTTTGGCCTGTTTTGATCCCCACCTCAAGGGAGCCCATGGGCTTTGAGGCGCTTAGGCCCTATAATTGCCTGTTTCCAAGTCACTGATTTATCACGTAGGGATTCATGTCAGGAAAGCAGAAAGCCAAAAACAGCGGCTCCACCATAGCGCTGAACAAACGTGCCAGACACGAGTTTTTTATTGAGGAAACCTTTGAAGCCGGGGTTGCCCTGGAAGGCTGGGAAGTAAAAAGCCTGCGGGAAGGCAAGGTGAACCTCAGTGAAGCCTATGTACTGATGCGGGACGGCGAGGCCTTTCTGTTCGGTTGCCATATTTCGCCGTTGCAGACGGCATCCACCCATATCAACCCCGACCCGCTGCGCACCCGCAAGCTGCTGCTGCACCGCCGGGAGCTGGGGGTTCTCTTTGGCTCTGTGGCCAAAAAAGGCCTGACCTGTGTGCCCCTGAAGCTTTACTGGAAACGAGGCCTGGTGAAATGTGAAGTGGCCCTGGCCAAGGGCAAGAAGCTGCACGACAAACGGGCTACCGAGAAGGAACGGGACTGGAACCGGGAAAAGCAGCGCCTGTTGCGGCAAAACTAAGCTAGCTTGCTTTGGCTACCTGATCCTGAATTGCAGATATACTGACAGGTAGACATTTACCCTGATTCGAGGGCACCGCAATGGCATGGGTTTACCTGTTCCTTGCCGGGCTGATGGAAGTGGCCTGGGCAATCGCACTGAAATACTCCCAACAGTTTACGCAACTGATCCCCACTCTGATTTTTGCCGTAACGGCACCCGCCAGCGTGATTCTGCTGGCCTACAGCCTGAAAGGGATTCCCCTGGGCACCGCTTACAGCATCTGGACCGGATTTGGCGCCGCCGGGGTGGCCATTCTGGGTATGGTTTTCCTAAATGATCCTGTCACGTTTTTCAGGATATTCTTTATCTGTCTCATTATTACCGGGGTTGTCGGACTGAAACTCTCCTCAGGAGGCTGATATGGGCAACAAACCGCTGCCAGTGGTGAAAAGTTACCGGGACTGGCATATCCCCTGGCCGGAAGATCAGTACACGCTGCGGGAATGCCTGGATAATCTGGCACTGCTCGGGGCACCGCCAGAGGACATCCCTGTACTGGTCAAACTGGTGGAAAATCCCAAATACCGCATTCCGGGGGTGACCCTGTTCCACGGCGCCGTGGAACTGAAGCAGCATGATTGTATTCATATCTTGCTGGGGCGGGGCCTGCTATCCAAGGACGAGGCCTTTGTCATCGGTTTTACCATGGGGAGCACCAATCAGGTATCCACCGCCGAGGAGACCCTGTTCTGCAAGATTGCCAAGCACCTGTACCCTTCTATCTACCGGTTTGACGACGAGGACGTGAGCATTTTCAAGGATGCGGTGCGTCTCGGCAGTATCTGCCGCCCGGCGCGGCTGGATAATTTCGATTTTGAGCCCTACCTGGACGAGAGTCTTCTGGATTTGCGGCTTGCCGCCGGCCTGGACCTGAACATGATGGAGGCCTATTACCGGCTGGAGAAAAAACGCTTTCCCAAAGCACCCGCCAGTCAGAGAATTATTTAAGGCCTGCCCTTTAAATATCTTTTACTACCCCAATATTGTAAACTGACACTATCTGGGGGCGACATTGGCTTCGACGTTGGTTGCAAAACCTCAGGTGCATGCCGTGTGGGTAACAACACACGTACTCCAAGTGTTACAAAATATAGTCGCAAACGACGATAACTACGCTCTAGCAGCTTAGTCTGCTAGCCCATCGAATAGGTTCGCTCGTGGACCGACCTCGATGGTAAATTTACACGAGATCGCAGCAAGGCGCGCCTGGCGCTAAGCTGTTAAAACCTTAACAGGCTAGCGTTTAACATCCTGCTCTTTCGGGCCGTTAAACGCGAAATTAATAGAGAGAGCTAAGCATGTAGATCCTCAGGCAGAGTGCTGGCGGACGCGGGTTCGATTCCCGCCGCCTCCACCAGATTGACGCCCCCGCTGGCAGATAACAGCGGGGGCGTTTTCATTTGAGGTCAGAGAAAAACCTAACCTCATCGCTAAAATGACAGCCAACCCTTCATCACTTTAATAACTCGCATCATTGATACAATGTCCTAGGTCGGATTCTCCGGATAGGTTGATTTCACAACCGGCTTATCAAAAAATCGTTCCCGCGCCTTCAACAGCGCATCATAGTCCTCGAACGCATACAGACCCCGGAATTCCGCCCAGTCCAGCATGCAGATCAAGGCATTGCTGGCAATGCCCCACTGATCGAACTTGCCCTGCCGGGCCTGCTCATTCAGCCACTGAAGCACAACGGGAATTCGCTCGAGTTGCAGCTTGAACAACAATACGTCGTCAGCCACTTCCAGGCCGGAGCGCTTACCCAGAAACAGAATGATCAAAGAGTCCATCACTCCGTCTATGGCACTGACAAGATTTTGCTCTTCAACCGAAGGAGCGGTTTTGCCCTGTTTGTCGAGAAGGTAGTCGATAATCACGTGAGAGTCATAGACTGCCGTGTCGCCATCCATCAACACAGGCAATTTACGAATGGGAGACACCGCCGAAAACCTGGCGCGAGTTGCATCATCATACACATTGACTGGCACAAATTCGTAATCCATACCCTCAAGTGCCATTCTCACCCTGCGCACATAAGGGGAAGGCAAAGAACCGTAAAGTTTCATTGTCATTATTCACTCCTGATTACCCTGTTCGCTACATTCTTTCAAGGTTTGCAACACCGCCCTCAGCTGACAGCGCCAGTGCATGGGCGACAGCGCAAAATCCCGGTAAGTTGCGGTTTTATCAAGCACACTATAATGGGGCCTGGTGGCTGGAGTCGGGTATTCGTTTGTGGGAATGGGAATCAGGTTCACCGGCGTGGTCAACAATCCCAATGCCGTTGCCTCTTCATAAATAGCCACCGCAAAGTCATACCAGCTGGCAGTGCCTGCGTCTGTCCAGTGATAAACACCTGTCAGCTCAGGGCGTTCCAGTGCTTTCAGTAAAAGCTGCGCCAGGCCACTCGCGGCGGTTGGGGTGCCTGTCTGATCACAAACTATCTTTAACTCGTCGCGCTCGGCCATCAGGCGTAGCATGGTCCTGACGAAGTTATTTCCAAAGGCTGAGTACAACCAGGCAGTGCGAATAACCAGACCCTGGCATTGCGTCTCATTCAATACAGCCTGCTCACCTTCAAGCTTGGTTTTTCCGTAAACATTGAGCGGGGCGCAAGCATCATCTGGCGTATACGGCAAACTCCTGAGACCATCAAAAACAAAATCCGTGGATACCTGTATCAGACGGGCGCGATGCTTGACGCACTCAGTCACCAGATATTTAACCACACCATGATTGATAGCATCCGCCTTATCCGGCTCACTTTCGGCCAGATCAACAGCCGTATATGCCGCAGCGTTAATTACCACTTCAGGGCTGAAGTGCGTAAAGCACTGAGAGACAGCATTGCGATCCAGCAGATCCAGAGTATCTACATCATGAGCAGCGACAATATACTCTGAGCTTTCCAATTGATTTACCAGGGTTCTGCCTAGCTGCCCTCTGGAACCGGTGAGCAATACTTTCTTCATCACGACGTCCTAGTCAAAGACTTCCAGCTGATCGAAGCCAAGCCCATTTTTATCCTTTTCGGATAACAAGGGTGATTCGTCTGGTCCTATTGGCCAGGCAACCCCAACCGTGGAGTCATTCCACATCAGGGTTCTTTCGTGTTCTGGTGCATAATAAGCTGTACACTTGTAAAGCAGCTCTGCGGGACCAGCAACCACGTAATACCCATGAGCAAAACCTGGAGGAATCCAAATAGTTTTTCTATTTTCTGCCGACAAATATTCACCAACCCATTGCCCAAAAGTAGGAGAGCTTCGCCTCAGATCTACCGCAACATCGTAGACTTCACCAGCAATAACTCTTACCAACTTACCCTGAGGCTGATCGATTTGATAATGTAAGCCACGCATTACATTCGGCTTGCTCATGCAGTGATTCTCCTGTGGAAAACCAGCGTCTATTCCTGCCTGAGAAAACCAAGAACTTCTATAAACCTCAGCAAAAAACCCCCTATCATCTGAAATCAAATTCTCATAGTAATAGAACACATCTGAAATATTTGTTGCATGCATCCTCATAAGGCATTCCCTTATAAATACTGGAGAGGCTTACAAAAACCACTACCGCCAAACTAACATTTAGCCGCCCTCACCTTAAAATTAAAATCCATAACCATCACTTACACTTCGGTACAAATCAAGCGTTTCAGATGCAATACGATCCCACGAGAATTCCTCTTCCACTTTTCTTCTCGCCGCCTGCCCCATTCTTTCCGTAACACTTCTGTTGTTGTAAAGGTAAGTTAGTCGTTCGGCAATGGCTTCGGGGGACATAGGATCAACAAGAAAGCCGGTAACGCCATCATCCAGAATCACGGGGATTCCACCAACCTTGGTACCTATTACCGGCAAACCACAAGCCATTGCCTCCAAGCCGGCAATACTGGTGGCCTCCATTAACGAAGGTAACACTGACACGTTTCCTGAAGAATAAATCAAAGGCATCTGGGAGTTCGGAACAGCCCCAAGATAGTGGACTCTATGTTCAATATCAGTACCACGAAGTATATTTTCAAAACCCGCCCTATCTTCGCCATCTCCCGCCAGAATAACATGAAGGTCAGACAACTCACTCATTGCCAAGGCTTTTGCAAAATATAGCACCCCATTCTTTTCTACAAGCCTCCTTGCAAGGACCGCCACAAATGCGTTTTCAGGTATCCCCAAAGTTGTTCGGATATTACTCTCTTGCATCTCGAATACATCAACATCAACTCCATTAGAGATAAACTTAACAGGCCCGGAATACCCGGTTATTCTTGTTGCTTGGACAAGTTCATCGCTGGGCGCAACCACACAATCCAAATGTTTAAGCTGACTGTGCATCTTCTTTAAGGTTTTAGCTCCCTTCTTGGCTCTTCGGAGAAACGAGGAAGTGTGATTGGTAAACACCACAGGAACACCACAATTTCGAGTAGCATTGAGAGGCCGCATACCATGGACATGTATCAAATCAAACCCGCGATCTTTGATTAGTTTTTTCAACCTTGCTCTTAACTTCAAATCGTAGAAGAAGTGGCTTCCAGGAAAGTCTACTCTAATCACCTCTATTGGCCCCAACTTGCTACTCCCCTCTGGTGCCTCACCAGAAGCCTTGGCAATCACTAACACCTCGTGCCCCATCTTAATAAGCGCCCTCGACAACTCTTTAACATGAGTCTGAACACCACCAACACTTGGCGGAAATTCATTGGACACCATTACAATCTTCATACTAAATTCTCTTATAGTTTTTTTTCATCATGACAGTGACGCATATCTCTTTTCTTCAGAACTCACAAGATATCCAAGCCTACACAAAAAGCCTAGACCAGTGGCACAAAGACAAGCCATTCACTCTTTTAGAACATCAGCATCATTTTATCCTATTATACCACCCAACTTAAAAGTGTTATTTTGATAACAGATTGGCCACTAAAGGCCAAAGCGGTAAATTTTACTCTCCAGATCTATAATTTACAGGAGTCAGCATGAGCAATATTGATATTGGAATCAACGAAGAGAACCGGGAAGCAGTCGCTGAACAACTGAAGATACTGCTGGCGGATTCCTACACCCTCTATCTGCAAACCCATAATTTTCACTGGAATGTCACCGGGCCGCAGTTTCGGGAGCTGCACCTGATGTTCGAGGAGCACTATACCGAGCTGGCGGTGGCAGTGGATGACATTGCAGAGCGAATACGCACTCTGGGAGTGGCAGCGCCCGGCACCTACAGGGCTTTCGCTGAATTAAGCTCTATCAAAGAGTGCGAGGGCGTTCCCAGCGCTACCGAAATGGTCTTGATACTGACCCACAGTCACGAGCAGGTAGTAAAAACCTGCCGGGAGGCCCTGAAAGCTGCTCAGGCAGCGGAAGACGAGTCCTCTGTCGCTTTAATATCAGACAGAATGCGGGTTCACGAAAAAACCGCCTGGATGCTAAGGGCTATACAGTAGCCAATAAAGCGGCGCAAGGATAATGACTGAGAGCATAAGCCCTCCGAAGAGGCAGGATACGTGTCCTGCCTCTATGATCGAGCAGGTAAAAACGCTAGCGCGGTGGGTCCACCCTGGCCGCAGTCGATGTGTTGACGCGAAACCAGCCGGCGATTGAATAGCGGTCCCGCTGAGCTGGGAGCACCTCATGGGGAAAATCCTCGCTCAGAAACACCACCGCGGTGCCCATCGCCGGGGTTACTCGGATGCCTTCCAGATCAGTATCGTCCCGGTACAGCACCAGCTCGCCGCCATCGCTTGGCTGCCAGCCGGGATTGAGATACACCACTAAAGATAACACCCTGTTTGCTTCACCACGGAATGCATCGTAGTGGCGCTTGTAGAAGTCGCCGGCGCCGTAATGGGCAAAATGACTTTCGAAAGAGAACAAACCCAGATAGAGACGGCGATTGAGGAAAGCCTGGAGCGCCTGAGCCCATTCCAGCCAGCGCTTGCCGATGTCAGTTTCGCCATTAATCCAGCAAATTTCATCACTTCGCACAAAGCGGTTAAGCGTCTGATCCTGCTCCCTGCCAATGCCAGCCGGATCAAACTGCTGGTTTTCCAGGTTGGTGGCATGTCCCCACAAGCCCTGCGCCAGCTCCGGTGGTAATGCATTGGGGGTGATACTGAAACCTTTGTCGACCAAATCCCTGGCGATGGTGTCGAACAGCTGCTGCTGTCCACGCTGCTCATCAAGCGGCGTATTGAGTAGTTCCACTAAATGCCTCGTAATAACGGGTTGATATGCCTGAACATAACTCTCCTCTACCGGGCGCATGCCCGCGAACATCGGTAAAATGGTGCTGGAAGCGGCCCACGGGGTCGTGGCCGGGGTGCAGAGGAGACAAGGGAATCTATATATCAGGATCCCGACATTTGGCAAGCAAATATTTGCACATTATTTAACCCCGCACCCATTCAGGGGATTATTACTGCTAACGGCTTGATAGCGTTTGCCTATCACTTTTCTGTTCAGGGTTTATTGGAGCTTTCCTGGCAAGGCTTCTGGACGGCGGATGTCTTTGACATGATGATGCCATCGCGTCCAGCCAAGGGTTGTTATTCAGCGGCATCGTGGGTATTGTCGAAACCAGAGCAGGTGCTCTGAGCTTAATCGTTCTTTAGTATGGCCCGTTAAAAAGCTCTCAGGCATTTGCATACATCGTTATTACCAGACTGGAAACTGCACGAAAGATCCCTGCCAATGAAATCATTTCGCTTTTGGTTCATCGCACTCACAGGCCTGTGCCTGACTGCAACGACACAAGCTGCTGTTATCCTTCAATACCATCATGTCAGCGATGAAACACCAAGAATTACCAGCATCTCTCCGGCACTGTTTGAAACCCACATGGAATATCTGGAAGACAACGGCTTCACCGTCTGGTCGTTACCCCGCCTGGTAGAGCAGATCAGTAACGGCAAACCCATTCCCGACAAGGTTGTCAGCATTACGTTTGACGATGCCTATGACTCCATTTACCACAGGGCATTTCCATTATTAAAGAAACGCGGGTGGCCATTCACGGTGTTTGTATCAACCCGACCAGTGGAGCAAAAAAACCAGGGATTCATGACCTGGCAACAATTGAAGGAGATGGCAAACCAGAAGGCCACCATCGCAAACCACACCCATAGCCATGCGCATCTGGTACGGAAACTGGACAGGGAATCCGACAGTGAATGGCTGGAAAGAGTGCAGAAGGAAATCAGCGAAGCGCAAACACTGATCGAACAGAATACCGACCAGAAACACAAACTGCTGGCCTACCCCTATGGCGAACACACAAAAGAAATCAGCCGGCTGGTGGAAAGCATGGGATTCACCGGGTTTGGCCAACAGTCCGGAGCCGTCGGAGCCGGGTATGATATGACGGCACTGCCGCGCTTCCCCATGAATAACAACTTCGGTGCCATGGAGCAGTTCAGGACTAAAGTCAGCAGCCTGCCAATGAATCTCAAAAAGATCGTCCCGAACTGTCGGATTATTACCAATCAATCCGGCTTTTCCGATGGCCTGACCCTGACGTTTCAGCCGGAAGAAGGCAACGTTAATCAATTGAACTGTTACCTGTCTTTCCAGGGAAAAACCGAGCTCAGTACAAAAAGAACGGATGCCGCTATTATCGTAACAATCCCGCAAGTTCCCTTGCCACCGGTTGGCAGATCCCGGATCAACTGCACCATGCCATCAATGGAACTGCCGGGCCGGTTCCGGTGGGCCTCGTATTTCTGGATGCGGAAGAACCCGGATGGTAGCTGGTATCCGGAGCCCTGACAGTATGACCGCCCCTTTTTATCCCGTAGGTGTGGTATAAGCGGGTATCTGGAAATCTTCCGCTGCCGACCACTGATTACGCCCCTGAGACTTAGCCCGGTAGAGGGCGGCATCTGCTTGCTTTAAAGCATCATCAGGACTCAGCTTTTTTGACGGAATGACGGTGGCTATACCGATACTGACCGTGACAATGTCAGCCGCCTGGGATTGTTCATGAGGTATCGCCCCTTTACGGACTTCAATCAAGGTTCTTTGCGCGATGCTTTCGATGGCATCGGCGCTGGTTTGCGGGTACACCACCACAAACTCCTCCCCACCATAGCGTGCCGCCAGATCACCGGCTCGTTTGGCCTGACTGGCAATGATATCCGCCACCGCCCGGATGCACTCATCGCCTTTCTGATGGCCGTAAAAGTCGTTGTAGTTCTTAAAGAAATCGATATCCACAAACATGATGGAAAGGGAGACACCGTCCCGCTGCATTCGGCGCCATTCCCTTTGGTAAACATCATCAAAATAACGCCGGTTGGCAAGACCTGTAAGCGGATCCTCCCGGGACATACGCTCCATTTCCAGTGCCAGCGAATCGCTTTTACTTTTTTCCAGTTCCAGCAGCCTGGATTGCAAAAAAACCGTGCGGGAGCGATGTTCGGCGATGTAACACAGCACCATGCCCAGCACGCTGGCGCCGGTAAAGGTTTCATGAAAAAAGAGCCAGTTAAAAGGCAGATCCATCAATAAAGCTGACAGTACCGCCAGAGCGCCGGCAATCCAGGCAGATACGGTTGCGGCAACAAAGCGGAGGCCCAACATGGTGTAAACCACCATCACGGCATAAAACACCCCCATTTGTGCCACCTGCGACACGGTCGGGTCACGAAAAAAATAGGGCGCGTTCACCGTCAGGACAATACCGGCTGTTGCACAAAGGCCGGTGTAGACCTGATAAAACCTGTTGAGCTTTTCAGTGTGTACGCAGATGGCGGCCACGAGAATGATCAACCCCAGCAAACCGTGGGAATAGGGCCATACATCCAGGTGGTCTGAAGGAACCAGAAGGACGATTCCCAGCCCCAGGATCAGGTAGATGACAAAAATATAGCGGACATTGGTGCGGAAGCTGCGCAGCGCGTGGCTTTGATAGTTGCTGATAAAATCGGCTTCCAGCGGCTCACGAAAACGGAGCTTCACGAAGCCGTGGTTCAGGACAGCACGGACATCGGAGAGTTGTTTGTCGGGCACGTGACAGTCTTATCCTTTTAGTATTCCGGTAAAAAGATAGCACTGTTTGTAACGGATGCGTAATACCTGGCGCCGGCAGAGCCGGCCCGGTTTGCGAGAAAAGGCAGTGAGCGGTTGAAAAAAGCGCTCTTTATTGGTGCAGAGGGTGTTAAATCTGGTTCATGAAATGGAAAACCAGACAGCAGATTCCCGCCAGGGAAAACCCGATATGCACCGTAAGCAGTTGTTTTAATTCTGCTTTTGCTTCGTCTTCATGCATTGATGTCACCTTCTTCAGTTAGTCCATCCAGGCGCCTGTGCGCTTTGAATTACTGACTACAAGAAACGTGCCGTCACCGGGCCCGGCGTCAGGGATTCTGGAATACCGACATATCCACCCCAATACCGCGTTCCCGGAGAGACTCGTAAAAACGCGGAACAATACCTGTCGCCAGGAAACGCCCATTAACCCGGCCCGATTCATCGTAACCATTCTGCTCGTAGCGGAACAACTCCCCCAGCTGGATCGTACCGCCTTCCATACCACAGACTTCGGTGATGCTGGTGACCTTACGGGAGCCACAGGGGAAACGGGTCACCTGAACGATAATATCAACGGACGAGGCAATCTGGTTGCGAATCGCCGTCAGCGGCAACTCCACGCCGGACATGAGTACCAGCACCTCAAGACGACCAATACAATCCCTGGGGGAGTTGGCATGAATGGTGGTCAGGGAGCCGTCATGCCCGGTATTCATTGCCTGCAGCATATCCAGGGCTTCTCCACCCCGACACTCGCCCACAACAATACGATCGGGGCTCATGCGCAGGGCGTTTTTCACCAGATCACGGATTTTGATTTCACCCTCACCGTAGGCATCTGGCGGTCGCGATTCCAGCGCCACACGATTGCGGTGATTCAGTGTCAGTTCTGCGGCGTCCTCAATAGTAACGATACGCTCGATCTCGGGAATAAAGGAGGACAGCACATTCAGCAGGGTGGATTTGCCGGTGCCGGTGCCGCCGGAAATCACAATATTCTTGCGATTGGCAACGGCCAATTTAAGGAAACTCAACTGGGCACTGTTGATGGTGTCTTTGTTGATAAGATGAGAAGCGCTCAGGGTTTCCAGACTGATCTTGCGTATCGTCAACGAAGGCCCCCGGGTCGCCAGAGGGGGAATCACAGCGTTAATACGTGTGCCGTCTGGCAAGGTGGCATCCACCAGGGGGGATTTACTGTCGATATGGCGGCCGGCCATGGACACCATTCTGGACATGATCCCCTGCAACGCTTCGTTATCAGTGAAGTATCCGGAAAAAAGTTTGTTCTCACCGTTTTCCTGATAAAAAATTTCATCACAGCTGTTCACCATGATTTCGCTGATGGCTTTGTTCGCCATCAGGCTGTCCAACGGGCCAAAGCCGGCAATCTCACCGTAAACCCGCATGGCCAGCTTGGTGCGGTCCACTTCATGAGGCACACCTTTCAGCTCTGTCGCCAGTTCACTGACGACACTTTTTATGAGGGTGTTGGCGTTTTCCGATTTAAGGCCTATAGCGTGGGACTTGAGCTGATTCTCTACCAGCTTGTGCAGATTGCGCTGCCACTCCTTGTATAGCGCGCGGGTATGGTCCTGACGACTACCGCTTTCGCTGCCATCCTGTTCCGGATCAAGGTGAGTCACTTTCACTTGAAGATGAAAGTCCGCAATCTGGATTTTGTCGTTAACCGTCAACGGCCCATAGCAATCAATTTTGTGGCCGCCCACCAGTACCGATTTCATTCTGGCCCGGTTGGAAACGTAAACGCCGTCGTCCCGCACTTCAAACAAGGCATGGGACTTAGCCACTTTACGGCTTTCCAGTATGATGCTGTTTTCTTTTCCTGCACCGATGGTTGCTCTTTCATCCCTGATAAACCGCTCATCCAGCACCTTTCCCTCGCCGGATCGGATGAAGACTGTGAACATAAGTAACTCAATTATTGTTTTTAATCAGTATTGGTTTTTGTATTGTCTGTGTATAACCGTTATGGGTAATGCGCCATTATAATGCCTGTGCAGCCGCGTAGGCCGATGACCAGGCCCACTGAAAATTAAAGCCTCCCAGGTGGCCGGTAACATCCACCACTTCACCAATAAAAAACAACCCGGACTGGTTGCGGCTTTCCATGGTTTTGGAAGACAACCCTTCCGTGGCAACGCCACCCAATGTGACTTCTGCCGTTCGATAACCCTCGGTGCCGGATGGGGTCAGATTCCAGTGATTCAAGTGCTCTCCGACAGCCTCCAGGTGTTCGTTTTTCCATTCTCCAAGGGGTATTTCCGCCCTGTGCTGCCACAAGGCCGCTTCCAGTTCCTGCACCAGCTTTTTGGGCAACGCCCGGTTCAGCAGGGTACGCAACAACACTTTGGGCTGTTGTGTTTTATTCTCCAGCAACCATTGGCCGGCATCGGTTTCCGGTAGCAAATCCATGCTGATGGCTTCCCCGCTCTGCCAATAGGACGACAGCTGCAGCATGGCGGGGCCACTCAGCCCCCGGTGCGTCATCAGCAGGTTTTCACGAAACGCAGCACGCTCATTACTGGCGGTGACATCTACCGACAGCCCGCTCAGGCGGTCGGCAACTTCAATCCAGGGTGCCCCCAATGTAAAAGGCACCAGGGCAGCAGAAGTGGGCAACACGTCCAGACCAAACTGTCGGGCCACCTCGTAGCCGAACCCAGTCACACCCATGGTAGGAATGGAAAGCCCACCGGAGGCAATCACCACGGCCTGCCCGTGAAACACCCCTTTGTCCGTTTCCAGTTTATAACCTTCACCGCCATGAATGACGGAGCGGATATCACAATGGGTCTGTATGGTGACACCCTGTTTATCGCATTCTGCCAGCAACAGGTTCAGGATATCCTTGGCGCTGTTGTCACAAAAAAGCTGCCCCAGTTTCTTTTCGTGGTAGGGAATACCGTAATCACACACTAACCCAATAAAATCCCATTGGGTATAGCGGCTCAGAGCGGATTTACAGAAATGTGGATTCGCCGACAAATAATGTTCCGGCGTAACATCCAGATTGGTGAAGTTACAGCGCCCGCCCCCGGACATCAGGATTTTTTTGCCCACTTTGGCGGTACGCTCAATGACGACCACCCGCTTGCCACGGGCAGCCGCCAGCGAAGCACAAAATAGCCCCGCTGCACCACCACCCACAATGACTACATCAAACGACCTGTCCTGTGGCATTTACAAAACCCCGCCATTAATTACAAGGGGGCAGACTATCACAAACCGACGGGAACGCCTTTCAGAATTCTTGCCAGCATTACTCACAGGCGACAATGACCGTATCTATCACGAGCTTTATTGGGGCAGCGATTCCAGCAGAGAGTTAATCAGCTTTTCGGCGTTTTCCAGGTGCTTCTGATGGGAGAACATCAGGTAAACCTGACTGGTATCCACTACGGCATGCTTGTCGTAGCACACCTGTGTCAGGTTCTCGTCGGTGATAATGGCGTTGAACGAGGTCTCTTCACCCACCACGGCATCCACTCGTTTCTGATTCAGCATCCGCAGGGCGATCTCGTCGCTGGAAACTATAACGACTTCCCTGGCGTGCCGACGTATCGCCTCATGGTCGTATTGATATCCACGGGTCAGGGCCACGGCGCGATTAGCGAGGTCCTCATAGGTGCGGCTTGGCTCAGTATCACACTGATAGAAGATATAGGATTTCTTGGTATAGATGGGTTTGGCAAAAGCCGATGTCTTGTGGGGGTGCGGCAGCAGCACGTCTGCCCCACCCGTTTCAAACATGTGCACGGCCCGCGCCGGGGGTAATACCAGAATATTGAACTGCATATCGCTGGCCTGCTCCACTGCCCGCAGCATATTCACAAAAATCCCGGTCGACGGGCTATCGATCATGCCACGGATCTGCTTGGCCGCAATAACCAACGTTTCCCCGGCAACCGCCGGAAAAGACAACAAAAACAGCAAGGAGACAACAACTGCGCGAATCAAGTCACACCTCGAACTTCGGTTTTTGGCAAATTATAGGCAAATCAGGCTCACTCTGGTCAACATTTATTCCTTGTAACATCCTTGAATTATCAGGAATGGACAAGTACGGCCAACGACCAACAACCTCCTTTGTTATCAGTGGGCTACAGGAATAGCCTTGGCGATGACATTCATTATGTTGTAAAAACGAATCATACCCGTTGTGATACCTGGCTTGCCGTTATTGAGAATGCCCACTGAAATATCCCGGTCCGGGTCTGCATAACCGGCAATATTAACCATACCGAGATGTCCGAATGCCCTTGGTGTACCGCTGCCATAGAGGCTCAGACGAGACCGCCCCAGCATAAACCCCAGACTGTAACGCATGGGCATTCCCAGCATTCGATCCAGGGTGGAATGCACCTGTTCAGCCGTGGCCCGGCGAATGGTTTCAGGCTTGAGCACCCTCACCCCGCCCAGCTCACCGCCGCGAAGCAGCATTTCATAGAATCGGCTGGTCTCTTCAGCAGTACCGATGATATTGGCCGCTGGTATTATCGCTGTCAGAAAGCGCGGATCGTTGGATAATTCAATGGCATCCCGGTAGGTCACCCCCAATACGCGCTCGGCAAACTTTTCCGCCCAGCCCGGTAACGGAATACCGGTATAGACATTGGGGGCGACATCACCCACCCGGTTTTCCGGCACCCCGAAATTAAAGGTGTCAAACCCCAACGGCTCCAGAAAATGGCGATACAGATAATCCCGGATGTTCATGCCGGTCACTTCCTGCACCAGCTCACCAATCACGAAACCGCCAGTAATCGCATGATACCCGGTTTTGCGACCGGCTCCCCACTGCATCCGGGAACCGGACATAATGCGGCGCACCTCACCGGGAATATGCAGCAGATCCAGGTCCAGGGCATCCCGGGGGATTTTGGGTATGCCCGCCTGATGCAGCAGCACATGACGAATGGTGATAAAACGCTTGCGCCGCGATTCGAATTCCGGGAGGTAGTAGCAGAGCGGGTCTTCCAGGTGCACCAGACCCTGTTCTTCCATATGGTGAACGACAACCGCTGCGATGGCCTTGGAGGCGGAGTAGAGGTTAAAAAGCGAATCCGGCGTTGCCTGCCGCAATTTAGCGGCATCAAAAGCACCCGGCTCATTACCATGGGTATGGCCAATGGCCCGGTTAAGGATGATTTTGCCCTGACGGCGGATACAGACGGAGATGGCTGGGTGGATACCGCTTTCGTAACAGGCTGTTACGGCGTTCCAGATGTTCTCAATCTGATGCTTACTCAACCCGACTGTTTCAGGGTCGCACTCACCGTTAAGGTCTTTCGTGGTGATATTACTGAGGTTAAATCCCTTGGTACTGACTAACTGTCCGGGCATGGAAACTGCTCTCTTTGGCTACTACCTGGTTAAGGATAGTCCAATATTTACCCCACACTCAGCTATCATTGTTTTCCGAAGTGGCTTCTGCATAGTGCACAACGAGACTCCAGGCAAAAATTACCGGCAGCCAGACAACAAACCAATCCATTTTAGGGGATGAGATCAGGCGATAGCCTTCGGTTCCTGTAATGAGAACGAATAGCAGCAGGATCAACAAAGACAGGAAGCGAACCTCCCAGTTTACCCTGGCCTGCAAAATATTGATCAGGATTGAGCCCAACAGGGCAATAAAAAATAATAATCCAACCGCCCCTGTAGTTACAAAGCCATGAATAAACACATTGTGACTATGGGACATATCGCTCCCGAAGTGAGCCTCAAGGGCTTTTCCAGTCGAACAATTCACAAATTCTGTGGCTACCCCACAGCCAAACCAAAGCGAATCGGGGAGACTATTCCAAACAACAGACCACAATTCAAACCGCCTGCCATCGCCACGAGATATCAATTTCTGGGCAACCAGATGACCGTCTACCAGGTAGAAAATCCCCGCGGCCCCACCGACAAGCACCAGAGCGATACCAAGAACCCAAAGTACGTTGTCATGCTTCCTGGCCGCGACCATCACAAAACCACTAAAAAACGCCAGAAGAAAAACCGCCATACTCGCTGTCGGCCCGCGGCTACCAGAGGACATGCACAATCCCACAACCAATGCAGTGGCAACAAACCAGACGATCAACCTGCCCAAGGACCGATGCCGGGAAAGCGCAAAGAGTACGGTACCTATAGCATACAAGACAACCACCACAGATGGCCCTTTGATCGGATGCTCCAAAAAACCCGTCCAGGCCAGTCTTGTTCCATACTTATTAGTAACTGCGTCTTCAAACAGGCGGTTGAATTCCGCTATTCCAAGAACGTGATATCCCAAAAGCGCCCACAGGCTGGCGACAGCAACGATCGTCAGTAGCACGGCGCCATAGGTCCCCGGATTTTTGAGCCAATGTTTTACCATTAAAAAGACAGCCCAAATAAAACACAAGGTACCAACAAGCCAGCGAACATACCTGGGCACTTCACCAGACTCACTGAAAACCGTCGCAGAAAGGAACAGGTAAGCGAATAACAGGTACAAGAGAGTCCAGGCAACAGAACCTACAGGCCTATAAGCACCCTTGTAAATGGCATAGAAAACAGCCGGAAACATGACTAAAAAAACAAACAATCGCGAGAGATCATTCCAGGACTGAACCAGACTCAGAAAAGAAAATGCAAAGAAACCAAAAATCAGAAAAGTATGTGAAGAGACTTTCTTACGATCGAGCCAGGAAAAACTTGCAACCATCTACTGGAAATCCGAATTATCAATATATTTATAGGCATCTGATTTCCTCATCCCCAGGAAACCATATATTTTCCCTAAAGTGCGATAACCTCTCAAAAATTCCCAACAGGCCTTCTTCCTTTTACCTGCCAGATACAGACACGCAGACAACGCAATCAAATATAGTGCTTTGAACAGCGCCCCAGCCAATTGAAGTACTCTCGACTTGTTATTTCGCAAATCGACAATCGCCAGAGTAATACCAGCCCTGAACTTCCTCTTGGCAAGCCAACGCATATTCAGCCTGGTAGAAGGTATTTCCTCATAAACAACCGCCTCTGCGCAGACTACTATTTCCACTCCCCGCAAGACCGCCTCGGCGAAAAACAATGTATCTTCACCACCAGCTAAAGGGAAAGATTCATCAAACCTGATACCCAGTTCTTTATACACATAAGCTGGTATCAGCACATTATTGGTTGCACAATGCTTGAGGCGCTCACCAGTGAGCCTTTTGGGCCGGAGAAAGAACTGTTCAATACTCTCATCCATAAACGCCGGCAGCAACGGCGCAACCACTCCTGACACAACGGCTCTGGCTTTTTCCTGATAATATTGGCCCGTCAACTTGACCAACCAATCTTTATCTACTTTTTCGTCATCATCAATAAAGACCAAACAATCAGCATCGAACTCCAGTGCCTTATCAATCGCCCGGTTACGTGCAAACGGAATACCTCGCTTTGCCTCGCATTCATATAACACAGGAAAAGCAGACTGAGAAAAGCGATTTACAACCGGCAGCGCGGACTTTTCGGCATCGTTATCTATTACAGTTATCAAAACGTCATGAGCGTCCGGAACTTTCATTTCCATGAGGCTATCAAGCGCCTCTGACAACAGCTTCCCCCTCAAACAGGTGCAAATCGCAATATTAACCAACATACAAAAAGCCACACCCTACACTTGTCAACCTATTGTCCGGGCAAACTAACGCTTTTTGCACATTGATAAAGGGAAAAACCAAGCGAACCATAAAATCCTGATCAACCATATTGCGCACGAAACAGCCCCGCGTACACACCACCTTTTTCCAGAAGCTCCTCATGCCTGCCCTGCTCAACAATTTTCCCCTCATCCATCACCAACAGCCTGTCGGCCTTGAGTATAGTCGATAATCTGTGGGCAATAACAATGGTGGTTCGCTTGTTTGCCAGGCTTTCTATCGCCTCTGTAATCATGGTTTCAGATTCATTATCAAGAGCGGAAGTAGCCTCATCCAGAATCAGGATCGGCGCATCCTTCAGGAAAGCCCGGGCAATAGAAAGTCGCTGTCGCTGCCCCCCGGATAGTCTCAGCCCATTTTCCCCTATGGGTGTCTCCAGTCCATCAGAAAGCCCTTCTACAATATCGAGCGCATGCGCTTGCCTCAACGCATCAAAAATGGCCTCGTCATCATAATCGACATCGCCATAGGCAATATTATTTCTGACCGAATCATCAAATAAAGATATATTCTGATTGACTACAGCAATCTGGCGTCGCAAACAACTCAACCGATAATCATTGATATCGACACCGTCGATTGATATTGCATTGTTGCTCACGTCATAAAACCGGTACAGCAAGCCGGCCAGTGTTGATTTGCCGCTCCCTGACTTGCCTACCAGGGCAACCATTTCTCCCGGCTCCACCCGGAAACTGATATCCTTCAACACCTCGGCTGTCGCCATTGGATAACGAAAGCTGAGATGATCCACCTGAATCTTCCCGGAAACCCGTTCAGTTTCGAAGGTTCCTTCATCTTTTTCGGTTTCAGCATCCATAATTTCAAAAACCAACTCGGCCCCGACAATTCCGCGCTGAATAATTACCGTTAAACCACTAAGCTGACGCATTGGCTTGGGCAACAAGCCCACCGCTGTCAGGTAACCAACCAGTTCACCTGTTGTGCTGTCAGCCAAAACCTGTGGGGTCAGCAGCAAAAAAATAATCAACGCAACAGCAAGCGCAATCACCACTTGCGACATCGGGGTAAAAATGGCGGATAGTTTTCTGATTTTCAGCTGGGTTTTGAATGCCTGATCCAAAGCTCGCTGATACCGCCTGGCTTCGTAGTCCTCGGCACCAAAGCCTCTTACGACACTGAAATTCCCCACCAGCTCTTTTGATACCTGCATGGCATCCCCCAGTGCGCCTTCATTTTTTCGGGAAATCTTCTTAAATCGACGGGAGGTATAGGATACAAGAAATGAAATCACTGGAGCGATTGCCAGAAACACCATGGAAAGCTGCCAGTTGAGATAAAACACGTAACCCAACAGAGCAATAATCGTTAGCCCTTCACGAATCAGGGTTTTCAGCGCCCCTGTCACGGCAGCCTGAATTCTGACCACGCCGTTGTTAACCCGGTGCAACAATTCTCCCTGTGACATGGCATCGTAATAATGGGCTGGCAGCCGCACAAGGTGGCCGAAAACTTCACTTTTGATGGTGCGAATCACACTGGCACCGACATATTCGTTGTAGTACGTACCTACAAACCAGCCAACCCCTCTGACCAGAAACACCCCCACGGCCATAAGGGGCAGGAACCAGCGAGCATCAGCATCTTTCTGTTGGATAGCATCAATGATCAGCTCCATCATTTTAGCCAATGCAGGCTGAGATGAAGCGAACACCATAAAACCCACAATACTCAGTAAAAACGGCCAGATCAGCGCCCTGAGATAGGACAGCAACCGAAGGTAGGTTTCGGTACTGGATGGCCTGTTTCGATTCGTTGTCATAAACCGGATCCAAAAACTACGGGCGGTGAATTATACATGAATTTGCACACTTTTTACTGATCGCGCAGGATACAGGAGCTTACCGTCTGATACGATAGTTTGTTGGATTTTCATGCCTACACCGTTTATTCTTAGCGCCCAATCGGCGTCTCCTCAAAAAAGGACTGTACGCCCCCGCGCCAACACCCCGGGAATCAGACAGAGGTTACTTTTTTTACCATGAAACTCACCATTTTTGGCACTGGATACGTAGGACTTGTGACAGGCGCATGCCTGGCGGATGTGGGGCACAATGTAATGTGTGTCGATATCGACCAGGACAAAATAAACAAGTTAAAACAAGGGGTTATACCCATCTACGAACCCGGGATTGAAACTGTGGTAAAGCGCTGCGTTGGTGAAAGCACCCTGTCCTTCACGACATCGGCGGAAGAGGGTGTCGCCCACGGAACGCTCATTTTTATTGCCGTCGGCACGCCACCGGACGAAGACGGTTCGGCGGACCTCAAGTATGTCCTGGAAGTCGCCAGAACCATTGGCCGCCACATGAATGACTACAAAGTCATCGTCGACAAATCCACCGTACCTGTTGGCACCGCAGACAAGGTTCGTAACGCAGTAGCTGAAGAGCTGGCGACGCGAGACACCGAGGCTGAAGTCGATGTGTGTTCCAATCCGGAATTTCTCAAGGAAGGCAGCGCACTGGAGGACTTCACCAAGGCGGCCCGAATCATTGTTGGCACGGATTCGGAACGGGTCAGAGACCTGATGCGCGAATGCTATAAACCCTACATCCGTAACCATGAAAAGCTGATGTTTATGGATGTGAGGGCTGCAGAGCTGACCAAATACGCCGCCAACGCCATGCTGGCCACGAAAATCAGCTTCATGAACGAGCTGTCCCAGATTGCTGAGCGTCTGGGAGTGGATATTGAACAGGTGCGCGAAGGGATCGGTTCAGATCCGCGAATCGGCTACCACTTTATCTACCCCGGTTGTGGGTATGGCGGCTCCTGCTTCCCCAAAGACGTGAAGGCCATCTGCAAGACCGCCAGTGAAATCGGCTGCGACCCCAAGCTTTTGCAGGCAGTTGAAGCGGTCAATGAACATCAGAAATCCACCTTATTCACCAAACTTCACGCCGTATTTGACGGTGATCTGAAAGGAAAAACCATCGCTGTCTGGGGGTTATCCTTCAAGCCAAACACTGATGATATGCGGGAAGCTCCAAGTCGGGTTTTGATGGAAGCATTGTGGCAGGCAGGCGCCAAAGTCAAGGCCTATGACCCTGAGGCGATGGAAGAGTGTGAACGCATTTATGGCTCCCGTGATGATCTGGAATTAGTAAACAGCCGTAATGAGGCTGTAGCCGGTGCAGACGCTCTGGCCATTTGCACCGAATGGAAAATCTTCAGAGCTGTAGAGTTTGATTGGCTGAAAACCCAGCTCAGGCAGCCCGTCATCGTTGATGGACGCAACCTCTATTCACCGGAAGACGCGAAAGCCGCAGGATTTCTCTACTACGGTATTGCCCGGGGAGACTCACTGCAGCCCGTCTTGTAGTCCCGGCAATGACCTGTTCGAATTCGCCTCTTACCATTGTCCAGATATTGCCGGCACTGAATGCCGGCGGTGTCGAGCGTGGCACCCTGGAGTTTGCCCGCGAGCTTGTAAAACGAGGGCACCGCTCTATCGTCATATCCAACGGCGGTGGCATGGTCAGCCGGTTACAAGCGGAGGGAACGACCCACATCCAGCTACCGGTTCATCGGAAATCCTTGCGTTCGCTCCTGTGGGTCAACAAGCTTGGTAAGACCCTCAACGAATTGAGTCCGGATATCGTCCACGTCAGATCCCGGATCCCGGCCTGGATGACGTGGCTCACTTGGCGGCGGATGGACCCTGAACTTCGGCCTGGCCTGGTCAGCACTTTTCACGGACTGTATTCTGTCAGCCCTTACAGTGCAATAATGGGCAAAGCGCAGCGGGTAATTGCAATCTCCGATTGCGTCCATCAATACATCCTCGAAAACTATCGGGTAGATCCGGCCATTATCACCCGGATTTACCGCGGTATGGACCCGGACACGTTTAATCCCAATGCCTGCACAGCAGAATGGCGCACTGCTTTGTATGAACAGTACCCCGAATTCAAGGGAAAACAGCTGATACTGATGCCCGGCAGGCTGACGCGCTGGAAAGGCCAGGAAGGTTTTCTGCATATGATGCAACGCCTTGTTAAATTAAATCCGGCAGCCCACGGCGTTATTGTCGGAGGAGCAGAGAGCAACAAAGAACACTATAAGCAAGAGCTCTGCGACCTGAGAGATACACTGGGGCTGAATAACAAGGTAACACTTACAGGGCACCGCAATGATATCTCTGCATTTTTCGGGATAGCAACGGTAACCTGCCACATGTCAAATAAGCCTGAACCTTTTGGCCGCACTGTACCTGAAGCATTGGCTACCGGATGCCCCGTTGTGGCCTATGACCGGGGCGGGGCCGCCGAATCACTGAAGTACAGCTTACCTGAAGGCCTGACACCGCCCGGGGACATAAAAGCATTTGCTGAAAAAGTTTCATCTTTTATAAATCAGCGCCCTCAGAAGATACTATTGCCTGCTGATTTCTATCTGGATCATCAGGCCAGTCAAACCATAAAGGTCTACAGAGAATTGCTATCGGATAACGCTCGATAAACAAGGGCTTTGCCAAGATCGCAACCCCACTCGAGCCAGCCAACATACTGGAATGAACTAAAATGGGTATCACAGGCAAGCGAGTAAAACGCTTTTTTTTTCGGCGCTATGCGTTGATCGGAGCTCTTTTTCGTTTCGATAAAAAGGCGCGTCGCGCATTCCGTGAAAGTATCGACGACAAGATCATCGAAACATTCCGCACAGATATCGAAGATTTTATCGCCCGATATCCAAACGTTTTTAGCGATGAAAAAACTATTCAGCTAATCAAGGAAAAAAACCGCAGTTTCTGTCGGTTTGGAGATGGCGAATTCAAACTCATCATCGGTGAGGTCCATAAGTCTTTTCAGGATGTGGACCCGGAACTTAATCGCCGGATGCTGGAAGTTCTCAACAGTAATGAAAACAATATCCTCATAGGGATAAACTCACTTGAGTCCTTTGACCAGATCGGCCGGGTATGGCGCAAGTTCATTATTCGCATCGGTGACAAAGTCCTGCAGCTATTGGACACCAGCCGGAACTACCCCTCTTCACTGGTATTCCGGCGACTGCCAACGAATAATAAAGAGGCGTTCATTCAAAAAGTAAAGCTGATTAAAAGCATCTGGGAAAAGCGGGACATATTACTGGTAGTAGGAAAAAACAGCCGTTTTCTTTACGAGGACGAAATTTTCAATAATGCTGCGTCTGTTTCTTACGTTTATGGCCCGGCAAAGAATGCTTTCAATGAGTATGACAAACTCATGAGTGAAATTCGCAAATATGACAAGGACAAATATCTTGTTTTACCAGTACTAGGGCCCACCGCCACCATCATGGCCTATGATCTGGCGAAAGAGGGCTATCAGGCGATAGATTTCGGACAGATGCCGGGGCAGTTTCGCAAGGCAAAAGCCAAGCTTTATGGGGATCCCGATTTCGAAGTTAAAGAGCTGGCTAAAAATGCCTAAAGACAAGATTAGCGACCTATAAAGTGGAAGCAGCAGGATAATAAATGAGAATAGTACAGGTGATGGCTAGCGGCGGCGACGGCGGGCTTGAAAAGCATTTTGTGGATCTCTGCAACGGCCTTGCGGATTATGGCCATGAGGTTTGCGCTATCTGCCTCCCTAAATACGCGAAACTACTATCGGACAAAGTCACCCATATACCAATGGACCTGACCGGAAGCCGACATAACCCGATCACCAAAATAGCACTATTCAATAAACTGAAGGCGATTGGTGCAGACATCATTCATGCTCAGGCAAACAAAGCCGCCCAGATACTCGCTCCTTCGCTTCCCTGGTTAAACGCCAGATCGCTGGTAACCATCCATAATATAAAATCCGATCTGAATTTCACCCGAAAGTTTGACCTGACGATCGGCGTAAGCAAGGGAGTACTTGAAAAGCTCCCTAAAACAGCCAACAGCATGGTTATTTACAACGGCCTTCATCAGGACCATACAAATGCCAACAATAAAGCATTACCTGATGATCTTGATACTACTCAACCCATCCTGCTAAGCGTAGGCAGGCTGGTGCCGGCCAAGGGCTTTGACCTGTTAATTGAAGCCTGCCACGATCTGCCTTGCAATCTGTTGATAGCCGGAGATGGCCCGGAAAAAGCAAAACTGGAAGCCATGCTGAAATCATTTGGCAAAAAGAATAACACCTGGTTACTGGGACATCGGGAAGATATTCCCGGCCTGATGAACAAAGCGGACATGGTAGTCATATCCTCCCGAAAGGAAGGTTTCTCCTATGTTTTCCTTGAAGCCCTGCTGAATCAAACACCGGTGATATCCACGGACGTTCCCATACCTAATGAAATCCTTCCCAGGGAGTACATTGCCGATATTAATGCGCCTGCGATTCGCGAGCTAATTTCAAGCTCATTGCAGAATAAAGGCCTTCTCAACGATTTTCAGAAACTATTCGCATTTGCTGGTCAGCAGCTGACATTTACAGAACAGCTAAAAAAAACTCTGCAAGCCTATCAGCAGGTATTGAATCAATGATCCTCCACGGGCCGAAAAGGAGGCAACATCTTGAATGATCAACTTGAACTAAAGACTCAGGAGCCACTAGCCTCCGGGGCGGCCAAGGTAGTATACGCACACCCGGACATACCGGGAGCCATTATTAAAGTTGCGAGAGATACTCAGCCTTCAACACCCAGCGGCAGACTCAGCCGTCTGAACAGATACTGGGAATACGTATGCCAGATCATAGAGCATCTGGCCATCAGAGAAATAGAGCCTGAAAATGCCCGATTTCTGGAAAAAGTCATCGGGCTGGTGGACACCGATATCGGTGTGGGTTTGATTGTTGAGGGCATCTGGACCAAAGATGGCAAACTGGCTCCAACATTGCGTCATTTAAAAACCAATGGTGGACTAAGTGGTGAGCAGCTGACGGCTTTCGATCGCTTGCTTGCATGGGCAAGATCAACCGACGTGGTGATTCGCGACTTTTCTACCAACAATTCTGTATGGGATGAAGAACATAAATGCTTTGTAGTGATTGACGGGATGGGAGCAAAACCTGCATTCACGCTAAGAAATATTTTCCCTTCCTATAATCGCAGGACAAACGAGAAAAAAGCGGACAAACTACGCGAGAAAATCTTAGGGGAAAACCCGATTTAAAGCCGCTTTTTCGACTGTTAAAAAGCTAAATCCTGATCCGGCTCCGATCCTCATTCATCCCAACATAGGTCGGCTCTTTCCCCGCCTCACACTCAGCAATAAACTTTGCCACACGCGCCCGAAAATCCACTACCTTCCGGGCAGACTTGCTGATAAAAAAAGCGCGGGGAAGCAATATTTTAGGGATAATTCCCGAGTACCCCAGACCATCGATAACTACCAAACGGGAAACATCTTTTTCAGATGCTTTCTGAACCAGAATATTGTGAATCAATAATGTTCTTGACGGTAGCCCCATCTTTTCCCAATAGTCGCAGAAGCGATCACAAGCGTCATGAAAGGAATCCGAAGCCCCTTCCCGCCAGATATATTGTTTGATGTTCTGTGAAATACTCCCATCATGATCCCGAACCAGCTCGGAAACCAACCCTTTTCCCAGATCAGTTTCCTCGAAACCATAGCATTTCGAGACATGGCGAAAAGCTTCGTCCCCGTACTCACGATCAAACCCGTTCAATACCCGAAACTCTTCCAGGTTGTCGTCAAAGGAAGACAATGGACGCAAGGTTTTGGGAAACCCTTTTTTCCGGCGCAAGTCCTCCAGGGTAAAGTCAGGGCGACGCACCTTGACACAGCGATCGGCGTGTCCCGGATGAACATAGCACAACCGGTTACCGCCCCAGGCAAAAGGTTCTTGTTTTCGAAGCTGCAAAACCATCATCAGGCCTGGTTTTTCATGGTGCCATCCAGGTTAATGTCCTGTGCCCAAACATAGTCATGGCTGAACTCTTTCTGCAATGAAGCTTCTGCAATATATTTTGCATAAAGCGTAGAATTCATTTCAGTGTGAAAGAACTCTCTGGCCCGTGCCGCCCAGGACCGACGTTTATCATCGTCATGATGAAATTCACGGATCCTGGCCAGCAGATCATCCTCACCATTAAAGTACACCACGCTTTCCGGCGGCAACAGCTCATCAAAACGCAGGCTGTCGTGAGTGAACTGCAGTATGCCGTTACCCGCTAGCTGCGCCATGCGCGCAGAAGAATACCAGTAATGCCCTTCCTGACGATTGAGATTTAGCCCCATCCTGGTTTGCGCAAGAGCACGGTCATAATCACGCCCCCACACGGGTGGCTCGCCAAAGCTGCCATAGGTTTTGAAATTCATTTCATCTTTAAGCGCTTCCCGGAAACGACCGATCATTTCCAGACGCTTGGTAAAATTGGTGCTGTTACTGCAAAAGAGCAGATCAATAGGCAAGTCAGTTTTTTGGGAGTTATCCAGGCATTCTATGGAAGGTTCCACCGGGTTGGGCATGTGATATACACGGGCGCCTATACCTTCAAACATCTTGAGTTCACGCCGGCCGGTAGAAATAAAGATCGCGTCCGTGGCTTCGCAGCGGTATTTAATGCGGTCCACATTGCTGGGGACAAACAGGGGATCATTATTGCAATGAGCAATGGTCACTCCGCTGTGCTGGCGCTTGATCTCTTTCAGCGTTTCGTTAGTGATGATATCGCAGTGTCCGGCAATCACCAGATCCGGCTCAAAGGCCTCGGCCATCTCCAGAAGCCGGATATTAGCCGCTTTCTTTCCCAGATCCCGGATTCTGAAAGGCGCTTCAAAGGCAGCTACATCCCGGTCGCTGAAGTTCTGCACATAGAAATCATTCTTGATTAAACCATAGGTCAGTTTCTGGGCCCAGCTGACACGGGTCTTACCATAGCGACGTAACTGCTGATAATCGACATGCAAAATTCTCATGGAACCACCTCTATCCGGAAAACAGGGGCGATTATACAGCAATTCAGCGGCTATGCCGCCCCGGAGCGGTGCGTTTTAGCCAGGAGATTCCAGCGTCCTGCTTGCTCAAAACCGGGTACAATGAATTCCCTTGGGATGTTCAATCGTCGCCACACACTCATTACAATGCAGACACCGGCTTTTAAAGGCCGGATTCTGCTGTGCCTGCAGCGGCAGATCAGGATCACTCAGCAGGGTTCTCCCCAGCTGGATAAAATCAAAACCCCGCGCCATCAGGTCTGCAAAGCTGTCATTGCTGCAGGCACCCCCTACATAGATGACACTACAATCCACGGCATCCCGGACCCGGCTGGCCTGATCCAGAAAGTAATTTTCCCGGAACGGGTAGTCACGAAACATCAACGGCCCGTAGAGCCATATCAGCAATTTCATCAGCCAGTTCTTTTCCGCTTTCAGCATGGGCTTGAGAAAGCTGTCACCCCGGAACATGATCATGGGGTTCATGGTGCTGGAACCACCACTGGTGATGATGCCGTTCAGCCCCCCGCGATCCAGGGCCCGGGCAATGGTTACCGCATCATCATAATCCAGACCACCGCGGGAGCCTTCAGTCAGGCTGATCTTTCCAATCACCGGATAGCTGTCCCCCACCGCTTCCCGAACAGCCGCCAGCACCTCCAGCGGCAGTCGCAAGCGGCTTTCCATGGAACCCCCGTAGGCATCGGTGCGTTTGTTGGTTTTTGGCGAAAGGAACTGGCACAGGCCGTAACCATGGCCAAAGTGAATCTCCAGCGCATCAAAACCCACGGACTTCATGAAAGCAGCCGCATCCCCATAGGCCGTTATCATGTTGCGAATATCCTGTTGCGACATGGCATCGCAAAACAGCATTCCCCGCCCCACTCCCAGGGCATTCACCCCAAAGCTGGGCCCCAGAGGGCGGCGGCGCTGTAACTGCCGGTTTTTGGAAAATCCGCCACCATGGCCCATCTGGCCGGACACCTTCACACCCGCCTGATGAAGACTCGTTATCAATCCCGTCAATTCGTGGCGTATCCCCTCATGCATATAAAGCATGTTCTCGTTGAGACGACCATCGGGTTCCACAGCGCAATAACCGATGGTGGTCATGGCGACGCCGCCATGGGCGATTCGCAAATGAAAACGCTTCAATGCCTCGGAAACCTGCCCCCCGGGGGTCATGCCTTCAAAGGTTCCTGCCTTGATAAAGCGATTTTTCAGTGCCAGACCATTTATCTGACCCGGTGTAAAACAGTCTGTCGCCATCGCGGTTTTCCCAGTCTTTTCTTACGAACCCTGTGTTATGTAGTATGATTACATATTTTGATGCTTCTTGACAGTACACCGGCACTCACCAGTCACGCTGAGCCAGATTATCCCCCGCCGAAATAACTAATGCTTATATTTCAACGGGTTAACAAATCATGGCAAAACGTTTATCAGGAAAACCGCAAAACGGGTGGAAGTGTCATATAAACATGGCATACTCAGAAACTGCATTTGGTACTAAAGTGCCTTTTGCAGCCATGTCAATCCAGCTTTATGACACGGTCAAACGCTATAACAACAAAGATAAGTTTGGAGAAAATCCGTGACAATACTGAAGACTCTCAAGAGTACTTTGCTACTCGCGCTCCTAACCGTTCTGGCAGGGTGTGTCGCCGAAGTTCAGATCGTTTCACCCGAAAAGAATGCGGTATCCAACGAAGCTCCCGAGTTTCGCCTTCGTTTCCGAGACGAAGTTCCCCCCGATTTTGTAGCCACCCTGAACGGCGATGCCATTGACCCCACCAGCTTTACGGTGGATGGCAAAGATGCCTTTATCCAGATTGATATGGGTATGCTGCAACCGGGTAACAACACCTTTGCCGTAACCGAGCCGGCGGAAGCCGAACGGGTATTCCACCTGGATGTGGTGGGCCCCGTGATTCACGTTCTGGGTGCGGAAGGTTCCGATCCGAAAACCGTGACCGGTTATCTGGCAGATAAAGGTGGTGCCACCAGCCTGACCATTAACGGCGGCGATGTGGCTCTGGATGCGGATGGCAACTTCAGTGCATCGGTTGCCGCAGCGAACATTTATAATCTGACGGCCACAGACATCTTTGGCTATACCTCGACAGAATCTTACGCCACGCTGGGTCAGAGCTTTAACCCTGCTATCGCTGTTCGCGTCAACCAGCAGGGGCTGGCGGATTCATTGCCGAACGCCATTCTGCAGATTGTTGAATCCATCGATTTTAATTCCTTTATCACCAATCCCATTTCCGAAAGCTGTGGTAACGCGGTAATCGCAGATGCCTGCGGCAGATTCAACATCAATGACGTGAATCTGACTCCCGGCAGTACCGTTTCCATTCAGGCGCTTTCCGGCAACCGCTTACGGGTTTCCATTGGGCTGAGCCGCCTGGATCTGGATACCACCGCCACAACCTATGCCCGCTGTAAGAGCTTTCTGTGCGGTGGTTCCGGCAACATCTTTGGTACCCTTAACTTTTCCGGTGTAACCACGGTTCGCAACACCAATATTGCCGCAGACTTCGTGGTGAATGTGAGCGGCGGTAACGTCAGCGTGCAGATCGTTGACGGTACACTGGATGTGGACCTGCCGGCCAACGGCTTGTCCGTGGATATCGATTTCGGCGCCGTTGAAGACGTGCCTTTCGTGGGCGATCTGCTGAATACCGTTGTCAACGGCATCATCAATGGCTTGGTAGGCATTCTGTCCAGCATCATTGTAGATATCGCCGACGGCTTCCTGGCATCCCCCATCAGCAACCTGATTAACGGCCTGATCGAAGACCTGCTCCCCGACAACATCGGCATTCCGGTGGCTGACACTACCCTGAACCTGGGCTTCAGCCCCGAAGGCTTTGGTACCTCTTCCGGTGGTTTTGATCTGGTACTGGCTAACAGCATCAGTATCGATAATGCCGATCCGGATGTGCTGCCTCCACTGGGTTCACTCTATGCCGCTGGTGGTCCACCAAACCCCTACCCGCGGACCACTCCGGGTGGTGCAGGTGTTGATCTGACAGCCACTGTTTCAGCCAACCTGTTGAACCAGGTTCTGACGGAAGCCTACAAAGGCGGCCTGCTGAACATCACTCTGGATGCGGACGATGGCCTCTCCATTGGCACCTTCGCCAGTATTCCGGATTTCCCCATCGATCTGACCGGCGTAACCGAGTTCAACATCAATCTGACCGGCGCCTCAGCCCCCGGTGTGAGCGTTGTGTCTCAGGCCGATGCCGATGACGGTGTGATTTTTGTCAGCCTGCTGGATCTGAACCTGAAAGTGAATGCGGACTTTGACGACGGCAACGGCCTGCAGGAAATTCTGGATACCACCATTGATCTGCGCTCACCGTTTGACATTGGTGTTACCCCGGACAATACCCTGACTATCGGTATTGAAGCCGTACCCGAAGTGAACGTTCACAACTTCCGCTTCCAGCTGGGTGGCATTGTGATCAACTCAGGCAGCAATGGTGTTATCACCAATTTGATTGCTACCCTGGCTCCGGAGTTACTGCCCGAGATTCTCGGTTCCATCGGCGGTATTCCGATTCCTGCCATTGAAGGATTCACACTGCAACTGGCGGATATCTGGAACCCCAATGCCGGTAACAATGCCTTCCTGGCACTGGGTGGTAATCTGGTATCGGTTGCAGCCGCGGCGGTTGCCCCGGCACCTTACGTCTACGCCCATCAGCAGGAGCAGGCTTTCTCTTTCTTTGAAACCCGCACCATGGCTGAAAAGCGTAGCGCCACTATCATTGTCAGCGGCGACAACCCCAGCGACGAACCGCTGGAGTACCGTTACCGTGTAAACGGTGGCCACTGGACCGTATGGAAGCAACGTGAAAGCATTCAGCTGAGCTATCTGCCCGGCGGTGACAACATCGTGGACGTCTGCTCGCGGACGCACATGATGCAGGAAGACTGTACCGAAGTATTTATCAGCGTGCCTTACGCTGACTGATACTCCCGGTCACCAAGCAACAAAAAAGCCCGGAATTCCGGGCTTTTTTGTGCGTGATCGAATCGCTGTCGTTGAAAACCGGAATTACTGTGCCGGTACCGGCTCTTCCGCGTAAGGCCCTTTGGGTATCTGATTGATGACCGCGCCGTTAGCCTGTTCCGCAAGCGGCATATAATTGGGCTTCGCCTTGGTCACCGCCGCCTGAATCGCAGCCCCGATCAGATCCGCCATCAGGTTTCCGGAGTTGTTGTTATTCTGCGGCGTGTACTGCATCTGTTTATTGGCACTCCAGATTTCCTGGCCATCCTGGGTCACCACCCGGTAAGTAAAATCTACGGTCACCGTGGTGGAAAACACGGCATACTGAGCATCCCAGCGATTAATGGTGACATACATGATGGCGTCTGCACCGAACAGGGCTGCCAGCGCAGCCGCATCCTGCTGATGAACCTGAGCAGGCTCGTAAAAGCCTTCCTGCTCCAGCAAAACTTTCACGGTGTTAACCGGGAAGACATAATAGCCACGTTCTGCCAACGGAATGGTCAACGTGGACAGCATATACTTAGGTGCGTCCACATCCAGGGAATTGTTCACCACGGGCACCACCAGCAAGGATCGTACCCCGGCTTCTTCAAAAGGTGATGGCGGGCGCGGAGTGGATGTTTTGGTCGCGCATCCGCTGACACCGGAACCCATTGCCAGCGCCAAACCACAGCCAATCATAAACTGCTTCAACTTCATGACTTACTCCTGGCCTGTTGCCTTGCTGGTGGTATGTTGACTGGGTGCTTCCTTCTCCATGCTGCCTGCTGCCTTGTTGCCTGTTCTTTTATTCCCTGCTCCTTTGCTCAGGGTAGTGATCAGGGAAGTCATCAGGTGCTGGCTTTCCGGCCAGGCGTCCTGTTCCTTCTGATAATAATCAATAGCGGTTTGCGTATCCCCCGCTTCCAGGTACAAGGTGCCCAGTTCCGCATACAGACCCGGCGGGGGCACTTTGCCCATACCGTCCAGGCGCTGAATATGATATTCAAGGGCCCCCCTGAATTCCTCCGCCGTCTGGGGGCTCTCATAATAACTGTACAGATAACTGTTATAGCCACCCCAGTCATAACGCCCGTGACTGCAGCCGGCCAGTAGTGTCACGGCGCACAACATCAAAAACAAAGATTTCATACTACTTGACCACCAACACCTTGTTGGCACCGGATGCCACGTAGACTTTTTCTTCCATCACCACCTGCCCATTGCTGATCACCTTGATCACATGGGAGCCCGGCAGCACCTTGAGAATAGCTTCACCTTCTTTGAACTCACGGGCCTGGCCCATCAGCAAGCCATCCACATAAATGTCATACACCGCGGTTTTTTCGGCCATCACCCGGAACGACAAACCCGCCGAACTGTCGCTGATCACCACCTGCTCGCTGGGCATCTGACAGGCACTTACCAGAACCGCCAGCACTATTACACTCAGAATTCTCATCAGTTGTTCTCCACGATAACCAGTTTATCCAGGGCGTAGCCATTCAGCGAACCCGATACCAGAGTGGCAACAGCCCCTTCATTGGCAGGGGCATCGCCAAAGGTACTTTGTACTTCCAGGGTGGCCACTTTCTTGCCGGGTAGCTGAATGGGGAATCCGGTCTGCTTTGATTTGATCACCTTGCCTTCTGTTTCCACCGCAAAGGTCATTCCGGGTTTGATGCCCTGAGAGGGTCCACCGGAAATAAAATACTGAGCCCCTTCGCGGGAAAGAAAATAGGTATGCCACTTGCGCGCCAGCAGCGTCTGGGAAAAATTGTTGACCGATTCAGAAATGGCCTGCTTGATGGCCTTGTCGTTCAATGTGGCATCATAGGAAGCCGTGGAACCAAAGCCGGCGATGCTGCCCTTCTCAATGGATGCTTCTCCGGATCCTGAGGCGGTGTGAAACACCTGGCCGGTTTTTACATCCACCAGACGAAACTCCACCTTGGCATGGGCCACCTGACGTTTGGTGGAAGACAGAAAACCACTCTCTCCAACGGTTTTACGGCCAAACTCTGTCAGTGAACCAATAATAAGGGCGTCTACCCCCACCAGATCCAGCTCGGCACCGATCAGTTTGGCTTCCTCCTGAATGCGTCCCAGATCGGGCCGCTCCAGCACCATAAAATTACCGGATTCGGTCAGCGCATTACTCAGCATATCCGTAAGCTGTTTGCCCACAGTGTCATTATGTTCATCGCGGATCAGAGAACGACCATAACGGGTTTCATTGGTCATGCGGCCAATGGCCACCTTACGCTTTAAACCCGGCTGTTTCTGTTCCTGGGCCTGAAGCGCCGCCTGCTGGGCCTCGCGCATTTCCTGTTCAGAATAACGTGAATCCACTTTTTCCGGGGCTGGCGTCTGAGTGGCACAGGCACCAAGAAAAAGCAGGGGGATAACAAAAGCGATACGTTTCATAGGGTTCACTCTTTAGTTAACTGCGGGTGTAGTGCGGGGAGGATGAAGGTAGATAGCATGCGTGACTTGCCTTGTCATATCAAACACCATCCCTGCGGGTTTCAGTCCGTCAAATCTCTGATCCGTTCTGTTCCAAGCGGTTCTGCTACAATCGGTTCCATTTTGACCGGCTCGATAACGATGACACAAACCTGCTCAGATTCTACCCGTTTTCCTGTTGAGTTCAAACTGCGGCTTATACACCCGGGAGCACGCCACCCCAAAAAAAGAAAGGGCCCGCGAAAGGCCCTTTTGCTGATCCTCTGAGTGTGATTAAAGCTCAGAGATAGTTGCTGTTACCGGCGCGGTACGATCACTGTAAAGGTGCTGGTCATCGTAGGCACGCAGGGTCAGTTCATAAGTACCCGGCAGCATTGGCTCTGTGGTGTAGGTAGTGGCCAGGCCGTCTGCCAGATCAATGGTGTGGGTGTCACCGGTGGCAGAGTTCACCACCCGGATTTCGTAACCCACCAGGTTCTCAGGGTACAGGGGCTCACCGTCAGACCGTTCAGTGGGGGCTACCCAGCTGATGGTCATGGAGCGGGCCACTTGCTCAGAAGCAGTGACTGTCAGGTACAAATCGGCAGTCGCTACCACACCCTGAGTATCAGTGACGGATGCCGTGATCAGGTGCTCACCTGTAGACAGGGTAGTCACGTTGGCAATATCACCATCCAGAGAGGAGGTCCAGACTACTTGCTGTGACAGGTCACCGTCTTCCTGGTCTGAAGCATCAGCAGTAAACATCAGCGAAGTACCTTCTTCAACGGAGTCGCCATCGGCAGGTGACAGAATGCTGATAACCGGACCATTGTTCACGCCTGTGATATTCACCATCACGCTGTCGCTGTGAGTCATGCCTGCACTGTCCTGAACAGTAGCTGTCAGCGTGTGTTCACCTTCAGACAGAATGGCGGGGTTAGCCAGTACACCGTCCAGAGAGGACGTCCAGGTCACCTGACTAGTCAGGTCGCCATCTTCCGCGTCGCTGGCAGAAGCACTCAGGCTCACGCTCACACCTTCACCAAAAGCACTGTTATCAGACGGAGACACAATGCTGACCACAGGGGCGGTGTTGGCGTTAGCCGCAACCACAGTCACTTCCACAATATCACTGCCGTACTCACCATCGCTGTCGCGCAGTCTGGCTTTAATGGTATGCGTACCCACTACCAGGACGTCACCGTTTCTGATGGTACCGTCCAGAGTGGAGGTCCATTTCACCAGATCGCTGATGTCACCGTCTTCTTTATCAATCGCAGTAGCAACCAGCGTTACCGGTTCACCTTCGGTGATGGTTACACCCGCTACCGGTGATTGAATAGTCACTACCGGCGTTGAGCTTACAGCGCTTACAGTAATGCTCACTGTGGACTGATCCGTGGCACCGCTGTCGTCCACTATAGTGGCCGTCAGTACGTGATCACCAGCAGATAACATCGCTGGGCTGCTGATAGTACCGTCCACTGAAGAGGTCCAGGTTACAGAAGCAGACAGGTCGCCCTGCTCATTATCATTAGCTTGCGCAGCCAGAGTCACGGTATCGCCCAAGGCAATTACCGATCCGTTGGCGGGGGACATGATAGAGATCTCCGGTGCAGTATTGGCAGCAACCACAGTCACCTCTACGGTATCACTTGCATTGGCACCTTCACTGTCGCTCAGTCTGGCTTTAATCGTATGTGTACCCACGACTAAACGGTCCCCACTTCTGATGGTACCATCCAGAGTAGACGTCCAGATCACGTCAGCACTGAGGTCACCATCTTCGGCATCCATGGCGCTGGCCACCAACGACAGGGGCTCACCTTCGGTAATCACTGCGCCTTCTGTTGGCGACTGAATGGTAACCACAGGCGCACTGTTAACATTAGTCACGGTGATATTCACTCGCGCTTGATCCATTGCACCACTGTTATCCACCACTGTGGCCGTCAATACGTGATCACCGGCGGACAGCATTGCAGGGCTGCTGATAGTACCGTCCACTGATGAAGACCAGGTCACGGAAGCAGACAGATCACCTTGTTCACTATCGTTGGCTTGGGCAGACAGTGTCACCGCGCTGCCGCCATTTATCACAGTGCCGGCAGCAGGAGATACAATGGAAACTTCCGGTGCAGTGTTTGCTGCAACAACAGTCACCTGCACAGTATCACTTGCGTATGCACCTTCGCTGTCGCGCAGTCTGGCTTTAATAGTATGAGTACCCACGACCAGGCGATCACCGTTTCTGATGGTACCGTCCAGAGTAGAGGTCCACTTCACTTCTGCACTGATATCACCTTCTTCTTTGTCGATAGCACTGGCAACCAGCGATACAGATTCACCCGCGGTAATAGTGGCACCGTTCGCGGGAGACTGGATGGAAACCACCGGCGCAGTGTTAACCGCAACCGCTGTCACCGTCAGTTGTACGGAGTCATTGGCGGAAGCACCGTTGCTATCCTGCACAGAGGCGTTGATGGTGTGCGTACCCACCGACAAACGGGCACCACTGGTAATTGCGCCATCCCGAGAGGAAACCCATGTCACATTGCTGCTAAGGTCACCGTCTTCTTTATCCGTTGCGGCAGCCTGCAGGGAAACGTTCTGGGTTTCACTGACAGTGCTGCCAAAGCCCGGCTGCGTAATCACCAGGTTAGGTGCTTCATTGGACGGAGGCACTGCACAGTACCGATCCCAAAGGTGATAAAGGTTCCAGGTCTTCAGAAAACCGTCTTCACCACAAAGGTCAAAAGAGGCTGCCATGGCGGATTGCGTAGTGAATACGCTGCAAAATACGAAACAACAAAATAAGCGAACAAACTTCATTCCAAAAAAACCACTCTACTACATGCGTTGCTGGAAACTACAAGAGGCAGTCTATACGCTAAAAATCAGAGTTTGGGGGCAAATAAACGGTTTATTTACAAGTTGTGAATGCACGGGCAACCATGGTGTGATGAAGTTTTACTATACTTGAGAAGTGGCCGGCGCTATTGATGCGAAGTGACAACAAACCCCTTAATCTGCCGTTATTTAGGGGCAGGCCAACAGAAAATTTATGCCGGTTTCAAGGTTTCATTGATTCAGATCCAGCCGGATTTTGGTTAAACTTTCTAAACTTGAACGTGTTCACATATAACCGGGTTTACATAAAACGGGTTCACATAAAACAGGAGTTACAGGCAATGAGTCAGTACACCACTTACGAAGATATTATCGAGGAAGCCAAAAGCCCCCACGTCACCGCCGATATTCTGGATATCCTGGTTTCCCGCACCAAAGAGCTAACTGCCGAAAAAGAACATGAACTGCAGCGTCTGGAGAAGTTGCTGTCGGAGCTGGAAGAAAGACTGAAAAAGGACTGATGACAACGTGAAGCTAGTCACATCATCCGATTGATGCGCTACACACCGCCCCCTTAACCCGTTAGGCCTCCGCCGGCAGCGACTGGCCTGGCCTAAGCGGGTTACGCCAACATCAACCACGCTGACACGCGGGAATCCGCTCGCTCAGGAAAGCACCAATGGATCAATTCTGGAACGACCCCTGGCTCTACCTTTCTATCCCTCTGATCTGCGCCATTGTTGGCTGGGCTACCAACAGTATCGCTATCCAGATGGCCTTCAAGCCCACCAAATTTATTGGTATCCCGCCTTTCCTGGGCTGGCAGGGCGTAGTACCCCGCATGGCGGACAAGTTCGCCACCCAGGCGGTGGACACCATGAGCGCCACCCTGCTGGATCTGGAGGAACTGTTCGGCAAGCTGGACTCACAACGGATAGTGGAGGAACTGCGGCCGATCATGCCGGACATGATCGAAACCATTGTGAACGAGGTCATGATGGCGGAGGCACCCAAAGCCTGGGAAGCCCTGCCCCTCAAGCTGAAAAAGCGTATCTACAAAAAGATCATGCAGGAAACCCCCGATGCACTGGACTCGATCATGACCGCCGTGCAGACCAACATCGAGGAAGTTTTTGATGTCCGTCACATGTTGATCAACAACCTGGTGAACGACATCGACGTGCTCTGCAAGATCTTCAAGAAATCCGCCCAGTCGGAGATCAAGTTTATTGCCATGTCCGGGCTGTATTTCGGTTTTCTGTTCGGCATAGCTGAAATGTTCCTCTGGCTTTACTACCCGGCAGACTGGGTGCTACCGGTGGGCGGCGCGCTGGTGGGTTATCTCACCAACGTGGCCGCCATCAAAATGATCTTTGAACCCAAGCAACCGAAAAAAATCGGGCCCTTTACCCTGCACGGCCTGTTCTTTCGCCGCCAGGATGAGATTGCCGCCGAACAGGGCGTGCTGATCGCCGAAGAAATTTTCTGCCCGGACAAAGTGGTTGAAGGTATTCTGAAAGGCCCCTCCTCTGACAAGCTGTTTGCCCTGATCGGCAAGCACCTGAAGAAGCTGATCGATGAGCAATCCGGTTACGCCAAACCCCTGGTGCTAATGACCGTGGGTACAGAGCGCTACATTTCCACCAAGGAACGTGCGGTGGAACACACAATCGCCCATCTGGAGCATTCCCTGGTGCACCTTCATGACTACACCAAAGAAGCCATGGATGTGGAAAACACCGTGATTGAAAAAGTGAAAAACCTGTCGCCCGAGCAATTCGAGCAAATGATCCGGCCAATTTTTGAAGAAGATGAATGGATCATGACCCTGGGGGGCGGCGTACTGGGCCTGGCTGTTGGCCTGTTTCAGTTCTTTATCGTGTTCAGCGGCGGCCTTTAAGCAGGCCGCCAGTCACTTATCCCATCAACCCACTGGTGAAAAAGTCCGTTTTCCCAAACGGGTTTATTTTTCGCCACCTTGATTGCACAATCAGGTATCTTCCGTCACGCAGAGCGAATATCCATGCAGTATCAGGACATTATGAATTCCATCCGCTATCAGCAACACAGTGCGACCGTGGAGGTACCGGACAGCTGGCTGCAAGGCAGAAGCATGTTTGGCGGTATGCAGGCAGCACTGGCACTTAAAGCCATGCGCACACTGGTACCGGATGAGTTTCCCCTGCGCACCCTGCAAACCACCTTTATGGCCCCTATTCCCGGGGGAGCGGTTACGGCGACCGCCCGGCAACTGCGTAGCGGCAAAAACACCCGACATGTTCAGGCAGTGATTGAAGATGGCGATCAGATCCAGGCCAGCTGCATCGCCGTGTTTGGCAAAGCCCGCGAATCACAGCTGAAACGAACCCTGCCGCCGCCACGACCGGCCGATGGCCCGGTAAAACCCTTTGAATTTGTGCCGGGAGTTACACCAAACTTTACCCAGCATTTCGACACCCGCTGGCTGGCGGGGGATCTGCCTTTCAGTAACTCCCCACACAATGGCGGGCTGGTAGAAGTGTCCATGCGGGAAAAAGGCACGACAAGCGAAGCACACCTGCTGGCCATTGCTGATTTTATTCCACCGATGGCACTGGCCAAGCTGTCCACCCCGTCTCCAGGCAGCTCCCTGACCTGGATGCTGGAAATTCTTGATACCGGTTTTGAAGACCAACCACTGCAAGGCTGGCTGGTGGACGCCGAAATGACTGCCGCCGGCGAAGGCTACACCAGCCAGACAGCGACTATTTATGCCCCATCCGGTTCGCCGGTGGCGCTGAGCCGGCAGAGCATGGTGGTGTTTGGCTGACATCAACCGTTGTGCAACCTAACTCTAAGATCAGGCGGGGCTGGACTCCACTGCATGGTACTCAACCCCCAGCGACGCCAGCCAGGCTTTGCCATCACCCCCCTTGAGCATGGCGATGGTGGCCGATGAACCCGCCACCACACACTGCGGCGCTTTCACAGTAACCGATGCCAGCCCACACACAGGCCAGCCGGTTTCGGGAGACAACAAGTGAGAATAACGCCGGCCATCAATCAGCAGAAAACGTTCATAGTCACCGCTGGTGGCCAGGCCTTCGGCATACAAGTACATCTCGGAGACATGTCGCCTGTTGCCGGATGAGGACTGCGGATTCCGTATCTTCACTATCCAGGGGCTGCCATCCGGATGGGGGCCAACGGCACGAATATCGCCACCCAGTTCCACGATACCCGAAGTAATACCCGCTTCCCGCAACATACCCGCAGCCAGATCTGCGGCATACTCCTTTACGATCCCCCCAAAATCCAGCGCCATACCCTGACGCAGAAATTTCAGCTTGTTATCCTCAATCGCTATATGCTGCCAGCCAACGCTTTCCAGTAACTTGTCGAGCAGCTTCTGGTCCGGCAATGACGGTGTCTGTGACCGGGTAAAATCCCAGGCTTCACGTAAAACGCCGGAAGTAATATCAAACAGACCATCACTCTGCCGGTAGCAGGCATCGGCATAATTAAGCAGGGCCAGCATTTCAGCATCGACTTCGGTAGTACCACCTTGTTCAGCCACGCTATTAACGCGACTCAGCAGGCTTTCAGGATCATAGCGGGAATACTTTTTCTCCAGCATTGCAATGCGGTCAATGACAGTTCCGGCATGGCCATTCGCCTTCTGTGCATCCCGGCAGTAAAACTGCAGACTGCATGGCGATCCCATGGCATGAAAGCTGAAGCGAAAACACTGCAAATCAGAACCGGGCATCAATACTGAAACTCAGCATCTTAAAATCAAAGTTATCGATGGGGCTTCCCTTGCTCTGACCCGACAATTCATAGTCGTAGCGCCGCTCATAACGCTCGTAATCCACATACACCGTATAATCCCGACCAAAGGTTTTCGATATTCCCAGCTTCTTGGAAATGGCCCCGAAACCGGCCAACCGGTAATCAGCCGTTATAAAGCCGTTTTTTGGAATACTTTCAAAATAGGTATCATAAAAATAAGCCGCATGCTGGGAATAATAGCGCAGCCCCGGCGACAGCTGCCAACCCTCGGCAAAACCGATATTCCATTTTAACTCCAGGGTATGGCTGTCGGCGCCCCAACTGTCATCACTGTAACGATAATCTGCATGCAAGGCAGAATTGGTGGACTTAAAATAATGGCTGCTGCGCAACAGATAGATCCACTGTTCCCGCAAATCCGGCCGGTTATCTTTTTTCAAGCCCAGCACCTGGTCCGCAATATCCAGCACATCAATATAGGGAGACTCATTGAGCAGCCGGGTAATTCCGGTACGATTCAGCGCTTCCACAAAACCAAAATCCACAGCAAACCGAAACAGTCCGGCCAGATCAATCAGCCCTCTGAAATCCGTAATACCCTCATCCACCACATACACTTTTTTATAAGGATCGGAAAGCGAGCCTTCGCTACGGGCATAGGTTACGTTGAACTGTACAAGCGTATTACGATTAATAATCTGACCAATGCCCAGCACCAGTTCCTTCTTCTTGCGACGGTTATATTCCGTAGGCTCTTCCAGTAGTACGTCCGGATTATAGGAGTTCCAGACTTCATCCGAGGTTAACCCTGCGCCCACTGAAACACTGGTGCGCTTCTGGAACAGATCCAGACGGTAAGATGCGCTGCCATAATGGGACTTGTAATCATCCTCCACCGACAGGCCAACTTTGAGGTTTGCATAACCGCTATCGCCGTAGTGGCCCATGGAGGCTTCAATAATATCCCGTCGGTCTTTTATGGAGGCGCCGGTTTCCAGAAACTGTTGGGGATTGCCCTCGATATCAGGAAAGTTGACGACGGGCGATGCACCACTGGTTACGTCCTCTATCACCGCAACCTGCGCTTCAAACTCCCGACCAACCGGCGTCGTCAGGGTTACCTGTTCGGTGGTCACCTCCATGCGGTCACCGGACTCATCGTAACTGGCACGGTGGTAGTTCACCTGAACATCTTCACTGCGATAACTGCCCGTTGCAGCCTGGGCTGGTGAACTTTGGGAGGATAATCCCGGCAGGGCCAGCGCAGCCGTCATTAAAGCCGACAGCGCCGGGCTGCCGGGTTGTTTAGTTACAGCCACAGCCACCCGCCCCCGCGCTGTAACCACCCGCCGTGGTTTCCTTGGAGGAATAGGTGTGCTGCTCCAGCACAGCCTGCGCCGGGTTGGCATCACGAATCATTACCGGATTGGCCAGCCGGCCTCGCTCCCAGGGACGGACTTTTTCAAAGGTACAGCCCGACAGCAACACACTGACAACAAGAAACGATAAGCCTGTTAAGTACGCGTGTTTGACGATTTGCCCGCGGTTTCTTTTCCTTCCCATAAGTACCAACCTTCATCCATAACCTTGGGGAAGGCCGATCTTATTACGTGAACCTGCTGTGTGCGATGGTGTTTATGTAACAATGAGAACTAACAATGAGAACTGGGAAGGGTCTGCACGTTATCGGTGCAAATCAGCGCAAAGAAAACTCACCTTTGGGCTAAGTCTTTCGATTATTTTTGCAGAATAATGACAAGAAATGGCTGAAACAAAAAAGGTAAGCCAATGACTTACCTTTTTTGCTCAAACTACTTTTAAGGCTGAGTAGCGCTAAAGCCTAATTATATCCCACAACCAACGGCCCGAATGCTACCAGCATCAGCGTGGTACCCATCACCATCAACGGCAGTAACAGGCGCTCATGGCGGTAATAGAAAGTATCCCCTTCGAGTTTTGCCAGGGCGGCTTCTTCTTCGCCCACCACTTGTCGGGTAAAGATATGACTGAGCGCCACCGGCGGACTCAGGTAACCCAGTTCAAGGGCAACCAGGCAGGTCATCCAGAAATGAATAGGGTCTATACCCTGCTGGTAGGCAATGGGGGCAATCATGAGCGACACCATGCCCACAGCAGCCATGGATTCCACAAACATTCCGATCAGCACAAACATCACGACCAGGCAGCCCATCACCGCCCAGATGGTATCCAGGTCGCGCAGGAAAGTGGCAGATACGACTTTCCCACCCAGGCCGGTCATAATAGTAAAGGTGGCCATCAGCATCAGCAGCGCACCGATATGAACAGAAGCGTCACTCATGGATTTGGTGAGCGAGCCTTTAACCGTGCCCATGCGTTCGGGATCATGGTAAATGGGCTTGGCTTTGCTCCACAGTCGCTCAAACACAATCACCGCAATAATCAGTACCGGCAAAATAATGGGAGCAGAGAACTGGTCCATATAAGCATCCAGTGCAAAGGCGTAAAACAACATGACCACAGCAAAGGTTACAATATAAGGCACCAGGAACCGGAAATTCCCCATGGATTCACTGATAGCCTGGCCGGCCGGTGCAATCTTCAAAGGCTCTTTTTTGGTGATAAACGCATAGAAAAGGAACACCAGGGCTGTCAGCAGAAACACCCGAACACCCCAGTAAAACAGGTCATCGGTCACCACCTCCTTGTTCAGGATGGAAATGATCACCACCAACAGACAGGGCTTTAACACAATACCCGTGCTGCCGCTCATGGCAGTGGTGGCCAGCGCCAGCTGTCGGCGGGTACCCACTTTGCGCAGTTCCCGGTACACCACCACACCCATGGCCAGAATGATAATGGAAGAAGCACCCGTGTAGGCCGTGGGCACCGCCATAACGATTACCGCCACAAAGGCCAGTAGTTCCGGCGGCAGCTTCCAGGGCGTGAACAGGCTGAACACCCGCTCCCCCAGTTGCGTTTGTTTTAACAACATGCCGGCCCACAGATACAGGGCAACATCCAGATAGGTGCCGGAGTTTTCAAAAAAGGCGCTGAAATAAATCGCCAGGCCCGATGAATGGCCATGCACCACAAACACCACAAAGGAAAAAATCAGCATGGCAATGGTGTACAAGGGCACAGATAACAGTGCACGCACCAGCGTACCGCCGGATTCCGCATCTTTCGGGATATTAAAACGCTGCCACAGGCTGATCAGGGCCAGCGCTGTTGAGCCCACCGCGAGACTGTTAATGAGCAAAGGATTAGCTGCTTCAATACTGGAGTTCAGCGCCGATGAACGGAACTGCCAGGCAGAAAATGCCAGCAGACCATTGGCCAGCAACTGCAGTGACAGGGAAACGCGATAATCCAGCAAGGATATTTTGGGACGGAAGGCAATATGGTGCTTTTCCAGCGTGGCCACACAACCGGCCACAAACAACAGCATCAGAAGAAACATCTGTTGCTGGGCAGTGGCAAAGATACTGGCCTGGGCCAGCATATGTTCAAACTGGCGGAATGCCTTGACGGTGGGCGTGATTTTTTCTTTCAGGTCCTCCACCTGCTGGTGCTGCTGGATACAGAGTGATTTCTGGCTTTCCAGCGACGTGCGTGCCGATTCACGATCAAAGCCATCATCCAGCAACAAATCGAAATCATCGCCGCCGGATGATTCAGCCTCCAGCTCATTGAGGCGGGCCTCTATATTCATCTCCGGATTACATTCCGGCACCACCAGCTCGCCCCGCATGGAGAAATAATCATCCCAGACATACTCCCCCAGCTTGGTCATTTGCCCGTGCAGGCTTTCGCCGGTGCGGGCAAATATCAGAAAGATCAGCAGCAGCAGAATAAAGAAAATCGGCAGCCGTTCACTCAAGGGAATACCGGACGCCCTGGATTCTAATGCATGTTCCACATTTTCACTCACAACCCACCACCTGTTGATCTGAACAGGGCGCCACAACCCTGTGGCGCCAAAGCAACAATTAAAAGTTTAAAGGTAATAAAAAGCGCAAGCGCCTGAAAGAAAGCTGCACGGCAGCACTATCAGCGACTTGCGCTCGGGACTAAGACATTATTCCGCGTTTTTGGACGTACACTCCGCCCGGGTAGGCTCTTTCTTGCAGCGTACTTTACGCAGCAAGGTCAGCATACGGGGGTCATAAACGCCCTGATCCCGGAAAGCCAGGCGCACCTTGCGGGTTTGCGCATGCAGCTCGGGCTCACGACCTTCGGGAATGGGAATCCACCATTTCTTGGGAATATTTTTCTCGGCTTCGCGAATAAATTCGATGCTGGCATCAAAGTTACCGGCAAAATATTCCCGGGACTTTTGTGCGAAACCTTCCGGCAAGGCGCTGGAACGGGCAATAAACTGCACGTTACCCTGCACCAGTGGCGCCTCAAGAATACCGCCATTGGGCTCCATACCTTTGTAGAGCTCCATCATGTCATACACAATAGCCGGGCCACCGGTAACGTCGATAACGCCGTTATTAAACTTCTGGAAAATATTGGTTACGGTGGAGGACACCGGCGTCATACCCATATCAGAAACGATCTGGCGCATTTCCGGCATGCTGTCCAGAATACCCATCTTCTTGCCTGCCAGGTCTGACATGCTTTCGATCTTGCGATCGTTGGTGTAAAGGAAGATGGCACCACCGGTCTGGATACCCACCACCTCAAAGTCACCTTCTTTCATGTACTTGGAAGCAGACGGTTTGGCCAGTGTCTGGATGACCATTTTCAGGTGATCATAGGTGGGAATTGAACCGGGAGAATCGAGCGTACCGGTAAACTTGTTAAAGCTGCGGGCCTGCATGCCGGTCATGTTGGCAACATCACACTGGCCGGCTTTCAGCTCTTCCACCACGATGTTTTCATTCATATAGGGTTTCAGCTCAAGCTTTACACCCCAGTTCAGTGCGGCTGCCTGGTAATCCGACAGCATCTGATGCTCCGGACCACCCTCGCCCATCAACATAAAAGCACACATTTTAATGGGCTTCAGGTCTGCGGCCTGTGCCCCGCCAACCAGAGCGATACTAGCTGCTATGCCCGCCATGGCGGCTTTTGTTTTTCTTAGTAAATTCATGGTTATCACCTTTTTGTTTTAATGCGCTTCCTTACAGCAAATCATCTATGTCCAGAGCACTGTCCAGCTTGGGCTTGTCATCCCAGAAGGTACCCAGCTTGCCATAGGGTGTACGACGCCCGGTGGCTTCCGTCCACAGCTTGTCTGATGCTGCACGAATCTGGCGTGTTGCCATCAGGTCCATCAGCTGAAAATCAGGATTGGGAGCGGTACGCTTGATACTGGCCACATGATCACGAATGACCTGTTTCGCTTTCTCATCCTTGTCCTGCATCATATAAAGCTGCGCCTGCAGAGCTTGGACCATTCTTACGCCCTGGCGTTCACCGACCCTGGCGGCCTGATCCAGTTTGGCATAACCGGCTTCCAGCGTGGATTTATCATCGCCTGCTGCCGCCAGCATAATGTCTGTCATCACATTAATAGCGTCCGGCAAGCCCCAGTATTCATTACTATCCAGGCATTGCATGCCATTGGTTACCTTGGCTACGGTATCGGTGGGCACACCCACTTCGCCGCCGGTGGAAAAATCTGACTGAAATGCCTGAATGCCTACCAGCAATCCGAAGAAATAGCTCATTTCCTCGTTCTTGCTGTCAAAACGGGGGCAGTCACCACCGGGCTCACCATAGGCACGCACCATGGCCTGATACCCGAAATACTGCCGCTGCGCCGCCAGCGACATCCAGCGTTTTTGCAGGGTTCTGGCGTCCTGGGCGTTTTCCGCATCATTCTTGCGCATGGCGCGAATATAGCGCAGTTCCTGCTCCTGGCTCTTTTCAAAGGCACACAGGCCGGAAGACAGGCTCAGCATGGGAATCAGCGGGTCCACATTCGGGCCCATGGGATAAATCATGCCTCCCATGCCTTCGCCCATGGCGCACATGACATCGGTATCCTGGGACGACATAAACCAGGGACTGGCGTAATCGTAGTTAAAGTCCACCATGCCGCTGGCTACAGTATCGCGCATAAAGTGCTGGGAACAGCCGGCCAGGCCAATGGTGGTGATGAGTGTTACAACTGCAGAAATTCTGAAAATGGCTCCCATGAACCCCCCTCTGTATTTTTATTAGATGCTTATCGGCAAAAAAATGGGATCGTGTGGATTCGTAAAGGCAATCACATCCCTTGATTGTTTTAAGTACATATCAAAAAAACCTGCCAAAACGGCAGAGCGGGCGATTGTACTATCTGCGCTTCCACAAGTCTGCTGTCATGCCAAACAGTTTTGTACCCCAAAATTGACAGTTTGTGCACCTGACGGCCTGACCCGACAATGAATAGTAGGGGATCCGCAGGCAGCAATCATCCTTCTTTCGGACTATCCGGATTGGCACATCGCCCGGTTGCTGCCGGGGCGCTGATAGGCGAATAAACCACGTCAACCCAGCGAAGGCAAGAGTGGTGGAATCCAGCAACGACCGCGTCAGCTTTCACCTCACCACTGGCAAAGATGCCACACAGAACCGTACTCTTCGGCTCACATAATGACACATCATCCCCTACCCTTGATACTTATCAATACTGCGGCAAAGCCCGGGCATACACTTTCCGGGAGAACCGGGGAAACAGGCTGTACTCCCACCACCCGTTAACACCAAGGGGTACCCAGATGCCAGACACCAACAAAGTACTTATGGACAGCGTGGATCACGCCTGGCTGCGCATGGAGCACAGCCAGAACCTGATGATGATCGGGGTGTTACTCCTGTTCGAAACCAAGCTGGATCTGGAGCGCCTCAGAGACACCTTGCAAACCCGGCTGGTGGAAAAATACGACCGCTTTCGGCAGAAGGTGGTACACCACAACGGCAAGGACTATTGGCAAACCGATCCGGATTTTTCTATCGACAACCATCTGGTGCCTGTCGGCTTTCCCCACGACGGCGACAAGCAACAGCTTCAGCAGCTGGCGGGAGACATCATCAGCACACCACTGGCGCGGGACAAACCGCTCTGGTGCGTGAACGTGGTGAGCCATTTTGATGGCGGCAGTGCGCTGATTATTCGCATTCACCATTGCATTGCCGACGGCATGTCATTGGTACGGCTGGTCATTTCACTCACTGATGATTGCGCCGATCCGGCAAATGCCGAACTCTGCATGGACAAGCCTACTGGCGGCGCCGGCAGCCATCATCACGAATCGCTGCGGGATCTGATTACTCACCCCAAACACTTTATTGATGTGGTAAAACACGGCGTATCGGGAGCGGAAGAGCTGGCGGCGGTGACCTTACGGGCCGGCGACCCACCCACCGCGCTGAAAGGCCCGCTGGCCGGACGCAAACAGGTGGCCTGGGCTGACCCCTTCCCGCTGGCGGATGTAAAACGCATTGGCCACCGCTTTCATGCCACGGTCAACGACCTGCTGATGGCCGCAGCCACCGGTGCATTGCGCCACCACCTGTTACGCAAGGGCGAATCGGTGGATGGCAAAATCATTCACACCGCTGTTCCCTTCAATCTGCGCCCGGCGGATGCGCCCGTTGAACAGTTGGGTAATCAGTTTGGCCTTGTACTGGTGCCACTCCCCATTGGCATTGAAGACCCCATTGAACGCCTGCAGGCCGTTAAAAACGGCATGGAGCGCCTGAAACATTCCTATCAGGCTCATGTGTTTTATTTTTTACTGCAGCTATTGGGCAAAGGGCCCAGCATTCTGGAACAAACCGCCCTGGATATACTCAGCAAAAAAGCCAGCATTGTCATGACCAACGTACCTGGCCCCAGGCAAGCGTTGTATCTGGCGGGGGCTCGCATCAAACAACCCATGGCCTGGGTGCCCCAGTCAGGGGATATTGGCATGGGGCTTTCCATTCTGACCTACAACGATACGGTGCAATTCGGTTTTATTGCTGACAACAATCTGGTGGATGACGTTAACGAAATGACCGAACTCTTTGTTCGTGAATTCCGGGTACTGGAATTACTGATTAATCAGGAACTGCACAACGAAACCGGCTAAAAGTGGAATACTTGCAATGGCTAAAGGAAAAATAACAACAATCATGTCGGTACTGTTACTGGCTCCTGTGTTTGCCCTGGCAGACTGGGAGCTGCAGCAGGACGAAGATGGCATTCAGGTATTTACCAAAGCACTGGCGGACTCTGACTTTGATGCTTTCCGGGCGGAGACCACACTGGAGACCAACCTGTCTGCCATTATGGCGGTGCATTTTGATGTGGCTGCGGTAAAAGACTGGATGAAAAACTGCGATGCCTCCCGGTTGCTATCGGAAGAGATTAGTGCCGAAGGTTACACGGCTTATTTTAAAACCGACTCCCCATGGCCTGTGGATGATCGCGATTACACGCTGACTTATCAGATCAGTCAGAACCCCTCGGATGCGGCGGTTACCCTCAGTTTTACCACCGTGACCGGGTTGCTGCCCGAGAATGAGGACGCAGTCCGGGTTCAACAACTGGACGGCTTCTGGAAAATGACGCCACTGCCACCTGCCGATAACAGCGCATCTCCCCGCATCAAGATTGTTTATCAGGTCAGCGCCGATCCGGCCGGAGACATCCCGGCCTGGCTGGCCAACAGCTTTGCAGTGGAACAACCCTTTGAATCACTGCAGAAGCTGCGCCAGCAGGTAAAAATGGAAAAATATCAGAACCGGGAATTCAGCTTTATCAAAGATCCATCCCGGTAACTCAGGGCCTGCTCACGCTAGCTAAGCCGCCACCCGGAAAGCCTGTTTGGGCAGGCTGACCAGCAATTCAAAAGGTACGCAGCCATTAGCATCCGGCTGGGATGCCAGCAGGTTAAGGGAAATATCGCCGCCATTCTCTCGTAGAAACTGTTTAACCGCATCCATGCCTACACCACGCCCCGAAATACTGGTTACCTGATCCTTGGTGGAAACCCCGGAACCAAAAATCAGATTGGCGATATCTTCATTGGCGGGCTTGTCTTCCGGCTGCCAGCGACCAAGCTCAACGCCCTTGTCAAACAGCCTGTTCAGATTCATTCCCTTGCCATCATCCTGAATATGAATCAGCAGGTGATGTTCATCATTGGTGGTGCTCAACCGAATCATGCCTGCCTCCGGTTTACCGGCAGCCCGTCTTTCTTCCGGTGTTTCAATGCCATGGTCCAGGCTGTTACGCAACAGATGCGAGAACACATTGCCAATCAACTCCCGGCGGGGATTGCAGATCCTGACGCCCTCTGCCTGAATCTCGACTATCGGCTGAGCCTTGCCAAGCTCTGAAGCAATGGAAGGCAGCGAGCCGACGATATCGGCTACTGCTTCGTCCAGCGAACAGGTGGTCACCTGATCCACCGCCAGCTGAATGGGCTGCAGATATTCTTTCTCGGCAATCGCGGGGAATTCTTCCTGAATTTTCTCAATGCAGGACTGTATCTTCTCGATAATTTCCTCGCTGAGCGCGGTTTCACTGGTGGCTCCGGTATCACTACGGCCCAACACCTCGTGATGGACGTGATAGTATTCGTTCAGCGAGGCTTCCACCTGATTCAGTTCTGACAACAGCAACGCCTGATCCCAGGCAACATCGTCCGACTTGCGCATGTCGCTGTAAGTCGTTTCCACATCGTGAACAATATCGGTGAGATGAATAAAACCGTAAGTACGCGCATTGCCTTTAATGGTGTGCATATTGCGGAACAGCGCTGCCAGCACCTCGTCATCTTTTTCCGTGGTGGACTCAATCAGCTTGCGATTCTCCGCCACAAAGCTCTGTGCCGCCTGGTTGAAATCGATATATTTCTTCTCGGGAATCTTGATAAGCTGGCCAATCACAAAGAGTTCACGCTTCTGATTAGCCGCCTCGTGTTCCAGCTCTTTCAGCAGAGTAACATCCCGCACTGTCACCATCAGTTTATTAATAGCGTTTTCATCCACAATGGCGTTCCAGTCAAGGGAAAGCACCTTTTTCTTGCCGTTTATCTCGCACTCATACTCACGGGCCAGCAGGTGCGCATTAAAGTCAAACATCATGGCGTCCTCACCAATCAGCGATTCGATGGCCACCAGATTCTGGTCCACCTCATTGCTGCCGACCTTGGCATGAGTGAACAGCAAATCCACCACGTTACGGCCGGCAATGTGCTTGGTTTCAAAAACAGATTCCAGAAACGCGGAATATTCCGGATGTATCTGGCCACCGTCAACCACGGTAAACAAACCCTGGCGCATGTTGTGCAGCATGCCCTGCATATCATTATTCTTCTGGGCCAACTCCGCGGTGCGCTCTTTTACCTTGGCTTCCAGAGTGCGGTTCTGCTCTTCAATGGTTTTACGCATACGAATATTCTTGATAGTGGTTACCAGCTGCCGGGCCAGGGTTTCCGCAAATTCCCGGTCACTGTCTTCAAAGGTAACCACATCCACATTGCCGGACAGGTTCAGAACCCCCAGGGCCAGATCACCATCCTTCAGGGGAACACAGATCAGGGATTTTGCCTGGCCTTCCGCGCCGCCAACAAAGCGCTCATCATTGGACGTATCCGCAATAAAAATAATCTCACCGGATTTTACGCTCAGGCCAACCACGCCCTCGCCATTATCAAATTTCTTGGGCTTCTGGTTACTGTCAATGGTTTTGGGGGGATAGAAGGATTGCAGTTCAAGCTTGTCCTCACTGTTGTAAAGGTAAACCGAACCAAATTTAACACCGGAATGAACCGACAATGCTTTCAACGCTTTTTCCAGCGCCACCACCTGATCGGTACAACTCGCCAGCTGATCACCGGTGATATTCAGGTCACGCAAATCCTGTACTTTTTTCTTGATACCGGTTTTCATGGTATTAAAGCTGTCTGCCAGCTCACCGATTTCATCCTTGCGGGCAATGGCCAGTTCCAGATCATAATTGCCTTCGGCAATACTGGCCGCCACTGTCTTCAGTTCGCTCAAGGGCCGTGTCATCCGGCCAATGGCAATGGCAAACAGGGCCACCAGAATGGCATTCAGTGCTGCAATCTGAATAATGATCCGCTCAATCTCGGATTTCAGCAGTACCTGAATCTTTTCATCGCTGACATCAAGAAGGAAACGCCCCACCAGGTTTTTGGCATCCGATCCTTCGTCAACGTAGTAAATCTCTTCGCCTTTCTGGCCCTTGATGGATTCAGGAATCTGCTCCACCTTCACCAGCTTGCCGTCCTTTTTCTCAATAGCATCAATGAGTTCGTCGCTTTCGTTAACGATATAGATGCCTTTGATGAAATGGGCGGCGGCTTCCGATTCCAGGGTACTGGCAATGGTGGATCCCTCAAAATTCCATATGGGCCCGGGCAGGTTCAGGTGTAACCGTTTCACTAAGTGTTTGATATCAAGGGCAAGTTGTTCATTCAGCTTGGCCTTGGTCTGTTCGTAGCCATAAAATCCCAGACCGCATAATACAGTTGTGGTAATAAGCAAAGTAATGCTTATAAGTTTGAAAGAGATGCTGTTAATTTTCATGAAGAGACCCTGGTGCTCTGGTGGGAAACACAGCTTAAGTATAGGTAAAGATCATGGGACTGGTGAATAAACCTCCAGCCTAGTTGAATCAGGAAAACCTTGACTCCTGCGCCCGCTCTCTCCTATAGTCCCCGCTCGCGTTAAAGGTGCTATTGCAGATCTGCAGGTATGTAGATCTGTAAATAGTGAAACGGGAAATCAGTAAGCTTTTTCTACTGCAGACAACACTGCGGCAGAACAAGATGAATCTGATGCTGCCCCCGCAACGGTAATTGAGTTGCTGACCGGCACAGGCCACTGCTTTTAACCCAGCCAACGGGTATACAAAAAGCGGGAAGGCGCCGGACCAGCCGAAGGAAACAATACCAAACGACCGTCAGGATCCACCTGAATGTCACCTTCACACTCATAAGCCCGGAGACCGGCCTTTAACTTCAACAGGATGCGGTGGGCATTCCATGTTCAGATCAATCACCCCTGATCTATTCATGTGCTCACCCTGTGCAAATTTTACGTACGGAGGGTACGACGCCATGAACAAATCCGAATATCTTGAAAATCCCCAGCCGGACTACACCACTTATTTGATTGCCGGGCTGTTAATCGCACTGCTGATTCTACCTGAAGGCAAACACTTCATTTCGCCACTCCACTTACCGGAATCCACCCTGGCCGTATTCTTCCTTGCTGGCCGGTACCTTCGCCACTGGGCAAGCTGGCTGGGATTATTCGCACTAAACTTTGCGTGTGATTACTTTGTTATTCATTATCGCGGTGTCAGCGACTTTTGTTTTACCCCCAGCTATGGATTCCTGCTGTTTGCCTATGGCACCATGTGGCTGGGAGGCCTTTATTCCCGCTCAGCACAGCTCACCAGAATTTCAGGTATCACCACTTTAATCGTTGCGGCACTTGCAGGAACAGCGGTGGCGTTTCTGATTTCCAACGGCGGCTTTTACTGGTTTTCAGGGCGCTATGCCGAGCCGCATTTTGCGGAATACCTTGAGCGCGCGCTCATGTATATGCCCCGGTATATGGAGTCCCCCTGGATATGGCTGGCCGTTGCCGCCAGTGTAGAGTTTATTGTTATTCAGTGGCGTGCCTATCGTCAGACGGTGATGACCCATGACTGACCATAGCCAGGATCAGAGGAGCGTTGCGACGAATTCAACCTCTGCAGGTCCACAGCCTACAGACAGTTCTGCAAACTGTCCCTGCCTGTTGATCGCCGCACCCGCTTCGGGCTCGGGCAAAACCACTATCACTGCAGCCCTGGCCAGGTGGCATAGCACCCAGGGCCGCAGAGTAACGATTTTCAAAGTGGGGCCTGACTTTATTGACCCAATGATCCTGCAGCAAGCCTGTGGGGCGCCCGTCTATTCACTGGATACAGGTATGATGAGTGAGCAGCATTGCCAGGATTTGCTTTATCGCGCTGCGTGCTCATCGGACCTGATTCTGCTGGAAGGTATGATGGGATTATTCGATGGCCGCTACAGTGCCGCATCACTGGCAAAGCGATTCAGTATTCCTGTGGCGTTTGTGATTGATGTCCGGGCAATGGCAGACACCTTCGCCGCGGTAAGTTTTGGCCTTGCCAACATGGATCCGGATTTGACTGTTCATGGCAGTTTTGCAAACCGGGTAGCCAGCCCAAAGCACGAATCCATGGTAAAACAGGGGCTCGAAACCTGGCTCGGCAACAAGATTCCATGGCTGGGCTCAATGTACTTTGACACACGCATTCAGTTTCCCGAAAGACATCTGGGCCTGGTACAGGCTCGCGAAATTCAGGACCTTAAATCAAGGCTCGATAGCGCGGCAGCCACTATCGCAAAACAGCCCCTGAGTGCACTCCCTGCCGCCACAAAGTTTCACAAATCAGCAGTATCAGAATCAGCAAACAAGCAGCTGTTGAAAGGCATGACCATTGCCGTTGCGCAAGACCAGGCCTTCAGTTTTGTTTATGCCGCCAACCTGGATTTTCTGGAACAACAGGGCGCTGAGCTGTTGTTTACATCCCCCCTCAATGACAACACACTTCCTGACTGCGATGCCCTGTACTTGCCCGGTGGTTATCCGGAGCTACACGCCCGGGAGCTGTCAATGAACCACACCTATACCAAAAGCCTGCAAGCGTTTTCCGGCAGAATATTGGCCGAATGTGGTGGCATGATTTACCTGTCACGTTCACTGGCGCTGCCCGACGATAGCCGGCATAACATGAGCAACCTGCTACCCATTGACATTACATTGCATGAAAGGTTGCAGGCAATTGGCTGGCAAGGATACAACGGTAATCACGGCAAGTTACTGGGACACAGCTTTCACTATTCAAGTGCACAGCTGATTGAAACGGGCATTGAACAGGAAAGCGCCCAAACCCACAATGGCGAAACCGGTGAGCCTATCTACCGTTACCGCAATATCACAGCGTCCTATCTGCATTGGTACTTTTTCTCAAATCCTGAGGAAGCAACAGGCCTTTTTCTGGAACCCACTGAACAGAGTCAGGTAGCAGCCGCGGGCCGGGTCAAAGATGCCGTATAGGAAAAACAATAAATCAGCGCCATCAGATTCACCGGTGCAATGGTCAGCAGGATTTCCGGGGTTCCCAGCAGGTAGTGAACACTGAACATAAACAGAAAAGAACTGCTGGTTGAAATCGCAGTAATTAAAGGTACTGCATGTTTTCGGTCTTTCAGCTTGCTATACAGCCATTCAATAAAGGCAGAGCCAAAAAAGGTACTCAGGGCACTCTGCAGCCCCTGCGCCAGTCCGGCAACGGTTGCCGGCACCATACCGTGATCGGCATTGGCATAAAATGCCCAGGTGCACCAGATCGTAAAGGCAACCGCCGTCATCGTTGCCAGCCGGAGCCTGATGCTGCCCTGCCAGGCAGCCAGTAAACGGTTTTTCATCAGGACACGGCTTCCGGGTGACCTTTACCCGAATACACCGCTGTTACCCCAGCAGCAGCGGCGTCCTTGTCAGCCTCCGCCTCCTCCCTGATGGTAAAGGAATCGCTCAGATCAAAGTCATTGGACAGGTGCACCGGTTTAAACTGAGCGCTGGGCAGATCACTGCGAAACTGAATGCTTTTAACGTATTGCTTTAATTGCCCAGGCTCTGTTACAGCACAGGTCAGGGGTTTAAGCAGCAGATCCTCTCTTTCAAAATCATAACCCATGGCGGTATGGCGCAGGTTCACTTCCAGCTGGTTCACAAAGCGTTGCAAATCTCCACTGAAACCATCCACCAGCAGCCGGTAATGCATTTCATGGGTGGGCGCCATAACAAACTCTTCTACCCTGGCCTCTTGTTCCTGCAATGCGGCCACCACCGCATCGGTCACATCATTCTCATTGATCCGTTCGTTGGATATGGAAATCTGGCGTTTACGCTTGGAGATAAATTGCAGTACGGGAATTTTCCCCCAGAACTCCCTGACCAGCACCAGATCCTCCATGCTGTAACGGTAGAGCCCACCGGATGTTGTTACCACCAGGTAGTAATAACCGCCCTGTTTCAGTTCCCATGCTCCTTTAATCTCCGGGTTGTCTTTTTCCAGCTGATCTTCCGGGATAAACTCCAGAAAATGACTGGTAACGGCAGCAATACCACCGACATAATTGAATTTAAAAGGAACACCAAAAATACCCTCGCTGGCAGAGAAAGGCATTTCGATCGTGTCTTTCTTACCAAAGTACTTATCAAGCTGTGTCAGGGAGAATTTCATATTGCCGCCCATCCAGGTGGCAAAGTATTTCAGTGAAGGAAACAGTAACCGGGTAAATTGCCGGTAACCCTCCTCCGGAAGTTGCTCATGCGAACCTTTAAGCTCATTCATCTCTTTCAACTTCAGCAACTGGTTCGCCAGCGAAGGGTTTTGCTTGAGTTCAAGATCAGCTGGCCTTTGTGCAAACCCCTGGCTCAGTGTAAGGCCGCCACTTTTCAGATCGCCAATCAGGGTATCAATTCTTTCGCTGGCGACTTTTGCCACATTACTGATATTGATCGGAGAGAAAGCACCGATAGCCACCAGATCAGGGCAATCCGCCAGGTACCTGGCCATAGCGTAATAGCGGTCTTCGGCACATTCCAGTGTAAATACCCAATAGGGAATAACAAACTTCTTGCGGATAAAGCCGGGCAGATTGCGATAATTAAAACCGCTCACAAACCCCTGCTTAACTCCGGCAGGAGAATTTCCACCCTCCGCTGATCCCACTAAAAACTGAATGGGCTGGGTCGCGAACTCCGGGCACTGCTGTTCCAGCAAATAATAAAATGCATACACGGACCGTTCCAGGTCGCTTTTAAAACGTTTATTAATTGGCAGGTATTTGTAATCGCCGGTTGATCCTGCCGTCATGGCAAAGAAGTGCGGCGCCTGGCTCATCAGCTGGGAATAGTTACCGTTATAAACTTGAGCCAAATCCTCCTTGTATTGATCCGCATTACGTATAGGTACCGCGGCTTTGAATTCTGCATAGTTATCAATTTTGGAAAATTGGTATTTTTTACCTGTTTTGGTACTGACGTTTTGATGTAAGATTTTGCGAAGAATCGCTAACTGAACCTCTTCCGGTTTGTTTCTCGCTTTAAATAAACGCATATAGTTATTGCGTTTGGTGATATGAGCGAGCAAATCCAGTAAAAACATTGGCGTGGCACCTACGAATATAAAGAATAACTATTATGTTTTTATGCGAACGATCTATTGGCGTACTGGGAATTGGCACTAGCCTGGGAAGCGAGCACCTAACCAATCAGGCGCTGATCAACAGGTTTGATCTAAACATTACACCAAGCGATCTGGAAAATAAAACAGGTATTCAGTCCCGTTACTTTTTAGCGCAAGATCAATCAGTTTCCGATCTTGCTACAGCCGCCGCACTGACAGCTTTATCAAATGCAGGGGTTCAGGTGAATGATTTGAGCCGCATTATCCTTGCCACTTCAACACCGGATTATCTATCACCTTCCACCGCCTGCGTTGTGCAGCATAAACTGGGTGGCAAGGGTTTTCCCTGTCATGACGTCAGTGCTGCCTGTACCGGTTTTATCTACGCACTGGATCAGGCCTTGCGCTACCTGCACACCGGCGATGAACGCATTCTGGTGATTGGTGTGGATGCCCGCTCACGAACACTGAACAAAAACGATGAACAGACCATAGGCCTGTACGGCGATGGCGCCGGTGCTGTTTTATTGGGTCACCTGGATAACGATGACCCAAAAGGAGCGGTTGCTAGCTTTACCTATGCTGATGGCAGTGGTTACGATGCGGTAGCCGTACCATCGGTAGGCCATGCCTTTCCGGATGAACAGAAGAGTGGCAAGCTGCAAATGCCCAGCGGCAACCGTGTCATGAAAAATGCTATAAAAGCCATGCCACAAGTTTGTGACAAAATTCTGAATGCCAGCGGATTAACATTGGCGGATGTCGGGACTTTTATTTTTCACCAGCCCAATCTGTTGCTGCTAAAAGCCATTGCCAGCCGCATGAAAATTGATGACGACAAGGTAGTGACCAGCTTCCCTGAATACGGCAATACCGTTGCCGCCAGCATCCCCCTGACACTGGCAAAGGCCTTCCACAAAGGGCAACTGAAAAAAGGGGACCCTGTATTGTTGGCGGCTATCGGAGCAGGCTTTACCAGTGGTGCCGTGTTACTGAAATGGAACCTGGAACCATGAAGCTGCTCCAGGAGCCCGTCCTGATCACCGGCGCCAGCAGCGGTATCGGTTTCGCCCTGGCCAAAGAGCTAGCTCATGCCGGCGCGGAAAAACTGATTATTTCCGGACGTGATCCACAGAAGCTTGAAAGAGCCTGTCGCGAGATATCCAAATGCGGAACAGTGGTAACCAGCGTGGTCATGGACCAGGAACAACGCGCCAGCATCGACCAGGCTTGCGCTGAGCTTGAAGAGCAACAACTCGCGCCCCTGACCGTTATCTGCAACGTAGGTATCAACCCGGTCCATCAGGCTGGCCCCAGAAAGACCCAATCAACAGACCCAACGCAAATCATTGACAGTTTCACCACCAATGTGGTGAATGCGCTGGTTCTGGTGCAACACCAGTTACCCGCCATGCGAAAAGCCAGGTTCGGGCGTTTGTTGTTTGTCGGCTCCCAGGCCTATCGTTACGGAATGCCAGGACAAATCAGTTACAACCTGTCCAAAAGTGCATTGGTGGGAATGGTAAATACGCTTAACAGCGAATACTCAAAAAGCCATATTCTGTCCCGGCTTTGTAATCTGGGTATTATCAGCAATGAGCGCACCCAGCGCCTGCGTCGCGCCTTACACGATGCGGCAGACGTTCTCTCGGAAACCCAGGCAGCCCAGAAACTCTGTGCACAATTGCTGGAGGAAAACTGGCTTACAAACACCGAGGTGAATATTCCATGACGGCTATTTTCACCTTGCTGTGGTTGCTGTGTATTCACTTGTTGATTGTGGTTATGCTGATGCCTTCTGTTCTGCTTTATCAGTGGCTGGCAACAAGTCTGCAAACCAGCCTTTGGCCTTTCCTGTTATTGCTCCCGGTTAGCCTTTTTATCGGCATCCTGGTCATGTTGTTAATGGTCAGCCTGTTCTATCGGCTGCTGCCGCCTACGCCGCAAGGCAGATTTGCCATGTTTACTGATTCCGGCGCCGTACTCTGGGCCATTAACAATGCTCCCGCCGCACTGGTGCTCAAGTGGTTTCAATCCACCCTGTTTTTAAATGATCCGCTGCGCTTTCTGGTGCTGCGGGCTTTGGCATGCAATGTCAAAGCCAGTTCCTGGGTTACATCAAACACCCAATTGAGTGATTTACGTAATATTCACATCGGCGAAAATACCCTTATTGGTGAGCACTGTTCTCTGTGCCCTTCCCTGCAGACACAAAGAAATCGTCTAAGGGTGGCCAATATCGTGATCGGCGATAACGTTATGCTGGGCTATGAATGCCTGGTAGGGCCAGGATCCCGAATCGGCGACGGCACATCGCTGGACGCCGCAGTCCGACTATATGGTTACTCCAGTATTGGTCGTGACTGCCACCTGGGCATGCATACCATCGTAGAGCCCGGCTGCAGGATTGGCGACAAGGTTCATATAGGCCGGCATTGCATTATAAAGTCCCGGGCCAGAATCGGTCCGGGCGCAACAGTGCCCGACGGCACTGTTGTGAAAGGGCAATGGCCGAACCGCCGCAGTGACAACAATAACAACTAAAGCAATCAACAACATACAGAGGTAGTTATGGAAATCGCCGTGAATTCACAGGCTCGATATGGCTGGCACCACGCCGACCTTAGCCAGGTCACCTATTTGCAGCGCTTCAAGTCCATATTCTCCAATGATATATCCTTATATTGCCCCGAAAACGCCAAGCCATTACAGCGAAAAAACCAGAATGGCATCTGGCTGTTCACCGGCACCCTGTTCGGGCAAAAAGTGGCTGTATGCTGGAACGACTTCCGGATCAGTGGCGGCAGCTTTGGCAAAGAGAATGTCGACCGGATGCTGGCGTTCCTGTCGCAGACAAAACAGCAAAGACTGCCACTGATCCTGGGCGTGAACAGCATGGGAGTCAAAATCTCCCAGGGAAGAACCCTGTTTGACAAGGCTTTCAGCCTGATTCCCGCCATTGAGAGTTACCGCCAGAGCGCCCGCGTATTTGCCATCTCCGCCGGTAATTGCTTTGGGCTGGGTGCGATTCTTTTTGGCCTGGCTGATTACCGCCTGGCGATCAGGGAAACCGCCAAGATCAACCTGACGGGCCCCGAGGTATTTTCACTGTTTTTTGGCAAAGCCATTGATTTTGATGAACTGACCTGCGCCGATAACCAGAACAAAAAAACCAGCCTTATCAGCGAAATCGTGCTGGATCTGAATGGCGCTCTCAATAAAATTGCCAATCTCATTCTGTTTGAACGGGGGAAAACAGATTCGGTCGTGCCGGAACTTTACAGAAGCAATTGTGATCTTGGCTTGCCGCAAACGGTCGCCAGCCCTGAAAGCCACAAATCCGCTTATGATTTTCTCACCACCAGCTGCGATGGTTTTATCCGCCTGTTTCGTACGATGGATGACAAGCTACTGGTGTTTGCTGCCCACATCAATGGCAGGCGCTTTGGCGTAGTGATCAACCCACCGGGAAACTCGGACAACATGATAGGTGAGCGTACGCTGGAGCTTTACAAACAAGCGCTAACCTATTTCAGGTCGCTGGAAATACCCTTGCTTTCGGTTCTGGACACCCCCGGCGCAGACCCCAGGGTGACAGTCAACAACTATCGAATTCTTGAGCGAATAATAGAGGTTGGTCGCTTGATTTATGACTACCCCTACAAAAAGATGGGTATCGGATATGGCCGCTGTTTCGGCGGTGCCTGTATTCTTGCAATTCCCAGAATCTTCGGCGGCAGCGCTGCTTACACAATTCAGGGAACAGAACTTGGCATTATGCACCCGGACATCATTACCCAACTGCTGTCAGGTTCCGGTCGACTGCTAAGTGAGTGGAAAGAAAACGAAGAACGTCAGACGGCAGACCTTAAAGATATGATTAACGAAGGTTCAGTAGACGGGGTTATTTCAGTCAATCAGGTCAGACAGGTAATTCTGCAGCACCTGTTTGACAGCGAAACAAACACAGACAAGGCCATCACAGACGCCGGGCACAAATACCTGCCCAAGATATCCCCCCGCCCACCGCGTGAAAAACAAGGTGGTCGTCTGGCTTGAATTCATTCGCCGAACTGTTCAGCCACTGCAGGTAGTTAATAAAAACCGTGGGACACCCCATATTGCCGTACTGCCTGAAGTTCAGGGCAACACGCTGATCATCAATACCGGCTGAACGCGCAATATCAAGATTCTTGGATTCATCCACCTGGTGGGCAACATAATGCTGTACTTGCTTGCCGGTTAATTCTGCTTTTGCAAGCAACTCCTTTAACGACCTTTGCCAGTAATGACCCAGCATGGCAATACCTTCGGGCTTGTTACCAAAACTGAAATAATAGTCTTCCCGGCTGTAATCATCCGTATTAAAGGGGAATCCCCCCTGCACCCGCATGTAACTGCTATAACTGGCGTCGGTTCCATGAACACTGCTTTTTACCTGCCAGCAGGGTTTATCGCTCACCGTCAAGGCCACCGCGCCATCACCAATGGCCATGGCCATTTGCAGAATCTCGGGGTTGCTGAAGCGCGACAGATTTTCCGCTGCCACAATAACACCCTTTTTAGCGCCGGATTTAATACATCCCAACGCCTGCTGCAGTGCCAACAGCGCGGTTGAACAGCCACTTTTCAAATCCCAGCAACTGGCATTTTTAAAACCAAACTCACCGCCCAGCAGCGCACTCAATGTAGTCACAGGGTAAGGATTGGAAATACCGCAATAGATCAGGAACTCAGCCTCTTCCAGCACCCCAGGGTCACAATCAACCAGACGCTGTAACGCAGAGCGGGCCAGGGTAAGCGCATCCTGATCAGGCTTGCACCAATAACGGTGATCAATTCCCATATTGGCTTCCACAAAACCCACCAGACGCTCACTGGCTTTTTTACCAATATGTTGCAGCACCGCTTCATTATTCAGAGAATCCAGTTCAATGAAATCACAACTGGCGACGTTATCGATATTGAAATTAATCTGTGTTAATTGATTAGTCAGCATAAAACATTTGCCTGATCAGGTGGGCGGGCCTATTCCTATCTTTGCTCATTTTATTAGTCATACCCTTGCTCATACCCTTGCGGTACATAACGATAATGGCCCGTTATTTTATAATCGAACAGCATATCATCAAGCTTTGGCCCAGCACCAATATTGTGAACAATCATCGGATTACCGGATTGCGGAGATGTTTTATCGGTAACGATTCCAATATGTGGCAGATTACCGGGTAACATCCAGGTAACCAGATCGCCCGGGGCGTAGTCCTGTGCTTTATCAGAAACCGGTAATTCTTTTCCATGCCGGGAAAAGAAGGTCTGTAAATTAGGAACTCTGCGATGATCAATATTCTTGTCAGTCTTATCTAACCCCCAGATCCTCCGGGAGGGATACACAGCAAAGTTAGCCCGCATATCTTCATGCACCAACAGCTGAAGATCAGTACCAAGGGCACGATAGGAGCGAATAATCACATCGGTGCACACGCCAATATGGGGTGGCACATCCCCGTTGGGATAGGGAATGGAGAAATAGGCGCCATCATAACGAACCTGATGCTGTGTACGTTCAATCGCAGCCTTTACAAAATCACTGGCAAAGTCGACTGCATGAACAGGCAGTGACATGCAAACCATTAAAATCACTATGAGTGTATTAACGAAATGTTTCATGCCCGCTCACGCCATGTACTTGGACTGACACCAACAATCCGCTTAAACGCACGGCTAAAGGCCGCCTCAGAATCATACCCCACCTCTCTTGCAATGGACTGCACCTTACCCTGCCCTTCGCGCAACAGGCGCGCGGCCACCTGCATTCGCCACTCTGCCAGGTATTGCATTGGCGGCACGCCCATTACCTGATGAAAACGTTCTGCCAGGGTTGAGCGCGAGCTACCCAGCTCTCCGGCCAGTTTTTCCAGCGTCCAGCTCTCTTTCAGACGGCCATGTAAAAGCGCCAGCGCATTCGCGATGAGAGGATCCTTCAATCCCTTGAGCCAGGCGTTCTGCTCACTGCCTTGCTGCCGTAGATACAGGCGCAGCACCTCTATAAATAACAACTCACCCAGCCTGACCATCATATAATGATTGCCCCCATGAGGCTCCTGGCATTCCCGCAGCACAATATCAATCAGATCATTCACCGGGCGCTCCAGAGCGGAGCGCGGGAGCACCACCGACCGGGGCAAGTCATTCATCACCGGATTACAGGGGTGCCTGTCACACCCTAAAAATCCACACACCAGACTGTTAGCTTCCGGACCGGTACCACCATCCTGAATAATCAGCGGGAGCTCACCCGCCGCCATCATGGTAAAAAACTGACGGGCCGGCTCAATATCTTCGGCACAGGGGGAATAAGGCTGATCAGCAATCGCATAAGCATGACCGTGGGGCAGCAGCAAGATATCGCCGCTTTCCAGCCTGACGGGAGCCTCACCTTGTACAGTGGCCCAACAGGGGCCTTGCAACACAATGTGATAGGAAATGACCTGCTCCGACGACGGCAGTATCAATTCCCTGAAATACTGCCCGTCAGGTACGCCGGTGGCATATGGCCATCTCGGTTGCCAGGCAAAAAACACCGCGCCTTTTAAACGGATATTTTCCAGTACATTGGATAACAGCTGTTCGTTCAGGGCAGCAGTACCGGACTCCTGAGCAAGCAATCCGGACGACGGGTTATGGATGTCGGGCATGGCGCTTGACATCATTCCATCAAATGAGTCTTTGAAAGTCAGGTTTAACATAACGGAGGTTAACATGTCTTATGTCAGCCCTGCCAAAATATACCAGGATCACTTTGTGCCCGCGCTCTTTGGCCAATGGGGCACCAGATTGGTCAGCCAGGTACAGGTCCGGCCAGGTATGCGGATTCTGGATGTAGGCTGCGGTACCGGCGTGCTGGCATTGGCGGCGGCCGATGTGACCGGTGACAGCAATACCAGCGCCGTGGATATCAACGAGGATATGCTCCAGATTGCCCGGCAGCTGCGCGGTGATATCGACTGGCGTTGCGCCCCGGCAGAAGCGCTACCCTTCCAGGATACCAGTTTCGATGCTGTGCTCAGCCAGTTCGCCCTGATGTTTTTTAACCCACAGACGGTAGCGCTGAAGGAGATGTGGCGTGTAGTCAAACCTGGAGGCACCTTAGGGGTGACTGTATGTGATACGGTCCATCGCTCCCCGGGTTATGCTGTTTTTGCAGAATTATTGCTGCAACTTTTCGGGCCCGCCATCGCAGAAAGTTTTCGCGTACCTTTCAGCTCCGGTGACATAGCGTATTTAAAAAACCTGTTTCGGGATGCCGGTATCCCCAACCCGCAAGTGCAGCAACAACAGGGCACCGTCAGGTTTGGCTCCATCAGCGACATGATATTCACCGAGCGGGCTTGTATCTTCACCCTGGGGGGCTTACTGGACGATGAACAGTTCCAGCGGCTTGAAGCAGAAGCAGAAGTCGCATTTGCCCCCTTCCTTACGGACGACGGCCAGGTTGAATTTACCATGCCTGTACTTACCGTACTGGCGACCAAACCCGTCAGCATCTGATTAACGCATACCGGCTTGCCCGAAAAGCAACGCTATATTCCGCCGGCCTGGAAGGCGATTACCGATGCCAGAAACCACCCGGAGGCTTACGCCATGTAATACAACCTCCGGGTGAAAGAGGCTTAATAATCGAACACAGACACCCCATGTCCAAAGTCCGCCAATATGCCGGCGCAATGCCGGTTGCGAATTACCAATTGATTCTGCTCGTTCATTTCCGCCTCAAGGAATTCACAGGCGCCAGCGTGTTCCACACGGTCGCCAAGAAACCCGCAGACAAATTCGTAACAGTTAACCGTTGGCTGCGCTATTCGAGTGTAGGGCGCGTCCTGATAGGTTTTAACCTTGTTGCCATCGGTATCAAACCGTTCAAAGACCAGATTCATCTGGTTTCTGATCCAGAGCTGACCATCGACAAAGCCGTGCACACGGCCTTTGTATTTGGCAAGACCAATCAGCATGTGACCATCCGGGCCCAACATTCCAGCCCCAAACCGCAGATCCGGACTGATATGCCGTTCAACAATATCAAAGTTAATGAACACCTCACCGGACTGGACAGTTGAGTATTCCAGTTCCCGGGTCCAGACAACAGAGCCATCGGGAGCGATGCGTTGCAGGTCTCCGCGGATAAAGGCTATAACGTCGTCAGCTACAGTCCTTAAAACCTGAGTCGGTTGATACTCCGACGGCCACACAGCTGTCAGCTGACCACCCCAGGAAAGGAATCGGATATGGTTGCCTTCGCCTCCGTTCCGATAGAGAAACACGCCCGAGGTATCTGCGCCCACATAGCGTTCATCCGGCGTCAGATTGATCTGATCCAATCCTGTGTCGCTGTAGCGAAAAACAATAAACCCTGACCCTGCAACGTCACGGATTTCGCCACGCAGCACCAGACTGCCATCATTCAGTTTCTGGGAAGGCCGAACAAACACAACCTCTTCAAGCATCTGTATATCAATTGTATTGCCGGCGCTGTCCAGCACCCAAAGGGTTGTTACAGTGTCATCACCCATACCTGCCAGCAGCACCGAGCCCAGCACCAACAGACGATCACCCACTGCCCGGATATCAGAGACAGTCGGATTGGTCATTTCTTCTGACAGAGATAGAGGAATATTGTCCACCGTACCGGCCTGCACATCAAAACGGGATACAGGATTGCCAAAACCATTAGCAAAAAATATGTCACCTTCGATCGTTGCAGCAGCATTCGGCGCCAGTTCGCGATCAAACTCCCAGTGCTCCAGCACCGCCCCGGTTCCGTCCAGCATCGTAATATGCATATCAGGGTTATCTGACCATCGACTCCCCACAGATACACTCAAGACCTTGCTGTCCGGTAAAGGCAGTGCAGCGACACTTCGGGAATCATTATGAATCCACTGCCATAACGGTGCGATATAACTCGCACAGGCAGCGAGCGACAGTATGGCAAGAAAGAAAAAAAGACGGGTTTTACGCATAGTGAATATCCTTATTGTTATTATTTTTCCTGTTGGTGAGAATGGCTACTTTAAGCCCGCCATGCCGGATCGGCAAGATCTACACCTTGTTTTTATAGACCTAACAAAGGCTATCGTTGTTCATTCTGAGTACCTTCCCCCGGAGTAATAAACAGCACCTTGGCAAACTCTTTAACATGGGCCGTATGCCAGATTCCCTTGGGTACGACAGCATACTCTCCCACACGGGAAAGCCTCACTTTCTGATATTCACCCTCAATATCCAGCAGGAAAGTCACATCACCCGCCAATAGCATAACAATCTCATCACCTTTGGGGTGAACCTCCCAGGTGGGCCAGTTACTGGTAAAACTGTGGCAGGAAATCAGTTCATGACCGGCAAAGCCACCGAAAGCCTCATCCAGTTTCTGATAAACGTCCGGGGTGTTAAGCATGGGAGTCGCGTGCTTTTCCGGGCTTAAAACCACAAACTCCTTTTCAATATCTGAACTTTCCATTTTCATGTCTCCTTTAATGTCTCCTGAAGTAAACATTAACCTGCCAGCAAATGATTACCGGCAGGTTTCATGTTACTCCATTCAACATTCTGTACAACCGCTGGCCCTGTGGAGCCTGCAGGTGCTCAAAGCCAACCAGGCAACATTCAGACAGGCTGCAGAATTGATCTGTCTGTTGTTTGAATCACCGTGGTTTGAAGGGCCGTATTGAATACCGAGGTACGCCGCACCGGATCCATCATGTTGTAGCCAATCGCCTCCAGATCTTCTGGCCCGGGATGCAAGCGCAGCACCCGCTTGCCTTTGGCTTGCAACAACGCCACTTCCTTATCAACGATACCGGTCATCATCCGGCGAACCCGCCTTTCAACCCGCGCCAGTGGCGAGCGGGGATTGTCCATCTGCAAAGACGCCATCGGTGCCAGCACGATCACCTCTTCCACATCCGACTCAGCCAGCATATCTGCAGAAGTGGGTGAAGCCACACCGCCATCAATATAATCCCGGCCACCTATGGTTACCGGCGGGCACCAGGCCGGCACACCGTAGGATGCACATACGGCATCGTTCATGGCTGCCTGTGGCGCCCCCGCTTTACCAAAGGGCACCCGCTGCCCCGTTACGGTGTCCACTGCCATAATCCAGGTATCCGGATGGCTCGTCCACTCCCCGGCCCGTATCACCCCATCAATCAGATTCCGGAAAGGTGTCATATCAAACTGACCTGTTGGCGCCAGGCCGCACAGGGTCGTTAATAACGAAATCTCACCTTTCAGCCCTTTCCACAACAGGTTGCCGGCAGTGGTACGAAATCTTGGCATGGGCGGCAATGCACCACCGGTATCCTTGTCATGTTGCCAGGCGCAGCCACTGTCTGCATCGCCCCGCTGGCAAGCCATCAGCTGTTCCACACTGACGCCGGCGGAAAGCAGCGCGGCAACAACAGCGCCCGCTGAAGTGCCTATTAAAATATCGGCTTCACGCGCATCCCATTGCAGCTGCTTTTCCAGATTATTCAGCGCGGCAATAGTCCAGGCGCCGCCGGCCACACCACCGCAGCCCAATACCAATGCTCTTTTTACACCCATGCCGGTACTCCCCTCGATGAAACCTGTTCAATGGATTCGGTTAAATAATTTTTTGCATCAAAATGCCGTAACAGCCGCTGCATTTTCACCGTTCCCCAGGGAAACCCGACACTGTTAAAGCCGTTTTTATCCAGATAGTAGCTGGAGCAGCCACCGGTATTCCATACGGTGTGTTGCAGCTCTTTCTGAACTTTTTCATTGTAAGCCCGTTGCACTTGCGGTTTAACTTCCACCCGCTGCAGTTTCCGCTTTCTCATGGTTTTTAAGGCACTCATAATATAATTTAGCTGGGCCTCAATCACGATAAAGGCAGAATTGTGGCCAATACCAAGGTTGGGCCCCAACACCATAAAGGCGTTCGGCAAGCCCGCAATGGTGGTACCACGGTAGGCTTCCATTCTGTTCTGCCAGCGCTGCGCCAGTGACTGCCCGCTGCCATCATAAATATGTTGGGCAATGGGCGGTTCTGTAACATAAAAGCCGGTGCCCAAAATAAGGGTATCCACTCCGGCACAACTGCCATCCTGCCCCACAACGGTATTACCCTTTATGGCCTTAACGCCAGTGGCGTGCAAAGTCACGTTGGGCTGGATCATGGCAGGGTAATAGTGATTGGACATTAACACCCGTTTACACCCCAGAGCATAATCCGGCGTCAGCTTATCTCTTAAGCCATTGTCCGCAATCATCGCCTGCAAATGCCAGCGGCCGACTTTTTCCACCTGCCGCAACAAAGACGGATGCCGAAACCCCAAACCAAAACTTTCCAAACCACCGAATAATAATTGCCGCCAGGCGTTTCGCACGGCCGGTGCTGCCAGCAGGCGTTTTTCTATTTCTGTCGTTTCATGGTTGGGTTTGGGCAACACCCACTGGGGTGTGCGCTGGAATACGGCCAGCTCTGCCACATCAGGCTGAATTTCGGGAATAAACTGGATGGCGGAAGCACCGGTACCGATAACGGCAACCCGCTCTCCCCGTAAATCATGCGAGTGATCCCAACGGGAAGAATGAAACACTTTACCTTCAAAATCTTTGAGTCCCGGCAGATCCGGCAGTATCGGTTCATGCAAATAGCCGCAGCAGGAAATCATGGTGCGGGAATAATAGGTAGTATCCTGCGTTTCAATCACCCAGAGTGCGTCAGTCTCATCCCACTGTGCTCTGGTCATGGTTTGATTAAAACGAATATAGTCCGGAATATGATATTGCTCTGCCGTTTCACGCACGTATTGCAGAATTTCGGCATGGCCGGCAAAGGTCCGGCTCCAATCGGGCTTTTGCGCAAAGGAATAGGAATAGAGTGCCGAAGGCACGTCGCATTCGCACCCGGGATAGGTGTTATCGCGCCAGGTTCCCCCTAAATCATCGGCCTTTTCCAGAATCACAAAATTGGTAAAACCATCCTTTAACAAACGAATCCCCGCACCAATGCCGCTGATGCCTGCACCCAGTACCACTACATCATAAATAGCTTTCATTACTCCCCCCCTTGACTACTTGCGCGCCAGATCGGCAATGCGCTGGTCATAACTCTGGCGTTCCTGCCGGTTCAGCTTTTCCAGAATGCGTCGGTCGCCAAACACCCGGCGAAAGCTTTGTTGCAAGCGAAGTGGCGTGATATTCAGAACCGTGGGTGTCAGCCCCAAAAACCCGGGCACCGTCACTTCCGTTAATTGATGGGCAACGGATTTCAGTACAGCCGCTGCCACCTGCTCCGGCGATGAGGTAGGTACACCTTTGGCGGCATCACTGGTACCGGCGGCCAGTTCTGTGGTGACCTTGGCGGGCAGAATGGTGCTGAAGTGAATGCCACTGTCGCGGTACTCTTCCCGCAGAGATTGAGTCAAACCCACCACGCCAAATTTGGTGGCGCAATACACGGCCAACCCCGGAACCGGCAGTACGCCCGCCATAGACGCCACATTCACAATATGTCCCTGCCCCCGATTCAGCATGGCAGGGAGCGCCAGTTTGCAACCCAGTATCACACCATTGAGGTTAACCCCGATCTGCGCAGCCGATACTTCATCGGATTCTTCGGTGAATGGCCCGGTAGGCATAATACCGGCGTTATTGATCAGCACATCCACGGGCCCCAGCTCCGCTTCTGTCGCTTTTAAAAATTCGGCAAAGGATTCGCGGTTGCGCACATCCAGAGTGCAGCCCAGACTAAAACCTTGACTACAACCTGGGCCACCCAGCTCGCTGGCCTTTTGCCGGGCCAGCTCGCCATCCACATCCCCGATGCTGACCCTGGCACCCTGGCTGGCAAAAGCCCGGGCGGTGGCCAGGCCTATTCCGCGGGCAGCACCGGTGATAGCCACCACCTTCCCCGATAACTGTTTGTATTTCAGCGACATAGCTGTAACCTCACGTTTATTCTGACTCTTCATTCACATTTTGAAATGAATAGGCCTTTGAGCGTGAGTGACGATTGTGACAGCATACTTGTCATATCAGGCCAACATGGTAAATGTGGCGTATAGCAAGAGATTTATATGAAAGATCCGTTCCGAATTTATAAACCCACCCTGCCGGTGGCCTACCCTCAACTGGTGCTGGAAATTGTGGCCGAGCGCGGCCACGACCCTGCACGGGTGCTGGTGCAGCAAGGCCTGCCCACCGATCTGCTGGAAAACCCCAGCGGCTTTATTACCCCGGTGCAGTACACACAAATCACCGTGTGCGCCGCCGAAATGATTCGTGACCAGGGACTGGGTATGGAAGTGGGCCTGCGCATGCGCCCCACCGCCCACGGCTTTCTGGGGTACGCCCTGATGAGCTGCAGCGACCTGCGGGAAGCCTTACTGCTGAGTCTGCGCTTTATGCGCATCCGGCAGCGCCACATTCACTGCAGCTTTACCATGGAAGGGGACACAGGCGTTATTACCCTGAAAGAAATGCACAGCTTCGGACCCGTGCGCCACTTTTTTATCGAAGGCCTGCTGGTGGGCATGGCCCGTTGCGCCGAGTATCTGGTGGACGATGAAAACCTACCCGGCAAACTCTGGCTGGATTACCCCGAGCCGGATTATTTTAATGCCTACCGAAACCGGCTACCCGATACCGAATTTGAAAAGCCCGCGGTAAAACTGTTTTTCCCTGCAGAAACCTTGCAAAGGCCATTACGCATGGCGGATCCGTTTGCATCAAAGATCGCGATTGAACAGTGTGAACGGGAACTGGCTTTTATCCGTCACGACAATGACCTGGTCATGAACTTGCGGGAAATGCTGAATGATAATCTGCAAAGCATGCCCACGCTGGAGAAGGTGGCAGAAAGCTTTTTCATGTCTGGCCGTACCCTGAAGCGCCGCCTTAAAGATAACAGCACAAGCTTTCAGCAACTGGTAGACGCTGTTCGTTTTGAAGAAAGCCAACGACTGATGCGGAACCCGGATCTAAGCCTGCAGCAAATTGCAGAACGTCTGGGATACCAGGACCCGGCAAATTACACCAAGGCATTTCGTAAGTGGTCGGGGGAAACGCCAACCAATTTCAGACAAAAGCTCCTGCAAAAAACAGGGAGCTGATTTTACCTAAAATAACATCGCTGCTGCCCCAATAAGATTAAGCGTCATCATGATGAAATCAGTGATAAAAATAAACAGCATGGTGCCCTTTAGCACCGGCCATACGCCACCGCCGCGGGTGTTCTGAATGGCAACCGGCACGTTAAAAGCAAATTGCGATGCGTGGGCCACAGCAAAAACCACCAGAAAAAACGCCCGTTGTTCATTGGTTGGGAACAAACTCAGACTAAACAACAGCAGCAGATTGCAAAACGCAAAAGCAAAGTTCATACCCCCGAGAAACCGGCCCGATTCCGCCAGCACATCAAACAGTGGCGAGTCCCGCTGATCCCGGGGAACAACCACCTTGGCAAACACTCTGTGGTTGATCGAAAAGGTATAAAAAGCCATTGAAAACCAGACCACGTTTAAAACAAGAATCAGTAAATACATAGAGCCCCTCGGTTAGCCTTTTTGACGGCAACGCACTTTACTCAGGTTTCGACAACTATACCCGCCATCATTCGTTCTACAGATCGCCAATAGAGTTTTTTGATTTCTTTTTCAGATCGCGGCAGCAGACCACCTATATAGAGCGAAAAAAATCCGATATAGGATGCCAACAACAACGCGGAGACTTCGCCAGGGTTGTCTTTCTTGAACACTCCTTCCGCAATACATTCGGTAATTCTGGCCGTATAAAAATCAAAGGATATTTTCGACGCTTTCCGCAAATCATCATGGCTGGCCAACTCATCCTTGGTATCAGATCGAATAAAAATAAGTTCAAAATAGCGGGGATGATCCAAAACAAAGTCCAACGCGTATTGCAAAGTTTTGTAGAATCGCTTTTCAGCAGTAGCCTCTTCAGTGGCCGGCTGTAAATAATCGGTATAGGTAGCAAAACCGTTTTTTATAATCTGGTGAAACAGTTCTTCTTTATTACTGTAATGGCGATAAATAGCCGTAGCGCTGACCCCCACCTTCTGGGCGATCTTTCGCATGGACAAACCTTTATAGCCATCCTGAAGGTACTGATCCAGGGAACAGGCAAGCACTAACTCTTTCGTCGACGTCATGTTAACACACGTTAACCTTGAGCACCTGAAAAGTCAACAACACCCTGTTTCTTGTATTCACCTGAATATTTCCTAGTCTTTATAGCTATAACGCAGGATTTGAGAAACGCGACAATCTATGGAAAACCTTGAAGTATTTGCCGACCGTTTAAAAACCATCAGAAAGCAGGCCATTGCCGATACAGGCCTTAAAGACTACTACCATATGCGCGCCATTGACTGGCTGGGAAAAACACTCTTCCTGGCGGCAATCCCCTTGTGCTACTACCAGTGGTACCTGCCCTGCAGCCTGGTATTGGCTTTCTCTCTGATGATCAAGTGGCTGCTGATGCATCATATCGGCCATGGCGGTTATGACCGGATCAAGGGCATACCACGGCGGTTTCACTCATCTCATTACGCGCTGGGCTATCGCAAGTACCTGGACTGGTTTGACTGGATCAAACCGGAAGCCTGGAACTATGAGCACAACACCTTACACCATGCCCACACCGGCGAACTGGAAGATCCCGATCTGGTGGAAGAAAACCTCAGCTGGCTGGCGACGGCACCCTTGCCCTTGCCGATCAAAGCGCTGGTGCTAACGGTATTTGCGCTTACGTGGAAATTTACCTATTACTCGGCCCGTACGCTTTCTTTTAACCGGGAAAAATCGCAGCAACAGATGATCAGTTTTGCCAACTTCCTGGATCTGAGAGGTTCCGGTCAACGGACCCTGTGGTTTGAGCTCTTTATTCCCTACGTTGCGTTTAACTTTCTGTTGCTTCCCGTATTGCTTGAATGGTTTATTCCCGGCATCGGGCTGCCGTTTCTTTACTGCCGGATCGGAGCCGAACTACTCCATAACCTGCACACCTTTATTATCATTGTGCCGAATCACTCCGGCGAAGATCTGCATCGTTTTCTGAACGTCCAGCCTTCTGAGCGGGGTGGCGGTCATTTCTATCTTCGTCAGATTCTGGGATCGGTCAATTACAAAACCGGAAATGAATGGCTGGATCTGAGCCAGATGTACCTGAATTATCAGATTGAGCACCACCTGTTTCCCAATCTGTCAATGCGCCAGTATCGAAAGATACAACCGCAGGTGAAAGCCCTCTGCCATGAGTTTGGGATAAACTATATTCAGGAAAGCGTGTGGGTAAGGTTCGTGAAGATGTGCCGCATCGCACTGGGCACCCATCGCATGATACGTGTTAATTATAAGGCAGCATCATAGGTATCACAGATATTGCCAGCACCAGTCCCATCGCAATATTGAAGTAGTGCAAGTGCTTTTGGTGGCGTATAAGCCTCTGTAAAAAAGCGCCCATCAATAGCCAGAGCACCATGCTGCCGGCACCTATGGTCAGGTAACCGGCCACTATCACCAATAGCTGGTAGTGGTAGTTATCCACCGTGGTAAAAGTGGCAATCGCCCCGATACCGATCACCCAGGCCTTGGGGTTTACCCATTGGAAAATGGCAGCCTGTATCAGTGTTAAAGGCTTTTTCGCGGCTTCATCCAGCTCGGGCGAGGCGGCATGGGCAATTTTCCATGCCAGAAACAACAAATAGCCCCCACCGGCAAACTTGATCAATGTATGAACCCCCGGGTAGGTCAGAAACACATACCCCAGACCAAAGCCAATAGCTGCCAACATCAGTGGAAACCCGACATTGATTCCCAGCAGATGGGGCACGGTTCTTTTAACACCAAAATTGAGCCCCGACGCCATCAGCATCAGATTGTTTGGCCCCGGGGTTATGGAGCTGGAAAGGCAGAACAGAAATATCGGAATATAGGGTTCCATGATTGCAGTTAACTACCGAACCTCTAACAGGTCTTCCTTCAGATCATCCTGAATCGGGGAGTCACCCAGCCAGATGCCAAACAGTATCTGCTTGAATTGATACCCCGGCACCGCGCCCAGTTCCTCATTATTGCGAAAGATACGGACGCCTTTGCCAGGCTCGTACAGAAAATCGAACTGATCATCGATATTCACGGGTACGTCCTGCTTTGTCATGACCTCATCAAGCATAGCGGCATACTTTGCATAGTCGTCACCGGCAGACAGCTTCAGCCCGTCTTTAATAGAAGAATTAAGCAATCCGGCAGTGATCATGGATGACGTGATTTTCAAACGCATGAGTTGCGGCGCATCGGCGCTGATGATCGATTCGGCATTATCTGATGTATTGCTTACGTAAAGGTAAGCCACATAGACCTGAGTGAAAAACTTGCTGCGCTCGCCACTGCCATTCAGATTCAGTTTGTGACCCTGAATAGTGATTTGTGATGCCGGCGCCGCGTCACTGCTGATTGCCTTGCAGGAGAAAGCGAACAACCCGATCAAGAGAACACCCGGAATAAACCATTGTTTCATAAGTATTTCATCGTTGTATTACAGACAGCGCTTGCAGCAAAACCACAGGCGCACCATTGATAAAGATACTAATAGAAAACTGACGTTAAAAGAAGATCTACCCCCTACCCAAGCCTTACGCTGATGACCGCCGCATAAACGTTAACTCAGCAACCCGCCTCTGCGCTTCAACCAGGCAAATATACCGATCCCTGCAAGATAAGTAGTCATAAACCCTGTCAAAGCAACCACTGTCACATACACTCCCGGCATCCCGTAGCTGGAATGCAGCGGGTAAAAGAGATTGAGAAACTTTCTGCCTGCACTGGCCTTTTCAACACTTCTTACAACAACATCATGGGTATCGACATTCACACTAATATTGGTCTTACCGTTCACATGCCACTCGGAGGGCCCACGAAACCTCAGTCTCAGGTCAGGCCGACTGGATGAAGGTAATCCAATCAGTGTAATCTGGCTATCGGGCAACTGCATCTGGGCTTTGAGTATCAGGGATTTTAGCTCGCTTACATCAATAACAGGTGTAGAAGCTTTCGGAACAGCGAGCTTTTCCACCTTTTTCTCTGGATCAGGCGCAAGAAAGCGAATCGCACCCTGCACACTCATACCAACACCCGTTACCACAGAAAGCACCAACAAGGGCAAGCAGATAATGGCTACAGCTCTGTGTTGACGCAAAGCAGAACCTCGCCGGGATGACCGCAGCAACAAATGATTCCATTTGAAACCGCGCCTGCCTGGCCACCAGCTAATAAAGCCGGCAATCATTAATATAAAGGTCCCAAAACCAAGAACCGTTAACGCTGTACTGCCACCATTACTCAAAAGCATTTCGGTATGGAATTCAGCAAGCCAATGAACTAGCGGCAGGATATTCCAATCATCTTCAATTGACGCAGACGTACCGCCATCATATAAATGGATAGAGCCATCTGTGGTCGCCAGCCACCAATACTGACGCCCCTGGGATGGCGTTTTCACATAGAAAACATCATCCAGGGCATGATGCTGCATGATTTGCTCAAAACCTGAGGCAATTTTATCAGCATCGTACGCGGCAGTGCTGTCCGTCGCATCTATATTCAGTGCGACCAGGTCATCCTTGAAAACCAGCAAAAAGCCACTGAGAGCGACAAGAAGCAACAAGGAGCCCAGCGTAATGCCAAGCACCTTGTGCAAGTATCGCCACTTGGACACCATCAGTATTCAATACTCCACTTCAGACTCGCTGTACGCCCTTGCGCTTTATAAGCGGTCGCCACTGTCGTGCGAGCATTTTCCCGGTTTACCTGCGAGGAGGCAGGTGAATAATCTTCATTCAACAGATTCCTTACGGAAAGGCTCACCGTGCCCCACTCTTTCTGTTGGATGTCATAACGAACCAGGGCGTCAACGGTTGTATAACCCTCAATCGGAGACTCGTAGTAGTAATATCCACCGGCCTCCAGCTCATCAAATTCGTCACGATCATCCACATCCTGGATCTGAAGTCTGCCGTAGAGGGATGGCGTTATCTGCCCTTCAACAAAGGCGGTAATTTTTACCGGGGTTACCCTTGTACCATTCAAAGGGCGATCCGAACCGGATAACTCATCCTCATATTCGCCTTCTGAATAGGAGTAAGTACCGCCCACAGTCCAGTTATTGGAAATATAATAATCCAAAGTGGTCTCTATTCCGTGTATTTCTTCATCCGCATAAATGAGAAACTCCAACGGATATGAACCATCCGACATCTGACCATAATGAGCGGCGTCGTCAGTATTGGTTTGGAAAACGGCCACACTGTAGGCTAGGCTTTGAGTATTTCCACGAAAGCCAAGTTCATAGTTATGAGACTTGGTGGCGGGCAAAACAGATTTCATGGCTTCTACCGAAGTTTCTACAGGTCCGCGCAAACGGCGCAAATCATCGACCGCATAACCTTCAGAGTAGCCACCAAAAATATCGATATTATGCGTTAGCTGGTAAACCAACCCACCATTGAACACAGTTTCTCTATATTCCAGCTTTCCACCTTCAATATCCTGTCCATTCAGCGCACCACGCACAGACAAGTAGTCAGGCACATCAAATTCATATTGCTCATGCCGCACACCAAACTGAGCTTCAAGGTCCGGAGTCAGGTCATACCAAAGCTGAGCAAAAGGCGAAATCTGGGTTTTGGTTACGTCACAAATCCAGCACGCACTACCATCGCGTAATTCCTGAGTGGTATTGTCTCTTTCAAAATCAATCCCGTAAGCTACCCGCAAGGCGTCATCCAGCCCCTCATATACCAGTCGAGGTACCAGCTTGTACTTTTTGGAGTTAACCTTTGTAGTGGCGTAGTTATAAGTATTCTCACCAACGGAAGCCTGCACCGCAAAAGTGTGCCCCAGAATTTCCTTGCGTGACCATTTCACGCTTAAGGAATCCACCTTGTTCGACGGATTTTTCCCGGTGTAAGGTGCTGAAGTATCAATAACAGTCAACCCGGTTACGGGATCTATCGTGCGTTCGTAGGTCAAGCCGTTTGTCATTCTGTAGCTATGACCAATCATATCAAGCGTCGTCATCTCACTCTGGTAGCCGACCTTTAACAATACATCAGTCTGATCCCCATTGGCGTAACCACCCTGCCCGGACTGATCTTCCGGCAGTACGTTTCCGTCAGCATCCACGAATTGACCGGTGTCCTTGTAGTTAAAATTGGCTACATAGTTCCAATGATTGCCAAGTACTCCGCTGAACCCCTGATTAACTGACCAGCCGGAAGTGGCACTGCTACCATCCGGTTGAATATTTCCCTCCACAGAAGTCCAGCCTTTGGTTTCATCGGTTGCTTTGCGGGTAACGATATTAATAACCCCACCGGCATAACCATTACCGTACATGGCAGAACTACCATGTATAACTTCGATGGATTCAATCGCCTCGGGAGCAATTGTCATAAATTCACGGGACGCATTACGAATCGGGGTCGTTTGCAGTACACCATCGATCAGAACAATGGCCTTTTTACCTCGGAAAGTCTGGCCGAAATTGGATGCCAGTTGATTGCTGGGTGAATATGCAGGGACCAGATTGGCCATCAAGTCAGCCAGATCGTGGGATATGCTGAGCTGCTTCTCAATTTCTTCACGTTCAATGATCTGGACCGCGCCGGGAATGGATGAGATGGGTATTTCAGTACCCGTTAAGCCTGTAATCACCATGTCGCTTAATTTCGTCTGACTCGTAGCAGCCAACGCGTTCCCGACGGACAAACAGGACAGCAGTAATACGCCTGCAGAGCGGTATGTATTCATGAAACCCCCAACAATAAACTATATAATAATGCAAAGGATTCGCATTATATGTTTCATTTGGAGATTAATGCAAATAAGAACACATATCATTTACAGCAAATCAAATTAGGCGAAAGGGAAAAACAGACTTCAGAAGCCCTGGTACAAGGCCTGCATTAAGCACCCCGCGGCGCAAACATAATAATGGCCATGCCCAACAGGGCAACGCCGGAGCCCACAAGATCCCACACCGTTGGCCGTACCCCGTCAACGGCCCATAACCAAAGTATGGCAACAAAGATATAAACACCACCATAGGCGGCATAGACCCTGCCGGCTGCCGTGGGGTGCAATGACAACAGCCAGGCGAACAGTGCCAGGCTAAAGGCAGCCGGCACCAGCAGCCAGACAGAGCGGCCTTCGCGCAACCAGAGGTAGGGTAAATAGCAACCCACAATCTCCGCCAATGCAGTGACCAAAAAGAGCCCGACGATTTTCAGTTCCGGCACCGACTTTACCTCCGTTGATTCCTGAACTTGATACGGGAGCCATGCCAGGCACCTGCGCCCATCCAGGCTGAGCGTCACCAAACGATAAAACGACCGGCCTCAGGCGCCGGTCGATTCAGCTCCCCGGCACGCAAAGCATAGCAAAACCCTCCTTTGACTTATATCAAACCTGTAACCTTTGGGTCGGGCTATGCTGAGCCAATCCCTCCTATTTGCCCGAGCTGCCTGAAGCCGGTCAAGATGTTCCGCAGGCATACTACCAACACAAGTGATCTACAGGGGAATTGCAATGAATATCTCAAGCCGAGGGTTAACCGCTCTGCTTTTGTGCTTTGCCGCTTCAGGTGGGCATGCATCGGTTATCACTATTACCGAAGACATCCTGCAAATGGATGTGTCAGAAACCTTTATCAATCTGCCGGGAACCCCGAGCGTATCCGAAAGCTTCAGTGGGCGCAGCTGGTCCGGTGGCAACCATACCGCCACAGCCAATCAGGATCCCATTCCTATTGGCGATGACGACAGCGAATCCGGCGCTGCGATCGTATCGAAAACCCAATATGACAACAGTGTTGAATACTGGATGCTGATCAGCAACGGCTGCATCAGTGGCAGCTGCGTTAATCCCGAAGGGGTGCTATTCGGCAGCACAGCCATCTCAAGCCAATGGACATTTTCCGTCTCCGGAGAAGACGCGGAGTTTTCAATCGGAGGGGTGAACTACAACGACTACGCGGATACCAGCATCGAACTGATGGATTTAACCACCAACACCCTGCTGCTCTCGTCCAGGCTTTCCGGCTGGCTGGACTCTACTTACACCCTGCAGAACAATCATGAATACGCCTACAGCTTTACAGCGTTGATGGAGTCCACCGGAGATCCTGACCCAAACCCCTATTTCTATTTCACGTTTAATAATGCCACTGTCATTTCCAATGTACCTGAGCCGGCAACACTTCTGCTCTTTGCCACGTGCCTTTTTTTGCTTCTTGTTAACCGGTGCTGGCCACACATGAAAGAGCAAGAATCCTACTAAAGAGACAACACAACCGCAGCAAACACCGTAACCCAGGCGCCTGCAAGGACAAAAACCAGCACAAGCTTGATCAGATCACGGTTATTATCCAGCGGCCTTTTTTGCAGGTCATCCCAGATCCAGAAACAACGCCGGGGGTCAGAAAACATGGCGCGGGCGCTGTCGGTTTGTCGCCACATGCCCAGCACACCGGCCACCAGAAAATGTGCGACACGATTAAACAGGGTTTGCGGCGGTTTCGGCTTTGCCAGCAGGTTGACACCAATGCCTGAACCCAGGCTCGCTTTCTGACGAATAACCGCACCAAGAATCTGCACTTTTTCACCGGCTGTCAGCACCCCATCCTCTGACAAAAGCACCGCACCCGCCGGATTAACCAGTATCTGGCCGCTGTCATCCTTAAGGTAAAAACGGTAACCGGGCAATTCCCGTTCGGCACCGGGATAGTACACACATTTTTCACCGGTCACCGGGTGCACCAGCAATGCATTGCTCCCGGCACGCACTTCGCCCTTGAGCAACGTGGTTCCCTGAGCAACGGAATGAATCGGTACCAACGATAGCCCATGCAGCAAGCGCCGCAACTGCAACAATCGAAAAGCCCAGATAAAGAGTACCAGGCCCAACACGCAGGAAAGCACGGCAAACACGATCAAAACAGCCGTTGTGTTTGTATCCTCCGGCGCCGGTTGCGTCGCTTCCTGCGCTGTTTCCTGAGCTGCTTCCAACTCATCGGCCTGCCGTGTCGCCAGGTAGGCCAGCCGTTTATCAATCGCCTCCTGCCACTGCGGATGCTGAGTACGCAGGGATTCCAGCACCGGAATCACGTCATAAGAGCGCACTTTCAACAACGCCTGAAAGGCGGCTTTCGATACCTCGGCGTCGGATAATGGCGATGTGGCCTGCTGTTGAAAGTACCGGATGATTCGGGGATCACGGGGCAGCGACTTTTTCTGCAATGCCTTTATAAGTAGTATTCGCTCAGCGGGATCCAGTACCGATTGTCGTCGTAAAATACTGGCAACGGCCCGGCCGGGTATGCCTTTTTTCCGCTCCACCAATTCCATAATGGCCTGGTGCCATTCGGCTTCCGGGCCCAGTTCCAGTATCCGGGTCAGGTCTTCCGGATCCCTGCCTGCCTCCGCCCCAAATGCAGTTCCAGTCCAGCATAAAAACAGTACTAGCAGGCAGCATGTTTTCATGACAGAGCTCCACCTGAACCAACCCCGGCAGGCTTACTGACTTGTCCGCTGCGAAGCCTTTGCAGCCACTGGCGTTCTTCAGCCGTAAAAGGCGAGACTTTTGCGGTAACGGCTCCGCTATCGGCTCCGGTATCGGCAGAAAAGCAGGCAGCCACTACGGGAGTCAGCACCGGGCGAGCCCGCCAGTGGCCACCCCGGAAACTGGCGCCAAAATGGGTAATGGCCGCACGAATCCCCCCGTTACGCACCTGAAGCACTGCCCTGCCCCACAAACCATCCAGCAGCAGGCCGGTAACAGCGGCGCCGACCAAACCGGCAATAAAAGCCAGCACCATACCCGGGGCACCACCGCCATAGCGTGCCGCCAGATACGCTGCCAGCCCGCCGCTAAATAATGTCACTGCCGTAGGAATCCACAAACGCCAAAAGGATAGTTTACGCCTGGGCCTGATCGTCACCTTATCACCGGTTCGCAACACTTCCAGGCGATTACCGGGTGATGGCGGCAGCTTTTTGCGGCTCTGCGGCGCTAACAGATTCAAATGCGCCAGATGATAAACAAACATCCATAACAGAGGTGCCATAAGCAACAGCGTTACTACGGCACCATCCTCGTCGTTCGCGGCAAACTGTTGTTGCGCCAGCAAATAAAGAGGCCATACAAACAGCATCAGCAAGCTGCCGGTTAAACCGATAGTAAGCACTCTTTCCATATTCCAGCGCCGGGCAAACAGGCGCCACGGCAAAGCCCACTGCTCCAGCACCAGAACCGTGGCAATAAAAGCAAACCAGATATAATACTGAAAGCTGCTCCAGTCCCTGAACGCCAATCGCAACCCATCTGCCAGCAACGGTGTACCCAGATAGAGTAACGGCGGCATCAGCAACCAGAGGCTGGCACCACCCAAACGCTCAAAGCGGCTGCGCATTTCCCGAAAGGTGGTTTCCCGTTCCTGAAATAACAACCCGATCAACAACAACAAATGAACGCCCGTAACCCACTGAAATACCGTTTCGGGATGTCGCCAGTTGCTGCCCAGTAAAAAGAAATTACCTGCCAGGCCCTCAGCCAACAGAAAAGCAGCAAACAGATGAAAACGATAGGATTCAAATATCCGCACCCGATTAAAAATCAATAGCAATCCCAACAGGCCACTGACAACAATTCCCACCCAATGCACAAAGGTAAAGATCTGCAGCACGTAGCGATAACCTTCATCAAAACCCCAGTGCAGATCATTGCGAAAACCACGCCAGGCAGCGCGGCCTGCATCAGGCGGCAAGGCATCGGTAAAACTGCGAAAAAGATCCAGCCGGTCCAGACGATACAATGCTTCCTGCGCCAGCTTGCGATTGGCAGGTACCGGGTCTTCCAGCAAGGACTCAATCAATGGGCGTGTATCGGGAAGCAACATAGCTTCGGCTTTAAACAGCGCACGGCGGCGAATGCGTGGCACCGGATGCTCAAAATAGGTTTGTAACAACGGTAATCCGGCAGTCCCCATAAAATCCAGATGTTCCATTACTTCTTCCGGCGGCAACTCTTTGGCCAGTTGGTGCATTGCGGCAAGCGCGTCCTTACCACCCAGCTGGGCCAGTGCATAGCGGGCTTCCCAGCCCAGCACAGGGTGTTGCGCCATGGAATACAGATATGGCACCAATTGCGGCTGCCCCCGGTTCCGGCTTCGGGCCAGTATCTGGTTAATGGCACCGCCAATTAAAAACTCATCCCCGGAGCGCTGCAGCAGATCAATCAGGGGCGCTACCACTTCCCTACCCATGGTTTGCGCCATGGCACTGCGAGCCCGCAGCCTGACCGAACCATCGGGGTGTTGCAGTAAAGCCACCAACGCTTTGGCCGCTTCAGGCGAACCTGTGTGCGCCAGGGGCCAACTTAACTTGCGGATCATCTCCGGATCCTGTGTGGCATTTAACTGCGCCAGTAAAAAATCCACGCCGCCGCATTTGCCAATGGCTTCCAGCGCATCTCCCAGGGAATTACCGTACTTCTGGTAAACAGGAATCAGGATTTCCAATGCTTGCGGATCACGGGTATCACCCAACGCATCCAGAAAATCACTGCGGAAACGGCGCAAGTCTTCCGCGTACACGGCCAACATGGCGCCAATCAAAGGCGCCGCCCGTGGATGCTGAATGGCAACCAGGCTGTCGGCCACAGCCACCAGTCGATAAGGCTCACCGCTGGGGTGGGCTTCTTTTTCAAGATAGGGCCCGGCCTCTGCCCCCCAGGCTTTCACCGTTCTCAGTGCGTGGTAACGCACTTCATAATGGGCCGTACGCCGGAAGCGGTCCATTACCTGATCGAAGGAGTCCTGCGTCAGTTCCGGAAGAGGCGCATCGGTCAGCTCACGCTGAATGGAGCCCAGCATAAAGAAAAAATCAGACAGGGAAGTCAGGTAACTCTGACTGGATGAACGAAATGGCGAAAACGTAAAGTAAATAAAAAAGAACACCACCAGCAGCAGGCCGGTAATGGATATCCCCAGCAGCGTACGGCGCAAGGCCTAGCTCCCTTTAAGGGGGAAGGGTGTCGGGTTATCCGTTTTATCCTGTTCGCTGATTTCCAGTATGGCTTTTTCCTGCCATGAAAAAAGCTTTGCCACCAGCAATGCGGGGAACTGGGCAATGGTCACATTATGATGGGTCACCGCTTCATTGAACTGTTCCCGGCGATCATTCAGGGTGGTTTCCAGAGCCGAAATCCGGTCATGTATCTGCAGAAACTGCTGACTGGCTTTCAGGTCGGGGTAGTTTTCTACGGCCACATTCAGCTTGCCCAGCATTTTATTGAGATCATTTTCGATACGGACTTTCTGATCAGGATCCGAAGCCTGCTCAAACCCGGATCGCAGCTCAGTAATTTTCTCCAGCAGGCCCCGCTCATGCTCCATATAGGCCTGGCAGGTGTTCACCAGTTTGGGCAGCTCGTCATGACGCTGCTTCATAACCGATTCAAGATTGCCAAACACCTGATTTACCGAACGATCCAGAGAGATCACACTGTTGTAGACACCAACTACATAAAGCACCAGGCCAGCCACAAGCAGCCCGATAACCACCCAGGTAACCGTTGAAAGAATCATCTTATTCTCCTTAGTTATAACCAAGCCTGGCAGGAAGAGCGAGGGCAAAACTAAGAATAGATACTGGCCCGGGGATTGGCCATACAGGGTGGGCTAACTAGAACTTTCTACAAAGGTACATGCCGTAGCTCTAGTCAGCACCACAGCACCTGATTTTCCTGATTCACAATCATCGTGCCATGCCTGTTATCGGCATGGCACTGAAGAAAATCAACCGCAGTAATCCGGGAGTTCAACGGTTGCACAAGCCGAAGAAACCCTGCAACAGTTACTGATTAAACTCGGGTTCGTGAAGAGAAAGAAAACCCATAACCAACGACTCGAACTTATCTTTGCATTCGATCATTGCCCAGTGACCGCAATTGGGAAAAATATGCAGCTCACAATCAGGAATCAGCCGCATGGGTAGCAAGCTGATATCCACCGGGCTGACCCGATCATCTCGCCCCCAGGTCACCAGTGTCGGTGCTTTGATGGCAGATAAATGCTCCAGTGTTTTAGTGGCAAACTGCTGCCGTGCGTCGGCAATTTTCTGAATCGACTCCCGCGAATAAAGTTGCCTTGTGGTCGCCAGGGTTTTGGGTTCGGTGGCCTGGGCAAAGCGTGACTCAATCAACGCTTCTGTCACCAGGGATTGATCATAAACCATGGATCGCAGCCAGGCCTCGACCCTTTCCCTGGTCGGATCTTCAGTAAAGGCCGTCAGCAGATTCAACCCTTCACCAGGGAAGGCAGTAAATATATTAAGGCCAATTCCACCAATGGTGGTGAAGCTGGTCACCAGCTCCGGATACTGTGCGGCAATGTGAGACCCAACAATGCCGCCAAGAGAATTTCCAATAATATGTACCGATTGAATTTCGAGCGTTTGCAGCAGCTCCACGCATACTGATACGCAACCCGAAACCGGCTCGCCTTCTACCGGATCACTGCTACCATACCCCGGCAGATCCAGAGCAATACAGCGAAACTTTTGTGAAAAGAACGCCAGATTATTCTGATAATTGGCCCAGGCGGTAATGCCCGGCCCTGAACCATGAATCAGAAGCAGGCACGGCCCCTCGCCAACCTCGTGGTAATGAACCGTTGCCCGGCTTAACTCAATCCTTTTGCTGGTATATTCGAAAGTGATATCCATTCTGTGAAACCCTGTCCATTTTTAACGTTGACCTGCGCGGTATAACGCACACACCTTATTACCGTCAGGGTCTCTCAGGTAGGCCACATAAAGATTACCAAAGGCATTTTCACGGACACCCGGAGGATCTTCACATTCCGCCCCACCATTCGCCAGACCGGCTTTGTGCCATTCGTCCACTTCCGCCTCGCTTTTTGCCGCAAAGCCGATAGTTCCCCCGTTGGCGCAACTGGCCGCATTACCATCAATGGGCTTTGTGACACCAAACACACCCGTTTTGGTCATATAAAAACAGCGGCCCTTATCGTCAATCACACCGCTGGGGCAACCCAGAGCCGACAAAACCGCATCATAAAACTGTTTGGATACTTCAATATCATTGGTTCCCACCATTACATGACTGAACATAAACCTGCCTCCAAAATAATTAGTGCTTTAATGATGATGCTTTTCAGTCCTGGCTTCACCAGATAATTCAGGAAAGCGATGGCGCGCATGTTCGGTATGGCAACCCACACAGGACTCTATCAGCCTGGAATAATAAAAACCCACCAATTCCATATTTCCCTCCTGACTGACATGCTGCAGCATACCTGCATATTGATGAAACTTCTGGTCTTTTTGAATAAAGGCTGCCGGCAATTTGTGGTGAAGTTCATGCTTTTGTTCTTTGGTGATCTGCTGCTTCAGAATAAAACTGTTCTTGATCTTGCCGGCAATTTCCGCCACTTCAGACAGATCACCGGCAGCATAGGCAGGTATTATTCCTTTCATCCCCTCCTGTATTGCCCCCATCTCCTTGCTCAGAAGCGACCGCAATTCAGGAGAGAGGCTTTCAACACCGCCTTCGGAATAACTGTTCGTTGTGAATACGCAAAAAATCAGACCCACTAATAAAGCTTTCAGATATTTCTTCATTCAGAATTTCCTTTTTCAAGAGGAACCAGTGGAAGGGAGCACCTGTATGCAAAAAGATCCGGGAATGGCAGGCTGTGCCACACCCTGTGGACCAACAGCTATAACCCCCCTGTACTTGTCGCAGCTTATACCCTGTTACTTTTCCCTGTATACCGCCAGCATCCGGGTTTTGGCAAAAGATCCTGATTGTTACCTGTTTCCATAAAGGTATGTCTTCATTTTGTTGTCCATGAGGAATAAAGCTATTCCCCCTTATTCTTCTTGATACGCTTGACAGTTTTAACCATCTTCGCAAAGTCTCGCTCTTTGGCGCGCTTTTCCGCCAATGTTGCGGTTGCCTGTGCGTTCTCGCGGAGTAGCTTCTTGTAATTAGCCAGCCTGCGGCTATCGAGCTGATCGTTTTCCACTGCTTTGAGCACCGCACAACCGGGTTCACTTTCGTGCTGACAGTCTGCGAACTTGCATTGCTTCGCCAACTGCTCAATATCCTCAAATACAGTGCCGATGGACTCACTCACCTCCGCCACGCGCAACTCGCGCATACCGGGAACATCCACCAGCAGCCCGCCTGATGGCAACACATGCAATTGGCGATGAGTGGTTGTATGGCGCCCTTTCCTGTCCTGCTCACGTATATCACCCGTGGCTGCCAGCGTGTGCCCAGCCAGCGAATTCAGGAGTGAAGATTTGCCCACACCGGAGGAACCCACCAGCGCAACGGTAGAGGCTCCGTCAATCCAGGAGCGAACCCCATCCAGCGTAGCCGGGTCCAGCGCATTCGCAGTCTCAACCGGAACTCCCGCCTGAGTACGGCGGGCACGGCTGACATACGCATCCACATCGTCAACCAGATCCGCCTTGGTCAGAACAATCACCGGCATGGCACCGGCCTCAGCACACAACGCCAGATAGCGTTCCAGCCGGGATTCCTTAAACTCTTCATTGCAGGATGTGACGATAAACAGGGTATCAATATTGGCGGCTATGGGTTGAATCTCGCGGCTGCTGCCGGCGCCCAGACGCTTGAACAGGCTTTTCCGCTCCAACACCTGCTCGATCCGGGAAAGTGATTCATCCAGTACAACCCAGTCGCCTACTGTGGGCCGGTCAATGGCGGCTGACTTGAGCAATCCAGGCGAGAGTTCGACAACATGCTCCCCGGTGCCGCATACGACTGTCGATTTTGATCGCTGGACTGATGTGACCCGCCCGAGCCTCGATTCCAGGATATCAACATCTGTTAATTGCTGAGTGAAAAATGGTACCAGACCCAGTTCTTGCAATGTGCTGCTCATGGCTATAGTCCGAACGGTTCAAAACCACGCTCAATAGTATTGTTAACCTGCACGATACAACATACACGCGTTACTACCGTCAGGTTCTCTCAGGAAAGCGACATAAAGATCACAAGAGGCACTTTCCCGTTTTAAATGGAAAGCAAATCACTCAGTTTTACTCAGATGTTTCCCTGACCCTGTCATGAGACCCGGGAAATGTATCATATTCCGGCAAACCATCCGTAATATCAAACCAGGGTGACTTATTTGCGACAAACATATGACCCTCCGGCTTGTTTGCCGGAGCCTGCTCCAAACCACCCAGCGGCACGCCGATTCTGTCAGGCGCGTTATCATACTCACTGATCAGATTGGAACCGCAGACAGAGCAGAAAGTTTTAACAACATGCTCTGACGAATGATAGCGGGACAGCAACTCCTCACCACTGATCCAATTGAACTGGCTTGTTTTTATGGTCGCCCGGGTTCTGAAGGCGGCGCCATGCCACCTTCGGCATTTTGAGCAGTGGCAGTTGTATATAGGTCCGAGTTCTCCCTGTATCTCGTATTGAATAGCCTCACAAAGGCATTTTCCCGTGAGTTTCTGCATACCTTTTCCTTTTATGGCAACACTGCATTGAACTGCCCTGTATAATTTCCGTCATCACGACCGACAAATTCGAAACGCCCAGCCAGATTCCCTGCATTGACATTTGTTATCTCAACGGTTGCGCTTTCCGGATAGAGAATATTGCTGCCAACCGTATCCCAAAAACTATTCGCATTGGAATATATTTCCACATCCTGGATCTGCAGGTCATCGTTGAACCTTTCGACCTGATACGACCCTACCGACAGATCGCCATAGAAGGTGAGGCTGAATTCCAGGGTATCATCATCATAAGGAACAATAACCCTTACATATTGCATTGTTCCCAGACTGGACCACGAATGCCCGACACAAACATGATCGCTTTCCACAAAATTGACATTATCACCTGTAATTTCAAGCTCGCCCCGATCCAGTATGACATCAACGGACACACGCTCGAACGTTTCCCTTGAAACAAAGGTAAAGCCAGGTGCATGCTCGTTAACATATACAGTTTCACGAAATAAGGTATCCGCATCAACCAGCGAATAACCTTCACTATGAATACTCGTATAAAAGTGCTCGGTAGTTTTTACGCCATAATTTGCGTTACCACCGTATTCGGCACAAGGCTCTACCTTCACCCCTGAGTCTGTTTCCTCAAAAATGTAGGGTGTGTAGTGATAGCTGGTGACTAACACCTCACCGGTAGAGTCCTTAACCCGGTCTGTCTCAGCAGACAACCGCCAGGTCCCTGTCAGATCCACTTCCTGCAGTGAAACAGCCTCCTGGGCGTCAACATCATCATAGGATGTACCATCCGAACCACAGGCATATAAAAAGCAGGAACACATCACTAAAAGCACAAGTTTTTTCATCATCGACTACTCTATCGGCCCCTGCAGTCATACCGGGCCACCTGATTCTGAATTAAAGGAAATCCCCATTTTTTTGGGTGCACGTTTTATAACATACAATGCCTTCGCCATCCCGCTGTCTGCCCATCCAGATACATCTCTTTACACTGGTCATACACAGTACCGTATTCAGCACCCGGGGCCCGGACAGGTGCCCAGAAACGACAAATTCCGTGATCTCACCACTCAACGCTCCCCACTTCCACCTCACATGAGCTATCCTCACCCCTATGGAACCCAAAATACCCCCGTTAAATCTGCTGCGCGTCTTTGAAGTGGCCGGTCGCCGGCTCAGTTTTAAAGAGGCGGCCAAAGAGCTTTATGTCACGCCATCGGCAGTCAGCCACCAGATCAAGAGTCTGGAGGAACAGCTGGGCTTTGCCCTGTTTCGCCGCCATAACCGGGCCCTGGCGCTGACCAAGGCCGGGCAGGAAATGTTTATCAGCGTAAACCAGCATTTGAATGCCCTGCGGCAGGATGTCAGCCGGATTGTACGCCGCCATGGCTCGCCTTCAGTGCGGGCACATATACTGCCTTTCATGGCCTCCGAGTATGTGATCCCTAACTTACATCACTTTCAGATGGAGCATCCGGATATTGAGCTGCGCATAGAAACCAGTGCCAATGCACTGGATTTTGAACTCCATGATACGGATATCGGGGTGCGTCTGGGGATGGGGAACTGGCCCGGGCTGGTGGCGGAAAAGCTGGTTTGCATTGAGGCCACACCGGTTTGCTCAAAAAGCTTTCAGGAGCGCCACCAGATGAGCGAACTGTCTGATTTGACTGATAAAACCCTGATCCAGATTCAGTGGCAGGAGGATCCCTGGCGGCGTTGGGCTGATCAAACGGGCGTTCCCCTGGAAAATACCCACCAGCTGACCCTGGACAGCTTTGTGAACACCCTTACCGCCGCAGAACAGGGGCTGGGCGTGGCGCTGGCCCTGTTTCCGCTGGCCTACACCTGGGTAGAACAGGGCCGGTTAGTGGCGCCGTTCCGGGAACGCATACCGGTGGAAGAGGCATACTACCTGGTTTACCGCCCGGAAGACTCCGACCGGGAGGATTTACAACGCTTTGTACGCTGGCTGGTGGCGCTTTTCAACAGCATTGACGACCACTATCACCATGCCATTGGTTCAGGTGAGCATAACTAATCTGAACCTGACGAAATCTCGTTTGCCGACCGCCGGTCATTAATCCATAGTGAGCCAATCGAACCTTATGGCTCAGCACTGGAGTAGTCCCATGGCCAGAGAGATTTCACACTGGATTGTTAAGCATCCGTTTCTGATTCTGCTGGCGGCCGCCGCTATTGTGGCCGCATCGTTGATGGGCATGCCGCCCCGCCTGAATTCCGACTTTGAAGTCTACTTCGGCCCCACCAATTCCCATCTGTCCACCTACCGGCAAATGCAGGACGACTACGCCACCACGGATAATGCCTTGCTGGTAGTAGCGCCGGAAAGCGGCCAGGTATTCAGTAACCGCACCCTGGCCATTGTTCAGGAAATCACTGAAAACGGCTGGCTGCTGCCCTACGCCACCCGGGTGGATTCCATCACCAACTTTCAGCATACCGAAGCCGATGCCGACGAACTGATCGTGGGCGATCTGGTGGAAGATCCGAAAAACGCCACAGCCGCGGAACTGGAAAAAGCCAGACAGGTTGCCCTGAATGAACCCCAGCTGATTAACCGTCTGATCCCGCCGGCGGCGAATGTCACCGGTATCAACATTACCTTTACTCTGCCGGGCGACGACAAAACCCGGGAAATTCCCGAAGTGGTCACAGCGGTTCGCGAACTGATTAAAGATTACGAAGCCCGCTACCCCGATATTCAGATTTACACCACCGGGCGCATTATCAATAACAACGCCTTTCGCGAAGCATCCATTTACGACGTTACTCACATAGTGCCGTTGGCCTTTGCCATTGCCATGGTACTGATTGCATTGTACCTGTACATCGCCAGCCGCAGTTTGCTGACCATGGTGTTCGGCACCGCCGCCACCCTGGTGATTATCGTGGCGTCCATTGCGACTACCATGGGGATTGCCGCCTGGCTGGATATTGAAATTTCACCCCCGGTGGCCAACGCCCCGACCATGATACTGACACTGGCCATTGCCGACTGTATTCATATTCTGGTGACTTACTTTCAACAAATGCGCACCGGACAAAACCGTCGTTCGGCCATGGTGGAAAGCCTGCGCCTGAATCAGCAACCGATATTCTTGACCAGCATTACCACCATGGTGGGCTTTTTATCCCTTAATTACAGTGATTCACCGCCGTTTCAGGATCTGGGTAATGTAGTGGCGATGGGTGTAATCGTGGCCTGGATTTTTGCGGTAACCCTGTTACCTGCCATTACCATTCTGCTACCCGTACGCGTGAATATCCGCGATACCAAAAGCCAGTCCGACAGCCGCCTGGCAGATTTTGTCATACACAAACGCCACGGGCTGTTTATTGTTATGTTGATTGCTATTGTCGGCACTACTGCCTTTTTGCCCAGCAACAAGTTGAATGATGTATGGGCGGAATATTTTGATGAAAGCACCAGCGTGCGGGTGAATTCCGATTTTATCCGCCAGCATTTAACCAGCCCCAACAGTATCGAGTTTTCCCTGGGCTCCGGTGAAGAAAACGGCATTGCCGATCCTGAGTACCTGAAAAACCTGGATGCCTTCAGCCAGTGGCTGGAACAGCAGCCGGAAATTCTTCACGTGAATTCGTTCACTTCGGTAATGAAGCGCCTGAACAAATCCATGCATGCGGATGACCCTGAATGGTACCGCCTGCCAAATGATCGTGAACTGGCCGCGCAATACATGCTGTTATATGAACTGTCGCTGCCTTTCGGCCTGGACCTGACCAACCAGCTCACCATGAACAAGGATGCCTCCCGGGTAATCGGCACCATTCGCGACAGCTCCACCGCCACCGTGCTGGATTTACAGGAGCGGGCCAACGCCTGGCTGAAAGCCAACGCACCGGAAGTGATGTACCACGAAGGCACCAGCAGCGATGTGATGTTTGCCCATATCGGTTATTCCAACGTGCGCAGCATGCTGAAAGGGACTTTTACTGCGCTGGTGATTATTTCCATTGTACTGGGCATTGCCCTGCGCTCGGTAAAATTCGGTTTGATCAGCCTGATTCCCAATATTATTCCCGCCAGTGTCGCCTTTGGTTTATGGGGCATTATCGATGGCGAAATCGGACTGGGGTTGTCAGTGGTGGCCGGCATGACCCTGGGGATTGTGGTGGACTACACCGTGCACTTTCTCAGTAAATATCTGCGGGCCCAGCGGGAATACGGCTTTAACGAACCCCAGGCCATTCGTTACGCTTTTGGCACGGTGGGGACTGCATTGATTATTACCACGTTAATACTGGTAGCCAATTTTGGTGTGCTGGCATTTTCCGACTTTGCCCTGAACGGCGATATGGGCATGCTCACTGCCATTACCATTGTGGTGGCCCTGCTGGTGGACTTTTTCTTCCTGCCGCCGTTGCTGTTGTTTATTACCCGGCGAAAGCCGGCAGCGGAATCCAGGCCTGCGCCATCTGCCGGGCCTGAGCACACCCACAACAGCACAGATGAACACGCCGGCCAGTTGGGAGCAACCAGTTCCTGAATCGATGATTTCCCGGTTAAACCCATTGAGACAGCTGGCCAGAAAGCCGCTGATTACAAATGATCACAAAATGGCCACGCCACAGGCGGTGTATCAGGATATAATCCCCTGAGCTAAACACTGTTATCCTGTATGTCTCAATGTTTAACCAGGGAAGGAATCATGACTACACGTTTCTCTGGCAGATTTTTCGTCTGCAATTCTCACATCCGTAATTCTCACAGCGGCACTGCTCGCAACGGCACGGGCCATCCGCACCAGGGGATCTGGCACGGTCTGTTCCTTGTCACCCTGTTACTCCTGTGCGCCGCAACACCAGGCGTCTATGCCGAAACCGGGGCCGGGACCGGGGCCGCCGGGCGAATCGCCCCGCCCCTGACTGACCTTATCGAACGTTTTGCTCCTGCCAAAGGCGCATCTGCGGAAGTTCTGCACAAGCGGGTCATCAGCAAGCTGTCGCCGGATTTGCTGGCCACCTCTACGACCTATGTGGCCGTACGAATCCAGGATGACGAAGCCATTCAGGATTACAGCCAGATTCACCTGACCTATAACGATCATTTTTCCACACTGGCACTGGATTTTGCCCGCGTAAGAGACCCTTCCGGCAATCTGCAGACCGTAGCCCCGGATGCCATTCAGATTCAGACACCCCAGCAATCGGACTTTTACCAGGATCGCAAGGAGCTGGTGTTTTCACTGCCATCGCTACGCCCCGGTTCCGTGATTGAATTCCAGTACCAGATTACCGATACCCGGGCGGTGATTCCGCAACAGTGGTTTGATCGTTTTCATTTTTACTGGTGGGAATCCAAAGCCAATTTCCAGGGGCGGCTCGACCCGGTACGGGAAAGCCATGTGGAAATACAGGCACCAGCAACAGTGGCGCTGAACTTTGGCAAGGGGCCTTTTGCCCGGCAAGTGACAAAAGAAACCTCTGACAGCGGGACCACTTACCGCATCAACCGCCAAAACCTGCCGGCGATCAAACTCGAAGCGGCGGTGCCACCGGAATTTTTCCGCGATTATTATCTGGAAGTCACCACGTTAGAAAACTGGGATCAGGTACGCCAGTGGGCCAAAGGCCTTTTCGAACCCAAAATCAATTTGAACGCTGACATCAAGGAAGTTGTCGTCGACATCAGTCGCCAGAACAGCACCACCAGCGAACGGATTCGCGCCGTGTATGAATACCTGCAAAACAATGTGCGCTACGTGTTTGCCCATGTGGGCCGCGGCGGCTATGAGCCCCATACATCCAGCGAAGTCATTGAAAATGCCTACGGCGACTGCAAGGACCAAACCATACTGGCGCTGACACTGTTACGTGCTCTGGGAATTGATGCCCATGCCGCACTGGTATCAACTTCTGACGGATCCAATATTAACGACGATCTGCCCTACGTAGCTTTTAATCATATGATTACCTACATTCCAGCGCAGGCAAACCAGCCGGAAATGTGGCTGGATACATCCGGTTCCAAAGCGTTGTTTCCCGGTTTTCACTCGTCGCTGGATAACCGGCCGGCACTGATCATTGACGATCGCACTGAAAACCGGCTGAGCACCATCGCCCCGCGGCCTTACACAGCCCACGGGGCCGACCTGTATCTGAAAATTACCGCGGACGGCAATAAGGATTCCCGGGTGGATTTCAGCATTCGTCCGCGCGGCTCTTTCGAAGATCACTACCGCTCATGGTGGACCTACGCACCCGAACGGGAAAAAGCCCTGCGCCAGATGGCACTGGGCATTTATACCACCGCAAAATTTATCAGTGCGGACGTTAAACATGCCACCGACCTGTGGAAGCCGATTCAGGTTGAAGGCGCACTCAAACTGGAAGATGTGTGGAAAGGTGAACCGGAGCCATTCAGTGCCGCCATTGGCATCAATCAGTTGCTGCGCATGTTCGCGTCCATCAGCAGCCTGGACACGCCGGATAATCGCATCAACCCCATGCACATTGCCCGCGGTTATCAGCTGAAACTGATTGCTGACATTGAATCCCCGCGGCCTGATTACGCGCCCTATGCCGCATCTGCCGGCCCCAGCCAGAACACGGCGTTTTTCCGGTTGCGCCAGAGTTCCCGGAAAACTGAAAACGGCTATCGGGTGGAAATCATCTTTGATCTGCCCGACCAGCTGATCAGCCAGCAGGATTACAAAACCTTTTATGATGCCATCATGGGCATTGAAAAACTGTCACCCTGGTACGTTAATTTTTCCCGCGATCCGGACGCCGGCAACGTAGCAAGCGAAGCCACGCTTGCCGACGATGCCACCCCTACCCAGCGTATCGCCCGGCTGCAGTCCTGGCTCGATAGCGGCGAATTCGACAAAGCCCTGCAGGAAGCCCAGGCACTGGTAGAAGCCTATCCGGACAACGGCGAAGCCTATTACTTTCTGGGGCTGGCGCAGGGGTACCGGGGCCAGTTCGACAGCTCCAACCGTTCATTCGCCAAGGCAGTTGAGCTGGGGTACGAGTTGTGATGAACCGGTATGCAAGCATTACGCTCTTTATGCTCATATTTCTGGGCGGGTGCGCCACATTGCCACCCACACTGTCACAACAAGCTTCGCAATCCGGGGCTTCTGCGCAGATCTTCACAGAAGCCGAAGCGGATGCCGCCTTTCAGCAGGGGCTGGATTCAGACTCTGCATCGCTATTGGACAAAGCCGCAACGGCCTACGAGGCACAGCTGAAAAAAGCCCCGTCATCCGCTGCCCTGCAATACAAAACCTACAGCAGTTACTACCACCTGATACGCCTGGGCAACAGCGGCAACTATGATCGCGCCAAAGAACTTTTCCTGTCACTCCCGGGTTCGGTACGGCGCCAGCTGGCACCTCCGGGCTTTGCCCGGCTCGGCTATCTTTCAGCACAAAAGAATACAACCAAACAGGTTCTGGAGCAGACAATTCTGGACGCACTGGATGAAGCCCCGACCCATGCCGGCTCACATGTTCAGCTTGCCCGTATTCGCCGCGCCCAGGGCGACCTGCTCTTGCCGGTTGCCGTAAAACGTCAGGCGCTCCATTTAAACCCGGATGACCCCGACATCCGCCTGGAACTGGGATATGCCTACGCCGATCTGGTACTGGACAGGGATTGCTCCTATGAATCACGCGACAGCATCAGCAAGGCACTGCAGCTCTTGCAGGCCGAACGTGGCCGGTCGCCCACGCCGTTTTATGTCAGCACCACACTGGCGCGACTGTACCGGTTGCTGGGCATGGCACCACTGCAACTGCGAGAAGCCCAAAAAGCCTATGAACTGAAACCGGTTCCCTACACACAGTATGAGCTGGCAGCCGCCCTGCTCGACAGCAAACGCTGGGACGATGCAAATGAGCACTACAAAGAACTGATAGCCCTGGGCGAATCGTATCTGGCCATGGAACAGGTGTCCGCCTATGCCGCAAACGGGCAATGGCAGCAAGCCAGACAGGCAGCAAATCAGTTTCTGAAAAACAACCGCCCCGCAAGCTTCTACCATGTGCTTACGATAAAACTGATCGAGTCACAACCCGGGATTCCTCCGGAACACGCCTATTCAGACTTGATGGGTTCCGTCAAGATGTCTCGCTGGCAACAGGTGCTGAATGCCTACTGGCAGGAAAGGTTGTCAGAAACGGTGTTGCTGAATAATGCCGATGATATTTGCAAAAGCACCGAAGCCCATTATTACGTTGGCCTGAAACACCTCCTGAAAGGTGATGAACCCGAAGCGAAACGTCATTTCGAAAAAGTACTTGAAAGCAACGCCACCGCATTTATCGAATACGGTTACGCAACACAACTACTAAAGCAGATGAAAACAAAGAAATAACCAATACAGCCTGACCCGCAAGAAACTATTCTTCCAGGTCAGGCTGGGTTCTCAGGTCCGATGTACAACAGGGACAACGCAACGCGTTCACATGGATTGCTGACACACAGAACGGGCACTTCTTCGTACCTTTGGTTTCCACCTTCTGTTCCCGCGCCTTGATCTGATTAATTCCTTTCACCAGTAAAAACGCAAACCAGGAGACAATCATAAAGCTGAACAGGCTGTTAAGAAACAGACCGTAGCTGATGGTAACGGCGCCATCTTTATTGGCATCTGCGAGAGTGACGTACGGCGAACCGGATGCGCCTTCCTTCAGCACCAGAAACAGATCCGCCATGTCCACGCCACTGGTAAACAACCCCAGCAAGGGGGCAACTACATTGGTCACCAGGCTGCTGGCAATGGTGGCAAAGGCTCCGCCCACGACAATACCCACTGCCATATCCAGTACATTGCCCTTCAAGGCAAAGGCTTTGTATTCCTGAAATACCTTGTTCATTACGCCCATAAATACCACCTTTAATTAATGACTATGCGTTGGTATGAATGGGCGTATTGTCAGCCAGGCAATGCCGTTATGGCAATCATGGTAGTTCACCAGCGCGTTGCCGGGCCTTTTCCCACATCTGCAGGTAGGACTCGGCACCCCGGAAGAAGCGCTTCACGTATTCATCACTCATGCCCTGATTACGCATATCCTGAATCACATCCGGCAGCAGACCGATATGCGCCAGGCCATCGGTGTTGTAATCAAACACCCGGTTACCCGACACCTGCTGTTCAAACTGTACACCACCATCAAAGGATGTGAACGGATAAGTTACCGGGTTCTGCTGCTCGGAATGGCACACCGCCCGCTCACCAAAACGGGGATAAGCCTGCTGCACCATGCCGTGCATGTCGGTACCGAATACCACGCCGGGGTCCAGCCCCAAATCATTCCGCAGGTCGCTGTAAGCCATTAACTGAATAGCCATATCCTGAGACGTATAGGGCTCGCAATCTTTTACCACCCCATTGTATTCCGGCACCGACACCCAGCGATTAAATAAAGGCGCACGCACACTGCCCAGCTTGAAATAGCGTTCCTCTTCCGGCTTCAGGGCATCTTCAAAGGCTTTGCCCCAATGGCTGTCCACCAACGGGTAATCGTAATACTCTGCCATATCCACCACGGCTTCTTTCATGGGGCGCGACATATGGGCGGTTTCTATAATCATGCCCCGCTTCATCATTTCACGAACCAGGTGAGCGCCCAGATCCGTTAACCCCTGGCGGTTACAGTAACCGTCACCTTCCGGCACAAAGGGGAACAACGGCAGGTCGCGTATAAAGTTGGGAAACAACAGGTAATAAATGCGCGGTAGCTGAATCGCCAGAATAGGATCGTAGCCACCCTCGCAGGTATCGTAATGAAACAGGGAACCATCCTGCACGACACTGGCCACTTCAATAATGGGATTAAACACCCGGGCGCCGCCAAAATCATTGTCATAATGATGCACCGGGAACAGGCTTTTAATGCCACGCTGATCGTATTCATCCAGCCGCTGTTCGATATATTCCTCGGTGCATTCCTCGCGGCCACCTTCTACGCCATCAATGCAACGGAACAGATCCGGGGTTTCCGAACCCACGACCATAGCCAGCTTTTTATTGCGTATGGCCTGACGTGCTTCCTCCGGGGAACTCACCAGTTGCAGCCAGCCTTTACCGGGGCCGCCGTGTTGCGCATCAATGTAATCCACCAGATCATAAGTGGCCTGCAACTGGCGCTCACTGGTTTCCTCGCCGTTACAAACCACCGAATCATCAAATTCGTAACCATCATCAATGGGGGCATAGTTGCGGGATAAATCCCGGCCCACTTTGCACAAAGGGCCGCTTTCCACCAGCAGATTCACCATTAAGCGCAAGCCGCCCAGATAAGCCCGCTCCAGCCATTTGTAATAAGCAATCTGGTGTGTGGTGGTCTGATTATTGGGCCACTCACTGAATTCGGGGTAGCCATCGGTGTTGTGCAACGGCTGATTGAACAACAGCAAAAAAGGTAATCGGGCGGCCTGCTTGCCCACGTTGTAATCCGGTTCCTGGGTAACAAAACCGGTGATATCGGTTTTACCGCCAATGCCATGCTCAACGCTGCAGTCCTGCAATGCTTTCTGCACCCCTAAAGGATGGAACACATCGCCGGCCATGATGTTGCCACCAAAAGCCAGGGTGCCAAACAAATGAGCATGCACATCTGCCAGCCCCCAGACAGCGCCATCTTCAAATTCTGATACAGAGGGTTCGCCAGAGGCATTGGTTGAAATTTCCGGGTAAGTGGCGCAGTTTTCCGACTCTTTAAAAGATACCGCCAGCGCTTCGCTAAAACTGTCGCTTAAATACAGACTGGCACCATTACTGGCCAGGTAACCTTGCGCGTCCGTTGCCTGCAAGGCAAAGCTGTCATCACTGAGCTGCTCAAGGCGCCACTCCAGCCGCATATCCAGTTCCTGCGTGCGCACAGGGGTTTCGTGAGCCCCCAGTAACTGTTCACCCTGATCATAAAAAAGGTAGGTGCCCAGCCCGGTGGGCTTCATATAAAAACGGGCGGCCTGTTGCTGGTTATCGCCCATCAGATACTCACCGGATACCGGATCAATAGTCAGCAGACTCCCGCCGGTTTCCATGCGGTAGCACTGATTGGCAAACTGATAGGGAGTTTGGGCAACACTGGCCAGTGCCCGGTTATCGGCAGGTTCGGTGTCGGCATCGGTATCCGTACCGGAACCACTACCGCCGCAACCGCTTAACAGAATCGACGGCAATAGCCATAGAAAAAACATAACGGTGCCAGGTACCACTCCCGGCCCGCGAGCTGCAACGCGTAAGGTCATGACTTAATCCTTGTTATTATTATCAGGGTGACCTTGGCACGAACTTGCAGACTGCTGTGACAGCGTATTCGACTGCGCCAGTTTTCGTCTTTACAGCAGAAGAGTATGAAGAAACCGGTCAGTCTTCAAGGAAAAAACTGAACGAAAGTTCCAGCTGAACTTGATCGCTGCCCGCCTTAACCTGTCCGGTTTTTGATTAAGTTATCACGGTACTGTTTGGGTGGCATGGAGAACCAGTGCCGAAAGGCACGGTTAAAAGCACTCTGCTCCGAATAGCCCAGCAGAAAAGCGATTTCATTCAGCGAAAGACTGAGATCCGACAGGTAATGTTGTGCCAGCTGACGGCGGGTTTTCTGCAGCATTTTCTGAAAATTCAGCCCCCGCTCTTCCAGGCGGCGATGCAATGTCCGTGTGGAAACATTCAAACGTCTGGCAATCATCGCCAGCGTCGCTTCCCCCTGGGAAATGGCTTCCACCAGAATCTTTTGCAGCTGATTCAGAAACTCGTCCTGGTTGTCGGAGTCCACCAGGGCTTCGGCCTGCTTTTCCAGTAGCGACAGCAAATACGGGTTGTGACTGTTAATGGGAACACTCAGGGCATCCAGCGGAATTTCCACCGCCACCTGCTCACAACCAAAACGCACCGGGCAACCCAGCAGCGATTCATAACAGGCAGGGTCAAAGGGCACCCGGTGAATAAAATCGATGGCCGCCGGTACCAGATCGGGCCGGTCGGTAACTGTTTGAATAAAGGTCATGAGTCCGGACAAAAACACCTCGTCCGACAGCTGGGTAGACACCCCCTGCTCCAGATCCCAGCTTAGTACCAGGCTGTTGGGTTTGGCCTGAATGTTCACCTGGGAATAGTTATGGATCAGCCCCTGGTAACGCTGAAAGTGCAGCAGGGCTTCGCCCACGGTTTTGCAGTACATCACCATGTAACCCATCACGCCGGAATCCTGGGGCTGCACACAGGCACCGATTTTTACCCCCAGGGCCGGTTCCTGGCGCACCGCCTGAATCTTTTCCAGCATCTCCCACCAGTCGTCCATAGGCATGCGGCTGTTGGCCGGATAAGCCGCCAGCTGGGCACTGATTTCCGGGGAATCAATGCCTTCTTTGGCGATAAAACGCCGCAGCAGGCCTGCCAGGTCGCTGGCAACGTACACACCCTGAGGCAAGGAATCCTCCTTTTTTCTTTAAAAATCAGGTGCTTGGTATTCATCTGCCAGGCGCTCCGACAGCCGTTTCTCCAGCCTGGCGACTTTTGTCAAAGGAGTGGCGATTTATGTCAATAAGAATAGCCGGAATTCTTACAAAATACACTTATCGGATAATAATTAAACGATATGACTTTCGGGCACTTTTAAAAATTAGGATTTTTTCGTGAGAGCAAGGGCCGAAGGCGCCGCGAATGCCTGGAGCGGCCGGGACGCACCGCACGCAGAAGCGCAGTTTACACGGAGTAAATGAGCATTCGAGTACGGAGCTGACGCAGCTATCGCGGAAAAAGACAATTTTTAGAGGTGCCCTTATGAGGATATTACTATGAATGATGTCGTACACGCCTTGATGTTTATTTTCGCGTTTGGCGCGCTCTTTATCGCCGTGATCGGCATCGAAGCCTGGTACCTGCACCGCACCGGTAAAAAGGATGCCTATTGCTTCAAAGAAACCCTGACCAACATGACCATGGGTTTGAACTACAAAATTGTCGACGGTATTGCCGTGGCGGTGTTTATCCGTTTCTTCTACGACTGGGTGCATCAGTTCGGGTTCCAGTATGAGCCAGTGCATGGCTTGCTGAGTGTGTTGCTGATTTTTATCGTGTCGGATCTGGCTTTCTGGTTCTTTCATTTTCTGATGCATAAAGTGCGCTGGTTCTGGGCGGTGCATGTTACCCATCACTCTTCCGAGCGCATGAATTACTCCACCGCGCTGCGTCAGAACTTTACGTTATTATTTAATGGCGGCTGGTTATTTTGGTGGGTACCTATTGCCCTGATCGGTTTTGATAAAAACTGGGCCACCATTGCCATTGAGCTGAACCTGGCTTACCAGTTCTTTCTGCACACGGAAACAAAGAGCCCGCTGGACAAACTGGGCTGGATTCTTAATACGCCGTCACACCACCGGGTGCACCACGGCAGTCAGAAAGAACAGATCGATACCAATTTTGGTGGTGTACTGATTATCTGGGACAAGCTGTTCGGCACCTTTGTACCGGAAAGCAAAGCCGGCACCATTAAATACGGCCTCACCGCCAAGCAGCCCACGTCGCTGAATCCCTTCTATCTGCAGCTGCATGAGTGGGTGGATCTGTTCCGGGATTTCCGGCGCACCCGGGATTTGCGGGTGTTTATCAAGGGCCCCACCTGGCAGCCACCGGCCAAGGTTTCAGCAGCGACTGACGCAGGTCAAAAACTGGAACAGTCAGCGTAAATTTAACGCTTAATTCCTCTTGAAAATGGCGACCGGCGGACCTATTTTCCGTTTTATAGAAAGCAGTATCTTCTATGGTTGCCAGCGCCTTTGGGGTGCCGTACAGCACCCCGAGCTGGACATGAAACAACATGTTTGGTTACCGAGGAATAGGAGGAATTAACATGAGCTTGATTCCAAGAAGCAGCCTGTTTGATCTGGATCGTTTTTTTGAAACTTCACCTTTCCGTGCCAGCGGCAACGGCCTGGCATCGCCCCTGGTGGATATCAAGGAGAAAGACAACAGTTACGAGATCTCTGCCGAACTGCCCGGCATCAAGAAAGAAGATGTGCACGTTCACGTAGAAAACGGCGTGCTCAGCATTGAAGCCAGCACCAGCGATGAAAAAACCGAGGAAAAAGACGGTAAAGTCATTCGTAAGGAACGTTACAGCGGCAAGATGATGCGCAGTTTTACGCTGGGCAACAACATCAACGAGTCAGATATTGTCGCCAATTTTGAAAACGGCATTCTGACATTGAGCGTGCCCAAACAGGCACCGGAAAAACCGGCCAGCCGGCGCATTGAAATCTCTTAAAGGGAGCACAACGCAAGCCGCAAGTGACCAGCAAAAAGCCCGCGTCCGGATACGCAACCTGACGCGGGCTTTTTTTGTCACTCACATGGCATTGTACCGGCAAACTCGCTCAGCGGAGCTTTCCCTGCAGGCCTGTTTACTGGCCGCCCAGAAAATCCATTTTGCCTATAGGCACACCGGCATGTCGCAAAATGCAGTAAGCGGTGGTGACATGGAAAAAGAAATTCGGCGTCACAAAATGATTCACATAATTCAGGCCGGTAAACTCAATGGTGCGGCGGGGTAATTTCAGTTCAACATCCCGCTCCTCTGCTCCTTCAAACTTTTCAAAATCAATCGTTTTCAGGTAGTCCACCGTTTTGGCAATACGTTCCTTCAGTTCAGGAAATGTCGCTTCGTTATCTTCATAAGAAGGGGGCGCTTCGCCGGTCAGGCGGGCACCGCAGCCTTTAGCTGTGTCGGTGGCAATCTGAATCTGCTTGGGCAGGCCGTGCATATCCGCCGCAAGCCGGTAATTGATCAGCACATCCAGATCAATGCCCTTTTCTTCCGCATAGGCCACGGCCTTATCCAGAATGCTGGAAAGATTATTTAACGCGTTGATATAAACCGGAATCGTCGTCTGATAAAGGGAAATGGACATAATGTTACCCACGCTCCTGTTGTTAATTGATAAACCACTGATGATGGTGTCAGGAAAACTATTTGAACAGGAATTGTTGATGGGTGCGAGCAAAACACTGTTGCACGGGTGGGCGCACATTTTTGAGAGGGAGAGAAACCCACCCCGGGGTTTTCTCCCGGTTAAGAAAGGGTGTGGCTGCCGTTTGGTTTAAACGGTCAGCGCTTCGTCACTGCGTGCTTTTTGATCCTGCTTTTCGGGCTCCTGCAGTGGGCGCAAACTCAAAGAAAGGCCACAGCATTCGCACTCAAACATGCGCTGGGCTTTGATGGTACTTAAGGTACTTTCTTTGCGGGTTCCACAGGCAGGACATTTCTGGAAGAGCACGTAGTCTTGACTCATCTTGCAACTCCTAGGTTGTTGTTATGTTAGCTGCACTGATAAAGCTAGCAGAACATTGATTACCTTTAAAGCAATTTGTGCAATCCGCAGTCACCTGAGCAATCGCCTGCAACGAACATTTTTTACACAGACCTATGGAAATTAGGGCCTCACGTAAACAAAAGCCCCTATTCAGTGCAGATGGGTTTATCAACACCCTTTACAACCACAGGGCTTGAATGGTCTAATTTCCGGACTCACACGGAACTTTTGGGGAAAGAATATGCAACTTATCGTGATACTCGGGGCATTGGTTGCTGTAAACGTGGGGCTCGTTTACATGGGATCAGAAAATTATGAAGGCGATCCGGACAAACAGCCCGAAGGCATTGTAGAGGTGGAAGAAGTCAGCAATCAGGAAGCCACCGCGCCAAAAACAGAACAAGCCACTGAAGCCGCTCCTGAAGAGACAGCGCAGTAACACAACAGCGGCAGCAGTACTGATATGAAAACGGCGAGCCCAAAGCTCGCCGTTTTTTTATATTTCAATGCAGGCAGTATTGGCTGATGCGGCACCAGCTGATACTGCCCGTCCGGGGCGGGTCAGTCTTTCATGGGCTTTTCCCGGGGGTACAGATTGTCGAAGTCTGCGACGGTTTTCTGAGCCTTGGCAGCAAAAGCTTTCATCACATCTGTTTGCCGGAACATGCCCGCCTGCCAGGTGGCGATATAGTTCAGGCTGTCCGCCACTGTGTGATCTCGGGTGTAATTGATCATTTCCTTGCAGCCGGCCACCGCCAAAGGTGAACGCTCGGCAATCTGCTGTGCAATATCCATCACCGCCTTCAGCATGGTGTCCTGATCCTTGTACACCTGGTTAACCAGGCCAACGGCTTTGGCTTCGTCAGCAAACAGCTTGCGCCCGGTATAGGCAAGCTCCCGGATCAGCCCCTGGGGAATCAGATGGGGCAGGCGTTGCAGTGTGCCCACATCCGCGGTCATGCCCAGATCGGTTTCCTTGATGGTAAAAAAGGCATCTTCGGTGCAGTAGCGGCAGTCAGTGGCACTTACCATATCCACGCCGCCACCGATACAACCGCCCTGAATGGCCGCCAGCACCGGCATGCGCACTTTTTCCAGTACGTTAAAGCATTCCTGCAGATCCAGTACGATCCGGCGCAGGTTTTCCGCATCCCGGGATGGTTCACCATTCATGGGAATGCTGTTGGGATCGGTGAATACGCTGGTATCCATGCCCGCCGTAAAATGCTTGCCCGTGGACGACAGCACCACCACGCGGGTTTCGCCGGTTCGGTCCAGCGCTGTGATGGCTTCGGGAAACTCGTTCCAGAACGCCTTGTTCATGCTGTTGTAGGCATCCGGGCGATTTAACCGGACATGGGCGATCGCCCCCTGAATCTCGATATTAAGGGTTTGGTAGGTCATAGCAGCAAATCTTCTTCAGTGAATGGGTGAACTGTAGGAAAGGTTAACTACGGAATAGTCAGAATCACTTTGACAGAATCGTCAACGGCGGTCAGATCCACGTACCCGATCATGCTGGGATTGGCGGATACAAACTCAATCACTTCCTGGTCATTGGACACCGCATAGGGAGGCCGGCCCTTGCCTGCAAAAATCAGACGCGACCAGTAAGAATTCAATTGCGAGGGGGATTTTTTTACAACTTTATCGTAGAACTCGATGCGGGCTGCCTCGCCCTCCATCTGATCGATGGGAATCACTTTGGTGCCACCGGCCAGCTGCCGTGAACGCCCAAGAAACACATTCACCAGCTCATCAACGGTAATGCTGTCGGTGGGATTTTCGGCATTGACCACCACAGCCAGATCCGCTTCAGCACCATGACTCCACAGAGCCACCACACTGAATGCAACCACTGAAACCATTCGAACAAGGTAACGTTTAACCATGAAAATGAAAGCAGGTCTCTGCCTGTCCCCCAGTATCCTTTGTCATTATTGATAACGGCATTGTAATTATGAAAATACTGCTCTGGCGTGCGGCTGTCCGTTGGCCCCCTGCCTCTTATTTGTGCCTGTTTGTGCCTGTAAAGGGGTTACGTTAACAGACCCTACACTATAAAAGAAATCTGTTTTCGTTTCTCCAGTTTTTTCAGGCGCTTACTCGGATGCGTTGAATTTCACATTAAGAGTATCGGAAGGCAAGTCATTCTGGGTTTTCACCCGGTTACGGCCTTCCTCCTTGGCGGTGTAAAGCGCCTTGTCTGCCCGCTCCATTACCATATCCACGCTTTCCCGGGGATTGCGCAGATCCGCCACGCCGATGCTGACCGTAAAGGAAACATTTTTGCCCTCGGTCTGCAACTCGGCCTGCTCCCAGTTTTCCCGGATGCGCTCCGCCACTGTCGCCGCACCTTCAAGGTCCGCCGACACCAGAATCACCGCAAATTCCTCGCCGCCAACGCGGCCGAACAGGTCTTCCTCCCGCAGGCATTCGTTCACCACCTCGGTAAACCGCTGTATCACCTGATCGCCGAACGCGTGCCCATAGGAGTCATTAACCCGTTTAAAGTGGTCAATGTCCAGCATCAGCAGGGTAAACGGGTAGTTGTAGCGCACCGAACGGCGGATTTCCTTGTTAGCTGTATCAAAAAAGCTGCGCCGGTTGAAGATACCGGTGAGCGGATCGGTGGTGGCCAGGCGCTCCAGTTCCTCCTGAATCAGCTTTTTCTCGGTAATATCCAGCAGAGATACAAACAGGGCCTTATCACCGCTGAAATCCATGGGCGTGGCCGACAGCAGCGCCCAGAACATCTTGCCTTTGGCGGTTTTCATCAGCATTTCCCGGTTGCGGATATCACCGTCTTCCGCCATCAGCTTGAACACGGTGTCGCGGTCTTCCGCCTGTATCCAGAAGCTGTTCATGTCGGAGATTTCCGTCAGGGACTTCTCCAGAGGAAACTCGAACAGGTGGTAGGTGCTGCGATTGGCATAGAGCACCTTCATGGGGCCCGGGTCCAGAATCATGATCGGATATGGTGCAGACTCCAGAATCGAGCGCAGTTTCAGCTCACTCTGGCGCACGCTTTCCTCGGCCCGCTTGCGCTCGGTAATGTCCTGAACCGTGCCCATTTCATGGACAGGTCCGGAATGCTCCTGATCCAGAAACACCTGTCCTGCCAGCCGTATGTGCTTGATTTCACCATCAGGGGTAATGATCCGGTGCTCACACTCGTAATTGCCGCCCTTGTGGTAAGCCTCGGCAATCACTTCTACCACCTGCTCCATGTCATCCGGGTGCACCTGTGACTCATAATGGCGCAGGCGGTCGGCATCGTCTGTCTCAAATACCCGGAGCGCCTCTGCCGACCAGGATGTCTCACCGGTTTCAAAGTCACGGGACCAGCTGCCCATGCGGGCAATTCGCTGGGCTTCGCGGAGTTTCTGGCTGGAATTCTTGAGATCGCGGCTCAGCTTTTCGAAGCGGGCATTCACCAGGCGATAGGCAAAAGACACCAGTGCCACCACGCCGGTCAGTACACAGGCGCCGATCACCCAGAACCAGAAGCTGCCCTGATCGTCATTCTGGCCCAGTTCCACATAGGTCACAGCGGGCTCATTGGCCAAAGCACCGGCAGCGTAGAGCGCCATCAGAACGGTTGCAGACACACGACTCCCTGCATGCACCAACCGGCACACTACTTGCTTACCGCAATGTCTCAAAGTCATCAGGCCGGAATCTGCGATGGGTTTACTCCATAAAAAAACGGGGCTGAACAGGCATCTGAGAAGTATAGACAATATCCCGGTCTGCGCCGCCGCAAGACACTTGACAGGAGACAGCCATGTTCAATAGAGTGCGCGCCAAACCGCATAGGGAGCAGTGCCGTCATGGTTGAGTCAGCCACAGGCAAACAAGTTTTGTTAGGATTCAGCGTCCCCGATGAAGACGCAACCCGCATTCTGGCGTTGTTGAACCGGATGCGGCTGTCGCCGAAACAGAAAGGCCTCGGTGCCGAAGCCGCCGCCGTGGTCAGCCGTCTGCTGGATCTGGGTGTGAACGCCCTCTATTTTGATGTCATGAGCAAGGTGCGGGCCCACCCCAATGTAAAAAAGTCCGCCGACACAGGTATCAACACCGTCAGCCGTGCCGCCAAACTGGTGATTCGTCGCATGGTGAACAGCCTGGAACCCCACGAACTGCCCGTATTTGCCGACTATATGGATACCCTGCTGGTTGAACATGAGTCCGGCTGGCATCTGGCGTTCCCCCTGTCTCCGGAACTGGCCAGCGACCTGACCAAAACCATGAATCGCATCCACAGCGACGCCAACACCGCGGCCTATAACGATTTTATTGCCACTACCCTCTGCGCTATTTGCGATCAGGCCATCATCTATTTTTATACCAAGCCCACCAAACTGTTCAAGATTCGCCCTTTCGTGAAGCGATCGGCCGATCTGGGGGTGCGTACCATTCAAAAAGGTCTACATTTTGTAATCAGGCAGCTTTTCAAGAAAACCCACCAACGGGAATTGATCAAGTTTTCTGAATTACTGGAGAATCAATTGGTCTACGATTAATAGGACCAAGCCACTCACACTGCGTTTTTAAATAATCTGCTCACTATGGGTACACCTATAACGAACGGAACAAGCTTTCATCCGGTGTTCCAGCCGGCCTTTTTTTGCGTGCTGCTTCTGGCACTGCTCACCCTGTTGCCGGTGAGTGCCTGGGGCAGCGAAGCGGAAGAGGAACCCCTGATGTCGCCGGCGGAAGCCGCCAGCGAGCCGGTGGTGGTGGAACACACTGCCTCGGACCCGGAAGCACCGGAAATCGAAGTCATTGACGCGAACGGCGCAACAACAGTCACAACAACAGAACCAGAGGAAGCTGAATCAGCGCCTAAACCGACCGCCCCCAAAAATCTGGCTATTCTGGGTCAGTCGATTCCGCCGGGTACCGCCCGAGCCCTGGACTGGGAAGTGGCCGGCAGCACCGGGCTGGATTCCCCCAATCGGGTGCTGGTGGTGAATGGCGCCAATTCTGGCCCAACGTTGTGCCTGACCGCAGCGGTTCACGGCGATGAAATCAACGGTATCGAAATTGTGCGGCGGGTGCTGCACAGCACCGATCCGTCCAACCTGTCCGGCGCCTTGATAGGCGTGCCCATTGTGAACCGCGAAGGCTTTTTGCGCTCATCCCGTTACCTGGGGGACCGGCGGGATCTGAACCGGCATTTTCCTGGTAATCCCAGCGGCAGTGCGGCATCGCGCCTGGCATTTGCGCTGTTTCATGACGTGATCGGCCACTGCAATTATCTGGTGGATCTACACACCGGCTCGTTTCACCGCATCAATATTCCCCAGTTGCGGGCTGACCTTTCCCGGGAACCGGTACGGACCTTTACCCGCGGGTTTGGCGGTATCACAGTCCTTAATCATGAAGGTGCATCCGGCACCCTGCGCCGCTCAGCCATGGATGCAGGCATTCCCGCCGTTACCCTGGAAGCGGGCGGCCCCATGCACCTGGACAAGGCCGTGGTGGATTACGGCACCAAGGCCATAGAAAACGTGATGCACAGTCTGGAAATGCGCGAACTGATGCGTTTCTGGCTCACCCCCAAACCCACCTACTATCAGTCCACCTGGATACGCTCGGAAAGCTCCGGCATTCTGATTTCCACCGTGGAGCTGGGAGACAAGGTCAGCAAACTGGATGTGCTGGGAGAGGTGATTGATCCTATCAGCAATAAAATGATGGAAATCCGCGCGCCTTTCGACGGCCAGATTCTGGGTATGGCACTGGATCAGTTTGTCAGCCCCGGCTACGCTGTTTACCGCATCGGCATAGAAGCCACCGAAGAAGCGGTCTCCAAACCCAAGCCCCAAACCAGTCAGCAGGCCGATCCGCCCCTGGATGTGGATGACCCCGATGAGGAAGACCACATCGCTCCGGAAATCGATGAATAAAGCAGCCGACTCACAAGGCATCCACTACACAAACTACCCATTTTTTTATTGCCCCATCCAGCTGTCGTCTTTAGACAAGAAGTTGTCATGTTATGACATGTAAGCCTGACTGTGCCCTCCTACCATTATTTCAGCAATTAAGCTTGTTTCTATTTTCACTCATCTCATGACCATATTTCATGGGTGATATTTGCTGATAATAACAATCGGGGTTTTTAACATGAATTATATTTACCGCATGGCGCTGTATATTCCCGCCGTCATCCTGACAATACTGTCCGTTACCGGATGCAAATTGGATTACCTGATGACACTTGATAGTGACACCAAATACGTAGAACCCGGTGATCCGGTAACATTAAGCTGGTCATTTGAAACAACCGAAGACATAGATCTGGTGGACATCGAAATCACCCCCGAACTCGGCGAAGTCGACCCAACCGGATCAGAAACTGTTTATCCGGTCGAAAACACTAACTACACAATGACTGCCACCTTTTCCGGCCCCGATGGCAACATACTGAAGGAAGAACGCTCCCTCAATATTACCGTGGCAAACCCTGAAGCCCACGATTGCCTGGAGTACGAACCCGCATGCGTGCAGAACTACAATCAAAGAACCGATCGCGCTACCGGTAAAAAGTCGCTTGTTGTTGTCCCCATTAACTTTTCGGACACGGACTGGAATCCGCCAAGAACAAAAATAGAAAAGACGATGTCACACATCAACGAATTTGTAACACAGTCATCACGGGGACGCCTTTCTTTTGAAACGATAGATATACGGAACACGCTTGAGGTGCCAGTAAAGCAATCCTGCCCAAACAGAGAACAAGCACGCAAACATGTAAAAGGAGAGAATAAGTATGACATCCGGGTTTATTCTTATCCTAAAGGAACTTGCAGCTTTTCAAATGCCGGCAGAGGCAATGTCAACATGAATAAAGGCAACGTCGGCAACAAAATGACGCTTAGCCACGAGCTTGGGCATTTATTTCGCCTCGGTCATTCGCGTGATTACCACAAAAACAAATGCCGTCGCAGGGATAAAGATGGGTTGTGCCCAGATTCAACCACATACCTGGGCTACGTCACCCCCCAAAATTACAACTACAACATCGTTGATCTGCATTGGATGGGCTGGCTTAAAAAACATGAAGTAGAACGCATCCTGCCCAACAAGATTCACTACTCTTTACGCGCTGTCAACAGAGAAATACAGGATGGCGAGGCGCCTTTGGCATTGGTATTTGATCACCCTATATCCGGAAACCGGATTTTTATCGCCATGCCCGTAAGTGCCGAAACGCTGGAAAGTGGCAAGAAACGTCTGGAATCCCACGAGCTGGTTCTTTACATAGCGAGCAAGGGTGTACAGCTGGGTGAAAAAGGCAAGGTTCAAATATCAACACTGGTACACCGCTTCAGAGGTGGTTATACAGATGAGACCGGACTAAGTATCAGAGTTACAGAAGCCACCAGCCTGTCCGAAGCAAAGCTGGAAGTAAGCTATGACCCTGCTATCGCCCGATGCACAGCAGAACCGGAGTTTATTGTCGATAAAAAACTCATAAAGCCGGTCGACAAAAACAGCAAAGGAAAAATAGCCTTAAACATCACCATGAAGAACCCTAATGAAGAAACCTGTCGACCTTTCTTTTTGTTTGGCGGCAGACACATCAAAGTATTTGATCCATCAGGAACAAAAGAACTCAACAAAAAGCATGATGGTATAAGAATCAATACAATCAACGAAGGTTTTAACTATATTTGGCCACAGGACAAGATAAAAGGTAGATCAAAGCATAAAAACAGAAGAAAAGACAACCAGGTAAAATATGAAGTCGTCAGCACTGACGGACTGGAAAACGCCAGGGCCAGAGTGTGGATCGGAGACTTTGCTCCTATTGACATCGACCTGGATTTTAACGAAAGCAATTAGTCTCAAATGGTATGCTTTTCCGGCAACAGCAACTGTCGAACAGCAAGCCGCCTATAAAAAAAGCGAGCCACTGGCTCGCTTTCAGGTAGTTGAGCAAGTTCCGGGAAAGTTACCTCTTAATCCCAGTCGGTCACAGACGGTGACGCTCCCTGTTTTTTGTCCGCCGGGCGATCGCCCACCATGGCTTCGGTGGTCAGCATTAATCCGGCAATGGACGCCGCATTCTGCAACGCACAGCGCGCCACCTTGGCAGGATCAATAATGCCCATTTCGGCCATATCACCGAACTCTTCCGTTTGTGCGTTATAGCCATAATTGCCCTGACCGGTACGCACTTTGTCCAGCACCACGCTGGGTTCAACGCCGGCATTAAACACAATCTGCCGGAAGGGTTCTTCCATGGCTCGCAGGGTAATATTCATTCCCACCTCCTGATCCCGGTTGGCAAGGGACGGTTTGTTATCGCGGATGCTTTCCGCCACACGCACCAGGCTCACACCACCGCCGGGAACAATGCCTTCTTCCACCGCGGCGCGGGTTGCGTGCAGGGCGTCGTCCACCAGGTCCTTACGCTCTTTCATTTCCACTTCTGTGGCAGCGCCCACTTTGATTACCGCCACACCACCGGCCAGTTTGGCGACACGCTCCTGCAGTTTTTCCTTGTCGTAGTCGGAGGTGGAATTTTCAATTTCCTTGCGAATCTGGTTTACGCGGGCATCAATCGCCGCTTTGTCGCCGGCGCCATCAACAATGGTGGTATTTTCCTTGGATACCACAATACGCTTGGCCTGTCCCAGATGTGACAACTCTACACCTTCCAGATTCAGGCCCACTTCTTCAGAAATCACCGTGCCTCTGGTGAGTGTGGCAATGTCCTGCAACATGGCCTTGCGTCTGTCACCAAAACCGGGGGCCTTTACCGCGGCCACTTTTAAAATACCGCGCAGGTTATTCACCACCAGCGTGGCCAGGGCTTCGCCTTCCACATCTTCGGAAATAATAAATAACGGTCTGCCTTCACGGGCGGCTTTTTCCAGCACCGGCACCAGATCACGCACCGACGAAATTTTCTTGTCGAATAACAGGATGTAGGGATCTTCCAGTTCCACCTGCATCTTGTCGGTGTTGGTAATAAAGTAAGGCGACAGGTAACCCCGGTCGAACTGCATGCCCTCCACGACTTCCAGTTCGCAATCCAGAGACTTGCCTTCCTCCACGGTGATCACACCATCGCGGCCCACTTTTTCCATGGCAGCCGCCAGAATGTCACCGATATCGGTGTTCCAGTTAGCGGATACCGTGGCCACCTGGCGAATGGCTTTGTTGTCATCGCAGGGTTTGGATAGCTTGTGCATTTCCTCCACGGCGGTTTTTACCGTGGCATCGATGCCCCGTTTAAGATCCATGGGATTCATGCCGGCGGCTATGGCTTTATGCCCTTCCCGAACAATGGCCTGGGCCAGAACCGTCGCGGTGGTGGTGCCGTCACCCGCCACATCAGCGGTTTTGGATGCCACTTCTTTTACCATCTGCGCGCCCATGTTTTCGAACTTGTCCGACAGTTCAATTTCCTTGGCCACGGACACACCGTCTTTGGTTACCCGCGGGGCACCAAAGGATTTATCGATAATCACATTCCGGCCTTTGGGGCCCAGGGTTGCTTTTACTGCATCCGCCAGAATGTTCACACCGGTTAGCATTTTGGCACGAGCATCATCGGAAAATTTAACGACTTTGGCACTCATGCAGCTTTCTCCTCTGCAGACTCAGTTTCAATCACAGCCAGAATATCTGACTCTTTTAATACCACCAGTTCTTCGCCGTTCAGTTTAATCTCGGTGCCCGCGTATTTGCCCATCAGAATCCGGTCGCCCACTTTTACACTCAGGGGGCGGGTTTCACCGTTGCTTAATACTGCGCCGTCACCAACGGCAACAATCTCACCCTGGCTGGGTTTTTCCGCAGCCGAGTCAGGAATAATCAGGCCTCCTTTGGTTGTTGTTTCCGCATCCAGACGCCGAATCACCACACGATCATGGAGTGGCTTGATTCCCATGGTTTTATTCCTCCGAAAAAGGGTTTAGAAAATCGACAGAAGGACACTCTTCCTCAAAGCGCAAAATAGGACCGGAATGGTGTTTTTCAAGAGCCGCGAAACGGTATTTTTTATAACAGATTGCTATAAAGGAAGGTTTGCATATAAGAGAATTTTGGAGCGTAATTTTCTATACTTAGAAGGAGCCTTCATAAAAGGCGCTATGGCAGAGGTGTTCAATGAGTTTGCATCAGGATTTTGAACGCTCCCTGCGGGATTATTTCCGCGAGCAGTTAACCGACATTGGCAGTCGTATGCGGCCGCCCCCACAGGAAGATACTTTCTGGTATCTGGGCAACATGCTGGCCCGGTTTGGTCGCAGCGATAACGTATTCAACTATGACAACGGCCAGGTGTCCCTGCGGCCGCTGGCCTTGCTGTATGGCGATGCCATGAAAGCCGAATCCCACCGGGAACGTTGCCTGCTGCTACGCCAGCTGGGAGATATGTCCCTGTTTCTGGGGGCGTTGTTTCCGGAAGTTTTTATTCGCAAGGGAATTCGCAAGGATTACCTGATTGGCATGGGCGGCGGGGCTTACGATTACCTGGCGGACAATGCCGACCGGCACCGCCATATCTTTTCTGAATTATCTCAGGCATTTGCCAATATTCTGCGGCTGGTATCCGAAGCCTGTGCCCGGCAGAACCATTTTGATGCCCAGGATATTCTGGCCTTGTACCACCGCTGGCAGCGCACTCAGGATCCCATTGCCGCCAAACAGCTGGCTGCCATCGGCATTACGCTGGATAGCGAGCCCACCCTGCAATAACTGCAGTTAAGCCATTGAGCGTAAAGGCAAAAAAAAAGCAAATGCCAGGGGGACGGCATTTGCTTTGAATCGCTTTTAATTCCTGTAGATCAACTGGTTCAGACGGGCTTTCAACACGAATCTACTAAGCTTCTTCAATAAGAGCGGCACGCTCAAATTGTTACGTAATGTAATCTTAGTCCAGATTTCAGATTTTGCCTGTCCACCGGAATCTTTTTATTGACTTTCCGGTCTGCCTAATTCATTTACCTTTGCAGGAACAGTGACTTCTGGAATAGAAGAATCACTTCTGTAATAAAAAGTTCAGTACGTCAAACATGGCCTCTTCCGATCCCGCCAGCTTCACGCTCACATAGTAACGACCGTTAACCACCAGTGCGGGCACACCACTCACCCGGTACTGACGCAACGCCATACCGGCTTCTTTCAGGCCCTTGCCGACTTCGTCCGATTCCCAGGCGGTTTTGAATTTTTCCGGATCCAGCCCCAGTTGCTTTTCGGCAAACGTCATGATCTGGGATTCCTTGCGCAGAGGCTTACGCTGCTTGTGAATGTAGCTGAATACCTTTTCCGAGGCCTCTTCGGCAACACCCATCTGATCAAGAGTCAGATACAGGCGCCCCAGCAAGGCAAAGTAACCGTTCCATTCCGCGGGGATGCGTTCAAATTTGATATCGTTCTTGTGCTTTTCGTACCAGGCCATCAGGTCCGGTTCCAGGTGCTCACAGTGTGGGCAACCGTAGGAAAAAAACTCAATCACATGGGGCTTGTCAGGTTTCGGGGCATCCACATCGCCCACGATTTCATAATGCGTGCCGGCCACAAACCGCTCTACCAGTGCCTGTGCGGGAAATACCACCATTGCCAGCAAACCGGCCAAAACCCAACGTTTCATAATCACCTCTACTTCCTCAGTCTAAAAGTTCAGTCATGTTATTCGGGAATGTTCGCTACAGTAAGTCAAACGCGCAGGGACTTCAATCGACGCTTTCCCATAATGACCACAACGGGTGCTACAGCGAACAGTTTTGCGGTTTATTCCGGTAAAACGAAATTAAAAACTATACTGGTTTATATCAGCCTGTTTTTAACCGCTCCCGTTTCCCCTGCGTGGAAAACGGCACAATGGAATTTTAGATGTTTGCCAAGGTAAAAAAGTTCACTCGCCGTATCACCAACAACCGTGCGTCTATCGCCAATGATCTGTCGCTAGCGGTGCGGCATGCCTGGTCGATACCCTATCTGTTTTCTCCCTGGAATGCGGAAGCCTCCACCAAATCCGAACTGGATATTCACAGCTACAACAACCTTGGTGACATGATCAATGTGGCAGTCCAAACCGTGCTGCCTTCCGAAAGACGCAGCTACAGCACCGGCACCATCGCCTGTAACCCTGAGCATTACACTCACAGTGGCAAACGGGAAAAGTGGTTTTTTATAAACGGCATCTGCACGTCACCGCCGGTGGCCATACTCAACTGCAAGGAAATTGCCCGGGTATTCAACCGTTCGGTGCATCTGATTCATACCCCCACTTACGGCGTGGTGTGGGATTTGTGGGACTCCATTACCGCACGCACGCTGCGCAAGGATGGCAAGCTGTCGCGCCCCGCCTATGACGTTATCAAGGAAGCTCTGGTTACCCACGACAGGGTGATTCTGATCGGCCATTCCCAGGGCACCATTGTCAGCAGCTATGTGGCGAGAAAACTGCTGAAAGATAAAAAATACCGCCACCTGGCCCCGAAACTGGAAATTTACTGTCTGGCCGGTGTGGCCGACAGCCTGCACGTGGACCCGGAACTTTCCGAAAAACATCACCGGGGGGTGCCCTACGTGGAGCACTTCGTGAACGGTATGGATTTTTTTGGTCGTATCGGTGTGCTGGCACACCTGGAACACACCGCCGGTGCGGTTTTTTGCCTGGATCAACGCAAGGGGCATTTACTGAATGATCATTATCTGCCGGGGATTGAGCGTGGCGAATATTGCCATCGCAAATCCCGTTTATATCAATACGTGGACGGCAACGAGCCCATAGAAAATCACTACGTTCATCACGAATACTGAACAAATTCTGAACGCGCTACAGCTCGAAAAAGGTCTCGATATCCGAACGCACCTCCATGGCGTCGTGATAACCCAGCTCAATCAGATCGTTGCAGAACATGCGCTCAAACAACAGGTAACTGAGAATACTGGAACCCGAGGAACGGGTGGCGCCAATACCATGCAGAAAAAAGCGAATAGTGGCCGGCAGGGTTTTCAGGTAACGGCTGGCAATCTGATCCAGACACTGACTAGGTGATATCACCAGGCAATCCACCGGACGCAGCTCCACACCGTGCTTGTTGAGCACGTGCCCCGGAATCAGCTCCAGCGAATCATTGATCCGCTCCAGCCGCTCCACATCGTATTCCAGACTGTCCAGAAACACGCTGTTCAGCAGGTGGCCGCTGATCTGGGCCAGCGACGGATAACCTTCCGTGGGGCGCCGCACCTGCGGCGCCGAGCGGTTGCCACTCACCCCCACCACAAAAATCTTTTCCGCCCCCAGATGCAGGGCCGGGCTCAGGGGCGCCAGCTGCCGCATGGCACCGTCGCCGTAATACTCCCGATTAATGCGCGTGGCCGGGAATATGGTGGGGATCGCCGACGATGCCAGCAAATGCTGAATAGATAACTGGGTACGCAGCCCCACCCGCTGAAAACGCTTCCAGCTGCTGATATCCGGCGATCCCTGAAAGAAGGCCACCGAATGGCCGCTGTTGTAGCCCGATGCCGTCACGCTCAGGGCCCTGAGAAATCCCTGATCAATGTTCTGCTGAATATTCTCGAACTTGAGCGCCCGCTCCAGCAGCAACCGCAGGGGCGAATTGTCCAGCAGGGAATTGGCCCGGTGAGGCATGGGGATAAAGAGCCCGGCAAACCAGCGGGCCGCGTTCACCAGCACACCAATGGGATCGGTGCGGTAGACTTTTTCCGGGGAAAAGGTTTTCCAGACGTACTCCACCTCGTATACAGCGTTGCGGTAATTGTCTGCATAGCAGGCCAGAGCCGTGGAGTTGATGGCGCCGGCAGAGGTACCACAAATAATGCCGAACGGATGCTGCATGCCCTCGGGCAGAATATCCGCAATGGCTTTGAGCACGCCCACCTGGTAGCCGGCACGCGCGCCGCCACCGGTTAATACCAGTGCCCTGCGTAAATGATCAACTGGTTGCTTTTTCGCCGCCATTATCAGAAAAACCTCAACATCTTTACATCATAGTTGGCTCCGCCAGTTCTGCTAGGGAACCATTGCTCACTGACGTTAAACCCACGCACCGCGCCGGCAGGCTGGTTTATACAATCGGAATATCATAAAAAGTGTAGGATACGCCCTGCAGGCCGCGCATTTCTTACAAATTGGCACAATGCCCCTTATACGTTATGTTGAGTGGATTAACCGGACGTGGTTAAATCCTCGCGCTGCAGTGGGTACAAGCCGCAAAGGGTAGACAGGAACTCTGGGGGAGTCATGGGGATTTCAATAATAAAACGAACGCTGAATGTCTGGCTCGGCGTATGGCTTGCCGGCTTGATGATGCCGGCCACCGCCCTGTCCGCAGCCAACGCTGACCGGCAGGCCAAGCCCTATCACATCGTGGAAATCAAGGGGATCGAAACCCCGGCTCTGCTGCGCAAGGATTTTGATGAACTGACCCTGTTCGCCGTCAAACAGGGCATTATGATCCCCATTCCCTTCCAGTTGGAAGATTATGACGACGAAGGCTATAGCTGGTTCCCGGAATCCGACACCGCTCTGCGTGGCACCGAAAAAGTGTTTGATGAACACGATTCCATGTTCTTCCGCTACGAAGACGCCGGCAACAAACTGGACGACTACAACGCCAGCTTTGCCCGCATCAGCGCCGAAATCGAAGTCAGAGACCCGAAAACCGGACAGAGCCAGTACGTGTATGTATCGGACCAGCTCAACGGCTTTATTTTCAAACCCCTCACCCGGTACCACCCGGAAACCGGCGTGGTGGAATCCGATTATTTTCGCCTGAGCACCAACCCCAACAATTTTCTGATCTGGAATGACTTTACCTATCAGACCTACCAGGGCGACCGCTCCGAAACCTTGCTGGACACCCTGAAAATCCGCATGGACGCCGGGGTACTGCTGGAAAATGCCCGGGTGACTCTGGATAACCGTAATATCCGCACCGAAGTATCCGCCATCAAACAAGGCCCCATCCGCACCGTGGTGCTGGCCAAGGCTCACCTGACCTTTGCCAGGATTCCCGTGGTATTTTTTGATATGAACGTGCAGATTTATCCGCAGCAATACCGGATTGATGCCAAGGTAGAAGTACCCGCCGTGCTGGCCAAACTACTGCAGTCACCCCACGCCACTATTACCCTGGATGGCAACAACCTGAAAGGCAGCCTGTTACGGGTATCCTCCGGCTCAGATAAACCGGTACGGGTGGATGGCCAGATGTCGGCAGCGGAAACCAAACTCCAGGGCACCACCATTTCCAAGGATCAGAACTGGATCTGGCTGAGCACACAAAAAGGATTTGATGTGATTGCCCAGTTGTTTGTGCCCCACAATTTTGACCGGCCCATTTCCGTTTTTTATGTGGATGATCATGACCTGAAGGAACGCCCGGAACGCTTCAAGGGCCAGGGCCCCAATGTGGGTTACCACATTCATGACATTCCCATTGATGACACCTTTCACTTTGGTTTCAGCGCCTTCTTTGCCGATTCCATCGAACCCCAGGAACCGGACGCCTTTATGAGAAGCATTGCCCGAGTGCCCCAGGTGATAGCGAGCACGGTGAAGCACCCCACACAGCTGGCGCAAAAATCTGCAGACTAACCGGCGGATCTTGCGGCATCCGGCAGGCCAAAAAGCCAATGCGCCAGCGCCTGCCGAATACCATCACGCTTTACCGGCTTTTGTAAAAAATCATTCATCCCCGCTGTCAGGCAGCGTTCCCTGTCACCGGACATGGCATTTGCCGTTACCGCGATAATGGGAATCCGCTGGTTGGGGCCCGGACAAGTGCGAATCAAGCGGGTGGTTTCAAAACCGTCTTTGACCGGCATCTGACAATCCATAAATACCAGATCAAAAGCCTGATCAGCCATCATGTCCAGAGCCACCTGGCCATTGTCGGCAATCTGGCAGTGATACCCCAGCGACTTGAGCATGCCTTTCATAATGGTCTGATTTACGCTGTTGTCTTCCACCACCAGCAGGCGCACCTTTTTATCCGATTCATTGTTAGCAGATAGCTGTGGCTGCTTACCCAGGGATGCCAGAGTGGTGACGGATGCTTCGGTTTTCATATCCAGCGTCAGGCCGAAACAACTGCCCTGCCCTTCTACCGACGCCAGCGTCAGTTCACCACCCAGCAATCCGGTGAGCGATTTACTCAGATACAGCCCCAGCCCCACACCCCCATAGTTACGGGCAAAGGACCCATCGACCTGCTGAAACAGCGCGAAGATTCGGTCGCGATCCTCTTCCCGGATACCGATGCCGGTGTCCACCACTGAAAAGTGCACTGTCATCCTGTCGTCACCGCCCTCCTGTTTGCGAACAGCGAGAGGGGTACAGGTTACCGACAAGCGCACTTTGCCGGCCTGGGTAAACTTGACTGCATTGGCCAGCAACTCATCCAGCACCTGATAGAGTTTGCCGGCGTCCGCAGTAAAGAGCGTATTCGCCGGCTCTTCAATGGTCACGTCGAATGCCAGGTTTTGTGACTGGCAGACAGTTCGGTACCTGGCAATTAGCGGATCAAGCATGCTGCGCAGAGCAAAGCGGCTCGGCTCCACCGTTAACCTGCCGGCCTGAAGCTGAGAAAAATTCAGAATCCGGTTAATCAGCAACTGCATTTCCGCCGCAGACTGCTCCATGCCCTGCAAGTGTTCATTATTCTGCAGCTGCAATCCCAGCAACTGCACGTGGCCATTCAGGCCGTTCAGGGGCGTCAGCAATTCGTGACTGATGGTGGACAGAAATTCGTTCTTGATTTTGTCGGCCTTCTTCAGACTTTCCACCAGTTTTACTTCGGCTTTTTCCTTCAGCTTTCTATCGGATATATCAACAATCGAGCCCTCGATCGCAATAATCTCGCCATTGTCGTTTTCCAGAAAACGTCTTTTAATGGCAAACCAGACATCCCGGTTGCCAGTCTGGTGTACCACCTGTTCTTCATGGCGCCGCGTGCTGCCATTTTTATCCGCAACGCTGCACTGATTCAGCTTCAGTCGTTCGATCAGTTCCGCAATCAGATTCTGGTCCTGACTTTCGTCAATGCCTTTTTCCAGACCATTCAGTTTTGCAAAGGAGTTATTGTAAATCAGCTTCTGGTTTTCCAGATCAATTTTGAATAGCCCTTCGATCGAGTTGTTATAAATCGTCTTGAATTGCTCCAGATGCCTGGCAATCATGGCGGTGGCTTTCTTGGCTTTTTTCTCGGCTGTTATTTTGGCATCGGTTACGGCCTTGATTTTGGAAGACAGCGCAAAAGACAACAGGGTAATTTCCAGCCCCGCGCCAATCTGCCAGCTATTGGTGGTAAAAATATTAGTGGGTAACAGGCCAAATTTGGTCAGCGCCAGGCTGGCAGAACCCGTTAGCACACCCACCCAGGACACCAGATAAAGACGCGCCAGTTTAGCGTTGTACCCCAGGGCCGCAATGGCCACACCCAGCGCCAGTAACAACCCGGGAATCACAGAGACAATCGCCACCCGGATGGCCAGTTCATAGGGCATAAGGAAGGACGCCAGCGCAAAAGCCGCCAGTAACGCACAATAACCATGAATTACCCGGGACGTGCCGGCACGGTGCCGGCTGATACTGAGAAACGAGTTGGTAAAAAGCAGCAGGCAAGCCATGGTACAGACAATGGAAAAAGGAATAACGGCATTGTTCCACCAGGTGGCGGTTGGCCAGAGATACTGAAAGGTAAGCCCCAGCATGGTTAACTGCACCACCAGCATCGACATGCCATACAACACGTAAAACATGTAATCCCGGGTCCGGAACACATACCAGAGCGACATGTTGTAAAACAGCATGATGCCGATAACGCCGACAAAGAGCCCTTGCAACATATAAAAGGAAAACTCGTCGGCATAGTAGGCTTTTTCAGTCAACAACCGGGCCGGTAGCTGCATCGTGCCCTGGGTTTTCAGGCGCACATAAATGGTTTTTTCGGCCCCGCTGTCCAGCGCCACAGGAAAAACAAATTTATTGGATTCCACCGGACGCTGCCGGTAAGGGTAGGTATCTCCGGTGGTGTAGCGGGACTCCACCACACCATCGGACACCAGGTAAAAATCGATGTGATCCAAAACGGGGTAATCGATAACGTAATAATAACGCCCGGCCTGCGCGGGGTCCGCCACGCGCAACGTTACCTTGAACCAGTAGGTATCTCTGGTGTAGCCAAAATTGGGGGTACCCGGTTCAGGAGCCTGCCATTGACTGAGGGGCAGACTCAGCATGTCCGCAAGCTCTGGTGCTTGCGTGGCGGAAGGATTTACCCGATAGCTGAACGTATGATCGGAAATGGCTGCGCCAGTCAGGGCGTCCAGAGCGTCGACCGTTACCTGTGTTGCCCCGGAGTCAGCCACATCGGCCCGGCTCCCTCCGGAAAAAGCAACCAGGATCGCAGCTGATACAGCAAACACAGCGAGCACAAAGATCCGGTTTAATCTGTAATCCATAATCAGACGACAACCCCGACTTTTTAATACACAGCAGCCAAACTGTAACCACACAGTAGCGGAACACTAATGGAACCCTATCAGAAGGACAGCGACAGCCGTGCACAACAAATCATTTGTTGGATACAAATAAATGGTAGCAGTCAGGATCAGGATGCAACGGTGGCAGAAGCAATTTTTTTGACCTGGAGCACAAAAAAGTCATCATAGATGCCACAACAACACAGCGGACCAGCACAAAATTGACAAAAGCAACGGTAAAACAAACTCTGTGGGGCAAACAGTCAATATTACGACCACTGACGTAAAAACAACCAAATCGAACCATCATCTAAAATACTGAACTTATCCATAGCTTTTTTGGAATGTACCATCATGGTGCGCTCTTCTACGCTTGATCTTGTGCACCGGTGTTGCCTCACACTCACCGGAACTGCACAACAATAAATCAAAGGAGGAGCACGTCATGAACAAGAAGTTAAGGATTTCTGTCAACGCAGTATTTGCAGCAACGATTTCATTATCGTCTCTGGCCACGAACGCCCTGGCTGACAATCACAGCAGTAAACCCAAAACCTCTACCGGTGGCCATGCCACCATGGGTGAAGCGAGATCAAACAAATTCTGGTGGCCGGATCAACTGGACCTGGCACCACTTCGTGATCATGACCCGCGCTCCAATCCCTACGGTGAAGACTTTGATTACAGTAAGGAATTTGCCAGGCTTGATCTGAAGGCAGTGAAATCCGACATCAACGATCTGCTCACCGATTCCCAGGACTGGTGGCCGGCAGATTTTGGCAACTATGGTCCTTTTTTTATCCGCATGGCATGGCACAGTACCGGCACCTATCGCACCCTGGACGGCCGCGGTGGCGGTGATGGCGGGCAAATGCGCTTTGACCCGCTGAACAGCTGGCCGGACAACGGCAATCTGGACAAGGCCCGGCGACTCCTCTGGCCCATCAAGCAAAAATACGGCAGCAGTTTATCCTGGGGCGATCTCATGGTTTTGGCGGGCAACGTTGCTCTGGAAAACATGGGCTTTAAAACCTACGGTTTTGCCGGAGGCCGCGCCGATGACTGGGAACCGGATCTGGTGTACTGGGGGCCGGAGCTGGAAATGCTGGCCAGCGACCGCCAGCAAAAGGATGGCCAGCTGCAGCGCCCGTTGGGTGCCACTCACATGGGGCTGATTTATGTTAACCCTGAAGGCCCCATGGGCAAGCCTGATCCGAAAGGATCCGCCAGAAATATCCGCACCGCCTTTGGCCGCATGGCCATGAACGATGAAGAAACCGTGGCACTGGTGGCCGGTGGCCATACCTTTGGCAAAATGCACGGCGCCCACAAACCGGGCGACTGCATGGGAGCCGAGCCTGCAGCTGCACCCACCGAACAGCAAGGCCTGGGCTGGAAAAACACATGCGGCAAAGGCCATTCCGAAGACACCATTACCAGCGGCCTTGAAGGCGCCTGGACTCAGGCGCCTACTCAATGGACCACCCTCTACCTGCAAAATCTGCTGAACCTGGAGTGGCAACAAACCCGCAGCCCGGCCGGAGCCATTCAATGGATTCCCAAGGATGAATCACAACATAACAGCGTGCCGGATGCTCACGTTAAAGGGAAAAAGAATCCACCGGTTATGACCACCGCCGATCTGGCATTAAAGTTTGATCCCGAATACCGGAAAATCGCCGAGCGGTTTCTGGCAAATCCCGATGAGTATCAGAAAGCCTTTGCCAAAGCCTGGTACAAGCTGACACACAGAGACATGGGGCCGCGCAGTCGCTACCTGGGGGACCAGGTACCCGACGAAGAACTGATCTGGCAGGATGTGGTACCCGAGCCAATTCACAAACCCGCCAGTGAGCGACAGCTGGCGAAACTGAAGGAAGACATTCTCGATTCCGGTCTGACAGTGCCCGAACTGGTTCGAACTGCCTGGGCATCGGCCTCAACTTTCCGTGCCAGCGACATGCGCGGCGGCGCCAACGGTGCCCGCATTGCACTGGCGCCGCAAAAAGACTGGGCCGTGAATAACCCGGAAGAGTTAAATAAGGTACTGACCCAACTGAAAGCCATTCAAACGGAGTTCAATAAAGGACGCACCGGCATTTCACTGGCGGACCTGATTGTGCTGGCGGGTGCCGCCGCCGTTGAAAAAGCCGCTGCCGATGCCGGTGTGAAAGTGGTTGTACCCTTCGCCCCGGGGCGCGGCGACGCAACCCAGGCCCAGACCGATGTGGAATCCTTTGCCCACCTGGAACCCACTGCAGATGCCTTCCGAAATTACTTTAATGTGGATGCCAGCTATCGTCCCCCCACTGAAATGCTGGTGGACAAAGCGGACCAGCTGGACCTGTCCGTACCGGAGATGACGGTATTGTTAGGCGGTATGCGGGCACTGAACGCCAACACCAATGACCTAAGCCATGGCGTATTCACGAACAAACCCGGCACGCTGAACAACGACTTTTTTGTGAACCTGCTGGATATGTCCACCCAATGGCAGCCATCCAAAACAGAGGGTGTGTACGAGGGGCGTGACCGCAAGACAGGTAACGTCAAATACACTGCTACACCAGTTGACCTGATCTTCGGCTCCAACGCTGAACTCAGAGCCGTTGCTGAGGTATACGCCTTTAACGATTCAAAAGAAAAGTTTGTGAAAGACTTTGTCGCTGCCTGGACCAAGGTCATGCGACTGGATCGCTTTGATAAGTAGTTCTATACCGCGCTGAAAAAAGCCGTGGCACCTGCTGCCACGGCTTGCTTTATTTTTACGGCTGACAGGCGCTTAAGGCTCCGGAAACAACCCCGGCGTATAAAAACCGTGAAACCCATGCGGTATGTGATGATCCAGTTTTACCCTGGCCACATCGCTCAGGTCTTTGGCATTCAGCACCACAATTTCCGAACGATCGGTATCCGCATCATACAGCACGGAAGATACGTAACCATCGTCCTCACCTTTGGCAGCGGTGGCTGGAATATAAATCGCTTCGGAGGTGAATTTACCCGGGCCGAAATCATGGCAGATCACATCATTGTTTTTGTGATTGCGCTTCAGTATGGCATTAAAGTAACTGCCGGTGCCGTTATCCAGCGTGGCCACGGAATAGGTGAACTGATTTTTGCTCCCGGTGTAGCCGATATTCCAGGTGGGAAATTCCGTATTCACCATACCCAGTGATTCGCTGGTAAGCGTGCCGGATTTGCGGTTAATCACGTAACGGGCAAATTCGGCACCTTCCACCTTGGGGGCAGCACTGATGTTCTTCAGTGCATGAAAGGCTTCAAAATTGTCAAAGCGAATAAATTCAAAAACGATATCGCCTTTGTCTTCCCAGGCGTTACCAAAATGCACCACCCCTAACGGTTCAATTTCAAAGCGCTCCACTTCATCCAGGGTATTCAGGTCAATTACCAGTACCTGGGCTCCCTGACTGCGATCAAAAATGGTGGAATCGGCAATGGAATGCAGGCCAAGGGCACACTTGAACATATCTGTCATGACAATGGAACTGACAACGATCACCGCATAGTTTTCAGTAATGGCAAAATCGTGCAGAAACGGCAGGCTGCCTTTTACCGGAAACGCCATTTTTTTCACTAGCTGACCGGCGGGTGATACTTTATAAAAGTTCACCTTCGATTTTAATCCGCGACGGGTCATGCCGGCCACACCAACCCCAAAGTTATAGTAGTAGCCGGTTTTGGGATGGATCTTGCCATGGGCACTGAAGGTGTTTTGCAGTCCCAGTCTGCCATCGTAAAAATATTCCCCCAGGGTGGTAAGATTTTCCGGATCCAGTTCGTAGGGGCGGCCCCCTTCGTACAGCGCCAGCAACTTGCCACCGTGATACACCACACTGGTGTTGGCAGGGTTTGCCGGTGCCCGCAGCAGATTGCCCAGAGCGCCGCCATGGCGCATGGTGCCAAAACCGCGGAACACCACATGGCCTTTCAATGATTCCTTGACGTACTTGGGGGTACGCACATAGCGGTTTTTATAGTGCACCTTTCCCTGATCAAAACGGATGGCAGACACCATGCCGTCGCCATCAAACCAGTGGCCAAAATAATCCTGCCCGATATTGATACGCCCCGGCCCGTTGCGGAAAAAGGTGCCCTGCAAATCTGCCGGGATCTTGCCTTCAATATTGTCACACCAGTAACTGTATTCCCGGGTCATGGCCCGAAAGCCGCCATGGTGGGAACGGTGCTGCTGTGACTGCCCGCTGCCGGTAACTGCTTTCTTCTGGTCCGTTGTTGCCTGCGTCGGCGATTCGATGGCTTCGGTCGCCTCTGTTGCCTCAGTCGTCATAAGTTACCCCTGCCCTCTGTTCGTCTCAAAAAAGCCGTCACTTATGATTGTTTTTTGCGGCTTTCCCCAAATGTATGCCTCCCCCGGGGCATATGCAAGTTTTTACATATGAGCGACCAGTTTTTCACCAACGGCTTGACTAAAAAGCCACAATTTCTGCAACTTCTGTCATAGGATGGAGATATCAAATGCCTTATCATGGCTGAATTCACAGTAGTTGCAGATAGCAGGAGTCAGTACCCCACCATGGAAACCCACATTATTCTGGTCAGACACGGACAGATTCAGGCAAACGTTGATAAATTGTGGCATGGATGGACCGACAGCGAACTGACCGAAGAAGGCCGCCTCCAGGCCATGAAAGCCGGCCAGAGACTGGCCAGCGAGCATCAGGATATTGCCGCCATTTACGCCAGCCCCCTGCAACGGACCCGGGCCACGGCGGCCGCCATTGCCGGTTTGCTGAATCACGAAGTGAACGTGCACGATGACCTGAAAGAATACGGTATCGGTGAGCTGGAAGGAGTATCTTTCAGCGACCTGCACAAGGTGCATAACTTTTTCGAGCAGGTGAAAGCGGATCTTCATTATGCGCCGCAAGGCGGCGAATCCATTCACGCGGTCACCACCCGGGTGTCGAACGCCTTAAGTGAAATTGTGGATCGTCACCGTGGCGAAAAAGTGGTGGCGGTCAGTCACGGTGCTGCCATGGCACTGGCATTGGCCCATCTGTTCCACCAGGACCCTTACGCCTGGGACCAGTATCACTTTCATAATACCGGTGTAACCGAAGTGATCATCGGGGATGAACCCAAATTGTTGCGCTTTAACTGTTATGCCCACCTGGAAGGCTGAAAACCTCGCCAGAAAATCAAACCCGTAAAACCAAAAAAGGCAGTCAACCGACTGCCTTTTTTGCAACGCCCTGAGTAATGCTTCAGGTGCCGTCCATATTGCGACCGTAGAAGATTTCCAGCATCTCGCGGCGCAGTTTTTTCTCAATGGTTTTACGCTCTTCCTCGTCCAGTTCCTTGGCACCCAGACCGAACAGGTAACTGTCCAGATCAAAGTCCTTCAGCAACATTTTGGTGTGGAAGATGTTTTCCTGATACACGTTCACGTCGATCATTTCGTAACGGTTCAGGGTTTCCTGGGTAAAGAAGTTCTGGATCGAATTAATCTCGTGATCAATGTAATGTTTGGTACCGTCGGTGTCCCGGGTAAAACCACGTACGCGGTAGTCCACGGTCACGATGTCGGAATCAAAACAGCTGATCAGGTAGTTCAGCACTTTCAGGGGTGAAATAACACCGCAGGTGGATACGTCGATATCCACGCGAAAGGTACTGATACCCATATCATTATCCGGATGGCTTTCCGGATAGGTGTGCACCGTCACATGGCTTTTATCCAGGTGCGCCACGATCGTGTCGGGCATGGGGCCCGGTTCTTCCGTGGTGGTGTCGTGGTCCGGTGCAATGGGGTGCTCGGCAATCAGCATGGTCACGCTGGCACCTTCAGGCTCATAATCCTGACGGGCAACATTCAGAACCGTAGCACCTATAATTTCGGTCACGTTGGTGAGTATTTCGGTTAAACGCTCGGCGTTAAACAGCTCATCAACGTACTCACGATATTCTTTTACGTGCTCTTCAGTTTTGGCGTAGCAAATATCGTAAATGTTAAAACTCAGCGACTTCGTAAGATTATTGAACCCGTGAAGCTGAATTTTTTTAGCTCTGCTCGAATCAACCATGTATCGTCTATCCAGTAAAAATTAAAATGGTTTAGCTAAGTTTTTTGCCCGAAATAGGCGGGTGATAGATTAATTGCACCATTGTGCCATCAGGATCGAGACAGTAAAAACTGCGGGCACCATCGCGATGGGTTCTTGGTTCGGTTTTCATTGTCACATTATGTGATTTCAGAAATTCATACCAGGCGTCCACCTGGCCCATATCGTCGATAATAAATCCGATATGATCAAGCCGCTGACGACTGTCAGGATCAATTCCCTCGGACCGGTGAAGCGCCACGTTATCAAAACCCGAGCACAAATACACGTTGTCGTCGTCGGGTCGCCACTCCACGGACATGCCCAGCAGATCCACATAAAAATGCTCACACTCGGCAAAGGCTTTTACAAAAAGTGCCACATGGCGCATGCCGGCCAGTGGCCTGGGTTGTTCTGCCATTGGATGCTCCGCCCGGTTCCGGGTTATTCCTGGATCTCGTAACTGTGGGAAATCTCCACACCGCCCTTGCTCAGCATAATAGACGCTGAACAGTATTTTTCCGCAGACAGTTCCACCGCCCGCTTTACGTGAGCTTCTTTCAGGTTGTTGCCTTTCACCACAAAGTGCAGGTGAATTTTCGAAAACACGGCCGGTACATCGTCCACCCGCTCGGCTTCCACCTGGGCAACACAGTCGGTCACGTCCTGTCGGGATTTTTTCAGGATATGCACCACATCAAACGAGGCACAACCACCCACACCCAGCAGCATCAGCTCCATGGGGCGCACCCCCTGGTTTTTGCCACCGTGATCCGGAGGCCCATCAATAATGACGGTATGCCCGGAGCCGGATTCCGCTTCGAATTTAACGTCTCCCGCCCATTTGATGGTTGCTTTCATGCTGTCTCCCGCGCTCGGTTCAATTGGCGCGCAAGATACCATAAAAGATTCCAAATGTCTGAACAAAACCCGCTAACCGGGGCCCCACTGCGCCCTGGCTCGCCAACAGCGCAAAGTCAGATCCGGGGCGGAAACGGCACAGGAATCAGCAATCCTGCCGTTTAAGAGCCAGTTCCTTAAAAAATCCTATAAATTGCATATACTTACTGATATGAGAGGAAAGCATAAGGCAAGGGTAGCGATAGTCCAGAATTACAGCCATAATTAAAGGCATAGTTAAACCCATGCTTATGCCTGTAGTTGTCTTTTATTTGTCTTTAAAAGAAAGGAAGCACCGCGGTACCCGTTCACCGATGCGTTGAACAGCAATTAACCCCAGCAAAGGCGCCATAATGACTCAGATAAACAATAGCCTGATCTCTGATCTTGATAATTTTCTCGCTCACACCCATCGCCGCAAGTATCCGGCGAAGAGCACCATTATCTATGCGGGCGATGAATCAGATGCGCTTTATTACATTATCAGAGGCTCAGTCACCGTCATCATCGAGGATGACGAAGGCCGGGAAATGATCATGGCTTACCTGAATGAAGGTGATTTTTTCGGCGAAATGGGCCTGTTCGATCAGGCTGCCGGCCGAAGTGCCTGGATCAAGGCCAAAACCGAATGTGAAGTGGCCGAAATCAGTTACAGCAAATTCCGGGAACTGGCCAAAGAAGATGCAGAAATTCTGTTTGCGGTAAGTGCACAGGTAGCCGGACGGCTACGGGCCACCACCCGCAAAGTGGGCGACCTGGCATTTCTGGATGTCACCGGGCGTGTTGCCCGTACGTTGATCGACCTGTGCAAGCAGCCTGAAGCCATGACCCACCCCGACGGCATGCAGATCAAAATCACCCGTCAGGAAATCGGCCGCATCGTGGGCTGTTCCCGGGAAATGGTGGGCCGGGTTCTGAAAAACCTGGAAGAGCAGGGCCTGATCTCGGTGAAAGGCAAAACCATGGTGGTGTTCGGCACCCGATAAAAAAAGGGCCTTAACGGCCCTTTCAACTATGTATAACTAAAGCCTATAGCTAAAACGCTATAAACAACCTAAACAGCAACACAACTCAAATCTTACTCAGCTTTCTCTGTGCTTACCTCTGGGGCAGCAGCGGCGTCCTCAGGGGAAACTTCCTGAATTTCCACAACCCCTTCTTTCTGTTCGTCTTCGTACAGATAATCCGAAACCGCGTATCCCAGACCCAGGTTAATAACAACCAGGGTTCCAAAAACCAATATTACGTGTCCCATAGCAAACTCCTTCTAAAACTCCACAAAAATATAAGGCGATAAAATCTAAAACAGTAAAGTGGACAACACTCTATATGACCACTGGTCTCTTATAAGATTGTCCATGGCCAAAGTCAATGACCCCACAAACTGGTTATACAGTAGCACCAGCCATGTAAACGTTGTATATACAAATGGTGTTCGTTTGTTGAAAATTGTTAAGTGATTGAAAACAATGACTTTAATGCTGCACCAGGATGGGGCTCACGCATAAAGGCCTCACCCACCAGGAAACTGCTCACTCCCCGCTCACGCATCGCTTTTACATCATTTTGCGTATGGATACCGCTCTCGGTAACCACGATACGATCCCCGGGAATTTCCAGCAGCAAGCGGTAGGTGGTGTCCAGCGAGGTTTCAAAGGTATGCAGGTTGCGATTGTTAATCCCCAGCAGGCGCGTTTCCAGTTGCAGCGCCCGTTCCAGTTCCTGTTCATCGTGCACTTCCACCAGCACATCCATCCCCAGGTCGGTTGCCGCATGCGCCAGTTCCTGCATCTGCGGATCTTCCAGGCAGGCAACGATCAACAGAATACAGTCGGCATTGATGGCGCGGGCTTCGGCTACCTGATAGGTATCCACAATAAAATCCTTGCGAATCACCGGCAATTGGCAGGCTGCCCGGGCTGCTATCAAATAATCTTCATGGCCCTGAAAAAAGTCTCTGTCGGTGAGCACACTCATGCAGGCAGCACCGGCTTCATCGTATTCCCGGGCAATCATGACCGGATCAAAATCCTCCCGGATTACCCCTTTACTGGGGGAGGCTTTTTTCACCTCCGCGATAATAGCGGGCTGCTGTTGTGCCAGCCGGGATTCCATGGCCGCAACGAAGCCCCTGACAGGCTCCGCCTGTTGCGCTTCACGAAGCAGTTGTTGTTCGCTGCGGGCCGCTTTACGCTCGGCAATTTCCTCGAACTTGCGGACAACGATTTTTCTGAGAACGGTGGGTGCTTGATTCATACTGCTAATGCATCCTGTCAGGCATCATCCGAACGATACACGTCCGACAACTGCGCCAGTTCATTCAGTTTTGCCATGGCCAGGCCACTGCCGATGGCGTCCTGGGCCTGGATAATACCCTGAGCCAGGGTAGAGGCCATGCCGGAAACGTAAATGGCAGCGCCGGCATTCAGCGCCACAATATCGGCGGCAGGGCCCTGCTTTTTACTTAATACATCTTTCATCGTGGCCAGGCTCTGCTCTACAGAGTCTGCACCAATGGCACTGAGATCGGCGCGTTCAATGCCAAAGTCTTCCGGCGCAATCTGGTATTCGGTGATCTCGCCATTCTTGAGTTCTGCCACGTCAGTCGCCGCGGCAATGCTGATTTCGTCCAGACCATCCTGGGCATGCACAATCATGACATGCTCACTGCCCAGGCGTTGCAGCACTTCCGCCAGCGGGCGCAGCCAGCGTTTGTCATACACCCCCAGCACCTGGCGCCTGGCACCGGCAGGATTGGTTAAAGGCCCCAGCACATTAAAGATAGTGCGCACCGCCATTTCCCGGCGCGGGCCAATGGCGTGTTTCATGGCGCCATGATGGGCGGGGGCAAACATAAAGCCGACACCCAGAGTATCCACACAGCGGGCCACCTGCTCCGGAGTCATATCCAGTTTTACACCGGCGGCTTCCAGCACATCGGCACTGCCACTGCTGCTGGAAACCGAACGGTTGCCGTGCTTGGCCACATGGCCGCCGGCGGCTGCCACCACAAAGGCACAGGTGGTTGAAATATTAAAGGTATTGGCGCCATCACCGCCGGTTCCACAGGTATCCACCAGATACGCTTTATCCACGGTTACCGGTGTGGCCAGCTCACGCATAACCCGTGCAGCACCGGCGATTTCGTCCACGGTTTCCCCTTTCATGCGTAAACCGATAAGGAACCCGCCGATCTGTGCCGGGGTTGCCCCACCGGTCATGATCTGACGCATCACCGAGGCCATCTCTTCTTCTGAGAGATTCCCTGACTCGATGACTTTTTTCAAAGCTACCTGAATGTCCATTCCCGCCCCCGGCTGACAAAAAAACGAAAGCAGGGATTGTATCACCTGCGCACAGAAAGGGTTAAGCCGGGAACAGAATTATTCCCGGCCCTCTGATATTGAAAATGGCCTCAACGGGGCCGGATCTGAATCCGGTGTTCAGCCGCCTGTGAATCCAGGGTCAGATACAGCAGCTGTTTTTCCTCATCCCAGCGGGAGGACCAGGTTCCCTCGGCATCGGATACCGACAATTCCCAGCCATAGGGATAGTGCCGCTGGGGCACGAAGATTTCCGTTTCACCGCTCACACCGGGTTTCTCCCGGTATTCCAGCGTGAACACCCGGCTGTCAGGATCAAAGGAAAACAGGGAGGGATAACCCGCAATGGCCCGGGCATAGGGCCTGACCAAATGGTTTACCTTCGGGGTTTCATTGCCGTCGCCATCCAGCAGCCCCCAGCCACCGGGGTCATTGGACCAGTATGCCCAACCAGCCCCCATGGTATCGAACATGGCCAGGGTATCCTGCAGGAACAGATCAAAGCCGGGTGTTGAATCACTGCCACCGAATTCCCCCACTATCAAAGGTACCTGCTGGCGGTTGAGTTCATTCACCCGGTTACGGTTCCAGTCGCGCATCTGCTGCTGGTCCAGCAGATTGTAGGTAACACCTTCATGCAGGGTAAAAGGATACATGTGCGGTGCGTAAGCCAGCCGGCGCTCACCATCGCGGCTGTCATGTACATAGGGAAGGTTCGATGCCAGCCCGAAATTAATGGCCAGTGACTGGGGTTCAAACACAATGTATGTGTCCGGGTCCACTTCGCGAATCGCCGGAATCAGGCGGTGATAAAAGTCGATCAGCCAGGTGCGCTCAAAGGTTCCCCCGGCACGGGTCAGGTCACCGCCGTGGGGTTCGTTCATCAGGTCATAGGCAATCACCCGGGGATTATCGCGAAAGCGCTCCGCCACTTTCTGCCAGGCGGCAATGTAATGATCCTGCAGATACTGATGCTGGCCGTATTGCCAGAAGTTCATATACGCCGCCACCACGCTGGGATCAATATTCTTCACCCACCAAGGCAATCCGGGAAAGTCCAGACTGAAAAAGTCCATCAAACTGGTTTCCGTAGCCCACTCGGGCGCACCGTTACCCCCTACGGCATGGCCATACACATCCTGGTGCATATCCAGCATTACATAGGCGCCGTTGTCGGTATACCAGCGCACCCGCTCTGCCACCGCATCCAGGTAGGCTTCGTCGTACAGGCCGCGCTCCGGCTCAATGCCATCCCAGAAAATCAGCAAGCGCACGAAGTTGAATCCCCACTCCACGGTTTCCTGATAAACGTCTTCTTCCGTTACCCAGGGCAGGTGGCCGGTGGCCGGGTCTTTGGCGCTGCTGCTGGAATTAACACCATGCAGTATCAGAGCGCGGCCCTGCGCGTCGGTGAGGTAATGAATCTGTTCCGGTTTTTGCCAGCATCCGGCTGTGGTGAACAGCGCCAGGGAAACCAGCAGGGAATAAAGCCAGCGATAGGGGGCAGAAAGAGTCATAGGCATCTTGTTATTATTGGTTTGTGTACTTTAGTACCAAACAAAATGCCATAAGCTTACTCAGGAGTAAACAGTTGTTTAGCTAACGTGGATAGCTTCCGTAAACACCTTGCACAAAGACCTTGGCACCGCCAGCTTGACCACGATGTAAGATTTACACAGCGGTTTCTAAAATTTTACCCTGATTCCGGTACAAACCCCGGGAAACGCGATGATTAAGCCGGCTTTTCTTCCTGGCAAGGTTCTTGATTGACACCTTTGGTGAACTCTCAGCAAAGGTGAACCATGATATTACGCTGGATGCCCTGGAAGTTTTTTCTGCAACGCGCCGCCCATCACTACGGGTTTATGGACCCGGTGAGTTTTATGGCCCGGATGCGTAATTTTGCGCAGCCGTCAGAAGTGCAGGAACCGATTGAACTGTTGCGTGCGGGCGTGAGCTTTCACGCCCGCGGGCTGCTGAACACCAAAGCCATTCAGAACAATCTGGACTGGATCTGGCCCTACTGGGTGCAAAAGCAGTTCAACCCGGAAGACACATCCTTTATCCCGCGCGCGTTTTCCTTCAGTCACGTTAACCTGACCCACCGCAACTGGACCGCGGTGGGCCACCCCCAGCTGCCCCTGTACCCCATTGTGGATCCACGGGGCCTGGTAACGCCGCTGTTTGACGGCTGGTCCCTGGATTTCTGGCTGATTGATCCGCAGGGTAACTGCCTGATTCCGTCTCGTTGTGACAACGTAAAACAGGAACTGATTCTGGGGCCCAACCTGGCGGTAAGAACCCGGCTGGAAGACAAGGGCATGAGTCTGGAACATTATGTGGCGCTGGAACTGCAGGGGCGGTTTCCGGTGCTGACGGTGTCCATTAATGCCTCCGGTCCGGACAAGACCAAACTGGCCGTGGCCATACGGCCCTACAACCCGGAAGGCATTCAGTTTATTGAACGCCTGGCCTGGAACGATCTGAAACAAACCCTGACCGTGAACGGCGCAACCCATCTGCAGATGATGCCGTCGCCGGAGCGCGTTGCCTTTTCCAGTTATGAAAACGGCGATGTCATTCAACACCTTAATGACACCCGTGACGCCACCGATTGCCATTGCAAAGTGGGCATGGCCACCGGCGCAGCCCTGTTCGATATTACCGGCAAAGACACCACCGCAGATCCTGATCAGGGGCACGAAGCCTATGCCTTTCATGTCAGCGTGGCACTGAACGACGAACTCAACTGGGAAACCCCCACGCCACCCGACATCAATATGCAATGGCCGGAAATTGTTGATCAGGCCTGTGAGCTGCAGATTCCCGATAAAAAAATCCAGTTTCTATACGACGCCGCCGTGCGCACCCTGATACTGCTGTCCGCCAAACAGATAGTGCCCGGGCCTTATACCTATTTCCGTTTCTGGTTCCGGGATGCCTGCCTGATGATTCATGCCCTGCTGGCCATAGGCCTGACAGACCGGGCCGAAAAACTGCTGCGGGAATTCCCCAAGCAGCAAAAATTTTACGGCTACTTTCAGTCCCAGGAAGGCGAGTGGGATTCCAATGGCCAGGTGCTCTGGATTCTGGATCGTTTTGAACAGGTCAGTGGCCGGCACTTTGACAGCGAGATGCTGAAAGCCGTGCGCAAAGGGGCCGCCTGGCTGCGTCGCAAACGGCTGCCGGACAAGGGTGGCAAACTGCACGATGGCCTGTTGCCACCGGGATTCAGCGCGGAACATTTCGGCCCCAACGATTATTACTACTGGGATGATTTTTGGGGCGTGGCCGGATTGTATGGCGCATCGCGCATGTTTTTGCGTGCCGGCGATAAACACACTGCCAGAAAAATTGAAGCCGATGCCCAGGCGTTTGAAGCTGCGGTTAACCGCAGCCTGGAAGCCTTGCCGGAACAACGCACCCAGGGCGGGCTGCCCGCCTCCCCTTATCGCCGCATGGATTCCGGCGCTATCGGTTCGCTGGTGTCGGACTACCCTCTGCAACTGTTTGATGCCGACGATCCCCGCGTCAAAAACAGCGTGGATTTTTTACTAAAAAACTGTTTCCGCAACGGCGGTTTTTTCCAGGACATGATTCATTCCGGCATTAACGCCTACCTGACCCTGGATGTGGCGCAAACTCTGTTGCGCCACAACGATCCCCGCTATCGCGATCTGATTAACGCCGTGGCGGATCTGGCGTCACCCACCGGACAGTGGCCGGAAGCCATTCACCCTATCACCAAAGGCGGCTGCATGGGAGACGGCCAGCACGGCTGGGCCGCCGCCGAATGGCTGATGATGATCCGTAACCTGTTTGTGCGCGAAGAGCGTGGCCATGTGGTGATCGGTTCCGGGATATTTCCGGAATGGCTGGATAACGACGACACCATCAGCTTTGGCCCCACGCCCACAGAACACGGCACAGTGTCTGTGCGCATCTATGGCAAAAAGAATGAAAAATTCATTTCGCTGCATGGCGAATGGCGCGTCGGGTTTCCGCCCATCATTATTCAGGTGCCCGGTTACCGCAGCGTGGAACTGGACGAAAGCGCCGAGGAAATTCCGCTGGAGCCGGTAGCACAATAACCTGGGAGTAAAAGGGATGTACAAAGGGGAACAAGCAATGAATATCTGCCTGCTGACCAACACTTACCTGCCCCATGTAGGCGGCGTGGCCCGTTCGGTGGCCACCCTGGCGGAAGATCTGAAAGACGCCGGCCACAAGGTATTGATTATTGCACCAACCTTTGATGATGACGTCAGCAGTGCTGAACCGGATGTGGTGCGGGTGCCCGCCATTCAGAATTTTAATGGCAGCGACTTTTCCGTGCGCCTGCCCATTCCCTTTCAGCTGGGCGAAACCCTGGATGAGTTTGAACCGGATATTATCCACAGCCATCATCCTTTTTTACTGGGGGATACCGCCCTGCGCATAGCACGTCGTTATCGCAAGCCACTGGTATTTACCCATCACACCCTTTATGAACGCTACACCCATTACGTGCCCATGGATTCAGATGCCATGCAGCAGTTTGCCATTCACCTTGCCATTGAATACACCAACCTGTGTGATGCAGTGATAGCCCCCAGCGACAGCATTGCCGAACTGATTCGTGAACGGGGCACCTACCCGCCCATTCGCGTTATTCCCACGGGGGTGGATACAGAATTTTTCAGCCATGGCAACGGCCGCTATTTCCGGGAGGCCTGGGAAATCCCCAAAGACGCCACTGTTATCGGCCACCTGGGCCGACTGGCGGAAGAGAAAAACCTGCGCTTTCTGGCAGAGTCCGTGACACACGTATTGCAGCAACACCCGCAAGCCTGGTTTGTACTTGCCGGGGAAGGCGACCTTAAAGAAGAGCTGGAACACTATTTTGCCGAACAGGATGTGGCGGATCAGGTGATCGCCACGGGGAACTGTTCCGGCCAGGACCTGGCAGACGTTTACAGCGCCATGGACCTGTTTGTGTTCGCCTCCCATTCGGAAACCCAGGGCATGGTGATAACCGAAGCCATGGCCACCGCCAACCCGGTGGTGGCACTGGACGCTTCCGGTGTGCGGGAGGTGGTGAACGACAATGGCAACGGTCGCCTGCTGAAGGCCGATGCAAGCACCGAACAATTTGCCGCAGCCATCAGCGAATTAATTCAGTCACCGGATACGCTGGCGCGCATGTCGGCCAGCGCATTGCAAACCGCTGATGCGTTTTCCCGCGAGCGAAGCGCAGAAAAAATGATTCAGCTGTATCGTAACCTGGTGTATCAGGACATGCCGGACAGTGAATACTCGGAAAAAATCACCGCCCTGGAAAAACTGGCGGGCAGACTCAAAGCGGAATGGGAATTGCTGAGCGAAAAAAGTATTGCCGCCGCCAAAGCCATTACCGAAACCAGCGATGTAAAAAACGAACTTTTGTAAAAAGATTTTGGATATGTACGCACCGGCCAAAAGAACACTGTCCCGATGGGGATGGATACTGCTACTTGCCATCATTCTGGTGGTCAGCTTTTACCAGCTGATCACTCTGGGCAAAAACGACATACAGGTTCCGGACTTTCTTCGTTTTCTGGTAGAACCCACCAGCAACCCGGGCTGGTTTCTTGGCCTAGTGGGCCTGCTGCCCATGCTGGGATTTCCCATGTCGGCTTTTTGTTTGCTGGCGGGCATGAAATTCGGCTTAACCATGGGCACTCTCACCATTGGTGTCGCCATGGCACTGCATTTGCTGACAGCCTACTGGCTGGGCCATTCCTACCTGAAAGAACCCTTGCATCGCTGGCTGGACAAACGCGGTTACAGCATTGGCAGAATGCCGGAACAGCACCAGCTGAAATACGCCATCACCTTTGTTGCCATTCCCCTGGTGCCCTATGCAGCCAAAAATTATCTGTTGGCCATGACCCGCCTGCGCCTGAGTTACTACCTTGCAGTGGCCTGGACCATACAAATGCTGTACAGCTTTCCGCTGATCGCCATTACCGGTGCCGTGCAGGAAGGTAACCCCACCCTGTTTATTATTGCCGTTGCGGGCCTTGGCCTGCTCTATGGCCTGTATCGATGGGCCGGAACAGGAAACGGAGAATCAAATAACGAAAAATTATAATCTCAGAATCAGGCAAACGCGCAAATCCGCTCCATTCAACTAATCTGAAAAATACGCCTTCGAAAACCCCGGGCAATTCCCTGACAAATTCTAATGATTTGGCATGATGCGCTGAACACAAAACATGGAGCCGAACATGATCCGCAAGCATCTCGAATCACTCAAGCACAAACCTTTCGAGAAAAAAGTTCAGATCCCGCTGATGGTGCTGGCAGCCGTTATCGTTGTCAGTTTTATCGCCAACTTTATTTTTACTACCCTGCTGTCTTCCACCACGGTAAAGCTGGCAAAAGATTCCTTACCCGGGCTGGATTATGTCATGCAGGCAGACCGGGATCTGTATCAGGCACAAATGGCGGAACGCAGTTTGATTTTTGTGGAAGCCAACTCACCGCAGTTTGCTGAACTGAGCGAATTTCACAGCGAAAACATCACCCAGGCAAAAGATCGCATTGCCAGCTTTCGCGACAACACCTTATCCGCCTCCATGAAGGAACAGGCCGAACGGTTTCTGGCATCCCACCAGGAGTGGGAAAACATCACCCGCCAGATTCAGACAGAACTGGCCAGCGGAACCGCAGCAGGAAAAGCCCGCGCTATAGAACTCAGCTTCGGCGCCGGGCTGGAGAAGTTTGACGGCATTCGCGATCTGCTGGATGTTCTGGGCGAAGAAGTTAACAATACCACCCGCGACCTGGCGGCAGAATCCCAATGGCTGTCGGTAGCGGCCCGCCTGCAACAACTGTTGTTACTGGCATTTGGGTTGACGATCTGTTTTATCACCATCCGCCATTTTCCGCGCATGATTACCGGGCCCGTTAAAAACATTCTGGAAAGTATTCGCCACGTTACCCTGCAAGGGGATTTCAACCACCGGTTAACCATTGAATCCCGTGACGAAATCGGCGAGCTGGCAGAGCATGTCAATCAGTTACTGGCATCACTGGAACAAACGCTTTCCGAATGTAATACGGTTGCATCCGGCATTGCCCGGGGCAATTTTGAGCAAACAGTAAAAACCGACAGCAAGGGCCACCTGAAAGATCTGGCAACCAGCATCAACAAAACCAGTCAGGCGGTTCGAACCGCCATGAAAAACATTAACACCATTACCTCGGAACTGGCGGCCGGTAACCTTGGCGATTACAGCGGCGACAAACTGCCCGGCGAATACGCCGACACAATCCAGAACGCAGCAAAAACCAAAGAACTGCTGCGCGATGTGATTTCCGAAACCAACAACACACTGCAAAAAATTGCCGACGGTGATTTCAGCTATCGTATTCAGCGGGACTTTCCCGGTGAACTGGACGGTTTGAAAACCGGTATCACGGTCACGCAACAGGCGCTGGCCAATGTGTTCCGCAGTATCGAAGTGCTGATGCAAGCCATCAGGGATGGGCATTTCGACAGTCGCAGCAACACCAAACTGAAAGGCCAGTATGCGGATATGGTTCAGCTGATTGAGCACGCCATGTCCCATCTGGATGCTGCCATTGAAGATATTTCCCGGGTGATGGCCGATGTGGTATCCGGCAAACTCAATTCCCGGGTAACACTCAACATGGAAGGCGACCTGAACCGGTTGAAACAGAATATCAACCACTCATTGACACAATCCGAGACCATCAACTCCACCATCAGCGCCAGCATGACATCTCTGGCGAACGGCGATCTTTCCACACTGATCACTACGGATTTTCCCGGCGACTACGCCATGCTGAAAAACGATATCAATCGCACCGTTAACAACCTGAAAGACATGATCGGCAAGATTCAGCACTCCTCCGACGAAGTGTTGATCGCATCACAACAACTCACCCAAAGCAGCGCCGATATCAGCAACCGCACCGAGCAACAGGCCGCCGCGGTGGAACAAACCCTATCCACCCTGGCCAGTATTCGTGACGCCGGCTCCCAGGGTATTGCCGTGGTCAAGCAGGTGGATGAAGTCTGCAACCAGACCGGCAAAGTGGCACTGGAAGGGGAAGAAACCATGCAACGGGTCATCTCCTCTGTCGAAAACATCAGCGAATCCAGTAACAAGATCGGCTCTATTATCGGCGTGATCGACGAAATCGCCTTTCAAACCAATTTGCTGGCACTGAACGCCGCCGTGGAAGCCGCCCGCGCCGGCGAAACCGGCCGCGGCTTTGCCGTAGTGGCGGGCGAAGTGCGCAGCCTGGCCCAGCGCTCCGCCAATGCGGCCAAAGAAATTAAAGGCCTGGTGCAGGAAATTATCGCCCGGGTGCAAACCGGCACCGAAGTGGCCCAGGGCTCCGGCAAGGTGCTACAGCGTGTGGTTACCTCCTTCCAGGAAGTAAATGCCGAAGTAAAACGCATTGCCCAAGTCATTGAAAACCAGACCAACAGCGTCAATGAAATTACCGGCGCCATGAAAACCATAGAAAACAACACCCAGGCCACTGCCGCGGTGACAGAGCAATCGGCATCGTCCAGCGAAGCCATGTCGAACCAGGCCAGTGACCTGAGAAGACTAACCACAGCCTTCAAGCTGTAAGCTACTGTCCGGAATACATCGCTTCTGCCCGTTGCTTCAAGGCCAGGTTCATCAGGGTATAGCCTTCCTCTATGGCGTCCAGTGCGGCAAAGGGAACGGCTAAACCCGCAAACTTTTCTTTATGAATCAATCGCGTCCGGTTTTCCGCCAGGGAATCCAGCAAGAACACGTGCTCGCCGTAAAAAATACCGTGAACACCCCCACCCCAGGTTAATTCCCGCTGCGGAGACAGGCGAATCACATGGGGCTCCAGCTCCACTGATTTACCATTAGGCTTCTGGATAGACACCGTTAACTTATCGCCCTCCACCAGATTACCTCCCACTACTACGTGGTAGGGGTTCCACTCCGGGTAGGCTGCATTGTCTTTCAGTATCGACCACACCAGTTCTTTTGGCGCATGAATATCAATGCTCGTATAAATATTCTTTTCCGGCAGCGCCGCACAACCCGACATCAACAGGCCAGACAGAAACAGCCACAGGGATGTACCCACTCGACGGGCTTTAATAATCAACCGGCTACCACGCTCAGACAAATTCATTGCTTTCATAACACTCACCATTTGCACCTGTATAAAGTTCTGCATGCTGCCATGCACAGGAGCACATTAGAGTGTTTGAACTCGGCGCGCCTTAACCCGGGTTAAGAGGCGGCATTTTCTACCCGCCGCCGGATTCGGGAAAGCGCCACATCGGTAATTCCAAGGTATGAAGCAATATGATACAGCGGTAATCTTTCCATCAGTTCAGGCTGCTCCTGTAAAAAATCCCGGTAGCGCTGCTCTGCAGAATCCAGTAAAAAGGCAGCTTCGCGCCGGGTTTTTCTAACAGCCAGTTGCTCCATATACAACCTGCCCAGATTCGCCCAGGGCAAGGATTCCTGGTACAAACAACTCAGCCCCGCCAGTGCCACCGACACGACCTGGCAGGGCTCCAGCGCCTGAATATCAAAACGACTGGGTAAAGGGGCATCCGTAGATTGCAGTGCGCCCACAAACTGATGCTCACGGGCAAAGGATTTATTGTGTTCCTTGCCATCGGGAGTGGCATAGTAAAGCCGCACCATACCCGCATTAATAAAATAGATACGATCGGCCACTTCCCCTGCCCGGTGCAGCATATCCCCGACTGAAAATGAACGAGATCTGCACCAGGGAATAATCTTTTCCCGCTCAGCGGCGTCTGCTATGCCAAAGGCTGTCAGCGCCCGATCCAGTCCGCCGAAAAGTGCTTTGTCGCAAGGCTCCGTCATTGTGTGATACCCGCATCGCTGTAGTCACCCTGAATGAGCAGCTGGCACCCATCCCGATTAATCAAATATTACCCACCGCGGCAGGGCGCGCAAGTTTACACCTATCTGCAACGCCCCTACCGACTCCGGTGACAACTTTGTTCATTCCAGTTATCCCTCCCTACCACAGAACCTGTTAGTTTCCCCATAACACCTCAGCCTGACACCTCAAGAGGGAGCCCCATGAACCGCAGATTAAACATAAAAAACGAAATCGAACGCCTGTCACCCAAAGACGACTGCCAGCGCATAGTGTTTCTTACCTCGTTTCTGGAGTTCCCCTGGGATATGACCCGCTCCCTGGAACTGGCTCTGTTCCGCACCTTTGCGGTGCCCTCCATTGCGGCACTGCTGGATAAAACCCGGGAATTTTCCGACAACACCCAGCGCCGTTACGACGACACCGCGATTATCGTGAACGAAATCATGGTAAACGGTTACGATTCCCGCCGCGGCAAGGAATTTATCAAACGCATGAACCGTATCCATGGCCAGTACGACATCAGCAACGATGATTTCATGTATACACTTTCCACCTTTGTGTTTGAACCCATCCGCTGGATTGATCGTTTCGGCTGGCGCAAAACCTATCAGAACGAGCGGCTGGCCATGTTCTATTTCTGGCGCGCCGTGGGCGAAAAAATGCGGATCAAGGATATTCCAGAAACCTACGAAGCCTTTGAACAGTTCAGTCTGGATTATGAAGAAAAGATGTTCGCCAATACCGAGGCGACACAGCGGGTGGCCAACCCCACCCGGGATTTGCTGTTGAGCTTTTATTTACCCAAGGCCCTGTGGAAACCCGCCGAGCCCTTCGTGTGCGCCCTGATGGATGAGCGCCTGCTCAAGGCCATGAACTACCCCATGCCCAGTCAGCGGGTAAGAAACCTGGCGGATATCTCGCTGCAAACCCGCGCCCGATTGCTGCGGCTGTTACCGAAAAACAGAAATCCCAGAATCGATTCCCTGAAAGAATACCGATCCCATCCCGGGGGCTACCGGGTGGAGGATGTGGGGCCGTTAAAAATGCTGCAGAAGTGGCAGTAATCAGCAAACACTTGCCAAGGCCGGGGAAAACGAATACTGTATATTATTACAGTATTCGTTTTCCGGGACAATGCGATCAAATGCCATGGCCAATCAAACCAATCCCCCTGCTTCAGAAAACCTGATCCCCAATATTGCCCAGCTGGGCGCCCCCGATTACCGGCTCAAATCCCGTGGCAGCCGCAAGAACATTCCCGGCCGTTTTGAAAAAAACCTGTCATTCTATGATCCGGAGCTGAACGGGCCGGATAACACGATTGATACCGACAAAAACAAAGCCCCCCTCAAAACCCAGGTAACCTTTGAAACCGCCCGCAGCATTATTGCCAGAAACCAGTCACCGGATGTGCCGTTCAACCAGTCAATCAACCCATACCGGGGCTGCGAGCATGGCTGCATTTACTGCTTTGCCCGCCCCAGCCACAGCTACCTGGATCTTTCCCCGGGGCTGGATTTTGAAACCAGACTGGTTGTAAAAGAAAACGCACCCCAGTTACTGGTACGGGAATTATCCCGGCCCGCCTACCGCTGCGAACCCATGGCGATTGGCATGAACACCGATGCCTACCAGCCCATTGAAAAAGACTACCGCATTACGCGGCGGCTGCTGGAAATTTGCCTGGCGTTCCGGCAACCGGTCACCATTGTCACCAAAGGCGCGTTACTGTCGCGGGATATGGATTTACTCAAAGCCCTGAACAAACACCGGCTGGTTGCCATTGCTATCAGCCTTACCACGCTGAACAATGAACTTAAATCCGTTATGGAACCCCGGGCCGCCGGTGTCAGCACCCGACTGCAATTAATCAGCGAACTGGTGGCCAATAAAATTCCGGTATCGGTGTTAATGGCCCCCATCATTCCCAGAATCAATGATCACGAAATCGAAAGCGTTTTAAAAAAAGTATCTGATCTGGGGGTATCCCGCGCCGGCTATGTACTGCTGCGTTTGCCCCATGAACTAACGGACCTGTTCAGCGACTGGCTGGCCCAGCACTTTCCCTTAAAAGCAGAAGCGGTACTGAACACCATGAAAGCCTGCCATAACGGTGAACTGTACCGCAGTGACTTTGGCACCCGCCAGCGCGGCACCGGCCAATATGCAGAACTGATCGCTCAGCGGTTTAAAGTGGCATCCAACCGCAACGGTCTGAACCAGTTAAAATCCCAACCGCTGCGCACCAGCCATTTTCGCGTACCAAAGGATCTGCAACCATTGCTGGAACTGATGGACTGGCAACAGCAACGCAGTGAACAAAAATCTGCCAGCGGTGAACAATTGAACTTGTTCTGATTTTTTTCTTTTAGAACCCCCGCCCGCCTTTACCATACCCCCATAAAGCCTGCGCGCCAGGCACATGACAATTTCATGAAGATTCCCCTAAACCGCTGAAATTTCAGCCTTTATCACGAAACCGTCACATTATGATTCTAATTTGAACGGGAAAAGAGAATTGGGGGTCATCATGTTTTTTGTACGTTTTCCGTGGCACGCATCACTGCCTGCTGCTTCTGTGTGTCTGTTACTTACCGGTTGCCTGAGTGAAGATGGCTACGACGATTCCAAGCTGCCGCAAATAAAACTGGCCGACCGCACACCGGTAACTTACAACAGCCTGCTGAATGAAGAAGCACCGGTACCACCCCAGTGCTACACCAAAACCGAAAACAAACACAACCCCTGCTACACCTGCCATCAGAACTATTCCGAATCCGACGAATACCGCATGAACAAACTGAACGATGGCGGCATTCAGGGCGGCTATCTGTTTTCCGATATCGGCGTAATCAACCACTGGGAAAACCTGTTTGTGGATCGCGGCGCCTGGCTTGAGCAGGTCAGCGACGACGTGATTCAGGAATACGTTAACGAAGACAACTACTCCGATCTGGCACAACGACTGGAAGACGACAACTGGGAAGGCTTTATCCCGGACCTGGAAAACTACCACCTGGGCGCCGCGGCATTTGACACCCGCGGCTTTGCCAAAGACGGCAGCGGCTGGGTGGCCTTTAACTACAAGCCCCTGCCCAGCACCTTCTGGCCCACCAACGGCTCAACGGACGACGTGCTGATCCGCCTGCCGGAAGCCTTCCGTACCGTTGGCGGCGCCCGCAACAACAGCATTTACGAAATCAACCTGGCGCTGACCGAACTGTCCATCAAGCAGCTCAGCAGCATCAGCGTATCGCCCTTTAACGAAGCCGCTGCGCAACTGGATATCAACCAGGACGGCAGCCTGGATCAGAACGTTACCACGCTGCTGGCCCGCACTCACTACGTGGGCGATGCCAGCGAGATTGAAGTGCCTTTGCAACAATTCCCCGAAGGCACCCAGTTTATGCATTCAGTACGTTACGTGGGCGTGGCAGACAACGGCGACATCAATGTACCGGCGCGCATGAAAGAACTCCGCTATATGAAAAAAATCCGCGTGCTGACAGACGACGAACTGCAAGCCCGCTACAACCGCGAACGTAAAGAAAAGCTGCTGGAAGAACTGCCCTACTTCGTCAAGCTGGGAGACCAGGGCTTTGACAACGGTATGGGCTGGATCATTCAGGGCTTTATCGAAGACTACTCCGGCGACCTGCGCCCGCAAACCCACGAAGAAATGTACTTCTGCATGGGCTGCCACGCCGCCGTGGGTGCCACCATTGATCACACCTATTCCTTTGCCCGTAAAGTCACCGGCGCCGATGGCTGGGGCTACATCAACTTAAAAGGTATGAAAGATGCGCCCTCCGTCAGCCAGACCGAAGGCGAAGTACTGCAATACCTGAAACTGAGCGGTGGCGGCAACGAATTCCGCGAAAACATGGAAATGCTGGAACGCTGGTTTAACGAAGACGGATCCGTCAAAGAAGACCAGGTAAAAGCCAGCGACGTTTACACCCTGATTACCCCCTCCCCCGAACGCGCCTTAAAACTCAACAAGGCTTACACCCACATTGTGCGCCACCAAAGCTACATCTATGGCCGCGATGCCACCTGGGTGCCCGCACAAAATGTTCATCGGGAAATCGACGAATCCGAACCGCCCCTGGCACCGGAACACCGCCTGTTTGGCTGGGACATGCGACTCAACTGGGAATGATGTCACATTAAATTCAAGAAGCTGACTCAGGGCTGAACGAAAGCTGCTTTAACTTTTTAAGACCAAAGCTCCAACTCACAGCAACACCATAGTAAGACCACAGCAACACCACCGTAACGACAACGAGGAGAGAACAATGCTGCACAAGCATGCCTTTAAACTGAAAATGCTGGCCGTATCGGTAGCGAGCGCCGCTGCCCTGACCGCCTGCGTGGGGACCGACAAACTCACCCGTATCGCCACTGTACCCCTGGGTGCCGAGGTAACGGGTATCTACAAAACTGACAATGGCGACCTGTTCTTTAACGTACAGCATCCGTCCGACAGCCTGCCAGCGCCGGAAAACAACGCCGCTGTTGGCGTTTGGACTGGCCTGGACTTTAACAACCTGCCCAAAACCCTGGCTGAACTGAGCCTGCCTACTTCCGGCTCTGTGTTTGAGCAAATGGTACGTGTCACCGAAGGCACCTATCAGGTTCTGGGCCGTGCCGGCGACACCTATGCAGGCGCGCTGCCTTTTGGCCTGGGCGCTGTCATTACTGCAGACGGCATGTCGTCTATCAAGCAGTCGCAAGATCCCGACTTTAACGCCTACATTCCCAACTCTGTAGACGGCAACTCCGGCTACCTGTTCAGTGCCTGGGAAGACCGCCCCGGCGCCATGACCCGCCTGGAAGTCAGCAAACTGGCTGACGGCTCCTGGCAGGTAGGCGATGCCATGAACGTTGATTTCAGCAGCGTTGACGGCACCATGATCAACTGTTTCGGCACCGTATCCCCCTGGGGCACGCCGCTGACTTCAGAAGAAAACTACGAAGCCGAAAACACCGTTAACTGGAACAACCCTGCCTACAGCGGCGGTTACCCCAACTACGCCGATGTTAAAAACATCCAGACCTACCTGGGCGGCGAATTCCCCAACCCCTACGACTACGGTTACATCGTAGAAATCACTGACCCTACGGGTGCTGCGCCCAAGCCGGTTAAACACTTTACTCTGGGCCGTGTTGCACACGAAAACGCCGTGATCATGCCTGACCAGAAAACCGTTTACCTGACTGACGACGGCACCGACAAAGGCTTCTACAAATTCGTAGCCCGCAACGCCGGCGACCTGAGCTCCGGTACCCTGTACGCTGCCAAAGTACTGCAAGATCCGGGCACAGATTCCGCCACCACCGGTTTTGATATCGCCTGGCTGGAACTGGGTTCCGGTTCCAACGCGCAAATCGCCGACTGGGTTGCTGAATACGACGGCATCGACGAGTCTGACTACGTAGAAGGCCAAACCAGCTACATCACCGATCAGGAAATTTCTGACTGGGCTGCCGGCCTGGGTGGCGACGACCGTTACGCGTTCCTGGAAACCCTGCGTGCCGCCGAAGCCAAAGGCGCTACGGTTGAGTTCCGTAAAATGGAAGGTATCAACATCAATTACGCCGGCGTAGCCGACGGTTCCATTCCTTACATGTACGTTGCCATGTCTGAAGTTCGCCGCGGCATGACCGACGGTGCTGGTGACATCGATGTTACCGAAAACCGTTGCGGTATCGTGTACGAACTGAGCCTGGACGAAAACTACAACGCCGACCGTATGGATCCGTTAGTTGTGGGTGGCGCTTACGACTCCAGCAATGCAGAAAACCGCTGCGACGTGAACGGCATCTCCAACCCGGACAACCTGGTTGTGCTGGACGATGGCAAAATCATTATCGGTGAAGACACCGGTAACCATAAAAACAACGCCATCTGGCTGTACGAAGGCGCCAAGAAGTAACTGGCACTTCACCCGGTTTAAGAAACCGACTAAAGAGCAGCTTTCGAGCTGCTCTTTTTTTTGCCTGAAATAACGTTAGCTGTGCTGACTGTTCACCGGCTCAATATCCCGGTGCAGCGCGTGATACCGGTGTAACGGCACAATATATATGCATTTCCGTATATACATATTTTCATATATCTGTCATAATCCCCAGATATTTTATCTCTCGCAGTTAACCATTGTGTGATTAGCAAGTGACAGAAAGAGCAGGAATAAATGCATATGGATCCGGTAACCTTTTACAAGTGCCTGTCAGAGGAAACAAGGCTTCGGTGCTTACTCCTTATCGCAAAAGAGGGCGAGCTGTGCGTGTGCGAACTCACAGCAGCGCTGGATGTTATTCAGCCTAAAATTTCCCGACACCTCGCTCAACTCAGACAATGCGAACTGCTGGTGGATAGACGCCAGGGTCAGTGGGTTTACTATCAACTAAATCCACAGCTGCCTGATTGGGCAAAGTCGGTTCTTGCCATTACCGCGGAACATCATAGCGATTACCTGGAAGAAAACCTGACTCAGCTGGAAGCGATGGGCGACCGCCCCCAAAGAAAACAGGCCTGCTGCTGATATGCAAACATCTGGAGAGCCGTAAAGTTATGGGTGTATTTGAACGTTACTTATCAATCTGGGTGGGATGTGCCATCGCAGCCGGTGTGGTGTTAGGCACCCTGCTGCCTGAACAGTTCAGTACAATCGCATCACTCGAGTGGGCCCATGTCAATCTGGTCGTTGCCCTGCTGATCTGGATAATGATTTATCCGATGATGGTGCAGGTAGATTTCTCCGCCATTAAAGATGTCGGCAAAAAGCCCCGGGGGCTTATTCTTACTCTTGTCATTAACTGGCTGATAAAACCCTTTACCATGGCCGCACTGGGCTGGTTGTTCTTTCGGGTATTTTTTGCATCCTTTGTCGATCCGCAAAGTGCTAACGAATACATCGCCGGCATGATATTGCTGGGGGTTGCTCCCTGCACAGCCATGGTTTTTGTATGGAGCCAGCTTACCAAAGGTGATCCCAATTACACCCTGGTTCAGGTATCAGTCAACGACGTTATCATGATATTTGCGTTTGCACCGATCGCCGCACTACTGCTTGGTGTAAGCAATATTAGTGTACCCTGGGAAACCCTTCTGCTTTCGGTAGTGCTTTATGTCCTGTTACCCTTACTCGGCGGCATCGCAACCAGGCAATACCTGCAGCGCAATCACGACCAGGCGCGAATCCAGACATTCCTGAATAAAGCCAAGCCATGGTCTGTAATTGGCCTGCTGGGCACCGTTGTGCTGCTTTTCGGTTTTCAGGCGCAAACCATTCTGGAACAACCTCAAACCATCGTGCTGATCGCCATACCACTTATCATCCAGAGTTACGGCATTTTTGCTCTTGCCTATACCCTGGCAAAATCCCTGAAGCTCCCCCATAACATCGCTGCTCCCGCCTGCATGATCGGAACCTCCAATTTTTTTGAATTGGCCGTTGCCGTGGCGGTGTCGCTCTTTGGCCTGCATTCGGGTGCAGCATTAGCTACTGTGGTGGGCGTATTGGTAGAGGTGCCGGTAATGCTTTCGCTGGTAGCCTTTGCGAACCGCACACGCCACTGGTTTCCCGATCAAATGAATTCAACAAAACATTCGAGGTAAGTATGACTATCAAAGTCGGCATCAATGGATTCGGACGCATGGGTCGGCTGACAATGCGCGCAGCCTATGACTGGGACAATATTGAGTTCGTTCACATCAATGACCCGGCAGGTGATGCGGCAACCCTGGCACATCTACTCAATTTTGACTCCGTACACGGTCGCTGGCACCAGGAAGCAGGCCATGAGGATAATGCCATCATCATCAATGGCAAAGCGATCACTTGCTCTCGCAATAAATCTATTGCCGACACGGATTGGTCAGGCTGCGACGTGGTTATTGAAGCCAGTGGAAAAATGAAAACCAAAGCGCTTTTGCAGGCATATCTTGATCAGGGTGTTAAACATGTCGTTGTTACAGCTCCCGTCAAAGAAGAAGGTGTTCTTAATATCGTAATGGGGGTAAACCATCAGCTGTATAACCAGGCACAACACCCCATAGTAACCGCCGCGTCCTGTACCACAAACTGCCTGGCACCGGTGGTTAAGGTAATTCATGAAAAGCTCGGCATAGTGCACGGTTCAATGACCACTATTCACGACATCACGAACACACAAACCATACTGGATGCCCCCCATAAAGACCTGCGGCGGGCCCGTGCCTGCGGCATGAGCCTGATCCCCACCACCACCGGATCGGCCACCGCTATTACCCATATCTTCCCTGAATTAACAGGCAAGCTGAACGGCCACGCTATACGGGTGCCTCTGGCCAATGCATCAATTACCGACTGCGTTTTTGAAGTGAGCCGCGCCACCAGTGCAGACGAAGTTAATTCGTTTTTAAAGCATGCCGCCAACAATGAACTGCAGGGAATTCTCGGCTTCGAAGACCGACCACTGGTGTCTATCGATTACAAAACCGACCCCAGATCCAGCATTATTGACGGCCTTTCAACCATGGTGGTGAACGGCACCCAGGTAAAAATTTACGCCTGGTACGATAATGAATGGGGTTATGCAAACCGCACAGCCGAACTGATGCAGATGGTCGCAGACCAGTCCCGGAATTAAACAAATGCTTGATCGCATTGCCAACTTGCCGCCAGAGATACGCCAGTACCTGATCGTTACCGGCAATTACTGGGCCTTTACCCTCACCGATGGCGCGCTCCGCATGCTGGTAGTGCTGCACTTCCACACCCTGGGATACAGCCCCTTGCAAATTGCCATGCTCTTCATTTTTTATGAAGTATTCGGCGTGGTTACCAATCTGATTGGTGGTTGGCTGGGGGCCAGACTTGGCCTGAACAACACCATGAACATTGGTTTGTTTATTCAGATACTGGCCCTTGGCATGTTACTGGTACCCGCTGCACTGCTCACCGTGCCCTGGGTAATGGCAGCACAGGCGCTGTCCGGTATAGCCAAAGACCTGAACAAGATGAGCGCGAAAAGCTCGATAAAAACACTCGTACCCCCTGACGCACAAGGGCAACTCTACAAGTGGGTTGCCATTCTAACCGGCTCAAAGAACGCCCTGAAAGGCGCAGGCTTTTTTATGGGTGGCGGCTTGTTAACCGCATTTGGCTTTAAAGGAGCGGTGCTTGGTATGGCTGCCGTATTAGCAGTGGTATGGTTATTCAGTTTGATCAGACTTAAAAAGGACCTTGGCAAAGCCAAAAACAAACCCAAATTCCGCGAAATCTTCTCCAAGAGCAAAGCAATTAACTTTCTTTCTGCGGCGCGCATGTTTCTGTTCGGATCAAGGGATGTATGGTTCGTGGTGGCACTCCCGGTTTATCTAAGCAGCACCTTTGGCTGGGATCACTGGTATGTGGGCGGCTTTCTGGCCCTATGGATCATCGGGTACGGGTTTATTCAAAGTATTGCGCCCCGGATCACGGCGGGAAAAAGCGGCCGGCCACCTGACGGCCGTCACGCCTTGGCCTGGGCCGCAGCGCTTGCGGTTATACCTGCACTCATTGCACTGGCCCTGACCTATCAGTGGCACCCTCATATCACCCTGCTGGCAGGCCTGTTGATATTTGGCGGCTTATTCGCGGTAAATTCCTCACTGCACAGTTACCTGATTGTCAGCTATGCCGGTGAAGACGGCGTATCTCTGGACGTAGGCTTCTATTACATGGCCAACGCCATGGGGCGTCTTATCGGTACCGTACTGTCGGGCTGGCTTTTCCAGGAATTCGGTTTAGCGCTGTGCCTGTGGATTTCCTTCGCCTTTATTGTATTAACAGCGCTCATTTCCCTTGGATTGCCAAAACACAAACCATCCACAAGCACACCCGTCGGCTGAGGTCAGTTACGTGGGCCGGATGCCACCGGCTCCCGACTGAACACACCCAGAATCGGCGTGCCATGGGCCCGCAACACCGGCTCAATATCCCGATGCAGCGCGTGATACCGGTAAAACGGCACCCGCGGAAACAAATGATGAATGGAATGCAGATTCTGCCCCAGCCAGAACCATTCAAACGGCTTCATCCACGTTGGCATAATCAGGCTGTTAGTATTGCGGTAGCGTACAGGGTCCCGATACGGAATATGCGGCCGGTAAGCAAACCAATAGGCCGTAAACAACCCACCCAGCAAATACCCCAGTAATATCACCCACCAGGCACCCGCCGTATCCACCAGCGCCAGAAAGGCCACCCGCCAACCCAACGACAAAGCCAGCTCGGCGCAATAAATCACCCGCTCTTTTAACGACGCACTGCCCCAGTGCTGACTGACAAAAAAGGTGTTCTGCAACCACAGAAATTTGATCACCGTCACCACCGCCCCCAAGGGCCCCTTGCCCATACCGCTAATCACATAATCGGGATCCTTATCCGGCTGATTGGTATAACGGTGATGAGTAAAATGCTCCAGCCGGTGCGATGCATAAGGCACCGCAATCAAAGGCGCCACCAGATAACCACACACATCATTCAACCAGCGCAACTGATCATGCCTGCCATGAATATTGCCATGGGCCGCCTCATGCAGCGGCGTGTAAGACATATAAGTGAATGCGCCCATTAACAGCGTGGCCAGCACCGGGCCAATCACACCCGTTACAAACAACACCAGATTAAGCACAAAACCCAGCAACACAAACCCCACCAACGCCACCGTGGGCCAGCACACCTGCCCCATATATTGCTTGGCGGCGGCAATGGCCTCGCGATTCAGTGCACTTAAATCCTGCGATATATCCTGCGACATCAGTAATCTCTCCTGCGGCAAAATAGTGATTATCAACAAGCCGCGCAACCACCGACAGGGCACCTGTGGCCAATCGCAGGATGATTGCGGCCAGCTACCCTGGCCGCCACTGATCCGCTAGAATGAAAATCATGTCAAAAACCGAACCCATCCTGCACCCGGTTGCCATCAGCCAGGTAATGATTAACTTTGCCGCCGGCCTGGGCGTGGACCATGACACCTGCCTGCTCGGCACCGGCATAAGCGACCAGGCACTACAGGACGGCGACGCCCTGATCACCCGCGATCAGGAAATGCGTCTGATAGAAAACCTGATACTCGCCCTGCCCGACACCCCTGCCCTGGGCTTTAAACTGGGCCTGCAATACAACGTAGCCACCTTCGGCATATGGGGCTTTGCCCTGCGCACCAGCCGCACCCTGCGCGACGCTGCCGCCACCGCCCTGCGCTACCTGCCCCTGAGCACCGCCTACTGCCGCATGTACGCTTTTGATGAAAACGACCGCTTTGGCATTGGCCTGGACCCGGAACCGATTCCAAGACACCTGCGCCAGTTCCTGCTGGAGCGGGACCTGGCCACCGGCATAAACCTGTTAAGAGAACTGAGCCTGTCCGGCCTAACCATTTGCGCTGCAGAATTCCAGGGCGACCCACCACCCTATGCACAGGTTATTGAAGACGTTCTGGGCGTAACCCCCAGCTACAACCAACCCCGCAACGCCATGATGGTAGCCGCAGAAGCCGCCGACAAACCCCTGCCCACCTTTAACGCCAAACTGGTAAGAATGCTGGACGACCAATGCCGCCAGCAACTGGAACAACGGCAAACCCAGGGGCTTGCCGGGCAGGTAAGGCAACAGATACTAGGGCCGCTGGGACTGGTGGCCACGGTGGATGAAGTGGCAAAAGCCATGGCCATGTCACCCCGTAGCCTGCGCCGCAAACTGGAGCAGGAAGGCACCAGCTTCAGAGCCATTATTGAAGAAGAACGCTGCCAGACTGCAACGCAAATGCTAAGGGGCAGTGATATGAAACTGGATGAACTGGCGATACACCTTGGGTATACGGACACGGCGAGTTTTACGAGAGCTTTTCGGCGATGGATGGGGTGTTCGCCTGGGGAGTATCGGAAGGGGGCATGAGGGCGAAGGTTCTTGACTGGTATATTCTGATGGTGCGGACAAAGCTGTAAGCTATTGTTTTTGTTGAAATTAAAAAGGACGTGGTTTGGTTCGGAATATTTTGCCGGGTTATTAGTTCGCATAATTCTGGCGAGCATTGCAAACTGTTGATTATAATGGTTTTATTTTATTTGGTAGATCTTATTCAGGCGAACCAATAACATGGCAAAATATACCGAAGTTCGTTGAATACGCTCATGCTGCGCACAGCTTATAAACGCTTAAATGTTATGTGATGAGGGAAGTTAATGCGTGACTGCTTGATAAAATTCGCGAAAATAAAAGCACACCTAATTGACTTTGTTGAAAATGGCCGAGTGTATGTCAATACAGCAGACTTTTTTTTCGGATGTGAAAATGAGGCTGTTGGGCAGTTTGATAAATTTGAGTTAGCTAGTAGCTATCATCAACACGAAGGGGCATCGATAGAAATTGATGGTAGAAAATTTAAAATAGCGGCCCCTTTTTGTATGAGAGAGGGAGCTCCAGAATATTCACATATTTTTTGTTTGTATGTACTTAGCGAAGAGTCAATATCACGTTCTGCTGAGGGGAAAGTATTTGACGAACGCTTATGGGATGAATTTGGGGAGTACTTTGTTCTCATCCATAATGCTAATGCCTTTATGGAGCGTTTAGATTCTAGGCTTAAAGAACTTAATCTTAGGTATAAGGCAGACTATGTGAAGTATTTTTGCCCAAATACATATGAAGGTAAAGTCGGCGCTTTTAGAAAAAGAAATATATTCTGCCATCAAGAAGAGTTCAGGGTGGCAATAGATAAGCCTGATATTGAAGGACCAATTGATGATTTGTATTTGGGTGATCTTAGAGAAATAGCTTATGGACCGGTTCATAGAGATCAGTCAAAGAATTCATATGATGGTGCCCAAATTGTGCTGTAATCATCACATAAAAAACGCGTCATTTAGGACGCTCGCAAGCACGCTCCTATTACGCGGGCGTTATGTTTCCAAGTTCCCCAAGAAAAGTAGACACCTCACTACCAACTAACGAGGTGTATTAACAATGCCTAAAAAGCGTAAAAACAAATACAACCACTATACCGAGGATTTTCGAAGAGAGGCTGTTCGCCGTTCTGAAGATCCCAACACCAGCGCAGCTGAAGTGGCAAAAGAGTTAGGGATTCACCCTGGACAGATTTATAATTGGCGTCGTCAATATAAGCGATTGTCGGAGAAGCAGTTCAACAGTATGAACGGTGTCGATTATTCCAAGCAAGAGAGTGAGGAAGTTCGTAAACTCAAGCGTGAGATTGCTGATCTCAAAGAGGAAAACGAATTTCTAAAAAAGGCGACGGCGTACTTCAGCAAAGACAAGTGGTGAAGTACGCTTTCATTGATTCATTGCGCGGCCAGTATGCTGTGGCCAAGATGTGTAAATGGGCGAAGGTCAGTCGTTCGGGGTACTATAAATGGCGGAATCGAAAGCCCAGTGCTCGGGATTTGAGAAAGCTAGAAGCTGAGCGACTGTTGGTGAAGCGCTTTCATGAGCTTAAATCTCGTTATGGTTCACCTCGAATGACGCTGGAGCTTAATGAGTCAGGGTTTGCCATAAGCGAGAATACTGTGGCCAAAATCATGTCAGAACAAGGGCTTATGGCTCGAAATGGGAAAGGCTACAACTATTTTCCAGACGTGTTGGCACATAATCATGTCAGTGATAATCTGTTGAGGCGAGATTTTACAGCGAGCCGACCAGATGAAAAGTGGGTCTCAGATATCACTTACATCAAGATAGAGAAGGCCTTTGTGTATCTGGCTGTGGTGATGGATTTGTTCTCTCGCAAGATAATCGGTTGGTCACTGGATACCACCATGACCAATCAATTGATCATAGATGCATTTGAAATGGCTGTGGCGGCACGCAATGTTGAACCGGGGTTAATACTGCATTCCGATCGTGGTGTGCAGTATCGATCAGGCGAATACCAGGCGCTGTTGTATGACGAGGGGGTACAGCCCAGCATGAGCAGAAAAGGCAATTGCTGGGACAATGCGGCGATGGAATCCTTCTTTGCGCGCTTCAAAGTAGAAGCACTCTACCCAGAGGATGTCACCACCAAGCAGGAAGCTTATGCTTGTGTGTTTGAGTATATTGAAATGTTTTACAACAGCCAGCGTCGGCATAGTTATCTGGGTTATAAAAGCCCGAATGTATTTGAGCAGGAATATGAGCGTATGTGCGCTTAAAACTGTGTCTACTTTTTCTGGGGAAGATCAGTTTCCGGAAAGGGGGGGGGGGGGGGCAATGGAATTCGCTGAAAGATTAAAAGGCTTTGAAGAATGCTACGACATAATTTTCTTAGAAAGGCTAGACGTCGGAGAGAAGATCTTTATAGGAACAAGGCAATCGCGGAAATGTCGTTTCTGTGGAAAAGACGAAAGTCAGACTTCGTTTAAAACAATTGCACATGCGATACCTGAAGCTATAGGCAATAAGCGTGTAATTCTATTGGAAGAATGTGATGAGTGTAATAAGTATTTCTCCGAAGAGATTGAGAATAGCTTTGACAAATATAGCAAAGTCTTTCGAATATTAGGCGGTGTAAAGGGTAAGAAAAGGCCTCCTGGTTATAAAACCAGAGACAAGGAAAGCAAATTAAAAGTAGATAAAGAAAATAGAACCCTAAAAATTGATGGTGATGTGAATAAGATTCTTGTGCCTAAAGAGAATACACAGGATTCTCATTTAATGACTATAGAAAGGGAGCCTTATATCCCTTTGGCAGTTTATAAAACCTTGGTAAAAATGGCGTTATCTATAGTGCCTATCGAGCTTTTACCTAATTTTTCCCAGCATATTGATTGGTTAATGAATCGAGAAACTGGAACTATTTTTACTTCGCCATTATTTTTGGTTGAAAGAGTTTTATTGGGACCAAGTTTTGGAGTTGGGTCATCCGCGATGCTCTTCGTAAGGAAAGAGAGTTCAAGTCTAGATAACCCTTATGCTATGCTTTTTATCTCTTTTGGATGTGCAGTTTTCCAAATTGCAATCCCGGAGGGGCCAGAAAGAATAACTAGAATACCTTTATTTCCCATTCCTTCTGAAGATCAGAATGATCAATATGGGTGTACCCAAATGGCAATTGATTTGTCTGGCAAAGACTGGGTAAAAGGTGATGATATAACCATCAATATATCGCAGCAATTAACATAACAATCGCAACCAAAATCGCCCCTTGGGGGCTTAGGACGCCTGGCGGCTCCCTTGTCGCGAACGTTAGCTTTAAAAAAGGATTATGATGACTCTACAAGATATTTTTAGTGCCGCAGGCGTCCTAATTGGATTGGCAGGGTTAGCTTATGCAAAATACCAGTCTATCGAAAAATTAAAGCTGCAAAACGCTATTTGTGCTCAAGCATGGTCTTTATATGCAAAGTCTAACAATGCATCAGGGAATATGCAGCTGGCATTGTCGACCTATAAAAAATGTCATTCTAACAGCTTTAAGCCTGAGGTTCTTGAAGCGCTCGCTAAAGCCGATGCTTTCAGTCAAGATGTTTTTAAAGATACCATTAAACATATAAATTTTTCAGAGCCTAGTTTTACCGCTGCGACAGTGGAAAAGTGGGTTGAGGAAGGAAGAATAGCTGAAAAACATAAAGAACACTTCATGCTTTTGGTTCCCACAAACAATTCAGCTTTATCAGATAAAAAGTAAACGCCAACGTTAGCTACAGGGAAACTATGGAAAAGCCTCGTGTTTACATTGACCAGAATATTTTAGGTTTAGCTTTGGAAGGCCTTTTTGATTTAATTCCGCATGATGAATATGAATGGATCTATTCCAAAGAGCATTTTAGAGAAATCGCACGCTCAAAGAACCCTGATCAATATTTGGAAATTCTTGATAAAGCTAAAGCCGTCTGTATATCAGTAAAGCTCGATGAGCATGAAAGGTTTACCAATGGCGCATCCATAGATGCTAGGCCAGTGTTTACCGTATATGAAGAATTTATTGAAAATACTGGGCAAGTACATTTTGATGATGAGGTTTTTAATGCTCTTATAGCTTGGTTTAACGGCGGGGCTAGTGTGGTTGAGTTGGAAGCCATATTGCCATCATTGCAAACGGAACTAACCCAATTATTAAAAGATGCTCCAGTATCAAGAGGGGTTATTATGGAGCGTTTACATGCAACTACTCCACAGTGGAATGGGATGCTAGAGCAATTAATTGAACATGGTAATGATGTTAATAGAAATCGTGCTGAATATGGTGATGTAAAAGGGTCTATTGGTGATGTAAAAGGGAGAGCCATAATCAATCAGCTATGGAGCATAGTTTCTAAAAAGTTTCCTAGCGTAACATTATCTCAATTTTTCGGCTTCGATCCCCACCCAAGTATAAAAGGGGAATATTCTGAATGGCCGATTTATCTAGGGATACTGGGTTGTTGTAGTGTCTTTGATATCATTGGGTATAAAGCAGAGAAAAAATCTCGAAAGACATCGAAGATTCCTAATGTGTCGAGCGATGCGGTACATATATCTATGGGCGCATTTTGTTATGTGCTTCTAACTAGAGATGAAAAACTATTCAGCAGAGCTGAAGCAATTTATGAGCACCTAGGGATCGCTACTAAACCAATACTTATTGAAAAGAAAAGCATACAAGGCAAATCAAGCAGGACGGCGCCCTTGTTTGCGACGTTAAATCAGGAGGAAGCTATGAATATCGAAGTTCTCAGTCATATTGTTAATAATTCTGTAGAGCTCATAGAACGGCTTGCGGATGAAAATGGGCTAGATTGCAGTGCATCTGTAGGGGTGGCTAAACTTTTAATCGGTAACAATGGGAATATTTCGGAACTTTCACCAAGGCAGAAGCATCATTACGAGAAGTGTATTCAACCTTTAATCGAAGATGTTCCGTGTGAAGGTGTTATTGGCCCAGTTGAAGAGGGGTCAACCTGCAGTGGGAATGGCTATATTGACGATGAGTCTCTTTTAGGATGCTATCTTGAGGATGACTTTAAGTGCCAATTGTGCAGGTATGACTCTGAGAAAATTAATGGTGCCTAATACTTAAGATGAAAACTTAGTCTATTGGCTATGATTATTCGATATATCTGAATTTAGAAAATATTATGCTCTTGTCAGGACCACAAAAAGACTTAAATATTGCTGAGAATGCATTAGAAGAAATGAAAAACACTACGTCTTTTCAGGTCTTCCAGGAAAATTGGGAAAATTATTTGTTTAGGATAGAAAGAGCATGGGAGTTCACCGAAAGAACTCTTAAACAAAGAAAAGGATTCCAGCAGTGGCACAAACCCTATACAGAGCTTAGAAAGAAGGACCCTTTGTTGATATTTTTAAGGCAGGCGAGGAATGCAGAAATGCATAGTGTTTCTGTAACGGTAGCGAAGCCTCTAAAAGTTATGGTCGCCGATAAGCTTGGTCGAGGGTTTCATTTAAATTCCATATCCTCAAAATTGGAAAATGGTACATTGACCATAGATTTGGATTCGCCTGACATTTTGCTTGACTTTGATGCCAGGCTCGTTCCCGCCGATCCAGAAGTGGTCAGGTTTAAAAATAGAGGGAAGTGGTACAATCCACCTTGGCATCACTTAAGAGAAAGAATACGTGATTTGCATCCTGTTTCAATAGCATATTTGGGGCTGCAGTTTTATAAAGCGTATGTAAATGAGGCTGAGTCTTGGTGCCAAAGGCTTTAACAAGCCTAAGCTGTGGGACGCCTGGTGGCGCCCCTGTTCGGGGCGTTCAGCTTGGTCTTGCTCACATATTCAAAATAAAGGAAGTGCTGTGGACGTTGATAAGGATTTTAGGGTCCTAATCTATAAAAACGATGAACTTGTATCTACCTATGAGCTCCATGCAGAGTTTGAGGATGGCGAGTGTGTAGATGTTTCATCTTGCCATTCTGACGGGGAGCCCCTGGACGATCCTCTTGAGGATGAGGGAGTTGATGTGATTTTGGAGTCTGGCTTGGACTCGGGCGTCGGTATAGCTAAGGGCTACAAAATTGAATGGAAATTGATCGGCAAAAATGAGAGTTAAAGTGTATTAGTTCAGACTAAATCTGACACCCCTACAACTGATCGCCTTCTTCAAATTCCGAGACTTTGAATAATTTCATACTGGGGATCTGTTCCAGCAAAAGAAACTTTGCAACTTTTTTATGTGCAAATATATATTGACCGGTGGAACGCCCCATCTTGAACATAATTCGCTTCTTTTCAGGGATCTTCGCTAGCTTGTCGGCATCCAGGCTGTATTTATCCACATCTGCAAAGTTGTGTGGATCGCTTTCATCAAAATCGGAATCGTAAGCCGATAACTTCCTGTCCCAGCAATCAATTCTCTTATAAAAATTCAGGTACCAGTAGTCTTCGTGCCAGGTGCCTGCATTATCGATATATATTGCGGGATAATACTGAAGGCCATCAATATCAAATTGCTCCAGACCATTTTTTATTTTTGATGTTACAACCATATTAGCACCGTCAAACAACACGTCTGTCAGCACTTCTCTTACCCCATCTCTAAGGTGCTCATCCCGAAACCCATCAATGAACATCAAAGGGGGCCCACCCCGGCTCAGCTCTCGCCGCCCGTAGGGTCGGTCCGAAGTAGAGCCTTTAGCAGCTAACGTCGGGTAGCACGGTTTATCATTCTCAAGAATAATAAAATACTCTTCATTAAAATCAGTCATCTTCCTGCCTTTAGATTGTAAAGCACGGAACCTTTGAAAGAAATATCTTCAGTTTTCTGCCTATCGATTTGTTGACGCAAGTGGTTGCGCCCCACTCGCAATCTATTGCAGCGAAAACCCCACGAAAGCCCTTTTTGAACACCCGGTATTCGAGTCAGGCTTATAGTGCATATAGCTCAATGCAACGATAAAAAGTGCTTACAACGAAATGGCTTCCATTCTTTTCCTTATGGAGAGACAATAATATATAGCAGCATTCTGCCATGAATATTTTACGAAATATGCACAGGTAACAGTATTGGACGATTTTACAATAACTCTCCCAACATCAATTGACTATCACTCACCAAGTGATCTTATCTTTATTGATAAAAATTCAGCATACGATCTGCGACGAAAACTACAGACATTCGCATATTACTTCAAACGCGAACTTAAATTCGACTTCATTCAGTATCAAGCCAGTGAACACTTGGAGGGTCCGGGCACATACATGGGTTTCCTATTTACAAAATTAGCATATGACCTGTTAGAAGAAGACGAGCCAACACCTTACAGACTCTACGGTGGCGGTCTATTCAGATGGCGGGAGAGGGAAGGTTCCGAACCAAATTGGGAACTCGATTGGATATGGCTTCATCCGTTTTTTAGGCACAGTGGGATCCTCTCTAGAAATTGGCCCATATTTCTCAGTAAGTTTGGTAAATTTGATATTGCCCGACCACTTTCCGCGGATATGGAGCGATTTCTTAGCAGAGCTACTTAATTTGTTTTTATTACCAAACAAATCATCTTTTCCAATGTAACGCACCAAGTTAAGCTATATCTAACTAGAAAGCACACGTTTAAAATATTACCCGGCTTGTATTTATCCCATAATCACCAAACCCATTAACGCTATATTATTTGGGCGATAGCTTAATATCCTTTAAATTTGGTACTGCATACCCTGCACAAATTTACTTACTTTTATAAATCTCAATGTAGCATTACAACTCTCTAAGACATATTTGGCTACACGCTGGTGTACAAAAACGTAGGAAACAGATGCCCCGCCCATCTTAAAAATCAGTCGCTCCTCTTCAGAAATTCCTGAAAGAATATTGCTATCCAAGGAGTATTTTTCAATTTCTGCGTAATCATATGGATCAGTTGGATCTTCGGGTGGCGTATAAACAGAGTGTTTTTTATCCCAGCATTCCCATTCATCAGTGAAATTCAAATACCAATAGGAATCATGCCACTTATCGTTATTATCGATATATATAGCTGGATAAAGTTGTAGATTGAGTATTTCAAATCTCTCCAAGTGATTTTTTATTTTTTCCGATACAATCAGATCCGTACCATCAAATAGCACATCGCCAATTTGCTCAACGCGGCCAGCTGCAATATCCTCATCTCGATATCCATTCACGAAGTAAAGAGGAGCTCCCGAAAACTCCCCGCCATCAAAGATGACATCCTCACTTCCTTTTGTCGGGGTCAATCTGGGATGACGATCATAGTTAGTATGAAAAGCAATATAGTAATTTTCGTCAAATGAATTCATTGACCAATCCTGAGTTGATATTGTGTATTATGGCGATAGTCGATTTTCTCATTTTTCTGTTCTGTAGATTGATTCTGCAAGTGGTTCCTTTCTGAGTAACAGGAATCTTCCGAGTGATCGGATATATTATCCGCGTTAGAACAGCCAATCTCACTTTCTGGGTGAAAGCTTAGAAAAATACGAGTCAGAGGAATCTTGAAATCGATTATCAACTCCAACAGCTTTAAACTCACTTTATCCATCTTATCTTGTACTTTTTTCTGCGTTCGCTCCCGATCAGACCGGCTTTCACAGCTTTCACAGTCTTTTAGGTACTTCCGCAGCTTCTGAATTCTGGCTTTCACTTCCTCGTGATAAGACCTTGGGTGATCATCATCGTGATAGCCATGATTACCACGGTGCAATTGCACCTTCAAATAACAAGCCCCTTGCAAGGTGCATGGCAGCAACACTAGGTTTTCTAGCACATTAATGTCGTACCCCAGCGCCTCAAGCTTTTTCCCCATCGCAGCCAATTGTACACCCTTTGCCGACAATAGATGATGCGCCTGCATGGCGATACCGTTATTTATGGGATGGCCGGCATCATTTTTTACCGCTTTTTCTATCCGGGCACGATACCCCGTTTTTGGTAAAATATCTTCCATTAATCGTACTCCACCGATCCACGCATATGCCTTGGCGTTTTGCGATTCTCCTTACCACAGACACGACATTTCTTATTGCGTTTTTCCTGCCTCTTCTTGGCTTCAAGCGTCGTGCCGGAGCTGCCTTTAACTTTAATATTGCTATTACGGGCTTTACGGAGCTTTTTGCCCAAACTGTGCATATCTTGAGCAGCCGCAGCAAAGTCTTCGATACTCTTTGCAAGGGAACGAATCGCGGCGGCACCTTTTTGTGTTTTTCTACCGGTTTGACCTGCTTTGGCGGCCAGGCTGGTAAGGCGCGCAGATAGCATGGCAATCCGCCCGGCCGTTGCAGTACCTACCGACAAAAGCGAGCAAAGTATCAGCAGCAACACTTCCATCAATACATAGGCGCCGCCTTTACCGCTCAAATAGGCATAGAAGTTGGGGGGTATGGCCTCCATAAACAGGCTGATATAGGCCAGATAGGTCAGAATGGTGTCATGGTCGGCGATCAGCTCCAGTACAGCTGACCAATCCGGGTTGTTTTTAATTTCATTAGCGATTTCTGGCTCGATATCCATCAACACATTGTCGATAAATTGCTCAACCCGGCTGGCATTACCTTCAGCCAGCAATTGCGGCAGCTCCATAATGGCATGACGATGATGGTAGATTTTTTGCGCCTTTTCCGTTGAGGATTCCAGCGTTTCTGCGGCCTGCTCAAGATCGCTTTTTACGTCATCAATAAAGCGAACCGCTGTTTCCTCCAGCGAATCTCCCGCCTCTTCTGCCTGCTGGCTCCACCAGTTCCAGTTGAAAAAGTTGTCTGTGGCTTCGTCGATAAACTCGTTAGCCTCGCCTACCGACTCTTTAATGTCATTAAACTTGTCGCGAGCGTAAGTGGCGGTGTAGTCCCAGACATTGTTGGCAGTGTCGGCAATGGTGTTACCTAACTCCTTCCAGGTACGGGCTTCCAACAAGTCGCCCTGGTCTTTAACCCAATCGGTTGCGCCGCTCATTAGGCCTTCGGCGCCACTCATGGGGATAGAGGCCGGCCCATAATTATCCCACTGGGCCTGAAATTCAGACATCTTCTCTAGCAGGTCAAGGTAGGCACCGTTTAGCCGGGCACCAATAGCGTTGCGCAAGGAATCAATCTGCTGCTCCATTCCAGGCTCACTGACAAACGCCAACTCTGCTTTGCCTTTGGGGGTTCCTGCCACCATTAGGGTGCCGGGTTCGTCCTGCGTCTTTTCGGCTGCCGCTTGCGAGGTAGCACGGCTATTTTTGCCAGTGCCTGTTTGTAGAGGCTGTTCCTGAATGACTGGAGCGCCCTCAACGGTGACGTTAACTTTGGCTTCTACCAGTGGCGTTTGCCAAAGGTCGTCATAGCGTGCCCGGACTTTAATCCAGTCCTGGGTTTCTTCGGGCTCAAGGTTCACTAGCGCTGATTCGGGGGTGTGACTATTGGCGCCTTGCGTACTCTGAAGTGGGTCAGCAGGCGCATTTTCCAGCGTGTAATCTGAAGCGGCGCCAGGATTAAATTCTATGCCATCGCGCTTTCTTCCGGATGGCGATTTGATTGTGGTTTGTTTTCCCGGAGTGCCCGCTTCTGGCGTTTGTGGGGATACAGGTGCTGTGGGTGCAGCACTTTGGGCTGGCCCTGCCGAGCCGCCGCTATTGATCCTGACAGTGGGGCCAACAATACATACACCTGACGGGTCGATGGCTACCAGGCCGGCTCCCCCCTTCAAGGTAATGGCCATACCGGCTTCCATTACAAGGTTAGTGCCGGCTTTTTGAAGAACTTCGCGGCCCGCCTGAACGAACTGGTTGTTGCCTATCTTTAATTGCAGGTCTTTGCCTATGGACTGGGAATGGGTGCTACCAACTTTAATATTGGTATTTTGGCCAATCGTTTGATGGAAATCGCCTTCTGTGGCTTCGTGGTGGCTACCTTCAATGGTGGTATGTTTATCGTTATCTATGCCTGCTTTATAGTCATTCTTGATGTAGGCATCAAAATCCTTTTCGGCGTGCACATAGATCTGTTCGCTGCCTTTTTTATCGTCTATACGTAGCTCGTTGTAACCTCCACCGCCGGGATAACTTTGGGTTTTAATCCCTGATCTTGTTTTATGGGCAGGCAAGTCATACGGGGTGCGGTTAACAGCATGAAACAGTGTACCCGTTACGATTGGCCTGTCGGGGTTCCCATCCAGAAAGGAAACAATGACTTCCTGACCCACCCGGGGTATGGCCATTGCGCCCCACTCATTACCCGTATTGTCCTGACTGACACGCACCCAGCAGGAAGCATCCTCGTTATACGCACCTTCCCGATCCCAGTGAAACTGTACTTTGATTCGGCCAAACTTATCCGTATAGATTTCCTCGCCCTCTGGCCCAACGACAAAGGCTGTCTGTATCCCTTCCAGGTGGGGCTTTTCATGAATCAACGGTGCCTTGAAATCAACTGTATTGGGAATCGCTAAGAATTCGATAAAAAACTCAGTACCACCTGACCCAGCGCCCTCTTCCAATGCTTGCGGCTGTTTACCGTGAATCACCGTTTCCAGGGCGAAGTATTCCTGGTTAAGGCCAGTATTCTCATGATCTGAGACTGAAAAACGGCCCCCGGCGGCCAGGTATCGCTGGTCTGTTTTACCTTGAAGCGTGTCACCGCGGGCGCAATAAGCAGATAACCGGGTTGCTGCGATATGCTGGCCTGCAGCGGGTGAATCAAAGTCACCAGGGTAATGATAGTGACTGAAGGAAGACCCGCCTGAAGATTGTTGTGAAAAGAGCGAAAGGCTTGGCTTCTCGAAATTATAATCGCTCACTACCACTTCGTTGGGAACGGTTTGTCGTTGCGCGGCGAGCTCATAGATGATTGGGTGATCAGGGCGCATACCTGTTTTGGCATGGTAGGGAATGGTGCCCCCGCCTTCAATCCGTTTAAAGGTGTTTGTCTGGTCGGTTATTACCATTACCTGGCGATCTAAATGATGCTCAAAGTAGTAGAAGATGCCTTCCTCCTCCATCAGGCGGGAAAGGAAGTGATACTCCGATTCGTGGTATTGCACACAGAATTCACGCTTAGAGTAGGCGCCGGATAAGACCAGCCGGTAGTCATCGGGCTCAATACGTGCTTCAGAGAACAACTGCTGAATAATATCTGTGACTGATTTGTCCTGAAAAATTCGGCAACCGCTTCGATACTGCAAAAACCAGAACTTTGGTGCCAGAGTAAAAGTATAGGTAGTGAGCCGCCTGCCGGATTCTTGTTGCTGAGCCTGTACAAGCTCTCCATGAAAAAGGCGTGAGGGATGATTTTCAACCAGCAATGTCAGGACTGCTGCTTTTCCCAGTAAGCTACTCAGATCAATATTGGCGTTTTCAGTGGCTAAAGTTACATCAATGTTATACAGCTCAGATACAGATTCGCTTACCTTGAACTCAAGTACATTAAAGGCTTCATTAGATCCAATGACTTCAAACAGGAAGGTTGCTGTATTTGCGCTCATGTTATCTCCGGCTCAGCTTGATAACGTAGACGGAGTAATCACAAAAAATTCTGATTTTTTAATTATTTAGAGTATTTTTTACACGATTAAGTGAAGTAGAATAATGGTCTCATATGACGAAATAGAGTTAAAAAGACAGTGCTAAGAATACTTAATACTTCACCGCGCAACGGAGCCGTGATACAGAAATAGCAAGATTTTTTCTTAGATAAAAGCCGGAAAATAGTATTGATGAGGAAAGCGGTGACCCTATATTCGGACAGAGTTTAGAAGGAAGGATCACCATAGCCTCGGTTGTAGTTTAGCACTAAAAAGTTTAAGGAATCTACTTAATGGTAAACATCTATCAGAGGTTATGGGAAAAGATCACTGCACAGCCCAGAACCGAGGCAGACAAGACCAGGCCAAGGCCGATAACCCACAAGGAAAGACCTCTGATTTCTGCACAGGAAATCGCAATTCGAAAGCGAAAAGCACTGGTACTACCCAAAGTAGATACAGGCGACGATGAAACCAAAATGCAACTTCAGCTGGAAGCTATGAATATTGGCTTCATCTTTACAGAGCCGACCCTTAACGCGCTGGCAAGCAGTATCGATATGCGAGTAGAGATATATTCTACTCTGAAAAAACTAGTTGGTGCTGATAAAACCTGGGAACCAATGTACCCAAATTTCCCTGCACAAATCTACTCAGAATCAGAGACCAGACTATTCTTCAACGCAATCGCCCATTACTTAACTTTTGGCACATGGAAACCGGACTATATAAAAGAAGCCAGACATCCACTTACAGCAGACTTGAAGTACGAATCTATCGATATAATTTCTATCAGTGAATATTTCGATATATTTAATGAGCTTCTAACAGCAAACGCCTCTCTATCGGAAACAGATCGAAATATAATTCATTCATTTATGCACACACATTCCGAGGAAGATTTAAGGAAATTCACTCCAGAGCTTATCCCCTTTAAAGAAACACGTTGTCAACTAATAGCTGAGGGCTTGATAACCAAAAAGGAACACTTTTCAAACCTTAAAATAAACACCTCTACAGATTTGCTACGTATTGCTAGCTATCTAGCACATGGTGACATATCTCTATCAGAAAACACCAGATTCAGACTATCAAGACCGCACCGAAAATGGATTGTTTCACACCTTGAACCAGTCATCAATCCAGATGACATTCTGCGGCATAAAGAAAAGTGGAAAAGGCTGTTTCACTGCTTACATATAGGAAGCTTTGAACATGCTAGAAAGTCAAGGGAGATAGCCAGTCAGCTAAGATCAGGTAGCCTTATTGGGTTTAATGGCCACATCGAGCGCGCTATTGAAACCCGCTCCCTAGAGGAACTCGTAACAAAACTAAGCACCAAGCCAGGTGAGTTCGCTCGGAGAATGGATCATCTATTGAGAGCTTTTGACGAAAACAAAGCACACGATCTATTACAGGAGTTTACGAAAGTTGCCACAAAAGTAGATACTCGTGTGCTAATTCAGATGCTTGGCCATTTCAGATACAGAAAGGCACACCAAGGATCAGCAAGAATGCATGGGAGTCATAGCAATGAAATGATCCGGGTAGCGATCCCCAAAGGGCAGATAGCCAATGTAAAAGTGCTTAAGGGACTTATGCCTTATATTGCCCCCCAGATCCTGGATTCTTTAGAAGACTTGCTTGTTAATACCTTAATGAATAGATTCGCGGCCTTGCCCGCTCTCGGTAGCGTATGGATTGATCCAGAACTTAGAAAAAGCCCCGTACCACTACAAATGAGGGCCGCCTCTGAAGGGCTAAAAGTTATTCAGCGAGGATCCAGGATACCGATGAAAGGCGGAGACATTTTGCGTTTCTTTGTTCACTGGACAGGGGATGATATAGATTTATCTGCTTGCTTCTTAACAAAAGATCTTAAGTTCCATTCCGAGATTGCCTACTACAATCTGCGCAGCCGCAACCAGGAAAGAGGTTACAATGCAGTGCATAGCGGCGACATAACCTTTGCTCCAGCCCCCGATGGCGCATGCGAATTTATCGATATAGAGTTAGGGTCAATTACGGATAGCACTATACGGTACATAGCTATGGACGTTAGGGTTTACGAGGGAGGCTGTTTTCCTGCGCAACAGGCAAATGCCGGATGGATGCTCAGGGATGAAATGGGACAGGCCGGTGAGATATTTGATGCCAGAACCATTGAACAAAGAATTTTTATAGGAGCAGCAAGCTATTCCTGCATTGTCGCTATCTTCGATATTATTGACATGGAAGTCATCTGGCTAGATCTGACTGGCTCATCGAGGCGCCTAAATACAGGGAACAACGTCGCCAACAATAGATTCAATATTGAAGACTTGCTAGAAGCTTCTATAAATTTTCATCAACTATCCATTTACGATTTACTGAAGCTACATGCTGAAAGCAGAGGCTCTCTTACCAGCACAAAGTCAACTGCTGATGTAGAGTTTGGGACTGAACTGGTTTTTCAGTGCAACCGGGTTAACTCAGAATTCTTGGCTTAAACTACGTTGAAACTTAATCGCTTGATAAATTAAAACGCTTTAACACTGCATTCCAAGCCATACTTGAGCATATCAATGTGGCCAGAAAGGATGCGTATAGTAACTGGAAAATTAGGCATCAGACTAAGAAACGATGGATAACGAGAAACTTCAGACATTAGTAGAGCGCTTGTATGCCACAGTGACAGAGCTGGAATCCATGTTCCCCGGCAGGCATTTTACTCCCGACGGTCATATGGTTGGCAGCCTCGGGGAGTGCCTGGTCGCTGACGCATACGATCTTGAGTTAATGCCCGCATCCAATAAAGGCTATGATGCCATTTCCAAAACTGGCACAAAGGTAGAAATTAAGGCGACCCAGTCCAAAACAGCGGCCTTTCGCAGTAAGCCGGAACACACGATCGTCATCAAAATTCACTCCGACGGATCCTTTGAGGAGATCTACAACGGCCCTGGCGAGATAGTTTGGGAGCAATTTTCCGGCAAGCAGCTACCCAGCAACGGGCAATTCCACATAAGCCTGAACAAGTTAAAGACACTTAATGAAAAGTTGAGTAATGACCAGCGCATACCAAGGATCGCCCACCGCAAGCTGACACCTTAAACTTCCCGGATACCCAGGCGCTGTGCATTTATCAAAAATAGGGTATCGGCAGGATACTGATTTAAGGGCCTGATATTGCGCTTTGCAAAAATAACAAAACCAACCTGAATCTCTATCATCCTGCCCTCCTTAAAAAAGTTAAGTCATATCACTCGCTGCGAAGCACCACTCGTATCTTGCCGCTATTCCCGCCACCGCAGTAAAATCGATCCTTACCATTGGACTCAAGTCCGGATACACCAATATTGGGTGGCATTTTAAGCGTCTCCAACACTTCGCCGGTTTCAGCATTCACCTGCCTTAATTCACTTTCGTCCCCTTCCCAGGTGCCGTGCCAGAGATTACCGTCCAGCCAGGTCACCCCGGTAACAAAGCGATTGGATTCGATTGTACTAATAAGCGCTCCCGTTTCCGGATTGATGCGGTAAATTTTGCGACTTTTATACCCTCCTACCCAAAGGCTGCCTTCCGCCCAGGCCAGCCCCGAATTTCCACTTTCAGGTGTAGGAATGGTAGCAAGCACCTTGCCGCTGCTCGGCTCAATTTTTTGAATCTGATCTTCGGCGATTTGATACAGGTACTTTCCATCATAGGCCGTGCCGGCATTCGCGGTAACGTCCAGAGAGGCCGTTTGCTTGCCACTGGCAGGATCGATCGCATGAAGCTTTTCTCCGGATGCCAGCCAAATATGCTGACCGTCGTAAGTAACGCCGTGCACCGTGTCCACACCGGCAAAAGGCCCATATTCATCAATGACATTAGCGTTTGACTGTTTCATGGTTATATCCTCGTTGACTGAATTTGCAGTGTCATCCTAATCCACTGCCATCGAGTGTGGGAGTAACAAAGTTGTCGCGAATTCCGGAACCACTGGCGACAGCCAACGCCGCGCCCGGCCTTGACCAAATGACTGAACTTTAGCTTCCGCCAGCAAGGTGTTGAGCTTGCGCTGTACCGAGCGCTGGCTCGAACCCAATGCAAGCGCAATCGCCGAACTTGACCAGGCTTCGCCGTCGGCCAGCAGAGCAAGCACCTCGGCATGCTTGTCTTGAACCGGTTGCTCCAATAAAAACACCTTATCTGCGGATTTGATTGCCAACTCAAACCCCGCTTTTGTCGCGTTTATATCGGCCAGCGTTTTTACTTCCGCCCGAAGCCGTCCGATTTCCACGCGCAAGCGCGCGCGTAGCGATTCATCACCACGCTTTATATGGAAGGCCCGTTCAATCAACCGGTCTCGCGGCACATCCCCCGGCCATGCCTCAGCCAATGCCTTTACCAGAGTCAATAGCACCGGTCGCTTTGCCAGAGAGATAACATGTTCACCCTGGCGCACGGCTAACCGGCAGGCGTCGATAATGAAAGCACCGGATGCCAATAAGGATTCGACTTCATCAAGCTGTAACAGACGCTCCCCGCCTTGCGTGAGCAAGCGTGCTGCGGGTAGATTCAGTTCACGCCACACGCTTGCCACTTCCGCCTGCAGCGCAGGGATACCGGCTTGCTGGGCGGCAGCCTCGGCCCGGGCAAGCGCATTACGGGCCACCTTTGCGTGCAGGTATCGTATCGCTATGATGGCCGTTGACAGCTCATGTATCGCCTTAAAAGCCGGCGGTAAGTTTGAAGGCTCGAATTCAGCGAGCATAGCGGCAGCGGCATCGATTTGGCCGGTCAGCAATAAATGTCGCACCTGCAAATAATGCACGTGAACGACATTTGCCCGATCGCCGTGAGTTTCCAGGGTTTTTCGTGCTGTCTCCAGCACCGTGGATGGCCACCCCAAATCACGCAGGGCGATTGCAATTTCGGCTTCGGCAACCGCGCACCGTGCCTGAGCCAGCGCCTTATTGCGCCCAAAGGCGCTAGCTGCATTTTTTAATAACTCTCTGGCTCTGGCAAAATCCCCGAGCTGCGCCATCGCAATTCCCCGTAGCGCCAGTGCGGGAGCATCGTTACGTAACGCGATATGGTTAAGAGCACTCAGGGTATTTCCCTCGGCTAATGCCTGCGCCGCAGCGGTAATGGGTGCATCCATCGGAATTGCCTGCCATAGTTATTTACATCTTTCCAATTGGAATTCAGTCTATATCAATACCTGCGCTCTCTTCCAACGCTTGCGGGTGTTTACCGTGAATCATCATTTCCAAGGCCAATCGTTCTTTGTTAAAGCCGGAATTTCCCTGTTGATTTTCTATCCAAGCCGAGTATCATTGCCTCCACTTTCACCCCAACACCACCACTCAACTCAGGAGGACAACAATATGAATCAATTATCGCAATCCTCCTTGCAGATTGGGTAGGACACCACTCGGCCCTTCGGCCAGGCATTATTCGCCCACTGCAAGCTGACATCTTCAACTCCCCCGGATTTCCGGGCGGTGTGTATTTACTTGTTTAACAGGTTTGTATTATGGGCAATTCCCCTAACCGGACGAACGCTTCGGTTCGTCTCATCGCGTCTGAAAACAGCTGGATTGAAGGTGACGCACTTCAACAACTTAATCATGTTGCCGGCCTGCCCGGGATGGATACTGTCGTGGGCCTGCCGGATTTGCACCCTGGGCGTGGCTACCCTGTGGGTATGTCTTGCCTGAGCAGAGGCCGGTTTTATCCGGCGCTGGTCGGGAATGATATTGGCTGTGGTATGTCGCTCTTCACTACCGATGTACCAACACGAAAAATCAAGCTGGATAAATGGGAAAAGCGATTGCGGCAGTCTGCTTTTACGGAACAGGGAAGCTGGGAGCGTGAAGCTAGCATACAGTTGCAACTGAATACCCATAACATTGGCACCATTGGCGGCGGCAATCATTTCGCTGAATTCCAGAAAGTGATTCATGTGCATGATGAATTGGCCATGGAGCAGCTGGGACTGGATAAGCGCATGGCGCTGTTGCTGGTACATAGTGGCTCCAGAGGCCTGGGGCAACAGATATTGCGGGAGCATGTGGAATGTTTTGGCCATGCAGGCCTGATTCAGGGCACGCCCGAAGCGGAGGACTATCTGGCACAGCACAATCAGGCTCTGGAATGGGCTTTTCTGAATCGGGAGCTGATTGGTACCCGGTTGGCGGCGGCTTTGTCATTAGAGCTGGAACGAAAGCTGGATGTTCATCATAACTTTGTGGCGCCTGCACCGGAGTTTGGCACGGATGCCTGGATACATCGCAAAGGGTCAGCACCCGCCGATGCCGGGTTTGTTGTGATACCCGGTTCACGTGGCGACAGCAGCTATTTGGTAAGGCCCAGGCCAGACGCAAAAAGCCTGTATTCCCTGGCTCATGGTGCCGGTCGCAAATGGCAGCGCGGCGAGTGCATGGCGCGGCTTAAAGGCCGTTACAAGGCTGCTGATCTGGTTCGTACATCAATGGGAAGTCGTGTAATCTGCGATGACCGCAATCTGCTTTTTGAAGAGGCGCCAGAAGCCTATAAAAAAGTGGATTCTGTGATTGCGGATTTGCTGGAGGCGCGATTGATTGATCTGGTGGCCGAACTGGCTCCCGTATTAACCTACAAGAACCAGCAGGCCAAACCCGGGCCAGGAGGTGCTTGTGAATGATTTACTGCAGTTCTCCGCAGGCCAGGGCCCCAGCGAATGCGCGCTGGCCGTTGCATTGGCGGTTAAGCGCTGCCTTCAGGAAGCTGATAAGGCCGGGATTAAAGCACAATTGCTGGAAGAGGAACCCGGGCGTGAGCCAGGTACCTGCCGATCTGCAACCTTACGAATCGGCCCAGGTACCGACGGCGATCAAGAAAAGCTTCGGGCTTTTGTGGACCGATGGACCGGAACCTTTCAATGGACCTGCCCAAGCCCTTATCGACCCAACCATGGGCGCAAGAACTGGTTTTTTGATGTGCGGCTTTGGATGGTACCGGCTGAAATCAGTCTGGATCTGTCGGAATGCCAAGTGTCCACTTGCAGGGCAAGCGGCGCGGGTGGTCAGCATGTTAATAAAACCGAATCGGCGGTGCAGATTCTGCACCACCCTACTGGCTTGAGTGTTCGCGTGGAATCGGAACGTAGCCAGCATCGTAATCGGCAGATTGCCATAGAATTGCTGAATGCCAAGTTGGCTGATTGTATGGCTAATCAAAAAGAAGCGCTGAAGAGCCAGCAGCGGCTGCAGCATCACCGGGTTTCCAGGGGTGATCCTGAACGGCGCTTTAAGGGTATGAAATTTACTGAATGCTAGTTTCGAGCACCGCGAATGCGAACTTGCCATTCGTTATGGGTTAGCGTTAAATCATTTCGAAAATTCGTAACCAATATTAGAAACCAAAAATGAATGATACTCAAAATATGAAAGCAGAGATAAAGTCGAAGGAGCCCAAAGCGTGGATTAGCGTTGTGCTTGGCTTTTTCTTTAATGGGTTGTCGCTGATATATGTCGGCAGATTGATCACCGGCATACTTTATATACTGGGTACTTTTTTGCTAGCCGGGATTTTAACGCATTTTACTCAATTACAAGCGATAGAAACATCGCTGGCAAGAACCATAGTTTTTTCAGTAAACCTGATTTGCATTTTTCATTCAATTCGTATTATCCGATCAAAGAAAGCAATAGAGCGCAAGTGGTACAGCCGTTGGTATGGGTTAGCCTTAATATTGGCTTTGATTCTTGGCCCCATCTATATTCTCAGGGTCTACTTTTACGATATTTACTCCATGCTGTCTTCTTCCATGGAGCCAACACTACCGAAAGGCTCATATGTTATCGTGGAGAAACAGGATGCTTCTGACAAAGTATTTGAAGTAGAGCAAGGTAAAATGTATGTCTTCAGGTACCCTCCGAAACCATCTGTTTTTTTCGTTAAACGGCTTGTTGGATTGCCCGGAGACAAAATTTCCTATCGCGAAAAGCAATACTATATAAACGGAGTTCCCGTTCCGCAGACATCTTTGGGTCAATCTGGAAATTTTACAGTGCTGGAAGAAACAAACGGAGCGCATTCTTATCAGATCATAGTTGATAACTCCCGAGCACCGATCAATGACGATGAATGGATAATTCCTGAGGACCACTATTTCTTTAGCGGCGATAACAGAGACCACTCCGCTGACAGTCGAGTCTGGGGGACCGTTCCAAAAGATCACATAGTTGGTAAAATCGTGCACGTCTATCAGTGAACATCCTGACGGGATATGAACGAAGCAGTAATTGACAGTTACATATCTACCTGAACAAGCTGAATTGCTTAACGATAGACCAAGGCGCATCTGAGACCATACAAGCAGAATAACGCATATGACACCCATCAAGACTGAACGCTTACTGATAAGGCAATGGCAACCAGCAGACAGAGAGCCATTTTCCAGAATAAATGCAGATGAGGAAGTAATGAAATACTTCCCTTCAGTGCTGAGCCGGTCAGAAAGCGATGTTATAGCCAACACCTGCGAACGCCTGATAAACGAACGCGGCTGGTGCTTTTGGGCGGTGGAAGAGCTAGCCACCTCTGAATTCATTGGTTTTGTGGGTATCCATGCGCCTACCGATAATCTGCCCTTCTGCCCGTGTGTTGAGATTGGCTGGCGACTGGCTAAAGAGCATTGGGGTAAGGGGTATGCCACAGAGGCGGCTTTAGCTTCGTTGAATTTTGGTTTTGATGGGCTGGGTTTGGATGAGATTGTTTCTTTTACTGCGGTGATTAATACTCCGTCACGGCGGGTAATGGAGCGGATCGGCATGGTGTTTAATGATGAGTATTTTGAGCATCCCAGAGTGCCGGATGGTAGTGAGTTGAAGAGGCATGTTTTGTATAGAATGCCACGTGCACAATGGTTGAAGGTTCAGAGCTGAGATCAGGTTCGGGCCAGATGTCACGATCTTCTTAAGCACCAGAGAGTTCTCTGTAGTTTCTCGGTTGGTTTAGCGGTTAAACAACACGACCACAAACCCTAAGATTCTGTTTTATAAGTCTTTTTATAGATCGCCACGTTGTATGAATGAATAAAACAGGCCATTTTTTATCAGTTCCCTGGGAGCACTTGGTTACGCACCATTAACGAGGCCTTTTAAAAGACCTATAATCAGGTCTTATCATCAACTATAAATGGCGAAATGTTTTGACATATCAGATACTTACAGAGATAGCTGCCAGCATCTCCGAACTCAAATCAAACCCCATGAAGGTTGTAGCCAGCGGAAATGGTATGCCAATTGCGGTGTTGAACCGAAATGAGCCCGCGTTTTATTGCGTACCCGCCAAAGCGTACGAGGCACTAATGGAACTGATCGATGATGCAGAATTGTTAAAGCTCGTGGAACAACGTGCTAGCGAAGAAAGCATTAAGGTCAGTATTGATGACCTATAGCCCTTTTTTCAATACCATCTGGTTGTCATTTGAAGGAGGTTCTATGCCATCCATAGACTGTAAAGACGAAATCCGAATCAGCGCCCCAATAGAAAAAGTCTTCACCGTCGTGTCGGACTATCCGAACTGGAAAAAATGGATACCCATCTATAAATGCTACCTGCTGAACTCGGATTCCGTAAACGAGGGTTCTGAAATACGCCATCAGTACGGCTATAAACCCGTTATTATCAGCGATTTTACCCGCCGAATTGACAAGATAGAGCCGAATCAGGAAATATCGGAATCCTACATTGCTGGTGGGTTGTTAGGCACTGGAATATGGCAGTTCCGGGAAGAAGGCACTGATACCATTGCTTCCTTTCATTGCATGGTGCGTTCCAACAATCTACTGAACAGCATTATGTTTCGCCTGTTGGGGAAAAACGCACACCGCAGTGTGTATGAGCCGCTGCTGCTGAAGCTGAAAAGATATTGCGAAAGCTCTGCAACTTAACCAGACCCGACAGCCGGGGGCGACTACCGCCCCGGAATCCGCTCCACGCCAGCATATAGGCTCGCCATTCTCAATGGGGTGGGCTTTTTCGCTACCCGTAACAGCCGTGATTTTTCATTTCCAACATCCATGCGTATTCAGCATCCTCCTCTATACTGAACAGATGATCAATACTTTGCCTTTTAGCTTTACTTAATGATTAAGCATCTGTTTTTCCTGGTTTTTTTCGCTCTGGGCTCTTTGCATGCCGTTGCCGATACCGTGGAAGTGGACGCGTTAAAAAAGCGTTATGACCTGGGGTTATTTGCTGACTATCTGGAAGATGTGGATGGCAAGCTGACCATAAACGCCATTTTGAATAATCAGCACACAGGCGAATGGCAGCAAAGCGATTCGCTCACACCCAATTTTGCGTTCTCAAAAAGCGTTTACTGGCTTCGTATCAATTTTCATTCCCAACTGCAGGAAGAAAAATCATTCCTGTTCGAGCTCGCGTTCCCCTTGCAGGATTACATTGATTACTTTCTGGTCGAAAATGGCAATATCATTGCTCAACACAGCACGGGGGATCGGCGGGCATTCGACACAAGGCCCATTGATTACCGCAATTATTTGTTCGATCTGGATTTGCCCGCGGGTGCTGAACGGCAGGTTTACCTGCGACTGGACACTGCAGATGGCCTGCATGAGCCAACGCCGCTGATACTGTGGGATACTCAGGAATTTGCGCTCCAGCATGGGGAGCGAAGCCTGGGGCTGGGACTGTACTTTGGCATTATGGTGGTAATGGGTCTGTACAACCTGTTCGTTTATGTTTCTATTCGCGACAAAAACTATCTCTACTACGTCAGCTATATACTGGTTTTTTCATTCTGGTTGTTTACCTACTACGGTTTTTCCTATCAGTATCTCTGGCCCAACTCACCCGGCCTGGCAAACCAGGCGATTGTGGTGTCTACCAGTATATGGAATATTTGCATGGCGATATTTGTCGCCTCATTTCTGAACGCCAGGGAGCAAATACCCTGGTTTAACAGGGTCATCAACCTGTATATCGGCAGCCTGCTGCTTACCATAAGCATAAGCTTTAACTATCACTACTCCCTGGGAATAATGATGGTGATTGCGTTAGGTATTCCAACTGCGCTGTCCGGCATCGTTGCCGGGATTCAGAGCTGGCGTGCCGGTTATGAACCGGCCCGGTTTTTCTTGCTGGCCTGGAGTGTACTGCTCATTTCACTGGTTATTTTCTGTTTCAAGATTGCCGGATTACTGCCAACCATCTGGGCCATAGAACGCAGCGTTCAAATTGGCTCCGCTATTGAAGTGGTATTGTTGTCGTTGGGCCTGGCGGACAGGATAAATACACTGCGCAAGGAAAAAATTGCCGCACAGAATGCCGCTATTGAGTCGTTCGAATCCAGCATGAAGCTGAAAAACGATTTTATTACCTCCATCAGCCATGAATTGCGCACACCGATGAATGCCATCATGGGGGGCGTTGATGTCTGCAAGGCACACAGCAAAGAACTGGGTGAACCTTTGCGGATTATCCGTTCCGGGGCTAACGATATGATGCGCCTGGTGGACGATATCCTGATCCATACGGAGCTTCAGTCCGGCCAGCTTAAAGTGAAAAAGCAGAGTACAGCGGTAAAACCATCGATCCAGCGCCTGAAGGACTTTTACGGCAACCTGTGTCAGGACAAGGGGCTGGTTTTCAGTTGCGAACTTGATCCTGAGGTTCCGGAATGGATTATGGTGGATCCGCACAAACTGACTGTTATCCTCACCAAACTGTTGAACAACGCAGTAAAATTTACTGAAAAAGGCGAAGTAAAACTTTCCGTCGTGGTGGATGACACATCAGATTTTCAACTGGTTTGCACCATTTCTGATACAGGCCCGGGTATTTCCTACAAAGATCAGCAGGTCATTTTTGATCCTTTTTTTCAGCTGGAGGGTGGCTTTTCACGACGACATGACGGTATGGGCATTGGCTTGTCCATTTGCCGGCGATTAACCGAAATGCTCGATGGCAGCCTGACCTTGCAATCTACGCCGGGTGAGGGTAGCCGGTTTATACTGCGCTTGCCGGTTGAAAAAGGTGAGCCCCGACACGCTGCCGCTGCGGAGCAGCAATCCTCTTCACAATTGCCGGTACTGGTGGTTGAGGACAATCAGGTTAATCAGCGTGTTATTGTAAAAATGCTGGAAAAGCTGGGCCTGGAGAGCGAGATAGCCAATAACGGCCAGGAGGCTCTGGATCTGTTGAACAATAAGAAGTTCATGCTGGCTCTGATGGATCTGCAAATGCCAGTGATGGATGGCTTTACCTGTACCAGGAAAATAAGGCACGCTGAATCAGGGTATCAGCACATTCCTATTATCGCGGTAACGGCCAACGTCATGGACCAGGATCGGGAACGCTGCTTTAACCTGGGCATGGATGACTTTCTGGAAAAGCCGTTGAAACTGAATGTGTTACACCAGGCGCTATCCCGTTACATTCAGTTCAACCATTAATCTGCAAATTGGCGAAATCGCCAACCCTCTACCATAGTTAATCATATTAGCCGTCATTCCAGGCTGCACGTTGTTGCCAGCGGTAACGTTTGTTCATGGGATACAACTATTATGATTGGGTTACTCAAACGCCCGGGTAAACTCCTTGGCTTGTTCTGTATGCTGGGTCTTTTAAATGCCGTATCGGGTTGTGGCGGAAGCAGTAGCGGGAATTCTTTTGAGCCCCCCACAAATCCTGATGGCGTTATTTTTACCTACCCTATCGACGGCCAAACCGATGTGCATTTAGGGACACGTTTTTACGTGACCTTTTCCAAAGCGGTTAGCCAGTCGGCGGTTGATTCGGCCTGTAGTGTGGATGGCGGCGGTAATGTCACTGGCAATTTTTGTTTGATCGGCCCCGGTAATTCGGTTGTTACTATTAACCCTCAGGTTAACGGCAGGATCATTCAGTTTGAGACGGACCAACTACAACAAGGCACCCGTTATTCGTTATATGTTCGGGGCACTGTGATTGGTGGTGGTACCACCAACCTGCCTGCGTCCGATCCTCTGGTTACCTTTTTAACCAGCCAGTATGACCCCATCAACAACCAGCAACCCACAGTAACTGCCATTAACGGCGAAGACCCGGACGTGTATTCCACCACCGCTCCCGCACCTCCGGCCGCTCGTTATCCCTTTATGGATTTTTCCACCGTGCGTGTTGAGTTCAGCGAGCCGCTGGATGAAAAATCTGTAGAGTACGGTTCAAGCTTTGAGTTTGTGGCAGTGGATGGCGCCATGGAAACACCAGTGGAAGGCGCCATGGTGGTTCGCAAGCAACACGTAAGCTTTGATCCGGATACTGATTTGACCCCGGGGCAGCTTTATCGTCTGCGCCTGAACAACGGCATTCAGGATTTAAACGGCGAAAGCATTGCCGGCGTGACCTATGAACTGACACCGGTCGATTCCAACAGCTGTAACTGTGTGATCAGCCAGAGTTTTAATACCTCAACGGCGTTTGGCGAGGCCGGGTTCCCGGAGACTTCCCGCATTACCGGTCGCAGCCTGAATGCCATTGATCTGTACTCGCCTCTGATCAGTCAAAACGAAGAAAGCCTGAATATTAATTTACGGAACAGTACTCTGGCAGCAGAACTGGCGGACCCTTCTGATTTTGGCGGTTTGATTCCTTTTGTGATTCGCAAAGGGGCTTACCTGAATATTACCGGGCTGGATCTGGCGTTGGGCGGCACAGTGCCCGCCAACTTGCAAACCGGCGATATTCGCGCCAGCTTTGTAACGGATGTGACCGGCTTTATGGATCGCAACCCATACCACGCCAGCAACATTTTACCGGATGATGATAAAGCACCGGTGTTTGTGTATCTGATATTTGATCTGGCGCTGACGGGATCGGATGAAAAAGGTAATGCGGTGTTAAACCAGACCATTCCGCACATTCAGGCAACGGGAACAGCACGTATTGAAAATGGCAAGCTCTACATTGAAAGTGTGCGCACGCTGGCGATGGATTTACTGGGTCTGGATCGCGCACCGGCACATATGGTGCTGGGCATTCATTCCGATCTGAATGCCACGCCGCCTGTTGATTCTACGGCGCCGGTATTGGTGGCAACCCAACCGGCTGATGATGGCGTGGATGCATCCATCATTGATGAGATAGAGCTGCAGTTCGATAAGCCAATCGATAATTCAGGTATTGCACCACAGAATCAGATTACCCTGGTGGATACTGACAATGGCAATCTTCAGGTGCCTTTCCAGATTCGCTGGGATGGCAGCACGATTCTGTTAAAACCAAACGATCCCCTGGATTTTGGAACCACCTATGAGATTACCCTGGGTGTGCTGGCGGATATTTACGGCAACAACCTGACACTGTCCGGAGACGACGCCACCGGCGGTGATGGCGTAATCCGCTTTACCACGGAAAACCCGGATTTATCCACCGGTGTGGGCCCCATGGTAAGTTCGGTGCATAGCGGGGCGGCCTGTTCCTTAACGGATGCGGACGCCAGCTTTGCGGGCCGCTGCGAGGGCGGCCTGGCAGATGATGATAAGTATCTGCCTTTTAGCATTCCGGAAGATAGCCGGATTGAGGTGACTTTTTCTCAGGCTATTGATCCTGCCACCTTAACACTGGGTACAGCCTGTGATAACGGTTCTGTTCGGGTTGAGGTGCTCGATGAAAGTGATCTTTGTACCGGTGTGTTGGCGGGATCATTGATTAAAGATACACGCGCTTTCAAGTTTGTGCCGCGCAATAACCTGACGGTGGGCACGCAGTATCGTTTAACACTGGTTGCCGGCGGCAATACCAGTTGCGATGCCGGTGAAATTTGCGGCGAGAATGGCGTACCACTCAACCCTGATCCGTTAAACGGCGGTGGAGCCGCTGACGCGGGCGGTAACAATATCGTGCTGCCATTTACAGCCACTCCGGCATTCGATGCCGTGTTTTTACCCTTGCGCCTGGAAGCCTTTACCGACCTTAACGGTAACGGCTATGTGGATGCCACGGAAACACCAAGACCAGAGAACCGCGCCGGTGTGGAAATATCCGGGTTTGGCGGCATAGTAACACGCGCCGAGTTCCTGGATGAACCCGGCGGGGATGTGATCGAGCAGGCGTCTATTTACTTGAGCGGCGGGCTGCCGGTAACCATATCTCCGCCAGAGGAAATCACCATTGATGGTGCTACCTGGGATATGACGCTCACGGGCGATTCCCAGATTCCCGTGCAGGTTCACCCGGGGGCGCTTTATGGTACCTCCATTACCATGGATTCCTCGGCATTGGTACTTGGATTCCTCCCTATACCCATTGCAGATGTCAGCACCGGGTTAAGCGTGATGCGATTGCGGGAAACGAACGGTGAACCTATTACGGGCTACATTGTTGAAGCGGAGGGGGAGGATCAACCACAGTTTATAGCCCAGTTGGACTTGTACATGGACGCTGCCGATATGTTGATACAGGTGGACATTCCAATATTTGATGATTTGGTTACCATCAACCATAACATTCACAGTTTGCCACTTACCGCGACCGTCAAAGGCCCCATTACCTTTTTGGATGACGGCCGCATAAAGATAGAACAAGCCAACGTTGATCCTATCAATCTGACGATAGACATTACTTCGATTGCCGGAAATGGATCCATTACTTTAAGCATTCCTGCCGGCGCCATGCAGTTGCAAGTGATTGGTAACCCACTGAAAGGCCGCCACTAGGAGATGCACATGAAGAATAAACTGTCTGTGGCTTTATTAACGGCATTGATAACAGGCCCGGCGCTGGCTGCCGAAGACGACCGCAAACTTAACTGGTGGGACGGAATCAAAGTCGATGTACTGGGGCACAAGCCAGGAGAAAAGCCTTTTTATTTTCGGGCCGGGTACACGGTACTGGCTCCCGATACCACCAGCGACGAGGTAACCTTAAGTGACGTGGGCGGCCCGGCATCGCTGGCCATTAGTGATGGCCCTATCGAAGGTTCGGGCGCCACGGTGAATGACCTGGACTTTCCCAGCGCCATTCTGGGTTACACCCTGCCCTGGCTGGATGGACACTTGTCAGTGGAAACAATATTGGCCCTGCCCCTTACGGTAGAGTTCGAAGCCACCGGTACCATTGCCAATGAATCCATTGCCCCCAATGCCCTGGGGAATATTCCCACCGGAGTACCGGCGCTGGGTGAAGAGTTCGGTGAAACCAAGGTATTGCCTCCGGTGGTAACCCTGGTATACCGGTTTTTTCTGGATCAGCCGGTTCGCCCTTATGTGGGTGCTGGTTTTACCTATATGATCTATTACGATTCCGAAGTGACCAATCCGATCCTGACCGCGGTAAGCGAACCGGAACTGGAGATCGACAATTCCTTCGGCATTGTGTTGCAAGGCGGCGTTGAATATAACTTTTATGAAAACTGGTGGGTAAATCTGGATATCAAGTACATTGATGTGGAAACCTCGGCCACCGTATCGGATATCTGGGTGGAAACACCCGGCCTGCCCACTTATGGCGTGGCAAGAGTGGGAGACGCTACGCTGGATATGGCAATTGACCCTTTTATTTATCACATAGGGGTGGGGTTTGATTTTTAAAAGCGGGTAATCTGGGAATAAAGCAGCGGCAGCACCTGGGGCAACCTTTGTGGATTGGATACCATGACATAGCCTTCACTACCGAAAATATAGGGAAGGTAATCATTTGCTTCTCTGTCGATAGTAATACAAAAAGGAATAACACCCTGTTTTCGGGACTCTATCACGGCCTGACGGGTGTCCTCTATTCCGTAACGCCCTTCATAGTGATCAACATCATTGGGCTTACCGTCTGATATCAGCATCAGGATACGCTGCTTCTGATGTTGTTGCGATAAGACATCATTCGCCTGACGAATCGCGGCCCCCATGCGCGTGTAGAAGCCTGGTTTCAGGCTTTGAATTCGCCCCAGAGTTGTCGGACCATAGGGTTCGGTAAAATTCTTGATCATATTGAATCGCACATGATGGCGCCGGGCCGAAGAAAACCCATAGATTGCAAACTCATCCCGACTGGCACTCAGCGCTTCACTGAATAGCATGACGCTGTCTTTAATCAGGTCCAGCACTGTTTGTTGCTCAGTCACATGCGCAGATGTCGACATCGACAAATCTGCGAGTATCAAGCAGCACATTTCGCGCTGCTTTCCGGAAAAGGTTTTATAAAATCGTTGTTCTCCAGTTCCCTGACACTGGTCACCATAGAACGAAAGCAGAGCATCCATATCGATCTCTTCGCCTTCAGTTTGTTTGTGCTGCCAGTAACGCTGCGGCTGTAACATTTCAAACTGGCTGCGAATTCTCTTTGCCGTCGCTTGCAGGCTTATCGGCAATTCACTGGGCTCTGCCCGGATATCCAGGAGCGGCTGAATGAGACAATGATCCTGAAGATAGGCTCCGGTTTTATAATTCCATTCCGGTTGATGAATACCGCTGCCCAACGGAGCATCATCAAATGCTTCTGCCGGCAGGTCCAGGTCAAATTTGACCCTGGCCGCTTTGCTGGCTTTTTGAGACACGCTGATCACATCAAGATCTCTGGCAATATCGCCAACATCATCATCTTCACTGTCGTCAACATTTCTATCAAGATGACTATACTCTGCCCAGCTGAACAGGTTTTCCAGTCTGAACAACAACAACCCGGAAGGATTGTCATTGTCTTGCACACGCTCCGCTTTCTTACGCACTTTGACGGTTTTCACGTCTTCTGAAGTCTGCGCCTGATTCTGACTTGAGTCGTCACCGGGCAAACGGGATCCATTATTGATAGTTTTTTCGGCAGGATATAACCAGAGCAGCACCGGCACGGGCATCTGGCAGGCCGCAGGTAAGGCTTCAACACTGCCTGGCTGTATAAGCGCCTGTTGTATGGCCAGCTCCTGCGCCCTGATATCATCTGGCAAACGGTCAGGGTTCGGGCGCTGCGGCAGGTAGTGTTCAAGCAACACCTGGTAACGTTGCTTGAAACCGGGAATATTCCGGTGCAACTGCAGGGTTAGCTGCTGGTTATCGCAGAACCAGTTTTGAAATGGAGAAGTCTGCTGTGCGGCCAGCGCCACCAGATAGTAATAGAGTGACTCATTCAGGGACTGCTGTGGGAACCGGTCAATAACAGGAGGCAGCGAAACAACCTCCTGATTATTACTTGCAGGAAAAAACCAGCCATTGGTGCCTGCTATTTTTTGCAGCAGGCTGGAGGTTGCTGAGATTCTCTTCTGGTCGGATGGCGCCAGGCGCAATGCACTATCGCCGCCAAAAGCGCGAAAACAGACAGACAGGCGGGTCTGCAGATCTGATAGCTCTACCCGTTGATCAGGATAGCTCTTGTTGCTTGCGCGGGTAACAGCGCGATCCCACAAACGACCAACAAATTCTTCCAAAACAGGATTCCATTTTCAACGAAATACGGGGCGCCGTCTTCACGAAAGCGCCCCGCTCAACCTGGAGAATCTAGGCAGTCGTTGTTTCCGGCAACGCTTCCTTGCCGGAGACAAAGAAACTGATGAAGTACAATACCAGGCCGATCATGAACACAAGCCCGGCACCCTCGCGCAACCAATAGAATAACGAGATCTTGTCTTGTGTCGCCATAAAGCTGAGGGCTTCACCGTCTTCCGGTATACGCTGCAACCATACTTGCAACACACCGGCACCCGTTAAAAACAGTGTAATAAACACCATTGCCACAGTCATAAGCCAGAAACTCCACATTTCAATCACCTGCGCTCTTTCATTAGCTGCATATTTGTCGCCACGCATCAGCGGCATGGCATAGGATATGATGGTTAAAACGATCATCGCATAAGCGCCGTAGAAAGCCATATGGCCGTGGGCAGCGGTTATCTGTGTGCCATGGGTATAGTAGTTAACCGGTGCCAGGGTATGCAGAAAGCCCCATACGCCCGCACCCAGAAACGCCATGACTGCTGTACCCATTGCCCACAGTGTGGCAGCTTTATTCGGGTGCTTGCGCCGGCGCCGGTTTATCATATTGAAAGCAAAAATAGTCATAGCAAAGAATGGCAACGGCTCCAGAGCTGAGAAGATCGAACCGAGGGGCTGCCAGTATTCCGGGGCTCCAATCCAGTAGTAATGGTGACCCGTACCGATAATCCCGGTAATCAGTGCCATCGCAATAATCACATAAAGCCACTTTTCGATAACCTCCCTGTCAACACCGGTTACCTTGATGAGCACAAATGCCAGTATTGCCCCCATGATCAGCTCCCATACACCTTCCACCCAGAGGTGAACAACCCACCACCAGAAGAACTTGTCGAGCACCAGATTTTCGGGATTGTAAAAGGAAAACAGGAACATAACCGCCAGACCAATCAAACCAGTCAGGAGCACCATATTCACGCCGGTTTTCCGGCCTCTTAAAATAGTCATACCGATATTGAACAAAAAGCCCAGCGCCACGACCACTATCCCTATTTTCGTCAACGTGGGTTGCTCCAGGAACTCACGCCCCATAGTGGGGAAAAACTCGTTCCCGGTCAGTTTTGCCAATGCTGCATAGGGCACCAGCAAATAACCCAGAATCGTCAAAACCCCTGCCACTGCAAATACCCAGAACAGGATCATCGCCAGTTTTGTACTGTAGAGTTCTGTCTCTGCCTCTTCGGGAATAAGGTAGTATGCCGCCCCCATAAAGCCGAACAACAACCAAACAATTAACAGGTTGGTGTGCACCATGCGTGCCACATTAAAGGGAATTTCGGGAAACAGGAAATCTCCCATCACATATTGAAGTCCCAGTATCAGGCCAAAGAGAATCTGACCGGCAAACAGGATCAGCGCAAAAATAAAGTATGGCATCGCCACAGATTGAGATTGGTATTTCATTGATTTCCCCTTAGCCTTCTTGGTTGGGTGGCCAGTCGGCATCATCAATTTTTGACGTCCAGATCAAAAATTCCGCCAGTGCTTCGACTTCTTCGTCACTCAGGTTGAACTGCGGCATTTTTCGGCGCCCCGGCACATCCAGTGGCTGGGCGGCCATCCACCCTTTAAGATAGGCTGTAAAGTTCTCCTCTCCTCCACGACGATCAACAACATTGGCCAGCTCTGGGGCATAATATGCGCCCTCACCCATCAGGGTATGGCAGCCAATACAATTATTCTGCTCCCAGATCAATTTTCCATGCGCAACAGCCTCGGTGATATTCTCCCGATTATCCCGCTCCGGTAGTGCTCTGGTAGTATCGAAGGTCAGACCCAGGAATAACAGTACAAAAAAGACACTGCCTCCAAAGTAGATATTGCGTGCAACACGCTTGTTGAACTTTTCAGACATTCACCTCTCCTTTGTTCAGTCCTTGTTTGTGATTATTGGTGTTATAAAAGTAAACAACAATTCTGCATGTTCGCTAACTAGCGTAGATCATTTAAGAAAGGAAACCAGTATGTTTGTTCATTCATGGCTTTTGCCAAAATGTAAACGCCCAGAATAACGAAGGCACCATGCGTTGTTACCAGAAAGGTCAGAGCAAACATCCATGCCAGGTCGGAAAAACCTCCCAGGAGCAATATGGAAACCGGTACACCAAGCAATATCACTCCTGACAGGGTTGCCAGCCAGAAGCTTGCTTTGGTATGAAATCGCTTCAGCTTTTCCTCTTCATCCGAGTGCCAGAAAAGCAGCACTAATACCAGATATGCCAGTAGCGGCGCCACAAGCAGGTTAGCCAGGTACAGCGCACACGGCTGCCATGTTTTAGAGACTTTCATCCGTATAGGCCTCCACAACGGCGGTTAACGCTTTAATGGTCTCTTTATCATCCGTTAGTGGCAACACCAAAGCAGCGATACAGGCATCACGCAATGTAATCCCCGTTTCAAACAGCTGCGCTGCATAAATCGCCAGGCGGGTAGAAGGTGCCTCTTCAATATCGTGATTTTCCAGGCGGCGCAATGCCTGAGCAATTCTTATCAATTGTTGGGCGGTGCCTTTTGTTGTACCACTTTCGCTCATGACAATCGCAGCTTCCTGCGACTGTTCGGGATAATCAAAATCAATCGCAATAAAACGTTGTCGTGTACTGGGCTTCATCCCTTTCATCAGATTTTGATAGCCGGGGTTATAGGAAACCACCAGCAGAAAGTCCTCATGAGCCTGAAGTATCTCCCCTGTGCGCTCCAATGGCAGTTCACGACGGGTGTCAGCCAAAGGATGCAGTATCACAGTGGTGTCCTTCCGGGCTTCCACTATTTCATCGAGATAGCATATCGCGCCTTCGCGTACTGCGCGCGTGAGGGGGCCATCTTGCCAATAGGTACCGTTATGGCTGACCAGATGCCGCCCCACTAGATCGGAAGCGCTAAGATCATCGTGGCAAGCCACTGTATATAAAGGCCTTTCCAGCTTCTCAGCCATGTAAGCCACGAACCGGGTTTTGCCACAACCGGTTGGCCCTTTGATAAGCACAGGCAACTTGTTTCTGGCCGCACTACTGAACAGCTCAACCTCATTTGCAGTGGGCAGGTAGTATGCATTTTCTGTCATCTATATACCTCTAATTAGGTACCCCTTAATCATTGCTTCAATAGCAATCAGTTTTATAACCGTTTTGATTGATTGATATATCTATAAGTTTTTTATCCTCATTCTGCTTCATTGACTTATACCAAATTAAAACTACTTTGAAAGGATTACAGAGGGCGTCACCTTTCCTGAATCTTTCATGTACGGCGCTACAAAGCTGTAGCTTCGAATGCATTTGATTCAGGTCATTTTTAATGCTGCGCATAAGCGTATGGTTAGAAGCTGCAGCGTTAACCTGAGAGAGTAGTGCGTTACAGTCAACTTTCCAGTGGTTTTGAAGCTGCTCAGAGGTGAGCGGTAAGCGTTCATTGATAACGCTATCATCAGCAGGCAGATTGGACGCCCAGGCAACCAGCACAAAATACACCAGTGCTTTGATTGTGAAATACGAACGAGCAAGCGATTGAGCTGACATAAAAACGAACCGTTTCGTAATAGCAAAATTGCAGAATGATTTTTAAGCAGGAACAAGTTCAGGTTATAAAGCGTTTTAACAAGGATGCCACTCTATGACTGAATCTCAAGAATATTTTAAAGAGATTAAAGTTTTCCTCAGTTATCTGGCGAACTAGTGGTGCAATAAGGGCCCTTTGATGAGTTTGAAGCTCCAGTCTTCAGTCTTACTCTTTCTGCTATGCCTCGGCTTTAGCTACGGCAGCTTTGCAGCATTTGGACAAAAGGAGCTTAGCCTGGATCAGGCCAGGAAGATTTTTCCAACTGCAGAAAGAGTAGGCACAGCCACTTCAGAGTCTCCCGTTTACCCCATCTACGACCGTGACAGGATAATAGGCTACATGGCCTATTCTGACACCCTTCACCCTATTCCGGGCTACTCAGGAAAACCTATATCCATCCTTGTTGGCGTTGATAACAGATCCGTTATTAGAGGTCTGGAAATTGCCTATCATGAGGAACCTATACTGGTGGCCGGAATTACCGAACAGCAGCTTTCTGATTTTGTAAAGCAGTACCAGGGTATCAGTGCGGAAGCCTCGGTTCGCGTAAATGCCAACAACCGGCCTGGCTTTCAGTCCGTAGATGGAATTTCCGGGGCCACCATAACCGTTATGATTGTTAATAAAACAATCATGTCCACTGCCAGTACGCTCAGCCAATTAATTAACGCTGACCCAGCAGCAAAGGTTACAGAGAAAACCGTTCATGCCGAAACACTGCTGGGCGTGCCTTTACCCGAATCATGGTGGGTAAAACGCTGGCATGTGTTGTTTACCGGAACCTGGCTGATACTTCTTTTAGGCATACTATTCTTTCAGGACTGGCTGGTACGAAAAACACGCTTTTTTCGCGCGTTAAGAATCAGCTTTCTGTTGGTCACTGTCTTCTACATTGGTTTTTATCACCTGGCACAGCTTTCCATTGTCAATATCCTGGGTTTTTTCAACGTTCTGATCAACGGCTTTACCTGGAGCACCCTTATGATAGACCCCATTATCTTTATGATATGGGGATTTATCGCAATAAGCATACTGCTCTGGGGGCGCGGTGTTTTTTGCGGGTGGTTATGCCCCTTTGGCGCGTTTCAGGAGCTTCTTTTCAAAATATCCAGCAAACTGAAACTGCCACATTTTGAGTTCCCACAGCTGGTTCACGAACGGTTGTGGGCAATCAAGTATTTTATTCTTATTCTTCTGATTGGCAGCTCCTTGGAATCTATTGCCCTGGCAGCGACGCTCGCGGAAGTAGAGCCCTTTAAAACCGTGTTTGTTCTGCAATTTCAGCGTCAGTGGTATTTCATATTATTTGCTGTACTGTTGCTGGTTATTTCCATGTTCAACAGTAAATTCTATTGCAAGTACCTCTGCCCACTTGGCGCAGCACTCAGCTTTGGCAGTCATTTCAAGGTGTTTGACTGGTTACGCAGGAGAAAGGAATGTGGCAGACCATGTCAGGCCTGCGCCACACAGTGCCAGATCAGCTCCATAAAACCTACCGGGGAAATCATCGATACCGAGTGCCACTACTGCCTTGACTGCCAGGTACTGTACTGGGACGAGGAACGTTGCCCCCCGCTGGTTGAGAAAGCCAAAAAGCGTAAGTCAAAAAAAGGCAAGCTTGCACCACAGTTTCATACACCCACCACCACTCAAATACAACCCGTAACTGTACGCCCCTCAAACAAGGAGAAAGGACAATGAGCATCCGCTTATTCAACCCAATCAGCGCAGCACTGCTAGGGATAACGGTGATAGCCACAACGCCCGTTGCGGTAGCAGAAAAAACCGACCATCCCAACACAGGTGAATCTGAGATGCGCTATATAGGCGCACCCACACCGCAGAAAGATGTCAAAATGGTGATCACACCCGGCGCTCCGGATATGTCGGAAGCCGAATTCGAAAGAGCAACACAAGTTTACTTTGAGCGTTGTGCCGGCTGCCATGGTGTATTGCGCAAAGGTGCGACAGGAAAGCCCCTGACTCCTGATATTACCCAGCAACGGGGCACTGATTACCTCAAAGTGCTGATCAGCTACGGGACGCCTGCAGGCATGCCAAACTGGGGAACATCCGGTGACCTGTCAGAAAAAGATATCGATATTCTTGCCCGGTTCCTGCAGCACGAACCGCCCACACCTCCAGAATTTGGTATGAAAGCCATTCGTGACAGCTGGGATGTGATCGTGCCTGTAAAGGATCGCCCCAAGAAAAAGCAACATAAATACAACGTTGACAACATGTTTGCTGTAACGCTCAGGGATAGCGGTGAAGTAGCCATCATTGACGGCGACAGCAAGGATATTGTAACCGTTATAAAAACCGGTTACGCCGTGCATATATCCCGACCATCCCATTCGGGCCGCTACGTTTATACTATCGGGCGCGATGCAAAAGTGGATCTGATTGATCTGTACATGAACCCTCCCAAGAAAGTCGCAACCATTAAAGTTGGCCTGGAAGCTCGGTCAGTGGAAACCTCTAAATACAAAGGCTATGAAGACAAACTCGCCATTGCCGGATCTTATTGGCCACCCCAATACGTCATTATGGATGGGCCAACTCTGGAACCGAAGAAAGTGGTATCTACACGGGGAATGACAGTGGATACGCAGGAGTATCATCCGGAACCCAGGGTTGCAGCCATTGTTGCTTCACATAAACATCCGGAGTTTATTGTTAACATCAAGGAGACAGGCAAAGTACTGCTGGTAAATTACAGCAATGTTAATTCGTTGTCGGTAACCACCCTGGAAGCAGCACGGTTCCTCCACGACGGCGGCTGGGATTCTACCCATCGCTATTTCCTGACGGCTGCCAATAAATCCAACAAGATCGTTGTTATCGACTCAAAGGAACGTGAAACGGAGGCACTGATAGATGTTACTGAGATTCCTCACCCTGGCCGGGGCGCAAACCTGACAGATCCCGACTTCGGCCCCGTGTGGATTACCAGTGCGCTGGGTAATGATCATATTACCTTTATTGCAACGGATCCGGAAAAGCATAAAAAGCACGCGTGGAAAGTGGTACGCACACTCAAAGGCCAGGGCGGCGGATCTCTGTTCGTAAAATCCCATCCCAAGTCCAGCAACTTATGGGTCGACGCACCACTTAATCCAAGCGAAGAAATCAGTCAGTCTATAGCAGTATTTGATATCAACAATCTGGATAAAGGCTATGAGGTACTCCCGATAGCCAAATGGGCTGATCTTGGCGAAGGGCCAAAACGGGTTGTGCAGCCGGAATACAATGCCGGTGGTGATGAGGTCTGGTTCTCGGTGTGGAATGGCAAGGAGCAAAATTCAGCCATAGTGGTAGTTGATGACAAAACCCGCAAGCTCAAGAAAGTCATCAGAGACAAGCGCCTGGTAACACCTACCGGAAAATTCAATGTTTACAACACCAGAAAAGATATTTACTGAGTCTGATCGGGATGATTCGCGGACGCGAATCATCCCCACTACTGTGCATAACGAGGGCATTAATATGAAACACAAGTTCGCAATCGCGTTGATACTGACCGCACTGGGCACAACCGGCGCTCATGCTGCCGGTGATCCCGCTGCCGGCAAGCAAAAAGCAGGTACCTGCATTGCGTGCCACGGACAGAACGGAATCAGCACCAATGACCTTTGGCCAAACCTTGCAGGTCAAAAGGCGGGTTATCTGGTTAAACAAATGAAAGCCTTTAAAGATGGCAGCCGCAAAGATCCGATGATGGCACCAATGGTGAAAGGGCTTAGTGATCAGGATATGGCAGATCTTGCCGCTTACTATTCGAGTCTGAAATAGATGCTATCAGGAAGTACGCACCGGATAAGCGCTCTGATTGCAGCTTTCTGGTGCGGTATAGCCGCCGCCAGCCCGGAGCCGGAAAGGCAAGAGGAGCTGGTATTTCTTTTAAAGCAGGACTGCGGTTCGTGCCATGGCATGCGTTTGAAAGGGGGGCTGGGCCCTGCTCTGCTGCCGCAAGCCCTGAGCACCACCAACCATAATACGATAAAGCAGATTATCTTGAATGGACGGCCTGGCTTGGGTATGCCCGCCTGGAAGGGGCTATTAAGCGATCAGGATGCTGCCTGGCTGGCAAAGATATTGATTGAGGGACTAAATGGAAGTGATTAAACGCTTTGCACTGATTCTGGGAGCAACTATTTGCCTCTCAAGCTGCAGCCTGAACCCATCTTATCAGGCAACAGGCGCATTGGGAGTTGTTATTGAAAGAGCAAGTGGATCGGTAAAAATCATCGATACTATCAACCGAACAGCTATCACTACAATCGATGGCCTGGGTGACCTTTCTCATGCTTCTGCTGTTTTTTCGAAGGACGAGAAATACGTTTACATATTTGGCCGGGACGGCGGCCTGACTAAAATCAATCTGTTGTCGCAATCCGTCGAAAAAAGAGTTCTTCAATCGGGCAACAGTATCGGTGGAGCTATCTCACAGAACGGTAAATATGTTGCTGTATCCAATTACACCCCGGGCGGTGTGAAAATATTCGATAGCGACAGTCTGACCTTGCTCGCAGACATTCCCGCCACTGAAATTCAAGGCAACAAAAATTCAAAGGTCGTTGGACTCGTCGACGCACCAGGCAACCGGTTTGTTTTTTCTTTGTTTGACAGCAATGAAATCTGGGTTGCCCAGCCAGAAAAGAGCCAATGGACGGTAACAAAATTCAAAGATATAGGTAAAAAACCGTACGACGCCTTATTAACTCCCGATGGTCGCTACTATATCGCCGGTTTATTCGGAGAAGACGGCATGGCATTGCTTGATCTTTGGCAAATGGACAAAGGGGTGACGAGAATTCTACCAAACTACGGCAAAGGAGAAGAACGCCTTCCGGTTTACAAAATGCCACACCTTGAAGGCTGGGCAATATCTGGCAACAAAGCCTATGTGCCAGCAGTAGGCCAACATCTGGTATTGGTGATTGACATGAATACCTGGGAGGAAATTGATCGCATACCTGTTCTTGGTCAGCCTGTTTTTGTTATGGCCCGCCCCGGCGGGCGTCACATTTGGGTGAACTTCGCCCTCCCGGATAATGATCATATTCAGATTATTGATTCACTCAACAATCAGGTGATCAAGGAACTACAGCCCGGCAAAGGCGTGCTTCATATGGAATTCTATCCACGGGGTGAAGCTGTCTGGCTTTCAGTCAGGGATGAAAACCAGTTACAGGTTTATGACACTCAGGAATACAGCATACTGGAGTCAATTCCGGCAAATAGTCCAAGTGGCATATTTTTCACTTCGCGAGCGCACAAGCTGGGGTTATAAAATGATAAATCCTCTCGGTAAGCTATTAATAAACCAGTTCCAGCGAGATCTTCCTCTGAGCCCTACACCCTTTGCAGATATTGCTCTGCAGATTGGTGCGACTGAAGATCAGGTGATCGAGTGCTTGTCTGAGCTTCAGAGTAATGGGTTTGTCAGTCGTATCGGCCCCGTATTCAATCACTGCAGTGCGGGTGCCAGCACCCTGGCTGCAATCAGTGTCCCGGCGGAGGAACTGACCCAGGTCGCTGATATCGTTAACTGTTTTCCTGAGGTCAATCATAACTATGAACGCGAGCATGAGTTTAATCTCTGGTTTGTGATAACAGCCCCCGATGAAGAGCGTGTTTTAGCGGTTATCGATGCTATCACTGCGGAAACAGGCTATGGCGTTTTATATTTACCTATGGAGCGCAGCTATCATATTGACCTGGCCTTCCCCATTGAATGGAAAAACGACCCATGCAATTGACTCAAGAACAAGCAACTGCACTAAAATCCGCTGTGGAGACAGGCTTACCACTGACTCCCAGGCCTTATCTGACATTGGCAAACGCTTTGGGTACGTCAGAACAGGCGATAATCACAACACTGCAAAGCTGGCTGAACACCGGTCTGATAAAGCGGCTTGGCATTGTCGTACAGCATCGAAAGCTTGGGTACACCGCGAATGCCATGGTGGTATGGGATATACCTGATTCAGTCGTTGACCAGGTGGCAAGCCAGATTGCCGCAGAAAGCTGTGTAACGCTTTGCTACCGACGCCCCCGACGTTTGCCGGAATGGCCCTATAATCTGTTTAGCATGATTCACGGAAAGGACAGGCAAAGAGTACTGAAACAACTGGAAAAGATAGTCCACGATCATGGCTTGGAGGCCACACCGAAAAGTGTGCTGTTCAGCACCAGGCAATTCAAACAAAGAGGTGGTCAGTATACCTCTGCCCCACCCAATCAAGCAGAGAGGGCCGCTCAATGGATTCGGTAGACAGAGCGATTATCAATACACTGCAGCACGGCTTCCCCATCACGGATGAACCATTCAGTGAGGTGGCACACAGACTGAATATTAACGAAGTGGATCTGATGACACGAATCAGATCCCTTCTGGATGAAAACATCCTGACACGCTTTGGTCCCATGTATCATGCTGAGCGTATGGGCGGCGCCCTTTCTCTGGTCGCCATGCCCGTACCCGAAGACCAATACGAATTGGTTACCCGTCAAGTCAACAGTTTTCCCGAGGTTGCACACAACTATCGTCGCGAACACGAACTCAACATGTGGTTTGTTCTCGCCACCGAAAGACCGGATGATGTCGACACCACATTGCAGGCTATAGAGCAAAAGACAGGATTGAAGACCTATAACATGCCCAAGGAGCAAGAGTTTTATGTTGGACTCCATTTCAAAGTGTGAGGGCCAGGCAGAGACAGAGCTGGATGACACGGATCGCAGGATAATCCTGGAAACCCAGGCAGGTCTACCGGTTGTTTCGCGGCCTTATGAGGCGATTGGCCAGAAACTGGGGATCAGCGGTAACGAAGTTAAGAGGCGCATGAGCCAGATGCTCAACAGCGGCAAAATACGCCGTATTGCCGCCGTGCCAAACCACTATGCATTGGGGTATCAAGCCAATGGCATGACGGTTTGGGATATACCCGACGACATGGTGGTGTACTGTGGGGAAAAACTGGGAAAACTGCCTAACGTCAGTCATTGCTATCGTCGGCCCCGACATCTACCCATGTGGCCCTACAACCTGTTTGCCATGCTGCACGGCAAAACAAAAGACGACGTTACTGACCAAATGAACGCAATAGCCGAATTACTGGCGCCTCATGTGAACAGTTTTGACGTTCTTTTTTCTACAAAGATACTGAAAAAAACAGGCTTACGTATCAAATCCGGACAACCAGATTAAGGCGGGATTATGTTTCGAGTATCACAATATATGCAGGCCCTTTATCATGATCTTCCGGTACCACCCGCACGCAAGCCAAAAGCGCCAGTGGTTATCTGGAATCTTATCAGGCGCTGTAACCTGACCTGCAAACACTGCTATTCCATATCCGCGGACATCGATTTTCCGGGAGAGTTGACCACTAGCCAGGCACTTACAGTCATAGATGATTTGAACAACTTCGGCGTGCCAGCTCTGATTCTTTCCGGAGGGGAGCCTTTGTTACGCCCCGACATTTTCGAATTGGCACAGCAAGCGAAGGGCCGTGGCATGTATCTTGGCCTCTCCACCAATGGCACCCTGATTAACGAGAATAATATAAAGAATATTGCCGCTGTCGGTTTTAACTATGTCGGTATCAGTATAGATGGCATGCGTGAAGCCCACGACATATTTCGCCAAAAGCAAGGTGCTTTCGATGCTTCTATCAAAGGAGTAGAGCTTTGTCAGGAAGCAGGCATCAAGGTCGGCCTGAGATTCACACCGACACTGGACAATAAAGATGACTTCTATCAGCTGCTGGACTTGATGGATACGTATGATATTGACAAGTTTTACCTGTCACACCTGAACTACTCTGGCCGCGGCAAGCGTAATCGTAAGCGAGACGCCTATCACCAGCATAGCCGCGAACTCATGGATACCGTATTTGAGCGTGCACTGCAGGCTGTAGAACAGGGCCAGCATCGCGAGTTTGTTACCGGAAACAATGATGCAGATGGGGTTTACCTGCTAAAGTGGGCGGCGCAACGCTTTCCTGCCGAAAGAATAGAACGCCTTGAACAGCGTTTGCAGAACTGGGGCGGGAATTCTACCGGCGTCAATATCGCCAACATCGACAATCTGGGCAATGTTCACCCCGACACCTTCTGGTGGGACTACTCTATTGGTAATGTCACAGAAAAACCCTTCTCCGAAATATGGACCCATACCCAGGACCCACTGATGCTGGGACTCAGACAATCGCCAAGACCATTAAAAGGCCGTTGTGGTCAATGTGATTATAAGAGCATCTGTAATGGCAATACCCGCGTACGGGCCAAAACCGTTAATGACGACTACTGGGCAGAAGACCCCGGTTGTTATTTGACAAACGCCGAACTTGGTTTGCCACAAAACGACGACAATAGCTCTGAGATCAAGTGTGTTTCTTTTTAAACACAGAGAAAAACCGGGGGGAGGACAATCTGTGGCTGTAAAATTTTCTTTAGAAACGGTGATAAGACTTTGGGTGTTCCTTAGCCTGTCGAGTATTGCCGCTTACACCTATGGCGAAGATAAAGGTGTGAATGGCAGCGAACAATACCAGGCTCATTGCGCCGCCTGTCATGGCGCTGATCGCCTTGGCGCTATCGGCCCCGCATTATTGCCAGAAAACCTTTCACGCCTAAAGCAAACCAGAGCAATTGAAATCATCAAACAAGGAAAACCGGCCAGCCAAATGCCGGCATTTGGCGAGCAACTGACGCCCGACACCATCGCAGCTATTGCCGACTTTATTTACCAGCCCAGTATGGAACCGGTTGTTTGGCAAGAAGACCATATAAACCAGCATCACAAATTATTGGCCGATGAAAGCAAACTTTCGGAAAAGCCGCTCTTCGATGCAGACTTAATGAATCTGTTTATAGTGGTCGAATCGGGCGATCATCACGCAACCATTCTTGATGGCGACAGTTTTACTCCGATCAAGCGCTTTAAAACCCGGTTTGCGCTGCACGGCGGCCCGAAATACTCACCCGATGGGCGCTTCGTATATTTTGCATCACGAGATGGCTGGGTTACAAAATACGACATCTATAACCTTACGCCAACTGCCGAAACCAGGGTCGGCATTAACACCCGGAATATTGCCGTAAGCCATGACGGCCGTTATGTTGTTGCTGCAAATTACCTGCCGCATACTCTGGTGCTTCTTAACGCAGCAGATTTGTCACTGATACGAAAAATCGATGTAACGGCGAACGGAGACACCTCACGAGTCAGTGCAGTTTACACCGCGCCACCCCGAAACAGCTTTATCGCAGCGCTGAAAGACGTCAAGGAAGTATGGGAAATACCTTACAAAAACGGCATTGGTGAGATTCGCAAGATTCAGGTGGATACTTTACTGGATGATTTCTTCTTCGATCAAAGCTACCAACACCTGGTCGGCGCATCCAGGTCCACCAAGAGTGGCGTAGTGCTCAACATGGCAAGTGGAAAACCAGTCGCCAGCATTGCTATACCAGGCATGCCACACCTGGGTTCAGGCATTACCTGGCAGAGCGATGGTCGCAACTTGCTGGCCACACCCAACCTTAGCCAAGGCGCTATCAGCATAGTCAACACCGATACCTGGGAACTGGTAAAAACACTTGAAACCAAAGGTCCTGGATTCTTTATGCGGAGTCATGAGAACACGCCTTACGCCTGGACAGATGTGTTTTTTGGCCCACACAGCGATCTGTTACACGTTATTGACAAGAAGTCGCTCAAGATAGTTAAAACATTACAACCAGAACCGGGGAAAACAGCGGCACATGTGGAATTTACCAAAGATGGCAAATATGCCCTTGTCAGCATCTGGGACACAGACGGAGCGCTGGTAATATACGATGCGAAAACGTTTAACGAGATAAAGCGCCTGCCAATGAATAAGCCTTCCGGCAAATACAATGTCTACAACAAAATCAATTATGCCAGCGGAACCAGCCATTAATGACAAGAAAGCATCAGGCTTTTTGCGCCTATTGCCAGGCGCCACAGCAGAGCGACAGTGAGATTTGTCCCGCCTGTGGCATGCCTGTTCCTCTGCAACAACGCCGCTTTTTTCTTGGGATAGAGCTGACTTTTACCCGATTCGTTATAGCCCTTACCATTTTTTGCCTTTCAATGGCATTGCTTTTACCACGTGGATAACATATCCCACGATAAACTGCAGGCCCTGAGCCCATGGACCCATGGTTTTTCTTTCAGTCTTGCGTGATACACTCGATTGGTATAAAAAGCTGTTAAAATTCAAAGCCATGAATAACGTACCCTGCACCCTCATTTATCGGATCGTTATCCTCCGGGAGGAACATCATAGTGGGCTTATCGAAACGAGACAAACTGGTAAACGAAATCTACGAACTGGGATTTTCAAACAGCGGCGGCAAAACTGTGGCCGTTACACTGGGCGATTTCTTTGACGGCAATGAGGATGAAGGCTCCCTGGCTTGCAACCTTGATCCCCACCCCAGCCCCGAGGCGCTTTACTACCATTTACAGCGATTCGCCAATGAAAACGGCGTAGATATCTATGTAGAAATCCAGGAAGTGGATGAAGACGATGACGAAATATGGCCCTATTCAGAACGGGTTTATCTGATCGGTGCCGTTGATATGGCACTGATTGCCGAATTGCAGGACTGTGTGCTGGCTACCGGGATTGAGGAAATCGGAGATATTGAAATCAACGGTGAGATGTTCGAAGATGTCACTGCATTGTGGTGGGACTGATTTCTAAGCTATTGTGCTGTTTGGCACAGGATAACAAGGAGAATAACAATGAAATCCAGGATTTTTTTAGGCGCTCTTGCCCTGACGGTATCTACCGGTGTGATTGCGCAGGAGCCAGGGCCTTACCTGGGGCTAAACGCAACGCATCTGGAGAGTACAGAGGAAGGGGTTGAGGACCTGACGTTTAACTCCATTGTCGGTCGGGTTGGCGGTTTCTTTAATCCTTACGTCGGCGCAGAATTTCGCTGGGGCTATGGCGTCAACGGCGACTCAACCGAAACCGAAGGCCTGAATGTCAGCCTGGAGCTGGACGACCTCTATGGCGGTTACATTAAAGGTGGCGTACCCATTGGGGACATGTTCTACCCCTATGCCATCGTGGGCTATACAGAACAGGAGGTAACAGCCAGAGCTACGGGTGTTGGCGCGGCTTCCGATTCTGTTGATGATATGTCTTACGGTGTGGGAATAGATATGATGGTGGGCTCCAACGTGGGTATTAATATTGAATACATGAGCCTGATCGATAAAGACGACGCGGAGGTCGAAGGCATTTCCATCGGCGTGTTCACACGAATGTAGGTCAGCTCCATTAAAGCACTGGCCCGCTGCATCGCAAAGCGGGCCAGTGGATACCCCCCTGCTCTTCCCTGCCCCTCTACTCACGACTTAATCCAAAGGATTAGTTCGCAGCAGCCCACCCTTTACGCTTTTCCAATAATGTTTGTTTTTGTAATCGAACATAGACCCGTAACGTTCGCGAGGCTATATTGCGCGAAAATTTTCGAACACAAATGAAACCCATAGCGAAAAGGATCCTCCAGAATCGCTCAACCAGATTCTGCCGGCTTCACCCCTTCTCATACCAACTCACTTACCAGGGACATGTAATATGAGTTATGCGCCACACACAGCAGCCCGAGTGCGGGCACCTAGTATCCGCCTTGTATTCAGATCGTTATTTACCACCGCCTTTATCACCTTGCTCACCGCCTGTGGCGTGGATATCAAGATCGACAGCCACACGCCGCAAAACTCCATTGTTCATTATCTGGAAGAAGGCGAATCGCTGGATTTTTCCGTTTCGGGCCCCACTTACAGCCCCTATGTCGAATCGCTTTTTCAAGTTGGTGTAAGAGCACAATGGGCTGTATACCGCTATGAACCCGATGACTACCTGGCCGGGCCAGTTACTAATATTGTTCCCTGGACTCGCAATGCAGAACGCATTCAAACAACACCGGCCAATTTACTGAATGCTTTTAACTACCGGTTTACGGCACCCGTTGGTGAAGAGCCTCAGTATTATCTGATTACCTATACCCTGTACCGGCACAACCTGGGGGGTTACTGGAAATACGCCGAGAGCAGCCGCTCCTGGCTGGTCTATGTGGGAGAGAACCTGCAAACGCCGCCCCAATGGGAAGGCGATTTCCTGATTAGCACAACGGATGACATAGCCAGGCTTGCTGGTTATACGGATATCAACGGTACCCTGAGTGTCATGCCATTCAGCGCTGACTATACCGGTGAGGCAATGTCAGGTGATAACCTGGTAATTGTTGAAAACCGGGTTGAAGAACATGATCGTGTCGCCAGTCTGCCTCTGGGCTCCAGAGACAACACCAACCTGATCACTGAACTTGGCGATCTTGTTTCATTACGACGAGTCCGGGATAACCTGTACCTTTACCACAACACAAACCTGACCTCTCTCGATGGACTGCAAAACCTTGAATCGGTTGGCGGCCATCTGATGATCTTTGCCAACCCGCTGATTCGCGATCTACAGGGGCTGGCCACACTGAATTCCGTGGGGCAGGATCTGTATCTGGAATACAATGCCAGCCTTGAATCCATTGAGGCACTGAATGGGATTCAACCCATCATTGGAGACAACCTGGTGATCTCGCGTAACGCTTCGCTGGCAAATCTTAAAGGGTTCGAACACATCACCAATGTTACAGGGCGCCTGGACATTTCCGGTATACCGGCCCTTGAAACGCTGAATGACCTGAGTGCACTGGAAACGATTGGCGACGATTTTACCCTGGTTTCCAACGACGGACTTACGTCGCTGGAGGGGCTGGGATCACTCCGCAGCATCAACGGTTCACTGACCGTTGAAAACAGTGATCAGATACGCACGCTGCTGGGAGCGCCGGCACTCAACAGCATTGATGGCTTACGCATTAAAAACAATCTGGCACTGGAAAACCTGGATGGCCTTGAGCAGGTTTCTGACATTTCCGGGAATGTAACGCTTTACAGCAACCCGGCACTGGCATCACTGTCAGGACTGCAAAGCCTTGAAACTATCGGTGGTGAACTGAGCATCGATCACCACAGCAACTTGTTGAGCCTGACCGGGCTGGACAGACTCACGCATATCGGACAATCCATTACGGTGCGAAACAACTACAACCTGACATCGATCGAAAGCCTGTTTCAACTGGAACGCATAGAACGCTTCTTCAGTTTCCATAACAATTACAGTTTATGTGATTCGTCGGTATATGAGCTGCTGGAGCTGATCCAGTCCCGGGAAGGCGTTGGCCTGACGCCAACGACCATCGACAATGACGAAGGCTGCTGAAATGCGAAGTAATCAAGTGTCAATATCAGAATTCTTTAGATCATTCAGAAAGGAAGTCAGTATGAAAACCTTTTTTCAAGCCCTGTTGCTGGCCACAACCGGCCTGTTACTCAGCGCCTGTGGCGGTACCGGCAACACCGATTACTTTGCCCTGCAGATTGAAGCAACCGGCGACGCCGGATTCTACCGGGCAAGAATGGACGCCGGTCAACAAACCGCTCAGGGCGGTATGATTCTGGCCGGCAAGAATAACGATAACCTGTGGGTAATGAAGTTCAACGCCCAGGGCGACGTACTATGGCAAAACACTTATATGCCGGTGTTTTCTGTCTATCGCGGTTTGTTTCTGCTGCCGGGCGATGCCTATGCTGTTGCCGGTATCACCGGAGATGGCGAAGCCTTTTTGCAGGTGCTGGAATCCGACGGTTCCGTACGTTTCCTGAAAACCTATCCTGATTTTTATTTCAAGGCAGCCCACAAAGCGAATAACGGATTCTTTTTTCTGGGTAAACATGCTGACGGCGGTGGATTACTGCACCTGACGGATGCCGGCGACCTGATTTCCAGCAAATCCTATAGCGACATTGGTCCGCTCCACGCCATTCTGGAACTGCCTGACGGCGAATTGATTGCCACCGGCGAAAGAGGCAATATGTTCAGTGAGCAAGGCCGCCTGGATCTGACACTGCTTAAATTAAGCGCCGACCTCAACCTGATTTCTGCCAGGGTGTATGGTGGGGAAAATACCGGCTTTTACCCGGCGGGCTTATACCTGGGAGCGAATCAACAGATTATTCTGGGCGGCAATCTTGAGTACGGCACCTTCACTGATCAAAACAATTTTCAGGAGCCCATTAAGCTGATAATTGACGACAACCTGGAAATTACCAATGCAAAAAAATACCGTTTTAACAAACAGGCAAGGATACTGGACCTGTTACCTACTGATGATGGCGGCTCGCTGTTGATGGGGCGGTTCAGCCAGACTGATAATGATTTCAGCCAAAGTCACCCTGTGCTGGTTAAGCTCAACCAGACCGGCACTTTGCAGTGGGCCAAACGTTACGAGTTTTCCCGGGCAACCGGTGGCACTGCAATACAGCTGACCCGAACCGACCAGGGCTACCTGATGGCAGGCACCTATACCGCATCGGGCGACTACGGGTTTGCTATCAGCACCAACCTGGACGGTGTGATTGAGGAGTCCGGCTTTGATGTGGATAACCTGACCAATGGCACGGCCAGCAGTTTCAACCTGTCGGAATACAGCTACAACATTTCCGCAGAAACAGTGGCACAAGAGGTATTGTTACATGCAGCACCGATCCCTCAATCCAGCGGCGCCAAACTGACCCGTCACTAAGACTGAAAAAGAACGGATTCCAGAAAGCGGCCGGAGCGCACAGCTCCCGCCGCTTTTTTTATTCATAACCGCACGGCATATCCACGCACTACCAAATCTATCCATTTGTTTCGCAACGCTTTACTTTCTGCCTCCCTCAACATCAACAGCTTTTCTTTCATAAATGTATTAGCCGTTTAAATGCACACCACCTGCCTTATGTTTGCCGTCTGACCGGGTTTGGGGTAATGATATATTCAAAACCAAAAAAGCCTTCCGGCACCGCTGGGCTAAGGAACTTACAATGAAATCACGTGCTGCTTATCTGACTCTTGTCCCGATAGAACGATGCCTGTTATGGCTGGGGCTGTGTATTTGCCTGGTTTCAGTGGGTGCCTGTGGCGGTAGCAGTGGCGGCAGTGGCAACAACGACTCTGATCCGGACGCAGACGACAATGTAGTGAGCGCTTCCATCGGGCCTGCGGGAGGATCCCTTACCAGCACCGATGGCAAGGTAACACTGACGCTCCCCGAAGGTGCGGTTGCGGCGGAAACTGCAATTTCAATCACGGCTATAAACACAACTGACCTGCCGGGGGCCTTTGCCGGAAGGAATGTGCTTGGCGCCTATGAACTGGGACCTTCCGGTACCGTTTTTACCCAGCCCGTATCACTGGCACTGAACTATGGCAGCGACGGCTTCGGCGATAATGAACTGGAGGGCGATCTCTCTTTGAACCTGCTGACCCTGAATGATGGTCAGATTGAAGTGCTCGGCAATGTGGTACTGACGCTGTATGCAGATCAGCAGGAAGCCGTTGTTCGCGGAGAATTGACCCACTTCTCGCCCTTGGTGATGACCGTAGAAAGTATTTACGACAGCGTCATTATTTCCGGCGTGCCTGATACGTCTACCGTAGGGCAGAACCACTCCGTAGAGATCAAGTATCGGCACTTTGCCGACTCGGAGCTGAACGCTGACAAGGCTATCTACCGTGAAAGTTTTGATGATGAAGTATTTGGTGTTATCGAACCGGATCAGGCCCTGTTTAGCAGTGATCCGGTTGTATCTTCACGGCCCTATCTGGATTTTGGCATGGTCAAAGCCGGGGTAGCCAGTCTGCCGGAACAAACTGTTCGCTATGCCTGTAAAAAAACAGGTATCACCTTTTTTGATCCGGAATTCCGATACCTGGACTATAACGACACCTCGGAAAAGTATTTGCGCACAACCTATGTGAATGCCATCCAACTTGTTAAACCTGTGACCTGCATTAACAATGAATCCGGTTCTGTGGTGCAGCTTATTGACGAGAGAGATCCTGAAGCGCCATCCCGGGCAGAATGGTTCTTTGATGTCACACCCGGCACAACGGAAGTAAAAGTTGGTGACGAGTTCTCGCTGCTGATTAACGAGAGAGGGCCGTTTAACAACAAGCTGGAATCTCAGTTATACGAAGTCAAGATCAGGGACACCAATCCCGGAGTGATTTCAGACTACAGTCTGGGGGAGCCCCCAAATGTGAACGGCAGCAGCAACATAAAACAGGGTGAGGGTATTTACTATTTCGACGAGCGCCTCAACGTTGACACTCTCTATATCAAGGACGTTGTCGCCTTGCTTAACACCCAGAAAGTTAACTTCACTTGCCTGAAAGCTGGCCAGACCCGGCTGGTATTTCAGCTCAGGGTGGTCGAAGATCTCAGTTTGGTAGACTGGAGCCCGGTTGATGCTGAAGCGGTCGTTGTGCAGGTAACCTGCAGCGAAGCGGCTATTGATAACGACAGAGACAGCGATGGGGTGCTGGACAGCAAGGATCTGTGCCCCGATGATTCGGGTTCCACCGAGCATGGCTGCAACATTGAGAAATCCGACAGCAATACCCGCATGGGGTGCTCATTCGGCGGGAACTGCAATCTGTCCGGAGGTAATGGCAGCTGTTCACAATGCGGCGTTGTCCGGCTCGATGGTTCCATACGCCTGATCAGCAACACTGCAGATGACACCATTAGTATTTCCCTGGATACCGGCTATACCACGTCCGGCGCCGTGGAATACTCTACCGAGATGATATCCGGTAACGCGGGCGAAGGCGCAGTGTTCGTGTTTGATGACGACGGTATTACCTGCGAATCGGATAACTCCGGACAGGGTTGTAACGGCACCTTTCAGGATGGCACCGAGCTGGGCTGCCCATCGGAAAGCAAATGCCGGGTACAGATCATTCAGGCAGATGAAATTACCGGGCTGAATAACCTGATACGTTTCGTGGACGTGCAAAAGAACACCATCAACAATGATGGTGAATTTGATTTTAACTGGGTCTTCACCATTGATGACGATGACTTTCCACCCGCATCGGGCAGCTTCTCGATACAAACAGAAAGCGGTACCGGCACTTCATCCGCACGCCTTTACTTTGCTGATGACCAGTATTTTATTCCGGAGCTTATTGTTGCGGAGTTACCTGAGGACGGGTTTGAGCTAACGGATATCACCTGCGAAGTAGCACCCGGCACCCTTTATTCTGACTCCGGGTTTTCTACCGACCGATCCAACAGCTGCCAGTTTGAAAACACCTGGAACCAGCCCCCGGAAACCGCCTTGATCGATCTGCCGTTTGGCGCCAGTGCACCGGGGGAATTCAACCTGGTGGCGGATGGCGGTTTTGGGCTATCCGTAAGTGCCAACTATGTTTCACTGGGATATACCAACGGCCTGATGATTCTGAATTCAGAAACCGGCGAATCCCCGGCCGTTGGAAACAGGGAATCACTGAACTTTTCCAGCATCGGTTTAAACAACAGTGGCGCCTACGTACTGCTGAATCCTTCCGTGCCAACCGCCGACCGTTTAACCTCATACGGGGATGCTACCATCAGTTTTTACTACGATCCTGAACTGGAAACCTTCAGCAGCGGAATACTGGGATTTGATGTGATCACCGATGTTTCCCCACTGGGCGGCGATGTAACAAGTTCAACCACGCTGCAATTCAATAACGGCAGGAACCGGATAGAGGCACAGATATTCAATGCCGATCCTGGCAGCCTCAGCTGGGAGCAACGAACCCTGACACAACCGGAAAATCTTGAGAACCTGAATGGCAATGTGGTATCGGGTTTTGCCTGGGATCTGGGCAGGCTGGACTGCTATAACCCCTGCCAGGGCAGCGGCCAGCCCATGCCCTCGGGATGCCAGGCCGAAATCGATCAGGTAATCGGGTCCACCCCCTCTTGCGCCGATGCCTGGACGCCTACCAGTTGTGAGTCAGCCTACAACGCCATTACCGACAGCTTTTGTGAGCGACCTCTGGCGGACCAGCAGGTAAACTTCGGCGGCATGGTGTTAGGGGTTACCGATGGCGCAACCAGTGAACTGTTTCTGGCAGACCCGGCATTAACTTTTTCCGGACGTGTGCAGTCAATCGGGGTAACTGGCGCAGACGCACGCCGCGTGGAATGCGCAGGCCAGATTTGTGTGGTGACCAATTTTGGTTCCGACACACTCACTATTGTTACCTGGGACGGACTGTTTGATGCTGCCATTGTTGCAACGGTAAACGTGGGCGACGGACCCGTGGGCACCTCAATACTGGAAAACACCGACGGCACCTATGAGGTGTTCAGTACCGGTTCCCTGAGCAACACCTGGCACCGGACAACCGTCAGCGCCGACGGAACCCTGATACAAAATCTCTCCACCGATGCAGAGGAAGGCTGCGAAGGTCCGGAAGGTATTACCTGGGTGCCCGGCAAGGAACCCATACCCGCCAGGGTACTGGTGAGCTGCAAGAACACTGACAACTTTATGCGTATTACTCCCCAATGGCCTTTGCGATAGCAACAAACCCGATTGGGGGGTGCACATAATCCGTTGCATCCTGCACCCTGATGAAGAATTCTCTCTGCTCAGGGTGACTCTTATGTCAGAAACGAATATTGATATAGTCAGTACAGGTTCCAGCGAGGATATTGCCATTCTGAATGTTCGCAACCAGTTGAGCGATGAACTGGTGTGTAACTCGGTCATTGGCATGGTAAGCCAGATCGAACAGCAACTCTCACCCAACGAACAGATCCGCCGGTTACGGATGTTCGGGCACGGCGCACCGGGGTTGATTTGTATCGGCAGTGTTCCGGCCACCTTAACACTCAGTTCGGCACAACAGGTGCTTGATCAGAATGCGGATAAAACCCTGCGGGTGGTGCATCATGTTATTCAGAATGACCGTGGGCAAACCGTACGTGATGCCTACCCGCTGTTAAATGAGCATTCATTGCAACGGCTTACCAGCCGTTTTGCCGCGGGCGCGTGGGCGGAGCTTCACGCCTGCAACGTGGCCGAAGGTGCACTGGGCGAAGCCCTGCTTAAATCCCTGGCGCGCATGTGGAACATAATGGTTAAAGCCGGTACTGGTGACCAGGTAATTGGCGGCGGCCTGGAAAATACCGTCGTTGTGGCTTATCCCAACGGCAGTATTATTCGCCGTGCACCACCGCCTCCTCCCCCGTCACCGTCAGGTGGGTGCTCGGTCAGCTGGCAATAGCGATGGCTTCAACTGAATAACGCTAACTGCTCTTCCGCAACTCCGTTACCGACTGATAACCAATTCCCCAGTTATCGGTATTGATTTCATCGATCACGACAAAAGTCGTTTGCGGGTTTTTGTTGAGCACATCTACCATCAGTTGCGTGGCACCTTCAATCAGTTGGCGCTTCTGTTCGGCGGTTACCTGTTCATCGGTGATTTTGATATTGATATAGGGCATGGGTTTCTCCTTACAGTTTTATTCAGTCAGAGTGTGCAGGAAAGTCAGCGTACATTTTGGTAACAATGGACCAGCGCCCGCCCTCTTTCAGCAGGCCCAGATAGTCCAGATAATGCTTGTCCAGCAGCGGGCAGCTCACCTTTACCATGGCTTGCTGCCCCATAATTTCCACCGCCAGTACACGGTAATGAAACGGATAGCCGGCTTCGGCTGGTATCGGGCGATTGGCTACAAGGTTCAGCCACTCATCCCGGTCGCGACGCAAACCCGGCGCCATTAAAATCACCTGCGGATCGAAAATCTGTTCCAGTGCCGCGGTGTCAGCATTGTGCAGGCCATGAAAATAGGCCTGCACCAGGTTCAACACGTCCTTCATATCCTGTGCGGATTTTTTCATGGCCCCTCCTGACTGCACTCCTGCTCAGCGGCAAGAGAAGCAACAAAACTGGGCCGCTCAAGCACGAGCTTAATCATCTGCCTGGATTCAGGCCCGATCTCGATATCCACGGAAAAGAACTGCCCCCAGCGTGAATACACCGCCAGCATGATATCCGCTGCAGACACGTCCTCACCGCTCAGATACGGGCTGCTTTGCAGACGTGTTTCAACGATTCGCCACAAGCGGCTGACTTCACGTGCCGCCGCTTCCATTAATGCCGCGCCTTGCTCATCTTCTTTGGCATTCTGACTCAGAAAAAACAAACGCCCATAGGCCGGGTGCAGGGTGGCATTGGCAAACATAATGTCGGTCAGCGCCTGCTGGCGGGCCGGCTCACCCTGCGGTAACAGCGACGAGGGATGGCGATTCAGCAAATACCACATAATGGCGGCGCCCTCTGTGTAAACCTGATCACCGCTTGCCAGCACAGGCACAGTGCCCACCGGATTGATAGCAGTAAAATCTTCCGCCCGGGCCTTGTGTACCAGGCTGACGGGTTGCTCAAGCTCCCGCAAAACCACCTGAGTTGCGAGGGAACAGGCACCGGGCACAAAATAGAGTGTGTACATAGCAGATCTCCTGATGTGTGAACTTTCGAATACTGTCGTAAGCGACGGTGCCACTATAGGAGCTGCCATTAGCACGATATATAGCTACAATGAGAACTCATTATTCCCATTTTGAGAACTTTCATGGATAAATTGCGCGCAATGCAGCTGTTTGTACGGGTGGTGGAACAGGGCAGCTTTACCCGTGTGGCAGACGAAATGAATATCGCCAAATCCCTGGTGAGCAAAGAGGTGGGCCGGCTGGAGCAAGCGCTGGGGACCAGGCTGCTGCAGCGCTCCACTCGCAGTTTGCAGCTCACTCAGGTGGGCGAACAGTATTTATTGCAGTGCCGGGAAGTGCTGCAGAAACTGGAAGAAGCCGAGGCGATTGCAAGACAAGCTCATGAGCAGCCCAGCGGCAAGTTGAAGGTTACCGCATCCATGGCCATGGGAATTACCCTTCTGGGGAAAGCCTTTGCCGAATTTATGGCGCGCTATCCGGCTATTGAGCTGGAAATCTTTTTGAGCGACGACTCACTGGATCTGATTCAGCATGGCTTTGATCTGGGATTCCGGGCTGCCAGCCGACCTTTTGATTCCAGTTATGTAGGCAAGCCGTTGACGGGTTTTCGCTATCATGTATGTGCAGCGCCCGACTATTTAAAGCAACACGGCCCCATCAATCACCCCGATCAGTTAAAGAATCACAACTGCTTTGAATACAGCTTTTTTCGCGGTCGTAATGTATGGCCTTTGGGTGACGGCAACGGCACGCCGATAAAGGGCACCCTGAAAGCCAACAACACGCTTTATATTCAGGAAGCGGTAAAAAAAGGACTGGGGCTGGCGTTACTGCCCGACTTTGTTTGCAAGGATTCACTGGAATCCGGAGCGCTGGTAGAGGTTCTGAAAAAACATTCCCCCCCGGAACTGACGCTCTATGCGCTCTACCCCAACCGGCAGTTTGTGCCGCCACGGGTTCAGCTATGCATTGAATTTATGCAGGAGTGGTTCGCGAACTGACAGGGTCTTTATTCCGTCTTTTCCTTTCGGGTAGCCCAGTAAGTCCAGTCGATATTGCCGCCTTTCACCCGACCGAAAAGCGTTCCGCTGCTGTCCAGATAGATATCCGTTCGGCCAGTGCGACCGTCTTCAAATTCCCAGAGATAATGGCCGCGGGTTCCGTCAAACACCACATCACCCTTCCAGGTGTTACCCACCACCATCAGCTGCTTGCCTTCCATTTTGAATTCCAGCCAGTTAACCACCTGATTAGACGACGTACCCTGACGGCGCAAAAGCCACATCCCTTCCAGCTTCGCGCCCGGGTGGGCCGTGTCGGGGGAAGAGACCCCTGCCGTAATCACCCGCTGGGTGACATTTTCGATAGCTTTCGCCAGTTTTTCCTTGTCCGTATACCGGTCGACATCATTGTTTTTGATATCGCCCGCGCCCTCTTCATCCAGCGCAATCGCGGTCAGTATTTTGCTGGATAGTTCAAAATCCAGGGCTGCCGTAAGCCCTATGGCAAGTACCCGTTCATCGATATTCTCACTGGTGTATTTATCAACGAATATTTCAATAATGCGGATTTCCCGATCGGCAGCGGCCCGTACCTCTGCCGACTTGCGCTGTTCATTGGTAACAAAGTAAGTACCCAGGGTGCCGACAAGCGCCACCGCCAGGGGCATCATAATGACTTCGATCCAGTTTCTCCGGTTGGTTTTATCAGCCACAACCTTCCCTCTTTGTCTTATATATGAAACTCACTGATGCATGCCAATGCCTGCGATTCTGCACAAATTCCTTGCAAGGCCAGCACTACTATTGGAGTCTATGCTCAATATTCTGAAGCACAACCCCGTTAGAACCATTTTCCAAACAACACTCGGAGCTTACCATGAATTTCGCCGCCGTGATCTTTGCCAAGGACGTTAAAAACCTGGCAACCTTTTATGCCAGCCTGTGCTCACTGGAAACCGTTTATTCCGATCCTGACAAGGCAGTGCTGCAATCGGATGTACTCACGCTGACAATACACGGGATACCGGCGGATATTTCCGCCAGCATTGCCATCAGCTCGCCCCCCGAGGTCCGGGAAAGCACGCCGATAAAACTCTGTTTTCCCGTGGCCACTATCCAGGCTGCCCGGCAGACAGCAGGGCAAATGGGTGGCACTGTTTACCCTTTGGAAAAGGAATGGGAAAATGACAAGTTCAGAGCGTGTGATGGCTATGATCCGGAAGGGAACGTATTTCAGGTCAGGCAAGCCAGGTAACATTTGCCGAATAAAAACGGGGCTTTCTCATCGCTCTACATTTTCATTTTTTCTTAAAAGGGCTGAGCATTGATCTCGAAACTGCCAAAGTGGATTGAATATGGCGCCTTTATTCTGGCGTTCGTTGCCGGCTGCATCAATGCAATAGGCCTGCTGGGGTTCGAGCACCAATCGGTTTCACACCTGTCGGGAACCGCCACCTTACTCGGCACCAGTTTTCTGGAAAACTCATTCGAAGCCATGCTTCATTTGGGCGGCATACTCTGTTCCTTTTTTATGGGCGCAGGATTTTCGGGATTCTTGCTGCATGGCGATACCTTGAAACTGGGACGCCACTACGACACTGCACTGGTGGCCGAGGCCGCATTGATATTCAGTGCATTTTATTTATTGTCTCAAGAATCATTTTACGGGCACTTTTTTGCATCCGCGGCATGCGGTATGCAAAATGCCCTGGCCACCACCTACAGCGGTGCAATCATACGAACCACTCACCTTACCGGAATCTTTACCGATCTGGGCATCATGCTGGGTTCGGTACTCAGAGGCGAGTCCTTTGACAGAAGAAAGGCGCTGCTGTTTATGCTGATCATTATCGGCTTCATTCTTGGCGGCACCTTCGGCGCCTATCTGTTTGGCACACTAAAATTCAAAGCCCTGGTGGCACCCGGGTGCATTTGCCTGGTGCTGGCAGCCTGTTATCGGCTGTACTCCAGGACACACACCAAAAAAGCTTAGCCCGCAGGGTCAGCCGCCCCTTCGGGATTCAATGGTAGATTTGCCCCAACACTCACAAACTGAGAACCACCACTAAAATTCCAGCGGTGGCATGGCGGGTTGCATAGTCAGCCCGCATTATCTTCGATATAGTTCCGCCAATCCTTGAGAAAATATCGGCATGGCGAGTATCACCCACAAAACATCAGTTTCCAGTGTAGCCCTGGCCCCTGCAGTGGATGCCTGGCGGCGGCTGGGCTGCCCTGAGAAGGTTATTGAGCAGGCCCTTAGCACACACTACCAACACCTCAGCAGCCGCTGGCACTGGATTCCGGTTACAACAGTGGCTGATGCCTATCGGGCTGTTGCCAGAGAACTTCAGGATCCTTTGCTGGGATTGCGTACCGGGAATAAAATGGATCTGACCCGGCTGGGTGCCGTATCCAATCTGCTGTTGTACGCGCCAACAGTAGGCTCGGCAATCAAAACCATGGCGACCTTTAATGCCCTGCTTTCCCATGCCATGCAGTTTGAGCTGAAGGAAGAGGGAGACCTCGCCCTGCTATGCATGGACTACAACCCGGCTCTGAAGATCAGCTATCACCAGATTGATAATTTTATTTCGGCCATCCTGAAACTCTTCTATACCGTTATCCCGCACTACAGTGTCAGCGTTAAACTTACCCACAAGCCTGAGGTTAGTTCAGCCGATTATCAGCAGCTGACCTTTTCGGAATTCAAATTCGGTCAGCCACGCAACCAGCTATGCTTTCCGGCCCAGTATCTGAATACCAGGGTACCCTGGAGTGATATCCGGGTTTTCGAAACCAGCAAAAAAATCGCCCAGGAAGATTTTGAGAGGATCAAGAACCAGGCCAACCTCCCTGACATTGTTAAAGAGCTGATTAAAAGCCGTTTGCAACATGGCGAACCGGATCAGGCCAATATCGCCAAGGCGCTGAATCTGAGCATCCGAAATCTGCAAATCAAGCTGAAGGAATATGATGTACGTTTCCGAGATCTGGTTAACGACTGCCGCAAAGAAACAGCATTGACGCTGGTGGAACAGCAAAAGCATTCTTCCCGGGAAATCTCGAACCTTTTGGGATACTCCGACACCATGACGTATTACCGTGCCTTTAAGCGCTGGACCGGTTACTCGGTGATGGACTATATCAATAGATTAGAAAGCTGACTTTACAATTTCTTTATCTGCGAGAACACTTTCACAAGATCGTTTTGAAACAGATCACGCCGGTTTTTTGAACCAGGTTCAAAGTTTTCTATCCGGTTATCTGATTACGAAATCCCGCCCATATCTTCGCCTGGTGTTATAGGCATCAAGCGGCTGTTACCACACACTTATTCTGCTTGATTCTCCAATGCAAATAACAGAAGTGGTAAATCTCATGAAAACAAGACACAAAGAGTTCACAAGGAGCCATTACCTGAGTGTGATGGTTTCCTTGATATTATCCATCCTGCTGTCAAACGCTTATGCCACAGGTTCGGCAGTGGGACAGGCGCAGTGCGCTGTAGAAGCTGCGGAATGCGGCGTAGTGCTGGATGCCAACGGCAATACCGTTGAATGCGGCACCTGCAACAGCGGCGAAATGTGCGCTGCCAACCGTTGTGAAGCCAGTTGCTCACTGGAGCAGATTGACAAAGGCCCCATGGACAGCCTGGTGGCCTATGTTCCCAACCAGCTGACGTCTTCGGATCAGTCCGGCTATTCCCGTTCAGTAACAACCCGTTTACTGGCAGCCGATACGCAGGAGGAAAAAGAATTTCCCTTCGTTGGCCGTACGGATTTTCATAACCGGTCGCTGACTGTTGATTTTGGCGGGCAAAAACTTGAATCCTCCATGACGGTGTCGTTCAAGCTGATGCCGGCCAACGATCAGCAGAGCGAAACACTGATCCAGGGAGATGACTTCAGCGTTAGTCAGCGTCAAAACCAGCTCACCGCCTACCTGAGGGGATCAGACGGTAGCCATACAATCACTCCCACCGGCAGCCTGAACACCAGAAGCTGCAACCATGTCGCGATTAAAATCGGCACCAACAGCATTCAGTCGTTTGTTAACGGTAACAAGTTCCAACAGGCGGCCAATGTGCAATCGCTGGATGCGTCTTTAGGCAAGCTCCGGGTTGGCCCCTACGCCGGCAAGGTGTGGGACCTGCGCGTTTATAACCGTGAACTTTCAGATGCCGAGATAGCCACCATTGGTGAAGACTGCGATGAAAACAAGATCCGCACTGCCGCCTTTGACGGCTACAGCGAATACCTCTGCTCTGTCTATCAATGCATCTGGTGGCCGGAAGGCACCACCGATACCAGCTTTGACAGCTTTCAGTATCAGGTGAACGCCCATGATATGACATGGGAGCACAATGTGCTGGCAACCGGTATGTACGACCACGGCAACCTGTGTAAAGAGTATGCCAAACCCCGCGACCTGAAACTGGATGAAGGCTACCGCAAAAGCTGGGTGAGCAAATTCAATTACGACAAGCCCTGGAACAACTATGTGCTGCATGAAAACTTTCATGCCTACCAGCGCCGCGCCAACAGCGGCAACAAGTTCCTGCTGGAATCCACCGCCAACTGGGGTGCCTACACGCAAAAGCCGGGCGATGACGGCGTCAAGTTGCTGGGCATGTACACTCTGCAGCCTCACCTGCCGCTGTATACGGATCAAAGCTCACCCATTGCCGACGGCGTTATTGATGCCTACAAAGGCGGCCACCAGTACGGCGCAGGCATCTATCAGTTCTATCTGACGGAATATGTGCTTAGCCCGAAAGTGATTGGCGACAGTTTTAATGATGAGCGCCACTACAGCGAACCTGTCGCGGTAATGTACGATGCCGTAGCCGATACCGGCGGCGACATGCGGGATGTGTTTATTGAATTCGCGGCGCGCACCACTACCTGGGATTACCCGGATCGTAGCGAGCAATGGGCACAGGCAGAAAGAAACTCTTACGGCCGCATGGTGGGCCAGCAGGGTGACCTGCCCGATGAAGAAGTCGACAACAAGATTTCAGTATTCTATGACGTGGACGGCACCGGCGACCAATGGGCAACGATTCCCGATCGTTACCGTGTGGGCAACTGGGCTTTCAATGCCTATCAGGTGGATGTGACCCGGGATGAAAACTACACCGTTGGCCTGAATACATCCGTTGCCAATGATGCCGGCGCCGAATTCAGAGCCAAAGTGGTATTACACACCGAAGCTACCGGTGAACGCCAGTATTTTGATTTACCCGTTGCTGCTGCCGGTATGGATTCCAGTATCTACGTACCCGCCCGAGCCGGCGACACCCTGTATCTGGTGGTCGCCAGCACTCCGTCCGCCAAGTTCAGCGGCTGGGACACTTACAGCTATGACTATCTGATTCAACCCGGCGCTCAGGATGACGACGATGATGATGGCGACAACGACGACGGCGGTGACGATGACGACACGCCCAAAACCTTCTGGGAAAAGCTGCTGGACTGGCTGAATGATTTCCTGGACTGGATCAATTCGTTTATTGATGACGATTCCGATGGCGACAATGACGGCGACGATGGTGACAACAACGACGGTGGCGACGGGAATGACGACGGCAATCCGGATGACGGGAATGCCAACAATCACGTTCCCACAGCCACCAATATGGTGGTGTCTCTGGATGAGTCTGAAGCCAAATCACTGACCCTGGAAGCGGATGATATTGATGGCGATACACTGACCTTCGAGATCACAGAACTACCCGCTCACGGATCGCTCTCCGGCACGCCACCCAATCTGATGTATCAGCCGGATGACGGCTTTACCGGCAACGATCAATTTACTTATCGGGTGTCCGATGACTACAGTACCAGTGAACCGGCCACCATTTCATTAATGGTCAGTGCCATTGCTCAAAACAATAAACCAAAGGTTTATTTAATGGCAGGTCAGTCCAATATGGTGGGCCATGGCAGCAGCAATGATCTGCCCGCTATTGATAATGACCTGAACCAGACACGCAGCGATGTCTATATCAAGTCCATTATCAGCCCGAACCGGGGCATGGACGGGTTGAGACCGGGCTACGGCTATAACAACGGCAAGTTCGGTGTTGAACTCAAGTTTGGTCAGGTGTTAGGAGAAACCCTGGATCAGGACGTTTACCTTTTTAAAGCGGCACAAGGCGGCACCACGCTGGATAACGTTGAACACTGGCGGCCATTAAGCCATGGCGGCGTAACCAACAACCTGTACGACCAGATGATGAAAGGCTTTGACAGTTTTCTGAGTTCCGAACTGGCGAATGTGGATTACGAGATTGCCGGCTTTATCTGGTTCCAGGGCTACAACGATACCTTTGGTACCGAAAATCAGTACGAACAGCATTTACGAAATCTGTTAAGTGCAGTACGCAACGATCTGAACCAGCCCGACCTGCCGGTTGTGATAGTACAGATCAATGATAACCGCGGGCCCGCAGGTGATATTGTCATGAACGCCCAAGCAGCGGTTGCGACTGAAGATAACCGTAACCGACTGGTTGTATCCGGTGATCAGCGCCCTTACTACCACTACGGTTCCGATAGCTATGTGGTCATTGGTGAGCGTATTGCCCACGAAGCCCTGGCACAACTGAATCTGCCCAGCGCCCGCCCTGATCAGTATACCGTTGCCCCCGGCAGCCAGCTGGATGTAACTGCAGCCAACGGCTTGCTGGCAAACGACGAAGGCAGCAACCCGGTTGCCACACTGGTAACCCAACCAGCCCATGGTTCTATTACCCTGGCAGGCAACGGCGCCTTTGTTTACATTCCCGATGCCGGTTTTCAGGGCCAGGACAGTTTTGAATACAAGGCAACCGTGGGCAGCCAGAGTGGTAACGTCGCCAATGTGAAGCTGTGGGTCAGGGATAGCAACAACCCGCTGGTTATGCACTACAGCTTTGATGACAGCAGCCGAACCGAGATAAACGGCGCGGAAGCTGTCGTTGATTCCGCTGCCGCGATCAATGCAGTTACTGTCAATACCGGTGTGACCTTTGGCCACGATGGCCGCTTCGGTGAGGCGGCACACTTCAACGGCAATGGTGTGCTGCACTATATGACCCACTACCCGGTGATTGATTTTCTTGATCTGAGTACGGATCAGGATTTCAGTATCGCGCTTTGGGTAAAAACCGATTCGCCCATTCATCAGGAACAAATACTGATATCCAATAAATACTACTACGGGCGCAACGGCGGCTTTGCTTTAACCACCAATGACTCGGGCAGCATCAAGGGCTTTATCAGCACCTATGACCACCAGAGCCACGCCAAAGCTACCGTTAAAATCAGTGCCGACCAGGGTGTGATAGACGATGGCAACTGGCACCATGTGGCCTTGGTTGCCGCCTTCAGTAATAACCAGCTGCAGCTTTTTGTGGATGGCCAATTGGTGGCAGAAAAAGACAGCGGCAACCTGCTGGGCGATATTAACCAGTACGAATCCGCCATAGGGGATGGCTCCGGCGGCGGCGATGGTGATTCCAACGGCTTTACAGGCTATATGGATGAACTGCGCTGGTACAACAAAGCGCTGAGCAGCCAGGAGGTGAATCAGCTGGCGCAATAACAGAAACGACAACCCCAAAGTTCGTAAAAAGGGTCGGTTACCAATGCGGTAGCCGGCCCTTTTTATTCTGTTCGCAAATCCAGTTCCAGCATCAAATCGATAAATTTCCGTATCTTGGCTGGAACATAGGCAGTGGCACTATACAAGGCATGAATGGGATAAGCTTGCAGTGAAAAATCCGGTAAAAGGATTTCCAGATTGCCACGCTTCAGTTCGTCTTTGAATGCCCAGTAAGGTCCCAGATGTATGCCCTTACCTTGTAGCACCAGCTTCTTGATTGCGGAAACATTATTGACCGTGAACTTGCCCTGCACATCCACCGAATAGTTCACTCCGTCCTTTTCAAGTTCAATGGGACTTCGTGCCTGCCGTGTGGAATAAAAAACAAATTGACGATGCGCCAGATCAACCGGTAAAGCCGGACGGCCCGATTGCTCCAGGTAAGCTTTGCTCGCCACCAGCACTCGGGGAACCTCTCCCAGCTTGCGGCAAATCAAACCGGAATCCGGTAGCTTGCCAATGCGCACAGCAACATCTATGCCTTTGGAGCCAATATCTTCAAAGTGACTTCCCAGCAACAACTCAACTTTCAGCTGACTGTACCTGGCTTGTAATTGCTCCAGAACCGGCACGATAAAGATAGCCCCAAAGTCGGTGGGCGCAGTAACACGCAAGGTCCCACGGGGCTCCTCGGCTTCTCCTGCGACTCTGGCTTCCAGTGCAGCCTGCTCATCCAGCAACAGCCGAAGGCCTTCGTAATACCTCTGGCCCGCTTCCGTGGGGGATGACCTGACGGTGGAACGCTGCAACAGTTTAACCCCCAGGCGCTTTTCCAAAGCAGACACTTTGCGGCTCACCGCCGAGGGGTCGGTACCCACTTGTTCCGCAGCGCCTTTCAGGCTTCCCGCTTCCACCACTCTGACGAATATGCTCTCGTTCGTTTCCATAGCTTCATGCAATTTTTGCAAGTAGTTAATGCATTTATAGACCATACCTGAAATTAACGCAGGCATATAGGCTTTAACGCTCAACCTCATTCATCCAAAGGAGACTTATTATGTCTACTGTCAATCGTCAGGATCTGACCGGCAAAGTAGCTTTGATCACAGGCGCAGCCCGCAACATGGGACGCGCTTTTGCCCTCTCACTGGCAGACCGTGGGGCCGACATCGTGGTGCATTATCACTCCGAACGCTCGCTTGCAGATGCCGAGACAACGGCAAGGCTGGTGAAAGAAGCTGGTAGCCGGGCACTCATAACCCAGGGGGATCTGTCGCAGGAATCCGCGGTAGAAAAGCTGTTCCAGGAAACGCTCCAGGCTTTTGAAAGGGTTGATATCATCGTTAACAACGCAGGGATTGTGATTAAAAAAACCATGCAGGAGCTGACTGAAGAAGACTATGACAAATCATTCGGCATCAACGCGAAAGCGCCGTTCTTTGTAATGAAGCACGCCGCCAAACATATCAGCGACAATGGCCGGATCATTAACATGGGAACATCATTATTAGGAGCATTCACCGGATACTATGGATTGTATGCGGGATCCAAAGCGCCTCTTGAAGATTTTACCCGTACACTGGCCAAAGAAATCGGAAACCGCGGCATTACCGTTAACACAGTGGCCCCCGGGCCTGTCGATACCGAGTTTTTCCATGGCCAGGAGACTGAGCAATCCGTGGCTTATTTAAGCGCAGCAAGCGTGATGGGACGCCTGGGCAACATAGAAGATATTGTACCCACAGTGAATTTTCTGGCGTCAGAGGAATCACGCTGGATAACGGGGCAAACACTATTTGTGAATGGTGGATTCGTTACCCGGTAAGCCGGAAATCAGCTTCAGCAGACTACCGCTGAAAAAAACCATTGGCCAGAAAGTGCTGAATCTGTTGGTGTACTACTTCAGCCCGGCGAATGGTGACATGAGTTTCATTCACTACCAGATAATCTGACATGCCCGGCAGTGGCGTTGATTCCAGCGCCACTGTGCCATCGTTCGGTTGCGGTAAATAGGTTTCCGGCAACAGGGTACGGCTTTTATCCCCCGCGATCACACCCACCTGCTCTTGTACCGGCAAAAGTTCTTTCACACTTTGCTGATTGCGGCTCAATGTGGGCACGGCGGCACCGGCAACCCAGGCCATCCATGGCTGGTTTTCAAAATTGGTAATCAGGTGTGAACCATTATTGGGTGGCGACAACATCACGACACGGCCCTGCCCCGATAAACGTTGTTGCTGCAAATAATAGCGGGTAACCAGGCTACCCAGACTATGGGCGACCACATGCACTTTTTGCGGCTGATAAGATTCGCATTGGGCGATAGCTTGCTGCATATCTTCCATGGCCACGGCCGGTGCCGGCTTATCCGTTGAATCGTAACTGAAACTTACCGTGTAATAACCCGATTCCCGTAACGCATTGGCAATGGGGCGCATGGCGGACGCATCCCGCCACAGGCCATGCACCAGCACCACACACTGACCGTTACTGGTCAGTCTGGTTGGCTGTGGGGTTGCGCAGCCCGCAATAAATACAGCAGAACAGATGATGGCAGTGACTGTCATCGTAAAGGATTTGTGACGGAACATGTTGGCGCCCTGTCATTTCGATGGGTATCAAACTATCAAATGACGGCGCAGATGTAAATCTGATTTGCCTGGCGCAAAAACATCACAACCGGTGAAGCCTTGACACACTACAGCGATAACACTTTAAACTGTTGAAAAGTTTAACAATAAACCGGACTAATCCATTTCATACAAATTTAGTCATCCCGCCAGTCTGACAAACCATAGCGACCCAGTATACGGTTCAGTTCACCGGTCTCGCGCAACCGTTCCATGCCTGCATCGAAATCTTTGGTAAGCCGTTTCGTCAGATCCGGATGTGCCGGGCTGAATCCGATATAGAGGTTCTGTTTTGACACACAACCCAACTTTTTAATATTCACCAGATCGGCATTCCGGGCACGCGCTGCATAGTATTTAAATACAGTGGAGTCGGACCAGAAAGCGTCCATACGATGACGAATAACCAGTTGAATGACCCGCTCTATATAGTTTTCATCAATAGAGAATTCTTCAAAACTGCGCTTATAACCGGTTTCACCCAAAACAGCTTTGTAATCGTCTTCCAGCACCCAACCTTTAAAAACAATGGTTTTTCTTTCTAAAAAAGAAGATGAACCCTGAGGGGTCCAGCTATCATTCCTGCGCCCGAAGAAACAATCTTCCTGAGTGGCCAATTCAAGTTGCGGGTAGATGAGTTGGGGAGATTCTTTCTTTCCTGTAGAGATAGCGGCATGCAGCGAGCCCGCATTCGCCTTGGCAACCACTCTGGCCCAGGGAAGCGCCACAAAAGACAGCCGCCAGCCTTTGGGTTCCAGCGCGGCCCGGGCGATATCGACTGTAAAACCCTTGTGTTGATCATAAGGGCACATATGAGGACAGGCTTCCGCAAAACCGACGTTAATCTCGACAGGATTTGGCCCCGCCGCATGCACCACCGGCAGGCACAACAACACAACCAGAACGAATTGAAAACTGCGGATCATTTTCACAGTAAAAAGGCCTGTGCAGTATCAGACCCACACTATAGCACAGCGCCGGCAACATGGGCCGGCGCTGTCAGATTCCAGAATATTGAATGTTAAACTAACTGAATTCCCCGTTGTGATAAATCTGCTGGACGTCATCCAGATCGTTCATCAGTCCTACAAAGCGTTCAAACTGCTCGGCATCTTCGCCGCTGATGGGGTGGGCGGTTTGCGGCAGGTAAGTGATTTCTTCCATTTCGAAATCAATGTCCGGATTCATTTCCTTCAGGCATTCGCGGGTTTTGTTGTATTCCGTGGGCGGTACCAGCACGGTGACCATGCCTTCCTCCACTTCCACATCACTCACGTCCACGTCGGCATTCAGCAGGGCTTCCAGTACTTCCTCGTCGTCATCACCGGCGAATACAAACATGGCCCGGTGATCGAACATGTGGGATACGGATCCCTGGGTGCCCAGTTTGGCCTTGCACTTGGAAAACACACCGCGGATTTCACCAAAGGTACGGTTGCCGTTGTCGGTCAGGGCGCTGATCAGCACCATGCAGCCGCCGGGGCCAATACCTTCGTACAGCGCGGGCTGAAAATCCTCACCGGCACCGCCCTTGGCTTTGTCCAGGGCTTTGTCTATGACGTGGGTGGGCACCTGATCCTTCTTGGCCTTGTCGATCAGGTTGCGCAGGGCCAGGTTGGCGTCGGGGTCCGGACCACCGTTTTTGGCGCATACGTAAATTTCGCGACCGTAGCGGGAGTACACTTTGGTCTTGGCGGCGGCCGTTTTGGCCATGGATTCTTTACGATTCTGAAATGCTCGTCCCATAGGATGTCGTCTTGGCTCGTGTTGACTGAAATGCCATGAATTGTACTGCCTGGCCGCAGGCTTGTCAGGTGGCAAGCGCAGTAGTTTTTGCCCTAACGAGGGGCGCGCTTTTGCAGCTTGCGTTGCAGGGTACGCCGGTGCATGCCCAGGGCCCTGGCAGTGGCGGAAATATTGCCGTCGTTCTCTTTCAGCACCCGCTGGATATGCTCCCATTCCAGCCGTGGGATGGAAATGGGTTCCAGCTCCCCTCCTTCTGTTTCTGAATCCTCGATACCACTGGCTTCGGCAGCTTTGGCAAAGGCGGCCAGCACATCTTTGGCGGTGGCGGGCTTGCACAGATAGTCCGCCGCTCCCTTTTTGATGGCTTCCACCGCGGTGGCGATACTGGCGTACCCGGTGAGCATGATGATCTGGCTGGCGGGCACCAGTTTCAGTAGCTGCGGCAGCAGCTGCAGGCCACTTTCCCCTTCCAGGTTCAGGTCCAGCAATACCCGGGCCGGCTGATGCTGAACAGCCAGCCGTAACGCGCTTTCAGGATCAGCCGCCGAATAGACGGTTTGCCCCTTGCGGCTCAGGGAACGCCCCATGGTGTGCAAAAACACCTCATCATCATCAATCAGCAGAATGGCGTCTTCCATCAGCGCGCCCCTCCGCCCGTGTCCATGCCGGTGTTCAGAGGGAGTCGCGGCAGCCAGACTTCGGTGCAGGTTCCCCGCTCGGTAGTACCGATTTTCAGCCGGCCTCCCAGGCGGTTGATGGTGGCATGGGACAGGAACAATCCCAGCCCCATGCCCTCATTCCTGGGGCGCGTGGAAATATAGGGCTGGCCGATAGCCTGCTCCACCTCCGGTGCCAGCCCCGGCCCCGTGTCCAGAATCCGGATGCCCACCTCATTACCTGCGACTTCGAATTCCATGGTGGGGTCATCATCGGATGCCCGCGCGGCGTTATCCAGCAGGTTCAGAATGGCCTGTTCCAGGGTTTCATCACAGGCAATTCGCGGTGGCTGAACGCCGTCAGGCAACTGGAGCCGGACGGTACGGGAGGGATTCAGCAGGTTGAACTGCTCCCGCAAATGGGTAAGAAATTCCGGTACTGCCCGCTCCTGCTGCTCCTGATTACGCAGGGCATCGGCGCGCCGCATCATGGAATGCAGGGTGTCTTTGCACAGGGCGATCTGCTCGGCCATGGTGTTCAGATCCGCCTGTACCAGGGCGTTATCCTTGAAATCATCCGCCAGGTCTTCGGCAATAACGGACAAGGTAGAAAGCGGCGTGCCCAGTTGATGCGCCGCGCTGGCGGCAAAGGTAGCCATGGCAACAATGCGCTCATCCTGCAGGGATTGCTCCCGTTGCCTTGCGATCAGTTCCCGCTGTTTGCGGATGGAGGTGGCCAGGGGAATCACAAATACCAGAATCAAGAGCACCGAAAGGCAGAAAGTCACCCACATGCCAAACAAATGCAGTTGCATCATCTGATCGTTGCCATGATGGTGATGGCCGCCACCACCTGCCGGTAACAGGGGAATAAAGATCTGCATTAATCCCGCGTAAATGGCCAGAATCACCAGCGCCAGCAACGCCGAAGCCTGCCAGCCCAGCATGGCCGCACTCATGGCCAGCGGCACCAGCAACAGGGAAATCAGTGGATTGGTATGGCCGCCGCTGTCGTGCAGAAACCAGCCCAGCAACAACACCGACATCATCAGCAATAACAGGTAATGCCAGGTTTTTACCTGAGGCAGCTTTACCGCCAGGCGGTACACAAACAGGGTGACGGCAAATTGCGCGGGAAGAAACAACACCAGCAGCCGTTGCGGCAGCTCAAAATCCCAGGAAAAGTAAAAGGCGGCGACAAATACCGCCAGCACCACCGACTGAATGGCAAAGTAATTGGCCAGATAACGCAGGCTGTCTTTCCCCAAGAGCATCTGATGCCAGGGTTCGGCGGCAGAAGACAGGCTAACAGAATCAGGTGAATGTGGTGCAGGCATAACGAACTACCCGGTTGAACGACAGCCCGCAGTGTAACACGTCAGCCCCGGGCAACCGTGCGACAATTTGCCACAGACCGGCCCGGGTAATCCGGGCCGGTAACTTGCTGCAGACAAATCAAACGAGCGCATCAGTAGTCGAGAAAGTTCTTCAGTAACTGATGGCCCTGTTGGGTGAGTATGGATTCCGGATGAAACTGCACACCTTCAATGGGCAGGGTTTTATGCCGCAGCCCCATGATCTTGTCGATGTCACCGGTTTCAGTCTGGGTCCAGGCGGTAATTTCCAGACAGTCCGGCAGGCTGTCCCTGTCCACCACCAGGGAGTGGTAACGGGTGGCCTCGAAAGGATTATCCAGCCCCCGGAACACCCCCTGATCCTTGTGGTACACGGGGGATGTTTTGCCGTGCATGACCTGGTCAGCCCGCACCACATTGCCACCAAATACCTGGCCGATACTCTGGTGGCCCAGGCAGATGCCCAGGATCGGTTTTTTACCGGCAAAGTGGCGGATGGTTTCCATGGAAATCCCCGCCTCGTTGGGCGTGCAGGGACCGGGTGATACCACGATATGATCCGGGTTTAACTGCTCGATCTTTTCCAGAGTGATTTCGTCGTTGCGATACACCTGAACATCGGCACCCAGTTCACCGAAGTACTGCACCACGTTGTAGGTAAAGGAATCGTAATTGTCGATCATTAATAGCATGGTTCTGTTCTCGCTGTTGGCTACCGGCGTCAGTCGTTTTGTGGGTTCAGGTCACCGCTGGCCATGGCAACTGCTTTAAAAATTGCCCGGGCCTTGTTGTTGGTTTCCTTCCACTCCAGTTTCGGCACAGAATCTGCCACCACACCGGCCCCCGCCTGAATATGCAGGTTGCCGTCCTTGATTACCGCGGTGCGAATGGCAATGGCCGTATCCATATCGCCATTCCAGGCAAGGTAGCCCACAGCGCCGCCGTAAATGCCCCGTTTTACCGGTTCCAGTTCTTCGATAATTTCCATGGCGCGGATTTTTGGTGCGCCACTCAAGGTGCCCGCCGGGAAGGTGGCCCGCAACACATCCATGGCGGAATGCTCCGGTTTCAGCTGGCCTTCCACATTGGACACGATATGCATTACGTGTGAATAACGCTCCACCACCATCTTGTCGGTCAGTTCCACACTACCGATGTCGGCAATACGGCCCACATCGTTGCGGCCCAGATCAATCAGCATTAAATGCTCGGCAATTTCCTTGGGATCGTTCAGCAGATCCTGTTCCATGGCCTGATCGTCTTCTTCGGTTTTACCACGGCGACGGGTACCGGCAATAGGGCGCACAGTGACTGTGCCATGATCCAGCCGCGCCAGAATTTCCGGCGAGGAACCCACAATATGAAAATCACCCATGTTGAGAAAATACATGTAAGGCGACGGATTCAAACAACGCAGTGCGCGATACAGGTTAATGGGCGGCGCCTCAAAGGGAATGGTCATGCGCTGGGAAATCACCACCTGCATTACATCCCCTGCAAGCACATAGTCCTTGATGGAATCCACCGCCTGTTCAAACTCCGGTTGCTGAAAACCGGATTTGAAATCGCTTTCCTGCACCTCCCGTTGCGGACCGGAATCCGGATGGCGCGTGGGCTTTTTCAGTTTTTCGATCAGCTGGTCGATACGGCTGTGAGCATTTTCATAGGCGTTGTCTTTTGCCGGATCCACATGGGTTACCACAAACAGCGAACCGCGCAGCGTATCGAACACCACCACATCGTTGGATAACATCAGCAGAATATCCGGCGTGCCGATAGGATCCGGTTTGTTTTTACGGCGGGCGCCTTCGTCCAGGCGTTTTTCGATATAACGCACAATATCGTATCCGAAATAACCCACCAGCCCGCCGGTAAATCGCGGCAGATTGGGCAGCTCGGGCACTTTGAATTGCTGCTGGTATTGCTCGATAAACGCCAGCGGATCTTCCACCTCGTGGGTTTCCAGAACCTGTCCGGATTGCTCGATGGTGATGGTGCGATCCACCACTTTTAACAGGGTATCGCTGGGCAGACCGATAATGGAATAACGGCCCCATTTTTCCCCACCCTGAACGGATTCGAACAGGTAGGTATAGGGCTCATCGGCCAGTTTCAGATAAGTACTCAGAGGCGTGTCCAGGTCCGCCAGGACCTCACGCATCACAGGAATCCGGTTGTAGCCTTCATCCACAAGCGATTGGAATTGTTCGGGAGACATGATTCGTTCCTAAATCTTGTGTCTTGATTGTTAATTACAATGATTATGAAAATTCTAGAGTTTGACGGCGACTTGGCAAACTATCTCTTTGAATACGCTTACGTACGGTAAATGTCGGATTGTCGCGTATTAAGGATTTGTTGCAGATGCTGAGATAAAAACAGTGCGCTCAGCAGGTCGCGCCGATTGCATCGCAGGATGCAACGGAGGGCTTCACCATCGCCAACGGCGTGGCAGGCAGGGAATTCGAATTGTGTGAGCCAGATTGGAGTTCACAGTGTTCACTTTTGTCTTCGAATACAGGGTTTGAAACAAGTTTTTTAAAGCTACCCGATTTTTGTTTTTAATGCCAGAAAAAATCCGGGCTAATGACTGAACCCGTTCACATTCCCGCCGTCAGATCCGGATCGCTAAGGCTGCATCCACAGCGCTTCACTGGCCATCAATGGTACCAACAGCACAAAAACAAAACCCAGGAACATCAGCAGGGGCACGCCCACACCAAAGACAAGCACCAGTATGCCGTTGGTAACCGGGGGTGGCCCAAAACGGTTGGCACTTTTCTCGCCGGGCCAGAGCAGCAGGTAAAGCATAAAAAACACGTTAATCACCGGCGCAAAAATCAGAATGGCAAACCAGCCCGCCAGGTTCAGGTCATTCAGGCGGCGTTTGGCCATGACCAGCATGGGCACATAGGTCAGCACACCAATGGCAAACATCCAGGGGAAAAACAGGGCTTCGTTCATGGCACCGGGACTGTCCAGGCCGTCCAGCAGGCCAACGGAGAGGCCTCCCAGCAGCGCCATCAGCAGGCCACTAAAAAACAGCACCACAAAGGTGGCCCACCAGGTGTAAGCCACATAACGAGCCCGGCCGATACGGCCGCTGAAGGAAAACACCCGGGGCTGACAGGGTTCGGTGCCGCTGTCCAGATGCTGTGCTTTGGGGGCCTGATAGGCGTTTTGCAGGTCCTGCTCTTCCATGGTCAGGCAATCAGCTCCGCCAGGGAATCCACCACCGCATCCGGCGAGGAATCTTCGATGGGTTCACCATGGTTGTAGCCGTAGCTCACGCACAGCACCTTGTACCCGGCGGCACGCCCGGCCCCCACATCATGGCGGGAATCCCCCACCATCAGGCTGTGTGCCGGTTCCGCTGAAAAATGGGCAGTCAGATGATTCAGGGCCATGGGCGACGGCTTTTTCTCCGGGAAACAGTCGCCCCCGATCACCTGTTGAAAAAAGTGTTCAATGCCCAGGGTCTGCAACAACGGATCGGTAAAGAGTTTGGGTTTGTTGGTGACCACCGCCATGGGAACGCCCAGTTCAAGCAAACCTTCCAGGCAGCCTTTCACCCCCGTATACAGCCGGGCATTCTGACCATTGCAGGCATGGTAGTGACGCTTGAAAACGGGAAAAGCCTGCGCAAAGGTTGCCTCATCCACGGCGGCCACAGCGGCAGCATCGTAGCTATCCGCCAGCGCCCGCAGCACCAGCGATTCAGCGCCATTGCCCACCCAGTGGCGTACGGCATCCACTCCTGCCGGGGGCATGCCCAGCTCCAGCCGCATCCCGTCCACCGCCCCGGCAATATCCGGCACGCTGTCCACCAGGGTGCCGTCCAGATCAAACGCCACCAGGGCCGGCGCATCGCCCAGCAGCTGTGTCAGTAGTCTGGCCATCAGGCAAGGTGGCTCAGTTCTTCACGCATCACATTGATAACCTGCTCATAGTCATCGGCGCCAAAAATGGCAGAGCCCGCCACAAAGGTGTCGGCACCGGCTTCGGCAATTTCGCGGATGTTTTTGGCGGTCACACCGCCATCGATTTCCAGGCGGATATCCAGGCCACTGCTATCAATAATCTGCCGCGCCTGACGCAGTTTCTGCAGGGTGTGGGGAATAAATTTCTGACCGCCAAAACCCGGGTTAACGGACATCAGCAGAATCATGTCGAGTTTGTCCAGCACGTAATCCAGGTGGTTCAGGGGGGTGGCGGGATTGAACACCAGACCGGCCTTGCAGCCACCGTCCCTGATCATCTGCACGCTGCGATCCACGTGCTCGCTGGCTTCCGGGTGAAAGGTAATGTAGGTGGCGCCGGCTTCGATAAAGTCACCGATAATGCGATCTACCGGTTTCACCATAAGATGCACATCGATAGGGGCTTTGATGCCGTATTTGCGCAGGGCCTTGCACACCATGGGGCCAATGGTGAGGTTTGGCACGTAGTGATTATCCATTACGTCGAAATGCACCACGTCAGCGCCCGCTTCGAGCACTTTTTCCACTTCTTCACCCAAACGGGCAAAATCCGCAGACAGAATGGACGGAGCTATCAGAAAATCAGACATATCAAACCTCGAACATGGAATGGCGGGCCCGCATTGTACACAAGTTCCGGGAAATCCCCCAAACCCGGCGGGCGCGGGACTGTCTATACTGGTAACCGGGCTCGGATATCAACAGGGCGGTGAATATTCTCATGGCGATACGACAATGGCTGGCAATCCTCCTGCTGCTGACGGCGGCGCCGCTGGTTCACGGGGAGGATCAGGAATCCGCGGATAACGGCGCCGATGCCACCAATGGCGAGCCACCGGCCAGCGAGGCAGCCACGCCCCCGCCCCCCCCCAAAAACCCACCTTTGCCGCTGGATTTGCAGCGGGGCCGGCAAATCGCTGAGCAGTTTTCCCAGGACAAGGAAAAGAAAGCCACTATTCACTGGTTTCGTGAGGGGCAGAAAAACGCGTTTTTAGGGTTGTACACCGAAAACTACGGCCGTGATCCCCAGGGCTATGCCCTGATTCTGCACGACAACCAGCAACACCCGGACTGGCCCGGCATTGTCCACTACCTGCGCAGCCAGCTGCCCGCCAAGGGCTGGTCTACCCTGGCTATCAGCCTGCCCAACCAGTGGAAACTGACAGATGCACCACCGCGGGAAGCCGGTGATGTGGTGGTTCAGCCTGCAGTGCAAAACCCGGACACAGAAGCCGATGACGCAGAAGATAACAATGCAAACGCTGCGGAAAAGGAAGATCCAAAGATGGCACCAGGGCAAGAAAAAGCGGCTGACGATGGCATCAGCGCACCTGCCAGCGCCGCGGAGGAACCAGCAGCCCAACAGGAAATAAGCTATACCCAGCTTTCTGTGGCTTACCCACCGGAGGAAATTCCCAATATTATCCAGGGCCGGCTGACAGAAGCTCTGAACTTTTTGCAGGGCCGGGATCCCATGCCCATTATTGTGATTGCCGTGGGCACCAGCGCCACCTTTGCCGCCAGGCAGGTGCACACGCTGCGCATGAAAGACATCGCCGGGCTGGTAATTGTCGATGCCATGGAAGTGGAACAGGAAGGCTTTGACGTGAACAGTGACGCTCCCGGCCTGCGGATTCCGGTGCTGGATGTGGTACCGGAATTTAATCCCCGTGCCAATCCGGAAGCCCGCCTGCGGGCCGCCCGGCGCGAAGCCCGCCCCTCCTACGAGCAGCAGATTATTTCCGGCGCGGACGGCAGTTTCGCGGAATACGAGGAATTTCTTACCAAGGCCATTCGCGGCTGGGCGCGCCGCAAGATCACCGATAAATCCCGCTTCGGCTACCTGTAACGCCTCACCCTGTAAACAATCAGTTGACTCGCCCGGTTTTCTGAGGATAATAAAACGGAATGAATATTCATTCCGTTTTTTGAGGGTCGTCAACACTACCATGGAAAATGCCCAGCCCGCCCCCAGCCGCCGTGAGGCCAACGCCCAGGACAAGATAGATCGCATTCTGCAGGCGGCACTGACTTTGTTTGCCGAGCGCGGCTTTCACGGTACCGCGGTGCCCGAAGTGGCAAAGCAGGCGGGTGTTGGCGCCGGCACCATTTACCGCTACTTCGAACACAAGGAAGACCTGGTGAATGCCGTATTCCGCCATGCCAAACACAAGCTGCGGGCTTACCTGATGGACGACATTGATCTGAACAAGAGCACCCGGGAGGTGTTCCACCAGTTCTGGCAGCGCCTGTGCCGCTTTGCCATGGAAAACCCGGTGGATTTTCACTTTCTGGAACTGCAGGACCATGTGCCCTACCTGGATACCAACAGCAAGCAGCAGGAAATGGAGGTACTGGCTCCCATCTGGGCCTTTTGCGTGCAGGGCCGGCGTAACGGCACGGTAAGAGACATGCCGGCGGAAGCCCTGATGGCCATGATCTGGGGCGCCTTTGTGGGCCTGATGAAAGCCCAGGTGATGGGCTACATCACCGTAGACAAAGACACATTAAACCAGGCCGAGGAAACCTGCTGGCACATGATAGTGCCCGCCACCTGAGCCTGATTAACCACCGCAACAGAGCAGCAACAAAACAACTGGAACGAGGGACGAAGCAATGACTGCAGCGACAAGCACAAGCAACAGCTATAACAGCACACAACTGACACTGGATGATCTTTCCGATATGAACGTGGAGGAACTGGATAGCCTGTACCGTCAGGGCAGCATGCCATCCAGTTTCAAGGCACTGGACGGCACCCCCAAGGGCCGCATGCTGGCGGTAAGAGGCATTGATAAAACGCCCTTGTTCGCGCCCCTGAGTTTTATTTCCAAAGCCAGTGTTTTTCCCTGGGATGGTAAAAGTTTTAATGCCATTAACGATACCCGCGGCAACGGCATTAACCGCATCAATCTGACCGTACTCAAGCAGAACTGGTTTCCCTTCAATACGGTGATGCAGCCATCGGTGATTGATGGCAAGGACTGCATCTATCTGGATTATGACCTACCTGAAAACCCCTGGTTTATCCGTAAAATCCGCGATGAGTTGCGAGAAGTATCACCGGGTTTGTTCCTTGGCCCGGCCATGTGGAAAACCGGCAGCGACAGCGCCAGTCTGGTGCTCTGGTTTGCGATCGATACCACACAATAGGACCCCGCCATTAAAAAAGCCGCCTCAAAAAGGGGCGGCTTTACTGTTTCCGCACCAGATAAAAACACCCGGATTTTGTTTTCCCGCTTTGGGCTAACCATTTGACATAACTCAAACAACTGAAACAAAAAACCACATAAGTTTTTTCACCGGATGGACCTGTAAAACCCATGCAATGTCAGGCACTTAGCTGTGTTTTTCTCACGTATTGCTGAATAATTGTCACGGAAGCGTCACTGTTTATTTTTTGTACTTACTGATAAGTTAACCGACTCACAACGCGCAGAGATCGGGAACCACCCCTACATGAAACGCATTACTGCCAGTTACGCCTTTTTTATTGCCGCCAGCCTGAGCCTTCTGGGCACTGCCCTACTGGAATCCCGCGATGATTCACTGGAGCACGCGGTTGCCAGCACCCATCAAAGCCCAATCAACGGCACCGCCAACATCAATAAAGATAAGGAACCCTGATACCGGCCGCTATGAATCCGTGATTTCTGAACAGCGGCACCGGATTGAAAGCTCAGTCTTTGCCATCACGACAGACTTCATCGGGCCATTCAAATTCTATGGTGGTATGCGCCAGACGATAGCCTGTCAGGACATCAGAAATTTCCGACTTTAACCGGGTGACCTCTTTGTAGGCCACGGTTTCATCCAGCACCAGGTGCGCCGTTAACACATGGTTTTCACCATCCAGTGACCAAAGGTGAAGATGGTGAACATCGTCAATGCCACGCAACCGGTCCAGGGTATCAAAAATTTCCTGGCGCAAATCCGGATCCGGTACCGACTGGGAAAAAAGCTTCAATGTGCTCCACAACAAACGCAGCACATTGAACAGAATAAACAGGGTAAAAAGAATCGATAACAGTGGATCCAGTATGGGCAGTTCCACAAACATCAACACAACGGATACCACCAGCACCGCTACCCACCCCAGCACATCTTCCAGCAGGTGCCAGTTAAGCACTTTTTCATTCAGGGTTTTACCGCGGCTTAAACGATAGGCCGCCACGCCGTTCACCACCACGCCAAGAACAGCCAGATAAAACATACCCTGGGCATGGGGCATTTCCGGCTGCCACAACCGGGGAATGGCTTCACTTAAAATCCAGACCGAGCCCACCATCAGAATCAGGGCATTGAGCAAAGCACCAAACAGGGACAGGCGGCGATAGCCATAGGTAAATTGCTCGTCGGGATCTTTGCGGCCGATTTTATTGAGCAGCCAGGCAGAGCCAATGGAAAGGCTGTCGCCCAGATCATGAACCGCGTCTGCCATAATGGCGGTACTGTTGGTGAGCCAGCCACCCACAAACTCAATTGCGGTAAAAGTCGCATTCAGAAAAAAAGCCCAGCCGATACGGGATGAGCTTTCGTCTTCATGTTGATGATGACTGTGATGGTGGTGATGATGGCCGTGCATGGATTACTCCCCGGGCACGGCCTGCTCGCGCTGTTTTTTAATATCCTCGTAAGCGGAGCGGATTGCCTGGGTACGCTCTTTGGCCATGTCCACCATGGATTCCGGCAAGCCCTTGGATACCAGTTTATCGGGGTGATGCTGATTCATTAAACGGCGATAGGCTTTCTTCAATTCAGCGTCGCTGACGGTGGGCTCCACCCCCAGAAAATCATAGGCTTTTAACAACCGATCCTGACGGCTGCGCCCATTCTGGGAATAGGAACCTTCGCTCTTGAATTCATAAAAGGCCTGGGCACTGCGCACCACACTTTCCAGACGGCTTACCCGAAAACGGATGGCGCCGGCAATGTGGGTGAGCACGGACCATTCCCGCTGATCCATGCGACCATCCACCAGAGCACCCTGTACCAGAATCTCCATAAACATTTGCAGCAAGGTGATACGGCGCCCGCACTTTTCATGCAGATCCAGCAGGGCGGAGGAAATATCGGTTTCCTGCAGTTTGCCCTGTTCAAACAGGTCAATGGCTTCGCGCTTTTTATCCGGCGACAGGGCCATGCGCTCCATCACGCTCTGGGCCCATTTGATTTCTTCCTCGCACACCGGGCCGTCACATTTGGTGATACGTCCCAGGCATAAAAAAGTGCAGCGGAAAAAGGCTTTCTGGATTTCCCCTTCCCGGGTTTTGGACTGGTTATGGCGCAGCTGGTACAGGCCATTACTGAGCTGAACAATGATATCGAACTGGCGCCCCAGCAAGGCACCGGCCACCGCCCCGATCAGCCCCATGGCACCGCCACCCGCCAATCCATAGCCCATTAATACGCCAACAGCCGGGCCCAACCAGACTACTTGCACGATTGACTCCTTTGATGAGAATTCTCTGACTCAGCCTTAATCAGTGTAGCAACTTGCGCCAGCCTGTCCGGGGTGCCCACATCAATCCAGGTACCCTGGTAATGTTCGCCGCTCACCTGCCCTTTGGCCATGGCGGCGCGCAACAGGGGCGCCAGTGGCTGCTTGCCCGGCGCGGTATCCGCAAACAGTGCCGGTGACAGCACCGACAATCCGCTGAAGGTCAGCGCATCCTGTGCCTGTTGACCAGTACCGGATGCTTTGTCATGTACTAAGTCCCGCACTAACCTGGAATCCGCTTCCAGCACAAAATCCCCCTCAGGGTTATGCTCCGGATTATTCACCAGCACAAGATGGGCCAGACTATCGAAAGTTTTTCGCAGGGAGGCCAGCGGATAGTCACACCACACATCACTGTTCACCACCAGAAAAGGTTCATCACGCAAAAGGGGCAATGCATTGACAATGCCACCGGCGGTTTCCAGGCGCTCCGGTTCGTCGGTACAACGGATGTTCACCTGCCAACGGGTTCCGTCCCCCAGAAATTCCCTTATCTGTTCACCCAGGTAGGAGGTGTTCACCACAAGTTCGGTAAATCCGGCGTCACGCAAGCGCTCAATATGGTGCACCAGCAAAGGTTTGCCGGCTATTTCCAATAGCGGCTTGGGGGTACTTGCAGTTAACGCCCCCATGCGCTCTCCGCGGCCGGCGGCCAACAGCATGGCCTTCATGAAGCGGCCTCAAAAAAAGGCGCGGCATCGGAATCCTGTTCACAAAGCGCCGGTATCCAGCGTTGTTCCAGAAGTTGTAAAAATTCCTTCAGGGCGGGAATGGCGCGCACTTCATCCCGCACATAACAGACGGTGCGGGGAATATCCTTGAGGTAGCCATCCTTGCCATCACGGTGATAAAGCCGGGCAAAAATACCGGCAGCTTTCAGATGGCGCTGAGCACCCATGGTATTCATCCAGTGCAGAAACTGCGCTTCTGATACACCCGTTACCCGCCCCATCAGCTGCAGCTTGTCGCGAAAGTTCAGCGCCCAGGCGTTAACCTTGGCATCAGGCCAGCGGGCATAACAATCACGGATCAGCGACACCAGATCGTACGTTACCGGGCCGTGCACGGCGTCCTGAAAATCGATATAACCCAGGTTATCTTCCGCTGTCAGCATAATATTACGGGCATGATAATCACGATGTACCGCCACCTGGGGTTGTGCCAGTGCCTGATCCCGCAGGTACTCAAACGCGTGCTGAATCAACTCCAGCTCTTGCTGGCTCAGGGCAAGGCCCAGGTGTTTCTGCAACAGCCAGTCCGGGAACAACTGCATTTCCCGCATCAGCAATTCACTGTCGTAGGGTGGCAGCGGGGGATCAAAAGGTGTTTGCTGCAGTATCAACAAATCACTGAGGGCGCGATCATAATAACGATCCACATTGTCGGCGGTCAGTTCGCCCAGCAACAGGGTATCGCCAAAATCCGACAGCAGCATAAAGCCCTGCTCAAAGTCCGCTGCATACACATCCGGCACGTTCACGCCATTGAGTTTGAAATTTTCTGCCAGATACACAAATGCCGGATTGTCTTCTTTATCCGGCGGGGCATCCACGGCAATCAGCGTGGTGGGATCGGCATCCGGAAATTCCACCCGGCAGCGGAAATAACGCCGGAAACTGGCATCCCCCGATACCGTGGTCAGCTCACTGACCGACGAGGCCTGCACCTGCTCGCTGAGCATTTGCTGTTTTACCCATTCCGATAGCGCTTGTAATCTTGTATCCATAAATAATTGTTTTTTTCTCAATGGCTGACGGCGGCTGTTTCAGGCTACAGGTTATAACCCGTGGCCCGGTGCGATTCTGTGACTCGCTCCGCTGGTTAGTGTATGATTTGGCGCCTATTCGCCCCATAAACCAAACCAGATCAAGATGCCCAGAATTTTCAGACCCGCATTGCTTGCTTCCGCCGGTTTTATCACAGGCCTGTCGCTGCATACTGTAAGCGCATTCGCCGACAGCGCACAAGCTGACACCGCAAATTCCGGGCAAACGATGGAAAAAGCTGCAACACCGCAAGCGCCTGCCCCAGAAAGCAATGAGAGCACCAGCAATGAGGGCAGCAGCAACGTGAGCACCGTGGATGCGCCCCTGCCTTACCGCCACCTGGACTGGTTAAGCCCGGAAGCGCTGGAAGCTCTGCCGCCGGCAGAACGGCCGGCGCTGTTCGGTGTGTGCAAAGGTGCGTATCTGCCACCGGTAATCAGGCAGCCGGATGAAGTGACCGATCCCCGCAATGCCCCCATAGAAGCCACCGCCGATCGTTACGAAACCAACGAAGACGGCAGCATTACCATGACCGGTGATGTGATTATTCAGCAGGGCGGCCGCCAACTGGAAAGCGACCGCATTACCATCGACCAGGGAACCCGCGAATCCGAACTGGAAGGCAATGTCCGCATCCGTCAGCAAGGCATGCTGATGACCGGGGAGAAGGCCTTTCTGAACCTGAATGAAAAAAACCTGTCGCTGGAAGACGCCGAATACGTGGTGCACGAAAGCCGTATCCGCGGCACCGCCACCCACATTCACAATGAAAGTGAGGACGTACTGGTTTTTGACAAGAGCAGTTTCACCACCTGCGAACCCGGTTCCAACGCCTGGCTGTTTGAAGCCAGCGATATCCGCCTGAACAAGAACAGCGGCTGGGGCACCGCCAAGCACGCGGTGATCCGGGTAAAGGATGTACCGGTATTCTATTTTCCCTGGCTGATGTTCCCTATCGATGACCGCCGCCAGACCGGGTTTCTGTTCCCCTCCTTCAGCAGTGGCGAGGACAACGGCAACACGGTGGCCACGCCCTACTACCTGAACCTGGCACCCAATTACGATGCCACCCTGACCCCCCGCTACATGAGCGCCCGGGGCGAACAGCTGGAAGCCGAGTTCCGCTACCTGACCCCCTATGGCGAAGGGGAACTGGGGGCTGCCTATCTGCCGAATGATCAATCCTACGATGACGAAACCCGGGACCTGGCCCTGTGGCAGCACAACGGTTACTTTGCCAATAACTGGTATTCCCGGGTGGATTACACCAGGGTATCGGACGATGATTATTTCAACGACCTGGCCACCAGCCTGAATGCCAAATCCCAGACGCACCTGAATCAGCTGGCACAGGTGGGCTACAGTGGCAGCAATCTCAACGGGATACTGCTGGTGCAGCGCTATCAGACCGTGGATGAACTCATCAGCGACGCCAACCTGCCCTACCGCAAACAACCCCAGTTCAAACTGAACGGGGAATGGGATCTGGCCGAATCCGGCTTTACCGCCATCTGGGAAAGTGAAACCACCCGCTTTGAACACCCCGAGGAAAACTTCAGTGGCGTAACAGAAGCGGACCGGGTCACCCTGGCTCCCGCCATTGAATACAACTACCGCAAACCCTGGGCCTTTGTCACACCGCGCCTGCAGGTGGTGCATAGCCAGTACGACTTTACCAGCAACACCGCCGGCGGCTCCCTGGACGAAGACCAGACCCTGTACACGGCATCGCTGGATGCGCGCCTGTTTCTGGAGCGCCCCATCAGCGTATCCGATGAGGATTACACCCAGACCCTGGAACCCCGTTTCTTTTACCTGTACCGCCCCTATGAAGACCAGGATCATCGCCAGACCTTCGACAGTGGCCTGTTCACCTTTGATTACAGCCAGCTGTTCCGGGAAAACCGCTTTTCCGGTTACGACCGCTACGGCGATGCCAACCAGGTATCCCTGGGGCTGTCCACCGCCTTTATTGAAGAAGCCACCGGCTGGGAACGATTCCGGGCCAGCATGGGTCAGATATTCTATTTCCGGGACCGTGAGGTGCAGCTGAACGCCAACACCCCCGATGACACCAGCGACCGTTCCGCCTGGGTGGGCCTGCTGGAATGGCGGGTGAGCGACCACCTGCGGTTCCGTTCGGACCTGCAGTGGGATGAGAACAACAACAATATTGACCGGGCCAATGCCACCCTGAATTACAGCTCCCCTGAAAAGGGCATTGTGAATCTGGGGTACCGCTATGCCGATGATGGCGCCGCCAGCATCGACGTGGAAAAGATTCGCCAGTCGGACTTTTCCTTTCTGTGGCCCGCCACCGAAAACTGGAGTTTAATGGGCCGCTGGTCCTATGACCTGGAATACGACCGTTCATTCGAAAATCTGATCGGTGTAGAATACGACAGTTGCTGCTGGCGGGTTCGCCTGGTGAACCGCCGCTACCTGACCGAGGACAGCAGCAATCCTGCTGAAGTGGAAGCCAAACGCGGCATATTCTTACAGTTCCAGCTGAAGGGTCTGGGGGGCGTCGGCAACGAGCTGGACGACGTTCTGAGTGACAGCATCAGCGGTTTTGAGTACCGTCAGGAACAATTATCCATTCGCTAATTATTGTGGGTTTTATGCGCAACACACTGATTTCATTACTAAGTTTACTGCTCCTTTCCCTGGCCGGCAGCGCCTGGGCCAACGCCAAACTGCTGGACCGTATCGTGGCGGTGGTGGACGACGACATCATCATGGAAAGCGAGCTGATCCAGCGGGCCGCCAATATCCGCCAGAAAATGCGCGAACGGGATACCCCGGTACCCCCCACCGATGTGCTGCTGGAGCAGGTGCTGGAGCAGATGGTCACCGAGAACATTGAGCTGCAGCTGGCTGAACGGGCCGGTATCCGTATCAGCGACAACGACATCAACGAAACCATCAAGAACATTGCCCGCCAGAACAAAATGAGCACCACTGAGTTCCAGGAAGCCCTGGCGGCCGAAGGTGTGTCCTACCGGGAACTGCGGGATCAGATCAAGCGGGAAATGACCATTACCCAGCTGCGCCAGCGCCGGGTGGCCAACCGTATTCAGGTGTCTGACAAGGATATTGAGAACTTCCTCAATTCGGATCTGGGCAAAACCAACCTGGCCCCGGATTACCGCCTGGGCCATATTCTGATTTCGGTTCCCCAGTCCGCGGCACCAGCCGCCAAGGATGCAGCCGAGGAAAAAGCCTACCGGTTATATGAACAACTCAAACAGGGAGCCGATTTTGCCGAGCTGGCCGTGAACCATTCTTCCGGACAGAATGCCCTGCAGGGCGGCGATCTGGGCTGGCGCAAAGCGGCGCAGCTGCCCACCCTGTTTGCCGACACTGTACTGGATATGAATCAGGGAGATGTCGCCGAGCCTATCCGCAGCCCCAGTGGTTACCACATTATCAAGGTGACGGATGTCCGGGGCGGTACCGAGCATGTGATCCAGCAGCACGAGGTGCGCCACATCCTGATCAAGCCCAACGAAATCCGCAGCAGTGACGATGCCAAAGACCTGATCAACGATATTCGCGAGCGTATCAAGGCGGGCAAGGATTCCTTCGACGACATGGCCAAAACCTATTCCGACGATCCCGGCAGCGCGCTGGACGGCGGCAAGCTGGGTTGGGTTAACCCCGGCTCCATGGTGGCCGAGTTTGAACAGATGATGGAAGAATCCCCGGTGGAGCAGGTCAGCCCGGCATTCCAGAGCCAGTACGGCTGGCATATTCTGGAAGTCACCGGCCGCCGCACCCAGGACATGAGCGAGGAAATCCGTCGCAACCGCGCCCGGGAAATGATTCGCCGCCGCAAATTTGATGAAGAGCTGGATACCTGGCTACGGGAAATCCGCCAGAATGCGTACGTGGAACTGCGGCTGAGCGAATCCAGCTAGAGCCCGCTCACCTGAGTAACCGGGCATAGGAGAACACCCATGCAGCTGGCACTGACACCGGGGGAACCCGCCGGCATTGGCCCCGATCTGGCCATTATGGCCGCCCAGCAGGCGCTGCCTTTTGATCTGGTGGCCATTGCCGATCCGGATCTGCTGGCCTCCCGCGCCGAGATTCTGGGCCTGCCCCTGACAATACGGCCCTGGCAGGAAGACCACCCCTGTGCCGATTCGCCGGGCGGCGTGCTGACGGTACTGCCCATTCCCCTGGGTTGCCCCGCGATTCCCGGCAAGCTGGACACCGGCAATGCCCGCTACGTACTCAATACCCTTGAACGCGCCATTGCCGGGTGCATGAACGGCGAATTCGGCGCCATGATCACAGGGCCGGTGCAGAAATCCATTATCAACGATGCCGGTGTGCCCTTTTCCGGCCATACCGAGTTACTGGCGGAACAGGCCGGAGTGGATCAGGTGGTGATGATGCTGGCCACCGAAGGCCTGCGGGTTTCATTGGTCACCACACACCTGCCATTAAAAGACGTACCGGCCGCCATTACGCCGGAACGCCTGTCCCGGATTATCCGTATTACCCATCAGGATCTGGTACAGCATTTCGGCATCAGTCAGCCACGCCTGCTGGTGTGCGGCCTTAACCCCCACGCCGGGGAAGGCGGCCATATGGGCCGGGAGGAAATCGAGGTGATCGGGCCCACCCTGAACAGCCTGCGGGCCGAGGGAATAACGCTGGAAGGCCCCCTGCCCGCCGACACCCTTTTTACCCCCAAATACCTGACCGATGCGGATGCAGTGATCGCCATGTACCATGATCAGGGCTTGCCCGTGCTGAAGCACATGGGGTTTGGCAAGGCGGTGAATATCACTCTGGGCCTGCCTTTTATCCGCACCAGCGTAGACCATGGCACGGCGCTGGACCTGGCGGGCAGCCATCAGGCCGACCCCGGCAGCCTGATGACCGCCATCAATCTGGCCAGTGATATGGCCCGCAACAAACTGGCAGCAGGTAAACTATGAGCCGACCCGGCAAGCCCACCGATATTGTGGAAGGCCACAAGGCCCGCAAGCGCTTTGGGCAGAACTTTCTGAATGATCAGGGCATTATCGACAACATTGTCAGCGCCATATCGCCCCGGGCAGATGACTTGCTGGTGGAAATCGGCCCCGGCCTGGGAGCCATCACCGGCGAGCTGATTGAGCGCCTGGATCAGCTGCACGTGGTAGAGCTGGACAAGGATCTGATTCCCTTTCTGATCGCCAAATTCGAGCACACCAAAAAACTGAACATCCATCAGGCGGATGCCCTGAAATTCGATTTCAGCAGCCTGGTACAGGATACCGGCCGCAAGCTGCGGGTGGTGGGCAACCTGCCCTATAACATTTCCACACCGCTGATTTTTCACCTGATCGAGCAGGCGAAACATATCCAGGACATGCACTTTATGCTGCAGAAAGAAGTGGTGGACCGCCTGGCTGCCGGCGTGGGCGACAAGGCCTACGGGCGCCTGGGGATTATGGTGCAGTACGATTGTCGCGTAGAACCGCTGTTTGAGGTGCCACCGCAATCCTTTAACCCGCCCCCCAAGGTGGATTCCGCCATTGTGCGGCTGGTGCCGCACCGGGAAAGACCCGTGACCACCGGTGACCCGGCATTATTGCGCCAGGTGGTGGCCCAGGCCTTCAGCATGCGCCGCAAAACCCTGCGCAATGCCCTGAAAAACCTGGCGAGCGCGGAACAGCTGGAAGCCGCCGGTGTACCGCCGGGGAATCGCCCCGAGCAGGTTAGCCTTGCAGAGTATGTGGCAATTACCGAGCGCCTGATCAACAGCCGGCCAGAAGACTGAAATCCGCCGGCTGTTCAGAAAATAGTTAATCCGTCTGCTTAATTTGTGCAAACAGACGCTGGCAGCAACAAATTTTTGGGATTAGTATTGGGTTATGGACAATCAGAAACCGCAACATATCCATATCGAAGTTGACTCAGAATTCGTTCCAGATCAGTCAGATATGAGTCAGCAGCGCTTCGTATTCGCCTACCATGTCGTCATCAGAAATGAAGGCAACAGACCCGCTCAACTTCTCAGCCGCCACTGGGTGATTACCGACGGAAACGAACGGGTTCAGGAAGTGCGTGGCGAAGGTGTGATCGGCGAACAACCCACCATCCGCCCCGGCGAGCATTTTGAATACACCAGCGGAGCCGTGCTGGAGACCCCCGTAGGCAGCATGCACGGCACCTATGAAATGGTGGACGAAGCCGGGGAAATGTTTCACGCCAATATCCCCATTTTTACCCTTGCATCTCCCAACGCCATTAACTGAAGATGATATACGCGATCGGCGATCTTCAGGGCTGTTATGAGCCATTTCAGTGCCTTTTGAAACAAATTGGTTTTAACCCTGACAAGGACCAGTTGTGGCTGGCCGGTGATCTGGTTAACCGTGGCCCGGCCTCGCTGGAAACCCTGCGACTCTGTTATACCCTGCGGGACAACATAGTCGCCGTACAGGGCAATCATGATCTGCACCTGCTGGCCACCGCCTTTGACCCGGAGCGCAAAACCAAGCGCAAGGATACCCTGGATGAAATTCTCAACGCGCCGGATTGCGACACCCTGCTGGATTGGATGATCCACAACCCCATGCTGCATGTGGACCACGAACGCCAGGCGGTACTGGTACACGCCGGTATCCCTCCCATGTGGGACGTGGCCACCGCCAGCGAACGGGCCCGGGAAGTGGAGTCCGTGTTGCAGGATCCCGTAAAACGGCTGCCGTTTTTTAAAGCCATGTACGGCAACACACCGGACGGCTGGGACGATTCCCTGAAAGGCACTACCCGCTGGCGGGTGATTACCAATTTCTTTACCCGCATGCGTCTGCTCAACCCCGAGCATCATTTAAACCTGACCTACAAAGGCTCCCTGGAAGACATTCCCGAAGGCTACTACCCCTGGTTTGCCACACCGGGACGCACTGCTATCGATTACCGCATCTTCTTTGGGCACTGGGCGGCACTGATGGGCAGCACCAGTGACCTGAATATCGTCGGCCTGGATCACGGCTGTGTCTGGGGCAATCAACTGTCGGCTTATTGCCTGGACAATGGAAAATGGTTTCACTGCGATTGCTGAACAGCACCATTGTCTGTCACTATAGCTGAACGTCCATATACAACATTCCATCTAAAAACATTTCTTATTATGTCATTTATGATTCTGTGGCATTGTGTTTGCAACTGAATTTAACAAGACAAGTGGCGTTACCTTTGGCAGAGATCATGAGAGCTGCCACGGGAAATTTTCAGCAACAAAATCTGAACAGGTATCTTTTGCGATTGCATTTTTATATTGCAATAACGCAAGTTACCGCTCGTCGCCCGACGGCGCCAACCATTAATAAAAATACAATTTTTACTAGTTAAGCGCTATTTTCAGGCTATCTTATTATAAAGAGGCTTTATTTTTTTCTAACAAATTGAACGTCATAGCGGTAAAGTAATCTAAGAGTGCAACTGCTGGCCGAAATGAGGGCAAGGGGGATATCCGACATGAGTATCTTTAGCCACTACCAGAATCGCTACGAAGAGCATCGCGAAGAAGAGTACTCCATACAGGAGTATCTTGAGCTGTGCAAAAACGACCCCACCGCCTACGCTTCCGCTGCCGAGCGAATGCTGACTGCCATTGGCGAACCGGAGTTGGTTGACACTGCCATGGATCCGCGCCTGAGCCGGATCTTTTCCAATAAAATCATTAAACGCTATCCGGCGTTCAGTGAATTTTACGGCATGGAAGAGTGCATTGAGCAGATTGTTTCCTACTTCAAGCACGCCGCTCAGGGCCTGGAAGAAAAGAAACAGATACTCTACCTGCTTGGTCCTGTTGGTGGCGGTAAATCCAGCCTGGCAGAAATGCTCAAAACCCTGATGCAGCGCGTACCCTTTTATGCCATTAAAGGTTCGCCGGTAAACGAATCACCACTTACCCTGTTCAACCCCCTGGAAGATGGCGACATTCTCGAAGAAGAATACGGCATTCCCAAGCGTTACCTGAAAGGCATCATGTCGCCCTGGGCGGTAAAACGCCTGCATGAATTCAACGGCGATATTACCCAGTTCAAAGTGGTAAAAATTTACCCATCAATTCTTGATCAGACAGCAATCGCAAAAACCGAACCGGGTGACGAAAACAACCAGGACATTTCTGCACTGGTGGGCAAGGTGGATATTCGCAAACTGGAAGAGTTTGCCCAGGACGATCCCGATTGCTATGCCTTTTCCGGCGGCTTGTGTAAAGCCAACCAGGGTTTGCTGGAATTCGTGGAAATGTTCAAGGCCCCCATCAAGGTACTGCACCCTTTGTTAACAGCCACCCAGGAAGGCAACTACAACGCCACCGAAGGCATGAGTGCCATTCCCTATGAGGGGATTATTCTGGCCCACTCCAATGAATCGGAATGGCAGACCTTTAAAAACAATAAAAACAACGAGGCCTTCATCGACCGGATTTATATCGTGAAAGTGCCTTATTGTTTGCGCGTGACCGACGAAATCGAAATCTATAGCAAGCTGTTAAAACACAGCTCGCTGGCCAATGCCCATTGCGCGCCGGATACCCTGCGCATGCTGGCGCAGTTTTCGGTGCTGTCCCGCATCAAGGAGCCGGAAAACTCCTCCATTTATTCCAAGATGCGTATCTATGACGGTGAAAGCCTGAAAGACACCGACCCCAAAGCCAAGTCCTACCAGGAATACAAGGACGCCGCCGGTGTGGACGAGGGGATGGAAGGTTTATCCACCCGTTTCGCCTTCAAGATTTTGTCCAAGGTATTCAACTTTGATCACAGTGAGGTGGCCGCCAACCCGGTACACCTGCTGCACGTACTGGAACAGTCCATTGAGCAGGAACAGTTTCCACCGGAAACCCAGGAAAAATACCTGCGCTTCCTGAAAGAATTCCTGGCGCCCCGCTACGTGGAATTTATCGGCAAGGAAATCCAGACAGCCTACCTGGAATCCTATTCAGAATACGGTCAGAATATTTTCGACCGCTACGTTACCTATGCGGACTTCTGGATTCAGGATCAGGAATACCGGGACCCGGATACCGGCGAAATCTTTGATCGCGGCTCCCTGAACGAAGAGCTGGAAAAAATCGAGAAACCCGCCGGCATCAGCAATCCCAAAGACTTCCGTAACGAGGTGGTTAACTTTGTGTTGCGTGCCCGGGCCAACAATCAGGGCAAAAACCCTTCCTGGTTGAGCTACGAAAAACTTCGCACGGTGATCGAGAAGAAAATGTTCTCCAACACCGAAGACCTGCTCCCGGTTATTTCCTTCAACCCCAAAGCGTCCAAAGACGATGCCAAAAAGCATCAGGACTTTGTCAAACGCATGGTGGAAAGAGGTTATACCGAGAAGCAAGTGCGTCTGCTGTGTGAATGGTACCTGCGGGTACGCAAATCACAGTAACGGCGTGCCGATTCATAAGCCCAAAGAGGTAAGGCGTGTCCTATATTGTTGACCGTCGCCTGAACGGTAAAAACAAGAGCACCGTTAACCGCCAGCGATTTTTAAAGCGCTATCGCAAGCACATCAAAAAGGCGGTTAACGAGGCTGTCACCAAGCGCAGTATCACCGATCTTGAAAGCGGTGAAAGCGTTTCCATACCCAAACGGGATATTTCCGAGCCTATTTTTCATCATGGTCGCGGCGGTAACCGGGAAATGGTGCACCCGGGTAATAAGGAATTTATTACCGGCGATACCATTCCCCGCCCACCCGGCGGCCAGGGTGGTGGCGGCTCCGGCGAAGGTGACCCCAGCGATTCCGGCGAGGGCATGGATGAATTTGTGTTTACCATCAGTCAGGACGAGTTTCTGGACTTTCTGTTTGATGAGCTGGAACTGCCCAACCTGGTCAAGCGCCAGCTGCAGGGTATTGAATCGTTCAAATACGTGCGCGCCGGCATTGTTAACGAAGGCACCCCGTCCAAACTGAACGTGGTGCGCTCCATGCGTCAGGCCTACAGCCGCCGCATTGCACTTACCGGTGCCATTCGCAAGCGCCTGAAAGCCTACCTGGCGGAAAAAGAGGAACTGGAAGCCCAGGATTCCGTGTTACGGGATGACAAGCGCCTGCAGTTTTTGCTGGAAGAAATTCCCAAGCTGGAACGCCGCATCAAGAAGGTGCCTTTTATCGACACCTTTGATTTGCGTTACAACCACCATGTCAAACAGCCCCAGCCCACGTCCAAAGCGGTAATGTTCTGTTTGATGGATGTGTCCGGCTCCATGAACCAGGCCATGAAAGATATGGCCAAACGATTCTTTATTCTGCTGTATATGTTCCTGAAACGGAATTATGAAAAGATTGAAGTGGTCTTTATCCGCCACCACACCAGCGCCAAGGAAGTGGACGAGGAAGAGTTTTTTTACTCCCGGGAAACCGGCGGCACCATCGTGTCCAGCGCGCTGAAAATGATGAAAGACATTGTTAACGATCGCTACCCGGTGGAAGAGTGGAACATCTACGGTGCACAGGCGTCCGATGGTGACAACTGGAATGATGATTCGCCCACCTGTAAAAAGCTGCTGATTGATGACATTCTTCCCAAATGCCAGTACTACGCCTACATCGAAATCAATCCACGCCGGCACCAGGCTCTGTGGCGGGAATACGAAACCATAGACGCCGTGTGTGAGCATTTTGCCATGCAGCAGATCAGCGATCCGGCGGATATATTCCCGGTATTCCGGGAACTGTTTCAGAAGAAACCGGCTTGAGATAAAACCAATGGCAGACCGAGAGCGAAAACCCATATCAACCGGCCCCGAGTGGACCTTTGAGCTCATCAATGAATATGATGACGCCATCGCTGAGTCGGCGGAAAAGTTTGGCCTGGACACTTACCCCAACCAGATCGAAGTGATTTCAGCCGAACAGATGCTGGATGCCTATTCGTCGGTGGGCATGCCGGTTGGTTACAACCACTGGAGTTACGGCAAACGTTTTGTTTCCAACGAACAGCAATACCGCCGCGGCCACATGGGCCTGGCCTATGAGATTGTCATCAACTCCAATCCCTGTATTGCCTATTTAATGGAAGAAAACACCATGCCCATGCAGGCACTGGTGATTGCCCATGCCTGTTACGGCCACAATTCCTTTTTCAAGAACAACTACCTGTTTAAAACCTGGACCGACGCCTCTTCCATCATCGATTATCTGGTGTTTGCCAAAAACTATATCCAGCGTTGCGAAGAGCGCTATGGCATTGACGAAGTGGAAAGCATTATCGATTCCTGCCATGCCCTGATGAACTATGGCGTGGATCGCTACAAGCGCCCCTATCCCATTTCGGCAGAAGAAGAGCGCCGCCGCCAGAAAGAACGGGAAGAATATTTACAGAAACAGGTAAACGAACTCTGGCGCACCATTCCCAAGCTGATCGACAAGGATGAGCCGGAAGAAGAATACCGTTACCCCACGGAACCCCAGGAAAACCTGCTCTACTTTATTGAAAAGAACGCGCCCCTGCTGGAACCCTGGCAGCGGGAAGTGGTGCGCATTGTGCGCAAGATTGCCCAGTATTTTTATCCGCAACGGCAAACCCAGGTGATGAACGAGGGCTGGGCCACCTTCTGGCATTACACGCTGCTGAATGACCTGTATGACCGCGGCCTGGTAACTGACGGCTTTATGATGGAGTTCCTGCAGTCACACACATCAGTGGTGTATCAGCCACCGTTCGACAGCCGTTTTTATTCCGGCATCAATCCTTACGCACTGGGCTTTAACATGATGCAGGATATTCGCCGCATTTGTGAAAAGCCCACCGAAGAAGATAAACAATGGTTCCCGGATATTGCCGGCAGCGACTGGCTGAAAACCCTGCATTTCGCCATGGAAAACTTTAAAGACGAAAGCTTTGTGCAGCAGTTTCTGTCGCCCCGCATGATTCGGGATTTCAAATTCTTTGCCATTCAGGACGATGACCTGGAACGCGATCTGCGCATTACAGCCATTCATGATGACCCGGGCTACCGGGATATTCGTGAAAAACTGTCGCAGCAATATAACCTGTCCATGAACGAGCCTAATATTCAGGTGTTCAAGGTGGATGTACGGGGCGACCGTTCCATTACCCTGCGCCACTTCCGGCATAACCGCAAGCCACTGGAAAAACAGAACGCCATGGAGGTGTTAAAGCACCTGCGCAATTTGTGGAAGTTCGATGTGCATCTTGAATCCATGGACGACGACCAGACCCGCGAGACCTATCACTGCCGCGAAGATCTGACGGAACTGGAAGAATCCGAAGATAATTAAACCGAGGGCGACCGCCCGGCATTTTCATCGAGGCTGCCGGAGTCCGCGGCTAATTCCTGTTCAGGCCCACGCTGCCCCAGGCGTTGCAGACGCTGTTTCTTGTTCAGCTTTTTGCGCCGCCGGATCAGCCACAGGCTGACACCGGTAAAGGCCAGCACCAGCGGCAATAATCCAATCATCGTCCAGATTACCCGGCTGGTCATACCCCCGAAATCACCGAAATGCAGGCGCCGGAAGGTATCCAGAATTCTCATTCCCACACCGGCCTCACGTATATCGTAGGCGGATACAAACTCGCCGCTCTGCACATCGTAATGCACGGTACTGGCATACTGGCTGATCAGGGGGTTGCTGTCCTGTACCTCGCCAAAGAAACGAAAATCCAGCCCGGGTTCATAGGGGAAAGAAATATAGGTGGTCTGAAAAGGCTGGATATGATCTGTGGTGCGTTCCAGCATGCCCTGCAACGACAATTGGTCGTTGTACAGGCGACCGGTCATGATGTGATGCTCCTGGCCATCGGCGTGTTCTTCCGCCTCATGCCAGAGCTCCTGAATATTCCAGTAACCGCCGGTGAAACCCAGCACCAGTAACACCGGGGAGGCAATAATACCCACCATTTTGTGCAGGTCGCTGTAAAAGACCACTCGCCGGGCCCGCCAGCGCAGGGTAAAGAAATTTTTCCAGAATCGTCGGTGCAGGTAGATGCCGCTGATCCCCAGAAAGCACAGCAGTACCGCATAAACTGCGGTTATTACCAGGCCAGCATCGTCCAGTAAAAAAGTAAAATGCAGAGACAGCAGCCAGTCCGTCAGGTGAGCTGTGAGTGATACCGGGCCGGTCAACAACTGGCCGTTGTACTGATCCAGAAAAAGGTAGTGCCAGTCGTCGGTACCATGGGGAATCACATACACCTGATCGGCACGCTCCTGATCCCTGAATAACAACCAGCCGGTGATTTCATGATTGGGAAGACTTTCGTGGATGCGGCCCGCCAGCTGATCCAGCGACAACCGGCCCTGCTCCGTAGCCACTACCCGAACCTTGTCCTGCATCAGCCAGCTGTCGATCTCATGCTTGAACACCAGCAGGCTGCCGGTAACCGAGATCAGCAATAACGGCAGGAAGGCAAATAATGCGAGCCGGCTGTGCCAGCGAAAAAACCATTTGTTCACGCGATCGAATCCTTTTATGTTCCCGCAGCTTATCGCGCAAAGAATAATCTATACGATAATCATTATCAATACAGCCGTAAATCATCCTCCTCAGAACCTGCTGGTTTTGATTCTGCCATCCTGATAAGATCCGAACCTGACCAATGAGTCTACCAGTATTCAAAGGCCGGCATTGCGTATACCCCGGACTGCCGGATCCGGCCTTCAGTTATCCCGGAACCAACAGCAGGAATCCCCATGACAGCACAACAGTTTGATTTTGATACCGTTCGCAAGCTCACCACCGGTGCCATTCCCTTTGCCGAACGTGCCGGCATTGACCTGGAAGAGTTTGAACGGGGCCACGTGAAAATGAAAATCCCCTTCGAAGGTAACCAGAATCATGTGGGCATGATGTACGCGGGCGCACTCTTTACCCTGGGGGAAATCCCCGGTGGCGCACTCTTTATGAGCGCCTTTGATATGACGAAGTTTTTCCCCATCGTGACGGAAATGAACATCAAGTTTTTAAAACCCGCCATGACCGACATTACGGTGGAAGCCAAACTGCCGGAAGCGGAAATTGAACGCATTACCAAAGAAGCGGAAGAAAACGGCAAAGCCAAATTCTTTCTGGAGCTTGAACTGAAAGATGCCGGCGGCGAAGTGGTTGCCGTGACCACGGCCACTTACCAGGCCCGTTCCCACCAGAAAAAGTAAGCGGTTTTATTCAGGCTGCTTACGCCTTCCCTTCTGCTGGCAGCCACCTGCCAGCTACGCTCTGATCGGCTAGACTGATAAGAGCGCCTTTATCTACGCCGATCAGAGACATGCCATGGAACCCCTGCTGCGACTGATACCCAATGCACAACGAATTACCCTGAATGTGGCAGAACGGGCCATGCTGCTGGGCCAGAACCCCTGGCTGACCAAAGTGGACTGGTCCAATATCGAACTGCTGGCGCACTACCTGGACCTGTTCAGCCTGTCCAAAGGCAAAACCATTTTCAGCCAGGGCGACGATGCCGTGTTTATGGCCCTGATCCAGAGCGGCAAGGTGGAGATCCGCAAGGAAGGCCATGATGGCGACGAGCAAACCATTGCCATTGTGGGCGCGGGCCAGGTGATCGGTGAAATGTCGCTGATTGATGGTGGTTCCCGATCTGCCACCGCCATTACGGCGGAAAACACCAAGCTGTTTATTCTGACTGAATCGGACTTTGAATCGATCCGTAAAAACAATCCCAGTCTGTGGGGCGCTTTGCTGGTGCGCTTTATCAAAACCATTACCAAGCGCCTGCGCCGGGCTTCCGGCCAGTTTGTGGATTTGCTGGCAGAGCACGGCGCCATTGATGACAGTGAATTTGAAACCAAAGTCATTACCCAGGAAAAACCGAAAATCAAAAATACGGATTCGGAATTCCTGTGGCGACAACTGAACGCCCTGAATAATCAGGTAGCCAGAGTTTCCGAACAGATTACCTCGCGAATTGCCGCCAGCAACAAGGACTCTCATCAGGTGCCCATCAATGAGGAACTCTACGGCCAGCTGAAAACAGCCGCAGAACTGAATCAGCTGTCGGTGAATGACTACGCCGTAAAAGTGCTGCAAAAACATATCAGCGAGAATGAACACAAAAATAGTTCCGGCACCGAAAACTGATACCGGGAACAGCCCTGCCCTGCATAAAAGCATTAATTATAAAGTAATAGCCAATCGTCCTGGATTTCCCGCGCCAAAAGTCCCGATCGGCGGCCATTATTTCACCAGTCGCATATACTTATTGATACCAACTCGCATTTTGACACCCCTCGTTAAGGAGATCTCCATGATGAAAATCCTTCGTCCTATCCTGCTTGCCCTGTGTCTGCTCCCCCTAACAGCTACCGCGGAAAACACGGTCACCATCAGAGCGGACCACTGGTATCCCATGAATGGCGATCCCGGATCAGACATGCCGGGATATATGATAGAACTGGCCAGCGCTATCCTTAAAGAACACGGATACAGCGTGAATTATGAAAAAATGCCCTGGAAGCGCGCGGTGTCCTCGGTCAGGGATGGCAAATTTGATTGTGTGGTTGGCGCCTACAAAGAGGATGCCGAGGATTTTATTTTTCCTGAAGAAAGCTGGGGCCTGGACCAGGCAGACTTCTTTGTCAAAAAGAGTAACGAATGGCGCTACAAGGGGCTGGAATCCCTGGGCGAAATGAAAATCGGCCTGATCGGCGGCTAAGCCTATGCCGAGGACTTTGACAAGCATGTGGAAACCAACAAGGGCAGCGGACAGTTTCAGTTTCTGAATGCCGATAACGCACTGGAACAGAATATAAAAAAGGTGCTGCACGACCGCATTGATGCCACAGTGGAATCACCCGCGGTGATGAACGCAAAGCTGAAGGAACTCGGCCTTAAGGGTCAACTGGTATCAGCAGGCCGGCTGGCCTCGTCAGAACCCATGTATATTGCCTGCTCCCCGGCCAAGGAGCTTTCCAAAAAACTGGCGACCTGGGTGGATGAAGGCACCCGCAAGATGCGCAAGTCCGGCGAACTGCAAAAGATAATGGAAAAATACGGTTTGAGTGACTGGAAGGAATAACCGCTGACTCAGGAACTGTAAACGGATGTGAGTAAAAGGCTCACATCCTACAGTAAGCTGGTCACAAACTGTGGTCTGCTTGATGCCTGGCACAACTGATATGAAGAATTACAAGCACTTGATTCAAGTAGATGAGCAGGAGCGAAAGGTTCGTCATATACCGTGTTCTCGAAAACGGCGTTGATGAACTTTTTACTGAAACAGAGCTGACACTAATTGGAACCGATGTCGATTGGGGTGTTTTTGAGGAGTTTGCTAAGCAGCTCGGAGAAAATATTCTTATGGATTCACCGGCAGCCAGAAAGTTGTTTCGTCTAAGTTAATAACCTAAATATTATCAACGATGGCAAAGACCGTTCCTATGACGGTCTTTGCCATGTAGACCAGCGCGCCGCTTAGCGCTTACCTAGGGCTGCCGTGATAACCCAGATTACCTGGACCTCGACAGCCACCCCCATGGAAGTCAACCCCAAGATTTAAAATGCAACGATTAACTCTATAAATATCAATAGGCTATAAAGGTTTATGGGAATCTGGCCCCGCTTCTGTAAGGATACCCTAGTTGCGGCAAAACCTTGCCGCTTAATGTTCAAAGATTTCCGCCGAAGCTATAACGCTGATCTTCATTTGGCTATCATGCGAACAACGTGAGCCCCCTGATTAACCTAGATAGGTTCCGTATTATCGACTCAAAGCGATTCTGTACAGCGGCAAAGTCCGCTTCACCAATCCAGTTGTTGCTGATGAAGCGCGATAATGCCGATCATACCTCATAGGATGGATGTCTCTTATAAACTGTCACCAAGGTCCCGACGTTCGTGTTGGGATCTCTTAAAACCACATAGTGAAACTGGCTGGTATCGTGCCCCCAGACTTCAGGGTTTTCTACGGTACCGTACTTTCTAAGTTTGTGCCGGATGGTTCGATCAAGTAGCGGCTGCCACTTCAGGTTGGGATGCTTTAACCCGGTCAACCAGGGACACAAGTGGGTTCTTTGCCGCTCCGCTGTGCAGTCGGTCAATAAAGCCCCATAGTCCGCGTTAGCCCTGATCCAGGTGAGCCAGTAGCTTGGATGCATCGAGATGCTCTGCCGACCGCGCGCTTTAACGCGCACAAACGTCAATATGGTCCTGAAGATTTTGTCCCACGCCTTCCAGCGCATGTCGCAGCTTGATTCCGTGCCGTGCCAGTTCCTCTCGCGGCCCAATACCGGACAGCATCAGCAATTGTGCCTTCTAACAATACACGGGTAACTTGCGCATCACTGCGAACCGTTAGATTGAAGCAGCGGCTGAACATAAGCTGCAGGAAGCCTAGCGGCGTGTTTACGAACGGATTGCGCCGACTCTCTGGACCAGCTTCGAGCAGCAGAACCGAATGGCGGCCGCTCTCGGAGAACCTATTGGCAACAGCGCAACCGCCGAACCTGCACCGACCACAACATAGTCGAATTGTTCGGACGACATACTGGTTACACGCTGTCTCAACGTTTAGGGGTCAGTTTGACCATCAACTTGGAATAGCCCCGCACGAAGTTGGACTGCACACGTTCCGGCTCGTCAACAATTTCAATATTGTCGAATCGTTTCAGCAGCTCCTCCCACAAAATGCGCAATTGTAGTTCGGCCAGACGGTTGCCCATGCAGCGGTGGACGCCGTATCCAAATGCCATATGATTTCGGGCGCCCTTACGATCAATAATAAACTGATCTGGGGCTTCAAATTTCCGCTCGTCCCGATTGCCCGAGGCGTACCACATCAATACGCGATCACCCTTTTTGATGGTCTGCCCGCACAGCTCCACGTCCTGCGTGGCGACCCGGCGCATATACGCCAGCGGAGTTTGCCAACGGATGATTTCCGAAACCATGTTCGAAATTAGATCCGGATTTGCTTTCAATTTAGCGAATTCCTCGGGGAACTGGTTCAAAGCCAACACCCCGCCGCTCATGGAGTTACGCGTGGTGTCATTGCCGCCCACGATAAGCAGCGCCAGATTCCCAATAAACTCCAACGGACGATTAATCAAATCCTTGGTGTCTTCATTGCCCTGCAGCATGCTGATCAAGTCGAAACCGGGTGCCTCGCCTGCCTTGCGACGTGCCTCCTTGTCGCGCCAAAGTTCGGAGAAAGCTCGAGCCATATCTGCAGCGTCGTCAAAAAACACATCTTCACTGGTAAACTCGCCACCAGTTGCCGATGATGCTCCGGACAGCCGATCCGACCAGTCAACTAATTTGTGGCGTTCCTCATAAGGGAAATCCAGCAGTGTAGCCAGCATCCGTCCCGTGAGTTCCTTCGATACTGCCGGCACCCAGTTGAAGGGTTTATCCAAGGGCAGGCTACTGAGCACCTCTCTAGTACGACTGCGAATCAGCTCTTCCATTTCCTTCAGGTTCTTTGGTGCCACAACGCCCTGAACCGCCTGACGCTGCACGTCATGCTTGGGCGGATCCATGGCGATGAACATTTCCACCGCCAGCCCTTCCGGGGGATCACCCAGGATAATTTGCGGCTCGGAGGAAAAAAGCTCATGACTCTTGTCAACGAACAGAATGTCTTCATAGCGTGTCACCGACCAAAATGGCCCGAAGGGGCTGTTCTTCTGATAGTGAACCGGCGCCTCGTCACGCAGCCGCTTGAAGTAAGTCCCCCACTGGCCTTGCCGGTAGAGAAAAGGATTACTAGTGTCGATGTCTTCGAGCGCCAGTGTGTTGACGTCAGGCAAAGGTTTTTCGACGAAGTTGATCTGGGGGCGCTTTGTGCCGATGATCTTCTTCTTGGTCTTCATCAGCACCTTTAGTGCCTTGATTTGCGAGTACATCGGCACCACTTTGGACGTGGTGTTGATCACTTTTTTCTGAATGTTATCAATTGTACTTATTTCTGTTGACATAGTTCGTACGCTCCGAGATTACATCTGAAATTCTGGCAAGTGAACGGTCATACCATCCATGGCCTCTTTGGCCTTGACCTGGCAACCCAAGCGTGAGGTTTTCGCCCGCTCCGGAGTCATGGACAGCATTTGCTCTTCGGCATCGGTGATCGCACCGGTCTTGTTAAACCACTCCTCCGCAACGATCATGTGACAAGTGCCGCACGCACACTCTCCGCCGCAATCCCCATCAATACCCGGTACTGCATTATTGACTGCGATTTGCATCAATGTATCTCCTGCCTCCAATTCCACGACATGTTTGGTGTTATTATGTTCGATAAAGGTAAGCTTACCCATTAATTCTATTCCTCGGTTAATGTCTAGGCTTTAGGCTGACACTTTACCGCCACCTCAACGAGGACATTTGTTGACATGACGGGGACATTTAAAGACACTTAAACACGTTCCTTGGAAGCGCATATTACGTGGACTCAACAGGATGGTTTAGAAACTGTGGAAACTGGTATTCCGTCAAACTATTCACGACTTATTGCCCGCGAGCTAGATCTGACCTTCAACCAATTGCCCAGATTACTGCATGGCACCGGCCTCCACATCCAGCAGTTCCTGAGTGAGGACAGCCTTCTTACGCCAGGCCAACAGATACAGATTCTGCGCAACGCATTGGCGCTGTCCGGCCAGCCAGAATTCGGTTTACGGGTGGGCAAGCGCCTGACGCCGGCTACTCACGGTGCGATGGGCTTCGCCGCCTCCAGCAGCCCGGATTTGCTCAGTGCGCTCCAGGCGATACACACCTTCTTGCCTACGCGCGTCAGCGTTATTCAGCTGCATTTGCAGCAGATTGAAGACCACTTGGAATGCAGACCGGCTTTCCTGATGCAGCTGGAAGACGACCTCCAACGCTGCACGGCAGAGACTATCATTATGACGCTGCTAGCGTTTGGCGAATTCATTGTAGGCCGCCCCCTGTACGAGGCTGAAATCGACTTTTCCTACCCGCCCCCTCAGTACCATGCGACCTATTCCGAATGTATGCCCGGGCGGGTTCGCTTTGATTGCGATCAACTTATGCTTAGATTACCGATGGTTATGTGCAGGGAACCCAACGCCTCTGCCAACAACGAAAACTATCGTCTAGCATTGCAGCAGTGTGAATCGATGCTTGCGGAACTTCAGACAGAGAAGCCAAGCTACCAGACCCGGCTCAAGAAGATGATGTTGTCCCGACCACCTGGAACGCTTAGTGAAGAAGAGGCGGCGGCGGTCCTGTTTATGAGCAAACGCACCCTGGCGCGCAAACTAAAACAAGAAGACAGCAGTTTTCGACAAATTCGCGACGAGATTCTGTCACGGCAAGCAGCGGACTATTTGTGTGGAAGTCAATTATCCGTCGAATCTATCGCTTCTCTCTTGAATTATCACGACAACGCGAGTTTTAGGCGCGCCTTCAAGCGCTGGTTTGGTCGGTCACCCACTCAGTACCGGCAACACGGCGATTCCTCGGACACCACACCACGGTCATGACGCTGATGGTAGAGCACATGGGATGGCCTAAGAGTTCTTGCTAACACCTATTTCTCCCAGAATAATGCAATATACGTTGCCTCGCGCATTCACTCATATTATTCCTACAACCAACCAAAAATTGGTTTACACTCTAAATAATAGAAGCATGAAGGTGTGGAAAAGTGAATTGGTTCAGACGCTTATCGATTCAAACTAGAATCTATTTAATTACTAATGTAGCCACTGCTGGCTTCATTATTTGTGTTCCATTGAATTCACTGCGTTAGCATCCGGTTCCAAACTGATGACAAGTAAACTAAACGCATCAATGAATCTGCTAGAGTTTCGCGACACCAGTCAACGTAATTTTGGCAAGTTCGTTGTCGAAGCAGAGTCCAGAAGCGAGCAAATGGCTATTTACGGTATGACAATTGGTATCTCTACTTTCATACACATTCTTCTTATTTCTTATTTAATTGGTCCTTCAATGTCGCTTAACCTAAATAGTGATCGAAGTGATCAAAAGGAACGCTAACCAGACTAACCTACTAGCGCTACATACATGCTGCCAAATGAGGCAGCTAGGGTAGGAGCAAGGAGTTGGTTTGCCATCGTGGCATACGAGGTTCGTCCTTTTCCTGCACCTTACGCAGCAGCTGATTGGCCAGTGTGCGCAGCTGGTCTGATGACAATTCGTTAAGATTCGGTGCCGGTTTCATGGCGTTTACTATGTAAGCGTTGACCGATCACACGTTGCGCCCATGCCTAAGGTTCATGTTTAGTTCCCACTTACCATTAAGTGGGAACTAAACATGAACCAAAAACCTAAAGAGCGTCGCCGAAGCTTCAAAAAGCAAGATCAATTACGTATTGTCCTGGAAGCCTTAGAAGGCTCGATATCCAAAGCCGCTGTTGCACGTCGTAACGAGGTAAACGCAAACCAACTCAGTCGGTGGGTGCGCGAATATCAGCGGGGCGAGTACTGGGCCGGTACAGTATCAAAATCGCTGCTACCAGTCGTCGTAGAAGCCGCTGGCCCAGAGAAAATAGTATCCCCTGAGGATACCGCGCTCTGTGAACATGGCATCCTGTCAGGACAATGTAGCGCCGCTGCCTGAACTGCACATTCGCTTTACAAACGGTAATGAGCTTTCGATAAAGCATGCAACCGTGGCTCATCTTAAGACGCTGGTGGAGAGTCTGCAATGATAGGCTTGCCCACAGGAACCGCAGCCGGTTTTACCGATATGCGCAAAGGGTTTGATGGTCTTGCTGCTGCCATTCAGCACCAGCTCGATCTGGATCCTTTCTCTGGACAGGTGTTTGTATTCCGGGGCCGTAGCGGTGATCGGCTCAAAATCCTCTGGTGGGATGGCCAGGGGTTGTGCCTTTTTTATAAACGCTTAGAGCATGGCAAGTTTGTCTGGCCGCTCGCTCAAGAAGGCAAGATCCATCTGAGCACAGCGCAACTATCCATGTTGCTGGAAGGCATCGACTGGCGCATGCCGGTGCGCACCTCACGCCCCTCAATTTGCGCTTAAGCTACTGTTTTTAAGCGCTTTGTTCTGCATGCTGTGATAGACTTGCAGCATGCAAACCAACGTAAACAGCCTGCCTGATGATCCCGCCTTACTCAAACAGATGCTTGCTGATCTGCAGCAACAACTCGCCTCGGAAAAAGGCAAAAATGAGCAGCTGGCATTACGCCTGAACAGTTTGCTACGCCAGCGATTTGGACGCTCCTCGGAGAAAGCCGCGAATCCAGAGCAGCTGGATCTCCTTATTGAGGATACCGAAACCGAAATTGCGCAAAACGATCAGGATCATGATCGAATGCCACAGAATGCATCACTCGCTTCTCGCTCCCGGAAACCCTTCAACCCGTCATTGCCTCGCGACCAGCGACGTTATGAGCCGGCGAGCTGTCAGTGTCCTTCGTGTGGTAACTCGATGAAACATATCGGTGATGATGTGTCCGAGATGCTTCATGTTATCCCCGAGCAGTATGTCGTGATTCAAAATATCAGGCCAAAATACGGCTGCAGCGATTGTGACCAAATCGCACAAGCTCCCGCCCGAGAGCGCGTCATTGATAAAGGCATGGCATCTGCCGCACTAATTGCCTAGGTAATCGTTGAGAAGTACGCGGATCACTTGCCGCTCTACCGCCAGGAAGAACGCTTTAAACGTGCGGGTATTGAGCTAGACCGCTCGACACTTGCAGGCTGGGTCGGTCGAGCGGGTTCACTGTTGCAGGCCATAAGGTGCACGCTGATGACACGACGGCGCCCACACTTAAACCTGGTAACAATAAAACACTGACGGGGCGTTACTGGAATTATGTCCGGGATGATCGGCCCTGGGGTGGCGAGTCGGCGCCTGCTGTATGGTTCCAATACAGTACAACAAGGTCTGGTAAAGAGCCAGCTCAACACCTCAAGGGGTTTAAGGGCATTATCCAGGCGGATGCGTACGCAGGCTATAATCTTGCGCTTCAATCTGGGGTTACAAGAGCAGGCTGCTGGGCGCATGTTCGACGTAAGTTCTATGACTTAGCCGAAGCGACTAAAGGGCCCGTTGCATCGGAAGCCGTGGAGCGTATCAATACGCTTTATGCGATTGAAAGGAACATTCGGGGAAAACCACCGGATGAAAGGCAGAGGGTTAGACAGGCTGAAGCCACCCCGCTGATCGACGATATGCACACTTGGCTAAATGAAGCCTTACACCAATGCTCCAAAGGATCAGCGTTGGGAAAAGCGATCAATTATGCCCGCAAGCAATGGGATAGCTTAACCCTATACCTGCAAGATGGACGCATTGAGATTGACAACAATGCCGCTGAACGCGCTATCCGACCGCTGGCGCTAGGTCGCAAGAATCACTTGTTCGCGGGCTCAGAAAGTGTTGGGCATTATGGTGCAGCGCTTTATACGATCATGGGTACCGCAAAGCTCAATGGTCTGGATCCTAAAGCCTATCTCACCGCGGTCTTGAAGCGGATTAATGACACCAAGTCTAATGACATCGATTCATTGCTGCCCTGGAATATCGATCTTGACTCATCAGAAGTTGCTGAAGCAATCTAGGGTGTGATCGGTCAACGCTTACTTTACTATGTCAGTAAACCAGCATGGTTTACAGTACTGAGATGGCGTTTTCCGTACCGGCCTGTTGCCAGGGCAAGCCCCCCACCAGAGCCTGAAGCTGATCCGAGCTCAACTCCAATGGGTGTTGCTGCCAAACCTGGACCGGTAAGAACCGGCCCTTGTGCAGGCGGCGAACAGCCAGCACCTTCAAGCGGTTGGCCCGCTTGTTTAAAAACACGTAGGCGTGATGGGTTTGGGCTGAACCGAAGACTCGGACCACTCGCGTCAGGCAGGATTCAGGGCCAGCCCTCATATCCATCGGCTCCGTGGCCAGCCAAATACGGTCGATCCTGATCACGACTGAAGCGCCTTCAGTCAGGGCAATGCCAGGTCAATATGGGATAATGGCCAGTGGATCGTAACTGAGTCCGGCTCGATACGGATGGCTTCACCTGGACCAGTACTCTTGGGTAAACTCAGGGGGATGAAATCCCGAGTCTGAGGCTTGCCTTCCAGATCTCGGCGACAGCGATGGATCAGGTTGGCATTGAGTCGATATTGCTGGGCCAGTGCGGCACCGATACGACGGGTTGTGAAGCGAGTTCTACTATCTTCTGTTTAAATTCAGGCGAGTGACGACGGCGGCGGGTTTTAGTGAGTACAGGGAGTGAGGTGTCTCTTAGGTCATCCATAATAGTGTCCACTTAAAAATAGGTGGACACTATGATTAAGCACCAGAAATCACTAATCCAGATGGGTTCGCCGGACGGTTACTGAAATTAATCAGCAGCCACACAATGACTTATGAAGCTTGAATCCCCATCGTGGAAAATTGGACCCGCTTCGGTAGGTATACCCAATTTAGAAAGCACGTTAACGGACTTAACATATTAAACAACAGACCAATTAACACGCCAAATTGTAATTCTCTGACAAAAATAAAAGTTCCAGTTTTTTTCAAAGTGCGAGAAGGTGCTCCTGAATCCATTCAGGCACAAGTGGCCTGGTAAAACGTCACCTGGTTGCGGCCCGCAGCCTTGGATTTGTATAAGGCATCGTCTGCACAACTGATGAGAATTTCGATCGAATCACCAGCATCTGGAGTTTTGACAACAACCCCGAGACTAATGGTGACCTTCATCGTTTGATTCTGCCAGCGGAATTCTAGCTGCTCAACATTGCCTCGTATTCTCTCGGCCACTTTAACGGCACCGGCTGAATCGGTTTCGCCCAACAGCACACAAAACTCTTCGCCACCAAACCGTGCCACCAGATCCCCCGGCCAGCGTAGACTAACGCTGATGCACTTGGCTACAGCTTGGAGGCAAGCATCACCGGCCAGGTGACCGTGAATGTCATTGAATTGCTTGAAGTGGTCAATATCGAGCATCATTAAAGTCATCGGGCGTTTATATCGCTGGCAGCGTTCCAACTCTTCTCTCAGATAGCTATTCAGAAAGCGTCTATTACGTAAGCCAGTCAATTGATCCGTGGTGCTTAAGTCCGACAATTTTCGATTTAGCACCTCCAACTCTTCTGTGCGTTGGGCGACTTTCGTCTCCAATTCTTCGTTGTGTATTTTCTGTAATGACAATGCATGCTGTTGAGCTTCGTAGCGCATGCTTTTTTCGTAATTGATGTATTCAGCCAGCGCGAATGAGAGTAGCACCACCTCTATCAATGAACCAATTTGGGTTGAGTATTCGGTAAAAACGCTTCGAGGCAAAAGCCCAACATAGTTCATCACCGTGCCGAATCCGACTATCACGAGCACTGTCCATGCAAGACAAAAATAGCGGGCCTGACGGTAACCTTTGTACCACACCCAGTAGCCGGTAAAGAGCGCGATAATGCAGCTCGAAGTTGTCAGGACTGCACCTACTTTGATGATATATTGGTAGGGAACGATAAACGTCGAAATTATGAGAATAGCAGACACCGCGATGGCCACCTTGCTCAAAAGATAAAGGTTCGGGCTTTGATTCTTCAAATCCAGAAAATATATTTGAAAAAAAAGGACACCCGCCATCATGGTGCAAACAAAAAAACTAATGGAGATAGAGTTCCACCACAGGCTTTGGGGCCAGACGTACCGAAATGTCAGGCCCTCTATGGCTGCTTGAAACAGAGTCATGGACAAAACATAAACGACATACCATAGATAAGCGCTGTAACGAACAGAGGAGTAGATAAAAAGATTGTACATGGCCATGACCAGCATAGTGCCAAAATAGAGTCCGTACCAACCATAAAGCATCTTTTCTCTTTCATGGAAATCAACCGGATTCCAGATGTTTAGAGGAAACTGCGTGGCGCTGGTCGTCTGGACTTTGAAAAAATAGATCTCTGTCTTGTTGGGTTCTAAGTCAGCAGGGATTACGAAATTTCGGTTTTTGATTACGCGATCGGAAAATGGCTTCTTGTCACCAAGCGAATAGCGTTGAGATGACGGGGCTAGATTACCCTCGTAGATATCCAGGTGATCCAGCAGCGGGTAGGCCACCTCGAGCAATACAGGCAATGTCTGTTGGCCAAGGTTGACTATATTCAATTTAAATACATAGATTTTGTCAGTGAAGCCGAAGCTGTTTTCGTTGGGCTCCAAACGCATCCACCTTGAATCGGACAGCGTTTGAGCTGGGTCAAGAACCTTGTAATAGAGCTGATAACGCAATTGCTCTGCAGTATAGCCTTTCAGTTGTGCCTGAACTTCGATTGAACAAACCACCAAGACGGGTACCAGAAACCAAAGGAGCAGGCGCCATCTTGACGTCATCTTCAATGTCATGAACATGGATCCTTAGAGTAAACAAGCGTAATTAACCCAGTTTAGCCCATCCTGAGTCATTGTTATCCTACATGTATGCTCGGGATCAATTAGGAGTGTTCTGGGGCAGTGATTGCTCTCCCCGTCTGCAAATACGGGAACTTTGGTCCTCTGATCCGAGAAACAATCCGAAAGCCTATGCCCAATATTCTTTTTTTACGTACTTCTACGATTGTGTGATTTTACTTTTTTCTTGAAATTGGTTGGTTAACCAAGTAAATATACAACTGAAAGAATAGAAACTGAACAACCATAACAAAAATAAGGATATTTTCATGACATGCATAATTAACCGTATCTTGCCGACTATCTTCAAATTATTGTTGGCTGTAGCAATCGTTGCCGTACCGCCAGACGATGCCCTTGCCGGCGCAGGCGACGCGGCATCCACCTATGGCCTTGGTCCCGTCAACGCGGGGTCCGCGCAAGCTTTCAGCGCTTTCGAGCCCGGACCCTGGGCCGTGTACTACAATCCTGCGGCGATGGCCCGCTCCCCCGAAGGCGAACTGAGCGTTGTAGTGCAATACGGCGATCAGGAGCTGCGCGCTAAATCGCAGGGAGGATCTGCCCCGTTAACCCGTGATAGCGACACCCTGTCTGACAGCAGTTCGGAGCTAGTGTTGCTAGGCATCAAAACCCGCATTGCGGGCGCATCGGAATCGGACACGAGCCGCTCCATGTATTTAGGCATCAACGTAGGCGCCGATGAATACGTCGCCAACATTTTACCGTACCAAGCCAACACAGCGGAGCAAGGACAATTCCTGCGTTACGAGTCGCAACCGCTTTATCTGGCATTTGGTGGTGCTGTTCGTGATCTCGTTCGCGGTGTTGATACGGGCCTTTCAGCACGCTTGACACTAGCGGCGAAGGCACGCCTTGAAGCGGTCTCCGATCTCGCGGGAAATACTGATTCCGAGCAGCTTTCGCTGGAAGCCAAGCCTTCCTTGTCCCCGGCGCTGGGTATTAACATCCGCGCATCCGAGTTATTCTGTGGTTATTCGGCCAGTCACCGCTCATCTTGTATGCCATTCGGCCTCGACGGACTGGAAGTGGCTCTGTTCTGGCGTGACGAAACCAACTACGAAGTCAGTGTGGATGCTAACGTGGTTATTCCCGGTGTCATCCCCGAGCCGGGACTTGATCTAGCTCTGTCAACCATCGATTCGTATCAGCCACAGGTGTTCGGCGGCAGCATCCTGCTGCCTCTTGGAAAGTTCGAGCTTGTAGCCTCTGTCGAAAAGCAAAATTGGTCTGAGCTGGAAAGCAAATTTGCCGGAGATACAGTCAGAGAGCAGGCAGGTTTGCGTTTTAATGATGTGGTCGTTCCCCGCGTTGGCGCCCGCTTCCAGTTGTCTGACCAGCTCCGGTTTTTTGGCGGGCTGGCATGGGAAGATTCTCCCCTGAAATCATCCCGCTCACAAGACGTAAACTTTCTTGATAGCGATAAAACGGTGGTCGGCATTGGCGGCGACTACCGGCTCAAGAACGCACCCATCATCAATGCTCCCCTGGTGCTGTCGCTGGCCTATCAGTACCAGCAGATCGAGGAGCGCGATTTTGAGCTGACGTCAATCAACTCTCCCTCCGATCCGGCACCATTCGAGACGGTGCGCGCTGATGGCGATATTCACCTCTTCTCATTGTCTGCTTCAATGAAGTTCTGAGCAGAGCTTCGGCAGAATTGACGAATCGCGAACAGGAAAAATACATAATGAAAACAACAACAAAACACCGTAGAGTATATGAACTCATTGCGCTGACAGTGCTGCTTCCTGGGCTTCTCTTGCTGTCTGGTTGTGGCGGCGATAAAAGCGACATTGCCTCTGGGACAATGCCGAGAACTCTTGCCTTCGAAAGCCTTGTGTTTGCCTTCCCCTATCCAGGGCAACGGGAAGTGACGTCCAGCGCCCAGGTTGTGCTTCGTTTCTCGGCTCCCCTTGATGAAAACGTTACTGCGGACTTACAAAACAGATTGCAGCTGGTTACTGTCGAGGGTGACAACGCCATCACCTTCGATCATAACGCAGTGGATGACAAACGCGGCCTGGTTCTACGCCCTGTACATAAACTCACACCAAATACAGAATACCGGCTGCAACTGATCGGAGAGGGTCTCGGCGGGATCGACACAAGCCCTTTCCGTGACTTTCGTTTTCGTACCGCTGGCGCGCAGCAGGGGTTTGCCGAGACGATTGGCGACGGAAACTTCGAACTGCTCACCATCGCCCCCCTGGATCAGAGCGCGCTGTTGGCCAGCATTGACGATGCCAGACAGCCAAACGACATGAGCACCCTAAGAATGGTGTTCAATCGCTTGCTAGATCCGGCTACCGCCAACTATGGAGAGCAGGTCAAGCTTATCGACGCTCAAGGCAGTCTAGTCAGGGTCAGTCTTTTGCTTCAGGGGCGCTATCTGGTGCTAGACCCAATGAATGATCTCAAACCGGTGAAACATACCCTGATCCTGTCCGGTCTGCGCAGCCGGGGCGGTGAGACGCTCCCGGACATCGAGCGCACCTTCACACCTGTGGCCACAATACCGCGTGAAACAGCAATACTCAAGGTGGGCGCGCTTGGTGAACAACAGCCGGACCTGGCATCCAAGCTCACTGGGAAAAGCATCAATGAGGTTCCGGTAGAAAGTTTTGTACTGGGTACCGAATCCTTTACCAAACTGGAGGGCGATCTGGCGGCGGACTTGGGTTTCGTTCCGCATTTTGCCGACGCAGCCCCCCTGCGGGTACCTGCAGGTTCAGTGCTACGCGGTAGCCCGGTGGCAGTCAACATTCTTGGCGAAGTCAATGCAGGCATTGAAACCGGAGAGGTGTTGATCACACTACTGAGTGATGCAAACGGCTACCTGATCGCCAACCCGTTCAGCGACGCAAAGGACGCTCCGCGCTATGCCTTACTAAATATGGATGCGGCCATGACCGCAGCGGGCAGTATCGCCAACGCTGCGCTGAGCCAGAACTTGCTGAACATTCAGGTGGTGGGCCTTGCTATAGTGGAAGATGGTGTACTGGTGATGGATGCCGTCAGTGTCGTTGAACCTGAAATTCTCGGCCTGGAACGCGCCAGCGGCCTGTTGTCTTTCCGCCTGGAAGCCTATGCCGACCAACGCAACGCGCCGGTACCGCCAACCGATACGCGCCCACTTGAGCTGCAATCCTGGTCACCCGGGGATAATTTTCAACCCAATGCCCGCCCCGGTGACCCTGTTATCCTAAACTTTAACAAGCCCCTTGATCCGGCTTCGGTTTTCCTTGATGGCGCTATTACGGTCAACGTTAACGGTATTCCCTTGCTACCTAATCAGGTGCTTATGCGCCAGGACGGTGCCACCATCATCATCAAGGGTTCCGGTATCGTTGAGCACAATCAGGATGTTGAAATCACACTGTCCAGCCTGCTGCGCGATACACAGGGCAATCCGCTGAATCAGGACAGAACGCTTGCAATGCGCCTTCCTGACCTGCATCGTCCTAACGGCAATGGCACCGGGCTGCGCTCGCCCATCGCGGCCGTATTTCCCGGCTTTTCCTGCGCGCTAACAGAGGCCGAGCTCACCGGCGAGCGGTCCACATGGCGCAACGGTCGCTGCGTTGGCGGCAAGAGCAGCGACCCCAAATTCCACGTGAATGGTCTGTACAAGGACTACCCCATCCGCGTCTTGTTCAACCGCGACATCGATCCGTCAACGATCAACGAGACCACCTTCTTCGTTGAACGCCGGGATTCAAGCAACAATTGGCTACCCATACCGGGTCGGCTGGATATCCTGCCCCAGCGGGTGGAGTTCTTCCCGGATACCCCCTGGCAGGTCGGTGAACTTTATAGGTACACCTTAAAATCGGTGGACAACCCCGATTGCGGCGTCACTGCCATTTGTTCGCCGGATGGTGCACCGCTTCAAACCAGACAAATCTCTCGAAGCAGCACATCAGCCCCAGCCTCTCGCGAGGGGGGCCCTGATATGGTGAATCACTTTGTCGCTGCCGGTGAGGATGATCGCTATACGTTAGTTGGTTTGCGCGTTCTACCAGTGGCGGATGTCAATACCAATATGGTGCTTGACGAAGAAGAACAAGGTGCGGTGATCCTCGAGGACGGCAGCATTGACCCACCTCCCAATCATCTAGGGTTGGTGTTGAAGGGTTTTGGGGGCGTAATAACGAGAGCCAATCTAGGCTGTTCACTCGGGGAGGATTGCCCGGAAAATCACTTCGCATTTATTAGCAGCGGCGCTCTAGCAGCCGGCCCACGCGCTTACGATTCCGATGTTCAGGTGAATCGTCGTCTGATCGACAATAACCCAGCTACAGATAATATCGTAGCGGGTGCCATACGGGCCAACGTCTATCCGACAACAGTCTCCACTACCAGCGTTTTTCTGGAGGCTCAAGCTCTAGGGCTCATCACTATCGGCCTGGATACGGGGCCACTGATTCTCAGGCTGTTGCCCCAAGAATCGGATGAGCCCTTTATCACAGGGTTTATCTCCGACACGCCAAACGGCCCCTGGTTCAATGCCACCTTCAGCGTACTGGTGGATGCCCCCGAGCTGAGACCTGCGCTGGGTCCTATTGTGCTTAGTCACGATATTCGCAGCAAATCGGTAGCCAATGTAACGCTTGAGGGGCCACTTCGCTTTGTCGATGATGGACGGTTGATCCTCAACCTGAGCAACGCTGACCCTCTCGTGATTCCGGCCGGCATAAGCTTACTTGGTCTTGGCTTAGGGAGCGTGGAACTGGAAGTTCCCCCGCTTGCTCTTGATATGACTTTGACCTTCCTGCCTGTCAAAAACTTCTGATGCGGAACTTACTTCTATAACGAGCAACAGTTAAGTCAATTGATCTCTCAATAGACCCTTTAAAGGGTCTAAACAAGCAGTCTGATTCCCCACTGGCAAAAACTTTTTGCCAGTGGGGAATGTATTGAGCTATAATTTGGTCGCCCAACCAAATTATAGCTCAATACATAAAAATATAGGGATTGACATGACATGTAGTCGTACCCGACAAACTGATCAGTTCGCTTCATCAGCGACGCCTACAGAGTTTGTCGGTGCTGGTGGATTGATTCTCCGGGCCAGTCGATTCGGCGAGTTAACAGCCCCCATCGTGTTGCTACTTCACGGCGGAGGGCAAACGCGTTACGCCTGGAACCATACTGCACAAGCTCTCTCCGAGATGGGCTACTGCGCAATCACATTGGATGCGCGCGGGCACGGCGAAAGCGATTGGTGTGCACAAGGTGATTACAGCATCGAAAGCTTGGTCGCTGACCTTGGCGCTGTGATTTGCGCGTTGCCTACAGCCCCCGTCATTGTCGGAGCTTCCATGGGCGGTCTGACTGCCATGCTCGCCCTTGGGGAGGATGACTCGCTGCCCTGTTCAGCACTCGTACTGGTGGATGTGGCACCACGTCTCGAACAGCAAGGCGTTCGTCGCATCATAGAATTCATGTGCCGCCATCATGACGGATTCGATGACATTCAACAGGTGCGCGATGCAGTCGCCGCATACAATCCACATCGTGCTCATGCCAATGACCTGTCAGGACTGCACAAGAATTTGCGCCGCCATAATGATGGCCGTCTTTACTGGCATTGGGATCCTGCCTTTCTGGATCACGCCCGCTTACCTTCGGAAACCGACGACGGCATGTTTGAGCGAATCAGGCTGGAGTCAGCAGCTAGAAAGCTTTCCATGCCAGTACTACTAATTCGGGGGCACCAGAGCGACGTGCTCAGCGACCAGGGCGCACGCGAGCTACTCGACCTGGTTCCCCATGCGGACTATGAAGTGCTGGATCAGGCAGGACATATGGTGGCCGGGGACAAAAACACCATTTTCACCGAAGCGGTATTGAATTTCCTACACAACCCGTCGTGTATAGGCGACGCGTTGGGTTGAGCCCCTTGACTGAAACGGAGTAATAGCATGAAACACCCTTATTTAGATGTTTTAATTATCGGCGCAGGCCTGTCGGGAATTGGCGCGGCCTGTCACCTGAAAAAGAAATGTCCGAGTCTGCGTTTCGGTATCATTGAGCGGCGCAAACGAATTGGTGGTACCTGGGATTTATTCCGTTACCCCGGCATCCGTTCTGATTCCGACATGTTCACCCTGGGTTACAACTTTCGACCCTGGACTGACACCAAGATGCTTGCTGACGGCCCTTCTATTCGCAATTACATTGAAGACACAGCAAGCGAATATGGCGTAAAACGTCATATTAACTTCGGTTTGAAAGTGCTTTCGGAATCCTGGCACAGTGAAAAAAATCACTGGATCGTTACTGCCTTAGACGAAACAACCGGTGAAGAGCACCAGTTCAACGCTGGCTTTGTACTCAACTGTACCGGCTATTACAAATACGATGCCGGTTTCACCCCGGACATTCCGGGTCTCGACAAATTCAAGGGCAAATTGATTCACCCACAACACTGGCCGGAAGACTACGATTACAGTGGTAAACGGGTGGTGGTTATTGGGAGTGGTGCCACTGCCGTGACGCTGGTGCCGGCCATGACAGACAAGGCGTCTCATGTGGTAATGCTACAACGCTCGCCCACCTACGTCGCCTCCGTACCAGAGCAAGATCTGATTTCCAGAAACCTGCGTCGCATACTGCCGGAAATGACCGTTTACCGGATGGCTCGGACCCGCAACATCCTACTACAGAGAGCAGTATACCGGCTCTCGCTGGCTAAACCCAAGGCGATGCGCCGCCTACTTTTGGCGGCTGCTCGCCGCCAGTTGGGCCCGGACATAGACATGAGGCATTTCCAACCCCATTACAATCCCTGGGAGGAACGCATGTGTGCCGTACCCAAGGGAGATCTCTTCAAAGTTATCCGCGAAGGGAAGGCCTCCGTGGTAACCGATCAAATCGACACCGTGACTGAAACCGGCATCCAACTGAAGTCTGGTGAGCATCTTGACGCAGATGTTCTGATCACCGCCACGGGTCTTGATCTTCAGCTGTTCGGTGGCGCGAAGTTAGAAGTGGACGGACGTGAGGTCAATGTGGCCGACACCATGATGTACAAGGGTCTGATGCTCGAAGGTGTGCCCAATATGGCCCTCGTGTTTGGTTACACTAACTCATCCTGGACATTGAAGGCGGATATCGCCAGTGAATTCGTCTGCCGCCTACTAAATCACATGCGCGGCATCGGCGCCCGAGTGGTCACGCCTGTCGACGAAGAAGGATGCGCTACAGATCTGAACTTTCTTAATCTTCGCTCTGGATACGTTCAGCGTGCTAATGACCGCCTGCCACGCCAAGGCAGCAAGGTTCCCTGGCAAAACCTTGATGATTATTTGCGTGACCTGCCCGCATTGCGTTACGGCAACCTGGAAGACGGTCACCTCCGTTTTGAGGGAAATACCAAACGCAGTAAAGGTGGTGTGCTGAGAAGTCTGCTCAGCGCCTGATCCATTCAATCCATTGGAGTACACATGAAGAATTTTTACAACAAAGTAGCAGCTATCACCGGGGCAGGATCGGGTATCGGTCAGGCCACCGCTATTGCACTGGCTGAAGAGGGTTGTCACCTAGCACTGTCGGACATCAGTGAGAACAGCCTGCAAGACACTGTCGATCGCTTGAGCGACCATCCTGTCGAGGTCACCTCCCATGTTGTAGATGTCGGTCGCAGGGAGGCCGTTTACCAGTACGCCGACGACTGCATTAAAGCACACGGCCACGTAAATCTGATCATCAACAATGCGGGCGTCGGCCTTGGTGAAACTGTCGAAGCCATGAGCTACGAAAACTTCGAATGGCTCATGAACATCAACTTCTGGGGCGTAGTGTACGGCACCAAGGCCTTTCTGCCTTATCTAAAGAAATCCGGCGACGGCCACATCGTCAATATCTCCAGTATCTTTGGCATTATCGGTGTGCCTACACAATCTGCCTATAACGCAGCGAAATTCGCTGTCAAAGGCTTTACTGAATCACTTCGGGAAGAACTGGATATTGAAGGTTGCAGCGTCAGCGCAACCTGCGTACATCCGGGTGGAGTTAAAACCGCGATTGCGCGCAATAGCCGTATGGGTGATACAGGCAGTTTGACTCTAGGCAGCAAGGAAGAGATCGCAGAGCTTTTCGAGCGCATCGCCCGCACAACACCGGAGCAGGCAGCCAATGCCATATTACAGGGCGTCCGCAAGAATCAGCGTAGAGTACTCATAGGTGCAGATGCTGCGTTACTGGATATCGGTCAGCGCTTGATGCCGACAGGCTACCAGCGGCTACTCGAAACATTTTTCAGGAGGCGCGAGGGTAAGGAAAACGCGCTGAGAGAATCGTTATGAAACCAATTAAATTGAACTTTAAGAAGTAGGAGCCAACCAATGACTTCAAAAATTACAGATAAAGCCCTAAAAGGTGGTGCGTCAGTGGGAATCCCCCCTCGGCACATGGACTTTAATTTTTCCGCGACGATGCCAAAGTACTTCTATGCTAATAATGCTACAGCAACAATATTCTTCGCAATGCTGTCCGCATCCTTTCCACCTGGGGAACGCTTCTTTATGGATTCGGTACGTCATTTTCGTAACCGGGTGACTGACAAGCGGCAGCGCGCCGCTATTTCTGGATTCATTGGTCAGGAAGCCATTCACGGTCGTGAGCATGACCGGCTCAATGAACTGCTTGCTGAACGAGGATTCGATATGGAAACCCCGGAGCGCTTCGTGAAGGTTATGCTTAGCGTGCTAACAAAACTTCCTAAGAGCACTCAACTTGCAGCCACCACTTTCATGGAACATTTTACGGCGCTACTCGCGGAACAGCTCCTGGAGGACGAAGAGTTCCGGAGCCTCGCCGATCCAGAGATGATCAAGATATGGCAATGGCACGCTCTCGAAGAACTCGAACACAAGGCTGTGGCCTACGACGTATACGAACTGATTGGCAATAGCCATGGTGAGCGTATTGCAGCTGCCGCCGCCTCAGTGGTGGTGCTGATACCAATGATGGGTGTCACCTGGGCGTGGATGTTGGCCAAGGACGGAAAACTTGGAGACGTGAAAGACAATGCCGAAGGATTGAAGATGATGTTTGGTCGCAACGGGTTTGTCTCGCGAATCCTTCCTCGCATGCCAGAATTCATTGCTAAGCGCTTTCACCCAGAAGATCATGATACGAAAGCGTTAGAGGAGGCTTGGAGGGAACGCCTCTTTGGTGAAGGTGGACAGCTATTTGAGGAATACAAGAACCGCGCTGCATGACGTACCCTGGTCAACTTCCTTTAGCATTATATAGCAGACGATGCGAACCTGACGAACGGAATCGGCAACTCGGATGCCATTACTTTCTTTATCACGATTCGCGGTTTATCCATGGATAAACCGTTTATCGATACTTTTATTGGCATGTTCCCAGATGGGCTTTTCCAAAAGCTACTTGGTATTGACGTTGTCGAAGTCGCCAAAGACAGAACTGCTCTAAGTCCAGTAAAAACCTTCCCGGAGTGGGTAACCGCTCCGGCCTATTAAAACTATTAGAAACCCAAGACTTCCGGATGAGGCTATGAACAAACTTTTTAAATCTCTTTTAACCCTAATCGCGGCTGGCACCATGGCGCTGAGCACTACAGCGTTTTCCGCCGACCTGCCCAAACGAACCCTGTGCGTATGGGATATCGTAGGCAAATTCGGCCCCGTTGCCAGCCAAATGGAAGACTACCGTCTGCAGGCCATCAAATGGGGTGTTGACCTGGAAATGAAAGTTTACACGGACGAAAAAATTGCCGCAGAAGACCTGAAATCAGGCACCTGTGACGCTGCGGGGATTACCGGTCTTCGCGCCCGCGAGTTCAACAGTTTCACCGGCACCCTGGACTCCATTGGTGCTATTCCAGATGAAGACCACATGAAAGTGGTACTGCAATATCTGGCACACCCCAAACTGGCCAAGCTGATGATTTCAGGTGAGTATGAAATTATCGGCATTCTGCCCGGTGGTGCCGCTTACCTGTTCACCAATGACCGTACGATTGACACCGTGGCTGAGTTGGCGGGCAAGAAATTTGCTGCCATGGATTTCGACAAGGCTCAGGCCGTCATGATTGAGTCAGTTGGTGCCTCCCCCGTGTCAGTGTCCCTGACCAACTTCGGCTCCATGTTCAACAACGGCAGCGTGGACATCATCGGCGCCCCTGCCATTGCCTATGACCCACTGGAACTCTACAAGGGCTTGGGTGATAAAGGCGCTGTGGTGAACTTTGCCATTATTCAGCTGACCGCCCAAATTGTTGCCCGCCATAATCGCTTCCCTGAAGGATTCGGCCAAAGCTCCCGTGGTTATGTCTTGAGCCAGTACGGCAAGGCAATGGAATTGGTGAACGCGGCGGAAAAGAGCATCAAATCCAGCTACTGGTTAGACCTTCCTGATAAAGACAAGGAAGGTTATATGGAGATGTTCCGCCAGTCCCGCTTAACCCTGAGCGAACAGGGGTTCTATGACAGGAAAATGCTGTCATTCCTCAGTAAAGTGCGCTGCCAGAAAGATCCAGCACTGGCAGAATGCACAGCAACAGATCGCGAATAAGCTATTCCGGCATACTAAAGAAGCAGGCTAACCATCAGCCTGCTTCTTTTTAGCCTGTTAACGACCAGGCACAGGATACAAAGCTCGTAGTGTCAAAGTTCGGGAGTTCATTGTGTGATCTATGGCCCACAATGCCTGACACTCTTGTAACTTATAATCTGGACTTTTATTTTTTGACAGTGTTGGTAGTGCTTGTACTGCTGTGCTTTAACTTCCTGACTTTTGAGGGATTAGGCTGTTTTCCCTCATATTAGCCACATAATTTTCAGGCTCGCAGTCTGACAAACCGGCACAGCAATGATTGCAACATGTGTTTAATCATAAAAAATAGATATGGTGGGAAATGAAAATAAACTTTCTGGGACGAAATCTACGCGAGTGGCTGTCCTCATTACCGATTTTTATCATTCTTCTCGGGGTTCTCGTACTCAGCATTGGAGAAAACCTGAATTCGCAATTGAACAAATTGGGTAATCATATCTGGACCGACTATCACATCCTCCGGCTGGACGTTCCCGTCCCCTCCTGTGATCCCAATATCAATATCGAATCTGAAGTCCAAAAAATCGTCGCCCAGAAAAAAAAGGTAGCCACTGATGACCCGTTTGGCGGCATGTTCAGATCTGAAGAAGTAAACGAAGGAGCCATCCGGGAATCCCTCGGCAAGCAGGCTGAGTTGTGCCGTATGAAGCATGAAGCCGCGCAGAAGACCATCGAGCAGAAAACACCCAATGTAGAGCGATTTGTTGCGGTGGATATGGCGCTCTCTGCCTTGTCCCAATTCCGCCGCGACAATAACCAGATTTTCCTCGCCATAGTATTCTTTGTCTGTGCCCTCACAGCAGCCCTGACCCATCACCACATCGGTCTGCGGCCCATGCAGACAGTGATGGATTATCGTTTCGGAATTACAGCTCAGCTCATTGCTCACGTTTCGTTGGCCTACTCCTCGTACAGTTATCTCACCAATGGCTGGGCTTCCGGCGCCCTCATACAAAACGAACATATTCGCTGGTTCTATCTGTTTGGCTTCAGTGCGCTGGCGTTGGTATCCCTGTTCCAGTTGTTCACCATTCCAAAAACAGCCAAGCCCGGCGGCAGCATCGGTAAAGCACTGCTCTCCGTGCCATTATTCGCCTATATGTCCATCAGCTCTGCCCGTTTCTTCATTTTTGAAACCGGAAACCCGCAGGGCATGGTGCTGTTCGTCGACAAAATTATGGATCAGGCCTCCCTGTTCCTGAACATCGGACTTTATATCTGGGTAGGTATGCTGCTGAAACAAACCTACCTGGGTGAATACATATTCCGCATTTTCAAACCCTGGAAGCTGCCGCCGGAACTGCTGGCATTTGTGGCTGTTGTGATCATGGCGGTACCCACAGCCTACACCGGCGCCTCCGGTATCATCATCATCGCCATGGGCGCGGTTGTGTACGCCGAGCTGCGCCGAGTCGGTGCCCGCCGCAATCTCGCGCTCGCTGCCACAGCCATGAGTGGTAGTCTTGGGGTGGTATTGCGTCCCTGTCTGCTTGTGCTCCTGATTGCCATGCTCAACAAGGAAGTCACCACTGATATGATGTACGGCTGGGGCGTAAAAGTATTTTTGCTAACCTCCTTCCTGTTCTTCCTGGTGTCACTGATCGCCAAACAGGGGCCCATGAAAGTTGCCCCGATTTCGGAAGCCCTGTTTCCCAGCCTGCGGGCATTCCAGCCGCTGGTTCCTTACGTTTTGATTTTTGTGGTTACCGCGGCCGCCTACGCCTTCCTGCTGGATGCCCACCTGGACGAACACACCGCGCCGGTGGTTCTGCCCATGATCATCCTACTGTTGCTGGTATACGAATTTGTCGTTAAGGACACCAAAAAACTGCTGCCCTGGCTGCTCTTGTTAGTGATACCCACTGCGACCTTTATGTACCAGCAGGATGGACTGATGACAGCCGCGATCCTGCCCCTGCTGCTGCTGCTGGTCCTGGTACTGGAATCCAAGGTCAAACATTCACCGGATGAAGACAAACATGAAACCTATGAAGGTGAAGAGCGTGCCACCTCACTGGAAAACTCCGTACGTCGCGCCACGACTGATACCACGGTCCATATCGGTGCCTTGCTTTCCATTATGGCGTTAAGCCTGACCGTAGGTGGTGTAATCGAAGATTCCGGTATTTTCGAGGAAGTCGCCGCACAGAGTGATTTCTTCGGCAATATCTGGACGGCCATGATTGCCTTGGTCATTGTCCTGGTCTTCATCGGGATGATTATGGATCCCTTTGGCGCCATCGTACTGGTATCCGGCACTGTGGCTCAGGCGGCCTACAGCCAGGGTATCGATCCCCTGCATTTCTGGATGATCACCCTGGTGGCGTTTGAGCTGGGTTACCTCAGCCCGCCGGTGGCCGTGAACCACCTGTTGACACGGCAAGTGGTGGGCGAAGAGGAAATAGAGAAAGCCAAAGAGGATACCCGCGGCATGAGTTTCTGGATTCGCCACGAACGCTATGTGCTGCCGCTAACCGTGATGGGTATTGCCCTGGTGCTGGTGGCATTCGGCCCCCTGGTGTACCAACAGTATTTCTGACACTGATATGGGGGCAACGCGAAACACGTCCTGCCCTATACTGAGAAGGCGACCCCGGTCGCCTTCTTTTGTTTCGACTGTCCGCTTAATTTTCCAACCCACTATCCGGAGCGAAGTAGATGACTAACCTGCTCTATAAATTGAAATGGCAAAAGCTATATATGCGACAGAGCCGTTTTTTGTGCCACTCTTTAGAGTGCATTTTCTGAAGCCTCCTTTATCTAAAGGAGGCATTTTTTTGTAACAGAAAAACCATAAATGCTAGTTTGGTTGAGCGGAATGCAGCGGCATTTGATTTTCTCACCATGTATATGTTGGCAATTACTGGAAGTAAGTTAATGAATCTCTGTATTCAACAATTCCCATGAACTAACCCTGCTAATAACCTGTTGCTAAATTAAGCGCGCGGCAAGGTGCCCATTTTCTTGCAGATAATGCCAAGCATTACTTCGTCGGCACCACCACCAATAGAGCTCAAACGCTGATCACGGTAGGCGCGGGAAACTGGGTTATCCCACATGAAGCCCATACCTCCCCAGTACTGCAGGCAGGCGTCTGTGACTTCACGCACCAAACGCCCCGCTTTCAACTTCGCCATGGAGGCTTTCAAGGTCACTTCCATGCCATTGATGTAGCCCTCTACCGCGTCATAGGTCAACGCACGCAGAGCTTCTACTTCGGTTTGCAACTCCGCCAGACGGAAGTGAATTACCTGCTGATCCAACAGCGGCTTACCAAACGCCTGGCGCTCGCGGGTGTATTCAATAGTGGTGTTAATGCAGTGTTCCATGGACTTCAGTAATCCCGCAGCGCAATACAAACGCTCTTCCTGGAACTGAATCATCTGATAGGTAAAACCCATGCCCTCTTCACCAATCAGGTTCTTCTGTGGGACGCGCACCTCGTCGAAGAAAATCTGTGCAGTATCGGAAGAACGCATGCCCAATTTGTCGAGCTTTTCCGAGAATGAAATACCCGGGGTGTTGGTAGGCACGACGATCAAAGATTTGCTCTTATGAGGCTTGTCACCACCGGTATTGGCCAGCAGGCACAGATAGTCCGCCTGGGTGGCGTTGGTGATCCACATTTTGGTGCCGTTGATGATGTAGTCGTCTCCGTCTTTTACAGCGGTGGTTTTAATATTGGCCACATCAGAACCGGCGTGAGGCTCACTCACAGCAATTGAGCATACTGCATCACCTGCAATGGCTTTTGAAAGAAACTCTTCCTTGATGTAGTTGCTGCCAAACTTGGCCATGGCCGGTGTAGACATATCGGTTTGCACACCGATGGCCATGGAAACACCGCCACTGGCAATGCGACCTAGCTCTTCAGAGAACACAATTTGATAACTGTAGTCCAATCCCATGCCGCCGTACTCGGCTGGCTTGGCGATCCCCAGAAGACCAAGGTCGCCCATTTTTTTGAACAGCTTATGAGCTGGGAAGATACCGTCTTTTTCCCATTGATCACAGTAGGGGTTGATTTCTTTATCAATAAACTGGGCAATGGTATTACGTATTGCTTCGTGTTCTTCAGTAAATCTCATAATTATTCTCTCTCGCTTAATTGTCTGTGGCTACCTGCTCTGCTTACGGGAAAAAACAATTACTTAAATGTAGGCAGTTTCATTGTCATTGTTGTTATCCTTTATATTTTTGTGTGCGCTTTAGTTATCTGCGTTATTCCGGTGTTCGCGGGAATGAGGGGCCATTTATAAGGCTTTTCGTGATTAAAACCCATACTGACGTGACGCTAGATCACGCATAATTTCTTCCGATCCCCCGCCAATGGCATTGACGCGCACTTCACGGTAAATACGCTCCACGCGATTGCCACGGATATAGGAAATACCCCCCATAATCTGCATGGCCTCACGAGCACAAAATTCCATGGTCTGACTGGCCTGCACCTTACACATTGCGATATCGCCAGCATTGGGCTTACCATCCATCAACTGTTTGGAGCATACTTGGATATAGGCTTGAGTGGCGTTTATGCGTTGTTTCATATCAGCAATTTTGTGACGGATCACCTGATGCTGGGACAAGGTCTTGCCAAAGGTCTTACGCTCCTGGGCCCACTTTACTGCATCTTCGAGACAGACGCGGGCGAAGGCTTCCATGGACACAATCAACTGCATACGCTCCAGATTGAAGTTGCCCATAATGGCTTTAAAACCTTCGTTTTCCTTGCCCACCAAGTTGCCTACAGGCACTCGCACATTGTCGAAGTATAAGGTCGCGGTATCGGATGCCCACCAGCCCTGTTTTTTATCCAGCTGCGTGCGGCTAACGCCCTCGGCATCGAGAGGAATCAACAACAGAGAGATACCGCCCAACCCTGCTCCACCGGTACGGACGGCGGTGGAGGCCCAACTGGAGTACATGCCGCCAGTGATAAAGGTTTTGGAGCCGTTAACAATATAGAAATCGCCATCGCGCACAGCAGTGGTGATTAATTGCGCCACATCAGAACCTGCACCGGGCTCGGTCACCGCCAAAGAAATACGCTTTTCACCACTGATTACAGCGGGGCCAACCTCTTGCTTAACTTCCTCGGAGGCCAGTTTCAAAATGGTAGGCAGTGAAATACCATGCACGGTGAGAGCTGCACCGACACCACCGGCACCAAGACGCGCCAACTCTTCATAGATGATATTGCCGTGCCATACATCCAACCCTTCAGTCAGGCCGCCGTAGGCCTCGGGATAACCCACGGCAAACATGCCCACTTCAGCAGCCTTGGGGAAGATCTCATCGGGAACCTTATGATCCTCCTCCCATTGATTGGCATAGGGCATCAGCTCGGAATCAATAAACTTACGCAGCTGATCGCGCCAGGCCTCGTGATCTTCGGTCAAATAGGGGTTGGGTAAACGTGCTCCATCGAAATCCAGGGACATACTGACCTCGTTTGTTATATTTCCACCAGTGGAACCATCTTCGCAATGCCTTCCAGAATTTCTGCAGGCATTCATCTCAAGAATTCAGTTTCAATAATTCCCTGCGCTATTGCTAATGCCACACCAATGTCGCGACTACCACCTGTAATTGCCACTAGCTTACGGTTTAATTTCATAATATCCTTTTTATTTGAGTTGCAGTTAAACAAGTCACTGTTATTCAATTATGTCATCACGCACTGTCCTGAATAATACAACCTGCTGCTTTTTCGCCAATCATCATACTAGGCGCGTTTGTGTTGCCACTGATTAGTATCGGCATTACAGACGCATCAGCAACGCGCAATCCCGACACACCTCTGACTCTTAATCGGCTATCCACTACTGACAGGTTATCCTCTCCCATACGACAGGTGCCCACCGGATGATAGATGGATTCAGCACGCTGACGTATATCAGCGTCTATCTGGGCATCAGTAACGACATTGCTAGCCGGCAGATCATCGCCTCCATAAGCTCTAGCGAAAGCTTTGGTGTGGAATACCCGGCGAGCCAACTTGACACCCTCACGCAGAATTCGGAGATCATCATCGTCGGACAGATAACAAGGATTGATTAGTGGTGCGCTACCAGGATTGTTATCGGCCAGACGAATCCATCCCCGGCTTTTGGGTCGCAACTGGCAAACGTGGATCGTGCAACCGAAGCCTGGCGTCAGCTGTCTGCCATGATCACGTAAAAATGTCGGCAGAAAATGCAACTGGACATCCGGACGAGAGCCGCCACCCACATTGACAAACGCCCCCGCTTCCGCTGCATTGCTGGCAAGAAACCCGCGCCGATAGCGGAAGTAATCGTAGAACGCTCGCAGCAAACGCGGTACGAAGTAAGGGGAAAAGCCAATCGACTGCCGGCTGCGATCATGAATCGATATAGTCATGTCGAGATGATCCTGAAGATTGCGACCCACTTCAGGAGAATGAACTAGACAATCAATACCAACACTTTGTAGATGGTCACGATCACCAATGCCAGAAAGCATTAGCAACTGAGGGGAGTTGATAGCTCCTCCTGCAAGAACAACCTCACGTTTTGCCCGAAGCACGTGTGAAGTACCCGCCGCATCAATATATTCTACCCCCGTCGCACGCTCATTCTCGATCAGAACTCGGGAGACCATTACATCGGTCAGAATATTCAGATTCTTTCGTTCCTTCGCCGGATCAAGAAACGCCCGTGCCGCGCTCCAGCGTCGCCCGTTTTTTTGCGTCACTTGGAACCGACCAAAACCGCGCTGGGTTTCGCCGTTGAAATCATCGTTACGTTTTTCGCCCAGCTCCTGGCCGGCACGAATAAACAGCTCAGTCAGCGGGTTCGGATCCCTGACGCGGGTGACATTCAACGGTCCTCCTTTACCGTGCCATGAATCAGGCAGGTACTCCTCATTATTCTCGTGAGCGTTGAAGAGCGGTCGCACATCCTCCCAACCCCAACCATCCAAGCCTAACTCGCGCCATGCATCATAGTCCTGAGGTTGCCCTCGAATGTAAACCATCGCATTGATCGAACTACTCCCACCGAGGGTTTTTCCACGTGGCCAATAAAGTTGCCTATTGTCAAGCGATTTCTGCGCTACGGTATCATAACCCCAGTTGCGCTTTCCCTCCTTGATCAGTCCGATGACTCCGAATGGCACGTTCACGAACCCGCTATTGTCGTGTGGACCTGCTTCCAGCACGCAAACCGAGAACTTCCCTGACTCACTCAATCGATTGGCTAGGACACAGCCAGCGGACCCCGCCCCCACAACGATGAAATCAAATTCATGCACAACCATTTACCTCGCGTAGTGAGGCCAAACGATCAATGTGAAAGTCGCGATGTCCATGAGTCAATGAACAGTGGGTCATAAGACGAAAGTAGTGGCCTATGTCCAGCTCTTCAGTGACCCCAATACCACCGTGAATCTGGATGGCTTGCTGAGCGATCTTTACCGCCTTTTCGGCATAGTAGGCCTTCGCAGCCGAGCACGCGCGATCTCGTTCTTGCGCATTTCCTAGCTCTGCTTTCACTGCGACCATGAATAACATTGACTCCAATTGCTGGAGATCAGTAAACATGTCCACAAGATAGTGTTGAATAACTTGAAAACTACCTATGGCTGCGCCGAATTGTTTACGCGTCTTTGCATATTCAAGGGTACGCTGATAAAGCGCATTGGCAGCGCCATACATCCGCGCACAATCAAGGGCCTGAAGCCAGGCAATAACCTGGCTGATAACACGGCTAGTCTCCGCGCCACGCGAGAGAATCATTCCGTCATCAATTTCAATGTCATGAAACACCAGATCTGCGTATCGACTACCGTCCAGAGCCCGATAACGCGTGATCTCGCAGCTTTCAAGTGGCACGAGGAGCAATGCTAGCTCATCCCCGATTCTTGCTGTCGCTATGACTCTGTTCGCGCAGCCACCATCAGGAACAAAACTCTTCTGGCCTGACAATTTTCCATCTCTGATGGATGCAGTCGGTTTATGAACGCTGTAACCGGCATGGCAATCATAGAGCGCGCACGCCACCTTTTCATCGTTTTCAACTATGGATTGTAAAACCACGATAGCGCGCTCGGTTCCAATATATTCGAGCATTTTTCCGGGAGCGACTACCAAATCCACATAAGGATCCAGACACAAGGCCGCTCCAAGTTCCCGGACGATCATCGCTACATCAATCAACTCGCCACCGTAACCTCCGATGGACTCGGGAAACGGGAGACCCAACCACCCAAGCTCCATCATTAGCTGCCATCGTGCCGGATCACAATGACTGGCCTGGTTTAACTGTTCATTATAGGTAACAAAACCATAGTGATCCTTGAGATAGCGCCTCGCTGTATCCGCAACCATTGTCGTGTTTTCAGAAAGATTGAATTCCACTATCGCCCCCTATAATCCCAATAGCATTTTGGCAAGCACATTCTTTTGAATCTCATTTGAGCCGCCATAAATCGTACAAGCACGTAAAAAATTGTAACGCCGGGGAGCATTATTGAAGCTTTCGTTACCCACTACCGAAGGGCTATCCCAGGCAAGCGACATCAACCCCCCCATCTCAACCATGGCTTGAGACATCTTTTGCTGCAGTTCCGTACCCTTGATTTTCAACCCGGAGGACTCCGGTCCGAAGGGTTTACCCTCGTCTGTGGCTGCAACGGTTCTAAAGTTGGTATACTCCAGCGCCATCAATTCGACTTCGAGTTCGGCCATACGCCGCCTTGCCGATGGCTTGTCGGTATAATAGGGTACATCTTCAATCGCCTGCTTCATCCGTGCCAGCGCATAATAGCTGTCGGCCACGCCAGCTATCGTGGTACGCTCATGTGTCAGTAGAAACTTGGCTATGGTCCAGCCCATACCCTCCTGGCCAACCAGGTTTTCCAGAGGTACCTCGACATCGGTGAAATATACTTCGTTGAGATGATGGTGCCCATCAATAGAATAAATGGGGCGAATTTCGATGCCCGGTGTCTTCATGTCAATAAGCAGAAAAGAGATGCCCTGTTGCTTCTTTGCCTCGGGGTCGGTTCTGACGAGACAGAACATCATGTCTGCCCAATGCGCTTGCGTGGTCCAGATCTTCTGTCCATTGACCAGATAGTGATCCTGTTTGCGTTCAGCGCGGGTTTTAAGCGACGCGAGATCCGACCCGGCATTGGGCTCAGAATATCCCTGACACCAGAGAGTCTCGCCGCTGGTAATCCCAGGCAGCCATCTCTCCTTCTGTTCCGGCGAGCCGAATGTATAAATAACTGGGCCTACCATGGCGACACCGAAGGGGCTGGTTGGCGGCGCTCCGGCCATCGCCCTTTCAATATCGAAGATATAGCGCTGCGTCGCCGTCCAGCCTGGCCCACCGTACTGTTCTGGCCAAGTTAGCGCCAGCCAGCCCTGTTTACCCAAACTCCTCTCCCACTGTTGCTGCTGCGACTTGGTTGGCATATTGCCAAGTGCTGACACGCGCTCAAGCTCTTCAGGTACGTTTTCCCGCATCCATGCGCGTATGGACTTTTGAAAATCCAACTCTTCCTGTGTAAATTCAAGATTCATGGTTTATTCCGTGCTAGTAATTGATCTTAGCGAAAACAGTGGTTCAGTTGACCCCCCGCTCCTTCTGCCGCCAGTAATGAGCTCGAAGTTCGTTTTTGAGAATCTTACCGGCACCACTTATGGGCAATGGCTCGCTTCGAAACTCGACGCTTCGAGGGAGCTTGTAGCCCGCAATGCGCTCCCGGCAATGGACCAACAGCTCATCTTCCTTAAGAGTATGACCTTCGCAAAGCACCACGATGGCATGCACTGTTTCGCCCCATTCGTCGTGGGGAATCCCTACTACCGCACATTCCTGCACAGCAGGATGGCTGTAGATGGCGCCTTCCACTTCGACAGAGAAGATATTCTCTCCACCACTGATGATCATGTCCTTGCTACGATCGACGATAAAGACAAACCCATCTTCATCCATATAGCCGAGATCACCGGTATGCAACCAGCCGTTGCGCAGAGTTTCGGCCGATGCCTGCTCCATTCCCCAGTAACCGAGCATAACGTTCCCACCTCTGGCACAGATCTCCCCGACTTCACCACGCGGTAGCTCAACATCATTTTTGTCAAGAATGGCAACCTCGACACCCAGCGCAGCCCTGCCCGCACTTCGTAGCTTGTCGCCTCCCGGCAAATGGAACTCCGGGGCCAACGCGGTAATGATGGGTGAAGCCTCTGTCTGCCCATAACCCTGGGCAAACAAGGCGTGCGGCATCTGCTCCATGGCACTGATCAATACTGCCTCTGGCATCGGCGACGCGCCATACAGCATGCGCTTCACGCTGCTGACATCGAAATCCTTTATTTTTCCGGACGACGCGAGAAGGTTGATCATTGTAGGTACGAGTAGCGTGTGTGTGACTTTCTCGCGCTCAATGAAGCCCAGCACATCGCCGACTTCGAAACGTGGCACAATCCCGTGGGTTCCACCGGCCAGGGTTACTGCAAAGGTGCTTGCCATATCAGCCAGATGAAACATCGGACCCGCATGCATATAAATAGTGTCAGGCCCGTAACTCATTTCCGGCACCACATTAAGCGCGTTGAAAACGAGGTTGTCATGACTCAGCATCACGCCTTTGGACCGGCCGGTGGTACCCCCGGTATAGAAAAGTCCGGCGAGCTCCTTTCCGCCTTCGCTGAGATCCCGTAAAGGTTTTGACGCGTCAATCAACGCCTCGTAGCAAACACAACCTTCCGGTAACTCCCCGTCGCCCATAAACACCACATGTTCGACACTATCAAGCAGCGGACGCAACTTCGGTAGCATCGCACTGAAGGTGTCATCCACAAACAAGATTGACGAGCCGGAATCATTAAGAGTAAAGGCGATTTCCGGGGGAGCAAGCCGAATATTGACGGGATTAAGGGCGGCACCAGCCCAGGGCACCGCATAGAAATATTCGAGATAGCGGTCACTATTGAGAGACAAGATCGCAATGCGGCTTCCCCTTTCTATCCCCAATGACAGCAGGCCTGCGGCAAGTCTAGCGGCGCGGCCTTCAAACTCCCGCCATGACTGCTTTCTATCTTTATAGATCGTCGCAGTACCATTGGGATGTTGCTGCACGGCACGGCGCAAAGTCTGTGATATGATCACAACAAGCTCCTTATATTAACGGGTGTAGATAAAACGTCCGATTGAGACGAGTTTCTTTTCCAGATAGATATCGACAGAAACAACGATAAAACGTCTGCCAGCACGGATAAGGCGAGGCTCGGCACGAATGCTCCCAGCAAACGCGGGACGGAGATAGTCAAAGGTCATACTGTTACACGAAGGTTCTTTATCCAGATCAAGCGATTGCACCAGATAGAGGGCCGCTGTGATTTCGCCAAAACTAGCGAGAATGCCTCCGTGAAAAGTGCGTAGCAGTGTATTGCCGATATGCTCCTCACGGAAAGACAATTGATAAGCTATACCTTTATCCGAATCCACCGCTTCAAGCCCCAGAAACTCCACAAAAGGGGTATTCACAAGCATCTCTTTCTGCACTTTATTCATTCGTGGAGCTTCAAACACAGTTGGTTCACTCATTTCCTAGCTCCTTTCTTTCATCGCTGAATCAAACGCTGGACCAAGAGTACCAACAGCAAAGGAGCCTGACACCGAAGCCAACAAAGAGTGATCAGAGCACGCGTAAGCGCGCCCGCGGACGTAAGCTATATCACCCTGCACCGCATAACACTCCACCTCACTGAAAATACCCTCCCCGCTAGGCGCTTCCTTGATAAAGTCGACACGAAGATCAATAGTGGCAATCGGACGCATATCACCGAGTCGCGAAAATATCGCCAGCCCACAATTGGTGTCTAGCAACGTGACTACCACTCCGCGATGAACACCCTCAACTCGATTGCAAAGGACAGGACGGCAGGCAAGACTCATCACTGCTCGCCCCTTGCCGATTTCTTCCACCTGTACACCAAACGCATTGAACAAGGGATGAGATGTTCCAAAAAATGTTTCGGCGATGGTCATATTACGATCCGCCGCCAAGGTATCTTCCTCAATCATTGGTAACTTCTTATATAATTAATTGCATCCAAGAACCTATGGATTTGCTGTGACTTAGGCCAGGACATCCAGCGCATACTTCACGTAATGTGACTCGCGCATCTTTACATGATTAATGGCGCTCTTTATTTCAACGAAGGGGAACACCATTGACTCGGAGCCCTGTTTCAAAGTCTCAGCCAAACCAGACCAACTCGCTGCCGCACTGCGCATTAATTCTACTAAATTCGCATGAATTACAGCGGGGAGCATTTCTCCCACTTCTTCCAAAAAATCGGCATACATGGCACGGAATCCAGCGCCACCTGTACCGCGCTTTTCGATCACCTGATAGGCAAAGCGCAACGACCATCGCCAGTTTTCCTCCGCTGACCAGCGTGGTAGCGCATCAACCCAGGTATCCAAAGCCGCAAGCCCGCTAAAACGGTTTCCATTAGCCAACGCGTAGGCATTGTCGAAGATTGCTCGCCGCACACGTTCTGGAGTTACACTGGAATCAATGGCGTGAGGCGCGAACATGTTACCGTGATGAATGAAGGGTGGCGCGGTCGAGAAACGTGCATCAGCCAAGTTCTTAGCCGCAACCGCAATTAAATCCGGGCGCTCCGTATCGCTAACCAGCACCTCGTTGCGCTCTTCGTTGCGGAGCCATGCCACAATGGCATGCCCTGGAAAATGCGTGCTACTGCCAAAATAAGGCAGATGATAGATATCCGTTAAAAGCAATGCAGGTCGGTTTTCATGCAATGCCTGGTAGAGATCGGTGCTGGCAGACGGCTTGTTGCTGTAACTGGTCCAAGAAAAGGGAACCTCTAAGGTATTAAACACCTTCTCCTCGAACCCCATTGAGCGCACATGAACAATGAAAGGGGTACTGGAGCCTGGTATCTCCACGTAAGTAATACCGAGCCCAGCCCCAAGGCCGAAACAGCAAGCTTCGCTCATAAATAAGCCATGGTACTCAAGTAAGTCACGTATTGCTGAACTGCCACAGTGCCTGCCCGGCCTATGGCAGTGAGTCATAACCGCCTTTTCGCCATCCACTCAGGCTGCCTCGCTCATCGGCGAGCTTCCGTAAACGGCAGCGGATGCACGCATTGGGTCGCCATGATCCCCATACTCTTCCAGCCATGCCGCCACTTTCTCTGGCATGCCCGTATCCCAAGGATGAAAGCCGGGGCGAAACCAGGCCAAGAATTCAGGCAACATTCGAGTTAGAATACCACGTCGGCCATAGAGACGATTCAGCCCACGCATCAACACCCCAGGCTGGCGCATGGCGCCATCTAGACGCAACATGTTCACGAACACTGGCCCGACCACCAGATGAATCATTAGCATGGTCACTACCAACGCCGAGACCCGTGACAGATAACCGCCGCCCGCCGCCGTTTGGTAGACGTCGTAGGCTACTGCCTTATGCTCAACCTCTTCCACACCATGCCAGAGAAACATCGCCCTCATCACAGGGTCTGCTTCGGCAAACATGTCAGTTTCATCCTTGAGCATTGCCTCGCCCAGAGTGGCAGTAAAATGTTCGAATGCCGCAGTCATCGCCAGCTGATACTTCTCTGGCAAGTACTTTTGTGATGAGCGAATGAAACGCCGCAGATTGCTGGTAATCTTGTCAACATCAACACCCTGCCCAACCATCACCTCATTGAAGCGATCGTGGACAATACCATGCTGCCCCTCTTGACGAATAAAGTGGCGAATATCCTCACGCAAACCTGGCTCCTTTACCCGATCCTGGAAATTCCGTACCGACTGGATAAAAAACCGTTCACCCTCAGGGAAATGCACTGACAGGGCATCAAAGAAACGAGTTAGCACAGGGTCTCCACCATTCCAATGTCGTGGAACAGTAGACACATCAAAGGTTACTTTTCGTGGCTTTATTGGTATCGCGTTCATCATAAAGGGCCTCCGTACAAGCCTTCACAGGGTGTCAACCACTACGGATATTCTATTGGCTGCCCAACCAAATATCAATACTATACCAAGACATTTTAGCAAGAAACAAAATTCCTCTGTCAGACTCTGCGACGGCATAACGGACCAGCGGGGGGGGCATCTGAACGAAAACCCACGATTTTGAGCCAGGTGGCCATGTAGCGTAGGTGTCTGCTTATTTGCCCCTTCTTCTCCTCATCCTCAATACTATAGACTTGCTGCACGGGTATTGGGTGGTTGACCAACCCCTGGATGTGCGCTACTTTACGTTTATCTTCAAAAGGGGGGTCATCGTGCTTGAGTTCATTGCTATGCTTGGCTGCTTAACAGCGATAAACGTATTTCTTGTTAGTGTTGTGAGTGAATCAAATGATTCGAAGCCAAATAATGTATCTTCAACCGACCGGCAATTAGTGGAGGCCCCCCTCTTGGAGCTAGAGCTTAAGGACGCTAACCATTGTTCCTCGATGTCTGGTATTTCACCATATTGCCAATAGCAGCAAACATGAAAGTTAATGCATATTATTCAGATCGACCTCCCAGGATGATTCGCAATTATTAACGCAGCACGGCTATCTGTGTGTGTGTTTTCTCTGCTTACCATGGCCCGATATGCTATGTGTACGCTCACGTTCATTAATTGCCGGGGTTTTACTTTTCATGCGTCTAGCTCTCTTTCTTTCGCTGTTAACACTGTATGGCTGTCAGGAGTCCTCTCACTTAGATACTGTACTGAACAAACCACATCCAGTATACACTGCGGTATTGTCAGAGCCTTCTCCGACCGCGCCCCAAGGGTTTACAGGCACAGTACGCGCACGTACAGAGGTTGCGATAGCCTTTCAAGTCAGTGGCCGAATTCTGAAACGGTATGTGGACTCCGGTCAAATTGTTGCAACCGGCGAGCCATTATTCTTGTTGGACGCAAGGGAATTTGAACAAAGCCTGGAGGCTGCAAAGGCCCAATTGACAGCTGCTGAAGCTGAATTGATACACGCGGAATCCAACCTCGCTCGGGACAGCCGCTTGATCGAACAGAACAGTATTAGCCAACGTATATTTGAAGCTTCCTTGTTGTCCAAACGTGCAGCGCAAGCGCGAAAAGAGGCTGCCCAGGCTAGACTTCGACAAGCAGAAATTGCGCTTCAGCATACGTCCCTAACCGCCACAAGGCCAGGTATCTTGGTGAATGTCACAGGGATGCCGGGGCAAGTGGTAAAGTCTGGACAACCCCTAGGAATATTGGCTGATACTCGCGAGTTAGAGATCGAAGTTTTCCTACCTAGGAGCGTTTTTCCACCGACAGAAGCGCTAGCCCATATCGATGATGCCCGCATACCACTAAAGCTTCGTGAAACCGCTGGCGCCGCTAACGAATACAGCAGAACCTGGCGTTCTCGTTATCAGATTGAGTCCTCTGGTAGCGAGTTACAGTTGGGTATGCTGGTCAAGGTCAGCATGATGGTCCCTGACTCTCCCACACAGGTCTATTCAGTTCCACTGGCGGCACTGGATGAGCGAGGAAGTAATACCCAAATCTGGCAAATTGTCGATCAACAGGCCCAACCCCAGACCGTTGCGGTGGTTGGGGTGACGCCTAACTCAGCTCAAATTCAAGGGCAAGACCTTAAGACTGGTGATCGAGTTATCGCCTTAGGTACTCATCTGCTAGTACCAGGAATGCCTGTTAAAGAATACGCGCAATGAGCTTTCCTAATCTATCGGCACTTGCAGTACGGGAGCGATCCGTTACGCTGTATTTCCTGATTTTATCCGTGTTCGCAGGGGCTTATGCTTTTGCCTCATTGGGACGTGCGGAAGACCCTTCTATTACACTGCAAATGTTAGTGGTTTCAGCAGTCTGGCCTGGTGCCACTCCTGCAGAGATCGAACAGCAAGTGGTTCACCCAATCGAGAAGAGCATCCAGAAAATTGAATATCTTGACGAAATCAAAACGACAATCAAGGCAGGCCGGGCTGATATCCAGGTTCAATTTCATGATTACACGCCACAGAATAAAACGCCGGAACTACAGTTTCAGGTTAGAAAGCGCATGCTGGATCTGTCTTCACATTTGCCTGAAGGGGTTATAGGGCCGATCGTCAATGATGACTTTTCCGATGTGTATTTCAGCCTATTTAGCCTTTCTGCGCCCGGCCTTCCGGTGCGAAAATTAACACGTTACGCCGAGCGGCTCCGAGATGAATTACAACTCATTCCCGGTGCCCGCAAAGCCGATTTGATCGCCGAGCGCGAAGAGAGAGTCTATGTCGATTTAGACAACGTTGTTATGACGAACAGCGGCATCTCATCCCAAGCCGTATTCGACGCGATAAGAGCATACAATACGCTTATCCCGGCCGGTCAGATTGACACCACCGGGCCGCGCCTAAGGTTTCGGCTCGATTCAGATCTGTCTGATCCTCAGCGATTGGCACAGGTCCCTATCCGTGCCGGTGACCATCTAATCCGGCTGGGTGATATTGCCGTCATTACGCAAGGTTACGAGGAACCACCGTCGTATTTTGCTCGTGTCAATGGAGAAGATGCAATACTGGTCGGCGTGGTCATGAACAAGGGTGAAAACGGATTAGTATTTGGTGAACGCCTTGACGCGTTTCTAAGCAAAACAAGAGCTGAGCTTCCCTTGGGTATGGAACTGGATCAAATCACCAATCAGACGGATGCCATTAAAGCGGCAGTTAATTTGTTCCAGGTGAAGTTTCTGGTGGCCGTAATCGTGGTGATGAGTATTGGATTTTTATCATTAGGACTGCGCGCCGGTTTGATCGTGGGTATCGCTGTTCCAATCACCCTGGGGCTGACGTTTGTGCTGATGAAATCCGCCAATATCAATCTGGATCGTATTACCTTAGGGGCACTAATCATCGCGTTGGGTTTATTGGTTGATGATGCCATCATTGCGATTGAAATGATGTTGGTAAAACTGGAAGAAGGTTGGAGTAAAGTAAGTGCCGCCACTCATGCCTGGAATGCGACAGCTTCGCCTATGCTATTCGGCACTCTGGTTACCATGTTTGGTTTTGTTCCGATTGGATTTGCCAAATCTGGGGTAGGTGAATACGCTGGCAATATATTTTGGGTTTTGGCTTTTTCGCTCATTATCAGTTGGTTGGTGGCCGTTACTTTTACCCCTTATTTGGGCGTAAAGATTTTACGTGCACCCAAGCAGAAACCCGGCAATATGGGCGATCACTACAAGTCATCCCGGGTGTACGAGTATCTACGGGCCTTGATTACGTGGTGTGTTCGCCATCGGCGGACCGTGGTCTTTATTACCTTTGCGATGTTAGTGCTAAGCGTCGCAGGCATGGTAGGGCCGGTGGAAAAACAGTTCTTCCCAGGCTCGGATCGGCCCGAAATTTTGATCGATGTGAATCTAGCACCAGGTACATCGGTCACGACAACGGATACGACCGTCAAACGTCTTGAAGAACTATTAGATTCCATGGGTGGTGTTGAAAACTACGCCAGTTATGTCGGTGGCGGGGCGCCACGTTTTTTCATCTCGGTCAACCCCGAGCATCCGGACTCTTCGTTTGCTAAAATAATCGTAACAACGACGGGACCGGTTGAGCGTGACCGAATTATTGCTGCATTAGACCAACATGTTGCCAATGGTACTTTTGCCGAGGCGCGTATTCGTATCAGACGCCTGTTGTTCGGGCCGCCAGTTGACTGGCCTGTCAGCTTCCGTGTCGTCGGACAAGACCCTGCGACCTTAAGGAAAGTGGCCCACCAAGTCAGGGAGGTCATGTCCCACAACCCTCACGTCGTCAATCCGCATTTGGAGTGGGATCAACGTGTACCGACATTGAAGCTGGAAATAGATGAACAGCGCCTTCGACTAATGGGATTGACACCACTCTCAGTTGCTCAACAAATGCAATATCGAACAGATGGAGTTCCAATAGCTGAGGTCAGACAAGACATCAGAACTGTTGATGTCTACGTTCGCGGCCAGGGTGCCAAGCGAGCCCAAAATGAGCCGCCCATTTATGAACTCCGCAATGAACAGGGTCAAAAGATACCACTTTCGCATCTGGGCGAGGTGAAACTGGCTTACGAAGATGCCATGATTCGACGACACAATCGAGAGCTCTTTCTGGCTGTTCGCGGGGAGGTAAAGAATGCGCAGCCACAAGATGTCACCAAAGCATTATGGGCGGATCTGGAATCAATTCATGCAGCGCTCCCTGATGGTTACAGGATTGATATTGCGGGTAGTCTGGAACGTTCACAAGAAGCAGAGGACTCTATAAATCAGGTTTTCCCACTGATGATTGCCCTGATGGTAACTTGCGTGGTGCTGCAAATGCGAAGTTTTCCTGGTGTTGTGATAGTGCTTTTAACAGCACCCTTGGGCGTCATTGGCTCTGTCGTAGCACTGCTGGTTTTCAAGCAGCCTTTCGGATTTGTCGCCTTACTTGGGCTGATCGGATTGGCGGGCATATTAATGCGCAATACTCTAATTCTAACTCAGCAGGTCAGCGATAACCTTGAGGATGGCATGCTGCCGTCAGATGCGGTCGTCGAGGCAGCTGTCAGGCGCGCAAGACCGGTGGTGCTAACCGCTTTGGCAGCTGCGCTTGCGTTCATCCCTTTGACGACCGATATTTTCTGGGGGCCGATGGCGTATGTTCTGATTGGTGGTGTCATTTTAGGCACCGCCATTACGCTTTTGTTCGTGCCAGCGCTTTACGCATTGGCGTTTCGTTTGGAAAGCAGATGAGGAACTATGCACCTAATCCTTAAGCACCGCGTCGCGAATCACTCGCCAGACGAAATCACCTATCTCCTCAAGCGAATAGCGACCATCTTCACGAAACCAGGTTGCTACCCAGTTGAGTGCTCCAAGACCAATAAGGCGCAGCAAATCCTGATCAACGTCCTCACGTAGCACCCCTACATCTGCAAGAGACCTAAGCATAGCGCCCCATAATGCCTCGTAGCGGTCACGCAGTTCGATCATTTCCGCTCGTGCTTCACCGCGCAAGGAGCGCCATTCGAACAGCAGCACGTAGACCAAATCCGAGCCACTGACTACTAATTCCAGGTGCGAATTTATGCCTAGCCGTAATTGCTCTACAGGATCTGTTGCGCTTGTCACCGCTCTGTAGACAGCGCTCGAAGCATGCTCCAAGCCCAGCCGCATCAAATCAACAAGAATGTCTTCCTTGGCTTTATAGCGATAATGAAGGCTTCCGGGTAGTAAATTGCATGCTTCGGCAATTTCTTTCACGGTCGTCCGATCATAGCCCTGCTCTCGAAACAGCCGAGCGGCTGAATTTAACACAAAGTCGCGGTCAGACCCTTTTACTTGCTGGGGCTCTCTTTTCTTTTTCACTTCATCCTCCTGCGTAAGCAAGCCGATGATTTTAGTCGATATGTTTCCGTAGCGCACCTTTTTCAATTCTACAACCCCGCTCCCACTTGATCAGCAACTCTCAAAGCGATCCTTCTTTTGTGCCAAATACACACATCTTCCACCCTTTTGTTTAACACCTGCTTGACCATTAGGTCACCAAGACACATAATATGGTTGGTCGACCAATTAAATAGTATGAAGAAATCTACTAGGAGAACAGACAAATGGCGCTGGCAAGTCGAAAGATCGGTTATGACGAAGTTGTAACGCGCGACATCCATTTCCCAATGAACTGTGAGACGGTCGCGCGCCACTGGTTTAACAAAGACCCCTGGTGTACACATTGGATGAATGCCATTCTGGCCGCAGTGCCGGATGGGGAGCGCTGGGTAATGAATTCAGCACGGCGTCAGCTCGATAAATTGCGCGACCCGGAAGTGCGCAAGGCCGCGCTGGAGTTCATCCGCCAGGAGCGCATCCATGCCCGTGAGCATGACGAGATGAACGCCATATGCGTGCAACAGGGCGTCCCTATCGACAAGGTCGAGGGGATCTTCAAGCACATTCGCAAGGAGCTCCAGCATCGCCTGAGCGATGACATGCAAAGCTCTATTGCGGCGGCGTTCGAGCATTTCACTGCTATCATTTCCGCGGTGCTGCTGGAGCACCCGGAGCTATTCGATGAAACACATCCTGAATTACGTGCCATGCTGTACTGGCACTTCGTTGAGGAAACTGAACACAAGAGTGTCAGCTTTGATGTGTTCGTCGACGCCAGCGGTGGCGGCCTGCGTAGTTATCGCCTGCGCACCAGCGGCATGCTGCTGGCTATCACTCTCGGCTTTCCGCTCATGGTCGGCAATCAGGCGTTCCTGCTCTATAAGGACAAGCAAATCCTCAACCTGCGTTCAGCGGCCTACATGACCAGGATTCTGTTCCTTAAACCGGGCATTCTGTCCAAAGTGCTGGCAGGCATCTTTCCCTACTTCTCCCCCACCTTCCACCCTTGGGATGATGACAATCGGGAGATTATCAGGGTCTGGAAGCGTGTTTACGAGAAAACCAACGACACCCACAAGGCGTTCGAGGCGGTACGGAAGCACCAGTCCGGCCCTCGGATAGGCGACGGTCTGCATCCAGTGGCGCAACCCGCCTGAGGAGTTCTTATGACGAAACAACCTTTACCACCTTCCCGCAACGCAGCCGCTGTTGTCACTGGAGCTGGCAGTGGTATTGGCCGTAGCTTTGCGTATGAATTGGCGCGCCGTGGGGGTGTGGTAATCTGCTCAGACATCAATGAGGCACGAGCCGAACAGGTCGCCGCCAGCATACAGGCGCTAGGAAGTAAGGCCATTCCCCATCGCTGTGACGTCGGCGATGCAGAAGAGATGGCCGCCCTCAGCGATGAAGCCGAGAAACTACTAGGCCGTCCGGTGACACTGGTAATTAACAATGCGGGCGTGGGTCTGGGCGGCCCCATCGGCGAGGTATCTCTGGAAGACTGGCACTGGTGTATGAACGTCAACCTGTGGGGTGTCATTCACGGCTGCCATTTCTTTGCGCCGAAACTGCGGGATCTCGGCTATGGCGGCATCATTAATGTCGCTTCCGCCGCCGCGTTTGGCGCTGCGCCGGAGATGAGCACCTACAACGTCACCAAAGCAGGTGTACTTGCGCTGTCGGAAACACTGGCCGCCGAGCTGGCTGGCACTGGCGTAAACGTCACAGCACTGTGTCCTACCGTGGTACCCACCAACATCGTCAATGATGGCAAACTGCCGGAAAAGCGCCGAGAGTTTGCCCGTGCCGCCATGACCCGCTTCGCCCTGATCACAGCCGACAAGGTCGCCCGACAAACACTCGATACGCTGGATCGTGGGGAACTTTATATGCTGCCGCAAATTGATGGCCGCATGGCTTGGCGTTTCAAACGCCTCATGCCTCGCTTGTACACCCGTATCGTGGGTGAGACCTATCACCTGCTGGCCGACTGAATTAGGAGACACTAATGGCATCACTTCCTGCAAAAATTATTAAGCCCCTTTTCCGCGTTGTGATGAAACGCGATATTCAGGATCCCGAACATCTGGTTTGTCATTTGCGTAAGGTTATGAATGCGCCTTTGTTACCCGCACTGCTGCCAAGCGGTGTTAGCCTTAGGTATTCGCGTGTCGCCGATATCCCAGGACAGTGGCTGACCACCGCCACTCCGACCGTAACGCTGCTTTTCCTGCACGGCGGCGCTTTTGTCGGTGGCCGCCTCGACACCTACCACAACTTTTGTGGCAGGTTGGCCCAGGCGCTGAACGCGCGCATTTTTCTTGCCGATTACCGGCTTGCTCCGGAGCATCCCTATCCGGCCGCACCGGACGATGCCCTGTGCGTTTACCGTGAATTGATTGAGGACTCTCGGCCACTGGTTGTCGCCGGTGACTCTGCCGGCGGTAATCTGACGCTGGTAACACTACTTCGTGCGCGTGACGAGGGACTTCCGATGCCGGTATGTGCCATCGCCATCTCTCCAGGTGCCGATGCCACCGGCGAGTTGATGTCCCGGCAAGCTAACAACGATTCCGATCCGATGCTTTCCCAAGCAATGATCGATGGTGCCACAAAGCTCTATCTGCAGGGCGCCGATCCGCTGCACCCCTATGCCTCCCCCTGCCGGGGCGATTACCGACAGCTACCCCCATTGATGCTGACGGTGAGCGAGGAGGAATGCTTGCGCGATGATGCCTATGCCGTGGCCGAACGCGCACGCCAGGCAGGCGTGCCAGTGAAACTGCTATCGCGACCAGACATGCCGCACGTCTGGCCGATCTTGCGGCTACTGCTGCCGGAAGCACGAAAAGACACCGAACGGCTGATCAACTTCGTACAAGCGCAGTTACGCAGTGCCCCGGTTAAAGCTCAAAATCGCCACGATTTTGGTAACGACGTTCCGGCTTGCTCCAACGTACAGGAGACCGTCGCATGAACATGACTGCCTTTGCACCTGAGGAATCGATGCATTCGGCGCGCCCTGACCACGAAGTCATCATTGTGGGTGCCGGCATCTCTGGGATTGGAACCGCTATCCAACTCAAAGCGGACGGTATCGACGACATCCTTATCCTCGAGCGCAGCTATGATGTCGGTGGCACCTGGCGTGACAATCGATATCCTGGAATTGCCGTGGACATCACCTCGTTCACTTACTCGTTCTCATTCGAACAGAACCCCAACTGGTCGCGGGTATTCGCACCGGGCAGCGAGCTGTATCAATACACTCGTCGAGTGGCGAGCAAATACGGGATCTACCCACACATTCGCTTTGGCATCGAAGTGCAACAGGCCCGATTTGATAAGCACAATGACCTATGGGTACTGTCATTGAAACAGGGCAAAACCCTGCGGGCGCGACATCTGGTTTCCGCAGGGGGGGGGCTGATCACGCCCAAATTACCCGACATCGAGGGTCTCGACAACTTCGAAGGCGATATCATCCATACCGCCCGCTGGCCAAAGGGCATCGACCTGAAGGGCAAGCGTGTCGCGGTCATCGGCACCGGAGCTACCGCGGTGCAACTGGTGCCGGAAATTGCTCGACAGGCCCGCCAACTTGATGTTTACCAACGAACACCTATCTGGGTGCTAAAAAAGCCGGATCGAACCTTGCCGGGCTGGCTGAAAACCCTATTTCGCGCCTCACCTGCTTTACAGCAAGGTATTCGCAGTGTAACGGACGCTTCCAGCGAAACCCTGATGGTATTGTCCGCCATCTACTACCGCCAAGCTCCCTGGATCGTGCGTGCCTGCGAGAAGGCTGCCCTCCAAAACATGTACGAACAACTCCCTGATCGGCAGGACCTCTGGGAGAAGCTCAGCCCTGCCTATGGCTTTGGCTGCAAGCGCCCCACCTTCTCCAACGAGTATTTCAAAACCTTCGCGAAGGACAACGTCGAGCTGGTGACAACACCGATTCGACACATCACCCGCAGGGGAATCACCACTAACGACGGCAAGTCACGCCCCATTGACGTACTTGTGCTCGCCACCGGCTACAAGACATTCGAGAAAGGCAATATCCCCTCCTTCGAACTGATCGGCAGCAACGGCACCGACCTTGGACAGTTCTGGCATGACAATCGCTACCAAGCCTACGAGGGATTGACCATACCGGGCTATCCGAACTTCTACATCATGCTCGGCCCTTACGCCCTGATCGGTACGTCTTATTTCAAAATGGTGGAGGGTAACGCGATTCACCTGTCGAGGTGTATTCGTGAGTCCCGCAGGCTCGAAGCAACGCGAGTAGAGATTAGGCAAGAGGCGCATGATCACTACTTCCAGGATATACAGAAGCGCCAGCAGGGGACTGTGTTCCTGAACCACAACTGTGCTACTTCGAACAGCTATTACTTTGATCATCATGGTGACGCACCCATGCTGCGACCCTCAACTTCGCTGGAGATGCTTTGGCGCGCGAAGCACTTGCCGATGACACACTACCAATTCAGCGGAGGTGGTGACAGGCAAGGCATGATACAGCCTGCGACTGACTCAGCGAAGAGCGTCTGGAACTAACCGCATTTTGAGCTACTGGGCTCGAAAATATCTACCTAAATGGGGTTCTGGAGCCATCCCCTCATTAGCACTAAACTGGGACAATTTTCTTAATTTGCCGCGATCATAGATAGGCACAAAACCTTCGATGTGCTTTCGAATCGCTTGTAACGCGTCATCGATTTTTTACTATGCTCAATCTTCTGAGTAGGGTAGCGAAGATTACAGCACCTGCCAGCAACAAGAGCAGCCCGGGCAGAGAGAATGCCCCACCACTGCCGCCACCACCGCCACTGTTACTGCCCACCCCCCGGTCCGGGCCGCCGGGGTCATCCACGTCAGCCACTTTCTCCACCCGGTAGGCCGCCAGCGCTGAATCCTGATCATTGGTGCCCATGATAAATCCCAGTTGGTAGGTACCTGCCGTCAGCGTTACCGGTGCGCCGGCTTTCATGTCCGGGGAGCTGAACAGCTGGATTTTTTGCACCAGGTCCCGGTTGTTAAATAATCCCATACCCAGGGTAGTGGCCAATCCGGGAAAGCCGTGATCCTTGAGGGAGAACCGGTAAGTGCCAGCGGACAAATCCAGGTTTGTCTCCAGATAGTGATGAGTTCCCTGATAAAAATTGGTGTTCAGCAACAAATTATCGTTTTGATCCAGCAGGCGGATATTCAGCAGGGAATCTCCCAGGCTGCTGGCATCTGCCACCAGAAAGTATTTTCCCCGGGGTAATTCCGGCAGCGCCTGTTCCCCGGGCTGATAGGAAAATTCCAGCACCCTTGCTGCACCATCAGTGATAACAAATTCCGTAGCCGCCATCAGATTAAGAAACTCCAGATCGGTAAGGCGTACCCGGCCAGTAACGGCCTGGTTCAGGTCAAAGCTTACTGCCAGTCTGGCATTGCCAGTGGCAAACACATTGGAATACACCACCTCTTCTGTACCCGAGGTTTCAATGCGAATGCCCAGTGCCGCCGTCTGCCCGGCCGGATAACTGATCCTGAGCTGATAGGTTCCACTGAGCGCCAGTCCGATCAGGCCGGGATCCGCTTTTCCGAAACTGAAAGACGCCTGCCCTTTCACCAGCCCGATCTGGTAATCGATATCGCTGTCACCCAGCAGACTGGCCACTTTGATGTCGTACAGCCCCGCTTCCGGCAAGGTAATATTTCCCACGTAATCCCCCACGGTATCAGTGTCGGGCACGGTGTCATCAATCACGCGGCTTTCATTGAAACGGATATCACCACCGGACAGGCTCCAGGCAATGCCTGACAGGCCATCCTCGGTACCGGCAACATTGAGCAGCAGATTATAGTTTCCGGGTTGCAGCTCCAGCAGCTCAATCGCCTGCTGACCGCCGGGCAACAACTGACTGTAAACAAGGCCATGTTCAGGGGATGAAATCACTGCCGCCACATATTGCAGCGGCTGCAAAAAATTACCGGCATCAAAGTTATCCATGTCGTTAAGACTGAACTGAAATGACGCCGCCTGCTCCAGATAAAAGCTCTCTTCAATATCAATCAGTGCATTATTGCTCGCCGAGGAATCCTGCAGGGTTAACACTTCATCCAGCAGCGTCTGGCCACCACTGCCAATGCGTAGTACCAGGCTGGCTTCCGTACCACTGTTCAGCTTGCCATAGGCGAGCAGCAGGTATTCACCTGCCGTCAGTTCTGCGCTGTCATTTTCACCCAACGACATCTCCAGATAGCTTTCCGTACCTTTTATCAGGATCACTTCACCGTTGATATCAGAAAGGTTCCCCGGCACCTGAGTAAAGGTAATGTCGATCGTCTCGGTTTCTGTCAGTGTCAGTGTCTTACTGAAGAAAGGCGTAGCCGATTCCAGCAAAAGTGTTTTGTTTTCGATTTCCTGAGCAAAACTTTGCCCCGTCGACGCCACAAAAAATGACACAAAAACCGCTATAAAAAGAGCAACCGGTGATAACAGGCGGGATATCATGACCAAACCTTGCACAAAGTGATTAATTTTTTATCAATAAGGCGAGGTTAAACGATAATTGTGAAACTTTATTGATAGCGGCCCGTGATTGATAAAAGCCCTCAATAGATAAAGGCCCTGAATTGAGAGAGGCCCTGAATTGAGAAAGACCAGGGATGGATAGAAACCCGGACTTTAAGAGCGAGAATAAAACTGGAGAACACCTCATAAAGCTTTTGACGGGGCAATAGCTTAAAGGTAGCATGAGCTGCCCTTTAAGCTTTGCCGGGGATTGCTTGCGACGTTATTTTTGCGACTCTTTCAAACCCTGCAACCCCTGCAAATCCTGCAAAAGCGCAAGGGTTTGCCGGGCATCCTGCAGGCCACGGAAGGGTTCTTCGGCACTGACAGCGGAAGTCAGATACTGCTTCGCTTTTTCCCTGTCATTGATCTTGTAGTAGGTCATTCCCAGGTGATATTGAATCTCAGGATTATCCGGCTGGGCGCTAAAGGCACTTTTGATTTGTGTCAGCGCTTTTTCATAATCACCCCGGGCATAACTCACCCAACCCACCGTATCCTGAAACTGGGGGCTGGTCTGTTCCGACAATAGACTGCTGAGTTCCTCGGCCCGCTGCAAGGCTTTTTCGTTGTCCGGATCATGGGTAACCAGCAACATGGCCAGATTATTCGCCACCAGTAAATTACCGGCATCTTTTTCCATGATTTTCTCGTACTGGCCAATGGCCTCGTCATAATTTTTCAGGCGCTCGGAAATATTGGCCAGCTCTGCTCTGAGTTTGAGATTGCCTTCGGTTTTAATAACACCTTCCCGCAGCGCATCAACGGCCGCCTGGTTGTCGTCCCGGGCGACAGCCGCCAGCGCCTTGTTACGATAGGGAAGCCACCAGGAAGGATTGATGGTGTTGGCTGCCTCAAAAGCAGTTACCGCATCGGCAAAACTCTTCTGCGCCAGATGAATCTCGCCTTTAAGATTGTGAGCTACCGGATTGTCCTGTAAATCATTGGCCACTTTATCCAGCCAGGCCAGCGCATCATCCAGTCGCTCCAGCGCAATCAGGCTGCGCACTTTGCCGGACATGGGCTCAACGGCGCCGGGCTTGAGCCTGAGAGATTCATCGAAATAGGTTATCGCCTTTTCATGATCATTGGCGGCCTGCAGTATCAGCGCATAATAATGAAACGCCCGCGGATTAGTGGTATCCAGACTGATCAGGTTTTCAACCACACTCTTTGCGTTTTCAATATCATTATTGCTCATATGCGCCTGCGCCAGGCGCTCTACGATTTGCAGATTGTTCGGCTGAACGCGGTTGGCCATTTCCAGCTGCCTGACGGCCTGCTCTTTCTGACCGAGTTTCTGGTACAGCACAGCCAGCTGCAGCCTGACGGGAAGATCTTTGGGGCTCAGGTTCAGTAATGCCCTGAACATATCCACCGCCAGATTGGGTTCATCATTCATAATGTGGGCTGTACCCAACATTTTAATGATTTCGATATTCTCCGGGTTATCATTCAGAACCGTACGCAGATCTGCGATGGCACTCACCGCATCCTGTTTCTTCAGGTGCATGGTACCGCGCAGGGTCAGGGCTTCGATATTCCCCGGATGCTCTGTCAGCACCTCAGTCACCAGCTGCTCGGCTTCTTCTGATTTTCCCTGCTTCTCCAGCAGATAGGCCAGGCGGTTTTTTGCCTTGACCATCACCACGTCTTCCTTATCCAGGGCATCACGGTACATGGTTTCCGCTATATCCTGCTTGTCCTGGCGGATATAAAAAGACGCCAGCCGGAAATAGAGATCATCATCCTCCGGATGTTCCGCCACCCGGGCTTTCAGAAAGCTTTCCGCTTTATCCAGATCACCCCGCGATGCATACAGGTCATGCAATCCGATAATGGCTTCGGTCTTGTTGTCTTCATTGGCAATAATGGATTTGAATACGGATTCAGCTTTATCAGGGCGCTCAGTGCGTTCATAAAACACCACCAGCTGCTTTTTAAAGTTGATATTTTCCGGTTCCAGGTCCGCCAGGATCTGTAATTCTTTCTCTGCCGCGTCAAAGCGTTCATCTGCCAGATAGAATTTGGATAGCAGGGTATGGATAGCAATGCTATCGGGATGATTCTTAACTTCGGCTTCCAGCAATTGTCTGGCCTTCAGGGATCGGGCATTCAGCTCCCGCAGTGTGGCCAGCAACACAATCGTGTCGATGCTGTCAGGCTTCAAACCATAGCTGTTTTCCGCAACCTGGAGTGCCTCGCTCAGCTCACCCTTTTTCGACAAGACACCGGCTTTCAGGGTCAAGGCATCAGGATGGGTGGAGTCCTTCGCCAGAATCTCGGCCGCCAGGTTTTCTGCAAGCTCCACTTCGTTGGCCAGCAGATATAACTGACCCAGCTTGATTCTTGCGTTCACATTTTCCGGTTGCAATTCAATGACGGCACGATAGCGGGCAACCGCACCACGCCATTCCTGCAGTTTCTCCAGGGTTTCTGCATAACCCATCAATGCCGGTACGTCTTTGGGATCGATCTTCAGAACATTTTTATAGCCGACTCTGGCTTTTTCATAATCTTTTTCGGAGAAGCTTTGCTGGGCCTGCTCCATGTATTTCTGTTTTCTTCCTTCAACACCATCGCAACCCGTCAGGACAACAGCCAGCAATGCAGACAGAATCAAAAGGTGTAGTTTCACGGTATAGCTCATCATATTCGCGCAATTATCAACAATGTATTTACGAAAATAATGTCACAGATTTACGTCACTTAAATGACAGAACCGCTTGTGGGTTGCGCGACAGGCGCCTTATTTGAACTAAAAAAGATAGGCAACAAAAACGGTGCCTGCTGAAACGCCCAGCGTAAGACTCAATATTCGGTAACGTTCAAATACTTTACTGGTAATGGCATATTCAAACACATAAAGCAGCACCACGAATTTAACAATATCCAGCAACAGATGATCTGCATCGGTCGCTGAGCGGGTAAAATAGGGAATCAAAAACGCCAGCAGAATAAGCAGAACATCATAGGGGGAGGTTTCAAACCGGCCCGATCCCGACGACGATATAGCGATAAAGACCAGTAGTCCGCCCACACAGATCAGCAACCATTCCAGCAGGTAGACAAACCCGGAAAGGCCAGCTCCCTGATATCCCAGATAACACAGGCAGGCACAGAGCGTGTAGGTAGTCAGCCGATCGGCCCAGTCGCCATGAAAGGGCAGTTGTTCCCGGAAAAAACAATAACCGGCCAGCAGCAGCGCCAGCAATGCCACATCCACGCCGTAGTCGGGAGCGGCCGCAATCGTATAAAAAGCCAGACAGGGAATTGTCACGGCAATATACACTGGCAAAAACCTGTCAGCTTTCAGAGAACGAATTCCGCTGACAAAAAACCGGATACTGTCTTTGGCATAAAGACGCACCATACCCTTTTCCTGAAAGGAAATATTGAACCGTTCCAGACCCAACAGGGTGGAGGTCAGCAGTGCGCCATAAGTCACAAACAAAAGGGCGGGAACCCAGTCAGGGCTATAGGCCGTAAAAAAGGCGCTGACCACAAATACAAACTGCAGCAGATAAAGAATCACTACTGTTTCGTAATGGGAAAACCCCAGTTTTAAAAGCCGGTGATGAATATGGTTTTTATCCGGCGAAAATGGCGATCTGCCACTGGCAAGCCGGGTAATCATAACAGACACCGTATCGACCAGAGGCAGCCCGATAATCAGTAGCGGCAGGGTTTTCGCCAGCATGATATCAGCACTCTGGGTGAGCAGCAGCAACTCGGCCCCCAGAATCAGACCCAGGAACTGGCTGCCGGTATCTCCCATAAAAATGGATGCCGGATGGGAATTAAAGCGCAGAAAACCCAGCACACCACCCACCACCGACATGGTAACAATAAGAATATAAGGCGCGCCGGAACTGAGACAGAGCACCCCGATAAGCCCAAAGCTTACCAGGGTTGTACCACCCGCCAAACCATCCAGGCCATCCGCCAGGTTCATGGCATTGGTAATGGCCACCAGACAAAGGATGGTAAAGGGGCAGGCAATGTATCCGGGAATCTTCTGCTCTCCCCAGAAAGGCGCATACTCAATGGCAATATCACCTACGAATACAATAATGCCGGCGGCAATCAGCTGCCCGAGAAATTTCAGTTTGTAGGATATTTCCTTGCGATCATCCCACAGGCCAAACAGAAAAATCACCAGCACAGCAAGGGATATGGAGACATATTCTTTTTGCAACGGCAGCCAGATCAGCAAGGGAATCAGCGAGCCGAAGATCATGGCGATACCGCCGATACGCGGAATAGCACCCGCATGCACCTTGCGACTGTTAGGTATATCCAGCGCACCGATACGCGGCGCATAACGCACCAGGGGCGGTATCAGCGCCAGCGTTAATAACATGGATATGATCAATGCCGCATAGAATGCCATTGCCAGTGTTATTCCGGTATATGCTGGGTCAGGTGGGGATAGACATCCGCCATCAGTTTCTGGATACGGTTATCGGCTGCTTCCATGTCCTCGAAACGGGACACCTGAGTCGTCAGACGTATCATGGCACCGTCGGTTCTGGCCATCAGCAGTGCATCCGTCAGCAAATACCACTTCACCAGATACTCATTGGTAATAAAGCGGCCACGCTGCTGAAACCAGTAGTACACCAGGGAACGGTGTTGCCCTTTACTGATCACCGCCCGGTTCACCGGTACTCTGACCGGGTGATTAACACCGGCCTGATCATTCACGCTCACCACCTGCTGCCCGAACTCGCTGATTTCCCAGCCATCACCGGGAATACAACTCTTGGGTGAATGGGCGGAACGGCCTTTCTTCTGGCTGTCGTAATACGCCACGTAAAGATTCACCGTATCCTGTCCGGGCCGGCTGTAATCAGCCATCACATAATCCGTCAGTTTCAGCGCTTCCAGATACATGGGCTGGAGAAAACTGCGATTCCCCTGCCAGCCGGAAAATTCCATGGGGAAGCTCGCGAAGCTGGCATGATCCGGCACTCTGTCATCCCGGTGCGGCACCGTCAGCACAACAACGGTCATCACCAGTATCACCGCAAGCGTTATATAAAAAGGTGTACGCAGCTTCAAATGGCGCGCCTGAGCATCACTCCCTGTACTCTGTTCACCCGCATCTGACACAGATGCACCACTGCCCGCCGTATTCAGCAAATCCGGTAAAGGGCGCTTGTCTCCCAGCAGCCTGGCAATAAGCCACATTTCCCCGATAATAATCAGCAGTGACGACATGAACACCGCCCAGCCTTCAAAGTCGTGCAGAATGCCTTCGGCTGCCTGTTGCCCCCAGTACTCCACGGTGACTCCGATCAGACCAATCCGGAAGCTGTTCATCAGAATGGTCACGGGAATACTTGAAATAAATATCAGGCAACGAAAGATAAGGGGCGCATGGAACATATAGCCAAGGATAAAACCCAGGGTCATCAGCGGGAACAGATAGCGAAGCCCGGAACAGGCTTCCACCACCTGCAATTTAAGGCTCCCCAGGTCAATCACATTGCCTTCCAGATAAACCGGAATATCGAACAGGTGAATAATGCTCACGCCGATGCGTGAGGAAATCAGCTGCAACTGTGATGACAGGTTGTGAAAAATAAAATTGGGCAACGGAATCATAAAAAACAGAATCAGCAGGGGCATTACGTAAAAACGAAAGGAGCGCACACCGGTAATGGACAGCACAATACCCCAGATAGTCACCACGTAACCGTATTCAATGGCTTCGTAAATCGTGGCCAGCTCACCAATAAGGCAAAACACCAGGCCCGCAAAAGCCAGCAAGGGCCCGGCATAAGATCCGGTATGGGGTTGTCTTGCCACTATATGACGGCGCTCCCACAGCAGATACAGAGCAATGACCGGCAGAAAAAAGCCATGGCTGTATTCTTCACGCCCCATCCAGCGCTTTACCATAAATTCTATGCCGTCATAGAACGGCAGAAACAGGAATGCTATGGATGCTGCAATCACAGCAATGACCGGTATATCGATTTTCAGAAATGTCTGATTGGTTATGGCGTGTGACATAGTCGTTTTCAGCGTCCTGTGGCCCGGGCCAGTTTGTCTTCACCCAGCAGGGCTTCAAAAATGCAGAGTATTTTTTCGGCCAGCGCGGCACGACTGTAATATTCCGCAACAAAGTGTCGTCCCTGCTCCCCCATCTGTGCACAGCGCTCACTGTCACCGGCCAGTTCAGTCAGAACCCTTGCCAGCTCTGCAGCGTTTTCCGGCTCAAAGGTAATACCGCCACCGGAGCGGTTAATGATCGCTGCGCTTTCGCCCGGCACGCCATGAATCACCGGTTTCCGCATGGCGAGACTTTCGAATATTTTGGACGGGATAACTGACTCAAAGGTTGGGGATTTTTTCAGATGGACAATGGAAACGTCCGACACACCCCAGACCACCGGCATCATGGACTTGGGCAGCTGGTTAACCATAATCACCTGATCCTGCAGGCCCCGCTTGTCCCTGAGCTGCAACAGGTTATTGCGTTCCGCACCATCCCCCACCAGCAGGTACACAATCTGCTTGTCATTCCGTGTCAGGTCGGCAGCCTCTATCAGAGTTTGCAGGTGATGGGCCATACCATGAGTTCCCACATAGGAGGCCACAAACCTGTTATGCAGGTTGTACTGATTCCTGAATGCCGTCATACGCTCATCAGAATCCGGGTTCTGATCGCTGGCGTAAACATCAAGGCGCACGCCATTGGTCACTACATGGATCTTTTCCGGATCAATACCCAGGCCCACCATATACGTCTTGAAAGACTCGGTGACGGTGACAATGCAATCGCAGGAGCGATAACAGAAACGCTCCAGCCAGTAGAGAAATCTGATCAAAAGGCCCTTTTTCATTGCCCCCACTGCCACGATGGATTCCGGCCAGAGGTCGCGAATCTCCAGCACCCACCTGGCGCGTTTCAGCAGGCTGACCATCAATCCCGCCAACCCGCAAAAAAACTGGGGCGAAGTGGAGATGACAATATCCGCCCTGGGAGCCCGAAAACAAAACAGGATCGCCATCATCATAAAGGAAAGATAATTGGCAATGCGCATGGCAAAGCCTTCATTGGCGGCAAGCAAGGTCCACAACCGGATAACCTCGATACCCTCCACCCGTTCCCGCTGAAACAGGCGGTGACGATAACCGTCGTAAATCTTGCCGGCAGGATGATTGGGAAAGCAGGTGATCACCGTTACCTTGTGCCCCTGCCTTGCCCACTCACGACAGTGTTCAAACGTCCTGCTGGCCGGGGCATTCACTTCGGGCGGGAAATAATGGGATAAAAACAGAATATTCATGGTCCGGCCTCTAAAATGTCACAAAGCACAAGAAGCTGCGTCAGCCCCCAACGCTACCTCCATAAGAACAAAGGATGTCTATCTTTTGCGATCACTGTGACGTTAAAATGAAAGGCGTTTTTCAGTTTTAAAACATGATGATGCGGTAACGGATGGAACCCGGCCCCGAGACCGGTTTTTCAAAGCAGATGCAGTCAATTTTCTCGACTTTGCCAAACTCGGAAAAATATTCCGCCGCATCGATAGTGAACGGGCTATCAGATTTTATGAGTGCTACCAGGCGGTTTTTTTCCACACCGGCATGACGGGAATGCTGATAAATTGCCAGTGCAAATTGATCCGGCAGGTCGCCCGCCACCCCGGTAACGACTTCATCGGATTCGTCAAACTGGTGGGGCTGCACGCTGAACCCGGGCCCCAGGTGCAGCCTTGAGCGCAGGGTCAGCGGCTTTTCCGGGTCTGGCTCAGTACCCTTGAAAACAACAGCATCGCAAATACACAGGGCATTCAGTTCAAAACGAAACGTTCGCCGGGTTTCCAGGCCGCTGATAACAGACTCATAGCCGTTGTGTGCAAGATCGACACTATGACATTTATCGCCGGTGGCTTTATCCAGTCTGGTAACCCGGGCGCGCCGGCCCACCCGGAATTCTCCCCATATCTGATGTTGCTCCGCTCCATTAATCTGCAGCGTATTGTGTGCTGCGGTAGATCTGGCATAGTGGCGTCTGTAGCCCGGCGAGTACTCATAGACGCCGGTGTCCACAAACAGGCGTTGATTTCCCCGGGTTAACTCGTAACTGAACAGATCACAATGGGTGTGCCCCGGCTGGTATGCAGGGCCAGGCTCCCCCACATTCACAATCACGCTGTAGCTTTCCGTATCCTTGCGGAGGTATCCGCTGCTTGCCAGGCTGGTTTCAACAATACCTGAGGTGCTTGTAGCGCTTGTAGCTCTTATACCTTGATTGGCAGCAACCGGAGACCTGCCGGAAAGCCTTTGCCAGTAAGCTTGTAATTGCTGGGGCTCGGGCGCAATCGCGAAAGCAGAATCGGCGAAGAGCGCAATTTTTCCATCCCGTAATGTCATGACACCAAGCCATTCCATGCCTTTGTCAATCCGATCTTGCAGGAACTCACAGAGCGCATTGATTGACGACACCTCGGATGCATTACAATCACTTCTGTAAAGGCATAACAGATTGTAAACGTCCATCATGTCTTCAAGCGCAATACAATGGTACATGGGACTACGCTCGTAGTGGCCCCCATCGTCAAGAAACTGTTCCACACACTCCTTGTAAAACCCGTTCAGCAGGCTTTTTCGCTTGCGCCCGCTGAACAGGTTTTTCAGAAAGCAGGCACCATACACCATGGCCACGTAATTTTTCAGCAGGTGATTGGCGCGTATATGGTATTCCATGTTGCGATTGAGCCATTCCACCTGCGCTGACAGGCTGTCAAGCCAGGCAGATTTAATCCGGATACCATTATCACTCACACTCAACTCACTGAAATACTTTATCCAGTTCACAATCCGCAAGGATACCGGATAGGGTTCCCAGGCATCTTCGGTTCCCACCGGGTTAGAATGAATCCAGCTGTCAATCAGTTTTTCTTTCAGCCTGTCATCAACAGCAGGTGAACAGAGATAGTCAAAATAATGCAGGTTATATCGCCACAGTTTGGGCATGTCCTGGCAGCGCCAGTTAATGGTCAGGCGTTCTATATCCGTGATGGGCCCATAGGCATTAAGAAAACAGAACCGCCGGTTAACAATACCCGGTTGCACGCACGGCACAGGGCTTGTCAGAATCAGGTGATGCCGAAATTCACAGCTGGCCGCATCCGGCTTGATCAATTGCCACAGAAAGTTAGCGTTAACCGGCATAACACGACGAATAAACAGGTAGAGCGCCTGCCGCAGGGACAGGTATTTCAGTGTATGAAAAACCGTTTGCGCCCGTGCCAGCATGGTTTAACCCGATGAGAGCTGCTGATGAATATCAATGGCCGCGCGGGAAACATCCAGTACTTCGTCAAAAGGAACGGGCGCTCCCTGCCCTTTCTGCACTGCAGCCACAAAGGCAGCGACGCAGGCTGCATTGCCTTTGTCCTGCCGCCAGAGTTTTTTACTGATACCTGCATTCCAGCTTTTCAGGCGTTTGAAATTATCGATCTGAAACACCCGGCCTTCGGAAAACACTTCCACCCGCTCCTTGGGAAAGGCCGAACTGCCGTTGGCCAGGTACTGGATACTGGCAATGCTGCCATCTTCAAATTTCAGGGCAATGGCGGCCTTGTCAGTCACAATGCCATCATGACTGTTGGCCATAGCAATGCCATGGGTGTGCACAATTCTGCTGCCTGCCAGGTAACGACAGAGGTCGATAAAATGGCAGCCTTCACCAATAATCCGGCCACCACCCTGAGCCTGATCCTGCACCCAGGAGTCCGCCGGTATTTTACCGGCATTGATGGTCAGATTAATGGAGACCGGTTCAGAGCGATGAGCAATGCTCTGTTTTAACTGCGCCACCAATGGCGAAAACCGCCGGTTGAAACCCAGCATTAACATAGGCGGATTATCGAGTTTTTGTGATTTGGCAAAGGCTTCTTCGATGGCAATGACTTCGCCCCGGGTCAGTGCCAGGGGTTTTTCCAGATACACGTGCTTGCCCGCCAGCAGCCCCGCACAGGCATATTTTGCGTGGGTGTCATGACGGGTGGCCACGACGATCGCATCAATGTCCGGATGATGTATCACGGCGTCTGCATCGGTCGCCACATGGGGAATGCCATGCTTGTCTGCCAGGGCAACACCACTGACACCGGCGCCACAAACCACTGTATCGACCAGGGCACCGGCTTTCTGAAACGCCGGCAACAACACCTTGCCGGCATAATTACCGGCGCCGATAAACCCGGTTCGCACCTGCTCAACCGGCTGGCGGCTTTCAACCGCTTCCCGGGTAACCCGGGTACGCAGCACCCGCTCGGCGCTTTGTTCGTTATCACATTCCAACAGCACACCCAGCGCTCCGCCTTCCAGAATGGTCAGGTATGCCTGCTCTGCCCGTTCCAGGGGATAGCGGTGTGTCACCAGTGATTGCACGACCAGTGATCCGGAATTCATGCTCTGCAATACCGCCTGAAAATTCCGTTGTTCGGTCCAGCGTACAAACCCCAGCGGATAATCCTGTCCTGCCTCTTCATACAGGGGATCATAGCGACCCGGCCCGTAGGAGCAGGACACCTGAAAAGTAATTTCCTTTTCATAAAAATCCGCGCGCGACAGCTCCAGGCCGGTAACCCCCACCAGTACAATACGCCCCCGTTGGCGGCACATATTGGCGGCCTGACGTACCGGATCGTTGCTGCTGGTAGAAGCGGCAATGATCACCGCATCCACACCGGTACCATCGGTTTCGCGGGTCGCGACTTTAACCGGGTCCTCGCCTTTGGCCAGTTGCACCCCGATGGCGCCAAAGCTTTCCGCCAGGCGTATTCGATCGGCTGCAAAATCCACAGCAATCACCTGGCAGCCGTTGGCTTTGAGCAGCTGAACCGTCATCAGCCCCACCAGCCCCAGACCAATGACCGCCACGGTTTCACCCAAGGCAGGCGCAACCAGACGTACTCCCTGCAGTGCAATGGCACCGATGACCGTAAAGGCCGCTTCATCGTCAGATACCTTGTCCGGAATCCGCGCACACAGGTTTTTAGGTACTACGACAACTTCGGCATGTTTGCCGTTGGAAGCCACCCGGTCGCCCACGTTGAATTCGGTAACGCCATCACCCACAGCCATCACAGTACCCACGTTGCAATAGCCCATGGCCAGTGGCTGATCCAGTTTGTTACGGATGGATTCATAGGTGGGCAGCAAACCATCGGTTTTGATTTTATCCAGCACCATGCGCACCTTGTCCGGCTGCTGACGTGCCTTCTGAACAAAATTGGCCTTGCCAAAATCCAGCAACATTTTTTCCGTGCCGACGGACACCAGGGTTTTATGAGTGCGGATCAGCAGGTGGCCCGGCTTTACCATCGGGCAGGGGACATCTTCCACCAATGTATTGCCGTTTCTTAAACTTTGCAGAACCTGTTTCATAGCCACCTCGGACAGCGTCATTCCCCGCAGAGGTTATGAAAACTATATGACAATGGAATAACAGAATGACAATGGAACAAGCGGTTTTTTCAAGGCAGATGAAAGTGAGTACACGATTTCATTCACGAATGAAAAAATTGACCCCTTGAAAGTTGATAGCACACATTCAAGGGGCGAAGAGAAACCTAAACATCCTCGGGCATCAGGACATCGCCCAGAGCAGCGTACGGTTTAAAGTCGGAGAGATTGGTGGCATAAGCAATACCACCGCAAACAGGCTAACCAACCAATGTGACTCTATTATTAACAGTGATTATTATTCCACACTGAAACTGATACGGCGGTGACTCTGCGGGTTCAGATTAACCTGTGGCGCACCCGATATACCCGTAAGAACGGACAGGTCCACATTGATGGCATTGCCATTAAAGTTGGACAGAATCATTTCAATCCGATGACCGGATCGCATACCGGACCACTCCAGGCCACCGGTTTTGTCAGTCGCAAGATTCAGCAGGCTCAGGTTGTCGGCACCGGCAAAGAAACTATCCAGTTGAGACCAGGCATCGGCCACGTCATCCCGGAACGCGCGTCGCGAGGCATTGTCGTCATTCTCTATCAGATAGTGACGGTTACCGCCGTGACTCCAGGTATAGTAACCATCCACACCCCGTAACCGCAGATGCTGCACCAGGGCTCTGACGTTTTCGCGGGAAGGGTGAGGTGCATCATAAGCGGGGCCATTGTCCACAAAGCCACCCAGCCAGGGAATCAGCAAGTGGCCATCCGGCAATGCTCTTTTTGCCACTGAGGCTTTTTCAAGGGGCGCCCAGAACAGTGCATGCGCATCGCTGACACAGCGCTGCGAATGCAGATCAGCGCGCCGGTGATGATTAATATAAGCCGCATAAGGATACAGATTAGGCATGGCCACATTCAGGCCGCTGTCCATATAAAAACGGTGGGCATCGCTGCGGTTGTAGTCACCCCAGGTGGCGCTCGCATCCTGTTCGCCGGGGAAATAACGATAGCCCCCCACATACAGGCGGGAATGATCCAGAGCCTGGTTTTCATCTAACTGACTCAGCATGGCGAGCGTGTCTTCCACTTCGGTTTCAGACTCGAAATCGGAAAACACAAAGTCCAGCGGTATGGAGGCTTCATTCACATAGGCCAGCACATCATTCAGGGTATACCAGCGCTCTCCTCCGTAAGGTGCGGTGCTGTTACGCAACATCAACGCCACCGGCCCGGCGGACAGATGCTGCGCCTGCAATACCGTACGCCAGTCCACGTCATTGTAATAGGCATGGGGTGCAGGTGTGATCAGGGATTCGCTATCCACCGACTCATCACTGAAGGTTGACCAGTCAAATATAAAGGCCTCCGCCGGTGACGCTTGATCAGCCTGTGGTTCAGAACCGGTATTATCAACCGGGATATCGGTATCACTGTCCGTGATAGCCGGATCATCGGTAACCGAATCCAGGGATGACTGGCCCGGCCCCGGACCGGCCGCATCGGTATTGCCGGAGCCCGCACCACCGCAAGCCGTTAATGCAGACAACAGAATAAATACAAAGGCAGTTTTGAGCAGCCTTTGGCAACCTTGTATCAATGGGTACTCCCGGAAAGCCACTGGCTTTCTCACACCAACTACAGCCACAGGGGCCAAAGAAAATCAGAACTAAATGAACTGTCGCCCGGCGACAGCCTTCAGGCAGATTAGCGGAAGAACGGGAGTTGTCAGGTGGACCGGCACAGGCGGAAATTCACCTGGCCCTTGGGCTGGGACCTTAACCTGCTGATACACAGGCTTTTTATGAAAGACAAATAGTCATTGGTTATGCCGGTTGCACGAACTATGAGAATTTCTGTTAAGAAACAGCGAGGTTTGTGAAGCCCGTCAAAGCGAAACTGACAAGCAATTCCGGTTACAAAAATGCGGCGCTCTTCACAAAAAGCGTTCGGAAGTACTGACCGTAAAAAGACTAGTAAGAGGCTGTGGAAATCGACTGTATCCGGGCCATAAAACAGTCGCGGATAATCCTGCTTCCGGCGGAGGTCGGGTGCAGCCCGTCTTCAGCTAATCCTGCATCGGGCACTTCAGGATCATTGCTGCTGGCCAGCCCTCCCTGGGTGACAGGCAGTGCTAGATCACACAGGGCGCGTTCACCGGATTGTGCCACATACCCCCGCAACCAGTGATTATAGGCAAGCCGCAACTGTTCGCGTTGCGGCGACCAGGCAATATGGTTGCGAAACGGTGGAATGCTGGTGTAAATCACGCTGGCGCCGGCGTCCTGCGCACTTTCATCCAGTACCTGCACCGATTGCTGCAGTGACTCCAGCGTGGCGCCACCTATCAGATCATTCACACCACCCTGCAGGATGAGGCCGCCGGGTTTAACCAGCATGACATTCCGGCCACTCCCCAGCAAACCGGCTACCGGATTGTTCATTTGAGCCAGCGGACGACCACCCTGTGCATCCACGTAGAAAGCCATTTCCGGCAACGCTTGTTGCAGCAACACCGGGTATTCATCGGTTTCATTGGCAAAACTGTCGCCAACGATGGCCCATACCTTTCGGTGCCTGTCGCTGCAGTGACTGGAACTGCCGGTCAATTGATAGCTTCCGGTGGCCGGCTGATAACTGACATCGAGATTGGTAGCAAATGCCCAGCGGGCGCCGGGCGCTGTGTAAGGACCAAAGGGGGCAAGCATGTCTGGCGCCACAACCTGCACCATTAAACGATCAAGGGATAACAATGCACCCTGCGGCTGGCCCGCTGGCTCAATGGCTGATACACCAATACCCAGCCGCAGAATACTGTCGCGGGTCTGCCCCTGGTAGTGAAATGCCAGAGCGTACTGCCCCGGGCCCGTGAACGTCAGTTCAGATACACCGGTGATCTCATCAGAATCGATACCGGTCAGCGCCATATTCACTTCCGCCGGTAAAACCGTCTGGGAAAGCACTCTGACTCTGATGACGTAAGCCCTGCCCTGCTGCAGGCGAATGGATTTTCCGATAAACAGGCGACCGCTGTACTCCTGGCCAATTCTGAAAGTTACGCCACGATTCTGCTGAAACAACTCAATACTATTGCCGCTGTCATGACGGCCCCAGGTAGAAAAATCCCCATCATGTACCGACAGCAGGTTTTCTGACAGGCCGATACAATCCGGCGGATCCGGTTCGGTGTCGCAATCCAGGCAAGTGTCCGGCGGGTCTGCGTCGTGCTCATTGCCAACACCATTCCCATGCGAGCCGCAACCGGTGAGCAGTGTTAGGCACATTACAACCCAGCAGCTTAACAAGCCTTTCATCAAACCTTTCAACAAACCTTTAATCAATAGATTCGGAAACAGTTTCGGCAATACTTTCCTCAGTCCGTTCGTCAGGCCGGCTGCTCACTATTAACCGGCCGCCGCACTGGGCACGTTCAAGGCGCCATCCACCTGTCGCTGCAGGGTAGATACTTTCACCACCGGATGGGCACTGCCCCGGGTTGGCCATTGCACTTCAGGCTGTTCGCCGGAACGAAGATATTCCTCATACTTGAGATCAATCCAGTACCGGTAAAAGGCATGCAGCAGGCAGTAACGAAACCCGACCATGCCGTCCATAAAAGCCCGTTGATACAGATAGCGGTAAAGAAAATAGGCAACATGGCGGAAAGGCATTTTCCGGTAAACACCCCGCAGCCAGGCCTTTCGTTCATAGGGGCTGCCGGACAATCTTGGCGTAATATCCCCGGCAACATTCCCCTGAATCAGACAACGGCTTTCCATGGAAGAATAGCGATTGTGCTTGGCAATCCAGTCACTGATGGATTTGAAATCGTGATGATCGATAAAGGACGTAATTCGGAGGGTGGGGCCGTCTATGATGGTATGTTCATTCACTTCGCGGTTTTCGAAAACCGCCTTACCGGTGCGCCACAGATGCAGTTTATAGGTGCTGGAATAGCCGCCGTTCACAATGGGCTGCCCCATAAAAAACATTTTACGGCGAAAATAAATACCGCTGATACCCGGATGGTTCCTGACAACTTCCGGCACTTCGGACTTGAATTCAGGCGTTACCCGCTCATCGGCATCCAGTTTCAGGGTCCAGCCGGTTTTGATCGGTAACGCCTGCAAAGCCCAGTTCCATTGGGCCGAGAAATTAACAAATTCGTGCTGCACTACAAATACCCGCTCATACTCCAGTGCAATATCCACGGTGCGATCCGTGCTGTAGGAATCCACAACAAAAATGGTTTCTGCCCAGTCACTCACCGACTCAATGGCATGGCGAATATTTTTTTCTTCATTAAAGGTGAGAATAATTACACTGACATCGAACATACAGCCTCCTCGCCGGGTTCATCCACCAGGCCTCTGAACCGGATAAGTTTTGCAGGATTACCACCGTAAATAGCATTGGGCGGTACATCCCGGGTAACCACGGAGCCGGCTGCAATAATAGCGCCCTCGCCGATAGTGACTCCGTGCATGACGATGGCACCATGGCCTATCCAAACGTTATTTCCGATCACAATGGTTTTAATGGTGTCTCTACCGGAAAGCCTTATAGGCACACTCAGATCATCCACCTTGTGATCCCCTCCCACCAGGGCCACACCGGAAGCAAAGAGCACATCGTTACCAATGCGGGCATGACAGGACAGGTAGCAGTTATGCCCCATATAAAAGTTATCGCCTATGATAATGTCCCGGGCTCGGGACGACTTGCAGCCACTGCAGCAGAAAAAACCCTTACCGATACGCAACGACGGATTTTGCCAGCGCAGATTCAGCTTGCGAAAAGCACCCAGAACAATGCGCAACCATTCTTTGAACCATTTCATCTTTACCATTATCGTCACCCGGTCCCGACAGTGGCCTGCACGGCTCTGTCGATAGCATGGCGCTGCGCCGCCGGCGTATAGTGCTTTTCAATCAGCGCCCGGCATTCTCCGGAGACATCGATGGGGCGGGTCTGCAACAGTTGCCGGAGTTCGTTTATCCTGGCGACAAGATCGCTGACGCTGTCACGCCGAAAAAGAAACCCCGTGCGGCCTTCTATAACGGCTTCGTACTCCGGCCCGTGGGAATTCAGATCATTATGAGTAATCACAGGTACGCCGTAGGTCATAGCGTGTATGGCACTCAGGCCGATATCACCCGGAACCACACAAATGTCGGATGCACGAAATAACTGACACAGCCGGGCTTCGTCATAGCAGGCCCCCAGCAATCTCACATTACTCAGGCCCTGTGTGTCGATGTAAGTTTCCAGCCGGCTACGCTCTTCCCCATCCCCCACAATCAGGCAGTACACATGGCTGCCTTGCGCGGTCATTTCCCTGACAGCCTGTAACAACAGCGTCAGCTTTTTATTCACACTCAACCGGCTGGAGGATATCAGCACAGTTGCATCTTCCGGGATAGCAAACTCCTGCCTGACCGCAGCAATATCTTCCGGTGTTAATGACTGATCAATCTGCTTCATCCTCGCATGGTCAAGTGAGTTATAAACAATATACATGCGGTCAATGGGCAGTCCGCGCTTGCCCAACAAACGTCGTGCCCGGGTACCGTATAACAGCAAGCCGTCAGACAGCCGGTAAAAGCAGTCGCGAATACGTTCCCTGGCGCCATCACTGTCCCGCTTGACCCCGTGAGTCCACAGCAGCACTTTTTTACCGGTGAGTTTTGCCAGCAGCAAAATCATCCAGCTGGAAATAAAATACATATTGCCCAGTAAAATAATGACTTTGGCGGGGTGAAAAAGAATCCGGTTGATGCCGGACTGCCACAGAAAATGCTTGCCGAACCAGACATTCTTTAATTTGACACTGTCGTGATAGATGGGCGATTCCGCATCCACCACTTTCATACTGGGCTCATTCAACTTGTCGCCACAGGACAGCCGGTAGCGACAGGCACCGTTTTCCATCAGCTCTATGAAGACAGGTTCCCGGTAGTGCGCCACATAGTGATACACCACCAGCACGTCCATGGGGGCATCACCGGCAAGCTCATTGTGCTGAAATTCCATGTTTTTAATACAGGTTTGCCTGTCCATATAGAGTGGCGGGTCATTTCCGCTTAACAAAAACGTCTTATTCTCTGATCTGGACATTCTGCGACAGTAAGATTGCATCTAGATGAAAACAAAAACCCCACTGCCAGCCGATTGGTTTTTGCTGGCAATCCTTATGGTTTTCAGCATCAGCGCCTGCAGCGCCACCGAACTCAGGCAAGCCGGCAGGGCAGAGCATCAGCCCGCCGCTGCGCCCAAGGGAGGCTTTCGGGTATTTGATGCCATACAGCATCGCAACAAACCGGATTTGTCCCGCTATGGCATGGAGCCCATTGCCCTGCTGGGTACCCGGGCACTCTGGGGCGGACCACATGCCGGCGACAACATTGATCTGGTCAGCATCAATCAATCCCTGAGTCGTTTGCCCACTGACATAAAAGTCGTATGTCTTGATATTGAACACTGGAAGCTGACAGATACTGAAAAGGCCAGCGGCAACATGGCCCGGCTCAGCAGTGTGCTGGCACTGTTTCAGCGCCGGCTGCCCGGCAGGGAGATTGGTTACTACGGATTGACACCGGAGCGAAATTACTGGGCCCCGGTAAAACAGGATCAACAGGCCATGACACAGTGGCAACATCACAACCGCAAAGTGGCACCGCTGGCGGACAAGGCGGACGCGGTTTTTCCTTCGCTCTACACTTTTTATCCCAACCCCGAAGGCTGGCGAGATTATGCACTGGCCAATATTCGTGAAGCCCGACAATACAACAAACCGGTATACGTGTTTCTGTGGCCACAGTTTCACGACAGCAACCGTCGCCTGAAGCACCAGGATCTGCCACGTGCCTTCTGGCGCCAGCAGCTGGAGCTGGTCAAGGCCCATGCCGATGGTGTTGTGATCTGGACACCGGCATCGGCCCGCCTGGAATGGCAAGACGACAACCCCTGGTGGCTGGAAACCCGGGACTTTCTTGAAAAGCTTTCTCGATAGGCCTTTCAGCTCAACTCTGGCTTACATCAAGCACCAGCTTTTGCCGGCCCAGGGTTCGCAGCAGCATCAGCGATGACAGCAACAAAACTGCAACAACGGGGATCATGACACTCCAGTGATTCAGCAACCGGCAAACCGCCAGCGATACCATCACCATAGCAGCAAACAGTAACCCCACCTCCCGGTCGATAAATCGCTTGTTGTGTTTACCGGCAAACAACATGATCACCAGTGCCATTAACAGGTAACCACCCAGCGTGGCCATGGCGGCCCCGGCAATACCAAACGCCGGAATCAGCACTGCATTCATAGCCACGTTGAACACTGCGGCCAGAAAACTCGCCAGCGCGATATAACCGGTTTTCTGTTGCAGTGCCAGTTCATTATTGGCTCGCAGATAGAATACATGCACCATATGCGCTACCAGAATCATGGGGGTGATTTCGGTAACACCGGTATAACCCCGGGCTTCAAACCAGGGCGCAAACAGAAGCACACCGCCCAGCAGGCCTGTCGATGCCAGCGCAGCGGCCGTCAGCAGCACGGTTAAATACTGTTTCTGCAAACGGCCGATACGTTCCGGGTTATCCGCCTGCCGGAACAGGTAGGGCTCATACACAATGGCAACAAAAGCATAGAGAAACGACAGGCAGCTACCGAGCATATAGGCAAAGGTATAACGGCCCACTGCGGTTTCATCCATATAGTTGGCCAGCATAAAACGATCGATATAACTCAAAAACACACTGAAAAGCACATGAGGAATAAATGGCAGGGAAAAGCGAATAATCTGGCGGGTACTGTAAGGCAAAGAACCAGCAGTGGATTCAGCAGCGTTTTTATCTGAAGCCTGATAACGGCCCCGCCGATAGCGCAAAACAACCGGAACAAAATACATCACACACATCAGTGTTACTGGTACCAATGTCCCGAGGATATAGGTGTAAAACGGATCTGATTGCAGCCAGACCACTGTCCCCAACACCAGCACAAAACGCACAACCTGCACCAGAATGCGCAAATTCCTGAAGGCTGCCAGATCATCCTCCACCCGCGCAATGGCAAGACACAGTCGATGAAAAGACAAAACCAGCGCCAGCAGCAGAACAAGCGCCCAGTCGCCGGTGGCTGTTACTCCCAGCCAATGGCTGTAGCCTTTTACCTCACCGGCCTCACCGACCCCACCCACCCCATTGGCCAGCAACAGGATGGTTGCCACGCCGAGAGACAGGCCTCCCCACACCCGCAATACGATGGTGAGGATTCTTTCCGGCTGCTCGTGATAGTAACGCAGCACACTGCGATCAAGACCAAACACAAAGATGGCCAGCAGCACCCCTTCCATGGCCACTACCAGGGAAATTTTCCCGAACGCAGAGGGCGCCAGAAATATTCCTAACAAGAATATCATGGCCCAATTCAGAAACCGGCTGGCGCCTTCCAGCGCGCCGTAGCCGAGAAACTTTTTAAGCATAATTAAACAGGGCTCCCTGTGAACGCGCCGCCGGGGGATCAACCGCCTCCGCTGCGCTATCCGGATCGGTTTCACTGTCCACGTAGGCCAGCACCATCCCCAGACTGACCCACCAGTTGGCGGAATTCTGGAACGCTCCCAGAATGGCACTGGGTTCCAGCATCGAAATCAGTACACCCTGTAGCAGTACCACCTTATATAACTGGTGAGGCTGCAATGCCTTGTGTTGAACCCGGGTTGGCTTTTTTCTTGCCAGCACATAGGCCAGGAAAACACCAAAAATCAAGGGTGGAAACAAACCGGCTTCCGCCAGAATTCGCAACCACATATTGTGAATATGATGGCCGGACATTTTGACGTTGCCAAAGCCATGACCAAACAACGGGCTTTCCGCAAATTTTTCCAGCGCAAACAGATAAGAGCCCACCCGGCCCGCAGAAAAGTGATCCACATCCCCCAGATCCACCTGCTGTTCGTCCAGTCTATCCAGGCGCAGGTGTTCATAGAACAGATCCATGTTCAGCAACACCACCTGAGCCGCAATAAAAACAATCAGTGCCAGCACCGGTTTGGGCAGCACCCGGTAACTGATCAACACCAACGCCAGCAAGGTGGCCAGCATACCGGCCCTGCCCCCCACCACAAATTGTGAGGTAAGAATCACAAAGCTTCCGGCAAATGCCAGAACCAGCAACGGCCAGCGATAGCGCTGACTCAGACAAAACGGAATAAACAGAAAGGCCACATACAGGGAGATACCGTTGGACCAACCGGTGCGCAGGGAAGAAAACCCGGCAAAGGTCACCGGGTAGCCATTAAAAACAGCCGGCGCCTTCAGTGCGGGTGCTCCGGCAAACTCCGCCAGACAAACCAGTGCACACAGACACACAATAAACAAAGCGGCCAGTGCTAACAGGTGGTCTTTCAACAAGTCCTGGCGCTTCAGAGCATAAACCGCATAGAAGGCTGTAAAACCAAAAAAATAATCACGCAGGGTTTTAACAGCCACGTCTGATTCAGCCTGCAGCATGCCAAATACGGATGCCAGCACCAGCACCACAAAAACCGCCGGTCCGGCGATGCCGCCCGGAAAACGCAGCCTGTCCCTGAGCAGTAGCACTCCCACCGCCAACAACACGGCCGAGGATACCGCCAGGGTTTTGAATATCAGCAACAGCCCCGGACCAATGCCCGGCAGCCAGTAAACCGGTGCGGTGGCCAGATAGGTTGCCCAGACAAAGGAAAGAAACACACTCATGATGCATCAGGCCTGATAACAGGCCGCCGCCATTTTGCCGGTGGGCAGTATGCCGTTTTTATTGCGATCCTGAACCACTTCACGGATCACCTCTTCGGTAACTATCGGTTGCCTGCGGGCAAAACCATAAACCAGGCCCAGATCGGCGATATTATTAATCAGGCGGGGAATGCCTTCGCTGTGATAAGCAATCTGACCCACGGCTTGTTTGTCGAACAACATACGACTGGCGCCCGCCACCCGCAGGCGGTGTTTCAGATAATTGTTGATCTGCACCAGCGTCAGCCGTGACAGGTGATAATCCACCGAAACCCGTTGCGCAAACTGGCGCAAACCGGGGTCCTGCAAACGGGTTCGCAATTCCGGTTGACCCACCAGGATAATCTGCACTATCTGATGATGATCCGCGTTAATATTGGAAATCAGCCGCAGGGCTTCCAGGGATTCCTTATCCAGATTCTGGGCTTCGTCCACCACCAGCAATACCCGGCGCCCGGCACCGTAGTGTTCGAGAAAGCAATCCACCAGTGCATTGTAAAGTGCCAGTCCCTGATGGCGGCTGACATCAACAGAAAACGCATCCGCTACCCATTCCAAGATGGGAGCCAGCTGCATATTAGTATTGGATATAAGCCCCACAGCGACTGAATCATCCAGATGATTCAGCAAATGTCTGACCAGGGTGGTTTTGCCGGTACCGACTTCGCCGGTCAGCACGGTAAAGCCTGCTTCATTGGTCAGGCCGTAGCGCAGAATGGAAAATCCCAGATCATGTTCTTTGCCAAGATAGATAAAGCCCGGATCTGGCAGCAATGAAAACGGCCGAGACTTCAGTTTGTAGAAGGCTTCATACATGGTGCTAATCCGACGCGTTGTTCAGTACGGTGCCCAGCAACGGTTTATTGCCGATAAGATCGGCCACCGCGGCAATGTCCGGCTTTTTGGTCTTGCCCTCTTCCACCACCAGCAAACCCGCATCAAACTGGTCCAGGAACGCCACCGCATCATCGGCTTCCAGTACCGGTGGCAAATCAAAAATAATAATCCGTGAGCTGTAGCGCTGTTTTATTTCTGTCACCAATTGCTGCACATCCGGTGACATTAACCGCTCCGATGAATGATCGAAGGCTTCCCTGCCGGGCAACACCACCAGGCTTTCCACGCCCGGACTGAACAGCATTTCGCGAATATCGGTGCCATGCAGCATGTAATCGCTTACGCCCAGTACCGGTTCGAAATTGAAGTAACTATGTATCCCCGGGCGGCGCAGATTAAAATCCACCAGCATAGCGGTATGCCGGAACTCCATGGCAATACTGATGGCCAGATTAATCGCCGTCAGCGTTGAGCCCTGGCCACTGCGGGCACTGAGTACCGCCATGCTGTTCCAGTGATTATCGCGCAGCTTTTTCAACACCTGGGTGCGCAGTAATTTGTACGCTTGCAGTACGGCAGGGTCCGAAACCTCGTTCAGAATACGATGCTGTTGCAGCCAGTCGCTGCTAACCGGATGTACCTGTGTGGTTTCATAATGAATCGGATATTGCAGGCTGCTGCCTGTGGAGACACTGCCTGTGGAAACATTGTGGCGCACCGGCTTGAAGGACGACTCCCGGGATGTCGATTCCTGCGCTGGCGACTCTTGATACGATAGCGCCACATTCACCAGTTTCCCGGTATCTGCATGGACCTGTTCGCGGTTACGCGCGGCTTGCTCAATCGCTTCTTTGATTCTTTCCATACCGCTATCTCCTAACCCAGTTTACGCAGGGCAACGTACCAGAGCACATCCAGGGGCATCAGCGCCAGATGCACGGTGATGGTTACCGCAATCAGCGACGCTGCTAACGCCGCCAGCACCAAGGCATTGGTTCTTTTCCGGGCCACCACTTCCTCAACCGTTGTGATGTGGGGGATCACTGCCAGGGGATTGGCGCCGGTAAACTGCTTAAGGGCGCTTTGCGTGCGTATCGTGTAATCGGTTTTTTCCAGCAGAAACACCACGCCAAGCCCTGCGGCAATGGCAAACACCAGTCCTGCCACCACAATCAGCGGCCGGTTCGGGCTCACCGGTTTTACCGGCAGCAATGGCGGCTCAATCAGTGTAAAACGTTCACCCTTGCGTTCCTGTTCCAGACTTCTGGCAAGCCCCGCTTCCAGTTGTTTGGATTTCAGTTCCTGATATTTGCGGGAGGTATTTTCGTAATCCCGCGATAGCGCCCGGTATTGCTGTTCCACAGCCGGCGCATCCAGTAATGACTGCTCCAGCCGGTCCAGTTTGTTCTTTGCTTTTATCCGGCTTTCCCGGAAATGCTGCAGATCCACCTTTACCGCTTCAAGGGACGCAGCCAGTTGCACGTAGGCGGGATTATCCGCTCCCTGCTGCGCTTCACTGCTATCGTTTGCCTGCAGTGAGTCCGCGCTTGCACGGAATCGTGCCACTGTTTTTTCCAGTGCCGTTACCTCCGGGTGCTCGCTGCCGTATTCGGTGCGCAAGGCAGCGAGTTCCACTTCGTAGATTTCCAGCTGCTGATTCACAAAACGTTTGTCCTGGGGCAACTCACCGTCACCAATCAGCTTATCAAGCTCCCGTTTGGTTTTGATGACATCCGGATGCTTGTCGGAATACTTCGCCTGCAGTGACAGGTAACGGTTTTGCAACATTCTGGTCCGGGCAGCGGGCGTCAGCACCGTGTCCCTGGAATCCCCCACGGTGGCAGCCTGTGGATCCTGCTGGCTCAACTGGGATTCCAGGTACACCTTGCGTTCTTCCAGCGCCTGAATCTGACGGCTGAGATCAAAATACTCCCGTTCGGCCCGGTCAAGCAGGTTGATATTGAGGTCGGTCAATTGTGGCAGTTTACGCAGGTTTTCTTCCTTGAATTCTGCCAGCAGGCGTTCCAGCTCAACGGATTTTCTCTCCAGTCGCTGCACCTCGGCGGAGAGAAAGGATTCAGCCTCTTCGGCCATTTCGGTTCGGTTACGAATATTCTCTTTCAGAAATAACGACGTTAATTCATTGGCAACAGTCTGAGCGGTTTTGGCACTTTCATTCTGGTAGGCAATACTGAAGGCAATAGTCGCCTCCACCGGCCGACCGCTACGGGGGTCCACCACCTCGGCGCTGATCATGCGATGATTGATATCCTCACGCATTTGTTCCACCACCACTTCCAGTGGTTCTTTTTCCCGTTCATCCCGGTACAGGTCATGCTTTTTAATCAGCTCACTCAGTTTGGCAAAGGTCATGACCCTTTGTATGGTCATCTGAATCCGCTGATCCGCAAAGCTGGTGACGGTTGAACGCACCAGATCCTGGGGAATTTCCTGTTGCTCGATCAGAATAGTGGCTGACGATCGATAGGTGGGCTTTGCCAGAATGGCATAGCTGATACTGGCCACTGCCACCAGCATAAAACACAGCAAGGCGACTTTTTTACGACGCTGCAGGGCTCTAAGGTATTCTGCCAAACTAAACCGCGATTCCACGTGTTACCTGTCCTCTTTTTCAGTGTGTCCTGTGTTTCCTGCTTATCCTGTTAAGCCTGGTAAACCTGGTAAACTGCCCATTACCAGATCAACGGCTGCAGGTTCCAGCGTAAACCAAACTCCAACCGGGAGGATTCGGCTTTCTCATCCGTGTTAACCAGTTCCCTGGCCAGGTAACGGACATTGCTGAACAGCTCCAGGTTTTCCCGGTACCGGTATACCAGCCGCATGTTGGCCCGCAGCGAATCCAGATCATCCGCCTGCTGGCTTTCCAGCTCGCTGCGCTGCTCGGTATAACTCAGGTCCGTGGCCAAAAACGCCGTTGCATTCAGGTTATAGCGATGTCCAACGGATAGGGTTCGCTCATCCACCACGTCCCCGGCACTGTTGGGTCTGGCCTGTTGTCGTGCATTCAAACTGACAGCCGACCTTTCACCGGTGTAGTTCAGGCTGCCGTCTATGGTGATTCCGGTGCCCGACTCCTTGTCGATCAAAGGCTCTTCCAGAAAAACTGCCACCAGAGCTGTTTTATAACGGGACTCCCGATAACCCAGGCTCAGGCTATAGTCCAGTGTTTCGCTGGCCCGGTAGGCCCAGCCAGCCCCCAGACCACGGGAACTGATCTCATCGGGAAAACTGTCCTGAAACCGGCCCTGCAAATCGGCCCGGGTTCTGTCCTGGTAAGCCACTTTGTCCGCAGACAAACTGACAAACACCGATGCCTGGGGACTGTATAACCACCGGGGCTGCACACTGAGCGCGTAATAATGGTACTCGGTCAGCGATGCGCTATTGTCTTTAAAATTTACCGCTTCCCCGTTCAGGTTTGCCCCCAGCAACAGGGTTTCCGACAGGTAGTGGTTACCCTGCAACACAGCCCGGTGACGTTCCCGGTCCACATCCACGGTAGCAGGCCCGGTAGCAAGCAATTCATCGCTCAGGGTACTGTCATGCCGGGTGCTGAGTTCGCCGTTAAATGTGCTGCGCAACCAGCGCCGATCGTATTTACCGGACAGATCATAAAAATCCGTTTCATTCTGTTCACTTTCTCTGAGGTAGGTATCGGTTACATCCGCCCCCAGCTCCCAGCCGCTGATTTCCGTACGACGGCTGTATTCTATTCCTGCTATCTGACGCGAACCGGCCACTGCATCTTTATCTGCGGTATCCAGGCCATAGTTATTGTCCGCAAATACCGCTAACCCCAGGTTTGCCGTGATCCGGTTTTCCGCGCCATGAACGAACGAACCGAACAATAAAGCAAAGAGCGGCAACAGGCGCATTCCCATGGGCACAGGGGTTTTGTCCATCAACTTCGCCATGGGGGTCAGGGCACTACCACAACATCGCCGCTTTGCAAACGAATGTTCTGGGTCAGTTTTTCCCCGTCTTTAATATCATCATAATTAAACGGTATGGCGCTTTGGGTGTCGGCGCTGCGCACCACCTTGATGTCTTCCGTTTTGGCATAGGTGGTGGTGCCACCCGCCATGCTCAGTGCCTGTAAAACCGTCACCGGCTGATTCATGGGGTACTGCCCCGGGCGGTTTACCTTGCCGATCACAAAAAATCGGCTGCCGGCAGTATCCTTGAGCAATACAGTGACACTGGGTTCAGGAATATACACAGCAAGCTTGCGGATAAACTCCTGATTCAACGCTTCAACGGTTTTTCCTGCTGCCTGCAAGTGCCCCACCAGGGGAAAGGAAACACGTCCATCCGGTGATACCAGCAAATCCCGCTGCAAATCCTGTTCTTTCCATACAGAGACTTCCACAATATCCCCGGGTTGCAGGCGGTATTCGCTATCAGCCATGGCCACATTGCCAACGAACAGAGAAACCGCCAGCAACAGAAAGCGGAAAGTTGCGGTGTGCTGTCGCACAGACTGCCGGATAAACATTGATAACTTCTTCCTGATCCAGATAACTGATGGGCTCTAGTTTATGAAAGATGTGTTTCGGATTTCTTTCACTAACAAAGTTTTCAGATCAAGCGATAGCCAAATATCACACAATTGTCATATACCCGTTAAGGAACTGACTTAATAAGAGTAAAACAGACGCAAAAGCAGCCATTCGTTCAGATCACGAATGGCTGCTCAGGCAGAACAGATTTTATGAGCGGATTTTTTGACGCTTTACAAACGCCAGAGTTCCTAGACCGAACAGCATAAGAAAGGCAGCAGGGGGTAAAGGTACTGCCGCCACACTCACAGATTGCAGCTCAATTCCATACAGCCCCAGATTGTAATCGCCGGATGCCATGCCAAATACTGACAGGTAATAGGAATCGCTGCCGGCAATATTAAAGTTCAATATGCCCTGTGTCTGGCCGTCGCCCAGCAGCACCTGATCGATGACCTCTGTCGCCGTACTGATAGTCGCTCCCAGGGCTTCAAAGGCTGACGGGAACACGAAGTCAGTCAGGGTCAGCTGGTATTCTCCCTGCATCAGGCCACCCAGGCTGGTGACATTGGCTTCGGTGCCGTTGACAAACTCTACACTCTCGTAAAGCACCTGCTGTGGTGCAGGGCTTATGGGCGTAATCACAGAACCCGGCTCTATCTGGTTATCACCAGCACCACCATTCCACACTGTCTCCGCAATGGCTGGCTGATCAATCACAAGATGACCACTACCCAATTGGCTGCTGATGGTCAGCGCCGCCGCCTGAGACATACAAACAAAGGGCGCCGCCATTACGGCGAGCAACCGGATTCCTTTACTGAACATAATGTTTTCCTCCCACAATTATCCTGTCAGTTTTCTGATTGATAGGGACCACCGGCTTTTTTACCGCTACACTCCGGTTTTCCCCCGTATTCACTTCGTCGCCACCCAGATATTTACCGTACAGGTATTCCCGCAGGGCATCTTCCAGTTTGGCTTCGTCCACCGGCTGGCTGCGCAGCTCGGATAACTTATAGCTCACATAGGATGCACCCACGCTTGCCAGCGCCAGCATATCCAGATCTGCCTTTTCCACCCGCTTCTCCGGGTCGCGCACACCACCGTTCACGATTTCCTCAAGATGATCCGTATCAATGTCCAGATAATGGGAAAGGTCACCGGCACAATCGATAAGCGCGGGAATCAGGTCCACGCCTTTTACGCCTTCATTCTGAAAAGGCAGGAGTTTGGCCAGGGTGTTTTTGATAATGAAGCGGAACAACTCTGAATCTTTCACCCCCAATCTTTTGGAAATGTCTTTTATTTTTCTCAGATCCGACTCACTGAGCCGCACCGAAACGCTCTGCTTTTTTTGACTCATTTAAACCCCCATTACGTCAATCAACAAGCACTCTGGAACACACTGAATTGCTTTACGTTTTAAGCTTTTTTCATGGCCCATAATGTAGCAACTTGAGCATCTTTTTGGGTGAATTTTGAAATACAAAGTAGTGACAGGGCGACATAAGAAATATTGCGGGAATATTGAAATTGCCGGGTATTTAAGCAATAAAACGGCCAGCGCCTGAAAACAGACCTGAATCGGACAACCAGAAAGGTAATTTTTCATCGGGAGGGGAAAATCAGGGATTCATAAAACCTGATTCAAAGCCCGGAAACCAAAAAAGCCCGACCATAAATGGCCGGGCTTCAGAACCGGTAACAGAAAATGCTGGTATTATCTATCTGACAGGAGCAGCTATCAGGGTATCTGCTGTTCTCTGGATTCGTTCAGCAAGGCTTCGGACACCAGAAGGTCTTCATTCTTGTACTGGTATTCCTGCACCAGGTTTTCTATTTCCACCTGTTTCAGGCCCAGCATGGGTTCCTTCTGATTCACCACTTCCCAGAAACCCTTGCCTTCGTACTGGGAAAGAATCTCCTGGTTCACATCAAACAGCTTGCGATTATTATCAAAACACAGCTGAAAATTCTCTTTCTGGATATTCAGGTTGGATTGCAGCTGCTTGTTTTCCTGCAGGGTTTCGATATAGCGGCCGCGCAGCTCATTGAACTCGCCGTGCAGGGCCACGTACCTGTCCTTGATATCACTGATCTGCCCCGAGAGTTTCTTGTTACCCTTTTCCTTGCTGCGGATTTCCTGTTCTTTTTCTTCCTTATAGGCATCAAATGCCTGTTGCAGCTCGTTTTTTTCTTTTTGCAGGGTGATTTTTTCTGCATTGGCCTGGCGTAACATAAACTGCGCTTTTGCCAGCGCGTTTTGCAATGCCTTGTCGGCAAAGGCAGCACCGGGCATCAGCAGCAACGCCGCCAGCATCAGGCTGATAGTCTTCATAGGAGACCTCCGTTAAAAGCGGGCGTTCACATCTATCTGATAGATGTCCACACCCAGCTCATTACCATGAATTGCTTCCGAACTGAGCCAGCGGAACTGCATCCAGGTTTCTTCCCACAGGCCGTATTTGCCTTCCAGAATAAACCCTTTGCCATCGGTACCACCCAGATGGAAGTCAGAATCTGCAAAGGCGTCCAGCACCGCATCACGCTCAAGATTTCTGATCATCAGCGATGCCTGCCAGTCGCCGCGCTTGGATACCACCGGCCAGCCAAAGGTAACGCCGAGCTGGTAGCCAAAATCCCGTTCTTCAATCCCATCTTTACCAGAAATATCTGACTCTGATGTGACAGTGGTGTTCACCACGGTATCATTATTGGTTCGGCTGAAACGTTCGCGCATTTCATCTTCATCCAGCCCGATATTCTGTACCAGATCCAGGGTCAGAATGACATGATGAGGCGCAAAGGCAGCGATATCGTATTGCATGGTCAGATTAAGCAGTCGGTATTCACCCAGCAGGCCATAGAGTACCTCTGCAGGATCATTTCCGTCGGTATCATTTTTCAGGTTATAGAGAGTATTCCCCTTTTGCAGAAATCCAGGCGCTGTATAGTCCTTTTCTCTGCCACCCGGAGAATTGTAATCACCTGTAATATTTTCGTAATGGTAGTAAGCCAGCCCCATGGAGAATACATCCTGATCCCACCAGGTATAATGAAAACCGGTTTGCAGTCCATACAACCAGCGATCGCTTTCTGATTCCGCAAATTCATCCAGCGGGAAGACGCCACCACGCACATAGGGATCCATCTGGATATCATCATCTTCCCAGGTATTACCCCGATTAAACCAATAAGTCGCTGCAACACCGTCAAAATGGTAATCGCTGTCCCAGACCAGGTCCGTGTGGAAAAACGGGTTTTTGAAGCGGCCACCCACTACCTGCAGGTTATTTTCAAAGCTTTTATATTGCAGGTTCGCGCGATCCAGACTCAGTTCAAAACTCTTGCCGTAATTACCCAGTGTCTGATTCTCTGAAACGGGATCAGAACTTTTACCGGTAACCAGCCGAGCCTCGGCATTAAAGCCAGGAGTTACTTCCGCTTTGATACCCAGCCTCATACGGGTTCTGAGACGCGTGCGATTATCGGTGATATTGATTTGATCTGATATATCCTCTTCCCGTACGCCAGCGTCATTGATCTTGTTGAAATCAACGTAGGCTCTTTTGCTCAAGTCATCATTGTTTTTGTCATCAAAAATAGTGCTCTCTGTCCGCAGGCGCACATCGCCGGTCACCTTGATACGGTGAGTCCAGTCGGGTGTGGTTCCCGGCACACCCCAGCGTTCTTTCTCGGCCTGGGACATCACATCCCCCACTACTTCCTCGCGCAGCTCCAGGCGCACCTTGTCGCGGATTTCTTCCTTTATATAGTCCGGCACGTAGGGCACTCGCACCACACCATCTTCCACTTCCTGGGGCTGGTCTGCTTCGGATTCCTCAACCGTTTCCACTGAACCATTGAATCCGGCCCGGGTTTTATCCTGGGCTTTTTTAACGATCTCTTTCACTTGCGACTGATCAATCAGACCCTGTTGTATCAGAATATTCAGCAGATCTTCGGTGCTTACCGCCGGTGGCCGCCGGGGGCCATCCTGCGAATCACCTTGTGGATTATCTTCTGCACTGGCATGCCAGGAAGAAAGGCCAAGCACAAGCGCGCCTGCCATGGCTAGATACTTCATAGGTAAACCCCACGGTCAAAATTCAATATGCAAGTTGCGTTATAGCTGGGATCGAATACGCAATTTAATGGGCTGTGGCATTTCCAGCGGTGGCCCGTCTGTAAAACGGCCAAGGTTAGCCAATAATTGTTTCAATCGTCTTTCGGTTTCCGGATCGCCGCTTTTCTGATCCAGTTCAAAGCGCTCCAGTACGCCCATGGGATTGATCCAGAGTTTTACCACCGCGCTGTACTCCTCATACCGCAGGCGATCATCTCCGGAAATCACGTCGGTAATGGAGGCCTGGATATCAGCGGCATAGCCGCTTCCTCCCCCCAGCAGGCCCCGGCCACCTTTACGGGCCACCAGTCCAAAACCATCAGAGCCCGCGCTGCCATCGCCGTCTATTCCCAGGTCCTGACCAGCCACCTCCTCCATGGTGTCTTCCGGCATGGCCTCATCCACCGGTTCTTCCACCACTTCCTCTTCTATTTCCGGTTCGGGCTTTTCTTCCGGCTCCGGTGGCGGCGGGGGTGGCGGCGGCGGTGCAACGATAGTGATCTGCTGCACGATTTTTTTGGGTTCCTTGGCATCTTTGGCCAGGTATTGCTTGATCCAGAAACCAATTCCCACAGCAAAGCACAGGGCCACCACCGTGAGCACTGCGGGCATATGTCTGGCAAATGCAGTTCTGGCAGACATAATCGTTATTTGACCAGTTTCTTGGTCACCAGACCTATCTGATGTATTTCCATTCGCCCCATCAGATCGAGCACATCCACTACCCGCTGATACTGAATGGAGGCATCCGCCTTGATCACCACCGGCAGTTCCGGATCCACAGCCTTGTATTGCTGTATCAGGGATTCCAGTTCCTGCAGGGTGACCGGGTAAGTATCCAGGTAGATGGTGCCATCCTGGGTAATGGTGACGGCCTTGGTTTTGGGCTTGGCCAGACTGGGAGTGGAACTGGCCTTGGGCAGATCCACGGTAATTCCCTGCACGGTGGCGGTGGTCATGATGATAAAAATAATCAGCAGCACATAGGACAGATCCAGCATGGGCGTGACATTGATGTCATCATAGATGTCGTTTTCGTCGATATTGCTACGCATATCTGCTCCCCTATTCGCCGTAGTATTCGGCTACCCGCGATATAAACTCATCGCTGAACACCCGCATATCCACAATGGCTTCCTTGATGCGGGATGCCAGCCAGTTGTAGCCAAAGAGCGCGGGGATGGCCACAAACAAACCCGCTACCGTGGTGAGCAGCGCCGCTGCCACACCGGGTGCAATGGCGGCGATATTGACGTCGCCTGTGGCTGCTATGGCAGCAAAGGTAATCATTACCCCCACCACGGTGCCCAACAGGCCCAGGAAAGGGCCACCACTGATCGCGATGGTCAGCAGTACCATCTGGCCATTCAGTTTTTGCATTTCGCGGGTCATATCCGCATCCAGAGCAGCACGGATAGCTTCTATGGCCTGCGGAGTTAAAGCAGCGGCTTTGGCGCTGGCGGTTGACCCCATACGATCATGCACCTCGCGGATTGCGCGATGGTAAAGATGATAGATAGGTGAACTCTGAAAATGATCGTGCTTGCCGAAAATGGCCTGGGCAATGGGCGTACCCGATAACTCTTTTTCCTCTTCTGTTTCTTCATGATCCAGCATGGCGGGGTCGTCGTTACCCAGTTCGCGATACTGACGGAGAAAGGCGTCGTTATCTTTACGCACATGATTGATATAAAGTGCTTTACCAATCATGACCATCCAACTTACCAGCCCCATGAGTGCCAGCAACATAATGATCACCCAGCCGGATTCACCGGTACTGGTAAAGATCACGCTGAAAAAACCATTAGAGCCGCCGGCATCCCCCAATTGCTCTCCCGGTTGTGGCGCCAGTAATTTGTCCGGCTGCCCCTGATTGCTCACCGCCAGCGTCAGCCACTCTGATGAGCGAGCCGTTTTTGCAAGCCGGATTTCGTCCATTTCACCGACGAACCCGTGGCCACCGGTATCGTCGGAACCCAGATAAACATTGCCGCCCATTTCCACCAGCGTCAGCGGCACAGTCATAACGGCATTACCGTTCAGAAAGATACTCATTTCCTGCTGCTTCAGCACCACGGCAATATGCTGCCAGGTGTCTTCTGCCAGCATAATGGAACGGGGCGTTTCAAATACCGAACCGCCTTCCTTGAACTGGCTGTACAGAATATTCCCGTCAATGCCCACCACCAGTTCGGTAGCACCACTTTTACGATACAACAGATAGTTATTCAGCTGGGTACCTTCCGGCTTGATCCAGGCAGAAAAGGTAAAACCGGTTTCCGGCATAAGCCTGAGGGAGGGGCTGTCCTGAATGGCTATACCCTGCTCACCGGCAAAGGTGGCACCGGAGGCAATAAAGGCCGCCGGATTCATACTGGCGGTATTACTTAAAACCTGGTTGCCGTAAGCGGTTTGATCCACCACGGCGGTTTCGGCCGCGTCAAAATGAAATACCAGTGACTGGTTCGCATCAAAGGTACCAGCAGCATCTTCACCGGATACGGCATCCTGGTTACCGTAGTACATCCAGATTTTTTCGGTATTCAGGCTGCCGGCTACGGTGGGCACTTTCACCCAGACAAACAACATCTGGTTAATCAGATCAAAGTATTCCACATGGTGTTTAAGCGGGGTTTTATCATCCATGGCCACAAAGCGCAGATCATTCAGGTTTTCTTTGACCAGAAAGAAATCCTGAAAATTGCCTGAATGCAGGCGCACCAACACAGGAACCTCGCTCAAACTGCTTTGCACCGACGCCCCCGTAGGCGAGGTATCAATACCAATGGCCATTCGGTAGGGCCACTGGTCATTCCACCAGGCCGAGGCTACAGCCGGAATCAGGGTTAATACCAGAACCAATGCTTTCAAGAAACGCGCTTTCACATTTACCCCCAAGTTAATCGTTCAAGCCGAGCGCTATTCACCCAGCCCGATAATTTCCACCGTCAGGAACGCGGTCTGTGCCTGATCCGCATTGTCCGCACCACCGGTTGCGTTTTCAGTTGCGCCATCGGTGGCACTGCCGGCCAAGCCGCCCAATCCCGCCACGCTGGCTGAAATTCCACTATTTACGGGCACGCCGACAGAAACACCACCCACATCCAGATTGCCTTCATTGAGCAGTTCGCCACCTGCGATAAAATCTCCTTTGACACGAATACCCGCGTCACCCGCATCTACATAACCACGGGGTGCCAGAAGATAAACATTCCCGGGATCACGCCCCGGTGTCACAAAGCCCCCGATACCGGAGCCATCAATGGCCGGGGGAAATTCTTGCTGACTGTTACCGTTTTCATCGTAAGTTACGCGCACTGGAGGAATAGTCAGTGCCGTTTTGGCGCCTTTACCTGCATCGATATTGCCATTAGACGACCACAGCAGAATATCGCCACCATCCAGCGTAAAAATACGGGACTGATTGACGTTAATATCCTGATCACTGAAGCCATAAACAGAGCCGGTGGTTTTAGCGAAAATACCCAGCTCAGCAGATTTCTTGTTGAGTAATGTCGTAGGCAAGCCGACATCCACGCCACCACCCGGTGTAAGGAAATGTACGTCACCACCATCTTCCGTTTGCAGTGTGCTGAAGATCAGGCTGATATCACCATCCCAGGGGCTGTCTTTCTCACCTGAGCCGGGGAACAAGGCGTCAATCACGGCAAAGCCTTGATCGAATGCTTCCGCACCTTCTTCAGCACTGTCTTCACCCGCCTGCACCAGCTGCGAATAGAACTGCTGATAGACATAGATATCCCTTGCCGGAAAACGCCCACTGGCAATCAGGTGCTCAGTTACCTGTTGCTGTTGCACGGGTGTCAGGTTTAGCAGGGCTTTTTCACCCGCTGTCAGTGTTGCAGGATCACCGGCAAGTGCAGTAAAGTTGTCAGGCAACACGGGATCAGAGGTATCAACGGTCTCAATACCCGCAGCCTCAAGATCCGCCACCGTAATATCCATGCCCCTGACAATAGCGGGCATTAACAACGCTTCGGTTTCCGGATCCTGTTTAATACCCGCCAACACATAAATATCCGCACCGGTTTCAGGTAATGCCACATTGTCGCCATTGCCGGTGGAACGGATACCTGACGAAGCCCCCAGGCTTACATCGTTGCCCGCCTGAACCACCAGGGCACCTTCGCCGGCAATGGAAATCTTCTTGTTGCCGGATCGGGTTAAGGCACCGGTTACCGGGTTACGGGTAATCTCCACCAGCACATCATTACCGGCTACCACGCGGGATACATCTGTATCACTGTTGTTCTGCAGGTAGATGGAGGGATTCAGAATGCTGTTGCCGGCTTCCAGATAACTTTTCTTACCCAGCTCCAGCGTCCAGTTAAGCACCGAATCAATATTGCCTTCCCGGGCAATCAACACTGCCGGCTGTGTATCTGTCAGTACTGGTTTTCGTCCGGTGGCAGGCAACTGGCTTTGACCGGTTATATCTCTGAACAGGCCCAACAGAGAGGGGGCTGAATCTTCATAAATGGGATCATACCGACCTGGCAACAGCGCCGAATCGTAGTTGGTCAGCGCCGTTTTTATCTGGCTGACAGAAGCATCATCGGTAACCGCTGCAATGTCCTGTTGTGCCAGCAACTCCATATTACTGGTCGTCGACGGTTTGATATAAAAGTCACTTTCCAGATAAATGGAATCAGAGAAAGCCAGGGCAGATAACGTCTCCGGCAGCAGGCTGTAGTAATTCCAGGTGCCGTTGGCTGCGCTCACCCGGTTTCCATACAGGTTCCTGATGGCGCCGAAGCTGCTGGCCTCAAGATCCAGATGAACATCACCTGCCAGACTGATCATGTCCAGTTCACTGCTAGCGCCTTCTTCCACCCAGTAAACCGTATGCTGGTTCAGACTTTCCGTTTGCGATGGCGACATGGGCGTCATAAATTCAGAGATGGCACCGGTGAGCTCTATGGAGCCTATGGCCTTAAAGGCGATATCGGCACTACCGTAGGTAATCAGGCTGGCAATGTTACTGCCGTCCCGGATACCGATACTCCCGCCAGCGTCAACGTTCAGATCACCGTCTGATACCAGATAGGCCATGGTATTGATATCATCGGCAGCTACCACATTGATATTCCCGCCGCCGGTGATATCAACTCTGTTTTCCGGCACGCCATCGGAAGGGTTTCGGCCTATCTGGCGGGCAACCGTAGGTGCTGCCAGATTCAGGTTCTGAATCGTGCCGCCGGATTCCAGATTGATATTGCCACCACCCAGTGTACCGATACCCTGAGTAAAGTTTTCGTAAGCAATACCCCAGGTGGTCACAAACTTATTAAATTGTTCACCATTGCTATACAGATTAAATTCAAACTCATCACTGATGCGGTAGCGCCATTCAGTACCTGCCTGGCTGATCCCATTGCCGGTTAGGTCGCCTCCCGAATGAATGTCGATATCTCCGCCATCATAGCCATAAAAGATGCGACGCGGCGCGTAATAATCGTCAGAGGAAAAGTGCTGCAGGAGATTATCTTTATCCAGCGTGCCGTAATCAGCCACACTGTCCAGCAATTGATTGTTGGTATCGTACAGAGGGAAAGACCCATTATTGGCAACAGCGACCGTACGGCCAATCGACTTAACCGAAGCACCGCTATCAAGCGTAACGTCACCCGCAGCATACAATTCGATATCGCCAGTCCCTGTTACCAGGGATTTATCCATGGCCAGGGTAATGTCACCGGTCTTGCTGTCATTCACCTTTGACAGGGTTGCAGAGTTCACTTCTGCACCGGCTATCAGTGAAATTCCCCAGGATGTATCCGCAATGGGGGAAATCTGAACCGGTCCAGGCGCAAGCACCGTAGCCCGCACCTCCTTCACTCCCGCCCAAAGGTCCGCATTCATCGCAATATCATTTTCGCTACGCAATACAAGCTTGCCAACGTCACCTGAACTGCCGTTCTCATCACTTTCACCAAAACGGAAATCTGCCAGATTGACATCACCATTAACAGTCAGATTATCGCTACTGTAAACTTCCAGCACCGGCCTGAGACTGACATTGTCCAGCAGGCTTAGCCCATCCAGTTGGCTGATCATCGAATCATGATTGTTATAAACCGGATCAAAGAATCCGATAGCATCACTGATCAGTTGTTGATTCACCACCTGTGAATCAATGGACTGATGAATCCCCAGAATAACCGATTCGGCCCCGATAACGTCCACACCATTATCCTGAATGGCAAGGCGGGTGCCGGTTTCAGGGTTGGCCGTAATCATTTCTACAACGCCCTGATTGTCTGCCGCATGACTTGAGCGGGCACTGACATCCAGGCTGGCACCATTGGCAAACAGGATCGCATCCGGATTATCGGAATACTGCGCCTCCAGAAGAATATCGCCACCCTGTTCACCAGTGGCCGTAAGAGACCCCGTGGCAGCAATCTGTATCTGATCCCGTGATGCCAGATGTATCAAACCACCTTCGTCCCGGTCGGCAGTCAGTTGGCCTGCGATATTCACTGAGCCGCCTTCGGCATGGAGTTTGATTTGTTCAGCAGCTATGCTGGCACCTTCGTTAACATCAATATCCCCGGTTACCAGCTCCAGCGACAAATCACGATTAAATCCGGCGTTGTTAATGGCGGTGAGCAAGGCATGGCTGTCGGCAAGCGATCCCAACACGGCATGGAAGCTGCTGCCGTTAGCCGATGAATCGTTCTGCCCGATAATACTGCCATTCAGTTCGGCAGTACCCTGTAGGGCACTCAGTCGCAACTGGCCACCGTTGGCATTCCCGCCACCTCCAGCCAGATTGACAACCGATCCCTGCGCCAGACTGATATCACCGCTGACAGAGACAAGATTCAGCTGACCACCATCGGTGAACTTCTCTATCTGATGCTGGGTACCAAAGGTACGCGTTATACCGGACAGATCCAGCTCGGCCTGATTGCCTAATGTCAGTTGGTGTTGCGCCTGAAGCCCCATGTAACCTGAATTTGCCTGAAGGCGGGTATCCACATGAACATTATCACCCTCCAGTTCAAGCACCGTTCCCAGGCTGCGATTATCCATTGCTGTGATTTGTCGCATAGCAGCAAGGCTATCCACCAGCTGCAGGTTCCCGCTGGCTTCAAGCTTCAGGCGACCGCGGGATTCTACGCTTACCTGGTTAGCGTCCAGAGTGAGGTGCCCCGTGGCACTCAGGGTATAATCTCCGGCGCCGGAAGCAGTCACTGCCTCACCGGAATGACTGCCGGTACGCCCCAGGTTTACCTGCTCAAAGCCATCGATAACTGTCACGCTGCTAAGGCCGGTCTCCCCCAGCAAGAACCGGGCTGCCCCCAGTTGTAATTCGCCAAGGGCTGCATTGCCGGGTAAATCACCTTCGCTGGCACCGCTGTTATTGGTTAACACCATTTGCCCGGAAGCTATCAGGCTGGCTTGCTGGCCGGCAGCAAGGCTACCGGTTATCAGGGGGGTATCCAGGGTGATATCGCCCGCCTGTAAATCAAACTCACCCGCAAAGTTAATATTGTCTCTTGCTTTAAATAGATATTCCCGGGCCCCGACATCGGCGAGCTGATCCCGCGACAACTGCATTCCGCCATCCGGCGGCGCGGCACCATCACTACTTCCCAGCGCCAGCGTGTCTGCAATAAAGCCGGCCGCACCGCTGGTGGAAAGCTCACCCAATACGCGCACCGAACCACTGCCCTCCACAACCAGACTACCGCTGGAATTTAACCGGGCATTTTCCGCAATGGTCAGATTACCCTGACCGGGAGCACCGGTGGTACGGGCAACATTTAACAAGCCCCCATCCGACACCTGCAGAAAGGCGCCGCCGCCCTGAATACTTGCATGGCCGCCCGCCCCCGGGCTACCACTGGCCGCTTCGATGGAGGCATTGTCATTGACATACAGCTGTTGTTTCGCCGTTGCCAGCAGTTCCGGTAATATCAGGCTGGTATCTTCAGCAAAGGTAACCGTATCGGCACCCACAGCTATGGACACACCGCTGTCTGTGTTGGTGCGCACGCCCCCAAGAAGAATACTGTCCACATTCAGGGCGTTCAGATCGTCATCCAGCAACTGAATACCGCTGGCGCTGCCATCCAGTTCACTGACCACGGTCAGATCCGTTGCACTGATATCAATGGCACCGCCTTTGCCATTATTCCCATACTCTGCCAAGACTGCACCAGCGAGGGACAAGCTATCATATGCTTGCAATGACAGACGGCCGGCATCCTGAGGCAGGGATATACCGGAAAACTCATCCGCAGCGTAGTATTCACTGGCGTAATGCAGTCCATAATCACTGCGCTGAAAAGCGACGGAACCGGGCTCTATTACAAAAGGCGTCCAGCGGGAATCATGGCCGCCATTGGCAAAGCCAAAGCGCCCGGCAACAATGGGGGCACCATCGACCCGAGTTCGGCTGATTCCCTGAAGAGTATCGCCTGACGCACCATTGACAGTCACCAGATAGGCTCCCGGTAATAGCGCATAACGGGCTGGTAATACGGCGTACTCACCGGCAGCCAGACCATTGCCACCATCCAGATAAACGGTGGTACCTGGCTGTATATTCGTACCTGCGCCAATCAGCTGATCGTAAGCACCATATAAACCTGAATTACCATTACCGTAATCCGGGAGCACCGCAAACTGATTCTCACTGAAACCGTTACTGAGTACATCCTGCGAGCCACCCAATCCCTTGGTCCATTGGTAGCCCATCAAGTCACCACCGCCGGAAATGTCAACAGTGGCACCCTTCTGATGATTAACAGCAGCACCCTCCAGAGTGATTCCTTTATTCAGTAATACGGACTGGTCGACAATCAAGGGTTCATTCTCGACCTTGTCATATAACCAGGCACCATCAGCCTCCACCCGGCCAAAGGGAACAATCTGATTTTCCCCCGATACACTCAGAATACTGCCCGGATGCAGGTTTAAAGAATCTTCACTGTGAATATTGATCTGACCGAAAGGTGCCTTGATCACGCCCCGATGATCCACATTGGCGGCATTGATCGTAATACTGCCCAGGGCAGACAGAACGGGGGCTGCGGCTGAGGTAGACGAGGTTGTCAGGGTGGATTCTGCACCCTGTAAAGTAATGGAATAGCTGGTGGCAGACAAAGGCACTATCTGGCTGGCATTAAGATCAAGATCACCAAAAGCGGTCAGCGAACCTGTGGGGAGGGTCCTGTCAGAGATTTTACCTTCATCGCCCGACACACCTTTAAGATCTTCGTCAGAACGGCCAACCAACCGGATATCATTCTGACTGGTGATTGTCAGTTCCTCGGCATCGGAAAACTCCAGTGAGCCGGACAGGTCAATATAGTTTGCGCTAGCATTCAGAACACCACCACCGGCGACCTGCGTACCATAGGCTCTGGTTACTTCTGCTTTGCTGGTGGTTGTTCCCAGAGCCAGGTAGTTGGTTTCAATACTGGCGCTGTGACCATTTAACAGAATACTGGGTGCATCAAGGATAATGGCTTCTTCAGCTGCAAGGGCCGTATCAGTATCAAACCGGATGGATGCGACTTCCGTGGGATTGGGAATCTCCACACCGGATGAGTTAATGGCGCGCAATGTCAAACGATCAAAGCCACCTTGTGCCAGCATTCCCACATCAAGATAGGCAGTTCCGCTATCAGTATCTGCCTTCTGGTTAAGCACATGGGAAATCTGGCTGGTGGTCATCACTTCCGTATCGACTCGCGTGAAATTATCACCCCGATCTTCCACCGCCACCGTGAGAGGGTATTCACTGAAGCCCGTTGCCCCCACCACATCTTCAACATCAAAACGCTCATTGGAATACAGCACCATATCCAGAGAGCCTCCACGTTCACCTGCCACATCCGCAGCCCTTGCCTGCAAGGAACCTTCAAAGAGAATGCCTTCTGCAGCCTGAAGGCGGATGTCACCGGCACTCAACGCCACCGATTCGGGCACAATATTATTGGATGTACCCGCCAAATAAGCGGCCGGGTTTTCAATATCCACCCTTTGACCATTAGCCAGCACCTGCGCGCCCGACTCTGCCAGCACATAACCACGGACAGCAGTAAGATTGACACTGCCGGCATCATGAAAACGGTAAGTATCCCACTGGCTGCCAAAGGCCGGTTCCTGAACCGCCACGGCAGACACGTCGATCAGGGAGCCATCAAACAAACGTATGGCCTGATCGTCTTCATACAGATTGTCGGTAGCACCCAGCGTAAGCGAAACCTCGCCCCCCTGATTGAGAATGGCACCATGAATATCAATGCTTTGTTCTGAACTGAACTGAATCACTGAACCCGGATCTGCAACCAGGCGAACGTTGTCTGCCAGCAGAATGCTGCTGTCGCTACCCAATTGATCCGAAGAGGCAATTTTCAGGCCCACCCCATCCCGCAGGGCCGGATGCAGCAACTCTATGTCAGCCAGGTCCGATAAGGACGCACCCGAAGCCACGTTCCGGTAACTGGCACCCAGAGAGGTGCTGTCATTCACATGGGGCAGACGGTAATTTTCGGCCAGTAAACGAATATCGGTTAAGTCTCCCCCCTGATCACCGATCCGAACGCCGTCTTCTCCGGCATTCAGGCTATAACCACTGAACCCGCCGCGGGTAAAAAAGTTTTCATCCAGGTAGGTCACGTCACCACCGGGATCGCTGCCGGCTATCTTGATTTCCCTGTCCGTCAGGCTGAGTGTGCCCCCTTGCCTGAGGCCATAGCTTTGCATGTCGCCATCGACGGTGAGCGTGGCGCTGGCGTTCTTGTTAAAGTTGCCCGCCGCTAATGCAATATCACCACCCTTACCTGCCCGGATCCTGCCGGATGCTGTCAGTCGGGCGCCTCCGTCCGCCTTGAGTAAACTGCCGGCCTCGGTGTTAACACTGCCGCTGGCGCTCAGGGAAATCTTGCCGCCATCTATCAGAATCTGCCCGTCGGGTGTGCCTTCGGCAACTGATGGAAAATCATTGACCCAGCGACCGCTGGTATCTATCACTGCACCTTCGCTCACCAGTATGGAAGACAACAAATCATCATCTGAGTTAGCCTCATCCGCTTTCAGGGAAACGTTTCCACCATGATTGGTAATGTCTCCCGCAACGGTCAGTCTGTTAAAAGAGCCCAGCTTCAGATCACCACCACCATCCAGCTGCAGATTGGCGCCTTCCACCAGTGTCAGTCCTGCGTTGGAAAGAATACTGGCACTGTTAACACTGTTCTCCAACAGCGAATCCGAAAGATAGAGTGTGCCCTCTTCCCGCTGCAACTCACCGCTCAGGATTTTGCGGTACTCTTTCTCCATTACAATGGCAATATCGGCAATACCACTTTGAGCCAGTTCAAAGTTCAGGCTTAAAGTGCCCCCGTGCAGGTCGTTCACACCCTCCCGCTGATAGGGGCCCACATAGGCATCGGCCAGGATTGTACCGTTGTGTTGGTAAAGGGTTGGATCAGCAATGATATTAACGGCGCCCGCTGACTTACCTTCGCGATAACCTTCTACAAATTCACCGCGCTGACCAACCTGAAAACTGTCGTAACGCTCAATAACACCCCAGGTTTCGTTATAGCGTTCGTTTTCATTCAGTACAGCCTGATAGCTACGCAAGGGGTCTGCATCGCTGATATTAATCAGCTGCCCGTTGGATACCAGTTGCGACTCCCGCACAAAGCCGGATCTGTACTCTATAGTGCCACCGGAAACATCTATGGTGGCGCCATCCTGAAAATCCACACTACCGGTAGAGATAATATTGACACTACCCCCTTTACTGAGTCGTTCACTCAGAGGACGCTCGATCAATTCCACTGCTGCGCTGATATCAGCGATAGCAATTTCCTCACCACCACGCAGATCCACGTATACAGTTTTACCCCGCAATACGCCGTCCCTTTGCAAAGGGGAGTCCCGCAACTCGTTGCTTTGCAAATCAATTTCCAGCACATTGCGAGACATATCCAGTACGGTGGCATCACTGCCGGACACATCAATGACAGCACCGGATTCTATAACCAGGCTAGCGCCCTGCTCAGTAAACTCATCACTCTCAATAGTACCCGGATCAGACTCGTCTTCCGGGTCCTGAGAGAATGTCCGCTTTAACCCAGGCCTTTCCACTGCAGCAATATCCACCGTGCCACTGGTGGCCCGCACCTCAGAACCGGATTCAAGTGTAATGTCCTTGCCCATCATCTCCACGAAGGATGTACGTTGCTCCTGAGCATCGGGCGCGGTTTCACCAGCGGAGGCCTGATCTGCTACCACTTCCGTTACACTACCATCACCCAATGTAATGCTGCCGGTTCTGGTTGGGGCCATATAGGCAAACTGATTGGATTTAAAGTCCAGCTCCAATTCCTCATCGGCATTCAGGGCCCCCAGATAATAGGGATCTTCGTTCGTGTTACCGGAAATATTGGTGGCCTGTACCTGTTCGCGGGCCAGCAGGCGTATGGTGCCGTTTACATCTTCACTGGTGGTAGCGCGCAAGGTTCCCTGCTGATTGATGGCCATGGCGAGTATGGAGATATTGCCACGCTCAGTGACGATATCACCTTCATTAGTGAAGCTGGCATCGCCGGCAGCATTGATTTCCACCAACAGACCACGCAAATCCGGATCAGAGGAAGCGGCAAAATAGACCTGGTGCTCCTGCGCCATTTTTTGCGCTATCGCCTGAATTGTTTCAGGCGTAAGTTCATCCCGGGCCACATCAGTCCAGGTTGCCAGCTCTTCATCGGAAAGTTCAGCGATATTCAATTCGCGCTTGCCGGTGGCGGCAACAATCACCTGGCCATCCGGTGATGAAATCTTTCCATAATTATTCACGTTGGCGCCGGCCAGCACTACGCGCCCCCCGGAAGCGGTGTTGATCTCAGCTCCCTGTGCCACTTCGATATCGCCGGAAACCTTCAAGGTCCACTGCGAGGGATTATCCGGGTAACCATTGTCATCAATTTTTACCGCCGCCTGAAACAATGGCAGCCCGGCTTCCATTGAGGTCACAAAACCGTTTTCCTGCAGCAGGTCTTCATCGATATTCAGGGAAGAGGCTACCAGTGAGCCTACGTTCACTGATGCACCATCACCAAACATGATGCCGTTCTGGTTTATCAGGTAGATATTACCGTTGGCGGTAAGGCTGCCATCAATCTGGGAAGCATTATGTTGATGGATATAATTCAGCGCATTGGAATCGCTGGAAGGCTGGTTGTAGGTGACACTGTCGTTAGCACCAATATTGAAGGAATCCCAGTTATAAACGCTGGTATGACTGGCCTGATCAACCACCATATCAATGCCATTATTATTGACATTGTCACTTGTGGTTAAAGTGGAACCGTCACTGGCAAAATTACTGCTGGGCACAGGCACGCCCGCAACGCTGATCAGAGGTGACCATGTCAGCGTGGCTATCAGCACATAGGTAATGGAGCGATTGATCCCTGTCTTTATCATTTCTCAGCCGTTAAACCTGTCTGTCAAACAAACACTGTCCCATATGGATGATGGCATTCTCATGTTAAGGGTTAATGAACCGGTCTCTGATTTATACTGACAGGGCCCGGTATCAGAAGTCATATTTAATGGCGGCATGGACTTTGACATCCCCTTCATCCACGTCGCCGTTTTCCTTCAATGGCATACCGATATCCATAACGAAATGCAGCTTTTTATAAGCCTGTAAAGTGGTGCCCAGGCCCCAGCTGGCAATGGAATATTCCCGATCATCAAAGCCTCTTGTCGCACCACTGAATTTGATTTCATCCTGAATCACCATATAGGCACCATCGACAAAGCTGCGAAAACGCCACTGATTCACACTGGCGGACAGCCAACTGGCATACGAGGGAGTCTCCAGTTCCAGAGATGCGGTAATACCGTCGTCACCCAGTTGCTGGGACTCATAATAACCGCGTACCGACTGATTCCCGCCGGCGCTGAATTGCTCATTACTGATTAGCGGTGAATCCGCCAGTTGAATCTTGGCTCTGCTGTTGATACGCCAGTCACTTTCGAAGCGGTCCTGGCGGTTTATCTTGGCCTGCAGGTGTATGAAGTTGGACTTGGCCTGAAAACGCTTGCCGTTAAACTCTGCCTGTTCGGAGGAATCCGGGAAGTTCCGTATACCAAAAGTCACTCCAAACCCGAGTTTGGTGCTGCTTGTTTCGTTCAAAATGGAAGCATTGTATAAACCGGTAAAGGATCCATAGGAAAGCGGCCGGTTAAACTCGGCACTGTCACTACCCAGCACCGTAATGGTTTCACCAAAGTCTTTATAATCAATGCCCGCTGAGATGAAATGCAGGTAGCGCCGGGTGGAATTCAGTGGCGCAACATAACGGAACCCATAGATTTCGCCGTTACCAATCACAACGGCATCGCCCACGGCGGATATTTCCGAATCCGATTTAACAGCGTACAAGGCCACTTTGGAGGCTTTATCAAAACCAGGGAAAATATAGGTAGTGGCCAGCACTCTGACTTCATCGGTATCCTGGGGGCTGGTTTGAACCTGCAACGACCAGCTGTGGTTTTCCAGCCACAGGTTATCGTAACCAATACTGGCACTCAGGCGGGTTTCGGTGGTGTTTTTGGTGGCGTGATTATTCAGTTCAACACTGCTGTTGATGGGGAACTCGTCCCTTACGCGAAGATCAATTTCAATGGTGCCCGGCTCGCGCCCCTGCTTGAACACTGGCGTCACTCTCAGATTCGGGGTTTTTCGGTTCAGGTTATTGATATCTTCCTGAAAACTGGGCACATGAACGGGTTCACCTTTTTTAACGGATTTGATTTCTTCTTTGATCTCCCGCAGAGAAAAATAGCGTGAGCCTGAAACCCGCAACCGGGACACCCGGCCTTCCACCACCTCAAAGTACACCACACCCTTCACGATATCCTGAGGAGGCACCACCACATCAATACTGGGATAACCCTGACCGCGATAGACTTCTTTTAAAAAATCGGCGGCGTCATAGATGTCATCAATATTTTTGCCGGGGCCCAGATGAGGTGTCAGCGCCAGTTCAATATCCCGCGGATCCAGCAGGCTGTTACCTTTGACACGATATTCCCAGATATCAAAAAACGGCCCTTTGCGTTCCTGCGGCTGATCCTCTGCGGCATCATCGGCCCATGCCTGATTAAGCAGCACAAAAACAGACGACAGCAGGAGAGCAATCAACCCCCTTATTAATAAAGGCGAAGTGTTGAACATTACTTCTTTAAACCCCAAGAAATTATATGGTCTTACAGTATCCGGCTTAACCGGGAACCGCGAAGCCTACCGGTTTTTAATGACAGGAATGAATGGATTCTGTGACAGTGATATGTCGTTTCAATGATATGTCGTTTCAATGAAAAGCCGGCCTCTGAAAAGAGGCCGGCCTGTGACAGTACTTAACCAATCAAGGGATGATTAGTTAAAGTCAACAACACCGATGGCGCGTTGAACGTTACAGGTTTTACCGTCACGGGTGTACTGCATGACAGGAACGTCCGGGTTGAAGGGGCTCAGAGTAGCGCCGGCGGCAGTACCCAGACCCAGATAACCGGTAGGACCAAAGCCCTGATCCACATTGTCATTCAGTGTATCCAGAACAGCAGCCTGACCAGCTTCGTCGCGGATGGCGTTCAGGATAGTCAGCATATCACCTGCCGGAGGCGCAACGCCTGCAACAGTGGTGTTACGCCACTGGATAGTGGTGGCAGCCCAGTCAAAGTAGTTACCCTTGGCAACCTGCTCCAGAGTCGGCTCAACACCATTGATTTTGATGAAGCTCCACTTGCTGGAATCTTTTTCCAGAGACTGAACACCGATAGCCCAGCGGTTAGCGTCTTGCAGCTGATCCAGACACTCGGTTACGTCACCGGAGCCACTGTTTTCGTGAACAACCGCAGCACCGGCAGGCACAGCAGTCAGCACGTCATAGCCAGCAGTACAGAAAGGCAGAACACCAGAGTTCTGACCTTTATCGGTAGTACAAAGAGTGTTATCAACCGCAGGCAGGTCAGCAGCAGAAGTACAAGGTACGTTGAGGAAGTTAGCATTCAGCTGAGCCTGAGTACCGGAACCATTCACACGACGGCAGATGGCAACACGGGAATCAGAAGGACCAGTTGAAGCCAGAGTAGTCAGCGGAGTACCGCCGTACTGAACGTTGCTCCACTCAGGGATAGAACCTTTCATCAGGGCAGCAACCTGCTCTTTGCTCAGAGAAGGCATGTTGGCAATGATGTCGGCTGCAGAAGCGTTTTCGCTGTTACCTTCAGGCGTACCATCGTTATCCAGGTCAGCATTCAGGCCTTGAGCTTCTTGCAGAGCGGCGTACAGGGCGTTAGTGACAGGAATACCGAAAGTCAGCGCAGCAATAGGCAGCACGTCCAGCTGACCACGCAGGGCGGGGGTCATGGGGGAGCTACCGGTTGCAACGTTTACTGAAGTAAACAGTTCCGGCTCTTCATCGGAAATACCAGCATCGGAAGTGGTGGTTTCAGTAACGTTTTTATCACACTTATAAGTGTCAGTAGCGGCCAGCTGACAGTTGGAGCCGTCGATGACCATTTGAGCCACAGTATCGTCAGCAGTTGCTACAGGTACAGTACCCCAGAAAGAACCACCACTGGAGCGCTTGCGAACCAGAACATTCTTGGGCTCTGAAATACCGGCAGAAGCGTTATCCATAGTACAGAAATAACCGGCATATGATTTACCCGGCAGAGCAGGGCCACCAGCAGCACCACTACAGTCAGCCAACTCGGCAGGAGTTACACCGCTTTCGTTGGAGCAACGATCGGTGAACACTGTCAGAGATCCGGGAGTACACAGCGAGCTGAATACGTCGAAGAAGGCTTTGTCAGAAGCGGAAGCACCGGAGATTTTGATTTCCAGATCAACCGGGTCATTGATGGTCAGGCCAGCAAAAGCTGATCCAGCAGACAGGGCAGCTGCAGCAGCTACCACAGCGCTGAGTTTGTTAAGTTTCATGTAAAACTCCTATTGTGTTACTGATTGAATAATTAAGCGTTCTTTTTGCGGCGAGCGATAGCGCCCAGACCAGCCAGACCGGAGGCAAACAACCAAACGGCAGCAGGCACAGGTACAGCAGCGTATTTCAGTTCACCGGCTTCCAGATTAAGAGTCCAGATACCGCCAGCTTGCAGATCTTCACCGCCAGCTGCCTGGCTCATCAGCGCCCAGAAGTACAGAGAGTCAGTAGAAGCGGCACTGGTGTCAAAAGTTACGGATTGACCGATGTTGCGACCATACACGTCGTTAGAACCGGCGTAAGGACCAACAGAAGTATCACCGTAGTAGGCGTTGTTGATAGCAGTATCGCTGTTATCAGCGATTGCATTTACCAGAGGACCGTCGATTTTGTTCATCATGTTGCCGTAAACAAAGCTGCGATCTACAGTCGGTGCAGCCGCGTTACTGGTAACCATCAGACCGTTGATGGCTGAGGCAGGCTCGTTGTAACCGTCTACGCCTTCGATACCATCGTTACGAGCGATAACAGAGTAACGGATGTTGGCCGCGTTGGACGTGGCGAATGTGCTGTCAAACAGCGAATCCAACTGATAGGAAACTTCAGCACCAGTGCTGAAATTGTTATTGAAGAAGTCAACATAGCTGCCGCCCAGATCCTGGATTACAGATACGTTCTGCACTTCGTCCCAGGCCAACAGCATGAACTCACCGTCCCCCAGAAAAGTATCGTTTGTTTTACCATCATCCCAGCCTGCTTGAGCTGTACCAGCTACAGCAGTAAGAGCAACTGCGGCCGCAAGTGCTTTAACTTTCATCAGATATATCCTCTCGATGATTAACATTATGAATTTGATTTAACTCCGAACATGGACCACACGGAACTTTCCGTCCGTAAGGCAGTCGGGAATATATCGAAATGAGCCGGGCCCTTGGTTAATGTTTAGTGAATCTTTCTTTAAAATTTTTACTCGGTATTCAAGGGCTTATATGAAGGATTTATTATCTTTTCTGAAATAAAAAAAGAGTGGTTTTTTCACATTCAGGAAACAGAAATGAAAGATTCCGAATTAACTGTTCAACGTATTTGGTTTATTAAAGCGCGCAAGACCAGGAGCATTTTCTTCAATCACATCATGTAGTTAATCGCAAACTAAAACTACAGAAAGCCATTCCCTCAGGTTTTTCTTTCAGAAGAATCGGGGATTTACCCAGCAACAATCCCACATAGTAATAATGTTTTTCACAAGCAATGCAGGACAATTCCTCTGACACAAACTCAATACTGCCGAACCGGTTAATTCATTTTTATGACAATGATATTTATTGAGCTCAACACCGGAATCAAGACAAACGACAACTTCGCCTCGATCTAAAGTCGCAACAGAACACGCTACGTAATCACTTCTGACTACTTTTTAATTTTCACCAAAAACGGAAGAAAAATTGACGGGACAAGCTGAGAAAGAAACCGAATCAAGATAGAAGAGAAGGCATCAGAAAACAAAAAAAAGGCCCTGAAAAATCAGGGCCTTTTTGATGATAAATTTGATTATTTACCAATTACAAACAGCAGGCAATGCATCTAACGATGATACTGTGGGCTCAGCTCATGCACCGCGTCGATAAACACTTTGGCATTATCGGGATCCACATCCAGCGCGATACCATGGCCCAGATTGAATACGTGCCCTGCCCCCTTTCCGTAGCCTTCCAGAATGCGCGCAACTTCAGCACGGATAACTTCCGGACTGCCATAGAGCACTGAAGGATCCATATTGCCCTGTAATGCCACTTTATCGCCTATGCGCTTGCGGGCTTCAGCAATCTCGATGGTCCAGTCCAGGCCAACACAATCACTGCCGGCAGTGACGATATTTTCCAGCCACAGACCACCGTTTTTGGTGAACACGATTGACGGCACCTGGCGACCCTCATTTTCCTTGATCAGGCCCGCAACAATCTTGCGCATGTACTGAAGGGAAAAAGCCTCGTAATTCCCTGTGCTCAGCACCCCACCCCAGGTATCAAAAATCTGTACTGCCTGGGCGCCGCTGCGAATCTGTTCGTTCAGATAATCGATCACTGCATCCGCCAGCTTGTCCAGCAGGGCATGGAGCACTTCCGGTTGCTGGTACATCATTTTCTTGATGGTACGGAAATCCTTGCTGGAACCACCTTCCACCATATAGGTTGCCAACGTCCAGGGGCTGCCGGAAAAACCGATTAAAGGCACCTGACCGGCCAACGCACCACGGATGGTTTTAACGGCATTCATGACGTAATCCAGATCGGTGCTGACGTCCAGTTTGGGAATGTCAGCCACATCTTTTTCGCTACGAACGGTTTTCTTGAATTTGGGGCCTTCACCGGTTTCAAAATAAAGCCCCAGTCCCATGGCATCGGGAATGGTCAGAATATCGGAAAACAGAATAGCGGCATCCAGTTCAAAACGACGCAGGGGCTGCAATGTCACTTCACAGGCAAAGTCCGCGTTTTTGCAAAGAGACATAAAATCCCCGGCTTCGCCGCGGGTTTCGCGGTACTCCGGCAGATAGCGGCCAGCCTGGCGCATCATCCACACCGGTGTCACATCCACCGGCTGTTTCAAAAGCGCACGTAAAAAGCGATCGTTTTTCAGTTCAGTCATAGAATCCGCACCAATGGTCAAAATTTTTCCGATTATATCAGACAAGGGGCAAAAGTCTGCGACTGTTAAGGTCAGGGCTCAGGGGGAGAGTAATAGACGGAGAAGAAAACAGTAGAAGGGGTACCGTAGCAGCAGAATGCTGCTACGGCATTGTTCAGAAGGTTAGTGATTCAGCGCTTATACGTCGAGAAAATCCAGGATACCATCCGCAGCCTGGCGACCTTCCCAGATGGCGGTTACCACCAGATCAGAGCCACGCACCATATCACCACCGGCAAAGATCTTCTCGTTGCTGGTCTGGAAGGCGTAACGACCGCTTTCCGGCGCTGTGACACGCCCGGATTCATCGGTGTTGATGCCCAGGGTTTCAAACCAGGGCGCAGGGCTGGGCCGGAAACCGAAGGCAATGACCACGGCATCCGCTTCCAGAATGGCTTCACTGCCACTGATAGGCTCGGGGCGGCGGCGGCCGTTCTCATCGGGCTCACCCAGCTGGGTTTCCACCACTTTTACGCCAGTCACTTTACCGTCTTCGCCCACGACTTCTATGGGTTGGCGGTTATAGAGGAATTTCACCCCTTCTTCCTTGGCATTGGCCACTTCACGGCGGGAGCCGGGCATGTTTTCCTCGTCACGACGGTAGGCACAGGTCACCGAAACCGCACCCTGGCGAACAGCTGTACGGTTACAGTCCATGGCGGTGTCACCACCACCCAGCACCACCACACGCTTGCCTTTCAGGTTTACAAAGTCGTCAGCGGATTTTTCAAAACCCAGATTGCGGTTCACGTTGGAAACCAGGTAAGGCAATGCTTCGTGTACGCCATCCAGGTCCTCACCGGGGAAGCCGCCTTTCATGTAGGTATAGGTACCCATCCCCATAAAGACCGCATCGTATTCTTTCAGCAGATCGTCCATGGATACGTCTGTACCCACGTCCGTATTCAGGCGGAATTCGATGCCCATGCCTTCGAACACTTCGCGGCGCCGGGTCATGACGTCTTTTTCCAGCTTGAATTCGGGAATACCAAAGGTCAGCAGGCCACCGATTTCCGGATAGCGGTCAAACACAACAGGTTTAACACCATTGCGGGCCAGTACGTCGGCACAACCCAACCCCGCAGGGCCGGCACCGATAATGGCAACCTTTTTATCAGTCCAGACAACCTTTGACATATCCGGGCGCCAGCCCATGGCAAAGGCGGTATCGGTAATGTATTTTTCCACCGAACCGATGGTAACCGCACCAAAACCGTCGTTCAGGGTACAGGCGCCTTCGCACAGGCGATCCTGCGGGCACACCCGGCCACACACTTCCGGCAGAGTATTGGTTTGATGGGACAGCTCCGCAGCTTCCTTGATATTGCCTTCGGAAACCAGCTTCAACCAGTTGGGTATAAAGTTATGAACCGGGCATTTCCATTCGCAATAGGGGTTACCACAGGCCAGACAACGGTGTGCCTGCGATGACGCCTCTTCCGGCTGGAAGGGTTGATAGATTTCCACATACTTTTTGCGGCGCGTTCCAATGGCTTTCTTTTTAGGATCTTGCCGGCCAACGTCCAAAAACTGGAAATTGTTATTTAAGCGGTTTGCCATAAATAACCTCTTTAATCTACGAAATGGCGAATCGGTAAAAAGTGCAAAACAGGCTTATTCATTGCGTGTTTTGATGTTCGCCAACAATCCTTCCAGGCTGGCTGCTTTGGGTTTAACAAGCCAGAACTGCCCGACGTAGTCATCAAACTCGTCGAGAATATGTTGTCCCCAGGCACTGTTTGTTTCTTCAACAAATTCAGTGATAACACCCACCAGGTGATTACGGTAGGCTTCCATGGATTCGCTGTGGATACGGTGAATTTCCACCAGTTCGTGGTTGTACTTGTCCACGAAAGTTTTGTCCACATCCAGCACGTAGGCGAAACCACCTGTCATGCCGGCACCGAAGTTGTAACCCGTGTTGCCCAGCACAGTCACCAGGCCACCGGTCATGTATTCACAACAGTGATCACCGGTTCCTTCAACCACGGCATGAGCACCGGAGTTACGCACCCCGAAACGCTCACCGGCACGGCCGGAGGCAAACAGTTTGCCACCGGTGGCACCGTACAGGCAGGTATTACCTACGATGGATGTTTCCTGGGATTTGAACGGGCTGCCTTTGGGCGGGAAGATCACCAGTTTGCCACCGGTCATGCCTTTACCCACGTAATCGTTGGCATCCCCTTCCAGGCGCATTTCCAGGCCGCCAGCGTTCCATACACCAAAGCTCTGGCCGGCAGTACCTTTCAGATTCAGCTTGAGCGGTTTTTCCGCCATGCCCTGGTTGCCATGGCGCTTGGCGATTTCACCGGACAGACGGGCACCGATGGAGCGGTCGCAGTTGGTGACTGTGAAATCAAACTCGCCGCCAGTGCCACGGGCAATCACGTCGGAGGTTTCTTTCACCATACGCTCTGCCAACAAACCTTTATCGAAAGGTTCGTTGCGGGCAACACCGCACACCTGAGGCTTGTCGGCAGGGACATGACTGCTGGAAAGAATCGGTGAAATATCCAGGGCTTTCTGTTTCTCGGTGAAGCCTTCCAGAATTTCAATCAGGTCCACTCGACCCACCAGCTCATCCACCGAGCGAACGCCGATCTGGGCCAGCAGTTCGCGGGTTTCCTGGGCCACAAACTTGAAGAAGTTCATCACCATTTCCGGCGCACCGATAAAGTGCTCTTCACGCAGGGTATCCTGCTGGGTGGCAACACCCGTGGCGCAGTTGTTCAGGTGGCAGATACGCAGGTATTTACAACCCAGCGCAATCATCGGGATGGTACCGAAGCCAAAGCTTTCCGCACCCAGAATGGCGGCCTTGATAATATCAAGGCCGGACTTGAGGCCACCGTCTGTTTGCAGACGCACACTCTGGCGCAGATCGTTGCCGCGCAATGCCTGATGGGCTTCGCTCAGTCCCAGCTCCCAGGGCGAACCGGCGTAGCGGATAGAGGTGAGCGGGCTTGCGGCGGTACCACCATCGTAACCGGAGATGGTAATCAGGTCCGCGTAGGCTTTGGCCACACCGGCAGCAATAGTACCGACACCGGGCTCGGACACCAGTTTGACCGAGACCAGCGCATCCGGGTTAACCTGCTTCAGGTCGAAAATCAGCTGCGCCAGATCCTCGATGGAATAAATATCGTGATGGGGCGGTGGCGAAATCAATGTCACACCAGGCACCGAATAACGCAGCCGGGCAATCAGGTCATTCACCTTGCCACCGGGCAGCTGGCCACCTTCACCGGGCTTGGCACCCTGGGCCACCTTGATCTGCAGCACTTCGGCATTCACCAGATAGTGAGGCGTCACACCAAAGCGACCAGAAGCCACCTGCTTGATTTTGGATACACGCTCGGTGCCGAAACGGGCGGGATCTTCACCGCCTTCGCCGGAGTTACTGCGGCCACCCAGACGGTTCATCGCCGTGGCGATAGCCTCGTGAGCTTCCGGACTCAGAGCACCCAGCGACATGCCGGCAGAATCGAAACGAGGCAGTATCTTCTCGATGGATTCCACTTCATCAATTGGAATCGGTTTCAGATCACTGCGCAGTTTGAGCAGGTCACGGATCGCCGCTATCGGACGGTCCTGCACCAGGCTGGCGTACTCTTTATAGTCTTCATAGTTACCGGACTGAACGGCTTTGTGCAAGGCGTGAACCACGTCCGGGTTAAAGGCGTGATATTCACCACCGTGCACGTATTTCAGAATACCGCCCTGATCAATGGGCTTGCGGTTTTTCCAGGCGATACCTGCCAGCTCTTTGAGGTCCGCCTCAAAGTCTACAAAGCGGGCACCCTGAATCCGGCTGGTCACGCCACGGAAGCAGACATCCACCACTTCATTGGCAATACCCACCGCTTCGAACAGCTGGGCACCCCGATAGGAGGCAATGGTGCTGATACCCATTTTGGAAAGAATTTTCAGCAGGCCTTTATCGATGGCTTTCTGATAGTTCTTGTGGGCATCTACCGGATCCATCAGGATCTCGCCGGTTTTTACCAGGTCGCAGATCACATCGTAGGCCAGGTACGGATACACGGCCGTGGCACCAAAGCCCAGCAGGGTGGCAAAGTGATGGGGGTCACGGGCGGTGCCGGTTTCTACAATAATATTGGAATCGCAACGCAGGCCCTTTTCAATCAGGCGATGGTGCACGGCTCCGGTTGCCATCAGCGCGTGAACCGGCAAAAGTTTTTCGCTCAGGTCACGGTCGGTCAGTACCAGAATCACTTTGCCGTTAGCCGCGGCCTTCTCGGCACGGTCAGCCACTTGCTGAATGGCCACTTCCAGACTGATAGCTGAATCGAAATTCAGGGAGATGCGCTCCACATCGTAGCCGGGGTTTTCAATGTTCATCAGCGCATTGAATTTATGGGGAGTCAGCACCGGCGATGTCAGTATCGCCCGGTCAGCATGCTCCGCCGTTTCTTCAAATACGTTGCGCTCGACACCCACACAGGTTTCCAGCGACATCACGATGGCTTCACGCAGCGGATCGATGGGCGGGTTGGTTACCTGAGCAAACTGTTGACGGAAGTAGTCATAAGGGGAACGAACCTTGGCAGACAGCACCGCCATGGGCGTGTCATCACCCATGGAACCTACGGCTTCCTGGCCGTTCTCCGCCATGGGGCGAATAACCTGGTCACGCTCTTCGAAAGACACCTGGAACATTTTCTGGTGCACTTTCAGTTCGTCGTCACCCAGAGGCTCAACCAATTCGTTTTCGTCGCTCAGGGTGGACTGAATGCGAATGGCATTTTCTTTCAGCCACTTTTTGTAGGGCTTGCCGGATTTCAGGCGATCGTCGATATCCTGGGTATGGAGCACTTCACCGGTTTCGGTATCCACCACCAGAATCTGGCCGGGGCCAACGCGGCCTTTGGCTACTACATCTTCGGGCTTGTAATCATACACACCGATTTCGGAGGCCAGGGTAATGTAATCATTGTTGGTGATAACCCAGCGGGCCGGACGCAGACCATTACGGTCCAGCATACAGATCGCGTGACGGCCGTCGGTCATTACCATACCGGCCGGGCCATCCCAGGGCTCCATGTGCATGGAGTTGAATTCGTAAAAGGCGCGCAGATCCGCGTCCATGTTTTCCACATTCTGCCAGGCGGGTGGCACCAGCATGCGCACGGCACGGAAGATATCCATACCACCGGCCAGCAGGATTTCCAGCATATTATCCATGCTGGAGGAATCAGAGCCGGTTCGGTTTACGATCGGACTGATCTCATCCAGGTTGGGCAGCAGTTCGGATTCAAACTTGGGTGTACGGGCTACAGACCAGTTGCGGTTACCCATGATGGTGTTGATTTCACCATTATGAGCCAGGAACCGGAAAGGTTGAGCCAAAGGCCAGCGCGGTAATGTGTTGGTGGAAAACCGCTGGTGGAAAACGGAAATGGCCGTTGCCATACGTTTGTCACCCAGATCCTTGAAGAACTTGGTGAGATCGGCGGGCATCACCAGACCTTTGTAGGACACCACTGAAGCGGACAGGCTGGAGATATAAAAATCCTGATCAGAGGACAGTTCTTTTTCCGCATAGCGACGGGCAAAGACCAGGCGACGGTTCACTTCCTGCTCGCTGATACCCTGCTCGGGATTAATAAAGATCTGCTCCATCTGCGGCAAGCTTTCCAGAGCAATACGGCCACAGACACTGGAGTCAACCGGCACAACACGCCAACCGACAACTTCAAGGCCCTGCTTTACGATCTGGGCTTCAAGTACTGAGCGGGCCTGTTTGGCTTTGGCTTCGTCACGGCTCAGAAACACCATGCCGACGGCGAATTTTCCCGCCAGCTCGGTGGAAAAGTTTTCCTGGGCAACGGTGCGGAAAAAGCTCTCGGGCATTTTCAACAACAGGCCACACCCGTCACCGGTTTTACCGTCTGCGGCGATACCCCCACGGTGGGTCATGCAGGTTAACGCCTCGATGGAGGTCAACAGCAGATCGTGGCTTGCCTGGCCCTTCATGTGGGCTATCAAACCAAATCCACAGTTGTCTCTAAATTGGTCAGGGTGATAGAGACCAGCACTCTGTACACTCATGTCTTAATTAGCCCTTATTACAATTAGAATCTGGAACTAAGCCCGATCAAACTCATTTAATACTAACAATATCAATGACTTAGGAGCGATCTTCTAGTTAGACTAGGTTGGACTGGGCAAAAATGGAGAGCCATTTTACACGCGAAACCCGGTGGCGACAAACTTATCCAGGACTGGCGGGCCATTACCGGGGAGATCAGGCCACTATCTAATCCTAATTCGGGATAACAAACAAGAGGGAGTGTTTAATTAGCAGGGCGGCCATGACCTTACAGATCAATGGGTTATCAGACAAATTTCAATCCCGTTTTTCGATCTCTTCCTGCACGCTGGCGATTGATCTGGCCCAGGGCCCGGAAGCCTGAAGGGTCTTTGGAAGCTTGGTAAGCTCTTGTTTTGCCGACTCTTTTGAAGAAAACAACCCGTATACAACTACATACCAGTCCTGATTCCGGTGCGTGGTGCGATAGTAGGCGATCTCTTTCAGGCTGGGGTAGCGGGCAAGAAACTTCTGCACCGAGGCCTCCTCACTTGCCCCCAACATTTGTAAGGTATATTTACCCTTATCCAGAGACATCAGCCATTTTTCCCGCGGGGATAGTCCGGCGGACTTTTGAGAAGGCTTAGACTTCTCAGCCACCACTTTTGCTGGTTTTTTATCCACTTTTGCAGATTCTTTTGCCACCGTGCTTTTTGGTTTTTCAGCCTCGGTGGGTGCCTGTTCGTTATTGACTGTGACCGGGCGCAGGGGATCATCCGACGTGTCCTGCTCCGCGTAATTGAAATCCACCTGGGCGCTGCCTTCCTCAGCGGCGAAGCTATCGAGGCTGGTTTCTACCTCGTTTGCCCCGGGACCACTTTCATAAGCTGTTTCTCTGTTCGTTTCAGCAGGCTCAAAGGGTTTCTGCCCGCTATCCGGAGAAGGCTCCTCTTTCTTTTTGGATGAGTCAGCGAGCGCTCTATCGGAAACGCGCTTGTCCGACTCCGGCAATCGCGGGATGTCACTCTCACCACCGTTATGGGGCAAACCGGACAGCTCCAACGGACCCTGCCCCTGAGACGAGAATTCCGGAACCAGCCAGTAAGCCAGGAGCAAAAACACAGCCAGCACCGCAACGACTATCCCATGAAGCAGGGGCAGTCTGATGGGTTTTTTGCGGTTTTTTTCGTAGGGAAAGTGCTCCACCAGAATCTGGCGGGCAGCAATATTGATGCGATCAATATTGCCCATGGACTGGTTGAGGATCTGCCGCTTCTGGTCCGCGCTGAACTGAATATCACTAAGCCCTGACGTGGTCATGCGGTAATCCACATAAGCCTCCACGGAAGCTGCATCCAGCGGTGGCACCTCCAGCACCTGCGATTCCTGCTCACTTTGCAGCAGGGGTTTTAACAGGGGAATCTTTTCCGGGCTGACACCGTCCATACTCAACAAACAACGCAACCCGGACCTGGCGGCGGGAGATAACAGCTGCTGTAGAAATTCGATGGCGGACGGACTCAGGTTTTGCGCCTCATCCACAATAATAAGGGGGGTTTGGGAAAATCCGTCCAGCTCCCGCGCATAACGGATTAACGTTTGAATGGCTGTTTCTGCATCCTGCCCAAGATCCAGCTGGAATTGTTCTTCAATGCGTTTTAACAGCAGGTTTTCATCTGCCAGAACATCGGCTTCAATATGCACCCATTGAAACACCGATGGGTCGAAACGCTCTTCCACCTGGCGGATAAGCGTACTTTTACCAGCGCCGTTTTCGCCCAGCAAAACCAGCAACGGAGGGCCGTAGCGGCAGAGGTGGATGACTTGCTCCGCAAGCTGCTGCCGACCACCACCGGGAAAGAACAGACCTGTCACCCCTTCATCACTGAAAGGTTCCCGGTCCAGATTCAGCGCAGCTTTCAAACGTTCAATATTGGTCTCAGACATGTATCAGGCATTCAGCCAACGTAATCCTTTAGCAGTGCTGCAAGGACTTCGTGATCAAAATCGTCAGTCACAATGGCATGCCCCAACGATTTCAACAACACCAGGCGCAGTTTTTTATCAACATTCTTTTTGTCTACCGCCATTAAATCCAAAAATTGCTGTGCTGTCATGGATTTTGGTGGCTCCAGCGGCAACCGGGCTCGCGCAATCAACTCACGGGCCCGCTCAAGCACGCTGTTTTCAATCCAACCCAAGCGCCGTGACAGATCCGTCGCCATCACCATACCGGCTGCCACAGCCTCACCATGGAGCCAGTTACCGTATCCACTGGCGGTTTCTATGGCGTGGCCAAAGGTGTGCCCAAGATTCAGAATCGCCCTGATGCCACCTTCCTTTTCATCCTGGGCCACTATCTCTGCCTTGATTTCACAGGATCTGCGGATGGCATAAATAAGCGCGTCCTGCTCCCGGTTCACAAGGGCATCCATGTTCTCTTCAAGCCAGACGAAGAAAGCCTGATCATATATCAGGCCATATTTAATCACTTCCGCGATGCCCGCAGAAAGTTCGCGATCAGGTAAAGTTGAGAGGGTATCGGTATCGATGATGACCAGACGGGGCTGATGAAAGGCACCAATCATGTTCTTGCCCAGCGCATGATTAACCCCGGTTTTCCCCCCGACGGACGAATCCACCTGTGATAAAAGCGTCGTGGGTACCTGCACAAAATCAACGCCGCGCTGATAAGCGGCCGCTGCAAAGCCCGTCATATCACCCACTACACCACCCCCAAGCGCCAACAGAGTAGCTGTGCGGGAATGGGTGCACTCCAGCAAAGCGGTAAAAACCTGATTCAGGGTTTCCAGGTTCTTGTAGGCTTCACCATCCGGAAGAATCACTTCGTCAGACTGAAAGGAAGCCAGTGCCTCCTTGAGCTGACTCATGTACAGGGGCGCCACGGTTTCATTGGATACCAGCATTAACTGGCGGCCTTTTAATTTCGGCAACCAGCGCTCTACCTGCCCGATCAAACCGGCACCTATAACGATATCGTAACTGCGCTCACCGAGATCTACCCGTAAAGACTCAACCATGGCCTTTGCCTTCCTTTACCTTTTACTTCACAACTGATAGCTGACACTTGAGGAAAGCGCCATTGTAGCAAAGATTGGCTACGGGGAGAGGTTATAAGTGTTCGGTCACCAGGCTGGCGATTTTCTGCGCTACTTCGCGAACACCACCTTCACCGGTATTCACAACAATGTCCGCCACTTCTTCATAGAGAGGATCGCGAACCCGCATCAGCTCTGTTAGCACCTTGCGAGGCTCTTCCGTTTGCAACAGGGGGCGATTACGATCGCGGGCTGTACGCTCCAGTTGTTGCTCTACGGAGGTTTTCAGATAAACCACTACACCACGACTGGTGAGATTACTGCGGTTTTCATCACGGGTGACCGCACCGCCGCCGGTAGCAAGCACAATACCGTCAAGCTGCGTCAGCTCATCAATCATGGCCGCTTCCCGCTTGCGAAAACCTTCTTCGCCTTCCACATCAAAAATCCACGGAATATCAGCACCGGTCCGGGCTTCTATTTCGTGGTCTGAATCGTAGAAATCGTAATTGAGGATACCGGCAAGTTGCCGCCCGATGGTGCTCTTCCCAGCACCCATCGGGCCAACCAGAATAACGTTACGCTTTCCCAGCATTAGTTGGTTGCTAACACGTCCGTGACGATTTTGGGGGTGATGAAGACCAGTAGCTCGGTTTTCTTGCTGCTCTGCAGCTCCTTCTTGAACAGGCGACCAATGAAGGGCAGGTCACCAAGAAACGGCGTTTTTAGAGTGGCAGTAGAGTCTTCAGAGGTAAACACACCACCCAACACGACCGTCTGGCCATTATCAACGATTACACTGGTTTCAATTTCGTTTTTGGAAATCACGGGAACGCCGGATTCAAGCACAGTATCTGTGCGCTGATCCTGATTGATAATCAACTCCATAATAATCCGACCATCGGGCGTTATATGCGGTGTCGCCTCCAGGGACAACACTGCTTCCTTGAACGATGTAGACGTCGCCCCGCTGGAAGATGCCTCCTGATATGGAATTTCCTCACCGGACGCTATACGGGCTTTTTGTTGGTCGGCAGTTAACACTTTTGGCGTAGAAACGATATCTGCCTTGCCATCAGACTCGAGTGCTGACAGCTCCAAATCTATTAAACCAGTGTCACTATCCCAAAAACCCAGCGCGATAGACGAAGCACCATTGCCGACAACACCAAAATCTATTCCGAGCGTGTTATTGCTGAAGGTAAACTCATTATCATTTGTTAACGATTCAACATTCTCTTCGATGCCGGCTCCACGCCCTCCGACGAGGAACATTTCTGAAGTATCTAGCGTACCGTCGGGATTCCGCCCAGCCGCGTCCACCTGACTAAAGTTCCAACGCACCCCTAGCTCTTCAGAAGCATCCGAGTTGGCTATAACAATCCTGGCTTCAATCATTACTTGGCGGACCGGAATATCGAGCTTTTCAAGCATATACCGGATCTCGTCAAGCTTTGCAGAAGTATCCTGTATAACCATGGTATTAGTTCTACTATCCACCGAGACACTTCCACGATCAGTTAAAAAACCGGTCTCGGCCGTCAACAGCTGTGCAATTTCCTCGGCTTTCGCATAATTGACAGTAATGTATTCCGTACGTATCGGCGCCAATTCTTCAACTTGCTTGCTGGCTTCAAGCTCGAGTTTCTCGCGAGCCGCTATCTCATCTGCAGGAGCAACCAGCATCACATTCCCCACTTGCCTCTTATCCAGCCCTTTTGTTTTCAGAATCAAATCGAGCGCCTGATCCCAGGGAACATTCTGCAAACGCAATGTGATACGCCCACTCACCGTATCACTGGCCACCAAATTGAGCTCAGTAAAATCCGCAATCAACTGCAAAACGGAACGCACTTCAATATCCTGAAAATTCAGAGACAGTTTTTCACCGGTGAACTGGAAGCGCTCCTTACGCTGACGCTCCAACTCTTCAGCAGCAATAGGCTTGACGCTTAAAGTGAAGATCTTATCCGTTTGATAGGCCAGATACTCGTAATCGCCCTCGGCCTCAATCGCAACTCGTGCATTACCGGATTCAGAAATCGCATCAATAATCTTCACTGGCGTGGCAAAATCAATCACATCAAGGCGACGGTGAAGAGACTCAGGCAATTTAACCCCAATAAATTCGATAACAACCTTGCCGCCTTCTTCGCGCATATCCACAGGTGCGGAGGGGTCAGACACGGTGATCATGATCTGGCCTTCGCCGGACTCACCACGACGAAAATCCAGCTCTTCAATTGCAGGTTCATTGGCTGATGTAGCAGCCTTACTTCTGGTAATATTTTCGGTGCCAGCAGACTGAGCAGCTCCGCTGGTAGCGACAACCTGGCCAGTATTACCTATCGTTACCAACAGATCATTACCATCCACTTTGGTTGTGTAATTCACAAGGGACGTCAGGTTAACAATAACGCGGGTACGATCTCCCGCCCCCATAATAGTTGCGCTACGCACGTTCCCGTTCCCAAGAGCGTGATACTTTTCAGCAAGCCCATTACTAACACCCTGCAAGTCCAGAGCGATCCGCGCAGGTGACTCAATTGTATAGCCAGCGGGCGCAGGTGGCGGCCCATCGAACTGCAATTTCAGTTCAATAGCATCCCCTGGCAAAGCTGCAGTCTCTATACCCGTTAACTTGGCAGCCCAAACATGACCCGATACCAGAACCATCATTCCGAGCGTCAGAAAAACCCTCTTAAGATGCCTCAGGTGCTTTTTATCAACGGACCTCATCATAGCAATAAACCTCTTCCCGCATTTCGCTTATTCTTGTTCGCTCAGGACAATGGTTCGCGGACGCTCGATCCAGCCTTCCTGCCCATCTGACACTATTTCAACAACATCAACTTTCGATGGTTCGACATTTATAATTTTACCGTGGTTACGCCCAAGGTAGTTACCAACCCTTACCCTGTGCAACCCTCCATCAGGATCCTGCACAAGCGCAAACAAAGACTGCTCCGGCCGCCGGAGAGTACCAACCATACTGAGTGAATCAATACCAAACTCCTCCAACGCTTCCGGAGGGCGATTAAAATCCGGCTTCACATTACTGCGTTTCGCGGTAAGAGCCACAGTCTCCACTTCTACCGGTGGAGAAAACGGACTGCGCATGGCTGCGGCGCTGTATGAAAATGTCTTGTATGACTTGAATTCCGGGGGGGGCTCAATACGTCCTTTTGGACGCTTTTTAATCTCTTCCATCTGCGCCCTGAGGTCAGCGAACTCGCGATCACTGGCACAGCCCGATAATAGCGCTATCAACAATACACTCAGCGTTACACTCAACAGCTTCATAGGCTTACTCTTGCTCATTGTAACGATAGGTTTTCGCCGTTATTGACATTGTCAGATCATTCATCGATTGCCCGGATGTTATTTCAAAGTCATGAAGAGTCACGATTCGCGGCAACGCAGATACCCCGCTCACAAAAGCTCCAAGGGAATGGTAGCCTCCCCTTACAGTAATTGATATGGGCAGTTCGATATAAAACTCTTTTTTGGTCTCTGTTCCAAGGTTAATCGTCTTAAACTCCAGACCGGCAGCCAAACCTGTATGAGAGATGTCCTCCAAAAGGCCCGGCACTTCGGTATCACTCGGAAGCTGCCGAAGCAAAGCGCCAAAAGAAGTCTCCATCTCCTCCATCTGGCGTTTATACCTGTCCAGATTGGCCGCCTGAAATGCCTTGGTTTCGTAATCCTGCATCAATCCACCCTCTTTACCTTTCTCCTTATCCAGAAGGGCAAGCGAATCTGAAAGCAAAAAATTGTATACCAAGAAACCACTGAGCAAAGCAGCTGCCACCCAGATAAGCATTTTGACTGCAAATGGCCAGCCCCCAATATTCTCGGGGTCAAGATTGTTCAGGGAATCAACAAACTCTCGAACGTCCATCAACCTTCCCCTTTACCTTTTTGATCTTTCTTAGCCTGACGTTTAACCGTCAACTGAAAGCGACTCCAGTCTTCCCCACCCCTTTCTTCTGTTGTAACGGTGGAAAGACTTGGCTCTGCAAACATCTCGGAAGCACTAAGGTTTCGCATAAGATTGGAAACCCGGTTATTTGCTTCTGCCATACCATCAACAGTCAGCGTATTGCCACTCGACTTGATGGATTTATAAAAAACACCATCCGGCACCGTTTTCGCCAGCTGATCAAACACATGTACAATCACAGGCCTGTTACCCTGAAGGTCCTGAATGACGTTCATACGCTCCACCAGACGCTCACGCTTCTTCTTCAGTTCTTCAATTTCCTTGATCTTGGCATCCAGCTTCTTGGTTTCGCTGGCTATAAAATCATTCCGGTTGCGCTGATTTTCAATCTGGGTCTGGGTCGCCATCTCCACCAGGTAGACACACCCGGCCCCAATCAACGCCACACCAAACAGAATCACAAAAAACTGCCGTTTAAGTTCCTGCCTTCGCTCCTCACGCCAGGGGAGCAGGTTAATCTTTGTCATTAGTCGAAACTCCTCAGCGCCAGGCCGCAAGCAATCATCAGCGACGGAGCATCATTGCTGAGCACGGAAGCATTTACCTTGGAAGAGATCGCCATGTCCACGAAAGGATTGGCAATGGTCGCACTGGTTCCCACCTTGTCCTGCACCATATCGGCAAGCCCGGGTATGGAGGCGGTACCACCCGCCAGAATGATATGATCCACATCGTTGTACTGACTGGAGGAAAAGAAGAACTGCAAAGAACGGGTCACCTGCTGGACCACCGCTTCTTTAAAGGGTTCCAGCACCTCGGTTTCGTAATCATCCGGCAAACCGCCCTGCTTCTTCGCCAGGCCGGCTTCCTCAAAGCTCAGGCCGTAGCGGCGCTGAATTTCTTCAGTCAGCTGCCGACCACCAAACAGTTGCTCGCGGGTGTAGATTGTACGCCCATCGTGCAGCACGCTCAGGGTAGTCATGGTGGAGCCGATATCCACGATGGCGACCGTCTGGTCCTCGCCACCCTCAATCTGGTCTGCCACCAGGCCGAATGCGCGCTCCATGGCGTAGGCTTCCACATCGACTATTTTAGCGGTGAGTCCGGCCACATCCAGCACATCCACCCGCAGCTCCACGTTCTCGTTGCGGCAGGCTGCCAGCAGCACTTCAACCCGCTCAGGGGCGCCTTCCACCAGGCCCTGCACCTCAAAATCGATGGAAACTTCATCCAGCGGATAGGGAATATACTGGTCAGCCTCAACTTTTATCTGGCTTTCCATCTCGTCTTCGCTGAGGCCCGCATCCATTTCGATGGTTTTGGTAATCACCGAAGAACCTGCCACGGCCACGGCGGCATTCTTTAACCCGGTACGCGAGCGGGAAACCACCTTGCGGATGACCTCACCCACCGCTTCCACATCAGTGATATTCTTTTCAACGACTGCATTAGGGGGCAGAGGCTCAACGGCGTAGGCCTCAACCTTGTATCGGCTGCCGGACCGACTCAGCTCCAACAGTTTTACTGACGTTGAACTGATGTCGATACCTAGTTTTGCTGTAGTTGCTTTCTTACTCAGGAAGGGGAACACTATTAGCTTCCTATCACACTCGTTTGGGGACGATTACCGGTCAGTGTTTTGCGAGCGCTTTCGCACACTTACAAAAAACTCATTCCTAATTACATTAAATACCACAATACTCAATCCTGCAATTAGATCAGGCAATCAATATCGTCGTATAATTCACACTTACTGACATTTTCTGTTCAACAAAGGCTTAGCAACCCACCTGTAATGAAATCAGCTCACCCGATACTCAAATTCTTTGCCTGGTGCTTCTTAACCGGCGCATCCGGCGGCTTCCTCATTTTTTGCGGCGCCTTACTATACCTTAGCCCGAAATTACCGCCTGTCGAAAAAATCCTCGATATACAATTGCAGATCCCTCTGCGCATCTACAGCGAGGAACGGGCATTAATCGCAGAATTCGGGGAGAAAAAACGGACCCCCATCACATTTGATCAAATACCAACCAAATTTATACAAGCCATTCTGGCAGCTGAGGATGCGCGCTTTTATTCCCACCATGGGGTTGACCCGAAAGGATTAACCCGTGCGTTTATAGAATTGGCCACCACCGGCTCCATCCAGACCGGGGGCAGCACCATCACCATGCAGGTGGCCAAGAACTACTTTCTCTCCAGAGAGCGGACTTTTTTACGCAAGTTCAACGAGATTCTGCTGGCGCTACAAATGGAGCGGGAGCTGGAAAAGAATAAAATTCTCGAACTTTATGTCAATAAAATCTATCTGGGCCACCGGGCTTACGGCATAGAAGCCGCCGCCAACGTTTACTATGGCAAAGCCATTAATGAACTGACTCTGCCCCAACTGGCCATGATTGCCGGCCTCCCCAAAGCCCCTTCCGCCTTCAATCCGGTTACCAATCCGAGCCGCGCTATCGAGCGGCGTGACTGGATACTGTCGCGCATGCTGGAGCTGGAGTATATAGATGAAGAAGCCTACCGTGAGGCACTAAACACCCCCATTACCGCCGAACTTCACGGCATGCAGTCAGAGGTGGACGCCTCCTATCTGGCGGAAATGGTCAGGAAAGAACTGTACGACCAATATGGGCCAGAAGCCTACACGGAAGGCTACCGGGTTTACACGACCATACGCAGTAACCTGCAGACGACTGCCAATGCGGCGGTCCAGAATGGCCTGATTGCCTACGATCAGCGCCACGGCTACCGGGGCCCCGAAGGCCATGTGGATTTGCCGGACGCCCTGAAACTGCTGAATGAATACACTCCGGAAAAATCAACTGACGAAGAAGCCTCGCAAGAGAATTCCGATTTTTTCTCACCAGAATCGGAGTCAGAACCAGAATCCGTCAGCAGCGGTGCGGATAACGACCAACCGGCACTCAGCGAACAACACCGCTCTTTTCTGGAGTATCTGGAGGATTACCGCGCCATCGACGGACTGATTCCCGGACTGGTGCTGGAAAGTGACGAGCAGACTTCCACTGTGCTCCTGAAAAATGAAACCCTTATCGAAATACCACTACCCAACGCAGAATGGGCCCGGGAACAATACAATGCCAATGAGCGTGGGCGTAAGCCGGATTCCATGGCAAGCCTGCTGAAGCGGGGCGACATTATTCGCGCCCGCCAGCTGGAAGACGACAGCTGGCAGCTGGCGCAGATCCCCCAGGCCCAGAGCGCTCTTATTTCGCTGAACCCCAGGAACGGTGCGGTACTGGCTCTGGTGGGTGGCTTTGATTTTCAATCCAGCAAATATAACCGGGTGCTACAGGCCGGTCGCCAGGCGGGCTCCAGCTTTAAGCCTTTTATATACTCCGCTGCCCTGGAGCATGGCCTGACCGCGGCAACCGTTATCAATGATGCCCCGGTAGTGTTCGAGGATCAAAGCCTTGAAAGCACCTGGCGGCCGGAAAACTCCAGCGGCAGATTCTATGGCCCCACGCGCCTGCGCCAGGCTCTGTACAAGTCCCGCAACCTGGTATCCATCCGGGTACTTCGGGAAATCGGCCCCACCAACGCCATACGCTTTGCGGAACGGTTTGGCTTTTCCCGCAACGATCTGCCCAACAACCTGTCGCTGGCGCTTGGCAGCGCCGCCATCAAACCCTGGGATCTGGCAACCGGCTATGCCGTATTTGCCAATGGCGGCTACAAAATTGAGCCTTGGTTTATCGTTCGTATAGAAAATAACGATGGCGAGGTACTGTTCGAGGCAACCCCCACCACCGTATGCGAGGAGTGCGAAACACTGGCCGCTGAAGCAGAACTCACCGAAGCGCCAGCCACAGAGGCTCCGGCTATTGAAACCGCCACACCAGAAGACAGCGAACCCCTGTTTCTGGAAAACCTGGTGGGCGAAGCAGAAGCCACCGATGAAGAAAAACCTTTGCCAGTAGCGGAACGGGTAATCGACAAGCGTATTGCCTACCTGATGACAACCATGCTGCAGGACGTGATTCGCCGCGGCACCGGTACCAAGGCCTTAAGCCTGAATCGCACGGACATCGCCGGCAAGACGGGCACCACCAACGACCAGAAAGATGCCTGGTTTTCCGGCTTCAACAAGGATGTGGTCACGACAGTCTGGGTGGGTTTTGACACCCCTGAAACCCTGGGTCGCAGGGAGTATGGCGGAACCGCCGCCCTGCCTATCTGGATTGACTACATGCAGGAAGCCCTGAAAAACAGCCCGGTGCAAAACCCGCAGCAACCGGAAGGCATCACTACGGTAAAAATCGATCCCGAAACCGGCAAACGTGCCAGCGCGGGACAGACCAACGCCATCTTTGAAATCTTCCGAAGTGAGCACGTGCCACAACCGGATAAATCAGACCCCATCACCCTGCCGGACCAGGAAGACGTGCCCAGCTTTGAGGGGTTGTTCTAGGCCCCGCCCCCTCTTCACCAGGCATAAAAAAGCCCGCTCAACCTTCCGGTTCAGCGGGCTCTTATCATCAGGGTATAACCCAGGGCATCAAAGCCCCGGACATCACACGATCTTGATATCCGTCAGACTGTTCAGCGGATAGTGGGCCGGATAGTCCTTCTGCGCCACACCGCTTTCGACCGCAGCTTTGGCCACAGCACCGGAAACACGCCCCAGCAAGCGAGGATCCATGGGCTTGGGAATGATGTACTCCGGACCAAAGGACATCTCCAGACCATCGTAGGCAGCCCGAACCTCTGGCGGCACCTCTTCTTTGGCCAGCGAGCTGATGGCATGCACAGCGGCAATCTTCATTTCCTCATTAATGCGGCTGGCACGAACATCCAGCGCGCCACGAAATATAAAAGGAAAGCCCAGCACATTGTTCACCTGATTGGGGTAGTCACTGCGGCCTGTCGCCACAATCACATCCTCACGAACCTCACGCGCCACTTCCGGCAGGATTTCCGGATCCGGATTAGCCAGCGCAAAAACGATGGGCTTGGGCGCCATGGAGCGCAGCATATCGGAGGTCAGCAGGTTGGCACTGGACACACCGATAAACACATCCGCACCATCCAACGCATCTTCCAGCGTACGTTTGTTGGTTTCGTGCGCAAACGCGGCCTTGTACTGGTTCAGATCGTCACGCCCGGAATGGATAACACCTTTACGGTCCAGCACAAAAATATTCTCGTTTCTGGCACCCATTTCCATGATCAGCTTCAGGGTGGCCACACCGGCAGCACCGGCGCCAATACAGACAATACGGGCATCCTCAAGTTTCTTGCCCTGCAACTCCAGCGCATTCACCAGTCCGGCAGCGGCAATAATGGCTGTACCGTGCTGATCATCATGAAAGACCGGAATATCGCATTGTTCTTTCAGCACCCGCTCAATCTCAAAGCACTCAGGCGCTTTGATATCTTCCAGATTGATACCACCAAAAGTCGGCGAGATACGGGCCACCGTTTCAATAAAAGCCTGACTGCTCTCTGAGTTCACTTCAATATCGTAAACGTCCACCCCGGCAAAGCGCTTGAACAGCACGCCTTTCCCTTCCATAACAGGCTTGCTGGCAAGGCATCCCAGGTTACCCAACCCGAGGATAGCGCTGCCATCGCTGATAACGGCAACCAGATTACCCTTGTTGGTGTAGCGGTAGGCCAGCTCGGGGTCGTTGGCGATCTCGCGCACCGGCTCGGCCACACCCGGGCTGTAGGCCAGGGAAAGGTCACGGGACGATTCCGTCGGTTTGGTAATCTCAACACTGAGTTTCCCAGGACGCGGATTCGCATGGTAATCGAGCGCATCTTGCTTCAAATCGGACATAGTTTCTTCTCTACCGGTGCCAACTAACGAGCTGCAAGCCCCTGCAAACGGGAACAATTGCCTCTCGGGCAACAACGACCACTGCTGCTGCCAGTCAAAAAATAAATCAATCGAACACAAATACAATTAAATAGTAGTTACCCAAGCCCTTTTCCACCCGAAAAGCTAGCAGGCGGCAGGGGCCGTGTAGCATAGCGAAAAGGCCTTTTAATCACAATAAGTCAGGGCATGGACCATTGCCAGTGATTCCGGTGGCGGATATTGATTTGCCAGCGATTACGCTTGCCGGAAGCCACCTGTTTTGCCATTTTTTCACCCCACTGGGTGCGGTCCATAACCCAGCCAGACACAATCAGCTGTGGCAGTCGCAACTCCTGCTTGCGGTCAACCGCCTGCAGCAGCTCTTTCAATACCTCTCCATCCAGATAGGGCATATCCTTGCGGGCTACCCTGACAGACAGATCACCGACAAAATCGATCCAGATGACTTTTTTTGTAACACTTACCCGCTCAATCTGACCGCGATAACGGCCAAAGCCACCCTTCAGGTCGGCCTCCAGCGAGGGTGAGCGCAACCGGAAATAACCGTGGCGCCACACACCTCTGGCCTGGGCCTCTGCCAAAGCAGCCTGCTGCCGATAACAATCGGCATACGCCGTATTGGGCGGAAAAGCCACTGGAAAACCCAATCCCTCCGCCAGCAGGCTGGCTGTCAGGTTTTCCCCTTCAACAGAAAACAGATGCCCCAACGTGCGTCCGTAACGATCCCGGGCATCCTTACCCACCTGCAATCTGACCGACTTGCTCTGCCAACGGGACAGCACCACCGTGGCCTCCTGCGCCAGCGGCTCTTCCTTCTGATCCTCACGCCCCAACTCAGGCGTATTAATGCCAATCAGCCTGATTTTACGACCATCACCAAGCTGCACCGTATCGCCATCGAAAACCTGGGCAACCTTTACCAGTGGCAGGTTTTCCAGGACAGCCACTTCAGGGCGGCACCCCTCATCTTTTGCCCAGACAACCCCCGCCAGACATAACCAAAAAAGGCTCCCGAAGGAGCCTTTTCGTAGCAGTTGCCAGCCAGCCTTATTTGGCACGGCTGCGCATACCACCAAAACGTTTCTTGAACTTGTCGATACGACCACCGGTATCAACCACTTTCTGCTGACCTGTGTAGAACGGGTGGCAGGCGGAGCAAACGTCCAGATGGATGTCCTCACCAATGGTTGAACGGGTTTTGATTTCGTTACCGCAGCTGCACTTGGCAGTAATCTCGGTATACTTGGGATGAATATCAGCTTTCATGGTGTCTTCCTCTCTGCACCGCAACCAGGGCCTTCGCCTGGCACCGTACAGGTGTTAGCTACAGGGTTAAGGGCGCAAATCATACCAGAGCCAATCCAGTTGGCAAGAAAAACATCAGACACCCCCGGGACAAACCCGGTGATGCTTCGCTAAACTACTGAGATATCAAACTTTATTAACCCAAACCACTTGAGCGATCATCCCTTTGCCAGGCCATTCCGACACCATTATACGCGTCGCCATACCCACCCCGCTGCGCCGCCTGTTCGACTACCTGCCCCCCAAAGGGGGCAGTTTCGAGTTTATCGAACCCGGCTCCCGGGTACTGGTGCCGTTTGGTAAGCAGAAACTGGTGGCTGTTGTCGTGGAAGTGGCTTCCTCCACCGAACTTGACCCGAAACTCCTGAAACCCGTTCTCAGGGTGCTGGATCAGCAAGCCGCCATTACGCCGTCCCTCTTCAGCCTGTGCCAGTGGGCCCATCGCTATTACCAGCACCCCCCGGGAGATGTGTTTGCCCACGCCTTACCCGTGGCACTGCGCAAGGCAGAAACGCCACTGATTCCGACGGTGGATATCTGGACTGCCACTCATAAAGGCCGCCTGATCAGCCTGGATCAACTTTCCAGAGCACCAAAACAACAACAGGCCCTGGAAACCCTGCGCAACCACCCCCAGGGGCTGTCCCAGAGCCTCATCAATGGCCTGGAAATCAAAAGCACCACCTTACGGGAACTGGCCAAAAAAGGGCTGGCAGAATGCCATGAACACCCACAGCCTTATCCTGACTGGGATAAAACCCAGATTCTGGCCGAGCCCCATCTGACCCTGAACGAAGAACAGCAAAACGCCCTGCAGAAGCTCCAACAGCACAGCGGTTTTCATGCCTTTCTGTTGAACGGCGTCACCGGCAGCGGCAAAACAGAAGTGTATCTGCAGGCCATTGAATCGGTATTGCAGCAGGGGCGCCAGGCACTGGTGCTGGTCCCGGAAATCGGCCTTACACCACAGACCCTGAACCGCTTCAAACAGCGCTTTCGTGCGCCCATCGTGGTGCTGCACTCCAACCTGACAGACAAAGAGCGCCTGGATGCCTGGCGTCAGGCGCGTCACGGCTCAGCAGCCATTGTTATGGGTACCCGCTCCGCCCTGTTCACACCCATGAAAGATCTGGGAATGATCATTATTGATGAAGAGCATGACCCTTCCTATAAACAGCAGGAAGGATTCCGCTATTCCGCCCGGGATCTGGGTATCTATCGCGCCAGCATCGACAATGTACCCGTCATTCTGGGTAGCGCCACACCTTCATTGGAGTCACTTCACAACGCCAGGCAGGAGCGCTTCTCCATGCTGCGCATGTGGCATCGCGCGGGCAATGCTCAGGCCCCGTCGGTTCGGCTTGTAGACCTGAAGCACGCCCCTGTGAAGGAAGGCCTGACCCCGGACCTGGAAAAAGCCATCAAAGCCACCCTGCAAAACCAGCAGCAGGTGCTGATGTTTCTTAACCGCCGGGGCTATGCACCGGTGCTGATGTGCCACGACTGCGGCTGGCATGCCCAATGCCGACGCTGCGACGCCCGGATGACCTACCACAAGTCGCCACCCCACCTGCATTGTCACCATTGTGACCACCAGACGGGTATTCCCCGGCACTGCCCGGAATGTAACGGCACCGACCTGCGTAGTATTGGCCAGGGTACGGAGCGCCTGGAAGACACCCTCGACGCCCTGTTCCCCAAGGCTTCCGTTATCCGTATTGACCGGGACACCACCAGCCGCAAACACGCGCTGGCCAATCACCTCAAATATGTGCAAAGCGGCAAACCCTGCATTCTGGTGGGCACCCAGATGCTGGCCAAGGGTCACCATTTTCCCAAAGTGACCCTGGTGGCCATTATGGATATTGACGCCGGTCTGTTCGCCAGCGATTTCCGCGCTCCGGAGCATACCGCCCAGTTGATCGAGCAGGTGGCGGGCCGGGCCGGACGGGCCGACCACCCCGGCAAAGTCATTATCCAGACCCACCACCCGGATCACCCCATGCTGGAAACACTGCTGTTCAAGGGCTATAACGCCTTTGCGGATATGGCGCTCACCGAGCGCAAGCTGATCGGCCTGCCGCCTTATGGCTATCTGGCGCTGTTGCGGGCGGAAGCTACCCGGGTAGAACTGCCCCAGGAATTCCTCAATTCACTGAACGGCCAGTTTCAGCAGCAAATGTCACCGGATCTGGAAATCTGGGGACCGGTGCCCACGCTGATGCAGCGCAAGGCCGGCAGACACCGCTTTCAGCTGGTGGTAAAGAGCCCGTCCCGGCCATTGCTGCAACATCAGCTACAGCGACTGGTAGCCATGGCGGAAGCGCATCCCCTGGCCAAGAAAGTCAAATGGCATCTGGATGTGGACCCCCTCTATCTGGAATAAGCCAAACCGGATCAGCCAGCCGCTTCCTTTGTCTCACTGGCAATCGGCCCCCGGAATAGCGATAATGTGCGCCAATCTAGATCATGGCCCGCGCGCCTCAATCATCGTCCAATCTGAAAAGACCCCAATCCCGCAATGAAAGAACAGATCGAAGCATTACTACTGGCTGCGTTTAACCAGCTGATCGACAATCAGGTCATTCCTGCCGATACCCAGCCACGGATCAATATCGACCGCACCAAGGATAAAAGCCACGGCGACCTGGCCACCAACCTGGCCATGATGCTGGCCAAGCCCGCCCGCAAGAATCCCCGGGAGCTGGCCCAGTTGATTGTGGACGCGCTGCCGGACAGTGAATCTGTGACCAAAGTGGACATTGCGGGCCCCGGCTTTATCAACTTTTTCCTGGACCCTGCCAGCCAGTACAGCGTGATCAAAACCGTCATCCAGCAGGGTGATCGCTATGGGTTATCGGATATTGGTAAAGGCCGTAAAATCCAGATCGAATATGTATCCGCCAACCCCACCGGTCCGCTGCATGTAGGGCACGGGCGTGGCGCCGCCTACGGTGCCACTGTGGCCAACCTGCTGGCGGCGGCCGGCTTTGATGTGCACAAGGAATACTATGTGAACGACGCCGGACGCCAGATGAATATCCTGGCCGCCAGCGTCTGGCTGCGCTATCTGGAACAACAGGGCGAAGACTTTGCCTTCCCCAGCAATGGCTACAAGGGCGACTATATCAAAGACATTGCCAAGTCCATTGCAGACTCCGCCGCCAACAGTTATGTCAAACCGGCCGCTGACGTGTTTGCCGGTGTACCTGCCGACGAAACAGAAGACGCCGCCGGCAATAAAACCGGTGACAAGGAAGCCCATATCGACGGTCTGATCGAAAAAGCACAAGCGCTGCTGGGCGACGGCTACGGTGTGTTTTTTGATGCGGCCCTGGGTGCTATTCAGGGTGATATTCACGAAGACCTGGCAGAATTCGGCGTGGTCTATGATGAATGGTTTTCCGAGCGTTCACTGACCACCAACGGCCATATCGACAAAGCCCTGGCGGTACTGAAAGACAAGGGCCACACCTATGAAAAGGACGGCGCCATCTGGTTCCGTTCCACCGCTTTTGGCGACGACAAGGATCGGGTGGTAGTACGCGACAATGGCCAGACCACCTACTTTGCCTCTGATATCGCCTACCACCTGAACAAATTCGAGCGGGGCTTTGAACAGGTCATCAATATCTGGGGTGCCGACCACCATGGCTACATTGCCCGGGTGAAAGCGGCGCTGCAGGCACTGGGCCTGGATGAAGCCAAACTGGAAGTATTACTGGTGCAGTTCGCCATCCTTTACCGGGGCGGCGAGAAAGTACAGATGTCCACCCGCTCCGGCAGCTTTGTCACCCTGCGGGAACTGCGGGATGAAGTGGGCAACGATGCGGCGCGCTTTTTCTATGTCACCCGCAAATCCGAGCAGCATATGGATTTTGATCTGGACCTGGCCAAATCCCAGAGCAAGGACAACCCGGTGTACTACATTCAGTACGCTCACGCCCGCGCCTGCAATGTAAAAGCCAAATGCGCACAGGAGGGCAAAGCCTGGGATCAGGCTCTGGGCGAGGCCAGCCTCACCGAACTCACCAGCGAATACGAAATCGACCTTACCAATAAACTGTCCCAGTACCCGGAAGTGGTGGAACGGGCAGCCCTGGCGCGGGAACCCCATCAGGTAGCCACCTACCTGCGGGAGCTGGCGAACATGTACCACACCTGGTACAACAACGCCGGCAAAGTCATCGAAGCCGACGATGCCCCACGCAACGCCCAGCTGACCCTGTGCGAAGCCGTACGCATCATCATTCACAACGGCCTGACCCTGCTGGGGGTTGGTGCGCCGGAAAACATGTAATTCACCTGGGATAAACGGAGGGTATCTCGTTTGGCTGATTCCAACGGATCGCAAGTTCCCGCCTGGGCCTGGTTAATGACCGGTGTCGTCACCGGCCTGTTCCTGGCGTTTCTTTTCTACCTTGCGGGGATCAATGTGCCGGAAGAGGACGCAGCCAAACCTGAGCCTGCAGCGTCCGGCAGCGGCAAAAAAGCGCCCAAATTCGACTTTTATACCGTACTGCCTGATGTGGAGTCCATGTCAGACAAGGCGCCCAAATCCGACACCCGGACCAGGACGCAGAAAAAGTCGCCCGCCCCCGAGGACTACGCCCGCCAGCAGGTGATTCAGACCGGTTCGTTCCAGAATGTGCAGGATGCCGACCGGCGCCGTGCCGAGCTGCTGTTGCTGGGACTGGATGTGAAAACCCAGAAAGTGGAAATCAGCCCCGGCCAGATTTTCCACCGGGTACAGGTAGGCCCGTTTACCAATCCCACCGCCCTGGAAAAAGCCCGGGAAACCCTGAATCAGAACAATATCGAGCACATTGTGCTCACCCTCAAGTAGCTCTCAATACCTGGCCCCTGGATTTTTTGGCGGATGCCGTTGAAATCCCGGGGACGCGCCCCATATATTCCTGATTGCTTGCAAACGTGTCAGAGGAGCTGACTGTGGAACAGTTTCGAGGAACCACCATTCTTTCCGTCCGCCGCAACGGCAAGGTTGTGATCGGCGGCGACGGCCAGGTGAGCATGGGCAACACCGTTATGAAGGGTAATGCCCGTAAGGTTCGCCGCCTTTATCACAACAAAGTCATTGCCGGTTTCGCCGGCGGCACCGCCGATGCCTTCACCCTGTTCGAGCGCTTCGAAGGCAAACTGGAAAAACATCAGGGTCACCTGGTGCGCTCCGCCGTGGAAATGGCCAAAGACTGGCGCACCGACCGGGTGTTACGCCGCCTGGAAGCCCTGCTCTGTGTTGCCGACAAGGAAGCGTCTCTTATCATTACCGGCAACGGCGATGTGATCGAGCCGGAAGACGACCTGATGGCCATCGGCTCCGGTGGCCCCTTTGCGCAATCCGCTGCCCGCGCCCTGCTGGACAACACCGAGCTGAGCGCCAAGGATATCGTTGAGAAAGGCCTCACTATTGCCGCCGATATCTGCATTTACACCAATCACAATCTGGTAGTTGAAGAACTCGACTGCTGATCACTGACAGGAATTTCACCAGAGAAGTCACCATGTCCGATATGACTCCCCGCGAAATCGTTCACGAACTCAATCGCCACATCATTGGCCAGGACAGTGCCAAACGCGCCGTGGCCCTGGCATTAAGAAACCGCTGGCGCCGCATGCAACTGGAAGAAGCCCTGCGCGCCGAAATTTCCCCCAAGAACATTCTGATGATCGGCCCCACCGGTGTCGGCAAAACCGAAATCGCCCGGCGCCTGGCCAAACTGGCCAAGGCCCCTTTTATCAAAGTGGAAGCCACCAAGTTTACCGAAGTGGGTTATGTTGGCCGTGACGTGGAATCCATTATCCGCGACTTGGCCGATATGGCCGTGAAAATGGTGCGCGAAACCGAAATGGACCGGGTAAAAAACCGTGCCGAGGACGCCGCCGAAGAACGCATCCTGGATGTGCTCCTGCCTTCCGCCCGCAAGGACTGGAGCCCCGATGACAGCGTTACCCCAACGGAAGATTCCAGCACCCGGCAACTGTTCCGCAAGCGCTTGCGGGAAGGCCAGCTGGACGACAAGGAAATCGAAATCGATCTGGCAGCACCCTCCGTTGGCGTGGAAATCATGGCCCCTCCCGGCATGGAAGAAATGACCAGCCAGCTGCAGAACATGTTCTCCAACCTGAACACCGGCAAAAAGAAAAAGCGTAAAGTTAAAATCAAGGACGCCATCAAGCAACTGCGGGACGAAGAAGCCGCCAAGCTGGTGAACGAAGACGAAATCAAAACCAAGGCGATTGACGCGGTAGAACAGAACGGCATTGTGTTTCTGGATGAAATCGACAAGGTGGCCAAACGTTCGGAAACCAGTGGCACCGATGTATCCAGGGAAGGGGTGCAGCGGGACTTGCTACCCTTGATAGAAGGTTGCACTGTCAGCACCAAATACGGCATGGTGCGCACCGATCATATTCTGTTTATCGCCTCAGGCGCGTTTCATCTGGCCAAGCCATCGGATCTGGTGCCGGAACTGCAGGGCCGCTTGCCTATTCGTGTGGAGCTGGAAGCCCTGTCCGCCGATGATTTTGAACGCATTCTCACCGAACCCAAAGCGTCACTGACAGAACAGTACAAATCCCTGATTGAAACCGAAGGGCTGAAGCTGAATTTTGAAAAAGATGCGATTCGCAAGATTGCCGAAATAGCCTGGCAAGTCAACGAGCGCACCGAAAATATCGGCGCACGCCGCCTGCATACGGTAATGGAAAAACTGACGGAAGAAATTTCCTTCGACGCCGCAGACCTGGCCACCAAGCACGAAGAAGCGCCTTTCCAGATAGACGCAAAATACGTGGAAGAGCGCCTGGCAGATCTTGCCGGCAACGAAGACCTGAGCCGTTATATTCTTTAACTTTTTTAGTGAGAGGCTCTTGGGCTGCCACAGATCAAGAGCCGGAATCGATCGCCATGGCACAACCTCCCTCACAGATCAAACTGCATACCAAATCCGCCACACTGGAACTGGTGTACGGTGATCAGCATTATCACCTGAGCTATGAATTTTTACGGGTGCACTCCCCTTCTGCCGAAGTCCGGGGCCATGGCAAACCGGTACTGCAAACCGGAAAAAAGCATGTAAAGATTCGCGGGATCGAACCCACGGGAAACTATGCGTTAAAGATTACGTTCGACGATGGCCATGATACCGGCCTGTATTCCTGGGGTTATCTGAAAGAACTTTGTGAAAATCAGGAAACTCTTTGGCAGGAGTATTTACAAAGCCTGGAGGCCGCTGGAGAAAGCCGGGAGCCCAGCATGATTGGCAAGTGGGGCTGAACACCCCAATAAAAAACCCGGCGGATGCCGGGTTTTTTATTGCTTTCACATTATTGAAGATCAATCTTCAACGACAGTTCCGTTGGTGACCGTTATTGCCAGGCCATCGGATGTAAACAAGCCGGCAATCTCGGTTACCATCTCGATAAATACCGACTGATCACTGAAGCGATCCACAAACTCTCCACCCACCACATCAGTACCTGCTGTTACAGGCGTTCCATGGGAACCTCGCGTAAAGCGGGTAACACCAACCACCGGTGTGGCAGAAGGCAGGGCGAGATCAGCCGTTTTGGTTGCCCCCATTTGCACCAATAAAGGTTCAGTACCTGCCAACGGCGTTGCAAAAGAATCAATAACAAAACCGTTCTGCAATGTCAGGTTAAGTGGCCCAAGGCCTGTCACGGTATGCACTGTCGCATCGGCGTCGTTCGGTATCGTCTGATCCGAAGGCGCCTCTTCATTTACCAGCGCGCCATCCGGATCATCCGCTGGCCGTACGCTGACGGTATCACCGCCAATGATTTCGGTCATTAGCAGGCCGGTATTATTTTCTTCCACCAGCCCGGCAGCAAAGTTCATTGAATCACCGCTATCCAGATGGGCCTGAAGAACACTCATGAAGGTTTCCAGACCGCTGGTGCCTTGCACCAGTTCGCCATCAGAGGCCAGAGCCAATCCTTGCAAAATTGCCGGTGCACCGTTATACACGCTGGGAGAATTAATCAGCAACTGAGTGACAAAACCCCCGGTATTCAGGAAGGCTGCGGCACTGGGCCGAATGGGAACCGGCGCAACTGCCTGAGCCGTACCGGCACCGGAAGATGCTGTGATCAAGGCTTGCAAGGTAGTCTGTGCAGTCTGCACATCCGTGTCATTATTCACGGATAGGAAGGGAATTCCGTTCACACCACCCAGACTGTGACCAACCACATAGACATTGGCGGTATCCAGGTCCGGGTCGTTTCCATCTGCATCTGCATCCTGCTCATCAATATCCATATCCTTGATCGACGCCAGCACGTTCATCAGATCAACCGCGCCTTGACGGAGATTGTCACGACCAGTGGCAAAACTGGTGAGGTTGGAAAATAGCGTGCCGGTGGTGCCGGTGTCCGATGCATAGTCCATGGGTGTCGGCAACCCCGTAGCACCACGATAAAAGCTGAAATGACGCTCCGTTAAACCGGCTGAAGGTGTGTTACTACCGATTTGCACCCCTCCGGCATCAGGCGCTGCATCTGGATCATCAACACTGGTCAGGCCAAAGTCGCCTTCAGGCTGAATACCGTGGAGCGGCTGATCGATGACTACCGTGGCGTAACAATCAGCGCCAGTGGCCGTATTTCCCGTGGGATCACTGGGATCGACACAGGCATTAGCCAAAGCCGCTGCCATCGGCAACGCTGATCCGCGATTGGTGGTGATACCATGCTGGAATATCACCACCGGCCAGCCACCGGCGGGACGACTGACCACCGGGATGGCTTCATTGGGGTAAACCACAATAATAGGCACGATAACGTCTGACTTTTTCTCCGGGAACGGGATTCTGTAGGTCACTTTGTTGGAGGGAAACGCGGGTAGCGCATCACCACCACTGGCCTGAATCAGCGCGGAAAGATTATTGTACAGGGTTTCATCGGCCTCCCAGGATCCGGTGACCAGGTTGGTACCGTCTGCAGCATTAGCCGGCTCCTCCAAGTAATAGGGAAGCGTAATTTCCCCCTGAGCCACTAATGCAGGCAGGGTTATGTCACCCAACGGTGAAGCACACCCAGTTGCAACACTCCCGGTACAGTCCAGACGGTAAAAGTTCGTGGTACGAGTTTTGGGTATGGGCAGCTGAGCAATAAGCCCTGCAGCACCACAGGCTGCGGTTTCTTTGATACTTTCGAATCCGGGAACGGCATCAGAATCAACACAATCAATCGCCACCGTAGGATTCAGTACTGCTTCTGCTGCATCACCCGCCGCCAACTGAACAAGGTGCGCCAGACTGGAATCATCTTCGACATCAGCATAATCCGTATAGACATCCGCAGTAATCGCTGCTGCAAGTGTGCTGTTGAAGTATTCCCAACCAGCACCTTCGTTGGTGAGCAACTGGTTAATCTGGGAATTAATGGCCGCGCCCACGGGATCCGCCGCCAGACCTGCGTTATCGGCATCAAGGTTATAAGTTCCAGCGACAAGTTTGCCAATGGCATCCTGTCTTTCACTGGTAACAAAGGTCTCTTCAAAGAAAACACTAGGTGCGGCTATGGCCTCCAATACCGTATCCGGACTGCCGGTAGTAAATGTATAGGAAAGCACAATATCCCTGCTCACAGAACTGGAAGCACCCACTGACTGAAAGACCTGATCAAGAAAAGAAAAGTAGCCGTTGGCCAGTCGCTCCCAGCCTCCAACAGCAGCTTGCGCAGCCTGACCTGCTGCATTTCCGCTGAAGTCAAAATCAGGATCACTAAGAGCCAGATAAGTAGTGGACTCTTCAACGGGATCACCGCTGGCAGATTCCAGTTCATTGGTAAGCACTACGAGGTACTTGGTTTTGGGTCTCAAGGGGTGAAGGGGTGTAATCCTTAAAACATTGTTCGTACCACCGTCCAGAGAAATGATATCAGCTCTGACTTCCTGATTGACAGCCAATGCAGCCAGGCTGGCCTGTGCGCTCATATCACCCGCCTGTGCTTTGGCCGCCCACACCTGATAATCAAAGGCATCAGCCAGCGTAGGAGTTTCACCACTATTATTGAGCGGGTCGCCACCCGGATATCGCAAAGGAATCAAAAACACATTCTGGTTCGGGTTTGGAATCACTGAGCCACCAGAAACAATAAATGCATCAGCATCCAGCGTCTGTGCTGCGTTGAGACTATCGTCAAATTTGATATCGATGTGCGCGAGAGTTGAGGCACCATCCAGATTATCTATCCCCGTAATGACCGGGTTGGTGGGATCAGAACCCGCGGTCATGGTTCCATCGCCTGCGGTTTCCTGAGCGAACAGGAAATCATTGGGAATTGGAAACTCACCTTCCGACGGATTAAACACAGGCGCAGCGCTGACCGCATCCTTTCTCAGATCCGGCGCCGGATCACTCGCCCCCCCACAACCATACAAACCAATAGCCACCGCCAGCGCAGCGGGAATAAACCTTGAACGATGCATAGCAAGACCCTTGTCTGTTTACGTTTACCCTTTCGGGAAGCTTAGTACATCTTTTGTGTTTGCGAGCGCAAATTTCGGCGTTAACAAGCTGTTTCTGTGGGAAAACTCCCTGTCTACGCCATTTGACTGCCCCCCACAAATTCGCCAATATACCCGCCAATTTCACCAAGGAATTCACCATGTCCGAGCACAAGACCACGCATTTCGGCTACCAGACCGTTCGGGCGGATGAAAAAGCCCAGAAAGTGGGCGAGGTTTTCCACTCCGTCGCCGCCCGTTACGACATCATGAACGACCTGATGTCGCTGGGTATTCACCGGCTCTGGAAGCGCTATACCATTGAAATGAGCGCGGCCCGCCCCGGTCAGACCATTCTGGATATCGCCGGCGGCACCGGGGATCTGACCATGAAGTTCTCCCGCATTGTGGGTGACAACGGCAAGGTGATTCTGGCGGATATCAACGCGTCCATGCTGGAAGTGGGGCGGGACAAGCTGCTGGACCAGGGCTGTGCCGGCAATATCGAATACGTGCAGGCCAACGCCGAAAGCCTGCCCTTTGATGACAATACTTTTGATTGCATCACCATCAGCTTCGGACTCCGCAATGTTACCGACAAACAAAAGGCCCTGGAGTCCATGTACCGGGTGCTGAAGCCCGGTGGCCGTTGCCTTGTACTGGAATTTTCCAAGCCCACCAATGAGTTACTGGAAAAGTTCTATGATCGCTACTCCTTTTCGGTATTACCGTTGATGGGCCGCCTGGTGACCCGGGACTCAGAGAGCTACCGTTATCTCGCCGAATCCATCCGCATGCACCCGGACCAGAACAAACTCAAACACATGATGCGCAAGGCCGGCTTCGAAAATACCGAATACTTCAATCTTACCGGCGGCATTGTCGCCCTCCACCGCGGGTTCAAATACTGATGAGCGGCGATTCCTACCAAACCCGGTCTACCCGAAACCGCAGCCTGGTGCCGTCACTGGTGACCAGCCAGATGGAGAATGCCCTGAACCGGGCGCTGAACTATGCCCCGGCCACCCGCCTGCGGCTGAAAAAGCTGGCCGGCAAATCCCTGGGCTTTGACCTGCGCAACCCCTCTGTGCAACTGACGCTGCTGATCGAGAAACGCGGGGTGCGCACCCTCAGCCATCTGGATGAAGCGCCGGATGCCGTGATCGCAGGCCCCTTTTTCACCGTGGTGCGTAATATCGCCAGAGACACCTCCACCGGCCAGTGGCTGGCCAGCGGCATTGAGTTGCAGGGCGATACAGACCTGATTCAACAGATCTCCACTATCCTCGCCGAGCAGGATTTTGACATTGAAGAGCCTTTATCAGAGCTGATTGGTGATGTGGCGGCACATCAGATAACCCGGGCTACCCGGGGAGCCTTCGGCTTTCTGAAAAAGGCCGGCAGAACCCTGCTGGAAGAATCCGGCAACCTGCTGGGCAGCGACGGTAAAGCCCTGATTGAACGGGAAGAGGCGGACCGCTTTTACAACGAGGTGGATGACCTGCGCGCCGATTACGACCGCCTGGAAGCCCGCTGGAACCGGCTGGAACAGCGCATCAACACCAGACAAAAAGCCACCGACTGATTCATTCCCCGCGAGGCCTCCGTGAAACGGCTAGCAAGACTTTTTACCATACTGCACACCTTTGCCCGCTACCGCCTGGACGAACTCTTACCAGATCACCCGGCCACGGGCCTGATTCGTCTGCTGACCCGATTGCTGCCCGGTGCCTGGCTGCCACCCAAGGAAAAAGACCCCTGGGTCAGGCTGCGCCTGGCCATGGAAGAACTGGGCCCGGTGTTTATCAAGTTTGGCCAGCTGCTTTCCACCCGCCGCGACCTGCTGCCGGAACATGCCGTAGAAGACCTGAGCAAACTTCAGGACCGGGTACCGCCTTTTGATGAAAAGCAGGCCATCGCCATCATCGAAAAAGAACTGAAAGCCCCGGTAGGCCAGCTGTTCAGCGAATTCGACGAAAAGCCCCTGGCATCGGCTTCCGTCGCCCAGGTGCACACCGCTGTACTGCCCGATGGTGATCACGTGGTCGTGAAAGTAATCCGCCCGGGCATCGAACACATCGTGCGTCGGGACATTAACCTGCTGAAATCCCTGGCGAATCTGCTGGTAAGCCTGATTCCCGAAACCGAACGTTTTCACCCGCAGCAGGTAGTGGCTGATTACGAGCACATCATTTTCGGCGAACTGGACCTGGGCCACGAAGCCGCCAATGCCGCCCAGTTCCGGCGTAATTTTGAAGACTCGCCCCTGCTGTACGTGCCGGAAATCTACTGGAATTACAGCACTCCCAAAGTGCTGACCATGGAGCGGATTTACGGCGTACCCGTAAGCGACACCAAGGCCATGGCCGAAGCCGGTATCGACATGGAAACGCTCTCTGAAATCGGCGTGGAAATTTTCTTTACCCAGGTGTTTCGCGACAACTTTTTCCATGCCGACATGCACCCCGGAAACGTGTTTGTGTCGCTGGAAAACCCGGATCAGCCCCAGTATATCTCTCTGGATCACGCCATTGCCGGCTCCCTGTCACGGCAGGAGCGAGCCCTGCTGGCCCGCCAGCTGATGGCGCTGCTGGACAAGGATTACGAGCAGATGGCGCTGCTGCTGGTGGAGGCCGGCTGGGTGCCACCCCATACCCGGATTACCGAGTTCACCCATGCACTGCGCACTGTGCTGGAACCGGTCCTGGAAAAACCCCTGCAGGATATTGAATTTGGCCCGATTCTGGTGCGCCTGTTCAACACCGCCCGCCGCTTTGAAATGCAGGCACTGCCGCAGTTTGTTTTACTGGAAAAAACCCTGATCCATATCGAAGGCCTGGGGCGCCAGCTATACCCGGAGCTGGATATATGGACTGTGGGCCGGCCTTTACTGGAGCAGTGGATACGGGACCAGCTGGGCCCCACCGCGGTGATGCAAACCATCAAGCGCAGTGGCCCTGCCCTGGCGGAGCAGGTACCGCAATTGCCCCGCATGGCCTTTGAAGCCCTGCAGGAAGTACGCAACCTGAGCGCCAATCAGGAAAAGATGCTCCAGAAATTGCATGAACAGCAGCTACGCAGCCAGCGGAGCGACCGCATCAGCAGTTTACTGGGCATGGGAGCCATTCTGGTGGGCGGCTATTGGGCTATCCACCCCGACGCCATTCCCCATATCAGCGACATTCCCTGGCCTGCCTGGGCCATTGGATTAGCCGGTGTGTTTTTAATTGCATCGAAAAATTTTCGGCGTACGCTATAGGCCAGTTAAATAAATGACAAAAAAGCAGTTTTTTCGCTATGAGTGATATACTGAAAGCGCTGGACAGCGTTCTGGAAGAGCGCAAGTCTGCAGCACCGGATTCATCTTACGTCGCCAGCTTGTATCACAAAGGCTTGAACAAGATACTGGAAAAAGTGGGTGAAGAGTCCACGGAAATGATACTGGCCGCCAAAGATGCGGAACAGTCCAAAGACACAGCCGATACAATCTACGAAACTGCCGACCTGTGGTTTCACAGCTTGGTTGCCCTCCACCAGCTGGGGGTTTCCTCTCAGGAAGTTTTAAGCGAACTGGAACGACGCTTTGATTTATCCGGACTGATAGAGAAACAGAATCGAACCCAAAAGTGATGCCCCAGGGCATGCAGCAACGACCAGGAGAACGACATGGGTATTGGTGGTATTGGTATCTGGCAACTATTAATTATTCTTGCCATCGTGTTACTGCTTTTCGGAACCAAACGTCTGCGCAATCTGGGCGGTGATCTGGGCGGCGCCATCAAGGGCTTTAAAAAAGCCATGACAGATGACGAACAGAAAAACCTGGCCAACAACCAGGAAGACAACGGCGAGAAGAAAGCAGAAAACACTGCCGAGAAAACTTCCAGCGAAAAAACCACAACTGACACCAAGTAAGGCCATCCTCTTCCCCGCCTATGTTTGATATCGGTTTTTTCGAACTGCTGATGATTGCGGTTATCGCATTGCTGGTGCTCGGCCCCGAGCGCCTGCCCCATGCCGTGCGCATGACCGGCGCCTGGATCGGCAAGTTCCGCCGAGCTGCCACATCCGTTCGCGAAGAAATCGAGCGGGAGGTCAATGCTTACGAAATGCAGCAGCGCATCAATGAGCAGCTGGAAAAAAGCGGTATCAGCGAATCCAAGGAAATGCTGGAGAAAACCAAACAAACCCTGCGCAACGGCATTCTGGATGAAGAGACCCTGAAAGAAATCGAAAAACGGGGCCTGGGGGATTATGCCAAAGACCTGATCGCAGCGCCGGAAGAGACCACAGACCACGAGCAGTCAGCGGACGAGCAAAACAGCCTGAACCTGCCGGGCTCCGAGACTGACTCACCGGCGAAACACACCTCAGACAAGCCGGCAACCGACAAGATGCCACCGGCTACGGCAGCAAAAAACACCAGCGAAAGCCCGCAGGCTCCACCCGCCAAAACGCCCGAAACCGATCACCCGTCCACCGGTGATTCCGGCGACAATCGCTCAACACACTGACCATGCCTGAAAAAGATTCCAACAACGAAGCCAACATGCCCTTGATCGAACACCTCGTTGAACTGAGGGATCGTATTCTGCGTGCGTTACTGGCGACCCTGTTTATCTTTCTCGGCTTGTTTTATTTTGCCAACGATATCTACTACTTTGTGAGCCTGCCCATTCGCGAGCAGCTGCCGGAAGGCACCACCATGATTGCCACCGATATCACGGCAACCTTTTTCGCCCCCTTCAAGCTGACACTGGTGGTGGCTATCTTTCTTGCCATGCCGGTCATTCTGCACCAATTCTGGAAATTCATATCACCGGGGCTCTATGCCCATGAAAAAAAGCTGGCGATCCCGGTGCTGCTGTTAAGTGTGATTCTGTTTTACAGCGGTATCGCGTTTTCCCATTACGTTATCTTCCCCCTGGTAATGAAATTTTTCACCACTATCGGACCGGAATTTGTGTCAGTGACGCCGGATATTTCACAGTACCTTTCCATTGCGCTGAAACTGTTTTTTGCCTTCGGACTGGCCTTTGAAATTCCGGTCATTACCATGGTATTGATCTGGTCCGGCGTTGCCAGCGTGGAATCATTAAGTTCCAAACGGCCCTATATTGTGGTGGGCTGTTTTGTTTTCGGCATGTTACTCACACCACCGGATCCGTTTTCCCAATCCATGCTGGCCATTCCCATGTGGATGCTGTTTGAAGTGGGTCTGTTGTTCGGCCGCATTGGCCGCAAAAAGAAAAAGGAAGCAGAAGAAACCTCAGAGGAATCAGAGGAAGAAACCCTGCCCACCGACAGCGAAGAAACCCGCCAACCGGATTAGCAGCCCCTTACACCTCCAGTAAAAAAGTAACCGGGCCGTCGTTCAGCAATGCCACTTTCATATCCGCACCGAACTGACCGGTTGCCACCTGCGGGTGGCGCACCTTTGCCTGTGTACATACATAGTCGTACAAACGCTCCCCTTCGGCCGGGGGTGCTGCAGAACTGAAACTGGGCCGCAAGCCCTTGCGGGTATCCGCCGCCAGGGTAAACTGGGATACCAGCAACAGGCCACCGCCGATATCGCCAACCGACAGATTCATCTTGCCTTCATCATCGGAAAATACACGGTAGCGCAGCAGCTTATCCAGCAGCTTGTCGGCTTTGCTTTCATCATCACCTTTTTCCACGCCAACAAAAGCCAGAATGCCTTTATCAATCTGTCCGATCACAGCATCGTCTACCGTTACCGCTGCATGACTTACCCGCTGGATTAACGCTTTCAACTGCCACCTGCCTGTCTTTTTGTAAGGATTTCAACCCGATAATGAGTGCGCAATCTTAACGTTTTTAGGCTACAGTAAGCCAGACGCAGAAACAGCTCACAGGTCAGGTGATCAATGCTCGCGCTTTATCCGGATATCAAGCCTTACGCCGAACACCAGCTAGCCGTGGATAATACCCACACCCTCTACATTGAGGAATGCGGCACGCCAACCGGCATCCCGCTCCTGTTTCTGCACGGCGGGCCCGGAGGCGGCACCGAACCCTTTAACCGCCGCTTCTTCAATCCCGAGAAATACCGCATTATTCTTTTTGATCAGCGCGGCTGCGGCAAATCCAGACCTCACGGCTCTCTGGAAAACAACACCACGCAGCACCTGATTGACGATATCGAAAAAATTCGCGCTCACCTCGGTGTGGAACAATGGGTGTTGTTTGGCGGTTCCTGGGGCGCCACGCTGGCCCTGCTTTATGCCCAGGCGTTCCCGGATCAGGTAACCGCCATGGTATTGCGCGGCGTGTTTCTTTCCAGGAAAAAGGATCTGCAATGGCTTTACCAGGAAGGCGCCAACCGGATATTTCCGGAGGCCTGGGAGGAGTTTCTTAAACCCATACCCACCAGCGAGCGTGGCGATTTACTGCAGGCCTACAACAAACGGCTGAACAGCGACAATGAAATTGTGCGCATGTCGGCCTCCAAAGCCTGGTCCACCTGGGAAGGCAGCTGCGCCACCCTCAAACCCAGCACCCGGGTAATGGATCACTTCACCGACCCGCACACGGCCCTGAGCCTGGCCCGGATCGAAGTGCACTACTTCCTCAACAACAGCTTTATCGAGGAAAACCAGATCATCAACAACATGGACAAGATCCAGGCCATTCCCGGCATTATCGTCCATGGCCGCTATGACATGGTCTGCCCACTGGATAATTCCCGGGCCCTGCACCAAGCCTGGGAAAATGCCGAACTGAACATTATTCGTGAGGCCGGCCATGCCAGCAGCGAACCGGCCATCAGTGATGCGCTGGTCAAGGCCACCAATGAACTGGCCGCCTTCCTCGACAAGGAATCCGAGTAACCACTCATTCCCTGAACGTCCGTGCTAGAATCAAGGTAACTGTTGCCTGACAAAGCCCGGAGGCCAACGTCATGGAACCCCTACCGACCATCGTTATTCATGGCTATCTGGCCAATGCGCTTACCAACCTGCCCATTCACCTGACGTTGCGGCGCCACGGTATCGAAACCCACGACGTACCCATTCCCGGCCTGAATACCATTAACGTGGAAGAAGGCTCCCGGATCCTGGCCCATAAAGTGGCCCAGGTACTGGATCGCAGCGGCGTGCACAAAGTGAACCTGGTGGGCGTGAGCAAAGGGGGCGTGATCGCCCTGCACTACCTGCGCCACCTGGACGGCCACCGCTGTGTCCACACAGCCATTACGGTTGGCTCCCCTCTTCGCGGTACCCCCTTCGTTACGCCATTCCGGCGGCTGCCCCATGTGGGCAAGCGCGCCCAGGAACTGACGCCCGACAGCCCGCTTATGGAACGGCTCCACCGGCAGACTCATGCCCTGGAACAGGCCCGGATCATATCCATCTATGCCGAAGGCGATCTGGTGGTCAGCCGCGAATCCGCCACCATCCCGGAAGCCAAAGTCGTTAAGGCACCCCGCGGCACCTGGCCATTCGGGCACTATCAGCTGGTGATTGACCCACGCAATTTACAATTCATTGCGGCGGAGCTAACAAATCAACAATTTGAAACGATAAACCTCACCGGGTAACAGGTAAGCAGCGGCGTTCTTTGTTACTATTCCTCTCTGTTATTAAGTCAGCCGTTTTCATAACTGGCTAATCCGATCACCAAGCCTAAACAGAGTCAGGCAATGAGCGCTACCCCATCCAAAACCCATGTATTACTGGTAGATGATCATCCGATCTACCTGGATGGCATTTCCGTCATCCTGGGGGATATTTTTGGAGAGGTTGAGATTATTCAGGCTGAAGACGCCGAAAGCGCCATCGCCATCGTCACCCAACGGTCTGATCTGGACTGGATATTTGTCGATTACAAGCTGCCGGACTGCGACGGCCTTACCCTGACCAAGCGCCTGAATGACCTGTTTATTACCGCCCCCATCATCATGATGACCGGCATGGACGAGATCGCTCTGGTATCCGAAGCCATCGATCTGGGGGTGAGCGGCTTTATTCACAAAGCCAGCGGCAAATCCGTATTCCGGGATTGCATCAGCGCCATTGAAGCCGGCGAAGCCTATATCGCTCCGGAACAGAAACTGGCGCTGGACCAATACAAGGGCTCCACCGACCACAAGGCCAGAGAGCGAATTCTGGAACAGCTCAGCAGTCGTCGCAAGGATGTGCTGTTACTGATTGCAGAAGGTTATTCCAACAGTGAAATTGCTGAGACACTGAGTATTTCCGAAACCACGGTAAAGGCCCATGTGTCGGCACTGATCAGCATTCTGGATGCGGATAACCGATATCATTGTGTGGCAGAGGCGCGTAAATTGGGGATTCTTTGAGAGGAAACCAAGAGGTCTGATTGAATTTCAAAATTCTATCACTTACTTTTTGACCAGATCAGGCGTAGCCCCCCACTGGATTAAACATCTAACGATTTCTTCGCTCACTATCTCACTACCATCAAGCCGCCTCAGCGCATCAAGCGCCAGAATACGATCCAGAAGATGACCATTTTGGGCCGACAGTTCCGCTGCCTCTTCAAAAAGCGCTTTAGCATTGGCGCTATTGCCTCCCAGATTCTCGATATAACCTCGTAACAAGCACCTTTTCCCCACCAATGTCTGATTAGGATAGGCTTTCGGTTTGGCTAAAAAGCCCAGATGCTTCTCAACCTTCCGAATATGATTCGCTGGAAATTTTCTGGCGGCCGGAAGCCTTGCCGCACAGATCCCCAGATAGAACTCAGTGAGATATTCGATGTAAATTCCGATTACAAAATAATGATACTTTTTTGCCTTCCGCAACTCGTTGTATGCTTCCTTCCATCTGCCGCGCAGCATACAGGCAAGGCCTCGAAAATGGTGGGCAATATAAAACAGACTTTTGTCATCACTTTTCGCCAAGGTGCGCATATTAAAATGCTTGCCCTGCATCAATGGCTGCGTGGTGCTATTTGAGACATCTTCAATGAACTGAAGCAGCACCTGATTCCAGAGTCTGGTACTGTTCAGATTATGCTTCGCAAGGCGGTCAGAGTATGCCCGCAGCCAATGCTGGCTATCATGCAGACTTGCTGCTGCATCCATCCGATGCAAAGTAGCCAAATGCGCGGCATAACTGGCAATATCCGATGCCCCAACAGTAAGACAGCGATCAAAACTGTTGTCCAGAGCAGCTATGGTCGAGCTGATACTGTTAGTAAAATAAGAAAGAAAGCAATCATAGGTGAATATCAGTCGATAGTGGTAATACTCGGAATGACAGCGAGAGCCAATCATGAACGAATACTCTGACAGGTAATAAGCTTTTTTGTAGTCCTTAAAAAAACCTCCAACGATAACAGAAGCAAATAACTGCAAGGCAACAGAGGTCTCCTCTGTCGAGCCATACCTGAATGAATTCTTCAGTATAAGCATCAGACTAAGGCCCGAATTGAAAGGATCACTACTATAGTAATAGGAAGCTGATTTAAGCAGGCCTTTATTGTACTGCTGTATCGCCTTATCTAAACAGGGTGTTTCAAATCTTCGCAAGCCGTCTTTACTGTTAAACCAGGACACCAAGGGCACAAGCTGCATAGCCATGTAGGCCTTTAGCGCTATCTGATTTTTAAAAGCGGGATGCCCGAACAATGAAAGCATTCTACGGGTATAGACTTCGGTGTGCTTCAGATCATTATTTGAGAAATAGATATCTGCCTGCATAAGCAGCAAATCTGCTCGATGCATCCTGTCAGGTTCACGACGCTCAGCCGCCTCAAGTATGGCCATTGATTTCGCCAATTCACCCTGCTGATAAAACGCCTGCGCCATAAGCTTTGACAGGGCAACCGGAAATAAGCCTGTACGTCTCTTCCGATTAAAAACCTCTCTCTCCAGAAAAAGCGCTATTTCACTGGATGATTCACTGAGAAAGTTGGCAATCGCGTACTCCAGGCCTTCAACAAAAAGAGGCTCAACGTTGGCAATCGATTGAATTCCTTTACCGGAACGAACATAGAAGAGCGCTATCTTTACCGGTTTATCGTGAAGCGACACTGCCTCATTTTTCCGCAAGAGCTCAAACAACGAACTGTTGACTTCTTTAAGATTCTTGCTCAGAAAAAGATTCTTACAAATCTCGTATATTTTATCATGACTGAATCCTATAAAACCTTCCTCATCTGCCTCCTGCATAATACCCAGGTCCGTCAAGCGTTTGATTCTTTGCTCTAAAAGCCTGGGTGAAAACGCAAAATAACGCTGTATCAGATCATAGGGAAACTGGAAACCGATCTGGGCACCAACAAACAGAATATAACGCAACTCCTGATCCAGCGTGGTGTTAATAAAGTCCAAAATAGACCTTTGCGCCACATCCGCACCAAAATACCCGGTGTCATCACCATAAACATTAATAAAGAACTGAATATAGAATGGATTACTTTTCGCAGACGACAAAATTTGCGACATCGTTCCCTGCGGAATATCCAGCTGTCTCGCCAAGGCACACTCCTCAGCAAACCTGAATGCGTCTTCATTATCCAGAGCATCAAGCTCAATCACCTCGAAACCACTGCTCATGGCGGCCAACTTGTTACAAACCGCCTCATGCTTGTAATGATAAGCGTCATCACTCCGGGCAATAAAAACAATTTTGAGGTTTGATGGTAATGGATCGGGAATATATTCAGGAAGCATGGTGATATCACCAACCGAGGCCCATTGAACATCATCAACCACCAAAACCAGATTACCATCTACCGCACGAAGCATAGCCAGCAATTTACGTTTACATTGATAGTGAAGCTCGCTCTGCCCCAACAACCAGTCAAACTCACTTTTCGCTTCCGACCTGCTGGCAGCCTCATCAACTTCCGGGACACGGTTAAATATCTTTACCGGCAAGGGTTCCTGTTGAAAGAATTGATCATACTTAATGTAAAGGTGTGGTGTATCGATACAGTGAAGCGCTTTAAACAGTGTGTGGGTTTTTCCTGAGCCGGCTTCACCCAGGATAAAAAGGCTCTGGGTTACATCATCCGCCAGGAAAGCAAGCAGCTTCTTACAGGTATCAGTCCTGATATTGATCGAACGCTCGGAGATCATAGTTTAACGCTATTGCCATGAATGGGGCCCATATGGACTGATGAGCAGCCGGACCAGGACTGTTTATTGTATAACAACTAGCGCCTTATCAGGAAAACGTCGTAACACCGCAAAACCACCTGGTCACCCATCCATCAACTGCCGCATCACCTTTCGCAAATGCACAGGTTTTACCGGTTTGCGCAACAGGTGGTAACCCCGGTTGCGGATGTCCGCCACCAGTTCAGGGTCGGTGTCACCACTCATTAACAGCCCGGCAATCGGCAGCTTCAGGCGGGAGCGCACTGCCTCGATCGCATCAATGCCGGTACCTTCTTCCTCCAGTCGATAATCCGAAAGCACAAAAGCCGGGGTTACACCCTCAACCTCTACCCGTTGCAGCGCTTCGGCAATACAGCTCGCAACGCTTACCTCGCACCCCCAGTCGCTCAGCAACCGGGATACCGCTTCGAGTACGGCCTCATCATCGTCAATTATCAGCACTTCCAGGCCGGTGACATCGCTTTCCGCTTCCTGGCGTGCGGTCACTACCCGGTCGGCATCACCGGCCGGCAGCGTAATGGTAAAAGTGGAGCCTTTTCCCGGCGCCGATTGCAATCGGATATCATGGCCCAGTAATTCGCAGATTTTTTTAACTACCGACAGCCCCAGACCGATACCTTCTTCACGGCGACGTGCTTTGTTGGACACCTGATGGTATTCATCAAAAATACGTTCTTGATCTGCCGGTGCAATACCGATACCGGTGTCAGCAACTGCCACCTCTATCTGATTCCCCATCACTCTGGACGACACACTCACCTGGCCCCGCTCGGTAAACTTCAGAGCATTGGTCAGCAGGTTGCGAATAATCCGGCCGAACATAACGGGGTCTGTATCCACCACACAGGGGGTACCACAGAACACCAGCTCCAGACCTTTTTCCTCGGCCATGGGGCGGAACTCACTCACAATGGATTCCAGAATTTCATGACCATTGAAATGGGTGCGCTGCACTTCCTGCTGATGGGATTCCAGACGGGATAGTTCCAGTAACGCATTGAACAGTTCACTCAGCGCATTGTGGGATATCAACCCCTGCTGTACCAGTCGTTGCATGTCGGTATTGTCGGAAAGCCTCAAACGCAGACTTTCCATAATCAGGCCCAGCGCCTGCAATGGCTGGCGCAGGTCGTGGCTGGCAGCAGCAAGAAAACGGGATTTCGCCAGGCTGGCCTGCTCCGCTTTTTCTTTGGCCAGAGTCACTTCCTGAAGCAGGCTGCGTTGTTTGAAATCCAGGGTTATGGACTGGGTAATAATTCGATTGATCGTCACGCTGATGGCAGAGACTGCCGCCAGATAACAGAGTGTCAGAAAGCCAATGGCATACATATCCATACTGAAGTAGCGATAGGTAAGCACCAACAGCAAGGGATACGCAAAGGCGAGATAGGCTTTAAGGTAAGCCGCCAATGCGGGCAGTGTTGCTGCCACCATGCCGGCGATCACAATGGATATGAAAATAAAGGTCTCGGTATCCACGCCTTCCATAAAAAAGGCGGGTACGGCAGCCCACAGGCAACCGGTAGATACCATGCCGAATATCAGAAAGGGTTTAACAACCCGGTAGTCCCCCTGAGCCTGATTCTGTTTCCAGAGCCGGTCCAGTATATAGATCCGCATAATATGGCTGGATTGCAGCAGGGCAAACCAGATCAGGATGCCGAGCCCCTGAATATCCCACCAGACCATGGCCGCGGTAATAGTAACCGCCACCGCATGGGGCAGCCCGGTAACGGCCAACTGCTTAAACACATAGTCGACCTGGGCATGTTCAATATTTTTGGCAGTTACGGTGTCCATAACCGCAGTTTAAAGCAAAACACCGAGCAGAAGTGAGGCTCTTTTACCGTTGTGGGCGGCTTTTGTGATTATTACCGTTTTTCTGCGACGGGTTGCAGTATGCCAGCCTCGTTGACGACAGCGGGTGTCAGAAAGAATAATGACTGCCCACCGACAGCACATCACAGGCAATGCCAGCCACACCATTGGTGTATGAGCCATTGCCATCGGCTTCTGTCAGATCGTAGGCGCAGTAGTCATCGCTGTGATGAAACTCGGCAAACACGTAAAACTGCTCGGTAAGGTAATGATCCATGCCCACGCCAATTTCTGACCCTGAATCCTTGCGCACCCCGATGTAACCGGGATAGTCACCATCGGCCACATGAAACTTGAACAGGTTTTTCCCCGCAGCATATTCCAGCAACAAGGTTATCAGCGTGGCATCGTCACCATCCTGTTTGCCATTGGCAAGCCATTCCAGCTTGCCCGACAGGGTAAAAGCACCCAGGCCCTGAGCCACACTCATACCCAACAGATCGGTGCCACCGGTCACACTGTCAAAGCCCAGGTTGAGGGTGGTTTTTTCTATCTGATAGGTGGCCGCCGCAATGTAACGATCCTGTTCGGCATCTTCCCGTTTGGAATCGGCAATTTTGATATTCACCGCAAAACTGAAGCCGTCCAGCTCCGGGCTCTGATAGGTCAGCATGCGATTCAGCTGAAAAGGCGCATAGGTATCAAACCCGGTCCAACCACTGCTGAAATGGTCTGTGGTATAGGCAACGCGGTTGTAATAGGCGTTCCACATTCTCCCCACCGATACCGTACCAAAATCACTGACAACACCCACTTTGGCCACATTTTCTTCCAGATCTGGTCCCTCCCAGGACGTTTGCGGGTTTTCTGCCAGCTTGCCATTGGTTGTATCCAGAGCCAGACCAAAATCATAGAACACACTGATGCCGTCCTGAATTAACTGCACGCCTTTGATGCCAATGCCTGAGTAAGCGTCCTGAATTTCAAAATGATCTTCGTAACCCAGATCCTGGCCATTGATATCCTCCAGCATCCGATATTCAATCCCAAGATTCAGGCTGCCATAGATATTCAGCAGTGGACTGATTTCATAGGCCTGTGTCAGTGGAGCCACACCCAGTGCTGCAATTGCAGCGGTTACCGGCAACAGAGGTTTTGTTGTCATCACGGGTCTCTCTGTGGTTTATTGTGATTCAGTAAATTCCCTGCAGCATGTCCTGGTAGTATTTCTGATAGGTGCCGTCATCCCGCATGCTTTGTAGTCCATCGTTAAAACTTTTTAGCAGTGCTTTGGATGCGGGGGATTCCCTGGGGAACAGCAAATGGCCATGTTGCTCGGCCAGCGGCTTAGCCAGAACACTGATTTTATCTCTGGCATTTTTATCCAGTTCCTCAAGTACCCGCCAACCAACTACTTCACCGGCGGGGAACAGATCCACTCTGCCAGCCATCAGCTTTTTGAAGTTCAGTTCGTCGCTATTGGCTTCGAAGATGGTCAGCTCGCCTTGCTTGCCCATTTCCCAGAATTCATCGGTATAGGTGTATCCACGGGTAGCGCCAATATCGAGGCCGCTCAGATCACTGAGGGTTTTCCAGGGGGGCAGGTTTCGTTTCTTGAGATAGAAGAAGATCTCCCGGTGTTCGGAAATGGGCTCGCTGTAATAAAAATCCCGGGATTTCTCTTCACTCAGATACCAGAAAGAGGTGGCATCCACTTTACCATTGCGTGCCGCTACCAGAGCGCGCTTCCAGGGCCAGAAACTGAATTCCACTGACAGCCCCTGGCGGCGAAAGGCTTCGCGAACCACACGGTTAACAAAACCCCCATGGGTGGCGTTTTCATCGGTCCAGGGAGAAAAGTCACCGGTAGAGATATGGACCAGGGATTTTGTTTCAGGCTCGCCGGATTCCCCATGGGCACCGGTGAGTGACACCCAGGGAACAAGACACAGGATCAGTATTTGAAACAGCGCCAGGCTGCCGGTAAACCTTGGCTGCATAAACAAGCCCCTATAACCTGACCGGGATTACCAGCAGTATAGTCAAGGGGCCGCACTTCGCCATGGACGGTGTGCTCCGCCCATGTGGCAAAGAAAAGTATCAGCGGGCGGCGAAACTGGCGTCCAGGGTCAGGGCAAGCTCACCCTCCGTGTTGCGGATTTCCACGGTCAGGTCGGCACGGGCCCGGCCCTTTTCCCGGTATGCTGCCACCAACGCCTCGCGTACGGACTCATCCGCTCTGGCTTCCGCCCGGATTGGACCCTTGACCGGTTTCAGATAAGTCACTTCCCCTCGGGTCACCCAGACATCAGGATCAAAACCGGCATCCAGCAACGTCAGATGCACCAGGCTCCAGCCACACATGGTGGCCACACAATACAGGCTGCCACCGAAAGCCGTACCGTGAGTATTCAGGTTGGGTTCCAGAGGCGCTTCGGTCACCACATGCCCCTGCTCGTAAAACACCACATCCACGCCCATATGTTCCACCAGCGGTACCTGGCCTTTCAGCTTCTGGCGAACCTTTTCAAGATTGCTCATTACATCTATCCGGAAATAAAAAAGGGAAGCCTGCTTTCAACAGACTTCCCTTGTAGTTTAAACAATGAATCAGATAAGACCGTTCAGCAGCTCTTCCGTGCGCGACATACGACGCTTGGCCACTTCCACGGGGTCCGCTTCTTCCACTTTCTCATCCGGTGTCACCTTGAACAATGGCTGGCCCTGTTTAACGATCGCGCCATCCATGTTATCCATCAGCACTTTATCAATAGTGCAGGCGAACGGTGCCGGGATCTTGTTGAACATCTTCATGACTTCAACAATGTAGATGGTCTGGCCCGCTTCAACATGGGTACCTTCTTCCACATACAGTGGCAGGCCCGGCGCTTCGCGGCCGTAGAACATGCCGCCACACACGGCGACCAGCTCGTCCGCCTTGGTGGCCGGTGGTGGTACCAGAACCTTCATCATCTGCCCCTGAAGGGTTTCATCGTGCAGACGCTCGGGAATGGTAATGGTCAGATCCGGGTTTACCTTGATGTCATAGTAAAGCGCAGCCTGAGCCATTTTCGGCAATGCACCCAGCACTTCCATGCCGGCCTGATAACCGAAGTGAGCTGCCTGAACCTCGGACCATTCTTCCTGGCTCATGCCACCCTGAGGCGCTTCCTGACTGATCAGGCTGTTCAGTTCCTGATAGTCAGTCACACCCAGACGCTGCTCCAGTTCACGATAGAAAGACAGCGCCAGTTGCAGCACTTCGTTATCGTGTTTCCAGATACATTCAGCCGCCGGCAGGTCTTCACGGAAGTCCATGTTCAGGTAGTGGAAAGTTTCATCCAGCACATAAATAGGATTGCGCAGCCAGGTAACGCTGTCGCCATCAAATTTTACATTGTGCTTGTTCAGACTTAACCAGCCGGAGAACAGGTGCGGGTCATCCAGCAGAAACTCGATGGGCCGCAGCAACAGGGTGTGCTTGCGTTCCAGCACGGCGTCGGTAGCGCGAATGGCATCCTGCAAAGACTCCGCACCTTCGTGCGCCTTCGCCACCTGCTTTTTGTAGTTGGCTTTCACCATGGTAAAGGCGTGTTCCAGATCAAACTCGTTGGACTCACGCTTGAGCATGCCCACCATGGTCAGGTAAGGCATGACAAATTTGGTGGTGGATTTGGCATGGACGTTTTCACCCAGGAACCAGTGCACCAGGCCATAATGGAATTGCAGGTTGGTTTCCAGGTTCTCACCGATCAGGGTGGTGCGACGCAGAACTTCTGCCATTTCCTCGTAGCTTTCGTAACGATTGCCACCCACAGTCAGCAACAGGGCGATGTTACTGTCGTAAGCGCCTGCCAGATGGTATTTGATAAACTGCTCGGTATCCGGGTTTTTCATGGAAATACCCTGATCATCGCGCACTTCTCCGGCGATGGGATCAGACCAGAACTCAATCATGCCACCCGCGTGAGGCTTCAATGCGCGGTTAGTGGCATTAAGCCTGGCTTCAACCGAAGCCCGTTCACGGGGCAGCCGCTCCGGCTTGGGCAGTTTTTTGCCGTGACGGGCCAGCAGGGTCATGGTCTCTACCAGAGAATCCACGATAAAGTATTCGTTCTCGTCCTGAGGATTGGAAAACTTCAGTGAATAACACAGCTCGGATACGCGGTGCTCCACCTGAATCCGGGTGTTCATTTCCATAAAGAAGTGGCTGTCTTTATCCACGATACATTCGAACGTGGACACAGAATCCAGACCTACCGCTTCACCGAAACGCTCGGATTCTTCTTCCATACGGATCAGAATATCCAGGTCGCCTTTCAGGGCTTCCACTTCTTCATTGCGGCCTTCTCTTTCTGCCAGCCCGATAGCATCGTTCAGCATTTCACGGGTCTGGGACACTTCCAGCAGCTTCTGCTCGTGCATTTGCAGAGAACAGTCGCGGGCACCGATGGTGGTGCACCATTCACCGTTACCAATCACCTGAATTTCCTGGTGACGGGTGGTTTCAATGTTCAGCTCGATCAGTACGTTTTTGTTGTCACCAACGCCGGTGGCCTTCACTTCCTGCAGCACTTCTTTCAGCAACTCGGGCGCTCTGCCGGCTGCGGTTTCAATGCGGGCATCCAGCTCACCTTCAAACGCTGTGGGGGCCTGCAGAATCCGCTGGCCTTTACCACCACCGCCGCCGATGGCTTTAAGGCGAACCCGGTTTTCGGGATACCTTTTGAAAACCTCGGCTACACGAACCTTGGCTTCCTGGCCCAGGTCATCCATGGTGATCAGATCAATACCCTTGGCGTAAGACGCGTAAAGCACCGCATCTGCAGCATCTTCAATGGCAACGTCTTCGCCGATGTCTTTGGGGTCTACGGTCAGGCCGTTATCGGCGATGACTTTCTGCAGACCGTCGCGATCCTTGACCTTGCTCAACAAGGTCAGGGCAGACAGGTTATCGATACCGGGAGTCACACTCACGTCATTGGCAAGGGCGGTGCGTTTGGCTTCGTCCTTGGCACCGGCATCGCGAACAGTACGGGAACAGGGGCCGATAAAGTTCAGGCCGGCTTTTTCCAGCGCGCTTACCAGGGCCTCGTCTTCCGCCATAAAGCCGTAACCGGCAAAGATAGAGTCGTAACCGTTTTCTTTGGCAATGCTGATAATCTGGTTGATCCGCGCGGTGCGCTCTTCCTTATCCATACCGGTATAATCCGGTACACGATGAACGCGATCGGGATTGGTCAGCAGGCGCAGCTCGGGGGCCAATGCGTTGTTATAGGTAATGGAATCCTTTTCGGACAGGAGAATACCGTATCCGTGAATCCCCATTTCGTCCCACACGTCCATCACTTCTTTACGGATCGGGCCACGGCAGATGATCAGTGGCTTCATGTCAGAACAGTCGAACTGACGTACCCAGGCGGGGGTATCGGTATCCGTGCGACGACGATCCTGGTGGATTAAGGGATTGTGATTGTAGTAGTCCATGCTGTTGGAATCTTTCTGTTGTGTCACTGCTAAAAACCTCTTGTTAACCCGATCGATTAGAAGAACTCACGCTGAACACCGGTCATAGGACCAGGCTCATAATGGCGCAGCAACAAGTTCAGATTGTTTGCCAAATTGGATCGCAGATCATATGGCATCACGAGTTGGGAAATGGAACCCAGACTCAGTGCTTCTTTCGGGTTCATCAGTTCCTTTTCATACTGGGCAGAGTATGCCGCTTCCTGCTCTTTCACCCAGGCATCGACTTCAACAACCGCCTGCTTCTTGGCGCTGTCTTCTGCCATGCCTTCGGCCAGCAGTTCCTTGGCGCGTTTGGCAATACGGCTTTTTACAGAAGCGCGGATTTCCCGCAGTTCTTTTTTGTACACAAAGTCTTTACCGGCCGGCCCCATAACCGCCAGGCGCGTGGTGGGCAGTGCCAGCACCACATCGGCGCCGGTAGCGTAACTGTTAAAGGCGGCATAGGCGCCACCAAAGGCGTTACGCACAATCAGCAACAGGCGTGGCGTGCGGATATCGATAATGGCATCCAGCATGGCACGACCTGCCTGCACAATACCGCGGCGTTCCTGATCGGTACCGGGCAGGAAGCCGGTGGTGTCTTCAATAAACACCAGCGGAATGTTGTACAGGTTACAGAAACGGATAAAGCGGGAATTCTTCAGGGAAGCGTCAACGTCGATCTGACCGGATGACACTGCGCTGTTGTTGGCTACAAAACCCACCACGTTGCCACCCAGGCGGCCAAAAGCACAGATGGTGTTTTGTGCCCGCTGAGGCTGGAACTCAAAGTAATCACCGTGGTCGCACACCTGCTGAATCATGATGCGGATGTCCACCGGCGTGTTGAAACCCGTGGGAGAATTGAAAGCTTTCTTGAGGAGTACATCCGCATCCCAGGTTTTGCGGTGGATGGGATCAGAGGTTTCCTGATAAGGCGCCATGGAACGGTTGTTGTCAGGAATATAGCGCAGGATTTCCTTGGCTTTACGCAGGGCCGCCACTTCATCCGGCACCACAAAATCGGCAACGCCGGACTGGCCGTGAACACCGGGGCCACCCAGCTCATCGGCAGTCACGTCTTCACCCAGCACGGATTTAACAACGCCCGGCCCGGTCAGACCAAAAAAGGAATCCTGCGGCTGAATCACAAAGCTGCCCTGGCGGGGAAGATAGGCACCACCACCGGCGTTATAGCCGAACATACACATAATGGAGGGCACCACACCACTGATCTTGCGCAGCGCAGTAAAGGCCTCAGCGTAGCCGTCCAGGCCACCCACGCCGGCAGGCACATAAGCACCGGCGGAATCGTTCATGCCGATCAATGGCATGCCTTTTTCGCCGGCCATCTTGATCAGATTGGCCAGCTTGCGGCCGTTGGTGGCATCCATGGAGCCGGCGCGAACGGTAAAGTCATGCCCGTATACCGCCACATCGCGGCCATCGATATTCAGGATGGCGGTTACCAGCGAAGCACCATCCAGGTTCTTACCCCAATTCTGGTAAAGCACAATGGGATCTTTTTTGGAAAGCACTCTCATGCGCTCCCAAACGGTCATCCGCTTTTTGAGGTGCTGTTTCTCGATAGCAGCTGTACCCGCAGCTTCGAAGGGGCGCTGCATCAGGTCCCAACCCTCTGACAGAGAGGCTTCGTAAGGCCCCGGCTCCCTGGCAATTTCACCGGGAATTGAAAAGCTCTTCTCCTCCGGGGTATAGAACGGGTTGCTCAATGATGGAACGATCTTCTTGTTTGTACCCATATGCTCGTACTCTTTCTATCCTGAGTGTTTAATCAAAACTCACCGAAAGGCCTGCTCAAGCTCAGCAAACCCTTAAAATTCCTACTGGTTTTATGGTGCAATTTCGGGGGAGGCAGATTATCACGAACCCGATTTTCGGGAACAATAGCCGATTCAATCATTCAACTTGATAAAAACCTTCAGAAATCCGGCCTTCTGAGGTTCCCCCGGCAAAAAGAGGCGCAATTATCCCACAACAATGCAGGAAATTCAGCATCCCGCAGGGCGATGCTTCACGGGCCTGGTCCATATGGATAAAATTGCGGTTTTCATCAGCTGAGCAGCCCATGAACCTGATCCTTGTATACCCCCATGAATGGCCCGATGAAGCCAACCCGAACGCCGAAATCACCCTGACAGACCGGCGCTTTGACTATATCTGCAGCGTACACAAACCGGCCGTGGGAGATGAGCTGAGGGTGGGCCTGATCCACGGCAAAACCGGCTCAGGAAAAGTGCTGGCCATGGATACCGGCAGCATCACCCTGCAAATCGCGCTGGACCAGCTGCCACCGGCTCCCAGCCCTGCCACACTGGTGCTGGGCCTGCCCCGCCCCCAGCAGCTCAAACGCATTCTGCAGGCGGTCACCACCTTCGGCGTGAAAGACATCTATCTGATTGGCTGCAACCGGGTGGAAAAGAGCTTCTGGCAAACCCCTGCCCTGAAGAAAGAAAACGTGCAGGAACAGCTGATACTCGGGCTGGAACAGGCCCGGGATACACTGACTCCCAGTGTCCATCTGCGGCAGCGATTCAAGCCCTTTGTGGAGGATGAACTGTCAAACATTGTTACAAATCAGCACGCCTTTGTGGCACACCCGAAAGGCACCGAAACACCCTTTCCCGACCGGATCACGGAGCCCAGCTGTATTGCCATAGGCCCCGAAGGGGGATTTATTCCCCATGAGATTGAAATGCTGGAAAGCATCGGCTTCAAAGCCCGTACTCTTGGCCCCAGAATTCTGAAAGTGGAAACCGCCGTTTCGGTGGTGCTGGGACGCTGCCTGACCTGACAGATTCCACATAACCAAGCGCTGCTAATAACCAAGCTTCATATTCAGAGAGGCTACCGCCCGCTGCCCCTTGGTCTACTATTAACAGATACCGATCAAGTGCAAGGAGTACCGGCCATGAATCACAAAGAAATTCTGGATATTGCGGAAAGTCTGCGGCGGCAGGCCCGCAAGGCCATTAACAAGTTTCAGACGGAACTGGATTCCGAAGGCGGTGGCCTGATCGACGCAATGAAGAATTACGGCGAAGGCGCACTCTACGGAAAACTGATGCTGGAACAGATCGAACCGGTATTCCGCATTCTGGAGCAAACCGACAATAACGATGAAAGCTCACGCCGGGTGATTGAATACCTTGAAGAGCGCAGCGAATTTCTTACCGGCATGAAACCCTGGGTACCCAACTCAACGGATATTATGAACAATGCGATTAATGCGATCATTGCCGATGTGATCGCTGACCTGATCGAAGCCTTTAAGGAATAGAAAACTGCCACCAATAAAAAAGCCCTGACGCTGTGACTGCCGGCGTCAGGGCTTTTTGGTTTTAACGATCCTTTCAGGCTACGCGCGAAAGCATGTTAAAACCCAGAGCGATTTTAGCAACGTCCACTTCCTGTTCCATCATACCCGGATGGATCGCAGAACGAACCCGCGTGGAAAGCTCCTGCAGTGCTTCGGGCGCAATCTCCTGATCGGCCTGAAGCAAGTGTTGCGCCTCTGCGTAACAGGCCTTTAATACGGCCAGGTTAGCGTTGACATCCCCTTGTTCAAGAATCTGAATCACCTGCTGAAGCGCAGTTAACAAGTGTTCCAGCTTTTTTCTTCTGTCCATGAAAACTCTCCCTTGCAATTAAGTTAAGCCCTACCTCTAAGGCAGGTAAATCATATCAAAAAGAAATAAGCTGAGAACCTGAAATGTTCAATTCTCCATCACATAGTCATAAGTGCCTTAGGTTTAACCCTTTGGATTAACCAGCACAGAAAAGCCTTAAAAACTCGTGTAAATCATTAATAAATAGGAACTAAAAACCGCAAAGCAGCAGGCAAACACCACCAGGTTCTTGTGCCTTGCCATCTTCGTGATACTGCCGGAGGAGGAATGCAATAGCACACGGCAGTCATCATCCGTCAGGGCTGAAAACCCTGGCGGATAATCCAATGCGCCGTTTTCCGCTAAACAATCGTTAACTGTTTGTGAAAAAGCCAACTTTTCCGCTTGCACTTTAAAGCCACTTTCCTCCAGCACCAGCATGCCTTCCTGAATACCATCCACAGAGAGAGTGCAGTCAAAAGCCAGCTCTTCGGATTGGCGGAACACCTGGTTAAACCGGATTTTTTCCACCCCCATAAACTGATGAAGCAGGTTTTCCAGAACCGGAATGTCGTAATCAAGTAACCCCTGACGGGAAATCGTAATGCGATAGCCTGTATCCATACACGCCTCAAAATAAAAACTTAGAGATCTATAACCGGCGGTTATTATAAATGCGGAGTGCAACAAACTGCACGTGAGAAATCTCCGAAAATAACTTAGGTTTTTCAGGTTAAACGCTTTAGGTTTGGTAATGATGCAAACGGTTTTCGCACCCAATAAAAAACGCCCTCACAAGGTGAGGGCGCTGAAAAAGAATCGGCACTGGATTCTAAGGTATTACTTTTGCTGCATTTTTTGCTGAATGGCTTCCAGCAGGGATTGCGGCTCGTCGTTGCGAGCAACTTCTTCAATAATAACCACACCTTCGCGCTCCACTTCGTACTGATCCATCACTTCGGAGGCAGCAACAACACCGGTGATATTGGCAAAGGTTAAAAATGTTGTGATAGCGATAAGTTCCATAATTAATTACCTCAATTAGCCCTGTAAGTTCACTCTATAACGTTCAAAACTCTGTCACTGATTTGTGATCAAGGATCACGGTGCCGCAGCGGTGCGGCCATAATGCGATAACGCTGTGCTTTTCACACCATATCTGACCATTGGTCATAAATATATGTGACCAGCGGTCAGCTGTCAAATCCAATCTGAACATTTTTGCAACTTTATGTGACTCGCCGGTTGCAAGGCATAAAAAAACCCAGCATATAGCTGGGTTTTTTCAGAATTCCTGAACCAGGCAGGCAATAAAGCGCGTTACTTATACCCGGACACTATTTATATCCAGACACAATTGGGGCTCGCAGCGCGTCATCACTACTCATTTCCCATTCAGCGGGCTGCTTCTTGGTATCAGCCATGGTACTTCCTGCTTGCTGTCCATGCTTTTTCTCCTGCGCGCGCTCACGCACAAGCTCCCTGAACTTGGTCATTATTTCTCGCATAACAAACCTCATCAAACACAAGCGCAATAAAAAACTACAAATCATCATTATTGAGCCATCATGATCTCACCCTGCGATCAAAATGGCTGTTACCTGTACAACATTGCCAAGGTAACTGGTTCTCAAACCTGCAAATTGTATATTTTATGAACCATAGTGCGAAACTTTAATGGAACCCGACCGGGTCAACCAGCGATTCTTTGTTTCACTTTTGTAATAAGGGTGTCTGGTTCACATTTTTATTTCTTATAAGGAAATCAACAGCCCGACAATCAGGCCCACTACAGTGCCAATCAGCGCGCCGGAGAAATACGGCAGGGGTGCCGCCCTGTGGTGTTGTAGCTGGATGATCTGCTCACGGCAAAGCTGATGGCTCAGAGATTCCTCCCGGAGCTGATTGGCCAGACCGACGGTTTTATCCAGCCATTCGTTACCCCAGGTTGCCAGGCTCACCCGCTCTATCTTTCGGGTATTCACATGGGCCCGCAGCCCTGCCACCGAGTCAGACAGGGCAAACACCCCCTTCCCTGCCTGATTCGCCAGTTGAAACCCGAACTGCCGGAAAAACAACCCATAGCGCTGCTCCTGCCCTGTTCCGGCTGTTTGTGGCGTGCTGATCTTGACAGGCACCACCCGCAGATCACCGGATACCATCTGAGCCCAGCGAATCATCTCCGACAATATATAACTGCCGATACCTGCCCCCCTGAGCTCCTCCGGCAGGGCGGCATCCGGCTCGTTCAGCAAAAACTCCACGGAACCTTCACTGCGATCAATGATGGCATCCATTCGGGTGCGGCAGCTCATGGGTAAAACTTTTTGCTGGTCTCCGATTTTCTGCTGAATATTCAACGGCAAGACTTCAAAGCGCATGCGCAGCAACGCAACTTTGTCTTCCGGCTTGGATGCAGACACCGACTTTTGCAACACCACATACCGCTCCATGTTATCGCGACGGTGCTCATGCGGATTTAATCGAAACAGCTCTTGGGACATGAGGATAGGGGACTCCGTTCTCGGGTACCTGGAGTATAGGCAAGAAAACGCTGCCACAAAAAAAAGCCCGCTAAATCATGGATTTAGCGGGCTTTAATTTGCTAACGATCAGAAGTCGTTATGACTTTTTCGCCGCGGGGCGTTTAGCTGCTGCCTTTTTCTTGGCGGCGGCTTTCTTCTTGGGTGGCGCTTTTTTTGCGGCTGCTTTCTTCTTTACAGCCGCTTTCTTGGTGGCTGCCTTTTTGGTAGCGGCCTTTTTCTTGGCGGCTGCCTTTTTCGGTGCCGCTTTTTTTGCAGCAGGCTTTTTGGCGGCTTTCTTCTTAACCGCAGCCTTTTTCCTGGAGGCTTTTTTCAGCAATGCCTTTTCTTTCTTCTCTACCCGCTTGGCGGTTTCACGAACCTTTTTCTCGATCCGCTTTTGATAATCTTTCAGCGACTTGGCGTATTTGCTTTCCAGCGCCTTGCGGATCTGGGCACGGGTTTTCTCGATCGCGTCTTCCACTTCATCTTCGATGCGGGCACGGACTTCCTGTTCTTTTTCTACCAGCTTCTCGCGAAGGTTTTGCTCGGTTTCGATCAGTTTTTCACGAATCTGGGCGATCTGGACATCCAGCTTGGCCTCGCTCAATTCCTTACTGCGCTCAGACAAGAGTTCAAGCGCCGATTCCAACGCTTCCTGAGCCTGCTCAACAGCCGATTGCGCCGCAGAGGTCGCTCTGGCTCGCAGTTTTTCCTGTGCGGATACCAGTTTCTCCCGGGCTTTCTGAACCTGAGCCTGGGCTCTTTCCAGCTGCTCCTCAAGCCTTTCAACCAGCTCCCTTGCTTTTTCAACGGCAGGACCGTTGAGGAACTGATCCATCGCTTCCTGGACCTTGTTAGACATAATGATTCTCCATTGAGATTAAGCAAAAAGGGGTGCGCTATCGCGCGTCGACGGTAATGCTACGGCATTAAATTAGAATAGACATACCAATCCGATGTGGAAACTATTTTTAGCACTGCTGGATGAGGGATTCGAGTTTGCCGCGCATTAAGCACAATGTGGGTTGGCGTCGGCGTATTGCGCCAGGCTGGCGTGCTACAACAAGAACGGGCGCAGATTGGTGCGCCCGTTCTCGTTTAAATATCAGTCCTTAATCAATATCAGTTACGGTGCCGCGTACTTCGCGATACGACGAACCACAGAAGCCTGATCAGGGCCCTGATACCTGCCAAGCGTTACCAGTCCACCATCATTGGTAACGTGCAGTGCCAGGTTCTCTGAAATGCCCTCCGACTTGTCATTTTCGAAAGTTGTACAAACAGGTGGCATACCAATGGAACAGCTCACCTGGTTAACAAAACCATGGGGTTTTTCAGCGATTTTCGTTATCGGTTCGCCATCAGCGTCCAACCTGTGATGAAAAATCTGATGCTTGAAATCCTGGAGGGTCAGGATATTGCTGTCACCCACAACCGGGCCGGTCGCGAAACGTTTCCGGTAACTGACAATCACACCACCATTCGTGTCCTCACGCACTTGCAGCTGGCCATAGCTGTGCTCACGGCTGCTGGTTTGTGTGAAACTGTGGGTCCATTCCGTTTGCCCGGTTGCATTGTGGGAACGCACTTCAAAGGTGGCCGTATCCCCGCTCACCGTGTGGAGCACGGTGTAAAGCTTGCCACCCGCGGTAAAGACATCCTTGGAATGGAATGCGCCCAGCGTTCCTTCAACACTGGCAGTCCAAAGCTCGCTGCCATCCAGTGCGTAGGCACTTAATTCAAAATCATTATCGGTCAGCGGCGTCAGCAGAACAGTTTGCGCCCCCAGATACCCGAACTCACCCGGGTCAGGAATAACAACAACATCACCTGACAGTGAGACAGAGTGCAGCTCGAAATGCGGCATGGCACCAGGAATCCGGGTCAGATAGCGCAGGTTGCCGCTGCCCGACGTATAGGACGCACGACTTACACCACTGGTATCGCTCACGGTTCTGGCCCCCAGCAGATCGCCGTTGGCGCCCAGCACACTAATCCGCCCGCTATAACGGGTGTCATAAAACTCGGTTAGCAGAATCTGTTCACCCTCTACCTGCAGCTCTACTTCCGGCGCAGGGTTCAGATGCAGGTAAGCAAATTGCGACTCCCAAACCAGCTGATTGGCGGTGTCATATTTTTGTACCACCACAATGGCGTCAGCGACATTACTCTCCACACGAACAAACCCATCAGCAGTGTTGGCAAAGAATGAATGCAGGCCCGCATCAATGGCCTGAGACTCAGAGGCAGTTTCTTCGCCCTGAGCATTGAAATAGGTGAAACTGGATTCCGATCCGGCACCAGGGGTGATCACCCGAAACTCGTCGGCGGAATCGAAACTCACCAGCCTGGGTTTATTAACCAATAAATCCCATTCCGTGGGTGTTTCGTTTCCACCACAACCTGACAGTGCCCCCAGAGCAGCCCCCAGACATAAAGTTGTTAGCAGTCTTTTCGTTGACATTATTATCTCCCTGATTTTATTTGATTATTTGACGCTATCACCAGAGAAACACAACGACTATCTACCAAACGATAGATAGCCGGCTTATTAAAAGGGGTAGGGGTGGATTAAAATGGGGCATCTGAATTATCTGGCTTCGGGGGTGTATTCGAACAGGCGAACGCCACACTCTCCTTCTATACACTCACGGTCACCGCTGTAGATGAAGCTGTTGCCGGTATAGCCAGCATAATCCAGAGAAACATCATAACTCTCAAAAAAACGTTGCTCGGCAGATATCGCTCCTGAAGCCAGGTCTATCTGAACAATTGTCTCCCACCCCAATAGATAAGCACTGCCATGGTGCAACTGCAGCCCATCTATACCAGCTGCATACTCTCCGGGCAGATTTACTTCCAACATTGCATCTGAGGCACATCCGCTCAAACCGCAAGAGTAGACCAAAAACTCTCCGTCCAGAGATAAAACACCAACGACAACACCCTCATCAGCCTCCGACAACATTAATTGCCAGCTACCTGACGCTTCGAATTGATGCACCACACGCCACTCACGGGTATCATTTCTCCAAACCCATAACCTGAAGAACTCACCTGCCGCTTCAGACTCCAGATAATAAAGCCCATTCTCAAACGCAAGAATCTGCTCCTCGGACCCGGCTGTTGGTATCGGAGGCAAATAATCATATACCTGGCTTTCGAGCTCATAGTTAAGAACTGTGTTTTCCTCCAGGAAATAAACCTGATTCTCCCAAATAGACATATGCCTTGGTCGTCCCCACAAGGAAGGCAGCATGATGTCTTGCTGGGTGGAGCCTTGCCTTATACGGAATGAAGAACTATCAAAGGAGAGCCAGCCATAAGGAGTGACTCCCCCATACCCATCATCCACCCTGAGCATATGAACACCCAGGTCCCGCCAGAAGCCATCGGTATCCAGTAACTTTTGCGTTGGCACCACAGGGCTACTCAAGCCCTCCACAGACTCAACCCCCACAGTAAGCCAATTGACCTCACTTAACAGCGAGTCGGGAATAATAATATGATCGTTCTCCACATATTGAACCGGAAAGACCAGTTGATTGTCCCGGTTCCACACTATTCCATCCTCTTCGCCTTCCAGATACAGCTCGCTGACAAACAGACTATAAATCAGTCTGGGGTCATAATCCTGTATATGGAGGTGCCATTGGTTATCAATGTACTCAACATTGAAATTTACGGCATCAAGAGCCAATGGATTGCCGGTCAGGACAACCTCAACCGTATCTGGAAAAGCTCGGCTCTCTGCGATTTCATTGGCCGTCAAATCAAGCAATTCCAGATGTTTAAAAGGCTCTAACCGGGGAATCACGGTTAAGTTGTTATATGACAAATCCAGGTATCGCAACCCGACCAGCCCCAAAACGCCTTGAGGCACATCAGAACCACGCACAGAGGCAAATGAGTAACCACCGATGAAATTGATACCATTAGCACTCAAATTAAGTTCTTCCAGAAAAACAAGCCGCTCTAGCCCTTGATCCATGGAAATACCGTACCCTTCACAATTCAGGCTACGAATCTCGGTGATCGCAATGGTGGGCTCCGCCCCGTATTGATCCGCCAGGCACCGTCTCAATTCCGAATCCGGGAACCAGTCAAGGTTTAAAATAGCCCGGTAAGGATGCTCGCTATCTGCAGCAGGGTCATAGGTTTGTGAGTAACGCCTGCTACGGATGCTCAGCGTCTGCCCGGACTGCTCAATTGATTCCACACCACCATACAATGAATCAAAGGTTGACATAGGGAGTGAAACCCAGGAATCAAACTCGCGGATATAAATTTCCAAAGGCAGGCTAATCAATTCGAAATGTTCCCCGACACCTTCAGCTCGACGATATTGCGAGCCATTGAAACAACGATAGCGATACCCATCCGAAAGAGCGATTTCTCCGTGCCATTCTTGTAAAGAAACATCAGCCTGCAATTGCCATTGCTGAGTTTCGCCGTCCCAATACTCCACCCAATAGCTGGAACCACTGGGAATCAGAATTTTGACACCGCCGATTGAATCTGTTGATTCCGCCACCTCTGAGCTTATAGGGTGCAAGTTCAGGTCCAGAAGTCGAGTCCATTTTTTTGTGGCCATATCCAAACGATATGTCTGCTTGGTAATGCCGCCATTTTGAACAGCGCCAATCCCCCAAAGCTGCCCGCCAGTCAATTGGTATTCTGCAAAGCCTTCCACCCCATCCGGGAAATCTGCCACAAAAACAAAGCCTTGACTGGCTAGCTCCGGCGTTGATATATCCAGGAGAAACAAATTTTTTTCATTCTTAATAAATACAATCTGCTCTTCCTCGTCCGCGATAGGCCAAACTGGGGAACCTGCGGGAAAGCGAACCACCTCCTGCTGAGGACCATCCATAGAGGCAAGAAACCAGCCCTTTTCAGTGAATGTAGACTGACGCATCACCAACAACCGGCTCGCATTCAGAGAATAACAATTATCAATATATAAGGGGCAGTTAACTCCGTAAGTGGACTCTCCCACCAGATATAGTGGAATCGTCGCATCATCACTTTCCTGCTCATACAAGCGAAGAAATACCGGGAAACCCGCAATCACATCCGGAGCTATATTGACATCTTCATGCAATTCATCAGAAACAAGAAACTCATATCCTCCCTGAGCATAACTGTCAAACCTGGCACCATACAACGCGTAGTCCGCATCAGGCTCTGCACCTGACATATTCACCCACCATATGTCATTTTCTTTATAGACATTCCAGTTGTTTTTCCATGACGGTAAATATTGATGGCCTTCCTGATAAATCTCCACGTCGTCACTAAGCAAAGCTCTGGTCAACTGATTATGGCTTATATCCAGAATTTCCAATTCAGGGAGGGAATCCAATAATATATAGAAACCGGTTATCTGGTTGTGCGCTACATCAATATCTGTCACGTAAGGAAACAAGTGAATTCCACTCAGGTCCGAAAGACCCTCGCCGTGGCAATTAATACTCGTCACATCCCAATTTGTTACCCAACCCGAGTCATTGGCGGTTCTTTGAATACAGCTCAGAAGGTCGGCATTAACACCTTCCATTTCACTGAGCGCTTTCTCATGTGGAATCAGAAGTACGTCAACATCCCAACCGGACACCCAGGCTTCAACACGGAATCCGTCGTCATGGATGCGCTCCAGCCTGGCCTCTGCGAGAGTCAACTGATTCGAGAAAGGCTCCTCATCAGATACGTAACCATGTACCCAATGAAGACTTACATGAGAGTTAATCTTCTTTGCGCCCATCTCAATCCCGCGGGATGGGTCCAGTTCATCAACTCGCCACCATATACTCTCAGGATCAAGAACGGTATTACTGCTGTCATGATCCACGACAATCACAGCCTTGGTGACGCGACTCCCAGCTTTTACAGTCGGAAGCCTGCTGTTCAACGGCTTGAAAATACGAGGAATGGCATCTTCTTGGTGACCACTGTTAAACAGGTACTCCGGTGCCTGATCGAACAGCGTCAACGGCAGTGACGCGAGCACGTCAATATCCTCAGCGCTCAGGCTTGGGATAACCAGATCGACTTCCTTCAGATAGGTGAATGGTTGGAGACCATCAAGCGAAGACACCTCTTTCTCACAGTAAAGAGATTGCACTTCTTCAAGGTAAGACCAGTGATTTTCTGCAGCCCATTGCAAGATGCAGCTTTTGAGATAGGGATCAGAGAAGCGGGTTCCGAGCAGAACAGAAGTCAGTTCTACCCGGTTATCTGCCTCATCATCAGGACGGCTTTCTTCGAACTCATTGCTTCCGCAACCAGTTAGCAGCAATATCGTGATATAGAGTAAAAACTTCAACTGTTTCATAAGATAAGACCCTCCCTGGCTTTTTAATCCTGCTAACAAAAAAACTATCTATGCGTAATACACAACCCTACGCACGCCCTGCCCGTTTACGCTCATGCTCTTTCAGCAATTTTTTACGCAAACGAATGGACTTGGGTGTCACTTCCACCAGCTCATCATCTTCAATAAAGTCCAGCGCCTGTTCCAGAGAGAAGCGGATAGGCGGTGTCAGCAGAATGTTTTCATCGCTGCCGGAGGCACGAATGTTGGTAAGCTGCTTGGCTTTGGTGGGGTTTACCACCAGGTCGTTACCGCGGCTGTGAATACCGATCAACTGGCCTTCATACACTTCGATATTCGGCTCGATGAACAGACGGCCGCGATCCTGCAGGTTAAACAGGGCATAGCCCAGGGTTTTACCATTGATCATGGACACCAGCACGCCATTCTGACGCTTTATCACTTCGCCTTCTTTCACCACGCCGTAATGGGAAAAAGTAGAGTTAAGAATACCGGTACCGGAAGTCATGGTCAGGAATTCGGAGCGGAAGCCGATCAGGCCACGGGCCGGAACCACAAATTCCATGCGCACACGGCCTTTGCCATCGGGCACCATGTTGGTCATCTCGCCCTTGCGCAGACCCAGCTGCTCCATAACAGCACCCTGGTGCTCGTCTTCCACGTCGATCATGACGTTTTCGTAAGGTTCCTGCTCTACGCCATCGATTTCCTTCACGATCACTTCGGGGCAACCCACGGCCAGCTCGTAGCCTTCGCGACGCATGTTTTCAATCAATACCGACAGGTGCAGTTCACCACGACCGGACACACGGAATTTATCCGGGCTGTCGGTATCTTCCACGCGCAATGCCACGTTATGCAGCAATTCTTTTTCAAGGCGCTCGCGGATATTACGGGAGGTAACAAACTTGCCTTCCTTACCGGCAAAAGGCGAGGTGTTAACGTAGAACATCATGCTCACGGTGGGCTCATCCACCGTCAGTGCCGGCAGACCTTCCACACATTCCGGATCACACAGGGTGTCGGAAATATTCAGTTCATCAATACCGGTGATACACACAATATCACCCGCAGTGGCTTCTTCCACGTCCACACGTTCCAGGCCGTGGTAGCCCATGATTTTCAGAATCCGGCCGTTGCGGGTTTTGCCATCAGCACCCACCACTTTAATGGGCATGTTGGTACGTGCCTTGCCCCGCTTGATACGACCAATACCGATAACCCCCAGGTAGCTGGAATAGTCCAGCGAGCTGATCTGCATCTGGAAAGGTTTGTCCAGTTCCACCTGAGGCGGATGTACTTTTTCCACAACAGCCTCGAACAGGGGCGTCATGTCTTCTTTCATATCATCGGGATCAAGCCCGGCAATACCATTGAGTGCAGAAGCGTAAATAATAGGAAAGTCCAGCTGCTCATCAGTAGCACCCAGACGATCGAACAGGTCAAACACCTGATCCACCACCCAATCGGGACGGGCGCCGGGGCGGTCGATTTTGTTAACGACAACAATCGGATTCAAACCCTGCGCAAAGGCCTTTTGCGTCACGAAACGGGTCTGGGGCATGGGGCCATCAACCGCATCCACCAGCAATAAAACTGAATCCACCATGGACAGAACCCGTTCCACCTCACCACCAAAGTCAGCGTGTCCGGGAGTGTCTACAATATTGATGCGGTAGTCGTTCCAGCGGATGGCTGTGTTCTTGGACAGGATGGTAATGCCGCGTTCTTTCTCCAGATCATTGGAGTCCATAACGCGCTCTACGTCATCATTGCGGCCCAGGGTGCCGGATTGCTGCAGCAGCTTGTCCACCAGGGTGGTTTTACCATGGTCAACGTGGGCAATAATCGCAATGTTTCGGATGTTCTCAATCACAAACTTTTACCTATATGGTGTTGGTGGGGATTCCCTCAATTTACGGGGCGGCGAGTATACATGATTTATGGGATAAAATATTGAAAGGCGCTTAAAATGTACAAACTGTAACCGTCACTTACAGGCGTTTTTCTGTATAATGCCGCGCCCCGGGTAAATTCATTGTATTCAGCCAGATTAATCGACAATTTTTATGACCATACAGCGTAAAGCCATCGCCCTGCTTTCGGGCGGTCTGGACTCACTGCTCGCGGTGAGAGTTATTCAGGAACAGGGTATTCATGTGGAAGGGGTGAATTTTTTCACCGGTTTCTGCGTGGAAGGGCACACCCACGCCATTCGCAAGAAGGACCAGAAAAAACAGAAGCGCAACAACGCCTTATGGTCGGCTGAGCAGCTGGGTATCAAGCTGAATATTGTGGATATCAGCGAAGAATACAAGGATGTCGTCATTAACCCGAAACACGGTTATGGCGCTAATCTGAACCCCTGCCTGGACTGCAAGATCTTTATGGTGGAAAAAGCCAACGCCATGCTCAACAAGGCACGCCAGATGGCCGAAGATGGCGGCTTTGACTTTGTGATTACCGGGGAAGTGATCGGCCAGCGGCCCAAATCCCAGCGCAAGGAAACCATGCCCATCATTGCCCGTGAATCCGGCGCAGATGACCGCCTGTTACGCCCTCTGTGCGCAAAAAACCTGCCCCCCACCCTGCCGGAGCGGGAAGGCTGGATCGACCGGGAAAAACTCTATGATTTTCATGGCCGTAACCGTAAACCGCAGATGGAACTGGCCAAGCAGTTCGGCTTTGAGGATTTTGCCCAGCCCGCCGGTGGTTGCTGCTTTCTGACCGATGAAAGCTATTCCCGCAAACTGGCGGATCTGTGGCAGGCCCAGGGTGACAAGCGCTATGAGCTGGACGATATCATGCTGCTGAAAATTGGTCGCCATATCCGCCCCGCCCCTAACTACAAACTGATCGTGAGTCGGGAGGAAGGCGAAAACAACTTCCTGCAGGGTTACCGCAAAAGTTTTCATACCATTCGTCTGCTCAGCCATGGCGGCCCACTGACCCTGGTGGACGGCGAGCCCAGCGATGACGATCTGGTAACGGCAGCCCGGATTGTGGCCCGTTACAGCAAGGGCAAATCCGCAGAACAGGTGGAAGTGGAAATCAACCGCAAGGACGGCGTTTCCCGGGTGGTGCAGATCAAACCGGCATTGCCCAATGAAATTCCCCAGTCCTGGTTCGTGTAGGAGACGAGAATGGAAGCCAGCCACACCCTGGATACCAAGGGCCAGCTATGCCCGATGCCGGTAATCAAGACCCAGAATATGATTCAGACCCTGACACCCGGCGACACGCTGCGCGTTGAGGCAACGGACCCCGGCGTGATGCACGATATTCCGGCATGGTGCCGTATTAACGGCCATAAAGTTTTGGATAAATATCAAGAAGATAAGATATTCTATCTGGTCATCGAGGTGATGGAAGACAGCTAGCGCACCCATTCGGTGCACGCAAGCACCATAAAGGTGCATTTTTGAGTTGCACCGCACCAAGATGGCGCAGGCTGTAGCGGGACCGGGTAACAGTGGAGCAGCCACTCGCTGATGCACAAAATTCCGCCAAATCAAATTAAAAATAAAAAGCTTTATATTTCAAAAGGTTACACTATTAAAAGAATTATTTTAGTTATTTTTGCAGCTGCCCTTTTCAGCAGATTTCCCATGGCATATATTTTGCCTTCCCCGACCAGTAAGACCAACAGCCGTCTTTAGGGCTGGTCAGGCCCATCTACCGATAAACGTCCGAATTTGGAGGATGCACAATAATGTCTGAAAAGACTCTCTCACTCATCAAAGAAAATAATGTTCGTTGGGTTGATCTACGTTTTACTGATTCACGCGGCAAGGAGCAGCACGTTTCCATCCCTACCGGTGAAGTCGACGCTGGCTTTTTCGAAGACGGCAAAATGTTTGACGGCTCATCTATCGCAGGCTGGAAAGGCATTAACGAATCCGACATGATTCTGATGCCCGATGATAACACTGCCGTTATCGATCCTTTCACTGACGAAACCACGCTGAACCTGCGTTGTGACATCGTTGAGCCTTCCACTATGCAAGGCTACGAGCGCGATCCCCGTTCCGTAGGCCGTCGTGCTGAAGAATACCTGAAGTCCACCGGTATCGGTGACAGCGCCCTGTTCGGCCCTGAGCCCGAGTTTTTCGTGTTTGATTCCGTCACCTGGAAATCCGACATGAACGGTTCCATGTACTCCATTCACTCCGAGGAAGCTGCCTGGGTATCTCACGAAGATTTTGAAGGTGGCAACATCGGTCACCGTCCTGGTGTTAAAGGCGGTTACTTCCCCGTTCCTCCGGTAGACTCGCTGCACGACCTGCGTGCTGCCATGTGTGCCGCCATGGAAGCCATGGGCCTGGAAATTGAAGTACACCACCACGAAGTGGGTACTGCCGGCCAGTGCGAAATCGGTGTTGGCCCCAACACCCTGGTGAGCAAGGCTGACGAAGTACAGATCCTGAAGTACTGCATCCACAACGTAGCGCACGCTTACGGCAAAACAGCCACTTTCATGCCCAAGCCGGTTGTTGGTGACAACGGTTCCGGTATGCACGTGCACCAGTCCATCGCCAAAGACGGCAACAACCTGTTCGCCGGCGACGAGTATGCAGGCCTGTCCAAGGAAGCTCTGTACTACATCGGCGGTATCATCAAGCACGCCCGCGCTATCAACGCCTTCACCAACGCTTCCACCAACTCCTACAAGCGTCTGGTTCCCGGTTTCGAAGCACCTGTTATGCTGGCTTACTCTGCCCGTAACCGCTCTGCTTCCATCCGTATTCCATGGGTTAACAGCGCCAAAGCACGTCGTATCGAAGTTCGCTTCCCTGATCCGACTGCCAACCCTTACCTGGCATTCGCTGCCATGCTGATGGCTGGTATCGACGGTATCAAGAACAAGATCCATCCTGGCGACGCTGCAGATAAAGACCTGTACGACCTGCCTGCTGAAGAAGCCAAGGAAATCCCGACTGTGGCCTCCACTTTCGCGGGTGCTCTGGACGCTCTGGAAGCCGACAACGACTTCCTGAAAGAAGGCGGCGTATTCTCTGACGACATGCTGGCCGGTTACATCGACCTGAAGCGTGGCGAAGTTGAGCGCCTGAACATGACAACTCACCCGGTTGAGTTCGACATGTACTACTCTTGCTAAGCAGCTGCTTAACCAGAGACACAAAAAACCCGGCTTCGGCCGGGTTTTTTTATGATGGATCACGCTAATCCCTTGCTGCTAGATCGCATTCTCCGGCTGCTGAACGTAACCCATAAAGCGCACAAAGTTTTTCCGTGAGCCGATATCAATATCAAAAATATGGATGCCCACGCCTTTGGGCGTAATACGCACCAGCGCGCACTGGCCAAGAATCACCATGGCTTCATCTTCCACCCGGGTCGCCAGCTCCAGTTCGGCGGACTGATAGGCCCAGGTATCGTTAACCGTATCCAGCGCCACAAAAGCCCCGATACGGCTCAGATCTTTGAGATGGCCCTCACAGGTCACCCCGCTTTCCAGTTTCAGGGTCACTTCCCCTTCGGCTTTGAAACGGGGCGCCTTGCGGCGTTCTTTCAGGTTTTCTTCGGCCATACGGTTCCCACATTTGAAAATACATCTCTTTACACTCTAGAACATAACGGACAGCAGCACCGACACGGCACAGGATTTTTTTCTATCGCTGCACATTCTTCGCCTAAAACATTGTGAAATTTCGTTTTTTTTCCTAATAATGGGTAAATTGATTCCTAAGACGAACTGCCAGGGAGAACAGCATGAAATACTGGTTGCCGACACTGATCGCCTTCAGCCTGGCTGCCACGGGTTTGCAGGCAGCCACCGTTTACAAAAAAGTGGATGAAAACGGCAATATCATCTTTTCCGATACGCCAATGGATGATGCCGAAACCATGGATGTCAAACCAGTGCCCACCATGAAACTGGACAAGATCCAGGTTCCCCAAAGCTCGCCGAAAAAGAAAAAGTCATCTGCTTCTTATAATTCCATCAGCATCACTTCCCCGGAGGAAGACCAGACCTTCTGGAACAACGGCGGTAACGCGACTATTAAGGTGCAGCTGGAGCCTGCCCTGCGGGACGGCCACAGTGTGCAACTGCTCCTAAATGGGGAAAAGCGTGCCGGCCCTAGTGCAAGCCTGTCTTTCTCTTTCTCGAACCTGTTTCGCGGCTCCTATAAAGCAGTGGCTCAAGTTATTGATGAAAAAGGAAATGTTCTGATCAGCAGCCCCGCTTCCACCTTCCATATCAAACAGGCGTCCCGCCTCAACTAGCAGCGCACCATATTGGTGCGCCATGCGCCAGATTGGGGTACACTGAAGCTCAATCCCTGGATCCTAACCAGCGACCATTGGGTTAACCAGTAAGCATTTTGCCCGTTTTCGAGCCCGGTTTCCTGAACATCCGTACTCCCCGGAACCCGAAACAGGGCATCTGTTATCCCAATGCAGCATTTTTGCCCCACCCTGATTAAAGCTGGTTTGCTTTTTGCAGAGTGCTTTCTAATTGCTCCTGAAACCAAGGGAATTCCTGATCAAGAGAAAGCAATGCCTGAATTCATATAAAACGGAAAATGAATGAGCCCGACATATCCGCAAGACATTTACAAGAAAGTATTGGAAAGCCAAACAACTGCGGTGCTTTTGCTGGATAAGGACCTGACAATTCAATACCTGAACCCGGCCGCGGAACAATTTTTTGCCACCAGTGCCACCCATTTAATTGGTGCACCTGTAACACACCTGATGCAGGGTAACGAAACCCAGCTGGAGCTGGAAAAGGCATTACAGGAACAACACGGATTTACCAAGCGCGAGGTGCAGGTACAGCTGCCCAACAGCGAACAAACCGCCACGGCAGACTACACAGTAACGCCGGTGGCAGACGGGCGCTCCAAGACCTTGCTTGTGGAAGTCAGGCCGCTGGACCGCCTGCTGCGCATCAGCCGCGAGGATGGTTTGATCAGCGCACATCAGGCTACCCGTGCGCTCATTCGCGGTGTGGCCCACGAAGTCAAAAATCCGTTGGGCGGTATTCGGGGAGCAGCCCAGTTGCTGGCCCGGGAGCTTGCGGATGAAGACCTGAAAGATTACACCAATGTGGTGATTGCGGAAGCGGACCGGTTACGCAACCTGGTGGACCGCATGCTGGGGCCAAGAGCCATTCCGCAACTGAAAGATACCAATATCCATGAGGTACTGGAGCGAGTCAGAAGCATCGTAGAAGTGGAAACATCCGGCAGCGTCAAACTGGTACGGGATTACGACCCCAGCCTGCCGGACCTTTACGCCGATGCTGACCAATTGATTCAGGCAACCCTGAACATTGTCAGAAACTCGCTTCAGGCCTTGAGCGAAAACCCGGATCAACAGGATCCCACCATCATTTTACGAACCCGGCCACTGCGCCAGTTCACCATCGGCAGCGTGCGCCACCGCTTGACGCTGCTGGTGGAAATTGAAGACAACGGACCGGGGATCGACAAGGAACTGATGGACTCGATTTTTTACCCCATGGTGAGCGGCCGCGCCAAAGGCACCGGCCTGGGACTGTCCATATCCCAGTCCATTATCAGCCAGCATCATGGCCTGATTGAGTGCGAGAGCAAACCGGGGAAAACCATATTTAGACTATTGCTGCCTTACGAGGTAGACAACGAGCAAGACGCTGGAGAACGCTATGCAAAGTGATAACGTCTGGATTATTGATGACGATAAATCAATACGCTGGGTTTTGGAAAAAGCCCTGAACCAGGAAGGCATTATTACCAACGCATTTGATAACGGCGACACCGTTATCAACAAGCTGCGTACCTCCCAGCCGGATGTGGTAATTACCGATATCCGCATGCCGGGCGCAGACGGTTTCAGCGTGCTGTCACACATTCAGGAAACGCACCCGGATCTGCCGGTGATTATCATGACCGCCCACTCGGATCTGGACAGCGCGGTTGCCTCCTATCAGGGCGGCGCTTTTGAATACCTGCCCAAACCCTTTGACGTGGACGAAGCCGTTGCCCTGGTAAAACGCGCCGTTACCCACAGCCACGAACAGCAGCAGCAAACCGGCGAAACCGTGCAGATGACATCCACCGAAATTATCGGTGAAGCACCTGCGATGCAGGAAGTGTTTCGTGCCATCGGCCGGCTGTCGCACTCCAACATCACCGTTCTGATTAATGGTGAATCCGGTACCGGTAAGGAACTGGTAGCCCGTGCCCTACACCGCCACAGTCCGCGCAAAGAAAACCCTTTTATTGCCCTGAACATGGCGGCCATTCCCAAAGACCTGATCGAATCGGAACTGTTCGGCCATGAAAAAGGGGCCTTTACCGGCGCCAACACGCAACGTCAGGGGCGTTTTGAACAGGCCAATGGCGGCACCCTGTTTCTGGATGAAATCGGCGACATGCCTCTGGATACCCAGACCCGTTTATTGCGGGTACTGGCCGACGGTTCTTTCTACCGGGTAGGTGGCCACACCGCGGTAGCGGTAGATGTAAGAATCATTGCCGCCACTCACCAGAATCTGGAAACCCTGGTGAAAGAAGGCAAGTTCCGGGAAGATTTGTTCCACCGCCTTAACGTGATTCGCGTGCACCTGCCCAAGCTGGCTGAACGCCGTGAAGATATTCCGAAACTGGCCATGCACTTTCTGAATATTGCGGCCAAGGAACTGAACGTTGAACCCAAGATTCTGTTACCGGAAACCGCCGAGTACATGACCGGTCTGGAATGGCCCGGTAACGTGCGCCAGCTGGAAAACACCTGCCGCTGGTTAACGGTCATGGCCTCCGGCCGGGAAATTCTGGTGAACGATCTGCCACCGGAATTATTGGAAAGCAAACAATCCGCCAACACCGGTTCCAACTGGGAAGACGCCCTGCGCATGTGGGCCGACCAGGAACTGGCCAAAGGCCATCGCGGCTTGCTGGATGATGCGGTTCCCAATTTTGAACGCATTATGATTGAAACGGCCTTAAAGCATACCGCCGGTCGGCGTCGGGATGCAGCCGAGCTGCTGGGCTGGGGGCGTAATACCCTGACCCGCAAAATCAAGGAACTGGGCATGGAATCCGGGCATCAGGATGAGCCGGAGAATGAGACGACTCACTGACAACGGACTGGTCATTTGAATGATCTGACATAAGGGTTCAAAAACTGGCGTTCCCAAAGCAGGTTTTTATCGACCTGGCTTAGATTCGCTTCAGCGCAAACATCATCCCAATGGGTTTCTATGGTGCGGATTTGCTGCTCAAAAATACTTTTGGCCTTTTCTTCATCGAGAAAAAAGTTGTGCGCAGTTTCCAGGCAGGTATTTAAATTACTGAACCGTTTGTTACCGATAACCAGCATGGCCTGCGTGGCTTCGTGTCCCGTACGGCCTTGCGGGCAAATATCATAGGCAGGGGTCAGGCTGAGTTCCTGGCCATTCCAGAAAGCGGCATGGTTGCGGGCATGATCATCGGTGTTCCCGCACAGGATATTAAACACCAGCCGTGAGAAAAGTTCTTCCAGCGTTTCTTTTGGATTGGTAAATCGCTGCCGGATAATTTCCGCTAAGGTTTCATAGCTCGCATATCGCGCCATCATATCATCAAGCTCAAAGAGTGTAAGCGCCGAAATCATTGCTTTCCTGGTCCAGCCATCTTTATGCTTTTCGCGATCAAACCGTTCGACCAATAATACATCTTTATTCGCAATGCGTTCCAGGCGCACAGGAGCAACCTTAAGACCAACTTTATGCGCAAGGCGCATGGCAATATATTCGGCCTTAACGACGCTGTAGATGTCATCACTCGAAGAAAACTTCGCGACATATTTAATACCATCTTCTTCGATGAGCGCTTTTGGCCTTGCGCCACCAATAGAGCTGCCATGAAAAAGCGCCTGATCCAGTTCAGGCGTTAAGGGTACGCCTTTTTCGACCCGCTCGGCTGATTCAATAAGCTCTTCCATTCTGACATTATTGGCAGAACGGGGAATATATTCCGTTGGTGATTTCTGAAAATCCAGCGCGCCGATACGATCCGAACCTGACTCCAGTAAATAGGTCAATTCATCCAGCTCTGCGGTATCGGTGTTATGCCCTTTAAAGCCAAGCGTTTTATTGATAATCACTCGGCGTCCCCATGCATCAGGCGCTGCATCTCTGATACAGCCGGGGATGTTCAGCCCGTTCAGTAGCGGCAACCGACCTTCTTTGAGTGGCAGTTCCGGCTCATATAAGGGAATGGCGGACGGCGTATCATTGATGCGTGCCAGATAGCTCTGGCCATAGTTAAATTGAGTGTTGCCGTTATCATCGGTTTCCAGGCGCCCGGCAACAACAGGCTCGACTTCGTTCGGCAGCCATACCCAGACATAGGCCTCTTTAGCATCAGAAGTCATCTTTGACTGCCTTTTCTTTGGATCTGATACGCTTGGGAAGTACGGCTTTCATCATCTCCATATAGTGTATCTGGTCGGAAAGTGAAGCCTCTCCCTCAAAGAGCTTAACGCCAACGAGGGTGGCAACCTCAAACACCAGCCCGATTGCACAGCTCATGTCACCTTTTTCGATCTTTTGCAGTGTTGCTCTGGATATCCCTGCACGCTCGGCAAGTTCCATTTCTGACCAGCCACGCAGCTTACGGCAAGTCTTGATTTCTTCTCCCAGGAGTAAGGCCGCATTGAGCGCGTATTTGGAATAGGTGCGTTGCTTTGCCATCTTAAAAACCCATTAATTGACCATAATAATAGTCACTAAAGCCCTAATGACCATTTTTACACCCTTTTTAGCATGGCTGTAGAAGGAACTTCAACTGAAAATGACTAGTCTAGTATCCATAAAACACATAATGACCGTAATTATAGTCAATATTTTCATGGGCGGGGCGTTGAGTGGCACAAGGAGCAGATCAATTGAGCCGGAGAATGAGACGACTCACTAAATAAGACAGCTCATTAATAAGTAACTTCTTCCCAGTAAATAATGCGGTCATGACCGCGATACTGACCAAAAATCACGGTGCGCTGGGGCGGGTTTTCTGCGGTACCGTCGCCGTCCCAGTCATATTGCAGCCAGGGAAGCGTTGTCAGATCCAGTTCCACAGCAAGGCTGCCGGTATCCCCTGCACCCGGTGGCGAATACTCAAAATTGCCGGATCCCGCGGTAAAAGGCTGATCGTAGCTCAGGCTGGTGTCAGGATCCCCGTCACCATCACCGATTTCAATATCCAGTATGCCGTCACCGGAAGCCCCTGCCGGATCAATGCTGATCATCGCCGGCGTGATTGCCGTACAGCCATCATCGCTGTTTTCCTCAAAATCGGAGCCGTTCCAGAATTCCGTTTTCACGGTTTGGGGCAACGCCACGGTTTCCGGCCCAAAGGCATTTTCCGTTACCAGGCGGCCATAGCGTTGCTGGATCAGCGACATATCCGGCTGAAAAACATGTGAAGCAGAACCGTTCTGGCCGATGATTCCGGCTGCCTCGCCGTCATTAACATTTGACAGTGTGATATCAAAACTGGCAGTGAAGGGCGCCACCCGGGCATTGGCCACTTTCGCGTAGCTGAAGGTATCGGCAGCACTCAGGGTGTAAAGCAGCGAGGCCCCATCGGCAACCAGGCTTCCTGCATTCATGGAAAAAACCACGTTCAGGTCAGTTCCATCGACACCATCGTTGCCTGAGGTAATATTCGGCGCAATAAAACTCAAATCATTCGGGTCATCCAGTTTCTGATAGTTGTCCGAGCCATCGGCAATATAATTCTGGGTAATGGCATCAGCCTCGTTGCGCGGCGTAATCCGCAAGGTCGGTGGAACGCCATACTCAAAAGGCTGGCCAATATAGGTAAAAGTGCCGCAGCCGTTATCAAAGTCTCCGGGCTCAACTGTGTCGACGCGGAAATGGTGGGGCACAAACCTGCCAATATCCAGGGAAGACTCGCCCACATCCCCACGGCCAAAGTAATTACTGTCTTTTACCCGCAGGCGAATCAGGCCGACTTCAGAATAAGAGGCCTGATTGAAGGTATAGGTACCGTTACTGAATTGCCCGGGGGTTAAACCCGTACTGGCAAAGGACGGTGACTGACTGGAAGCCAGTTGAATGCTGTTCGACAACGCCAGCTGGCCTTCGCTGCCAACACCCGCCCCTACCGGCCCGGTACGTTCCAGGCTGGCTTCAAACCGGTCGCTGGCATTGGGTTGATAGTCATCAGCAACCCCACCGCTGGCACACTGGGCTGTGATCGTTAAGGAAAAATCCTCTCCGGCCGGGTGCACAGTTCCCCCACTGGCACTGGTGTTGTTCAGTGCCACCGTATCCACTGCCGACAACGCAAAAGACGACGGATAAAAGACGATGTTCGAGGTAGAGGAAGCCATCTCGCCAAACTCGGAGCCATCGTAGGGCGCGCTGTTATGGCGAAAGTTAACGGCCAACACATTGCCCGCATTGCCATAGGCCAGCGGCACAGTGGTAACACCATTGGTGAAGGTGGCAGTCACGTTATCCTCCACCGTGTCTGCCTGATCATTGATGAGAGTATTACCCACTTGCAACGCGGTGTTAATCGCATCCGCGGCGCCATCACCGGTTGTGTCCACGGTGTACCACACATCCAGCGCCTTATCCCCGTCAAAACCGGTGATAACTTCACACTCCTCACCAGCATCACTGTTAATGCGTCCATAAGCTGTCAGCGTCACATCGGTGCTGGAAACGGCTGAATCCGTTGAACAGGCCACTTCATCATCATAACCGGACGCCAGGAACCCATAAGCACGGAAATCCGTGCCCTGAGTGGCTGTGGAGATTACACCGGCGGCTGAATCCGTCACTGTCACCCTGACATCCGGATCCTCGTTATTAAAATAGAGATAGAAGTCAGTGGTGCCGCCGTCAGCTTCCTGAAAGGTATAACTGCTGATCTGGCTACCACCGGTCGCGGCATCGTAAAAGGTGCTGGTATCCGGTCCGGATAAATCCACGGTTCCGGTGTAGTCACTCTTGAGGGTTGCACCATCATCACAGAAGGCACTCACGGTGACGGCTGCTCTGGTTTCCGGGCAGGCCAGCGCATAATCCGGCTGGGTAATGGCGAAACTTCCCAGTGCACAGGAGGTATCGCACAAACTGCCAAAATCCAGTTGGGTAACACCGCGGGACTGAAAACGTATTTGCGCTTCACTGTTCAGGGTAACGTCATCCGCTGTTACGGCACCGAATAGGTAACTGGGGGAATCCATTCGCAGATCGCCCACCGCGTAAATCAGCGCAGAGGTGGTGGAACTGCTGCGCAGCCTGACATCACCGTAACCGACAATCAGTAATTCCGAGGCGTCACCGGCTGAGTTGGTTCCCGGCGAATTGATTAGCGAACTGCTACCCACAGAAATATCATTCTGCACAAAAATCCTTGCCGTGCCGCCACTGACCGTGATGGTAGATGAACTACTGAGCGTCAGATCCCTGATCCAGTAATCCCCAGCCACCAGATTGAGCGTGCTGTTAAAGTCCAGCCGCAAAGTATCCATGTAATAAACACCAAAAGCCGAACTGATATTCAGGGTGCTCTCGGAACGGGCCCTGACATCATCGAATTCATTGATGCCGCTGTCACCCAGGGTGTCGGTACCGCCACTGCTTACGGTAAAGTCTGTGGAAAACGAGGTATCCGGAAAGGCCGGCAGGGGCAATGCGGGGGCAGTATCACCGCTGGCGTCGCACTCTTCGGTGACACAGCTGAGCACATTGGAACCCTGATTCAAAGACACCGAGTCAAAATCCAGCAGGTTGCTGTCACTGAAAAACAGCTGGGCATTGTAGCCAAAATCGATGGTGCCGTTATTATAACTGGCCGCGCCATCGGGGAAACTGGCCCCACACACAGACTGCGCTGTGCAAGGGTGAGTCTGGTTGAGCAATGTAAGAATCTGCAGGTTCGAGAGTGCCGTATCATACACGTTGACCTCATCAATCAGGCCATTGAATTCCCGCCCGGCAAAGCCCTGATCACCCCCTATCTGAAACGGATCACTGTTACTGATGGGCACCCGGGCGTTCGAAGCGCTGCCCCGGTTAATGCCATCAATAAAAATATCCTGCTGCCCTGCCTGAAATCTGATAACAATGTGCTGCCACTGACCCGCCGTAATGCTGGTGTTACTGGTAAAGGATTGTGCTCCGCTGCTATCGTTCCACCACCAGTAGATACGGCCATTGCTGTCCACATGGAATTCGAAATTTTCATCCTTGGATAAAATACTTTTCAGACCGGAGGCAGGAATCGAATCGATATTGATCCAGACACCAATGGTAAACGCGGTGGTCAGATCCAGGCTGGCGGTATCCGCAATCTGAATCAAGTCATCGTTACCATCAAAATCACCATAGCGGCAGGTGCCCACGGATCCACTGATGGCAGGGTTAGCCTCCGCCGTGGTTGCGCCACCAATGGCCGTACCATTAAGGCCATTGCCGGAGGAGTCGAATACTTCTCCTGCTGTGCCAGTCCATTCATCTTCATCAAACTGCCAGCTGATCACCGGAGCCGGCAGGCTCAGCAAGGAATTCTTGAACAGCAGATCAAAGTCCGTTCTGACACTGGTGGTGTTGTAGGAATACAAGGTCACATCACTGTTATCCACCTCCACACCAATGGTGGCGCTCACCCCATTGGCGGTGTTGTTGTCATAGCGGAAACGGATATCGCCGTTTTCATAAAGCACTACCTGAAAGTCATAGCGATTACTGCTGTTGGAATAGGCACGTACGTTATCCCAGGTCACGACAAATCTACGGTTAGGCGCGGTCCCCATAGAGCCATAGGTAACGGTTGCCGGCCCATCATCCACCAGATCATCCCAATACACTGAAATGAAGCGATCACCCTGGTTGGTCGGCAGGTTTTCATTCTGCCAGTCCCTGTGCATCCGGCTGCTGGCCCCGAATTGCAAAATACCGTTGGTAAGTATTCTTACCTGACTGTAATCAGTATCCGCAAAACGAAAATCAAAACCGATATTAACTTCAACCTTGTCATCATCATTGGGGTAACTGGTATCGGTGTTGTCCCAGTTCACCACGGTGGCGCCGGGCGGGTTGTCCAGTGCCGTGCCGTTCAGTTCGGTCATGGTGTAGGTGGCAGACCAGGCAGGGAACGTGATCAGCAAAAGCGGTATAAAAAACAGATAGGTAATTAACCGGTTCATTCTGCCACCACCCGTACTACTCTGGTGGCCTGGTCCGCACCCGAGCCGCACACACCCGTGCTGGTAAACCGGTAAATGGTTTTACCACCGGATACAAAGCTGCTGCAGGACACGTCCGCCTGGCACTGGGAAAGCCCTGCATCAAAGGTCAAGTTACTTATAAAATTTGCGGTGCATGCAAGCGCAGCATCGGAAGGAGGAAAGCGCCGGTGCAATGCGATATTGGCGCCGCTTTCTGCAGCATAGAATGCCCTTAATGATAACGCGTTTGCACCGATAACCTGGGCGTTGTCTTCGCCCAGTTCGTTAATGGCCACAGCGATAAAGGCCATTACAGTAATGATAAAGATAGCAACAGGCAGGCCAAAGCCCCGGGGTTTTGCCGGAAAAGCCAAAGTCGCTGTTTTTGACACGGGTTCAGCTGTTGATACAGGTTTAAGGCACATTACGAATCTGCACCTCATGACTGATATTAATGCTCTCATCCGTAGCAGAGTACTGGACATCCCGGGATATCTGGAATGAAAACTCCACCAGGGCGTTTCTTGTCAGTGTAGCCGGCACCACCTCAAAGCTGACATTGCCGGAAACATTATTAATAAGCAACTGGCGGGTGCCGCCCGCCGGCGGTGAAGCAACAGCGGCATTAAAACCATAACCGGAATAGCGGAACAAGCCGTTCTGACCGGAGACGGCTGCATAGCAATAGGTAACAGGATCACTGATGATGTACAGCCGCCGGGTGGGAGAATCCGCCGGGAACTGGTGATTTGCTCCAAGGGTAATGGTACTGGAAGACACGGCCGCAATGGGCGAAGCAGTCACCTCGCTGGCAGCACCCGGCACATACACAGTGCCAGTTGAAGATGGATATATAGCGAGGTATTCGGTAACGCCACCACTGAGACTGTAGTTGTTATCGACCACCGTTATCGCCGTGCCGGCTGCCGCGGGTGCTACAGGCGCGGAAAGGTACCGGCTGGCAGACAACACGGGGATAAACTCAATACAGCTGCCGGAGGCGTTACGGCGCACACTGTTGGGGAGTGCCAGGCGGAGTTCCCGGCTGATTTTTTCAGTGGCCACCACGGCAGCCGCCGCATTGCCCTGGCGCACACCGGTGGCCACATAGCCCCCCGCTGAATGGGCAATAAACCTGGCAGAGCCCACAGCCAGAATACCGCTGATAACAATCACGATAATCAGCTCCATCAGGGTAAAGCCCCGGGAGTTCACCATCACCGGGCCAGCCATCAGAAATTCCCCTTGTAAGCGCTGAAGGTCATTGCCGCACTTAACGGCGTGGAAACGGTGATGTCAATACGCTTTACATGCTGGTTATGAGTGGCACCCACAGCGGTACCGGCATAGCTGACATCAATCGCGATCTGATAGTTTACATACTGGGTAAAGTTGCCACCGGTAATAAATGCCTGGGTGCTGTAGGTCTGGCCATTAAAATCATCCACATCATCATAATCTGCCCTTGTAGTTTCGCCGGCATCGGCACCCAGCGTGGCCGACAGGCTCGCCACTTGTGCCGCGGGAACACCACCAACGGGTGTGGCTTCGTCATAACGTTTGGTGAGGATTTCATCCAGATAGGTTTGCGCCAATTCCGTTGCCTTGGCGAATATCAGGGGATCAGCACTGCGTTCTATGGCTTTACTGTAAACTGATACCACCGCAAGCAACGCAATGCTCATGATAACGATGGTAATCACCAGCTCCACCAGGGTGACACCGCGGCTATTGATACCTGATACGGTCACAGGCAGGTACCTCCCTCGTAGGGAAAACCCAGGCCGGAAATGCAGATCTGAAAAGTGCTCTGCCCCACCACACAAATTCGCAACGGGCTTGAGCCCATCAGGTTACCATCACCATCAAAGTTCACCGAGTAGCTGGCAGATTGTGCCAGCGATGAACAGGCGCTGGCATAATCAGTGGTACTGAAACGAAGGGTTACATTACCCCGTTCCGCTTCCGCTGTTGCGTAGGGGGTATTTCCTGCGCCGGAGGGATCACTGTCCCACAGGTTGAACTGCCAGTTATCGCCGGACTGGGATATTGCCAGAGATACCGGGGTTGCAGTGGAAAGGTTTTGCCTGCTTAAGGCGAGCTGTTGTGTCAGGCGCAGTGATGAAATCAGCTGGTTCTTGACTGCAGCAGCACGAAAGCCTTCTTTATCGGCGAACAAGCCTACGGCACTGACTGAAAGTATACCCAGGATAATGATGACTGAAACCAGTTCAATCAGGGTGAAGCCCTGGGCTGCGTTCCTGGGATCTCCATTCATGACCCCACCCCTGATACACACCATAATAATGGCATGTCCGATTTATCAAAAAAAAAGCGCTCTTTGAAAGCGCTTTTTTTTGAGAATGGTTGAGAAATAGCTACCACTATCAGTATACCTATAAGCATTCTATATACTATCAGGTTCCACTACAGGTATCGTCCCCTTGTATTGTTCCCAAATCAGTCACATCAGGTACACCTCCGACACCTGCTTCCACATAGGTAAAGCAAGCGTCTCCTGCAGCACCAGAGGTTGAAACTATACTTGAACCTGCTGTGGTAGCGGTATCACAGGTAAAATCATCCGTGGCACCCGCAGCCGCACAAATATCATCTGCATCAGGGTATCCATTGGTGATATCAACGGATTGATCTTCAAGCGTCACAGGAGAAGTATTGCTAACTAGAAACGCGGCATGAGCAATTGCCGATGCAGATTTTACCGCGGCTCTTGCACCTTCGATAGATGCTTGCTCCGCATCACCACTCAAGTCCGCAAACTTTGGCAATGCAAACGCCGACAGTATACCCAGGATCACGATCACCATGATCAGCTCAATTAATGTAAAACCACTTTGTTGACGTTTCATGCTGGTTACCTCTTTGCCCATGCATTAATTAATATCAGTGACCACTTCGCCGGTACGGGCGTCGTAAATAATGTTGCTGTTTTTGGTATTCCGCAGATAGGTGTATCGGCAGTTACCATTAATCGTGTCCACCAGGTAATCCGTATCCGTTGCGGCGCTGGCAGATACCCGCGGCGCGTTGGCCACCAGAATTGCACGCCAGATTCTGACACAGCGATCGGCGCTGGCCATGACCGGGTTATGATTGGAGCCGGCGCCTTGCCCGGCATCTGTTGGCCAGCCTTCATCGCTGGTGGCCACGTTATCCACACCGTAGCCAATCACAGCATCCACCGGCTGGGAAACGTTGTTGGCAATCCACTGGGAGCGCACCAGAATCACCGCCGACGCCAGTGCACCGCCCACCCCTGCCACGGTAGCATCGTGGGCGTTTTCCTGGGTGTCCATCAACCGTGGCAAAGCCACCGCAGCCAGAATGGCGACGATGGAAATCACTATGATCAGTTCGATCAGAGTAAAGCCACGATTGCTTTTTGGATCAGCTGATATCAAACGGTTTACCTAATTAAAATTCGCCTAAGCTAATTTACTACCTGTAAGTAAAGCTTAGTCGAATTTCCCTTATTCAAGTGATTTCAACGATATAAAATCGTTATAGCCCCATTGTTTCTGATAACCGGGGCACCATGCATTAACGCTTCACTAACGCTTCATTGCCGAACCCAGCTCCCACATGGGCAGGAAAATACCCAACGCCAGCGTGAGAACCAGAATGCCTAGAAACACCAGAATAATGGGTTCAATGGCATCGGCCATTTTCTTCAAGTCGTAGTCGATTTCTTCTTCGTAAAAATCGGACACGTCATGGAGCAGGCTGTCCAGGCTACCGGTTTCCTCACCTACGGAAATCATCTGCAAAATCAAGGGGGTAAACATGCCACTGTTGGAACAGGTGCGAGCCAGGCTGTCGCCCCGTTCTACACCGCGACGGATGTCATTAATGGCACTGCTGATATAAACGTTGCCCAGCGTACCTCCCACAATGTTGAGGCATTGCAATATGGGCACACCGGATTCCGACATCATGGCGAATGAACGGGTAAAACGGGACAGCGATGACTTTTCAAAAATTTTGCCAATGATGGGCAATCTGAGTTTGTTTTTATCCCACCAATAACGGCCATTTTCCGTTTTGATATAGCGGATGAAACTAAAAATACCACCTATTACAACTATAAGAATTAGCCACCAATAATTAACGGTAAATTCCGATGTGGCCATCAACACCTTTGTGGGCGTGGGCAGCTCGGCTCCCAGCTTACTGAACACCCCGGCAAACTGGGGAATCACAAACATATTCACAATCATCATGGCCACAAACATGGCACCCATGACCATAATGGGATAGCGCACGGCCTGGCTGATACGGTTTTTGGTTTCCCGCTCCAGCTCCAGGTGGTGTACCAGCTTATCGAATGCCGCATCCAGCTTACCGGTGCTTTCCCCCACATGGATCAGGGACACAAACAGCGAACTGAATATTTTTGGGTGGCTCCCCATGGCCGCCGCCAGGCTGTTACCCATTTGCAGACGTACCACAATATCCTGCAAGGCCGTTTTCAAACGTTCCGATTTGCTGTGTTCCGCCAGGCCGTTAATGGCCTGGATAATGGGAATACCGGATTTGGTCAGCGCCTTCATCTGCCGGCAGAACATGACCATGTCATCCAGCTGGATCTTGGGTGGCGGAAAGAGTTTCGACAGATCGATATCCTGGGATCTTTGCTTTACCTCTTCCTTGATCTCCACCGGCAGAATCAATTGCGCCTGCAGCTGACGGGCCACCGCATCCACATTGGCAGCGTCCAGCGTACCTGTTACCAGGTCGCCGGATTTGGTTCTGCCTTTGTATGCGAAATTCGTCATGGCGGTGATTCAGTTATTCCGTGGGTAGCACACGATCATCAAGGGAAGCTGAGATCTTGAAGACTTCCTGCACGGAGGTAACGCCCTGACGTGCATAGTCCAGCGCGCATTGCGCCAGGCTGCGGAAATAGGGATTTTGATGAGCGGCATCGGTAAATTCCGCGGCACTGTTACGGCGCAAGGCCTGCAACATGTTTTCATCCAGCTCCAGCAGTTCATACACACCGATACGGCCGGAATACCCGGTGTTATTACACTGGTGGCAACCGGTACCGGCATGAAAATCCGATTCCAGTGCTTTGGAATCAATATGGGAAAGCCAGGTGGCCTCCTGAGGCGACAGCGAATAGGGCTGTTTGCAGTATTCACAGATACGCCGCACCAGACGCTGGGCAATCACGGCCCGCAGGGACGAGGCCACCAGAAAGGCATCACACCCCATGTCGATCAAACGCATGGCGGTGGAAATGGAATCATTGGTGTGCAGGGTGGATAACACCATGTGGCCGGTCATGGCGGCTTTCAAACCGATCTCTGCCGTTTCATGATCACGCATCTCACCAATCAGAATAATATCCGGATCCTGACGCAAGGCCGTACGCAATACGCTTCCAAAGGTGAGTCCGATTTTCGGCAGCACCTGTACCTGGGTGATACGATGCAGGCGGTATTCAATGGGATCTTCTGCTGTAATGATTTTTTTCTCGGGCACATTCAGCACATTCAGCGCCGAGTACAAGGTGGTTGTTTTACCACTACCCGTGGGCCCGGTCACCAGCACCATACCATGGGGGCGACGAATCAGGGTTTCAAAACGGTTGGCCACCTGCTGCGGCATGCCCAGTTTTTCAATGGACATCATGCCTTCGCTCTGGTCCAGCAAACGCATTACCACACATTCGCCATAGGGTACCGGCAGCGTCGACAGGCGCACGTCGATACTCTTGCTCATTACCCGGATATTAAAGCGGCCGTCCTGGGGCAAACGCTTTTCGGAAATATCCAGACCGGACATGATTTTAAGGCGGGAAACCAGGGCCGAGGCAATTCGCTTTTCCTTCATGACCTGTTCCTGCAGTTCACCGTCTATCCGCAGGCGTACCCGCAGTACGCTTTCATCGGGCTCGATATGAATATCGGATGCGCGTACCTGAACCGCGTCTTCAAAAATACTTTGCAGCAGACGCACCACCGGCGCCTCGGTGGCTTCCATGGTGGTGGCCAGGCTGTCCAGATCGAAATCACTTTCTTCCAGTTCATGGTCCAGCTCGGTGGCTATGGAAGCGATCTGATCCTGACGACGGTAAATCCGGTCCAGCGCATCCAGCAATTCCCCTTCCTTGACGAAGGCCGGGTGAACCGGTCGCTTAAGCGTGCGTTGCAATTCATCAATGGCTAGCAGATCCAGCGGATCCACCATACCGATCAGATAGCCATCCGGCTGCTCCGATAAAAGAATTGCGCGATAACGGCGGGCCTGGGTTTCCGGCAGAGACAACACCAGATCATTTTTCAGTTTGAAGCGTACCAGATCCACATAGGGGTAACCAAAGTGGTCCGCCAGCGCCTGCAGCAACTGCGCCTCGGTGACCAGCCCAAGATCCACCACTGCCTTGCCGATCTTTTTGCCGGAGCGTTTTTGTTCGTCCAGCGCCTTCATCAGCTGATCTTCGCTGATCAGCCCCTTCTGCACCAGAAGATCACCAATTCTTACTTTCTGCTGTCTCGACATAATAAAGAGTTAAACCTTTAGCGCGGAGTCTTGGGTTGCAGACCGGGATAGCGTTCCAGCAGAATCTCGTAATCGTCTTTCCACTGATCGGCATTCACCACCTGGGGGCGCAACAGAATAACAAGCTCACTCTTTTTGTTGATGTCTCTTTCTTGCATAAAGAGTTTTCCCACACCGGGGATTCGCGACAGGTAGGGAATTCCTGCTTCTTTCTTTTCCCGGCTGGTTTGCATCAGGCCGCCGATAATCACTACCTGGCCGTCACCGGCACGAATCACCGAATCAGTTTCGCGGATGGAGCTGAAGGCCAGCGGCAACACGAGATTGTCATCACCGATACCCACATTCTTAATACGCTCGGTAACCTCGGTTACCGTGGGATGCACATGAAGAATCACCTCCGAGTTATCGCCAATATGCGGGGTTACATCCAGAGCAATACCGGAAAAGAAGGGGGTCAGTGTCACTTCCGGCGAATCGGTGGTGGTGGTGGATGTGCTGGTGGTAGATGATGAGATTTCGGTAACAAAGAATTCATCCGTGCCTACTTTAATCACCGCTTTCTGATTATTCACCGTAGCGATTCGGGGGCTCGACAGTACCTGCACATCCCCCTGGGATTCCAGCAGGGAAATCACACCGGTAAAGTCCGTAAAATTAAGCCCCAGGGTAAACATGCCCTCGGCCGTCTGATCAATCAGCTCATCAATGGTCCGGGATTGCAGGGCGCCGACCACTTCGTTTTCGCTATTCACCAGCTGGCCGCCATAGCCCTGGCCAAAGGTGTCCCACTGAATACCGGCCTGGTAGCCATCACCCAGGTTCACTTCCAGTATCTTGGCTTCGATAATCACCTGTTGTTGCAGGCTGAGCTGGGCTTTCTGCAAAAAGTCTTCCACATAACGCAGCTCACCCGGGTAGGCTTTTACAACGGCAATACCGGAATCAGGGTCCACCACCACATTGCGGCCGTCACCGGTGCCGATAATCATGGTGAGCAGGTTTTCCAGCTTGGCCCAGAAATTACTTTCGGAATGGGTCTGAATCTGGGTGCTTTGCACCGTGGATACCGATTCGGTTGAGCTGCTGGTGCCGCCAGACCCGGAACTGCTGGATTCTGATGAGGAAATCTGACCACTGCTAACGGACGTGGCTGACTTGCCGACCCGGTTGATATTCAGATAGTTGATACGGAATACCTTGCTTTGCAGTTCGCGCGGCACGATCTGGTAGCCATAGGCTTTACGCACAAAGTCATAACCATACACATCCCGAACTGCCTTTAAGGCTTCTTCCAGGGTCACTTGCTTGAGCTGAATGGTGATATTGCCTGCTACATCCGGATGCACAATCATGTTGATATCGCCGCCCTGCACCAGGCTCATAAAAAATTCCCGGGCAGGGGCATCGGCCGCCGACACATCAAACCGGGGCAGCTCAGGTTTGGCTTTGGGCTTTACTACCGGCACCACGGGCACAGATCCCATCGGCCTTTCTGTCGTTGGTGACACAGGCTGCGGTCGCTCGGCCATGGCAGCACCCCGCTCGGCTTTATCCGGCAGGGCAGCTTTGTCAGAACTGCGATCCCAGCGCAGATCCGTGCAGCCGCTCATTACCAATACCAAAACAACAATCAATAACTGCTTCATAATCAGACCTTAGTCCTCAACAACCTTATTATGGTTGGATACGCTGGTTTTCTGCTCTTGTGGCGAACCCAGAAAAACCTCTTTCAGCTTGCCTTTGTGGCTTACCACCACTTTGTGGCGTTCAATACGCAACACCCGGTAACCATCCACATCCTCGCCCACCTGCACGGTTTTGCCATTCAGCACAGCTACCCGTCGTTCCGCTGCCATCAGTATCATGGACAGCTGCAGTGGGCGGCTTACCTCGCGAGTTTCCGAATTACCGGATCCGTCAAAAAATGGCGGCCGCATGGGATCATTCAGGGCATAACCGTGCCCACTGATCAGCAGCAACACTCCCGCCAGCAGAATCGACACTGGCATCCACCGTTGTTTTATCCTGTTATTCATAAACACCGATAAGCTCCTTGCTCATGCTCAGGGTGTGCACATCCAGGGTCAGCAAACCTGTGGGATAGTCTTTGATAACAAAGCTCATATCATCCCAGTACAGGCGTTCCTGCAGCCCTTCGATCATTCTCAGGTAGCCGGCCACCTGAAAATAGGTGCCTTCCAGCTCCAGCTTTAACCGGTGGCGGTACATCAACACTTCCGGTTCTTCCTCATCGCTCACTTTGAAGGCAATGGGTTCCGCGGGAATATTGCGGACACTTTTTACTGCCATACCTGACTGCCGGCTTAACAGGTATCCCAGCACCTGGGACATTTTTTTCGGTGCGATCAGGTTTTCGGTGGAGGCCCCGATTTCATCCACCAGCTGCCGTATATATTTTTCCCGCTTGGCAATCCGCTCTTTGAGTATCACATTGGGATCGGCTTCCAGCTTTTTGACAATGGCCGTGATATTGGCCTCCACTTCAGCCATTTCATTGGCGTACTGGGCAACGAGACGCTGGTTTTCCTTACGCTGATCCAGGTACGGGGTCAGTGCCAGGTAATCATAGATACCCAGCATGGCCACCAGCCCGACAGCCAGCAGAATACCCCGCTCCCGCAGGGACAGCGCATCCAGTTTATTACCCAGTTCCTGCAGCCTAGCCTTCACGTTCTGCATGGGTTTCTTCACTACTCAATGTAAAGTGAAGCAGATCTTCACTTTCGTTATCCCGCTCGATATTGAATATGCTGAAAGATGTTCCCTGGAGGGCCTCTGCCTGTTTCAGCGCTTCAATATATTCCGGTATGGCATCCGCCTGGCGGGTAATACCTTTCAGTTCATACCGGCTGCCAGCGGTGGTAATGCTGATCTGGGTCAGCCAGATACTGCGGACACTGTTTTCTGCCAGGCCATCCAGCACCGAGGCAAAGGAAAACAGACTCTTGTCGGATTCGGTCAGCAAAAAATCCCGCAGTTTCTGCTTTTGCTGGGCATCCTGATTCAGCTTTTTTAGCTGCGCCAATAACCCAGGGTCTTCCGTAGGCTCCACAAAATTGGCTGCCAGGCGCTCATACTGTTCATTCAGCTGATTACGGCGCTTTTCCTGCTCTGCGATTTTTGCTTTCAGGGAATTCAGTTCCCACACCTGATAGCTGCCCACCACCAGAAAACCCGCCAGCACCAGCGCGAACACCTGCAGCATTTGCTGCGCCGGCAGTTTGATCTCGGGCTTTTTGAATTCATCCCGATAAAAATTAACCCGCTGCTTAAGCTCCGGCACTCACACCTCCCAGCGCGGCGCCCAGGGCGACACTGCAGCTGTCCATATGCCGTGAGGTATCCGCGTCGCAGGAAAAGAAACCGGACAAGTCAAAAGCCTCTACCCGCACCGGCAACATTTGCGACAGGGATTTGCAGGTTTCCTCCGGAATCATTTCCGAACTGAGCAGGAATAATTTACTGATACCGCTCTTGCCCAGCTGGCTTTCGTAGTAATCCAGGGAGCGCTGAATATCCAGCGCCAGGCTATCCAGTTGCGAGCTGTTATCCAGGCTCAGGCCACCATCGGACGCTTCGCCTTTGGTGAGCATGGCATAGCCCATATCAATGCCACGGGAAAGGTACAGGTAACCGTTTTCGAACAGATCAATCTGGCCTTTCTTTTCATCCAGATGCAAAAAGGCAACCCCCAGATCCGCCAGGGATTCCTGACCCTGAGTGAGCGCCGCACGTGCCAGTTCGCTGATGCCGATATCTATCAGTGTCAAGTCAAGGCTTTCGCATAGCTCAATGATGGATTTAACTGCCTCTTTTTTCATAAAGGCCACATAAATCATATTCATACGACCACGGTAGGCATCCGACGGCAGGCGGAAACCTTCCACCACGTAATCTTCAATAGAACCGCTGATAAAATCCTTCACCCGCCACTTTACCGCGTCGTTCATCTCCTCGTCGGGTACTTCCGGGGCATCGATCAGCATGAGCTCATAGAACTCCGGGTGAAACACCACATGGGTTTCCGCATCACGGATGTGGTTTTCCTTTACATACTCAGTCAACGCCTGCCCCCATTCCCCCTGACCACAGGGTTTAAAGGTAAAGCCCGTCACTGTCGCATTCTGTGTGGCACCGGTTTTATGAATCACAGCAATACCCAACCCGCCCGGTGAAATTTCCACACCGAGCGCAGCTTGTTTTGAAGTTCCTTTTCCGGAAAACCAACGATCAAAGAGAGACAACATACATATCTACCGACAAAACCAAATTCCGATAGGCCTTCTTTCAGTGTAGACGAGCCGGACAAAGGTGCGCTAAGGGGGTGAGTTGTTTTGGAAAATTTTAAGGAAAGGAATAAATCAGTATTAAAATTAGCGATTTAATAGCGATTGCTTATGGGTTTTCGATGTATCGACCCATAAAACCGACCGCATAATAGCGCTCACTGTTATAGCCAAGCGCTATTAGCGTATCGATCAAACCGCTAAAGCAGCGCTTCCAGCGGGTAGCCGTTACGGGTCTTGCCTTGCAACAGAGCTCTGTTAAAACGGATATCAGCCTCCACCGGCCCCACCCATTCGCACAGCAACTCATAACAGGCATCCATAAGGGGCGCCAGGGATTCCGGCTCGTCTGTGATATAGGCCTGTATGGGATAGCGTGCATGAATGGAGATCAGATGGTTCTGGAATTCATCCGTCAGTTGATATTTTTCCGCCAGCCACACCAGTTTGCCGTGGAGTCGCTCTGCCAGCTCAGGAGCGAGCCCGGTATGAATCGCCTGGTAGAAATCCACAAAACTGGCCACATGTTCCGGAATCGCCAGCTCCTTTTGCATGGCAGGTACTTCCAGGCCGTGCTTTACCCGGAATTCGTTCATGGTGGGCACTGGATCAAAGGTGGCGACAGTGCCGTTCATCAGCAGTGACTTCACCAGCTTACGGTGCACCTGTGAACGACTGGAGCCTTCCGGCAATAAAGGCCCGATCTGGTTGAGGTACTCTTTCAGTTCAAAGGTAGATGCCTGGGTATGATGGTCCTGCCAGATACAGAGGGCATGCCACAAATCATCGCCCATCAGGTAATGGCGTAATCCCTCGTAGAGGGAACTGAGTCTTTGCCTCATGATTGCCCCCCCTAGGATGACAGCTGCACTGGGCGTTGTAACGGGGATTCCATAAACTCCGGATACCCCAGCTCATTGTGCTCGGTCACGTCCAGGCCACGGCGCTGATGGACGCTGGATGCCTTCAGGCCAAAGACTCTGTCGATGATCCAGTACAGGCAATAGGCCAGCGTAAAGGTCCATACCAGGGCAGCGCCGATCCCGGCCAGCTGCACCAGGATCCGGGAGCTGTTAAAAAGGTCGCCCTGAAAAAAGAGGCCCGCTGCCAGCGTGCCCCAGGCGCCGGCAAAACCATGCACCGGCACTGCCCCAACCACGTCATCCAGCTTGAACCTGAGCAACAGCTGCTGGCCAGTCACCACCACAATGCCGGCAACCACACCGGTTAACAGCGCATAACCGGTGGACATGGTGGCGCAGCCGGCGGTGATTGCCACCGTTAAAACCAAACCAGCCAAGCCACAGCACAAAGCCACCCAGCGCCACCAACGTCAGATTGTGGCCGGGAATTTCCCGGGGCTTGCCGGTTACCGGATCGAAACGTCCCAGGCGTGGCCCTGCCACTATAATGCCTGCCAGCGCACACCAGGCACCGACACTGTGAACCACGGTGGAGCCGGCAAAATCCACGAAGCCCAGATTGGCCAGCCAACCACTGCCGCCATGGGCCCCACCCCAAACCCAGCTGCCAAACACCGGATAGATAAAGCCGACAATTACCAGCGCACCTATCAGATAGGCATGGTAACGAACCCGCTCCGCCATGGCGCCGCTGGCAATGGTGGCTGCGGTAGCAGCAAACATGGTCTGGAATAACAGCAGGGTTAAGGTGCCGGTTGAAGCGTCATCCACAAAAAACATGGAGGTGCCCAGAAAACCGCTGGGATTAAAACCGAACATCAAACCATAACCGATGGCCCAGAAAATCAGGCTACCAATGCAGACATCCATGTAGTTTTTCATTAATACGTTAACAGCGTTTTTAACTCGCGACAGTCCGCTTTCCAGCAGAGCAAAGCCTGCCTGCATAAAAAACACCAGCGCACTGGCGGTAACAATCCAGACAACATCCCCTGTTGTCAGCTCAACATCCGTTTCTGCGATCGCATTCCCTGAAAACAATACAAAGCACAAACACAGCAACCACTGTGCAGCGTTTAATCTCATGAGAGCCCCCAAAAACAATTGATATATCAGGAGCTTCAGATGTAGCAATGACTGTGCCAGCAAAAAGACCGCGCAATAACACTGTTGTGTGGCGGCACAAATCACAACATTTGGAAACTTGTTACAAGGGCAATGCTTCAGACAAGAGCACAGGTGTTTTCAGATTGGTGCACACCTGCGCTCATTAATTGAACTTACTGCAGAATATAACGTTCAATCCATTGATTCATATCTTCTGTTAATTGCGGCCAGACAAAACTGATATGTGCGGCCAGGCCATCCACAAGTTCACTGGTGGTTTGGGTTAACGAGGGATAATGACGCACACCATAGCCCTGATCATAATCATTGGCTAGCGGCGTGCCCGGCATGGAAAAGAGCGGATCATCCACCAGCGGCAACCCGGCAATTTCCGCAAAGGCAATGGAAGAGAAGTTGGGAACTATCTGATCACCCACACCGGCAGAAATCACCACCGGTTTGGCAACCGCCATACCTTTTGGATTGCGCAGCAGGTGAACGAAGTTAATACCATCACCGTAATCCAGTTCGTGCTGCATGGCTGCTTTTAGCATCATGGCTTCTGCGCCGGTCGCCTCTTCCGGTTCCAGGTGACTGAAGGCAGAATCCCACAAAGCAGAACCCGCCAGAATATTGGTAACGCCGACACCGGTGACCTGCAAAAACGCCCCTTTAAGATCCGGAGCAATGGAAATAAAGGCCGATCCCAGTACACCACCCAGCGAGGTGCCCTGATAAAAGATTCGTTCCGGATCAATATCGGCGATACCATCGCCATTGTTCAGTTTGCGGGTAAACAGGGGCGCCCAGAAACGTTTGGGCAAAATATCCAGTTCGCCGATACTGGTTTTAATGGCTTTGAGCAATGCCATATGATCCACTGATGACTGCACCACCATGCCCACCTGCATGGGTACGTATGGCGTATCAAGGCGGGCCAGTACAAAACCACCATCTGCACGAATACGGCTGCCGTGGTTGGGATGATCAATGGCTACCGTTGCAATTCCCAGCCGGGCATTATTCACCGACACCAGAAAATCCGACTCTTTCAGAATACCCAGACCATGGCCGTAGATTGCCACCGGTACGGATCCGCGCTTTGCCACCCGGGGCAGCGTCAGGCGAAACTGGATCCAGTTTTCCTGTGCCAGGGAAGGATCATACCGCATACCGCCATACTGATCGCGAAAGTTATGTACCAGTAATTCACCGGTAACGAAGGCACCGATATGGCCGAACAGCTTGTAATGAATTTTCAGATTCCGCACCGGGTGTTCCATGTCATACACTGATTTACCCAGGTTCATCAGTGGCGCGGTCGCTTCCTCTTCATCACGCACGGTAAAAAAAGTGGCAGAGATCAGTTCGCTGCGATCACGCCCCATGGATTCAAAGGCCTGAATAGCCGGCGCGTAATACAGTGACAACGGCGAGTCACCTTGACTGACGGCTTCCGAGAAGCCCTCACTTGTGTCAAAGTCCGCGCCATCCACCTGCTTCAGATCCCGGGTAAGATACACCGCATAACGCTCGCCGAACTGCCAGCGTGCCCGCGGATAGATCTCTATAATCTGGGACGGCTCTGATACCTGATGGGAACGGGCAAACTCATTGATAAACGCGCGCACCGGCATGCGTTCCCCGGTATCGAGATTTATGGCAATCACACTGGTACCGCCATCTGCAGGCAAAGTGGCCGGGTCCGGGGCAGCGTCCAGCTCAAACACCACACTGCTGGCGGCAGAAAAACCGCTGGAACCATTGAATACGGTTTGCGGTGTCAGGGTTGGCGGTACTTCGGCAAACAGTTCCTCCCGCACCAGCCCTTCGGGAAAGATCAGGCGCATACCCGTGGGGCTGTCCGCCGCGGGCACGCCATACACATCACTGGGATAAGGCAAACCACAGGTTATCAACGCCACCGGATTACAGGGCGACTCCAGTTCAAAAAAATCCCGGGCTCCGGCGCTGCCACACAGGCATAACAAACAGAAAAACATTCCCCATCTGGTCTTCATACTTCCCCCTTGCAACAAATGACAAGCAGCCATACACAAGCTGCTAATGATATTTTTATAAGTCTGTTTATAGAGCAAGCCGGCAATACATCATTGGCTGGAAGGACTGCAACATGGTGTTTTAAAGCCTATGGCAGGCGGGGGATAAAATACATGACGAAGGGAACAGACAAGCAATAACAAGTTTGTATCAAAAGGAACACTCCGTGCTTAACAAACAGTCAGGGAGCATCAGAAGTCAGCCTTATACATTCAAGGGCAAAGCAGTGCTGAAAAAAAAGTCTGTTTACAGTGGGCCAATTTCCACGGGAATACCGGTCATATGGGCCTGATTGCTCAGGGTTTCGTAGGATCCCGGTCCCCGGGGTAGCAGGCGATTCACATTCACGCCGGGAAACTCGCTGGCAATTCGCATGCCCGGCGTGTTGCTGTTACCCCAGCCATGGCTCATGGCCACCACTCCGGAACGCAGGCTGGCATCAGGCACCAGCGTTGCCTTGATGCTGCCATAGGCGTTGCTGACCTGCACTTTGTCCCCTTCCTGATAACCCGCGGCTTCGGCATCCTGCGGGTTCATGTAGAGAGGGTTTGATGTATGCCGGCCACGTTTCAGTTTTTGCACATTCTGGTACCAGCTGTTGTGCATATAGTTATTGCGCAAATGAATCAGTTTAAAGGTTTGTGGCGCTTCTTCTGTCAGTTCACGGAAAATGCTTTCTGCCTTTTCCAGCGCCTCATCAAACAAGGGCGGTGCGCAGTCCACTTTATTGTCATCGGTCTGCAGCCAGTGGCTGTAGAATTTTCCCGGTGTCAGCTTATCCAGCACCCGGGTTTGCGAGGGCTGCTGCTTTAACGAGTCAATGGACAATCCGGCCCGGGACAACATCTTGTCATTTCTCCCATGGGGATTATAACCGGGATCATCCAGCACGGAGTTCAATCCGATGGCCTGTTCAAGGCGGGCCAGTATCCACCACTCCTCTTTGCGTTCATGGGCGGGCGGCACTATGGCATCCGTATACTGCACAAAGGGTTCATACTGCATGCCCAGCCCGCAAATGTTAATGTCACTGCGTTCCAGCATATCCGTTGCCGGCAGCACGTAATCCGCCAGCTCCGCGGTGGCATTACGGTAAAGATCTATCACCACGATCAGTTCCAGCTGTTTAAAAGCACTACGCAACCGTTGTTCGCCGCCAATACTGAGCAAGGGATTGCCCGCCATAACAAAAAGCACCTTTACCGGGTCGGTATCGGATTCGATAAATTCCGGTAACAGGTTGCCGGGGAGCGAACCACGAATGGTGCGCAATTTGCCGAAGGGTGAATCAAAAAACAGGTTATCCAGCGGAATCCGGCCCGCTTTTGCTGCCGGATAAAAACCTTCAGCGTAAAGATTGCCGCCTTTACGATCCAGGTTGCCGGTAATAAAGCTGAGCATTTGCAGCAACCAGTAGCACAGGGTGCCCTGCCGCCCCATATTAACTCCCGTGGACATATGCACACTGGCGGCCGGTGCGCTGGCAAAATCACAGGCCATCCGGCGAATGCTTTCAGCGGGGATTCCTACCACATCGGCAACACGATCAGCGGGATAGCGGGCCACAAACGCCAGTAATTCCTGCACATGCTTGCCATGGTCGCGGAGCGTTGCCTGATCCAGCAATTCCGCCCGGGCAATTTCATGAATCATCGCCGCCAGCAGATAAAGATCCGTATCCGGTTTGATCTGTACCACCTCACCGGTTTTTGGGGTAGCCGATTCAATGGCCCTGGGATTAATAAAATTGATGGTAGCGCCCCGCTGCCGGGCAGCACGCAGCTTGGCCATGGGATCGGCAATGGAAATAAAACTCATGTGAGATACTTTGGGATTTTCTCCAAAGATCAGCAGATAATCCGTGTGTTCAATATCCGGCACCGGATGCAAAGTGGACGTGCCGAACACCGCTTCGGCCGCGGCAAATTTATTGGAGCAATCCTGGGTGCCGGCGCCAAACAGTTTGCGGCAACCCAGCTGCAACAAAAAACTGCCAATGGCCGGTGTAGCCAGAGAATTAAAGGCGGTGGGGTTACCCACATAGGCTGCAAAGGCACCGCTGCCGTGTGATTCACGTACCGAGCGAATCTTTTCGGCAATCCCGTTGATAGCCGTATCCCAGCTTACCGGTTCAAAATCACCCACAGCATCGGTTTTCGGGTTATTACGCTTAAGGGGCGCATTCAACCGATCCGGGTCTTTGTGAATGGCCAGGGAATCAATGCCTTTGTGGCAGGCAAAACCTTTGGTAACCGGGTGGGACTTGTCCGGCAGCAGGCGAACTATCTGTTCGTTTTCCACTTCGGCCAGTAAACCGCAGGAGGGCTCACAAACACGGCAGAAGGTGGGTAGTTGTTTTCTGGTCATGTTGCTTGCCCTCGCTTTTTTATCAGTAGCCGGCGTTACCTGCCATGATGGTGTCGTAGAATGTCTGATCCAGCTCGGTGTATTCGCTGGCACCGGGTTTTAGCACGTACACAGTGCTCTGGCATTTTTCCGGATGAAACGCCTGCTCTCGCAGATCGCCTTTTTTCATCTTGAAAGTACCGGTGGTGTCCATATTCTCCACCTGGCGCAGAAACAGTGGCCGCGCATAAGAAGGCACCTTTTCCATAATATGGGCGGATATGGCAGCCAGATTCAGGGCACCGTCTCTGGGTGCAATAGCCACCATACCGGCACGACCATCGGTGCCCGGAAGCTGCACGCCGTAAACGTTGCAGTACGCCACCGAATCCGCCGCATTGATAATCTCGCCGATTTCATTGGTGCACACGTTCTCCCCTTTCCAGCGATAGGTATCACCCACCCGGTCCACAAACTGGTAATGGGGCAGACCAAAGGTAAAACCCACGTCCACCTGTTTCAGCAAATCGCCGGTATTAAAATAACGGTCGCCTTTGCGGAACACATCGGTCAGCACCTTTTTGTTGGTGGCGGCTGAATCCGCATAGCCATCGAACGCGGCTTTGTCGGAAATTTCGATCAGCATCAGGCCGGGCTCGCCTTTACGCACTTTTTCACAAAAGCCCTGTTTGTTGCGGATCAGTTCGTCATCCAGCACGTCGTATTTTACCAGGGCATGTTTTACGGCACAGAAACCAACGGTTTTATCTTTGTTAAAGGCATTCACACAACCGCCGTTACCTTCACTGGCGCCATAAAACTCACCGATACGGTCAATGCCGAAGCGCTGCTTGAACTCCATCCAGATATCCGGGCGCAGGCCGTTACCCACGCATTTGCGAATGGGGTTATTGGCGTCATCGGGTTTGGCAGGCTGATGCAACAGGTAACGGCATAACTCGCCGATGTAGGCAAAACAGTTGGTGTTGTGTTCGCGGGCTTCATGTAAAAAATTGCTGGCAGAAAACTTGCGCCGCAAAAACATGGAGGCACCCACATGAGTAATGGATCCGAACTCAATAAACATGCCACTGGAATGGTACAGGGGCAGACAGGCGTAAATCCGGTCTGTGGGCTGCAGATCAAAAAGCACCGAGGCAAAACCCAGACTCATACGATAATGGCGGTCGTGGGTAATCAGAGAAGCCTTTGGCAATCCGGTGGTGCCTGACGTAAAGATGTAATAGGCCAGATCCCGCAATTCCACATAGCGGGTGTCTTCCGGATTCTGATCCGGTTGTTCGCTGATTTCCAGCGCCATGGCCCAGTCAGGATCGGCCCGGGTGTTGTCCATGGCGGCATCCGGCACCCAGATAATATCGGAGGTGGCAAAATCCAGTTCATCTTTAACATCCTGCAGACGCGCCAGCAGTTCCTGGCCGACAATCACTTTTTTGGATCCCACGGTAGTGATGCAATGCAGCAAGGGTTTTTCCGTCAGGCTGGTATTGATCATGGCCGCCACGGCACCCAGTTTGCACAATGCGGTAACGCAGGCCATGTTTTCCACACGGTTATCCATCAGCAGGGCGACGGTATCGCCCCGTTGCACGCCGGCCGCTTTCAGATACCAGGCAATCCGGTTGGCCAGTGAATTAAATTCATACCAGCTCACGGAGCGGCCTTCAAAAAGACACATCAGGTTATCCGGCGTTTCCGCTGCCCGCTGTTCTACCATCAACCCCAGTGACAGACGGGTGTTTCTGGGCAAAGGTTTTATTTTTGCCGCCTTTGCCAATACCGATACCATATCCAGTGTTTCACTGAATGCGCCCATTGAATTTCCCCCCTGTATTATCCCGACAAAAAGCTAATCCCAATAGAAAGCTAATTCCGATAAAAAACGGTGCCTGATCAGAGCCACACTATAAAGCAGGCCATGCAGCAGCGTTATTGGCGTGAACGTTCAAGTTTTTTGGCGAGATATAACAGCAGCCAAAAAGCAGTGGCAACACAGGGAGGTACAAGCCAATCCCTGTGTTGCTGACAAGCCTTAGCGGGCCAGACTGGCCACGGGTGTGAAGGTGGTATCAGCGCGGGTTTCAGCAACCCGTTGGGGAAACTGGTCGCGAGCCGCACGCTCGCCCAGTTTTACCATCAGACGGTTGACACCCGGTACCGCCATACGTACCAGCTCACTGCCAACCCGCAATGGCACCTGGGCGGGCCACAAATACTTGGCAAAGGTATCCGGCAATCCCAGATCATCACCGGCCTTGTCACCCAGAATAAAGCGCGTGTAACCGATACGCAGTGTTTTTTCCGTTTGCGCCAGCCATTGCTGCCAGCGGGCATCACCCGCGTATTGCAGGGGCGCATTGGCCAGTGCCTGACCCAGCGCCTTGGAATCTTCATCAGGATCACAGATAGTGGCGATCACATGGTAAAGGGCTCGCATGGAATCGGTTTCATTGGCTGGCAGAATACGTTCTTCCACCCCCATGAGATAACCGATATAGCGCCACAGATGAATCACCGCTTCCCGTTCCTGTTTGGTAAAAATAAATCCCAGGGAACGCAGCCCCACCAGGAAAATGGAAGAGAATTCCAGAATGGTGGCCATACTGTCCCACTGGTTCAGGGGCTCTCCCCAGGCCATGCTCCATTTGTTTGACTGACGCAGCATGGCACGTACCTGAGCGTGCATCATGCGCACCCGCACTGCACTTTTGAACCCTTCATTGTTGCGTTCCAGGCCACCCACGGTGGTGACATCCATCCAGAATTTGCCGGTTTCCACCAGGCGACGTGAGGTTTTGCTGTCCAGCTGCCCGGTAAACACCAGCGGCTTGGCAGCAGCGGCTCCCAGGTAGCCGCCCATCAGCGCCAGATTTCGCAACACCAGCTCCCCTGATGGCCCGACTCTGCGGGACACATCACAGCCCAGACGCAACTTGTCCCGGTCCAGCCAGATAGGTTCGTCATCCAGTTGGGCAAACAGATTCACCAGTGCCTGTGGCGGATTCTCTACGCTGTCGATACCCTGCCCCAGGGCCTGATCCAGCAACTTGCGCCCCTGACCTGTGGGCAGTTCCTTGTACATGGCCACCACCGCATCGGCCAGCGGATCACCCATTTTCATATGGCGGCGAATATCCGCCATTTGCCCTGCGGTTGGATGGGGATCACTGCCATAAAGCCAGCGAAAAATCCGGCGTACCGGTTTCATACCAGGCCGGTCGGGATCACCCACGCGGCTCAGTTCCTGGATATGCTCATTCACACTGATATTCATTTATTCCCCCTGCTGATAACACCCCATGGCCAGTTACCCGGGGCTGAACGCAATCTTCCGGCAAAATAGAACCGGCGAGTTTCATTCAGGCTAGCAGGGCTGAATGGCAGATACAAGCTGTATAGACAGGAAAATATCAAAGGGATTGACCAGCCCGCCAGGGCCGGTCAACCGGTTGCTGTGGACCGTAATCCGGCCCGGTGACAGGCTATACCGCTTCCCGCAAGGCGGCTGCCGGGGCGGTTTTTTCGAGCAATTCGGTGTTGAGCACGCCGCCGGACAGTAACTCCGCCGACAATCCGCCAACCCGGCTATCCACCATGGTGAAGATACGTTTTGCCGTGGGCAGCTCAGACTCACTCCAGCCCAGGGTTGCCAGCATTTCCACCGGTGAACTGGCAGCCGCCGCCACCGAAATAATGCGATCGGCACGAGAGCCGAAACCGGTATCCGGCAGAGGTTCGATAATGCGCGTTGCCAGAGCCAGGCGAGTTTCTGTTCTGCGCTCACCAAACAACGGATGATTGAAAGGTGAATAACCTTCCTGCCCCGGAATCAAACCACTGAACGCGGTTTCACAATCCACTGCTTCGTCACGCAGGCGCGGAATATAGGAAACCACTTCCGATTTGAAATCCACCTGAAAAGGTACCTTGATCAAAGCCGTGCCGGAATGGGTTTCATCAAAGAACTGAAAGGGCACATCCAGATCATATTGATAGCGAACCCGCACTTTGCGAAAGCCCTTGATAACACCTTCCACCGGCGTGGTAAAAATACCTAACTCCATAATCGTGCGATGTTTGGGTTTAACCGGTACCGGTTGTTCAAAATCAATAGAGACTTCTTTTTCCGAAGTGCCACTGACACTGCCACCCACTTTAAAAGTAACACCCACCTTGGCTTTGGCTTCTGCCTCGGCCACCAGAATATCCCCTGCGGCACTGACTTCCAGTTCCTCGGTAAGAGCCACTTCGGAATTAATGGTCCAGGTGGTGGTTTCTTTTTCTTTGGTATTAACTTTCAGCGTAGAGGTGACTTTCTCATCCAGGCAATTAACCGGCGACACTCTTATCAGCGGTGTTTTCGGCACCGGATCCCCTGCTCTGGTGTAGGTGGTTTCCGTTATCTCAAATTCCTGGCTGATGATAGAAACGGACCATTCATTGGTTGAAAGCCCACTACGGGTAAAACCGCCCTGCAATTCATTGATAATATAAGTTTCCAATTCTGTAGACATGATTTTTGCCTTCCCGACATAATTAATTAGATGCAAACAAGTAACGACTTGGAAAGACTACAGAACAATCAAGTCAGGATCAGTTTATCGGCGCTTGAGCAATGACTGTATTGAATAACCAACAGAATGGATGTGACAAATTGACACTCTTTACAACAATCGCAAAATAAAAATCACATCAAGCAATTGAATTTAATCGGGAACCAGAAAAAGATATAACCAAAGCACTGCATTTAATGAATACTTGTTATATAAATTTGTTTCACGAACACTAGGGTTTGTGCGCCGGGAAATAGTAGTCAAAATGCTAGTATTTTCCCGTGGCCCGCAACTTTGCCAGCCCTGAATTAAAGTCGCGCAGCAGTTCTTTGCCGATGGAATCGCTGCAATAGAAATATTCCGGCCGCTCCAGGCTGCAAGCCCAGAACGCCGCCACCTGATGTTTGCCGGAACGCACCAGCTCAAAGCTTTTTGCCCAGCTGTAGTAGGAATATTCTGGATCTGTGCCTTCCATTTTGAACGCTCCCCTGATCAATCTTTATGCGACCCAGTTTGGGGCAGTTTCCGGGTGTTTTTCGGAACGAACACTGAATGCTGCCGGGGACGCAGAAAACTCCTATAATAACCGGCAGATGCATCGATAATTCCGGCCGCTGGAGCCACCATCATGCGACCCCTCTCCCTCATATTGGCTATTGTCTGCTGGCTGCCGCTGCAAAGCCTGGCGGAACTACCACAAAAACTCACCTTTGGCGGCACCGACTGGTGCCCCTACACCTGCGCGGATGGCAAGGATGATCACGGGATTGTGGCGAAATATCTGACCTGGATTTTCGCTCAGGAAGGGATTGAACTGCGCACCCGGATCATGACCTGGAGCCGGGCGATCCGGGAAGCAGACTCCGGAAATCTCGATGGTCTGCTCACAGCCGTACCCGGCGAAGCCCCCAAACTCAAACTCACCACCACACCCACCATGAGTTATCAGGACTGCTTTTACACCCGGCCTGCAGACAAATGGCAATACCAGGGCGTGGCTTCTTTGAAAGGGCGTCGTCTCGGAGCAATCCAGGACTACGGCTACAGCCCGGAGCTGGATCAATACATCGACCAGGGTGAAGGCGTCCTGCTGATCAGCGGCGACAATCTGCCAGCAAGGCTGCACAGCATGCTGGCTCTGGGGAGAATCGATGTTTTTATCTCGGATAAGCGCGTTCATAAAAACGCAGAACGTAAATCGCCCAAACCGTTATCTGCAATACAGCGCTCCAGTTGCCTGCCGGAAACACCGTTCTTTTTGGCAGTGCAGCCCGACAAAGCCTGGAGCGATGAAGTACTGGCATTATTAAACCGGGTACTCGCAACAGATGCGGCAAAACGCAAGCTGGCAGAGATTGAAGCGGCCAGTTTGCGGGGCAACTCCAAACAATCAGCGCCCACCCGCAAACCCAAGCTGTCGCCAGGCTTCGTAACTGACAATGGCGACAGCGTTGGACAGGTTCATACTGCGGTTGGTTTCCCGCATGGGAATGCGCAGGCGATCCAGTGGATCAAAGCTGTCCATCACCGGCACCGGTAAACCTGAAGTTTCCGAACCAAATAACAGCACATCATCGGGCTGAAAGGATACTTCGTGATAGCCACGCTGCCCTTTGGTGGTAATGGCATACATACGCCTGCCATCCATTGCAGCAAGAAAAGCCGCGTAATCCGGATAACGGGACACACGAGCCATGTCGCGGTAATCCAGCCCGGCGCGGCGCAGCTTTTTTTCTTCCAGATCAAAACCCAACGGCTCAATCAAATGCAGCTGACAACCATTGTTGGCCACCAGCCGGATGATATTACCGGTATTGGGCGCGATCTGTGGTTCGTAAAGGGCGATATGAATCATGGGAGGGAATTCTGAGCCGGCGGTGATACCGGCTCATCAGAAAGGTATCAGTGCTGGGAACCTTCCGGCTCCTGCTGGGCCTGTTGTTGCTGACGGCGCATCTGCTCAACGAAGGCGGCTTCAAAGTTAATGGGTTGCAGCAGAAACTGCGGGAAAGTACCGCGAGCCACCAGATCAGAAATGGTTTCGCGGGCATAGGGAAAGAGCACATTGGGGCAAACGCCCTTAACCACATGCTCGAACTGAACGCCTTCAATACCGGCGATCAGAAACAGGCCGGCTTGCTGAATTTCGGCAACAAACGCGGATTTTTCCTGATTGGTGACGGTAACAGTCACTTTCAGAACCACTTCATAGACATCGCCATCAATTTTTTCAGCAGCGTGGTTCACTTCCAGATTTACTTCAGGTTTCCACTCCTGACGAAATACCTCCGGTGCACGGGGGGCTTCAAACGATAAATCCTTGATATAAATTCTTTGCAGTTGGAACTGTCCCTGTTGTTGATTTGCTTGCTCTGCCATTGATGACTTCCTTACTTTTTTGATTAATCAGATACGATACAACTACCCGGGCTATTCAATCTCACGCCCTGAGCATTTGATCCAGTTTGCCGGTGCGTTCCAAAGCCATCAGCTCGTCACAGCCACCCACATGATAGTCGTCTATCCAGATTTGTGGCACCGATGTTTTCCCGGCTTTTTCCGCCATGGCCGCCCGCAGCTGGCGATCGCCGGATACATCGATCAGTTCATAGTCCACGCCCTTGGTGCTCAGCAGGTGCCGGGCGCGAACGCAGTAGGGGCACCAGGGGGTAGCGTATACAATCACATTTGCCATATCGGGATCACCTTTCAAGAAACCAGCGGCAAGCCGTCCGCCTTCCAGCCAGATACGCCGCCACTCAGCCGACGCACATCCTTAAAGCCTGCAGTGGACAGAATTCGCCCTGCCGCGCCCGCATGCTGGCCCATTTTGCATACCAGGATCACCGGGGTTTCCTTGCTTTTCTCCAGCTCACCCAGTTTGCTTTGCAACTGGGCAAAAGGAATGTTTTTGGAACCGGTGATGTGGCCTTCGCGGAATTCCTTGGCTTCGCGCACGTCCAGCACCAGGGCGTTTTCGCGGTTTACCAGATTGGTAAGTTGTTGAGGCGAAACGGATTTTCCGCCACGACGGGTTTCCAGCACTATAAAAGCCGTCAGCAGTGCCACAAAGCTGCCCACCAGATAAGGGTGGTTCAGGGTAAATTCGATCACGCGATCCATGGATGTTCCTCAGACTCTAACTCGCTTAAACAGCGGGCAAGTATACCGATCAACAAACCCTTACGAAATCCCTTGTGATGAGAACCTGCAAATCCGGTAAAATATCGGGGCCGACATTCAGTAACCACAAGATTTAAGCTATGACTGACAAAAGAAAGCCTCACGTTTTGATCATTCTTGACGGTTTCGGCTATCGCGAAGCCGCCGACGACAACGCCATCAGCAACGCCAACACCCCCATCTGGGACAAACTCTGGCAGGAACAACCCCACACCCTGATCTCCGGCTCCGGTATGGATGTCGGCCTGCCCGACGGGCAAATGGGCAATTCCGAGGTCGGCCATATGAATCTGGGGGCCGGTCGGGTGGTGTACCAGGACTTTACCCGTATCACCAAAGCCATCAAGGATGGTGACTTCTTTGCAAATCCGGCCCTGACCGGCGCTGTGGACAAGGCCAAAGCAAGCAATGGCGCCGTGCATATTCTGGGATTACTGTCCCCCGGTGGCGTTCACAGCCATGAGGACCATATCGCCGCCATGATCAAACTGGCGGACGAGCGCGGGGCGGATGCTATCTATGTACACGCCTTTCTGGACGGCCGGGACATGCCCCCCAAATCCGCTGAGCCCTCCATCCGCAAGATCGATGAGCAACTGCGGGCCACCGGCAAGGGCCGCATTGCCACCCTGAATGGCCGTTACTACGCCATGGACCGGGATAATCGCTGGGAACGGGTCCAGGCGGCTTACAACTCGCTGACCGAGGGCAAGGGCGAATTCAGTGCCAACAACGCCCTGGATGGCCTGCAGGCCGCCTACGAACGGGAAGAAACCGACGAATTCGTGAAACCCACCATTATTGCAGGCAATGGCGAATCTCCCGCCACCATCAACGATGGCGATGCTGTGGTTTTCATGAACTTCCGCGCCGACCGGGCCCGCCAGATGACCCGAGCCTTTGTAGATCCGGACTTCTCCGGTTTTGCCCGCAGCAAGGTACCCGCCCTGGCGGATTTTGTGATGCTGACGGAATACGCCGCGGACATTCCCACCACCTGTGCCTATCCGCCGGAAAAACTGAAAAACGTCCTGGGGGAGTACCTGGCCAACAACGGCAAAACCCAGCTACGCCTGGCGGAAACGGAAAAATACGCCCACGTGACCTTTTTCTTCAGCGGTGGCCGCGAAGCCCTTTTTGACGGCGAGGAGCGTTCACTGGTGAAATCCCCGGATGTGGCCACCTATGACCTGAAGCCGGAAATGAGCGCGCCGGAAGTTACCGACAACCTGGTGGAAGCCATTACCGGCGGCAAGTTCGATGTGATTGTGGTGAACTACGCCAACGGCGATATGGTGGGCCATACCGGTGTGCTGCCGGCGGCCATCAAAGCCGTGGAAACCCTGGATGAATGCCTGGGCCGCGTGGTGACAGCCATTAACGAGGCCGGCGGCGAGCTGCTGATTACCGCCGATCACGGCAACTGCGAACAAATGTCAGATCACAGCACCGGCCAGCCTCACACCGCCCATACCACCGAACTGGTGCCCCTGGTTTATGTGGGCACACACAAGGACATGGCCCTTAAAGCCCAGGGCGGCGTACTGTCGGATATTGCGCCCACCATCCTTAAACTGATGGACATGGAGCAACCGGAGGAAATGACTGGCACTGCCTTGTTCTGAAGGCGTTCCAGAACCACACATCCAGTGCTGAACAGAAAAGCCCGGCACCAGTCATGCCGGGTTTTTATTACCTGCTACTCAATCTCATGTATACATTCCTTGCCGTGAAGGTAATCCACCCGCTCTCAATACGCATTCAATCAACATCGGCACAATAATCGCATCTCCAGAGCAAAGGCCCTGCGTTTTCGCGCAGCAGTAAAACGCCACGAGAGAAGCTTCAGAGGGGGTGATGAACATGACCCAGGCAGCCAGCAAGGATACGTTTCTTTCCTGCAAAGAGTTACTGAACCGCTATGCAGACCAGTGCGACCATGCCGAACAGGCCCTGCGGCAGCAAGCTAACGGCGTGACCGAGCCCTACCAGGAAGTGCTGAACAAGATTGCCGGCCACGAGCAGAAGATTGTGGCAACCCTGCAAAACTACACCCGGAGCGGCCCTGATGCGGTACTCAGCACCCGTATTCAGTACAAGGAACCCACCAGACCCAACCTGAATGTGCGCTCTCCGGGACTGTCGATTCAGCAGGCCACGGATATTAACCGCGAAATCGTAACAGCCCTGACAGAACAGGCGGAAAAATCCGTTGCCGAACGGGTGCGGGAGGCGCTGAACATGCTGGCGGTGGAGGTGGACAGTATTAACCGCCAGATATCCATGGACCGGGTCACCACGCGGGATATCTGAACCGGGTGGCGCTGAGTGCCGGCAGGGCAATTTTTACACTGTGGTTGTAAAGCTTTCACGGTGACAGATTTCTCTGTCTGCCACACTTCCCGCCTTGATACGCTCCATAACCACCCACTGAAAGCTGAAACCGGAGCCACAGGCTCGGGCCTGCCCGCCTCGCATCGGCCGGGAGAGTCGAGTAAACTTAGCGGCGTTTCTGTTGCTGACCACGAGATGTATGCACTACCGAAAACCCCTGGCCCGAACCGCCCTGACCCTTTGCCTGATAACTGCCGCCCTGCTGCCAATTAACAGCCCGGCGGACAGCGATGTGGTGGACGCCAGAAAAACCGAGCAGGAACTGACCCAGGTAAAAAAGAAAATCGAATCACTGCAGCATGTGATCAAAAAAACCCGTTCCCAGCGCAGCGACACCGAAGAGGCCCTGCGCAAGGTAGAACTGGAAATCAGCAACACCCAGAAAGACCTGCGGGACGCCAATCAGCAAATTCGAAAATCAAAGCAAACCGTAGAACGACTTAACGCAGAAAAAATCAAACTGGAAGCGGCCAAACAAAAACAGAAAGTCGCTCTGGTATCGGATATTCAGGCGGCGTATCGCACCGGCCGCCAGGAATATATCAAGCTCCTGCTGAACCAGCAGGAGCCGGAAAAGCTGGCGCGGGTGATCAAGTACTACGATTATTTTCATCGTACCCGTCTTAAAAACATTCAGTCCTTTAACAGCACCATTGCCAGTCTGGTGGAAAACCAGCAACAACTGGACGACGAGCTGGAGCTGTTGCAAAACCTGAAGCTACGCCTTGAAATTCAGCAGGACGGATTGATCAAAGCCAAAGCCCAACGTAAAAAAGTACTCCAGAAGCTGGATGTTGCCCTGCGGGACCGGGGCCAGAAACTGTCCCAGCTCAGTGAAAACCAGGAAGAACTGCAGCGCTTGCTAAGAGCCGTGCAGGAAACCCTGGCAGACCTGCCCGCCAATGTGGGCGACACCACGCCTTTTGCCAAACGCAAAGGCAAACTCAACTGGCCCACACGTGGCCGGGTGGCCCGTTCGTTCCGCTCCAAACGGGAAGACAGCAGCCTGCGCTGGAATGGAGTGATTATTCGCACCGGTACCGGCGAACCGGTAAAAACCGTGCACCGGGGCCGGGTGGTGTTTTCAGACTGGCTACGGGGCTTTGGGCTGCTCACCATTATCGATCATGGCGACAATTACTACACGCTATACGGCCACAACGAAAGCCTGCTCACCGAACCCGGCGACTGGGTGGAAGTGGGCCAGGTGATTGCCTACACAGGGACCAGCGGCGGCCAGGATAAACCCGGCCTGTACTTTGAAATCCGCAAGGATGGCAATCCGGTGAATCCCAGCCACTGGTGCCGCGGCTAAAATTATCAGCGCGGCTAATACTGTCAAAGCAGTCAAACGTCAAAGCGTCTGCAAAAACCGGATCAGGGCATTTTTATCCGCCGCCGACAGGCCCATATACGCCTGTTTGGCAGACTCGCCTTCGCCGCCATGCCAGCGAATGGCTTCATCCAGCGTACGGGCGCGGCCATCGTGCAGATAGGCTTCGCCACCACTGACACCGGCCGTTAAACCAATCCCCCACAACGGCGGCGTACGCCATTCGGCGCCACTGGCGCGCCCTTCACCCAGGTTGTCTGCCAGGCCCGGCCCCATATCGTGGAGCAGTAAATCCGTGTAGGGGTGAATGGTCTGATCCCGCAATTCAGCATGGGGGTGATGAGGTGATGTCGGCAACGTGGGCGTATGGCATCCGGCACAACCGGCATCGCTGAACAGGGTTTCTCCCCGGTTAGCGGTGGCATCGTTCAGCCCGCGGCGGGCCCGCACCCCCAGCAAGGACACGTAGGCACTCAGGTTATCCAGATGGGTATTGCTGATCTCACTGCCTGCGGCGCCGCAATTGGCCTGGGCAGAACCGCAATCCGGCTCGGGGAACAGGGAATTCATAACGCCCATGTCCGTGTTCAGCGCGGCAGCCACCTGATGGCGAACGCTGGCCTTGCCGGCCTTCCAGCCAAACCGGCCAATACGGGGCTCACCGGTTTGCGGATCAGCCACTATCTGCAGCCGGCCGGAGATACCGTCGCCATTGGTGTCCTCGGGATCAGCAAGATTCAGCAACGCGCTTTCCGGAACGGCTTCCAGCAACCCCATGCCCACCAGTTGCGGCGCTATCCGCACGGAATAGTGCGCGGGGTTGGTACCGCTGAACTGATAAAGCGGTTCCCGCAAATTACCCACCGCCTGCCAACCGGCCAGGCGAACACCGCCTTCCGCCGCACCGCTGGTGGTTTGCGGCTGCAATACCGCGCCAAGCTGCGAATCGGGGTTGCCCACGGCATCACCCACGCGCACCACATATTGATCAAGTTCGCTGCCCACTGCCGGTGGCAGCGCCCGACCGTTTCTGGCATGACAGGACACACAGGAGTGATTGATATGGTTGCGCCCCAGTTTGTTGGCCAGTTCATGAAAATCCGGATTTTCCGGCGCTTCGTTATGGGAGCCGTCAGCAAAATCCGTATGGTGCACCCGCCGCCCCAGCACAAAGGTCTGGCCATTCACGCTGGATAAGTTGGTAGCCATCTGCATAAAGTGATTGTCGGGTTCATTGGAATACTGATAGGGCAGCGTGGTGCTGCCCCCCAGCCAGCCCCGCTGCGGGATGGCGAAAGAGTCTTCCCGCTCGCTGTTGGGGTCTTCAAAGGCGCCACGGGTTTCCCAGGGCACTAACCCTTGCCCCACGATGTAAAGGTAAGTGGTGCCGTAATAGTTGTCCCGGCCATTGGGAGCGTTATCCAGAAACTGGCTTAATTCAAACTCCATGCGATCCCCCACTTTCAGGGGTTCGCCGGTGACACCATTGCGATTCACACTGCGGGTGTAATGCAGGCTGTCCAGAGGCGTCATCACGCCGTTGTTGTGATACTCGGCCACAGTATTAAGGCCACGGTAAAAAAACCGCAGCTCCGCCTGATTGTTGCTGAGTTTCCATTGGGTGGTGACGTTAAAGGTAATGGTGTCGCCGCCCTTGCCCACGGTATCAATAATTTCAACGGCGGCGGTACGGTGCTCCCAGTAAAACGACAGGTAATGATCGTAGGCCTGGAACTGATCTTCCCGGGCATGGCGGTCGCGGGCCCGGTCGGCAAACCGGGTGATCAAGGCCGTGGATGTGTTTTCCACAATGGCCGGTTCTTTGGGTGTGGCAGCGCTGTACAGAGGAACATAGCTATCGTCGTTGGCATCAGGGTTGTCATCAGAGCTGTCATCATTGCCACTGTCAGTGTCACCATCATCGTTACCGCCGTCAGTACCACCATCGTCTGAGCCACCACCGGTACCATCATCGCCGCCGTCATCCGTTCCCGAATCCGACCCATCATCATTGCCGCTGCCGGAATCCTCATCCCGCTGATACACCCGCACATAATCCACTTCCATGGTTTGCGGGAACACCGAACTGCCATCCGGGTTGCCCGGCCAGTTGCCTCCCACCGCCACATTCAGAATCATATGAAAACGCTGGTTAAAAGGTGCCGGATAAGGCGCAGCCGACGACCACCATTCAGTCTGGGTCTGGTAATGCTGGCCATCAACATACCAGCGGATTTCGCCGGGCTCCCATTCCACTGTGTAGGTATGAAAATGGTTTACTACGGACGTGGCCGGCGTCATGCCCTGGCCGCTGTGCACATTGTCCGGCCATTCCCCGCCATAATGCAGGGTGCCATGCACCTGATTGCCCCCGGCAGCCTGCAGGTTTACCGCCTCCATAATGTCGATCTCGCCACTGGCGGCCCAGCCGCCATACACCCAGTCGGTCGGCAGCATCCAGATGGCAGGCCACAAGCCCTGGCCGGCAGGCATTTTTGCGCGGATCTCAAAGCGGCCATACCGCCAGTCGCCCTTGTTCAGGGTGCGCAAGCGGGCCGATGTGTAGTGACGGGTGCCTTCCGGGCCGGTGTAGGTTTCCCGGCGGGCCACAATTTTCAGGGTACCGTTGGACACATAGCTGTTTTCTCCCCGGGCGGTGTAATACTGCAATTCATTATTGCCGCCGCCCGAGGCGTTGACTTCATGTTCCCATTTGGCAGTGTCGATCTGCGAGCCGTTGAATTCATCCTGCCATACCAGGGCCCAGTCATTACCAGGGGCGGTGGTGTCGTCCACCAGGCTCAGGTCAATCCAGTTCAGGTTCACCAGGCCGTTGTCAAAATACACTTCGATGGTGTGACTGCCGCCAGTTAATGCAAACTCGCTGGTAATATCCCGCCAGGTCTGCCAGCCGCCTGTCTCGGGGACAGACAGGGTGCCGGATACATCCACCCCATCCACTTTTATCCGCAAGGTACGATCAACCTGTTCCGTGGCCACCCTTAACGTCGCCCGATAATTACCAGCCTGGGCATTCACCTCGTACCGCAGGTATTCCCCCGTATCCGTCCAGCCCACGTTATAGCCGCCACCACTGTCGGTGGTGGCTTCAATATCCACATCATCGCTTTTGTAGGCACCGCCCTCGTTGCCGGGGGTGGTATCAAAGAATGCCTGATAATCCTCAGCCTGGATTCTGGCGGGAATATCGACGGATTGCTTGCACCCGCTTAACAGGGCAAGGGAAAGGAACAACGAAGCGGAAAGCAGGGTATTTATTCTTATCATGGCGGCCATTTCCTGAAAGCTCGCGAAAATCTGAAGCTACCACAGGGATCACCGGCTTTTGAGCCGACCATAACCAAGTTTTGGCACATTAGTTCGAATGAATTTTCAGCCTAAGCCGATGGATTAGCGACCTACCGGCCAAAAGCCGGATACCGGCATTGGAATGACCGCTAAATCCATGATCTAATGCGAATTATTCGCTCCCGCCGGAGCAGACTTTGTCAGGGACGCTCTGATCAAGTCTAGGCGGCCTCTGTCCTTCAGGAATTTTTCCTGGCAAGGCGTGCGATGCAGGAGGGCCGGGCGGCGTTCCGCTGGTTGCCCGGCGAAGCAGCACAACGCGGCCAGGAGGAATTCCTGAAGGACCCTCCGGGCGCGGCCTGAAAGGCACAACTGCTGCGTTAAGTTTCTTGTTATGGGCTACGGCCATTAACGGCGAAACTTGCCTTGCAGTTGCACCTTTCAGGTTGCGCAGAAGCCACCTAGACTTAATCAGAGCGTCCCTAAGCTGATAGAAAGCCGCAACGAAATAACAAAAAGGAACTTGCCGCACAGACCGGTGTCCTCTTTAACTGCAGCGATCCTTACCATCGACAGACAGGAGTTACCCGAATGCCACGCCGCCTAACTGCCGGAGGGCTTGCCTTCGTTCTGAGCCTCGCCTTATTACCCGCCGCCCCCGTTTACGCGGAGCCGGCCGAAGAGGCCGTTGAGGTCAGCGATGAAGAAACCACGGAATCCGCCAGCGAAGCGGACGAGGATGCCGCCAAGAAAGGCGTGTTGCCCCTGAATGAATTACGCACCTTTGCTGACGTATTCGATCGCATCAAGCAGGCCTATGTAGAGGAAGTGGATGACAAGACCCTGCTGGAAAACGCCATTAAAGGTATGCTCACCGAACTGGACCCCCATTCAGCCTACCTGAAACCGGAGGCCTACGAAGACCTGCAGATCAACACCACCGGTGAATTCGGCGGCCTGGGTATAGAAGTGGGCATGGAAGAGGGCTACGTAAAAGTCATTACCCCCATCGACGACACCCCCGCGGCGGAAGCCGGTGTCATGGCCGGCGACCTGATCATCAAACTGGACGACACCCAGGTAAAAGGCATGTCCCTGGCGGAAGCCGTCAAGCACATGCGCGGCAAACCAGGCTCTGACATTATTCTTACCATTCTGCGGGAAGGCGTGGACAAACCTCTGGAAATTACCGTTACCCGTGCGGTGATTCAGGTGCAGAGCGTCAAGCGCAAGCTTCTGGAAAAAGATTTTGGCTATGTCCGCCTGAGCCAGTTCCAGGTGCACACCGGCCCTGATATGGAAAATGCCATCGAAAAACTGCGCCAGGAAAACGATGGCCCGCTGAACGGTATCGTGCTGGATCTGCGTAATAATCCCGGCGGCGTGCTGCAGGCAGCGGTAGACGTAGCCGACCTGCTGCTGGAAGAAGGCCTGGTGGTGTACACCAAAGGCCGCCTGGCCGATTCCCAGATGAAATTCAGCGCCACCCCCGGTGATCTGCTCAGCGGTATGCCCATTGTGGTGCTGATCAACGGTGGCTCTGCATCGGCATCTGAAATCGTGGCCGGCGCCCTGCAGGATCACAAACGGGCGGTCATTATGGGCACCACCAGCTTCGGGAAAGGCTCAGTGCAAACGGTACTGCCACTGCATAATGACCGCGCCCTGAAAATCACCACCGCCCGCTATTACACCCCGGATGGCCGTTCCATTCAGGCCCAGGGCATTGAGCCGGACATCGTGGTGGAAAACGCCAAATTGACTAAGATTAAATTTGGCGGCTTTGTTAAAGAGTCCGAATTGAGCGGCCATCTGGAGAACACCGACGGTGAGGAAGCCCCCAAAGCCAAGAAAAAGCCCGCCAACGACGGGAAAAAGGCGCCACTGGAGGAAACGGATTACCAACTCTATGAAGCACTTAACTTATTGAAGGCTCTCAATGTAGTAGGCTCCTATAATAAGCCCAATAAGCCCAACAAACCCACCAACGGGGCGCAGTAACGTGCGTCTCGTTTGACCGAGACGGTATGTGATTGCAGTCAGCCCCGGATTATCGGCAAATACCCTTCACTGGCGTTCTGTAAAGAACGCCAGTTTGCCCCTGTGCCTGCTTGGGCTGTGTTTCATGCTGGTCAGCCTTTTGTTAATTGCCCCCTCTGCCCATGCAGACAAAACCGTTGGCAAGACAGGAAGCAAACTGGAAGGTACCCAGCTGACGCTGGCTCCCACCCACCTGGGTTATAAGCCCAGGCCCAGAATCGCCATTATCATTGACGATATCGGCTACAACCGTAAAGCCGGGGAGAAAGCTATCAGCCTGCCCGGGGCCCTTACCTACGCCGTTATTCCCTTTACGCCCTTTGGCCGGACTCTGGCAGAGCAGGCCTACTTTTCCGACAAGGAAGTGATGCTGCACCTGCCCATGGAAAGCACCACCGGCAGGAAACTGGATATTGGCGGTATCACCACCCGGCAAAGTAAATGGGAGGTAAAAGACCGCGTCAAAAACTCCCTGAACCGCCTGCCTTTTGCCGTGGGCTTCAACAATCATATGGGCAGCATGCTCACCGCCGATGAAAAGGCCATGTCATGGATCATGGAAGAGGTGGCGGGCACACCGCTGTTTTTTATCGACAGCATGACCAACCCCCATTCAGTGGCCTACGAAACGGCCAACACCTATGGCGTGCCCAGCCTGCGGCGTGACGTGTTTCTGGATGCCGATCCCCACCCAAAGCGTATTGAAAAAGCCTTTCAGCAACTGGTGCGTATTGCCAGGCGAATGGGCTCGGCTATTGGTATTGCTCATCCTTATCCCACAACGTTGGAATTTCTGGAAGCCAATCTGGAGAGCTTTGAAAGCCAGGGTGTAAAACTGGTGAGCGTTTCTGAACTGGTTACCGGCACCCGGCAAACACCCGCAAAACTGCCTGAGCCGGCGCCTGAACCTGCTCCCTTTACTGAAACTGCCAAATTACCTGAAAATCATTCTGAAACGATTCGCCCTGAAACCACTTACTCTGAAACCACTTACCCTGAAACCAATCAGCAATCCGATTCTGCGGACCAACCGGAGTGGAACAGCCAGAAAATTATCGAACTGCTGGCCGACTTGCCCACACCGGAATCCGAACGCATGAACTTTTATTGATTGCCCATTAATAATGGCAAATCAACCGGTTAAACCAATTCCACCAATCATCACTAATGTACCTGAATGTAATCTTATGCGTTCAGATCACCGTAATTGCATTACCAGAAATTACCCTTCACAACGTTTAGTAACCTAACGTTACATTAACGGCTTTTTAATTCCTTTTCGCTCTATGTGCCCCCTGAATAGAAAGATTGATTCTTTTTGCGCAAATTTTGCGCGTGATAGAGTTCACACTTAGAACAAGAACTCTTTAACATTTTACTAGTTAAAAAGATTAGATTTGCAGTATTCGGGGTAACCATATGAGCAGTCCGGCTCCCAAAACAGACAAAAGCGACACCGAACAAAATCAGGAAACGACAGAGCTGAACCACAACGGCTCAGCCATTCTGAAACTGATTCACACCATTCCAGATCTTGTATCAGATGCCTATGAAAGCCAGTTAAGCGCCATCAATGAACTGGCGGAATCACTGGAAAACTATCAGGAACACAACACCTACCAAAGTGTTGCCGATGAGCTGTCGCAGGTTAAGCCCTCGGTATTGAATTACATTGCCAAGCAGTTTGCCAAAACCCTGAACGAATCCAAAAAAGTCACTTCGCTGGGAGAAGACAAGGCCCTTAATTTCCACAACGATCATTTAAGTATCGTTACCGACAGCGAAATCGACTATCAGCTGTTGCTGGAAAAAGGCTTTTCCGAATCTAACCATAATTTTTCCGGCATGCTGGTGGAATCCGGATGGAAATTCTGCCCCAAAGCAAAGAAATCTTCTGCTAATGCACAGCTGGATTGTATACGCCCTGGCTTTCTTGCCCTGATTCTGCAGGACGCCATTGATCACTTTATTGAAGACAAACAGGTAGCCCGTATCGCCTACCGCTTTGTGGGTGCTTCCTTCTTTACCATGCTGAAAAACTTCTTCCGGGAAATCAGCCCGGAACTGAGCGCCATCGTGGAAGGCTACCGCGAAGAGGAAAAACAACAGGAAGAGCAACAGTCAGCCCAACCAAAACAGGCCAACTACAACAATAACGGCCTGCCGGTGGCTGATGTGTCCAACTCGGTCAGCGCCGAGGATATTGAGCAGATCAATAAAACCCTGGGCACCAACATTGATGTTACCGGGCTGATCAAGAACTGGGATATTCCGCCACACCTGACGGAAATGGTGAACAGTGATTTTAACGGCTTTACCGAACTGGACCTGAGCCAGATTTCACCCGACACCCAGATTCGTACCGCCACCATTGAAGATGTCAGCAAGCTGTTAAAAGCCCTTACCCATGAGAGCCTGATCGACTCCGGTAAGATGCTGGACACCAACGATGTGCGTGCAGCACTGAAAGAGTCCCTGAGCAAGCTGTCGGATGAAGGCATTCTGACGGTTATCGACCAGGTATCCGAAAACGTACTGAACCTGGTAAGCCACCTGTTCAACAGCCTGAATGAATCCGGCAATTTTATTACCGAAGTGCAGAATCAGTTTGCCCGCCTGCAGCCTTCCGTCATGCAAGTGGCGTTAACAGACACCAAAATTTTTCAGTCCAGCGATCACCCGGTGCGTGACTATCTGAATCAGCTCAGCAACCTGGGTGTGCGCATCTCGGATCCCTGTGAAGAAGGCTTTATGGAGCTGCGGGATTCGGTCACCACTATCCTCAAGGAATTCTGCGGTGATACTTCTGTTTTCGAGGCTCAGTCACAGCTGATGGCGGAATACACCAACAGCTCCGTTTATGCCATAAAGCATGCGGACGGCGAGTTCGAAGCCAAAGACTTCGCCAACGCCATGAAGCATTCCGACATTTCGGATTTTCTTGAATCACAGAATCACCTGCTGGAAAAAGAACTGACTTTCCACAAACTGCTCAAGTATGTGTGGGGTGCCATTCTGGCCCGGGTGATCCGCCGTCATGGTGTGGACAGCGAGCAGTGGAAACTGTGCACCGAGGTTTACGCATCAGTACTCTGGAGCACCCAGGTGGATGCGACCGAAAACGGTAAACGGGAAATCCTGCGCTCACTGCCGAAAATTGTGCAGACCATCCGCTCTATGTTTCTGGATTTCAACCTGAAAACCGAATTGCGTGATGCCATTCTGGAACACATGATTCAGCTGCACCTGGCCATTATCCGTGGCACCAACGGTAAAGATATCAAAGATCCCGGCGGCAGCTCGCTGGAAGTATTCAAATCCTTCCAGGGTAAAATCATGGAAGATACGGAAGACTCCCATCACGCTGAACTGGACGCCTTCGACAGCACCGCTGACTTTAACGAAGAGCGCCTGAATAACGTGTACGAACGCTTCGACCAGATCAGTCCGTTCGACGATAACCAGCCCCATAATGGTGATCAGGTAGATTGGGGGGATATATCTTCGGAAGACGAAGCCATGATTCACCAGATCCGCGACAGCAAGGATTCCCTGCATACCCAGGAAAACCTGCAGGCGGTGTTTGCCAGACTGAACCACGTACCTCTGGAAACCGTGTTCATGCTGACGCACAACACCCATAAAGTACGCTGCAAACTGGTGAAAAAATCCGTTACTCTGGGCAAATTCTGTTTCAGAACCTTTGACAGTAACGAGCAGATAGAAAAGAACAAGGGCGAGCTGGCGCTGGAAATCATTCGCGGCAATGCCCGCCAGATTGATGATAACAACATGTTTGATAACGCTTTAGAGAGGGTGGTAATGCAAATTCAGGCGCGCAACGCCTGACAAAAACAACGAACCAGGGAATGCAAAGAAAACTGAGGTAGGCGTAAAGCTGGGCCGGATCACTTGATCCGGCCTTTTTTATTTGAATCACACAGTGATGACTCCCCCAGCTGCTGACGGTACTGATCAGGGGTTTGCCTGAACCAGCGTTTGAAAGCACGCCGGAAATTGGAGCTGTCATGGTAGTTGAGTAATACAGCAATGGCATCTACGGGCATGCGGCTGTCACGCAGGTAGCCCGCCGCCTGCCGGGAAAGAATCTCGTCACGAATCTGTCGAAAGCTGCTACCCTCATTTTTCAAACGGCGCGCCAGGGTGCGCTTGCTGATAAACAGCGCCGCTGCCGCCTCATCTTCCGTCAGCACCCCGGGCGGCCCCGAGAGCATCATTTTCTGTATCTGATATTTGCAGCTGTTTTTGTTAGCTCGCAGTTGCGCCAGGATGGACTCACATTGCTGCAGCGCCAGCAAATAGTTTTCATGGTTCGCTGACGCGTTGGGAATATGGCAAATATCCATAGGGATCTGAGCCACAATGTTGCCGGCGGAAAACCCGAACCGTCCGGGCAGAAACTCGCTATAGCGGTCACTGTATGGCGGCTCTTCATGAGCAAACCGGATAATAATGTCATCCAGGGACCGGCCCACAATAAACTCGGCGCAGTCAGCAAAAACCACCGCAAAAATTTCTGACAGGGTACGCAGCACATCACCGGAAATTTCCGGATCAAAATGACATGCCACCGTCAGCCCCTCATCTCCGGCATTCAGATCAAGGTGCGCCAGACTCATTCGGGTGGGCAAAAATGTCTGGAAGGCTTTCAGCGCCATCAGCAGATTGGGGCTGCTGTTTGCCAGAAACCCCATGGCACCGTGGGTGGGCGATGTGAAACGGCGACCCAGCCGCAAGCCCAGGGAGCTATCCCGGCTCAACGCCAGACTGTTACGCAGAATCTGAATCTGCTGCCGGGGCGTCAGCAGCAATTCTTCCTGCAGAAACTCATCCACAGACAGCGACGTGGCCACCAATAACCCCGCCAAACCCCGCACCTGCAACTCAAGCTCCCGGGCAATCAGGCGCGAGTAGTTTGAAGGAATACAGGCCAGATCCAGGTCCACCGAATAAGAAGCAGCTTTGTTTTTCATCATGTTAGCGATACCAGAATCCGCCAGTCGGAAATGACCGGATCACCTTTATCAGAGTGTCTTGAAATGACTCCCGGATGTCAAGAAATGACCTGCCCACTCAACATGACTCTGCGTAACCTGAAACCCATGAGAAAACCCTGCGGCCATCGGCAGCCGCTGCTTTAAGCAAACTATGCATACCAAACAACGACAGATTGAGATTGAGGGCACTATGGGCAAAATCACTTTTATCGAGCACGATGGCACCGAACACCTGGCTGAAATTGAAGAAGGCAAATCACTGATGCAGGCCGCGCTGGACAACGGCGTGCCGGGTATTGATGCGGACTGCGGCGGCTCCTGTGCCTGCGGCACCTGCCATGTGATTGTAGACGCACAATGGCTGGCAAAAACCGGCAGCGCGACAGAAGCGGAAGAGCAAATGCTCGATCTTACCCCGGAAAAAGCCGCAAGCTCCCGGCTTTCCTGCCAGGTGCAGCTGTCAGAACTGATGGATGGCATGGTGGTTCGTCTGCCCGAATTTCAGATGTAGCAATCCTGTTTAGAACTACCAATTTTAATTCCTGAAAATCACAGCATGAGCAGGCAGCCAATGAGTATTCTATCTCCGATTATTGATCCCGTCAGAGGGAAAGTAGAACCCGTTATTGAAAGAAGCATTGAGAAAGGTATCGAAAAAGGCGCCGCCATTGTACCCATTGAATATCAGATCAAAGGCGCGCATCTGTTTCAGACCGTAAAGCGGCGTTTTTTCAAAAGCCGGCCGATTCCCGAATTCAGGGAAACGCCCATTCCGAATGTGAACACGCTGGCTATTGAAGATATCGATGTCAGTAATCCGTTTTTATTCCGTCAGAACCAATGGCAACCCTATTTCAAGCGCCTGCGGGATGAATGCCCGGTACACTATCAGAAGCACAGTCCCTTTGGCCCTTTCTGGTCAGTCACTCGCTATGACGACATTCTGTTTGTGGACAAGCATCACGATCTGTTTTCTGCCGAACCCATCATTTCCATTGGCCCGCAACCGGAAGGGCTGGAAATCGAAACCTTTATCGCCATGGATCCGCCCCGGCACGACGTGCAGCGCCAGGCAGTGCAAAGTGTGGTGGCGCCTAAAAATCTGGCGCAGATGGAAAGCCTGATCCGCTCCCGTACTGCCGATGTGCTGGACAGCCTGCCGGTTGATCAACCCTTTGACTGGGTTCAGCAGGTTTCCATTGAACTGACATCGCGCATGCTGGCGACTTTGTTTGACTTCCCCTATGAGGAACGCCGCAAACTGGCTTACTGGTCGGACGTGGCGGCCGGCAGCCCAGAATCCACCGGCGGTACCGCACTGACCAATGAAGCCTTTGCAACAGCCGCCGAGATGGCCCGGGAAATGTCGTTGCTTTGGCGCAGAAAGGAAGCAGAAAAAGCCGCCGGCAAGGAAATGGGATTCGACCTGATCAGTCTGTTACTGGCCAACGACAACACCAAAGACATGATTAACCGGCCCATGGAATTTATGGGCAATATGGTATTGCTGATTGTGGGCGGCAACGATACGACACGCAATTCCATGACCGGTGGCGTGCTGGCACTGAATCAGTTCCCCCAGGAATTTGAAAAACTGAAAAGCAACCCCAGACTGATTCCGTCCATGGTGTCAGAAATCATTCGCTGGCAAACACCCCTGGCTTACATGCGCCGCATTGCCAAAGAAGACGTTGAACTGAACGGCCAGCTGATCAGAAAAGGCGATAAAGTGGTGATGTGGTACGTGTCCGGCAACCGCGATGAACGCAATATCGAAAACCCGGATCAGTTTATTATTGACCGCAAGAACCCGAGAAACCATTTGTCCTTTGGATTTGGTGTGCACCGCTGCATGGGCAACCGTCTGGCCGAAATGCAGTTACGCATTCTGTGGGAAGAAATCCTGCAGCGCTTTGACACTATTGAAGTGCTGGAGGAACCAGGCTATGTGCAATCGAACTTCGTGAAGGGATACACCCGCATGATGGTAAAGGTAGCCAGAAAAGCGCACCCATAACAGCACGGGCTTACAGCCGCATTTCAATGCCTTGCTGCTGCATGTATTCCTTGGCTTCCTGAATACTGTATTCACCGAAGTGGAAGATACTGGCAGCCAGCACGGCATCGGCTTTACCCTGCAACACACCATCGGCCAGGTGCTGCAGGTTGCCCACGCCGCCGGAGGCAATCACCGGCACACTCACGGCATCACTGATGGCGCGGGTGACATTCAGATCAAAACCGTTTTTGGTACCGTCGCGGTCCATGCTGGTAAGCAGTATTTCTCCGGCGCCCAGGTCCACCATTTTTTTGGCCCATTCCACCGCATCAATACCGGTGGGCTTGCGGCCACCATGGGTGAAGATTTCCCAGCGCAGCGGTTCGCCATCGCCGGACACCTGTTTGGCATCAATGGCCACTACAATGCACTGGGAACCAAACCGGGCTGCGGCTTCGCCCACAAATTCCGGATTAAACACCGCAGCGGTATTGATGCTGACTTTATCGGCACCGGCATTAAGCATGCGGCGAATATCATCCAGCTCGCGAATGCCTCCGCCAACGGTGAGCGGTATAAATACCTGGCTCGCCATTTTTTCCACGGTTTTGACCGTAGTGGCGCGCTCTTCATGGCTGGCGGTAATATCCAGAAAGGTAATTTCGTCGGCGCCGGCTTCGTCGTAGCGGCGGGCAATTTCCACCGGATCTCCGGCATCGCGGATATCCACGAACTGCACACCTTTCACAACACGCCCCTGGTCCACATCCAGGCAGGGAATAATGCGTTTTGCCAATCCCATGAATCGCTCCTGATGGGCCGTTAATTTAACGGCCGGTTAATTCATTAATCCTGATGACTGTCGGCAAAGCTCTGGGCTTCGGCCAGATCCAGATTGCCTTCGTAAATCGCACGGCCGGTTATTGCGCCCAGCACGCCAAATTTGGCAGCCGGCACCAGGCGCTTGATATCATCCATATTGGTCACACCGCCGGAAGCGATCACCGGAATGTTCACTGCCTTGGCCAGATTGACAGTGGCCTCCACGTTCACGCCCTGCATCATGCCGTCGCGGCTGATGTCGGTGTAAACAATGGCATCCACACCATCGGATTCAAATTGCTTTGCACATTCCACGGCCGTTACTTCTGACACTTCTGCCCAGCCATCGGTGGCCACCAGGCCGTCTTTGGCATCAATGCCCACAATGATATGGCCGGGAAACTGTTCGCAGGCTTCAAAAACAAAGTCGGGATCTTTTACCGCTTTGGTGCCGATTATCACGTAATCCACACCGGCTTTGATGTAGGTTTCAATGGTTTCCAGATTGCGGATACCGCCACCAATCTGAATGGGTAAGTCAGGAAAAGCCCGGGCAATGGCCTGCACGATTTTGCCGTTCACCGGCTCGCCATCAAAGGCACCGTTCAGATCCACCAGGTGCAAACGGCGGGCGCCTTTTTCAACCCACTGACCTGCCATTTCCACCGGGTTATCTGAAAACACGGTTTCGTCGTCCATACGGCCCTGGCGCAGGCGAACACATTTTCCATCTTTAAGGTCTATGGCTGGGATGATTAACATCGGTTTACTCTCAAATTTTCTGAATTTCGGGTTACGCGTAAGGCGGCCACGCGGGGTTAACTTTGGCCGTCCCAATTCATAAAGTTCTGCAGTAATTGTAGCCCGGCTTTCTGGCTTTTTTCCGGGTGAAACTGCACGGCAAAGATATTGTCTTTGGCAATGGAGGCGGTAAAGGTTTTACCGTAATCACATTCGCCGGCAATCAGTGCGGCATCCGGGGTTTCCACATAATAACTGTGCACGAAGTAAAAACGCTCGTTATCGGGAATGCCCTGCCACAAGGGATGGTTCTGCACATGACGCACCTGGTTCCAGCCCATATGGGGCACTTTCAGGTGTTCACCGCCGGCACTGCGCAGGTCTTCGCCAAAGAAACGGACTTCGCCGGGAAAGATATCCAGGCAATCCACGCCGTTGTTTTCTTCGCTGTGGGCCATCATGCACTGCATGCCCACACAAATCGCCAGAAAGGGTTTGGCTTTGACGGCTTCGTCCACCACCTTGTCCAGTCCCAGACGGCGAATTTCACCCACGCAATCACGGATGGCGCCCACACCGGGAAACACCACGCGATCAGCGGAAAGAATGGTTTCTGCATCGGAGGTCACCAGCACTTTGCTGTCAGGCGACACATGTTCCAATGCCTTTTGCGCGGAATGGAGGTTCCCCATTCCGTAATCAATCACTGCAACCGTATTACTCATGAGTTGTCGGCTTAAACTTTTCCAGAATCTGAATTACAACGAGCCTTTGGTGGAAGGCATCACGCCCGCCATTCGCTCGTCCAGCTCAACTGCCATGCGCAGGGCGCGGCCAAAGGCCTTGAAAATGGTTTCGGCCTGGTGGTGCGCATTAAACCCTTTCAGGTTATCGATATGAAGTGTAACCAGCCCATGGTTTACAAACCCCTGGAAAAATTCCCAGAACAGCTGGGTATCGAAGGCACCGATATTGCCGCGGGTAAATTCGACGTCCATAAACAAACCGGGGCGGCCGGACAGGTCCAGCGCCACCCGGGACAGGGCTTCGTCCAGCGGTACGTAGGCGTGGCCATAACGGCGAATGCCTTTTTTGTCCCCCAGGGCCTGTTTCAGCGCCTGGCCCAGGGTTATACCAACGTCTTCGGTGGTGTGGTGGGCATCGATGTGCAGATCACCCTTGGCAACAATGGTAAGGTCAATCATGCCATGGCGGGCTACCTGGTCGAGCATATGCTCCAGAAAAGGGACACCGGTGTCGAAATGGCTTTTTCCGGTGCCATCCAGATTGATGTCGATCCTGATTTGGGTCTCCAGCGTATTGCGTTCCACGCTGGCGGTGCGTTGCCCGGCTTGAATGGCCGCTTCGGTCGCCATAGTTACTCCACGTTGCTCAACGTTAATCAACAGAATGCCCGGATGAGGCGGGTTTCTGCGGATAGATTCGGCTGCGGCTGCCCCGACAGGCGGGAAAGCGCCGCAGAGCGCGCAATTATACTTCAGAATAGCCTGCGATGAATAATCCTGATTGGGGGGTATTCACGGGAATGTGGCGAATTCCCTGCAAAAATAGTGAATTTGCGCCGCCATGGCCAGATACACGGGCATTTCGCCGGCAGGCTGTCAGGAGGATTGTTCCCGGGCTTTTTCCAGCCAGCTGAACACCATCTGGTTAAGGGCATCTTTACGCAGGGGCTTGGCCATGTAGTCATCCATGCCGGCGGCCAGGCATTTTTCCCGGTCCCCCTCCATGGCGTTAGCGGTTACCGCGATAATGGGCAGGAAGCGACCTTTCAGATTGTGACGGATCTGGCGGGTGGCCTCGTAGCCGTCCATCACCGGCATCTGACAGTCCATCAGCACCAGGCCGTAATCGGTGCTGTCCACCGCATGCACCGCCTGCAGGCCGTCTTCGGCGATATCCGCCTCAAAGCCCATTTTTTTCAGGAATCCGGCAGCCACCTTGCGGTTTACCGGGTTGTCATCCACCACCAGCACCCGGGGCAGGCTCATCGGCATTTGCAGAGTACTGTCTTTTTCCTTCACCACCATGGGCTCGGCACCCAGCATGCTGTTGAGCAGGTCCTCCCGGGTGAAAGGCACGTACAGGTGAGGCAGCGGCCGCTGGCCATATTTTTCATTGGGCAGGCGCAGCTGAATCACCCGCACATTGCCATGGCGCGCCAGATACGGGTTCATCCGCGACCAGAAGCGCTCACTCATTTCCTGGGCGATAAAAATCCACTGATAATCCTTCTGGGACATGATGTCGTCCAGATTGCGGATCACCCGGGACTCCTTGGCGTGCCAGTCAAAACCCACGCCCCACTGCTGGCAGGCAATCTGCAGTACCATTTTGGTGGCCGGCAGATCACCGATCAGCAACACGGCTCCCGGCACCTGCCCCCGGGTGGTTCGCAACCGTTTGCGCTCGTCCAGCAGGCCGGTGCCGTGCACGGTGTCGCTGGTTACCGGCAATTCAAAATAGAACGACGAACCCACACCTTTAATGGATTTAACCCCCACGGTGCCACCCATGGTTTCGACAATACGGCGGCACAGGGCCAGCCCCAGGCCGGAGCCTTCAAAGCGCCGGGTGGTGGACAGGTCCTCTTGCACAAAAGGCTCGAAAATGCCCTCCTGCTGCTCGTTCTCAATGCCCACGCCGGTGTCTTTGACTTCCACGTACAGGCGCTCGGCCGACAGCATTTCTGCCCACAACAACACCGAGCCATGGGAGGTAAATTTCACCGCGTTAGACAGCAGCGCTGCCAGTACCTGGCGCACTTTTACCGGATCCAGTTTCACGTTGTCCGGGAGGTTGGCTTCCACCACCACACCAATATCCAGCCCCTTGTGATATGCCTCCGGGGCAACCAAAGCCACCTGCTCGTTCAGCAAAGTCTGAACATTCACCTGCTCATAATGGAATTCCACATCGCCGGATTCCAGCCGGGAGAAGTCCATCACATCATTCACCAGGGCCAGCAGGTTCTTGCCGGACTTCCAGGCCAGATCCAGCTGCTGGCGCTGGTCATCCATCAGGGGCGTATCCCTGAGCATATCCAGCATGCCCAACAGGCCGTTCATGGGGGTACGGATTTCATGGCTGACAATGGCCAGGAACTGGCTCTTGCTTTCGGCAGTTTTTACCGCGATATCGTGGGCTTCCTGGATTTCCTCGGCGGCGCGGATGATATCGTTGATATCCACCATCACGCCCCGCAGCCCCACAACGCTCAAGCCTTCGATTTCAACGGACAGCAACGCTTTCAGCCACACATAATGACCATCCACATGACGGGCCTTGAACTCCACATAGGCATCCTGAGCCGTATCCACCGCATCGCGGAAAGTTTTTGTGATTTTCTCCACGTGCTCCGGATGCACCCAGTGCTGCCAGTCCTGCATCTGTTCCAGCAGATCGGCATTGGAACGGCCCAGCACGTGTTCAGTCTGGCCGTTCACCATTTTGATTTTTACGGGATTAACGTCCGCTTCCCAAACAATACAGTCGATGGAATTAATCAGGGACTGGAAGCGCTCCTTGGCATCATAAAGCTCATCCAGATAGCCTTTGATATCCAGCCGCATATCATCCAGGGACGTGGCCAGATCACCAATTTCATCCCGGGATTCAATATCCACCTTGCGGTTCAGATCGCCGCGGGCCACTTGCTTGGCCCACTCCCGCAGCGCTAATACCGGCTGCGCCACCCGGCGGGCAATCAGCGAACTGACAATAAAGATCACCAGACAGCTCAGCAACGCTATCATCAGCGCCCGCTCGCGAATCACCACCAGATCCGACAGCGCATCGTCGGCATCCCGCACCAGCAGCAGGGACCAGCCCAGTTCAGACAGGGTGTCGTAATTCCGGGAAGGCTGGTTTACCACCAGCAGGTGTTCATCGCTACGCTCCACATAACGGTGGCTGGAAACCGTGAGCATTTGTTGCAGCAGGTAGGGATCTTCCACCGGCCACCAGCGGCGGCCGAATACCCGCAGAATATCGCTGTTAGCGGTGGACCCACCATCCTGCAGCAGAATAAAACTGGGCGCTGCGATAATGTAGCCGTCACGATCAATCAGCAGGGCATAGCCTTTTTCATTCTGGCCGCCGGTCACCACCTCAACCGAGTTAACCATGGCCAGCAGCTCGCTCCAGCTGAAACCGGCACTGAGTACGCCAATAATGTCACTGGAATGCCGGTTGAAAATAGGCACAGAGATCGCCACGCCATAGCCACCCACAAAGGGATCCAGCCGCAGGCGGCCCAGGTTCTTTTCGCCCTTGGTCATGGTGTCGCGGAACCATTTGGCCTCTTTGACGGAAATGCCCAGCAAATCCGGATCACCGGCAGCGACAATTTCACCCTGAGGATCCGCGACGACCAGATTGCTGTAATAACCCCAGGAGCGCTGGTAATCCCCCAGCATATCGCTGACAGTGCCAGCGGGATCGCCTGCGGCAATCTCCTGCATGATTTCCAGCTCGGCCCAGGATTCTACGTTTTCAACTGAAAAGTGGAAGCTGCGTTCCAATTGGGAAATGGCCAGATGCGACGCAGCCTGAAGCCGCTCACCCACCTGGGTAATGAGGGAATCGCGAGCCTGGTAGTACACAATGGCGCCAAAAATAAAAATCGGCACCAGCGACACCACCATCATCGCCAGTAACAGTTTGCTCTGAATTGTCGGCACCACCCTGCCGGCAATTTCGCTTAATTTCATCCGCTGCTCAACAAATCCTGACTGCAAATACACAGGCGCTGATCGCCAAAACAGGCACACAGCCCTGCAAGCCACCCGCTATACAATGAGTATAGCCAACAATTCGCCAGATACTGGCTAGTCCGTACCAATTACCCCAATTTTTGCTGGTTTTCCGGCACGATCCCGACAGGTTACACTATCAACACAGGCCCAGCGCCCCAATGTTACTGAAACTTATACCAATTTCCTAACCCGACGGTGGACAAACAGCCCCATGACCTGGCCGGCAGAACAACCTTTTCAGACAGCGGTTCTTGCGTGGTTCGACCAGCACGGCCGCAAAGACCTGCCCTGGCAGAAAAACATCAATCCTTACCGGGTATGGGTGTCCGAAATCATGCTGCAGCAAACCCAGGTGAGCACCGTGATCCCCTATTTTGAGCGCTTTATGGGCAGTTTCCCTACTGTCCGGGCCCTGGCAGAGGCAGACGAAGACACCGTGCTGCAGCACTGGACCGGGCTGGGGTATTACGCCCGCGCCCGGAACCTTCATAAGGCAGCAAAACAGATCTGGAAAAACAATCAAGGAGAATTCCCGCGATCTGTGGAAAAGCTCACTGAATTACCGGGGATTGGTCAATCAACAGCCGGCGCCATAGCCGCCATCAGCATGGGTATTCGTGCCCCCATACTGGATGGCAACGTCAAACGAGTGCTGGCCAGATACCACCGCATTGGCGGCTGGCCCGGGCAGGCCGCCACCTTGAGCAAGCTCTGGTCCGCCGCCGAACACTACACACCCCAGAACAGAGTGGCCGACTACACCCAGGCCATGATGGACCTGGGGGCCACCGTATGCACCCGCAGCCGCCCCGACTGCCAGGCCTGCCCGCTTAACCGCACCTGCGAAGGGCTGGCGGAAGGCGACGCCCTGGAATACCCCGGCCGCAAACCAAAAAAGCAGATCCCTACCAAAACCACCTGTATGCTGCTGATCGAAAGCCCCGGCGGCGAGCTGCTGATGGAAAAACGCCCCCCGTCCGGAATATGGGGCGGGTTATGGAGTTTTATCGAGCAGCCTGAGGTGCCGGACACCTCGGAACTGGCCACAAATCACCTGTTTGAGGTGGACTCCCTGGCCACCTGGGACACCCTGAAGCACACCTTTTCCCACTACCACCTGCTGATCACGCCGGTCCATGTGCGCCTGAAGCAACAACCGCAGCAGGTGTTGGAGAGCGACCGGCAGATCTGGTATAACCCCCGGGAATCCGCCGACTTTGGCCTGGCGGCACCGGTGAAGAAATTACTTGAGCAGTTCAATCAGCAAAAAGGAGCCAAGCATGGCTAACACGGTACTCTGCCGCAAATACAAAACCGAGCTGGAAGCCCTGGCAGCACCGCCCTTCCCCGGCCCCAAGGGCCAGAAGATTCAGGAAACCATTTCCAAAAAAGCCTGGATGGAATGGCTGAAGCACCAGACCATGATGATCAACGAAAAGCACCTGAACGTGCTGGACCCCGGCACCCAGACCTACCTGGAAGCGGAAATGGAGAAATTCATGGACGGGGATGACTATGAAAAGCCCGAAGGGTACGTGCCACCAGAGAAAGGTGCTGATTCGTAAGAAGTTTTGAGTCGGCCTTGACATCAAGGTCGATCAACGGTTTAATAGCGCGCCTCGCCCGGATAGCTCAGTCGGTAGAGCAGGGGATTGAAAATCCCCGTGTCGGTGGTTCGATTCCGCCTCCGGGCACCATTATTTGAAAGCGCAGATGTCATCGATGTCTGCGCTTTTTTATTGGTCTGTTGAACCACCTCGTCGGTGCACTGGCCGTGCGAGTTGATTCCGCCTCCGGGCACCATGATTATGAAAAACGCAGATGTCGTCAGGCATCTGCGTTTTTTTATGGCCACGAGCCAAACACTTACAAAAACTCAATAAACTCACGCAGCTTAGAAACAGTCTGAGGCAGCTGCTGCTTTTGCAATGTTGCCAAAAACTCATCCACCTCCACCTTGGGCTTTTTTAAAGCCAATCTTTGCGACCTGACCGCCTCACAACACACAGGCGCATTCATATCAAGCTGGTAAAAAATAAAATCGTCAGGATGAATGATATCAATCGCGTACTGCCTCAATATATCTTCCGGAAAATCCTTTTGATTAAACGTAACAATCGCATCAGCATTACAGCGAATGGCCTCAGCCAATACGTGACGATCATCCGGGTCCGGTAATTCAAGGGTTTCAATAAGGCCCTTATAACCCGTCACCTTGGCATCACGCACATGCGCGTCCATTAAATCACGAGCGCGCTCCAGCTTTTCTCTTGACCGATGCTCCCCCTGCTTAAGAACAGCATTGATCCATTCCTCATGAATATGATCAGTCCAATATGCCTTAAACAAATCCGTCAACGCCAGACGCATCAACAGATCCCGCAACGGCGCGGGGTACAACACACAGGCATCAAGAACAACTGAAAATTTAGCCATTGAAATTTAGTAACCCATATCCTCTTCCTGGGATAGCGCAGCCAGCTCATCCAATGCTGCCACACGTTTCTGATCTTCCCTTTCCTTATACTCCAGCAAATCAGTCAAAAGCACCCGACGATGCGCACCGACTTTACGGAAGGGAATGTCACCGGCTTCCAATAACCCCACCAGATACGGGCGACTCACATTAAGAATTTCCGCTGCCTGCTGAGTACTTACTTCCTGGTGCACAGGAATAAGATTAATAGCATTACCCTTAGAGATCTCCGAAAGCACATCCAGCAGCAGCTGCAAAACGTGGCCCGGCAAAACCAGATCATCACACTCACCATTACTGCCACGCAGAGACATCTGAACCCTATCCACGTCTGCGTATTTAGACAGGGTACGGCTCGACTCTTTGGCTTGCGCCACCTCATCAGGTGTCGGCAAATGCACATTTTTTTGGGTACTCATAATCAACCTCAAGCGGGGAATCTAAACCTGGCGTTAGAACACCTCCAAATCTTAGCACAAACGAAATAAACGAAACACTCAAAATAAAAGAAACGGTTCACGCTAAACCCATAAATTTAAAGAACAAAATGACACTTAACGCGGAAACCATACAAAACAGTAGCAGAGCTACTGCATAAAAACCTATTGACAACTTCAAAACACACCCGCAGAATGGCCAGAATAATGCTATAGCGGCTTTCGAGCGTAGCTTTTAGCTAAATAAGAGTCGCAAGATCTTGGCGCCCCACGGACGGCACCCACCCAATCAGGCACACAAACCATGACCTACCCAACCACAGCCCTGACCAACCTGGCCGACATCCGCACCGGCTTCACCTTCCGCGAGGCCATCAAGGAAGAGCCGGGCTCCAGCCTGCGCATGCTGCAAATCGCCGACATCAAAACCAGCGTACTCAACGAATGCTCCACCTTGCCGGAAATCCACTGGTCACCCAACAAACCACCGCAAACACTAAAGCCCAACGACATCGTTATCGTCGCCCGCGGCGCCAACAACCGCGCCGCCATCTACAAAGCCCCGGACCAGGTCATTCCCACCAACCAACTCATGGTGGTAACGTGCACCTCTACTGACCTGTTACCGGACTACCTGTGCTGGCTGCTCAATTACAACGTCATCAAACGCCAACTGATAGAAGCCCGCACCGGCACCAACATACCATCCCTTAAAAAAGGAGACCTGCAATTGCTGGAAATCACCCTGCCACCGATTGCCGTACAACAAAAGATTCTGGAGATAGACGCACTGGGCCAGAAAGAACTGGCAACCCTGCAACAACTCCAACACAACACCGAAACCATGCTCAACGGCATGTTCAGCCAATTATTAAACGGGGAAGCACCGGAATGAACGACGCAGTAACCAACGACACCATTAACCAGGACGCCATCAACAAAGCCCTGTGGGCCGCCTGCGACACCTTTCGCGGCACCATCAGCGCCGACACCTATAAAGATTTCATTCTTACCATGCTGTTCCTGAAATACATCTCCGACGTATGGCAGGACCACTACAACGCCTACCAGAACGAATACGGCGACGAGCCCGAACTCATCGATGAAATGATGAAAAACGAGCGCTTTGTGCTCCCCAAAGACGCCAGCTTTTACGCCCTGTGGGAACGCCGCCACGAACCCGGCAACGGCGAGCGGATCGACCAGGCACTCCACGCCATTGAAGAAGCCAACGGCACCAAACTGAAAGACGCCGGAAAAAGCGTATTCCAGGACATATCCTTTAACACCGACAAACTGGGCGAAGAAAAACAGAAAAACATCATCCTGCGCCACCTGCTGGAAGACTTTGCCAAACCGGAACTGAACCTGAAACCCTCCCGCGTCGGCACCCTGGACGTAATCGGCAACGCCTACGAATACATGATCAAACTGTTCGCCGCCAGCGGCGGGCAAAAAGCCGGTGAATTCTACACCCCGCCCGAAGTGAGCGACCTGATCGCCGAACTGCTGGACCCACAACCGGGCGACACCATCTGCGACCCCGCCTGCGGCTCCGGCTCCCTGTTAATGAAATGTGGCCGCAAAGTAGTGGCCAATCACGGCAGCAAACAATATGCCCTGTACGGCCAGGAAGCCATCGGCTCCACCTGGTCCCTGGCCAAAATGAACATGTTCCTGCACGGCGAGGACAACCACAAAATCGAATGGGGCGACACCATCCGCAACCCCAAACTGCTGGACGCTAACGGCAACCTGATGCTGTTCGACATCGTTACCGCCAACCCGCCCTTTTCACTGGACAAATGGGGCCACGACGAAGCCGAGAACGACAAATACAGCCGCTTCCGCCGCGGCATTCCCCCCAAAACCAAAGGCGACTACGCCTTTATCCAACACATGATCGAAACCCTGAACCCGAAAACCGGACGCATGGGCGTGGTGGTACCCCACGGCGTACTGTTCCGCGGCTCCAGCGAAGGCAAAATCCGTAAACAACTGATTGAAGAAAACCTGCTGGATGCCGTGATCGGCCTGCCGGAAAAACTCTTTTACGGCACCGGCATCCCCGCCGCCATCCTGATCTTTAAAGCCGCCAAAACCAAAGAAGAAGTGCTGTTTATCGATGCCTCCCGGGAATTCAAAGCCGGCAAAAACCAGAACCTGCTGACCCAGGAAAACATCAGCAAGATCGTAGACACCTTCCGCGCCTGCGAAAACGTCGATAAATACGCCTACGTCGCCACCCTCGATGAAATCCGCGAGAACGATTACAACCTTAATATTCCGCGATATGTGGATACGTTTGAAGAGGAGGAAGAAATAGACCTGATGGCAGTGAGAGCTGAACGAGAGCAGCTTAAGGCTCAACTGTCTAACCTCGAAAACGAAATGGGCAAGTATCTAGAGGAGCTAGGTTATGGCGCCTGATAAGATCTACTCTGATCTCGAACTAATGCAAGCTCGCGTCAAAGAAGTACCTACGGGCTGGTCTTTCAGCAATATAAGCAGAACATTCAAAATAAGAAACAATTTACGTAAACCCATAAGTGAAGATGAACGCGAGAAAAACCCTGGCACTTATCCTTATTATGGGCCTACAAAAATTCAGGGATTTATAGGGACATTTGAACAAGACGGTCATTATGCACTAATCGGTGAGGATGGTGATCATTTCTTGAAGTATAAAGATCAATCAATGACACAACTGGTCGATGGTAAGTGCACAGTCAACAACCATGCTCATATTATCGAGGGCACCAGTAAAGCAACCAGAGAGTGGTTTTACTATTACTTTATGCATAGAGACATATTTAGTTTTCTTAGCCGCCAGGGAGCGGGACGCTATAAGCTAAACAAAGCATCCCTTGAGAAAATGCCTCTACTCGTTCCGCCGGTACAGGAACAAAAGAAAATCGCCAAAATCCTCTCCACCTGGGACAAAGCCATCACCACCACCGAACAACTACTCACCAACAGCCAGCAGCAGAAAAAAGCCCTGATGCAACAACTGCTCACCGGCAAAAAGCGCTTGCTGGATGAGAATGGGGTTAGGTTTAGAGGGGAGTGGAAATTTCAGCAGATCAACGACATTTCAAATCGAATTCAACGCAAGACAGATGGAAACGACCATCCAATCTTAACCATTTCTTCTCTCAGCGGGTTCGTACGCCAAGATGAACGATACAGCCGCTACATGGCTGGAAAAAGCGTGGAAAACTATATCTTACTCAAGAAAGGAGAATTCGCTTACAACAAGGGAAATTCGAAGACATACGAATTTGGATGCATTTTCGATCTCAAAGACTTTGAGACTGGACTGGTTCCACATGTGTACGTTTGCTTCAAATTAAAACCAGGTTTAAGCCACCGATATTTCAAGTACTTGTTTGAGGCGGACTACCTCAAGCCACAACTTGGACGATTAGTGAATACGGGAGTACGCAACAACGGGCTGCTTAATATTAAGCCGGCGGAATTCATGGCAACCAAGGTTCCAGTCCCTTGCTTGGAGGAGCAAGAGAAGATTGCTGACGTGCTGCATGCTTCATCCGAGACCATAAGAAACCTCCAAAGTACAATCGAGCATTTAAAAGAAGAAAAGAAAGCACTAATGCAACAGCTGTTAACCGGCATGCGCCGAGTCAAAGTTGAGGAGACGGCTTAGACATGGTTGCTGGTAAGCAGTACCTGTATATCTTTCTGGATGAGGGCGGAAACTTTGATTTTTCGCCCACAGGTACTCGCTACTTTACGCTTACCAGCATGGCCATGTGCAGGCCGTTTGCCATCCGGGATCCATGGGACGATTACCGCCACGAGGTATTGGAATTCGGCAGGGATCAGGAATACTTTCATTGTGCTGACGACAACCGTTTCCTGCGAGACCGCCTTTTCAGCATTTTGAATGCGCATGTCGATGATTTTCGCATAGACAGTTTAATCGTGGAGAAAGCCAAAACCGGTCCGGCCTTACGTGCCGACGAAAAGTTTTACCCCAAAATGCTGGGTTACCTGTTACGTCATGTATTCGATAAGCTGAACGGCTACGACGAGATTATTGTGATTACGGATCGCATACCGCATCAGAAAAAACGCAAAGCCGTTGAAAAAGGCATCAAGCATGCCTTGAAACGCATGCTGCCTGAGGACATGAGGTATCGGGTGCTGCACCAGGCATCACGAGCCCATTATGGCTTGCAGGCAGCGGACTATTGCAACTGGGCCATTTACCGCAAATGGGATACGGGTGAAACAACCTATTACGACCAGATTAAATCGGCCATTCACAGCGAGTTTGAGATATTTCGTACGGGAACGCGGTGGTACTACTGAGAGGGAGAGCCAGAAAGGCGACCGCCCCGACTACACCTTGCGGTGAGAGCCTATGGGGCTCTTATCATCGGGGCGGAACATTTGATATGAGTTTAGGCCTGTTGCGGCCCAAAGTAAACTGGCGCTGATTCGCTACGCTGGCTCAGCAGTCAGAAGCCTCGGTAAGTTCATGCTGCCGATAGGCAGTGAATCCAGCGCGACTAATAGCGTCTGGACACAAAAGCGCAAGAGATAATGGAATGAAAACAGCAGCCTATCCTGATTAGGCAAAAGCTCGTCCCAGGATAGAAAGAGAAGAGAATGAACAACAGCTTAGGTATACAGCCTTGGCAATTCCTTAGCACTTTGAAATTTATGACAGCAGCTCATGTAAGGATGAATCAGGATGCGGGATAACGGATACACCAAAGACCAGGAGGGCCTGAATGTCTGAATACACCTGGGTACCGGCTTTCAAAGCCATTGCTGACTGGCTTTCCGGCTATGAAGATCGACAGCCGGAGCTAATCCAGATTCTGCGGGATATCGGTGTCGATAAAGGGCTGGATGACAAATTACCTGATGACAGTCGCGCTCCCTTGTCAGAAATAGACCCCTTCTCGTTCTTTGCTGTTTTGATGAAGTATGGCCCGGACAAACGCCGGATACTGGTCAGCAACCTGCTGCAGCATGCAAACATAGAAGTAACGCCGCCATTGGAGTTCGACGGAGTACCCTCCGCGCAACCCTTAAAGGTTTGGCTGTTTCCCTATGCCAGGGTCCGCACAAACGACATGATTCCCAAGCTATGGAAGCTTTTCAGGCAAGCACGGGAACTGGGCATTGATGGAGAACTGTTCGACGCTGCACTTGATATTCCCGGAACAGGCTTTGCGAAACTCACAGAGTGCCTTTTTTACGTTGCCCCGGAACACTATTTCCCTGTTGATAAACAGACACACCCATGGCTGGCTGCCCGTGGTGCCGAACCAGGCAGCGGCAATTGGGATTCCTACAGATCGCTGCTTGCCTGGTTGAAAAATAACGTTCACGAGCCTTACTATCAGATCTCTCATCAGGCATGGTTACAAAATCAGTCCGCACAGTTTTCCGCAAAAGCAGCTGACGAATATCTGACTGAACGCTATGAAGGCACCCGATCAGAAACGATCCATATTATTGCATACAAAACAGACAGCGGCAGAGAGTTAGCTTTCGACCCGGGTAAAAACCCTGAAAAAAAGAAAGCCGTAAAGGTATTTCTAGATGCTCCCCCGCCGGAATCACTTGACTGTGAAGTTAAACGCTACTCCAGAGACCAAGGGCGTAACGAACACCTGAAACAACACGCACCGAGCCTGGCGAAGGGCAACGAGGCCTGGACAGCAACGATAAAATCCCAGGACCAGCTAACCAATTTATGTGATTGGTACGAGGGCAATGACAAGGAGCTGCCTGTAATGGATAGCAAGGAGACAACCATGACCACCCCTGAATTTCCGTTAAACCAGATTCTATATGGCCCTCCCGGAACGGGGAAAACCTATTCTACGATTGAGAATGCCGTTGCGATAGCTGACCCTGACTGGCACCAGAATCCAGAAAATACACAACAATCTACATTGGAAGCACGCTACAAAGAGCTTGTCAGGCAGGGGCGCATACGATTTACCACCTTCCATCAGAGCTTTTCTTACGAGGATTTTATTGAAGGTATAAGGGCATCCACTGATGACGATGGGCAGGTAATCTATAGCGTTGAGGACGGAGTTTTCAAGGAGATTGCCAATGAGGCGTCCCGGGCCACAGCTGTTGTTGCTTCCGGGCTTTCAGCCACACCCAAGGTGTGGAAGATTTCTATAGGCAGAACCCATGAAAAATCCATGCGTGATCGATATATCGCAAATGGTGAAGCGCGAATCGGCTGGAACAAGGTGGGCGATCTGAGCATTCCTTACGAGGAAAGATCTGAAGAAGAACAGCAATACATGGATTCATTAAAATCCAAGAGCCAAACGATCATAAGCTACTTTGCCGAAGGTATATCCAAAGGCGACGTTTTGTTGTGCCTCAAGGATGCCCAAACCATTCAAGCTATCGGCATCGTGGAGTCTGATTATTATTATGATCCATCGGTGCTTGAGTCTGGAGAGCATGGTTTTGCTCACGCTCGCAAGGTCAAATGGCTATTGAAAGATATCGAGCTGGATATATTGCCACTCAATGATAACCACCGTCTTGTACAGCAAACAATATATCATCTAGATCGGATTAGTTGGGATGACATTATCTCTGAACTACAACACCAGGGCTATGCCCTGCCAAAACTCCCAGACACTTCAGATAACGCAAGCTCAAAGCCCAACTACGTACTGATTATCGATGAAATAAACCGGGGCAATATTTCCCGCATATTCGGCGAGCTGATTACGCTTTTGGAGCCCAACAAGCGTAAAGGCCAGCCAGAAGAGAAAAATGCGATTCTCCCCTATTCAAAAAAACCATTCACGCTGCCAGACAACCTGTATTTGATCGGTACCATGAACACGGCTGACCGATCCCTGGCTCAGATTGATCTGGCGCTTCGTAGGCGCTTCGAATTTATCGAACTGTTACCAAATCCCAGTTTGCTTTCCGGGGTTTCTGTATATGGCATACCAATAGATGAATTACTAGACACTATGAACCAGCGGATAGAGGTACTAATCGACCGGGACCACACCATTGGGCATGCGTATTTCTGGCCGATAAAGGAAGCAGATTCCGAGCAGGTGCGGCAGAATTTATTGGCTCAGATTTTCGAAAAGCGTATTTTGCCTTTATTACAGGAGTACTTCTTTTCGGACTGGGAGCGTATAGGGTGGGTACTCAACGACCCGGCAAAGACAGAAGTCACAAGGTTTATACAAACAGACAATTTGGGAAAATCCACCAGCCAACTTTTTGGCTCCGCTATAAGTGCTGAGCAGATCAGCGACCGGCGATACCGGATTAATCGGGCTGCTTTTACCAATCCCGTGGCCTACAGGGGAATACTTTCTGCTCAAGTGAAGGATGATCAGTGATTCAGGTCAGGGAATATGCCCGGTTAACCACCTCACCGGATACAGAGACCTCGCTGGATTCGGGTATTATCAGCAGCGCCATGTTTGATTGGTTACTCAGCTTACGACAGGATGAGGCTCGTAGAGCATGGTTTTCCATGGAAGCAAACAATACCTTTAAGCTTTCCAGCTTTGTGGGTTACCTTGAAAGCCCTCAGGGTGAAGCAATCGAAGTATTACCCAAAACCCGGCTAGGTTCAGAGAATCCCGAAGCCGCACGCGTTGTGCTTAGAAAAATGCTTTGCTCTGCGTTACACCTGACCCCAAAGGAATCAGGCCCCGCTCATCTGGCACGAATGAACACACCAATTCACGAATGGTTGTTTGCGCAGTTTTTGTATGAACTAAAGCAACTGGTAGCACGGGGCTTGCGTTTTGATTATCAGCGTATAGAGGAAGAAAGCCGCTTTGTACGAGGTCAACTGGACATGGCTGCACAACAGCGGCAACCGCCGGGCCGGGCGAATGTTTTTCATATTCGTCATGATGTGTACACTCCTAACAGGATTGAAAACCGCCTTTTAAAAACGGCGCTGGAGTATGTATTCCGACTTTGCCGCCATCCAGACAACTGGCGGTTGGCCAATGAACTGATCCATATAATGGAGCCGGTCGAATCACTGAAGAAGCCCTTGCTGGAATTCCCTAAATGGACTAACCAAAAAATACTTCAGCCTTACCAGTCAGTAAAACCTTGGTGCCAGCTGATACTTGAACAATTGAACCCGAACTTCCAGAAAGGTAACCATAAGGGAATTGCTCTCATGTTCCCGATGGAGCGCCTGTTTGAAATCCACGTTGCCGCGTGCCTGGCCAGGCACACAAAATCACCCTGGCGCCTGAGGCCCCAGCCTGCATCACAATATCTGGCAATTCACCAACCACAAGACACTGCAAAACCGTCAACGTGGTTTATGCTGCAACCTGATCTGCTACTTAAAAATGCGAATATACAGCAGGTTATGGATACCAAATGGAAGCTAATCAATCAGACCGCGAATACGACTGAAAGGAAATACGATCTCAGCCAGCCGGACTTTTATCAGCTATATGCATACGGACACAAATATCAGGATGGCAAAGGGGATATGATGTTGATCTATCCACGTCATTCGCTATTCAGCACCCCCCTGCCCTGTTTTAACCTGGACCAGGGTCTGCGACTTTGGGTGGTGCCGTTTTGCATCGAGACTGATTGCCTGATTCCAGGTGAATGGCAATCTGCCTTTCATGGCCTGTGCGACAATAATAGGCAGCTAATCCCTAAAGTCCAGAGTTGGCCGAAAGAACAAGGGGCCAGATAAATGGTTGAACAACACGCACCCAAATTCCAGGAAGAGTACAGCGCCAAGTTGCCTGCTCTATCGCTTCTGATCAATCTGGGCTGGGAGTTCCTGCCACCGGACGAGGCTCTAGCCCTGCGCGGCGGCAAACAGGATCAGGTGGTGCTCCAGCCAATATTGCGCAATGAACTGCGGAAGCGAACTTTTCATTTCGCCGGAAGCGAGCATTCTTTGTCGGAAAGCGCCATCGACAACCTGATTGGCGAGGTGTGCGGCCCGGCCCTGAACGAAGGGCTGATGAAGGCGAACGAAAAGCTCTACAACCACCTGGCTTATGGCATTTCCGTCACGGAGTTTGTGGATGGCAAGAAAGCCAACCCCACAATTGCCCTGATCGATTGGCAGAACCCTGAAAACAACAGCTTTGTATTCACAGAAGAATTCACCGTAACACGCACCGGCGGTGTAGAGAACAGGCGCCCGGATATTGTGTGTTTTGTGAATGGTATTCCGCTAGTAGTGATTGAGGCCAAGCGGCCCGATGGCAACAGCAAAAAAGGCCCCACAATTGAGGAAGGCATTTCCCAAACGCTGCGCAATCAGCGGCATGATGAAATACCCCAACTGTTTGCCTATAGCCAGCTGCTGCTTGCTGTGAACGGCAATGAAGGCCGTTACGGTACCTGCGGCACTCCCGCCAAGTTCTGGGCGGCGTGGCGCGAGGAGGATATTCCTGATACGGAGATGTTCGCCCTCAAGAACAAGAAACTATCAGGGGTGCAATTAGATAGCTTGTTTAACTATCGGGCACCTACCTATCGCGAGTGGTATGAAAGCCTGATCGCCAGTGGTGAGCTGGCGGTTACGCAGCAGGACCAGCTGTTAATCAGTCTACTATCCCCTGCCCGCCTGCTGGAAATGGTGCGTTTTTATACGCTGTTCGATAAAAAAGTCGGCAAAATCGTGGCCCGCTACCAACAGGTGTTTGGTATTAAGCGCCTGATTGAGCGCATCAATACCAAGCGCCCGGACGGTGGCCGCGAGGGTGGCGTGATCTGGCACACAACGGGGTCGGGCAAGTCATTCACCATGGTGTTTTTGAGTAAGGCGCTGGTACTGCACGACAGCCTGAAGCAATGCCGCATTGTGGTGGTAACAGACCGGCGGGATCTGGAAGACCAGCTGAGCAATACGTTTTCATCCGGCGGCGAGCTGGCCGGCAAGAAAGATAAAGAGGCCGCCATGGCCACCTCGGGCAGGCGGCTGGCGGAGCAGATTGGTAAGGGCACGGAGCGGATTATTTTTTCGCTGATCCAAAAATTCAATACCGCTACCAAGCTGCCGGAATGCGCCAATTCAAGTTCTGACATCATTGTACTGATCGACGAAGGCCACCGCAGCCAGGGTGGTGAAAACCATATCCGCATGAAGCAGGCATTGCCCAACGCGTCTTTTGTGGCCTTTACCGGCACGCCCCTGCTGAAAGATGACAAAACCACGAATAAATTCGGCCCCATTGTGCATGCCTACACCATGCAGCGGGCGGTTGAGGATAAAGCGGTTACTCCCCTGCTCTACGAAGAGCGCATTCCCGATCTGGATGTGAACGAACGGGCTATCGATAGCTGGTTCGACCGGATTACCGAAGGCCTTTCCGATGAACAGAAAGCGGACCTGAAACGAAAATTTGCGCAAAAGGGCCAGGTTTACCATGCCGATGACCGCATTCGCCTGATTGCGCTGGATATTGCTAACCACTTTGTGAAGAACATCGACGAAGGATTAAAAGGCCAGTTAGCTTGTGACAGCAAGGCCGCCGCCATTAAGTACAAACAGTACCTGGATGAAGCCAACCTGTTTGAGTCTGCCGTGGTGATGAGCCCGCCGGATACTCGCGAAGGCAACACCGCTGTTGATGAGGCCTCCGCACCGGAAGTAACGCAGTGGTGGAAAAACACGGTGGGAAATCAGGATGAACAGAAATATACCAAACACTTGATTGAGCGTTTCGATAAGGATAATTCCTTAAAGATGCTGATTGTTGTCGATAAGCTGCTGACGGGCTTCGATGAACCGAAAAATACCGTGCTCTATATTGATAAGCCATTGAAAGAGCACAACCTGATTCAAGCCATTGCCCGGGTAAACCGCCTGCACCCCAAGAAGAAGTTCGGCCTGCTGATTGATTACCGCGGCATTCTCTCTGAACTGGATACCACCATTCAGAAGTACCAGGATCTGGCATCCCGCACCCAGGGCGGCTACGACATTGATGATATCGATGGCCTGTACAGCCAGATGAGCACCGAATACAAACGACTGCCCCAGCTGTACAAACAGCTTTGGGCCATTTTTGAGGGTGTGAAGAACAAGAATGATATTGAACAGCTCCGCCAGGTGCTGGTACCCAGAATGCAGGAGCAGGATGGCGAGATGGTGGATGTACACCTGAAGGTGCGTGAGGATTTTTACGAAGCGCTAACCGCATTCGCCAGCTGCCTGAAAGTCGCCCTGCAGTCTGCCACCTTTTTTGAAGATAAGAGCTTTACCGACAGCGACCGCCGCCACTACAAGGAAACCGTGAAGCAATTCACCAGCCTGCGCCAGTTAGTGCAACAGGATACCGGCGAACGGGTGGATTACGATGAATACGCCGATCAGGTGAAGAAGCTGATGGACAAGCACGTGGTGGGCGTTGAGGTTCGGGAACCCCAGGGTGTGTATGAAGTCGGCAAAATGGGCCAAAAGCAGCCGGAAGAGTGGAGCGAAGATAAAACCCGTAACGAAACCGACATTATCAAAACCCGTGTTACCCGCATGATTGAACAGGAACTGCGGGATGATCCCTATGCGCAGGAGGCGTTTTCCAAGCTATTGCGTGAAGCCATCGAGGAAGCCGAAAAACTGTTCGACCACCCGCTGAAGCAATACATGCTGTTCCGCGAGTTTGAGGAACAGGTTCAGGAGCGGCGACTGGATGATATACCTGATGCCTTCGCCGGTAACCGCCATGCGCAGGCCTATTTTGGCGTGTTCAAAAAAGTGCTGCCAGAGGCTTTTGCAGTGACGGATCCGCAATCCCAGCAAAAATGGGTTGATTTGGCGTTTCAGGTGGATGAAGACGTTACCAGTTCCGTGGCCGAGAATTCCATCAACCCCAAAAACATCGAAGCAGATATACGCAAAAAGCTGCTGCCGAAAATGTTCCATGAATGCAAAGCGGTTGGTGCAGGAATGGATCAGGCCAAAAAAATCGTTGAAATGATTATACAAATCACCCGTGTTGGCTTGAGCGGCGCCTGAATACGATGAATCTGCCCATTTACCCGCAGGGAGAAATTCTGCATTTTCGCTATGGCGATGAGAAGATCAGTTTTACCCGTGTTCAACGGCCCAAGGCCACCGGCAGAGTTCTGATAAAAGTTTACCCGGACTGCCGGGTGGTTGTATCGGCTCCTGAAGCGGCAAACAATAACGACGTGCTGCTGGCAGTGAAGCGTAGAGGCCGCTGGATCTATGAACAACTCCGTGACTTCCGCAAACATCTGGAGCACACCACTCCCCGACAATATATCAGCGGCGAAAGCCATTACTATTTGGGCAAGCAGTACTTATTGAAGGTTATTGAGGCTCCTGAGCAAGCTCAGGGCGTTAAACTGCTACGAGGCAAGCTGGAAGTATCTGTCCGATCCAGGGACAGCAACAAAGTACTCGAACTGCTGACAAATTGGTACAAAGCCAGAGCAAAAGCCGTATTTGCCGCCAGATTGGATGATCTTCTGGAACAAGTGCTCTGGGTAAGTGAGCGCCCTCCGCTGCGAATTCTGACGATGAGCACCCAGTGGGGTAGTTGCTCACCTAACGGACGAATTACCCTGAATCCACACCTGGTAAAAGCACCTCGGGATTGTATCGATTATGTGATTTTGCATGAACTTTGCCATATTGCTGAGCACAACCATAGCGAACGGTTCTACCGGCTAATGAATCAGGTGATGCCCAAGTGGGAACCTACAAAATTCAAGTTGGATATGCTGGCGAGTAGGTTAATTAATGACCCATATAGTGATGGGGGGCTGTAGAGCGCATTCTGGCCCAACTGGAATCAGAAGCCCAGGCAACGACCTGCCTTTACCCTGATTCACAACAACCCAAGGGCCATGTTGCGGTTTACTTGAAAACCCGACGGTCCAATATTCTCAGACGCATATCCTCATCAAACGCCACGTGAATGAGCCCCATTGAAAATTCGCTGATTTCAAAAGGCACCCTCGCCTGAAGAGGTTGATCACTTTCAGCCAGCTTGAACTTTACGGTGTACCGGGTTTCCGAATCGAGTGTAATGTTCTGCACTTTCTTGCCGTTGGGGGCAATGGATTCCAAATGCGGCGGTTCTTCAGCAAAGTCGCCGTTTGCAGCAACCTTTATCCACTCCACTTGCTGGTCTGACCCGTTGGTAACCAATACCGGCAACTGATTTCCCGGATAGAGCGCAAGTGCGGCCATACCAACAACTACAAATACGGTGGCCACCGGCCTGGCGAAAGAATCCAGTCGTCGCAACGCATTGGGCAAGATCAGACGCACATAAATAGGGAAGCTTCTAGAAGCCCACACCCAAACCAAAAAGACCAGCCAAAACAAAGCCAGCACTATCTTGCCAATCAGCACATGAACATTATCAATGTTTTGGGAATAGACGTAAAAAGGGTTCTGGATTTGCGCATAGGCTTGATTGGTGCCAATCAAACCCGCTGTCACCGCCATAGCCACCGTAACCTGACTATGAATACGGTTAATGTGCGTATGCTCAACACCAGTTTCGGCTACCTTGTGCTGACGTATCGCCTTGGTAACTGAACTTAGTAAAATGCCAACAGCTATTGCGACAAACCAGGCATACTGCATGATATCCATGAGATATCCCCAAATTGGAAAGATAGCTGCATTATACAGCCATTATCATTGAATACCTCCTTCGGTATCGATCAGATCGCGCATTGCCACTCGATTCAGCGGATTACTGCTCGAAATCCTGGTTTACAATTAATTCCCTAAATGCATTACAGCTTGCTGATTTTAATAGTTTTTGTGCACTTTTCACCTTGAAACGACACCCCCTCTGTCGGCGGAATCACCGTGGGTGCTCGATTGCCTCTCCGGACAAAGGCTGAGCTATACTCAGTCACTATGCTGAAGTATGTAATGATAATTAGCTTGTTGCTGACCCTGGCTGGTTTCTGGAAGCGAAACGACCTTTCCTATCCTATGCCGTTAACAGAACAATTACGACAGGAACCCGTTCAACAACCCCTGAACCAGGCCCCCTTCAAGGTAACCGTTGAAGACAATACCTACACCATCAAGCCGCAGTATGAGTATGAAATGTATGGGCTGGTAGTGTCATTTAACCTGCATGACGGTGACTACGGCAGCCACAAACGCTGGGGAGACCACCTTAACGTGGCTGACATCTGTGTGGTCTGGCAAGACATGGCCTTCAGCCCCTATTTGACCCGGTTTGATTTCTGGAATGGCCAGTTCACCTGCAACTTTCAAACCCGGAACGATGAAGCCTGGTCCAATTTCAAACCGGAACAGCTGGCCAATAATCACCTGATTTCTGACGATGACTACCTGCGAGACAAAATAGACAAGGTAGGCATTGGCGACCAGATCAGGGTTACCGGCTGGCTGGCAAGTTACAGCGGTGAAAATGGCGGCGAACGTGGCACAAGCACCACTCGCACGGATAGAGGGAACGGCGCCTGCGAAACCATCTATGTACAGAGTTTTGATATTCTTTACGATTACAGTAGCATCTGGCGTAAGCTTATGTACGGCGCCTTTCTGGTTTTTATCGTCAGCTTGATCATCTACTTTAAAAAGCCATTTCAGATAGCACAGGAATGATTTCACTCAAAGGCGGCACACCACTGCTGGCATTGCGAGGACACTCATGAAATTTATTTTTGAAGTTCGTATCAAGGAAGGTCATACAGCCGAGGAGTACGCCGCTGCATGGGTAAGCGCCAGCGAATTGATTCAGCAGGCACCTGGTGCGCGCGGCACACGCTTGCATCGCAGCCTGGATGATCCCAACCGGCTGATTGCGATTGCCGAATGGGACAGCAAAGCGCAACGGGACGCCATGGAAGAAAAAGACAACCCACAAATTGCCGAAATCATTCGCAGCGCGGCGCCCTTTGTGGAAATCAATCCCATTGGCGAGTTTGATGATCCTGAATGGGTGGTATTACCTTAGGTGCATTAGCAGTGTTAGCACAGATTCTCCCGTCGCCTGGTATGCCAGCTCCAACTTGGCTTTGTTAAAACTCATAGACTCCCCAACAATAGCGGCCCTCCTAACCTAACGACTAACTTTTAGTCTACCACTGCAAACTCACAAACCTTTAAATCCCGGGCTTGTTTACTTAAGCACGGTCAATATAGTGGCAAACAAATTTCTTTGGTAGCCATAAGGCAAGCCTGCATTCAACTTCCACAGGGTTTTACTGCGCAAAAATCCGCGCAGCAAGCATGATTGGAAATCCAAATGAAATCTGATTTAATCACTCTCTGGATTCAGCTCATTACCACAAGGAAGCAGTCAACATGGAATGTCCCAATATTGGTGAAATCAAATTCAGTCAGATCAGTCTGGATGCTATTGAAGAAATCCGTCGCAAACGCGAGCTTGGCAACCTGCTGATCAAGGTTATCGGCGTTGGCACCTTTGCCAATATATTCGCCGGCAACGGCCCCGTTGAGGCCACCTACTCCCTGTACTCAACCGACTTCGAAGCCATGGCTAAAGGTATGGCAGCGGTACCATTGATTACCAAGAAATCCATTGAACGGGTGGCTGACATGGCTTGGCTGAACGTGAGCAACCACAAAGAAAGACAATTCTGGGCCGCCGTTTCCAGCGGCTGCAAAATACACTAAGGGACTGATCATGAAAGCAAAAACATTAGCCTCTATGGTTTTATTATGCGGACTTTCCGGTGGCTGTCTGGCCGAGAATAGCAGCATGAACGCCACTCAAATCGCCAAAACAGATCTGAGCACAAGCGTAATAAGGCTGGCAGAAAAACAGAAAACCTGTGACGAATCCGCTATTGTGCTGGAACCAGCCCCTCTCCGGAATGCAGACCTGACGAAAGATCAGCTTAGAACGGCCCTGTCCTACTTTTATCTTAAAGCCTCCATTCAATGCAGCTTTCAGGAGGCATCCGCCGTTGTCACCAATCTGAGCGCCCTGACGTTGCTGCAACCAGGGGCGCACCAGGAAGCCTCCCAGGCCGCCGAGCTGTTTACCCAGGACCTAGTTAAACTGTGGGAAGCAGAGGAAAAATATATGGGAATTGAGGCATCCAAACGACATAGCATCGAGCAATCCGTGGACCTGCACACCCCTATCAAGATGATCGAATCAGCCAAGCGTTTGGGATTGTGAGCCAGAGAGCAATACAAGCTTAAATTCCAATGACTTATGCAGAAAGCATCGACTCCCTAATGTCAGTAGGCAACCGCACCAGCAATTCGTATATTTCTTTGGTTTCGTTTATTTCGAATATGCCAATGCCGACCGTATGCAGTTATCGCTACGTGGCAGCAACGGAGAAACGGGGTGAGCCGGGGCCGCAAAGTTGCCACCCCAGCTCACTTCCGCAATTGAGGTTTAATAACACACCTATTTGGACCAAAAGACCATTTGGCGTGTCCAGTTGTCGAACTCTTCGTCTTTGCAATAGTTGAGCGTACCACAACCATCCTCGACGTTTTCGCAGTGGTTGACCACTGAAATCATTTGAGTTTGACTAAGAAACGCCGAATCTTCGTGGTTGCAGATACCCGGTGAGGTAACTTCCGGCTCCGGACAAGCCTGTAAATACCCGCAACCCACCATCAATCCCTGGTGTGAATATACTGCCTCCCTAGCATTCATGGTGATTTTTCCCTGGGGGTTGATGATGTAGTGAGTGAAACGTCTTTCGTGACGACCTACCACTTCGAACCAGCCATAACCACTCTCCGCTTCATCGGCCAACCGTACACCAATGGTCTCATCACTAACCGAATAAAGCGTGAAACCGATTGACCCATCGGACAACACCTGGATATCCATAATCCTTCCCGGCATTTCTATGACCTGACACCATTGTTGTTCAAAGTCATAATTGTAGTTGCACACCTGCGGAGAGCCATCTTCCAATTCTATCACGGAATAGAAGCTATCCTTGCCATCCAGAAATTTGCTGGTATAGGCAAAGGGCTTTTCCAGGATGATGTCCTGAGCGACAAACGTTTGTTGATGTATAGCTTGAAGCGTTGACCCGGAAGCATCCTGCCGGGTGTAGCCAATCAGATAATCGCCTGCGGCTGCGTGTAAATTAAATTCGATTTCGGATAATACTTCGGTTGGTCCTTGCAGTGCCTGATCGAAACGGGTGATTGTATAGGTGCGACCTTTCTCTTCACTAACCGGCCAGGGGTATTTACCCTTAAGGAAAAAATCGCCTTGATTGGTTTGCACCAGATGGAGTTCATCATATTCCGGGAATTGATAGAATTCCTTTAACGTACCTTGCTTGTCCACAAGCCCCAGCACCTGGTAAAAAAGTTGTTCGGGCGTGCCGTAATTCTCAGTCAGCTGCCCTGTGAATACCAATTCGCCTTGCTGGGTACTAAAAAAGCTCTCAAGTTTCAGCTTGTCCAAATCACCAAGGATGGTGTCGCCGAACCCCTGCCAGAAAACGCCGGATATAGGATCAAAGTAGACGACATCTCTGGCAGCGCTGGCTCCCAGGTAAAAATCATCTCCCGGGAGATCGATAACTTCTTCAAGAAAGCCGCCTGAATCCAAAGCAGGCAAGGAAGATGTCGTTATCCGATTGCCTTCCATGTCGAAATGTTCCAGCTCTCCACTGCCATAACCTTGGGTGTAGCTAATCACATAGAATGTATCCTGAGTCTGGGATGGAAGTATGTGATTTTGCAATCGCATTTTCCCCAATGGCATTAACCAGGTCGGCACAACCAGTGTGCAAGCGGCCAGAACCATAGCGGAAACCAGGAGCCAAAGAGGTTTTGAAAAGTGTGAAACAGTCTTCATTAAATTTCCCTATTTTCGTTATTTTTCCAGATGAAATGACGTACTCTTCAGGGGCATCGAATCCATAGAAAATATCACACCAATTCTGACTCGACAAAAGAAGAGCGGAGTTTTCAATGCGATCTTGCTTATGAGCATATAAGGCATCGCCTCTTCATTCTCTCATTCAATGACAAATAGACTTCCTGCCGGATACCCATTGGCATATGGATAAAAAAGACAGCCCCCCGTTGCGTGATAGATCAATAAAACTGGGGATCTGATCGATACAGCACCTGCTACCTCTCGTTATTTTCTTTGTTCTGGAAGCAACATAAAAATGACAACAAGGGGTAACAAGAGTGTTTACACAATGGATTAGCAGAGGGAAATCAGGCAAGGCAATACTCAGCGTATTGCTGATATCAGGAATAGCTGCCTGTGGTGGCGGGCAATCCGGAGGGGAGCCGGAAAACCCGCAACAGGCAGAGTCATCCGAGGCGAATACACACACTGTCGCCGAACAAACCCCGGAACTGGTAGCGGGGAAAGCGCTGTGGCAGGACACTTACTCGCGGCCCACAGAATACCCGAAGATTCATAGCGCCGATATGCAGTACATACCCACCAGCAGCGGCCACCGAATTGCTTTGAAAGTCACCCTGCCGGCCCATGAGGATGGCTCACCTGCAGCGGGGCCGTTTCCGGTGATACTGGTACAGAGCGGCTACAATATCGGGCTTACCTCCATGATTACCGCGCCCGGAGGCATCTTGGGAGGCGCACCGGATCCCTTTATGATCAAGCGGGGTTATGCCATGGTATCGGCCGATGTAATCGGCGGCGGTATGTCCGAAGGAGGCTGGGAGCTTTTCGGTGAAACCGAACAAGCCGGCTATGGCGATGTGGTGGACTGGATTCAGACGCAACCCTGGGCCGATGGCAATATCGGGGTGACAGGTGCATCCTATATGGCCATTAGCTCCCTGTTTACGGCGCAACAACGCCCCGACGATATCAAGGCCATTTTTGCCAGCGTGCCCATGGGGGATCCGCAACGGGGCACGGTGGGCACCGGCGGTTTGATCAACGGCGTTTTTATGAGCCTGTGGATGACTGCCACACATCTACTGTCCACTCAGAATATTCCCAATATACTGCGCTTCCCTCACCTGATGGAACCGATCATGGCGTCTACCCGACAGCACGTGGACCAGATCGATAACTTCTATCTGCCGTTGATCGATAAAACCTTTAATGGTCATCCGGACATTGCTTACGACGGCCATTTCTGGCGCACCCGTTCCCCGCTGACCAACATCGACCGGATAAAAGCGCCCACCTTTATTATGGGATCTCTGGATGATGTGTTTCAGCGGGATGCGCCGCTGTTATATGACGCACTCAAAGACAAGGTCGATACCCGCTTAATGATTTTTGGCGGCACCCATGTGACCAACTTTTTGCAATCCTTCACCGGCACCACCAAAACCGCGCCGCTCATGCATTTAATGCTGCAATGGTTTGATCACCACCTGAAAGGCATGGCAACCGGTACCGAACGTATTCCGCCGGTTACCCAGTATATCAAGCATCGGGAATTTGGTTTGTGGCAGGGCTTTGCAACCGCAACGGACTGGCCCCACCCGCAAGCGGTGACTGATCGCTGGTACCTGCATGGTGACGGTACGCTGAACCGGATGATGCCGTTTGATGACGAACCCTCTCACAGCATGGAAACACCGGAGTTTGCCGAATACCACTATGGTAAAAGCGACGATGGCGGCCTTCTGAATCTGCACATTACACCCAGCGATGGCACCGAATGCTCGCCCAGTTATGTGCAATGGACCCTGGGTGCAGCCGCTTTTTTACCGCCGAAGAAGTGCCACTGGGACAACACCGAACTGGAGCAGGACGCTCTGAACTATGAAACTGAACCCATGACCGAGGACTATTACATTAATGGCCCGATTCAGGCGGATCTCTGGATTTCCAGCACGCATACCGATGCCGTACTTTCAGTGCGGGTGAATGAGGTCACCGCCAAGGGTCGGGTGGCACAGCTATCCAGCGGTTTGCTGCTGGCTTCCATGGGCGCGGTGGATGAACAGAAATCTCGTTATCTGGATGGGGAGATGGTGCAGCCCTATCACTTTCTTACCCAGGAAAAAGAGCAGCTACTGGTACCAGGAGAAGTGACCAAAGTATCGGTAGAGATTTTCCCCACCAGTGCCCTGATTCGCAAAGGCAGCAAGCTGAGGATATCCATCAGCCCAAGCAATCAGGCTCAGGGGGTTTTGAATCTGACACAGCGTGAACGGGTTAAAGACAGCGTCACCACCATTCACAACAGCATGGCCTATCCATCAAGCGTGGTCATGCTGAAGGTGCCTGTCAGTGAATTGAATTAAATCACATATGAAGACAGTTGCGGCTGGTGTGAATGCATCAGCCGCAACCGCCGTTGAGACATCTATCCGGCAAACGGATTCGTGGCGGGTAATCGCTCCGCACGTTTGCGATATTCACCGGGAGTTTCGCCGCTCCACTTTTTAAACGCTTTGGTAAAGGGGCTCTGTTCTGAAAACCCCAGCAAAAAAGCCACTTCCGCCAGGGTCATGGCCGGGTCCTGCAAATAAAAGCGCGCCATTTCCAGGCGAGTATCATTAAGCAGTGACTGAAAAGTCGTTCCCTGAACTTCCAGCTTGTATTGCAGATTACGAGGCGACATGTCCACCTCGTCGGCAATCTGCTCTAAAGTGACACGGCCCTTGTGAAGCCGAACCTTGATCGCCTGGCGCACTTCCTGCAGCACCTGACTGTCGTTGCGCAAGGATTCAATCTGATGATCCGCCTGACTGATCAACAGCCGGTTAATTTCCTCATTATGGTGGGTTACCGGCAATTGCAAATAGGATAAGGGAAATATCAGTTGTGTCACTTCCTGATCAAACAACACTTCGCCGCCAAACACTTTATGATAATAATCCGTTTGCGCAGGTTCCGGGTGGGTAAAATGCACGTCTGCTACCAGATGATTATTCAATGTATAGCGTCTGGCGAACGCCACCCAGCTGGCCAGCGATATCTGCATAAAAGCCGGACAGGGCTCACTGACGATGGGAATCCACTGCAGATGCACCTTATCCCCACAAACCATTAACCGGGTATCGTTCACTTCATCGATCAGTTTTTCATAACGCTGCAGGATAGCGGCCGTGTCTGCCAGGGTTTTACAGCTCATTACCATGTAGGCAAACATACCCCAGTGTTTGGGTAACAGTTGGTCCGCCACCCGTAGCGGCAGCTGTGGATCACCGCTCACCTGAATGGCTTTATTGAGCAATTCGCCCCAGGTGCTGATGGGCACTCGCACATCCAGAGAACTTTTTTCGATTCGCGCCAGCAGGTCAGCGTCAGCGACATTGCGTTTATCAAACTGATGGTTATCGAGATAATCCAGCAACGACTGAAGATAACCAATACGCACGGTACCATCAGCGCAGTCAATTGCCGCTGCATTGGCTTTCATAAGCTCCCTCACTGTTTTTATTCTTGTGGCTCCCCACCTCAAATCTAAACAGCTCAGCTGCACTTGGCAATATTGCGAATGGCATGTTTTACACCGACATAAACAGATAGCTGCAAACTGTTTTGCGCTATTGATCCATAGAACCGGCGCTCTTGATCAAGATAATTCATTGCTCCTGAGTGACACTTGGCTTTTCCCATAATAACGATAACCGGGAGCTTTTATGAAGGACCTCACTTTACGCTATTCAATGGCTGTTAAACTTCTGTTTTTACTGATTTTATTATCCCCGGCGCGGGGTGCCGTTGCGGCGTCCGACTACGCCACTACCCGCTACCCGGTGGTAACCGCCACCGGTTTTACCGGTGCCCCGAAAATGTTTGGCATTGTGGATTACTGGTATGGATTTGAGCGACGCCTGAAAGAACAGGGCAACGACAAATTTTATGTGCCACTACTTTCCTCACTGGCACCCTGGGACATTCGGGTAACCCAATTGTCCGACGCGATTGATGACATACTGGCAGAACACCAGACAGACAAGGTACACCTGATCGGCCACAGCCAGGGTGGCTACACGGTTCGCGCTTACGCTGCTCTGTATCCGGAAAAAGTCGCCTCACTGAACACCATTGGCGGCAACCATCGCGGTTCGCAAATCGCCGATATTGTATGGGATCTTAACGGCGATATTGGTGGGCTGTTGCCGGGCCTGCGCAATGCCATTGTCTGGGTTATTGAATCCGTGATGTGGCTGAACGGCATACTGAATGGTGAGGACCTGGAGCAGGACGCACTGCCAACCCTCTATATGTCCACCACCGAGGGTTCCTATGAATTTGCACGCCAGGTCAGTGACTTTGGCTTCAGTGACGATTGCAATGTGCCGGGTGAAAGTTATGTGTCCGGCACCACTGTAAATGAACAGGGGGATACGGTGTCCTACGCGTTTCCCATTTACTCCTGGGTTGGCAGGGGCTCCCCCACCAATTTGTTCAAGTCCGGCAAGAACCTGCTGGATCCCAGTGGCTATGGCATGGATATCAGTTACCTGGCCATTAAGCATTTACTCGGTGGCGGCGCCAATGACGGTGTCGTTACCACCTGCAGCGCCGCCCTGGGAGAAGTTATTTCCAACAGCTACTACTGGGATCATCTGGATGAGGTGAATCAGATTTTCGGTTTAACCCCCAAACCCGATCCCGTTACCGTATTGATCACCCATATGAATCGCCTGAAGGAACAGGGGCTCTGATGGCCGAAAAACACCTTGCTGTTGCAGTTGTCGGATGGGTATTGCTGATAGCCGGGGCCTACTGGTTAACGGATCTCACTCTCTTTAAAGGCCCGCAAGCCCCGGTGAGCAATGCCCACTCCGATCCTGCCGCTGCAGTACAAAGATCGCCAACCACGCCGGAACCGATGGCGACGGCTCACCAACCCGACCGCGATGAGACAACCAGCTCGCCTTTTGATCCACCGCAGGCACTGTATTCATTGCGCGGTACCCGGGTTCCACCGGGATTGCGCACAGATAAAGACGGCAACCTGATTCAGGACTCACTGCTCAAACTCTACTTCGATTACTTTTTGGCGGCACAGCATGAAGTGAGTCGGGAACAACTAAACACACTGGTAATCAACAACATTCACCAGCACCTGACAGACAAAGCCGCTGAACAGGCGCAAGCGCTCTGGAAAACTTATAACGACTATCTTGACGACTATGATCAGCTGCTGGGAGACTTCCATAAACCGTCAGCAGCCATGCAACTGTCGCAACAGGATCTTCAGAATATAAAAAACTTTTTCGACCGGCGGGAGCAGCTACAGCAAAATACATTACCGGAGCTGTACAACGACTGGTTTGCCAACGCCAATCAATATGACCTGGACATGCTAAATCGCTACCGCAAGGGCATGAACAGCCAAAAGCAGCACACTCCCGAACCCCATGACATACCGGCAATAACAAACCGCAGCCCCCAGTACGAAAAAGACAAAGCCACGCTGCTGGCCACCGAGGGCCTGGACCGGAAAGACAAGCTACAGCAACTGGAATCATTGCGAAAAGCCCATTTCCCCGACCGCAAAACCTACATACGACAGGCCTTGAGGGATTTGTCCGCTCTCCCTGAACAGGAACTACAACACCAGGAAATACAATGACACTGGCTCAGAAACAGGTAACAGGACTCTGGGAAGCCATAGTACACCCGGAACAACGCCACCAGAACGATCGCAGCACCCTGACAGATCTTAACTGGAACCGGCACCACCATCAGCTGCCGGAAGGCTTAACCCTGCAATGGCTGGGAACAGCCGGTTTCAGCCTGGAATACGAAGGTTTCACCCTGCTGATAGATCCTTACTTTTCCCGGCCCAGCCTTAAGCGCGTGTTAAGTCAGCACTACCTGCAACCAGACCGGCAATCAATAGATCAGTGCGTGCAAAGTGCAGATGCCATCGTCGTGGGCCACACCCACTTTGATCATGCCCTGGACGTACCCGATATTGTGCGGGCGTTTGATGCGCACGTTTATGGGTCGCAATCCCTTTATCAATTGATGGCGCTGCATCAACTGCAACACAAAGCCACGAAAGTGGATTGCAACAAAGTGTACGAAATGGGCCCTTTTGAAGTGACCTTTATTGAAAGCGTACATTCCAAATTGTTATTGGGAATGAAAGTGCCCTACGAGGGTGAAATTTGCTGCGAGCACCTGGATTGCCTCAGTGGCGGACATTACCGTTGCGGCCAGGTGTTTGGCATTCATATCAAGGTGGCTGGGGTTACCTTTTACCATCAGGGCAGTGCCAATTTAATTGAAGACAATATTCGCCACCGTGATGTGGATTACTTTCTTTGCGGCATATCCGGTCGGGGCTTTACCCGCAACTACACCCAGCGAATTTTGACAAAATTGACCCCAAAAGTGGTGATTCCTCATCATTTTGATAACTTTTTTCATAGTTTTGATGCACCGATGTCCTTTATTTTAAACGTGAACCTGGGGGGCTTTGTGGAAGAGGTAGAGCGGGTCTCCAAAGAGTTCGAAATAACAACACTAGACCTATTACAAAAAATATAAACAACTGCTTTTCAAGGTATTAAAGCATTCAAGGGGATTTTAAAATGAAGGCCACTTTGTCTTCAGGGGTTCTGCTTACCCTGTTATTTGTCAGCTCGCCGGTAGCAGGCCAGATGCTGAACAACCTTTCGATCGGTAACCCCAAGGCCCTGGGCCTGGCTAACGCGGTAACCGCCGATCCGCCCGGTGTGGATTCAGTACACTTCAACCCCGCCGGTTTAACCCGCATCAAAGGCCGTTATCAAAACCTGAAACTGCTGATGGCCCATGTGCAACTGGAATCCCGTTTTGGTGAACCCACATTGCCGACGCCTGAGGGCAAGGAAATTTATTATGACATTAACGAATTCTGCCAGAGTGAATACCCCATTGCCGATCCCGGCGACTCTGGTCAGGTAGCCTCTGCCCACAACAACTGCTGGGGCATAGACCCGGTGGCCAATACCACCAGCCGTTCCGGCGACCCCATTGTGATGGTGCCTTTTCTGGGTGTTGAAGAAACACCGCTGCTGGCATTTCCCATGGGCGGTGCCGCTCTGAGCATTCCCGGTGCCGATATGACCCTGGCTACCGCCGTTTACGTGCCGGAAGGTATCGGCTTTACCCGTGACCTGGATGGTTCCGGCGCTTATCAGGGGCATCAGGTGGCGCTGACCCGGCTCACCTACTTTTCCCCCACCCTGGCAATTCAGCTAACGGATGAACTATCGTTTGGCATGGGCATCAACTTCAATTACCAGGGGCTGGCGGTAAAAACCAACTTCCGTGCCCCCACCTTAACCATTGGCTATTTGCGTGATCTGAACAATATTGCCGACAGCCCGTTACCGGATATTGAATTTGAACCCTACGACAATGCCGGCCTGCTCAGCATGGAAATGGAAGATGCTTTTTCCGTTGGCTACAACCTGGGATTGCTGTGGGACCCCACGCCCTTTTTATCGGTAGGGTTTGTGTACCACAGCGAGTCTACAGCGGATATGAGTGGTGATTTCACCATGGAAAACTCGGAAAAATTTCTCCACACCACCGAAGGCTTTAAAGACAATGCCCTGATAACCGGCCTGCTGGGCTTACTCGGCGGTGCCCCAATGAATGCCCTGCCGGTGGAGAAGGGCAAAGTAAAAATGGAATATACCGTACCGCAGAATTTTGCGGTGGGTGTATCCCTTCGGGTATTGCCATCGCTCAAGGTGAACGTGGATTACAAATGGGCAGAATACAGCAAATGGGATGCCCTGGTGTTCGAGTTTGATCGCAATGTGGATTTTTTGAATCTGGGCACGGCCATCAGCAACGCTGCCGGATTTGATTTAACCACACCCAGCAGCATGGTGATCAGCCGCCACTACGAGGATGTCAGCTCTTGGGCATTTGGTGTTGAATACCAGCTTAACTTTCAGTGGGTACTAAGGGCTGGCTATGAACCCCGCAAATCAGCCATTCCCGACGACCGCACCGATCTTATTTTTCCCATTGGCCATGCGGATCTTTATACCCTGGGATTTGGCTGGCAATACGACAAAGACACGCAGATCGATGCCGCATTCGGTTACCTGATATCGGAAACCAGTACCGCCGCCTGCGAATCACAGAATGCCAACAGCTGCGTGGAAGGCAACGTGGTGTACAACCCCTATTACTCCATGCCGTTTGAAAACGAGGTCAAAGGCTATCTGTTTTCCGTGGCGGTAGAGCGGCCTTTTTAATGGCTAACCGCCGCTACACGTGTGCTTAAGGCAACGGAATAAATTCCGTTTCATCGCCGGGTACTTTGGCAAAGCGCCCGGCCTGCCAGTCGGCTTTCGCCTGTTCAATACGTTCCTTGCGGCTGGATACAAAGTTCCATTCAATAAAGCGCCGGCTAAAGGATTCACCACCCACCAGAGCCAGGCGCGTTCCCTGCTGCGCTTGCACCTGCACCCCGGCAGTCCGGGAGAGCACGGCCATGCTGTACTGTGGCAACAGCGTATCCCCGATTGTCAGTTCACCTTTTGCAACATAAACGGCACGCTCGTCGGCATCCGGCAATTCCAGTGATTGTCCTGTCTGCAGATCCGCTTCCAGGTACAGGGTGTCCGCAAAGGTTTTTACGGGCGATGTCACACCATAGGCACTGCCCATCATGACCCTGACCGGAACATCATTCACCGTGGTTTGCGGAATAGCTTTTCCTGGGTAGTGATAGAATGCCGGATCCGTTTCTTCCAGCGCTTCCGGCAACGCCAGCCATAACTGCAAGCCATGCAGGCGATGATCAGTAGCCGTAATTTCCGGCCTTTCCCGTTCCGAATGCACCATACCTTTGCCGGTTACCATCAGATTAATATCACCGGGGCGAATGGGTTGCTCACTACCCAGAGAATCCCTGTGCAGGATTTCGCCTTCAAACAAATAGGTCACCGTGGCAATACCAATATGGGGGTGGGGGCGCACGTTAATGCCTTGCCCGGCCGGAAATTCCGCAGGCCCCATATGATCAAAGAAAATCCAGGGGCCCACCATTTTACGTTGCGCTGTAGGCAACACCCGCCGCACCGAAAAACCACCCAGGTCTTTTTCTCTGGGTTCAATCACCAGCTCAATAGCACCACAGCCTTCATGGGCATCGCAAGGTTGTTCACACTGGTTGGCAAGATTGCTCATGCGGGTCTCCCTGGCGGGCATAAAGCCCGCACCGGATTGATGTTGAGGGTGTTGAAACTATTACGCCCCATCAGCCTTTGGGCGCGTCGTAACTCTGAATCAGATTAGCATACGGCAATCAAAGTTCTGCCACTGCCGGCAGATCATTGAATTTACCTTCATTAAAATCTCTGATTGCCTGGCGGATTTCCGCCTCGGTATTCATGACAAAGGGGCCGTAACCCACCACCGGCTCGTCGATCGGTTGTCCGCTCATGAGCAGCAGGCGTGCCGGCTCGTTGGCTTGCAGACTAAAGGCTTCACCTTTACGGTCAAAGCGAATCAGCCCGGCTTCGTGCACCGTCTCTGTCTGGTTCACCGACACCGCCCCTTTGAGCACCGCAATCATCAGGGTGTGCCCGTCCGGTACGGAAAGGGTGTTTTCACTGCCCACCTCCAGCTGCACGTCCCAGATATTGATGGGCGTGTATGTCCTGGCTGGGCCCTGATGCCCCATATAGCTACCGGCAATTACCCGCACCAGACCGCCGCCTTCGTTCAGGGATACCCTGGGAATATCCTGATTCAGCAAGGTCTGATAATTGGCCGGCGCGGATTTGTGCTCTGCCGGCAGATTCACCCACAACTGAGCCATGGAGGCGGTGCCGCCCGACGCGGTAAAAGCCCGGGAATGAAATTCCTCATGCACAATACCGGCGCCCGCGGTCATCCACTGGACATCGCCAGGGCCTATCAGGCCACCGGCACCTGTGGAATCCCGGTGTTCCAGCTCACCGTCATAAACGATGGTGACGGTTTCAAAGCCCCGGTGGGGGTGGGAACCCACACCTCGGGGTGCTTTTGCAGGGGAAAATTCCCGGGGCGCCGCATAATCCAGCAGCAAAAAGGGGCTGACATTACGCGCGCCCATACGGTCGTAGGAAAACAGGGACCGAACCGGAAAACCGTCTCCCACCCAGTGCATGGGCGGTGGATTGTGAATAGCAGTTACAGATTTCATAGCGTCCTCCTTGAAGCTCATCCTATACCCGCAACAAACGCCTGTGTAGAATCCAAATATCACCCACAGTGTTCTATATTCAGGACAATAAAATGCAGGACCTTAACGACCTCTACTTTTTTGCCAAAGCCGTGGAACATCAGGGATTTGCCCCGGCCAGCCGGGCCATTGGCGTGCCCAAATCCAAACTGAGCCGCCGGGTTTCCCAGCTGGAAGAAAGGCTCGGCGTGCGGCTGATTCAGCGTTCGACAAGAAGCTTTGTGATCACCGAGGCCGGGCAACGCTTTTATGAACACTGCCGCGCCATGCTGGTGGAAGCGGAAGCCGCCCAGGAAGCCATTGATGCGATACAGACAGAGCCCCGGGGGATTATTCGCATGACCTGCCCGGTGGGGCTGCTGAACTTTCATGTGGGGGGAATGCTGGCGGAATTTATGGTGAAGTACCCTAACGTGACCGTGCACCTGGAACCCACCAACCGGCGGGTGGACGTGCTGGGGGAAGGCATGGATCTGGCCCTGCGGGTTCGCCCCCTGCCCCTGGAAGACAGCGATCTGGTGGTGCGGATTCTGTCGGGGCGCATGCAGTGCATGGTGGCCAGCCCCTCGCTGGTATCAACCCACGGCTTGCCCCGGGAGCCCGAAGATCTGGTGAAATGGCCCAGCATGAGCCGGGGCACCTCCCACGAAAATCACAGCTGGGTGCTGGAAAACGCCAGTGGCGACAAAAGAACCGTTCACTTTAATCCCCGCTATGTCACCACCGATATGCAGGCACTGAAGCTGGCCGCTGTAGCCGGTGTTGGCGTGGTGCAACTACCCAACCTGATGCTGCGCGACGAACTGGAACGCGGTGAACTGGTGCACGTGTTATCCGGCTGGGCGCCGCGGCAGGAAATGATACATATCGTTTTTCCCTCACGGCGGGGATTGCTGCCGGCGGTTCGGGCGCTGATTGATTTTCTGGCGGACAAGTACGCCGCTATTGATGAAATCTAGAGACCAGTATCAAATGGTCAATGCAGCTATATGCTGATTCAATCAAAGTAAGTTTGTTATGGTACTGAGTGTGACACCAGACAAGGCTAAGAGGTCTTGATCAGGTGCAGACTTTCTTCCGCAAAACCGATACCGGCTTCGGTAAAAAAGTTAAACACCTTATCAATGCCCACATCCAGCAGCTGCTGATGCTCATCCTGATAACGGGCAATGGCAGCCACCTTGCCTTTAAAATTGGTGTTATTAATCTGGCGCACAATGTTGCAGCTGTCTTCAATGGAAGGTAACGCCAGCAGAATCAGTTTTACATTTTTCAGATCAATCTGCTCCCAGAAATCCGCGTCTTCACCATCGCCGGGGAATACATTGCAGCCTTCCTTGCGCATGGCGCTGATACGGGACCGGTCTGCATCCATTCCCCATACCCGTTCGCCTGCCATGTTGTGCAGCGCATGGTAGGCACCCAACCCGACACGTCCCAAACCTATCACCAGAATCTCGGCCCGTTCCGGTTGTTCCATGGCATCTTCCCGCAGACGCTCTTCGGATTCAAAACGTTTGATGGTATCCCGGTAGTGTACATAAATCTGGTGAGCGCTCTTGTAAATGGTGCTGGTAAACACAAAGGAAATGGCCACCGCCAGCGAAATAATCACCAGCCAGCTTTCGCTGATCCAGGCCGCATCTGCCGCCAGAGCCGCAACGATCAAACCGAATTCGCTGATATTACTCAACGCCAGCGCACTGAGGTAAGACGTACGACCCCGCAACTTGAGGCGGGTAAAGATAGCAAAGAACAACAGGAATTTGATGGGAAGCAGTACCGCAATCAACAGTGCCGTTAACAGCATGGGCACATCGGGCAGTGCGGTAAAACCAATGGACAGGAAAAAGCCGATCAGGAACAGATCTTTAAAGTTCAGCAGGTTTTTCGACAACTCCGTGGCTTTGGGGCTGCCGCTCATGAGCGCACCCAGCACCAGCGCTCCCAGGTCACCCTTGATACCCACCAGCTGAAATAACTCATAACCGCCAAGGGCCAGAAAAAAACCGGCCAAAGGTAACAATTCGCCATGGCCGGATTTATCCAGCAGTTTATCGAACAACGGCCGCAGGAAGATAAGCCCGAACAAGCCCACCGCCCAGATTGACGGTTGCTTGCCGGTAGCCAGCGCCATAAAGAGCACGGCAACAATGTCCTGCATTACCAATACACCAATGGCCAGCTTGCCGTGGCGGGTTTTCATTTCGCCGCTGTCTTCCAGCAGTTTTACCACACACACGGTACTGCTGAAGCTGAGCATAAAACCCAGTAAAGCGGCGGTTTTCCAGTCCAGTTCCGTAAAAAACGGCAAGGACAGTGCCGCCAGCCCCATGGAAATCCCGATAAACACCAGAATCCAGATACCCATATGGGACAGGGAGCCGGCCCAGATCTCGGGCTTTAACAGGCTTTTGATTTCCAGCTTGAGGCCAATGGTAAACAGCATCAGGGTAATGCCGAGATCCGCCAGGTTATTCAGGGTATCGTCCGGCTGAACACCGGCATAATGGAGTGCAAACCCTGCAAACAGATAACCGATCAGGGGCGGTAACGAAATCAGTTTCACCCCAAGCCCGCAAATAAAGGCAAATAAAATCCAGAGAAAATCCATAATTATTTAAACAGTCACCCAAACAGCCAAATTACAACGGTTAAATCATGCCTTTACCAAAGGCCAGCCCAACAGCAGCACCGCCAGCGTTACCACCCCGATAAACACATTCATCGGCAGCCCCACTTTTAAAAAGTCATTAAACCGGTAACCACCCGGGCCGTACACCATCAGATTGGTCTGGTAGCCCAGGGGCGTGGCAAAGCTGGCAGAGGCGGCAATCATGACAGCAAACACAAAAGGTTCATGATACAGGCCGGCTTTTTCGGTTATTTCCAGCACAATGGGCAGCATCAGTACTGCCGCTGCGTTGTTGGTAATGGTTTCCGTCAGCATGGAAACCACAATATAGGTCAAGACTAGCATCAACCAGGGTATTCCTGCACTCAGGTGAATAATGGCACCGGCCAGGAACCCTGCCACGCCGGTTTTATCCAGCGCAGCGCCCAATGCAAAGGAGGCGGCAATGGTCACCAGCACCGTAAGATCCAGACTTTTTTCCGCCTGGTTAACGGAACAGCAGCGGGTAAGAATCATCAGCCCCGCGCCGATCAGCGCTGCATTCAGCATGCTGATCACACCAAAACCGGCGGCAGTGACCAGCACCAGCAAAATCCCCCAGGCCAGGTAGGCACGATCATGGCGCGGTGTTTCCTCATCCAGATCGTTAATCAACAAAAAATCCTTGTTGTAACGCTGCCGGGTAACAAAAGCCGGGCGGGCTTCCAGCAACAGGGTATCACCGGCTTCCAGTTTAATGGTGCCCAGATTACCTTTTACCCGCTCACCATTACGGGCCACAGCCAATACCGCAGCACCATAACGATCCCGAAAACGGGCATCACGAATGGCCTGCCCCACCGCGGCACAGTGGGGTGATACCACCGCTTCCACCAGGCGCCGCTCGGCGCGGTCTTTGGTAAGCGCTTCGGAATGGCCGGTTTCGGTGGATGCCACTATCCCGTTAATGCGCAACAGATCGGATACTGCCTGGGTATCCCCGGCAAACACCAGACGATCCGATCCCTGAAGTTTTTCTTCCGACGGCACGGCGGTGAGCACGGTGCCCCGGCGTTCAATCTCGATCAGGTAAATCCGTTCCAGGTGACGCAGGCCGGCTTCCACTATGGTTTTGTCCACCAATGGTCCGTTGGGATCCACACTCACCTCAAGGGTAAATTCCCGCAGATTGCCAAAGGCCTGCTTGTCGCTGCGATCCGGGAGCATTCGCGGAAACAGCAGCAGCATAAAAGCCACCCCGGCCAGCGCCACCGGAATACCCACTGCGGTGATAGAAAAAATAGAAAAGCCGGGCTCGCCGGTAAGACTCTGGTACTGCCCGTTCACCACCAGGTTGGTGCTGGTACCAATCAGTGTCAGGGTGCCACCCAGAATGGAGGCGTAGCTCAGGGGAATCATCAATTTGGAGGGAGGAATCTTGATTTTGCGGGACCAGGCATGAATCGCCGGAATCAGGGTGGCCACCACAGGCGTGTTGTTAAGAAAACCACTTAACAGCACCACCGGGGCAAAAATACGGGAAAGCGCAGAGCGCACCGAACCCGGCTGGCCCAGCAACTTGTTGACCAGCAAATCCACACCGCCGGAACCATGAATACCCGCGGCCACAATAAACATGGCGGCCACCGTAATCAGTCCGGAATTACTGAAACCCGACAGCGCCTCACCGGCATTGAGAATCCCCGCTGCACTCAAAATGGTCAGCACGCCCATCATGACCAGATGGGGCCCGAGCCGGGTAAGCACCAGAAGCAGCAAGGCTCCTGCAGTGAGCATCAGAGAAAACCAACCCTGCCATTCCACAACCTGTTACTCCACTAAACTCTGAAAAGCGCCCATGGTATGAGAAGTACAAGATAGCGCAAAAGAATATGTACCACTAGTCATAGCAGAAATTGCTATATGCAGCAGTGCGTGGCTGAAAGGTGAAATGCAGGGTTATAGCGTGGCGATTTGTTCCGCCCGCTGCTTGAGGGCATAGGCCATGGCATTAAAACCATTGCGAATGGAGCTGCCGAACAATAGCCTTACCACAGGTGTCAGCAGGCCGGAGAAGGCATCGGTAGACTGATAACAACAGCGCGAATCCGACAGGCGATAAAGCTGTTGTTGCCGCAATGCCCGCAACAGGAAATCCGCCCCCATGGTCATGCCCCACGAAAGCCTTTCCGGGGCACTCACTTCCCGCACATATTCCGTTTGCAGCCGGCTACCCCGCCCTGGCAGACGCACATACAGGTCTACCGGACTGCCGATCTGCAAATCCGTTTCCACCCGGTAGGTAAACGGATTCCACTCGGGATATTGCTTGAAATCCAGCAACACCTGCCACACGGTTTCTATCGGGGCATCAATTTCAACGCGATCGGAATACACCGTATGCTCAGGCATAATCCAGTGTCTCCTTTAACCGGCCTGCCGCACCGCGACTGGTATTAACCTGTTGCCACCACTGCTCTGTCTGCAGCCAGAGTTTTTGTGCCACCACCAGATCCATGGCCTGTTGATCCGGCTGAGCTACCGCACAACGCTGGTAGTATTTCCCCGGTTCAGCCGCGGCGGCGGTAGCGCAGTGCAGCTGGGTTTGTGCCCCCTGCTCCGGTGTCAGCAATATCCGCTTTTCGATAAATCCCAACGACTGCCGCACCCGCTGCAGCAAACCGTGGCCGGCCAGCCCTTGATGGGCAATATTGGTGTAAATGGAACCCGGGTGCACCGCATACCCGTGGAGGCCGGCGGCACCGTAACGGCGCTCTATTTCCATGGCATGGTGAATCAGCCCCAGTTTGGACTGGCCATAGGCCTGCCAGGAATTATAGGTTTGCGGCGCGTTAAAAAAATGTTCATTCAGACCTTTGCTGTGCAGGTGCGACACCACATTCACCACCCGGGCATCGCCGGTGGTGGCAGCGCCCTTTTGCAACAACGGCAATAGTTCGCGGGTCAGTTGCCAGCCCCCCAGATAGTTGGTGCGCCAGTGGATTTCGAACCCATCCTGGGTGAGGCTGGGAGTTTTCCATTCCGACAACAGATCCAGATGGATACCGGCATTGTTGATCAGCACATCCAATCCGTCGAACCGCTGGTGAACGGCTTCGGCAAAGTCAGCCACTGAATCGGCTTTCGCCAGATCCAGAGAGAAACCCGTTACCGCACCACGGCAATTGAGTGGCAGTTCACCGCCAATATCTGCCGCCAGTGCGTCGGCATTGGAGCGGCGGGACACCACCACATCCGCCCCCCAACTGGCCAGGGTTTTTGCGGTAATAAATCCGATGGATCCGCGGGCGGCTCCCGTTACCACCACCCGTTTGCCCCGCATATCCGCCGGTGTTGCTGCCGGGTGCCCGGCAAACCAGCGGCGGGATAAATGATTCAGCATTTTTGTCAGCGCGTTCATGGTGTTGCTTCTGCCAGTTCGTGCATAAAGGGTTTGATCAGGTTGGCGCTTTTATCCCACAACTGTTGTCCGTTGTTTTCATCCAGCGCCTCTGCCGAGGGTGATTTTTCTTTCATCATGTGTAGGTACACGCCACTGCGTTCTGCCATATCCGGCGAACAGGCCAGATAAATCACCGGCTGTGCTGCCTGATCCGGCGAGCGAAACAGGGCTTTCATGATAGGCGCCAGAATCGGCTTGATATACACCGGCGATTCACGGGCAATGTTGGAGGCAATGGGCCCGGGACAAAGCGAGTGCACCGCCACCTGCGTACTGCCCTGGGGATTCAGGCGCCGTGACAGTTCACTGGCCAGCACGCACAAATGCAGTTTACTGAGGCCGTAAAATTTCATGCCGTCTTTTAAACCATAGGGCTGAAAGGCACCAAAGTGATCAAAGTCGATGGGATCCGATGACTGATGAGCTTCCGAAGACACAAAAACAATGCGGGGTGTTTTTTCCGGATTGGTATCGGGTTTGATCACGCCGTCCTGCAGCCAGCGTTCCATAATCAGGCGGTTTGCCAGAAAGTGCACGGCAAACATCAATTCATAACCCTGCGGCGACTTGCGCGCATGCAACGGCATCAGGCCCGCGTTCATTACCGCTATGTCCAGCGTAATGCCACGGTCACGCAGCTGATCACAAAATTCGGTTACGGATTCCAGATCCGATAAGTCCACCGTCATCAATTCCACATCGGGGTTCCCCGATGCCAGGCGAATTTCCTCCGCGGCTTCATTATGGCCGCTGCGACAGGCCATAATCACCTTGCCACCACGGGCTGCCAGCTGCGTGGCCACCGCTTTACCCAGGCCACTATTGGCACCGGTTACCAGGCAGGTTTTTCCCTTAATGGTTACCGATTCCGGTACCGGGTCCAGTTGGCCCTTGGAACTGAACATATCGTAAATGGCAGTGGCCACAGCCGTTACCACATTTTTATGGCCTACGGCATTGGCGCCTTTTTTATCATTGGAATCTGTCATCTTTTACTCCCTGGTTATGCCGGCCGTTATTCGTATGGAATCTGATATTTTTCACGGTAAAACTGATACTGCTGTTCGATGCCTTCTTTGCTCAGGGCAAAGTCTTCCAGGTGATACACATGGCGACCGTAGCGATGCTGCACATTACGCTTGCTGGTGCCCTGAACCGCATCCAGTGTTTTTTCATCAAATTCGATTCCCGCTGTTTCATAAATGCGTTTCACTTCGGCACCGGGATTTTTCAGCAAATCATAGTAAGACACATCCACAAAGCGACTGGCATCGCCGTGCGCTCCCGCCAATTCCCGCACAGCAATGGAACGCTCCATCAGACGCCGCACCTTGCGCACCCAATGGTCGGCCACTTCATGGGCATTGACCTGATCACTGAATACGCCCCGGCCATGAGCCACCATGCTGCAAAACGAGCCGGTGGTTTTTTGCGGGTCGCGGTGAGTTTGCACGATGGTGGCCTGGGGAAACACCTTCATGATCACATCCAGGTATTCCATATGGTGCGGGGTTTTCAACACCCAGTGCTGTGCCGGTTTTTGCCAGGTCAGAATTTTTAGCAGGGTGCGCAGGTATTCATAAGCCGGGGTGTGATCCTGGGTTTCCAGCCATGCCGCATAGGAAGGCACGTTCATGGTGGCTTCCGGCGCCTGGCTCATAAAACACAGATCCAGTAAAAGCACATCCTCTTCCGGCGAATCGTGTTCCACAGGGTGAATGGCAAAAAACTCCGGCGCGATATAGGCCAGCCCTTTTTCTGCCATTTTGGCCTGTTTGATACGTTTCACCGGGTTACCGTTTTCTCCCGGCAGGGGCACCGGGTTTAACGCCTCCCAGGACACCAGCGATCGCATTTGCGGATCGGCGGCAATCAATCGGTGCAATGTTGTTGTACCGGTGCGTTGCAGGCCGGCAATCAATATCACCTTGCCCAATTCAATATCATGAATTTCCGGATGTTCTTTTAACAGGGATTCGACTCGCAACCGGGTAATCAGGGCCGACTCCAGCCGGTTACGCTGCACCAATTTGCCAAAGGGCGTTAAGTTAGCTTCCTGATTAATGGAGTCCACCAGCACCTGTAACGGTTTTTTAAACCAGAGATCCCCGTAATCCCACAGTCCGGATTTTTTACTGGCATTCTGCATCAGGCTGTTCACATCCAGTGCTGAGTGCATGCCCATTTTCTCCATCATGTGCCCCGCCTTGTTCAGCAAAGCAATGGGTAAAGGCCGGTAAGGGTGGGCATAATCCCGGCTGGTTTCCTGAATGGTTTTTCTTAATGCCATGATACTGTCCTTACTCAACGGTGCTGGCGGTTTTATTTTTTGCTTTCGGTGCAACAGCAAATGTCTGCTTTAACTGGGAAAGTTTCATTACTCTTGTTTGCGGTTGCGGATGTTCGCTGGAACGAATCCAGCGGAAACACATGGTGCCGCTTTCATGGCCCGCGGTCTGAAGCCAGTTGGGCAGTCCGGGATCCTGGTGCGCCACAACAATTCTGACGGAGCCATCCGGTTCATAATGGGCCAGGTGTTTGTTGGTATGTATACGGAAGTAGCAGTAATCCAGGGACTCCATCCAGTAATTATTCAGCTGGAAATTCCAGTGCTCACACTCCGGCGGCGTGGCTTCAATCACCAGCGCTTCATCGGGGCCCAGCGCCCAGTGGCTGTGGTAATACACAATATTGGGATCGCCACCGGCGGCCAGAGACACCTCGGGATCAAACTGCGGCAATTCATTGGAGTGCTTCTGAAAATCCCGGGCCCACTTGGCAAACAACAGTGACGCTCCTGCCACCAGCGTGCTGGCAGATTTCAAACCGTCATCCACCATTTTGGAGGTGAGCTCTGCAGGCTGGCCGTCGCTGTTAACCCGTTCAATGATCAGATCCGCGGGGATTTCCTTGTCACGATCCAGAAAAGTCTGACGCACAATCAGGTTGCCGGAATCCGGTTTCATGGGCAGCCAGTTTTTGTCGTAAGGCTTGCAGCTCACCATCAGGGTAAAGCAGCCTTCATCATCCACTTCAATATCCGAGGATTCGATATAACCGGAAGGCGGCAGCCCACCGCCCTGGCCATAATGACCAATCTGGGTGCCGAAGCTCAGGTAATGTACGCTGTTGCGTTTGCCGCGAATGCGGTATTCGTAGTCGCCGCTGATACAGGCGGTCTGATAAAAATTATCCGGGTTATCGGCACCCATCTTTACGGTTTCATGCACCACCCGGTGCAGCACCGGTGCTTTGGGATCGGCGTATTCCACAAAGGCTTCCAGCCCGGCACGGGCCAGCCGGGTCAGATAACGATAACCTTCCGCCTGGTTAAAGGCATCCGTCGGCGCACCGGGGAATGACAGCGAGGCTCCGGCGGCTTTCAGGGTATCGCAGAACTCCTCCCAGCTTTGTCCGGATACCAGCCGTTGCTCGGCCACATCGTCCAGGGTTTTGCCACGCCACTTCAGCATCAGCAGATTGGCTTTGCGAAAGGCACCCAGGGCGGCGATCAGGGCTTTTCTCATTCTTGTCTCCCTGGCTGTGCGTATTCATGAGCGCACAGCTATCAATGGTTAGGCTCAACCCCTCCAAAATAACGAATTTCAGGATATTTTTGCAATATATTTTCATAATTGGCAAAATCAGCCTATCGCCTATTAGGCAAACCACGAACAACAGGCAAAACGGAGTCACGGGCCCCGAGCAGGACCAACCAGGGAATAACCCGGAATTTCAACAACTTGGAACAGAGAGAAGCCACATTGGAACAGCCAGCCGAGACCCAACCGGTGAAAGCCGCACCTAATTCCACCGCAGAGAAAATTATCGATGCCGCCGAGATTGTCTTTGCCGGAAAAAATTACGAGGCCACCACCCTGCGGGAAATCGCCAGAAAGGTGGGCATTCGGGAGCCCAGTATTTACTCTCACTTTGCCAACAAGGAAGCCATCTATGCAGCGGTAATCGAACGGGCGTTAACGCCTTTTTATCATGAGATTTATCGCTGGAATCATGCGGATCTGACGCTGCGGGATATTAATGAAATCCCGCGGCGGTTAATGGAACTGCACGCGGATCACCCTTATTCGGCACAGATTCTTCACAAGGAATTCTGTAAACCGGCGGATCAGATTAATCCGAAAGTGCTGCAATGGATTCACCAGATTACCGATCAGTCGCAGCAGTTTATGACTGAAATCCCGGAGAATGAACGCAAACAGATTGGCCTGAACAAAGTGATCGCCAATTCCATTGCCCTCACCAATATGACGTTAGGCGTGTTTTCCACCCAGGGGATGCAACAGCAACTGTCCGGCAAGGATTACCGGGACAGCGACCTGTTTGAAGAACACATCCGGGTGATCACCAAAATTTTTAAAAGCCTGGTGATGTAACACCATCAACCGATACTGCGCTCCAGTTTTCCCGGCAATAATCCCGCTTCTTCGGCATCCGCAATGGATTGCTCCGAAACCTCTTCCAGCAAAAAGTTTTTCTCGGGGTCGCCGTATTTCTTTTTGTAGTCTCTTGGTGTTTCACCCGTCCAACCTTTAAAGGCGCGGCTAAAGGCAGAAGAGTCGCAGTAACCCAGCCGCAAAGCGATATCGGTGATTGAGCGGTTGCTTTTTATCAGGTAATTAATGGCAAACTCCTGGCGCAGCTGTTCAATCTCCGCCTGATAGTTGGTGCCCAGGTTATTCAGTTTACGCCGCAGGGTGCGCCCGCTCATGCCGATTTTACGTGCGGCGTTTTCCAGGCTGGGAAAGGCCCCCATACTCTGAATCAGCAACAGGCGCAAACGCTTGGGCAAACCGTTCAGCTCCATATCCGGCACACTCTGCATAAACGTATGCTCTGCCATTTCCGCCGTGCCGCGATTGGCCAGCAGCAGTTCCCGCGCCGCCAGTTTTCGCGACACCACAAATTCAGTAACAGGCGCACCAAATTCCAGACTGCATTTAAAATATCGGGCATAAATATGGCTGTAGCTGGGCTTTTCGTGACTGAAGGCAAGCTTCACAGGTTCCACATCATCCCCCAGTAAAAAATGGAAGATGTTGTAAAAATTCACCATGATGGCCTCCAGATAAAAGTGAGAATAAGGCGCCAGGGACATGGCTTCGCTGATGCGCAGCCCCACCAGATTATCCTGCTGGTAAAATTCCATAGCGAACGCCGGGAACGCCTTGTCACATAACCTGCTGGCAGCCTCCAGGCACTCACCGTAGGTTTGCTGCGCCATGGCAGACACGCCCGCCAGACCATGGCAGGACAAACGCCACTGATGGCCCAACGCCAAACCCAGGTAAGGCATGTTCAGTTCTTTATAGAAAAAATCCAGGATACGGTTTATCTGATTGATGGACAGGAGCTGGGGATTCTGCTCGTAAGCCACCATATCCCAGCCAGTAGCGTCGATAATAAAATCGTTGGAAATCCCCAGGATTTTCCGGATTTTCATGCACTCAAGAAAGTAACCCGGCAATACGAAAGGAGTATCTTTATCCATGAGCTTCACTTTTTTGTTGTCATTGATGGAAGATAAAAAGAACACCCGCCTTATTTAGAATAATGACAATCAGGAAGCATATATTGGCAGCAGAGACTAAAGACAGAGACGCAAAGGTCAACGATTGGATTAACCGGAAAGATTAGCCGAATTTAGCACGTTCGTCTTGGTTCGTAAATACAAATTTTATCTTCGCTAAGTCCTTCATTTTCAAACTGTCTTGATTGACAGCTTTCGTTGCCGGATTGGCCCGCATGGTCATTTGAGACAAATACATCAACTCATATCAGCACGCCATACCCCGGCTTGCCACTGAATTTTTTTGAACTTTTTGATGATGATTGTCTGCGAACTGAAGGGCATCTCTAAAAATTAGGATTTTTTCGTGAGAGCAAGAAAGCACCGCGCGCAGAAGCGCAGTTTACACGAAGTAAATGAGCATTCGAGCGGGGCGGCCATCCGACGGAGCTGACGCAGCTAACGCGGAAAAAGACAATTTTTAGAGGTGCCCTGAATTCACTATCGGGTTTTCAGACATGGACAGGCACAGTACCCCATGGTTAGACTCCCCAGCCAACTCAGGAGAACGCCATGCAGCGCCAAGCGGAAAAAAACCAGGTTCGAAAAATCCAGGCAGGAAAAATCCAAGAAGGAAAAGTCCAACAAGGAAAAATCAAAGTCGCCGGCCTTGTGGGAGCCGCCCTTGTTTTCGCCATCGTTTTCGCAGGCTACGTTGCAGCAGGCCCCTTTATGACCATGCACCGGATCCAGACCGAACTGAGCAGCAATGACTCACAACGCCTGGAAAACAACATCGATTTTGAAACCCTGCGCGCCAGCATCAAAACCCAACTCAATCAGCAAATGGAAAAAACCACCGATCAGGCTTTGGGAGCCAACAACAATCCCATGGCCAGTCTGGCAAAAGCCTTCCTGAGCCAGGCAGTGGACAAAATTGTTGAGCACTCACTGACGCCTCAGGGCCTGGCCAATCTGATGCGGGGCAAAACACAGAAAGCACCCGGAAAAAATGCCGCAAACGAATCTGCCAATACCGACACACCCCAAACAGAAAGCGGCAACGGCAATACAACCGAAAAGGAAACGGGTAACACCACGGCAAACCGGGAACCAACCAACATACTGGATCAGGCCGATATGACGTTTGATTCAACCTCTCAGTGTTCATTCTGGGTAACCGGTAACGACGGCAAAAAAACCCGCATTATTTTTACCCGTTACGGAATGCGCTGGAAACTGAGCGATATCCGCCTGCCTGATGCCGTTGCCGGGTCATAGAACCCTGACACACCTATAAAAGCAGCCTTTCCTTATAACGCCCTATCCGTCATATGGACTAATTTTGGTCTACGCCGCATAGCACCATGGTGCCAGCTGTGCTCCAATAATCCTGCAGCCCCGGGCGTGGGCAATGCTGACACTGCCCGGCGACTGCCAAATAAAACCAATAAAAAATTAATTGAACTCTGATTCTGGAGACTCCAATGACTATTGATCTGAAACGATCCCTGCTGGCAGGGGCCATGGTGGCCACTCTCAGCGGCTGTAATCTGACGGTGTCGGTTGTCGATTCCCTCGGTAATGAAAATACCGGCGGAACGGTTGCCTCATCCGATGGCAATATCGACTGTCCCGATGTGGTGTGTAGCTTTAACTATCCGGGCTTTAGCGAACAGGTCACCCTGACGGCTACTGCCGCCAGCGGTTACGAATTCGGTGGTTACACCGATGCCGACAAAAACTGCAGTAACGGTGCCGACGATTCCCTGGCCACCGGGATCTGCGTTACCACCGCCGGCATGCCCAAAACCATTACTGCCACTTTTGTGGATGCCAGCATTGGCGATCCCTGCCCCGATGATGACGAAGACAACTGCCTGGAAAACCCCAACGGTGACTTCGACGGTGACGGCGTAATTAACGAAGAAGACGCCTGCCCCGAAGACAACCCCGATTCCTGCCCTGCCGGTGATCTGGATAACGACGGCGTGATCAACGAAGAAGATCCCTGCCCGTTGAATGCCGACGACAGTTGTGACGAAGGTGACCTGGATGGCGACGGCATTCTGAATGCTGCCGACGTTTGCCCGTTAGATCCCGCCAACAACTGCCTGGAAAATGCTGAAGGGGACTTTGATGGCGACGGCGTTAAAAACGGCGATGACGTATGCCCCACCGACAATCCCGACTCCTGCCCCGTGGGCGATCTGGACAATGACGGTGTGATTAACAGCGAGGACATCTGCCCCGAAAACGCTGACGACCTGTGCCCCGCCGGGGACACCGACAGCGACGGCATTACCGACGCTGAAGACCTGTGTCTTGATGATCCCACCAACGATTGCCTGAACAATCCAGAGGGTGATCTGGATGGCGACGGTGTGATTAACAGCGAAGACGTGTGTCCTTCCGACAATCCCGACAGTTGCGATGCCGGTGACCTGGATGGCGACGGCATGAACAACGGTATCGACCCCTGCCCCACGGATGCAACCAATGCCTGCCCTGCCGGTGATATCGATGAAGACGGCATCCCCAACGGTGAAGACCTTTGCCCCGCCGATGCCAGCAATAACTGCCTGAACAACCCTGATGGCGACCTGGATGGTGACGGTGCCAGCAATGCCACAGATCCCTGTCCGTCCAACAACCCTGACAGCTGCGCTGCCGGCGATCTGGATAACGACGGCGTGGTGAATGCCAACGATAACTGCCCCAACGCAGCCAACAGCAACCAGGCCAATAACGATGGCGACAGCCTGGGCGACCTGTGCGACGGCGACGATGATAACGACGGCGCCGCCGATGGCAGTGACTGTGCGCCCTTCGACAGCAGCATCTACCCCGGTGCCCAGGAAATTCCTGACGGCCTGGATAACGACTGCGACGGTTCAACAGACGAAGGCACCGAACTGCGTCCGCCCCTGGATTTACGTAAAGTGGATTCCGGTTGCTGTCACACCTGGGGTGAATTTGAATGGACACCCACACCCTTCAATGACGGCTATGAAATTCACATGGATGGATTTTTCGGTGGCGGCTGCCTGACAGACCATAGCGGCGTGATCAACGGCCAGGTAGGTCGCGGACGGGTAACCGCTGCAGGCCTGTGTCTGGGTTCCCAGTACAACGTGAAAATCCGCGCTCGCCGTGACGGACAGTGGAGCGATTGGTCGCCTACTATTCGTATCCGGTTGTAATGCAGTAAAACGGCTTTTTTAGCCTGTTGCCGGCCACTCCGTTGAGTGGCCGGCTTATTCACTCATCTGAAACTGGCGTCCTGTCAGCATTTTCTCCAGCTCTTCAAAAGGCACTGCCGGACTGAAATAAAATCCCTGGACCCGCTCACAATTCAATGACTGGAAAAACTGCATCTGGTTTTCACCTTCAACCCCTTCCACCGTACATTCAATCCCCAGCGAATGACTGAGTGATACGATCGCTTTGGAAATGGAAATGTTGTCCTGATCATCGCTATCAAAAGGTACAAATTCCCGAGCCACTTTCAGATGATGCAATCGTAAATGCCGCAAGTATTGTAACGAGCAATAGCCGGTGCCAAAGTCATCGAAGGACAGACGTATCCCCAAAGCCCTTAATTGGGCAAACATCTCAATGGCTTTTTCAGGGGACGATATCAGCAGTGTTTCCGTCAGCTCGAACTCAAGATCATTCGGGTTAAATCCACCGGCATTGATCAACTCGCTGACCTTATCCAGAAACTCCGGCTGCCGGAATTGCACCGGTGAAATATTGACTGACAGGCGCAGGCGGGGTTTACCCTCTTCCTGGCGTGTTTTCAGTTTATCGACCACCTCAAGCAGCGCCCATTCACCCAGGCCAACAATCAGGCCACTCTCTTCAGCCACAGGAATAAATTCTGCCGGAGAAATGGATCCCAAATCTTCATTATGCCAACGCATCAATGCTTCTGCGCCCACAATATCGCCGGTTTTCAGCGAAACCTGCGGCTGGTAGTGCAGATAGATTTCATTCTTCTCCAGCGCCTTGTGCAGCCTTAGCTCAAGGGCCAGATGCCGGTGCGCCTGCCGGTTTAATCCCGGTGTAAAGAAACAATACTGGCCACGCCCTTCGGATTTCGCCATGTTCAGTGCAGAATCAGAGGATCTGAGAATCCCCTCAGCATCCAGACCATCGTCAGGAAAAACGCTGACACCGATACTGACCCCCACAAACAACTCCTGGTTTTCCAGCCAGAAAGGCTCAGCAAAGGTCTTCAGTAATTCTTCACACAAATGAGACGCCCGGTTAACAACATCCTGACCTTCCACCAGCAGCGCAAATTCATCGCCACCAAAGCGGGCCAGAAAGCATTCATTGCTGACGTAGTTTTGCAGCCGTTTAGCCACCTGTACTAACAGCTGGTTTCCCACCTCATGCCCCAGCGAATCATTGATATTTTTGAAGCGGTCAAGATCCAGCAGCAACAAAGCCAGTGCTGTGCGTGACTGCGCCGCTTGTTGCACTTTGGTTTGCAGCAACTCAAGCAGCAGACTTTGATTGGGCAATTGGGTAACGGGATCATTATTGGCCAGATATTCCAGTTCCGACTGATAGGCAATCCGATCACTGATATCATTATTCAGTTCCAGAATAGCCCAGGGCTCACCGTTCTTGTCACGCGCCAGAGCCCAGTGGCTGTCAACCACCACCCCTGTGCCGTCAGCGCAGAGATGGCGAAGCTCGCCATTCCAGTAGCCTTTTTCCACAATGCTTTTCTCTATTTCTTCCAGCGACTGGGGAAACTCGGTTTTCAGCAATTCATGGGAGGCTTTACCCAGAGCGTCTTCACGGCGCCAGCCATAGAACTTTTCAACCCCCGCATTCCAGAACACGATTCTGTCTTCCATATCCCTGGCAAACACAATGGGCAGCTCCAGCAACTGGTTTTGCTGCTGCAACTGCAAGGCATACTGTTCTGACTTTTCCCGGGCATTTCTGATTTCCGTCACATCAACAAAGGTGACCACCAGCCCATCCACCGGCCCCTCGTCCACCCGATAGGGCAATACCCGGCAAATATATGCCTCTCCATCGGCAGTACTCACTTCCCGCTGATGCTGACAACCGCTGGACAAGACATCATTGGCGGAATCCAGCAGATTGAAGCCTTTAAACACATGCGCAATGTCGGTAAAGGGCCTGCCGGTGTCGTGGGGTTTAAGGTGCATAATGCGCGTTGTGGCCGGTGTATAGCGCATGATATTCAGGTTCTTATCAAGAAAAACCGTAGCAATATCCGTACTGCTGATCAGATTGGCCAGATCATTGTTCACCAGTTCCAGTTCGTGCACTTTGGCATCCAGTGTGCAGTTGGTGTTCTGCAATTCCTCGTTAAGTGACTGCAGCTCCTCCTTGGAACTCTCCAGCTCTTCATTGGAAGACTGCAGCTCCTCGTTCATGGCCACAAACTCTTCGTTCAGCACACGCAGATCTTCATTGGCAAGGCGCATCTTGTCGATGGTTCTTTGCAGATCCTCCCGGGTGGACTGCAGTTCCTGTTCAAGCTGCATCACCAGCCAGCTGTCCTCCGGCTCGGAATGGCTGACGCTCAATTGCGAATCACTCTGCTCTTCAATGGAAAGGAGAATATGGTTGCCACCAAAGGATTCTTTAACCGGTGCCGCACAGATTCGCAACAGGATATCCGAAAAAGGAATCTGCTCGATTTCAATTTTACTGTTTTCCGACCTTGCTTTACTCATCAGCGGCCGGATGCTGGAGCGAAGGGCCGGATGCAACAGATTGAAAATATCATAACTGGGCGCTCCCTCGGACAGGCTGATATACCGCTGCACATTCCCTTGGGTATAAACCACATCATTGTCGCTGTTTACCAGCAGCAGTGCCGGGCTCAACGTGTCTACTGCCCGTTTGAAATCACGTTCCGAAGCATACAGCATTCCTGAAGATTCAAGAGTCTCTGCCCCGGTATTGCTGAACCGATTGGGAATGCCGGTACTTAGCAGTAGATCCTTGCGCTCCAGCGATCCCGCGCCGGCATTCCTGAAGATACGCCATTGCTTGGAGATAACCTGAAATCTGGCTTCCTGCAATCCAATAGTTTCCGAAGTACCAAGAAACAGAACACCGTCACTATTCAGTATCGAGCTGAATAACGACATCAGATGCCGTTGTATCGACTGCTCCAGATAGATCAGCACATTGCGACAGACAATCATATCCAGGCGGGAAAAGGGCGGATCACTCACCAGATTGTGCATGGCAAACACGATAGAACTGCGCACATCCTTGGATATACGGAAGTTTTCGCCCTCTGCGGTAAAGTAACGTTCCAGCAGATCGGCCGGCACCCATTTAACAGCATCGGCGCCATAAAGGCCGGCGCGCGCGAAATCCAGGGCACCGGAATCAATATCAGTGGCAAAAATCTGAATGGGTACTGTCAACTGACGGGCTTCCCGATACGCGAACAACAAAAGTGCGATGGAATAGGCTTCCTCACCGGTGGCACAGCCCGCCACCCAGATACGAATCGCCTGGTTGTCTTCCCGGTCTGCAAACAATGGCGGCAGGGCACAGTCTTTGAGTATTTCGTAAGCTTCAGGATCGCGAAAAAACTGGGTCACGCTGATCAGCATGTCGGCTGCCAGCAATTTGCGTTCTTCGGCATTTTCCCGCAAAAACGCCAGATACCTTGCCGGGGAATCCAGGCCCGCTATAGACATGCGCCGGTCGATACGACGCTTCAATGTTGTTGACTTGTACCCGCTGAAATCATTACCGGACCCTTCAGCTACCAGCTCCAGGATCTGTTGCAGATAATTTTCAGACTCCATTTCCAGTTCCTTCCCCTGCTCGCTGCTGATCAGCGATTTTCTTTCAATGTATTGTTTTATGGCGGCACCGATTTCCGCAGGTGGCAGCACCATATCGGCATGCCCCAGCTTGATGGCAGCTTCCGGCATGCTGGGAAAACGGGCGCATGACGGCGATTCGGCAATGGTCAGCCCGCCCTCCTGACGCAGCTTGATAAAGCCTTTGGCGCCGTCCTGACCGGCGCCGGATAAAACCACACCCACCGCGCATCCGGCCTCAGCATCGGCCAGCGACTGAAACAGTGCATCAATGGTGTTAAGGCGGTAACGGGGCAGACCTTCGCTGAGCGGCCGCAGTATAACCCTGTGATCCTGTATTTCCGCCATACTGCCCGGAGGAATACAATAGATATTGCCCGCTTCCAGTTGCTCACCCGAGGCGGCCTGCTGAATATTGTAGTTGCTGGAAAGCCGCAGTATCTCCGCCAGCCGGCTGGTTTTCGAGGGATCAAGATGCTGAAGAATGATAAACGCGCAGGGCATATGCTCGGGCAGGGCATGAATAAGCTGCTTCAGTGACTCAAGCCCACCGGCTGAAGCACCAATACCAACTACAAACAAGCCTGAAGCATCTTCCGACATCAACTCTTACCCTGCAATGAAATGGCTGCACATAATAACAGACCCACTAACCGCAAAACCAACTGTTATACTTCCCGGCAGTGAAACGCATCATCGTAACCATAGACGATATTATTCTTGCCGGTCTTTTTAACGCTGTACATCCACTCATCTGCCCGCTTGATCAAATCAGGAACCTCGGGCAAAAAATCACGATAGGTCACCAAGCCAGCACTAAAGGAAGCCTGCCAGCCCTCGCTATCCTTTAAGGTACCCGGGGCAGCAAAACATTAACGCATCACCTTTCGGGCTTCGGACTGTCCTGTTGCCACAAACGGAATAGCAAATTCATCCCTTCCCATCCGGTCATTCTCCTGCCTGAGATCACCAACACCGACATCTGAGGATAAGGGCAACAGGCAGATACCGGTATGGGCAGCAGGTAAAAATGGAAGATGAGATTTCCGGACCGGACCAATGATCAAAAAAGCCAATCACAGTCACCAGCGCCAGACTGAATACCAGCAGCTGCTTACGGGAACACTTCTCGATAAAGCGAACCATGACATTGATCATTTTATGGCCACACAAGAGGAGCTAACACTGACTGAATAGTAGATTGTTTACCGCGATTAGTCTGCAACAGCTTTTAAGGGCGGTTCATTGCATTTACTTCAACCCCGGCCCCGGCACCGGCTGTATTTCCCTGGGTCGGATGGGCTCTTTACACTCGGAGCAAACCAGGTAGGGCTCCGTCAGCTGGCCGCAGTTTTTATGAACATACTGCACCGGTGCGCCCTGGCCCTCGTCCATCCACTTGTCCCCCCAGGCCACCAGGCTCAGCATGACCGGATACAGATCCAGGCCCTTTTCCGTTAACCGGTATTCATAACGCCGGGGCTTTTCCTGGTAGGCGCGCTTTTCCAGCACACCTTCTGCCACCAGCTTTTTGAGGCGGTCAGATAACAGGTGTTTGGTAATACCCAACTGGGAATGAAAGTCATCAAAACGGCGGGTTTTCATAAAGGCGTTGCGCAGGATCAGCAGGGTCCAGCGGTCCCCCACCACCGACAGGGTGCGGGCAATGGAACAGGGCAGGGTATTCAGCTCATCCCAGCGCATGGGTTTTACCTTTGGCGTTGATTCTTTGGCAGGTCATGGCGCCAGTATAGCGAAACGGGTTCCTTATTAGAACTTGAGCTGGCTCACATCGCCGTGGCGCAGTACCTCGTAACCGGGCTGAGTGGCCAACCAGTTCACCACATCCTCAAACGATTGCGGCCGGGCAATAAAGTAGCCCTGGGCCACATCGCAACCCATGGCCCGAATCCGCTTAAGGGCTGCTTCGGTTTCTATGCCTTCTGCCACCGATACCAGGCCAAAGCTTTTGGCCATTTTCAGGGTGGTTTCCACAATCACCGGGGTTTGCTGCTTTTCAATGTCTGCCACAAAACTGCGGTCGATTTTGATTTCACTCAGCGGCAGGTGACTCAGGTAAGAAAGGGAGGAATAGCCGGTTCCGAAATCATCCAGCGACAGGTAAAAGCCCTGCTGTTTCAAATGCAGTAAACAGGCCATGGCTTTGTCGGGGTCATCCATCATGGCGGTTTCGGTAATTTCCAGGCACAGGGCATCGGCTTCTATGGCTTTGCGTTTCAGGCTTTGAATCAGCTGCTCCGCAAAGAACGGCTGCTGCAGGTTTTTTGCAGAAATATTGATAGAGATATGCGGGTGCAGATCACGCTCGTTAAAAAACTTAAGATAGCTGATCGCCCTTTGAATCACCCAGTCAGTAAGTTCATTGATCACGCCGCTTTTTTCTGCGAGCCCGATAAACTCATCCGGCGGCACCATCCCATGGCGGGGGTGATGCCAGCGTAGCAAGGCCTCAAAGCCGATCACTATATTGTCGTGCAGGCTCAGCTTGGGTTGCAGAAACAGCTTCAGCTCGTCATGAAGTATGGCGTGTTTCAGGTCTGCCATCAGGGTAATGCGTTTCTGGGAATAGGGGTCCATTTCTTCCGAATAACGCAGGTAACCCAGGCCACGGTCCAGCGCGGTTTCGGCCGCCACCTGTGCCGTTTTCAGCAAACCGTCAAAATCCGTGGTTTTATCATCGGCCTGCGAATAACCGATGCAGGCACCCACATCAATACTCATATCATTATAGGAAACCGGGCGATCGAATATGGTCAGAACCCGCTGACAGAAGCGTTCCACCTGAGCTTCGTTATCCTCTTCCAGGGTGACAATAAAATTGGCACCTTCCAAAGCGCCAAGATGCTTTTCCGCATCAAACCCGCCACCATCGCCTACACCCGTACCTGCGCCACCCAGCCAGGATTCGCACTCGGTTCGCAGCGCCAGTGCCACACGCACCAGCAACTCATCCCCCACGGCGTATCCCAGTGCCTTGTTAATTTCCTGGAGTTGTTTAAGGTGCACAATTACCAGATAAAAAGGCTGTTTCCGGCCAGCATCTGACAGTTGCACATTCACAAAACGGCTGAGTTTTTCCCGGTTGGACAAACCGGTCAGCCGATCCTTGAAGGCAATTTCATAGATTTCCATTTCTGCCTGTTTTAAACCCAGCACCGCCTGCTGCTGCAGCCCCATAACGATATTTTTTTCGGCCTTGATGATATTAATGCGATTGGCCAGAGCAAAAGAAAACATCAGCACTTCCGCTACGGAACCAATCAGCAGGGAATGGCGGGTAACAAAATTACTGACTATCCAGCCATTCATGACACCGGCAAAAACAAATATACCGGTGAGCAGAAAAAACCAGGCCAGCATAAAATAAAAAGCCTGTTCACACCCCTTGCGATGGCACTGCAAGCTGGTTACCACCACCAGAAAGGTAAACAGAACGCTCAGACCATTAATAAAAAAATTAAAATCGTAATCCACGACCAGCACAACAACGCTCGTGCAGGCTGTCAATATTAACGCGTAACGCATCAGGCGGTGCAATACCGGTGAATAATACCGGGTATCCAGAAAACGCATGGAAAAATCCAGCGCCAGCGCACCTGTCAAACAGGCAAAAAAAGGCGATGCCGAAATATTGAAAGCGGGACTATCCGGCCAGAAATACTGAAAAGCAAAACCCTCGTTGGCCATCATCAGCATTAAGTAACTGGCCACATAAGCAATATAGGAAAGGTAAACCGGTTCACGAATTGCCGAAAACAAAAACAGGTTGTAAATGATCATGGCGAAGATCACACCGGCGTAAGCACCGTACAGCAGGTGATGCTTTTCCCGATGATCGGCAATCTCATCCCGTTGCCAGATTTCCAGAGGCACGAACAGGGCACCACTGGCCGCCACCCGCAGGTAAACGGTGGCCCGCTCTTTCAATACCACAGGGAACTGATAGTTACGGTGATCAATTGATCGCTCAGAAAAAGGAAAATCAAAACCGGTTTGCTCGTGCAACACCACTTCACCATTACGCACCAGATAATAGTCCACCTCATTCAGGGCGAAGTATGGGAGATACAGCCACCAGAAAGCATTTTCACTGGCAGTCTCCCCGTTGGTTTCCACTTCCAGGCGCAGCCATAATGGCGGCCGGGCAAAGCCCAGGTTCAGATTCTGGCTGCCGGCCCGCTGCCACTGAATCTGCTCTTCTGCCTGCTGCGGTGTACTCAGTGGCTCGGATTCAAATCCGTACATCAGGTAGGGGGCCAGATTATGGTAGCCGTGACCGTTATCCAGGGTAACTGCCGGCGCTGCCATCACCGGTAGCGACATGACCGGCAAAGATATTAGCAGGAAGAGCACCAGCCCCAGTGCCCGGCCACCGGGCAATACCAGTCTGCCCCGTTGCACCACGGGGGGCCGATTGGGCTTACCAATCTGATAGATAAATAAATTCCAGAGTCGCATTGTTTCAGTGTAGGCAAATCCTGGCGGAACCGCGGATTAATCCATCGCCTGAAGCCGCTATTGCAGTGTTTGCTTCAGTGTTGGCTGCAGTGTTTGCTGGGGCGTTGACAGCACCGTGCCATGGGCATAGGATTCCTTCAGTTCCAAAAAAGAACCTACGTTAAATCCAGCGAGGCCGCCATGACCGAGACCGCCCCCTCAGAACAGACTGCCAGTTCCGCCAACTGGCAACCCACCGCCTGTATCCTCTGCAGCCTGAACTGCGGCCTGGAAGTACAGACCGGCGGCCAGGACAACCGCGAGATCCTGAGAGTAAGGGGCGATAAAAACCACCCCATATCAGAGGGTTACATCTGCAACAAGGCGGCCCGTCTGAACTATTACCAGAATGCCGCCGACCGCCTGAACACCCCCATGCGCCGCAAACCGGACGGCAGCTACGAAGCCGTGGACTGGGATACCGCCATTCGCGAAGTGGCCCAACGGCTGGCGGCTGTGCGCAATCAGCACGGCGGCGACAAGATTCTTTATTACGGCGGCGGTGGTCAGGGCAATCACCTGGGCGGCGCCTATGCCGACGGTGTGCTGAAAGCCCTGGGGGTAAAGTACCGGGCCAACGCCCTGTCCCAGGAAAAAACCGGCGAATTCTGGGTGAACGGCAAGATGTTCGGTACCGGTGTGCACGGAGATTTCGAGCATGCCCAGGTGGCGGTTTTTATCGGTAAAAATCCCTGGCAGTCCCACGGTTTCGCCAAAGCCCGCCATGTGATCAACGATATCCGCAAGGATCCGGCACGTTCCATGATAGTGATCGACCCGCGCCGCTCAGAAACTGCCGAACGAGCCGATATTCACCTGGCCATTAAACCCGGCAGCGATGCCTGGTGCCTGGCAGCACTGGTGGCGATACTGGTGCAGGACAACCGTATCGATCATGAGTGGGTTGCACAACACACCAGCGGTGCCGATGCGATACTGCAGCATTTTAAAGACATTGATATCAGCGACTATGCCGCGGCCTGTGGTGTGCCGGAAGAACAATTGCGGCTGGCGGCAAACACCATTGCTGATGCCGCCAGCGTGTCGGTATTTGAAGATCTGGGCATGCAACAGAACCTGCATTCTACCCTGAGCAGTTATATCCAGCGCCTGATCTGGTTGCTGACCGGTAACTTTGCCAAGCGCGGCACAAACAATACGCCCATACCCTTTCTGGCCCTGAACGAAGCCAGTAAAGGTGGCGTGGGCAAGCGCAAGGAAGATCCCAACAAACCAGGTGCCAAAAAGGCCGCAGCAAAAAAGCAAAGCCCGGTGCTGGGCTCCAAAATCATTATCGGCCTGATTCCCTGCAATAATATTCCCGACGAAATTCTTACGGATCACCCCAACCGTTTTCGCGCCATGATTGTGGAAAGTGGTAATCCGGTGCATTCCCTGGCAGACAGCCAGAAAATGCGCCAGGCCATGCGCGCCCTGGATTTTTCGGTAGTGATCGATGTGGCCATGACCGAAACCGCCCGCGAAGCAGATTATGTATTACCCGCCGCCAGCCAGTTTGAAAAATATGAGAATACCTTTTTCAATCTGGAATTTCCCCGCAACGGTTTTCATTTACGCCACCCGTTATTCGAACCCTTACCCGGCACACTGATTGAAGCAGAAATTCATACCCGTTTGCTGGCGGCGTTGGGAGAACTGAAAAAACGGGATCTGTGGTTTCTGAAAAGAGCGGCAAAACTGAATCGCGCCCTGTTTGCGTCGGCTTTTTTTGCTTACATCACTGCCAATAAAAAGCAGTTTAACTATGCGCCGAATATTCTGTATCGCACGCTCGGTGAAACACTGCCCAAGGGTGCTGCCGCGGCAGCGGTTTACTGGGTGGTTTCCCATCTATATATCAACAGCAATCGCCAGTATGCCGCCAGAGCGGGATTCAAAGGCCTGCTGGCGGGGGAAAAACTCTTTGCTGCCATTCTTGATAGCCCTTCCGGCGTGATTTATGCCGATGCCGGCGATTACAGCGAAAGCCTGAAACGGGTGCGTTCTGCCACCGGAAAAATCAACCTGCATATACCGGAACTGATTCCGGAACTGGACAAACTTAAAGCCGGATTCCAGCCGGAAAACAGCGATTACCCTCTGATCCTTTCCGCCGGTGAACGCCGCGGCGAAACCACCAACACCATTATCCGTAACCCGGCCTGGGACAAGAAAAACAAAATAGGCACCTTGCGCATCAGCCCGCAGGATGCCGCCACTCACAACCTCAAGGACGGCGACACAGTAACACTCACTACCAAACGGGCATCATTACAGGTGCCGGTGGAAGTGACCGACACCATGCGCCCGGGGCATATCTCCCTGCCCAACGGCACAGGCATTGAATACGATGACGGCAGCGGTAACCTGCTGCAAAAAGGCATCGCCCCCAATGAACTGACCGCCAGCGAAGACAAGGACATTATCGCCGGCACCCCCTGGCACAAACATATTCCCGCCCGTATCGAAGCCGCCTAACCCATCCGGACCACCCGGGCAATCCACCTGTTTTGGGGGTTGCCCGTCCGCCCATTTTATTGCACTATCGTACCAATAATTTCTACAGAACAATATCTGACCAACAGATAAAGAAAGGCTGTAGCAACAACCGCCAGGGTAACAATAACAACAGCAGAGGTGGGCACCATGGCAGGAACCGGTAACGACTGGCTTAAAACAGCCTGTATTTCAATGCTTTATCTGGCATTCCTGGGCAGCGCCAGTGTCTTTGCTGCAAGCGAAAATCCAGCCGGTGGCACCCTGCTCTGGCAAGGGTTTGATCACGAGTGGCGCCGCTTTGTGGTATTGCCCCGGGAAGGCCGCGTACCCCATCGCATTTCCCGGCTGGCGTCCTACACGCAAACTGATGCCGTATCGCAAAGCGATATCAGCGGCAGTTTCCGGTTTGCCCAGAGCACCGGCGTAGACGGCAACTACATGTGGCCCAGCGGTTACTGGTCTGCCATTTACTCGCCGGATGTGACGGTGCTGCAGCAGAGCCGGCAGCTGCAATGGACTGATGCCATTAACGCTAGCGGTGCCAGCAATGCCCCGTTTGCCACCTCTGACAAAACCCTGGATATTCAGCTGACGGTTCCGGAAGGTTCACAGGTTGCCGCCATACTCAACGGTATCGACCTGGAAGTAAGCTGTGACAACAGCAAACAACCCGCTGACCTGCCCTGCAATTCCGACGGCCTCTGGCCCTATGATTTTTACGTGGGCTTTGACCAATGCCGGACGGTAGCGGAAAACGGCACTACTATGGGCGCAAACACCCGCACCCTGAACTGCCCGCTTCAGATCCGCATACACCGCGGCTGGACACCCAACAAAGGCGGCCTGCAGATTCCCCCGTTTTTTAATGAAATCAAACCACTGAACCATCGTCTGGATATCAGTATGACGGTTCACTACAGCCTGCTGCAGGGTCCCGACACAGCGCTTCATACCACCTATCCGGATCCTTTCATTCACACCCGGTCACTACAGAATATACAGCCAATGCAAGGCGAACATGTCATGACCTGGCAGGATGCTTTTCCGGACAGCCGGCTGGCCAGTGGCATCACCGGTTTCGGCTTTCAGCTCCATGAACCTCTGGCCATGCTGGATGTCTGGCATCTGCTGGGCTCAGATACCCGCCGTCTGGGGCGTTATATTGCACGGTTAAGATTTCAGACCGACAACCCCGATCTTGATCAGGACCATACATTATTAACGCTGCCTTACAGCACCCATGTTTGGTCCCCCATCACCGTGGTGGACAGCCTGGTGACTACACGACTGGAAACCGCCATTCTGGAATTTGCCGAAAACAGTTTCACCGGCAATCAGAACCGGGCCCGCGGCAAGCTCTGTATCAACAGCACCGATCAGGCGCCGGCATTTTCCCGCTGGCAATTCTGCAGTCTGAATCACTGGCTGGCACGCTGGATATACGGCAACGAACAGGCATCGGATTCAGTCAGTATCGGCGACGCCATACCCAATCTATCCCGATAAAATTTATCTGTTATAGTTACTCTTAAGGCTTACGCCTTGCAGGCAGGTGTTGCGGCCAGGTGTTAAAGCGTCGAGGTAAAAAGTTATGCGCCTTTATTATTTTGATGTAACCCAGGGGAATAAAATTGCCCTGCAATACCTGGCGGAAGAATTGGGCTGGCCCACCACCATCAAACTGGTAGCCAAACTCAAGCTGCGTCTGTGGACAGACAATCCGTTCAAAACGCTTAATCATCAAAAGCCACCCTCCCGTGAAGAAAAGCTGACTCAACGGCAAATGGCACCCTTGATTGTGCTGTACCTGATGCTGGAACAAGGCTACCCCCGCGCCAAAGCCCTGCGCCTGGTAACCGAGCTGAGCCAACGGGTGGGCATTGCTTTTCTGAAATACAATGTGCCCGTTATTCACGCCGAAGAATACAAGCCCCTTTCACGCAAACAGAAACTGGCCAAACTGAAAGCCATTACCCAGCGCTTTTTCAACGCCAAGGCAGAACTCAAACTGGACCACGAGGACAACTTCAGCTTTACCGTAAACGTTTGCTATTTTGCCCGCTATGCCAAGCTGCTGAACCTGCCGGAACTGGCACCGTTGTTTTGTGCGGCAGACAAAGTCTATTTCGACACCTATCAGCCGGATGTACGCCTGATACGCACCGTTACCCTGGCCAACGATGAACTGCCCTGTGATTTCTATTTCCAATGGCGCGGTCAGGATATACACAATGACCAGGAAGCCGATGAAACTATGCGCACAGTGTTCTAATCTTTGGGCCTAATCTGATACCTCTTTCTCATAGTTACAATTCTACATATTACTTTGTACCCGTTTTTCGGTAGTTTATTTTGCCAGGCCCAAGCCAGGGATAAAAAATAATGATAAACGGGGACGTAAGTCTATGTTTTACCCATCCAATGCAAAAAACACTGTAAACACCAATAAAAAGACCCATAGAAAACACAGCTTCCGCATAACCGGATTGCTGGTGGCCGGCACACTCATATCCGGCGCGGCTGTCGCCGAACAAACCAGTGCGCCCACAAAAGGCAGCATTAACGAACTGACCAAAGCCCGCCAGCAAGCCGCATTGCAGCCGCAGCCCAATGTGATCTATTACGACGCCATCGACGAATCCGGCGAAATCATCGGCGGTGGCATGATCAATGTCGACCGCAGCAATCCCATGCAGGCCGCCGTCAGCACCGGCGCAATAGCGCCCGCACCTTTTGACAGCACCACCATACTGAACAACGGCCCCACCGGTAACCGGGTGGATGTGGTACTGGTAGGCGATGGTTACACCAGCGGCGATTTGCCGTCGTACATTAATCACTCCAACAACCTGGTAAACAGTTTTTTTAATGAAGGGGTTCTGGATAACTACCGCAATTATTTTAACGTGCACCGGGTGGATGTGATTTCCAACGAATCCGGTGTGGACAATGATCCCCAGGGAACCGATCGCGATACAGCCCTGGACATGACCTACTACTGCAGCAACATCGCCCGCCTGCTATGCGTGAATGTCAGCAAAGCCAGCCAGGCCGCCCAAAACGCACCGGCGGTCGATCAGATACTGGCACTGGCCAACAGCACCACTTACGGTGGCGCAGGATATTCCGGTTCCAACCTGGGCACCGTTGCCGGCAACAACGGTTCCGCTATTGAAGTAGCCATTCACGAATTCGGTCATGCCTTTGGTGATCTGGCGGATGAATACACCTACGGTGGCGACGAAACCTACACCGGCCCCGAACCGGGCGCAGCCAACGTGAGCATTTATGAAAAAACCGACATGCAGCAACGGCAAACCAAATGGTTCCGCTGGTTTGATGTGCCCGGTGTGGATACCTTTGAAGGGGCCCGCTATTCCGTTTACGGTATTTACCGCCCCACCAATAATTCCAAAATGCGCAGCCTGGGTCAGCCTTTCGGGCCAGTGAATGATGAGCAACTGGTTATCAAGATTTACCAGACGGTTTCACCCATCGATAGCGCCACACCGGCAGGCACGGTTAACCGCGGCACCCTGTTAACGGTATCGCCACTGCAACCCCAGGATCACGACCTGACCATTCAATGGTGGGTGGATGGCCAGCTCAGCAGCCAGACCGGCGACACCTTTAACACCGCCGGCTTGCCTTCCGGCGATCACAGCGTAGCGGTACGGGTGATCGACAACACGGATCTGGTGAGGGATGAATCCGCACGCCAGCAATGGATGACCGCGGAACGCCTGTGGACAGTGACCGATAACAGCAACACCCCCATTGCCGATATCAGCACCACCCTGAGCAATAAAACCTTTATGGGCTGGGCCACGCCTTTCCAGTTCTGGAATCAGAACCAGACCGGTGAAATCAGCTTTGTGGCAACCCTCAGCAATGACGGGCCGGATGCGGCACAACAGGTAAGCCTGACAATACCTACGCCCGCCGCCGTTAACTACAGCCGTTATGAATCCGATACCGCGGGCTGTTATGTCAATACCCGGCAGGTGATCTGTGATGTTGCCACGCTGCAACCTGGCGAAAGCGCCACAGCCACCCTGTACTACAACACCCAGTCACAGGAGCGAATTGATTTCAGTGCCAGTATCGACAGCGACACGGCCGATCCGGACAGCCGCAACAACACCAGCAGCAAAGCCTTTGGCGGCAGCCTGCAGGGGTTAATGGTGCTGTTGCTAGTAGTGCTTGCGGGACGGAAACGACTGAGTGTAAGAAAACTCAGTCGTTAATGGCTTTGGCCAGCTTGTCGAGACAGATCGACCAGCCGTTTTCATGATTCTGCGTCTCATCCATGGAAGGAAAATCACCATGGTTGAGGCGCAGTTCGGTTTCTGAATCATTCAATGGAATAAATTCGACGCTAAGCAGACCCGGCTGCGCACTGCCCTTCCATTGCCATTCAATGTCCAGTTGTTTGTTCGCTGCCAGTGTGCGGATTTTTCCTTCCACCTCAGCCTGTGCGCCGGTGGGATCTTTCATCAGCAAACAGTAAGCGCCGCCTTCAACGGGATCGATATCCACCCGGGTGACTTTCATCACGCCGGGTGCCAGCCAGCGCTTTACCTGTTCCTGATCCGTCCATGCCCGAAACACGTCGGCAGCCGGTGCTGCAAAGGTTCTGTGAATGCAAACCGATTTAATTGATCCTGTCATATCTTGCTCTTGCTTATTATTGTTCTTTTTCGTTTTGGTTTTTGCTTTGGCATCTGGTCCGGTAATTCAGTCCTGACCTTCAATCATGCCTTTCCAGTCAACACTGGTATCACCAAAGGCATAAAAATGGGGATTCAGAACCGAGTCGCCTTTGTTGTACTGCAACGGATTAAATTCAATATCCAGCACCACACCGCCGGCTTCCATTAGCACCGCCTGCGCCGCTGCTGTATCCCATTCGGAGGTAGGCGCCAGGCGCGGATAGATATCCGCTTTGCCTTCGGCAATCAGGCAGAATTTCAGTGAACTGCCCATGTTGGCTGTTTCAATAGAGGTAAATTTCTTGCTGAATCTGGCAATCAGCGCATCCAGTGCTTCTGCGCCATGACGACGACTGCCCACCACGATCAGCTGATCCCAATTGATATCCCGCACGCTGATAGCCTGCCAGGGTTCATGGTCCAGCACTTTATAGGCACCCACACCACGGGCACCGATATAACCGGAATTTTTCAACGGTACCGTTACCACCCCCAGCACCGGTTCACGGTTCTGGATCAGCGCAATGTTCACGGTAAATTCACCGGTACGGTTAATAAACTCCTTGGTGCCATCCAAAGGATCCACCAGCCAGAATTCCTGCCAGTGTTCACGTTCGCTGAATTCGATACCACCGGATTCTTCCGAAAACACCGGCACATCCGGCCAGGCCGATCTTAATGCACTCACAATCACCTGATGAGCGGCGTGATCCGCTTCCGTTACCGGGGAGTTATCGTCCTTTTTTTCGATAACCACTTCTTCGCTCTGATGGTAAATTTCCAGAATGGCTTCACCGGCTTTTTCGGCTATCTGCAATACGTTTTCCAGCAGTGATTTTTCCAGCGTTAACATGCGTGTCTCCCTAACAAAATCAATAACAAACTATCTGTTCAGCCCCGCAGTTTTCAGCGCTTACGGGAGCGCACCATATCCCGCACCATATACAAGGCCGCCATGGCACGGGCTTCAGTAAAATCGTCGCGGGCCAGCAGCCCGTCAATATCTTCCAGCGGATGCTCAATCACTTCCAGGGGTTCAGGCTCGTCGCCGTCCTGTCGTTCCGGGTACAGGTCTTCCGCCAGCACCACGTTTATATGATGACCCATATACCCGGGCGACAGCGTCAGTTTTTTCAGACGCGTAAACTGTTTTGCCCCATGCCCCACTTCTTCCATCAGCTCCCGGTTGGCCGCCTGTTCCACCGTTTCACCGGGGTCCATGGCGCCTTTGGGCAAGGTCAGCTGATAGTTATCGGTGCCGCCGGAATATTCGCGAATCAGCAGCACCGTATTGCGTTCTGTGAGGGGCACCATCATGACCGCAGGAATCGTGGGTGCCTTCAAACGTTCATACACCCGCTCCTCGCCATTACTGAACCGCAACTCGATCTGCTCCACGCCAAAGTAACGGGTCCGGGCGATCAACTCCTGCTTTAAAATTTCGGGTTTTGTCGTCATACTGAACCTGTCTGCATTTCTGCTATGAATTCCTGTTTCAGCCCTATGCGGCGCCTGCAGTCAGACGCAGCGCCCGCACCATACGCAAGTGGAGCTATCATGATCGACTGGAACCAAATCGACACGGTGCTACTGGACATGGATGGCACTCTACTGGATCTGTATTTCGATAACCACTTCTGGATGGAATATCTCCCGGAGCACTACGCGAAGCTCAATAGTATCAGCCCTGACAAAGCAAAATCTCAACTATATGAAGAATTTAAATCCCATCTGGGCACGCTGAACTGGTATTGCCTGGATTTCTGGAGCGACAAACTGGGGTTTGATGTGGGCGAACTGAAGAACGACGTCAAGCACCTGATTGCTACCCGCCCCTATGCCATGGAATTTATTGAAAATGTCCGCGCCTCCGGCCGCCGGCCCATTATGGTTACCAATGCCCATCGCCGTGTACTGGAACTGAAGATTGCCGAGACCGGTATCGACGCCCATTTTGAAACCCTGGTGAGCTCCCACGATTATGGCCTGCCTAAAGAAGATCCGCTGTTCTGGGATGTGCTGGCCCGGGAAGTACAATACCAGGAAAAGCACGCCCTGCTGATCGACGACAGCCTGCCGGTACTGAAATCCGCCCGCAGTGCCGGCATTGCCTACACCCTTGCCATTCTGCAGCCGGACAGCAAACTCCCCCCCAAAGAAACCGGTGACTTTGTTGCACTGGATTGCTTTAGCCATATAATGCCGCCCCCATTACGACAACCGTTAAATGCCTGAGCAGGGCATTCACAGGGGCCATGAGTAAAAACCAGCAACAGGACAAGGTACGCATCGACAAGTGGCTGTGGGCCGCCCGTTTTTACAAAACCCGCAGCCTGGCCAAGGAAATGGTGGAAGGCGGCAAGGTGCACTACAACGGTCAGCGGGTAAAACCCAGCAAGGAAGTAACCCTGGGCGCCACCGTGCGCCTGCGACAGGGCTTCGATGAAAAAACCGTGGTGATCACCGGCATCAGCGACCGCCGCGGCAACGCCACCAAGGCGGCCACCCTGTACGAGGAAACCCCGGAAAGCATCGCCAGCCGGGAAGACAACGCCGCCCGTCGCAAGAGCCTGGCCAGCAGCCATCCGGTGCCGGAAGGCCGGCCCAATAAACGGGATCGTCGTAAAATCATCCAGTTTCAACAAAAGCAGGACAACTGATGGATCATCACGATACCAGCCGCCGTTTTATCATCGAAGACAGCCCTATTCGTGGCGAATGGGTGCTGCTGGACAGCACCTACAAAGCCGTGATCGCCAAGCACCAATACCCCCTGGAAATCCAGGCGCTGCTGGGCCAGATGATGGCCGCCGCGGTCATGCTCAGTTCCACCATCAAGTTCGAAGGCCTGCTGATCATTCAGGCCCGTGGCGAAGGCCTGCTGAAACTGGCCACCGTGGAATGCACCCACGACAAGGGCGTGCGGGCCGTGGCCCAGTGGGATGGCGACGTCGCGGGCAAGGGCTTTCTGGAGCTGCTGACCCGGGCCAGCCTGGCCATTACCATCGCCCCCAAAGACGGTCAGCGCTATCAGGGCATTATTCCCCTGGAGCAGGACTCTCTGGGAGGCTGTCTGGAGGATTACTTCGCCCGTTCCGAGCAGCTGAAAACCCGCATCTGGCTGGCGGAAGGTGACGACAAGGCCGCCGGCCTGCTGATCCAGTTCATGCCTTACAGCTCAGAGGTGGAGAAAAGCGAAGACGAGCTGACAGAAGACTGGAACCGGGTCACTACGCTGGCGGATACTCTCACCACCGAAGAGCACCTGGGGATAGCACCGGAACAGCTCCTGCATCGCCTGTTTCATGAAGAGGATATCCGCCTCATGGCCAGCCAGGACGTGCGCTTTCACTGCCCCTGCAGCCGTGAGCGCTTTGCCGATTCCCTGGCCTCACTACCCCGGGAGGAACTGGAGGAGATCCTGCAAGAACGCGGCAAGATCGAAACCCAGTGCCAATTTTGTAACGAAAAATATCAATTCGATTCCGTGGACATTCACGCTATTTTTACCCCCAACAGCCAGCAGGGGCCTACGCAGGCTCACTAATGTCATCTGATTAGCTGAAAATTTATTGCCAGTTCAGGTGTTTAGGCCATCAGTAAGCACCTACTGACAAGCCGACCAGTCAGCGGCTTTCGAACCCCCGTTTGAATTGCCTGTTTTTTGACCGGGCAGTAGCGTTAAATGCTTAGCCTTTTAAGAGGTTATTTGCCATAATACGCGGCCCTGAATTCCCGGCCTGTGTGTGCCTGGGTTAAGATGCGCTCTGACCCCCACCATTCAAGGGGGATGGCGGTACACACAGCCAACAGCTTTCACTATCTATACGTTAATATGACGGCCACAAGCCGTGAGGACCAAGGAACCATGACGGAAAGCGCTAAACCTAAAACCTACGTTGATCTGAGCTCGGCTCAGCTTGTTGAAGAAGCCATCAGCCGTGGCGAAGGTGAACTTGCCGATACAGGCGCCTTTGTTGCTAAAACAGGGGTACGTACAGGTCGTTCGCCAATGGATCGTTTTATCGTAGACGAGCCCAGCACCAGCGAGCATATTCATTGGGGCCCTATCAACCGCCCCTTCGACGCTGACAAATTCGATGCACTCTGGAACCGCGTTGAGTCGCACGTTGCCAACGACGACACGTTCGTTTCCAACCTGCACGTGGGCGAAGACCCGGATCACTACATCGCCGTTACGGTTACCACTCAGACTGCCTGGCACAACCTGTTTGGCAAAAACCTGTTTATCCGTCCTGAAAAATTCAATCCCAAAGGTAAAGAAGCCTGGCAGATCCTGCACGCTCCCACCTTTGAATGCGACCCCGAGCGTGATGGCACCAACAGCGAAGGCTGTGTGATGATCAACTTTGCCCGCCGCAAGGTACTGCTGGCTGGCATGCGCTATGCGGGCGAAATGAAGAAAGCCATGTTCTCTGTGCAGAACTTCCTGCTGCCGGAAAAATCCGTTCTGCCCATGCACTGTGGCGCCAACGTTGGCGAAGACGGCGACGTATCCCTGTTCTTCGGCCTGTCCGGTACCGGTAAAACCACCCTGTCCGCCGACCCCGAGCGTTACCTGATCGGTGACGACGAGCACGGCTGGGCCAAAGGCGCCGTGTTCAACCTGGAAGGCGGCTGCTACGCCAAATGTATCGACCTGAGCCAGAAGAACGAACCCATTATCTGGGATTCCATCAAATTTGGCGCCGTTCTGGAAAACGTGGTGCTGAACCCTGAAACCCGTCACGCCGATTATACCGACGCGTCTCTGACCCAGAACACCCGCGCAGCTTACCCGCTGGATCACATCGAAAAGCGTACTGAAGAAAACCGTGCCGGCGAACCCAAGCACGTTATCTTCCTGACCTGTGACCTGACCGGCGTACTGCCTCCGGTTTCCCACCTGAACAAGCATCAGGCGGCTTACCACTTCCTGAGCGGTTACACTGCCCTGGTTGGCAGCACCGAAATGGGTTCCGGTGGCGGCATCAAGTCCACCTTCTCCACCTGCTTCGGCGCACCTTTCTTCCCGCGTCCCGCGCACGAATATGCCGAGCTGCTGATCAAGCGCATCGAGGAATTCGGTTCTCAGGTGTACCTGGTTAACACCGGCTGGACCGGCGGACCTTACGGTGTGGGTCACCGTTTTGATATCCCCACCACCCGCGCCATCATCAGCGCCATCCAGAACAACAAACTGGACGGCGTGGAAACCCAGCACATCGACATCATTAACCTGGATGTGCCTGTATCTGTGGAAGGCGTGGACAGCAACCTGCTGGTACCGCAAAACACCTGGGAAGACAAAGACGCCTACATTGAGCGCGCCAAAGACCTGGCCAAGCAATTCGCCGCCAACTTCGAGAAGTACGAAGACGTTGCCGAAGAGATTCGCAATGCAGGTCCCATCGCCGAATAAGGCTGATGACTTCCTCAGGTTAACAGCCTGAATAAAGCCGCTTGCCTTTACCCTGGCAAGCGGCTTTTTTATTGGGCTATTGTTTTGGGTTAACAGTCATCAATACGCGCATAATGGCAAAACAGGAAACCACGTACCCCTCCCCCTTTGGCACCTTTGAACTGGCCCGCTACCCCCGGGAAAGCGATCCCACCCTGCGCGCCTGGTCGGCAGCGGATGACTACCTGCTGCACTATGTAAAGGACGAACTGGGCAGCCAACTGCCAGGCAGCCGCCTGCTGATAGCCAACGACAGCTTTGGTGCACTCACCACCTGCCTCCACGCATTCCGGCCCCGTCTGTGGAGTGATTCCTGTATCAGTCGCAAGGCGCTGGAACAAAACCTGGTGCGCAATGAGCTGAACAGGGACGCGGCCGATGATCTTTTTCTGCCCGCCACTGAGCCGTTGCCGGAAAAGCCGGATCTGGTGTTGATGCAGCTCCCCAAAAGCCACCCCTACCTGCGCTTTCAGCTGGAACAAATCGCCGCCAGCCTGCCCCCCGGCGCTCTGGTGGTGGCAGGCGTGATGGTAAAACACTTTCACCCGAATATGCTGCGTCATTTTGAAGAGGTGATCGGCGAAACCCACACCACCCTGGCACGCAAGAAAGCCCGGCTGATCATAGCAAAACACACGCAGCCAGCTGTTGCGCATCCACCGGTTACGCAACCCGGGGCACTGACGGACTATGCCAGCCGATATCCGCTGGAGGCGCCGGGCAACAGCACAACCGAACTGCTGACCCTGCCTAACGTGTTCTCCTATGACAAGCTGGATATCGGCACCCGTGCCCTGTTGCCCCATATTCACCACGACCCGGCTTATCGCAGCATTCTGGATCTGGGCTGCGGCAATGGCGCCCTGGGGGTACAGGCGGCATTGTTGAACCCGCAAGCCTGCATCAATTTTTGCGACGAGTCCTGGCTGGCAGTAGCCAGCGCCCGGCTATCAGCACAACAGGCCGGCGTCGCTGAACGCTGCCGGTTTCTGGTCACGGATACTCTGGAAAACGCCCCCGAAAACCAGGATCTGATGCTCTGCAATCCCCCCTTTCACCAGCAAAACAGCATGCACAAGGAAATTGCCCTGCGCATGTTCCGCCAGGCCAGAAAGCACCTGTCCCCCACCGGCCGCTTACTGGTGGTAGCCAATCGCCACCTGAACTATCAGCAGCCGTTGCGAAAACTTTTCCCGTCCGTGCAGATCATTGATCAGAACAGTAAATTTGTGATTATCGAAGCCTCCAGCCAGCAATAAAGCCACCAACAAGCTTCCCTGCCATTTCCTGAAAATTGGCTATGCTTTTTCTGTAGAATCATTCAAGTTACCGGAAGTAAACACAATGTTTGGAAATCAGAAAAAGCTGGCTGAACTGGAACAGCGCCTTCATGACCTGCAGGAAGAAAACGATGCCTTGAAAGAATCCTTGTCCCAGTCTGAACGGGCCGCACAGGATGCCCACAGTCAGGCCAACAACCACCGCAAAGAGGCGGCCGGTTTTAAAGGTGTGAATGACCTGGTGCTGTCCTCCAGCCACCAGCTGGACCAGATCCGCAACGGCGTTGCCGACTTCTCCCAGATTCTCTATACCGAGAAAAACAAACTGGACACAGCCGCCAGCGTATTCGACAGGAGCACCGGCATTCTGCAGCAGATCAGCAGCGACCTGAATGTGATCGAAAGCGAGGCCCGGGACAGTTGCAACTCCATGTCCAGCCTGCGTCAGGTGGCGGAAGAAATTTCCACCTTTGTGGGAGTCATTAACAATATCTCGGAACAGACCAACCTGCTGGCCTTGAATGCAGCCATCGAAGCGGCCCGGGCCGGCGAGCAAGGCCGCGGTTTTGCGGTGGTGGCCGATGAGGTACGCGCCCTGGCACAAAAAGCCGGTGAAGCCACTTCGCAGATCGCCAATCTGGTAGATACCATCAACCGGGAAACCGGCGCCGCCGATGAACGTATCAACGAAACCGCCGCCAAAACCCATAACGTCGCGGAATCAGCGGAAGATGTATTGGCGACGGTAAATGAGGTACTGGTACTGGCCAAAGACATGCACCGCATGCTGGGCAAGGCGTCTCACGAAAACTTTTTGCAAACCGTGAAACTGGATCATATTGTCTGGAAAAACAGTGTTTACCAGCAGTTCCTGGGCATGACCACCATGGATCCGGATCAGCTGGCACGTCATACCAGCTGCCGTCTGGGCAAATGGTACTACGAAGGGGAAGGCCGCCGGCTGTTCTCCCAGTACAATGCCTTCCGCTCACTGGAAACCCCTCACCAACAGGTGCATGAGGAAGGCATCGCGGCATTGCAGGCCAAACAATCGGGAGATCAGGAAAAAGCCCTGGCCCATTTTGCCCGCATGGAAAAGGCCAGCGAAAAGGTGATTGAGCTGATTGGTTCTCTGAAAATTAACTGACAGGTATATTTGCGCACCATAAAAAAAGCCCCGGAACCGGGGCTTTTTCAGTGCAGGAATGAGTCGAGTACAGTATCAGGCAGCGCGCTTTCTGCGGGCAAAACCCAGACCGGCAAGACCCAGACCCAGCATGGCCAGGCTGGCAGGTTCAGGCACTGCAGTGGTTACTGCAGAGAAACTTGCATAAGCACCACCGGAAGAGAGACCGGAAACCACGTTGAAGGTCAGGTTGTGAGTACCGGCAGACAGGAACAGGTCGTCGAAGACGCCGTGGAAGTAGCCGCTGCCGTCAGTGAAAGTGGAACTCCAGCCTACCGCTGTACCGTCTACCACCAGCTCGAATACGTCACCGGCAATAAAACCATCCCATGCCGTTACGAAGTCCATGGTGGAATCCTGTGCTACGGTGATGCTCCAGTCGTTACCATAGTTGGTGCCGCCGGTGTTGCCGTAAGTGCTCACGCCATCCCAGTCAAAGATGTGATCAATCTGGTTGAAGCCGGACCACTGGAAGAAATAGTTTTCAGTGGTATTGGGGTCCAGAATAGCAGTTGCATTGGCAGTACCAGCGGACACGCCACCCAGGGCCAGCAATCCTATTGCGATCATTTTTTTCATAAGGGTCTCCCGATTTTTTTTAACGAAATGCAATTGAGGTGAGTATCTGAACAGCAACCGGCGTGCCAGTTTTATAACAGCTTGTTTTTGCGGGAGTTTTGTTCGGAATCGCACAGATTCGAACCAGGATCGAAAAATAAGTCGACACTATCGATGGATTAGTTTACCTAACCTGTGACCTAGTCCACAGGATTACATTCTGTAACAATAAGCAATACACGGGGTTAGCTTTGACAGTTCGGATAAAACTCAACCAAACACCCCCAAAACGGACTGGAAAGAAATCCGACGCCCCCTTGGGCCCACTCATGGCTATACCCAATGACCAAACAACCGGCTCGCGTTGCGGCGATCGATCCGTTATCTTCAGACAATGCTGCTGAAATCAAGATTTTACCTGCCTCCCGCCCGCCCCCAGGACGTGATCAGAGCCCCGCTCATTGAACGCCTGGAGCGCTGCCGTGGTGGCGAAATAGTGGTGATTGCCGCTCCCGCGGGCTACGGCAAAACCACCCTGGTGAGCCAATGGCTGCATCAGCGGCCGGTGACCCACTGCTGGCTTTCGCTGGATGAAGGCCAGGCTGATCCGCTGGTGTTCTGGCGCCATCTGGCGCAGGCGCTGAACAGCATACAGCCGGAGGTGGGCCGGCACGCCCTGGCACTGGCTGAGGACGCGTTAACTGAACCGGTTCCCACGGAAGTCCTGCTCAATGAGCTGATAGTGTCACTGCTGAATGATCTGGACGACCTCAGCATCCACAACAGATCCAATGAACCGGCCACCCTGGTACTGGACGACTTTCACAAGGCGGTTTCCCCGGGCATTACGCTGCTGCACAGCAGCTTTAACCTGTTTCTGGATCACCTGCCGCCGGCCCTGCGGGTGGTACTCACCACCCGGGAATCCCCGCCCATCAACCTTTCCCGCCGGCGGATGTCGCGGCAACTCACGGAGCTGGGGGCTGCCGATCTGGTGTTTTCCCCAGCGGAATGCCGGGATTTTTTCAATCGCAGCAAGGCCGTTTCCCTGGATCAGGATCAGATCAGCACATTGCTCACCTCCAGCGAAGGCTGGGCAGCCGGGCTGCAGCTGATTGCCCTGTCGCTGGAGCGCGACCCGCATCTCACCCGGCAGGTGAGCAGGATGCCTCACCTGAATACCGCCATTGCCGACTACCTGCTGGAGCAGGTTTTCTCGCTCCAGCCGGAAGCGGTCCGTCGTTTTCTGGTGCTCACTGCCTGCACTTCAAAATTCTGTGCCGCCCTGGCCAACCGTATCGCCGGAATCGACAACAGCTATGAGCTGATCCGCCACCTGGAACGCATGAATCTTTTTGTGGTGCCTCTGGACAACCACGGCACCTGGTACCGCTACCACGACCTGTTCAGGCGCTATCTTCTGAATCATTTCGGGCAGTTGAGCCGTGCCGAACGCCAGCAGGCGGTTGCCGATGCCACAGACTGGATTCGTGACGGCGGCTATGGCGACCTGATGGTGGCTGATCCGGATACGCAAGCGCCAGCGGAACCAGCCCCAAACGGCAATGCCATTGATTTTAACCAGGCCTGGTCCCCCGCGGAGCCGCTGACAAAAAGAGAAGCCCAGGTGATGGCATTAATGGCGGATGGCCTGTCCAATAAAGTCATCGCCGACCAGCTCAATATTTCCCTCAACACACTCAAAGTCCATATCCGCAACCTGTATGGAAAAATCGGTGTGGAAAACCGGTCACAGGCACTGGCCAAACTTGCCAAATCAACCGCCGGCTAACCCGTACAGGGATAAGATTCACCCCAAGGGGTGAAGCAGCACACCCCGCAACTCCCCTACATTGAGCAAACCGACTCAATCAGGGAGAACACCATGACCGAGGATAAAACCAACAACCCGCTGCCCTTACTGCTCGACACCACGCTGGATACCGTATCTGAACGTGACACCATGGAATACAATACCGTGATTGTGGGCGCCGGGCCGGCAGGGCTGGCAACCGCCATCCGCCTGAAACAACTGGATCCGGAGCTGTCGGTTTGTGTGCTGGAAAAAGGCTCCGAAGTGGGTGCCCATATTCTTTCCGGCGCCATTATGCAGCCCACGGCAATGAACGAGCTGTTTCCGGACTGGCAAGCACGGGGCGCCCCCTTGAATACGCCTGTAACGGATGATGAAATTTATTACTTCACGTCAGCCAGCAGTGCTATCCGCTTTCCTAAAACCTTTGAACCCAAGCCATTGCGTAATGCCGGCAATTACATTGTCAGCCTGGGTGAGGTGTGCCGCTGGCTGGCAGCGCAGGCGGAAGCCCTGGGCGTTGAAATTTATCCGGGTTTTCCCGCCCAGCAACTGGTGTACAACAATGACACCGTGGTGGGTGTGCTTACCGGCGATGCCGGACGGGACGAACAGGGCAACGAAAAATCGAACTTCACCCCCGGCATGGTGTTGCTGGCAGATTACACGGTGTTGGCCGAGGGCTGCCGCGGCCATCTGGGCAAACGGGTGATTCAGCGTTTTCAGCTGGATAAAGGCAAAGATCCCCAGCACTACGGTCTGGGCATTAAAGAGTTGTGGCAAATCTCACCGGAGCAACACCGCCCTGGGCTGGTCATTCACACCGCCGGCTGGCCCTGCAGTGAATCCGGCACCGGTGGCGGTGGCTTTCTTTATCATCTGGACCATCATCAGGTGGCACTGGGTGTGATCAGTGAACTCTCCTACCGCAATCCCTATTACAGTCCCTTTGATGAAATGCAGCGCTGGAAATTGCACCCCCGCATCCGCTCGCAACTGGAAGGCGGCAAGCGGATTGCCTATGGTGCCCGCGCCATCGTGAAAGGCGGCCTGCAGTCGTTACCGGAAATGAGTTTTCCCGGCGGGCTTATTATCGGGTGCGATGCGGGCACTCTGAACAATGCCAAAATCAAGGGCAGCCACATTGCCATGAAAACCGGCATGCTGGCGGCAGAATCCATTGCAGGCGCCCTGCAAAATTCCAGAAAACACGCCCGGCTTGAAGATTTTATGCCGGCCTTTAACCGCTCCTGGATATTCAAAGAGCTGTGGGAACAGCGCAACTGGGGCCCGGCAAGACACAAATGGGGAGACCTGCTGGGCAGCGCTATCGGCTTTGTGGATGTGAATTTTCTGGGCGGGCGTTTTCCTTTTACCCTGCGAGACCCGGTACCGGATCACCAATGCCTGCAAGCAGCCTCCCACTGCAAACCCATTGACTACCCGAAACCGGATAACAGAATCACCTTCAGTAAACTGGATTCGGTCTTTTTATCCAACACCAATCACACCGAACATCAACCGGTGCATCTGCTGTTAAAAGACAAAAAGATTCCGCTGGCATTTAACCTGAAAGAATATGCGGAACCGGCACAACGCTACTGCCCCGCCGGCGTTTACGAAATAGTGGAGGATGCCAAAGGGCAGCCGCAATTTCAGATCAATTCGCAAAACTGCGTGCACTGCAAAACCTGTGATATTAAAGATCCCACACAGAATATTGAATGGGTAGCACCGGAAGGTGGCGGTGGCCCCAACTACCCCAATATGTAGCTACTTACAGGTTATAGGCATTCCGGAACCCGGGCCTGGTAACAACAGGCCCTAACGGATACCGGCCAGCATGGAATCCGGCGGCACCAGTTGCCCGGTCACCGGCAAGAATACCGATGCCACCAGACCACCGCCGTCGCGGTTGGCCAGCTCCACCCGGCCGTGGTGCATATCGACGATCCGCTTCACAATCGCCAACCCCAGGCCGGAACCTTTGGTGCCCCGGCTTTCATCGCCCCGGGCAAAAGGTTGAAACAACGCCTGCATTTCATGCTCGCTGAGGCCCGGCCCGCGATCGGCCACCGTCACCAGAATTTCACCATCCTGCAAACCACTGCCCACATCCACCTTGCCTTGGCCGTGGCGTACCGCATTACCGATCAGGTTCATGAACATGCGCTTCAGAGACAACCGCTTTAAGGAAATTTCCGGCAGCTCTTTCAGATCACACTGAATATCCACGCCATCGGCTTCAAACTGGGATACCACTTCCTGAATCACTTCATTCAGGTCGCCCACTTCGGTGGCTTCATCATTTCCGTCACGAATAAAGGCAATAAACTGGTCGAGAATGGCATCCATATCCTCAATGTCCCGCACCATACCTTCGGTCAGTTCCGGATCAGTGGCACCCAGCAACTCTGCGGTTAAACGCATACGGGTAAGCGGCGTACGCAAGTCATGGGAAATACCCGCCAGCAACAATGCCCGTTCCCGGGTGGCCTGCTGCAGGCTTTTACGCATCTGGTTAAAGGCCTGATTCACCGCCACGATTTCTGCCGGGCCCCGCTCCAGACTCAGATTGGAAACCGGTTCGCCCCGACCAATGCGGGTGGCCGCCGTGGCCAGACGTTTTAACGGCCGGTTCAGCTGGCGCACAAAAAGCGCCGCAATAATAAAAGCCAGCAAGGGCGTGCCAATGGACCAGATGGTAACGATCAGCCCCTCGTACTTGCCCCAGTTCTGTAACGGGTAGTGAATCCATACCCCATCCAGTTTGGGGTGGGTGATCCACAATCCGGGATGAGGCGCACCGCCAACACGCAAGGTGGTTTCCGGCCCCAGAATATCCCGCATGGGGGCAAAGAAACGGCTGGCAAAATCCATGTTTTCCACCAGGGCCACTTCGGGTTCGTCATCGGTTACATGAATGTTCTGGTGTTTGGAAAGGGCCTGGATTACCGCATCACGCCCGGCAATCTCGGAGCTGGCTTCAATGGTGTCGATTTCCAGCAGCACCACATGGGCAGTCTGCTGCACGCCGGGAAGAAACAGGTAATAGTAGGCAAAGGTAACCGTGATCAGCTGGGTGATCAGAATCACCAGCCAGATCATTAATACGGTGCGCCAGAACGACGATTGGGGTACCAGTTTCATCGGGTACCCCAATCAGAAAAATTTTCACAAACGGAAATCGGTCTTGCAGCAAATCCTGCGCGGTCAGCTGACCACCCCATCGGGCACAAACACATAACCCACGCCCCAGACAGTCTGGATATAACGGGCGTTGGAGGGGTCGTCTTCAATAAGGCGGCGCAGTCGTGATACTTGAACATCAATACTCCTTTCCATGGCACTCCATTCGCGGCCACGAGCGAGGTTCATGAGTTTATCACGAGTGAGGGGTTCCCGGGGATGCTGAACCAGGGCTTTCATCACGGCAAATTCGCCAGTGGTAAGGGACATGCTTTCGCCGTTCTTCTTCAAAGAGCGTGTCGACAAATCCAGGCTGTAGGGGCCAAATTCCACCACTTCCTCTTTCTGGCTGGGAGCACCAGGCAACTCCTTCACCTGACGGCGCATGACCGCCTTGATACGGGCCACCAGTTCCCGGGGATTAAACGGCTTGGGCAGGTAATCATCGGCGCCGGCTTCCAGGCCGCTGATACGATCGTTATCGTCGCCCTTGGCGGTGAGCATGATAATGGGCAGGTCGCCATAGTTTTCACTGTTGCGCATTCGCTGGCAGATAGACAGGCCATCCTCGCCCGGCAGCATCAGATCTAGCACCATCAGTGAGTACAGCTCCCGACCCAGGGCCCGGTCCATCTGCTCGGCATCAGCCACGGCTTTTACCATGTAGCCCTGCTCTTCCAGATAGCGCTGCAACAGGGTTCTGAGGCGGGCATCGTCATCCACCACCAGAATCTTTTGCTGTTCCTGAACCTCTTGTACTGGCTGGGCCACTGCTGCCTCTCCTGACCTTTGCGTTCTATAAAAAAACCTGCGGAATAGAGGTTATTTTGATCAGGGTTTCTTGTCAGGCTCTCATTTGTTACAAGATATGTTACGAATTGCAATTCTTTCGGACAGCGCTTTGATTTCGCTGCACATTTAGTGGAATATCAGGCCTTGCCGACTAGAATGAACGATGGTCAGATAACACCGGAACGACAACTCTATAAGCCAGTGACAACGGGTTAAAACAGCATTTTGCCTATTCTATCAAATACCAAAAAGGTCCCACTGCTGATCATAGGTGCAGTCGCCACCGTGATCACCCTGATGTTTGCGTTTGCACCTTCCCCGCAGAAGAAAGAAGAAGTGCGCCAGGATTCTCTGGTGGATACCCTCACTGTAACGCCCTCAACCCTGGCACCCACGCTGACCCTGTTCGGCCGGGTGGAATCCCCCTACACCACCACCCTGTCTGCCGCCACCGCCACTTTTGTTGACGAGGTGATTGCCCTGGAAGGCCAGCGGGTGGAAAAAGACGAGTTGCTGATTCAACTGGACAGCACCGATGCGCAACTGATCCTGACCCAGCGGGAAGCGGACCTGATGGATGTTAAAGCCCAGGTAAATCAGCAAACCCGGCAACACCAGTCCAATGAAACAGCGCTGACTCTGGAAAAAGAACTGCTGCAGCTGGCAGACAAATCCGCCGACCGCTATGAAAATCTGGTGCGCAAAAACGTGGCCTCCGATACCCAGCGGGATGACGCCCTGCAAAGCGCCAAACGCCAGGCACTGAGTGTGAACACCCGGGAGCTGGCCGTGGTGGACCACCCCAATCAGATGCAACGCTTGCAGGCGCAACTGGCCCGCGCCCAGGCACTGCGGGATCAGGCGGCGCTGGATCTGCAACGCACCCGGATTACCGCGCCCTTTAACGGCCGCATTACCGAGGTACTGACTTCTCCCGGCAACCGGGTACGTCAGGGAGACCCTTTGATCAGCCTGTACGATGCGGATCGCATTGAAGTGCGCGCCCAGATTCCCACCCGCTATCTGGACAATGTGCGCACGGCCATTAATAACCGGCAAACACTGACAGCCACCATTGATCTGGAAGGCAGAAGCATTCCCGTGATTCTGAGCCGGCTCTCCGGTAACGTCAGCGAAAGTCGCGGCGGCATTGACGGTTTCTTTACCTTCACCGATCCCCAGCACAGCATTGAACTGGGGCGCGCCGTGGAACTGCACCTGAACCTGTCACCCGTGGCAAACAGTATCGCCCTGCCCCCCATGGCCATTTACGGTCAGTCGCGGATTTATGCGGTAAACGACCAACAGGTGTTGCAGGGCATCAATATTCAGCGCCAGGGTGAAATCGTTCAGACCGATGGCGATCACTGGATTCTGGTGACCGGTGACATTCCCGCCGGCACCCGGATTCTGACCACCCAGCTGCCCAATGCCATCAGTGGATTAAAGGTGAGCGTGAATAACGATGCCCCCGTCAATGGCTCCTGAACAGCAACCCGGCGCAACGGAAAAGCACGGCATTATTGCGGTATTTGCCAGCCACCGGGTGGCGGCAAACCTGCTGATGTTTCTGTTTATTCTGGCAGGTCTCTGGGCGCTGAAAAAACTCAACACCCAGATTTTCCCTGTGTTCGAACTGGATTACATCAGCATCAATGTGGTGTGGAGCGGTGCCAGTGCCGAAGATGTGGAAGACTCCATCACTACGCCCATCGAACAGGAACTGGCATCGCTGACGGAAGTAAAGAAAATGACTTCCACCAGCAAGCAGGGCTCGGCGTCCATTATTCTGGAACTGAATGATGATGCCAAAACCGATCGCGTGCTGGATAAAGTCAAACAACGGGTGGAAACCATCCGCAATCTGCCGGAACAGGCAGAGCGGGCCATTATTCAGCAAATCGAACGCTACACCCCCATCGCCAATTTATTGATTACCGGCGACCATACCCTGGAAGAACTGGATCACCTGGCCCGCAAGTTCGAGGACCAGTTACTGGACCGCGGCATCAGCAAGGTAAATTTTGTGGGATTGCCCACAGAAGAAATTGCCATTGAAGTGCCCTCGGAAGTGCTCACCCAAACGGGTCTATCCCTGGGGCAGATTGCCCAGCTGGTGCGGGAAAACAGTCGCAACATTCCCGCCGGCACCGCCGCCCAGGATGCCGTTTCCAAACAGGTGCGCAGCCTGAGCCAGCAAAAAAGAGTGCTGGGTTTTGAAAACCTGCCGATCATGACCGACAGCAAGGGCCGCCTGTTACGCCTGGGGGACATTGCCCATATTGAACGGCGCCCGGTAGAAGACGAACCCTACATTACCTGGAAAGGCCAGCCCGCCATTGAACTGATTCTGATGCGTACCGACGCGGACGATACGTTAAAAATGGCCGATATTTTTAATGCCTGGCTGGACGACGTGCGCCCCACGCTACCGGAAGGGGTAACCGTTCACCCCTACAACGAGCGCTACAAACATTTGCGGGAACGCATCCGGTTGCTGGTCACCAATGGCGCCGGTGGTTTGTTGCTGGTGGTGGGCGTGCTCTTTCTGTTTTTGAATGTGCGGGTGGCATTCTGGGTAACGGTGGGCATACCCGTTGCCTTTATGGCGACTCTGGCCATTCTCTATTTTGTCGGCGGCTCCATTAACATGATCAGCCTGTTTGCCCTGATCATGGCGCTGGGCATTATTGTTGATGATGCCATTGTGGTGGGGGAAGACACCCTCACCCACAAAGAAATGGGTGAGCCCCCTGCCATGGCGGCCATCGGGGGCGCGCGGCGCATGCTGGCACCGGTGGTGTCTTCATCCTTAACGACAATTGCTGCGTTTTTGCCACTCACCATGGTGGGGGGCATTATGGGCAAAATCATGTTTGAACTGCCCACCGTAATCATCTGCATGATTATTGCGTCTGTGGTGGAGTGTTTTCTGATTCTGCCCGGGCACCTGTTGCACAGTTTCAAACGGGCCAAAAAAGAGGACAACCCCAACAGCCTGCATGCAAAGTTTGATCGTCGCTTTCAGGCGTTTCGGGAAAACAGATTGCGTCCGGTGGTGGAGCTGGCCATTCAGTACCGCGGCACCGTGATTGTGATTGGCCTGAGCCTGTTTGCCCTGGCTTTGTCACTGGCCTTCAGTGGCTTTTTGAAATTTACCTTTTTTCCCACCATCGATGGCAACTCCATCCGGGCCAGTGTGGAGTTCCACCCCGGCACACCGGAACAGGACGTATCGGACTTCATCCTGCATATGGAAGAATCCCTGGAGGCCACCAATCAGCAGTTTGGCGGCAATATGGTGAACATTTCCATCGGCTACCATAACCGTTCCTACTTTAATTCCGGTGCCGGCGCCGGTGCGGAAATCGCGCCGGAAAGAGGGTCGGTGATTGTGGATCTGATGTCCGGCCGACGCGCCGTCAGCAACGCGGAATTTATGCAGGCCTGGCGGAAAAACGTGGTGATTCCCCCCGGTGTGAACAAATTCAAAATCAGCCAGCGCGAAATGGGGCCTGGCGGACCACCCATTGCTTACCGCCTGGTGGGTAACGACATTGAATCCCTGAAAGCCGCATCAGAAGAACTGCAAACCGCCCTGGCCAAGTTCAATGGCGTGGCCAATATTGAAGACGACCTGCCCTACGGCAAGGAACAACTGATTTACGAACTCACGCCCACCGGACGCAAGCTGGGGCTGTCCATTGAATCCATTGGCCAGCAACTGCGCTCGGCGTTCGATGGCAACATCGCCCAGATTTTTCATGAACGGGATAAAGAAATTGAAGTGAAAGTGTCGCTGCCGGAATCGGAACGGGACCAGCTGAAAACCCTGGAAACTTTCCCGGTGGTTCTGGCCAGCGGCGAAACCACACCACTGAACAATGTGGTGGCCTTCCGCTCCCGTCAGGGGATTGAAGTACTCAGCCATACGGATACCCGGCTCAACACCACCGTCAGTGCCGACATAGACGAAACACTGGTGAACGCCAACGAAGTGCGCGATGAACTGGCGGAAAACGTATTCCCGCAACTGCGCCAGAAGTACGGCATCAAACTGGGGCTGGAAGGCCGTGCCGTGGATCAACAGGAAACCCTGGATGATATGAAGATCGGCATGCTGATCGGGCTCACCCTGATCTATATTGTGCTGGCCTGGGTGTTCGCCTCCTACAGCTGGCCACTGGCAGTGATGAGTGCCATTCCCCTGGGATTGACCGGTGCCATTCTGGGTCACTTTATTATGGGCAAGCATCTGTCCATGTTTTCGCTGATGGGGCTGTTCGGGCTTTCCGGTATTGTTATCAATGATTCCATTGTCCTCATTACCTTCTATTCCCAGCTGCGCGCCAAGGGCCAGGCCGTTTACGAGGCCATTACCAATGCTATCTGCGCCCGCTTCCGGGCGGTGTTGCTGACCTCGCTCACCACTATCGCCGGGCTGCTGCCGATTCTGTTCGAAACCTCGCTGCAGGCCCAGTTTCTGATCCCCATGGCCATCAGTATTGTGTTCGGCCTGGCCTACGGCACCTTTCTGATTCTGTTTTTTATACCCGCCATGCTGGTGTTTCTGGAAAACGCCCGCACCAGACTTGGAATCAAATCACACTTTCAAGCCCCTGAATCGGCTAACATTTAGCCGTAGCCAGCCCGGCTGCACAGGCTATTTCTGGTTATTTTTTATTCGCCCTTTTCCTGATCGGCCTGTCATTTGTCGGACAGGCGCAGACCTGTCATTATTTCAGGGTAAAATTTTTCGACACAAACTTCTCGACACTGTGTGGCCATACTGAGGATAATTGTCTGACACCTGCAGTCAGCAGTAGCAAGGAAAATGGACGTTACAGACGCTAAGCAAACGACTCAACAGACCGGTAAGGTATCCCCGGCGCTGGTAGACAACATCGCTACCCGCTCGGTGGCCCAGTTGTGCGCGCTGCTGGCGGATATGTACGAGCATATCGACGACACCCTGTTCGACCTGGCCGACCGGGCCTACAACAACAGCGAACAATCCCTCTATTTTGAATCCATGCGGGACATCCGCCTGCATCGCGCCGGCTCGGAACAGGTATTCCGCCAGAGTCTGGAAAACGGTTTCCAGCGCCTGCGAGACCGGGAGTACCAGGGTGTGTCCCATGCAGAACTGGAAGCGGAAACCCTGGCTTTGGTGGACACCGACGAAATGGAAGTGGATGTGGCCGTGAACAACATGGTGCACCGCGCCCGCTGTGACTTTCCTGCCGCCCTGCTGCAACTGAACACCCGCCTGAACACCTTTCTGCCCCACGACGCCGCCAGTGAAGATACCAACCCGCTGGACCCCAAACAGGTAGTGCGCGCCTTTACCCAGGCCACTCAGGATATTGAACTGGATATCAAGATCCGGCTGATTTTCTACAAGGAATTTGAGCGCTACGTGCTGCGGGGCCTGGACGAGGTATTGTTTGATGCCAACCAGATTCTGATCAATGCCGGCGTCTTGCCGGATATTCGCGCCACCCTGTCCCGCAGCAGCGTCAACCAGGTGGACGACGCCGATCCCGGCAACACGCAGGATAAAGACAAACCCGAACCAGGGCAGCCTCAGGAAAAGGCATCAGCGGCTGATAACCAGGGTTCCCCCGCAAGCTATGGCAGCGCAGACCAGGCCAGCGGCGAGCCGGTGCGCTTTGAAACCCTGCAAAGCCTGCTGGCGGCCAGCGCCAACCTGCAGGAAGAGTCCGTGTATATCCAGACGGATCCGGGCAAACCCTCACTGAACCAGAAAGCCCTGTTCGACTGGCTGAACTCCCTGCAATACCAGCAGGAACAGCAACCCCTCAGCGGCGAAACCCCGGCGCCGCTCACCGTGCGCCAGGAAGTGTTCAGCAAGCTGAAAGCCGGCGATGTGAATGATCCCGGTAACCGCCTGCAGCAGGTGGACGACAATGTCATTAATGTAGTGGATATGATCTTTGAATTTATTCTGGATCAGGATATCCCTTCTCCCATGGCGGCCCTGATCGGCCGGTTGCAGATCCCTATTCTGAAAGTGGCGATTCGCGATCAGGCATTTTTTGATTCCCACCAGCACCCGGCCCGTCGCCTGCTGAACGAAATTGCCCACGCAGCACTGGGCTGGGATGCCAACAGCAATTACAGCAATGATCCCCTGTACCAGAAAGTGGAAGCCATTGTTAAAACCATCCTTAAAAATGAGCAGCCGTCCGTTGAGCTGTTCACCCAACTGGAAAAAGAATTCCACGGTTACGTGGACGGCGAATCCAGACGCAGCGAGCGCCTGGCGCAACGCACCGCCGATGCGGAGGAAGGCCGGGCAAAAGCCGATGCAGCCAAACGGCAGATCGACCAGCTGATTCACGATCGCATTCAGGGCAAGGAACTGCCCCCCGAGGTACTGGCGTTTCTGGAAAAGCCCTGGCAAAAATTCCTGCTGCAAACCCATCTGAAATTCGGTACCGGTTCCGCCCACTGGCGTGAAGGCCTGAAAACCGCCGACGATCTGATCTGGAGCGTGCAGATGCACACAGATCCCAAGGCGCGGCAACGCTGGATGAAAATGATTCCCCAGCTGCTGGAAAGCATCCGTGGGGGTCTGGAACAGATTGCCCACAGCCCCGCCGATACGGAAAAAACCATGACCGCCCTGTGGCAGATTCACAGCAAGATGCTGTCCCACAAGGGAGACAAAAATCCGGTCAACACCATCAAAGTGGACCTGACCCATCGCCAGAACAGCGCCCCTATCAGCCCGCTGGTGAAACGCAAGGTAGCGCCGGATACCATTCGTGAATTACGCAGCCGGGTGAGCGGTTTCCAGGTGGGCGACTGGTTCGAATTCCGGCAACTGGACGGTCACATTATCCGCTGCCGCCTGATTCGCAAAATCAGAGCCAACGATTCCTTTATTTTTGCCAACCGCTACGGCGCCAAAGCCAAGGCTGTCACCAAGGATCAACTGGCCCTGTATATCCATGAAGAAAAAGCCATTCGGCTGGAAAGCGGGCCCCTGATTGACCGCGCCATGCAGGCGGTGATGCTGCGGCTGAAAAACTCGCTGCCCAAGGGCCCCGGCCTGCCATAACACCCGCTAAAAGACAAGGCTTGGTTCACTGACAAAGCACGCTATAATCCGGCACTGATTTTTATGATCCGCAGACACCGACAATAGTTCATTCATCCTTCATCCCGCCCTGCTGAAATGCCGACACGGCCGCGGGTGTTCATTAAGGAATCCAAGCAGTTCGAGACATCATTCTATGACAAAAATCGCAGACACTATCGCTAACGAACTTTCTGTGGCCCAGGCCCAGGTCAATGCCGCCATTAAACTACTGGACGAGGGAGCCACCGTGCCCTTTATCGCGCGGTACCGGAAAGAAGCCACCGGTGGCCTGGACGACACCCAGCTGCGTAACCTGGAAGAACGATTGCGTTATCTGCGGGAACTGGAAGAACGCCGCGACACCATTCTGAAAAGCATCGGGGAGCAGGGCAAGCTCACCGCCGAACTGGAAAAGTCGATTCTGGAAGCCGACACCAAAACCCGCCTGGAAGACCTATACCTGCCCTACAAACCCAAGCGCCGCACCAAAGGCCAGATTGCGATCGAAGCCGGCCTGGAACCCCTGGCCGATGACCTGTTTGCCAACCCGGAACTGGATCCCGAAGCCGAAGCGGTTAAATACCTGAACGAAGAACACAAGATCGGCGATGCCAAAGCCGCCCTGGATGGCGCCAAGTACATACTGATGGAACGCTTCAGTGAAGATGCAGAACTTTTGGGCACCCTGCGCAATCATTTGTCAGCCAAAGCCAACGTGTACGCCAAAGTGGTGGCCGGCAAGGAAAAGGAAGGCGCCAAATTCAGCGATTATTTCGAACACCATGAAGCCCTGAAAAACACCCCTTCCCACCGGGCGCTGGCTCTGTTCCGCGGCCGTAACGAAGGCGTGCTGCAGATCAACCTGGACCTTCCCGATATTGAAAACGAAGAGCGCCACCCCTGCGAAGCCATGATCGCCGAACGTTTTGATATCCGTGCCGACGGCCGCCCCGCCGACAAGTGGCTGAATGAAGTGGTGCGCTGGACCTGGAAAGTGAAGCTGCTGTCCCATATGGAAAGCGAATTGCTCGGCGAACTGCGGGAAAAAGCCGAAGAGGAAGCCATCCGGGTATTTGCCTCTAACCTGAAAGACCTGTTAATGGCCGCCCCCGCCGGGCTGAAAGCCACCATGGGCCTGGACCCCGGCCTGCGTACCGGCGTTAAGGTGGCCGTGGTGGATGCCACCGGCCAGCTGGTGGACCACACCACCATCTTTCCTCACGCCCCCAAAAACCAGTGGGACCAGTCCATTGCCGTGCTGGCCGCCCTGTGTGCCAAACACAATGTGGAACTGATCAGCATCGGTAACGGCACCGCCTCCCGGGAAACCGACAAGCTGGCGGGCGATCTGCTGAAACAGCATCCGCAGATCAAGGCCCAGAAAATCATGGTGAACGAAGCCGGTGCTTCCGTGTATTCCGCCTCGGAATTTGCTGCCCGGGAATTCCCCGATCTGGACGTTTCCTTCCGTGGCGCCGCCTCCATTGCCCGGCGCCTGCAGGATCCCCTGGCAGAGCTGGTAAAAATCGAACCCAAATCCATTGGCGTAGGCCAGTATCAGCACGATGTCTCCCAGTCCAAACTGGCCCGCTCCCTGGATGCCGCCGTGGAAGACTGTGTGAACGCCGTGGGCGTGGACGTGAACACCGCCAGCGAACCGCTGCTGGCGCGGATCTCCGGTTTAAACAAAACCATTGCCGGCAATATCGTCACCTTCCGTAATCAGCACGGCACTTTCACCAACCGCGAAGCCCTGAAACAGGTGCCCCGCTTCGGAGATAAAACCTTTGAACAGGCGGCGGGCTTTTTACGGGTCATGAACAGCGACAACCCGCTGGATCGTTCCGCCGTACACCCGGAAGCCTATCCGGTAGTGCAAAAAATCGCTTCCGGCAATGACCGCCCCCTGGATTCACTGATCGGTGAAATTGCCTTTTTGAAATCACTGAAAGCAGAAGACTACACCGACGAAAAATTCGGTGTGCCCACGGTCACCGATATTATTCAGGAACTGGAAAAACCCGGCCGCGACCCCCGCCCGGAATTCAAAATGGCCCAGTTCAAGGAAGGGGTGGAAACCATTGGCGATCTCAAGCCCGGCATGATTCTGGAAGGCTCCGTCACCAACGTCACCAACTTTGGTGCCTTTGTTGATATCGGTGTTCACCAGGATGGCCTGGTGCATATTTCCGCCCTGTCCAACCAGTTTGTCAAAGACCCGCGGGATGTGGTGAAAGCCGGTGATATCGTGCAGGTCAAAGTGATCGAAATCGATATTCCCCGCAAGCGTATCGGATTAAGCATGCGCATGGATGACGAGGCCGGCGAAACCATCAGCACTCTGTCCAACGGGCCCACCAAACCGCGCACCGCGAAAAAGCCCCAGGGCCAGAAAGGCAAGGGCGGCGGCAAGAAGGGCGCGCCCGGCAAAGCACCTAACGATAACGGCAAAACCGGCACCTTCGCCGACCTGTTTGCCAACGCCAAGCAGATGAAACCGAAAAAACGCCTCTGACAAGCAAGGGGTGAAAAGGCTGCGGGCGCCATCCGGTGGCGCCCCTTTTGCCACGAATTTGCCACGAAACAGACTGATCCAGAACACCGATTTATTTATCAGCCCGATTACCGCATAATCCGGTCACATTAACGCCGGATCCGGTACCCGTAACAGCGCCGCTGGCTTGCCGTATTAAGGAACCATTTCGTGCAAGATCACTTTCAGGAAAAGCTCGCGATTCTTCAGAGCCCCGGACTCTACCAGACCCTGCCCAACATGATGCGCGGCATGGAAAAGGAAAGCCTGAGGATTCAGCCCAACGGCCATCTGGCGCAAACGCCCCATCCACCCTGCCTGGGTTCGGCTCTGACCCATCCGTCTATCACCACCGACTATTCAGAATCCCTGCTGGAATTTATTACGCCGGTGTTCAGTGATATTCAGTCGCCCCTCACCTATCTGGAAGATATTCACCGTTTTCTGTATCACTGCATGGGTGAAGAAAAGCTCTGGGTCAGCAGTATGCCCTGCATTATGGGAGACGAACTCAGTATTCCCATTGCTGAATACGGCAGCTCCAACAGCGGAAAAATGAAGCACGTGTACCGTCATGGTCTGTGGCATCGCTACGGACGCCTGATGCAAACCATCGCCGGCATTCATTACAACGTCTCCTTTCCCATGAGTTTCTGGGAAGCCTACCAGACAGCCTGTGGCGACCAGCAACCGCTGCAGGATTTTATTTCCGAACAGTACTTTCACATCATCCGCAATTTTCAGCGTTATGTGGGTATGGTGGTGTATCTGTTTGGCGCCTCACCGGCGGTGTGCCCGTCGTTTCTGAAAGGCCGCCAGCATCAGCTCGAGCCACTCAACAATGCCAGCCTGCACACACCCTATGGCACCTCATTGCGCATGAGTAATCTGGGCTATCACAACGATGCCCAGTCGGGTCTGAACGTGTCCTATAACTCCCTGGACGAATATGTCAGCACCCTTACCCACGCCATTCGCACACCCTATCCGCCCTATGAAGAAATCGGGGTAAAAGTAGATGGCGAATACCGGCAGCTGAACGCCAATATTCTGCAGATCGAAAACGAGTACTACGGCAATATTCGCCCGAAACAAACCACTCAGCGCGGGGAACGCCCCACCGTGGCATTGTCGCGCCGTGGCGTGGAATACATTGAAATGCGCTGTGTGGATCTGGATCCTTTCAGCCCGGTGGGTATATCCCCCCATCAAATGCGTTTTCTGGATGTGTTTGCCCTGTTCTGTTTGCTGCAACCCAGCCCGGCAATCACTGACAGTGAACAGCATTGCATCGACTTTAACCGCGAAGCCATGGTGTTGCGTGGCCGTGATCCGTCATTGTTGCTGAAATGCGGTGATGACAGCGTACGTTTCCGTGACTGGTCCCTGGCACTGCTGGAAAAAATCGATGACGTGGCCCGCCTGTTTGATGAAAGCCATCAGACCAGCCTCTATTCCCAGGCCGTCGCGGCACAGATTGAAAAAGTAAAAAATCCCGCCCTTACCCCCTCGGCACAGATTATTCAGCGCCTGAAAGAGAAAAATCAGTCCTTCTTCCAGTTCAGTATGGAAATGACCCTGCAGCACGAACTGTATTTTCGTTCGCACCCGCTGTCTCAGGAACGACTTGATGAATTCAGGGCCATGGCAAAAGCCTCGCTTGAAGAGCAAAACGCCATCGAAGCGGCCGATGACATCAGCTTTGAAGAGTATCTGAAGCACTATTTTGCCGATTAATGATCCCGCGCAAACAATTTCTTCGCTTTTCTTTAATAAAAGTTAAAAAAAGTAACTTTTTGTAGCGCAAAAAAAACCAACCGATGCTACATTTTTTTTAGGTGTTTTTGAGGATTCCCTGATCAATTTGTACTGATCACGAATGAACGCCTCAGCACCACGGGTGTATAAATTTGCATTCCATATGCTAGAGCAAACCGGTAAAACCGGATTGGATGTCCTGGAAATGGAAATTTAATAAAAAGAGCGCAGGATAAGCAATGAAAATAAAAGAGATCGATCAACACGACTGGAGTATCGATTCTTTAAACAAAGCCTACCGTCAGGGTTATCTGTTTGGCCTGAGTGGTGAGCTTAAAGACAGCTGCCCCTTTCAGGCAGAAGTGATTGCTGCCGCCTGGGAAGCCGGATGGATCGACGGACAACAACAAAGTCACCATAAAGTGGCAGAGCGACAGCTGGAAGCCATCGCCTGACCGCAAAACCCGGTACACCTCCAAAAAATACCGGGGGTGTCGGGGAACAATTTTTCTGCGGTAGTGCTCTAAGTTTTTAACGGCAAAACCGATATAATGACCGCCAACCAGGGTATGGCAGGTTACGGATCAGTTACCCCGTTAAATTCTGAACAAGAAACATGTGACACATGTAAATTGATAAGGCACAACCACATGACCACACTCAACGCCCGTTTAGTTAACGGACTGGGCCTTCTGCTCGCTGTCGTCTCCATCCTGTTCGCCTATTTCTATCTGCAACTTCATCTGGGGCTGGCTCCCTGCCCGTTATGCATGATCGACAGAATCTTTGTGACCGGTGCCGGACTCTTCTTTCTGCTGGCACTCATTCATAACCCTGGTGTCACAGGCCAGCGAATTTATGGTGGTCTGGCTTCGCTGAATGCCCTGGCGGGTGTACTGGTATGCTGGCGGCATATCTATCTGCAGAACCTTCCCGAAGAACTGGTACCCAATTGTGCACCGGGCCTGGACTACATGCTGGACACGCTGCCATTGAGTGAAACACTTTCCATTATTTTCAACACTTCCGGCGAGTGCGCTGATATTCAGTGGTCCTTTATGGGGCTCACCATTCCCGAACAAACCTTGCTGGTGTTTAACGGATTGCTGGCCATTGGCCTGTACCAGCTGTTGCGGCCTTCACGCTGAGGCCGCAACAGTTAAAACAAGCGTTTTATAAATTCTCTTTGCAAAATAAGCACTTCCAACGACTTCCCGTCACCTTTATTAGACAAAGTTGTCATAAAAACTATCCAAACTAGATTCAGGGTTTTGTTTCTGACCCCTGTTTTGACCCTTTTTCGGCAATTTTCACCACAAAAGAGCAAAACCGGAAATTTCACTGTGATTTTTTTGGGTTGCTCTTTTTCCCCAGTTGAATATCCTGAAGCCAACCGTTTACAAAAGTTAACGGTTTCACAATCTGGCAAAGGACCTTTTCGTAACGGAATACACCGCAACTATCTTGTCGGTTACAACCGACAAACATCCATCGCTGAATTAAGACCACGGGGTTATTCAGCTGAAAAGCAACTTGCATGGAAAGGGTAAAACCATGTTGAAACAAGCAAACAATCAAAAAGAACATTGGGGCACAGTCGACAAACTGGTAGACCGCTGGCTTAAAGAAAGACAGGAACTGATTCTCCTCTATTGCGCCGTTGACGGCCTGAGAGAATACACCCCCAAAGACACACCGGTAACCATCAAGGTTCAGGCCTTCTGCGACGTATTGATTGATTACATGTCTGCAGGCCATTTCGAAATTTACGACGAGCTTCTCCAGGAAGCCAAACACTTCAACGATGATTACCTGGACCTGGCTAACAGCGCCTTCCCCCGAATTCAATCCTCCACCCAGACAGCCGTAGATTTTAACGATAAATACACCCGCGCCGATATTGTCGAAGAGCAGATGCCGGAACTGGCAGCTGACCTGTCCGAGCTGGGCGAAAAGCTGGTGGAACGTTTTGACCTGGAGGATCAGCTGATTGAAGCACTCCATAACTGTCACCGCGAACTGGTGGCCTGACCGGCAACCCAATCAGCAATAAGAGCAATACAGAAACGGCGGGCCGCAAACCCGCCGTTTCTTTTTAATCACAGGGCCTTTCAGATTCATCTACACTTAAGTCATTAACCCCTGACTCCTGCAAGAGCTTATGCCCCTGAAGCAGCTATTCATTATTGGCTTTCTTATCAGTTGCCTCAGCGCCTGTGGCGACACCCCCAAACAACAATGGGAACTGACCGCCCAGGGCGCCTACACGGTGGCCCTCAGTGAAGATGGCGCCTATGCGGTAGTCGGCTCGATTTTGCATGGTGGCAGCCTGTGGCGTTTGCAGGATGGCGAGCGGCTCTATAACTGGAATCACGCTGCCGGTGAGATGTCGGAAATCGTCGCAGCCGCCATTTCTCCGGATAACCGCTTTGCTCTGACCGCCGAAAAACGCCGCATGGTGTTATGGCAAATTGCCAGTGGCCGGCCCGCCGGTTTCTGGGAAGCCCGCGGTGGTGCACTGGATGCGGCGGTATCCGATGGTGGTCGTTATGTGCTGGTGGGCCAGGAAAACTACAGTGCGCTTTATATTGAATCCGCCACCGGCAGTATTTTAGGGCGACTTGCCCACAGCGGCGATGTGAATACGGTTGCCATTTCCGGCAATGGCCGAGTAGGGGTGACCGGCTCCGAAGACGGCCACGTACGCATCTGGGATCTGCGTAACGAAAAAGAACTCTATCGCTTCAAGCTGGGTGATGATGTGTCTGTGGTAGCCATTTCCCACGACGGGCGCCTGGCATTCGGATCTCTCTATTACGGCAAGGGCAAAATCTGGGACATCAAAACCGGCGAGATGCTCACTGAAATCGGTTTCCCCCGGGTAACCCAGTCGTCTGCCAGATTCAGTCGCGACAATCGCTGGCTGCTCACCGGCGATACGGTGCGCCGGGTCATGCTCTGGGATGCGCAAACCGGCAAGCGTACCCGCACCTGGTCCGCCAGCCCGCCCAGTTTTCAGCCCCCATCAGGGCTGGTGGTCAGTGATATCGCGCTGGGTGCCAATCCGGAAACCTCTGCCTGGGCGGCATTTTCCAACGGTAAAGTGGTGCTCTGGCAGGATCAGTAATCCTGTTCGCCATAAAAAAACGCGGAGCCCGATGTCCGGATTCCGCGTTTTTCAGGTTACATCTTTTCAGATTACACCTGGGCGCTTGCTGTTACTCCTGGGCAACCACGTCCAGCAGTTCCACTTCAAAGATCAGCGCAGAGTTAGGGCCAATCTTGGGTCCGGCGCCACGGGGGCCGTAGGCCAGATCACTGGGAATATACAGCTTGTACTTGTCGCCTTTTTTCATCAGCTGCAGTGCTTCGGTCCAGCCTTTGATCACACCGCCCACAGCAAACTCGATAGGCTCACCACGGTCTACAGAGGAATCAAATACGGTGCCGTCCACCAGAGTGCCATGATAGTGCACTTTCACCTTGTCGTTGGCATCAGGGCTTACCGCACCTTCTTCACCGGAAGAGATCACTTCGTACTGAAGGCCGCTTTCGGTGGTTTTCACTTCTTCACGCTTTTTGTTCTCTGCCAGAAACTCTTCGGACTTCTTCTGGTTCTCGGTAGCGACTTCTGCCTGAGCTTCCTGCATCTCCTGCATCTTGCGGCTTTGCAGTGCTTTCAGGGTAGTCATCACTTCCTGAGGGTCCAGCATGGGCTTTTCGCCCTTGAAGCCATGGGTCAGGCCTTTATAGAAAAGGTCCAGATCCAGCTCTTTCACGTCCCGTGACATGGCTTCACCGTATTTCAGACCAATGGCATAACTGGCCTTCTGGTCATCATTGGAGAATTCAACCGCTTTGCTTTCTTCGGCTTTCGCCTCGGAAACAACCCCGTTTTCGGCCTTGTCTGCCGCATGGGAATCCTCACCCTGCTGACAGGCGGCCAGGCCAAAAGCCAGCGCTGCAATCATTAATTTCTTCATTCTTCCTCCTGATACATTTGGCTTAATTCAGCTTAATTCGGCTTAATCCAACAGAGCCAAATGCACTGTTTTCTTGCCGGTCATCAATTGCCTGAACTCCCGGAGTCCGGCTTATGGTTTTATTGGTTTCACAGCTGCATAACGCTGAGAGCCCCGATCTTAACAGATAATAAATGCAGCTGTCGCACCCCCAGACATGCCGGCACCAACATAGCCCGCAAAATTGTAAAAAATCCGCTGATTTTCCCTGTTATTTCCCCCTGCTATTGCTTTTGTTGTCCTTTGTGCTATCAACAAAAAGTAAAGGTGTAGATATTGTGTTCTCATACCGTATAATTGCACACGAACGAGTCACCGTTAAATTAGCTGAGGAATGGAACGTATGGCTGCTCGCAAAACTAAACGCCCCGCCAAAAAGAAAGCGGCGGTAAAAAAAGATCCGGTCATGGATCTGAAAAATCAGATCTCACAACTGGAAAGCAAACTTCAGGCTGAACTCGACAAGCAGGCAAAAGCCGGCACCAAAGCTGTCGACACCGCCAAGAAAGCGGCAGCCAAAGCCAAAGCGGCTAACCAGAAAGCTGCTGCCAAACTCAAAACCACCAAAGCCAAGCTGAAAGCCAAAGCAACTGCTGCCAATGAAAAGGCCGCAGCCAAAGCAGCAGACGCTGCTGCCAAGGCAGGCGAGGCTCTGAAAGCCGCCCAGGCAAACCTGGCCCAGGTGAAAGACCAGGTAACTGCCACCAAGCGCCAGGCTACCAATCATAAGAAAGTCAGCGCCGCTGCCGCCAAAGTAGCTAAAGAAATTGCTGCTGAAGAGAAAGCGATCGCGAAAAAGCAGGCTGACGCTGCCAAGGCTCAGGCGAAGAAAGACGCCGCAGCCCGCAAAAAAGCGGCGGCCAAAGCCAAAGCAGCCGCCCGTAAAAAGGCTGCTGTAGCAAAGGCAAAAGCCAAAAAAGCCGCTGCCAAGAAGAAAACGGCTCCCAAGAAGGCCGCCAAAGCTAAAACCAAAGCCAGGAAAGCGGCCCCTAAAAAAGCTGCGGCCAAAAAGGCAGCCGTGAAGAAGGCGACTGCCAAAAAAGCTACAGCCAAAAAAGCCGCCCCAAAAAAGGCGGCCGCGAAAAAGGCACCAGCAAAAAAAGCGGCAGCGAAGAAAGCCGCAGCCAAGACGGCAACCAAAAAAGCCGCGGCTAAAAAAATCGCCCCCAAGAAAGCTCCGGTGAAAAAGCCGGCGGCCGCTCCGGCAAAACCGGCAGCCGCCAAACCCGCAGCAGCTCCGGCAACACCCAAGCCCGCCGACGCGTCTAAACCTGCGGCACCCAAGCCTGTGGCCGCCAAGCCCGCGCCTGCACCGGCGCCCAAACCGGCAGCTCCCGCTCCCAAGCCTGCGGCCCCAAAGCCTGAAGCACCGGCAGCGGCGCCCAAACCGGCCGCTGAAAAACCGGTAGAGAAAAAGCCGGAGCCCAAGCCAGAGCCCATTAAAGGCCCTACTGAACCCGGCAGAAGTATCTTCAATCCGGATTCAGACGCCTGATAATCGCTGTCAGGGCCTCTGGCACCAGCATAAAAGGGTCGGCATTGCCGGCCCTTTTTTATTACAATGCGGCTCTGATACACCGCTAATGCGTATCCAGTACGTAAACCACAGTGTCTTGTTATACTGTCCCGTCCGTTTATTTCGTCATTTCATTTAACAGTCAGATTTCATGATTCAGCTCACCCAGGTTTCGCTGCAGCGCGGCAACAAGCAACTTCTTGAGGACACCGGCTTTACCGCCCATGCCGGATGGCACATTGGCCTTACCGGGCGTAACGGCACCGGTAAAACCAGCCTTTTCATGATGCTGAAAGGCGAACTGCAGCCGGATCAGGGCAGCTGCCAGATACCCTCCCAGTGGCAGATTGCCCATATGGAGCAGGAAATCGAAGCGCTGGATCGAGCCGCCATTGAGTATGTGATTGATGGCGATCAGCAACTCCGCCAGCTGGAACGGGCGCTGCTTGAGGCGGAACAAAACGATGATCATGACCGGCAGGCCCGCCTGCACCAGGAAATGGACAGCATTGATGCCTACCGCGCCCGCTCCCGCGCCGCCAAACTGATGGTGGGGCTGGGATTTCAGCAGCAACAGCTGGAAACCAATGTACGGGATTTTTCCGGCGGCTGGCGGGTGCGCCTGAATCTGGCCAAAACCCTGATGTGCCGTTCTGATTTACTGCTACTGGACGAACCCACCAACCACCTGGATCTGGATGCCATCCTCTGGCTGGAATCCTGGATTCAGCAATACCAGGGTACTGTGATTCTGATATCCCACGACCGGGAGTTCCTGGATAAAACCGTCGATCATGTTGTTCATATCGAGCATGAAAAGCTGAATCACTACAAAGGCAATTACACCCAGTTTGAAATGACCCGCGCGGAACAGCTGGCATTACAACAGGCCATGTTCGACAAGCAGCAACGCCAGATGGCCCATATGCAATCCTTTATTGACCGGTTCCGGGCCAAGGCCACCAAAGCCAAACAGGCCCAGAGCCGCATCAAGGCGCTGGAGCGCCTGGAAAAGGTGGCGCCGGCTCATATCGATTCACCATTTCAGTTCAGCTTCCGCCAACCGGACAAGCTGCCCAACCCACTGCTGCGACTGGATCATGGCAGCGCCGGTTACCGGCAGAGCAGCCCCATATTGCAGGCACTGAATATTCACATGAATCCGGATTCACGGATCGGCTTGCTGGGACCCAACGGCGCCGGTAAATCCACCCTGATCAAAACCCTGGCGGGAGAACTGCCGTTGCTGGATGGTGTGATGCACGCGAGCGAGCACTTGCGCATCGGATACTTTGCCCAGCATCAACTGGATCAGCTGGACCCTGACGCCACCCCCCTGCTCAGCATGCAGCGGCTGGCACCGGAAAAAGATGAAACCAGTCTGCGGACCTATCTGGGCAGTTTCGGGTTCAGCGGCGATGGCGTGAAGCACCATATCCGGAATTTTTCCGGTGGTGAAAAATCCCGGCTGGCACTGGCACTGCTGATCTGGCACAAACCCAACCTGCTGTTGCTGGACGAACCCACCAACCACCTGGATCTGGAAATGCGTCATGCCCTGACGCTGGCACTGCAAAGTTATGAAGGCGGCCTGGTGCTGGTATCCCACGATCGCCATCTGATCCGCAACACCACCGACGAACTGCTGCTGGTGGCCAACAGCAAAGTCAGCGCCTTCAATGATGACCTGGATGCCTATGCCCGCTGGCTTAGCGATCACCGTCAGCAAGTTGCCAATGAGGACAAGCAGAATAATGGCAACGATAGCGCGGCAAAAGTGGATAAAAAAGCCGAGCGACAGAAAGCCGCCGAGATCCGCAACCAGTTACGCCCTCTGAAAAAAGCCTCTGAAAAACTGGAAGCGGAACTGGACCAGCTGCAACAGCGTAAATCCCGACTGGATGAGCAGATGGCAGATAGCAGCCTGTATGAAGAAGCCAGCAAAGAGACACTGGCCGGATTGATGAAGGAACAGGCCAGCCTGCAGCAACAGATTGAAGACGTGGAAGAGCGCTGGATGGAAACCCTGGAACAACTGGAAAGCCTCGAAAGCGAACTGTTACTGTAAAGCGATTGCTGCCGGTCCGACACCCGGTTTATGACAGTTAAATGACCCTTTAATGACAAGCTCCTCTGAATTTTGCATTCCCCGGCAATGTCCGATTTAATGTGGGGTCGGTACGTGCTAACGGATTGTTTGGGGACACCGTTAAGGACGCTGTATTAAGGCTATACGTTCGGGGCATTTCAGCTGTTGAAGACCATCGCATTTTTTAATGTTAAAGGGGGTGTAGGAAAAACCACCTCTGCCGTAAATTTTGCCTGGCTGGCATCCCGGGCTCCGGCTCACACGCTGCTGTGGGATCTGGATCCACAAAGCTGCGCCTCTTGGTATCTGGGGGTAGATGACCAGCAAAAACATAAAGCCATTCGCGTTTTTAAAGGGAAAGAGCCAGTAGGCACCCTGCGACTGCAAACCGCTTTTCCCAATCTGGAAGTGATACCCGCCGACCTGAGCCTGCGCAAACTGGAAGCCCTGCTCAGCCACCAGGACAGCCCCAAAAAACTGCTCAACTCGCTGACAGACAATCTGAGCGAACATCGTCAACTGTTGATTTTTGATTGCGCACCGTCGTTTTCGCGACTGTCGGAAAACGTGTTCAGCTGCTCCGATCTGTTAATGGTGCCGCTGCTCCCTTCACCCCTGTCACTGCGCTCCTTTGAACAACTGAAAGACTATCTGGCGTCGAAAAAGACCTGGAAGAAACTGGAGGTACTGCCCTTCTTTACCATGGTGGACAGGCGCAGGAAAATTCACAATGAGGTGGTGGAGAATTCCAAATCCCTGATCGGCATGGACAACCCGCTGGTGATTCCCTACACCAGCGATCTGGAAAAAATGGGCAGCCATCGCCAGCCGGTACACTGTTTTGCCGGTAGCAGCCCTGCAGCCAAAGCTTATGAAGCCCTATGGGATTACGCAGCGAATCATTACCAGCTGCTTTGAAGGCAATGCCAAAAACCGGACTCAGCGTTTGCGGGGCTTGCAAACAGTGTGAGCTTTGTAAGCTCTGACAGCCGCGATGGGAACAACATCGGCAGTGACCACTTCCAGACCGGCGGACACATTATCCACCGGTTGCGGCGCTGCCATTGCTGACACGTTTTTCTCCAGCTCCCGGGCCCGATTAACCGTAAGGTAACTGTGCTGTGAAGCCCGTGCCACGTTTTCACGCACCGCCCGCATATCTTCAGTGATTTTTCGCAATTCCGAATTGATCCGCTCACATTCCAGCTGTTGCTGGCGCAGACTGTGACGCCCCTTGAGGTGTTTGGCATGGGTTTCCCGCGCCAGCTGACTGGTGGCGGTGCCGGCGCGACGAATATCCGACAGGTTATCGTGCACTTCCCGGATCAGTGAATTGATTTCTTCACACTGACGCACCACCCGGTTTTGTTGCGCCTTGCTTAAACGATACTGCACCGAAGGATTTTTTTTCCGGGGCATGAAAATAGCGATCATCAGCTCCTGAAGAAAATTCACGTGTCCCCCGAAAAATTATCCAGCCCATTTATTTCAGTATACGGATTTTCAAAGCCATTTCTTAGATGAATTCCCTATTTGATCGGGCTGGATAGAGAGAGTTGTTATAAAAAAGCGGTCTTAAAATAATTCTTTTCTATATATAGCGGTATTCACGCATTTTCACTTCTAAGAAGCCAGGGCCTGTTCACACTCATTGAGCCGTCGTTGTTGTGCCTAAAATAGCGCCAGACAAGGCGCGAGGAGTGCAGTTTGGTTATTCCAAATAAGCGACGAGCAACGCCGTATGGTGGTATTTTAGGCTCAACCCGCAGGGCCGGATCCATTTTCCCGCTCTGCTGCGTTGTCAATCACTGATGTAGAATAACTACACGGCGCTCTTTCCGCCTTGCATAGCGAAAAAATGGCTTCCGGCAACGATGGCTCAATGAGTGTGAACAGGCCCTAATAAGCTTCTGGATTTTATAGCCACATCAGGCCATTTCGAGCACCGTTTTCACCAACTGATTAATGCCCGCAGCGGCTTCAGAAATTCGCCCGGCCGACATATAGGCCGGTGTGGTAATCACTTTCTTTTCCCGGTCCACGTGGCAGCTGTCCACCGGGCAAGTCACGTGTTTTCCGCCCATGGCTTCGATGGCACCGGCCACATCGGCATTGTCACCAATGGTGCATTCGGTGCCTTCACCAAACAGCATGGGTACCATGGTCGGCGAAATGCAAATCAGGCCAACGGGTTTTCCCTGTGCGTGAATGGCTCTGGCAAAGGCTGCCACCTGTTCGTTGATTTTCATGTTGCTGCCATCGACGGCAAAGGTGGACAGGTTTTTCGCCGCACCAAAGCCACCGGGAAAAATCAGGGCATCATAATCGTCGGCTTTGGCCTGTGCCAGATCGATAATTTCACCGCGGGCCAGACGAGCCGCTTCCACCAGTACGTTGCGGGTTTCCCCGGACTCTTCACCGGTAAGGTGATTGATCACATGCATCTGATCAATATTGGGGGCCATGCACTGATACTTGACGCCGGCCTGATCCAGCGCCAGCAGCGTCAGTGTGCCTTCATAAATTTCCGAACCATCGTAAACGCCGCAACCGGCGAGCATAACGGCAATTTTTTTCTCAGACATCGTTATTCCCTCTTTGCTGTACAGACATTAACAGCAGCCACCACCGCTGTTACCACTATTGGCATGCTTGCCACCTTTGGTTTCTGTTACCGGGCGCAGGGTACCGGGTTTGGAACAGAAGGCGTTTTTTTCCGCCGGCGGTGTTTGTGGCTGCACGCCGATAAAGTGATCCTTATACGCCCCCAGAGTAAGATTTTCAAAGAAGCGCTCGCTGACGGCCACCCGATCGCCACGGCGATAAACGCGACCATAATCATCATACACTTCCCGGAAAGGGCCTTTATAAATCACGGCCTGCCCGGCATCCAGTGCAGCCGTGTCCACCGGCTTGTACGCGGTCAGCGTCACGGAGCGGAATTCAATGCCTTCCACCACCTGCCAGGGTTCACCATCCCACTTGTCATAACTCACACCGATAAAGCCGGCATCCAGAAAAGCCTGAATAAAGGCTTTTTCCTCGAAGGCACCGGAAATACAACCGCTCCATAAATGGGGATCATTCTGCAAATGCTCCGGCACTGTCTCATCACTGACAATATCGGAAATGGCCACACGGCCACCGGGTTTCAATACGCGAAAAATTTCTGCAATCATCTGCTGGCGGTCCTCATTGGCCACCAGATTCAGTACGCAGTTGGACACCACCAGCGACACACTGTCGCTCTCAACCATGGGATTCTCGCGACGTTCCCGACGTTTCCAGGCTTCGAATTCTTCCAGCTCTTCCAGAGTTTCGATGGGATTGCGTTTTATATAGGTTTCCACCGCATCCAGGCTCAGTGACAGATCCTGAATATGGCCCTTGCGAAATTCCACTGCCGCGCCACCCAGTTTTTCGGTCATGTCCGGCAGATGGCGCCGCGCCAGATCCAGCATGTCATCATTCATGTCCACACCGATCACCCGGCCACCGGCGCCTACCAGCTGCGCCGCCATGTAGCAGATTTTTCCGCCGCCGCTGCCCAGGTCCAATACCACATCGCCTGCCTCAACATAGCGGGAAGGGTCACCACAACCATAATCCTTGTCGATTATTTCCTGAGGCAGGAGTTTTAGCAGGCTGGTGTCGTAGTCCACCGGGCAACACAGACTTTCCTGGCGTTCCTGGGCGCCTTCGGAATAACGTTCCAGAACAGAGGTTTTTACATCCATCAAGTATCTCGCTTTGCTCTTCAGTGTTTTAATAAGTTAGAGTTTCAGAATGTCAGATTTCGGTTACCAGCAGACTGTAGGTTTCCCGGTCGCGGTAATAACAAAGATCGGGTGAACCGGCCACCCGCACACGCACATCAAAACGGAAGAAGCCGGTTTCGGTGGGAGTGCCTTCAATATACAAATAGCGTTCCGCGTCGTACTGAACGAAGCGCAGCCCCTGTGGCAGCTCCCATTGTTCGACATCAAAATCGTAAAAGAAGCGGTCATCAAACGGCTCGTTATTAATCTGCACCCGGATGCGTGCTTCGTATTCCTGATTCAGTACAGCATTGGGCAGGTTATCGGTGGAAAACTCCGGGCCATCACCGTCCAGGCAATCCTCGGCATGCTCATGGCAGCCCGCTGCCATCAAAAGCACCAGAACCATCAGTAACCCGTTTGCTTTACAACACATAATACGCCACATGATCCGCGCCTCTTGTCAGCCACGCCGCCAACGGTGATATTTTTCCAGCATCTTCAGGGCGAACTCCGGCTTGTTCTTTTGTTTCCATTCTCCGGCCGCAAACTTGTTCGCTTCACTCCATGTGGGATAAATATGGATGGTGCCCAGAATCTTGTTCAGGCCAATGCCATGCTTCATGGCTAACACAAATTCTGCAATCAGGTCCCCGGCATGGTGGCCCACAATCGTCACCCCCAGAATTTTGTCTTTGCCCGGTTTGGTGAGCACTTTAACAAAGCCGTGGGCTTCCTCATCGCAAATGGCGCGATCCAGGTCATCGATCCCGTAGGTGGCCACCTCATAGGGAATACTCTGCTCTTTGGCTTCCAGTTCATTCAGGCCAACACGGGCCACTTCGGGATCGGTAAAAGTACACCAGGGAATCACGGAATAGTCCGCCTTGAATTTCTTGAACTGACCAAAAAGACCATTAACCGAAGCATACCAGGCCTGATGAGCTGCCGTATGGGTAAACTGATAGGGCCCCGCCACATCACCGCAGGCAAGAATATGAGGTTGCCGTGTAGTGCGCAGGTACTGATCAACAACGAGCGTGCCGTTCTTGTTGGTTTCCAGACCCAGCAAATCAATCCCCAGGCCGGCGGTGTTGGCTGCCCGCCCCACGGCCACCAGAATTTCATCGCAATGCACCGCCACCTGCTGGCCGCGATGCTCACAGATCACCACCTTGTCCCGGGCAATCATTTCCGCGCCCACCACTTTATGATCCGTCAGTACTTTCACCCCATCTCTGGCAAGGCTGTCTGCCACAATGCGGGAAACCTCTTCGTCTTCCCGCAACAGCAGGCGCGGCATCATTTCAATCTGAATAATCTCAATGCCCAACCGGGCGAACGCCTGACTCAGTTCGCTGCCAATGGGGCCGCCCCCCAGCACCACCATGCGCCGGGGTTTGCTGCGCAAATCCCAGACCGTATCCGACGTGAGGTAACCTACCTTCTCCAGCCCGGGAATGGGGGGCACAAAAGGTTTGGCGCCGGTGGCAATCACTATATTGCGGGCCGACAAGGTTTTGCCGTTCACTTCCACTTCCCAGGGGGAAATGAATTTTGCGTAACCCTGAATACATTCCACCCCCAGGCCGGTGTAACGTTCCACGGAATCGTGGGGCTCGATGGTATTGATACTGCGCTGCACCCGGTCCATCACTTCGGCAAAATCAAAACTGGCCATGGTGGGTTTTAAACCGAACTCCCGGGCACGATCGATATAGTTCACAATCTTGGCGCTGCGAATCAGGCTTTTGCTGGGCACGCAACCGGTGTTGAGGCAATCGCCCCCCATGGCGTGGCCTTCGATCAGCGTAACCCGGGCTTTCACCACCGCCGCAATATAGGAAGTGACCAGCCCGGCGGCACCGGCGCCGATCACGATCAGGTTGCGGTCAAACTTCTTCGGCTTCTTTGCTTTGCTCATGCAGCTTCCTTTTACGCAGCAGCTCTACCACTTTCTTTGCCACCAGCGGCAAAAGTCCCAACAGTGAAAACGAAATCAGTAATTCAAGGGAGAGAATACCTTTCAGGGATTCCAGCTGAGCCAGCTGGGTACCGGCATTCACATACACGATGGTGCCGGCAAACATGCCCACCTGACTTACCCAGTAAAAGGTCCAGGCACGGATTGGGGTCAGTGCCATCACGATGTTGATCAGAAAGAAAGGAAACACCGGCACCAGCCGCAGGGAAAACAGATAAAATGCGCCTTCTTTTTCCACGCCCCTGTTAATGGTGGACAGCTGTGTGGCGAAACGCTGTTGCACCATATCCCGTGCCAGGTAACGTGCCACCAGAAACGCGACGGTGGCGCCAATCGTACTGGCAAAAGAAACAATCACCGTACCCATCACCACACCAAAGAGCGCACCGGCCAGTAATGTCATTACCGCGGCGCCGGGCAGTGACAGACCCGTTACCAGCACATACACCAGAAAATAAACGGCGATCACCTTAACGGGGTTATCCTGATACAGGGCCAGCCATTCGGCCTGCTTGGCTTTGATCGTGGCAAAGTTGAGGTATTCGGTGCCGCCGAAACCGATCCAGGCGACCACCAGCGCCACAACCGCCGCCAGGACGATGAGTTTTTTCTTATCCATTAAGACTTCCTGCTAACTGATTCCGGCATCAGATATATTAATCGAATTCAGGTAATATACTCGTTTTCAGCACCCTGGGCATAACCCAGTCATTCGCCAACCGCAAATCCGGACATATAAAGGTGTTGCCAGCATGCCAATTCATTCACTGCCCCGAGGCCCTTTTCCTGTCACCCGTATGCGCCGCATGCGCAAAGACGATTTTTCCCGGCGTCTGATGCGGGAAACCACCTTAACAGTGAACGACCTGATTTATCCAATGTTCGTTATTGAAGGACAGAGCCAGCGGGAAAAGGTTCCCTCCATGCCCGGCATTGAGCGGTTGACGCTGGACGAACTGCAGAAGGAAGCAAAGACGCTGGCATCCCTGGGGATACCCGCCATTGCCCTGTTCCCGGTGACGCCCCAGGAACGCAAATCCCTGGACGCCAAAGAAGCCTACAACCCCAACGGCCTGGCCCAGCAGGCGGTCAAGGCCATCAAGGATGCCGCCCCGGAGATGGGCGTGATCACCGACGTGGCCCTGGACCCCTTCACCACGCACGGTCAGGACGGCATCATTGATGACAATGGCTATGTGCTGAACGACATTACCACCGAAACCCTGATGAAACAGGCCCAGTCCCATGCTGAAGCCGGCGCGGATGTGGTGGCCCCGTCTGACATGATGGATGGCCGTATCGGTGCCGTGCGCCAGATTCTGGAGGAAACCGGCCATGTGAATACCCGGATCATGGCCTATTCCGCCAAGTACGCCTCCAGCTACTACGGCCCCTTCCGCGATGCGGTCGGCTCCGCCGGCAACCTCAAGGGCGGCAACAAGGCCACCTATCAGATGGATCCCGCCAACCGCCTGGAAGCCCTTCATGAGGTGGCCCTGGATCTGGAAGAAGGTGCCGATATGGTCATGGTAAAACCCGGCATGCCCTACCTGGATGTGGTGCGCGAAGTGAAAGACCAGTTCGGCGCACCGACCTTTGTGTATCAGGTGAGTGGCGAATACGCCATGCATTGTGCGGCTTTTGAAAATGGCTGGCTGAATCGTGACACTGTCATACTGGAGTCACTAAACTGTATTAAAAGAGCTGGGGCAGATGGCGTTCTGACCTATTTCGCCAAAGCCGCCGCCGAACTGTTGAATCAATGAGAGCCCTATGAACAGCCCCGAAGAGATTAACGCAGCCAACGTGACCGAAGAGCAGCCCATCGATCTGGACAACCCGGAATTCTACATTAACCGGTATCTGAGCCTGCTGGAGTTTAATCTGCGGGTATTGGAGCAGGCCGACGACCCTACACTGCCACTGCTGGAGCGCTTCAAGTTTCTGTTAATCTTCAGCAGTAACATGGATGAATTTTTTGAAATCCGTCTGGCCGGGCTGCAGCGGGATATCGCCTACAACCAGGCCCGCCCGGAAGCGGACGGCATGCACCCCACGGAAGTGCTCAGAATCATCAGCGAACGCTGCCATGCGGCCATTGAACGCCAGTACCGCATATTGAACGAAGGCCTGCTGCCCGCCCTGGCAGAGCAGAACATCCACTTTCTGGCCCGTGACCAGTGGAATGCGGATCAAGTGCGCTGGATCAAGCATTACTTCCGCAAGCAGGTGGCGCCGGTTCTGACCCCCATTGGCCTGGACCTGGCCCACCCGTTTCCCCGCCTGGTGAACAAAAGCCTGAACTTTCTGGTGAGCCTGGAAGGCAAAGACGCCTTTGGCCGGCAGCTGGGTCTGGCGGTATTGCCTGCCCCCAAATCCCTGCCCCGCTTTATTCGCCTGCCCGATGACATCTGCGGCGACAAGCCCGGCGAGCATTACGTGTTTCTGTCTTCAGTGATTCATTATCACGCCAGCTCGCTGTTCCCCGGCATGAAAGCCACCGGCTGTTACCAGTTCCGCCTGACCCGTAACTCGGACCTGTTTCTGGATGAGGAAAAGGTGGATGACCTGTCCGATGCCTTGAAAGGCGAACTCTTCTCCCGCCGCTATGGCGAAGAAGTCCGCCTGGAAGTGGCCGACAACATGCCCGAGGATATGGTGAATTTCCTGCTGAAAAAATTCGGCCTGACCGAGCGGGAACTCTACAAGGTAAACGGCCCGGTGAACCTGACCCGCATGATGTCGCTGATTGATATCGAACGGCCGGATTTGCGGTTCACCGCCTACAAGCCGGCACTACCTGCGCCGGTAAAACGCCCGGACAATATTTTTGATGTGCTCCACACCCAGGATGTGCTTTTGCTGCACCCCTATGAATCCTTTCAGCCAGTGGTGAGCTTTCTGCGCCAGGCGGCAAAAGATCCCAACGTGGTGGCCATCAAACAAACCCTGTACCGCACCGGCAAGGATTCGGAAATCCTGGATACGCTGGTGGAGGCCGCCCGCAACGGCAAGGAAGTTACCGCTATCGTGGAACTGCGGGCCCGCTTTGACGAGGCCAGCAATATCGAGATTGCCAATCGCCTGCAGGAAGCCGGCGCCGTGGTGGTATACGGCATTGTGAACTACAAGACCCATTCCAAAATGATCATGGTGGTACGCCGGGAAAAAGACGGCCTGCGCCGCTATATCCATATGGGCACCGGCAACTACCACGCCGGCAATGCCCGCCTGTATTCCGACTACAGCCTGCTCACCGCCAATGAAGAAGTGGCCGAAGATGTGCACAAAATTTTTCAGGAGCTGACAGGCATGGGCCGGGCGGCACGGCTGAAACAGCTGTACCACTCGCCCTTTACCCTCCACAGTGAGCTGATCCGCCTGATTGATCAGGAACGGGAAAACGCCCTGGCCGGTAAACCGGCGAAAATCATTTTCAAGTGCAACTCCCTGACTGAAAAGGAAGTAATCAAAGCCCTGTACCGGGCATCCCAGGCTGGCGTACAGATCAAAATGATTGTGCGGGGTATGTGTTGTCTGCGTCCCGGAGTGCCCGGTGTTTCCGAAAATATCGAAGTACGCTCTATTGTGGGCCGCTTTCTGGAGCACACCCGGGTGTACTATTTCCACAACAACAATCGGCCGAAAACCTACTGCTCCAGCGCCGATCTGATGGAGCGCAACCTGATTCGCCGGGTGGAAATCTGCTTTCCCATTATTGAGCGCACGCTCAATCGCCGCGTGCTAAAGGAAGGCCTGGAAATTTACCTGAAGGACAACTGCCAGGCCTGGACTCTGAATCCGGACGGTAGCTACACCAAGGTAGTACCGGCAGAAGGGGAAGAGCGTATTTCAGCGCAGGAATATCTGATGGAAACCCTGGGAAAATAAGAAAGAGAAAAATAAGAAAAGGCAAATAAGAACGGACAAACAAAACAGTCAAAACCAGGGAGCTGTTCCGGCTCCCTGTCGCTGTTAATGCACTTCCAGAGAAAAACCCACCTTCTCCCACATGCCCACTTCCTGCTGCAGTTCGCCATTGGTCAGCGGATGCTCATCCAGCCAGCCATCAGGAAATGTCAGCGTCACACAGTTATCATCCGCCACCAGTTTAAAACTGGGCAGATGGCTTTCCCGCCGGGAACGATGCAGCAACACTGCCACTCTCAGCAGCAAACTCAGCTTAAGGGTATAGAGCTGAACCGCTTCCGGAAGCTCATCAAATAAAGGTTGGCGGATCTTGCGTCTGTGACTGGCCACCAGCACCGCCAGAATCATTTGCTCCCGCTGGGAAAATCCCGCCATGTCGGAATGTTGCAGCACATAGGCACCGTGCTTGTGAAAGCCGGAATGGGAAATCACCACACCGATTTCATGAACCAGCGCAGCCCAGCTCAACAGTTCACGGTAATAGTCATCCTCAAGATTCCAGGCATCACGGGCCTGATCAAAGGCCTGCAACGCCGTTTGCTGCACCCGCTCTGCCTGACTCTGATCCACGCTGTAGCGTTTCATCATGGAAGAGATAGTGCGCTCACAGACATTTTCATGGGCCAGCCTGCCCAGCATGTCATAGAGCACCCCTTCCCGCAGAGCACCGTCGGAATAGCAAACCTCGTTGATGTTCAATTCATCCATGATACCGGTGACGATGGCCAGGCCACTGGGAAACACAGCCGCCCGGTCGGGTTTGACGCCGGGAATCTGCAAGTCATTAGTGGATTTGAAACCAAGCACTTTTTCAATCAGCTTTTCCAGACCCTCGCGGCTGATACAGTCTTCCGCCAGGCCGGATTCCACAATGGCATTGCGCACCGCCTTGACCGTACCGGATGCGCCCACCACCTGCTCCCAGCCGGTTTCACGATAGGCTGCCTCAATGGCCACCAGTTCCCGGCGCACGGCCATAACAGCGCGGAAAAAGTTCCATTCCGTAATAGCCCCATCAGGAAAGAAGCGCTCCATATAGCTGACACAGCCCATATGCAGACTTTCCGTCAGCAGGGGTTCGAATTTTTCACCGATAATAAATTCTGTGGAGCCGCCACCCACATCAAACACCAGGCGTTTGCCTTCATGGGACGGCAGGCTGTGGGATACTCCCAGATAAATGAGACGGGCCTCTTCCCGGCCGGCCACCACCTCAACGGGGCAGTTCAGAATTTTTTCCGCTTCCCGGATAAAGCGCCTGCCGTTGCGAGCCTTGCGCAATGTATTGGTGCCAATGCAGCGCAGCCAGCCGGGCTCGATATTTTCAGCGCGTTGGGCGAAGCGCCGCAAGCAGTCCAGCCCACGCTCTATGGCGTCATCCGAAATCAGGTTCTGCTCGTCCAGGCCCGCGGCCATGCGCACTTTTTCACCAAATTTCTGTAGCAGGCGCATTTCGCCGGATTCCAGCCGGGCCACCACCATATGGAAACTGTTGGAACCCATATCGATGGCCGCCATCACCTGCCCCTCAGGCACCTCGTCCACTGTTTTCTGATCCAAATCCGAATCCTTCTGCAAGCAGCTGTTGTCAACAGCCGGGCGATTTGTTGCTGCGGATAATAGCAGCTTTTAGTCTACATCAAGCGCTAATTAAATTGGCGGTAAGGCGCCAAGAAAGGTAAAATTTTCAATTACATTTGAATTGTGAGTGCGCTGGCACTATCTTTCCAAAAGTAATAACCAAGAATCAGAGTATCGCGAACCTGTCTAAGCAGAAGCTTTTCGGTCACCAGCTGACGGGTTCGACATTGGAGATCAACATGAGTGAAATCGTAAACGTAACTGACGGCAATTTCGATGCCGAGGTCCTGCAGGCAGACTGCCCTGTACTGGTGGATTATTGGGCAGAGTGGTGTGGCCCCTGCAAGATGATCGCCCCGATTCTGGATGAAATTTCCGGTGAGTACGAAGGAAAACTCAAGATCGCCAAACTCAACATCGACGAGAATGGCGAAACACCCCCGAAATATGGCATTCGTGGTATTCCCACCCTGATGCTGTTCAAGAACGGCAACGTGGAAGCCACCAAAGTAGGCGCCCTGTCCAAGTCACAGCTGACCGCCTTTATCGACAGCAATATCTGATCCGGTATACCGGGAGCCTGAAGCTCAGGCTTCCCGGGCCATGACCGGTCCGGTGAAAAACCACATTTTCACTGGACGCATAAATCCAACAATGCTAGATTTACCGATAATTAGTCCTTGACCGGGCAGACGCACTGCCTCAAGCTTGCCTGAATCGCCTCATTTTTTGCCGATCCTTTATTCCCCGATAAGAATAAATCGCTGAGGTTCAGGTATTGACTGGCAAACTGGATTTCATATCACCCACAACCTTCCTTTTATTTCTCAAAGTAAACCTCTACCACAATGAATCTGACAGAACTCAAGAAAAAACGTATCGCAGAACTTCTCACTATCGCTGAAGAAATGGGCCTCGAAAACCTCGCCCGAACCCGCAAACAGGACGTCATCTTCAGTATCCTGAAACGCCACGCCAAGAGCGGTGAAGACATTTACGGAGACGGGGTTCTGGAAATTCTCCAGGACGGCTTCGGTTTCCTGCGCTCCGCCGAAGGCTCTTACCTGGCAGGCCCTGACGATATCTACGTTTCGCCCAGTCAGATACGCCGCTTTAACCTGCGTACCGGGGACACCATCGCCGGCAAGATTCGCCCTCCCAAAGACGGCGAACGCTATTTTGCCCTGCTGAAAGTTAACGAGATTAACCTGGACCGCCCCGAAAACGCCAAGAACAAGATCCTCTTCGAAAACCTCACCCCCCTCTTCCCCAACGAACGCCTGATCATGCAAATCGGTAACGGCAGCACCGAAGACATCACTGCCCGAACCATTGATCTGGTAGCACCGTTCGGCAAGGGGCAGCGCGGTTTGATCGTATCGCCGCCAAAGGCAGGTAAAACCCTGATGCTGCAGAACATCGCCCAGTCCATTACCCGCAACAACCCGGACTGCTATCTGATCGTTCTGCTGATCGACGAACGTCCGGAAGAGGTCACCGAAATGCGCCGCACCGTACGTGGTGAAGTGGTGGCCAGTACCTTTGATGAGCCGCCGGCCCGCCACGTGCAGGTAGCCGAAATGGTGCTGGAAAAAGCCAAGCGCCTGGTGGAACACAAACAGAACGTGGTCATTCTGCTGGACTCCATTACCCGTCTGGCACGCGCCTACAATACGGTGATTCCTTCCTCCGGCAAGGTACTGACCGGTGGTGTGGACGCCCACGCCCTGGAGCGCCCCAAGCGTTTCTTCGGTGCCGCCCGTAACATTGAGGAAGGCGGCAGCCTGACTATTATGGCTACCGCCCTGGTGGATACCGGTTCCAAAATGGACGAGGTTATCTTCGAGGAGTTTAAAGGTACCGGTAACCAGGAACTGCACCTGGATCGCCGCATTGCTGAAAAACGCGTGTTCCCGGCCATCAATATCAACAAGTCCGGCACCCGCCGCGAAGACCTGCTGACCACCGAAGACGAGCTGAAGAAAATGTGGATTCTCCGCAAGATTCTGCACCCCATGGATGAAACCGCCGCCATGGAATTTCTGATCGATAAAATGCGCGAAACCAAGACCAACGAAGAATTCTTCGATGCCATGAAGCGCAAGTAACCCCTTAAAAGGGCAGTACCCGGACATGCCGGTACTGCCCTTTTTTAATCCGGCCAATTCCGGCATGAAGCAGATTCAGCTTATTCCCAAAGGGATCACCGTTGACCATCAGCCGGGCCGGACCATTCTCGAATCCATACTGGATTCAGGCGCATTCATCAGGCACAGTTGCGATTCAGGCAGCTGTCACGTCTGCCGGGCTAAACTGGTACAGGGTACTGTCATCAGCAAAGCCGGCGAGATCACTCATGACACCAGCCGCGATGCCGGTAAAATTCTGACCTGTCTCTGCTACCCGGAGACTGACTGCATTCTGGAGACTGCTCACGTGTTGGCAAAAGGAGAGTTACCGCAATCCACCGTCGCCTGCCAGGTGCTGACGGTGTCGCCTCTTAACCACGACGTCACTCAATATGTGCTCAAACTGCCCGCCGGTAAAAGGATCGACTATTATCCCGGCCAGTATCTGGAACTGGTACTAAACCCCGGCCGTGAAGGCGAACGCCATTTTCCGTTTTCCATTGCCAACGCACCCGACGACAGCCGCACCCTGGAGTTGCATATCCGTGATATTCCCGGCAGCGATTCGCTGGATTTGCTCAAGCAGGCTTTGCGCGAGGGAGATGTCATTCATGCCCGCCTGCCCAGCGGTGACTGCACACTGGACCATATTTACGGGGACACCCTGGCCACCGGAACAACGCCGCTGATCTTTCTGGCGGGCAGCACCGGCTTTGCGCCCATCAAGGCCATGATCGAACACTGCTTTGCCCGGCAACTGCAACGTCCGGTGATTCTTTACTGGGGTGGCCGCACGGCCGCGGATATTTATCAGCACGAGCTGGCGCAACAGTGGCAGGCAGAGCACAGCAACTTTCAGTACATACCGGTGGTATCAGAGCCGGAAAACAGCCCCGGATGGGATGGCCGCCTGGGCTTTGTGCACAAGGCACTGATGGAAGACCGGCTGCCCTTTGGCACGGACACCCAGATTATTGCCGGAGGCTCACCGGGTATGGTGCATGCGGCTTATGATGACTTTATGGCGGCGGGGCTGGAGAAGCATCAGCTTCATTCGGATGTGTTTGCCTATGCGCCTCGTTAACCGGCAAGGGCAGATCCGGCAAGCGCTCGGAAATCATGGCCAGCCCTTTCTGGAAGTATTCACTGCTGGCCTTGTGGTCACCAAGGTGCCCCAGTAAGCGGCCCAGTTCTCCATAGGCTTCCGCGGTTTTTCGGCTGCTGAGGCTGGATTCGAAATAGGAACGGGCTTTTTCCCAGCGCTGCAGTTGCATGGACAAACGCCCCAGTGACAATAACAACATGGCATTGTTGGGCCGTTCCTGTAGCCAGTTTTCCGCCAGCAGCATCTGTTTTTCCTGATCCTCGCCTTTGACGATACCGTACAAACGCACCAGCTGTTCGTCCCAGTCTTTTTTCAGAAAAGCGGTAATAGTGCGTTCCGCTTCCTGCTCAGCACCAAGATCCATCAACCGTTCACAATAGGCGTTCAGTAACGGCGGATTCTGACGGGCGCCTTTGGGCACTTCCGACCAGGCCTGCTTGAGTTGCTGCAGCTGGGTGGTGGCAGGGGCAGTGCGGGACTGGGTTTTGATCAGGCCCTCGTAACAGGTTTGCGCCAGGTTCAGATAGGCTTCTTTGGGGAAGAGCTTGCGCTTTTTCAGTTCAGGTAATACACCGCGCAGCTTTTCCCAGTCTTCCAGTTTCACGTACACCTGAGCCAGCATTTTCAGCACAGAAGGGTACCCCGGCGACTTGGGTTCCTTCTTCAGCATCATCAGGGTGGCCAGGCACTGCTCCCACTGGCCGGAGTCAAACTGCAGGCGCGCCTTGGTCAGACCAATGGCTGAGTCCACCCCTTCAGTGGTTTCGTGGGCCAGACGCAGGTAATCATCACGACGCTCATCGTTGCCCTGTTCATGGGCCGCCTTGGCTGCCGTTATATAGTTGATCAAAGGCACTTCATGGTGCGCCGCGGCTTTGGCCAGCACTTTTTCAGCTTCGGGCCAGTTACCTTCCGCATAAGCAATCAGGCCGCGCGTGGTTTTTTTGCGGGCACCATGCTGACGGCGGCTTTTATCCACCAGCCATTCGCCGCCACGGTAAATCCAGAACACCAGGGTGACCAGTAATAAAAGCCCGAAGGCTGCCACAATAGCGCTGGTTTCAATGGTGTAATTACCCAGGGCAAAGAGCAAATAGCCGGGGTCACTGGAAAGCTGGGCGATAAAGGTCGCCACCAATGCGGCACCCAGAACGATAAAAATAATGGTGGATGGTTTGAACACCATGGCACGGATCAGACTGGTCATAACGCCCCCGGAATACGTTCTTATTCGTTATTGGCCGCTGGCTCAGGCTGGGGTTCAGCCTGCTCTGCCTGGGCACTGTCAACCGCATTTTCAATGGCGGCAGTACCCAGCTGGCGTTCTACTTTTTCTTTCTGCCAGTAGTCGCGGAACACCTGCACCGCCCGTACCGAGCCTTCTATGCTGGGAATGGCCGGCTCCACGGTGGCGGCTTTCAGCTCGGCCACTGTTTTCAGGAAAGCGGTGGCTTCTGGCGTGTTGGTGCGCAGGTAATCCCGGACCCGGCTCTGCACCTCACCCAGACTGGTGCGATAAACGGTCTGATCTCCCCGCAGCAGGGCCAGTTGCGCCTGCTCCAGCAACAGCCGGATATTCTGTTCCACAAAAATCTGCTGGTCCTGCAACAACAGCGGTTTGATTTCACCATCGGTCACCCGCTGCACCCTGACCAGGGAAAGAATAAAGCGCTTCACCTCGTACCAGGTGTAAGCCAGGCCATCCGGTGGTGGTGCTGCGTCCCGGGCGTCCGCTTCCAGGGCCATGTCATAATCAATACCGGCAGCACGCAGGGCCGGCACTTTTTCCGCCAGCAAAGATAACCGGGAAAACAGACCTTCTGTGTCCACGCTCACATCCACAGCCTGTTGCAGCGCCATCAGATCCGCCTGGGTGGCATTACGCAGTGGCCGGGCTGCCGGTTCTGCCATTTCCCGCACCAGCTGATCGGCTTCAAGCATCAGCGCCAGCGCGCCATCCACATCCCCCAGCAGGCTGAGGCGGCGTTCCGCCACCATCACAAAATGCTCCACTTCCCGCAGCATCCAGTCGATACGGTTGGAGCCGGTCATTTCAGCGATTTCGCTTTCAATGGCGGCTACCCGGCCGTCCAGAGCCTGATTATTGGTTTTCACCTCAGACGAGAAGGTTTTGGCGGCATCCAGTTGCTGGGTCAGGTTGCTGACCGTGGATTGCATGGCTTCAAGGCGGGCATTCTGGGCGGCAATATCGGACTTGAGATTGTCGTTGGCGTAGGTCAGCCTGGCTTTCTCCACCCGGGATTCGTTCCACAGATAGGCGACGCCCGCGGCGGCGGCAATGGCGAACAGAATCGCAATCACAGCGGTTATTGCGGGTAATGAAGAGGAAGATTGATTGCTCAGAGCCTTCTCCTTATGCTGCTTCCTGGATGGTCCGGTGCCGGATTCGCCGGCTTTTTCAGCGCCGCCGTTGTTCAGGGTGGCGAACCGTGTATCGGTGTCGGGATGGAAACTGGCCTTGTAATCAGCCGCCTCACGGGTTTCCATTTCACCGGAATTGTTCTGTTTTTTCTCTGTTGTCCCTGACAGTTTAGCCCTGTCATCCGAAACTGGCTCATCGAGCCCTTTCGTGTCCGTCATTGCCCCACCAGATTTATTGTTCTAATAAGCCCACAACCCTACTGCAAAATCCCTGATTTGTGGAGTGTTTTTCACGGTTCCAGCCCTGCTGAGATCGCCGTGACAATAGCCTGGGGGGATGCCCCGCGGGCCACCAGCACCTGGCTAAACCCCTGATCCTGCGCATATTTTGCCAAACGCTCACTGACCACCACCAGAGGGATGGCGTGCAGCTCGCCGGCGCCGCCGCCGGTTGTGCCGGCAACCATGGCAAGAAAATTCTTCAGACCATCGCCGCTGCTGCAGGCGATTACATGGCGGCGGGCAGTTTTGTGCCATGTCGACAAAATGTCGAGGGGCGTATCGGGAATGGACCGCTCATAGAGTGGCAGCTCATCCACCCGGGCACCCCGGTCCCGCAGTTGCTGCTGAATGGCATCACGCCCGCCCCGGCCTTTCAGGATCAGAAAACGCTGATCCGTAACATCCTGCAGCGTCGCCAGCCCCAGCAAGCCTTCGCTGTGATGCTGATCCGGTACCCGGGGCCGGATCTGATAGTCCGCCATCACTTCTGCCGTGGCAGGCCCCACCGCATACCAGTCCTGCCGGACCGGCCACTGGGGCCAGTAATCGGATAGCAATGACAATCCCAGCTCGGCGGCGTTGCCGGAAATACAGATCACCCCCTGATACTGGTCAAGATCGAGCACCATCTGCTTCTGTTCCGGTGTCAGGCTCAGGGGCCTGATGGCCAGCGTGGGAAAGCTCACCGCTTCCCAGCCCACTGCTTCGATGGCCTTGATCCAGCCTTCAGCCTGAGCCTCAGGCCGGGTAACCAGCACCGAAATCCGCGTGTCGCTCACGGCCGGCTATGACTCGTCATACAGGTTTTTCAGGATCTCCCGGGCGCCGTTTTCCAGCAGCACCTCGGCGATTTCTGTGCCCAGCTTTTCGGCATCCGCCTGTGGGGCACGGGCCTCGTGGCGAACCACCCGGGTGCCATCGGGCTCGCCCACCAAGCCACGCAGGTAAATCTGATCCCCTTCCAGCAGCGCATAACCGGCAATAGGCACCTGACAGCCCCCCTGCAGGCGCCGGTTCATGGCCCGCTCGGCCTGCAGACGCACCCAGGAATCCCGGTGATTGAGGGGTTGCAGCAGATCGATCAGCTCCTGGTCGTCCAGGCGGCATTCTATGCCCAGCGCCCCCTGGCCAACCGCAGGCAGGCTCACTTCCGGGGGGATCTCCTGGCGAATCCGGTCATGGAATTCCAGGCGCTTGAGGCCGGATGCGGCCAGAATAATGGCTTCGAACTGGCCGTCGTCCAACTTGGCCAGGCGGGAATTCACATTGCCCCGCAGGGTGATGACCTCCAGATCCGGGCGCCGCTCTTTTATCTGACACTGGCGCCGCAAACTGCAGGTGCCTACACGTGCGCCCTGAGGCAGGTCATCCACGCTGTCATAATGATTGGAAACAAAGGCGTCGCGGGGGTCTTCCCGCTCGCAGATCACAGTAAGGCCCAGGCCTTCGGGAAAATCCACCGGCACATCTTTCATGGAGTGCACGGCCAGATCCGCTCGCTGTTCCAGCATGGCCACTTCAAGCTCTTTCACAAACAGGCCCTTGCCACCTACCTTGGCCAGGGGCGTATCCAGAATCTTGTCGCCCCGGGTGCTCATGGCGGCCAGCTCCACCTTGATACCGGGGTGATGCCGTTCCAGTTCGGATTTGACGTGTTCTGCCTGCCACAGGGCCAGCGGGCTTTTGCGGGTTGCAATGCGGATGGTGCGATCAGTCATGATGGGTAACCTGTTGTCTTGCCGGCAGCAGTAGTGAGGGGCACGGTAAAGGGCGCACCGGTTACTGCCAATTTACTGGCGGGCTACGCTACCACAAGCCGGGCATTTTCACCATGTTCAACAGAGTCACCAGACTCGTGGGCCCATGGCAAAGTGATGGCGCAAAGTAATGGTGCAGAATAACGGTCCAGAGTCTCAGGTCAGTAACGCTGCAGCAGTTTCTTGACGGCTGCCACGTGGCGCCGGCTGATGGTGACCCGGTCTTCAATCCCTTTAAAGCGCAACTGGTACTGATTCTGGTACTGCTCCAGACCATCGATATGGGCCAGGGCCACCAGAGCGTTGCGATGCACCCGCAGAAAGCGGTTGCCGAACTCTTCCTCCAGTTCTTTCAGGGTATCATCAATCAGTACATCGCCTTCCGGATAACGCACGGTGACGTACTTCTGATCCGCCATAAAGTAGCGTACCTCATCCACCGGAATCAGCTCGATACCCCGGTGGGTCTTGGCGCTGATATGTTTGCGGCCTGCCATGGCGGGGGTGTCGTTCACCGGCTCCCGGGGCATGCCCTGGCGTACGGCATTCAGCTGGGCACGATTCACCCGTGCCGCCTGGGACAGCACCTGCTCCAGATCCTCCTGACGCACGGGCTTCAGCAGGTAGCCAATGGCCTGCACCTGAAAGGCACGAATGGCGTATTCATCATAGGCAGTACAAAAAATCAGGGCGGGGGGTTCGGCCATATTGGCCATGTGTTCGGCGGCTTCCATACCGTCCATGGCGGGCATGCGAATATCCGTTATCACCACGTCCGGCTGAGTCAGGGGAATGCGGTCCAGCAGATCAATACCGTTGCGGGCCTCCCCCACCACGTCAACATCTGCGATTTTTTCCAGCATGCGCTTCATGCGATCACGGGCGAGTGGCTCATCATCACAAATCAACACCCTCATGGGCTACCTCATTTCAATCTGTTCCCTCGGCCGGGCGGCAAACCCTGTCCGGCGGAGATACTTTATTATTGGCGGTATCATTATTGGCAGTACAACTACTGGCGGTACAACCTTGTTATTCTTGATCCTGCTATCTTAACTATTTTTGTGCCTTGTTTTGAGCTTTGTTGCGCACCGCACCCATCACCTCGAAGGGATAGGTCAGACGGGTAATATACCGGTTATTTTCCGGATAGGATGTTAACTTGGCACGCTCTCCGTAAAGTACCAGCAGACGATTACGAATATTATCCAGGGCAATACGGTTACCCTGTTTATTATGTCTGGCGCCTTCAACAACGACATAAGGATTCGAGATCTTGAGTTCGAACACGCCATGCTGGTAGGCGGCATCGATCTCAATCATACCGCCCTCTTCCAGGGGTTGCACCCCGTGAAGAATGGCATTTTCCAGCAAAGGCTGCAGGGTCAGCATGGGGATCTGCAGACGCTCCGGCACATTGCGGATCTGCCACTCCACCTGTAATCGATCCCCCAGACGCAACTGCTCAATCCGCAGATAGCGTTTGCAAAGATCCACCTCAGTTGTAAAGGGCACCTGATTGCCCACTTCGTTCAGGCTGGCGCGGAACAGGTGAGACAGATCCTCCACCACCTCCTCGGCAGTCTCCGGATCCACGGAAATCAGGCTGGCAATAATGTTCATACTGTTGAACAGAAAATGCGGGCGGATTCGCGACTGCAGCGCCTGGATACGATTCACCAGAGCCGACTGTTTGCGGGCAATCAACTGAGCCTGCAGATAAAAATAGCGAATCACCAGTCCGCCGATAATGGACGCCACCAGCACATTGGTCAGCACCGCATCGTGAAAGAAGCCTACAGAGGCAAACCCCGGCTGGGCCACCACCTGATGACTGGTCCAGCTCACTACCCAGGTATTCAGGGGTATGATCAGGTAACTGATGGCCACCGCCCTGTTCTGCTCCAGCTTGCGCAGGGTGGGCCGCAATCCGCAGAGAATCGCGGCACTGGTCAGGGCCACCCACTGCACAAACAGGGAGGTCAGAGCCAGCTGTTCCCAGTTAAAGGTTTTCAGGGAGCTGGAGGCCAGCACCAGCACAATGGAAAACAGCTCCGACACCAGAATCAGCAGAAACACCGGCTGGATAGCGCACAGGTCCGGCAGAAAGAAGCTGTCGTCGGAATCGCCGCTGCCGTTTTCCCCGGTCCTGGCCGGTTTGCGGGCGGATTGTGATGTGCTCAAATCAGTTCCTCAGCAGACGGATAAGGTGCCGCGAATACAACGGAGATTCCGGGGCGCTAAAATTTATTGCCGCAGGGTGTATAATGCCCCACCTTTTCGATCACCCTGTCAGTATAGGGCACATGTTAGCAACCAACGTTAATTAGGCGAAGCACTGATGCAAGACGAACAAGCCGGCACCACCAAACCCGGAACCAACCAGCAATGGGGCGGACGCTTTACCGAAGCCACCGACGCCTTTGTGGAAGCCTTCACTGCCTCCGTGGAATTTGACCAGAAAATGGCGGAGCAGGATATTAACGGCTCCATTGCCCACGCCACCATGCTGGCAGAAGTCGGCGTGCTGACCAGCGATGAAAAGCAGCAGATTATGGATGGCCTGGAACAGATCCGTGGCGAGATCCGTAACGGTGAGTTTGAGTGGTCAATCAAACTGGAAGACGTGCACATGAACATTGAAGCACGGCTGACCAACCTGATCGGCATTACCGGAAAAAAACTGCATACCGGCCGCTCCCGCAACGATCAGGTAGCCACGGATATTCGCCTGTACCTGCGGGATGCCATTGATGCCATCAGCGGCGAAATCACCCGCCTGCAACAGGGCCTGCTGGATCTGGCGGAAAAGGAAGCCGACACCATCATGCCCGGCTTTACCCACCTGCAAACCGCCCAGCCGGTCACCTTTGGCCATCACCTGATGGCCTGGTTTGAAATGCTCAGCCGGGATTTTGAACGCCTGCAGGACTGCCGCAAACGGGTGAACCGCATGCCCCTGGGCTCCGCCGCCCTGGCGGGCACCACCTACCCCATCGACCGCACCATTACGGCCAAACTGCTGGGCTTTGAGGGTATCTGCGAGAATTCATTAGATGGCGTGAGCGACCGGGATTTTGCTATTGAGTTCAGCGCCGCCGCCAGCCTGATCATGACGCACCTGTCGCGCTTTTCTGAAGAACTGGTGCTGTGGACTTCCGCCCAGTTCAACTTTATTGAGCTGCCGGACCGTTTCTGTACCGGTTCCTCTATCATGCCGCAAAAGAAAAACCCCGACGTACCGGAACTGGTAAGAGGCAAGACCGGGCGCATTACCGGCCACCTGATTTCGCTGCTGACCCTGATGAAATCCCAACCCCTGGCCTACAACAAGGACAATCAGGAAGACAAGGAGCCGTTATTTGATACGGTGGAAAACCTGTTTAACTGTTTGCGGGCCTACGCCGATATGGTGCCGGCCATTGAATCCAACAAAGACAGCATGCGCGAAGCTGCCCGCCGCGGCTTCTCCACGGCCACGGACCTGGCGGACTATCTGGTAAAGAAAGGCGTGGCTTTCCGGGATTCCCACGAGATTGTGGGCAAGGCCGTCGCCTTTGGTATTCAGCAGAAGAAAGACCTGTCGGAAATGACACTGGCGGAGTTGCAGCAGTTCAGTGACCAGATCAGCGATGATGTGTTTGAGGTGCTGACTCTGGAAGGTTCAGTCAACGCCCGTAACCACTTGGGTGGCACAGCGCCGGATCAGGTGCGGGCGGCGGTGAAGCGTGGCCGGGAACTGGTGCAAAATCGCTGATGGCGAAGCTGCATTAATCCGGAAAGAAACCAAGCACAAACAAAAATGGGCCTCAAATGAGGCCCATGGCATGTCTGATTTACCGGATCATGCACTCCGGCAGAGTCGGCACGACGCTTTGGCAAACGCTTTTATAAAAGCGGTTTGTTTCTCAACTTACTTTTCCACAAAAGCCCGCTCGATCGCGTACTCACCCAGATCACCGTGGCGGGATTCCCGATAGCCCCCCTCGTCCAGAATCTCGCAGAAATCCTTGAGCATGGACGGGCTGCCGCAAATCAGGAAGCGGTCCTCTTCCGGATTCAGCTCCGGCAAACCAAGCTCCCGGGAGGCTTCACCGGTGCGCAGCAGATCCGTCAACCGGCCCTGGCGCTCAAAAGATTCCCGGGTCACAGTGGGATAATAGAGCAACTGGTCCTGCACCATCTCCCCAAAGAATTCGTTGTTCGGTAGCTCGGTGTTGATATGCTCCCGGTAGGCCAGTTCAGACACATAACGCACGCCGTGGGTGAGGATCACCTGATCAAAATTCTCGTAGGTTTCCGGGTCACGGATAATGCTCAGAAACGGCGCCAGTCCGGTGCCGGTGGCCAGCAGCCACAACCGCTTGCCCGGCAGAATATTATCAATGGTCAGGGTGCCGGTGGGCTTGCTGTTCACCAGTATCTCATCCCCCACCTGAATCTTCTGCAGCTGGGAAGTCAACGCCCCATCAGGCACCTTGATGCTGAAAAACTCCATCTCCTCTTCATAGTTGGCACTGGCGATAGAGTATGCCCGCAGCAGCGGACGCTTTTCCTGTTGCAGGCCAATCATGGTGAAATGCCCGTTCTTGAAACGAAAGCCCGGATCCCGCGTGGTGCGGAAACTGAACAGGGTGTCATTCCAATGGTGTACGTGGGTAACGGTTTCACTGCGCAACTGGCTCATTGCAAACCTCCTTCGGGTTCAACGGGGTACTGCATGCAGTGTGCGCCATCGCCTTTAATAGATAAAACAAGTTATTTGGGATATTGTTATCGGTAATTCCGATATAGGACATGCCACCATGCGCTACACCCTGCGACAACTTGAAGTCTTTCTGGCCACCGCCCACCACGAGAATATCAGCCAGGCGGCGGAGGAACTGAACATGAGCCAGTCGGCCGCCAGCAGCGCCCTGAAGGAGCTGGAATCCCAGTTCAGTATTCAGCTGTTTGACCGTGTTGGTAAGCGCTTACAGATAAACGAGCTGGGGCAATCCGTGCGCCCCCATGCCCAACGCCTGCTGGATCAGGCGGAAGCCCTGCAAACCGAATTCAGCCAGCACAAGATTCCCGGGGATCTCAAAGTGGGCGCCACCCTCACCATCGGCAACTACCTGGCGGTATCCATTATGAGCCGTTACAAGCACCTGAACCCCGGAGCCCAGGTGTCTCTGGAAGTGAGCAACACCCGCACTATTGCCAGCAAAGTGGCCAACTATGAGCTGGATATCGGCCTGATTGAAGGTGAACTGCAGCACCCCCACCTGAACCTGACACCCTGGCGGGGGGATGAGTTATGCGTGTTTGCCGCACCGAGCCACCCTTTTACGCAACAGCAACAACTGAGTGATCAGGATCTGCTGAAGGCACCCTGGATAATGCGGGAACCTGGTTCCGGCACCCGGCAGACGTTTGAACGGGCCATGGCCGGGCTTTTACCCGAGTTGCATATTGAACTGGAACTGCAACACACGGAAGCCATCAAACGGGCCGTGGAAGCAGGGCTGGGTATTGGCTGCCTGTCACGGGTAACACTGACCGATGCCTTTAATCGAGGCTCGCTGGTTGAACTCGCGGTACCCCAGCGAGACTTTCACCGCCACTTCTATTTTGTATTGCACAAGCAGAAATACCTGAGCGCCGGTATTCAGGAATGGCTCAAACTTTGCCGGGAAACCGCTGCCTGACGGGCCTCCTGGACGGTCCCCAGGAGAGAACCGCCGATCACGCCCGGGCGTTCGTCACGCTATCTATCCCCGGCAACCGTCGGGCCAGTTTTTGCCGACAACTGTTACCCAGCATGATACGGATCTGGTCCCTGCGTTTGAGCACATAGGAGGGTTTTACACCCAGCATGCTGCGGAAGGTGTGGTTGAAATGAGAGGCATCCGAAAAGCCCGCTTCCAGGCAGGCGTTGGTGAGCGACATGCCGTACCCCATAAAAGCCGCTGTCACAAACAGGCGATACCAAAGCCGATAGCGGCGCACCGGCACCCCCATTACCGCCTTGAACTGGCGCTGCAGTTGCGACGGGCTGAGCCCGACCTGCGCCGCCAGAGTTTCGTTCGAGGGGTTATCGGCGGGGTAGTTCTTGATAATGGCGATGGTTTTCTTGATCGCCGCAAAATGTTTCGCTCCGGATGTCTCTATGGGAGTTTCAGGAAAAATGGCTTGCAGATAGGACTGGTGGGCCACTTCAGGTGCCGGCCTGTTCTGATAAATCCGCTGACAGCAGTCACGTATGGCAGGCAATGCCGGGGAATCATAAAGTATCTCGCCAGCCTGTCGCGTCAGGTGCCCCTGCAACAGCTGAACATCATTGCTCATGGGATCCAGGTGTGAACACAGCATCCGCTGATCACCATGATCAAGGCTCAGAGTTGCACCGGCCGGCACCAGCGCCACAGAGGTGCGAACCTTGCCGTGGGACGGCGTCCAGAACTGGAAATCACCGGTCAGCCCCACCAGCAAAGAAGCACTGGCGGGTGTAAGGGTAACAAGCCCCAGAAGGTCACCGATATAAAGTGTCCTTTTATCCCAAAGGTAAAGGACCGAGTCATCATCCTGATTGATCATTTGTTTTTATGTAGTTGTTTCTTTTATATTTGTTCTTATGAAAATATAAAGTTTGTTTTATTGGTATTTGTTTTCTAAAACGAACACAGATTAAGCCCTAAACGGGCGCTTTGGCAATCGCTGAGCGCTCAAATCTACAACTTTTAATGATAAACGAGCGTTCAGCCTGAACAAAACATACAAGTTTCAAACAGGCTTTTTGGTTAGTCTTAAGTTACGGATAAACAGAAACTCAAACAGATACTATGGGTTAGTCAAAAAGTAAAAGGGACGCCTTAAACCGCCAGGGCAAGATGCTGATACAAGATCAGCTAAACGTCCCGGCAAAAACAGCAGCTCACAGATCACGCTAACAGAACTAACAGAACTAACAGAAAGGAAGGCTGAAAATGGACTTGAAGCGCTTCAAAAACACTGCAAAAAACGGATTTTGGTTTTTAGTTTCTAGTAAGCACATGAAAATAAAAGCGTTTTTCACGCAAAGCTGGCCACCTGGAAGTGGCACAACTGCAGTAAGCGACAAACGCTCCGGTCGTGCAATTGCTCATGACTGTGTCCGTCGCAGGGCTCCTGGTTATGGCAATACGTTATCGCAAAACAATTGTTAATCAATTCGGGCACCTGCAAAACCGACACTGACTTGGATACTGCTACTGGGGAACTTCATCATGATAAAACGGATTTTGTTTGTAACACTCACTACTTTCGTCATTTCGCTGCCGGTAACCGGCATACTGTCCCTGTCATTCGACAGCGATAATCGCTGGCAGGAACCCGTCCGGGATTTGCAAGGCCAGCCGGCGCCCAAGGCAGCCTACCTGGATGGCATGAATCATTACCTGCGTTCACTGCGTTTTCTGATAGATGATCATCAGTCGTTCGGGCCTTTTACCTGACAGCCCAAGGCGATCTTCATACGACAGAAATGGGCCACGCCGGTGCACCACCGCACCGGCAACCTGAACACTGTATGAAAGTGTCCTCTCCCGCCTTTCCAATCAGCTAATGTGCATTAGACTCGGCAGATTCCTGGTTTTGAATGAGATGTTCCCATGAGTTTTCTGTCGCGCTTTACGATTCGTTCCCGTCTGTCATTTTTTATTTCGAAGCAGCGAGCCTGAAAACATCCGACGATGAGTTGGCGAAAGCCATTGCCAGTGTTGCCAGCCGAGCAAACCGTTTCAGGCTGTAAACTTAGAGAAGCCATCTAACACGGCTTTTATTTATAGCAGTTGTTTATAACAACCCACTATTAACAAGGGCTCCTACCCGATTCTCAGGGCAGGAAGCAAACGATTTAATCTAACCGTTGCACCCTTGCCCTTCAGCGGGGCCATCTATACTCAATGAATGACCCAGCTGAAAGAACTCACTCCCGATCTGGCCGAAGGCATCGACCGTAAAACCCTGAAAACCCTGAAACAGCGGTTTTTGGAGGTTAATGACGGGCGTCTGGAACGGATGATGGCGGCACTCAGCGGCAGACACCAAACCTTCATCGAAGCCCTGCCCATACTGCTGCATCTCAACCATCCGGCACTGCCGGGTTATATCTCCGGCAAAACACCTCATGGCATTCAGGGTTATACACCGCAGAAAAACCATCTTCATGCAGTGAGTACGCTGGCTCGCAGTTTCCGCTATCGCAAAAACCGTATTGAATCCCCGTCCATTGAAAGCATTTATCTCATGGGCAGCACCGGCACTGTGGCCCATTCGGAAAGCAGCGATATGGATTTCTGGCTCTGTCATCGCAAAGGGTTATCGGCCGCTGCCATGGCAGAGCTGCAAAGCAAACTGAATGACATCACCCGCTGGGCTGAGGAAATGGGGCTGGAAGTTCACTTCTTTCTGATGGAAGCGGAACGCTTCAAACTGGGCCAGCGGGGCGATCTGTCCGGCGAGGACTGCGGCAGCGCCCAGCACTTTCTATTGCTGGACGAGTTTTACCGCACCGCCTTGCTGGTGGCCGGCAGCTATCCACTCTGGTGGATGGTGCCCCATTATCAGGAAAAGGATTACCCTGAATACGCCCATACCCTGGTGAACAAACGCTTTATCAGTGCCACCGAAGCCATCGATTTCGGCGGCATTTCCGACTTCCCCCCCGGCGAGTTTATCGGGGCCGGCATGTGGCAGCTCTACAAAGGCATCGACTCTCCCTATAAATCGGTTCTGAAAATAACGCTGACTGAAGTGTATGCCAGCGAATACCCCGACATTGAACCGCTCAGCGTGCGCTACAAAAAATTCATTTATGCAGGCAATCTGGATCTGGACGAACTGGATCCCTACATCATGGTGTATCGCAAGATCGAACAATACCTGATGGACCGGGACGAATACCGGCGTCTGGAACTGATCCGCCATTGTCTGTATTTCAAGGTGAACGAATCGCTCACCAAAGAACTCAGCCCCAAACGCAAATCCTGGCGACGCCTGTTAATGGAACGCCTGGTGACCGAATGGGGCTGGGACAACGCCTATATAAAACAGCTGGATAATCGCCGCCACTGGCGGGTAAACCGGGTGCGTCAGGAGCGGCAGGAACTGGTGCAGGAATTGAATCACAGTTACCGTGCATTATCGGATTTCGCCCGGGACAACAATATCGAAGCCTCCATCAAACAGGAGGATATGAATATTCTTGGCCGCAAACTTTACGCAGCCTTTGAGCGCAAGGGCGGCAAGATTGAACTGATCAACCCGGGGATAACACCCGACCTGGCGGAAGACCACCTGTCCTTTCATTTTATCCGTGACCCGGAGCATCCGGGAGTGAACGATTACTGGGTGGTATATCGGGATTACATCAAATTGAAGGATGCCCGCCACCGGGAGCCCATCAAAAAAGCCCGCAGCATTATCGAACTGATTGCCTGGTGCCACTTCAATAAACTGATCGACAGTGCGACACGCTTTTCCATGGATGCAGAAGATGACGCCACCGACCTCAGTGATACCGAACTGCAACAGATCATACAATCCTTTACCCAGCTGTTTCCCCGCAATGCCGCCAAAGTGCCCCAGGAAAATTTTCATCACGCCCCCCACCCCACCGCTTTTATTCTGTTTTTGAATGTGGGTGTGGACCCCATGGGAGAGATGACCAAAAAAGGCATTCACAGAATCAGCAGCCACACGGATTCACTTAACTACAGCGCCATGCATCACAACCTGGTGCTGACGGTGGATCAGGTGATGATTAACAGCTGGGGCGAGGTGATTTGCAGCCATTATTATCAGGACAATGCGTTAATGGATTGCCTGATGAATTTTATGCGCCAGGTGACGCCGCAATCAGGTGTTCCCCTGCCGCGCATTGAAGTACGCAGCCATTGCCGCAATCGGGCCCAGGCCATTGCCCAGCGAGGCGAAGAACTCTTCAAGGATATTCTCGCCTGCTATTACAGTGGCAGCCGCCCTATCAACACCCGTTATCTGATGGAAGTGCAGCAGAATATTTTTATGCTGCAATTTAAAAAGTCGTCTCCGGTTATCCGCTCACTGCGTAATTATGAAGAGTTGCGCCGCCTGCTGGCGGAACCCCAGCGCCATTACAGTCAGCTGGTGGTGGATCAGCACTGCCTTAAAAAACACCCCTTGCGTCTTGTAGCACAACTGAGCCAGCCGGACCGCATACAGACCTTTTACTGGAAAAGCGAGCGCAACGCTGAAGTGTACGTGAGCGATGAAAAAGGCTCGGTGTTTTACTTCACCCGCCCCTACCATGATGAGCAAAGCCTGCTGGCACCTATCCATAATTTTTTGCAGGCCGTTCAATACCGGCAGATCACCAGCGCTGAAGACCCCTCAACCAGCGCCAAACCCATGCACTACTATGAAATCGTCGGTGCCCCGGGGAAAACCGAATTGAATGCAGAGCGCAAGCGGATTCGCGATGTGGCTCCCAAGAAACGTTACTTCCAGATTCAGGCCATTGGCGAATACACGGAGCACAACGATATTTTCTACACCATCTATTGCGAGGAAGAACAGTTTACCCAGTTCGAACACGGCGATGACCTGTTTGCTGCGGTGGCCCGCCATATTGCCGCCATGCGCCGCGGCTCCGGCCGCTACCCGGTGTATATCACCGACCTGGACCTGTCCCAGCTCAGCAGCCAGAGAACCGGCCCCATTCAGACAATCGAGTACCTGTTGCGCAAACAGGAACTGGAAAACGCCCTTAACCACGCCCTGCTGTCACTGTAACCTGACGCCTGCCCGGCACACCGGATTAGCTCACCGGGCGCCTGCTGAGGTATAATCCCCGCCCAATGTACCTGCCATGGGGGCCTGATCCCTCTGGCCCGACACTCAGGATCTGAACGTGCCCCATATCACCCCCACAACCGGCTCCGGGAACAGGCTCTACTCTGTGTTCGTCAGCGCGCTGGCGGCAACACTGTTGCTGGCCGCAGGCAGCGGTTGCGGGCAAAAAGGCCCGCTGTATCTGCCCCAGGAAACCGCAGCAGCCGACCAGCCGGCCAACGGGGACTGCCCCGACAAACGCTGCCGGGCACAGGCACCACAAGAAAACCCTGACAACCCTTAGCTACCCTTAAACAAGCCCAAAAAATGTAATCAGTCACTTCAGCGGATCATCATGAATCAGTTTCCCTACCACAATCAGCAATTGTTTGTTGAGCAGACCCCGGTCAGCGAGATAGCCGCCAAAGCAGGGACACCCTGCTACATCTATTCCCGTGCCGCCTTTGAATCCCACTGGAAAGCCTTTGATGAAGCCTTCGCCGGCCACCCCCATCTGGTGTGCTATGCGGTAAAAGCCAATTCCAACATCGCGGTACTCAATGTACTGGCAAAGCTCGGCTCGGGTTTTGATATTGTATCCCTGGGCGAACTGGAGCGGGTATTGCGGGCCGGGGGTGATCCGGCCAAAGTGGTTTTTTCCGGCGTCGGCAAACAGGATCACGAAATTGCCCGGGCACTGGAACTGGGGATTCACTGTTTCAATGCGGAATCGGAAAACGAGCTGCACCGCATCAACCGGGTGGCAGAATCCCTGAATAAAACCGCACCGGTTTCCCTGCGGGTGAACCCCGATGTGGATGCCCAGACGCATCCCTACATATCCACGGGACTGAAGGAAAACAAGTTCGGCATCGACATTGAACGCTGCCACGAAGTATACGACGTTGCCAACAACCTGCCCCACCTGGATGTGGTGGGTATCGATTGCCATATCGGTTCACAGCTCACCAGCGTGGCACCCTTCCTGGATGCCCTGGACCGGGTGCTGGAACATGTGGACAAGCTGGCGGAGCAGGGTATTCAACTGAAGCATATCGATATCGGCGGCGGCCTGGGCGTGCAGTACAACAATGAACAGCCCCCCACCCCCAAAGCCTATGCCGATGCGTTGCTGGAACGCCTGGGCGATCGCTCACTGGAAATCGTGATGGAACCGGGCCGCGCCATTGCCGCCAACGCCGGCATTATGATCACTGAGGTGGAGTTTCTGAAACCCACGGAAGGTAAAAACTTTGCCATCGTAGACGGTGCCATGAATGACCTGATTCGCCCTTCGCTTTATTCTGCCTGGCAACGGATTATTCCGGTGAAAGAGCGTGACGACAGCGATCCCACACCCACCCGCCCCTACGATATCGTGGGGCCGGTGTGCGAAACCGGTGACTTTCTGGGTAAAGACCGTGAACTGAAGATCGCCGAAGGAGACCTGCTGGCGGTTTGTTCTGCCGGTGCCTATGGCTTTGTCATGAGCTCCAACTACAATACCCGCAACCGCCCGCCGGAAATCATGGTGGATGGCGACAAGTTCTACACCGTACGCCGGCGGGAAACTTACGACGATCAACTGGCTCCGGAATCCCTGCTGCCATGAAGCTGAAATTCACCAAAATGCACGGGCTGGGTAACGACTTTATGGTGATTGATATGATCAATCAGTCCCATGAACTCAGCGCGCCGGAAATTGCCCGCTGGGCCGATCGCCGTACCGGCATTGGATTCGACCAGTTGCTGGTGGTGTCCCCTTCGCAAAATCCCGGGGTGGATTTCCGCTACCGGATTTTTAATTCCGACGGCAGCGAAGTTGAACAATGCGGCAACGGCGCCCGCTGCTTTGCCCGCTTTGTACTGGACCAGAAACTCACGGATAAAAATCCCATTGCGGTGGAAACCAGCGGCGGCGTGATTTCTCTGGACGTCAAAAGCGACGGCGAAGTTGCCGTGAATATGGGGGCTCCGGTATTTGAACCGGCAAGCATTCCGGTGGATGACAGCCAGCGCCGGGATAACTATGTTTTTACCGCGGACGGGCAGGATTACGAACTGCAATGCCTGTCCATGGGCAATCCCCACGGCGTGCTGACTGTGGATTCTATCGACACTGCACCGGTGAATACGCTGGGGCCACTGCTAGAAAAACATCCAAAATTCCCAAATAAGGCTAATATAGGGTTTATGGAAGTGGTCGATTCCCATACGATCAGACTGAGAGTGTTTGAGCGGGGCGTCGGTGAAACCCGGGCCTGTGGCACCGGAGCCTGTGCCGCCGCCGTGGCCGCTATCCAGCAGCAGCGGGTGCAAAGCCCCGTTGACGTTCACCTGCCGGGGGGCAGGTTACAGATCGAATGGCAAGGGGAAAACCAACCCGTGACCATGACGGGCCCTGCCACCGCCGTCTTCGAAGGAACAATAACAATATGAGCGAATGCACACTGGAAGACCAGGAACAGACTGCCACCATTTCTGCCACCCAGGTGGCGGACTACCTGATTCAACACCCGGAATTTTTTGTGGAGCACGAACATCTGCTGGCGGATATGGCCCTGCCTCATCCCAGCGGTGCAGCCTCCTCTTTGCTGGAACGCCAGGCAAAGGTGCTGCGGGAACGCAACAGCGAACTGCGTCAGCGGCTCAGCCACCTGATTGACACCGCCCGGGAAAACGACACCATTTTCCGGCTCACCAAAAACCTCGGTCTGGCCTTGCTGGAATCACGCAACCTGGAAGAAGCCGCAAAAGCCATTCACCACAGCCTGCACCGGGAATTTAAAGTGGACTGCGCCAGCCTGCTGCTGTTCGACGCACCCCAGGTACAGAACAAGGGCTTTATCACCCAGACATCCCGGGAAGCCGCCAAGCGGATTCTGGGCAATCTGGTGCGGGGCGAACGGGTTAACTGCAGCGCCCTGCGGGAAGAGGAATTCAAATACCTGTTTCCGCTATCTGAAGCCAACACCGGCTCCGCCGCCATTGTGCCCCTGCATTTCAAAGGCGAACTGGGCATACTCGCCATCGGAAGCTACGATGCCGCCCACTTTGCACCGAACATGGACACCGCTTTTGTGGCCTACATCGGCCAGATTATCAGCCGCAAGCTGGTGCACTTTCTCGGTAATACATGACCATCAATGAACTGCGGGAAGGCTATCTGGCGTCACTGCAACGCCGGGGCCTTTCCGAACACACCCTGAAAAACTACGACCGCGATATTCGCCAGTTTCTGGACTATCTCACTTCCCGCTACATCGAACTGCCTCTGCCCGCAGAACTTCACGCCAGTGACATCCGCACCTTTATTGCCACCCGACATCAAAAAAAAGCGTCGGCCAAAAGCCTGCAGCGTCAGCTGTCCAGCCTCAGAGGGCTGTTTCAGTTCGCGATTCAACAGGGCCTGATGAAGGCCAACCCCGCTATTGATATCAGCCCTCCCAAAACAGAAAAGAAACTGCCCCACGTACTGGACACGGACCAGACCGCCCAGCTGATGGAAATCGACCCGGATGATCCCCTGGCAGTGCGGGACAAAGCCATACTGGAACTGTTTTACTCCTCAGGCCTGCGGCTGTCGGAACTGGTCAACCTGGACATGGGCGACGTGGACTATAACGAGCAGATGGTGACCGTTACCGGCAAAGGCAACAAAGAGCGCATGGTACCCATCGGCCGCTTTGCCATCAGCGCCCTGCGCGCCTGGCTGCAAGCACGGCAGCTGTGGCTGAACGGCAACAGCGAACAACCTGCGGTCTTTATCACCCGTAAGGGCGAACGCCTGAAACAGCGGGCCATACAACTGCGCCTGAAAAAATGGGGCATCGCTCAGGGCACCGATCGCCCGGTGCACCCCCACATGCTGCGCCACTCCTTTGCCAGCCATCTGCTGGAATCCAGCGGCGATCTGCGGGCCGTACAGGAACTTCTCGGCCACGCCGACATCTCAACCACACAGATATACACACACCTGGATTTTCAACACCTGGCAGAGGTGTATGATAAGGCTCATCCCAGAGCAAAAAAGAAATAGCCGAGTTTTATGATCAAACTGATAACCTTCGATCTGGATAACACCCTGTGGGACGTCAACCCCGTGCTACTGCGTGCAGAAAAGCAATTACAGGAATGGATCCGGCAGGAGCTGCCCCAGGCAGCGCCTCACTACCACCGGGATAACCTGCTGGTGCTGCGCCGCCAGTTTGTGGATGAGCGCCCGGAAATGGCCAACCTGCCCACCGCCCTGCGCAAAGCCATATTGGATGCCTGCTTTCGCCAGGCCGGCCTGAGTGGTCCCAACCTGAAAGAAGCGGTGGAAACCGCTTTCAGCACCTTTCACCGGGCCCGCAACGAGATTGAATTCTTTCCCGAAACCATCCCCCTGCTGGAATCCCTGGCCCGGGAATTCAGCCTGATCGCCCTCAGTAACGGCAATGCCGACGTGCAACTGGTAGGGCTGGGAGACTATTTCGACGCTCACTTTTCCGCCGACTCTGTGGGCAAACCAAAACCCGATCCCGCCATGTTTGAAGCCGCCCTGAAACACGCCGGCGTTGCGCCGGAACAGGCCGTTCATATCGGCGACCACCCGGAAGAGGATATCGAAGCTGCGCAAAATCTCGGATACCGGACAATTTGGTTCAATCCAGAGAGAAAAAACTGGCAAAAATCCCGACAGCCTGACCACGAAGTTAATCAATTGAATCAACTAGTTACAATAATCAAAGGGCTGATAGATTAGTTTGGCAATAGGCCTTTTGGTCTAGTTTGTTGTAATTGTGTAACCATCTGGAAGGATATCAGTTATAATAAATAGGTTTTTTATTCTAAAGCCAGGCTTTATGATCGTTTTATAAACAATCAGGATGATGTTTATAAAACAGCATCAAAACGCCGACAACAAAGATCGAAGATCAGGATAAAAAGGTAGCCCAACATGAACGAATGGGACGTTGATATCATTGCAGAGCGTGCAAAACACACTTCCGGCGTGGAAATCATCTTCTCCGGAAATCCCGAAAGCAACAACTTTGACGGCAAGCCCACCGGCTTCCCCAGTGGCATGACCGCCTTCGAGCAGGTGACACTGATTCGCACCGGTTTCGAAGCCTACCGGGCGGCCTACCAGCAAAGCGCCAAGCCCCAAAAACCCAAACCGGCGACGGCGCGGCCCAAAATCAGCAGCAAGCCAAAGTCCAGCCGACCGGTGATGAGCCTTAATCGCTAAGGAACAGTCGGTTTGCCTTACAAAATTTCGGGGGTACACGGTAAAGAAATGTGACCGTGTATCCACCGAATTATCGCAGACAGAGCTCCAGTATCCCTGCTTTGCTACCCCTGCCCCCCCAGAAATGACGGGGCCTGCGGCGCCCCACCACCCGAACAAGCGAATCCAAATCTCAAGTAATAACAGCTACCAGGATCTCACTGCCTTCACCCATGCGTGGTAAACAGTACCGCCCCATAAAGTCTGCATACAAATAAATATGTCGATAATTTTATCACCCTATTAAGCCCCACATAATAAGAGCATTTAACCTATTGTTATTGTTGTATATTTTTAATGGCACGATTATTGCTTAATCCAACCTGCTGATCAAAGGGTGCTCACCGACGTTGACCTGTTCCACTCCAAAAACGAGATGAGCAACCTCCGGCTACGGCTGGTAACGGCACCTCACAGTGGATCGCCCACTTACCAGACACACGTAAATGACCATTTAAACGGAGTTTATAATGAAGATTTCTTCAAAACTTTTTACCGCAGCAGTACTGGCGGGCGCAGTGAGCACTGCCAATGCCGGCATCATTTCTTTTACGGGGACAGGCGGCGTAGTTGACCGCAGCAGCTCTACTTCTTCACTGAGTGTAAACGTTACAGACCTGTCAGGCTTTGTTGACTCCATTCTGGACGTTAACCTGACCGTTGATTTTTCAAAATGTGGCAGATATGCCAGCACCTCCGGCTGCTACGGTGGTGGTGGTTACACCTTTAACAACGAGATCTCTTTCGACATCGCTCACCTGGGCACCAGTGTAGACCTGGTGAACCCGGGTACTTTTTCCGGGCAATCAAACAATGCCCGTGCGGTTCAGACCTTTGATGACGAAGCCACAACCAACGTTGGCGGAAGCTCTCTGTTAGACGGCACTTTTGCACCCGTAGGCAGCCTGAGTGCTTTTGATGGCTTGAGCGCGCTGGGCCTTTGGGAATTCACCTTCGCGGATTCCGTTGGAGCAGACCCTCTGGCAGTTCACAGCTGGCGTCTGGACATCGAACTGGCCGAAGCCAACGTACCTGAGCCTTCCAGCCTGGCCATTCTGGGCCTCGGCCTGGCCGGTCTTGGCTTTATGCGCAAGAAACAAGCTAAGTAATCAGCTGTTTCGAGCCATAAAAAAAATCCCCGCAGATTGTTGCGGGGATTTTTTTGTTTCAGAGAAACGAAAAATACAACGAGTAAAAAAAACAATAATAAAAAGGTAAACTCTAGATAGGACGGCTACCGTAATTGGATTCCGGCTTGCGTGGAGGATCAGCTCTCACGTTTGGCTCGATGGCTTTAATGGTTCCACCACCGTTCAGGAATTCGGCCATTGCTTCTTCCAGCTGACGACGATCTGCCTCTTTCGAGGAAAGCGTGCGATCACGCCCGTCATCATAATAAATAGTATCTTTGTTTTTACTCACATTCTGTTCGACATACCCGGCGTCTGACATCTCCATACTCCTTCTCAAGTGACCATCATAAACGGGTAGACTTATTTATAGACGCTGAAACAATGAACACCTAAGAAAAACTAATTAATTTCAAGATCCATTTCTCCTAAAAAATGCTCAAATTATGACACTTTTTTCTATGTTTACGTTCAAAAAACCAACAGCTATAGCCAACCTTCCGGTTATTACCTTTTGTGCATTTATGCATGAAATTTAGGCACTTACGCCTTATATCTCGAACCTTTCTTATACCCGAGCACTTTACAGGGTTAATTTCAGCAACCCCTGCTCATTCGCCGTTCAATGTCACCACCACCCGACGACTGCCACCATGATCACGGTGCTCACACAGGTAAATCCCCTGCCAGGTGCCCAGACTCAAACGGCCATCCGTGATGGGAACAGTCAGCCCGGCCCCCAAAACGCTGCTCTTGAGGTGCGCAGGCATATCATCCGGCCCCTCCAGGGTGTGGGTGTAGTAAGGCGCGTTTTCCGGAATCATACGGTTAAAGTGGCTTTCAAAATCCACCCGCACCGAGGGATCGGCATTTTCATTAATGGTCAAAGAAGCCGATGTATGCTGAATAAAGAAATGCGCCAGCCCCACCCGGAAGGCTGCCAGCTCGTCACCCAGCTGTGATTCAATCTCCCGGCTCACCAGATGAAAGCCCCGGGGGCGGGATTTGAGGATTATGGTTTTCTGGCGCCAGGTCATAGAATTCTCCTCCAACGATGGATAACACAAAATTCTATTGGAAAGGGCGAGGAGCTGACAAACTCAGCACTACGCTCCCATCGAGGGGGCTTGTTAAGATGGCCCCGTACCCAGTACGCATCAACAGGAACACCCCAATGCCCAAACCTTTAATAGGCATCAGCAGCTGCCTGACCGGCCAAAAAGTCCGCTACGACGGTCATCACAAATTCAACCAGCTAATCCACGATCGGATCACCCCAAAGGCCACCCTGCTGCCAATCTGCCCCGAAGCCGCCATCGGCATGGGCATCCCGAGGCCGCCCATCCAGATCCAACAAACCCAAAATGGCCTGATCGCCATCGGCCGCGACAATCCCGGCATCGACGTCACCGCCCCGTTAACCCACTTCGCCGACACCATCCACAAAGTCTACCCCGACCTGTGCGGCTACATTTTCCAGAGCCGCTCCCCATCCTGCGGCTACAACACCACGCCAATATTTAATGAACAAGGAAAAGAAATCGGTATCGGCAGCGGCCTGGTAGCCCAACGACTGGCAGACACCTGCCCGGACCTGCCCATCCTCAACGACACCGACCTCAGCGATGAGGCCAGCATCAACGCCTTTCTGAAACGGGTCCAAGCCCGCTTCAGGCAGCTACAACAGGAACGCTGATCACTCTTCCAGATAGGTGTACCCGGTCAGCCCTTCCCGCAATTCCGCCATACACTCCGCCTGCTCCTCCGGGGTCAGATCACTGTGAATCAACTGCTCATGGAGCGATTGCATCAACTTGCGGGGCTCGTAGTTTACGTATTCCAGAATCCGGTCCACCGTATCCCCTTTACTGGCATGCCGCAGCTCCAGCTTTCCGGCGTCGTCCACGTAGGCATCCACCGCATCCGTGTCACCAAACAGGTTGTGCATATCACCCAGGATTTCCTGGTAAGCGCCCACCATAAACATTGCCAGCCGCAAATGCTCGTCCGCCTCATACTCCGGCAACGGCAGACTGGTGGACAAACCACCGCTATCCACATAATGATCAATACGACCATCGGAGTCACAGGTGATATCCTGGATCACCCCGCGCCGGCTAAGCGGCTGATCCAGTTTTTCCAGTGGCAAAATCGGGAACACCTGATCAATCCCCCACACATCCGGCAAAGACTGGAACAGGGAAAAATTCAGAAACACCTTGTCCGCCAGCTTCTCGTTCAACTGATCGCGCATTTCCTGATGGGTGCGGTTCATGGGATCCAGCTGCTCGCGGATTTTTTCACAGGCGGCAAAGTAAAGCTGCTCCGCCATGGCCTTGTCCTGCAGGCCCAGATCCCCGTGAGTGTACATGTCGTGGGCTTCCGACAGGCGGAACACCACTTCGTGATACAGCTCGGTAATGGCGTGCTGAGCATCATTGGCGGCAATCAGCTGATAACAGCGGGCCAGTTCGCGGATCACCAGCGGCGCATCGTCGGCAGGCTCGGCGGCCTGCTGGCCCAATACCGTTTCCCGGCCAATCACATTGGCAATCAGCACCGCATGATGCGCCGTAATCGCCCGGCCTGACTCCGTCACAATATCCGGTGTCGCCAGGTCATGGAGTGCACACACATCCTGCAGCGCCACCACAATGGCTGCGGCATATTCGTACATGGAATAGTTCATGGAGCAGTAGCTTCGCGTACGGGTACCTTCATAATCCACCCCCAGGCCACCACCCACATCCACCGTACTGATGGCCGCGCCCGCCAGATTCAGCTCGGCAAAATAGCGGGCCGCTTCCTTCATGCCTTTCTGGATATCGCGGATATTGGAAATCTGGGAACCCAGGTGAAAATGCAGCAACTGCAGGCTGCTGAGCTGATCACAGGCCCGCAAGCGCTCCAGCACCCCCAGCACCTGAGCCGCAGAAAGCCCGAACTTGGATTTTTCACCACCGGTATTCTGCCAGTTGCCTTTGCCGATAGAACTCAGCCGTACCCGCAGTCCAATGCGCGGTGCCACTTTCAGCTTGGCGGCCTCCTCCAGAATCAGCTCCAGCTCGCTGAGTTTTTCCACCACGATATAGACTTTGCGCCCGGTTTTTTCACCGATCAGAGCCAGACGGATATACTCACGATCCTTGTAGCCGTTGCACACCACGGTGCCGCCTTCGCGGCTAAGGGCCAGCACCGCCATCAGCTCCGGCTTGCTGCCCGCTTCCAGACCCACACCACAACCCGGCAGCGACACATCAGTGGAGATGATTTCCTCCACGACACGACGCTGCTGATTCACTTTTATGGGATACACCGAGGTGTAACTGGCCTGATAGTCGTGGGCGGCCATGGCATCGTGAAACGCCTGACACAGGGATTTCACCCGGTCCTGCAGGATACAGCCAAAGCGGATCAGCAAAGGCAGGGTGAGCCCCTGTTGCTGCGCGGCAGCCACCACCTCGGGCAGGGGAATGGTAAAACCATTTCCCGGCACCTTGAGCATGGCCTGCCCCTGGGGATTAATGTCGAAATATCCGGCACTCCAGTAATCCACACTGTAAGTGCTGCGATTGGTTTGAATGGAATCGGCGGTCATGACGGTTTCCAAAAAAGGCTTAAAATCACGTTGACAACCACGACCCGTGCGTTACATTTGCCGCAAATTTCGTGGTTAACGTTAAGGATACATCAGCATGTCTAACGATGCAGAACAAGCTTGGTTTACGGAAGTTTTCGGTAACGAAGGCACCTCTTTCGGGCTGGCCATCAAGGGCAAGCTGCATGAAGAGCAAAGCCAGTACCAGAAACTGGAAATTTATGACACCGAAACCTTCGGTAAGCTGATGGTTATCGACGACTGCGTGATGCTAACAGAAAGAGATAATTTTCTGTATCACGAAATGATGTCGCACCCGGTGATGTTTACCCACCCGGCACCCAGGCGGGTGGCCATTATCGGCGGTGGCGACTGCGGCACCCTGCGGGAAATTCTGAAACACCCGGATGTGGAAGAAGTGTGGCAGATTGATATCGACGAACGGGTGACCCGGCTGTCGGAGGAGTACTTCCCGGAACTGTGCGACAGCAACAGCGATCCCCGCGCCACCCTGTTGTTTGACGATGGTATCGCCTGGATCAAGAACCAGCCCGACAACAGCCTGGATATCATCATTGTGGATTCCACCGATCCGGTGGGGCCGGCCGAAGGCCTGTTTGCCGTGGATTTCTACAAGGACTGCTGCCGGGCACTGAAAGACAACGGGCTGCTGGTACAGCAAACCGAATCCCCTCTGCTGCACACCGGCACCATCATTGCCAAGGCCCATCAGGACATGAAAGCAGCGGGCTTCAGCAAGGTACAGACACTGCCGTTTCCCCAGCCGGTGTACCCTACCGGCTGGTGGTCCTGCACCATGGCCAGCGTCAGCACCGATACGGGTCAGTTTCGCCAGTCTGACTCACAAGCAAAAAGCTTTACCACCGAATATTACAACGATGCCGTCCATCAGGGCGCCCTGGCCCAGCCGGAGTTCATGAAACGCACACTCAACAAGCTGTGATTGTGTATTAATCCTGCCCGCTATAAGCTGGGTCCAGCCAGCCTGCGTGGGCAGGGTTAGCATTAACGGAGTCAATATGCAGCAATATCCTCAGGTACCCCATCCAAAGAACAGGTTGCGACCCTGTTCGCTACCGGCAGCCCTGTGCCTGACCGTCAGTTTGCTGCTGGCAAACACAGGTTTTAGCTCACCGCTCTATCAGGGATACCATCACAGAGTATTGGGACACGTAAAAACAGTTCCTGCCGACAATCTGCCGGAGCGAGACGCCACCGTAACAGCGCGCACAGAAAAAGTTTACGGACCTGACAGCATCCAGGGTACGACACGAAACGAAGCCGCCGCTGATAGCCTGGCGGGCAAACCCGCCACCGCAGCTGGCGCGAGCAATGACCTGTTTAACGCACCGAAAGATTACGGCATCCGGGAAAACCTCAAGCCCTGACCGCGACACATAAAAAGAACCAACGGGGAGATATCGCGTGACAAGACACCCTTACACCAGCATCGTTTTGGGTTCTGTTTGCTGCATCAGCCAACTGGCCTGGGCCAACGACATCCAGGATGAACTGGCTGCGTTAAAGCAACGCATAGAAGCGCTGGAACAAAGACAATCAGCAAACACGCCTTTGGGGATTCAATGGTCGGGAGCCCTTGAGCTGGAAGCCGGCTACCTCAAAGACTACAACAACGACAGCAACAGCGATCTGCGGGTTGAAACCGCCTTTCTTGCTGCACAGAAACAGATACAGTCCAATCTGCTGGCCGCCGTTACGGTGCTTTATGAGGAAGATGAAACGCCGCTGGAAGTGGACGAGGCCTACATCAGCTATGGTATCAACGATCACTTTGCCGTTACCGGCGGGCAAATTTATGTACCTTTCGGGCAATACAACACAGCGGTGGTCAGCGATCCACTGACGCTGGAAATCGGCGAAACACGAACCACCGCGGCAATGGTGAGCTACGCCAAAGATGACTACCAACTGGATGCCTACGTATTTCGCGGTGACAGCAACACCGACGGCCAGGCGATCGATAATTTTGGTGGGCGGCTGCGGAAAAACTTTAACTACCAGGATGGCGCCGGTTTCTTCTCGCTGGATTTTATCAGTAACCTGCTGAGCAGTGACCGCCTGAGCGATGTCACCCCGGACTTTGATGACAGCACAGCCGGCATGGCCACCGCACTGCACTGGGACAATCGCGTCTGGGGCGCAGCCTTTGAATACGTATCGGCACTGGTGAACGCGGAAAGTGAAACCCCCGGCCTGTTCGACAGTCAAAAACCGGCGGCTTTACAGCTGGAATGTTTTTACAACGATACAGTTTACCACCAGAACATCACCTTTGCGGCCAGCTATCAGCAAACCAAGGACGCGCTCTTGCTGAATCTTCCGGAAAGGCGCTGGGTGGTATCGGCAGCCCTGCCGTTAACCACCAACCTGGCGGTCAGCGCACAACTCTATGCGGACAGGGACTACGGCGAGAAAAAAGAAGTGGCGGGCATCAGCGGTACCGGTGACGATGCCAAAGGTGTGCTGTTGCAACTGGCCGTGGAAATCTAAACGGCCAGCAAGCGCCAGCCATCAGTCTGACTGACAGCGGGCATCGTAGGTAGAACGCAATTTGTCCCGATAAGCGTCAGCATCCTCGTCGTTCATGTAAACGCGCTCCCCCTTCTTGTCGTATTTGTAGTAACGACTGATCCGCTCACTGTCCTTCACCTGCGCCAGCAGGCGGCGGCAATAAGCCTCCCGTTTTTCTTCCTGCGCCTCGGCTTCCTGTTTTTTACGCTCCTTTTCCTTGCGCTCTTCTTCAAGAGCCTCCACCAGTCTGCGCTGACGTTCGCGTCTTTCCTGCACTGACACTTCCGGCGTTTCACTGGGTGTTACCTCGGGCATTTCCAGCGTCTCAGCCTCGGCATCTGCCGGCGGGCGGTCACCAAAATGCACCTTGCCGTTTTCATCCACCCAGCGGTACACCCCGGCATTCACATTGCCGGCAGTCAACAAAAGTCCGGCCAGTAGCCCCATCAGTAACCCCGCCAGGGAAACCATCATTCTGCCCGTCATACAAGATTCTCCAGAAACTGCACCCGCCACATCAGGCTTCATTATTAACGATCATATTTCTGCAGGCAAAAAAAACCCCGGCCGAAGCCGGGGTCCTAAAGGCAAGGGTAAGTACCTTTGGAGAGAAGCCTTTATGATTTACCAGTGAACTCGGGGTATGCTTCCATACCGCAGTCGACGAGGTCCATACCTTCGTATTCGTCCTCTTCGCTTACGCGGATGCCCATAACGGCTTTCAGGATGCCCCAGACAACCAGGCTGGCTACGAACACCCATACGAAGATGGTCAGCGCGCCAATGATCTGTCCGGAGAAGCTTGCACCGCTGTTAGTGACCGGTACCAGCAGCAGACCCAGCAGACCTACCACACCGTGAACAGAGATGGCACCCACAGGATCGTCGATTTTCAGTTTGTCCAGAGTCAGGATGCTGAACACTACCAGTACACCACCGATGGCGCCGAAGATAGTGGCTTCCAGAGCAGAAGGTGTAGAAGGCTCAGCAGTGATCGCTACCAGGCCGGCCAGTGCACCGTTCAGCAGCATAGTCAGGTCAGCCTTACCGAACAGCAGACGGGCAGTGATCAGAGCGGCAACCGCACCACCGGCAGCAGCCGTGTTGGTGTTCAGGAATACCATGGCAACAGAGTGTGCGTTGGCAACGTCGCCCAGTTTCAGTACAGAACCACCGTTAAAGCCGAACCAGCCCATCCACAGGATGAAAGTACCCAGAGTCGCCAGCGGCAGGTTAGCACCAGGAATCGCGTTGACTTCACCGTTAGGACCGTATTTACCTTTACGGGCACCCAGCAGAATCACACCCGCCAGAGCCGCAGCGGCACCTGCCATGTGAACAATACCGGAACCGGCGAAGTCAGAGAAACCGAGGTCGCCCAGGTTGTACATACCGAACACGTCGTTGCCACCCCAGGTCCAGCCACCTTCCATAGGATAGATAACACCGGTCATAACCACCGCGAAAGCCAGGAAAGCCCACAGTTTCATACGCTCGGCAACGGCACCGGATACGATGGACATGGCAGTGGCTACGAATACCACCTGGAAGAAGAAGTCAGAAGCACCTGAGTAAACAGAACCGCCGGTGAAGCCATCTTCACGGCCGGCCATGTCGCCCAGCACACCGTCAACATCCACACTGCCCATGCCGGACAGGAAGATTTCACCACCGTACATGATGGCGTAACCGCAAACCATGTACATGATGCAGGAGATCGCAAAAAGCGCGACGTTTTTGGTCAGAATTTCAGTCGTGTTCTTGGAACGAACCAGACCTGCTTCAAGCATGGCAAAGCCAGCGGCCATCCACATAACAAGGGCACCACACACCAGGAAGTAGAAGGTGTCCATTGCGTATTGTAAGTGAAAGATATTGTTTTCCACGGTAAAGCCTCCGCAAATAAAGTTCTAAAATCTTAGGGCTTTAATCAAAATAGGCATGGTTTTGAGTTAAAGCATTAAAACGAAAAAGTGAATTAAAGGGCGTCTGTACCTGTCTCTCCCGTACGGATACGAATCGCCTGTTCAAGGTTGGTAACGAAAATTTTACCGTCGCCGATTTTGCCGGTGTTGGCAGCTTTCGTGATGGCTTCGATGACCTGATCCAGCAGATCGTCAGCGGCAGCCACTTCGATTTTGACTTTGGGCAGGAAGTCCACCACGTACTCTGCACCACGGTACAGTTCGGTGTGGCCTTTCTGACGACCGAATCCCTTAACTTCTGTCACGGTAATCCCCTGGATACCGATTTCAGACAAGGATTCACGTACGTCATCCAATTTAAATGGTTTGATGATGGCCGTGACCAGTTTCATATTTACATCTCCTTTAAGGACGAAGAAACGAGTTATCTTTTGATGTGTAAAGCCTGTTAATCGCAATTCAGTGCATCATGCTCGCGGGATTACCCGACTTTCCGCATGTTTTGCACAAACCATGCCTATTGATATAAATCGCGGTAAAACAACAACTTAAGGGTATTTGCAGGGGGGTACCCCCTACCCTGCGCACCATTATAGCGCACCATATTGATGCGTCACGCATTCCCACCATGCACCACGAGGGCGCACAACGATAGTGCGGGTGCTATAAGTATCAGACGCTATAACGGGTTACGAATCAATAACCGGAACGTGATAAACTTGCCGCCATCGCCAAAAGGAGTACTCATGAACGAACAGCAGAAGCCCGAACAACTGGTTCGCCAAGTCATTGATCTGGTTAAGGAAGCCATTCCACCCGGGCTGGAAGGCGTGGGCCAGGAACTGAAGCAGAACCTGCGCGCCACCATCACCGAATCCCTGGCCAACCTGGACATGGTGACCCGGGAAGAGTTTGAAGTTCAGCAGAAAGTGCTGCAACGCACCCGTCAGAAGCTGGAAGCGCTCGAAAAAAGGGCAGCGGAGCTGGAGGGGTTATTGGAGCGGGAACAGGAGCAGGATTAACCCGCTCCATTGAGTGTTTTATCAAATTTGCTGCCTTGCGGGCCAGGCAGTTTTCATTCCCCGCACTCCCCTTTATAGTGGTCGACATCCGCAGCTTGCGGTGTACCACTATAAAATCCAAGGAGTTCTACTATGGCTAAAGGAAAGCTACCCCTCATTATTGGCCTTACGGCCGCCACCATTACGCTATCTGCTTGTGTTGTTAAAGTTTGGGAAGCATCCTTTCCAGGCATTAACAACGATTACAGTCGTTTTTATGACATAGCATTTACGAATAACATAAACCCTGTCGTTATGGGCCAAACGGTGACTAACGACGATCAGCATGCCGCCATCGTTGTTCAGTATGATAATAACGGTAATCTTTTGTGGCACCATAACTTCCCAGGGTTTATGCATTTTGGACTTCCCGGCGAAAACTCCTATATCGCAACAGACTCGCAGAACAATGTTATCTTCAGCGCGGCGACGCAGGATATTCCCTTTTCTCCATCACTCTTTGCAAAAATCAATAGCGATGGTCAGATTGAATGGGAAAAGCATATAGATGGTCATGATTTCGCTATACCTTCAGACCTGGTAATCACTCCTGATGATACTTACCTTCTATTGAATGGAAGTACAGTTACAGCATTTTCCCCGGAAGGCTCAGAGCTATGGAGCTACACCCCCACCCAGCCCTGTGGACCCGGCTGTGAATTGGGGGGAGAGACAAACGAGATACCAAATGACAATCTGGATAACTACTTGTCTGGCCCTGGCACACCGCCTTTCTTTCCTGGAGCGGGTGAAATCGCGTCTCTGATGAATGGCAACATAGCATTGCGAATTAACGATTCCATCCACATCTTAAACGAGCAGGGTGTTTTCCTTGTTGAACTGTCTGCAGCTAATCTTGGTTTGACCAGCATTACAGATTTTGACGGTGGCGAAAACCACCTGGTAATACTTGGACAGGGGGAAGCGGGCCTTAAGACCATCACCCTGGATGATGAACTTGGCATTGTCGACGAGCTGGATACGACAAGCAGTGGCAACGGCATTGTTTCTACAAATGCCTCTGGTGCAGTGTGTGTCGCAACTATGAATAACAACCAGCTCACTGTGTACAACGTGACACCCAAAGGTGCTGCCCGTTTCGAGAGCACAAGAGAGGCCAGCTTGCTGGCAATTATTGGCCTTGATAACAATAATGATGCCAACACCTGCTATGTCAGCCTGTTTGAAGAGGGATCCAGCGTTCATCAGACCACTCTTCTGATCAGTGATAACGCGATACTGAAAGACACCTTACGCATCACTGACTTTGCTTCAGAGGTGGTAAAAGTGAAAGCCAGTTACGTGTATTCTGCGGGCATTACCGAGAGCGCTGAAACATCTTCGGGTACCATCGGCTCCCTCTTCAAACACCAGGTTCGTTAAGGCTTAACCCAATTATCTAACCCGAACGCCTGCCAACCCTCCAAACTTTCCCCACATTCTCCCCGTAACGTAAAGGATCAAACCTGTTACGGGGAGACACCATGAACAAGAATAAAATCTTTTTTGTGGCAGGTATGGCCACCGCAGGCCTGATCACTGCCCTGACTTATCAGCTCCAGACAATTACCGTTGCCGACTCAACGGAACCTGTGCCGCCGGTAGCCACGCTACCTGCCGGCATGATTTCAAATTCAGCAGCCCAATCAAACACACCTCAGATTACCGAGACTCAACCCAGACAAAACCCGCAGGCATCATCTACAGAAACCGGCAACGACCTGCTGCAACAACCCGATCCCAACCCAGACTACGCCACCTTTGCCGACCGCCTGAATGAAATCCGCAACCGCCGTCAGGGCGCTGACCAGAATGCACAGGCGATTTATGACGCCATGCAGCAACCCTATGCCTGGGAGGTGAGCGATACACCGGCAGACCACCTGCCACTGACACAGGAACAAGCCATGGACGGCCGTGAGTTTATTGAAGTGAACCAGGCCAAAATCGAATCCCTGCTGCCTGGGGATACGCTGGAAATTCAGATTGGCCAGATCAACGGGGTCTATACCGCAAAGATCGACCAGGCCATGGTGGGCGTGGGTGACAGCGTCAACTGGGAAGGCCACCTGGAAAACGTTCCCGGGTTGCCCGGCAAAAGCCATGTCTTTCTTACCAAGAGCGGCTCCTTGATTGTGGGCGGCATCACCACCCCCCATGGGCATTTTGAACTGGAGGCCCACAACGGTTCCGGCTGGATTGTCAGCAGCAAAACCCTGTTCAAGGAGCCTGATCAGTTAATTGAAGTTTCCGAAGAAGAACTGTCCCGGACACCTGCGGTGTCGGAAGAGGCGCTGGCTCAGAACGATGAAGTCATTGTGCCGCTTCCGCTAGATAACTAAAACAAAACGAGGTTGTTACTCATGAAAATACTGCGCTCCCGCTTTGTGCGATTACTCCGATCCTCACTCGGCAAAGGCTCCGGCGTCAAGCAGCTCGTCGGCGCCCTGGCATTGGGCATCAGCTCACTCAGTCAGGCCGCGACGGTGGACTTGCTGGTACTTTACGATACTCACTCCCACAACCGCTTTGGTGGCCAGGCACCGGCCGCCATTCAGGGCTGGGTCAATCAGGCCAACGGCATGTATCGCGACAGTGGCGTGGATATTCAGCTGCGTCTGGTTGCTGCCCTGCATCACGATGCCGGCGGCAACTCCATGGGAGAAGTGCTGAACAATATCCGCAATAACGGCTGGGTTCGTGATCGTCGCAATCAGTACGGTGCGGACTTTGTGACTCAGGTGCACCGCACGGGCTCCTGCGGCGTTGGTTATGTGGCTGTTCACCGGGACTGGGCCTTTAACGTCACCGGGCCCGATTGCGGCGCTCAGGTGCTGGCCCATGAACTGGGCCACAACATGGGGCTGACTCATTCCCGCCGCCAGGGGGATCAGGGCGGCGCCCGTTACCGTTACGCTCTGGGTCACGGGGTGGATGGTGTGTTTGCCTCTATTATGGCCTACCCGCAGGTGTTTAATGCGCCCTGGGTGCCCAAGTTTTCCAGCCCTTACCATGGGTGTAACGGTCTGGCCTGCGGTGTACCGGTGGGGCAGCACAATGAGGCGGATGCATCCCGCGCGCTAAGCCAGGTGCGCGATGAAATTGCCAGCTTTATGCCCACCCGTACCAGCAGCACCCCGGCCTATCTGGTTCGCGCCAAACACAGTGGCAAGTGCCTTGATGTGGGCGGCTGGGGCAAGCATAACGGTGCTCCCATTGTTCAGTGGAACTGCCATGGCGGCGATAACCAGCGCTTCCGCATTTACGATGCCGGCAATGGTTACTGGTATCTGCAGGCCAAACACAGCGGCAAGTGCGTGGATGTGTCCGGTGTAAGTACTGCTTACGGCGCGCCCATTCATCAGTGGGACTGCCACGGTGGCGGCAACCAGAAAATCAAAGCCGCCAACAAGGGAGGCAACCAGTACCATATGGCCTTCCAGCACAGCGGTATTTGTATGGATATTGACGGCTGGTCGCAAAACGGTGGCGCCCGCCTGATTCAGTGGGGCTGTCATAGCGGCGACAATCAGCGCTTCTATCTTGAAAGGGTAGAGTAAACTGTCGGGCTTGTTACATTTCAGAGAAGTTGTATTTCAGTAATACAAAGGGGGTTCCGGCCCCCTTTCTGCCCTGCTTTGCGGCCTTCGTACCCATCCTCTTTTTGCCCCCAGCGCCACACACAATCACATCCGGTTAAATAACCGGATTCGCCACAACAGCTGTTGCCAGATATTGCCCTGAATATAAAGGGTAAGGAATCGGCGCACCTGTTTTTTCAGCCCCTGGGTAACAGGTACGTGCAGCACGTCATGATGCTGCCGCTTGGCGTTATCCAGTATCGCAAAAATATCCTGATATGCGCCTTGTATACCCTGATGCTGTGCCGCCCACATGGCCTGCAACAAATCAAAGGCATAGGTTTCAAGCGCCGACAGCTCCGGCACCCGAATCCGCCCGATGGTATCCAGCTCAATTTTTTGCCGGTTTATGAGCGCGCCGTCCACAAGGTGCCAAAGCAGGATGCGATCAATATAGTCATCCTCCGGTAACGTCAGCGCGTAGTGATTGACAGCGGCGGCCTGTTGCCAGTCCCCGCTCAGGCGCAGGCCGTAACTGTAAAGATAAACTGCCCAGGCATCGTTGGTATTGCGTTTCCAGTGAGACTGGCACCAGGACCTGACATTTTTCCACTGTTGCTGACGGCTGTAATAAAACACCACCAGGCTCCACAAGCGGCCCTGTTGTTGCAGTTCCTTGCGATAGCGGCGGATCACTTTTTTGGTGACACTCCCGTAACGGGAAGGCGAGAAAACCTCCTCCAATGCCTCAGGCCAGAGGGGCGTATCAGCCAATCGTTCCAGCGAGGGCACAACCGATTTGCCGGTTCTGTCCGTGTCAAAAGCATAGCGTAACCAGAGGCGCCCCAATAACGGATTCACATCAGGGTGCTTTAACAACGGCTCCATGATATCAAGGCAGCGCTGCCGGGGTACCGCACGCATCAGGGTGCTGTAACTGGTATCGAACAACCAGGTATTGGTTTCGCTGCTCACAAGCAACTGATGAAACTTTTGTAACGCAGCATCATGATTCGCTTCCAGAATATCCGCCTGCAAGAATCTCACCTGATAGTAAAAATTGCTTTCATCACAGCGAATAATCGTGCGCGCTTCTGCCAGCCCTTGCAGGTTTTCGGTTGCAATCAGGTGGTCCAGCCAGATCAGGTTGTTGTACTGATCCTTGGGATCCAGCACTACCGCCTTTTTTAACCAATGGTTGATACTGGTTTCATCCACCGCCACTTTGTTGTTTGCCGCTTCAATACAGGTTTCCGCTGCCAGAATCAGCGCCCGGGGATTATGGGGACTCAGACGGACACAGGTTTTGATATGCTGCGCGGCCTCTTCATACTGGCCGGTTTGCTGCAGCCAGCGCGCCAGAAAACGCCAACCATCAAAACAGTGGGGATAGGTTTCGGTCACATGGCGAATTTTTTCAATGGCCGTTTCAAAACGCTGGTAGCGGGCATCGGCCCAGGCTTCATAAGTCAGCAGGCTGGGCAAGGGAAAGCCCGCCCATTTGGCGTCATGAATAAACTCCCGCAGCTCCGACAAGCGGTTATCCGCAAACAGAATCCGGCACTTCACCAGGTTATAGTCTTCATGCCGGGGGCGCATGCACAGGGCCTGATCGATAAACCCGAGCTTCTGTTCAACATCCGTTGCCTGCTCTGCCAGCACTTTCAACAGGTAGGCATTATTCGGGTAGTGCTCCCGCAACGACTGCGCCAGATAAAAGGTTTTGTCATGGTGGCCCAGCTGGCCACTGATGTCATGGTAACGCGCCCAGGCCCATTCGTATCCGGGGGAAAGGCGCAGCGCTTTTTCCAGTGAATGCAACGCCGATTCGGGGTCGCCATTCTGTTCCAGCAGATCTGCCAGATAGCCATGCAGACTGGACGCTCTGGGGGAATGATTTAACGCGGATTCTATCAGCGCCCTGGCATCCTTGAGGCGCCCCTGCGCTTCATAAATATCCGCAAGAAAAGTGATGCCCTGAATCCACTGGGGCGAAATCGCCAGTGCATTTTTCAGATCCCGTTCAGCAAAGGAAAATTGCTGGCTGACATAGAACAGCCGCGCCCGCTCCAGCAACAGGCGGGGAATAAACGGAAAGCGGCGAATGCCATTATCGATATTGGAAAGCGCATCATCCACGCGATCCATGGTACCCAGATGCATGGCTATGGCGGCCCAGGATTGCCACAGATCCGGGCGGATGCTTACCGCCTGCTCTAGAAACTTTAGCAGATCCTCATCGGGTATCAGATCGCGGGCCACATCCATGTATTCAAGAATGCCGTTGCCATAGGAGGTTTGCGCCATCAGCTGCTCATGAATAAACGCCAGCAGATCCCGCTTTTCCTGCATGCTTTGTCCGCACAACAGCAACCGCGGAAACAGGTTTTCCGTATCGGCAGACAGCACCACCGCTTCCTGATAGTACTTGCGGGCATTGTCATAATCTTCCTGGCGGCGGTACAAGTCCCCCAGCGTCAGCAGAGTATCGCTATCCTGGGGGTTGATGTCGTAAGCCAGCGTCACCTGCGCCATGGCTTCGGCAAACAGGCGCTTGCCCAGCGCTTCCGCCGTGGCGGTGTCCTGCTCCACCTGCAGTGATTCCGAACGTTCCACCAGAATCTGCGCCAGACGACAATGGGCAGCCGGATCCTGTTCATGAAGGGAAACAATATGCCGGGCAAACTTTTCTTTTTCTGCGTCCGGTTCGCTGTACATCCAGTCAAGGCGCAGATTCAGAAAGTCACGATCCGTGGGGTTAATGTCCAGCCGGGAATCAATCAGCGCCCGAGCCGCCGATTCACTTTCATGTTCGGCAAGCAGGCTGGCCAGTGCCTGCACCGTGGGATAATGCAAAGGCGCCAGCGCCAACAGTTTTTCGAAATGTTCCTTTTCCTGGCGCCACTCGCCACGGTGGTTGGCAATGCGGGCGTTCAGCTCGTACCAGGTGGCTTCCGACACCTGTTCGCGGCCTTTCGCAAGGGTTTCACGGGCCCGTTCCAGCATGCCGTTGTACAGATAAATCTCTGTCAGCCGCCGGGTCAGCTCGCCTTCTTTGTCATGATGCCGGCGGGCTGCTTCCAGCACCGCCATGGCTTGACTGTCCTGGCTCAGGGCCCGGTGAGCAAAGTACAGGCTTTCATAAGGGTAAAAAGACTTTTCGCCCAGGTGTTTGATGCGCCGTTCCAGTTTTTCCAGGGCCTGATCCTGGCGTTTTAAAAAACGCGCCGCTTTGAAATAGGAGGAGATATAGCCTTCGTGTTTGTCTTCCAGGCAGGTGCACAAACGATAATATTCAAAGGCCCTTTCGTATTCCTGCAGATCCCAGAGGCTGCCCGCCAGCATCCACAGGGCAAAGGCATTGGTGGGCTGACGATATAACAGGTAACGCAACAACTGGGCACAATAGCCTGCCTGCCGGTTATCCTGGCGCAGTGAGTTGGCCAGCGCTTCCACCAGATAGGGGTGGGGAACCGCCTGCTCCACCTGTGCTTTCAGAAAACCGATGCGCTCTTCCTGCCGGCCCAGCACACCCAGCAGATAAGCCTTTTCCGATTGCAGGTTCAGATCCTGGGGATACAGCGCCAGCAGCTGTTCGATCAAGGCGAGTTCCTGCAGCTTGTTGCCATCGTAACGGGCCACAGAGCGTTCGGCATGCAGTGTTAAACGGTGGCCCGGATACGCTTTTTTCAGGCCGGCCACTATCCCTTGTGCCGCACCGCGATCGTGTTGTTTAAGCGCATTCTGCAGTTCAAAGTTCTGATCATACAAGTCTGCCGACGGGAACTGGATACCGGCCAGACGCGCTTCCTCTTCCTTAGGCAAAAGCACCAGACAGCGAGGCCCGGTAGATTCGTACTGTTTACCGAATTCTTCGATCAGCGCTTCCTGTACCGACGGATAATAGGGATCGCGAATCAGGTAAAGCCCCTGCAACGGATCGTAGCCGATAATGGCCTGAAGGTGCGCTGACCCGGGCGCCACTGTGGACAGCGTAAAAGGTACACCGGCGTCAATCAGCGCCCGGGCCACGTCCGGCTGCAAATCAAACTCGCGGATTGCCCAGCCCTGATCCAGGGCCCACTGCCGCTCCGCATGATTGGAGGTGCCGTCGTAGCAGATGTCTTCCACAATACCCAGATGATCCACCGGCCGGTTCCAGTACCTGGCAATGGCGGTCAGGGTGGCGGGTGCGCAGGTCATGTGGTGCTGGCGCACAAAGGGAACCGCCAGCTTTACCGGCGCCCGCGTTAAATCCGCCTGCTGCAGGTTTTTCTTCACTGTCTGATAAAAAGGCGCCTGAATGTTTTCCAGTATGGACATTGCCTCGGGAAAATCCCGACGCTGGTAAGCCAGCTCGTAATCCGCAAAGGCCAGCTCCTGACTCAGGGATTCCCGGTCCTGCGGTAACCATTGCCGGGCCCGCGCCACGCAGCGGGCTGCATTCTCCGGATCGCCCTTTTCCTGATAGAGCCGGAACAGCTGCAGGCAGGGGGACAGGCTTTCCATCGATTCCATGGCCGGCTTTAACAGCGCCATGGCACCATCGCGATCGTCCGCCAGGGTTTTCAGGTGGGCGGCAAACTGCAGTGCCGGGCGGAATCTTTTTGCGGCCAGCGGCGCCACAACATCGGCAGCCTCCTGATAGCGATCTTCCTGCTCCAGCAGATACGCCAGTTCCATGGTGACCTGAGGATGCGCCGGGGCCAGCTGCATGGCTTTGTCCAGCAACTGGTGTGCGGATTCCCAATCCCGGTACTGGCCATACACGGCAGCCTTCAGGGCCAGCCAGCGTGCTCTAATGGCCGGCTTTGCCCGCAGCAAATCCCCGTGATGGGAAAAAAGCTTGAGCGCCGCCAGCGGACCCTTGCGGGCAAAGGTGGCCAGTGTCAGGTAGTAGATGGCTTCCGGATTACCGCGGTTTTTGCGCCAGCCCCACAGGCGCATGGCAGTGGCGATACGCTGCAGCCCCAGATTGGCAAAGATATTACCGCCAATCAGCAGCTGATCCTGGGTACGCCAGCGGTTGTAGGGGCCCCAGTGATCCTGGGCGAGGGAGAGTTCCTGAAAGTAAAGCCCCTGCTGATGCAGGGTTCTGAGTTCGGTAACCAGTTGTTTGGTGGTCAGCGTTGGCATATCCATATGATTGACTTCTTCTTTACAGCTATTACATCTGAAGGCCGATTCCTTTCGTCGGTGCACTTTTGTCAGTGCCCGAATGTCCCTGACAAAGCAACTCCCGAATCATATCACAGTTCAAAGATTCGCCAAGTCTGAATTGGCTCCGGTGCCCGGCGCGGCCACTTCAGGGGATTTATTTAAGCCGCTCCTGTCTGAATTAATTAATTCAACACAACCTGAAGCCGAACCCCATTCATGTCCCTAGCCATACTCCACTCCCGCGCCTCCATGGGCATGAACGCTCCCCTGGTAACCGTTGAAGTTCACCTGTCCAACGGGTTACCCGGCTTTTCCATCGTTGGCCTGCCGGATACCGCGGTAAAGGAAAGCAAGGACCGGGTGCGCAGCGCGATTATCAATTCCGACTACGAGTTCCCTGCCAAACGCATTACCGTGAATCTGGCGCCAGCCGACCTGCCCAAAGACGGCGGCCGTTTTGATCTGGCCATCGCCCTGGGGATTCTGGCGGCCTCAGAACAGATTCCGCTGGATGCGCTTAAAAAGCATGAGTTTGTGGGCGAGCTGGCGTTGAGTGGCAGGATGCGCCCCGTACGCGGCAGCCTGACTGCGGCACTGGCTGCCCGGGATTCCGATCGCGCCCTGTGGATTCCTGAAGAAAACAAACAGGAAGCTTCCCTGCCCAGCCGGGCAGAAGTTTATCCGGCATCGCATCTGGTACAGGTGTGTAATCACTTCACGAAAAAGAAGTTGATTGACCCCTTTGTACCGGAACCCGATGAACGCAAAAAAGATACCCGCCCCTGTTTTGATATGGCGGATGTAAAGGGCCAGCACCTGGCCAAACGCGCCATGGAAGTGGCCGCCGCCGGCAAGCATAACCTGCTGATGATTGGGCCGCCGGGTGCAGGGAAATCCATGTTGGCGGCACGGCTGCCCACCCTGCTGCCGGAGCTGACAGAAAGCGAACGGCTGGCGATAGCGGCGGTGTACTCCGTGGCCAATGCCCATGCCAGTCCCGGCTGGCTGGACCGGCCATTCCGGGCGCCCCACCATTCGGCATCCAGCACCGCCATTGCCGGTGGCGGCTCTCATCCAAAGCCCGGTGAAATCTCCCTGGCACACCAGGGCGTGCTTTTTCTGGACGAATTACCAGAGTTCAACCGCAAAGCCCTGGAGATATTAAGAGAGCCTCTGGAAACCGGAGAAATTGCCATTTCCCGCGCCCATGCCCAGGCCACGTTTCCCGCCAACTTTCAATTGGTAGCCGCCATGAACCCCTGCCCCTGTGGCAAACCCGACAAGCCACCGGAAGGCTGCAGCAACCCCAATTATTGCTGCACCCGCTATCAGAGCCGGCTGTCCGGCCCCTTGCTGGACCGGATCGATATCCATCTGCGCGTAGAGGCATTACCGCTGACAGCACTGGCCGCCACCAGCAATGAGAAAAGCGAAACCAGCGCCGTTATTCGTGAACGGGTTGCCCGGGCCCGGCAACGGCAACTGGAGCGGGCCGGCAAGCCGAACCACGATCTGACCTCGCGGGAAGTGGAACAGCACTGCCGTTTAACCGACAGCGATCAGCAGTTTATTACCCGGGCCGCAGAAAAACTCGATCTGTCTGCCCGGGCGTTTCACCGGATTCTGAAAGTGGCCCGCACCATTGCCGACCTGGAGGATAAACACCGGATTGAAACCCGGGACTTATCTGAAGCCCTGTCCTATCGCGCCGTGTTCTGACGCCCTGCTTGAGAAACCTTCAAGTTCTGTGAAACAATGCCAACAGAATGATTTTGGCAGGCAGCACCGCATCACGGCGATAAATGACTGAGACACACAAAGGGAAATACCATGCTCAACACCATGAAAACCACGGCAGGTTATTTGTTGTCATTGGTCTCCCGCTACGTCCCTGTCAGCCTCAAGTCCGATACGCTGGAAAGCATTTACAACTACCTTCCCATACACGACCAGCTGAGCACCTCCGGCCAGCCAACGGAAAAGCAGTTTACCCTGATCAAAAACGCCGGCTTTACCCATGTGATCAATCTGGCACCTCATCACGCTGAAAATGCCTTGCCGGATGAGGCCGGTTTGCTGTCCGGACTGGGACTGGAATACCACCATATCCCGGTAAATTTTCAGGCGCCGGAAGAGCAAAAGTTTCAGCAATTTGTAGACACCATGGAACAGCTGAACCAGGAAAAAGTCTGGCTGCATTGCGCCGCCAATATGCGCGTATCTGCATTTTTGTACCGGTATCGTCGTGATGTACTGAAAGAAAACCCGGCCAACGCACGACAGCAACTGGAAAAAATCTGGGAACCCTTCGGCGCCTGGAAACCCTTTTTAGAGTAACGCTTTTTCCCGCCAAAAAAGGCAACAGGAGCACCTCATGGACGACACCCCCGCAAAATCCAAAAAACGTAAACTTAAAAAGAGTTTTCTTGGCCGCACGGTCAGCACGGCAAGGCTGTCTACCCGCCTGGGCATGGGCGCAGCAAAAAAGCTGCTTAACACCCGTGATATGGATCCCGACAAAGCTGTGGAAATCGCCGCAAAACTGGTGAATGAATTTGACGGCATGAAAGGGCTGATCATGAAGTTCGGCCAGATGGCCAGCTACCTCGGCACCCATATGCCGCCGGAAGCCCGCGAGCTAATGGCCAAACTGCAGGCCAGCAGCACCGCCATGGAATTTGCCCAGGTACGCGACATTATCGAGTCGGAACTCAAGGCGCCCATAGAGTCCTGTTTTGATGATTTTGAAGAACAGGCCTTTGCTGCGGCGTCCATTGGCCAGGTGCACAAAGCCCGGGTGAACGGTCGTGATGTGGCCGTGAAGGTGCAATACCCGGATATAGAAAAACTGATCAGCATGGACCTTACCCTGGTGGGCAACCTGTTCACAGTGTTAATGCTGGGCACGTCCATGCCTGGCAAAGCCATGGCAAAGGAACTTCGCGACCGGGTACTGGAAGAATGTGATTACCACCTGGAAGCCAAAAATCAGCTGGCCGTGCGCAACCTGTGCCAGAACGTTAGCGGCGAACATATTCCCGATGTACTGCTGAGCCATTCCCGCCGCCGTGTACTCACTACTGAATTTATTGACGGAACCGATTTTCAAACCTTTTGCCGCACGGCAGACCAGGCCACCAAAAACAAAGCCGGCCTGAATATTTTCCGCCACACCATGAACGCCATTTTCCGCCACAGTTACTTTAACGGCGATCCCCATCCGGGCAACTATCTGTTTCATGAGGATGGCAGCGTTACCTTTCTGGATTTTGGCTGTATCAAAAAATTTGATGTGGATTTTATTCATCGCTGGAAGCGTATGGCAAAAAGCATACTGGAACAGAACAAGGCAGAAAACTACCTGGCCACGGATGCCCTGGGCTTAATCGGCAATCGCAAAAAGTTTGACCATGATTTTCACTGGGAAATGATGAATCACGTTTACACGCCCTTTAAGGAAGACAAAGAATTCTGCTACGACCACGAGCACAATGCCGACACCAACAACTACATGCTCTGGGAAAACAAGAATACCTTCAGCGCTGCCATGCCCGGCGATTTTCTGTTTATCAACCGGCTGCAGTGGGGGCTGGCTGCAGTTCTGGCCGACCTGAATGCCTGCAATAACTACAGCCGGGTATTCAAAGACGCCGTTTACGCAGAAATGACACCACTATTCCAGGAAAGCACGCGCACTCAGGGCCGGTAACGTTGCGCTGCTGTCAGAACCGGCGCTAACGGGCTGGCTGTTGCCGGTGCCGCAGGTGCGTCCACCGGAATCAGTCCACCACCGCCCGCATTCACCCGGTAGCCTTTGGCAAAGAACGAATCAGCGGAACGGTTAATGGACTCGGCAAAGTACCACTCACCCTGAATATAGTCATGGGTAATATCCAGCAGCACATGCCCCTTATGAAAGAAATCCACAAAATGCATATGGGGCATATGCTTCATTAATTCACCCGCCACCCGGTCCGCAATGGGCTTCACGGGAATGGAAGGCGATGTCACTCCGGGCGTCACAAATTCCACCCCCAGAATGTCAGAATCTGCAAAAGGATCTTCCTGCAAATCATTGGCCCAGGAAGAATGAATGTCACCGGTCAACACCACAAAGTTCTTGATCTGCTCCGACTTGATCAGATCAAACAATCGCTGCCGCGCCACCGGGTAGCCATCCCACTGGTCCATATTCAACGCAATATAACCCGCTGCCAGCTGGGCCATCATGACCTGCTGACCTAACATCTTCCAGGTAACGCCCTGCTGCTGGCTAAGCCTTAATTGCTCAAACAACCAGGCTTCCTGCGCATCCCCCAGCAGGGAACGGGTGGGGTCATTAATCGTCACCAGGTCTCCCGGCACCGCCTGTTTGGCCCGGCCCACCAAACGGGTGTCCAGCATGCTCAGGTTTAACAGGTCCCCAAAACGGAAGTTGCGATACACCAGCTGATCGTTATTGGTATCCAGCCCGGTTTCCCGCACCGGCATCCATTCAAAATACGCCTTGATGGCATTGGCACGACGCTCCGGCCAGGGACCCTGGTCATCCTCGTGGTTTTCCGCCCCGTCGAACCAGGCATTGTTGGCAGACTCATGATCATCCCACACGGTAATAAAGGGGTGCTGACGATGGGCCTCCATCAGGTCGGGATCCGTTTTATATTGCGCATGCCGCATGCGGTAATCCTGCAGGGACTCAATATGATGCGCCGGACTGTGCTGCCGGTTGATCAGCGCCGGATTCATCAGATCATTGCCGTACTCATAGATGTAATCCCCCAGGTGCAGCACGGCATCCAGATCCTCCCGCTGGGCAATGGCACGGTACACATTGAACAGACCCACGGTAAACCAGGAGCATGACGTAAAGGCAATGCGCAAACGCTCCACCGCACCCTCCGGCAAGGTTTTTGTACGCCCCACCGGCGACAGCCAGTCGCCAAACACAAACTGATAATAGTAAGTGGTATCAGAGTCCAGGCCGGTCACATCCAACTTCACCGTATAATCCCGTTCAGCCCCTGTTACGGCTGAGCCACCGGCAATGCGCTGGGTCATTTCCGGATCTGTCGCCACCCACCATTCAAAGGCCAGTGGCCCCAGCACCAGTTCTTCCGGTGTGATACGGGTCCACAGAATCACCCGATCCTGCAGCGGATCGCCCGATGCCACCCCGTGCTTGAACGGCCCCTCGATACTGCCCAGGCAGCCCTGCAGGCTGGTAACGGATGCCAGGGTAGCGCTCCCGGCGGCGGCTTTCAGTAATGATCGGCGTGTCAGGCTCATGGTTTCCCTCATTGAATAGCGGCAAATGGCAGGCAAAGACCATCCTTATTAACCACCGCCCGATGACAAAGCTATGATCGAACGGATCAGACCAGTCCATTGGGTGATATTTACCAATCCCCGGGGGCCGACTAGGTTTTGTCACCGAATGCAGGCACACTCCGGAAACGGCGGAAAGAAAGGAAGGAAGGAACAAGATGGCGGACACCTGGGTTTTACTACGAGGGCTGATACGGGAACAGCGGCACTGGGAGGAATTTCCCCGACTGTTACAGCAGGCCAACCCCGACAAGCAGATCGTGACAGTGGATGTAGCCGGCAACGGCGAACGTTTCCGGGAAACCTCCCCCACCAGCATCCGCGGCATGATGGAATCGGTGCGCCGCCGACTGCAGCAACAGGGTTACGCAGCCCCCTATCATCTGATTGCCATTTCCATGGGCGCCATGATCGGCCTGGAATGGCTGGTGGAGCACCCCCGTGAGCTGGAAAGCGCCGTATTGATGAACACCAGCCTGCGGGCCTTCAATCCCTTTTACGAACGCCTGAACCCGGAAAACTACCCCCTGATGGGTAAAAGCCTGATCACCCGGGATCTGGTGCAGCGGGAGCGGAATATTCTGGCCATTACCAGCAACCTGCGGCCGGATCACGACACCATTGCAGAGCGCTGGGCCGGCTACGCCCGGGAACGCCCCATCGCCAAAACCAATGCCCTGCGCCAGCTCGCCGCTGCCGCCCGCTACAAAGCACCCCGCCATGCGCCCCATAACCGCATTCTGGTTTTAAATGGTGGTGGCGACCGGCTGGTGGACCCGGAATGCTCCATGCGCCTGGCCCGGCACTGGCAGCTGCCGTTTCTGCGCCACCCGGATGCCGGCCACGACCTGACTCTGGACGCTGCTGACTGGGTAACGGAACAGGCATCGGAATTTTTGCGGGGGAAAAAGCCGGTGGCAACAGTCGTATCCGCTTAACGCTGCTTAAAAACGAGCGCGGCCTGACACCTGAACCGTTATTTAATGCGCAACTGTCGATATGGTTAACAGTTCCTGACAAACATATAAGGCGCCGACATGAATTCTGATTATTTGGTGAACCCGAATCGCCCGGCAGCCCTTTCCCTACGGGCAAAAATCACCCATGGCGATCAAATAAAAATCAGAAAATGTGAACCAATGTCGAAGTACTAAACATTGTGAAAATTTACGTTGCCCTATCCCGTTGATGAATATAGATTTGTCCGACTGGCTTAATAATTGCTATTTGTTTACATCCTTTTACAGTGGTCGGCGGAACACCCCCTGCGACCCAACAACTGGATAATAAGAATTCAAACACCGGGCAGCAGGCTCACAGCCTGTACCCGAGGGATTCAGGAAAGATTTTTTGTTTTAAAAGGTGACAGGAGGTTTTCCATGTTCAGCCGCTATTCCAGGGTTTTTGCTTTTTCCACGTTAATGCTGTCGGGCGCCGGTGCTCAGGCGGCGATGATTAACGTGATTGATGAGAGCGCCACACTCAATACAGTTGTTGGCTACAGTTACTATCCGGACTCATACGCTTCGAGCTACACCGGCTCAACCTTTAACAACACAACCGTGTTCTCCGATGCCGTATTGTTGGCTGGCCTGGATGCTGACGAGAATGACGTCATCACCGGCAGCGGCACACCGGACGCAGGTCCAAGTCATGCAGCCTATGCATTTGCCAGAACCAATGGCGGCTTTGCCGGCAACAGCTTCTCCTATGAAGTCAGCAACAACTCTACCCAGTACGCCTGGATAGACGGCGCTGAAGATATTTTCGATAGCGTTTTTTCCCAGTCAACCGCCACCTTCTCGCTCCTGTTTGAAGTGCTGGACGGAGACAGCGAACTGCTGATCGATATCTCCGAGCTAGAGCTCAACCCCAACCCGCTGGTTAGCGGGGCGTTCAGGCTTCGCAATGTAACAACGGGCGATATTCTTGAGGATGTTTTTGCTGAGGATGGTTTTGGCGGATCGTACCTGCTCCAGAACAATCACACCTATGAGCTTGTTATGTCCATGAACAATACATCTACAGATGATTCAGGTTCAGCCATGCATGCCCAGTTCGGGGATCAGGTTGTGTTTTCTGTTCCTGAGCCTTCTACTCTGTATCTGTTTGGTATCGCGTTACTGGGCGGTCTTTTCGGGTTCAGAAAGAAACAGAGTTAAAAACAAAAAAAGCGCTTTACCCATTAAAGTAAAGCGCCTTTTTTATTACACCAGAATCTACATTCCTTTCAGGTTAAACGTCACCATCCACTCTTCTTCCAGTACGTTATACCCTGTGTTTTCCTCGTACTCTTTGCTCAGCACATTATTGATCTTGAAACCCACATCCATATTCCTGGTGATCTGGTAAGCAGCACGAATATCCACTCGCCCGTACCCTGCCAGATGATCTGCGCCATAAGGTAGGTCATTGGTCTCATCCTGGGCATAAACCGTAAAGCCCGCGGAAAAATCACCAAAGGTACGATCAACATCGATATTGATAGAGCGACGGGGACGCCGCGCCAACGTGTTACGAGTTTCTTTATCCCATGGTCTCTTTAGATCCAGATCCATACCAATATCAAAGCCCAACAAGCTACCGTCCAACTCCAGCTCAAAACCACGAATCTTCACTTGCCTGTTATCCAGCGGTTGTCCAGTGATCAGGTTTTCAATTTCCGTATAGTAAAAGCTGGCCTGGTAAAACCAGCTCATAAGAGGCCCTTCAAAAAAGATTTCCCGGGTTTTGGATTCCTCCGGATACAGATCTGGGTTGCCATAAGATGGCCAATAAAGCTGATTAAATGTGGGAGCTACAAACGCAGTGCCTTCACTAACCACAAACCGGTGATCCGTCACGTACTCCAGGCTGTAGGCAATGCTGTAAGTATCATGATCACCCCATACATCGTGATCGTCTTCTCGATAAGAAGCTTCGAAACTCCCAACAGCAGTAAACACCTGCCCGGAAATGAAGCCACCAACATTATCAATTTCAGTTTGATCATACGTGGATAACGTCACCGGAGAGGCTCCAAAATCTATCATTGAGCTATCGGATACATCATCAATGTAGGTTTCAACTCCCCACGAAATTGAAAACGGCTCCATCAAATGGCGACTGATCAAGCTATATTGATCCCGTTCCGTTTTCAGGAAAGAAGTGTAATGCGGAGACTCCAGCTCATAGATTAACGTAGACGCCTGAGCTTCAAGCAACCAGTGGTCGGACACCATTGACTTAAGTGTCAACCCTGCCACCCGGTTACGAAAACTGCTTTCTACGCCATTAGCACTACCGGCATCAAACTCTGCATCGCCTTCAAACTCCACGCCAACCAGAGATAAAGAGGTGTTGTCCGTAAGGTTATAACGCAAACTCGCCATCTGGTTTTCATTCCGATAACCATCACGATCCGGGTTCTCATTATACTTTGCACTGATACCATCGGTTTCCTCATAACCCAGCGCCAGCAATGCATCCCAGTTTTTATCACCAACACCCAGAGCCACATTGGAACGCAGGTAATCATGCTTGCCACGGGTAACTTCCAGATCCAGGCTATCGTGACCACCTCGCTTGGTAAAGATCTGAACAACGCCACCAATAGTATCCGCACCGTAAAAAGCAGCTCGTGGACCACGAACGATTTCAATCCGTTCGATAATACTCAACGGAATATGCGCGAGATCTGCTGAACCGCTGGAAGCACTATTAATGCGTACACCATCCAGAAGAATCAGGGAGTGATTACTGTTAGTTCCCCGGATAAACAAACTGGTTTCAGTTCCCCTGCCACCGGATGTCACCAGATCCACACCCGCAGTGCGACTTAACAATTCGTTCAGGTCGGCAGCCTGAAACTTTTCAATATCTGCAGCGCTAATCACTTTTACTGCAACAAAAGCCTTATCTAATGATTCCTGATGACGACTTGCCGTAACCACCACCTCATCATTATGATGGGTCGCAAACGCAAAACCAGACACACACGCACACACAGCACCCGCCAAAGCCGGAAAGCTTTTCACAGACATACTTAACTCCAACAAATCTGTAGATTTCCAAATATTGTTGAACGAGGGGGAATATTCGCAGGAATCCGCCACACGACAACGCTCAAACCGTCACCGTGCTCACACCAATAACTCTACCCGATTATCGGAAGGTGACGCAGTGGCCAAACAGCCACTGTAACGGCAGGTCTCCTGGCTTGTGTATCTTCACCTGTTTTCGGCCTTCCCGGTTTCCCAGTGGCCGAGGTTGAAAACAGATTCCACACTCACAGTTGCGGGGACAGCCACGGATTATTGCTAACGGGGTGTGTCAGCGGTTCACCGTGTTCCCTTTTAAGCCCTTTCGGGCACCGTCGGCCGCCTAGAATAGCGATTTAGTCTGCCAAGTCAAGTAAGCGGTGGTTTTTTATGCACTTTCGTTACAAGGGTTCAGGGCCTCGAATGGCAAAATTTCAGCTAAATTTAATAGTCAGAGGAACAAAGGAGATGCAGGTATGGGCAAACCCACTGAAGAAGAGTTGAAAGAGGCGCTGGACGAAGCAGCACGCATGCGCGAAGCCGGCGAAGACCCCAATCATATGGCCAAGGCGTTACTGAACTGCCACTACCGGCTGACTCATGCGGAACGAGTGTATAAGGCAGCCCAGGAATATATTCATTCAGGCATGGACCAGACGTCGCACTCCCGTCTGATCAAGGCGCTGGATGACTACCGCACGGCGGATACTCACCCGGCGCTGTTGAAATAGTGTTAAGCGTCGCTGTCAGATCCAGCGGCGCACGGTGGCGAGGTAACCGACATACTCCTCGCCAAACGCCTGCTTGAGAAAGGCTTCTTCTTTTTCGATCACGTGCTGATTCATGATGCGGATGGTGGGATACACCAGCCCCAGAATCCAGATATTGCCCAGCGCAATGCCGGCGCCAACCTGGACCAGGGTAAAAGCCAGATAGATGGGGTTGCGGCTCAGGCGGAAGGGGCCTTCCTGAATGATTTTTGAAGATGCCTTGTGGGGCAATATGGTGGTTTGATGGCGGCGGAAGCAGGTAGCGGCCCAACCCACCAGCATCAGGCCAGTGCCCATCAGAGCGCTTCCCAGCCAGTAAGATTTAAAACCGGCCTGCCAGTGCCAGGGCAGCCATTGGTCCAGCCCGTAACCCAGCAGAATCATCACCAGGTAAAACACCGGCGGGGGAAACTTCACCTGCGGTCGGTCCAGGGTGCTCATGATCAGTTCTGCTCCAGCTGGGCGATAAAGGCTTCGGATTCGGCAATGGATTTTTCCATTTCCCTGATCAGGCGTGACACATTGCTTTCGATGGTGGACAGCTCACCTTTAAGGGAGCTGATGGCCTGAGCATTCAGATTGTGTTTCAGGAACAGCACCTGATCTTTCAGGGCAGCCAGTACCGGTTGCATTTTGCCTTCGGCACGGCGCATGGCCTGCATCAGCTGGCTGTATTTGCGTTTGGTGTCGGTCAGCTTGCGCTGGCTTTTGATTTTCAGATCGCGGCTGCTGTACTGGTCCAGTTCGTCCTGCCATTCATCAAATAAAGCTTCGGCCACGTCTTCAATGGCATTGATGCGTTCGGTCACGTCGGTGGCGGATTCACTGGCGGCCTCGTACTCCTCGCTGATGGCGTCGTATTTGTCCTGCAGGTCGGTGCGTTCCACATTGAGCACTGTCTGAAAGCGGTCCAGGGCGGATTTGAAGGTTTCCTTGGCTTCCACCTGGGAGTCGCGGGCTTCCTCCACCCGGTCCACCAGAATATCCCGCTTGTGGATGCCCACTTTTTCCATGGCACTGTAATAGGCGGTCTGACAGGCCGATAGCGACAGGCAGGCCAGGATAAACATCAGTTTGGCAACATGGATTTTCACTGCTGATTCCTTTTGTTGTTGACTCGTTGCAGGGGGTATCACCTGCAGGTTCAGGGCGCCTCCGCCACAAACACCGCTCGCACCGGCGCCGGATAGCCCTCAATGGTTTTGCTGCTGTCCTGTGGATCCAGAAAATCCTGCAAGGACTGGAATGTCATCCATTCCGTAGCCCGTTGTTCGTCTGTCGTGGTGTGGGCCAGATCCACCCTGCGGATATTACGCAATCCGCACTTTTCCATCCACTGTTCCATGGTGGCTGGGCTCGGTAAAAACCAGACATTGCCCATGCGCCCGTAACGCCCCTTGGGTACCAGGCTATAACCCAGGGGGCCATCCACCACCAGGGTTTCCAGCACCAGTTCGCCGCCGGGTACCAGCAGATCACGCAGCTCCAGCAAATGCTCCATAGGGGATTTGCGGTGGTAAAGTACCCCCATGGAAAACACCGTATCAAAGGCGCGCATGCCTTTGGGCATGGCCTCTATCCCCATGGGCAACAGGTAGGCAGGATGCTGCCCAAGATAGCGTTTAATAGCATGGAACTGGCACAAAAACAGCTGCGACGGATCAATACCCAACACCAGTCCTGCGCCGGCACCCACCATACGCCACAGGTGATAACCACTGCCACAGCCCACATCCAGGATTTTACGGTGCTTTAAATCGCTGATGCCGTTGATCAGCCGGTCCCATTTCCAGTCGGAACGCCATTCGGTGTCGATATGCAGGCCGGCAATCTCGTAAGGGCCCTTGCGCCAGGGATGCAGCTGCATCAGGGCTGCTTTGAGTTCAGCCCGGGTGGCATCGTCACAGCTGTTAATATCGCCCGCAGTAATACGGGGGCTGTTCAGATTGATATGGTCAATGGGGATATCCGGCAAGGCGTTCAGGCCGGCCTCCCAGCGGGGGAAATCACCGTGCCGGTCAGGGCCCAGGGCAGTGACAATGGCCGCTTGAAAATCGGCCTTCCAGTCATTAAAACGGGTACGGCTGATGTGATCAAAAAAGGATTCGAATTCAATCATTTAACGGCAACAAAAGAGACAAAGTTAAAACACTGGAACCACTGCTCCACCCGGGAAAAGCCCAGTTCTTTTAACCGATTCCGGTGGGTATCGGCCGTATCCGGCAGCAGCACGTTTTCAATGGCCTGGCGTTTCTGGCTGATTTCCAGATCACTGTAGCCATTGGCCCGTTTAAAGCCGTGGTGCCATGCCATTTGCTGTTCCTGCGCGGCGGGATCATCGAACTTGATCTTTTCCGACAGGATCAGGGCACCACCGGGGTTCAGCCCTTCATAAATCCCCCTGAGCAAGGCATGGCGCTCCGGCGGCGCAACAAACTGCAGGGTAAAGTTCAGAGTTACCAGCGAGGCATTGCAGATTACCGTGTCCTGAATATCTTCACAGCGCACGTCCACGCTGGTAATGGAATGGTCCCGGGCCATGTTTTCCCGGCAGTGTTTGACCATGGCTTCGCTGTTGTCCACCGCAATCAGGCTGCAGCCGGATGCCTGCACATGACGGCGTACCGCCAGGGATGCAGCCCCCAGGGAACAGCCCAGATCGTAGATATTGCTGTTGTCGGTTACATACTGCCGGGCAAACACCCCCAGCATGGAAATAATGGTTTCGTAGCCCGGCACGGAGCGGCGGATCATGTCGGGGAACACCTGGGCCACCTGTTCGTCGAAGGCAAAATCCACCAGATGCTGGCGGGGCTGCGCATAAATGCGGTCCGGGTCGGAAACGGGCGCTGTGGGGGGCGTTTTTTCGGGCTTATTTTTGGGCTTTTTTTCGGACATGGAAACGATGATATCAGAAGTATCAGAAACAAACGGGGCGGCATTTTATAAAAATACCGCCCCGTTGGGAAACGCCTGCCTGCCAGTGTCAGGCTGATCGCGAAGGGATCACACCTTGAACCGGCTGACCTGGGCCTGCAGCTCACCGCACAGCCGGGTCAGGTTCTCGCTGGCTTCGTTGGTTTCGGCCGTGTCTTTGGAGGTGATATCCGCAATCTCCACAATGGCGGTAATACTGCGATTGATATCCTCGCTCACGGCGGTTTGCTCTTCCACAGCACTGGCAATCTGGGTAGCCATATTGCTGATGGTGGATATGGACTGGGTAATTTCATCCAGGGACACTTCCGCCGCATTGGCTTTGTCCACCGTTTGCTCGCCGGCGGCTTTGCCTACCTGCATCACGTCCACCGCTTCCTGGGCACCGGACTGCAGGCGCTCAATCATGCCCTGAATTTCCTGGGTGCTTTCCTGGGTGCGGCTGGCCAGGGTACGTACTTCGTCAGCCACCACGGCAAAACCGCGCCCCTGTTCGCCGGCCCGGGCAGCTTCAATGGCCGCATTCAGCGCCAGCAGGTTGGTTTGCTCGGCAATACCGCGAATCACATCCAGCACAGACACGATATTGCCCACATCACTCTGCAGATTGTTGATTACCGTAGCACCGTGATCGATATCACCCGCCAGTTTGCGGATGGAATCCACGGTATCTTCCAGCACCCGCTTGGCGTTCAGGGCGCCCTCATCCACCCGTTCGGCATTGCTGGCCGCTTCCAGGGCGTTGTTGGCTACTTCGGAAGAAGCCGTGGACATTTCATTCATGGCAACGGCTACCTGATCGGTCTGTTGCTGCTGGCGTTCCACCCCCTGATTAGTGCGATTGGCAATCTGGGCCATGCTGTTCACCGAGGCGCTGATGGATTCAATATTGGCCATGACCTGGCGAATCAGTGACTGGATGTTGCCCACAAACAGATTGAAGTTGGTTGCCAGCTCGCCCATTTCACCGGGGCGCTCCTTGAGCCGCTGGGTCAGGTCCCCTTCGCCGTGAGCGATATCCTGAAGCGCTCCCACCACTTCTTTTAAAGGCTTTACCACGATTTTCTGCACCAGCCGGAACAACAGCAGCATAATCGCAATATCCAGAATAATGGTTTGCAGCACCAGCCGGATCACACTTTCAGATAGGGCTTCCTTGATCTCGGTGGTATCCACATACAGGGTCACCTCGCCCACCTTTGTCAGGCTGCCACCGTCCTCATACTGCAATACCCTTTTCTTCTGGATCTGAACATCGAGGGGGCGCTCACCGGAAACCAGTTCACCATTGTCATTGCGCTTCAGGTTAGCCACGTCCTTTTTGCCGTCGGACACATAAATGCCCTCTACCCAGTCTGCCTGGGCTTCTGACTCCAGAATCTTGCGGAGCTGTTCCATCTCGAAGTTCCAGAGGGTGTTGGGCAGGCTCAGTTCCAGCCGGTCCAGCAGCAGGTCACTCTGATGCTCCAGTTGCCGGTAAAACCGGTCGCTGCTGGCCTGATAGTTGTAAAAACCAAAACCCGCCAGAACCAGTGTTACCACAATCAGCGCCACCAGATTGAACCGAAATGCAATTGAATCTTTCATAGTCATGGGTTGCTCACTTACCTAACTTTTGTAGGCATGTTTAAACAGGGGACCGCTCTCTTAAGGTTAATTCAGCTTGCTGTAAAGGCAAATCAGCACTGGCTTACACGGTTGTCGATAACGGGTTTTCTGCTTTACTTACAACACTGGGTAGTAGCATTTCACCTGACACCTCGCAACACAGGACAAAACAATGAAAAAATTCATCACTCTCTGTTTTTGTTTTCTGATTTCCAGCGTTGCCATCGCAGAAGACAAGGTCGTTCACCTGACGTCGCTGGACTGGCCTCCTTATTCCGGCAAAGACCTGCCCGGCGGCGGCGCTTCCATTGAAGTGGCCAGAGCGGCATTCAAAGCCATGGGATATGAACTGAAAGTGGATTTTTACCCCTGGTCCCGCGCGGTGAACCTGGCCAAGGATGAAGGCTCCAAATATGCCGGTTATATTCCCGAATATTATTCCGATGCCGTGGCAGAAGAGTTTCATTATTCCGATGTGATGGGTAACGGCCCTCTGGGTTTTGCCCAGCATGCTGACAAGCCCATTAACTGGAGCAGCCATGACGATCTGAGCAATTACTCCATTGGCGTGGTTCAGGATTACGTGAATGAAGCGGAATTCGACAAGCGGGTAGCGGATGGCCGTATCAAGGTACAGGCGGTTACCTCCGACGCCACCAATCTGGTGAAACTGGTGAACGGCCGGATTGATATGGCCGTAGTGGATAAAAACGTGATGGATTACCTGATCAAAACGGACAAGCGCCTGAAAAACAAAGGCGACAAACTGCAGTTCAATGACAAGATGCTGGAAGACAAAAAGCTGTATATCTGCTTCAAGAAAAACGCCATGGGTGAAGAGTTGCTGAAAGTCTTTAACGAAGGTCTGACGAAGATCGATATCAACGCCATTATGAAAGAAGGCATGTCACAGTAAACAACCGGATGCCCGCTGCGTAGAAATGAATAAGGCCCTGTTTCAGAGCCTTATTCATTTATGCCGGGGCACAAAACAATGTACAAAAAGTGGCTTAACGATCCGCCGTCAGCAGCAGGTCATCAAAGTAATCCGCCAGGCGATTCAGCTGCTTTTCATCGAGCTTTTTGAAGACTTTATTCACCACCATATGCCCGGCACCGCGACAGGTGGCAATGGTGGCATCACAGACTTTGCGCAACACAAAGTTGATTTTCAGCAGGCTGATAGCACGGATCATAAAGCCTTCCAGCACCACGTCCACGGTTTCAATCATCACATCATGAATTTCCGGCCGCACCTGCTCGGCATTGCCATCACGGATATCCTGCATCAGACGTTTGATGCGGGCGTGCAATTCTTCAGGAATTTCACAGCCGCAGGAATCCGCACCGTTGGAACAGGTTGCCGCCCGCAAAAAGGTGTCATCAACAAACTGCACCAGGCCCGCCAGCTCATCGTTATTGCGCTTGGCCAGCAGCTTGCCCACCAGTACAGAAGAGGCTTTACCAATGGTATCCGCTGCACTGTGAACGATTTTGGAGGCACGGGGTGACAGACCCACAGCATCGGCGGTTTTAATCAGAAAGGCATCCAGCAGCTCCGGCACAAAATACTTTACCAGCTGATTCATGGTGGGCGCGTAGGGCTCCGGGTGGCCGGCATCGCGGTTTTCAAGCAGTTTGGTGGCGTTATCCACCAGCTCCGGTGATGATTTGAATCCCAAATAATATTTTGTTGTCATTGTTAATTCCTTCAGGGCCCTGCCCGCTTACGGCAGCGCTTTGGGGTTACTTTCCCGCACCCGTTGCAATACCTGTAACGACAGGTAATCGCGTAACGCCGGGGAGCCAGCCTGATCAAACTGACCCGCACGCAGCAGGCTGATCAGCTGCCGGACACCGGCTTCAATGATACGTTCGGGTGACTCATTCCAGTCAATGGCCCGGTATTCTACCGGAAAGGCTTCCAGCAATGCTTGCAGATTATTCACTTCAGCCACAAGTCCGGTAGTTTCAAATTGCCGCGAGGCAATGGCCATGGCGTTGGCAATCATCAGGGCGTTGTAACGTTGCTCACCGGGCAGATTGGGAATCACGGCGTCTTTCAGCACCTGCCGGGCAATAGCCAGCAGTTCTTTACCGTTGGGTTGTTCACGCATTTGCCAGCACCTCCGGGTTTGCCATACCGGTCATGTTAAGGATTTCCCACTCCAGTTCGGGAACGATATGAGCTGTCAGCGCCAGCTCCAGTGACGGCTCCTGACCGGACACATGGCGCTCGCCCTGACGGATGGCAATCATGGCCCAGCGAACGTGTGCCAGCAATTCCCAGTAATGCAAATCCTGCGGTGCTATCGTCACGCCACTGAAGCGCTCATAACCGGCCAGCAGATCTTCGCGGGTACCGATACCGCCGGCAGTGAGATCGTTTTTACCAAAGCGCCAGCATTTGGCGCAGAACCAGCCCAGGTCTTCCCGCGGGTCGGACCAGGCGGCAAACTCCCAGTCCAGTACCGCAGTCAAACCCTGCTCATCCACCATGTAGTTACCGGTACGGAAATCACGATGAGTCAGCACCGGTGCCATAGGTTCAGGTTCATTCACCAGTAACCAGCGAATGCCCCATTCCAGCGCGGGGAAAGCGGTATGATGCGTAGCAAGAAAATCCTGGAACTCATGCAACGTCTGGGCAACCGGGCTGCCGGATGGTTTGGGTAAAAAGTCCAGCTCAGGGTATTTGGCATCAGCATCTTTCAGGGTTATACGATGCAGCCGCGCCATTTGCTCGCCAACGGTTTGCGTCAACTGGCGGCGATCACCACCCAGTTCCGGCCGTTTCACAATCTGGTGGCCGGCCGCTGTGCCTGCCACCCGCTCCATAATAAAAAAGCTGCGGCCAAACACAGCGGGATTCCCCAGCCACAGGGGCCGGGGCACAGTAACCCCCTGGGCATGGGCGGCACTTAATAACGCGAATTCCTGCTCCCGGCTGTGACTGTCGCTGACACCGGACGGTGCATCGCAACGCAACACGGTTTGCAGAGTGTCTTCCTGACCCTTTTCCGTTAACAGCAAATCAACGGCCCAGTTTTCCTGAATGGCGCCACCGGATAATTTCTTGGCGGCAGCAATACGGACACTGTCCGCACCGGCCTGCTGCTGAACAAAGGCTTCTATTTGCTGACGCTGCTTATCTTCCATGCTCATACTGCTATACGCCCCACTGAAAGAAATCGTTGCGCTCCTTCAGATAAAAGCGGGACAGTACCATTTTGTGAATTTCGGAAGCGCCATCCACCAAACGGGCCTGACGGGCATAACGATAAATCCATTCCAGCAGGGTGTCCTTGGAATAACCGCGGGCACCGCACAACTGAATCGCCGTATCAGCAGCCTTGTGCAAGGTGTCCGCCACATGAATCTTGGCCATGGAAATTTCCTTACGTGCAAAATCGCCCTGATCCAGTTTCCAGGCAGCATTCATGGTGAGCAAACGGCCCACATGAATTTCCTTGGCCACTTCACCCATCATCCATTGCACACCTTCGTGCTCAGACAGGGTTTCACCAAAGCTCATACGGTTCTGCACATAATCGCCGGCAATTTCCATGCAGCGTTTTGACAGCCCCAGCCAGCGCATGCAGTGGGTAAGGCGGGCCGTACCCAGGCGAATCTGGGTTACCTTCAGGCCATCGCCAATTTCAAGTAAACGGTTTTCATCAGGAATTTCCAGGCCATCAAACACCAGTTCACAATGGCCGCCGTGTTCTTCCGGCCCCATAATGGGAATACGGCGTTCGATCTTCCAGCCGGGCTGATCCGCATCAAACAAAAAAGCGGTTAGCCCCTTGCGTTCATCATCGCTGGTACGAGCCACCAGAATAAAAGTTTGCGCGCCTTCCGCACCGGTAATAAACCATTTACGACCGTGCACCACCCACTTGTCACCTTTCTTTTCCGCTTTGGTGTAAGTGAGTGAAGGATCAGAACCGCAACCGCCGCGGGGCTCGGTCATGGCAAAGGCAGAACGCACCTTGCCGTCAATAATGGGTTGTAACCAACGCGCTTTTTGCTCGTCACTTTTTAAAATCTTGTTGAGCAGAATCATGTTGCCGTCGTCCGGCGGCGCGCAGTTAAAAGCCAGCGGCCCAAAGGGGGAACGGGCGGCTTCTTCATAGAGTGCCGCCATGCCCACTACACCCAGATCACGGCCACCGCGTTCTTTGGGCAATTGAAAGCCCCACAGGTTCTGCTCTTTGGCCTTGCTGCGCAGCTGGGCCACCACTTCTTCTTTCAGGTTTTCGTGTTCATCAAAATTGGCTTTGTCCTGCTCCAGCGGTATCACGTGGGTTTCCACAAAATCACGCACCTGCTGGCGGGCAGTTTCAATCTCTTTGCTTAAAGTAAAATCCATGGCACTTACTTCCTGAGTCGGCGTTTACAACAGAATGTCAGTCAAAGGGAAGCCCATGCCACCCTATAAAGAGTTCACCAGATGGCCGCCATCCACGGCAATCACTGATCCGGTCATGTAACGGGAGGCATCAGACGCCAGCAGCAACAGGGGGCCAAGCAAATCTTCCACCTGACCCAACTGGCGCTGGGGAATTTTCTTGATCATTCGGGCCCCCAGATCAGTCTGGAAAAACTCGCGATTGATATCGGTTTCCACATAGCCTGGGGCAATGGCATTGACCCGGATCTGGTAACGGGCCAGTTCCAGCGCCATGGCTTTGGTGAGCTGAATCAGCCCTGCTTTGGCGGCAGCGTATGGTGCTACGTTACCGGCTACCCGCTCCCCGAGAATGGAGGCAATATTGATGATGTTGGCACCGTCTCCCCGCGCCACTATGCGCTTTACGGCAAACTGGCTCAGCAGAAAGGCACCTTTAAGGTTGATATTGAGAGTGTTGTCCCAGTCTTCTTCGGTAAGCTGCAGGAAAGGCGCATCGCAACCGACACCGGCATTATTGATAATCACATTGGGCAGGCCAACCTTGGCTTCCATGGCATCCAGCCCCGCCGTTACGCTGGCACTGTCGGACACATCCATGGTAATGGCCAGGCACTTGCCGCCGGCGGTTTCGATCATGTCCACCAGCGCATCCAGCTTTTCTTTGCGCCGGGCCACCGCCACAACATGGGCTCCCCGGGCGGCCAGCTCCTGGGCAAAATAGTTGCCAAAACCGCTGGAAGCACCGGTTACCAGGATGATTTTACCCTCTACACTTAGTAAGTCCTTGCTCACTGTATTCCCCCCTGAAAATCTGAATCCTGCCGCATTATGTGTGCTTTTTAAGCGGCTTTTGAATGGCAAAACAGCTTAAATTAACTGACCATTTAGTCAAGTGACGCAAAAAAACACATTTGTAACTGAGGCTAACATTGAAAACGGGAACAGGTACAATAGGCGCCCCGTTGTAAGAGGCAGCAGTATCCGTGACCAAACTGAATCCCCGACAAGCTGAGGCCGTTCATTATATTGATGGCCCGTTGCTGGTGCTGGCCGGTGCCGGCTCCGGTAAAACCAGTGTGATCACCCGCAAAATTGCCTACCTGATTCAGAAGGTCGAGATTCCCGCCAGCAAGATTGTGGCGGTGACTTTTACCAACAAAGCCTCCCGGGAAATGAAAGAGCGGGTTACTCAACTGGTCAAAGGCAAAGAGGCAAAAGGCCTGACGGTGTCCACCTTTCATAACCTCGGCCTGAACATGATCCGCAAGGAGCATAAAAAGCTGGGACTCAAATCCGGGTTTTCCATTTTTGATGATCAGGACAGCAAAACCCTGCTCACCGAACTGACCCACAAAGAACGTGCCCTGGCCGGTGAAGACATCGGCATGATCCAGCACATGATTTCCAACTGGAAGAATGATCTGATATCCCCCTCCATTGCCCTGTCACGGGCGGAAAACGATGTGGAAACCCGGGCGGCTTATGTGTATGAGCAATACAACCGTTGTTTGCGGGCCTACAACGCGGTGGACTTTGATGATCTGATACTGCTGCCCACCATGCTGCTGCGGGACGACGAAGAAACCCGGGAAAAGTGGCAGCACCGGATTCGCTATATGCTGGTGGACGAGTATCAGGACACCAACACCTCGCAATACCTGCTGGTGAAATTGCTGGTAGGCAAGCGGGCCGCCTTTACGGTGGTGGGCGACGACGACCAGTCCATTTATGCCTGGCGCGGCGCAAAGCCGGAAAACCTGGCCCTGCTGGCCCAGGATTACCCGAAACTGCGGGTGATCAAGCTGGAGCAGAATTATCGTTCCACCGGCCGCATTCTGAAAGCCGCCAACCAGGTGATTGCCAACAACCCCCACGTGTTTGAAAAACAACTCTGGAGTGAACACGGCTTTGGGCCGGAGATTCGTATTATCCGCTGCCGCAATGAAGATCTGGAATCGGAACGGATAGCGCAGGATATTATCAACCAGAAGATTCACAAGGGCCGGCACTTCAAGGAGTTTGCCGTACTGTATCGTGGCAACCACCAGGCGCGGTTGATGGAAGTGAAACTGCAGGCGTATCAGATTCCCTATAAAGTCAGTGGCGGCCAGTCGTTTTTTGCACGTACCGAAATCAAAGACATCATGGCGTACCTGCGCCTGCTGATTAATCCCGATGATGACAATGCCTTTCTGCGGATTGTGAATACACCGCGCAGGGAAATCGGCCCCAGCACCCTGGAAAAGCTGGGTAACTATGCCAATGAACGCAACGTCAGTCTGTTTTCTGCCTGTTCCGAACTGGGCCTGGAAAGCATTCTTAAACTGAAACAGTATGCCTGTCTGCAGCGCTTTAGCGGCTGGATTGAAGAAATCAAGGAAAGCCTGGAACAGGACAACGAATCCATGGCGGTATTGCGCCAGATGCTGCGGGATATTGATTACGAAACCTGGCTGCTGGAACAGTCCAGCTCCCCCAAGGTGGCAGAAAAGCGCATGGAAAACGTGTACCAGCTGTTCAACTCCATTGAAAGCATGCTCAACAAGGATGTGAATGCCGATGTGGAAAGTGTGATCGGTAAACTGGTGCTGATGGATTTACTGGAACAACAGCAGGAAGAGGATGAAACCGACAAGGTGCAGCTGATGACACTGCACGCCTCCAAGGGACTGGAGTTTCCCTACGTGTTCATGATGGGGCTGGAGGAAGAGATTCTGCCCCACCGCAACAGTATTGAAGAAGACAATATCGAGGAAGAGCGACGCCTCATGTATGTGGGCATTACCCGGGCCCAGCGGGAACTGACCATGACACTGGCGGGCAAGCGCAAGCAGTATGGCGAGGAAATTGAAACCACGCCCAGCCGGTTTCTGGAAGAGCTGCCGGTGGATGATCTGGTCTGGGAGGGCAAGCCGGGGTCACAGAAATCCCTGGAGGAAAAACAGGCGCTGGGGAAAGCCCATCTGGCGAATATCAAAAGTTTGCTGGATTAGCATAAAAAAAGGCCCGCTGTTTACGAGCGGGCCTTTTATGAGATTCAGATTTTATCTGATGTCTGCTGCCTTGCAGCCGATGCGATTATTTCACATCAATGGGCAGCGAGTAGTTAACCACGAAGAACAAATCATCTTCCTGGTTTTTGTCAAAAGTTACGCCACCGACTTTCACTTCGTCCTGGGCAATGACCTTGCTCAGAGTGAATGACAGGTTGTCGTTGTATTGATAGCTCAGATCCAGGTGAGTGTAATCAACGCCCACATCACCGGCATAGCTGTCGGAATCAGGATCAAGAGAGAAACCCGTTCCGCTATCCGGCTCTTCAGTATCTGACATGCCTACCAGTACGGTGTATTTGTCATGAGAATAGCTCAGGGCATAGTATTCGTAGCCACTGGCACCCGCCACGTTATCCTGATAGTCAAAGCCGAAGCCCATAAAACCCACACTCAGGAATACCTCGGAGTAAGCTCCAAAGGTATCGTTAACATCGTCGTTGGGGTACATGTAGTTAATGACGCTGAGGTCCACGGACACACCATCAAACTCGGCACCATAGCCAATGAACAGGTCATATTCTGATCCCGCCGAGCTGTCGCCACTGGTACCCCAGATGCCACCATAGAAACCGGCACTGCTGGCCACCAGATCACCGGATACCATGCCGCTACCATTACCCAGGTCAGCACCACGGAACAGATACAGGTTGGAAACCGCTACCGACGCAGACACATCGATATCCTGGGCAGTCGCTGGCATGGCAACCATACAACCGGCAGCAGCGACTCCCAACATAGAACTACGGACAAAGTTTGTACGATTAGCTTTCATAGATCTTCACCCCCGAAGGACGATCAGCAATTGTTTTTGTTCGAGCAGCGGCCTTGCTCTTGTTCTATGAAGAGACAACTCCCTGCCAACAGCTACTAAAAATGTGTTAGTTCCCTAAAAAAAGTAGCACTGTTTTGGTGAGATGCATCAAAAAATTACAGATTTTTTAAGAAAAAGGTTGAAGATGCTGATAGGCAAAGAACTTATAGGCTCATCGAGAGCGAAAGACAAAAAAATGGGCGCGGTAAAAACCGCGCCCAGTTCAGAACTCCGGAGAGTGGAGTTGAAAGAAGTTTATTGAATAGGCAGTGAGTAGGACACTACGAATTTCAGGTCGTCGTCACATCCACTGTACACACTGAAGCCTGGCGCACAATTGGATTCATCAGGAGTATCAACCACCTGGCTAAGAGTGAATGACAGGTTGTCATTGTAGGCATATCCCAAATCCAGGTGAGTAGCATCTTGGCTATCACCACCATCTTCTTCTGGGTCGTGGTAACCCAAAGTGGCAGAGAATGCACCAGCAGAAGCGCCTAAGGTGTAATACTCGTACCCTTGAGCACCAGCAATATTGTCATAGTAAGAAAATGACACTGGGCCAAAGCCGACGGTCAGAATGATTTCTGACAGATCGCCGATGGTGTCGTTTTGAGCTTGACCACTTGGATAAACATAAGTCCATACGCTGATATCGTAAGAAAAATCTCCAGCCTCGCCACCAAAACCAGCGAAGATATCGTACTCAGTGCCGGACTCAGAGTCACCAGATGACCCCCACAGGCCGCCATAGAAGCCGGCAGAACTTACCACTATGTCACCGGAAACAGCGGCATCGCCATTTCCAAGATCATTACCACGCCACAAATACATGTTGGAAATAGCAACAGATCCAGACACTTCCGTTTCTGCATTTACAGCAGGAGCAACAGACATAGCACCGGCAGCCAGAGCACCAAGAGTCGCCAATCGAACGGCTTTAGAAGTTTTGTTAAGCATATTTAACCCCCAATCAGGTTTGTTAATGAGAAGGCAAAAACGCCTTCGAGAAAGTTCAGTGGGGGTTTTGCACCTTCTGTGCCAATGTCTTAAAACTGTCACAGAGGTCGCCAAACGGCTATTTTTTAGCCAATTTACGCTATTTTCTGAGAAGGCTTCGCATTTATAAGCTGTTGATTGTCATGGGATAGTCACACTTTGGTGCATGCACCAAAATGTGACGCACCAAACGAGGGCCAGCAATCCCGGCCATGATGCATTTGGTGGCTCTTCCCGTTTCGGCAACTAAAAATTCATAGCCTTATCAAAGTCAGAAGACCATAAAAAAGGCCGCTGCATTGCGGCAACGGCCTTTTGATTCCACTCCCGCCACAACACTGTTTTGCGGCGTCCTTCAGCGAACAAAATGGTTCAGATTGGTTTTTCCCCGACGGGCAAAAAACCTGAACCTTGCCACCGGTTATTCAGGTAAAGCCTGCTGCAACAGGCTTTTCAGCTCGGCGATCTGTTTTTCCAGCGCATCTATTCTGGCAGCCTGCTTTGCCTGAGAGCTTTTCAGTGCGGATAATTCCGATGTCAGGTCACCCGCTTCCGTCTGACTGTTTTCAGCTGTATTTTGCGATTGTTTCAGCTGGCGTAACAAGGCTGCGTTTTGCGCCTGCAGCTGCTCCTGCTTTTGGGCGGCATCTGCCGCTATGCGTGCCGTTTCCCTGGCCACTTCCTGTTGCAGCTGACGGCGGATCTGATCCACCTGTGCACTCTGTTGTTGCATTTTCTGACTCAACAATCCGGCAAGGTCCTCTTCAATCAGCAGCTGGCCTTCAACGCCGGTTCTGCCAGGTTTACCTTCAGCACCCGTGTCGCCTTCACGACCTCCGGCCACCCATTTTTTATTACCGCTGAGGGTTCGCATATTCACGTAATGGCCATCGGTACCTTCGCCGCCCTTGCCACCGGGGCCGGCAGTACCGCCTTCGCCACCGCGGCTTTTTACGGTCAGCCGTTTTTCCAGGGGTTCATTCAATCCGCTTTCCGGCAGGTAGCTGTAACGAATACGCACATTGCCACCATTGCCGCCATCGCCACCGTCGCCGCCTTCACCGCCGGTGCCGCCGCTGGTCTGGCTGCATTTGTCCACTTCCCCGGCTTGCTGCCCGGCGCCGCCGACGCCGCCCTGACCGCCGTCACCACCCCGGGTGTCGATGGTCAGGGATCCCCAGCGGGCGATTTTCAGATTCATGGCAATCACCACACCGGCAGTACCCTTGGTGCCCGTGCCACCGGCACGACCCGGTTTGCCGTCATCGCATTCCGGGGCCTGGCCGGAAGCAGCCTCGCCCGCCGGCCCTTTACTGCCCGGGGTGCCCGTTCCGATAATCTGAACCTTATCGCCAATTTCTGCACGGCCGGCGCTGACCTGCCAGCGGCTGACGCCATCGGCAAAGCGAACAATAGCACCATCTTCCAGTATCAGACTGTCCACCTGCAGGCGGCTTTGGGATTCAGTGATGGTGACGGTTTCACCGGCTTCAACGCGAAAATCCGCCGCCCAGGCCATACTGCCCGCCATCAGGCTCAGGGCAATACCAAGAACACGAAAACAATTTAACGACATGGCTATTCCTGTTGGTTCGTTCGTCACAGAATGAAGGTCAAATATCAGTAAGCGCCTAGGATAAGGTTCAACGGAGAAGAACACAAAGCCTGAAGACTCACCTTCAGGCTTTACTGTGTTGATAGTAAGTAGGAAGAGTTAAAAACCGTTTTCAGAAAAAGTCATGCTGATCATCAGACAGCAATATAGCGACGCACTTCATCCTCTTTCATTTCATCGCCGGTCCCTGCCAGCACCACCTCGCCACGATCCATCACCACGTAAAGATCCGCCAACGCCTGGGCAAAATCAAAATACTGCTCCACCAGCACAATGGCCATATCGCCGCGATCCCGCAGCAGGCTGATAACCCGCTGAATATCTTTGATGATAGAAGGCTGAATACCTTCGGTGGGTTCATCCAGAATCAGCAGTTTGGGTTTGGTCACCAGAGCCCGGGCAATGGCCAGCTGTTGCTGCTGGCCACCGGACAAGTCGCCACCACGACGCTTTAACATGGTTTTCAGCACGGGAAAGAGTTCATAGATTTCCTCGCTGATGGTGCGCTCCGACTTGGGCAGTAATCCGAAACCCACTTTGAGGTTTTCCAGCACCGTTAACTGGGAAAAAATATCCCGACCCTGGGGCACATAGGCAATGCCCCGCTTGGCCCGTTCGTGGGAAGCGAGCTTGGCAATATCCTGATCCTGCCACTCCACCTGCCCGGCTGAGATACCCTGATGGCCGGCAATAGCCCGCATCAGCGAAGTTTTACCCACACCATTGCGGCCCATGACACAGGTGACTTTACCGGGTTCGGCTTCCACGCTGACTTTCTTCAGGGCCTGGCTGGCCCCGTAAAACAGATCAATCCGATTCACATGCAACATAATCAGCGCCCCAGATACACTTCAATGACTTTTTCATTTTTCTGCACCGCTTCCAGCGAGCCTTCCGCCAGCACTCTGCCTTCGTGTAACACGGTGACCGGGCTTTCCAGCGCCTTGATAAAATCCATATCGTGTTCCACCACAACCACCGAGCGTTTGCCGGCAATACTTTTCAATAATTCAGCCGTGACTTCGGTTTCATGATCCGTCATACCGGCAGCAGGTTCGTCTACCAGCAGCAGGTCCGGTTCCTGAATCAGCAGCATACCGATTTCCAACCATTGCTTTTGCCCGTGGGACAAAGAGCCGGCCAGATCATCCCGTTTGGCGGTCAGGGAAATGGTTTCCAGGGTGGACTGAATCTTGTCGCGCTGTTCGCTGTTAAGGCGATGGAACAAGGCACTGATCACACTTCTTGGGCCTACCAGTGCCAGCTCCAGGTTTTCAAACACCGTCAGGCTTTCGATTACCGTGGGTTTCTGAAACTTGCGGCCAATACCCAGGTTGGCAATGTCCGCTTCGTCATGCTGGGTAAGATCTATTTTTTGTTTGAACAGACATTTGCCCGAGTCAGGCCTTACCTTACCGGTGATCACATCCATCATGGTGGTTTTCCCGGCGCCATTAGGGCCGATGATGGCGCGCAGCTCGCCTTCTTTCACAAACAGCGACAAACTGTTCAGCGCTTTAAATCCATCAAAACTGACACTGACGCCGGACACATACAGAATATCCTTTTCGCTCGGTTCAATATGATGCGTGGTAATCATGCTTCACCTCCTGCATCCGGAATCACGCCTTTGATGTCGTCATCGTCAGACTTCTTTGCCTGCTTTTTTTGCCGGGACGCCTGCAGCTTTTCCCGCAGGTCCCCCACCAAACCAACCACACCTTTGGGCAGGAACAGAGTCGTAAGCACAAACAGCCCGCCCAGCATAAACAGCCATATTTCAGGGAAAGCTGCCGTAAAATAAGTTTTGGCGTAGTTCACCATAATGGCACCGATAATGGCGCCATACAGAAAACCGCGGCCACCCACCGCCACCCAGATAATAATTTCAATGGAATAGATTGGCGCAAACTCGCCGGGATTGATAATGCCAACCTGGGGCACATACAGGGCACCGGCAATACCCGCCAGCAAGGCACTGAGGGTGAACACAAACAGCTTGTAGTGCTCTACCCGGTAACCCATAAACCGGGTCCGGCTTTCGGAATCGCGAATGGCCACCAGTACGCGCCCCAGTTTGGACGCCACAATATACCGGCATAACAGATAACTCAGGATAAGTGCTACACCAGAGCAGATAAATAACCCCACTTTGGTGCTGTCTTCCTGCAGGCTGAAGCCGAGAATATCTTTAAAATCCGTGAGTCCGTTATTGCCGCCAAAGCCCATATCGTTCTGGAAAAAAGCCAGCATCAATGCATAGGTTAACGCCTGGGTGATAATGGACAGATACACACCGGTAACCCGCGAGCGAAACGCCAGCCAGCCAAACAGAAAGGCCAGCAACCCCGGCGCCACCAGCACCATCAGCATGGCAAAGCCAAAGTTATCAAACCCAAACCAGTACCAGGGCAGTTCGCTCCAGTTCAGGAACACCATGAAATCCGGCAAATCCGGGTTGCCGTACACACCCCGATCGCCGATCTGCCGCATCAGGTACATGCCCATGGCATAACCGCCCAGTGCAAAGAAGGCACCATGGCCCAGGCTGAGAATACCGCAATAACCCCAGATCAGATCCACCGCCAGTGCCAGCAAACCATAGCAAAGGTATTTGCCCAGCAAGCCCACGGTGTAAGTGGACACATGAAACGGCGACGACTCCGGCACTGCCACGTTTAACAGCGGCACAATCACTGTGAGCGCTACCAATGCGATCAGCAAGCGCTTGCCGCCTTTATCCTCGGTAAGAAAACTTAACATTGGACCTTTCTTTAATGCTTCCATCAATCAGGCCTCCACAGAACGGCCTTTCAGGGCAAACATGCCTCTGGGCCGACGTTGAATAAACAGAATGATTGCCACCAGTATCAGAATCTTGGCCAGCACCGCACCGGTCCAGGGTTCGGCAAACTTGTTGATGACACCCAGGCTCATGGCACCGAATAATGTGCCGAACAGATTACCGACACCGCCGAACACCACCACCATAAAGGAATCGATAATGTAGGACTGACCCAGATTGGGGCCCACATTGGTGAGCTGACTGATAGCCACACCGGCCACACCGGCAATACCGGAACCCAGCCCGAATGTGAGCGCATCCACCCAGCCGGTACGAATACCCATGCTGCTGGCCATGGGCCGGTTGAGCGTTACCGCGCGCATCTGCAAACCAAAGTGGGTGCGCTTCAGCAACAGGATCAGGCCGATAAATACCAGGGCCGCAAAAATCACTATGTAAAGCCGGTTATAGGTGAGCGACAGCATGCCGTTGATCTGCCAGGAACCGCTCATCCAGTCCGGTGTTATCACAGTGCGGTTCAGCGGCGAAAACACGGTTCTTACCAGTTGCTGCAATACCAGGCTGATACCAAAGGTGGCCAACAGGGTTTCCAACGGGCGACCGTAAAGAAAACGGATAACGCCCCGCTCTATGGCGATACCAAAGAGGCCGGACACAACAAAGGCTGCCGGAATAGCAACAAACAGGGAATACTCGATATAGTTCGGCATGATCAGCTGAACCACGTAGGTGGTATAGGCGCCGATCATGATCATTTCGCCGTGGGCCATGTTGATCACCCCCATAACGCCAAAGGTAATGGCCAGGCCCACGGCGGCCAGCAGCAGGACGGAGCCGGCGCTTAAACCGAAAAACAGGTTTTCAACCAGCTTGTAGAAGTTGGCTTTGCGTTCGTATTTTTTAAGGCCCGCTTCAGCCGCTGCAATAATCGCCTTGTTATCTTCAATGTATTCGCCTTCTTCCTTCAGCAGCATGCCCATTATTACGCCTTTCACTTCACGATGGGGAAAGCCGCTGATGGTTTCAATACCTTTCAGTTTAATGTCATCGTCTTCAGACTGGGTCCAGATAATACCCCGAGCCGCGGCCATCACTTCTTTCACGTCTTTACTGGATTCTTTTTCGATGGCTTTATCCAGGTACGGCAGCATTTCATCGGACGGGCTTTTGATAATGTTTTCGGCTGCCGCCATGCGGATTTTTTTACTGGGATGGGATAATTCCAGTGTGGCAATCAGGCCGCGCAGCTGACGCCGCAGACGGTTATTAATGCGGATTTTATCCAGCTCGCTCTTCTTGAATTCCCCGAGCTTTTCCTTGCTGAAGACATTAATGCCTTCATACACATAATCTTTGCGAATACCCTGAATGATAGTGCCCGACGCTTCGATGGCATATAAATCCCCCTCGGACATAATCTTGAGGATTTCCAGGGCACGCTCATCACCACTCAGGGCGATCTTGTTAATCAGTTTGCCTTTGGTGCTATAGGACTTTGTGTTCAGGTCTTTCACGGCCTGTTCAAAATCAAATACTGTTTCTTCCGCTGCCAGCGCGGTACCGGCAGTCAGCATCATGCAGAGTGTTACCAGGAGCCAACGCATGCAGAACCCCGATCTTGTGGTTAATGTGTGGTGTTTAATTGTCAGTTCTTGAGGGAAAACGGGCACGCCAAGGCGTGCCCATCCTGAGTCCAGCGACTCATCACATGATGTGATCAGTAGTTCTGACCTGAACAGGTTTTGGTTTCAGTGTTGTAGTTACCACACTTGACCTTGGGATCCTGCCAGTTGGAAACGATCTTGGCGCTTTCCGGCAGGTGATCCGTCCAGGCATCGCCAGGCACTTCACTGTCGGTGGACCATACCACGTCAAACTGGCCATTCTCCTGGATCTCACCAATCAGCACCGGCTTGGTGATATGGTGGTTAGGCAGCATTTTGGCAAAGCCACCGGACAGGTTGGGTACCGTTACGCCGTAGATGGAATCACGCACTTTATCCACTTCGGTACTGCCGGCTTTTTCCACGGCCTTAGCCCACATGTTAAAGCCGATATAAGTGGCTTCCATGGGATCGTTGGTAACGCGCTTCTTGTCTTTGGTGAAGCCATGCCATTTTTTCACAAAGTCCATGTTCACGTCGTTTTCAACACTCTGGAAGTAGTTCCAGGCAGCCAGGTGGCCCACCAGCGGTGAGGTATCAAAGCCGGAGAGTTCTTCTTCACCCACAGAGAAAGCAACCACGGGAATGTCTTCGGCGGTAATGCCCTGGTTAGCCAGTTCTTTGTAGAAAGGAACGTTGGCGTCGCCGTTGACGGTGGAAACCACGGCGGTTTTCTTGCCGGCGTTACCGAATTTTTTGATATCGGAAACGATGGTCTGCCAGTCGGAATGACCAAAGGGCGTGTAGCTGATCATGATGTCTTTTTCTTTAACACCTTTGGCTTTCAGGTAAGACTCAAGAATCTTGTTGGTGGTGCGGGGATACACGTAATCAGTACCCGCCAGAACCCAGCGCTCCACGCCTTCTTCTTTCATCAGGTAATCCACAGCAGGAATCGCCTGCTGGTTCGGCGCAGCGCCGGTGTAGAATACGTTTTTGGAAGACTCTTCCCCTTCGTACTGAACGGGGTAGAACATCAAACCGTTCAGCTCTTCAATCACCGGCAATACAGATTTGCGCGATACAGAAGTCCAGCAGCCGAAAATCACGTCCACTTTCTCTTTTTCCAGCAGCTCGCGGGCTTTTTCCGCAAACAGCGGCCAGTTGGACGCCGGATCAACCACAACAGGCTCCAGTTTTTTACCCAGCAACCCGCCTTTCTTGTTCTGCTCTTCCACCAGCATCAGCACGGTATCTTTCAGCGTGGTTTCACTGATGGCCATGGTGCCGGACAACGAATGCAGAACGCCTACCTTGATGGTATCAGCAGCAATTGCCAGCGAAGCACTGACGCTCAACGTGCAGGCCGTTGCGGCAGCTGCGGCCTTTTTCAGCCAAGAAGACTTGGTGTGTTTCATTGTAATCCCCCCATTGGAATCATATTGGTTGTATGAACGTTTCTTTACAAAGCAGGGTTCATGCCAAACAGTTTGATGAGGGCTTATTCAGGAGCTACAGAAGAAATTCGCTAAAATATTGTTTAGATTTAAAACAAGAACTATTAGTTACTCACCATCGCGGTGCACCGGAAATGAACCCGGGCACCAGAATCACGCATGCAGGCTTGCCAGGCATTGCCGTGCTTCATTATGACGCACAACCGATATTGCAAAACCCCTGCAAAAGCACGTTAAACAACAAACAACGCTCAACATTCATTCGATTCGGGGAAAAACCCCGCGTTTTTACCCGCTGCAATAAAAAAGGCAGCCGTATCTTGGCGATAACGACTGCCCCATAAAGTGACACAACAGCTTTATTGCCCGATAAGAGCGCTGCTCAGATTGTCATAATGTTGCACTTAACGGTTGATCATTCCCTGCTGACAGATAAATTCGATAATTTCTTTCACGCCGCGTTTTTCTTTCATGTTGGTCATCATAAAAGGTTTGTCGCCACGCATTTTTTTGGCGTCTCTGTCCATTACTTCCAGCGATGCCCCCACCATGGGCGCAAGGTCAATCTTGTTAATTACCAGCAGGTCGCTTTTGGTAATACCGGGCCCGCCCTTGCGGGGGATCTTGTCGCCGGCGGAAACATCGATCACATAGATAGTCAGGTCGGATAATTCCGGGCTGAAGGTGGCACTGAGATTGTCACCCCCACTTTCAATAAACACCACATCCAGATCGGGAAACTGCTCATTCAGTTCCGCCACCGCCGCCAGATTCATGGAGGCATCTTCCCGGATGGCCGTATGAGGGCAACCCCCGGTTTCCACACCGCGGATTCTTTCCGGCTCCAGCGCCTGGTGTCGTGTCAGGAATTCTGCGTCTTCCCGGGTATAGATATCGTTGGTAACGACTGCTATATCAAAGTCCTCGCGCATGGCTTCGCACAATCGCAGTGTCAGCGCTGTTTTACCGGAACCTACCGGGCCACCAATGCCCACTCGTAATGCCTGTTTCATCATGGTCTCCCTAAGATCTGAATAATCTTGAGTACTGTTCTTCGTGAAGCATGCTGGCCATGATCTGGCCGGGCATGCTGTTACCTATCTGTTCATCGGGCAGCGTCGCAGCATGAGCGATAGCAACGGTTACCTCATCCACCAACCCATGGAACATACGCTGCCCTGCAGTTTGCCCCAGCGGAAAAGCTTTTAATGCTGCTGCAATCTGGTTTTCCAGCCAGCTCCACATAAAGCCGGTGCACGCCAGTGACTGAGCCACCCCTTTTCCCGCTGCGGCCATGGCAAAGGCCGTGAGATAACTCAGATCTCCCGGAGGAAAATCATCCACCGTAAAAAAACCGAGATCCAGCAGCAAGCGCCGCAGGGCGGCTCCCATCTGGGTATCTTCCAGGGTCAGTTCGCGGGTTTCCCGGGAGGCGAGAATGAAGTCATTCCAGTAGCAGAGCTGCTCCGGGTTACCGCTGACTGTTAGCTCCATGGCGCCGTCATACAGCCGCATCAATACGGGCAGATCCAGATTGGCGAGGCTGTGTTGAATCAGCCCACTTAACCAGGCCTGGGTATCCGCCTCGCTTTTCAACCAGCCAGCATCAATGGCAAACTCCAGCCCCTGGGACCAGGAAAAACCGCCAATCGGCAACGAGGGACTGGTTAATTGCAGCAATTGCAGCAAGCCGTAATGGCTGACAGTACCGCTCGCTGAATCAACAGCGTCACTGTCAGCAGTGGTGCCTGTGTCCGTTTTGGCGCCGGTATCAGTGGTGATGATGGTGGCCGCCATTGGAATAGGCTCCATCTTCCGGTTCAAAGGATTGCTGTTCCACTGCAACGGTTAGCCCCAGGCCTTTCACCATATCATCCAGCACATGATCGTGCTGATAGCGCACCCAACCATCGCCCACCTGCAGCGGCACGTGGCGGTTACCCAGATGGTAAGCGGCTTTGGCCAGCTGCACCGGGTCCGTGGCGGTAGCCGTGCTGACGGTTTCCGGTGCTGCCAGAATAATGGCTGTATCACCATTTTCATTTTTTAACTGCGTGCCATGGCGCAGTATGTGCCCCCTGGGCAATATCATTCCCACATCCTTTCCGCAGATTGTGGTGGCTTTAAAGCGACTTTTTTTGCGCATGTCATAGGGCAGTTGAATTTCCATCCCTGCCGGTACTTTCTCTTCCTGAGAGACAATCAAAGTAAGCGTAATCATGACGGTAATAAATTCTCCTGTCAGAAAAGAAAATAGCGCTGGGCCAGGGGCACTTCGGTGGCCGGCTCACAGGTAAGCAACTGGCCATCGGCCCGTACTTCATAGGTTTGCGGATCCACTTCAATCTTTGGCATGGCATCGTTCAGCAACAAATCTTTCTTGGTGATGTTGCGTGTGTTCCTGACGGCAGACAGCGGACGTCGCAGACCCACTGACTCCTTGATACCGGCATCCAGTGCCGCCTGGGATACAAAACTCAGACTGGTCCGCACGCAGGTATCGCCATAAGCGCCAAACATGGGGCGATAGTGAACCGGTTGAGGCGTGGGGATGGAGGCATTGGCATCGCCCATGGGGGCCGCCGCAATGGCACCGCCTTTAATAATCAGTGAGGGTTTAACACCGAAAAAGGCGGGCTTCCACAAGATCAGATCCGCCAGTTTGCCCACTTCCACCGAGCCCACTTCGTGGGAAATACCGTGGGTGATAGCGGGGTTAATGGTGTATTTGGCAATGTAGCGTTTGGCGCGGAAGTTATCGCATGTCGCTGTGTCGGTTTCCAGCGGCCCCCGTTGCTGCTTCATTTTATGGGCGGTTTGCCAGGTACGGCAGATCACTTCGCCCACCCGCCCCATGGCCTGGGAATCGGATGCAATCATGGAAAAGGCGCCGAGATCATGGAAGATATCTTCAGCGGCAATGGTTTCCTTGCGGATACGGGAATCGGCAAAGGCCACGTCTTCGGGAATGCCGGCATCCAGGTGGTGGCACACCATCAGCATATCCAGGTGTTCATCAATGGTGTTCACCGTGTAGGGCCGGGTTGGATTGGTGGACGATGGCAACACGTTAGGTTCGCCACAGGCCTTGATAATATCGGGGGCATGGCCGCCACCGGCGCCTTCGGTGTGATATGTGTGAATGGCGCGGCCTTTGAAGGCCGCCAGGGTGTCTTCCACAAAGCCGGACTCGTTCAAGGTATCCGTGTGAATGGCCACCTGGATATCGTATTTTTCTGCCACGGTGAGGCAATTGTCGATGGAAGCCGGCGTGGTGCCCCAGTCTTCATGGAGTTTTAATCCCATGGCACCGGCGGCGATCTGCTCTTCCAGTGGCAGTGGCAGGCTGGCGTTGCCTTTGCCTAAAAAACCGAAGTTCATCGGGAACATTTCTGCAGAGCGTAACATGTTGGCAATATGCCAGGCGCCCGGAGTGCAGGTGGTGGCGTTGGTGCCGGTAGCGGGGCCGGTGCCGCCACCTAGCATGGTGGTAACGCCGGACATCAGGGCTTCTTCAATCTGTTGCGGACAGATAAAGTGAATGTGGGCGTCGATGCCACCAGCGGTAAGAATTTGTCCTTCCCCTGCGATGGCTTCCGTGCCTGGTCCTACCACAATAGTGACACCCGGTTGCACGTCGGGGTTACCGGCTTTGCCGATGCCCGCGATGCGGCCGTCCTTGATGCCCACGTCGGCTTTCACAACCCCCCAATGGTCCAGGATCAGCGCGTTGGTAATCACGGTATCAACGGCTTCGGCTCGGGGTGCCTGACTTTGACCCATGCCGTCGCGGATGACTTTGCCGCCGCCGAATTTGACTTCGTCACCGTAGTGGGTGAAGTCTTTTTCGACGCGGATAATTAAATCGGTGTCGCCAAGACGTACGCCGTCTCCGGTGGTGGGGCCGAACATTTCTGCGTAGGCGCGTTTTCCCATTTTAGCCATGGTGTTGCTTCCCCCAAGTGTGTGTGATTAAAGCTGGCCCTGGATTTCGCCGCGAAATCCGTAAACTTTCTGGTCGCCGGCGTACTGAACGAGTTCGACTTCGCGGCTTTGGCCGGGTTCGAAACGGACGGCGGTGCCGGCGGGTATGTTGAGGCGGTAGCCGCGGGTTTGTTCGCGGTTGAATTGCAGGGCGGGGTTGGTTTCGTAGAAGTGGTAGTGGGAGCCGACCTGGATGGGGCGGTCGCCGCTGTTGGCTACGGTGACTTTGGTGGTGGGGCGGTGGGTGTTGATTTCTATGTCGCCGGGTTCTATGAAGAGTTCGCCTGGGGTCATGGGGTTGCTCCTTTGTTTTTTGGGCTGAGGCACTTTAGCTTTTCGCCCAATGGATGCTTGTTTGCACGATTTTGGTTATTTGGTTTGGTGCGCTTGTTCAGGTTCCATGCTCTGGGGTCGGCAAGATAGCCAGCGTACTGACTGATGCCGCTTGCCCTTCGGGTTCCCTGTGCTTCTCGGCAAATCTGGCGTTCGCTAAACTCGCCCTACGGGCTCAGACAACGCTCACTCTATCCAGATTTGCCTGCGATGCTCGGCTGCGCAAAATCAGTCAGTACGCTGGCTACCTTGCCTCTTTTTGGTGTTTGCATCATGGTTTGTGGCGCCTGCGCTAATTTTTTTAAACAATTGGATCATGTACTGTTACCAGTTTGGTGCCATCCGGGAATGTGGCTTCTACTTGTACTTCGTGAATCATTTCCGGTACGCCTTCCATAACGTCGTCGGCTTTGAGAAGGGTACGGCCGTACTCCATGAGTTCGGCGACGGTTTTGCCTTCTCTGGCGCCTTCAATGATTTCTGCAGATATAAAGGCCAGTGCTTCCGGGTAGTTGAGTTTCAGGCCTTTTTTTCTGCGGCGTTCCGCGAGCCAGGCGGCGGTTACCAGTAGCAGTTTGTCTTTTTCTCTTGGCGACAATTCCATAGGTGTTTCCCCAAAGTTTTTCTTTATCAGGTGTGCCAGATTCTGGGTTCGCAGGCGTTGATACCCACCATGGCCGGGCGTATGTGTTGCCAGCTTCGGCTGAACAGGGTTCTTGCCTGTATGGCGGAGTGTCCCAGGTAGCGGGCGATGATCAGTTGTTTTTTCTGTGTGAACGCCAGGCGGTAGTCGGTGCCGGTGTGCTGCAGTGTTTCTTTTAGTTCGGTAATAACGTCGGTGTTGTCCAGTGTGGCGACCAGGGTGCCGAAGACGGTGAAGCCTTGCAGGCCCCAGGAGCTTTGCTGGATGTTGCTTTCGCCGTTGATGGCAAAGCGTTCCAGCAACAGGGGCTTTCCGTTGCGGGTTACTTGCAGGTTCTGGGTGAACTGCCCTTTGATAAAGGGTTCGTTGCCCACTGGCCGGCCAAGGCAGCAGATGTCCCAGGCAATCAGGTTGGCGTGTTCATGCAGGTCGAATCGGGTGTCGTTGATGCCGTTGGCGCCGTTAAAGATGATGTTTTCCTGTGGCAGCCATTCCAGTAGTGCGCCGTTGTTGATGGTGGCGGTTACCTGTTGGGTTTGCATCAGGCCGGCGTCGGTGGTGCGGTAGACTCTGCCGGCGGAGGGTGTGGTAATCAGGCCTTTGGCGTTTTCGTCTACCTGTATATCAATGGCAAGGGTGTCGCCGCCGACCACACCGCCGGGTGGGTGCAACAGGTATACGTGGGGTACGGCGGGGCCTTCCGGGTAAAAGGCCCGCTGCACTCTTAACGGGCCGCAGTGTTCGCGGCGGGTGAGTGCATTTTTTTGGCCACGGGTTTCAAAGCGCAGGTTTAATGCGGCATGCCAGGATCGCTCAGGTTGTGAGGCGTCCGGGTTGGGTAGGTTGGCCTGTAGTTTTGCATTCATTGGCTGCGCACTGTTTTAAGACATGGTTTTTATGTTCACAAAAGTGTCAGGTCTGTTTGCAAACAATGTACCTGACACTTGGAGTGCCCTGTTTTAAAGGCTTCAGCCATTATTCAGATCAAATAACCATCAACCGCAGGCTTTGCGTTTATTGAAAACGCACCAACAAAGTTCGCACCACTTTATGGCAGCACACTATTGGTGCAATACTTGGCGCATTGAATGAAGCGTTGGCAGTATTGAAATAATGCCCAGCATTGTTGAGTACTGTGTTTGTGGGCAAATGCGGCGTTTTAACAGGAAAGAATTGATACGGAACGTTTTTTGCTGAAGCTTTGTTTTAGTATTGAACTATTGCACCCTTGCACTTGCATGGGGCAAGCCCGGATCTTTACCACCATGGTGATCGTTTGGGGATCGTCATGAGCGAAGCATTAAGTGGGTTACGGGCGATCCGGGGAAATTTTATCGAGGCGTAATAATGAAATCTGTTACAAACTTTTTGACAGGAACAACCATGTTAGTGGCTGCGGGTTCTGCATTTGCTCACCCGGGCCATACTTCTCAATTGATCCATTCCCATGAGGGGATAAGCTTTGGCGTGATCGGGGTGGCTGTGCTGGGATTGGCGCTGACGTCCAGCATGCTGTTTGCCAGACTGCGCAGTGATGCTTCAGCAAAACAGAAGCGCGATCACTAACCAAGCTTTGAACGACAGCTATTGAGGACTGGGCTGCTCCAGCATCCAGTCCACGGTTTGCTTGAGTTGTTCATCGGTGCAGGACAGGCAGGTGCCTTTTTTCGGCATGGCCCGGACACCTTTGATGGTGCTGTTATAAAACTGTTCACGATTTGCGCTGGCGGCGTTCCAGAATTCCGCCTGGTCCAGACGAGGGGCTCCGGCAGCGCCGGTATCATGGCAGGCAAAACAATAGTTTTCGTAAACGGCCTGGGGATTGTCCAGGTTCAGGTCATCATTGGCGCAGCCGCTTGTCAGCAAAACAGACAGACACAAAAAAGCCCCGGCGACTGATGTCACCGGGGCTTTCTGTTTTTTGAACATCGTTTTAATGCTCATATCCTTATCAATTACTGGCTTTGCTCAACCATGTAATCGACGATGGCTTTAATGTCGTCGTCGGAGCAATCCATGCAGCCGCCTTTGGGAGGCATGGAATTAAAACCGCCGATGGCGTGCTTATAAAGAGTGTCAGTGCCCTGCGCGATGCGGGATTCCCACTGATCTGCTTTACCGGGAACCGGTGCATTCAGTACGCCAGCAGCGTGGCAGGAAGAACACTTGCCGGTGTACATGTCTTCAGGCGTGGCAGCGGCGGTTTCTTCCGCGGCTTTGGCACTGGCCTGGCCACATTCTTCGCCTTCCAGGCACACGTTGGCATCCGGGGCAGTACGCTCGGCAATTTTGGCCGGGCTCATAATGGAGCGGGTGCCCATGGGGTCATCGCTGCCGGATTGATCTTTCAGTTTTGAGGCCATTGCAGGGCCTGCGAAAGCAACACCCAATACAACCATACCTGCCAGGAGCTTCTGCGAAATAGCGCCCATATTGTCTCTCCACCCAATGTGATAAATCGTGATTAAATTCTTGAGGGCGCAAGTATAACTGTTTCTGCTTTGGAAACAAAAACTCTGAAAAGCGGGTGTCGCCATATTTTACAGATTGGACAACCCAAAAAGTAATCAAGTGGCCCCTTTTTGTTTATTTTGACACCAAACAGCCTATAAATCTTTTGAGTTTCAGTGGCTTAGTGACACAACAATGAAGAAACCATGATTGATTAAGGACAATTTCCGGACAGTTTTTGGCTTCTATCAGTTTTTTGTCGGCAAGGTTTACAGAGGAACCGACAACCCGCATTCAACCCTTTAAAAATCAATAACTTGCGTCGTGGCATGGTAATTGAATAGGATGCGCAGCTTTTGAATTTAAATAAGCTGCACTGCTTTTTATCACGTCACTATTTTGAGGAGTTAGTTGTGAAGTACTTATTGCCGGTTGGGATGTTTGTTGGAGTTCTGGCGCTGACCTTGCCACAGTTGATGGCGATTCAGTCAGAAAGTTCTCTGGCAGACCCGGCGTCGCTGGGTTTGCTTGCTGTAGGCTTGCTGGCACTGGGAATGGCCAAAAAGCAACAGGATAAATCCGACAATTAATTTGCTGATGGGCGCAGACAGTTATTCCTGGTTTCCCGATCTTGCGTTTTTGTAGCTGCGCCCAAAGTTCCACCAGATAGCCTGATAGCTCCTTTTACGCAACAGCGCGCTTTCGAATAAAAAATGTTCCTTCCTTACATTCTGGTACGTTCGTTACACGAAAAGATACCAAAAGGAATACACATGCAAAGTCAGTTTCGCTAGAATCCCGTAATCCAATTTCTTAAACGAAAAGATTTATACAGTTCCCCCTTTGTGGTTCGCGCGGCATGAAGCTGCGCCTCTTTTTTCCAATCTCGTATTCTTTAATCCTTAACCGCAGTCTAACCAACTGATTAAACCGCGGTTTTCCCTGTTGTTCCGTAAGTGCTGCTTAGTAGGAAAAACTGCAGGACTTTCCACCCGGCGCATCAAACACGCCATTACCATCCTGATCCACATAAACGGGGTTGGTGGTAAAGCGTGGCACTTCTCTTGGATTGTATTGCGGCAATTCCCGGTTCATGTAATGCGCACCAAAACCCAGTACCACTACATGAGCGTCTTTTTCTGTGTTCAGATTTAGCGCAATGGTTTCACTGAATTTAACGGCACTGTCTGCAGGATTGGCCATGGCCAGCACCTGGGTTTCATCACAGTTCACATACACAACGGCATACGCCATATCCGTTTGCGGCAAGGCTTCCACATGCAGGTTAAGATCCACGCTACCGTCGGTATCTGTGATCACATCACCCATGGTGGCTTCATTGTTAACAGATACCCTGGCAAAGGCGCCGGTGCTTACCAGCAGATGCCCCCCTTTTACGGAATCCACCAGTTCCTGTTCGTTAAATGCTGCCGGTGAATCGGTACTGCTGCGGAAATAATTTCTTGGCATACCCGGCGGGCGGTAATCGTGCATATCACTGGCGCCGGTGGCGGTAATACGTTTACCGTGATTGATAAAGCTCATCCAGTCTTCAAACAAACCACTGGAAAACACTTTTTCCACACCGTTCATGTATTCCATGGCCTCAAAATCCCAGGACCACAACTCCGCTTCCGGTGGTAAACCGGTGCCATCGTTGTTTTCCCTGGTAGGCGCGCCAAGTACCCGATCCCAGCCAATCACATTTAGAATATCCAGACGCGGATGCGCCAATGTGCGTATCTGTGCGCCCCGGGCAGCTTCGTTAGCATAGATTTCACCAATGGATTTGCCGTACCAGGGAACCGGTCCACCGCGCGGCTCATTTTCCTGAACCGGTAACGGATAGGCAATGGTGTGATTGGGCATACCGGCCGTTACTTCCTGCCCTACCACAGTTGCTACCCAGGCGTTCAATCCGGTGGCGTTCACAGCCGGGGCAAGATCCGTCACCACTTCATGATCTGTGGACACCACCACTTCCAGGCCGGCTGCTGCCGCAGTGGTCACACGATCGTTAACGGAAACCGTACTGTCCGGGCTGGGAGCGGAATGCACATGGGCATCAAAGCTCATATAGCCACGGGTATCCACCCAGTGCTTAAGAGTGGCCTGCAAGGGGGTAGTGGTATCGGGCAGAACCGTTAAGGGCTTTTCCACTACGTCGTATTCCCAGCCATGGGAAATACCCACATCATAATCACCGGGGGGAATGAGCACTTCACCGCTGCCATCCGCCAGATAAAAACGTTCAACCAACTGGTTGCCACGCCAGAAGGATAACTGGGTGGGGATAGATGCACCGGCATCATTCTTGAAGTTGTACGCCACTTTGCCCTGCGGGCCGAACACAAACTGAAGTTCATTCTGCTCACCAGGGAAAATAATAATGGGTGCAGGATCAGCTCTGCCGGGAAGGGACGCAGTAACCCGATAGGGCTGGCTTTCAAGATAGGAAATCAAGGGAATATCACCGCTATACTCACCGGCGGCATCCGTTTGCGTTGACAGAAAGGTTTCGTAAGGCCAGTTCTGCAACAGCACCTGTTTTTTGGTTTGCACCTCTATGACGGCACCGGCAAGGGGTTGTTGCGTTCCCTGATCTATCGCTTTCACAGTAATGTGTGCCGGCATGCGTTTTACCACCGGGTTCACATAATCCACGTACTCGGTAATGGCATCCAGTTCGCTGCCCGCCGCAACAGAAACAAACAACTCACGGGTTACCGTATCGCCTTTTTCACCACTGGCCAGCAGAAAATTACCAAAGTAGGTATTGGCCACCTGGGCCAGATCCGCGGTGCCGAACACACCGATCACATCAACAGTGGTTAAGTAGTTGGTGTTTTCTCCATAGGCAAAACTGCTGTTGTTGGCACCGGTGGATATCCAGGGAATACCGTGCTCCAGCACCACGCGATCCACATCCACGTCAAACGCAGAAAAGGAATTCAGTTCCGGACCTTCGCCCGCCGACAACAAGCCAAAGGCCGCCGTAATACCGTTAAAGCCATCCAGTGCGTTCTGCAATTTGTATTCTACTTTCAACGTGGCAGCGTTCGGCTCCAGAATATAATCCACGACGATATTCAGATTAAACGGCGTGGAATACCCCATGGGGCGACCTTCTTTCAAAGCCTCCTGCATTAACACGGTTTCCACCAGCCAGTAGGTATCATCACTGCCATGAACACGCACGATAGCGGCTTCACCATTGCTGCCATCCTGAATCACTTCAATCCGGTCGCCACGGAATGCGCGCATACGGGAAGAAGTGACCGTGGGGACACTGGCACGCAGGGTCATTAAAGCCAGTTCATAAAAGTTGTCGTCGCCGGCCTGCTCACAGCCGTTCATGGGCACGGCATCAATCAGAATGCCCGGGTAGTGGTAGTAAGTTTTTTGCGGGCCAATGCCGCTGATCACAAAAGCCGCCTGCTGATTGGCCAGCAGATAATCCCCGGCAGCGCCCAGGGCATTGGGGCCCGCAAAGGCAAAATCCGGATCGGTAATAGGTGTAGCCAACGCATTACCCGGCTCCGGGCAATTGCCGGCAATAAAATCGGTGTTGGCTGCAGGTGCGGTGGAAGACGCGTCCAGGCCGGCATCCCTGGCCGGTTCCGTTGCGGAATCGCCGGAGTTGCTGCCACCACAGGCAGTGAGTATCAATGACAGCGCCAGAGCACTGTAAAGGGGCTTAAGCTGTTTCATGGCATTCTACTTATTGGCAGTAGTCATTATTATTGTTTTGCGTTCAAGGGAACCTCTGATCAAGTCCAGGCGGCCTCTGTCCTTCAGGAATTTTTCCTGGCAAGGCGTGCGATGCAGGCGGGCTGGTTGCCCGGCGAAGCAGCACAACGCGGCCAGGGGGAATTCCTGAAGGACCCTACGGGCGCGGCCTGAAAGGCACAGCTGCTGCGTTAAGTTTCTTGTTAAGGACGACGGCCATTAACGGCGAAACTTGCCTTGCAGTTGCACCTTTCAGGTTGCGCAGAGGCCACCTGGACTTGATCAGAGGTTCCCTAGGTTCTGGAATCGGGCAGTGATCTTTCAGCATTCCCGAATTGAATCAGGCGGGCAATGGTAAAAATCACTCCATTTCCCTGTAAACTGCCTGAAATACACCGGCAACAACAGGATGCGTTGGCGCAACGGCATGCTGTTCACCGGACAAAACCAAAGATTGAGCCGGATAATCCTCAAAAAGGATTTTTCGGGTCAGGTTTCAAGGCGGACAAGATGACAACTCTAACCACCCAACAATACGGCCCCTGGGCAGTCATTGCAGGTGCGGCTCAGGGCATAGGCCAGGCCTTTGCCGAACAACTGGCAGCGGCGGGCTTTCATCTGTATTTGATCGATATCGATGAAAGGCTGCTTAACGACCTGGCTGAGCGGCTGGGAAAAAACCATGGCATTCAGGTCCAGGCCCGGTTACTGGATCTGGCATCCCCCGACCTGGCCGATCAGTGCCGGGAAATCGCCGATCAATTCGATATTGGCCTGCTGATCTACAACGCCTGTTACTCAGAGATCGGCCCCTTCATTGAAATGCCGCTAGAAGGCAAGCTGAAAACCCTGGATGTAAACTGCCGTGGCCCGGTGATTGCTGCCAGTGTCTTTGGCGATGCCATGAAACAGCGGGGCCGGGGTGGCCTTATATTTATGAGCTCCCTCTCCGGCTATCAGGGTACGGCCATGGTATCCACCTACGCGGCCACCAAAGCGTTCGATACCATTCTGGCAGAAAGCCTGTGGGAAGAATTTGCGGCCTATGGCGTGGATGTGCTGGCTCCCACTGCCGGCGCCACTCTGACACCCAAATTCCAGAATGCCACGCCCAAAGAGCGTCAACACACGGTGTTCCCCATGGAGCCGGAGCAGGTGGCACGCCAGGCGCTGACCAGTCTGGGTAAAGGGCCCACCACCGTTCCCGGTATCATCAACCGGCTGACCTATCTGGTGTTCCAGCGCCTGCTCCCCCGAAAATGGGGCATCCGCTTTATTTCCAACGCCACCCGCAATCTGTACGACCAATCTCGCTGAATCTTGAATTGCCCGCTACCCCCGGTTTTTGCTAGACTTGCAGCCCTGCCTGAGGTGGCCCGTAAAGCCGGTTGACTGATGGCATGTATCCCCCGATCCGCCCGTAGCTCAGCTGGATAGAGCGTTGCCCTCCGGAGGCAAAGGTCAGAGGTTCGAATCCTCTCGGGCGGGCCAATCCGACGTCAGTCTGGATACCGCACACCCTTATGAATCATGAATCGCTGCTGAGAGCCAGCTTTGCAAGCTTTTTTGCAAGTTAACTATGCTGATTCCAGAGGACGTTAACTTCTTCGTATAGATGGATTTTCTCATCCACGCTTAAGAGTGTTAAATTTTCGGTGATAGCCTGGGCGATCAGCAAGCGGTCAAACGGGTCAGCATGATGATCGGCAATATCATCCAGCGCATCTATGTGCTCGCCTTTCACCGGCAACATGATTAAGCCATGGGCCAAACTATTTTGGATCAGCTCTTTTCGGGGCACAGGTAACGCCAGCTTTCCTTTTTGGGCTTTGGTTTGTATTTCCCAGCTATTCACTACACTGAGGTAAAGCGCGTTGTCGGGATCTTTACACAGCTCAACAACGTTAGGGGGTAATTTTGATATCGCTCAGAAGCCATAAGAACGTATGGGTATCCAGCAATTAATTCACTGACTATCTCCCAACCAATAGCTTTCTGGAAGCTCGTCATCAAAGTCATCACTCATTTGGATTTTACCTTCATACAACCCAAACAGGCTGTCTCTTTTCTGCCCTTCAACAACCAGCTTTAACGCTTGTCCATTATCCATTCTGATGATCACTTCCGTACCTTGTGTGGCCAACTCTGCCAGCTCTTTCAGGTGGCCTTCTGCCTCTTGTAAATTCACACTATGGGTTGTCATGATTACATCCTATTCACTCAGGTCATAGAGTCGCATATCGCTTGTTAGCCAACCAGGGTCAGTATACCTCATAACGTTAGTGGTTGACGCTACCCTGATGCTGACGAACAGCAACCCATTGATATTATTAGACTTTAATCTTACACCTCACCCTCCAGCGCCGCCAACAACTCCTCCACCGTCGGCTCCTCCCCTTCATCCCACACCCCGGCCGCACGGAGTCGCAGAGCGCTCAAGGCTGCACAGAACCCGAAGGGCTTGGCCTTGAACGACCGAGAACCGTGATAACCTGGACGGCTGTTAACGAGAACGAACTCTGACGCGGCAGGACCTAAGTTCTCCGCCACAGCGGCGTGGTTGCCCCCTTGAGGGCAATGGGGGTAAAAACTTATTCAGTGCGCTTACGCACGCACTTAAACAGGTAACTTGCAGATTCGGATCGCCTCATTCGTCACTGTGACTAATGAACCACCGAAGGACCATCCATTCCATTCACGGCCAATATGGTGTGGAAGCCTGATAGGATTATTTCTGTACTCTTTCGGCTTTCAAAAACCAGGACCAGTGCGATCAACAGTACGGAAACACCTATTGTAAGAATACAAATTTTGAGCCTAGCTGGTTGAACAAAAGATACTAAAGCGATCTTATTCATAGGGCACTTTTGTTTGGTAACCCAATCATGTTTTGCTATTGAGAATATTCCTTCAGATAGCTGTCAGCATTGAAAAGAAGGGGCTACGGTCGTAGCCCCTTGGGGTAACCTTTATGGTTTATAGGCAAAGTGATAGACCGTGCTTCCACCTATCAACAGGTGTCGCTCACCAAAGATGGAGGCATAAGCGATACTGTTGTTAAGACCCAGGAGGGTATCGATGATCTGGCCATCTGGGAATTGCCATTCCACTTCACCGCTCGTCAGGGAGTAGATGCCAAGGTTGCCAGCGCAGGTAAAAGCGATGGTTTCTGCATCCAGCGCCCTGATCGAGTTAACGGAATCAAAGCAAACAAAGGACACTGCCGTGGTTGAGGCATCAGCATTCAGCTGAAGTATATTGCCGTCGGTGGTGCCCAGGTATACCAGGTCGCCGGTCTCGCCCTGGAAAGCAGAAGCAGCGGTGATATTGGTTTCGACGGTCCTGTTAAGTCCATTATTGTCCGGATCGATAATAAAGGCGCCTTCAGAGATCGTGATTAGCTCTGATGTACCGTCATCATCAATATCGGCCACTTCAAGCGTCCAGAGGTCGTGCCAGTTGTTATTCAGATAAGGAAAACGGGAAGTCCACTGAAGCGTATCGCCTTCAATCACATAGACGGTGACACCATTGGAACCAGTGTGCTCCTTGCCGCCCCCAGCTAAGACTTCAACGACTCCATCGTTATCAACGTCTGCGAACGCGATAGAATAGATAGGAGAGCCATCTTCCAACGTTATTTGTTGCTCGACTTCACCGGTAGCACCATCTAATAAATAAACCGTACCATCGTAGAGGCTGTCTGTACCGACAAGCACTTCGTTTTGCCCGTCTCCGTCGATGTCAGACACAGCAACAGCATGCACCCCGGTCCAAGTACTATCGAAGTCGTTAGGACCAGTCTGCCAGAGCACTTCGCCGGTGCCGTAAGCGATGGCCGTGACAATACCGTCTCCACGGCCGGCCTGACTTTCCATGGACGCAAAGACCTGATCAGGGGCACCGTCGCCATTAAGGTCCCCGAAGGTGACAGCAAAGTACGAGCTGTCGATGGGGGTACTTCGATACTCTTCGAGATCATCTACAAGATCATGGACGATAATATAGTCCGGGCCAGTGGTCCGATGGCCAGCGCTCCAAAGCAGCTCTAGCTGGGTGTCTTGGTCCAGGTCGGCAACCAGAACCGCGGCGACACCGCTACTGGGATTGTTCAGGCGCAATAATTCAGACCCATCAATACCGCTGATGGCATACACATTGCCATGTTGCGCATCCGCATAGAGAATCTCGGAGATGCCATCACCATTGGTATCAAACACAGCGAGTGCTGAGATATCGAGCCTGGCGGCGAAGTCGAGCTGGTAGCCTTGCGTGTCAGCATTGAAGGCTCGTAGCGAATACCATGCATCTGCTGCAACGATTTCATCGAGACCGTCTCCGTCGATATCGCCGGCAGTAAGATGTTGATTGGAGAATTGAAGGGTGGAGTAATCCCAAGAAATCTCCCATGCTTCGTCCGAAATGGTAACAACATATCCGGTATTGTAGGCAAGGCTACGCTCGCTGGTATTTAGAAGATAGCCGCTCGCAAAAGCACTAGCGCCAAATGGAATGGTGGTTTCTTCGGTGAACGTATTGGCATCCAGAAGAATGGTTTCTGAAGCGGTCAACATGACAATCTCATCGGCGCCATCATTGTCGATATCATCTACCAACATGTCGGTGGCCACCACGCTTGACCCTAAGGAGCTAATCAGGGTTCTGGTGCCAAAGTTGTGATCCATGAGAATAATGTCGCCATTTTCCAGCGACATCAGAGAGCCGTCGTTAATCGTGTCATTAGAGAACGGGATCAGACGTTTGATGTCGGAGCTGAATTCCGTCGAGCTACAGATCGGTTGATAGGTGCCGGCGTCCGGATTGAATTCGATGGCCTTGAGGCTGCGACCTTCGCCGAACCCGGATCCGTCAGCGAAGAGAATCTCGGGGTACCCGTCCGCGTCGCTGTCAAAGGTACTGAAGCCGCCAAGACCATGGCCGGCGCCAAAGGATGGATGGATTGACTCCAGTGTGAAGGTGGCACCTTCGGTAGGTTCAGTGCAGGCGAGCGTTTGCGCTGATTCTTCACCGCGGCAGTAGATGCGGATATCATCTATTTTTGCGTTAGCAAAGGTACCACTGCCGTGATAGATCACGCATTCCCGGCCAGCAGGTTGTTCAGCAATGGCAAGGCTATAGCTCTGCCCTTCTTCATATTCAGCGGCCTCAAAGGTGAAGTCGCCGGACTCTGTCAGGGTCACTGAATGTCCCAATCCATCAGTGAGAGACAATTCCCCCTCCAGCCCAAGAATCTTTCCACCAAGGGAAAGCTTGATGCAGCCGGTCAGGACCAGGGGCAAAATAATTAACGCAAGATATCGCAATGGAGAATACATAGGAACAATCCTTTGTTATTGGTCTGTGTAGTTGCGTTGGAACAGAATCTTTCCTGACAGAGCTATCAGGAAATGAAGACGCTATTGATCAGAACGACAACGCAAAAGAGTGTATCCCATAGAAAAGATGTTCAGTAGTAATTTTTTGTTATATGTGGATGACACGCATCTTACACATAGCGTTTATCCAAAACAGATAGTCACTTCTGTCACCACTGGCGGCCTAATCAATTCCGGCCCTTACTCTCTGGAATGGCCTGCACACTGTTAAACGGGCTGCGTCGTTTGGCACTGCATGGAACGGAATAAAGAATGAGGTAAGGGGCAGCGTTTTGTATCCCGACAGCCACACGTCATCTACCGGCTTTGCGTTGACAGAAAGGTTTCGTAAGGCCAGTAAGGCTCGAACCCTCCCGGGCGGGCCATTCTATAAAATGCCTATTCAATTAACGCAAAATCAACACCGGCACGGTACTGGTTGCCAGCATTTTGGTGGTGTTGCTTCCTACAATAAATTCCCTGATCCGTGAATGGCCATAGGCTCCCATCACTTTCAGCTCAATATTAAAGTTATTCTGAAACTCCAGCAGACTGTTAATCACATTACCCTGGATCAGATGTGCTTTCACCTGGTGGCCTTTACTGGATAAAAGCTCACAGGCATGCTCAAGGCGCTTGCGGTTTTCGGGCGTTTCCTTGCCGACCATCACCACATGGCCCGGCAAATTGGACAGCAAGGGGCTGTTGGCAATGCGATCAATGGCCTTGTCTGCGGTTTCGCTGCCATCATAGGCCAGCATGTAATTACCGGGGGTAGAGAATTTTCCGGTGGCCATCAGTATGGGGGTGTGAATGGCTCTGACCACACTTTCGATATGCGAACCAATTGTTTGCCGGTTGGGGTCATGACCCTCACCCAGCCGACCAATGACAAACAACCGGGTAGCGTTCTCAAAGGCCAGCAGGGAATCCAGCAATTGATCATGGCGCTGCTCCCCTGTGACTTCAACAGCTCCGGCGGCCGCCGCCCTTTGTTTTGCATCTTCCAGAAGATGCTTGCCATGTTCCACGGCGAGCTTGTTGCGCTTTTCATCCAGAACCGTAAGCTCATCCAGCAAGTGCTCACGACTACCCAAACCAATAGCACCGGACAGATCTTCCTTTACAGGTGTGAGGGACTTTTCCAGCACATGCAGAAATGTCAGCGGCGCCTCCAGCATATAACTTGCCCAGGCGGCGGTATCACACACAGCAGTTGATATGGCTGATCCATCGATGCAGGCAGTAATCTGATGTTTTGTCATTGTTATTCTCCGGGGTTAGTGGCCAGCCATCAGTTTTTCAACTTCTTCCGGTTTATCGTACACACCGAATTTATCCACAACCGTTCGGGTTGCCTCGTTCATGCCGACAATGTTCACTTCCGTACCTTCACGGCGGAATTTGATTACCACCTTATCCAGGGCTGCAACGGATGTGATATCCCAAAAGTGGGCCTGATGCAAATCAATGGTGACGCGATCAACCACCTCTTTGAAATCAAAGGATTCCGTAAAATGATCTGCAGACGCAAAAAACACCTGCCCTATAACCGTATAGTGCCGGTGTTCATCATCCTGCTTCTGATTTTTCACAATCATGAAGCGGCCGATCTTGTTGGCAAAGAACAGCGCCGCCAGCAGCACGCCCACAAAAACACCCATTGCCAGATTGTGGGTGGCCACCACCACCGCCACTGTAGCAACCATCACGATATTGGAAGACAGCGGATGCTTTCTCAGGTTTATCAGGGAATCCCAGGAGAAAGTACCAATGGACACCATAATCATGACCGCCACCAGCGCCGCCATGGGAATCTGACTGATCCATTCATCAAGAAACACCACCATAACCAGCAAAAACGCGCCGGCCGTAAAGGTGGACAACCTGCCACGGCCACCGGATTTTACGTTTATGATGGACTGGCCGATCATGGCACAACCTGCCATACCACCCATCAGGCCAGCGCCGATATTGGCAATGCCCTGCCCTTTACATTCCCTGTTTTTATCGCTCTTTGTATCCGTCAGATCATCCACAATGGTGGCTGTCATCATGGATTCCAGCAAGCCCACAATGGCCAGGCCAATGGAATAAGGTAATATTATCTGCAGGGTAGTCAGATCAAGGGGCACATCCGGCCAGAGGAAAACAGGTAACGTATCCGGCAACTGCCCCATGTCGCCTACGGTGCGAATATCCAGTTTGAGCAGGATGGCTACTATCGACAGTCCAATAATACAAACAAGGGGTGATGGAATAACTTTTCCTATAACCGGCAGTAAAGGAAACAGATAGATGATACCGAGCCCGGCAGCCGTCATGGCATACACATGCCAGGTAACATCTGTCAGCTCCGGTAATTGCGCCATAAAAATCAGAATGGCCAGGGCATTCACAAAACCGGTCACCACGGATCGGGAAACAAAACGCATCAGGCTCCCCAGTTTAAGAAACCCTGCGCCAATCTGTATTACCCCCGTCAGCAGGGTAGCGGCCAGCAAATATTCCAGACCATGCTCCTTGACCAACGTCACCATCAGCAACGCCATAGCACCGGTAGCGGCACTGATCATGCCCGGCCGCCCTCCCACAAAGGCAATCACCACCGCAATACAGAAAGAGGCGTACAAGCCCACTTTAGGATCCACACCAGCGATAATGGAAAATGCAATCGCTTCGGGAATCAGGGCCAACGCAACAACGATACCCGCCAGCAAATCACCACGAATATTGGATAACCAATCCTGCTTGATTATTTCAATCATCTACCACCTGCAAATCTAAAAAGGGCGCCCTGAAAATCAGTTGGGCAAACGGAATAAAGCGCATGCACACTCAGAAAGTGCCCGCCATGCGTGCAAAAACAGATTAGGCGATCCGGCTGATCGCAAGCCAGTTGATCGCAAGAAAGGAGCGCTAGGGTGGGGTAACGAGCAAAACAGACTCCCGAATGACAACAAAAGCCGCGGTAGTATACCGGAAGAAGCAAGCTTTTCAATTTTTTGATGCATCGGAAAGTTACTGACTATCCGGCCATTCAGCGAGGCAGGCTCGAAATGCTGCACGTAAATCCGGGCTACATATGCAAAAAACCTGTTACGGACTTTATTCACACTCAGGCTTTGCGTGTTCGTCGTGATGCTGATGTGGACACTTGATCAACGTGTTAATCCGGCCCATGCTGGCAAAACCTGTGAGGTTCTTTATAGTATTAGCGGCCTGACCAGCAGCGTTACCCTGCTGCCGGTCAGCCTGAGGGCAAACACCGCAGGGGCAGATTCACTGAGTGACATCCTCAACAGCCTGCCCGGAAAAAGTCATGCTGTATCACCTGACTGCAAGCTCTGACCGGATAAGGGAACACCGTTGCATAACACCACCTGCAGACAACAACATCAAGGGCAACGATTCACCGGGCTTGTCCGGCGCATTCTGCTCGTCGCTCTTACAGGCGCCGCAATCCTGGCTCATAATCAGGCGTTTGCAGAAAAAACACTGCTACCCAAGTGGGAAGCCGGGATAGGCGCGGTATCCGCCACCTTTCCGTTTTATCCCGGTTCTGATCAGAACGAGACCCTGACATTACCCATTCCATTCTTTGTTTATCGGGGCGATTTCCTGCGCGCGGACAGAGAAGGTGTCCGCGGTGTTTTCTTCGAAACCGATCGCCTTGAAGTAAACGCCAGCTTTAACGGCACCCTGCCCGTAGACAATGACAATAACGATGCCCGGGAAGGTATGCCGGATCTGGATGCATTAATTGAATTCGGCCCTTCGGTTAAATACAGCTTTATCGAAAAACCTGTCTACAGTTTACGCCTCCTGATCCCGATCCGCGCCGCTATCTCGGTGGGTGATTCTTTAAAGTATCAGGGGCTGGTGTTTAATCCAAAGGTACGTTTATCCCATTCCGGCTGGGTCAAAGACGCACAGGTGAACCTTGCATTTGGCGGTTTATGGGGCTGGGATGGCGTTAACGATTATTTTTATGAAGTCGATGCAGAATTCGCAACCCGGCAAAGACCCGCATACCGCGCCCGCAACGGGTATATCGGCAGCGAACTCAGCGCCAGCGTTATCTATCAGTTGTCCCCCAGGTTGCGGCTGTTTTGTGGCGCTAACTGGTTATCCACTTCCCGTTCAGCCAATAACAACAGCCCATTGCATTTACAGGATAATAACTACAGTTTTGCTGCCGGGTTTGTTTATTCCCTCGTTCAAAGCCAGGAGACTGTTTTTCGCTCCGTTGACTAGCCAATTTTAACCCTTTAAAAATCCCCGTCTGCCGTCACCCTCTATCTTTTGGTAGATCCCCGCGCCGCCAGGATAAGATTATGATGCCTGCATCAGCATCAGCGGAGCAAAACGAAATTGGATCCAGAAATACCTGATATGACAGACCTGAAATACGGTTTCCTGTTAAACAGCATTTTGTATCCGTCCAGCTCCGCATCGGCTACCGGCTTTGTGGTGGAGCTGCAAGGCTGCCTGGATGCCGACAGGCTGCACCAGGCGGTTGACGCCATTGTGCAGGCTACGCCAGTGTTACGCAGCCGGTTCAGGATCCGCCGCAGCAGTGACGGTGAGCCGGTGTTTGAGCGCACGTCAGGGCAAGAGCCGGAATCCTTTTTTCATACCATGGATCTGACCCGCACCGGCGCAAGCGATGGGAGGCTGGAGCAGATCATTCATGACCTGACATTCCGGGGCTATCGACCGGAAAAGGAAAACCTTGTTCGGTTCACACTTATCAAACGTTCCAGCGGGCACTTTTATCTGGTGATCTCAGCCCACCACGCTGTGGTCGACGGAACTGCCCTGGAGTTATTGGCCAGGGATATTCTCAGCGTCTATGCATCCGGTAGCAGCTCGCCCAGGATCGAACGGGCAGCCCCTGGCCACACTATGCCACCGGACCCCGCCCTGCAAAACCGCCAGCAATCCCTGAACCCGGTCACAGAGCATTTACTGACACACACAGAATCCATCAGGTTGTCACTTCCCTGCCATCAGTTGACTACCCACTCCATTCACTATGACAGCACACTGAGTCGTGATATAAGCCGCTATTGCCGGCAGAAGGGAATAACACCCGCCCTGTTTTTCAAAGTGGCATACAGCCTGCTGATTCGTTGCTATACCCGGGCATGCGATGATTTTATTTTCACGGAAGTGATCGGTGAGCGGGACAAGCACCAGCGCACTGCCATCGATTGCCTGATCCGCAAGGCGCTCTGGCATGTTCCCGGTAGCCTTTACCAGGGCAAGGCTGATCTTGATACCCTGTTTCGCTATTTTAAAGGCTGGCATCGAAGAATACGGCAACAATCACTCTACCTTACGCCGGAGCAGAATACCCGGCTCCATAAAACCGGCACAGAATTTGTTTTCAACTTTTATGCTTACCAGAGTGCCATTGACATACCGGATCTGACCTGCAAAACCAGAGGCCTGGCCACCCCGCTGGCGGATACCGCACAACTGATCGTGACCCGCAATCCTGACAGCACTTTTACCACCACCCTCTGCGCTGATACCTGGTGCCGGCAAACCGGTTTCCTGCAGCGGCTTCAGGCGGTGGCCCGGCAAGTTATCAGCGGCCAGGCGAATAACCTGCAACAACTCAGCTGGCTCACACCGGAGGAATTCACCACCATCAACCGGCAATGGAACAACACCGACCACCGTTTTTATGTTCCCGCTCTGGCCCACCAGCGTTTTGAACGTCAGGCACAGTTACAGCCGGATGCCGTTGCCGTCAGCGACAGCCGCGGCAGCTTCACTTACCGTGAACTTGACCATCACGCCAATCAGATCGCGCACCGCCTGTTAGGGGCCGGCCTGGTGAAAGGCGCTTCTGTTTGCATTTGCCTGCCCCGAAGCCGGGAGTTTCTGGCTGCCATACTGGGCACATTAAAAGCCGGCGGAGCCTATGTACCTGTCGACATGGATTATCCGCCTGCGCGCATATTACAGATCCTCAATGCCACGGGCCCGGGACTGGTTATTTGCGAGCCGCAGACTTTTGGCGAGATACTGCCGGATCCGAATCACACAACCCTGATAGCCATTGATGATCCACTGCTACGATCACAAACAATGGAAAACCCCGCCGTTGCCATCAGCGGTCAGGATTCTGCCTACATTATCTTTACTTCGGGTTCCACCGGCACCCCCAAAGGGGCCATCAATCACCACGACGGCATGCTGAATCATATCGACGCCGAACTACTGGATCTGAATCTGGGCGGACCACTGACCATGCTGCAGAATGCGCCGGCAGCTTCCGATATTTCCGTATGGCAGTTTATTGGCCCGGTTGTTGACGGGGGCCGTTGCGTGATTATCGACAAGCCCTATGATATTCCTGCCATTTATGCGCTGGTAAGGCAGCACGACATTAACCTTGTTGAAGTGGTTCCCACCGTGCTGGATCAAATGTGCGATTATCTTGTGGAAAACAATCTGCGGGCACCCGATTCTTTGCGCAAGGTGATGGTAACCGGCGAAGCGGTGGATATAGGGAAAATCAACCGCTGGCTGGAACTGCACCCCCATACCCCCATTGTGAATGCCTATGGCCCCAGTGAGGCGGCCGACGATGTGATCCAGCATACCTTTTACGAAAGGGTACCGGCGAATTCAGACTACACCCCCATAGGCAAGCCCCTGGCAAATCTGAAGGCCTATATAATGGATGATGAACTGCGCCTGTTACCCCCGGGAGTACCCGGGGAGATCTGCATTGGCGGAGTGGGCGTGGGAAAAGGCTACCTGAATGACCCGGTTAAAACCCGGCAGGCATTTATCAATAATCCCTATGGAGCGGGCAGGCTCTATAAAACCGGCGACCTGGGTTACTGGCGTGATGACGGTTCCGTGGTTTATGTGAATCGCAGGGACTTTCAACTCAACATGAATGGCTACCGTATTGAACCTGCAGAAATCGAGTTAAAAATGATGTCGGTACCCGGTGTGGTGCGCAGCCTTGTTGTCGCTGCTCCTGTGCACAACCTCAGCAGTGACGACAACAGTATCAAACATAATGGCAGTGGCAACCATCACCAGCGGCTGCTGGCCTACTATCAGGCCAGTGCTGACATCAGGGCTGACGATATACGCAAACATCTGATGGCCACACTACCGGCCCACATGATACCCGATGACCTTATCCGGGTAAGCCAGTTCAACTACACACCCAACGGCAAGATTGACCGCAAGCGACTGCCAGTTAACGGCGTAAGCGCCACACAACTTGAACCACCGAAAAATGCACTTGAAGAAGAACTGGTGGGCTTATGGAAGTCCCTGTTGAAAAGGGAAAGCGTTTCCACCGACGATAATTTTCTAAGGCTGGGTGGCAACTCGCTCACTGCCGCCCGGATTGCCAGCCGCCTGAACGGGCGCTACCGGGTAACGGTTAAAGATGTTCTGAAGAATCTTACGATCAGGGAATTGGCCGCGCACCTGGCATCACAGAATATCCGTTAACAGTATCCCGATACCGATACGCTCAACCGAGTAATTGTAATCTATCAGGGTTTCCCCATAACCGTTAAAGTATTGCAGCATGCCACGCACCCGCCCCCACAGGGGAAAGCTGGCATCGAGGCGAACGGCACCCCTGTTGGGGGAATCCAGGTTGTTGCGTAACATCAGGGAAAACTCGTAATCGTTTTGCTCCCAGGTACCCATCAATTCGAAGTAACCCATGTAGTCATGAATATCCGGGTTATCATCTCCTTTGGCATCGCCCGGTTCGTCTTTTCTTCTTCGGGAATGCGATACCAGGGCCGGAATGAAATCAGATAATTATCCTTGGCATAGTAATAATTGATAAATACCCGGTTCCAGCTACGGCTCAGCAATTCACTGCGGCCATTGGATTCGTGCTCAATGCCAATGGCCAGCGCTGAATCCGCATCCTTCCACTGATCTGGCAGAGTCACCATATAGAACAGCTCGGGCCGATAGTTGGTTTCCCGGAAAGGCGCGGAAATACTGCGATTATAGACCTGCCACAGGGCTTTCATGGTAAAGGCAAAATACACCGCATCATTCTTGAAGAGCAGATCTCCGTAATTCAAGGGCACTTTCATACTGATCTGTAACTTGGCTTCCTGATTTTTCAGTTCTTCACCTTCAAACACGCCCCCATAGGGCTCCTCGCTCAATCCCGAGGCGTAGGTATAGGGCAGAAAATAATTCAGACGGTGCGGGGTAATCACAAACGGGTTCCATTCGGTGCGGCGTTCCATAGCCAGGCGCTCCCGGGCGGCGGAAAGCTTACGGTCCACGGTAATGCCATTATTCTGCAGGCACAGGCTGCGTACTTCCCCCAGGGTCATGGTGGGGTCACCATCCTCCAGCTGCTCCTGTATACACTGCTCATAACCCGGTTTTTCTGCAGGCTCAGCCTGCATATCCGTGGCGGGCAGTTTATCGGGCGCGTTACCAGCAACGGCATCCATGGCGGTGAAAAGCCACAACAAGACAGAAGCCAGCATTGGCCTCTGGCAATTTCCGTTATTCCGCAGCCTGTTATTCAGCGACATGCTCATCGCTTCTCCTTAGGGGTTGGTATAGAGTGCGTGCACCGGGACGTGCTCATGCTAGCATGGCTCGCGGACTTTGTTTATCCACCCAATTCAAGTAACCTATTCCCAATCCCTCGTTCCTCGAGATTTTAAGGCCTGCTCCGCCATCCGGACACTGCCACCACTATTACAACAAAATGCAGCCATACCAGCACAGCATTAATCACCCTGATAACAAAGAGGCCCAAGCATGAAACTGGAATCCCTGGCGTTACACCATGGTTACGAATCCGAAGCCACCACCAAAGCAGCAGCGGTTCCCATTTACCAGACCACCTCCTACACCTTTGATAATACCCAGCATGGCGCGGATCTGTTTGACCTGAAAGTACCGGGCAATATTTACAGCCGTATTATGAACCCCACCAATGCGGTGCTGGAAGAACGCCTGGCCAGCATGGAAGGCGGTATCGGCGCGCTGGCACTGGCCTCCGGCATGGCGGCCATCACCTACTCCATTCAGTGCCTGTGCCGCGCCGGAGACAACATTGTCAGCACCAGCCAGCTGTACGGCGGCACCTACAACCTGTTTGCCCATACCCTGCCTACCCAGGGCATAGAAGTACGCATGGCGTCCCATGATGACTTTGACGGGTTCGATAAACTGATTGATGACAAAACGCGAGCGGTATTTTGCGAGTCCATCGGCAACCCCGCCGGGAATATCGTTGATATCGTGAAGCTGGCGGAGATTGCTCACAAACATGGCGTGCCGCTGATTGTAGACAACACCGTAGCCACACCCTACCTGTGCCAGCCTTTTAAACAGGGCGCGGATATTGTGGTGCATTCACTGACAAAATATATCGGCGGCCATGGCACCACCGTGGGTGGTGCCATTATTGATTCCGGTCAGTTCGACTGGGTGGCCAACAAGGATCGCTTCCCCATGTTGAATGAGCCGGATCCTTCCTACCACGGCGTGGTCTATACCGATGCGCTGGGCCCTGCAGCCTTTATTGGTCGTTGCCGGGTGGTGCCTTTGCGGAATACCGGCGCGGCCTTGTCGCCACACAGTTCGTTTCTGATCATGCAGGGGCTCGAAACCCTGGGTTTACGTATCGAACGCCATTGCGAGAATGCAGAGAAGGTCGCAGCCCATCTGCAACAACACGAAAAAGTATCCTGGGTAAATTATGCGGCACTACCCGACAGCCCCTACCATGCCACCTGCCAGAAAATTACCGGCGGTAAAGCCTCCGGTATTCTGAGTTTTGGTATCAAGGGCGGGCAGGAAGCCGGGGCGCGCTTTATTGATGCCCTGGAAATGATTTTGCGCCTGGTGAATATCGGTGATGCCAAATCACTGGCCTGCCATCCCGCTTCTACCACTCACCGCCAGCTCAACCCTGCCGAACTGAAGAGCGCCGGCGTGAGCGAAGACCTGGTACGTATTTCCGTCGGCATCGAACATATCGACGACATTATTGCAGACATTGATCAGGCACTGGAAAAAGCCTGATCACCCGAATAAGGAGCAGTAACCATGGATAAAGCTGAAAAGCACAAAATCAAAATGCAGAAACACAAGGAGTCTATCGATAAAAAGGTAGCTCAGGCCACAGAAGAACGTGGTGTGGTGATTGTGCTTACCGGCACCGGCAAGGGCAAAAGCAGCAGTGGCTTTGGCACGGTCATTCGTGCCCTTGGCCACGGCTACAAGGTGGGCATTGTGCAGTTTATCAAGGGTACCTGGGAATGCGGTGAACGCAACTTTCTGGAAAGCCAGCCCAATGTGGAATACCACGTAATGGGCACCGGTTTCACCTGGGAAACCCAGGATGCCGACCGCGATCAGGAAGCCGCCGCCCAGGCCTGGGAAAAAGCCAAAAAACTGCTGCAGGATGAAAGCCTGCACCTGGTACTGCTGGACGAACTCAGCTACGCCATCGGCTACAAATGGCTCACTGCCGAAGAGGTGATAGACGCCCTTAAGCAACGCCCGAAAATGCAGACGGTGATTATTACCGGCCGTGGTGCCACCCGCGAACTGAAAAACTACGCGGATACCGTCAGTGAAATCAAAGCAGAGAAGCATGCCTTTCAGGCCGGCGTAAAGGCCCAGAAAGGTATTGAGTGGTAAGGATGCCGCTGTTAACGCTGGATGATATCGCCATTGCGCCGTTGGCAGGTTTCAGCGCGTCGGTCATGGCCGGCGATATTATCGCGTTAACCGGCGAGAGCGGCAGCGGCAAATCCCGCCTGTTGCACGCCATTGCTGACATGCTCCCCCATGATGGCAAGGCAACTTTTAACAATACCCCCTGCGACGCCATGACAGCACCCCAATGGCGGCAGAACGTCATGCTGCTACCCAGCCACATTGAATGGTGGTTTGATAGCGCCCGGGAGCACTTTCCCGATGGCACGCCTGACAGCGATCAGCTTGCATCACTTAACCTGACAGAACAACAACTGACGCAACCGGTGAATGAACTGTCCACCGGACAAAAGCAACGGCTGGCATTGTTGCGCGTTGTTTGCCGGCAACCGGCGGTTCTGCTGCTGGATGAACCCACTGCCAACCTGGATCATAAAAATACCATTGCCGTGGAAGACCTTATCAAAGCGTGGGCACGCTTTCCTGAAAGAGCCGTGATCTGGTGCACCCATGATCCGGCACAACGGCAGCGTGTGGCGAACCGCCACTGGCAAGTGGAAAATCATCAGATCCGGGAGACCAGCCTGTGAACATTCAGCCTATTTCCGGATTTGATCTTGGTGTAGCGGCCAGCCTGGTACTGATACTGGCGGCACTGAACCTGAGAACCTCTCCCGCACTCAGCCGCGATATTGTAATTGCCGCGATTCGATTGGTGGTGCAGTTGTCCCTGGTGGCACTGGTTCTGAAATTTGTTTTTGCGGAACGCAATCCGTTGCTGATTGGCGGCCTGGGCCTGATCATGGTGGCCCTTGCCGGCCGAGAAGTCATCAACCGCATGCAAACCGGAAAGAAGCTGCCTGGCACCTTTATGGTGTCCTCCCTTTCCATGTTTGTATCATCTTACGTGATCTGTATTTTCTGTTTGCTGGCGATTATCAACGCCGATCCCTGGTACCACCCCCAATATGCCATTCCCTTATTGGGCATGTTGCTGGGGAATACTTTAAACGGGGTAACCTTGAGCCTGAACCGGCTGCGGGACGGTTTTAAATCGCAACGGGCCATGATTGAAAACCGGTTAATGCTGGGAGAAGACATCTGGCTGGCCACCCAGACGCTGCGCCGGGAAGCTATGGTTGCGGCGCTGATTCCCATGATTAACAGCATGGCGGCGGCAGGCATTGTCAGCCTGCCCGGCATGATGACCGGGCAGATTCTGGCGGGGACTGATCCGGAACTGGCGGTACGGTATCAGATTCTGATTTTTTTGCTGATTGCGGCAGGCACCGGTTTCGGTACCTACCTGGCCACGCACTTTGGCAGCAAGCAGTTGTTTGATAAACGCCAGCGGCTTATTTCACTGTAAGCAGCAAAGCTTCAAGCGTGCTTGAACTCCAGTGGCTTATTTGGATGAAAACACAGGCTTGTTGTGTTGCCAGCGTTTTTCAACCGCAGATTTTAACAGACCCTGCTGCTCCAGCCATTCCAGGCATCCAGACACCACCGTTTTAAAATCCCGCGGACGATAATCAAAGGCCTGATAGGTGGATTCACACTCGTACCAGGCCCAGCGCCCCACGTTTTCATACACCAGGCTTTTCGGCACCAGCGGCCGCAGACCAAAAAGTTTCATTGCGGATTCCATAAAGCCCATAATGCCCAGCATCAATCCTCTGGGCAGAGGCACATGAATGGTGCGGGTGCCAGTGAGTGCTTTCAACATCACGCCCACCTGGCGGGAAGAAATATTATCGGAGCCAATGATAAAACGTTTACCGGCCACGCCTTGCTGATCCACAGCTTTCGCATGCACCATGGCCACATCACGAACATCCACCAGATTGGTACCACCGTGATAGGTCATCAAATAGGGCAGCTGAAAATTTGCCATTTTCAGAATCAGTTCCGTGGAGGGCGTAATTCGATAATCCAGCGGACCCACCACCATCGTGGGGCACAGCACCACCAGCTCAATACCGGCCTCATCCGCCAGCTGGCGGGCCTTCTTTTCACTTTCGGTTTTTGCCACGTAGTAAGGGTTGCGGGCATCCTCATTCCAGTCTTGCGCAGAACGCGCCACCGGCGTTTTGCTGACACCGACCGACGCCATGGAACTGGTATACACCACCCGTTTTACGCCGGCATTTTTCGCTGCCTGAAAAATATTCTCGGCCCCTTTCACGGCAGGCTCCACAATATCCGCCGGGTCTTTCGCCCAGGTTTTATAAACCGCCGCCAGATGCACTACCACCTCACAGCCCTGAATGGCTTTTTCGATGGACGCCTCATCGGTGACATCTCCGCGGGCAAAGGTTACATCCAGCCCATCCAGCGTTCGCAGATCGGCGGTTTCCCGAACGAAGGCCACCACCTCGTGGCCGGCCTGCAATAAAAACCTGACTGTATGTGCACCAATATGGCCATTGGCACCGGTGACCAATACCTTCATGATTCAAGCCTCAACATCCTGTGAATGAATCGCGGATTCTAACGCTTTGACCCTGGGCTTGTCATAGTAGATATTGCCTGTAGCGGTGGCATTGCTGACGGTTTCACAACACTGCCAGCCGCTCAGGTAAATGAAGCATCAGTCACCCCTGCGGCGATCCTTGTATCCGGTCACCATGGCTTTCACCAGAGACTCCTCATGGGCCCGGCTGGACACAATCACGCCCAGTATATGAATCACCACCAGCAACAACATAAAATTCACAGAAAATTCATGGACCTCTTCCCAGAACTCCTCCGCCTCTTCATCCTCTCTGTCATGGTGATCGTCATCATCATACTCATCATCCGAATCGGCATAGGCATCATTCACCAGCTGCACGTTGATCTCCTGCGCCAGCGGCCCTTTACCCTCTTCCACAGCATACAGTTTCATGCCGCTCAAGGTGGTCAGAAACAGGCCCGCCAGCAGCGCAAATACCATCATGGCACCCGCCGGATTGTGTCCCAGGTAATGTCGCGGGTTGCCATTTGCCACGGATTTCAGATACTCCACGGCGGAAAGCGGAGAATAGAGGAAGTCCCTGAATCGGGCATGGGTGGACCCGATGAAGCCCCACAGGGTCCGGGCCAGAATCAGCAGGGCAATGCCGTATCCGGAATAAACATGAAGCCATTCCACCTCATCCCCGCTCAGATAACTGGTGCAGAACAGCACCACCAGCGTCCAGTGAAAGAAACGCACAAAACGGTCCCATACATACACTTGTTCCATATCAGCCTCCTTAAAGCAATTGATGCTTTTATGGCACAGATCAGGGTGCTGCTCATGGGGCAAATGCCATAATCAGGGGCTATAGGACAGTTGTCGGATAGAATTTTGGAGGCAAAACGTGCAAAACCCGCGTACTCAGGACATTTTTATGGGGGGATTCCTGTTGCTGGTGGTGCTGGCCAGCGGCGCGGACCTGCTGGCAGATCTTTCCCACGGTGTCACCGGCAGTCATCTGCTTCAGGAGGCAATGGTATTGCTGGCGGCGTTCGGCGGCATCACCTGGCTGGTGCTTAGCCACCAGCACAACCAGAAACAGATCAGCCGTTTACGTGAGCAACTGGATTCCGCGAAGCAGGTTGTGGCCAACCAGTCACAGGACATCAAGGATGCCAAGCGACAACTGGCGGACGTGATCCAGGAGCAATTCAGGGAATGGCAACTGACTAACAGCGAACAGGAAGTAGGCCGCCTGGTGCTGAAGGGGCTCAGCTTCAAGGAAATGGCGGCCATTCGCAGTGTGTCAGAAAAAACCATTCGCCAGCAGGCATCCTCCATCTACCAGAAATCCGGGCTGGCCGGCCGCCATGAATTTGCTGCCTGGTTTCTGGAGGATTTGTTCTAGAGCCCGTTTTTCGTACTAATTACACAGTCTGGCGCCCCGCTCCGAATCATAGTAGGAGAAGTTTTGACTACCGTCGAACGGGCGCCCCTTGCGAAAAACATCAAAAGCATAACAGCGCGAACCGTGATGAGGTTCGTACTCCATAAGGCGATAACCGGAAACCACGTCCCAATCAACCACAGCCAGGATTCGCTGTCTGCCGCTGTACCCAAAATCCTCATATTCCATCGCATCTGTCAGATCAATATAGGGCTCAAGCTCCCCATGAAAATAGATATCGCCACCAAGCACAGGCTGCAAAGCAAGCGATTGATCCAACGCAGGAACCATCGAGTAAGCAGCCTCTCCACCGTGCAGATAGTCATAATAGTCCGGTAATACGTACAATAACTCCGGCACATCAAGCTCATCGCTATAGTTGAGGGTATCCATCGGCTCCAGCAGGGTTTGTACAATATGAGCCAACGGCTGATATTTATTGTTTTCGGTCTCCAGGCCGGTCAGCCCCGCCAGGAAATCCACGAAGTCATCCGGTATACCATCAACGACACTGAGAAAATCAACGATACTACTGATGTGCAGGTAGGAAGGTCTGGGAGCCTGGAAAGAAATAGCCATATCCGCCTGTGCTCCCATCGCCCGCGCATGTAACAGGGCTATGGCTCCCGCAGAATCACCGGACAGGATCATCTGTTGCGGCGCCACCGGCAGCCGGTTGTTTTCCTGGATGATAGCGTCAATGTTTTCGGCAAGTTTCTGGGTATAAAAAAGCTCGGCGCCATACTGCATATGGCTATACTTGGCGCTGACAGGGTTCAGCACGTTAAAGTCTGTAATAATTCCCAGCAATACAATACGGGTCCACTCATCAGCCCCAAATGTCGCGAGAAGACGATCAAGCCGCTCAACAAGATCACTGGCGCGACTGATGCTTTCCGGCGCACTCAGAATAAGCTGGACTACCCGCTGATTGCCCATCGGTGAATCAACAAACTGATCAGACCAATCCAAGAGTGTCTCGCTGCCATGCACCTTAACAGGAAAGCCCTGCGGCGGCGCACTTTCGCAAGGAACCTGCACCAGAATATCGATATCTTCATGGCCTTGAATGACGGCCTCCCCGTTTTCGATAACTATTTCTCCACCCGAGAGCAAATAGGGACGTACACCTTTCTGGAATACCGGCATACTGGCCCGCAACAAATAATTTTCCGTATGATCAACAGACTGACATTCATGTATCTTTTCTATTGACTGCACCGACGCCAGAACATCTTCCGACGTCAGATGCGAAAGCGTTTTGCCAATAGCCCGGTCTATATATTTGGGATCCTGTGTTGTAAAACGGGTGAAGGCCAGCGGCTCACGCTCATCAATCGACAACAGCCATTGCTTTTGTGCTTTAAGATTTTCAAACAGGCTTTGACTGATATTGGTTTGTGGCGAATAGGGCCCATCAAGCGCCACCATCAAATCAGCAGGGCGAATATCATAAGAGCTATTATAGAGTGCTACCGTGTACCGGGTTTCCGGATCAAGCGGATAGCCTGACTGCGGTGTGACCACCAGCAACATACTGCGTTCAACAGCACTATCAGCTTCAGGCGTTTCGTAATAATTAACGTCAGCAGGAATACGGGCGCCCAGCTTGCCGGACTCCGGGTCAGAATTAATAATGGCGGCATCGAACGACCCGATCAGCACATCAGGCAGTGAGTAGCCAAGCGCCATTTGAAAAATGGTTCCTCCATTGGTACTGAAGCCCCGCGTGCTATTCGCCAGCTTCTTCAACCTGGATTCCCAAAGAGTTCCTTTTTTGAATGGAAACTCCCGCAGATCAACAGTTCCATTCGCACTTCGGGAATATGCATCATTCGGCCAGGGCGCAGAAAAGAAATGATCTGTTTCAGGCTTGAATTCAGGTGCCGGCAGCACCGATTCATTCGCCAGAAACACGGCTCTGACCTGACGGTGTCCGGACATTTTCACGGTGCACTCACCCTGCCCTGCACAGTCACCTTCCCAGCCAAGAAAGAAATAACCATCGGCAGGCACAGGGTTCAGGGATACTTCCGCCCCCGTTGACCAGGCGGTGCAATTCGCGAATTGATTGGCGCAGGGTTTATGATCCGACAGGTTAAACTCTACGGTTCCCCTTCCGGTGGTATTAATGGTGAGATTGCAACCGCTGAGAAGCCAGCAGGAGATAAAGAGAAGCAGCGCCTTTAAGGCCGACGGATAGTTCTTATTCATGTGGCAAGTTCCTTATGCACTTTGTTATTGATATCCCTCAACGCGGTAAAGATTAACATATTCCAACAATGCCAGGCCAGCCGGCTACTGAGCGTTTGTCAGGCCTGGCGGGATGGGGCATCATAGCCGCCAGAACCAAACAGTCAGCCACTCCAGGAGTACCCATGAGCGACGAACTGAGGCCCGAGTTGCAACAACTGCAAACCCGCCTGGCCAACACCCAAGATGAAGTCCGCCATCAAGCGGCTGCCAAACGCCATGAAAAGGGCTATCGCACGGCCCGGGAAAACCTGTATGACCTGGTCGATGAAGATTCCTTTATGGAATACGGCCAGCTGGCGGTGGCCGCGCAACGCAATCGTCGCGATTATGAAGATCTTCAGGTAAACACGGCTGCTGACGGCATTATTACCGGCATTGGCACAGTGAACCGGCATCAGGTTGGTGAAGAGGCGGCGCAAACCGCGGTGATGATCTGCGATTATTCCGTGCTTGCCGGCACCCAGGGTTACTACCACCATCATAAGCTGGATCGCCTGTGCGAACTGGCAGAGCAAATGAAACTCCCCGTGATTATTTACACCGAAGGCGGTGGCGGCCGCCCGGGTGACACGGATATTGCTACCGGTGTATCCGGGCTGGATGTGGAGTCCTTTTTAAGCTGGGGCCGCTTAAGCGGGCAGGTACCGCGCATTGCGGTAAACAACGGCTACTGCTTTGCCGGTAACGCGGCACTGTTCGGTTGTGCCGACATTACCATTGCCACCAGAACGTCCTGGATTGGTATGGCGGGCCCGGCCATGATTGAAGGCGGCGGGCTGGGAAAATTTGCACCTACCGATATCGGCCCCATGGAGATGCAGGAAAAGAACGGAGTAGTGGATATTGTTGTGGACGATGAAGCCCAGGCCACAACACTGACAAAAAAAATCCTGAGTTACTTTCAGGGACCGGTGTCAGAATGGCAGGCCGCCGATCAGACATTTTTGCGGGATGCCCTGCCGGAGGATCGTCGCTTTGGTTATAACGTTCGTCGCATTATTGAATGCATTGCGGACAGCGATTCCTTTACGGAGTTACGCCGGGTTTATGGCCGCAGCATTATCACCGGCTTTATCCGAATTGAAGGCAAACCGCTGGGATTGATCTGCAGCGATTGTCAGCAGATGGGTGGTGCGATTGATTCAGTCGCTTCAGAAAAAGCCGCGCGCTTTTTGCAGTTATGCGATGCCTTTGATCTGCCTGTATTGTCGCTGACGGATACCCCCGGCTATATGGTAGGCGTAAACAGTGAGCAGGAAGGTGCGGTCAGAAAAATGTCGCGGCTGCTGGTTGCCGGCGCCAGCAGCACAGTGCCATTGGTGAATATTGTTTTGCGAAAAGCCTATGGCCTGGGTGCTATCGCCATGGCGGGCGGCAGCTTTGTAAAACCGGTGTACACCGCCTCCTGGCCCACCGGTGAGTTTGGTGCCATGGGGCTAGAAGGTGCGGTTACCCTGGGTTATCGCAAGGAACTGGACGCCATTGAAGATCCGGCAGAAAGAGAAGCCCTGTTCAATCAATTACTGCAACGACTGTATGAACTGGGCAAGGCAACAGAATCCGCTGCCGCACTGGAAATTGATGCGGTGATTGATCCCGTGAATACCCGCAAGGTGGTGCTGCAGGCCCTGGCCGCGGCAAGAAACCAATACCGGAACAGGCCCCGGCGACGCAACATGGTGGATACCTGGTAGCGCTCACCGCATGATGAACGGCAGCTATTCAATAGCTGCCGCTTCTGCACGCTCCCACATCTGCAGATAGGCTTCGGCCGAATTCATAAAGATTTCGAAAGAATCATCGTTGCGCGCTTCAGACACCTGTTTCAGGTTGTCCACCCACTCGGCAAACAACCCATAATGGGCGATGCCTTCCTTATTAAAATCAAATTCGCGGTTGCCGGTTTTGGGCGGATAAAAGGTGACCTTGCCATCGTAGGATTGAAAAGGATAGTCCGGCGTATAATTGCTGTCGCCAGTGGACTGACCGGTAACACCCTGAACATCAGATCCGATACCAAAGCCCACTTCAAAATGATTGTCTTCCAGCAAGTGTTTATTGCGCTGAATCGTATTGGCCACGTTAGTGGGTGTGCCACCGGTGGCAACAGCCAGGCCACCAAGACGATGCAGGCGCTCCATCATATGCCCGGAATCCGCCAGCCAACCGTGGGATGACACCACACCGGAATAATTGCGGGCCTCCAGAATTCGCATGGTTTCCACGGTGGTGGCATAACTCATGTGATCGATTTCCAGAATCATGCCTTTATCAATGATACGGTTCACCAGATGCTGACCGGCACGCTGCAGGGTTCGGACGTTGCAGACATTACCTTTTTCGTTCACAACCCCATAGTCGGGCACCGGCTCCAGCTTGTTAATAAAAATCACATCCAGAGCACCGCCAAGATACTTGCCAACCCGGGGAACCCCCCGCAGCGCATTGGTCACAATAGAGAAGTCCTCATCGATAAATTTGCGCATGCTGTAGGCTTCGCTTTCACCCTGTACGCCTTCCGGGCAGTTTTCCATTTCAAAAAAGTTGCCGCCAATGGGTTTGAACAATAAGCCGAAAGGATTCACCAGATCCGTCAGGTGGTGAGTATGACCAGTATTCATCTTACTGGTCAGGTGCATCCAGGCGGCACCTGAGCCGCCACCCATTTGCGCGCCACCAAAAGCGTTATCAAAACGGTGAATGGGAAATACCGAACGAATACCCATGTCGTAAAGTTTCTGCAGTTCCCGGTCAATATAACCTTCATCACAGCCGGCATTACTGCTGCGACAATCAAACAGAGTTCCGTATTCACTCCCCAGCACCACGGCCAGTTTGTTCTGGTTAATCACTTCGCGGGCCTGCTGCGAATCGGTCACAATACGGAACCAGCCTTTACCGGGGCCACCGCTTTGGGCATCGATATAATCCTGCAACTGGTACATATACTCCGTTTGCAGCAGCACGGTATCCGTCGGTGAACAGTCACCCTGCAAGCGGGTAATATGCACTGCACCGATCAACTGACAAAAATAGGGATTACCGGTAACGTGGGTCACCACCAGACGCAGGCCACCAAGATAGGACCGCTCCAGCCACTTGTAATAGGTCATAACATGGGAAACGGTTTCCCTATTGGGCCAGTAATCAAAGTGCGGATAACCACGGGTGGAATGCCCGCCCCCGTCAACGCCCGAAGCCCGCTGCATTTCCAGCAGATCGATTGCGCCACCTTTGCCATGCAGCTCATCACAGTCGTGCAGCGCATGCTCAATACCATAGGGATGAAATACATCACCGGACATAACCACCGAGCCCATGGATTTGGGAAAACCGATATGGGCATGGTAATCCACATAGCCGGTCACCTTGTCGTTAGGATTTTTTGGCGTGGCAAAGTCTGCACTGCGCTCAGCATTCAGTTCTGCTTCCGGGTATTCCGTGCAACGGTCCGCTGGCTGGGAAACAAAATTGAATTTGGTATTCTGGGCAGACACCAGCGCCACATCGGCACTGCGGGAAATCAGACCTGATTCATTGTGAACAACACGCAGGTTACCCAGGGGTGACACCAGGGTATAGGTATTTTCCTGGGGCTTTCCGGCCCGGGTGACCGCCACTTCATTTATGGCCCATTCCACCTTTTTACCGGGTTTGGTATGGCGTTCGATATGGATCACATCCATGGCCATGTATTTGCCTTCGCTGTCATACAGCATAAAGCTGCCCAGACCGGAAGGTTTGATAAAGAACGGTTCCGCCTGTTCTGCCGCAGTCTCCGCCAGGCCATAGCGACTGTCATCGGACGCTACTAAAAACTTTTGTGAATCATAGGCTTGCAGCGCATAACAACCCTGGGCCAGATGGTAGGCAGCGTCTTTTTCTGTGTAGCTCTTGCAGCCGGTCAGTAGTGCCAGCAGCAATAACAGCCCTATGTGGGCTGGCCGGAACACAGTTGGAATCATGGTAGTAACCTTTTGTTTTTTATCTATTTTTTATTGTTTTATTAGGGGCAGAGCAGTTAAAAACAAACAGTTTGCACCGGATTCCAGATTAGATATTCGCCAATCAAAGTCAATGGTATTTCTGTACCCTGATAGTTACGCATAGGCACTATGGACTAGGCGCTTCGTTAACTTTAAAGTGCACAGCCTCAACAGAACAGCAACAGGGCCGCGCAGGTCTCCGTGCTATTCTTGTTGAATCTTTTATTGAAGTCACAGGAACACAAAGGTGAAGTTGTGCAATTGAAGGGATTCTCCAGACCGTTTTCGCTACTTGTTATGTTGCTTGCCCTGCTGGCAAGCCCATTGTCGCGAGCCACAAACAACATCTCGGTGGCACCCGCGCCAGCGTGGGTAACCCCTCTGCCGGTCAATACGGCCATCGCCACACCGGATGCTATTTCTGATGGCGAATTCTATCTGCTGCATAACCGCCAACTAAAAATCGATTCCCGCCTACAGGCTTACTACTATCATTCCGCAGTGCGCATCGAAAACGAAGCCGGCCTTGAGCGCAATTCCACGCTGACAGTGACCTATGACCCGTCTTATCAGACCGTGACCTATCACCAGGTGCAGGTAATTCGCGACGGCCACGTGATTGATCACCTTGACCTTGGCAAATTCAAAAATATCCAGCGGGAAAAAGAACTGGAATACGCCATTTATGATGGCCGCCGAACTTCCGTATATTTCTTCGAGGACTTGCGGGTAGGTGACGTGGTGGAACTCAGCTTTACCCGCTACGGCAAGAACCCGGCACTCGAGGACTTGCATAACAGCTATTTCAGTGTCGAGTTTTCCGTTCCGGTGGCGGAAGACTATATCCGGGTGGTGTCGGCGCTGCCGGTGCTGCACTACAAAACCTACTCAGCAGATAACCTGGAGGTTCAAAGCAAGCAAACCGACCTGGGGAAAGAATACATCATCCACCAGAAAAACCTTGTACCCGTGCCCCACGATGATGAAACACCCGCCTGGTATACTGACTATGGTGCCATTCACTTCAGCAATACTCGCCACTGGCAAGAAGTGGCTCGCTGGGGAGCCAGGCTTTATCAGCCATTTTCGCAGCCCGATGCAGCCATCCAGCAACTGGCACAGGACCTGACTCGGGAATTTTCCACACCCCGGGAAAAAGCCACGGCGCTGCTGCGTTTCGTACAGACTGAAATCCGCTATATGGGCATTGAACTGGGCAGCAGCTCGTTTGTCCCACACGCCACCGGTGACATTCTGCAAAGACGCTTCGGCGATTGCAAAGATAAAACTGTACTACTGGTTGCGCTACTGAAAGCCATAGGCATTGAAGCCTACCCGGTACTGGTCAACACCGGCACAACCGCCTTTATCAATCAGTCCCTGCCGGGCGCAACCCAGTTCAATCATGTGATCACACAGCTGATAGTGGATAGCGAGCACTATTGGGTAGATCCCACTATCACGATGGAAAAGGGATTGATCAACAGCGATGCCGCCGCCTCTTACCAGTATGGACTGGTACTGAAGAACAACACTGATGGAATCACCCCCATTCATACCCAAAAGCACAAACTGCCGGATATGGAAGTAGAGGAACACTTTCAGGTAAAAGGTGAAGGCGCAGAAGCCACTGATTTCAGCGTAGTTACCATTTTCCGCCGCAATGAAGCCAATCAGTATCGCGCGCGCCTCGCGCGTTCGTCCGCATCAGACATCCAGTCACAAAACCTGAATTACTATGCCCGTTATTATCCCTCCATTGAACTTGCGCAAGATATACAGATTCAGGACGATCAGGATGCAAACCTTATTACAGTGTCCGAAAAGTACCTTATTGCCCGGCACTGGAACCTGAATGAAGCCGGAACGCTCTACAACATTCCTTTCTATACCACAGAAGTGCAATACTACCTTGATGAACCCAACAGCATGATCAGGCACAGGCCTTTTCGGTTGACGCACCCGGTTCATATCCGGCAGAAGACCATTATTGATCTGCCTTCCTCCTGGACTGTCTCTCCACAAGCGGACAGCCTGCAAAACAAATGGTTTTCGTTTAAAAATAAACGCCAGTATAAAGATCAGCAAATCATCAAGGAAGTGGAATTCAAAAGCCGGGCGGATCATGTCAATGCCGGTGAAATAGCTGATTATATGGAGCAGATCGAAAAAGCCGACAACGCGCTGGGGGTATACCTTACCTACTCGCTGGAAGAGTATGACCCGGAATTTACCGGCGACAACAGCAGCGCCTGGTGGCTCATTTATCTGGGCGTACTGGTGTTACTATTGATTTTCGCTATTGCCGACCCTACCAAAAAGCGACAGGGAAGCCAGCAGACTCGCACCCAATTCTACCCATTGTCAGTTACCAAGTTTTCATTATTGAATATTTTCACATTTGGTCTGTATCAGTACTACTGGATGTATCGCAATTTTCAGTTTCTACGGGCGCAGGGGAAGGACAAGATCATGCCATTGGGGCGCGCTGTTTTTCTGCCGCTGTTTGTTTACAGTTTCTATCAGCGCCTGAGAGATTTTGAATCCCCGGCAGGCGATCAATTACCAGTGAACAACCCTCTGGCCGGTTTACTGGCGGTCCTGTTTCTCGGCTCCAATATTATTGCCAGTATCAACGATTACGGTTTTCTGCTCGGCCTGCTGAATTTTGTTTGCCTGCTGCCGGCACTGCAATTCATTAACCAGCTCAACGCGGAAAATCAGGATGACTACCAACGCAACTCCGGCATCCGCCTTTCACATATTGCACTGATGCTGGTGTGTGGCCACCTGACAGTATTCACCGCACTAGGTGCCACTAACTTTTTGCCTAGCAGCATGGTGGTGCAAGGCAAGGATTTGTGGAGCCGCGATATTCGCTTTATGCACCGGATCGGGGTGATAAAGCCGGACGAAGAACTGCGCTATTTTTATTCCTCTGCCCTGTTCAGCTATGCTGATGATGGCAATGGTCTGACGGACAAACGGGTGTTCTCCTACTGGAAAGACGATCACAGCAGTAACATTCAAAAACGCTCTGCCTTTTTTGATGAAATAGCATCAATAGAAGAAAGTTACAGCAAGAACGAGCTGGACGATACGGTCGTGACCATAGTGACCAAGGCAGGCGATGAGTTTTATATTTACCTGTCGGCGGTAGACGGTGGCGACAAAAAGTTTGTGGAAGACCTGAAACGTTCTTTACCCAGTGCAATCTGACAGGGTTCCCCGGAGCTGACCGGTATCGTCCATGGCCAGCCAGGAGCAATCTTGCTGTTTCAGCCATTCAATACCCTGGCGTTCCTTAAGCAACGCCAGGGTAGCGGCAGAGCCTGCCAGCAAACAGTGTTCGGCCTGCACGGTCACACTGATCAGGCCTGCCATGGGCCAACCGGTGAAAGGGCTCAGCACATGGCCATAGCGACGGCCGTTAACCACAATACAGCGTTCATAATCGCCGCTGCTGGCGATGGCGCCAGCGTTAAGCTGAATGGTGGCCATGACGCAGTCCGGTTTGCGCGGGTGACGGATACCCACGGCCCAGGGCCGGTTTCCCGGGTGCGGACCAATCACACGAATATCACCTCCCAGCTCCACCAGACCATGACCAACACCCAGGTTGCGGGCCAGGGCAGCCACACAGTCAGCGGCATATTCTTTAACATAGCCGCCAAAATCGATTTCCATTCCCGCGGTGGGAAACGACAGCACCGGGTTCTGCCATGTCAGTTTGTGCCAGCCAATGAACGGTAGCAGGGAATCAATCACCGATTGCTGAGGCAAGCGACCGGATTTGAAATTCCATGCCCGGCGCAAGATGCCTGACGTAATATCAAAATAACCGTCGCTTTCTTCCCAGGCGGTTTGCGCATAATCCAGCAAAGCTGCCGTTTCCTGATCCAGCGTGATCGAGCCACCCTGCTGTGCGGCACGGTTGATATTCGCCGCCACACTGTTTTCAAGGTAGCGGGAATACTTGCTTTCCAGACGTTGCACTTCGCCCATCAGTGCTTTGCTCAAATCCGCCCGTTCGCCTGCATCACAATAAAGATGAAGGCTGCAGGGCGATCCCATGGCGTGGAATGTCAGGTGATGCAGTTCGGTCATAGATTATCGGGCGACAACAGATTATTTGTAGCGATAATCTACACCAAAGCCCACCAGCGTGTAACTCACCAGCGCCGGGTTTTCCCGGTCCACATTACCGAGGGCCAGCGAACCCTTGCTCTCATAATTCTCGACATAGGCTTTAAGGGTGTAACCGTCGGCGCGGTAATGCACATCCAGCCCGTAACTCAGGGCGCCATAGGGCGACAGCTGGGCATCGGAGCTTTGATAACCACTGCGGCCACCCTGATCCGTTGCAAAATAAAAATCCGCCTGACTCTGGGAGTAATAACGTACCCGGGGGATCAGTTGCAACCGGTCACCCAGACTCTGATGCCAGGCAAGATCAAGGGTATGGGACTCTATTCCCCAGTCATCCGCATAAAAGCGGTAATCGCCATGCAAAGCGGCATTTATATCCGGCAGGAAATAACGGGAGCGCCCCATAACAATAAACAGCTGCCGCTGATCGGGGCGAATATCGGCACTGCGATAAGGATCGGAAAGATAACCGTCGTGCAACCCTACGGACAGCCCCACCTGAACCTGCCAGCGCTTGTTCAATACCCTGGACACGGAAGCAAAGGCATTAGCAAACCATTTATCTTCTCCGGAGACACGGTTCACACCAACGTCATCCACCGGATCAATCTCGTCGTATTCAATGCCACCGCCTATATTCCAGCTGGTAATGCGGTCGCGAAGAAAAACATGCTCGTAACCGGCATGAAGTGCGTCATAGTCCTCCTCGGTTGAATAACCCAGGCGATACACCTGACTGGAATTCTCGGCAAAGTTTTCCAGCGCCACCGCCACATCGGTTCGCGATTCAGAAATGCTGGCACCGCTCATAATCAGGCGTGACTCACCGCCGCTCTCTATGGTGGATAATGGTGACGCACCTGATAAAGATTCGTAAACCGCATCCACCGTCAGAGCACTGTCTTCATCCAGGGGCGTCACCAGCCTGAACTGGTGAATATCCACGTCGTAGCGTTCAGTGTCGCCGCTGACCACGGTATCGTCCGATAAATCATCTTCAGTGTAACGGGAATACTGGTAGCCAAGCTCCGTTTCCGTGGGCATGGCCGCCTCCGCCAGTTGTGAAATCGCCGGTAACGCCATGGCGGCCCCTGCCAGTGCCGCCAGTGCACCGGATTTATCGTTATTATTTTTTCTGCTCATATCAATAACACCCACAACCCCCGCCAGATGCACTGATATCACCAGTGGCCCCTTCCTTGGCGCTATAAATATGGCGTCGCAAATTAGCGCCCATCACATCGGGTTCCCAGGCCATTTCCTGTTTGGCCAGATGCCCCCGCTCCCATGCTTTTACTTCCGGCAGCGCGCAGCCCGCCAGCGTGCTTAACGCAACGCAGAACAAAAAGACTTTCATTCAACTCCCCCCGGTTACAGCGTTTTCAAATATTCAATCAATGCCCGTACTTCCTGATCAGATAGCGCATTGGTAAATTCATGGCCCTGATTACTGTTACTGAAATCTCGGGTGTTATAGATTTTGCGTTCGTCAATTTGCTTCTGGGTCATGTAGGGCTTGCTGATAAAGCCCAGTAACCAGAAATCATCCTTGAAGTTATCCAGCCAGGAAAACAGCAGGCTTTCACTGATGGTATTCTTGTCCTCGCAAATTTCCAGATCCCTGTCTTTTCGCGCGCAGTACTCCTGATATTTCCAGCCCACCTGATCCGTCAGATCGTAAGCGTCCAGGCTCATGTCATAGCCTTTGACTCTGCCCTCTACTGTTGAATCGTAGCGGCTCCATATGGCCGGGCGCTCTTCCGGTTTCAGCACCTGCCTCAAGGTGGGTACTGAGCCGTTATGAAAGTAAGGCGAAGAGGCCCATACGCCATAAAGCGGGGGCGCCAGGTAGCCAAAATCGCTGGTCCAGCCGCAGGCGCCCTCCACCGGGCGACCATCGGGGTTGATATTGGGATCCGCAAAGTCATCAATAAATTCTTCAATGGGTCCTTTTTCATCCGGAGGTTTATAGCCCTCGGCGCCATCGGGGTAACCCCACCAGGTGCTGCTGAAAGCTTCCCGAACGGTTTCAGAAATGGACAAGGCCCGCGCCGGATCAGTTTCGATAATGTCCAGCGGCACCAGATAAGCAGCAACACCTTCCAGCGCCGGATCTTCCAGATAACGGTCATCATTCACATAGCGGGGCGAATAAGCGCCGTGGCAACTGGCACAGGAGCCGTTACCTTCCGGGCGGGGCACATCGGCATTACCTTCACTCGCCCAGAGATCCCGGGTGTGAAAAACAACGGCACCGGTTTGCGCCAGCTCTTCATCAATGTCTCCGGGAAACGGTGGTGCAACCTGGGCATCCACGTAGGCCTGCAAATCCTGATCATACGCTTCCGTCACCAGCCGCCGGGATTCGCCGGAACGAAACAGATTGATCTGATCAGCCGCTGCCATATCAATCCGGGTGGAGTCCACCGATACACCGCCATCAAAAAACTTGCGGGGGCGATGACTGACGTTCCACCAGTTGGGCATATCCTGGTTGCCGTGATAGGAATGATTAAAGGGTAACTTCAACGGATTGGGTGCCAGTGACAGGGTGTCCACATCCCAGATCAGAGTGAGCATATCGAAAGCGCCCACGGCGTTGGAGGTACCACGGGTATTGTTCAGCGAAATCGGCAGCAGACCACCGACCAGACCACCGGAAATATCCCGCATAAGAATCATCATATCGGTGTTGGTGTTGCCCATCCCGGGAATGGGCCCCAGACCCTGGCCATCGGCAGCCTCACCAATCTGGCCGCCGTGGCAGATGTAACAGTTCATACTGATTTTGCCGTTATAGTTTCCCTGCTCATCACGGCCCTGAATCAGCCCCATAGGCAGCTGGCCGGAGCCACCGTCGGTATTCACCGGGTCTTCTCCCGGCAGCGGATAAGGGTTGCGGTACGGGGCCGGATTAAAGCCGTAGCGTTCGGTAAGCAGTTGATCAAAATTAGCCGGCCGTTCGTTATAGCCCCAACGCTGCCACAGATTATTGAGCGTGTTCGCCGGCACCGACAGGTCCGCCATGCCCGCCCGGTGATTGGTAAAGTAATCACCCTGTGCCACCCGGGTCAGATACTCGCGACAGGTTTTGGGTGCCTTCTCTGCTTCCGGCAGATTCACGTGGCAATCTTCATAGTAGGCATTAAAGTGCACTGCCCGATCAGTATTGGCTCCTGCAACCACCAGCGTACGGGGATCCGGTGGCAGTAATGCATCGCCATCGTTTTCGGCACAGAACTGATTCCATACATGATTGCCGTAGCTGCTGCCCAGCAACGGGAAAGGCTTTTCCGGTGGAATATCGTCACCCGGCAGGCTGCCTGACAGCGTGCAACTCTCTGGATCATCCCAACACTGCAGCAAGGTAACAACATGGGAATACACAGCAGCTTTTCTGGGCCATAACTTGCCACCGATATGAGGTTCACCCGGGTCAGCATTTTCCGTTACCAGAGGGTTATTGCTTATCCCTTCTCCCAGCTGACGCCAGGATTGTTTGAAGTTCTGGTAATCCCCCGTGCCGTTATTCAGAATAAAGCCGCGGCCTTCATCCGTATCCGCTATTCCATTTGGCATATGGCAAACGCCACAGGTACCCATGTCCGGTTGGATATGGCGTTTGAAATGGGCCACCAGAACGGACTCGGCACTGTTGGCATCCCGGGGCGATGTGTCATCGTCACCCAGATTGCGACTGTTATCACCGGAGGAGTCACCCCCGCTGTAATCGGATCCGCAGCCAGCCGCGAACAATAAAACAAGACACGAGAACAAACAGCTAGTTAGCCCTCGCAAGGGCGTTTTGTATCGGCGAATCATAACCCTGACCTCTGCAGCTATTCTGTTTTTCTATGTTTCTTCCTGGCATGCCTGCCAACTGCTGAGAAGCATATTTGAGTCTGCAGGTTACTGGCAGCTTCATAAATTCCGCAATAGCAACACTGGCCAATCGCGACAGCAGCCTTTACTATTTATTCAATAACTATTGTGACCACAGTCAAAACAACGGTCACAACTTTGCCTGCTCAGGCTTGTTTATTTGCCCCATGGGCTTTTACTACAGAGGGAAAAGGGAATGCCAGCACCAACCGTAGCCGTTGAGTTATTCAACGCGGTTTTTGATTACCTTGAGCAACAGGGGATATCCGAAACAGCGTTCTGTGAAAAACTGAAAATCAAATCCAGGAACAGCGTTGATATTGACGGTCGCATACCGTTAAGTCTTTACGAAAAAGCCTTTATCACCGCCGAAGAAATGACAGAAGATCCGGCCGTGGGATTGCACATGGGCCATAGCCTGTTTCCGAGAACAACCGGAGTTTTCTATTTCATCAGTATTGCCGGCAAGAACGTTAAAGAAATTGTGGAAGCCGTAATAAAGTACTTTCCCATCGCCTATGATTTTGTGCGATTGGAAATCAAAGCGGAAAAAAATTATCTGGATATTATATTTCGATACGAAAACCAGCGGCCTCACCGCCATGTGGTGGAGCATCTGTTCTCTCACTGGTATTCGCTGGCTAACCGGCTTACCTTTGACGCCCATAATGTACCCCGCACCCTGGAGTTTGCCCATGAGAGTTCCCTTGACCAGCAAATGGTCGAAAGTGTGTTCCAGCCTGTGCCGGTATCATTCAACGCGCCTCAGGATCAGATAAAACTGGGCATTGAGGGAGTGAATTACCATACCGCCTTGTCGGATCAGCGTGTGTTCCAGCTTAACGAACAACGGGCTGCTCATTTGTTATTAAAGCTGCGCTCACAGGATCGGATTGCCAGAGAGGTAACACGCCACGTACTGGATCTTCTGGGCCGGGGCGCACCGGGGATCCGGGAAGTAGCCGCCAGCATGCAGTGTTCCGGGCGTACCTTGCAGCGTCGACTGGCAGAGCGGAATCTGACGTATCAGATGCTGCTGGATTCCATCCGCGCAGAACTGGCCATTGAACTCCTGTCCACCACATCGCTGCCTATCACCCAGATTGCCCGCCGCACCGGATTTTCTGATGACAGCACCTTTCACCGCGCCTTTAAAAAATGGACCGGCAAGCCGCCCGCAGATTATCGGCACAGAAATGACCCGACAATAGCATCGGGCCACAATGTTTCCATGGAGCACTAACCTCCACTCAACTCTATTTCAATCCAATAAAAACTGAGAAGAAGACCGACACGTGAACGAGAAGAAAGCCGAATACCGCAAGGACATATTAGGTGACCTGGATAAAAAACCCGATGACACCAACCCGCTGATCCCCGCCGCTACCGTGGTGTTGCTGCGAACCAATAAAGACGATGTCGAGGTGCTGATGTTACAGAAGAATACCGGCATCGCCTTTGGCGGTATGTGGGTGTTTCCCGGAGGCAAGATAGACACCAGCGACTACCCCGAAAGCGGTGATATCCTGCAGGCAGCACACCGGGCGGCGGTACGGGAAACGCAAGAGGAAACCGGGCTGACCCTGAACCCGGATGACTTTGTCTGGTTTTCCCATTGGACACCACCTTTATCCACTCCCAAACGTTTTTCCACCTGGTTCTTTGCGGCAGAGATCGACTTTAAAGACAAAATCATCGTGGATGGCGGCGAGATTCTGGATCATCGCTGGATTAAACCGAAAGACGCACTAAAGCACCACGCCGCCGGTGAAATAGAGCTTGCGCCACCCACCTGGGTTACTTTGCACCAGCTGACGCAACGACATTCGATCAAGGCTATTGTGGATCATTTTGAACAAGCGGAACCGTTGTATTTTGCCACAAGACTGGAACGCACAGCCGAAGGCACGCCCGTGGCCATCTGGTTTGGGGATGCCGCTTTTGAAAATGGCGACCTGCAATGTGCCGGCGACAGGCACCGGCTGACATTAAGTAAAGGCGGCTTTGTATTTGAGAATACGGTGATGGAATATTAAACCGACAGCATTTTTCCGATATCTTCCTGCGAAGGAAAAGCCTGATACTGAGCCAGATTGTCATTTATCGTCAGGCTTTCCAGCTTCGATTCAAGGTTAACGTGTGCAATCGGAGTAATCTGTTCCGGATGATCCAGCGTACCTACCATCAGGGTGATAAAGCCAGGCACTGAAATTTCGTTAAACAGGCGGGTTCCGCAGGCACTGCAAAAGCAGCGTTTTTTGCCACCACTGACTTCGTGCCTGGCAATCAATTCCTCACCTTCCTTGATGGTTACATCGGCGGCAGGCATGAGTGCGGCTGTCACATAAGGTGCCGCATGGGCTTTACGGCAATACCTGCAGTGGCAGTTCATGGTGACTTTGAAATTGTTATCTGTTTCGTATTTCACCTGACCGCATAAACATGAACCTTGTTGTTTCATTGTTGCTCCTTACTATTCATTCTAAACTCCATCTATTTGTAATCTTGGCAGACTTGCGCTTTTCAGACAAAAAACACAAAGCTGCTGGATCTACTGATTTTCAGAAACATACCGGATAACAGTAAAGCCTTCTTCCTGCGCCGGCGCTTCAAAATACCGGGTAACCTGATCAAACATCTCTCTGGTATCTGTGGCAGATCTTTCCGGCTGTTGCAGACGACGCTGCCCGATACGCGCAAGGCATACCTCATCCGGCAGATCAATATAGATCAGTTGGTGGGGAGCATCGATATCGGCAAACAGGCTTTTAAGCCAGTTTCTTTGTGATACGGTATTGCCCGGAAAATCCATTACCACATCTGTGCCGGCAGACAGTATATTTTGAACCAACTTTTTTAGCTGGGGTTTAAGACGAGCGGAATATTCAACATAGTCCTGCAACGTGTGTATGGCTCCGGGATAAAGGGATTCCAGCCACTCATCTTCTGAAAGCAATACGGCATTATTTTCCTGTGCCATTCTGGCCGCCAGGGTTGATTTGCCTGCACCCATTTTCCCACACAAAAAAGTCAACTTGCCCTGATTCATAACAGCTCCTTTTCTGACCTGTCGCCCTTATTCAGGGTCACGGCTCAGATGTGCAAGGTTGTGGGCATTTTTCTCCCAGTTCTGACCATCAAAATCTTCGATACTCACGCAGAGGGGTCGGGTATCCAGGCAATTGACGTTAATATCGACACCGTCGGGGTTAGAGCGAGGCGTATAGAAGGGTTTGATTCCGCAATGTTTGCAGAAGGTGTGTTTTGCAGCGCCTGTATTGAAAGTATAGGTCGTCAATGAATCGGCACCTTTCAGCAAATTGAATTTGCTTAGCGGCACGATCAAATGTAAAAAACCTGCTTTCTTACAGATCGAGCAATTGCAATAGACGGCGTCTATTGTTTCCGGTGCTTCAACTTCAAATTTTACGGCGCCGCAGTGGCAGCTTCCCTGGTAGATCATCAACTTGCCATAATCCTCAAAACTTATTTGGAAATCGTTGCCACATGATCTTTATATATGCAGTCTCTGGAATTTAACAATTAAACTAAATTTTACTTCTCCTTTTTCTTATTCATAACCTCAAAGTATTCTGAAATAATATTCCCCCCCCAGCCAAATACTACACCGTCTTGGAGCATCACAGGGGTAAGCTCATATTCTTGGATACCATCAGACCTGTTTCCTGAAGTCCAGTAATACAAAACCTCCAATTTCTTCCCTTCTACCGGCAGCACCTCGGTTTTGTATGGGTTTCCGTAGCTTGAGGTCTGTTTTACTCCCATAATTTCATAAACATCCGCTTTTGACATGCCAATTTCCAGACGGGAAAGATTCCTTCTATTCTCGGTTATGAATTGGGTCGCTACGCACCCGGACAAAACCAAGAATAGAACCATCGCTATAGATCTAGACATATAATCACCCATGTTATTAGCTTTAGCCACTACAGTAGCCTGGAGTCCTGTTTGGTAAATTCAGCAATGCCTTCATCGAATCAACATCTTATCCGACCAACTCGAACCTTTTCAGTCAAAAAACTACAGCTCGTACGCGGCTATATACCCCTGGCGCCGTGCCACAGATAACTAAATATACCCGGACATCGTTAAAGCGCCATTTTGACTAAAAATTTGGGGGATATCTAGGCAAAGCGCACCATTTCCCCATAAGGCACCCTTACTTTTGCCATATCCGCGGTTTTATCTGTGCGGGAACGCACCCCCACCGCGCAGATGGCCACCGCTGTCAGGTTTTTCGCTTTCAGCCCCAGCACATCGTCATAACCTGCCGGATCAAAGCCAGTCATGGGGCAGGTATCAATACGATACATGGCTGCCGCCGACAAAAAGGTGCCCAGAGCTATAAACACCTGCTCTCTCGCCCAGGCAATCCGTGCTGCTGGTGACTTATCCGCCATGGCCGATTTGATATGGTCTGCATAACCCTGCACCTCAGCCATACTGACACCCCGCGCCGTAACCAGCCGATCAAAATAGCGGTCTACAAGGCCAAGATCTGTTGCCGTCTCTGCGGCAAGCACTATCAGATGAGACGATTCCAACACTTTTCGCTGACCATAGGAGTGTTCCAGTAACGCCGCCCTTAACGTCGGATCGCTGATCACCAGCAATTGATAAGGCTGCAACCCATAGGAGGATGCGCTCAATCGTGTTGCCTCCAGCAAAGGCTGCAATTGTGCATCGGAAAGTTTCTCATCGGAAAATTCCCGCACGGCATAGCGCCAGTTCAATGCGGATATAATATTCATGGTCCCGACTCCTTACTGATAAGGGATGGCGATTGGCCGTAATGGCGCAGCATCGCCACCGCGGATTTTTAAGGGCAGCCCGATAAAAGCAAACTGGTAAACCTTGTCGCGGGCCAATCCTTCAAGATTCACCAGCTCCATAATGGTTACCCCCTGCTGGGCCAGCAGATAGGTATGCACCGGCACGTAATTGCCTTCAACCTCGGAAGGAAACGCCTCAAAACTCAGATTATCTGCACCTACGGTCAGCACCTGTTTCTCCTCTGCCAGAAAACGCGCTGCATCCATTCCCAGGCCAGGAGCGTTTTCCATAAAAACCGGCGCATTTTCATAGTGCTGCATGCGCCCGGTGCGGATCAAAGCCACATCGCCTTTCTTTAATTCACTACCCTGTTGCTGCAATGCCTGCTGCAAGTCTTTACGCGTAATCCGGTAACCGGCGGGCAATTCATCCAGCTGTTTGGCAACCGGTATATCAATCAGCACGCCCCTGGCCACCACCGGCGGGTACTTGGCGATGTCTGTTTTGGTCCAGCCCCGGTCACCCAGGTGTTCTTTGGCCGAGAAGTGATTCCAGATTTTGCCGTTCAGACCAAAGTGGTTCAGTGCATCCATATGAGTGCCCATGTGGGCATACATGGAAAAGGCAGAACCGGAATAGCTAACGTGTGCATTTACCGGCTCGCCCTGATGCATGGGGTCATCCACCCGGGTGCCATTGGGCGTATGGGTCATCCAGAACTGAAAACGGGGATCACCGGCGGCCTGCCAGCTGGGCATGCCGATGTAGTAATCCACCGCCAGATCATAGACTTTTGCACCGGCAAGGCCGGCAAGTGCACTCTGCCGGGACTGGGGCGTGATCAGATTAAGGCGGCCAATCTCGTCATCCGGCCCCCAGGGGCTGGTACCCACATCGGGTGTGGCTGCCTGTAAACCGGAGGATAAGGCGCCGGCCAGCAGGACGCCGGCTACTGGTGGAAATAGGGATCTGAAGGGGATCATAGTGTGCTCCTGTTGTGTTCAAGCTCAGGTCACACTGTAGATAAGTTCCCATCAGGGAAAAATCGAGACAAATGAAAGAGGTTATTTCCCCTCAGGAAAGAATCTCCCAATAAGGCGACTCACCGATGCAGGCCTGCAGATGCTCCAGGAAATAACGCACCTTGGCCGGGCGATGGCGACCGGGCGGAAAAACCGCGTAAATTGTATGCCCCGAGGCGGGATAGTCCGGCAGAAGCGCTTGCAGCTCTCCGGCGCGCAACTCCTGATACACCAGAAAATTGGGCACCAGGGACACCCCTGCTCCACTCAGCAAATGCTGCTTGATGGCCAGACTGCTGTTGGCCCGGTAAGCACCGCTGACACGCACCTGTTCCTGGCCAAGGGACCACAGATCCGGGGACGAAGACAAACTGTAAATCAGGCAACGGTGATGCTGCAGATCCGCCGGCTTTTCCGGCACACCGGCCGATTCCAGATAAGCGGGTGCGGCACACAGGGTTCGGCCCACCTCGCAGAGTGCCCGGGCAGTTAAACTGGAATCCTCCAGTGTCTGGCGGATACGAATCGCCAGATCCACCCCCTCGGCCACCAGATCCACCACGCTGTCGTTCAGCTGCAGATCCACCTCCACATCAGGATACTGTTGCTGAAAGCGGTCGATCATGGTGTTCAGGTGAGTAAGGCCGAACGACATGGGTGCGTTAATCCGAAGGCGGCCTCTGGGATTGGCGTCCAGCCCTTTTACGGCAGATTCGGTTTCCTGCAATGCATCCAGCAGCTGACACACCCGCTCAAAATACTCCTGCCCGGTATCACTCAAATGCATGCGCCGGGTGGTGCGGTGAATCAGGCGGGTGCCCAGGTCTTCCTCAAGGAAGGCAATCTGTTTGCTGATGGTGGCCGGTGTCAGACCAAGGTCATCCGCCGCAGCCGTAAAGCTGCCCAGCTCCGCCACCCGGCGAAAGGTTTGCATTGCCTGAAGTTTGTCAGCAGCCATTGGATACGTATTCCAGTGCGCGGGTCTTTTGCTGTTTGCGCCGCTCCATGTCTTTTTCGCTGAGCAGCGGCCGGTCCATTTTTGATTCCAGGCGATGATACATATTGATAAAGCCGGTCACCAGATCGGGATCGGTAATTTTCAGGCCGCAGAGCACAGCACTGGCATCGTCGTCATGAAACCCCAGGAATACCGTGGAAGAATCGAAGATCGCCAAATTCAGTGAATCGATTTGATGCTCCACCACACCCAGTGTGGCATTTTCCACGTTTTCCATGTACTGAATGCAACGATCCAGTTCATTGCGCAGATGATCATTATCGAAATAATACACAATACGCTTGAAGGAACAGACATCCACATCAGATTCGCGCTTGCGTACCTCTTTGCATTTTTCGATGAAGGCATCAATAAAGGGCTTGTCACTTTTGCCGTCTGAACGGTGGGACCGGTACAGCCAGCAGGAACGGCTAGTGGCATCCAGCGCTTTACGCATTTCCTGCATATAGGTCCGGTAGTTCGGCAAAAACTCCAGATTCAAATCAAAGGTTTTCTCTTCCAGCGGCGGCGTTTTACTGATATCACAATCGGGGCGTTCTTCTCCCGCCAGTGCCGGTACCGGGTTATTCACCTCACTGATCAGACTGACCAGTTGGGCCAGCACGTCTTCCCTTTTGCGGGGCGCGCTGTGGGGTTCAATAATGGGCAGGCTTCTGGATTCAATACGTTTATACAGCCACTGCAAGCTGATGATCAGATCCCGGTCCTCCACCCGCAGGGCGTAGCCCACCGAATGACCGGAATCATCCGGCAGGCAAAACAGGGCCACCTTGTTATCAACAATCAGCAGGTTGATCCCGAGATAGCCTTTATCAATGGCCTTCAGGTGCACATTGTTGTGGCCATAGAACATGCGAACAAAATGCTCACAAATACGCTGCAGATCGTCCGTTTCTTCCTGATACAGAGTGACAATACGTTTGATAATCTGCAGGGGCTTTTCTTCACAGTTCAGCTTCTGGTCCAGGGTGTCCACAATACCCTTGGTGGTGCCGGCGGCTGTGTCCTGCTCGCTGCTGTTGCTTGCTGTACCCTTATTAGCTGTACCGTGAGAACGGTATAGCCACACATGAGACTCTGCCTGACCGATCTCCTCGTTCATGGCATCAATGATATTATCAAAGCCGATATAAACGGTTGCTTTGCAAGGGTTTTTACTCAAAAACCAGCATCGAAAATCCTCATCCGACAGAGTGATTTTCTCGTAATCGGCCTCGGTAATACCGAATGCCTGCAGTACCAGAGGTGCCGTGCCGTTACGATCCTTCTTGAAAAGCCTGTCATCAGGATCTGTCTGGTAACGTTGCAACCACTTGTTGATGGAACTGACTTTCAGACCGATCGCCAGCGCAACAGCTTCTTTATGTTCCGGAAGGGCTCCCTCTTTGCTGCAGTCAAACATGATATAAAACTTGCCGCAGGTCAGGTGCTTAGCCAGGTCCATTGCCTGATTTCTCCTTGAATCCCCTGAACGGGAATGACTTGGTGAATAAAAAAGAATGAAGCCGTTTTTAATTCTTTTTCGATCCTGTCTAGTTTTCCATTTTTTCAATCTTGTGACCAGTGTCACACCCCCAAAAAGATCGGGGAGTTGCTGCACTTTTGTCCTGTCTGTGTTTTTCTTTGGGGTAAGGAGGTTAAAACCACATCAGGCTCGACTGACAAACAACAATTCTTACGGGGTATTTCGCTATGACAAAAACAACAGGCCAGACTCCGACAAAGGAACTTTCGGCAGAGATCAGAGAGAAAAAAACCGGGCAATTGCGCGAAGCCATGGAGAGCGCGTTTTACAACACCCGAATGGACAACCTGATGGCGTTCAGCAGCCAGGGAGAACGCTATCTGCTCAAACAGATAGCTCTACTGGCATGGGACAGCCTGCCGCTGCTTCATGAGGGCATTATTCTTATCAAACCGGGTGTCTTCTCCTTCCAGGGGAAAACCTGGTCCATCAGGCTGGCACACGACCTCACCGAGTGCCTGAGTATCGCGATAGAGGGCATCAGCAAAAGTCAGCAACAGGTGATTTTCAGTGCGCCCCTGGAACTGGGACACTTTACCCGACTGGAACTGCAACTGGCGGACGACATCAGTGAATTCCCCAGAGAAGCACTGTTCCAGCTGGTGCAGATTCTCTACCTTGCGGGATACGCCTGGCTGTTCGCCAATCAGGAAAAGATTGTGACGGGAAATTCCACCACCCTTGCGGAGCAGATCTATAACGTGTTCCGCCGGCATTCCCGCCACGAAGAAGCGCTGGATGCGCTGATCCTGTGCGCCGTACCCCAGGGGCGTATTGGTAACGGTATCTACCTGCTGGATCTGCAACGCTACCGCAGCTCGTTTCAGCGGATTCATGCCTGCAAACACTTTACCCGCCAGTCCAGCCTGCACCTGATGGCACAGATGACACTGCATCATGTGCCTTACAACAAGCTGTGCGTAAAACAGAGTGTGGAATCCGGTCAGACCAAACTGATTTCCCTGAACGGTGCCCAGTACAACGATACCAAACCGCACCTGGTGGATGCAGAAATTGCCTTTTACAAAGGGGTTGAAGAAATTTCGGTGCCCATTGTGTGCAATGAAAATTTCTATCTGGTGGCGTCCTTCGAGGCCGATGAAAACATTCACCGGGAAATCACCCGGTTGATTCAGGAAACCCGCCAGGAAATTGAACAGATTGTGAATCACAATATCGATGCACTCTTGAAACTGGAGCAGTTGATTTCCCGCGGAGCGCCGGGCAAGCCACCGGAACCACTGGTGTTTCAGCAGAATGCCGGGCTGCCCGCTGCCTGGCACAGAGAGCGCTATGTGCTCACTTGCCTGCAGGAAAAACCGGCCATTGGTGAAGACCTGATCATGCACCTGGCCCGGGGCTTTATTGCCATTAACAGGGACACTGCAGACAGCGGTTTTCAGGAGAGCGCCCGGGACGTGGCGGGCCAGATTTCCCGGCAATACGGCATCAACATGAAAGATGCCACTATCCAGAAATTTATTAACCCGCCGCCGCAACAGCGCAAGCGTCCCAACCGGGCCACGGCCAATAAAATTTCCTGCTGGATGCTGAAAGAAAAACTGCAACCGAAAGAAAGCCTGTTAAAACTGGTGGAGCAGGGCTGGGTAAGCGAGGACGAGTTTCAGCGCCATGAACAGAGCATGAATCGCTTCAGCTTTTCTGCCTATGAAAATGAACTCAACTATGTCGGAATTGTGCAGCGCTATGTAGACACCCTGCACAACCACCGCGCCCGTTTACTGGCTTTTTAGGAACCAAAGGCCACAGCCGCTTTATAAAAAGGGGACCAGAAAGGGAGTAGTTTTAAAAAGCGCAGTTATTTTATTAAAAAAGGGTAATCCCGGCAGGTAGTGACTCCGGAAGACACTGATTTCAACGGCAAAGCAGGCCGTAAAAACCGAAATCAAATGTGTTATTCAAAGGAGCACTACCATGCTTACCCATAATCTTTTAAACAATATCAGCATTGAACAGGCCCGTTACCTTCCCGGAACCGTAGGCCTTTATGATCAACCCGGTAATCGCTTTAACGTTGCCATCATTGGCGGCGGCCCGGCAGGCGCCGCTGCTGCGTTTAACCTGAACCGACTCGGCCACCACCCCATTATTATTGAGCAAAACAATGAACTGGGCGGCCGCCTTAAATCCCTGGCGGTGGGTATCAACCAGACCATTGAGGGTGGCGGCATGCGCATTCCGGAAACCCATCTGCTGGTGAATCACTATGTTGCTCTGGCGTCACTCCATGGCAAGCGCAAACCTTTTATTAACGAATCGCCCCAGGCTTTTCTGAAAAACAGAGGGCACACTGTTAAGCGCACCGAACAGAAAGCGCTGGCCACTGCACTGGGTGTGCCATACCACTACAACGGCATGACACCGGTGGATTATGTTTCTGCCAGCCTGCATGAAGTGGTCAGCACATTGGGCGGCGATCAGGGTATTCACCAGGTTGAACAGCAACTGGTGAAGGGTCATCACTACGGATTCGTTTCCCTGCGTCACTTTTTTCAGGCAAAAGGCCGCAACGATCCGGAGATTGAATTTCTGACCTTTGTCAGCGGTATCGATGCCTATCTGGATTCACCGGTCGGGGAAGCGGCAGTGGATTATCACTCCCTGTATCAGAACCCCGGTTACTACACGCTGGAAGGCGGTTTGCAACAATTGCCACAACGGCTGATTGACATGTCGCAGGCACAGGTACAACTGAACAGCCGGGTGACAAAAATCAATGTGCAAACCCATGGTGTGATCATTGCCATGAACACCCCCGAGGGTGAACAGGAACTGGCGGTGGATTACGTGATTGTGACCTGCCCGCCACCCACGGTAAACCATATGCAGTTTGATCCGCCCCTGCCGGTGGCACAGGCCAAAGCCATGGAATCCGTTCAGTACGCCAAGAGCAGCAAAACCATTATTGAATGCACCCACCCCTTCTGGCTGGACGAGGGCATTCAGGGTGGCGCCAGCTTCACAGATGACGTGCTGCAACAGGTGTATTACCCCTCGGATGCAGAGCCTGGAAAACCCTGCGCCTTCACAGCCTCCTATAGTTGGGAGGAGAAGGCCCGCCGGGTACAGAATATGTCGGATGCCGAGCGCAACGAACGGATTTACCGCGCCCTGGAAGAGCTGCACCCCGGTTGCAGGCAATACTTCCGCAGTATCCAGCATTTCGACTGGGACAAGCTGCTTGGTTACGGTGCCTTTGCCTATTACAAATCCGGTGACTACGCCAATCACCACCAGCTGTTGTCACAACCGTTTCCTGAAGCGGCTCCCCGGGTGTTTTTTGCCTCGGAAGCCGGATCACTTCACCACGGCTGGACAGAAGGCGCGCTGGCTTCGTCCCAGGGGGCGGTAATGCAACTGCTGTCATCACTGAGATGACAGCACCCTATACCTGTAAAAAAGCAGCCACCCCGACTGGCCGGATGGGCACCCTCATCCGGCTTTTTTATTTCATGTCCATTGTTCTTTCATCGCGATTGTTTCTCAACAGGAAAGGGTCTTGTTCGGGATGATCCGATTATTTTCAGGCAAAAAGACCACACAATAGCGTCATTCAATCACCGCCGTTCACGCGACAGAAGCCATACAGGATCGACACAGCACCATGAGCAGCACCCTGAGCAGCCCCAGCGCCCGCCCCGACCCCATAGCCATTTCACTGTTAATCATCAACGGCTGCCTGATTGCCCTGATGCTGGCACTGGCCAAGATAGTGACCGCTCAGGGAGTATCCCCCATCGCTTACGCATTCTGGCAAACCCTGGGCGCCGGATTGTTACTGGGAACTCTGGCCCTGCGCCAGCAGTACGGAAAACTCAATGGCTCGGTCATGCGCTATTTTATTATCAGCGGTGCTACCGGTATTGCCATCCCCAATGCCACGGCCTTTTTTGTGGTGGGCAAGATAGGTGCAGGCTTTACCGCCAGTCTCTACGCCTTCCCGCCCATTTTTACCTTACTGATGTCGTTGGCGATCAGACTGGAAACCATCAACCCGCGACAGTTTCTGGGTATCGGCCTGGCCTGCGCCGGTTGTCTGTGGATTGTGTGGCTTCAGCATGATGCCAACAGTGATGAGATCCTTTACTGGTATCTGGCGGGTCTGCTGATTCCCGTATCCCTGGCGTTCGGGAATATCTACCGTAGCCTGGCGTGGCCCGCCAATCTTCCACCACTGGTGCTGGCATCCGGCATGTTGCTGATGGCTGCCCTGCTGCTGTGGGCATACCACCTGACCGGTGACAGATCATTAACCGCCGGCGTGCTGAACGGCCACAACGCCTGGCTGCTGGCGGGCCAGGCCGTGCTGACCGCCCTGACCTACCTGGGCTTTTTTGAATTGCAGAAACGCTCCTCCCCGCTGTTCCTGAGCCAGATGGGTGCCGTTGCGGCGCTGGCAGGGCTGGCGATCAGCCTCATCTGGTTTGATGTGGCTTACCGCCATGCGCTCTGGAGCGGCGTTGCCGCCGTACTGGCCGGTATCCTGATTACCACCCGCACGTCTACTGTCAGTGTGCGAACCTGATAGCCTGTCAAGCTGTCTGATTATGACGCAAAATGCGCAGAAATTGTCGTTGCGGCCGAATAGGCCATCCGGCACTTGAGGTTTTTTGCCGCTCGCATAACACTATCAGGCCATAAACACAGCACCATCATGAACCTGATAACGGACAATTCCTGTGAATGATCTGAACCTTGAAAAACCCCTGGCAGAATACGTAATCACCAGCATCAAGAACGGCGTGGTTACCGCAATGATGAACCGCCCCGCCAAGCTCAACGGCTGGACCATGGAAATGATGGATGCCGTTAAAGCAGCCTTTCAGAAAGCCGCCGCCAATGACGATATCAAGGCACTGATACTGACTGGCGCAGGTGACTATTACTGTGCCGGTGTGAATCTGGGTGCCACCGTCAAGGTAATGCATCCGCGTCAGCTGCATCAGATGATTGTGGAGCACAACCAGACGCTGTTTGAAACCTTTCTTGATTTCCCCAAACCCATTCTGGTAGCCGCAAACGGGCCAGCCATTGGTGCCAGTGTGACATCCGCCACGCTCTGTAACGGCATTATCGCGGCCGAGACTGCCACCTTTTCCACGCCTTTTGCCGCACTGGGTATTACCCCGGAAGGCTGTTCCAGCATTCACTTTGCCCGCCTGATGGGTGAAAAAAACGCACAACGCATGCTGGGTAAGGAAGGCTGGAAGCCAACCGCCCGGGAAGCACTGGAAGCCGGCCTGGTGCAGTGGGTGGTTCCCGCCGATCAGCTACAACCGGAAGCGCAGAAAATTGCCGAAGGCTGGGTCAGCAACGGTGAAACCCGACGATTCCTGGCCGGCAGCGAGCTGGATGAACTGAAAGCCGTCAATGCCCGGGAATCCCGCGAACTGGCGGATGCCTTTCTGGGCGCGGCATTCCTTAAAGAACAGGGTCGCTTTTTATGGAGCAAAAACAAGAAGGGTCCGGCCGCCATGTTTTTCTCGCTGTGGGCGTTGAGACCGCTCTGGTCGAAACTTATTTAGTGCCCGTTCTGAACGGGCATTATTTGGTTCTTTTCCCTGCAAAGGAAAAACTCTGTAAAAATCAGATAGACCCGGCTGCAGTTCATCATCAGTTGTATTAGGGTAGGTGGGAATGGCACCTGCCCGCACAAGGACTGATAATGAACCAGACAAGCCACCGCACCACGCTCCCCTTTATTGTATTCTTCTGCCTGCTGATCTCCGGCTGCGGCAACCTGAAAAACAGCATGCTTTCCGATGCCGTTAAAAAACCGGACGTGTCCATCGACAGCATCGGCGTCAGCGGGATTACCGCCAACAGCATTGGTCTTAACCTCACCATGAAGGTGCGCAACCCCAATGCCTACGCCCTGGCACTGGCCGGCTACGACTACGATGTAAAGTTCAATGGCATGCCGCTGGTGAATGGTGCGACGGATCAGGGCTTTCGCATTCCCGCCGGTGAAACCGGTAATATCAGCATTCCCCTGACGCTGGCCTTTAATGATGTTCGCAAAATTTACGACAGCATGGGGGAAAGCAACACGGTAGACTACAGCGCAGACGTGGACCTGCGTCTGGATGCCCCCATACTGAATCTGTTCAGGATCAATTCGAAAAAAGAAGGTTCAGTCACCATACCCCGCCTGCCCAAAGTGTCATTTGGCAATATCAAGGTGAAAAACTTTTCCTTCACGGATATTGATATGACGCTGGATATGGCCGTTGATAATCCCAACGAATTTGCCATGACGCTGAAAGATCTGGTGTATGACATCAGCGTGGGCGGACGCCAGTGGATCAGCGGCGGTATGGAAGAGAACCTGGCCATTGGCAAAAACAAGGTATCGCAGGTGAGCATTCCCCTGAAAATCAGGCTGTCGGAATTGAGCAGCGGCTTGCTGTCGGCACTGAAATCCGGCAACTTCAATGACTTTGCTGTGAACGGCAGCTTTATGCTGGATGGCGATCATGCCGCGTTGCAGAACATCAAAGTGCCTATTAATTTTAAAAAATAGCGCTTATCAACTTTAAAAAGAGCTCCTGTTAATTTTAAAAAGAGCCTTGGGGACCAGTTCATGCCTAACCTGTTCGCAAGATCCGGATTCATCACCGGCTGCATTTTATTGAGTCAGTTTTTATTGTCGACAACGCTCGTACTGCCCGCCAGTTCACTGGCATGGGAACTCAACAGGCCCACCATTGGCCTGGCTCTCAGTGGCGGTGGCGCCAGGGGTGCCGCCCACGTGGGCGTGCTGCAGGCTCTTGAAGCGCAAAATATTCCCATCGACTACATTGCCGGTACCAGTATGGGGGCCACCGTGGGCGCCCTGTATGCCAGCGGTTACAGCCCGGCAGAAATCAAAACCATTACCGAAAACCTGGACTGGAATTCAGCCTTCCGCGATGACGTGGAACGGGCCAAGCGCAGCTACCGTCGCAAAAAAGATGACAATGCCTTTACCTCTGCCGTAAAACTGGGACTGGATACCGATGGGATCAAGTTACCTTCGGGCATAGTGTCCGGGCAATCCATCGACCTGATTCTCAGCGAACTGCTGGCACCGGTTTCCCATATCAAAGATTTTGACCGCTTGCGGGTTCCGTTCCGTGCAGTAGCCACTGATATTGTCACCGGCGAGGAAGTGGTAATGGGTAGTGGCTCCCTTGCGCTCGCGGTGCGTGCCAGCATGTCGATTCCCGGCATTGTCACCCCGGTGGAACGGGAAGACCGCTTGCTGATTGATGGCGGTTCGGCCAACAACCTGCCCATATCGGTGGTTAAGGAAATGGGGGCAGATATTATTATTGCGGTAGATATCAGCACCCGTTTTCTCAAGCGCAAGGAAATCGGCGACATGGTGGACATCGCCAACCAGCTCAGCAATTTTCTGACCCGCCGTAATACCGAACAACAGATTGCCATGTTAACAGACCAGGATTTTCTGATAGTGCCGGATCTGGGCACCATTGCCACCGAGGATTTTGACCGGGTGGCAGAGGCGATTCCCGTGGGCCGGAGTGCGGTGGAAAAAACCGAAGGGCTGGAGCGATTACGTCATGGCCTTCCCGACCGCCCCGATCCCCGACTGGATCTGGATGGCAGGAAAATCAGTTTTGTGCGCCTCAACAATCACTCGTCTATTCCGGGCAATGTACTGGAAAACCGCTTGACCATTAAACGCGGCGATCCCATCGATCTGCAAAAAATCGAAGCCAATGTGGACCGCCTCTATGGCCTGGGTTACTTCTCCAATGTGACCTACAACATTGTGGAAGAAAACGATCAGCTGGGGGTGGAAATCGTTGCCACGGAAAAACCCTGGGGCCCCAACTACCTGAATGTGGGGCTCAGATTCAGCACCTCCGAAGATACCGATAACCGGGTCAGCCTGTCTGCCGACTATCTGATGACAAACATGAATTCCCTGGGAGGCGAATTGCGTACCGGCGTTACCCTGGGCACCGATCAGCGGGTTGAAGTGGATTACTATCAGCCACTGGACCGGGTTTACATGCCCTTTGTACAGCCGATTGTCAGCTGGACATCGCAACAGGTTAACCTGTTCAACGACGATCGCCTGCTACTGGAATTCAGTATTGAAGCCTATACCGCTGATCTGGGTTTTGGCGTTGAGTTTGGCAACTGGGGCGAACTGAAGCTGGGCACCCGCTGGATTGACGGCACCATTGATCAGCGCGTCGGCCCCAAGGTGTTTGCAAAAGAATCCTTTGAAGATGCCCTGACTTATGTGTCTCTGGGGGCCGATACCCTGGACAGCGTGTATTTTCCCAGAGAAGGGTATCGCTTTAACCTGCAGTGGAAAAACGCCCGGGAAAGCCTGGGCGCTGATCAAAGCTATGAACAGGCAATCCTGGACAGCTCCTATTCGCAGAGTTTTTCCCGTCATTCATTAACCGGGGTGCTCCGTTACTATCGCACCTTTAACGACACCCTGCCCATTCATGCCGTGTACCGTAACGGTGGTTTTCTGAATCTCAGCGGTTTTGAACACCATCAGTTGGCGGGCTCCAACTTTGGCCAGGTATCACTGGTGTACATGTATCAGTGGGAAAAAGATCTTGTGCCTGTGTACTTTGGTGCTTCGGTGGAACAGGGCAATGTCTGGCAGGAAAACCGCGAAGCCCAATGGGATGACATGGTAGGCGCCTACAGTGTCTTTGTTGGTGCCGACACCACCCTGGGACCATTCTTTTTTGCCTATGGCTACAACGAAGAACATAACCGGGCTTTGTATCTGCGACTGGACAGTGCCCTGTAAACGGAACGCAACATAAAAAAAGCGCCCACTGCCGAAGCAGGTGGGCGCCTGAACCGAATCATCCCGGAGTTATAAATGCAATGTAATCCCGGTTGATTAATCCGCCTTTATGGTCAGCGACACCAGTGCATCCTTACAGTTCGGGCCACCATCACCATGGGTTTTCATGGAGCCTGTTTCGCCGCTGGAATCCAGCACGCCACCAAACAGAAAACCGGCTTCATCACTCTGGCTGACATAACCCAAGGTAGTGGTATCATCCGGCGGATTGAATTTTGACCGGGCTATCTGATCATCAAAAGACTGAGACAGCAGCACCATGTCACCTGCCACACCATACACAGACGGGAACAGACTATCGGGGTTGTTATCACACCCTTCGTTGTCCCAGTCGCGGATGGGATCAGAGGTATTGGCACCGCGCAGCGCAGTGAGAATAGCCCACCCCGGATGACCGCCGGCCCCATCAGGATTCAGATCGAACGTATAGGCGTTTGCTTCACCGGATCCAACCCGGCGATAGAACACCGACTGGGCCAGATCGCGACCAGCCCGGCCATAATCGCCAAAGGTTTCACAGATATCCGCGGTGCGCCAGCTGGTGCAATCCTCATAGGCCACACAGTCGTAGCCGTTATCTCGCTTATAACACTGTGCCGCACGATTCCAGCCGGCCACATTCAGGGGCAGATAATCATCGGTGCGGTGCAAAAACAACACCAGCAGATCTCCAGTAGTGCTGCCCGACGGCCGGGAAATCGTCATGTTTTCACCGTTGGAATCATAGACTTCGGTAGTACCCACATGGGTAATGGAACCAGAGCCGCCGGCCCCTCCATCAGAACCTCCATCAGAGCCTGATTCGCCCACCGACCACACATTACTGCTGCCCTGATACAGGCCCAGGGTGCCCTCATTATTCAGCAGCAGCTGATCCGCGCCGGAACCAACGGTGTTACTGGCCCATACCGCCGTACCCGTGTCCGTGTAGAGCACCAGGTTGCCATCACTCTGCAAACGTAGTTGCGTGCCGTTTTCCCCGTGGGTTCCGGATGACCAGAGTGATTCCCGGGTTTGCCAGTCGCGCAACACCAGATTGCCATCCGTTTGCAGATAGAAGCGGTAGTCATCGTTAGCGGATACCAGGTATTCATTGGCATTGAGCACCTGCCCCACCGCCATGGTATCGGAGCCTGCTGCACTGCTGCCATCGCCGCCGGTGCCACCATCATCAACGCCACAGTTCAGCGTGTAAGTGGCCGACTGCGTGTAGCCCGGTGTGCCGGACCAATCGTACAGGGCTTTAACGGTGCGCGACACACTGCTACCGGTGTCCGATCCACAGGTAAGCGCAATTTGCGCGAACGTAATGGGGCCCTGCACCCGCTGTGTACCACTGCCACCACAGGCACCATTATTCCAGGTGGGTTCACTGCCGTCAGTGGTGTAACACAGCGCCGTTGATGCGGTCAGTCCCTGCACAACAACGGTGCCGGTGCCGGCATTAAAATGGGTACCGGTTTCCGGCGTAAATATATTTGTTGGTGGTGTACAGGCCGAGGCAGCCAGCCCCGCCATGGCTGCCAGTGCGAGTTTAGGCAGGCGTCGCTTTGATTCCGTCGCTGTCATTGTTTGGTCCCAAGAGGTCTTTGATTTTTTTGTTGGATTAGCCAGTCCGGATACTGCAACCCCACTATCCGGACAGCATTGGCCAAGTCAGGGTATAGCTAACAATATTTGCACTCGGGATTATTGAATAAACTGATGATCAGCCTCGGGAGTTTGTAGCATTTTGTAAATCAGTATTTCACGCTGCAACCGTAAGCGCGGGATGTGGCCGTGGTAACCGCTTTACCGGACATGGCTTCAGCAAGCGCTGCATCCACATAGTTTTTCGATTCAGGAATCACTGCCGGGTTGGCGGAATCATTGTCATCAATGGCACCGGCATACACCACATTGCCCTGCGGATTGATCACATACATATGAGGTGTGGTTTTAGCACCATAGGCTTTGCCCATATTACCGTCCGGATCCAGCACAAACGCAGCACTGGCCTGCAGGTTATGGGCTTTGGCTTCTTTTATTGCTGCGTCAGGTTCCAGATAACCCTGCTTGCCTTTTGCGGATGAAATCACCGTTAGCCACTGCACACCCTTGCCGGTGTACTTTTCCTGTAATGATTGCATATTGCCGCTGCCGTAATGCTTGCGTACATAAGGGCAATCTTTGTTAAACCACTCAAGCACCAGCCACTGGCCCTGGTAATCTTTCAGTGCATGGGTTTTACCGGCCGCATCCTGCTCGCTGAAAGCCGGTGCCGGCTTTCCCGGTACCGCAACGGCCATGGCCATTGAGGGTACGGTCAGACATAAAAACAAGACACTGCGGCTCAAGTTTTTTTGTATTCTGTTCGCGGTTTTCACAATCACGGTTTTCATGGTCACAGTTCTGATAGTCACGGTTTTCATGGAGTAACCTCCGTTGCTTGGTGGGTGTCTTTATTAAAAAGGGCGCGAATCATTCGTGCCTGTAAAACCTGGGGTAATAGTTCCGCCTGCGAGGCACCCGCAGCATACCAGGCATAAACCGGAACGGAATTGCGGCCCAGCTGTTCCAGTGCGGCGGTAATATCGGGATCATGGTGCGTCCAGTCAGCTCTTATCAGCAACACATTATGGCGTTCAAATACATCCAGCACCGGTTGCGTATCCAGCACCAGTGATTTGTTCACCTGACAGGTTATGCACCAGGCAGCAGTGTAATCAATAAATACCGAGCGCTGCTGATCACGGGCCTGTTGAATGGCAACAGGATCGTAAGGCTGCCAGGGGCCTTTGCCGGTAGCTGCCGCGGTGTCAGCTTTCTCCTGCCACAAAGTATGAAACGCACCGGCCAGTGACAATGCCATGACAATGGCGGCAACAACATTGCCATGGCGCTTGAGTGTTTTTCCCAGCCACAGGGCAAAGGTCAGCATCAGTAACAGCAAAGAACCCACTATCCAGCCGCCATCACCGGTCAGGCGGCCCAGCACCCACAGCAACCAGATAACGGTAGCGTATAACGGAAATGCCAGAAACTGGCGCAGGGTTTCCATCCACTGGCCAGGTTTGGGCAGGCGGCGTAACAACGCCGGGCTCAGGCTGAGCAATACAAACGGGGCCGCAAGGCCGGCGCCCAATCCCAGAAAAATCAGCATGGCGGATAACGCAGGCAACACCGCAGCAGCACCCAGGGCAACCCCCATAAAAGGGCCCGTACAGGGCGTGGCCACAAACACCGCCAACATACCGGTAACAAAAGATCCGCCCCGCTGATTGCCTGCCAGCGATACCAGGCGATGACCGAATTCAAAAACGCCGCTGAAGGACAATGCCATTAACCAGAAGAGTGCTATCAAGGTCAGCACCACCGCTGATGACTGCAACTGAAAACCCCAGCCAATCGCCGCGCCAGTCGCACGCAATGCCAACAACAACGCGCCCAATGCAGTAAAGGTCACCAGTACGCCTGCGGTATAACCCAGGGATTCTTTTAACCGTTGTTGGGCCGGCGTTTGAATCAGCCCCATCAGTTTGATAGACAGTACCGGAAATACGCAGGGCATCAGATTAAGAATAATCCCGCCGGCAAAAGCCGCCAGCAACAGCAACCACAAGGGCCGGGATTCTTTTTGCGTAATATCAGTGGCTTTTGATGCATTGAACGATGCATCAAACGGAACATTGAAAGCTACATCGTTAAACTGCCAGGCATGCCGGCCATCACTCACCACAAAGCCTGTACTTTCCGGCAAGGCAACCCCGGGCATTCGCCGGAAAAGATAATGCAGGGAGTTATCTGCGGTTTGCAATTCCGGTTCACGGGCGCTGATCAACTCGCCATTCAACGGAAAAACCCGGGGAGGTTCGGCAGAGACATCAGCCGGGGTCAGTGTCAGGCGAATCCGGTTGTCGCGCACCGGTATCAGGCCAGTCGGTTGCCAGGGGCTTGCTGCACCCCTCTCCCTATTTTGGGGAACCTGCGCCAGAAACCTGTCCCGTAATTGCCGGTCGGTTTCATTCCAGCGAACCTGTTCACTCACCGGGCGCTTCAGGGTCATCCGGCCAAAGCCGGGAATACAATCCACCTTGCATACCAGCCATTCCAGATCCACTGTGACTGATATCTGCCTAGCGCCGTCTTCAGGCTCAAGGGTAAAAAGATAGGCAACATTGCCTTCGTAACCCAGATTGGTGAGATGGGCTATGGGCAACCGGGCAGGAAAAGGCCACTGCACCTTGCCCACCTGAACCTGCTGCGTGGCAAAATCAAAACGGGGGGCAGCGCCGGAATCACCAGGGTTGCGCCAGTACACATGCCATTGGGGATCCACTTCAAAATACAAACCCACGGTCTCTGCACCGGAAGCAGAAAAAACTTCCGGCGCCAGCCAACGCACCTTGACATGGTCTCCGCTGGCGGTTTCTGCCGCCAGCGCATGCACAGGCAAAGCTGCCAGTATCCAGGCAATCAAAAGGGTTGCAACAATCACGCTAACTCTCGCCAACAACTGCTCCTTGAGCCAAAAAATGTTCGCTTCAGATGTGTTGAACAGCTCGCACAAAGCCCCGTCACAAGGCCCGCCATCACGAACAGCGGGGATATGGGTTACGACCATTCCCGGCAGCAATCGTTCCTTGGTTGCCGGGCCGCTTTCTGCCTGTCTCAGGCAATGTTAGGATGACCGGTAACAACACTTATTGCCAGGGTAGCCCATCATGAGTGACAACGAATACACCCCACCAAAAGTATGGACATGGAATAACGAGAGCGGCGGCAAATTTGCCACCATCAACCGGCCGGTGGCCGGCGCCACCCATCAGAAAGAACTCCCCAAAGGTGACAACCGTTTTCAGCTGCATTCCCTGGCAACACCCAATGGCGTTAAAGTCACCATCATGTTCGAGGAATTGCTGGAAAAAGGTATTCAAGCCGCGGAGTACGATGCCTACCCGATCGATATTTCTGAAGGGGATCAGTTCGGCAGCGGTTTTACAGAGATCAATCCCAACTCCAAAATTCCCGCCTTGCTGGATACTGCCAACCACATCCGGGTATTTGAATCCGGCTCTATTCTGCTTTATCTGGCGGATCTCTTTGGTGAGTTCTTGTCAAAGGACATTAAGCCACGTACCGAAGCACTGAACTGGCTTTTCTGGCAAATGGGCAGTGCGCCCTTTCTGGGTGGTGGCTTTGGCCACTTTTACGCCTATGCCCCGGAAAAACTGGAATACCCCATCAACCGCTATGCCATGGAAGTAAAACGTCAGCTGGACGTTCTTGACCGGCAACTGGCGGGCAATGAATACATTGCCGGTAGCGAATATACCATTGCTGATATGGCGATCTGGCCCTGGTATGGCGTGCTGGTTCACGGCAAGCTGTATGATGCCGGTGAGTTTCTGGATGTACAGAGCTATAAAAATGTCGTGCGCTGGGCAAATCAGTTGTTTGAACGGCCTGCGGTCAAACGGGGCCGCATGGTGAACCGTGCCTGGGGGGATCCGTCCACGCAATTACCGGAACGCCATAGCAGTGAGGACTTTAACAAACTGCCGAAAAAGCCATCGGAATCATAGTTATTGCTATCCACATAGCTTGTACCTGAGTGGTGAAGACTTTTGCAAAAACAGCTTTGCAGCAAAAGGCGTTTAGCAATCCCCCCAAGACTGACTGGCAAACCTATCAGCCCTGAGACATGAATCCAGGGCTCTGTCAATCCTCCTTAGGTATATCGGAGTACCGACCGTTCACCGATACACTGCTTACTGACTGAGTCCAAGATTCCGCAGGTATTGCAGTCGCCGACCCTGATACTCCAGTCATTCACGCCATTCTATTAATAATATTCAGGAACAACGTTATGCTCCCTCAATGCATTCGCCAAACCCTGTGGGTTTTGCTCCTGTTAGGTCTGGTGGGCTGTAAAAACAGTTACCAGATCGCAGAGCCCGCCGAAGATTCGGTACATACCGCTCCCCCGTCACTGTTTAAAGTGACCTACAAACAGCAGCCGGATGAGCTGCCCGTTATGATCCTTAACGGTTACAACGTTCAGCAGCATTTTACCGCTGCCGCCACCGAAGCCACGGCTGACGGCAACACCTTTGCCGACTATTTCCGGGAAGGGGAAAACACTTTTCAGGTAGACCCGCCGCTGGGCCCTTCAGTGGATTTTATTTATGACACCAAAGGCCCGGCGATTGTTGTGTTGAATGCAGAGGTATCCGGCACCCTGGCCACCATCAACGGCCTGGCGGAAGACGCCATGGGAGTGGCCAGCGCCACCGTAAACGGCACGGAAATATTGCTGAATGAAGATCAGAGCTTCAGCGTTGATGTGCCCGAAGCGGAAATCTATACCTACGTGGCCACCGACACCCTGGGCCACACCAGCACTACCCGTTACGCCGCGCTTGGCAAGGAATACGATCCGTCCATGTCAGTGCGTGTCACCAAAGATGCCCTGGATGTTGCCATGGTGGAAATTTCCAGAGCGCTGAACAATCTTGACCTGAATCCGCTGGTTGCCGGCACCATGCTGTACGACGATACCTGGAAAGGCCTGTTCGGCGAAACCTACGGCGGCGACGGCTTTGTGCGTACGGTGGACATTCTGGGCAGTGAATTCAGCATGGACTTTACCGATGGCGGCAATGCCACCATTGAAGGCAGCATTACCAACTCCCGCGTGGAAATCACCTTGCGACTGCATAACGGTTTTCTGCCACCCACGCTGATCAATATCGGCGCCACCGTGGGCCCGCTGGATTTTACCGGCAACATCAATCTGAGTGTTGAAGAGCAGTCACCCGCCATTACCCTGTCCGATTTTGATATCACAGTGGGCAATGTGGCGATAGATAACACCGATGTTGTTACCCAGGCTATTCTTTCCGCCATTATCAGCAGCATCGCTAACCTGCATACCGGCACCATTGCCAATTCGGTTGAAAGCGAACTGAACAGCGCCATTCCGGAAATGCTGGCCGGCATTATTCAGGACAGCTACATGATCCGCATTAATGACGGCGTCAACAACCACGACCTGACCATTGCCATCAAGCTGTCAGACATCACCACGTCAGACGGTTCTTTATTCGCTTCACTGGCTGGCGGCGTGATCCCTTCAACCCCCAACGCCAACATTCCGCAACCGCTGGCAGGCACCCTTTACACTGATGACCCGTTACCGGAAGCGGATCTGGGGGATGGACAGTTTGCCGCCGCGCTGAATGCCAACGTGATCAATCAGACACTGGCATCCGCCCATTCCGTTGGACTGACACACATGAATATCGTGGGCGATCAGATTCAGTTTGGCATTCCCCGTAACGATGATTTTGTATCGACAGAAAATACCGACCGAATACTGGTCAACACCATTGCACCTGCGGCTATCCAGATAAAGGATCTGGAAGGCAGCGCGGCCGCCACACTGTCAGTTTACGGCCTGGAAATTATCAAGGAATCCAAAAAAGACGGCGCGCTGGAATTTACCCCGGTTGTAAGTGTGCGCGTCAACGCCAAAGTCCCTGTCAGCATTGAGGTGTCGGAAGAAAACACCCTGGGTGTGGTATTCCCTGCCGGCCCGGAAGCCGCCATTACCGGTATCCGCATCGGCAGCGGCAACTGGCTGAGCGATTCGGTGAATGATCTGGCTGAACAACTGGTGGATCAGGCGCTGGCGAATGTGATGCAGCAACTGGCAGAGCCTATTACTCATATTGAGCTGCCGTCCTTTGCCTGCATGGCGCTGGAAGTGCACGGTATTACCGCGGTTGGCGGTGAAAAGTCTCACCTGAACGTGTCCGGCAGCCTGACTAAAATCAGCGACGAATGCGACGTGGATAACGAAGAGCCGCCCCGGGTAGCCTATGGCCGTGGCGTGGGTATTCCCATGTCCTGTGCTTCCGACGAGGAATACGATGCCGGACTCTGCTATGAACCCTGCGCAGAAAACTATAACGGTGTCGGCCCGGTATGCTGGCGCCAGGAAGCCTCCTACGGACGCGGCGTGGGTACCGTGCCTACCGGCTGCGGATCAGGCAAGGAACTGGACGCCGGACTCTGCTATCCCGTATGCCGTAGCGGTTACCACGGAGTAGGCCCGGTGTGCTGGAGCGATTTGCCCCTGTCTTACGGCCGCGGCGCCGGTACGATTCCCATCAACATCTGGACCGGTCAATGCCCCTCCGGCAAAGAAAACGATGCCGGACTCTGCTACCCCTACTGTAACCCGGGTTATAACGGCGTTGGCCCCGTGTGCTGGCTGAATGAAGCTTCCTATGGCCGTGGTGTCGGCACCGTGCCTAACGACTGTGGCGCCGGCAGAGAACTGGACGCCGGCTTGTGCTACCCGGTATGTGACCAGGGCTATCATGGCGTTGGCCCGGTTTGCTGGACCAACGATGCGCTGTCCTATGGTCGCGGAGTGGGTGTTCCGATCCATACCTGCCACGATGGCATGGAGCTGGATGCCGGACTTTGTTACCAGCAGTGTGACGAAGGCTATAACGGCATCGGGCCTATCTGCTGGCCGGAGTAAACCGGAATCGGTAGCAAGCCCTGAACGACAAGCGCCCCAGCCGGGGCGCTTTTTTTATCGGGTCTATATCGTCAGCCCGGAGTTTCTCTTACTGTTCTTATCCTATCTGTGACCCGAACATTTAAAGTGCCGGTTACGTTTGGGCACGGTTCCTTCCTCACACTCATCCCAGACAACCGTTTTACCCGCTACAGAAGGGACCAGCACCAGCGTTAGCCCGGTCAGATCATTATTCTTTCGCAGCAAAAGCCGGTGCCACCATTGCCAGCCCCAGTTGATATCCCGGGTATCGAAAAGAAGAATGATCCTGCCCTCATGTCCGACAGTTACTTCCTTCACATGCTGCATTTTTGCGGAGAGCGCTAAAGCGGAGCCATTTTCTGCAAGCTTGCCCGGAAAACGTCCTACTTCTTTATAATGGGCCTCAATCAGCACCTGAAGCGGCTGCACGGCTGCTACGCTCTTTCTGACAATACTGGCCGCCACATAACTGAAATTATCCAAAGGCAGCACCATGGCCGTTACCAAACCAACAATGGTAAAAACTACCACGGCTTCCGCAAGCGACAACCTGGAAACCGCCTGATTCCTGCGTATACGCCACCCCTGCCAGGCCATATAACTTCCTGGCGCCAAAAACAATGCCACCGGCAGCCAGTACATCAGTTCAGCGCCAAACAGAAGCGATAGTGGCTCTGCACTGTCAACACGCTCCACCGCATAAGCGATAAGCCACACGGTGGTAAGCAGCACCATCAGACCACCGGCAAACAGCAATAGAGAACCGAATAACTTTTTCAACACGCAAAACACCTTCAGTGTCATTTTAATCATTTGCTTCCGGATCTATTGTCAGTATAGAAGCAATCCGGGAGACCGGAGGATCCGCATCTGCCTCAGTAAAGACCCGTGCCGGCAGCATTTCACAGCTTAGCTATCGTCCATTTGAAGGTTTTCAGACTACAGTGGCACCGATATCTTCATACTTTTTCCTGTTAAGGGTACTTTTAATGAGCAGTCACTGGCACCAGAAAACCGTACTTATCACCGGCGCGGCCTCGGGTATAGGAAAGGCTCTGGCAACACGCCTGTGTGCTGAAGGCGCCAGGGTCTGGCTGGCGGACCTGAACCCTGCCGTAAAAGATATTGCCTATTCGCTGGGTAACAATGCCAATGCGCAGATACTCAATGTGAGTGATTACACCCAGTGGGAAAAAGCGGTGAGCGAGATTTTGTCCAAAGCCAAATCACTGGACTACCTGTTCAACAATGCCGGTATCGGCTTTGGCTGTGACCCCCGGGAACTGACACACCAGCACTATGACCGCTACATTGATGTGAACATCCGTGGCGTTACCAACGGCATTGCCCTGGTATACCCGCTGATGATTCGCCAGGGTTTTGGCACCATTGTAAACACCGCTTCCATGGGTGGACTGATGCCATCGGCACTGATGTCTCCCTATGCCATGACCAAACACGCAGTAGTGGGTTTATCCGAAAGCTTGCGACTGGAGGCGAAACACAAGGGCATTAATATCATCACCCTGTGCCCCGGCTCGGTGAACACACCCATCTTTGACTCTACCGGAATTGATGGCCTGCCGGTAAAGCGGCATACCAATCTGCGAGAATACGCCCGCGAGAAAGACACATCCATATCCCCCGACCTGTTTGCAGAAAAAGCGTTAAAGGATATTGAAAAGAACAAGACGCTGATTATTTATCCCAGGCTGATGCGGATACTGGTGTGGATTCACCGCCACTTTCCCGGCCTTTATATAAAACTGACAGAAAGCAATCTGGCGAAGGAGATGGCGCGGCTTAATTCGTAGTTTGCCTCGTAACTCGCAAAAACCTTATTCATTAAAACCCGCCACAGGATCCAGCAAATTCAGCAGCCGCGCTTTGGTAATGACTTCGGTGCGGCTGTTGCATTTCATTTTCTTGAGCAGGCTGGCAACCTGTGATTTAACGGTTTCATTACTTTTACCCAGCACCTTGGCAATTTGTTTGTTACTCATGCCGGTGGCGAGCCAGGTCAGCGTCAGCTTTTCCGCTTGGGTCAGTTGCAGATCCGGTTCCTGCTCATTGAGGGACAGGGGTGTGGCACAGTAAATGCCGCCATCCGCCACCTGCTGCAATGCCCGTATAAATTCCGACAACTCGCACTCCTTGAAAATAAAACCTTTGGCACCGGCGCTGATTGAAGGTTGCATCGCTGTTGCATTAAAAAGCGAAGTGAGCACAACGACCGGCATAACGGATGATCGTAATGCCAACAGCAAATCCAGAGCGGTTTCTCCTTTCAGGTTAAAATCAGTCACCACCATATCTACCGGCTGCCCCTCATCAAGATAGTGCAACGCCTGCCGGGTAGTTGCCACCGACTTGACGACCTGCAGGGATCCACTGCCATTCAGCAACAATGCCAGGCTGTCCCGCACCAGTGCCTGATCCTCCACCAGCAAAATACGGGTGACTTTTTGGGGAACTGTGGAACCCTTTGTTGTCATGGTTGTACCCCCAGGGGAACCCTCACGGCGCCCGAAAAGCCAGTTTCACCAACACCGACACTGATATCACCATTCAGGCGCTGTATGCGTTCCCGTATGCCACGCAGGCCATTGCCGGGAATGAGAGATTGCTTGCCAAAGCCGTTATCCCTGAGTGTCAGGTGGGCAGATTGCTCATCACTGAACAGGCGGATATCAATCCGGGTGGCATTGGAATGCTTGATACTGTTAGTCACCATTTCCTGGCAGGCCCGGAACAGCGCCTCTGACACCAGTGGATTGCATCGGGCTTCAAAGCTTTTACAATCCAGCGTCACCTTTGGATGAACGATTGGCTGCATCAGCATTTGCAACGCCGCCACCAGATCGAAACTGCCGCCTTGCATGGTGGCACTGATAGCACGCACCTGCTGATTCATTCGCACCACGGAATCCTGGATATCCCGCAGTGCATCGGCACCGCATACGTCCTGTTGCAAACAGACATTGAGTTTCTGATTAATCACCGTGGTTAAATGCCCCAGTTCATCATGCAGGTTTCGGGCTATCTCCCGTTTTACCTCCCCTTCCACCTGCTTTTTCAACAGCTTTTGCGTTGCTTCCAGATGATTCAGCTGAAAATTGGCAATGCTCTTGTGATAAAACTCATGCATCATCAGGCGAAACAACACACCTATTACCAGATAACCCGCCATTAATTCCAGGCTGTACGATATCGGCAGAACAAAGGGTAGCCATAGTGATGCGGCCACCAGATAGCATCCGCAAATCAACAGGCTGCTCCAAAGGGTCAGGCCACACAGAGACGCCGCCGGCAGCACCAGGAAAAACGCGACTATATAAACATCATAAGCATCGGCATAAATATCAGCATCGATACCGGCGGCTTTTTCAGGCCCCAGAGCCAACCATACCAGCAGCAAAGCAGAACCATGATTTACCACCGATAAAAACCACAACCAGGGGTGTGTGCTGTCTTGCCGGCCCGGTTGAATAAAGGCACTGGCCTGCCTGCCGGGATAGACTTTTATCATATAAGCAAAGATCGCCATAAAACTGGCCGGGCAGGCCAGCATTGCCGCTATCATTAACCTGGAAAGATCCGTTTCAGGTGTCAGCAGTTCCCGGTAAACCAGCACAAACAGCCCGATACCCACCAGCAGCAGAAGGGCTGCACATTGCATAAAATAACGGGGCACCAGCCTGGAAAAGTCATCCATGGTTCTATTCCTGCTCGAATTCATTTTATTCTGGAAAAAGCTTTACCCGGCCAAACATCATTGATGAATGGCAAACGCTGTTTGACAACAGGGCCTGTGGCGCCTGTCAGTTTTGCAGTTCCTGTAGAAAACCATCAATCTTTTCGTTCAGATCCTGCGCTTCGTGATGGAGCCAGTGAGTGCCTTCATCATAAGTATGCAATCGCAAATCCGGCACCAGCTCATCAATACCCACCAGTGTTTCTGGCGTAAAGTAAGGATCCTGCATCCCCCAGAACAGTATCACAGGCCGTTTTACCGTGTAGATTTTCTTTTGAAAATCCGTCAGGGACTCGGGGTAATCCTGTTCGTTCGCCGGATAGGGCAAGGCACGATAATAATGCTTCATCATACGCCAGCGGGATGTGGGCAACCAGTTTTCGAATACCAGCCGGAAAAAACGCTTGCCGGCGTAGAAGCCACTTTCAAAAATCGAAAAATCGCTGAAAATGGTGGTGGTAAATCGAATACTGTCGCGCAGCGTTTCCCCTCTGGCCAGATCAATATAATAACTCCGGCTGGCCTGATCACTGTTCGGGTCCAGCAGTGCCCGGCCAAAAAGGTAGGGATGGGGTGCATTGACAATAGCCAGCCCATTCACAATATCCGGGTGCAACATGCCCATGATCCAGGCGATGGCCCCGCCAAAATCATGCCCCACCAGGGTGGCGCTGTCATAACCCAGGCAATTGATAATTTCCCGCAACTCCCAGCCAAGCTCAATAAAATCATACTCTTCAACCGCATCGGGGTTGGAGGAATAATGATGCCCTTTCAGGTCGATAGCCACCGCGTGATATTCATCACCAAAGTATTGCAGTTGCTTCTCCCAGGCCCAGGAAAATTCCGGGAAACCATGAATAAAAAGCAGCAATCCCCTGGGTGACACCGGTTTGTTTTCAATGGCGGCATAGTTCCAGTGGTTGCCGTCAATATCACTGATAGTCATCATAATCTGGTTAAGGCTGTTGTCCCACTCCCCCACCAGGCCCGATGCCAGCCGTTGCGAATCCTTTTCCGGCGGAATCAAAGGATTCAGTTCACAGCTGGCACCATAGGCCAATTGGCACAGCAGCCAGCAACAGACAATGGATAGCAGTTTTTTCATTGGATTCCCCTTATCAGATTTGGTCGACTCCCACAGATTGCAGCAAGAGCCGCACCCGCTGAATTACCCAAATGGGTGAAAGCACCCCGAAGGCCAGCCTGATCTGGAGACTGGCCAGGAAAGAAACACGCCTGTGTCACTTGTGCCATTGCCTGCCCGACGGCTTTAACGTAACGTTAAATAAAAATCATAAAGGGGGAGGAACTTAATGTGTTAAGGATCAGACACTTATTCAATGGCAATCTGCGTCTGGCCATCATGATGATGGCCGCCAGCCTGATCAGCGCCTGTAGTATTGAAGGCAAGGTCACCCTGGACGGAGAACCCCTCGCCGGTGTAACCGTCCATTTGCAGGGGGAAGGCCTGAACCTGACGACACAAACCGATAATCGGGGACGCTACGCTTTCGACCAGATAGATTCGGGCTTTTATCATGTCAGTCTGGAACAGCAGGGCATGACCCTGCAGCGCGTGGACAAGCCCACCAATAACGGCTCTGTTAAAAACGTCAATTTTGTCATTAGCAGTAAAACCCTGCGCCACACTCAACAGGGCCCCGTACTGGGCAGCACTGACGACAACGGCACCCTGGTATGGAAAGGTATTCCCTATGCCAGCGCGCCGGTCAATAAGCTGCGCTGGAAAGCGGCACGCCCCGCATCGCAACGCAGTGGTGACTACTGGGCGCTGAACTTTTCTGATCCCTGCCCGCAGCTCGCTCATTTGCAGATTGATTTCCCCATCACCATGCTCGGAGATACGGTAGGTCGTGAAGACTGTCTGTACCTGAATGTGTGGACGCCGGATTTTGACACCATTCCCCGGGGAACGGATTCACGCCCGGTGATGTTCTGGATACACGGCGGCGGCAACACTGCCGGCGAAGCGGCCATTTTTACCGGCAAAGCGCTGGCAGAAAGATACGGTGTTATTGTGGTATCGGTGAATTATCGATTGGGGATACTGGGCTATTTCAGCCACCCGGCATTGCGCGACAACGCAGAGCTACCCCTGGATGAAAGCGCAAACTTCGCCATTACCGATCTGATTCAGGCACTGCAGTGGGTGCAGGACAACATTACAGCGTTCGGCGGCGATCCGAACCGGGTCATGATTTTTGGGGAATCCGCCGGCGCCTTCAATGTGGGCGCGCTTCTGGCATCGCCGCAGGCAGCAGGCCTGTTTCAACGGGCGGCCATGCAAAGCGGTGGCTTTGGCTGGTCAACCCGGGCAGAATCAGAAAACTTTCAGGCCGAAGGTGGCAGCGCTTTCAGTTCCCGCGAAATGATCAGCAAGTTTCTGGTGGCCGATGGCAGCGCTGCGGATGCAGCACAAGCCGATATACTGCAGGCTGATATGAGCCCCGCGGAAATCCGCGATTATCTTTACAGTAAAACACCACAACAACTGCTGGCCCATTTCGATGGCTCCGGCTTTGGCATGTACAGCCACCCGGAAGTGATCCGGGATGATATCGTGATTCCCGATGAAGAGCCCTACGAACTGTTCCGCAGCGGCAACTACCATCAGGTACCCCTTATTACCGGTACCAACAGGGACGAATCCAAAATCTTTATGGCCTTTAATCCGGAGTTTGTTCCCGGAGGGTTACCGATTTTTATCAAGAACCCGGTTTACTACAACCTGACGGCCTACTATCAGTCTTCATTGTGGCGGGCCCGGGCAGTGGATGAATTTGCCATGGCGCTGTCAGGCCAGGCGACCAACCTGTTTGCCTATCGCTTTGACTGGGATGAAGAACCCCGAATCCTGTTTAATGATGTATCGGAAACCATCGGTGCCGCACATTTTTTTGAAATACCCTTCGTGTTCAATACGCCGGATACTTTTACCGTACAGCTGGCGTCACCATTATTGTTCACACCGTCATTCGCCGAAGGCCGGAAGATTCTGGCACAGAGCATGTCGTCCTACTGGGCGGCATTTGCCTATCATGGCGACCCCGGATCTGGATTCAATGATTCAGAAGCCTTGCGCTGGGAAAGCTGGTCGGACAATAGCAATGATGACCATATTATTCTGTTCGACAGCGTCAACGACCGCGGCATTCGCATGGCCAGCGACCGGATTTCGTTTGATGGGATTCAGCAGGAACTGCAACAGGAAACCGGTTTTAACCGGCAGGAAGAAAAGTGCACTGTTTACCTGCGCACCTTCGGTGCCGACGACTGGTTTGACAGCCAATGTGATCCCGGTATGTGATACAGCGCTATGCACAAAGCCGGGCAATAACCTTCAGCGTTCTTGCCCGGCAGTAAAGGTCAGGCCTTCACGCCTTCCATTTTCAACCCCGGGGCGCCGGGGGTTCTTTCTGCAGAAGCATTTTCCAGACTGAGTCGATTCAGTAACTGCCGTGCATCTTCCAGATCCAGAGAGTGACCCGCAACCCAGGTGCGATAGATAATCAAGGGCAGAACCGACAGCGCACCCGGCACCTTCCAGTCTCTGATAAAGGCTTTCACATCATCAGTGCGACAACCCCGGTCCGCTTCAATAACAATCAGCCTGCCGCCGCTACGCAACACCCGCTGACATTCCTGCAGGCCCTGCAACTGATCCGGCCAGTGCTTGATGGAAGCCAGGCTGTAAACCCCGTCAAAACTGCTGTTCTTGAACGGCAAATCCAGCGCACTGCCTTCATGTATTTGCACCCGGTCACCAAAGCGCTCCAGGCGACGTCGGGCCCGGCGCACCTGATCCGGCGACAGGTCCACCCCGGTCAGGGTCAGGTCCGGCCGCCGGGTGGCAATAAATTCCAGCATATGCCCCCCGCCACAGCCCACATCCAGCACATGAGCGTTTTGCGGAAAACGGCTGACAATATCCTGCTCCGACTGAGCCGCCATGGACAGCACCGCCGGGGCAATTACACGGTCGTAAGCCCATGATTCAAAAAAGGAATAGGGTTTGGTGACATTATCCAGAACTGAGCTGACCATGACGCGAATCCTCCTGTAGGCTCCAGAATACAAGCATTTTCTTGAATGCTGTTCAAGCGACACACTAACCGTATCTTGAACACCAGTCAAGATCCTTGTGGAGCGCCATGGTGGCCGTTATGTGTCTCCACCCCCAGATTCAATGCCTTGCCTGACTCGGCAGCAGCAGAGCCGGGAAAATCATTCATTACCGGTCAGGGCTCCTTATTCATTGGCCCTAAAGAACAAGTTTACATGGAACGACTGTGATGTAATTTTCCAACGCTTTCTAAAACCGCAAAGCTTACTTCTTATAAAAATAATAACAGCGCAGGAATATCATGCCTCTTCGTTCGAAGGCCGGTTATCGGCTGACATTAATGGATAAAATCAATGTATGCCTGCAGGACTTTGGCGACCACGTCATGCACCTGGTTTTTGATGTGCCCGGCATGATGGATGCTGCGCGTTTGAACCGGGCGGTAAGATTATCGCTAATTGCTCATCCTGTTATGGCGCAAAGACTGATCCCCGGTGGCTGGTACCCCCGATGGTTACCATGGGATGAAGATCAGCTGAATCAATTCGTTTTTTGCGAAACGGAAACCCTGGCGGAAGGCGCCAACAGCGACGCTGCCATTCAGAAATATCTCATCAGCGAAATGGATTTTCAGCAACGCCCCATGGTGCATACCAGACTGATCCGTTCGAACCAGGATACGCTCTGCATTAAGGTCAGTTGCCTGCCCATTGATGGCCGCGGGTTTATTTTATACGTGGAAACCCTGCTGGCGATTTACAATATTCTTAAAGACGAACCGGATTTTATACCCCAGCCAGGAACACTGGGTGACCGAAGCACCAAGTCCCTGGTACCGCTGTTTTCAGTGTTCGATGGCGTTAAATTATTATTCGCGGCCCTGCGCAATCAGTTAACCGATGCCTTTACCGCCCGCAACTGGCAATTTCCGGTACGCCAACACGAACAGATCAGCAAGCGTTACCATTATCACCAGTTTCAGCCTGCCACCATGGCCGCCATTCACACCTACCGTGCCCAGCATGGGCTGACCCTGAATGACATTATTCTGGGAGCCTATTACAAGGCCCTTTATGACATGATTGAACCGGAAGAATCCCGGCCTTTCTGTGTACTGAACACCTACGATCTGCGCCGCTACGAAGGCCCAACCGGCCCCGCCAGGGTAGCCAACTATTCCAGCTTTATTAACACCAATGTGATTCTGAATTCCAGCAGCTCCATGGCCGATGCCGCCCGCGGCGTAAGCCGGGCCATGGCAAAGCGCAAGTCCCGCTACCCGGGCATTACCGAAGGCCCTTTTATCTGGCCCATCATGACCCTGCTACCCTTTGCTGTGTCCAAACGCCTGGTGTCGGCATTACTCAAACACCGCGGTGAATGCATACCGGTGCTGACCAATGTGGGCAAGATAGATTTATCGCGCCTGCAGGTGGATAACATGCGTCTCAGCAACGTCCGGCCTTTTGCCCCTTTGGAATATCCGCCAAAACTGACGGTAACTGTCGCATCAGCCGACAACCTCTTGTGTCTCAGTGTCGGTTACAGCAGCAATCATATGCCGACGCCACTGATCGAAGAACTGTTCCAGCGCATGGAAAACCTGATTATAGAAACCTGCGGCAACGTGGCACCCGCAACAACCCGCGAAAACAGTAACGCCCCCAGACCGGTGAAGGCCTCAAGCACTTCCGGAACTGTCGCATGAACCGTTTTCTTGAACACCTTGTGGAAAAACGCTGGCGCTATTTTATTGCCACCCTGGCGGTGCTGCTGCTCACCTCCACCCAGTTACTGCACATGGTATTCAATGGTAACGTGAATGTGATGTTCGATCCGGACGATCCTTACTTCAAGCAACTGGAACAACTCAACGAACAATACCTGGAATCGGAATACGCCATTGTCCTGTTTGAACCGGCCAGCAAAAACGTTTTTTCCGCTGACAGTATCCAGGCCATTCAGGAATTAACTCGCCGCCTTTGGGAACTACCCTATACCGTAAGAGTGGATTCACTCACTAATCATCAGCGGCTATCAGTTAACGGCGACAATCTGGAAGTGAGCGATCTGTTACCACCGGACGACGTTCCCCGCCAGCAACAAATAGACAGTGCCCGGGAATATGCACTTTCCGATAGTCAGATTGCAGGACGTCTGGTATCCCCTAACCAGAATGCCACAGCGTTGTTCGCATCGGTCGCGCTGCCGGAGGATCACCTGCAGGCGGTATTAACCATCGGCCAACAGCTGACGCAACTGCAACAGGATATGGAACAACGCTATCCCGGCAGCAAAGTCTATATAAACGGTGATATTGCCGTTGAGCATGCTTTGCTGAAAGTTACCATGGACGATATTCTGCGGGTAAACCCCATGGTATTCACCGCCATCTTTATTCTGGTAGGTGTGTTTCTGCGCTCATTCATGGCGATTGCATCCACCCTGGCGGTGGTGATCGGCTCCACCGGAATCGCAGCCGGCCTCCATGTGATGCTGGGTTTTGAAATCAACCCCATTACCATGATGGCAAGCGCCGTTATCATGGTGCTGGCGGTGGCAGACAGCGTCCACGTGCTTACGGTGTACCATGTGTTTCTGAGCCAGCAAAAGGAGACATCGCCATTACAGGCCATGATCGTCAGTCTGCGTAAAAACATCGGTCCGGTTTTCTGGACCAGCATTACCACTGCGGTAGGATTTCTCGGTATGAATTTTGGCGATTCCCCGCCATTCCGGGATATGGGGAACATGGCCGCCATTGGCGTAGTGTGTGCCTTTATCTGTACCTTTACCCTGCTACCCGCCGTTGCCCTGAGCATTCCCGTTAAACCGCGCCACAACGCATTTGCGCTGGCGAACAGGATGGCCGCTCTGGGCCGCTGGGCAGCGCAACGCAACGGCGCCTGGTTGACGGGGGTACTGCTTGGCAGCCTGGTACTGGCTTCCTTCATTCCGCAACTGACCATTAACGATGACATATCGGAATACTTTGACCCCTCCCTGCCCATGCATGATGCCATTCAGTTTGCCCGCCAGAACACTAACGGCGTGCAAACCATTCATTACTCGCTGGATTCCGGCCAGGAAAACGGTATTCATCAACCTGCTTTTTTACACAAAGTTGAAAAGTTTTCGAACTGGTTGCGCACCCAGCCGGAAGTGAGCGGTGTCACCAGCTATGCAGACCTGCTGAAGCGCATCAGCCAGACCATGAACGGGAACAATCCCGCCGAATACCGAATCCCCGACAGCAAAGAACTGAATGCCCAATACCTGTTGCTCTATGAAATGTCCTTGCCAGCAGGAATGGACCTGACCCGTGATCTGACCATGGACAGATCCGCACTCAAACTGACGGTTAACGTCAAGGACAGCGATAACGCCACCATGATTCAGCTGGAGCAACGGATTGATGACTGGCTACAACAACAGATGCCGGAACTGCACACCCGGGGCACCAGTCAATTACTGATGTTCGCCCATATGGGCACTAACATTATCAAAAGCATGATGGACGGCTCCCTGTTCACCCTGATTTTTATTTCGCTGTTTATGATTTTTGCGTTGCGCTCATTAAAACTCGGGCTGCTGAGCATGATTCCCAATCTGTTTCCGCCCCTGGTTATTTATGGTATCTGGGCAATACTGGTGGGCCAGGTCAATCACGCCGCCGCCATGACATTCAGCATCTGCCTGGGCCTGGTGGTGGATGACACCATTCACTTTATCAGCAAATACCGTACAGCCCGTCTACAGGGTTTAACGCCCCGGGACGCAATCGAACAGACTTTTGTCACTTCCGGAACCGCCATACTGATTACCTCTGTCACCCTGTCTGCCGGCGTACTCCTGTTATCTTTATCGAATTTTACAGTGAACGACACCATGAGCCTGATGCTCACCGGCATCATCCTCACCGCTCTGCTGTTTGATCTTTTTTTATTGCCCGCGCTGCTGTTGTGGGCGGACCGGAATACACCGTTTTACCAGCAAGCATCAAAACAACACCAACAAAAATCGCTGGAGCCTGAAGGGGGAATGAAAAATGCCAACACGAATTGAAAGCCTGGGTGTTTACCTGCCGGATAAAGAAGTTACAACCGACGAACTCATTAGCCGTATGGATATAGCCCCGCTGTTTGATCTGCAAAAACTGACCGGCGTTAAAAGCCGGCGCTGGCGGGCTGAACACGAAGACTGTCATACGCTGGCCATGGCAGCATTGCAGCGCTGCCTGACGCGATCCGGTTACGAGGCGCAGGATATTGACATCATTATCTGCACCTCCATTACCCGGTTTCAGAACGGCATCAAGTTTGTACTGGAGCCCGGGCTGAGCAGCTTTTTAAAAGACAAACTGGGGATGCGTGCCGACGCATTGAATTTTGATGTCACCAATGCCTGTGCCGGCATGTTCACCGGCGTACAGATTCTGGATCAGATGATCAAAAGCGGCGCCGTCAGAACCGGCATCGTAGTCAGTGGCGAATGCATTACACCTATTTCGGAAACCGCGCTGAAAGAAATCAGCAGCCCCATCGATGATCAGTTCGCTTCGCTTACCGTGGGCGATTCCGGTGCCGCCATTATCATGGACGGCAACGGCAATGACGACAACTGCATTGAGTTCTGCGAACTGATGACCCTGGCCCAGTTCGCTGATTTCTGTTACGGCATGCCCAGTGATAAAAATGCCGGCGTTGCCATGTATACCAAGGCGATGGAAATTCATGGCACCGTGATTCAGCGACTGCCGCGTACCCTGGGGCATATGAGCCGAAAGTACCAGCTGGACGGAGCGGATGTGGATCACGTTATCCCGCACCAGACATCCGAGCGGGCGATTCGCACGGCGCTGGAACTTTGCCAGGAAACTTTTGGCCAGTTACCGGATATCTGCGTGTCTCTGGACCGGGTGGGCAACACCTCATCCACTTCTCACTTTGTGGTGCTGGAAGATTATATAAACCAGCGAAAAATTCAGCCTGGCCAGCGCATTCTTATGCTGGTGCTGGCCTCCGGCATTGTGCTGGGCGTCGCATCTGTCAAGGTTGGTACTATTCAGGGGGAACGGGCATGGGCGTAATCATTCAACAAACCGCCATAGAGGAAAATACCGGGCACAGTGCCATTCGTAATGCCGCCAGGGCCGCAGAACAATGCCTGACCCTGGCGGGCGCAGACAAAGCGGATATCGGCCTGTTGATCAATGTGGGTATCTATCGTGATCACAATATTATGGAACCTTCCGTCGCCAGCCTGATTCAGAATGAACTGGCCATGGGGCTGGATATCGGTGCCGAAGCGCTGGGGCCCACCACCTTTTCCTTTGATGTAGTGAACGGTAGTTGCGGCTTTTTGAATGCCGTTCAGATTGCCGATGCCTACCTGCGTAACGGCACCATTCAGCAGGCGCTGATTGTGGCCGGGGATACCCATCCGTCCATGACGGCGCATCCGGCCTTTCCATACCAGCCACTGGGTGCCGCAGCCCTGCTGGGATTTGATCCAGACACCAGCAAGGGTTTTCAGGTGATTGACTACCAGAGCGAACTGAAAGGCAATTCACCGGTCGCCGCTTACGGCGACTTTACCGAAATGGGTGCCAATGGCCGGGCCGGTGGTACTTTTCATTTCGAACCGGACCACACAAACACATTGCAACAGTTACTGGTGAGCCATATCCAGCGCTTTTTAATACAGCATCAATGCCCCAGCCTGGACTATTTTCTGGGATCAGCCATTGCAAGTGATTTCGTAAAGAACACCGTGCAAAGCGCCGAACTGGATGCTGTTGGCGCTGCTTTTGTTGATACCTATGCTGAATTTCAGGGGGATATTCATTCTGCAACGCTGATCGCCGCTTTTCATCAGATCCAGGCGAAACTGAAAGGCGAACAGACAATGTTGCTGGCCAGTGCCGGTTCCGGAAATGCCACCGCCTGCGCCTTATATCACACCTGAAACAAACCGGAGGATACAGCCATGAGGAGTTTAGTGACCGGTGGCGGTGGATTTCTCGGCCGCTATATCGTGGAGCAATTGCTGCGTCGCGGGGACACGGTGACAGTATTATGCCGTGGCCGCTATCCGGAACTGGAAACCATGGGCGTTCGCATTATTCGCGGCAGCGTTACCGACAAAGAAGCCGTGAATAAAGCCGTTACAGGTCAGCACCGGGTATTTCATGTGGCGGCCAAAGTCGGCTACTGGGGCAGTTACCAGGATTACTATCAAACCAATGTGGAAGGTACCCGCAACCTGATAGAAAGCTGCAAAAGACATGATGTAAGAAAGCTGATCTACACCAGCTCCCCCAGCGTGACCATGAACAATATTGATATTCACAACGGTAACGAATCCCTGGGTTACCCCGGGGGCTACCACACCCACTACTCAGCCACCAAAGCAATGGCAGAACAACTGGTTTTGCAGGCCCACGACGCTTCCGGCCTGCACACTACCGCCATACGCCCACACCTGGTGCTGGGGCCGCGGGACAATCACCTGCTGCCCCGCCTGCTGGAAAAAGCCAACAGCCGCAAACTGAAACAAATCGGGCCGGGGAAGAACAAGGTCAGTGTGTGTTATGTGGAAAACGCCGCCCATGCCCATATTCTGGCGGCGGAATCCGGCAAAACCGGCGGCAAGGCTTACTTTATTAATGAACCGGAGCCCGTGGTGCTATGGCCCTGGATCAAAACCATGCTCAAACAGCTGGGGGCACCCCCACCCCGACGGCGCGTACCTTTCTGGCTGGCCTTTACCGCCGGCTGGGTGCTGGAGCAGGTCTACAGCCTGTTGCGCATTCAGCAAGAACCCATGGTAACCCGCTTTATTGCCGCCGAACTGTATCGCAATCACTACTTTTCCATTGCCCGGGCGCAAAAGGATTTTAACTATCAGCCGCTTTACAGCTTTGCGGAGGCGCAGGAAAAAACCCTGCGCTATATCAGGGCAGGCGGCTGACACACCGTCTCATTACACCACGTCACTACAAGCCAGGTTACAAATTACCCTTGCAAGAAAGATCTGCAGGTGATTTATTTGTCCTCACACAGAGGAGATGAATATGCCTGATAGCAAAGCAAAACTCAGCGGAGTTACCGTTACCCTGCACTGGCTGGTGGCCATCACCGTTATATGCCTGCTGGCCGTGGGAATTTATATGGAGGAAAACGAAGCCTATTCGCTATACCCCATTCATAAATCCGTGGGGGCGATAATATTTCTGGTGATTCTGGCGCGGGTGGGATGGCGAGTTTCCCAGGGCTGGCCCACACCGGTAAGCCAGTACGCCAAAGCCGAGCAGATCCTGAGTAAGGTCACCCATTATGTGCTGCTGATTGCAACGGTATTGATGCCACTGACCGGTATCACCATGTCCGTAGCCGGGGGCCATGGGCTTCATGTTTTCGGTCTGGAAATCGTTGCCGCCAATCCGGATCCTGCCAACCCGGACAAGATGTTGCCGCTTAACCAGTCCGCCGCCAAGCTGGCGCATACCATGCACGGGCTGGTCGCCAATGTTCTGATTGCAGCCATCCTGCTGCATATTGCCGGTGCCCTCAAGCACCATGTGATTGACAAGGACGGCACACTAAGACGCATGCTGGGTAAAACCGTATAAGCATCAGAAACACCGGCGGGGTCAACGATGATCCGCGCCGGCGTTTACCGGTCTGCGCTGATGGCCCCCAGTTTTTGATAAAGCGCACCCAGGTTTTCCACAGCCTGATCATAAAGCACTTTAGCCTCGGGCTCCTTCCGGATCACCGGGTGCTCCCCCAGTATCGATTCCAGCGTGCTCAGTACCACCCAGGCCCGGTCCAGCGCCTCATGATAACTGAAGCCGTCAAGCGCCCCTTCAACCTTACTTTCAACCGCCTCTGTTATAGCATTTTCATCTTCCATTTCAGCCTCTTATTACATTCCTGATGTGCTTTTACAGGTAACGCAATACCAACAATAATTTGTTGTCAGTATCCGGAAACATACATTATATTTCAGCATCCTTGGCCAATGTCATCTGCTGTATGAATCTCGTTTCATTTGATGCGTTCCGTACGCTGCAGTTTCCACCCCATACCGTTATCAAACCGGAATCCATGCTCCGCCACCAGCAGGAAATTGCCGCCGCAGACTGGGTGCTGTACCCGCCCTACTGGCTGCTGAATTCACTGGTGTTTGGCCTGAATGCACGAATTTTTCCCAACCTTCCCACCTATCTGATGGGCCACAACAAGGTGGAAATGACACGGGCCTTTGAACTGGTGGCACCCGCCAATACACCTGTTACGCTGATCCGCGCCAACACCCCGGAAAACGCCGAGGAAATCTGGAACACCATGCCCTCTCCCTTTGTGGCCAAACTGATTAAAAGCAGCATGGGGGAAGGCGTGTTTCTGATTGAAGAAAGGTCTCAGTGGCGACACTACTGTCAACAGGCCGATGTGCTCTATGCACAGGAACACCTGCCTATCGACCGCGACCTGCGCATTGTGCTGGTGGGAGACCAGATCGTGGCCGGTTACTGGCGCATGCAATCGCCCTACAGCTTTCATAATAATATTTCCCGCGGTGGCGACCTGGTGGAAGGCATCATACCTCCCGCCGCCGAAGCCCTGGTTCGGGAACTGGCCGGCAGACTCGGTATCAATCACGCGGGTTTTGATATTGCCATGGTGGGTGATCACCCCTATGTGCTGGAGTTTAACCGTCTGTTCGGCAACAAGGGATTAACGGCCAACGGCAACAACCTGGCGGATATCATTATGCAATACCTGTTGCGCCAGCAAGGTGACCATGGTCCCAATGAACCGGATTCACCCAGGCCCCGTCCCGGTGCCGGTCAAAACCGTAAGGCTCGAAAAGATCACCGGGCAGCCTGACGGGCTGCCTTAGCCTCTTCCTGTAAGTCATAAATCAGAAATTTCGCTGTCATCTGCGGGTGGAATACTCAGTCAGCATACACCGCAACCTGCCTGCAAACACCCAAGGGAGATGAACAGAATGAATCGGCCAACACCATTCCACAAACGCGCTATGTTGCGCACAACGGCTGCAGCATTGCTGCTGGCCGTTTCCGGCGCCTCCGCCGCCGGACAAGACCACCACAGTTATAAGTTTCACCACAAAGATCGCAGCCATAAGCACCAGCAACGCACTTTTGCGCCTGTCGCCAGTTTCGACGTGATGGCGGAAAACGGTTCGTCCGTGGCTGAGATTATCGATGCGTCTCCCAGTGGCCGGCAACTGGTGTACACCGACAGCGGCAAAGGCGAAATCGGCTTTGTGAATATCGCCCTGCCCTGGCTGCCCAAAGCCGGGGGCACGGTGGCAGTAGGTGGCGAGCCTACCAGCCTGGCGGTGATGGGCCCCTGGGTACTGGTGGCAGTGAATACGTCCGAATCCTTTACCAGCCCTTCCGGCAAACTGGTGGTAGTGAATCGCTTCAGTCGCAAAATAATCGCCGAGCATGAACTGAATGGCCAGCCCGACTCTATTGCGCTGTCACCAAGGCACACCTACGCCGCCATCGTGATCGAAAACGAACGCAACGAAGATGAAAATGACGGCCTGATTCCCCAGCAGCCTTCGGGTGGATTGCAGATAGTGCGCACCATTGGCTGGCCCAAATTCTGGTCCATCAGTGATGCGGATCTGTCGCCGGTTGCAGCCAATGCCGAAGCGGGCTCTGACCTGGAACCGGAGTATGTCGATATCAATGGTCGCAACGAAGCCGTGATTTCTTTCCAGGAAAACAACCACTTTGCCATTGTGGACCTCAAGAGCGGCAAAACCGTCAGAGAGTTTTCTGCCGGTACAGTGGAACTGAACAATGTTGACAATGCCGAAGACGATCTGATTTCACTGGACTCCCGGTTAACCAAGCGTCGCGAACCGGATGCTGTCAGCTGGATCGACAATAATCGTTTTGCCAGTGCCAACGAAGGTGACTATGAAGATGCCAATGGCGAAGAAGGCGGCAGCCGCGGATTTACCATCTTCAATAAATCCGGAGAAATTGAGTATGAGTCTGCAGAATCCTTTGAACATTTGCTGGTAGCGGCAGGCCACTACAATGAAGGCCGTTCGGAAAACAAAGGCGTAGAACCTGAATCAGTAGAGTTCGGTAAATATGGCAAACAAAAACTGCTGTTTGTCGGATCGGAACGCTCCAATGTTGTCGGCGTTTACGATGTCAGACACTCACAACCGGAACTGCTTCAATTGCTGCCCACCGGCATTGGACCCGAAGGACTCAAGGCCATTCCGAAGCGCGGCTTATTTGTTGCGTCCACAGAAACAGATGTAGCCGATGACGGCATTCCCACCATGATCAATATCTACAAAATGAAACGTGGCGATGCCTACTACCCCATGCTGGCATCGGACAAGGATGTGAACAATCTTCCGATACCCTGGGTGGCCCTGTCCGGCCTGGCGGGACATCCCGGCAACCCGGATATCCTTTATGCAGTCAGCGATTCCTTCCTTGCCAAAGGTTACATCTACACCATCGATACCGCTTCGCAACCGGCGCGGATTGTTAATCGCCTGGAAGTGACAGGTGCCACGGATTCTCTGGATCTGGAAGGTATTGCCGTGGGCCCCGATGGTGATTTCTGGGTAGCCAGCGAAGGTAACGCCGGATCAAGGCGCAACGCCGTACTGAAAGTGAATGCCGCCACAGGCATGGTGACCAAAGAAATACACTTACCGGCACACCTGGAAGACGAAGCACGCAGCAACGGCTTTGAAGGCATTGCTGTCAGTGGCGAAGCCGGCGCTGAGCAGATTTACGTGGCCATTCAGCGGGCCTGGCCCAATGAAGGTGACGCCGACAAGGTGAACACCAAAATAGGCCGCTATGATGTTACTACCGGCGCATGGGGCTTTGTGCACTATCCGTTGAACCCAGAAGGCCAGGGCGGATGGATCGGCCTGTCTGATCTGACCCTGCTGCCCGATGGCCGCTTTGCTGTGATCGAGCGCGACAAGGGCTGGGGAACATCCACCGGCCTGAACGCCGAGCTGAAAGCTGTGTACAGCGTGGACCTTGCCAATGCCCGATTTGAACCCTATAGCGAAGACACGGCACCCTCGTTCACAGTCAGCAAGGATCTGTTGGTAAATGTATTACCTGTGCTGCAAAAAAACAGCGTATGGACAGCAGAAAAGCTGGAGGGATTTGCCGTAGCTGCTGACGGGCAAGTCTATGTTGTTACTGATAACGATGGCGTTGATGATGCGCCCGGTGAAACCCTGTTTCTGAATCTGGGCAAGTACAAGAAGCTGAAGAAGTACAACCGGTAAAGCCACCCAGGGCGGGGAAGCTATGCTTCCTCGCCAAAACTCAGCATATGCCCATCGGGATCCTGCAAACTGAATTCTTTCATGCCGTAAATCGTGGTTATGATTTCCGTGGGCCGATAACCCCGCTCAACCACATGTGCATGCAGTTCTTCAACACTCTCCGGGTAAAAATAGAATAATGCAGGCCAGTTAACCGTTTCCTGCGGGTCTATGCCTTTTGCAAAGACCGGAGCCTGTCCGGTTTCTGCCAGCATTAATTCCGTACTACCTGAACGAATTGTTGCCCAGCGCCATTCCTTTACCGCCGCTTTGTCGCTGACCACTTCAAATCCAAGCGCAGACTGATAAAAGCGGAGGCTTTCTTCTATATCGCGGATGTTCAGCATGGGAATAAGATGTTTAAGTTTCATTGTTAGCCCCGTATTTTGGCATTATTGGCCCGGCTGGGATGGATGGATTGTGCAATACTGGGATATGGACAATCATCCTAATGGAAGTTTCCCGGAGGGTACAGAATGATTATTGATGCATGGGCACAGCACCCCACGTTACGACATGGCCAGGACCCCATCTTTGACTCCCTGCGGCGCTGGACAAAAATGCCGGCACCCACTGAAGAGTTACCGGTTTCGGCAACGGTAGCCATGATGGATGCCGGTGATGTGAATATCAGCCTTATTTCTGCCTGGATAGCACCGGGGAAAGTCATGATCTCCAACGATGAGGTAGCCGCCTTTGTGGCCCAGGCACCGGACCGCCTGATGGGCGTAGGCTCTGTCGATATTGCCAAACCCATGCAGGCAGTACACGAAATTCGTCGCTGCGTGAATGAACTGGGTTTCAAAGCCATACGAGTACTCCCTTGGTTATGGGAGGTTCCACCCACAGACCGGCGCTTTTACCCGGTTTACACTACCTGCGCCGATCTGGGCATTCCCTTTTGTACTCAGATAGGCCACACAGGCCCGTTGATGCCCAGCGAAGTCGGCAGGCCAATCTATCTGGATCAGGTGGCGCTGGACTTTCCTGAACTTACCATTGTGGGTGGCCATATCGGCTATCCCTGGACCGAAGAAGCCATCGCTGTTGCCACCAAACACGAAAATGTGTTTATCGATACCTCCGCCTATACGGTTTCCCGCTATCCGGACACGCTGATTCAGTTTATGAAAGGGCACGGCAGACACAAGGTATTATTTGGTACCAATTACCCCATGATCATGCCGGCAAAAGCATTGGCAGGATTGGATAAGTTACAAATGGATGAAGAAGCACGCGCGTTATTTCTGTCAGGCAATGCCAAAAGGGTGTTTAACATTGCGGTATAAACTGAAATAAACAGCGGTGATATTCAACGATAAAATATTGCCAGCCAGACAGTGATACTATCCGGGTCTGTCCAGGAAACCTTGTGCCGACAGTGGCTGGGAATATTCAGATAATCCCCTTTTGACAACAGAACCACCTTTCCATTCTCAAAGGTGATTTCGCCGGAACCTTCCAGCACCATCACCCATTCGTTTTCCTCCTGATCGTACCAGCCGGCCTCCGGCGAGCTATGCCCTTGGGACATTATTCTCTCGATCCTGATACTGTCAGCCTTTAGTAAATCCTCAAAGGCTTCGTTCTTCAGCTGATCAGGGATACCGGTAAAGATATTGACTACGTCTTTCATGAAATTTTCCAACGGGTACAGGAGCCGCCATCAGCTTCGGAAAAAGACATTATGGAACCATCAGCCAGCTCAGTGAGTGCCACCACTTCCTGGTCATGACAAAGGACCGCGGTGGTAGCTTCGCCACCGTCCCAGATGACAATCCGATTATCACCACTCCAGCAGCCACTGCAATACGCAATGCCGCCGGCTTTAAGGGGCACAACATTTTCACAACCCGGCCCCCACTCTCCCGGGTCATGCAAACGATATAAAGGCTTAAAGCTGTAAGCGCACCAGCTGGCCAGCTCAGCCCGCGACCAGGCAATCCAGCGCTTGCCGTCCACCAACGCAACCCCATAAACATGGCCATCAAAGGGCGTAGGTAGCGTACGTATAATCTTGCCGCTTTCCGCATCCAGAATGGTGAGCTGCCTGTTATCGGCAATGGCTATCTGGTTATTCTCAGCCCAGAAATGCGTAGAGTAATAGCGTCGTGTATCCGGGTTCACACAAACAGCTTGGCCGATGCAAGGATTATTCAACAGCTCGGGTTTGCCACCGCCATACCAAAAATGAAGCGCCCCATCCGGTGCAATCAGTAACGAGCAATGCCCACCGCGGGTATCTGCACTGTCCACCAAAGGCACTGGTTTTGCTAAAGTTTGCCCTTCCCTGGGAATAAGGCTCAATGAGGTTCTGTCCTGCACGTGCCAGGATAACAGGTCACCTTTTGTAGTAACACGGAGGCGCTTTTTCCGGTCGTGAAGCAGATGCCACTGTGCTTCATCGGTCGTGCCAGGGGAACCTGTTCCACTGACGGGTAACAGATGTGACAAGCTGTTGTCGGGCACATAACCACCCTGCAACAGCACGATTCTCGGGGCACGATAAACATGACCCCAGAACTCGGCATCCCCCACTGTGTTTGACAGGTCACGAACAGCGAAAGGGGCTTCGCTACCAGGCTTATGGAAATCCACGCGAAAAAAATGGCCACCGCTACTTCCGGCTATCAGATTTCCCTGCGTATCGTTGGTATAGTCGAATAGATTATCTTTACCAGAACAGGGCCAGCCGGTAAACCAGGCTATCAGAGAGTCAGAATGTCTGGACTCAGTTTTGTAGTAACGGATATCGTAACTTCCGGGTGAGGCAAAGTAATGCGCCTGCATAAACCCGCTCCCGGATTCGCCCGGTGAAAAAAACCGGGCATTGCCATTGTCCGCATGCTCAATGTAATCAAGCAAGGCATCGTCCGATAGCTCCGTTCGATAGGGATCAATTATCTTCACATCGCCCTGTGATAACGGCGGCACCGGCACCACTTTGTGTAACTCCAGACTTCGATCAAACAGGATAAGGCGAAAGTCTTCCGTCCAGATAGCGAAACCATCCTGCCAGACACGAGCTTGAGCAACCCTGGCGCCGGGAATACTGATCTGTTTATTTGCCCCAGGCGCAGCCAGATCAAAAAGGCTGCATTCAATATGCCGGAAACGATGGCTGTAACCGAACAGCTTCAGCCTTTTACTACCCTCATGAAACCCCAGCAGTCCATCCCACCGTCCCTCAAAGCTTGCCTGCCGTTTTCCCGTACGGGCACACCACACATTGAGCGTCTGGTCTGACCAGTCATGACTGGCAAAATAATCATCGGGAAGATCAAATAACTGCCCAAGGCAGTAGTCCGTCGCAAATCGTGAGGGATGGGAACACTCCTGGATCAGGTTGCCGGATGTCAACTCCCAGATACTGATGTTTCCCGTGTATTTTTCCCACACAACAACGAGATGGCTTTTTCTTTTGATCATGGTTTCAACATCGGGACGAACGCTGACATTATCTCCCGCAAGGGATCGTTGCTCGGCGTTTCGGGTCATCAGGCCATTAACCCACAAACTGATATCAATAGTATGCTGAAGGTTGCCGGTGCTCAGCTCCCAGACTCTGAATGTCTGATCATTGGAAAATGAAACCAGCAGACCTTCGGGCAACTCCAGCACCTGATCAATGTACTCCTTGTGACCTGCCAAAACGGCCTGACATTCACCAGTACGCACCTGCCAGATTCTCAGGGTCTGATCATTGGACCAGGTGATCAGCCGGCCATCTGACAGCTCTTTACCGCCACGGATCATGTCAGTGTGGCCATTTAGCTGGCACACTGTTTCTTCGGTGCTGACATCAATGATCCGAGGCACCAGATCATTGGAAAGCAGGCTGCCCCAGTTCCAGACTACCCGCAGCCCGCCTGATAGTTCTATTGCCATGGGTTATGTGCTCGGGAAATTGGTGAGATAGATATCGTCACCAATAAAAATAACGTAGAACAAGCCTTCATTGCCAACGCTTTTTTGTGATGCCATGGCGCAACACGATCAGAACGATAGCTGACCATTCCTTTCATTGCAGCCTGCGATCGGCCCATTCAGCAATCAGTTCCAGCACACCTGGTGCATAAAATTGTTCGCCCATCAGATTGAACAACACCACCTCCGTGAGCCCGGGTAGCTGACGGTTTATATACTCTGAACTGGTTAGGCTGTGTGTCGCATTTTCAATGATTTTAACGGTATAGTCCTGGTGACCCGAGGCAGCAAACAATGTGCGATAATGCGCTGCGTTGTGTTCTGCATTCACATTCAGATCCTGTTCACCAAAAAGCGCCAGCACAGGCACTTTCAGTTTTTTCAGACCCTCAGTGGCATTGGACTGCCAGTTCAATTGCACAAAATGAAACCGGTCCGGAGTCAGTTTGTTACCCTTCAGGTGCTGATCCTCAGACCGGGCATACCATTGTTCATAGTCCTGGTACGTTGCTGAGGGCTGAAACAGTTTTTTATTTAACTTTGCCTTTTGTTGCAAATATTGCTCAATCTCTCCGGCTTTCACCCCTTCCCCAAGTAACCGTTGCCTGGTCAGGTAATCGCCCTGCTCCTGCCAGTCTACCGCTGTAGAGATAAAAATCATGCAGCTCAGGGCCAATTGGTCTGCATCTAACAAAGGCATTACCCAGCCAGCCTGGCTAAAGCCTATCAATCCGATCATTGAAACGGGGTGATCTTGCTGGGAACGTAAAAAGGCCACTGCATTTTTTACCTCGGCAGCCCGGTCCGCCATGGATTGCCGCTCCCAGTTTCCCGACGAACCGCCAATACCCGGCTTATCCCAGACAAATGCGCCAATCCCCCGTGCAGCAAGCTGCTCCCAGAACGGGCGATAATACCCATACGCATCATAATTCAACTCACCGTCACCATGAACAAAGACCAACACCGGAACCGGCCCGTTAGTTTCACGCGGGGTAATCAGAGCACCCAAAAGCGTATTGTTGCCCGATTGAAAAACCATGCGCTGCTGCCTGAACTCTGTTCCGTCAACAGCACACCCTGGAAAAATAAAGATAGTCAGACACAAAAACAGCAGCCCACGAAAAATGGGTACATTGCCATCCTGTTGAAACTTCATGCTAGCCATCGCGACGCTGGTCCCACCCCAAAACTGAATTACTATTGATACTAATCAAACGCGTAAAAGACCCCGAAAGAGATAAACCCGGGGTCATCATTAACCACCAGCGGGCTATCACTGATATCATCATCTAAAACGGTAACCCCCAGGGAGTGAAACAGTAGCCAATGGCTATCCAGCGTATAGGTCAGATCATAACCCAATGAGTAATTCAGCGTGGCATCCAGCTCATAGGCCGGACGGGACACGCTGGCATTTGCCGCACTCACACCATAGTAATAATTTGCCCGTTGCTCGCTTGAATAGGTAAAACTGATATTGGGCGTAATGGTTAAATCATCACAGGAAAAAGGGAAGCCGTAACCCGAGCGGATTCGCAGGCCGTCATGCTCATTGCTCACGTCCTGGCTCAGGTGCACTTCAACATCTCCCCAGGAGCCACCGACACCAAACTTGATGCCTGCATCAATAGTCGCATCCGGTTCATCAAGCCCCCGTAACTGCGGCTCATCCTCCGGCTCCTTAAAGCCTTCGTCGACATAGGCCAGCGTAGCCGCTACGCCCCAGTATTTTTCTTTCGATTCATCGCCCACAAAATAGAAACCGACCTCTTCATTGACCCAATAGAAGGCATCACTCATTAGCAGGAACATTGGAAACAACGCGCCATTGTCACTTTCTTCATATTCACTCTGAAACCCTGCCACACCCAATCCCGCGTAAAAACAGAGTTCTTCCTGTGAATAATCTGCCTTACCTGACAGGTAATTCTTACAGTTATCAGCGTTTGCGTTACCGGCAAACACTAAACCGACGGCCAATACAGACAACGGGGTTTTTCTCATTGATTTCCAACTCCTGAAACGTATTTATAAATTAACAACAGGCCTACCTGCATACCGGCGTTCCTGATTACTACGCAATTCGTGTTGATATTTCCTTCAAACGAATGATCTGCTGCAGATACAAAGGCAGCGTGGCTGCTTTCTCGATAAACTCAAACACATACATCATCAGTGAAAAAATCAGGCCGTAGTTCAGCTCACCCTGACCAATGGCTGCTACCGGTGAGTACGCAAACAAGGCCACCACGCCCAGCCATATCAAAAAATAATTACCTGTCTCGAGGTCACTGAGTTTTATATTCCAGCTCATTAGTTTGTGATAATGCGCTTTTAAAGACTTCATATTCTGCTGTTCAATCATGCCCACCTGATTTTCCAGCTCGCCGTTATAACCCGCGTTCAGGCGATAGTTCAAACTACCGGTCAGCATATAGATAAGCAGAATCAGGCCCAGTAATAACAGGCATGCGGCAAACACATTGATATTCAGGGCACTGATAATCATCAGAACCCCCACCAGCCCCACCATTGAACCAATCACTTCCGGCATGGCATTTTCCAGAAATTCAACGAACTCTGTCAGCAGTTGCGACCGGGCAGCAATAGTGGAAGTGCTCTGACCTCTGAGTTTTTCTCTGCTGACCATCTCCGGGGTTATGGTTTTGTAGATACCGGCATAGATACGGGTGTCGTAGAATCGCCTGGCGCTGCCAATAAGAATACTAGCCACTCCCAAGGTTACCAGCAGATAAACCCCGTCATATTTACCGGCCAGCAAATCATTAATGGCCCAGCCAATAAATAACGGGTAGAGCAAATCCAGTAGCGTTTCAATGAACACCAGGGAAAACGTGAAGGATATTCTCCACTTGAAACGCAGGAATATCGTCTTCAGTGATAACGCTGGCGAATCCGGCAAAGATTCAGAACCAGCGTTTTTTTGCAACGCCATGACACAGGGTCTCAAACATCAAATCCGCCAGTTCATCATGGCTCATGATCCCGGCATTCAGGGTAAGCCAGCTCGAATAAAACAAGCCATCCAGCAAATTCACAATCCACAACGTGGGTACTTTTTTCTGAATACTGCCTTCCTGCTTTGCCAGCTCCACCAGCTGGGTCATTTCCTGCTGTTGCTTGTCATAGATTGCCATCAGCTCGGGATCATTCTCGGCGATATCGCCCAGCTTCATTAAAAACTCCAGTTCCTTCGCCAGCGGAAGAATGGCTTTAAACATCAAATGGAACCCATGCAATGCGGATTTGGCTTCACTCTCCAAATGCTCAGTCGCCACATCAAAGGATTCCATGCACTGAACAGCAATGGCCTTGATCAGCTGTTCCTTGGTTTCGTAAAGCCGGTACAGGGTTGTTCTGCCTACACCAGCCTGCTGTGCTATTTCACTTAAGGTGGCTTCCGGGTTTTTGCTCAACAGCTCCATACCGGCGGCTAACAAGGCCGCCTGTGATTTCTGAATCCTGGCGTCCGGCTGTTTACTCATCAGAAAAACCCTCAATTTTGTGGAACATGCTTGTACCATATCTCAATTTGTCTTATGGTACAAGCATGTTCCATATCTTTCAGGTGAGAAATGCTGCAACAAACACAAGCCATCGCCGGCAAGCTGGCCCGATTTGCCGTTGTGGCGTTACTGGTACTGGCGCTTGCCTGGTTATTCAGCGGGGAAACAGCCACCAAGGCAACCCAACCTGCTGATATTACAGAAGTTTCAGTCACCGTGGTCCGGGCCGGGCCAGCTACCGCCAGGATTGATACCGAGGCTACCGGCATCACTCAGGCGCGCTGGATGACAGCGGTTACGGCTTCGGTGGGAGGAAGAGTTGAGCAGCTCTCCGGGCGGGCTGTGCCTGGCGAACGGGTGGCAAAAGGCGAGGTTCTGGTGACACTTCAAGACACAAGCTATCTGGCGGAAGTGAAAGCCGCCGAAGCCAGAGTGGCCCAGGCCCGACTTGAACTGGCCACCAATGAGAAACACCAGCTTATCGCCAAACAGGTGGACCAGGCGCCAACCGCCTTCGGGCGCTTTGAACCCCATGTCCACGCAGCCAATGCCAACCTGCAGGCTGCCATCGCGACACTGGCGGTGGCCCGGCAACAACTGAAAGACACCCACATACTGGCGCCCTTTGATGCCGTCATCATTTCGGATTCCGTATCACCGGGCGCCTGGGTGAATGGTGGTGAGACGCTCTTTACCATTGCCGCCAGCGATTCACTGGATATAAAAGTTGAATTGCCCGCCACTGACTGGAACCGTATTCGCAACAGTTTTCAATCTGACAAGCACATAAAAGTGGTGGCACCTGACGGCCAAACATGGCCCGCCAAGGTACGCTACCTGAGCCCGGTGATGGATCCGGTAACCCGGCAACGCAGCATGATGCTGCAAGTGGATGCACCCTATGAACAGGCCCACCCCCTGCTGCCGGACCAGCAGGTACAGGTTATTTTTACCAGCGACCCGCTGGATAATGTTTTCAGGACTCCGGCGTCTGTACTCACACAGGATGGCAAAGTCTGGAGCGTTAAAGACCATCAATTGCAGCTTGAAACTATTGAACTGCTGGCTGAACAGAGTGAACAGGTGCTGTTCCGGTTTACAGAACACCCTGAGCAGGAACGTCTGTTAGTCAGGTATCCGCTGGGCACCATGCTGCAGGGCCAGACAATAGATCACCTGGAATTTTAGCGGGGTCCCCATGAAGTATCTGACAGACTGGTTTCTGGACAACCCCGTTGCTGCCAATCTTTTAATGGTCTTTATTCTGACAGCGGGGCTGCTGTCGTTGCAAAACCTGCGGGTGGAAAGCTTTCCGCAAATTCCACCCACTCGCCTTGAAATCGCAACACTATATCCCGGCGGCACGGCAACCCAGGTGGACGAGGGCATTACTCAGCGCATTGAAGAAGCCATCAGCGGTATTGCCGGCATTAACTCGGTTACCAGCCAGTCCCGTAAGGGATTGTCTTCGGTGGTCGTCAAGAAAAACACCGGTACTGATCTGGATCGCTTGATTGAGGAGATCCGCAACCAGGTAGAAGGCATTCAGGGCTTTCCTGCACTGGCGGAACGACCCCGTATATACCGGGATGAATACACCAATCTGGCCGCATTCGTATTAGTCTATGGCGGCACCGACGATGATCTGATTCAACAGGTTTCTACCCGGGTGGAAACAGCACTGAAGAAACACCCGGACATTTCCAAAGTGACCAACCTGGGAAAACGCAAACGCCAGCTGGTGGTTGAACCCAGTCCGGAAAAACTGCGGCTCTATGGCCTGAACATTGAAACCATTGCCGCCGGCATTGACCAGTGGTCTCACGAGCACCGCAGCGGCGAACTGAAATCAGCAAACGGCAATATCGTGCTTCAAGGTAGTGGCTATGCCGACAACCTGATAAAGCTGGGAAATATTCCCATTGTTCACTCCACCAATGCCAGCGTTCGGCTGGGTGATGTGGCCACCATTAAACGGGATTTTGAAGACATTGACAGTATTGTGCGCTTTCAGGGCAAGCAGGCAGTGGCATTGATGGTATCCACCAGCCAGAAAGACAACCTGTTTCATATCAGTGACGCAATTGGTTCCGTGCTTGACGAACTCAAACCCGTATTACCCAACGACATTCAACTTGACGTAATGGCGGACATGTCTCCCTATATAGCAGAACAGCTGGACCTGCTGGGCACCAATGCATGGCAGGGTTTTTTGATTGTACTTTTACTGCTGGGGCTGTTCCTGGAAGTGCGCCTGGCATTCTGGGTGGCCGTGGGGATTCCGGTGTCCATCGCTGGAGCGGTAGGGTTAATGGGCCTGCCAGCACTTGATTACAGCATCAACGATATTACCCTGTTCGGCTTTATTCTGGCGCTGGGCATTCTGGTAGACGACGCCGTGGTGGTGGGTGAAAGCATTCACAAAGAGCGCCAACGTATCGATGATCCAAAACTGGCGGCACGACACGGGGTAAAATCGGTTGCAGTTGCTACCACCTTTGGCGTGCTGACAACTGTTGCAGCCTTTTCACCTATGCTCTGGATTGAAAATGAACTGGCAAAAGTATTGGCAGGCTTTTCCGCCGTTGTTATTTTCGCGCTGCTCTTTTCACTCATTGAAAGCAAGTTTATATTGCCAGGTCATTTAAGCTATCAACAGTCGGTAAAGAAACCCAATATCGCAGATGCCTGGTTAAGCAAGTTAAGAACCACATGCCTCAACGCCCTGGAGTGTGCCACCACACGGCTTTATATTCCCCTGCTGACACTTGGTCTGAAAAACAAGAAGCTGACACTGGCGCTATTCGTCAGCTTTTTTCTGTTTGCTTACGGTGCGCTGTTCAAGGGCCATATAGACTCGGTATTTTTCCCTGAAATTCCCGGCCGCTATGCCACTATCAAGATCACCATGCTGCAGGATTCAACCCTGCCGCTGATCAGCAGGAACACCGATCAGCTGGAAAGCGCTATCAAGGCCACTTCGGAACAGCTCATCAAGGAATACGGTTTGACGAAGTCCCCCATCAAAAGGTACCTGGTGGCAACGGAAAGCACCCATGAGATAGAACTGACCGCCGAATTATCGCCCGAGGCGCTGGCAAACATTCCCAATGACCACTTTTTGAAAGTCCTGAAGGAAGCAACAGGGAACGTTGAAGGCAGCTACGCGGTAAACTTTTCGCTGGCCGATGAGCCAGCCGGTGGTACGACCATAGCCATTGCAGCAAAAAGCCGGGAAACGGCAAAACAGGTGGCTGACGAACTGAAGCAAAGCCTGGCAGCGCTGCCAGGCGTTAAGGATATTTATGACGATGGTCAGGGCGGCAAGCGCCAGCTGAATATCAGACTCAACGCACGCGGCGAAAGACTCGGACTGGACCAACGCCAACTGGCCGTCTTGATAGGCGGGGCCTATGGCAATATGGAGGTGCACCGGATACTGGATCAGGGTGAGGAAACCCAGGTACTTGTTCGCTTTCCGGAACGGAACAAGAAAACCATCACCCAGTTAAAAAGTACACCAGTGATGCTGGCGAAAGACAGTTTCGTCACATTAGGCGAAATTGCCGATCTGGAATACACGCGGGAAGCGGAAGTGTTGTATCGTCGCAACCGGGACCAGGTGATCACTGTCTATTGGCGGCAGATCCGCTCAGTAAGTTCTCCTGAAGAAACCTGGGCACGCCTTCAACGCGATAGCCTGCCCACCCTGAGCAAACGCTACCCGGAGGCAAAAATAGAGGCGGTTGGCGAGTTTGCAGAAATCACAGAAGTGCAGGCGGGCTTCAAAAAAGCCATGCTGCTAACCTTATTATTGATTTATGTACTGCTGGCAGTTCCGCTCAAATCTTATTGGCAACCGTTCGTTATTATGCTGGTGATTCCATTCGGTTTCGCCGGGGCCATTCTGGGCCATGGCATAATGGACGTGCCAGTGAGCCTGCTTTCCATGTTCGGCATGATGGCCATGACAGGTGTTGTCATCAACGATTCACTGGTGTTGATGACCGCCTTTAATCAATTGCACGCCGCGGGCATGCCACTAACATCTGCGCTGATTGAAACGGGAAAAAGCCGCCTGAGACCCATTTTCCTGACAACAGTCACAACGGTATGCGGCCTGATCCCGCTGCTCAGTGAATCCAGTGAACAGGCTCAGTACCTGAAACCTGCTGCGATCTCCCTGGTATTTGGTGAGTTGTTTGCAACACCCATCACACTGATTCTGATTCCGGTAATTTTAGGGATGGGGCGTTACCGATCCCGAGCTGCTGAACCTCACGCAGAGACCGGGAAAAAGTGGGGCGCAGGTATTTCTTGAGGTGGGGTTTTACTTCAGATGCAGGAATGCCCTTAAGTTCACAGAATATTACCAGCGCATACACTGTATCAATTTCGGTGAGCGCCGCACTACGAACCGCCAGCGGATTATAACAACTGCCACAGCCACCCCGGAAGGTATAGGCAGAGTTGGCCAGCATGACACCAAATCCCAGGAACACCCCCAGCAGGTCAACCGCCTGGGGCAGGCAGGAACGCCCACCGGGCGGCAGCTCCCGGATTTGCGTCATCAGATAATAACTGACCCCTTGAGAAAGACTCCCTATCAGGGCTTCCGGATTATTCAGCTGTTGCGGCAGACAAGTAAGAGGCAACAGCGGCAGCTGCTGTACTTCCGCCATTTGCGAACCGGGCTGGCGCCGTATGCGGCCATCCATCACCGGATCCAGGGATTCCAGCGCCTGAAATTCCTGCGGGTTCAGCAACGCAAAAGGCCAATGCTCCATATGGGCATAGTTGGTAACCCGCCCCAGCACCTGACCCATCATTTCGCCAGCACTCTGGCTGCGATCCGGAAAAAATTCCGGGGTTGGTAATACCAGCTGTGTGTTGCGGTAAAACACGTCGGCGTCGGCATTTCTTAATGCCCAGGCAAACGCTTCCAGCAGCCAGTCACGGCTGGCATCATCGATCACCGGTTTTTGTTTAATTTGATTTAAAAAGCGTTGTAACATTCAGCCCAATCTTGCATTTAAAAGTAGTGAATAAACGTTTTTCCCAAAACAGCTGACCGCGCAGCGTCAGCAAAGCCTGAGCATTATCGTCAGTTTCCATGAAACCCCGATGACCGGCACCAGCCCTTCAGGATTTTACGATCAAATAACCACCTGCACCCACCATAAAACCGCCGGCCAGTTTGCGCGCCCTGTTACCCATGGTTGCATTGCTTGCGTACGACAATACCCTGGTGGCCGACAACGCATAACCGGCCTTTACGCCGCCTACGGCAAACACGGTTACCGCCATAATGACTAGCACATCAATAAGCTGCAATGCCGCCGGATCCACAAACATCGGAAACAGGCTCACATAAAACAACATGGCTTTGATATCCCCCAGTGTCAGCAGAAAGCCTGCAATAAAGCTGGTGGCCAGATCGGCCCTTCCCCGAATAGCTGAAGGGGCAGCTGATGCGCTGTCCGCACGCGTTTTAGTACGAACCAGGGACAGCCCCAACCAGATCAGATAAGCAGCCCCCAGGTAGCGGATGATGACAAACAGGCTTCCCAGGGATTCAGCCACAACCGACAACCCGGCAATAACCAGCAAAACAAAAACAAGATCACCCAGAACAATACCGGCTGCCACAGCCATACCGCTGCCTATCCCGGATGTGGCGGCACGCGTCACCACCAGTGCCACGCTGGTGCTGGGAATGGCGGCCAAAGCAACCATGATACTGAAGAATGTCAGGGTTTCGAGGAGGGTCATCATTGGAATGTACCGCTAAAAATGACAATTTACCAACCGCCATTGCGTGCTGACGCAACGCCAGTTGATAGTAGGGACACCGGTTTTGGCCAGATAACCGGATCCGGTATCCAGCCGCTGTGGAGCCCTGTCTTATTTATCAACTCTTGTCTCTAGAAACTCGTTTTGCCATGCCCTGTCAGGCTGGCGCAATAGCCATTGTTACTGGCCGGTGTATAAAAAGCGTTTTCAACGGCAGGATACCCCAAAGCCGCCACCTGCGCACTGGCCTTGGCACTGTAGCTTAATCCCAGTAAATCCATGAATGGCCGGTAGTCCAACGCGGCACTGTAGCTGGCCGCAATCAGCAGCCAGTCATTATTATCGATCGCCAGCGCTTCGTTGCGGTTATAACTCGCAAAACCAAGTGACGCTTTTGCGGCATCCCAGTCGGTATCATTATTATCGGCCGTTTCAAAAGCCCGCTCCAGCAAATGCAGGCGGGGAACCAGGTGCCAGCCGTTTTGCAGGGTGCCGTTTTCTTCTGCGTGCATCATCATTTCAATCACCAGAGCCACACCGTAATTCCAGCCGCTGTAACCAAGAGTTGCCATATAGGCCGCGGGATCGGCTTGCAACTGACTGGCCTGAATATCTGTCAGGATCGCATCGAATGGCAGCGACTGGCAATTATGGGCAATGCCCTCTTCAGCAAAAGCCCGGGATTTTACATAGTAAGAATAAAAGTTTGTGGTGGCGTGGCCTTCAAAACCATTGAACTTGAAACGGCCGCTTTCAAAATTGTGCCCCACTTCGTGAAGATCACCATGACCCAATGCACTGAATGACCAGGCCGCATCATAAGGATTGCCTGAACAACCGTAACCACAGGTTGGCTGATCACCGTTAAAGTGCTGTACGTCAGCATACACCGGAACCACATAATCGTTTGCCGTGGCAAAGTTATGGATTTCGGCAATCACATCAATGCTTTCACCCTGATAGCCGGACAGCACTTTGTGATAATTGTGATGATAACGGGTGATGTAAGTTTCCAGTTCTGCCGGCGTATCCCAGCGACTGTCAGACAAGGTGGACTGCATTTTTTCAACGGTTTGGTGCAGCTCAAAATGCTCTGCTGCCACTTCAGCCCAGTCATACTGATCCGCAGCCAGAGCCGCTATAAAAGCAGCATTGTCATCTCCTGTTTTCCAGAACGGATGCTGGCCTACCCCGGTAAATTCAAAACTCATCTCAGTGCCGGCATCTTCAAATTCAATCTGTACCGGGCCACCATAGGGGGATGTCAGCTCAATGGTGGCACCCGCCGCCACAGGCACATGATGGGACTGTAAAAACTTGGGTCGGTTATAGCCATTGGCCGGGGCCATATGCTGGGTGGAGGACGAACGCAGGCTATTTACATACACGCTGGCGTTTACAGATGTATTGCTGTCGGTTCGGGTTACCGTAAAGGTCTGCCCGGGCAGAGCGTACACGCCCGCCGCGCGAAAACGCTCCCGACTGGTGATAGCGATGGTTTTATTGAGCGGTGTAATATGACTGAAATCGGTGCGGCTGAAATTGCCCAGATCCGCCTGCATCGGATTATACTGACGGTTGTTATAAACCAGATGATCAGCAAAATAGCTTTTCAAATACGCTCGCGTGTCGGTACTGGTTTTGGACATGGGAAAACTAACACCCTGGCGGTATTGATCTGCCAGCAGTATCAGTAATTTTTCCAGCGGGTAACCCGTGGCATCACTGAAAATATCAGTCCCACTTTCATCATAGGTTTTCACCCTGTCCCGCAGGGTTTCGGCGGAATCCAGAAACTCACTGGCAAATGCTGGCACTGTGCCGCAATCACTGTCGCCATCGTTGCAGTCTGCAATGGAAAAGCTGAACGTATTATTCTGAAAACGGGACACCAGGCCGGCGATGGCACCCAGACTGCCACTGGCATCACGCATGCTGGCTGCCGAATCCCAGTTAGCGGCATCACGACTGAAAAAATTCCCTGCGCTGCCGGGACTTTGAGTTTGCACACCAAAGTAAGTAAGAACGGGATTCGTCAGTGCAGTGGAATTCCAGCTGCCGTTATGGGTGTAGAGCAACGCCTGCTGATTGGAAGCGGCCTGATCCAGCGCGGCAGTAACACTGGCTTCCGCCATCACCGCACTGGCCCCCGTAATAATCAGATCCGCATCCGCAAGACAGGCGGTTAATGCGGGCTCATCGGTACAGCGAACCAGGGTGACGTTTGCATTTTGCGCTTGCAGCCAGTTTTCGGTTGTGTTCATGTGGCTGTTGCTCATCAGCATCAGTGCCACCCTGATGTTATCCCCACCCGCTTCCAAAGAAAGCGGCGTCAGCAGCCAGTTCAACAGTTTAACCAGTTGTGGCTCAAAGGCCCCATGGGAACCGCCAGCGGTTTCAACAATGATATTGCTGCCCACAGCCAGGGTGCGCTGACCGGCATTTTCCGATGCCGCCATAAAAGTCAGCCCGTCATTCCCGATCACCACTTCCCGGGCGCTGGTAAAACTGAGCAAAGAAAAGAACCGCGAGCTTCTGCCCGGATCATAGACCACACTGTCATCGCCAAAAACTTCTTCATGCAAGGCTGCTACCGAGGCCTGTTCTGTTGAGATGCTGTCCAGTATCCGTTGCTCCAGTTCGCTCACATCGTCGGGCAGCAGCGCCGGATTGCCGATCCTTGCGGCTTCATAAATACGGTCCTGCAAGGTAACATTTACCGTATCACTGTGGCTGCCTGCAGCATTGCTGGCTGTTAACTGAAAGGTTAACACTTCTGTTTCTGTGGCCGGCAGGTAGGTGACCTGGGTTTCCACTGCATCGGTATCACCAATGGTTGCTGCAGAACCGGATACCTGCTGCCACTGGTAAGTGAAAGGGCCATTACCGCTCACCGTAGCGGTCAGGCTAAGGGGCTGATCGTTGTAGAGGACAATATCTGCGCCCATATCCACCACAGGAGGTTCGGGATCTGAGGGTTGCTGTTCATCATTATTCTCTTCACCCGATTCACCAACGTCATCCGAGCCCGGGTTGCTGGTTGAAGGCGCATCCGATGTTCCATCACCATTACTTCCGCCGCCACCACCGCAGGCAGGCAAAATCAGTAACAGGCCGACCAGCATCAGCCGGAAGCAGAGAATATGAACAATCATGGCGGTCCTCAGCGGAATCTGTGAATTTTCGGGAAAAGCAAAGCGCGCACAGGCCAGGAACCGGCAGCTCCGCTATCGTAGAACCGCCCCAATGGGCAACTCCTTAGACCGGAAGCTTTGCGCCTCGGAGCTTTCGCTCTGATTTGCCTTTCACGATTGATCAATAATTAACCCGCATTATTCCTGCTCTACCACTATAATTCCAATGCATCTTTTTTATTTGTTTAATGCACAAAAGGTATCACAGGATTGATTGATAGCAAAAAGCTGAGGTATTTCAGTGTCTTGGCCAAGCTTGGCAATTTTAATGCGGCGGCCGCAGCACTGCACATTTCCCAACCAGCCCTGTCCCGCAGCATTCAGGCATTGGAGAACAGCCTGAATCTGACCCTGATAGATCGCAGCCAGCGCACGATTAAACTGACCGCTGCCGGACAGCATTTGCTGAAACATGCGCGATCGGTGCTTCAGGATCTGGAAAACATCGCGCTGGAAGCCGACAAGTTGCGACTGCTAAAGGCCGGAACACTGACCATTGGCAGTGGCCCCTTTCCTGCCGATCACATTGGCGCGCGTGCCTGTGGGGAATTCCTAAATCGTTTCCCCGAGGTGCGCCTTGGCCTGTTTGTGGATAAACCCGAAGCACTGGTGGCCAGGCTCGTGGATGGCGAGATGGATCTGTTACTGGCAGGCCAGCGCAGTATTGCCGGTTTTACCGAACTGAGTTTTCAACCTCTGCCGTCTTTTAGTGGCGTAGTGCTGGCACGGCCCGGACATCCGCTGGCAATCAGACGCCAGCTGACCTTTGATGACCTGAAGCGCTATCCCCACGCATCCATCAGCCAATTATCCAGCTTGCTGGTGGCCGATGTTTTTGGCCTGAGCGAGCAGGCCGCCAGTGCCCAATTGCAAACCTTTACCTGCAACAGTGTGCAACTGATGCTGACCACCATTAAACACAGCAATGCCATTGGGATTGCGCTGAGCTGCAATGTGGAAGAGGAACTGGCGCGCGATGAGCTCTGCCTGCTGGATGTGCCCGTCATTAACAATCTGACCAGCAATTATGGCATTGTTACCTATCAGCCCAGACTGCTATCACTCACGGCGGAAAAATATATCGAGATTGTTTGTGAGATTGCAGGCAGGTTACCCTCGGGGGATCTTATGCTATGATGAGACACGCATAGATTTTCGTCTCAGCCTCAGACAGGTCCCCTCGGGCCAACGCTATAACAACGAAAAGAGGATCAACCGTGGCAAACGAATTCGACTACATCATTATTGGGGGCGGCTCTGCAGGATGCGTTATGGCCGGCCGGCTGAGCGAAGATTCCGGTAACAGCGTTTGCCTGCTGGAGGCCGGCGGTGGCGGTGATAGCCTGCTGGTGAATGTACCCGCCGGCGCGGTGGCGATGTTGGCCAAACCCATCAATAACTGGCTGCTGGACACTACCCCGCAGGAAGGGTTGAATGGCCGCCAGGGATTTCAGCCCCGCGGCAAGTGCCTGGGGGGCTCATCGGCCATTAACGCCATGGTATATATTCGCGGCCACCGCTGGGATTACGACCACTGGTCCGAACTGGGCAACGAAGGCTGGGATTACCAGAGCGTACTGCCCTACTTCCGCCTGAGTGAACACAATGAACATTTTGATAACGAATACCACGGCAGGCATGGCCCACTTAACGTCAGCCAAAGCCGCACTGACAGTCCCTTCCATGACTATTTTCTGAATGCCGCCAAAGAATGCCATATACCCGTGATTGAGGATTTTAACGGCGAGGAACAGGAAGGCGCCGGCATTTTTCAGGTAACGCAAAAAAACGGGGAACGCTGGAGTACCGCACGGGCGTTTTTATTCCCTCACATGGCGCGTCCTAACCTGCAGGTAGAAACCCAGGCTCAGGTACAACGTATTCTGTTTGAAGGCAAACGTGCCGTAGCGGTGGAATTCAAACAGGGCAAAGAGCGTCGCACGGTGCGTGCCCGCAAGGAAATTATTCTCTCAGCCGGGGCCTTTCAGTCACCACAACTGTTGCTGCTGTCCGGTGTGGGCGATGCTGACGAACTGAAACAACACGGCATTCCTGTGGTGCATGAATTACCGGGCGTGGGCAAAAACCTGCAGGACCACCCGGATTTTATTTTCGGCTATACCACACCCAGCCCGGCTACCTTTGGCTTTACACCGGGCGGCATATGGCGCGCCATCAAAGCCATGCGCACCTATCGCGAACAGCGTCGTGGCTTATGGACATCGAACTTTGCTGAAGCCGGTGCTTTTCTGAAAACCCAGCCGGACTTGCCCGCACCGGACATTCAATTGCACATGGTAACGGCTCTGGTGGACGACCACGGTCGCAAGCTGCATTTCAGCCAGGGGTATTCCTGTCATGTGTGTTTGTTACGCCCGCGCAGCCGCGGCACGGTGAAACTGGCCAGCCCCAATCCGGATGATGCACCCTTGATTGATCCTGCGTTTTTGAAAGATCCGCAGGATATGGAAGACCTGGTGGAAGGCTACAAGATCACTCACGCTCTGATGCAGACACCGGCAATGTCCCGCTGGATGGCAAAGGATATGTTCACGGAAAAAGTGCGCACCGATGATGAAATCCGACAGGTATTAAAAGAACGTTCCGATACCGTTTACCATCCGGTGGGCTCCTGCAAAATGGGGGTTGATGATATGGCGGTGGTGGATCCGCAATTGCGCGTGCATGGTGTTGAAGGTTTACGTGTTGTGGACGCATCCATTATGCCGACGTTGATTGGCGGCAACACCAACGCCCCGGCCATAATGATTGCAGAAAAAGCGGTGGATATGATTCTGGGGCAATCCCGGATTGGCGAAGCTGAAGCAACGGTTACGGACAAGGAAAAAGATACTGTCCAGGCAACGGCTTGATTATTGAGTTAAATTGCCAACAGATAACCAATCAGATTTGCAATCACGTGCTTCCTCTGTGCAGCGGAGGGGGTTATATACATTAGCAGCCATTTGCTGGCGCCTCAGTGTTGGTTAATCAATCGAGCTTGCTAGAGTGATGACGTCGTCAAGATCGCCTCAATAAGCCACTTGACTGCTTCCTGGTTGGCAGCCGCACTATCGTAATAAGCAAAGAGTTTTATCGGCCGGCTGTTAAATGGATACTCGTAGAGTCTCAGCCGTAATGCTTTGGAATGGGCCTTGGCCACCTTCCTGGGAACGACCGCAATATAGCTGGTCTTCGAAACAGTTTCGACGATATGAGAAAAACTCGGTACCTTCAGGCCGATATGAAGCTTCTCCATTACTTCGTTTTCAGCAAACTCATACCCGCCAAGTGAACAGACAATATGTTTCGCCGCGAAATACTCTTCGGGACTTAGTGTCGCCCCCAGCTTGCTGGTTTCAGCAGCAATTACTACCCAATCATCAATAATAATGGGTACTGATTCCAGTGAACTATAGTGGCTGCGCTCCTGATCCAGAATGAGGTCAATACCCCCGGTTTTCAGCCCACCTGAACAGTCTGAAACAGGCTTCACGTCTCCGCCTGAGCCCGGCTCAATCAGGCAGGTATCGAGCCTGATACCCGGGCTGACATTGTAAATATAATCCATCAGGCGATGTAAAAGGCTGGAAAATGCATAGGCTGATAGAGCTATACGGAATGTATCCTGAGCCTCCGCATAGTCAAAAGTGTGATTCATTGCCCCGGAAAGCGTACCTTTCATGATATCGTGAACTTTCTTTAGCTCAGGGCCCAGAGCCTGTGCCTTTGGGGTAGGGTAAAAGCGTCTTTTCTTCTTGTCGTAGGTAAACAAGGGATCCTGATAGATACCAGACAGCTTCTGAAGGGACCTGTTGATAGCAGGTTGAGTCAGCTGATTGTCCCTTGCCACCTCCGTCTGACTGCCGGTTTCAAGCAGCCCCAGGAAGATGCTGATCAGCTTTAGGTCAATTTGATCCGATTCATTGGGCTTGTGCATAAAATAATGTGATACATATTGCCTCTTATATATGATTTGTTAATATAGCAATCGTACAATTTTAATACAATCAATAAGAATCAAACAGGGATGAAACCATTGCCTCGGGGACACTTTCATCGGGCCGCAATCTCAGACATCATCCCGGGCTGGACTAAAGCGAGAACTGACCATGTCATCAGAATGGAAGCATATTTCAACCAAAGCGGGGATTTCCACCTACAAGCGTGATGTACCCGGAAGCGCCTTCAGAGAATTCAGGGGCGAAACCTACTTTGATACACGCTTATCGTCGCTGGTCGCACTAACCCTCGATGCAGACAATATGGCATCCTGGATGCACAAAACAGAGGAAGTCCGTCTTCTGGAAAGTGTTGATGATCAGGAACGGATTGCCTATATGGCTTTTGACTTCACGCCTCTGCCGAAGCGCGATCTGGTGGTTCGCAACAAAGTTTCCCAATGCCCCGAAACCCTCAGGGTCACCTATAGCATGGAATATATCCCGCAGCATCCCGTTCTGGCAGAAAGCCGCCGGGGACATATGCAGGGAATTACCGGATTTGTAACTGCTGAACCGACAGAAGATGGCCGGGTGAAAGTAGTCTATCAAGCCCATGTAGAGCCCGGTGTGAGTCTCCTTAAAATGTGGGGTGCAAGCCACGTGACCAATCAACTACTGGCTGACACACCCTACTACACTTTAAAGAACGCGAGCCGCCTGGTTAACACCAAGTACAAAGACGCCAGCTTCAGCTTTATACAGGAAGCATAGTTTCGTGGCTTCTGTTACCACCAATGATGTGTTCCTGACAGGATTTGGCAGTTATTTGCCTGGAGAACCCATCCGCAACCCCGATCTTGATCGCTACATTGGCGCAGTGAGTGAGCGCCTGAAGCCCGTCAGGGATCGCGTGCTTGCGCTCAACGGCATCGAGTCCCGGCACTACGCCCTGGACAGCAATGGCAACATTACCCACCTTAACGAAGAAATGGCGGAGAATGCCTGCCTGGCAGCGCTCGACTATGCCCATACCGATTTAAACTCCGTTGAGTGTATCGCCGCCGGCACAACAATGGGCGACCTGATAATACCCTCTTTCGCCCAGCAACTTCACGGCAGACTGGGTTCCCGGGGGTTAGGCAACGTGCAATGCATTCCGACGACAGGTGTGTGCCTGGCAGGTATGACCGCCCTGGAATCCGCCGCCCTGCATATCATGACAGGAAAAAAGCGTAATGCCCTGGTTGCGGCCTCTGATCGCCCCAGCGCGACGTTGCGTAGCTCATTCTTCAAAGAAGAGTTTGAAAACCGTCAGACACTTCGAACCGATAATGATGGCTACAACTATTTTGCAGCGGAGTTCCTGAGATGGATGCTTTCTGATGGCGCCGGGGCATTCTTTCTGGAATCCAAACCTGCATCAGACCGTCCAAGCCTGAGGCTCGACTGGATCGAAATAAATTCTTATGCCAATGAAGTTGATCCCTGCATGTATATTGGTGCCAACCAGAACCGTTCCATTGGCATTAAAGACACCTGGCTGGGTCAATCCTGCTTTTCTGAAGCGGAGAAGAAAGGAATGATCAACCTTCGCCAGGACACGGATCTTCTGAAAGAGCATATTGGAAAAATCGGTTTGCGCGAACTACAGCGCATAATCGACTTGGGCCTGGTTGATCTTTCCCGGATAGACCATTTCATGCCCCATATGTCATCGTACTTTTTCGCCGAAGAACTGCTTTCCTTTATCAATCAGGCAGGCCTGGACCTTGGCAAGGAAAAATGGTTTTCAAACCTCAACACCAAAGGCAATACTGGCAGCGCCGCAATTTTCATCATTCTGGATGAGGCTATTAAAAGCGGCAAAATCCTGCCAGGTGAAACCGTGCTCATCATGGTACCTGAAAGCGCACGCTTCAGTTACTGTTATGCCCAATTTACGTGTGTGTGATTATGTCGACTATATATACCCTCAACCGCATTAACCGCTCAGAGATCAGCCTCGAAGAGCTCGCTGCTGAATCCCCGCTGGGACAGGCAGGTATTTCATTTACCTCGCCGATACCCAGATTCCTTGCCACCGAATTCGCGTACCTGTGGAAGGAATTTGATCTTTCACTGGAACAGGTGCCCGTGGTTCGCAACATACTGGATTCAAAAATCAGCCGTGAAGAGTATATGGCGCTGATATGCAATATGCGTCAGCAGGTTATTGATGGTGCGAACTGGATCAGCAGAGCGCTTTCTTATCTGAACATCGCTGAGAACCCAAATTTCGTGCTTCTCCGCCAGCGCATTGTCCAGAGTCTCTATGACGAAAACATGGACTATCAAATGCTGGAAAATGACTATGTCGCATTGGGCGGTAGCCGCGAAGACATTATCAACCAGCCACAGAATATTGGGTCGGCTGCCCTATCCGCCTTTATGTTTTCTGAATCCTCAAAGCCCAATCCCATCCACATGCTGGGAGCCTTGTTCATCATAGAAGGCATGGGCAAGATGAAAGCAGGGGAATGGGCCGACAGAATCGACAGCACGCTGGATTTACAGGGTAAAGGGCTTGGTTTTCTGCGTCACCATGCACAGGCAGACCAGGAACATATCAACAGATTTCTGATGCTGATCAATCTTCCATTTATTACCGAGGAGATTGCCGAAAAAATGGTTAAGACCGCCAAAATCACAGCGGCTCTCTATGCCATGCAATTAGCACATTTAAACGACTGCTAGGATCTGGTCCCTATGGAAACATAAGGATGTGATCTGATTATGAATGCTCATACTGAACTGAACCTATTAAAACAACAAATCCGTTTCAGAATTCATGAGTTACATTTACTCGGTGAGGCCCTCACTCGCGCAGAAAATGGTGGGCTAGAGCTGATTTTTCTGAATGGCCGTCAAGGTATTGGCAAATCGGAGCTCATCAACACCTTCTTACGCGACAATCCGGCGGTACGCTACAGCGAGCTGGATCTTGCCTCGTCCCGGTATAACGACGAAGAAACCTCGCAAATAAAGCGTTTTGCCAGCATGCTGGAAAACCTTTTTTTATCCTGCCAAAGCGAAAACCAGCAACTGATCCTGCAACGACTCTCTGCCTTTAACCTGAATTTCAAGAATCTGCGTTCGCTGAAGCCCTACTTCGCCACGTTACTTGGCTGCAATGAAGAACCGGATCACGAACTTGATGAGCTGGAGCTTTTTCACGAGCTGCTGTCAATAGCAGATAATCTGGCTTCATCATCAGCACCATTGATGATTCATATCAAATCTGGTGAAAAATTAACTCAGAAGCTTGCCTCGCTTGTAGAGCGTGCCCACGAGGGTCAAAAGTACACCAACATCCTTATTGTCATCTCTTTTTGTGAGGAGTCGCTGGGTCCGGGCAGCCACGTCAGCTTGCTGCAAAGAGCACTACTATCCACATCAGACACCCCTTCCAGCATTAACCGGATAGACCTCGATTCGATGGGTCTTGATCTGATAAGCAGATTATTGGAAGAGTTTCTGGCTCCGGCCGCTTCCAGCACGTTGGAACTGGCGGAAGTTTTACTGGAAAAAACCAGCGGCGCCCCCAACCATATCAAACAATACCTGGATCTACTGATTAAAAAAGGGCTGGTTTATCAATCGGATTCTGACCATATCTGGAAATGGGATATTTCATCCATAAGGAATGAAAAAAGCTACAGCTCAGATCTGGATGCTTTTCTGGAACTATTCCCTGTACTGACCGATACGCAGCTCATGATGCTGTGCACCATTGCCAGCATCGGATTTTCTATTGACGAAGCATCACTGGCGAAACTTTTTGACGCTCTTGATATTGAGAACTACCAGGAACACCTTAACTATTTTCTTGAGCTGGAGATCCTGAAGCGGGATCGTTCGCAGGAACTAACAACCTTTGCCTTATCCAATCCGAAAGTGGCAGAGATCCTGCTCTATAACACAGACCCGGAATTACGCAGAAAAACACATCACACTATCGTCGACATTCTTTTTGCCTCATACCAGAATATCAACACGTCACTGCTGTATAAACTGGCTGATCAGTTTGCTGTCAATTATGACCAGGGGTTCATCGACCGGATAACCAGTACGCGTGTGTTTATGACGGCCGGCTACGCAGCCAAGGTACGCGCCAACTATGAAAGATCCAGCCGTTATTTTGAAATGGCATTCATGATTCTTGACGATAATATATGGCGCAGGGATTACAGTTCTGCTTTATTTGTCATCCGCACCTACCTTTTAGTATTGCAAGAACTGCAAAAACATGACCTGGTAGAAAAGCACGGGCTGGCTGCATGCCAGAGATATTTAAGATCGGCAGATAAAACGCCAATCATCGAGATCATAATTGACTCCTATAAGGCCCAGGACAGGCATGCCAACGCTATCGAACTGGGCAGAAAGCAACTGGCGGTTCTCGGGTATCATCTGCCGTCCGATCTTTACATTCTGAGAACCCTTTTTATCGCCATTCTGATATTTCTTCGCCTGGGAACCAAACCTGAAAAACGCCTCACTGAGGCTCCCATATCGAAGAACGCCAGAGTTCAGGCCATCATGAGATTAAATCAGCAGATTGGTGCATCCTCCTATATGGCTGAACCTGATCTTATGCCCCTGCTATCATTAAAAAGCCTGCTGTATTCCCTGAAAAAGGGCGTTACGGTCGAATCAGCACAAGCTGTCGTCATGCTGGGGCTCATTCTCCAGATTGGTATTAAATCTCCGGTATTATCCAGCTACTTTCACCGGATCGGCTTGTCGCTCGCAAGCCGCTTCGCCAACCGGAAGCCCGCAGAAGCGGTAATCGGATTCTATTTCAACGGAATGATCCGCCCATGGCAGGAACCTCTCAAGGTTTGTGAAGACGCCCTGGGAGAAACCTTTACCCAGTGTGTACTAGCAAAAGAATACGAAACAGCAGCCTTCACCAACGTTGCCTATTTTGCTACAGCAACCATTCGTGGGCACGAACTGGCTTCGCTGGACAGGAAAATGGAACTTGCTTTTCCACAACTACAGGAGTTCAACCAAAACGCACAGGTCCATATACACAAAATAATATGGCAGGGTATTCGCAACCTGTGTTACCCAAACAGGAATCCAACCCAGCTTGTGGGTGACAAGTATAACGAAAGAGACCACCTGGAATTTCATCGCAGGGGCCGAGACAAAACAGTCAGTTTTACCTATTACTACACAAAAGCTTTTATGGCGGTCATCTATGGCGAGCACGAACAGGCCCTGAAAGCTTATCGATTGGGGAAACGCATTATCAAAGGAGCTTACGGCTTACCCTTTGTTACCATGTTTCATCTGTTTCATACCCTCTCCAAGACATCCACGCTAAGAAGAAGCTCCACTCTGAAGCGGCTAACAGGAGTTGCTTCGCTGCTACCAAACACATTGCGGTTACGACACTACGCCAAGCACTGTTCTTACAACTATGCCCATCTCTATGATCTGCATATTGCCGAGCTTCTCTCCCTGGTGCCGGGACTGGATGAACTGGCAACCAGGTATTATAAGCGCGCAAACACCGTCGCCATTTCGGAGGCCAAATTTCATGATGCGGCGCTAATCAATGAACGTATGGCAGGATTCTTCAAGGCGACTGGTGCAGAGCTGGATAAGATAAAACATCATGCAGAGATTGCAGCGCAGAACTACGCGGAAGCGGGCTACAAAGAAAAGCACCGACGCTTATGCGAACAGTATGATATCCATGGAACCTCGATATCGCTGGATATCAGCAACCAGTACATCCAGTCTATCTTACCGATATTTCGCCGCTTCACCATGGAGCAGCTCAACATCATACGTTTGGAAAACGCAATTATTGAAGAAACTACACGGCTGATCAGCGCCCACAACGGCCTCCTTATCCTCAAGCAGCCAAACGGTGCATTTCGAGTACGATCGCAATTTGTATTTCCGGGAGGGAAACTATCCAGGTGGGAGAACCTCTATACCGAATTCAGTCAATGCGTACCTGAAGTAATAGACCAGGTGCTGAAATCCCAGAACAGCGTTATCATCAGTGATACATTGAATTCTGACGATCTTTCCTTTCAGAATCTGAGCAGTTCTGAAATCGGCTCTATTTGCTGCCTGCCGCTGGTGGACAGCAGCAACCAGGCAGTGGGCGCACTGTATTTTGAAAGCGAGCAACGGGAAGCCTTTGATCAGCACCATGTGAACCTGGCAAAACTTGTCGCCTCACAGGCGGTCAGCTCCCTGGAAATTACCAGCATGTATCAGAGCAAGATTCGCTCTGACAGCGACCGAAGCGCCTATCAGCGTCATATGGCTAAAACATGCCATGAGATCAATACACCGCTGAACACGTTCAATGTTTCTCTTCAATTACTGCGCAGAACCTTTAATATTCCCGACGATAACGCTTACTACCGGCGCGCCCTGGACTCTGTGCAACAAGCCATTCGTTTGTCTCAGGACACTATTGATTATGAGAAGATCAAGGAAGGAAAACTCTCCCTTAAAAACGAGGATTTCAGCCTAAAGGAAATCATCTCGCTTGCATTTCAAGCCGTTTCTCTGAAAGCGGAAGAAAAAACACTGCACCTCAGATTTCCCATTCTGACCGACATTCACGATCACTACCATGGAGACCCCTTCCGTCTTTCTCAGGTTCTTAACAACTTGCTGGGCAATGCCATCAAATTTACTGACTCGGGTTATGTAGCCTGTGATGTCAGAGTTATCGAGGGAAGCGAGGCCACAGAAACGCTGGAATTTCGAATCTCCAATACCGGTGATCCAATACCTGCCTCCTACATGAATAAAATATTCACCGAATATACGCAGGCAGATTCATCAACCACCCGCAAGCATGGCGGCTATGGATTGGGGCTGGCAATATCGAAGCAGCTTATCGAACTGATGAAAGGACACCTCTACCTGGATCAGGACAAGCCTATCACGACTTTCGTGTTCACTGTTCCCCTGACAAAGGCCGACATCAATCAATTCAACCCGGTACGGCTGGATTTCGAAGAACTGTATCAAACAGACTCATATTCGCAACTATTACAGGGCTCCGCAATAGTGGTAATTGATGATGATTCTGAAGATCGTGCCGGTCTGGTGGATTTGCTTAAGGGCTTTGGAGCCAGTATCACCTCATTCGAAAGTCCGTTGGCTGCACTTAAGTATCTGGCAAAAAACCATACAGACCTGGTGCTGACGGATATCGAAATGCCAGGTATTGACGGCTATCGATTTGCTGAGGAACTTCAGCGAACTCACGGCCAATCCATGCCCGGGGTATTGGCCCTGAGCGGACACAGAATGCAGGGGATTGAAGAGAAGTGCCTTGCATCTGGCATGAGCGGATATCTCGCCAAGCCTTATTCAATTACCCAGCTGGTGACTAAAGTCTGTGAATTGCTTGGTATAAATACTAAAGAGGCCGTAGCGTCAGACCTGAAAGCAAAACAGAGAATGACTGATTTACCCATTTGCCCGGATTTATGTCATTTGAATCTGGAGCAAAGCTTGTTTTTACAGGGCACATCCAACCAAAGCGTACTTGCTCATCTTAAGAACTTTCTTTCAGAACGCTATCAACTGGCGGAGAGAATTATCGACAGTACAGAAAAACACGATTTGAAAGCAGCGGCTGCATTGGCCCACAAGCTGAAGAACAGCGCAAATCGCCTGGGAGCGTTCAGGCTTGCTGATATCTGCCTGTCTATTGAGAAATCCTCCGGGCCCGCCGATGAAACAGTGTTGGCAGACCTGATAAATGAGACTGATTTCGTCAAATCAGATATTTCCGCGCAATTAAACCATATGGAAAAGCTCGGTTGCGATACGGGTGTCGCCCTCAAAACACACAGCCTCGATGATTTCTTTACATCTTTGCTACAGGTGCTGGCCGCTGACTCACCATCGGCGATTGATTACAAGGAGGATATAAAATATTACCTTATGCCTGTTGCTCCTGATATTGCCAAAGAACTCTCAGATCAAATCAGCTCTGGCGACCTGGATACCGCCCATGAGCTTCTCTGCAACGCCGAAACGGCTCACAAAGCCTTTCAGGCAGCGGAGGGTCAACTCAGATGAGCGAATCCAGTCATATTCTGGTCGTCGATTCCAGCACGCCAAACACGCAAGCGCTAAAGGCAACGTTTGAGCCTGAATTTTTAATCGAGCTTCCTGATAAGCTGGATACGAAATCCGTTCAAAACAAGGTCAATGCATGTGCTCCAACAGCCATATTCATTAATTCTGATGAATATGGCGATCATGGCTGTCAGCTGATTCGCTCACTTTCTTCCAAACCAGAGTTAGCGCATGTACCCATTATCGCAATGTCCTCAAATCAAGCACAGTTTGTTGAAATTGAGACAACCCTCCTCGATTCTGCTGGTGCCTGGGATGTGATAAGGGTGCCATTCTTCCGACAAATCGCCTTTGCCAAGTTGAAGCAAGTGCTTTCATTCCATGGCGATAAACCTGCAATCTCCCCCAATGCCCCCTGGCAACCCATTTATCAAACACCGCTTCCCTGTGCAGAACCCGTACTATTTGTTCTGGAAGATGAAGACGAGGAGCTGCAGCAGCTGAACCACCTCCTTGCAAAGCATTTCAGAGTCAGCTATCGGAAAGATACTGAAAAAGCGATCAATTTCCTGTCGAATCCCGATAAACCAACGCCAGATATTATCTGTATCGATATATTTATCGACGAGGACGACAGCGGCTATGAACTCTATTACTGGCTATGCAACCAGGAGCAATACAGGAATACCCCGATCGTATTTACTTCTTCGGAGTGGAATGGCGACAGAATTGCCAGATGTATTGATACAGGTGCCGTTGATTTTATAAGAAAACCCTACACAAAGGCTCTGGCATCGAGGTTGAACTGGCACCTCAGACATGCCATGTACCTGAAGCGTTTTAACTGAGGCCACCAGGGATGGAATCACTACCATGGTAGACAATGACCTTCAGAACGTTAAGCTGCGCTGGCTGTTTCTTTTTAAAGCAGTATATGATGAGTCCTGTCTGACCCGAGCATCGCTCCGGTTGGGAATAGACCAGACTACAGCTTACAACATGCTGAAAAATCTTGAAAAGCGGATTGGCAATCAGAAGCTGTTTGTCAAAAAGAACAACGCATTCCAACCTACATCTGTTTCTCACCGCATTTATCAGCCGGTGTCTGACATACTTGAACATGCTGAGATTTTTTACCATACGGCCAGGTCAGACGACGTTAACCGTTCATTGACCACGAAACTGGCTGCATCTGACTTGTTCAACCTGGTGTTTTCGAATCGGCTTACCAACCATGTGCGTTCCACCTCAGATCGCTCAGTTGTTTTTGAGACCATTCCCAGTACCAGCGACAAACAGATTTATACCGGGATCATTTCCCGCTTTGAGGATGGCCATTACGACTTGTTGATACACCACGATTCCGATGTGTTCAACGCGTACCCTTATGAGGAAATTTATCAGGACCAGTGGGTGTTCATTTGCAGCAAGCGGACCTATGAGATGAACTTCTGTGCAAACCCGATAGAAATACTGACCAAGCTGCCTATTCTTTCCTCTGGCGTATCCGCAGTTGATGGCTATGTAAAAACCAGACTTCATGATCAGGCTGCCATAGAAAGCAACCTTCACTCGTTTTCGCTGGTTCCGGAAGCGGTATACACGAATGATAAAATCGGTATCGTACCCAGCCGGGTTATGAAAACCAGGACGATCAACCGCAAGCTGTTTCACACTTTCACACCTGAAGGTTTCGATATGCCCCGGTTTGCACTTTATCAGTTCTGGCGCGCCGGCTCGGCCAATGACAGCGCAATTATTGATATCCGAAACACCATTAAGGAAATCTGTTCAACGGAACAGTAAAACCCAGTTAAAAACAGTTAGTTAACTATCTCACTGTTCAGTTATAGTATAGGCGCACCAACGCCCGGAGCGATAAACGCAAGAACCAGGTACAGGTGCCTGAATAATAAAAACAGAATGGAAACAGGTTCTCGGTAGAGAATATTACATATGAATCAATTAGACAGGTATGCCGCATTCCTCCAGCGCCATTATCGCTTACTGACTATCGCTTCTTTGCTCGTCGTCTTCCTTTTGGCAGCGGGACTGATCAATGCCCAGTTCACATCAGAACTGAGAGCCTATTTCAGTCCTGATAACCCACAACTTATTGAATTCCAGGAATTGGAATCTGATTATAACAAGCAAGACAACATCGTATTTCTCGTCATCCCCGACGATGAAAACGTCTATACCCCCGAAGCCCTGAATGCAATAGCGGAGCTGACCGAACTTGCCTGGACGACACCTTATTCACGACGTGTCCTGTCGCTCACCAACCTCCCCTTACTCAGCATCGCAGATGACGAGATCGTTGCGCATTCCATGACGGCTCAAGCCGACAGCTGGGATCCGGACACAATCAATCAATTAAAAGCACAAACGCTGAATGACCCGCTGTTTAAAAGCGTTGTAAATAGCGATGGCCGCGCCGCAATGATCGCGATACCACTGGATTTGCCTGAGGGCGAACTCCGCTCCAGTGTTGAAGTGGTCGATACCGCCAATGCGCTTAGAGAAACCATTCTTTCCGGTCACCCGGAGGTCACCATCTTTATTAATGGCACGGTTTACGCTAACTACAGCATTGAACAGGCCGTTATCTCGGACATCAGCATTCTGGTACCAGCTGCAGGCGTCGTTATTTTTATTTTGCTCATGATCATTCTGAGGGTACTCACCGGAACAATTATCGCGCTCTGGCTGATCAGCCTCACAGCCATTGGCACCTTTGGATTCTTCTCCTGGCTAGGCATTCCACTTACACCCGTCTCAGGCACAATACCCACCACACTAACCGTTATCGCAATCGCCGATTGCCTTCATTTACTGATTACCTATTATCATGAACTGTCTGTCGGGCAACCCAAGAAGAAAGCGGTTCTTCACGCCCTCAAGATAAACTTTACACCCATGTTCGTTACCAGCCTGACCACCGCGATTGGGTTGCTCTGCCTTAATTTCTCTGACTCTCCGCCTTACCGAATGCTGGGAAACACAGTAGCCTTTGGCGCTGTGTTGGCATTTTTATTAACAGTCATCTGGCTGCCTGCATTACTCCTTTGGCTACCGGTACCAAAAAGCTTTAGCAATCACAAGGCAGAGCGGTCATCGCTCCAGTATTTTCGCTGGATGACATCGCTGGGCCGCATCATCATCAAGCACAATGGTTTACTGCTAGCCTTAACGTCTGTGGCGGCTATTTTGATTTCCATCAACGTATCCAACAACCGGATTGATGACCAGTGGGATAAATACTTCGACGACAGCTTTGAAATCACTACCTCATTCTCACAATTTGAAAAGTATTTTGGCGGCGCACACTTTATCGAATTTTCTGCGCACAGCGATGCTCCACGTGGAATTTTTAAACCTGAGTATATGAAAGAGCTGGATGCTTTCGCTGAGTGGTTAAGAGCACAGCCCGAGGTTGGCAGAGTTGACAGTTTTACTGACCCGGTTAAACGGTCAGTCCAGGCGCTCCATAATAACGATCCGGATTATTATCATATTCCTGACGATCACGACATGATAAGCCAGGCAGTCCTGCTGTATGAACTATCACTACCCTACGGCATGAGCATTGAAGATGGAGTCAACATTGACCGAAGTGCCACCAAGATCACTGCACATATCAAGTCCATATCGTCTGAGGAAATGATCGCGTTCGAGCAGCGCGCCCGACAATGGGCAGTCAACAATTCAACTCATCTGACACTGAGCGAAGGCACCGGGATCGATTTGATATTCGGGCATATGGCACAACGTAATTCCCAGAAACTGTTGACAGGCACACTCGTTGCGCTGGTGCTCATATCTGCAATTCTGATTTATGTGTTCAGATCTCTGAAGCTTGGCCTTTTATCTCTGGTGCCCAACCTGATCCCTATCATCGCGGCCTATGGCATATGGGGAATCATGGACGGAAAGATAGATCTGGCACTCAGCATTATTGGCGCCCTGGGGCTCGGCATCGTGGTTGATGACACCGTACATTTTCTGGCTAAATACCGTCATGCGAAACGGGTTCTTCAACTTCATACCGAAGAGGCGATCCTGTATGCTTTTAAAACGGTTGGTCTCGCTATGGTCATCACCACCATCGTTTTAACGCTCGGTTTTTTAACGCTGACGCTGTCGCATTTCTCGCCGTCATGGAATATGGGAGTGTTGCTACCCATCACCATCTCACTGGCTCTGGTATTTGACTTCCTGTTGCTTCCCGGACTTTTGATTGTCTTCGATAAAGACCGCAACGAAAAGGAAGAAAAAGAGAGCTATGAAGACATTACTCTCTCTATGAGATCACCAACTGAAGGCAGAAACTCCCAACAGCACGCGCGCTAGCCATCTCCGGCTAGCGCCGTTGCTGGTGCTGGATACCTTTTCTGAGCCAATCTGATCAATAAACACCCAAACTGCGCCTTGCGCTGATACATTTATCAATAAAATCAACAGTTTCACATAAACCGTTTTCTATTTTTGATCATGGATCGTTCTAAGCCGTAGCCATAAGATAGCCATAATCCAAAAGTATCGGTACGAACGGTATTAGACATGGCTTACCTGACACTCAACAACCGGTTTAATGAGACCACCCCAAAAAGCAACGATAAATCCCTGCTGTTACATATGGCGGGCATCTATTTATCATCATTGGCTTTGATATTCATTGCGGCTGTCATTTCACTCGGGCTGTTTCAATACGCACATTACTTGATTGCCGACCCATCGCTTCAGGCTGTAGAGCTGTATCAAACAAGCGACTATTTATTGTTCTTTGTAAATCTGGCATTACCTGTAATTTTTGGATTTTTCGCTATAGCAGCCCTTGCAATCTGCATCATGAAATCAATTAGCCGGATGCATTAAAACTGAGCCAGGGAAGCAGGCTATAGCCTGCTCAGCAGTGACCACTAACAAGAACACGCCAAATAACAATATTAAGGCCAGGTTCATCATGCAACAACTACACAACTCGGAATCTACTGGGGGCCCCGTTTACTTTTTAGCGGATCAGAGTGACGTCATTTTGTCCAAAATGAAGTTTCGGGAAAACGGGTTAGTCATACTGCGCAATGGAAACGGAATTGTTTCCAATATCTACGCGCTCAATCTCGCGCTCAAGCGAAACCAAAGCAAAAATATAGGCGAAGATGTCAGCTACCTGATCGCCAGATACGCTTTGCATGCGTTTTACCGGCCATTGCCAGATACCCTTAAGAGCGAATATCCCGAGTGCAGAGAAATGATTCTGCGGTTTGCAAGGGAGCATATTAGCGCTCTATTAGGCTGTGGTGGCCAAATTCATTATGCAGCTTTTCAAAGCTGGATTCATCGCTATTTTTATCCAAACTGAATCAGGAAGGTGGGGGAAATGATTATTGCGTGTGTACTATCACCGTGTTTGATGTTGGGTTTTCTGGTATTTTTGCTCAGATCCTGATGCAACGAAATCACAAAGACGGTTTTGCTATCTTTATAATGGCATCGCACAGGAAACCAAAGCTAACATATCGACCCAGTTTTTAGTTTTGTGGACGGCTTTTACACATGATGAACGTCTCTGATAATGATATTTCTCAGGTTATAACACGACTGTCGCTTTTGCGTGGGGAAAACCTGAAGCCAACTTCTTCCATTTGGGAAACTGCAGGAGAAATTCACCGGATTTCCAACGGAATCATCAGAATACTAGTACCTGAGATTGCCCACCTTTCCGATGCTCAGATACGCCAGATGCTTGATGACTACGAGCAGCGGTAGCAACACTGCTACCGCTAGCCGAATCAAAAGTAAAAACCATCATACATCTATCAGCCAAGACTATGATCGAGCGACTTGTTTGTGCTTTTCTTAGGCTGTTCCTTACCTTCCTGCAGCTCTTCAGGTGAAGAAGGCCCATAGCTTCGTTCAATCTCTGACTGGCGCATTTTAGCCAACAGTTTTAATCCCACCGAAATCTTGTCGTAATCCTCTTCCGGCAGCTGATCGCCACTCCGGGATCGCAGACTCAGCTCTACCGCCAGCTGATCGATAAGCGCAACGTCAATGGTTTCGGGGTTCAGAATGAACAGATTCAGCTGGCTATGACAGCGTTTCAACAGTGGGAGATGAGAATCTTCCGCCGATTCAGCAGAAGCTAATAAGGTTTCAATATTTGACTGGAGGCGTGTTAATCCTTTGATTATATCCATGTTTTTACCCTTCCGTGGTAATGCTCTAGCGACAACCGGTTAACTTTTAACCGCAATAGAGCAAAGGATAATAAAATTACCTTACGTGGGCAAGCGCTATATCATTTACCTGTAGTTGGATAACCCACATTTGAAAATAAAAAATATTCACGAACCCAAAGCGAGGAATGACTATGACTGATTCCATCTGGATTCTTTTTTCATTACTTTTGCGAACTCGCCTTCAACTACTTTAATCAGTTTCCGCTGGGCGTCATTCGGATTCCCCTCAATAAGGGATACTTTGCCCAACATATCAAGCAATGATGCCACTTGTGTACCTGTGAATTTCTTTTTACTGGGTTCCAGAATTTTGGAAACAGACTGCTCAATATCAAGTTCGTCCTTGATCATAAAAGATGACGAAACCAAAAGCTCAGACGCTTCGGAGGCCGTTATATCAAATTCATCTTCAAACAATTTAAGCACGAACTGCTTCTGCTCTTTGCTGATCTCTCCTTCCTGTTTTAGAACGGCAACAATCAGAACAGCCGCGGCGTCCATAGAACTCTGGATATTGTAAAGCGGCTTCATGCCATAGGTTTTTTCCCATTTGCGTCGGCGCGCCCATGTAAAAGGGTTAAAGGAGTTAAGATCTACTCCGGAGTTTTGAAGTGAGTGAAGAGCCCAGACAAGGCCGGCGAGAGCGGTGAGAACTCCGATAATGATGTGCACGTTAAATCCCTTTACGTTTCAGTTTCGCGTTGCAGGCTATTCTGAATCAAACCCCACTTTCTCGCAACGGGTTTGGGGCAGCTCGGCCGCCCCGTTCAATTCTAACCTAACTCCGCTAGCGCCTGACTCTGATAGGCATGAAACAGATCCACACAGAACTGATCCCATTCACTGCACACTCTGAGGGTCTGCTCATCCACTCCAGTCAAGGAATCATGGCTGCACAGGTCCGCCATGGTTTCACCAAGCTGAGCGATCAACGCCTCATCGCTGCCGGCCAAGGTATCCCTCACCATGTCGGCGGCAGGATACCACTGTAACGCCCCTTTGATATCCATAAAGATACGGGTTAACAGCAGGTTACGCGGGCCCTCCCAGGCGCCGTTCAATACCACCGCATCACGATAGAGCCTTGGAATGGATGAGAAGTCCTCCATCAAACCGTGGCCGCCAAGTACCGACATGGCGGTGTCATGGGCAGCCACAGAATCAGAGCAGGCCACAAACTTTTGCAGCATAATCAGAATGCGAAGCTGGAATTGTTTTCTCCTGATATCGTCCTGATCAGACAGCTTGGGCAAGGTATTTTCCAACGCCAGAATATCCCGCTGCAACTTGAAAGCACCGGCCGTGCACAACCTGGCCGCCGACTCAATCTCATCCAGCTGCAGGCGCACCAGCCCAAAGTCTTTGATGGTGGTGCCAAAAGCCGTGCGCATATTGGCATAAGCGTTGGCCTCGCGGGAAACGCGAAGCAATTGTGCACCGGCACTCAGCCCGGTGACAAACCGCGAGTGCGACAGAACGATCCCCACAATGTTCGCCAGGCCCCGTTTCAGATCTCCCAGCGGATAGGCCAGTGCCCCCTGATAAGTAATTTCCGCGGTGGGCAATTCACGAGTACCCAGCTTGGACTTAAGCTTGTTGATCACAAAGCCATTGCGGCGCTCTCTGGCCTTGTCGCCATCCAGCCACGATGGCACCACAAACACGCCCACATGCTCCTCGCCTTTCGGCTTGGCCGTAATCACTGCATAATCAGCATGAGCTGCCGAGCAAAAAAACTTGGTACCGTATATACGCCAGCCATCCGCGGTTTTTACCGCTTCAACCTTGTTCTCGGCCACATCAGATCCGCCCTGGATTTCAGACAGGAACTGCGCACCAATCGCATAGTCACCATTAAATCCTTCTTTCAGATGATTCAATATTTTCTGTGTCTCAATGGATTCGGCAAAGCGTTCCAGAATCATCACCAGCCCGCCAGTGCAACAATGGGCACAGTTGGTACCTGTTTCGCCCAGCTGGCAAATCATGAATATTTTAATAAAACGTACCCAGGGATGAACCGCTTCCGAGAAAACCGCCTCCTGCCATAATTCCTCTTCAAGCTTTAGAGTGGACGCGGGCCGGACAATGCGATCAATGCGGTTATTGTGGCCATCAAAATGCACCATATAAGGCGCATTCTCAGGCTTACCAGACTCATCCGCCAGATGCTGCCAGGACTGCGACAGGCGGGCAGAAAACCTGAGAATATCCTCCCACATGTCTTCCGTCAGATCATTGGCATAATGCTTGATCACGCCAACAAGAAAGTTGTCATCCTTCAGGAAATCAAACTGATTGCGCCATTCCAGGTATTCGTTAAAGTTGTACGGGTTATTGCGATCAGGCAACGACATAGCAGGCTCCATTTACAGAATTGGTTCTGCTGGTTATATTTCATTGAATCAGGGGGTTATCACAATGTGCGTTAACCTCAATCTATTGTCGTTTCACCTCAGCAAGGCAGCCTTCAGGGCCTTGGAATTCTATGTCACTTTACGAAGACAGTGTTAAGCCCACCATCAAGGCCAGCTTTGTCAGCAACGTGCTACAGGGTTTTGAACGGTCGGGTGGCGATAGCGGCCAGCTGCTGCAGTCGGCGGGACTGAAACCTGTGGAACAGCTGGGTAATATCCGGATCAGCGTCGCTCAGTTTTATGAGCTGACGCTGGCTATTGAAAATACGCTACACGACGAAATGCTGGGCTTTATGACCAACCCGGTTCCTCCCGGCAGCAATAGTACGTTGATGGGTATCGTCGTGCGCCTGCCCACCCTGCTGGATGTACTGGAAGTGATCAATGACTTTTACCGGATATTCAATAATGGGCACGATATTTACCAAGCAACAACCCGAGCGGGAAAAACCAGAGTCACCTTGCTGCCGGAAAACGACTTCCAGAACCGCGCACCCTATTATATTCAGCGCATTACGCTCACCACCTATAAGGTACTCTGCTGGATCAGTAAAACCCGGTTCTCTTTAAATCAGGTTCAGTTTTCCTACCCTGTTGAAAACGATATCGATGAATTCAGGTTTGTATTTGATTGCGCCCGTATAACTACAGGTACTACAAGCTATATAGAATTTGAAAACGATATCCTGTCCCTGCCCGTGTTACGACAAAAAACCGAAGCAGATGAATTCGCCAAAAACTTCAGCTTGTATACATTGTTATGGCCTTCGTTTGAAAGCCTTGCCAGCCAGATTCGCAGCATCGTAGGCAGTAACATCACCGACGGGTTCCCCAGTTTTGAATCTGTGGCAGAACAACTGGGTACCTCCTCGCAAACCCTGTCCCGGCGGCTTCATGACAGCGGCACCAGCTACCAGGCCATCAAGGATGATATTCGTCGCGATGCCGCCATCGCACTACTAATGAACAACGAGCAATCCATCACACAGATCGCCTATCAAATCGGCTTTAAAGAAGCCGGCTCTTTTACCAAGGCATTCAAGAAATGGTTGGGCGTTACGCCGACAGAATACCTCAAGATGCGCCAGCCCCGGTAAACACAGACGGCACCCGCTGTTTTAGATAACAGGATTTGACTCACAACAGTGCCTTAACCTGATATTTTGTCCTACAATGCGGATTGGTTGGACATACGATTAAGCAGGCGAACAGATATCAGAGGTTTAGCAATCATGGATCAGCGACTGGAAAAGATCATTACAAAAGGGCTTATTCAGGTAGGCAAAGTTGCTCAGGTACTGATTCCCATGCGGCCTCCCCTGGTGTTTGTGGGGGTCGACTCTTCCGTGCAATTAGCCACAGCCATCGCCCAGAAAGGGCTTAAACGCATACTGATCGTGACCGACCCCATACTCGCCGGACTGGGCCTGCTGGACAAGATCAAAAGCAACTTCGATCAACACAATGTGGCATACCAACTGTATGATGGCGTACAACCAGATCCCACCTACCAGCAGGTAACCGATGGACTGGCCATGATACGCCAGCACCAGTGCGACGGGATTCTTGCTTTCGGTGGTGGTTCATCCATGGATGCCGCCAAAGTAATGGCCGCACTGGCCACCAACGAATCCAAAAGCATTGACGATATGGTAGGCATGTTCAAAGTACCGAACGCCGGCCTGCCATTGTTTGCCGTACCCACCACTGCCGGCACCGGTTCCGAAGCCACCATTGCCGCGGTGATTTCCAACCCCGAACTGCAACAGAAAATGCAGATTCTGGATCCCAAGCTGATTCCATCACAGGTAGCGCTGGACCCCGCGCTCATGACAGGCTTACCCAAGCCCATCACCGCCGCCACCGGCATGGACGCGCTGACTCACGCCATCGAATCCTACATGTCACTGCTGGCCACAAAAGACACCGACGAACTGGCAGAAGCTGCAGTAAAGCTGATATTCAACAACTTACGCACTGCCTATAACGATGGCGGCAATCTCGATGCACGCCAGGCCATGGCAATGGCCTCTTTCTATGCCGGCCAGGCCTTTACCAAAGCCAATCTGGGCTATGTGCACGCAATCGCTCACAACCTGGGTGCCTGGTATCACGTTCCCCACGGGCTGGCCAACGCCACGGTACTGCCGCACATTCTTGATTTTTCCCATGACGCGGTGAGCGAACGGCTGGCGCAACTGGCAGTAAAGGTTGGTATCGGAGACGCTAGCAAATCAGATTGGCAAAACTCCTCGCGCCTGATTGCCGAAGTAAAACAACTGATCAAAGACGTGGAAATCCCTTCCACTATTGAAAAATTGTCGCCACAGGACGTGAGCGCCATAGCCACGGCCGCACTGGATGAAGCACGCTTTCATTATGCGGTACCCAAGTTTATGGACCAGGCTCAGTGTGAAGGTGTTATCCGAAACTTGCTGCCAGATTAAAGCTTTTCGTTAACTGCGTCACGAAAGACCTGATTCATCTGATCATAGATTTCCTGATTATCGCCGGCTTCCGGGCGCCCCTGCCCTTTAAAAGCATCGCCATGCCGGTCCAGCTCAGCCTTAATAAAATCATTGATCTCGGGAACGGCATCACCCAGGCCAAGCTCTTCCGTGGCCCGTTTTAATTTAATCAAATCCTGGATGACAGGTTTAAGCTCCTCCGGTGCAACTGTTTCGAGCAGCTTTTCAAACTCCACCGGCGGAGGACCAATACCACGCTCGATATAGCGAATCGCCAACAACGGCCGCAGCACATAAAAGTACTTTTTCAGTTTTAACTTGTCTTTAAAAAGGTATTCCCTGGCATTGCCCCGCGCCATGTGACTGTAGTGATAGCAAAGTGCAACTGGATTCATTACTTTTGGTGCCAGCTCTCTCAAATGCCGAGCTGTTGCCCCCACCTCAATATAACGTACCGGACTATTCAGCCATTCCATCAAGGCGCCGTTAGTTCTGGTTAAAAGATAAAGGGCCTTTTTCAAATCCCAGCCGCCGCAGTCGATCTCATCAACAATCGGGTACTCAATCACGTCACGCTTGCGCTCGACATCGAACGACAGATACCAGTCTGGATCATGGACGTAAATAAACCGGACATCATAATCAGAGTCTGGAGAGGCGAAGCCCCACGCCCTACTGCCGGATTCGCAGGCATAGAGAACCTTTACTTTGTGCTCATGTTCAGCCTGGTGAAGCCTGCGAAGGATCTCTTCACGTATGGGGCCACCGACTATGTTTTCACCTGACATTGGCTGCTATCGCTCTGTTTTAATTTCCGGCACTTGAATAACATGCTTATATTCATTCTTGATTTCGTGAATTGAATTATCAACAGCCACTATAGCAGGCTAAGGCCTTCTGAAAACAGCTTTCGAAGGCCTTGCCGATTAATTAAATTACCAATCCAATAGATCACCTTCCATCTTCTGGATCCAGCGTTCTCTCGGCGATATCCGACGCACTCTTATTCTGCCATACCGGCCAATATTCTTCGTATTTTTGCCTCACGCTAGCTTTATTATTTTCATACCAGGAAAGTGACTTCTCGGAATTTTCAAACATTTTCGTGCCTTCAAGCCAACCGTCAAAATCAGAAGAGCCAAGTCTAAATTTGGCATCGGGATCATTTTTTATAGGCCATAATGAAAACCTGGCTTTCCAGGCGCCCATTCTTGGGGTCGCAATGCTAAAGTAGTTCTTGCCCGGCGCAAGATCCGCTTCCATAAAGTCAGCCGCTTCTGAAACCACCATAAAAACATGTTTTCCAGGCGTAGTTTCATAGGCTACCTTTGCTCCATTAACAATCACACCTATAAATTTTATATCGCCCCCTGTAACCTCATATAGAGATGCGCCGATTGCACTTCCAACGAAACTCGAACGCATAAAAAATACCTGTGATTTATCATCTTGTGCGGGCTTCACAGCTTGCTGTGGAGCTACCCTCATCGGATTGGTAGCACAACCAGCAAAAGTTAGCATTGAAACAATCAAAAACAACCTAATGAACATTTATGACACCTTATTTATCTTAGTTAATGGAACATGTGAAATTGATAGCGGATTATTATAGCCTTGATAAATCGGGAATGTAACGGAAGAAGACCAAGCCTCACTGCCATCTGACTTTCATCAAAACTATCGAAAAGCTATAAATCAGAACTAAAAAATGCCACTTAGCGCCCCAAACGCGACCAGCGTTTACGATACTCTCGCCCGGCAAACTCGTGAGGTTCGCCCCCAGCGGCCATGGCTTCGGCTCGATCAGCCCTTAGGAGCAGCTCCATGCGCACTTCATCTGCCGAAGTCCAGCTCCTTCCCTTTTCCCCACCTATAGAAGTTTCAGATTGAATGCGTTTCGGTACCACAATGAAGGGATTTGTCGGCAAATACCATGAACCAAACTTAATCTTGTGGGTATCACCAGCATGTTCGGCCAATTTACGCATGGCACTGGCCAATGCCTGAGGAAGAAATGTTTTACGAACCGCAGCCACATCGGCACACAAATCACGCGCTTGTTCAATCCAGCGGGGTACAAATGCCCATACAAAAATAGAAGCGAAACAGAACGTAAGGGCAAAAGGCTTTCCCAGGATAAAGGCAGGTATAGTCAGGAAAAATAACCAGGGCACCAACCACCACAGAAGCTCTGCCCGAGTAGCGAGCCGACACCAGGGATCACGCATACCTGCGAATTGAGCAGCAACCAAAGCTTGCATTTCATTTCGATTCAGTTTCTCCAGTGCGCCTGTTGTAGCCACTACGATCTCCCTATCCAAACACGGCAGCACAGCGATATTTGCCACAGGAGAATCGTAGGTTTGAATGCTTTCCACCGGTTCACCCACCGCAATGGCAATCTCGCTCACCACGTTCTCGAACTCACGGCTTGGAGGATGGGGCCGTAGATGCTTTGCTAACCGGTCACCCATTCGCTCCGGCGTCAAGTAAAGCATTAGAATAGCTGGCGCAACTAACGAAATCCCCAGCAACCATTCCCATGATATAGCACTCATAAACCAGGATGCCGTAAAAAGCACAAAGAAAAGATAACTTTGCACAGCAGCAAATACCGCTTGGCGCCGTGCAACGGATTCGAGCCGCATTGTCATACTGTTAAACCCTCTGCTTACTCCAGCTACACACTAAACAAAGTCTGATAGAGCAGCTCAATAGAACTGCAGGTTTAATATTTAACATGTTAGTTCTCCACCCAAATAACCCGCTTGGAGCTCCATACCCCCACCAAAGCCACCGCCCGTAACAACAACATTAATACCTGACAGAAAAGCTACCGCTAATATGGACATACAAAGTGAAAACCTCATAGGTATCAATCCCTCGTTTAGTGCTATTCCTTGCTCATTGCTACTAAAACAGGACTATAGGTTATAACTGTGTGGCTGCAATTGATCTGGAGTTTATCGCCAACGGTGAGCTTATAGACTTAAAAATTATTTTGACGATCCGGACACGGAAAAGGGCGGGTATTTGTTGCATTGTATCATCCCTGATGATTGGCTTAATGAACACGAAAAAGTCTATCAGAGCGAATAACTGGAGTACATAGTACACTTAGTGAATAGCGGGATCTCTGGTGGCTGCTCAATGTACCTGGCATTAATCGCAGCCATAGCCGAGGGCAGCAGCCGATTGAAGTCCAAAAGCTGAACGGAGTACTGCTTGCGCAAGCGCTCTCGACCCTGCGCAATCAGCTCCCAGATAACAAATACACTGCAAAGACAACCCAAGAAACACCCAGCAACCCCCAGGGTAACCAGGGCTGTTTATAGCGGACAACTTCGTTGGTTTCGACCCTAACCTCGGCAGGTGAACTCATGGCTTTCTTACGTTGCTTATCTAGCTCTCTCGCTTTGGCCTTTTGCTGTTTTTTATAATGCTCTATGCCCTTTTGAATACCCTGGGCGATCAGTTTAGTCTGTGCTGGTGTCTGACCCGGTTTTTGAGTTGCTTTTGCGGCATTCATAGCATCCTCTTTCGTCTCATCGGACACACTGCTACGATTCTTTGAATATTTCGCCATTTCCAGGTATATACCCCTTTGTCAGGAACGCGTTTTATCTATCAAACGGTTATCTCTATATTCTTTAACGCTTTCATCAGATCAGAAAAACCTTCCCCCGGCTCATACTTTTTCTTTAAATCATACTCCGCCCATATCCATCCATCATGCTGATCTTCGGGCAAGTCTGTGGGTGGTGGCGCGGGAATATCTGTTCTGTAGCTCCAACCTGAATTCACTCCGTATAGCGCATCTTCAACGTTATCAGCCCATACAATCTCAAGAAAGGTTGTTTCCATTCCCCAATAGGCGCGCGCAGAGGGGTGAGGCGGTTGCAGTATTGCAACCTCGCCAATTTGGAATTTTGGCTCACGCATATCTGTTTTCGAACCCCCTATCTGTCTCAATTCCCAATTCTAAAATAGCTTTATTACGAGATCGCCTCGTAATATGACAAAAATACAGCCAAATAGCGTAAGGAAGAATCATATTCCAGAACATAACCTTCACTATTACCTTAGTTTACATCACATTTATTCTTATAGAGAACGAAGGGTTACATAAAGTCCGTCACCAGGCAGATCCCCTGGCTGAACAGCGTGTATTCGAATAGCTCTTTTGAGTATTTAATGGTGGCGACCTCCTTGCGGGAATCGCCCAGAACGTACACAGGTTTACCGTGCTCCATAAAGATTCTGGCTATTGCCGCGCTGCCCAGCTTATTCACAAAGCCGTGAGCGTTATATTGATCCATGCCCAGCCAGGCACAGTCTGCTTGATGGACTACTTCACTGATCTGCTCGTCTTCAATCAGAGATACATCAAAACCAGCGTCGCGCAGAGCCTGTGCCTGTAGCCGGCCTTCGCCACCGGGGAGTGAACGAGTCTGCCAAAAGCTGAGTTTTACGCCTGTCCTGGCAAGCTGCTGGGCAACCTGAATGATCAAGCCGCTATGGCTATGAACCAAAACCCGGGGTTGCAGGGTGCTCAGCATCGGCCTGAGATTTTCGGCCACAGCTGCGGGGACCTTTCGCCAGTACAACCTATAGGACTCTATGGCCTGAACCAGGCCGTTCCCGATGTGTGGTTCCATCGCATCGAGGAAATGATGTACCAGCACCATGGACTGATCAATGTCGCGCAGCTGAGCAAAAGCTTGCCTCATCTGCCGGGGAGTGGTGCTGGCGGCCTGACCTTTTAACAGATTTTCGATTTGCTCAAGCAGTACTGATGAACCGTGTTCCCGGTCATTAACGATGGTGCGGATCTCATCCTGTAATGCCATGACAGTGCCCTTCTTAACCTATATATCCTCAATCTATATATCCTTTACCTACACAACAATGCTGGTCCGCCAGAGAGTCTGGCCAGCGAGGTCAAGCCCCCAGCGGATTTGAACTCCCTCGGCCCGCGTGCTATAGCTTTTGGTATGAATCATAGCACTATGCCTGACAGGATTAAGTCCAGGCGTTGCATGCATCAAACAACCGATAAGGCTTTGGGATGAAACGAGCGTTTACCAAGAAAGAATATATCGATCGCGTCAAGCGAGTCCGCAAGGAGATGCGCAAGCGTAAAGTCGACGTTCTGATTGCAACCGATCCAGGGAACATGAATTGGCTGACGGGGTACGACGGTTGGTCCTTTTACGTGCACCAGGGCGTGATTGTGCATGTCGACCGGGAAGAGCCGTTTTGGTTTGGCCGGCGCATGGATAAAAATGCCGCTATCATCCGGTGTTTCATGAAAGAGGAGAGCCTGATCAGCTACCCCGAGGAATACGTGCAAAACCTGGATAAGCACCCCATGAGCTGGATTGCAGAAAATGTGTTTATCGAGAACGGCTGGAGCGGCGCCACCATCGCCACCGAGATGGATAACTACTATTACACCGCCGACGCCCATCGAACGCTACGCCTGACACTGCCCGAGGCACGATTTGTTGACAGCTACAATCTGGTCAACTGGTGCCGGGCCATTAAATCCCCTAAAGAAATTGAGTACATGAAAATTGCGGGCAAAATCACGTCCAAGATTCATCAGCGCATATTGGACGTGGCCAGGGTTGGTGTACCCAAAAGTCATGTCGTGTCCCAGATCTATGAAACGGCCATCGCCGGTGTGGATGGCCACGGCGGTGACTATCCGTCGATTGTGCCGTTATTACCTTCCGGCAAAGAGGCCTCTGCATCGCACATTACCTGGGATGAGCGGCCCTTTCGGGCCAATGAAGGCACCTTTTTCGAAATCTCCGGTTGCTACAAGCGTTACCACGCACCCATGTCGAGAACGCTCTATATGGGCAAGCCAAGCGCACGCTTTCTGAATGCCGAGAAAGCCCTTCTGGAGGCGATTGATGCGGGCCTGGAGCAGGCCAGGCCCGGTAACCGGACCTGCGACATCGCCAATGCGCTGGATAACACCATGCTGAAATACGGCATCGACCGCCAGGGCGCGCGCTGCGGCTATCCGATCGGTGTCAGTTACCCCCCGGACTGGGGTGAGCGGACCTCAAGCTTGCGGGCGTCGGACCAAACCGAACTGCAACCCGGGATGACGTTTCACTTTATGCCGGGTATCTGGCAAGAAGACTGGGGCATCGAGATTACCGAAAGCATTTTGATCACCGAGTCCGGTGTAGAATTGCTCTGCGATTTTCCCCGGAAACTGTTTGTGAAGTAGTCTTAACTGGACTGTAACCAATACACCTCGAGGATTACGTTAATCCTCCCATGTTCTTCTTGGGTTGTTGTATCTTGGGATTTTGAAACCTCCTGGGTTATCAGAAAGTGTCCGCTAAATCGGAGGAGGTTCATGCCCCCATGCTAAACTTGTTAGCTGGAGTCTATCCGCTACCAACCTTAACAAAAGGGCTCCCATAACTACGATCCTTTTTTATCACCTTTCCAATATATCTTTTCCGAATACTTGCAGAAGCCTTTCTACCAATAAACTCCCAACGTTGCGTGCTATCACTATGCTCGATAGTCCGCGTAAAGTACTGCTGAGTACCTGCTTTGACCCAAGAATGTATTTTATATATTTCTTTAATAAGCCCACCATATGTTGCATATGCATACTTAATATAAGGTTCTCTTGGTACGTTCTTCCATACACCTCTAGTAGCCTCAAATAATTCCAGTTCAGACATGCCAGATTTGTACGTTGAATTAAGAAGGAAAGCGATACCTTCATGATCTTTATTTATCTCAACTAATTCACCAGACTGCAAATTATGGATCTCCTCGATAGTTGCCCTACCCATCTCAGCGCCACTACCCCGAACTTTATTTGATAGTTCTCCGATCCCTAGAAGATCTATACATGTTGCTTCTATAAGCTTCGCAGTTTTATCGGTCTTAATTCCATGCCTGAGAATGTCTATTCCTAATGCCTCTTTAGCAAGAAGCTTCTGTATCATTTCCTTTTTAGGTGAGTCGCTTAATTCTTTGAGGTGTTGCAAACAGCGATCGTTAACCCCTTTGCCAATATAAAAAGGGATTCTTCTTTCTCCATCAATCTCACATAAAGCATATATGTAATGATCAATAGTCTTCAGTGAAGTTTTATATTTGTTAAAATCTTGCATAATAACACCGTGTTCAGCTAACGTCGGGCTAATTTGCGCTGCCAGGCGTCAAATTTAGCCTCCCCTGTTACATTAAAGCCCTGACCCACGAAGCATCCTTTCAAAGAAGTTTGGTTTTCTTCTCAAAGAGCTTTCGAGAATAATCATTAAATATCCAATAAAATCAGTTGAATCAGCAAAGTAGTTCGGATAAGCCTCTTTAATGCCACCAACAGCAGTAGTTGACACTAAGGCAATAACTATATCTTTACTATCTGCAGCTTCTTTTTCATACTCAAGATACAATTTTTCAGCAGCTTCATTTTCATTTTCGTTAAACAATGTAGAGGTAACTCGAGCATTTAAAGTATCCACTTTTAACAATACGTAGCCTTCCACTTGCTTTTCGGTTATATGTTCATTCGCAATTTTTAATGTGTGAGCAAATGCTTCCAAATTTTTTACGACTTCCAAGGACCTTTCATACTCTTGAATCTTTTGCCTCTCAAATTCGCACCCCTTTTCCTGAGAAACTTTCTCATTGTACGATTTTTGTTGCTCCTCAGCTTTTTTGGTGCTGAATAGATGAATGCCCTCCATCAAAGCAAAATGCTTGCTAACAAGTTTAAAGAATATCTTCCATTCCTCTCTTCCGTGATTTGACTTTAGGGCCTGCCCAGTAAAAAGATCTACAATCTCTAGCGCCGTAGCCCAATCATGCTGAATCGTGGTTCTTAGCTGGATCTCTATTAGCTTAGATTCATTGTTTTGATCTTTAAAGGAGCCTATCAGATGGTAGCCCCTATAACCATCATCTTTCGGGTTTTCGATATAGTCTTTATAGCGAATTTTTCCTTGGCTATTCTTAAATTCAGGTAATTTCCTAAGCTCCCTGACAATTTGGTATAGCTTTTTGGTGCTAGAAACAATAGCTCGACAGCCTCCAATATCCTGCATGTTTTTGAGCTTCATTTTTGGAAATCGTCTGAGTTTGGCAACGATGGAAACATATCGTTTCAGGCGTTTCGCAAATATAGCACTTTTGTCTTTAGTGGTACTTTCTTTCTTAAGAATAGATAGAGCTTTTTCCAAAGGAACTTCATGCTGAAAACGCCAATAAGACAACACATCCATAGCGCTATTAAACTTTTCAGGGTCGCTAAAAATATCATCGCTAAGAAATTCCTCTCCAGCTCTTATGACCTGCTTTCCTGAATATTTCGCATTCATCTAAATTTACTTATAAGTCTGATGGGAATGTAACGCCGCAATGCACGCGCCTGTCGCGTGCATTGCCTTGCATCACTCGGCTAAAACTTTCTGTAGATAACTCACAAACTGTTTAGAATCTGCGAAGTAGTTTGGGTAAGCTGCCTGCAGGTTGTGCACCGAACTAGCAGAAACCAAAACAACGTCATAATCCCTTTCTTTTACAGCTCGCTTCTCTCTTCTGAGGTACTCGTTAGTCGCTTTTTCCAATTCACTACTTGAGAAGCGAGTTACACTTATTTCCTTCGCTGACTCAGACAAATCCAATATGAAATAATCAGATTTTGACTCAATTCTCCCGACAATAAGCTCTGTTGATACGGTAAACCCACTCAGTCTCTCAATCGCATTGAGCTTGGTAGCAAGACGTTTAAGTTCCGCTTTGGTATCTATTCCGTCTACGTGCTCGCCGACTGGGCAGGATTCTAACTTAGCGAGCTCTGCACTTGCGCATTGGAAAAAACTCAGCCAATCTGGGTTTCCGTGACTGGCCTTTAATGCCTGCTCGGTAAAAGCATCGACGATCTCTACCGCAGTCGCCCAAGCATGCTGTATCTTTGACCTTAGCTGTATCTCTACAAAATAATCTTGATACTGTTTCTTATCGCCGTTGTACTTATACACAAGATGTATTCCCCGGTAACCAGACGGCTTCGGAGATTCGATATAATTATCGGTCTTATGAAGCTTATGCCGAGTCCTACTGCGAGTAATGCCCTTATGAAGCCTCTCAACTCTGCTCACGTCTTTTACAACTGCACGGCATCCGCCGATGTCTTGCATACGGTCTAGCATCATGTTCCGAAATCTTTTTAGCTTCCAGAGTATGGAAGGCGTTCGCTTAAGTCGCTGAACGACGATTGCACCAGGATCTATATCGCTCGCTCTATTGCGTAGAAAAATGAGAACAGAATGCATGGGGTAAGCGTGGGCTGACCTCCAATTTGACAGAATGTCCATCGCGTTGGAAATATCCTCATCAGAAGCATCAGGCTTAATCAATAATTCCCCGGCTCGACGAACCTTCTTTTTCGAGTACTCTGGATCAATCCACCTCAACACCTTTCTCCTCTATTGGTGATAATCGGGATAGAGGGACACCTCCCGGTGCCACCCCTCCCACACCACCAAGCATACGGATCACGCACCATGGTGGCTCAATGAATTAACAAATGTTAGAAACTACTATATGTAGGATCGTCAAACTAATCTACTAACTGAGCTTTCGCTGAGCGCTTTACCGCCATGCAGGGGATCAATGAGAATAGTCTCTATTGACTTACCGATTGATCGCCCTAAAGCAATAGCGCTAATCAATCCGTCACCAACACTCACAAAACACATCACGAATATGGAAACCCGTCGCACTTTCACCCCATACCTTACCAGGCATCGCCGGGTGCAATAGCGCTCCACCAACCAAGACGCTGTATCTTTACATTGCTCAGGCCTTCCTGAGATTTCCAGCACTATGCCTTCTGCTGACTTCTGTATTGCGATCGCGAACCATTGCTGGCTCGTCAGTTGATCCTTCAACACAATACAGACCTCCCAGGGTAATATACTGAAGCTTCCTCGCGTAGACGCCAGATTTATAAAACACAGGCCAATGTGGATGGAAGGCTTAATGGTCACGTGCCCACTGGCCTCACCTATGTCACACCTCATATCTGGTTTCTGTTCGTCGCCCCGCGATTTCGCGTTGGGCTTCCTCCCACTATAACCTCACGATTACAACCTTGCCCTTTCGCTAACCTTCGGCTCCATGAATACCTGGTAAGAGGACTTGCACCTCTCTAGCTCAGTGCTATGCCCGGCACGCCCGCATTTGCGGCTGGTTTGGAGCGCAGCGGAAAACCAGTCCGACAACATGCGCTTGAAACTTGTTGATGACCCTCCCTCAGGCCCGAGCTTAGTCATAGACTATCTCAAGAAGAAGTATTGTTTAACGCAGCCTTATAGGCCACGGCCTAAAGGGAGGGTCAGATGAAATTCTACACCAAAAATCATCAATATTATTGTGGTGCCGATTTACACACCAAAACGATTTACCTCTGCATCATCGATAATGAAGGTAACATACTGATGCATAAGAACATAGCAGCCAAACCCAAGCCGTTCCTGAGGGCCATCGAGCCCTACCGGGAGGATCTGGTGGTGGGTGCTGAATGCATGTTTTCCTGGTACTGGCTGGCCAACCTCTGCATCGAACATGATATCAACTTCATACTTGGCCATGCGTTGTACATGAAATGCATCCATGGCGGCAAAAGCAAATCGGACAAAAAAGACTCAGAAAAGATCGCCCGCCTCATTCGGGGAGGTACCTTTCCGCAGGCGTATTTGTATCCTCCGGAGCTCCGTCCTGTTCGGGACTTGCTACGCCGGCGTCGGATACTGGTACGCTACCGCAGCGAGTTGTTGGCCCATATTAAAATCACACATCATCAATACAATGCCGAATGTTTCGAAAAGAACATCAACAAGAAAGGGAACCGCCAAGCGCTAGATGAATTATTTGAGGATCCGGCAATATGTAAAAATATCGAAATGGATATTCTCGCCGCCGATCATCTGCACGACCAGATTGTCGAGTTGGAAAACTATGTGGTTCGCCATGCAAAAGCCTTTGATCCACGCACCTATTATCGCCTACAAACTGTACCCGGTATAGGAAAGGTATTAGCACTCACCATTCTATACGAGATAGGTAATATTGACCGTTTTCCAGATGTGCAACATTTTTGCTCCTACTCGAGGTTAGTGAAATGCCCAAAAGAATCAGCGGGACAACTCTACGGCTACGGTGGACAGAAGATGGGAAATGCGCATTTAAAGTGGGCTTTCAGTGAAGCGATGGCGCTATTGATGCGGCAAAGCCAGGAAGCGAAGGATTACGTAGCAAGACTCGAGAAAAAGCATGGCAAAAGCAAAGCCATGTCGATCCTTGCTCACAAACTTGGTCGTGCGGTGTATACGATTATTAAACGGAAGGATGCATTCGATGTGAAATATTTTTTTAGTCATTAGTTTTGGCTGCCTGGAAGAGCCCCGAGCGTATAACTGGTTTATCGTGCGTGAGTACGAAGCAATGGCTTCACGTTGTGGCAAAGACCACGTTGATCATTATCTACTAATACGCCAATGCCCTCGCTTTGAATGGACGACCAGGCAGCCATCTTAAACAAAACAGGTTGACGTATCTGCCTCTGACCGTGAAACCGACAATAACTGGACGCAGGTAGTGAAGCGAGCCCCTACATTTTGAATGGTCACGCGTTGGAGTAACCAACGAGATTCTAGTACGCCGACAGGCCAGGACTTTAAATGTGCCTTCGGTATCCGCTGCTGACAGAATGAATCAAAAAACGATTCATCCAGTCAACTGCGGACTGATGCTCTATAGATGTTTGGCGCAGGTACTTCCTGCAGCTTGAAACCATAAATCTGTTGTTAGTGGATAGGAATGCTTGTTTAAACGAAAATAATCCGGCTACCGCCGGATTAAAAAAATACGTTTTGCCTATTGACACGGGTGGGTCATATAGATGTTAGCTTCATTTACTGGCTCTTAACCTGATATTTAACTGAATAATTATCTTCAAAATCTCCAGCCCTTAGTTTATAAGCAATTAACTTCTCTCGAATTGCCACCTGATTGGCAATTTCATTATTACTACATACAGATTTTATAAATAAGCGAACGGACTTAACGAACTCATCCAGTTTATCTTTTGTCATTATTCGGGTCCTGGACTCTGGTGAAGCTGCATATTCGAAAGTATTAGATGGATGTATCAAGATCGGGGTAAATGAACATGTGTCATCGTATTTTTCCTTAAACCAATTGCACGACCCATTCAATTGATTGCAATATCCTTTGCTAATAGTAGATGTTACAGCCTCATTTTTTGCCTCGATTACTAAATATTTAAGATCACCTATCTTCCATAGTACATCTGGCCCCTTTTTATACTCTTGCTCGGGACGCTGGCTTCCAAAACCTAGATACCTGGCAATATTTTTCAAAGACTCTTCAAAAATATTAGAACTGTCTTCCTTAAATTGAAGATCATCGAGAATTCCATTAACTTCGATAATAAGTTTATTCGGATCATCATGGCGTTGCTTCAGAAAATTACTGCAAGCAACGGCTTGGTCAAATGCCTCGCCTGATATTTTATGGTATTGAATACCATCAATAGGCTTCAATATACGCCTATTATCACCTACAGCTGACATTTGTATTTTTTGAGCCTCTGCCTTGTCGTACAAGTTAGTATATTCAGCAAATATCTGCTTAATATAACCCCTCTCTTTCTTATCACTCACGCTATTGACTAAACTCTCAAGGTCACTAGCTGCTTTAATAGGGTTGTTGCTGGAAGCTAGATCGTAAGCCTTTCTAATAACTAAAGTAACATCATCTAACTGGTTTTCTTCAGAATAAGTGAGGCTGGCCAATGCTCCTTTACTAGCCGTTACCCACTGTTCGTTTCTAGTTAAACAGTAATTAATCGTATCTGTTAACTGACCAATAGGCTTTCCTTTTATTTGATCCGATACCTGATCTGACAATTCCAATTGTGCCCTTGTTGCCGGAGATAGTTTGTTTATTGATCCTTGAGAATAAAGTTGGTTTGTTAGGTCTCTTCCAACCAAAAACACGATACAATAGTCATCATTAGACCTAACACCTCTACCCATTCCTTGCTCAATACGCTGAATAACTTGATTTGATTGGCGGTCGCACCCCATCAAAATACCCTGTCTTACTTTATCTATTTTTCTTCTTACGTCAGGGAATCCATCTATTATCAATAGTCGGCACGCATTTCCAGGCAAATCAATACCATCGTACCTGTTAATAAGAACCGTCAAACCCACGTGGCCTGCTTTGAGCTTCTCAACGCCCTCATACAAGTTTTGTGTATTTAGAATTAAATTTGCAGAATCAGTCCAATAGGCTGCTCTGTATGTGGATGGAACAATCACCACTACATTCATATATTTAGATATATGAAGAGCATATTGTTTTATTTCATCATCAGTTGTCTCAGTGTTAATCACTTGAGGTAGGAATATCATTCGGTCACCCACATCTCCCGCTGAATCTGGAACAATGGGGGCTTTAATCTGTTCTTCAGTAACGGCAAAGTGGCTGGCTAAAATTGAGTCGTCAACCAATGTAGCGGTCATAAATACCTTTCTATCGGCGTCGACTATGCTTGGAATCATATGAATAGGAATTGAATGAGGAGAAATTTCTATTCCTCGAGAACTAACAACGCAGTTGCTTAGTTTGGGATTTTCCTTGACCAAAGGCCAGATAAACTTAAGGCAGTCGTCAGAGCTATTCTTTATAAGTATTCTGCTTATATCGCTGATTTTTTCCTGCCAAGTCCAATAAGGAACCTGCAGGTAACTTGTCGGGTCTCCGTTTTCTATTTCTAGAGCCTTTGATTCACACTCATCATGAAGTGAACCTCGAATTACCTCGTATATTTCACCATATAAAGTAGAGGTGCTGGGTATATTGATTGTGAACTGATCTTCAACAGTATCTAGACAGGCGTGGGCATCATCCACAACGAGACTTGATATTTTTAATTTTGCCCCCTCGTCTCCAACACCGAATACTGATTTTCCATTTACCAATTTATAAATGTTAACTACAAGAATTGACTTGCCTGATAAAAATCTTGGCGAATTGACGTCATCAGTTACCTCAACGCCCAACTCTTTTGCAGCATCGATCACTTGTTTTACTAAATATTTGTCCGGACACACATAAACGGCAGGTGACTTTCCTTCGTTTAGACAGCTTTTTAGAAGAAGAAGTCCTACAACCGTTTTTCCACTGCCGGTATTCATTTTTATGACAAGACTATTTTCGTCTCTTCTTTCATGCCACTTCGACCACACTTGTGACTGTACGTCCCTTGGATACTGAAACTTCACCGCATCTTTTTTTGGAAGGGCATTAAAGATCTCTCTAGGAGGCAATACCGTATCAACCGTATTCCCTGTTCCGATTTTACTAAAATCAATCACGATACATTCTCACTAGTTAAGAACTACAATTTTTTATTGAGCTAACGAGCCTGTAGAAAAACAATACCCATAAAAACCATCCTAACCGGCTCGATTCACATTAAATATCTGCAACTATAGGTCAATTCAGCGATCAAACCCAACTAATAGTGCTGGATGCAATCCAGGGCCTCTCACAACCCCTCATGTCCATGTAATCGTCCCATAATTCATGATTTTCTCTATATTATGTACTAGGCAATACAATTGCCACTGTCCCTGAACCTTCTCTTTACCTCTCAAACTAAAACGATTCAATCCTTTATTTGTTCCAATATTGGCGAATACCGGTTCAACTGTTGACATGCGATGACCATAAATCGCTTTACCTTTCTTAGAGTCTACTCGGCGCTTCATCCAATCTGTACCCGTTCGTCCATTTGTAAAGGTAATCGACACCTGGCGACCATGACCCTTACGAGTATCTGCCGAGCTCGGATTCCGCATACATTGCGCTTTAATAGGGCAATGCCGACAATCCGTTAATTTGCCTTCAAAGAATAGTTTTGTCTTTCCGTCGTTGGTCGGACCTTCACTATGTAACCACATTTCGTTACCCATCGGACAGCGACAGGTTTTCTTCTATGTATCAAACTCGAATTCGCTGGATGGTATAACTTTCTTGATACCCACCAAAATATCGCGATGGCGTTTACCGTGTTTATCTTTCTGGCTCTTAAACTGCTTATCTCGGGCACGAAACTGATTATCTGGAATGTAAGCTTCGATAGCGTTCCGTTTCAGATAGTCGTTGTTTGCATCGTTGGAGAACCCAGTATCGGCGGTAACAATCGCGCCACTATGTAGAACGTCTGTATCAATACCTGTGTTAGCAAAACGATTTTGAATGCCATCCAATATAGGCTTTAGGGTGTGGTGTTCCTGACCTTCTCCAAATGCCTGCGCTTCCACAATAATCTGATGTTTTTTATCAACCGCTGCGACACCATTGTAGCCTTGGATCGTACCCTTACTGGTCGTCATCTTTGCTGATTCGTTGTCTGTAATATTACTTTTAACTTCTTTTAACCGTTTAGCTTGCCCCATCCTTGGGGCTGCTGTCTTTAGGAATTTGTCGATCTTATCAAAATGCGCCTGGAGGGAATCAGAGGCTTTCTTCAATTGCTTCTTGCGAGCGTTGTCGCCGGGTTTTCTGCCATCGAGCTTTTTATGCTCCTTCATGCAAGCCTGAATTTTAAGCGTTATTTTTTCCCGTTTCTCTGACAACTCATCAAGAGTGCCCGAATGCTCTTTGGCTGCATTCGATGACATCTTGCAGCCGTCGATTGCGAACAGCTCCTTACCCAACAGCCCTTCCTGATCACAAACGAGGAGTACCTGCTCGAATACCGATTCGATTGCATCAGGATAACTACTGACGAAGCCGGCTATGCCCGTAAAGTGAGGGACCGAATCACATGACAAGGCTTTAAAGATGATATTGTGTTCACACTGCCACTGAATTTCTCGGCTAGAGGTAATCCCTTTGGAATACGCAAATAATATTATTTTGAGGAGTATGGCTGGATCGCACGCAGAGCGACCACCAGTGTCGTTACTGTACTTTTCGTAGAAAGCTGACAGATCAATATGATCATCAATCAGTTTATGGAGGGTGTATTCGAAGGTATTGGGTTGTAGCTGCTCTTCGAAATTGACAACGATCATGGCGTTCTGATCGTAATTATATTTTTTGAAGTTTGGCATGGCAGGAATCCCTTTTTCCGATGCCCAATTTTAACTAAAAACGCCTTGTTTTTGGAGTTTTTCTACAGCCTCAACGCGCAAGTAACGTGCGCCGCTAGGCGTCAAGTTGACTTTTTTGTTAGGCGCATCATTTAACTGCATTAGCATGAGCCTTATCTTCAAGCTCTTTAGCCATTTGTAAAAGTTTATGCGAATCTTCAGTATCCATTGAACTTCTCGATCTTTCTCGATACGCCCCCGCCAATCTTAGCATTTCATGTGAATCACCGAGTGTTGAGCGCCCACCATCTTCATCATTTAGTGTATCCCGATTATTCCGAAGCTCATCAAGCTCTCTCTTCAACCTTTCTCGCACATCATCATTTTCTATTTCATCGAGCTGTTCATCTCTTTTGGCGCGCTCAATCAACTCGTTCTCTTTAACGGCAAAAAGATCAGCCCTAGCCGCTTCCAGCTCTTTCTTCTTTATTAAAAATTTATTTTCAGATTCAGCCTGTAGAATATTTCTTAGCTCTACTGGTTTAGCGCTTAGCAATAGCGCCAAATAATGCAGCCATGGATACAAAATAGAAAATATTACTGCTACGCCCAAGGGAAATATAATACCTGTAGACACATCTGTATGAGTTTCAACATAAGAAATCCGATCCGTGACGGAAGACTTAGAAATTACGATATAAAATATCACTTTCCAGTTAAAAGCGATAAACGCCATCAAAAAATATCCAAATACCGGATTCTTTACTCTAGCCTCAACTGCTTCAATAACTTCTTTCATAGTCAGTATCTATAATCTCGCCTAACGCCCGACTTTGAGGCGCACCGCAGGTGCGTCCGACAACAGACGCTTGTTAGCCTACAATCAATACGGCGCCTGCCTATTTTCAAATTTATAGTCATTAAAGTCATGGAGCAACCTTGCTTCACCCAATTGATTACAACTTTCAATGGCCACTTTATATAAGCAGCCATTGTCTGCATATACAATGGACCCATCTACCAAATCTGCCCATTCCCAGCCTGGCTTGGGTAGAGCTTCAGTGTTTTCATTGATAAGCTCATGCTCATCCCAGTAGCAGCCTTTGCCTTTAGGCGAGCCTACCTGCTCATGGCATATTTTGCGAAATATCCAATTTTTAGGAAGTTTTTTCTCAAATATTGATTCTGAATTCCATTTCCCTTTTTCAGATCTGCTTATCAATTCCCAGCCATCTCTCTGTAGGCGGTTATAGTATACAGTTAGGCACTCTCCACCATATTGCTCTGGTGGTTCGTATGAGTCCTCTTTCCTTACTTCACTGGAGGAGAACAACTTCTCGTGGCCACAACCATCATTTAACCAATAGGACTTATCGTCTAGAAAAAGGCCTCCACCATTCCAACAGTCTCCTTTGGCATACAAAGAAATTGCTTTAAGCCATGGAGCCTTTGAAATTGCAGTCCATGCTCCCTTGGTTTCCGAGCCCCATTTGCCATTCATTGCAAAGTATATCCAATGTGCTCCAGAAGGAGAGATATCAGATCTACGCTCGTAGATTCTACCCCTTATCCATTGCGATATTTCAAATGTATTTTTCTTTCTATCCCATGCAAGAATACACGTTGATTTTGAAGGACCTCTACGAATTACGAGTGCCTTTTTGTTTTCGCGTGCAATAAGCACATGTAGTCTTGCTGGAAACGTTTCTTCTTTCATAATCTTAAGGGGCTAACATTTTTTATTAACCGTATTTCGCGATAATATTACGCATATTTTTAGCACAAAAAACAACCAAAGCAATAAAAGCCGCAAGATAAACATCAGTTTACACTACACCAAATAATATGCGAACAGATATCCCGAATTAATAACCCGAACCGCGTCGCGCCTCAGGCAATAAAAAGAAAATCAACAACTTACAAAAATGTTCGGTTTATTTATTCTGCGGGCCGCCTTATTTCCATTATCCCGGCCGCCATCAAAAACTGTCGTAAATCCCAATAACCCGCTCCAGCCAAACCCGGTCATCCTCCCCTAACCCGTCCAACCTGGCCACGTACTCCAGCGTCTTCCCCACCGTTTTATACCTGGGGTTCTGCGGCAAGGTTTCCATCCGCAAATACTTATCCAGCGTCCTGGTCTTCAACGTTCCATTATCATTGGTCACTCGCCACAGTCCGGATGTTTGCGCAAAGGCGATCTTGTCGTCTGCCTTTATCGCGCCCCAGATTCCTAACGCATGATTCAACGCCTGCACCGTCAGCTCCCGCAATGCAACGTCATCGCCCTGCTGCTGGAAACGGGTATAGAACCTCGCCAACGGATGGGGATCGTCTTCATCAATCGTTTGCTGCTGGGTAAAGGCCACGGCCTCCAGCAGGCTGCCCTGCTTGATCATTTCCCCACGGAAAAAGTACGACGCCACCACAAACCCCAGCGCACCCAGGTGCATCATGTTGGTACTGTCGATAAAGTTCAGCGCATACAGAATGTCGTTCACTCCGCACAGTATGCAAAAAAGGCCGCCGATAAACAGGATCTTGGCAGCGCGGCTTTCGCGCACATGCTCCAGCAAGGCACCCAGCCATAACAGCATGTACAGGCCACCTACAATCTGAAAAAGCACAATGGTGTGTGAAAACACACTGGGGGGCGTTAACAGTACCAGGGCAATCAGCACACTGTTCACCGATACCACCAGCCAGTGCAAAGGTGCCGGAAAATAACTGGGGAACCGGTAACCGGAATACAACGCAAAGAACAGAAATGCACTGTAAAGGGAGATATGTTCAAGGGCCTGCTGCAGCTCCCAGCGTTGAATGTTCAGCAATTCAAAAAACAGGCGCTCGTTGACGGTGCCGCTGCGCAGGGACATAAGCGCGGAAAACAGTGCCAGAAAGAAGTAGCTCCAGCGCTGCTCGCGATAGGCCAATCCCAATATCACCAGCGCCGCACAGGACAGCACAAAAGCGCTGACGGCATCAAACACTTTGGGCCATTTCACCAGATCATCGCGGTAGGCATGTTGGGTAAAGGTAATGGGTTCCCAGATGCCGCCGGCGCGGTGGCGGTCGTTCAGCAGGTGGAACACCACCTGTATGCTCCCCTGCTCCGGCTGAATCTGAAATATGCGGCTGTGGGTGGCTTCGGTGTGGCTGGCCCAGGGCTCTTCAAGATCGTCGTACACTTTCTGGTGGCCGTTCACCCACAGGCGGTAGCGGTTGGTGAGTATGGGCACTTTGATCAGGTAGGTGTCTTCCGGCGGCACATCAATCTGCAGGGCCAGGGTGCCGTGGCCCGTATGGGGCAGCGGCTTGCCCTGATAATCCTTGCCGTTCCACACGCCGGGCAGGGTCAGGTAGCCGGGGGCCTGTTTCAGGGCTTTTTCATTAATAGATTCCGGCGGCAGGTAACGATTCCAGTAAAAGGCCCATTCGCCGGTGAGCAGTGCAGGCTGCTCCTGAAAGGGCCAGTGGCGCAAATCCAGCACGCCGGTTTCGGCCCGCATGGGCTGCTGATGGAACAAGGCGTTTACCAGCATGACCAGAGCCACCAGCAACCCCACAATTGCCACGGGGAGCACCACGCGGAAGAAGAGTTGGTTAGTGTTCACTTTCAGTTGTAAATGCATAGCCGGTCAGCGCATCCGTTGGGTTTATTATTCTGCGGGCTGGCAATCGGGGCCGCCTAGTTAAGCATAGTTGGTTAGTTAAAGGCCACATGCGGGCGGGGAATTTCGTTTCTGTCGGATTTTTTGCACTATCCAATCAGCCTTCCTAACTTTCTGATATTTAAGCTTTTTACCTGCTTTTTCCCACTTTTTCCTGGCGTATTTTCCAGCCAATCCGTAGCTTCGACTCCGTTTTCGCGACCCCGGTCGCCTTTGCCGTTATCCACTGTTGAGCCTGAAGAATAACAACCATGAATAAACTAAACGCCTTAGCAATCAGTGTCGCCCTTGCGAGCTGCCTTGGCGCACTCACCTCCACCAGCGCTCAAGCCGGCCTGGATGACGGCACTGCCTACACTGTAGAAACCGATCAGCGCGGCTTTATCATTGATGGCGAATACCGCATTTTACGCGGTGGCACCTTGCAGTGGTTCCGCCTGCCCCCCGAATCCTGGCGCGATCGCCTGGTGCGTTTCAAGGCTGCGGGCTTCAATACGGTGGATATTTACGTTGCCTGGAACCAGATCGAGGAAGAAGAAGGCGTTTTTGACTTCGATAACCCCAATATCCGCGAATTTCTGGAACTTTGTAAGGAATTGGGCCTGTTTGTGTACTTCCGCCCCGGTCCCTACATTACCAACGAGGTAGACGGCGGCGGTGTGCCCGGCTGGCTGATGGATATTTCCACCAAAAAGTCCGTGGCGGCCGATGGCAAACCCAACTTCCGCACCGACGACCCGGATTACCTGTTTTACGTGGAGCGCTACCTGGGCCGCCTGAACGAGGTGATTGCGCCCTACCTGGCCAGCAACGGCGGTCCGATTATTCTGTACGCGCTGGAAAACGAATATAACTGGTTCAATATATTCTTTGAGGCCGACAAACTGGCCCGCTACGAAGGCGGTGCGGAACGCCCCTTCTTTGCCATGCAGCCCACGGTGCCCTACTTTACCGCCCTGCGGGATATAGTGCGGGAAGACGGCATTGATGTACCCCTGGCCAGCTGCCCCGGCGACGGTAAAACCACCGGCATGGGCAATGTGCCCGGCATTATTCCCATCCCCAACGTGTACAACGGCCTGGGCGGCGAAATGCCGGAGAAGGTGGCCTACGACCTGTTAAAGGACATGCACAACCCGGAGAACCATAACGGCGTGTATGTGGATTTTCCCAGCGGCACCACGGAAACGGATCGTGATCCGTCGCGTATCAAGCGCATGATCATGGGCGGCTTTGATGCCACCTTCCCGTTCAATATTTTTGGTATGCATCAGGAAGGCTATTTGAATTCCGTGGTGCTGAATATCAACGGCGATATTTTTGATCGTCTGTTCGATTTTAATCTGCGTAATATCATTACCGGTTTTTTGTCACCCACCGTGGGCTATTTCCACAACGTGATTGATTACGGCGGTGCAGTAAGCCCATCGGGCGTGCACCGGGAAAATTTTTACGAGTTTCGTCGCGACAATCTGATGTTAGATGCGGTAGAGCCCTACCTCGCTCCGGCCTTGCATGCCAACCGTAGCGGCGAAGTCGCGGAGTCTGATGGGCGTTTGCTCATCGGCTCCCCCTTTATTGGCGCCATTGAAGGCGAAAACCGCATTCACTACTGGATGGAAGGTAAAGACGGCAGCCGTTTTATCAGCCTGGTGAATATGTCCGGTGAGACGGAGCAATTACCGCCCTTCTCCATTGATCTGGAAGGCAAACAGTTTCCCCAATACAGCACCTTAACGGTTCCCGTTAAAGAAAACGTGGGCCCCGGGCAGTTCAGTGACCCGGATACCAGTTACGCCATGGTACTGGTGGCCGATTTACCGCTGATGGCTAACGCCAGTCAATGGGGCACCTTGAGCTACACCACCAGTGAGCTGTTAACGGTTAAAGATTTTAACGGCGACCGGTTACTGGTGGTGCACGGCAAAAGCGGCAGTGAAGGGGAGCTGGCACTGGAAGGATTACCCGGTATTGCCAGTGTGCGCTACCTGGATAACACCCTGATGGTGCAGGAGCAAAGCAACAGCCACCTGGTGCTGACTTACACCCATAATGATTACCAGCAGGCGGTGTTTGATCTGGACGATGGCACCACCTTGCGAATACTGGTAACAGAAAGCCAAACCGCTGGCCGCGTGTGGATTGAAAACAATCCCGTGAACGGTGACGACGTGCTGATCGCCGGGCCGGAACTGGTGGTAGAGCAGGGCGGTGGTTTTACTATTGAGTACAGCGATGCAGAGCGACCTTATCTGGTATTTTCCCCCACACCGGTCAACGATCTGAATGGCTTTGTGTTAAGCAGCGCCTACAACACCGATAGCCAAAGTGCGCAATTCCACAACGGTATGAGCGTGCTGGCGCCGGCGCTGGACAGCCAGTTACTCACCTTTGGCAAGGCGAAAAACGATAAAGATGAAGCCAGCCTTGAAAGCGTACCCGGCGACTGGATCAGCTGGAACGGCGAGCCGATGGCGCTGGAACACAACGACATTATTAAAGGCCATGCCTGGTACCGCACCGAATTCAATCTGGGATTCTGGGGCTTGCCGTTCTGGGAACCGGCGGACCTTTATATTGAACACGCCAGCGACATTGTGGGCATTTATGTGAACGGCCACTACGTCACCACCGTGGCGCCCATGGGTACGGAAATCGACAGCGACAGCAAGAACCCGGATTACAAGTTCCCGAACCTGCGCCCCTATTTAAAACGTGGCAAGAACGTGATTGCCTTCCGCACCGAAATCTGGGGGCACGGCAGCTTCATGTTCCCCCGTGGCAAATTGCTGTTCACTCAGGCGCAGGTTCCGGCCGTTGGTTTTGATTCCATTAAAGGCCTGTTCGGCAAAGCCAAGCTGGGCTGGCGCAACCTGAGCAACTGGAGCGTTAAAAAGGACTTAAGCGGGGAAGTACTGGGTTACCAGACCCCTGACTTTGACGACAGCAGTTGGGACAACATCAGCCTGCCAGGCCAACTGGAAAAAGGCGATGTGCTCTGGTACCGCACCCGCTTTGATCGCAGTGATTTACCTAATCCGGACAGCATTCACGCCCCGGTGGTGTTAACACTGGAGGGCAAGAACGCCAAGGCCACCATTTTTGTGAATGGCCGGCTGATTGGCCGCTGGATATCGGATACCGGCTGGCTGGAGCGCGGATTCTGGGGCAGGGCGCAACGGGATATGTGGATGAACACCAGCCCGGACGATTTCCCGGTGAATGTGGACATGCTGAATCCGGCTGGCACACCGAACACCTTAGCCATCGTTTTTGAGGACACCTCCGGTGCGAAAGATAAAACCGGCGGGCGTATCGATACCATTCAGATAAATTACGCGAGGGAAAATCAGGGCGAGAGCCGATTCGTTGGCAAATCAACGATCAGCATTCCATAACAACAATAAATTCATTCAATACTAATAACGAAAAAGACTTTCACACCCCGAAAGACATAATAATAACAATAACAGCAGTACCCTCTACTTTAGCGGCAGGGTGGTTGCCCCCCAGGCACCACCCTAATTTTTTTACGGCTGCACCACTCCCTGGTTTTTATCCTGAATTTTTTCCTGACTTTCTGCCACCGCATAGAACTTGGAAAAGTTAATCAGCTTATCCTTCAACCGTTGCGAATAAGTCACAAAATTGGTCAAGGCACTGGCGTCACGCCGTTGCGGATCCGCCAGCAAGCGCAGCAGATCTTTATTGACCTTGCCTATCTCCGACTGCAAATCCAGAGATACAGGTTTGATATCATCGGTTTCCGGTTGCTGCATATGCCGGCTCACCGCATTGAACAAATGCAGCGTGCCACCGGAAAGCTCTCGGATCATCAGCAGGATATCGCTACGCACCTCAATATAGTTATCGCTCATCAGTTTTTTGGTGTCGTAAAGATCGATAATGGAATCGTGCACCTGAAACAGATAATCGTACTGGTTAATCAGTGAAATCAGCTGGCGGGATTCCTGTTCGTCGCTCACCACCGCGGCCACGTGGGAAAAATAATTCAGGGTTTCTTTTTTAACAAAATCGATATATTCGATGCGCTTGCCGGCCGCTTCGGAAATGCTTTTGTAGTTGGTTTCTATACTCAGGGTCACCAGGTTGTAGTTTTCCTGCAAAAAGTCCAGCAGCGGCGACAGGCCTGCCTGAAGCCTGGCTGCGGAATCCGCAAAGGATTGTTCCGTGCTGTAGCGGGGAACATCCAGCCGCTGAAAATCCATTTTGCCTTCGCCCAGCATGCCATCCACCACCCGCGAAAAGGGCCCAACAAAAATGATAAATATAATGCTGGCCGCCACGTTGAACACCAGGTGTATATTGGCCAGTGCGACTGCCGGTTCCATGGTGACTTCATTCAGCTTATGCCCATACAGCAGCAACAATGGCAAAAACATCAGTACGCCAATAAAATTAAACAGAAAATGACTCAGCGCGGTTTTTTTGGCGGCAATATCCATGCTGAACATGGCGATCAGTGCGGTGGCGGTGGTGCCGATGTTGGCACCCATAATCAGGGGCACGGCATTTTCCAGGCTAAGGATACCCTGCTGGGTAAAGATAACCGCCAGGCCGGTGGTTACCGAGCTGGATTGCACCAGGGAGGTAAACAGGCAGCCAAAGAGAATGGCATAAATGGGGTTTTGTGGCTGGGTTAAGATCTGAATCAGGGCTTCGTTATTCTGCAGCGGCTGCAATGACGAGGAAATCAGATTCAGACTAAAAAACACAAAGCCGAAATAAAAAATGGCTCTGCCAAAAATGGAATAACGGGTTTTGATGACCGACATTAAAAACCCGACAATAATAAACAGCGGTGCAAAGGCGGTGAGCTTGAAGGCTACCAGCTGTGCAGTCACGGTGGTGCCGATGTTAGCGCCAAAAATAATGCCCAGGCTGTTTTTAAAAGACAGCACGCCGGCATTTACCAGGCTGATGGCAATTACCGATGTGGCCGAACTGGACTGGATAATGGCCGTAACCAGTGCCCCGATGACCAGGCCAATTACCGGCAGGCGGGTAACATTTCCCAGGAATTTGCGAAACCGTTCCCCGGATAACCGCTCAATTTCCTTGGAGAAGTTCTCCAGTCCGAACACAAATAAAATGATGGCGGTAAGCCCTGCCATCATGATGTGGATATTTTCCATTTGTTAACCCGCTTTTACCCTGCGATCAGCCAGACACTTTTTTTACCCGCATACCATGCAACAGATTCCGCCAGGTCAGCACCCCCACCACCTGTTCTTCATGATTTAATACGGGTAAACAGCTGACATTGTATTCCCTGAATTTTTCTAAGGCTATAGCGACGGAGTCTTTCTCATACACGGTAACGGGTTTATGGCTCATGATCTGGTGCACCCGTTTATTCAGGCTGGCCATTTCTTTCTGGGTTGCAAAGCTCTTGCCCACATTGGGACTAATGGCTTTCAGGTAGTCGCGGTCCGGCTCCGGCGTCATAAAGGCTCTTACACTCATGATGATTTACCTCCGTTTTATCCCTGCGGGGTGAATCTGAACGGAATGCCTGCTATAAACTTACTGCAATACTAGTCAACAATACGGGTGATATGAAAAATCAGTCAATTACCATCGGGGGCCAGGAAGTTAAACCCGGTGAGCGTAAAACCATCAATATTCCCCTGGCGGCCATGCCCACCCACAGCGATGTGGAAATGAAAACGGTGGTGATAAACGGCAAGCGGCCCGGTCCCTGCCTGTTTATCAGCGCGGCGATTCACGGGGACGAAATCAACGGCGTGGAGATTATCCGCCGGGTGCTGAAGCGCAAACAGATCGACAAGATCAGCGGCACTCTGATCGCCATTCCCATTGTGAACATGCACGGCTTTATTACCCACCAACGCTACCTGCCGGATGGCCGGGATCTGAACCGCTGCTTTCCCGGCAGCAGCAAGGGGGCGCTGGCATCGCGCATGGCCAATACTTTTTTCAAGGAGATTGTGCACAAGTGCACCCATGGTATTGACTTGCATACCGGCGCCCGCCACCGCACCAACCTGCCCCAGATTCGCGCAGATCTGAGCAGCGAGGCGGTAAAATCCCTGGCCATTACCTTTGGTGTACCGGCGATTATCGATTCCAAAATACGGGACGGTTCCCTGCGGGAAGCCGGTGGCGATATCGGTATTCCGATTCTGCTGTACGAAGCGGGCGAAGCCCTGCGCTTTGATGAAATCTGTGTGCGTGCCGGCGTGGGTGGCGTGCTGCGGGTGATGCGGGAACTGGATATGTTGCCGAAAAAACGGGAAAAAGCCGGCATCAAAAAGAACGCCATTATTTCGTCCAACACGTCCTGGGTGAGGGCGCCTTACAGCGGCATATTACGCACGCTGGTGCCGCTGGGTGGCTATGCGCCTAAAGGCAGTGTGCTTGGGGTGGTGAATGATCCGCTGGGGGAAACGGAGTACAAGGTGATTGCGCCCCAGGAGGGCATTGTGATTGGCCGCACCAATCTGCCACTGGTGTATGAAGGCGACGCCCTGTTTCATCTGGCCTACTACCAGCAAAGATCCGAGGCTGTCTATGATCAGGTAGAAGCCTTTCAGGAACGCATGGATCCGGAATCACAGCCGGAAAACCCCATGGACGATCCCACTGAAGGCCCTATTTTATAGGGCCTTTTGGCCATCGCTCAGCGGTAAATGATTTCTTCCCGCATGGGTGCCAGCCTTGCCAGTAAACGGTTCTGCAAACGGTGGGGCACACCGGAACGGTTCATGGCGTTGATCAGCAAATCCACGGTGGCATTGAATTCGGCTTCGGTAATGTTCATGCCTTCGTGCACCACCAGCATGGATTCGCCGCTGTACTCGCACGGGCCACCACTGATGTCACACAGATGCTCCACCATTTTTTCGTAAAAGCGATCCAGGTCACTTTCGGCAAAGTGTTTGGCGATCTGTTCGTTGTAACCGATCTCGCGAATAAAATTACCGGTCACGGTTTCAATGGCCGGCATGCCGCCCAGTTCTTCATACAGAGTGGGGCCGGTGTTCGCTGTCTGGCAGCCGCTGATGCCAGTCAGAAGAATCAATAACAAAGATGTTGTGAGTGTTTTCATTACCAGAGATACCCCGTTAATGAAAGATAAAGGCCATCCTGGTTCGGGCGGCCGGCGATATCACCCAGATCAACCCAGGCGGCTGTCAGGTTAACGTGTTTGTTGGGCAGGTAGGCCACAAAAATGTCGTACGCATCTTCTTCCTCTACGGCCGACAGATTATCGGGCTTTTGCCGGTATTCCACCCCCGCTGCCACATGGCGGCTGAAGAGCACACCGGCAGAAAATTCCGCCATAACTTCGTAACTGTCGTTCTTGTCGCCGCCAAATCCCAGCAAACCGAACTGGTTGGCTTTGGTGGCGCGCAAGGTCAGGTTCCAGAAGCCGTTATAACCCCACACCGCACCCAGGTGGGCTTTGCCGGCGGCCACATAAAAGTCGGTACCGTTATTGGTTTCATCGGCGCCCACGGCACCGGCAATCAAACCATCCGCCAGGGTTTTATGCTGCACGCCCACGCTGACCTGGGGCCAGCTGCCATAAACAAAATCACCGTAAGCACGGGCTTTAACGCCGACGGTTTGCTGGCGGATTTCCCGTTCGCCGGCGGTTATAGTGCGTAAATCAAAGAGTTGCTCAGAGAATGAAATTTCCAGGCGATCAAACAGCCCCACGCTGGCGCCGTAGGATTGCAGCCGGAAATCATCAAGAGAAAGCTTGGTGATATAAGTCTGCGCCGACCATTGCCCCTGACTATCGTAACCAGACAGCACAGCCCAGGGCACCAGCCCGCCGCCGCCACTGCCTTCAACCTGGGTAACACCGGCGGTTTCCAGCAACTTGCCGTCCGCTGCATGGGCAAGGGATGCCACAGCACAAAGCGCAACGGCTGCACCTGCTAAACCGGTTTTTACCCCTGATTTAAATATGTGTTTTGGTTGCATGATGTTGCTTGCCTTATCGCGAGTTAACAGCGATAAGCTTAGCCAACATTTGCCAGGCTTGCCGGTTTGTTCGCTATCCAGTGCTGAATGTCTGCGGCGGGTAGAGGTTTGCTAAGGAAAAAGCCCTGAATCCAGTGACAGCCCCATTGCTGCAGCAAATCCAGTGAGGCCTGATTTTCCACACCTTCGGCAACCACTTTCAGATTGAACTGTTTGGCCAGCATCAGCGTGGAACGCACAATAATCTGGTCATCATTACTGGTATCCAGATTCAGAATAAAGGCTTTATCAATTTTCAGTTCCGACACCGGCATGTGTTTGAGTTGCGACAGGGATGAGTAGCCGGTACCGAAATCATCAATGGCCACATCAAATCCCTGATCGCGAAAACGGTGCAACAACGCGATGGCCGCTTCGGTGTCATTCATGATATCGCTTTCGGTGATCTCAAAGGACAGCGCACCGGGTTCCAGCTGGTGCTGCGCCAGCAGACCGGTAATCATGTCCAGAATTTGCGGTCGCGACAGATCTTTTGCCGACAGGTTTATTGCCACACTGGCACCCACACCCTGCGCTTTCCATTCGGCCACCTGCTTCACTACCTGCTCTATCACCCAGTCGGTGATTCTGGTAATCAGGCCCGCCTGTTCTGCCAGCGGAATAAAATACTCCGGCGATACAAACCCCTGTTCCGGGTGAATCCAGCGTAACAGGGCTTCAAAGCGGTATTCCCGGGTTTGGGCGAAGCCCACTTTCGGCTGGTAGTACACGTATAACTGTTCTGATTGGCCATTCAGGGCGCCTTTCAGATCATTCAATAACAGAATCCGTTTTTTATGCTCGTCCTCAATGGTGTGATCATAAAACACAAAGGCATCTTGCTCACGGCGGGACCTGTCCTGCGCAATACTGGCCCGCTCCAGCAGCAGGCTGGCGTCGTGTCCGTCTTTTTCTGAATCGGCAACACCAAAAGAAAAGCGCAGGGAAATGGACAGCGAATCAATCTGGCACTGTCCGGACAGATCCTGCTCCAGACGCTGCAACGAATTCATCACATCGGCAGGGCGCTTCATGACCACAAAAAATTCATCACCGCCGATTCTGGCCACAATGCATTGATCGGCGTAGCGGTACAAGCGCTGGGCCACTTCCACCAGGCACAGGTCACCAATCTGATGGCCAAAGGATTCATTAATAATCTTGAACTGGCGAACATTAATAATAATGGCAAGTACCGGCTGATCCGGTTCCTGCTCCAGCTGTTCATCCAGTACATCAATGGCATGCTGACGATTAAAAAGGCCAGTCATCATATCGTGGGATGACTGGTACAGTATTTTTTCTTCCCTTTCTGCCAGGCCTTCCTGCATACGGGTAAAAGCATTGGCCAGCTCACCCAGTTCCTGAATACTGTCACTGGCTTTAATGGGCTGGTGGAAATCCCCTTCAGCGATGCGCGCCGCTTTGCCCACCAGTTGCCGCAATGGCGTGGAAAGCTTCTGGGCACCGATGCGCCCCAGCAGAATGATCACCACAATCGCCACAATGGAGATTAGAAAGATCTGCACCTGCAAGCGATCAAATTCACGGAATGCTTCCCGGGCAGACAAGCTTAAATAGGCTTTAACCGTAAGTTGATCGCTGTCGCCCAGCAGAATGGAACGGCTGACCAGATCGGCGCGATCAAAAAAGAAATTGCCCGGCTGACCGCCGGTGGAACGCTGCATGTTACCCATTTGGGTGCCGGCCTGGGGCAGTGTGGTAATCACCACGGAGCGACCGTTGCGAATCGCAAAGAATGAAATATCCAGCAGGGTGATATTTTTCAGATTATCTGCCAGGGCCTGGTTTACCTGAAAGCCGATCACCGCAATGGCAATGGGTTTGGGTGCCTTTACCGGAATAAAAATCACCTGATACAGTTTTTCCCCCTGCCACAGATAATCGGTTTTACCACCAGTACGCAGGGCCTGATCAATGGCATCTTCCGGCAGTACCAGATCGTCCAGATTTGCCTCAGTGGATGCGGTAATGGAGCCATCCAGCGACATGACCATCATCAGATCAGCAGCAATCCGGTTGCCGTGATTCACCAGCGCACTGATAATAGTGCCCTGCTCTTTGGTGGCCACCGCCCGTTTGAAACCAAAATCGTTGGTGAGCACATTGGCGGTACTGAACAGCTGCTGTTCCCGGTCTTTCAGTAATTGCACAAAGACTTTTTCACCCACCAGCAGATTACTCTGGATCTGATCGCGCACATGGTTGTTGGTGGATACCATCACCGTGACCCAGAAAGCCAGCGTCACCGCCAGTAAAGAGACCAGCAGGAACAGAAACAGTTTTTGCTGAAGAGGCCTAACGCGCATATCGCTTGAATTTATCCAGGGTGAAACCGGATTCCTCAGTCTCGGGCTCAGCCGCCTGCAGCGTCAGCGTAATACGCTGCTCGGACCCGGATGGGGTAACTGCCACCGCATCGACGCGGTCGGCATTCACGCTCAGTCTGGGGTGCCATACGCGCACCTCAGACACAGCGTTATCGACCGGCAGGGTGACCTTGCCGTCGGCACCGCTCTGGCCCCAGTGGCCGGTATCGGTAACAACGATATAGCCCACCATGGAATCATGAATATTACACCCCAGCACCACAATGCCGGGCTGATCAAACATCACCGGGGCCCCGGGTTTGCCTTTATAGAGTTTCAGCTCGAAGGGTTTGGGATCGGAAAAGGAATACACGTGATGGCGGATATCATCACTGTTGGGGAACTCCACCGCCTGGCCCTGGGGCACCGTAAGTACCAGTGGTACAAAGGATTTATTGATCTGGTCCATCACCCGCGGCTCGGCCACGGGTTGCGGGGGCGCGCCTGCAGCCATGATCACGGCATCGGCCACCGGCTTGCCGGACTGATCCACCACCAGAAACGGCTGATCTGCCACGGCCATCAGCGAATACACAAAAAAACCTGTAAAAACAGCAGCTTTGCTCAGCATACACCCATCACTTTTCGGCCGGCCCCGCAGAAAACAGCATAATTTCCCAAAATTTCAGTATAGCAAACACTCAGTAAAGCCAAGTCGGCGCGGTGGGCTACACTGAATGGATAACCCCGTGAATTTTCTGACGATTAGTATGCCAACCCGACTTTCAGATGTATTACGGCAGCGGTTGCTGCCTCTGGTACTGCTCGCCCTGTCCGCGCTTTACGGGCCCGTTGCTGCAGCGGAAGTGGTGACGGTATCCGGTGATACCACAGAATTGCGAGTGGGTCCTTACCTGCGTTATCTGGAAGATGAATCCCGCCAGCTCAGTTTTGAACAGGTGGTGGATCGCCCCATTGCCGACTGGCAACGGCACCAGGACACCGTATTCAACAAGGGCTATACGGATTCCGTGTTCTGGTTGGCGTTTGATATTCAGGTAGCGGAACAGCAGCAGGGCACAGCCCGTTACTTTCTGGAATTTGGACTGCCGTTTTTTGGCATGATCGATTTTTATTTACTGAAAGACGGTGAACTGACGGCCACCCATTACACCGGATTGAGCCGGCCCCTGGACCAGCGACCCTACCCCCACGAATCCTTTGTGTTTCCTCTGGAGCTGCAACCGGAACACCAATACCGCATTATGATGCGCGGAGAAAGTGTCAGCGCCAAGCTGATTCCGTTAACCCTGCGCAATGAACTGACCTTTCACCAGTCCCATCTGTATCAGAACACCCTGATAGGTTTTTATCTGGGACTGTCAGTCATACTGGCCCTGTATAATTTCTTTCTTTACCTGTCCACGCGGGATATTAACTACCTGTTCTACACCATTCATGTGTTCGGGTTGTGCTGGTTACAGGCGGCTTTGCGGGGCTTTACCGCCACCTATGTGTGGGGGGAGGCGTTCCGGGATTTTGCCTATTACGAACCCACCATGATTATCTGGATCAGTTTCTGCACCAGCCTGCTCTTTACCCGCAGTTTTCTGAAACTGAAAATCCTGTACCCCCGCTGGAACCTGATCATGACCACCTGCCTGGTTATTTCTGCGGCTTTTGTCGGATTAACTTTTGTGGCGCCCATGAACCTGGTTCTGGGTTTCTTTAACCTGTTTTCTCCCTTTGTGATTATGCTGGTGATCAGTGTGGCTGTTTACAGCCTGGTATCCGGGAACCGTGCTGCCCGTTTCTTTTTATTGGGCTGGAGCTTTTTTCTGGCATCGGCCATGACCAAAACCATCTACCACATGGGCTTTCTACCCACCAATTTTCTGACTCTGAACCCCATGATTATCGGCTCGGCGCTGGAAGGGGTGCTACTCAGCCTGGCACTGGCGGATCGCATCAACTGGATTCAGAAAGAAAAGGAACAGGCCCAGCAAGAAGCGGTGGAAGCGCTGGAGCGCTCCAACAAGATCAAGGATGATTTTCTGATTACCATCAGCCATGAACTGCGCACACCACTGGCGGGTATTGTCGGCGCCCTTAGCCTGTCAAAAAATTCCCGCAGCCTGGATGATTTTCAATCCAATTATCAGCTCATCGAAAAATCCACCAACCGCATGTCGGATACCATCGACAGCATCTTGTCTCTGACGGAAATATCTACTGGTGATATCAAGGTCAATCGCCAACCTTGTCATATTGCATCCGAGCTGAAAGAACTGCTGGAAGGTTTCGATTCCCAGTGCCGGGAAAAACAACTGGCATTCAACAGTGATATTCAACTCGATCCCCATCAACAGTATGTGATCGACAGTTCCAAGTTAACGGTAATACTCACCCAGCTGCTGCAGAACGCGGTGAACTTTACCCGCAAAGGCCAGGTATCCCTGCAGATCAATGCCACCGAGCAGCCACAGGGTATCGAGATTAATATTTACGATACCGGCGAAGGGATTCCGGAAGATCAGCTCTCGCTGATTTTTGAAGCCTTTCAGCAATTGTCCGGCGGTTACGCCCGCGCTCACGAAGGCCTGGGTATTGGTTTAACCCTGTGTCGCCGCTTAACTGATTTGATGGGTGGCACACTCAAGGTACAGTCCAAACTGAACATGGGTACTCATGTCACGGTTACACTGCCGGCAGAATCCGTTGCTGCTGCCGCGCCGTCACCGGAGCAGCAACAGCTGCCCACTGTTCACACACTTGTGGTGGAAGACAATCTGATTAACCAGAAAGTGCTAACCGGCATGCTGAACAAACTGGGCTGCACCACCACCATTGCCAACAACGGCAAAGAGGCGCTGGATCAGGTGGCCAGTGCCAAACCGGATATTGTGTTTATGGATTGCCAGATGCCGGTGATGGACGGCATTGAAGCCACCCGGCATTTACGGGAAACATTTTCCGACGAGGCACTGCCGATTATTGCAGTAACCGCCAATGCCCTGTCCAATGATCGCGAACGCTGCTTTGCGGCCGGCATGAATGATTATCTGGTAAAGCCGGTCAAACTCACCACCATCAAAGACGCTTTACAGAAATGGGCCTGCCGGAAAAAGGCTGACAGCCCTGAGCGGTAGTAAGAGTCCTGAGCGTTAATAACAGCCCTGAGCGCTAGTAAAAGCCCTGAGCGGTAGTGAAAAAGGCCCTGAGCGTTGATAAGAGCCCTGCGCCGGTAAAGGCTACGCCGCCGGTTCCGACCACACCGCAAATTCATTGCCACTGGGTTCGGTAAACTGAAAGCGCCGGCCACCGGGAAAATCAAAAATCGGTTTGATAATTTTACCGCCCGCCTTTTCCACTTTGGCCAGGGTATCTTCCAGATGATTGCTGTAAAACACCAGCAACGCAGCGCCATTCGCCGATTCGGATTTTAACGGGCACTGATAAAATCCGCCATCCAGACCCTGATTGGAAAAGGCTGTGTATTCCGGGCCATAATCTACAAATCCCCAGCCGAAGACTTCCGTAAAAAACGCTTTGGTTTTTTCCAGGTCCGCTGCGGGGAGTTCTACGTAATTGAGTTTTTCGTGTTGGTGCATCTGTGTATTTCCTTATGTCAGATAATAAAAAGCCTGCGCTGGGTTACCAAAAGCATGCAGGGCAAAGATCAGTATCCGGAATCAAATACCGTCCAGTTTGACTCTGAGTTCCTTGATCAGCTCCTCGCTGGACAGCTCGCGCAACTCAGCCATATGAAAGATATCAATCATACCCTGATTCATTCCGATCCAGCCCTGTTTGCGCCAGGCTTGCAAATATTTGTTCACCGTTTGCCGGGTGCTGGCAATCATGTGGGCCAGATCCTCCTGCGACAGTTTGATTTTCAGGTGAATCCCTTCCGGTTTTTCTTCGCCCACCTGATCCGCCAGATGAATCAGCAGGCTGGCCAGTTTTTTATCGGTGCGGCTGTTAAAGTGATGGGCCGTTGCCAGACACAGCATGCGCATACTCATGGCCAGCTGTTGCGCCAGCAGCTGGGTAAATTCCGGTTCGGTTTTGAACAGATGCAGAAAATTGCTTTTGGGTACACACAACAGTTTAAGCTCGCCCACGGCAGAAATCCGCGCCACGCTGTAGGTATGGCACAGGGCCTCATGTTCACCAAATAAAGTAGCAGAGGGCGCCACCCCTAAAAACAGACTGTCGCCATCGGGCAGGGGAACTTCCAGGCGCACGGCGCCTTCCACCACCAGATACACCCAGTCCGGTTCATCGCCCACATCGTAGATGATGTCGCCTTCCTGCAGCGTCTGGGTGCGGCTGCCTTTCAGAAAGGTTTCCAGCGCGGCGTCGGAAACTTTGGAAAACAGATAAAACTGCCGGATATCGGGTGTCATGGATATTACCTTACCAGTGCCGCTGATTTGACTTGTGCCCATACAGGCTGGCCCACGGACAACCCCAGGTGTTCCACCGAACGCCGGGTGATTCTTGCGGTTATCCGGGTGCCGGGTTCGTGATCCGCCGCAGTCCGGGTGCTTGTCACATTCACGCTCACCAGGGCCATGGCGGGATGGGCATCTTCCGCAATGGCATCGATGGTGCCAGCCAGAATATTCACAATACTACTATCCCGATGATGTGTCAGCGCCAGGCTCACATCCCGTGCCAGTATCCGCACCCGCACCTGTTCCTCCGGCTGAATACCGCCATCGCGCACCCAGAGTTCACCGCCGGCAAAGGCCACCCGGGCCAGGTGCCAGCCTTCATGTTTTTCAGCCACCCGGGCTTCAATCACCACGCCTGTGTCTTCCCCCAGGCGCAGGGGAAAGTCCAGCCGGGCCAGGTTTTCCAGCAGAGGGCCGTTGGCTACGACTTTGCCGTCGTCCAGCGCCAGCAGGTGGTCGGCAATGCGGGCGATTTCGTTGGCGGAATGGCTGACATACAGGATAGGGATATTGAGCTCCTGTTTAAGCCGTTCCAGATACGGCAGGATTTCCTGCTTGCGGGCCAGATCCAGAGAGGCCAGGGGTTCATCCATCAGCAGCAGGGCAGGGTTTACCAGCAGGGCCCGGGCAATGGCCACCCGCTGCTGTTCACCACCGGACAGGTTCGCCGGTTTGCGATCCAGTAAATGGCTGATACCCAGCATCTCAACCAACTGCTGATAGCGGGCCCGGTCGGCCGGGGGTTTACCCCGCTTCATGGCGTAATGCAGATTGCCCCGCGCACTGAGGTGGGGAAAGAGCGACGGTTCCTGAAACACATAGCCTACCGGTCGCTGATGGGGCGGCAAAAAGGCCGTGGCGCTTTGCCATACCTGCCCGGCGACAATCAGATCCCCCTGTTGCGGCTTTTCCAGGCCCGCCACACAACGCAGCAGGGTGGTTTTGCCGGAACCGGAATGGCCAAAAACCGCGGTAATGCCCCGGCCGGGAATCTGCACATTCACATCCAGGGTAAAAGACTGACGGGGTAATGTCAGGCTGAGCTGTATCACATCCATGATTAACTCCCCGGCCCGAACAAGCGCCGGCTGAGCAGCCCCTTGCGGGAATACACCAGCAGCAATACCACAAAGGAAAACAGGATCATGGCCAGCGATAACCCGTGGGCACTGGCGTAATCCAGGGATTCCACATGATCATAAATCTGTACCGATACCACCCGGGTTTCGCCGGGGATGTTACCGCCAATCATCAGGATCACGCCGAATTCCCCCACGGTGTGGGCAAAGCCCAGCACAGCAGCGGTGATAAAACCCGGCCGGGCCATGGGCACCACCACGGTAAAAAACCGGTCCCAGGGCCCGGCCCGCAGGGTGGCGGCCACTTCCAGGGGGCGATTGCCCAGGGCTTCAATGGCATTCTGTATGGGCTGTACCACAAAGGGCAGGGAATAAAACAGCGACGCCACCACCAGGCCGGTAAAGGTGAAAGGTAAAATGCCCAGCCCCAATGCCTGCGTGAGCTGCCCCACGGGGCCATCGGGACCCATGGCCAGCAGCAGGTAAAAGCCCAGCACCGTGGGCGGCAGTACCAGCGGCAGCGCCACCAGGGCGCTCACGGGCCCTTTCAGGGGCGAGCGGGTGCGGGCCAGCCACCAGGCAATGGGGGTACCGATCAGCAATAACAGCAGGGTTACCACTGTGGCCAGTTTCAGGGTCAGCCCGATGGCGACCCAGTCTGCTTCGGTTAAATTCACGCAACCTGCCTTATGGGTAAATGACTCATACCGATGCGGCCGTGCTTATTGAGACTATTACTGAAACAACACGCCACCACGCCGCTCCCTTTCATCCTGTACCTGTTCAATCACGGTGTCTTCATCCACGCCTAACAGCAACAAAGTTTGCGATGCCACGGTAAAGCTGGCTTCCAGTAATTCCGGCACCACCTGATTGGCGCCGGCATCGATCAGCTCTTCAAAATAACTTTCGTGGTGGGCCCTCACAATCACCGGTAAATCCGGATACTGTTCACGAATACTGGCAATGGTACTGAGGGACTCCTGCAAATGCCGGAAACTGAGCACTACCAGTTGCGCATCGCTGATCCCGGCGGCCGTCAGCATATCCAGTTTGCTGCAATCGCCATAAATAACATTGTTGTTGCCGTTGCTGCGCGCGCTGGTGACCGTGTCCACATCGGAATCTATGGCAATGTAGGGGTACTTGTTCATTTCCAGAAAGCTGGCCACCGTCTGCCCGATACGGCCGTAACCGCCAATAATGACATGATCTTCCAGGCTGTGAATATCACGATTCGGCCCCAGCTGATTGATCGGCTGCCCCGCTCTGTTAGCAAAAATACGATCGGAAATTTTCCGGGCATTGTTAATAATAAAGGGGCTGACCAGCATGCAGGTCATGATCACCAGCAGAATAAAGGAACTGACATCCTTCGGAATCACACCGCTGAAAGTGGCCAGGGCAATCAGCGCAAAGCCGAACTCACCCCCTTGTGATAACACCAGCCCGGTGCGCAGCGCCGTTACCTTGTGCTCCCGCAGCAGATAGGCAATGGCGCTGATAAACAGGGTTTTCAACACCAGCAATCCGATGGCAGAGCCCAGAATGCGGTGCCAGTATTCAAACAGCAGTTGCAGATCAATCTGCAGGCCTACCGACACAAAAAACAGCCCCAGCAGAATATCCTTGAACGGGCGGATGTCCGTTTCTATCTGATGACGGAACTGGGAACCCCCCAGCATCATACCGGTAACAAAAGAGCCCAGTGCCATGGACAGATGAAAATAATGGGTTACCCAGGAAGACAACAACACAATGGCGAGCGTGGACAGCACAAAAATTTCACTGGAACGGGTTTGCGCCACCTCGCGATACACCACCGGCAGCGCCCACTTGCCCACGGCAATCAGTAAACCGAACAGCAACAGGCCCTTACCAATGGCCAGAGAAATTTCCACCATCAGGCTGGTATCCGCCGTACCTGCCAGCGCAGGAATGACAATCAGAAACACCACTGCCGCCAGATCCTGAAACAGCAGAATCCCCACGGCCAGCTGGGAATAATCAAAACCCAGTTCCTTGCGATCGGATAACAGCTTGGTGACGATGGCGGTGGAGGAAAACGCCAGCGCCCCCGCCAGCACAAAGCCCGCTGCCGCCGTGGTACCCCAAAGATAAAGAGGCACAAAAAACACCGAGGTACACACCAGCACCTGAATGCCGCCCAATAAAAACACAGCTCGCTTGAGGCTGATCAGGCGATCCAGAGAAAATTCGAGCCCCAGGGTGAACAACAGAAACACCACCCCGAATTCCGCCACAAACGTAAATTCATCCAGCGACGACACCAGACCGGTGGCCGAAGGCCCCAGAATACAGCCCACCAGAATGTAGGCCACAATAGATGGCTGATTCAGTCGCTGAAACAGGGTCGTCAGTACCAGCGACGCACTCAGCATGATCATCAGTTGACTGAACAGGTTGCCTGTCATTGGGCTGCGTTTACCTCACACTTTGTCTGCCGGCTGTAAATGGGCGATACTAGCGCCTGTTTGCGTAACGCCTGTCTTAACATAGTGTAAAGCACCAAACGCAAAGCCACACCCCGCCCCTGATGGAATCTGTTGTTTTTATGGAAGAAAACCTGTCTGCATTGATCCCCGTTCTGTACTGGCTGCTGCCGGCGCTGATTATGGCACTGGCCGCAACACTGCAGGCATCGGTAGGTTATGGCTATGGCATTGTGGCCGTGCCGCTGCTGTTGCTGGTGAACCCTGCCTTTATCCCGGCACCTTTTATTTTTGCCAGTCTGATTCTGATGATGTCGGTGTCCTTCACCAATCGCAAGGCGTTAAGCGGCAAGCCGCTGGGCTGGATATTTATCGGCCTGGTGGCCGGTACGCCGGCGGGTGTGTTGCTGCTGAAATATTTTAAAAACTTCAATTACAGCCTGGCCGTGGCGGGCATTATTCTGTTCGGTGTGCTGCTGTCGCTGCTGCGTTACCGGGTTCCCGTTACGCCGGTCAGCCAGAGCATTTGCGGCTTTATGTCGGCCGTGATGGGCACCGCTACCGGTGTAGGTGGTGCACCTATTGCCCTGCTGTATCAGTATGAAAAAGGCTGGGAAATCCGTGCGGTGTTATCAGTCGTTTTCTGTATTGCCTCGCTGTTTTCCTTCATTGGCGTATTGGCGGGCGGGCTCTTCTGGAAGGAACAATTACTGTTGAGCCTGCAGCTGATACCCGGCGTGTTTGCCGGCCACTGGATGGGCGCCCGCCTGGCTCCATGGATTGATCGCGGCCACAGCCGCCCCGCCATACTGGCGCTTTCCTTTGCCAGCGTGATTGCGGTGCTGATTAAAAATACCTGAGTGAACAAATACTCCGGTCAGATGGTGGTTTGGCGCATCAGAGCGGCAAATAGTACACTAGGGGCTATCTGACATTGTATTAAACAGACACACCAGGAGCGTACATGAACATTGATGCAGAATTTAACGGCATTACCCTTCACGAACCCACCAAAGATGACGGCGCGCCCCTGGCCCTGTTTGTACGCATTAACCCGCCACTGGATATGAACTCCGTGTACTGCAATGTGCTGCAGTGCACCCATTTTTCCGAAACCTGTGTGGTAGCCAAAAAGGACGGCCAGATCGTGGGCTATGTTACCGGTTACCGCCAGCCGAAAAACCCCAACGTGTTCTTTTTATGGCAGGTGGGTGTAGGCCAGGAAGGCCGCGGCATGGGCCTGGCCACGCGAATGATGCAGGCGATTCTGGCCCGGGAATCCTGCCGTGGGGTAACCGAGCTGCAAACCACCATCACCAAATCCAATGAACCGTCGCGCAAGCTGTTTGCCGGCTTTGCCCGCAAGGAAGGCGCCGATATCAAGGAAGAGGAGGCCTATTTCAACCGGGAACAGCTGGGGGATCACGAAGCCGAATCCCTGTTCCGCATCGGGCCTCTGTCCACCCCCTTACCCGCCGAATAGCATCCGCAACCTTCTCAGATTCATCCCGGAGGCGCCCGAACTGATCAAAGTTTGGGCGCTGCCTGATTCTATTGGCAGCCGCCGCAAGGCGGCTTAACGCCCTCCCGAAATCAGACAATATCTTCCATAAAATCCAGCACCGCCTGATCACGAATGGACTGACGGTGCTGCTGCCAAAGCGCTTTGATTTTTTCCGTATTGCACTGCTTGCGATCCACAATCACCTGGGTATTCAGTTCGCTGCCGGGCGCCGGTGTTTGCACCGGGCACTTGGCAAACACAAACTGATTGCTGATCAGATCCATAAAGGGCCCGGACTTGCTGGTGGGCATGATAAACACCAGTTGCAGGCCCAGGGTTTCGGTTAAATAACCGATCACTTCCCGGGAACGGGTTTCATCCATTTTTGAGAAAGCTTCGTCCACCAGCACCATACGCAAGTGGTTTTGCCCTTCGCTGAAACGGAAGGCCGATGTTACCGCCGCTGAGCGGATAATATAGGCGGGGGTTTCCAGCTGGCCACCGGAGCCGGTGCCGTACTGGCTCAACGGAATCGGCGCTTTGCCCAAAGGCTCCTTGTAAATATCGTAGCTGCGATACAAACGATAATCGGCAATGCGATTCAGTTCCCGCAGGGCTTTTTGTTCGTCGTCATCCAGCAGCATCTTCACCAGTTTTTCGCGCACGGCCTGCACGGATTTTGGCAGGTCCATATCAAACAGGCTTTCTGCTTCGCCCTGACCGGGCAGGTTGCTCACTTCTTTGAAAAAGCGCCAGTAGTCTTTGAATTCCGGTACCCATTCCCAGGTAAAGTAGAAACGTTCCTTGTCGGTACCAAAACGATGATGTTCCAGCTCGCGGTTAATGGCCTGCAGGGCCCGCTCGCCTTCGTTAATGGCCTGGTAAATGCTGTGGCACAGATGGCTGACAAAGGTATCGTTAAAACGTTCTTTCAGTGACGCCAGCTGATCGTGTTTTTCCACCAGCACATTATTTTCCAGGCGATTCTGGATATTGGCCACTTCCGCCTGCAGCTGGGCAATACGTTTAAAGAATGCGGGCTGGTGCAGCTCGTTAAAATCCGGATCGTACTGAATACTGTCCACGGTGTGACAATGCTGATTGTGCTGCATGATCACATCGGTAATTTCACCGGCGGTTCTGGTTAAACGTTTACCCAATGCATCCGCTTCGTCTTTGTAAAAACTCTGGTCATTCACCACCAGGGTGTTTTCTGCCTGGGTCAGGGCCTGTTCCACATCAAAGCGCGGTTGCACGCGGGTAATATCGCGCACCAGGCATTCGTGTTCTTCCACTACTTCGGCGGAGCGGTCCTGCTGATCCGCCAGCGCTTGTAAACGTTTGCTGATGGAACCCAGTTCCTGTTCGTCGCGGCCTTTTTCGTTTTCCAGCTGCTTGAGTTCCTGCTCCAGGGCATGAAACTGTTCACGCTGATCGTTAAGCTGCTGTTCCAGGGCATCGAAATCCGACAGGTCCAGTTGTTCCAGGGATTGTTCGGCCCGTTTCAGCTGGCGGTTCAGGTCCACCATGTTCTGCATCACACCGGCATACTGAATGGGGCTGATACCGTTCACAATGGTAAACAGATCCTGGGCTGCCTTGACCTGATCCACCAACTGCTGGGTGGCTTCCAGTAACTGGTCGTATTCATTTTGTTTGGCCGCCAGGGCTTTTTCCCGGGCGTACTGGCCGAACACCAGATCACTGTCGGGCACATCGCAGCGCCACATGCTGTAGGAACCGGAGGCCAGGCCTTCCTGAGTAATGCCGCGGGCGGTGGAGCGCAGGGTTTCTGCATCGGGCACCCGCACTACCTGACCGTAACTGGCGGTCACATAGGATTCTGCCGTTTTATGGTGAAAAGTAAGAATGCTGACAATGGAATCCCTCGGCAGCGACATGCGTTCCGCATCCCGTTTTGCCTTGGACGCCTGAATCACCCGGGCGCGGTTTTTGCCGCCGGGCATGGCCCGCACAATGCGAATGGCTTCCGCTTCGTATTCGGCTTTGACCAGAATGGAAAAACGGGCACCGCCAAGATAACCCTCGATAGCCATTTGCCATTGGGGATCCTGCACTTCGATGTAATCACAGAGCACCCGGGGCTCTGCCTGGGGGCATTGCTGTTCTATCGCCAGCAGGGCGGCTTCCACATAGTGGGGGTAAGTCACCTGATGGGTTTCCAGCTGGTGTATTTCCTTTTCTTTTTGCTGCAACTGTTTGCGCTTGCTTTGCAACTGGCGTTCGAATTCCGCTTTCAGCTGGACGACGCGATCCCGCAGGCAACCGCGATCATCCTGCTGTTCGTAAAAACAGGCAGCCCACTGGTTGTGAACCGTTTCCACCGCCAGGGCTTTATCCAGATGCTGTTCCAGCGGGGAAATATCCACCCAGTCCTTGGCAAGAAAACGGTGCAGGTCGATGCTGGCATCGTCACGGGTGGCGATGACTTTTTTCGCCAGGGAACGCAGCTCTTTATTGTCCAGCTCGGGAAGATGCACACCCCAGGCGGTTTCATTCAGGGTATTCAGCAATGCCTGGGTGTGTTTCAGATTCTGTTTTAACTGGTGGTCCTGCTGCAGTAAAGGGGCGGCTTTTTCCGTGAGCTGGTTCTGATAGCGTTTGACCTTTTTTTCCAGCTCGTCTTTTTCATTCAGTACGGACACACCCTGACGATGGGCTTCCAGTTCCACCATGGTACGGTGGGTTTCTTCGCGGCGTTCCCGGTTGATTTCCAGGCGGGCTTCTTTTTCTTTAATGCTTTCCGACAGCGCCTTTTGCTGTTGTTTGCCGCTCACATAGGCTTTTTGCTGCAGCTTGAAAATACGCAAGGCGTCCTGATAGCTGACAATGGTGCGCTGGGTCCAGTCTTCCACATAGGTTTTGGATAGATTGTTGGCGCGCCCCAGAATCTGCAGGGATTCGATAATATGGCGGGCATCCTCTTCCATGCCGTGAATGGTTTTCATCAGGTCCGATACGGTGCGGATGGCTTCGCCCAGGTCTTTCCTTTCCAGAATTTCGCCGGCCACAAAATCATTGATACTGCGCACCGGTTTGTAAGCCATAAAATTGGAAAAGGTGCGGGCGGCGTGTTTGGCTTCGCGATCGGATACTGCATCTTTGCGGCCCCGCAAGGCGCCGTATAAACGCCGCAGGTAGGTGCCTTTCTTGTCGTAGGTTTCTACGGCTTTTTTGCCGAATTCCTGCTCCAGGAAATCCCCCAGATCATGAATGGGCACCACATGACGTTCGTTGTTGCCACCGGCACCTGGATACAGACGCACAAAGTGTTCCAGGGTTAATTCCACCCCCGGCACAATAAAAAACACCAGTTGATCCAGACGTGCCTGACGGCTGCTGCCCGCGGTATCGATATGGGCACGCATGCCCATAATGGCGGTGAACTTGTCGGCGGTTTCCCCTTCGGTGGGGTGGAAGGTGGCCACCAGGTAGCCGTCGGTGGTGTTAAGCCGGGCATAGCTGCCGTCGTCACAACCGAGCACGTAAGATGCCAGTGTGCGCACCTGTTTGCCGCCGCGACCCCGCTGGGTGGTTTCGTCCTGCCCCGGGTTGTAGTTGAACAGGTTTTCGTGGGCGGCAGTCATCAGGGTTTGAATACCGTCGGCCGCGGTGGTTTTACCGGAGCCGTTACCGCCGGAAAACAGATTGATGGGGCCAAATTCGAATTCCTGTTGCGGAATGTTTCCCCAGTTAACGTAAATGGCTTTTTTGATATACATACTCAGGAATTCACTTCGCTGTTCTGGTCGTTGGCGGCACTGGCGCCGCCAAACAAGGAATGTTCTTCGCTGGCCGTTAAGCTATCCGATGCGGCCGTATTGTCCGTATCAGTTTCGGCTTCCGGCTCCGGGGCATTGATCTGGTTCAGCACGGCTTCGTTCACAAAGCTGGTAATGGTGGGGCGGATCCGCAGCCAGGCATCCTGGTTATCCATGTCGGCATCGGCACTGAACTGAATCAAACGCAATTGCCGCAGGCGCCGGAACAGTTGCGCCCGTTCGGTTTTTTTCTCGGGCAGGCTGCGTGTCAATAAATTGCGCATGGCAATGCTTAACGCTTCCAGCGACAGGGTTACGCAACCCTGATCATCCACCTGGCCTTCCCGCAGAGCCTTGTCGTATTCCGCCCGTAACACCAGCACCGTGGCCACTTCCGGCTGGGTCAGGTTGGTGCGCAGGCCGCTGTTAAAGGGCGCATCGTTTTCATCGGGCAAACCGGGCACTACAGCACCGGGAGGAAACAAACGCACAAAACAGAAACGGCGATCGTGCTGAATCCGTAAATGCAGGGGCGCAAAATAATCGGCCACCAGTTCTTCCAGCACCAGGTAACGGTCATAAAGCTGTTCTTCCACATTGGATTCGTCGCGGCAGAGTACGCCGTAATCCAGTAACCGCAGCACCAGTTCGCTGAATTCCTGCAGCTGATAACCTTTATCGGCCAGCTTTTTAGTTAAGTGTTCGGTCAGATTCATACAGACTCAGTTTTTTGCAGAGGGTTTTGCAGAGACTGTGGCCTCATTGGCCACCAGCTCTATTTCAAACATATCGTAGCGATCAAAATAAGGGTGGTCTTTACCCACCCCCTGATGACGCACTTCAAAGTGATAGTCGGAATCCCGGCCGGTCTGGGCGGCGGCTTCCACCGCATGGGCCATGGCCAGCAAATCCCGGGCGTTTTCCACCGGCAGATCCGCCGTGGAGATACGCTCACCACCGGCCAGCGCCGTTAACAGATAATCTTTCATACTTTCATTCTGGATCACAAAGGCCTGATCCAGCAGATTCTGCACCAGCAGTTCCCGGCGGGCGCCGTCGTCCAGACGTTGCTGTTCCGATACCAGGGTACTCACCACCCGCTCCTCCCGTTTTTGCACCAGGCGGATCTGTTCCGGATCAATTAATTGTGGCTTGAGACTGGCCAGAGTGGCACCGGCTTCCTGCAAACGTTCGTTCTGGGCATCCTCCGACAGAGACGCCAGGTGGCGGCAGACTTCCACCACATCGTTGTTTTTCTGGGCATGCAGGTAGGTGAGCTGGCGAATGATAATGTCGGCCCGCTTGGTAAAACTCTGCAGGGCCCGGCGCAGGGCGGGCAGCATCAGATCGGCCGCATTGCGCATGCGGATTTCAATGGTATCCAGCAGCGCGTACAGCACCGAGTTTTTACCCTGCACCAGTTCCGGCACCATCTGGCGCAGCTTGAGTTCGGCATCCCGTTTAAAGTCCTTGCGCTTGCGGCGGATGCGGCCGATCACATCGTGAATGGCGTCGCGGTGCTTTTCCACGCTGTCGGCGGACAGGCGCACGGACACGTCCGGCTGAAAGCGCTTTTCCATAAATTCAAAAAACTGGTCGGTGGCCTGCTGCACCAGCAACTGGGCTTCCACCTGGCGCACCAGTTCCCGCTTGCGTTCTTCCAGCTCGGCAATCACGTCGGTGAAGTCGCTGATAATGCGTTCGGAGTATTCGTAGGCATCCAGCAAATCGTGGACCTCGCCCCGGCTGATAAAAGCCTCAAGCGCATTAAGGGTATTGCGGGTGTTGCGGTGCCGGGTACGCACCTGGGTGGTGCCCACCTCCACCAGGGACTGGGTAAAAAGGCGGCCATAACGGGAAAACGGGAAGGTGCTCTGCAGGGTGGCCTGGTCCACCTGCTTTTCCAGCCAACCGTTATCGATGAGCTGATTGAGTATCCAGATGGCCTGCTCCCGCTCGGTTTTAAAACGGGTGGCAGGGTCGTCGCCGGTATCCATAACGGGAGCACGGGTGAGGGCTTCCTCAAAGATATCCAGCACCTGATCCCGGCGCAGGGATTCGCCGTAATCGGCATTGGCGCTGTACAGGCGGTTATAGAGCAGGCTGAGACATTCGACGATGACCGCCCGGTATTTACTGTTCAGCGGCTTGAAAAACTGACTGCGTTCCTGTGCGAACAAACCCACTGAGTAGCGGCCCCCCTTAATGATCGAAAAACAGGATCGAAAAACAAGATCGAAAAATGTTCAAAAATAGTGCAGGAATGATAGTTCGACTTTAGCTCGAATACCACCAGAATCACCGGACGGCTGGCAAATGTTTTCTATACTGAAAGGCTCAATACGGTTGACAGCTCGTTAATGACTACCACCTCGCGGAGGCCTGACGAAATGACTCAAGATGTTGGGAATCAAACCCTGCTCAAGCTGTTGAGCAGACTGATCGCCGGCGGCATTGGCGCCCTGGTACTGGTACTGGGCGGCCTGATTCTGCACCAGAACGGGCTGCTGACGGCGTACGAAAACGTGTTCAGCCAGGATGTGAGAGACGAACTGCAGGTGCAGGAACTGCGGCACGAATTCAAGGTGCAGGTTCAGGAATGGAAAAACGTGCTATTGCGGGGCCATGTGGCCAAAGACAGGGACAAGTACTGGGGCCGCTTTCAGGAACATCAGGAAGCCATTCAGAGCACCGGGCGCGAGTTGCTGAATGACTATGCCGACCACCCGGAACGCAAACAATTGCTGAAAGCCTTTGTTACCAGCCACGCCAAAATTTTCAGCCGGTATCAGGTGGGCTACGAGGCTTACGTTAACAGTAATTTCGACCCCCGCGTGGCAGACCAGCTGGTGCGCGGTATTGACCGGGCACCCACCGATGCCCTGACAGAGCTGATCGCGCTGATGGAACATCAGGTAGAGGAAGAGTTTAACGCCCTGGAAGCCGCCGCCGATCAGGATACCTACGTATTCACGCCCCTGGCAGTGCTGGGCGCAGCCCTGATTGTGTTGGGGCTGTTCTGGTTTTTGCGCACCAATATCACCAATCCGCTCACCAACCTGCTGGCGGCCATTGCGGACTTCAGCCACGGGGATTTTACCCGGCAGGTGGATGTGATGGGTAAAGGCGAGGTGCTGGCACTGAACCAGAGCCTGAAAGATATGCAAAGCAATATGCGCAAGATCATTTCCCAGCTGAAAGACAATACCGGTGTGCTGAAAAACACCTCGGACACCTTTTCCGGCAATGTGATTCTGGTCACGCAGCAGTTTGACGATGTGCAGCATCGGGCAGACATGGTGGCCACCGCCACCCAGGAAATGTCGGCAGCCTCCCAGGAGATTTCCCGCAATGCCCAGAACGCGGCAGATGCCTCCAACGAAGCGGATAATTCCGCCAAGGAAGGTATCAAGGTGATGACGCAGACCATCGATTCCATTAATCGCCTGTCCCACGAGGTGGAAGGCGTTACCCAGATGATGAACCAGCTGGAGGAGTCGACCACTTCCATCGGCTCAGTGCTGGATGTGATCAAGGGCATTGCCGAGCAAACCAATCTGCTGGCGCTGAATGCCGCCATTGAAGCCGCCCGTGCCGGCGAACAGGGGCGCGGCTTTGCCGTGGTGGCGGACGAGGTGCGCACTCTGGCCCAGCGCACCCAGGAATCCACCGAAGAAATTCACCGCATTATTGATACCGTGCAGAGCGGCGCGTCCAGTGCGGTTGGCGCCATGCGTTCCAGCCGGGATCAGACCCGAGACTGTGTGAACCTGGCGGAATCCGCCGGGGTTTCCATTCACCAGATCACGGATGCGGTGGAATCCATCAAAAGCATGAACACCCAGATTGCGGCAGCAGCGGAAGAACAGACCACCGTCTCCGAGGATATCAGCCAGAACATTACCAGTGTTGCCAGCCTGTCGTCGGACACTCAGCGCACGATTCAGGAAAACGCCAAACTGGCCCGGGATCTGGATGCCATGGCAAACAGCCTGCGGGATATCACGGCACAGTTTCGGGTTTAGAAATCTATCAGGAAAGAAGGCAGAGATGTTTTTGGATGGGCTGTGTTGTCATCCCAGGGTTTTTGCTCTGTGGCCGGCATGTTGTCATTCCGCTGCTTGGGATAAAACAGTATGCCGGCCACGAGGGCGGTGGCTATGACCAACATGGTCAGCACCAGCCTTGTCATGGCAGGAACCTCCTGGCTGTGAACAGGAAAATTTTCGGATGCGAATATCAACACATATAATCGCGCACAGCAATCCGAATTTGGTAACTAAAAATAATAGACCATGGTACCAGAGCAGAAAAGCGCTAATCTAGATTGGCCGCAGGTAACCGTTATCTTCCAGCTCCAGCATCAGCAGGTGCTGTATCAGTGTCTCTTTGGCAGTATCCGGGTGAGCCAGCTGCATACGCTCCAGGTATTTGTGAGCGCCTTCTTCATCCACATCATGCACAAAGGCGCGCACAATGGCTTTGATTAATTGCCGCGGATTATCCATCAGCGCTTTGATTTCTTTCAGGCTCTTGCCGATGGCGATTTCCTCGTCTGTCAGATCAGTGCCTAGCGGGAATGCCGGGAAGTAACCGTCCTTGCGCCATTTGCTGACCCAGTCGTTGATTTTTTCCGGAGTATTATTGCGATACTCCGACGGTAACTCATAATCCTTGCAGACCTTGCCGTTTTCCTTGGCAAACTCCAGCAGCTCTTCCTGAAAACGGGAATCCGCTACTTTAATCAGGGCGATGGCCACTTCCTCATCGGTTTTACCCCGCAGATTCGCCACTCCGTATTCGGTGACAATAATATCCCGCAAATGCCGCGGTATGGTGATATGGCCGTAAAAAGGCACAATGTTGGATTGGGCATGCTTACCACTGCCGCGGGTACTGCGCACACACAGAATGGAACGGGCATCCGGCAAACTGTGAGCCATGGCCACAAAATTGTACTGGCCGCCGACGCCGCTGATCACGGTACCGTCTTCCAGGCCGTCGGATACCACCGATCCGCTCAGGGTAACCATCATGCCGGTATTGATAAAACGGGCATCCCGCCGCTGAGCCGTTAACAGAGGCGAATCATAGGACAGCTGGTTAATATGCCCGACGCTGGACATACAGATATTCTTTGCCAGCTCGCAGGGCATCTCACGCAGGTACTGATAAAAATCCTGTGGCCCCAGGAAAAAACCACCGTGCATGTACACACCGTGCTTTAACGTTTTGCCAAGACCATGATCCATCAGTTGCTGGTAATTGCCGGGATTACTGAGATCGTTGGCGATAGTGACGCCGCCCGCGATGAGGTTGTTATCTTTCAATGTGACATCCGCGTTCAGAATGCCCCAGTAAGTCAGATAATCCAGATCGTCTTCGTTAAGCACCGCACTGACCGCACCGGCATCAATCAGGGTTCTTAAGGTCTGATCCGTAATGGTTTCTTCAATGTCGCCTTCGTTAAGCAAAGTTTGCAGGGTCAGATCATCATAAACTTTGCGTTTTACGATGCCGCTTTCAATCAGGTAACGAAAACCGTTCACAAACATTTCGCTGGATCCGTAAAGCCCTTTATCAAAGGTTTCCTGCCCGCCTTCGGCATCCAGCAGTTTTTCATCGCAACCGATTTTACCGATCAGTTTGCGATAATAATCATTATGCTGATGACGCAACTGCGCTGCATACACAATGGCATCCCCCATGGAACCGATACCGATCTGCAGCGTGCCGCCATCTTTTAACAGGGTGCTGGCGTGCAGACCCGCCACAAAATCCTGCGGCGGCACCGACATATTGGGTGGAGCAAACAAGGTAGTGCTGTATTGGGGATTGCGAATCACCACATCAAAAAAGTCCGGCTCCACCACTGCGCGGTTATACATAAAGGGCAGGTCGTCGTGCACCTGGCCAATCACCATGATGTTTCTGCCTTTTTGCTTCTCCCGGTCCAGCAGTGGTTTGATGTCCAGGGACACATCGGGATTACAACTCAGACTTAACTGTGTGCGGCCATCGATTTCTTTTTCCGCCACCATCTGCGCCAGTACGTTCACGCCGTTATCAATCAGGTCCCGGGCCACAAAGGTGTAATTGGTGGAGATATAGTTGCATTGCGCCACCGGTACGTTTTTCATGGAACCGGCCTTGAAATAAAACTCGGACACGGTCACGTTCATGGGCAGGCTTTTGGTGCGAATGGCGGTCATGTAATCCAGGGGCACATAATCACCAAACAGGCGCTCCACAAAAGGATCCAGAAAGCGGGCTTCGATATCGTTTTTGGCGCTGGGTTTTTCCAGGGAGAGGGCGGTAACAATACGCAGATTGATGCTGCTGTCCTGGGTTGCCCGCCGGTAGATGGCGTTGATCAGCTGATTGGGTTTTCCCAGTGCCAACGGCACACCCAGAACGATGTCCTTACCCACGGTGGCAATGATCTGCTCAACACAATCTTCGACGGTGGTCAGGTTCACAGGCGCTGCGCTCATTAAAATCCCCTCTTTATCCTGATATTCAAACTGTTATTGGTGTGGTTTATAGCGGCCAGCTTCCACTGTAACAGAACTTAGCCCGGATTATGGGAGGTGTCACTGACCTGGATCAGTCAGTCAGGCACCAGCACCAATCCCCAAGCCAGCCCCGGGGCATTGGGACTGGCTCACCCGCGCGTACTAGGGCTGAACTGCACCTTCCTCAATCCAGCGCAGGATACGTAAATAATCGACGTCGCTGGTGCCGGTAAAGAGTGTACCGCCATCGTGAGTGACACCGTCGGTTAAAGGCTTGCGCAGAATCAGGCTGTTGGCCGGGTTGCCCAGATTAATACGGTCACCCAGGTCGCAATCGGAAGCCTGATCCGGCGCGTTGCGGTTACACTCGGTAATATCCTGCCAGCGGGCCAGACTGGTGCCGTTCAGGTCCATGACGTGGGCATCGTCGTGGCAGCCGCCAGACTGACAGCTGTTATTGGCGATGGCGGTATCCACGTTGCTGAAGGCCCCGGAGGATGAACGGTTAACGCTGATGGTAATGGTCGCTGTGGATTCATCGTCGTTATCATCGCGAATGGTGTATTGATAGGTTTCTGAGCCGGCACAGGCCACCGGCGGGGTGTATTCGAACAAGCCGCTGGTGCTGTTAAAGCTCATGCTGCCCTGTACACCCCCACAGCTGTTCAGACCGTTGCTGAGGCTGCCACCGGTACGCACAAGCGATACCACTGTTGTAGGTTCCACACCCAGGGTATCGTTGCTCAGGGCGTTGATGGTGATCTCACGGGGAAAGGATGCCGTGCCCACAAAGGCATTGCTGGCATCATTGGAAGCATCCGGCAAGGCCGTTACGTTGACGTTGACCTGGCCGGTGTTACTCAGATCGCCGTCGATGTCTTCGATCATGTAATCGTATCCCCCCAACCCGGAACCGGAAGGCACAAAGGTAATAACACCGCCGGATTCGACAGCGCCACCGCCCACTACATTGAAAAACGTCACCGCATGATCCGCAGTTTCCCCGTCACCCAGTACCGTGGGCGAGGAAAGCACATCAATAACTGCCGACTCGTCTTCTTTAATGGCAGCAGCAAAATCCCCAGCCACAGGAATATTGTTCGCCACCTGATAGGTATAACTCACCTGATCTTCTGTTCCTGCCGCGTTGGCAATGGTCAGGTTTGCCACAAAGTCACCATGGATGTCCGTGGCAAAGCTGGTACTGGCTTGCGAGGTACTGCTCAGTGTGGCGCTACTGTTGTCGGGTAAGGTGAGCGACCAGTTATAGGTATTGGCAAACAGGCTCTCCAGTGCCGACAGTTCAATCCGGTCACCCCGCTGCACCGTGGCCAGTACCTGTTCCCGGGAATCCGGGAATACGGTGGTCATATTATTAACTGCCTGGCTGGCAATAATGGCCTGAGGAGCGCCAGGTTGCTGCGTTTCAATATCCACACTCAAGTGTTCTGCCAGCAGTTCGGCACGGGTGGATGAAGACCCGGAAATCTCCGCCTGTGTACCTACCCAGAAGTTATCCATGGTAATCCGGGCCATGGGCATGGTGCCTTCGTTAAATACCCGTTGAATAATTTCATTCCGCTTGTCGATAAAATCCGCGTAGCTGGCAAACTGCAGCTCTTCATTGTCCAGGCCGTTGTGACAGGCGCGGCAGGTGGGGCCGAATACCTCCAGGTAAAATTCAGACGCATTGTCGGGATTGGTTTCCGGCCCGCCATCGGCCGGGGAGCGCCAGGCTACCGGCACATAACTGCCGTCGAATGTGTTGTTGGGCATGGACTCGCCGCCATACCAGCCATGCACCAGTTCCCGCTGGGCATCGGTAATGTTGGTGAGTTTCACCATTTCGTTAAAGGTTTTAAAGGCGGCTTCGTAATCGGATTTGTTCAGGAAGTTTTCATCATCAAAAGGCGTGCGGCCTTCATAGGCGGCGTCGGAAAAAGCAAAGGTATCCACATCCCACAATAAAAAGCCGGCACCGATATTACCTTCGTCCGGGTATTCACCGGCCACCAGTGCCGCCGGGGTACCGCCGTGGCAAACGGTGCAGTTACCGGGCGTGAACTTTTCACCGCGGCCATCAAAGTCCATGCTTACCACGCGCTGCTGCACACCGGTGAGCGGATCGCGGATAAAGGTATAGAACTTGGTAAAAGGATCGCCACCACCGGGGCCCGGACTGTATTCCATGGCCACGGTACCAAAATGATTGGAGCCATCCACCAGGGAATCCACGTTGGGGTAGTTTTCCACAAAGGCAAACACATGGCCCTGATCGTTGGACCACATGCGCATATCGCGGCCAAAGGCCAGATCAAAACCGTTCAGGTATTTGGCACGGGTGGCTGTGTCGGCATTGTAGTTATTGGCAACAAGCCAGTCGCTTAAGGTGGTTTTTTCGTTGTCGGGATCAATAGCCGCGTAATAAGCCAGTGCGGTGGTTTTGCTTTCGGCCAGATCAAAGCCCAGGTTATCCAGCATCAGCGACACATCCACACTGATGCCATCGGGTGTCGGCGCGTTCAATCCCAAAGGCGTGACCGGTGCTATGGTGTTTTCTGCAATGGGTTCGCCTTCGTTGTTCAGCACCTGAATGACATAATCCAGTGCGGCGCCGACGTTTTCCAGTTGCAGGGACACGATAAGATCAATGTTGTTGCGGGTACTTTTGTTCACATCCACCAGGTCTTCTATTCGGGCCTGGGGAATATCAAAACCGAAACGGGGAAAGGTATCATTGGCCTGTTGTGCGGCAGTCCAGATGCCGGAACGGGTTTCGCTGGCCAGAGTGCGCGTGGTGACGGTGCCATCCTGGGTCTGATAACGCTGGGTTACCGTCATCACCAGATCGAAACTGACATCGGCGGTGAGCGCCCCTACGGTATCGTCCAGCGCCACTTCCACCACATAATCATCGGGCGCGCTGAAGTAGGTTAAGAACCGGTTCAGATCGATGGGCCCAACGGCAGATACTGTAACGCGATCGGTACCCACTTTGCCGCCGTTATCTTCCACCGCCAGCTCAAACGTCAGGTCAGTAGCTTCGGTGCCGTTGGGCACGGTGAATTTCACGGTGGAGCTGTTCACCTGCGCCAGTTCCACGGTGGGGCCGGATACCTGGGTCCAGTTAAATTCCAGAATGGGGCCGTCGTTGTCATAACTGTCCCGGCCACTCAGGGTCACTTCGGCACCAAAGCGGGCGCGGATATCCGGGCCGGCATTGGCATTGGGGGACTCGTTACCGCCGGACGAGCTGCCGCCACAGGCCAGTAATAATCCGGACAATGCCGCGGGTATCAGAAATTTTGCAGCCTGCTGTAGTGTATTCATGGTTAAAACTCCAGGCGGGCGCCGCCGGCAATATAGGCACTGTCGATGTCATCCAGACTGAACGGTGTCTTGTAACTGAAAAATCCCTGAATACCATTCTGCATCACCACGCTGATACTTAACGCCGCCAGAAAGTAATCGGCGTCCGGCTCATCGGTAATCACATTGAAATAGGTGTCGGTGGCATCATCGGCAAATTTGGCGCCGATACGGCGGGCGTCATCTTCGTATTCGTGAATCCACTCCAGATCAAACTGCGGCACCAGAATCCCCCAGGGCTGATTCCAGGCAAACTGTACCCGGCCACCCAGACGGCTGGTGAGGGAATCAATCTCCTGACCTTTTACGGTCAGGTTTAATTCATCGGCATTGGTTTCGCTGTAGCCGTCAATCTCGGTATTCACATAGTCCAGCGCCGCGGTAGGGCCATAGTTCCAGCTGTTATGACTGAAGATATAACCGCCCTGCACTGTAAAACTGAGTTGATCACTGTCGGTACTGGCCAGAGCCAGTTCATTGGTGGCGGCAATCAAGGCATTGTTGGAGGGATAGGAAATGCGCCGCTCCATATCAAACTCCGTTTGCCCGAAGGTAAGGGAGGCATCCGCATAAAAGCGGTTTTGCTCGAAGGCACTGAAGAAGGTGATTAACTGGCTGTCGGCTTCTATATCGCCGGCCACGATACTTTTGGAGCCGTCGAATTCCACTTCACTCTGGATAATGCCGATAGCCGCCCCCAGAATCCATTCCGGCTGCAGACGGTAATCCACCCCGGCGGTGACTGATAGGGTGTCAAAATCAAAGGCATCTTCCCGGTCCGTGGGGTCGCGGTCGCCGCTGCTGTAGCCGCCATTTAAAAAGGCTCCCCAGCGCGACAGCAGATTGCCATCGGCACCGGCGTTACCGCCGGAATAACTGTTGCCGTAGGGGTAAGCCTGCTGGTTCCAGGCCAGTTGAAAGCCACGGGAGCCCATGCGCAGGGCATCGATACGGGCGCCAATATTGGCGCTTTGTGCCCCCAGTGCTTCGGATGTCATTTTGCCCTGGGCGCCGATTTCCTCGTGGGTGACCCACTGCAGCACCGCTGCAAAGCCGAACGCGCTCAGATTCAGGCTGTCTTCTGTGGGGCGGGATTCACCGAACAGGGCATTGAGAATCTGGTTACCGGTGTGAACGATTTCCTTGGCGCCTTCATACAAGGCCAGCTCTTCCTCCGAGAGGGTTTCGCCACCATCAATGCGGGCTTCGAACTCATCGAAAATGGTTTGTACGGCGGTGGCCGCGTTGGCCTGCGCCTCAGTCAGATCCGGTACATCGGCGATGGAGGCCAGAGCCAGCTGCGGCAGGCTGGCAATACCCAGCAAGGCTAACGACGGTAATAACCTTGTTCTTATTATGCTTATCATTCCCTGTCCCCTGTTGTATGCGAGTCCACCATTTAAAACAGGTCGCCTGGTGTTTTCAATTGATTTATTACCGACTGACCGGTAGCATTTTATGTAGCCTTATTACATAAAGCAAAAACACAGATCAGAGGCACCGGGGGAGAGCAGGTGAAATCATTAGAGGGGAAAGTGGCCGCCATTACCGGCGCCGGTGCAGGCATTGGCCGGGCACTGGCCATTGGGCTGGCCAAACAGGGGTGCCACCTGGCGCTGGCGGATGTGAACGAAGCCGGTTTAAAGGAAAGCGAAACCATTCTGAAAGACTACGCCGTGAATGTCAGCCTGCATGTGGTGGATGTGCGGGAGTTTGCAAACGTTGCACGCTTTGCCGAAGAATGCGTTGCCAGCCACGGCAAAGTAAACCTGGTGATTAACAACGCCGGCATTACTCTGCAAAAACAGTTTGCCAATCACAGCATGGAAGACTGGCACCGGGTAATTGATATTAATCTGTACGGTGTGATCCATGGCTGCAAAGCATTTTTGCCACACCTGAAAGAACACGATGGCCATATTGTGAATATGTCCAGCATGGCGGGTTTTATGGGGTTGCCGGTGCAGGCATCCTATTGCGCCACCAAGGCCGCAGTAAAAGCCTTGAGCGAAACCCTGTGGACCGAGCTGAAATCACAGGGTATAGGCGTAACCAGTGTGCACCCCGGCGCCATTAAAACCGATATCATGCAACGCACGCTGCAGGAGTCGGACGATATTGAATCTGCCACCAAAGCCATTGACATGGCCATGCGTTTTGCCATGCCGGTGGATCTGGCGGCGGATAAAATTATTCAGGCGGTTAAAAATAATCGACAGCGAGTGCTGATTGGACTGGACTCGCGGATTTTTGAAATCATCAAACGATTGCTGCCCTGCCTTTCGCAACGCATGATGGCTTTTTTAGTGAGCCGCATGCGGCCGGTGTAATCAATGTTTTACCTGATTCACCAGGCTGTGCATACGCCGGGAAATTTCCATTAATTGATCTGACAGGTTTTCCAGGCTGCCGGCATTCGCAATTAATTCCTGCGCCGCTGCGGAATTGTTCTGACTGATACTGTTCAGCTCCTCACTGGCTCCCACAATTTCGCTAATGGCCGTATTTTGCTGAGAAAGCCGTTCCGCCTCGCTGTTGATCTGCTCGGTAATACTCTGCACCGACCCCACCACCGAATGCAGTTTGTCGCCACTGTTTTTGACTACCACTGAACCCTGTTCCACATCGTTGGTGGCCTTGTCGAGAATACCGCGGATCTGGGCAGCGGACTCGTTACTGCGGATAGACAGACTGCGCACCTCATCTGCCACCACCGCAAACCCCCGCCCTTGCTCACCGGCACGGGCCGCTTCTATGGCTGCGTTCAGTGCCAGCAAGTTGGTTTGTTCCGAGATTTCCGTGATCACATCCATGGCGCCGCGAATCTGGTGATTACTGCCGGTGATTTCTTCCATATAGGCAATGGCCTGATTCATTTCATCGGCACTGATGGCCACGGTTTTTTCCGCCGAGTTGGCGTTGTTGCGGATTTCCTGAATCACCTGGGTGGAAGCGTTCACGGAATCCGCCATCTGGCTGAGAGTGGAACTGACCGAGGAAATTGAATGAGCCTGCGTATCCACACTGCTGCCGATGGATTCGCTGTGCTGCTTCATATTACCCACCATGGCGGTAAGCTCATTGGACACCTGCAACAGGGATTCCGCACTCTGGGTGGCCTCTTTCAGGATCACACCCAGTTCCCCGGCCAGCTGTTCCGCCTTGTCGCTGGTTTGCTTTGCGTTATCTGCGGCCTCGTTGGCGGTTTCAATGGCATCGTTCCGGATTTTATAGGCATAGGCCAGCGCCAGGGTAAGCAGCACGATGGGTAACAGATAGCCGGAATAAATATTCACCGCCGCCTGTTCCGGACTGAGTTCATGGTGAGGCAACTCCCAGCCATTCTGATGGGCTGCAATAAGGTAGCTGGTGTAAATCAGCTGAATCACTGCCCAGAACATGGCCCAGCGGCTTTCGGTTAGCAGGTAGGCAAAGATAATAATGCCCAGCACCCAGAAGATATGGTCAGACTTAATGCCGCCCAACTGATAAATCAGAATACCGCAGTAGCTGAAGAAAAAGGCGATCGCCAGATTAGCCAGCGTTAGCGGGGAAAACGCCCGATAGCGGTTCAGCAGCATTAGCAACGGCGGACCCAGCACCAGGAACTGAGAGCCCAGGGCCAGTTCCATGACGCCGGCTTTGTACCACTTTAAAAAGCTGTACAAACCCGCAAGACAGCCGAAGACGGAAAAGAAGAGCAACGCCCGCACCCGGATGGTATCCGTGGGGTTGTCGTAACCGCCTTCGGGGGTACAGAAATCAATAATGGCTGAAATTGGGTTTGCCACTGGGACTCCTCAACTGAACTGCGTTTCGGATTGGTTTAGTTTTAAGTCTAGTTGAGGTTTGGGGGGTGGCAATTGGCTATACCGAACACGAAACCTAATCATGATAGGCTGTTTTTTTATCAGAAGAGCCCTCTTTATAACCTTCACCCTTGCCTAAATTCCGTTCAACGGATACCAACTCCGCTTGTCCAGAGCCGCTGGAGTTGTCACCTGCCACTAACTACATTGATCCTGACTTCATACCAAAGAGTACAGGCACCAATGAAGCAACGCGGATTTAGTATTGTTGAATTAATGATTGTTATTGCCGTCGCAGGACTTCTCCTGGCCACTGCAGCACCATCCTTTATCTCCACCATGAGAGAAAACCGGATAGTCAGCCAGACCAATGAAGTATTGGGCGCACTGGCCCTGGCCCGTAGCGAAGGCGCCAAGCGAAGCTCCGTCACTATAACACTCTGTCCATCGGTAACAGGTACCGCATGCGCTGATACAGTGAGCTGGGAGAATGGCTGGATCATTATGGTGGATGTTGACGCTGACGCCACGCTGGATGTGAGTGATGGCGATACCATCATCAAGTATTTCCAGCCCCTGTCAGGCGATAACACCCTGAGAACTGTTGGTTTTGACTCAGCAAAATCATTTCAGATATCCAGCCTGGGTGCACCCTCTTCTGCAGGTTCTTTTGTTGTATGTGATTCACGCGGTAACGCATTCGCAAAAGCGGTTGTGATCCTGGTCTCCGGCCAGACCAGAATCGCTGTGGACGAGGACAGCGACGGAATCGTCAACATACCTACAGGCAATGTGAGTTGCCCCGCGTAAACCCGGAACAGTGTCAGGTAACGAAATGATCAAATCAGGCTACAACAAAGGTTTTTCAATGGTCGAAGTGCTGGTGACAGTGCTCGTACTGGGTATCGGACTGCTGGGACTTTTCGGTATGCAAATCGCCGGCGTTAAAAGCAATCAAAGCGCCTACTTCAGAACGCAGGCAAGCATTCTGGCTTCGGATATCGCAGACCGGTTGCGCTTTAATTCAGACCGCGCCGTCGCAGGTTCTTACGATGATTTCAGCACGGCAGACAGCACTGAAACCAAACCGGGCTGCTGGAACAGCGCTTCAGGTTGCACAGAAAACGAGATAGTAACCCTGGACAAAGCGGAATGGACCGAGCTGGTTGAAGGTGGAGATGATACGGCCATCATGCTGCCGAATGCGTCAGGCACCATCACCCGTGGAGCGGGAAATCTCTTTACCATTCAGATTCTGTGGGACGAAACCACGTGGGATGACGACAACAATCGCAAGAATGTTGTGCAGCAAAGTTACTCGGTCAATCTGTCACTCTGATTATTCAGGTATCCATATGAAGCACAGAAACATGACAACTTTATCACCCAGCAAGCAAAAGGGGATAACTCTGGTAGAACTGATGATAGCCTCTGCCATGGGCCTTTTTTTGACTCTGGGCGTGACCACTCTCTATATCGACAGCAAACAAACCGATAAAACCGGCTCAGCCATGGCCAGCATCCAGGAATCCACCCGTATAGCAATGGATACTCTGGCGCGTGAAATTCGCATGGCGGGCTTTCAGGGGTGTGCCGACAGTAAATCCGTGAACCTCGAGGTTATAGCCAAAAACCCACCAACCACAGACTATTCTAAATCCGCCCTGCAAGGTTGGGAAGTTGCTAACACCAGCTGGGTTCCGACCGGATATGCCGGCACTTCGGTCGCGACAGATGCCATTATCGGCAGCGATGTGATCAAGGTTCAGCGCGGGATAGCCGGCACAACCACCACAGATCCCGAATCGGTAAGCAATGCAAATATCAAGGTGAGCGACAATAACTTTGGCTTTGTTCAAGGTGATGCGGTAATGGTTTCAAACTGTGAAAGTGCTGATCTATTCCGAATTACCAGTAATCCGGATTCAGAAACCTGGGCTCATGCCAGCAGTAACAATACAAAAAATCGACTGAGCACCATTTACAGTGCCGGCGGCACAGTCTACCGGTTCAGTTCCACTTTTTTTTACGTTGCCGACACCGGCAGGGATGATGCTCAGGGCGAACCGATTTACGCTCTCTATCGGCAATCCGACAGCATGTCGAGCGGGGGTGGCATGAATGCAGCCGAGGAACTGGTGGAAGGTGTAGAAAGCATACAACTTCTTTACGGACACCGCTTAAGCAATGACAACATTCGCTATGTACCAGCATCCAGCCTGGGTGATGATGACTGGCAGGATGTGGTGAACGTGCGCATTGGCCTGCTTGTCAGCTCTAAAGAAAAGGCCCGCTCTCAACCTGACACACAATCCTACAGCTTGCCAGGGGTAACCATAGTTCCTGAAAGCGAAGGGGGAGACAATACCCACCCCGGGGACTTCCGTTTGAGAAAAACCTTCACACTTTCCGTTACTATCCGGAACAGGGCTTAGCACTTATGGTGATTATCAAGACAAAAAACCTGGCTGGCGGCAGCGCACTGATTGTGTGCCTGGTGATGCTTCTTGTACTGACAATGGTTTCATTGTCAGGAATCAACACTGCCATCATGCATGAAAAAATGGCCAGCAATGCACAAAGCAAGAGTAAAACTTTCCACGCTGCCGACAGCGCAGTAGGACTGCTGAGTCGAACCATCATTGGCGGAGATCTTACTCCCCTCGAACAGGCTCTATCGCGGGAGGACCTGAGTGATGAAACCAGTTTTGATATCTCGGACACTCAATTGACTTCGTCATACCAGGCAAGATATCTGGGGGAAGTTGCAATAACAAGCGGCACCTCCATGGATGCGGACCAGAGCACTTCACTGCTCAAAGGGTTTCGATTTGAACTGAGGGGAACCTCCCAAAGCACAGCAACTGGCTCATTCACACGGGTATTCCGTGGTGTGGAATATCATTAATTTAATCCGGCTATAGCAGGTGACACAAATGACATACAAAAAGTTAACAATGGCGGGATTGCTTCTCTTTATTTTCACTAGCAGTGCCTATGCCGCAAACATGAATGACGTTAAAGATATACCCATGGTGAATATCGAAAACGCTATTGAAGCAGACAAGGTCTCAGTGACGGGCAGATCAGGCACTGGTTTTTCCTACGTTGTCGTCAAGGCATGCGAGAAGTGTAAAACCAGAACACTCAAAGCGCAGCCTGGCACCACATATAAGCAAGGCAACAAGGTTCTGTCTCCTGACATGGTAGCACTCATGCAAGGCAAACCGGCTACCGTGATATACAGTACAGAAACCGAAAAGGTTACCCGGGTAATCTATTTTGAAGTGGAGGGGCAGTAACATGAAACCAGTTAAACACATATTCAAAACACTGCTCTGGTCCCTACCCGTACTAGCTGCAGGCACTGCGGCCAATGCCGATGATACAGAGGTATTTTTCAATACGCCGAACACCAGCATCCAGCCGAATATACTGTTTATACTGGACAATTCCGGCAGTATGGATACAAACGTTACCACACAATCAACGTATGACAGCGCCACTACCTACACCGGCTCTTGGAGCGACAGCTATATCTATTTCGCAGACTCCAATCGTTATGTTCGCAGCATTCCCAAAACATCAAACCACTGTGATGATATTTTAGGTCGACTAAGCAGCCTCGGCTACGTACCGAACTATCAAATGGCGAGATGGTATTCCAGAAGGAATGACTGGCGCTCATTACGGGACGAAAACACCACCACCGATGTCGAATGTTATAACGACAGAGGCGTTCATGGTGAAAACAGTGCATCCTCTGACAAGTATATTCGCGACCACAGAAACCAGTGGGGGGCTTCCAACCGGGAAGCCTCATGGTCAAATATCGCCTATCGCGACTTTTATTCTGCCAACTATCTCAACTGGTACTTCAATCACCGTACGTCTGTCACCCAGACCCGGCTGGAAATAGTACAGCAAGTTTCGAGAAATCTTGCCAACTCCATGAGTGGCGTGAACGTGGGGCTGATGGCATTTAATACTGACGGTGGCATGGAAGAAGGCGGCCATCTACTGCTGCCAATTGGCGATATCGATACCAATCGAAATGCATTTATCAATCAGGTCGATGCAATGACCCCTCGGACCTGGACGCCTCTCTCAGAGACACTATTTGAGGCACTACACTATTACACCGGAAAGAGAACCTTCCTGGATGACAACCCGATCGCATCAGCAATGAATGGCTCCAACTACGCTAGCCCCATTCAATCGGAATGCCAATCGAATAACATCATCCTGCTCACTGATGGTGAACCAACCAGAGACGGCAACCATAAGGACACCATGGCTTCCACCGTAGGCTCATGCGATGGAAACTGCCTTGATGAAATTGCTGACTATATGGCAAATAACGACGTCTATCCCGGCTTTACAGGTAATCAACACATTAATACCTATACCGTCGGTTTCGACCTGGAAAATGACTTGCTGAAAGATACAGCCACCAAGGGTGAAGGTAATTTTTACCTGGCCAAAGACGCTGAAACGCTTCAGGACGCCTTCAATGCGATCGTTCGCAGAGTGCTGACAACCAGTACTACGTTCGTGGCACCCGGTATCGCAGTAAACACCTTCAACCGCCTGAATCACCTGGACGCCCTTTACTTCTCGGTTTTCCAGCCAGAGCTGGAACCCAACTGGCAGGGCAACTTGAAACGCTACAGGTTAGCTACCTACACTGATAACGACGGTGAAAAACAAGCCTTTATTGCAGATGTGGACGGCAACCCCGCGGTTGATGATAGCTCAGGCTTCTTCACGCGCGGCTCCCGAAGCTGGTGGAGCCCTTCAGATGATGGCCCGCAGGTAAGCGAAGGGGGTGCAGCATCACAACACCCGGCTCTTAATTCGAACAGAAAAGTTTACACTTACTATTCAGGCTCTGGGAGCACGACTCTGAGAAATGCCGCGAACAGCGTCGCGGTGAGCAACAAGGCCAATCTTACCAAGACGATGTTTGGTGACTCTGCCATGTCTGATGCCGAACATGAGGCACTGATAAACTGGACCAGAGGCGCCGACGTTTATGACGAGGACAGAGATGGCAACACAACGGAAAGCCGCAATTTTATTTCGGACCCATTGCATTCCAAACCACACTTGTTGATTTACGGCGGTACGGAGGATAATCCGGATGTTGCCATCTTCTTTGGTGACAATCAGGGCTTTATCCACGCCATTGACGGCAGTACGGGTGAAACGCACTTCTCCTTTATTCCTGCGGAGCTACTGGACAATCAACGAACGCTGGCTACGAACTCAGCAGATAGCGCCAGACCCTACGGCATGGACGGCTCAATAGCCAGCTGGCAATATGATCACGATGGTGATGGCACAATAGGAACCGGAGATCACGTCTATATCTATGGTGGCATGCGCCGTGGCGGCTCCAGTTACTATGCACTGGATGTTACCGACCTGTCCGATCCGTCAGTACTGTTCACGATACATGGCGGCTCAGGCGACTTCGCCGAATTGGGCCAAACCTGGTCCAAACCGGTAAAGACCACAGTCAAAATCGGGAACAGCAATAAAGAAGTTCTGATTTTTTCCGGTGGCTACGACGTTGGCCAGGACGGGTATACAGTAAGAACGGCTGACACTATCGGCAGAGCCATATACATGGTAGATGCCACCACGGGTGCCCGCTTATGGTGGGCCGGGCCTTCCGGCAGCGGTGCAGACGCCGTATTCTCGGAAATGCTGTACAGCATGCCCGCTACCCCCAAGGTACTGGATACCAACGGCGACGGTTTTGCTGACCAGATGTATATTGGTGATATGGGCGGCCAGGTCTGGCGTTTTGATATCAACAACGGCGAGAGAACCTCAAGCCTGGTGAGTGGCGCAGTTATTGGTAACTTCAGCGGATCAACTGAAGCTGAAAACAGACGCTTTTATAACACCCCCGATCTGTTTGGCTTCGACTACGGAAACAAACGTTATCTGGGACTGGTTATTGGTTCCGGCTGGAGAGCACACCCGCTGAATACGGCGGTTGAGGACAGGATCTACATGCTGCGTATTCGTGATGCGGGCACCTCGCCTGACTCAGATGCAGACGGTACCACAGACTATGACAATTATGGGTGGACCGAAGACGATCTGTACGATGCCACAGCCAACCTGATAGGTCAGGGAACGAATACAGAGGTACAAACCGCAACCAACACATTGTCACAGAAAAACGGCTGGTACATGAAATTAGTGGACTATTCAGATGGGCAATTCAAGGGAGAGAAAGTACTTTCTGCCAGCACAACGGTAAATAACCAGGTATTCTTTACAACCTATGAACCCACTCCGGTAACCGACGGTTGTGTTCCACGTGCAGGTAAGTCCAGGCTGTATCACATCTGGGCGAAAGACGCTCAGCCAGTACTGAACTACGACAAGACCGTGAGCAACTCGGAAACAGACCTGACGAAAGAAGACCGCCGTGTAGAACTGACCGACCCGCTACCACCAGACCCACAACGGATGCGTGTGGACGGCGTTGATGTAATTTGTGTGGGTGCCAAATGCACCAAGCAAGACACCGTAACCGGTCTGATCGAAACATTCTGGTATCAGGCGGAGGAGTAAGTTATGCCGAACAGATCAGTACAACACCTCGGCTTTACACTCGTTGAGTTGATGATTGTCGTGGCAATAGTGAGTATTATCGGGCTCATTGCGTACCCCTCCTACATGGAGAACGTCAAGAAAGCCCGCCGTGCAGATGCCCAGGCTGTACTGACCGGGTTTGCCGGCGCCATGGAACGCTACTACACGGAAAACAACACCTACAACGGCGCTGCACAATCTGGAAACACAGGGCCGCCGGCCATCTACTCAACTGAAGCTCCCATTGATGGCGGGATCAAATACTATGATTTGACGATACAAAGCGCCAGCACAACGGCCTATGAGTTGCGCGCTACACCTAAAGGCGCGCAGGCTGGAGACGGATTTCTGTCATTAAACTCTGTCGGCGTGCGTGGCTGGGACGCCAACAATAATAATTCGATAGATGCGGGTGAAAACGCATGGTCGGCGCATTAAAATGTAAACAATTAACCTGAACTAACGGATTTGATATTACTGAAAAGCTCTCTCACCCGAACCGAGAGAGCTTTTTGTTTTTTCTTCTCCCAAAAGTACTTTCGCTTGAGCTCTGAAAACAGTAGTGAGCCGAATTTTCAGCCCTTCAACAAGGCTACAACCGTTTCATGCCCCAACTCTTCCGCCGCTTCCGGCAAAGTTCGCCCCATAACGGTAACGGATTGGTCAGCACCGGCCTCCAGCAGTATCCTGACCATTAACTCGTCACCGTTGATAACTGCCGTTGTCAAAACTGTTTCCTGCGGATTACCCATCCTGGAAGGCGCCTGATAGTTAACGTTCACGCCCATGCCAATCAGGCGTTTCACCAGCTCGTGATGGCCACCGAATACTGCCTGGCTGAGTGGCGTCGCTCCCGTCAGTGGTGCTTCATGCTTGATATTGGCACCCAGACTGATCAGGTGGTTTGCCGCCACCATGCGATGCTTCTGTATTGCCGCCAGTAACGGCGTGGAACCGGTTTCGTCAGTGATCTCCAGGGAGGCACCGTGCCGATACAGGGCATCCAGGGTAGTAACGTGGCCTTTTTCAGCAGCTCTGTGCATGGCGGTTCTGCCGGCACGGCTCTGCGTATCCATAGAAATATTCTGCTTCAGCAATACTTTGACCAGCGCATCAATCGTCGGACCATGATGAAACTCCCCTGTCCTGACCATCATGGCCTTCATCTGTTTTTCCGTTGGATTGAATGCAGCCAGCTGTGGAGCCCATTTGGGGTTCATGTTTCCGGCTTTGGCATTGGCCCACTTCACAAAAAGGATTTCCTGCTCCAACCGGTGTAGTTGCCCGTAACTGCGGATAGAGCGGGCGATATTCAGTTGCTTTTCGGCATTCTCAATGTCACCGGCGGAGCGGAGTAAGGCAAAGCCGTAATTACCGTGTCGCCAGTGAAACCCCGGGTGAAGGGCTACGGCTTTTTCATGCCGTGCCAGTGATTCCTCGCGTTTATCCTGGCTGAGTTTCAGTAGAGACAGTCTGTGTTGCACATACGCCAGTTGTGATTGACGCCAATCGCCATTGAGTAGTGCGTTCAGTTTTTCTTCTCCGGCTTGCTGTTCTCCCTGATTCAACAATACCAGTGCCTGAAAATAGTGATACCAGAAGGAATCCACTCCCAGCTCACCGGCTTTCTGTAAGGCCTTGTGGGCCGACGGGTTATCGTCCCAGCGTAACTGAATCCCGGCTTTAATAACGTAAACCTCGGGATGATCCTTTGCTGTTTTTTCGAAATGACTGCATATGTTCAAGGCTTTTACCAGGTTTTCACTGCGCTTGAAGGCGGATTTCAGTGAATAGACGATGGCCAGTGCCAGATAGCCGTCAGCATCCTCCGGGCGCAGGGTCAGGTACTGATCGAGCTTTCCTTTAATGCCTTCCAGCTCTTCTGCAGCACCGCGCCAGTCATCCATGGCTTCGTTAATGGCGGCAAGATAGGCATCGGGATCTTCAGTGATTTGCTTTTTGTCAGTCAGTAGCGCTTGATCCAGGTGAACGTAATAGGATTTCATTCTTTCCTGATGGCGTTCTGCGTTTTGCTTATTTTGATATTCAGCCACGCCTTCCAGCCCGGCAATTCGGGTCCGCTCATCGCGTATCGACATCAGCACCGCAACAAATTCATCCTTGATTGCGGAATCAACTTTTTGTTCATCCTGATAACTCAGGCGGCCCGGATTGGGTAACTCTGCCTGCTTTTCTTTCATTGCGTTTTGTATAGCCTGAATTTCTTTTTCGGCCTGTTGCAACGCGGCAAGATTGTTAACGCTTTTTAATACCTCCAGTTCCTGGCGACGGGCCTCGATATCCAGCGCAAGCCGGGCTTCGTAAAGTTGCACCTGGGCAAAGGACAGGGCTTTGTCCTGAAGGGCTTCCTGGGTGGATTGGTCGCAGCCACTAAAAAGCAGACAGCTGATGAGCAGGGGCAGAGCGGGGAGTGATTTCATGGGATATCCTTTCCGTTATTGTTTTTATCTCAAAGAAGCTAACGCTTGTCGCTACAAGTGGTCAAGCATTTCTCCATCAACTGATAAAACTAAAAAGCGCCCCGGAAAGAGCGCTTTTTAGTTGGCTAATGAAAAAGTATCAAACTAGGGAAGCAGATAAAACCGATCCCGCCAGAAAGACCCCAGCCCGGTAGTAGTGTCCACCTCACTCCAGGAGGTAAAGGTGTACACCAGTTCACTGGTATCCAGATCCCCGTCCAGGTCCATGGAATCCGGCGAAACGTCTTCCAGAGCCGCCGTATCCGTTGGTCCGTCAGTAAAGGTAATGGTGATGAAGCTGGTACCGGTATCCAGAACCCAGTTGCCCGACTCATCCTCGCTACCATCCACCATCCATTGCCAACTGCCGTCAGTATTGAATACCATCACCTCTGTTTCGGTAGCGGAGGTATCCATATTAATGAAGCTGTAAAAACCGACAACTTCATCGGATGATGCAAAGGTTACCCGGTTAGCCACCTCGAATTCATACTCAGACTGATCCACCAGGCGTTCGCTGTAGGTTTCTTCCGGGTTTTCCGCCGGATTCAGCACCACGATTTGCGGTCGGAAATCATCACTGAAATCCGCCAGCGCCATTTCATGGGTATCGCCCGATGAGGTAATGGTCACCTCCAGATTGCCGTCGGAGTTAACCAGCCAGGTCATGGCTTCGTCACCGCTGTCTACTGTTGAGCCGGAAGAATCCTGTTCCTCAAAGACAAAGCGACCACTGTTATCGGTATCACTGAATACATAATATTCCATGTACTCACCATCCGTATCGGTATCCCATTCCCGATAGAAGCCGGAACCTGCCACACCATAACGGGTGCCTGTGGTTATGCCATCATCTGACGCAAAATCCACACCGTTATCTGTTGCGTCCAGGAACGCTTGCGGTACAGCAGGCGAGGGACTGAACACTCCCAGAATGTCATCTCTGGCAGTGGCGTTAAACAGCAACTCGTGCTCTACGGAGTCCTGAACATAAACGTCACCACGGCGCAGTACATCCTGGGTTGCGCCATCAATCTGGTCAGAATCCACAAACAGGAAGCCCACACCTTCATCTTCATCCAGATCTGCCAGCATGGCTACCGAGTCTGGCACTTCATAAACAATCACGCTGGTGCTGCCAACGGTATCCACGGTGAATGTGCCCATACCCACGACAAACTGAGTGCCGGTGGCCTGGAACTGTTTCACATAGTAAACCGTCTTGTTAGCGCCGGTGGACAGTCCGTCGTCAGTTGCCAGGTAAGCGTTCACGGTGTAGTAACCCGCATCACCCACAAACAAACCTTTGCTGGCCGTACCGCCGCTCATGGCATCAAGTTCAGATGGTGTGGAAATCACATCATCAAAGCTTTCTGCCGGTACGGGTTCACTGCCACCCATACCATCATCAACCCAGTCTATCGGCACAATGTTGTTGCAGGCCATGGATTGTGATTCAAACCAGTCATGCCAGTCCTCATCACACCAGTAGCTATAGCTGGTTATCGTGTTGGTAATAGTGGCGATATAGGCTCTGGCACCGGTGGTGAACAGATCCTCCTCACCTATGGCGTTGGCAAAGTCTTCACCCAGCACACCAAGGATTGGCAGATTTTCGATATCCAGTTCGGCCAGATCCACATGCGAAATTTCATAGTCCACGGCAGTACCGGAAGACGTAGGTTTCACAATGGCAGTTTCAGTGCCGGACACATAGCCATCTATGGTGAACAGGTCATCGGACTCCTGCAGACCGGTGTCAGTAAGATAGTTATTGGTCTCCAGTGGTTCAGTTTCCCAGGACTCACTATCCGGATTGTAGTTAAAGATGCTTTCCAGGGAACCGTCCATAATGGTGCCATAGGCATACTCTTCCATTTCCATCATTGCATCTTCATCATAATAGCTATCCGACTCGAACCAGGTGAGGCCTGCGGTAAGAACAGACTGCTCGGCAACCTCAACACCGGCATCAAGATCCAGTGTGCCGCTTGCGGCGCATTCAGTTCCACCCTGGGTGAACTCCGAATCCGTCCAGCCAACACCGGAGAAAACGCCGCCGGTATAGTTACCTGAAATTTCCGTTCCGGAATCCGGGTCCAGCGACTCCAACGTGAAATTGCCACTGACATCAATCAGACCGATAAAGGTGTCGCCTTCCACATGCAGCCATACTTGAGTACCTTCCTGCTTGATCATGGCTTTTTCATAGAAAGGTTCTACATCATCGTCCTGCACACAGATGTCATTGAGTTCGTCCAGCACCTCATTTGCATCATTCGGGTCACCCGCCAGCAGGTACACACCTTCAATGTTGGAGACGGAGTCGTTGTCACACTCATCGCCAATGTCATCGCCATCGGCATCATTGTGATTAACACCCTGCGAAGATGATGCCACCAGCGGGCACAAGTCAGCGTTATCTCCTACGCCATCACCGTCGGTGTCATACTGCTCAGAGGCATCGTCCGGGAAATCGTCCTGATTGTCGCCAATACCATCCTCATCGGCGTCAGCGGTTTCGGTTTCATCAAACGGGAAGGGATCATCACTGTCCGGTACACCGTCAGAATCCGAATCAAGACTTCCGCCGGTATCACAGGCATCACCGATACCATCTTCGTCAGTGTCATTCTGATCGGGGTTATAAATGCCCGGGCAATTGTCAATGCTGTCATCCACGCCATCGGAGTCTTCATCAACACCACCCCCTTCACAGGCATCACCGGTACCATCGTCATCCGTATCAGTCTGGTCAGGATTGTAAACCCCGGGACAGTTATCCACATCATCCTCTACACCATCGGAGTCACTGTCGTTGCCTCCGCCGGTATCACAGGAATCCGTTTCGTCATTGGGGCAGGGATCCTCATCATCAGAGACACCGTCATTGTCGGTATCCGGTTTGGTATAGCTGAAGCCGGCCAGCACTTCGTTCAGTGCGGGAACATTCAGGCCGCTGAAGATCTCTTCGTAACCTGCCGCCATAAAGCCACCGGTGCGGACAAAGCCGGATGCATCGCCTGCTTCCACTACAGCCAGGGCCACAGTGCTGGTTTCATCCCATTCGATATGGAATCCAGGCTGCTCGTAAAGATCCTGAGGAATATCGAATACCAGCACCAGCGTGGTGTCGTCATCCAGAGGATCTGTAACTGACCAGGTGGATACCACCGATGACACCAGTTGCGGTCCTTCGGCACTCATATTATCAAAGGTGTAGAAGGCCACATCACCGCTATCAGTTTCTGAGGCGTCGCCGGTGGAGCCGGTAAGCCAGGCAAAGATATCGTCACCTTCCTCTGTACGACCAATCCATACACCACCAATCGGCGATGTTGGCGCTTCACCGGTCATATGTACCATCTGGCTCAGACTCTGGGCAAAGTCGGTCTGACTTTCCACCGGCCATTCAATGGGCTGAGCATTGGTACAGGCCATCCCCAGATCAAACTGATCTTCCCAGTCACAATCGAAGCTGTAATAGTCGTTAACCAGCTCAAGGTGAACTCCGAACGCTGCAGCATCCAGATCCGCAAAGGTAGTATCTTCCGGCAGGCCACCTTCGAACCAGTCTTCCGGTATAAAACCTTCCACCGGCAGGTTGGTAACGCTGGTTTCAAAGAACAGCAACTCGTAAGTGACAAAGTTCTCTTCACCCACCGACAGACTCAGGCTGGCCAGATTGGCATTGGTAACAACCGATGTGATCTGATCAGGCAACGCAGTCCAGCCGGAGCTGGCGGTGGGGCTCAAAATGTATTCGGCATCCGGCGTAAACTGAGTGAACAGGGAACCATCCCACTCATACTGGGTTTCACCCAGCTCGTTAATCACGCCGTACTCGAATTCGAATACATCCACAGCCGTGTCTTCTACAAAATCACTCTCCGCTTCAAGCCAGGCAAAACCTTCATTGGCGGATGTCTGTCCCAGTACGCTGTCTGCTGTCACGCCAGTCATGCGGGTCAGAGTCGCGGTGTAGGTGTACTCGCAAGTTGCCAGGATGTTGCCGGTCTGGTTTTCATCCTCGTAAATGGTGATCACTTCTGTTGCCGCCGTATCCTCAATCAATGCCGGGGAACCCAGGTCATCAACGGTGCTGTCAACACTCCAGCTTTCGGCCACACTGTACACAAAGCCGGTGTCATCATACTCATTGAAATCACCTTCATTGTCCCAGATAAAGTCGCCGTTGGGCGAGACCGTGGCCATATCACCTTCATGCTCAAAATCTTCGCTGCTCATGGAAATCATGATATTCAGATCGGTTTGATCCATCAGTACAATGGTGGCTTCAGTGTCACCAACCAGCCCCTCACAATAGCCGGTATCGCCACTGTGGTTAGTGCTGGTGATTTCACGTTCCGCCCGCCAGAAGCCAGCAAGATCCGGTGGCGTGCCCTGACAGACATTACCCACACCATCACCATCGGAATCCGTCTGATCGGTATTGGCGATCGTCGGGCAGTTATCGATGTCATCAGTTACCGTATCCGAATCAGTATCATCAGACTCGGGATCAGTACCCAGCGCCAATTCCTCATCATCGGTCAGACCGTCGTTGTCATCATCGGTATCTTCGTTGTTGCCAATACCGTCGTCGTCCGTATCAGTCTGCTCTGAAGGATCGAAAGGGAATGCATCCAGGGCATCGTCCACACCGTCGTTATCATTGTCGGTATCTTCGGTAGCCGGAATATCATCACCGTCGGGATCTTCGCAGGCATCACCTTCACCAAAACCATCTTCAAAGGTGTTGTCGTCGGCCTGATCGCTGTTATACGCCTGCGGGCAGTTGTCGATAACATCGGGGAAGCCATCAATATCAAAGTCCGGCGCGGTGTAATCGAAGTTGGCAAGCACCTCATCGATACCGGCAACATTCAGACCCTGTTCTTTGAAAGATGCACCGGCTTCCCGCTTGCTGCCGATCCGCAGGATATCGCCTTCTGTTGAATCCGGAATCACCGCAAGAATAACGCTGTCGCCTTCGTCATCGATGTCGTATTCCTCATACAGGGCCTCCGGCACGGCAAACTGCAGCACCGCATCGCCACTGGACATGGGATCACTAACGGCCCAGTTAGCGGTTACGCCGTCGATTGGTGTGATGGTGCCTTCATAGTCCACGTTATAGAAAGCCACATCACCATCTGTTCCCACGGCGCCGGAAGTATCCGTACCTGTCAGGTACGCACGCAGTTCTCCGCCTTCATGGCCCCAGCCCACCTGAATCATTTCATAAGGACGGACCGGTGTACCACCAGCGTCATTAATCACATCACTCAGGGCTGTTGCCGGAACAGGTTCGCCGGCAGTATCAACCGTGGGGACCATGTTGCCGCATTCCAGCGTAAAGTCTCCGCCAAACCCGTGATCATCACACCAGATATGATAGGAATCCATAGTGGAAGCCACTTCGATGGCAACAGCTTTCACATCGGAGCTGGCGCCAGCAAATGCCAGTGACGGATCAATCAATGCGATATCACGCCAGTCTTCGGGCACAAAGTCCGCCATGGGCAGGCCGTTAATCACCGCGGTACTGAAATCCACTTCCATGGATTCATACACATTACCACTGGCATCTTCGCGGGTGATAATGGCGGTCGCAGCGCTGGCATCCACCTGGAAGCTGTCAGGCACAGTAACCCAGCCGGAAGAGCCCAGCATCAGATCGCTGTCGACTTCGGTTTCTTCAGCAAAGAGTCCGCTTTCAAAATCGAACAGGTAGAAGGTTTCGCCATCGGTATTCACCACACCGTATTCAAACTCCAGGGTGGGCTCACCCTCGAAATCTTCGATATGGATTTCCTCCGCTTCCATCCACACATAACCCTGGTCGGTGCCGGTAGCATTAAGCATCACGCCTGAGGCAACCGGATCCATCGGGGTCATGGTTTGATCGGACGTGTAGGTGCAGCTGAAGATCTCACCTGCCGGCCCACTCAGGGAATAGGCCTCCTCCAGAACACCGGAGATAATTCCGGTATTGGGATCCAGGCTGCCGGTAAAGCTGACGTCGATACTGCTGGTGTATTCCGTGCCATCAGGCGCGGTATTCACCCGGCTGTCCTGGGTTCCACCCGTTATTTCGTTCGCCAGATTGATGGCGCCTTCACCGCCACCCTCTTCAGGTTCGAAGTATTGGGCAAAGGTGAACAACAGGTTTTCACCCAGTTGCTCGATATGGGTCACCTGGGCAAATTCTTCATCTGCCGATTTGCCACACATACGCTCGAAGTTTTCCTGGAACAGGGTATCTGCAGGTGGATTCTCGATTACACCGTCGGTTTGCACGGTGCTTTCATCCAGATAGAAACCTTCTACATTGGCCACATCACAGGCATCGCCCACACCGTTGCTGTCAGCATCAGACTGACTGGGGTTGGATGTTACCGGACAGTTATCCACGTCATCCGCTACACCGTCTCCATCGTCATCCGAGTCGCAGACATTACCGGCACCATCGTTGTCCAGGTCGGCCTGATCTTCATTGGCATCTACCGGGCAATTGTCGCTGCCGTCATTGGCTCCATCGGAATCCGTATCCGGGTTCAGCGGATTGGTACCCAGGTCCGGCTCAACATCGTCGTTAACACCGTCGTTGTCATCGTCAACATCACAGGCGTTACCCAGGCCGTCGGTATCGGCATTGGCCTGATCCTGGTTGCTTACCAATGGGCAGTTATCCTGAACATCTGCAATGGTGTCATTGTCATCATCTGTGTCACAGGCATTGCCTTCACCGTCTTCATCCAGGTCCACCTGATCTTCATTGGCAACGGCCGGGCAGTTATCGGCAGTGTCGTCAACGCCATCACCGTCTCTGTCGGTATCACAGGCATCACCGTTGCCATCCATATCCAGGTCAGCCTGATCTTCGTTGGCTATGTCAGGACAGTTATCAACCGCATCAGGGATGGTGTCTTCATCCGTGTCCTGGGTACAGGCATCGCCAATACCATCGGTGTTGGAATCTTCCTGGCCTTCATTGGATACGGTGGGGCAGTTATCGGATTCATCTTCAACGCCGTCGTTGTCGTCGTCACTGTCGCAGGCATCACCGCCATCTTCGGCGCCATCGCTGTTCTGCTGGTTGGCGTTGGCAACGGCCGGGCAGTTATCCACACCGTCATTGCTGCCGTCCTCATCACTGTCCGGATTGGTTTCAGAGGTACCCTGACCGGATTCGTTCACGTTCAGCACATCATCGCCGTCAATATCGTTATCGCAGGCGTCGCCAACGTTATCCTCATCCATATCATCCTGGCCGCTGTTGGAAACAGCCGGGCAATTATCGGCACCATCGTCGCTGCCATCAGAATCAGTATCTGCCAGTAGCGGGTTGGTACCTTTGGCACTTTCCTCTGCGTCCGTCAGACCGTCGCCGTCATCGTCAGTATCACAGGCATTACCCTGGCCATCCTGATCGGTATCTGTCTGATCCGCATTGGCAGTGAGCGGACAGTTATCCTGTGCGTCATCGGTGCCATCGTTGTCATCATCGGTATCACAGACATTACCCAACTCGTCGCCATCGGCATTGAGCTGACCCGGGTTAGCGTTAACGGGGCAGTTATCCTGCGCATCACCGATGCCATCGTTATCATCGTCATTGTCACAGGCATCACCCACACCATCCTGATCATTATCTTCAGACTGGTTGTTGCTGACTGCCGGGCAGTTGTCACTGTTATCACCGGTGCCGTCACTATCGGTATCAACCTGCTCATCGGGGTTCAGCGGGAACGCATCGGAACCATCCGGTACACCGTCGCCATCATCATCGTTGTCACAGACATTACCTTTACCGTCACCATCGGTGTCGGTTTGATCGGTAGAGTTTACTGCCGGGCAGTTATCCACATCATCGTTGATACCATCGTTGTCGCCATCGGTATCGGCATTATCTCCGGTGCCATCACCATCGGTGTCTGCGGTTTCACTGGCATCACGGGGGAAGGCATCGTTATTGTCACGCACACCATCATTATCGGTATCCGGATCCAGCGGATCACTGGTACGACCGTCGTGTGCGCTACCACTGGTTTCGGCGGTATCACTCAGGCCGTCGTTATCGTCATCGCTGTCACAGGCGTCACCTTGTGAATCGCCATCAAAGTTGGCCTGATCACTGTTGGCTACCGCCGGGCAGTTATCAACAGCATCCGGGACGCTGTCCTGATCCTGATCGGCATCACAGGCATCACCGATGCCGTTGCCATCCAGATCTGCCTGATCCGTATTGGCAGTGGCAGGGCAGTTATCAATATTGTTGTTGACGCTGTCGCCGTCACGGTCTGAATCACAGGCGTCGCCGATATCATCGTCATCAAGATCGTTCTGATTCGCGTTGGAAGCAAATGGACAGTTATCAACGTCATCTGCCTGACCGTCATTATCGTCGTCGGTGTCACAAACATCACCCTGGCCATCCCGATCATTATCGCGCTGATCAGCATTGGCATTGCTCGGGCAGTTATCCCGGCCGTCTTTCACGCCGTCGCTGTCACCGTCGTCACTGGTAGGTGCCGCGTCCTGCGCATCCGGAACGCCGTCGTTATCATCGTCAGTGTCGGCATTATTGCCGATACCGTCGCCATCACTATCGGTATCTTCCGCGCTGTTTAAAGGGAAGGGGTCGGAAGCATCCGGTTTGCCGTCGCCGTCGTCATCGGTATCCGCATTGTTACCGGTGCCGTCGCCATCGGTGTCCTGATACTCAGACGCATCCAGCGGGAACTGATCGTCATCATCACTCACACCATCATTATCATCATCGGTGTCAGTGTTGTTACCCACACCGTCGCCATCGCTGTCCAGGGTTTCGTTGGGATTCAGCGGGAAGGCGTCTTCGGTGTCAATTACACCATCGCCATCGTCATCATCGTCTGAAGTGTTGGGGGTACCATCACCATCGGTATCCGTACTGGCCGATGCCTGCAGCGGGAAGGCATCCGAGGCATCAGGTACGCCATCGCCGTCGTCATCGGTGTCCGAGTTATTGCCGATACCATCGCCATCGGTGTCGGTGTCTTCGCTGGAATCCAGCGGGAAGGCATCTTCTGTGTCCGGTGTGCCGTCGCCATCATCGTCAGTATCGGCGCTGTTACCGGTGCCATCACCATCCGTATCCGTTTGCTCGGTAGCGTCGGTGGGGAAGGCATCGTTGGCATCGGCTACACCGTCATTGTCATCATCGGTGTCTTCATTGTTGCCTACGCCGTCGCCATCGGTATCCGCCGATTCAGTTTCATCTTGCGGGAAAGCATCTTCGCTGTTGGCAACACCGTCGCCATCCATGTCACTGTCGCAGGCGTCTCCACGACTATCGCCATCCAGATCACGTTGCAGCGGGTTGTAGTGCAGTGCACAGTTGTCATCGCGGTTATCAATACCGTCGCGATCAGAGTCAAACTGCACATCGGGGTCTGTTGGTGCCTGGTCCACATTATCCATGACACCGTCATCATCCGTGTCGCGATCCAGCGGATTAGAGCCTTGCTGTTCTTCTACTGTGTCCGGTACGCCGTCACCGTCATCATCCTCATCAGTGTTGTTGCCAATACCGTCGCGGTCTGTGTCACGGGCTTCAAACGGGTTACGGGGGAATTTGTCGGCAGAGCTGCCGGTGACTTTGTTGGCATCCGTGTTGGCTACAGTGTCGCCACCGGTGTGGTTTGGTACGCCGTCACCGTCAACGTCATCGTCTTTGTTATCTCCGAATCCGTCACCATCCAGATCGCTGCTTTCAGTGGCATCGGTGGGGAAGGCGTCTTCTGTATCCGGTATACCGTCGTTATCGTCATCTTCATCAGGGGCAGCGCCGCCACTGTCTGCCTGGCCATCGCCATCCGTATCTACATAGGCAATGGCAGGCACGGATGCATTGCTATCATCGCTGTCCTGCCCGGCAGGCCAGCCGTCGCCATCCTGATCAGTCGCATCACTGCGAGTAGCATCCAGCGGGAAGTCATCGTTGGCATCGGATACACCGTCGCCGTCATCATCGGTATCTTCATTGTTACCAATACCGTCGTCGTCGGTATCCTTATTTTCTGCGGGGTTCAGCGGGAAGGCGTCGTTATCGTCAATAACACCATCACCATCATCGTCGGTGTCGGCATTGTTACCCAGGCCATCGCGATCAGTATCGGTGTCTTCGTTGGGATCCGTTGGGAAAGCATCGCGATCATTAGGAACATTGTCATCGTCCAGATCCGGATCCGTTTCGGCCGGTTTCATTTCCACTTCTTCTTCGGTATCAATTTCAGTATTGGTGCCGGTATTACCGGTACTGGTTTTTTCGCTGTCGATAACCGATTTGATCTGGCCAACGGTTTGATTGGAATTGGGAATGGGGAGAGAAGCCGGATCCTGCTGGAACAGTTCCAGTGAAGCATCGGCGGTATCGGAGTCACCACCAAACAGATCGGATACCTGTCCATCCACCTGGCCATCGATCTGGCCATCCGCCAGGTCATTGGTGACCTGATCCAGTACCGCATTGGGGTCATTGGAACCCACGGCATCATTGATCTGGGATACAACGGAAGAAACCGCCTCTACAGCTGCACGATAAGCCGCAGTATTTTCCTGTTTTTCAGGGGTGTCTGTGGTTTCATCAATCAAAGGCGGCGCATCAAAAATATCGATGTCCTCGCCCATACCAAAGCCGACGGTGGATTTGACCTGACCCGCCGCAATCAATAACGCAGAAAGAAACTCTTCTTCGGTAACAACGTCATCACCAAGGCCAAGATCGGTCACACTGTCGCCGTCACGGTCATTCCAGGTTGGCGCACTGTCAGAGTCGGCGTTACGCACCGCCAGACCCACCGCCATGGTGGTTAACGGGGTCGCATAGATATTACCACCGGCATCCAGTTTGGTCTGAGTGATTACCGAGCGCATCAGGGTAATCACAGGCGCCTGGCCGGTAGTCAGGTCGGTGGTGTCGTCGTCCGCCACGATTTCAAGAATGTAGGGCGGTTCCGCCGGCCGCGGCAGTTCCACATTCACAATCTTGGCCTGGGCATTGGTTTCACCCGTGGCGACAACGGTTCCACGGAAGCCTTCGGCTGTCGTGTCCACGTCATATACATTCACAATGGCGTTAGCCAGCGGGCCTTTAACACCGCCACCACCAAGTTCCAATGCGCCGGGGCCATCATCACCGCCACCGCCGCCATCACCGGAGCCCAAGCCTCCTCCTGAATCACCACCAATTTCATCGTAGGTGTTACTGTTACCGCCACAGGCTGCCAGAAGCGTAACCAGTGTCAGTACAAGAAAGCTCTTTAACAAAGAGAATGAAGCGCCTTCGTTTGAACCATTCTTCATGGTAAATCCCCGGTGTTTTTAACTGTTCTGTTGCGAACGGTTATTTACAAAAAGACCATAGACAAAACGCCCTTTTTTCAGAGCGACAAAACTCAGTCTAGACAAGGCATCAACATGTGCCAGCGATCACATTTTTAGTGCGGCGGGCGGGAATCCGGGGAATGGAAAAACAGAAACTCACATAATTTCAACGGCTTAATAAAACTTGCCTATAAACCTGTCGGCCGCTCTATAGACCAGATATTTAATTTCTCAAATAGCAAATTTATCTAAAAAAAGATCTGTTCCTTATTTTTGGTAACGGTATTTCTTACCACCCGAGGGCCTGAAAAATTGTTGTTATTTCTTTTTCACCGGCATTTGAATGGCTTAGTGAGCGGAAGCGGCATAGACTAGAAGCTAATAAAAACAAAATCCGTTTGCATAAATTTATCTATGTCACCAATCCACTACACCTTTGCCGCCTATCTCGGCTTAACGCTCTTTATTGGTCTTATCGCCTGGCAACGCACACAGGAAATGTCGGACTACTTGCTGGGGGGGCGCAGTCTGGGTCCCTGGACAGCGGCGCTCAGTGCCGGTGCATCCGACATGAGCGGCTGGTTACTGCTGGGATTACCGGGGTTTGCCTACACCAGCGGACTGAATGCTGCCTGGCTTGCCGCAGGACTTGCCCTGGGCACCTGGCTTAACTGGCGCCTGATGGCAGCGCCCCTGCGCCGTTTTACCCACAGTTTTAACGACAGCCTTACGTTGCCGTCGTACTTTGAAAACCGCTTTGCCGACAGCAAACGCCTGTTACGTCCCATCAGCGCCCTGTTTATTGTGCTCTTCTTTCTTTTCTATACCGCATCAGGCCTGGTGGCAGGCGGCAAGCTATTCAACGAAGTTTTTCAGATTGATTACCGGGTGGCTGTGGTGATTGGCGCGTCAGTGATTGTGCTTTACACCGCTATCGGCGGTTTCCTTGCGGTTTCCTGGACTGATGTCATTCAGGGGTTACTCATGGCTGCGGCACTCGTGATGGTGCCTGTAATCGCCTTTCAAAAAGTGCAACCGGATATGAACCTGAAAACCTTCGCGGAAGAACAGCACCTGCTGTACTTTTTATGGCATTCACCGGAGGGCGAGCGTTTATCCATTATCGCAGTCATCAGTTTACTGGCCTGGGGGTTGGGGTATTTCGGCCAGCCTCATATTCTGGCCCGGTTCAAGGCTATCAGCCATCACACTCAGGTGCCATTTGCCCGGCGGGTAGCAGTGGGCTGGTCGCTGGTCACTTTGCTGGGTGGCCTGGCCGTTGGGTTGGTGGGCAGTGCCTATACTGCAACTCCTCTTACTACAACACCCCTGGAAGATCCGGAAAAGATTTTTATCCATCTGGTAACCGCGCTCTTCAATCCGCTGGTGGCCGGTGTGCTGCTGGCAGCGATTCTGGCGGCCATTATGAGCACCGCTGATTCCCAGTTACTGGTCAGCACTTCTGCGGTCACCGAGGACCTCTACAAACGCTTTTCCAAACGGACAATATCCCAGGCCGAACTGATCCGCCTGAGTCGGATGGCCGTGGCCGGCATTGCGATTGTGGCTGCCGCTATCGCCATGGCACCGGACAGCGGCGTACTGGATCTGGTGGCCTACGCCTGGGCAGGTTTTGGCGCCAGCTTCGGCCCGGCCTTGCTGCTGTCCCTTTACTAGAAACGCATGAATGCCCCGGGTGCCATGGCCGGCATCATCACTGGCGGGCTGACTGTGGTTATCTGGAAACAGCTGGAAGGTGGCTGGTTTGATCTGTACGAACTCGTACCGGGTATCGGGGTATCTCTGGCTGCGATCGTGCTGGTGACTCTGGTAACTCCCAAGCCACCTGAATCGGTTGTGAGCATGGTGGAGGGCCTGAAAGGCCTGGACCGTATCAAAGCCCCCACACTGAAGAGCAGCGGCTGATCCTTCCTGCCAGTCACCCTCTCTGCGTCTTTGCAGCAGCCAGCCGCTAATAACCGGCCTCCCAGGCCGGGGGCTACGCATATTTACAAATCGTCTAACTCTGTTACCGGCTGCCAAGCAGCTGTTTTTTAACGCCTAATCAATGAATATTCCTTATCTGGAATCACTCACGTGACCAGCAGTCATTGCATTTTTTCCCCGTTCACATAGACTTTCCCCTGTGCTTTTTCAAACGGTTGTTTGATCAAATTATATTCAGAGCGTTTATTATTCTTTTTGGGAAGCAAAACAGTGGGATCAGAAATGAACAGCGCCATCGCCAAAGCGACGCGCAACATACCCGGACTCAGCAGACTCGGTAAAAGCAGCTTTGTGGATAACACCTATCGCTTCTTTCGTCATGCGGTGGAACGTCGCACCCACAAAGAACGCTTTATTATTTCCGACAAGAGTGAATATCAGGAAATTTATCGTGACGGGATTATGCAGCTGCGCTATTACCCGCACCAGGATACCGAAGCATTCGAACTGGATAACGAAATCGTTACCCCCACCCAGCAACGACTGGCCCCACCTGTGCTGCTGGTACCCCCACTGGGTGTGTTCGGCTGGATCTATGACCTGATGGCAGAACGCAGCTGGATCCGCTTTCTGAATGCCCGCGGTTTTGATGTGTATCTGGTGGACTGGGGCGCCCCCCAGAAAGAGCATGCAGACCTGGATCTGGATACCTACGTTAACCGCTGGTTAAGCGCCGCCGTGGACCATGTGCTGATGCATAGCGGCAGCAAGGATGTTTCACTGGTGGGCTATTGCATGGGTGGCCTGCTCACACTCCTGTACGCCGGTGTGCAGGCGGAAGAGGGCAACAGCGACAAGATAAAAAATATCGTTACCATTGCCAGCCCCATCGATTTTCATGCCAGTCATTTTTACGGCGTAGTACTGGATAAAGTATCCGGCCTTTCACGCAAGGCCGCCAGGCGCATGCCGGTGATCGACCTGGATATCGATCACCGCTACTTTCATGTACCCGGGGATATCCTGTCGGTGATGTTTAAAATGACCAACCCGCTGGCCAGTGTGGTGAGTTATTTTGACCTGGTAAAAAACATGTCCGACCGGGACTATATCAAGGCGCACCTCACCACCAAGGAGTGGTTCAACAATATGCCGGACTACCCCGGCGCCACCGTACAGCAACTGATTTTTGATTTTGGTTTTAAAAACCGGTTAACCAGCGGCAAAGCCAGAATCGGGAACCGCATCAGTAACCTGTCCAAAATCAGTGCCAACCTGCTGGCATTTGCCGGCAACAATGACAAGATCGTCAGCGAGAAAGCGGCAGAAAAAATCATGGAGATTGTCGCGTCAGAAGATAAAACCTTTAAGGTGGTTCCCGGTGGCCACGCCGGTGTCTTTGCCGGTGGCAAGGCCAAGGAACACACCTGGGCCATTACGGCCGACTGGCTGGCAGGGCGCTCATCCCGACATCCGGAATAGCTGTCACCTGCAAGAAAATAAAAAGGCGGTATGTTCTGAAGCATACCGCCTTTTTTATAAGTGAGTGGGCCGCGATATCAACCGATGTTTGATTCTGCCACCCAGGTGTCATGTTTATTGCAAAGGCTCACCGCATACAGCTTGCCTTTATAGTGACTGATCTCGTAACTGGAAATGGCAGCCTTGTTCTGATCCGGATAAAACACCTTTTCACCCACCACATTCAGGTTTTCATCCAGCAGGGTATGTTTAACAATGTAGTGTTCTGCCGTCATCTCGTGGGGTGTTGTTACCGTCACCAAATTCTTGCCATCTTTCATTTCCGACTGAATCACTGGCACATGTCCGGCACTCTTCTTTTCCCACCGACCGGGACTTTCCTTGGTGTAATAAATGGCACCGGCAAACTTGCCACCCTTTCCACCGGCAGCCGAAGCTGAATTCGCCAACAGGGAGCCGGCAGCAGCCCCAACCACACTTGCCTGTATTAAAGAACGTCTATTCATTACTCTCTCCTTGTTGTTACAACCCGCCTGATATTAACCGGCTTAAAAACCCCTGTCTTCCCGGAATTCACAAAAAGGGTATCGCATTCCGGTCAACTCCCGCTATCCTTGGCATAACCCTACGGAAAAGGAGACTATTCAATGAAAGCACTGTCCCGTTCCATCACCTTTTTTGTGCTGCTCATTCCATCAATATCAGCCAGCGCGGCGCCATCACAATCCGTCCCTGCCACGCCCGACGCACTGGCCACGGAAGCCAGGCAAATCGTGCAGGAATACGCCGGCGCCCTGCAAAAAACCCTGAAAGCCACCATCATGACATCCGGCCCCGCGTCCGCCATCAAAACCTGCAATGTTCACGCGCCCGGTATCAGCCAGCAAACCGCGGCCCTCACGGGCTGGGAGGTGGCGCGCACCAGCAAAAAGCTGAGAAACCCGGCACACCAGGCCAATTCCTGGGAAAACAGCGTACTGAGTGATTTTGAAAAACGGGCGTCCGGCGGAACACCGGTGGAAAAACTGGAGCATTATGAGATTCGGGAAGAAAACGGCCAGCAGGTATTCCGCTATATGAAAGCCATTGAAGTCAAAAACCTGTGCCTGAATTGCCACGGGCCCCATGTATCAGGGCCGGTGAAAACCGCCGTTGATGATTTATACCCTACGGATCAGGCGGTGGGCTATCGTGAAGGGGACCTGCGCGGGGCTTTTACGTTGAAGAAGGTGTTGGGTTCGAAATAGTCGGGGCATTAGCAGAAAATAAAAACGGGGCTGTATTGCCCCGTTTTCGTGTGGAACCCTTGCTTGTGGAGCCGTGATTAATGCAAAGCCAGATCACTAAACTGTTCTGCGTAGTCACCCCAACAGCGGGTTTTCCCATTCTCCAGAATACAGGCAAAGTCATTAGTGACAATCAGATCAGTAATAGCATCTGCATTAATCCAGGCAGTATCACGTATCTGACCAGACCAGCACCTCACCCCTTGATCGCCTTGCACACAAACCCTTGAATTGGCAACAGCCACCTTCTGAACAGTGCCCACAGCAGCCAGAGACTCCTCACTATAATCGATAGCCCTGAGAACTCCCCAGCAATACATCACGCTGCTTACTGTTACAGCACAACCTGAACCACCGCCAACATCCATAGCGACAATGGCATCGGTTACCTGCAGTTCCAACATGGGATCGTAAGGTTCACCGGTACTCCAGCACTGCATACGATTATTTACCAGCGCACAGGCCTCAGTATCCCCAGCTGCCAGATGTGTGGCACCAGCAACACCGGAGCCCGGAGAGCCTACACCTGACTGGGCATAATCGAAACAGGATACTACACCCTGATTCTGATAGCAGACAAAGCCATTACCTTTTGCAAACAGATCAGCAGAAGTCATGGCTGCATCCATATCCACCAGCGAAGCAAAGGTGCTCTGCCGAGAACCCTGATAAAAATGCAGGTTTCCCGAAGTGGTCACCACTGCAGGCATATTATGCTCAAAATCCAGTGCGACAATGGAGCCTTCATCCGGGCTCTGCAGGCTCACCGCAGGCAGATACCACCCTGGCTGCAAACAATTCACCACATTATCCTGTAAACCACACAATGCAGATCCGAAACTGCCATCACCCAAAACAGAGCCACCACTGATATCCGACACCGGGGCTGCCTGAAGATTGATTAATGGCACAAACTCTGCCACTTCATCCCTCTCTGCACAGTCCACACCATCAAGATGGCTGACACACAAGTGGGAATTAAAATCAGAGGTGAGCTGGTAAGGTTCCTCAATACTCAGATCACTGAACAACTGGACCCGTTCACCACTGCTATTTACACACACCAGTTCGTTACCCTCGGCGGTCTTGTCAATGAGGCATACATAAAGATCTTCATCCAGATGAACAGCTTCCATAGCGATCGGGTCAATCAGAGCCTCAGGTAAAGGCACACTGTCACATGCGGCGCGATGCGACTGCAACTCTTCGTCATACGAACGTGCACAGGCCACATGGTAGACTTCATCATTAATAATAGCGGCGTCATACAAAAACTGGCTTCCCGGAGTTATCAGGCTGAATACTTCCTCCGTCAATTCAAGCCCGTCACACTGGACACCATCGCCAAGGTAACACAAGCCCTGGTGCGCACCTGTAATATCCGTCGCAAAGAATGAACCGATTTCACTACCGTGACAGTTCCCATCGGTACCGGTGATTTCACACCAGTAATTGTCCAGGGCTACTATATCGTCCGGCGCATCCTGCTCACCAGAAAATCCACCCGGCACATCCCCCCAGCACGACAAACGCCTGGTACCATCATCGCTATGGATGGCACAGAAGTAATCTGACGCCCCTACCAGTTTTTCAATCTCGCCCATGACAGGAGTAGCCGTTTTGCCATCACGGAAATCACCCCAGCAACGAATATCCTGATGATCTTCCACAGTGCAATAAGCATCTGTGGCGGAAGCCATCAAACGCACATCGTCACTATTAATCGTAATGTTGATTTCTGTAACTTCGCCCAGTTCATAACCCGGGTTGGTGACCAGTGAAAGAGACAGGTTCTCGGGCATTTCTGATTCTGTATCATCCAGAATTTCCAGCAAAAGGTAGGGTATGTTGTCATCGTCATAATAAATAGTGCCACCGGGAACCGTATAATCCCCGTTGGCGGTGGCGCTACCCTGATAGTCAAGCACCACACTGGGTAATGCCACTGCAGCAGCTGCGGTTTGTTGATGCGGTAAACTACTGGCTGAAGCCGTAGCGCGCTGATCTATTGGTCCCTCGGGTATATAGGGATATTGCTCTTCCACAATCAACGGAATACGAATTTCACCGGATTTTTCTGTCACTTGCATTTCAGTATCACGGAAACTGACGATACTGAGTGCAGCCGCACCGGAATCATCAATCAGCAGCTCAAGGCTTGATGCTTCTCCCAGCGCCTCTACATAGTCTGTCAACGTCAGATAAAAACTTTCCTGTCCTTCTTCCAGTTCATCAATCAGGGTTTCAAGGGAAACAGACGCCGAGGTTTCACCGGCAGGAATCGTCAGGGAACAGGGACTACAGTTCACGACATCTTCGCCAATGGTGGCGGTGCCACTCTCCAGAGCAAAGTTCACCAGCAGGTCTTCATCCAGTGCCTGGCCCAGCAACAGTGCCAGCACAATATTCTCACCTTCGGTAACCGCTTCGGTTCGCAGGGAGGCGCTCAGGGACGGCGTGTCGGCTTTCACATCAATTCTGACGGTGTCCACGGCAGCCCGGCCTTCTGTATCAATGGCAACAAACTGGTAAACATAGAACCGGCGCTCAAGATAGCGACCGGCGGTAAAGGCATAGACGTTATCGGCATCTGACGTGGCAACAGTGGCGTCTATCCGCTGAAAACCCTCAGCCAGGGAAAAGGTTCGCCAGTAGGACTCTGCGATCGTTACCGAATCCGGATGGCTGATCGTGCCGGTCAGCTCGAACTGCGCACCGGCATCCGTTTGTATCAGTGGCTTGCCGGCATCCACGGAAAAGGCATCGGTAATATCCAGTGATTCCTCGGAAGCGTCGCCGGTGTCGCTGCTCCGGTCGCCGCCATCGGTATCTGCCTTGCTGGAGCCGTTGCCGCCAAAGCAGCCGGCCAGAGAAACGGAAAGCAGTAACGTAAACAGCAGGGTGAGTCCATGTTTAAACATTATTCAGGTCCCATATTATCCATGTCAGAAACAGGGTTGAGGGCTGACAATCCCCCAATCACGCGGGGCACTATACCGGAATACCAGTGGCCTATGCACGGCCCGGATGGGTGGTTTTTGTTATAAGATTTGTTAAAAATTTACTGTGCGCCAGCGTTTTAACGTATATGGTGCCCATTGGATATTCGCCAGTGAAAAGGAACACGAAGTAAGGCAAATATGACGTCAAATTCCGAAAAATACCGCGGCCTGCCGTTCAAACCCGCCAGATTCATCCGCAGCCGGCACGCTCAGACCCTGTGGGCGCCACTAATCCGTCGCCGCCCGAAAGTTGAACGCTGGCGGGAGCGTATAACCCTGTCTGACGGCGACTTCGTGGACCTGGACTGGGCCGGGCCCACCCGTGGCCCCATTGTGATGATTTTTCATGGCCTCACCGGCTCTTCGGAATCCCCCTACGCCATTGGTCTGCAGGCGGCCCTGAAAAAGCAGGGCATCCGCAGCTTTGTCATGCATTTCCGCGGTTGCAGCGGCGAACCCAATCTGCGCCCCCGCCTTTACCACTCCGGCGAGACGGAAGATCTTGAAGAAGTCTTTCAGCTGATCCGCTCCCGCCACCCCAGCACTCCGGTGTTTGGCGTGGGTTATTCCCTGGGCGGGAATGTGCTGCTCAAGTGGCTGGGGGAACGGGAAGAATCACCGGATATTGAGGGTGCGGTGGCGGTATCAGTGCCTTATGACCTGGGCGTCACCTCTGTGTCCCTGGATAAAGGACTGTCCAAAATCTATCGCGACCGCATGATGAACGAACTGAAACTGCTGATGACGCAGAAAAAGCGCCTGTTTCAGCGCCGCAATGCAGACTACCACTCCATTTACGATTCCCTGGGTGATTTTAAAAAACACATCACCTTTTCTGAATTCGACGAACACGTGATCGCGCCTTTGCATGGTTTTTCCGGCGCGCGGGATTATTACGACCGAAGCAGCAGCAAACAGTTTCTGAAACATATCCGGGTACCGACGCTGCTGATTCACAGTACCGACGACCCCTTTATGACCGCTGAAGTGGCACCCACTCAGGATCAGATTTCACCATCGGTTACCCTGGAATTTTACCCTTACGGTGGCCATGTGGGTTTTGTCAGCGGTTCCCTGTTCCGGCCACAGTACTGGCTGGAACATCGTATTCCCGCCTTTATTGAAGGTATTTTGGCGGAGCAATAGGCCAGAGGCTTCATTTTTTGTAATTCCTGACGGTTCTTCTATCTTCAAGAGATCACTATCATCTTGGTGTTCTAATCGGGGCCGGCCATGTTCTACCATACCAGGGAAGATAGAAATCCTGCTCACCCATCGGAAAAGCTGAAGGCAACCAGCAAACTTCTCAGTTTACTGGTTGGTCTGATCAGCATACTGGTTCTGGCCGGCTGGTGTTTCTCGATCGACTTACTGATCCAGATTCACCCCGCATTCGCCCCCATGCAATTCAATACAGCCTTGTGCTTTCTACTTTCTTCCAGCGCCCTGATCGGCATGATGCAGAAACATCTCAACCTTCTAATCATCAGCAGTATCGCTGCAATGACAATTTCAGCCCTGACCTTATCGCAGTACCTGTTACAGATAAATCTGGGCCTGGATGAGCTTTTAATGAAGGCACACACCCAGGTGAAAACCTCTCACCCCGGTCGAATGGCACCAAATACCGCCGTGTGCTTCATTTTAATTAACCTCGCATTGGCTCTGCCTGCAAAAAAAAGTGAACCACATCAAAATATGGTTATCCTATCCACGTTGCTAACACTCTTCACTTTTGCTCTGGCTGCTGTGGCATTACTGGGATATATCAGCGGTATCGAATCAGGCTATGGCTGGGCTCAGCTTACGCGCATGGCACTGCATACTGCCATTGGTTTTTGTTTACTCAGCATCGCATTACTGATGCTCTTACGTTATCGCTGGCAGTCCAGCCTGGAACGAAACTACTTACCTGTCACGCTGGCAATCCTGCTCTCGACAATGAGCATTGTATTGTGGCAGTCCCTTGGCTCACACGAACACCAACAGTTAAAACATCGTGTCGAGCTGAACAAAGAACAGTTCCAATCATCCTTCCAACGCTTGTGGGCTCAGCATTTTCATGCACTGGAACGCCTTGCGCTCAGGCTCGAAATGCTGGAAAAACAGAACAACGTGTTATGGAAGGCAGATACGGCAACTTATCTGAAGCAATTACCGGCTCTAACCGCTATGGCTATTATCGACCCCGACGACAGCGTTCGATTAACCAGTCCTTCACCTGCTTACAGAAACATTTTTTCAAGACTGGATCTGTTCAGCTTTCCACCTGAACCAAACGACAATCTGCAAGTCAGCTGGCCGATTCGAACGCTGGGCGATAACCAGGAGATGCTTATCTTGCTGCCACTCAATGTTTCTTACAACAATCCGACAGCATCTTCGGAATTAACCCGACTAGCTATACTTGTTAACGCTCACAAACTGGTGAGCGAGCTTATTGAACATTATGCCAGTCGCCACTATGCAATCGAGATACTGGCCAATAACAAACCCTTTTTCTCGGTTGGCGAAGGACAGCCCAATTACTGGACGGACCCGGACATCCTTCTGCTGGGTCCTACCAAATGGCATTTTCGCTTTTCACTTACCCGCAAAGGCTTGAACCAATACGGCTCCGCCATACCGGAAACCGTACTTTTTTCCGGCATATTCATGAGCTTGTTACTGGCGGCCTTTATACATTTTTACCGTACGTCGCGACTACAGGCGAATAAACTACGAACAGAGGTTCGCGAGCGTCAGCATTTTGAGCGCGAGCTTATGGAAACTCGTGATCGCCTGTCTCTGGCCGCCCATGTCTCAGGGCTGGGTATCTGGCAATGGGATCTCAAAACCGACAAACTGATTTGGGATCATCGCATGCACCAAATATACGAAACGCCGGAGGACCTGAAAGAAGAGCTGATTTATGACTTCTGGCATCAAAGCGTACACCCTGAGGACATCACCGATACCGCTACAGGACTGCAAAATGCAGTTCAGGGAAAACACGTCTGGAGGAGCGAATTCCGACTGCAATTGCCCGACAGCAGAATCAAGTTTATTAAAGCCCACGCTTCACCGGTACTGGATGAAAACCACGAAGTTATACGTATGATCGGTGGCAATCTGGATGTTTCAGAGCAACGCAATCTTGAACTCCACCTGCTGGATGCCAAAAAGCAGGCCGAAGCAGCCAATCGGGCAAAAAGCGACTTCCTCGCCAATATGAGCCACGAAATCAGAACCCCAATGAACGGTGTGCTGGGCATTACAGAGCTACTTCACAACACCAATCTCGATACACGTCAACAGGAATACCTCAACCTGATAACCAATTCTGCCCGGTCTTTGTTGTCTATTCTCAACGATATCCTTGACCTCTCCAAAATAGAAGCTGGCCATCTGGAGCTGGAGAAAGTCACTTTTCCACTGGATAAACACATTGGTGACGTAGTCAAGGGTTTCAGCCCCAGTGCCCACAATAAAGAACTGGCTCTGCATTATTATCTTGATCCCGCATTGCCTGCATGGATCACTGCCGACCCCGTAAGAATAGGCCAAATCCTGTTTAATCTGGTGGGAAACGCCATTAAGTTCACATCACGAGGACACGTTACTGTCGAAGCACTGGCAACAAACAAAGTGCCCAACGCAATCAACGAGCCATTCATGCTCCAACTAAAAGTAACTGATTCCGGCAAAGGCATTAGCAAAGAGAAACAAGCATCTATTTTTACCGCCTTTTCCCAGGAGGACACCTCCATAACCCGCAAGTATGGCGGCACTGGCCTGGGATTAACCATTGTCAAACAACTTACAAAATTGATGGGTGGCAACATCGATCTGGAAAGTGAAACCGACAAGGGCACCACCGTAACCGTCACTCTGCCGGTAAACCGGGGTGAGCCAAACTTTGGCAGCATTGAGGCGACACCCTGGCTTAAACAGTCAAACCCTCTGGCAAACATTCGCTGCCTGGCAGTGGATGATAACTATATCAACCGGCGCTGGCTCCGGGACATGATTGAATCCTGGGGAAGTCAGGTAGACCTGGCTGAATCAGCAACACAAGCCCTTGAATTACTGCGAGCTGCATCAGCTGACGATAAACCCTATAACATCATGCTGGTAGACAAGAACATGCCCGTCATGAGCGGCCTGGATCTGATTGAAAAAATGCGCAGTGAGCCGCTGACCGCTCCAGAAATTATTATCATGCTTTCCTCTTCCGACAAGTCCGAAGACATCAAGCGCCTCGAATCACTGGGAATGGATCATTATCTGATGAAACCAGTAAAACAGTCCGAGGTATTCAACAGCATTCTCAGCCTGCTTAATCCAGATGCTCGCCCATATACAGGCCCGGAATCCGACATCAAACCAGACCGGACAGACGAATCACAGGTAGAACACAGGATACTGGTGGCAGAGGATAATCCGGTCAATCAAAGGCTGGTTTCAGACATCCTGATTCAGGCCGGTTACAAGGTTTCGATTGTGGATAACGGCGAGGCTGCCAGAGATGCCGCTCTCAGTGAACAACATGATCTGGTGTTGATGGATGTGCAGATGCCCGTCATGGATGGCCTGCAAGCCACCCGGGAAATCCGTGAAAATGAAACCAACAGTCACCAGATCATTGTGGGCCTGACAGCACATGCTTTATCTGGAGACAGAGAACGCTGCCTGGAAGCGGGCATGGATGAATACCTCACCAAACCCATTGCTGCCGATGAACTCAATAGCACTATTAAAGGACTTCTTAACGACCAGTCCTCTCAGACACCATTGGCGGCTGAATCATCTCCAACCTCTGAATCCGCCAAATTTCAATACCTTGATCTGGCCAAGGCACGACGTGTATCCGGCAACAATGCTCAGCGCCTGAACACCATTATCCAGATGACCCTGGAACATTTTGATGAGACAGTGGCCGATATCGGGCATAAAATCAGAAACAGGGAGCTTCGGGATGCCGCTACCCGGATACACAAATTCAAGGGTTCTCTATCACTGTTAAGCTCCGACACTCTGGTCGGAGAACTGGTCGACGCAGAAGCTGAGCTGGAAGCCACCAACGTGCCGGACCCCGATGTACGATGGGAGGAAATTTTACACAAGCTGCATATACTGAAAGGTGAGCTTGAAATGTATCTCAGGGGTGACAATGGAAATTCTGATCGCTGAAGATGATGCCATTATGCGCCATCTGCTGAAAGACACGCTGGAGGACTGGAATTACACGGTCCATGAGGCAGAAAATGGCCGCGAAGCACTAGAAAAAACCAATAGTATCAAAGATCTGCAGTTACTTCTGATCGACTGGTCGATGCCTGAAATAGACGGTATCGACGTTTGTCAGAAGCTGAAAACGGAATTCGACAAGTTTACCTATATCATTATGCTAACTGCAAAATCCAGTCTGGGACACTCGGTAACGGCACTGGATGCCGGTGCCGATGACTATATAGTGAAGCCCTTTCTGCCTGAAGATCTGCAGGCGCGCCTTCGGGTTGGTCGCCGCATCATCGAGAGCGAACGAAAACTGGAACAACTGGCCCACTACGACAGCCTCACCGGTATCCGTAACCGGCGCATGGTCCTGAAGTGCTTGAACAACGAATGGGAACGCAGTCAAAGAGAAGGCTCCTCTCTGTCTGTGATTATGCTGGATATTGATCACTTCAAGAATATTAACGACACCTACGGTCATGAGGGAGGGGATCACCTGTTAAAAGACTATACCCGTATAGTGGAACAGCAATTGCGGCCATACGATATTCTGGGCCGAATGGGTGGCGAGGAATTTCTCATTGTATTGCCGCGTATTAATGAAGCTGAAACTCAGAGAATTGCAGAGCGCGTTCGTAAAGCGGTAGAAACCGCTCTCCTGAGCATCGGCGATTCGCGAACAGTAAAAATCACCACCAGCGTCGGTGCCACCATGAAATCCTCTCAGGATGCGGATGCCAACATGTTGCTTCGCAGGGCAGACGAAGCTCTTTATTCCGCCAAGCATCAGGGCAGAAACAGGGTGGTTTTCTGCTAATGAGAAAGCACTGGTATCTGAATTGCGATCCACGGCCAGCGCACCGGCTTCTGAACTAAACAAACCAATTTCAGGGAATTTTGAAGCACTTTTTGCCAGGGCTTCTCAAGTGGTAGTGGATACCCGGAAATGGACCTATGTACACAAGGACGGATCAAAGGTCTCTGTGAGCCTGACAGCAACTCAAATGCATGCTGACGACAACATCATTGGTTACCTGTTCATGGCTTACGATAACTCCGGGCACCAATCAGCCCGGAGTTATCGTAAGCCTGACTAGAACTGTCTATCCCGATTAAAAAGCCCCAGCGGGTCACTGCTGTGGCCCTGCAAATACTCCGCCTTCAGCGCAGCAATATCCGCTTCCAGTCCCGGCGTCGCAAAAGGCTCTGTGAGCGTGATCAACTGATAGATACCCCTGCGCACCTTACTCTCGCTGAAGGCTTCTTCATTATCCGTAGCCCCGGCTATCGCCTGCAAAAAGGATGTCCAGGAGGTAATCAGCACCCAGATATTGATCATCAGAGCATCCATCTGCTCATCCGTCATGGCCATCAGCCCGGCATCACGCAGCCCGGACAACACCGCCCGGCCATTCAGCAGGGTATTGCGGGTAAATTCATAATACCCCTGTCGCAGCGCGTCGTTTTCTGCCAGTAAATGGCCCAGATCCCGGTGCAGAAAGCGGTAGTCCCAGATACTTTTAAAAGTGGCTTCAAAATAACGGATCTTGTCGGAAAAATTCAGCGCGCGATCATCGGGCACCGATAAAAACTGGTACACCTCGTCGCTGTAACGCCGAAATAGCTCGTAAACAATCTGCTGCTTGTTGGCAAAGTGGTAATAGAGGTTACCCGGACTGATACCCAGTTCCGCCGCAATATGGTTGGTGGATACGTTACGCTCCCCCCGCTGATTGAACAGCCGCAGGCTGGCACTGAGGATTCGGTCGCGGGTTTTCATTTGCGTTTGGCGGAACTCACTGACAAGGGTTTTTCTTTCACTTCCTGCTCGTCTGACTGCCAGCGAATGCGAATATCCACCCGATTCTGGTTATCCTCCTTGCGCGCACTGATTTTCAGATTGAGCAAGCCGCTGGGCTGCAGTGTTATTTCACCTTCATCATCACTGAATACCAGATCACCTTTGGCAATGCCTTTGGTCAGCGCTTTCAGAATATCCTGAATGCTTTTGCTGCTTTGCAGTGATTCATGCTTGAAGGTATTTTTTTCCTGGGCCATGCCAATCCTGATGCGAATACTGATGTTGATCTTGCTCTTGCTCTTGCTCTTACTCTTGATAACTACACAGATAACGTCTGTAACGATTACTTCTGCAAATGCTTGTGCGGTTCAAAAACCTTGGCGTACGGGTAATCATTACTGATACCAATAATACAGCCTTCCGGCCTGATAATAGTGGCCCCCATTCCGATTCCCTGCAAGCCTTCCTTGCGCCGGGAATTGCGGTCCAGGGTGATATCCCCTTCGATATGAATCATCCCCTGGCGCAATATGATCCGCTGTCCGTTGGTGCGGTTGCGGTGGCCGTGCACCACCGCATGAACACCATAGCGACCGGCAACATCCACACCATTCTGCGTAAGTGGCCTGTCTATATCCCGGTACTTGGTGCGCATGGTGTTGGCCAGCGGCCCATAATAGAAGTTAAACAGATCCTTTTCCACCTGATCGCGGTAGAGTTGGTTCAGATAGGCTTCACTGTGGGTTGCCAGCAGAGAGGCAATACAATCGTCCAGCCCGGCATGAATAAACAGAAAAGAACCTTCGCGGTGCACCAGCTGCATCTGATTAAAAAACCAGGCAAAGTCTCCCCGGGGTTCCAGAAACAGCTCCCGGCATTTTTCGGCAGTGGCATATACCATGGGTAACGTCAGGCCTTCAGCCAGGCAGGCGGTTTCAAAACCTTCCACCTTTTTGGCCATACGCTTGAGTTCCTTGTCGATGGCAATCGCCGACATCACACCTGCGGCTTTGCGCGGAAACACCTCAAACCAGTCGTCCGACGGATACAGCCGCTTGCGGCAGGCTTTTCTGGAAAAGAGTTCCGGCCCCCCATCAACCGCCAGATACCGATCATAAACTTCGCGCAGCAATGGCACCACTTTCGGCCCCATACGCACAAACAGATGTTCTGTGGTGGTATCCCGGGGTAAACCCAGGGCTCGAATGCCCATCAACAAGCGCATGTCATGATTACCGGCCAGCAATTTTACATCGGCGCCTGTGTCCAGCAATTCGCGAATGCTCTCCAGCAATTGCAGATTGCTGGGCCCTTTATCCAGGCAATCGCCACCAATCACAAACAAGCCGTTCTGGCCTTCGGGCGTGAGCCTGAATTCCCGGTGACCGGGACCGGTTCTGCAGACACCACCGGAAGCCACCAGCGAGGCAATAAAGGCTTCTGCATCAGCATGGGGGTCGGCCACAAAAAATACCGGCCGCCGGGGCCATTCCCAGGGGGACAGCGTCATACTGCGCTGCAGCACCTCATTAAAACCACGTTTACCGGCGGATTTACGCTCCGGCAACGGCCACTCTGCCGCTTGCGTCGGTAAACCACCGGGCAACCAGGTGCCGTCACCAATAAAGGGGAGCTTTACATCCAGTAGATTCATGTCCGGAACATTCTGCAGCATTTGCGGAAACCACTCGCTGTTGGAGAAACGAATACTCCTTAACCTTATATTGCAAACTTGTGGCAGATTGATGAAGGTAAAAACGTCCCGATACCTGGCCTGTCAGACCTAATCTTTATAGTCCGAGCCCTGCCGGCGAACTTTCCAGTGCCCATCAATATGCTGCCAGCCCGTTTTCCCATGGTACTCCAGATACACAGGCTCTGCATGGTACATGCTCAGGCGGGCAATCTGCTCGAATTCAAGCACCCCCATGTGGTAGGCAGCATGCCGGAAAGCAGCCCCATGGCCCACAAAAAGTTGCAAGGTGTCCTTGGTGATCTGTTCTTTTAACTCCGTCACTCTGGCATTGATGTGATCCGCCACCCGCTGGCCGGCGGACATCAGGGATTCCGCCCCCGGCAGAGGAAGACAATAGTAGCTGTTGGATTTCCAGTCGGCAGGTGGCGCTGCATAGCGCGCATCATCCGCCAACACAGCCTCTATCCGGGAAACCGTAAGATTGGCAGCAATGCCCAGGCCACGCTCCGCCAGTGCCGCGGTTTCCTGCAAGGAGGCAGGCTCCGCAAAACAATCCTGTAATCTCTCCCGCAGAATATGTGCCGTCTGCCAGGCCCGCTGCAGTTGCGAGCAATCCAGTTCATGGTGAAGCTGCCACTGCTGCTGTGCAAGGGTTTTGCGAATGGACACCGCCGCGGCTTCCGCCTGCGCCTTACCGTTATCGGTCAAAGGAAACGGCTGATGGGCGCTGGGGGTATCCGGCAACTGATAATAGTCACCGTGACGGATAATCGCCGCGATCAGTCTTGCCATAGCGGATTTCCATAATGAAACCAGCGCACCAGACCATCGAAATCCAGGCCACCGGTAACTTCAAATACGGGTACCTGCGCCAGCGTATCGATATAGGAACCCTCATCCAGTGGTGTACCATCACTGAAAAACGCTCCATCAGACTTCTGATAGAAAGGCCCCGGCGATTTCATCAGTGCCGGTAGCAGATCCCGACGTTCCGCAAGATCAACCTGCGCAATGTTGAGCGGATTCGCCTGCAGGTTATCAGTACGCGTCCAGTTCAGAATAACAAAGGCACCCAGTGTGGCTCTGTGTTCGATCCGCGCTTCACCGTAGGTTTCAAGCACGTCCACATCGTACTTTTCTTCCAGCTCCCAAAGTGACTGGGGCGGCATGGCCAGCAATTCCTGGCGGCGCTGCGGGGACAACAGATTCTGTAATACCGGGTTGGTCACAATGGTGCCGGGATTGATGCGGGGCAGCTTTGGCACACCACAGGCTTCCACGGAGCTTTTCACCTGAACCTCAGCCCCGGTTTCAATCTCAGCATTATCACCGGGCAATTTTCGGATAAACAAACGGTCATTGGTAAGAAAATGTGAGCCGGGTATATCCATCAGACGCAACATGGACGTGGATTTTCCACCACCGGAAAAAGCGGCTATACCCAGTGCCAGGCCCTGGTAAACCACGCCTGCGGCATGGCAGATCAGCGAACCTCGCTGCTGCAACCAGTTCATGTACTGGGCATTAATAAAATTGATAACCTGATTGTCATTGGCCAGGCAATCACCCGCCGCATAACGGATGTCGGCCTGTTGTAAAAACAGCATACCGGTACGTACTTTATAGACCAGCCGCCCACCAGGAAAATCGTAAACAGCGTCTTTTCTGCCTTGCTTGCCGGTTTCCCGTTTCCAGTCGTTGAAAGTGACTTCCGGTTTCAGCGGTTCGCGTTGAATCGCCACTACCTGAATCTGCGTCGGACGCTCCGGATCACTGATCACCAGATGACGAAAATAGTGGCGCAGTCTACCCAACAATTCCTGATGATTGGTCTGCACTGCAATCAGGCAATGATCCAGCTGCAGATACAAGGTCTCACCCAGCAATGGATAGCCGTCCGTCATCAGGTCAGTGTAATACTGCCGTTCACTGTTATTACTCATGCTAACTTAATCCGTTAATGACATAGTCAGTGTACAACCGGGCCGCATCGATACCGGCCCCTTCCAGGGCACCACGAAAACCACCAAAAGCCGACACCTCAAACACAATGGGACCGTCCTCCGTTTCTGCCACGTCCACCGTGGTAAAGTCGAGGCCGAAGGGCTCCTGAGCCCGGTGGGCCATCTCAATCCAGGTCTCAGGCGGTTCAAACGCCTCGTAACGGCCACCACTGTTAATGGTGGTATTCCAGGTATCACTCTGGCTTACCCGGGCATAGGTTCCCAGATACCGGCCACCCAGAAACACCATCCCCAGATCCCGGCCCGGCAAACTGAGTTTGCGCTGCACATACATCATGGGGTTCTGTAGTTTAAATGCTGCTATTTGCCGGCGAACGGCGGCGTCACTCTGACCGGACTCTATCACACACATGCCCCGGGCTTTGGTGGAAAACAACGGTTTGAACACCGCCGCGCCATACTGTTTCACCGCATCAACAGCCGCGTCCACACTTTCAGTCACCAGGGTTTCCGGCATGGGAATACCCTGATTGCGCAAAGTTACCGTGCAACTTAAACGATCGATAAGACGCAACATGGTTTCTGCCGGACTGAACACCCGAACACCCTGTTGCTCTGCAATACGCAACAATTCCAACCGGTCCAGGGTGTTGGGGTTGTACTCCGCACTGATTTTTTTAACGATAAGTCCATCCAGTTCACACAGATTCTGCCGGCGGAACCAAAGCGCATCCTGATTAAGATCCAGTGCCACTTCCGCCATATCAATCACCAGGCGGAAGCCGGTCTTTTCCTCCACTGCATCCGCCAGCGTTTCTGTCGACCATTTGCCGGGGATGCCCACCACGCCAACCCTGAGCTTACTCACTGAAAATCTCCTTAACCGGAAGCCGGAACCTTGCATACTGCCCGGCATCCGCCGCCAGTACCAGCTCGATAAGATAACGGGAGCGCAACATCATGGTTCTGGCCAGCGATTTATCCAGAATAAAGCGGGTGGAGGTCATAAAAGATCGGGCCAACCCCAGTGCCAGCCGGATATCAAAGGTGTCATCCTTGTTCTTGCGAGCAAAACGCCCGGCCACCTGATAAAAACGGGTAGCCAGTTCCAGAATGCGCAAACGTAACGGGCGATCAAGAATTTGCAGACGAAAATTGGACACCATAAACACCGACACATCCTGAACATAATCCATATAGCGGGAGCGATGCAGGTCAATAAAATTGATCCGCTTTTCCAGTGGATCATAGATAATATTGTCCACGTTAAAATCCCCATGGATATACACGGAGAAAGGCGCCGGCAGTTGTTGTTCCAGCTCGCCAGCCTGTTCCACCAGGGTATCGAAAGAGGGCAATTCACATCCGCAGATGCTGCTGAACCCCTGCTGAAACTCAGGGTGAATACCATAGACCTCATCCACCCTTTTGTTCAGCTGTGCCATAAAGCCCGCCGACACCGGTTTTGCTGTACGGGTTTCGTTCCAGACAGAACGCAGGGTTTTGGCCAGGTTTTTCAGGGCATCGTCCAGCAATTTCTGCGGCTCGTTCAACAGAATCTGTTCAAAGGTATAGCCCGGCAGATGCTCAATCAGTAACGCCGCAGACTGGCCGCGCTTTTTATAGGACAGTATTTTGGGAGCCAGCCCCGGATAAATCTCGTGCCAGCTTTTTACACCCTGTTTTTCTTCTTTTACTTTGCGTTTGATACCATCCTTGAATATGGCAAGGTAACCGTCGCTATCACCGCCCTTGCTTTGAACGCCTGAAATCGCACTGCCGGAGCGGGTTTCCGCCAGTGGCTTAATGGCGATAGCTTCATCGCCGTCGAACTCATCCACCAGCGACTGCAACGAAAAGTAACGCTCAAAATTCACCGGCTGCCCCAGATTGGCTGAAATAATAGCTTCACTGATATGTAACAAAGCATCACCCATCTGACGCAGACTGTGAGCCACAAACAGAATCTGGGTAAGATCCTCGGTATGTTTTCTGGATTTGAGCGCGCGGATATAGTGGCTGTACAGGCGCTTGTAGCCCAGTTCCATGCGGGCTTCCGCCTGGCCGATTTCCAGCGCAATTTGAGTATCATTGGAATCCAGTGCAGCCATCACATGGTTCACCCCGAAAGCAATCTGGTCCAGCAGGGGATCAAACAGTTCCTGCTCCAGTAACTCCGGCTTGCCAACGTAACTCATCTGTTTAACGCATTCACGCCCCAGCTCGGCAATACGTTCCAGATCCGTAGCGATAAACTCGGCGCCGCGCAGCGACAAGCGCACCGGGCTGCCCTGTTTGCTGTCGGCCAGTTTATTGATGCAGCTGGTATGAATGCGGGTTTTCAGGTTGTAAGAATAACCACTGCGGTCCAGAATACGCCGCGCAATAGCGGTGGTGGGGGAACCCAGATAGGATTGTAATACTGACAATTGTGAATCCACCTCTACGCATAAAAAACGCAAATTGTCTTTCACACTTTTTGGCAATGCGATTTTCATGGGCGGTATCCGACGGCAAACTCCGGTTGTGACTGGGTGGAATGCATTTTTCAGGCGCTTTTTTCGGGTGCTTTTTCGGGCACGAAGAAAAATGCTTGTGCCATAATACAGGGACAGACAAGAGTCTGTGTTATTGTGGCACAACACCAGCGCATTGTCCTCGCTGATGGCCTTTGCAGTTAGCTCTTGTTGTTTGTGAAGCGTAAAACAAAAGCCAAAAAGCCAAAAAGCCAAAAAGCCAGCATAACAAAGGAAGATGACACTTTGGCCAGGATTCGAGTCACCCGCAGCATTGATATTCCCGACCGGTTGCGCATCAGCCGCTATCAGAAAAACCCGGAGCTGGGGCCCCGCATTCTGTTCTTCAGCGGCGGTACCGCCATCAACGGGCTGTGCCGAAGCCTGAAGAATTTCACCCATAACTCCATTCATCTGGTCACCCCGTTTGATTCCGGCGGCAGCTCTGCCAAATTACGCCGCGCCTTTGCCATGCCGGCCATTGGCGATCTCAGAAACCGGTTGCTATCCCTGGCGGATGAAACCGTGCTGGGGCATCCCGAGGTGTATCAGCTCTTCAATTACCGCTTGCCAAAAGAAGACTCCCCACGGCAATTGCACAAACAGCTCCAGGAACTGGCATCCGGTAAATCAGCCATGATCGCGGAAATCACCAACCCCATGCGTCAGCTGATCTGCAATCAACTGGGTTATTTCCGCGATGCCATGCCGGAGGATTTTGACCTGCGTGGCGCCAGTATTGGCAATCTGATTCTGGCAGGCGGCTATCTCAACAACCACCAGCATCTGGACCCCATAATTTTTCTGTTTTCCAAACTGGTAAACGTGCAGGGCACCGTACGGGCTATTGCCAATAAAGACCTGCACATGGGGGCCCATCTGGAAAACGGTGACTGCGTTATCGGCCAGCATCTTTTAACCGGGAAGGAAACCGAACCGGTTCAGTCTCCCATCAAGGGCATTTTTCTTAACAGCAGTCCCTGCGACTACGAACCCGCCAGCGCCCAGTTGCGCAAGAAAAACCGCAAACTGATCGAAAGCGCAGAAATTATCTGCTACCCACCGGGAAGCTTTTATACCAGCCTGATGGCGAACCTGTTACTGAAAGGCACCGGCTCCGCCATTGCCGCCAACGACTGCCCCAAGGTGCTGATACCCAACCTGGGTAATGACCCGGAACAGCTGGGACTGGACTTTAGCCACATGATCAAAGCCCTCCTCAGTCAGCTGCAAAGTGATGCCCCGGAAGCGAATAGCCCGCAGCAGTTCCTGAATTTCGTACTTGTCGATAAAAGCTTCCGGGATTACCCCTGGGATGTGGACGAAGCCGAACTGGCAAAGCTGGGGATTCAGCTGGTGGACACCCCGCTGATCAGTGAACGCAGTACCCCCTATTATGATGAAGACCTGCTGGTATCCGCGCTGCTGTCCTTTGTCTGAGAACAAGAGCCTGATAACAAGAGACTGCGGACCCGAGCGTGAAAGCCGGAACACTCCCGAAGAAAATTAGGCGCACATTCACAATCCAGAATCCTCTATTCACACAAACAGCCGGGTAAAACCCGGCAAAACTCCCCGGGATATTGACACTTTAGAGCAAAAGCTCTAAAAATGAGACCTATTGGTATACTGTTTATCTACGGCTGCCGTCCGTGATGGCGAGCTGAGACAAGAAAACCCCACAAGAGCGTGCTAGTGTAGAAACATCATCTACAGAGGAATCAGAATTATGGTGGCAAACGTAGCCCAGATGGCGGAACACACGACCGAAATCAAAGACATGAAACGCATCTTCGAGGCACAGCAAAAGGCCTTTCGCGCCAACCCCATGCCCACAGCCGAAGAGCGCATCGACAACATTAACCGTCTGAAGCCTGCCTTACTGCGTCACGCCGATGCCATTATTCACGCCGTGAACGAAGACTTCAGCAACCGCTCCCATTCTGAAACCAAGATCGCAGAGATCATGTCCAGCCTGGAAGAAATCAAATACTGCGCCAAGAACCTGCGCAGCTGGATGAAAACCGAAAAACGTCACGTACCCATGAGCGTACGCCCCGCCAAGGCCAAAGTGATTTATCAGCCTTTAGGGGTAATCGGCATTATCGTTCCCTGGAACTACCCCGTGTTTCTGGCACTCAGCCCCATGCTGCCGGCACTGGCAGCGGGTAACCGGGTCATGATCAAGATGTCGGAATACACCCCGCAAACCGCCGAAGCCTTCCGCAAAATGATCGGCGAAGTCTATGCCGAAGATCATGTGGCCGTGGTTACCGGCGAAGCGGATGTGGGCATTGCCTTTTCCAAGCTGCCTTTCGATCACCTGCTGTTTACCGGCTCCACCTCTGTTGGCAAACACGTTATGCGTGCCGCCTCGGAAAACCTGACACCGGTCACGCTGGAACTGGGTGGCAAGTCCCCGGTGGTCATTCACGAAAGCTTTCCCATGGCAGATGCCGCGGAACGGATTTCCTTTGGCAAATGCATTAACGCCGGGCAAACCTGCGTGGCACCGGACTATGTTATGACACCCCGACACAAGCTGGATGAGTTCGTGCAAAGTTTTACGGATGTGGTGAGCAAATGGTACCCCTCTAAAAAACACAATCAGGACTTCACCTCAGTCGTTAACCAACGGCAACGGGAACGCCTGCAGCGCTACCTGAAAGACGCGGAAGAAAAGGGCGCCCGGATTATTCCCATCAACCCCTCCAATGAAGATTTTTCTGACTCCCAGAAAATGCCCATTACCCTGGTGCTGGATACCACCGACGACATGCTGATTGAACAGGATGAAATCTTCGGCCCCCTGATGATCGTCAAGCCCTACGATTCCCTGGACAGTGCCATTAACTACATCAACGACCGCCCACGCCCACTGGCGCTTTACTATTTTGATTTTGATGAAAACCGCCAGGAATACGTAATGAATCACACCCACTCCGGCGGCGGCTGCATTAACGACACCATGACCCACGTGATTACCGCCGACATTCCTTTTGGCGGCGTTGGGCCATCGGGCATGGGCCATTACCATGGCAAAGAAGGCTTCCTGACCTTCAGTAAAGCCAAAGGCATCGTCTCCAAAGGCAAAATGAACGGCGCCAAAGCCATATATCCGCCCTGGGACCGGCCTATCCACAAGATCCTGTTTAAAGCCTTGTTGAAATAACCATAACAATTTTAGTTTTTGCCAATAAAAATTAAACAGAGGGATACACCATGCCAGAAACGGCAAAGGCGATACTGCCTGTTAACCGCCGCGGTTTTTTAAAGATAAGCGCGGCGGGGGCTGGCACACTCACCGCCGGCGCAGGCATCACCGCCTGCACCACCACTCAGGTCAAGCGCTCGGCAACCAGCGAATTCAAATACCTGAGAGAAAAAGACATTATCATTCTGAAAGCCATCACTCCGGCCGTGATCCCCGCCGAATTCACCGGCACAGACGCAGAAAACCAGGCCAAACTGGATCGCTTTATGCCCCAGGTGGACACCTTTCTGGTGCACTCATCCAACTTTACCCAGGTGGCCATGGAAGACCTGTTCGATCAGCTCTACTTTGCCCCCACCAAAATCCTGCTCACCGGCCTCTGGACCCGTTGGGAAAACGCCACTCCCGAACAGGTCAACGAATTCCTGATCGACTGGCGCGACAGCTCTTTCAACCTGTTGCGCGGTGGTTACTCGCAACTGACGCAACTGGTTACCGTGATCTGGTATTCACAACCGGAAAACTGGCCTGCCACCCACTACCCGGGCCCACCCGAACATATCACCGGCTAAAACCCCTGCACCGACATAACAAACAACAAATCACAGGAAGAACACACCCATGGTACCCGAGGTAAAAGGCATCCCCGATATTATCCGCCAGGGCATTGCCGCCGGCTGGAAAACCCGTGACGGCAGCAAACTGACTAACGACCTGACCCTGGAAACCGACGTCGTCATTCTGGGTACCGGCGCCGGTGGCGGCACCGCCGCGGAAATCCTGTCAAAGCAGGGATTGAAAGTCATCATGGTGGAAGAGGGGCCGTTAAAATCCTCTGACGACTTCAACATGAAAGACAACGAAGCCTTCAGCCAGCTGTATCAGGACGGTTTAACCCGCGCCTCCCTCGACGGCGCCTTCACCATCGCCCAGGGGCGCTGCGTTGGCGGCTCCACCACCATCAACTGGACCTCCTCCTTCCGCACCCCGGAACAAACTCTTAACTTCTGGGAAAAGGAATTCGGCGTCAAAGGCATCAGCCCCGATGAAATGAAACCCTGGTTCGAGCAAATGGAACAACGGCTCAGCATCGGCCATTGGGACATGCCCCCCAACGCCAACAACCACGTACTGGAAAAAGGCAGCAAAACCCTGGGCATTGACTGGCAAACCATACCCCGTAACGTCAAAGGCTGCTGGAACCTGGGCTACTGCGGCCACGGCTGCCCCACCAACGCCAAACAAGGCATGCTGGTCACCACCATCCCCGCCGCCCTGGACCACAACGGCGAACTCCTGTTCCGCACCCGCGCCCAAAAACTGCTGATCAACAACGACCAAGTCAGCGGCGTGGAATGCATCGCCCTGAGCGACAACGACGTCAACCCCACCGGCGTCAAAGTCACCATCAAAGCCCGCCACACCATCATCGCCTGCGGCGCCATCAGCGGCCCCGGACTCCTGCTACGCTCCGACGCCCCCGACCCCCACAACCGCATCGGCAAACGCACCTTTTTACACCCGGTCCCCTTTTCCGTTGCCGAATTCGCCGAACCCATCAACGGCTTCTACGGCGCCCCCCAATCCATTTACTCCGACCACTACCAATGGAAAGACGGCGTCTCCGGCCCCATCGGCTTCAAACTCGAAGTCGCCCCCATGCAACCCGGCTTTATGGCCGCCGTTATCATGGGCCACGCCGACCTGCACCGCTGGCAAATGGAACAACTGCCCTACCTCAACTCCATGATTGCCCTGCTAAGAGACGGCTTTCACGAAGACAGCCAGGGCGGCAGCATCGAACTCAGAGCAGACGGCTCACCCGTCGTCGACTACCCCCTGAATGACTACATCATGAACGGCGTTATACGCTCCCTGAAAGTCATGGCACAAATACAATTCGCCGCCGGCGCCAAACGCGTCCGCCCCGTCCACACCCGCAGCCAGTTCAGCGACACCCTGGACCACGCCCTCAAACAAATCGATACACTGGCGATGGAATCCAACTCCGTCCGCGTCGGCTGCGCCCACGTCATGGGCGGCTGCGGCATGGGCGAAGACCCCAAAACCTCCGTCACCAACAGCAACGGCCAATACCACCACCTGGAAAACCTCTCCGTAATGGACGGCTCCCTGTTCCCCACCAGCATCGGCGCCAACCCACAACTCTCCATTTACGGATTAGTCGCAAAACTGGCAACAACCCTGGGAAACAATCTAAAATCCACATAAATAAAATCGGGAACGACCGACACCAAAGGTGAGGGATCACGTGTTCAGAGGGTTTTGCGCCGCCGAGCATCGCAGTCAAATTTGGATAGAGTGAGCGTTGTCTGAGCCCGAAGGGCGAGTTTAGCGAACGCCAAATTTGACGAGAAGCACAGGGCACCCGAAGGGCAAGCAAGCACCCTCTGAACACGTGATCCCTCACCGCCCCTTGGCACGATCCCTAAAAAAACCAACCACCAAGAGCCCAAAAAATTGCCACACCCCAAACTAACCCACTACCCCCAAACCGCCGAACCCTTCCCCCCGCCCTTCAACGCCAGCCTCCTCCACCCCAGACACTGGCCCACCTGGCTCATCATGGGAATCTGGTACCTCATCGCCCAACTCCCCATCACATGGCAATGCTTCATCGGCAAAAAACTCGGCCATCTGCTCCTTAAACTCGGCAGTACCCGCGTCAAAGTCACCCGCATCAACATACAACGCTGCCTGCCCGAACTCACCGAACAGGAACAAAACAACCTCGTTAAAAAAAGCTTCGAAACTGCCGCCACCGGATTAATGGAAGTGGGCATGGGCTGGTGGCTACCGGAATGGCGCTTCAAAAAACTCTGCCACTACGAAGGCCTGGAACACATGGAAAAAGCCCTGCAACAACACCGCGGCATACTCCTTATCACCGGCCACTTCACCCCCATGGAAATCGCTGCCCGCATGATCGGCCGCAAACTCTCCTGCCGTTTGCTGTACCGCAAAAACAACAACCCCGTGTTTGAATGGATCAGCAGTCGTCGTCGCGCCCACAACATGACCGAAATGGTACCCCACAAAGAAATCAGACATTTTCTGAAATGCCTGGAAGCCGGCGACACCGCGATCTATTTAACCGACCAGTTTTACGGCAAGCGCCACAGCACCTTCGCCCCGTTTTTTGGCATAGAAACCGCCACCATTATTAAAACCGCCCAGTATGCTGAGGCCACTAACGCCATTGTCATGCCGGTACAATACGGGCGCCGCACCGACAACAAGGGTTACTTTCTGAAGTTCTACCCACCACTGGACAACTTCCCCAGCGGTAACGAACGCCTGGATGCCACTGTCACCAATGAATGGGTAGAAAAGTTTGCCCGGGAAGTACCGGAACAGTATTTCTGGCAACACCGCCGGTTCAAACAAGTGCCGCCAGATGTGGAGCCCTTTTACTAAAAAGGCAGAAGCAAAAACCCAATTAACGCACCGAACAACGCCGCCGGAACAACCAACCCGGTATTAACAGACAGAACAATAACAACGACACACTACCACCGGACATGGTTTTTCCGTCTGTTGTGTTGCCGGTGCCATTGACACCCCGATCGGCAGGCGCTTCATCTTCCGGTTCTTCCCCGATCGGCTCCTCAGCAACCGATTCTTCCCGAATCCGAACCGGAATCTCCACCCGTGACGGGTAACCCTCGCCCAACAGGACTTCCACTGAATAAGCGTTGTCATAGGGAGAATCATACAGCCACTCAAAACCATCAATAAACAGCAGCAACTGTTTACCGGGATTAACATCATAGGCCACGGTGGCCATTTCAAAGTTCACTTCAACGGGCTCACCGGGAATCAGATCATGAACCGTTACCGGGCCATGGCTGATCAGTGCCGCACTGCCGGATTCATCCATCTCAAACAAATAGGCCACCAAATGGGCTGCCGGCTTTTCTGAACGTATCCAGGCGGATACGTTAATGGTGCCGCGAATTTTGAGGGTTTCATCCAGGGAGGCCGTCACAAACTCTGCACTGGTTTCCGGATCCACCTTGAAACGATCAATACGGTGCAACACACCGGCGCCTTCCAGAAATGCACTCAGAACCGGCACGCCGATACGAGCACCGGATTCCACACCGGCACTGAAATAAACCGATTCACTCCCTGCCATTACCTGGGGCGCCAGATAGCCGCCGATAGCATCCCGGTTAAGAAACAGGGTTTCAGTGTTTACGTTTTCAGAAGGCCATTGGGCAAAATAATCCCGGTAACGCCAGTTCTTGACCCGCATGGACACGGGTGGCGACTGCAACACGCCGTTGTTCTCGCCCTTTAACCAGTAATCAAACCACAAATGCAGATTATCCCAGGTGGTATTGGGCTTTAACTGCATGCCCGCTTGCTCTTGCATGGAGTGAATACCCAGGTTGGTATCCATTTTTTTCGGGCCCACCGAGCGCTCATACAATTCCAGCAGACGATTGGTTTTAAACAGATAGTCTCCATTGTTTTTGCTGATATACAAAGGCACACCGGGCACTGTTTCGCCGGTCACAAAATCCAGGGTTTCGCGGTTGTTAAATGAATCCATATAGGTTAACGGCGAACGAAAACGCGCCCACTCAATCACCGTATCCAGCTCTTCCCGGTGCAGTAACCGGTCTTTCATGGTAAAGATCACGCTGGACAAGCGCGCCCGCAAATTACCGGTCAGTATCAGGTTATTCATCCACACAAGGTTGGGCGTATCGGCTTCATACAGGCTGTTCTGCAAATCGCCCCAGGTACTGGCACTGCCCACCACCCGGATGCGGGGATCATGTCCCAGCCCCACCAGCGACACACCACCACCGTAAGACATACCGTAGGCACCAATGCGTTCAGGGTCCACCGGGGTGTTATCAATCAGCCAGTCCACAGCAGCACAAAAATCCGCAATATCCAGCGGACTCACCACCTCGATAACACCTTCGGATTCACCCATACCCCGCGGGCTGTAAGATAAAACGATGTAGCCTTTTCTGGAAAAATTCTCTGCCTGCAATATATATTCGTACTTGTCCATTCCCCAGCCCGGCACAAAAATCAGTGCCGGGTATGTTTCGCCGGGCGAGCCCTCGGGAATATACACATTGGCATCAATAGCCGCTCCGTCGCCATCGGGGCATTGATCATCCCGGGTCAGCTGCGAGTGCAGGGTAATGTTATCGTTCAGGCGGGTGCTGTACTCTGCATGGGCACCCATGGCGCATAGCAGAACACAAACTGATAAAACCGAACGGAATAGTCGTTTCGCCGCGAACATACTCAATCCTTTATTGAATTTTTATTGTTATTTCACCCGACAGGTCAGGTGGAGAATCTTGTTGTTTAGAAAGGTTGGATTACGAAAATCCGGGCGGCGAATCAAAGAAAAATAAAGAAAATACCAAACAAGAGTTTTCGATTTTATTCCTTTGGGTTAATTTGGCAAGGGTGACATGCTATTTTATAACACCATCAAAAACCGGAAGCAGACTCAACAACACTGATGCTGAACCTGATACGACCCAGCCGCATTCCCTTTCGCCATCGCCTGGCCCGTTCGGCGGTGGCCATTATCTATCGTTACCGCAACGAGGAGTGTGAGCTGCTGCTGATCCGCCGGGCCATACGCCCGGGTGATCCCTGGTCAGGGCATATGGCATTCCCCGGTGGCATTATCCAGCCTGATGACAACTCTGCCTCCGACGCCGCCATCCGCGAAACCCGCGAGGAAATCGGCATCGATCTGTACAAGTGCGCTCGTTTCAGCAAACGCCTTTCCGATCTGCTCACACGGCGCCATCACAAATTTCTGCCCATGGTGGTATCGCCCTTTCTGTTTTTACTGACACAAAAGGTGGAATTCACCACCAATGAGGAAGTGGAAGAGGTCATCTGGGTGCCGCTGGCTTATTTCAAAGACCCCGCCAACAAGGAAACCATGATCTGGCAAGTAGGCCCCCTGAAGCTGCGTCTGCCGTGTGTGCGCTACCAGGGCTACATGATCTGGGGGCTTACCTACATGATGATTCAGGAAGTGATCCGCAAGAAAATTTAGGGTTTGTCTGCCCCCGCTCCATTCGCTACCATCCCCAACCATCGCACCAGGACACCGAGACAGACACCGAGATAAGAGGAACGCATTATGGGAACCCGAGTACTCTACGCCGGCACTTTCGACCCCATCACCAACGGCCATCTGGACCTGATCGAGCGGGCCGCCCGCATGTTCGACACCATCATTGTGGCCGTGGCTGCGAGCGAGAAGAAAAAGCCCCTGTTCAGCCTGGATGAGCGGGTTAACCTGGCTTCCGAAGTCACCGCACATCTGGACAATGTGGAGGTATGCGGTTTCAACAGCCTGCTGGCGTTCTTCTGCCGGGAACAGAAAGCCAGCGTACTGCTGCGGGGCCTGCGGGCGGTATCGGACTTTGAATACGAGTTCCAGCTGGCCAATATGAACCGCCATCTGGATTCGGAGCTGGAAACCGTGTTCCTGACACCGGCAGAGAACCTGTCCTTTATTTCCTCATCATTGGTGCGGGAAATCTCCTCCCTGGGAGGCAATGTCACTCCCTTCGTACCGGGCGTGGTGAATGACGCCCTCAATGGCAAGTTCGGCCGCAAGTAGCGTAATTCACCCACAGTTTGTCCGTAGATCAGTGCCGGAGCAGGCAGTAACATAAACAGGGTACTGTGTAACGGCGGTACCCTGTATAATGCGCCGCCCGGGCTTATCCAGCGCTGGAACCGGTATTTTCTTCTGAACGCTTGTCATTTGGGTTAAACCTTATCCGGGTCAAACCTTATCTGACAAGGCAGTAGCACAGGTAGTTACCATGGCACTAATAATCACCGACGAATGCATCAATTGTGATGTCTGCGAGCCTGAATGCCCCAACGGCGCCATTTATGAAGGGGAAGAGATCTATGTGATTGACCCCACCAAGTGCACCGAATGTGTCGGCCACTATGATGAACCCCAGTGCCAGCAGGTTTGCCCGGTGGACTGCATCCCCCTGGATCCCGACAATGTGGAATCCGAAGACGAACTCATGGAAAAGTATGAGCGTCTGATGGCAGAGGCCGGTTAACGGCCTCACAGCGCTGCCAATTCTCCCTGCCCTCTGACCATTCCCGCTTTTTCAACGTCCCGCCCCCCAAACTGAACGTCAGGTCTTTTTACAAGACGAATCAGTGACCTGCGTGCTACATTGAGCACGGCGCTTTAACAACGTCTAATCTTGAAGAAATGCCAAAGACAGTAACCACGGGATACCATATGCCGACCTCACGACAATTTCTGGCCCTTATACTGACTCTGCTGTGCAGTCCGGCGGCCCTCGCCTATCTGCCCACCGCCAACGAAGACTACTACCGGGTGATTGCCCTGAACGGTTCCGACATAGCACCTGCGGTAGGAATGGAAATCGACAAACTCTCCCTGTTTGCCGTGTATGAAGGCAACCTGGAACCCATTCCTTACCAGATCGACGAATATAACGTGGGCGGCGCAGTCTATTTTGAGGAGTGGGACGAGCCCCTGGAAGGCATTCGCAACATCATGGACCCCAACGACAAACTGCTGATGCTGATGGGCGACAGCGGCCCCCGGCGCACAGCCGGCATGCCGGTGGATGGCGATATCGTGGCAGAGATCGAACTACAGACCAGTGAGGGCACCAAGCGTTACGCCTATCTGGTATCCGGCAGCCGCTTGCGCGCCGATGCCCAGCACGTACGTTACAGTATTGAAGAAAGCCGGGTGGAAACGGACTTTTACACTATGGTGTTCGACAAGGAAAACCAGTTGATCTGGAAGGATTTCAAATACGCAGACTTTGAAGGGGAGTCCCCCATTGATGGCCTGAAGATCGGCTTTGAAACCGGCATACTCACGTCGGGCGCCTCCGTTGAATACGACAACAATAATTTTGTCGCTCGCACCGTGGCGGAAAACGTGGGGCCGATTCGCACCACGGCACAACTGCATCTGTCTTTTATTTTACTGGGTATGGATTTTATTGATGTCAGTATCCAGCTGCATTTTTATCCCAACGGGCTTGTTTATGATGTGCGTCTGGTGCTGCCGGAAACCCGCCGCGCCATGCTGGCAGATCCCAAACTGTCGTTAACCATCGACTTCAATAAACTGATCGGCGCCCACGGTATCACGGATTTTCTGGATGAGGCCTTGCAGGTGGATGGCGAAATGTCGGAACGCGAACTGGCCGCAGTGGGTAAATCTTTCAGCCCGCAGCAGAGCGGCCTGTTATTGAAAAGTAACCGGGATTTCGATGTGCTGGTTTTTCTGGACTGGGTCAGTGAAGCCACGCTGCCCATGTCACTGGCTTACCGCGACAACCTGACTCACCAGGGCAAAATGGATCGCTTTCAGGGTCAGGTGCCGGATGCTGGCTACCGGCTCACGGATTTTCCCGAATCCGGCCTGCTGGCCTTTGTGGCCAGCATTTATTTCAGCGATAACTTTAACGACAAGCCGGCGGTGCTGTCGCGCTATGTACGTTCATCGCCGGCGATACGTATCAACTACTAAAAACGGTAGTCGCCATTATCAATCTTTTTGATCATGGCGTCCGTTGCTTCGCAATAGGTTTTCTCGCCCGGCAAGGCCACATACAAACGATCCCCGGAGCTTTCAAAACGTTCCGGGTGATAACTTTGCTGTTTTAAATGAGTACGCTGATATTTGAAGGTTCCGGTGGCATTTACCGATGTTAACGTCCGAATAAACACCGGTATTGCATAAGCGGGCAATTCCTTTTTCAGATAGTCGTACAGCTTGTCACAATCCAGTGTGCTGACGCCTTCTTTCAATACCACTGCCGTCATTCCGGCCCGGCCATTGGTGTCGGGAATTTCCACGCCGTAGGTAATGCTCTCACTGATATCGGGAAACTGGTTCACAATCATTTCCACCTCGCCGGTGGATACGTTTTCTCCCTTCCAGCGAAAGGTATCACCCAAACGATCCACAAACTGCAAATGACGAAAGCCCTGATCTTTCACCAGGTCGCCGGTGTTAAACCAGGCATCCCCCTCCTTGAAAACGTTATGCAGAATTTTTGATTCGTTTTTTTCCGGATCGGTATAACCATCAAAAGGGGTGACCTTGGTAATGCGGCCCAATAACAACCCTGGCTCCCCCCGTTCGGATTTCACCAGAAATCCCTGACTGTCCCGCAGCGGTTCTTCTGTTTCCGTATCGATTTTTACCACCGCATAGGAACCCAGCACCATCCCCATGGTCTGGTCCTGATTAAACAGGTTATAACAGGCCAGATTACCTTCACTGGAGCCGTAAAACTCCCGCACCTCGGCAATATTAAAACGGGATTTAAACGCATCCCACAATTCCGGTCGCAGACCATTGCCGGTCATCAGCCTTACGTTATGCTGCTTATCCAGCGGCGACTCCGGTTGATTCAGAAGATAACGACACAACTCTCCCACATACACAAAGATAGTGGCATCGTAGTGAATAATGTCCTGCCAGAATTCAGAGGCACTGAACTTGCGGCGAATCGCCAGGCTGGCACCGTTCGCCAGCACCGTGAGCCAGGAAAAATACAAAGCCGTGGCATGGTACAGCGGCAGGGTGGAATAAATGGTGTCTTTGCTGCTGGCTGCGCCGGACATCATGCCCAGTCCCACCACTAACCCCATGAGTTTTTTATGGCGCTGAATGGAGGCTTTGGGCAGGCCAGTCGTGCCGGAGGTATAAATATAAAGACAGGGTGAATCCGGATCGATATCCCGGGTGTCCGGCAGGTTTTCCCTGGAGCACTGACGGGACGCACTATCAATGTTTTCAAAGTCACAGGTCAACACATCACCGCGGGTGTCCGGATCGGGCACGGCGAACACACCGGGTGCGGGATGCATGCCACCCAATACCGCCTGCAACGATTCCGACACTTCATCCCCGACAATCACCGCCTTTGCTGCCACCAGATTCAATGAATGGGTCAGCACCTTGCCCTGCTGGGCGTTGTTAATCAGCGCCGCCGTGGCCCCCAGTTTGGAAATGGCAGTCAGGTAAATCAGATACTCAGGCCGGTTTTCCATAAAGAGCGCAATCACATCGCCAGAACGCAGCCCCTGCAGTTTCAGAAAATGGGCAATCTGATTACAGCGCTCATTGAATTCCCGATAGGTCATGCTGTCATCGCCGTGCTTGATCAGCACATTGTCACCGTAAATGGCGGCGGCCTGTTCCACAAAGCCCGGATAGTTCACAGCACCATGTAACCATTGGCGGGTCAGGGAAACAGCCGCCTTTCTTGTACCGCTCAACAAGGTTAAAGGGCCAGGGGCATTTTTAATCAAAGACATTACATTCATCGGGATTTCCTGTTACTGAATTGGCTGGAACAGCGTTTAATGGTTACCTTTCCGAGCAGTAAATGCTAAAACAGCAGGCGCAATAAAAAAACACAGGGAGCAACACATGCACACACGGGTCTCCGGTTTTCTATTCACCCTGACATTTCTCTTTACGTTCATGATCAGTGGCTGCGATGCGCCCAGCGATCCTGCGGGCAACACGGGCAAACCAGTGCCAGCTACTGATACCACCACCGCCACAGAAAATACACAACCCGTTGCCAAAGATGCCGTAGCAAGCGCTCATCCTCTGGCTACCGATGCCGGCATGGAAATACTGGCCCAGGGGGGCAATGCTTTCGATGCTGCCATCGCTGTAGCGGCGGTACTAGGTGTAGTGGAACCTTACAGCGCTGGCATTGGCGGCGGGGGTTTCTGGCTGGTTCACAAAGCCAATGACGATCGCGATATCATGATCGATGCACGGGAAAAAGCGCCCCTGGCAGCGCACCGTGATCTGTATCTGGACAGTGACGGCAATGTGGATCGCAACAAGGCCACCCACACCCCTCTGGCTGCGGGCATACCGGGTCAGCCCGCAGCTTTTGTGCACCTGGCGGAAAACTACGGTGCATTACCGCTGGCAAAATCCCTGGAGAAAGCCATTCAGTATGCCCGCAACGGCTTTACCGCGGATGAGGTTTATCTGGGCCGGGCCCGGCATAAAAAAGACATCTTCGAGCGTTACCCGGAAAGCCTGAAAATTTTCATGAACGGCGGCGAGCTGAAAGAGGGCGACCGGATAACACAATCGGATCTGGCCAACACACTCACCCTGCTGGCGGAACAGGGTTTTGCCGGTTTCTATCAAGGGCAACTGGCGCAAACCCTGGTGGACGGCGTCACACAGGCCGGTGGTATCTGGTCTCTGGAAGACCTCAAGAATTACAACATTGTGGAACGGGAGCCCGTACGGGCCACCTACGGCAACGCCACCGTGATTTCAGCGGCGCCACCATCGTCCGGTGGTATTGCCATTGCCCAGATGTTTCAGATGCTCAACAACCTTCGCCTGGAAGAATCCAGCGGTGTTAAACGCACCCACCTGCTGGTGGAAGTGATGCGCCGCGCCTACCGGGACCGGGCAGAACATTTGGGTGACCCGGACTTTCACAAGGTGCCCACCGACAAGCTGCTGGACCCCATCTACAACCAGGGCCTGGTGGACAACCTGAGCCACAACCACGCCACCCCCAGCAGCGATTTACCGCCCGCGGTGCCCAGCCCATCCGGTGATAACACCACCCATATTTCCATTCTGGACCGCCATGGCAACTATGTGTCGGCCACCTTATCCATTAATACCTCTTTCGGTACCGGCTTTACCGTGCCCGGCACCGGCGTGCTGCTCAACAACGAAATGGACGATTTTTCAGCCAAGCCGGGTTCCCCCAATGCCTATGGCCTGGTGGGCAACGAAGCCAATGCCATCGAACCGGGCAAACGTCCGCTATCCAGCATGACCCCCAGCTTTATGGAAATGAACACGGATCAGGGCAAACAGATCGCCATACTGGGCACCCCCGGAGGCAGCCGGATTATTACCATGGTGTTTCTGGGCATGCTGGAAGCCGTTGCAGGCAAACCGCCCAAAGACTGGGTAGCGCGGCCACGGTTTCACCACCAGTATCTGCCGGATACCCTGTTTTTTGAAAAAGATGCCTTTACGGAAGAAGAGCAGGCGGAGCTGGCCAAACTGGGCCACAACCTGAAAGAGCTGGACCGCCAATACGGCAATATGCACGCCATTCTCTGGCATCAGGAAAACGGCAAGGTACAGGCCGCGGCAGATCCCAGAAATATCGGCAAGGCCAGCGTGGCGGGAGAGACAACAGAGCAGACAGCCCCGGGGGCGGCCGGTAGCAGTTCCGCAACAGAAGAAACCGCAGCAAAACAACCGGCAGATGAATAGTCCGCGTTGCGGATAATAGAAGCCCAACAAAAAAACCCGGCATGACCCACGTCAGCCGGGTTTTTTAATCATTCGCTTATCAGTTGGTGTCGTTGCTCTTGCTGCAACCCAGGCAACGGACAAAGGTGGCCTTGAAGGGGGTCACCACCAGGGTATCGGCAGCCTCGCCCACGTTACCACCCAGAGCGGAAAACGGCAGGGACACCACAAACACACCCGTACCCAGCACAGTACCCACGAACATGAGAGGGCGCACCAGTACCGCATCGGTGGTCATTTCCAGACCGGAAGGACGCTGGGTTACGTTCTCTGCAAAGCTCACGCCGGGTAAAGCCATCATCAGGCCCATGATCAGAGCTACGGCTTTGGTTCGAAGGGATTGCTTTAACCTACGCATAAATCTATTCCTCGTTATTCTTTCCTAATCAGTATAAGCCTAACTTGCACTTAGTGCAGCTCTGTAAAAGGACGAATTTGGAAACATAGCGTGCTCCACCTTCACAGGCTGTGATCTAACTCACAGCTTTCTGCCTTTTAACGTCCTGTGGCGTGAAGACGCCTTTCATTCAAGTCTGGCAGAATTTACAGAAAACGGTAGTTCTTTGTCCCATTCGAATTTCGGTCAGCGGCTCACTGCATTCACGACAAGGCTGAGTGCCCCGGCCATACACATTCAGCGACTGCTTGAAATATCCCGGGTTGCCGTCGCCCCCCACAAAATCCCGCAGGGTGGTGCCGCCCATGGTAATGGCATTGGCCAGCACCAGCTTGATGGCTTCCAGCAGCAGACCATAGCGTTCCCGGGAAATCCGCCCCGCCGCCCGTTTGGGGTGAATCCCTGCCATAAACAGCGCCTCGTTAGCGTAGATGTTCCCCACGCCCACCACCACATGGCTGTTCATAATGAACTGCTTCACCGCCACCTTGCGGCCACGGGAAGACTGATAAAGATACTCCAGATTAAAAGCATCACTGAGGGGTTCCGGACCCAGTTTGCACAGCAGCTCATGCTGCAGCGGATCCTGATCCGTGAACAACCAGGTACCAAAGCGACGGGGATCGCCGTAGCGCAACATGGTGCCATCGGAAAACAGCAGATCCACATGGTCATGGATGCGCGGCGGTTCGTCGTCCCGGGCGATCCGCAGGGAACCGGACATGCCCAGATGCACAATCACCACCCCTTTGGCGGTATGCAGCAACAGGTACTTGCCGCGGCGATCCACCCGGGTAAGCCGGCAGCGGGCGAGCTGGTCCAGCTCTGCCACCGGCACCGGCCAGCGCAGGGAGGGATTGCGCACCTCAAACCGGCGAATACGTTTTCCTTCAATATGGGGGGCAATGCCCCGGCGGGTGGTTTCCACCTCGGGTAATTCAGGCATGAACACTTCTCTGCTGTGTGCGATCTTGATCCGGCCGCTACTTTACCCAATTTTTGGGTTTCGGTGAAAAGCTGTTTAGAATGCCGTGGCCGACAACCCTTTCGACAACAGCCAGCACAAGAGTGACAAAACCATGATGCATCTGGGCGTGGACACCGGCGGAACCTTTACGGATTTCGTGCTTCTGACCGACAAGGGCCTGCGGATACACAAGGTGCTGTCCACGCCCGACGCCCCTGAGCGCGCCATTCTGCAGGGCATCCGGGAAATGGATCTCGAAGAAGCCGTATCCCGGGGCGAACTGCGAATCACCCACGGCAGCACCGTGGCCACCAATGCCGCCCTGGAAAACAAGGGTGTCAAAACCGCTTTTATCACCAACCGGGGCTTCAGGGATCTGTTGTCCCTGGGGCGTCAGACTCGCCAGGAACTCTATAATCTGACCCCTGCCGAAAAACCCGTTCCGGTACCGGAAAGCCTGTGTCTGGAAACCGGGGGCCGCCTCAGCGCCCGGGGTGAAACTATCGACCCTCTCACTGATGAGGATCTGGCAGCATTGGTTGAGCAGATCAAGACCCTGCAACCGGAATCCGCCGCCATCAATCTGCTGTTTTCCTTTCTCGACAGCGCTGCGGAAGAACGCCTGGCCACGGCGCTGACACCCCATTGTTTTGTCAGCCGCTCATCGGCGGTGCTACCGGTGGCCGGCGAATACGAGCGGGGCATTGCCACCTGGCTGAATGCCTCGCTTGGGCCATTAGTAAGCCATTACTTACAACGACTGCAGCAGGGTGTAGACCCCTGCCATGTGGCCGTGATGCAATCCACCGGCGGCACCATAGGTGCGGATCAGGCGGGTGATTATGCGGTAAAACTGTTGCTGTCCGGTCCCGCCGGCGGACTGGCGGGAGCCTCCTACATGGGGGCAAAGCAGTCCGGGGATATCCGTAAAACCCGGCTGCTGACCTTTGATATGGGGGGCACCTCCACCGATGTGGCCCTGATTCATGGCGAGATTCAGCTCACCGACGAAGGCAGCATCGGCCCCTGGCCGGTGGCCGTTCCCCAGGTGGATATGCACACCATTGGCGCCGGTGGCGGCTCCATCGCCTGCCGGGATGCCGGCGGCCTGCTGCAGGTAGGCCCGGAATCTGCCGGTGCAGCACCGGGCCCCGCCTGTTACGGCAAGGGCGGTACCCGGCCCACGGTAACGGACGCCAATGCCTTCCTGGGCAAGTTGCACCCGGAGTATTTTCTGGGGGGCGAAATGGCACTGGACACAAGCGCCGCCGATCGCGCCATTGGCAATCTGGCTACTGAATTGGGCCTGACCCCGGAAGCTGCCGCCCAGGGGGTTCTGGATATCGCCAACGAGCACATGGCCCGGGCGCTGCGGGTGATCTCCATCCAGCGGGGCCACAGTCTGGACGACTTTACCCTGTGCTGCTTTGGTGGCGCCGGCGGACTGCACGTTTGCGATATCGCCGATACGCTGCAAATGAACAAAGCCATGGTACCCGTTCATGGCGGTGTGTTATCCGCCTTTGGCATGCTGGCAGCCCTGAAATCCCGCCAGCTTACCCATGCACTGATCACCCCCTTGCGCAAACTTGACGCCAAAGACATCGAAAGTGCCATTAAAGACCTGGAAAATCAGGGAAAAGGCTCTTTGCAGGCCGAGGGCGTTGCGCCGGAGGTTATTCAGTCGCAACCCAGGCTGCAGCTGCGCTATCTGGGTCAGACCTACTATCTGGATGTGCCCTGGCAGGGGGATCTGGCCACCGCCGCCGAGGATTTCCACCGCCGCCACCAGCAACGCTACGGGCACCGGCTGGATCAGCCTGTGGAGCTGGTGAATGTGTGCGTTACGTTGCAGGCACCCCAGGAAGCAATCGATCTGCCACCGTTAGATGACGGAACGCCTGCGGCCCCCGCAGATACCACCCGGCTCTGGCTGGCCGGCCAGTGGGCCGACTGTGACCTGTATGAACGGGCCGCCCTGAGTGCAGGCCAGGAGATACCGGGTCCTGCGTTGATTGTGGAAAAGGTGTCCACCACCCTGGTGGGCACCGGCTGGCAAGCCAGAGTGGATAACTGGGGCAATCTGTTACTGGAAAAACCGTAGCTGGAAAAGCCCTGGCTTGAATAAGCCTGGCTAGGCTCTAGGCTTTCGACAGCATGCTGTGAGCCGCAATATTGGCCCATTCCAGGGTACGGATATACACATCCCAGAGGTCATTGGGCGTCATGCCCGGCAGCATGGAGGCTTCGAACTGGCCACGCTCGTAGGATATAACCGCGTTAAGCACCTGGCCCACATCCCCCTCACCGGTGAGCAGAGCCAGTTCTATTTCGGCCGACAGGGGCATTTTCCCGACGATGTCGGGCAGCGGTTTGTCCAACAGGGCATCCAGTAACGACAGCAGGCCCGCGGTAAAGTAGCCGCCGGAAAAGGTCCGGTTCAGCTGTTGCGCCACCAGCTCACACATCTTGGCCCGGACAATGGCGGTTACCAGCAGTTCGTGGGGTTTGTTGTCCACCGCCGACAAGGCCAGCATGGACGCCCAGCGTCCCAGTTCCTGGGATCCCAGCAGTACGATGGCATCGGAAATGGTTTTGATGGTGCGTGACAGGCCGAAGGAGGCGGAATTCACCACCCGCAGCAATTTGTAGGACAGGCGGGGATCCTGACAGATGATCCGTTCCACTTTTTCGATGTCGTAGTCGTCTTTGGAAAGCTCGGACATCAGCGACATGATCACCAGGCCGGAGGCCGGTACGCTTTCACCTTCCATCACATGGGGTTTGCACAGGAAGTAGCCCTGAAAATAATCAAAACCCAGGGTGCGATACAGCTCGAACTCTTCATGGGTTTCCACTTTTTCCGCCAGCAGTTTGCCTTCCACGGAGCCGGTCACCCGCAGCCGGGCGAGCTGTTCCTTGACGCCAAGCACGCCAAGATCCATTACATCCAGTTTGATATAACGAGCCTGTTTGACCAGGGGGACCCATTCTTCGCTGAAAACAAAATCATCCAGGGCCACGTCGTAGCCCAGATTAATGAGGTTTTTGACTTCCTGAATCACATCCTTGTTCACCAGTACGTCTTCCAGCACTTCCGGTATCAGGAGTTTCTGCAAGCCTTTGGGCAGGGCGCCGCTGGTGAGGATGTCCTGGGTGATGTTCACCAGGGCGGGGCGGCCATTGGTAATTTTTTCCAGGCCGATTTCGGAGAAGGCGTTGACCAGCACTTCTTTGCTGGCCTGATTGGGGTCGAGCATGCCTTCCGCGGAGTTGACCTTGCCGGCACGATACAGAAGTTCATAGGCGACCACCTTGAGATTGCGGTCAAAAACGGGTTGCCTGGCAATGAAGACATTCATTCAGCGGGTTTCACCTTTCCGGGATCATTTCTGTGCCCCGGCGACGGGGCTGATTAATAAGTTTGGCAGAAATATTGAAACCGACAAAAATTATTACGGTAATAGATCAAAATATAATCAGAACAATACCAACATGCTGATTTCGGGCATAATTTGCAAACGCAAAAAGCCCGCTGAATACAGATCCAGCGGGCTTTTAAAGCCTGATGCAGGGCTCAGCGGATAGGGCTTTGCTGAGTCTTACTTGATTTTGGCTTCTTTGAATACCACGTGTTTGCGCACTTTGGGATCAAACTTTTTGATCTCCATTTTTTCGGGCATGTTGCGCTTGTTTTTGGTGGTAGTGTAGAAGTAGCCGGTGCCGGCTGTTGATACCAGTTTGATCTTGTCTCTCACGACACAGCTCCTTTATACCTTTTCACCGCGGGCGCGGATTTCAGAAAGCACAGTCTCGATACCTTTTTTATCGATAATGCGCATGCCTTTTGATGATACACGCAGTCTCACGAAGCGTTTTTCGCCTTCAACCCAAAAGCGATGGTAGTGCAGATTGGGTACGAAGCGGCGCTTGGTTTTGTTGTTTGCGTGAGATACGTTGTTTCCGGTAACCGGGCGCTTTCCAGTGACCTGACAAACCTTAGCCATCTTCTTTCTCCAGTAGGACTAGTTACCAGACCACACAGCAGCGCGTCGCTTTTTCCGAGGTGGCCTAGGTGAATTCTTTGTTCATTGGGTGAAACACCCGACGAGGGGCGAGCTTTATACCAGATGCTCGGGGGGAATACAAGAAATGGAGGGAAAATGGGAGCTTTGTCTCCTTGCTTCCGCCCCAAGAACAAGGAGGACGGGTTCAGGACTCGCTACAAGCCCATCCCTGGGCGCTACTCTTGCGACATCCCTGTCGCAAAGTGTCCTGAACCCGTCCTCCTTGCCCTCGGGGCTCCTTCTGTGCCCGCTTTAGCTTCTTCACCCTGAATCATGTTCAAAATTGGAGGATCCTAAGCACTGTATCCCTGGCCCTCATCGGCCCTGCATCAGAAAGGCAGTAAGGCCTTATGGAGAGCAACGTGTTGGCTCACATCAACCCCCGCTCAGCCAACGACACTACCTCTCCATCCCCCACCACCATGTGATCCAGTACCCTGGCATCCACCAGCTGCAACGCCTCCACTAACCGCCGGGTAATCTGCACGTCCGACTGACTGGGTTCAGCGATCCCGGAGGGGTGGTTGTGGGCGAAGATAACCGCCGCGGCATTGAGTTCCATCACTTTGCGCACCACTTCCCGGGGGTAAACAGAGGCGCCGTCGATGGTGCCGAAGAACATTTCCTCGTAGGCGATCAGGCGGTGCTGGCTGTCCAGGAACAGGCCGGCGAACACTTCCTGACGGCGGTGGCGCATTTTGGCCGTTAAAAAGCGGCGGGCATCGCCGGGGCCCTGCAGGGCCAGTTCCTTGTTCAGGGTTTCCTTGAGATAGCGGCGGCCTACTTCCAGAGCGGCCTGTAAGAGCACGTATTTGGCGGGGCCCACGCCTTTCAGGGTGTCGTAGTCTTCCAGGCGGGCGTCCAGCAGGCTTCGCAGGGAGCCAAAGTGCTGGAGCAATCCCCGGGATACGTCCACGGCGGAGGCGCCGGCGATGCCGGTGCGCAGAAAGATGGCCAGCAGTTCGCTGTCGCTGAGCACTTCAGGCCCCTGCTGAAGTAATTTTTCCCTGGGGCGGTCCTGTTCGGGCCAATCCGTTATTGCCACACCTGTCTCCCTGAAAATGTCATCCATATCAGGCAAGTAGACAGGCTTAAGGTAAGTGAACACTTCCAAAACGGGGGATTAGGCCCTATAGTTTCGGGAGTTTTTTGGGAATCAACGGCTTATGCAACGATTAGCGAACAAGCGGATTATTGTGGGCATTACCGGCGGCATTGCGGCGTACAAGAGCGCGGAACTGGTGCGCCGGCTGCAGGATCACGGGGCTGATGTGCGGGTGGTGATGACCCAGGCGGCCCAGTCCTTTATTACGCCGCTGACGCTGCAGGCGTTGTCGGGCAAGCCGGTGCATCTGGATTTGCTGGATACGGAGGCGGAAGCCGCCATGGGCCATATCGAGCTGGCCCGCTGGGGGGATGCCATTGTGGTGGCGCCGGCCAGTGCGGATTTTATTGCCCGTTTTGTCCATGGCCACGGCAATGATCTGCTCACCACGCTATGCCTGGCGGCGAAGTGCCCGATTGCGGTGGCGCCGGCCATGAATCAGGCCATGTGGGGGTCACCGGCGAATCTTGAGAATATGGACACCCTGAAGCGGCGTAAAGTGCCGGTGTTTGGCCCGGCGGCCGGGTCTCAGGCTTGTGGCGATGTAGGTCCCGGGCGGATGCTGGAGCCGGATCAGATTGCGCAGCAGGTGGCGGATCTGTTTGAAACCCGGGCACTGACCGGCAAGCGGGTGGTGATTACCGCGGGGCCGACACGGGAGCCGATTGACCCGGTGCGTTTTATCAGCAATCACAGTTCCGGGAAGATGGGTTACGCCCTGGCGCAGGCGGCGGTGGATGCCGGAGCGTCGGTGACCCTGATCAGCGGCCCGGTGAACCTGGTCTGCCCGGAGCGGGTGACCCGCGTTGAGGTAACCACGGCCCAGGATATGTTGGACGCATCCCTGGCCAGCCTGCCGGCGGATATTTTTATCGCCACGGCGGCGGTGGCGGATTACCGGCCGGATACCCAGGCAGACCAGAAGATCAAGAAGCAGGGTAAGGGTGATCCCATGACCATTACCCTGGTGGAAAACCCCGATATTGTGGCCACCGTTGCCGGCCAGGCCCCCAAACCCTACGTGGTGGGCTTTGCAGCCGAGACGCAGAATGTGCTGGATTACGCCCGCGGCAAGATACGCCGCAAGAATCTGGATATGATTGTGGCCAACGATGTGAGCCAGGCGGGTATCGGTTTCAACAGTGATGAGAACGCGGTGACCGCCATCTGGCCGGATCAGGAGGCGCCGCTGGAGCGGGCCAGTAAAAGCCGCATTGCTTCACAACTCATCGATTTAATTGCACAGAAGATTCACTAGGAATCAGGTAGCTGCGTAATAGCCTGCTAACCTTAATGGATGAGTCTTTTTTCAGATTAAACGCACGCCAAGGGAACAAAGCATGGCGATCGGCAAGAAAAAGAACCCCGACAAGGGTAAAGCGGACAAGCCCGGTAAACCCGGAAAGTCCGGCAAAAAAGCTGCAAAGAATGGCGCCGACGGCGCTCCCGAGCAGGCCAAAAGCAAAGGTTCGCTGCTGAAAACCCTGCTGCCCGGCATTCTTGGATGCACGCTGGTGGTGGCCGGTGCCGTCGCCGGGATTTACCTGATGGTGCTGCAAGAGAGCGGTAACGAAACCCAGGCTGCGTTTGCCCGGGCCAAGGCCCAGGACTATGTCCATACCTTTTCCCAGCAGGCTTTGACCCTGCACCGTATGGTGGTGGCCACCGCAGGCTCCGACCGGGTGAAAACCCCTACCATCGCCCGTGATGAAGATACCCTGGAAACCATTGAACGCTCTCTGGAACAGCAGTTCCCCGGGGTATCCAATGTGGAGGTTTTTCTGCGGGGCAAGGCCCGCAAGAATGACGACACCGATCCCCCCATCAGCTTTGCCCAGCTGGACCTGATTACCCGCGCCGAAAAGAAAGAAGCGCCGCGGCCTGAGGTACATCCCCATGGCAACAGCCGTTACCTGACAGTCGCCGCCCCCATCAAGGATGGCGAAAAGGTACTGGGCAGTGTGTTTGCCACCTTTGATCTGAAGAACCTCACCGACAACCTGGCCAAGGTAGAGAATGACTGGGGTTATCTGGAGCTGGTTCAGCAATTTGGTAACAACGAAGCCTTTGTGTTTTTCAGCAGCGGAAACAAATCCGCCGCCAGCAACCCCGAGGCAACAGCCGAGGGCCCGGTCACGCACTGGCAGGCCCGCTTCCACCCCAGCATCGCTGCCAATATTCCGGCCCGGAAATCCGGGATCTTTTTTGCCCTGGGCGGCGGCGCTGTCGTGCTGGTACTGGTGTTTGCGCTGGTTTCCTTCCTGCTGGTGCGCAAGGCACTGACCAACAACGCCACCCTCATGGCGAAGCATTTCAGCGCCCTTACCAGTCATGACAAACACAACACGGTATACACGCTGGAAATTTTTACCTCCCTGGGCCAGACCATTGAGCGGCTGTTCCGAGAATACGATTCCCAGGTGCGTCACCAGGCACTGAAAGCCAAAGATTCAGCCCCGGGAGAAGGTGCCGATGCCATGGGCCGCGATCCCATGTTCCAGAAAGATGATGTGCTGGACATTGATATCAATGATGACGACAGCTCGATTTTTTCCGGCGACGACGGCAGCGACCCCCTGGCTTTTGATGATGACGAAAGCCCGGATGCCATGGATCTGGATGTGGTGGAAATGGCGGATACCGGCGGCGAAGCGGTACCCATGCACGAAGGCAGATCCGTACCCGCAGAAATTTTCCGGGCTTACGACATACGCGGCATTGTGGGGCAGAATCTGGACGAGGGTATTGCCAACAGCGTTGGCCTGGCCGTTGGCAGCGAAGCCATCGCCCAGGGCCAGACTTCCATACTGGTAGCTCGCGACGGCCGTAACTCCAGCAGCAACATGGCAGAGGCACTGGTGAACGGGCTGATGTCCACCGGCATCAAGGTCATTGATATCGGCATGGTACCCACCCCCGTGCTTTACTACGCCACTAAAACCCTGGATACCCAGAGCGGTGTGATGGTGACCGGCAGCCATAACCCACCGGACTACAACGGCTTCAAGATTGTGATCGCCGACCAGACCCTGTCCGGCGACCAGATTCAGGGGCTGCGGGAACGCATAGAAGGCGGCAAGCTGTCCCAGGGGGACGGCAACTATGAAACCTATGACATCACCAACGATTATGCCGACCGCATTCTGAATGATGTGGTGCTGGCCAAACCCATGAAAGTGGTGATCGATTGCGGTAACGGTGTTACCGGCATGATGGCAACCGACATCATGAATAACCTGGGCTGCATGGTCACCACACTGAACGGCGATGTGGACGGTAACTTCCCCAATCACCACCCGGACCCCGGCAACCCGGACAATCTGCAGCAACTGATTCAAACCGTGCAGGAACAGGGTGCGGAACTGGGTATCGCCTTTGACGGCGACGGCGACCGGCTGGGCGTGGTTACGGGCAGCGGCAAAATCATCTGGCCCGACCGTTTACTGATGTTGTACGCCCGGGACTTGCTGTCCCGCAATCCCGGCTCCGATATTATTTACGACGTAAAATGTACCCGCGATGTGGCGGAACTGGTCAGCAATTTAGGCGGGCGCGCCATTATGAATCCGTCCGGACACTCCCTGATGAAGGCCAAAATGGCCGAGACCGGAGCCGCTGTCGGGGGTGAATTCAGTGGCCACATTTTCTTTAATGATCGCTGGTACGGTTTCGATGACGGGATTTACAGTGCCGCCCGTTTACTGGAAGTGCTATCCATGGAGCCCATGGGGGTGGAAGAAGTCTTTGCCGAGTTACCGGAAAAGCTCAGCACGCCGGAAATTGCCATCCCGGTGGGGGAAGATAAAAAATTTGCATTGATGAAGCGTTTATCAGAGCAGGGGCAGTTTAACGATGGTAACATGGTGACCCTTGACGGTATTCGCGTCGACTACCCCGATGGCTGGGGCCTGATCCGTGCATCCAACACCTCACCCAATCTGGTAGCCCGCTTTGAAGCCGACTCTGAAGATGCCCTGGAACGCATCAAGAGCATTTTCAGTGATCAGATCAAAGCCATTGATGCATCTGTGGACGTAACTTTTTAATTTAGATTGGTTTAGACCTGTTCTGCTTTAAGACCATGACAACTGTGCAACGTAACCGGCCACCGGGTATCGATTGAACAGCTGCCTTCTGAAGCCTGACGACGCCCGAATCTGCAATGCGACTGCTACATGCCCGGACTATCCGGCATATGGGCGGCGCTGTTAACTTTATACTGCCATGTTAAGACCAATGACACTAAGCAAAGATCAAGCACTCAATATTGCCAAGGTTCTTTCCGAGGCACTGCCTTACATCCAGCGTTTCACCAACCGCACTATCGTGATCAAATACGGCGGCAACGCCATGACCGATGAAGAACTGAAAAACAGTTTTGCCCGGGATGTGGTCATGATGAAACTGGTGGGCATCAATCCCGTGATTGTTCACGGTGGCGGCCCCCAGATCGGCGAACTGCTGAAGAAAATCGGCAAGGAAAGCGAGTTCGTGGATGGCATGCGCGTTACTGACAGCGAAACCATGGACGTGGTGCAGATGGTACTGGGTGGCCTGGTGAACAAGGATATCGTTAACCTGATCAATCAGAACGGTGGCCAGGCAGTTGGCCTGACCGGGAAGGACGGTCAGCTGATTCGCGCCAAAAAACTCCAGGTAACACGTTCCTCACCGGAGATGACGGCACCGGAAATTATCGATATCGGTCATGTGGGTGAAGTGGAATCCATGAACACCCAGATTGTGGATATGCTGGTGCACGGCGACTTTATTCCGGTGATTGCTCCCATTGGTGTGGGAGAAGACGGTGCCTCTTACAATATCAACGCCGATCTGGTGGCAGGCAAGGTGGCCGAGGTACTGAAAGCCGAAAAGCTGATGCTGCTTACCAATATTGCCGGCTTGCAGGACAAATCCGGCAATGTACTGACCGGGCTCAGTGTCGCCCAGGTGGATGATCTGATAAAAGACGGCACCATCTACGGCGGCATGCTGCCCAAAATCAACTGCGCCCTGGATGCCGTACGCGGTGGTGTCACCAGCGCCCATATTATCGACGGGCGGGTACCCCACGCGGTCATGCTGGAGATCTTTACCGATCAGGGTGTGGGCACGCTCATTACCAGAGACAACCTTCAGGACCAGTAAACCTGACGAATTCATTGTTAGAAAGATACGGCTATGAATAGCGAACAAAAAAAGCCATCCCGTAAAGACCAGATTCTGCAGTCACTCGCTGCCATGCTGGAAGCCACCCCCGGTGGCCGCATCACCACCGCGGCCCTGGCGAAAGAAGTGGGCGTATCCGAAGCGGCCCTCTACCGGCATTTTCCCAGCAAGGCGAAAATGTTCGAGGGGCTGATCGAGTTTATCGAGGATTCCCTGTTCAGCCGAATTCACCTGATTACCAAAGAAGAACCCAGCGCCCTGATCCAGTGCCAGAAAATTCTGGCCCTGCTGCTGGGATTTGCCGAACGCAATCCGGGCATTACCCGGATACTGACGGGAGACGCCATCAGTGGTGAAACCGACCGTTTACGGCAGCGGGTGATTCAATTATTTGACCGGCTGGAAACCCAGCTCAAACAGATTCTTCGGGAAGCAGAGTTGAAAGAAGGCCGGCGAACCACACTGACCGCATCGGAAACAGCCAATCTGATTCTGGCCACAGCGGAAGGGCGCATCTGCCAGTTTGTACGCAGTGGTTTTACCCGCCCGCCGACGGAAAACTGGAATCAGCAATGGCACCTGCTGGAAGGCCAGCTTTTCAGAAATTAGTGCCGGCCCAGATTTAAAAACACCAGTCGGACCTACTCTTCCACCAGCCGGCCTTGCTGGCGCATCAGAAACTTGAGTCGCTCTATGTCCTCGGCGTATTCCTGCCGAACCTGCTCTTTTTCCTCTTCCTTCTCGTCGATGGTTTCCTGAAGTTTGCGGATCTGGCGATCAATCCGGTCCATCTTTTCGATCAGGTGTTCTGGTACGGCATTACCGGCCCGTTCACGGGCAGCAGCCTGTTGCTGGGCCTGTTCATATTCCGACTGCAGACGCACGATATTGCCGCGATTCACGCTGATCAATACGTCCAGGGCCTCAATCTTGCGATCCCGGGCCCGCTCGGCATCTTTGGGGGCGCTGAAGATCGTCAGCAGCTTCTTGTCGGCAGCCTCTTGCCTGGCGCGCTCTTCCGCCATTTGCTCCCGGGTTTCCTTTGACTCCTCCAGAGCCTGCAACTCTTCTTCCGTCAGCGATCTTGGCACCCGTTTGATCAGGCGGCCATCGGAACCCAGAATATCGTAACCTTTGTGAACCTTGTCCGGGGGAATGGTATCCCGGATCACCCGTACCCCGTTGTCGTCTTCATAACGATAGAAGCGGGCGGCGGCCAGACTGGTGGCGGCCACAACAAGACCAAGAACAAGTACTGCTAACCTGAATAACATAGCTGGCTTGAAAACTACCTCTTAATGTCCACATCCGGTGTGCCTGATATCTGAAACGAATTTATTCAGCGCATCGCTTTTCAAGAGCCTTTTGGATACGCCTTGATTTTTGAACCTGCCCATCGGATTTCGTTCACCGGAGCGGACAATAAATCGCTGTTTCCTTTCAGTTTAGACCTCCCCGGTACAGGTACCACAAGGAGTCCGCGATTTCGCGCTGCAAATCGCATTTTTCGGCAAATTTAATGAACTTTTACATCACTCCGTATTGAAAACGGTAGTTTCTGATTTTTTCCAGATGGGGTAGCCACTGCGCATCTTCTTTTGATTTTTCTTCAATATAATCAACCAGTTGATGTAACGCCACCACACTCATCACAGGAATGGAAAACGCCTGCTCCACTTCCTGAATAGCCGACAGCTCGCCTTTGCCCCGCTCCTGCCGGTCCAGAGCCACCACCACCCCGGCAGGCTTGGCACCTGCCTGAGCAAGTATAGCCATGACTTCGCGGATCGCGGTGCCGGCAGTAATCACATCATCAATAATCAGCACCCGCTGGCCTTCCAGGGGCGCACCCACCAGGGTTCCTCCCTCCCCATGATCCTTGGCTTCCTTGCGGTTGAAGCACCAGGGCATGTCCATGTCATGATGATCCGCCAGCGCAATGGCTGCCGCGGATGCAATGGGAATTCCCTTGTAGGCCGGACCAAAGAGCACATCAAACTCAATACCGCTGTCGGCAATGGCCTGGCCGTAACAACGGCCCAGTCTGGAGAGGGCACTACCGGTCTGGAACAGACCGGCATTAAAAAAGTAGGGGCTGGTGCGTCCGGATTTCAGGGTGAACTCACCAAAACGCAACACATTCTGCGCAATGGCAAATTCAATAAAGTCTTTCTGATAGGCTTTCATGACACTACCAACCCAGCGCCTGCTGTTGCAGCGCCACCAGTTCCCTGATGCCCTTTTCCGCCAGATCCATCATGGCGTTCATTTCTTCCCGGCTGAAAGCCTCCTGTTCAGCGGTGCCCTGTACTTCCACCACGCCGCCATGCTGTGTCATTACCACATTCATATCGGTTTCCGCGTTGGAATCTTCCGGGTAGTCCAGGTCCAGCACCGGCGTGCCCTTGTAAACGCCCACCGATACCGAGGCAATCAGTCGCTGCAGCGGATCCTGCTTGATCTTGCCCTTTTCCAGCAGCCAGCTCAGCGCATCTACCAGCGCCACGCAGGCTCCGGTGATGGATGCGGTCCGGGTGCCGCCATCGGCCTGGATCACGTCACAATCCACATAGATGGTGTTTTCCCCCAACAGCTTCATGTCTACCGCAGCCCGCAGTGAACGGCCAATAAGCCGCTGGATTTCGAGGGTACGACCACCCTGTTTGCCGCGGGACGCTTCGCGCCCCATACGGGAGCCGGTAGAACGGGGCAGCATGCCGTATTCCGCGGTTACCCAGCCCTGGCCACTGCCTTTGAGGAAACGGGGAACGCCATCATCCACCGACGCCGTGCAAATCACTTTGGTATTGCCGAACTCCACCAGTACCGAGCCTTCGGCATGGCAGGTGTAGTTGCGGGTGATTTTAACGTCGCGCAGTTGATCCGGTGCTCTTCCACTTGGTCGCATATTCTGTGTTCCCCTGTTTTTCAGTGAGGCGCCAGTATACCAGCTCAATCCTGTGCATAAACGGTCTTTTTCCCGGCGCCTGGCTCAGTACCACGGGTAAAAGCCGAATTATGATTTGCACTTAGCACAATCAAACGATTCCAAGTAAACTCTCAGGTTTTCCCATTCGCATGGGGGTCAATGCCCCCGGGCAGCACGGCATTAGGAAACCACTGACTATGATTCGCAGCATGACCGCCTTCAGCCGCAAGGAGCTGAAAGAATCCTGGGGCAACCTGTCCTGGGAAATCCGTTCGGTAAATCATCGCTACCTGGAAGTATCGCCCCGGCTCCCGGAGCAACTTCGCGAACTGGAAAACGGCGTCCGGGAAACCCTGCGCAAGCGCCTGAGCCGCGGCAAGCTGGAATGCACGCTGAAGCTGAAAACCGAACATGCGGTACCTTCGGAAATTCATGTTAACGAAGCCTACGTCAAGGAACTGCTGGCTGCTGCCCACAAGATTCAGGCCATTACCGGCGACAGCGGCACCCTGTCCACCACCAGCCTGCTGAGCTGGCAGGGTGTAATAGAAATCCCGGAAACCGATATGTCCCATATTCAGAAAGCGGCCATGAGTCTGCTCAACAGCACGCTGGATGAGTTTATTGCCCACCGGGAACGGGAAGGGGCGGAGTTGAAATCCCTGATTGAAGACCGCCTTGATGGCGTGCTGAAACAGGTGGCCATCGCCAAGGAAAACCTGCCGGAAATCCTCAAAGCCCAGCGGGAGCGGATCAACAGCAAGCTGGAAGAAGTGGCGGCCAATCCGGACCAGGATCGCCTGGAACAGGAGATGGTCTATATCGCACAAAAGGCCGATATCGACGAGGAACTGGACCGGCTGAACGCCCACGTGGAAGAAGTGCGACGCACCCTCAAAAAAGGCGGTGCCAGCGGCCGACGGCTGGATTTTCTGATGCAGGAGCTGAACCGCGAAGCCAACACCCTGGGCTCCAAGTCCATCCATGTGATTACTACCCAGGTGGCAGTGGAGTTAAAGGTACTGATCGAGCAGATGCGGGAGCAGATTCAGAATATTGAGTAAGATTTCGCTGAAGCGCCGAGCCTTTCCACAGCCCCAACCAAAACCCCATCCGTGTACTGGATTAAATGGGAGCATATCTTCACATCACGGTTTATATAAACAAAAAAACACGGCATTAATTAACGTAAAATAACGAAACCGCAAACCATCACCTCGCCCAGGTTTGAAAAATCTCTTATTTACGTCAATAATCAACGGAAATATAGTATCTTTTAAACCTTTTGAGACCAGTCATGCTGAATACAGAAGCCCGACAGCAGCTGAAGACGGTACTGCCTCTGGATATGGTAGCCACTAAACAGTGGCTCGAGGGCCAGGGACTGAGCCTGCACTTCCTGGATAACGCGGTACGAAGCCGGACACTAATCCCTCTTGCCGCAGGTGTTTATACCAGGCAGGATGCCCGCCTCACCTGGCAAAGCATTGTCGTCTCGTTACAGCGCATGTCCGAGGATCCCATCCATATCGGAGGCTTGACCGCGCTGGAGCTGGAAGGCCTCGGTCACTATATACCCAAGGGCAACAAACCAAGGGTTCAGCTCTATTCCGATTCTGCGCTACCCCGATGGCTGGACAGAATCGATGCGCCTGTGCAGTTTGAATGGCATGGCACGCGCCGCCTGTGGCCCGATGCCGTGATGCAGAACAGCAAGTATCTCCGGCAAAACACCTGGCAGGAATCACTCCCGCCTCTCCACTATTCCTGCCCAGAGAAAGCCATACTGGAACTTCTGGCAGCCGTGCCCGGCGCCATCAGCTTTGAACATGCCGACCAGCTTATGCAGGGTCTGCACAACCTGTCGCCACGCAAGCTGGATACCTTGCTAAAAGCCTGTTGCAGTATCAAGGTAAAACGACTCTTTCTGTGGCTGGCCGGGCGACACCAGCATGCCTGGCTCAAACACCTGACACCTGAACAGTATGCACTGGGAACCGGCAAGCGACTGATCGCCAAAGGTGGCAGGCTGGAACCGAACTGGCAAATCACCATACCGAAGGAAATGTGAAGACATGGACAGGCAAAGCCAATACTACCGGCAAGTTCAGCTATTGCTGCAACTCATTCCCTTTGTTGCCAGACACGACTGTTTCGCCCTTAAAGGCGGAACCGCCATCAACCTGTTTGTTCGCGACTTTCCGCGGCTTTCAGTTGATATTGATCTCGTTTTCCTGCCCATGATGGAAAGGCATGAGGCGCTGCAATCCATCAAGAATAATCTGACTACACTGGCTTCCACTATCACGGCCAGCCTCGACAACACCCGGGTTATTCGCTCATTTCAGGATAAAGCGGATGCTCTGCGTCTGCTGGTGGAGAGAAAGGGCGTGCAAATCAAGATTGAACTTTCTCCCGTACTGCGCGGCACTGTTTACGAACCGAAGGTCAGGTCAGTTAGTGAAGCCGTCGAAGCGGAGTTTGGTTTTGCCGAGATAGCCGTGGTGAGCTTTGCAGATTTGTATGCTGGTAAAATCTGCGCAGCGCTGGACCGCCAACATCCGCGAGATCTTTTCGATGTCAAACAACTCCTCGATACCGAAGGACTTACCGAGAACCTTCGCAAAGCACTGCTGGTATACCTCATCAGCCACCCTCGTCCCGTGGCCGAATTACTCGATCCCAGATTCAAAGACATCTCCAATGTCTACAGAGGTGAATTTCTTGACATGGCTGACCAAAATATCCCTCAAGCCGAACTGGAAGCGGCGCGGGAGCAACTGGTGGAGGTCATTAACAGCTCGCTGACACCTCAGGAACGGACATTCCTACTGTCATTTAAAAACCGTACACCAGACTGGCCATTGCTCGGACTTTCCAATATTGACCGGTTACCTGCTGTACGCTGGAAGCTGCGCAATCTGGCCAAAATGCCCAATGAAAAGCATGCCCATGCTTACGACCGACTTAAAGACGTATTAGAAAGATAATTTATAGCGTCACAAGTGGGCAGTGATCCTCACAGATACTCGGCTCAGTTTCGCACCGGGCAACGGCAAACTCCGGTAGCAGTTCAGTGGCCTGCTTCACCAGTTTGGCCGGCAGGTTACCTTTCCCCGTTGCTTTAATGAACCCACCTTGCACCATGGCGTCTTCCAGGATCAGTTCAAGATAGCGCATCCATACAGCACCGTTTGTATTTTTTGCCACTGCCACAAGGGCAGGGATCGTTTCGGCCTGGTTTCATGAATCACTCCCCGGTTGAGCGCCCTGAGGGTTAACGTCATACAGGTACAGAGCCGCCAGTAAATCCGAACTGGTAATAATGCCCACCAGTTTTTGCTGATCGTCCACAACAGGGATGTGATGCAGCTCGGTAACACATACCTGCGGCATCAGCTCCAGCAGATGCTGGTCCATTCTGGCAGTGAATACATTCGCTGTCATGATCTCGGCCACCACCTGGTCCGTAGCGCGTGTGCCGGAAAGCCTTTTGAGGTTTTTCAGTACACCGCTGCGCCGCCGCGAGGGCGCTGCCACCGGCTGGGGGCGCACCCCCAAAGGCTTCAGAAAATCAATCAGGGTGACAATACCTTTTACCCTGTGATGTTCATCAACCACCGGCAGCGCTTTGATCTTGTGTTTTTCCAGTAATTGCCACGCCGTTTCCTGATGGGTTTCCGGCCGCACCACAATCAGGTCCCGCGACATCAGATCGCCACAGTAGGGTGACATGCGATGACGTTCCCGGGCTTTGGCCTCAGCCATTCGATACACCTGATTCAGGTCCTCTTCAGACACGTCCAGGTAGGCGTCCACATCCTGCAAGGCTGCCGCCACATCGGCTTCGGTAACACCCAGGCGTTCGCTGGCCTTGGGATCTTTCAGGGAATGGGGGTTCGCAGCCGGCGATCGTTTGGCCCGGTAAGGATATTTGCGCCCCAGACTGCGGTTCACAATCCAGGCCAACAGAAGCAGCACCACAATATTCAGCGCCACCGGGGTCAGCACCAGCTGATAACCCAGCGCATGCACACTGTCACCGCCCAGTACCGGAACAAGCGCCGTGGCACCACCGGGAGGGTGCAGACAATGCAGGCGCAACATGGCCAGCAATGTCAGCGCTACCGACAAGGAGGCCGCCAGCCACAATGCATCCACCCAGCGGGCACAACTGACACCGATCGCAGCCGCCAGCAAGTGACTGCCCACAAATGACCAGGGTTGCGCCAGCGGGCTGTTAAAGGCGGCAAACAGAATCACTGCCGACGCGCCCATGGACGCCAGCATCAGGGGAACGGCCGCCTTGTCGAGGCTGTACCAGCTGATCAGCATCAGCAGCCACACGGCGACAAAAGCGGCCAACACTGTACGCACCTGTTCGACACCGCTCAGATTGGACGGCTCGGGAACAAAATAACCGAAGAATTTTTTTATGTTCATAAATGAGAAGCAAATGTCAGCAAGAAAATGGGGGCAGGCGGCTCAGGCTACGTATTCTCTTCAGGATTGGCGGGCTGATCGTCGGACTTTGGCGTATCGCACGGCGTATCTGCAGGCTTTTCTGACTTTCCCGGCAAGCCAAAGTATTCGGGAAATTCATCCATGTAGCAGGGGCTGGATGACAGGGGTTTGACCCTGTCACCGGTTTCCTTTTGCGCTTTTTCGGTGTCACTTTTATCTTGCTGCATGCTATTCCGCTGCTTTTGCCAGCTCTTCCCGGGGGCCAAAGAATTCAAAGTGAACCTGCGAAGCAGGAATGCCCCACTGTAACAGGTCCTGGTAGATGTTCACCATAAAAGGCCGGGGTCCACAAAAGTAATAATCCGCGTCTTTCCCAGGCAGTAATGACTCGATAAACTCCGCATCTGCCAGCCCCTCTGATGCATTGGCGTCCGAAAGCAGCTCGCCATCAGACAACTCATTATAGCGATAACGCACCGTCAGCTGGGGATACTGCTCATCAAGCGCATCCACCACCGATTTGAACGCCTGGACCCTGGGATTCAGACAGGCATGCACAAACACGATCGGGCGCTCCGGCATTGCCTGTACAGCCGTTTGCAAAATGCTCAGAATCGGCGTGATGCCGATACCTGCCGCCAGCAACACCAGCGGGCGCTGATGCTGTTCAGTCACATCAAGAAAGAATTCACCACAGGGAGGCCCCACCTCAATGGCTGCGCCCTCTTCAGTTCTGTCATGCAACACATTAGAGACATAACCATCCGGCACCTGATCCCCACCGGTTTCGCGTTTAACACTGATCCGCAGGTAGGCTTTCCCCGGGGTATCCGACAGGCTGTAATTACGCATGGTGGACGTACCGTCAGCCGCGGGTACACGCACCGTCACGTACTGGCCGGGAAGAAACTCAGGCAGTGCCCCCTTGTCCTCAGGCTCCAGGTAAAAAGAGGTAATCAGGTCACTCTCAATCACCTTGCGCGTAACAACGAACCAGCGAAAGCCTTCCCAGCCACCGGTTTTTTCAGCACTGGAACGGTAAATTTCCTGTTCCCGGGCAATGAGGATATCCGCCAGAAAACCATAGGCCTCGCCCCAGGCTTCCACGATGTCCGAGGTTGCCGCTGCTCCCAGCACTTCCTGAATAGACGCCAGCAGGTTGTCACCCACAATCGGATAATGCTCGGGCTTGATTTGCAGTGAGGCATGTTTCTGGGCAATCAGCTCTACCGCCTCACCGAGCACCTCCAGATTATCGATATTCGCTGCATAAGCGCAGATAGCCGCAGCCAGTGCCCGCTGCTGTGTGCCGCCGGTCTGATGGGCCGGGTTAAAAAAAGGCGCCACCTCCGGATTGTGTTTGAACATCCGCTCATAGAAATAGCGGGTCAGTTTTTCTCCCTGTTCATCCAGTATCGGTGCGGTAGACTTGACGATATCGATGGTACTTTGTGACAGCATGGCATCATCCTTTAATGTGTATTTCAAATACACATTAAAGCTCGCTTCGCTGAATTTCAACTGATAAAACCGGATTCGCTATGCAGCTGACGGCCTTTACTGACTATGGTCTGCGGACACTCATGTATCTTCAGGCCAATCCCCAGGAAAGTTTCAGCGTAAAACAGATCGCCGAATACTATGACATTTCCCGAAATCATCTGGTGAAAGTGGTGCACCGGCTGTCACAGCTGGCCTACATAGAAACCAGCAAAGGCAAGGGCGGCGGTATAAAAATCGCCGCCGATTCCGGCAAGCTGCGCCTGGGGGATCTGGTTACCAGCCTGGAGCCTAATATGAACATGGTGGAATGTTTTGATCCTGACACCAACCGCTGCAGAATCACCAGCAACTGCCGCCTCAAACACTATCTGAAAAGCGCCACCCAGGCCTATATCGATTCCTTGAATCAGTACACCCTGGCAGATGCAACCGGAACAGATCTGAGGCTCTGAGTGCAGGCAACCACAAGCCAACACCCCCCGACTGCTCTATAATGGGCAGTTAATTCAGTGTTAAGTGTCACTCCTGTTCAATCAGTGAAAATAGGTAAGCCATGAGTGGAACTCTTTATGTGATTTCGGCACCCTCCGGTGCCGGCAAAACCAGCCTGGTAAAAGCCCTGCTTGAATGCACCGGCGATCTCACGGTGTCCGTATCCCATACCACCCGTACTATCCGCCCCGGCGAAACCGATGGGGTGAATTACCATTTTGTGGATCATGAAGCGTTCCAGCAGATGCTGGGCAATGCGGATTTTCTGGAACATGCGGAAGTGTTCGGCAATTACTACGGCACCTCCAAAACCTGGGTGGAAGAGCAGCTGCGGGCAGACCAGGACGTGATTCTGGAAATCGACTGGCAGGGGGCGGCTCAGGTACGCAAGCTACTGCCGGAAACCGTGGGGGTTTTTATACTGCCACCTTCCCGGGAAGCGCTGGAGCAACGCCTCACCGGACGGGGCCAGGATTCCGATGAAGTCATCAAGCACCGCATGGACAAGGCCCGCGAGGAAATGAGCCATCATGTGGAATATGACTATCTGATTATCAACGATGATTTTGAGACGGCCCTGAATCAGCTGAAAAGCATTGTGGAATCCCAGCGGCTGGGGATTCGCCGCCAGCTGGAGAAGCAGGCTGATCTGATCGGGGATCTGATGGCCTGAAAATCGGGCTGTTGGCCTCCACGCCCCGCAAAACTTGTGTTTCGGCAGGTTGCTGAGTAAACTCTGCAACCTTTCGTTCGGGCATTGCCACTGACAATTCACCCGTTGTCGGCTAAATTGATTAGACTTGCCCGGATTACTCTAAATTTGAAACAAGCTCCACCAATGAGGTTGCTATGGCTCGCGTTACCGTTGAAGATTGTCTGGATAATGTAGAAAACCGCTTTCAGCTGGTGTTGATCGCGTCCAAGCGCGCCCGCCAGATCGCTACCGGCGGCAAGGATCCTTTCGTTGAGTGGGAAAACGACAAGCCCACCGTTGTGGCCCTGCGGGAAATCGCCGAAGGCTATGTGGACAAGTCCATTCTCAACGACCAGCCCAAAGAGCAGGAATCTCCTGCCCCCATGCTCTGATAGGCTCTCAAGCTATTCAGCACTCGCAAGAGCAGATATTCCGGCCGGTGTGGCCTTGTTCGAAGGTTGCACCGGCTTATAAATCACAGACTGTATTCAGCTTCTCCTTTCCCGGACCCCGCAACTTGCCGGCAAACCCGGACATAAAGAACACCACCTTGAAATATTCCCGGGTTCCTTCCATAACTCTTTGATAGCCCCGGGCAAATTTATCGGCTATTTCCAGCTAATCCACCCTTTGGAACGGTTCTCATCCCCGGGTATTCACAGTACACTTGAAAGTCAATTGTATTGAGGATCGGCGTTGCAAACCCTTGAAAGTCTTACCGAAAAATTAGGCTATCTTTCCCCGGCCCAGGTGCAGGAAATCATTCGGGCCTATCACTTTGCCAAAGAGGCACACGAAGGGCAGACCCGCCGCAGCGGTGACCCCTATATTGTGCATCCGGTGGCTGTGTGCAAAATTCTGGCGGATATGCACATGGACCCGCAAAGCCTGATGGCCGCATTGCTGCACGATGTGATTGAAGACACGGGGGTGACCAAGGAAGCGCTGGCAGAGACGTTCGATCCGGTGGTGGCAGAGATCGTGGACGGGGTCAGCAAGATCGGCGCCATCAAGTTCGAATCCAAAGCGGTGCAGCAGGCGGAGAACTTCCGCAAGATGATGCTGGCCATGACCAAGGATATCCGCGTTATCCTGGTCAAGCTGTCTGACCGCCTCCACAACATGCGCACGCTCGGCGTGCTGCACCCCCAGAAACGCCGCCGCATTGCCACCGAAACCCTGGAAATCTACGCCCCTATCGCCAATCGCCTGGGGATGAACAATGTCCGGGTGGAGCTGGAAGACCTGTCGTTCCATCATCTGTACCCCATGCGGGCAGACCGAATCAAACGGGCAGTGAAAAAAACCCGGGGCCACCGCAAGGACATGGTCACCCGGATTCAGGAATCCCTCTCCAACCGCCTGGCCCAGGAAGCCATAGAAGCCACCGTCATCGGCCGGGAGAAGCATCTTTACAGCATTTACGAAAAGATGAAGACCCAGCACAAACCCTTTAACCAGATCATGGATGTGTACGGCTTCCGCATTACCGTCAATTCCGTGGACGACTGTTACCGGGTGCTGGGGGTGGTGCATAACCTGTACAAGCCCATTCCGGGGCGCTTCAAAGACTACGTAGCCATCCCCAAAACCAACGGCTATCAGTCATTGCACACCACGCTGAAAGGCATGAACGGGGTGCCCATCGAAATCCAGATCCGCACCCACGAAATGGAAGCCATGGCCGACAACGGTATTGCCGCCCACTGGCTTTACAAATCCGACCCGGATCCCGCCGGTGGCGCCCAGAACCGCGCCAAGGAATGGCTGAAGGGGCTGCTGGATATGCAGAAGCGGGCCGGTAACTCCCTGGAGTTTATCGAGCACGTCAAAATGGACCTGTTCCCGGACGAAGTCTACGTGTTCACCCCCAAAGGCAACATACTGGAGCTGCCTTCCGGCTCAACACCGGTGGATTTCGCCTATGCGGTGCATACGGACGTGGGTAACAGCTGCGTGGCCGCCCGGATTGATCACCGTTTGGTGCCTTTAAGCACGCCACTGGAAAGCGGCAATACCATTCAGATCATTACCGCGCCGGGGGCTTTTCCCAATCCGGCCTGGCTCAGCTTTGTCATTACCGCCAAGGCCCGGAGTAATATTCGCCACTTCCTGAAAAACCAGCGCCGCTCCGAATCCGTGGCACTGGGGCGGCGTCTGCTGGACAAGGCCCTGTCCACCTTTGATTTTGACCTGGACGGCATTCCCGATGAACTGCTGCGCCAGGCGCTTAATGAGGCCGGCTTCCAGCAACTGGACGACCTGCTGGAAGATATCGGCCTGGGCAACCAGATGGCCCAGATCGCCGCCCGCCGCCTGCTGCCCAAGGAAGATTCCGACAGCCACGAAGAAAGCAACAACAAACCCAAGCCGCTGATTATTCGTGGCACCGAAGGCATGGTGATCAACTTTGCCAAGTGCTGCCGCCCCATTCCCGGTGATTCCATTATCGGCCACCTGAGCGCCGGCCGGGGCATGGTGGTACACCGCCATGATTGCAAGAACATCACCACGGAACTGAAAGAAAACCCGGAAAAATGCCTGGAAGTAAACTGGGCCAAGAAGATCGAAGGGGAGTTTTCCGTGGAATTGCGTCTTGAGCTGGAAAACGAGCGGGGCGTGCTGGCCCGGCTGGCGTCCCTGCTGTCGGAAACCGATATCAATATTGAAACCATTAACCTGAAAGAAAAAGACGCCCATTTGAGCGTGGTGAAAATGCGTTTGTCGGTCAGGGACCGGGACCACCTGGCAGTGGCCATCCGCAAGTTACGCCAGCTTAAATCGGTGCATAAAATCACCCGCGCCCGAAACTGATCAAAACGCTAAAAACCTCAGGAGAATCTCCCATGACACGCGAAGCCATCAACACGGACAAGGCCCCACAGGCCATTGGCACCTATTCCCAGGCCGTGAAAGTCGGCAACACCGTTTACCTGTCCGGCCAGATTCCCCTGGTACCGGAAACCATGACCATGGTGGAAGGGGACATGGAAGCCAACATCGTACGGGTGTTTGAAAACCTGAAAGCCGTGGCAGAAGCCGCCGGCGGCAGCCTGGCAGACATTGCCAAGCTCAACATATTCCTGACCGACCTGAATCATTTTGCCCTGGTGAATGAGATCATGGCCCGCTACTTCCAGCAGCCTTACCCGGCCCGGGCCGCCATTGGCGTGGCCTCTCTGCCCAAGGATGCCCCCGTTGAAATGGACGCCACCATGGTGCTGGCGGACGGCATCAACTACAGCTACTGATCGCAGGCGGAAAGCTCCGCCATTCCCGGCAGGCAACGCGGTTCCGACTATACTGAAAGGACATTCACAGTCGGCACCGGATATTTATGTCTGCGGCTTCCTACGGACTCAAACTGCTTGGCCTGACCGCCCTGTATATTCTGGGGGCCCAGGTCGGCCTGTTTATTGCCGTTTTCTACGGCGATGTAAGCCCGCTCTGGCCACCTTCCGGTATTGCCGTAGCCGTGTTCTGGCTGATGGGATGGCGCTGGTGGCCCATGATACTGCTGGGGGATCTCAGCATTGCCTTCTATCTGGACCAGACGCTGGCAGCCGGGCTGTGGGGTGCCGGGGCTCAACTGCTGGAAGCAGCCATTGCCATCGGCTTTATCCGCTACCTGAAAATCCGCCCGGAACTGGCCACCTTCAGAGACACCTTCTGGTTTTTCGGCACCATTGCCATTCTGGCCCCTGCGGTAAGCGGCCTGATGGGTGCTGCCAATCTGTTTTTGCAGCAACAGATCACTGCCGACCAGCTAGTACAGACCGGCATCACCTGGTGGCTGGGGGATTGCCTGGGCATTCTCGTGGTCACGCCGCTGATCACCTGCTGGTGGCAACAACGCCCACCCCTGAAACTGTTTGTGGAACGCTGGGTGCTCACCACCCTGGTGATGAGCGCCATCTTCCTGGGCCTGTTCCGCTTTGTACCGGAACAAAGCAGCCTGCTGTTCTTTCTGCTGTTACCTTACGTGATTTACACTTCGATTTTTCTCGGCAATCAGGGCACCAGCCTGAGTCTGGTGGTGCTGGCACTGTTTGTATTGGGCGAGGGCCTGATCATCCCCGGCGATGATTTTACCTATGCCGTTAAAATGGGCTTTATCGGCACCTGCGCCATCAGCGGTTTTCTGGTGGCAGCGCTGGTCTATGAAAACACCCGCAGCCGCGATGCCCTGACAGAAGAAAAAATCAAGATTCACACCACACTGCAATCCATCAGCGACGGAGTAATCACCACTGACCTGAAAGGTAAAGTGCTGCTGCTCAATCGCACCGCGGAAGACATTACCGGGTGGAGTGCCAAAGCCGCCAAAGGCTGCGATATTCTGGAAGTCTGCCCCCTGTTTCACGGAGAATCCGAAAGCCATTGCCTGCATCCGGTGTCCCAGTTTCTGTCACGTACTACCCAGGATGCAGATCATTACATTTACCGCTTTCCCAATCGCAACAGTCAGCTGCGGGTAATCGACGCCAGACTCAAGGAATGGAAGATCAATGATCAGGTGGCCGGCACCGTCATTGTACTGCGAGACGTTACCGATGAGAGCAGCCTGAAAGAGGAACTGAGTTTTCAGGCCAATCACGATGAAATTACCGGCCTGCCCAATCGCCGCGCCTTTAACGATGAACTGAAAAAAACCATCCACGACAAAACCCCGGAGCAGAAATTTGCTCTGATCTATATCGATCTGGATCAGTTCAAGTTGATCAATGATACCTGCGGCCATGAAGTGGGAGATCTGATGCTGATTGAAATCGGCCAGCTGGTGGCCCGGCAGGTGGACAATGGAGGATTTGCGGCCCGCATCAGCGGCGATGAATTCGGCCTGATTATTCCCATGGACAATGAACCCCACGCCATGGCGGTTGCGGAATCACTGCGCAGCAAAATACTGCACTATCGCTACCATCACGAGGATCTGGTGTTTTCCGTGGGTGCCAGCATCGGACTGACCTATATCCACGAAAAAGACAAATCCGCCAATGCTGTATTATCACGGGCGGATATCGCCTGCTATCAGGCCAAGGAAACCGGCCGTAATAAAATCAGCATTTACCACGCAGAAGATGTTGAAATGCTCCGCTACCAGAGCGAAATTGAATGGATTTCGCAACTGAAACGGGCTCTGATGCAGAATCAGTTTCTGCTGTATCGTCAGGGCGTGCACGATCTGACAGGTCAACAACCCTGTAATCACTATGAAATTCTGATTCGCCTGAAACAAGATGGCCGTGTTATCAGCCCCGGCAGTTTTCTGCCCATTGCCGAACGCTTTGGTTTTATGCCCATGATTGACCGCTGGGTGACAGAAAAAACCTTTCAGCATTTAAAACAGCATCCGGAAGACAAAGCCATTTACAACATCAACCTGTGCGGCAACTCCCTGAACGATAAAAACTTCTTTGCCGATATCAAAGCACTGGCAAAACGGGAAGGCGTGAACCCGGAGCAAATCTGTTTTGAAGTGACCGAACGGGTGGCCATTCAGGACATGACCGAGATCCGCAACTGCATGAATGAAATGATTGAACTGGGTTTTAAATTCGCGCTGGATGATTTTGGCAGTGGCGTGGCCTCCCATGCCTATCTGGAGCAGCTGCCCATTCATTTTGTAAAACTGGACGGGCACTTTGTACGCACACTGTCAGAGAACAAAACCAGTCAGATCATTATCGAATCCCTGGCCAAGATTGCCCATCTCAGAGGCATTGAATGTGTGGCGGAGTGGGTTGAGGATGACACCAACATCAATACCCTGATCCGCGCCGGAATCAAGCTGGGGCAGGGTTACTGGTTTGATAAACCGGCCCCCATTGATCAGCAAACGGCAGACATGGCGGCAGAACGCAATATCTCCAACAGTCGCTAGGAATTCTGATCCCGGTCCATAAGCAAACCGGCTTCTTCCAGAATACGCTGATAGCCTTCCCGATAACTGGGGTATTGAAACTGATACCCCAGAGTTTTAATGCGTTCATTGGAACAACGCTTGTTCTGATTCACCGGTTCACCGTCTGGAGCCGGCTCTCTCGGCTTTCTGGGCAATCGCGGCACAGCCAGCTGGCCCGCAATAAAATCCAGTACTTCCACATCGGTCACCGCGGCATCATCACAGCCCAGATAAACGGGTTCCAGTGCTACACCGGCGCTGGCTTTTTCCATCAGAAACGCCAGCATACCGACACAGTCATCACGAAAGATCCGGTTGGTGTATTTGGGGGGATCCTCGCACACCGGTTCGCCGGATTTCACTTTGCGGATCAGCCGTAATCTGCCTGGCCCATAGATACCGGCAAAGCGTACTACCACGGCGCAGGGCCATTGGGTTAATGCCAGTTGCTCGCTCTGCAACAAGGTTTTGCCGGAAAACCGTTGCGGTTCGGTCACCGAGCTTTCATCCACCCACTCACCCTGCGATTGCTGATACACACCGGTGGAAGACACCAGCAACAAATGTTGTGCCGGTTCCGCGGTGGCGGTCATCAGATTTTCCAGTCCTGTGACATAGGTGTCCTGATAAGCTTGCGGTGTCATGCTGCCGGGGGTGGCGGTGTACACAATAAAATCATAGTGCGGTGCCAGTTGCGTCAGGGTTTCCGGCTTCTGCAGGTCAGCGTAAATCATGGCAAAAGGGGCATCTTCCATGGGGGAACGTTTCAGGCCGGTCACCTGAAAGCCTTTTTCCTGCAGCAGGCGACCCAGGTGCATACCGATATCACCGCAACCGGCCAATAACACGGTTTTTTCTGTCACGGTTTTTTCTTCTGTCTTTGTCATCTTAATGTCTTTGATTTAGAACTTTTTATCAACGAATGCCCATGATACCTTTTGGCTATCAGGAACGAAGAGAACGCAAGCCCCACCATGACGCTCACGGAACTGCGCTACATTGTCACACTGGCCCGGGAAAAGCACTTTCGTAAAGCTGCAGAAAAGTGTTTTGTCAGTCAACCCACCCTGAGTGTGGCTATCAAAAAACTGGAAGACGAACTCAAGGTGGCCATCTTCGAGCGCAGTCGTACCGAAGTCAGGGTCACGCCACTGGGGGAGCGTATTATTGAACAGGCAGTGCGGGTGCTGGAAGAGGCAGACCGCATTAAATCCCTGGCCAGTGAAGGTCAGGGAGAAGTCAGCTCCCCGCTGCGTATCGGCGCCATTTTTACCATCGGTCCCTATCTTTTTCCTCATCTGATCCGCCATATCAAACCCATTGCGCCGGACATGCCTCTGGTGCTGGAGGAAAACTACACGGAACCCCTGCGCCAGAAGCTGCGCAACGGCGAACTGGACGCCATTATTGTGTCCCAGCCTTTCAAGGAGCCGGAAACCGATTCCGTGGACCTGTTTGATGAATTTTTCAGTGTGCTGATTCCGGCGGATCATCCCCTGGCGCAGAAGGAAAAAATCACCCGCAAGCAGCTGGAAAAAGAAAACATCCTGCTGCTGGGAAAGGGCCACTGCTTTCGCGATCAGGTGTTAAAAGCCTGCCCCATGATCAGCCACCGCCCCGGTGACAGCCCGGTGACAACGGAAGGCACATCGCTGGAAACCCTGCGCCATATGGTGGCCTCCGGGCTGGGGCTGACCATCGTGCCCATGTCGGCCGTGGATCACCGGGTGTACGACACCCATACCCTGGTGTACCGGCCATTTGCCGGCAAAAAGCCCTTCCGTACGGTGTCCATTGTCTGGCGCAGCCGCTTTTCCCGGCCCAAGGCCATCGAGGCGGTGATTCAGGCCATTCAGAGCTGTTCCGTCGATATTATTCAGCAAAAAGCCTCATAAACGTGAAAGACTTCTGGCAAGTTACCCCCGTTTCCCAGTTAAAAGGCGTTGGCGCTACCACTGCCGACAAGTTGGCCCGCCTGGGCCTGAATAACCTGCAGGATCTGTTGTTTCATCTGCCGTCCCGTTATCAGGATCGCACCCGGATCACCCCCATTGGCGCCACCCAGCCTTTTGCTGAAGCCCTGATTCAGGGCACTGTGGAATTGTGCGATGTGGTATTTCGCAAGCGCCGCAGCATGATCTGTCGGGTAGCGGATGGCAGCGGTGCCGTGCAGCTGCGTTTTTTCCATTTTTCTGCCGCGCAGCAAAAGCAACTCACTAAAGGCGCCATTATTCGCTGCTTCGGGGAAATCCGCATGACCAGCGCCGGTAGGGAAATCGTTCACCCGGAATACCAGATTCTGAAAAACCCCGATCAACCGGTGGAGCAGGCACTCACCGCGATTTACCCCGCCACAGAGGGCGTATCCCAGCACCTGCTGCGCAAACTCACGGACCAGGCCATCCACCTGCTGGACGGTGCCCACCCCATTAAAGAGCTGATTCCGGAAGCCCTGGTTGCCGAACACCGCTGGCCCACCCTGGCAGCCGCCCTCAAGCTCACCCACCGGCCACCACCGGATGTCAATGTTCGCGCCTTGCTGGAAGGCGCCCATCCGGCCCAGCGGCGCCTGGCGCTGGAAGAACTGCTGGCCCACCACGTGAGCCTGCTGGGCATTCGCGAAAGCATCAAAAAAACGGGCGCCCCCGCGATGGTACCGACACAACACCGTACCGATACCTTTCTGCAGCAACTGCCCTTTGCCCCCACCGGGGCCCAGCAGCGGGTGATCGGGGAAATCAATCAGGACCTGGCGCAGCCGCACCCCATGCTGCGGCTGGTGCAGGGGGACGTGGGCTCCGGCAAAACCCTGGTGGCGGCCATGGCGGCACTGCAGGCTATCGACAGCGGCTATCAGGTGGCTTTAATGGCGCCCACGGAAATTCTGGCAGAGCAGCACTTTCAGCATTTCAGCGAATGGTTTGATCCCCTGGCCATCAGCACCACCTGGCTCAGCGGCAAGGTCAAAGGCAAAGCCCGCCAGGGGGTACTGGCAGATATAGCCGGTGGCGAGGCCCGCATGATTATCGGCACCCACGCACTGTTTCAGTCCGACGTGGTATATCAGCAACTGGGCCTGGTGATTATCGATGAACAGCATCGCTTCGGGGTGCATCAGCGCCTGTCACTGAAAGACAAGGGTGCCGCCGGCGGTACCACGCCCCACCAGCTGATCATGACCGCCACCCCTATTCCCCGCACCCTGGCCATGAGCGCCTACGCGGATCTGGATACCTCGGTGATTGATGAACTGCCCCCCGGGCGTAAACCGGTCACCACGGTAGTGATTGATAACCAGCGGCGTTTGCAGGTGATTGAGCGGGTGCGCAACGCCTGCAACGAACACAAGCAGGTGTACTGGGTGTGCACGCTGATCGAAGAATCCGAAGTTCTGCAATGTCAGGCGGCGGAAGATGCCGCCAGGGAACTCAGCGAACAGTTACCGGGGATTCGTGTAGGGCTGGTCCATGGCCGCATGAAACCCCAGGAAAAATCCGCGGTGATGGAAGGTTTTCAGCAGGGGGAAATACAGCTGCTGGTGGCCACCACCGTGATTGAGGTAGGGGTGAATGTGCCCAACGCCAGTGTGATGGTGATTGAAAACCCGGAGCGCCTGGGACTGGCCCAGTTGCACCAGTTGCGGGGCCGGGTGGGGCGCGGCAGCGATGCCAGTTTCTGCGTACTGCTGTATCAGACACCGCTGGGCCAGCAGGGCAAGGCCCGGCTGGAAATCATGCGCTCCACTCAGGATGGTTTTGAAATCGCCGAACGCGACCTGCAATTGCGCGGCCCGGGGGAAGTGCTGGGCACCCGGCAAACCGGTGACATCGGTTTCCGGATTGCCGATCTGATGCGCGACGAGGATCTTCTGGAGCAGTTAAAACCCGTTGCCCAGCAGATTCTGGTGCAGCACCCCCAGCTGGTCAAACCCCTGATTGCCCGCTGGCTGGGCAGCAACCAGGCCTATGCCCAGGTGTGATCAACCCCGGCAAGCCGGCAGATATGATCTAAACTTTCCTTATGCTCTGTTTAAAAAACGTTGTTATCGTGCAGTTTAATGAGATATCCCCATGGGCAAACGCATACTGGTTGTGGAAGACAATCCGGACAATATGAAACTGGTAACCTGGATCCTGGAAGACGAGGGGTATGACGTCACCCCCGCCTACAGTGGCGAGGATTGCCTGACCCTGGCCAGTGACCAGGAATTTGATCTGGTGCTGATGGATATTTCCCTGCCGGGTATCGACGGCAAGGAAGCCACCCAACGGTTACGACAAACTGAAGCCTATCGCAACAAACCCATCATTGCCCTGACCGCCCATGTCATCAAAGGGGAGGACGAGGAGATTCTTCAGTCCGGAGTAACGGAACTAATCACCAAACCCCTGGACGAAGAAAAACTGCTGGCCCGCCTGCATCTGTTCCTGGGGCAATAGCCGGAACCAGCCTTTACCCCAAGCCTCTGTTAATCTGTTTTGCTACCGGGAGGAAATCGGCGTATCCAGCTGGCCGATTTTTTCGATCAGCGATGGCACCAGTCGCTTGCCGTAATACAGAGCCCAGGCTTCGGGGGAAACCGGCACCACATCCCGCCGTTTAATGACCGCCTGATAAATAGCCTGCGCCACCTTTTCCGGTGGGTAATTGCGCCGCTGATACAGGGCCATGGCTTTTTCCCGGGCATTACCCGCCAGTTGCCCCTGACCTTCAAAGGTGGTGTTCTTTACGATGGGCGTATTGATCAGACCGGGGCAGATGGTGGCCACATGAATGCCGTACTCCCGCATATCGGCCCGCAGGGATTCGCTGAAACCAAACACCGCAAATTTGGACGCCGCATAAATCGGCATTTCCTTGGCCGCCGCAAAGGCCGCCGCCGAGGCCAGATTCACCACCGAACCACCGTTACGGGCGGCCACCATGTTGGGCAGAAAATAATGACAGCCATGCACCACGCCCAGCAGATTCACATCCATGACCTTTTCCCAGGTATCCAGGCTGGTTTCCAGAAAGCGACCGGCAGAACCGATACCGGCATTGTTAATCAGTACATCCAGAGCCTTGTGATTGGCGTGCACTTTATCCGCCAGCGCTGCCATGGCATTGCGATCACTGACATCACACAGGTGCTGTTCACAGCTGCCCGGTAACGGTGCCAGCAGATCTGCGGTTTGCTGCAAACCACTTTCACTCATATCGGTCAGAATCAGATGCGCACCCTGCCCGGCAAAGACTTTAGCCGTCTGCTGGCCAATACCGCTGCCTGCACCGGTAATCAGCACCACCTTTTTTCCCTGGGTTTGTTGTTGTGTTTGTTGTTGTGTCTGTTTTGACGTCATACTCAGGCCGCTCTGGTGTGTTGGTTGGCTTCGATGGATTGCACAAAAGTATCCACCCGCTCATTGAAAATATTGCGATGACTGTGATGGGCCCAGTGTTTTCCCTGAATCGGATGCCGGTACAACTCCGCCACATAGTCATCATAAAACTCGAACAGCTGATCCGAGATAAACTTGTCCTCGTTGGGAATCAGCAGCTGCACCGGTACCTGAATACTGTTTTTGGCAGGCACCGGAGGCGGGCTCCAGGGATTCTGGCGATACAGGTTCACCGCATTCACACAGATACCGGTTACCTGTTGCGGGGACTGGTCCAGGTATTCATCATCCGCCGCTACCCCGTTGGTTTGCAGCGCCGTTTTCCAGATGGTTTTTCCGAAGGAACGGAACAGCCATTCCGGCAACAGCGGCACATTGAACAAATACACATACCAGGAAAATGCCCCCTGTTTCAGTGCCCGGGCAATGCGCCATGGATTGCCACTCACCAGATTGCGCCTGACCCAGTCCAGCATCAGCCCCAGATGAGGCCCCGACATGCTGGTGTAAGACAACACCCGGCGACTGTAATAGGGGTCGCAGATAAAAGACCAGCCAATCACCGAACCCCAGTCATGGGCGACCAGATGAACCTGGCCATCCGGCCCCAGCACGGCCTGAATCACGGCTTCAATATCTTCCAGCAGGCGGGCCATGGTGTAGCTGTTCCGCTGGCCGGACCAGGTGGATTGACCCACGCCCCGCATATCAAAGGTGATAATGGCGTAATCTTTTTGCAGCCCGGCGATCTGATGATCCCAGGTTTTCTGGCAGTCAGGAAAGCCGTGTAAAAACAGCAGCGTGGGTTTGTTGTCATTGGGGTAATAACTTACCGCCAGCTCCACATCCTGGCTGGCAACGGTCAGGCTTTGTTGTTGATGAGTTTGTTTGTGTTTATTCTGTCGCATCAGGTTTCCCTCAGGCCGCCACAAACTTGAGCTTGGAATGCTTTTGCAGGGTTTCTTTCGGCATGCGCGTAACATGGGGCACGCTGTCATCCAGCCACCAGGCATTGCTGTCCGTAATCACCAGAATCTCCTCCCACTTGGCACCCATGCGGCCATCGCGGCTGGCCAGGTGCGGCTCAATAGCCCAGGTGCCTGGCAAAGGTGGATGATCGGATTCCTTCAGATCATTCCACAGGGGCGATGGCTGCCGTGTCAGGCCTTTTAATACACCGGGCACCAACCATTGCAGTTGCCGGGCACTGAAACCAAATAGTGTCACGTTATCGTAAAAGGTAGTATGTGTTTTGGTGACACGATGCCCCAGCACCCGTCGCGGATACACCTGATGGGCATTACGAAAGCCCGCTTCGGCGATCAGCTGGTCCACGCCACGATAAACCTCGCTAAAGTTTTTTTCCGCCAGGGTGGCCTGCAGAATATAATCGCGGATTTCAATCAACATGCGCTGCATATGATTCAGTTCCGGCAGCGTCTCACCAAAAGCAAAGCTGTAACCGATATCGGCGGTGTAACCACCCACGGTGGGTGCCACATCCAGAATCACCGGCATGCTTTTTTCCAGCCTGCGATCGGTAGGGAAAAAATGAAAGTCCGACCAGAATCCGGTAAAGGCGGAACGATCACCAAACCAGGCAAAGGGTTTGTGCAGGTAGCTGTCCACGCCCCGCTCATCCAGCCAGACTTTGATCAGGCGGGCGGCTTCTTTTTCGGTCATGCCTTCTTCCAGCTGTTGTTCCACGGCCTGTACACAGTCATAGGCCAGAGCCTGCACTTCTTTAAAACGTTCCAGTTCATAGGGGGTAAAGTCTGCGATCTTGTGCATGATTTGTCTCCTGCGTCAGGCCGCGTGGGCCATGGCTTCTGCCCGGCGGGCAGCGGGTGAGTGGGCCAGGTAGTTCACGGCTTGCCCGCTGTCGGCTTCGTTTGCCGGATCATAGTCCGGACGGAAATAGCGGGTGGAACTCAATACCAGCCAGGCAAATGACGGCAGGCGGCGGGCCCGGGCGCGGTTCTGCCATTGCCGCCAGAAAAACCGGCCGGCGATCCGGGGCTTGCGTTTGGCCAGCACCGGATCCTGCTGCATCAGATGCACTGCGCCGTAGACCCACAGCCCCAGAATACCGGGCACCGCCACCATCATTTGCAGATAGCGCATGGAATACTGGCCACCCAGATGCCGGTACAAATCAAAGGCCACACTGCGGTGTTCCACTTCTTCGGCCGCGTGCCAGCGCAAAATATCCAGCACCACTGCGTCGGCACCGGCCTGCTCCCAGCTGGTGTTTTCCAGGGCGTATTTGCCCAACACACAGGTAAAGTGCTCCACGGCGGCGATAAAACCCAGGCGCTCCACCAGCCAGCGGTGTTCCAGGGATGGCGGCAAGCGGTAACCCAGCGGTCGGTCTGCCAGTGCCTGATTAAAGATCCATTCCACCTTGCTGAGAATAGGCGCCAGCTCCATGCCATGCTGTTGCAGGTATTCATTAATGCCGGTGGTATGAGCCCGGGCATGGGCGGCTTCCTGACGGATAAAACCCTTCACATCTTCCTTGAGTTTTTCATCGGTAATATGGGGCAGGGCTTTGTTGTACAAGCGGCAGAAGAAAAACTCACCGGCGGGCAACAGGGTATGAATCACACTGATGAACTGGCTGGAAAAGGGATCATCGGAAATCCAGTGCAGGGGCGTATTGGAAAAATCAAACTCCACCTTGCGCTGAATCAGTGGCAGGTCTGTTCGGGAAACACTCTTTGTCATGGCACCTTACCCTTCGCGTTTTATTGCTGTGTTTTTCTTCATTTTTAATGAACGGAAAGCTAAATGCCGGTTAGAAGCAGACAACAATTTATCATTTTCGGACAGAGTGACCCGGGGTTCACCGGTTGGGTTATCCAGCACATTAATCTTGGCCTGCCAGAAAGCCGCAGTGTAATATGGCCGGATGTTCCGCTTTGGCCCTCGCGATAAAGTCATAGATTTCAAGTACTTCCCGCCGCTGCTTACGATGGCAGCCAGCGAGGGAGCGGATTTGTCGTTGCTGCTGGAAGGTACCCAGCTATCCCGGGATGTGCTCACCCTGGATAACTTCAAGGCCAGCGCCACCCAGGTGGAACAACTCCTGACGAACATTGCCCGGCACTGCCGCCCGGGCATTGCACTGGATTACGGCACGCGCCTGAACCTGAGCGCCTTTGGCGTGGTGGGCTTTGCCGCCCTGAGCAGCCCCACCGCCCGGGATGCCATCTACATTGCGCATCGCTATATGCCGGTGGTACTACCCCTGCTATCCATTGATGTGATTGAGCAAGGCAACCTGGCCTGCGTGGATGTGGACCTGACCTACCCGCTGGAAGCCGAAGCAGAACGGATTCTGCTGGAGGCCACTCTGTCCAGCCTGTATGCCATGGCCAGCTTTATTCTGCAGGACAATCTGCCCACCCTGCAGCTGGAGATCCGCCGCGCCATCAACCGCTACCATGCGGATTTTCTCGATCAACGCCAGGTGGATTACCGGGGAGACTGCCCGCGCAACCGCATTATCGTGCCTTTATCGGTGCTGGATGTGCCGCTGCCGCTGGCTAATCAGGGGGCTTTTGCCACCAGCCTGAAACAGTGCGATGAACTGCTGGAGGAGTTGCCGACGCTGGATCGCAGCCTGAGTGCCGGCATTCAGAAACGCCTGCTCTACCAGGACGAAGAGCATCTGCTGACGCAGGACGATATCGCCCGGGAGCTGTTTATGAGCGTACGCACCATGCACCGGCTGTTACAGCGGGAGGGCACCAGCTTCCGGGAGATTGCCAATGAAACCACGGCCATCAGAGCCCGCCGTCTGCTGGAGGATAATCAGTTATCCATCAGCCAGATTGCCCAGGAACTGGGCTACAGTGATTCGGCCAATTTCAGCCGGGCGTTTCGGAATCAGGTGGGGGTAACGCCATCGGAATACCGCAAAAACCTGCCGGAAAAACAGGGATAACGGCCGGCGTTTCAGAACAGTTCCAGCTCGCCGCCACCGGGACCATCGTCTTCCTGGGGTGGGGTGGTCAAATCCAGGGTGTCGTCCAGAATGTCCATCAGCAACACCACTTCCAGCAGTTCGTTATCGATATCAAACACACTCACCATACAATGGCGGCCCTCGGTGATCATATCTGCCATATCCACACCAAAATAGGCGTTGGGCAAACCCAGCGTCAGGCGCACCCCATAGGTCAACAGTCGGTTCTTGATCTTGCCGATCAGCTGGTTGGAAATTTCCGCGATCCAGTCTTCCAACACCTCTTCGGATACCTGGGTAATCTCCGCTCCCGCGGGATAGGTGAGTGCCAGAATATTCACCGGCAAACGCAGAATCACCGCAATTTCCAGCTCCGGTGAGCCGGCATCCACCATGGCAACAGGGTCATCGGTGCCTTCCGGCATGGCTTCGTCGGTTTTCTGGATATTGCAACCAAACCCCGTAAACAGTTCCAGGCAGGACTCTTCAAAAATCCGGGTCAGTTCCTGAATGCTGGCTTCTGCGTTCATGATCCTATACCCGCTACTGGCTTGATACGGCTACCCGCATGCTTGAACAAAGAGGCGATAGTATCGGTGACAGTGTGCACCGTCAGGTTCCCATCCGGACCACGCGGTTACGCCCTTCCGCCTTGGCTTTATAAAGTGCTTTATCCGCCCGTTCAAAACAGCTTTCTATGGTGTCACCCTCGGTAAAGGACGTCACACCAAAGGACGCCGTCACCGGAATCCGTTCATTATTGAAATTGAACGGGCACTCCTCAATACAGGAACGCACTTTCTCCACTGCCGCCACCGCCGATGGTTCATCGGTATCGGGCATCACGATAACAAATTCCTCACCGCCGAAGCGGGCCACAAAATCCTCATTGCGGATACGCCGCGACAGTTCCCGGGCCACCAGTTTTAACACCTTATCACCCCGCAAATGGCCCAGGTTATCATTGATGGATTTGAAATGATCGATGTCACAAACCGCGATGGAGAGCGGATAGGCACGTCGTTTCCAGCGGGAGTATTCCCGCTCGATATGTTCGTTGTAAGCCTGGCGGTTGGGCAGTTCCGTGAGCGCATCTTTCATGGCCTGAATGCGGGTGGTTTCCAGATTGTTGCGTAACTCTGTGGCTTCCTCTTCCATGGATTCCATGCGCTTGCCCAACGTTTCGATGCGTTCATAAACCTCGTCACGGCGCTCTTTTTCCGTGCGGTGAAAATCGTCCACCACCGACATGATACGATCCACCATGGATTCGATATCCAGTTTAATCCGGCCAATATCGCTGGAACCTTCCACGGTGGAGCGGATCTCTTTCAGTTCATTACGAACTTCCGTATCCAGTTTCTGCTGGTTCAGCTGGGATTCTTCTTCACCCTTGCGGGCCGCCTGAAGAAACTCCTGAATGTCCCGCAGGCGCTCATGGAGCGCCACCAGAAAACCTTCAAACTCCTGCTGGGCTTTTGCCCGGGTGCTGGTTACCAGTTCCGCGGCTTCTTCCAGCAGATCCGGCAACTCCTCCCAGGTAAAGGGGTTCTCGATGCGCTCAACCAGTTCGTTACGCCGCTCCAGGGTTTCATCGGGCAGGTCAATCTGCTGCAGCAGGCTGGACAGCACACTGGCAATACGCTGGCGCAACTGCTCACGCTCGGCCTCATCGGCGGGCAATGCCACAGCCGCAGTTTTGCCATGCAGGGCCGAATCCACAAACCGGTTGGCATCGTCGGCGAGCGGGTCTGTGGTGGAGGCTTCACCGGGTTGAGAGGCTTCGCCGGGTTGAGAGGCGTCACCTGACAGAGAGGTATCGTCAGCGATGGAAGATTTATCGTCGGCAAGAGAGGGCTCAGCGGATGCAGAAACCTCATCACCCGCCGCATCACTTGGCGCCTGAGTGGCGCTGTTATTTTCAGGTGAAGGTGACGGCTCAGATAATCCCGGCTCAGCGTCGGACTCTTCTGCGGACTCACCGGTTAGCTCCGGCGCCGTTGCACTTTCGGCAGTGTTGTCCCCACCACCGAACAAGCGCTGGAAAAAGCCCTTGCGGCTGTCTTCGTCCTGGTTTTCCAGTTCCCTTATATGCTCAGCCAGCTGGGCCTGAATGGCGGCGTATTCCTTCCACAGTTCCATATGGTTGCCACTGCCTTCCAGCAGCTTCGGCACGGCTTTCTGATATTTGCGAATGGAGGATTTTTTCTTGCGGGGAAGCTCGGTGTCCAGAAAAGCGTCCAGCGATCCGCCCACCAGCTCTTCGATGGCTTCGATCTCTTCCTGACGACGTTCATCCAGTGCCACCACCAGCTGTTCCAGGCCGGCTATCTGTGGTTCCAGTTCCAGAATATCCCGGCTGCTGCGCAGCTCGGTGCGCAGTTCTGCCAGTTTTTCGTCCAGTACCGTATCCTGACCATCTGCTGCCAGACTGACCCGAACGAAGCCCCGTTTTAAAACGTCCAGCCGTTCTTTGTCCGCTTTTTGCAGCCGCTCAAAGCTTTCGAGAGAGGATAGGTACTTTTCTTTCCAGTCCTGTGAGTCCTGCGTCATGGAATGAAGGCATGCCCGAGTTACCAACTGATTTTAATCAGTATAGATGGGATAGGGCCAACTGCAGCAAATAATGAGACCCAGGTCAGTCGTAAAAGGCGTCGCGCACCTGGGGCGGCAGCATCACCTCCATGGCGATGGGACGATGGTCTGAATGAACAAAGTCCAGCACTTCCACTTCCTTGATCTGCAGGGAGGGGCTCACCATGATGTGGTCAATATTACGGTCGGGTTTCCAGCTGGGGAAGGTGTGGTGCTCTTCTTTTACCTGGATAAGATGGGTGTCCCGCAGGGGGGTGTCGATGATCTGATCGCCGCGGCAGTTCATATCGCCCATCACCACCACATGCTCATAACCCTGCACCAGATCCCGCAGGTAATCCAGCTGCCGGTAGCGGGCACGTTCGCTCAGGGCCAGGTGAACCCCCACCAGCACCAGGGGGTGTTTGTCGTTACCGTATTTGGCCACAATGGCACCACGCCCCTTCAGGCCGGGGAGCTTGTGGTCTTCCACTTCGTAGGGCACAAACCGGGAAAGAATCCCGTTACTGAACTGGCCCAGCTTGCCAAAATCCCGGTTCAGCTGCTGATACCAGTAATCAAACTCGCAGGATTTGGCCAGATAGGCCACCTGATTGACAAAGTTGGAGCGCAGACTGCCGCCGTCCACTTCCTGCAAGGCCACCAGATCATAGGCGGTAATTACCCGACCGATATCGTCCAGGCGCTGAATACCACGCCAGTCCGGCAACACATGGCGCCAGCTGCGGGTCACATAATGCCAGTATTTCGAGGTACCAATGGCCGCCTGAATATTGTAGGTCAGCAGCTTCAGGGACTCGGGCACAGTATCCCCGTAGCGGGTGGACAGGGCCGTGCCTTCGCGATGGGGAACCTGGTGATTAATGTGGAAAGACAAACGAACCTCACACCCACAGGTAATGTAAATTTAGCGATCTTTAAACTATAGCGTATGCCGGCGGGCGGAGGGAGTTTCCCGTTAACGCCGGCCCGGAATCATAATTCCGGAGCCAGCTGCCTGCCAGGAACAGGGTCACACTCGGACGGGTTTTGATTAACAGGCAGGGCTAAACGCCTGTTTTTGCTTGAATCTTCTCTTTGTCGATCAAAAAGTTAACAATATCGATCATGCGCTCATTGGATTTGGCGGTACGCATTTCCACCAGGTACTTGCCGTTCACAATCAGCGCCGGCACACCGGTCAGCCGGTAGGCCTTGGCCAGAGCCTCGGCCTTGCGCACCGCAACCCGTACCGAGAAGGAGTTGTAGAGCTTGTTGAACTCTTCCTCGCTGACATCAAACCGGGTGAAAAACTCCGCCAGCTGATCCTGACTGGTAATACGTTTCTTATCCACATGCAGGGCATCAAAGAGCGCAGTGGAGATTTCATCGGTTTTGCCCAGGGCCTCTGCCACATAAAAGGCATGGGCATGTGGTGTCCAGGAGGCATTCAGGGGTGCAGGCGTCGGGACAAAATCCACCCCTTCAGGCTTGGTTTTCTTCCAGTCGCTCAGGTGGGCTTCCAGGGCAAAACAATGGGGGCAGCCGTACCAGAAAAATTCCCGAACCTCGATATTCTTGGGGTTATCCACGTCCACCGGGGTTTCCAGTACCTTGTAATCCACACCCTCGCGGAAAGTTTCCGCGTTAGCGGCCATCGTGAAAGCACCGAGTACTACTACCATGGTGAAGCGGAAAAGCGCCTGTAAGCTGGGTTTCATTGCATGTCTCCTTGGGATTGAATTCAGCTTGGACATCATTATTCTAATTTATCTTCATGAAACTGTACCGGTGCTGAATAAGCGCGGCAATCAGACATAAAAAAAGGCAGCCTCAAGCTGCCTTTTTTACGTTGTGCCGATCAGTACAGGCCGTTGATGTAGCTCGACAGCGCCTTGATTTCGGAATCTGTCAGGCGTGCGGCTGTCGCCCGCATCATCATGCCCTCACCATCGTTGGTACGGTAAGGGCCGGCTTCATCACCACGGCCGGCGGCGCGGAACGCCTTCAGCTGGGCTTCAATATAGCCGGCATGCTGACCGGACAACAGGGGATATCCCGCAGCAGGCATGCCTTTACCGTTGGCACCGTGGCAACCGGCACAGGCGGTAACACCACTTTCGGGGTTACCGGCACGGTACAGCTGCTGCCCCAGCTCCACCAGCTCAGGATCGGCCTTGCCCACTTTAGGGGTCTGAGCCGCGTAGTAGGCAGCAATGTCGGCAATGTCCTGATCACTCAGACCGGGAAGAAACGCCGCCATTTGCGGTACGTTACGCTCACCGGCTTTCATATCGTTTAACTGTTTGATGGTGTAGGCCTCGGCCTGACCCGCCAGCTTGGGAAAGCTTGGCACCATGCTGTTACCGTCAGCCCCGTGGCAGCCGGCACACACCGCGGTTTTTGCCTTGCCGGCTTCCGCGTCCCCGGCGGCCTGAACACCGACCGCACCTGCCATCAATACGATGGCCGAAAGTGTTGAAAAAAGTTTTTTCATAATCCTCTACATCCTAAACAAAAACTGCCTGAATCAGCGATCGGTTACTTGGTGCCAGCCATAAACTGAATCATTTCTTTCAGTTCGGCGTCGCTACAGTCTGCACACAGACCCATGGGAGGCATGGCGCCTTTACCCTTCTTGGAGCTGGCCACCAGGCCATCGATACCGCCGGCAGCTGATAAGCGGGCTTCCCAGGCGGCATTATCGCCGGTTTTGGGCGCATTGGCCGCGCCAGTAGCGTGACAACCAACACAGTACATGTTGTATTTTGCTGGAGCTTCTGCCGCCTGGGCAGATGCGGTAATACCCAGTGCCAGAACTGCGGAAGCAAATGCGAGTTTTTTCATAGTCAAACCCTTACCCGTCGGATCAATTTAAAGATGAATGGTAACCAATCAATCTGTTCGGCCACGGATCAGCCTGAGTACTCAGCCTCCGGGGGCCCTGTCTTCTCTCAAAAGTCGCGGGATTATAGCTAATCTCCCTGCAAGAGTTAAGGAAGCAAGTGATAAATAAAGCCTTAATCTGCCATGGGTTGCGATGCCTCATGGCCCTTGATCGGTTAAACTAGCCGCTATTTTACAGCTACCTACCTGAATAGAGTCTGAACACGTCATGCACAGCTTTGCCTCTGTACTGCAACAGGCGGTGTTTCTGCAGGGAGCACCTACCCTGGAAACCTGCCCTCCGGACGAAGGCATTGAAGTGGCCTTTGCAGGCCGCTCAAATTCCGGAAAATCCAGTGCAATCAATACCTTAACCAGCCAGAAAAAGCTGGCGCGCACCAGTAAAACCCCCGGCCGGACCCAGATGATCAATTTTTTCGGTATCGGCGATGGGCTCAAACTGGTGGATTTGCCGGGCTATGGTTTTGCCCAGGTGCCGGAAAAACTGAAAAAAGACTGGCAGGCCCATATGGGTCACTATCTGGAAGAACGCAATGCCCTGCGGGGCCTGGTGCTGGTGATGGATGTGCGCCACCCCATGAAGGAATTTGACCAGATGATGCTGGAATGGGCGGATCACTATCAGGTGCCGATCCATATTCTGCTGAGTAAAGCGGACAAGCTGAAGAAAAACCAGGCCAATCAGGCCAAGTTCAGTGTGCAGAAAGCGGTCAAGCCTTATGGCCATTCGGTTTCGGTACAGCTGTTCTCCTCGCTCAACCGGCAGGGGCTGGAAGAAGCTCTGGATAAACTGGAAGAATGGTTTTCCGGGCCGGTTCAGGGGTTTGCGGATGCAGACGAAGGTACCGGAGAGGAATAAAAAAGAGAGATAAAAAAATGCCGACCATGTTGGGGTCCATGATCGGCGTCTATGGTGCGGCTTATGGGGGTAAGCCGCTTAAAATCGGTTGAAACACTCGCTTATTTCAACCATTGGGGGTTGCTGCTTTAGCTTCCGTTTCTATGACAGCAACAGACTCCCGTAAGTTCACACATTCTGCTAAAAAATTTACCGAATGCTCATTTTTTACCCTAGCCCGAATTTGTCGAAATATAAAACAGCACACATCACAAGGACTATTGTTCCACAACCAGATAAATCTCATTAATAACAGTGAGTTAGGCAATCAACAGCTGGTTTCATGCTGACCTCCGCCCTGATAGATCTATTATCGACCAATTATGCTGTTGAAGACTTTTACACTGGCTCCCGGCACTGACCCGGAACTAAACGAAAGACCGGGGTTTTGCAGGCGGATTACCCAAAAGGCATAGAAATTGCTTAGGTTCGCGGCTTTTTAACTTAAACTGGGGGGACTATATGTCTGACAAAAAGCAAATCGCCAAATTCCTTGGCGCAGTGGCATTAACGGGTGCCGCTGGTCTTGCAACTGCAGGGCCCATCGAAACCGTTTCCTACTCCGACAGCTTTTACTTCGGGAGCACCAATGTGACCGATAACGAAAGCAGCGGACACAACAACTCCACCGCCACCAACAGCCAGAACCGCAGCATTTTCCTGAGCGGTTTTGATGCCTCACTGGGTGAGCTGACCGGTGTGGAAATTGACTTCGGCACTGGCTGGTCCCTGCGTGGCACCCTGAACGCCCGTGACGTGGATCAGTGGTACAACTGGGCGGAAGAAACCGGCGGCAGCGCCTATGTTGCCGGCCAGTACCGCATCAGCCTGGTGGATCCTACCGGTTCATCTGCCGTTGAAGCGGAATCTGCGCACCTGTCCTGCTACAACCGTGAGACCTGGTGGCCTTCCAACGTCAGCTGCTCTGACACTGAGTACGACAGCGGTTCTTTCAGCGGCTCCCTGAACCTGGCCGGTATTGAACTGGACGAGTTCGTTGGCGGCCCTGTGCGTTTCGACCTGAACCGTCTGCTGACTGCGGAAATCACCGGTTGCGGTGATGGTGACGACAACTGCTCCGTGACCAACAGCAACAACGGCTGGTCCGGTACTGTCGGCATTCGCTACAGCTACGATGTACCGGAGCCGGGCAGCCTGGCGCTGTTCGCAGCCGGTCTGCTGGGTCTGGGCATGGCGCGTCGTCGTCAGCAGTAAGACTCTGCAACACTGGCCCTTATGGGCAAAAGCCGGCGATAACCTCGCCGGCTTTTTTAATGGGCCTGCTCCCAGTTGTCACCCACACCCACATCCACCACCAAAGGCACTGCCAGTGAGGCCGCCTGGCTCATTTGTTCCTTGAGCCCCTCGGTGATCGCCTCCACCTCATCCTGGGGTGTTTCCAGAATCAGTTCATCGTGTACCTGCATAATCATCACCGATTGCAGCTTCGCCTCATTCAGCCAGTGGTCCACTGCGATCATGGCCCGCTTGATAATATCCGCGGCGCTGCCCTGCATGGGGGCGTTGATGGCAGTGCGCTCCGCGGCCTGGCGGCGCATGGGATTGCGGGCGTTTATTTCCGGCAGGTACAGACGCCGGCCGAACAGGGTTTCCACATAGCCCTGCTGGCCCGCCAGTTCCCGGGTGGATTCCATGTATTGCAGAACGCCGGGGTATTTATCGAAATAGGCATCGATATAGGCCTGGGCTTCCTTGCGGCCGATGCCCAATTGTTTGGCCAGCCCAAAAGCGGACATGCCATAGATCAGTCCGAAATTCACCGCCTTGGCACTGCGGCGTTGCTCTGCGGTGACATCATCAATGGCAATGCCTTCCACTTCCGCGGCTGTCGCCTTGTGTATATCCAGACCGTTGTTAAACGCATTCAGCAGTCCCTTGTCGCCTGACAGGTGGGCCATGATCCGCAATTCAATCTGGGAATAATCCGCCGCCACCAGCTTGCAGCCGGGTTTGGCAATAAAGGCCTGGCGGATTTTGCGACCCGCCTCGGTGCGCACCGGAATATTCTGCAGATTGGGATCGGAGGATGACAGTCGCCCGGTGGCGGCCACCGCCTGATGGTAACTGGTATGAATACGACCGGTGCGGCTGTTGATCAGTTGCGGCAGCTTGTCCGTGTACGTGGATTTCAGTTTGCTGGCACTACGGTATTCGAGAATAATTTTGGGCAAGGGGTAATCCAGCGCCAGTTCCTGCAGTACATCTTCGGCGGTGGACGGGGCTTTTTTGGCGGTCCGCTTAATGACCGGCAGCTCCAGTTTTTCAAACAGGATTTCCCCCAGTTGCTTGGGCGATCCCAGATTGAATTCCTGGCCCGCTTCTTCGAAGGCCTGCGTCTGAATTGTCTGCATGCGTTCAGCCAGTTGCTGGCTTTGCTGGCGCAGTTTGTCGGCATCAATCAGGGCACCGGTACATTCAATTTTGGACAGAATCGGCATCAGGGGCAGTTCAATTTCCGCAAACACTTTCTGCAGTTTTTCTTCCGCTGCCAGTTTCGGTTGCAGGGTCTGATGCAGGCGCAGGGTAATATCGGCATCTTCCGCGGCATAGGGCCCGGCCTGTTCAATATCGATCTGATCAAAGGTCAGCTGTTTGGCACCTTTGCCGGCAATATCTTCAAAGTGAATGGTTTCGTGATCCAGGTATTTCTGGGCCAGGGTATCCATATCATGACGGGAACCGACACTGTCCAGCACGTAGGATTCCAGCATGGTATCGGCGGCGATGGCCTTGATCTGAATATCGTATTGATGCAATACGTTATTGTCGTATTTCAGATTCTGGCCAACCACTTTGGGGGTATCACTTTCCAATAAGGGTTTCAGTGCCTGCAGCACCTTGTCACGCTCCAGCTGGTCCGGTGCACCGGGGTAACGATGCCCCACCGGCACATAAGCGGCTTCGCCGGGCTCAACGGAAAAAGACACACCCACCAGTTCCGCATCCATGTAATTCAGGCTGGTGGTTTCGGTATCAAAGGCAAAAATGTCGGCCTGTTTCAGTTTTTCCAGCCAGGCATCAAAACGTTCCTGTTCAAAGACGGTTTCGTATTTGGCTTCCAGCTTTTCTGCCAGGGTCGCGTTTTCGTTGTCCCCTTCGGTGGTTTCCAGTTCCGCGACCCAGGATTTGAATTCCAGTTCCTTAAACAGGTCGAGCAGATCTTCCGTTTGCGGCGGTTGCAGATTCAGGTCATTGATTCCCTGAGCCAGCTCTACATCGGTTTTGATGGTCACCAGCTCTTTGGAAAGCGGTAACGCCTCTAAGGTGTTACGCAGGTTTTCACCGATCTTGCCTTTGATTTCATCGGCTTTTTCCATCAGGCTTTCCAGGGTGCCGTACTGATCCAGCCATTTTACTGCGGTTTTAGGACCACACTTGGGCACACCGGGGACGTTATCCACGGTGTCACCGATCAATGCCAGATAATCCACAATGGTTTCCGGTGGCACACCGAACTTTTCAATCACACCGTCGCGATCCATGCGGGTATTGTTCATGGTATTAATCAGGGTAACGTGATCACTCACCAGTTGCGCCATGTCCTTGTCGCCGGTGGACACGATGGTATCGACACCTTTTTCGGTGGCTTCCCGGCACAGGGTACCAATCACGTCGTCTGCCTCGACTCCGTCAATAATCAGCATGGGCAGGCCCATCAGTTCCACAGCTTTGTGTAAAGGCTCTATCTGTTCCCGAAGGTCATCGGGCATGGGGGGACGATTGGCTTTGTAGTCGGCGTAAAGATCATCGCGAAAGGTTTTGCCCTTGGCATCGAACACCACGGCCATGTGCTCGGGCTGATATTCCTTGAGCAGGCTTTTCAGCATGCTGATCACACCGCGAACGGCGCCGGTGGGTTGTCCTTTGGCAGTCTGCAAGGGCGGGAGCGCGTAAAACGCGCGGTACAGATAGGATGAACCATCCACCAGAATCAGGGGTTTTGTGTCGGCCATGGGTTGCTGTTACTCCGCAAATTTTTGAGGAGCATGCTACCACGTTTACCGTTGAAAACTAACCGGCGGCCTGCACCGCCTGCAGGTCTGAAGTGCCGCAAATGCTGCGCAGTTCTTCCATAAAATTACGGCAGGCATTGGTGCGGGCAATGAATTTCTGTTCTTTCAGAATATCCCGCAGAATCTCGTGATTGGTCAGGGGGTTGGCCAGCACCGCACGGAATACCACGGTTTTGGCGCGCTGATACTGTTCCGGCATTAACCGGGTCCGGGACACAAAAGATTTACCACGGGCCCGCTGGGTTTTCTGAATCCGCTTGGTGAGGCGATTGAGCAATTCATGGATCTGCTCGAACTCTTCTTCCGTGCAGTTCTTGAGTTTTTCCCGCACAAACGGCGGTACAAACCGATAGCAGAGAATATTCAGTTCCGGCGCGGCGATCAGTTCGAATTCTTCGTCTTGCTCGATCATGTCGGCAAAGGCGCGGGCTTTTTCAATGCCCTGTTCAATCAGGATTTCATAACCGCTGCGACCGATAATTTTCAGACCCGATTGCAGCAGCATGGCCATACCGGGACGGGAACCTTCCAGGGTATAGCTGCCGATATCCTTGGAGCCTTTCCGGATAATGTATTCCGCATGGTGTTCGATGGCGGACACCAGGGTAGGATCCCGGAACAGCACCATGCCCGCACCCATGGGCACGTACATCTGTTTATGGGCATCAATGGTGACCGAATCAGCCCGCTCGATACCTTTCAGAATATGGGCATACTTTTTCGAGAACAGGGTGGGGCCACCCCAGGCGGCATCCACGTGGTAGTGACAACCGATTTCCTCGGCGATATCCGCCATTTCGTCCAGGGGATCCACACTACCGGTTTCCGACGTTCCCGCCACACCAACAATCGCCATCACCTTGATATTGTTTTCCCGGCATTCCTCGATTTTCTTGCGCAGCTCGTCCACACGAATACGGTTGCGCTCATCCGCTTTCACCGGCATCAGATTATTGCGGCCTATACCCAGAACATCGGCGGCTTTACCCAGGGAATAATGGCCGCGTTCCGATACCAGCACCGCCATGCCGTCGTAACCATGATGCTTGAGTGCACCGAACACCCCCACTTTCACAATGCCGGGGAAATCCTGGGTGGGTTTGAACAGGCGGTTACGGGCCACCCACAGTGCCGTGAGGTTGGCTATGGTGCCACCGGAGCAAAACGAGCCCAGTGAGTGGCCAGCCTCGTGCATCCACTGTTCGTAGAACTTGTCGTCGTTGCCAAAGATCAGGCGGTGCATCATGCCCAGGGTCTGGCGCTCCAGCGGGGTAAAGGCCTTGGAGGTTTCGATTTTTACCAGGTTCTGGTTCAGAGCCATCATGATCCGAGACAGCGGCAGCATAAAATAAGGCAGCGCTGAGGTCATATGGCCGATAAAACTGGGGGCCGCGGTGTGTACGGACTGGGATACCACCTTGTCCAGCAGGAAATCCGCCTGCTGGGATACAAAAATGGGTTTTTCGGGGATTTCAGACTCGGCAAAGTCCTTTTCCAGGACTTTCAGGTCTTTTTCGACGGCAACAATGTGATCCTGCAGAAATCGCCCCAGGTTCTGGGAGATCATCTGATCCACTTTGCCCAGTGTGGAATCCGGCGCCTCGGGTACCGTAAAAATACGGTACATGGCATCCATACTGGCTTCAGCGTAGCGATTTTCATTACTCATGGCTGGCCGCCTTTGGGTTCGTTACAGCTAACTAGCACCTTAGCATCGTGGCAACCCTGTGAACAGAGGGTCCTTTATGGGCGCGACATTTAACCACAAAGTCACCTGACAAGGTAATTTTTTTGGTCAAAGCTCAATCCGCCAACAAATTCCCTTTAGTAATCAATGGGTTAAAACAAAGACGCAAGAGACCGCAAAGTCATAGTAACCCCACGGCCTGCCGGCTCATTCCGGAACATGGCAGATGAATTTGTTTACTCTTCAGGAAAGGGTAGCAAGCTTGCGCGAAATCTGCTCAGCGGTTTGCAGAATGGCTTCCCGAGCCCGGGGAACCACCCCCGTCATGGTGACATAGCCGTGGGCCAGATCCTCGAATTCGATGTAGGACACATCAACACCGGCGGCCTGCAGCTTGTCGCGATAGGCAGCGCCGTCATCCCTCAGCAGGTCAAAGCCGGCCGTGGTGATAATGGCTGGCGGCTGCTGCCTGAGCAGGGCCTCATCCGCCTCAATGGGCGAGGCCAGAATATTGCCGTCGTCCCGGTGGTGGGGAATAAAAGTCTCGGTAAACCAGTCCAGCATACTGCAGGTTAACAGATAGCCTTCCCCCAGGGATCGGTGGGATTCACCCCGCTGAAAGCGGTCCAGCCCCGGGTAAATCATAGTTTGCAGACAGGGCTGCGGCCGCCCCAGCAGGGCGGTTTGCTGGGCCACCACGGCCGACAGCTGGCCACCGGCGCTGTCGCCGGCCACGTAAACCCGTTCCGGATCGCCGCCAAAATGAGCGGCATGGGCCTGCACCCAGGTAAAGGCATCCACGGCATCGTACTGGGGGGCGGGAAAGGGGTTTTCCGGCGTCAGGCGGTAGTCCACGGACACCACCACGTGATCCAGCTGATCACAAAACAGGGCACACAGGCGGTCGGTACTGTCCACACTGCCAATCACCCAGCCGCCGCCGTGAAAAAACACCATTACCGGCCGGCGCTCCCCGGGGCGGTGAGCTTTTTCATAGACCCGGATCCGCACATCGCGGGGGCCTTCCAGCTCTGAATCAAGGGTTACGACCCGGTCTCTTTTGGTGACTGATTTGGGGAACGGGGAATCCAGCAGTTCCACCGCCCGCTCGTAGCTTTCGCGACTTTTTTCCAGCCCCAGGGATTCCAGTGCCGGTTTGAGCCGGTTGGCCTCCACGACAATGCGCATGTAGGGGTCCATGGTGCGACCATCCAGCACCAGGGGCTCCTGGGTGCCGGTGATTTTCTGCAGCACCGACAACGGCAGGTTTTCCAGCATGGCCCGCGACACCTGTTTTTCCACTGTGTGCTGTACTTTCTTCAAGGGTGCGGAGGCTGAAATCGGCATAAGAGTTTCCCCGTATCGGTGGCGTCAGATTTGTTATCAATCAGAATTATTATGAGTGTAGTGCACTCCAGTATGGTCAAAAGCCGGGGTTTGCACACTGGCCAATGGCATCGATTTTTTGTGAATTCCGGCCATGCCGGCTATCACAGAAAACCTGACACGAATCAAAACCCTGATCGTTGTACGCCAACCAAGGGGAGGATACACTTGGCCCCTGTAAACCAGGAGACGAGGAGTCCCAATGAAACAGTTCTGGATGGCCCTGATACTGGCCACAATCCCCATGATCAGCGTTGCCAAAGTGGAAACACCGGATGAGACATCATCGGTGTATCCGGAACCGGAAATCACCATTATCGACAGTGAAAACAAGAAGATTGAAGTGCACAAGATCAATGGCCGGGTGTACAAAATCAAGGTGGTACCGAAGAACGGTAAACCTTATTTTCTTGTGGACAAGATAGGGGACGGGGATTTTATCCGCGACAGCGGTGCCGATAAAATGCAGGTACCGGAGTGGGTGCTGATTTCCTGGTAACCACTGCCAGAGCGTTACTGATGACTCGCGCCCGCACATTCCATGAGTGCGCGGGCCCCTTCGAACCACATATCCGTGTAGCTTTCTGCATCCCACCCCAAGGGATCGACTTCCGTTTCCTGCACCCGGTTATCACCATAGAGCTTACGGAGAAAAGCCGGATTTACTCCGGGCTCGGTAATCACACAGTTCACCTTGCCATTGTTCAGTGAACGGCTCAGGGAGAGCATATCCCTCACGGAAGGTTTGTTTTCCGGTGTCTGGGTAATACGGCGGGCAGAACTGATACCCAGTTCTTTTTCCAGATAAAGCAGGGAATCATGGTAGATCAGAAAGCCCTTTGGCTGCGCCGGCCGTTGCGCCTGGATCTGTTCCCGCAACCGGGTCAGGCGCTGTTCGAAAGCAGTGCGGGATTCGGCGAGCGCCTGCTGCCATTGGGGATAAAGGCCGCTGAGCGTTGCCGTCAGTGCATCAGCCATCAACAGGGCATTCTGGCTGTCCCACCAGAGATGGGGATCGTATTGCCCCTGATCATGATGATGGTCATCCGCTTCATGGTGGTGATGGCCGGCAACTGCGTCGTCTTCCACGTCACGCCATGGAAGCAAGCGAATACCACTGAGAGACTCCGCCGTTATCAATTGCCTGTCAGGTTGCACACCCCGTTTTTGCAGCGCCTTGGTCAGATAGGGCTCCAGATCAGGACCCAGCCACAACAGCACGGGAGCCGTCACCAGCAGACGCATATCAGATGGTTGCAGGGAAAAACCGTGGGGTGACGCACTGCGGGGAATAATCACCCGGACCGCCCCCGCCTGCACTGGCGCCAGGAGCTCACTGGCCAGCAACCCCAGAGGCTGGATACTGGTGACCACCAGCACCTCCGGAGGGTAGGGCTTGGCACCGGTCGCTGCGGCACTGGCAGGCAACAGCAGATTACCCAGCATGATCACCAGGCAAAAGCAGGTGGCAAGCCGCCGTACGCCTGCCGGGAACAACTGAAAACGACTTAATCCATTGTGACTCTTCATGCTACTTTCCAGGAGACTCCTCATGATACTTCAGCCTTTCATGAACCCTTAAGTTATCGGTGATTTCACACTATTGACCGGCGCCGTTTCGTGAAACAGCCCGATTACTGGTAAAATGCGCGCCCACATCCGCCAGCGTAACCAGAACCCTGATATGACAGCGACTAATACAAGTGCTGCTACTGCCGCTTCACCCACTACTCTGCTGGTCAGAGCGGATAATGCCTGCCTGGCCTTGAGCCGACAGTCGTTGCTGCAGAATATTTCCCTGGAGTTGCATCAGGGCGAGATAGTGACAGTGATTGGCCCCAACGGCGCCGGCAAAACCACGCTGCTGAAATTGCTGATTGGCGAGCACAAGCCCGACAGCGGCAGCATTATTACTTATTCCCAGTGCCGTATCGGCTATATGCCCCAGAAACTGCATATCGACAACAGTTTACCACTGACGGTAAAGCGTTTCCTGGCCATGTCCGGCAACCGGGATCCGCAAGCCATTCAAAAGACACTGGCAGAGGTGGGTGCCAGCCGGCTGGAAAACGCCGCCGTGCAAACCCTGTCCGGTGGTGAACTGCAACGGGTATTACTGGCCCGGGCGCTGCTGCGGGAACCTACCCTGCTGGTGCTGGATGAACCGGCACAGGGGGTTGATCTGCACGGCCAGCGGGAACTGTATCAGTTGTTAAAACGCATCCGGGATGATCGCCATTGCGGCATTCTGATGGTATCCCACGACCTGCACTTTGTCATGGCAGGTACCGATCATGTGATTTGCCTGAACCAGCATATCTGCTGTTCAGGTACCGCCGAGTCCGTTGCCAAGCACCCCAGGTATCTGGAATTGTTTGGCCAGGATCTGGGCAAGGACATCGCCATTTACACCCACCATCATGATCACCACCATCGCCTGGATGGCGGCGTTATCGGAGACAGTTGCGACCATGATCATTGATATTCTGTTGCCTTCGCTGCTGGTGGGACTGATGCTGGCAGCCATCAGCGGTCCGCTGGGCAGTTTTGTGGTGTGGGGGCGCATGTCCTATTTCGGCGATACTCTGGCGCACTCCTCACTCATGGGTATGACCATCGGTTTGCTGCTGAGCATCAAACCCCTGTTTGGTGTACTCTTTACCACCATGGCGGTGGCACTGGTGCTGGGCTTCAGCCAGCGTCAGAACAAACTGGCGAACGATACTATACTGGGTATTATCGCTCACGGCACACTGGCCACCGGCCTGGTGATTGCCAGCCAGCTCAGCGATATGCGAGTCGATTTAATGGCATTCCTGTTCGGTGATCTGCTGGCGGTGAATTATCAGGATGTGTTGTGGGTGGCGGGCATTTGTGTGTTGCTGGCAATACTCCTGTGGCGTTGCTGGGATGATCTGCTCAACACACTGGTGAGCAGTGAAATCGCCCGGGCGGAAGGGGTATCCATTCACCGCATGCGAACCCTGTTACTGATTATGCTGGCGTTGCTGGTGGCAGTGGGAATGAAAGTGGTGGGCGCCCTGCTGATTACGGCCATGCTGATTATTCCGGCAGCCAGCGCCCGGCGACTGGCCAGCACACCAGAGCAAATGGCCTTTATGGCATCGATCATCGGACTGTTAGCCGTCATCGCGGGTTTGATGACGTCATTTTTATGGGATACTCCCACAGGCCCTGGCATTGTGCTCTGTGCCTGCTTACTATTTGCAGCAAGTCAGTTGAAGCCGGAAAAGGATTCCTGACACCAGTGTTTAAGTGATGAAGACCCAAGTGGCAAACAACCGACAAACAAAAAACCACGCAATAAAATACCAGGCAATAAAAAAGGGTGGGGTATGAAACCTGCGAATCAGATGTTTATTACTGTGATACTGGCGGGCTCGCTGTGCGCTTGTCAGTCCATGCCGAAAGAAATCTGGGATACCGGCGCACAGCCGCAACCGGAACCGCAGGCAACCGAAACTCCCGAGCCGGAAACGCCGGCACCACCGCTGAGCCTTCATGATCAGATTGAAGCCGACCTCGCTGCCAACCGGCTGTCCAAACCCAAAGGCAACAATGCCATTGAAAAAATTGAAGCCTTGCGCCGCCAGAATCCCGGTGACCCCGCCATTGCCGGCTACGAGAAGGAAGTGATCGACCGCTACCTGATATTGGCCGACCGGCGCCTGAAAAGAAACAACCCGCCCCAGCGCCGCGACCTGGAAGTGGCTCTGAAATACATTAATACCGCTCGCAGCCTGCAGGTGCCTTCCGGCGCGCTGGATGCAAAGGAAGACGTGATTCTCGGCCTGCTGGACATTCTGGTGCAACAGGAAAGCCTGGAAAAGGCCCGCGAGGAATCCGCCAGCCAACCGGTAGCCCAGAAGCCTGAACCCGAAGCACCGGAAACCGAAGTACCACCAGAGCCGGAACCGCCGGTGGCAGAAGAACCTACGCCGGTAAATGACAACCCCAATTTTCTCAGTCTGAAACAAAGCCAGATCGATACCCGCTCCCAGGAAATCAATCTGCAACTGGACAGCATCAGTTCAAAAATCATCAGTGAAAATGCTGCCGTGATTATTCATGCCCGTACCATGGATGACTTTCGTTACCTGAGTGCGTCGTTACGCACCTCCCTGTACTGGGTGGACCCGGATTTTGTAGTGACTGCGGAGCCCCATATCAGCCAGAGCGTCAATCCCGGTATCGAGATAATCACCTACTAAGAACGTTTTGCAAAACGAAAAATAAAACGGGCGCCTGTCACAACAACAGGCGCCCGTTTTTATAGCTACTGACTATTCCGGTATCAGGGCAGAATATTACCCAGCACTTCACGGGAATAAACCAGCTCGTCATCGGCATCAACGCCAATAATACGGTACCGCACGGCAGTGGCTTCACACTCCGCTTCCAGGCAGTAGGCATCATAATAACCACCGGTGACTTCACCGACGGTCAGGTTCAGGCGCATCTCGATATAACCGCTCAAACCGTCGCAGTTAAACTCGATGGGTGTGCCGGTATTGAGCGGGCCAGTAGCGGTGCTGTTAAGAACACCGGAGGCAGAACCGTTACCCACGCAACTGTCCAGCATGGCATTGTTGGCGGTAAAGGTCATTCTGGCCGTGGGCGGGAAGAGGGTATTGATAGTCGCTTTCCAGTTGGCGGAGCCGGCTTCCAGTTCGGAATTGGACGCATCAATGGACCAGTTAAAGGTACCGTCCGGGGGATTACAGCTGTTGTATTTGCACTGCATGATATCCAGCAAGCGATCCAGCAAATCCAGGTAGTCGTAGAAGAATTTATCGGTACCGACGTGATCCGGTGCATCACACACATCACCAATACCATCCAGATCTGAATCGGCCTGATCCGCATTCGGGGTATCCGGACAGTTATCCACATCATCCGCCACGCCGTCGCCATCGGTATCAAACAGGGAATCACAGGCGTCGCCTATACCATCACCATCTTCCTGACCGGCGTTGGGTGCATAGGGACAGTTGTCTTCTTCATTGGCAACGCCGTCATTGTCAGCATCGGTATCACACACATCACCAATGTTATCGTTGTCGCCGTCCGCCTGATCAGGGTTGGCATCCGCCGGGCAGTTATCCGCGTCATCATCGATACCATCGTTATCCTGATCGAAGTCACAGAGATCGCCAACACCATCGTCGTCGTCATCTTCCTGATTCGGGTTGTACTCGGACGGACAGTTATCGTTGACATCAGGAATGCCGTCACCATCGGTGTCGGTACCACCGCCGCTGTTATTACAGTTCAGGAAGAACAGGGCATCCCGGTTTTCCAGGGTCGTGCCGGAACGTTGCTGCCATTCAAAGGCCAGTTTGACTTCGCGGATAACGGATTCACCGGTTTCGCCGCTGGCACAGGCCAGCAGAATGCTGCTTTGATATTCCAGGGTGGTACCGCCGCCACAGTTGCCGCCGCTGATTTGTGGGTCGCTGCTGTCGGTGGTGTAACACACGGTGGTGGAACTGAGCTGACTCAGCATGACCTCGCCGCTGTCGGACTCAAACTGAGTACTGGCGGGCGGGTTCACAAAAATTTCTTCGTTGGTGGGTGGTGGCTTGTCGCAGCCGGTCATGAATGCGGCTACCAGCATCAGTGCCAGCATGCGCAATGGCAAGGGTAGTGCGAGGTGTGCGAGTGAAATATTCATTGAGGGTTCCTTATGCCTCCGGCGGTCTGAAAAAAGAAATACCTTCCCGTGATATTGAGCCGTAATTCACGGCTCCCGCGGATTATTGCACAGCTGTTCAAAAGCAAAGGGGTGCTTAAGGAGGATTGACGCTCACAGAATAAAGTGATAGCTACCTGTATTTCTGTCCGAAAGATCAAGCGGTATAGTCAGAGGCAACAGAGACTGAATCCGCACAGACTTATTCAGCGCTTCCCTGGGTTTGCCGCGGTGTTTTACCGGTCCAGCGTTTAAAGGCGCGGGTAAAGGCGCTCTGATTGGCAAACCCCAGTTGCCAGGCAATTTCTTTTACGCTGACCCGGTTTTCTTTCAGCAGTGCCCGGGCTTTCCGTTCCCGGTACTGATCCAGAATCTGCTGATAGGAGGTCTCTTCTTTCTCCAGTGCCCGCTGCAGTTTACGCACACTCATGTGCAGCTGTTGCGCCACCAGCTGTTGCACCGGTTCTTCCGGCAACAGGGTTTCAATCTGCTGTTCCACCCGGGCCACCAGCGAGCGGGACTGGGTGGCCCGGTATTCGTTCAGCAGTTTTTCGTTGGCTTCTACCAGCATCGGATTGTAACCGGGCATCAGCTGGCTGGCGGCACTGAGCGGCCCCACCAACGCATTGGCCTCGCAGGAAAAATGCACCGGGGTGCGGAAAAAGGCTTCAAACTGTTGGGCGATACCCGTGTCCGGCCGGCGCAGCCGCACCTCCGTTAACGGCAATTCCGCACCCACAAAATGCCGGCCGATATAAATCAGCGAGCCCAGAAACGCATCGACGGCTTCATCGCTCACCTCGGGCCCGTCTTCCAGAATATCCACGTAAAACCAGATCTGATCCGGCTTCATCTGCAAACGTACTTTGGCCACCTCGCTGACCACGGCCACATTGTTCACGATCAGCCGGGCCACGTCCTGAAAATTACGACTGGCCAGAGAGGCAAAGCCCAGGGCATGAAAGGTGGTGGGGGAAACATGCTCCGCTACCCGTAGCCCGAAAGCACCATCGCCACTGAGTTCCACTGCCCGACGCCACAGAGGTGTCATAACGCTGACAGGAATCCGGTAATTGGGATCGGTGGTGCGCTGCACGTCAATGCCCGCCTCCCGACATAAGGCCACGCCATCCACACCGTAACTGTCCAGGGCACGGATAATGGCATTAGCCCAGGTGCCGATAGTGGTGGCCCTTGCGGGAGAAGGGGAAGAGGTGGTGGTCATAGGTGCCTGTCCGGTAAAAGATCCCTCAACATACCATGAGTGTCGTAAATTGGTAAATCTTCGCCGCTCCCGGAGCACTATTCCCTGGTATTCCCCAGTAACCTGTTCCCAGACCTGAACAAGCCAACAGGCAATATAACCACAACGAGGGAAACCCAATGACACTCAGCAGCAAAACAACAAAAATGCTGATGACCGGCAGCCTGACATTGCTCTGCAGCCTGCCCATTCCAGCCATGTCCGCCGACTTCGGCATTAACGAGCCACCTCAAAATGACTATCTGGCGGATTCCGCCTGGCCCATGAGCCACCGCACCCCCTACGTGCAGGGATCCTCGCCTTTACCCGGCCCCACGTCTGCGGAAACCACCCGCTTTCCTGATTATGAAAACACCGGCGCAGTGAACATTACCCTGGCCATGTCGGCTCCCTATGATGACGGCACCACCGTGGCCTGGGGCTCCAGTATCGATTACGTTTACAAGCTGGAGGCCACCCCCACCGGACAGCGCCGCATTCACCGCCTGCGCAAACCCGACGGCATTAATCTGGTGAACGCCATTACCGGGGCTTATACCATTCTTGATCGCGATAACCGGTTTTACGTACCCGGCTCCGGCAAACTTTACGCCTACGCCGATTCGGTGGCAGGCGACCCTTTCTCCGACATCATGCTGGCCGACACTTACAATATGCCGGAGGAAGCACTACGGGGAAGCACCAAGGACGATCCCATCGTGGGCATTAACATGACCTACGACGGCTATATTGCCATGGCCACCAAGCGGGGCACCGTGGCGGTGTTGTCCCGGGATTTCACCGAGCTGCACTACCTCTGGCTGGGGGACAGTGAAACCGGAGAGATTGTGTCCAACTCCATTGCCGTGGACGAAGACGGCGGCATTTATGTGGTAACCAGCGAGCGCATGTACCGGGTACAGTGGACCGGCGCCGAACTGAGCCTGGACCCGGCCACCGGCGCCTGGCAGGCGGACTATGAAAACGGCGCCGACGTGCAGGTGCCAGGTCGCCTGGGGGCAGGCTCCGGCTCAACCCCGTCGCTGATGGGCGTGGGCGATCAGGACAAATTTGTGGTGATTACCGATGGCCAGGCTATTACCAATTTAGTCCTGTTCTGGCGGGACCAGATTCCGGCGGACTGGGAGCCTATCGCCCCCGGCAAGGATATCCGTATTGCAGCAGAAGTACCGGTGGATTATGGCGACCCGTTGCGCACCCTGTCAGCCTCCGAACAATCGGTGATGGTGCGGGGCTATGGTGCAGTGGTAGTGAGTAATGACTACGGCTCCGATATCGCCCAGTCCAACAACCCGCTGATCTCCAATCTGATCAATGGCTGGGTGGTATTCTTCAGCAATACCCCGAAATACGCACCCTATGGTGTGCATAAATTCGAATGGAATCCTGACACCCGCACCCTGGATACCGCCTGGGTGAACCCGGATATCAGCTGCCCCAACGGCATTCCCACCATGAGTGAAGCCAGCAACCTGTTCTATTGTATTGGTCAGCGCAACAGTGTCTGGAATCTGGAAGCCCTGGACTGGGATACGGGGGATTCGGTGTTCTACCGCCCCATGTCGCGCTGGTTCTGGCATAACAGCTTTTATGCCGGCACACAGGTAGGCCCTTTTGGGGATATCTGGTCGGGTACGGTAACCGGCGCCATTCAGCTTTCCAGCGAATAAGCGGTAACACCTAAACCATTAAAAGATGAACACGGCCCCCGTCAGCTTTTTTCCGTCGCCTGCTTCAGGGATTGATCAGGAAGATAGCTGTCGGGGGGCTCTACCGCCACCTCCAGCGCCAGCAAGGCACCCTTGAGTCGCAACCCCAGTTTTTCCGCCCAGCGTTCATAGGCATGTTCACTGGGGTGGAAGCCATCCTCCGCCAGTGACCGGTCATCAAACTCGGCATCCACGGCCAGATAGGCAGCGCCCGGCAAGGCAATCACGGTTTTCTGCAGTTGCAGATCAAACAGACTGGCGCGCAATCCCATAAAGGCCCGCAGGGGTTGCGGTAATGCCAGAAAACGCCCCATGGGGGGCACGCCGGAAAACAGCACCAGCCGGCTGGCAAAACGCTGCTGCAACTGCCTGTGCAATTCCCGCAGCTGATTGGCCCAGATCGTGAGATTTACGCCACCGGTTACATCGTTCACACCCGTGGAAACCACCACCACATCGAAGCTGTCATCCGGCAGTTCATCGAGGCCGTTCAGCGTATCCAGCGTCTGGTTGCCCGTGCGGGCATGCAGCCGCCATTGCACCTGATACTGGTCACTGAGTTGACGCACCAGAGCACCTGCCAGTGCCCGGTCCTGCCGGGAGGCCCCCACACCGGCGGCGGCTGAATCCCCCAGCACCAATAGCTTCAGCACCGGACCCGACCCACACTGCCCCACACGATCACCCTCCGCTTCCGGCAGTTTGGGGGTCATGGCTTTGGCGTACTTGCCCTGCAGGTACAACACAGGAGCAAGGGGAATGGATAACAGGTAAGGCTGCATCAGATATCCTCCACAGGCACTCCGGCAATCAGTGCCATTTTTCTGGATTTGGGCAAGGCTTTCAGGGCCCGTTCCCGCCGGGACGCTTCCGCCCGGTCACGGCATTCTTCCCGGTATACCACCCGCAAAGGCTGGCTGGAACGGAAAAACTTGGCGCCTTTGGCGCCGCTCACACCGGCAAATACATCACAGTGTTCCTGAAAGCGCCGTTCTACATCAGTGGTAATACCGGCGTAAAAACGCCCTTTTGCATCTTCAATCAGGTAAAGAAACCAGTTGGATCCTGTCGCCTGGTCAGTCTCTTTTGTCACAGGGTTACACTACTTTCATTGAATCTTAATCAGTTTTAGCTTGATCTATACCCTAAATCAGGCTTGTATAAAAGATGCTGCAGGAATAATCACTATAGGACATGGAGCCCACTCATGAACGAAAGCTATGCCACCCCCCAATCCGAGCTGGTCAGTAAATCCGATAACGGCCAGAGCCTGGAAGATGCCATCAACGGCAATTACGACTTTAATCTATCCGATGTTTTATCAGAAGGCTGGGAAAAAACCAAAGGCGTAAAACGCTATATTATTGGTGCCGGTATTCTGATGTACATAGTCCTGTTTGCAGTTATTACTGCGCTCGTCTATCTGGCAATACCTGCTACTGCTAGCGCAGAACCTTCGCCCATGCTGATGCTGCTGCAACCGCTTTTGCAGGTTGTAATAATGGTAGTAACGTTACCAGTAATGGCGGGAATTTTTATTATTTGCATGAAAAAGCTGAAAGGGCACCCCGTGGAATTCGGTGATGCGTTTTCCGCCTTTGGCAAAACCGGCAAGTTGCTGCTGACCTCTATCCTGATGAATATCATGATCATGATTGGTTTTCTGCTGTTGATTATCCCGGGCATTTACCTTGGCATTGCTTATATGATGGCGATTCCCCTGGTGGTTGACCGGGACATGAGCCCCTGGGATGCCATGGAAACTTCACGAAAGGCTATAGCCAAACACTGGTTCAAGTTTTTCCTGTTTATGCTTGTGATGTCTCTGATTTTGGCCATCAGTATGATTCCGCTGGGCCTGGGACTGATATGGACTGTACCCATGATGGCGGTTGGCTTTGCGGTGATGTACCGGGAAACGTTCGGGATAGAAAGTTATTAACACCGGCGAGACATGAATTTTCGCATGGATTAAAAAAGGGGCATCTGCCCCTTTTTGCGTATTGAGAGAAGCGTTTTAAGTAAGAATGGTCAGAATACTTTTTCCATAATACTGCCAGGCACCAGCGGCAATAAACGCTTGATAATGCTCCAGGGCATATTGGGTACAATAATATTTTTCTTTTCCTTCAGGATGCCGTCAACAATATCTTTGGCGGCCTTGTCGGCTTCAATCACAAAGGGATACTTTTCCATATTGGGCGCCAGATCGGTTTTGACAAAGCCGGGATGCACGGCAGTGACCTTGATATGATGTTTCTGTAACTCAATCCCCACTGCCTGAAGGTAATTGGACAGTGCCGCCTTGGACGCAGAGTAGGCCGCACTGCCGGGAATACTGACAAAAGCCGCCACCGAACTGATCCCCACTATATGGCCATACTTTTGCTGGCGAAACAAACGGGCTGCCGCATCTACTGTCGCCATGGCGCCGATCACATTCACCGCCATTATCTGTTTGTCTTTATCAAACTTGCCGGTGCCGGTTTTATTGATACCGGATATGCCCGCATTGGCAATCACGATATCAATCTGGCTCAGGCGCTTTTTCAGATCTTCCAGCACCGGGAACACCGAATCCGTATCCGCCACATCGCAGCTGGCCACTTCCACCTGAATCTGGTGGGATGATTCAATATCTGCCTTGATCTGATCCAGCACTTCCTTGCGCCGCGCCACCAGCCCCAGATTGTAACCCCGCGCCGCAAACTCGAAGGCCAGTGCTTTGCCAATGCCCGAAGAGGCACCGGTGATTACCACAGAATTCAGCATGGAGGATTCCTTTTTTTTTAAATGACTGGGTTGTTATCGATTTTCTTGGTTGTTATCAGGGCTGTTCTTTTTTCTTGAAATTGACCAGTGTTACTGCCTGATCCACCGGTTTTTCCGGTGTAGTTTCGGTATCTTGTTCCGAGGCCTGCTGCATGTCATAACCACAGGCAGCACAGCGGGCCACTGCCGGATCATCTTCAATATACAACTTGTCCATTTTCTGGCATTGCGGGCATACCGCGCCCGCAATAAATTTTCTGTGGCCAGCCATTCAACGCAAGCCGCTGTGTCTTAACAAAGCATCAGGCGACGGCTTGCGCCCCCGGAAGGCCACAAACAGATCCATGGGATCTTCCGAACCGCCTTTTTCCAGTATATTTTCCAGAAAGTCCTTACCGGCACTTTCATCGAAAATACCCTGCTCCTCGAATTTGGAAAAGGCGTCGGCCGACAACACTTCAGCCCACTTGTAGCTGTAATAACCCGCCGCATAACCACCGGCAAAAATATGACTAAAGCCGTTTTCAAAACGATTAAAGGCCGGCGGTTTCAATACCGCTACCTGATCGCGCACCGCTTCCAGCATGCCATGAATATCAATTTGCGGTTTATATTCCAGATGGATACGAAAATCGAACAGGCTGAACTCCAGCTGGCGTACCATCTGCATGGCGGACTGGAAATTTTTCGCTGCCAGCATTTTGTTGAGCATTGCTTCCGGCAGGGGTTCGCCATTTTCATAGTGGCCCGACATTAACGGAATGGCTTCCCGTTCCCAGCACCAGTTTTCCAGAAACTGGCTGGGTAACTCCACCGCATCCCAGGCTACACCATTGATACCGGATACCGGCACATCCTGCACTTTGGTCAGCATATGGTGCAGGCCATGGCCAAATTCATGGAACAGGGTGGTGACTTCGTTATGGGTCAGCAACGCGGGTTTGTCCCCCACGGGCCCGTTAAAATTACAGGTCAGAAAAGCCACCGGCAGTTGCACGCTGCCATCATCCAGCTGGCGATGCACACGGCAGTCTGCCATCCAGGCGCCACCGCGCTTGTTGGCCCTGGCGTAGAGATCCAGATAAAAAGCCGCAATGGGCTGGCCATTTCTGAGCACGCGGTAAAAGTGCACATCCTCATGCCAGGTATCCACTTTTTCCTCGGCAAAAGTCACGTTAAAGAGTTTGCCGGTAATGGTGAACATACCTTCGATCACCTTGGCCAGCGGAAACCAGGGACGCAGTGCCTCCTGGGAAATTTCATATTTCTCGTGCTTGAGTTTTTCGCTGTAAAAAGGCACATCCCAGGCATTCAGTTCGGCTACGTTAAACTGTTCCTGAGCAAACCCCTGCAGCTCGGCCAGTTCCTTTTCGGCGGCGGGCAGGGATTGCTCCGCCAGATCATTCAGGAACGTCATTACCTGCTCGGTGGTTTCCGTCATCTTGGTGGCAATGGAGCATTCGGCATAGTTGTTAAATCCGAGAATCTCCGCCAGCTCCTGGCGCAATGCCAGAATTTCCTGCATCAGAGGGCCGTTATCCCACTGGCCCGCATTGGGGCCCACTTCAGAGGCGCGGGTGGTGTAGGCGTAATACATTTCTTCCCGCAGGGCCTTGTTTTCGCAATAGGTCAGCACAGCCAGGTAACAGGGCATGTCCAGTGTCAGCCAGTAGCCGTCTTTTTCATTGGCTTTGGCGGCATGGGCAAAGGCTTCAAGGGATGAATCCGGCACACCTTCGAGATCTTTTTTATCAGTGATCAGTTTGGTCCAGGCCTGATTGGCATCCAGTACATTCTCACCGTATTTGCTGCTCAATTCAGACAAGCGATGACGGATCTCACCGAAGCGCTTTTTCTTGTCCTCCGGCAGATCCACACCGGACAAATGAAAATCCCTGACCGCATTGTCCACCACCTTGCGTTGCGCCTGCGTCAGGTGCTGCTGATACTCATTGGAATCCTGTAACGCCTTGTAGGCGTCATAGAGGCCTTTGTTCTGACCCACCCAGGTGCTGTATTCCGACAGCTTGGGCAGGCAGGCGTTATAGGCTTCCCGCAGCTCATCACTGTTCACCACCGCATTCAGATGGCTCACCGGCGACCAGACGCTGTTCAGCCGGTCATCAATATCATCCAGGGGATTCAGCAGGGTTTCCCGGGTAACCGGCGTGCCACTGGCAAAACTTTCCACCAGGGCTTCGATGGCGGCTTTGCTTTCGGTGAGTACCTGCTCCATGGCCGGTACCACATGCTGGTGACTTATTTCAGAAAACTGGGGAAGGGAATCTGTCTTTAACAGCGGATTACTCATAAAGAATCTGTGCCTTTTGTGCAGGGAATCTGTATTTGTATGGCCCTGAGTATAACGAATTCAAGGGGCGGCTACAGTTTTTGTCGAACGCCGCCCCAGCGATAGCCCACAAAGCCGCCCACCAGAAAGCCCGCCAGATGGGATTCAAAGGAGATATGCGGCAGAGTCGGGAGCACGCCGTAAACAATGCTGCCGTAAAGAATCCAGACAATCACGGAGATCAGCATGAGCTTGAATTCCCGGCTGACAAAGCCAGCCACCAGCAAAAAGCCGAAATAACCGTAAATCAGTCCGCTGGCGCCGATGTGAATAGCCGGACGCCCCAGCAACCACACCAGAAAGCCGCTACCCAGAATCACTCCCACGGTGACCAGCAGATAGCGCAAAATGCCATGCTGCATGGCAAAAAAGCTGAGTACCAGCAGCGGAATAATGTTACTGGCGTAGTGGGCGGGACTGCCATGGAGAAAAGGGGCGAAAGGAATACCATACCAGTGATCCAGCGAGCGGGGCAGAATGCCATAGGCGTTCAGCATGCGCCCCAGCAGTGCATTCAATACTTCCACACTGGTGATAACGATAAAAATCACCAGCAGGATGCGCACCTGCTGGTTAAAGGGAAGGTGAAGCCGGGCGAATCCCATGGAGAACTATTCGTGATTCACAAAAAATAAAATTTCCGCCCGGTGGGGGTGATCTTTCAACCAGCTGCGCATGGATTTGGCCTGTTCCACATCCGCTTCGCCCACCACTTTGCGCAGGCGGGCCTCGCGATCGGCAGCAAACAATTCCTGGCGCAGTTTACGCTGCCATTCCTCTGTAAATACCAGCGGCATCAGGCGGCTCAACTCCAGGGTTTTCAGCAATTCCCATTCGCCACCATCCAGCCAGGCCTCGTCACAGGAGGCGCACAAATCCAGCCGGTGATTATTGCACCCGGAAATTCTGAATTTGGTCATCAGACGGCTGCATTTGGGGCAGGTCATGGCGGCTTCGCTGTCGGTAGCCTGTTCGGCGGATACTTTTCCCGCCGGCATGACCGGTTCCTGGCGTTCTGCCCAGTCCCGGTAATAAAGCAGAGACACCAGTGCGCCATGGCATTGCCCGCAACCCATAGCAGACAATCCCTGCTCCAGTTTGGTGGGTTTCAGGTCTTGAGTTTTACACTTGGGACATTTCACGGGGCATCTCCTTTTCTGGAAGACTGCACAAAGTTCAGCAGCTCTTCGGAAACTTTTTCTTTAATGGCGGCATGATCCTCACCATCCAGGCCATATTTTGCGGCCAGCAAATCAAAATCCTCTTCTTTCAGCGTCACCGTTAACCGGGGGCGCTGGGGCTTTTTATTATAAGGCAATCCCAGAATCTTGCGGATCTGATCCGGTGGATTCAGGCGATTGGCCAGGGCCTCCTGTTTAATGGCAATCTGGGCTTCACTGGAAATATCAAAGGCAACCTGGGTGGCTTTAATGGCCTGTTTTTCACTCTTCCATTTATCTTTCATAAATTAAAAACCCTGGGAAAATAACACATGCCCATACGGAAAAAGGGAGCCTTGCGGCTCCCAGGGGGCTTTACAGAGTTAAACAGCTTGCACTGATTTCAGTCGGCTTTATTTTTCGCTTTGATTCGCGCCAGTACTGCTGCGGCATCCACCTTCTTACCTTTGATACCGGCGTCTTCCAGCTTGCTGTCCAGATCATTGCCGGCGAATTCTTTCTCCAGCACTTCACCGGCCTCCATCTGATCCTGGCGCATCTGCTGACGTTTTTTGATGCGCTCCAGCGATTCCCGCGCAGAATTAATGGTGGAATCGTTGGTGGAAATATTTTCCACCACTTGCTCAGTGGCTTTCTGAACGCTTTCCGTGGTGCGCACAATGGCCAGCTCACGTTCATGATCAGCAATCACTTTTTCGGCGTTTTTGATGTGGTTTTTCAGTTGCGCCACCTGTTTTTCCAGGCGCTCGACAATGGCCACATGCTCACCGCGTTCCGCTTCCAGGGTGGCAATTTTTTCCGCCACCTCCAACGCCAGGGCTTCGTCATTGTTACCCAGGGCTTTTTCCGCGTAACCTTCGTTTTCCAGAATGCCTTCCTCGATGGTTTTCAGCTTGCGTTCCGCTTGCATTTTATTGGCCATCACCTCTGTCAGGCTGCGTTTGGCGTCGCTAATGTTATTACGGGAATCTTCAATTTCCTGTTCGAAAATCCGTACGCCGTTGGCATCCACTACCGCATCACCAATTTCCCTGACTCCGCCACGCAGGGCGGTCCATAATTTGTTAAATACACCGCTCATGTTATCACCTCTTATTTCAGATACGTTTCGATGGCTTCGAGTGCGTCATATGCGTTGGGAGCCAGCGTTACCAGTTCTTTGCAGATATCCTCGTTGCTGGACGATGTGGCCAGGGCACCGAAAATTACGTAATACTCGTCAACAATAGAGAAGGAACTCAGTGGCACTGATACATTCAGCTCCAGCAACAATTCGTTCAGGCTGCTGATCTGATCTTCCCTGATTTCCTCTTTGCGACACAAATAGGTAATGCACAGAATCTGGGTATCCGTTACCGTCATATACACGGGCATATCTTCCCATTCGGATACCAGCACCTGTAGCACTTCGTGTTCGCCCTTGATAGGCAGGCAGTTAAAGCTGTGTCCTTCAAAGCTGGCTTCACCCAGCATGTAGGTCAGTTCTTGTAATTTGCTCATTGATTCCCGCTCCTTGTGTTCGACATGTTATGTCATGAGATTCATCTTAGGGGTGACGACATTTTATGTCAAGCATAGCTCAGTAAAAAAATCCTGCTATAGTCCCTGTCTCGATAGCCGCAATGAATAACAACAATGAAAAGGTGGAAAACCACCTTGACATGATATGTCTTAATCCGTAAATTGACATATCATGTCCTGCATGGAGACAACACAAGATATGGAAGCTTTCTTCAGTAACATTTTCAGTTTCCCAACCATCGTATTCACCGGCCTGCTGGGCTTTATGTGCCTTTACTGGCTGTTCGCCATTATCGGAATGGTGGATATCGATGTGCTGGATCTGGATATTGACCTGGACGCTGACGCCGATTTTGACCTGGAAGGCTTTGCCGGCCTGATGGTGACCCTGGGCTTGAGCGGGGTGCCCCTGACGGTGGTGATTACTGTGCTCACCCTGAGTGCCTGGGTGCTGACTTTCATGGTGGTACATTTCTTTTTCTTCTGGGGCGACAGCACCCTGCTGAATGCGCTGATCGGCCTTGTGGTGATCTTTGGTGCCGTCGCTGTCTCTATACCCATAACGGCAACGCTGATCAAACCGTTGCGCCCCCTGTTTCGCGCCCTGAACAGCCCTTCCGTTAAAAAAGTGTTTATCGGTCGCAGCTGCACCGTAAAAAGCACCCGTGTGGATGAGCGCTTTGGCGAAGCCAATATCGCCATAGATGGTGCGGACATTATTGTCCGTATCCGCAGCAAAGCGGAAAACGGCCTGAAACGGGGCGACAAGGTTCTGATCGTGGAAAAAATCGAAGGCAGCAATGCCTACTGGGTAGAACCCGAATAACCAATTAATACCAACACCAAAACACCTTCATCATCAAAGAGGAACTGATAATGGATGCATCACTCGCAATGATGGCGGCAACCGCAGTTGGTGTGCTGATACTTGTACTGGTCGGCATACTGGCTCTGGTGAAAGCCTTTTACATTAAAGTAGACCAGGGCCAGGCCCTGATAAAAAACGACACGACAGCCACACCCAAAGTCTATTTTACCGGCGGCATGGTACTGCCGGTTATCCACAAGAAAGAGATCATGCAGATTTCCGTTATCACGCTGGAAATCGACCGCCGCGGTAAAGACGGCCTGATCTGTAAAGACAATCTGCGGGCCGATATTAACGTGGCCTTTTATCTGCGTGTTAATGAAACCGCCGAAGACGTGCTCAAAGTGGCCAAGGCGGTGGGCGTTAACCGCGCTTCCAGCAAGGATGCGGTGAATGAACTCTTCAACGCCAAGTTTTCGGAAGCACTGAAAACTGTCGGTAAGAAAATGGAATTTCTGGAGCTGTTCGAAAACCGTATCCAGTTCCGTGATCAGATTATTGAAGTTATCGGTGAGGATCTGAACGGTTACGTGCTGGAAGACGTGGCCATTGATTATCTGGAACAAACGCCCAAAGCGCATCTTGATCCCTATAATATTCTGGATTCCGTCGGTATCCGCAAGATTACCGAAGTCACTGCCACCCAGAATGTAGAAACCAACCGCCTTGAGCGGGACGAAGAACTGGAAATCAAGCGCAAGAACGTAACCACCCGCGAAGCCATGCTGGAGCTGGAGAAGCAGGAAAAGGATGCCGAAGCACGCCAGAACCGGGAAGTCGAATCCATTCGCGCCCGTGAAGAGGCGGAAACCCAGAAAGTCATCGAGGAAGAGCGTCGCAAAGCCGAAGAAGCACGCATTACCACCGAAGAAGCGGTGTCCATTGCCGAAGAAAACAAAACCCGCCAGGTGGAAATTGCCGCGAAAAACCGCGAACGCGCAATCGCCATTGAAGAAGAGAAAGTGGTCAAGGCCCGCGACCTTGAAGTGGTTAACCGCGAGCGGGAAGTAGAACTGCAAAAAATCGATGCCGAAAAAGCGCTGGAAGAAGAGCGCAAGATTATTGCCAACACCATCAGCGAGCGTATTGCCGTTGAGCGTAAAGTGGCAGAAGAAGAAGAGCGCATCAAGGAAGTACGCGAAGTATCCGAAGCGGATCGCAAGAAGCAGGTTCGGGTTCTGGATGCCGAAGCCGAGGCTCAGGAATCCCTGGTGAAAGAAGTGAAACAGGCGGAAGCGGATGAGCAGAAGTCTATTCACAAAGCCAAGGAAATCAACACCATTGCCCAGGCAGAGCTTGAAGCGGCTGCCAAGGAAGCCGAAGCCCAAATCAAGCGGGCCGAGGGTACCCAGGCCGAGGAAGCCGCCAGTGGATTGGCTGCTGCCCGCGTGCAAGAAGCCAAAGCTGCCGCCATGGAGAAAGAAGGACAGGCGCAGGCCGCCGCTGATGAAGCTACCGGTCTGGCGAAAGCCCGCGTGATGGAAGCACAGGCCGCTGCCAGCCAGAAAGAAGGCCTGGCCGAAGCCAAAGTGCTGCAGGAAAAACTCACCGCCAAAGCCAGCGGCGAACGGGAAATCGGCCTGGCGGAAGCCAACGCCCTTGAAGCCAAACTGGAGGCCCAGGCGAAAGGTGATGAGCAGATTGGTCGCGCCGCTGCGGTGGCTGAGCGCGAGAAAGGTCTGGCCGCTGCCGATGTGATCCGCGAGAAAGGCAAGGCAGAAGCCGATGGCCTGACAGACAAGTTCACTGCCATGAACAGCATGAGCGAACAGGCGCGCGAATTCGAAGAGTTCCGCATGAAACTGGAACTGGCCTTCCAGGAAGCCATGGCCAGCATCGATGCCAACAAGGTCATTGCCAAAGAGCAGGCTGAAGTTCTGGCAACGGCCCTGCAGAAAGCCAAGATCGAAATTGTGGGTGGCGAAGGCAACTATTTCGAAAGCTTTGCCAAGTCTCTGTCCGTGGGCAATGCCGTGAACGGCATGGTTGGCAAGAGCCCCATGATACAGGCAGCACTGGATCGACTGCTGAACCTGGGCGAATCAGACCAGAAGGAAAAACCCCTGGAGTCTGACAAGGAAGCCTGACAGCGTTAGCAATCGCTGTGCCGCCCAGTCAGCAGTTGTGTGACCGGGCGGCACCCCACTCTATATAACCCGGCAAATATTATCTTCAGGTAAAGGAAGTTCCCGTGGCAGAGAAAATGGCAGACGACCAGGCAAAAAACGCAGTAGCTGACGGCAGCGCCTATGATGTCATTCGCAAGCGTTTGCTGGAACAGGCCAACCGGCTGGAAACAGCCGCCCAGGCGATAAACCACCAGCGGATTGAAGAGTTCGGCTCCACCGAAATGAAAATCATCGGCCGGGCCCGGATTCGTACCGAAAACAATTGCGTGGCCCGGGACATTGTCCGTGTAGGTGAATATCTGCTGTTCGGCTGCAATGTGTTTATCGGACTGAAAAAGCAGACCCAGGTTTCCGATGTTTTTTCCGCCTTCAGAATGCTGGATACCGACAATGGCGTGGAAATCGAGCCGGTGGATATCAGCACCACCTTTCTCAACGGTTCCCGCTTTGTCTCGGACTTTAACGAACTTTATACCTACTACAAGCAGACCCGCCTGACCCAGCTGCGGGTGAACGACGGCATATTACTGGCCTGTTTCCAGATCGGCGAGCGCGTTACTGATATACGCGTTTTCCGCTGGTCCATTTCACCGGACGGCCAGCAGGTGGAATACATTGATAACCGCGGCGAGCGCGATATTCAGTTACCCCCATCCTACGATTTCGAATGGATTGAAGCGGACCGGGAACTGGTAGTGGAAGGCCGCCACCCCCATATCAATATTCTGGATACCCTGTTTGTAGATACCATTGGCGGTGACCTCACCATCAAGGTGGAGGACAACACCACCACCGGTGAAGGCATTTATCGGGAATCCGTGGATGACCCGAATCAGTCCCTGGATGATGCCGACTTTTTTTATGTGTCCGTCGGCCAGTTAATCCTGTTGAAGATCAAACCCTACCAGGAAGAAAAATGGCGCTATCTGGTGTTCAATCGCCTTAATCAGGCAGTGACCCGGATTGATGCCATCGGCCAGTCCTGCGTGCAGTTACCGGAAGATCACGGCATTGTGTTTCCCGGCGGTTACTACCTGCAGAACGGCGAATACAAAACCTTTGATGATGATCGCAAGGGGCTGCAATTCAAGCGTGCTATCAAGTCCCCCAATGGCGAGGACGTGCTTTACGTTTTTTATGAACTGGAAGCCGGTCTGATTGCACTTTACCCCTATAACCTGATTGAAAAGCAGCTCAGAAATCCGCTCTATGCCCACGGTTACGGCCTGTTTGAAGACGGCCGCATGACCGTGTTCTATGCGGAAGATGAGCCCACCCGGGTTCACCCCATGCAGGTGTGGCAAACCCCGTTCGTTTCTGACATTTATGCCAGTCAGCAAAGTGCCAGTCAGTCACTCTATGGCAAGATCGGCAACGCCGAACTGGTGCGTGGCATTTCCGAGCTCTTGAGCGTGGTAAAGCTGGTCAATAAAAAAGATGCCCGGGCCGCCCACTACAACGAAGTCATTAAAACCGCCGGGCGCCTGTTTGACCAGTATCACTGGCTCACCTTGCCGGAACACAAGGACGTGGAAACCGTTCTGCGTCAGATCATCGATACCGCCGAACTGATTATCGATGAATACGAAAAAGTTGAAAGCATTCAGAAAAGTTCCGCCAAAGCACTGAAGCAGGCCGAAGAAGACTGCCGTACCCTGATCAAACGCCTGCAACCGGATGGCTGGAGCACACCACAACCTTTTGTGCAGGGCCTGGCCGATATCCGCCATATGCGCGGCCACCTGCTGACCATTCGTGAATACCGCTATATCAACACCGAGCGGGTGGACGAACTCCACCAGTCCCTGGAAAAAGCCCAGGAAAGACTCGCCGGGCAAACCGTGGATTTTCTTGCCAGAGACAGCGCTCTGGAGCCTGTCTATGAAGAGCTGGACAATCTTGAGCAGCATACAGAGAAAGCCAAAACCCGCGCCGATATTCAGCCCTACATAGAAAAAATAAAACAACTGGGGGAAGGCCTGGATCTGCTCACCGAAACCATGAGCGGTATCACCACTGCCGACGCCACTGTGCGTACTCATATTATTGAGAGTATCTCCACCCTTTATGGCCACCTGAATCAAAGCAAGGCCCGGGCGGAAAACCGTTATAACAATCTGGGGCTTGAAGAAGCCAAGGCGCAGTTTGCTGCCCAGTTCAAGCTGCTGTCGCAGAGTGTGACCAATGCGCTGACCATGGCCAGCACGCCGGAACGCTGCGACGAACAGCTATCCCGCCTGATGACCCAGCTGCAGGAACTGGAAAGCCAGTTCAGCGAATATGAAGAATTTCTCGCTGATATTCTCGACAAGCGAGATGAGATTTTCGAAACCTTCGAAAGCCACAAGCAACAGCTGATTGACGAGCGCCAGCGCAAGGCCCAGATTCTCTTTGATGCTGCCGGCCGGATTATTTCCAGTATCAAACGTCGCACCACCCGCATTAACGATGACAAGGAATTAAACAGCTTTTTCGCCTCGGACCCGCTGGTAGAAAAAATCCGCGATCTGAGCCAGCAGTTGCGCGATCTTGACGATGCGGTAAAAGCTGATGAAGTGGATGCCCAGTTCAAAGCCAGCAAGGATCAGGCGGTTAGAGGTTTACGCGATAAATCGGAAATCTACGAAGAAGGCGGCAACGTCATCAAGCTGGGGCCCAAACACAAGTTCAGCGTGAATACCCAGGAACTGGACCTGACCATTATCCCCCGGCGGAACAATCTGTATTTTCATTTGTCCGGCACCGAGTTTTACGAGCCGGTGGTGAATGACACCATTGAGCGCACCCGGGCTTACTGGAATATGGCGCTGATTTCCGAATCCGACCGTGTCTACCGTGCCGAATACCTCGTGTATTCCCTGTTGAAGGATGCGGAAGCACAGGCCAATGAGCTTTCCATGGAAACACTGGCCCATGCGTTGCTGGACCACAAGGCACTGGCCAGCCTGGTAAAAGAATATGCTGGCCCCCGCTATAAGGAAGGCTACGAGCGCGGCATTCATGATCATGATGCCACTCTGATTCTGAAGGCACTGTTACCGGTATACCAGAATGCAGATCTGCTGCGCTATGATCCCGAATGTCGCTCTTTGGCGGTGTTGTTCTGGGCTCAGACCCAGCGTGATCCAGCGGTCAGTGGTCTGCCGGTAAGTGCCCGTTCCGCACTGCAAATGCTGGAACTCTTCGGCAACGGCAAGGCACTGCAGAACCTGGAAGCAGACTGCGAACGCTTGCTGACAGATTTTTACAGCGCCGTGTCAGACTGGGCCACACCGGATCTGGTTTCCCGCAGTGCCGCTTATCTGGTGCGGGAGATTGCACGGCCGCAAATCGAGTTTTTACAGGCCAAAGCCGCTGCGTCACTGCAGGAGCAATTCGTGCTGGACCTGAAAGCATCCAATGGCTGGCAGGCCTTTGAAGAACACCTGCGCAACACGGAAGATGATCCGGTCAGTGCCTTTGAATTCTGCCAGGAATGGCTCAGCGCCTATGTGAATCATCGCAAGAAGGTTCAGGCAGCCGCTTTTATTCCCGAAGCCGCCGCCACTCTGGTGGCCGGCAACAAACTGCGCCTGAAACAGCGGGAGCTGGATCTGTCGGTAAAGGTGTCGGATCTTTTGGGAAACCATCCCCGCATCGAAAGCGGCCGATATCAGGCCCGCCTGGATGACTTTCTGCTGCGTCTTACCCATCACCAGCAGGTAGTGGTGCCCGGTTATCTGGATTATCACCAGGCCCGCCAGGACATTATCGACAGTGAAAAACGCAAGCTGCGTCTGGATCAGTTCAAGCCCCGGCCACTGACATCCTTTGTGCGCAACAAACTGATCAACGAATCCTATCTGCCCATTATCGGCGACAACCTGGCGAAGCAGATGGGTACCATCGGCGAGAACAAGCGGACCGACCTGATGGGCCTGCTCATGATGATTTCGCCGCCGGGTTACGGTAAAACCACCTTGATGGAATATGTGGCCAGCCGCCTGGGCCTGATCTTTATGAAAATCAACTGCCCTTCCATTGGCCACGAGGTGGATTCACTGGACCCTGCCCAGGCTCCCAATGCCACGGCACGCCAGGAACTGGAAAAGCTGAACCTGGCCTTTGAAATGGGCAACAACACCATGCTGTATCTGGATGATATCCAGCATACCAATCCGGAGTTTTTGCAGAAGTTTATTTCCCTCTGTGACGGTACCCGACGCATTGAAGGGGTGTGGCGGGGCGAAACCAAAACCTATGATCTGCGGGGTAAAAAATTCTGCGTGGTAATGGCCGGTAACCCCTATACGGAAAGCGGTGAGGTATTCCGCATTCCCGATATGCTGGCCAACCGGGCGGACATTTATAACCTGGGTGATGTACTGAGCGGCATGGATGAAGTATTTGCCCTGAGTTATATCGAAAACAGCATGACTTCCAACCCCGTACTGGCACCGCTGGCGACACGGGATATGGATGACTTTTACCGCTTTGTGGACAGAGCCAAAGGGCGGGCGGTGGCTGATACGGAATTTTCCCACCCTTACAGCCAGGCGGAAGCCAACGAAATCATTGCCACCCTGGAAAAAATGTTTGCCATTCAGCAAGTGGTGTTAAAAGTAAACCAGGGATATATCCATTCTGCTGCGCAGGATGATACCTACCGAACAGAGCCGCCGTTCAAGTTGCAAGGCAGTTATCGCAACATGAACAAGATGGCGGAAAAAATTTCAGCGGTGATGACAGACAAGGAATTGCAGCAACTGATTAACGATCATTATCAGGGCGAGTCCCAGCTGCTTACCAAAGGCACCGAAGAAAACCTGCTGAAGCTCGCCGAGCTGCGGGGCACGCTGACACCGGAGCAACAGCAACGCTGGGAGAATATCAAGAAGGAATTCCAGCGCCAGAAAGCCATTGGTGGCAGTGGCGCCGATGCCGGCACCAAGGTGGTAGCACAGCTCCACGACCTGGTGGACCAGACCCGGGTAATACGGGATATTTTTGCCAGCAATGCCAAAGACAGTCGCGCCCAGGAACAGGCCACGCAGGTGGTGGAAGCCATACGTTCACTGGACAAGTCGCAACAACAGGTCACCGATTCCGTGAACCGGGCACTGCAGGAATTTGCCAGCACCATTGGCAAGATCCACTACGATATTCAGGTGGTGAGCGAACCTATCCCGGGCATCGACAATATTTTGCAGGCATTGGCATCCACCATGGAGAATTCCATCTTCCCGCTGGTAAAAGCCATGGATGGAAAAATCGGGTTGGACCTGAAAACCCATGAGTATATGAAGAAGGTAGCGCAGCAGCTGGACACCTTGTCCCGCGAATTGAAGCCTGCCAAAAAAAGAATCGCTGACAATGATTAACTGGCGAATTTTAAACGGAGGAAATGACCATGCACTTGTTGAAGGTGAGCGCGTTAACCCTGTTGGTTTTATTCAGTCTGTCTGCCATGGCAGAGGATTCATCTCGCCATCAAACTCTGTTCCAGCAAAAAATCAATGCGTTGATAGCCGGCAATTACGAGCAGTTTGTTGCCGATGGCACGGCCGAGTTCAAAGCCGCTCTGAAGCCGGCGCAGTTCAAGGACGTGGCCTGGCGTTTCGGCAAGCAACTGAAGGCAGGCTACAACGCTAACTATGAAGGTAGTTTTAAACAGCAGGGTTATGATGTGTATTTATGGACAGTCAGTTATGACAAGTCCGACACATCCAATCAGTACAAAATGGTGTTAAGTCAGGACAAAGTGGCAGGGTTCTGGATTCAGTAATGAGAGCCCGGCGTCAGGCTCTCATTTCCTTGATCACCATCTGAGTGGCCGGCATCACACCGCGCCATAAACGAAAAGATTCCGCCGCCTGTTCCACCAGCATGCCAAAACCATCAAAAGCCGCTTTGGCGCCATGTTCCAGCGCCCATTGGTTGAAGGCTGTAACCTCTTTGGAATACATCATGTCATAGCAACGGGTGTTGGCATCAATAACGGCTTCCGGCAATGGTGGCACTTCACCCTGGAGGCTGGCCGCCGTGCCGTTAATTATCCAGTCAAACGGCCCTTTCAGGCGATTAAAGGCACAGGCTTCAATATTGCCGTAAGGAGCAAAATCCTCTGCCAATGCCTGGGCTTTTTCCAGGGTGCGATTGGCAATCACGATCTGGCGGGGCTTTTCCGCCAGCAACGGACCCAGCACACCACGGACGGCGCCACCGGCACCAATCACCAGAATGCGCTTGTCAGCAAGGCGGCCATCATGGTTATTGATGATATCCCGCACCAGGCCGACACCGTCGGTGTTATCCCCTTTGATAGTGCCGTTCTTCTGAAAGATCAGGGTGTTCACGGCCTTGGCCAGTTCCGCCCGCTCCGACAATTCATCAGCAAAATCGTAAGCTTCCTGTTTGAAGGGAACCGTAATATTCAGGCCTCTACCGCCATCCCGCTGAAAGCTTTTCACTGCCTGCTGGAATTCCCCCAGTTCCACCAGTTGCGAAACATAGGTCAGCTCCTGATCGGTCTGCTCTGCAAAAGCTTTGTGAATCTGCGGAGACTTGCTGTGTTTGATGGGGTTGCCCATCACTGCATAACGATCCATAAAAATTCTTTAACTCTCCAGTGCCAACCAGTCTTGTGGTTGCAAATAACGTTCGTAAAGTCTGGCTTCTTCACTGCCGGGTTCCGGTTGCCAGTTGTATTTCCAGCTCACCAATGACGGCAGCGACATCAGAATGGACTCCGTGCGCCCACCGCTTTGCAAACCAAACAGGGTGCCGCGATCGAACACCAGATTGAATTCCACGTAACGGCCCCTACGGTATAACTGAAACTCCCGCTGATCGGGCGTGTAGCTTTCCGTTTTACGTTTCGCCACGATGGGGCGATAGGCCTTGATATAGTGATCGCCCACGGATTGCATAAAGGCAAAGCTCTGTTCAAAGCCGAATTCATTGAGATCATCAAAAAACAGGCCGCCCACGCCGCGGGTTTCCTGACGGTGTTTCAGATAAAAATAGTCGTCGCACCATTTTTTATAGCGCGCATACACGGCATCCCCAAAAGGATCGCATGCCTGTTTTGCAGTTTGATGCCAGGCCACCACGTCTTCTTCATAGGGGTAATAAGGGGTCAGATCAAAACCGCCGCCAAACCACCAGACCGGTTCCTCACCAGGCTTTTCAGCAATAAAGAAACGCACATTGGCATGGGAGGTGGGTACCTTGGGATTACGGGGATGAATCACCAGCGACACCCCCATGGCCTGAAAACTTCTGCCCGCCAGTTCCGGACGTGCTGCGGTGGCCGAAGGAGGCAGGCCATCGCCAAATACGTGGGAAAAATTCACGCCGGCCTTTTCAAAGGTGGCGGCATTTTCCATCACCCGCGTGCGGCCACCACCGCCGCCTTCCCGCTGCCAGTTATCTTCCTCAAACTGCTGGCCGCTTTCTTCTTCCTGCGCCAGTTGCCGGCAGATATCGTCCTGCAGGCTGAGCAAATAATCTTTAACCGCATCAATATTCATGGATTGGCCTCGTTAAGGGCGTATCACATCGCCGGTGGTTAGATCGCGAATCACGGAAGGCTTGTCCAGCCCCAGCGTAGCGCCCCCCACGATGGCATCCGGCTGGTACCAGTCCGGCAGTTTCTGCAAACGCTGACGCAATGACAGCTCGGTATAACAGGGCGCCTCGCCACTGCGATTGGCGCTGGTGGATACAATGGGCGCGCCCCAGCTCTCGCACAGCTGCCGCGCCACCGGATGGCCGCACACCCGCACCGCGACAGAACCGTGTTCACCTTTTACAACCCTGGGGACCAGATCCTGCGGGTCAGGAATCAGCCAGGTGACCGGGCCAGGCCAGGTACTCGCTACCAATTGCTGCTGCTCCTGAGTCAGAGGGGCCAGCAATGGTGCCAGCTGGTCGGTATTGGCGGCGATCAGAATCAGGCCTTTCTGCCAGGGGCGTGCCTTGATAGCCAGCAGCCTTTCCACCGCCGACTGATTAAAAGGATCGCAGCCGTAGCCGTACACCGCTTCGGTGGGATAGGCGATGACGCCGCCCTGAGCCAGGGTTATCTGGGCCTGAATCAATTGCCGGAAGGAAGCCATGAAACCAGTCGATCAGCCTTTCACGCTCTGTGAGTTATCTAAAATAATCCGGGACGCAGTGAGTGGAAACCGGCGACTGTGACCGGGAAAGCCGATATTGGTCACTCTGAAGCCGGTTTTATATCCATTCAGCCCGGATCAGGCAGTAAGGCGGGCGAAGTTACCCCAGTTACCCGGGGGTTGCAAGCGAATAGCCGGCCGGCTGGGCGCTGATAGCCCCATCCAGTTCCAGCATCACCAGGGTGGCGTTAACATCCGCCACATTCATGCCGGTGCGCACCACGATTTCATCCACCAGCATGGGATCATGATCCAGCACCTCAAGTATCTGAAATTCATAGGATTTAGCCGGATAGGCATGAACCGGCAGCTGACCGGTGGCAGGCAGGGGCTCCTGGGCAAAATCCAGCTGCAGCTGACTGCGTTGATAGTTCAGCAGGGGTAACAGCTCTTCGGTGATGTCCTCCGCTTTCTCCACCAGCTTGGCGCCCTGGCGGATCAGGGCATGACAGCCCTTGGCCAACGGGTTGTGGATAGAGCCGGGAATGGCAAACACCTCGCGGTTCTGGTCAATAGCCTGGCGGGCCGTGATCAGCGAACCGCTCTTGACCGCCGCCTCCACCACCAGCACCCCCAGACTGAGGCCACTGATAATACGGTTGCGGCGGGGAAAGTAGGAAGGCTTGGGCGCCACGCCAATGGGAAACTCCGACACCCAGGCACCGTTTTCCAGCATGGCATCCGCCAGGCCGCGACTGCGCTTGGGAAAGATCTTGTCCAGCCCGTGGGCGGTAACACCAATAGTAGGCCCATCGCCCTTGAGCGCGCCTTCATGGGCTGCCGCATCCACCCCCATGGCCAGGCCGCTGGTAACGGTAAACCCCTGGCGCACAAAATTCTCTGCAAACTGGGTGGCGTTCTGCAGCCCCTGTCGCGAGGGATGACGGCTGCCGACAATGGCAATTTGCGGCCAGTTCAGCAGGTCCGGATCGCCTTTCACAAACAGCAGAGGTGGAGGTGTGGTAATTTCTTTCAGCAGTGAAGGGTAAGCGGTATCGAGAATAGTGATCAGATGATTGTTGTCGCCGGCCAGCCACTCCAGATCCTGAGCGACGCCATCCTGCAGACTTTTGTTGCTGCCGTTGGCGTAGGTTTTGATGGCGGTGATCTGATCCTGATTCAGCCCAAGAGCCATCAGGCGCTTGGGTGAGGCTTCAAACACTGAATGCAGTGAATCAAAAGTTGTGAGCAAGCGGTTGAACAGGCTGGCGCCGAGATTGGGGACTCGCCATAAGGCGAGCCAGCTGTTCAAGTTTTCAATATCAATCATGACATAAAGTCGAATGTAAGTCTGAATAAAACTTCGTATGGACCAGGCAAACAGGGGCGCTTGATTTCAGAACACCCCTGTTATTTACACTCTACGGCAATCGCGACTCTACAAATTCAATAGCAGATAGCTCTTCACCTCCCCCAAACTGAATCTGCTCCAGTTGATAGTTCCAGCTCAGATACCAGTTATAGATGGTCACATTATCACTCTCATTGACATGAAACGTCAGGTCATCACCCGTACGGCTCAGAGTGATCATGGCTTCTGTTATTCCTGTACCGAATTTCAACACCCCACCATTGCCTATATAAACGGTGTTATAGTCCACAATGGTGTCAGCACCATCTCCTACATTGAAAAGATAGATATCCTTAGAACGATCTGAGGAGACACGATCAATACTACCATCTTCATTGAACACAGCGGTATTGCCTATCAATAGGTCTTTGTCACTACCGCCCGTCAGGATATCAGCACCAGAATTACCCATCACTATATCGTCACCGACCCCACCAGACAGTATGTCGTTACCAGCTTTACCATCTATAGTGTCCTTTCCCGCACCTCCATCAATGTTGTCATCTTCCGGAGTGCCATCGAAAACATCATCACCCGAACCACCAACTGCCTTTCTTGAACTCACAAACTCTATCGCAGATACGGGTTCAAGATCCCCAAACTGAATCTGCTCCAGCTGATAGTCCCAGCTCAGATACCAGTTATAGATGGTCACATTATCACTCTCATTGACATGAAACGTCAGGTCATCACCCGTACGGCTCAGAGTGATCATGGCTTCTGTTATTCCTGTACCGAATTTCAACACCCCACCATTGCCTATATAAACGGTGTTATAGTCCACAATGGTGTCAGCACCATCTCCTACATTGAAAAGATAGATATCCTTAGAACGATCTGAGGAGACACGATCAATACTACCATCTTCATTGAACACAGCGGTATTGCCTATCAATAGGTCTTTGTCACTACCGCCCGTCAGGGTATCAGCACCAGAATTACCCATCACTATATCGTCACCGACCCCACCAGACAGTATGTCGTTACCAGCTTTACCATCTATAGTGTCTTTTCCCGCACCTCCATCAATGTTGTCAACTTCCGGAGTGCCATCGAAAACATCATCACCCGAACCACCAACTGCCTTTCTTGAACTCACAAACTCTATCGCAGATACGGGTTCAAGATCCCCAAACTGAATCTGCTCCAGCTGATAGTCCCAGCTCAGATACCAGTTATAGATGGTCACACTATCACTCTCATTGACATGAAACGTCAGGTCATCACCCGTACGGCTCAGAGTGATCATGGCTTCTGTTATTCCTGTACCGAATTTCAACACCCCACCATTGCTTTTATAAACGGTGTTATAGTCCACGATGGTGTCAGCACCATCTCCTATATTGAAAAGATAGGTATCCTTAGAACGATCTGAGGAGACACGATCAATACTGCCATCTTCATTGAACACAGCGGTGTCGCCTATCAATAGGTCTTTGTCACTACCGCCCGTCAGGGTATCAGCACCAGAATTACCCATCACTATATCGTCACCGACCCCACCAGACAGTATGTCGTTACCAGCTTTACCATCTATAGTGTCCTTTCCCGCACCTCCATCAATGTTGTCATCTTCCGGAGTACCATCGAAAACATCATCACCCGAACCACCAACTGCCTCTTTGTAGTTCACAAACTCTATCGCAGATACGGGTTCAAGATCCCCAAACTGAATCTGCTCCAGCTGATAGTCCCAGCTCAGATACCAGTTATAGATGGTCACATTATCACTCTCATTGACATGAAACGTCAGGTCATCACCCGTACGGCTCAGAGTGATCATGGCTTCTGTTATTCCTGTACCGAATTTCAACACCCCACCATTGCTTTTATAAACGGTGTTATAGTCCACGATGGTGTCAGCACCATCTCCTATATTGAAAAGATAGGTATCCTTAGAACGATCTGAGGAGACACGATCAATACTGCCATCTTCATTGAACACAGCGGTGTCGCCTATCAATAGGTCTTTGTCACTACCGCCCGTCAGGGTATCAGCACCAGAATTACCCATCACTATATCGTCACCGACCCCACCAGACAGTATATCGTTACCACCTTTACCATCTAAAGTGTCCTTTCCCGCTCCACCATTAATTACATCAGCATCGCCAGTACCGTCATACTCATCATCACCAGCACCCAGCGTTTCCTGCAAAGGCAATTCATCACGCAATTGGTTGAAAGAGTATTCACCAGCACCAGGGAACTCGAAAATACCGAGACGATAGAGGTTATCCGTAAACCACTTGGTAAAAGTAATTGTCTTATCACCATTTACCGAGCTCAGTATCACGGAGAAATCATCACCGGATTTCTGCAATGTCAGATCTTCCAGGGTGTAATCACCCACCACCACCAGACGATCATAGGCGGGGTCTTCCAGGCTGTTATCGATGGTAATCAGTGCCGGGCTTGCGCTACCCAGCTCCACCGCAGTGGCACAATGGGCAGGGGGCAGAATGATATTGCCCGTTTCGGCAGTTTCCAGCGCATCTCGCAGAGTAAACACATCAGGGCAATTCAGTTCGTTGTTGCCTGTCAGATTTAGCTGTTCAAGATTGGTAAGGGCGTACAGTGAAGCAAGATCGGTGATATTGTTGTCCGCCAGATTCAACTCAGTCAGATTCAGCAGATTAACGAGGCTGTCGATCACTTCAAGATCGGTATCACTCAGATCAAGGGACTGCAGATTCCCGAGCTGACCAATGGTGATCAGATCTGTCAGATCGTTTCCGCTAAGATTCAACGATTGCAGTTGTGAAGCAAAAGCCAGCAGCGCGGAAACATCCGTCAGGCCGGCGTTAGTTAATTCCAGAGAGGTAAGACCAGTCAGCTGACTGATTTCATTCAGACCAGCAAGTGTTACATCGTTACAATGCAGCGCTGTGACGTTTGCCAAATTACCCTGATAGTCTTCCAGACTGACTTCAGCTCCGGATTCAACAAACAGGCAATCAGACTTGGCAGATTCCAGAAACGCAGGCAGTTCCGTCAACGTCTCACCCCCGGCACCCCGATCATCATCCGCAGGCGAATCAGAGCCACCACCTCCACCGCCGCCTCCGCAGGCAGTCAATACACCGGAAATAATCAAAGTGGCTGTGAGTTTCTGAAGGTTTGACAGGTTGTTGCTGTCTGAGGCTGCCATGGCTTACTCCTGTTAGGCAAGTTAACGTCCTTTATCAGCACACAGAGACAGGCAGCGGTAAAAGAATTGCAGAAATTAATTTGGGGAAATAAAAAACGGCTCCACATGGGAGCCGTTTTCTGGAAATACAAATGATTTGGCAGACTAGGGATTCCGCACCGCATCCAGCACTTTCAACGGTGCGCTACTACGCAGGATCAGACCGTAGGCCACCTTGTCGAAAGTACGGAACACCATCAGGATGCCACGACGCTGGTCAGGCAGTTTGATACGTTCGTTGGTGTTGCGGTCTTTCACCACTTCGCCCTGGGAGAAGATGGCCAGTACATCGCCCACTTCAATTCCGTCACGATCACCGCGGTTCAGTACCACCACGTTCCACTGGCTTACATTACGTACGCCGCTGAACACGTGAATGATCTGGCCATCCACTTCGGTATCCGGTGCTTTGGGGTAGAAGGTGGAGTTAACTTTTCTTTCTTCAGTGGGCAGCAGGCGGTCGTCAATACGGGCATCTGATGTGGAGGTGGTGAGCTTCAGACGGCCGATATCACCTTCGGAATTTTCAAAGCGGGCGATACCGATCTCTTCCGCGCCGGTACCCAGGATTTCTTCCGACTGGGGATCCACATAAATAATGCCTTTACGGTAAATACCGTAGGCCCGCTCGGGATTGGACCAGTCGCCCCGGGCGTAGGCGTAATCGCCGGCACCCATCAGAATGTGTTGCTCATCACCGGCCACGATATAGGGGGCGGTTTCCAGCTCTTCCAGGGTCAGTACCCGGTTATCCACCAGAAACGGCTGGATGTATTCCAGGGGAATGGCAGGGATCACCGTATCCAGCGGGGTGATGCGGGCCTGAGGGGTCAGCTTGACGGTATCACCGGCATTGTACTTGATGGTACGGTTGCCGCGGGTTACCTGAAAGGCGGGTTTGCCGTCGATATACACCAGCTTGATGGTGTCACCGGGGTAGATCAGATGGGGATTATCGATCTGCGGGTTAACGTGCCAGAGTTCGGGCCATAACCAGGGATCGCGCAAAAAGGCACTGGAGATATCCCAAAGGGTGTCACCCTCTTTCACGTTGTATGAATCCGGGTGACCCGGGCGCAATTCCGCAGCCTGAGCATTGATGGATAACCCCAATACCGCTGCACCCGCCAGTTTGAGAATCGATTTTATCATTGTTTGATCCTTTGTTTTGTCATAGCCAAATCTAGGGATTTTGGGCGCTAACTTCCGATAACCTCAGTAATCTTATTACCTTAACTCTTTATAATAGACGGTAATTTCACGAAATTTCCCTTAATCAACCGACTTCCGCTAGAATAGCCAACTTAGTCACGCTCACGTGCCTGGTCGATGAGATTAAGGATCGTCAAAAATCTCGTATATCACAATAGCTTAGCAAGCTTTTTGTCATTATTTTTTAACTGCAACCGGTAAAAGTTTAATACGCAAGATGGCTTTACTCGAAATCCTTGAATTTCCGGATCCTCGGCTGCGAACTGTAGCAAAACCCATCAGTGAAGTTGATGATGGGATTCGCAAACTGGCGGAAGACATGCTGGAGACCATGTATGAGGCCCCCGGCATCGGTCTGGCGGCCACTCAGGTGAATGTCCACAAGCGCCTTATTGTGATTGATATCTCTGAGGAAAAGAATCAGCCGATGGTGCTAATCAATCCTGAATATGAAGTGATCGATGGCAAGCAGGAGTACGACGAAGGCTGCCTGTCGGTACCCGGTTACTATGAAACCGTGGAGCGGGCGGAAAAGATTCTGCTGAAAGCCCTGGACCGCCACGGGGAACCCTACGAAATGGAGTGCGACGGCCTGCTGTCGGTGTGTATCCAGCACGAAATTGACCATTTAGACGGCAAACTCTTTGTGGATCATATCTCCAAACTCAAACGCGAACGTATCCGCAGCAAGCTGGTTCGCTCTCAGAAGCAACGCACCAAGGTCAAAGCACGCCAGGAGACCTAACAGTTTGAATTCCCTGAAGATTGTATTCGCAGGCACGCCGGATTTTGCCGAGCGTGTCATGGCAGCTATTCTTGAATCCGAACACCAGGTGATCGCTGCCTACACCCAGCCGGACCGGCCGGCAGGCCGCGGCCGCAAGCTGACCGCCAGCCCGGTCAAGCAGCTGGCACTGCAGCATGAGATTCCCGTTTACCAGCCCCAGAATTTCAAGGATCCGGCGGATGTAGAGGCCCTGAAAGCCCTGCAGGCGGACCTGATGGTGGTGGTGGCGTATGGCCTGCTGCTGCCCCAGGCAGTGCTGGATACTCCCCGGTTGGGCTGTATTAACGTACACGCCTCGCTGTTGCCCCGCTGGCGCGGCGCCGCACCGATTCAGCGGGCCATTGCCGCCGGCGACAGCGAAACCGGGGTCACCATCATGCAGATGGATGCCGGCCTGGATACCGGTGATATGCTGCTGAAAAAAGTCACCCCCATCGGCCCCAATGAAACCGCCGGCGACCTGCACGACCGCCTGGCGCTGCTGGGTGCCGAAGCCTGTGTGGAAGCCCTTGACCGGATCGCGGCAGGCAAGATTACACCGGAGCCCCAGGACGACACCCTGGCCAACTATGCCCACAAGCTCAGCAAGGAAGAGGGTGCGCTGGACTGGCTGGATTCCGCGGCCAGCCTTCACGACAAGATTCGGGGGCTGTCCCCCTGGCCGGTGGCCCATACCCGCATCGGCGATCAGGTGTTGCGGGTTCACGGCTCGCGCTTGCTGGAACGCAAGGACAAAGGCGCTCCCGGGGAGATTCTGGGGGCCGATAAGGACGGTATTCAGGTAGCCACAGGAAGCGGTGTGTTAGCACTTACCAAGCTGCAACTGCCCGGAGCCAAAGCACTCTCTGTAGCCGACATCCTGAATGCCAAGCGGGACCTGTTCCAGCCCGGCGCTCTTTTGGGCTAATGGATTCTGATGGATGATGAATAGCCGCGCCACTGCCGCCCTGGCACTGACCAAAGTGCTGCCACTTAGCCGAGCCAGCCGCAAGGACGCTTTTCAGGGGCGCTCCCTGAATGATGTGCTGCCGCAGGTACTGGACCAGGCTGCCCCGGAAGACCGCGGCCTGGTGCAGGCCCTGTGCTTTGGTGTGTGCCGCCAGTTCACCTGGCTGGATCAGATCGCCAATCAGCTGATCCGCCAGCCCTTCAAAGCCAAGGACAGTGACCTGCACGCCCTGTTACTGGTGGGCCTGTTCCAGCTTTACTACCTGCGGATTCCCGATCACGCCGCCATTTCCGAAACCGTGGAAGGGGCCCGGCAACTGAAAAAGACCTGGGCGGTAAAAGTGCTCAACGGCATGCTGCGTCGCGCCCAAAGGGAGAAGCAATCCCTGACGGATGCCATCAGCCGCTCCCCTGCCGTTACCTATTCTCACCCTGGCTGGCTGGTGGATATGCTGAAAACCGCCTGGCCCGACCGCTGGGAAAACATTCTCGCCGCCAATAATGAACCCGGCCCCATGACCCTGCGGGTAAACACACGCCAGCTGAACCGCGATGCCTACCTCAAGCAACTACAGCAGGCCCGTATCAGTGCCCGCACCAGTGAACTGTCACCCAGTGCCCTGATTCTGGAACAGCCAGCGGATGTATTGGCATTGCCCGGGTTCAGTGAGGGCACCTGCAGCGTGCAGGATGAGGCCGCGCAACTGGCTGCCTGGATTCTGGACCCGCAACCGGGCGACAAGGTACTGGATGCCTGTGCAGCACCCGGCGGTAAAACCACCCACTTACTTGAAAAGCAGCCGGAGCTGGCGGAACTGATAGCGGTGGATAATGACGCTAAACGCATGGAACGGATCGAGGAAAACCTTTCCCGGTTACAACTGTCGGCCAGGCTGGTGTGCGAAGATCTGCTCGCTTTCTGTGAATCCGCCAGACAACAGGGCACACAGTTTGATCGCATCCTGCTGGATGTCCCCTGTTCCGCCACCGGGGTCATTCGTCGCCACCCGGATATTAAATGGCTACGCAAGCGCAAGGACATTAACGCCCTGGCAGCAACACAACTGCAACTGCTGCAGGCCTGCTGGCCATTACTCAAACAGGGCGGCACCCTGCTGTATGCCACCTGTTCGATTCTGCCACAGGAAAACGAACGGGTGATCAACCAGTTTCTGAAAACAGAAACCACCGCCAGTGAAGATATCATTGTGCTTAAAAGCGATGAAAAGCAGCGCCTGCAACAAGTGAATGTACTGGCCGGCCGGCAGTTATTACCGGAAAGCGGTGGCAGCGACGGGTTTTATTATGCAAAATTGCGTAAAGTCACTGCGCAGGCTTCGCAGCAGCAAGCGGACTGAGCTGCTATTCTACCCATAATCATCAGCTGGATGGGTGATAACCCAGCGTTACTCGTATGAAAATAATTATTCTTGGCGCCGGACAGGTTGGGGGAACACTGGCTGCAAACCTGGCCAGTGAGCACAACGATATTACCGTGGTGGACACCGACTCCGAACGCCTGCACGAACTGCAGGAACGCTGTGATATCCGCACCGTTCAGGGCATGGCCTCTTACCCCCATGTTTTAAAGCAAGCGGGCGCCGATGATGCCGACATGCTGATTGCCGTCACCAACAGTGACGAAATCAATATGGTGGCCTGTCAGGTTGCCTATTCCCTGCACCGCACACCCACCAAGATTGCCCGGGTCCGGGCTAACAGTTATCTCAACCGCACCGGCCTGTTCGGCAACGAAGCCTTTCCTATTGATGTGATCATCAGCCCGGAACAGGTGGTGACCAACTACATCAAGCGATTGATCGAACACCCCGGCGCCCTGCAGGTACTGGACTTTGCCGAAAGCGCCATTCAGCTGGTGGCGGTTCGCGCTTATTACAACGGCCCGCTGGTGGGCCGTGAGTTGCGTTATCTGCGCCAGCACATGCCCAATGTGGATACCCGGGTGGCGGCCATTTTCCGTCGCGACCGCGCCATCATGCCGGAAGGCACCACCGTGATCGAAGCCGACGATGAAGTGTTTTTTATCGCCGCCAAAAATCATATCCGCGCGGTGATGAGTGAACTGCGGGGCCTGGAACACAACTACAAGCGTATTATTATTGCCGGTGGCGGCAACATCGGCCAACGCCTGGCAGAAGCGGTGGAAGGCCGCTATCAGGTCAAGATGATTGAACGCAATCAGGGGCGGTGCCAGTCACTGGCGGAAGGCCTGAACAAAACCATTGTGATTCGCGGCAACGCATCGGATCAGGATCTGCTGCTGGAAGAAAACGTGGAAGACGCTGATGTGTTTCTGGCGGTAACCAATGATGACGAAGCCAACATCATGTCCTCCATGCTGGCCAAACGCCTGGGGGCCCGCAAGGTAATGACGCTGATTAATAACCCTGCCTATGTGGATCTGGTACAGGGCGGTGATATTGATATCGCCATTTCGCCGCAGCAAGCCACCATCGGCAGTCTGCTCACCCATGTACGCCGCGGTGATGTGGTGAATGTGCATTCCCTGCGCCGGGGTGCGGCAGAAGCCATAGAGGCGATTGCCCACGGCGATGAAAAATCTTCCAAGGTGGTGGGCAAGGCCATCGGTGAAATTGATCTGCCGGAAGGCACCACCATCGGCGCCATTGTACGCGGCAACGAAGTACTGATTGCCCACGATGATATTGTGGTGCAGTCCGATGATCACGTGATTCTGTTCCTGGTGGATAAACGCCGCATCAGCGACGTCGAGCGTTTGTTCCAGGTGGGCATTACTTTCTTCTAGCATTTAAGGGGCAGCATGCATCCGGCGATTATCCTTCGCATACTTGGCGTTTTGCTCATGGTGTACAGTGCCACCATGTTGCCGCCGGTGGTGGTAGCCCTGATTTACGGCGACGGTGGCCAGATGCAGTTTCTGGCGGCCTTTGCCATTACCCTGCTATCCGGCATGGTGTGCTGGCTGCCCGTCCACAATGTGAAGGACGATCTGCGGGTGCGCGACGGTTTCGTTGTGGTGGTATTATTCTGGACGGTGCTGGGATTGTACGGTTCCATTCCCTTTATTCTGGGGGAATCCCCCCACATGCCCATTACCGATGCGGTGTTTGAATCCATTTCCGGGCTCACCACCACCGGTGCCACTGTACTCACCCATATTGATGACCTGCCCAAATCCGTACTCTATTACCGGCAACAGCTGCAATGGCTGGGCGGTATGGGGATTATCGTACTGGCGGTGGCCATTCTGCCCATGCTGGGCATTGGTGGCATGCAGTTATACCGTGCCGAAACCCCGGGCCCCATCAAGGACAACAAGCTCACACCACGGATTGCAGAAACCGCCAAAGCGCTATGGATGATCTATGTGTCCCTGACACTCATTTGTGCCGTCAGTTATTTTCTGGCGGGCATGGATGCCTTCGATGCCATCACCCACAGTTTTTCCACCGTGGCCATTGGTGGTTTTTCCACGCACGATGCCAGCATCGGTTTTTTTGATAATGCGGCGATTGAATTTATTACCGTGTTTTTCATGTTGCTGGCGGGGATTAATTTCGGGCTGCACTTTATTGCCTGGCGCCATCGCAGCGTGTCCCATTATTTTACCGATCCTGAATTCCGTTTTTATATCGGGGTAATGGCGGCCATTTCCCTGTTCACCTTTGTGGCGCTGATGATGTTCAACCAGTATGACGACACCTATCTGGCCTTTCGTCATGCACTCTTTCAGACGGTGTCCATTGCCACCACCACCGGCTACGCCACCGCCGACTTTGCCAACTGGCCACCGGTAATTGCGGTAGCCCTTATTATGGGCAGCTTTATCGGTGCCTGTGCCGGTTCCACCGGCGGCGGCGTCAAAGCCATCCGGGTACATTTGATTTTCAAACAGGGACTGCGGGAAATGCGCCGCCTGATACACCCCAATGCGGTGATGATAATCAAGCTGAACAACAAGGCCGTGCCGGATCGCGTGGTGGAAGCGGTGTGGGGATTTTTTGGTGTGTACCTGATGAGTTTCTGCGTACTCTTTCTGGCGGTAGCCGCCACGGGAATGGATTTTGTCACGGCCTTTTCTGCCGTTGCTGCCTGCCTCAACAACCTGGGCCCCGGTTTGCAGGACGTGGCCGCCAACTACGGCAGCATCAGCGATACCGCCAAGTGGATTCTGTGCTTCAGCATGCTGCTGGGGCGGCTGGAAATCTTTACCCTGCTGGTACTCTTTACCCCCATGTTCTGGCGCCACTGATTTATTTTCAGGCAATTCTTTTTTCCCCCATCGTCTCTATAGAAACAAAACCCGACAGTCTGCCGATAAGTTTCTACTAATACGATGCTCAAAGCTTTTGCCATTACCGCCAATCTCAAGCCCACTCGCTTGCGGGCCATGCCCCTGGAACAGCGCCACCACTGGCTGAGCATTCGCTATCATTTCGGCGACAGGGAGCAGACACCGGTACCCGGCATTCCTTACCGCCTGATCAGCCAGGCCAATCCGGATATTGTTCTCGAAGGCATTACCGATCATCAGGGCCGGATTTTTGAAGACCGGGCGATCGCAGGGCATTACGATCTGCTGCTGATGCCACAGCCAGATCCCAACGCCTGGAACGACCGCAAGGAAGCCCTGAAAAGCCTGGACCAGAACCTGGCCAGTATCCGGGTTCACCTGCAGCACCAGCAACCGGCACAGACTGAGCCGGCACAAATCCAGGCCGAGAGAATCCAGGTTGAACAGACTCAGGCCACACAATTCTGGGATCAGTACTTCAAACCCGTCATGCCCGCCCTGTCGGTGCAGCCCTGGATCGATTATCTGCTGCAAGGATCTAACCATCAGGAAATCACCCCGGAGCAGAGGTGGGCCCTGCAAGAATCCCTGCTGTTGCTGGCCCAGGACAGCGCCCACAAAACCGGTCTGCAACGCTTTATCAGCGAGCTGCCCGCAGCCAACCCCCATGCCATACTGACCGCCGCCCTGCGCAAGGCGCTTGGCCTTTCCACGCCAAAACAGGAATACCCGGGGCTTAGCGAACTGACCTGTGCCGTGGCCGATAACCTGCAACAAGTGGCCGCCGTGCTGAAAGCCAGCGCCCCACGGCGCTATGCCCGGGTGTCGGTTAATCAGCCCCATCAGATGAAGGTGCCACCCCAGGGCGCCGGGGCTCTGGCCATTAACCATTACGCGGAAGGGGAACAGCCCAATCTGCTCAGCCTGGCTCACCAACTGCCGTTTTCCAATCTGGAAGACTGCATAAACCCGGTCACCGGAGCTACCCACTGGCAAAAGGAAGACTTCGTTATTCCCGGCAGGTTGCCGCTGCCCTGGGTACGGGGTTGGGCCTGCGACAGCAGTGATGCCCCGCAGGATTCTGCGCTGGGGGCCGGCTGGTATCATCCGTTTTCCGCTGGCCTGGATATCCGAAATAATCACGCCCATTTCTTTCACCAGGGCGTGCAGTGCACCTTGCCGGTACCGGACATCGGCACCTTCGCCAGCAACAGTCAGCATCAGGTCATACTCTACCGGGAGAGCGGCACCCGCTGGCTGGTGAAATTCCGTAGTAAGCCCCTGATGACATTCAGCGGGCGCCACAGTTGCCGGCTGGAACGCATAACCCAAAGCCAGGGCCATTTCTGGCAATGTGAATACGGGCCCGATGGCCAGCACCTGCTGGCCTTGCGCAACGAGCGCGGCCTGATGCTGCACCTGCAATACCAGGGCTCACGACTACAGGAAATTCTGCTCAACAGACAACAGCATCAGCCATTGTGTCTGGTGCGCTACCACTATGATGAGCATCACCAGCTGATTGGTTCTGAAAACTATCAGGGTGCGCTGGAGCAATACTCTTATCAAAATAACTGTTTGGCCCTTGTGCGCAGCCACACCGGGAATGAGGTACAAATACAAGCGGATCAGGTATCCGCCAACGGCTCTCACTGGCAGCTGCAAAGCTACCGGGATAAAGAGAACACCACCGTGATCGCCCTGCAGGATCAACAGCAACGGCAACAACGGATAAAACTTTCACCGCAACTTTGCGAGGCGGAGCACACCAACGCCTGTGGCGGCACCAGCCATTATTATTTTGAACCGGATGCCCGCCTGTTACGTATCTGCAATCCTGCCGGTAACGAGTTTCAGTATTACTTTGATGGCTTCGGCAACCTTACCGCTTATCTTGATCCTGCCGGTGGCGGTTTTAACCTGATCTACAACGAACAACTGTTACCGATCAGCTTTTGTGATGCTCTGGGCAACAGCTGGGAGTGTGACTATTTTTCCTGCGGGCGGGTGCGGGAAGTGCGTTTTCCTTCCGGGCTCAGTTACCGCTATGAATACCGGGATTCGCCATTGCCCGTTGCGGTGCAGATTAATAGCGAGTTGCGCCGTGAACTGACCTGGAGCGATGCCGGTGAACTGTTACAGGACAGCGAACCACCCGCCGATACCGGACAAGGGGATTCCCAACCGGGGCGCAAGTCAGCGGATGGCCAGAACGCCACCGCCATGCCCAACCCGCAATTTGATGCCTGTGGTATGCTGATTGCCTGCAACGAAGGCGAAAATTCAATGATGCGTTTCCACCGGGATCCGGTGGGCAGGTTGCTGCAACTGAAATTCCCGGACGGGAAGCGCATTAACTGCAGCTATAATCAGAACGGCCAGCTGACCGAGGTGATGGCACCCGACAACTGTCTGCAGTTTGACTATGACAAGGATGGCAAGGGAATTGATCACCCGCAGGATACCGACAGCTTGCTGGCAGCACTGGATCCGGCTCTTGGGCAATCCTATGGGCGCTGCATTCCGACCCGCAGCCAGGGCCAGGTAATGGTAATACAAACGCCCTATCGCTACTGGGAACTGAACCACTGGGAAGACCTGTTTACCGCCTTCAGCCACGAAGGCCACCAGGATGCGCTTTTTACCTTGCGCCTGTGGCAGGAGCTGCAAAACAGATCCTGGTTGCCTTTCAATAAAGGTCTTTAATCAAAGGCGCTGGCAAAGGCTTATAACCCATCAGTAGCATCTGTCTACTTGCGCGGTGGAAAGCCATTCAGAATTTCTGCGACAATCGCCTGAATACGGGCTTCTCTTTCGGCAACTGTGCCGCCTTTCTGATAACGGTAAGTACGCATTCCCCGCCAGATCAGTTTTTGCGTGTCAGGATCAATCATATCGATGTACAGGGTAATTTCGTTGTATTCCCGCACGATGGTATCAGTACGAAACCCCAGATGGGTAAAGCGGTAACCAAAACCGATACCGGTTTCAATTTCATCCACATCGGTACGCTTTTCAATGCCCAGTTGGTAGCTGACTTTAAAATCCACGGGGCCGTTTTCCTGGCGGATGTAATTGCGACGGGTCAGGGTGTCATCAATCGCCCGCTGGATACGCTCATCCAGCAGATCATTACGGATTCTGGGATCTTCCTGCCCGGTATGATCCTTCTTCAGCCACTGGTAACTTTTGAAAGCCACAAAATCAATACCGGGATCATAGTCATAGGACACCGGACTGCGGGAACAACTCCACAATGAGCAGATCAGGAGCAGGGAAATACTGTAGTGGAAGGCACGAAAACAAACGGAAGCCATAGACAGTCACCATTAGCAAAGGCTGATTTATCGCTCGAATACATCCATTCTATGCCTGCAACTGCAACAGCTGCAACCGCCCTTTTTAGCGCTGCTTTTATCGCTTGTGTTAACCGGTTTCTGTAGTGCTGGATAAACACCGGATTCATTGATCGGTGAAGAAGGCTCCCCGAATACCGGGGAGCCCGCAGATCAAAACGCCTGCTGTAAAACTTCCAGGGCCTGATCGTAGGTGGCGTCGATAGGGTTTAGCAGCATGGCGCCATCGTCCAGCGACATCTGGGCAATTTTCGGCAGATCATTGCGCTGTACTGCACCGGTTTCGGACAGGGTCCGGGGTAACTGGCAGATGCTGTACACTTCCTCTTTCAGTTCCTCGATACGGGCAATGGCACGCTCGGCACGCTGTGCCGCGGGTGTGGAGGCATACACATCCGGACCCGCCAAATGCAGCAACAGATCACCGATCTGTTCAGCACGTTCCGACAGATTAAAGCGCAATACGTGCGGCATCAGAATGCTCATGCAGATACCGTGCGGCACATGGGACACCGCACCCACGTTATGGCCCAGTGCATGCACCAGTCCCACCATGGAATTGGAAAAGGCAATACCGGCCATGGTAGCGGCCTGCGCCAGTTCCAGACGGCCTTCAACATCACCGGGTTCGTTCAGCACCCGAACCAGATTATCGGAAATCTTTTTAATGGCCGCCGTGGCATAGCTGTCACTGATGGGATTTTTTGCCAGACAGGTGAAGGATTCCACCGCATGCGTCATGGCATCCATGGCGGTGGCCGCGGTAATTTTCGGTGGCAGGCTCATGGTCATGCGGGGATCGAGCACCGCCACATCGGGCAACAGAAAATGGGACACAAAGGGAATTTTTGCCCCGGTATCATCATCCTTGATGACGGATACCAGTGTGGCTTCTGAACCGGTGCCCGCGGTGGTGGGTACCACAAAGAAAGGCTTGAGGGGGCGGGTAAGAATGCCGGTGCCGGAATAATCCTTGAGGTTATCGCCGCCTTCGGATACCAGAATATTAACCGCCTTGGCGGTATCAATCACCGAGCCACCACCAATGGCAATAATGGAATCGGCACCCTGCTCGCGATAATAATGCGCGCAGCGGGTTACCACCGACGTGGAGGAGTCCGGCGGTACATCTTCAAAAATACCGGCGGTTTTGACTTCGCCCGCATCCATGGCTTTGGTGACATGATCCACCAGGCCCACACTGCGTACGCCTTTATCGGTAATAATCAATGGATTGGAGGCGCCATGGGAACCCAGTTCATAGGGAACGTGTTCCAGTGCTTTAAAACCCGCAACAATTTTTACGGGACAGAAAAATTCGTAATAATCTCTGGCCATGTTGAAATCTCTTTGTGTTATATCGCTTTCACTAAATTCATCAGCATTTTGCTGTAGGTTTTCGTGGATATCTGCATCTTGTCCAGCAGCTTGAGATCGGGATAGGTTTTCACCGCTTTCTCTGCAACGACTTTTGGCAGTACCACCGACTGCACCCGGTTAAGGCAACGCACCACTTTCATGGCCAGCGAAGTGTCGCCATCAATTAACAGGCGATCATTAGCATAGGCCGTGGCTGTTCCTTCCTGAAAGGAAAACACCAGAAACGCATGGGTGATGTGTTTAAAGCGAATCACCAGATTGGATTTGAGTGGGGTATCGTCCGGCAGGATGTGCATGATGTTATCGCGCTTTTGCAACACCAGGCAGGGTGTGCCCGGTGCGGCTTCCATACGAAACACATAACCATCCGGCAAGGCTTCCACTTCACGTTTGATGACGTCGTCCACTTCGCTGCCGGCCTGAAACAGGCGGGCGATCAGTTTCATCATGCCGTTCACATAGGCACGCTGAAACGAGTAGTCCACGGCGTCCAACTCTTTCGGTAATGACAACATACTCTACCCTGAAAGTTCACTCTTGAGCGGAATCGCAGAGTTGCGATTCTTTGTATTTATAGCCTAGTCTCTCTTTGAAAACTTGGTACATCTGTCCGGATTGTCAGACAATCCGGAGGGTAAACAAGCTTAAGGGAATACAGGGTGACTATCTAGGCCCAATTGACTCTTATGGCTGTCATTTGGCGACAAATCGCGGGAAGTTTTCAGGGTTGAGAACAGGAGAGAAACGGATCTGAGTGGACTATATAGTCATTGTTACAATCCGCATAAAAATGTCGCTTCGCCCGGTGTTTGGATAGTCCAAATCCGGGCGAAACATCAGGATTCAGGCCACCCGATTCACATCCACGGCCACCGCCAGTGAATGCTTGTTACCGCCACCGAAAATGACACCTTTAAGGGGCGATACATCCGAATAATCCCGACCCCAGGCGGTGGTGATATGCTGCTCTTCCGCCAGTTTGTCGTTGGTGGGATCAAACTCGAACCAGCCCTCGCCGGGGGAATACACCGCCACCCAGGCGTGAGTGGCATCGCTGCCCACCAGTTTTTCCTGGCCCGGGGGCGGCAGGGTTTCGATATAACCACTGACATAACGGGCGGGGAATCCCATGGAGCGCAAACAGCCGATGGCCAGATGGGCAAAGTCCTGACAGACGCCACGGCGATGGGCCATGACGTCAGACAGTGGCGTGGCGACCGAGCTGAAGCCGGGATCATAGGTAAAATCTTTATAGATCCGGGTGGTGAGAGCCCGCACGGCCGACAGCAACGGCCGGTCCCGTTTAAAAAATTCCCGGGCGTAATCGCGCAGATCCGGCGCCGCCGCCACCATGGGGGAATCCAGGGTAAATTCCCGGGCCAGCAGCGTCACTTCGCTCTGGCCGTCTTTCATCAGCTTGCGGGCCTGTTCGCAGGTAATACCAAAATCCAGATCCAGCGTAGGGCGTGATTCCTTGACTTCCACCTGACTTAACGCGGTGACTTCCAGTTCCTTATGGGCTTTTTCCACGGAAAAATAAAAACTCTGATTACCGAAGTAATCAAAACGCCGTTGCGAATGGGATGGCTGCGGGTTCACTGACAGGGACACGTTAATACAACGCTGATGATTGGTATCCCGCGGCAGCAGATACACCAGGTTATGACACTGGGTAACCTTGTCGGCGTATTTGTAGGTGGTGGTATGACGGATCTGATATTTGATCATTACAGTTCCCACCCGGATTTGGTCAAAGGCTGCGGGCCGGCGGCATGATCGAAGAAACGATCCGACAACTCGGTGGTACCATCCACCAGCAGGTGCTGAACCCGTACCAGCAGCTGATCCAGGTTTTCACGAATACCCAGGCCTTCTTCTGTTTTCGCCAGTTCGCTCAAATCCGATAACTGCAGGGAAGTTTTTGCTTCCAGCACGGCGCGTTCTTCCTGCAGCAGGCGCACATCCGCTTTGCGTTTTGGCAACGCCTGTAAGTGGGATTCCAGCCGTGACAACTGATAAATGAGTGAACGGGGATTGCTTTCGTCCAGCATGATCAGGTCCAGGGCATTTTCCACTTTCATATCGGTGCGGTAACGTCGCCGGTAAGTAATCAGGGCTTCCACACTGAACAGCACCGACTCCAGCAGAATCATTTCATCATTGTCCGTTAATACCGGCACGGTGGTGGCCCGCAACAGGGAAATGGTTTGCAGTGCCCGTTCAAATCGCCGCCCCATTTCCAGAAAGCGCCAGCCCATACCACGGATCATGCTTTCCTGACACAGGCCCGATAAGGCCAGCAAGGTAGTTACCAGGGGATCCAGTGCTTCTTCCGGCGCGGACGATATCTGATTGGGGAAATTTTTCTTCAGGGTTTCCAGTTCATCGCGGATATCATTGATTACCCGCTGGGTATCTGCGGAAAGCAGTTCTTTCACTTCTTCCGCGGAACCCAGCATGGCCACCAGGCTGGAAGCCACACCACCTATACGTTTTTCATCCAGCACCACGGACAAGAGTTCGTCTTCCGGTGCGCTAAAGATGTCAGTATTTTTCACCGTGAAACCGGGGTAGGTATTGGTCAGGTGTGTCACGGAACGCAGCAGGGTTTGGGTAGCCACTGCCGATAAATATTCAAAACCATTGAGCCGCACAAACACAGAACGCAGCAGGCGCAGCGCGGCTTCGGCCCGCTCGGCATAGCGGCCCATCCAGAACAGGTTTTCCACCACCCGACTGGGCAGGTCGGTGCTGTGATCGCTGTTTTCGGCCGGTGCAGTAGCGGATTCGGTGTACAGGGAAATCTGTTTTTCCGGCTCCGAGGCAATCACCCAGGTGTCTTTGCTTTTGGAGCCTTTCTGGTTAGTGAGAATACTGGTATCGGCTTTGGCGCCCACCCGGGTGAGGCCACCGGGCATGACACAATAGGAGCTTTCACCCGCCACCGAAAAACTGCGCAGAATGGCCGGGCGGGATTCCAGGGATTTGCGGTACCAGGCAGGTGTTTGCGACGGGCGCACATAGCGCTGGCCCACAAACAGATGGGGATTTTGCGCCATGGCCTGTTTCAGTTTGAGTTTGGCGTCTTCATCCATTTCCGACACCAGCTGACTGAAAGATCCCGGCTGGCGGTACACCGGCTTGATCACCATCTCGTCGAAATGATCCAGTACATACTGATGATCATTCTGATCCGCACACCAGTGGGTTTCCACCGACGGCAAACGGGGTTCACGGCCGAGGAAAAAGCGGCCGATATCCGGCAGGAACTTTAACAGGGCCGGGTTTTCCAGCACACCGGAACCCAGGGGATTGGCTACTACCACCCGGCCGGAACGAATCACTTCCAGCAGGCCGGGCACCCCCAAATGGGAATCGCCACGCAGTTCCACCGGGTCGCAATACACATCATCCACCCGGCGCAGGATCACATCCACCTTGCGCAGCCCCTGCAGAGATTTCATCCATACAAAGCCATTGCGCACCGTTAAATCGCCCCCCTGCACCAGGTTAAAACCCAGATAATTGGCCAGGTAGGCATGTTCGAAATAGGTTTCGTTAAAAGCCCCCGGGGTAAGCACCACGATTCTGGGCACCTTGCTGCCCAGGCTCAAACCCGCCAGCTTGTGGCGCAGGGAGCGGAAAAACAGGGCCAGCCGGTGCACGTGGCTGTCGCGGAACAGACTGGGGAAAATCCGCGACATTACCGTGCGGTTTTCCAGCGCATAACCGGCACCGCTGGGAGCCTGGGTGCGATCGCTGATGACACACATGTCACCGTCAGCATTGCGCACCATATCCACCGCATGCAGGATCAGCTGATGTTCGCCGGGCAACTTGGCGTCATGGCAGGGGCGCAAAAAGCCTTTGTGGGAAAAGATCAGTTCCGGCGGCACCAGGCCGTATTTGATAATTTCCCGGGGACCGTAAATATCCGTCAGCAGCAGATTGAGTAATTCGGAACGTTCCAGCAGGCCGGATTCGATATTGCCCCATTCCTCGCTGGTGAGCATATGGGGAATGGGGTCCAGAAACCAGGCCCGGCTGCGGGCGGCTTCCTGCTGGTACACGTTATAGGTGGCGCCGTCATCCCGCAGAATACGCTGGGCTTTGACATGGCGTTCATCAATGGCCTGCTGGCCCAGTTCGTTCAGGCTTTCGAACAGGTACTGCCAGTGGTCGCGAATGTTGCCATCCGCGCCATAGACTTCATCGTACCCCTGGGCCTGGGTCTGGTAGCCCAGGGGCTGCTGGTCAGTAACTGTGTTGGAAGTCGGTTGCATAGCGAGATCGGTACCGGGGCCTGTTGACCCTATTATGGGGGATATTGGCCAGAAGTCACATCACCGTACGACGCAGATCCAGGGTATGTGGGTACTCACCAGCGGGCTCCTCCGGCGGTGGCGCCATGGGCCTTGGAGGCTGCTGGTCAGGAAAAAATTCCCGGATGGCATCATTGAACGGCCGCGGCGTGATGGTGCCCTGGGTGTGGCCGTGATCCCAGAAGCGATTCACGCGGCGGGATTCTGCCTCAAAAGCATTCACAGGGAAAGTATCGTAGCTGCGGCCGCCGGGATGCGTCACATGGTAGGTACAGCCACCAATCGACCGGCCATTCCAGGTATCAATCAGGTCAAACACCAGCGGTACGTGCAAACCAATGGTGGGGTGTAGTGCCGACGGCGGCTGCCAGGCCCGGTAGCGTACCCCGGCCACGTATTCCTCATGGCGCCCGGTGGGGTTCAGTGGCACCCGGCGACCATTGCAGGCCAGCACATAGCGGGCGGTGTTAATGCCGGTGACTTTTACCTGCAAACGCTCAACGGACGAATCCACAAAGCGGGCAGTGCCCTGGCTGGTAATCTCTTCCCCCAGCACATGCCAGGGCTCGATGGCCCAGCGCAATTCGATTTCAATATCATCCAGATTGATGCGGCCGTAATGGGGAAAGCGGAACTCTTCAAAGGGCAGCAGCCAGTCCAGCTGGAAGGGAATACCCTGCTGCTGCAGATCCTCCACCACATCGCGGATGTCCTGCCACACATAATGGGGCAGCATAAAGCGGTCGTGCAGATTGGTGCCCCAGCGCACCAACGGTTGTTCGTAGGGTTTGTCCCAGAAACGGGCCACCAGCGAACGGATCAGCAATACCTGCACCAGAGCCATCTGGTAATGGGGCGGCATTTCAAAACCACGAAATTCCAGTAATCCCTGGCGGCCACTGGCGCTACCCGGGGAATAGAGCTTGTCGATACAGAACTCCGAACGATGGGTATTACCGGTGATATCGATCAGCAGATTGCGCATCAGCCGGTCTACCATCCAGGGTTGTGCCACTTCCCCTCTGGGCATTTGCTGAAAGGCAATTTCCAGCTCGTAGAGCATTTCATCGCGGCCTTCATCTACCCGGGGCGCCTGGCTGGTAGGGCCAATAAACATGCCGGAAAACAGATAGGACAGCCCCGGATGATGCTGCCAGTAAGTCACCAGGCTGCGCAGCAGATCCGGACGCCGCAGAAACGGGCTGTCAGCGGGCGTGGCGCCCCCCAGGGTGACATGGTTGCCACCGCCGGTGCCGGTGTGGCGGCCATCCAGCATGAACTTTTCCGTGCCCAGGCGGGATTTCCAGGCTTCGTCATAGAGCACCCGGGTGTTGTTCACCAGCTCCTTCCAGGATTTGGCAGGATGAATATTCACTTCAATCACGCCGGGATCGGGGGTTACCAGCAGGCTGCACAAACGCGGGTCTTTGGGGGGCTCGTAACCTTCCAGCACCACCGGCATTTTCAGTTCACCGGCGCTGAGTTCAATGGCATGAATCAGCGCCACAAAATGTTCCAGGTAATGGAGCGGTGGCAGAAAGATATGCAGGCGGCCATTGCGGGCCTCGACACAAAGGGCGGTGCGGACTACATCAGTAGCGCCCTCGGCATCTATGTCGGCATCATCCATGGTCTGCAATTGTTCGTGCTGTACCTGGGCGACATCCGGCACTGTCTGGAGATAAAGGCTGGCCACCTCACCCAGTTGTTCCGGGGTGGAAAAGGGGTCACGCTCGGCATCGAATTCGCGGCGTTTCTGTTGGTCGCTTACCCAGGGCAGGGAATCCAGCGGCAGCCTTAGCCCGGCGGGCGAATCACCGGGAATCAGCAGAATGCGTTCGTTGCGCATGGGCCATTCACTGGAACGCCAGCTGTTTTTAACCCCGTCCCAGCCCAGAGGCAGTACATAGCCCACCGGCTCATCCAGCCCCTGTTTTAACACCCGGGCAATACGGCGCCTTTCCAGGCTGTCTTTCAGATTGGCTTTCAACGGATCAAGGTTGTTGGGCAGGCTCTGTTCTTTCCACAAATAGTAAAGCGTGTCTTCATACAGGGGCTGACAGAATTTTGGATTCAGTGCCAGATGCCGGGCCAGCTGTTTGCTGAAGATTTTGGCATCCTCATTATCAAAACCGTAATCCTTGTCTACCCGGGCCAGCAGGACTTTGTCTTCCCACAGGGCCTGACCGTCCTTGCGCCAGAAACAGCCCAGGGCCCAGCGGGGAAGCTCTTCCCCCGGGTACCATTTTCCCTGACCGTAATGCACGATGCCGTTGGGGCCGAACTGGTCCCGCAGGCGCAGCAACAGATCCTTGGCCAGCTTGAGTTTTTGCTCACCCAGCGCCGCCGTGGTCCACTGGGCCGACTCCATATCATCAACGGACACAAAAGTAGGTTCACCCCCCAGGGTAAGGCGCACATCGTTTTGTTCCAGGGACTGATCCACCGCATCCCCCAGGGCCAGAATGGTCTGCCATTGTTCATCGGTATAGGGTTTGGTGACCCGGGGATCTTCATGAATACGGAAGACTTCGTTGGCGTAATCGAAACTGACTTCGCACTTGCCGGTGGCCCCGGTAATGGGAGCGGCAGATACCGGGTCCGGTGTGCAGGCCAGGGGAATATGGCCTTCACCGGCCAGCAATCCGGAGGTGGGATCCAGCCCCACCCAGCCGGCACCGGGAATATACACCTCGCACCAGGCGTGCAGATCGGTAAAGTCCGCTTCCGGGCCGCTGGGGCCATCCAGGGCTTTCACATCCGGGGTTAACTGCACCAGGTAGCCGGAGGTAAAACGGGCCGCCAGACCAAAGTGACGCATGATCTGAATCAACAGCCAGGCCGTGTCCCGGCAGGAGCCTTTTTTTAACTTCAGGGTTTCTTCACAGGTCTGCACCCCCGGTTCCATACGAATACCGTAGGCAATGTCCTGTTGCAGTTTCTGATTCAGGTACACCAGAAAATCCACCGTTCCTTCCGGCGGGTTGTTCACGCTGGCAAGCCATTCCTTCAGCAAAGGGCCCGGTTCAATTTTTTCCAGATAGGGTTTCAGTTCCCGGGTGGTCTGTTCGTCGTATTCAAAGGGATAGGTTTGCGCCGATTCCTCCAGAAAAAAATCGAAGGGGTTGATCACCGTCATGTCGGCAATCACCTCCACCTCAAAGGTCAGGCGTTTGATTTTTTCCGGAAAAACCAGCCGTGCCTGGAAGTTGCCAAAAGGGTCCTGCTGCCAGTTAATAAAATGCCCTTCCGGTTTTACCTTCAGTGAATAGCCATGAATTTTGGTGCGGCAATGGGGCGCCGGCCGCAAGCGCAGTATGTGCGGGTAGACCTGTACCGGACGATCAAACTGATAGTCCGTGAGATGACGCAGTGCAACTCGGATTGTCATGGCTCTGTCTCTGATTCAACAACAACGATATTTATGAATGGCCGGGGAACCAGGCTTCGGCAAAGTACCCGTGCAGGTCAGCAATGCCGATCTGCACATCGTTCAGGTAGTCACGAAAGGTCTGATCAATCTGGCTGTAATCATCCTTTCCGAGCACCCGTTTTTTCAGCCGGGTGATCTGCCTGGTCACCTTTTCGGGATGGGGAAAATGGCTCACCGCATCCTGCATGTGGCTTAAACAAAAATTCAGGGACCTCGGGTAATACTGGTCTTCCACCAGGAACCGGATCACATCCTCGCCTTTCACTTTGGCGCGCATGGCTTTGCGGTAGGGGATATAGGCACTGAGGGATGACAGCACATTGCCCCACACCAGTTGCCGCAGGTTGGATGCCGGATCGGTATCATGGGAGCTGATGATCACCGCGGCACCCGCGTCCAGTATGCGGGTGGTCATATCCGCCCGTTCCAGATTACGCCCCACCCGTAAAAACTGCCAACCCGCCGCCTGGCTCATGGTGCCACTGAGCAGACCATTGATTTGCTGGCAACCCTGGATAATGGTATCCAGAAAATCATGACGCTTGGTGCGACTGATGGCCTTGCTGACGTTTTCTTTAACGTAAAGATTCAGTTCGTTGATCTGTTCCCAGGTTTCCACCGGCACTTCGTCCCGGGAGGTACGGATATTTTCCCGCACCGCCCACAGGGAACGGATCATGGAATTGGGATTGTTTTCGTCCGCCAGCAGAAATTTCACCACATTGCGTTCGGTCTGATTTTTATAACGCTTATCAAACACATCGCTGCAGCTGTTCAGATCCACCAGGTTATACCAGCCGATGTTCACATCATCGGGCAGGTCCAGTATCAGGTTGGTATAGACCTTTACCAGGCGGGCCGTGTTTTCCATCCGCTCCAGATAACGGGCGGCCCAGTAAAGTCTTTCAGCTACGGTAGACAACATCAGGATTTGCCCTCCGTATCAATAATCCAGGTATCCTTACTGCCACCACCCTGGGATGAATTGACTACTAGCGACCCCTTGCGCATGGCCACCCGGGTCAGCCCTCCGGTAGTCACGTAAGTGTCATTACCCTGTAAAATAAAAGGGCGCAGATCCAGGTGCCGGGGTTCCACCTTGCCGTCATCCACCAGGGTCGGTGCCGTGGATAAACTCAGGGTAGGCTGGGCAATATAGTTGCGGGGATTGCTCTTGATCAGTTCGGCAAAGGTGGCCCGCTCCTTCTTGGTGGAATGGGGCCCCACCAGCATGCCGTAACCACCGGATTCATTGGCTGGCTTCACCACCAGCTTATCCAGGTTGGCCAGTACATAACTGCGCTGTTTTTCATCCTCGCAAAGATAGGTTTCTACATTGGGCAGAATCGGATCTTCATCCAGATAATATTTCACAATGTCCGGCACATAGGCGTACACCACCTTGTCGTCGGCCACCCCGGCGCCGGGCGCGTTGGCTAACGCTACCTTGCCTTTTTTCCAGGCACGCATCAGGCCGGGAACCCCCAGCATGGAATCCTTGCGGAATGCTTCCGGGTCAATGAACAAATCATCGATACGCCGGTAAATCACATCCACCCGTTCCAGCCCGGCGATGGTTTTCATGTACACGCAGTCATCGTCACCTACCACCAGATCGCGGCCTTCCACCAGCTCTGCCCCCATCTGCAGGGCCAGGTAGGCATGCTCAAAATAGGCAGAGTTAAAAATGCCGGGCGTTAATACCACAATTTCCGGCTGGCGCACTTTGCGGGGCGCCAGGGATTCCAGCATGTCGAACAGTTTGGCAGGGTATTCATCAATAGGCAGAATGCGATCGCTTTCAAAAAATTCCGGTAACACCCGTTTGGTAATTTCGCGATTTTCCAGCATGTAGGACACGCCGGAAGGTACCCGCAAATTATCTTCCAGTACGTAAAACTCCCCGTCCTTGTCGCGCACCAGATCGGTGCCACAGATATGCGCCCACACCCCCAAGGGTGGCGATACCCCGACACATTCCTTACGAAAGTTTTTCGAATCCAGAATGATTTCTTTGGGGACGATACCGTCTTTGAGAATTTTCTGATCGTGGTAGAGATCATTGATAAAAAGGTTCAAGGCTTTTAGGCGCTGCTTTAAACCATTGGCGGTTTTTTCCCACTGTTTTGCGGCAATGATCCGGGGAATAATATCGAATGGCCAGGAGCGGTCGATGTTGCCTTCGTCCGTATAGACCGTGAAGGTAATACCCATTTGCTGAATGGTCACTTCCGCCGTCTGGCGACGGGTTTCCAGCTCTTCCGGTGTCAGTGATGCCAGATAATTCACCAGCCGCCGGGCCGGTGCCCTGGCGTTGCCCGGACTGCTGATCAGTTCGTCATAATGTTCCTTGCAGGAATAGTTCTTCCAATCAATACCCATAGTGCTTGTCTCACCGCCATCGGGGGCAGGGTTTGCTATCTGTTGATGCAAAGTGGTTTCAGTCATTCAGCCAGACACTGTGTTACAACGAAGGCTTTTCTCATCATATACAATTGCTTATATCACTGCCTTTTTTAAAACTGTCTTCTGCAGATTTTTTTACCGGTCGTTTGCAGGCTAGTCTACAAAATTTGTGCCATTGCAGAAAAAGTGGTCTGACACTTGTGGGTCGGTTACTTTTTATTCGGCAATCCATGCCCGGTGCGCCGGATTTGGCAACAGACCAGCCCAACCACTAATGTAGACCAAAAAGACTGCACCTACCTATTGCACAGTGCCGCACCATAAGTGCGCCGGCTGCTTTATGTTGAAACACAATAAGCAAGTGAGAAGGAGGGAATATAGAAACGGGTGCCGGGATAATCGCGCACCCGAGAGAACAAATCAACTGACTGAAGAGCAGATTCAGCCAATAAACGGGGCCGGCTTGACGCTGGTACCGCCATCCAGGGAAATAATATTACCGGTGATATAGGAAGAGGCCGGCGCACAAAGAAATACGGCCAGGCCTTCCATATCCCGCGGTTCACCCAAACGGCCCAAAGGCACACTGGCAGCCTGCTGTTTGGCCAGCTCATCATGTTTCATAATAAATTTGGTCATACGGCTGGGGAATACCCCCGGCGCAATGGCATTGACATTGATATGGCGTTCCGCCAGTTCGTTGGCCAGTATCTGAGTAAGGTGGTTTAACGCTGCCTTGGATGGGCCATAAGCATAGGCCTGCATACTGCTGGTGAGTTTGCCTGCGACAGACGTGGTATTGATCACTCGTGCCGGATCCTGAAAGGTACCGGCGGCGCTCAGTAAAGGCAGCAGCTTCTTGGTCATGGTAAAGGCGGATTTGACGTTCAGCCGGAAAATACGATCCCAGGCTTCATCCGGGTATTCTTCCAGGGGCGCCCCCCAGGTGACGCCGGCGTTGTTCGCCAGTATGTGGAGTTTGTCTTCCTTGCTGCTGATAGCCTCTACCAGGCTGACACAACCTTCCTCGCTGGACAGGTCTGCCGGCAGCGCATGGCACTCGCCAAATGCTGACAAGGTTTTGGCGGTTTCCTCGCAGGCTTCCGCCTTGCGGGAAGCCACATAGACTTTTGCCCCGTGTTTTACCAGGCCTTCGGCAATCATATAGCCTATACCACTGGTGCCACCGGTAACCAGCGCCGTCTTGCCCGTTAATGAAAAAATATCACTCATGTTTCCCCCTTGATCATTTTGAAATAATGCCGATACCGGCCAATAAAAACAGAACCTGAACTAGACGTTACACCAGCGATCCTGGCTGATGCCGAAATGGCAGGTTTTGCGCTCTTCTTTAAGGATGTGTTTGATATCCAGAAAATGCAGTTCCACATTGGGGTAAGCCACCCCGTAAATATGCAGACGGCATTCGGTTTTTATGGGTTCCAGTTGGTTGTGCAGGGATTCTATTTGCTTTAGCAAGCCATCGGTTTCGCCACGCAGCTGATCTACAGTATTTTTAACCTTGCGCATTTTTTCGATCAGTTCCGGCGACGGCTTGAGTTTTTTAAGACTGAGCATGGCTTCCAGTAAACCATTCAGGGTTTCCAGTTTCTGATCCAGCGACTCCTGCAGGATTTTGATTTCCGCCTGAATGGGCCGGGCACCCAAATCGAAGTTAATTACCGTTTGTGTGCTGGCAATAGAACCCAGCGTCCCCACGTGGGCAGCCCCCGACAGATTCACCACGCCCCCCACCAGCTTGGCTTTGCGCTTGGCTTCGTCCCCCACGTGCAGATTGCGGCAACCCAGTACCCGGCAATGCAGCAGTTGTACCCCCATTTCCACGTTGTTTTCCGCTTCAATAAAGGCATGCTGGGCATAACGCGCTACCACATTGTGGCCCTGAATCAGACAGGCATCATCCGTTTCATAGCCTTCCGGATCCTTGGTGGCATTGGCCTTGCCGATAATTCCCTGCTTGATAATCACATCACCCTTGGCAGTAATACGGGCGTTTTCCACAAAGCCATTGATGTAAACATCGGCCGTGGCTTCCACGTGCATGCCGTTTTTGACATCCCCCTGAATCATCACACTGCCGTCGTATTCCACATTGCCGGTTTGCAGATCCACATCCCGCACCACCAGCACTTCACTCACTTTCATACCGCGGTTCAGTTTCAGCGGCACCCCGTGGCGCTGGGCCACCAGTAAATGGATATCCTCCGAAGACACCTCAGTACCTTCGCCGATATCAAAGGGTTCATCTTTCAGCGCCTGGGACATGATGACATTGCCCAGCACATCGGAACCGTTGTCACCGGGGCGGGAGGGAATTCGCCGCACCAGCGGCTGACCCACATCCACCACTTCAATCTCGCCCAGATCGTGCATATCCAGGGAACCGTCGTCGCGGGTTTTGGGTTGCAGTACCCGGTCTTCAAAGGGCACCACCATAAATTCAAAGTCCGAAGGTACACCCGCACCGGCCGGTGTCCCTTCGGCAATAATACCGCTGACCAGGGTACCGGGTTCCGCTACCTGGGCTTCTTTAACCAGCCGGCTGATCCATTCAAAGCGCACGCCATGGGTAATCTTGTTTTCGGTGATCACGTCCTTGACGTCGGTGGTTTCCAGATGGCGGCCGCCCTGGGCCACCGTAATGATCAGCTCCGCCTGCATATGATCATCCGTCAGCTCGATTTCACAGTGGGCATCCACATGCTCGCCAACGGCACAGACAAAGACGGGTTCAGGTTCTGCCTCTTCCAGTTCCATGGAGGGCATGGGCGGGTTTTCTTCGAGGGTTTCCAGGGCGTCGGCAATCGCCTGGCTGAGTTTTTTCTGATCGAGTGCACAAGCCCGGAACTCAGACATGTTCCAGGTACGCAGCGCCTCTTCTTCGGTGATCTTGTCCGCGTCGGCGGGATACACCTTGAGAAGCACGACCCGTGTGCCGGGTTCATCGGCAAACTCGAATAGACGCAAATAGCCTCCTGGTTCCCGGATTTGCGTTGCAGCAGGTTTAACCTGCTTTAATGAGTGAGTATAAACCCTGATTCCATAAAGGAAACCAAGGCCTGACTATTTAATTATGGTCAAATTTCACACAAAAACTAACTGGAACCCGTTGCAACCCGGGTTTTCCCTTCTTTTCATAGGGTTAACCGGCAAACACCCGGTGAAAATTGGCGGCGATGATCTGCTGGGCCTGATAAATATGCTCCTGCATCATGCGATCGGCCCGTTCCCCCTGGCCTTTGCAGATGGCATCGAATATCACATGATGATGATCCAGAGAACGCCGGAAATCCTGTTCACTGTAAAAGCGGAATGAGCCGTTAAACACCACCGGTACCTTGCGGGATGTGCCGGCGAAACGATAAAGCAGCTCGTTATCGGCCGCTTCCAGAATGGCCAGATGGAAGCGGGTATTCATTTCCCGCCATTCATCGCAGAACTCCGCCGAGAAATTACCCTCTGCCAGCAGCCGGTCACCCCAGGTCAGGGTATCTTCAAGGGTTTGCTTGTGCTGGGGTTTCAGGCCCTGCTCCGCGGCGATACGCGCGCCAAGACCTTCCAGCACAGCACGCACCCGGAACACTTTGAGAATATCATCCAGTTCAAAGCGGCGAACCAGATAGCCCTTGTTGGGCTGGTAGGTGAGCAGCCCATCCTGAGCCAGCACCCGAAGTGCCTCGCGGATGGGCGTGCGGGACACCTGCATGCGCTCCGCCAGCGCCACTTCCTGCAGGCGGGACTCCGGCGGAAAAACCCCGGCCAGCAACTGCTCGCGCAGGCTGTCGGTTACGGATAGGGATCGCGTGTTGGGTTTTTCCGCCATTCAGTGTCCTGTTGTGATTCCCGGTTAGCGGCCAACCACGTCGCGGGCAATGATTTCTTTCATGATTTCCGAGGTACCACCATAAATGCGCTGGATACGTGCATCCACATAGGCACGGGAAATCGGGTATTCACGCATGTAGCCATAACCACCGAACAGCTGCAGACACTCATCCGCCACCTTGCACTGCAGCTCGGTGGTGGACAGCTTCACCATGGAGGCTTCTGTGGTGTTCAGGTCTTGCCGGTCGTACTTTTCGGTACATTTTTCGGTGTAGGCCTTGTTCACCTCCACCTGGGTTTTCATTTCGGCAATCTTGAAGCGCGTGTTCTGGAACTGGGATACCGACTGTTTGAACGCCTTGCGGTCCTGCACGTAATCCACGGTCCAGTCCAGCATGCCCTCGCAGGCGGCAACCGCACCAATGGCCAGAATCAGACGCTCCCTGGGCAGCTCGTTCATCAGGTTGGCAAAACCATTGCCCAGGCCACCCAGCACATCGCCTTCCGGCACTTTCAGGCCATCAAAGAACAGCTCGGAGGTATCACCGGAATGCAGACCCATTTTTTCCAGGTTACGGCCCCGCTGGAAACCGTCCAGACTGCAATCCACGGTGAACAGGGTAATGCCTTTGGCGCCCTTGGCCGGATCGGTTTTTGCTGCCAGCACGATCACATCACAATGCTGGCCGTTGGTGATAAAGGTTTTCTGACCATTAATGGCGTACTGATCACCGTCTTTCACCGCGGTGGTGCGCATGGACTGCAGGTCAGAACCGGCACCCGGCTCAGTCATACCGATGGCACCCACGGCCTCACCGGTCACCATTTTCGGCAGCCATTGCTGCTTTTGTTCTTCGCTGCCCAGATGGGTAATGTAAGGGGCGACGATGTCGGAGTGTACGGAAATGGACGAACCCAGGGCACCGTAACCGGCGCGGAACACTTCCTCTACCACAATGGCCGACAAGCGAAAATCAGCGCCGTAACCGCCGTACTCTTCCGGCACATCCACGCACAGAAAACCGTTCTCGCCCAGCTTGTTCCAGACTTCCCGGGGGAAAATTTCGGCCTTTTCCCACTCTTCGTAATAGGGTTCAATTTCCTTTTCCAGAAACTTCTTCAGGTTGTCACGAAACAACTCGCGATCGCTATCTTCAAGCAACGTACTCATGGTTTACTCCACTGATTTACAAATCCCGAAAGCACAGGGAGCCAGCAGCCCCCGAAAGAAAGATCGCGATTGTACCGAATTTGCCGGAAACATCCCATTTACTGAAGCCACAAATTGTTGCTTTATCCCGCAAATCCCTTGCGGGTTAACCAATCAACACACAGGCTGGCGGCCTCCTCCATTTTGTCCGGCTGGCCGAAGTAATAGTGGTTAGCCCCCTGAATCTCGTGCATTTCCTTGTCTTCCACCCCGACGGAATCATACAACCGGTGGGTGTGAGACGGGGTGCAGGCATCATCCGCCGTGTTACCCACCACCAGGGTCGGCACGCCGATATTCGCCGCTGCCTTCAAACCATCGGCATTGGAATCGTCGTAACTCCATTGCGACAGCCAGGAGCGCAGGGTGCAGAAACGGGCCAGGCCCACGGGGCCATTGTTAACCGTTCGGGGATCTCCCAGGTAACACCAGTTGGCGGGGCGGTCGTTGGGATCCAGAGTAGTGTCGAGAAAACGGGGATCGGCCATGGTGCCATGCACCACAAAGGCAAACTCCTCGTTTTCCAGGCCATCGTTTTTGAAATGCTGCAGCTTTTCTTTTACCCAGGCGGTGATTTTGCGGTTGCGGGCAATCTGGGCCTGGCGGTAACGCTCCACAAATGCCTGGGAATAGGGGGGCTGGTTGGGGTTGTTTGAATCGTAAATATCCAGTTCCGGATCCCGTTTGGCGGGATCGGCTTCATCCTGAATGGAAGCGTCCATCCATTCAGTTAATGTACCGGCGCGGCTGATATGGGCGGCCAGCAGCATCATGCCGTCGGCGGGTATCAGGTTGGCTTCTTTCAGGTTGATCTCGTCGCCAGCCGGGGTATGGGTGATGGTGGGTTCCATGGCCTGGCTTTGGTAAAAGAGTGACAGGGAGCCGCCGCCGCTCCAGCCGGCGAGCACGACTTTTTTATAACCGAGGCGTTCTTTGGCGTCACGGATGCAGGCGCCCAGGTCCATGACGACTTTTTCCATGATGAGGGCGCTGTCGGTGCCGCGGTAGCGGCTGTTGCAGTAGATGGTGTGGAAGCCTTTTTTGGCGAGGGCGGAGACCATGGGGAGGTAGGCGCCGCCGCCGATGGGGTGCATGAAGATGACGACGGTGTCGGAGGGATTATGTGGTTTTAACAGGTGTGCTTCGAGGGCGACGAAGTTCATTCGGCCGGCGTAGGTGTCTTTGAATTTTGATTGTTCCTGGAATACGACCATGTAGGGGATACGGTCGTATTTTTTTGATTCTGACATTGGTGTTTTCCCTCTGTTCCTTTTTGTATTGCGTGTTATTTGATTCGGTGTTTTTGTTGTCGGCAATTGGTGGTGCGGTTCCGGGGATACCTGCTTGCCCTTCGGGTTCCCTGCGCTTCTCGCGGAATTCGGCGTCGCCTAAACTCGCCCTGCGGGCTCAGACAACGGCTCCTTCATCCGAATTCCGCTGCGATGCTCGGCTGCGCAAAATCCCCGGAACCGCACCACCAATCACCTCTTTATTGTTTCACCTGACTGAATTGATACTTCGTTAGCTGAGTTCTTTGGTTCAGTGTTTTTTCCAAAAAAATAACTCGTTGCATTAAAGAACTGGTAGACGCGCAAAATATAATTCACAACGTAAAGCTCCGTGGGACAACGACATCAATCCAATCAATTCCTGAACCCCTATCAATCAAGCGAGATATAAAAATCAAAGTACGATGGTAGGGCGCTTTGGGGTGTGGGGGAATCCTCAGGGTTTTGCGCAGCCGAGCATCGCAGGCGAATTTGGATAGAGTGAGCGTTGTCTGAGCGCAGCGAGTTTAGCGAACGCCAAATTCGCCGAGAAGCGCAGGGAACCCGAAGGGCAAGCAAGTGGCCTGAGGATTCCCCCACACCCCAAAGCGACCGGCGCACAGATTCAAAACTCCCACTTACGGTTTATGATGCTTCCCAGGCTCCGACTTCTTAACCTTACTCATATCCACCTTCGACATATCAATCCCCCGCATATCCAGCGCTTCAGCGCCCAGGCGCTCTTCCTTCACCGCCCGCGTCTTCGCCGTCCACTCCTTCAACACCCGATGCGCATTCGCCGCATCCTCCGCCAGGATCTCATCATAACGACCATCCCGCGTCGTAATCTCCACCTGCACCCCGTTCGGATCGTACATATAAATCGAATGAATAAACCCGTGATCAATCGGCCCAAAGCAAGGCCGGCCCGCTTTATTGATTTTACGACGCCAGGCCTTCAGCTCATCCATGGTATCCACCTCAAACGCCAGATGCTGATCAAAACCGTGGCGGGCGATAAACATCTTCTCCTCCACATCATCCGGCACATCAAAAAAGGCGATAAAGTTTTCATCGCCCATCTGGAAAAACAGATGCATGTAATCCCGCTTCTTACTCGCGCCCGGCTCCTCATCAAACACCATGGCCGCCACCAGCGGAAACCCCAGTACATCCTCATAAAACCAGCGCGTCTGCTCCGCATCCCGGCAGCGATAGGCGGCGTGATGAATATGGTGGAGACGGGTCAGGGGAATATCTTTGGATTTGCTGTGTGATGTTTGCTCAGCAACGGAATCACTCATGGTGGGCCTCTGCGATTGAATATTCTTATTGCATACAATAAACGTTAAGAAAATATACTAAACCCCAATAACAGGAAAAACAACGGAAAATTCAGACCAGCAACAAAACCTATTTAAACCATGCATTTATCTATTATTTATCAACAAAAACACGCCCCACATAAATCCCAAAGATTCCATATTGTATACAATCCTGATATTTTCCTCTGCAGATAACCATAAAACCAAACAGAGGGAATCAAGCATGCGTGCCCTGGAAGACATCACCATTCTGGATCTTACCCACATGCTGTCCGGGCCCTACGCCACACAATTACTGGCAGACATGGGCGCCAACACCATCAAAGTGGAACCTCCGCAAGGGGAAGCCACCCGCAAGTTGCTGGCAGACAGTGAGCTGTACGCGATCGACGGGCAGGGGGCGTACTTTCTTACCCTGTGCCGTAACAAACAGAGCGTGTGTATCGACCTGAAATCAGAGCAAGGAAAAGCCCTGTTCTATCAGATGGTTAGCAAGGCCGATGTGGTGGTGAACAACTTTGCCGAAGGCGTGCCGAAACGCCTGGGCATTGATTTCGATACCCTGAAGCAGCACAACCCCACTATTGTTACCTGCTCCATTACCGGCTTTGGTGAAACCGGGCCGGATCGTAATCGCCCGGCCTTTGACCTGGTGGCTCAGGGGATGGGGGGCGGCATGTCCATTACCGGTGAGGAAGGGGGCGAGCCCTTGCGGGCGGGTATTCCTATCGGCGATCTGGGGGGCGGGATGTTTGCGGTGATGGGGATATTGTCGGCGTTACATGCCCGGCAACGTACCGGCAAAGGCCAGCATGTGGACATTTCCATGCAGGATTGCCAGATTTCCATGCTGAATTACATGGCCACCATGTACCTGATGAGTGGTGTGCAGCCGCCGGCGGTGGGGAACAATCACTTTGTGCATGTGCCCTACGGCACCTTTCGCACCCAAAGCCGCCATATCATCGTGGCCTGCATGGGGGATGCCTTTTACGCCAAGCTGGCCCACCTGCTGGAGGATGAATTTCTGCTGGAAGAACGCTTTCAACAACAGCCGCAGCGCTGGGAGCACCGCCACGAGATAAACGCCCGGGTACAGTTTCATTTTGCGTCCGACAGCTGCGAATACTGGCTGGAACAGCTCAGGGTCCATCGCATTCCGGCGGCACCGGTGAACGACTTTGCCCACGCCTTTGCCGACACCCAGGTGCAGGCCCGCAACATGCAGGTCAGTGTGCCTCTGGATAACGGCAACAGTGTTCATCAGCCGGGAAACCCCATCAAACTGTCGGATACCTATGAAGACACTTACAGCGCCCCACCCGCCACCGGGCGGGATACCGCTGCGGTAATGAAAAGCCTGCTGGCGCTTTCTGATCAGGAAATCACCAACCTGAAGGCGCAGGGGGTGATTTTCTGAGGGACACCTCAGATATCGACTCAGCCGCCTTCCCTGCCATCGTCAAATTCGCTTTTAAAGCGACCCAAAAAGCCATGCCGGTCATGGCTTTTTATTTTCTTTTATCCTAAAAACAATGTGTTAGGATGAAACCTTTCAACTCCTTGCAGCAATACATAAAACCAATAGCGAATAGCAACAAGAACCAATAGCAGATAGTCGTTCTACGGATACAGTCTGATGATCAATCGAGTAGCAAGCCGGCTGGCAACCTGTGGGCAACGGATTCTCACAATGGCAGCGCTGGTGTTCTGTGTATTCCCCATGCTTGCCCACGGCGAAAAACCCGTGGCCAGTGTCGATAAACTCATTCATAAAGGCCAGCAACTGCAACAGCAGGCGGCCCGATCCCAGCAACGCATTAACGCCCTGAGCGACGAAGCCCGCGAGTTGTTCGAACGCTTCCAGCTGGAAAGCAAACGCCTGGAAGACCTGAACATCTACAACGCCCAGTTACAGAATCAGCTGGAGCGCCAGGACGCCAAGATCAAGGAAATCAACGAAACCCTGCAGAACATATCGGTGATGGAACGGCAAATGGCGCCCTTGTTGTTGCGCATGATTCAGGGCCTGGAACAGTTTATCCGCCTGGACTTGCCTTTCTTGCCGGAAGAACGCGAAGAGCGTGTCGCCCGGCTGCAGGACATGATGAACCGTGCCGATGTCACCATTGCCGAAAAATTCCGTCAGGTGTTTGATGCCTATGCCATTGAACTGGAATACGGTAACACCATTGAATCCTATCGCGGCACTTTACCTTCCACCCAGCAGGACGTGGAATTTTTACGTATTGGTCGTATCGGCCTGCTGTACCAGACGTTAGACGGGCGGGATGTAGGCGCCTGGGACAGGGACGCGCAACAGTGGGTGGAAGTGCCCAATCGTTTCCGCCGGGATATTCGCAAGGGTATCAAGATGGCCAAGAAACAGATCTCGCCGGATATTATCAAGATTCCCCTTAACGCTGCCGATGCCCGGGGGAATGTGCAATGAAGCAATTATTAAGTCTGTTTTTAGTATTCATCGTCAGCAGCAATGCCCAGGCACTGATTGGTGCCACCAGTGTGGATGACCTGCTGAAAATGGTGGAGCAGGGCCGCGTCGAGGAAAGCCGCGAACACCAGGCGCGGGAAAGCCGTTTCCTGAATAATAAAAACCAGCAGCAACAGATACTGCAAGAAACGGTCAGCGATCGTAAAACGGCAGAGCGCAAAAGCGAACAGCTGGAAGCCGCTTACACAAAGAACGAAAAGAAAATCAATGAACTGAAAGGGCGCCTGGATGAGCGCATGGGTTCTCTCAAGGAATTGTTCGGCCATTTGCAAACCAGCGCCGGTAATTTTTCCGGGCAGCTGGAACGCTCTATCACCTCTACCCAGTATCCGGACAGAGCCGAATTTTTTAACGGCATTGTGGACAAGGTGTCCCAGAGTGATACCTTGCCTTCCATTAATGAAATGGAAAGGCTCTGGTACGAAATCCAGCGGGAAATTGTCGCCACCGGCGAAGTGCAGCGTTTTCGCACCAATGTGATTTCCAGCAGCGGCCAGCCACAAGAAAAAGAAGTGATTCGCCTGGGCAGCTTTAATCTGCTGGCCGAGGGTGAATACCTGCAATACATACCGGAAACCGGCAAGCTGATTCCCTACGCCAAGCAACCGCCGGGGCACTATCAGAAAAGCGGTGACAATTTTCAGGAAGAAACCGACGGCTTATACGGCGTAGGTCTTGATCCGACACGGGGCGCCATTCTCAGTGCCTTGGTAGATACACCCTCCATTCTGGAACGCATCGAGCAGGGTGGCATTATCGGCTATTTTATTCTGGCACTGGGAGCCGTGGCCTTCCTGTTAAGCATCGAACGCATGACGCTGTTGCTGTTCACCACCCGCAAGATCAGCAAACAGATGCAAACCAAAAAAGTCAGTCTGAAAAATCCCCTGGGGCGTATTTTTAAAGTCTATATGGATAACCGCCACCTGAATGTGGAAGCCCTGGAACTGAAACTGGGGGAAGCCATTCTGAAAGAGCGTTTGCCCCTGGAGCGTTTTATTTCCACCATCAAGATTGTGGCCGTGGTAGCGCCCTTGCTGGGCCTGCTGGGCACGGTAACCGGCATGATCAACACTTTCCAGGCAATTACCTTATTTGGCACCGGCGATCCCAAACTGATGGCCGGCGGTATTTCCCAGGCACTGGTAACAACGGTGGAAGGGCTGGCCGTGGCCGTGCCCATTGTGTTGATTCATGCCCTGGTGAACAGCCGCTACCGCCATATTATTATGGTGCTTGAAGAACAGAGCACCGGCCTTGTTGCTGCCATTGCAGAAAAGGATAAGGATCATGTGGTATCTGGTTGAAGGGCTGCAGATATCCCGGGAGTTTGTGCTGGCCGGCGGGCCGGTACTGATCTCCATTGCCTTTCTGACCTGGTTTATGTGGGTGCTGTTGCTGGAGCGCATGTGGTTTTTGAACGTAACTTTTCCGCGGCTGGTAAAGCAGGCGGTGGACCAGTGGAATCAGCGCACCGATTACAGTTCCTGGTATGCCCACCAGATTCGTCATTCGGTGATTGCGGGGCTTGGCGCCAAAGCACGCTTTTCCATTCCCATTGTTAAAACCGCCGTGGCCCTGTGCCCCATGCTGGGTTTGCTGGGCACGGTAACCGGTGCTATCGAAGTTTTTGATGCGATGGCCGTATTCGGCACCGGCAACACCCGCTCCATGGCCGCCGGCGTATCCAAAGCCACCATACCCACCATGGCGGGTATGGTCAGCGCCCTGAGCGGGCTGATTACCATTACGCTGATTTCCCGCAAGGCTGAACGGGAAACCGAACGCCTGGCCCTGAGCCTGAGAATTGAAAGCTGACTAGCCGGCTAAACTGGAAGCACTATGCGCAGACCTTTCGGTAAATTTACAGAAGAACAGGAATCACCCATCGATCTGACTCCCATGCTGGATGTGGTGTTTATTCTGCTGATCTTTTTTATTGTCACCGCGTCCTTCGTGAAAGAATCCGGTATTGAAATCAACAAGCCGGAAGCACAAACCGCCGTCAAGCGGGAACTGGCCAATATCTTTATTGCCATTAACGAACACGATGAAATCTGGATTGATAAACGCCGGGTGGATGTGCGGGCACTGCGGGCCATTATCGAGCGCCTGCATGCAGAAAATCCGCAAAGCTCCATTGTGATTCAGGCAGACAAGCAATCCACCAATGAGAAACTGGTGAACGTGATGGACGCCGCTCGCCAGGCCGGTATCTACAACATTGCTATTGCAGCCAGTAACGAATGAACGTTTTCCGACGCTACCTTTACACACAAGTGGGCGCCATGATCATTACCTTTGCCTTGTTTTTAACAATGCAGGGGTTTCTTGCCACCGGGTATGACGTGTCTGCCAGTCATGACTACCAGACCGTAAACTTTATTCGCGTCAAACAGAATGAAGACATTCAGACCCGGGAATTCCGCCCCAAAAAACCGGATGAGCCCTTGCCGGAACCGGAAACCCTGCAAACCCAAAGCCAGGCCTTCGAAGCCCCGGTCAGCAATTACGACATCAGCAATGTTTCCGTTAAACCCAGTTTTGATATCAAACCCGGCAGCGGCTTTGGTACCGGCGACGGGGATTTTCTGCCCATGGTAAAAGTGCCGCCCCAGTATCCGCGACGGGCATTGCGTAACGGCATTGAAGGCTATGTGATTGTGTCTTTTACGGTAACTGCCGACGGCAGTGTGCGGGATCCGGTGGTGATTGAAGCCAAACCCGAAGGGGCTTTTGATCAGGCCGCTATCAATGCCGTGTTGAAATTCAAATACAAACCCCGGGTGATTGCCGGTCAGGCAGTGGAAGTACAAGGGGTGCAGAATAAATTTACCTTCAAGCTGAAGCGTTGACCATGATGCTGATAGCCCGTTCATCCGCAAACACACCTGCCATCCGCCACAGCTGGCTGGCATGGCTGGTAATGGGCCTGACACTGCTGATGGCACCTGCGTTGGCAGGAGCGGCTTTTACGGTATCGGACGATGTGTACAAGGTATTAAACAACGCCCAGCAACAGATCGACAAGGACCAGCCGCAACAGGCACAACAATTATTATTGAAACTGAAAGAGCGCAGCGCTTTATCCGCCTATGAAAAGGCCATGATCGATAATCAGCTGGGGTATCTTTATTATCAGTTGAACCAGGTGAATGAAGCCGCCGCCGCCTTTGAACGGGTTACCGCTTACGACCCCATTCCCGAAGCCCTGCTGCAATCCACCCTTTATACCCTGGCGCAAATCTATTTTGAAAAAGAAGATTATCCCAAATCCATCAGCGCGCTGAAGCGCTGGTTTTCCCTGGTGAAAAACCCATCGGAAGAGGCCTACGCACTTCTCGCCCAGGCCTATTATCAAACCAATAATCACAAGCTGGTAGTGGACAACCTGAACAAGGCACTGGGCATTCTGGAAGAAAAGGATTTATCACCGGTGGAACAATGGCTGGTGATGCTGCAATCCAGCTATTCGGAACTGGGGTTGATAGAACACCGGGTTAACGTGATGAAATGGCTGATCCGTATTTATCCGAAAAAAGATTACTTTCTTGCGCTTTCCTCTGCCTACGGCCTGCTGGATCGGCGCAGCAAACAATTGTCGGTGCTGGAGGTTGCCTATAAACACGGCATGCTGGATCAGTCATCGGAACTGATGACACTGGCCTCCCTGATGTTCAGTGAAGGGGCGCCCTACAAGGCCGCCAGGGTACTGGCGCAAGCCATGGATCAGAACATCATTTCTGCCAATGTACGCCACCTTAAATTTCTCGCCAGCGCCTGGATAGATGCCAAAGAATTCGAAAAAGCCATACCGGTACTGAAGCAGGCCGCAGCCCTTTCCCAAACCGGCGAAATCAATGTTATGGTGGGCAACAGCTATTTTAATCTCGGCCAGTGGCAAAATGCTGCAGAGGCTTTTCAGAAAGCACTGGAAAAAGGCGAGATCAAAGACCCGGAAAAAATCTGGCTTTTGATTGGCCAGTGTTATCTCAAACTGAAAGAATTCCACACAGCCGAACAGATTTTTAAGAAAGCGCTGGCATTTGACGAAGTGAAAGACAAAGCCGATCAATGGTTACGCTATACCATGGTGGAAGAGCAGCGCTTCAATGCCTACCAGGCGTTCCAGGCCACCCATTAAAACCCGCTCATCATCCGAGGTGTATTCATGAAAGCGATACAGATCGAAGAGGACAAATCACTCACCTGGACAGAGATGAATGATCCCGAATGTGGCGACGACGAAGTCATGATCGAGGTAAAAGCGAGCGCCGTTAACCGCGCCGATATTATGCAGATTGCCGGCCTGTATCCGCCACCACCGGGCGCCAGTGAAGTGCCCGGGCTGGAATGCGCCGGCATTATTAAAGCGGTCGGCAGTCAGGTCAGCCAATGGCAAGCCGGTGATAAAGTTTGCGCCTTACTGGCCGGTGGCGGTTATGCCGACACAGTGGTGTGTAAGGCCAATCACTGCCTGCCCGTTCCGGATGGCTTTTCGTTCAACGAAGCGGCCGCATTACCCGAAGTATTCGCCACCGCCTGGCTGAATATTTTTGTGGAAGGCGGCGCCAGCGCCAATGACTCGGTAATGATACACGCCGGTGCCAGCGGTGTAGGCACTGCGGCCATTCAACTCTGCAAAGCGTTTAACATGCCTTGCTTTGTTACCGTAGGCAGCCGGGACAAACTGGCCACCTGCCACAAACTTGGCGCCAATGGCGGGCATATCCGCCATGACGGAGATTTTCTGGAAGCCGCCAAAACGTTTACTGACGGAAAAGGCTTTAAAGTGATTCTTGATCCCGTTGGCGGTCAGTATCTTGAAAGCAACCTGAAATCCCTGGCAACCGATGGGGCCCTGGTCATTATCGGGTTAATGGGTGGCCGCGGGGCTGAACTGGATATCGGACGGTTGTTGGTAAAACGTTTACGGGTGATCGGTTCCACCCTGCGCAGCCGCAGCGACAAGGATAAAGGCGAGCTTGTTGCAAAACTGAAAGAAAAAGTCTGGCCATTGTTCGACAAAGGCGTTCTTAAACCCATCATCCACAAAGAATACAGCATTCAGAATGCTGCCAGCGCCATTGAAGAAGTTAAATCAAATCAGACAGTTGGCAAAGTGATTCTGAAAGTTGCTGATTAGTACTGCAGTGCTGTGTTGATGACTGAACAGTTTGTGACTGATTTCGCCCGCCGGATCAGGTAATATTTCGTTTATTATTTTTTGCCGCGTATTTTAATCATAAGAAAGTTCAAGGAAGTCGTAACAATAATTCGGAGTGATCAGGGTGAACCTCAGTGAACTTGTGACGCTGCAAAGTGAAGACAGGGATATTGAAATCTTCACCGAAGCAGATGATTTATTTTCGCAAGCTTCCCGTGTAAAGGCATTTAACCAGCGGAAGTTCAGCGACCAGATAGAATTCAGCGCCTATCGCGCCAAGATAGTGGTGGAAGCTCAGGCCCAGTTAATGCTGGCTCGCTATCAGGCAGAAACCGCCGACGAGCAGATCAGCTATCAGAACCGGGCAGAGTCCCTGGCCTATGAGCTGGGCATCAGTGAATTTAACGGCATTGATATCCCCGGCAATCCGTTCGACGACCCCGCCCTGGCCAGTGCCTGGGACAACGGCTACAGCCAGAGTGCCCGGCTGGGTAAACCCCAGGCCCAGATAAATCTGGAACAGAAATTCTGGGAGCAGGGTGTGGATCTGGATTCCGACACCTCCCAGTTCGAACTGGCGGCCATTGCCTTGTACAACCTGTCGGTACGTATCAGTGACGGCACCACCTCAGACCGCTGTCGCCGGCTGGCCTGTGAAATGATTTCCTACGATCAGCAACACCCGCCCACACCCCGGCGCCAGCGGGAAATCAATACCTTTATGGCCAGGCAATCGGAGCGCCTTGCCCAGGCCATTGAAAGCGCGTCTCTGTATTAGCGGAATCAAGGTACTAACGGAACAACATATCAGTGGAGCAACACCCCGACGCCATCAAGTGGAACCGCCGTTATCAGGGCAAGGACACTATTCCCGGGCCCTGTGATGTCCTGCAGGAGCATGGCTTTCTGCTGCCGGCATCCGGCAAGGCGCTGGACCTGGCCTGTGGCCTGGGCGGCAACAGCCTGTTTCTGGCCGAGCAAGGGCTTGACGTTCATGCCTGGGATATTTCCGAAGTAGCGCTGGAAAAGCTCCGAGCCCATGCCAGCCATCGCGGACTGACGCTGACCACGGCAATCCGCGACCTGGAAAACAACCCGCCCGCGGCGGCTCAGTTCGACTGTATCTCAGTCAGCTATTTTCTGGATCGTGCACTCTGCCCCGCCATTGCCGCCGCCCTCAAACCCGGCGGCCTGCTGTTCTATCAGACCTTTACCCGCAACAAACTCAGCGACAGCGGCCCCTCCTCCAAGGACTTTCTGCTGAAAAACAATGAGTTACTGGCGCTTTTCAGCACCCTGCAAGTCCGTTTTTACCAGGAGTATGACCACTGCGGCGATCTTCAGTCAGGGGATCGCAACACCGCCCGCCTGATCGCCCAAAAGCCCAACGCCTGATTCTGCCGCCACCAGCCGTAATAACACTGGCGCACCCCAAGATTGGTCCTAAACTTATAGAATGAGTTAATGGTTTTAGGGCACTTTGCAGACACGCGATGGCATTAGACGTAATCCCCTATCACAAGATGAAGGTCCTGGTGATTGAAGACCTGGCAGAGATGCGGTCTTCAATGAAATCCATGTTGGGCAACATGGGTATTCAGGACATTGAAACCGTGAACAACGGGGAAGAAGCGCTGCGCAAAATGGGCAAGGAAAACTACGATATCGTGTTTTCCGACTATGAGCTGGGCCGCGGTAAAGACGGCCAGCAGATTCTGGAAGAAGTGCGCTATTCAAAAATTATCAAAGCCTCCTCCATCTATATCCTGGTAACCGCCGCCCAGACCGTGGAAATGGTCATGGGTGCGCTGGAAGCCGAGCCCGACGGCTATATCGTCAAGCCTGTGACTCTGGACCTGTTACGCACCCGCCTGAACCGCATTGTGCGCACCAAGGATGTGTACAAGGAAATCAACAAGGCACTGGACCGGCGCAATATCGACGGTGCGCTGGACGCCTGTAACCGGCTGGCGATCCAGAAACCCAAATTTGCCTTACCTGCCTACCGCATCAAGGGCCGGATACTGCTGGAAGAAAAGCGCTGGGATGAAGCCAAAGACCTGTACGATACCGTATTGGGTATCAAGCGGGTGGCCTGGGCCATTCTGGGCATGGGCAAGGTGCACTATCACCTGGCTGAATACGAGGAAGGCAAGGAACTGCTGGAAAGCCTGGCCAATACCAACAGCAAATATGTAGAGGCCCAGGACTGGCTGGCCAGGATTCTGGAAGCTCAGGGCAAGTACAAAGCCGCACAAAGAGTATTGCAGGCCGCCATTGATGAATCCCCCAAATCCTGCCTGCGCCAGCAGGAGCTGGGTCGGGTGGCCGAGTTGAACGGCGACCCGCTGGTAATGCGCAAGGCCTGCCGCAAAGCCATTGGCCTGGGTAAAAATTCCGTGTTTGCCAAGGCAGATCCCTTTATCGGCCTGGCAAAAGCCCTGCAGGTAAGCATTAAAAGCGGCAGCATGCGGGAAAGCAAAATGGCCACTCAGGAAGCCATGAAACTGATCGAAACTGCCCGTATGGAATACGAACTCACCACCCTGCAGAATCTGAAAGCCGCATTGGTGGAAGCGGAAACCCTGTTCAATTCCAAAAACGAGGAAGAGGGCAAACTGGCTTATTCTCTGGCGAAGAACCTGATGGAAAAATCCGATCAGCTGTCGCTGGACGACCAGCTGGATGTGTTCAGTTCGCGCCTGCTGTTCGAAACCCCGGAAGAAATCGAAAAAGTAAAACAGAGCCTGCTGGAGGAAATCGGTGGCAACAACCGCCTGCAGACCAAGTTTTACCGGGTGATCGAAAACTCCCTGTCCAACAAGCCCGATGAGCGCCTGAACCTGATGAAAACCCGCGGACAGGAGCTGATCGAGCGGGACGATATCGAAGATGCCATCGAAATCCTGCTGCGCGCCACCCAACTTCCCAACGCCGATGACGAAGTGCGCATGCTGGCGTTCAAGGCCATTATTTCCCGCTTTGAAAAAGGCCGCAGCAGCCGCGAATACCTGGAAAAAGGCGATGAGCTGGTGGAACTGCTCAACAAGGTTCCCGAAGACAACCCCGCCTATCCGGGCATCGAAAAACTCAAGCAACGCTGGGACACAGTAACCAATGAGCGAAAAGGCGAAGGATAACGAACTCTTCGGTGCCCTGCTGGCCGCCTCCATCCACGAAATCAAGAACCGCTTTGGCCTGCTTTACAACGAACTGGACAGTTTGCTGGGCAAACTGCCGACGGACCCATCCCAACAACACCAGGTGGAAGGCATCAAGAGCGAGGCCCAGTTTATCGGCAGCGAACTGATGCGGGTGCTCACCAGCTACAAGAGCCTGGAGGGTGATTTTTCCGTGAATGTTGACCAGCAGTTTGCGGTGGAATTCCTGGAAGAGGTAATGGCCCGCCACGGTTACACCTTTCGCGCCAATGGCATAGACGCCAGCCTGGACTGCGACGAGGAAACCAGCGGCTTTTTCGATCCCAACATCGCCACCATTGTCATGGATACCCTGCTCTACAACGCCATCAGCGCCGGCGCCAAAAAGCTGCTGCTCAGCGCCCGGGAAGACGACCACTACCTGTACCTGGAACTGCACGACAACGGCCCCGGCTTTCCCGAACAGATGCTGGGCTCAGAGATCAGCCAGTCAAAGGTGGATGTGCAAAACAAGTCCACGGGATTGGGGCTCTATTTTGCCCAGTCCCTGCTGGCCAGCCACACCGAAGGAGACCGCACCGGACACCTGGAACTGGGTAAATCAGAGCCGCTGGGCGGTGCCAGAGTCAGCCTGGCCATACCCCACTAAAGTAAGCACCCACTTACCGTAAAATATAATAAATTCAAAGAACTTTCATTTCCGGCGGTGTTCATTGCACAACAAGGCTATATAATAGCTCGCTTTGCCAGTGCCACCGGCACTGACCCGGAACAGTACGCCAGATTCAGCCGCTGCCAAGCCAAAGCGGCGCTGCCGGCGCTGTTCCGGAGACCACATTCGGAAACCGTTACAGGTCACAAGCCACCCAGTTTCAAGGTCGATCATGAGTGAGCAATCTTACGATATTCAAACCTTTCAGGGTCTGATTCTGGCCCTGCAATCCTATTGGGCCAACCAGGGCTGCGTTGTTGTGCAGCCCTTCGATATGGAAGTAGGCGCCGGTACCTTTCACCCCGCCACCTTTCTGAAAGCCATTGGCCCGGAAACCTGGCGTTCCGCCTATGTGCAGCCCAGTCGCCGGCCCACCGACGGCCGCTACGGGGAAAACCCCAACCGCCTGCAACACTACTACCAGTTTCAGGTGGTGCTGAAGCCATCCCCCAAGGATATTCAGGATCTGTACCTGGGCTCACTGAAAGCACTTGGGCTCGACCCGTTAACTCATGATATCCGTTTTGTGGAAGACAACTGGGAATCACCCACCCTGGGCGCCTGGGGCCTGGGCTGGGAAGTCTGGCTCAACGGTATGGAAGTGACCCAGTTTACCTATTTCCAGCAGGTGGGCGGCATCGACTGTTTTCCGGTCACCGGCGAAATCACCTATGGTCTGGAACGGATTGCCATGTACCTGCAGGGTGTTGAGTCCATTTACGATCTGGTATGGACCCACAGCGATACCGGCGTGGTCACCTACGGTGATGTGTTCCTGCAAAACGAAGTGGAAATGTCTACCTTCAACTTTGAACACGCCAACACCGACATGCTGTTCAAAAACTTTGACGACTACGAAGCGGAAAGCCAGAAGCTGATCGACGCCGGCCTGCCGTTGCCCGCTTACGAATATGTACTCAAAGCCTCCCACACCTTTAACCTGCTGGATGCCCGCCACGCCATTTCCGTGACTGAGCGGCAACGCTTTATTCTGCGGGTTCGTTCCCTGGCCCGGGCTGTGGCCGCCGCCTATTTTGATGCCCGGCTGAAACTGGGATTCCCCCTTGCTCCTGAAGCCCTGCGCAATGAAGTGATGGCAAAGCACCAGGAAAAGGATCAGGAGGAGAGCAAGTAACATGAGCAACACAGCAGATTTACTTATCGAACTGGGCAGCGAAGAGCTGCCACCCAAGGCCCTGAAAAAACTCAGCGATGCCTTTACCGGGCAATTTCAGCAAGGGCTGGAACAGAACGATCTGGGCTTTAGCGAGGTGCAATCCTTTGCCACGCCAAGACGCCTGGCCATTAAAGTCAGCGGGCTGGCACTGCAGCAGCAGGATAAAAACGTGGAGCGCCGCGGTCCCGCCGTGCAGGCCGCCTATGATAAAGACGGCAAGCCCACCAAAGCCGCCGAAGGCTTTGCCCGTTCCTGCGGCACCACCGTGGACGCCCTGGAAACACTGGAAACCGATAAAGGCAGCTGGCTGGTATTCCGCAGTGTGCAACAGGGCCGGCAGGCCAGCGAGATTATTCCCGGCCTGATTGAAAACGCGCTGAATAAACTGCCCATTCCCAAGCGCATGACCTGGGGTGCAGAAAAAGTGGCTTTTGTGCGCCCGGTGCACTGGCTGGTGGTGCTGCTGGGCAAGGATGTGGTGCCCTGCGAGATTCTGGGGCTGCCTTCCGGCAACACCAGCTTTGGTCACCGCTTCCATCACCCGGACCCGGTGGCCATTGAATCCGCCGCCCGTTATGAAGAACAAATGAAAGGCGCGTTTGTTATTGCCTGTTTCAATTCCCGCCAGCAGATGATTGAAGAACGGGTGATTGAACTGGCAAAAAACAAATCTGCCGGCAACGCCAGTATTGAACCGGATCTGCTGGACGAAGTGACGGGGCTGGTGGAATGGCCAGTGCCTTTGATGGGCAACTTTGATCAGGAGTTTTTAGAGGTACCCCAGGAAGCCCTGATCAGCGCCATGCAGGAACACCAGAAATACTTTCCGGTGCTGGACAGCGACGGAAAAATCCTGCCTCACTTTATTACTGTCTCCAATATCGAAAGCCAGGATCCACAGAAGGTGATCAGCGGTAACGAGCGCGTGATTCGCCCGCGGCTGTCGGATGCCCGTTTCTTTTTTGAAACCGATAAAAAGAAAACCCTGGAACAGCATAACGAACCCCTGCGTAAAGTGGTGTTCGAATCCCAGCTGGGCACTGTGTATGAAAAAGCCGAGCGGGTGGCCCAACTGGCCGCCGGTATCGCCAATGCCATTGGCAGCAACAGCGATTGGGCCAGCCGCGCCGGCTTGCTGAGTAAAGCGGATCTGTCCACGGAAATGGTCGGCGAATTCCCCGAACTGCAGGGCATTATGGGCTACTACTATGCCCGCCAACAGAACGAGCCGGACGAAGTGGCCAAGGCCCTGGACGAACAGTACCTGCCCCGGTTTGCCGGCGATGCCATTCCGCAAACCGACACCGGCGCAGCGGTAGCCATTGCCGACAAACTGGATACGCTCGTCGGCATTCTCGGCATTGGCAAACACCCCACCGGCGATAAAGATCCCTACGGGCTACGTCGCCTCGCCCTGGGCCTGCTGCGCATTATTGTGGGCAAATCCTATGGACTGGATCTGGTCACCCTGATCGATCAGGCCAAAGCCTTGTACGGTGACAAACTCAGCAACGATAAAGTCGCCGACGATGCCCTTAACTTCCTGCAGGGTCGCTACATGACCTGGTATCAGGAAGAAGGCGTGAGCACCGATATCATCAAAGCGGTGCTCAATGTAAATCCCACCAAACCACTGGATTTTCAGCAGCGGGTACGTGCCGTGCAGCACTTTAAAACCCTGCCGGAAGCCGAAGCGCTGGCCGCCGCCAACAAGCGCGTAGGGAATATTCTGGCCAAGAGTGATGTGGATCTGTCGTCTGTGAGTGTGAATGAGAGCCTGTTCAGCGAAGCGCAGGAAACCGCTCTGTTCACCAGCATCAAGGAGCAGAACGTTGGCAGTGATTATCAGAACGCTCTGGTGTCTCTGGCCAGCCTGAAAGAGCCCGTGGACGATTTCTTTGATCACGTGATGGTAAACGCCGATGATCCGGCCATTAAAAACAACCGCCTGGCACTGCTCAAGGAACTGCATCAGCTCTTTATCAATATTGCTGATATTTCTGAGCTACAATAATAACCATTGATAACAGCACTGCAGGGGCGGTGCTGTTATTTCGGGAATAACGGGTGAGGTAGCCAAGGGGAAACGGATCGGTGGCGCCTGTGTCACCGGTGTTAAGTTGTTTTAGGCCAAGGATATCGCAATGCCATTGATCAGAGGCGTATTATTTAATCTGGGTTATACCATCAGCGTTATTATCTTCGGCAGTTTTTCTGTCCTGATTCTGGGGTTTCTTCCGTTTCGCAAACGTTATTTCTTTGCCACCCGCTGGGTAAATTTTCTGGAATGGTGGCTCAGAATCTGTTGCGGCATTACCCACCGGGTGATCAACCTGCACCACCTGCCGGATAAACCCTGTGTGATTGTCAGCAATCACCAGAGCACCTGGGAAACCTTTTTCCTGCAACGCTACTTTGCACCACAGGCTACCGTCATGAAACGGGAACTGATGTGGATTCCCTTTTTCGGCTGGGTAATCCGTTTTATGAAGCCCATCGTGATCAATCGCAGCCAGCGTACCAATGCACTCAAGCAAATTCTGAAGCAGGGTGCAGAAAGACTGAAGGAAGGACTCTGGGTTTTGATTTTTCCCGAAGGCACCCGGGTACCGGTGGGCGAATCCAAACCCCACTTTTCCGGCGGCGCCATGCTCGCCATTCGCGCCGGCGTGCCGATCGTACCGCTGGTACACAATGCCGGCCGGGTCTGGCCTGCCCATGATATTCGCAAGTACCCCGGCGTGATCACCATCAAGTTTGGTGAACCGATTGATACCAGTGATAAAAAACCGAAAGAGTTAACGGAAGAAATTCAGGAATGGATTGATCGGGAAAAGAATTTACTCTAGTTACTCTGATATAGCCGCAGCAATTTAAAATGTCTGAAGCTATAAAAAATGCCCGTCAAAGGACGGGCATTTTCAGTTTTAAATATTACTCGAACGTAATACTCCATTCATTAATCTGACCCACATCACGCCGGGCCGAATCAACGGCATGCAAACGCCATTGTCCCTGTGACTGGATGGTGGATGCATTAAAACGATAGGACTGAACAATATCATCACCGGAATCCGACGATGCACTGGCCAGTGTCGCTGAGGCTCCGCTGGGAGTGTACAGCTTCACAGTCAGGTCACCCCGGTAAGTGTGACTGATATTGATGGACACATTGATATAACCGGAATTTCCGCTGCGGGTTACATCGATCACACTGGTAGCACCCTGGCTGTTATTATCCGGAATCGCTACTACACCATTGCTGGTGAACGTGGATTGGTCATCATCCACCGGCGCATCGAAGGTTGCCAGTAACTGGGCACCATTGTAAGCGTAGTAACCACGCAACATCACAAAGTAGGTACCGGCCTCTGGTGTTTCAATGGCCACAGTTTCATTGTTACCGTTCAGGTAGGGACGGTGATCATAAGTGTCCACGGTGGGCATGGAACCTTCACGCACGTAAATGTCCGCATCGCCGGAACCACCGGACAAGGCAAAGCGCAGATTGCTGGCACCTTCGGGCACGTCTATCTGGAAATAACTCAGACTTGCCTGGGCACCGCTCAGGTTAGTTTCTGCCTCACCATTTTCCAGCACAACGATGTCGGACGGGTTGTCGTCATCATCAGAATCATCGTCGTCGCCACCCACGGCAATCAGTGCAGCTTCCGCATCCACAATACCGGCACCACACTGGCTGGTGCTGCAACGGTCACTACCGCTAACCGCCGGGAAGGCACGGGCTGAATCTTTTAATGCCGCTTCCACTTCGGCCGGTGTCAGTTCCGGATTCACGGAATACATCAGCGCAATCACACCGGCAACATGAGGCGTTGCCATACTGGTGCCCTGGCTGTAATCGTAGGAATCACTGCCGGGGTAGGTTTGCCCGGTGTTGTAGGTGGACAGAATCGCATCGGCGGAACTCCACTGGGACATTTCTCCGCCCGGCGCAGACACATCCACGGTGGAGCCATAATTGGAGTAGTACGCCATACCACCGGCTCTGTCTGTAGCACCCACAGTCACCACGTTGGCGCAATTGGCAGGGGAGGACTGGGACGCATTCTGGCTTTCATTACCGGCAGCCACCACCACGGTTGCACCGGCATTCACTACTGCATTAATGGCCGATTGATAGGTGTTGGTACAGGGCGCGGTGCCGCCAAGACTCATGTTCAGCACCTGGGCCGGATTGGGATTGGCAGGCACACCGCTTACGGAAAGCCCGGCAGCCCAACGCATGCCATCAACAATGTCAGAGGTATAACCACCACATTTACCCAGCACGCGAACCGGCAACACCTTGGCATTCCAGGCCACACCGGCTACGCCGATACCATTGTCACTGGCCGCAGCGACAGTGCCCGATACATGGGTACCGTGCCAGGAAGACGGATAATCCTGGGGCGGATAGCCGCCGCCACATTCACCGGCGCTCATGGCATCGCCGGCATCACTGGCGTCACTGTCGCGGCCGTTGCCATCGTTGGCGCGGCCGGCGTCGGAAATAAAATCGTAACCCGGCAGTAAATTGCTGCGCAGGTCCACATGGTTGCGCACACCGGTATCGATTACCGCCACCACCACATTGGCAGAGCCGGTGCTGATATCCCAGGCGGCTTCCATATTCAGTCCGCCGGCGGATTCAAAGTAATGCCACTGCTGGCCATAGCTGGGATCGTTGGGTACCGCCTTGGGGTACATGATGTAGTCCGGTTCGGCGTATTCCACATCGCTGCCGGACGCCAGTTGCTGCGCCATGGCCTCCACATCGGCCACATCATTGGCGTATTCCAGCTGGTATACCACGGCATTGTCGCCCGTGGTGGCCACCACCGAGGCATTTTGATTGGCGCTGGCGCTGAGCGCCTGGGCCCGCAGGTTCATGCGTTGCGTGCGCACCATCAAGGGTAGCGCAGCGGCATTGGCAGAATCCCGGTATTTCACAATCAGGCGATCAGTTTGTGGCGCATTTCCCCAGGATACTGCGCCGGCTATGGGCGATACGGCCATAGCGGTAGCACACAGCATTCCACCCATTGCTGCTTTTTTCATAGTTAGCTCCTAACCATTAATAACGGCGAAAACGAAAATAATTAATTATTAAACTTATTAGTTTTAGTTTGGTTTTATTGGTTTCTTATTCGAAATCATTCGGTTTCGAACGAATCCGATCATAGGAGAGCCGGAAAGGCAGCACAATGGCGCAACCACCGAAATTGTGACTAAAGTCCCACTTTGGCTTATCCAATTTCGGGGGCGCAAAAATCCGAATACGGGGATTCAAAGAGCGGAGGGGAGCGGACGGAGAGGTACTCAACACTCAGACAAAAAAAGGGGGCTACCGTTACGGTAACCCCCTCGATCTGACTCAGAGCCAGAATTTACAACCCATCAATAATCCACTGGGAATGGGATTCGTCTTCATCCCCGTAACCGCTTACATACGTGCGGTCGTTCCACCAGTAGTACCACAGGAAGTCATTCCAGTAAGTATTCTCGATAGTCCACAGGTTACCCACCGGGCGCACGCGGTAAGCCGCCTGATTGGGTGAGTTATAGAGCACGGATTTACCGGAATAATAGGTGTAGCTCAGGAACAGGTCCGCATCATTTTTGGCGCGGAAGTAAGCGCCGTTTTCCTTGTCGCCCACCAGAATAAATTCCACGGCGTCACCGGATTTGGAATACACGGGTGAGTTATGTTCCAGACCTTCCGGAGCTACCAGGGCATCGCCATTGTCGGAATTACGGATCACGACTTGGGTACCTGAGTCGGCAGGCAGTTGTGGAATCTGCCAGTTGTCACCCGGGGTTAACCATTGGGTGGAGCGCCATTGCCAGTTATAGGGAATATCCAGGTACTCATCGTTCAGATCGCTGTAACCTGCAACGGATTCCACATTAAACAGACACACACGACGCTGATGTTCCAGCTCGGCAACACGCTCAGCCTGACTGCCGGATTCAACACCCAGACCAATCATGCAATCCCGCAGGCTCATGCCGGTGCCGTGCTCATCAGGGGCCAGAACATAGGTGTGATCACGATGAGTTTCGTCTTCGTACCAGTGCAGCATTTCCTGTTCATCAAAGCTCAGCCAGTTGTTCACCAGGGTCTGGGCTTCCTGACGGGCAACGGCTTCGCGCTGATCGCGGGATACCGCCATGGTGCGGATAAAGGCAGCCCACAGATCCTTGCTGGCTTCCAGCGCCACTACGGCAACCGGTTTCATGCGGCTGATTTTGTAGGTGCTCCAGCCGGCATCCAGGCGGGTGTTTTCTTTCCAGATCACATCACCACTGCTGAAACTGATGGCGTCCTGGCTGGCGTGGGTGTGTTGCTCGGCACCTTCGGAACACAGGTAGGCTTTTACCTGTCGGATTTTTTCATAGTTGTCTTCCGGCAAACGCACGGTGTGTTCCGGACTGAAGGAATCCTGGAACAGGTGAACCGCACGGCCAAACAGAAAATAGTTATGATCGATTTTTTCCTGCTCGGAGTAAGTGCCGCCGTCCCAGATCTTCATGCTTTTTTCTTCCGCCATGGCGGCGTTCACGAAGTGATTGATAAAACGTTGCTGAGAACGCAGGGCTGCATCCACACCACCCTGGCCGCCGATATCATCATAACGGCGCATAAAGTGGTCCTGCTGCACGTCGGCAGGTTCCTGGGCCACGGCGTTAAAGCAATCAATTTTACCCACGGTGGATTTCACCACGTTAAAGCCGGCGGTATCCACCCAGCGCTCGCCCAGAATAGCGGCAAAAACGTCATCGTAGCGGGGTTCATATTGCGCATTGCTGCGGGGAACACTTTTAATGCGGGCGATTTCTGCCTGGGCACCGGAAAGGTCCAGATTTTTTGCCAGGCCATCAGTTTGCCAGGCATAACGGGGATCGTACGGATCGGGGCTGATCACGTGATCCGCTTCCAGCAGTTCCAGCACCGAGGTACGGGTCAGCCATTCGTGGCCCATGGGGATGGCACCGCCACCACCAATCTGGGTGAAGGCGTGAGAGGAAACAGGAACGGTAGAAATAAGCAGCGCGGCACATGCACTCAGGCCCGCAGATACTTTCCGGTGAAACGACATATAAGGCACTCCGAAAAAAATTAACGACAAAAAGCACGGGGGCAACAATTGGGTTACCCAAGTCGGGGCGCATTATATTCAGGCGAAGATGACTGTCGAGCACTGACCAGTCACGACTGATACTTTAGTATGGGTTTGAGTGTGGGTATATTTGGGTAATCCAATATTGCAATGTCAGATGGAGACGAAATTGTTGATGCTTGGTAAATAAACTTTAAGCATTCGTCTCTGAAGGTGACTGCGGATTGCCGCGGCAGCCCAGTCAACAAGCAAATATATTTAATAAAAACAAACAGTTATAGTATCGGTCGCAGAACCTGAAATCACTTGTATACTAAATATTCAGGAAACTGTAACAGTATGATAATTATTGCTGTGTTTGGTAAGTTGGCCGTACCGACAGACAAAAGTTAGTGCTTACTATTGCAGCTGTAACCAGAATACTTTCCTCTACAACCGGTGGAACCAATGCTGAAATACCTAGCCTGGGCCCTGCTTTTCGTATTCTCGCCGCTGGCCCGGGCCCAGGCGCCGGAAAACCCGCTGACCATTCATATCTGTACCCCGGAATGGGCGCTTTACACTGAAAAGGATGGCAAAGGCCTGTATCACGATCTGTGGCGCAAGGTCTTTCCCCCTGCGAATGTACAAATCAAGGTGTGGTACACACCTTTCAAACGCTGCGAAACCAGCCTGAAGCAGGATCCCGATTCCCCTTATGACGCCGTTGCCGCTGCCTACGCCAGCGATCAGGTGGTGGTGCCCAAATGGCATATCGGCAAGGATCTGATCAGCGTGATTTACGTTAAAGGAGCCCTCGATCAGTGGAAAGGCCAGGAACAGCTCAACGGCAAACGGGTGGCCTGGCAGCGGGGTTACGAGTTTGACAAGTACGGCGTGATTACAGCGGATATTATCAAAGTTGAATTCAATCGCCTGAAAGAAGGCCTGAACATGCTGAACCGCGGCCGGGTTGATTTTGTTATCGGCTATCGCAATACCACCCGGGAAGTCATTAAGAAGCTTGCGCTAACTGATCGGCTGACCATGGCAGCGGACGTCATCAGCGGGCCAAAATACTATCTGGTTTTCAGAGATAATGAGAAAGGCCGCCGGCTGGCAGCCATCTGGGATCAACGAATGGAAAAACTCCATGCCAGCGGCGAGCTGAAGACGTTGTACCAACAGTATGAAGACCAGGCCTACTAAAGCGCTTTAAAGCGAAGCGACCAGCTATCAGTTTCGAGGCTGGCCACCCAGCATAACGCTCAACCGGGATTTGAATCCGGGCCTGGCACCGGGTTTTACCGGCAGGCGATACAGGTCATCCATGCCCGAATCGATCGGCTTTTTCCACTGAAGATCATCCAGGCCACCCACAGGTTCAAACAGGGCCTCCACTTTTTGCTGGTCCGACGAACTCAGTTCCGCGAATTTGCGCTGCAACACGTCGAAACACCACACCCGGTAATGCGTGGTTTTGGTGTGGGGAAACTGCAGGCTCTTGCCCACAAAATCAAAGCGCGTTTTGTTCTCTTTATAGGCCCGTGCGTTCTGCTGCAGATAGGGAAGGTAATCGTTAGCAATCCGGTCAAGCAGGGGCTGCCAGCAATCCGCCTGTGGCCAAAGCCATTGCGGCTGACTACCCAGCTTTTGCTGACGGGCATTCCATAGTCGCGCCACCCATTCATAGGTATTGGGAGCTTGCATGCGCATCACTTCCGCCGAATCCGGGTCATTGCCGAAGTGGCGGAACATGGAACCAAAATAACCGTAGTCTGCCACACTGGGGTGGCTGCCCAGAATAAAAGGCTGCTCATCCAGCAGTGGTTCCAGAAACTCAAACTCGCGATACAGCATATCCCGCACCTGATGCTCGTTGGCTTTGCTAACGCCATCATCCCACAACCATTCGCGCAGTTGCCGCTGGGCAAACAGCCAGCCCGCCTGCCGGGCCAATCGCTCCTCAATGATTTCGGAGCCAATAATCCAGCCCAGTGCGCGCCGGCTACCCATGGGCATCCAACGCCACCACATGGCAGGGCGCCACAACCATTCGTCCCCATAGTCTTCAATCAACAGGGCAACAAAAGCCAGCGCCGGATCGTCTGGCAACACAGGTACTCCTTGATACTGTGCTTCCAGCCAGGCAATAGTGGGCGTGGTATCAAATAGCCACAAACCATTGTCTGATTCCATAGCAGGCATTTTTTTTACGCCGGTATGGGTGTAGATGGTGTTGAAAGTACGGCGGTCCACTTCGGATCGCGTAAAGGGAATCTCCTTATACTTGAGATAGGCCTCCAGCTTGCCACTGAAATAGGAGATCTTTGAACGGTACAGTGTCCAGTGCGTGTTGGGAGACAGTGTTGATTTTTCTTGATCCATATGGCCAACCCTGACGACGCAGGGAGAAGCTGTACCCCTGCAAGATGCAATCGTTTTACCTGCTGAAACTAACGTCCAGACTATAACGCCGGGGGTATTGGGGGTCTAACGCCAAAAATGAAACAGAATGTTCCATTCACCGGGACGGTCTGAGACAAACCACCAAAGGTTAAAGATTCCGATTTTCCTGTCACGTTTTGGCGCACTGCTCCGTCATATCAGTAAACGCAACCAAATCGGACGGAACCAAAACGGATAGAACCATGACACAAACACTTGCAACCCCAAACTCCTCAGGTTTCAGGCTTTCCAGCGCACAGTTGGTAAAAGCCCAGGCAGTATCCGGCAGTCTGTTCTTTATCTTCCTGATACTGCATATCAGCAATACTTTGATTGCACCCTTCGGCTACGAAACCTACAACCACTACCAGAGCCTGCTGCGCGGTGTTTACCACCACCCGGCCTTTGAGCTGACGTTTGTGGTACTACCCCTGATTGTGCATGCCATTGCCGGTGTTGTACTTTACAAAAGGCGAGGCCGACGGCGCCAGAGTGTGTTGCAGCGGTTCAATACCTGGGCGGGCTTTATTCTGCTGTCCATCATATTCATTCATGTTGCTGCCACCCGGGGCATAGGATTGTTGATGGATGCCGCTCCCGGCTTTGAAGGGGTCAGTTTTGCACTCTGGTGGATGCCTGCCTTTTTTTATCCTTATTATTTTCTGTTGTTGTTGGCAGGGTTGTATCATGCATGGAACGGTATCAGCATGGTAGGCACCAGAATTGGGCTGCCACGGCAACTGCGTTCAGACGCTGTAAAGAAGGGCCTACTGGTAACGGGTTCACTCTGGGCAATGATTGTCTTGCTGAGTTTTGACGGGCAGCTGTTCAGCATTCCGGACCCCACGGACAATGACTACGCCAGAGCCTACGGATCCATGCTCACGATTGATTTTGCCAGGGAATAACTAAAGCCATGCACCTTTCACTGTTTAATCAACACCGACACCGCCTGTTTGATATTGCCTATCGTATGCTGGGATCGGTTTCAGATTCTGAAGATGTTATTCAGGAAGCCTGGCTGAAGTGGCACAAAATGATACTGGCGGATATCGATAATCCGGCAGCTTACCTAACCACCATGGTAACCCGGTTAGCCATAGACGCACTCAGGGAAAGACAGGCCCAGACGAAATCCTATAAAGGGCCCTGGTTGCCGGAGCCCCTGTTAACAGAACCGGGCCCCGGCGCATTGCTGGAAAGACTGGATGATCTTTCCTTTGCATTTATGATGTTACTGGAACAACTGTCTGCCCAGGAACGGGCTGTGTTTGTACTTAAAGAAGCCTTTGGCCTGTCTCACACTGACATTGGCCAGGCACTGGCTATTGATGTTGCCAACAGCCGGCAGCTGCTGAGCCGGGCAAAAAAACGCCTGCAGGGGATATCAACAGAATCTGCCGGGCAAGATAACCACAGTCGGCAACAAGCCGCCCTGATGCAGTTGATGGAGGCCTTGATATCCGGTGATATTGATAAAACCCGGGCACTGCTGACCACGGATTCCATAGCCTACACCGACGGCGGCGGGGTGGTGTCCGCGGCCATTATTCCTCTGGAAGGGGCTGAACGAATATTTCAGGTATTCACACATATAATTAAAACCAATACCGATCCCACGCGAGTACAGTGGATTGAAGTGAATGGCGACAGCGGTCTGGCCATCTTCAGGAATGAGGAACTGGTGTCGGTGTTTGTAGTGGAGTTGAAAGGGGATTTGATACACAGGGTTTTTGTACAGCGGAATCCCCATAAGCTGGAGCACTTAAAACATAAACTGGCGATGCCTTAACTGCAGCTATGGCTAATAAAAACTCTCCAGAAATTCCGTTTTAATTTCTTTAAGCCTTTCAATGTTGCCGGGGTTTGTGAGCGATTTATTAAATAATTCGAGTAAGCCCTGGCTCCATATCTGACCCGGGCGAACTGCCAGGAACAGGGGCGTACTTTCAAAACAATGAACTCTTTGTATGGCTTCTGTATTCAGCCTGGCATGAAGTGCTGCAAACCTGTATACATGATCATTCGACACAAACATATCTATTCTTTTCTGCAACAATAGATTGTGCAATCGCACTATGAGGTTATCTCCGTTGATCAGCAATACATCCGAAGACATGATGTGGCGGTTAATGAAATCTCCATAGCCATACCCTTCAACGGCACCCAGTTTTCGATTCTGGAGGCTGTCCGGGCTTGCGTATTTCCAGTTTTCCTCAAAACGCGTATACAAGCATACCTTGTGGTAAATAGTGGGAACATTCGTTATCAGTAATCTGTCCACTTCGCTGGGCACTACCGTAATCAGTCCATCGAGCTTGCCCTCTTCAGCACTTCTTACAGCCCGTTTCCAGGGTAGAAACCTTATTTCCAGATTGACACCCTTCCTGTTCAACAACTCAGTCACATATCGCCCGACAATACCCTGCCTGGATTTACCTTCTGCAATCTGGCTACAGGTGTAGGGGCACCACTCGGCTGCGCCAAAAACCAGGCGGGCGGGAAGATCCGCCCAGGCTGTTGCGCTATAAATAGCTATGATTAAAACGGATACCACGGACATTAAACCCGAGAGCACGGTTGAACTCATTTTTACTCCTGACCCGATGTCCAAAAAGATATTCTCCGTGGACCGTTGTGCACTCTTCAGCTTATCGCCAGGTTAATTAGCGGTATTGTACAAACGGGGTGTGTCCGGGAGTCAGGATTGACTTAAGGGAACGCCATGCGCGATGAACCCAACAGGGAGATTCGATGAAGTAGAAGTGCTTGGCGAGAAAGCGGCAGATTCCGTCGGGACTTCAACTATCTGAAGCCGGGTCAGCATCTGGCGACGCGGCAGGTGTAATACCACGGCTACGCGCAAGCGAAATGGCACTATCGCCTACGGCAACCCAGAAACCAGCGATATCCTCAATAAACTCTTCCCGACTGACCGCAACGTCTTCGTCCAGCCATGTCATTACCGCTTCGATTGTTCCGCCAATCAGAAAGGCAGAACCGACATGAGCAATGGACAGTGGCCTGCCCGCCTGGTGGTACTGAATGCTGAAGGCAGACAGCACCTGCGCCATTTTTCGGATAACCAGCTTACGCTGGGCAAGGGCCTGAGGATTTTCGGATGCCGTTGAAAAGAGTAGTCGTGTTCGTGCCGGCTCATCCACCATCCAGCTGATGCAGCAATCAAGGACATAGCGGGCAAGCGCTGAAGTGTCCAGGCCCTCTTGCCAGCCGCTCTGCGCTGCATTCTGACCTACACCAATCAGTTCATCAGCAAGATCATTCACCAGCGCTGCGGCCAATGAATCAAGACTGTCGAAGCTTTCATAGAAGTAGCGTTTGTTGAGTCCTGCCTCGGTACAAAGTTTTTGAATGGACAGGTTACGCCAACCCTCAGCGGCAATCATCTCATAGGCCTTACTCAACAACTGTTGGCGCCGGGCATGCACCCGAGACTCTGCTGATTGCCCCTGAAAAGGGCGAGTAGGGTAGGTCATTGGTTAAAATTTCCCGTTGAATCAAACAATTATGGTAGCAGCATAAAATTCCGTCGAGCAAGCATTGACAGGCCAGCGCAGCTGAATCTATAGTTGGTACAGCTCTGTACCAACTATAGATTATAAGCAGCTAAACACCAACAGGAGTAATGATATGCAGGCTACGCTAAAACAGGCCTCCACGGTTCCGGCGCCCCTGTCAGACGAGCAACGACTGAACAACTTAAGGGCTCAAGCCAGGACCAACCCTGATCTGGCCAAGGAGAACGCCTGGGAGTTACTGAAGGAACTCCAGCATAAATCCCAGTTCCATCGCTTGCCCTGGTTGTTTGCCCAGGGTAATGGGGCCGCCGAAGCCCCCCATGGCGACACCGAAGGCATGGTGATGAACCTGCATGGTTCTTTCCTGATGCGGACACTGAACAATGCCGTTGCACTTGGCCAGCTCCTGGGGCGCATAGGCTGGACTGGCAAAACCTTTAACCGCGAAACCGGTACAGGTTACAACCGGGTTACGTCCTCTACGCTTATCCCTGCCATACTGGCCATGCCCCACTACAAACTGCACAAACAAGGCAAGGAATTGCTGGGATTCGATTTCCATCATCGCGTTGACACTTCTCCGGTAGCCCCCCATCTGCAGGTTCGTGCGATTACTTACGATGAACCATCCTTCAAGAACCCACTGATTCTTCCGAAAGTCCGGGATGAGATCGTGGAAATAGTGCCGGACGTATTTTTGGGGCGGGTGGTGTACAAGGTAAAACACGGTTGGGAAGTCGTCGGTTATTTCGCCCTTCGCTATCCCTACGTACGCTAAGAGGCTACGGTTTATGTCCATCACATTAAACGGAGCCATTGCTTGCGTCACAGGCGGCGGAAGAGGAATTGGCGAAGCGACGGCAAGAGCCCTGGTCGATCAGGGGGCACGGGTGGTTATCGGCGATATCGATGAGAAGGCAGCAAACGCTGTTGCGGCGTCACTCCCCGGCGTTCGGGCCGTGAAACTGGATGTGGCCGATCCCGAATCGTTCGAAAACTTTTTGAATGTGGCCCGTGAACTGGGGCCGGTGGATTTGCTGGTGAACAATGCCGGCATTATGCGTACCGGGGAGTTTGCCAGCATCGACTTAGCAGCGTTGCACCGGGAAATGGCCATCAATACCGGCGGTGTGATCAATGGTATGCGTCTTGTGCTTCCGGACATGCTGCAACGAGGCCAAGGGCATATTGTAAATGTGTCTTCCATGGCGGGGAAAATGACCTGTGCCGGGGCTGCCGTTTACACGGCAAGTAAATTCGCTGTGGCCGGATTATCGCGCGCGGTGCGTGCCGAGATTGCGGGTTCAGGTGTATCCATTACAACCATTATGCCATCCGCGGTCGATACGGAGTTGACGGCAGGAATGAATATCCGTGGCATTCCCAAAGCCCGGCCGTCTGAAATCGCAGCAGAAGTTGTTGCATCCTGTCGTCATGGACAGCCTGAAATCACCATGCCGAAATGGTTATTTCCTGTCGGTACGATTGAGCAGGCCCTACCTGAACGTGTAGGGAACTGGATCAAGAGAATGGCCGGCGCACAGGAGCGAATTGCACCGGATAACGAAAAGACCCGAGAATATCAGGCGCGCGTTTCTCGATCCTGATCAGTGCCAAAGAGATAATTGAGTAATGAAACAAACCGTATTGATTACCGGCTGTTCCAGTGGCATCGGCCGTGAAACCGCTCTCCGGTTTCAGCGTGAAGGTTGGAACGTTATTGCGACCATGCGCACGCCCGATAATGAACAGGAATTGGTTGGCCTGGCTAATGTCATTTGTCCGGCTCTGGATGTAACGCAGGAAGCGACTATCAGGGAAGCCATTGCAGAGGGTTTAGCGAAATTCGGGCAAATCGATGTGGTTATCAATAATGCCGGCTACGGCCTGATAGGTCCGTTTGAGACCTTTAGCCCCGATCAGATTGACCGGCAATTTCAGACCAACGTACTGGGTCTGATGTCGGTCACTCGGGAGATACTACCGCATTTTCGCAAGCAAGGTTCTGGTCTTCTGATTAATGTAGCCAGCTTTGCAGGCCGCTCCATTTTCCCCCTTTACAGCGTCTACCACGCCAGTAAATGGGCGGTGGAAGGCTTTTGCGATTCCCTGCAGTACGAAGTTTCCTCCCATGGTATACAAGTCAAGATCATTGAACCAGGCCTGGTAAAAACCGAATTCTGGGGTCGCTCTACAGACCGCGAGAATTGTACCGGTGTCAACGACTATGACGAGAAATCACGTCCGGTGCTGGATCTGATTGATGACGCTGCGGGCTTATTCGCAACCAAACCTGGCGATGTTGCCGAAACAATCTGGAAGGCAGCCAATGATGGCAGCACTAGACTTCGCTACATCGTTGGCCTTGATGCCCACGCGACTTTGCTGGGAAGAAAAGTACTTACCGACGGACTTTATCGCGGCGTTATGAAAACGGTTTTCTCCCGCACTTCTGTATCTATGCTTCAGAAGGTCTCAGAGAAAATCCGGATTTAAATACAATAGTCGCGGGGGTGAAAGCTGCATCTTCCGACTTGTAGATGCTCTCGAACAATAGCGCTACCGATACTGCGTGGAATACAGCCGACTACTGCAGCTGAAGCGTATCGGATTCAAGCCGGTTACGGCCATTATGTTTTGCCTGGTACAACAATTCATCCGCTGCCTTTAGCAGGGTTTCCATAGAGCTGTTCTGATCGGGAACCAGGGTCACAACGCCAATACTGACAGTGACAATGATGGAGACATCCTTATCCTCGTTTGGGGTGGAATTAAAGGCAGTGAGTATATTGTTTGCCACATGCCTTGCCCCTTCATTATCGGTTGAAGGCAATAACACAATGAATTCTTCGCCGCCATAGCGCGCAGCAATGTCCGGTGGCCGGCGAATGGATGTCAGAATAGTGTGTGCTGCATTTTTCAGGCAAAGATCACCAAAGGGATGTCCATAAGTGTCATTGATATTCTTGAAGTGATCAATATCCATCAGCATCAGGGATAAGGGCGACGCATCCCGAACAGCTCGCCTGAATTCGCGCCGGTAAAGCTCCGTAAAATAACGGCGATTGTAAATCTGTGTTAATCCGTCCACCCGGCTTAACTCTTTCAGCCTTTCGTTAGCCTGCTCCAGCTCGGCAGTACGGGCCCTTACCTGATCATCCAGTTTTTGATTCAGTTTATTCTGGCTTTCAATTAATTGAGTCTGTGCGAGCTGTCGCAACCGACGTTCGATATTAACCCGGTGAGAAAGCGCAAAGGCATCCAGCATGGTCATTATTACAACCCCAATGTATGCCGCAGCCTCTGACAACAGGCTATTCGGTATAACGCCGATGTTGCTTGTTACACTTATAGTGAAGCCCGCCGCAGCAAATACGCTGGCAGCTAAAACGTACTTGGCAATAGAATAGCCATCCAGCAGCCGTCTTACCTGGATATAGACCATCGGCACCATACTGGCACCGGCCAGACTCAGCACCGGCACTGCAACTTTCGAATGACTCATAAACAGACAGGAGCCCGCGGCTATCAGGGCAATGACCGCCAGATAGTTAAGGAGTCTGGCTGCTCGTGGATAGGATTCAGGAACCTGCAGAATGGAATTAACAAATAACAAAGCAAAAGCTGTGGACACTGATATGGACGCCAGCAGGAAATTATCCCCAAGGGATTTATGCCCGGCATTGGTCAACGCACCCAACAGGCCGGATAAACTGAGATACGCACACAACAGACCAAGATTTAACAGGGCATAGTATAGAAAGGAACGCTCCTTCAAGCTAAGGAACACCAGTATATGATACAACGACATGGCGACCAGCAAGCCCAGGAAAAGCCCCATCGCAATGGACCTGAAATGGTCTCCACTGATATAGGACTGCTTATCCCACAGCATTAAGGGCAACTGCAAGCCGGTTTCCGACTGCACACGGATGACTACACTGACAGCTTGCTTTTCCTTGACCTGGATTGGAAAAATAAAATGGGAATGAAAAACCGATCTGGACAGGGCAGGCCTGGAATCTCCCTGGACGAACTCCTCCAGAATTTTCCCCTCTTCTACAACATAGACATTCAGAAAGTCCAGGAGCGGAAATTGATTGACCAACAAGAGATCCGCCGGTGATGGCAGCCGGTTTTCAATGGTAAAGCGCAACCAGTAAGTGGATTCTGAAAAGCCAAAATTGATTTCTCTGCCCTGGAATTCCAGCCAGTCCGACTCTTGCATAGCCTGTTGCACATCAAGATGTGAACCCGAATCTTCCAGGTAATAGACGTCTGTCCCCAGGTGTCGGTATTTGAAACCCTTATCTATCTGAACCGACAGCGCAGCCGACAGATTTGGCAGCACCATAACCAGGCAGAAAAGCCATGCTTTATAGGGAAATCGCATTTTCACAGTTTGCTATACACTCCGGGGAATACCCGTAAGTGTAGCAGGTTTCCGAACGCCCCCTGCGTAGGGCGCCAAAGAGGTTACCGTCAGATGCTATCCGCAGGAAAACGGCTGCAGATACCATCCCGGAAATCGTTGCGGTTTACCGGCTGCGCTGTCAACTCCAGATAGTTTTCACGGTTGCTGTCAAACAATTCCCAGTAAGCCAGATCCTGACTGTTAGGATTACCGGTGTGTACAAAGTTACCCCAGGCATTCTGAATAAAGTGCTTTACGCTTTGATCCGATCGCCGGTAAGTCCAGGATAAAATGGGAAAGTCAAAAAGGAATCCGATATCCGCCGCATGAAAGGCCCCAAGCTCCGGTGGATTATCGCCAAAGGTTGATGCGATCACCGACATATAAGGGCTGATAACATCATGGGTAAAGTAGTAATGCCATACGTTATTATGCACGCTGTAAAGCCGCGCCATGTTCAGGGTGGGGCACTTGAATAACAGATCTCCGCGCAACGCCGAATGAGCGTTACCGGCATTGGAAAAATCCTCAAACGGATAAAGATCAGCATACTCATCCGCCTGATCCGGATAGCGATCATTCAGGAACGTCAGATAATCAGCGGCATTACCCGGATGATCCAGAAAACCACTGAAGAGACTGCCTTCATCTTTATTGGTACCCAGCATAACAGGGGTGTCGGGCTTGGGGTTTTCCTCCAGCAGCGTCAGGGGATTGTCTGGAAAAATATCGCCATCAATAATCAGCCCCAGTAAAAAGAACCACTCATCACGGCGATAGGTAAAAGACTCCCACATATTCATTTTGGTATGCGTCTGAATATCCCTGATGGATTTTTCCCGTGCGCACTGCAGCGGCTCGGGATCCTGATCGCAGCCAAGTAATGCCAGCAGACGCATGCCTTCCGCCTGCGCTTCTTCCAGTGTCATTATCCCCAGCGAGTCACAGGCGCCACTTTGCATGATAGCGCGATGAAACAGCTTTACAGGTTCACTGGTTTTTGGTGTGGCCAGCAAGCCGCAGACATTGGTAGAACCGGCAGACTCTCCGGCAATAGTGATATTATCCGGGTCGCCGCCGAAGCCGGCGATTTCCTGGTTGACCCACTCAAGACCTGCAATCAGATCTTTGATCGTCTGATTACCGGTAATGGCATCCCGAGACCCGGTACCCGGCAATGCAAAGAAGCCCAGGGCTTGTAAACGATAGTTAGTGGTAACCACGATCATGTTCTGAGAGGCAGCAAGTTTAGCAGCATCGTATTGAAGCTCAGAGCTCGAACCCGTAATCTGACCGCCGCCATGAACCCAGAACATGACCGGATGGGGCCCCGGTGTATTGGGAACCCAGATATTCAATGTCAGGCAATCTTCACTCTGATTGAATATGGGCAAACCGGATGCAAACTGCGTGCAGGCAGACCCAAACCGGGAAGCATCCAGAACGCCTTCCCAGGGTTCGGGTGGAAGCGGATCCGCCCAGCGGAGATCGCCCACAGGAGCAGCTGCAAAGGGTATTCCAAGGAAACGGGTGGCTTTTGCTTCGCGAACACCGGAAACGGTGCCATAGCCGGTTTCAATTTCAACCCGCTGATTACAACCGGAAAGCATGAAAAAAGCCCCCAGAATAAACAGGCCCCAGACATAGCGGTGCGAGTGAAGTCGAATCATTTTTTATGCTCTTGTTTTTGGATTTCTGAATAGCTGTTTTGATCAACAGTTAATCCGAACCCTGAAACGACATCTTGTATGAGGAGGGTATTCTGAGGAGGGAAAAGATTTATAAATTAAAAATCAACTAGTTATCACACCTTACCCGATGAAATTTTCGCTGGTTCAACTTGTCCGACAAGCTGATACCAAACTGATCCGTGAAGGCATGATAAAAGTGAGCCGCATCATGAAAGCCGATCTGGTGCGCGATTTCAGTGGCCGAAACCTGCTGATCCAGCAGCTTCATGGCACGCCAAAGGGCACTGGCCCGAGCATACTGGGAAAAGGTGGAGCCAGTCTGCTGCTTGAATAATTTTCGGAGCCGGTCAGGCGATAGGTGAACGGCGTTCGCCAGCGCAACCAGGGATATATCCGCCAGCGGCAGGCTCTCAATCCGGTTGATGGTGTCAGCCACTCTGGGGTCATACGCCAGTGGCGCCGGTTCCTGGCCCGTTAACGCCTGATAGGCCTGTGACATCAACCATTTCACATCGTCAGTTGTAAGTGATCCCCTTTGCCCTTCCTTGAGCAGGTCCTGCAGACGGTGAAAACTCTCCGCCTCCGGGAGCAATCTGTCGCTATTCTGCAGCAGGCGCTTCAACCCCGGGTATTCCGGTGACCGAATCGTAAAATCAAACAGAGCGACGTCTTCCTCCAGCGCAGAAATCTCAAATGCACCAATTGTCGGAGAGAGTAGTACAGCCTTGGTGTGCAATACCTCCTGATTGGCAATGGTCAGTTTGAAATTGCCGGAACCCGACAGAATCAATCGAAAACTCTTGCGGTTTAAGGTTTTATCTTCCAGGCCTATAAAGAGTGAATGCGCTAACAGGAGCAGGCTGTGAGGGCGATAATAGACGGTGCCAGTGGTTCCGCTTTCTTCACGCGGATTATTATTATCATGGAATTGGTCGGTCATTGCTTGGTGCCACACTTCAGATTCAATAGCTCCAGCACCTGTCTGAAGGGGCCGGATTTACCGCCAAAGATTCATTAGTTGTCTCCGTTAGTCAAGTATAAAACCGAATCTGCTGTTACTGTGGATATTGCTCAAACTCACCACATAAGGTCGTCAGGGATCTGATAATCCGCGTAGGGATCATCTTCATCAAGCTGTTGACCGGTTTTGGTATTTCTTACCACTATCCGGTCTTCGGCACGTTCCGCAATTTTATCGGCAACAGGCGAGGGGACCAGCTCAAATTCGTTATTGAAGATAACTACTGCTAATTTACCTTTTACCACCTCTTCATGCTGCTTATCGGTGACATAGATTTTCTTGATGCTTTTTTCATGCTGAAACTGGTAGGTGGACTCGCCCTGGCTGCGATCAACCCGGTTAACTTCGATTAACTGCCTGATCTGGGCTTCAATCTCTTTTTCCCGGGCGGCGCGTTTTTGTTGCTCGCTGATTTCCCGGTCCCTTTCCAGCTTTTGCTGGCGGGCCTGCTCTGCCAGTTGTTTGGCCTGATCGTCACTCTGGGCGCCTGTTTTTACCGCCTGTTTGCGCTGCTTCTGTTTCTCTTTCTTGATGCGCTGCGCCTTGTTTTTGTCGACCATGCCGGCCTTCAGTAATTGATCCTGTAAAGAAGCCATTTTAAATTACCATTGTGTAACCAGATTCCGACTATTTTAATAGACCGAATCTGCGCTTTCCACCGTTAATCCGTACCCTGTGGCGCAGCTAGCCAACCGGCGATCTTGGTTTCGAACTCGTCCACATCCACTGGCTTGGCAATGTAATCACTCATCCCGGCAGCAACGCATTTTTCACGGTCGCCCTTCATGGCATTGGCTGTCATGGCAATCACCGGTGTGTCGCGGTAAACCGCCAGATTGGCATCGGCCCGTATTCTGCGGGTAGTTTCGTAACCATCCATTTCCGGCATCTGGCAATCCATAAGAATCAGATCGTAGCAGCTTTCCTGTGACTGTAATCGCTCCAACGCCAACAACCCGTTACCGACTACGTCGGCTGTTATTCCCAAATCTTCCAGCATGCCGAGAACCACAAACTGATTTACATTGTCGTCCTCAACCACCAGTACCCGCTTGTCAGAAAACTGGTCCTTGGCAGGCGGCGCAGCTGATTGCAGAGATTCCGGGGTAGCGGTTGCCTGCAATAGCACATCACCTTTGGCAACAGCCTGTACTGTGTCATACAAACGGTTTGTAACCACAGGTTTTGACAGACAAGCAACATAACCCTGTTCAATATAAAATTCCGCATCCTGCTGGTCTGTTACTGCACGCAGAATAACGCGTTTATTCTGGTTGATGCGATCATTATCACTGATCAGTTTGCCCAGCCTGGCACCACTCATATCCGGCATATGCATATCGATGATCAGTACATCAAAATGGTCCGCTTCATGTTGATTCAACAAGTCCAGTGCCTCACGGGCACTCATTGCCTGTTGCACTGCAGCACCCCATTGCCTCAGCTGACAGCTCAGTACATCATTTGCCGACTGATTATCATCAACCACCAGCAACCGGATACCTTCCATATCGTGGCGCTCCATTGTGGAACCACTCTCCGTTTCCAGCCCCAGGAATACATGAAAGGTAAAACAGCTGCCTTCACCAACCGTGCTGCTGACCTTGATGTCGCCACCCATCAGCACACACAGGTTTTTGACAATGGTAAGCCCCAGGCCGCTACCGCCATACTTTCGCGTAGTGGATGCATCAACCTGGGTAAAGGAATCAAATAATGACTGTATCTTGTCATCCGGAATACCTACACCGGTGTCCTGAACAGCACACTCGAACCTGAGACTGTCCGTGCCATCCGGTTCGAGCCGGCATCTGACGATAACCTCACCCGCTGCGGTGAACTTGATGGCGTTGGACAGCAGATTGGTAAGCACCTGGCGAATACGGGTAGGATCTCCCCGCACGTTGCCATTCTCGATACCGGTAGCATCAATAATCAATTCTACCTGTTTCTCCGTGGCTTGCAGGGCCAGCGCCGTCACGGTTTCGTCGATTACCCGATTCAGATTAAAGTCAATGATTTCAAGCTCAAGTCGGCCGGCTTCGATTTTAGACAGGTCGAGGATATCGTTGATCAAAGCCAGCAAACAACGGGCGCTATAGGTAGCGGTGTTCACATAATGGCCCTGCAGATCATCCAGCGCTGTTTTGTCCAGCAAGCCCAGCATACCCAGCACACCATTCATGGGCGTGCGGATTTCGTGGCTCATATTGGCCAGAAACTCCGACTTGAGTTTTTCCGATGCCAGTGCTTTTTCCTTGGCGGCTTCAAGTTCCTTGCGTTGCTTTTCAATAAAAAGCGCATTGGATTTGAAAACGGCTATCGCCCTGATCATCGAACCCATTTCATCCTGATAGCGGGCTTCCGGCAGGTCGACGTTAACATCCCCTTTCGACAACTTTACCATACGGTCAGTAATACTCTTGACCGGGGAAAGAATCCTGACCCGTACTGAGCTGAACAACAGTATCAGCAATAAAATACTCAATACCAGCGTCACTATGAGTGTGAGCATTGCCTTGCGGGTTTTATCCTGGTTATGACTCAACGCATACTGAATCGGCTGGATAGCGTTCTCTTCTATCTGCTGTAAATGATACAGATAATTGTCGAGTGCGCTTTGCCACTGCTGCGAATCAACCTTTTCGCCCCCCATTAATGCATTGATATACACTTGGCGCCGAATATCATCAAACCGGGAAAGAGAATCGCTGAAATCTTTCAGCGCTTGCTGCAATCCCTGCACGGAATAATCATCTACCAATTCCAATGTTTCCAGCTGGGCCGCGATCAGCGTAAGCTGGCGTCTTTTCAGATCCGCATGTTTACGAACCGTCACCAGGGATGCCTGCGTTTCAGCATCAAATGCTTGTTCCTTTATTGCCTGGTCCAGCAGGAATGCCTCTTCAATTGTGGCTCTTTCCAGTTCCTGAATCTGCGATCTGAGGGAAAGCTGCAAATACAGATTAAGATCCAGATCATTGACCGGAATCAACAACGCCGCATACACGTTCTGCAACGCTTGTCTTACCTCATCAATCATCTCGGCCCAGGCGGAACGTTCAATGGACTGACCATTCACCAGATCCTGATAGCGTTCGGATAACTCCAGCAGCTGGCCAGAAAGTTCCTTGAGCAAAGCGGGATCTACCGGAAACCTGGCCGCAACTGCTTTGACAAACGTATTCTTCTGATAGGTAATACGAGATAACAAATGACTGTAACCGGCTTTATCGACGTTGGCTTCACTGGTCACGGCCTGCAGATCAATAAACAACAGATCGTTAAGCAATTGTTCTACTTCCCTGGACTGTACGATCAGATCATTTACCGCTACATCCCTGGCAGCTTGTTGTGATTGCTGATAGTTAAAGTAAAGATAGCGGCTTTCCGAAATCACCAGCAGACTGGTGGGAATCAGCATTGACAGTATCAGGAGCGTGCGCAACGATAATGCTTTGAGCGCCATGAGACTAGCCTTCTGGCTGGTAACGCAGTGTCAGAAAAAATGCCCTTTGCAATTCTTCTCCGCCTGCGGCTGACGGGCCGACCATAAAGTCCGGTCGTTCCTGATGGTCATCGATAAGGTTGTACCCGTGTATAGCAACCTGTGTGTGCTTGAATAACTGATAGGTGACATTGAGATTCAGCAGCAAATAACTATCCAGTGTCTCTTTCACCAAGGGATTGGAAAAGTTGATTATTGCTGCCTGGTATTCAATATCATGGACATAATGCATATCCAGATCGACAAGCCATTTACCCAGAGTATAGCCGGCATAAATATTTAGTTTGTGTTGTGGTGTGTTGGTTTCAAAAAGAATGTCACGTACCGCATTTTCATCCGAGGAATCATCAATATTGATGTAGCTGTAATTAATGTTCCATTGCAGAGAATCATCCCGGGAACCTTTAAGGGTAGTCTCAAAACCCTGGGCCGTTGACTCCCCCAGGTTTTCAAACGTTATATCAGCACGGGCATTGCCTGGACCCGGCGGTACGACCGTTTGCCCGATAAAGTTTTCCAGCTCCTGCCGAAACAGATTAACAGTGAGCCGAGTATCGCTACCGGAAAACCGATAGTTGAATGCCAGTTCGGTGGTGGTATTCTCCTCTGTTTCCAGAAAAGGATTACCGTAATTCTCGATCACCGGTGCCGGAACAAAACTTCGCGAAAGTTCAGCCAGGCTGGGAACATGAATGCCTTTACCCACTGACAATCTCACACTTGCCTGCGCAGTGGCTCTGTACACAAGGCTGCTGTTGTAGCTGATGTCAGATTCAGAACGGTCGTAATCCGATAGTTCAATATCCAGCTTGGTGTCATTTAACGGAATACCTCCATCACGACTGGTTTCCCAGTCATCGTGCCGGAGGGCGTTAGTCAGCTGCAGCTTATCCTGTACTTGCCAGTCCCACATGGCATTAACCGATACTATATCATTGTTAAAACGACCCGGATCGGTACCAATCGATGATCCTTGCAGTGAGTTTTCCCGTACCTCCATTCCCAGGCGCACATTGTGATCTGTACCAAGCGGTTTCAGTGTATTCAACTGAAATACGTTCAGTTCATTTTCTATGACCGAGGTGGGATCGAGCGTTGAATTGAACTTTCGAAAATCCACAAAAAATTCTGACTGGTTACGATAGATGTTGGCAGAAACAAGACCAAGCCATTCAGAATCATAATGAGCTGCCAAACGAATATGATCATTTTCAAGATCAAAGATCCCGTTGCCCCCGGCAGCGAACATGGTGTCAGCAACCTGATCGGCATAACCGGCCTCTGCCTCGAACCCGAGGTTGTCACTGTACCGGTATGACCAGGTCAGATTGGCATTGGTTCGGTCCAGCGCATCGTCTTCGGTCACCTCCGGGCCGTAAACATCCCGCTCAAAGCCATCGCTTTGGACGGTTCCCGCGGATAGACGCAGTGCCATATTGTCGGTCGGTGAAACTGTGATGATACCGGCTCCTTCCCGATGATTCTGAGTACCGGCCCGCAGCTCCAGCGCATCTCTGTCCATGGTCAACGGATCAAAGGTGATGATGTTGATAGCACCGGATACCGCATTGAACCCTAACAGAGAAGTATTAGGGCCTTTCACAATCTCGATCTGCTTGATTTCGCCCATTTGGACCGGCAAGGCGTTCCACATGGTAAAACCAAGATTATCCATGTACACCTGCCTGCCATTAATCAGCACCAGCAGTCTGTTGGACAAGGGCTGATTGTAGCCACGGATATTCACATCCACCTGTCCTTTGAAATTTCGCGATACATCCACACCAGCCACTCGTCTCAATAGCTGGGGAATATCCATGGCACCACTGCGCGCAATTTCCTTGTGGCTGATAATCTCTACAGAAAGCGGCGCGTCGGACATTCTCAGGGGCTTGCCCGTGGCGATTGCTGTAACAGGTTCACCAAACAGGGATTCCAGCCCCAGATAATCAATATCCGCAGCCCGAACCGCCGATGTGAAAGGCAACACCAACAAAAAGAAGAGGGTTTGGAGACAGCTTTTGTTTCTCATCATCAGCTCCTATACCCGCCGGACCATGAACTTGAAGGCAGCATTGATACCGAACCCCAATGCTCGCAAGTTACTCTGGTTCAGAAAAATATTAAGACCTGCAGAACCATCAAATGACAGGATACAGCAGCGTGTTTCCACACAGGACTTGTCGGTGCTGACCGTAAAAATCTTATGCTCTCTGGCATATTGGTAAATTCTGCCAAAATGTTTGTTAAGGTGACTGGAGACATACGCCAGCTGAAGGTCGGGAGCCTTTTCCAGATCCTCCACAGCAATCAGTTCAGGTGTCAGACCGAATGTCTTTGCGCTGTCCGAGGCACTCAGCTCCCGCACAAACAGCTCAGCCTGCTCCAGAGAAGCAGCGGACCCTTTGGAATAGACCACACCAATGGTCAGGCCCTCACCACCGGACTCTATACCTTTGATGTATTTGATTGATTTGCTGAGCAGCTCCACTTCTTCCGCCATGGAGCCGTAGGCATGGGTAGCCCCCAAACCCAGGGTAAGGAACGCGAGCAATACTGGCAGGTACTTTACAGGCATAATCTTGTTCTGGCACGGATACAGGAATGCCTCTTAAGTGTAGATGCCTGTGGGGATTTTGCCTGTTCAAGCCTAATCTGGCCGTGGCTTTGAGATGGCGCCCGGCAAGGTCAATTCTTAGTCAGATTGTTCGCTTTTATTGACGATCACTCCTGCTTTTATGGCATCCGATGGCAAGTTAGTCGGTCAGGACCGCGGGTAGGAGGCATCATAGAAACCGCCTCTTTCCTGGTTAAGAACCGTTTGCAGGTAAATGCCACCAATACGGGGTTGTGAGGAGGTCGGCTTCACACTTTCGACATAAGAAAGGCGGGATACGATGATGAAGAACGCTATAACGAACAGAGTCAGGGAATGAATCGAGATGGGTAGCGCAGGGATTATATTCATTGGATTGCTGTCATTCGGGGTATTTCGTCATTCGCCTGTTGGGGTTCTGTAACAAACAAAGCGGCACGGGCTTCTTCCAACGGCCGGTCCAGATATTCTTCCCAGCGGATACTGAAGATTGAATTCGCAGCTTTGCCCCTCTGCCAGGCTGCTGCCAGCGCGCTGCAAAGCTCATCCAGTTTTGCCGGAAACTTGAAAATATATCTGAGCATCACACCGATGGGTATCAAGATACAAATAGGCATAGGGCCTTGGGAGGCGATGAAGGCATTCAGGCAGGCTTCATTTTTATAGGTAGTGTCGTATCCGGTCACCACGTGCAACAGATCATGAATTTCCCGCCGGCGTTCACGGATATAAATCTGTGCAGAATAGCCCGGCTGCAGTGGAACCGGGTAATGCATGGAATCAAGCCTGGTCAGGTGCAGATGCAGCTCCTTGCCCAGCGAGCCATCCGAATAGGTTCCCAAGGTTGCTATGTCCGGCAACCCTCTGGAATATCTTTCATCTATCAATTTTTTGGCTTCCGGGTCTTTCATAATGATTTCCGCGGCCAGCGATGAAGCCCTGATATCTTCGATAACGTTCCCCAACTCTATCAGAGCAAAGATACCGCCATTGGGACGAAGCAATACCCTGAGTGCAAGAAAAATACCTTTCAGTATTTTCCAGGTGTTCGATAAAAATGTCATTTGGTTCAACCCCGGTCCTTCGACATGCTTGTTGATTTTAAAAACCGTTGATTTGAGTTTGCGCTCCATTCGCTTTTTTAAGGGAACTGGTGGCTTCTCTAATCCCAGTGACTGCACTGTTTGTACAAAAAAATCCTCAGTCGTGTAATTACCCTTCAGGTAGCAATAGTCCAGAAACAACAGCATGGTAGGTGCGGGACCGATATTGATGAAGTTAACGGTTTTATGCTTCTGCAGAATGCTATTAACCGAATCCTTGAATTTCACCGTAGACCTGATCGTGCGTTCGATATCTTCGATCAACTCTCCGCGGTTTTCGATATATTTACCCAGCACGGTAGAAAACACCGGATACTTCATCCGCTCATAATGCGCCGACTCATGAATATGATCGTGCAATCCCTCAAATACCGGATCCATTAGCGGGTGATGTAACGCAAGGCGAACAGAAAAAGGACGGCGGACTGTAATCTTATGCTGCGAACCCACCTCACGATCCCAGCGCTCAATATCTTCCACCCGGCCCGCCAGCAGAAAAAAGTAGTCACTTTGATCAACGCTGATTTCGACGTTGTATTGTTCCAGCTTCAGCAGGTGTTTCATTTTTTCGTAAGGTCGGGGCAGGATAACCTGCAGCGTGTTCCCCACATCCACCAGGCTGTCGGTAAGGCGCAGGTAACGCACCAGCCCGACAAGAGCGCTTTCATAGCTGGCTGCGTCAACACAAACGCAACGGGGAATATCGCCAAGCGACATGGAAAACACGGCGTCGATCTTGCGGCGGGTCTTTTCAAAACGCCGGAACAGGCCTATCTGAACACTGAAGCTGCAGATCATCATCTGGTGATACCAACTGAATTCCGCCCTGGGTTCAGCACGCATCACCTCGAAAACATCCATGTCATAGCCGATATCATCGAGTATTTTCTGAGTCTGCCTCAGGCACTGAACGGCCTCTGGAATCTCAAGGCATAACAAACGGTTAGCCCGGGAATCCAAAGCGTCTATCCCAGGCATCATCAGTACATTCATACAATTTCCCCGGACTCGGGGCCCGTAATCCATATAATTTACAAGACTATTTTTAGAATTATTGAACTGCTCAAAAGCCGAACTATTATGCCCCAGCCTAGTGGGTAATCCAATCAGGCAGGTACAAAAAGCAACCTAATTAAATATTGTAACAACGGGAAAATACCCGCTGGCATTCAATCCTTATCCAGCACCAGTAGCAGCGCCGGAAAAAACATCAGATCAAACACCAGCGCAATGACAATGGTCAGGCTGGTCATGGCGCCCATATAGGCGTTGACGTTAAACGCTGATAGCATCAACAAGCCAAACCCGGCGGAAAGCACTAGCGTCGTCATCAGAAGTGCACTACCTACCTTGTCCAGGGTGTAGTGAATTGCCGCTTTGGGATTCATGCCAAGTTCGCGTCGCGCCCGAAGGTATTTACTCAGAAAATGGACCGTGTCATCCACCACAATGCCGAGCGTGACACTGAACACCACTGCTACAGACAAATTCACATCACCAACCACCATGGCCCAGATACCAAAGGCCATGGCCGCCGGGAAAGCATTGGGAATCAAGCTCAGTAAGCCAAACTTCAGCGACTTTAAAGACAGCAACAGCGTCAGCGTTACACCGATAAGCGCCAGTACCGAACCATCAATCATGCTATGGATATTCTTGTAACCAATATGGCGGAACATGAGCGGTACGGATGAACCCCGGGTTGCGTCGATTTCCGGCGCATTGGTCTCTAACCAGGCTGCCGCTTTCTCCTCAACCTCCAGAATATAGGCAGAATCCTGAGAAGTCAGTGTTGCCATCACCCTGAGTGCAGACTTATCAAAATTCACCTGATTGTTCAGGTCTAACCCGTAAGGCAATGACAGTTCGTAGAGCAATTGGTACTGGGCAGCCAACGCACGATCATCCGGAATACGATACTCAACCTCCTGGCCCTGATTAAGGTTCTTGTTCAGGCGCTTGATCACCTCAACATAACTATCGACAAAACGGATGTCGGGCTGTTCCCGATACCACTGGGCAAAGCGGTCTACCTTTTCAAGAAAGGCTGGATCATTGACACAGCCGGGCCGGCCACAACTGAGAGAGTGAAAAATGCTTTCGTTTCCTCCCAGGTATTGGCCATGAAAATCGGCAGCATCGCGATAAGGCACACCTTTCTTGAAATAGGAGACACTGTCATCATGGATCCGGTTTTGCGGTGCCTGACTGACCAACGCCCCAACAACAACCACCGATATAACGATTATCCTCAGGTGATACCGGCTGATAAAATTTGCCATCGCCTCGGCCGGAAACTTGCCTGATAGACCGGCTGCGCCAGGTTTTGCGGAACGAACAAGGAATAAAGTGACGGCGGGTAGCACGGTAAGGCTGAATATCATGGCCAGCATAACCCCGATCGCACAGATAGTTCCCAACTCGCGGAAAGGCGGTGACTCGGCAAAATTCAACGTGAGAAATCCTACTGCAGTGGTGATACTGGTTAACAGCACCGGCTGAAGGTTGATTAACAGGCTGTGTTCCATGGCTGCCGTTTTGTCACCGGTTAAAGCCAGCTCCCGGGTATAGTTATTCAGCACATGCACCGCATCACAAACCGCAATGGTAAGCACAATGATCGGCGCCATGATATTTACCTGATTGAGCGCAATACCCAGCCAACCCTGCGTTCCCACTGTTGCCACTGTCGCCAGCGCAATCACGGTCACTACCGCAACAATGGCACCCACAGATCGCAGCAGCACACCGAGCAATACGACAATAATCAGGTACATCAGCGGAATCAAAGTAGACACATCACGCTTGGAAGATCGCTGAAAGCTTTGGTTAACCACGGGCACACCCATGAGATGAACACTGTAATCCGGGTGGCTGGCAAGAATCCTGTCGCGCAGCTCGTTGCCATAATCCACTACGGCCGGAAACGCTTCTCGTTTAGCTGAATCTGGAGTCTCGGGCACTTCCAGGGAAATATTAATGGCTGTTACCCGGCCATCAGGCGAAATCAGCCGGTGTACCAGTTGCTTTTCCCGGGTGGCGAGGGTGTGAATCCGCTCAAGTTCTGATGGCGTAAAAGTCGCTTGATCAGGCACCAGATCTTCTACATAAAGCTCATCACCCACTGCATAACTGTGTTGGAAATTGGTAATTGAATCAACGCGAATGCTGTAAGGGGTTTTCCATGCTTCCTGGGTAATATCCCGAAGCAATGCAAGCGTCTGATTGGTGAAAACAGTACCTTGCGGCGGCGCGATGACAATCATCAGATTGTCTGATTTAGTGTATGTGGACTTTATATATTCATGGGCCAGCAGCTGTTCGTTATCTTCAGCAAAAAAGATCCTGTAGTCGCTTTCAAAATACAGGTTCTTGGCACCAGCAACCAACAAGACAGAGAGAACAAGGCTGATCACCAGGAACGTACCGCGCCGGTTCACAAGCAACGAGGACAGGGTTGTGATCATGAATACTGCCTTGAAAAGAAATCAGGTAGTGCCTGAAAGCACCATCAGGGGAAACCAATAATGTTTAGTTCATCAATAGCAGAGCCTACGGCTCAGTTAAAAATAGTACCGCATTTTGAAATTCAATTCACTGGCGGCAATAATCGTGTGATCAAACCAGGGAGAAAGAAGGCCCCTGGTAACGCGAACTTATAGATCTAATAGCTACTATAGAAAGGCTATTGTGTTGCTGCATCGCCGAGAGACTCAGGAGGGGAGACCTTTGTCTCCGACGATGACTTACCTTGGATTACAAGATTAATTTAATGGACAGATACATTTTTTAGCAGCAAAAGATCTGTCTATCACATCTCTGGCACATCGAACTTCGTCAGATCGACCTTGCCATAGAACTCCCTGGGCTGAACCCCATACACATAGATATCATCATCCACATCTTTAAACATTTTGGTAATGCGATAGCCTTCCTGTAGGGTTGTCACCGTACACCATTCAGCACAGCCAATAACCGTAGAAGACCGATCAGCAAGCGCCGTATAACTGTTTATCAACGAACCATCAGCGCCCAGTACATCAATGCGTGGCGTGTATTCCGTCACGTAAGAATTACCACTGTAGTAATTTTCAATAAACTGGCTTAAAACATAAACCTGACCGGATGGCATAACGTGAACGGTTTGCACATCGTTATAGTCATATAAGGTGGCGCTTTCAAATACCAGGTTACCCAGGCTATCTATTTTTTTAAGGCTGTTATCCTGAATGGTTGCTTGCAACAAAGGGAGCCCGGCTTCATCCAGTGTTAACAATTTATAAAAACTGTCTAACGCTACCTGCGTAGCATTACCGGTACCACGATTGATAAAATACAGAGCCGGCTCGGGTTCCTTCACGCCAAAAATAACATCGGTATCAGACGCAAATACCTCATAAAAATAGTGCTCGGCGGGGGTTTCATAAGACCAAAGGGTTTCCCACTGATTATTTAGCAACATGACCTGGGTACCCGTGGGTCGAAATATCCAGCCATTGGATACGGCCAGTAAACGCGACCAGGTATGGGTTCCGGTAAATTGCCAACGTTCCAGAAATTCATTGCCAACCAGTTCCCATACCACAACGGCATCATCGCTGGTTTCCTGCGAGAACAGCGAGCTACCTGAATCATCAATGATAAGCTTCGTATTATTGGCGGTCTGATAACTAACATTCGCCTGGGGTTCGCCCGACTCATTATACGTCTGTACCTGTACATTGATACCCGACCGGTACTGCACGGCTATCAAGCGCTCCGCATCATTGGCAGCCCCCATTACCACCTGAACAATACGATCGGAAGGGAAGGCTGATTCCACACTCCACACCAATTCCTGATCCAGATAACGCGACAATGTGTATAACCGGCGCTGTTCCCCCAGAGACTCGCGCTTGTAGGTCATCATATAGAACTCACCATCCGACACATGCTCTATCCAGCGGATGTCTCCCGGGGATTCGCGCCATTCCAGAATGGATAAAGGCACGTTGTCTCCACCACATCCGGAGAACAACCAAACCATGGCCAACACCAGAACAGATCTGAACGATCTATTAAAAATAGTGATCTTATTCATAGAGTTACACTCTGTTAATCAGGTTATTGAGCGTTTTACTATGGCAGATAGCACCCGGTTCGCCTATCTACCTTATGGGGGATGCATCTGGTGCCCTGTCTAAAACTGTCACAATCCAATACAGGAATATTCCTCTGACTTCTGGCAGTATTTGCGGAATGGATAACTACACGCTGAACGGCGATAACTACTCTTTGGTTCTGGTGGAAGACGATGCTGAGCTGGCATCGTTGATCCATGAGTACCTGGAAAAAAACGGGTTTGAAGTCACGGTGACAGGGGATGGGCTGGAGGCAGCTGCCCTGATCGTGCAGCAGCAGCCCGCGCTGGTGATTCTGGATGTGATGCTGCCTGGTATGTCGGGCATGGAGATATGCCGCCAGGTTCGGGCTGACTATCAGGGGCCCATTCTGATGCTCACTGCACTGGATGAAGACATGGATCAGATGCTGGGGCTTGAACTGGGGGCCGACGATTATGTTATCAAGCCCATCAAACCACGCTTGTTGCTGTCGCGTATTCGCGCCTTATTAAGGAGAGCTAACCATACTTCAATCGGTACGGCGATTATGCCCGATCTGGTACAAACCCTGGAAAATCCGGTTTCCCTTCTGCAACTTGATCCTGTTGCACGCTCCGTAACACTGCGCGGCCAGCCGGTTCATTTATCTACCGCAGAATTCGATCTGTTAAAATTATTGTTTGATGAAGCCGGCGTTATCGTACCTCGCGAAACCATTGTGCAAAGCCTGAGAGGGTTCGACTATGATGGCCTGGACCGTTCCATTGATCGGCGCATCTCCCGGTTGCGTCGCAAACTGAACGACGATCCCAACGAACCGCAAATCATTAAAACAGTCCGTGGCAAGGGTTACCTGCTTTGCCTACCCGAAGAGTAACCCTAGGTTGCCTGTTCGCGTAGTGGTGTTGTTTTCGGATAAGAGACTTTTCTTGTGATCAGATTATTCTTGCGTGTATGGCTGCTGGTTTTTATTCCACTGCTATTTCTGCTTTTTTCCAATAGCTACAACCCGATGAAAAGCATCAACCTGTGGTTGCTGAAGGATCCCATTAAAGACACCTTCCGCGGCAGTCTTTACCTGGTTGAGCGCAAGCTGCAACAATGGCCACAAAGCCAGTGGCAAAATAATTTTTCCGAAATAGCTTCGCAATTTGGGCATGAAATAGCATTGATCGATATAGATGCCACTACCGATGCGCCCAAGCCCCTTTCCCAAATTGAACCGGATGGTTATCTGATTTTCAGCGATAGCTATGACAGCGATGTCATCATCAAACGCATTGGCGATAGCGACTGGTTCCTTCATTTCATGCTCGAAGAATCCGAAAACCAGGAAACCCTGAATCAGGCCAAGGGGCCAATGAACCTGGCGTTGCAATACTTTAAACCCGACCAGCAGGAACAATGGCCGGACATTCTGGCAGAGCTGCAAACCGGGTTCGGTTTCGAACTGAGTTTAGTGCCTTTGCAGCATCTGGGTTTACCACAAAAAAAACTGGACCAGTTCCACAAAATCGGCCGCACCTGGACAACCGACGACAACAACATCACCATGGTGTATCAACGCCTGCCCGACAGCGAACAGGTATTGGTAGCGGGCCCGGTTTCTCCGGCCAAGGAATTAACTGTTCTTGTTGCCGTCGTTGCAATCCTGATAGGTGGTATCTCCGCCGGCATCCTGTTATTTGTTGCACCACTTTGGCGTGACCTTTCCCGACTCACCCGCACGGCAGCACGCTTTGGTGAGGGTTATCTGGATCAGCGTGCCGAGCTGGGTCGGTTTTCTGCCATTAACCCCCTGGCCAGATCCTTTAATCAAATGGCTGACCGAATTGAAAAGATGGTGCGTAGCCAGAGAGAGCTCACCAATGCCATCGCACATGATTTACGCACGCCACTGTCACGGCTGGATTTTGCTTTTGAAATGCTGCAATCCCGCGAAATAACCGAAGCAGAAAAGCAGCGTTATGAGCGCAGTATCGCTTCGGGAATTGATACCCTTGATCATTTGATACAGCAATTACTGACACTGTCCAGATACTCACGGGCAGCCGATATTATTCACTTTGATCATGTTGATCTTGCTGCCAGACTCCGCGAGGAAATCAACCAGCAGCAGATTGAGCATCATCATATTGTGTTTGAATTTAACGTTTCACCTGAATTAGTAGACGAGCAGATTTTTATTGATCAACGGGCCATGATTCGCGCGTTTAATAACTTGCTTTCCAATGCCGTTCGATATGCAGTTGCCACAATTCGTATCCAGTTGGGCAAGAACGAGTCTGCCTACTACCTCTCTGTGGAAGACGATGGCCCGGGCATTCCGGATGAACTAAAGGAAAAAGTGTTTCAACCTTTCAAACAACTGGAAAACGAAGAAAGAACAATGTCAAAAGAACACGGCCTGGGCCTGGCGATCGTTAAACAGATTGCCGGCTGGCATGGGGGCGAAGCAACCCTTGAAAATTCCTCCCTTGGCGGCGCCAGATTTACACTCTATTGGCCGGTGCGTTCTCCCCTGAAGCACCGCACCTGAGGGCAGTCACACTGTCACATTCTGTCCCACAAACGCCACAGTATCCGGCTTGCCTAGCCCTGATAATGCACTCCTGATTTTTTCACTTTCATACCTTTCAGGAGAAGCCTCATGAAACTATCAACAACCACTACCCTAAAATCCATCTATGTACTGTCCGTCATCACCTGCTACCTGACCTGTGTTCCCACTGCCTGGGCAGAGGATTCTGCCAACCATGCCATTGCAGCCAACCTGGGATCCCTGGGACTGGGTGTCAGCTACAGCCAGAAAACCGACTGGCACTTTAGCGATCATGATCAGATTCAATGGCGAATCATGGGGAGCGGGTTATCGGCGGATCTTGAAGATGAGGATGACAACATCAAGATTGCCGGTATTGATTACGAAGACATGGACATCGAATTACTGGCGATACAGGCCGGTGCGGACTGGTACCCCTTCAATTCCGGCTGGTATGAGGAGATTTTTTTCTCAGGCGGCCTGATGTATCTGGATCATGAACTGGAAGCGGACGCCGACACCGACAAGGCCTTCACCGTAGGCAACACACGCGTGAACCGGGGTGACATTACCAGCTTGCACATGGAAACATCCAACACCTCCGTTCAGCCTTACGTTGGTCTGGGCTGGGGTAACAACCTGGTGGGCCAGGCAGGATTTGATTTTCGCGCCGAACTTGGATTGACCGTATCCACCCGCGATCCCAAAGTCACGCTGACCCCCGTGGATCCCGGGAATGTACTAACCGATGCCGAGCTGGCACGGGAAGAAAAAGATATCGAAGACGACCTGGGCGGCGTCAGTGCGTTTGCCGGGGTAGCGGTGGGTTATCACTTTTAAGCTATCAAAGCAAAGACGAATCCCAGTTATCCGGCCGGGGCGGGGGAGTGGTAACCTCCGCTTTGGCACGTAGTTGCTGGGCCAGCATCTGCGTCCACAAGCGCAGATACTGATCAAAGATCTCCTGGCGAACACTGCCGATATCACCCACGGACTCCAGATAATGATCGGCACTGTTGGTTACCACCTCCAAACCCACCATCCATAACTGGCGAATAATATTCGCCAGTTCCTGATCCCGGCGGCTGAAAGATATCCTTCCGACTGGCGTAGATGAGTTCGTGTAGCCGACATGGGCTTCATCATATTGATGAAGGAACTAGCCTGGGAACACATGATGATCGCCATAATCTGCGCTGCCGCGTCTGAGCATACTCTGACAACCACCGTGGACAACATTAAAGAGCGCAAGGCGTTAGGTACAGGATGCCAAGATTACGCTACAGCCTAACCTTGGGCTGGGTGGTGCTTGTGTGGTTACTATGTATCGTCGTGATCAAGATGGTATCTGGTACCTGTATTCAACACGAACGATCATAAGTTAGCGCTCACTTACAAACATGTCCTTGCAATTAAGCTGATATTACCAATAGAAAAGCCGGTAGCTTGAATTAACTACCGGCTTTTTTAAAATAAAATCAGTCATCACTTATCGGCGAAGTTACACATCCAGATTCGCCACATCCAGCGCGTTAGTCTCTATAAAGTCACGCCTCGGCTCCACATGATCCCCCATTAACGTGGTAAAGATCTGATCCGCTGCAATGGCATCTTCAATGGTAACCCGCAGCATCCGGCGGGACTGGGGATCCATGGTGGTTTCCCACAGCTGATCCGGGTTCATTTCACCCAGACCTTTATAACGCTGAATGCTGTGGCCTTTGCGCGATTCGGTCATCAGCCATTCAAGGGCTTCCTTGAAGGTGGACACTTCCTTGATCTTGTCACCCCGCTGAATATAGGCGCCTTCTTCCAACAGGCCTTCCAGGCGCTCGCCCACTGAGGCCATCTGACGATAGTCATCGCTGGTGAGGAAGTCTTTGGACAGCATATATTCGTAGGGCACGCCGTGAGCCACCTGGATAATCTGGGGCACAAAGATATGGCGTTCCTTATCTTCAAAGGCGTTCACTTCATAGCGTTCCGAGGGATCACAGGCTGCGGTGAGGCGGGCGTTAAAGGATTCACACCAGCTGGCCACTTTGGCTTCATCCTGGAAGAAGTCTTCCTGGTAAGTATCCTGATATATCAGACCTTCCAGAATATAGGCGGGAATAAGGCGACTACGCTTGTCCACCAGTGACATGGCTTTGCGGTACTTAACCACAAGCTCTTCCAGCTGAGGCCCTCCAATTGGTGGTGCAATCGGGTTCACATAGAGCGAAGTACCATCCAGCGCCGTGCTGGTGAGGTGGTTACTCAGGGCACCTTCGTCTTTCAGGTAGGTTTCCTGCTTGCCCTTTTTGATCTTGTACAGTGGAGGCTGAGCGATATAGACATGGCCACGCTCAATCAGCTCCGGCATTTGCCGGAAGAAGAAGGTCAGCAGCAGGGTACGAATGTGGGAACCGTCCACGTCCGCATCCGTCATGATGATGATGTAGTGATAGCGCAGTTTTTCGATATTGTAGTCTTCCCGGCCAATACCACAGCCTAAAGCAGTGATCAGGGTGCCGACTTCTGCGGAAGAGAGCATTTTATCGAAGCGGGCTTTTTCTACGTTCAGGATTTTACCTTTCAGCGGAAGAATAGCCTGAGTACGACGGTCGCGCCCTTGTTTGGCGCTGCCTCCCGCAGAATCACCCTCCACCAGGTAGAGTTCAGACAGAGCGGGATCCTTTTCCTGGCAGTCCGCCAGTTTCCCGGGGAGCCCGGCAATATCCAATGCACCTTTACGACGGGTCATTTCCCGGGCTTTGCGGGCGGCGTCGCGGGCTCTGGCAGCATCAATAATCTTGCTGCAAATAGATTTGGCATCCTGGGGGTTTTCCAGAAGGTAATCAGCCAGTTGTTCACCCATAGTCTGCTCAACGGCAGATTTCACTTCGCTGGATACCAGCTTGTCTTTGGTCTGGGAGGAGAATTTGGGATCCGGAACTTTCACAGAGACGATGGCCGTCAGTCCTTCACGGGCGTCGTCACCGGTGGTGGCCACTTTGGATTTCTTCTGCAGGCCTTCCTTTTCCATGTAATTATTCAAGCAGCGGGTAAGGGCAGAGCGGAAGCCCGCCAGGTGGGTACCACCATCACGCTGGGGAATGTTATTGGTGTAGCAGTAAATGTTTTCCTGGTAACTGTCATTCCACTGCAGCGCCACTTCCACGGAAACGCCGTCTTCTTCCCGGGTGCTTTCAAAGTGAAAAACTGAATTCAGGGGTGTTTTATTGGTATTGAGGTGGGATACAAACGCGCTCAGACCACCATCATACTCAAACACGTCTTCAGAACCGGTGCGCTCGTCTTTCAGTACGATACGTACACCGGAATTCAGAAAAGACAGCTCTCTCAGCCGCTTGGCCAGAATATCGTGGGAAAACTTGATGTTGTTAAAGGTATCGGGGCTGGGAATGAAGTGAACGGCGGTACCGCTGGCTTCTGTATCGCCGACTTCGGACAAGGGGGCTTGAGGCACACCGTGGTGATAGGTTTGCTCCCACACTTTACCGGCCCGGCGAATGGTCAGTTTAAGGGAAGAGCTGAGCGCGTTAACCACTGAAACGCCCACACCGTGCAGGCCACCGGAGACTTTGTAGGTGTTGTCATCGAACTTACCACCGGCATGGAGCACGGTCATAATCACTTCGGCGGCGGAGATACCTTCTTCCGGGTGGATATCGACCGGAATACCGCGGCCGTTATCAGATACAGAGATAGATTCATCGGGATGGATGATTACCTGAATTTCAGAACAAAAACCTGCTAATGCTTCGTCTATGGAGTTATCGACCACCTCGAACACCATATGATGGAGCCCTGTACCATCATCGGTATCACCAATATACATGCCTGGCCTTTTCCTGACGGCGTCCAGACCTTTGAGGACTTTGATACTGGAGGAATCGTAGTTGTTTTCTTCTTCACTCATTGAGTCGAACTCCAAGGGTGTATTGCTATTTCGTATGCCCTGAACGGGTTTTCATTGTTATCCGGTGATGCAGCCATGTTCCACGTGGAACATCTTGGGAGCCAGGTGTTCCCGAATAATATTCACCTGCTGATTGGTTTCATCCACCGCAGTTAACACGGTTTGAGCATCAATGCTTTGTAATAATTTGCAGACTTTGGCAACGCTTATCTCGTCCAGTTCCGATGGCATATCATCTATCAATATCTGCCCGACCGGAAGATTCTGGCCCTTGAGCATCAGGGCCGGAGCGAGCCTAACCCCGTATGTTAGCAGTTTCTTCTGCCCTCGTGATAGATAATCTTTCGCCAATTTTCCCTTATGTTTTAATAGGATATCCGCGCGGTGGGGCCCGAGTTGCGTGGACTTGAACCGCAAGTCCTGGTCGTTGTATCGCTGCAGTTCTTTGGCAAAGGCCTCAGCATCTTGCGGTGCCTTGCATCCATCCTGATATTCAATGGAAACGTCAGTATCCCCCATCACCGCAGCGCAACAGTCCCGAATCACAGGGGCCAACAAGGTTTCAAACAAGGAAAGACGTACAGCATGCAGATCCCAGGCTGATTCCACGTACAGCTTGTCCCAATACTGCATTTGCTTGGATTGAACAGGCTGATTGGTTTTCAATAAGGCATTACGTTGCTTTAGCGCATCCGTGAAACGCTTATGTTTTTCCAGATAGGAATGTTCCACGTGGAACATCGTGAAATCCAGAAAGCGCCGCCTCTCTAGGGGTGAGCCCTCAACGAGCTGTATGGAATTAGGCTCGATCACATGGGTGGGCAACAAGCGTGACAACTCGGATACCCGGTTAAGATCATCGCCGTTAAGACGAATCGAAAACTTCCCATTCCGGAACCGCTGAATACCGGCCTGGTATTGATCGAACCTGGCGCTAACGATCAGATCCTTTTCTTCGTGTTGAATTACCTGGTCCACCGCATTCCCGCGAAAACTCTTGCCATAAGCCACCAGATGCAGGGCTTCCAGCACTGATGTTTTGCCACTGCCGTTCAATCCTACCAGTAGGTTGTTCTTCTCTGGTGTCAGGTGAACTTCGCGAAGGTTCCGGAAGCGGTAGATATCAACCTGAGACAGCATAAGGCTCGAAGGAAAGTGCAGGTGAAGCAGAGCAGGAGAGAGGAGGCATCAGAATCTGGGGGAGGTGGTAAGTAATCAACAACCGGATGAACCGGAAAACCAATGCGACTAGAGTCGCATTGGCATCACAACGTACATGGCGGATTCGTCTTCCGCATCCGTCACCAGAGCACTGCTATTGGAGTCGTTCAGCGTCATCTTCACACTATCACTCACAATCACGTTCAGAACATCCAGCAGATAATTAACGTTAAAGCCGATTTCCAGTTCCGGGCCATTGTAGTCAACACTGATGACTTCCTCTGCTTCTTCCTGCTCCGGGTTATTAGCGACGATACAGATATTGCCGTCAGTGATCTTGATACGAACACCACGGTATTTTTCATTGGAGAGGATGGCCACACGGGAGAAAGACTGCTTCATCTCCGCTTTTTCACCAATAACAACCTTGTCGCCTTTCTTGGGCAGTACCCGCTGATAATCGGGGAATTTGCCGTCCACCAGCTTTGAGGTAAACCGCAGATCTGCTGTTTCCACCCGAATATGATTCTGACTCAGGGCCAGGGCCACATCACTGTCTTCATCATTAAACAGACGGGCGATTTCAATCACACCTTTGCGGGGCACTATGGCCTGAGTAACATCACTGACATCTATAACAGCCTCACCATCGCACAGCGCCAAACGGTGGCCGTCGGTGGCCACCGCCCGCAGGCGATTGGTGCTCAATTCGAACAACATGCCGTTCAGATAAAAACGCACATCCTGCTGGGCCATGGCAAAACTGGTGCGATCAATAATCTGTTTCAGATAACCCTGGTTAATAGAGAAAGCAATATCGCCACTGGCTTCTTCCAGATTGGGAAAATCATTGGCGGGGAGGGTAGCCAGAGAGAAACGGCTGCGACCGCTTTTTACCACCATTTTCTGGTCGTTTAATTCAAAGGAAATATCGGCATCGTTGGGGAGTGATTTGCAGATATCCACCAGCTTCTTGGCGGGGATGGTGATTTCGGCTGCGGGAAGGGATTCTTCCAGTTCAATATGCGCTACCAGCTCTACTTCCATGTCCGTACCCGTCATGGAAAGTTTGTTGCCATCCACCACCATTAATACGTTCGACAACACCGGCAGGGTTTGACGTCTTTCCACTACCCCCGCTACCTGTTGTAAAGGTTTTATCAGCTTTTCCCGGCTAACCGTAAATTTCATAGTCAATCCCAACTCTCGTCAGTCATTAAAAACGCCAATGTCCTAAAACAGCTCTAAACAGCTTTATGTGTGAGTATTAACAGCAACCGCCAAAATGTTAGTGAACACTCACTTATTATGTAGTCAGAGAACGCAACAGATTCGTGTAGTCTTCCCGTACGTCCGCATTGGTCTCGCGCAATTCTTTTATCTTCCGACAGGCATGCAACACGGTGGTGTGATCGCGCCCGCCAAAGGCATCGCCGATTTCCGGCAAGCTGTGATTGGTCAGCTCCTTGGCGAGGGCCATGGCAATCTGCCTGGGCCGGGCCACCGACCGGCTGCGTCGCTTGGACAGCACATCGGCAATCTTGATTTTGAAGTACTCCGCCACGATTTTCTGAATATTATCAATACTGACCTGTTTGTCCTGCAGTGCCAACAGATCCTTGAGCGATTCCTTAACAAACTCTGTAGTAATGGCCCTGCCGGTAAAGTGCGCGTTGGCGATTACCCGTTTCAGGGCGCCTTCCAGTTCCCGCACATTGGATCGAATGCGCTGGGCCACAAAAAAGGCGGCATCATCGGGCAGATAGATTTTGGCCTCTTCGGCCTTTTTCATCAGAATGGCTACGCGGGTTTCCAGTTCCGGTGGCTCCACCGCAACCGTCAACCCCCAGCCGAAACGGGATTTTAACCGCTCTTCCACACCGCTGATTTCCTTGGGGTAACGATCACAGGTCAGGATCATTTGCTGCCCGCCTTCCAGCAGGGCATTGAAGGTGTGAAAGAACTCTTCCTGGGAACGTTCTTTACCGGCAAAAAACTGAATATCATCAATCAGCAGGGCATCCACTGAGCGGTAAAAGCGTTTGAATTCATTAATCGCATTGATCTGCAGCGCCTTGACCATATCAGCCACAAAGCGCTCGGAATGCAGGTACACCACCTTGGCATTGGGGTTGGTGGCCATCATATAGTTACCCACCGCGTGCATCAGGTGGGTTTTACCCAGACCCACACCACCGTATAAGAACAGGGGGTTATAGGCCTGACCAGGGTTCTCGGCTACCTGGGTGGCGGCCGCGCGGGCCAGCTGGTTGGATTTACCTTCCACGAAGCTGTCGAAGGTAAAGGTCTGATTCAGGTTGGTTTTGTGTTTGATGGAACCACCGACGTCCACCTCACGCTCATTCACTGCCGTGGCAACCACCGGCTTTTCCATACGTGAGGGTGACTCATGGGGCTTTTGATCCACAACGGTCACAGTGCGACCGGAACGCCCCTGGGAAGTATCTACACGGGCGGATGCAGCCCGGGCTTTTTCAGGCGCACGCCGGGAGCCGATCGCCAGCTCAACCCGGGGCCCGTGATCTTCTTCAGAAAGTTCGTCCAGTAATTCAGTAATCCGACCTAAAAACTTCTCGTTCACCCAGTCCAGCACAAACCGGTTGGGAGCCAGTAAGCGCAAGCTGTCATCCATTTCCTCTACCTGGAGAGGACGGATCCACATATTAAATTGTTGGGATGGAAGTTCTTCTTGAAGGCGGTCGAGACACCGAAACCACAGTGCATTCCCCACAAACAATGCCCTTCTAGTTCTTCATTTATCAGATGTTGCTTGAGACGCCGATTAAAAACCGTAAAGAGCTAGAAATGATATACCCCGATTCCCCAGTTATCCACAGCAAAAAATTAAATTTTTTCCTTGAATTTCAAATACAATTAGTTACCCACATTTAACGGGATTTCAAACACTTGTTTGGCCCTTTTTTCAAAAAAATTCTGTGGATAAGTCTTTTAATAACCCTTTGGACTAAAGCTGAGTAACATGAGGGCAAACCTGTGTACAATCTCAACCCGTCAGTTATCCACATTTCATTCAACCATTGGCTATCAGGAAATACAGTTTTAGAACACATAGTTATTAAGGCGATAATCAAATGATTTAAAAGGATTTTTTTGCGTTATCCACAGAATTTATCAACACTAATCATAATAACAATTCATCTTTTAAATATATAAATCTTTAATTATTAACTGACTGGACCCTGCCAAAATCAGACCTTTCACGGCGATTGACAATCAGGGACTTAACCCATAGAATTCCCGCTCTTTTTTCCAGCACTAACAGAACGTTCAATTAGTGAGCCAGCTATGAAAAGAACTTTTCAACCCAGTAATTTAAAGCGCAAGCGTACTCACGGTTTCCGCGCTCGCATGGCAACCAAAAATGGTCGTCAGGTGATCGCTCGTCGTCGTGCCAAAGGTCGCAAGCGTTTATCCGCATAATATCCTGATTAACAGGAGTGGATTCCCGAGCCTTCAGGCGAAGTCAGCGATTACTAACCTCGCGAGACTTTCAAACCACGTTTGATCAGGCCGAAATCCGGTTTTCCACTCCCGTGCTACTGGTACTGGTTGCCGAGCAGCCTGTTAACACAGCGCTCTCAGACCAGGCACCAGTTGAGCCGGCAAGGCTCGGTTTGGTGGTAGGCAAAAAGCATCTCAAAAAAGCGGTTGACCGCAATCGGTTCAAGCGCCTTGTCCGGGAAAGCTTTCGCCACCATCAGGAACAGCTGAAAGGGTTAGATATTATCGTTTTGGCCCGAGGTGCAGCAAAACAGGCAATCGCTGGCGAATCTGAATCAGATAACCGGGAAATTGCCACGCTCCTTGACAAAGCCTGGCGCTATATCGACCGAAAACGTGGCTGAATATCCTGGCCAACGCTGTTGGGTGTATTTGCACCTCGGCAAACAGGGGTTGAACATGGCACCGGGTAAAACAATTCTGCTTGCGCTGATTGGTTTCTACCAACGTTATATCAGTCCCATGATGGCCCCTCATTGTCGTTTTTACCCAACCTGCTCCAGTTATGCACAAGAAGCCATCGGCAAATACGGTGCAATGAAAGGGAGTTACCTGGCAATCAGACGGCTACTGAAATGTCATCCATGGCATCCCGGCGGTGTCGACTTAGTACCTGACGATTGTTCCTGTAACGGTAAAAAAACTTAAAAATCAAGTAAGTAAGCGCCATGGACCTGCAACGAACGCTGTTAATCGTCGGTTTAGCCATCGTCTCCTACATGATGATCCTGCAATGGCAGGAGGACTACGGCACTACCGCCCCACCACAGCAGGCACAAAACAATTCACAAAGTTATCCACAGGCTGACCTGGCGCTGCCTGATGGTGAACCCGCTGCCGATGGCGATGTACCCACGGCACCGGAAGAACACAAAGAAGCGATTCCATCCGCCGAGCCCGAAGTAGCCGCGGCGCCTTCCAGCCAGCCTATTGAAATTCGTACCGATGTTTTCCGTATCACTGTTGATCCCAAGGGTGGTGATATTGTTGGCGTGGATCTGCTGGACTACGCCCACTCCATTGAAAACAAGGACATTCCTTTCAGCCTGCTGACCCGTTCCCAAGCCCACACCTATGTGGCCCAAAGCGGCCTGGTGGGTGGCGATGGCCCGGATTCTTCCAAAACCGGTCGACCTCTGTACCGCGCTGAACAGTCCAGTTACACCATGGGCGACAGCAATGAACTGGTGGTGGACCTGGTTTTCCAGCAGGACAGCGGCGCCAAAATCACCAAGCGTTTTACCTTTACCCGCGGTGAGTACCTGTTCGACGTGACCTACGTCGTGGACAACTATTCCGACCAGCCCTGGCGCGCAGCCATGTTTGGCCAGATCAAGCGCGATGGCAGCGAGGATCCCGGTCTGCAGAACACCACCGGCTTTGGCCTGCCCACTTATCTGGGTGCCGCCTACTGGGATGCGGAAAAGCCTTACAACAAAGTCAGCTTTGACGATATCGATGACCAGCGTCTGAAGCAGGAAATATCCGGCGGCTGGCTGGCCATGATCCAGCATTATTTTATGAGTGCCTGGATTCCGGATCAGAACAATACCCACACCTATGAAACCCGCAAGGTGCGCGGCAATTACATCATCGGCTTCAAATCACCCTTTGTGACCGTGGCTCCCGGTGAAACCGGCGAAATCGAATCTCGTTTTTATGCCGGTCCCAAAGTGCTCAAGCGCCTGGAAAGCATAGAAGGGGTGAAAGGTATCGACCTGGCGGTGGATTACGGCCCGCTGTTCTTTATTTCCAAGCCCTTGTTCTTGGTGCTGGATTATTTTCATTCGGTTACAGGTAACTGGGGTGTGGCCATTATCCTGTTGACCATTCTGGTAAAAGCCTGTTTTTACTGGCTGTCTGCCAAGAGTTACCGTTCCATGGCCAATATGCGTCGGGTGCAGCCCAAGCTGGTGTCCCTGCGGGAACGTTTTGGTGATGACCGCCAGAAAATGTCCCAGGAAATGATGAAGCTCTACAAGGAAGAGAAAATCAATCCGCTGGGAGGCTGTCTGCCGATACTGGTGCAGATGCCCGTATTCCTGGCGCTCTACTGGGCGCTGCTGGAAAGTGTCGAGTTGCGTCAGGCGCCGTTCTTCCTGTGGATCCAGGATCTGTCGGTAATGGATCCCTATTTTGTGCTGCCGCTGCTGATGGGTGGTTCCATGTTTATTCAGCAGTTGCTGAATCCGGCACCGCCGGATCCCATGCAGGCGCGGATGATGAAAATGATGCCGATCATTTTCACGGTATTCTTCCTCTGGTTCCCGGCAGGTCTGGTACTGTACTGGGTAACCAACAACGTTCTTTCCATCGCCCAGCAATGGTGGATCACCCGTTCCATTGAAGCGGCGGACAAGAAGTAGCGCGCTGGTTTCAGCGTCATGGTCAGGCTTGCTCATTCCTCTGACACCATCGCAGCCCAGGCAACCCCCTCGGGCCGCGGTGGTGTTGGCATTATCCGGATCTCCGGTCCCGACGCACTGAAAATTGCCCGGCTAATCTGCCGCCGCGATCAGGATTTCACTCCCCGTTTTGCGCACTTTCATCAGTTTCGTGATGCTGGCGGCGCTGTCGTTGATGAAGGCCTGGTGCTGTTTTTTCCCGGCCCCAACTCTTTTACCGGCGAAGATGTGATTGAACTGCAGGGCCATGGTGGTCCCATGGTGATGTCCGCCCTGTTGAATGCGGTGATTGCCGAAGGTGCCCGGCTGGCCAACCCCGGCGAGTTTTCCGAGCGCGCCTTTCTCAATGAGAAACTGGATCTGGCCCAGGCCGAAGCGATTGCGGATCTGATTGATGCCGCCTCGGAACAGGCTGCCAAAAGTGCGGTACGTTCGCTGCAAGGCGTGTTTTCCCTGGAAATACAGAGTCTGGTGGAGCAACTCACCCATTTGCGCATGTACGTGGAAGCCGCCATTGATTTTCCGGAAGAGGAAATCGATTTTATTACCGACGGCAAAATTGCTGCGGATCTGGAAACTATTCATCAGCAACTGCAACAGGTGTTCCGGGAAGCTAACCGGGGTGTATTGCTGAAAGAAGGGATGAAAGTGGTGCTGGCCGGCCGCCCCAATGCGGGAAAATCCAGTCTGCTCAATGCCCTGGCCGGCCGTGAAAGTGCTATCGTAACGCCTATTGCCGGCACCACCCGGGATTTGCTGCGGGAACATATCCATATTGATGGCATGCCGCTGCATATTATCGATACCGCCGGGCTCCGGGACAGCGCCGATGAAGTGGAGCAGGAAGGTATCCGCCGTGCCTGGCAGGAAATCGAACAGGCTGACCGGGTGCTGCTGCTGGTGGACGCCGGTGAATCCGGCGCTACCGATCCCAATACCATATGGCCGGATTTTGTGGCCCGTCTGAAGGATGATTCCCGGATTACCGTAATCCGCAACAAAGTCGACCTGAGCGGTGAAACCGCAGGCCTGGATCAGAATACTCCGGCGCCCCTAATCCGGTTGTCCGCCGCCAGCGGTGAGGGTGTGGAAACCCTGCGTGAGCATTTAAAGGATGTGATGGGTTTTCAGGCCGTATCGGAAGGCGGCTTTACTGCCCGCCAGCGGCATATTGATGCTCTGAACATGGCTTTTACCGCGCTGGAAGCGGGCCGGTCCCAGCTTCACGAGCATGGTGCAGCAGAACTACTGGCTGAAGATCTGCGGGCAGCCCAGGATGCACTGGGTGAAATTACAGGGCAGGTCACCCCGGATGACTTACTGGGCAAGATTTTCTCCACCTTTTGCATCGGCAAGTGAAAGCACCGCCAGACAAGTCGAGATTTGTTTAAATTTTAACCTGGATCTTTTCTTTCAACCCACAGCTCGTATACTAGTGGGCCCGAATTTATTGGTCCCGGGACTTTTATCGTTTGAGGAACAGGTTGTGGATTACCCGAAACGCTATGGTGTGATTGTCATTGGTGGCGGACATGCCGGTACCGAAGCTGCGCTGGCCGCGGCCCGGATGGGTGTGTCTACGTTATTGCTGACCCACAATATCGAAACCCTGGGCCAGATGTCCTGTAACCCCGCTATCGGCGGCATTGGCAAAAGCCATCTGGTCAAAGAAATTGATGCGCTTGGCGGCGCCATGGCACTGGCCACCGACAAAGGTGGTATTCAGTTCCGGGTACTGAATTCCCGCAAGGGGCCGGCGGTTCGTGCCACCCGGGCCCAGGCCGACCGGGTACTCTACAAAGCCGCTATTCGTGAAATTCTCGAAAACCAGCCTAATCTGGATATCTTCCAGCAGGCGGCCGACGATCTGATCATGGCAGGCGAAAACGCCCGGGGTGTGATTACCAACATGGGCGTGCGTTTTCACAGTGATACCGTGGTGCTCACCGCCGGTACTTTTCTGGGCGGCAAAATTCACATCGGCCTGGACAATCATTCCGGTGGTCGTGCCGGTGATCCGCCTTCCATTGCCCTGGCAGAACGCCTGCGTGAATTACCTTTGCGAGTGGATCGTCTCAAAACCGGAACACCGCCGCGTATCGACGGCAAATCGGTGGATTTTTCCGTGATGCAGGAACAACCCGGTGACACACCCACACCGGTGATGTCCTATCGCGGTATCCTGGCGGATCATCCGCAACAGGTGTCCTGTTTTATTACCCATACCAACGAAACCACCCACGATATTATTCGCAGCGGTCTGGATCGCTCGCCCATGTACACCGGCGTGATTGAAGGTATCGGGCCCCGCTATTGCCCGTCTATTGAAGACAAGATTCATCGCTTTGCCGATAAATCTTCGCACCAGGTGTTTGTGGAACCGGAAGGTTTAACTACCCACGAACTGTATCCCAATGGTATTTCCACCAGTCTGCCGTTCGATGTGCAGCTGGATCTGATCCATTCCATACGCGGATTTGAAAACGCCCATGTTACCCGCCCCGGTTACGCCATTGAGTATGACTTTTTTGATCCCCGGGATTTGCAATACACCCTGGAAACCAAACATATCAAAGGTCTGTATTTTGCCGGCCAGATTAACGGCACCACCGGTTATGAAGAAGCCGGTGCCCAAGGCTTGCTGGCAGGATTGAATGCGGCGTTAAAGAGTCAGCAAAAAGATCCCTGGTACCCAACCCGGGATCAGGCCTATCTGGGTGTACTGGTGGATGATCTGATTTGCCTGGGTACCAAAGAGCCCTATCGCATGTTCACCAGCCGCGCGGAATACCGTTTGTTATTGCGTGAAGATAATGCGGATGCCCGTTTAACGGAAACCGGTCGCAAACTGGGGCTGGTCAATGATGACCAATGGGATGCGTTTTGCCGCAAGCAGGATGCCATTGCCAGGGAAGAAGAACGCTTGCGTGCCACCTGGGTGCAGGCAGATTCCGCTCAGGCCGAAAAGCTGAATGCATTTTTTGAACGGCCGCTGGCGCGTGAATATAATTTGATGGATTTGCTGCGCCGTCCGGAACTGGACTATGAAAAAATTGCCACGGCCACGGATTTTCATGTGGGTGATCAGGCTGTGGCGGAACAGGTGCAGATCGTTGCCAAATATGAAGGCTACATCGCCCGGCAGCAGGAAGAAATTGAAAAACTGCGTCGAAACGAAGGCACACGTTTGCCGGACGATCTGGATTACGATGAAGTAAAAGGCCTGTCCAACGAAGTAAAACAGAAACTGAAAGACGCCACACCGGCAACTATTGGTCAGGCATCACGGGTACCCGGGGTAACACCCGCCGCCGTTTCCATTTTGCTGATCCATCTGAAAAAGCGTTCGTTGCAACAAAAGAAAAGTGCCTGATGATCAGCGACAGTAACTGGCTGGCTGCAGCAGATTTGCTGCGGAAAGGCATCGATAAACTGGGTGTAACGGTATCGGATGATCAGCAGAAGTTGCTCATACAGTATCTGTACCTGCTGGAGAAATGGAGTAAAGCTTATAACCTCACGTCTATAACCGACTGGCGTGGTATGGTGATCAAGCACTTGCTGGACAGTTTATCGATAAACCCCTGGGTTAAAGGCCCTGAACTACTGGATGTGGGAACCGGTGCGGGGATACCGGGAATGCCACTGGCTATTATCAATCCGGACAAACAATTTACCCTGCTGGATACCAATGGCAAGAAAACCCGGTTTATGACTCAGGTCAAAACCGAGTTGCAAATCGCTAATGTAACGGTGGTGAAATCCAGAATCGAGACTTTTCAGCCGGAGCAGCCCTTCGACCAGATTATCTGCCGGGCTTATTCTTCACTGGAAAACTTTGTGAAACAGGTACAACATATCGGACAGCCACAGCGGTCCACCGAACTGCTGGCCATGAAAGGACAGCTACCGGTAGCAGAGATAGACGCGTTAAAAACAGATGTCGCAACAAGCCGGTCTGATGGGGATAGCGATGCGGACAGTACCGGCGAAAACAAACAGACTTTTCAGGCGTTGTCCGTGGAAGTATTAGCCGTGGAAGAACTAAAAGTGCCGTTTCTGGATGAACAGCGACACCTGATTCGAATACAAACCTTTATGAATAATTAACTGATCAAGACCGAGGGAAGCCTAGGCCTCCGGGAGTAAAAAGCATGATGGGCAAGATATTAGCAATCGCCAATCAGAAAGGCGGCGTTGGCAAAACCACAACCAGTGTGAATCTGGCGGCATCGCTGGCAGCAACCAAACGTCGTGTTCTGCTGATTGATCTTGACCCGCAGGGTAATGCCACCATGGGGGCTGGCGTTGATAAACACGATCTGGAACTATCCATTTATGATGTATTGGTGGAAGGCACGTCGGTAGCCGAAGCAGTTATCAAAACGGAAGCGGGTTTTGATCTGTTGGGAGCCAACGGTGATCTGACGGCTGCTGAAGTGGTGCTGCTGGATCTGGATAACAAAGAAAGAAAGCTGACCGAAGCGTTGGCACCCGCCCGGGAAAACTATGACTACGTCATCGTCGATTGCCCGCCTTCTCTTAACATGCTGACAGTCAATGCACTGGTAGCCGCCAGCGCGGTGGTTATTCCCATGCAGTGCGAATACTACGCACTGGAAGGTTTATCCGCACTGTTGAACACCATTGAAAAAATCAAGGCAGTACTCAATCCTGGCCTGGAGATCGATGGCCTGCTGCGCACCATGTATGATCCCCGTAATGCACTGAGTAATCAGGTTTCCAGTCAATTGACCGATCATTTTGGTGAGCGGGTTTACCGTACAATCATTCCACGCAACGTTCGCCTTGCCGAAGCGCCCAGTCATGGTTTGCCGGTACTGGAATATGATAAAAAATCCCGGGGAGCTGTTGCCTACCTGGCACTGGCGGGCGAAATGATCCGCCGCTCAGAAAAACAACAAACTGAACCGGCCTGAGCAAGATTGAGGAATCCCGCAAGGGGTTTATAATTCAGAATTTCTGACTCAGCGCCCAATAACGACAACAGGAATCTCATGGCAAAGCGTAAAGGCCTCGGCCGCGGACTCGATGCACTGATCAGCAGTGCCGCGCCTCCCAAGCAGGAAATCACCACGTCGGAAGAGCAACTGGATCCCACGGCCCAGGAAACCATTGATGGTGTGCTGAAACATTTGCCCATAGAGTTTCTGGAGCGCGGCCGTTATCAGCCCCGCCGGGATATGGATCCCCAGGCGCTGGAAGAACTGGCCCAGAGCATCAAGACCCAGGGCGTGATGCAGCCCATCGTGGTGCGCCCCACCGGTAAGAACCAGTACGAGATCATTGCCGGTGAACGCCGCTGGCGTGCCAGCCAGCTGGCCGGTCTGGACAAGGTGCCCTGTGTTATCCGCGAAGTGGCGGATGAAGCCGCCATTGCCATGGCGCTGATCGAGAACATTCAGCGGGAAGACCTGAATCCCATTGAAGAAGCCATGGCCCTGCACCGCTTTCAGGAAGAATTCGAACTCACCCAGCAGCAGGTGGCGGAGGCCGTCGGCAAATCACGCACGACCGTGACCAACCTGCTGCGGCTGATGAATCTGAGCAGCGAAGCCAAGACCATGCTGGAGCGGGGCGACATTGAAATGGGCCATGCCCGCGCTATCCTCACTCTGGAATCCGGTAAACAAACCGAAGCTGCCCGTACCATCGCCGCCAAAGGGCTGTCGGTACGGCAGGCGGAATCCCTGGTGCGTCGCCTGCAACAGGAAGCCACCGCCAAACCGGAAGAAAAGCTCGATCCTAACGTGCGCAAACTCCAGGACGACCTGTCGGATACCCTCGGCGCACCGGTCATGATCCAGCACACTGCCAAAGGTAAAGGCAAGCTGGTGATCCGTTACGGCAGCCTCGATGAGCTGGACGGAATTCTCGCCCACATTAAATAGCAGCCGGTTCTATTGCTTGCCTAAATGAAAGTCTCTATAATCTGCACCGCTTGACGCCTTGGGAAACCCGCGAAATTCCTGAGGTTTCAACACTGCTGAATCGCTAACGACAGGGCAGTGGTCGTTAACAAAGCTGGAAATTGGTGTGCTTGTGGTAAAGCCCAGACGCCTGAATGACAGGCATCTCGCAGTCTATGTGGTTGGATCACAGGCGGTACTTGCTACCATCATTCCTCTGTTAACACTGCTGATAACCGACAAAATGGCTGCAATAGCAGCATTATCCGGGGGATGGATTGCAACGATTGCGAATGGCTATTTCGCACTTCAGGCATTCCGGTACTCGGGCGCAAGCGCCTCTTCCCAGATGATCAAAGCGTTCTACCGTGGAGAAACCGGTAAGTTCGTTATCGCCATTTTGTCGTTCATCATGGTGTTTCGCTTTGTCGAAGGGGCAAAGGAAAACGCCGCCGCTGTGATCCTGGCATTCATTGCAGTACAAAGCGTGGCCTGGTTAGCACCGCTGTTTTTGCGCAAAGCCTAGTACCCCGTACAGCGGTCCGCACTTGCCGGCACAAAGGCAACTAGACGAAAAAACCAACAGATAAGGGTATACGACTCCATGGCAGCTGGAAGTTCTAAAGAGTATATACAGCACCATTTGACCAATCTGGTTTATGGTAAATATCCTGATGGTACCTGGGGTTTCGCCCATAGCGGCCAGGATGTCGCAGACATGGGATTCTGGGCGTTTCACGTCGATTCGCTGGGCTGGTCCGTTGGTCTGGGCGTGTTTTTCCTGTTTCTGTTCCGCATGGCTGCCAAAAAAGCCAGCACCGATATCCCCACCGGGTTTCAGAATTTTGTCGAAATTCTCGTGGAATTTGTCGACACCACCGTCAAAGAAAGTTTCCACGGCCGTAATCCCCTGATTGCTCCCCTGTCTCTGACTATTTTCTGCTGGGTTTTCCTGATGAACCTCATGGACCTGATCCCGGTAGACTTTATTCCGCACCTGTTCCTGATGGCCGGTGTTGATTACATGAAGATTGTTCCCAGCACGGATCCGAACATTACCCTGGGTATGTCGTTCTCCGTCTTCCTGATGATCATCTACTACAGCATTAAAGTGAAAGGCATCGGTGGTTTTGCCGGTGAACTGGCACTGCATCCTTTTAACAGCGATAACATTCTGCTGAAAATGATATTTATCCCCATCAACCTGTTCCTGGAAACCGTCAACCTGATCGCCAAACCGGTGTCACTGGGTCTGCGTCTTTTCGGTAACATGTATGCGGGTGAAATGATCTTCATTCTGATAGCGCTGCTGTACAGCGCCGGTGTGTTGTTGGGAACTCTGGGTGGTGTGCTGCAGCTGGGCTGGGCCATCTTCCACATTCTTGTCATAACCCTGCAAGCTTTCATCTTCATGGTTCTGACAATTGTGTATCTCAGCATGGCACATGAAGATCACTAGGATTTATTTACAACTTAACACTAACTTTCAATAACCCTTGACTTAAAACCAGGAGATATCATGGAAACTGCATCTGCTTTAGTATTAATCGCAGCTGGCCTTATGATTGGTATGGGTGCACTCGGTACAGCAATCGGTTTCGGTTTGCTTGGCGGTCGCCTGTTAGAAGGTACTGCCCGTCAGCCTGAAATGGCGCCAATGCTTCAAGGTAAAATGTTCCTGATGGCAGGTCTGTTGGACGCGGTTCCAATGATCGGTGTTGGTATCGGCATGTACATGATCTTCGTTCTTGCCTAACAGAACTTCGCTCTTTTAAAGGAACAACATCCCAATCCATTGAGCGAGAGGCTTTGGTATGAACATTAACGCAACACTCATTGGCCAGGCGATTGCCTTTGCAGTCTTTGTGTGGTTCTGCATGAAGTTCGTGTGGCCACCATTGATCGCAGCAATGCGTGAACGCCAGGAAAAAATTGCGAGCGGCCTGCAACAAGCCGACCAGGCTGAAAAGGACCTGGAACTGGCAAAAGAGAAAGCGGCGGAAACTTTGCGTGAAGCAAAATCCCATGCTGCTGAACTTATTGAGCAGGCAAACAAACGAGCAAGTCAACTTGTTGAAGAAGCCAAAGATCAGGCCCGTGCCGAGGGTGAGCGAATCAAAACTGCAGCTCAGTCTGAAGTAGAGCAGGAAATCAACCGCGCCAAAGAAACACTGCGCGCCCAGATTTCTGTGCTGTCTGTTGCCGGTGCGGAAAAGATTCTTGGTTCTTCTGTTGACGCAGAAGCTCACAGCAAGATGCTTGATCAATTAGCATCAGAGCTATAACGGAACATTAAAATGGCAGAACTAACGACAGTTGCTCGGCCTTACGCAAAAGCAGCCTTCCAGTATGCGGACGAAAATGGTTCGCTCGCTGAATGGTCTGATATGTTGGGTTTCGCAGCCGCAGTGGCTCAGGATAAAGACTTCGTGACTTATATCTCTGATCCCAAAACAACGGCTGCCGACCAAGCAGAAGCTTTTATTAATGTTGGTTCCGATAAACTGAATGAAGGTGTTAAAAACTTTATTCGGTTGTTAGCAAACAATAAGCGTCTTTCCGCCCTTGGCGAAATTCACTCGCTGTTTGAACAGCTCAAGTCTCAAAAAGAGATGAGTGTGGACGTGGAAGTAGCCAGCGCTTTTGCATTATCAGACGACCAGGCGACCAAGCTTGCTGAAGCTTTAAAACGTAAATTAGGCCGCGAGGTCAATTTAACGTCGACCGAGGATAAATCATTGATTGGTGGCGTCGTCATTCGAGCCGGTGATTTAGTTCTTGATAGCTCAGTACGAGGCAAGCTCGCTAAGTTGGCCGAAACATTGAATTCTTGAGTTTGAGGATCCTAGCATGCAACAACTCAACCCATCAGAAATTAGCGAGCTTATCAAACAGCGCATCGCTAATTTAGATACAAGCTCTGAAGCACGTAACGAAGGTACTATTGTAAGCGTATCTGACGGTATCGTGCGTATTCATGGTCTTGCCGACGTAATGTACGGTGAGATGATTGAATTTGATAACAACATCTACGGTATGGCTCTTAACCTGGAGCAGGATTCTGTAGGTGCCGTGGTACTGGGTGATTACCTGGGCCTGGCCGAAGGTCAGAAAGCCCGTTGTACTGGTAAAGTACTTGAAGTACCGGTCGGTAATGAACTGCTGGGTCGTGTTGTTGATCCTCTGGGTAACCCCATCGATGGTAAGGGTCCGCTGAAAGCAACCCAGACTGACGTAATCGAAAAGGTTGCACCTGGTGTTATCGCCCGTCAATCCGTTGATCAGCCAGTGCAGACTGGTCTGAAATCCATCGACGCCATGACCCCTATCGGTCGCGGCCAGCGGGAACTGATTATCGGTGACCGTCAGATCGGTAAATCAGCGGTTGCGGTTGATACCATCATCAACCAGAAAGGTACCGGCATTAAGTGTATCTACGTCGCCATCGGTCAGAAGCAATCTTCTATTGCCGGTGTGGTACGTAAGCTGGAAGAGCACGGCGCCATGGACCACACCATCGTGGTTGCTGCCGGTGCAGCTGATCCTGCCGCACTGCAGTTTCTGGCACCTTTCGCCGGTTGTACCATGGGTGAGTTCTTCCGCGATCGCGGTGAAGACGCACTGATCGTATACGATGACCTGACCAAACAGGCTTGGGCTTATCGTCAGATCTCCCTGCTGCTGCGTCGTCCGCCGGGCCGTGAAGCCTATCCTGGTGACGTTTTCTATCTGCACTCCCGTCTGCTGGAACGTGCTGCCCGTGTAAACGCTGACTACGTTGAGAAGTTCACTAACGGTGAAGTGAAAGGCCAGACCGGTTCTCTGACGGCCCTGCCTATCATCGAAACCCAGGCGGGTGACGTATCTGCGTTCGTACCGACCAACGTAATCTCTATTACTGACGGTCAGATCTTCCTGGAAACTGACCTGTTCAACTCCGGTATCCGTCCTGCGATGAACGCTGGTATCTCGGTATCGCGGGTTGGTGGTGCAGCACAAACCAAGATCATCAAAAAGCTGGGTGGCGGTATTCGTCTGGCACTGGCTCAGTATCGTGAACTGGCGGCATTCGCCCAGTTCGCTTCTGACCTTGACGAAGCAACCCGTAAGCAGCTGGAGCACGGTCAACGTGTTACCGAACTGATGAAGCAGAAGCAATACTCTCCGCTGAGTGTTGCCGAGATGGGTCTGGTACTCTTCGTGGCAAACGAAGGTTTCCTGGAAGACATCGAGCTTAACAAGGTTCTGGACTTCGAAGCAGCTCTGCTGTCCTACGCCAACTCTGAAAACGCTGACCTGATGGCCAAAGTTAATGAGAAAGGCGACTGGAACGACGAGATTGAAGGCCAATTCAAAGCATTGGTTGAGAAGTTCAAGTCAACTCAGACTTGGTAATTTCAAATCCGGGGCAGTGAGCTTTCGCTGCCCCGTTTCGGATTTTAGGTAGATCTATGTCTAGCGCAAAAGAAATACGTACCAAAATCGGTAGTATCAAAAATACGCAAAAGATCACTTCTGCTATGGAACTGGTAGCAGCAAGTAAGATGCGTAAAGCGCAGGATCGTATGGCTGCTTCAAAACCTTACGCCGAAAAGATTCGTCAAGTGGTATCACACCTGGCCAGCTCCAATCCGGAGTATCGCCACAGTTATATGGAAGAGCGTGATGTAAAACGCGTGGGTGTGATTGTAGTTTCCACGGATCGCGGTCTTTGTGGTGGTTTGAACATTAACTTATTCAAATCCGTCATTGCTTTAACCAAGCAATGGAAGGAAAAAGGTGCAGAAGTTGATCTGGCACTGATCGGAAGCAAAGCCCAGAGCTTTTTCCGCTCTGTGGGCGGCAACGTAGTAGCCACGGTATCCGGCCTGGGTGACGCACCCAGCGTGGAAAGCCTGATCGGTTCTGTCAAAGTGATGTTAGATGCCTACGACGACGGCAAGATTGATCGTCTGTTCCTGGTGAACAATGAATTTGTTAACACCATGACGCAAGCACCAACAGCGCGTCAGATGCTTCCCCTGAAAGCCCAGGATGATGAAGAGTACAAACATCACTGGGATTACATTTATGAGCCGGAAGCCAAAGAAATTCTCGATCAACTGCTGGTTCGCTTTATTGAATCACAAGTGTATCAGGGTGTTGTGGAAAACACTGCCTGTGAGCAAGCTGCTCGTATGATTGCCATGAAATCAGCCACCGATAATGCCGGTGAGCTTATTTACGATCTGGAGCTTGTGTACAACAAAGCACGTCAGGCAGCCATTACCCAGGAGATCTCCGAGATCGTGGGTGGTGCAGCTGCGGTATAGCGGTTTCAAATTAAGTTTTAGGGTAAAGCCCAATCATTTTACGGTTAAGAGGAAACTGAAATGAGTAGCGGACGTATCGTACAAATCATCGGCGCGGTAATCGACGTTGAGTTTCCGCGTGATTCTGTACCCAACGTGTACGACGCACTAAATGTTGAGAATGCTGAAACAGTACTTGAAGTTCAGCAGCAGCTTGGCGACGGTGTAGTTCGTACTATCGCAATGGGTAGTACAGAAGGTCTTCGTCGCGGTTTGAATGTTTCGGGCACAGGTGCACCCATCAGTGTACCCGTGGGCATTGAAACTCTTGGCCGTATCATGGACGTTCTGGGTCGCCCCATTGATGAGTGTGGCGACATTGGTGAACAGGAGCGTATGCCCATTCACCGTAAAGCACCGACTTATGAAGAGCAGGCAGCCAGTGCCGAGATCCTGGAAACAGGTATCAAGGTAATCGATCTGGTTTGTCCCTTCGCTAAAGGTGGTAAAGTTGGTCTGTTCGGTGGTGCCGGTGTAGGTAAAACCGTAAACATGATGGAACTGATCAACAACATCGCAACAGAGCACTCCGGTCTGTCTGTATTCGCAGGTGTTGGTGAGCGTACTCGTGAGGGTAACGACTTCTACCACGAAATGCAGGAAGCCGGCGTTGTAAACGTTGAGCAATTCGACAAGTCCAAAGTGGCGATGGTTTACGGCCAGATGAACGAGCCGCCGGGTAACCGTCTTCGTGTGGCCCTGACCGGTCTGACCATGGCGGAAAAATTCCGTGACGAAGGACGTGACGTACTCTTGTTCGTCGATAACATCTACCGTTACACACTGGCAGGTACCGAAGTATCGGCACTGTTGGGTCGTATGCCTTCTGCGGTAGGTTACCAGCCCACACTGGCGGAAGAGATGGGTGTTCTTCAGGAACGTATCACCTCTACCAAAACCGGTTCTATCACATCCATCCAGGCCGTATACGTACCTGCGGATGACTTGACTGACCCCTCGCCGGCCACCACCTTCTCGCACCTGGACTCAACAGTAGTACTGAGCCGTGATATCGCTGCGAAAGGTATTTATCCTGCGGTAGATCCTCTGGATTCCACCTCCCGTCAGCTGGATCCTCTGATCATTGGTGCGGAACACTATGATGCTGCCCGTGGTGTACAGTCGGTACTGCAGCGTTATAAAGAGCTGAAAGACATCATCGCGATTCTGGGTATGGACGAGCTGTCTGAAGAAGACAAGACCACAGTAAGCCGTGCCCGTAAGATTGAGCGCTTCCTGTCTCAGCCGTTCCACGTCGCAGAAGTATTTACCGGTTCACCTGGTAAGTACGTGTCGCTGAAAGAGACCATTCGCGGTTTTAACGCCATTCTTGCGGGTGAGCACGATGCACTTCCGGAGCAGGCCTTCTACATGGTTGGTACTATCGACGAAGCCATCGAGAAAGCAAAATCCATGTAACAGCCCCCTGATCGGGAGAGAGAATTATGGCTATGACCGTACACTGCGATATCGTTAGCGCCGAAAATGAGATCTTCTCTGGCCTCGTAGAGATGGTTATCGCACACGGTGCTATGGGTGACCTGGGTATTGCCCCGGGTCACGCGCCGCTTCTCACCCAGCTTGACCCAGGCCCTGTGCGTGTGATTAAGCAGAATGGTGATGAAGAGGTGTACTATGTCTCCGGTGGTATGCTGGAAGTACAGCCCAAGGTGGTAACTGTTCTCGCTGACACGGCACTGCGTGCTGATGACGTGAACGAAGCTGCTGCACAGCAGGCGATGGAAGATGCCCGTAAGGCGTTGAATAATCAGCAAAGCGACATCGATTATTCCACCGCTGCCGCTCAGCTGGCTGAAGCCGCGGCGCAGCTGCGTACCATTCAGCAACTGAAGCGGAAGCTGGGTAAATAAGTGTAAATTACTGAAAGCTTCATGTTTTTCAGGTATAAAAAGGGCGGCATATTTGCTGCCCTTTTTTGTTTTATTTAATCTATCTTTGTGATGGATGAAGCACAAAGCCGCAACAAACTGATCAGAATTCAAGTACCGAGGTAAGCACATGAACCTTAATGTAGTGATATTGGCGGCAGGTAAAGGCTCCAGGATGGAGTCGAACCTGCCCAAGGTGCTGCAACCACTGGCCAAAAAACCCCTTTTATCTCATGTGCTTACCACTTCTCTCAATCTGAAGGCCAATAAAGTGATTGTGGTCTATGGCCACGGTGGTGATCTGGTTCGTGAAACCATTGATGAAACCTTCAGTGACGCGCCCATCGTCTGGGTGGAACAGAAAGAACAACTGGGCACCGGCCATGCCGTACAGCAGGCATTACCTGAGCTGGAACCCGGCACCCGTACCCTGATCCTGTACGGTGATGTGCCGCTGGTGACCGTCGCCAGCCTCAACAGCTTTATGGAAGAAACCGCTACCGACGGTTGTGGTGTTTTAACCGTTAAACTGGATGATGCCAGTGGTTATGGCCGTATCATTCGCGATGAGTCCTATCATGTGACCCGAATCGTTGAGGAAAAGGACGCCAGCGACGTCCAGCGCCAGATCAATGAGGTCAACACCGGCATCATGCTGGTTAACACGGATCTTTTGGCATCCTGGTTGCCACAACTGAGCAGCGACAATGCCCAGGGCGAATACTATCTGACCGATATCGTGAAAATGGCCAACGACGAACATGTGTCCGTTAACGCCACGGTGGTGACAGACCCCATGGAAGTGGAAGGGGTCAACGACAAGGTGCAGCTGGCTAATCTGGAAAGACTCTACCAAAAGGCTCAGGCCCGGGAACTGATGATTGCCGGTGCTACCCTGGCGGATCCTGATCGGCTGGATATACGCGGTAACGTCACCGTGGGCAAAGATTGCTTTATCGATGTGAATGCGGTGTTTGAAGGCAACGTGCAATTAGGGGAACATGTGGAAGTGGGCCCCAACTGCCTGATTATCAACAGTCGTATCGGTGATAACGTGGTAATCCAGGCCAACTCGGTGATTGAGAACGCAGTGGTGGACGCCTCCTGCCAGATCGGTCCCTTTGCCCGCTTGCGGCCCGGCACCCAGATGCATCGCAATGCCAAGGTGGGTAACTTTGTGGAAACCAAAAAAGCCGTTATTGGTGAAGGCAGCAAGGTGAATCATCTGTCCTATGTGGGCGACAGCGAACTGGGCAAAGATGTGAATGTGGGTGCCGGCACCATTACCTGCAATTATGATGGTGTTAATAAACATAAAACGGTTATCGGCGATAAGGCCTTTATCGGATCCAATTCCTCCCTGGTGGCGCCTGTGGAAATTGGCGAAGGCGCAACGATCGGTGCCGGTTCTACCATCGCCAAAAATGCGCCGGCAGACAAGCTCACTTTAACCCGGGCTAAACAACTGACCCTGGATGGATGGAAACGTCCGACTAAAAAATAATTGGTAAAAAGGATAAGCGATTATGTGTGGTATTGTTGGCGCTGTTTCGACTCGTAACGTGGGTCCCATCCTGATCGAAGGTCTGAAACGACTGGAGTACCGGGGTTATGATTCTGCCGGTGTGGCCCTGCTGAATGCCGGTGAAGAGGTTCACCGGGTACGACGCATGGGTAAAGTTCGTGAGCTGGATGCCGCCGTTAAAGAGGAAAATGCCAAAGGCACTCTGGGCATTGCCCACACCCGTTGGGCCACCCACGGTGTACCCAGCGAAGCCAACGCCCACCCGCATATGTCGGAAGGCGAAATTGCTGTGGTTCACAATGGCATTATTGAAAACCATGAAGCCCTGCGCCAGCAACTGAAAGCCCAGGGCTATGATTTTACTTCCGAAACTGACACAGAAGTGGTGGCGCATTTAATTCACCATCACCTGAAAACCGAAAAAGATCTGCTTAAAGCCATGCGCGCCGCCATTCATGAACTGGACGGCGCCTACGCCCTGGGTGTTATACACAAAGATGAACCTCAGCGTCTGGTCTGTGCCCGTGCAGGTAGTCCGTTAGTGCTAGGGGTTGGCATCGGTGAAAACTTTATTGCGTCTGATCAGCTGGCACTGCTGCCGGTTACTACCCGATTTATTTTTATGGACGAAGGTGATTACGCGGATATCAATCTGGATGAAATCAAAATCTTCGATAAAGACGGGCAAGCGGTGCAACGCAAAATCCGTGAAGATGTCGGCAGCGCCGGTACCGCCGATAAAGGCGAATACCGCCACTACATGATGAAGGAAATCTACGAGCAGCCAGATGCCGTTCGTGCCACTCTGGATGGTCGCCTGTCGGGCAACAAAGTGGACCTGGCGGCTTTCGGTCCCAAGGCCCAGGAAATTTTTCCTAACGTGGAAGGGGTTCAGATCATTGCCTGCGGCACCAGTTTTCACGCGGGTATGGTAGCCAAGTACTGGTTCGAAGGCATTGCCGGTATTCCCTGCCAGGTAGAAGTGGCCTCTGAATTCCGTTACCGCAAATCCGTGGTACGCCCCAATACCCTGTTTGTATCTATTTCCCAATCCGGTGAAACCGCCGATACCCTGGCAGCATTGCGTGATTCAAAAGGCTACCTGGGTTCTCTGGTGATCTGTAACGTGCCCGACAGCTCCCTGGTGCGCGAATCCGATATGGCCTTTATGACCAAAGCCGGCCCGGAAATCGGTGTGGCCTCCACCAAAGCTTTCACCACTCAGTTAACAGCCCTGTATCTGTTAATGGTGGGCCTGGGTCGTTTCCATGGTATTTCCGATGAGCAGGAGGAGGCTTTAATCGGCAATATCAAATCGTTACCGGATCTGATTCAAAGTGCTCTGAAACTGAATGATGCCATCGAAAAAATGGCCCCCATGTTCAGCGAAAAACATCACTCATTGTTCCTTGGTCGTGGCATTCAATACCCCATCGCCATGGAAGGTGCATTAAAGCTGAAAGAAATTTCCTATATTCATGCCGAAGCCTATCCTGCCGGTGAACTCAAGCACGGCCCGCTGGCGTTGGTAGACAATGACATGCCGGTGATTGCAGTGGCCCCTTCGGATTCATTACTGGAAAAACTGAAATCCAACCTTCAGGAAGTACGCGCCCGGGGTGGTGAACTCTTTATCTTCCAGGATGTGCATGCCGGTGTGGAAAAAGAAGAGGACGTGCATGTGCTTGATATGCCGAAGGTCGATGAAACCATCGCACCGATTCTCTATACCATTCCGTTACAGCTACTCTCTTATCATGTCGCCATTATTAAAGGCACCGATGTGGATCAGCCGCGTAATCTGGCGAAGTCGGTTACCGTAGAGTAGTGTTGTAGCAATGGGGGCCTTTGTTGTGGGATGCAAATAAAGTTTCATCCGTACAAATAAAGTATCATCCTTACAAATAAAGTTTCATCCTAAGCCTGTATCCGCTATGTTGAGGTCATCGACACGGTGGATGCAGGCTTTTTCATGTCTGGAACATTCAAGGGCCTGACCCAGGCACAGATTGATAGAAGGCTCAAGGAGGGGCGTGGCCAAGGCCAGGGACGGGACTACAAGCCGTTCATCTACACCAGGGATGTGTCCTCGTTGGGGCGCTCCCACCGCCTGCCTGGCAGCAAGACCCGGCGTCTGCACCATCTTTTATCCGATCTTGAACTGGCCATTTTCCTGACCTTGGATCGGTCTCCCCAGGTCACTGATATCCGTGAGCAGTTCCCGATGCGGGCCGAAGATACGGTGCGCATCGCCGAGGAACTTGGCCTTGCTCACGGTCGCTACAAAGGAATCCCTCAGGTTCTGACCAGCGATTTCCTGGTGGATTTTGATGACCCCCAGCGCCCATCCGTCGCGATCCAGGCCAAGTACAGTGCCGATCTGCAGAAGCCGGAAGTCATCGAGAGACTTGAACTTGAAAGGCGCTACTGGCAGGAAAAAGGGATTCCCTGGTTCATCATCACGGAGCGCGAGGTATCCAGAGAGGCATTTGCCAATATCCAATGGCTCTATCCGGCCCATGCTGAAGACGACATTGCACAGGATGATCTCGCACACTATCAGCAGCTGTTTTTGCTCGAGTTTCAGCGTCACCCAGACCGGAAGCTGACCGCCATTGCCCAGGAAATGGATACTTCCGGCCAACTGGAGGCTGGTCAAGCACTCTATTGGCTACGCCAGCTGCTGGCTCGGCACTGGTTTCTCTTCGATCTTGACACCCCTTACCGCGTGCTGAAGCCGAAGGATCTAGCTGCCAACCCTCATCAGATTCATCAGGAGCTGATCAGTGTTGTCCGTTAATCAGGTGTTCCGTATGGGAGAGCTCCGAAAGCGCCTGCTCTGGTCCGGTACCGAGCAGGCTGTCTGGATTGATATCGATTTGGACACGGCGCTGCCCGAATCGATATCGGTTGCAGAGCTGGAGCGTCTGATTATTGAGGGTGAGCTGGAGAGCATTGGCGATCCCTTCGAGGAGACGGTCCTTCGGGAGGTGGAGGCAGGCTCCCCTGACCAGCTGAAACGTGATGAGGCGTGGGCGATGCTGGCGGATTATATGCACGATCCCCAGCTTTTCGTGCGGCGCCCCAGAGGGCTCATTGTCGGAAGCATCATGCAACGCCATGGTGTCACCAAACAGACGGTGTACAGATTACTGAGGCGCTACTGGCAACGAGGCATGTGTAGGAACGCCCTCTTGCCGGACTATGTCAACTCGGGTGCCCGTGGCAAGCGCCGAAAGCCGAACAGAGCCAAGCTGGGCAGGCCAAGAGTGGTGATGGCGGGGAAAGGGCGTAATGTCACGCCGGATATCGAGCGCATTTTTCGCCGGGTCATCGAGGAACGCTTGCTCAAGGAAAAACATCCGTCCATTCCTGATGCCTACGCCTCCGGGCTGAACCTGCTCCGTGCTGTTCAGCCGGAGCTGCCGACCTCCGAACTGCCTACATTGGGGCAGTTCCGGTACTTCTATGGGCGCGAATATCATTTCACCGACACCTTGCCGCGCAGGATGTCCGCAGTGGACTTTGCCAAGGACTTCCGGCCGCTCAACAGCACATCGACGACTGAGACCCTGGGTCCAGGATACCGTTACCAAATAGATGCCACCATCGCAGATATTTATCTGGTTTCAGAGCATGACCGCAGCCTTATCGTCGGCAGGCCTGTCGTTTACATGGTGCTCGACGTGTTCAGCCGCATGGTCGTTGGTATGTACGTCGGATTCGAGGGGCCCTCCTGGGTCAGTGCCATGGTGGCATTGGCCAACACGGTCGCCGACAAGGTCGAGTATTGTCGCCAGTATGGTTTGGAGATCGATGCCAGCGATTGGCCGGTCAAGGGTTTGCCGGATGTGATACTGGCCGATAAGGGCGAACTGAACGGCACCAAGGTTGAGGCATTTTCCCAAGCCTTCGGCGTCCGCATCGAGAACGCACCGGCCAGGCGAGGTGATGCCAAGGGCATCGTCGAGCGCTATTTTCGAACGGTGCAGGAGCGTTTCAAGCCTTACGCCAGCGGTGTGGTCGAGGACACTACCAGCCGGAAGCGAGGTGGCCACGACTACAGGCTTGATGCCAGTCTGACCTTGCCCGAATTCACGAAAATCATCATTGCCGGCATCCTCCACCACAACAATTTCCACACCCTGAGCAAATACGACAGGGCTGCGGGAATGCCGGGCGATCTGCCGGCGATTCCAGTCATGCTGTGGAACTGGGGCTTGGCCAGCTTGACCGGTCGGTTGCGCACTGCGCCGGAGGAACTGGTGTGGATCAATCTCTTGCCCCATGAGTCGGCCACGGTTTCGGAGCTGGGAATCAGGCTATTCGGCTGCTTCTACAGTTGCCCGGAAGCAATCAGGGAGGGTTGGTTTCACCGAGGCCAGGGGCGTCGGCCGACAGGGGTAACGGTCGCATACGACCCGCGTAGTGCGGACCATATCTACTTGCGGCCGTCCAATAGTCTCAAGGATTACTGGGTTTGCGATCTTGCCGACCGTAGTCGACGTTTCAGGGGGATGACCTTCTGGGATGTCTGGATACTGTCCAGAGAGGAACGGCGGAGCGATGTCAATGCGGCGTCAAAAGCCTTGGCGGAAAGAGGCAAGCTTCTGGAGCAGATAGAGTCGATTGTTGCCCAGGCAGAGAACGCCAGTCCGCTCAAAACTGGCATTAGCAAGAAAGATCTGGGCACCCAGATCCGCGAGAACAAGCAGCAGGAAAAGCGCCAGGAGCGCCTGAAAACAGCATTTAAACCTGAGAAAGCACAGCGGGCGAAACCCGCGGAGGTGATCCCACTGCGGGGCGAGAAGCAGGAAGATTATGCCTTTCCGGATCTCAGTGACCTGATATTCAAGGAGGAAGAAGATGACTGAAGAATTACAGCGCGGAGTGATTCCCCTGGCGCGTTATCATGAGCAGCAGCTTCCCGAGTATCAGGACAATCCACTCATCAGTGCATTACCTCCGATTCCTGATCTGCAGGAAGTGGTCGGCCTGATGCAGCAACTTCCCAGTTTCGAGCCGCAGGAGGCGCTTCTGGATGGTCGGCTCCGGGCTCATGCCATTGCCCGTCTGTTGCACGGCTTCTTTCAGCCACTCAGCCACCACTTGGAGCTGGAGAGCAAGATCAGCCTGATGATCCGTCAGGGCTACATCGGTCGGAACCCGGCCAGCGGTGCCTGGTATGCACACCTGCAGAATGGCTATCGCCGGGTGGAGGAGGAGGATCTTGATGCGGCGGTGTACCAGAGTGTTACCTCCACAGCCAACAGTTTGTCGCTGTTCGGCTGCTCCGGTTGCGGCAAGACGCGCACGCTGGAGCGGATTCTGGGTATGTACCCCCAGGCTCTCCATCACCCCGATTACAACATCACTCAATTGGTCTATCTGAAGGTCGACTGCCCCATTGACGGTGACCTGGATGAGCTGTGCCTCAGCTTCTTCAACGAGGTAGACAAGATCCTGGGCACCCACTACAGCCGTAGCCACGGACGCAAGAAGCTGGGTACCAAACGTTTGATGGCATCCATGTGCCAGGTGGCCAACCTGCACGCACTCGGAGTGCTGATCATCGATGAAGTTCAGAACCTCAACGAGGCACGCTCCGGTGGTGCCGAAAAAATGCACAATTTTTTCGTGTCGTTGGTGAATACCATTGGCGTTCCGATCATTCAGGTCGGTACTCACCGGGCCAGCAAGTTCTTCCAGCGCACCTTCCGGGCAGCGCGTCGGGTCTCCGGGCTGGGCAGTATTCGCTGGGACAGGTTGCCTCGGGACGAGCACTGGAAGCGCCTGTTGAAGCGACTCTGGAAGTACCAGTGGCTACGAAATGCGGCGCCGCTGGACGATGAGTTGGAATCGACCATGTACGACCTCACACAAGGGGTCATGGACATCGTCATCAAGTTGTTCGCGCTGGCGCAGATCAGGGCAATAGTGACAGGCGTCGAGTGCATCAAGCCGCTGTTGCTGCGCAGGGTTTTCGAGGACGAGTTCAAACCGGTCCACCCGATGCTGGCGGCTTTGCGAAGTGGCAGGCCCGAACTGATCGCTAAATATGACGATCTGCTGATGCCGGAGATCGAGGGACGTTTGCTGACCCTGAGTCGCTCTCTGGATAACCTCCCCCAACCGAAAGCGCCGGCACTTCCGGCAGACGACAAGGCCAAGCGGCTGGCTTCACTGCTCGAAGAGATGGAAATCCCGAGGGATATTGCCATTCCCATAGCCGATGAATTGGTGGTTGAGTATCCGGATATCCCCCTGGCGGCCCTGATTCATAAGGCCACAGCTTACCTCGCACAGGACGTTCCCAAGAGGCCCAGCGTTTCCCGAGTTAAGCGGACGGAGTGGCGATGTCTATCCGAAGAGGATCTGCGTCGACGTTATGCCGATGGGCCTGAAAGTGAGGCCTACGACAGATTCAAGCAGGCTGGTCTGATCCTCGATATGCGGCCTCTGCTGAGAGCGAGCTAACGTGTACTTTCCCAGGCTCTATCCGGACGAGCTGCTCTACAGCGGCATTGCTCGCTGCCGGGTCCATCTGGGGATCAGCAATCACAAAACTCTGCTTCATATGGCGTTCGGTGACAGCAAGGTCGCCGCCATCACCGACCTGCCCACGCACTTGGCCGCTCTGGCGAACAACACTGGGCTGGATACGGCGAACGTGATCATGCATCACACGCTGTTTCCGCTCTATGCCCCCTTCATTCCAGCGAAGCGGCGTAACGATCTGTTCCAGGCCATGCTTGCTTCCGACCGGTCGACCATCGGTCTGGCTGGGTCTTCGGCGGCTTTGGTCAAGTGGCCCGACTGGCTGCGTTACTGCCCTGTCTGTTTTGAGGAAATGGCTGCCCGTTTCGGTGAGACTTATTGGCGGCGAAGCTGGCAGATTAAAGGGGTAGATGCCTGTCCCGAGCATGGCTGTCAGCTCCTGAACTCACCTATCCCGTTCCGTCGAGCGCAGCGGCATGAATTTCATCCGGCCTCGCCATTGTATCTGCCCTGTGACTCTCGCACGAGCCCGGCGAGCGAAGAAGCTATCAGGCTCGCCAAGACTGCCACGCAACTGCTGGCGCTTGAAGAGGCGCAATCGCCTGGCTACGGTCGCTGGACCAACCTGTACAGGTACCTGGCCACAGAGTGCGGTGCCAGGCGTGGCCGGCAAGTTAGGGCTGAAGTCATATGGGAAAAGATCCTGGAATCTCACTGCAGGAATTGGCTTACTACGAATGGTCTGCTTTCCCACGAAGAGCCTCCGCCCTGGCTGCTGGCGATGTTCAGGAAGCATCGCAAGGGATTCAGTGCGCTGCAGCATCTGATCGTCTGGACTAGCCTGCGCCCCGGCCAGCATGCTGGCGAGCTGATCGGCGAGGCGAAGACACGCCAGGCCGACGTTTCTCCCGATCAGTTTGCCAGGCAACTTCCGGCAAGGGCAGGCCAAACACAGATGTACCGTACCCTTTGGCTGCAAGCACTGGATAATCACGGTGGAGCCAAGGCAGCTCGACAAAATGGCGGGGATGCGTGTTATGCCTGGCTCTATCGTCATGATCGGCACTGGCTGATGGCTGCGAACCAAGCCAGGCAGCGTCGACAGGGCAACAACAGCCACATCGATTGGCGAGCGCGCGACAGGAAGCTAGTACGTCTGCTGATCCGGCTTGGCAAAGACAGCGAAGATGACCTGACCTTGCCACGCAGGAGCCGCAACTGGTTCCTGCAGCAGCTACCCCATCGGGCATCAATTGAGCACCATCTCGATCAAATGCCTCTGTGCCGCACCTTCCTGAATCGCTATGCCGAGTCCGTCGGCGAGTTTCAGATTCGCCGCCTGACTGCAGCGATGCAGGAGGATATTCGGGTCGGCATATCATCCAGGCGCTGGGAGTTGGAAAAGCGTTGTGGGCTGGAAAAAAGCAGTATGGCACCGCTGACCACTGCGTTCATTCGATTGATAGGAAGATGGATTGAATAGGACCTTATTCCGTCAGATCCAGACCGGATCTAGGCTGTTGGCTATTGGAAACTTGTTCAGAGCCCCTACTCCTGGGGCGCAGTGGCGACTGGCGGCACTCTTCGAGGGTAATGGCCAGTCGCAATTGAAGCGGTTTCCACTGGAAATGTCCTGTGTCCTTGCGGTTGGTCGCGAGTTTCCTGGCGAAGAAGGGGCCCCTTACCGGTCCAGTGGTTTCAAGAAGGCGGTGGTGCTGCCTCCAATAGATAGCTGGCGGGAAAGGCAATTGGGTGACTGTCCAAGGCTCACCAGAAGGCTGGCTGCAAATCCTGAGATATCTGGACAGCGATGCTTTGTGTTCGAGGTTGACGGTCTGACCGTCTGGTTACCGAAATTCGAGCTGGCACGCAAACTGTTCTTCCACGCAGCTTTCATAGTCCGTGCAGCCTTCGAGCCGAATGGTCTAGACATGGCTTTCACAATCTACAAAGAGGGCGATGCTGTTCATATCCATACGCCTACGAAGACGGGCGCGCCAAGTCAGCTTCTCAAAATTAAGGGATATAGGGACCACTTCAGTTGGCTGCTACTGAATCAGGATGTGAAGCGATCCTTCGAGTCAATCTGGCAAAGCCTCAACCAAGAGCAAGAGCGCACATCGCAAGAGTCGGCATATGCCAGGTGGAAGTTCGACTTCATGGCACCCATTTCCCTAGCGGGTACCACCATGAATATGCGAGGCCCTTTTGATCCGAAAAGCAACGAGTTGCTGGTCTGGGAAATCGAAGCGCTTCAAGGCCTCAGCTTCAGCCATCGAGGCGATATTTTTTTCCACCATCCTGCCCTGAAGCAACCAGTGAGGGGAGAGGGTACTGGCTGTGTATCCGTGCCATCGGGAGCTGAAGAGGTGGAAGTAGATGCTATCGAAGAGCCGACTGCTGCCAAGGAACCAAGGCTGATTCATCTACCCGTTGAGGGAATTACTTTTGATGCTCAGTTGAGCACCAGGATTGCCTACAACGGGGAGCGTGCCAGCGGTCATGGCAAGAAGATCGACGATGAGCAATGCCCGAGCAAAGAAGGCCAACTCTTAGGCGTGGCTGATCCTGTGAGCGGTGGCAGCATAGCGCCAGGGGAATTCCAGCAATTGGGCGAGGGTGATAGGGAGGAGCATGAGCGGTTTGCAAATCGCTTCTCGTTGCTCCGTGAGGTCATTGAACAGATCGCTCAGGAGCCTCGAATTACGCTGGTATCACTGGAGGTGAGACCATTGCCACCCGTTCCGCGCTGCAGCTATCACATGCTCGATCACGAAAAACCACGCTGTTATTTGCTGGCAAAATTCAAACTGCCAAACGGCAATCAGCGCTACCTTCTAGAAATAGACACCTCAGACAACCGCAAGACCATGTCAACACGGATCATGGGCTTCAAAGCAGGTGTTGAGGCCGAGAAATGCATCGACAGGATCTTGAGGCAGACAGTGAAAGGTTCGTTGCGCTGGCCGCACACTATGGCGAAGTTCTGTGAGCCTTTGCGCTCTGTACATCACCCGAAAGAAAGCTCATTCGGTGTCAATCATGCCAAGGTGTTCGAATGGAAGCAGCGTATACAAGCCTGTCTTAGTCGGGAGTAAAAGGCCGGTGGACCCGGCCTTGCGATGCGGGGGCTATTAGGTCACGTAAATGAAAATCTGGGTGCATTCATCACCGGTAGCTACAACCTTGCACTGGATGCGCTCCATGATTTCCTCTCCTAACTGACGCGCTGCGAAGTCGAACCTGAGCAGGTAGGACTTCTCGCTACGCTCGGCCTCCCAATATGAAAGTCCCTGATCGAGCTGGACGGTCAGCTGCCTTCCGGAGCGCAACTGCAGTTGCAGCTGACGGTAGTGCGGCAAAGATGGGAGGCTGAGCACCTCGCCTTCGAAGCCGCAGTACTCCAAAGCCTGACGGATAGCTTCATCGCGCTCCTGAGATGTCCGCCAGTCGTGCCAGCACTGCCAAGGTGAGCGGTTGTCATCTTTCTGGTACTGACGCCCCTGGATGCGGATGGCGAAGTCTCCATCGCTATGCCTGCCCAGCTCATGAATAACGTTGACCAGCAGATTTACGACTAGCGGGCTGCATACATAACGGTCGCTGTAGATCAGTTCGGTGATCGGATCCTTGCCCCGTATCGTTCTCGTCGACAACCAGAAGGTGTGGCTCACGGAGGAGCTGGAGACCGAAAGCAACGTCAGGCTGTTTCCCAGCATCGCCAAGCTATTGGGAGAATCCCCCGTCACCTTCGAAGAACTCCTGCGCCATGACGAGGTGATCGATCAACTGCTTGGCCTGGGTTGCACCAAACTGGATGAGCTTCGCCAGATCAAGCCGGATGCGGCTGGTCTAGTAGTCGCCACCGATATCGAGCACGCTCAACACATTGCCCAAGCTCTGGAGGCCAGGGGGGAAGGCTGCCGAGTCGTGACTAATCGCACCCCAGATGCCCAGCAGGCGATTAATGCATTCAGGCACAGCGACTGCCGCTGGATTATCGCCGTAGGGATGATCAGCGAGGGCACTGACATCCCCCGTCTGCAGGTGTGTTGCTACCTCAGTCGTATCCGTACCGAGCTGCACTACCGACAAGTGTTAGGACGGGTACTGCGGCGCATCGGTGAACCTGATGACCAGGCCTGGTTGTTCATGCTGGCGGAGCCCACATTGCGTAGCTTTGCCGAGCGGATTGCGGATGATCTGCCGGATGACTTGGCGGTGCTGAGTCAGGTGAAGATGCCCGCCGCTCCTGCTGGCCCGATGGCTGGTTGGATGGAGGGTGTCAGCGATGTTGATGGCAGCTGCGATAGCGAGGGTGGGCAGGAGGTTGGCGCAGCTTCGAGGGGCGCCTACTCGCTGATAGATTTTGCTGCTGAGCCGAGCTATCAGGTCAGTTTCTCTCAGCACTATCGGCAGTTGTTGTTGGCTTGCCTCTGATGGTCGGTAAGCAGTTAGCCCCAACTAGGGTGAGGCTGCCCGAAGTCTGACCGAGCCAACACAGGCCAGTCACCAGCCTTTCACCAATTCCGCGCCGAGCGGCCCAATGCGCTCTCGGGGCGTTCAGCTATTCGCGAAAGGCATCTCTTGGCCGATAGCTGGTCCGCTTTCGGCCAAGAGCAGACGGTCAAAACGAGCATTACGACTTCAATCATTCAACTGTCGGGATCTAGAACACCACACCACGCAGCACATAAAGAACCATCAGATGTCCTGGGTAAAACCAGTAGCCCCATCGGCTGACTGGCCAGACATTAAAGGAGATGGCGCAGCGCAGTAGAACAAGCCCCAGAATCGCGGCCCCGCTTGCTGTGACGAATATAAGAAGTGTCTCCGGGGTTACCGCCGATTCCACAACCCATCGGTTTCGCCCATTGGCCAATACCGCTAAGGCAGCAGGCAGCCACCACCAGCGCAGCCCCTTGAGACCCAGGACAAAGGCAGCTGGCAGCAACACTCCGATGGCACCGTACATCAGGTGCTGATGCATCAACACAGAGCAGATCAGTGCTGCCGCCGCCAACTGCACGCTGCTGCGATTGCCATGGTGCACATGGCCCTGGTCGATGATGACCGGAATATACTGATTAGACTCAAGGTCTGCGGCGTTTGAGATTTCAGCAGCCAATGCCTTATCCGCGCCACAAAGGGCTGCAACTGCCATTGCACCGTTGCGGATTTCTGCCCTCCCGCTTTCTGTGCTGCTGCTCCTGATTTCATTGAGCTTTTCGATGATCGTCCGGGCTGCGGCTGCACGATCATTGGCGACCCCTTCAAGCCGCAAGGCTTGCAGGTCGTTTACAGCAACCTTGGCCGATATGTTCCCGGCGTTGATCTTGCTATCTGGCTCCAGGGCAAACATTTGCTTGACCTCGGCCCTGACGGCTGCAGCCGGTGGCTTTGTTGAGTCAAATGCTGTGCGGAAATAATCGGGTTGAGGCGTGGTGCCCCGCTCTATCGCGGCGGCGATATTGAGCCGGGTGCGCGCCATAACCACATGCCGCTGCTCTGGACTCAAGCCGTGATCCCGAGCTGTAACCCGCGTTGAGGCGATGGAGGCATAAGCGTCTGCTAGCTCCGGGTGAGCCTTTAAGGCTTCGGCTTGGGGTAGCTGGCGGAAGCTTTCAGCCGCGAGTTTTCGGGTGGCTTTCAGTGGGCGAAGACCAGCTCAACGCGCGTACCGGCAAGAGCATGGGCGGTTTTTTCGAGGCCATCACCACCTTCACCCAGGTGCGCCGCGACGTCTATGGCGAAGTGCACCCGGATGCTGCACGGCTGGAAAACATGCAGCTGGTGGAACTGGCCTCCGCGCCCTTCAGCAAACCGCGCTACCAGGCCGTGGCCAAGGCGCTGGACCTGCAGCCGGAACAGTTGAAAGCCGCCAGCATGGAGGAGGCCTACGAGCGCTACTACGCGCGCAACCTCAATGCCAGCAGCCTGGTCGCCTATGGCGCGATGCTGGAAAAGCTGGTGCGTGGCGAGCTTTTGTCCGCGCAGAGCCGCGCGCTGCTGTATGACGACATGAAGCTCGGCTCCTACGACAACTACCGCCTCGAAGCCGGGCTGCCCGAGGATGTGCCCTTTATCCAGAAGACCGGCACGCAGCTTGAGCGCGCCTGCCACGTCGGCGTCATCGAGCCGCAGGATGCAACCCGCGCGATCGTCGTGGTGGCCTGCGCCGAAGCGCTTGACGAAGGCAGCGAGGCCGGGCGCCTGTTCGAGCAGGTCGGGCAGGCGATCAGCCAGGCGTTGTTGCGTGCCGACGCGGAGGGCAATTGAAGGGTGCGAGGCTCTACTGTAGGCGCTAGCCATGCTCGCGAGCCGTTGTCCGTGCGAGTGGTCGGCTCCGTTCGGCTGATTGCCCCGCCTTTGTATCTCGATAGTATTAGCGCTTGAGCTGAGCAGACTCTACGGGGCTGGAGCACGTGCCCCCGGCATTGAGTTGCAGCGACGGAATTGCCTTCTGTCGGAGCAACAGCGACTAGCAGGGCAGGGCGGCGCCTCAGTAGTCCACCAGCAGCTTGAGCTGTGCCGTGCGGCCCGGCTCGACCAGCGGGTTGCCGAGCAGGTCGTTGGAGTAGGCCAGATCTTCGGCTGTGGTCGGGTTGCGTCCGACCCGATCGAACAGATTTTCTACGCCGACGCTGACCTTCCAATGTTTCCACTGCGCGCCGAACAGTTGGCTCAAATCGCTACCGGCATACAGGTCGACCATGGCGTAGCTGGCGGTTTTGCGTTCCTGGCTGTCGTCAATGCGGGTTCTGCCCCGATAGCCGCGCACCTTGCCCTCGCTGTACCAGCGATCGGCCTGGTAGCGCAGGGTCAGTTGGCCGCTGAGCGGCGCGATGCCGTCCAGTGGCTGATCTTCGGCCTCATTGGTACCGCGGGTGGCCGCCAGCGCATAGCGCATGCTCCAGGGGCCAAGCAACCGGGCCTTGCCCTCCAGCTCGATGCCTTCGATGATGGCCTTGCTGATGTTCTGCTGCTGCATCACACCGCTGCTGACAGAAACGAGGTCGATCAGGTCGTCGTAGCGGCTCTGGTAGGCGCTCAGACTGGCCTGGCTCTGCTCGCCATACCAGCGCACGCCGAATTCGGCGGTGAGGTTGGTTTCTGGCTCAAGGTCTGGTGCGGGTAGGGTGGTGATAGTGGCGGAGACACTGGTCCGCGCCATCTGCTGGCCGGAGGGTGCGCGGAATCCGCGGCTCAGGTTGCCCACCAGATGCCAGTCGGGCGTCAGTCGGTACACTGCGCCGAGGCTGCCGCTAAGGGCACTGTGGCGATTGTTGGTGTTGCCCTGGTAGGCGCGCGTGACGGCGCTGTTTTCGCCAGTGATGCCGCTGCCGACCTTGATCTGAACCATGTCGCCGCGCAGGGCCCCGGCCAGCGACCAGCGCTCGTTGAGGTACCAGTCGTCGCTGACGAACAGGCCGAAGCTGGTCTGCTCGGTATCTCGCTCCAAGGTATTCCAGGTACCTTCGGCCTGCAGCGTGCCATCTTTGTTGTAGCGCTGTTGCAGTCTCTTGCGTCCGTCGGCTGCCTCGTTAAAGAAGTCGCCACCAAAGCTCAGTTGGTGATCTTCGATCTGCCGGGTGGCGGTCAGGTGGCCGCCGAACACTGTCGGAGAATGGTTCTTCTGGTGAGTCGCCACATCGCGCGTGGCGTTCTTGCGGTTGACTTGGTAGCTATCGGTCTTGATCTGGCGGACATAGAGGCTGGCATCCAGGGTGTCGAGCCAGTCGTCGAAGGCCAGGTTGGCGTAGCTCAGGCGCAGGTAGCGTTCGACCAGAGGATCTTCGCGAACCTCCAGCAAGTCGGGGCCAGGCGCGGCACCCAGGCCGCCGGCGCGACCGGTGGTGACGTGCTGATAGCGCCCGGACAGTTCCCAGCGCGCCGTAGTGCTGGTTCGGTAGCCGAGGTTGAAGTCCAGCCCCCGACTGTCGTAGTCGCTGTTGTCCACCTTGCCGAGGGGGCTATCGTAGTCGTTGGCGGTACGCTGGTTGAGTCCGATCAGTACGTCGAAACCATTGCCTCCGCCAACCAACTCGCCGCGCACGCCGTACATGTTGCCATTGCTCGACCATTCGGCAGCCCGCAGCTTGGGCGCCAGCGAGAAGTCCTGGCCATCCTCGACATGGGCGCGGCGGGTGATGATGTTGACCACGCCGCTCATCGCATCTGAACCGTACAGCGCCGAGGCTGGGCCGCGAATGATCTCGATGCGCTCGATGGCGTTGGGGTCGAGCAGGTTGAACTCCAGAGTACTGCGACCACGGTGACGATCGCCGTCGATTGCCAGTACCGTGCGACCGCTGTTGCTGTTCTGTCCGCGGATCACCAATTGCCCACCCAGACCGCCACTGCGCGCATACTCGATACCCGGTACCTCGCCGAGCAGGCGCTGGATACCGCCAGCATTGAGATACTCGCGAATCTGCTGCGAGTCGATAACCGTGATGGTACGAGGGGACTCCTCGATGCTGACGACCGAGCGGTCGGCGGAAACGATCAGCGGCTCCAGCAACTCGATAGGCTGTGCGGAGCTGGCGATGGCCGGAGCGGCCAGCAGGAGCAGGGCGCTGAATGAGGGAGCCCGTAGCGGGTGGGCGCATGGTGTGTTGAGCATTTCAAACCTCCTTATACAATTGATAGATGTTTTCTTACGCAGATGAGACGTATTCACATTTTGGTGCTGATGACATCTTCGGCTGGGCAGCTTTACGGGCTATGGGCAGGGCCTGCTAACCAGGCAGTTCCAATTCCTGATCGGCCCAGGATGTCGGCGCGTGGCTGGTGTAGATCACCAGCCGATGGCTATCTTTGGCCTGCCTGAGCAGTTCCACGACGTGCTCGTAGCGACTCCGATCCAGCCCGGTGCAGGGTTCGTCCAGTAACAGGATCGGCGCAGGCGAGCAAAAGGCCCGCAACAGGGCAAAGCGCTGCAACTCACCACCGGACAGATCCGATGAGCAGCGCTGCAGCAGACCGGACGCCAGATCGAGTTGCTTAAGCCCCGCCTGTAGTTGCCTAGCAGAGCAAGCGCAAAGCCAGTCGCGCATCCTGATGCGCGGCAGCACGGTGGGACGCTGCTCCACATAGGTCATCAGGCGTGGGCGGACAAACGCCAGCCGGGCGGCTGGCATGCCGGCCAGATCCAGCGTGGTGCCGTCTATCTCTACTCTCAGTTGGCCGCCGCCCATGCTGCGGCTGCCCCAGATACGCGAGAGCAACGTGGATTTACCCGCCCCGGATGCCCCCCAGATATGGACGATCTGGCCGGAACCGGCTACCAGGTGGGTGGCCGGGCCTTTGAGCATGTCGCTGTAAACGCTAAGTTGCACGGTGGGCCGGTTCATCACAGCACCGCCTTGACCAGTGCCTGGGCAGTGGGGTGATCCGGCTCGGTCAACAGTCGGTCGATAACCGCCTCGCTGACGATCCGGCCCTGATCCATGACCAGCGCCCGGTCGGCAATCAGCCGGGCCAGGCGCAGGTCGTGGGTCACGAACAGCATCGAGGTGGCGCGCTCATGCTTGAGCTGCATCAGTATGTCGATGAGCGCGGCCTGGGCCACCGAGTCCAGCCCCGAGGTGGGCTCATCGAGAAACAGCACAGACGGGCCATGCACCATGGCGGCAGCAATCTGGATGCGCTGGCGCATGCCGCCGGAAAACTGGATGACTGGCTCATGTGCGCGCCCGGGCGCCAATCCCAGGCGCTCGATCCAGCTCCTGGCCTGTGTCAGCGCATCGCCGGCATGGTTCAGGCCTAGGTCGAATAGGCGCCGCGCGATATTGGCGGCGGCGCTCAGGTGCAGATCCAGGGCCTGGTGGGCATCCTGCGCGACATACCCGGTCGCGCGGCGGCGCAATTGCAGGACGGTATGGTGCTCACTGGCTCGTACATCCTGCCCCTGCAGTTGGAAAAGCGCGCAGGTGCTGGGTGCTTGTCGGCCCGACAGAACGTTGAGCAAGCTGGATTTGCCCGCCCCCGAAGGGCCGACAATGGCCAGCACCTCGCCGGGGTACAGGCACAGATCACAGTGCTTCAACACGCGCCGGTTACCCAGGTTCAGGCAGGCATCGCGCAGCTCCAGCACCGGTGGTGGCAGTTCAAACACGGGAGCGGCTCCGGCAGGCTTCGGAGTCCGAGCACACCCAGTGGGGGGCTGCGCCGGTCCCGATGTTGTCGAGGTAGTGCTCGGTGCTGCCACAGATCAGGCAGTTGCCGGGCACCTTCGGTGGTATGCAGTCCACGTCTTCGAATGCCAGGCTTTGCACCGGGCAGTAGGCGGGCAGGGCGTAAACTCGGCGTTCGCGGGCCGCGCCGAAAATCTGCGGAGCGGGCATCAGGTGCAGGCGGGCGTTGTCCATGGCCGGTACCGGCGAGGGCGACATGAGCGCGCCGCCTGCGACGACCACCGGATGGTCATAGCCCAGGCTGGCCTCGCCATGGCGCGACCACATCTCGAACAGCGCGGTGCGTACCAGCCCGTAGTCGTGGTGAGCGTGGCGCAGGCGCGCCTCGCGAGCGCTGTCGATAAAGCCGCGCAGTGGGTCAGGGCGCGGCACCTGATAAATCAACACCTGGCCTTCGCACAGCGGCATTTCGGGCACCCGCTGGCGTGTTTGGATCAGGCTGGCGGTCGCCGTTTCTCGGGTGGTTTCAATACCGGCGGTCCTGGCGAAGAAGTCGCGGATGTTAAGGGCATTGACGGTCTCGTCCGAGCCGTGGTCGGCCACCTTCAGGCGGTCGCCCGGATGCAGCAGCGCAGCGGTGATGGCCATGCCGCCGACACCCCAGCCATAGGCTATCGGCAGCTCCGGTGCGCTGAAGGGAATTTGCCGGCCCGGCAGGCACAGTGCCTTGAGGATCTTGCGACGGATTTCGCGCTTGGAGGGCTGGTCGAGATAGGCGTAGTTCATGAGTCGCTCTGGTTCTGTTCGCGGTTCGCGCTTGCCGCTTGCTGGGCGCGTATCCTTCGCAGCCGGGCGATATCGGCATCGAAGTCCGAGTAGTGCGGCAGCTTGAGATGGCTGACATAGCCCGCCGCCGCCACACCATCGCAGTGCATCAGCACATCGGCATGGGCCTGTCCGGCCTTGATGTGCTGGTCCACCACCGCCATCGCTACCGCCTTGCGCTCATTGGCGCCGAAGGCAATGCCAAAGCCGCTTTGCAAGTGTGGTGTGTCGCCAAGATTGGGTTGCAGGCTGGTGCAGATCGTCAGCGGCAAATCACCGATGGACACGCTCAGGCCGATGTCCTCCAGCTCCACCACCACCTCCACGCTGCCCATGGCCAGCTCGGCCACATAAGGATGGGCTGCCCCAGCCTTGCGCAGGCGCTCGTAGGCCAGCCCGGTCAGATAGCCTTCCTCGCCGCGCGCCAGGTGAGCCAGCCGCTCGCTGGGCGTGGCCTTGGCTGACAATGGGGTGCGGGTGATGTCCACAGGGTCTTGTGCGGCCTCCTGGGCAATCAGCTCGGCATGATCGTTCAGCGGAGACTCAAACGCTTGATCCGCGCCAACGACTGACGGCTCAAGCTCCGGACGAGGCTGTGTGGTTTCCAGCCTGAAATCCAGCAGCCGGTGGGTGTAGTCGTAAGTGGCCCCTAGGATCTGCCCGCCGGCCAGCTCTTTCTGGGTAGCCGAGATATGCCGTTGATAGCGCAGTTGCGTCAGGTCGATCGGCGCGGCCAGACCGAAATCGGGCAGACGGGCGCGGTGCGCGCGCAACAGGAAAATCGCTTCGGCCAGATCACCCTGGGCCTGCTTGAAGGCAATGGCGGCCAGGCGCGGGTCGTAGAGCCCTCCTTCGCTCATGACCCGGTCGAGTGCCAGGCCCATCTGCGCGATGATCTGGGCAATCTCGATATCGGCCAGCGATTCGTCGCCGCGCCGCGCCCGCTCCACGGCCAGGCGGGACGCCGCAACGGCCTGCTCGCCACCCTTGATCGGGACGTACATCAACGTAGCTCCAATGTCAGATGGCGGGGCAGGGCCACAACCTGACGCTCCGCGCATAATAGAAGGTCCACCCCGCACGGGTACTCGCCATGCCAGGCCTGGTGGTGTTCGATGACACCGCGCTTGAGACCGCTGACAAACAGCAGTGTGGGCTCTTTCAGGCCCGCGCCCCGGGCACCGATGCACAGCTCGCCGGGGGTGTGCAAGGCGGTTTCGGACAATGCCTCAACGCCGATCACCGCTGTGGCACCCTCCTCGGGTACCTCGCGACTGCCGGTCGGAATGCTGTCAAGATCGGCCAGTGCTGGACCGGCGAACACCCACTCGGGCTGTGATGAAAGCATGGCTCCGGTGGCCAGGATTCGTTCGCACCAGGCATGGCTGCCAACACTCAAGGCAACCCGGGTCGCGGTGTCCAGCAGGCAGTCGATGCAGGCCTGCATGGCGTCTACCTCCAGTTGCTGCAGGCGAGCGGGGTAAGCAAAGGCCATCAGTAACGTGCGATAAGCTCTGGCCTGCTGGTGCTGGAACGATAAGGATGCAGATGCCTGCAAGGGGATTCTCATGAGGCACCGGAGGTCTTGGTGGTGTAAAAGTGCACGCGGGTCGCCGCTACCAGGCGCTCGCGTTCAGCCTGTTGTTCGGCGAGGCGTAGGCTTATCGGCTCCAGGCAGGCGGCGCGCTCGGTGGGCGCCATACCCTGGAACAGTGCGTCGAGGCATGCCGAGAGCTGGGCCTTGCGCAGGTCGGAGCCAAGCTGCACCGCGTAACCGCGGTGCAGCCCGATCTCGACCACGCAGCGGCTGCAGGTGGCTTCGCCAAACTGGAAGCCCACCGGCGAGCCGCTGGCCTGGGTGGTCAGGCGCAGCATGCCGGTCTCAGGTCCGGCCAGCATCCGGGGCTGCAGGTGCTGCTCCAGTTGCAGCCAGAGCTGCTCCAGCCAGGCGCAGTCAGCTCGGGACAGAAGCCCCAGCCACTGAGTGCGCTCCTGCTGTGCCATTCCACTCATGCGGCAATAACCTTGGCGTCGTAGAGCTCTTCGCTGGGCATCCTGATCAGTCGGCCACTCATCTCAAGTTTCATCTTGACCAGTGCAGCTTCCTCCTCGGGAGTGCGGTCTTGCTTGCGTGCCAACTGGATGAACTCGGGGCGCACATGACCCGGACGAATGGTGATTTCCACTGCCTTGCCACGGTATTCGAAGCGGAAGTAGTAGCGCCCGCCTGGAGATTCTTCCACGCCTTCACCCAGCGCTTTGTCAACGATATAGCGCCCTTCGGTCAGGCCTCGGGTGACGAACTCAATTGCATCGCGACCGCCGGGGCCGCCAAAGGCGGTCACGCAGCGTACTTCGCGACGTTCAGGCAGGCGGCCCTCGTCGAGCAGTGGCCAGGCGCGTTGCATCACCTTCAGTCCATGCACCACGCCGCCCGGATAGCCCGGTCCGTGGTACTTGAGCAGCTCATCGCAGGTGACGGTGAACTCTTCGCCGTTTTCCAGATAGGAAATAGCATCGTGTTTCATTGGAAGCTCCTTTGGGTTCCAGGGGAAGAAGCAGGGGTAATCCCCCGCCGGGATATCTCGTGAGGGCATTGGCAGTTCTGTTTGCGCAAGCCAAACAGCGGGAACACGGTACTTTGCTGGTACTCGCCTGCTTGCACCTGAAGGCGGCGCAAAGGCATGCCATAGAGCTGGGAGAGCTCGCTTTCGCTCAGCAGCTCGCTGGCCATGCCAAAGCGCACGTTGTCACCTTCGTGCATCAGCAGTGCCTTATCGGCCAGGTAGAGTGCGTGCTGGGGATGGTGGGTGGTGAAAATCACGGTATGGCTGCGTTGGCGACGCAGCTCGAACAGCACCCCCAACAGCAGATCCTGGTTGGCCAGGTCCAGCGCCGCGGCCGGTTCGTCCAGCACCAGCAGCTCTGCGCCGGTTGCCAGGGCTCGTGCCAGCAGTACGATCTGCCTCTCACCGCCGGAGAGGCTGCCAAAACACTGCTGAGCCAGATGCCTCGCGCCGACATGATCTAGCGCGCGCAGCGCTAGATCGCGATCATGCCGTGAGGGTACGGAGAACATCGGCAGCAACGCGGCTCGGGCCATCAGCACCACATCGATGCAGTGGTGATTTTCGCCGCCATGGTGGTGCTGCGGCACATAGCCGATCAGCCGGGGTGCCTCGCGCCGGCCTTGGGTCAGGCGCTGCGAGCCGAGCAAGGCCTTGAGCAGGGTGGTCTTGCCGCGCCCATTGGGGCCAAGAATGGCCATGGTCTCGCCTCTGGGTACGGCAAAGCTGAGATCGCGAAAGATGCAGCGTGGGCCAAAGCGCACTTCGGCCTTGCACATGCGCACGTGGATGCCGTGGTCTGTGGTGTGCATCAGAACCCCCTGCGCTTGCGTGTGCAGAGCAAATAGATGAATACCGGGGCGCCGATCAGCGCGGTCAGCACGCCCAGGGGGATTTCCGAGGCGGTCAGGCTGCGTGCCAGGGTGTCGGTAAAGACCATGAAGGACGCCCCCAGCAGCACGGTGCTCGGGTACAGGCGCATCTGGTCCTCACCCACCAGCAGGCGCGCCATGTGGGGAATGACCAGCCCCACCCAGCCCACTACGCCGGAGGCCGTCACGCAGGCGCCGATGACCAGCGAAATCAGCAGGAAAACCACTATGCGTGACTGCCCAACGCGGATACCAAAGGACCGCGCCTCGTCGTCGCCCATCGCCAGCACGGCAATGCGGAAACGCATACGATGCAGCAGGAAAATACTCACCAGCAGTACCGGCGCGACCTGCTGGAGCTTGTCCCAGCTGGCCGAGGCAAAACTGCCCATGAGCCAGAAGACGATGGCTGGCAGGCTGCTTTCGGGGTCGGCTGCGTACTGCACCAGCGAAACCCCAGCGGCAAACAAGGCATCGATGACAATGCCTGCCAGCACGATGGCGACCAGCGTACGGCCAGCCACATTGGCAATCAGCACCACTAGAAACAGCGCGCAAAAGGCCGACAGGAAGGTCGCTCCCATCAGCAGCGGACCACTCAGCCCGGCCAGAATGGCCAGAGTGCCGCCCAGCGCCGAGCCCGACGACAGGCCCAGCACCTTGGGCGAAACCAGCGGATTGCGAAACAGGGTCTGCAAGGCTACGCCGCAGATGGCCAGCCCAGCACCGGTCAGGGCTGCCAGAAGAGTGCGCGGTAGGCGCACGTTCAGTACCACCAGCGTATCGACGCTGCCGTCTTCAAGGCCGTGCGCGGCATCCCAGAGCACCTGCAGTATCTGCCCGGTCGTCAGTGAGTAACGACCGGTGGTCAGACCCAGCAACACGACTGATAGCAAAAGGCCTACCAGTAACGGCCAGCGCAACGTGCGCAGCAGGTTCTGGATCAGCCGTTGCGCGGGCGGGACGAGGAAATCGGTCGATGCACTCATGGCGATGAAAACACCTGGTAGCCGCGCGCTCCGGCATTCACGTCCAGGCGCAGGATGCGGTCGATATCGGCGTCCGACAGCTCAAAATCGTAGAGCAGCCTGAACCCCTGACGCAGCTCCTGACGCAGGTCGAAGGCAAAAAGCTCCGGGTGGGCGAGATTGGCCAGCCACATCCAGGTGAACGGATTTTCCGGGGAGGCGCTGTCCCAGATGTAGCCGCCCTGCGGCGTCTTGTAGATACGCCGGTGTTGCGCCGCCGACAGGTGCGACAAAATGGGGTCGTCGTACACCCTTTGCGGCAGGGCCTCGGGATCGGCTGAAGACAGCAGGATGATGTCTGGCTGCCAGGCCAGGATCTGTTCGCTGGTGACCGAGCTTTCCACCCCCAGCTCGGCGGCCACGTTCTGTGCGCCTACCAGCTCGATAAAACCGTGCTGGTAACTGTTGCGCCCAGTGGCGGTCAGGTGAGTGTTGGCCGCGCGCAGGTGCAGGATGCGCGGCATCTGCACCTCACCGGCCTTGGCCAGGGTACTGCCGATTTGCACCATGACTCGGTCACGCCAGTCGAGCAGTTGCGCCAGTTTGGGTATCTGGCCGGTAATCTCGGCAGCCATGCGCATGTTCTCGCGCGCCAGCTCTTCCGTGCCGCCGTTGCCGCCGCCGACCATCAAGGCAACCGGCAGCCCAGCATTGCGCAGAGGGGCCACGATATCGTCGCCGCGCCGGCCCCATTGGATGACCAGATCCGGCTTCAGGGCGGCGATGGCCTCGACATTGGGCAGCCAGCCGCCATTCTCGGCCAAGATGTCGCTGGTGATGGTGGCGGCTTCGGGGAACATGACATCCATCATCCCGTCTGCGAAGGCGTGTTTGGATATCTGGTTCATGCCCACGATGCGCCGGGTGCTGCCATCCAAGGCAATCAGGGTTGCCGCAGCCGGGTTGGGCAGCGTCACGATGCGCTGCGGTTGTGCCTTGAGCGCGATTTCATTGCCCACTACATCCCTGAAGACAAGGGGTTGTGCGAGTGCGTCGGAGGCCTGGAGCAGCGCGCTGGCCAGCAAACCGGCCAAACTGAGTGTGAGATATCTGTGCACCATGTGAGCCACTTTTGCTTGATATGAGACCGAAAGTGTAGGTCTCACATCTTGTTGATTATCATTTGCGTATGATTCTATCCCCATTAAAAATCAAGAGAAACTTAATGATTGGAACTATTCGTGAAGTAATTTCGTACGCCAACGCGCCCGCTTATTGGTAATGCGGCGCTAGGGATGGTCTGAAAAAGTCCTTTCTCGGAAAATAGAGCCCAGCAACCATGCGGGTTACAGGGCAGCGATTTCGCGAAACAGGGGCTTCTTCAGAGTTTCCCTAGCGCCTGGCGTGGCAGGTTGGACAGACATCTAGATCGGCAGCTCGGCTCGGGTGTGTGCGTGCAGCCAAGGCAAAAAGCCCCGCAGAAAGCGCGTAGTGGCCGGCATGAAGTAGCTGCCGTGGTGGTAGCAGGGATCCAGCGAGGTAACAATCAGGCGCCCGGGCGTGGAGTGGCTGTCTTCGTAAAGCACGGAGCCGCAGCCTTCTTTGTCGATAAGCGAGCGAGCCCCTTCGGGGACGGCAAACGAGCCGTGCTGGTGCCAAGTGGCATCGGCCAAGCTGATGTAGTTGAACAGCGAGTGCTCGGGCCATACCAGGCGCAGGCCGGAGTCCGCTCCGGGGGTGAGCCACCACCAAAAGTTGGTGGGTGGACAGTCGGTCCAGCGAACCTGTGGCAGCCACTGCTGTGGGTTGGTGTTACCCATGGCTACCACGGTCTTGCCTTGCTCCAGAAACAGGGCAATGGCGTTGCGATGGCGGGCGATCAGGTCGCCGCGGGTCTCACAGCAGAACACCAGGGTGTCTGCGGCGGCGAAGTCGTCCGGGGTTAGATCGAGCACATGGCGGTGCATCTGCAAGTAAGGGGCGAACTCGGGTGTGTGCAGGGTACGGTGGTGGAAATAGGTACCCCCCTCGACAAAGCACACGCGTGCGGCGTGTGCTTTGTCGAGGCTCGTTGTGGGGTCCGCCTTCGGGAACAGCTCGGCGAGGTATCGTGCCGCCTTGCTCGTTGCAACCCCTGCACCGGGCACTGGCGTGGCGGCGGCCCATTCGTAAAACGCCTGACGCATGCCGTGCGCGGAAGGTGCGTTGCTGAAGGACAGAAAGTCGTTGCCGGCATGCACCAGCAATTGGCCGCCGCCAGGGTATGTGTAGAGCCAGTCCAGCGGCAGGCGGGCCTGGCTGCCCAACTCGGTAAGCACCTGTGCGCCGGCTGGCGGTGGATTGAAGCCGCGGCCATAAAAGCCGGCAACCCCCTTGCGATAGGTCAGCTCACTGTTTTCGATGTCGGTGAAGATCGGGTGAGCATTAAGGTTGTATACCTGCAATCCCGCCAGGCCAGTTTCGTGCGTAGCTTTGTAGGGCTGCAGCTCATCCAGGAAGGGGTACACCACGTGCCCGTTGAAGACCAATTTCCCGCCTTGTTGCAGATAGCGCTGCAACTGCACCCTGCAGCGCAGCAGTTCGCGTTGATCGGCGTAGTTGGTGATGACGATGCAGCAAAATGCCGACAGCTCGGTGCTGGCTAGGGCATACATGGGAATGCCGAGTGAGTTGCCGTGGGGGTAGTCGGCAAACACACCGCTACGAGGTTGGTCACTGTTGAGTATCAGGGCAATGTTGCGCATGGTCGCTCTCCGCTAGAGGGGGGCTCGGCTCCAGGCCGGCACTTGGTGTTTGCACAAGCAGCCGACTCGCCTCTTGCCGGGAGCGGTGGTGCGCCTCTTGGTCTTCGGCTTCGTCACTTCTCTGTTAATAATGAGAATGAAAATCGTATTGCTTAGACGAAGTAAATGAATTCTAATGCTCGCCTTTGTCAAGTAAAACTCAATGAGTTAAACGATGCGTGAAGTAATTTCGAACCGCCTGGCATCAATATCTATCCGTGATTTGCTGCTGGTCGAGGCCGTGGCTCAGCAACGCAGCTTTCGTCTGGCAGCCGAAACGATGGAGATTTCCACTTCCGGACTGTCTTACCAGGTCAGGAAGGTCGAGGAGGTTCTAGGCAGGGCTATCTTCGAGCGAGGCAGCAAGACCACGCCCACCGTCTACGGGCAAGTGGTGCTGGATGAAATAGCGGCAATTCTGGAGGGGATTACCCGTCTGGAGGCGCTGCGCGATGACTCGGCAACACCTTTTGGCCAAGCGCTTCGGTTGGGCGTCATCTCCTCCCTGGCCCCGCTGGATTTACTGCAAATCCTGATGCTGTGCCGCGAACACTCGGCACAGACACGGGTGGAGATCGTCTGCGGTATGCATCAAGGGCTGCTACGCCGGCTACTCAACCGCGAGATCGACATTCTGGTCACGGCCGAACAGGATATTCCCGATGGCCTAGGGTACGCCGAGCTCTTTCGCGAAGGTTTTGTGCTACTTACCCGTTCAGATCAAGAGATTCCTCAATTGGAGCCGGTTTTTTCTTCCGGGCTCGGGCTGCTGCCGCTGAATGAGGACGACTTTGTGCCGCCGGGAGTCGCACAAGGCTTGGAGCCTTTGCTGACCTCCGGCCTGGCACGGGCATTTGGCCTAAGTGTTGGGCACCGCATTGCACTCGTCTGTGAGGGCTATGGCCATGCACTGCTGCCGCACGGATGGGTGAAAAGCATGCCGTTGCCGCCAAATCTAACTTTGATCCCGCTGCCCGAGAACCTGTCCGGGGAGAGGGTGCTGGGCTGTATTTGGCGCCAGTCCTTCCCCTTGGGGCCGGAGATCGCGAGCAAGTTGTGCAGTCTCAGATTCGGTGGGTGCGCCTGACGTCGTTCGATGAGCGCTTCGACCTGCCGGGACGGTGTCGTCCGGGGCGCAAGGAGTGATTGTGCAGATGAAAATGAGTTGGGAGTTACTGCAAGCTGTGTTGGCGTTGTGTGGGAGCTGCAAGGATAAATATTTGTTCTTATAGAACAATTGGTTAGTTTATTTTTGGGTCGCCTTAAGGATGACGAACTGTAAGCGATCAACCAACACCACCCTCGTCAGCCAGGCGCGATTCGATTAAGGTATCCGCCGTCAGGCTCCACGGCAGCAAGCGCTCGTAATCTTCAACCGATTGCACCCTGGGCAGCGCTTTCAGAACATGGCGAAGGTAATGGTAAGGTTCCAGACCATTGGCACGGACCGTTTCGATCAGGCTGTAGATCGCTGCGCTCGCGTGCGCGCCTTGTTGGCTGGCACTGAAGAGCCAGTTCTTGCGCCCAATCACGAACGGGCGGATCGCATTTTCGGCCGGATTGTTGTCGATGGGCAGGCGTCCATCCTCGCAGTAACGCACCAGGCGTGGCCAGTATTTGTCCAGATAAGCGATGGCCTCGCCCAGCTTGCCGCTGGGCAGCACCTGCGCCCGGTTTTCATCCAGCCAAGCGCGTAAATCTGCCAGGATCGGCAGGCTACGCTCCTGGCGGAACTGATAACGGGCTTCCGGCGAGAACTCTTGTGCCTCCCGCTCGATCTTGTAGAGCCTGGCGATTTGCTGGATCACCTGATCTGCCCGGCGGGTGGTTTTGCTGGCCTTGGGCTGGGCCTTGCCGGCCTCGACGAACTTGCGGCGGGCATGCGCCCAACAAGCTAAGAGCTGCACACCGTCCTGACGGCCCACGGCGCCATAGCCCTCGTAGCCATCCACCATGAGGTAGCCCTGGTAATCGGCCAGAAGTTCCACGGGCACGCGCCCGGAGCGGGTGTCGCGGTAGTCGTAGAGGATCACGCGTCGATCCGGCAGACCACCCACTTGCACCCACATATAGGACTGGCTCTCGGCCGGCTTGTCCGGTTCTTTCAGTACCTGCAACCGGGTTTCGTCGCAGTGCAGGTAAGGCCCACTGAGTAAGGTATCCCGCATCAGGTTGAGCAGGGGCTGGAACAGTTGGCTGGCCCGGATCATCCAGGTGGCTTGGGTCTGCCGGGGCAGATGCACCTGGCTGCGGGCCAACGCCTTCTCCTGCCGGTGCAGGGGCTGGGCATCCAGGTACTTGGCGACCATGAGGTGCGCCAACAGACCGGGGCTGGCTTGGCTCTTGGGGATGGGCTGCGGGGGCAGCGGCGCCGTTAGCACGCCCTGTTCGCAGGCGCGGCAGGCGTATTTCTGGCGCACATGCTGCAACACCCGCACCTGAGCGGGAACAATGTCGAGCTGTTCGCTGACTTCCTCGCCAATTACCTTTAACTGGCATCCGCAGGGGCAGACCTGCTGGCCCTCGGACAGCTCATGCAGGATGCGCACGCGCGGCAGCTCCGCCGGCAGCGGCTTGCGGCCGGGGCGTGGTGTGCTGGTGCGGCGTGCAGAGGGATGTGCGGGCGCCTCGGCGCGCTCCAGCGCCGTCGGTTCCGGAAGATCCACCTCTGCCAGCGTTTCCACTTCGTTGAACAGCTCGCCCTGACCGGCGACCTTTTCGGACTTCGGTCCATAGCGGCGCAGTTTCTCCAGACGGACGTATTCCTCCAGGATCTGGATGCGCAGGTCTTTTTGTTGCAACTGACGCTGCTGCACCAGCAGCTGGGCTTGCAACTCCAGAACCAGGTTTTGGAGATGGGCAGGATCGCTTGGAAGTGGGTTCGGCGGTCGTTTCATGGTTGCCATTATACCCGATCATGGCTACCCAACCGACTGATATTTCAATATTTTGTGAGGTTGGTTGCGCCACAGGTCGAAGCCGTCGAGGAGCCAGTTCAACTCCTGTACCGAGAGGGTTACGATCTCGGATCCAGAAGGCTCCGGCCACTTGAAGCGCTCCTGTTCCAGGCGTTTGTACCAAAGACAAAACCCGTTGCGCTCCCAATACAGGATTTTGATGCGGTTGCGCTGCCGGTTCACGAACACGAACAGGCTCTCGCCGAAGGGGTCGAGTTGAAGCTCCTGTTCCACCTTGAGCGAGAGTCCCCGAATCGCCAGCCGGAAGTCCACCGGCTCACGGTGCAGATAGACGGGCATGCCACCTTGTGGGCGCATCATGTGCGTGAACCCTGATCCAGCAAATGTGCCAGGCGCGCCAGCCAGGCTGGGTCCGGCCAGTGCTGGCAAGCAAGCGACAGGCCGCCCCCCAGCGCCAGTCGAATAGGCGCGTCCGCCGCGCCGGTCATCGTGGCCATGACCTGCACTTGGGCAAAGTTCGCCACCTTGCGTGGTGATGCTGGCAGCCTCCCTTGTTGCCTGAACAGGTGGCGCCATTGATAAAGCGTCTGTGGCGCCAGCCCCTGGTTACGGGCATAGGCGGCGAGCGACAACGAAGACTGTTGTGCGGCCTCGATGTGCGCCAACCAGTGGCGCTGTTGATCGGTGAGTTGAGTGAAATCGTTCATGGTTACCTCCGTGGTGGAGGCACCATGGCTGAATCGGCACGGCATCAACAGATGGGGTTTATCGACCGCTTACGACGAACTTCGGCGTCGCCGCGACCTGCTCGACCTGGCCGAACAGCCGCTTGAGCTTGAGGTGGTAGCCCAGGTGGCGGTTGCCGACGATCCACAGTTCGCCACCTTTGCCCTAGCACCGACTTAGGCTGGGGGTGTATTAGCACAAGGGCTTTGAAAAACGCCTTGTCTTCAGGTGTGAAAATAGGCTCAAGCACGCCAGTAGTTCTGTTTCGAAGGGTGAAATGTCCGTCAACGAGCAGGCGCCCTGCACATTTCTCTTGAATCCGGCGCAACTCGTGAATGGACTGTTCACGCACGGCGCGGCGCCGCTCAGGAGCCCAGCCGTCAAGATCATGTACGGATGATGGCGCAATAATCGTTTTAACGATGGATGAGCCCGTTACTTGCGTGTCCCGCATTTCACGCTCCACATGCGCGCGAAGCAGGGTAGTTTTGCCTGCCCCAGGAATACCACCAACACAGATCGCAACTCTCTTGGAAATAACCTCCGCGTATTGGCTCATACGATTCTTGCTTCCGCACTTCGAATCTCTGCATCCAACCAGTCGATAGCCCTCGCTTCTAATCGGGGAATACGATCATCCGGCTGTACTCCGGCTGGAACTAACTCAAGCCCCATCATAGGTGTACAGGTTGCACACGCAGGCAAAAACAGTATCCGGTTCATATACGCACGCACATCATCAAGCGTGGTCCCAGCGGTGATGGCCAGCCCCTCATCGTCCCTTGACAGTTTTGCGATTCGAGAGCAAATGAAAAGCCGGCCGCGCTCGACCGTGGCACAGTGGCGCCGATACCAGCAATCATCAAACATTGCTTGGGCTTGCTCATCTGAGACTTCGCGTTCATCGCTCCAGGGATCCCAGCCCTCGTCATTCATCCGGAAAATAAGTTCCACATGGGGTGCGACAAGGGAAATCGACGTGCGATAACGATCGAGAATCGTGCCGCCCAGGCCATAGACACTGACGCTCAAGCGATCGATATGCTGTAACGAGGTCTTGGTCAGCCCGCGCGGCGTCAGGCCATTGGTGACTACCTCCAAGTGCTCCGCAATGCCAACTGCGGAAAATCTCGCCAATGCACGCTCCAGCAAGCGCCCATCGATAGTCGGTTCTCCCCCTAGGACAGCTAAGCTCTGAACTCTGACGCCCGCCTTGAAAAGGTTTGCAAGTGTCTCGGCGAGTTCAGCTACAGGCTCACCAATGGATGGCAAGGGCTGTTTGGGAACCAGGAACTCACAATGAGCGCAAGCTAGAGTACAACGTGAAGTTATCGATATCTCCAGCTCTCGAATATGAAATGTCTCTTCCATTAGCTCCATCATGGAGACTCCAAACATCCAAATAATACCGTGCCGTCCAGCACGAAATTCAGGCCAGTGCTCATCCGCCCTTTCAGCCGATCATACATCACCGTTAAAAGACGCAGACCTGTTCGCTCGTTCCGTGAGCTGGAAGGAGACAGCCACGAGGGTCTGCTATTGGCCGATTTGTGCCGGTCGTCAAGGACCGCTTCGGATCACTCTCAACCGGATCGCGGGCCAGCTGATTTGCTAAAAACCCGCGCCAAACTCAACGAAGGATTTCGCATGATCCGTTTTTTTTGGCGATCACGCTCGGCCTGATGGTTGGCTGCTCGTCGAGTTCAAGTGCGATCTGATCAGTGAGCGGTAGCGCAAGTGGATCGCCTCAGCCAAGCAGCGTTGTTGCCGGCGGCCGGAAGAAAGCCTTGAACTAGTAGCGGAAAGGATGAAACTTTATTTTTACGATTCTCAGCATTTTCCAAGGTTGAGCGAAAATTAGGATGATACTTTAATGATTCCGGCCTCCATCCCCACAAAACGCTTGCAGATGGCAGAATTGAAATAAGTCATTGTTTTAAATGGATTTTTGCAGGAATTGCTACGTTGCAGGGTCCTGTAGTTAGGATGACACTTTATTTTCCTCCCACATTTGTTGTTCAGGGGGAATAATGTCGTTAACGATGTTATAAAGTCGTTAACGACTGGCAATATAGTTGTTAATTCGAAAGATTAGCATTACTGAAATGTGTGTTTTAAATCTAGTCTAAATTTTTGTCAGTAAGCGCTTGATCATCATCAAACGGCGCATTAACTCGTCGAATCCCCGTTCAATGCGAGTAGCGCAACTTTAAGCAGCATTTGGACAAACTAAGCTGATACACACTTCCATCTTCTTTGGAGACTTAACCAACAAGTGTTCCACTAATTGTCGGTATAGATTTTGTGTATTTGTAAGTCTTAGAGTCCCCATTGAGCTAAAGCGGACATTAATAAGATCAATCGAATGGCGGTTACTGTATAGTCCAACTGCCTTTCGATTACACGAGCACATTAGAAACAACCCTAGAGCGTTTCGAATTTAACCTTCGTATCGCCCTTAGCTTTTAACCAAATAAGAATCAGAATAGGTGCTGCTATTATCGAACATAGAATCTCAAATAAGATATTGCTACCTTCAACTTGGTTTCCCCGAAAGCGTTCTAATAGGGCATCAAAAGTATTTCCAGACAAGTTACCAATATAAATTGCATGGATATAAGCATGTATCTCACGAATTTGGTATGAACTAAAATAAGGTTTTAATTGAACAATAGCTTCAGGATCTACTTTTCCATCAGTATCCGCATAATGCTGTGCATATAAAACGGCAGCTGCATCCGCATCACTACCGACATTAACCCCTTCATGACTCAACAATTGATTTAACTCATCAATATCAACGCCGTTTGCCAACGCCAATCGAGTATGCCCCCACGAACAATAGCGGCAGTCATTAACCGAGGTCACCGCTAACATAATTTTTTCCCGCAAAGCCCGCGACGTTGCAGGCCATAGTACCCCACGCACCAAGAAAGGTAGATGCAAGCCTGCTAACGACAATCGCTTTAATAAATTTCCTGGAGTAAATACTCGTTTTTTGAATTTCGCCATGTCGATCCCCTTTATTTTCAATATTAATGATTGGCAACAAGTTGCTGCGATACATGCGCAGACCAAGCAGCAATGGTCATGGAAGGTGGCGCACCTGGCGCTTTAGGTAAAGCGGCACCATCAGCCACATACAAGCCCGGCACATCATGAACTTCGCCACCTAAATTAACGACCGAGTGCAGATTATTTGTTCCTGCAATGGCTCCACCCAACGGATGTACAGTTAGGTAACGTTTGTTGGTGTAAATAACTTTTGTACCACTTCTTTCACCAACAGAATCAAAAGTTTGTTTTATTTGTTTCAGAATTGACTGGGACTCATGAAGGTAACGCACTCCCAACCTGCCTTTAGTCCAGGTAAACATACCAAGGTTCTGATCCGCGCCCATACCAACTAAAATTAGATCTTTTTTTAGTCTAGTTTTTAGCCGTTTCGGCAGTGGCGTGTTTTCGAAACCATTAAAGCCATAGGTAGTGATATTTGGTGCATCTGGCAGGCCTACAAGCGCTAGCCGACCATGGCAAGGTGAGGCATCCATAAAATTTGCGCTCTCTTTATTAATTGGCCAATAGGCGGGAAAGTCGCCATTCCCAACGAAGCCATAACCCAAAGCAGGCATGCCAACTAGACCACCCTGATCTCGACTACTAAACATTAGCCGTACCGTATTTAAAGTACCTGCGGCTAACACAACTTTTTTAGCTTTAAAAAAACGAAAACGACTGGCGTTATGATCAAAACACTGTACCAAAAAGAAATCGTTATTCTTACTTCGATGTTTTTCAATTCCTTTGCATTCATGCAATGCGTGTATCATTAAACCTTTACGCTGCGCATCTTGTAGAAACACTTTATCTAACGTTGCTTTAGATCCTGTGGGAGATCCTAAAAAACTATTGTTGCCTTTGTTTCCATCCACGTCAGAAATACTCATGGCAGGTTGTGCGCTATGCGCTTTAAAGCCATCATCACTTTGCCATGTATTCCCGACGTAATTTGGACATGTTTTACTAGGATGTGTTGCCCCCATTTTCCCAATCATCCACTGATAATGGCTTTCCATAACATCTGCATACTCAGAAAGAATACTTTGCCAATAACCATCAACCGCTGGCCGAACGTTCATGGCACTATAAACATGGCTTCCACCACCAACGCCACTAGAACAAGCAATTGTCATATCCTTTTGGTAGTAAAGCTCGTATAAACCTCGCGCATTCAACGTTAGGGGCTTTTTAAACAGAGGTACGGATATCTTATTCACCAAATGGCTATAAAAGTATTTACCGTAGGGCAAAGGACTTTTTGGCACACCCACCACGTCTTGATTAGGTGTAGTATCACGCCATGGGCCACGTTCTATCAGGGCTACCTTTGCACCGGCTTCTGTTAACTTATGCGCCGCCACAGAGCCACCAAAACCACTACCGACAATAATAAAATCAAAGCTATCCATATTATTAATTCCTGCGCCGTTATTTCATTGATGCAGGAATTAAGGTGAAATATAAAACTCGATAAACCCTATTTGCTGTTTCATAATTCATTCTCGCCAAATAACGGTTTTCGCTAAGCATCCGAACATCGCCACGAACAGGCTGCAACCATGCTGCATTACAACTTACGTTGTAATTTAATTGGGTAACATAACCATCGTCATCAAGTTCCACGTTGTAAAAACCGAAGCGGGCTCCTTTTGTTGAATGAAGCCAAACGTTACCACCGTTGCCAGCTTCAAACTGTTTTCCTCTCCATGGGTTAATAAACGTTTCCAGAAGGCGGTATAAACCTCTTCTAATGCCTCTGGGCAATATCCCCAAACCCAATACAGCAAAAAACCTGCCTCGGTAATACCCGGTAAACTCAGCTGCATCAACCAGCGGTAGCGTTTCAAATAACTCGTCTAGTTCTTTCTGAGAGAATTGATACAGGCATGGATACTTGCTTTGCGCCGATGTATTTTGAATAACTTGATTAGCTGCGTTCATGGTTCAACCATTATAAATTGTCTAACAATACGAGCAATTTAGCGTGAACCATGAAGGGAAATAAGCGACTAATAGGCAAGAAACAGGCTAATTAGCCAGCCGACAAAAGATAATAAACTAATTTTGTTTTCTTATAATACATTCTAGCTAAATACGTGTTCTTATTAAGACGCTTTGCCTCGCCCAATATCGGTTTCACTTTGCTACCATTTTCGGGAATATCGTAGTTTAATTGGTGGACTATGCTACTACCGTCACTGCTAACCCTTTTAATGAACATGAAAGGCAACGCAGATTTCTTTTTATTCCCTTTTCTAAAAATATTATGACCCTTGCCGGCACACAAATATTTTCCATACCAGCCTCGGAACAGGGCAGGCTCAAAAGCTTTAACGATGAATGCTCTGAGTATTTTAGGTAGCCAATTAAGGCCCCGCACCATAACTAATTGACCTGCAAACTCCCCCAGAGGATCCTCACTCGAGGCCTGGGGCAGGCTCGCAAATAATGTATCAAGCTGACTAAAGCTGAAACCCTTAATACTATTTTCTTGAATATTAATTAGCTCACGATGTTGATAAGAGTCCGATTGATCCAATAAGTATTTTCCTATGCAATCAGCGACATGGGCTGCCCAAGTACAAACGGTAATAGAGGGCGGTCCCCCAACACCTTGTGCCAAAGCGGATGCGTCTGCCACATACAAACCGGGATTGGAGTAAACTTCTCCTTGCTCATTCACAACCCCACTGGTATCCGAATTAGCTAAACGTGCACCGCCGTACTGGTGCACCGTGGCGGGTTTATTCGCATAATAAATGGGCTTACCACTGTTTGTGGCAATCAAATCAAATGCTGTTCTAATTGTTTCAAAAATAGGACTATTGTTGGCATTGTAATGAAGATGCGATAAGCCTTAGCCATAATTATTATCCTGTTAATCTACCCCTAAGATTGAGAAACCTTATTCGGGTGCCAATACCAAAAACACCAAGCCATCAAAAACAACATGGGAACATCTCCGATAAGATGCATTAATTCGTGAGGTACAAAGAAGGATTGCCCGAGCATCAATGCCCCATGTAAAACGCTTGAATAAATGGTGTAATCAATAATTGCCGTATGTTTTTCAGGAGCTTTTGCGCTGCGAATCAATACAATGGCTAAGGCAATGTACATGGTACCAAGCATAAAGGCGTAAGGTGATAATGGGTCATAATGTGATTCTGGGTGGCTTCCCCATTGAAAGCCCTGGGGAAATATAAAAAACAGGGCAGGTAACCCAACAAACATCCCCCAACCGAACAGCAGCATCAATACTTTAGTGGTCTTGATCGTTCTAAACATCATTAAGCCGCTCTTTGGTTGGTTAACTGTTTAAATTCATCAGCCGTTAATTTATTCCAGGCACGCATACCACCTTTAAGCTGTTTAACATTTTTATACCCCAGACGCTTCAACAAACGAACTGCAGGTATACTGCGATGCGCACTTAAACAAATGGCAACAATTGGATCTTGCTTATTAAACGGTAAGCTACCAACCTTTCCTTTTAATTGAGTAATCGGAACATTGATAGCCCCTTTAATGTGAGCACTTTTCCACTCTCCCCGTGTTCTAACATCAAGAATCTGAATTGGTGCATCCAATTTGATTAATGTCGCAACGTCTTCTACCTTTATTTCTGGCACCGACCCCAATGGCATCCACTGAAATAATCTCGCTATGATTTTTAGCATTTTCTTACCCCAAACCCTGCTTTAAAACTATTGCTCAATCATTATGATTCAGCCTAATATCATGTTAGCGATTAGCTACAAGCCCCGTAAGCGTTGAAAAAGCAACAAACGTGCTGAATTAACACCAGTAGGATTAAATTTGATGGAAGCAAGATCTGTAAGTATTGTCGCCCTACCAGAAGCACTCGCTTCTTCAATAACGGGACCTATGGATGTATTGTCTTCCAGCGGGCTACTTTTAAACGCTTTGGCAGGACAAGCACCTTGCCCAGGGTTTCAAACACAATTAGTCGCTGAATCTACAGATTCATTCATCTGTTTTAATGGTTTTACTATTTCGCCAATGAAAGCCATTAAAGACATTGACAGAACAGATTATGTAATTATACCTTCTTTAGCTATCTCACCTGCGGGACTTTCCAACAAGCATAAAGAACTATTGCATTGGATTCGAAGAATGCATGCTAAGGGCGCGGTTATCGCAAATATCTGCACCGGTGCGTTCTTGTTAGCTGAAACAGGATTATTAAATCAGCAGGAGGCTACAACTCATTGGGCTTTTTCAGAACCCTTTAAAAAGCTTTACCCACAAATCACACACAGCCCAGAGAAATCAATGGCAATTAACAAACGTGTTATTAGTGTGGGGGAAGGTTCGGCCTGGAATGATTTGGTTTTTAATATTATTAATGATGCCCTCGGTAGGAAAACAGCACTTGAATCTGAAAAAATGTTTTTATTGCAAAACCATCAGGACGGGCAACAACCTTTCGATATATTTTTGGATAGAAAAAATCATGGTGATGCTTCCATTTTACAAGCGCAAAAATGGCTTGCCGATCACCTAACTCAAGATGATTTAATAAACCGTGCTGCTGAAACGGTAAGTTTAAACCAAAGAACCTTTAAGCATCGCTTCAAGCAGGCAACGAAGCTATCACCATTGCAATACATTCAGAAACTTCGCCTCGAGCGTGCGAAAGAAGCATTGGAATTAACATCAACTCCGGTTGAGGAAATATCTCGATCTGTAGGCTACCAAGATGCCAGCTTCTTCCGGCGGATCTTTAAACGAGACATTCAAATGACACCGATAGAATACCGAAAGAAGTTTGGAATAGCGTCAACGTAAAACTAAGCTACAACAAAGCACTAGCCTTGCAGAGAGAAAAACGGCCACCGACCTTTCGATGAAAATGCCGCTACTCCGCTATAAAGCGGCAGCATCGTTAGAAATATAGCTCCCGAAAAAAACGGCGATATATCTTTTTTCTGCTGTCGCAATGCAAATGCAATGAACGCATCAAAGGTGTTTCCCAACTTGTTAGTAAATCGCACAAAATCTACCAACACTGCAATATCTGTCGCAGTTTGATCACTGTAGCTGCCTAAGCAAGAGCTTTTTAAATACGGTAGAGAAGATTCGTCGTCTGCCTGAGCGTACTTCAAAGCAAAAGTGACAGCGGCTTTTTCCTCTAGCGCCACGGATGAAAGATCGCCCACTAATAACTTACTAATTTCACTGTCTTCAACACCAAATAATGCGGCTAAGTCTGAATGCATCCAATTACAATAGCGACACTGATAGACCGATGTCACCACCAACATTAACTTCTCCGAAAGATCATTGCTCACCCTTTCATTAGCAAGCGCAGAAATTAACTCAGGTGAATTACCCAACACTTTCGCTAATGAGTGCAATAGTTCTTTTGGCGTTAAAGTACCAAGTTCCCCAAGAAAAGTAGACACCTCACTACCAACTAACGAGGTGTATTAACAATGCCTAAAAAGCGTAAAAACAAATACAACCACTATACCGAGGATTTTCGAAGAGAGGCTGTTCGCCGTTCTGAAGATCCCAACACCAGCGCAGCTGAAGTGGCAAAAGAGTTAGGGATTCACCCTGGACAGATTTATAATTGGCGTCGTCAATATAAGCGATTGTCGGAGAAGCAGTTCAACAGTATGAACGGTGTCGATTATTCCAAGCAAGAGAGTGAGGAAGTTCGTAAACTCAAGCGTGAGATTGCTGATCTCAAAGAGGAAAACGAATTTCTAAAAAAGGCGACGGCGTACTTCAGCAAAGACAAGTGGTGAAGTACGCTTTCATTGATTCATTGCGCGGCCAGTATGCTGTGGCCAAGATGTGTAAATGGGCGAAGGTCAGTCGTTCGGGGTACTATAAATGGCGGAATCGAAAGCCCAGTGCTCGGGATTTGAGAAAGCTAGAAGCTGAGCGACTGTTGGTGAAGCGCTTTCATGAGCTTAAATCTCGTTATGGTTCACCTCGAATGACGCTGGAGCTTAATGAGTCAGGGTTTGCCATAAGCGAGAATACTGTGGCCAAAATCATGTCAGAACAAGGGCTTATGGCTCGAAATGGGAAAGGCTACAACTATTTTCCAGACGTGTTGGCACATAATCATGTCAGTGATAATCTGTTGAGGCGAGATTTTACAGCGAGCCGACCAGATGAAAAGTGGGTCTCAGATATCACTTACATCAAGATAGAGAAGGCCTTTGTGTATCTGGCTGTGGTGATGGATTTGTTCTCTCGCAAGATAATCGGTTGGTCACTGGATACCACCATGACCAATCAATTGATCATAGATGCATTTGAAATGGCTGTGGCGGCACGCAATGTTGAACCGGGGTTAATACTGCATTCCGATCGTGGTGTGCAGTATCGATCAGGCGAATACCAGGCGCTGTTGTATGACGAGGGGGTACAGCCCAGCATGAGCAGAAAAGGCAATTGCTGGGACAATGCGGCGATGGAATCCTTCTTTGCGCGCTTCAAAGTAGAAGCACTCTACCCAGAGGATGTCACCACCAAGCAGGAAGCTTATGCTTGTGTGTTTGAGTATATTGAAATGTTTTACAACAGCCAGCGTCGGCATAGTTATCTGGGTTATAAAAGCCCGAATGTATTTGAGCAGGAATATGAGCGTATGTGCGCTTAAAACTGTGTCTACTTTTTCTGGGGAAGATCAAGTAACCTTAGAATAACTCATTGTTAACTCTCCAAGGTAAAGTAAAGTACCGTAAAAAACCGGCTGCCAACTCTATACAGCATACGAGCCAAATAGTAGCCAGGAGATATCTCTCTTAATTCTCCACGGATACCCCACATGAGCACTGGATTTTCTGGCACATCATAATCCAACACGACCGCTGGGCAATGATCATTATACGCCTCACCTGCATCTATATTATAAAACCCTATTTCCAATCCGTCGGTCACACTTAGTGCTAAGTTAGCACCTTTTCCATCGCGTAAAGCTTTACCTTTCCAAGGCATAATTGCGGTTTGCATTAAGCCGTGCAAAGGAACTCTGATCACAAAAGGCAAACGGCGCAAACCTTCAATACTATAAAGCTTTCCTTTCATTTTTCCCTTTAATTCTGAAAGATCAGGCGCATCCAACTGCGAAAAATATCTATCCAACTCCTCCAACTTCATTGCTATTAACGACTTACTTGCCACTACTTTATTCTGCTGACTATTACTCATTGAAGTAGTCATACTGCGGCTCCTTTTTTCTGATAATTACTAGCAAAATTCATAAAGTCTTTCATGGTATTAAACGGGGATTCCCTTCGCAGAATTGCCAAGTATAAACCTACTACCGGTAAGATCACCCCGAAGAAAGATCCCGCCACAATCGCCTCATCCAACCATTTACTATCAGGGACTGGCTCTCCTTGCACCCGTTCTATAAAGGAATCTGCAGTATTGCAAAGCAAACTAAACAACATAATCATTCTTGCTGTCGTGTGTATATCGCTCCGCTCAGTGATATCGTACTCTGATTTAAAAGTTACCTCTAAATCCTTATTAATTTCACCAAAGTTTTTATTGGCCAATTCTCGAGCATAAGTAATAGCTAAAAACTTACGCTCATCATATTCAGCAATATCAATGCCTTCTAGCTGAGCTAAATCTTCTTTCGAAACACCAGCTTGCAGCGCAAAATCATGATGAGCAAAATTACAATATTTACAAGCATTCAGCGTTGCAACAGCCACCATAATTTCTTCTCGAAATGCTGGATCAATACGTTTGCTAATCAACATTCCATACAAACTACCCGGCGCCATCAACAAATGGCCTCCGTGGCCTAGCAGCTGATTTAACGTCGCTGTTTTTTGCTTAAATCCAAACACACTATTTTTTTGATCTTTCTTTTTAGAAAAAACCATTGTTTACACTCCTACTTTTAATTCGGTCGAATCCAGGATAGGCACAACGGCCGCTTCATAATGATGAAAGAATTCAAAGAAGTCCTTCCATACAGCTATATATGATTCATCCCTAGCCAGTGCCACAAGCGCATACATAACTGGAATAATAGCCATGGCAATACCAGAGATAACCACTTCATCAAATATTGAACTGTCATCGGGTTTACCACCGCCTAAGCGAAAACTAAACGCCTCCAACTTGTTGCAGCATAAATTCATAATGGTGATAAAGCGGGATACAAACTCAATGTCTTTTTGTTCTTGTGGCGTATAAGCCTTTTCGAAAGCCATCTGCAAACCGGGATCGATTGATCCAAAGTTCACTAAAGATTTAGCCACGGCAAAATCAAACGCCAACTTTCGCCTGGCATCAACACCAGAAAAATCTGCTTTTTCAAGTTGCTGCAATCGCTCCAGGTCAACGCCTGCAACCTGGGCAAAATCGTGGTGAGTAAAATTACAAATAGAACAGCCATTGGCTCTGGAAACTACGACCATAATTTCTTCACGAAACGCTTCGGGCATCCGATTTTTGACCGCAATAGCATAGATATCAAATACCCTTGGAAACACTTTAAGTGCATCCTTAATGAGCCATGCCAGTGTATATTTGCGCTTTACGAAACCCACCATTCGTGGCGCTTTCTCTAAATTAATATGGTTAAAATCAACGCTCATATTTCCCTCCTAGTCTTATTTCTATGACTACAGGATACGAAGCCCCATGATCAAACTCAGGTCATCATTTGACAAATATCGGTCATATTCGGACAATCAATTTATCCGAAAAATATAGGAGGGGGACTAAACGATGGCCAATCTACGGAATTCAGGATCAGCACCTGCCATTACCTGCTCCTATTTAAATCTATTAGGTGACCTTCTCAGCCAACAAGGCATAACCACGCAGCAATGGCTACAGGCCGCAGGATTAAGGGATTCAACACTAGATAAGCCTGATTCATTTTTAGATTTAGACAGCACGATTGCACTTGTAGACTCGGCACTTTTGCTAAGTAACGAACCAGCCCTTGGAGTTCACTACGGTCAACATTTAAATTTGAACGCCCATGGTATTTTGGGGTTCGCGGGGCTTGTTAGCCCAACGGTAGAGATGTCTTTAAAAATTGGGTTTTACTTTGTCGAAACCCGCTCGCCTTTACTCGCGTTATCGCTTTCCAAATCTCGAGAAAAAGCCATAATTGGGATATGTTTAAAAGCAAGCTTACCACCTAGAATAGAGCTTTTTGCCCTAGAAGCTATTTTTAATAGCTTTGGCTCTATGTCGAATTACTTGTTCCCCAATCAATCACCTGCAACAGAGGTTAACACTACCCTTGACCCGCCAGATCACGCTCATCTATATACTGATTTCTATAACGGTAAAGTAAGTTTTAGTTTTAATCAGAGGCAAAACTTAATCACTTTTCCCGCTGACTTTCTAAAGAAAAAACTTCTATCATCAGATTCTCAAGCTTTAGAAGCTGTAAAGTCCCGCATGGAGAACCAGCTCAAAAAACTCAGACATCATCTGTCGCAATCCAATTTACTGGTTGAACATTTGCAAGATTGGTTAGAATCATCACCCGGCTTTTTTCCTTCAACTGAGCAAATAGCACAAAGACTCAATACCACACCAAGAACTCTGCATCGAAGACTCAAACAAGAGGGATCTACCTATAGCGACCTGATAGACTTCGTAAAAAGAGAGAAAGCCCAAGAATACTTACGCGACTCAAAACTATCTGTTATAGAGATTGCTCAGCTACTGTCTTATAGCGACTCATCCAATTTCGCTCGCGCCTTCAAGAAGTGGACTGGCTTATCTCCGATAGAGTATCGAAAGAACTATACCTAGTCGTTGAAACACAGCCCTCTGAAATTTAAGGGTAAATAAACAATAAGTTTTCTACTATTTAATCATCAGAAATCAAGGTATAAGAACAGAACTATCTAAGCTGAAAGTTTCTCTTAACTTCCGCTTTGCTGTGGGAGCAGAAGATCTCGCTATGCGAGCAAGATGGCGAAATAAGTCGACTTGTAAATGGAAGAGTAACCTCCCGTTAACAATGAGGTTTTATTCACGAAGGGATACGAGTAGAACATTTCGACACGTCTTCGAAACAGAACTGCATATCTAAGGCAATAGAGTCCGCAAATATGACCTAGTATCTAAAGCTTTGTTCTGAGCGTTTATGGTAATTACTGCTGATTAACGTGTAGAGGAGTATACTGACCTTATGAAAATGAGCATACACTCTGATTTACATAATGAATATCGAGCAGAAGAAATAGTGCCTGTGGTACCAGAGGCCGATGTTCTCGTATTTGCTGGCGATGTGACGATAGGTTCAAAAGCACCTGAGTACTACCTCAAGGTTGCCGATGCTAATCCTGATGCACAAATCCTTTATATACTTGGAAATCATGAACATTATGGCGGACAGGTGGAGGATATAATTAAACTGAATCGCGATGCTTTTGGTGATAATGACCAAATTCATTTCCTTGAAAACAGTCATATTTTAATCAAAGGGGTTGAATTCGTTGGCGCTACGCTATGGACAGATTTTAATCTTGCTAAAAGCCCAGAACAAATTTCCTTAATAGAAAGACGAATATCAGACTTTTATGAAATTCGTTATGGAAGCCGTAAAGGGCTTATACGCGCAAATGGTGGGATGAAAACAATGTTTGCTGAATCCCATCGCTATATAAAAGACAGACTAACGATAAGCAGCATAGTACCGAAAGCGTGTACTATCTGCTTCGTGGTTAAGGGTGACCCCATAGCTTTGTTTATAATCGGGAAACCGTTGCTGAAAATCTTGCCATAGTGCAATGATGTCCGGGATTTCTTCATAACTAAAAACGCCACCCATACCATACAGTGTAAAAGCATCCCGCGTTTCATCCCGACAATCCAGCACTGGTGGCGGCATTAAATCGTCCAGCCAGGGTTGTTTTAGTAACAGACTGGGGTGATGCTGGCCGTTTTGCAATGCTTTGGGGGTAATGTTGAACATCTTGGTAAATGCGCGATGAAAGGCTTCCTGAGATTGATATCCACACGCAATGGCAACATCCAGTATTCTGTCCCCCCTGCGCAAGGCCTCTGCACTTCGTGCCAGGCGTAAGCGTCGCATGTAGGTTTGCAGGGGTTCGTTAGTGGCGGCATGAAACGCCCGGCACAGATGGTATTTTGAATAACCGGTTTTCTGTGCCAGGACATCAAGATCCAGAAGATCCTCATTGGATTCTGCCAGTAGTTTTAACAGTGCTTTAAGAAACTGGGGCTGCATCCTGTTGATAGTTTTCGCTGTATTCTGCAGATGGCGGAATCATTTCGATCAAATCTACCAGTAAGCCTGATACCGGAGTGGACACGATGAAGTGTCTTTGCCCCCAGGGCTCACTTCTCAGTGGCAACACAATCTGCCAGTCCTGATTCTGGCTTTGTTCGTAGTAGTGATCAATATCTTTCATTTCAATATTCAGTATCAGGCCCTGAACGGATTGCCGATAGGCTTCGGGTACACTGGCGTGATCTGCCTGTACAAAGGCGATATTTACAGTGGGTTGATCCTTCATGGAGAGGTGCCAGTACCAGTCTGACTGAAAAACGATATCGAATCCCAGGTTGCTCTGGAAAAAAGCCACCAGAGCCTCTCCCTCAAAGGTGCTGATGACGGGGTAGTAGCTGGTCAGATTTTTCATGCTCTTGTCCTCTTGTGTAATTTGCAGTCATTCGTGATGCCTGCCGACAAGAATCACTATAAGAAAACAGGAGACGGTTTTTTTGATCGAAATTGCGGTTGGGGTGTACAGCACAGCGACAGACGCCGTGGATGCGGGGTACTACTTAAAGGTGGTGGTTACCGGCGGGCCTTCATTCAGGCCCACCGTTTAAAAATCAACGACGTATTAATCCCGCCAAAGGCAAAGTTATTGGTCATCACAAACTCGTTATCCAGGTTAACACCAGCACCGGTCACATAATTCAGTTCACCACAACGTTCATCCACCGCATCCAGGTTCAGGTTGGGGTGGTACCAGTTGTTGTTCATCATATTGATTGAGGCCCAGGCTTCTACCGCACCGCAGGCGCCCAGGGTGTGGCCCAGATAGCTTTTCAGGCTGCTTAAGGACATTTGCGGGCCGAACAATTCAGAGGTGGCGATGGTTTCCGCAATATCCCCCTGCTCGGTGGCGGTACCATGGCCATTCACATAGCCGATGGCGGAAGGCGGCAAGTCGGCACATTCCAAAGATAGCTCCATGGCGCGTTTCATGGTGGGTGCCGCAGGTGAAGTGACATGAAGTCCGTCAGTATTGGTGCCGTAACCGATCAGTTCGGCGTATATTTTGGCGCCGCGGGCTTTGGCATGTTCCAGCTCTTCCAGAATCAAAGTACCGGCACCTTCGCCGATCACCAGGCCATCGCGGTCTTTATCGTAGGGCCGCGGGTTGTGGGCCGGGTCGTCGTTACGGGTGCTGGTGGCGTACAGGGTATCGAACACCGCTGCCTGGGTTGCGCACAGGGCTTCGGCACCGCCGGCCACCATGGCGGTCTGGTGGCCGTATTTAATGGCTTCGTAGGCGCAGCCGATACCCTGGCTGCCGGAGGTGCAGGCGCTGGAGGTGGTATAGAGCCTTCCCTGCATGCCGAAAAACACGCCGATATTCACGGGGGCTGTGTGAGCCATCATTTTGATATAGCTGGTGGCGTTGAGTCCGTCGGCCCGTTTGTTGATCAGCATCTGGCCGAATTCTTTAAAGGCGGTGGTGGAGCCGGAAGATGAACCGTAAGCCACACCCATATTGCCGCTGGTAACCAGGGGATCGTTGAGCAGGCCGGCATCTTCCAGGGCCCGTTCCGTGGCGACGGTGGACATGAGGGCAACGCGCCCCATGCTGCGGACTTTTTTCCGGGGGTAGTGAGCGGGCTTTTCGAAATCCAGCACCGGGCCCCCCAGACGGGTGACCAGATCGTCGTACTGATCCCAGTCTTCGATATAACGAATGCCATTCTGCTTCTGGCGCAGATTGCTTTCAAAAGTCTGCCAGTCATTACCCAGTGCAGTAATACAGGACATACCTGTTACAACGACTCGACGCATCAGAACATACCACCATTAACTGAAATTACCTGCCGTGTGACATAGGCAGCGATATCGGAACACAAATAACTGACCAGGCCGGCCACTTCCTCCGGTTTACCCATACGCCGGGCCGGAATCATTTTCAGGGCTATATCCAGGGCCACTTCCTCGACCATGTCGGTTTCCACCAGGCCGGGGGCAACGCAGTTTACGGTAATCTTGCGCTTGGCCAGTTCAATGGCCAGTGCCTTGGTGGCGCCGATAATGCCGGCCTTGGCGGCGCTGTAATTCACCTGGCCGCGGTTGCCCATTAACCCGGATACCGACGCAATGGTAACAATGCGACCGCCCTGTTTGGCTCGCACCATGGGCATGGTTACCGGGTGCAGCACATTGTAGAAACCGTCCAGATTGGTATGAATCACCGAATCCCAGTCGTCTTCAGTGAGCATGGGAAAGGCGTTGTCCCGGGTAATGCCGGCGTTGCAGACCACACCGTAATAGGCGCCATGGGTGTCCAGGTCGGCTTCCAGCACTTCTTTGGCCAGGTTTCGGTCGGCCACATCAAACTGCAGAATTCTTGCCTGACGACCCAGGGACTGAATTTCTTCCTGAACGGCCTTGGCTGCTTCCATGCCGCTGCGGCAATGGAGCACGATATCAAAACCGTCACTGGCCAGTTGCAGGGCAATGGCCTTGCCAATGCCGCGGCTGGAACCGGTTACCAGAATGTTTCTACTCATTGGAATCTCCCGACAGATACGCTTCAAAATTTTCGGGAACAAATACGTTCAGATTGGCGGTAATCCTTCCCCGGGGTGAATCTATGGTGCAGGCAAATACACACAGGCCGTTATCTTCCCGGTGGATTTCCTCTGCATTGATGGTGATCTTTTCGCCCACCTTGAAACCGGTGACATCCGATTCCAGGCGGCGGGTACCCAGCAGCAATCCCACTTTGACGGGCTCGCCCGCCAGTTTGGCCTGGATACCGGCATAGGCACCGATAGCCTGTGCCATGTATTCAATGGCCACCCAGGCGGGTACCTGGTCGCCCTCAAGGAACATCTCATCGCGCTTAATTCTCTTTTCAGCGCAGATACGCGTGTCGGCGTATTCTGTTACGGCGTCAATCAGCACCATGGGGCCGCTGTGGGGTACCAGCTCTTCGATGTTCCATTGTTGAAACAGGGTCATAAGGTTTGCCTTAGATAGTAGCCACTGGCCAGTATCAGTGATGCGTTACTGCCGCCGAACGCAAAGGAATTGCTCATTACCACGCCGTTTTCCAGCCGGGAAGCGGGGGTTGTGATACCGATCAGGTTCAGCGCCGGCAGGGTGTCATCGATACCGCCGCGGGTTACCTGATCCGGCAAACGCCGCTCCGCATTATAATGGGATAGCAGCAACCAACAAAGGGCCGCTTCCAGAGCGCCGGCTGCCCCCAGGGTGTGCCCCGTGAGGTTTTTGGTGGAGCTGGCGGGCAGGTCACTGCCCAGCACCTGGTTTACGGCCCGGCTTTCCATGGCGTCGTTCTGGGGTGTGGCGGTGCCGTGCAGGTTGATATAGGCCAGGTCCCCGGGCTTGATACCGGCACTGTGCAGCGCCGCTTCCATGGAGGCTATGGCGCCCAGGCCTTCCGGATGGGGGGCGGATATATGGTGGGCGTCACTGGATTCGCCAATACCCATAAAGCAGATATCGTCTGCAGTGGGAGTCGTGTTTCGGGTCATCAGAAACAGGGCGGCCGCCTCGCCGATATTGATGCCGTCCCGCGCTTTGGAAAAAGGCGCACAGTAACTTTTGGAAAGGGATTCCAGAGAGGCAAAGCCATTGAGTGTGAGCTGACACAGGCTGTCCACGCCACCCACCAGCACCGCATCACAGACGCCGCTGTCCAGCAAACGCCGGGCAGAGCCAAAGGCTTTTGCACTGGAAGAACAGGCGGTTGAAACACAATAGGCCGGGCCAAGGGTATTCAGGTATCGGGACAGGAATTCAGCCGGATCACCGAATTCCTGACGGGCATAATCATAACCTTCGGGCCAGTGGTCCGGTTCACTTTTGGCTCGCAGTGCGATTTCGGTTTCTTCCACACCGGAGGTGCTGGTACCCAGCACGATTCCCACGCGGGAATGACCGAACTGACTAATGACGGCTTCGGTCTGGGTTGCAATTTGCTGGTACGCGACCAGCAACAAGCGGTTATTGCGGGAATCGAAGTGTTTCAGGGATTCCGGTAGCGGCTGGCTGATATGCTCATCCCTGACCGCGCCCACGTACACTTCGCCATCCAGCAGTAAATCGCTACGCTTTACCAGTCCGGACTGGTCACCCTTCAGCAAGTTATTCAAAACTTCTGACTTGCCGTTCCCCAGGGCGCAGATAACGCCCAAGGCAGACAAACTGTAAACCGGCCTGTTCATTCTAAACGGTTCGCCTCTATGGTATTGAATGCCAGGTGATAGCCACGCTGAACATTACGGAATACTGCTTTACCCTGCCATACATCCGGTGACGCATACTCAATGTGAATCAGCAGAGTGTCTTTATTAAAAATCCGGCGCTGATTGCCGCTTTCCTCCAGCCGCAGAGCAGAGGCTTTAAAGCCTGCACGCACGGCTGCCGCCGGTAAGTAGGTTAACTGATAATCCCTTAACAGATACCCGGCATGCAGCTGTGCCGGTAGTGCGGCGCTGGTTTCAGTTTCAAGCTGTTTATTGTCATACAGGAGCGTCAGTAATGCGCCGCCCATATGGCTTAGTAACGCGATGGTGATTTTATCACGGGTCCATTCCAGCTGGTTGATGGAAGTAACATGGGTATCACCATAGTGAAAGGCGACGAACTGGGTAGCCACCACTTGCTGATCCAGGCTGTCGGCCGGCTGCAGCTGAAACCAGTCTCTGTCATAGGCCGCATCCAGAGCCTGCTGCTGAATGAGCGAGCACCCGGATAACAACAAACAACTGAAAACCAAGTATAGAATCCGCATAGTCACCTGTCGCGACACACTCTGGCCAGCACATCCACACGGCCGCGGCTTTGGGCCACATAGGGGTTATTGGTGTCCCAGGCGTAGCCCGCCAGAATGGAGCTGATCATGGCCTTGATGCTGGTATTTTTGCGGTCGGAAAAAATAATGTCCTGTAGCCGGGTGTCGTACCAGGATTCCACAAATACCCGAAAGGTTTCCACGCCTTTCATCAGGGGCTGGGCATACTCGGCATCCCAGTCAACAGGATTTCCTTGTAGTTGTTTGTCAGCACAGGCGGCTGCCAGGCTGGCGGATTTCAACGCGATGGTAACACCGGAAGAAAACACCGGATCCAGAAACTCGCCGGCATTCCCCAGCAGGGCAAAACCTTTTCCGTGCAGGCTTTTAACGTTGCAGGAATAGCCTTTCAGGCTTCGGGGGCTGAAAAGTATTTCGGCATTTGCCAGTATCTTGCCCAGATTGGGATCGTTCTCCACCAGGAGTTTCAGTTTTTGTTCGTTATCTCCCGGTAGTGAATCCAGATATTCCGGTGTGGCCACCACACCCAGGGAACAGTGTCCATTGGCAAAGGGAATTAACCAGAACCATACATCCCTTTGTTGATGGTGAACTGTGATCAGTATTTTGTCGCGATCAAAACGCGCATCACTGATATTGTCCTTTACGTGGGTGAAGATGGAATGGCGTACCGGAAAATCCGACGGGAGATCCAGATCCAGCAGCCGCGGCAGGACCCGGCCGAAACCGCTGGCATCCAGTAAAATGCTGGCTTTCAATGTGTGGCTATTGCCAGCTTCATCCTGACAGGTAACCTGTGGTGTATCGGAAACGTCCACGCTGGTAAGGGTGTAACCATAAAAAATGGCGGCTCCTTTTTCCGCTGCGCCATCGGCAAGCAATTTATCGAACCTGGCACGTTCTACCTGAAAGGTGGTGCCATGGCCCGGGGAAAACTTTTCCTCAAAACAGAAATCATCGTAAAGGTCACCATAGCAGAAAGCAGCCCCGTCCTTGTACTGAAAACCAGCGGATTGCACAGCAGGTAACAACCCGGCTTCTTCAAGAAACGCCATGGATTGGGGCAGCAGACTTTCGCCAATAGAAAAGCGTGGAAAGTGCTCCTTTTCAATGACCGTTACCTGGTAGCCTTTTTGTGCCAGCAGGGCAGCGGCAACAGCGCCGGAAGGGCCGGCACCAATAATCAAAACATCGCTTTCAGCGGGCAATCCACTCATTCAGTTTAACCTTTTAAACGTTTTACTTTGTAATCTGTTCACTTCTGGATTCTTGCAGTTTCCGACCTGTTTGTGGCTAATAACAGGATGGATAAAATAAAGTTCACCGTTACACCCATGGCAACCACCACCCCGAAGGAGCTCACCGCCGGTGTTGAGCTTAAACCCAGCAAACCAAAAGCCAGCAGTGTGGTGATGACTGACAAACTGATGGCAATCAGCGTCGCCTGCTGTTGGTCATGGTATTCGGAAAGAAAAATCGCATAATCGAGGCCAAGACCCAGTACCACCATTAATCCCAGCAAATGAAACAGATTAAAGGGCGCCGAGGTATGGCCGAGTATCCCCAGCACACAGGTGCAGGCCAAAACCGGTACGCCGGTTGCGAGTAAACCCCGGGCAAGTCTGTAACGCAGCACCAGAAAAACAAGAACCGTCAGCACTGCGAATAAAAGGAGTTTCCCGGCTTTTACCCGGTAACTTTCAAAAACTTCACTGATATCGCCGGTGCGGTCTATCCAGAACATACCATTTGCTGGATCGGCCAGTGATTTTAAAGCGTCAAGGTCGTGTATCTGCTGTAAAAATACGGCGCTGATAAATTCCTTGTCATTTGCCAGCAGAAAGCGCTGTATTTGTGGTTCCAGTGGTGAGCCGGAAAAATCTGTCAGTTCGAGAATGTCATTTGCCGAGGTTTTCTTCTCCGGCTGGGGAATACCCGTGGCAGAAAAATAGTTGTCCGCTGCGCTGCTCTGGTAGAAAGCCGCCAGCATCTTGCTGGTTTGTTGCTGACGGTCGGCAGAGGGTAAGTATTCTGACAGCATCCGCTCTTCACCCAGCAGATTTTTCTGCTTCAGGGAATGCAAGGTTTCCCTTAGTGCTTCTTCCTTTTCCAGTAGCCCTTGCAGTGATGCCGCACGTATCATAAAAAACTGTTGGGCCTGCCCCTGGTTAAACAGGGATTCTATTCTGGATTGCTGCGTTTTCAGTTGTTCGGATACCGGTTGCAGCAAACGAATATTATCGTCTGGCGTGAGCTTTGTAATCCCTGCAATGGATACCAATAGCAGTCCGGCGGTCAGCACCCGGCGAAACACGGAATTGAACAAAATGGGTGAATTCATGCGGGCGACCAGCGCTGGCACAACAGCTTGAAAACCATTTTCGGTTTTCTGCTTTTCCGGTGCGGCTGCGGAACAGAAAACCGGGTAGAGCAGAAGCACCGTAAGGCATGCCGCTGCCAGGCCTGCGGCGGAAAACAGGGCGATCTGGTGGAGTCCGGGGAAATCACCAAACAACAGGCTTAAATAGGCCACCGCGCTGGAAACCAGCCCCAGCAATATAGCCACTCTGATCCGGGATACCACTGCCGCACCGGGTAAAGGTTTTTTGCCATAATAGTATTCGGCAAAAAAATGAAAGCTGTAATCGATGGATATTCCCAGCAGAGTGGCGCCGAATACCAGTGCCATTATATGTATTTGCGGAAACAACAGCAGCACGGCGGTGAATCCGCTGAGCACGCCGGCGCTGATGGCAATCACCATCATCACAAGTGGTTTGAGTCCGCGGAAAGCCAACAGAAACAGCATCAGGATTCCCGCCAGACTACCCAGACCCACCACCGAAATTTCCTGCCTGGCACTTTGCACGCCATGGTTGGCATAGAAGAGAGCGCCGGTGTAATACACGTCGCTATCAGTGTGCTGTTGCTTGAAGGTATTCCGCCAGTCGGTGATCAACGGAACCAGTCTGTCCTGCAACACCAGATTGAACGGGCTTTCCTGCAGGCTGGCGGCGTAAACCACGTAATAGCGGTTTTCCTGATTCAGGTAAGGCCAGCCATCAGCCCATTGCAGACGGGTATCACCCTGAATGCTTTCTATAAAACGGGTAAAACTGAACAGCGGATCTGAGCGCAATAACGATGAATTAACGGCTGACAGCGGCGAATACAGGGTTTGCAGGGCCTGTGTCGTCAGTGAGTCATAATCCTGATAGCGCAGCGCCCGGTAATCCTGATCCGTAACCAGGTTGCGGGCAAAAGGTTGATACAAGTCGGCAACGGCCTTGAGTTCATCAAGAGGTTCCTTTTTGTCAGCAAAGCTTCGGGTCAGATCCGGTGCTGTTAAGGCCTGTAATTGTCGGGCACCTTCAAGCGCGGTATCAAGCCTCTCATGGGCAATGACTATGACAAGTTGGCGATTCTGTTTTTGATACAGGTTATCCAGGGATTCCCGGGGAATATCCTGTTGTTGCGTCCGGGGCAGCAGGTTCAATATATCGGAATCGATCGCGTTGCCAGAGGTGACCCGATTAACCGCCCATACGGACATCAGCAACAAAACGGCAATCCATACAGCCGCCGCCAGTTTATGATCAGGATGCGCCATTTTCACACTCATGGGTGATCGTATCAGGCGCCGGGTTTACTTTCGTCTGATGAAAATTCAGCGTGGTCTGATCGCCACCTTTATGCATCAGTTTTACCTGGCGGATATGTTCCCTGCCGGAAATACTAACGCTGTTAACCAGCGTCTTCATCAGGGAATCCTGTGGTTGCAATACCAACAGCCAGCCGTCCGCGTCCGGCTTCCAGGTCAGGTCAAAGCGGTCTTTCAGTGCTTCGATATCACCGGCGAACACGGAAAACAACAAATCCGAAAACAGCTGCAAGGCCGGATTCGAGTTGGCCAGGGTGTTACTGCTGACACTGTCGCTGACAGTGACCTTCTGGCGGGACAAGTACACAGTGGCGGGTACCGGTTCTGACAGTTGCCAGCAAATTCCGGCGTTTTTCTGATACAGCAGCGTACCGCGGGAAACCAGGGGTTTTTGCAGCAGCTTCAGTTCCCGAACCTGTTCGAAATCGGAATGCAGCACCCGGGTGTTGGCCAGACGCGCCTGCACAGATGCCAGTGACTGGGGAAGCGTCGCCGCATCGCTGGCCGTTGCAGGTGCCGTCCATACCACGAGGGAAAACAGGCATACCACAGGTGCAAACAGGGCGATGGTACACCTGAATACAAAGCCGAAAATAAAGCCGCCAACTGAAACCCTGGCTGATATCACGTATTCACTCCCAGTTTTTCCTGCAATATGGGCGGTGAGGCGAGCTGCATTTCGTTATCGCTCATGCGTACTGCCACCTGAACGGTGGATCCCTTGGTAAGCCGGGTTTGGGTTTTTGCGTCCCGGATAATGTAGTCCATCTTCAGGCGGTTTTCGTATTCGGTAATGGCCACTTCCACCAGAATTTCCTGGCCAAAAACAGCCGGCTTCACATAGCGCAGGTGCATATCAATAACGGGCCACATGTAACCGGACTGGCACATTTGCAGGTAGTTGTAGTCGATCTTGTCCAGCAGCTCGCAGCGGGCCACTTCAAAATACTTTACGTAATGCCCGTGCCAGGCAATCTGCATCATATCCACATCATGAAAGGGCACGGTGATGGAAGTGGTATGGCTCACAATGGCATTTTTAATCATGGTAAAGCTCAAAAATCTGCTGTTGGATTTTGTGGGTCACATCCCGCAGGGTGGCTTCCAGCGGGCGGTCCTCTTCCAGGAATTCAAAACCTTGCTTGACCTGATCGCGGGTGTTTTTGACGGCATCGGTCAAGTGGGATTCCGCCAGCTCTCCGGCTGAAGTGCGCAGGTCCAAGCCCTGGGTAACCGCCAGCAACAGGGCCGATGCCACCTGTTCCGTTAACTGCAAAACCCGCAGGCAATCCCGCGCCGCAATGGTGCCCATGCTCACCTTGGCCTGGTTATGGCATTCGGTGGACCGGGAAAAAACACTGGCCGGCATGGTTTGTTTCAGTGCTTCGGCGGTCCAGGCGGATACCCCAATCTGAACAGCTTTGAATCCGTGATTGATCATGGCCCTTTCCTTTGAACTGCCGGACAGGTTTGCCGGTAGCCCGTGGTTAAAGCGGGTATCCATCAGCAGGGCCATTTGCCGGTCCATCAGGTCGGCCAGATTGGCAATGGTGTTTTTCATGGAATCCATCACAAAGGCAATATGGCCACCATAAAAATGGCCGCCGTGAAGTACGTGTTCACCGTCGCCGTCGATAATGGGGTTGTCGTTGGCGCTGTTTAGTTCGTTCTCGATGAACTGGCGCATCCAGGGTAAGGAATCCGTCAGCACACCAATCACATGGGGGGCGCAGCGAATGGAATAACGATCCTGCAGGCGGGATGAATTGCGCGGTGCTTCACTGGCATGCAGATCTTGCCGAATCCACTGTGCCACCTGCATCTGGCCGGGATGAGGCTTTACGGAAAAAAGTTTTGCATCAAAGTGGTAGTCGTTACCCTGTAACACCAGCGTGGCCATGGCGGTAATACGGGAACAGAGCTGCGCCAGATAGTTTGCCCTTTGATAGGCGATACAGGCAATGGCAGTCATCACGGCGGTGCCGTTCATAATCGCCAGGCCTTCCTTGGGTTTAAGATCAATGGGCTCAATGCCCAGCTGCTGATAAATGTCGGCCACGGGTTTTATCTCATCCTGATAACAGGCATCCCGTTCACCCACCAGGGCTGAGGCCACATAAGACAGTGGTGTCAGATCACCGCTGGCGCCGACGGAACCTTCTTCCGGAATCAGGGGAATAATTTTCCGGTTGATCAGGGTGACCAGCTGATTGAGCAGTTTCAGGCGTACACCGGAATATCCCATGGCCAGTGAATTAAGGCGGGTTGCCAGTACGGCCATGCCCAGTTGCGGGCTTAAATAGTCGCCCAGGCCGCAACCGTGAAAGCGCAATAAATGATAAGGCAATTCCGCCACCAAGTGCTCAGGGACGGCAACAGTGCAACTGTCGCCGTAGCCGGTGGTTACGCCGTAAATGGCGCCGTCATCTTCCAGCAGTTTTTCCAGAAAGGCAGAGCCGCGGTTGATCTTGTCGGTAAAGTCAGACGACTGGCTTAATGCCACCCCGGCACTGCCGGATGCCACGGCGCAGATATCTTCGATCGTCAGTACGGATTCACCGACGACGATGTTTTTTTCCGGTGTCACAGCCCACAGGCTGTTGGTTGGCAAATTCATTGAAACTACCTGCTTGTCTGATCCTGATGACTTTCGTGAAACTCGTGCCAGAAATCGAAAAAGTTAAACCACTGATAGGGGTACCGGGTGGCGTAGTGTGCCAGTCGGTCCACGTATAACTGAGCGTAGCTGTTAATCGCCTGCTGACGGGTTTTGCGTGGCAGGGTGACCTTGTCTGCCAGCGTATCAAAAAATACATCAAAGCCTTTACCGGCCCGTAAACAGGTGAGCATATACAGGGGGCAGCCCAGTACACCGGCCAGTATATAGGGCCCCTGGGGAAAGGGTGCCGGCTTGCCAAGAAACGGCAGCCAGACTTCCCGGCCCTGACTGGCTACCGGTGTCCGGTCGCCCAGAATGGCGATAAACTCACCGCGCTCGATTTTGTCGCGTAACATGATAGCGGTGTCCGGCCCGATGGTGGTGACCTGCAAAAGCTCTGCCTGGGAATCGGGATTAATCTCGCGTAATACTTTATTGAACTGCTCGGCATGACTGGTGTGCACCAGCACATTGAGTTTAAGGCTCTGCATTTCCTTGCTCAGGGCACGCCCCACTTCCAGACTGCCCAGATGGGCGCCGACAATCACACCACCCTTGCCGGAATGAACAGCCTCCAGCAATTGCGGCCGGCTGGGGAAATTCACCTGATCGAAAGTGACTTTGCCGGCCCAGCCACCGATTTTATCCAGAATACTCTGGGCAAAGGCCATAAAGTGATGGAAGCTGTGCCATAAGGTGGCTTTGGTATTGGCTTTGGGCCGGTTGCCATGCTGATTCATGACACGGTTCAGATAAGTGAGTGAACTTTTGCGGGCCAGTTTGCCAAACAGAAAAAAGTAAAACACCACCGGATACAACACCGGAATCAGCACGATCCTTCCCAAAAGACTGTAAATGCCAAAGAGAAGACGGATACCGATATAGGTGCCTTTCTCTTCAACCTGCGACCAGTGGGTGTGGTTTGTCTGCTGTTCACTCATCGCAGTTTCACCTGACCCAGGACAGACTGCGCAACAGTAGCAGCGGTATCCGCCAGAGCATACCGAAAAACAGTTTGGTGTGGGTTTTGGATATCCGCAGATTATCGTTGAGCACATCAAAGTGCGACACGCCGTCCAGTGGATAATTGACCTGTACCGGAAAATTAATAGCGGGCACGCCCATCCAGTGCAAACGCACAACGATTTCCACATCGAACTCCATGCGGGTGCCAATCTCGCGGCTGTCGATCAGCTTGCGACTGGAGGCCAGCGGATAAATACGGAAACCGCACATGGAATCCTTGATGGCCAGTGACAGGGTTTCAATCCAGACCCATACGTGAGTAATGTAGCGCCCGTACAAACGGGATTTGGGGACCGACTCATCATACACTGCCTTGCCCAGAATCATGGCATCTGGGCGGGCTTTTGCAGCATCCAGAAACTGTCGGGTCTGACTGAAATCATGCTGACCATCGGCATCCACCTGGAATGCATGGCTGTAACCCTGATTATCCAGTTCACGGATGCCGGCCATTACCGCGCCGCCCTTGCCCTGGTTTTCCGGCAAATGAATCAGGCTGACCCAGGCGTATTTTTCCGCCAGTCGTTCCATTTCGGTACGGCAATCAGCATTGCTGCCGTCGTTTACCATCAGGCAGGGCAGGGCAAAGGGTTCCAGTTTCAGCAGCACCTGTTCCAGCACGGTGCCATGGTTATACACAGGAATAAGAAATGCAGGTTTAAACGCCATCCTTTGCTCCAAATACAATTCTGCCGGAGGAGACTTTTTTCCCCGCCAGCAAATAGGTGAAGTAAAGCTTGCTGCGATCCGGTTGATTGGCCAGTTCCAGGTTGATAACGGCATCAGGCACTATCACCTGCTGAAACTTGAGTGTTTCCAGTCGCTGAAATTCGCCATTCATATCAAAAAGCTGCCGGCCGAAATGCTCTGCCCACTTAACCTGTACCACGCCGGGCAGAATGCTGCCCTGATCGAAGTGACCGTTAAAATAGTACAGGTCGGCAGGCACCTTCAGGGTCAGGTGCTTTTTGTCCCCTGCGGTGTCTTTGCTGATAACGTCCGGATATAAGATTTTACTGGTCACGATACTCTCAATCTGAATTTGTCCGGTTATCCGGAGTGTTGCGCTGGGCAAACAGGTTTTCCAGGGTGGACTGCACAAGCTTACCCTGGGAATTCAGCGGCAGCTCATCCAGGATGCGCCATTTACGGGGTAATACTACCGCGTCCAGAAAGTGGGCAAGTTCCTGGCGTAGTTGCCGGGTCAGTGCCAGCTTGCCGTTTTGTTGCAGCCGGTTTTTGCCCTGTTCATTTAGTACCAGAACGGCAGCCACTTCTGTGCGCTGGCCTTGTAACAGTAACACCCGGCAGCTGTCTACCCAGTGTGTCTGGTTGAGCCTTGCTTCGATTTCATCCAGCGAGATACGCTTTTCTTCAATCTTGACGATGCGGTCAGCCCGCCCGTTAATGACAAAACACTGATTATCCTGCAGGGTAGCCACATCACCCATGGCATACCAGTCCCGGGTAAAACAATAGGGGGACCTGATCAGTAATTGCCGGGTTTCCGGCGCAGTTGTCACCTGAACCCGGGGCAGCGGCGTCCAGGCCATGGAATCGGTTTCGCTGGTCCGTTCCCGATAGCCCACGCCACCGGTTTCGGAGCTGCCGAAAACTTCCGTGACAGCGGCTTTTAACCGCGGTTGAACGGCAAAGCTGTCCTGAGGCTTTAACGGCCCGCCGGAGCTGACGATCTTCTTTAACTGACTGTTGGCGGGCAGGGCATTGGCAGACACGTGGTCCGGCAAGCGCGACAGAAATGCCGGGCTGGATATCAATACCATTGGTTGCCCGGTCGCCAGTTGCCAGAGGAGTTCTTCCGGGTATTGGAAAGCAACGGCGCATAACGGCCTTCGGGTAAGCAGTGGCCATAAGAGCCTGAACAACAACCCGTAAACGTGCTGATGGGAAACGGTAGCCACCAGGCGGGAATCACCGATGGATTCCCCCCACAGCGATTCCAGGGAAGCGACTTCTGCAAGAAAATGGCCGAGTGTTTTGTGAATGGCCTTGGGCGCGCCGGTGCTTCCGGAGGTAAATATCACAATACCCACATCATGGCAGTCTGTGGGCAAGGTAACCGGCTTTTCCGGGAGCGGGCTGGTTTCAGCCAGTGCCCTGTCCAGATTGAAACCGGTGATGTCTGCACCGCTATCTTCCAGCTGGTGATGCACGTCGGCATCGACCACAGCAATGGGGTAGTCTCCGCTTAGCTGTGCAATGGCACCGGCGTTGCCGCTGTGGGGTAATACGATGGTCTTGCGCAGAATAACCAGAGCCGTGAACGCCACAGCAAAGTGATAACTGTGGGTGGCATACAGAATCGCTGCGCTGTTGGCGCAAACGTCGGGTGTGTTGGCAAAGCGGGCGATAAGGCGCTGAACATCCGCCTGAAAATCCTGCAGATAATAAGTAACTGGATCTCCATGGCGGACCGGTGTCCAGGCAACGGGGTGATTTTCCGGTGCCGGCTCTGCTTGTGTCTGCAGCAAATCCGCAAAAGACAGGATGCTCATCTTAAAGCTCTCCGGCGCGGTGTTGCCGAATCCGGCGCACCATAAATTCCGCCGCAAACAGCAAGCCGATCAGCAGGTAAGAAATAAAACCGTTGTAGAGCGCCCAGTCTTCCAGTGACGAAAACAGTGCGGTATAGATTGCCACCAGGCCGTTGCCAATAAAAAAACCGCACCACACCTGTGTAACCTGGCGGGTGTGCCTGACACCCAGTTCACTCAAGTGGGGATCGACCTTGCGGGCCAGGCGTTCAACAGCAGAAGGGGGATGCAGCAGTGTCCAGGCGAACACCAGTAACATCACCAGGTTCATAAAGACCGGATACAGCCTGAGGAACAGGGCTTCGTCGAAAAACAGCACAGCCAGAATCAAACCGCAACCGATAGCCGTGGCCAGCCAGCTGCCCAGCCCGGCCATGTCTTTTTTACCGGGCTTTTGCAGAAAAAGACGGATCGCAAACAGCGCAAGCAGCACCAGTGCCACCTGCTTCAGTGAAAAGCTCTGAATGCCGTAATACACAGCGAACGGGTAGGCAATGACGAGCAAACCAAAAAGTATTTTGGCGATCCACTTCACCGGCTTCATCCATTGACTAAACCGTAAACGGCATCGACCACGTCCTGTATGGTTCTGGCGCTTTTGAATTCTTCGGGCTGAATTCTTTTGCCGGTAATCTCTTTCAGTTTTACCACCAGATCCACCGCATCAATACTGTCGATACCCAGCTCTTCATAAAGGTTTGCATTGGGCTCAATGGCGGATTCTTCCACCTCGAAAAGTTCCACCATGATTTCGCTGAGCTTGGAATAAATTTCTTCTTTACTGTTCATCATGGAATATCAGACCTCTCGGGAACTTTCTATAAATCGAACCAGGTTGTTGACGCTGGCAAAATGCTTTTTGGTTTCTTCCGATTCGTCATCAATGGTGACCTTGTACCGGGTTTTAATGGCCAGGCCCAGTTCCAGAGCATCAATGGAATCCAGACCCAGGCCCTCCACAAACAGTGGTTCGTCATCAACGATATCGTCGGGGGTTACGTCCTCCAGATCGAGTGATTCGATAATCAACTCTTTTACTTCCAGAGCCAAATCAGTCATTAAGGGAAACCTCTTTCGTAAAATAATCTTGCAAGTAACTGGTCAGGCGGCGTGCCGCAACTGATCTGGGTGCATCGGCATCAATCACATCGCTTACCCGGATGGGATCACGTACATCCAGCGTCATGGAAAAGCTGGTGGGCGGAATCTGATACCACTTTTCGGATTTGGTCAGCGTGGAGGGTGTGCAGCCTATGACGACAGGCGTGATATCCACATCAGACCTCAGGGCAATGCCTGCTGCACCGCGCTGAAATCTGAAGGGTTTGCCCGGCTCGGTCCGGGTACCTTCAGGAAATATGATCAGCGCGTTGCCGCTTTGCAGAGCCCGGGAGCAATCGTCGATGAGTTTTTCCGGATCCGAATTAACAATATAGTTGGCGGCTTTCACCGGCCCCATCATGACCGGGTTTTTCATCAGCGCGGATTTTACCACGCAATCGACCTTGTCCAGAAAGGCAATCAGTATCACCACATCAATCAGCGTGGGGTGATTGGCGACAATCAGGGTGCCCTGGGCGTTCTTCAGCTTGTCCAGCCCGCTGATCCGGTAATTCATAATGCCCAGAAAGCACATCATCTCGATGAAAAGCCGGAACAGCTTGTGGATCAGGTACTGGCTGACCAGCGTCCGGCGGCGCCGGTTCCAGAAAAGCAGATTGATAGCAGGAAAAAGCACCAGGCCGATAATCAGGCCGCCAACACCAAAGGTAAAAAAGCTGAACCCCGTGGTAAACAGGCGCCAGTAGTAGTTAAGGCCTTTCATGTCTTTTCCAGATCCAGCGATTTCCACTGCCAGTTCCCTCTGTCTGTTGTTCCTGATCCAGCAACAGGCGAATAAACGCCAGCGGTTGCCAAAGTGGTGGTTGATTTCCGGCTGCCTGGGCAGGCTCGGGCTCAGCCATTTGCAAAGTAAATACGGTTCGGTCTGTGTCTGTCGCCAGTCGCATCTGCAGGGCCAGGGCTAGTGGAAACGCCACCTCAGACTGAAACGCTGCGTAGTCGCCCGGCAAGGGCTCGTCGTAATACACCAGTGTGACTGTCTGGCAGGGGGCTTGCGGGCATTGCAGCAGGCCCACGGCTTCGAGCCAGGCAGACGAAAACGTACTGAAGCCGGCCGACAGACTGGTAGTGGGTGACCGGTCCTGTTTTACCATGGAGTACAGACCGGCCACGGCATTATGCACCGACAGGCTGAACGCGGTGGGTGATACCGGTTCGCCCTGATTCAGTCCATCCAGAATCTTCGCTGTACGCTGTTGCTCGCCGTAACGGGAGGCAAACACCCGCTGATGGCTGTCAGTGGTTTCGGTATCGCACTGATGGGCCACATAAACAGCCATTTTCCCTAGCCGGCTTAGTCTGCGCCGGTACATGGGGGGAAAGAAACTCACCGTGGGGGCGCCATCTGGCTGGGGCTCGCGGTTTCCCCGGGCCCACTGTAACCAGTCTTCAGGAGATTCCAGGCCAGGCGCCCAGGCGGCCCAGGAGTTCAGTACAATTCCTAAGGTGTCCACGAGAGTTTCGCCTTTCAATAACAAAGAAAGCGCCCAGCAAGGGCGCTCAAAAATCGCGCAATCCTACCAAAAATCGGCGGTTAACGCCAGGGTAAAGACCCTGAAATTGATGCGTGCTAATTGTAGACGCTAGTCGATGATCTGAACGACTTTGTCGTCTTCAAACCTCACCACTATGGTATTCCAGCGGTTTTTCCAGTATTTCCAGCTGTTGGATTCGGTGGTAGGGGTTGCGTGTCTGGGCGGATAACCGGCAGCAAAGATAACGCCCTGTTTGGTCATGCCTTCACGGATCTCGCCGGCTTCAATACCGTCCCGGTCCTGTTTGCTCAGGCCGGCCACTTTCTTGCTGGCGCAGGATTTGCCGAAATAGCGTTTTAAATGAGAGGCGAAGGGCTCGGCTGCTGCCTTGTGGTAATAGTAGATGTAAGTGATCCCGGTGCTTTTATCCTTGATGGTTGCCTGCTTCTCGTTGGCTTCCAGGATCTGAACCTCGGTGCACATGGGGAGCAGGGCCGGTAGCTGCCAGTTAATGGCGGTCAGCCGGGGGCCCTTATGCATATCCGGGTGCAGGTTAACCAGAGTGACCACGCCATCAGCACCCACCAGGTTTTCACCGTTCTGATCCATCAACGAAATTTGCGAGGTGCAGCCGCTAATCAATGTAAAGGCCAGTGTAAAGATGGCGGCTTTTATCGGTGTCAGATGCTTCACGTTTGTCTTCTCCCTGTGCAGTCCCTGTGTTGATCGCGGGGCGGATGCCGGCGTTGTTGCCGCCGGCGTCCGCTCGCAGCGTTATTCCTGAGTGTCGTTAACCAGATCGTAAGTAATATCGGGGTTCATGCCCATGGGCCAGTAAATCAGCGCGAAAGGAGGCCAGAAAATGGACACAACCCGGAATTTCGCACGCAATTTACCTTCCTTGATAACTTCACCGTCTTTTTCCAGGCGGTAAGGAATACCGCCACCCGGTGGGAAACCGGCAGCCGTCCAGAAGAAGGGTTTGGTGGTAACACTGCCGTCGGATGCAATGTTCACCGGCGCCGGGCGTTTGTAGATATAAAGGTCAGAGCCTTCCGGCACCTTGAAGTAACCGGTGGTGGAACAGCCGCTTAAAACAAGCGCTATGAGGGTCAGTTTCAAAATACTAGCGAGCTTCAGCATATGAGAATTGTCCTTTTAATTGGATTCCGGGCCTGTCAGAGCATGCTGGCGTTGGCCTGAATGTGTGCTAAATCGACTCAAAAATCGCAGCCGCATTTAAAGTTTAGCCGATTGAATGTTATGCATTTTGACAAAGTGAATCAAATTGTTTGGTGTTATACCCCTCATACGGGTGAGGGAGGCAGGATAAAAAATGCAGAGACAATATAAAGTTTGTTGCTATTTTGAGCATAGCAGGATTGTCGCCTGCCAGTTTTTAATAAGGGAAATGGCTTCCTGGTGCTTAATTTTCAGGCGCCCATTCCGGCAGAAACTCCGCCACCACTTTATTGCGGCCCTGGTGTTTGGCCTGATAAAGGGCTTTATCTGCGCGGTGGATCAGTTCACGGCTTGAATGCCCTGCCTGTGGCTGAACCGAGCAGCAACCAATGCTGATAGTTACCACGCCCGGTTTTCCAGCCGCTGCGTGTTCAATCCGCGCCACTTCAACCGTGGCACGCAGGTGCTCGGCCATGACCAGAACTTCGGCACTGTCGGACTGTGGTAGTAAAACAATAAACTCCTCGCCACCGAACCGGGCCAGCAAATCTGTTGAGCGTTTCAGGCCGTACTGTAAAAGTTCTGCCACCATTTGCAGGCAGTTGTCTCCCTCTAAATGCCCGTAAAAATCGTTATATTGTTTAAAAAAATCAATATCGATCATCATCACCGACAAGGTATGGCCGAATCGGGAACAGCGGTTCCATTCCTGTTCCAGAACGTTATCAAAAAAGCGTCGGTTGGGAACATGGGTAAGGCTGTCCAGCATGGCCTGGGTTTCCAGCAGCCGGGTTTTACGTTTCAGTTCTATATGAACCTTCAGCCGGGCTTTTAAAATGGCGAGTTGCACCGGCTTGGTAATATAGTCAACCGCGCCCAGCTGCAGACCGTGTGCTTCGTCGCGGGTTTCGGTCATGCCGGTAAGAAACATGATGGTGGTATCTCTGGTGGCGGGGTCGGATTTTACCCGGGTACAGACTTCGTACCCGGACAGGTCGGGTAGTCCGACGTCCAGTAATACGATATCCGGTTGCCAGTCGGCTATCTTGCTCAGGGCTTCGCGGCCCGAGTAGGCGGGGGCAAGTTCCATGGGTTCAGTGCCGAGCAGAATCAGTAATGCTTCCACGCATAGCGGATCATCATCGGCAATCAGCACTTTTGGTAAATCGATCGTATGCATCCATCAACCCTGCCAAAAAACCAGTCAGCATCAAAACGGTTTGAGTCGCCACCCTTGGTTTGGCCGTTGCCAGGTTTTCCGGGGGCAGGCCTGCGGAAGCAGGCCTCTGGAACCCTGTTTTTTGCCTGATCTGTCAGTGGTAAAGCCTGTCTTTCCGCCCTTTCAGTACACCGATGGTAACGGAAATAATAAAGAGTACGATAAAGACAAAAAACAGAATCTCTGCGATGCCGGCTGCGGCGCCGGCAATGCCGCCAAAACCGAGTGCACCGGCAATGATGGCGATAATAAAAAAACTGATTGACCACATTAACATAATAACCTCCGCTTACCCTGTAAGCCCTGGCCTGCCAGGCTGAAGCGCCTCGTTAACGAGGCGCTCTGTGCAGCTGGCTGACAGCCGTTAAAAGTTGTACTGCACGGCAGCACTGACGTAATCAAGATCGGTATCGAGATCATCGGATTCTGCGAAGATGCCGATCTCGTCTTCTTCAAACTCAACATTGAAGCGTGTGTACTCCAGACGCAGGTCCAGGTTCCGGGTCAGCGCAAAAGCAACGCCAGCACCATAAAACAGCTCCTCGCCATCGGTATCACCGCTGGCACCCAATGCTTTCAGATCGGCGTTCCACCAGAGCTGACCACCCTGTCCATACAGAGTGACATGCTCACCCAGGGGAATACCGGCTTTCAGTGCCAGGGTGTAGCCGTCGATATCGGCACTGGCAACGTTACCGCCGTATTTACCAAAATCGATATAGCTGCCTTCCACTGAGAACACCTGTGAGAACTGACCGCCGATAAATACCCGGCCTGCGTCGTTGTCGTCCTCGAAATCATCAGCCCCTTTGGATTTAACATAGCCATAACCGGCACCGGCATAAAACCCCTGGTGATCAACACCGCGCTGGCTTTCTGCATTCGCAGTGACGGGTATCAGTGATATGGCAAGAATACCTGGTAGTAATGTTTTATAAGTCATCGTTAGCTCCTTAAGTGTCGGCACAAATAAAATTTAATTACTGGCAGTTACTGTCAGTTGCGCGATCGCATGTGTCATCCACCGCATCCCTGACGTCCTCGACGGCTTCATCCAGATCTTCTCCCACTTCTTCAGCGGGTCCCTGGCTGCAGCCCATGATGCCCAGGATCATGACGCTAACCGCCACGAGTAAAACTTCATTCAGACTCACGTATTTCATGTTGCCTCCTTTCCATGAATTGTTGCCCGTTAATACTCTGGCAGTTAGTGGTAACCTGAATGATTCAACTAGCGTGCCAAAATTGCTTAGCCCTTGATATACAGGGCTTTGGACGTTGTTGAAGCCTTTTTACTAACGTAATTGATCGTCGCTTTGATAAATTTCCAAAGGTATTTGTAAACTTTGCGTGGCTTAGAAGTGCTGCAGGTTAAAGTTCTGCACCGGATTATTGTCAGCCGATCTTGATGTTTGTTTCTCTGCACCCATCTTGTGGGTCAGGTGAAGAAACAGTCCGAGCGCCATTAACAGGATACTGCTGCCAATCAGAATGCCTACCGGATACCAGAGGTTTCCGGCCAGATCCAGCTGGCTGTATTTGATAATCATGATCAGGGCTTCCAGAACCAGGGCAATACAGACGGTGGCAACAAATCGCGTAATGGTGCGGCGAATGGTTGCGTAGAAGGACGCCCGGGAGTCTTCCATCAGGTACTCTTTGCTGATACCCACACCCAGCTCAAACATGGCGAGCGCGATAATAAAGGTATTGATAGAAACAATAATGGCGGCGGTGAAATCCTTATTGCCCACAACGAACTCCAGATAAAACTGGATAAACGACTGAACAATAAGAACAACGGATAAAATCTGAAAAATAAGCCCGAAAATCAGGGCAAAGCAATTTCTCCGGGACAGGTTCATGGGATACCCCTTGGTGAATTAATAACAGAATCGCTGTCATTGAACGCAGGATCTGTGCCAGTGAACCTGTCAACGGATGGCTGTAAGTAACCCGGCACGATATTTGCCTTGCTTCTCGTAGTTAAATGGCTAATGAAAAAGCGGTTCAATAATCAAGAGAAGGAGTAGCGAAATGAAATCCCATACCAAACGCGCCTGGACCAGCATGCTGCTGACGTTTGTGTTTATTCACACGGTGATTTTTTCAGGCGTGGCACAGGCAGCCATGGTAACCACGCCACAGGCGGTGAGTATTCAGCAACAGCAGTTTGATAAAGCCCAACTGGTATCGGCGCTGGATAACCAGCAGGTACAGGAAAAACTGACCGCAATGGGTGTAGATATAGAGCACGCCAAGGAACGGGTGGCCATGATGACGCCGGACGAGGTGCGCAAGGCAAACCAGCAACTGGACAGCATGCCGGCGGGCCAGGATCTGATAGGGGCTCTGGTGCTGATCTTTCTGGTGTTCATTATCACGGATATGCTCTGCGCCACCAACATCTACAGCTTTGTGAACTGTGTTAACAAGTAACCCTCGTTGCCTGATCGGCATGGTGGCACTGGTTCTGGTGGCGCAGCTTTCCGGTTGTGCCACCACCATGCCGGCGCTTGAACTTGAGCATCACAAGGTAAATAATCAGACCCGTATTGATCAGGTGCCTTTTATTGCGCAGCGACGCAAACAATGCGGAGCGGCGTCGCTGGCGATGGCACTGAGTTATCGTGGCGTTGCTGTGACTGCCCGGGAGCTGGAGCCCTATGTGTATCTGCCGGAGAGGGAAGGTGCCGTTTCCCTGGAGCTGGTTACCCAGACAAGGCGCTTTGGTCAGCTGGCTTATGAACAGAAGCTGTCGATGCCCGGTTTACTGGAAGAACTGGATGCGGGCAACCCGGTGATTGTGCTGATGAACCTGGGGTTATCCTGGTTGCCGCAATGGCATTTTGCCGTGGTAACGGGTTATGACCTGGAACGCAGGGAACTGGTGCTTCATTCGGGGGAAACAGCCAATAAAAGGGTGGCATTTAAAACCTTCTACAATACCTGGTCCCGTTCCGGATTCTGGAGTTTGCTGGTTATGCCTCCCGATCAAATTCCGGCGACGGCAGAGATGAGCCAGTATCTGCAGGCCGCCAGCGCACTGGAGCAGGTGGGGCAGCCTGATGCAGCCCGTCGGGCCTATCAGGCCGCGTTGCAACGCTGGCCGGATAGCGCGCAAACGGAAATAGCCCGACTGGGTCTGGCGAATATTGAATATCATCACAACAACCCGGTGGCGGCCCAACGCTGGTTGCTGGATTCCATCAGGCAGGGTGTGGCTACCGCATTTACCTGGAACAATCTGGCTTATGTGCTGGCGGAGCTGGGTTGCGCCGATGCCGCAAGAGCCAGTCTTGAATGTGCCCTGAAGGGTGAATCCGGCAAAGTCAGGGAGCTTGCTGACTCACGTAAAGAGATAGAGAACATGCTCCGTGGCCATCACCTGGAAAATCCCCACAACGAAAGTCTGTGTATCATACCCGATTGCCGGGGCATCTCAGACCGGGGTATCTCGGAAAAAGCGCTGTAATTGCATTGTGAGTGCTCTGTGAAAGCCCTTGTGCCCCGGCCGCTGATGCACATCACCGGAATTCTTACCCGATGTAAAATGTAGAAAAATGGCTGTTGTCAGTGAATTATTGGGGTTAACATTCCAAGTCCTGCCCTGATGAAAGACTCTGATAATGATGAAACGTCCAGCCACTTTGTTACCGGTTTTTTTGCTTGCCGGTTGTATGCAGGTATCCGGAGCAACGCCATCAGAAGCTAAAACCTTTGCTGACAATAGCGTTGATACCGGGTCGCCACACAAGCTGGCCAGTCTGGATACGGCAGCCACTCAACCCCGGCCGCTTCAGCCGGAACAGCAGGATCTGGAGATTGGCGAAGAAGGTATTATTTTCACCCTGGAGCGTATTCTCTTTTCTGTTAACAGCCACGCACTGGACAAGAAAGCCGGCGATACCCTGTTAAAAGTGGCGGCGTTTTTACGGGATCATCCCGAAGTCAAAGTGATTGTTGAAGGCCACGCCGACGAAGATGGCCCGGATGATTTTAACAGTCAGCTTTCCAGGGAAAGGGCCGAAGCGGTTTATAAACGTTTGCTGGAACTGGGCATTCCACCGTCAATGATGACCGTCGTCGCCCACGGGGAAAGATACCCTACCGACATCATGCGCACCGACAGCGGCCAGAGCCGCCGGGTGGAAATTGTGATTTCCAAGAACAAAGCTGTGGATTCCCAAAAATAAAGGTGCCAGGGTTCATCTGACCCTGACACCTTGCCCTGACGTACAGTGCAATCCGGTTATTTCTATCTATTGTCGTTCCTTAATATCTTCATTGGTTTTTGACAGCACCACTTCCACCCGGCGGTTTTGCTGGCGACCTGCCTGCGTGTCGTTGGACGCAACCGGATATTGTTCACCATAGGCGCGAATTTCTACCCGGTCTCTGGAAATACCTTGTTGTTCCAGCGCACTCAGTACTGATTGGGCACGGCGCTCGGACAGCTCCAGGTTATAGGACTTCTCACCCAGGGCATCGGTGTGGCCTTCAACGGCGACTTTGGTGCCGGGGTGTTTTTGCAGAAACTCCGCAAGGCGATTTACGGTTCTTTCACCACCCGGATTGAGTTTTGCCTTATCGAACTCAAACAGCACACCGTCCAGGGTCAGCACGATACCGCGATCGGTGGCCTTGGCCTGTACATCCTGCAGCTTGTTTTGCAACGAGGACAGCTTTTGCTCGGTGGAAGACGCCCGCTGTTTTGCGGCTTCAGCTTCCTGTTTGCGAATCGACAGCAGCATTTTGGTTCTGTCTTCCTTGGCGTTGTCAATCTGCTCCTGCAGCTTGCGTTTTTCCGCGGTCAGGCGGGTATTGTCGATATCACGATGAGCCATATACAGATTGTGACTCAGGGCATCACCGGTGCCTTCGTCTTCCCAGGTCTGGGATACCTGATTGACTTTTTCCTGCGCCTGGCTCAGTTCCACAGGGGCATATTCCTTCACTTGTGCTTCGTTGTTCAATGCCTGCATCTTCTGTTGCAGATCCTCGACGGAAGCCGGTGGTTGTGATGTGGCACAGGCGGTTAGTAAACTGGAGCCAATGGCTGCAATAATCAATTTTTTCATGATCTTCTCCCGGAATCGTTGGTGGTTCAGACTTACGATTTGTCCTGCATTTCCTGTTCAAGCAGACGCAGGTTCTCCCTGATTTCCTTCACCGCAGATTTCAGTTCTGTGGTTTCGGCGGTCAAGCCGGCGTACTGGGCGTCGGCGGTGGCCTGTTCAGCCAGGCGTTTGGCTTTGGCGTACTCCTCTTGCTCTACCGCCGAGCGGGCCTGGTCGAGTTTTTGCTCGGCATGATGCAGGGCGAGCTCCGCGTGTTTCATGGCACCGGCTTTTTTGGCGTCTTTTACATGGACTTCCGCTTTTGCCAGTTCGGCCTGTGGATTCGGTTGGTGGCTGGCACAGCCCGACAGCAATCCGGCGCTGAGCAGCATAATGGCGGGTAATGTGGCTTTGGCATAGGTCATGGTGTTCCTCCTTTTTTAAGTGATCACAGTTAAACATCAACTGTTAATCGGCAACGATGGTACTGCTGAACCCGTGTGAAATTGGGTATGAGATTGATTTGTTCAAACCTGTCCGAAGATATTCAAGATTCACGCCAGTTCAAAAAGCACTTATGGCGTGTCATTTGTGTGGATTGACGTGAATGATGAATAATTTCTACAGACAACCATGGATATGGTTGTAATTTTGACAAAGCTTTTGTAAGCGAAGGCGCACAGGGCAGAGATGAGGGTGGATATTTCGTGAAAGAATCTGTTCGCCGGGAAGAGCAAGCAGGTTCAATAGCTTTTGGTTATGTTTTTATAATCTTTGGTTTTAAATTCTGTTCGTTATGTCAGCAATTTTCAGGTGCAATGTAAAATACACCTCTGAAGCTTTTTACAATCCTGAAGTGGCACGGTAATTGGAAAGCTCCCGATAAGTTTTTGCAGTTCCCTGTAAAAGCTTATTTTAAAATCTCAATCTAAGGAGCAGATTATGAAAGCTTTAAATTATGCAGCACTCGTTTTGACCTTTGGTATTGGCACCGCGGTTGCCGGTGATTATCAGAAACAGGGTGGTATGGAGTCTGGTCAGGCACAGCAACAGACTTTTTCCGCACTGGATGCCAATCAGGATGGTTACATCAATCCCGGGGAAGCATCCGCCAGCACGCAGCTGAAATCGTCTTTCGGCAAACTGGATGCCGATAAAGACGGTCGCCTGAGCTCTGAAGAGTTTTCTGATTACAAACCAGAGAAAAGAAGCTGGTAATCAACAGAAAATGACGGGCAGTGTGCGGTACCTTTTGGCCTCAGGGCGAGGTACCGCCCATGGATTGGGACGCAAACACAAACAGCTTGCGTTCCTCTCCTGTCAGATGGTTGTGAAAGTAGTCCCTGATATCCTTCAGGGAAATCTGTTCGGTAATTCCGGTTTGCTGTAACGCCAGCTGGGGATCCGGCAGGGTGCCGCTCTGAATATGTTTCCAGAACCGATCGGTTTTTTCCTGTCCCTGCAGCAGTTGCCAATTCAGCCGGGACGCTACTGTCTGTTTTATTTTTTCAAATTCCCCTTGCTGCAGCGTATCCAGATACCCGGAAAACTGACTGAGGAACTGATTGGTCCGGGTTTCCAGAATCTCCGGATTGGCCTGGGCCGATTGAATGGTCAGGGCAAATGCTGCATGGGTATAAAAACTCATGGGTGCCACGAAAACGGCATAACCCAGCCCTTGTTGAGTACGCAGATCGCGGAAATATTCCTTGTGCATCAGTTGTTGTAACAGGTTGACGATACCGGTGGTGCGGGGGCTGCTGTTGCTCGCCTGATGAAACATCACCATGGCATTATCCTGGTTCCGGATAGAAATCTGGTAGCGGTTGTGCGGCAAGGGGTACACGATGCCGTTTCCCGGCGCCTGAGCGATGGGGGTTACCGCTGCTGATTCCGCTGTTGAGAGCGCAGCCAGTGGCGGGTAAGCCGCTTCGGCCATATCCGCTGTTATATTGCCGTAATAAAACGCCGTGATCCGGCTGGCGGGAAAAATACCGTTGCTGTGGTTTTGCAGATGCACGTGTTCGACTGTCTTGCTGGCTGCCAGCAGCCGGTCGGCCGGCCAATAGTTTTTCAGCAATTCGCTGTAAAGGAATTCGTACAGTTCCTCGAAACCATAACGGGATTGCTGTTGCAGTTTTTCCGCCAGCTTTGCCTTCCAGCGCACCAGGCCATCGGGGGGCGGTTCGAATGTCTGAACAACACTCACAAGATGATTCACCACCGCCGTCAGCCCTTGTGAATAGCCCCGTACCTCCAGATAGAGGCCACTGGGGTGAGATTGCAGACGGAAGTCGTAGAACAGATCCGCCAGCCGTTCCCGGATAACCTGCAAGCGTTCGTTCAGGGCAATCACATATAGTTCGGTCTGTGCGGCCTCTGTGGGTGTTGCTGTCAGCCCGGTATTGGTAAAGAGGATACGGGCTTCGGCCAGTGGCTTGCCCTTGTGATCGTTAAAGCCATACCAGAGCGTGACGTTGCCGTTATTCTGAAGCTGAAACGGAAAGCCCTGCTTGTCCGCCGCCACCGATGCCGTCACCGGGTTGCCTGTTGTCAGTTGCTTGAAGTAGGGATCGGTAACCGGCAGCTTCATTTGGGCACCTGCGCTCTGAGCATGAAGAGCGTCAGTGGCCGGCGTCACTGCCGGAGCAGGTTTTAAACTGTAGGCGGTTTCAAATAACGGGCTTTTCTGGTGTGCGCTAATGTCAGTATCGGTAAAAATCCGGATTTGGTTATTCGCCTTCAGCTGCGACACCAGCGTATTGAAACTGGTCTGAAAACCCGCATCCGAATGACAATTATGAGATGGCGCTGTTAACGGACAATGGCGCAGTCTGGCCAACGGTTCGTTTAACAATTGCTGCTGAATTGCCTTCAGGGTGTCGGACTCATCGGCAAACAGGGATTTCAGATGCTGAAACTGAAGATACCCACCCAGCACCGGTTCGCTCAGCCCACTACGGCTTACCAACTGTAGATACGCCTGTACCTGTGCAATCACCTGTGACGGATTATCCCAGCCCTTGGGTGTGAGGCTCAGGGTGATATGAAAACTGCGGTGCCCGCCATCCCCCAGGCTTTCGCCGGCAATCAGACCACCCACAAGCCCGGCTTTTTTCAGGGTCATGATCAGCCCCTGCTCCTGTTTGCGAGTCAGCAAATAGGCAAGATAGTCACCGGCTTTGTCTGTTGCTTCGGAATCCCTCATATCGACGGGGAACAGCAAGGTTAGGATGCGTTGCTGGTCACCGGGCATTGCCAGCGTGGCGGGCAGTGAGTCCGGACTGAAAAGCGGCTTGCCGGCCCGCTGTTGTCCGGAGCCTGCCGGGAGGGTGGCAAAATGTTTGTCGGCCGTTAACTGCATGTGTGATGCCTGGCCCGGCCCCATAAGAATCAGTCTGAGATTGCCGGGTCGGTACAGGTGTTTGAACTGTTCATGCACTGCCTGGCTCAGGGCCGCCTGCCCCTGTTGCAACAGGCTCTCGCTGTTGCCGGGGTGCCAGTAAACCAAGGGGTGTGTCTTGTGCGCGATCACTTTCAATACATCCCGTTGTTGCCAGATGGGCTGCTGGCTGCGCAACGCGTATTCCTGATCCAGCACAGCCAGTTCTGAGTGCAGCACCTTTGAATCCGTTTGAAACCCTGCCAGCACCTGGCGCAGCTTGGCCAGCGCCTGATCCAGTATTTCCGGTGGCAGGGAAAACTCAAAAACGGTGTCGTTATAACCGGTGGTGGCGTTCAGCTTGCCGCCGTTGGCCTGTAGCCACTGGCGCAGGCTTTGGCCGTTTTGGCTGACGGGTTGCCGCAACACCAGATGTTCCAGTAAATGGGCCACTCCGGGAAATTCAGCAGTATCACTGAAGCTGCCGCTGCCCATTTTCAGGATCACCCGGGTGTGGGCTGCCTCCGGCAGCGAATAACTCAGCAGCTCCAGGCCGTTGTTCAGGCGTGTTGCCACAGGGCTGGCATTCGCAGCGGCATTGGCGGATGCCGCCGTTGCCGGAAAGCTGATAACCAGTAAATGAACAAGCAGAATAAAACAGCCCGCACAACTCACAGGCCGTTTAACAGGTAACAACCGATACAAACTTTTTAATACCCTGACTGACAGAAGCTGGATGAAATTCAGTGACTGAGCGTAGTGAAATTTTTGTCAAAATCAATCAATTAGTGAGCAGTATAGACCAGCCATTGCCTGATGAAAGCCGCTGAAGCTGCCCGGGTTCACAAACTGGCGTATTTATTTTTTCAGCGGTTATGGATCGGGTTTTTGTTATACCGGAAGCGCATAGTCATTGTTTAAAAGCCTCTGTAACTGCAGGGTCAAGAGGCATTCAACAAGGCATTCAGCGTTTGCAGGTTCACGGGTTTCAGTTCAAAACCATCAAAACCGGAGTCCGCCAGTTGTTCTTTGGAAAGCTGCTCGCCACTAAGGGCAATGATACGGCAACCGGGATGAATGGCTTTCATCTTGTCCGCCAGTTCAAAGCCATTGCCATCCGGCAGGTGAATGTCCAGTAGCACCTGTTCCGGTTCGGATTCACGGAATGAGGCCAATGCCTGTTCCGCGCTGGCGGCGGTAGTGACAGCAAAACCCAGATGCTCAATGATGGAGGCGGTCACTTCGCGGGCATCGTCATTGTCTTCCACCAGTAGTACCGACTGTGGTGTGCTGCCCTGTTTGCCCGGCGGTGACAGGTAGTGAGCCAGGGTACGGATCAACTGTATGGCATGAACCGGTTTGCCCAGGTATTCGTTCACGCCGGCTTCGAGTCCTTTTTCCTTGTCGCCTTTCATGAGGGCTGCGGTCAGTGCCACGATCGGTACTCTGGAGTCCATGGTTCTGATTTGCCGGGTGGTTTCAATGCCGGACATGCCCGGCATCTGAACATCCATAATCAGCAGGTCGAAAGGCTGGTCGCTGTCTCTGGCTTCCCGGAACCTGGCAATGGCATCCTGGCCATCCACTGCGTAGGCAATGTCGGCACCGGTGGCAGACACCAGCTGGCCGATCAGGCGGCGAATATCTTTCAGGTCGTCGGTAATCAGTACCCGGCCCTTGAGTGTGATCCTGGCTTCCGATGTCAGATCTGCGGTTTCAATATCCTGACGGGACACGCCTTTCGGCGGCTGATGCCGGCCACAGGGCAGCTGGACACTGAAGCGGCTGCCTTTTCCCGGCTCGCTGGTAACCTCAATGTTGCCTTCCAGCTTGTCCACCAGTTTCTGGCAGATCGCCAGGCCGAGCCCGGTGCCCTGCGCGGCCTGGTCACGGTTGCTGCGGGCCTGGGTAAAGGGTTTGAACAGATCCGCCAGATCGTCAGGGGCAATGCCGATGCCGGTGTCGGACACGGTAAAATCAATGTCCCGGCCGTTGGTGGAGGCTACTTCCAATGTTACCTGGCCCTGCGAAGTAAACTTGATGGCATTGTTCAGCAGGTTCAGCAGTACCTGGCGCAGGCGGGTAGGATCGGTATAGGCCAGTGGCGGCACATCGGCGTCCAGTGTCAGGCGGAATTCGATACCCTTGTCCAGTGCATAAACGCGCATCAGGTTGCTGATATCTTCAATAAAAGGCGTCAGGGAAAAACAGGCGTTTTCCAGTTCCAGTTTTCCGGCTTCAATCTTTGACAGGTCCAGTACATCATTCAGCAGGCTGAGCAGGTGGTTGCCGTTGCGCTTGACCACTTGCAGGTTGTCCAGCACCGACTGATTCTGTACCTGGCCGGATATCAGATCCGTGTACCCCAGAATCGCGGTGAGCGGGGTACGCAGTTCATGGCTCAAGTGAGCCAGAAATTCACTTTTGTAGCGGTTGTCGGTTTCCGCCTTGATCCGCTCCATGCGTTCCCGTTCCATCTCCTGACGGGAAATGGCATAGCGAATGGCCCGGGCCAGCCGGGCGGCATTGAGCTGGTTCTTTACCAGATAATCCACAGCCCCGGCCTGCTGGGCCTGCTTGTCCAGTTGCTCGTTGTCCTGGCCGGTGAGCATGATAACGGGAGCAGAAAATCCCAGGTCGGCGGCCTGTTTCAGCAGGGTCACGCCATCTTCAATACCCAGCTCATAATCCAGCAGACACAGGTCATGTTCATTGCGGCTCAGTATTTTCCGCGCTTCGGCGGGGCTGTCGGTCCAGTCCAGGTGATAGTTGAGCGTGCCGATATCATCCAGCAGATCCCGGGTGATCAGGTAGTCGTCTTCGTCGTCATCTATCAGGAGCAGGCGGATTTTATTCATCGGCTGGCTTGCGGTTGGGTGGCAGTTCCACAATTTCAACCCAGTAGCGGCCCAGGGCCTGCATCATTTCCACCAGTCCCTGAAAGGTCACCGGTTTTTTCAGATAGGAGGCAGCCCCCAGTTGATAGCCCTTGATCATATCCTCTTCCAGCTTTGAGGTGGTGAGTATCACCACCGGTATACCGCTCAGTTCCGGGTCCTGTTTCAGTTCTGCCAGGGTTTCCCGGCCGTCTTTGCGGGGCATGTTCAGGTCCAGCAGGATCAGGCTGGGGCGTGGTGCGGGTTTTTCGGCGTAGTCGCCTTCCTGACGCAGGTATTCCAGTAATTCCACACCGTCGTTAACGATATGCAACTCATTTAAAACCCGGCTTTCTTCCAGTGCTTCCTTGGCCAGGAGCTGGTCGTCCAGGTCGTCTTCTGCCATCAGAATCACGATGGGCTCTTTTGCTTTATCCATGGGTTGACTCACCGATTTCCTGTGGGTTGATACTGTCTACTTCCAGAATGCTTTCCTGATTGACCGGCAGGCTCACTACAAAGGTGGTGCCCTGGTCCGGCACACTGGTTGCTGTAATGCTGCCGCCGTGACGCTCTACAATTTTTTTGCAGATCGCCATGCCAATGCCTGTACCTGTATAGCGGGATTTGGGGTGCAGGCGTTTGAAAGGGGTAAAGATCTTATCCAGGTATTCCATATTGAAACCGATACCGTTATCCGAGATGCGGATTTCGCAGGTATCGGTATCCGGGGTATCAGGTTCCTTGATCAGGTCAGCAGAAATGTTAATTGCCGGGTGTTTGTCGTCGGCAACAAACTTTAATGCATTACCAATAATATTCTGGAACAGCTGCCTGAGCTGGGCACCGTCGGCATCAATCACCGGCAGTTCACCCACGTCTATTTGTGCCTGCTTTTCGCTGATGCCCAGTTCCAGGGTTTGTAATACATCGTTCACCACATCATTCAATGCTACTGGCTGAAAGGGTTTGCCCCGGGTGGACACCCGGGAATATTCCAGTAAATCCTCAATCAGCCTGGACATGCGTTCAGCCGCGGAATGCATGCGGTCCAGATAATCCTTACCGTCCCCGAGTTCATCACCGAACTTGCTCTGCAGCCGGTCGGAAAAAGCGCGTATCTTGCGCAGGGGTTCCTGCAAATCGTGGGATGCCACAAAGGCAAAATCCTGCAGTTCCTGATTGCTGCGTTCCAGCTCTGTCAGTAGTACCTGCAGTTCTTCGGTGCGTTGTTCCACCAGGCTTTCGAGTTTCAGCTTTTCAGTTTCCTTGTTCCGCATCATGTAATAGAACAACAGGAAAGTTGTGAACAGAGTAGCTGAGGCAATGAAGATGGTAATGTTCAGTGAGACAAATACCCGTTCCCTGGCAATCCGTGCGGCGAGCGCCTGCTCCTGCAGCAGCAGGTATTCGGAATCCTCCATTTCGCCGATCAGGGAGCGTATTTCTGTCAATACCTGATCCTTACCGCTCAGCTCTTCGTTAAAGGCCAGTTTGGCTTCGTAGAGATTGTCGATATCACTGACAACGGTGGAAATATTATCCAGGCGTTGACGTATCAGGCCATCAAGGTGTTCTATGCGGGCCCTTTGTTCCGGCTGTTCCGGTTTGAGAGACGTGAGTTGCGACAGGCGGCTTTCCAGGGTTTCTACGGCCACCCGGTAAGGTGCCAGGTATTCCTCCTTGCCGGTCACCAGATAGGCTCTGAAGCCCAGCTCCACGGTCTGTACTTCGGAAAAGGTATCGGTGATCGCCCGCAGAATATTTTTGGTTTCGCTGACTCTGGCTTCGGTACTCACCATGGTGTTAATGGCACGGTAGGATTGCCACCCGGTAATAAAGAGCACCAGAACCGCCAGCGCCATGACCAGATAGGGGCCTTTTTTGGGAAGAGAAGACTCGTTGTCAGTCATGTAAGCTGCCTGGATTTTTTATGAATTGTTGTTTTGATCCCGGTCGGCGTTAATCAGGTCGCTGCAGATTCTGCACTCCTGTAAAACGGTGTCGATACACTTTTCCAGCCTGGCAGAATCGGGCTGGCTGTTGATCAGCAGTTTCACCAGCTCGGCATTCACTGAGATATTGTTGAGGTGGTTTCTCAGTTCGTGCCGCATTGACGGATTGATGGTACTGTTCATGTCAATCTCCAACAGGAATCAAAAAATTACGATTCTTCATATTGCTTCAGCCGGTTGTACAGGGTTTTAAGGCTGATACCCAGCATCTCGGCGGCGCGGGGTTTGTCGCCTTCCACCGAATCCAGTGTCAGTTTGATCAGCTCTTTTTCCACCGCTTCGATGGAAGTTCCCGGTTGCAACCCCTGATTGTTGCGGTTACCCGCTTTGGAAAACGGCGAAGCAATTTCACCGGGCAGGCGCAGTTCCGTTTCTTCCGGTGGCGTCATAATAAAACCCCGGTGAATCAGGTGGCGCAGTTCACGAACGTTGCCTGGCCAATCGTATTGTTGCAATCGTTCCAGATCCTTTTCTGCCAGTTGAAACCGGGTCTGGTGTTCTGTGTTCAGTTCCTCAATAAAAGTATCACAGAGCAGTTTGATATCGCCCATTCGCTCCCGCAATGGTGGAATGCGGATGGGGAACACTGCCAGCCGATAATAGATATCTTCCCGCAGGCATTGCTCTTCGGCGATCTGTGCTTCTGTGCGGTTGGTGGCAGACACTACCCGGCAGTTCACTTCAATTTCCTTGGTGCCGCCCAGTCGGGTCACTCTGCCGGTTTCCAGTACCCGCAACAGGTTGGGTTGCATATCCAGCGGCATTTCTGTGATTTCATCCAGAAACAGGGTGCCGCCGTCCGCCTGTTCAAACAATCCGGGTTTGCGGGACACTGCTCCCGTAAAAGCCCCTTTTTCGTGACCAAACAACTCGCTGCCTATCAGTTCCCGTGACATGGCGCCGCAGTTGGCTGGCACAAAAGGGCCTTCGTAACGGGAGGCATTGTGAATGGCCTGGGCCACCAGTTCCTTACCCACACCGCTTTCGCCCTGAATCAGAACATTTGCATTTGTTGTTCCAACTCGTTCAATCATTTCATAAAGTTGTTTCATGCCATCGGATTCGCCCACCAGTACGCCAAAATGCCAGTGGGAATCTGTTGGGTGCTGGGGTTTTTCCAACACACTGCGGATCTGGTCGATACCGATGGGTTTGGTGAGATAGGTGACGTTGGGCCCCAGAATACTGGTGACGATGGACTTCAGGGAATCATGACCGGTAATTACCACAATACGGGTACTGGTAGTGGACGGGACGGTATCCAGCACCTCAAAGCCCGAGCCGTCGGGTAGCATCACATCCAGCAGCAGGGTATCAAAGCGCTGTTCTTGCAGCGCTTCGCGGGCCCCTTTAATGTCATTGGCAACCACCACCTGGTGCCCCAGCAGCTCAATAATGTCCTTGGTGGCGGAGGTAAAGGAATTGTCGTCATCAACAAGCAGAATAGTTTGCACGCATTTGTTCCTCGGCGAAAAATTTTATCAGAGTATAACAAAGGGAGCCGGGAAATAACCGTTGATTGGTTGGGGTTATGGTGTGTCAGGGCTTGAAGGGGTGCTCGCGGCTTGTTAAAAGCACAAAATTTTGTAAAACCTGCAAACAGGAGCTGAAAAACGTTGCAGGTTTAACGGGTAATCATAAAGCGATCAGCAATGGTGCCGTTGGTGTTGATAAAGCTCACGGTTAATAGTTTGCCGTTAACATCAATCACCAGCGATCCGGGAGTGGCAAGCGCCACTTGATGGGCGGGATGATTCAGGGGGGCCGCATAGGTTTTGCTGGCCGATCCTGCCACCACATACACAGTTGCCTGCGCAGGCTGGTTACCGGATTTGTTCAGCTGGTCAATTCCCTGATGATCTGTTTGCCAAGGCGTTATCATGCCCTCCGTGAGGCTGGCGGAGTTACCGTAATGCCCATGAAGCGGAATACTTCTTTCATAAGAGTGACTGTGGCCGGCGATGACCAGGTCCACATTGTACTGATCAAACAGTGGCACAAAGTTTTCGCGGATCTGCAGCATTTTCCGGTTTTCAGGGTTGTCAGAATCATGGCTGCCTTTGCTGTAGGGTGGCCGGTGGAGCAGGACCACAACCCAGGTTAATTGATTCTGTGCCAGATCCATTGCCAGCCACTGGTGCATTGGGCTGTTTTTTTCCAGGCTGGAAAGCTCGGTATCCAGGGAAATGAAATGGGTGTTGCCATAATCAAACGAATAGTAATGCGGGGTGTGGCTGGGCGAGCCGCCGATTTGTCCCGCTTCGGGCATCGAAAAAATCCTGAAGTAGGCTTCGCCGTCATGATATCTCACGTCGTGATTGCCAACGGTTGGCCATACGGCGGATGAACTGAAATGCTCGCCAAATACGCTGAACAGTGTTTGCGAATATTCCGCAAAGGTACCGGACCCGTAGGCGTTATCCCCCAGCAGCAATATCAGGTCAGTGGGTTTCCCGTTAAAGTGTTCGTAACCGCTGAGCACCTGGCGGGTTTGCTGGTTATTTTTACCGGCATCTCCCAGTACCCACGCCCTGAAGGGGGTTTCTGAGCCGGTGGCTGGCGGGGTTTTGTATCGATAGGTCTCTGGTCTGTAATTCACCTGATAGTAATAGGCTGTGTCTGGTTGAAGCCCGGTGAGCCTTAACTGGTGATAGCGGGTTTTTTCTGCAGCGCTTACGGAATGAAATAACCGGTCGGGGGATGTGCCGTAACGCAGGTCAGATACGCCGGCTTTCGTGCTGTTCCAACGCACCGTAAACGCTGTGGGCGATGCCAGTTGAATGTAGGGGCGAGTTTCAATGCGCTGCTTTTCCTGTTCCCGGAGCAGTTTCCCAACAACGATAACGGTTGTAATGGCTACTACCGCAATGAATAAATACCGGATTTTTTTATTTAACAAGGCTTTCCTCAAATACCTGTCCGCGGGATCAGTGTGCTTTGATGGTTCAGGCAACACTCTGCCAGATCAAGCTTAAGGAAGCCTTAAGGAAAGGCACAGCGGCAGCCAGCCAGGCTGCCTGCCGCCGGTTCACTCTTTGGTCATCTATTTCAGATCAAAGCGATCGTTGTTCATGACCTTGGTCCAGGCTTTGATGAAGTCCTTCACAAACTTTTCCCGGTTGTCGTCCTGGGCGTACACTTCGGCGTAGGCGCGCAGGATAGAGTTGGAGCCGAATACCAGGTCCACCCGGGTGGCGGTCCAGCGCACGCTGTTGTCGCTGCGGCTGCGGATTTCGTAGAGGTTGTCTGCCACCGGTTCCCAGCGATTGTTCATGTCCGTCAGGTTTACAAAAAAGTCGTTGCTCAGCTGGCCTTCGCGATCGGTGAATACACCGTGCTTGCTGTCGCCATGGTTGGCACCCAGTACCCGCATACCGCCGATTAACACCGTCATTTCATGGGCCGTCAGGCCCATCAGCTGGCTGCGGTCCAGCATCAGGCGTTCCGGTGATACGCTGTAGTCTGCTTTGAGCCAGTTACGGAAGGCATCATGGATGGGTTCCAAAACGGCAAAGGCTTCGGCATCGGTCATGTCGTCGCTGGCGTCACCCCGGCCCGGTGCAAAGGGCACGGTGACATCAAAACCGGCATCCCGGGCGGCTTTTTCCACCGCGGCTGTGCCGCCCAGCACTATCAGGTCTGCCAGGCTGATGTTTTTGCTCAGGCCTGATTGAATGTCTTCCAGTACCCCCAGCACTTTTTGCAGTCTGGCGGGCTCATTGCCTTCCCAGTCCTTTTGCGGTGCCAGTCGAATCCGGGCGCCGTTGGCACCACCCCGGTGATCGGAGTTGCGATAGGTGCGGGCGCTGTCCCAGGCGGTGCTCACCAGTTCGGGTATGCTCAGGCCAGAGTCCAGAATACGGGTTTTCAGGTCGGCAATTTCCTGATCGTTAAGGGTATAGTCCACCGTCGGCACGGGATCCTGCCAGATCAGGTCTTCCGCCGGAACCTCCGGCCCCAGATAACGGCTTTTCGGCCCCAGATCACGGTGAGTGAGCTTGAACCAGGCGCGGGCAAAGACTTCGGCAAAATAGTCCGGGTCTTTATAGAAGCGCTCGGATATTTTGCGGTACTCCGGGTCTTTTACCATGGCCATGTCCGCATCGGTCATGATGGGGTTGTGGCGAATGGCGGGGTCTTCCACATCAACGGGTTTGTCTTCCTCCTTGATATTAACGGGTTCCCATTGCCAGGCACCGGCAGGGCTCTTTTTCAGCTCCCAATCGTAGTTGAACAGCAGGTAAAAGTAACCGTTATCCCACTGGGTGGGGTTGGTGGTCCAGGCGCCTTCCAGGCCGCTGGTTACGGCATCGCTGCCCACGCCTTTGCCGTTTTTATTGCGCCAGCCAAAACCCTGCTCTTCAAGCGCGGCGGCCTCCGGGTCCGGGCCTATAAGTTCAGCATTGCCATTGCCGTGGCATTTACCCACGGTATGGCCACCGGCGGTGAGGGCCACGGTTTCTTCGTCGTTCATGGCCATACGGGCAAAGGTCAGTCTGACATGTTGAGCGCTCTTTAATGGATCCGGTTTGCCGTCCACCCCTTCCGGGTTCACGTAGATCAAACCCATCTGAACAGCGGCCAGAGGGTTGTCCATGGTATCGGCATCCACTGGAGCCCGGTCATCGGTTTTACCCAGCCATTCTTTTTCCGATCCCCAGTCAATGTCTTTTTCCGGGTGCCATATATCTTCCCGGCCACCGGCAAAGCCAAAGGTTTTCAGGCCCATGGATTCGTAGGCGGCGTTGCCCGCCAGTATCAGTAAATCGGCCCAGGAAAGCTTGTTGCCGTATTTCTTTTTAATGGGCCAGAGCAGGCGACGGGCCTTGTCCAGGTTGGCATTGTCCGGCCAGCTGTTGATAGGGGCAAAGCGCTGGTTACCTGTACCGGCACCGCCACGGCCATCGGCAATACGGTAAGTACCGGCGGCGTGCCAGGCCATGCGGATCATCAGGCCGCCGTAATGGCCCCAGTCGGCCGGCCACCAGTCCTGGCTGTCGGTAAGCAACGCGTACAGGTCCTGTTTTACCGCTGCCAGATCCAGCTTCTTGAATTCTTCGGCGTAGTTAAAGTCATCACCCAGGGGATTGGTTTTGCTGTCGTGCTGGTGAAGAATGTCGAGATTAAGGGCGTCGGGCCACCAGTCCATGCCGGATGAGCCAACGGATGTCATTCCGCCGTGCATGACCGGGCATTTGCCGGCACTGGATTTATTGCTCTTGTCCATGATTGTCATCCTTATCTTTGTTTCAGTGGTTGGTTACTGCGATACGGCTGTACTGCTAATCTAGTCCAGCACAGAGCCAATGAACATTGAGTTATTCAGTACCTTATGATCAGTTTTATGGAACATCCGGCGTAGTTCGCCAAGCGCCTGATTCCAGGCAAAAAAAAGCCCTCTCCTATGGGGGTAGGCGGAGAGGGCATACTCAGGAAGAAAAAAAGTCGGCACAGAATAGTTAGCCTCAGTTCTGCAATGAGTTTGATATTTAGTAATACAAGTCCTGTGCCAGCTTCGTTATTTACGGCAAATACTGTTTGTGTTGATGGTTTGCTGAGCAACTATGGGGGTTGATGGTTAAAGTTTGCGATAGGTACTTCGGTTCAGTGGTAGTACACGGCGTAAATTCGTAAAAGGTTTTGCAAGAGCTACAACAGGGCCACAACAAGAGCTACAAACCAAATCGGGAGTTAACGAGGGTACCGGGTGATTCGCCCTATAAAGGCAGTGTTTCGGTAATTGGCACAGTATTTGATTGATTGAAAGATGATGACTTTAAATCAGGAAACTTACAGGGAAACCATGTCATGAACGACTATCTATTGGATATTCGCCAGTTCAGCAATAACACCACCACCGAAATCAGGCAGTGTCGGGATGGCGAAGCAGATCAATGTGGGGTTAAGGAAATAACCACCATGATTGAAAACCTTCAGGCCGTGAAACTTTTTGCCCAGATCCGCTATCGCCAGTACAGCAATTTGTGTCATACCATCGGCGCCTTTGCGGTGGCGGAGAAATTCTCCGCCTTCAGCGACCAGCTGGCCGAGGAAGAGAATACGCTTGCCAATCTGATCACAGGTTCTGCAAAAAACCATTATTACCAACTGGATCCCATGGAAGGCAAGTACTCGCTCTGCTCAGTACCTGCCAGCGTCAATACCATGATCAAGGATAAGCTGACGGCAGAAAGAATTGCACAAAAAACCACGCTGATGATCGCCAGCTTTACAGAGCCTGATTACCGGGAATTTGCCTCCAGCCTCAATGAAATAGCCGAAGCGGAAAGCCATCGAATCAACGAGCTGGAAAACCTGCTGGATTTTTAACAGGGGGCAATACTCCCTATATTTTTGCATACTCGCCCATACACCAATCGGTGATCACACGCTGGTATTCCTCCCCCGCATCCTCTGATGAAAAGTGAGAGGCGTTATCAAACACAACGAGCTTGTTCTTCGGGATCTGCCTGGATAGATATTCCGCGTTTTCAACCAGCACGAAAGGATCCAGCCTGCCCCAGGTTACCAGCGCGGGAACACGAATATCCTTTAATCTTTCTCCGATCCAGGACAGGTCGCTCGGGTAGGTGCCAAAAAACGCGATGGCCGTTTTGTGGGATTGCTCATTAAAGGCGATGTCATAGTATTCTTTAACGGCACGTTGGCTGGGCTGATACTGATGGTAGCCCTCTTTAACGGCGGTTTTGAAATTGGTTTTCATCACGGGCTTTTTGTTCAAGCCTTTTGCCAGCCAGCGGACAACGCCGGATTTGATGACCGCGTTCAGGATGGGCGACATTTTGGGGGGATAATGGCCCGGGCCGTCAAAAATATTGATACTCTCCAGCCGGTCCGGGTATTCAATTGCCGTTGCCAGGGTGATGGGCGCTCCTACATCCGGCCCTACGAGGTGTGCTTTGCGAATACCAAAATGGTCCATCACCTGAATAACCACCCGACTCAGGTTTCGCGGTGACATATCGCTTTCCCAGGCTGTTGACAGGCCAAATCCCGGAACGTCGAACGCCAGAATATTGAAGTTGCGACTAAGCGTTTCCCAGGCGCTCTCCCACATTCTGATGCTTTGGGGCAAGCCATTGAGCAATACCAGTGTCGGGGCATTGTTCAGCTCATGGCGAGCGTACCGGATATCGAACTGGCCGATTTTCACGTAACGGGGGACGAACGGATCAATATCCGATTCAGGTTGGTCAGATGCATACTGTTCCAGCGCCATTTTTAACAGGGATTTAGCCATTGAAGTACCTTTTGGGTGATGTTTTGGTGTTCATGGGTTACTTTTAGGTACTAACATACATAATTGAATGCTGCGCTACAATAAGGCACAATATTCTGCCTTGGTTACCTTTTGATAACCTGTGGGAACCATGGAATAGCGCCCTGGAAAGAGGAAGCCTATGACTACCAGTATCAAATCGGGGAGAAAGGTCTTTGTACAAAGCGAGGACTGCCCCATTCGTGACGTTGTTGCCCGGATCGGCGACAAGTGGTCGATCCTGATTCTGTTCAGCCTTGTGGATGGGCCGGACCGGTTCAACTCGCTGAAATCAAGAATCGAGGGGATCTCGCAACGTATGTTGACGCAAACATTAAGGGATCTGGAACGGGACGGGTTTGTTGAGCGAACCGTGTACCCCGAGGTACCGGTTAAAGTGGAGTATGAGTTAACGGAACTGGGCAGAGGATTATCCAGCTCGGTATGGGGACTGGTGTCCTGGGCTGACGAGCATCATGACGCTGTCAGATCGGCGCGCAGTCATTACGATGCCAGGAAATAACTACCCGCGGTGCTTTATAGCTGTGTCCAATGCGGGAGCAATGTGAGTCATGCATTCAAAGGCATCCGGTGGATTGCACGGATGCCTTTGAATAGCCAGTGTAAGCCTGATCCGCTTTAAGTTAGGGAACGGTCACTTCCGCGCGGCGGTTAAACTTGCGGCCCTTGGGGGTGTCATTGGTGGCGATGGGCTGGCGTTCGCCAAAGGCTTTAATCCGGATTCTGTCCTGGGGAATCCCCAGGCTCGACAGCTTTTGCGCTACGTTGTTAGCCCGCTTTTCTGACAGATTCAGATTGTAGTCAGCGTCACCGGTCGCATCCGCATGGCCTGCAATAACAATATCAATTTCCGAGTGCTCTTTCAGGTAAGCCACCACCTGTTTCAGTTTTTCTTCCGCTGCTTTATCCAGTTCCGCTTCGTCGAACTCAAACAGGATATCCTTGACGTTCGCCAGCTCACTGTTGTTTCCGGTGGCACTTTTCATTTGTAATGCTGCATTGAGCTGTTGCTCTTTCGCTTTGGCGGCGTCCAGTTGAGACTGAAGATCGCCCGCCTCGGCGGTTTTTTCGGTGATATCAGCGCTGCGCGTAGCCAGGTAGTAGGAGTGATCATATTGCACGCCTGCGCCTTCATCTTCCCAGGTATCTTCAGCGGAAGCTATCTGCGATTCCGTGTCTGACAGCTGGTCTTTGGCGTGCTGCTGAACAGTTTCCGAATGGCTGAGATTTTCATAACGCTCATTTAATGTATTCAGCGATTGTGGTTTCTGCTGGGTTGAACAGCCGGCAAGGGTTCCGGCTATAAAAAGTGTCGCTATCAGCTTTTTCATCGTTGGGCACCTCTGGTGTGTTCGTTAGGATTGTTTGGTTAATTCTGCCTGGAGCGCTTTAATGCCCTCTCTGACAGATTTGAGTTCAGTCTTTATGCGATTGGTTTTGGCAGTAATGCCGGCGTAGCGGGCGTCGGCATCCGCTTGCTCTGCCAACCGTTTTGCGGACTCGAAATCCTCATTCTGGAAAGCCGCTTCGGCCCGGGTGAGTTTTTCATTGGCCCGCTGCAGTGCCTCTCGGGCATGTCTGTTGGCGCCGGCGGATTTAGCCTGACTGATGCTGGATCGTGCTTCCTTCATTTGATCGTTCGGGGGTGCCATGGTGGAACAGCCTGCGGTGGCCAATACGGCCATTACCACACCGGTAAGTTGTATTCTGTTCGCCTTTTTCATCGTTAGCTCCTTGATGGTCGAAACGCCAGGTAATAGATACCCGTTTGCGTTGCGTTTACATTTAACTGTTGTGTCATTGCGATACGCCGGTACTGCGCACCAGCATTAAAAAAGCCGCCCTTGTCAGAGCGGCTTTTTCTTCAGGGGGTATGTTTTTGTCCACCCTGTTCAAGAGAATACCGCGGTATTACTGAACCCGGATTTCATCCACAACTTTACGGGTGTCCTTGGTATTCTTGGCGATCTGAATAGCAAGATCGCGTTCGGCATCGGATTTCACTTTGCCTTTCAGGGTTACGGTACCTTTTTTAACATCCACGTTGATGTCGGTGCCGCTGACTTCTGATTCCATCAGCAAACGGGTTTTAACCACGGTGGCGATCTTGGCGTCTTTCAGGGTGTCGGTGAACTCTTTTTTGCCGGAGTCTTTCTGTTTGACAGAAAGGTTGTTCTCCACACCTTCTACGCCTTCAATGCTTTGTACCAGCTCGCCGGCCAGGGATTTATCCACGTCGGTTTCCACTTCGCCGGACAGTACCACTTTGCTGTCTTTCACGTCGGTATCGATGGAGAAAGAGTTCAGGTTGCCGTTCAGCAGCAGTACGGTTTCGGCTTTGCCATCAATCCAGGCATCGTTGGCAGAGTCTTTCCAGTTGTTTTCTGCCAGCGCATTAACTGAAGTAACAGAAAATACAGTGGCTACGGCTGCGGGTAAGATTACACGTTTCATAACAGTCTCCTTTCTTAATGAAAAAATAATACTGACGTGGACGTTAACAGTTGCTGTCAGTGGCCTTGTCGCAGGCGTTGTCAACGCCTTCTTTTACGTCTTCAATCGCTTCATCCAGGTCTTCACCCGCTTCTTCTGCGGTGCCATCTGAACAGCCGGCAAGACCCAACATCAAAACACAGATAAATACGGTTAGAGTTTCTTTGATGTCCAGGAATTTCATGGTGTCTCCTTGTCAGTGATTAAGTAACGACATACACCTATTCAATATGCGTGCCAGCGCCCGAAAGGCCGGTAAATAGTGGAAAACATCAGGTTTGACGGGAAAAAAAGGGAGAGGAATGGCTAACTTTGCAATGATTTTGAAAAATTTGCTAAAGCGTACGTTAATAAGCCAACGAAAAAGCCCCCGAGAGGGGGCTTAAGGTGTTTTACGTTAGCAAGTTGTGAGTTTCATTGTAGTTTTGGCACCTCCTGTTGAAAGAGACAGCAAAGAAAAGATCGACAATCAGTAACCTTTTGCTTCGATAAAATCAAAAATGGCGGCATAGAATTCTTCTTCGTCCAGGCCGTCAGGGCCGATGGAAATCACATCAAGGTGATCCTGAGACAGGCGGCCATCGTGGGATGTCATCTGAATGGCACTGGGATTATTAAGATCAGCTACGTAGCCGGTTGAACCCACTTCGCTGAACCAGTCCAGCGGGTTGCCGTAAAAACACAGGAAGCCGGCGCAGTCTTTGGCGGTGTATTTCAGGCGATAGCCCATTTGCTGGGAGTTAATGCCTACCAGGCCATCGTCATCCATGTCATAGGTGTTGCCGTCGCCCTGACCGGCGGAGCCATCGTTGTTGCAATCGTCGGTGCAGTGGCCGTCGGCATCGGCATTAAAGTTTAGTGCCGCACCCGCCAGTGCCAGAATCGGGCCGAGGTTGCCATTGTCCTGACCGGTGATAACAGAGCCCACATAACCGGCTACACCATCAATGCCGTAATTCTGGTTAAACACTTTGGCGCCGGTGGCGATACCGTCATTGGGTTCATAATCGTTGTACTGCAGTTGCAGGCCGGCGGCAATAATGTCGTTGTTCGGATCGTCACCTCCGTTCATAAAATCAAACAGAATGTCGCCAATGCTGGCAATGGCAGCAAAGCAGGGATCTGTGCCATCCGGTAGTGGCGGCAGAATCCCGCAGAACACATCATCAGCATTGCGGGCATACTGATCCATGATCACTTTGGCGTAAGGTGAACCGCGATGGGGTGAAGAGATACTGATCATGGCGCCCACTTTGGCGGTACCGGCTGCTACGCCGTTGATGCTGGTGTCTTTTAAGCGGTGGGCCGCTTTACGGATATCGAAACCGCCCTGGGAGTGGCCCACAAAATTTACCTTGGTGTAGCCGGTGGTGGCCATAAAGTTGCGGGCGTGATTATAAAGCTGTTCGCCCCGCACTTCGGAGCTGTTCAATGAGGTAACCTGAAAGGCCTCCGCTTTGTTGTGGCTCTGCTGGCCTTGCGAAATCCAGTCGTTGCAGCCGTTCATTTCCATAAAGGAACAGGCGTCGCCCACAAAGGTGCCCCAGCCGTCTTCACCAAAGTAGTGATAGCCCGCCAGGGAATCCCAGCCGGCCATGCCATGGGCAAAAATAACGGGGTAGTCTGTTTCGTCTGCTTTGTATTCGTAGGCGTTGGCGGTGCTGTTCAGGGAAAGTGATGCTGCTGCTACAAAAGCGACCGATGCTGCGATTTTTCCTGGTGTCATTTGCCGACCTCATTCTCTGGCTTCGAGTTTGATGATGCGGCAACACGTCGGCGGATTTCGTCTTGGGAGGCTTTAACCTCGGAAGGCGGCCCGACCTTCCTGAACGCCGGCTCAGGACTCGTGGCTTTCCGTCCCGCAATTTCTTGCGGTTTGGCGTGTTGTCGTTTCCAACAACGTTCAACAGGGGTTCTGTTGAAGCTTCCGGTTAAAAAATGTGCGCTATGCACGGTTTAAATTATGGGTTTGAGCACAAATTAATCAAACGAATCCGGTAAGAGTTTTGTTGGTGATCGGTAACCAAAGGGTGGCAACAGGTAAACGCTCTTCAGGGAAAAACTCAGCTTGCATTCGTAAATGGTTGATTTGGTTATGCCTGTGACCAGTCGGTCTGAAGCTTGCTGAGTTAGCTTTGTAAGTATATGTAATTTTGTTATTTCAGCAGGCTGCAGATAACCCTTTTATATAAGAAACAGAAATATCTAACAGAAAGAAGCAGTTGGCGGCACCGGGATTTTGTCTCTCCCGCCCGGTTGGTTAATCCGCCTGCTTATTCCGGCCGCTGCCGTTTGCCTATACTTATCTGAGTACCGGTCTGACAGGTGAGCTATGAACCGAAAACTGAGCGGGATATTGTTGGTTGCGCTGCTGGCGGTGGGCCTTTTATGGTTCCTGGCAGACAGCTTTAATAGCGTTGACGAGGCGGCTGAAACCGCGATCACCGGGCCCCATGGGGTGGAGCCACCAACAGCCCCGGAATCTGCCGCGGACACACCGGTTAACACCATCGAATCCAAAGACGCCTTTTTTATGGCCGTGGCCCGGATGCTGGAGCAACGCTTTGGCGAGCGTATGGATAATGCCTACTGGCGCATGAAGCTGATCAGCGACATGATGCAGCTGTTCAGGGAACGCTATCCCGATAACTGGCGCAGTGAGCTGGAAGCCTTTTTCCGCATGGCGTTTCCCGAACTGGCGGATGACTTGATCGCCAAGCTGGCAGCGCTCATTGAATACAACGACTGGCTCGATAATCTGAAGGCCACCATGAAGTTTTCTTCCATGGAGGAACGCCAGGCCGCACTTTGGGACAAGCGCCTGGCCTTGTTCGGCGACGAGGCCTACGACATCTGGGAGGCCGCCCTGAAGAATGAGCAGTTGCAGCAAAAACTGAAAACGGTGGATAACTTTACCGGCAGCTTTTCAGAAAAAGCGGCACTGTACCGGGATTCGCTCAAAGAAGTGTTTGGTAACGAGGTGCTGGGAGAGGATGCGCCCCATAAAACCCAGAAACTGACAAAGTTTCTGGAGCTGGACGGCGTGCAAAGCGAACTCTACCGGTTGCCGGAAGCGGAACGCTATGCCGAACTGAGGGCCTTCCGCGAATCACTGGGCATGGATGAGCAGGCCCTGGAGCGCTGGGATGAGCTGGATGAATCCCGCCGTCAGATGTGGAGCAATGCGGATACTTATATGGACCGGCGCCAGCAGCTGACCCGCCAATACCAGGGGGCTGAGCTGGAACAGCAGCTGCACAGTTTGCGGGTGGAGTTGTTTGGCGAAACCGAAGCCAAATACATTGCCAATGAAGAAGGCTCCGGTTATTTCCGTTTTGAAAAGCCGCAACAGATAGGGCTTAACTAGTTCCGGGACTTAACTCATCCGGCTGAGCCCCGGCCTCAGTCACCTGACTGTTCGCCCAGCCAAACAACTGGGCACTGCCGGCGCCACAGGCAATGATAGTGCGCATGGCGGAATCCACCGGTATGTCCGGGCGCAGCTCCACCAGATCCCGGGGCACGTGGTAGGCAAGCCCTGAGGTGGGGTTGGGGCAGGTGGGCAGCATAATGGTGTAATAGTCATCGGATTTGGACGTTACTATCGCGGTGATTTTGACATCGTTCCCGGCGCCAAAAATTTTCACCAGCGCAACTTCGCCGTTGGCAAAGGGCGATGAGCCGTCATCCCCCAGAAACTGCATCACAATCTCGCGGATCAGCCGGTAGCCGGGGGTGAGTTTCGTAAGAATGTGATCAAAACGGGCGTGAAACCAGTTACCCAGCCCGGTGGTTACCAGCCAGCCGATTAAAAAACTCACCAGCAACAACAGGGCAATCACAATGGCATCCCCGACAATTTCCGGTACCAGGGAATGGGTGGTGATCAGATTGGTCAGCGGCTGAATGGCATCGGTCACTATCCTGAACAGCCAGCGACCGATAAATAACACGATGCCGATGGGCAAGAGCACCACGATACCGCCGATAATAGTTTTTTTCAGAAAGCCGCTGTTGGGTTTGTCTGCCACGGGAAACCTCTTTCAATGGGATTGACTGCCTGTAGTTTGTACCAGAATTCCCCGGGCGAGCGATACCTTCGGGTTAAGCCTTTAACAGGCGGCAGCTTTTTACAGCGCCCTGCAGCACGGGGTAGACTGCAGTCTTTCAGATACCTGTGAATACCTGAAGCCCCCATGATGAATTTTCCGCGACGCTTTTATCTGACCAGAACGTTTCACCTGGCCAGAACACTTCATTTGGCCATAGCCACACTGATCCCCATGTTGCTGGGCCTGACCTGGGGGCTGCTGGTGGCGCTGTTCACCGGTTCACGGCGCCGGGGACTGAACCAGATGACCCGGCTGCTGGCCTGGCTGGGCCCGCTGCTAGCGGGCACTCCCTTGCGGCTGAAGCGGCATAAGGACGCGTATCAGGGGCCGGCCATCTATCTGTTCAACCATCAATCGGGGCTGGACCCCATTATTCTCTGCTATGTAATTCGCCGTGATGTGGTGGCCATTGCCAAAAGCAAGTGGCGGCGTCATCCGGTGATCGGCCCCTTGCTCTGGTTTGGCGAAACCGTGTTCATTGATGAACGAAAACTCAGTCAGAGCAATGACAGAGCCGCTGCCCGTTTTGAATCCGTGTACCGGCCGGCAACGGATATTCTGCAGCGGGGCAGGTCGGTGGCCATCGCTCCGGAAGGTACTCGTATCAGTGACCGGCCTTTGGGGGAATTCAAGCTGGGGGCTTTTCGTATCGCGCAGCTGGCACAGGTGCCCATTCTTCCCATTGTGATTTATAACGCCGGTGAACGCCTGAAAGCGGGTGGCATCCGCTTATATCCCGGGCCTATCGAGATTGAATTGCTGCCGCCGGTTTATCCCGCGCAGTTTCAGTCTTCCATCGAAGCTACCGCTGCGGATATTCGCCAACGGTATCTGGATAAACTGGCGGCCTTTCATGCCCGTCACAATCAGGATTTTCAAACCGTGGGAAGTGAATAGATGGGGCTGTTCAGGGTGAAACGGATCGCCGGTTTCCGCCAGATGTGTCTGGGTGTGCTGATGTGTGCGTGCTACATCAGCCATGCTAAAGGGCAACCGCCCGGCGACTGGCAACCCGTTACGGAGAAACAAGGCATTAGCGTTTATCAAAAAAATCTGAGCGACAGTGATTTTCATGCCATTCGGGGAAGGGTGCGCCTCGATACCGGATTACGTCATCTGGTGGCGTTTTTGCAGGATGAAACCATCAACACTCAATGGGTGCCTTACAGCGGCGGCGCAGAGTTGCTGGAGCGGCCGGTACCGCAACAGAGTCTGGTGTATTTTGTGGTGGAGGCCAGCTGGCCGTTCAGTGATCGAGATGCCATTGCCCTGTTTGAAATCAGTCAGCAGCCGGATATGACACTGACCATTACCATGGCGAGTCGTCCGGATCATTTGCCGGAATCACCGGGAAAAGTGCGCATGCAAACCTATGAAGGCTACTGGCAGCTGACACCGGTGAGTGCCAGGCAAACGGATGTGCTCTATCAAAACCACGTGGAACCGGGTGGCAATATACCGTCGTGGCTCGCCAACCGGGTGGCGGTGGACACCACCTGGCAGGCATTGGCCAATATCAGGGCGCAGCTAAGTGCCTATCAAAATCCGGAGGCCGTTAACGGGCGGCTCCGTTTTATCAGGGAGCCTGATGATGAATAATGTTACCGGTAATAGCCCTGTACTGAAAAACATTCTGTGGATACTGGCCTCTTTATTTTTTGTGGCGGGCTGTCAGTGGCTGCCCCCGGCCTCCTATCCAAAAATGCTGGATAAAGAATGCGACCGGTTTTCCCTTCAGCTGGGCAATGCCATCAACCGTCACACTCACTTCGATCCCGCCCTGCCGCCACAGCATCATCAATGGCCTTTTTATCTTTATCACCGCAAGGATCGGTTTCTTGCCGGGTTTGATGCAAAGACGCTATCGCCACAACAGTTAAGTGGCTGGTATGCGGAAACGCGGGTATTGGGTACCCGTACATTGAAAACAGAAGCCGGGCGTCTGCCGGTATCGGTTCAGCAACAGCTTGCGAATGGTTTTTCCGGAGCAACCGGAAAAACGCCACCGGAACTTGAAACTGTGATTGATACCTGCAGTGCCCAGTATGAAAAATTATTATCGGAAAACACGCCAGCAGAAGATTTCCCTGCCATGAATTATCAGATACCCGATGGCTACAGTAGCGCGCAACGGGTGTTCGGTGTGTACCCGTTACTGAGCTGGCTGGCCCAGGGCAGTATTGATGACTATCGCCAGATGATGACTGAAAAAGTACAACAGGGTCCACAACAGGTTTTTGCACAATCTGCGGTTTATCAGCCAGGAGCAGCCGCTGAAGAAACCACGGAAATACCACTGAGCTTTGAGTCGATAGAAACCTGGCTGAAAGCCAGTACAGATTTACATCCTTTGAAACTGCCCGCATTGACTGATCAGCAGCTGCAAACATTATTTCAGGCTTACGCACCGACACTGATGGTCGAACAGCAATCCAGTGCGGATCTGTTGGGTAAGGTGACAATGGCACCGGACAACGGCGACAGCCTGCCAGTGATAGCAACCCAACAGCCGGTCATCTACTGGTACCCGACCTTTACCCGGTTGAATCAAAAAATCCTGTTACAACTGAATTACGGTTTCTGGTTTCCGGAACGCCCGCCGCAGAATGGTTTTGATATTTATGCCGGTCCGCTCGATGGCCTGTTATGGCGGGTGACTCTGGATGAACAAGGCAAGCCACTGGTCTATGACAGTATTCATCAATGCGGTTGTTATCATAAAGTGTACTTGCCGGCGGGCATCACCGCCGATCTGTCACAACTGAAGGATGAAAAACCGCTGCTGTTTGATGCCGGGTTTCAGGTGCAGAAACCCAAAGGTGTTGTTCTGAAAATTGAATCCGCCACCCATTACCTGGTGGATGTTTCAGCCAGTCTGACGGAAGCAACCAAAGGGCAGGGACAAGCCACCAACAATCACTACCAGCTGCAACCTTACGACAGTCTGTTAACGCTGAATGCCAATCAGGATAGTCAGAGTCTGTTTGGTGTATCCGGAATCATCGATCACAGCGCCCGGGCAGAACGCTTTATACTCTGGCCCCTGGGTGTGCCCAGTGCCGGTGCCATGCGCCAACGCGGGCTGCATGCCATTGCCTTTATCGGCCGCCGCCATTTTGATGAGCCTTTTCTGTGGGAGCAATTGCAGGTAAAGCGGCAACAGTAAATCCCTTGGCAATGTAAGCTCATAACTTCAGGGTATAAACACCGGCTGACCAGTGCTTCATTCCACTTGGGGACTGGTCTAGACTGTTCTAATCAAATGCCCAATAAGCCGCCCTATTCACAGGAGGATGTGTGAAACCAGCCTTGCAGGACATTATTGAAGAAGCCGTACAGTTCCGCCATGTATTGCACCGTCAGCCGGAGTTAACCTGGCAAGAGGAAAAGACCGGGCAACTCGTAAGACAACGGCTGGACAAGCTGGAAATCCCCTGGCGTGCCTGTGCCACCCATGGCGCGGTGGCCACTCTGGCCCCCAAAGCCAATGGCAAGCATGTGGCGTTACGGGCGGATATGGATGCCCTGCCGATTAATGAGATGACCGATCTGCCCTACAAGTCGGAAATATCCGGGTGCATGCACGCCTGTGGTCACGATGGTCATACCGCCACCCTGTGGGCGGCTGCGGCCTGGCTCAAACAGCATGAAAATGAATTGCCCGGGCCGGTGTCGCTGGTGTTTCAGCCGGCGGAAGAAGGCGGCCATGGGGCCGAGCGCATGATTGAAGACGGCGCACTGAAAGGTGTGGATGAAATCTACGGCTGGCATAACTGGCCCATGATTCCCTTTGGGCAGGCAGTGTGCCCCGATGGTGCGGTTATGTCCGGCAACGGTACCTTTCAGATTGATATCAAGGGTCAGGGTGGCCATGCCAGTCAGCCGGAAATCTGCCGTGATCCGGTATTGGCGGCAGCCGCTATTACATTGAATTTGCAGCAGATCATCAGCCGTCGTTTACCCCCGCAATCGGACGTGGTGGTGAGTGTCAGTTCCATCAATGCCGATGCCTATCCCACAGTCACACCGGAAACCGCAAGAATCGGCGGCAGTATTCGTCTGGCGCAACCGGAACTGCGCCCCCGCATCAATGAACTCATTACTCAGATTGCCCAGGACACTGCCCGCACTTATGGCGTTGAAGCCACTGTCGTGAACGAACCCCGCTACGAAGCCACCATAAATCATCCCGGTCCGGCACAGCTTTATCGTGATGCCTTGCGCCAGGAACTGGGCGATGACTGGCGCATGGAATCCCTGGCGATTCCCATCATGGCATCAGAAGACTTCAGTTATTACCTGAATGAAATTCCCGGAGCGTTTGCCCTGATTGGCATGGCAAAAGACGATCAGTTTCAGCACGCCTGCCACAGCCCGCACTACCAGTTTAACGATGCGTTATTAACCCCTGTGGTTCGGTTATATGCCCGCCTTGCGGGTGCTCCGGTTCCCTGAGCAGGACCTAAGCTGATTTTGAGAAAACTTGCATAGCCTGAATATGTCTTATAAGTTGAAAGAGGTGGGGTGAAACAGCCCCTTCTTTTTTTGTTCAGGTTTTAACCTGGTGCAAAAACCAGTCAAGCCTCTGATCCAGTCAGACAATCCCCTTAAAGGAGAGCGCGATGGAGCTATTCGAGCAGTGGGAATCAGAAATACGCGGCTATTGCCGTGCCTATCCAACGGTTTTTAAAACCGCTTCAAACGCCACGCAAACCGATGAAAACGGTAAAACCTATATCGACTTTTTTGCCGGCGCCGGTGTTTTGAATTTTGGTCATAACAATCCGAACATGAAGAAGGCCATTATTGATTACATCGAAAGCGATGGCGTAGCCCACAGCCTGGATATGTACACCAGCGCCAAGCGGGAATTTGTTAAAGCCTTTGCTGAAACCATTCTTGAACCCCGCAAAATGAATTACAAAATGCAGTTTATGGGCCCCACCGGTACCAATGCCGTTGAAGCTGCCCTGAAACTGGCCCGCCGGGTGACCGGGCGGCACCATGTCATGGCATTTACCCAGGGTTTTCACGGTATGACCCTGGGCTCCCTGGCCTGTACCGCCAATCAGTATTTCCGTAATGCCGGCGGCGTACCCCTGAACTATGTCAGCCATGCGCCTTTTGAATCGCCAATGGGGTGTGGCTCCGGCTGCCTGAAAACATTACGCCAGGCCCTGGAAAACAGCTCCAGCGGTTACGAGCCTCCCGCGGCTTTTATTGTGGAAGTGATCCAGGCGGAAGGTGGCGTTAACGTGGCCACTCAGGAATGGCTGCAGGAATTACAGCAACTGGCCCGTGACGTGGGCGCCCTGCTGATTTTTGATGATATTCAGGTGGGCTGCGGCCGCACCGGCAGCTTCTTCAGTTTTGATGGCATGGGCCTGGACCCGGACATTATCTGTCTGGCCAAAGGTGTCGGTGGATTCGGCACGCCCCTGGCGTTGAATCTGAACAAACCGGAACATGACAAACACTGGTCCCCCGGTGAGCATACGGGCACTTTCCGTGGCCAGAACATTTCGTTCGTGGCAGGCCGCGAAGCCATTCGCTACTTCGAAGACGACACCTTAATGAAACAAACCCGCGAACGCGGCGAAATGATGGCAGGGCGTTTGCATCAGATTCGTGATGAATACGCGGACCGGAATTTTGAAGTGCGCGGCAAAGGCATGATTCAGGCTCTGGATGTGCTCGACGGTGATCTGGCCAAGCGGATTGCCAAAGAGTGTTTTGATACCGGGTTGTTAATCGGCCCCTGCGGCATCGGTGGGCGAGTGCTGAAATTGATACCGCCGCTCACCATTCCGGATGATCAGCTGGAAACCGGCTTGCAGCGATTTGCTGCGGCGGTAGAAACCTGTATGAGGTAGTACGTCATGCTTGAACGCGATGATATGACTTTTCCCTTCAGCGAGTACCAGCGCCGTTTGGGGGAGTTACGCCAGCGCATGGAAAAGCGTCTGCTGGATGCGGTGATTATTACGGATCCGGAAAACCTGATGTATTTAACGGATTACCAAACCACCGGTTATTCCTACTTTCAGGCGCTGGTGGTGCCCATTGATGATGAACCCTTCATGATCACCCGCCAGCTGGAAGCGTCCAACATCCATGCCCGCACCTGGGTGGAGCGTACCCGGCCCTATCCGGATACCGGCGATTCAATCCAGATGCTGGTGGAATCATTGCGTGAATTCGGCCTGTCGAAAAAAGTGGTGGGTTACGAACGTAACAGTTATTTCTTTCCGGCCTACCACCAGGACTTTCTTAACACCACTTATACCGACGGCCGTTTAATGGATTGCTTCGGCATTGTGGAAGAAGGTCGCAAAACCAAATCCGCCGTGGAGCTGGACGTGATGCGTAAAGCCGCCAACGCCGCCAAGGCCGGTATGCAGGCGGGCTACGATATGATTGAACCCGGTGTAACCGAAAACGAAATCGGTGCCGCCATCAGCGAAGCCATGTTCCGTGCCGGGGGCGAACCGCCCGCGGTAATGCCTTACGTAACCTCCGGGCCCCGTTCCATGATTGGCCACGCCACCTGGGAAGGCCGGGTGGTGCAACCCAATGAGCATGTGTTTCTGGAAGTGGGCGGCTGCTTCCGTCGCTACCATGCCGCCATGATGCGCACCGTCGTTTGCGGTGAACTGACCGACAGCATGTTCAAAGCGCAGGAAGTGATGAAATTTGCCCTGCGGCAGGTTCACGAGCATGTGCGTCCGGGAATGACCGTGGGCGATGTGGACAATATGGTGCGCATGATCATTCAGGATAACGATGTAGGCGCCAAACTGATTACCCGTTCCGGATATTCCATTGGCATTGCCTTTCCGCCCAGCTGGGACGAAGGTTATATCATGAGCCTGAAACAGGGGGATTCTGCCGTGCTGGAGCCCGGCATGACCTTCCATATCATCCCCTGGATGTGGGGTGTGGACGGCGATAAAACCTGTGGCATCTCCGATACCATTTACATTACCGACAAGGGCTGCGCGTCCTTCTTTGATGATTTCCCCCAGGATATGGTGATTAAAGCCAACGGCTCGCAGACCACTGAACAAAGCATGCAGTTTGTTTCGTCAAAGGGGAACGCGAAAAACAAGGCGAAAAAGCCCAAGAAACAATCCGGGAAAAACGCGCAATCCGGGAAAGACGCGCAATCCGGGAAAGACGCGCAAGCCAGGAAAGACGCGCTCAAAGCCGCCAACGAACCTTAGGAGAGACCATGCTAGCAGCGATCAATCCCACCAATGGCGAATTACTCCATGAAGTGCCCCCGCTGAGCCAGGAAGCCATGAACGCAGCCATTGCGGCTTCTGTGGATGCCTATCAATCCTGGCGACAGCGCTCTTTTGCCGAACGGGGTGAAGTACTGCGTAATGTGGCCAAAGCCATGCGGGAAGACGAAGAGCGCCTGGCCCTGTTAATGACCGATGAAATGGGCAAGCCCATACTGGAAGCCCGGGCCGAGGTGCAGAAAGCCGCCTGGTGTGCTGAGCATTACGCGGAACATGCGGAATCGTATCTGGCCACCAACACCCTGGCATCCGATGCCCATCACAGTTACGTGCAACATTTGCCTTTGGGGCCCTTGCTGGGAATTCTGCCCTGGAATGCACCTTTCTGGCTGGCCTTCCGCTTTTGCGCGCCGGCATTAATGGCAGGTAACACCTGTCTGATGAAACATGATCCCCACGTGCCCGCCTGTGCCCAGGCCATTGCAGAAGTGTTTGTGACTGCCGGTGCCCCGCAAAATATTATGCAGAACCTGCCGCTGGCTAATGCCCAGGCAGGGGAAGCCATTCGCCATCCTTCGGTAAGGGGAGTGTCCTTTACCGGCTCCGGTGGCGCCGGCAGCAAAGTGGCAGCAGCGGCGGGTGAAAGCCTGAAACCCTGTGTGCTGGAACTGGGCGGCTCCGACCCCAGTATTGTACTGGCCGATGCCAACCTGGAAGAAGCCGCCGATATTCTCACGCTGTCGCGCATAATCAACGCCGGGCAATCCTGCATTGCTGCCAAGCGCATTATTGTGGAAGCCCCGGTGTACGAGGAATTTGTCGGCCTGATGAAATCCCGCCTGGAACAGTTGCCTATGGGCAATCCCCGGGAAGAAACCACCCGCATAGGCCCCATTGCCCGCCCGGATTTGCGGGATAACCTGGCCCGCCAGGTGGATGAAACTGTTGCTGCCGGTGCCCGTTGTGTACTGGGTGGCAAGGTACCGGACGGCCCCGGTTATTTTTACCCGCCCACCTTGCTGGCGGATGTGACCAATGACATGGTGGCCTGCCGGGAAGAAACCTTCGGCCCGGTCGCCGTGATTCTGAAAGCGGAAAACGCCGATGAAGCCCTGGCCATTGCCAACGATACTGAATACGGTCTGGCCGGTTCGGTGTGGAGTACCGCGGAGAAAGGCGAAGCCATGGCCGCGAAAATGGAAACCGGTCAGGTCGCCGTGAACGGGATTGTGAAAACCGATCCACGTTTGCCCAGTGGCGGTGTGAAAAATTCCGGTATCGGCCGGGAACTGGGGCCCCACGGCATTATGGCCTTTGTGAATGTGCAACAGGTGTGGGTGGGTCCCAAACAGGGCTGACTTGTGTTCCGGGTTAATGCTCAGATATCTGTGAGCAGATCCGGAAGCTCCAGGCCGGCATAAATGGAAAGTTCCCGCCGGGTTCTTTCCTTGTCCGGATCCTGCATGGCTTCCACCGCGGCAATGCCGGCAATATAGGATTCGGGCAGCGCCGCCTGGCGGGCACCAAAAAGTACGTGGTGCTTGTACCAGTGAAAGGGTTTCAGGTGCTGGTCGGTGTGTGCGGCCTTGTCGGCCACCACGTAAAGAAAGGCTTCAATCATCTGATCGCCGGCGGTGATCAGTTCCACCGGGTGGGATTCATAACGGGGGCCTTCAAACACATCCAGAATCGGTTTTTCATCCAGGTTGAATTCAAACACAACCCCTTGCACTTCACTATTGTGGTCACCGGAAACCACCACATCACACTTGGCTGAACCATCAGCCCCTTTCTTGTGAAACTTCAACTCATAGCCCGGCAGCCTGGCCTTGTTGTAGGCGCGGGCGCTAGGCACCCGGGCTTTGAGCCTTTCCACCGCCATATTGGAACCGTAGGCAAAATAAAGTGTGGTCGTCATGATGGAGTAATGATCTGAATGCGTCGTTGCCGTTAAATAATGGCCCCAGCATGAAACAATCGGTGTTGTGCTGCAAGCAACGAATCAGCCTAATGCTTGAGTCTGCCCGGTGAATGAGGTTAATATTACGGTATGGTAAGTTTAATGAGGCTTGGTGATGGCAAAGCGTGTTTTTATTACGGGTGCCAGTGAAGGTATTGGCAGAGCATTCAGTCACAAACTAGCGGCTCTGGGATTTAGCACAACATTGGTGGCCAGGAATGAATCCCGTCTGCAGGAACTGATCAGCGAATTTCAAAACAGGTATCCGAATAGCACCCATGACTATCTGGTGGCTGATCTTGCCCTTGAAGAGGGAATTTCCCATTGTGAAAAATATCTATCCAATAAGCATTATGATTTGCTAATCAATAATGCCGGATTCAGTACCTTTGGTTTATACGAGCAAGCAGACATCAGGAATGAAATCAATATTCTCAATGTGAATTGCCAGGCGGTCATGCGTTTATGTCATGCCTATTTGCAATCGGCCAAGTCTGGGGATGGGATCATTAACCTGTCCTCTTTAACTTACTATCTGCCCACTCCGATTCAACCCACCTATGTTGCCAGCAAGAATTTTATTGCCTCGTTTTCAGAGTCACTCTGGTTTCAGCAACGAGAAAAAGGTATTTATGTTCAGGCGCTCTGCCCGGGCGTGACCAAAACAGAATTTATCTCGCGCTCAAGCACCCTTGATGGCAGCAAAAAGCAATTTTTGGATGCCATATCCCAAAGTGCAGACCAGGTAGTGGCTATATCGCTAAAGGCGCTGGAAAAACGCAAAGGGCCAATCGTTATTCCGGGAATAGCCAATAAATTATTGGCTTTGCTAATTAACTTATCCCCGAGAAAGCTATGGATCTATTTAATGGGGAAAGCAGGGCAGTTTGCACTGACGTAATTAGTTGCTTCAAAGCTCACCATGCTCCTCTCTGATTACCTTGTTCAGCATCTCAAGTGAGCGTTCTAGAAAAAGATACATATTACTCTCCCGATCGGTAACACCGGTATGCAATACTTCCTCGTAAAACTTGTTTCTTCCGGCAATGCCAATGGCGGTAAAGCCGCTGGTCACTCCCGGGATATAGAACTCAGGCCCACTGGTGCCTGACTCACACAGGCAATAGTCACAATCGTGCAGTTCTCTTAAATAGGATGATACCGTTCTAACAAAGGTTTTCTTGGAAGAAACGTAGTTCTCCTGGTTTGTATAATTGAATGCTACATCCATGACGTTACTGCTTTTGATAACCTCTGGTGGCAGGAACTGTTTGATCCCTTTCCTGGAGTATAAAACGCAGCTGCTGATAAAAAATTTTGAAGCCCCGGGTTGCGCTAAAAGGCTCGCAGAGATCAAACCACCCGTTGTCGCTTCTGCCACACAGATTTTTAACTTTTTTGATTTCAACAGTTTTCCGGTGGTAGCGCCATAGGTCGAAACAGGTTTCAACTTACTCGATGTATTGCTGTTCAAGGGTTCAAGCTCCAGTCTATAGTAGTGGATTGTTTAGTCATGGATTGCTTTGTGATCCTGGAGTTACAGAGTAAATTGTGATGATCTCAACCATCCGCTGCCATTAATTTTTATACCAGGTGTTTATATCGCAATCCTGAATATAGGCGGCAAGATTAAAAACCACATGATCCCAAGAACAAAATTACTTAACGCAAATACCTTCAATCGATGAGAAACATTATTATAGGATAGATGTATGGCGCTGTGGATAAAACGAAGTAACACATAGCTCCACGCCAGCACTATAACTGTAATCCCAACGCCTTCAAGCAGATAGAACAGTATACATGCAAGATAAAACAACACAGGGAGCTCTATAAGGTTCATGTAGTTTCTATTGGCAAGAGCTACATATTCAGGCACTCTCTCAGATTCACCCAGTCTAAAATCGTCGTTCGATACTAAACCATCAGATCCGGCCTTGAACCTTCGGTAAGGAATCTGTAAAAGAACAACGAATGTCCAACCGACCAGCGCCAATAAAGGCAAAAATATTTGACCTTGACTGATATTGTTCATTGCTTATCCCTAAGTTTGTACATTGCCACTAATGTAGTGTCATTGTTACCAATAAAGTACTCGATGCACTAACGCCTTGTTTTGTGTCACTGGAATACTGCCTGGGATCCAATTCATGTACAAGTTCACAGATCAGATGCGCCAAACCGTTCAAGGCCTTCAATATTTTTGTATTTCAAATACTTAGAGTCAAGTGCGCGACATTGGTCTAACGAAAGAAGTCTCCAGGCGCCTGGTCGCTGTTATAAAAATTTTATAACTTTGTGCTGCTTTTGTGAGGATTGCAGGCGCGTACCACCCCTAAAGTCATATGGCGTGTCAAAGCGTTAGGCAAAAATGACTCTAGGAGACTTACAATGAAGGTTTTACATAAATTACGACTCTTGTTGCTGGTGCCGTTGATGGCGTTTTCCAGCTTATCTGCAGCGGATTATTCCCCGCACAATTTTTTTAAATACCTCTGGTACTCTTACCCGGTGGGTGCGGTTTTTACACAAACCAACAACCCGGAAAACAATGAAGTGCTGATGTATAGCCGAAATTCACAAGGCAAACTGTTTCTGATGAAATCCTTTGCTACCGGTGGCAGTGGCAGCGGAGATGGCCTGGGGAATCAGGGGTCGGTGGTTCTCAGCAAACACAATCGTCTGTTGTTTGCGGTCAATGCCGGTAGTAATGATATTTCCGTGTTTGCCGTGTTTAAACGCGGCCTGGTGTTGTTGGATAAAGTGGATTCCGGTGGTGTGCGCCCGGTTAGCGTTACCCAATATCGCAACCGGGTGTATGTGTTGAATGCCGGTAGCGATTCCATTGCCGGCTTTACCCTGAATCGCCGGGGAAAATTAACACCCATTGCCGATTCTGTTCGTCATCTGAGTACTCAGGGTACGGCTCCCGCGCAGATTCAATTCAGTCCCAAGGGAGATTCTCTGGTGGTCACGGAGAAGGCGACTAATCTGATTGATGTGTTTTTACTGGATAAGTCAGGCGTGCCGGGCGAGCCTGTTATCAGCGCGTCATCCGGGCCTACCCCTTTTGGTTTTGATTTTGATCGCCGTGGGCATCTGATTGTTTCAGAGGCGGCCGGTGGTGCGGCTGATGCCAGTTCTGTGTCGTCTTACGATGTGCTGAATAATGGCAGCCTGGCGGTTATCAGCAGTGCTATTCCCACCACTGAAACCGCCGCCTGTTGGGTGGTGGTCAGCCCCAATGGTCGTTATGCCTATTCTGCCAACACGGCATCCAATTCAATTTCCGGTTATCGGGTTTTTCACGACGGCAGTATCGAGTTGCTGGATTCGGATGGCGTCACAGGCAATGCCGGTGAAGGGCGCGGGCCTCTGGATATGGCAATGAGCCGCAATGGTCGCTTTTTGTATGCGGTTAGCCCGGGCACTCAGGAGATAGTGAGCTTTAAGGTTGGACGCGATGGCAGCCTGCAGACGTTTCAGGCTGTGGATGGCCTGCCCGGCGGTGTGAATGGGCTTGCGGCTTACTGATCTATACCGCTTCAAGGTATGACTATGTGGTTGCTAAGGAATTGATAAGGAACCCATAAAAAGAACCGGTCATTGTTTGCGGGCAGTGGCCGGTTTGCAACTGGTGCTCCGCTAGTTCACCATAAAAGGCATTTCGTCCGGGATTTACGAGGTTTTTGATGGAAGCTGCCTTTACTGCGTTTGCAGGCTTTATGTGGGGAACGCCACTGGTGATACTGCTGGTGGGTGGCGGGTTGTTTTTTGTGGTGTATTCCCGGGGATTGCCTTACCTGCACTTTCGTCATGCCATCCAGATTCTGCTGGGCAAATATGACCGTGCTGATGACGATGGCCATATTCCTCATTTTCAGGCGTTGTCCACGGCGTTATCCGGTACTCTTGGCCTGGGTAATATTGCCGGGGTGGCCATTGCCATTACCATGGGCGGGCCCGGCGCCATATTCTGGATGTGGATTACCGCGCTGGTGGGCGTTGCCACCAAATATTACACCTGCACGCTTTCCATTATGTACCGCGGTAAAGACAGTCTGGGGCAGTTGCAGGGTGGCCCCATGTATGTGATCCGCGAAGGCCTGGGTAAAGGCTGGATGCCTCTCGCCATATTGTTTGCTGTGGCCGGTATGTTCGGCACCTTGCCGGTATTCCAGGTGAATCAGCTGGTGCAGATTCTTCGCGATGTGATTGCGGTACCCGCCGGGCTGGCCAGTGCCGAATCCCATTTTACCTTTGACCTGATACTTGGCCTGCTGATCAGCGGCGTGGTGCTGGCGGTGATTCTGGGGAATATCCAGCGGGTGGGGCAGGTCACCGCCCGCCTGGTACCCTTTATGATTCTTGTCTATCTGATCATGACGGTGGTGGTGCTGGCGATTCATGCCCCGGATATTCCCGCCGCCTTTGCGTTGATTTTTCATGATGCCTTTAGCGGCGAGGCCGCTGCCAGTGGTGTACTGATGACGGTGATTCTGATCGGTGTGCGCCGGGGAGCCTTTTCCAACGAAGCCGGCATCGGTACCGAATCCATGGCCCACGGTGCCGCCAAAACCAACGAGCCGGTACGTGAAGGGCTGGTGGCCATGGTGGGGCCGGTGATTGATACTTTGCTGGTCTGTACCTGCACGGCGCTGGTGATTCTGGTGACCGCTGTCTGGCACGGGGATGCGGATGGTGTGACCCTTACGGCCCAGGCCTTTGAATCCGTATTACCGGGAGTAGGTGCCTACCTGCTGACGTTGATGGTGGTGTTTCTCAGCCTGAGTACGGTGTTCACCTTCTGGTATTACGGCAGCAAGTGTCTGGGGTTTTTGATTGGCGCCGAGCATCAGCATTATTACGTATGGATTTATGCCTTGCTGGTGATTGTGGGGGCAGTGGCGTCGCTGGATGCGGTAGTCGGCCTGATTGATGGCATGTATGCGGTGATGGCGATTCCCACTATGGTGTCTACGTTGTTGCTGGCCAAAAAAGTGAATCAGGCAACGCGACGTTACTTCCGGCTTCATCCGGAGGAGCCGCATCGCGGCTGGCAGGAGCGCGACTGATCAGGGCAGTAGTTCGCGGGCGTGCAGGTAGTCTGCCTGCCAGTGTTGCGCCAGGCGCCGTGCTCTTCCCAGTGCAATCGCCTGTTGTTCAAAATCCACGATAGTGATGTCGTGCATGCCTTTGGGTGGTTCCGGCAGATCTGTAAAGCGCCCATCCGTCAGCAGCCACAAACGGACGCGGGTTTGTAGCGAGTAAGGTGAGTGACGGCTGACGCGCTGTAACAGCTTGCCTGTATGGGTAATTGCCTGGCGCACCGGTGTGCCACCGCCACCCTGTATGGCGTTAATCCAGTGACCGTTAAAGCAGGTGGCCTTGCCGGGTTTGCGCAGCACTTCCACTGTGTTGTTGGCAAAACCGATAACAGCAAAATGGCGGCGTTGTTCGTAAAACTGTTGTGCCCAGTGATTCAGCAGCCCTTTGGCCAGTGTCAGGTTGTGGCCTTTCAACATGGAGGCGGAACAATCCAGCAGCAGGCAGTCCAGGGTGTGTTCACGGGCGTTTGGTTTTTTGTAAACGAAATGGCGGGTTGTCAGCGGTTGCCGGTTTTTTTTGATCAGGGTTTTATGCCAGTGGATCTGCGGATTCTCAACAACACCGGCGGCTGCCCGTGTGGTGGCAAAACCCTGGTGTGCCGGTACAGGCTGCCTGCTAAAACCCGAAGCGGGCGAGGCTGCGTGTTGCCGGCTCAGCGCTTTTTTGCCGGAAGAGACCTGATGCCTTTAAGGCTTGCCGCTGCGGGTGTTTCCATGGTGGCTGTTGGCAGGGACTCTGTTGCTAATTCCGGAGGCAGTGCGCCCCAGTCCCGCTCGTCATTTGTATCGGTTGGGCTGTTGTCTTCCCGGGTTGACGGAGTTTGTGCCTGTACCTGTGTTTTTGATTGATCCGGTGACTGTTGTTCTTGCTGATGGTGAGTTTGCTGATGGAGATCTTGTGCTTCTGGTTCACGGGCAGCGTTGTTTTGCTGTTGCGGCCCGGCATCCGGATGGCGCCGGTGGGCCAGTACCCATTCCTTCACGGTATCGATATCTGCCTGGGTGATTTGCGGTGCTTCAGTCTTGTTGCTGGTCAGTGCGGCGTGGGCGCGGGCGGCCCGCAGCAATGTCAGGTCGGCACGCACTCCTTCCGTATTGGCAGCACTGCAAAGGCTGCTGACCTGTGCAAAATGCGCATCGCTATAGGTGATCCTTTGCAGGCGCTGCCTGGCTTGTATCAGTTGCTGCTGCAATTGCTGTTGGGCCTGCTGATACTGCTGCACAAAGTGTTCGGGGTTTTCGTCAAAAGCCAGCCGGGTACGCACAATGGCTTGCCGGGTAGCCGTATCCGGGTGGCCCTGTAACTGAATAAATAATCCGAAGCGGTCCAGTAACTGCGGCCGTAGCTGGCCTTCCTCCGGGTTCATGGTGCCGGCCAGTACAAAGCGGGCACCATGCTGATGGGATATTCCGTCACGCTCAATATGATTCACACCACTGGCGCTCACATCCAGGAGCACATCCACCAGGTGATCAGGCAACAGGTTGATTTCATCTACATAGAGCACGCCTTCATGGGCGCGTGCCAGTAATCCCGGTTTGAATTCCACCGCGCCTCCTTGCAGTGCCGCTTCAATGTTCAACGAACCAATCAACTGCTCTTCGCCGGCACCCAGTGGCAGGTTCACAAAGTTGCCGCTGGGCAACAGTTCAGCCAGTGCCCGGGCACTGGTGGATTTGGCCGTGCCCCGGGGGCCTTCGATCAGTACGCCGCCAATCATGGGATCCACCGCGCACAGCAGGAGCGCGGTCTTGAGTTCGTCCTGCCCCTGTATGGCGCTGAAGGGAAACGGGTAAATCATGCTATTGGCCTTCCATTTGTTGTTCGTTGCTCAGCAGATGCTGTTCCAGTTGCTGGCGGTAATCGCCGGGGGATTGCCATAGGCCACGTTGAATGGCTTCCAGCAAACGTTCGCACATGTCATTGAGGGCATCGGGATTGTGTTGTTGCAGAAACTCGCGGTTGGCGTTGTCGTTCAGGTAGGCGTCGGTCACGCTGGCGTACTGATCATCCCTTACCACCCGGGCGGTGGCATCGTAGGCAAACAGATAATCCACCGTGGCGGCCATTTCGAATGCGCCCTTGTAACCGTGCCGTTTGACACCGGCAATCCATTTGGGGTTGGTGACCCGGGAACGGATTACCCGGCTGATTTCCTGTTCCAGGGAACGAATGCGCGGTGATTGGGGGTTGCTGTGATCGCCAAAAAATATCTGCGGCTGTTGTCCGCTGAAATGGCGCACAGCCGCAGTCATGCCGCCCTGAAACTGGTAGTAGTCATCGGAGTCCAGCAGATCGTGTTCGCGGTTGTCCTGGTTTTGTACCACCAGCTCAATCTCCGCCAGACGTGCGCTGAATTGTTCACGGGCATCGGTGCCGAAATCCTGCTGGCCGTAGGCGTAGCCGCCCCAGTTGCGATAGGCGCTGGCAAGGTCGCTGTCGTCGCGCCATTCGCGGCTGTCCATCAGGCCCTGCAGGCCGGCACCATAGGCACCGGGTTTGGCGCCAAAGATTCGGTAGCCTGCCTGCCGCCGGGCTTCGGTTGCGTTGATACCCTGTTGCTGCAGTTGGTGGCTCTGTTGCCGGATACGGGCGCGGATGGGATTGATATCATCCGGTTCGTCCAGTTCTGCCAGTGCCTGAACCGCGGCATCGAACAGATTCATGATGTTGCTGAACGCATCGCGAAAGAAACCGGATACCCGCAGGGTCACATCCACCCGGGGCCGGTCCAGCAGGGACATGGGCATGATTTCAAAATCCGTTACCCGGTGGCTGCCGCTGGCCCATTTGGGGCGCACGCCCATCAAGGCAAAGGCCTGGGCAATATCATCGCCGCCGGTGCGCATGGTGGAGGTGCCCCATACCGACAAACCGATAGCGGTGGGGTAGTCCCCTTGTTCCTGCTGGTATTTTTCAATTAACAGATTGGCGGAGCGGAAGCCCACCTGCCAGCTGGTTTGCGTGGGAACAGCACGGGTATCTACCGAGAAAAAATTGCGCCCGGTGGGTAATACATCGGGCCGCCCCCGCGAGGGCGCGCCGCTGGGACCGGGGGGAACAAAGCGTGCCGATAAACCCCGCACCAGTTGCTGCAGTTCATTCGGGCCGCAGGCCTGCAGGCTGGGTAACAGGTTTTGCAGTATGCGCTCGGTGACTGCTGCTGTGTGTGGCCAGCTTTTCTGCCGCGCCTGTTCCGCAGAAAAGCTGCCACCCAGTGCCTGTTCCAGCAGCGATTGTGCCAGCCATTCCAGTCGTTCGCGGGTGTCGCCACTGTTGCGCCAGGGCTGATCGCTGAGTTGGCTCAGAATCGCCGGCCTGGGACCTTGCCAGGGGGCATCCCACTGGCTGTTCAGTGGATCGAAATCATCCGCACCAAAGCCATCCAGGTAAAGCAGGTCAGCTGCCAGTGCCCGTATCAGACTGTTGTTGCGCCCGTTACCCTGGCCAACGGGAAAACGCGCCAGGGCCAGCAGGGTATCCCGTTGTTGGGTGGATTCCGGCGAGTGGCCGAAGATATGCAAACCATCGCGAATCTGACTTTCCTTTAATTCACACAGATAGGCGTCGGTGCTGTTGAGCAGCGCCTGTTCGTCGGCCTCAGTGTCCGGTGGTTTTACACCAAGATCCTGGTGAAGATTCTGTTCCACCACGTGCTCCAGAATCTGGCGGCGTAGCAGGGCAGAGCGTTTGCTGTCCAGGGTCAGGGCTTCGTAGTATTCATCCAGCAAGCGTTCCAGATCCTGCAGGGGGCCGTAGTTTTCGGCACGGGTCAGGGGCGGCATCAGGTGGTCAATAATAATGGCCTGGGCGCGGCGTTTTGCCTGGGTGCCTTCGCCGGGATCATTCACAATAAAAGGATACAAATGGGGGGTGGGGCCAAAAATCAGATCCGGCCAGCAGTGGTTGCTCAGGGCAACACTTTTGCCGGGCAACCATTCCAGATTGCCGTGCTTGCCCACATGCACAATGGCATCGCAGCCAAACACCTGGCGCAGCCAGCAATAAAACGCCAGGTAATAATGGGGCGGCACCAGATCAGGATCGTGATAGTTGGCCATGGGATCCAGGTGGTAACCCCGTGCCGGTTGAATGCCCACAAACACTTTGCCGCAACGCATCCCGGCAATCATAAAACGGTTTTGCCGGATCATGGGGTCGTCTTCCGGATTACCCCAGCGTTCGATCACCGCGTTGCGGTTGGCCTGTGGCAGTGTGGCAAAAAACTCCAGGTAACTTGCCATGGCCAGGCTTTGCATGGCCGGGCGCAGGGGCCAGTTTTCCGGATCATTGGTAACGCCTTGCTTCAGTTGCGTCATCAGGGCATCGCCGTTGGCGGGTATGTTGCTGATGTCATAACCCTGCTGTTGCAGGGTTTCAAGGATGGTGATGACGGATGCCGGGGTATCCAGGCCCACCCCGTTACCCAGCCGGCCTTCGCGGGTGGGGTAGTTTGCCATCACCAGTGCCAGGGATTTTTCTTCGTTGGCTTTGTTGCGCAGTCTGCACAGATTGCGACTGAGGCTGGCAATAAATCGAATGCGTTCTTCGTGAGGCTGGTACTGCACTACATCACACTGGGTCAGGTCACAATGAAAATCCAGGCCCTTAAAACTGATGGCGCGGGTAATGATGCGCCCGTCCACTTCCGGCATGGCTACGTGCATGGCAATATCCCGCGGGCGCAGGCCATGGGCATCGTCTTCCCAGAGCTGTTGATTGTCGCCGCTCATGATTAATTGCAATACCGGAATATCATCCACCAGGGAATGATCACCGGGATCATCCATGGCCGAGTGGGCAAAGGCTGTGGTGTTCAGAATCAGGTTAACAGCATGCTCCCGGCAAAGTTGCTCCAGGGTTTGTTTGCACAGCTCGGATTTCAGGGAGGTGAGTGCCACCGGCAGCGGGTTCAGTCCGCGCGCCAGCAGTTCCCGACACAAGGCGGTAAAGGCGCGGGTGTTACCTGCCTGTAAGTGCGAGCGGTAAAACAGAATGGCAACTGTACTGGTATTTGCATGCCACTGTGTTTGCCAGTCGCTGACAGAGGCTACCTCCTGATCCGGGTGAAAGATGCTGACTTCCGGCAAGGGTTTGGCGGGTAAGGGATCCAGCGGTAAATCAAAAAACTGCCGGCCGATAAAACGGTAAAACTGTTGCGCATTGGCAGCGCCGCCTTCGCGCAGATAGCGCCATAGTGCGCGACACGTATCAGCGTTAACAGTGCTCTTTTGCAGCAGGTTGATATCTTCACTGTTGTCGCCGGAAAACATCACCAAGTGAATGCTGCTGTCATTACAGAGTTCAATGATCCGGCCGGTGCCGTAAGGCCAGTAACTTTCGCCACCCAGGTGATCGATAATAATCACCCGGGCGTGTTGCAGCACTTCGTCGATATACAGATCAATGGAGGCATGCTGACGCAGATGCATCAGATTGGCCAGGCGTACATCGGGATAGTGATCGCTGTTGCTTTCACTGTTCCGCTGCGGGCACTGGGATGCCAGCAACGCCAGCGTTGTATCTGCCGCACTCAGGATCACGATATCGGCAGGGGTCTGTTCCATGCGAACTATAACCGAATCATCGTCAATAAAACCCCCCGGTTGTGCTGCCAGCAAATGCATTAACTGACCTCGCCGGCAGGTTGGGTTGTTTCCGCCCGAGAATCGACACAGGCGGACTGTAATGCGTTTGTCAGTTGAGCCTGATCCAGATCGCGGCCGATCAGTACCAGATGCGTATGGGGCGTTTCATCCCCTTGCCAGCGGCGATCAAAGTAATGATCAAAACGCTGGCCGACGCCGTGCACAATCAGGCGCATGGGTTTGCCGGGCAGCGCAACGAATCCCTTGATGCGATAAATGGTGTGTGTTTCAACCAGGTTTTTCAGTTCCGTCAGCAGGCGGGCTTTGTCCACCAGCGGCAGTGTGACCACCACCGAATCGAACTGGTCGTGATCATGCTCGTGATTTCCAGCATCATCATGATGATGCTCATGATGTGATTGCCGTAAATGAATCTGGTCTTCGGCGGCATTGTCCAGTCCCAGCATCAGGCTCAGTTCCACGCCCTTGCTGTCGCTGTGAATTACTTTTACCTGAGGGAGGATTTCTTTCCGCACCAGGTCAGCGACTTTATCCCGTGCGGCATCGTTCACCAGATCGGTTTTGCTCAGTATTACCAGATCTGCTGCGCTCAGCTGGTCTTCAAAGAGTTCATGGAGAGATGAGTTGTGATCCAGGTTGGGATCCTGCCGGCGCTGGTTGTCGACCGCCGCCGGATTGGCAGCAAACTGGCCGGCGGCGGTGGCCGGGGTATCCACCACCGTAATTACCGCATCCACAGTGCAGGCGTTTTTGATTTCAGGCCAGTTAAAGGCCTGTACCAGGGGTTTGGGCAAGGCCAGGCCAGAGGTTTCAATCAGGATATGATCAATATCCTGGCGCCGCTCGATCAGCTTTTGCATTACCGGGAAGAATTCTTCCTGCACTGTGCAGCACAGGCAGCCATTGGCCAGTTCATAGAGAGTGCCCTGATTTTCACCGCTTTCATCTTCGCAGCCCAGTCCGCAGCCTTTGAGAATGTCGCCATCAATGCCCAGTTCACCGAACTCGTTAACGATAACGGCAATGCGCCGGCCGTCGGCATTATCCAGAATATGTTTTAACAAAGTGGTTTTACCGCTACCGAGAAAGCCGGTAACAATAGTGGCGGGAATTTTTCGGTTGTTTGCTGTGGTCATGTCGGATTCCTTGTGTTTTCCAGTACCGGAAAGCGGGCGATAAACTTGCCTTTTACCTGTTCGGGCCATTGCCGGTAGGGCACCTGTCCGGTATCTGATACGGTGTAAAGGGAGGTGTAGTCCAGAATAGCCTGGGTGCTGTCGGTGTCCGGGTGCATGTCCCCCAGCTGGTAGCCAATCTTGTGGGGGTGTCTGATCTGTACGGTGCAGTACCTTTTGCAGGCCATCAGGCAGGAAAACCGTTCAAGGCGTATGGCCAGTTCCGGTGAGGCGCTTTGCCCTTGTCGTTCTGTCAGTGCCTGTTCCAGTTGATCCGCCAGGCGTTTACCCGGGCGTACGGCATCGGGATTGGCGGCGTCGTATCCGCAGGTATCGCAAACCAGAAGTGTGGTGTTCATAGGGGGTTCTCCTGCCACGCAGAGGGGCTGACATTGTGTGTGTGGGTGGGTGCACGGGAAGGCCTTTCGCAGGACCAGGGCACCACGAAAGGTTGTTGCTGATGTTCGCCCACCATGGCGCGAACGCTGTAAACCCGCTGCAGGTTTTTGGGTGTTAACACGGTGCGGGGTTCGCCGCTGGCAATGACCTTGCCCTGGTCCAGTAACATCAGCCGCTGACAGAAACGGCTGGCCAGTGTCAGGTCATGCAGAATCACAATCACCGATTTGCCCTGTTGGCACTGGGCTTTAAGCAGTTCCATGACGTTTAACTGGTAATACGGATCCAGCGCGGCCACGGGTTCATCGATCAACAACAGGGGAGCGTCTACGGCAATGGCCCGGGCCAGGCGTGCTCTTGCCCGTTCTCCACCGGACAGCGTATTCATTGGCCGCTGTGTCAGCCCACCCAGTCCGGTTTGTTCTATGGCACTGGCAATCAGGGTCTGGTCATTGCTGCGGCCGGGAATAGTGTAAGAGTTATGAGAACTGCGAAAGCCGCGGAATTTTGCCGGCCAGGGTGTTTTATAGGGGGTGCGCCCCAGTGCCACAAAGTCCCGAACACTTAACGGCCAGGAAACTTTATCCTCCTGAGCGAGGTAGGCCAGCAGGCGGGCGCGCCGGTTGGCTGGCATTTGCCGGATACTCTGATTAGCAAGATGCACCTCGCCCTGATAATGGTTCAGGTGGGCCAGTGATTTGAGCAGGGTGGTTTTACCGGCGCCGTTGGGGCCGATCAGCCCCAGGAATTCGCCTTCATTCAGTTCAAGTGACACATCCGATACCAGTGCACGGGTTCCTGTGCGCACGCTGATACGCCGGGCGCAAAGCAGCGGGTTCTGTTTGCCAGGTGAACCGGCGCGGGCCTGTTCACTCCGGAAACTCATCCTGCAACCTCGCGGTTTTTCAGCACCAGAGCAAAAAAGAAGGGTGCGCCAATCAGCGCCGTAACCACGCCCAGCATGAGTTCGCGGGTATCGCTGAACAGGCGTAACAGGGTATCGGCCGCCAGCAACAGGATGGCGCCCCCCAGGGCGCTGCTCAGTAACAGGCGTGACGGGTGATACTGCACAAAGCGGCGCAGCACATGAGGTACCACCAGGCCCACAAAACCGATGGCACCACTGATGGCCACACTGGCTCCGACACAGAGGGCAGTACCCACAATCACTTGTTGGCGCAGTCGATTCAGGTTTATGCCAAGGCTGCGGGCTTCGTCTTCCCCCAGGGTGAGGGAGTTCAGTTTGTTGCCACTGGCCAGCAGGAGTCCGGTACCGGCCAGCACAAAGGGCAGGCACAGCTGAATATCGTTATAGCTGCGATCCCGCAGTGAACCCAGCAGCCAGTGAACCATATCCTGTACATCGGCAGGTTCCGGCGCAATGTTCAGGGTCAGTGATGTCAGGGCTGCCGCCAGTGAGGACAGTGCCACGCCGGCAAGAATCAGGGTCAGGGTGCTGCTGCTACGGTGAGCAATCCCGTAAAGTACCAGTGTTGCCAGCGCGGCGCAGCTCATGGCGGATACCGGCAGCAACCAGGCACTGCTGCCGGCCAGCCCGAAATACAGACACACCACCGCACCAAAACTGGCGCTGGAGGTAATGCCCAGCAAGCCGGGTTCAGCCAGCGGGTTGCGCAGCAGCCCCTGCAATGCAGCACCGGCCATGCCGAGCGAGCCGCCCACCAGAACCGCCAGAATAATCCGGGGCAGGCGAATGTTCACCACAATGATGTGCTGGCGCGGATCAGCGGCCGTATCACTGCTGAACAGTGCCGATACGATCTCGATACTGCTCAGCCCGACGGGACCGATACCCAGTGACGCCAGCGCCAGTACCAGTAAGGTGATCAGCAGTCCGCAATTGAGTAGCCAGGGGTTTTGTGCCTGATGCAGCCGGTTCATGAAGGCTTCCCGGCGGACGTTGTGATCTGCTTTCTCAAATGCTCGGCGGCATGAATCAGGTGCCAGGTGTCGCAGCTCCAGTACCCGTTGTTCATGGTGTAGCGGGGCTTGTCGGCCAGTAACCCGGTCAGAACGGGGTGGCGTGAAATACGGGTTTCTTCATGGCCGTTGTCGCGCACAAAGTTGCTGATAAGAAAAGCATCCGGCGGTTCCATGAGAATGCGTTCCAGCGGCACATTGCCCCAGCCTTTCAGCCCCAGCTTGCCGGCATGATTTTGAATACCCGCTGCCTTCATCACGGTGTTTACGAAGGTCGCGCTGCCGGCACTGCCGCCGGTGGGGCGCAGATACAGCACACTGAGGGGACGCGCGGATCGTTTCAGAGCTGCCAGTCGCTGCGCCAGCTGATGAACGACCTGTTCGCCGCGGGCCGTTCGGCCGATACGGTCTGCCAGCCACTGGGTTGTATCAATAATCTCCGGCCAGCTGGCTGCCGGCGGCAGTACGATAACGTCAATGCCCAGACGCAGGAACTCTTTGCCTTGCGGATGGCTTTTCCAGCGGCGCGACGCCAGTACAATATCCGGCTGCAGGTGAATGATTTCCTCGGCGCCGCCGGTATTGGCCAGGTATTGTTGCGCTTGTGCCACATAGGGGGAGCGCGCCGGGTCCTGACTTTTTTGCGATACCGACAGAATCTGGCGGGGGTGTGCCAGGCTCAGTGCCACAAGATCAGCACACAGGTTGGTGCTTACCAGGGTGGGCAACTGGTCCTCTGCAATGGCTGTTCGGGCCAGAGTGGCCAACAGTATCAGAATCAAAACCAGTTCCCCTGCCTGATAACCTGAAACGGACAGCACAGATGGAGGTATCATCAAAAATCGATTCCCGCCTGGGCTTTAACGCCGGCTCTGAAGGCATGCTTCACATCGCGGATTTCACTGACGGTATCGGCGATTTCAACCAGTTCCGGTTTGGCACCGCGGCCGGTAATAATCACGGTCTGCATCGTTGGCCGGTTCTGTATGGTATTAATCACTTCATCCATATCCAGATAGCCGAACTTCAGCATGTAAGTAAGTTCATCCAGTATCACCAGCTGGATGCTGTCGTTCTGCAGCATCTGTCTGGCGTGGCCCCAGGATTCGTCCGCTGCGGCCTTGTCCTTGTCCCAGTCCTGGGTATCCCAGGTAAAACCGGTGGCCATGGCAAAGTAATCCAGATTGGGATTGTGCTGCTGCAGAAAGATCACTTCGCCGGTGGATTGAGTGCCCTTGATAAACTGCACCACGCCAATTCGGTGCCCGTGACCCAGTGCACGAAAGCCGGTGCCGAATGCCGAGGTGCTTTTACCTTTGCCGTTACCGGTAATAAAAATCACCAGTCCGCGCTCTTCCTGTGCGTTGGCAATCTGCTCGTCGATCACGGCTTTCTTGCGTTGCATGGTGGTGTTGTGACGTTGCTTTCGGTTGTCGTCTATCTGGGCCATGAATCACTCCGGAGTAATTTGATTGCAATAAATCGCAATGGAGTGAATGCAGAATCAGAAAATCGAAGCCGTTGCCGGGCAGAGGTGTTGAGCCATGCTGGTTGTTAAGATTCAGAACTCTTAAGAACTGTTCAGCACAAGTCAGTCTTGTGAGGCAAACTCAAGCTTAAAATCAAGCTCAAACTCAAACTTTACGATTGTCTGGTCTGTTTCGCCCACCGCGAAAGGAATAACCATCGTTTGTTCAGGCCGGTATCCAGACTCGTGAGCAATATCCTGCTGCGCCTTCCCATTCCCTGTTCGTTATTGCAACGAACGGAACAGTGGCCTGTAGCAGCGGTTTCTCACCTACTGTTGCGGGGGCAGTATCGGCTTTGCAATCAAGTATTTATTGCGCACCGGTTTCCCGTTTAACACGTTGAATCAGAAAAAACAGTTTGTTGAAAACTGTCATAATTATTCCCTGATTCAGAGCGTGCACCTGATACAAGTGCGCCCAAATTAAATCAGGCAATGGCATCTGTCAATCGTCTGTTGTTGTTGACTTTGATTTGGGGATCACTATGATGTCTCGCCAAGCAACAAGCTCCCGGGGCGCTGAATTCAAATATTCACGCAAAAAATCCCGGGATGAAACAAGGGAATACGGTGCAAATCCGTAACTGTCCTCGCAACTGTAAGCACTTAGCGAGTTTCCACACAGCCACTGTGTTTTTTAATCCACGGGAAGGCGGAAACAAGCCGTGAGGTGCAAGTCAGGAGACCTGCTGTTGTTAATCGTTACTGTGCCATAGAGCGAGGTTTCTTTGTGGGCGGATCACCGTTGCAGTGGCGTAATTAACAAGCTGCAACGGACGTGTCTCTTCTGCGCCTGGTATTTTCAACCTTCGTTTGTTTATACATCCAGGATCAAGAACCGTCTGCGGGTTTCGCGCTGAACGGTGTTTTCTTCTGTTCCAGATTCGTATCCGGCAGCTTTCTTCTTTCATGTTGTAAATTTGGGAGAGAGCGCGTTATGTCACGCTTAACGAGTATCGGTTATTCACTACTACCTTTGTTCCTGGCCGCAAACAGCCAGGCTTTAACTGAGCAGCCGGAGCAAATGCGGCAGATGGTGGTAAGCAGCACCAAGCTGGAAAAGCAGATGTCGCACCTGACGCAATCGGTGACGGTTATTACTGCGGATGAGATAGAGACAAAAGGCTTTACGGACTTTACGGAAGTGCTGCGTAGCGTACCGGGTGTTGAGTTCAAGCAGGCAGGTGGCCCGGGGCAGTTTAATTACATCAAAATGCGGGGTTTCAGTTCAGGGAACATTCTGTTTGTGCTGGATGGCACTGTGCTCAATCAGGGTAGCACCGGTGATGTAAGGCACTTAATTGGCCAGCTTGATCCAAATACTATTGAAAAGGTAGAAGTGCTGCGCGGACCACAGGCGGCCCTGTATGGCTCCAACAGCACAGCGGGTGTGATTGCCATTACCACTAAAAACGGCGAATACCGGGATATTTCAGTGGGGGCAGAGGCGGGCTCGCTCGGCTGGAAAAAGGTAAAAACCAGTATCAACGACAGTGCACCGTTGGGTGCGGGCACCTTGCGCTATGCCGTTAATCTGTCCCGGACTGACAGCGATGGCGTTCACAAATATGAATATTATGAAGATCAGACAGCTCAGGCAAAACTGAACTATATAACCGATTCTGTTGATGTGGGGCTGAACTATTTCAAGGCCGATAATGAATTTGGCTATGCGGAGTTGCTTGAAGCAAGTGGTGGACTCGGTTCCCGGGAAGAACACTGGGCGTTTCAGGTTCCTGACCCTGACCAGGCATCGGCAACTGAGGTTGAGGTGGTTTCAGCCAATGTTAATCATCGTATAACGGCAAACTGGAAACAGACACTAAGAGTCTCTGCTACAGATAATCGCTATCGCACAATGGATCCTGCCAACGGGTTTCTGGGAAATGTGATTGCACCGGTAGATGGTGTGCAACCGGTCTGGAATGGAACGATTTACAATGCCGGCGATGTCATACCGATAAATGACAGAGACACAGCTGTCGACTCTACCTATGAAGATGAAAGTGATCAGGTTAACTATGATCTGATCTATTCCCGTTCATCACTGCAAGTCTTGCTGGGGGTTGAACACTTTGACGCGTCGGCCCGCCAGTTCGGCAGTTATGGTGAATTGTCAGGTGATGCCAGTCATCATTCTTTTTACAGTAACGGGGAGCTGACGGTTGCAGATACCGACAAGGTGACGGTTGTGGTTTCCGCTGGTTTGCGTATCGATAACCATGAGGACTGGGGATCGCAGACCACGGGCAGCTTTGGCACCAGTTTCCAGTTTGGCGAGCAATCGCTATTTTACAATGTTGCCACCAGCTTCAAGGCCCCAACCCTGAGTCAGCTGTATAACCCCACGTACGGCAATGCACAGATTACTCCAGAAGAAGGGCGGACTCTGGAAATCGGCTTTCGGCAAAAAATACTCAGCCTGAACTGGGACATCACCTGGTGGCATACCAAGCTTGAAGATGTGATTCTTTACGATGGCACGCTGGAGCGACCCAACGATCCCGGATTTTTTGGTGCCTACAACAATGGTGATCAGCAACGCACACAAGGTGTGGAGTTAACCGCCAGAGCTGATCTGACCGAAACGCTGACACTCAACGCAAACTACACCTATACCGACTCCAAAACCAAAAAAATAAATGGCGGTTGGCAGCGCACGGTTCAGATCGCCCGCCATAAAGCCAATATTGGACTCGATTATTTCTGGAACCGGCTTAATCTGAGCGCCAATGCCTACTATAGCGACCCTCGTTTACGCTGGGCTGCAGATGTGGAAATGGAATCCTATGTCCGCGTGGATGTTGCAGCCCGTTATGCCGTTACCGACGCACTGAGCTTTTACACCCGTATCGAGAATATCTTTGATGAGGATATTGAAGAAGGTCTGGGTTACGAACAACCCGGTGTTTACGGTATTGCCGGAGTGGATTACAGCTTCTGACAGGGCGTTCTGGATGTTGAGCAAATCACAGATCATTGTTATTGGCGGCGTACTTCTGGTTATGGTGCTTTCGGTAGTGTTAATCCGGCTTGCGCCGCATGTTGCACTGCTACCTGGCGCAGAACTTGGCAACAGCAAGGTGCTGTATAGCCATGGGGTACAGCAGTTTCCCCGTACCATTGTGGATCCGGTGGCGCGGGAGATTGAACTGGCACAGCCGCCACAACGCATCATGTCCGGAATTCTCACGGGGGATGAGATGCTGTCACGTCTGACCACACAGGAACGCATTCAGAGCGTAACCTATCTGGCCGATGATCCCGGCATCAGTAATGTCGGCGGTGTCTTCGGTCATTCAATATCCCGTAATCATGGCACCATCGAAGAGTTTATTGCTGCTGAACCGGATCTGGTGATTGTGGCGGCCTACAGTAACGCGACCAGTGTGCAGATGTTGCTGGGCACGGGAATTCCGGTTATTCGCTTTGCCAACTTCCATACCTATGCGGATATTCGCAATAACCTGAGGACGCTGGCTAAGGCCCTGGGAGAGGAAGCACGTGCGGAACAGTGGCTGTCGGAAATGGACGGGCGAATCCAGGCGGTGCGTGATAAAACCCGGGACTTGCGGAAACCCAGGGTGCTCTACTACAGCCTGAGCGGTTCAACCTCCGGCCCCGGAAGTTTGATGGATGAAACTATCCGGTTGGCCGGGGGGCGTAATGTGTTGGCAGAAACAGGATTGCAAGGTTACACCCGCATCTCACCGGAAATCGCTATCTCGTTGTTGCCGGACGTTATTTTATTGAGTGACTGGGATACGGAAGACGGGCGTACAGCCAGGGATATTCTGACCAGTGATCCCGCCTGGCAAGATGTGCCCGCGGTAAGGAACCAGCGGGTTTACAGTTTGAGCGGAGCCTGGCTAACCTCCGGTTCACCCTTTCGTGTCAGGGGGGTGGAAGAAATTGCCCGGCTATTGCACCCAGACGAATTTGCAAAGCCAGATGAGAATGCCACATGACCCATTTACCTTATCGGCCAGTGATAATTTTTACCGGGCTCGTACTTTTGATGGTGATGGTCGCTGCCGTTGCCATTGGCCCTTCGGATATCGGGCTTGCCCGTACCTTACAGATATTGATTAATCTGACTGGCGGCCATTTGTTGGATACCCGTTGGATGGATGTGTCTGGCTGGCAGCACACCATCGTTTACCAGGTGCGTTTGCCGCGGGTGATTTGTGCTGTATTGGTTGGCGCTTCGCTGGCTGTGTGTGGTGCTGTGCTGCAGGGGCTGTTTCGCAATCCGTTGGCATCGCCCTCTATTCTCGGTGTTTCATCCGGTGCTTCTCTGGGGGCGGTCATCGCTATCTTTTTTGGCCTTGCGGCCAGTACTGTCTGGGCGTTGCCCCTGTTTGCTTTTGTGGGCGCCGGCGTCACCCTGCTGATGGTGTATCAGATAGCCACCTATCGAGGTCATACCCCGGTGGGCACCTTGTTGTTGTCGGGTGTGGCGGTGAGTGCTTTCAATATTGCCATGAGTTCTCTGGTGCTGGCGCTGGCGTTGCAGAACTGGGAAGTTGGCAAATCCATCGTGTACTGGACCATGGGTGGTCTGGATGGGCGGAACTGGTATCACGTATTTTTATTGTTACCGGTTTTTATACTGAGCATGGTGGTGATAATCAGTTGTCAGCGTGACCTGGATATCATGCTGGTGGGTGAAATTCACGCCAATGCGGTGGGTATTGATGTGCCCAGGGTGCGTTTGTACCTGTTGCTGGTTACCGCGTTGCTGACCGGTTGTGCTGTGTCGGTGGCCGGAGGTATCGGTTTTATCGGTCTGGTTGTACCCCATATTGTGCGCTTGATGGTGGGCCCACATCACCAGCGATTGTTGCCGTTATCCGCGTTATTCGGTGGCTTGATTCTGGTGTCGGCTGATTTGCTGATCCGTGGCGATGCCAGCTACACCACCATACCCTTGGGTGTGGTCACAGCCACCATGGGCGCACCTTTCTTTTTGTTTCTGTTGCTCAGGCAACGCAACCTGATGCAGGTATAACCCATGACGACCTATACGAACCCGCAAATAGACGCCTGTCAACGCCGTACCTTGTATGACCATGCCGGCAGGAATCTGGAAACGGATACTAGCTTGCTTCAGGCACAGCAGGTCAGTTTTGGTTATGGTGACACGCCGGTACTGAAGAATATTCAATTGCAATTGTATCCCGGTGAACTGGTGGGATTGATCGGCCCTAATGGTGCCGGGAAATCGACACTGCTGCGCCTGATGATGGCGCTGAATAAACCCACTCAAGGTACGCTGCTGTTAAACAATCAAAACCTTTGTACGATCAAGCGTCGAGCTTTGGCCAGACAGATTACCCTGGTGCCTCAGGATGCTCAGGTAAATTATGCCTTCACCGTGGAAGAGATTGTTGCCATGGGGCGCAATCCCTGGCTGGGCCGATTTCAGCCTCCCGGTGCTTTGGATATGGATATTATTGTACAGGCCATGGAGCAAACCGATACGACCCGGTTTGCGCGGCGGAGGATCAATGAACTGTCCGGCGGCGAACGCCAGCGGGTATTGATTGCCCGGGCCATTGCCCAGCAGACACCGGTGATTTTACTGGATGAGGCCACTGCCAATCTGGATATCTGTCATCAGCTGGAGGTGCTTGAGTTATCGCAGTCCCTGGCCCGGCAGGGGCATCTGGTGATTGCGGCCATTCATGATCTGACTATGGCATCGCGCTACTGCGACCGTTTGTTATTGCTGGCAGAGCAACAATTGCAGGCTGACGGTTCTGCTGAGACAGTGATTACCGAGCAAAGCCTGAAACAGTTTTTTCATCTGAACGCCCGGGTGCAGGCTGCCGGCAGTGTGCCCCATGGCAACGACCGGGGCCTGGTTATTACCGCCCTGGGCGCAATCAAACCCGCCAGATCATAATCCAAAGGAGATCCCGCCATGAGAGGACGGATAGAAACAGAGCTGGGTAACGGCAAAGTCGAAATTTTTGAGTTACCTACGGATACAGAATTCTTGCTGAAGTTGCTGACGGATGTGTTCGAAAACTACTGGGACTGTATTCATTTCGGAACAGCGGTTCAGGGTGGTGTCTGGGAAGTGCGTGCTCCCAATGCACCGCAACGTGTGAATTTATACGACGGCTATTTAACTGTGGACTTTGGTCACTGGCATTTTCATTTATGCATCGGTGAAAACAAGGGTACCCGGCGTAACCCGACCTCGCCGGAACTTTCCAGAATCCGGTGTACGTCCCGGGCAGAGCTTTATCGGAATCTGCGGGAGGATGGCCGCCCGTCCAGCTGGGGATTACGCCTGTTTAATGGCGCCAACGAACAGCAGATGACTGTTTTTCTGCCCAGCCCCTATCTGACGCCTGACCAGAAAATACTGAAAGAACCTGACTTTAATCACCTGAAAATGTGGAATCATTTACGTAAAGCATACCTGGGTCTTGAGCCTGATCCGCTGGATCAGGAGCCCAGTAAACAGCTATGTGGCTGATAAGCTGCCCTGCCAGGCTTTGTCGTCAGTCCTTTTCCATTACCCGGCGCCAGAAGCTGGATTCAAAGCGCGGATCAATATACTGCTCAAAGCTTTGCCATTCCGGGTAGCTGTACTGGAACATGTCTGCCGGCATGCGGGCGTCCTTGGCGGGGTAGATGGCCCCCTTGGCTTCTTTCACCACCCGGTCCAGCTGGCGCATTAATGCCAGAGTACGCTCCCCCTTGTTGGGAAAATCCAGCGCCAGGGTATAGCCCCTGCGGGGGAACGACAGCATGCCGGGGGATTCCACCGGGCCGTGTTCCTTGAGCACGCTCAGGAACGATGCCTGTCCGGAAGCGGCGATCAGTTTCAGCAGTTCTTTCAACGCGGCTACCGGTTCTTCCGTTACCACACACTGATACTGCATAAAGCCTTTGGGGCCGTAAATACGGTTCCACTGATGAATGCTGTCCAGAGGATAGTGAAAGGGATCATAGTGCACTTTTTTGCTGACCTTCGGCTGCATCAGCTTGCGGTAATACAGGGCGTTAAAGGATTTCACCGTAAAGGAATTGAGAACCCCGTGGGGAAAGGTCACAGGCACGGATAATTTCTGGCGGGATATTTTCGTGTTGTTGGGTGCCGTCTGATTATGATTGCCGCGGGTAAAAATGGAGCGGCCCAGGTTGTCGCCACTGGCCAGGCAGTCGATCCAGGCGACGCGGTACTCGTAATCTTCCCGGGATTCATCGAACAGTTCAATGCAGTGGTCCAGGCTGGCGCACTGAAAACTTTCATCGTCGATAAAGGGGTTTTTAATGGGCTTGAGCTGGAACTCGGCCCAGACAATCATGCCGGTCAGGCCCAGGCCGCCGATGGTGGCTTTGAACAATTCCGGGTTCTGTTCCGCCGAGCATTCCAGGCGCTCGCCATTGCTGCGTAAAATTTCAAAGCGGATAACGTGGCAGCCAAAGGTGCCGGCGCGCCAGTGGTTTTTGCCGTGAACGTCGTTGGCGATGGCGCCGCCAATGGTGACGAACTTGGTACCGGGAGTGACTTTAACAAACCAGCCGGCGGGCACGGTGACTTCGTGCAGATCCGCCAGGGTAACACCGGCTTCGCAGCGCACAATGCCGTTTTCCCTGTCAAAGTCGATAAAGTGTTTCAGGCCCCGGCTGCTGACCAGGCTGCCGCCGTCATTCAGGCAGCTGTCACCATAGCTGCGGCCCATGCCATAGGGCAGGATGGGGCCTTCTCCTTCCGGCAGGCCGTCGTTGCGGTCTTTCAGGGCGGCGGGTTGGTGGGAGTAATCGAAGTATCGTCCCCAGGACTGGCTTTTCTGCTTGGACATGGTGTGGCTGCTGACTCTTGTTTAAGCGGTGATAATACCCAAAGGATACACCAACCAGCCAGCTGTGACGATGCACGGGTTCACCGAACGGGGCCGTTACTCTGAGCGCGCCACAAGTGCAGCCTGAAGGATACTGACAGCGGATTTCTGTCAGTAGCGGGCAAAATTGTAGGTATAGGTACGGCCTTCCAGGCGGTGTTTCCAGATCATCTTTTCGCTGTCTACGTAGGTGATCATGAATACCCGGGTGTTCTTGCCGGCGCGGTCACGCACTGCCAGCTTGCGGCCTTCCATCCAGTAGGAGGAACGGCGCAGGCCGAAAGGTTCCTCAAAATGCTCAACCCAGCCGTTGTCTTTAAAAATCCAGTAATCTTTCAATGCCTGACTGGTGCTGATGTTGTCGCTGCCTTCATACACGGCCACCAGCTGCCACTTGCCCACAATTTTGTTTTCCACCGCGGGACGGGCGCTTCCCCAGTCAGTGACCGAGGCGGCGTAAACGGTTGTGCACAGACAAAAACTGATCAATACCGCTAAAAACCATGGTCGTCTCATGATGGCTCCCCTTTAATGACATCAATCAACAGCAATCCGGTTTATGGTTGGTGTTTCCGGGACGCTAAGTTTGCGAAGACTTCAGATTATTCGGTAATTGTTGCAAGGTTTGTGTAGCCCTATTGGTGATTCTAATTTATTCCTTTCGATATAGGAACCGTCAGTCATCGCTTCTCTATGACCATTCAGGACTTGATACACTGGCCCCGGAATTCATATCATCAGGGTTTACCCGTGAATAAGAAGAAAAATTATGACGCATCTCCGAATTCTGAGCCTTTTTGTCCTGTTTTTGCAGGCCGCGGTGGCCCACAGCTACAGCGACGTGACCTTGCCACCCCTGGAGCGCATCGACGCTTATAAAGTTATTCATATCAGTGGTAATGATGTACCCAATGCACTGGGTATGGAGATAGAGGATCTTTCCCTGGCCGCGGTGATTGATGATGTGATTGAGCCGGTGCCCTTTCAGATTGATGAATACAACACCGGTGGCGCTATTTATTTTGAAGACTGGGACGTGCCTATCGATGGCACCAAAGGGCTGATGGATGGCAACGACAAGCTTCTGTTTTTATTCAAGGATGCAGGCCCCCGCAAGGAAAAGCATCATTTTATGGATGGCGAGCTGGTGGCAGAAATCCAGCTGACCGATAAAAGCGGTATCAAACGTTATGCCTATCTGCTGCGCGGTTCCAAGCTGCGTTCACAGGAGCAGTATGTGCGTTACAGTTCGGAACTGGCCCATGTGGAAACGGACTTTTACAGCCTGACCTACGACAAGGAAAACCACCTGAAGTGGATTGATTTTCAGGCCCGTAACTTTGTGGGTGAACCACCCCTGGATTCCATGAAGATCCGCCTGGACGGTGGCCTGGTGACACCTATTACACAAACCTCCCTTAACAATGATGAGTTTATTGCCCTGCCCATGGGTGAGGTAACCGGGCCGATTCGTTCCACCACCCAGTTGAAAGTAACCTTGTGGTTGATGAATTTACCCATTCTGAAGATCAGCCTGCAGCTGCATCATTACCCCAAGGCCATGTTCTATGATGTGCGGGTGCTGATGCCGTCCGTAAGACGCAAGTTACTGGTAGACCCGGTGCTGACGCTGTCCACCGAAGGCAATAAGCTGCTGGGTGCCACCATGCGTTCTGCCCTGGGGCCCAAGGAGGGCGGCATTGTGGATGGTGTGATCGATGCCAACGAACAACAGATGATTGAATCCGGTGTGAATCAGACCAAAAACTGGATCTGGGTGTCCACCAAGCGCAATCTGGATCTGGCGGCGTTTTTCAATTTCCTGGGGGAAACCAATGAACCCATCGCCATGCAGATGATGGACAGTTTTGATCATGAAGATCCGCCGGAGCGTTTTGTGGGCCAGTTGCCCAATCTGGGTTACAAGATTCTGAATTTCCCTGACAGCGGTTTCTTCGGCTTTGTGGTGAGTATTTTTATCGATCAGGGCTTTGAAGGAAATCCGGAAGTCTTTACCGAAGATCTGCGTACACCGCCGGAAATCCGCATTAATACGCCGCTTTAGATAATTGCAGACAGCCGTTATGAAGTACTGGTTATTTAAATCGGAACCGGATGAATACAGCATCGATGATCTGGCCGGTGAGCCATCGGCCACCGGCCGTTGGGATGGCATTCGCAACTACCAGGCCCGTAATCTGTTGCGGGATCAGGTGGCTGTGGGTGATCAGCTGTTTTTCTATCACAGCAGCTGCCGGGTACCGGGGGTGGCGGGTACGGCCCGGGTGGTGAAGGCCGCTTACCCGGACCCTGCACAGTTTACTGAAGACAGTCCTTATTTTGATGCCAGATCCACAACGGATACGCCCCGCTGGTACTGCGTGGATATCAAATTTACGGAAAAGTTTCCGCACGTGGTGAGCATGAAAGCCATGAAGACCCACAGCGAGCTGCAGAACATGGTGCTGTTTCGTCAGGGACGTTTATCCATTCAGCCGGTCAGTAAAGCGGAGTGGGAATTTATTGTGGCGCTGGGGCGGGGATAAAGAAAAGGCTCCGTTACCGGAGCCTTGCTGACGTGCGAGCGTAAACTCTTATTCGGTTTCACCTTCAAAGAAGCTGGCCTGGGCCAGATTAAAAGTGCAGGTGGAATCCTTGCCGGAATCCACTTTGGTGGTCAGGGTCAGGGATTTGCCATCGGTAAGAATGGAGTAACCTCCGTCTCTTTTTACCACCTTCAGTTCCACGCCATCATCCCGCATGGTCAGATTCTGGAACAGTACCTGGCGGAAAGACTGGGTAGGGTGGTCGATATAGAATTCATTATAGAAATCACCATCATCCACATTCACGGTAACAAAGGTGGTGTTCTGGTTGGTGTAAAAGTCCACCTGGCATTCATCACCGCGGGCGTCGCCTTTCAATGCAATGCGGCCCACGCCGGATTGGAATTCCTTGAGATAGTCACTGAGCAGGGTTTTGAATTCCTGGTGCACAGCACCCCTTTCCCTGGGTACCTTCATGACATTGTCAGCATAGGCCGGTAATGCCATGGCAGCCGCCAGAAGGGATGAAGTCAGAACGCCTGTTATTGTTTTCATAGTCGTGACCTCTTTAGCGCAGATGTTTCACTAATAGACGGGGAAGGTTTCTGGCTTCATCGGCCAGAAGTGTTTTGTGTGCGTCTTTATCGTCCCCCAGAAATACCCGTTTCTGGTCTTCGATAATGGAGCCTGCCGTGGCAAAGCGGCCGGTAGCCGTGGGTGCTACCATGTCTTCGCCGTTTTCATCAATGGCTTTTATGCGACGATAAAAATCGGCAGGACCGCTGCTGTCTTTTTGCCAGCGATTGTAGAAATGTTTGACGTTGGCTGTGATCAACCGTTTTTTGGATTCACGCAGGCAGGTGATGTATTCCGTATTGGAAATCTGATCCTGAGGATTGGGCTTGTTGCACTTCACTGCCGTGTTGTACACGATATTGGCCCGCAGGTTCTCGTCGCCGATAGGGTCGATCACTGCCAGAAACTCAATGGTACGATTGGCGTTAAAGGCAATCTCGGTAGCCGCTTCAATGGCAGCACCGCCGCCACGGCCATGGCCGATCAGAATGATCTTGGCATTCTTCTCCATGCTGTCCAGCTTCTTCATAAACTGACGCTTGAACGCTTCAGTGCTGCCACCGTCGGAGTTGGTATTGTTAAAACCGTTCCAGCTGGCCTGAATGTATTCAGCACCGTAGGATTCCACCCAGTCTTTCAGCTTCAGGGCATCTTCGATATTGGGGGTCTGCTCTCCCGAAATCACAAAGACGTAGGCTGAACCACTGTTGTTGTTCGCGACAGGCTCCGGGGCCGGCTCTTCTTTTTTCGGGGCCGTCTGGGCCTTGGCGACGGCTCTGGCGGCTTCCTTGCGATCGCGGGCAACCTGGGACTTTACTTCCTCAAGCTTGCGCTTCAGCAAGGCCAGGTTGGATTTGTCCTGCTGCACCTGTTTGCGCAGACTGGTAATGCGTTTGCCGTTGTTGTCGCGGCTTGCCATCAGTCCGCTATAGCGGTCATCGTCTTCAGGGGAGGTTTCTTCCATGTTCTGGCGGGTAATTTCCAGCTTTTCTTCCAGCAGGCGATGTTTGGTTTTGTGAGCGTTCAGGGATTCAATCAGATTCTGCTTTTCTGACAGCAGCTGCTCTACCTTCTGCTGGTTCTCCCGCAGCTTTTCGGTATGGGAGGCTTCTTCAAACTGTTTCTTCAGGGGATTCAGGCTGTTGAAATATTCCTGAGAGCGCTGGCTGTCCCGCTGTACCAGTTCGATATCCTGATCAATCAGCTCCATGGATTTCTGGATGCCTTCAATATCAAAAAGCTGTTTTTTCACTTCCCGCTTGATGTCGTGATAGGCGGCACGCTGTTCGTCGCGCTCTTTGCGGATCTGTTTGCGGGCTTCCAGGATATCGGCATCAAGTCCCCAGATTTTCCGCTCAAGCTGTTCAATGGCGGATTCATCCTGGGAAATGCTGCGTTCAAGATTGGTGATCTGGGAGTTCAGGGTGCTGATTTTTGCGGAGCTATTTGCGTGGGCCGCACTGATTCCCATAGTGCTGATACAGCACACCATGGCGGTGATTTTCAGTGCTTTAGACACAGCTTTCGCAATCCCTGGCTTATTACGCTGCCTACTGTTCATGAGAGTCTTCATTGTTTTTTTGTTATCGTCGCCCGCACGTGAAACGCTCAGGAGGGGAGCATTTCCCAACATCCGGTGAATCTGCCCCAATCCGACAACTGCGATTCACTTAGATTGTTATTGTTTTTTAATCAGAGTGTTACGGCGCTTTGTATGGTTCTTGTTGCTGTACTTTTGTTTGATCTGTTTATTCTTGTAGTAAGAAACTGCTGCAACGCTACAGGATAGTGATCTGGTTCACACAGTTCAAGTAGTTCTACTCTGATTGTTTTATGAACACTTAGTGTGCCATAAGGCATTGTTACAAACTGTAGGTGGATGTTTACTCTTTGTGTTTGGGTGGTTTACCCAATTAATTGGCGGGCAAAGAAAAAGGGGCCGTTTGGCCCCTTTTCCGGTTCTCAGGCTAGCTGATTAAGGTTAGCGGCGACCCTCCCGGCGCAGTGCCTGGGGTTTCCAGTCCACTTTACTGGTTTTGATATCGAAGATAACACCATCTTCCTCTTCGTTCTCAAGCCCCAGTGCCAGGTAACGGCCGTTCTGCAGGTCGTACACGGTTTCCATGGCGTACCAGGGTACCGTCGCGTTGTAGTACTGCATGTGGTGGGCTTCCTGTACGCGCCACAGGTTGCCCCGGCCGTCGTACAGGTCGATCACACCGGCCTGCCAGCTGTCTTCATCCAGGTAGAAGGTTCGGGCGCCGTAGATATGACGGGTGCCTTCCTTCAGCTTGGCTTCCACAACCCAGACCCGGTGGAGCTCGTAACGGGTCAGTTCCGGATTCAGGTGGCCGGGCTTGATGATGTCATCGTACTTCACGCCCTTTTCATCCAGCTTGTAGCCGTTGTAGGGGATGTACATCTCTTTCTTGCCCACCAGTTTCCAGTTGTAACGATCGGGAGCACCGTTGTACATGTCAAAGTTGTCTGCAGTCCGCAGACCGTCTGACGCGGTACCCGGACCGTCGTAAGCCACCTGAGGTGCGCGGCGTACCCGGCGCTGACCGGCGTTGTAGATCCAGGCTTTACGGGGTTCCTTCACCTGGTCGATGGTTTCGTGTACCAGCAGTACGTTACCGGCCAGACGGGCGGGGGATTTTACCTTCTGCTTGAAGTAGAAGAGTACGTTTTCATCCTCACCGGGATCGAGATCCTCAACGGCGCGGCGGAACACGATCTCATCCTCAAACAGTACCACGTTGTAGGAGCCGTTGGCCTGCGGCGTGGCCTGACCGGTAATCCGGCGGGCACCGGTACCGCGGTAGCGCACAATGTGGTTCCAGATGGCTTCTACGCCGTCGTTGGGGATGGGAAAAGGATAACCCCAGGAGGCGAAATTCTGCAGCCCGTTACCACCTTTTGCCAATTCCGTTTTGGTTGCGTTCTGCAGTGTCTCGTCGATGACTACCTTGGGAAAGGCGGTGCTGCGACGGGACGGATAGATTGGCATCTTGAAGGTATCGTACTTCTCAAACATGGCGATGTGGCCATCTGCCAGTTTGTCCTTGTGTTGCTGGTAGTTGGCTTTGGTGATGGTGAATACCGGTTTGTCGTCCGGAAAGGGATTACACAGAAACTCGGTGCCGTCGTAACAGGCCGGTGCTTTTGTGATACCCCCTTCGTACGGCGGTATGGAGCCATCCGCGTTGCCGGATTTTTCAGCGCCAAATGCTGTCAGGGATTTTCCCAGTTTGGCGGCTTCTTCCGGGCTTACCTTGGCCACAACCGGTGCCGATGCAACGGTGGCAGCCAGTAAACCGGCGGCTAGCAGTTTTTTACGAAACGATGTTTTGGTCATTGTCTTTGTCATTGTCATATCCCCCCCACCTAAAATGAAACGCTGGCGCTGAGGGTATAGGAATCTCGATCGGCGAGCTGGTTATACGGCTCGGCTCCGAAAAAGTCTGTATACCCGATCTTGACGCTGTACATGTTCTGATAAATGAACTCAGCCGTTAGTCCGATGGACTTCCTGTCTTCCAGGAAGTTGGTTATCGGACTCGGTGTTGTGCCTGCCACGTCATGACTGAAGCTGATGGTCGGGACCATGTTGATACCAGCGAAGACGTTGGCGTATTCACCGGAGAAGCGGAGTTTGTAGCCCCAGGCGGCTTTGTCTGGGTAGTACTCATCTTCATAGGAAATGCCTATGAGTCCTGCTACTGCTGGGTCTGAAAGGTCCAACTGGCCACCCAATGCAGCGGGTACACCCACTGTTATTGGTGCAGGGAACCAAGGAGTTGCCAGTGCCGCGTTGTAGCTACTGTTGAGAAGCATTTCATCCTTATCAGGGATATCAGAGTAGCTAAAGCCAATATCCAATACGGTTGTCCATCTATTGGCACCTAATATCTGATCGAAGAAATGGATAAAGGCGATCTCGCCCTGATAGTAGTCCTCGCGAATATAGCCAGCTACATATTGATCCTGTTCAAAGGCCCCTGAAGAGTAGCAATCAAACGGCGTGGATGCATCTGCGCAGATTTGTGAGGGGAAGCCCACCAAACCTGCCAACAAAACCCCGTCTTCAATCTGGAAGGGTTGATCTTGGCGTACGCTGATCTCGGCTGAAACAGAGGTAGCGCCTCCGGGTAATCCGAAATCAAAGGTGGTATTCGCGCTTAGACCGAAAAGCTGAATATCGTTGGGATATTCCACATTGTATTCGGAATATGGAAGCAGTGTGGCAGGTATCAGAAAAGCGCTGTTTGGATTTGGTGCACCTGCGATCAGGAGTGCCCGTACTTGCTCCAGGCTGGTAATGCCTGCGGGTAGACCGGGGTAAAAAGTCGTATCCGGTGTACGCCCACTCAGCATGGGAAGCCTTGAATTGTAGCGTATATAGTAGGCTGCCAGTTCCATTTCCAGGGCTTCCAGATAGTAGCGTGCTGCCAGACCGTACTGGCCATCATCGTCACCTTCGATATCCTCACCCCTTGGGAGCCTGAAGGTTTCGGCTGGTAGAGGAATTCCCCCGACTTCTACGGTAGCTCCTGTATCACCACCGAAGGAATAAAATCCGCCTTCACAGCCTTTATAACCCACTAGATCTGTGGTGCTATAGAAAGTGCCACAGCCCGGAAGGCGGGTTTCTTCCCATTCGAACTGGTAGAAAGCTTCAATGGAAAGGTTTTCATTTACGCCCAGAGAGGCGTAGAAAGCCTTGATAGGTATCAGCGCCTCTTTTACCGCCGCACCTGGTGCCAGCAGCGCATTTACGTCAACCGGGTTGATTGTGTTAATACCATTGGGGAAGAAAACACCTTCACCCCAGCTGATTACCTGGTTACCCAGTCGCATGTTCAGAGGCATGTCCTGAACATAAAAGTCACCCCAAATAAAGGCATCGAGCATTTCACCACCCCGACCCAGTTTCGGGTTTGGCTCCAAGGGGTCATCCGGGTAAAAGGCTGGGCGGTCACTACCACCTTTGCCATTTACTATCCGGTGGTCGTACCAGAAGCGACCGCGGAAAAAGGCGCCGTAGTCCCGATAGGTCAAATCCAGGTCTATTGTACCTTTGAATAATTCGGAGAAGGTCTCCCCTTTTTTGTTCAGCAGGTTGCTATTATCCTGTGAGCCCGTGCTGTGCCGGTGCGAATCAGATTCTCCGGCAGCTGCAGCGTTTGCAGGCCCAACCCCTTCATAATCAATATCCGATGCGCGCCAACCAAAGCCCACCGACAGGGTCGTATCAATTTGAACATTGACATCGCCTAATGATGTCTCATAGGCGTGTCCCGATAGTGGAAGCAGCGTCGTGGAGGCTACTGCCGCCGCCAGGGCTGTTACCTTAAAGGGGTTTCGTTTTCTCATTAGAGTAAAACTCCGTTTTGGTGATTGTTTTCTATAACCCTAAGTAATAATGCGAGTTTTCGAATCAGGGCCGCCGCTGAAAAGATCGCCTGAAACTCGGGCGCAAAAATGCACGGCAGTTTAGACAAACTATAGGATGAATTTTTGAATAATGGTAATTTTGTTAGGAAAATCTTTAGGCAGGTAAAGATTAACGAAGTTATTAATGGTTTCAATGAGGTACAGTTGATCGTTCAGGGGTTCTGTGTTCCCCTATAAAGCCTTTCCGACTAGTCCGAAAGTATCTGTAACAGACCCTGTAAAAGACCTTATAAAAGTATCTGATCGCCCGTGAATGCACTTATTAATCAGCTGAATCCCGCCCAGCAACAGGCGGTGTGCTCCGAATCCCCCCGATTACTGGTTCTGGCTGGCGCCGGTTCCGGCAAAACCCGGGTGCTGGTGCACCGTATTGCCTGGCTTATCCAGAATCAGGGGCTGGCGCCCCATAATATTCTGGCGGTGACCTTTACCAACAAGGCGGCGGCCGAAATGCGCCACCGCATCGAAGATCTGCTCAAGCGACCCCTGGGCGCTATGTGGGTGGGCACTTTCCATGGCATTGCCCATCGGCTGCTGCGTACTCACTGGCATGATGCCGGCCTGCCGGAGAATTTTCAGATCCTGGATCAGGATGATCAGCTGCGCATGATCAAGCGGATAGTCCGCTCTCTGGATCTGGATGAAAGTCGTTTTCCCCCCAAGCAACTGCAGTGGTATATCAACCAGCAGAAGGATGAAGGCCGCCGCGCAAAACATATCGATCACCGCAATGACCCGCTGGAACGGGTGTGGGTGGAGGTGTACCAGCAGTACCAGGAGGCCTGCGACCGGGGCGGTATGGTGGATTTTGCCGAGCTGTTGCTGCGCTCCCATGAACTCTGGCTGCAAAAGCCCAATCTGCTGGCCCACTACCAGCAGCGCTTCCGCCATTTGCTGGTGGACGAGTTTCAGGACACCAATGCCGTGCAGTACGCCTGGTTACGGGTGCTGGCGGGCAAATCCTCAGATATCACTATCGTAGGGGATGATGATCAGTCCATTTATGGCTGGCGTGGTGCCCGCATCGAGAATATTCAGAGTTTCAGTGATGACTTTGGCGGCGCCGAAATCGTGCGGCTGGAGCAAAACTACCGTTCTACCGCCACCATCCTGAAAGCCGCCAATGGAGTGATTACCAACAATGGCGGCCGCTTGGGCAAGAACCTCTGGACCGATGGCCCCAACGGCGATCCCATCTCCCTTTACAGTGGCTTTAATGAAGTGGATGAAGCCCGTTTTACGGTAGAACGCATCGAAAGCTATATAAAGGAAGACTATCAGCGCAGCGATGTCGCCATTTTATACCGTTCCAATGCCCAGTCCCGGGTGCTGGAAGAGGCTCTGATCAGAGCCGGTGTTCCCTATCGTATTTATGGTGGTCATAAATTCTTTGATCGCCTGGAAGTCAAAAACGCCCTGGCCTATCTGCGGCTGATCTGCCATCGCCACGACGATGCGGCCTTTGAGCGGGTGATCAACACGCCCACCCGTGGCATTGGCGATAAAACCGTGGACAAGATCCGTCAGCTGGCCCGGGAGCGCAAACAATCTCTCTGGGAAAGCTGCCTGGAAATGCTCAGCCACAAGTTGCTGCCCGCCAGAGCGGCCAATAATCTGCGGGACTTTATGGCGCTGGTGGAAAAGCTGGATCAGGACACCCGTGCCTTTTGCCTCAGCGAGCAGGCGGATTATGTGATTCACCAGTCGGGCATTATGGATTTCCATAAAAATGAAAAAGGTGAAAAGGCCCAGTCCAGGGTGGAAAACCTGCAGGAACTGATTGCCGCCACTCAGGAGTTCAGCAGTGATGAAAACGAATCCGCCACCCTGTTTGATTTTCTGGATCATGCGGCGCTGGAGGCTGGTGAAAACCAGGCGGATGATGTGCAGGACGCGGTACAGTTAATGACATTGCATGCCGCCAAAGGCCTGGAGTTTCCCATCGTGTTTTTGAATGGTGTGGAAGAAGGCCTGTTTCCGGCCCGTCAGTCGGCCGAAGAGCCGGGCAGGCTGGAAGAAGAGCGCCGCCTTTGTTATGTCGGTATTACCCGCGCCAAGGAAAAACTCTTTATTACCCATGCGGAAAGCCGCCGCATGTTCGGCAGTGAAAGCATGAATCCGCCGTCGCGTTTTATCCGGGAAATTCCACCGGACTGTTTGCAGGAGGTCAGATTAAATGCCTCCGTTACCCGGCCGGTTTCCTTCAACACACCCAAGCCGAAAGCCAAAGCCACCTGGGCCAGTGTGGGCAGTGGTCTTCCCTATAATCTGGGGCAACGGGTGCTGCATAAAAAATTCGGTGAAGGCGTAGTGCTGCGTATTGAAGGGCAGGGCGGTTCAGCTCAGGTTCAGGTCATGTTTGACGATGTGGGTGAAAAGCGATTAGTGGCACAGTACGCCAAACTGGAAGTGATATAACCAACAACAATGTTACATAAACAATTTTAAAATCAGGCTACTGAAAAAAACGAAGGAGTTCACCATGGGGACGTGGTTGCAGAAACTGGGAACAGGTTTAACGGCATTGCTGCTGATGGTTGCCATCACCAGTTGCTCAAAGGATTGTGATAACCCGGCGGGGGCAGACAGTGCCACAGCACCGGAACAAACCTTTGAATGGAAACTGGTAACTACCTGGCCAAAACATTTTCCCGGGCTGGGCACGGCGCCGGAAAATTTTGCCAAAGCCGTCAATGAAATGAGCAATGGCCGCCTGAAAGTCAAAGTGTTTGGTGCCAAGGAGCTGGTACCGGCCATGGAAGTGTTCGACTCTGTTTCCCGTGGTGCGGCTGAAATGGGGCATGGTGCTGCCTATTACTGGAAAGGCAAAACGCCGGCCGCCCAGTTTTTTACCGCTGTGCCTTTTGGTTTGACTGCGCAGGAAATGAATGGATGGCTGCATTACGGCGGTGGCCTGGAGCTGTGGCGTGACCTGTATGACCAGTTTAATCTGGTACCCTTTGCTGGCGGCAGTACCGGCGTGCAAATGGCCGGCTGGTTCAACAAGGAAATCAACAGTGTTGATGATCTTAAAGGGTTAAAGATGCGGATACCCGGGTTGGCCGGCGAAGTCTTGCAGCGCCTGGGTGGTATTCCCGTTACCTTGCCTGGCGGTGAATTATTTACCTCCCTGCAAACCGGTTCCATTGATGCCACCGAATGGGTAGGCCCCTACAATGATCTGACGTTCGGCCTGCACAAAGCGGCCAAATATTATTATTACCCCGGCTGGCATGAGCCCGGTGCCATGCTGGAGTTTATTATCAACAAAGATGAATGGAACAAACTACCGGACGATCTTAAAGCCATTGTCACCTACGCCGCCCGTGCCGTGAATCAGGACATGCTGGATGAGTACACGGCGCGCAACAATGCTGCGTTAAAAGAACTGAAAGAAAAACACGGTACCGAAGTGCGCCGCTTGCCCGACGAGGTGCTGGCCGCATTGAAACAGGCCTCACAAGAGGTGATCGCAGAAACCATTGCGAACGATGACAACGCCAAAAGAGTGTATGAGTCCTTCAAGGCGTTTAGTGAGGATGTGATTCCCTATACGAAGATCTCTGAAGAAGCCTATATACAAACCCGCGATATGTGAGTGGCTGGTCGCTTGTTCGGTGGGGCTTTCCCTGTGAGTGCGCAGGAAAGCCCGTCATGATCAGATGACCTTGGCTCTGGGTGGCCGGCTTTCAACACAGATGACGGCATACAAGGGATACAGGCTTTTGCTAAAACGACACAATACGGCGAATCCCACCAGTGTCGGAATAGCAACGAATACACCGGCAATACCCCACACCCAGCCCCAGAACAACAGAAATAAAAAAATGGCAATGGGATTCAGCTTCAGGTTTCTGGCGTGAACGATGGGGTCGATCAGGTTTCCGAAAATAAAGATAACCGTTGCCATGACGGACAACAGCACCAGTACCAGAGACAGGTCACCCGTTTGGGAATAAACAGCAGTCGTTAAAACGGCAAGTGTCACGATCTGCCCTGCAAAGGGAATAAATCGGAGCAATGCAGCACCGCAGGCCAGTATCTGATAGTCGTTTACCTCAAACCACCAGAGGATGATACCTGTTATCAGGCCAAAGAGCGTGTTGATGGCGCATACGGTCATCAGGTAATGGGCAAGGGTTTCCCGCAGGGTCCGCTGAAAACGATAAAAATTAATGCGGTCGGCACGGTGGCGATACAGTGAACCGATATTTCTGCTGAGCACATCTCCTCCCACCAGAAAAAAGAAAGCCACCACCAGGCTCAGCACAAAGGTAGATGCCGCATCAGCAATATGGGCCATGCTCTGGTTCTTCTGCTGCTCATCGACCACCACCAGCGCGCTTTCTTTGCGGCTTCCCTGCTGAACAACATCCTCTACCGCCTTTTTTATTTCCTCGGCGTTACTGGCCACCACTTTCATTTCGCTGGTCACGCCCACGAACTCCTGCTTGATGGAACGCAGCATATCCGGAATTCGGGTTGCCATATCAAAGGCGGGATCCTTACTGACATATACCGTACCGGCAATTAACGCGGCAAAAATACTGACCGTAATAAAGGCCGCCAGTATTTCCGGAAAACGGATAAGCTTTAATGCTTTTGTGGGAAGAAACAGCAAGGAACTCAGAAAAAATCCATAGGTAATCGGAACAAGCAGTTCTTCGGCAAAGGTCAGCAGGTGAATAATGAGCGATACAATGAGCAGTGACAGCGCCCATTTGTGTAGCAGCTGCAGATTCTCTGGCTGAGTGCTGCTGTTCCGGGTTACAGAAAGCTTGTTGTGAGACTGCGATGAATCATCCTTCATAGTAAACTCATGGTGAGCATTGACTCTTATTGGAACGGCGAACATTGTACGCGCCCGATAAGTTCAGCAGTTCCTGTGCCAATGTGCACCGGGCTTGATTTGATGTTTGCAAGTAAATGTTTTTACTGGGTTTTTTGTTGTCTTTGGTCAGGCGGTTCAGCGAATGGCTGGCAGAGCCGCATGGATTTATCGCGTGGTGCGGTGAAGTGGCCGGGTTAAATTTCCGGGAATTTGCAACAATTACAAAACAGTGAGCAGAGTAACACCCCGCCATTTGCGCTAACTGAACTGCTGAAATGGCCATTCTTAAAAAAACGGCTCGTCATCAAACTTGTTGCGGCTTATCCTTTTAGCTTGCCGGATACCGGATCAGGACTTCAGAGGAGGAGAAATTTATGCACGAATTTATCAAGTTTTATATCAATGGCGAATGGGTGGAACCCGCTTCAGATAAAACCATGGATGTGATTAATCCCGCTACCGAAGAAGTTATCGGGCGGATTGTGCTGGGTTCCAGCGAGGATGTGGACAGAGCTGTCGCCGCAGCCAAGGAAGCTTTCGCAACCTATTCCTTAACGTCTCGTGATGAGCGTTTGGCATTATTGCAATCCATCATGGAAATTTACCAGGCGCGTCTTCCCGAAATGGCCACCCTGATTTCCAGTGAAATGGGTGCTCCCATGAAACTGGCATCCACCGCCCAGGCACCTGCCGGTTTGGGCCATATCATTAACGGTATTGAGTTACTCAAGGATTACCAGTTCGAAGAATCCCGTGGCAATAACCTGCTGGTCAAGGAGCCGGTGGGGGTATGTGCATTGATCACTCCATGGAACTGGCCCATTAACCAGATTGCCTGCAAAGTGATTCCAGCCCTGGCTGCCGGTTGCACCATGGTATTAAAGCCCAGTGAAATCGCGCCACTGGATGCTTATCTGTTTGCCAAAATTCTGGACGAAGCCGGTGTGCCCAAAGGGGTGTTTAATCTAGTGAACGGCGATGGCGCTACAGTGGGCAATGCCCTGACAAGTCACCCGGATGTGGATATGGTGTCCTTTACCGGTTCCACCCGGGCGGGTGTCACTATCGCAAAAAATGCTGCAGATACCGTCAAGCGTGTCGCCCAGGAACTGGGTGGCAAGTCTGCCAATATCCTGCTGGATGATGTGGATTGGGAAGCGGCGGTTGCCGGTGGCGTGCGTACCTGTTTCCAGAACAGTGGCCAGTCCTGTAACGCGCCGACGCGGATGCTGGTGCCTGCCAGTAAAATGGATGAGGTGATTGCGATTGCAAAAGCGGTTGCCGAACAAGTGGTGGTGGGTGACCCCCAGGATGAGAATACGCACATGGGCCCGGTGGTCAGCGAAGCCCAGTTCAATAAAATTCAGGGACTGATTCAGAAAGGTATTGATGAAGGTGCCACGCTGGTGGCCGGTGGCCCCGGTAAGCCGGAAGGGTTGGAAAAGGGTTATTTTGTCAAGCCCACCATCTTTGCCAATGTCAGCAATGATATGACCATTGCCCGTGAAGAAATCTTTGGGCCGGTCTTATCCATCCTCCCCTATCAGGATGAAGAAGATGCTATCCGTATTGCCAACGATACTCTTTATGGTCTGAGCGGTTATGTGTCTTCCTCTGATAATAACCGGGCAATAAAAGTAGCGAAGCGCATTCGCAGTGGTAACGTTCACCTCAATGGTGTGCCGCCGGATTTTAAAATGCCTTTTGGTGGTTACAAGCAGTCAGGTAACGGCCGTGAGTGGGGTGAGCAGGGATTTGAGGAATTCCTGGAAATAAAATCCATTCTCGGCGTGGCCTGATCAGCACTACTTGATCATTACTACCTGATCATAACCAATAGATACCACCTGTAATAAAAAGGGCCACCCCATCGGGCGGCCCTTTTTATTTTGAGGTTGCGGTTAACCTGGTTTCCTACAACTGATCAAGCCAGTCGGCCATGGCAGGGAAGGAAACGGTAGGTGCATAGTCACCGTTTACCACGTCAATATGGCCGGTATTGGGTACTTCAATCCAGTCATCTTTCGGGTGATGGGTTTTACCGTCGTAGAGAATACCCAGCATCGTCTGAGTATCCACCAGGCCGGATGATTCAGAGAAAACCGAAAACGCCGGCACAGTCATACGCGACATGTTATCGGCAAAGTAATAGTAACCATCATTAGGAGACGGGTCCGGTGGCATGGCCACCAGAGTATTAAAGAAACCGTTCTGCCAGTGTTCCCGGAACACACCGTTCACACCCCAGTCGGCATACTGGGAAAAGCCTCCCAGATAAAAACTGGAAAACGCCAGTCGGGCATGAAAATCCTCCACGTACATGTTCATGCTTTCTGTGCTCCAGAAATCAAGAGCACCAAACAGATCAGCCCACTGTGGTAGTGAACCGGGCGCACTGTCAGCGGCAAAACCAATCAGATCAAACAGCGTATCAATCACACCGGAGGTGACTTCAGGAGGTAACAGCGGAATCAGTGTCGGCAGAATGGTATCCAGGTCCACATAAAAATCGAAACCGAGAATGCCGAATATCAACGGATTATCCAGCAGGAACTCATAGGCTAGAATTGGAGTGCCCGCCGGATCAATGCCCAGGAAACCGGCCACTTTATCGTTACGGGATGCGGCTACAATGGCACTGGCCGATGCATGGGGCAGATACACACCACCTTTCACCACATTGGCGTTCATGGTGTAGCCCTGCAGGTAAAGGTAAGCACAAAGCCCGCCGGTACTGTGGCCTCCAATCACGGGTTTTTTACCGGTCATGGCAATCACGGTTTCCACAATGGCCGGATAATCCAGGGCGCACCACACATCCAGGTTGGTATTGGCGCGGCCACGTTCGCTTTTGAAATCACCCCGGCCCACGCCGCGGTAATTACCCATCCACACATCGTAACCCCGCTCATACAGGTAGTGAGCCATGCTGAAATACTTCATGGGGTCCCGCTGAATGGTGGGGTCGTTTCTGGCCCAGGCGGGTGCGTCGGCAGGCAGTTCAAAGCGATACCGGCGTGCGCCTTCGGGGGTGTGCACATCAAACTGGTTAATGTTAAGGGTAATACCCGGTGTTAACACAACAGGCGTGCCGTTACGGTAATTGTGATTGGGTGTGGGGCGATAGCGTTTTATTTTTAACTCCATGCCATCGGCGGTTCGTGCCACATAAAGACCTTCAACTTCTTCGGCCCCGCAACCTCCCAAGACAAAAGGTGTTAGCAGTACCACGCAGATACTGAGATATCTGAAAAGATTCATAATTGCCTCTATTATTGTTATCCATCGTTTTTATTAGCGAATGACATCCGTGCTGTTTGGATTCCTGCCTTGCGACAGTGATAAGTACAGAACCGGTTATGCCATTTAAAAATGGTAAGTTGCTCTGGGTGTCTGATTCTTGTTATTCACGGCCAATAAACCGGAACTAACTACCTATTAGAGTGATAGTGTCGATACACTGTGTAGCGTTAACGCTAAGGTGCTCTCACCACTGACGCCGGATCTGGCAACAAGGGGCGGGTGAGCGAAGTTGTCATATCAGGCCAGCAAAGCCTATGGCTGGCCTAATATGACATCAATCAATGTTACATTGACAGCTGAGATATACATCGTGTAGATTCTGGTGATATTGTCACCAACAGCACTTTGGGAGCACGGCTGCGGCGGCAATACCAATAATTGCGGAACCCCTTGTGTCTCTTGGGTTCCCGGACAATTCCATCGTGCCACCGGTGCGAATGATCACAATGGCCCCCTGGGCCGTGAGGGTAGGAGAGGTAGCAGTATGATAACCAAGCATGTGGATGTATTGATTGTGGGTGCGGGCCTGTCGGGGATCGGGGCAGCCGCTCACCTGCGGCGGGAATGCCCGAAAAAGACCTTTGCCATTGTGGAGCGTCGCCAGTCCATGGGGGGAACCTGGGATCTGTTCCGCTATCCGGGCATCCGTTCCGACTCGGACATGTTCACCCTGGGCTACAAGTTCAAGCCCTGGAAGAACGATAAAAGCATTGCCGATGGTGATTCCATCCTCAGTTACATCAAGGAAACCGCAGACGAATACCGGATAAACGACCATATCCATTACGGCCTGAAGGTTGTGGCCGTTAGCTGGAGCACGCCAGACGCCGCCTGGACAGTGACCGCAGAGCGCGAAGACACCGGCGAGCAGGAAACCTTTACCTGTGGCTACCTGATGGGCTGCACCGGTTATTACAACTATGATGCCGGTTACACACCGGAATTCCCCGGATTTGATCAATACAAGGGTGAGATTGTCCATCCCCAGAAATGGACCGAAGACATCGATTACGCAGGCAAAAACGTGGTGATTATCGGCAGTGGTGCCACCGCCGTTACCCTGTTGCCGGCCATGGCCGACAAAGCCGCCCATGTCACCATGCTGCAACGTTCGCCCACCTATGTGGCCAGCGTGCCGGAAAAAGACGTAATCTCCATCAAGCTGCGCAAGTTCCTGCCGGAGAAAGTGGTGTATAACATGGCCCGGGTACGCAACGTGGCCCTGCAACGCACCATCTATGAGCTTTCCAAAAAGCGCCCCAACACCATGCGGCGTTTATTGCTGGGCGCGGCAAAGCGTCAGCTGGGCGAAAACTTTGACATGACCCACTTCAAGCCCAAATACAATCCCTGGGATGAGCGCCTGTGTGCGGTTCCCAATGGGGATTTGTTCAAGGTGTTGCGTCAGGGCAAAGGCTCAGTGGTTACCGACCATATCGAAACCTTTACCAAAGACGGTATTCAACTGACATCCGGTAAAGTGCTGAAAGCCGACATGGTCATCACTGCCACCGGACTGGACCTGATGATCTTTGGCAATATCAAGCCCACTATCGATGGCCAGCCGGTAAAAGTGAGCGAACATCTCACCTATAAAGGTGCCATGCTCAGCGGCGTGCCCAATTTCTCCATGATATTCGGTTACACCAACTCATCCTGGACCCTTAAAGCGGATCTGGTTTCCGAGTTTACCTGCCGACTGCTCAATCATATGGATAAGAAAGGCATTCCTTATTGTGTTCCTGAAGCACAACCGGAAGATTTATCCGACAAGCCTTTTCTGGATCTGCAATCCGGCTACGTGATGCGTGCCGCGGATCGTTTGCCCCGGCAGGGACATAACGGCCCCTGGAAAGTGGTGCAAAACTATTTCCACGATATTCCCATGCTGCGCTTTGGCCGCCTGGAAGATGGTGTACTCAAGTTTGCTGCACCCCGTGAGCAGGCCAGCAAGGGGTTGATTGCATCGCTGTTGGGCTAATTGCTCAGGCAGTAATGCCAAACCTTTTCCGGTATTCAATCGGCGTGAGTTCAAGCTCACGCTTGAATACCCGGCGAAAAAAACTCGCATCCTGATATCCCACCGCCCGTGCTATATCTTCTACGGGTGTACGCGTCAATTCCAGTGCTTCCCGGGCGCGTTCCAGTCTCAGCTTCTGAATATAATGCAATGGCGAAAGCCCGGTGGCTTGTTTGAATCGGTGTTTAAAGGTTCTCAGGTTCAATTCTACCTGCGCTGCTGCACGTGCAATCAGATCATCTTCAGCAAGATGATCTGCCAGCCATTTTTGTGCCTGCAGGATCATTGCATCCTGGTGAGTCTTTTTATCCAGAAACAGCTCAAACGGCTTCTGTCCATCCTGATGGTTCTGTAGCAAAAACATTTTTGCCGATTCCACTGCAGTGCGATGGCCCATGTGATCTTTGATTAAATGAAACACCAGATCATGCCAGGCAGATCCTGCACCAACACTGATGATTCTCTGGTTTATCACCAAGGATTTTTCCGGAGCCAGTTCAACTCTGGGATAGAGCTTTCTGAAAGGTTCACTGAAAGCCCAGTGCGTAGTGGCTTGTTTACCGTTCAGCAAACCGGTGTCAGCCAGCAAAAAAGCACCGGTGCAAATACTGGCAATAATGCTCCCTTTCTTGTGCATGCGCAGCAGCCATTGCTGAAGCTCCCGGTGCTTGTTCATCAGGCCGGCGGGGGATATGGCCAATGAGGGAATAATAATGATATCGGTGTGTTCAACATCCGTAGTGGCTTTGTTAGGTGTAATCTGAAAACCATTGAAGCAGTGAAAGGTATCATTGCTTTGCGCGACCAGTTCAGTACGAAACCCGGGATTGGGGGCCTCGCCTGCCAGCGCATTTAGCAGCAGGCCGCTGGAAGATAGCACATCCATTGGCCCGGCGATGGATGAAGCCAGTGCTTCCGGTATGGCAACGATGCTGACATGGCGTGGAGTCATTCTTTGAATCTCTTTTTCCAAATAGCCGATAGGCTTGTCTGTTTCACCTGTTAATTGTCCGGACGACGCTTATTCAACCGGTGCGGTCCCATTAGTATTGACGTAAATCAGCAACAAACACAAGCCAGATCACAGGGCTCATCAAGGGGTGCTGATTCTCACACAAGATATGCCCCGCTTACCTGCATCCATAAAAACCAGGGATACGCTATGAAAGATAAAAAACCGGTCATCTACCGCAAACGCATGTACAACTTCAGGTTGTTTTTTGGTGATATGTTTTACATGGTTGCCAATGGCTTTTCTGTTATCGGTACGCTGGTTTCCGGGCGTATACCCCGTGCTACGGCAGAAAAAATCATGCTGGCTACAACGGCAGTCAATGACTGTGTTCACTGTGCCCGGCTGCATTCAACCCTGGCTTTGATACATGGGGTAGATCAATCAGAAATAGATGAAATCCTGCAGCATGACGTAATGACCAGTGTAGAGAAAGATGAGCGTGTCGCGCTGGCCTTTGCGCAGCATTATGCAGAGCATGACAGAAAACCGGACCCCAAAGCCATGCAGGCGCTGGTGGACGAATACGGGTCCAGAAAATCCAGAGACATCATTCATTTCATTCGTATCATCTATATCGGCAACCTGATAGGTAATACCGTGGATGGTTTTCGTGGCCGGTTTCTGGGGGTGAAGCCACAAAACGGTAATTTGCTTTTCGAGCTTTTTCTGTTGTTTGTATTTGTTCCGCTGATGCTGCCATTTGTTCTGCCTGCAGCTCTTTGGGTGCAGTTCCGTAAACGTCGCAGTCAGCGTGGTAGCACTCAATGGAATGCATAAACCGCCAGACGGATGTACTGATTATCGGGTCTGGCTTTGCCGGCGCAGCGGCCGCTTTGCGGCTTGCTGAACGCGGGGTGAAGGTTGTCCTCGCTGAACGGGGACCCTGGCGAGATACCTTGCCGGTCAGGGCTATGGGAATTCAGGATCCCAGTCCTCTGCCCCGGGGCAGGCATTTGCTGACCTCTACGGTGCGTAATGTTTTGCATCACCGCTTGCCCGGCAATGGTATTCCACTGAACCTCAGAAACGGGTTGCTGGAAATTGCCAGTTTTTCCGGAGTAAACCTGATGTGCGCTTCTGGTATTGGGGGTGGCAGCCATGTTTACGGCGGTTTACTGGAACGTTCTCCCGACCCTGAATATTGGGACAGCTTTCACCCGGATCTCTCCGAAAAGCTGATGCAACCAGGTGAAAAAAAGTTGCTGGGATTGCTTCGGCCAGTAAAGCCGCGGGCTGATCATCAGATTCCCAATTTCCCGCCGGGCTCTGAAATACTGAACCGTTTGTTCGTAACCGATGCGGCCAACCAGCCGGATATGGGCATTCTGTTCCCCGGTGAAAATGCCGGAGGTGCTATACGCAAGGCCACCGGTTTCAAAGGGGATTCAGTCTTCGGATCTGTCAACGGCAGCAAAGTCAGTGTGGACTTCGCTCTGCTTAAACCGGCGCTGGAAAAAGGTCTCCAGATTTACAGTTCCTGCGAGGCCCGGGAAATTCGCCCCCATGAGGGTGGCTATCAGATCAGGTTGCTGGACCGTCGGGCCCGGCAGACTATCCGTATCCAGGCAAACAAGGTGATTCTGGCGGCCGGAGCGCTGAATACGGTCAAGCTGTTGCTGAAAAACCGCCACCTGCTTGAACCCATGCCGGCGTTGGGAGAGGGTTTTGGTACCAATGGCGATTATCCTGCTTACTGGCGCTGTCAACACCGGCACGCCGATTACAGCCAGGGCACACCCTGTCATGGACGGGTTTCTCTGGATGGAGGGAACGCAGATCCCAGCCCTGTGGATATGGTATTAGCCAATCCGGGAATACCCTTGCCTGCCAGCCCCTGGCTTAACCGCACGCTACTGCGCCCGTTATGGCGTACCCGGCAAGACCTGATGATTCTGGGCATGGGGCCGGACAGCGCCGACGGCAGATTTCAGTTCAGCAAGCGCCGTCTGGACATCCGCTATGACACCGGGAACAGTCCGGTTTTTGAAAGAATCCGTGCCGCTTTCAGAACCATTGAGCAGCGCAGCGGCAGAGCAGTTTATTTTTCCCGAAAGGCCATGACAGTGCACCAGTTTGGCGGTGCCCGCGCCGGCGTAACGCCGGATTCCGCTGTTGTGAATGGCGCCGGTGAAGTATTTAACAATCCGGGTCTGTTTGTGGCGGACAGTGCGGCATTACCCAAAGCCGCTGGTGGCCCGCCTTCAGTTACCGTTGCCACCTGGGCCCATTGGGTGGCGGACCAGTTACACGTTTAAACACAGAGTCAGCGGTGTATTTACCGCTTGTTCATTCCAGGGAGTACAACCTTATGTCTGAGAACATCTTACCTTTGCAGGCGGATCAAAATATCTGTCTTTATCGATTGCATCAAAAGGAGCTGGATCACCTGTTTGCCAGTCTGCCGGGTGTGCCCGCTAACGCCCTGTCAGGACCCTACCGCGGCCGGGTATTTGGTTTTACCGGCTTCGCATGGGCGCCTCGCTGGTTGATGAGGATTCTGTTCCGGTTACTGGAAACACCGATCAATCCCTGGCGGGGGAAAAGCTTCACGGCGGGGATGGGTGCCAACCTCTGGTTCAGGGCGCGTCACGGTTTGGTGTTTGCGCGCTTCAGGGTGTGCGTGGACAAGCAGCAGAAGATTACAGAGTTCAACTACGATCTGCCTGATAACGCCTCCTGGTTGCGGGGCATGAGAGGGGAAGTACGTCAGTGGCGCAATAACAGCTATCTGGCGCGCATGAGTTATTCTATAAAGGGAAAACCGCAGAAAATCCTGTACTTCAGTCTTGTCCCGGCTGAATAGCAATTGGCCGAAAGAAACAATCTTCACATTTTTAGGGCAATTGGCAGCACTTGCTTTCGGTGTTTAACTGAGTACCTTTGATAAGAGTGGCGCCCGGTAGGGTGCCATAAAAAATCCGACTGGGATTCCGACGTGTAACCGGGGCCCGGGAAAGATCTGAAAAGAAAAGAGGGAAAGGGGAGCGCCACTTATGCTCTATGTTATTGCATTGCTGCTGGTAACCATTATTGCTGTCCACAGCTACCGCCATTTTGTGTTGCACCGTCATAACGACCCCCTGGAGAAGTTACCCTTTGCCGGTAAGCTTTATCGCCTGGGGGGTATTCTGGTGGCACATCGCGATGGGCCGGAAAAACCAACCCGAACAGTGGTTTGCATGCCCGGCTTTATGGAAACCATTACCTATTATTTTGATTTGTACCAGGATGAAGACGTAGATCTGATTCTGGTCAACAACTGCTTTTATCATTCCCCCGTAGAGGATGAGGATGCTACCCGCCCGGACTGGTACGTCGCCAATCCCTACGAGCCCGGTACCATTCAGTACGATGCCTTTGTTCTGGTGCAGGTGCTGCAACATTTGCCCCGCACCGGCAATATCGTGCTTCACGGTCATTCCCGCGGTGGCGCCGTGGTGCTCGAAGCCGGCCGGTTACTGAAACGCATGCCCGATCAGCAGAAAATGCGTTGTATGCCATTGCTGGAAGCCCCGGTTCTGCCACAGGGTAAGGCCCGCGGCCATAATGCACCGGTGCTGATGCGCATTGCCATGCGCTATTTTATGCCGCTGGCATTTTTTACCTACCGCCGTAACGCACTGGATTACCTCAAGTTTGGTGGCTACCGGCATCCCCACACGGATATCAAACAGCACATTATCAGCCAGTACTTTGGTAATCCCCGTCAGTACCATATTACCGTCACCAATATTCGCAGCATTGATCAGTGGACCCGTGAAACCGGTTTCGATATATATGATTTCTACCCGCAGGTAACCGTGATGGTGCCGGAAAAAGATATCGTGCTGGACCGGGATATCATGTTCCACTGCGCATCACACCGGGCCAACGTTCGGCTGGTGGAAGTGGATAAGGCGGATCATTTTATTTCCCTGGAACGGCCTGAATTCGTGCGCACGCTGGTGCGGCGTTTACATGAGGAAAACGAACCTGCCACGCAGAAAAAAGAAAGCAGTGCGGCAGTAAATTAACACTGGCATTGCTTAAGGGGAGATTCTTCATGACTTTGATTATCTCCCCCGATCAGTATTCGCATCTGATCACGCCGTTTTAAAACGAACGATGGCTTCATGCCCAGCATGGAGCGGAAGGTGTGATTAAAATGTGAGGAGTCGGAAAACCCTGCCTGCAACGCTGCTTCTGTCAGCGACATGCCAAAGCCCATCAGTGTGGCGGTCACAAACAAGCGGTGCCACAACCGATAGCGCCGTATGGGAATTCCCACAATCGCCTTGAACTGTTTCTGTAACTGGTTTTCAGTCATTCCCAGCTGGTCCGCCAGATCCTGATTAGACATGTTTTCCATCGGATTGGCCTTGATGATGCTGATGGCCCGGCTGATGGTTTCATGACGTTGGTCGGGAAGCCTCGGCTCAACAGGGTGTAGCAGCACCTGATCCATCAGCTGGCGGTAAGCTTGCTGAGGTGGAGGCTGTTTCTGGTACATTTGTCCCAAAAATTCCAGCTGGGATTTTTCATGAACACTGTCGAAATAAATGCCCGACTCCTGACGTGACATCATCTGGGTAAGATGATGAAAATCCAGATTACAGGGATCGAGATAGCAAACAGCCACGGGCAGACCCATGTTATCCGTACTGGCCTGGGTGCCTGCCGGTATCAGCGCAGAGCGCGCTTTTATGTGTTCCGGTTGGTCTGGTGTCCAGAACTCCATATCACCTTCAAGACCAATCAGTAAGGAAGCCGCTGCCTGAGTCACTTCAAGAAATCCGGTGAGATCACCCAGATAAAGCGTTCGTTGGTCCCAAAGGTACAAAAGTGATAAGCCGTTAGTCATTGTTATTGGTGCTTTCGTTTAGTTTGTTGCCCGTAATGAAAAAAGATAGCCAATAGTGCAAATAAAATGCAAGCACGATTACAAAAACCGAACATATGTTAACGCAAGCAGGTTCGTACAAGTTTTCAAAATCGTGATTGATTACATTGGATCTTCAGCGCGCTGCCTCATACTAAAAATTAATAATTGTTATTGATAAATCGAACAATAACAGGAGAGTTTCTATGGTTTGCCGCTTTAAAAAATTAATCTTTACAGCCGTTTTGCTATTCATTTTGCCGGTAGCAAGCGCCCATGCCGGATGGTTTTCATCTCTATTCGGTAGCAAGCAAACGGCGAAAACCAAGTATCCTATTGTTACTGTTGGCGGGTTTCTGGCATTCGATTCCATGCTGGGAATTGAATACTTCTATGGTATCGCTGATGACCTACGCCGTCATGGTGCCACCGTATACGAAACGGACGTTAGCGAGTTCCAGTCCAGCGAAATCAGGGGGGAGGAGTTACTCAGCGAAATCGAGGATTATCTGGCGCTTACTGGCCACAGCAAGGTAAATCTGATTGGTCACAGTCAAGGCTCACCTACTGCCAGGTACGTAGCTGCTGTACGTCCGGACCTGGTGGCATCTGTTACTTCGGTGCATGGCATGAATCGTGGCACTCCCATTGGTGATGTCTATCAGAGCATTGCACCGCAAGGGGGAATAGTTGAAAAAATCGTGGAAGGGTTTGTAGCGAATGTTGTAGGACCGGTGACCGGCTTCCTGTCAGGTGACAAGCACGCTCAGAAACAATCAATTATCGAGGGTATGAAAAGCTATGGCACTAATGGTGCTGCAGCATTTAACCGCCAATATCCAGCAGCAATGCCTTCTGGGGAATGCGGTACTCGGGGTGACCACGTTGTCAACGGCGTTCGCTACTGGTCATGGGGTGGTATTGGCGGCTATACGGGTTCTGTGACCAACCCGTTTGATATTATGGATATTGCTATGCTGAACCTTACACCTATGCTGTTCCCCAGAGGAATGAAGCATGATGGTATTGTGCCTTTATGTGGCCAGTATCTGGGTAAACCCATCCGTCATTCCTATCGGCACAACCACTTCGATGCCCAGCGTCAGCTGCTCGGTGTCACCGGTTTTGAAGTGGATCCCAAAACCCTGTACCGCAATCAGGCTAACCGCCTGAAAAAAGCCGGTCTCTGATTTTCTCTGATTATACTGTGGTCCTGCCGCTCTGCTGCTTCGGCAGAGCGGTTTACTTCCCGAAGGTGTGATGATGAAAGTAGCCAAGTATTTTCTGGGGATTTTAACTGTTCTAACGTTTTTGCTACTGGCCGGATTATGGCTCTGGTTTCCTGAAAAACAGCAACGGGAAACCTACAGTTATCAACCGGAGCAACCCCAGAGTGTAACGCCGGTAGAAATCCATCAGGCGATCAAGCGTATGCAACAAGCCATGGACAGCACAGCGGAACAATCCTTTGAATCCGCCGTGGCGGAGACTTCTCTGGAAGGCACAGAACCACCGGGAACTTTTGTATTTCAGAACGGACAACTGCAAAAGAATGAACATTGCCGGGCTATCTTTGAATACTTTCTGGCGGTTTCCGGAGAACTGACTCAGGAACAAATCGAATCACTTCTGTTGCGATCCGCTGGCAAGGACCTGACCAACACGCAACTATTGCAGATCATGACGGCCTTTACCGAGTATCAGGGCTATCTGGAATACATGCGTACCCGGGAAAACCTGTATCAGGATCTTTCGCCAGCCCAGGCACTGGAACAGATCCGGCAAATGCGCCGTGAATTTTTTGGACACCAGCAGGCACAGCAGTATTTTGCCTATGAGGAAAACTACGATCGTTATCAGGTGGAACGCATGCGATTGCTGGGCGACGATCAGTTAACCGAAAGCGAAAGGCAGTCACAGTTGGCACAACTGGTTAGCCAGTTGCCGGAAGATTTGCGTCATAGACAACAGCACACCCAGGAGATACGCCGCCAGCTTGACCAGTGGCAGGAAGCGAATCAGGCTGAAGATGCCTTTGCCATAGAGCAAAAGCTATCATCCTTTCCACCGGAAACCCGGCAACGGTTGCTGGATTTGCAGGCTGAACGGCAAGACTGGCAACTACGTTACGATGCCTATGCAGAAGAAGTGCAACGTCTGGATACGTCCGGTCTGTCAGCAACGGACCGGGAAGCGGAAATTACCCGCACCCGTCAGCGGCATTTCAGCGACAGTGAACTGGCCAGGGTAGCCGCATGGGATCGGATGGCAGAATAGCGTCCGTAACTTTGGATTAGTTGCCTCGGCCATAATCGCCGCAATTCTCCATCATTCATCCATATTTTGCCGGTAGCTTGTTATTGAGGGTTAACAGAACAACTCCAATAGCAGCTCAATCTAATCCCAAATGGAAATGTGAATCCCTCTAAGCCGTTTTGCCAATCACAATAACGAGAATTATAAAGAGGCTGTTGCGATGAAACGTCCAGAACTAAAACCCGTTGACTGGCTGGCAGCTTGCTGGCTCTGCTTACTGCTTTGTGTACCCGGTGTGACCTTTGCCGGTACCAGTTTTACCGGCCGCTACTATATTGAAAGTGTGCATTCCGGCAAGGTGCTGGATGTGGGCGGCTGGAGCCAGAGTAACGGCGGCAACATTATTCAATGGCCCTATGGCGGTGGTGCCAACCAGCAGTGGACCCTGGAATCCGCCGGCAACGGCCTGTACTTTTTCAAGAACGTCCACAGCGGGCTGTATCTGGATGTGGCCGGCAGCGCTAATGCCAATGGCGGCAATATTCACCAGTGGCAGTTTAACGGCAGCAACGCCCAGCGTTTTCGCGTCATTGAACTGGGTGGTGGCCTGTATCGCATTGATAATGTTGGCAGTGGCAAGACGGTGGACGTGAGCAACGTTAGCCAGGCTAACGGGGCCAATATCCACCAGTGGGATTACGTAGGCGGTAATAATCAGAAATGGCGTATTGTTCCCGTGGGTGCCAAGCGGGGTTTGGAAGGTGCCTACCGGATTACTTCGGTGCACAGTAACAAATCCCTGGATGTGGCCGGCGCATCCCAAAGCGAAGGCGCTAATGTACAGCAGTGGGGTTATGGCGGTGGTGCCAATCAGCAATGGAATCTGCTGAACACCGGTAACGGTTATTACAAGCTGCAGGCACGCCACAGCCATCAGATGCTGGATGTGGCCTGGGCGTCTGTCGATAACGGTGCCAATGTGCAGCAGGCCATTGATAACGGTAACGACGCTCAGCTGTTTGCTGTTATTGATACCGGCAACAATGAATTTGCAATCCGTAACAAGCACAGCGGCAAAACCCTGGATGTGGGTGGCTGGTCCGGCAGCGACGGCGGTAATATTCTGCAGTGGGCTTATCATGGTGGCGCCAATCAGAAATGGCGTTTTAATCAAACCAATGGCAGCGATGATCCGGGTAGCTGCAACGCCACTCCCATCTGGTCGGACGAGTTCAATTACACTGGCTTGCCGGATGCAAATAAATGGAGCTTTGAAGTTCACGGCCCCGGTTGGGTGAACAATGAATGGCAGAACTACACCGATCGCCGCCTGGAAAACGCCAGAGTGGAAAACGGCCGCCTGGTGATTGAAGCCCGCCGCGACTGGTTTGGTGGCCATGAAATTTCATCCGCCCGTATCCGCACCGCCAACAAGGGTGACTGGTTGAATGGCCGTATTGAAGTGCGCGCCAAACTACCAAGAGGCCGTGGTACCTGGCCGGCGATCTGGATGCTGCCCACTGACTGGGCTTATGGTGGCTGGCCCGACAGTGGCGAAATCGACATTATGGAAAACGTGGGTTACGACCCGGCTGCCATCCATGGCTCCATTCACAGCAATGGTCGTAATCATATGCTGGGGAATAATTTTCAGGTCACTACATACGATGGCTCCGTACAGGACCAGTTTCATACCTACGGCATAGACTGGAATCAGGACCGCATCGAATTCTACTTCGATGGCAAACATTACGGTACTTATACCAATCCCCGGCTGGGTTGGAGCCACTGGCCTTTTGACAAACGCTTCCACCTGATTCTGAATCTGGCCATTGGCGGGATGTGGGGTGGTGCCCAGGGAGTGGATATGAATATCTTCCCCTCCAGAATGGAAGTGGATTATGTCCGGGTCTACCGGGCGGGATCCTGTCGCTAGGGCTATTTAAAGCGGGCTTATGGCTATCTGGCTGCAAACGGCAGATTCAGTTTGTAGCCAACGCCGTACACCGTCTGGATAATCACTTCGCCGGGGGCATAGTCCCCCAGTTTTTTTCGCACGTTTTTAATATGGCTGTCGATCGCCCGATAGGACGACTCGCTCAGGGTGCCGGTGACATCATCCAGTAACTGATTGCGGGAAAAAATACAGTTGGGCCTTTGTGCCAGAATGCTCAGCAGTTTGAATTCTGACGAGGTCAGCTCCACCGGGTGCCCATAAACACTGGCCGTGTAAGTGCCCTGATTCAGAACCAGCGGATCAGCCCTATCCGGTGGCGCTGCTATCACCGCCTGGGAAGGATCAATCCGTTTCAGAATGCTTTTTACCCGGGCCACCACTTCCCGCGGGCTGAAAGGCTTGCAGATATAGTCATCCGCTCCCAGCTCAAACCCCCGCAAGCGATGGTTTTCCGCACTCAGCGACGTGATCATAATCACCGGCAGGGAGGAAAACAGCCGTAGCTCCGCCAGCACATCAAACCCCATCATTTTGGGCAGCATAATATCCAGCAACAGCAGTGTTACGCCCTCCTTGCGAACGGTGTCGATCACCTGGCTGCCATCGTCCACAGACACCACCCGGTAGCCTTCCTTGCTGAGGTAAGCTTCCAGTATGTCCACCAGATCCTGTTCGTCTTCGGCAATCAGTATGACAGGTTTATTCATATTGCTGTTTCGATAATGCCTTGCGGGTTTCCTGTAAAGGTAATTTAACGATGAATTTTAATCCACCCAGTGCGGATTCCGTCACCCTGATGCTGCCATGGTGCGCTTCCACGATTGCCTTGCAGATGGAAAGCCCTAACCCCGTGCCGCTGTTATCCCGGGAACGGGCCCGGTCTACTTTATACAGACGGTCGAACAGCCGCTCCAGTTCGCCGGGGCTGGTGACCCCGGGGGCCGAATCCTCCCATTCAATGGTCAGCCAGGCGTCGTCCTTGCTCACCACAACCTTGATTCTGCCGGGGGAATCCGTGTAGTGGGCGGAGTTGTTCAGCAGATTGGCAAACAACTGGGCAATGCGCTTTTCGTCGGCATTCACCAGGGCATTACCGGTTTGCAGGTGCAGGGCTATATCCAGTTGCTGTTCGTCCAGCAAGGGTTTGAAAAACTCGATTTCATGGGCCAGTACTTCGGGAATGTTCACGGGTTTCAGGGAAAAGTTAAAGCCGCCACTTTCACACAGGTTCAGATCGTGCAGGTCCAGCACCAGGCGTTCCAGTCGGGTGGCTTCCTTGTGTAACCGTTCCAGTGCCTGCTCGTTGATTTCAAACACGCCATCCTGCAGGGATTCAATGGTGGCCTTGAACACCGAGATAGGCGTTTTCAGTTCATGAGATATGTCCGACAGCCAGCGGTTACGATCCTGCTCTGTGGTGCGTAACGCCGTTGCCAGCCGCTCAAAATCATGAGCCAGATTGGCCAGCAATGCGCCTTGTTGCGGATGGGGGGAATAACTCAGATTGCCACCCGCCAGCGCTTGAATACCGTGGGAAATTTCCTGAATTTCCTGCTGCAGCTTGGCGTTAATGGATTGCTGCAACTGCAGCTTTTCCCGACGCATTAATTCCACCCGATAGCCCAGCGCCACCGACAGCAGAATGGTTTCCAGAATGCCCCCCAGCCTGGGTGCCTGGGCACTCAGTTGATCCGGCACCACCATGCCCATCATGGTCAGGCCATAGGTGGTGACCAGAATGGGGTAGGTGGCCCAGGCCACCAGAAAATAACCCGCCAGTTTATAGCCTTTGCGGAAGATACTGAAAATCACCACCAGGGCCAGCAGGCTGTTCACCGAATAGGTTATCATCATGGCCGCGCTGGAAATCCGGTTATGCAGAAACAGCTCCAGCAACAACGACAGCACAACAAAACCGATACAGGCTTTGAGGGTGCGGTCTTCCCAGACATCTTCCTTACTGATTTCCAGCATATACCGGGTAAAGTTCATGGCGCACACGTTGGCCAGCCCGGCGTAAACCACCGGCCCCCGCAAATATAACCAGTCGCCCACCTTGATCAGGGTTTCATGAATAAAACCATCCATTACCGCCTGGTAAAGCAACAGAAAAAAGATATGGCCAAAGTAATACAAATAACTTTTGTGGCGCACAAAGGTGTAAGTAAAAAAGTTATAGAACAGCATGATCAGGATCATGCCGTAGTAGGGAATAATGAAAGAGCGCTGCCAGTTGGTAACATGTACCAGTTGATCTGCGGTCAATACAAAAAGCGGCGTGGCCAGAAAGGAATCCGATTCCATCCGGATATAAACGGTGTTGATGCTGCCCGCTTCCGGCCGGAATTTAACAGTGGGCAATATCAGTTGCAGGTCCCATTCGCTGCGTGGCACTTCGTCGCCACTGCGATCATGGCTGATGAGTTGCCCCTGATCATTAAACACATACACATCAATCTGGTTGATGACCGGAAAGCCGAACTCCAGATACACCCAATCCGGCAGTTGTTGTTCCGGGGTATTGTCCCGCAACTGAAAACGCAGCCATACCGGCTTGTGAACAAGGGGGAGCCGTAGCCAGTTAAACTGACTCAGTGGTTGCAGTTCGGCAAAGTCTTCCTGATGAATGGAGGCGATGGTGTGCTTGTGTTCCTGATCAACGGTCACCTCCAGCGCAGGCGACAAACTGAAATTTATATCGAACGTACTGTGATCCTTGCGGCTAAATGCCTTGTCCATGGGACCGTAGTAGGCAAAGTACAGTGTTGCAGCCAGCCCGAATATCAGAAACAGCAGGTGCATGCCAACCCAGAGCCGGGTGGGGGGAGCTGCAAGGTTGTTCACAGGGCTGGACAGACGCATGTAGGAACCGGGCTATCGTAACGAAACCGGTTCCGGCTGAAAGGTCAGGATTACCTTTACGGTGTCATCCACCATCTTGCTATCGATGTAACCGATCCCATTGGGGGATGCCTTGATAAACTCCTTCACTTTTTCACAGTTTTCCACCTGCCGTGGCGGTTCTCCTTTGCCGGTAAAAATCTTTGCCGCCCAGTAGGCCCGCAACTGTGATTTCTGAAAACCCAGCAGGTAAGAGGCAAACTGATTGTGTGTTTTGCTGTCGCCCGGCTGATCCACCGGAACCGCCACTTCACCGGAAGGAAAGCGCTTGTTGATGCCTAAATAAATATCCCGTATCTGGGCGGAGCTCAGAGTGTTCATGGGATTGTCCGGGTGAATAATCACGGCAATACCCGCACTGCAGCAGGACGCCATCATCCAGAGCAGGATCACACTGCAAGCCTGTAACTTTCTGGCCATTAACTTGCGAAAAGCAGCTGTCATTCGTTCGCCTAAAACACCATATCAATTGCGCCACTGTAAAGGATTGCACTGTCCCCGGGGGCGCCCCGCACAATAGCTTCGTCGTGGTACTGAATTTCCAATTTCAGGGCAATACCGTCATCCAGGTCGTAACGGGTGCCGGCTGTTATGCTTTCTTCTTCGGTTAAAAAGGGCTTCTGAAGATTCCGTGTAGCGCCGGAGCGCAAACGCTGGTCCAGTTTGGAATAGGTCAGGTGCGGAGTAAATCTGCCCAGGTAGGTGCCCACCTGTACCAGCCAGCCATCCCGGTCCAGTGACAGGGCGGAATCCGCTTCGATTCGGGTCCATTCCGTAAAGGTAAAGAAACGGCTTTGTTGCCAGTGGAGTGCGGCGGAATAGAATTCGACGAGGTAGTCCTCGGCCACAAATTCGCTGTTGTTTTCCACCAGGGCTTCCAGCGGTGTGCCGGTAACTTCCCGGGTAACATAGCCACGATTGTAACCGGCCCGCAACTGCACCTGGTTACGACGGAATTTCAGAATAGCGCCGGTGGCTTCTTCGATCTCAAACATCATGCCGTCAACTTCTTCACTCAGCGAGCCCACATAGAACTGGGTTTCCAGCGTGCCTTTACTGAATGGAATGGAATGACTGACGTCAACGGCCTCCATGGAAGAAAAGGTAAACTGATACACCTCCACCGGCAAGCGTATCCAGGGGTAGGTGTAGCCCACTTCCTGCTGGTCAGAGTAAAAAAACAGGGGGAGTCGTACCCGGCCGATTTTGAATACTGTTTCGGGTTGGTAGGTATAGGTGGCGTAGGCCCAGCCCAGCTCAGTATCAAAATTGTCAGGCCCGCGGGCCACCAGCTGGCCAGTAAGTGAAAACTCATCATTGAGGCGATGAGAAATTTGCAAACCAAAAATGGAATCCTGCTTCAGCTCGGGAGATTCATCGTAGCCGCTCAACTCCACGTCATCGGAAGACAGAATACCCAATCCGCCAGTAAAAAAGCCGTGAATGGCCAGTTCGTTATCGCCACTCAGGCCATAGCTGCTGTTACAGCACAGAATCAAGATGATGGCCGCTGCCGGGAATCCTTTATTCATCATTTAGTCGCTAACAGGTTGTAAAGGCGGTGCGCTTGCGCCGCGGAAGTTTTCCAGATACCAGTCAAAGGCCTTCCAGTTGGCAATTTCCTTGCCGATTTCGGAATCGATAGTGCCGTTGTTCTGGTATTCCCTGAGTTTTTCATCAATTTTATCCTTGTATTCCAGCAGGGGCGATTCCGGGGCGTACAGCAAATAATTGGACGATACGACGATCGGCTTTTTTAAAAAGGCAATCTGATCGATCACTTCAAGGCGGCTTTTGGAAATATAGTTCAACGTGGGCAGAAGCGGAGCAATAATATAATCCACCCGTCGGTTCATAAGCTTGGCCAGGTTCTGTTTACGGCTGTATGACTGGTTCAGATTCAGATTAAGCCCGCTTTCATTCGCCAGTAAATCCAGGCGCATATCCTCCATAACAGATCCGGACAGACTGTGCAGGCTATCCATAGTAACCGGGTCCGTGCGGCGGTAAAAAACACTGTGGGAGGTCTGATACAGAGGTTCTTTGCTGAATATCAGCTGGTTGTTTTTGTCATCCAGCTTTTCGCTCCCCAGAAACACATCCACCTGATTGGTTTTCAGATAGAGCAATACGCGTTTCCAGGGCAGGGGACCAATCCGCTTAACAGTAAATGGCAGCTTCAGCTCTTTACAGATGCGGGAAAACATCTGAAAAGCAATGCCCTGCATTTCACCTTCATGCTCGTAACTCAGGGGCTCGTTATCGTATTTGGCTACCACCAGAATTTCCTGGCTGAAGGCAGAATTACTAGTCAGCAGGAGAAAAGGAAATAATAGACTGAAAAAACACAGTGGCGGCCGCATTACCATCCCTGATAGGTGTGTTAGTTACCGGTATTGGTTTGTTATTGGTAAGACTCAGTATAAGAGCCCACCGGCAACTCCGCCAATGCCCGGAACGGGTGATGCAGCTCTGTCGCAGTATCAATTTGGAATATCAGGCCGCCTGCAAGCGGTGCTGTTCGTAAATACGGTCACGCCATGCCAGCAAGTCACTGAATTCCTTCTTTAATTCAGTATCTGTCCAGCATTCCCGAACGGCCGGATCCAGGGGAACATAATGATCACTGACAGGGGAAATGCACTGAAACACAGCAGCTACTGTCATATCCGCGTAACTGAACGTATCTGTTAAATAGTCATTCCCGGATTTTTCCAGCGAATCCCGCACTTTCTGCAGGGCACCGGTAATCTCTGCCTTGTGGTCATTGCCGGGTACCGGGTATTTCTTCTCGAAATTACGCAGAGCCCTGTCCGACAGGGGTAGCAGGTAAGGCTTGAGTCGGTTGGGTAATACCGGCGGCAGGTTATTGAGTTTCAGCTGACGGCTGTTTCTCATCCGGGGAAAAGCCCGTACCCGCAGCCGGTCCAGTAAGTATTCGCTGAGCTGGTTCCATTGCCGAATGTCGTCAAGCTTTGCTTCGGGAAACAGGTTTTGCCTGTCCGGCAAGCGCCGGGAGTTGGCGTGTTCTGCGATATCGTAGGAATCCCGCAGAATGATTTGCTCCTGTACGGCGGCGGGCACCGTCAGCTTGTCCGTGAAATTCCGGGTCATCCAGCGTACTCTTGGCGTGCTGAGCATGGGGGTGTAGACCAGGGTCTCGAAAGCGATACCGGAATGATCCAGTGCCCAGCGGGCTCGCTCAGACCAGGGCGAAGGAGGAAAGAATACAAACTTGAGTGAAGCATTTTGTTCCATGGCGAATCCTGTCAGTCGCAGTGTGGCATTACCTTACGGGTATCCGGCAATGGTACGTCAAGCTTTCTGAGATCACCTTATCATTTGTTAAGATGGCGCTTGGCCCGGCTCAGGGATTCCGGCGTCATGCCAAGATAGGAAGCCACATGAATAGCCGGTGTGCGTTCCACAATGCCGGGCTCCATGTTCTCGCGGAAATAGCGCAGCCGCTCTTCGGCGGTTTTCAACTGAATGGTCAGCAGGCGGCGTTCCATAGACAGGTAATGACGCTCGGCGGTTTGCAGCCTGAGCTGGTGAATGGCCGGGGTGCTTCCGGCCAGGGAATCCAGTGCCTTTTTTGAAAACATAAAGCCTTCACAGGGCTCTATGGCCTGCACAAACTCCTGGGTTTTTTCCTGATTCAGATAGCTGGAATAGGCAATAACGGCGCTGTTTTCACACAGCAGGCGCAGGTTGATTTCCTTGTCATCGAACAGATAAAAGCAGCGCACCAGCCCTTTGGTCATCAGGTAAACCTGTTGGCACACTGCATCCGGCGTAAAGATATAGTCGTTTTTGCTGTACGTACGGAATTCCGCGTGGGCGGCAATCTGCGCTGCAGTCTCTTGTGATATGTCTGATTGTTGCCGAATAAAATCGATCAGCCCGTTCATTCAGTTTTTCCAGTAACGGTCCTTCAACAAACGTTTATACAGCTTGCCGGTGGGGTGCCGTGGCAGTTCCGCTTCAAAATCGATACTCCTGGGACACTTGATGGCTGACAGGTGTTCCCGGCAATAGGCCATCAGCTCCTCGGCAAAGTCGCTGGTGGCGTTTGCCATGTCTGCCGGTTGTACCACGGCTTTGACTTCTTCACCAAACTCTTCATTGGGCACACCGAATACCGCCACATCCACCACCGCCGGGTGGGTTACCAGAATGTCTTCTGCCTCCTGCGGGTAAATGTTCACGCCACCGGAAATAATGGTGTAGGCTTTGCGATCCGTCAGGTACAGGTAACCCTCTTCATCAAGATAGCCCACATCCCCCAGTGTGCTCCAGCCCTGTTCATTGTGGGACGCGGCGGTTTTATCCGGATCATTGTGATAGGAAAATGCCGGCCCTTCGGAAAAATAAATGGTACCGGTTTCACCCGGCGGTAATTCGTTGCCTTCATCGTCCACAATATGGGGCACACCCAGAATGGCTTTGCCCACCGAGCCTTTGTGGGTCAGCCATTCGTTGGAACTGATGGACGTGAACCCATTGCCTTCGGTGCCCGCATAGTATTCGTGAATAATGGGGCCCCACCATGCAATCATCTGCTCTTTTACCGGCACCGGGCAGGGAGCAGCGGCATGAATGGCAAATTTCAGGCTGGACACATCATAGCGGGTGCGTACATCCTCCGGCAGCTTCAACATGCGCACAAACATGGTGGGCACCCACTGACTGTGGGTAACACCGTACTGTTCAATCAACGCCAGTGCCCGTTCTGCATCAAAGTTTTCCATAATAATGCAGGTACCGCCCATACGTTGCATGGTCAGGTTATAGCGCAGGGGCGCTGCATGATACAGCGGTGCAGGGGACAGATAGGTAATAGGCGATTCGTCGGTAATATAAAGCGCCTTCAGCAGCATGAACAAAGCGCCGGGGGTTCCCAGTGGGGCATCCGGCAGTGGCACCCTTATGCCCTTGGGGCGTCCGGTGGTGCCGGAGGAATACAGCATATCCGCGCCCTCGCTTTCATCGGCAATGGGTGTTGCCGGGTATTCAGCAGTCGCAGATTCCCAGGACTGAAAAGGCGCGGGATTGTCGTCCACCATAAAATCCTTGTCCACCATAAAGTAGTGGCTAACGTTCGGCGTTTGGCGGGCAATCTCCAGGGCATTGTGTTGTAGCGCGGCGCTGCTGATAAAAATTTTCGCGCCGCAGTCATTCACAATATAGGCCGCTTCTGCCGCTGTCAGCCGGTGGCTGATGGCGGTGTAATACAATCCCGCCCGCTGTGCTGCCCAGCAGATCTGCAAAAAGCGCGGGTGGTTTTCCATCAGAATGGCAATGCCGTCACCGGGTTTTAATCCCAGAGCACGGAACAGTTGAGCGCCCCGGTTGGAATTGTCATTCAGGGTTTTATAGGTAACCATTTCGCCGCTGTCCGCCATGATATAGGCGGGCTTGTCCGGCTGCTGTTGCGCATGAATGCCCGGGTGCATGGGTTTTCCTCTCTGCAGTGGTTTGTTGTTTTTGTGACTGCTGTTTTAATGTCTTTTGCTGAGGTTACTCGGCATCCGCCGATGTACATTCCGCCAGGGTCGGCCGCTTGTTGCAGCGTACCTTGCGTAGCAGGGTCAGCATTTTACTGTCAAAAAATCCGTCTTCACGGAACTGCAGCCGCACGTTACGGGTGCGGGTGTTGTATTCGTTGCGGCGCTCTTCCGGCATTTTAATCCACAGCTTTTCTGGTATGTTCTGCTCAGCCGTGCGGATAATTTTCAGGCTGCGTTCAAACTGCGCCATTATAAATTCCCGGGATTTCTGCCCGAATCCTTCCGGCAGTTTATCCTTGCGGGCCACAATCTGCAGAGTGGCCTGCAACACCGGTTCATCCAGAATACCGCCGTTGGGTTCCAGTCCCTTATGCAATTCCATCAGGTCATAAACAATAGCGGGCCCGCCGGTGATATCAATGGCCCCATTGTTAAACTTTTGGTAAACATTGGTCAGGGTAGACGACACCGGTGTCATCCCCAGTTCCACTACCAGCTTCGACATTTGCGGCATGGTATCCAGTACCGACATCTTCTTACCGGCAAGATCCGCAATGGATTGAATATCCCGGTCGTTGGTAAATACGTAAATGGCACCTGCCGGCTGAATGCCGATCACTTCAAAATCTCCGACCGCCATATACTTTGCGGCCGACGGTTTGGTGAGCGTTTGCAAGATAGTGCGCAGGTGATCGTAATCGGGTATGGCAGCAGGGGCGTCAATCGTACCGGTAAACTTGTTGAACTTGCGGGCGCTGATGCTGGTCAGGCTGGCAATATCGCAGGCACCGGCCTTCAGTTCTTCTGCAATGGTCTGGTCATTAATGTAGGGCTTGTAGGTAATCTTGGCGCCCCAGTTCAGGGCCGCTGCCTGATACTCGGCAATATACTGGGACTCCGGGCCCCCTTCGCCGGTCATCATCAGGGCACACATTTTCAGGGGTACCAGGCCGTGGGCCAGGGTGCTGAACAGCAGGCTTGAGCCCATTACGACCATGGTTTGCAGCAGTCTTTTCCCGAATCTTCCTGGCATTGCGTATTTCCCCTTTCTGTAAACAAATGTTGATCTGAAATTTCCTGAATTTCTGAAAAATCGTTACCAGGCAACAGGTTAGGTTTCAGTTGTTGGCGTAATTGTTCAGATACTGAACAGGATTTTTGTTGTTTCGATGTAAAAAGCAGTTGATCTTTGAGACGTTGATACATATTCTGCATTTTGTCTCGATTTGGCAATGCCTACGGGCAACAAAAAAATAACATCACAATAATTCGAGGGTTTGGTTTTGTTTGCAATCAGGGGGCTGCGAAAGGGAATTTTCGCAACAGGAATCATGGTTACCGTGGCAGGGCTGGCTCCATCTGCTCAGGCTGCGATATTGGAAAACCTCACACTGGGTAATGCAAAGGCGCTGGCATTGGGTAATGCCGTTACCGCGGACCCGCCGGGGATTGATTCAATCCATTTCAATCCCGCTGGCCTGGCAAAACTCAAAGGCCGGCAGCGTAACCTCAAGCTGCTGATGGCACAGTTCAATTTCCGGGTGGAATTCGGGGATCACGATGATGTGACCCAGGACTTTATCGATATTTATGATCTGGAGGACGAAGCGTCCAACACGGTCAGCGAAACCGACACCATCGGTTTGCGTCTGCCTTTTAGCGAAGGCATTACCGAATGGCCCTTACCTGTTCTGGTGGCGCCTTTGGGTGGTGCTTCCTTCAGCCCGCCGGGCAGTAATGTCACCTTTGCTACCTCGGTGTACACGCCACTGGCAGCGGGCTATACCCGGGAAGGCGATGACCCCGGGCGTTACATGGGGGACGAACTCTCGTTTATGAAAATCACCTACTTTTCCCCGTCTGTTGGCATACAGCTCACCGATGAATGGTCTGTAGGTGCATCCGTGGGCTTTTCCTGGCAGGGCGTAACCGCCGGTACTGAGCTACGGGTACCCAACATACTGCTGGCCATTGCCGGTGAGCTACAGAACAGCCTGGAGCGTCAGGAGGCCTGTGATTTTATTGGCGCCGTGCTGGATGTGTGTGGTGTAGATCCCAGTACCCCCAATATCAGCCCCTACACCAATGTGGCGCGGCTGGAATACGATGCCGAGACCAATTTTGTCTGGAACCTGAACCTGGGTGTGATCTGGGAACCCTATCCCTGGCTTGCCTGGGGGGCGGTGTACCAGTTTGAATCCACGGCCAACATGTCGGGCACCTACAGCATGTCTTATGGTGATGAGTGGGTGAATACCTTTACCGGCCTGTGGCAATCGCCGTTATACCGTACTGTGTCCGGACTCATTGGTGGTTTGCCCCAGGGCGTGCGGGAAGAAACCGGCAAGGCAAAAGTCGAGTTTACGCTGCCGGCTCACTTTGCCACAGGCATCAGCGTGCAGGTGTTACCTGATTTAAAACTCAACCTGGATGCCAAGTGGACCGACTGGAGTGTTTGGGATGGTATTACCATCGAGTTTGATCAGGACATGGATTTCGGCAGGATTGCGCATATTCTGGCGCCGGAATATTCCAGCTTGCGTTCACTGACTATTCCCCGTCATTACGAAAGTAGCTGGAACTGGGCCATTGGGCTGGAATACCAGTGGACCGATCAAATGGCATTTCGCTTTGGCTACGAGCCACGTAAATCGTCTATCCCGGACGATAAGCAGGGCGTGCTGATTCCACTGGGGGATGCTGATCTGTATGGCTTTGGTTTTGAAATGCGTTTACCCGGTCACGAGATCATTGAATTTGCTATTGGCTATCTGCACGCCGAGGCGGACGTGCCTGCCGGTACCAGTACCAACGCCAATAGCGTGGATCAGGCCAATAACTTTTTATACAACCCTTATGCAGGCACCGATTTTAAATCCGAAGTCACTGCCTACATGGTTGAAGCCAGTTATACGTCACGTTTTTAATTGAAATGCAGAGGAGTCGTTAAAGCCATGAGTGAAAAGCGTTCTGCCTACATCCGCTACCGGGCATCAGACAGGCTGGATCAGCTGGTGTTGCAATATGTGGAGTCCATGGAAAAACGGGATGCGCAACCGGACCTGGAACTGTTGCTGGAAATAATGGATCTGTTCGTGGCGGAATCTGTGGAAACCTTTGTGCTGAATCCCTCGCAGGAACTGGAACTGCGCAGCAGTTTAATAAAACTGATTCACTCACTGGTAAATATGGTGGAAAAGTCCAGCCATATGCTGGTGCGTAAAGTGGCAAAGAAAATGAGCCATGAAGATCATGTGAATGCGGCAAAATACATGAAACAGATACGCCTGGCCCAGCAGCAGGACGGCAAAGACTTCGGTGATATTTCCTTTCCAATAGAAGTGGACTTTGCCCGGCTCGGGGTTAATACCCGGGATAAGATTCTTGCTGGCGAAGCCGATAACCCGGTGATTATTAACGATGGCATACAGTTTTTGCATGCCGTGGTGGATGTAGCCAATTATTGGGTGTTTGAAGAGCCGGTAAAAGTTCTCAAGCTCAAAGGTGTAATGAAATCCCTTGCGGTTACCACGGTCGGTGCTGTGAAAAAAACCACGCACGCGTTAATCGAAAAACTGGTTCCCAAATTATCGGAACAACAAAAAACGGCAGCGGCAAAATATTTTTCCAATCTTGTGGGGCCGGGCCCTTTTATTCAGCGCTATGGTGAGCTGGATCAGGAAACTGCCAGCAGGATGTGGCTAACCTGAAGCTTCTTGTGCTTTGGCACATTTTTCACAGAGGGAAATATTATTTCGGAGTTGTTCTATGAAAAATAACACTGTTAATAACGCCATCACCAAAGAAGACCTGCACGCGCAGCTGGAAGTCATGTCACAAAAAGTGCTGGACCCGGTAGAGGGAATTTATGGCCCCGGCTCCATGGCCTGGGAAGTGCACAAACAAACTACGGTATTGTTTGGTGCCGGTGCCGCTAACCTGTTGCAGCTTGCTCACCCCTGGGTGTCGCAGGCCATTGACCAGCATTCCAAAACCCAGACAGAACCATTAGCCCGTTTGCGTCGTACCTTTTTGAATGTACATTCCATGGTGTTCGGCAGCCTGGATCAGGTGCTGGATTCCGCATTGAAAGTACATAATATCCATGCCGGTATCTCTGGCCAGGTCACCGAAACCACCGGGCGCTTTGAAAAAGGCACCGACTACATGGCCAATCAGGTAGAGGCCATGTTATGGGTGCACGCCACCCTATGGGTAACCGGCCTGCAAATGTATGAGCTGTTCCACGGACCGGTAACCAAATCGCAACGGGATCAGTATTATCAGGAATCCAAACTGTTTGCCTATCTGTTCGGTATTCCGGACAGTGCCATTCCCACCACCTGGGAAGACTTTATCGAATACTTTGATCGCACCGTCGCATCCGATGAGCTGGCGGTAGGTGATGTGGGCCGTGAACTGGTTTCCTTCATCTTCCATATGAAAGCCGTACTACGACCATTGCTGGCGCGCCACGAAATTCACACCGCGGTGATACTGCCACCACGCCTGGCCCAGGCCTTTGGCTTCCCGGATGTAACCCCCAAAATGAAAGCGAAATTTGATTTTGATGTGAAACTGCTGAAAGGCATTTTTAATAACGGACCCGAATCAATCCGCTATTTGCCCCCTTACCACGAAGCCATGCGCAGAATTCATGGGCAAAAAGCCAACTGGCACCTGCGGTTGACCAATCAAGTGGTATATGGCCAGCCCTATCTGGTGTCATAAATAAATTTATTGCCGATTTTTTGGTTTGCTACCCGATTGGCCCCGGACCCGACAGGGAAAGGGGCCTTTTTTTTTGGCATTGAAAGGTGATGAGCTAATTGTGGTCGTTTAACCGTTAGTGCCAGAAGCCTGTGGTGGCGTTGCCGCCTGACAGAGCTTTTCGTAGAGCTGGCGGAATTCCACCGGCTTGCAGATATGATCATCCATACCGCAGGCCAGGCTCTTGTCGCGGTGTTCACTCATGGCGTGAGCGGTCAGGGCAAATACCGGTGTGGCAGGCAGTGAATGCTGTTTTTCAAACTCGCGGATCTCGCGGGTGGTATCGTAGCCATCCTTAACGGGCATCACACAATCCATCAGAATCGCATCCACCTGATCATGGTGTTCCCGGTAATAATCCAGTGCCATCTGGCCATCGTCGGTTAACTGGATATCAACCCCCAGTTTTTTCAGCATACTGCTGATCACCATCTGGTTTACGGTGTTGTCTTCCGCTACCAGCACTTTCAGGTTGGGCAGTTCGCGGTACTGATTATCACCGGCTTCATTGTTAACCGGTGCAAAGGTTTTGTCTGCCGGTTGCATGGTAACGGTAAACCAGAAGCAAGAACCCACACCCTGTTCACTGTCTACGCTGATTTCACCGCCCATCAGGACCACCAGTTTTTTGGATATGCTAAGACCCAGGCCAGTGCCACCGTAAACCCGGCTGGTGGATGAATCTGCCTGGGCAAAATCCGAGAACAGCTTGCTCTGGCCTTCGGGGCTTATACCAATGCCAGTATCCTTTACGTCGAACTTTAAACAGATATCATTCTCGGTCGTTGCAACAACGTTGACGGAAAGGGTAATGCTGCCTTTCTCGGTAAACTTGAAGGCATTTCCCAGAAGGTTCAGCAAAATCTGGCGCAAACGGTTGGGGTCACCCTTGAGCAGCGTCGGTGTGTTCCTGTCGATAACGCTGCGCAGGTTCAGATTCTTCTTCTGCGCCATTAATTCAAACACAGCGATCACTTCTTTCACCAGTTGGGCAAGATCAAAATCAGTCTGTTCGATTTCCATTTTGCCCGCTTCGATCTTGGAATAATCGAGAATATCGTTAATCAGCGTCAGCAAGGCTTTGCCGGAACTGTCGATAATATTCACGTAATATTTTGACTGTGGATCAAGCTGTCCCTGCTTGAGCATCTCACACATACCAATAACCCCGTTCATGGGGGTGCGTATTTCATGGCTCATGGCGGCCAGAAACTCGCTCTTGGCTTTGCTCTCGGCCTGGGCGCGAATAGTATTTTCCTTGGCGCGCAGCTCATCCACTTCGGCTTTCAGCTTGGTTTGCAGATAACGCTCGTGCTCCTCCCGTGCCAGGTTTTCGTTATGCAAGGCCAGTTTCTGGGCTTCGAATTTTTCTCTGCGTTCCCGGTTAATGCGGTCAGCTAGCGCAAAGGAGAGTAACAGGGCTTCCAGTAACACGCCCAGCTGCATGCCGTTTTCTGTTATGGCATTGCGAGGCAGAATGCCCAGCTTGTTCATATCGTACATCACGATACTGACCAGCAGGGTGGCCCAGGCTAGGTTGTAATAACGGGCAGACACATTGCCGGCGCGCCATACCAGAATGCCCACTACCAAGACGCTAATAGCCGATGTGATGGAAAGCACCAGTGTGGGTTTGATCATGGTGGCATAGGGCAGAAACAGGCTGAACGTGAAACTGATTACCAGCACGACACACAGACCAACAAGGTAAAGGTGTGATCTTCTGCTGTACTTTCTGGTTTGCAGAAAGCTGATGGCAAAGATTACACCCATGCCGACGCTTAAGGGTGATAACAACGTGATATGTTTGGCATTAATCCAGGGCTGATCCGGCCACAATAACTGAAAGCCATAACCCTGTACGGCCAGGTAAAGCACTATTACCGCAGCGATATAGCCTACGTAGAACAAATAACTGAGACTGCGCACCGAAACAAAAATAAACAGGTTATAAATAGCCATTACTGCCAGCCCCCCGTAAAACAGAAACTGCAGTATGGCTTCCTGAAATTCAACTTTATGAAAATGCCCGGGTTCGTACAGGGCTATCGGCAGTTGTAGCGAACTGGTGGTGTGTACGCGCAGATAAATGTGAGATGTAGTACCGGCTTTCAGGGTTAATGGCACCACAAAATTCCGGTCGTAAATCACCCGTTCACTGAAGGGTTTGGTATCACCCAGCTGCCATTGCTCCCGCACCTGCCGGCCAACCACCCGGTAGATATCCACGTTGTCCAACAGCGAATAACTCACCGCCAGAAAACGTTCTACGTCCACTGCAGATGGATTGGCAATTGAAAAATGGAGCCAGACCGGATGGGTGTTGTAGCCGAAGTTGGGTACGTCCTTGTCATCCCGCTGCCAGAGAAACTGTTCCGGATTCTGCAGAATGTTCGCAATCGCCAGCTCCCCGCTGGTATCTTCCAGATAACGGAGATGGGGTGACAGTTTCTGGACCTGCGCTTCCGTGCTCAGAATAACCGGTTCCGCAAAGGCAGCCGGTATTACAAGAAGTGCGACCAGTATCAGCTGGAGCGAATAAGCTGGGCTTCGCATTAAAAGTACCGAGGGGGCCGGTTGGCCTGATTTAGCTGGTGTTAATAAGTTAAGGCTAGTTAGTGGCGGTAATATGGTCAAATTGGGTGATTTTGTACCATGCGGAGGTTGCTGCCAGCGGACCAGGATTTTAAATCGCTAATCTTTTTACAGGTACTAACTCCCTGATAATAAAGGCATAAGGATTAAGCCGGCTGTGATTCCGGACACCCGGGCCAGATAACGGCCAACGGGTGCCCTTGAATACGGGGGCTAGTAACCCATCCCGTCATTCAAAATAGGCGGTTCCTCCTGAGTCCCCTCACGAGTGCCCGACAGCCGGTAACCATTCGCCAGATTACCATCATGGCAATCCAGTTCCTGTTGAATACAGTTTTCCAGAATGGCTTCCATCACCGACGGGTGCCAGGCATTAAACCAGTCACCGTGCAACGACAAGCCACCGGCCTGATCGTCTGTTACCTCATACATATCCGCAGCAAGGCGCCAGCCTTTGCTGCTTCGTTCCACCGGGTGAGTAAACTCGGGCATCACGCCGAAGGCATAGTGATAGCTTACGCGAACCACCGGTACCGGGTGAGAATCCGGGCAATGGGTGCCTTCAGGGCCGCCGTCGTTGATCGGGTAGGCCATGTGGCTGCGATGATCATCTGAATCCAGGTTTATGCCATCCCAGCAACTGGGAAAAAACAGATCCATTCTGACCCTGTCCGGTTCTTCGCATTCAGGAATGGTGGCACTGAACAGCGGGTTGGTAGCGTCGTCGGATTCCCAGGTCTGACAATGCCAGCGCGCAATGGCTGAATCCTGCTCGTCGCCCGGCATGGTCATGTGGTCCCCTGCGATCATGCGCAGGCCGGGTGGAATGGGCTGAATGGATTCAAGATCATCTACCCCGGCAGAATAATAAAATACTTCATGGGCTTCATCATCGTTGCCCACCACGGCGGGTACTACTTGCCACGCGGGATCACCGTTCTCGTCCAGTTCACGCTCTCCTGTAATCTGGTCATACACGGGTGCCAACAAGGCAGGCACCCAGTAAGAGGACAAGTTCAACAGGTTTCCCTGGCAGCTGGATTCGCCTTGGGTATAAAGCGACTCCATTGTGGTTTTCTCATCCACCAGTGTGTTGCCGTAAAAGCGGTGCAGGTGAGCTGCATCATCCTGTCCGGGGAACACGATGGGATCGTCGTAGCTGCTGTGGGAAAAATCACAATTAATACGAAAAATGCCGCGCCAGCTATTGGCCGCCACCGGGCTTGGGGACACATTGGTGGCGATCAAATCGTCATGCCCGGTGGCGATCACATCCTCCACAAACCAGATGTAGGTTTCTGAATCACCGTTCAGGCCGTTCACGTCGAGTGCCCGAACACTGAGCTGGTTGTTACCGGTAACAACGTCACTTAAAAAAAGCGGCGATTCGCAGCTTTCATAAGTATTTTCATTGAGAGCGCATTCGTAACCGGCCCCATCGGGGGCGCTGAACTCAAATTGTGCATAGCGTAAATTGGTGCTGTCTTCCGGCATTGTCTCAAAGGAAATCGTTAAATCGCCAGTGGTTTCCATACCGCCACAGCCAGCTAAAGCACCTGTGAGCATCAACAAAGCCAGGTTCTGTCTGGCTGTTGGGATTGTTATGGGGATTCTCATGAGTAGCTCCTTTCGTTTTATTATCGTGTAGATCGGGTATCCAGAAGGCTATCGATCTAACGTTCAAACAAAACGCAAGGAATGTGTAAACACTGTGTAAATTGATTGTATCAACAGCCTCGATTTTGACACGAGCAATGCATTTCCCCTGCTTTGTCAAGGCTGTTTCCTGGTGTTGTTGATAGGTGAGAGTGGTTGTTTAGTTGGTATAACGATCGTTGCAAAAAAACCATATCGCCAGGCCGGAGCCTTTCTGACCTTGAGGGAACCTTCATTGTTTTGCTCTGACGGGTCCAGTTCTATTTCGAGCATATCAGGCTCCCCGACAGAAGAGGTGCCGATCCATCCGACTTTCTTTTGAATAACTATCCAGTTGCAATAGCATACCCAAACACGACAAGCATAATAAAGAAGTAGAAATATATGGTTGTTAGTACAAGTTTTGATAGCTGCGCCTCGTACTTACCATAGGCCGCTGCATTGTCTTTTTTCAGATGCTGTTCATATTCTTGATTAATATCACCCACGATGATTGAAAACAAAGAGCTGGGTGGCAGTATCAGGAAGATACCGATGCAAAGTACCACCACCATAAGGTTCTCAATCTCCAGCATAAAATATAAATAAGAATTTACGGTTAAAAGAATCAGGCTGCACACTACTATCCCGATAAATCGGGAGAACAATCCGTTTCTAATGATTCTTATCCAGTCCTCCAGATCCATGCGGCCTTGTGATTTTTTCAGAAACAAGAAGATCGATAAAAAGACAATAAACGTAAATATGTGGGAAACTATCTCTGACAGGGACGCAACAGGATTGATACCGTGTAAAGCTTCAGGAAACAGAGATTTTAATTGATCCATGCCACCGAGTTTTGTAAACAGGGAATAAGCCAATCCAACAACGGCGGCTCCTCCGGGTATATATTTCAGAATGTCTGTTTCAGAGCCCTTAATGTCCTGATGGCTTATACTCTCGGCTTTTAACTTCAGTGACTTTCTTAAATGATCAGGCATTAAATGGCGTTTAAAAATCAGCATTAAACAAATAAAATTGCCCAAATCAAACATTGCGAAATAGGATATGCAGTCAGCCACAGACAGATTGGCGTTAAAGGCTGGAATCACTAACGGCGCAAGCACCAGAATCAATAGTGTTCCTCTGTTGCCGCCTCCAAAAGTAGCAAACATAAAAGGTTTCCAGTAGGCCTCAGGCTTATCGGAATCCTCCGATTTCAGATGAAAATATTCCCCGGAAAACAGTGTTATTAAAGGTAAAAGTGCCCCAAGAACCAGCAGCAAGCAGTGAACAACGCTTAAATTGGCTTTCATTAAAGAAAACATAAAAACCAGGGGCAAAAGCAGCCCAAGCGTAAGCTTGTCCAGGTACATCTGCGCATCCGAAATCCTGGCATCATCCTTGTTTACTATGTGTGCTATAACGTTGGAGGCTACCCAGGCAATTAGCAGTGTAAATACAATGCCGATTATAATTTCAATGTTTTTCATGGGGTTACCCTTTCTGGCTGCCTGCCAGGTATTCGATAGGGTTGATAAAAGTCGATTATTCCGGGAACCCCGGAAAGCGTTTTGCAGACGCCAGTTCGCCTTCCCAACTGGCCTGGCTATCGACGAATATATGAGCATCCGGTTTTATGGATACCTCGTCATCCAGGCACCCCGCCGGAACCATGCATGTCTCACCCTCCATGGTAGTGTTGGGAAGCGCAGAACCACACTCAGAACAGAAGCTCCTTACATGGCGAGTTTCACCAAGCTTGAAATTCTTTACGTGTTCGTGGCCTGACAGCCATTTCAGGGCACTTTTTTTTGTAAAAAGATTCGCCGCATAGGCAGAACCAGTGCCTTTTCGGCAGTATGAGCAATGGCAGATGAAAAAGCGCTTGAATTCACCCGATATCTCGAATGTAACGCCTCCGCACAAGCAGGATCCCTTTATAGTCATATGTATTCCTGAGTAGAACGATTGAAAAGTAATGGTCAACAAGACTACCCTCAACTTCAGGAGCTAAAGATCCAGAAGGTGTTGGCACGACTCGCGGGCTAGCTTGTTATGCTATCACGTTATTTTTGTCATGTGCCCTGCACATGTCGTCATGCAATTTCCTTACGTTCTCGGCCTTTGGGTTGATAACATCAGAACCAAGTTTAGTAACAAAACTGCAAGCTGAATACGCTTTAGATTTCTCGTCATAATTCTTTATCCAGTAACTTCGTTCCTTCAGGTGTTCAGTCTTTATGGGCCACACTCCCGGCCGAGGACGCAGGCGATCTAGCCCGATCCGCCAGGGCTTAGGGCTAACTCGCGCTCTGAAACACTGCTGATTCCGACACATCTGGATATAGAGCTTATCGGAATTAAGACTTTTCAGTAACTCCAGTGTGGATTCACCAGAGGGATTATGCGTATCCTCCATAAACAGAACCCGGAAGCCCATGGGCGTCTTGTATATCCTCATGTGCAGATGGGGGTTCTTATTAGATACTTGTCTGAATCGCTCTAAGGCCTCGCTTTCCAGGCCACCCTTTCGATCAATGATGCGCTCATTAATCATTCGGGATATCATGCCGGAAAGCATCATCCAGGCAAATATTCCCACAGCCAAAACAATCCAGGACTTCAACTGCAGCGCCGCAAAACCGCTGGCTGCTGCGAAAACGAGAAAAATAATGACGCCGATATAGGAGGGCGGCCTGTCATCCAGGTCTATATCCGCAAACATCACATCGGGCGTGTTTATACATAGCGCTCCATAGGAATTTCTGGAGATAACGATATCCCCATAAGTCGATACAACCTCTTCCCTGATAGGTATTCCCTCGCCACCATTGTAGGAAACCTTGTGATCAGTCTTTCTAACATTCCCTGTCTTGTCTAATAAACTGAGGGCCTCTTTCAGTCTCTGGTCGGCATGCGCTTTTGCATCCTCTTCACTTACATCAGACCAGCCGAAACGCCTTATAGTAAAGCTTCGATTGTTCGCAATTGTTTTCGCTTTACTCTCAGACCAGTACTTGGGGACAATCATTCTTCATTGAACTCCGGGCGCTTATTGCCTAATTAGGGCGTTTGTTTATTGTTCTGGCCCTTTCATTTATAAAGGTGATGGCTAATGTTAATACAACACCCACTAACAAGCACAGACAACCTGCCAAGGTTAGAAACCGGTCCTGATCAATGGCGGCTGGCTCGAAATAAAAAGCCGGTAATAAAAAGGCTTGAGACAGAACAATTAGAGCTGAAGCAACCAACTGAATCTTTGCCAATATCTGCCCCGGAACTTTTGCCCAGTAGCAGCCAAGCAGCGCATTGATCGCACCAGCCCATAATAAATAGATATGTGAAGCTCTGTACATCATTCTTTGAGCATCAAAATCAGTGATTCCCAAATCTAGCGTGTGCGTCATGTACTGGCCGGTAATGGCAAAAATAACCATCATCGCAATACCGCTAGTTAAATGAATTTTCCGCATAAATATCCCTATTCATGAATAGCTTAGGCCAACATCAATGAGCCACAGGCGCTAATATAACTTCACCTGTCTGCCTAATCCAGTCGCCCAAGCTTGCCGGCGGCAAAGTCAGCTTCTATGCGTGCGATTTCCGCCTCAGAGTTCATAATAAAGGGGCCCTTTTGGACGAAAGCCTCACCGATGGGTTTAGCAGCGAACATTACAAAGTGAGCTGGTTCATCTTTCCTGTTCGCTATAGTAAGTGTTTGTTCGGCTGGCGATAATGCAATGGCATGCCCCGCTGAAAGAAGACTGGCCTGCCCTGATAGGGTTAATTCCATTTCGCCCTCTATTGCAACGATCCAGGCGCTTTCTCCATCGTTGAAGGTGTGTGAAAAGTCTCCGTTTGAATCCACTTTTCCATCGAGAATAGTCATTGGGGATGCCGGTGAGTGCTGGCCAGTTATGCCGTTGCTGGTTCCCAGCAGGATACGAACACGGCTGCCATGGCGTTCATACACGGGAACACTGTGCGCTTTCACATGCAGAGACTCAGGCTCGCTTGCCCTGTTGATTGACGGCAGGTTAACAAAGACCTGTAAACCGTGAATCCTCGCTCCCGGGCGAGGTGACTCGTCATGGATAACGCCAGATCCCGCTTTCAGCCAGTACAAGTCGCCTGGCATCAGGTCGAAGTCATTGCCCAGTGAATCGCGGTTATGGAATTTACCCTCGCTGTCTTCAAAAAGCACGGAAACAGCCGAAAGCCCAGCGTGCGGGTGAGCCCCAAACGTCGGCTCAGTCATTCTGTAGTGATCAACCATCACCAAAGGGTCCATCGCGCCGGAAAAGTCTTTTTCTCGAAAAGCCAGGGCAGTAAAACCATTGCCAATCTCGAATGTTTTGCCCGGTTTGACCGATGAAAACACGGTCATTGTCATTGGTGCATTCATCTCTTTATCTCCTGAATCAGTTTCGGGTTACCACGGTTCAGATGCTATCAATAGAACGATAAGCTCGTGTAGATTCAAAAAAAGAAACATTCGTTCTATAATTGGAACGTTTGTGACCATACTGAGCGGAGTTTCGTGAATATGATCGACCTGAATGACTATTTTTACTTCGTTCACGTAGTAGAAAAACATGGCTTTACCCCGGCAGCCAGGGCGTTGAATATGCCCAAGTCGCGGCTGAGCCGCCATGTATCAAAGCTGGAAGAGAGGCTTGATACGAAATTAATCGAAAGAACATCTCGCCAGTTCAACGTGACTGAATCCGGCCAGGTTTTCTATCAACATGCTCGTGCGCTTTTGGAGGAGATGGAAGCAGCAGAGGCTGCCATTCAAAGTCGAAAAACCTCCTTGAGCGGTCGGGTGACCATGAGTTGCTCGGTGGGAGTGGCTCAGTTTGCAATCCGGGAACTGGTACTGCAATTTTTGGCGGACCACCCTAAGGTTGAACTGGTTCAGCAAGTCACCAACCAGGCGGTTGATTTGGTGTCTTCAGGTATTGATATGGCAATACGCGGTCATGCAGACACCTTGCCTGATTCGGGTATCATTCAGAGGCACCTGGCCACGGTGTCATGGCACTTGTTTGCGAGCCCTGACTACCTGTTAAAAACCGGTACCCCTGAATCACCCCATGATTTATTAAAGCGGCAAAGTCTGAAAGTAGGGTGGCAGCCAGTGACGGGGTATTGGAACCTGCAAAATAACCAAGGGATAAAAACCACGGTCCCGTTCAGCCCACAGCTTTGCAGCGATGATATGAGTACGCTAAAACACGCAGCTGCCCAAGGGCTTGGTATAGTCAGCCTACCGGCCTATACCTGCCGTGAAGAATTAAACAACGGTTTATTGGTCAGGGTTCTACCTGATTGGGACTCAGGTAAGGCGCAATTAAGTCTGCTAATGCCTTCCCGGAAAGGTCAGTTGCCATCCGTAAGAAGGCTCAGTGAATATTTGATCAATAACTTAAATGAGCAGATAGGGGATTAGTGGGGGCTAGGGGGAAATAAAGTCTCGGATAGCTTGCTCTACCGTGACAATTCTTATAAACACAGCGCCTGTATACTCTGCTAACTTTTTGGACAAGGTCGACTTTCCTGAAACGGCTAACACGTAAAATATAGACAGAGTTGGATTCTTCATTGTTTATAAAACCAGAAATTACCACCCTACATGCAGACCGACCACCTTGGAAAAGTCCTCGTCAAACCATATGGACCATAGCACTTCTTTACTGCTATTTGAGTATTCGGCTTTCCATAATGTCAGGATCTTTTCGCCTTGTAATAGACTGTCAATAAAAGAAAGATTTTTAATCACGCCAACATTTTTATCGATATTCTCACAGACTTCAGAATACTTCTCTTCAGTAAACCATGATTCAGTCATCGCAAATACTTTTTCGGAAATAAACTTACTCAAATCGTCAAAACTATTGCCATCATGAAGCTTCACGATCCTTTCGGAATAACCCTTAACTTTGTCTGGAATCATGAGATTTCCTTCTCCTATGCATTAAAATTAACAGATATCAGGGCCCTGACGACGATCTAATTTGCGCAGTCAGGCATCATATTAAGCCCCTTGTATGATTTTTCACTAACGCTATAATGTGTATGTTTATAAGTTTAATACACACAGGTGCGTTATGCGTACAAACATAGTAATAGACGATGAATTGATGGCGCAAGCATTAAAAGCTACAGGCCTTGAGACCAAAAAAGAAGTTGTAGAACAGGGGCTTAGGCTGCTTGTCAAAAGAAGCAAGCAGCAATCCATAAGGAGCTTGAGGGGCAAGATCAAGTGGGAAGGCAACTTAGATGAAATGAGGGATAACGAGTGATCCTGGCCGATACCAGCGTATGGATAGACTATTTAAATGGCAAAATCACTCCACAAACAGATTTGCTTGATGAGTGTTTGATCGAGGGAACTCTCGCAATGGGAGACCTTATCTTTTTGGAGATCCTCCAAGGCATTCGCGACGACAAGCAATATAAACTAGTTAAAAGTAAGCTTTCACTGTTAGACCAATATTCGATGTTTAGCCCGGCGATGGTAGCGAAATGCGCCAACAACTTTCGCGCCTTGCGTAAAAAAGGCGTAACAATCCGGAAGACTAATGATGTGATCATAGCGTCATTTTGTATAGAGAAAAAAATGGGGCTTCTCTACACAGATAGAGACTTCAAACCGTTCAGTGAGCACCTTGGGTTGAAATCGGCCTACTGCGAGACATAACACTTTGCTAACTGCAAATCATTGACTCTATATCTTCAATAGCAATAGACGATGTTTGGAGCTTGGAATCACCGCCCACATGCAAGTTAGGATCTCCGTTAATTATCCCGCCACCAATAGAAATAGCGTTGTTAATCAGGAAATTTCTCATGCCATTAACCGTATCATAGTCAAACGATAATGTGAGTTCGCCTTTAGTAATCGTGTACCTATCATCAACTTCAGAGAACGTTATAGTGCCACCATGCAAACCAGAGTTTGTTTGCTGTTGCTCTGTTGCCAGGCTATAGCAGTTTTCACCAGTTCCTTCCAAGTCACCTTGGTAGTCATACGCAACTACATTTCCTCTTTGGCTTATATATAAATATGCTTCGTCTTCAGCTGTGGAAGTATCATATAAGCCTGAAACTGGAATCAAGCTTGGATCGTCTTCAGCTTCTGGAGTCTCTGGAGCTTCGTTGTTACTTGATGCGGAAGGTTCATTTACTGGGGAGGAGCTTCCAGAGCCGGAACCACCACCTCCACAAGCCGCAAGAAAAACAGATAGTACGACGATGTATACTTTATTCATAAACTATTCCATTAGTAATAGAAAAAAACGCCTTATTGTATAATTAACGATCGAGTGTTTTTGTTACATGTTGTTTTAAATTTGTATCGATAGCTTAGATGCACTGAATAAACTAAAGATTTAAGGCCCAAAGATGGGGCCGTGGCGGAAGGAGCAAAGCGACGGAACGGAGGTACCAGCAGCGTTGCTGCGCCATCTGCATCCTCTTCGAGTGGAGCAACAGAAGAATTACTATCACGTTCCGGGCAGACGACCAGCACAGTTTCTTCTTCCGTGGGCTTGCTTATAGTAAAGCGATGCTCTCTGTTTTCTTTGAATCGATTCTCAGTCATTTTTTAGGAATAATGCTCGGTTAATCTGCGCCGCATCCCCTTGATTGGGTTGTCATAACATATCCTGGCTGCTAATTTTGGTATAACCCTCAAACATGAGGTTTACACTGAAATATAGAAGAGGTATTGAAAATGCTTTTAGAAGCATGCTGTACACCATCATATTAAGCCGCCGACCCAGCGAATACACAAGCATTGCAACGCTGAATTTTGTTAAGCATAAAGTTGATAGGGCCGTAATGATGAACAGGAAAGCCTCAATGTTTGTACCTGAAGCGATGTAACTACCACCGATAGTTAGCCAAAATATATACGGCGAGGGGTTTAATAAGTTAATTTTTACTGACGTCAAAAGATCGCTAGAACCTGAATTATTAGTATCCAGCTCAATCTCTTTTTTATTTTTTAGAATCTTAATTGCTAAATACGCAATATATATTCCGCCGGCAATTGAAATCAGTGATATTAAATATTCCTGCTCCTTCACTCCCAATGACAATAACAATGCGAGAGCTATTATTGGGCCATCTGAAATAAATGGAGCTAAGCTCGCTCTAAATCCATTAACAGGCCCACGCCTCATCGTTTGATCGATGATAAATATTCCTAATGGCCCTGGTTTTAAACCAGCGATCAACCCAAAAGTGATCTTCCCCAGAAAAAGTAGACACAGTTTTAAGCGCACATACGCTCATATTCCTGCTCAAATACATTCGGGCTTTTATAACCCAGATAACTATGCCGACGCTGGCTGTTGTAAAACATTTCAATATACTCAAACACACAAGCATAAGCTTCCTGCTTGGTGGTGACATCCTCTGGGTAGAGTGCTTCTACTTTGAAGCGCGCAAAGAAGGATTCCATCGCCGCATTGTCCCAGCAATTGCCTTTTCTGCTCATGCTGGGCTGTACCCCCTCGTCATACAACAGCGCCTGGTATTCGCCTGATCGATACTGCACACCACGATCGGAATGCAGTATTAACCCCGGTTCAACATTGCGTGCCGCCACAGCCATTTCAAATGCATCTATGATCAATTGATTGGTCATGGTGGTATCCAGTGACCAACCGATTATCTTGCGAGAGAACAAATCCATCACCACAGCCAGATACACAAAGGCCTTCTCTATCTTGATGTAAGTGATATCTGAGACCCACTTTTCATCTGGTCGGCTCGCTGTAAAATCTCGCCTCAACAGATTATCACTGACATGATTATGTGCCAACACGTCTGGAAAATAGTTGTAGCCTTTCCCATTTCGAGCCATAAGCCCTTGTTCTGACATGATTTTGGCCACAGTATTCTCGCTTATGGCAAACCCTGACTCATTAAGCTCCAGCGTCATTCGAGGTGAACCATAACGAGATTTAAGCTCATGAAAGCGCTTCACCAACAGTCGCTCAGCTTCTAGCTTTCTCAAATCCCGAGCACTGGGCTTTCGATTCCGCCATTTATAGTACCCCGAACGACTGACCTTCGCCCATTTACACATCTTGGCCACAGCATACTGGCCGCGCAATGAATCAATGAAAGCGTACTTCACCACTTGTCTTTGCTGAAGTACGCCGTCGCCTTTTTTAGAAATTCGTTTTCCTCTTTGAGATCAGCAATCTCACGCTTGAGTTTACGAACTTCCTCACTCTCTTGCTTGGAATAATCGACACCGTTCATACTGTTGAACTGCTTCTCCGACAATCGCTTATATTGACGACGCCAATTATAAATCTGTCCAGGGTGAATCCCTAACTCTTTTGCCACTTCAGCTGCGCTGGTGTTGGGATCTTCAGAACGGCGAACAGCCTCTCTTCGAAAATCCTCGGTATAGTGGTTGTATTTGTTTTTACGCTTTTTAGGCATTGTTAATACACCTCGTTAGTTGGTAGTGAGGTGTCTACTTTTCTTGGGGAACTTGGAAAGTTAACGCTGCTAGTGCATGCTCCATGAACTTCCTTGTGTGTTATAACAATTACTTACACTCTACGGTAAAGTCTACATGATAATGCTCATCATGCCTTACCCATGAGCGCATTTTTGATAAACTGACGTTACTTTTGATGTAGTCAGCGTACTTTGTTGCTAAAAGTTTCGGTTGTAACTTAGGGTCGAATATTACTCTCCAAATACCAACCCCATTAGACTTCGCTGATTTATGCAGCGCTACAATATGAGCTGCTAAAGCATCATAGTCGATTATATAATTGTCATATCTACCCTCGTTGTTGAACTCAATTGAGTACCCAAATTTGTTAAATGGATGTGTGGGAAGGTGTACTGAATTGCCCTTGATATCTACTACCGGCGTCATGAAATCCACTGAAAGTCCGTTTCTATGTGTCTTATGAGGTTTAAACTGACCACCAGATTTAAACCCAGTTTCTGCATACTTATATACTTTTGACGGCTGGTCTGTTTCTAGGTATTCGTATGCGTCTACCACGACTTCACTTACCTTTGAATGAACGTAAGTACGGCCAGCAGTTTCAGCTATTAAACTGTAACCTACATAATTCTTACCTTTAGATGGGAGCTTTACTCCATTCTCCAAACGGCCATTAGAAGTAGTGCCATAACAAGTGCTTTCTACCGCATGAGAACTGAAAGATAAGAAGCTAATGAGAATAATAGATATGTGCTTCATGCTTCCCCTGCCATAACGCGCTATTAACCAGCACCGCCAGGCGTCTGGTTGAATTGATTGTCAGGGCTTGATTTTACCAGCCAATAGGCAGCAAGTAATGAAATACACCAAGTAACTGCTATCGTAATTAGTAGCACTTGAACCCACTCTGCAGGGAATCCAAATATAAAAGGAAGAACAAGCGCTCCTGGAGCCAGCAGCATTGGACCAAACATAGACATTGGTATTGGAGCAGGAAAAATAGTTAGAGAAGAAATGGTTGCAAAAATCACACGTTTCAAAGCTGTCTTTACTATGAGCTTTTTTAAGGACTTACGGATCAAGAGCCATCCAGGTATCAATGCGAATAAAATATAACCAATAAAGCCTAGGACAACTAGCCCTAAATACTTCATTTTTTCAGATAAAGGTGGCTTAGGATGTGATCTATTAAACTCCTCAGGAGTTACTATGGGAGCAGCAGATCTAACATCTTTGTCGGTTTCATCAAGATGAGCTAGGCCTGCATCAGAAAATTTCTCCTTAATTTTATAATAAATATCAATACCTCGATTTGAAAACTGACGGCTATCTTTCTCATAAAAGCTTAACCGGATAAAGCCCTCTGTATTAGATTGGAATAAAGCCCCATAAAATAATTCAAAATCATCCTTTTTGTATCTTCTCTCTTGTTTCTTTGCTATCAATTGATCTCTTTTAAGAAGCGGTTCCCATACTTTCCAATCATTTTCTATAACAGTAAAGCCTAATGAACGTAGTGTTTTATCAACGCTATCAAGCACTGAGGATTTAGTATAATTCTTCGGTATTTCTAGCTTGTAGTTTGCGTGAGGGACGGTGATGCTATCAGAAACAATGATGCAACCTTGCAAAACCATACATATTGATGTGACTAATAAAAATGATATTCTCACTATCACTCCCATGGTTGTCCCAGAGCGCCTTGTTAAATTTTTGTGGCACCTATCACTGCTTTGGTAATATAGTTGGCCAATTCTATTTTGCTGGGCTTTACGCTAATGAAGCATGATTTTTCACACTTTTCCGAGATCGCTGATATTTCGAAATATATCTTTGACTCTGCCCATCGGCGTCCACCACCTGCGGCTTTAATGGCCTCTTCGGCGACGTCAGGCTTAACACTAACATTTACCTTTTTATGTCTCTCAATCTCATATCTAATTTCAGTATCTCGACTTGGCTTGCCAAAAACATCAATTGAGAGAGGTGTAAATGTGGGAACTGAAATCATAAATGACTTATTTGTGAAATCGTATTCATACAACCTAACATTATGAATATAGAATAGCTCACTGGCTTCTTTAGCCATTTCAATACGAGAAATAATCTCAGGTTCTATCTGCTTATAAATTCTTTTCTTTTCAAATTCATTAGCTGCTCGATAGTTTGAAAAGTATTTGTTTGCTAAAAACTCTATATAGGAGTGAGGCTCCTCTGAGCGCGCGACCCAGTGATAATAGAAGTTTTTACGATTTACAGGGGAGATAGAAAATCCGGGAGTAGAATGTGGTCCTGCAAAATTCTCACTCTTACCCTTGGCATCATTACTGTATTCTGATTTATCGTAATTTATTGACTCTCCAGTTAACGGATTGTTGAAGCATGTCAAACATACACCATCAGCAACTATATGATTTGACGAACAACCACCTATGGTCAATATTGTTGAAAATATAATAAAAGCCTTTTTCATTCTTACTCCCTTCGTATCTTCTTGTGCTAATTTTCTTGTAAATTTAACGCCCCATTAAAAGCGCCGCCGTGCTCATTTTTACAAGCGCTTGTATGGCTGTATAAGGCCATGTTTTTTGCCCCATGCGCTCGTCCTCGGTTTTGCTAACGGTTGCTGTTTAAAAGATTTCTTCAAATAATCCTTTGCCTCAGCAGCATTTCCTTGGTGAAGCGATATGCCAGCAGCAACTATAGCTCTGTTGTCTTTCACTACACTAATTTTTACATTATCCAAGTCTGCCATTTGCTCGAGCCAAGGAAGACAGACTGCTTTTACTCTTGATGCCAAATCAATTGCAACAGCATCTCTATCTATTTCAGGATTAACTTCCCACCACGTATCTCTGCTCCCTTCGGTAATTAAGCCGATTCTTTGTCTAACGGTACAGTCATATTCTTTAGGTAAACCTTTCACTTGTGGCGCATCAATTAATTTCGATATTTCAGGAAAATAGACGCCCACATTTACTGTGAACTTACCCTCAAACCCTTCGTTCCACTGACTAGCCTGAATGTTTATTAGATCAGTTCGATCCGAATGTTCTCTATAGAAATTGCGAGCTCTCATCTTGAAGCCGCTTTGCTTCAATAGCGGAGCTAACTCTGCTTTAATTATTTCGTCAATTATCTTCGAAATTTCACTCATAGCTCAATGGGCCATAACGTCGCAAACAAGGGCGCTGCCCGTCCTGCTTGATTTGCCTTGGTACGCCCGGCATGGGCATTGTCTAATGAGGTGAAAGTCCTCTGAGGGAAGATCACCGTTAAATCAATCTTAAACGATTTAACGACAACCTCTAGCGAATGGCAAGGGCCAATCTGTGAGGAAAGGTCTGAAGGAAGCCGCTAGCAAAACTGCGAGCTGATGAACAAGAACATCATATAAGGCGTAGGCTGAAGGCGAGCTGGCCAAGGACAGCGAAGCCATCGTGATCTAACGGCCACCGTAAATGATGCAGTTGTGCAGGGAAAGGTAATGTCCTTATACGGGCGGTCCGACGTTTCGGAGATCTGATAAACACGCGTCCTGCGCTTACGCTACGGAGAATACCAGTGGGGAGCTGGTCTATCAAGCCCTGGCATGCCGGAGAGCTACCGCCCAGCATGAGCAAATAAGGTAGCAATCCCACCGTAACCAGGAAGCGCCCTTTCGAGCAATCGTCAGGGTGATTTATCAGAAGTCAGCAGAAGCCATAGTAGCCACACGATCACTTGTAATGAGGGATGCGAACCGTATTTGCGGTGAGGGCGAAGGGCCGAACGATCAACCATGGGAAGGAGGTATGAGACACTTGAATACAGTTAACCAGCCGGTCCACAATGTAGACAGCGTGCCACCATGTTACCAGTCCCAACCCAACGACAACCTGATGGAACAAGTTCTTCATCCGGACAATCTCAACAGAGCCTGGAAAAAGGTGAAATCGAATAAGGGGGCGCCCGGCATAGACGGTCTTCGGATAGATCAGTTTATGGCGCACTATGGTAAGGGCTTAAGCATTAAGCTCGTCGATGATATTCGTCATGGGCGTTATCGTCCTTACCCTGTTAAGCGTGTCTTTATAGAAAAAGAAGACGGTAGTCTGCGTGGTCTTGGTATCCCGACAGTATTTGACCGGGTGATCCAGCAAGCAATAACACAGATTATCTCACCTATATTCGATACGACCTTTTCTGATTCCAGTTTTGGATTCCGAAAAGGCTGCTCTCAACATCAAGCCGTTGAGCAGGTACACCAATATGTTAAGGACGGACGCCGTATAGCCATTGATGTCGACCTGTCTAAATTCTTTGACCGGGTTAATCACGACTCATTGATGTCGTCTCTCGGAAAGCGAATTAAGGACAAGGTCCTGCTGCTACTTATTGGCCGCTACCTCAGGGCCGGTATTGTTGAAAATGGCGTTCTGTTGGAAACGCAGGAAGGTGTACCGCAAGGCGGTCCGCTATCACCACTTTTGTCCAACATCGTTCTTGATCCTCTGGATAAGGAGTTGGAACGCCGTGGCCACAAGTTTGCTCGTTATGCCGATGACTTCATTATTCTGGTCTACAGTCAACGGGCGGGTGATAGGGTGATGACCAGCATTACTTACTTTATTGAGCGTAAACTAAAATTAAAAGTTAACGACCAGAAAAGTAAGGTGGTACCGACTAGCCAAGCCTGCTTTCTCGGATTTACCTTCCACGGTAAGTCGCTGAAATGGCATCACAAATGCTTTCTGAAGTTCAAGCACAAGGTCCGCCAGTTAACCGGGCGATCTTGGGGTGTTGCTATGGAGAAACGTATTCAATCTCTCAATGCTTACATGAGAGGCTGGATCAACTATTTTGGCATTGGTCAGGGATATCAGCTATGCATTGAGCTGGACGTCTGGATTCGCAGACGGTTTCGTATGTGCTACTGGAAGCAGTGGCGGAGGGTTCGCACCCGGATTCGCAATCTTATTCGCCTTGGTTTACCGGTTTCCTATGCAATCCTTGCTGGGTCATCAGCCAAAAGCTACTGGCGGAGTGCGAAGACGCAAGCGACTAACGCTGCTCTTTCCCTGGAATTCTTTGCTTCTATTGGATTGGTCTCATTGCGAGACCGTTGGGTGGATATACATTACGGGGATCGAACCGCCGATTGCGGACCCGCTTGATCGGTGGTGTGGGGACTGGGGGCTAAATACCCCCGGTTACCCGATTTAACTCGGCATTAAGGCACTAGCATCAGATCTTCTTAGCTTCAAACAGGGTAAGCATACATCAGCCAAATTCCCATCACATAGTATCGATGAAGCATTATTGAAGGATGAGGATTTATATATCTTGGGGACATCACGCCCTTTTGGATACCACTCCTTTCTTTTTATGTAAGGATAAGAACGGGCATCTTCGCTACTAACCACCTTACAGCCGGAGACAATCAAAAGAGCAACTATATGGGGGTCATCAAAATCAGCATCATCACAGAGCTTCATTAATTCATCCATTTTTTTGTCAACAGCCTCATCATCAATTTTAACAACCTTTCCTGCTTTATTGAGTTGATTGAAAAATCGAATATACTTGCCTATGAGTTTGAATTCTTCCCAGTACTTAGAGCCACCACAAACCATCTTACCTTTGCCGTTTATAACCCAGTCAAGAACGGGCTTATATTTTTCATGATTATCTAAATTAGGATTAAATACTGTTGGAATAGTATTCATATCAATAACTAAGCACATATTTACAACCTCATCAATTCAAGCTCTTCATTTAAGAAAAACTCTCTAAATTGACTTGGCTGATTTTCGGGATAGCTGCCGTCAGGATTTATTTTGATACTATAGACTTTATTACCTGATTCACTTCTTGAGAAGAACAGCACTTGTGCATCCAAACAGTATTCCTTATTAGTACGCAATCTAAACCGATCAATTAGGTAATCACTGTGAGTTTCAATTACGAAATTATTGCCTGTTAGCTTTTTGGAGTCATAGATAAAATCTCCCAGTGATGCTTGTGCTTTGGGGTGCAAGTGCACTTCCGGTTGCTGTATCGATATGTAACTAGCCCCAGATCTTCTACGAGACTCAAGCACAATTGGCAAGACCTGTGAAACGCCATAACCAACATTAGAAACCAGAAGCTCGCTCCCTCCCAAATCAACATTTACCTGAAATGGTGAAGATGCCTCTTTTCCAAACCGCTTCACGCGAACAGCCTCGAAAAGGCCGCTACTTTTTCCGAACTCGTTTATAGCTTTTAGCATTTTCGAATCATTCTTTTCGGTAGTTTTACCAAGTATCTTGTTTAAGATGACAGGGATATGATTGCCTTCTGCCGAGTAGTCTGATGATTGGCTTACATAGATTTTCTCTGGCTTAGCCCTAATGGGAGCAATCCAGCGACATTCAGGTGCATCAATTTCAATTTCGAAACTAATTTTTTTCTTATCTTTCAATAAATCTTTTCCTGCCATGTCGGCAACAATAAATTGATAAGCATTTGCAAAGAAAAGCTGCCTAGGAAAGCCTTCTTTTGCAAATTTCTTATACCCCTTTGGCCGACTCTCGTTATGTTCTTCCATGCAAAAATCAATTAATGATTCAACACGAATTTCATTCACTTCCTGAACTTTATAGCGCAGAGAGCTATCTGAAATAATTGTTGAGATAAGTCCTATAGGACTCAGAAAGCTGTATTTGTAGACTGCAGGAATGCCTTCTTCGTTTTTAAACGTTATAAGTCTAAGGTTTGGTTTTTCATCTTCTTTCTCTTCTTTCGAATCATAAAAACCAATAGTGAAGTACTTTTTATTCGTAGACCTTTTACTCACAATCTCGGAAAACGATGAAAAATTAAGATCAGGATCATCAAAAGAAGGCCTAAACCAAAATCGAGGCGAACCAAGTACTTTTAAAGAAGATAAAAATGATGTTTTTCCCGTACTGTTTTCTCCTACTAAGAAATTTACTGAATTTAGAGGAACATATTCATTACTAAATCCACGATAGTTGTCTAAATAGATGACTTTCAATTCTTACTCCTTTAAGAGAGTTAACAGTTTTATTAATCGTAATTCGGTATATTTTGCCCTGTTATTTGTTCGTATATTTCATATCACCCAAATAAATATAGCTAATATAATCATTTAGTTAATAGCTTATCCAGAACTATACGAACTGTTATGCCGAACAAATATACCGAACCGAAAGATGCCTTTTTTAATAACTATTAAATCAATGAGTTACGTAAAAGTTCGGTATATCTGAATATACCGGCCGGTAGGCAGTTTGGGAACCGCTACCGGGTATTATTTGGGTGTATCAGTGGTTAACCTTTAGCCGCTTCAGCGGATACCCGGCTAGTGCTCTGCTTGGGGAAAAGAAAGGCATCCAGCTTCAACAGTAGCTTTGGCAGCATGATCAGATCGAACAGCAGCGCAAGGCTGATGATGCTGGTTAGCAAAATAGCGGTGGTTTGATTGGGCACAAAAATGGACAGCATCAGTACCCCCATGCCCACCGAAATAATCAATGTGGTTAAGATCAGTGCGCTGCCTACTTGCTGAAAGGTTTGATCTATAGCCCAGCTAACCTTGGCATTTGTCTGCCAGGGGTGGTGTGCTACAAGTCCACGGTAATGAACATAGCGCTTCAGAATATGAATGCTGTCGTCTACCACAATCCCCAGGCTGATTGCCAGGGTGCCGGCGGCAGCCAGATCAATAACGCCGTTAACATAGCCCCAGATACCAAATACCACCAGTGCCGGTAGCAGGTTGGGTATCAGGCTGACAAAGCCCAGGCGGATGTTTCCCAAGAACACACCGATCAACAGGGAAATAACAATGGCCGATAGTAGGCCGCCCAGCAGCATGTTGCGCGACAGGTCTTTGCCTATCGCAGCAAACATCAAGGAGTGCCCGCTGACGGTAATATGCAGTTCAGGTGCGTTTTGTTTAAACCAGGTGTTGATATCGGCAGCGAGCGCAGTTAATTCACCGCTGCTAAGGTAGGGCGATGTCAGCGTCACTACAGCTGCTGAAAAGTCCTGGTCTATGCCAATGAGCTGCGCTGTGTTGTCGGGATCAGCCATCTGATACAGATTCCACAAATCCGCCAGTTGGTTGCCGTTGGTAATATCGCTGCGCCATTGCCATTGGTTCTGGTGGAGCTGGGTGTTCAGGGTTTGCAGGGTGTCGTTAAAGTCGCTGATATTCGTTATGTCTTCGCGGTTGTACAGCCAGTTCTTGAAATCCCTTAATGTGTGCAGATAGTGCCTGGAGAACACGGCCTCTTTCTGATTGCCTGCTATCCGAACAAGTAACTGGTGATGATACTGAAATGCATGGTGTGCCAGATGGTTGGCTTTCGCCACGGCGGACGAAGGCTGAAAGTATTCGCTGGGATCGTTGTGAAATTTGCTAAGGCTGTTTCCGGCAATAGCAATGGTCACTGCTAAAAGCAATATAACGACTGCCTTCTTCGACAAGTGCTGATGGGCGTTGAGCAAAACGGAAAAGGACGGATTAGAATCTTTCGAAAGCACTGTTGGGGTGGCGTTTCCCCGGGTAACCAGTGGCGCTAGCACCGGAATCACAACAACCGCTGCTATGAATGCCATGATGACACCCATGGCAGCGATATTGCCAAAGTCCGCAAATACCGGGGAGCCCCCCAGATTAAGGCTTAAAAAACCGATGGCGGTGGTAATGCTGGTTACCAATAAGGCGGGAAAGTTTTCCTGCAAGGCATTGTTAGCCGCATGGCGTATGGACTTGCTGACAGGAATCAGTTTTACTGTGCTGGTCAGCAGGTGAATGACATCCGCAAGGGCGATGATAAACACCATGCCAAAGGCTAATGCCGATGTCTGGTTAATAGTAATGCCCAGCTTGCCGGTAAGTGCAGCCGTTATCAGTAATGATACTACGATGGACACTATGCCGGTAATAATCAGTCCGGGTCGGCGCAGAAAGTAAACCAGCAATGCCAGTCCCAGCAGCAGCACAACCGGCATCAGGTAAACACCGTCATGAAGCAGAGCCTGGTGTAGTGCACTTTTGATTTCGTTGCGGCCCAGCAGGTGAATTTGCCAGTGTGGATTTGCTGTTGAGGTGTCATTGATCACAGCAACCACATTTTGGTAATCCGGTTCACTGTCAGGAAAAGCGACTTGCAAAGTGGCAACTTGCGAACGGGTTGTATCGGTTCCGTTAATGGATATCAGATTGGCAAATCGTAAACTGTTGTCCGCCAACTGCCCCAAAAACACATCATTCACCGGAAAGCCTTTTTCCAGATAATGCAGGCCGGTAATGGACTGGCCATCAGGGCCAGTGACCGGTGTTGTCAGAATAGAATCGACAGACAGGTTGTTGGCGGCTGAGCTGAGTCTGCCGTGCAGGCCGTACAACATCTTAATGTGCTTTTCTTGTAAGAACGGGGCATCCTGAACTTTTATCATGGCCAGCAAGCGGTTTTCCAGCTGGTAGGATCTTACAATGTTGTGAAAATCAGACACTCTGGAATCCGTCGGATCAAGGTAATCCGATACGTTGCTATGGTACTGAATATCCTGAATAAAAGGGGAAAGCAGCGTGGTAGCAACCAGTAACAGCAACAGGCTAATCCATAGGCCAAGTGTCAGCCGTTTTTGATGGGTTTCAGACTGCATGGATTTTTACCCTGTTTTTTATGGCAGCCGCTTTGCGGTTATTGTTAGTATTCTGATCAAGTTGATTTTTATCTAAGCATTATTTTGGGGTGTATCGCAATGCTGTTATCCAATAATAAATCATTGGCCTGTTTTCAAACCAGGCCAGGCCATTTAATGAAAATGCTCTGCTTTCCCTGTGCCGGTGGTGCGGCCACCATGTACCGGCAATGGAGTGACTGGTTTCCCCAGTGTGAAGTGTGGACAGCGAATTACCCGGGGCGCAGTACCCTGCATGATCAGCCCCTGGCGGAAGATATCAGTTCGTTATTGCAATATTTTCTGGATGAATTGGAATTACTGGGTAAGCAACCGGTTGTGCTCTACGGCCACAGTTTTGGTTCTTTGATTGCTTATTTAATGGGGCAGGAGCTGGAAAAAAGGCAGAAAGAGGTGGCCGGTTTGCTGGTCAGTTCACGTCGCTCTCCATCGTTACCTTCGCGATTCAGCTTTCACACAATGCCTGATAATGATTTTAAAAATGAACTGAAACGCCTGGGCGGAATCCCGCAGGCACTGGCGGGAAACGAGGAGCTATTAGCGTTTTATCTGCCGTTGATTCGCTGTGACCTTGGTTTGAATGATCAGGTGGTTGCTGCGGAAAATCAAACAGTTAACTGTCCTGTGAGCCTTTATCATGGTGAAAGTGACGCGTCAGTCTCCGATAACGAATTGCAGGCCTGGGGGCGGATCACGGAAGGCGCTTTTGAATATCATGTGCTGCCGGGTGGGCATTTCTTTATTCAGGAAGAGGCTTCCGGTTTTAAAGAAAAGTTGCAGCAAAAAGTCAGTGAGCTTGCGCAGCAGTACGACGATGATCTGATTCTTTACTGAAACCAGCGTACTAAAACCAGCGTACTAACTGAATCATGCCCAACCGGCCATTGGCCGGTTTTTTCTGTTTAATGGTCCGAATCTTACAAGTAATCCTTTCTTCGCGGATCCTATACTGAGCGCTACCAATAGGTTGTGCTGATAGAAAAACAGGAAGGCTAATTATTCAATACCTGGCTCTTTAACCTCACGACAATTTGTTAAACCAACAAACCAAGAGGGTATTGCGTTCGCCATTCTGTACCCATGAGTACACCTTTGTCTTAAAAAAACACAACAACGGACAAGAGGTGAGATATGAAAGGCTTTCCCCAATTCCAGAACCTGGTGGATATGGCTACCTTCCGGGGTGCCTCGGAAGGCCATCGCGAAGTGATGGTGTTTCTGAACGAAGCAGGAAACCGTGAAGGTGCCTTCAGCTTTAAAGGGCTGGATACCGCTGCCCGCCAGGTGGCTATGGGCCTGATTGAAAAAGGCCTGGCGAATCGCCCGGTTATTCTGTTGTATGCGCCGGGTCTGGATTATATCAGTGCCTTTTTTGGTTGTCTGTATGCCGGTGCTGTTCCGGTGCCTGCTTATCCGCCAATGGGTGCCCGCGATATTGAGCGTTTGCGTCGTATCGTGGTGGATTGTGGTGCGGAAGCCATTCTGACTTCCAGTATGTTGCTGCCCATGATTGAAGCCTGGGTGTCTAACCCCAGTAATGGTTTGCAGATTCCCTGTCTGGCTTCAGATCAGTTTCAGAACGATAGCGGTGAATCCGGGTTTACGCCCCATAATGCAGAACCCGATGATCTTGCCTTTTTGCAATATACCTCCGGTTCTACCGGCCAGCCCAAAGGGGTCATTGTTAGCCACAGGAATCTGCTGGCCAACTTTCAGCAAATTGTATGGGCCTTTGCCAAAACCGATGATATGGACGAGGTGGCCCGCACTATCCGCACCGTTATCTGGTTGCCGCCGTTTCATGATATGGGTTTGATTGGTGGTGTGCTTACACCGATTTATTCCGGTTCGCCGGTAACTCTGATGTCGCCGTTAACCTTTCTCAAAAATCCGTTTGTGTGGTTGAAAGCGATTACTGATAACCGCGCCACTATTACCGGCGGGCCCAATTTTTCCTATCAGTACTGCGCGCGAAAAATTGCCGATGACAAACTTCAGGAGCTGGATCTTTCCAGTCTGGAAGTGGCGTTTAACGGTGCTGAACCTATCAATATGGAAAGCCTGCAGGCGTTTACTGAACGTTTTGCGCAGTGCGGTTTTAACCAGAAAGCCTTTTTACCCTGCTATGGGCTGGCAGAGGCCACTTTGTATGTGTCCGGTTCGCCGGTTGGCCGGGGCCCCAGAGTGGTGAACAAAAGTCTGGCGGATATTACTGGCGTTCAGGGCAGTGCCCAGGCGGCGAGCGACGATACGCAGGCCAGAGTGGATCTGGTCAGCTCCGGAAAGCTGGCGTTGGAAACACAGGTGAAGATTGTTGATCCGCAAACCCGGCGTGAATGCGTGCCGGGGGCTGTGGGTGAAATCTGGGTAAACAGCCCTTCAGTGGCCAATGGTTACCTGAACAAACCCAGTTATTCGAAAAGTGTTTTTCAGGCGCGTATTAAATACGATGAATCCGGCACCAGTTACATGCGCACCGGTGATCTTGGCTTTATGCAGGATAACGAACTCTTTGTTACCGGCCGTATCAAGGAACTGATTATTGTCTCCGGGCGTAATCATTATCCCCAGGATATTGAATGGACGTTGCAAAGCGCCAGTCCGGATTTCCGCAAGGGGTGCGGTGCGGCGTTTTCCGTTACGGAAGAGGGCAAAGAGCAGTTGGTTATCATGCAGGAAGTTGGTCAGATCAGCGAGCAAGCGGATTTCCGCAAGCTGGCGCTGGACGGCGTTAAAACGGTGTCTTCCCGCCATGGCATCAGCCCAAAAACCATCGTCTTTATTGCTTCCGGCACTTTGCCGAAAACCTCCAGCGGCAAAATTCAGCGCACCGAGGCCCGCAAGCTTTTTACCAGCGGCAATATGGTGCCCAAGTTTGTCTGGGAAGCCTCAACCGTTGCCCCCAAATCCACGGTAAGCCTGCACCGGTCACTGGATCTGGCGGAGCAGGCCTACACCGACTGGCATCACCACCTGTATCAGGAAATGCAGGCCTGGGTGGGCGACAAGCTGAATATGGATCCTCACCACATTGATCTGGGTGTGCCTTTTTCTGATCTGGGTGTGGACTCCATTGAAGCCATTGAGCTGGTGGACACACTGCAGGAGAGAATCGAACGCACCATTCCGGCCACTGAGCTGATGCGTTATCCCACGGTGAAATCACTGATTGATCACCTGGCGGAAGAGATAACGGAAAAGTGCAATCAGAAGCTGGATGAGCTGGCTACAGCAGATACTGACGCTGATTAACTGCCGGATCTTTTAACCGGATCTATTGAAAGAACACTGAAAAAAATCACAACAAATAAAAACTATAAGGATTTTCGCGCTGCGAAAACAAAGGGGTACTTATGGCTAATCATTCCAAGGCTGACAAATCCAAAGCCGATACCGGAAAACTGTTAAAGCAAGCGTTGCGTGAACTGAAAAAATCCCGCGAGCCCATTGCCGTGATCGGTATGGGCTGCCGTTTACCCGGTGGCGTCAGTAGCCCGGAACAATTATGGCAATTGCTGGAAAATGGCGACAACGCCATTACCGATATGGTGGACGAACGCTGGAATGGTGATGAGTTTTACGATCCGGATCCGGAAGCCATCGGCAAGCTGTATACCAAGGCCAATGGCCTGGTGAATGATGTGGACCAGTTTGATGCGGAGTTCTTTGGCATTACGCCCATGGAAGCCAAACTGATGGAACCGCAGCAGCGCCTGTTGCTGGAAACCACCTGGAATGCACTGGAAAACGCCGGGATTGCGGCGGATACCCTGGCGGGTTCCAAAACCGGTGTGTTTGTGGGTATCTGCCACATGGGGTATTCCCACATGCAGGCCCAGTATTGCAGCCTGGAAGATATCTCGCCTTATAACGGCACCGGTAATTCCCATTCGGTGGCGTCCGGCCGCATCAGTTATCTGTTGGGTTTGCAGGGCCCCAGCCTGTCGGTGGACACGGCCTGTTCGTCGTCGCTGGTGTCTATTCACCTGGCGGTGCAAAGCCTGCGCAAAGGGGAATCGGATCTGGCCATGGCGTCGGGTGTTAACCTGATTCTGGAGCCCACCACCTCCATGATTTTTGCCCGCGCCGGTATGTTGTCGCCCGATGGGTTGTGTAAAACCTTTGATGATTCTGCCAATGGTTATGTGCGTGGTGAAGGTTGCGGCACGCTGGTGTTAAAGCGCCTGAGTGATGCCGTGCGTGATGGTGATTCCGTGCTGGCGGTGATTCGCGGTTCGGCAGTGAATCAGGATGGTAAGAGCCAGGGCATTACGGCGCCCAACGAACTGGCTCAGGAAAAAGTGTTAAAGGCCGCGTTGCAGGATGCCGGTGTTAAGCCGGAAGAGGTCTCCTACATAGAGGCGCACGGCACAGGTACACCTCTGGGTGATCCCATAGAGCTTGCTGCCCTGAATACGGTTTACGGCAAAGAGCGCAGTAATAAATTAACGGTAGGCTCTATTAAAACCAACATGGGCCACCTGGAAGCCGCCGCCGGTGTGGCGGGCTTTATGAAACTGGTGCTGTCTATTCAGCATCAGCAGATTCCACGGCATCTGCATTTCAGCAAACCCAATCAGTATATCGACTGGAACAGCATTGCCATTGATGTACCGGCGGAAGGCAAAGCCTGGGAGTCGGAAAAACGCATTGGCGCGGTAAGTTCCTTCGGTTTTAGCGGTACCAACTGCCACATTATTGTGGAGCAGGCGCCCATAGAATCAGAAACGGCAGAAACCACAGAGCAAACTGCGCCGGAACATGCTGTAGCTGCAAACGCACCTGCACTGCTACCGCTATCCGCAAAAAGCGAAGCCGCCCTGCAAGCCTACGTGCAGGCTTATGCTGATGCATTGCAGCAACCGGAATTGCAGCAGGCACCCTGGGAATCCCTGTGTTATACCGCTGCCACTGGCCGTAATGCTTTCCGCTATCGGGCGGTGATTGAGGCAGACAGTGCCAACGCCGCCAGTGAGCAATTGAATCAGTTGCTCAGCAACGGTTTTGCCCCGGGTATTCGTTTTGGGAATGCCGCCACCAGCGCGCCGAAGATTGCCTTTGCGTTTACCGGCCAGGGCGCGCAATACGCCGGTATGGGGCAGGCGCTGTATGAAACCAATACCAGCTTCCGTCAGGCGCTGGATGAAGTGGCCGCGCTCATGGCCAACGAACTGGAGCAACCGCTGTTTTCTGTATTGTGGGGTGATAACAGCAACCTGCTGGATCAGACCCAGTACACCCAGCCGGCGATATTCGCCATTCAGTATGCACTGATGAAAACCTGGTCTGCTCTGGGTGTGCAGGCCAGCTGCGTTACCGGCCACAGTATTGGTGAATACGCCGCTGCCGTTTACGCCGGCGTTATGACCCTGGCCGATGCCGTTACCCTGATATGCGCCCGCGGCCGCCTGATGCACACTGTCTGCGAAACCGGTGCCATGGCCGCTGTGTTTGCCAGCGGCGAAGATACCCGCCAGGCGCTGGACACCCTGGATATGAATATCACCGTGGCGGCGGTAAACGGCCCCCGTAACTGTGTGATTGCCGGTGAACCGGCTGCCGTGGAACAGGCTACCGCGTTGCTCAGTGATATGCAGATTAAAACCCGCGAACTGAGCGTGTCCCATGCGTTTCACTCGCCCATGATGGAACCCATGCTGGCGCCTTTTGCCGAGCAGGTCAGTGGTGTGCAGCTGAAAGCGCCGCGTATCCGTTTTATTTCCAGCAAAACCGGTAAAACCGCCACTCAGGATGTGCGCCAGGCACAATACTGGGTGGATCACGTGCGGGATACGGTGCAGTTTCTGCAGGCAGGCCAATCCCTGGCAGAGCAAAACATTCAGTGCGTGATTGAAATTGGCCCCGGCGCCAATCTGGTGAAACTGTTGCCGCAGTGCATGAACAGCGAGCAACCCTGCGAAATGCTTCACAGCCTGGATCGCGATACCAGTGAGGCTAAACACTTTCACAAAACCATTGCCGATCTATATCTGCAGGGTGCAGCCGTTCAGTGGGGCAAACTCTTTGTGGCTGATTCGGGTAGTGCGCCGAAAAAAGTGGCATTGCCCACTTATCCTTACCAGCGTCAGAGTTTCTGGGTGGATAAGATCCGTCTGGGTAATTACAGCAAGGATTCCGGTGGTGCGCTGGGCAAACTCAGTTATCAGTGGGACTGGATTGCTGCGGAGTTATCAAATCAAGCAGATCAGGGCAATGCCCGCTTTGATACCATTCTGTTGCTGGATACGGCACCAGAATTTAGTGCACAGCTAAAAGAATCGTTGCAGGCCGCTGTTAAAACGATGCCGGAATTTGAAAACCAGGCTGTAGAGATTATTACGCTGCCACTGGATTCCGCAGAAAACCTGCGGGCGAGTATTTCCGAATACCAGACTAAGGCAGAAGAAAAACAACTGAGCCTGCCGGTAGTGATTGCTGCCCCCAAAGCCATTCCGCAGAGCGATACTGAGCTGAATGAGGTGCTGCGTAGTGCTCATCAGCAGGGTGATCGACTGTTGCTGGCCGCACAGGCACTGGCCAGTGACGGGCACCGCAACACGCCCGCGCAACAACATAACCCGGTGCGCATCTGGTGTGTGAGTGAAAACGGTTACCGTGATGATCAGCCCAACCTTGCCGCTTATCCCACCCTGGGCTTTGCCAAGAGTGCGGCGCTGGAATGGGGCGAACGCTGGGGCGGTATGGTGGATTTAAACAGCAGCAATGATGCCGCTACTCAGGGGCAACAGTTGCTGAATGAAATCATGCACCCGGCGAACGAAGATGCAGTGCGTTTTAACGGGCAGCAGCGTCAGGTATTGCGCCTTAACAAGGGGCCGTTGCCGAATCCCGATCTGTCATCACTCAGTGATCAGGCCACCTATCTGGTTACCGGTGGCTTGGGCGGACTGGGGCTGTATGTGGCCGAAGCACTGGTACAGTCCGGTGCCCGCCATCTGATTATGATGAGCCGCAGCAGCACGCTGCAGAATCTTTCCGACAGCGCTAAACAACAGGTGGAAAAACTGCAGCAGCAGGGTGCCACTGTCAGCGTGTTTAATGGCGATGTGGCGGATCGTGATTGCGTGAATGATCTGATCACCCAGTTAAACAGTTCCGACTACCCGTTAAAGGGTATTGTGCACGCCGCCGGTGTCAGCGGAATGGCATTAAGCCATGAAATGACCAACGACGAATGGCAACGGGTAACCCGTGCCAAAATTGATGGCGCGGTCAATCTGCATCTGGCCACGCAGGCCCTGTCGCTGGATTTCTTTGTCATGTTTTCCTCCATTGCCTCTGTCTGGGGCTCGGGTGGCATGGCGCATTATGCAGCGGCTAACCATTTTCTGGATGGTATGGTGGCCTGGCGTAACGCCCGGGATCTTCCCGCCAGTGGCTTTAACTGGGGCCCCTGGGGAGAAGCCGGTATGGCTACTGGCGCTGCCGCTGAAGAAAGCGCCCGCCGCGGTCTGTTACCGTTGGCGCCGGAGCAGGCGGTGTACTGGCTGAGCCATTCCTGGCAGTCCGACAAATCACATCAGGTTGTGGTGGATGCCGACTGGCAACGTTTCCGCGACATTGTGGAAATGCAGCGGCCCCATCCCATGTTCGGTACGCTGGGGCGTAGTCTGTCCGCCACATCAGCCGCTACCGGTGAAAAATCCCCGTTCTTTAAATCCCTGTATCCGCTGGCGGTGGAAGAACGTCAGGAAAAAATCCAGAACTACCTGCAGGAACAGCTGGCACGCATTATCGGCAAGGAAGATGCCGCCGCGATTGATAAAGACATGCCCCTGATGGATCTGGGTATCGATTCCATTATGGCGCTGGAAATCAAAAAGCAGCTGGAAGCCGACACCGGTCAGACCATGCGGGCCACGCTGATTTTTGATTACCCCACCATTGAAAAAATCGCCAGCCATTTTGCCGCGTCGCTTTATGATGAGGCGGAAGAAGCCGCCGCTGTCAGCAGTGGTCAGTACCATGGCGAGCCCATTGCCATTGTCGGTATTGGCAGCAAGCTGCCCAAAGCACCCAATGGCCCCGGGGATTTCTGGCAGCTGTTGAAAAACGGCGAATGCGGTATTAACGATGTGCCGGAAGATCGCTGGGATATTGACAAGTACCTGGATAAAAACCCCGACGTGCCCGGCAAGGCCTATACCTTGTCGGCGGGTCTGGTGGATGATATCGAATCGTTCGACGGCAAGTTGTTTGGCATTGCGCCGCGGGAACTGGAAAGCATGGAACCGCAGCAGCGCCTGGTGCTGGAAGCTGCCTGGAGCACCATTGAAAACAGCGGCTATGCACCTAATACCCTGAGCGGAAGTGAAACCGGTGTGTTTGTGGGTGTGGGCGCCAATGAATACATTCGTTCCTGCGCCACCAGCGCCCGGGAAGAGGATATTATGTTTATTCCCACCGGCAATGCACTGAATGTGATTGCCGGCCGGGTGGCTTTTAATCTGGGATTAAACGGCCCCTGTATGACGGTGGATACGGCCTGTTCGTCGTCGGCAGTGGCTATTCATCTGGCGTCGCAGAGTCTGCGTAACGGTGAATGCTCCATGGCCCTGGCCGGTGGCGTGAACGCCATGATCATGCCGGAAACCTTTGTGGCTTTGTCTAAAGCCCATATGCTGTCTAAAGAAGGCCGCTGTAAAACCTTTGATGAAAACGCCGACGGTTACGTGCGTGGCGAAGGTGTGGGCATGCTGGCATTAAAACGCCTGTCCGATGCGGAGCGTGATAACGACAATATCATCGCCGTTATCAAAGGCTCCGCCATGAATCAGGATGGCCGTTCTTCCAGCCTTACCGCGCCCAATGGGCCGGCACAGGAAAACGTGATTCGTGCCGCGCTGGCCAATGCCGGTTTAACTACCGATGACGTGGACTGGGTGGAAACCCACGGTACGGCCACGCCCTTGGGTGATCCGATTGAAGTGCAGGCGCTGGAATCCGTGTACTGCAAAAACCGCAGTGCGGATAATCCGCTCATTATCAGTTCGGTGAAAACCAATCTGGGCCATCTGGAATCTGCTGCCGGTGTCAGCAGTGTCATGAAAGCGGCATTGTCATTGCACCACGAGGAAATTCCGCCGCACCTGCACTTTAAAAAGTTTAATCCCCATATTGCTGTGGATGCCGCCCGGTTTGTGATTCCCACCGAAAACCGAACCTGGGAACGGAGCGAGCGCAAGCGCAGAGTCGGTGTCAGCTCTTTTGGTTTCAGTGGCACCAATGTGCACCTGATTCTGGAAGAAGCACCGCAACGCAATCACACCCTTAATGATACGGAACGTCAGCACCATGTATTGTGCTTGTCCGGTAAAACCGAAGGGGCGGTGCTGGCGCAGGCAAAACAGTTCAGTGACTTTTTGCAGAACGATAATTTGAACGCGGCGCCGGCGGCACTGGGTGATATTGCGTTTACCACTAACACCTGTCGCCAGCACTTTGAACATCGCCTGGCGATTGTGGCGGGCAATAAAGACCAGGCGGCTAATAAACTGGCGCAGCTTGCGGAAGGCGTGGAGGTTCCCGGCTCCTTTAAAGGCAACAGTCAGCCTGCAGTTAAACCCTTTGCCTGGTTGTTTACGGGGCAGGGTTCCCAGTATGTGGGCATGGCGCAGGCGCTTTACGAACATAACCCGGCCTTTAAGGAATCTCTGGATCGTTGCGATCAGTTAATGCGCCAGGAAGCGGACGTATCCCTGCTGGATATTCTCTGGGGTGAACTCAGCAGCGAACTGGATAATACCCAATATACCCAGCCGGCTATTTTTGCCCTGCAGGTGTGTCTGGCGCAGCAGTATCTTGCCATGGGCATTAAACCGGAGTTAATGCTCGGCCACAGTGTGGGCGAGTTTGCCGCCGCGGTCGTGGCGGGCATTATGACTCTGGAAGATGCCATGGCATTGATTATTGCCCGTGGCCGCCTGATGGTGGAGTTGTGTGAAAGCGGCAGCATGGCAGCGGTGTTTGCACCCCGTGATCAGGTGGAATCTCTGTTGAAGAGCGCGCCGGAGCTTGGCAATGCAGTGCAGATTGCGGCAGTGAATGCACCTAACAATACGGTGGTGTCCGGGACACATCAAGGTGTGCAGGCATTGGTGGAACTGGCTGCCGCCAACAAAGTGGAAGCCAAAGCTTTGCAGGTTTCCCACGCGTTCCATTCCGCCATGATGGCGCCCATGCTGGACAGCTTCCGGGAAAAAGCGGAAAGCATTCAGTACCAGCCGGCAACCATGGACATCATTTCCACCGTTACCGGCAAACCGAATCAGGGTGAAATGTCCACCGCGGCTTACTGGGTCAATCATGTCAAACAGCCGGTATTGTTTGTGGATGCTCTGCAAAACCTGCAGGCGGAAAACCGTGGCCTGTGTCTGGAAATCGGCCCCGGTGCCACCTTGCTGGGCCTGGCCAAACAAATCCTGCCCCAGGATCAGTGGGCGTTGGTGCACAGCCTGCGTCCCAAACAGGATGCGGAACGGCAGTTTTCCCTGGCGCTGGCACAGCTCTACAGCGAAGGCATTACCCCCGACTGGAAAGCCTTTGATAAAGGCTACCATCGTCAGCGGGTGGCGGTACCGTCCTATGCATTTGATCGCAAGCGTTACTGGCTGGGCGACAAGTCCGGCAGTGCCGGTCAGGGCAGCGCCACCATGGGTGAAATTACCGACAGCGTGCTGAACAAGCTGCATTCCCCCATGAGTGACGATGTCTTCTTTGAAAATAATTTCGGGGTGCAGACACCTTTTAATCTGGATGATCACCGCCTGTATGAAGTGGTGGTAGCACCCGGTGCCTTCCACATTGCCAACGCCCTGTTATGTGCCAAAGAAGTGTTTGGCGAAAAACCGGTAAAACTGGACGATGTGATCTTCCCGGAACCCTTTATTCTGGAAGAAGGCCAGGAACGTCGTCTGCACTACGGCTTTAAAAAGCAGGCAGATAAACAGAACACAGAAAAAGCCACCGACAAGTTTGAGGTGAAAGGCTTCAGTCGTGATCTGGCTGTAGAAAAACCCGGCAGCAACGACTGGCAGATGCACACCAGCATGATGGCCGAAAGCTGTGAGGCGGCAGATAAACTGCAGATACTCACCGATGCGGATATCAAACAGCTGCAGGATCGTGCCACCCATATTTTTGACGGCACCATGTTCTACGAAGAAATGGACAAGGTGGGTTATCAGCTAGGGCCACAATTCCGCTGGATCAAACAGTTCTGGCGTCGCCCCGGAGAAACCCTGACCAAACTGCGTTTGCCGGAATCGGCGCTGGAGCAGGGTAAATTTATTATTCATCCCGGGCTGCTGGATTCCTGTTTCCAGAGTTCGGCCCTGGCCACCATGCACGAGGATTTTGATGCCAGCAAGGTGGACTCCATTTACATTCCCTTTGCCCTGGAAGATTTCCGCTTCTTCGGTAAACCCACCACGGAATTGTGGTGCCATGTAAAAATCAAGAATCCGCCGGATGATCCGGATTTCAAAGTGGAAAGCTATTCCCACACCATTCAGGTTTACGATGAGAACGGCAATATCCTGATTGATCTGGATACTCTTCACAGTAAACGGGCGCCAAAAGAAGCCCTGCTGCGTGCACTGAACAAAGATCCTTTTGCCCATCATTACGATGTGCACTGGAAAACCCAGAGCGCTAAAGCAGACGAGGGTAAACCTTTGGCCGGTACTTATCTGGTGGTGGGTGAAGAGTCGACACTCGCTACCCATATACTGCAGGAATTGCGCAACATAGAAGGCGTTACCGCCTGGCAGATCTGCTGTGATGATTACGCCGAGTTTTCGCAACAGGAACAGTCGGTTCATCTGCAACCCGGTGATGTGGGCCACTGGTCCCAGGCGCTGGCTGCTGCCGGTGGGCTTAAAGCCATTAACGGTATTGTTTATCTGGCGCCAGACGCCCACAAGGATGAATCCGTGATGGCGGTGGAAAAGCGCCTGTTCAATCCCATGCTGAGCCTGCTCAAGAGTTTGCAGTTGCAGTCGTCCAGTAATCCGCCACGGTTGTGGTGTGTGACTGAGTCTGCGGTTTTTGCTGCACGCAGCGATACGCGACTGAATCCGTCACAAACCGCCTTGCTGGGTTTTGGCAAGGTGCTGGATATGGAACACAGTGAGTACGAATCCGTGTTGATTGATGTGGATTCCGAAAGTGTCAGCCGTAACGCCCAGCAGATCGTGGCAGAAATGGAACAACCGGCAAAAGAAAAACAGGTGGCCCTGCGCCGTGGTTCGCGCCTGGTGGCTCGATTGGCCAAGGTCGGTGCCGGTGCTGCCGGTATGCCGATCCCTGATGCGCCTTATCGCCTGGTGGTGGAAAAGAAAGGCACCTTTGATGAACTCAAGTTTGTGCCTTTCCAGCCGCGGGAACTGGGGTCGACTCAAGTGGCAGTGAAAGTGCTCAGTGCCGGTCTTAACTTCCGTGATGTGATGGGTGTGCTGGATGTGTATCCCGGTGAGCCTGGTCCGTTGGGTGGCGAATGTATCGGTGAAGTGATTGAACTGGGTGCGGATGTTAAGGATTTTAAAGTGGGCGATCGGGTCATGGTGCCCCTGACAGAATCCTGCATGAGCACCCAGACCATTTCTGAAGAACTGCTCACCTGCCGGGTGCCGGAAAACCTCACTCTGAACGAAGCCTCAACCATTCCGGTGGCCTACTGCACTGCATTGCACGGGCTCAAGAATATTGCCGGGCTGAAAAAAGGTGAGCGCGTGTTGATTCACGCCGGCGCAGGTGGTGTGGGTTTGGCGGCGATTTACATTGCCAGACACATGGGGGCCGAAGTCTTTGCCACTGCCAGTGAAAAGAAACGGGATTTTCTGCGCAAGATCGGTGTGGAGCATGTGTTTGATTCCCGCTCCCTGGATTTTGCGCAACAGATCCGCGAAGCCACCAACGGCGAAGGCGTGGATGTGGTGCTGAATTCCCTGGCCGGGGAATTTATTACCAAAAGCATGGAACTGCTCAATGCCGGTGGCCGCTTTGTGGAAATCGGCAAAGCCGATATCTGGACCCAGGATCGGGTCAAAGCTTTCCGCGATGATATCAGTTACGAAGCCTTCGACCTGGTGATTGTGACTTTCAACGATCCCAAGGCCGTACGCCAGCTGATGGATGAAATCGTTGCCAATATCGAAGCAGGCCATTATCAGCCATTGCCTTACACAGTGTTCAAACACAAGGAGGCAGTAGATGCTTTCCGTTACATGGCGCAGGGCAAACATATCGGCAAGATTCTGATTAATCCGGATGACAGCGCCATCAGTGTTCGCAACGATGCCTCCTATCTGATTACCGGTGGTAGCGGCGGCCTGGGCCTGCTGTTTGCTGACTGGCTGGCACAACAGGGTGCCGGTGAAATCGTATTGGCAGCACGGCGTGATGTACGCGAGGTGAATCCGGATGCGGTAAAACGCCTGGAATCCCAGGGCAGCAAAGTCACCTGTATTAAAGCGGACATGGGCCATGAAGAAGATATTCGCAACCTGATGCAAACCGTTGGTGCCCAAAGCCTGCCGTTAAAAGGTGTGCTGCACGCGGCCGGTGTGTTGTCGGATGCTTTCCTGATGAATCAGGATCTGAAAAACTTTGAAAAAGTCATGGCACCGAAACTGGCCGCCGCCTGGTATTTGCACGAAGCTACGCAGGCTATGGAGCTGGACATGTTTGTGCTGTTCTCGTCGCTGTCGTCCCTGTTGGGAGCGCCGGGGCAGGCCAACTATGCGGCGGCCAATGCCTTTCTGGATGGACTGGCCCATTACCGCCGTGCACAGGGCTTACCGGCCATTGCCATTAACTGGGGCCCCTGGGGCGAAGTGGGCATGGCGGCCAACAGCCAGGTGGAAGCCAACGCGGCGGCATCCGGTGTCAGCCTGATTGCGCCGGAAGATGGCCTGCACTGGTTCAGCCAGGTACTGGAAACCAATCCGGTGCAGCGCGGCCTGATGGTGATCGACTGGGGCACCCTGGCCAATTTGAGTGGCCAGGTACCGGCCTTCCTGTCGGAGCTGGATGTAAAAGCCAATGCCGGCATGGACGAAGCCCTGCAAAAAATGGCAGACGAGTTCCGCGCCATGCTGGCGGATGCGCCCATACAGGAACGCACGCCTTTACTGATCGACAAAATCTGTGAACAGATTCAGCGGGTCATGGGGCTGGAAGAATCCGACATTATCGATCCCAATCAGCCACTGCAGGAACTGGGTCTGGATTCGCTGATGGCGGTGGAGCTGCGCAATATTCTTTGTGCCCTGATCGGCAAGCAGCTGCCCGCCACCCTGATGTTCAAGTATCCAACGGTAGCCAGCCTCAGTGGTTTCCTGATCGAGGATATGTTCCCGGATGAGGCAGCGTCTGAAGACGATACCTCATCAGAGCAGGACACAGCGCAAGCCAGCGGAGATGCCTCCGCAGAGGATGATGATATCGATGATCTGTCTGACGACGAACTGGCAGCCATGCTGGAAGAAGAGCTGGGTGACGACGATGACGACAGCAACAGCTGATCAATAACAATAACCGGGTTGCTAAAAACCCGGACCAGTCATCGTGATAGCAGTAAGCAAGGGGGAGCAACATGGGTGACGCAAAACAGGATCTGATGCGTAATGCGCTGAAGCAGATCAAACAACTCAAGCGGCAACTGGCGGATTACCAAAGCCGGGAAAACGAACCCATTGCCATTATCGGCATGGGTTGCCGTTACCCGGACGGTGCCGACAGTCCGGATCGTTTCTGGCAAAAACTGATGGCGGGTGAGGATTTTATCTGCCAGCAGGAAAACAATGAGCGCTGGAACATGGATGAGTTTTACGATCCGGATCCTGATGCGCCCGGCAAGATTTACAGCAAGGGGCTGGGGATTATTGATGCCCCTGATGAATTCGATGCGGAGTTTTTTGGTATCTCACCCCGCGAGGCGGAAGATATTGATCCCCAGCACCGGATTTTGCTGGAAGTTTGTCATCAGACCCTGGAATCCGGTGGTTATGCGCCGGGCAATCTGAGCGGCAGCAATACCGGCCTGTATATTGGGATGGCATCCTCGGATTACGCGCACCTGGGCAGTATTATCGGCAGGGCAGAGGATCTTACTCCCTGGCAGGGCATCGGTAATGCCATGAGTGCCGCACCCGGGCGCATTGCCTACCTGTTTAATTTTAAAGGCCCGGCACTGGCACTGGACACCGCCTGTTCCTCGTCGCTGGTGGCATTGCACACCGCCTGCCAGGCATTGCGCCAGAAAGAATGTGATATGGCGTTAAGTGGCGGCGTGCATCTGGTATTGAATCCGGCGGTGTCCATCGTGTTTGCCAAGGCGCGTATGTTGTCGCCCGACGGCCACTGTAAAACCTTTGCGGCCGATGCCGATGGATATGTGCGTTCCGAAGGCTGCGGCATGGTGTTGTTAAAACGCCTGTCCGATGCCATTGCCGATGGCGATAACATTCTGGCGCTGGTGAAAGGCAGCGCGATTAACCAGGATGGTAAATCACAGGGCCTGACAGCACCCAATGAAGCCGCGCAGGAAGCGGTTATTCGCGCTGCGTTAAAGCAGGCAAAGCTGGAGCCGGCACAGGTGGGCTATGTGGAAGCCCATGGCACCGGCACACCCCTGGGCGACCCCATTGAGCTGAATGCATTGCAAGCGGTGTACTGCCGCAATCAGACTCGTCGCCAGCCATTGCAGGTGGGTTCGGTAAAAACCAATATCGGTCACTGTGAAGCCGCCGCCGGTGCAGCCAGTGTGATTAAAATGGTGTTGGCTTTGCAGCACGACACCCTACCGAAACAGCTGCACTTTGATCAGCCCAATCCGTATGTGCCCTGGCAATCCATGGCCATCAAGGTAACGGACCAGCATACGGAACTTGCGCCTTTTGCCGACGACACCGGCAAGGTGCGGGTGGGTGTCAGTGCCTTTGCGTTCACCGGCACCAACGCCCACGTTATCCTGGAAAATGCAGACATTAAAAAATGTCAGGATGAAAGCTCAAAAGAGTCTCTTGTGGAAGGGGAATGGATACCGCCATTGATCACCTGGTCTGCCAAAAAAGCCCTTGCGGCAGAGCAGTGGCGGCAATCCATGCATACGCACATGGACGTGCAACCTGACCTGACACTGAATGCCATTGCCCGCACGCTGAGTGCAGGACGGGATCACCATCGCTATCGCACTGCCTGGCTGCCGGAGTCACTGGAAGATTTCAAAAACCTGTTACTGAAAGATCAGGATGACAAAATCCTGAGGGGCGAAAAGCCGAAAACAACCGGTAAAGTATTGTTTGCCTTTTCTGACAGCACACAGCAGAACGACAACCTGGACGATGCGCTTTATCGGAATATTCCTGTGTTCCGGCAATGGGTGGATCAGGCCAGCGCATCCTGGCAGGCACAGTTTCAGTATCAGCCCATGCCGGAAGCCGTGGCCTGTTTTATTTTTCAGTTGTCGCTGGCCAGAACCTGGATGCACTGGGGGATCAAACCGGATTATCTCACCGGTGTCGGCAGTGGCGAGCTGGTTGCCGCACACCTGGCAGGCGTGTTTTCCCTTGATGATGCCCTGCGTTTGTTGCAGGCGCTGCATCATAACGAAGCGGACGCTACGTCTTATAAAGCAGCGTTAAACCAGGTGCAGTTTCAGGCGCCGCGCCTGCGTATTTTCAGTCCGGCAAACGGTGAGCACCCCGGTAAAAAAATGGCTGCCGCCGAATACTGGCTGGACGCTGTTGATCTGGTGGCGGATTTTGGTGCCGTTGCCGGCAGTGCGTCCGGCCATGGCGTGGGCCTGGTACTTGAAATGGGTCCCGGACATTACATGGTGGATGCCCTGCAGAGGCATTTTACCGATACGGCCAGTGCACCCTTGTTATTGCCCTGTTTTACCGATAATGCCAGGCCACTGCAGGCGATCACCCAAACCCTGGCCCAGCTTTATGTGCAGGGCATGGACCCCGACTGGCAAAACATCATGCCGGTAAAACAACAATCGCCGGTAACGCTGCCCACTTATCCGTTTCAACGCAAAAGCTACTGGAACCAGCGATTGCGGGAATACTATCAAAAGGAAAAGTTACCCTCTGCAACCAGTCAATGGTTGTACTCTTTGCGTTGGAAAGCAATTCAGGCCCCGGATGCTCCCCAGGTAAGAAGGGATTCCTGGTTGCTGCTGTTTCCAACGTTTTCTTTTTCCCGTGATGCGGAACAGGTATTGAGTGCAAGCCAGCAGCAGGTGCGGAGCCTTCACTACCACCTGGAGGGAAACGAAGCCTTTATCACTGATGGCGAACAACAGGGAAAAGTTTCTGCACAGGGTCAGGCCAGTGAGCTGTTATTGCAGCAACTTGCGGAAGCCAGTGTGGAATCACCATTGCACCTGGTGTTTTCCACTGCGGGTCTGGAAGCCTGGCAGAACACCACGGATTATCATGGCTTTACCCGCCTGATGCTGGCAGTGGCCAAAGCCGTGCAGCAATCGGAACATGTGCATTTGCATTTGCTGGTGGAGAATGCCCAGGCTGTTGCGGCGTGTACACAGAACAAACCGGTTAATACACAACAGTCCCTGGCATTGGGTTGGGGTAAAAACCTGTTGCTGGAGCTGGCCGATAAAGCCCGTACCATTCTTGATATTGCCCAGGCCGATGCCGACAACCTGCAGGCCTGTTTGCCCTGGTGGCTGAACGGCTGCGATCAACCCTGGCTGGCCCGGCGCGACAAGCAATGGTATGCGCCTTCGGTGCAACGAGCTGCATCGGATGTCAGTCAGAATGCGGATCCTGTTCCCTCTGCCGCCATCCGGCCGGATGCTTTTTATGTGATCGCCGGTGGCACCGGTGCCATTGGCCTGCAACTGGCCCGCTGGCTGATCGGGCAGGGTGCCCGCCAGATTGCGTTGTTAAGCCGTTCCGGTCTGAGCAAACCCGAAGTTCGCCAACAGGTGGATGAATTCAGCGGGCAGGGCGCCAGAATCATTGTCCCCAAGGTGGACCTGGCAAATCGCGATCAGCTGAACACGGTGCTGGAACAGTTAAGACAGGAACACCCCCTGGCAGGCGTGTTTCATCTGGCGGGGCAGTTTGCCATTACACCGCTTACCGAGCTGGATGCATCAACCTGTACCCACCTGATGGATAACAAGGTGCTGGGTTTGCAGTGGCTCCATGAGCTGACCCAACAGGATACGCTGGATTATTTTGTCGGCTTTTCCTCCATTGCCTCGGTATGGGGTTCAGCAGGCAACTTTCATTACAGTGCGGCCAATCAATGGGTGGATGCCTTGATCGCGCAACGGCAGCAACAGGGGTTGCCCGCCACCGCGATTAACTGGGGCCCCTGGGCGGACTCCGGCATGGTGAGTGATGAATCACAACAGCTGGCAGAAAAGCGAGGCCTGCTCACCATGAAGCCCGACCAGGCCATGGCAGTGTTTGCTGATGTGTTGTTGCGGCCTGGCAGTAAGAATAGCGTGCCAAGTATTGTGGCGAATATTGACTGGCAGCGTTTCAAACCACTGATGTCCATCACCTTACCCGGCGCCCTGTTCAAGGAACTGGATACGGATGTTACCGGCGACGGCAACAGTGCAACAGACATCAAGGTGGAACTGAACGAGCAGGATCTGGAATTCAAAGCCCAGCTGGAATCCAGTGCTCCGGAAGAACGGGAACCCCGCTTGCTGGCTTACCTTAAACAACAACTGGGTAACGCACTGCAATTAATGCCAGAGGAAGTGGACGAACAATTGCCCCTGCTGGATATGGGGATTGATTCCCTGATGGCGGTGGAATTCAAAAACCGGGTCACCCAGGTAACCCGGGTGGAATTGCCCGTGGTGCGTTTAATGGGGGGCGCCAATCTGGCGGATGTGGCTTGCTGGATGGCCCGGGCCTATAACGAAGAAGCGGCGCAACAGGCGTCGGCCACACCGGATTCCACCGCTTCCCCCGGTACCGATAACCCGGCGGAAGAGGAGCTGATGGTTGAGGGCATGTTATGAATGCCGAAGCCGATCTGCACCGGCAGTTGCAGCCCCATATGGAGCGTGGCCTGCAACTGTGGCTGGAAGACGATGCCCTGCGTTTCAAAGCACCCCGGGAGCTGATGACCCAGGATCTGGTGCAGCTGCTGAAACAAAACAAGGAAGGCATTCGCCGCTGGTTGCAGGGAGGAGAGGCTGGTGCAGAAGCTGGTGCAGAAGTCAGCGCAGAAACCGATACAGCAACCAGCCGGCAACCGGCAGACAGCTATCCCCTGGCATCCACACAGGCTGCTATCTGGATGCTCTATCGTCTGGCACCCCACAGCCCGGCCTACAACACCACGTTCGCCGCAACCCTGAATCAGGAACCGGATGAATCCGCCATTCGCCAGGCGCTGACGGCACTGATGCTGAAGCATCCCATGTTGCGTACCACTTTTGTGGATGAAGACAACGGGCCCATGCAACAGGTATGGCCACGGTTACCTTTACCTTTCAGCAGTGTGGATGCCAGTGACTGGTCTCAGGATCAGCTACAGGAACAACTGAACCGTGAGGCTGACGCCTCTTTTGATCTGCAACATCAGCCCTGTTTTCGTGTAAAGCTGTTCAGGAACAGTGTACAGGGCCATGTATTGGTGGCAACGGTGCATCATATCGGCGCCGATTTGTGGGCCCTGCTGCTGATTGCCGACGATATCAAAAACTTTTATGACAAAGCGGTTCACCAGGAACCTTTGCACACAACACCGGCGGCCATGGGTTACGCCCGACACGTGCGCTGGCAGGATGAATACCTGAACAGTGACAGCGGTAATGAAGCGCGGGAATTCTGGCAACGCCAGTTGCGCGGCGCACCGGCAACAGTGACTTTGCCGGTGGATCGGCCGCGCCCGCCCATGTTGGCACTGGATACTGATGTACTCACCACACAGATAAATGCCGAGATATACCAGCAGGTAAAAAACCGTTGCCGCGGTTTGCGGGTAACGCCTTTTGTATTGATGAACTCCCTGTTCCAGTTGCTGGTACATTACTTTACCGATGCCAGTGATTTTTTAATGGGCACACCTACCCTTGGCCGTAACCAGAACGGCATGGATAAGGTGGTGGGTGATTTTGCCAACCCGGTGGTATTGCGTTGCCGCCCGCAACCGCAGGTAACGTTTGGCGAGTTTCTGGAGCAGGCGAAACAAACCTTGCTACTGGCCATGGAGTATCAGGATTATCCCTTTCCGGCCGTGGTACAGGATGCCAACCCGCCCAGGGATACCAGTCGCACGCCACTGTTTCAGCTGATGTTTCTGTGGCATCAGGGCAACCCTGAAGCTTTTCTTAAACAGGGATTGATCCGCGATATCCTGCCCATGTCCGGTCCCCGTGGTGCGCCTTATGATGTGATGCTGGCGGTCAGCGATCCCGGCGATGGTTTTGAACTGAAATGGACTTATCAAAAGGCGCTGTACCAACAGGAAACGGTTGAACAGTTCAACAGGTTCTATCTGGCGCTGCTGGACTGGTTTATCGCGCAACCGGAACCGGATCTGAAAAACCGGTTGGTTGAAGATGCTCTGGTTGCGCTGCCACAAAAATCCCAGAGTTCAGAAAAGCCGAATAAGTCAGCGGAATCTTTGCGGCAGGATGATGGGTTGAAACAACAAGTAGTGGAACAGCTGCCTGAGCTACAAACCTTTGACTCTGTTGCGTTGCTGCAGTGCCCGCCGAACAATACTGATTCACCCGTGCGACGGTTTTTTATTGCCGCTGACCAGCAGCAACTGCAGGCACAAAGCACAGACTTGCAGCAATGGTTTGATAATGTGGTCGTGCTGCCGCGGATTCCCCGCAGTGCGGATGGCAAAGTCAATCTGCAGTTTCTTGCCGGTATCCCTTGTGTTAATCAATCGCTGCTGCAACAGCAATGGCAAGCGCACGGCATATCAACCCAGGACTGGGTATTGCAACATGAACTTTATGCTTTGCCCGGTTTTCCTGAATCACTGGGGGTTCAAAATAAAGCACGTTCACAGGCAGCCGGTTTGCAGCAAGGCAACAAGCCTCAAGATCCGGCACTGCAGGTCACCAAATCACAAACTCCCGCGCTGGTAACTTCAACGCCGCTAAGCACAACAACCCATACGCCCTCCAATCTGGTGCAGGCCTTGCAGCAAACAGCGGAACAATTTCCTGATCGCGGTATTCGTTTTATCGGTGCGGATACAGCCGCTGAGTCCGACACAAAATTCACCTACGCCCAGCTCTGGCAGCAGGCGCAGGCAGTTGCCCGCAACCTGCAACAACAACCCCTGCCGGATAATGCCATTGTGTTATTGCAGGTGGCTATCAAACCGTCATTTTTTGCCTTGTGGTGGGGTGTGGTGCTGGCAGGCAAGCGGCCTTTGGTGGTGGCACTGCCGGAACAGTTTGCAAGTACCAACGGCGTGGCGGGCAAACTCTATAACGTGGCTCACCGTTTTGATGAACTGGTGGTTATTGCCGACGATAACCGCGTGAAGGATACCCGCCACTGGCTGGGTAATAAAACCGTGTTGCCATTGAGCAGGGTAACTGACGACGCGGCCAATGAACCCTTTACCGAATCGCATTATCTGCCGGAGTTTCCCGCTGCCGGTGATACGGCTTTTCTGCAGCTTACCTCCGGCAGCACCGGCACACCCAAGGCCATTCAGATTACCCATGGGGGCATTCTGCATCATGTGGCGGCGTCCGCAGCACACAACGGCTATCAGCCTTCGGATATCAGCCTGAACTGGCTGCCCTTCGATCATGTGGTACCGATTCTGACCTTTCATCTAAAAGACGTGGTGCTGGGCATTGAGCAATTGCAACTGCCCACCGCCGCCGTGCTGGCGGATCCGTTGCTGTGGATAGAGTCACTGTCACGCCATAAAGTCACCCACGGCTGGGCTCCCAACTTTGCCTACCAGAAAGTGGTGGACGCCCTGGGTAGCGACACAAGGGTGAAAAATTGGGATCTGTCCTCGCTGCGCTGGCTGATGAATGCCGGCGAACAGGTGTTGCCTGCCACCATAAAGCAGTTTTCCCGCTCCTTGCAGCCTTTCGGGCTCGGGGAAAACGTGGTGCAACCGGCTTTTGGTATGGCGGAAGTCTGTACCTGCATGACATACAACAACGACAGCAGCACCCGGCCGGTGCTGCACCACGGCCGGGAAAGCTTTGCCGATCTGGGCCCGGTGGTGCCGGGTGTGGATGTGCGTATTACCGATGAACACAACCGCCTGTTAAATGAAGGCGAGATAGGCCGCCTGCAAATACGCGGCCCGGTGGTAACGCCCGGTTATTTGCATAACCCGGAAGCCAATGCCGAAGCCTTTGTGGGCGACGGCTGGTTCAATACCGGTGATCTCGGTTTTCTCTGGCAGGGTCGCCTGGTGCTGACCGGCCGGGAAAAAGAAATGATCATTGTGAACGGCGCGAACTTTTACTGCTACGACATTGAGCATCAGGTAGCAACGGTAGCAGGCGTACGCCCCACTTTTGTAGCGGCAACGGCGGCGCCGGTGGAAGGCGGCAGTGAAGCGTTACTGATTTTCTACGTGCCGGAAAGTGAGAGCACATCCGCCATTGAAAAAGACGTAGCCACCCGCATAGCGCAGAGCTTTGGTATTTACCCGGCTGCCGTGATTCCCGTATTGGCGGAAGATTTTTACAAAACCACCAGTGGCAAAATTCAGCGCAGCCAGTTTCGCAAACAATGGCAGTCCGGCTTTTATCAGCAGGCTGCAGAAGCTTACCGGTTGCGCCACGGCAAAAACCGCGAACCGGTTGCCCATGGGTTTCGCTGGGCATGGCAAATACGGGAACATCATCCGGTAAATACCGAAACGCCTCACTCGCGGTTTGTTCTGGATGAGAATACAGACAATCAAAGTCTGAATGATTATCTGGGTAATACTGAATCTGCCAATAAACTGATTCAGTTGCAGACGTTACCGGTGCTGACGAAAGCTAACAACCAGCAGTGGTTTGAATGGGTTCAGCAGTTCAGCCGGTTGAGTCAGTGCCTGCTGCATGTTCAGAATCAGTCTCCCGATGCATTTGCTGATCAGGTGATTACCTTGCTGATTGCGGCTGAACATCAGCACCAGCTGGCACTTGTTAAACCATTGGTGGAAACCCTGCGTCTGGAAACCGGAATGCCCGCTATTGGTTGTGTGCTGATGTCATCAGAGCAAGCGAGCAATTATCAGCATTTTACCGCCTGTAAGGATATGGCCTGGTATGGTAACGGCGCTCTGACGTCGCTGGCCCTGGAAAATGTGCAGGTACAGTCACCCCGCCAGATTAAAGCGGCGCTGAAACAGAACGGGGTTTATCTGGTCACCGGTGGCTTGGGTGCACTGGCAGAAAAGCTGTGCCACTGGCTGGTAAAAACCTGCAACGCCCGGCTGATTATTACCGGCCGGCGTGAACTCAGTACGGATCATCAGGCCCTGTCGCGCTTTTCCCGGTTAATGTCGGGCCTGGAGCAGGACACAGCAAACCGATCAACAACGGAAAAGCCGGTGCACTATCTGCACCTGCCTGACTGGCACAACAACGGTTTGAAAAAACAGGACTTGCACGACCAGATTCAGCAAACCCTGGCACTTATGGAAGCCGACACACTGGATGGCGTGTTCCATCTGGCCGGTGCCCTGGAAATGCAGACACTGGATGAACTGGAAGCCTGCCACTGGCAGCAGGTAAGCCAGGCCAAACTGGATGGCTCGCAATTATTGGCAGACTATCTGGAAAGCCACTGGCCCGGCAGCCTGCTGGTGCAGTTCGGTTCCGTCAACAGTTTTTTCGGTGGCCAGCAGGCAGCGGCCTACAGCTTTGCCAATGCTTTTCAGGGGTATCTGACTGAGAGCTGTAATGAGCGGGGAATCATCCGCGCCTGGTGTTTGCACTGGAGTTACTGGGAACATACGGGCATGGCCAACAGCCTGTCCCGGGCCCAGTGGCAAATGGCGCAAAACAAGGGCTTTTTGCCTTTGCACCCGGAACAGGATCTGGTTCAGCTTGATCGCTTGCTGGGCTTGCCGGCCGGCAATTATCTTTCCGGGCTTGATCCGCAACAACCGGATATTCAGGCAGCGATGGGGCCGGTTAGCGGCTTTGAAGTACGTACCTGTATAACGCTGGATGGTTCTGCTGCGTTGCCGAATAATGATGCCTCTTCCAAAGAGCTTGCTAATTCACTACGTCAGCAGGCCCAGTCCTGTTGGCAGGTGTTGTCCCCGGTGGTGGGGGCACCAACGATTCAACTTCATATCAGTGAAGAACCGTTGCCGCGCAATCATCAGGGATTCCTGCTGCTGAATCAGCTGCAGGCGACTATCCATCAGCAAGCAACACTGAACCCGCCGCAAACCGATTCGGAAGAGCAGCTGGCTGAATTGTGGCAAAGCGTATTGCAGCAACCGGTGACGGATGTTACCCGAACCTTTTTTGAATACGGCGGCCATTCCATTAACGCCGTGCAACTGGTGGCTGCCATCAATAAAAAACTGCAGATGGCTTGTTCAGTGGCAGACCTGTTTCAGTATCCCACCGTTCGCGAGTTGGCAGCCTACCTTGATCAGGGTGCGGACCAGCAACCTGATCAAACCGCGGCAAGGCTATCCCTGGCAATACCGGATTGCCTGCAGCGTGCCGATAGCTACCGGATTGATTGTCTGACTGCGGAAACAACTGACATCCACTGCAAACCGCTGGTATTCCTGCCCACGGCCATCGGCATGCCGGGAGTTTACTGGCAGCTGATTCAGCAATTGCCGTATCCGGATATTCGCGTGGCCAGTATGCCCCTGAAAACGAATGAGCAAACGAATGAGCAAACGAATGCCGATACCCGTCTGGCGGCGCAGGCCAGTGCCTTTGCAAATTTGATCCGCGCAGATAAAAGTTTTAACGACGGCTGCATTCTGGTGGGCTGGTCCTACGCGGGGGTGTTGGGTTACGAAATTCTGCAACAGGGAATCAAGGCGGATCTGGTGATGCTGGACAGCGGCTTTGCCGATGGCCTGCACGAGATTACCTTCGACAGTCATTTTCAGCAGCTGATGTTTGCCGTGGAACTGGGGCTGACCCAGGACTGCTTTGCTGATTTTAATCAGCTGGATTCGCAGGAAGAAAAAATGGTGTGGTTCAGTGGCTACCTGAATCAGCTGGGCATGAATTTCAACGCCAGTGAGCTGGCGGCTTATTACCAATCCTATCAGGCCCGCCTGAATAACCTGCTGCAGTATCAGGTGCCTGTCAGTGCTCCGTTAACTAGTGCCCCATCAACTAGTGATCCATTAACAACATCCAACAGCAGCCTGCATTTACTGAAAGCAGAATGGCATCAGCATGGTCGTAGTGATCTGGGCTGGCCGGAAACGGTGAACATTCACTGGCAGGGTATTGCTGCCGATCACCAGTCCATCGTCAAGGCACCACAAACCGCCGCCTGGCTAAAAAACTTTTTGCAAACCGGGCAACAGCAATCCAAGGGGAAAACAACATGAACCGCCATCCCGGAACTGAGAGTACTCTGCACAGCACCCTGTGGTTTCCGGTGCTGCTATTCTCGGCATTAATCGCTCTACCGCTCATGGCGTCACTGAGTCATGCGGCGGGTATTTCGCCTGCCAGCCGTTGCCATCCCATGGCGGTAGACACCTGCAGTCTGCCCTTTCCCAGTGATTTGTTCCGCAACACCGGGGGTACTTACAACTACAGTGATTATATTCTGGATCGTCGGGTTTCCGGTACGGTGCGTAACCTGTTACCGGCGCGTCACCAGTTTCCCGACAATTTCCTGCCCGGCAATATTATCAATAACAGCAGCGGTTTTTCTCCCCTGGGCCCGGTGTTGTTCGAACTCAATGACTGGCCTATCAACGAGATTCCCAAAAACGGCGACGGTTATCTTCATGTTTATAACATGGCAACCGGGGAACGGGTGCCCATGGTGGTGTCTCTCAGTAAAGTGGCCAAGGCCGAAAATAATGTCCGTGAGCCCCGCCCGGTGATTATCGGCTGGCCCCGGACCCGCTTTGAATTTGGCGAGCGTTATGTGGCGGTGCTACTGAAGCCTGCGTTGAATCAGTTTCCCGGTGCTGCCGGCACAGAATTGTTTGTGCCCAGCGAAGGCACGGAGAAAGCCCTGAACCGCAACGCAGGCTGGATTCTGAATTTTGCCTACTCACCGGTGCTGGATTTTATGGAAGACCAGAGCATCACCCCGGAGGATGTGCTGTCGTTCACCTGGTTCACCGTAAAATCGGAACAGGAAGTGACGGAGCCCATGCAGCACATGGTGGATCGTGCCCTGAACACTCCCAATTACGTCACGGAGCTGGCTCCCCATGAGCCTTTGGGCGACGACGATTACGGCCTGGCGACACTGACCGGGAAGTTGTCCATGGTGAATTTCCGCAGTGATGATGGCGGTGTTTATCCACCCTACGAACCGGTCGCGGATTTATCACGGCGCCGGGTGGACTTTATTCTGACGCTGCCCAAACAGGAGCAAAGCGCTCCAGTACCCGTTGCAGTGTCCGGCCATGGCCTGGGAAATTTCAAAGAGCTTACCCGCAGTGTTTATCGTATGGATGATCGCCTGGGTATCGCCTCTCTTGCCATTGATCATCCCAACCATGGCGCACGGGTGACGTTATATGATGATTTTAAAGAACCCCATATCAGTACAGCCGTCACCACGCCGCTCACCATCATGCAGTTACTGGGTATGTTTGTGCAGGGCACGGTGGATCAGGTGCTTGCCATTCACAGCGCCAAACATTTGTTACCGCAGGCCCTGTCTAACTGGCAGCACCCCGATGAGTTAGCGTTGCCCGCGCTGGATGGCAGCCGCGTGATGTACGATGGCCTGTCGCTCGGCGCCATGCTGGGTGTGGGCGTGGGCGCGGTGGCGCCGGAACTGGAAGGGGCCTATCTGGTGAACGGCGCCGGCAGCCTGATTCAGATTTTTACGGAATCCACTTTCTGGACGCTCACCAGTAACGTGATCCCGGCCAATATGAACGGCGCAGAAATGACCTTTGTCATGGCCATGATGCAGCATTATCTGGATATTGCCGACGGCAATAACTTTGCCCATCGCTTTCGTGATCTGCCCGCCGGATTTAATCCCCGCCCGTTGGCCATGCACTATTCCCTGGGGGATGGCAGCATGACCAACGATGCCACCCGCGCCAGTGCCGAACTGGCGGACCTGCCTTTGTTAAAAACCGTGATAGAGCCGGAGCCCTTTTTACGTAACGGGCAAAACGGCCGAGATGATTTTGACAACGGTTTTGGCCTGGTACAAAGCGGCTTTGGCAACAGCGATGCCGACCGTATTCTCGATTCCCTGGATGCGCTGGATGCCGGTGAAGACAGCGAGCTGCCGGATCTGTCGGGACTGGACAGCCTGTTCGATCTGGATCTGGACAGCATCATGGCAGACAACCCCACCCTGGCATCGTTGCAGGCCATTCTTGGCGTGAGGGAACTGGCGGACATTCAGCAACTGGCGGATACCGTTTACAGCGGTGAGCTGGATAATTTCCTCACCCACTTTAACCGCAATGGCGAAGCTGCCCGCCACCGCGCCATTGACTGGCGTTGCGATTTGTTTCAGCTGGAGCAAACGGTTTGTGCTAACGCCAAGGCCATAGCCAGCGAGGAAGCCGCCAAAGCCGAAGAAGGCGACCTGGGCGATCTGACCGGAGATGCCGACGATGGCCCCATGGGAGAGATTTCCGATGCCATCGAACAGGGGCTGGATAATGTGTCGGTCACCGATGGCAGTGGTGGTGTTATGGATCCGCTGGTGCTGCTGTTGTGGCTGCTGACACTGGCGCCCATGGTCTTGCTGCGCGCCGTGCAAAACAAAACCGCCGGAGGTGAACTGCCATGAATCTGATTGCCGCTGTTAAACGGCTGCTCCATTCTCCGGCATTCCGGGTGTTCGCTGGCGCGGTGCTGTCGGCTGTTACCTGGTTTTGCTGGGCCTGGTTTGCCAACCGGGAACATCCCGATCACGCGCTGATAGCCGGTTTAACCCAGGGTGGTGTGAATTTTATGACCACCGCCTTCGGCAGTGCCGCACTGGAGTTTTTATTTGTGCGCATGGGGCACTTCCCTTTGGGGCGCATGCTCTGCGTACTCATTGTCAGCTCACTGTCGCTGGGCTTTATGGTACTGGCCCATACCCGGGCGGGCACCCCCAATTTGCTGTTAACCATAGGGCCCGTTTATCTGGTGGTGCTCCTGTATTGCAGTTCCTATATTTTCAGTTTGCAGAAGTTGAAGCGTCATGACTATCAGGAAGTGGCCACCAGCTAGCGGTGGCGTAGTATGTCTGATTCTATGTTTGCAGTGCCTGTTGGTACCTGTGGCAGCCGTTGCATCCTCACCGGCATTCAAGCTGAATCTGCAATACCGTTATTACCCCCAGACCGGCGAATCCGTGGATGAACAGCATTATCCATCGCTGGGGTTATCCATGGATTATCAAACGGCCTTGACGGATAACACCGAATTCACCACCCAGCTCACCGGTCGCTGGGACAGCGTGGACGATGAACGCAGCGGCGGCGATATCCGTGAACTGCTCTGGCATCACCATGGCGGCCTGGGGCATACCCGGATTGGCCTGGGGCAAGTGGCCTGGGGTGTTAACGAGTTTTTCAAGATCACCGATATCGTGAATCAGAAAGATCGCCGTGATTTGCCCTATCCGAAAAAACTGGGGCAACCCATGGTGGCGAGTTCGTTTTACTGGCAGGACGATCTGATCGAACTCTATACCCTTTATGATGTGCGCGATGCCTGGTATCCGGGAGAAGATGGCCGCTTGCGCTATCCCATTCTGGTGGATAACGATGAGGCGGAATACGACCGGGGCCAAACCGGTCGCTGGGATTTTGCCGTCCGTTATAAAACCCGCTGGGGTGATGCGGATCTGGCGTTGTCGCATTTTTACGGAATGAGCCGTGATCCTTACTACGTTTTTAACAGCGATTTTAATGATCCCCGACTGATCCCCGTGTACGAAAAAGTGAATCAGACGTCACTGGAATGGGTTCTGCCCTGGCAGATGCTGTTGCTGAAAGGGGAAGCCATCGTACAAACCGGTGGTGTGGAGCAATATGAATCGGTGGCCGTGGGAATGGAATACCCTTGGGGCCCGGTGGGCGATACCCAGGTGGACCTGACGCTTTATTCGGAGGCGATATGGGACAGCCGCGACAATATTCCCACTACGCTGTTTGATCATGATGTGGCACTGGCAGGTCGGCTCTCTTTTAACGACAGTGCCGACAGCCATTTAATGCTGGGTGCCATTGTGGATTATGAATATAACGAAGCCGCCGGCTTTCTGTTTTTTACCCGCTACCTTGCCGAATCACTGGTGCTGAATGTGGCGGCTCAGGCGTTTTATGATCAGGAGCCGCGCCTGAACACCGAAGAATTCCAGCGCACCACCAATCAACTGGTGGCTGAAGTGCAGGGCCAGCAATACCCCTTGCCGGACCAGCTCATTGCCACACTGCTGGGCTATTTCCAGTCCACCACCATTACCCGCTGGCAATACGATCGCCTGCGGGAAACCCTGGAACAAATTCAGACGGACCCTGATTACCTGTCGCAAGTGGATCTGGAGTCAGTGCCGCAAACACTGTTCGATCTGCTGCGGGTATCCGCCAACAGCCAGAAACTGAACCTGATCGAAAGGGATGCTTATCTTCAGGTGGATCTGATTTATCATTTTTAGGAGGTTGCTGTGAAACCAGTTATTAAACTAACGGCTTTTTTGATGTCGCTGGCCATGTCCGTCAGTGTTTATGCACAAACGCCCGATGCCAATCAAATCATCGAACGCTCCAAAGCCAACGGCAAAGGCTTCCGTGATCTGGTGCAGCAGGTAAAAATGGTGCTGGTGGATGCAGACGGCGATACCAGCGAACGCCTGATGGAAATGAAAGCGCTCACCGAAAACGACGGCTCCACCTACAGCCTGCTGACCTTCACCGCACCACGGCGGGAAAAAGGTATAGCGCTGCTGACAGTGGCGGAATCGGAAGCTGCCGATAAACAATACCTGTATCTGCCCTCCACCCGCCGGACAAAACGTATTTTGAGCCACAACCGCAACGCCTCCTTTCGCGGCAGCGAATTTACCTTCGAGGATTTATCGGACCAGTCCACCAAAGACTACCGTTTTGAACTCAAGGGTGAAGAAGCCTGTGGTGACAGCCAATGCTATGTGCTGGATCGCTTTCCCCGCTCCGATGAATCCAGTTACAGCAGAACCCGTCTGTGGATTGATCAGACCCATTACCGGCTGATGAAAGCGGATTTTTATGACCGGGAACAGCAACTGCTGAAATCCATGAAGACACAGGGTTACCGCCAGGCCGACGCGCAGTACTGGTATCCGGAACTGGTGGTAATGAATAACCATCAAACGGGAAAAAGCACGCGCATGGAGTCGGTGGAATTACAGATAAACGGTGGCTTGAAGCAGCGGGAATTTACGGAGCTGGCGCTGCGCCAGCAGCGTTGAGTTGAAGAAAGACTCTGCTGGTTCACCTGAGCCGGTGTGCCAGCAGAGTTTGTTTTGCTCAATGCCGCTCCCATTAATTCAACGCCGCGGCACTGGCCGCGTACGGCGGTTCTGATCAATGGCCACAAAGGTAAAGCGGCCTTCAGTGACTTTGCGGGTTTCATAATCGGTGGGGTGTTGCGCCCAGACTTCCACATTAATGGCCATGGAGCTGCGACCGATCTCCATTACTTTGGTGTAGCAGCTTACGGTGGAGCCCACGGCCACCGGCCGTAAAAACACCATGGTATCAATAGCCACCGTTGCTACCCGGCCCTTGGCCAGGCGATTGGCGGTTACCGCACCGGCAAGGTCCATCTGGGATACCAGCCAGCCACCGAACACATCGCCATCGGCGTTGGTGTCGGCGGGCATAGCCACGGTTTGCAGGGCCAGTTCACCCAGTGGTGTGGGTACGTCTTCGCTGCCGTCGTCCTGGTTGTCGTCGATATCGTCGGTCATACTTCTGTCCCCCGAAGAAAATGAAAAAACTTTTGCTTAAGTTAAGGCCCATAAACCAGTTTTGGCAATGTGGTGGCCAGCTCGGGCCAGAGCGCCAGAATCACCATGGTCAGCAGCTGGATGGCAATAAAGGGCACTACACCTTTATATATTGTTGTCGTAGGTACCGATGCCGGGGCAACCCCCCGCAGGTAAAACAATGCAAAACCGAAAGGTGGCGTCAGGAAAGAGGTTTGCAGATTCAGTGCGATCATTACCCCCAGCCACACCGGATCCAGCCCCATAGCCAGCAACACCGGCCCCACTATGGGCACCACCACAAAGGTGATCTCGATAAAATCCAGAATAAAGCCCAGCAGGAAAATCACCAGCATCACCAGCAGGGTCGCACCCACCACGCCGCCGGGCATTTGCGCAAACAGTGACTGTATCAGATCATCGCCGCCATAGGCACGGAATACCAGGGAAAACAGCGACGCGCCGATTAAAATGGCAAAGACCATACAGGTTACCCGGGTGGTGGAAATGGTGATTTCCCGGAGCCTGGTAAAATCCAGCTGCCCCTGAAGACCGGCCAATAAGGTGGCGCCAATGGCGCCTACCGCAGCGGCTTCGGTGGGCGTGGCCACACCGGTCAGAATTGAGCCAAGCACCGCAACGATCAGCAACAGGGGCGGAGCCAGGCCCTTGATCACCTGCAGCAGCAGACTGTTGCTGTGGGTTTCCTGTTGGTTGTAGGCCGGGGCAGCCGCCGGCTTGAACAGTGCCGTGCCCACAATATAGATCACATAAAGCAGCACCAGTGCCAGGCCCGGAATCAGGGCCCCCACGAACAGATCCCCCACCGATACCGTTTCGGTGGCATATATGCCCTGGCTTAACTGGGCTTCCTGATAGGCGTTGGACAACACGTCCCCCAGTAACACCAGGGCAATGGAAGGCGGAATAATCTGCCCCAGGGTACCTGTTGCTGCGATACTGCCGGTGGCCAGGCTGGGATCATAGCCCCGCTTTAACATGGTGGGCAGGGCCAGCAGCCCCATGGTGACCACGGTGGCCCCTACAATGCCGGTGCTGGCCGCCAGCAGCATGCCCACCATGGCGACGGATATGCCCAACCCACCGGGGAAACGGCCAAACAGCCGGGCCATGGTTTCCAGCAGGTTTTCCGCCACCCGGGATTTTTCCAGCATCACCCCCATCAGCACAAACAGGGGCACTGCCAGCAGGGTTTCGTTGGTCATAATGCCGAACAGGCGCCCCGGCAGCAGGGTCAGGTAAGTATCGGGGAACACGTCCATGGCAATGCCGAATCCGGCAAATATCACTGCCACACCCCCCAGGCTGAAGGCCACCGGGTAGCCCAGCATCAGGGTCAGGCAGACCGCCAGAAACAGAAACAGCGGCATATATTCCATCAGAGTACATCCTCCTGATGCTCACCGGGCTCCTGATGCTCACCAGGATAGGGGCCCCGGTCCAGCAGATGCAGGCTGTGACGCACAATATCGAACAGCCCCTGCAGCATCAGCAGAATCGCCATGGCGGGAATCATGCCTTTCAGCAGAAAAAGATAGGGCAGGCCTTCCGATTCCTGAGAATGCTCATTCATCTGCCAGGAAATCTTTACATAGTCCAGGCTCGACCATAAAATCACCCCGCACATGGGATAGAGCAGCGCCAGCGTGCCGAAGATATTCACCAGGCTCTTGTTTTTACTGGAAAATTTCCGATAAAAAACATCCACCCGCACATGAGCGTCGTCTTTCAGGGTGGCCGCGCTGGCCAGCATAAACAGGGCCGCGTGCAGGTAGATCACGGTTTCGTCGATGGCAATAGAGCTGAGCTTCCAGCCAAAAATCTGTAACTCACCGGTGTTAAAACCATAACGCATCACCACCACCACAAAGGTAAACAGCATGATCAGCAGGGAAAAACCTGCAGTCACGCGCCCTGTGAGCAGAGTGATAGCCTCGAATTTGCTGATGATCCGGTCCTGATTCATGGTATCGCTGACTGATTTGATTGTTATTTGAGCGGTGATCCGGGAAAATTCGGCGCATTATAGCCGAAGTGCCCACCGGCTGTCTCAGAATTGGCGGCCGCGGGCCAGGCTGCTGCTGCCGGTCTGCACAGGCTGAGGCCTGAAATCAACAGGGTGTTGTGCAAAAAATATGTAATATAATTGTCACACTGCAGCCCTATAGTGCTCCACAAGAGAGAGCCTGAGGTGAGAACCGGTTCCTCCGCAAAACACTTTCAACTCGGAGAGCATTATGAACTTTAAAAAAATCATTGCTTCTGTTGCTATCACAGCAAGCACAGCGGTTGTTTCCACTGCAGCCATGGCAGAAGCCAGGGTAGACTCTGCTCTGCCTACTTATTCCAAGACCACTGGTATTTCCGGCAGCCTGTCCAGCGTAGGCTCTGACACTCTGGCCAACCTGATGACTTTCTGGGCTGAAGACTTCAAAAAGCACTACCCTAACGTCGCCATCCAGATTCAGGCAGCGGGTTCTTCTACTGCGCCGCCGGCTCTGAGCGAAGGCACTTCCAACTTCGGCCCCATGAGCCGCAAGATGAAAGACAAGGAAATCGAAGCCTTCGAGAAAAAATACGGCTACAAGCCCACTGGTATCCCTGTAGCGATCGACGCCCTGGCCGTTTTCGCCAACAAGGACAACCCCATCAAGGGCCTGAGCATGCAACAGGTTGATGCTATCTTCTCTTCCACCATGAAGTGCGGCGGTGCTGAAGATGTTACCAACTGGGGTCAGCTGGGTCTGACCGGTCCATGGGCCAAGCGTGACATTCAGCTGTTCGGCCGTAACTCAGTATCCGGTACTTACGGTTACTTCAAGAAAGTTGCCCTGTGTAAAGGTGACTTCAAAAACAACGTAAACGAACAGCCTGGTTCTGCTTCTGTGGTTCAGTCAATCGCAACCTCAGTAAACGCCATCGGTTATTCCGGTATCGGTTACAAAACCTCTTCAGTACGCGCACTGCCTCTGTCCAAAGAAGGCACCAACTATGTAGAAGCCTCACCTGAAACTGCTCTGGACGGCTCCTATCCTCTGGCCCGTGCCCTGTACGTATACGTAAACAAAGCACCTAACAAAGAACTGTCTCCTCTGGAGCGTGAATTTGTGAAGCTGGTGCTGTCCAAGCAAGGTCAGGAAATCGTGGTTAAAGATGGCTACATTCCTCTGCCTGCCGCCACTGCCCAGAAAACTCTGGCCAAGCTTGGCATTAAATAAGCAGAGCTGATTTATCTGCTTTAGCTGAAGCGGGGCTGGCGAATTATCCGGCCCCGTTTTTGCGTCTCTAGACTTTGAACCATTGACCAGCGGAAGTTGTATTTTATGGAAACTTCGTTTGAGCAAAAGTTTGGCATATCCGAAGCGGCAGCGGCCCGCACCCGCCGGATACGAAAGCTGACGGATGATTCAGCCAGGGTGGGGATCACCATGGGGGGTATCAGCGTTATCGTTGCTATCTGCCTGATCTTCTTTTATTTGCTCTATGAAGTGTTACCTCTGTTTATGCCCGCCGGTATGGACGAGCGCAACCAGTTGGCCAGTGCCAATTGGAATGCTCCTGTTTTTACGACCATAGAGGAGCAGGGCAAGATCGGCCTGAATATAGAAGCCGACCGTTCCTACTTTTATTACACGCAATCCGGTGAAGTGGTAGAGAATGTTGATCTGCCCATCGACAACGTATCGGTAGCCTTCCGGGAAGCGCCTTCTACCGAATTGCTGGCGGTCGCCAACGCCGATGGCGAAGCCTTGATTTTGCGTCACAAGTACCGCCATCTTTATGATGAAGATGCCAACCGCACGATTATCCCTTTTATCGAATATCCCTACGGCGAGGACACCATTGAACTGGTGCCCGACTCTGAACTGACCAGTCTGGCGTTCCGCGATGACGACAGCCAGCTGATTCTGGCGGGCAGCACCGCGAACAATCAGGTTTACGTTAAACGCTTTAAAAAAACCGAAAGCCTGTTTGATGATGTCAGCCTGGAAGAACAGGATCTGATAAAACTGCCTGCCGTGAGTGGCGTGGTGAACCAGGTGCTGATCAGCCTGGATCAGCGCTGGCTTTATGTGCTGGCAGATCAGGACCATATCGAAATATTCAATCTTGAATCAGAGATTCCCAAACAACTGGATTTTGTGAAGCTGGTGGAGAAGGGTAAGCAGGTGACTCAGGTTGAGTTTTTGCTAGGTGGCTTTGCGTTGCTGGTGGGGGACTCGTCCGGCACCATTACCCAGTGGTTCATGGCCCGGGATGATCAAAACCACCTCTCTCTTCGGCCGATACGAGATTTCAAGCTTGCTGACGCGCCTATCACCGCTATTGAAATTGAACACAGGCGCAAAGGCTTTATCGCTGGCGACAATCAGGGCAATGTCGGCTTTTACAACACCACCGCCGATACCAATGTGCTGAACGAAAAAGTATCTGATAGCGCTATTCGCAATCTGATCGTGGGTCCCCGTGGTAATGTGATTATCATTGATACGGAAGCCACCGGCCCGGTGATTTACGATGTGGACAACGAGCATCCGGAAGTGTCCATGCAGTCCCTGTGGCAGGAAGTCTGGTACGAGGATTACGACGAGCCCAAGTACATCTGGCAGTCTTCTTCTGCCAGTAATGACTTTGAACCCAAATTCAGTCTGATGCCGCTGACCTTCGGCACCCTGAAAGCCGCGTTTTACGCCATGCTGATTGCCATGCCACTGGCGATTTGCGGCGCCATCTACACTGCCTATTTTATGGCGCCGAAACTGCGCACCAAGGTAAAGCCCACCATCGAACTGATGGAAGCCTTGCCCACGGTTATTCTCGGTTTTCTTGCCGGCCTCTGGCTGGCGCCGCTGGTGGAAAACAATCTCGCGGGTATCACCATGATCATGGTGTTCACACCCATACTGATTGTACTGGCCGCTTATCTCTGGTCGCTGTTGCCCGGTGATATCCGCAACCGTGTACCGGATGGCTGGGTACCTATTCTGCTGATTCCGGTCGTGATTTTATCGGTAGCCATTTCCATGGGCCTGACCCGGGAAGTGGAACACCTTTTCTTTGATGGCAGCATGCGCCAGTGGCTGACCCAGGAAATGGGCATCGACTTTGATCAGCGCAACGCATTGATCGTGGGCCTGGCCATGGGCTTTGCCGTTATCCCTACCATCTTTTCTATTACTGAAGACGCCATTTTCGCGGTGCCTAAAAACCTGACCTTCGGTTCCCTGGCGCTTGGCGCCACCCCCTGGCAAACCCTGGTACGGGTGATTATGCCAACCGCCAGCCCCGGTATTTTCTCGGCGGTGATGATCGGCTTTGGTCGTGCCGTGGGTGAAACCATGATAGTGCTCATGGCCACCGGTAATACGCCCATTATGGACATGAACATATTTGAAGGTTTGCGCACCCTGTCTGCCAATATTGCGGTGGAAATGCCGGAGGCCGAAGTGGATTCCAGTCACTTCCGGATACTTTTCCTGTCCGGTCTGGTGCTCTTTATTTTCACCTTTATCCTGAACACAACCGCAGAAGCCGTTCGCCAGAGACTGCGAACCAAGTATGGCTCACTCTAACGACGTCTGGAGATACGCATTATGATGGGAATGAAAGAGTGGTTTAGACGAGGCGAGCCCTGGGTATGGATCAATGGCGGGGCGGTAGCCATCAGCATGATTATGGTGCTGGGCCTGCTGGGCCTTATCGCTGTGCGGGGCTTGAGCCATTTCTGGCCGCATACGGTCATCGACGGTACTTATGATCCGTTGCAAGGCGAGAGCTACCGTATCATTGGTGAGATTGCCAATGAAGAGTGGGTGCCGGTGTCCCGCTTGCGGGAGTCAGGAATTACAATCGATACCGATGAAGACGAGATCCATCGGGTACTGGTTAAAACCGGTAACCGTGATTTGACCGGACTGGATTTTCGCTGGGTACTGGCGGATCGCATCCGTGATATCAAGACACCCGAAGGCATACTGGTTGTAGAACGCCTGGAGTGGGGTAACTACTACGGGTTCCTGCGCGAAGTTAAAGAAAACGGCGAAGTGGTGGCTACCGCTTCCGGTACCGGGCTTTCCGGTGCCCATGAGGAACTGTTCCAACGTCTGGAACGAGCCAATGAACTGCGGGACCAGATTCGTGATATCGAAAAAGGTGATATCGGCGCTATCAACTATGGTCTGGAGCGGCTGCGTCTGAAAGAGCGGGCCCTGGAACTGGAAGATGAGCTGACACCGGAGGCACAGGCGGATCTGGCAGCGGAACGCGCCGAACTGGATGCCCGCTTCAAGGTATTGCAAAAAGAACGTAACGAGCTGATGGCACAGCTTTCCCGCGACAGCCTGGTTGCAGAGAGCATGACCGGTGAAGAAAGCGAAATCCCGCTCTCGCTGGTGGTTCATGTCTTCAAACCCAACAGCCTCAGCTTCTTTGGAAAAGTCGTCTTTTACGTGGAGCGGTTCTGGGAATTCCTGTCTGCGGAGCCCCGCGAAGCCAATACCGAAGGCGGTATCTTCCCTGCCATTTTCGGTACGGTCATGATGGTGATTCTGATGTCCGTTATCGTAACGCCTTTTGGTGTGGTCGCTGCGGTCTACCTGCGGGAATACGCCCGCCAGGGACCTTTAACCCGTACCATCCGGATAGCAGTGAACAACCTGGCCGGTGTGCCCTCCATTGTGTACGGCGTTTTTGGCCTGGGCTTCTTCGTGTATTTTGTGGGGGGCTCCCTTGATGAACTTTTCTATCCGGAAGCCGCTCCGGCGCCGGTGTTCGGTACACCCGGCCTGCTGTGGGCATCCATTACCCTGGCCATGCTGACAGTTCCTGTTGTGATTGTTGCGACGGAAGAAGGCCTGGCCCGTATCCCCAAAACTGTGCGCGAAGGCAGTCTGGCGCTCGGTGCGACCAAATTCGAAACCCTGTGGAAAGTGATTCTGCCCATGTCCAGCCCGGCCATGATGACCGGCCTGATCCTGGCGATAGCCAGGGCCGCGGGTGAGGTAGCGCCCCTGATGCTGGTGGGCGTAGTGAAGCTGGCGCCGGTATTACCGGTAGACGGCAACGCACCCTTCCTGCACCTGGATCGCAAATTCATGCACCTGGGTTTCCATATTTATGACGTGGGTTTCCAGAGCCCCAACGTAGAGGCAGCCAGGCCGCTGGTTTATGCCACGGCATTCCTTTTGGTGGCTGTTATTGCCATACTTAACCTCACTGCGGTAATGATTCGCAACCGTTTACGTGAGAAGTACCGGGCGCTGGAAACTTAAGGTGAGAGATTCATGACAAATTCGACCAACGAACATCAGCAAGGTGGCGATATGACAACTGCAGTAGATCCGTCGATGAGTACCAGACCCCAAACCAAGGTGGAGATGCCCAAGTCGATCCATAAAGAGCCCCTGCGCCTGGAAAACGAAGACATCTGTGTCGAGGCCAAGGATTTCAAACTCTACTATGGCGAAAAGCGGGCCCTGCACGGTATCAACATGAAGATACCCGAGAAAAAGGTCACGGCCTTTATTGGTCCGTCCGGTTGTGGCAAGTCCACACTGTTGCGCAGTTTTAACCGCATGAACGATCTGGTGGATATCTGCCGTACCGAAGGTGAAATCCTGTTTGATGGCAAAGATATCTTTCACCGTAACGTGGACGTTACCGATCTGCGCCGCCGCGTGGGCATGGTGTTCCAGAAACCCAACCCTTTCCCCAAAACCATTTATGAAAACGTGGCCTACGGTTTAAGGATTCAGGGCATCAAGAAAAAGCGCATTATCGATGAGCGCGTCGAGTGGGCCCTGAAGGGTGCCGCCCTGTGGGATGAGGTAAAGGACCGCCTGAATGACAACGCGCTGGGTCTGTCCGGTGGTCAGCAGCAGCGTCTGGTGATTGCCAGAACCATCGCAGTAGAACCGGAAGTGTTGTTGCTGGATGAACCCTGTTCTGCTCTTGACCCGATTTCCACACTGAAGATTGAAGAACTGATTCACGAGTTGAAGGAACAGTTCACCATCATGATCGTGACGCACAACATGCAGCAGGCAGCCCGGGTTTCTGACTATACTGCCTTCATGTATCTGGGTGATCTGATTGAATACGGCGACACAGACACACTGTTCACCAACCCCAAACAGAAGAAAACCGAAGACTACATTACCGGTCGTTACGGTTGATCAGGCATAGACGCAAACCAACGCTAGGAAAGACAAGTCATGAGCAGTGAAGATTACAGCCATCATATTTCACAGCAGTTCAATGAAGACCTGGAAGAAATTCGCAAGCACATCCTCAACATGGGTGGCATGGTCGAGAAGCAGGTAGTGGACGCGGTGACTGCGCTGATCGACATCGACAGCAATCTGGCCTCCCAGGTGATTACCACCGAGCGTCAGGTAAATGGTTTTGAGCGCCAGATTGACGAAGAATGCACCCGCCTGATCGCCTTGCGCCAGCCGGCGGCCAGTGACTTGCGTCTGATCGTTGCGGTCACTAAAACCAATGTGGATCTTGAGCGTGTCGGTGACGAAGCCAACAAGATTGCGAAAATGGCCATCAAACTGTCGGAGCACGGTCAGCTGCCCCGGGGTTACGTGGAAGTGCGCCATATCGGCAATCACGTGTCCACCATGCTGCACCAGGCACTGGATGCGTTTGCCCGCTTTGATGTGGAGCAGGCCGCCATGGTGGTGAAAGAAGATAACGACGTGGACGTGGAATACGAGTCAGCCATGCGTCAGCTGGTGACTTTCATGATGGAAGACCCCCGTTATATCAAACGGGTGCTCAACGTGATGTGGAGTCTGCGGGCGCTGGAACGTATCGGTGATCATGCCCGCAATATTGCCGAGCAGGTTATCTATCTGGTGAAAGGTAAAGATATTCGCCACATTCCGCTGGAACGGCTGGAAGAAGAAGGCGTGTTCGAGAACACAAAAAGCTGACGCTGATAGCGGGCAGCGGGAGAGGGGGCTAAAGGCCCCCTCACTTGTTTTCAGAATTCGTTTTTATTCAGCATCTCGGTGCGCTTGTTCATCAGGTCCTGTACGGCTTTTGCCTGATTGATCAGTTCGGGGACTTCAGTAATGGGGATAGTCGTGGGGAGCGGAATATCCGGCCCCTTGTCCTCGTCCTCAGCCTCGTCGCCTTCAGGGGTTTCCATCGCCACGGCACGCCCCAGTGCCTTGTCTATCTTACCCGATGACAACGACTGCAATACGTTAGCATTGGGGTCTGTTTCCACCACAATATTGGGTGTCCCCGGATTGGGCAGGTTGGAAAACTGCCAGACACCATCCTTGTCTTTCCAGCGGTAAAATACACCGGCTTTGGCCACCACCGGCTCCTGGCTGTTGGGGTCAATCACATACACTTTCGGTTTTTTGGGCTCCGATGCGTCCTTGGACCAGCCGATCCAGGCTTCCGGTTCTTTGCCTGAGAGTTCTTCAGGAGCAGTGCCGGGCAGGGAAAAGTCCGGGATACTGAGATCCTTAAGGGACATCAGGGGCTTGCCGTCGGGACCCCGCATAACGAAGGGGCCGGCCAGCGCCAGCACCAGCATAAACATCATAAATTTAACGAATAACTTCATGGTAACGCCTGGGGTTGCGGTGTTTCTGTTCAAGGCTTTTTGCCGGGACTCTTTAAGTATAGGCAATGATCAGCTGCCTTTCCGAGGCTTGGCAATCTGCAGCACAATCAGTAATCTATGGCCCTATATTCAATAGAAAACCCAACAATGAGAGCTAACTATGCCATCTTTTGACATTGTTTCCGAACTGGAAATGCAGGAAGTCACCAACGCGGTGGATCAGGCCAACCGGGAAATCACTAACCGTTTTGATTTCAAGGGCACCAACGCCAGCTTTGAGCAGAAAGAGAATGTTGTGATCATGACCGCGGAAGCGGATTTTCAGCTCAAGCAGCTGTGGGACATTCTGGAAAACAAACTGATCAAGCGCGGCATTGATGTGGCCTGTGCCGATATCGGCGAGCCGGAAGTGAATGTGGCGCAGGCCCGCCAGCAGGTAACTCTGCGTCAGGGGCTGGATTCCACCCAGACCAAAAAACTGGTGAAAATGATCAAGGAAAGCAAGCTCAAGGTGCAGGCGTCCATTCAGGGCGAGCAGGTGCGGGTGACCGGTAAGAAACGTGACGATCTGCAGTCAGCCATCGCCATGCTGAAAGAATCCAAATTTGATATGCCATTGCAGTACACCAACTTCCGCGACTAGCGGTTTGACGTTGAATCAGGCGACGGACTGAGCCTCGTCGCCCGGGTTCTGCCGGATTACCAGGCGGGGAGGAAAGTGGCAGATAAACTCACTGCCTTTCATCAGTTCGCTTTTGATTTCCAGTTCGGCATCATGATGAATCAGTACATGCTTGACGATAGCCAGCCCCAGCCCGGTGCCACCGGTTTTGCTGTGGCGGCTTGGATCGGCACGGTAAAAACGCTCGGTTAAACGGGGGATATGACGCGGATCAATACCAATGCCGCTGTCTTTTACCGCCAGATGAGCGCCTTTTTCATCTTCCCACCAGCTGATTTTGATGTGGCCCTCTTCGGGGGTGTACTTCACGGCGTTAATCACCAGATTTGAAAAGGCGCTGCGCAGTTCATCTTCAATACCCAGCAGCAACAGGTTCGGATCAGCCTTCAGTTCTATCTTGTGTTGTTTTTCGTCGTTAACCGCCTGAGCATCGTTGTAAACCTGCTGCAGCAATCGCGGTATCTTCACCGTCGCCACGGTTTTTTCGGTATCGTTGGTTTCCAGTTTTGACAGCAACAGCAGGTCCGCCACCAGCATTTCCATGCGGTTTGCCTGCTGATCCATTTGTTCCAGCCCCCGATATAACGCTTTTTGCTGCACCGGATCCAGAGAGTCCAGGAAGGTTTCCAGATACCCTTTGATCACTGTCAGTGGGGTACGCAGTTCATGGGATACGTTGGCGACAAAATCCTTGCGCATCTGTTCCAGGTTATTCAGCCGGGTTACATCACGCCCGATCAGCAAGCGGTCGCGGCGGTCACCAAATACGGTGACGTAGAACTGAAGAATTTTCTGCGGATTGTTAGGTGAAGGAATTTCCACGCCCTGATCAAAATCGGCGCGGTTAAAAAAGCGCACAAAGCGGGGATCGCGAATAAGATTGGTCAGCGGGTTTTTAATATCAGTGCGGGGGCGCAGCCCCACCATTTCCTGGGCGCGCTTGTTGCACCACTGAATCACGCCGGACTGATTGGTAACTATTACCGCTTCTTCAATTGCGTCTATGGATTGTTGCGCCCGTGCAAGAATTTCTTCCAGTTCGGATTTCGCCTGGCGGGAATGTTTCTTCTGAATATTCAGGGTGTCGAAGAGTTCGCCCCATACACCGCTGCTTTCCGGCGCTTCGGAATCATCGTTGGCGTCAACCCAGATCACCAGGTCTTTTAAACGCTGCAACATCCAGAGTGAATAAATGGAAACGACGATGGCGATGGTCCAGCCCGGGTAGTCTATCGCCCACCCTGAAAAACCGCTGATAAGAATCAGTAGAAGAAACTGATTAAGCTCGGCTTTCCATTGCTTTCTCATCGTTCCCAACCCTTCTGACTGCTGCCGTCCGGTTACTATAGTTGATCGACTGACACAACGAAAGCCTTGATAAAAGCTGTGGTTTTACGATGAATCAGATCTTGCTGGAAAAGCGATATCCCATACCGCGAACCGTTTGTACCAGGTGATCATACTCATGCGGCGCCAGGGCTTTACGCAGGCGGCGAATATGCACATCCACGGTTCTGTCTTCCACGTAAACGTTACCACCCCAGACATGATCCAGCAGCTGCGCACGGGAATAGGCGCGGTCCTGATGGGTCATAAAAAATTCCAGCAGGCGGTATTCCGTCGGGCCCATTTCCACCGGACTTTCATTGGCGGTAATGCGATGGCTGACCGGGTCCAGCACCAGACTGTCCACTTTAATGGCCTTGTTTTTCTCACCCTGGGTTCGACGCAAGACGGCGTTAATGCGTGAAATCAGCTCACGGGTGGAAAACGGCTTGGTAACATAGTCATCAGCGCCGGCATCCAATCCCTGAATCTTGTTGTCTTCCTCGGTTTTGGCGGTGAGCATAATGATAGGAATCTCACCGGTGGTTTCGTCCCGCTTCAGGCGACGAGCCAGTTCAATACCGCTGGTACCGGGAAGCATCCAGTCCAGCAGGACCAGGCTGGGGCGCTCATCCACAATTATAGCGTGAGCGTCCTGCGCGTTATCGGCTTCCAGCCAGGAAAAACCGGCCAGCTCCAAAGCGACCGAAATCATTTCGCGGATGGCTTCTTCGTCGTCAACGATAAGAATCTGTGTATCTGACATAGGCGCAGGTTGTCTCTCAATTGTCATCTAATGGTCACTATTAGACTGTGTTAATGTTACAACAAGATGACGGTTTTGGGACAATGCCCGGTCAGGCTTCGGGCCAGATGTCAGGTCTGAATCAGGTCAGGGTCAGGTCTGAATCAGGTCAGGGTCAGGTCAAATTATAGTGCAGGAAAATTCCCGCGAAGATAGCGGCGCCCACCCAGTGATTATGGAGAAAGCATTTAAAACAGGTCATGGCTTCGCGGGTTCTGGCCTGCCACAGCTGCCAGGCCCACAGGCACACCGCCGCGGTCAGCCCCAGGTAATACCAGAAACTGAAATCCAGCTTGTCCCCCAGCAGAATCAGCGCCAGCAACGTGCAGCCCTCCAGCAACCCGATCATCAGCAGGTCCGCCTCGCCAAACAGCACGGCGGTGGATTTGATACCCACTTTCAGGTCGTCTTCCCGGTCTGCCATGGCATACAGGGTGTCATAGGCCATGGTCCAGAGCAGGGTGGCCAGGTAAATCAGCCAGGCATAAGTGGGCACTGACTCACCGGCAGCACCAAAGGCCATCGGAATAGCCCAGGCAAAGGCTGCCCCCAGAAACACCTGGGGGAAATAGGTATAGCGCTTCATAAAAGGATAACAGAAGGCCAGAGCCAGCCCGGCAAAGGACAGCAGAATGGTAAACAGGTTGGTCATCAGCACCAGGCAAAAGGCCAGCAGCGCGATCACTGCCGCCAGTACCAGCGCTTCTTTGCTGCTGATACGGCCGGTGGCCAGGGGCCGGTTGGCGGTACGGGCCACGTGGCCATCGAAATTGCGGTCGGCAAAGTCATTGATCACACAGCCGCCGGAGCGCATCAGCACAACGCCGCCCATAAAAATCAGAATCAGCTTCAGGGAAGGCAGGCCATCGCTGGCAATCCACACCGCCCACAGGGTGGGCCAGAGCAACAGGTAAATGCCAATGGGCCGGTCCAGCCGCATCAGGGCAATAAAATCCGGCAAGCGCCGCCAGGATGAATTGCTCAGACTGAGTTCTTCCAGTTTTGAATGTTTAGCCACAGACGCCTCCCTCGAATGTGAGTGGCATTATAGCGCTGGTCTGTCAGGCCGCAAGCCATACATCGGGCAGCCCGGGAGGAAGTACTCACTAACCAGCAAGGGCTCCTCGTACAGATAAAACAGGGAATGGCGCCCCCACAGGGTTTGATGTGCCGGTCTGCCCCAATCCAGTGCATTGGCGGGCACCTGCTTTACATGAATCTGGCCCCGGCGGATATTGGGGTCGTTGAACAGGGCCACGCCCAGCGGCTTGGTCCCCAGCCGTGTCAGGTAGCGCCCCGGCCCCCGTTCGGTACTGCGGGGAATTACAGTGCGGGCGTAAACCCAGGGCTCGCCGCCACAGATCAGATTGACCTCCCGTATAAACGGCAGGGTGCGATGGCCAACGCCAAGGGCGGTCTGTTCGTCCATCATCAGGGGCCCGTGGTATTGGCGCAGGACTTGCACCCGGAAGTCGCCATCGGTGAGTTGTACCAGGCGTTTGGTAAGAGAGCCCGTATCAAACAGCCATTCCCGGTAATCCCGGGGAACCTGAAAGCGAGGCACGCCCCGGAAGGCCAGGGACTTCAGTAATCCGGATAACTGGGATTGTGGGGCAAAGCTACTCACGTGGTATCGGGCTCCGGGCTCGGGAAGCGGCCCAGTGTACCCAAATCCCCCGGCAATTGCAGAGTTCGCGGGTGATTGTCGGGGGTAAATTTGATAGATTTGCGCGCTGAACTTGATTTTTGCCGGGCATGCTCGTAATTTGAGCGCCGCTTTGCGCTGCCCCCGGGCAGCGGGATAACAGGGGTAAAGATTCAGCGATTAATGCAACATAAGGTATCACTATGAAAAAGATGGAATGTATCGTTTGTGGTTGGGTATACGATGAGGCGGAAGGCTATCCGGACGACGGTATCGCACCCGGCACCAAGTTTGAAGATATCGATGAGGACTGGGTTTGCCCGGACTGCGGTGTGGGCAAAGAAGATTTTGAAGAGCTGGAAGACTGACAACCGCAGGGTTATTTCATGATCAAGACCGAGGTAGAGAAGCGCCTGGCCGACGCGCTGTCCCTGAAGAATGATGAGGCACGGGATCTGCTGAACGTGATCTTGGACGAAATAACCCTGGCACTGAGCCGGAAACAACGAGTGGCATTGATCGGGTTTGGCACATTTGAGGTGCGTGAACATAAAGCGCGCCAGGGCCGAAACCCGCAAACGGGGGAACCAATGACCATACCGGCTTCCAATGGGGTTCATTTCAAGCCTGGAAAAGCATTAAAGGATAAAATTCCGCAACCCTGAGGGTTGTTCTGTCCGTTTGCATTGCCAGGGTGTTTCTTTAAGGGAATTGCTTATGAAGTTTTGGTTTTTACTGTGGGTGCTCGGCCTGCGTATGTGGTGGCTGGCCCGCAATAACGAGGATTTTCAGCGCAAGCTGGAAGATCAGGACATTGTGCTCCAGTTTCAGACTCACAACGGCAAGATCGCCCGGCATTATGTGATCAGGAATGAACGGGTTCATCCTGTGGGCGGCCAGCACGACAAGCCGTCGCTGACCCTGTCTTTCAAGGACGCTGTCTTTGCCTACGAAACCATCATGAAGGCCGGTAAGGATCCCATGGTGTTTATGAAAGGCATGCAGACCCAGGACATCAAGGCCCTGGGTGATGTGGGGCTGATGATGTGGTTTATGGGGTTGGTGAAATACCTCAAACCGAAAAAGAAGAAAAAGTCCAAATAAGGGCATAGCGATCAAAAAGGCGGATATTCCGCCTTTTTTTATGGCTAATCTTTTGGCTATGTGTTCGTTTTGTAACCATGGCGGTTAACACTGTGTCTATGCGTATGCCTTTGTATGGCTTATTTTGCTTTGTATAGCGGGATGCCCGGGGGATTGATATGCTTCAAAGTTCCAGGGATCGTCTAAACTGAATAAAACACACTGAGGTGACAGTGCAGGAAGCCGATAATAATAATTTAACACTGAAAATTGCGATTGGTTTGCTGGCCGGCTTTGCGGTAGGGGTGGGGTTTCATTACCTGATAGCATCATCGCCGGATAGCGGGCTGGGTAGCTTTTCCCAGGATTATCTGGTGGACGGCGTGTTTTTCGTGGGTGGCAAGATCTTTGTCAACCTGCTGAAAATGATGATAGTGCCACTGGTATTTGTGTCCCTTATCTGTGGCGTGGCCTCCACCGAAGAGGTCAAGAGCCTGGGGCGCCTGGGCATTAAAACCTTTGTGTTGTACCTCATCACCACCTGCGTCGCTATTTCCCTTGCCCTGTTATTAAGTTCCCTGGTGGATCCCGGCGCCGGTATCCATATCGAAGCGGATGTCACCTTTGAAGCCGCCCAGCCACCGCCTTTTACCCAGGTGCTGATCAATATCTTTCCCTCCAACCCGGTGCAGGCCATGTCGGATGGCGCCATGCTGCAGGTGATTGTGTTTGCGATTCTGGTGGGCGTGGCCCTTACCCATACCGGCGAATCCGGCGAGCGCATTACCCGCCTGTTTGTGGACCTGAACGTGGTGGTAATGAAACTGGTGCAGCTCATCATGCAACTGGCACCTTACGGTGTGTTCTTTCTGGTGGCCAAGGTATTTGCCGATCAGGGGCCCGACATTCTGCTGGGATTAGGGAAGTACGTATTAACGGTGATTGGCGCTTTATTCCTGCATGTGATCCTGACCTACGGAACCATTGTGCAGTTTATCGCTCGGCTGAATCCATTGATCTTTATCCGCAAAATGTGGTCCGCCATCATGTTTGCCTTCAGTACCGCCAGCAGTGCCGCCACCATGCCCATTACCCTGGGAATTGTGGAAAAGAAACTGGGTGTAAAAAACAGCGTGGCCTCCTTCACCATTCCGCTGGGTACTACGGTTAATATGGATGGCACGGCCATTATGCAGGGGGTGGCAACCGTCTTTATTGCCAGTGCCTATGGTATCGACTTGACCATGGGGGATTTTCTGGCGGTGATCGCCACCGCCACGCTGGCATCCATTGGCACAGCGGCGGTGCCCAGCGCCGGCATGATTACCCTGGCACTGGTGTTAGGTCAGGTTGGCCTGCCCGCCGAAGCCATTGGTTTGATACTGGGTGTGGATCGTATTCTGGACATGATCCGCACGGCAGTAAATGTTACGGGTGATGCCGCGGTAACGACGGCGGTAGCCCGCACTGAAAACGCGCTGGACACAGAAGTGTTTTATAGCGACGGCGACGAGGCCGCGATGCAACGGGCGTAATAATTGGTAACGGGTTGATACAGAAAGGGCTGAAAAGCTTAAGGGCTTGAGTATGAAAACTAAAACAAACGATTGGAAACAGCTGGCCGGGATAGCCGGGCTGTTGGCTGTGATTCTGGGGTTTGCTTTACCGCATCAGGTCCTTGCCAATAATCTGGAAGACACGGCAGAACACCTGATGATTCAGAATATTCTGAAAAATGCCGGTGTACTGGAAATTATTTACCAGGTGCCCGACTGGATCGAGCAGGAGCTGGATAACCTGGAAGCCACCCCCGTGCCCTTCGATGGTCGCGAACTGAAAACCGTGCGCAAGGATCTGGAAAGCGCCTTTTCAACCAATGCCCTGAAAGACAGATTGAAAGAACGCCTGTCCAGCCAGTTTACGCTGGAAGAATTAACCGCACTGAATGATATTTTTAAATTGCCCGATGTAAAACAGTTTCAGGATCTGCAGGATGGCACCCAGAACGATTATATCAAAGCCGATATTCGCAGCTACAAAGCCAAACTGAAAAACCTCACCCCCCGTGGCTCCCGGGTGGAGATGGTCAAAAACCTGGAAGACAACCTGCAGCAATCGCAACTGGAACGGGACCTGAAAGTGGAACTGCGTAAAAGCCTGCTCACCTCCGTGTCCTGGGTAAAATCCAATGAATTGCTGGAAGAGGGCGTACTGGAAAAAGAACTGGCGGGCTATCGTGAAAGAGTGGGTGAGGAAATTAACCGCAACTCGCTGATTTTCTATCTCTATCTGTTCAAACGCACCCCCAGCGACAAACTGAACGAACTGGTGAACTCATTCGAAACACCGGGCTACGACAAGTTCATGTCCATCTGTCATCAGGAAATGTTGTCCAGTATCAGGGAGTCGCGGCGGAAGATTCCAGATGATATCAGTCTTGCTGAGAAATAGATTGCCGGTAACCTGGTTAATCTCCAGGAGCGCTGCTGGTGCAATAAGAGATATTTAAAGAATGGGCTGCCCGGAGTATCGGTTATGTCGAGCAGCCCGCGTTGCCTGAGGAAAGCAAATCTAATCTGGATTAAGCGCAACTCCAGCAGTTAGAAAAATAGGTTATTGGCTTTGTGTCTGGCATGTTTCAGGTCTCAGCTTTTCAGCTAATACAGAAGCGAGTTCATTGGCTTTAGACTCGGCCATTCGCAATGATCTTTCATGCCTTTGATCCGCAAACTCCTGATACTCTGAGGCTATCTCGTAAATTTCTGTCACACCTAAGTACTTGCTCAAAGTGCGCAGGTGGGGCACTAAATGGCTGGAAGTTTCGTTTGATCCCTCTTTTTCAAAACCGAACTCACCACTTGAAGTAATAATCAATAATGTCTTTCCGGACAGTATCGGGGCCAAAGGCTTATCGCCACGCGTTAAATCAAAATCAAAAGTTTTGTTTATCCGTATGATTTGATCGAACCAGGCTTTTAATTGTGCAGGCATTCCGTAATTATACATTGGTGACGAAATGACGATGAAATCCGCTTTTTCAACCTCCGCAATAAGTTCATCTGACAGCGCCAAAATCTGCTGTTGCTGAGAGGTTCTTTTCGATTCTGGGGTAAATACTGCGCCTATCCAATCTTGAGTAATGAATTGAGGCGCATTTACACCGACATCACGATAAATATACTCATCTATCCTGGCTTCTTTTTTGAACTACGAAATAAACTTTCTTGCCAGCTTCTTGGAAATGGAGTCGTGCTCGGGGTTGGTATTCGATACTGCTCTGACACTTGAATCTACATGCAAAACAACACTCATTTTGGGTGCCTCTGGTTGTTAAATATGGTTGCTAAATATGGTTGTTAATATTTCAGATGCATAGGACTAAATAAGAACGAGAAAAAACAGGTGCCATTACAATTAATCCAGTGCCAGGTACGGGAATGCGTTTGAGATTAACAAGATCTTGCGTGGCGTAAACTCCCATGATCTCGGTACATTTCCGGCGTGCAAGTCGGGGATTGCTTCCCAGTTGATTCGAATAGTGCCTGATAACATCACTACATCACCCGTGTTGAAATCAATGAACAGCAATCCTGCTTTGGGATTAAGCACAAAGTTACCCAGGGTGTTAAAGAAATTATTGCCTCGGTAATCCGGTATATGCAGGACATTATTCTCTATCTTGACAAACCCTGGTTGGCCGCCACGATGAGAGATATCAACACCTTTCACCTGCTCATCTGCAGTGCCCGGGTTGTTGCGCTTGCCATTGCCGGCATAGCTGGCCACAAAAAACGTATCTGCCTGTTCAATAATCTGTCGCGATCTGGCATCAAGCGTTGTGGTTGCTCTGAACCTCGGGCTCTTATCCGTGGGGTTCTTGCCAAGCACCCGTTGATTAATGTATTTGGGGCAGTTCCCAAAAGACTGGTCTACGCTGACTTCAACGGCATCAGCGCTGACGTTGGTGACCGTGGCGGATAGCCGGTTTCGGCGGCGGCTATGAAGTTCAATGCCGAGTAAGCCAATGCGTTGCTGGGGTTCAAGCCCATGATTCAGCGGATCACTGAACAGCGGAGCAAAAGGTATCACCAGTGAGTGATTGTCCGGTGAATCGATAAAGCCTTCCAGCGATTTGTCAGGATTGCACAACGCAGAGGCCCACGGCCAGCCTTGGGCATCGATATGCCCCAACAGAACATAGGGAAGCTGGCAAAAAAAACGTCGATGCTGGTCAGGCATCTGATCTCTTATGACACGGCGGCCAAGTTGTTCCATTGGATCGCGAATGCCAAGCTTGCGTTGAATCAGTTGTTCTCCGGTATGGAACGGAGAAAGCGTTTCGATTGTCATCTGGGTATCCTCGTGGCACGAAGCTGTGCTCCGTGCCAGTTTACGGTTCCTGTTAAGCTACCAGACCAGCAGCGGTTGCCTGCATGGGAACAAAGCCGGGCAGTTCTTCAACACGTTTTAGCCAGGCCTTCACTGCAGGATAGGCTTCGAGTGATACCCGGCCTTCCGGTGCATGGGCAAGGTAGCTGTAATTGGCAAGGTCCGCGATGGTGGCATGATCTGTCGCCAGCCAGTTGTGCGCTTGCAGGTGGCTATTCAGCACCTCAAGTAATGCATATGCGTTATCAATCGCTTGCTGATGATCCAGTCCGGCGCCAAACACGGTTACCAGTCGCGCTGCCGCCGGGCCATAGGCAACAGGGCCGGCAGCCAAAGACAGAAAACGCTGAACCTCGGCTGCTTTTGCAGCGTCAACGGGGAGCCAGTGGCGTTTGGGATCATATTTGGTCGCCAGATAAACCAGAATCGCATTGGAATCGGCAATGGTATGTTCGCCGTCTTCCAGCACAGGTACCTGGCCGAAGGCGTTCTTCTTCAGAAAATCAGGTTGCTTGTGTTCGCCGGCCAGCAAATCGACATCAACGGTCCTGGTTTCCAGGCCAAGCAATGACAATAGTAGCTCCACGCGATGGGCGTGGCCGGATAACGGGTGTCGATAGAATGTTATATTACTCATGTTAAATTCCTCTTGGGATTTTGGGGGTATACCGAATTTAATCTTCGGTAAATTTGCGTTGATCCTTGTTAATGGGAACATCGTTGATACTGGCAATGCGACGCGCCATCAAACCATTGTCAGTAAATTCCCATAGTTCGTTGCCATAGGAACGAAACCAGTTCTGGTTCTCGTCGTGCCACTCGTACTCGAATGTCACCGCGATACGATTGTCGGTAAAGCACCACAGGTGTTTGCGTAAACGGTAGTCCTGTTCCTTGTTCCATTTCTGCGTCAGGAATGCTTCAATAGCTTTCCTTCCGGTAAAGAAGTCAGAGCGGTTCCGCCATTCCGAATCTTCGGTATAGGCCAGCGCTACCCGTTTGGGGTCGCGGCTGTTCCAGGCGTCTTCAGCTGCCTGCACTTTTAACTTTGCGGTTTCTTCGGTAAACGGCGGTAACGGCGGGCGCTGTGGCCCGGAATGTCCGTCGGTCTCTTGCTTAGTCATGGGTTGTGCTCCTCTCGGCATAGGTTTCCAGAAACTTGTCCACCGCTATCACGCCGCCGCCATAAATTGCCAGTTGTGCCAGCAAGACTCCCCAAATCACATGCAGGTAGAGAGCCGCCGGAGCAATCTCCGCCAGACTGATCACAGCAACCAGGTTTATGACAAACAGAGCAATCGCAGAAAACCGGGTAAATAATCCGGTAAACAGCAGTACCGGAAAAAACAGCTCGCCAAAGGTGCCAAGGGTGGCCGCCAGTTCAAAGGGTAAAAACGGTACCTGGTATTCTTCTTCGAACAGGAACAACGTGGTTTCCCAATCCTGAATCTTGGTCAGGCCGGCGCTGAAAAATACTTGTGCGATATAGATGCGCACCGCGACGGCGGCCAGTGAATGCAGTCTGGTCAGGCCGGTGTTTGCAAGGCTGTACAGGTGGTAAATGTTTTGCAAAGTGCTTGTCATGATTGGTCTCCTTCGTGAGGGCGGGTAATGGTTAACTGCTCAATCCAGTTTTCCTGTATGGCGCTGGAAAACCATGCAACGAAATCAAACTCAGGATGCTGGTCCAGCAATTCAGCGATGCTGTAGCCGGCAAGAATATCCTGAAGCCAGCGGTATTCCTGGGGCGTTACGCGTTTGAGTTGCGCCACTTGATGCTGCTGATAAATCAGTAACAGGCAGGCGCCCTGATGTTGTTGAATGGCTTTTTTCAGTTCGCGTTGATTTATCTGAAAGTAATCATTCCGGGTTTGGTGGGCACGCCATAAAGCATCAATCGGATAGTTGCTGTGCTGTAATGCGATGGCGGGCGAAAGCCGGATATAGACACGTGCCAGATCGTAATCGGTCAGGCGTGACAGCGTGGCCAGATTAACGGCTTGCTCAGGGCATCTGGATACCTGATGAATCTTCCATTCCAGTTGTGCCATATCGAATAGATAGGGGGCCTGTTGAACAAGTTCGGTGGTTGTCAATAACTCTGCCAGGGATTCTCCCCACTCAGCCCAATCGCCACTGTCGGGCGGATCACGATGCAACAGCAACTTTGCCAGAGCCGTCAGGGTTTGTTTGCCAACCATCTTCTCAATAACCGGATAGGTGATCGACAAGGCCCGGGTGGCTGTCATCAGCAAATTGTTCTGATAAATTCGGATTCCCTGATGGGTGTCCGGCGCTATGCTCCGATGGGGCTCAATAAAAGCGAAGATTCGCTCTACCAATTGCTGCTGGCGTTGCAAAAGGCCCTGTCTGAAAGTACTCATGCGATTATGCCTCGTTGTGTGCGGGTTACCTTGTTGATAATGGCGCGCGCTTTTGCAGCCTGATCCAGCAAGGTTTGCCAGGGCGGTAAAGCGTTATCCCACTCGATTAAACTGTGTACGGGGCCATAGCGTTCTATGGCATGTTGATATAGCTCCCAGCACTGTTCTGACACCGGTTGCGAATGATCGTCGATAATGATTTCCGGTGGCGAAACAGGGTTATAACCGGCCAGATGAAGCTCTTTAACCAGGTGTTGAGGAATGTCGTCCAGCCATTGCCGGGCAATCGCCATCGGAGTTGTGCTGGCATTGCTGCTGATGTCGCCGTTGATATTGTTGCTGGCGTTCACCAGGATATTGTTAAGATCCACCAATAAACCGCATTGCGTGCGCTCGGCCAGTGTCACCAAAAATTCGGTCTCACTCATGCCGTCTTGTTGCAGGCTGATATAACTGGAAATGTTCTCCACCAGAATTTGCCGGCCTAATATCTGTTGAACGCGATCAATGTTCTCGCTTAGCACTGCCAGACTGGCGGGGGTGAATTCCAGTGGCAAAAGATCACCGGCATGTACATCAACACCCTTTTGATAGCTCCAGGTAAAACAGGCATGATCTGACACCAGCACAGGGTTAATCTGTTCGACCAGTTTTTTAAGCTGAGTCAGGTAGCTTGTTTTGATGGGGGCGGCTGAACCCAGTCCCATGGATGTGGCATGCAGGCTGATCGGATATTGCTCCTGGATCTCTCCCAAAACGGTTTGTGTTATTCCACCATGGGAAAAGAAGTTCTCTGCATGGATTTCTACAAAATCGATGGCAGATGTCCCGTGCAACGCATCCTGGTAGTGAAGGTGGCGTAAACCAACACCCACCAGGTGCGAAGCCTGCAGTTCACTTGTGGTTAATGCAGCAATTGCACGAGACATCTTTCTACTCCATCGTCAGTCGTTGGTGGTTGACCTGGTTAGCTGTTGCTTTCCTGGTAACGTCTTTTGGCTTCAGCTTTGAGCATTCCGCCAATATTTTCGCAGGTGCCTTTGGCAACCAGCTTCCATTCGCCGGGATCGTTATCCACTTTGGATTGGCCGGCGCAGGAATGGGTGCCTGCCAGATTGCCGCAATCGTTTTGTCCGGCAGCGGCTACGCCGTAACACTTTTCTTTGCCACCGGCATGCGCAGGTGCGGTGGCGATGGTGGTCAGCGCCAGTGCCAGTGCGGCGGTAGCCAGACGTCGTTTATGATTCATCGTTAAACTCCTGAATTCAGATGTTGGTTGTTCTCATCGGATGATTAAGTGACCCGATCAGTCCTCGGCATTCACAACGGCTACGGGCAGATCCTCGATGCCATTCCAGATACGATTAGCGGTTTTGAGATGACCATCCACATCGGTTAGCCATTTCTTCTGAACATCTTTGTTCAGGTTCAGATAGAGCTTGTTGTTGGCAATGTGGAATGCATCGGGATCGACATCCAGTTTTTTGTCCAGCGCTACGCCCATGGCGCAGTAACCGCCGAATTGTGGTGCGTATTGGGCCGCGTTGGATTTAAATGTGTCCCGGTTGGTGCTACTGGAAAAACGGTAGATAGCGCCTTCATAGGTGGCTGTGTATCTGGCTGAGCCTTCCACCGCTTTGTGCTGGGTGAAGTAGGCCACCGGATCATAACCATGAATGGCAACATCGTTTTTGCCGGTGTTGACAGATGCTGCAAATCCCAGGCTGCTGATAAAAAGTGCAACAACAGTGCTGACGACTTTAAGGGTTTGTACTGGTTTCATGTTTGGTTCCTCTATTCAGAATGATGGGTAGTAGTTGGTTTTTGGTGTGTGCTGTGGTTGGTATGTCAGTGTTACTGGCAGGCAAACCGTCAGCACCTGGTTATTTTTGGACATGCGGTTGCATACCCAAAAAACAGGTTGGCCATACTCACTGCGTTGTATGAGCGGTATCACCGGGTGTTGTTGGGCAAGGTCTGTTTTTGTAGACCGAGACATTCTTGGGTAACCGCGGCGGTCGCTCACAACGTTGTGCCGGTTTGGTCGCCACTCTGTGGTGCGAAGGTTTATTCTCTGAACTGCGCTTGCCTGGCCGGTGTAACCTCGCTTTGGGATTGTATTGAGCGATCTGGGAGTAGCCCTGTGTGATCACTGCGGTTTCGCCAAAGGGATCGGCACTGGCTGTGTTCAGGCAGGCAAAAAACAGAGAAGCTGCGGTTGCTGCTTGCTTTAATGTCGTGCTGGGGTTCATGGTCGTGGTCCTTCCAATGTTTGGTCGTTAAATGTGCGGCTCGCATTGCACAAATTGCTTTCCGGATTGTCTGAGAGTTGCCAGCCACTGATTACAGATATCGTGCCAACTGAAAAAACATTTAAAATCAATGAGATGCGCTTTAAGGGTGGTCTCAGAAATCTGTGAATCACAAAAAGCTGAGGATGGGCTCACAAAAAACTGTTAGCCTGAGAAAGGTCAGAAATCCTATGGATAGTCAGCGTTATGAATGAGATTTCCGGAATATCGGCGGGGTGTTCCAGCCTGGAACAACTCCATCATCTAATCCTCAAGGCCGCTGGAGAAGGCATTTACGGACTGGATTGCGAAGGTAGAGGCACCTTTGCCAATGAAGCCGCCAAGAGAATTCTTGGTTGGAAAGAGCAAGAAATTATTGGTTCCTGTCTCCATGAGCTACACCACCAGACCCATAAAGATGGTAGCCATTACCCCATAGAGGCTTGCCCTATCTATGCTGCTATAAAAGACGGTGAGGTTCATGAGGTAAGCAATGAAGTTTTCTGGCACTCCGATGGCTACCCTGTTCCGGTGGAATACACCAGCACTCCGATCTGGGAGGATGGCAAACTCAGAGGGGCGGTGGTTGTTTTCCGGGATATTTCGGAAAAGATAAAGATTGAGGAAGAACGCGCTAAAGCCTTTGCAGAAATAAAAGATCTGAAGGAACAGTTGGAGCAGGAACGCGACTACTTGCGTGATGAAATCAATGTTACCGCAAATTTTGGTGAAATCATCGGCGAAAGCCAGGCGCTCAAGCGCACGCTGTCGCAAATTGAGGCGGTGGCAAGCACGCCTACCAGCGTATTGATTCTGGGTGAGTCCGGCGTGGGCAAAGAGATGGTTGCCCGCGCTATCCACATGAACAGTGATCGGGCTGATTGTCCCCTGGTAAAAGTCAATTGTGCCTCTATTCCCAAAGAGCTTTTTGAAAGCGAGTTTTTTGGCCATGTGCGTGGTTCCTTTACGGGTGCCCATCGCGATCGTGTTGGCAAAATGCAGTTGGCCAACAATGGCACCCTGTTTCTGGATGAAGTGGGTGAAATTCCATTGGACCTGCAAGGCAAATTGTTGCGCGCGCTTCAGGAAAGTGAATTTGAACGGGTGGGTGATGAGAAGACCCAGAAAGTCAACGTGCGCATCATCGCTGCCACGAACCGTGACCTGGCGGAAGAGGTAAAACATGGCCGGTTTCGTGAGGATCTTTTTTATCGGCTTTCGGTATTTCCGGTTGATGTGCCACCCTTAAAAGAGCGTGCCGCCGATATATTGCCGATTGCCCAGCACTTTATACATTGCATCTGCCAGCAACTGGGGCGCAAGCCGTTGGCATTAACGCAAGCCCAGGTGAATCGCCTGAAACACCACGACTGGCCTGGCAATATTCGTGAGCTCAAGAATGTGATTGAAAGGGCTGTGATTCTGTCGGCCGGCAGCAACAAGCTTAATCTGGAACAGGCCATGCCCATCGATATTCGTGAAGCGGATACGGAATCTACCCAGCATTGGGATCAGAGTGATGTGCTGACGGAAAGCGAATTTCGTTTGCTGGAAAAGGCCAACCTGCGCAAAGCAATGGTAAAAACAGGGTGGAAAATTTCCGGAGCCGATGGCGCAGCGGAATTGCTGGGGGTTAAGCCATCGACCCTTGCTTACCGGCTGGCGCAGTATGGTATTAAAAAGCCGGCATAGGTACGAAACAGGAATAGCCTATAACGATTGGCTCAATACAAAGCCACCCCAAAGCAAACCGCGGTCGCCCTCGCCACGACGAATTTCCGAAGACTGGGCGCGAATGATGTAACTCAGCTTCAGGCTGCGATCGAAACCTTGATTGAAACTACGGGTGTAACCTGCCCATGCCTCGACTAACACCGGACGTAGTTCGCTGCCGCTCAGGGTGTGGTGACTGTCGCGAAACTGCCCCTGTAAAAAAGCGTTGTAAAATCGCACTTTCAGAGCGGCACCGCCCCAAAAATAACTTTCTTCACCGGTAAAAGGCGTGGCAGCTGCTTCGTTCACGCGCTCGCCATAGGAAACAAGCTCGGGGTTAAAGCGATTGTCCGGAGAAGAAATTCTGCCGCGTCGTGTAGATATGGCAATACCTGTTTCGGTCAGATATCCAAGGGAACCAAAGTAAGTGGTTTTGAACTGGGCAGGGTTGCTGCTGGAATTCCAATAATTGTGATAGGCGGCCTGATAGCGAAAAGTAAGCTCGCCACCATCTGAAATCTGATGATCCCAGCCTTCGGCCTGTTCACTGCCGATGGTTCTGTGAATCCGGTTTTGTGCTGTTTCGAACAGCGACAGCCCCAGGGCGCCAATTGTCAGTGACGACGTCCAGGCGCTGTTACCGTCAGTGGAATTGTAGGTGCGGCCAGCAGCCAGGTACACCAGGCTGGCATAGGGCCGGTCGTTGTATTCTGTTGCTTTGCTTTCAATATTGTCCGGTGTAAAACCATAACCGCCGAACTCAATGGAAGGCGTATAGTCACTGTCGGCTACAGCGGCCGGTTGAATGCCAAGCCAGTGATCAATGGCTCCTGTCATATCATCCAGTTTGCGCCAATGTTCAAGTCCGGGTCGGCCTGAATAGGTAATGGCTATACCTGCGGTAAAGTCCCGGTCTGTAGTCGAGGGTACAAACAGATCGTTATCGATTGATATGGCGATAACCTCTTTTTCCGGGAGGGTCCTGGCTGCGACTGAATCACTGGGGTTGGCGGCCGCTGCGTTGAGTGCGTAAGCAAAAGCCAGTGCGGCCGATGCCGTTGTCCAAATTTTCATGAGCATTCTTTTTCAACTCGCTAATACTGAAAAGATCGAATGCTCACGACATATCAGTTATCGTGCCAAGATTGTTTTCCTTTTAAATCAGATAGATAGATGTTTTGAAGGGTCACGAAAATTTGATACACACAAGAACTTGTGACGCGGATAACAAAAACCTGTGACCGGACGGCAGCTCAGGTGATTGCCATATGCAGCAGAATACCTGAGCCGGCCAGCTCGATGCGTTGGTCCTGGTTTGATGGTAGGCCTGGTTTTGATGGTGAGACTGGTTTTGAGAGTGAGACTAGCGCTCAGCCACCCAGATTACGAGCCATCCCCAGCAAATCATCTTTGCCGTCGATAATTTTCTGCAGTGCGGCTTCTGCATCCACCGGGTCCAGATTCAGTGCGGCATACAATTGTGGTGGAATGGTTTCCGCATCGCCCTGATACAGGCCCGCGCCTTTCAGCAGGTTTACTGCCACAAAGAGCACGTTGGCGTATTCCTTGTTATTGCCTTTAAAGTCCGCCATATGATGCCAGCGGGTGCCGGTAACCACTTCTTCCGGCATGGACCAGGACTCCATCAGCAACGAACCGATCTGTTCGCGGCACACGCCGATCAGGTGGCGCTCCAGGTATGAGTGATTCACATGGGGGTTGGCTTCGATATAACGGTTCACCAACTGATAATGGGGCGGAAACACATGGGCCAGTACCAGGTAGCCATAGTTGTGCAGCAGCCCGGTCAGGTAGGCAAGGCCCAGCGACGGCCGGTAATCAGCAGAAATGGCTTTTACCAGCCCTTCGGCCATGGCGGCGGTGTAAACGGATTCCTGCCAGTAAGGGTTCACACCGTAAACGCCGTCTCTGGGTACTTCCAGGGATTTACCCAGGGCCAGTCCCAGCGCCAGGTTAATCACCAGATCAAATCCCAGTACTCTTACTACTGCATCGTGCACCGAGCGGATGGTCCCCGGGGCGGCATAATAGGGGGAGCTTGCCCAGCTCACTACCTGTGCGGCAAGGCTGGGATCTTTTTCCACGATTTCCGCCAGCTCGCCTACGCCGGCTTCCGGGTCCAGGCGCAATTGAATAATGCGTTCGGCGGTATCGGGTAGCGGCGGCATTTCCAGGGTCTGATCCAGGCGTTGTTTAATCCGCAGGGTGGTAAATTGCTGCACCGCCTGTTCCAGTTCAGCGCGGTCATCCCGTTCAATGGTGTCTCTCAGTTTGGCAATGGGAATACAGAAGTTACCGATATCCGCCTGGCCCAGTGCCTTCTTGAATTCCTCGCTGGACATTTCGATGTAAAAACCGTCGTGCCCGGAATCCAGATAAATCTTTTCGCTCTCCATCAGGCGGGAATCCACCACAATGGGCATGTTGTACAGGGAGGGAATGGCCGGCAGGGTCTCGGCACCCTGTTCATTGGCCAGCCGGGATTGTTCTTCCGGTGGTACGGCTCTCAGGTTGCGCCCCAGTTGTTCGCACAATTCCGATAAATCCAGAAAGGTGTTTTTCGGCATCAGTACCTGCAGTTTGCCCAGTGTATCGCTCAGCATCACGCTGATCGTCACGACTTCCCCCGATACCGCGTTGGCGCTTTTTAGTTCATGCATTGGCATAAGGTGTTCACCATCGACAACCTGATAACTGATACCCTGATCCAGAAGGCATTTCTCGACTTTGCTGGAAATGGACATACCCGATTACTCCTACTGATATTCATCCGTTAAGGATAGTCAGAGGGGGCGTAAACTGACAATATCCACCAAAGTTAAGCAGCGGCAGTCATGGGGTGTAAGCTGTTGATATGGAAACCAATTAGGGTTGAGGCAATTTTCTTATAAGAAAAAATACTTTATTTTTTGCTGATTTCTGCCGACTCAGTTCCCAGTTTTTCGGCAGGGGAGGCAACTGGTAACCGGCTTCGGATTCGATATAGATATAACCGTGGTCATTTATATAACCGTCTGCTAAAAGCCGTTCCAGTACCGCGTTCATCATGTCCCGGTGAAACGGCGGATCAAGAAACACCAGATCAAACCGCTGCGTATTCGTATCCAGCCAGTGCAGGGCGTCTTCATGGCATACGTTGGCCTGCTCGCACTGCAGGGTTTTCAGGTGGCTGCGTATCTGGCTACTGGCGTGGCGTGAGGCATCCACAAAAGTGCAATGGGCGGCACCCCGGGACAGGGCTTCCAGTCCCAGTGCGCCGCTGCCGGCAAACAGATCCAGGCAACAGGCACCTTCCACATCAAACATCAGCCAGTTGAACAGGGTTTCCCGGTAGCGGTCCAGCGTCGGGCGCAGGCCTTCTTCCGGTGTAAAGCTGAGTTTGCGTCCGCGCCAGTTGCCGCCAATAATCCGCAGCTGGTGTACTGCCTGCGCTGACTTACTCCTGGCCATCGGTGTTGTTGTTTTCCTCGGTGTTGTTTTCAAGTGTAGGGCCAACTATTACGGTCAGCATGTTGTCCTGCGTAATGGTTTGGTTGAAAGCCGACTGAATATCCTCTGCCGTCACCGCTTCTATTTTTTGCAGATAGGTATCCAGGTAATCCAGCGGCAGATCGTAAAAACCGATGGCCCCAAGGTTCCCCACAATACTGCTGTTGCTGGCCACACTTAACGGAAAACTGTTAATGATATTACGCTTGGCGTCATCCAGTTCTTCGGCGGTGGGGCCTTCATCAATAAACGTTTGCAAGGTGCTTTGCATTAACGCCAGTGCCTGTTCCCGCTGATCGTTACGGGTTTGCAGGCCCATTACAAAAGGCCCGTTCACTGCCATGGGGGAAAAGTAACTGTAAACGCTGTAAGCCAGGCCGTTATCCTGACGCACCACCTGATTCAGACGCGAGGTAAAACCGCCGCCCCCCAGAATATGATTGCCCACCATCAGTGCGTAACGTAACGGATCGCTGCGTTTGATGCTGGTGGCGCCGTACAACACATGGCTTTGCGTGGAAGGAAACTCTACCTGCTTCTTTTGTGCCGTGGTGGCTGCCTCCGGCGTGGGTAAACGGCTGGCCGGTGTGCCGGCGGGCAAGGCTGCATCAATGGCACTGGCAATGGCTTTGGCTTCTTCGGTGCTGATATCGCCTACCACTGCAATCACGGCATTACTGGCCACATAGTAACGCTGATGGAACGCCTGCAGTTGCGCTTTGGTCAGTTGCCGGATTGAGTCTTGAGTGCCGTCGGTGGGAATACCGTAAGGATGGCCCTGATACAGGGTTTCATAAAACCGGTGGGATGCCACCGTGCCGGGGCGTTGCTTTTGATGTTCCAGTGAAATCAGCAGCTGCTCTCGAATGCGCTCCATGCTGGTGTCAGGAAAGCTGGGCTTTGCCACCACTTCATAAAACATATCCAGTGCCGGCTGGCGAAACTCCGGATCAGACAGCGTGCGTAAAGATGCAATGGCCTGATCACGATAGGCGCCGTTACTGAAATCGGCCCCCAGTCCTTCAAAGCGCTTGGCAATGTCATCCACAGAATAGTTTGCAGTGCCTTCATTCAGCATGGCGTTCACAAAGAGTGCCGTGCCGGGGTTGTTGTCATCCCGGGCGCTGCCGGCATCAAACACCAGGCGAATATCCAGCATGGGCACTTCGTGGGATTCCACAAACAACACTCTGGCACCTTTGCCGGTATTCCAGGACTGAATATTCACCTTGTGGCTGACGGTGGGTTTGCTGTTAATGATGTCCAGGGATTCCAGTTTATCGGCAACCGGTTCACTGTCTGCATCAGAAAACAGTTCAGCGGACTTTTCTTCCGACAAAGGCGTCGGCGGGTTTTTCTCGTCTTCCGGTATTTTGCTGCCGGGGAGATTCATAAACACCAGTATCATTACCGATGTCAGCAAAATAATAATATTCAGCGATTTGCGACTGAAGCGGGCATTGTTTGATGGTTGTGGTGATGTCATCAGTGATTGCTTTCCTTAGTGCTTGGAATCAGTTGCGCAACCGTTTTGCGGGCGGGTACCAGGTATTTTTTTGCCACCGCCTGAACCTGTTCCGGTGTAATAGCGCTGAGTTTTTCCACGTAAAGATCCATCTCCTTCCAGGAGCGGCCAATGGATTCCATGCGCCCGATCTGGTTGGCCTGGCTGCTGATGGAATCCTGCTGGTAAACAATGTCGGAAATCACCTGGGCTTTTACCCGTTGCATCTCTTCGGCGGTGGGCAGTTCGTTCTGTAAACGTTGCAGTTGTTTCTGCAGGGCGGTTTCCAGTTCTTGCAGGCTGTGGTCATTGGCGGGTGTGGCGCTCAGGTAAAACAGGGTGTCGCCAAGGGAGAAGCCCCCATAACCGGCACCGGCACTGGCGGCAATCTGTTGCTCGCGAATAATCTCGGTTTCAATCCGGGCACTGTAACCGCCGTCCAGTACGCCTGCCAGCATGCGCAGGGCGTAAATTTCCCATTCTTCATCGGCGGTATTAATGCCGGGTACGTTATAGCCCATATACAGCGCCGGTAACTGGGCCGGTACCCGCACTTCCAGCCGGCGTTCTCCTAATGAAGGTGCTTCCTTGTTGGTGGGGGTGCGGGGCAGGGTGCTGGGTTTGAGCGGGCCAAAAAAACGTTGCGCCAGCTCGAACACTTCCTGGTGGTGAACATCGCCCACCACCACCAGAATGGCATTGTTGGGGGCGTACCAGGTTTCATACCAGTCCTGTACCTGATCCAGGCTCAGATTATCCAGGTCATGCATCCAGCCGATAATGGGGTGGTGATATCCGCTGGACAGATAAGCCGCGGCCATAAAGCGTTCATAAGTGCGGGCGTTGGGATTGTCATCGGTGCGCAGGCGGCGTTCTTCTTTCACCACTTCTATTTCTTTTTTGAATTCTTCCTCCGGCAGCAGGGCATTGCGCATGCGGTCGGCTTCCAGCTCAAAACTCAGGGCCAGGTTATTGGCCTGCATCATCTGGTAATAACCGGTGTAATCGTAACTGGTAAAGGCGTTTTCCGAGCCGCCGTACTTGGCCACGAGTTTGGAAAACTCCCCGGTAGGCACTTTGGGGGTGCCCTTGAACATCATATGCTCCAGCACATGGGATACACCGGTCATGCCCACGGGCTCATAACTGGAGCCCACCTTGTACCACACCTGGCTTACCATCACCGGTGCCCGGTGATCTTCCCGCACAACAACCTTCATGCCGTTATCCAGCTGCGTTTCAAAGGTGCGTTCGGCGGGGCTCAGTGGCGTGTTTCCGGCGTCAGATTCCGCCGGGGCTGCTGTGGTCAGCAGAGCCATGGAACAGGCCGTCAGGAGGCGGAAAATGGATTTTCCGGGCGTCACTTCTGTCATGGTCTTCCTTTTTGCAAATGCTGTTGACAATGGTCCCTGACTCATTGAACTCTCAGGGAAAATAGCTGTTTATCATGGGCACAAATGGTAGGATACACCGTCTTTCCGTGCATTACAGACCTGCATTTTATTTAAGAGGTTCCCGATGGCTGACGCCGCAGCAGAAAAATCCGTATTCGAGGGGTATTTTTCCGGTCAACCGGTGGTAAATCCTGCCTTGAACGAGTCCCTGGAACCCGAGCAGCGCATCTTTCAGCGCTTTTTTGATCCGGCCAGTAAAGCCGCCAACGACAGCGCCCCGGCGCCAGCACCGGTAGCAGAACCTGCCGCAGCCGCCGAAGCCCCCGCACCGCAAACGCCACCGGAAAAACCCGCCGAGCCGGAAGTCTCCTTTTTCACCCGCATGAAAAAAGGCCTCAGCCGCACCCGCTCCAGCTTTTCCAAGGGTATGGCCAACCTGCTGATCGGTAAAAAAGAGATCGACGACGAACTCTTTGAGGATATCGAAACCCAGCTGCTGGTATCCGACGTGGGGATGGACGCCACCAAGCGCATCATGGATAACCTGGCAGAGCGGGTCAGCCGCAAGGAACTGTTCGATTCCGACGCCCTTTACACCGCCCTGCAGGAAGAACTCACTGCCATTCTGGGTGACAGCAAAAACCACTTCGAAGTAGACGATTCCAAAAAGCCCTTTGTGTTATTGGTGGTGGGCGTGAATGGCGTGGGTAAAACCACCACCATCGGCAAACTGGCCAAACGCCTGCAACAGGAAGGCAAAACCGTGATGCTGGCAGCAGGCGATACCTTCCGTGCCGCCGCGGTGGAACAGCTGCAGGTGTGGGGCGGCCGTAACGATATTCCCGTGATTGCCCAGCACACCGGTGCCGATTCCGCCTCGGTAATTTACGATGCCTTACAGGCCGCCCAGAGCCGCAAGGTGGATGTGCTGATCGCCGACACCGCCGGCCGCCTGCATAACAAATCCAACCTGATGGAAGAACTGAAAAAGGTAAAACGGGTACTGGGCAAGCTGGATCCCGAAGCCCCCCACGAAGTGATGCTGGTGGTGGATGCCGGCACCGGGCAGAATGCCCTCAACCAGGCCCAACTGTTTGATGAAGCCGTGGGTGTGACCGGTATCACCCTGACCAAGCTTGATGGCACCGCCAAAGGTGGTATCGTGTTCTCGCTGGCGGAAAAAACCCGGCTGCCCATCAAGTTTATCGGTGTGGGGGAAAGCATCGATGACCTGAGACCCTTTGACCCCAAAGAATTTGTAGAAGCACTGTTCGCCGACGAAGACTGACAGTGCCCTTAAGACCCGGATGATTGAATTTAAGCAAGTCTGCAAACGCTACGACAACGGCAAGGACGCGTTAAGCCAGGTGTCCTTCGAACTGGATGCCGGTGAACTGACCTTTCTTACCGGCCATTCAGGCGCCGGTAAAAGTACCCTGCTCAAACTGATCACCCTGATCGAGCGTCCCTCCCAGGGGCAGATCATTATCGATGGCCAGAACCTGAGTGGCATCCGCCGCCGGGGTATTCCCTATTTCCGCCGCAAGATCGGTATTGTCTTCCAGAATCACCAGCTGCTGTTCGACCGCTCCGTGTACGACAACGTGGCCTTGCCCCTGTTAATTGCCGGCTTCAGCCCCAAAGATGCCGGGCGCCGGGTGCGCGCCGCCCTGGATAAGGTAGGGCTGCTGGATAAGGAAAAACTCTTTCCCCTTTCCCTTTCCGGGGGTGAACAGCAACGGGTGGGCATTGCCCGGGCCGTGGTGAACAAGCCGCCTATTCTGCTGGCGGATGAGCCCACCGGTAACCTGGATCCCAAACTGTCGGAGGAGATCATGGATCTGTTCCAGCAGTTCTGTCAGGTGGGGGTAACCGTACTGATCGCCACCCACGATCTGAACCTGATCCACCGTTACAACCATCGCCTGATGACCCTGGATGACGGCCGGCTCACCAATAACAGCGTGCCGGCTCCCGGCGAGGAGGCTTCATGAAAGGTGCTTCCCGCCAGCAGGCACCCCGGCGCGGCGCCAGCGTGGCCAAAACCCGGGTTTCCCACCGGTTTGAAAGTTACAAAAACCACCATAAGGAAGTCGCCCGCAGCAGCCTGGGGCGTTTGCTGGGCACCCCGTTGCCCACCGCCATGACGGTGCTGGTGATCGCCATTGCCCTGGCCCTGCCGGTGGGCCTGTATGTATTGCTCAAGAATGCCCAGGCCCTGAGCCGTGACTGGGACGGCAACGCCCAGATTTCCCTGTACCTGAAACTCGATACCAGCGAATCGGCGGGCCTGTCCCTGGCCAACCGCCTGAACCAGCGCAAGGACGTGGGCAAAACCCAGTATATTTCCCGGGAACAGGCCCTGAAGGAATTCAAGGCCCTGTCCGGTTTCGGCGATGTGTTAATGGAGCTGGACGACAACCCTTTGCCCGCGGTGATTGTGGTGTACCCGGAAGCGCGGGATCTGGACAAGGCCGAACTGCTGCAGCAGGACCTCGCAAAACTTGAGGAAGTGGACAGTGCCCAGCTGGATGCCCAGTGGGTGCGCCGGCTGCACGCCATGCTGGATCTGGCGGAACGCTTTGTCTGGGCTCTGGGGCTCGGGCTGTCGTTTGCGGTGTTGCTGGTGATTGTGAATACCATCCGCCTGGCCATTGAAAGCCGGCGCGACGAAATCGTGATCGTGAAACTGGTTGGCGGCACCGATGCCTTTGTGCAGCGGCCGTTTCTGTACACCGGATTCTGGTATGGCCTGGGGGGCGGCATTGTGGCCCTGATCATTATTCAGTCGGTACTCTTCTGGGTGGATTCCCCGGTGGCCCGCCTGGCGGATCTGTACAGCAGTGCCTTTGATCTGCGGGGCCTGGGCTTTGGCCCCACCCTGGGGCTGATGTTAGGCAGTGGCTTTCTTGGCTGGCTGGGGGCCTGGTGGGCGGTGCGCCAGCACCTGCGGGCCGTAGAGCCCCGCTAAGTGTCCTAAATAAAATTGCTTATTTTGCCAAACCGGCAAAGATTTTAACCTTGCGCCCTTGAAATCCTGCGGCAGGCCTCCATGATTAGTTGCTGGTAAAAAATTCATGTACCGGATACGTATAACCAACGCAGGCTCAGGGAAAAGCTAATTCGTTTTGTGTAGTAGCCAATCAGCGCTATCCTGTTGAAACGAGCATAAAAAAGAGCCTGAAAACGATGCCCAACGGGCCAAATTTAAGGGAACTTTGGCAGGGGTTAGCACTCTAATCATCCGAGTGCTAAACTCGTGTCCAAAGTGTCGGAGGAAAGAATGAGTAAAGCGTTACAACCTGCAATGATCGCAGTTCCGGGTACCAACCTGGAATCCTATCTACAGAGCGTTAACAGCATTCCCATGCTTAGCGCCGATCAGGAGCGTGATCTGGCTGAGCGTTTATATTACGACGGTGACCTGGAAGCCGCCCGCCAGCTGGTGCTTTCCCACCTGCGCTTTGTGGCACACGTGGCAAAAAGCTACAGCGGTTACGGCCTGCCCCAGGCAGACCTGATCCAGGAAGGCAACGTCGGCCTGATGAAAGCCGTCAAGCGCTTCGACCCCACCGTGGGTGTGCGCCTGGTATCTTTCGCCGTGCACTGGATCAAAGCGGAAATTCACGAATACGTACTGCGCAACTGGCGGATTGTGAAAGTGGCCACCACCAAGGCCCAGCGCAAACTGTTCTTTAACCTGCGCAGCCAGAAAAAGCGCCTGGGCTGGATGACCACCCAGGAAATCGAAACCGTGGCCAACGAGCTGGGTGTATCCCCTTCGGAAGTACGCGAAATGGAAGGCCGCCTGGCCGCCCACGACGCCGCCTTCGATGCGCCGACGGATGCAGATGACGACAGCGTGAGCCATGTGCCCGCCTATTATCTGGAAAACAACTCCCTGGATCCTGCCGTGGCCTACGAGCAGCAGAACTGGGAAGAAAACACCCACAGCCAGCTTTATGCAGCCATGGCGAACCTGGATGACCGCAGCAAGGACATTCTGGAAAAACGCTGGTTTGCTGACGAAAAAGCCACCCTGCACGAACTGGCCGATGTGTACGGCGTGTCTGCAGAGCGCATTCGCCAGCTGGAACAGAATGCCATCAAAAAGCTGAAATCCTCCATGGCGGAAGTGGAAGCCTGAGGCCACCGGCCTTAAAACGTCACATCCTGCCCGGTAACACAAACAAAAAAGCCGACTTGCCAACGCAGTCGGCTTTTTCGTGCCTGTCGTTTTGGGGCGGCTGCCGGTAAACTGCGGGTTTTGCAGCATCCGGCGGATGCCGTTGATTCTTATGCGGGGTAAACGATGAAATCACTCATTATTCTGGGCGCACTGCTGATGGCGTCAGCAGTCGCACTGGGCGCCTTTGGGGCCCATGGCCTGAAAAGCAAACTCACACCCGATATGATGCAGGTCTATCAGACCGGTGTGCAGTACCATGTCTACCACGCATTGGGCATTCTCCTGATCGGCCTGGTGGCCGGCTTCTATCCCCATGCCACCGGTGTGCACTGGGCCGGCTGGATCATGCTGTTGGGTGTACTGCTGTTTTCCGGCAGCCTGTATGTGCTGTCCCTGTCGGGCATCCGCTGGCTGGGTGCCATCACACCCTTTGGGGGCCTGGCTTTTATCATTGCCTGGCTGTTGCTGGCGTACAGCCTCTGGCAACAGAACACAAACTAGCGATTACCTTCGCTAAACCTAATAAGCGGTTGCCAAACATCCGCTATATCCGGGAGAATAACGGCCTGTTTTGGATCTGAAAAATGACTGAACAACCTTTGATTACTGTCACTATTAACGGCGAACCCCAACAAGTTGACTCCGGCAGCACCGTGGCGGATCTGATTGCCCGCATGGAGCTGACCGGCAAGCGTCTGGCGGTGGAGCGCAATCAGGAAATCGTTCCCAAAAGCAGCCATGCGGATGTGGTTCTGCAACCCGCCGATGTGATCGAAATTGTGCATGCCATCGGTGGCGGCTGACCGCCGCACCGGAGTTTAAGGAGACTCCCTATATGTCGGAACAATCCGCAACGTCTGAGCAGCCCATCGAAATTGCCGGCAAAACCTACGGCTCGCGCCTGCTGGTGGGCACCGGTAAATACGCATCACTGGAACAAACCCGGGAAGCCATTCTCGCCAGTGGCGCCGAAATCGTCACCGTGGCCATTCGCCGTACCAACATCGGCCAGAACCCCGACGAACCCAACCTGCTGGACTACATCTCCCCCGATGAATTCACCCTGCTGCCCAACACCGCCGGCTGCTATACCGCCGACGATGCCGTGCGCACCTGCCGCCTGGCCCGGGAGCTGCTGGATGGCCACAGCCTGGTGAAACTGGAAGTACTGGGGGACCAGAAAACCCTGTACCCCAACGTGGTGGATACCTTAAAAGCGGCCGAAATCCTGATCAAAGACGATTTTCAGGTGATGGTGTACACCTCCGACGACCCCATCATCGCCAAAGAACTGGAAGACATGGGCTGTGTGTCCGTTATGCCGTTGGCCGCCCCCATCGGCAGCGGCCTGGGTATTCGCAACCCCTACAACATCCGCATGATTCTGGAAGACGCCAAAGTCCCCATTATTGTGGATGCCGGTGTAGGCACCGCATCCGATGCCGCCATTGCCATGGAGCTGGGCTGCGACGGCGTGTTAATGAATACCGCCATCGCCGCCGCCAACAACCCGGTGCTCATGGCATCCGCCATGAAAAAGGCCATTGAAGCCGGCCGCGAAGCCTACCTGGCCGGTCGCATGCCGCGAAAAATGTATGCCAGTGCCTCTTCACCTATCGATGGTACCTTCTTCTGATATGACTGAAGCACAGGGTTTGCGGCGTATCCGCAGTTTTGTACGCCGCCAGGGCCGTTTAACCGAAGGCCAGTCCCGCGCATTGCAGGATTACTGGCAGGATTATGGCCTGGAATTAACCGATACCCCCATCGATCTGGATACCTGCTTTGGCCGCAGTGCGCCCACCCTGCTGGAAATCGGCTTTGGTAACGGCGATTCCCTGCTGGCCATGGCCGCCAGTGCGCCGGACAAGAACTTTATCGGTATCGAAGTACACCGCCCCGGCGTGGGCGCTATTATCAACAATGCAGAAAGGCAGGGCATTACCAACCTGCGGGTGTTCTGCGAAGACGCCGTGGAAGTACTGAACTACTCCATTCCCGACGACAGTCTGGTGGGCGTGCAGTTGTTCTTCCCTGATCCCTGGCATAAAAAACGCCACCACAAACGGCGCATTGTGCAGCCGGACTTTGTGAATCTGGTGGCCGATAAACTGGCCTCCGGTGGCTACTTTCATATGGCCACTGATTGGGAAAACTACGCCGAACACATGATGGCAGTGATGTCTGCCAGCGAACGCTTTACCAACAAGGCCGGCGCCGGCAATTATTCGGCCCGCCCGGATTACCGTTCCGAAACCAAATTTGAACGCCGTGGCCTGAAACTGGGCCACGGGGTTTGGGATCTTATTTTTATAAAAACGTAAATAATAACCAAGCCACAGAGAGCTTGTTGTGCCCCACAGGGTTTTAGTTAGCGATTCCGGTACCATCGGAACCTTTCTGCGGGGCAACTTAATGAGGTGTTTTCAGTGATACAGCGATATCAGCAGTTTCTGGTTTTTCTCGCTCTTTTGTTTGCCGCCCAGGTCAGCTTTGCCCACTTACCGCCAGACTTCAGCCTGGCCGCTCCCAAGCCGTTAAAAGAATGGCGCACCATGGAAACCGAGCACTTCCGTATTAACTTTCAGGAAGAGCACCTGGCCTTTGCCCAGCGCATGGCCGCCATCGCCGAAAACGTTTACGAGAAAACCACCACCTGGCTGGAATGGCACCCCAAAGATATTACCGAAATTATCATTAACGATGCCTTTGACGGCTCCAACGGTGGCGCCAGCCCCTTACCGTACAACCGCTTCTTTATTTTTTTGAACGCCCCGGTGGATGGCGAACTGATCGATAACTCCCCCTGGCTGGAACTGGTGTTTACCCACGAGTTTATTCATATCCTGCACCTGGATCAGGCCTCCGGATTCCCCAAAGGCCTGCGTAATGTGTTTGGCCGAATCTTTTTTACTTTCCCGCAAATCTTCAGCCCCAAATGGATTACCGAAGGCCTGGCGGTTTACGGCGAAACCAGTCATGAAGGTGGCTTTGGCCGTGGGCAAGGCGCCATTTACCGTGGCATGATGCAGGCCGAAGTCATGAACGGCCTGCGCTCGCTTACTGAAATGAGCTACCACGGTTATCAGGGCACCGACTGGCCGCTGGGGCAGGTGTACCTGTACGGCTATTACTTTATGGAATTTATCGAAGCCGAATACGGCAAAGATAAAATCAACGACTACATCAAAAACTGGAACAACAATATTATTCCCTGGCGGCTGGAAGCCCGTGCCCGCCAAGTGTTTGGCTTTACCGCCACCCAGCTGTGGGGCAACTTTCAGCACTACATGAAAAAGAAATTCGAACCCCTGCTGGCAGACATCGAAAAGCGCGGCCTGCAGCCCAGCCAGTCGATAGCCAGCCAGGGCATACTGAATACCAACCCGGTGTGGCTGCCCAACGGCGACATGTACTTTTACCACAGCAGCGGCCACGATCATGCCCGCATCAGCAAGCTGGCCGCCGATGGCAGCGAATCCACCGTAAAAGAAGTGGAGGGCTTTTCCATGTTCGACGTGCATCCGGAAAAAGGCCTGCTGCTGTCACGGGCCGAAATCTGCGACAACACCAACGTGTACACCGACATTTACCAGCTGGCCCCCGGCGATAAAAAATGGCGCCGTTTAACGGAATGCGGCCGTTACCCCAGAGCCTTCTGGAGCCCCGACGGCAAATTTATTGTGGCGGTAAAAGTAGGCAACGGCCAAACCAGCCTGGTACTGCTGGATCTGGAAGGCGTAGAGCTGACCCTGCTGGACATGCGTGGACTGGGTGAAACCATAGGCCACTTTGACTGGTCCCCCGATGGGCGCTCTGTTGTGGCCGCCATCAAACGGGAAGCCACCGGCTGGAACCTGGAACAATACAACCTGTTCGACCGCACCTGGACGCCGCTCACCAGCAACGATCATATCGAATACCGCCCCCGTTACAGCAGCGACGGCAAATCCCTGTACTTTATTTCTGATCAGGGCAACGTGATGAATATCCGCCGCATGGATCTGGCCACCGGCGAAGTGGTAACACTGACCAACACCAAAACCGCCATTATGGATTACTCCGCCAATCAGGCCGGCGACAAATTCCGCGTAGTGGAATACACCGCCAACGGTTTTGCCATTAACGAACTGACCATAGATAAAACCTACCAGCGCTACACCGCCATGGAAGCGCAAGCACCCAAGGTAGCCTCCTTCTCCAACTCCGAAGGCTACCATCCTGAACGCTTTACCGATGTGGAAGACTACTCCCCCTGGCGTTCACTGCGCCCCAGATCCTGGTGGGCATGGCTGCTGGCCGACGGCACCGATAACAGCTCCATACAATTTATTGTGGACGGTAACGACGCCCTTAACTTTCATTACTGGCAGGTAGCACCCCAATACTTTTTTGATAAGGAAAAGATGGGCGGCGACCTGGCCTATATGTTCTATAACCGATTTGCCCTGCTGGCATCCCGCAAGGTAGACGTGGAACGGGAAGAAGACGAAGACAACGACGAATTTGAAGTCTGGGATCTGGAAGACCGCTACCAGTTTGTGTACACCCAGCCCATTAACACACTGGAAAACCGCTTCCGTTTTCATGCCGGTATCGCCAAGGAAGATGTTGAACGCACCTTTGAGGAAACCGGCCGGGTCACCTATGGTGAAAACAACCTGTTCGGCTTGCTGTTCAACCTGAACAACACCGACCGCTACCTGCACTCCATCAGCCCAGAAGACGGCCGCGACATTACCTTTACCCTGGAAAAATACAACGTACTGGGCGACGGCAACGCCACCGGCCTGGTAAAAACCCTGGACTGGCGCGAATTCGTCAGCATCCCGCAAAGCCAGGTACTGGCATTACGCTTCCTGTTTGCAGAATCCGGCGATGAAGACAACGCCAAACGCCTGGAAATAGGCGGCAATTACGACAGCTACGGCACCCTGGCCGCCAACATCGGCTTTGGTGTGGACGAATTTATGCTGCGGGGCTACAGCAAAGACAGCTCCGAACTGGAAGGCACCAAGGTAAACGTTAACTCCATTGAATGGCGCTTCCCCATTAAAGAAGTGTTCGACGGCTTCCGCGTACCACCGGTAGGCCTGGGTAAAACCTCCATGAGCCTGTTTGTAGACAGCGGTGCCGCCTGGAGCAAAGGGGAATCCGCCAACTATTACACCTCTGTGGGCTTTGAAATCAGCCCGGACCTGCTGATCGGCTATGATACTTTCTATATTGATATCAATTTTGGTGTAGCCCACGGACTGGACCGGGACATCGGGCAGACCGAAGCATACCTGCGATTGATCAGCAGCTTTTAAGCGGAGTTTCCATTATGGCGAAATCAAAAGATCAAACACCCCCACCGGAACGCCACTGTGCGTTTTGTGGCAAGCCGGAAAGCGAAGCTAAAAAAATGGTGGTGGTGGGCAAGAACAAGAAGCCCATCTGTGATGAGTGCATTCATATCTGTACGCAGATATTGGATGATACGGGGGTTAAGGGCAGTTAATCCCCTCCTGCTTATGAACTGATTAGTCACCAAAAAACTTTGGCCCCCGTCTTATCTGTTACAAAAACAAGTGGTTTTTACCCGTTCAGGATTGAATAATTCGCGCAGTTTCCAGTGATGGCAATTACCAAGGAGGTTTCATGCTTCATCGCCCGCGCGTGTTATTAAATATCATTTTGTTTACCTTGCTGTTTCAACTCTGGGGCTGCGGCGCCAGTTCACAAAAGTCGATTGAGACTTTTTCATTTCTCAAAGCAGAAAACCCATCGTTACCGAAAGATCTGGTTGCCAGGATCGATCAGGACAATCGCACCGTAAGCGTCGTGGTGCCCCATGGAGTGAATCTGGAAGGTTTGATTGCCACCTTCACCACAACCGGTGTTGAGGTGCGTATCGGTGATCAGGTGCAAACAAGCGGTGAAACAGAAAATGATTACAGTTTTCTGGCAGCCAAACGCTATACCGTTTATGCCGAAGACGAAACCAGTCAATCCTATGATCTGTTCCTCCAGTCTGGTGATATTGCTGCCAACAAGGCAGAGGGTTTTCGCTTTTCCGTGGCCGACAATCCCGCCTTGCCCTATGACATAGTCGGCGCTGTCTCCCACCTGAAAGGGGAAATTGAATTACGGGTTCCCCAGAATGCGGACGTTACCGGCCTGGTCGCCAGCTTTAACACCGGCGCGGTAGCGGTGTTTGCTCAGGGCGTGGAGCAGGTATCGTCGCAAACGGGCAATGACTTTCGCGAACCATTAACCTACAGTTTTTTATCCGCCGATGGGCTGGCACGCGACTACGTGGTAACCGTAAATCGGGAAACCTGCCCCACGAATATCTATGAGGGGGCCTATGTCGCCGATAGCGAAGAAGACCTGCAAGCCCTGAGCGGCTACTCCGCGGTGAATGGTTGGCTGATCATTGGGCAGGCATCCAGCGGCAGAGAAACCAACTTGCCTTCACTGGCGGATTTAAGCTGCCTGAACCATGTGGAAGGCACCTTGAGAATTGTTGAGGATAACGGCTTAACCGATCTGAGCGGCCTGAACAACCTGTTTTCTGTCAGCACACGGCTGGAAATTGATGATACGGCCATTGAAAGCCTGAATGGTCTGGACAGCTTCGCCGTTAGCGGTGGCTTAACCTTAAAGAGCAACCCGGCGTTAACCGGCTTGCAGGGTGCCGAAGCGCTGGTGACTGCCAACAGCCTGAATATTGTGGGTAATTCCATCAGCAGCTTTATCGGCCTGGATGCGCTGGAAAACGTTGACGACATCACGATTTCCTTTGCCCATGATCTGGTGAACTTTTCCGGGTTGGAAAACCTGACGGAACTGGAAGGGAATCTGACAGTGGGAACCACCTTCGGGCTGACTAACTTCCAGGGGCTCAATAACTTGCGCCAGGTCGCAGGGCTTAGGGTTGAAAACGCACCAGCATTGCAAAGCTTCGATGGTTTATCTTCTCTGGAGCAGATCACCAGCCTGACGGTGGAAGAGGCTGATCAACTGAATACGCTGGCAGGCCTGGACAACCTGACCACGATCACTCACGGTATTACGCTGGAAAACAACCCGCAGTTAGCAAACCTGGACGCCCTAAGCAACGTGACCGGAGATTTCGGTAAGCTGCGCTTGGTTAACAATCCAGTGTTGGTGAGCCTGGCTGGTTTGGCGGGTGTTACCACGGCAGAGCAGGGCATTTATCTGGAAAAACTCCCCCAACTGTCGTCACTGCAGGGCCTGCAAAACCTTGCCAGCACATCATCCATACGTATTCTGACAATGGGAACCCTGGCTGATCTGGATGGCCTGGCGAGTCTGTCCTATGCGGGTTCTGTCACCTTGATTCAGTGCCCGTTATTGCAGGATATTGAAGGCCTCAGTGCATTAACGCGGATGGATGACGGTGGCCAGATCTGGATCAGAGAAAACCCGCAGCTCACCAGCCTGCACGGGCTGCATAATGCAACCGGTATGAGAAACGTCACCATTGAGTACAATGACGGGTTAACGGATCTGCAAGGCCTGAACAGTATCAACGATACCCACAGTGTCAAAATTCAGCACAACCCGAATTTAACATCACTGGCCGGACTGGATTCGTTGGTGGAATCAAACTTTGTTACTGTGGAGAATAATCCAGCACTATTGAGTTTGGCCGGCTTGGCAAGCCTACAGGCCAACAACGGATTGTTCGTGGAATATAATGATAACCTCACTGACTTAACGGGGCTGGAGAGTCTGGTCAACGCGGGTAATATTTATGTTACCAATAATGCCGGGCTGACATCCTTTGCTGGCCTGGATAATCTTGAGCGGGGCCTGTTCACTATAGAAGACAACAACCAACTCACCTCAATTGCAGCTTTAAAAAACGTGAGTGTTATTACCAGTAGTCTGACAGTAAGAAACAATCCGGTATTGGACACCATGGACTTTTCCGACCTGTGCTGGATTCAGGGATCGATGATCTTTGAAGATAATAGTTCTCTGTGTACAGCCGATATAGAGGCATTGCGTGATCAGGTTCTGGCCTGTACTGGTATCGGGAACCAGGCGATCATCACCAATAACGGCCCTTGTCTGTAACTGATTGGTACTCGGTTTTATATTGAAGCATAAAGGCTGAGTGTATCACCACACTCAGCCTGCCGAAATTAAGAGGTAGAGCGTCGCCACTCGAATTTCTGTTTTTACAGAGAGTTATAGATTTCCAATGCCTGCTCAAGGCCAATTTTCTGAGGCTTCGCCGCTTTGCGAATGCGCTTTAAGGCAATACTTTTATAACCCTTCTCTTTTAATGCCTTGAATTGCTCAAGGTCATTTCCATTGAATGGTGGGATCTCTCCACTGCTAACCAAGCGCCTCTCTTTTGTGGTTTCATACAAAGTAAAAACAGCAGCTACCACAATAGCTAAAACAACCAACAGGCCGAAAGCCGATAGAATGTTCATTGTCTATCTCACTGGGTTTAGAAACTCGGGGTGTGATACTAGCTCATGTTCAAGCCAGGTGCCAAAAACACCGTTTTCTCTCGCCAACCAGATTGCATCCGCGATTGTCGCACCGCAACCAGCTGAACGCCCGACTGCTACAGCCGCACTGCCAATCATAGCGCCTACATAATATGACACCGCCACTGCCGTAAGCATTTTGGCTTTCTCAAACATGAAAGACCCTTTCCATGCCATAGATACCGGCATATTAGGGTGAAGATGTGCTGCTTCGCCTAACACTGCGGCTATGCCAAAAACACTCAATGACGATTCGTAAATTCCATTTGGCGTGGGCAGCCCTAAAGCAGCCATGTTTTCCGAAAAATACTTGCCAAAGCTTGCTGCACTGTAGTCACACGATGACATTTAAAGCTCCATATAATTTGGTTCTAATCAATAATTAGACCCTGTCCATGTAAAAAAACTTTAAGCTTTCACTTATACCATTGCTGGTGTTTAATTAGATTTGCTTGAGTTTTGATCAATTGGTTTGCGTATTTGTGGCCTGTCTTGCTGACATTTCAGACGTGAAATTGTCTATATCTTCAATCATTTTTACAAACAGCGTATTAGCTATTCTGTTTTTAACAATACCTGGGTCACCCTCAAGCATTATATTCCGAAACGACATTCTATCTTCTAGCTTGTACTGATACGTTTTTAAGTGCGTGCCACCTTTATGTATTATAAGTTTGGCATCAATTTCATAGTCACCCAATGTTGCGCTGTAAAATGTACGCACGAAATTAACCTCCAGCTGATACAGGTCTGAGTGTTGATCGGTTGGTTGAGGCGAAATCTGAAATAGTTTTAGTCGATTCAGCTCGCTTATGAGTGAACTGACAAATAGCTTCTGATCGTTGCTATTAAAATTTGATTCAGAAGAATCATATTGCCCTAACGAAGCCGAAGATCCCAGCGGAACTATGTCACCCCCATAACCATCTACACTTCCTGTAGTTAAAGTAATACTTGCTGGAAAACTCTGTGCGTTGGGGGAGATGGTGCCAGTGTATTCCAGTGGCTTGAGTGGTAATGGAACACAACCAGAAACTAAAACTATTAAGACCACTAATTTAATTGTTTTAATCATAATTCAACCACTCTTTGTCGGTAACTCTGGCTCATAAAGCCAATGGTAACAGGCGGCAACGGAGTGCAGCGTTGTTGGCGTCCTGCTGACCACCTGGTTACAAGAAGTTCATTTTTCACCGCGAGCATTGCCTTTGAAATAAGCTTCCAGCCTTTTTACTGCTTGTTTATCAATGTGATTTAGAAGCTTCGGAGCCGCCAAGCCAGCAATCAGACAAACCAAAAACACTTTTGCGATAGCCGTTACCTCGTGAGCCAAAGAGCCTAGGAAAAACAAAGCGATACCGAAACCCACGACCCCACCCAATAGCAGACGCCCTAATATCCAGCCCATTCTGGCGTTGGATGAATGCCAGCTAATTTTCAACCGCTTTTGCTCTTTTTTGGGAACATCCGTGAATTCTAAGGGCGGAATTTTCTCCCAGTCTTGGTCTATCAAAATTGCGTGAGCGATGCCGCCAAACGCGCTGAACAGTGGGCCAAAGTACATAATCAAAATATCGTAGGGGGTAAATCCTGCCTTAATGAAAAGCTCTGTAACGTCCATATAACTCACTTATAACGTCGCGCTCTGAGGTAAACTTGTAGCACAGCGGAAAATTTATCCGACAGCAGCGTCTTGGTACGCGCGGCATGGGCATTGTCTAATGAGGTGAAAGTCCTCTGAGGGAAGATCCCCGTTCAATCAATCTTAAACGATTAAACGATAACCTTTAGCGAATGGCAAGGGCCAATCTGTGAGGAAAGGTCTGGAGGAAGCAAAGGGCCGACCATAGTGATCTAACGGCCACCGTAAATGATGCAGTTGTGCAGGGAAAGATAATGTCCTTATACGGGCGGTCCGACGTTTCGGAGATCTGATAAACACGCGTCCTGCGCCTACGGTAAATGCCAGTGGGGAACTGGTCTATCAAGCCCTGGCATGCCGGAGAGCTACCGACCAGCATGAGTAAATCAGCTAGCAATCCCAGCGTAGCCAAGAAGGGCTCTATCGAGCAATCTTTAGGGTGATTTATCAGAAGTCAGCAGACGGCATAGTAGCCAAATGCCTTGGGTAATACCTCGGACATGGTGAGGGCGGGAGGTCGCCCCGCCTGAATCCTGAGAATCGATGAAGCTTTGCGTCTCTCGACATTTCATTCCCGACCGGGCTTTGAGAAATGGCGGCGACTTCGTATATCCAACATCGGAACAAGCCAGAGCTAACCGGCCGAGTTTGTTTATTTTCAAGGGAACCGCCCATTGCGGATCCGCACGATGTGGTGGCATGGGGGCTGGGGGTTAAATACCCCCGGTTACCCGATTTTAACTTTTTCATAATTATCAGAAGCTTACCCTAACTTGCTTCTACGCTCAAAAGGTATATACTTATTGATATATACCGCCAGTCAGAGAGGTGATCGTTCGATGACCGAACACGTAGCTAAAATATTCATGAATGGCCGAAGCCAAGCGGTTCGGTTGCCTAAAGAATGCAGATTTGATTGTGATGAAGTGTTTGTTAGAAAGCAAGGAGACGAGATTATAATCTCGCCCAAGAAAAACACATGGGATGACTTTTTTGATCTACCCACTGTCTTTGACGATGGCTTTCTAGAAGACAGAGAAGATACAGAAGCACAAGAAAGAGATTTTTTCTGATGTACATGCTTGATACAAACACCTGCATTTTTGTACTTAAGAACAGAACAGATAAGCTGAAACACAAATTTAAAGCGATAAAGAATCTCTGTATATCATCAGTAACCTATGGCGAGCTTTGCTTTGGAATCGAGAACGGGCAAAGCTCTATGAGAGAGGAACGCTATTCACAGCTTGATATGTTTACCCAAAGACTACTTATCGATCCTTGGGACGAGGAAGCTGCACGACACTACGGATTATTACGTGCAATGCTGAAGAGGGAAGGCAAGCCCATAGGCAATAACGACCTGTTAATTGGTGCCCATGCACGAAGCCTCAATGCGGTATTAGTTACCAACAACACTAAAGAGTTTTCTCGAATCCCCGACCTCACGCTCGAAGACTGGATTTGAAGTTAACGTCGCACTCACGCGCTTATCGCGTGCATTTCCTTGTTAGCTTATTGCACCAAGAAGCTCGCTTTTCACACAATCTCTGAAGCTCTTTAATCTTATAAGCTGTTTATTATATTGACGACCATGCTCTTCTCTATGCTTTTTCTTTGCCTCTTCAAAAATTTGAGTCGACTTTCGAAAAACTCCTATTGAAAAAGCCGCATCAGATAAACGTTCAATAATTATTTCACAGTTTTTATCAACTTTTGCCGAGTTAAAATGACCAATATTAATGTTCTTGGACAATAGCACGCGCGCAATCCAACACACCCAATATCTTGAAATGACATATTTCTTTGATATTTTTCCTTCTTCAGTATAGACGTAGAATAAATATAGCAGTAACGAGCTAAGGAAGTAGGGTGAGTATATGTGATCGTCCTGAAACAGTTTTGATCGATGCTCTCTAAGAATCACTGTTGGGTTCTGGCTCATTGCGAGCTGCGGCTCGTTTAGAATAATGGATGTAAAAGATCTAATAAGGCCATGCAAATTGACGATTCTGGGGCGCTCAATTTGTTCTAAACTACCGCTAAATTCCTTTGACCTTCTCTCGTAATAAAGAGGCTCGAAGCAGTTTTGGGAGAACCTTTGATAATACTCTTGAAGTCTTTTGTGAAACTTTTCTAAAGAAACAAACGCTTCATCAGGAACTGGTGTTTGTCGATTAGTAGACCGAATAATGCTAGAAATTACACCGTTATCCGTTGTATGAACAATTTTAATGGGAACGAAAAGTGAGCTAGAGTTAGCTATCAGGTGCGCGTTTTGAAATAGAACGTTACTGGTTTGGCAACCATTTACAATATAGTAGTCGCATATTTCATACTCATTCGATCTTATATTTGAAAACTCTTTTGCTACTATAGTTACCCCATTGTTTAAAATTAAAAATTGATCTGTTTTTTCTGGGTCTTTGAGCGTCTCAGCCATCTCGCTGTTTACAGCATTTCCTTCTCCTTGAAAATCTCTGACATTCTCATAGAAAATATTTTTCCTAATATTACCGTCAGAGCCAGTTATAAGCTTCAAGAACTCATTTATTGGTAGATAGCCGATATAAGATTGCTCTACATCTTTTATCGGGTGACAAGGTATGCCTTTTTCAAATTTTATTGATACGGTGTATTTGTTCTCAAGTTCGCTATAAGAGTCGATAATATAATCAGAGTTTACCAGTCTTATAGAAAACGCTTCAAATTCCGGAGCCAATGCTTTCAGGGCGTTTTCTTCTTGAAGAAAAACAGGTCGATAATCTTTTTCTGAGCTGTTGCCACCTGATATTGCGAAATACATCTCGCACTTTGGCTTTCTCTTTGCGAACAAGCGAGCATTTTCTGTAGAGAAAAGCTCTTCTACAAGATTTTTACTTTCTTGGAGATCTTCGGATAATGATATTGTTGGAGTATCCGATAAAAAGTTTTTTACAGCGACAGTAAACTTAAGAAACTCTCCAGAGTCAAATGATGTTGATCTTTTCGTTTGGATGAAAACCAATCTAACATCCATTCTCTTCGTTTTTCTGTGCTCAACAATATCTTCCTTACTGGATATCAGATTGTCATTTATAAACAAAGCAAAAGCATCGATTCCAAAAGTGCCTTCTCTATCCACATCGACCAAATCGAAAGTAGTCACATCGCTGAACGCTTCCGGGTCATATTTGGACAAAGTGACGTAGTTAACCAATCGTTCAAAAAGCTTGCTTTCACTGCTTTCTCCGAATTCATAGTTCGTTTTAAACTCTTCAAGAATCCCCAATATTATTTTATTGCTCAACACTTTTTGAGTCATGACTTCTTAAATATCCCCTACGACGAGATGTCAATGTTAAATGCTTCGTTTCAAGCTAACGTCGCAAACAAGGGCGCCGCCATGCGTCCTGCTTGATTTGCCTTGTTATGCCTTTTATATATCGTTGATTTCGCTACGCATTTGCTCTAAAAGTCGTCGTGAATTTAATTTTATATCTTGCGCTAACCTCTCAGCCTCATGCTGAAACCTCTCGGTCTCTTCAATCTTTTGATGAATTATGATATCACTAAAATTTGTCATATATTTTGATGTGAGGTCAAACAACTCTTGATTTAATGATTCTATTTTCTCAAATGTAACAATCATTTCATCGGTTGCTATTAGCTTTAATCGATTGGATTCATATTTTAGCTTGGTTATATCCTCCAAGCCTTCATTGACAAGGGAAAGGGTTTGTGAACTTAGCCACTCTATCGCGTCCCTTTCCTTTGACTGATCTCCGGCATCTGATGCTGCTAAATAATCTCTGAAATACGTTTCATATATCGCCTGCATACGACCAGTCATCTCCGTTTGATTCTTTTTTCCAAAAGCATCTAAATCAGTAACGTACTGGCCGTATTGGGATGCCTTTAAGTCAAAAAGCTTAAGCCTTCGATCTGCACTATATCTCAAATCTTGCTCTAAATGTTTAAGCTCCCTTTCGTGTCTCTGCTTATTAAAGTAAAGAAAGGCTCCCCAAGCCACATTGACAAGCCCAAATGCCCACGCGTAAAAACTTGGATTGTTCTGTATTAGATTGTATATGGATTGCATTTCCTACCCTTGGGAGCATAACCGTTTATTATGCACTCTCATTGCTCGGAAGCTTTATATCTATAAGCTCATTCAATTCTCTGGTAGCGCACTGCATCGTGATGTCACTTAAATCACCGATATCCAGAATAATGGGAGTATCAGCTTCGATACCTGTATCAAACACAAATCGATACTCCTTTTGGTGCTTGAATTCATCCCTTTTTTTGAATATAGCTTCAACTTCACCGAATGAACCGTGAAAATCACTGGGATTGTAATAATCCACTAAACCAGCATTCATCCCGTAGTTACTACTTTTAACTGCAACCCTAATCTTGTCTATAAACTTAGTAACATTAGTAACAATTACTGCATATTCACCTAATTTCAAACACTCTTCCGGCAACCTAAGTTGATCATGAAAGTCATCAATATTATCGGACGTGATCTGGCCAAACTCACCACTATGCCCTGCATAGATACAAAACACATTCAAACTATCATGCCAATTCATCTGAGTAGAGACAGGGCCAGCCAGATCTTTTATTGTATGACCATTAATCATAAGCTCAATTTTCTCAGGCTGATGCCAACCAACAACCCCTTCATGCCGATCGCCTCTATTAGCTTGTTGCTCTTCCTCTAACTTTCTAAAGTATGACAAACGATTTGCGAATATTTTTCCATTTACGAAGTCTTCAGCATATTTTTTATCTGAAAACACTTTAACTAGAAAATAGATGGTCCTTGCCATAACCCCCTCCTATTGCATAACAGCTCAAATAACCGTAATTCGCAGTATTTTTACGGTTATTTGTTTGATTAATATTTGCTCTTCTAGCGGTTTTGTTCAATGATTACAAAGAGTTACTGGTCCCCAACAAATATGCGAACAGATATCCCGAATCAATATCCCGAATCGTATAGTGCCGTTTATAATACACCAAATATCAATAATTTATAGAGATGTACGGGTTATCAGAATAATCCGGCGGGAATAATTAAATATCAGAAAATATGCGGCATGCGGAGAATGGGATGCAGCTTTACCTTGCCGTTTCTGCATACAGGTATCGGCTGCGATTCAGGGAAGAAACAACTGCAGCAGATTGTTCAGATACAGCAGACCTTTTTCGGTGGGAATCCAGTGGCTGTTGGTGTCGTGGATCAGGCCTTCCTGTATGGCCTGTTGAATGGGTTTGTGCACGGCGGCTTCCGGTAAACCGGTATAGTCGCGGAAGGCTTGTTTGTTCGCGCCACCGGACAGGCGAAAGCTGTTCATAAAGAATTCGAAGGGCAGGTCTTCTGTCGCAATGGTTTGAGTTTGCGCTGTAAAGGGTTTGGCGTTGTTCAGGTAGTCTTTCGGTAAGCGGGTTTTCTGGTAGCGGATAATTTGGTTGTCGTCAGGCAGGGTGATTTTGCCGTGTGCGCCTGCACCCAGTGCCAGGTAATCACCAAACTGCCAGTAGTTAAGGTTGTGGCGGCATTGTTTGCCGGTTTGGCTGTAGGCAGATATTTCGTATTGCCGGTAACCCCGCAGTGCCAGCAGTTGCTGACCGGCTTCCTGAATATTCCACAGGATTTCGTCTTCCGGCAGTGGCGGTGGTTTGGAATAAAACACCGTGTTGGGTTCAATGGTTAACTGATACCAGGACAGATGCGTGGGGTTCAGGTCAATGGCGGTTTGCAGGTCGTCCAGTGCCTGGGCCTCGGTTTGATCCGGCAGGCCGTGCATCAGGTCGATATTGAAATTATCAAAGCCTGCCTCGCGTGCGCTTTCAATGGCATGAATGGCTTCGTTACTGTTGTGGATTCTGCCCAGGGCTTTGAGCTGGTGTTCCTGAAAACTTTGTACGCCGAGCGACAGGCGGTTAATCCCGGCTTGCCGGTAGCCCTGAAATTTTTCCTGTTCAAAGGTGCCGGGGTTGGCTTCCAGGGTAATTTCCATGTCGTCCGCAAAGTTTATACGTTGGCGGAGTTCCTTTAATAAAAAATCCATGCCGGCGGCGCTGAACAGGCTGGGTGTGCCGCCGCCCATAAAAATGCTGTGCAGGGTTTTGTTTTGCCAGTAGGCCTGGTCCTGATCAAAGTCGGTGAGCAGGGCGGCAAGGTATTCCTGTTCCGGAATGTGCGTGGCTTCGTGGCTGTTAAAGTCGCAATAGGGGCACTTGCGTACGCACCAGGGGAAGTGGATATACAGGCTCAGTGGTGGTGCCGACAGCCGGAGTGGCGTGTCGGTACCGCGAATTAATGGATTGGCGGGGGACATTAGCGGTACACGGGCGGGCAGGCCGCGATTAGCCCAGCTGCCGGGCGCTGAGTGCGGTTACCAGTTGCTTTAATGCCTGGCCGCGGTGGCTTAAACGGTTTTTTTCTTCCGGGGCCAGTTGGGCGGCCATGCAGTTTTGTTCCGGCACAAAAAACAGCGGGTCGTAACCAAAGCCGTTGTCGCCGGCGGGTTCAAAACCGATGCGGCCTGCCCAGGTGCCCTGGCAAATCAGGGGTACGGGGTCTTCCGGGTGGCGCAGGTATACCATTACACACTGGAAGCGGGCGGTGCGTTGCGCTTCGGGGGTATCTTTAAGCGCTTCCAGTAACTTTTGATTGTTGGCGGCGTCGTTGCCGTCTTCTCCGGCGTAGCGGGCGCTGTAAATGCCGGGCTGGCCCGCCAGGGCGTCTACTTCCAGGCCGGAATCATCGGCAAGGGCCGGGCGACCGGTTTGCAGGGCGGTGTGCCGGGCTTTCAGAATGGCGTTTTCTACAAAGGTGAGCCCGGTTTCGTCGGCGGAGCTGATATTGAATTCAGCCTGGCCTTTTACGGCAAAGCCAAGGGGCGACAGTACCTGATTGATTTCTTTCAGTTTGCCTTTGTTGCCGGTGGCCACTACCAGTTCAATCATGAGGTTTCCCGTTTACTCTTCGGTAAAGAATGTTTGTTCAAAGTTAAGCTTGATGGCGTTGTGTTGCGGTGTGGGTTTGATTTTAATGCTGAACCGCAGCAGTTCGTTGTTGGCGATAATGGTTTCTGCCAGGTAGTAAATGGCGTCGCCTTCACCCACCATCTGAAATTCCAGGGGGCTTTCGCTGCCGCTCAGGCGGGTGGCGTAGCCGGACAGCTGCGCTACCACCGGTTTGCTGGAGCCGTCGGCCATTTTGCGGTGTACGGCAATGTTCACCAGGCCACGGTAACGGCTGCGGTTGAGCTTGTAAGCTTTGGCCACCTGTTCTGTTAAGAACGATGCATTAAAGGCACTGTAGTGAATCACATAGCCTTCTTTTTCCATAGTTTCTGCGTGGGCGCTGGATAACAGGCCCACAAGCAGCAGTATAAAGCCGAAGGGTTTAGCGAGCTGGCGAATTAACATCAGTGCCTCCTTAACGGGTCACGTGATAGATAGCGGTTTCACCAAACAGGTTGGGAAACCAGCGAATCAACGGGTTGTCGTTGTCATTGGAATCCACCACGGTGCGGTTCAGAATGGTGAGTGATTTACGGTGGCACAGGGCTTCAAAATCCTTGAAGGTACACAGGTGAATATTGGGCGTGTTGTACCAGGTGTACGGCAGGATTTTGGACACCGGCATACGGCCTTTTAAGGCCAGAAACAGCCGGCAGCGCCAGTGCCCGAAATTGGGGAATGTAATCACACATTCCTTGCCGATCCGCAGCATGTCATCAATGACTTTATCAGGATAGCGCACCGCTTGCAGCGCCTGTGTCATGACTACGGTATCAAAGCTTTGTGTTTCGAAATTGTCCAGGGAGCTGTCCAGATCCTGCTCGATCACGTTTACATTCTTTTTAATGCATTCAACGATATGTTCTTCGTTGATTTCAATGCCGTAGCCTTCGATGTTCTTTTCGGTTTTGAGCATGGCCAGAAGGGTGCCGTCGCCACAACCCAGGTCGAGTACGCGGGCGTCGGGCCGGATCCAGTTTTTAATGGTCGCAAAATCATGACGCATAATGATCAGGCCTCCTCATCCAGTGCGATGGCATCCATATAGGCTTTGAACAGCTGCACATAGCGGGGCACGGCCAGCAAAAAGGAATCGTGGCCCTGGGGGCAGTCGATCTGGGCGTAGCTGACATTGCGTTTGGCTTTTACCAGGGCTTCGACAATTTCTTCGGAGCGCTCCGGGGAAAATCGCCAGTCGGTGGTGAAGGACACCACCAGGTAGTTGCTGCTGGCCTGGCGAAAGGCGGTTGCCAGATCATTGTCGAACGGATAGGCCGGGTCAAAGTAATCCAGTGCCCGGGTCATGATCAGGTAGGTGTTGGCATCAAAGTTTTGCGAAAACACTTCGCCCTGATAGTTCAGGTAGCTTTCTACCTGAAATTCCACGTTGTAATCAAAACTGTATTCACCGTCGCGCAATTCACGGCCAAAGCGTTCCCGCATGGCGGCATCGGACAGGTAAGTAATGTGCCCCAGCATGCGCGCCAGTATCAGGCCGGTTTTGGGGACGGTGTTCTGTTCGTAATAGTGGCCGCCATGAAAATCCGTATCCGACAGAATGGCTTTGCGGGCAATTTCATTAAAGGCAATGTTCTGGGCGGATAATTTGGGTGCGGCGGCAATTACCACGCTGTTCTGTACCCGCTCCGGATAATCGATGGACCACTGCATGGCCTGCATGCCGCCCAGGCTGCCACCCACTACCGCTGCCCATTGTGTGATGCCAAGAAAATCTGCCAGCTGCGCCTGGCTGTTCACCCAGTCTTTAACCGTCACAATAGGAAAGTCCGGGCCGTAGGGTTTGTCGGTTTCCGGGTTGGGGCTCATGGGGCCGGTGCTGCCGTGGCAGCCGCCCAGGTTGTTCACCGACACCACGTAAAAGCGTTCGGTATCTATGGCTTTGCCGGGGCCGATGCAGGTATCCCACCAGCCGGGTTTTCGGTCTTCCATGCTGTGGTAGCCGGCGGCATGGTGGTGGCCACTCAGGGCGTGGCAGATCAGCACCGCGTTACTGCGGCTGGCATTCAGCTCACCATAGGTTTCGTACACCAGATCGTAGGCAGGCAGCACCTTGCCGCACTGCAGGGTGAGCGGCTCATCAAAGTGTGCGATCTGCGGCGTGACAATACCGACACTGTCCTTGGGTATGGTTTCTGGCATCAGGGGTTACAACTGCTATGGTCTGTGGAACTGTGTGTGAAGGGGCGCAGTTTACCGTGATCTTCCGGGGATGACCACCAAAGGGGGCTTGATCAGCGGGGCCGTCAGGTTACGGTCGGGGTGGCAAATTGCGGGGGTTTTCGCGGGGTTTCTGAGGGTGCCGGCTGACGCAGTTCGTGAATGATGTCGTCGGCTTGTTCCAGCTGGATATCAATCTCGTTGACAAGGTCATCCAGATCGCTGGCTTTCTTTTCCACGTTCTGGGTTTCGTTGGCCAGGGCCTTGAAGCGATACACCTGCTCATCCAGCAGCTGTTTGGTTTTCTGGGTGTTCTGGTAAATGGGCAGCAGCACGTTGTTCAGCCAGTTTTTGGCGTCTTTGAGCAGTTCCAGATAGATATTGGCGGCTTCGTTGGCAATGGTTAAAAAGAAGCGTTTGGACGTGGACTTCTGTTCGGTCAGCAATTTTTTAAGATTGCGGCGGAAGCTGCCGGATTTGTTGCGCAGGTCGTTCAGGCGGGTCAGGTAGGGTTTGGCATCCAGTCGCGCATAGTCGATGGGGGCCAGGCCTTGTTCGGCTTCGTAATCGGCGTACAGGTTGGCCACGGTTTTCTGGATTTCGGCCTGTTTGGCGGTGAGTGCTTCGATATCTGCCTGCAGGCTGGTAAAGAACACATCAATGGCGTTGTTCATGCCCACAATGGTCCAGCTGGCGGCCAGTGCCTTGCCGGCTTCCTGGCGATATTGTTCGATATGCTTGGGGCTGAGGTGCGACAGCATGACAGCGCCTTCCCGTTCCATCACCTTGCGGCTGGTTTTCAGGGCAATCAGCTTTTTGTGATAAAAGGCCTGCTCGGTTTTGGTTTGTTCTTCCAGGTCGTGGAGTTTCTGTTTGCGGTCTTCGGCGCTGCTTTCCAGAATCTCGATCTGCTCCAGCAGGTTTTCCCGGCGGCGTTTCAGCATTTTGCGGCTGCCGTGGAGCATGGTGAGGGCGTCTTTCACCACCTTGTTTTTCAGGATCAGTTCCTTGCGCCGGGTAATATCCACCGATAAGAGTTTTTCCAGCGCGGGCAGATTGCTTTGCTGCAGGCGGTCACTGTCTTTGTCGGCTTTGGCAACCAGCGCTTCTTTCGCCGACACCGGAATGATTTCGTCCGGGGCAATGCTGAGCAGGCGGGCGCACTGGTTTTGCATCTGGCGAATCATTTCCCGGTTGTAGGCGGGGCTTTCCAGTTCGTCCCACAGGGAATCGATTTTATTGAGAATGGCGAATACGCCGGTGGTTTCCTGCAGGCTCAGGTCGCGGATATGGCGGTTCCAGATATCCAGATCGGTGCCGCTCACGCCCGTGGAGGCGCTCAACAGAAAACAGATGGCGTGGGCTTCCGGCAGCAGGCTGAAGGTCAGTTCCGGTTCGCAGCCCAGGGCGTTCAGGCCGGGGGTGTCCATAATGATCAGCCCCTGGCGCAGCAGGGGGTGATCAAAGCTGATCATGGCGTGGCGCCAGGCGGGCACGTACACCTTGTCGGCATTTTTTTCGTCCCGCTCCAGAATATTCACCTGAAAGCCCATGGCGGCGGCGTCTTCCTGGCGCACGGCTTTCACGGCGGCCACTTCAGAAAAGGCTTTGCGCAGGGTTTCCGGGTCGTTGGGATCCAGGGGTACATATACCCAGTGATCGGGAATTTTCTTGAAGCTGGTCAGGCTGGAGCCGCCCATGCGGGTTTCGATGGGCAGCAGCCGGATATGGCTGGTTTGTGACTGGCCATCAAAATAGATTTCCGTGGGGCACATGGTGGTGCGGCCACCGCCGGATGGCAGCACTTTCATGCCGTAGTGGGCAAAAAACAGGGCATTGATCAGTTCGGTTTTGCCCCGGGAAAATTCCCCCACAAAGGCCAGCCGAATCTGATCGTTTTTTAGCACATCAAAGGCTTCGTCCAGCTGGGCGGTGGCTTCATCGCTGTCCAGTTTGCAGTCTTCCAGCCAGGTACGATAGCGCGACAGCTGGCGGAAAATCTCTTTCCGCCACTGCATATACCGCTCGACCTGTTGGGTAAGAAGGCTGTTCGTGGAGCTGTTCATGGGAGTGCTGCGCTGAGTCCTTTATGGGTGGCCGATAACCTTTTGACCTAACTTTGTATTTTAGACTTTATGCCAAGCTTTGCAGGAAATTTGTTAGGTGAACAAATGCGCAGCACCTTGCTGCGACTGAGTTCACCACCTTCCAGAATGACCTGGCTTTTACTCACGCCAAAGCTTTTGGCCATAAACTTTGTCAGGTGCTGGTTGGCTTTGCCGTCCACCGGCGGGGCCGTGATCCGGATTTTCAGCTGCTCGCCGTGTTCGCCTACCAGCTCGTCCTTTGCTGCTTTGGGCTGCAAGCGGCAGGCCAGAATCAGGTCGTCGCCGTCCCAGCGGTAAAACGGGCTCACGGGGTGCCTGACAGCATAAAGAACTCTTTTACCACCATCAGAATCAGGATCACGATCATGGGTGACAGGTCCAGTCCGCCAATGGGGGGCAGCAACTTGCGGGCCGGGGCCATAATGGGCTCGGTCACCTGGCGCATAATGTCGGCCATGGGGTTGTAGGAGCCCTGGGCCACCCAGCTCAGGATGACCATGATAAAAATACAGAACAGGAAGAAATTGAGTACGGTATTGGCCATGGAGCGCATGAACAGCAGCACAAAATCCAGCGAGGGGATCAGGGCCAGGCCGTAGCCCTTGAGCATGAGCCAGATCCCCAGCTTGAGGAATACCAGCACCATAAAGAGCACGATAGAGGCCACATCAATGCCGCCAAAACCGGGAATGACACGGCGCAGGGGATTCAGCACCGGGCTGGTGGCTTTCACAATGAACTGCGATACCGGGTTGTAAAAGTCTGCGCGAACCAGCTGCAGAATAAAGCGGGCCACCACGATCATGATATAAATATCGATGATGGTGACGACGATCAGTTCCAGTGCACCCGTTGGATTCATTGCTCTAAGCTCTCCTCAGCCTGAATTTAGCCACATCATAACAAATCAGTTTAGAAAGTCTTTAGCCGCTTTGCCGTGGCTGACTAACCGGACAGTTCCTTGGAGCGCTGGTAGGCGCCTTCGATGGCTTCCATAAAGGTTTCCGGCAGGCGGTTGGCGTGCATGACTTCCAGGGCTTTTTCGGTGGTGCCGCCGGCAGAGGTTACCCGCTGGCGCAGTTCGGCGGGTTCGCTGGAGCTGGTAATGGCCATCTGGGCGGATCCCAGTGCGGTTTGCAGGGTCAGCTGGCGGGCCATTTGCTCCGTCAGGCCCAGTTTGACGCCGGCGGCGATCATGGATTCCATCACCAGAAAATAATAGGCGGGGCCGCTGCCGGACAGGGCGGTGACCGCATCAATCTGGTCTTCATTATCCACCCACAGGGCCAGGCCCACGGCGGAGATCACGGTTTTGGTCATTTCCCGGTGTTTTTCGGTGACCTTGTCGTTGGCAAACATGCCGGTGGCGCCGGCTTCCACCAGGGCGGGGGAGTTGGGCATGCAGCGCACCACGGGAATGTCGTTACCTATCCATTCATTAAAGCGGGCCAGGGGAATGCCGGCGGCAATGCTGATAATCAGGGGTTTGCGTTCGTTGAGTACGTCCCGCAGGGGGCTGAGTACCTGTTCCATCACCTGGGGCTTGACTGCCAGCAGCACAATATCGGCTTTTTTTACGGCGCTGATATTATCGCGGCCGGTGTTAACGCCGAACAGGCGGCGGGCCTGTTGCAGGGCATCCTCGTTCACGTCGGTCATGGTGATTTGCACGGGGTCGTAGCCTTTGGCGGTGAGGCCGCCCACCAGGCTGCTGGCCATGTTCCCTGCCCCAATAAAGGTGATTTTTGCTGACATCTTGATTCCTTCTGTTTCTTGTTAGTTCTCTCTGGCGCCAAACAGTGCTGTACCGATGCGCACTATAGTGGAGCCTTCGGCGATGGCCGCCGCAAAATCCCCGGACATGCCCATGGAAAGGGTGTCCAGTGTGGTTGAACCCTGCTGTTGCAACTGCTCTTGTAAGTGTTCCTGCAACTGGCGCAGCCGGGCGAATGGTTCCCGCTGGCGGGTGTTGTCTGTCTGTTTTTCGGGGATGCACATCAGGCCGCGCAGGCGCAGATTGGGCAGTGAGCGGATGGCTTCGCACAGTGGCTGTACCTGTTCACTGGTGACCCCGGCTTTGCTGGTTTCCCCGTCGATATTGACCTGCACGCACACATTCAGGGGCGGCAGTTCCGGATTCCGCTGATCACTCAGGCGGCGTGCGATTTTTTCCCGGTCCACGCTGTGCACCCAGGCAAAGTGATTGGCAATGTCCCGGGTTTTGTTGGATTGTATGGGGCCGATAAAATGCCATTCGATCGCCAGATCGGCCAGCTCCGCCTGTTTGCTGAGGGCTTCCTGAACGTAGCTTTCCCCAAAGGCCTGTTGCCCCGCCGCATAGAGCGCCGCCACCGCACTGGCCGGGTGCTTTTTGCTGACCGCCAGCAATTGGGGCGCGGGCCGGCCACAGCAATCGGCGGCTTCCGCCAGCTGCTGTCGCACAGTCTTTAGTCGCACATCGAAGTCGCTCATGGTTAGCGCACAATCATGACATTTTTCTGAATCTGCCGGAATTTGGAGCAGAAAGCCTATGATTCTTAAACATAATTCATTTAGGATAGAGGCGGTTTTGCCGTTCCCCAAAGGGGTGCTAGTCTAATCTATATGATCCCGAATTTCTGCTCCCGGCTGCTGTTTCTACTTGTGTTGCTGCAGGCCGGGGGTATCACTGTTTGATTTCGGCCTGATTTAACGACAGCGTGGTGATGGACGCTCATGGATATTACTGAACTACTTGCTTTTGGCGTAAAAAATGGCGCCTCGGATTTGCACTTGTCCGCCGGTTTGCCCCCTATGATTCGTGTAGACGGTGATGTGCGCCGTATCAATCTGCCCCCGATGGACCACAAGCAGGTGCACGGGCTGATTTACGACATCATGAACGACAAGCAACGGAAGGACTACGAGGAATTTCTGGAAACGGACTTCTCGTTTGAAGTGCCCGGTGTAGCCCGTTTCCGGGTTAACGCCTTTAACCATAACCGGGGTTCGGGCGCTGTATTCCGGACCATCCCCTCCAAAGTGCTGACCATGGAAGACCTGGGGCAAGGCCAGGTGTTCAAGGATATTTCCGACACGCCAAGGGGTATTGTGCTGGTCACCGGGCCTACGGGTTCCGGTAAGTCCACTACGCTGGCGGCCATGCTCGACTACATTAACGAAACCCGTTACGAGCATTTGCTGACCATTGAAGACCCCATCGAATTTGTGCACGAAAGTAAAAAGTGCCTGGTAAACCAGCGGGAAGTGCATCGCGACACCCTCGGGTTTGCAGAGGCATTACGTTCGGCACTGCGGGAAGACCCCGACATTATCCTGGTGGGTGAGATGCGGGACCTGGAAACCATTCGCCTGGCACTGACCGCGGCAGAAACCGGGCACCTGGTGTTCGGCACCCTGCACACCACGTCAGCGGCCAAAACCATTGACCGGGTGGTGGACGTGTTCCCCGCGGCAGAAAAATCCATGGTGCGTTCCATGCTGTCGGAATCACTGCAGGCGGTGGTATCGCAAACCCTGCTGAAAAAGAACGGCGGTGGCCGGGTGGCGGCCCACGAAATCATGATTGGTACGCCGGCGATCCGGAACCTGATCCGGGAAGACAAGGTGGCCCAGATGTATTCTGCGATCCAGACCGGTTCCCAGTACGGCATGCAGACCCTGGATCAATGTCTGTCGGATCTGCTGCGCAAAGGGTTGATTTCTCCCGAGGCGGCCCGCGAAAAAGCCAAGCAGCCTGATAACTTTTAAGTGCGGACACTGGTCCCGATTTGCGGACCAGTCCCTGTCTGCAACGGTAAAAACCGGCACAATAACGCCGGTTTCCGGAACATTCTTTACGAGGCAAACGATAGATGGACTTTGAAGGCTTACTGAAACTGATGGTGGAAAAAGGCGGCTCCGACCTTTTTATTACTGCCGGTGTGCCACCCAGTATGAAAGTGCATGGTCGGATTGTCCCTGTTACCAAAACCTCACTAAGCCCGGAAAAAACCCGTGAAACCGTGCTGGGTGTCATGAACGAAGCCCAGCGCAAAGAGTTTGTGGAAACCCGGGAATGTAACTTTGCGATCAGTGCCCGGGGCATCGGCCGTTTCCGGGTAAGTGCCTTTTACCAGCGTAATCTGGTGGGCATGGTGTTACGTCGTATCGAAACCACCATTCCCGATCTGGATGATCTGGGTCTGCCGTCGGTGATTAAAGACCTGGCCATGACCAAGCGCGGTATCGTGATTTTTGTGGGTGCCACCGGTACCGGTAAATCCACCTCGCTGGCCGCCATGATTGGCCACCGTAACAAGAATTCCAAGGGTCATATCATCAGCATTGAGGACCCTATCGAATTTATTCACCAGCACCAGGGGTGCATTGTGACCCAGCGGGAAGTGGGCCTGGACACCGAAGGCTTTGAAGTGGCCCTGAAGAACACCCTGCGGCAGGCACCGGATGTGATCATGATCGGCGAGATCCGTTCCCGCGAAACCATGGAATACGCTACCGCCTTTGCGGAAACCGGCCACCTGGTGCTGGCAACACTGCACGCCAACAACGCGAACCAGGCGCTGGACCGGATCATTCACTTTTTCCCGGCGGATCGCCATAGCCAGTTATGGATGGATTTGTCGTTAAACCTGCGGGCCATGGTGGCCCAGCAACTGATTCCCACGCCGGATGGCAAAGGCCGCCGGGCGGTTATTGAAGTGCTGCTGAACACCCCGCTGGTGGCGGACCATGTGCGTAAAGGGGAAGTGCACTTGCTCAAACCGCTGATGGCCAAATCCAAGGAACTGGGGATGCAGACCTTCGACCAGGCCCTGTACGATCTTTACAGCGCCGGCGAAATTACCTACGAAGATGCGCTGGCCCACGCGGATTCGCCCAACGATCTGCGCCTGATGATCAAACTGGGTTCCGAATCCCATGCCGAAGCCCTGGACGATGCCACCAAAGGCCTGTCCATTCAGGACGACGAGGGCGGCCTGAAGTTCTGATTTTCCGTCTCGGACTCTTCCAGCAAGCGGCTTTTCCTAAGCCGCTTGTTGGAATAATTCGCACCAAAAGCCCCTGTATCTATAACCCTTCGTTTTAGATTTCCCGTGATATCAGTCATTTAACGACAGCTTGCCTTGGCTGGCTGTCGCCGTACCACAAATTGCGCCTGTACAATTTCTGATCTGCCTGTAACATCATTGGAGCGTCCTATTGTAGGACAATAAAAGCGACTAAACTGAATGATCAATAACAACGATAACGAAGTCAGCTTGAGCAGAGGGTGTAATTTATGGTTCTCGACGAGATGTTAATGGGCATGCCCACTTTTGCCCGCAAACGGGTGGAAGCGACACTGGATAATATCAGCGTGGTTCTGCAGATGAAGAATCCGCGGGTGTTCAAATCCATGGCGCCATCGGCGATTCGGGGACTCTTCCTGAAAGAAGGCAAGCGCAAGGAAACCGTGAAGATGCACTCCGATCATCCGGTGACCTTTGATCTGAAATACAAGATGGATTTTCCGGAAATGCGCAAGCTGTATCAGCGCGCGGTGGATATGCAGTGGAACGCCGACAAGGATATCGACTGGAGTACCGATGTAGATCCGCTGAATCCGGAAGTGCCGATTATTTCCAACGAATTCATGTCGCCGGAATTGTTTGATGCCCTGCCGGTAAAGCTTACCGAAAAAGAAAAAACCCGCCTGAGTTACTGCTTCGCCACCTGGATGCTGAGCCAGTTTATGCACGGTGAACAGGGTGCGTTATATGCCTCTGCCCAGGTGACTGAAAGTGTGCAGTGGATGGAGGGTAAATTTTTCGGCGGTACTCAGGTGATGGATGAAGCCCGCCACCTGGAAGTGTTTCATCGTTATCTCACCACCAAAATGAACCGTGTGTATGATGTTAACGACAACCTGTTTGTGATTCTGGATGATCTGCTCACCGACGCGCGCTGGGATTATAAATTCCTGGGTATGCAGATTATGGTGGAAGGCTTGGCGCTGGGTGCCTTCCGTACCATGCACAGCATGAGTAAAGAGCCGCTGTTAAAAGACATGCTCAAATACGTGATTCGTGATGAAGCCCGCCATGTACATTACGGGGTGCTGTCGTTGCAGCGCCATATCAAGGAAGAGCTGGACGAATCCGAGCGCCGCGAACGGGAAGACTGGGCTTTTGAAGTTGCGCTGCTGATGCGTAACCGGTTCCTGGCACACGAGGTGTACGAGGAATGGTTCGAAGGCATGATCACCCGCCAGAAATGGAATGAGCTGCTGACTGCGTCCCCCGCCATGCAGCATTTTCGTAAAACCATGTTCGACCGCCTGATTCCGAACCTGGACTACATTGGGCTGATGTCGCCACGAATCCGGTCACACTATGACCGTGAAGGGCTTACCAAATTTTTAGGTGGAAAGAACGCTGCCGAGCTGACCGAGCAGGATATGGTGGCCGATCTGAATTAAAAATCGTGCAAGCATAGCCAAAGGTTATTATAACTTTTGGCTTAGGCTACAAAAAACCGCGACTCATTCTATTTACAGCCGATAATTTGTTGCTAATCAACAGGTTATCGGCTTTTTTGTGGTTACAAACTGAAACCAAATCCCTCCAGAGAAAATCTACTGCATTCCTATAATCAATTACTTAGAGACCCTTTTAGCAGCAGTCAGGAAGAGCCAACTCCCAGCATGTCACCGAAAATTGTGATCGGCATTTTCATGTTTATTTTTGCGACCCTTGTGATTGTGAACAAGGGCATCGTATTTGGTAGTGCCAGTGTCCATAACAATCAGGTGATTGTGACGGACGGCATGCCCTATCAGAGCATCAGTCCGGCAATGCAGATGCGTGGCGACCGTGACGGCCATATGAGCATTGATGATGTCACCAGTGATTTGTACAGCAGTCAGTTTGCGTTTCTGCAGAGCCCTACCATTAACCTGGGTTACTCGGATTCCGTGTACTGGTTCCGTGTGTTGCTGAAGAATGCTGCCGATCAGCCCCAGGATGTGATTCTGGATATTCCCTTTCCCCTGCTGGATGATGTTGACGGCTACCTGCTTACCAAAGACCCGGCCGGGCCGTCCGTGATTCAGCGTTTCAGCTTTGGCGACAGGCACAAGTTTTCCGACCGGGCCTTTATGTCTCCCAGTTTTGTACAACCGTTGAGCCTGCCACAGGAACCCGTGTGGTTGTATCTGCGGGTGGAAACCGCCAGCCCGGTGCATGTGCCGGTATATATGGCCGGTGCCACGGCTTATGCCGAGTACATTACCGTCAAGCAATGGCTGTCCGGGATTCTTTACGGTATTGCCCTGGCGCTGGCCTGTTACAACTTTATGTTGTTTACCGCGCTGAAAGACAAAACCTATTTTTACTATTCCATGTTTATCGTCACGCTGTTTTTGTTTTACGCCTGCGTAGACGGTTATTCCTATTATTTGTGGAAAGACAATATCGAATGGCAGAGCAAGGCCCATATCTATTTTATTTATCTGGCCCTGGCGCTGGCTATAGAGTTTTCCCGGCTGTTTTTATCCATTAACGATAATCAACGGGTGCTGATGCAGCACACCCGTACGCTGATCGGTATTTGTGTGTCCTGTATTTTTGTAACGCCCTACCTGCAGGAAGTGTATGCCGCCACCCTGATGAGTGTGGTGAGTGGTATTGCCCTGACGTACATGTTCTGTGTCGGCATTCTGCGGTTGCGGGATGGTGTGCCCATGGCAGGCCTGTATGTGATTGTGTGGGGCATGCTGATTGTGACGGCCTTTATGAATGTGCTGGCATCCAATGGTTTGCTGTTCGACTTTATGGATGTGAATGGTTACATGAAAGTGGTGTCGGTGTTTGAACTTTTACTGCTGTCTTTTGGTGTGGGTTCAAAGATTAACACCATTCGTGAAAAGCAGATTCGTGCCGAGCGCCATGCGTTGCATTTTTCCGAAGAAGCACGCCGCGCAGAAAAACGGGCGCTGGATGCCGAGCGGGAAGCTAACCGTTCTCTGGAAGACAAAGTGAAAGACCGCACCCAGCAGCTGGAAGTGGCCATGCGGGATTTGCACCGGGCCAACGATGAACTGAAACGCCTGAGCGAAACCGACAGCCTGACCGGCCTGTATAACCGCCGCAAGTTTGAAGAGGAATGCAACGAGTGCATTGAGTTTTGCCACAAGGAAGAAGCGCTGGTGGCCTTTATGTTTATTGATATCGACCACTTTAAAAAGCTTAACGACACCCATGGCCATGATATGGGGGATCTGTGTCTGCAGGAAGTGGCCGACGTACTGCTGACACTTGCGGAGAAGCTGGGTTTTCTGGTGGCGCGTTTTGGTGGGGAAGAGTTTGCCCTGGTGACCATGGTGAATCGCCCGGAGCGGGCCAGCACCCTGGGCGAAATTATTCGCGGTGAAATTGAAAAAATCCGTATCCCCAATAACGAGGATATTCGCATTACCGTGAGTGTGGGTTGTTACGTACAAACGCCGCCGCCGGTTACCGAGCGTTCCGTGCTGATGAAAAAGGCGGACATTGCCCTGTACCGTGCCAAGGCCAGTGGCCGTAATTGTGTGGTGCTGGAGCATCCGTTCAAGCCCGGTGATCAGGCGGTAGCGGGTATCCCAGGCATTCCCGGTGTTCCCAGCAAGCCCGCCTGATCAGCGATCGCTGTAGTTGGTGGGGCGGGCTACTGTGGTGCTGTTGCGCCGGATTTTTTATTCTTGCCTGATGTACGGGCCGGCTTTTTGCGGTTTTGCTTTTCCCTGTTCGTGTTACTGCTGTCGCTTCTCTTGTCGCCGTCTTTAATATTCAGTTCCGATTGAATCCGTTTATACCAGGCCTGAATATTGGAGTATTCACTGATGCAATCCATGGCATTCAGTTTCTCCAGCCCCGTAATCCGGGTAAAGAGCACCAGGTCGGCATACGTCAGGCGATCGCATTCAAGATAGGTTTTGTCCTGCAGGGCATTTTCCATATAGAGGAATTTCTCCCGAAGCACCTGCCGTGCCTGTTCAAGTTCTGCCGCTGTTGCCGGTGCAGTCCCCAGTTCATGGTGGAACAACAAGCCAAACTCTTTATGAAAACCCATATCAAACGCGTGCCACAGGCGAATCCGTGCCAGGTCCCAGGCAGTATCGGCAAACAGCTTCAATGCCGGGCACAGTCCGTTAATGTATTCCGCTATAAATAAAGAATCGGTCATCACCTGCTGATTGATTTTCATGGCCGGTAATTCCCCGCAGGCATTGATCGCCAGATATTCTGCAGACTGATGTTCACGGTGGGCCATATCGATGTCATGCCAATGGTAGTCGAGCCCGGTCTTATCCAGTATCAGCCGGATGCGTTGGCAGATCGGGGATAAATGAAAACCGTAAATGTCGATCGGTTGGCTGTTGTCACTGTGGTTGTGCTGAGGGCTGTGTTGAGGGTTGTGCTGAGGGTCCTGTTTGAGTGACACGGCTGGCATAGCGCCTGGTTCCTGCCGCTGATCCTGTGGCATCAGGTACAGGCGGGGTGGTTCAGCGGCCTTGAGCGCTTCATCAATTTTCAGGGAGCGTCGCAGTACGGGCCGGATGCTGCGTGTGATCAGTTTATCTTTCAGTGATGCTCTTTCCGGTTGATACAGGGCGCGGTTAACGCTGTTGATAATACCCAGTTTTTGTAATTTTTTTACCGTCTGATTGCGGGCGCTTTCGGTGGACTGAAAGGAATGCCGCTGTGACAGGGTTTGCATCCAGCGATTGATGTTGGGGTATTCGTGCACACTCAGTGCAAAGCCCACATTGGGGAACATGTCCAGTCGGGGGAAAACGGCGATATCGGCCACGCTGAATCTGTCTTCCACCAGATAGCATTTGCCTTCCAGCGCCCGCTCCACCCGATCGGCAAAGCGCGCCAGATAACGCAGGCAGGCATCCTGCTCTGTGAGAGAAAGTACTTTCAGATTCCAGATTTTCTTTTCCCATGCCAGGTGCGCCGGGTTATCTGTTGCCTGGGCTGCAATAGTCAGAAATTCCTGTTCGCTACAGGCGATACGATGCAACGGACCCATCACGCGGGAATACATCAGTGGCCGGTACACCCTGGCCATGGCCAGTTCCTGATTTTGCCAGCCTTGCGCCGCGGTTTTTCCTTGCGGCGTTTCCGGCCACAGGCGAACGGCAGGGAACTGATCTTCCAGATAATCGTTAATTACCGACGATTCAAATAACGTACGACCATTGTGGACCAGTGTCGGTACCAGACCGTTGGGATTGATGCGCAAATACTCCGGGGTTTTTTGCTGCATCTTTCCCAGGTCAACGGTTTGCACGCTGTAATCCAGTCCCTTTTCTGTCAGAGTGATCTTTACCCGCCGGGAGCAGGGGGAGCTGTCGAAATCATAAAGTATGATGTGGTCTGTCATGGGGGAATCCTTGTTGATCGGTCAGTTGGCCAGGGTGGGTTGTATGCCCGTTTGCAGGTATGAGTGCAGCGCGGGATCTTGATCAGGGAACAGGGCCGACAGGCCCAGGGAGTCCATGTAGTTCGCCAGATCCTTATCCAGGTTTTGCGGTGAGGTGATCCGCACCACCATGCCGTCGGGGCGAATAATCAGCAGGCGGCGGCCATGATCCAGCAGCTGCTGGTAATGGCCGTCGCTATCGCTGACCTGAAGATCCACCGGCAGTGGCTGATCAGCATTGGCTGCCGATTGAATCCCACAGGTTCTGCCGCCCATTGCCTGAAACAGTTGTGCGCTCCGCGGCGTCAGGAGCTGCCGGGGTGCGCATTGAAAACCGATAATGTAATGGTGGCTGCCCAACAGGTTATCGAAGGCGGTGGGATTTTCGTGATCTGCGGACGACACCCGGAACTGGGGCAAATCAAAACCCGTTAACAGTTCATCCGGATCGCTGGCCCAGTAACGTATGGCCTTGTAGCCCAGAATGTTGTTGCGCATCTTGTGCATGTTGGCGCGTTGCTGGTTATCCCCGCGGGCCATTAACCGGTTGCCCAGGGCAAAGGTCATATCCCGCAGGCGGGCCAGCAAAGGATTCTGCGGCAGAATGACCATGCCCAGTACCTGTGCCAGCCGCACGATCAGGTCGGCCTGGGGGCGGCGTTCTGTGTCGTAGCTTTGCAAAACAGCCTGCGGCAGTTTGCCCTCTAATACGTGCGCCAGTTTCCAGGTCAGGTTATAGGCGTCACGCATTCCCGCCATCAGTCCCTGGCCGGCAAAGGGCGGAGTCAGGTGTGCGGCGTCTCCCAGCAGAAACACATTGCCGACCTGAAATTTCCGCGATACCACGGCGTGAAAGGTGTAAACCGTTTTCCGGCAGATCTGCATCTCGTCGGCGTTGCCCCAGGGTTTTAGCAGTTCCCTGATGGCATCGTCGCTGCAGATAAACTCGGATGATTCGTTATCCCTTACCACAAATTCCCAGCGCCGCCCGCCATTGGGGGTGGGCAGGGTTACTGCGGGGCGATAGGGGTCGCAGATAAAGTAGGCTTCCGAGCGATCCGTGATCGGATCTTTTTCTACGTCTATTACCAGCCAGTCCTGAGCATAGGTGCGGCCCTTGAATTCGGTGGGCAGCATTTTGCGGATGGGGCTGCGGGCGCCATCGCAGGCCAGCAGATAGCGGCAGCGAATATGGCGCAGGGTTTCTTTATCCGTTCCGGTAAAGCAGCGAATGGTTAACTGCACCTGATCGCCCAGATCATTGAATTGCAGGCATTCGGTGCTTCGTAAAAAATCAACGCAGTCGTAGTTTTCCAGATGCTTGCGGAAGATGTGTTCAACGTCCGGTTGATGAAGGGTGCGCAGCCGGCGATTGCCGCTGACATTCTGGTTTACGCCAATCCGGAACTGGGGGCGCAGTTGTTTGTCGCGAAAAAAAACATCGTCAATGGGGATCAGGTCTGCTTCCATGTGTTGCATCAGCCCGGCGGCGTTGAGTATTCGGGAACCTTCCTCGCACAATCCCACGGCACGGGGAATGTTTATTACGTCGGGTTCACGATCCACCAGTAGCGTGCGCACACCGTATTGCCCCAGAAAGTTGGCCGTCAGGGTGCCGATAGGGCCACCACCCACCACCACTACATCATATTCCAGGCTGATATCTTGCTTCATGGTGTGTACCTCTAGGCGATTCGGTTGCGCTGGGTTCCCAGATCAATGGCGCGGTCGCTGCTTTTGATGCTGGTTTCCATCAGGTCACCGGGTTTCAGGTATTCGCTGCGGCGGCCCTGCATTTTGCGGAACAAGCGCCACTTCGCCTGTTCCGGTAACAGGCCTGCCAGTTTGGTAACTGCTGCCGGTGGTATGCGCATGGCGCAGCCGGAAGGTGTACCCGTTAAAATCAGATCGCCCACTTCCACGTCGCTGAACTGGGACAGTTCAGTCAGGGTTTCCGCCGGCTTGTGTACCAGATTGCTGGAGCTGTCCTGCTGGCGCAGTTCGCCGTTCACTTTAAGCGTCAGTTCCATGGAATGCAGGTAATGCATTTCATCTTTTTCCAGCAGACACAACACAGGGCCCACCGGGCAGAAGGTGCGGTAACTCTTGCCTTTGAAAAACTGCATCTGCGGAATCTGTACATCGCGGGCAGAGATATCATTGCCGATCACAATGCCGGCCACATACTCGCCAATGGTCTGATCGGTAATGCGCACTTCCTCGTGAATGGCCTTGCCCATTACCAGGCCCAGTTCCACTTCATAGTCGAGCAAGCGGACATGGCCCGGGCGAACCACCTCTTTTTGGGGATCGTGAATAGAGCCGGCGGATTTGTGAAAGAACATATTGAAGGTTTTGTCTTTCGGATCCATACCGGAATCCACCATATGCTGCTCGTAATTCGCTCCCTGGCAGATCACCTGGCAGGGTTTGGTCACCGGTGACAGCAGCTCAACGGCTTGCAGATCAATGGCGGATTTGCCCGACGGGTTTTCAGCGAGCGCCAGGGCTTCTGCTTTGCCTTCGCCCAACAGGTCAGCGGTGCTGTGATAGGTGCCGGCCAGGGGAAATATTTTTTCTGCCAGCAGTACGCCCCAGCGGGGCGCGCTTTCGGCGGCGGTTTTTTCGGTAAACCGTACAACATGACATACCATTGTTTGATTCCTGTGTTATGTGAATTGGGTTGTATGAATTAAGTTGTGTGATTTAGGTTGTGTGAATTAAATGGCCCTCAGCATACGAATCAGGCGTTTCAGTGTTAACTCGTCGTTGCTGGGCAGGCGTTTGATAAGAAACTTCAGCATTTTCATGGGTTGTTTCATGCCGATGAACTCCGGTGTTATATCCGGGCCCCACTGGTGTTGTGCTTCGCCATGGAACAGGTGGTATCCGGTGGGCTCGGCGCTGTCAAACAGATCACCGTCGGCGTAATGTTCAAACAGATCGTCATAGGGATCACGCCAGTAGTCAAAGATCTGGCTGCCCAGTACGTGCCGGCCAATACCCCAGCCATGGGTGTATCGGAATTCCTTGTGGTGTTTGCGCATCCACTGGCTGGCCACCGCCACATCTTCAAAACTGTCCATTTCAAAAGCGGAATGCACATGGCCCAGTTCGATGGCGGCTCCGACACCCAGGGTGTGGTGATCTGTCGGTTGCTCGCCGTTGTCGCAACGCATAAAGGCCACCAGGGGGTTGGGATCTTCCGGCACAAACTGAAAATCAGACACTATCAGGCCCAGGTTGTCCTGATACCAGTGCACGGTTTTACGCAGGCTTCTGGCGCTCCACACCGTATGGCCCAGTTTGGCAACGGTGCGTGGCTGAATGCTATTTCGGACGGTGGCGTTGATGCGTGGTTTTTCGGTGGACGTATTGGCCGGTGTGCCGGCTGATGAGTTGGCCGGGTTTTCGGGAAGGGGCTCCAGCGGATTCAGACCGCTGTTGATTTCCAGGGTCAGGCCATCGGGATCCTGCAGGCAGATGTAGCTGCCGCCCACCACGTCGTCCCGCCGGGTAATGGGGGTGTTAAAGTGACCCGCCAGCTTTTCCAGCTCACTCATTGGTGCCAGGTAGCCGACGGTGGTGATGTCCGCCGGTCCTTTTTCCAGAATCACGGCATGGCTGGCTGTGGAGATGCCACGTAAATAGATGCGTGAGCCGATGCGGCGATCAATCACCAGGCCGTAGTCTACAAAAAAGCGCGCTGCCGATTCCGGATCCGGGCGGCGGATAATGAGATAGGCAATATTCTGAACACGGGCGACAGGACGATCACTGCGCTCGCGTACCGGGCATTGGGCTTTCAGTTTGGCAATCTGAGTCTGGTTGATGTCTGTCATGGTGACCTCTCTTTGTGATAATGAAATCCAATCTATCCGAATAATCGTCAAAAGTGAATACCGTTCATTTTATTTGTTTTGCATTTTTGTAACCTATGGGGTTTAGGAGCGCTTTGCAATATAGTGATTGATAGTCGTATATGAATATGGTTCACTTTTAGAAGAATTCTAAACAATAACAACAAACCGGTCGTGCAGACCGGAGCCCCGATGCGGGAACTTCAAGCGGGGAAAGTAAGCGGGGAAAGTACAGGTGGGTAACTCTATGGGCGCTGTGTGGTGTAGCAGGCAGAGCGGGCTGGGCCCGTTTGCCTTCGGGATTGTTTTACTTGTGGCTTTGCTCACCGGCACGGCCCGCGCCCAGATGATGCAGAACCTTTCAATTGGCAGTGCCAAGGCGCTGGCTTTGGCAAATGCCGTCACTGCCACACCTACCGGCATCGACGCCATCCATTTCAATCCCGCGGCTCTGGTGCATTCCAGGGGGCGCCGGTTGCAGCTAAAAGGCATGGTGGCGCATTTCGAGATATCGGCCCGTTTTGGTGACTACTTTCCTGAAGCCGAGCAGATTGGCTACATCGATTATGATCAGGATCCCGTGCCGGGTACGGAAAGCCATACCAACAAGCCCGCCGTGATCCTGCCGGGAGTGGGCATCGTCGAACCGCCGGTATTGGCAGCCCCCATGGGTGGCATGAGTTACCGGCCCCCGGGATCGCGAATGACTTTCGCGACTGCGGTTTATACCACCTCCGGACTGGGTTATGTGCGGGAGGATGATGATCCCGGCCGCTACAGTGGCCAGGTGGTGGCCATGAACCGGCTGAATTACTTCGCACCATCCGTGGGTTATGAAGTGACCCGTACGTTGTCGGTGGGGGCTTCTGTTGGTTTTGCCTGGAGCGGCCTGGGATTGAAGCTGCCGGCCAGAGCGCCCCATATTGCCATTGCTACCATCGAGGCCATCAGTAACAGTCTCTGCCCTGACGGCACGTCGCCGGGGCTCTGTCAGTCACTGGGTGATCCTGTGGGGGTGTTTGATTCCATGGGCACGCTGGAAATGGAACTGGAAGACCCCTTATCGTTGAGTGTTAACCTGGGGTTGCTGTGGAGTCCCGTGCCCTGGTTCAGCCTGGGCATGGTGTACCAGAGCGAGGGCGTGGCAGACCTGAAAGGGGACTTTGTGATGGACTATCAGGCCAGCTGGAGTGACTACTGGCAGCGCCAGCCGGAACTGTTGAAAAGCACCGGGTTATTGCCCCGGGGCAACGCCCGGGAATCCGGTGAAGTTTCTACCCGGCTGATTCAGCCGCAGCATGCCGCCGTGGGGCTGAGCCTGCAGCTGTTTCCGTCCTGGCGCGTCAATCTGGACTGCAAATGGACCGATACCGCTGCCTGGGACAGCATGACATTCCGCTTCAGCCGGCCGGTGGACCTGCTGAAACTGGCGGGGCTGATACAGCCGGATGAGGCCCCCGATGACCAGACCATGATTCTGCCCCGGGGTTATGAAAGCACCTTAAGCTGGGCGTTGGGGGTGGAATACCGCGTGAACGATGCGCTGGATCTGCGCTTTGGTGTGGAGCAGCGCCCGTCCGGGATACCCGGGGATCGTCAGGACCTGTTAATGCCGTTGGCAGACACCTATCTGTACGGTATGGGATTCGCCTACCGCATGGCGGGAAACTCGTTGCTGGAATTGGGCGCCGGTTACCTGAAATCCGAAGCCCGCGTTCCCGCCAACAGTTCCCATAATGCCAACGATTCCGGTTACCGGGAGAATGGAGACTTTGAGTTGGGCACGCTGCTTTACAATCCTTATGCAGGGATAGATTTTTCAACCGGGGTAGAGGCCTACCTGCTGGCTGTGTCGTATCAGCGGGATTTTTAACTGGCGTAGCTTAACTCGATATCGGTTTTCCAGTGGCCTTGCTTGTAAAGCTTTACTTTCAGGTAGTGGGAAGGATGGTCGCTAATCGGGGTGGCTGTATATTCAACCCTGTGTGTGTAGTGCTCTGTGTTAATGCTCTGTTTTATGGTTATCTTTTTGTCCCAGTCATATTCGGAAAATTGATCATTGGCAAAAGGCAATGGTGCAAATAACCCGGACGTGACAATCTGCTGAGTCTGGGTGGTTATTGATTCTGCTCCCGACTTGGGCTGTGAATAGATGGTGATATCAGCTTTGCAGGAGATATGTAAGTCACCACCGATAAAGATCAGGTTCTTAATGGAATGTTCTGCCACTTCATCCAGTAACTTGCCCAGTGTTTCCGGATAGCCCCAGAATCCTTCTTCCTGCCGGTAAAGGGATGGGTGTTTGATAAAGTCCCTGGTGAGAGGTGCGAATACGATGCCTGAAAACAATAGTTTGGGCTTGTCGATATGGCGTATGTCCTTAAACCATTTTTGCAGCGCACCCAGCTGTGTGTCATCTAACATTGAGGCGTTTTTGCCTGAACTGCGAACCTCACGACTGGAACGGGTATCCATCATAAATGCGGGGCAGCTGAACTCTGTTGAATCCATGACATGCCATAGTTGCTGGTTTCGGTAGCCCATAAACAATTTGGCTTTGCGCTGGGCGTACTCGAACTGGGAAGTATTCAAATGGCCCGATTCAAGGTTGCTAATGTCCGCCTTTAACAGTGCATCTCCCGAACCCGACCAGTTTTGCGTAAATTCATGGTCATCCACGCAAAAATATACTGGCCGCTCTTTTACCAATGCAGCGAAATGGGGTGAATTAAAGGCGCTGCGGTATCGCTCGTCATAGCGATCCTGCCAATTGCCATCTTCAAAAATATCGGCGGTGGCATCGGCATAGATTTGATCCCCCAGTAAGAAAATGCCGTCTAAATTAGCGTTTGTTGCGGCTGTTCGCTGCATTGAGGCAAAGATTTTATCCGATTGATCCCGCTCAAAAGGCGTACCTGGGTAACGGCAGGAGCCGCAGATAAATTCGATGGTGGCTTCCGGTGCCGGAAAGCAGCGCTTTTGTATCCAGGCCGGTAGCTCGTTACCCTTATTGTCCGAAGCGCCAAAGTCAATCATTAACCTCCGGCCTTGATTGGTATTTTTGTTCCCGCCGTCAATATGTTTGGATAGAAATGTCTGCAACACGGCAGCGCTGTCAAAAATCTCAAACTTATCATTTTCGGTGGGTTGTTCAGGATCGCCGTCAGCTTGTTCTAAGCGGGCGAAAAAAGACGGTATTCGATAATGTTCCGGCGCAATGATAATTGTCAGCAGATAGAATTCCCCGGAGCCTGGCAGTGGTTCTATCCGCACCTCTGGTCGCGGATCTATTCCCTGAATCAAGATATCTTCAAGGCTCAGGGTATTGAATTTAGGCATTTCCACCCAATATTCCAATGCCAGCCGGCCATTATCGGCTTTGGCACCACGAAAAATCGGGCCGGTTGCCGGATGGGTTTTGGCGCGATCACCATAATTGCTGGATGCGGGCAGCTTGCTGTTTTCAAAACAGGTAGGTTTCCTATGAAAAAAGTTAGCAAGCTGCGGGTAAACAACTTTACTGGCATCTTTACCGATAATTACGTCCATATGGCCGTAACCCTTAATGTGCCAGAAATCCACGGTAGCGGTGGTATAGTTTCTTAAAGCGTGAGCAGATTCATTTGCCGACCTGGGATTGAAGACCTTGCTGTCTTCGCCGTGTATAAAACAAGTGCGGATCTGTTGCCAGTAGTTATGCAGGTTTTCGCTGGTCAGATAGAGGTTTTCACCGTCCCGATTAAGTAATCTCCGCCTTGAAACCATATAAAACAGGTGCTGATAAACATCGACAGGGGCCGGTCCCACCAGATCCTGCCAGCGTTTCACCAGATCCTCAGACAAGTTTTGATGATTCCACATGCGGCCGTACAGCGTGCTCATACGATCACAGATACCCTGCTGAATATTATCCTCCGCTTTATGGCTGCGGGGGTGTTGCTGGTGTTCACCTTCACTCAGCCGGGCCATGCTGAATGCGAATCGATCAAACAGGATTTTTAGTGCATCAGATTTATCCTTTGGATGCAGTACTGGATCCAACAGCAAATCATTCATCATGTTTCGCAAATAATTGCCCAGTCTGGCTCTTACCAGGTTATTGGGCGATGGGGTTACCCAAGGGTGAATAGCGTTAAAAATAATGGTGTCAATTTTTGTACTGATTTTTTGATGATTGGCGAGAATAGCCATCTGGGTGGCAACGGCACCGACACAATGGGCGAAAACACTTAACTTCTCGAACCGGGTAGTGTGCAGCACAAGATTTATGGCTTCGGGAATATCGAACTGTCCGATCTCATCAATGGCCCAGTCTTTCTTTTCGTCGGTATTGAGTTCGGGAAAGATTCTATTGCTGAGCCGATAGTCCAGTACCCAAACATCAAATCCGGCTTCGTACATATGCTGAACCATGTTTTGAGTAATGGTGGGGGTTGTGAAAATCCGGCTTCCCTGGGCCAGGCCATGAATCAGTAATAGTGGTGGCTTTCCTGTGTTAGGGTAGCGGTTCAGTTCTAGTGTTATCTTAACTTGGGAATCGTTTGTGAGCATTACTTCAAAAGGGTAGGGTACAGGGCATATATCTTTATCCCACTTGGTTCTTAATGGCGGGACAGCCAGATCGGGTAAATACTTTTTGTATTCAGAACCTTCCTGTTTGGGGTAACCTGGGCTACCAAATTCCCAGAAGCTTGTGTGCAGAACACAGCGTAGAAAGAAACTGCTCAGTGCGCCTAACTGCATCAGCGAGGCCGGGGTATCAGGGCTGTCGTCAACTTGTAGCAGGCCATTCCCCACCATGTGGCCCATATCCACCTGCAGGATGGTTTTGGTATCAACGGACAGGGAAGAACAGCGAAATGCCCCTTCCAGATTTAACAGGCTATCCCAAAAGCGTGGCTGATGGTGATCCCACATCAGGCTTTTTTGGCCGGTAATGTCAATGTGCTGGTGGTCATCCCGGGTTTGTAGCTTGAAGCTGTATTTGAAGTGGCGATATTCGCTGTGCATGGCCGCCAGCTTCCAGAACCCTTTGACAAAGCCCAGGCTGTTGGCCAGGGATATTGATTTACCGTTGCTGAGTTGGTGCTTGATGATTGCCAGTACTCCGTCCCGGCGATGCAAGTAGGTGCTTAAGGACATTATGGCGCGAGTGAATTTTTCTGTGCCTTTGGGTAGATCGGCATCCAGCAGCCGGAAGGTGCCTTTACCGGTTGCCACCAGGCAGTTCTTTTTCAGGTGAGCATCAGGTACCCCATAGGCATGGGTATCAAGCACCGTTTGTTCATTGACGGGGTTTTTGTAAAGGCAAACGCTGCATTCCAGCGTACCGTTATTTGCCAGTGTTTTCAGGAAGTCGGTGGGTTGATAGTGAATATCCAGAATCATGCCATCTGATTGGTAAAAACGTTCCAGCCAGTCAGGTATCGGGTTTCTGTTGTTCGTGTCCGGCGCATCAAGCTTGCCTACCATGCGCTCCCGTAGTTTTACCCTTGCGGGTTCAGGCGTGTGCCAATGCGGGTAGACTGGTTGAGGGGCGGGTGGAACCTGGTGGGTTGTGCTTTCTATCAAGTTTTCTCTGTCGAGTAGAAAGTCTACGGCGCGCCAGGTCAGCGCCGCAATGGTTAAAAAAGGATTGGCACCAATGGCCGCCGGAATAATAGCGCCATCCATCACATACAAACCCGGGAGAGCCTTATCGCTGTTACCGTGAAATACCTCGCAGCGATGATTTACCACACCTTCATCGCCGTGCTCTGCCATGGGGCAACCACCCAGTGGATGTACACTTAACAGACGACCACCCGGAAATTTTCCAGTCATAAAACTTTCCGCGGATTTGGGGATCAGTTGCCACAAAGGGTTGGGAATGTACTGTCCGGTGTCCATTCCATCACCAAGATTCTGTGCTTCCAATTGGAGATGTATAGGTTTCAGGTGCGCATCATCGCCTGTCCAGTAAGGTACTATATGGCCCGCCTGGATTCCGGTGAGCCTGAGGTGTCTGTCGCGGTCCGGCATGTGACGGTGAATTTTATCGTTCCTTTCTGAATACTTAAATTCAAGAAAACCATCGGGTTGATCATCTCCCATCATTAGAAGGGTCTGACAGTATAACTTTTGGTCCGGGTAGGTTCTTAGCGGATCTTTGGGTGGCGTGGAGTCAGAAAAGTAACCCGGTAACTGATTGCTTCCCAGGCGCTGTAATTGTGCCAGTGTGGGCATGACTTCGGTGAACACCTGAGACAGCCCATAAGGTACGGCTCCATCCTCAAGAACAACGGTTTGTTTGGGATAACGTTGCTTGAAACAGTGTTTTGTAGCGGGTATGTCAATGCGTGCCCAGGCGGTAATAGTGGGCCCACAAGCCTGTTCATCCGGTTCCGCCAGCACATCGCCGCGTCCTACGCCGTTAACTTTGTGTTTATGACCAAAGGAAAAGCCAATGGCATCACCATTGGTTGAAAAGGATTTACCTACCTTCTTTGATAAAGTCAGGGTCTCCAATTGCTTTGTGCGGGCCAGGATTTCCGTGCTGCCCAAACTGCCGGCTGCCAGAATCACATGCCGGGCTTTAAGGTAAAAAATCTCCCCTTCCAGCGGAGTCTTGATTGACCGGGTTCTGATATAGGCTACTCGCCAGCGATAGACTTCATCCTGCTGAATCGGTTCTATCCAAAGCACGGTGGCACCGGTGTAGAACTGCGCGCCTCTGGCAGCCGCCAGAGGAACAAAATTATGCATCAGGGTGTTTTTGGCACCCACGTTACAGCCGGTAATGCAGTTTCCGCATAAGGTGCAGGCGTTTTGATGAAGTCCAACCGCATTGTTACCGCTTTCTGTCGTCACCGTAATCGGTGCTGCTTCCAACCGCATGTTAGTGCAGGTTTTACGTAGTGACTCTGCAAGCTGTTTAAAAGACTGATATTTCTTGAGTTGTTTTAGTTTATCATCGGGTAACCGGTTGACCCCTAACAAATGAGAAACCCGATCAAAAGCATCATCCAGTCTGCTATCTTGTGTAAGAGCCGAAGGCCAGGGTGATCTTGCGAACTGTTCGTTTTCTGGGCGAATTGCTACATTGGCATTAATCAGGGAGGTACCGCCCAAACCGCTTCCCACCAGCACATCCACACCCTTGCCGATATGCACATCGAATAATGCATCAGCATTACCTTTCGGATAGGTGCCTTCCGGAGTGGAAATGCGGACCTTGCCGGGAATATTCGTGATATCAGAAGGAAATTCACCGGTCTGATATTCCATTCCCCGCTCAAGCACAGTAACCTGTAACTGATTGTTCGTTGCTTGGAATCTGCTGCCTGCCAATCTGGCGGCGGCAATAGCGCCACCATAACCTGAGCCCACGACTAATACATCGGTCGCGGGTAACTGGGATTCAATGAGTTCGTCTACTGGGCTGGAATAGTGGTAACTCATATTAGTTCCCTCTAATGTTATTGTTCAGGTAGGACAGCGAGTTATTAATAGGACAAATTAAGGATGTTCGCAATGTTGGAGCGATTCCTGACTCAGAAAATTGATTCCAGCCTGGATCGGGTACACCTGCAAAACTCCTTACAGTTAAGGTGTTCTCAAACGCCTGCCACTGTTTTGTTGCTTACTTCAATTTTCGCAATTCTGCTGGTGGTGCTCGAAGCGCCTGTAACCGGTATTCTGTTTTGGATCCTGCCGGTTTCTTGCCTGCAATTTGTGCGATATCGAATCGTACAAGAAATAAAACATCAGATTGAGTCGGTTAATAATGAGACCTTGTTAGAGTACGATTTACGCCTGCGGGTCAACAGTTTGTTAACGCAGGCGATGGTGGGTTCTGGTGTATGGACGGTAGCTATACCGGGTAATCCTGACACCGCGATCTTCGTGACGTTAGTGATTTGTCTGTTCGGGCTGGGGGCCATGACCAACCTGGCCAACGATTATCTGTCGTTCAAACTGTCGATACCTGTTCTATTGGTGCAACCGGTCTTGTATTGGGCTATGCAAGGAAAAGAAGGGCTGAGTGTCTGGGTGCCTATTCTGGCCATTTACTTTTTGATGATGAAAGCTGCGCGGCGAAATCAGCGGATTTTTACGGAAAGTATTTCCATTCGCTTTGACAAAGAGCGTCTGTTAAAGCAACTGGAAAAGGAAAAGCGGATAACTGAGAGCGCGCTGCATAAGGCGGAGCAGGCTAACCGGTCGAAAACCTTTTTTATGGCCGCAGCCAGCCATGATCTAAGGCAACCTTTATACGCTGTATCGCTGTTTCGGGATACCCTGGCGATGCATGAGCTGGATGAAGAAATAAAGCAGATTCTGGAAAAACAGAAGAAGGCCCTGGACACCGTTAACCATATGTTCAATAACCTGCTGGATCTCTCCCGGCTTGAGGCCGGTCAAATAAGCGTTACCCGGGAAAAAGTCAATCTGGAGGAACTGCTCAAAGATGTGGCGTCAGAAAACCAGTTGGTTTGCCAGAACAAGGGGATCAACTTGAATGTTCTGACCAGGCCTCTTTGGGTAAATAGTGATCTACAGTTGCTGTATCGACTGTTTTCAAACCTGGTGAGCAATGCGGTACGGTACACCAGCAAAGGGCAGGTGACCATTCGCATGGTAAGCGATCGGGGGCGGCATCAGGTTTATATCGAAGATACCGGCTGTGGAATTCCCGCGGAGTGCCAGGAAAAGATATTTAACGCCTTTGTGCAGATCGATAATCCCAAAGGGGAACGTAGTCGAGGTGTAGGATTGGGGTTAGCCATCGTCCGACATATCGCTAAATTACTGGATGTTCAGGTCAATCTGGAACCGGGTCAGGATTGCGGTACGTGTTTCAGGATCGAAATTCCCGCATCTCAGTGTTTTGAAAATGCCAGTGTTGCAAGGGTTACTACTTCGTAATACCAAACCCTTTGGCTTTTAAAATCACCTGGGCACGATTCCGTGCATGAAATACCCGATAAACCGTGTTCAAATGGGCTTTGACGGTGCCTTCTGCCATATCCAATCTTCGGGCAATCACTTTATTCGGCATTCCTTGCAAGAGAAAATGTAGTACCTGCGTTTGTCGAGGCGTTAATTGTGAAGCAGGATTCTCAGTATCCTGAATGGTAGCGGAGCCATTTGGCATGGCCTGATTAATAGCCTGTGAAGGAATGTAGCTACTGCCCATTAGTACCATCTTGATCGCATTTATAATCACGTCCATAGCCGAACTTTTGGGAATGTAACCGCGAATACCGTACTCAAAGGATTGCGTAATGGTGTCCCTGGATTCGTCAGCAGAAAATATGATGACCGGTATATCAGGATAGGTTTCCCGCATCCATTTCATGGATTCCGCTCCCTCGCTGTCTCCCAGATGCAGATCCAGAATCGCCAGGTCATAGGTATGATCATTATGGAGTCGTTCTTTAGCGGTTTCCAAAGTAGATTCAATATCAATCATATCAAAGACACAAAAGCTCTGCAGAGCTGTGGTAAGTGCTTCGGTAATGATGGGGTGGTCATCGATAAGAATGGCTTTTTTCAGTGGGGTGTCAGACACGGTTATATTCCAGGTTCACTTCCAGTGACAGAGTCAAGTGTATCTCCGGATAAAGCTTCGCTCAAGCTTGTGTGGCAAGCAAAGGTTATAAACGAAGGTTTAGGCCTTAAAGTGGATTGGCAGCAAGTTGGTTCAACGTAGACTGGTGGTGTTCACAAATGGATTGGCAGGATTATGATTATGTTGCTGGATACTGATTTTTGTTATGGCCGCGCCGGAAAATATTTTCTCTATGTCGCATCTGCATGGATGTTAAGCGCCTGCACTACCTATTCGCTGGAAAAAGATGAAAGCTATGAGCCCTTTGATACGGCATCACAAATTGTGGCCGATTGGGGGACTGCCCACATGTCGTCGCCGATTTTGTCCACGGTGCCGGACTGGCTTGAATTCAAGCTGGACGACTATAACCCTGAACAGGCGTTTGATAATGCCAAAAGTGAAGTCAATGCTGGTGTGGCTTATTTTATCCAAACCATATTGAATGCTTCGTTAGGCGTAAGTCAGCAGACCAATACGGTTTCCCGTGAAGTATATCAAGATGTATTGGAACAGTATTTGGAAGAATCCCGATATCAGGCACAAACCCGTGAAGCTATACGCGAAGAGGCGATTCGCATTTACGAAACCTGCATTAGCCTGGCCAATCAGCAGTTTTCCCTGGCGGATGCTGAAGCGGATGAACAACAAAAGCTTAGCAAGCAGCGCGAAGCTTTAAACGAAAACCAGGCTTGTCAAACGGCCTACCTGGCAACGCTTAAAGAAAGTAAACCAGACAAGCTGGATAATGACTTGCCGGAATTCAGGGATTTTGCCCTGAAAAAATCCATTCTGGATCAATTGCAGAAACCGGAAGAAACCAAAAGCCTGCTTCAAACCACCGCGTACAAGCTGCCGGACCATTTTGCTATGCGTCAGGCTCAGGCTAACTTCCTTGAATCTGCTATGTACCGGTTGTTGACCGGAAAAGAACACCTGAATAAAACCAATAACAATTATTTGCTTGGCGTGGCGTCACTGTCAGTAACCCCTGGACGCTACACGCAGGCTGGTTATCGGGCCAACATTAATATCCAGCCCTACACTCAGTTTACCCGGCGTCCGTTACAGGGGCAGTACGCTTTTCTGGAAGATGTCAGTCAACCGGAGCCTCACCGATGGTTGTTGTATCTGGATATGGAGCGTAAGCAGCTTTGTAATGCCGATATCTGTGATCAATATCGACGGCGCCTTTTGACCCGCTTACAGGCGAATCAGATATCTGCTAACGCGGCGTTTATCAGCGGGAAGGATCCCGAGGAATCGTTAACACAACACGAACTCAGGTCCTTGTTAGTGGGGGGGGATAAGATCTTCGCCACATTCTATGAGGCCCAGTTGGCCAATGCCTGGAAAATGGCGCAACGGATAGCGCCGTTGCTGAGTGATAGTGATCTGGAGGCTTCTGATAAATTACTGGCGGTCACTGCGATCTCTCCCATTCAGGTAGGGCAGACATTGGATCTTTCTAATCGTCAGCTCAGCCAGATCCAGATGTCGTTAATGTTGGCACAAGCATTAAAAGCGCCAGGTACCGAACAACAGGCGGAGTTGTTTGCTGAATTTGCCAGGAAGAAGCAACAGGATTATGTAAGCCGTAGTCTTGATAATCAGGTCAATATCAGCCATTTTGGCGATGAGCTGATTACCGTTGAAGTAGGGCCGACGTTTGTGGCCAATACACTCACCGGTTCCAGGCCGTCGCTGGAATTACAGCGTCAGACATTTCCAATTCTATTCTTAGTGAACGAGCCCAATGGAGCGATCAAGAAGCTGCACCGATTGAGCAGCGATTGCGACCAGGCACCGAGCTATTTGTCCAGCTGTGCCCTTTATGTCACAGAACGTTCTCTTGGTTTCACCATTTCCAGTCAGTGGTTGCAAGAAGGTGTCAGCAACGATAGTCGCAATTTCTGGCAGCGCTGGTTTGGTTCAGAGCCACCCAGTATTTCACAGATGCTGGAGCTGGGTCAGCAGTTGCGAGGCATTTGTGGTGACGCCGGCGGGAGCCAGTATGTTCAGCATCTTTGTACCCAGTATGGCGCCAAGCTGGTAGGCACCTTTCACACGCAACCTATACCGGTACCGCGAAATTCAACTAGCACAAAACCTGTGCCCGGTAATACTACAGAGGGTCAATAATCATGAAAAATATCTCCGTTCTTGGTAATCAAGCCGTGTATGGTTCCGCTGTGGCTTCTGCTCCTGAGGGGCGAACAAGCGGGACTCTATTGTTTGGTCCACAGTCGACGACGATCAACAATCGCAACAAGCAGGCAGTGCGCCTGGGGTTTATTCGCGACCTTCCGGATTTTCGTGACCAAACCCTGAGCACCATACAGCAGGATGAAGACAATCATTTTCAAACCCTGGTGAAGGAACTGCGGAAGTCCAGTAGCTCCCGGTCGTTCATGTTGTCACCAGCCGACACGGAGTTACCGGTAGAGCAGGATCTCACGCAAAGTGGTGATTTTACGTTGATCGAAGATCAAGGCCAGCTCGGTTCCTGCACAGCAAATGCGGTGATAGGGATGGTTGAATATCTGATAAAGCGAAGTTCAAAGAGAACAGAGGATTTTTCCCGCCTGTTTCTTTACAAAGCCACCCGAAATCTGATGTGTGTCACTGGTGATACTGGTGCAACTATTCGTAATACCATCAAAGCATTGCGTATTTTCGGCGTTCCTGCTGCACGCTACTGGCCTTATGAAGAGCTGCATTATGATGTGGAGCCGAATGCCTTTGCTTATTCCATGGCGGCCAATTTTAAGGCGATTCAATATTTCCGGCTGGATCATTCAGACAGTACCGGTGAAGCCAACCTTCATAGTATCAAGCAGGTGCTGGCCGATGGTTTTCCTGTTGCGTTTGGCTTCTTGGTATTTCCATCCATCAACGAAATCAGCAGCCCTGACTATCTTATTCCGGTGCCCGAGGCGGAAGAATCACCATTGGGCGGCCATGCGGTACTGGCGGTGGGTTATGACGACCGGAGACAGGCGCTCAAAATTCGTAATTCCTGGGGAGAAGAGTGGGGGGATAAAGGATACGGCTGGCTCCCCTATGACTACGTAACAGCTGGTGGTGCTATGGACTTTTGGACAGTGTTAAGTCAGGAGTGGGTTGGTATTTGAATAGACATTTAAACTATAAACAAATGCTACTGTTAGTCATAGGTAGAGTGCAGCTTTTTGCACTATGAAATAATACCTATGACTAACTGGTGAAGGCTATTTTGAGGAGAGGAAGATGAACAGGCCTCAGATCAGATCTCCAATATTGCTGTTGGGAATAACGTTAACCCTTTTGTCGAGTGGCGTTGATGCTTCCTCTTACGTAACTACCCGCGATGTAGAGTCTCATATAGATTTCTATAGTTTTCCAGAAGCCACTCCAGAGAATCGAATCCACCTGGCAGGCAAGTTATTTAATACCAGGCGGGTGTTTCTTTTGGATTATAACTACGGTGATAATTTTAATAACACACGTCATGCTTGGTTCAAGATCTTGGTGCCTGAATATGATGAAACTCCCGTTTATGTTTTAAGGTCGGCGACCTATTGTTATGACTTGCCTGATGAAACAGAATATCGGTGCCCAATGGGTACTTACAAGCTCCCGAGGAGTCGCGCTGATCGGGCATTGATTAAATTACAGAAAACAGTAAATGGAGTGGAGGCAGAGATTCCTGGGATTATTGCCTCTTTATCTGATTATGGTGATAAAATATTGGGCCAAATAGAAGAATACAAAGAGTACTTTAATATAAAAGATCAGCTGCAAGAGAACTCTATTTCAATAATAGCAATTGTAAGTATCATTGTTACAGTATTGGCATTTCAGTTAAAAATTATTGAATTTTATCTAAATCACTATTTTAAAAGAAAAGAGGCCGTCAGAGCGCTGCGGGATGAGATCGATGTTAACGCGTCGGTGCTGGATAGACAACTGGCGACCACCGTTCCATTGTTGGAGAAAAAAGTGAATGGGGATAAGGATATTGAGTCAGTGTTATTAACATTGTGCTATAACATGGAAATATCCGAACAGGTTTTTAGAAATGTTAATGTTCTGCATCTGCGAAGTTCCAAATGTAGCGGTACTTTGTTACAGCTCTACCAGAATTATCACTTAATAGATTCTATTACACGTTATTGCGAGGGAATCCATGCAGATAATAAGTTGAGTGGTTATGATCGGGAACTGGATCTAACACTATATCAATCCAGAGTTGTGTTGTTTCAGACTTTACGTATTTGGGCGTTGTATGCTCAGACGCAATACACTTTTTCTTTGCTGAGTAAAACCTTGTCGCAAAGTGTTGTGTATTCACTACGACGGATCTTGAGGCTAACCACCCAATCGGAGCGTGAGTATGAAGTCAGTGAAATCCGGTATCACGATGATCATAAAGGAAAAATCCTGGTCACACCGATTCCGCCGTTGAACGTATCAAAGCGATTAGAGGCTATTGATTTTGAACCAAATGGATTAAAGGGTACTAATATCACCCGAATGATTGTTAACCTTCTGTCGTTTGGGCTGGTGGGTGGGGTGGATGGCGAAGACCGGAAGTTTAAAGAAAAAATTGAGGAAGGGGCGCTTGTTCAAGCGATTTACCATCATAAAAAAGTTCCTGATATCAATGAGTTAGTTTGTTCAATTACAGACATGGAACGACGCAGTCGAGTGGACTCTTATTTGGAAAAACTGGCTGAGATATCGAGTCAGCTCTTTTCGGAGAAGCAGCCGGAAACTCCTTGCAACATAGACACTGCAATGAAGTCGGCGGAACAAGCGGCCTAGACCGGAAACAGTGAGGCCCTAATAATATAAGGCTCCAAAACGGCTATTATTAGCGTGTAGCGTTTTAGTCCTGGTGAGCCTGATGAATGAGTCTGAACTCAGTAAGGTGGTGGAGAAACTGATCAAAACCTTTGAGGCTGGATGCGCAGGGCCGGTGACTTACCATCAGCGCCCGGCACTGGAGCGGCAGCTTACTCAACTGGTCAGAGAGGCGGTATTGCCGGAGAACTCCACCGAATATCGTCAGGTAACCATTTTAATGTCTGACCTGCGTGGTTTTACCTCGGTGTCTGAAAAGCTGACGCCCTTTGATACCGTTAAACTGCTCAACCGTTACTTTCGCAAAATGAGCGAAATCATTTTTGATTATCAGGGCACCATCGATAAATTTATGGGCGACGCTATTATGGTATTGTTTGGCGCCCCCACAAGCGGTAACGATGATTTGCAACGGGCCATCGGCTGTGCGGTTGAAATGCAGCTGGCCATGAACGATATCAATAAAATCAGTTCGGAAGTGGGTTTTCCTCCCCTTTATATGGGGATTGGTATCAACACCGGTGTGGTGGTGGCGGGTACGGTGGGCTCGGATTTATACCGCGAGTACACAGTGATTGGCAGCCAGGTGAATCTGGTGTCCCGGATAGAGGCCCATAGTTTGCGGGGGCAGATCTTGTTGAGTGAAAACAGTTATCGGTTGGCCAAGGATTATATTGAGTTATCCGGCGAAAAAGAAGTCATGGTAAAAGGCAAAACCGAACCGGTGACCCTTTACGAATTGAAGTCCACCACTTATCCCACACTGATGCAGGTTCCGGAACGGGAGGTTCGCAGCAGCCATCGGGTAAAAGTGGATATGCCGCTGGTGTTTCAGATGATGCGCGGTAAAACCGTATTGCCGGAAATATTCTATGGCCGCATTCTGGATATCAGTTACAACGGCTTATTAGCGGCTCTGCCGTTTGCTCCTGATCCCCATTCAGAAATCAAACTGAATATGTCCACCTCGCTGCTGGGTTGTGATTCAACCCAGGTTTATGCCCGGATTCTTCGGGTGGTTCCCCACGGCAGTGAGTATGAATGCAGTATTGAAATCACCTCCATTGATGATGTGGGTGAAAAGGCCATTCATCAGTTTGTGGACTCGCAGATTGTTTAGAGCCCGTCACCATCATAAATGACGTAGATTCATTAATGAAAGACCTGCTACCAACCGGTGGCTTTGCTATACTGCGCCCAGTTGTTTATTGAAGACCATCGGAGTTGTGCATGGCCAGGGCCAAAAAAGCTGTTTCATCCCCCGCAAAAAAGGCGGCCAGATCCAAAAGTACGGCCGTTAAAAAAACAACGTCCGCGACGCCTGCTAATGGTGAAGACAAGCTGGCGGGTTTATCCCGGGGGGAGCGAAAAAAACTGCTGACCCGCGAAAATCTGCTGGTAGCGATTCAGGAACTGTTGCTGGAGCGGAATCTGGAAGAGATTACCGTTAATGATATTACCGAGCGGGCGGATATCGGCCTGGGCACTTTCTATAACTACTTCAAAAGCAAGAAAGAGGTGATCGACGGCCTGTTCCAGCTGGCGCTGGATTATTACCATAAAGAGCTGAATCAGATTACCGATACCCTGGAAGACCCGGCTGAAATTCTGGCCGCCTCGATCGTGTTTACCATTCAGCGAATCAGTGAAACCTCGCAACTGGGCTGGTTGCTGTTTGATGCCGGACTGGCTCAGGATGTGTTTCGCCAGAGTATCTATCAGCGGGCCTACAAGGATTTTCAGCTAGCCATTGAGATGGATCGTTTTGCCATGGATAACGTGGGCCTTAACCTGATTATGCTTGAAGGCAGCGTGATGGCGGTGGCAGAGGCGATCTACCGGAAGACCCTGCCGAAAAAGTCCGTGTATGAAGTAGCGGAGATCTGTTTGCGCCAGCTGGGGCTGGAGGCCAAAGAGGCCAAACGGATAGCGGCGAAACGCTACCCCAAGGTGGCCATGGCCGGTTTCCCCATGAAGCTGACCGAGCTGTGACAGGGCAGAAATTCAGAACGACCGGACGCAAAAGCCGACTGCATTCAGTCGGCTTTTTTGATGCCGGATTAGCGGGATTTCAGGAAAGATGGCAGGGATTCGGCGTTTTACCGGCGGGAACTGAAACAGACTTTTGTTAATATGAAATAATATCATAAGTGAATATGGTTCACTTTAGTGCTTCGCTGTGTATAATGAGCGTTATCTGATCATCACCGAGGTTCCCCCATGCACGCGAGGTTCCCCCATGCACGCGAGGTTCCCCCATGCACGCGAGGTTCCCCCATGCACGCGAGGTTCCCAATGCAAGAGCTGCCTGAACGCAACAACGCGATCCGTTTTCTGAAACGGCCGGATGGCCGCCCCCAGCCGGATATCTTCAAATCCATTGTGTTGCCCATGCCGCAACCGGGCCCCGGCGAGTTTCTGGTCCGGAATCTGTGTCTCTCCATGGACCCGGCGCTGGTAGGCCGCATGCGCGATGAAAACAATTATGCTGAAAGCGTCAATCCCGGCGATGTCATGCATGCCTACGGTATCGGTCAGGTAGTGCAGTCCCGTAACCCCGCTGTGAAAACCGGTGAAGTGCGCCTGGGGCGTTTTGATATGCAGGAATATTCGCTGCAGAAAGATCCGAACGAAAGCCGCCAGATTAATCTTGGCCTGGCGGACCTGCCCCTGTATCTGGGTCCGGTGGGTATCACCGGCGCTACGGCTTATTTTGGTTTGTACGATATTGCCAAACCCAAAGCGGGCGACACCCTGGTAGTGTCTGCCGGTGGCAGTTCTGTCGGCAGCCTGGTGGCCCAGCTGGCCAAAATGGAAGGCTGTAAAACTGTAGCCATCGTTTCCACCGAAGCCAAAGCCCGCCAGGTGATCATTGACTATGGCTATGATGATGCCGTGAGTTACCGGGATAAAACCCCCGAACAATTGGCCCGTGATCTGAGAAATGCCTGCCCGCTGGGCATTGATATTTACTTTGATAATACCAGCGGTGATATTTCCGAAGCGTTGCTGGATTTGTACAACGATTGTGCCCGCATTGTGGTATGCGGGCGGTTAGGTATCAGCCATTTAAGTGATACCCGCCAGGATACCGGGCGCCGGGATAATAATGTGATTCTGGCCAAACGCATACGCAAACAGGGGTTTGTGTTGCTGGATTATAAGCCCCGCATGATGGAAGCCATTGTGCAACTGGCCGCCTGGGTAAAACAGGGCAAACTGAAAGCCAATATCGACACGCTTGAAGGCATCAGCAATGCACCGGTGGCTTTTTTCCGCATGCTGAATGGTGAAAGCAACGGCAAACAGCTGGTGCACCTGGCGGATGTGGATCATGCCATGGATCCGGCGCCACGCTGGCTGGGTAACCTGCTCACCCGGAAACGTTTTCCCCGGGAACCGGTCTTTAAAACCCTGGGCAAGGCAGTGAGCCTGAAATCCACCGCCTGAAATTGTGAAGAAAAAGTTGTGATGCCAAAAGGATGCTGACTCTGATGGCTTTTTTCAGGCCCGCCGTTTGCGTTACGGCAAACAACCTTCCCTGCGGGCCTGTTTTTTTATAAAAACGTGTTTTTAAAAATCAGGATTTTTGCGTGAGTGCAAGGAAGCACCGCACGGAGAACCGCAGTGTACAAGGAATACATGAGGATTCGAGTACGGAGGTGGCGATGAGCTCTCACTACATACTTTATGGTACGGACCATTCCTACTATACGGGAAAAATCCGGCCTTATTTGCGATACAAAAGAATTCCCTTCAAGGAAAAACTTTCCACCCTGCTGGTGTATCAGCGGTTTATCATTCCGCGAACAGGCGTACGCTTTATTCCGGTGCTGCATACGCCGGACAATATGGTGGTGCAGGACACTACCGAGATTATTGATTTTCTTGAGCAACGCTTTCCGGATCGATCAGTTTATCCGGATTCGCCGAAACAGAAACTGGTGGCGTTACTGTTTGAAATCTATGGCGATGAGTGGTTTACGTTGCCGGCCATGCATTATCGCTGGTCCTATCTTTCACAGCAGCATGACTATGTAATGGAAGCATTTGGTGACGTGGCAGGTCCCTGGTTACCGGCGCCGTTAAAGCGTTATGCCGGTAAAAAACTGTCAGGCCCTTTCAAGGGTGCGTTAAAGCCGTTGGGAATATCCGCAAACACCGCCCCTGCTATTGAAGCCTGGTACCGTCAGTTTCTGCTCTGGTTTAACAGCCATCTTGAAACGCATGATTATTTGCTGGGCTCACGGCCCTGCGTGGGTGACTTTTCTCTGGCGGGCCCCATGTATGCTCATATGTGGCGGGATCCGGTACCAAAGAAAATGCTGCAGGAGCAGGCCCCGCGGGTGATTGACTGGCTGGAAAGAATCAACCGTCCTTCGCAGAACGCCGGTGCTTTTCTGGACGATGACGCGATACCGGATACGCTGCTCCCCATGCTGTCGCATCTGTTCAGTGATTACTGGCCGTTGCTGGAAGATACGGCAATTCAGCTGGCGAGCTGGCTGCAGCAGAACCCTCATAAAGCAGCGATTTCCAGAGCCATTGGTGAACACACACTGACCATTGGCAACGCCAGTGAAAAACGTCTGATTTTTCCCTATGCCCAGTGGATGATGCAGCGCCCGTTAACTTATTATCACAACCTGCCACAGGCAGATAAGAAAGCGGTGGATGAGTGGCTCGCTGAATCGCTGGGCCCTGCGTCTGTTAAAGCAATGAATTTCCGCATACCGCGTCCGGTACTGCGCAAACATAACAAACTGGTGGCGGCATGATATTAGCGTCCGGAAAAAGAAACGTATTGATAACCGGTTGTTCCAGCGGTATCGGTTTTGCTTTGGCGAAAGCGTTTTTGCAAAACGGTGACGGGGTGATTGCCACGGCAAGAAATCCGGCTGCCATTGAATCCCTGCGCCAGGAAGGCTGCGATACCCAGGCCCTGGATGTGAACGATGCGGCCAGCCGGGAACAGCTGGCAGCTTACCTTGCCCGGAACAATGAGCCCGTCGATATACTGATTAACAATGCCGGTATCTCGGCCATGGGCCCCATGGTGGAAATTCCCGAGCACAAACTGCGGCAGCAGTTTGAAACCAACGTGATTGCCCCGGTGATGTTAACCCAGGCGTTGCTGCCCTTATTGCGGCAGTCCCGGTTGCCACTGATTATCAACATCGGCAGTGTTTCCGGCGTGCTGACCACGCCTTTTGCCGGCGCTTACTGCGCCAGCAAGGCGGCCCTGCACAGTATTTCCGATGCCATGCGTATGGAACTGGCGCCTTTCGGGATTGATGTGATCACAGTGCAGCCCGGTGCCATCAAATCCAATTTCGGGCAGGCAGCGGAGCAGGGCGTTAAAGACTGGCTGACGGAGGATTCACTCTACCATTCGATCCGTGACGGCATTCTTTCCCGGGCCACAGCATCCCAGAAGAAGGCGACCCCAGCCAGTGAGTTTGCCCGTGAGCTGGTGCAAGGTGTGAATGTTGTGTTGAAAGCGAAGACGAGCGGCGCCCGGGTATCGGGAACTACATTGAATATCGGGCGGGGCAGCCGCTTTTATCCCCTACTGGCAAGATGGCTGCCGGAACCGGCGAAAAGTCGAGTGCTGCAACGCCGGTTCGGATTGAACCGGCTTTAAAGGTTGTAGGCGTCAGGCCGCGGATCTGGCTGCCGCTGCGTTCGCCTCATCTGCGCTGGCGTTGTCGGCACTCTGGCCGGCCAGCTGTTTGCTGGTCACCGTATTCACAGCCCAGTCCACAATTCTTTCCACCACCAGTTTCTGATAGGGCGGCTCGGTAATGATGTGGCGGGTTTCCGGTAAATAATCCACGCGCAGCAGGCCGCGGAAATTCACATTGCTGAAGCTGTCAGCAAACTGGTTCGGGTAATTGAGAATTTCTTTCTGGCCGTTGGTGAAGATGTTGTAGATCGGGATATCCCTATCCGCGATTTTCTGCAGGTGTTCCGCCACTTCTTCCTGGGGTGGAAACTCCCGGATATAGGTGGGCAGCTCCACGTTTTCTTCGCCCACTTCTTTTACGGCTTCTGCCGTTTTGGGTTCCGGCGATATAAAACGGGTTTTGATAAAGTTCAGCCAGCGCTTGGGGCTGAGCAGGCGGGGCATCCAGTAGTACAGGTGCCATTTCGGGGTGCGGTAGCAGTAAGGGTCGATCTGGCACAGGCCTACCACTCGGGGGTCCACTTTTGCGGTTTCGTAGGATGCATCGGCGCCGGAACACAGGCCGTACACAATAAACTTGTCGATACCCTTGGTTTTCTGGAAGAAGTCCATCACCTCGGCCACTTCCTGGGGCGCGCTTTCCGTAAAGGACAGGGTGCCGCTGCGGGGTGAGCTGTCGCCGATGCCGGAAAAGTCGAACCGGAATGCCAGCAGGCCGGCATCCGCCAGGGCACGGCCCAGTTTGACCGAGATCCGACAGGTACCAATGTGATGCATAACGCCGGAATTAAAAATGAGTACGGCGGGTTTTTTGGCGTTGAAACTGTCAGGGATGGACACTACACCGGTTAATGGTGTCGGTTTGCCGATTCTGAGAATACGTTCATGCATCGCAATACAATCCTAATAAAATAAGTTGAGCCACTCTTGCCAGGGTCTCTGTTCGCACTAGTTGTTGGCGGAAAACAGGCCAACAATGTCCTGAATAATGGGCTGCGGTAAGAGAATTCCACCATTTCCATCCACAAAATTCCAGTCCCCGGGTGCGGGGACATGGCGGTATTTGTAGGATTTCTGGTCGCTCCAGTGGCCTTTCAGATCCGTAAACACCTGATCTTCGTGGGAAACTACCTGATACACCTGTTTTACCTTTTCCGGATAAAAATCAGCCAGATTAATGGCCGCCAATCCGTCCTGAAAGGCCCGGGACAGGGGGAAACCGTTAAAATGCAGGGTGCCGTCCTGATCGATATAGTTGTAGCGGAACTTGGCGGGGTCGCCTTCGATCTCGCCTCTCAGCTCGGCAATGTAGGAATCCCCCGACAATACCGGATCCCACAGCACCAGGCTGTCGATATCATCAAGCCGCTGGCAGGCGCTGGCGGCGATCAGGCTGCCCATGCGCAGGGCCACCAGGCTGATGGTGGTCAGGTCCGCCATGTCCCGCAGTTCCTGTACGGCGGCACAGGTATCGTCAATCCAGTCCGCCGGCACCATGTCTTCCACATCGCCGCCGGAATCACCGGTGCCCCGGTAATCAAAGCGCAGCACATGGTAGCCCTGCTTGTTCAGCAGCATGGCCAGCTGGCGCATGGCCCGGTGGCAGCGCATGTATTCCTGGCCGAACGGGTAGCACAGCACCACGCCGTGGTTTCTGGCCGTGTTGGCCTGCGGTGGATGAAACACGCCGTACAGCGGCTGTTTTGAATCTCCGAAAAAGAATGGTTCCATTTACTTCCGTCCAAATAACGATTTGATGCGACTTTTCTTTTTACCCTTGTCTTCCGTGCCGGTGGTGTTCTGGGTACCGGTGCTGGCAGGTTCGGGCGCTGTCGGGGCCGTGCTGTCGGCAGTGGCCCCTTCCGGTGCGGCTGCCGGGGGTTCCTGTTCCGGCAGCTGGGCGGCAATATCCTGGGCCATTTGCTCCAGGGTGAGAAGGACCATTTTGGCCTGATCCAGGCGCACGCCGAATTTCTTCTCCGCTTTCACGATCACGCGGATGGAAATCAGTGAGTGGCCACCGATATCGAAAAAGTTATCGCTCAGGCTGACCCGGTCCACGCCCAGTACTTCCTGCCAGATTTTGGCCAGTTGTTTTTCGGTACTGGTGCGGGGGGCGATGTAGGTATCCACCGGGGCCAGGGGGTCCAGCAGCTGCTTGCGGTCGATATTGCCTTCGCCGTCCAGGGGCAGCTCGTACATTTCAACAAAATGTTGGGGCACCTGATCGGCCGGCAGTTCTTTCTTGGCGAATTTGCGGAATTCGCTCACCGTAATCTGTTCCCACTCATCCGGGTGAAAGTGGGCAATCAGGCGGCGGCTGCCGTCTTCATCCAGATGGGAGCGCACCACCACGGTTGCCACCGCCGGGTGCTTGACCAGCACGGCTTCAATGGCGGGAATATCCGGATCGGCATCCGCATCGTGCAGGTCTTCGGGTTTTTCTTCCACCGTTGCCGGTGCAAAAGGCGCCACCAGTTCACTCACCAGGCCGTCCAGATCATACACCGACACCGTGGTTTGCGGCGCCAGGCCGCCATCAATGATAAAGCGCAGGGCGGCAGCCCCTTCCTCGCTGCTGATACCCAGTTCCAGGGTGCGTTGCAGGGTGGGGTCAATATCATTGGTGGAGCTGATGGACGCGGCGCGGGAAATGGCGCCTTCAGCCACCCGCTGCATGCTGAAATCGGTGATGGTGGCGAACAGCTCGCCGGCATCGTTATAGAGGGCCACATCAAACAGCAGCACGTCGTGGGAATGGTTGCCTTCGGCCGGCGGCTTGTAGGTGACATGGCTGTACACACTGGCCGGCATGTCGCCGTTAAAGCGCAGCTGGCCATAGCCCACCGGCACGTAGAATTCTTCCTGGGGGTTGTAGCCGTCCATCAGCACCTGGGCGCCGGCGGTGGCCATGTCCAGCAGGGCCGGGTGCAGCCGGAAGCTGCTCAGCTCCGGCTGATACTGTTCATCAACGGCGAGGGTGATCAGGGCTTCATGGCTGCCGATGCTGACTTTTTTCAGGCACTCCCAGCGCTCACCAAAATCCAGATGGGGGTGGTGATCCGGGTCGCTGAAGAGTTGCTCGCCCAGCTGGCAGCGATCCCGCAGGGTCTGCAGATCGGTGTTGCCGCTGACGGGGCTGCCACGGCGGATGGCACCAGTGACATGTTCCAGGTATTCGTCGCTCTGGCCGCTTTCAATGCGGAACTGGGTGTTGTCGCCCTCGCGATGCAGCACCACGCGCAGTTCTTTGGTTTCATCGTCCGCCACCATAAAGGGCACAATGAAAGAGGCGTGATCGATTTCTACCGGGCCGGGGCCGTGAATCTCGCAAAAGGCGGCCCGGGCCAGCTCGATATAGCCGGAGCCGGGAATCAGGGCGCTGCCGCCTTTAAGGCGGTGTTCCGCCAGCAGCCAGTAATGCTCCACACTGAACAGGGTGGAGAACACCGCTTCCTGATCATTCTCCAGGGTGCAGCGATCCAGCAGCGGGTGTTCCACCGGCCGGCCGGCGGCCTGCACCAGATCGGCGGAGCCATCAGCGATGGACGCAGCCATGCCCACTTCTTTCCACGCGGGCCAGTTGATGCTGGCCACCTGACAGTGACCCAGACCACTCTGGTAGTGCGCGAACGCGTCCAGATAGGCATTGGCGGCCGCATAGTCCACCTGGCCTGCCAGGCCGGTGAAGGCCGAGGTGGAACTGTAGAGCACGAAGAAATCCAGTGCCTCAATATCGAATACCTGGGCCAGAGCCAGGGTGCCTTCCACTTTGGGTTTGAGCACTGCTACGGCTTCGGGCATTTCCTTCAGCTGGATCAGGGTGTCATCAATCACACCGGCAGTATGCACGATGCCGTTCACCGGGCCGTGAGCCTGCTGCAGTTGTTGCAGGTCCGCCGGATTGGCCACATCGCCCTGAGCAACAATGACTTTGGCGCCGGTGGCTTCAATGTCCAGAATTCGCTGTAGCTTGGCGGCTTCCGGGGCCCGCTGTTCGATCAGGGTGGACCAGTGTTCCCGCTCGGGGAGTTTGCTGCGGGCCATCAGGATCAGTGTGACCCTGGCATCGCGGGCCAGTTCTGCGGCTGCCACCAGTCCCAGTCCTCCCAGACCGCCGGTGATCAGATAGGTGCCGTCTTCCCTGACCTTGGTTTGTACGGGAGCGGCGGGAGCGGGGCTCTGTTTTTCATACACCAGGCTGTAGCGGGCTTTGCCCCGGTAGGCGATGGTGTTGCTGGCGGCATCGACGGGAGCATTCAGTTCCAGCGCAATTTGCCGGTGCAGCCAGCTGTCTTCCAGCTGCTGTTCGCTGATATCGGCCACCACACACTGATACCCGGGGAATTCCCGGGGAATCACGCGGCTAGGCCCCAGCAACAGGGATTGCAGCGGGTTTTTCAGGGCTTCCCCGGCTACCTGCTGGTTGTCGCTGGACAGGCTCACCCATTTGATGGGGCCGCTGATATCTTCCGTGCCCAGGGCCTGGGCCAGATAGAGCAGGCTGTCGAACACCTTGTAGCGATCCTGCGGCAGGGCTTGCAGGCTGGCGTCCCGGGTGCTGTCCAGGGCCAGGGTGTGCAGAATGGCGCCGGGCACTGTGCCGGCCTTGGCCAGGTCGCTCACCAGATGAATGTAGTCATCCGGGTTGTTCAGGCGCAGCTGGTATTCACTGTCGCTGATCTTGCTGAACTGGTTACCGGCTCGCACCCAGATCAGCCGGTTGGCCAGACTGTTGAGCTGGTCGGCGATGGCGTTGGTTATGGATGACTGGCCGGCAATGATCAGTGTTGCCGGGGCGGGTGCCTCGCTATCCGGTGTGGCCACCAGCGGAGTGCGGTGCCATACCGGTTGATAGAGGGCATCCGCGGTGGATTCGGCCCGTTCCATTCCCAAGCCCGCTGTGCCACTCAGGCCGGCAGAGATCACCGACTTGCCCGGCTCCACCCAGTGTTTGGCATGGTCAAAGCTGTAAGTGGGCAGGGATACCCGGCAGGGCTGGGCAGGCTCGTAATAGGTTTGCCAGTCGATGGTGGCATTGCCCTGCCACAGGGTGCCCAGGGTTTGCAGCATAAAGCGCACGTCATGCTGGTCGTCGTCCGGATGGCGCATGGAGTTAATAATGGTGTGTTCCGGTTTGCGCAGGCTGTGCATACCGGCCAGGCTGGTGAGGGTGCGGCCGGGGCCCACTTCCAGCAGTGCGTATTTGTCTTCTTCCAGCAGGGTGCCTACGCCGTCGGCAAAGCGCACCGTGTTGCGCAGGTGCGTTACCCAGTATTCCGGATCGGTGGCCTGTTCGCTGGTGATCCAGGTGCCGGTGTGATTGGAGATAAAGGGAATCTCGGGCTCGTTCAACTCCACCGAACGCAGGTAGTCGCCGAAGGGCTTGAGAATATCCTCCAGCATGCGCGAGTGGGCGGCGATATTGATATGCACCCGCTGGCAGGAAATGTCTTTGGCGGTGAGGGCGCTTTCCAGTTCATCCAGTTTGGCTTTGGCGCCGGAGGCTACCGCAAACCCCGGGGCGTTAATGGCGGCGATATCCAGGCCGGCTTCGTCCACCAGCGGCTTCAGGTCGTGCTCGTCCATGGACACGCTGAGCATGCCGCCTTCCGGTACGGTTTCGAACAGTTTGCCCCGCAGGGCCACCAGCCCCAGAGCGTCTTTCAGCGACAGCACACCGGCAATACAGGCGGCGGTGTTTTCGCCCACGCTGTGGCCGATCAGGGCTGCCGGCTGCACGCCCCACGACAGCCACAATTGCGCCTGGGCGTACTGGGCTGCAAACAGGGCAGGCAGGGTGCGGGTGGGCTTTTCCAGTTCCTTGCCGGCGGCAGCCTCGTTGCCGGGTTCGGGGAACATCAGGGCTTTAAGATCGTAATCCACAAAAGCCTTGAGCTGTTCGCAGCAGGCATCGATGGCGTCCCGGTAAACCGGTTCGTTGTGATACAGGTCGCGTCCCATATTGGCGTACTGGGCGCCACCACCGGCAAACATAAAGGCGATGTCTCTGGCATCCCGCGGGGCATCGGCGGTGAACACTTTTTCTGTGTCATTGCTGTCCAGCAGGTTGGCGGCTTCGGTCAGATCGTCGGCCAGCAGGAAACGGCGCTTGCCGAAGGCGCGGCGGCCTTCCGCCAGGGTAAAGGCCACATTGGTGATATCCAGTGAGCTGTCTTCGCTGAACAGTTCCGCCAGTTTGTTGCAGTTTTTCTGCAGGGCTTTGTCGCTGCGGGCGGATACCAGCAGCAGGTGACTGCGGTTAATGGCATCATCCGCTACGTCGTTATCAATCTCCGGGGCTTCTTCCAGAATGATGTGAGCATTGGTACCGCCCACGCCCAGGGAACTGACGCCGGCGCGGCGCGGGCCTTCGCTGATCCAGTCCCGCAGCTCGGCATTCACGAAGAAAGGGCTGTTGGCAAAGTCGATGGCCGGGTTGGGCTTCTGGAAATGCAGGGTAGGCGCCAGTTGCTTGTGCTTCAGGCTCTGCACCACCTTGATCAGGCTGGCCACGCCGGCGGCGTTGTCAGTGTGGCCGATATTGGATTTTACCGAGCCGATGCCGCAATACTGTTTGCGGTCGTTGTCGGCGCCGTAAGCCTGGGTCAGTGCGGTCACCTCGATGGGGTCACCCAGCTGGGTGCCGGTGCCATGGCATTCGATATAACTGACGCTCTTGGGATCTATCTCGCCCAGTTCCAGGGCTTCGCGGATGGCCGCGGCCTGACCGTCCACACTGGGGGCCAGATAGGAGACTTTGCCGGCGCCGTCGTTGTTGATGGCGGAGGCTTTGATGACGGCATGGATATGGTCGCCATCGGCGATGGCGTCGTCCAGGCGTTTCAGGATTACGGTGCCCACGCCGCTGCCGAACACGGTGCCTTTGGATGAGGCTTCAAAGGGGCGGCAATGGCCATCGGGCGACAGGATTTCGCTTTCCTTGAACAGGTAGCCCTGGTTGTGGGGCAGTTCAATGGTGATGCCGCCGGCCAGTACCATATCGCTTTCGCCGTTCAGCAGGCTCTGCACGCCCATATGAATGGCCACCAGCGAGGTGGAACAGGCGGTTTGTACGTTAACGCTGGGGCCTTTCAGATCAAACAGGTAAGAGGCCCGGGTGGCGAGAAAGTCCTTGTCGTTACCGGTGTGGCGTAACAGGAAAAAGCCCACATCGTTGACGATATCGGGGTTGGTGAGCAGGTTGTAGGGCATGTAGGCATTGTGGCCGGAACCGGCAAACACGCCCACGGCGCCATCCACTTTGGCGGGATCATAGCCGGCGTCTTCAAAGGCTTCCCAGGCACATTCCAGAAAGTGGCGGTGCTGGGGATCGAGAATTTTGGCATCCAGCGGGCTGAAACCGAAAAAGCCGGCATCGAAGCAGTCAAAGGCTTCCAGAAACATACCGGATTTGACGTAATTGGGGTTTTCCAGCAGCTCTGCCGGCACCCCGGCGGCTTTCAGTTGTTCGTCGCTCAGCTCAACGCGGCTTTCCACACCGTCCCGCAGGTTGTGCCAGTAGCTGTCTGGCGTGGCGGCGCCGGGGAATCGGCAGGCCATACCCACAATGGCAATATCACTGCTTTCTTCGAATTCGGCGTCGTTATCTGCCATATCCCGGGACACTGGTCCGTTGCTCATTGCTTCTCTCCGCGTATTCTTCTTGAACGCTGCTGTCTGGTTTGATCAGGTGTATTCAGGTTATCCGTTGCTGCCTAACGGCGACGACCTTTACGCCGGCGGGCCATGGCCGCTTTGCGTGATGCGGCCCGGGCCTGACTGGTTTCCACCACGTTGCTGTCGTCGCTGTCGGCTTCCAGGAAGCGCGCCAGGGATTCGATGGTGGTAAAACGGAACAGGTCGGTCATCTGTACTGCTTTGGTCACGCTCTCGTGGTTATTCAGGTCTTTCAGAATCTGGATTACCAGCAGCGAATGGCCGCCGATATCAAAGAAGTTATCCTTGATGCCCACCGCATCCACACCCAGGGCCGCTTTCCAGATATCGGCAATCAGCGCCTCGGTATCATTTTGCGGTACCACCATGTCGGCGCCGGCGCGGCGTTGTGACTGGGGTGCGGGCAGTGCCTTGCGGTCGGTTTTGCCGTTGGGGGTTAACGGCATGGCTTTCATGGGCACGTAGATTGAGGGCACCATGAATTCGGGCAATTCTGCGGCAAGGTACGAGCGCAGGGTGTCGCTGTCAATGTCCTTTCCGGGCCGGGGCCGCAGATAGGCCACCAAACGCTTGTCGCCGGGAATGTCTTCCCGCAGCAACACCACGGCTTCGCGTACGCTGTCGTGGGCGGCCAGCAGGGCTTCGATTTCGCCCAGCTCAATCCGGTAGCCACGAATCTTGACCTGATGATCAATACGGCTCAGGTACGCCAGGCGGCCGTCTTCCTGATACTTGGCCAGGTCACCGGTGCGGTACATGCGGGCATCGGGGTGCTGGCTGAAATGATCTTTCACAAAGCGTTCGGCGGTTAATTCCGGGCGGTTGTGGTAACCGCGCACCACGCCGTCGCCGGCGATAATGAGTTCCCCGGGTACGCCTACCGGTAACTGCTGCAGGTTTTCGTCAACAATATAGATCTGGGTGTTGGCAATGGGGTGGCCGATGGACACGGTGCCTTTCTCGCCTTCCAGGTCGTAGGTGGACGACCACACGGTGGCTTCGGTGGGGCCGTACATATTGGTGACCTTGCCCGGTACCAGACCATGTAGATCCTGTGCCAGTTCGGTGGGGAAGGCTTCGCCGCCCACCATCATCTGCTTCAGTTTGCCCAGCTGTTGGCGGGACACGGCATCCGCTGCCAGCATGGTGGCCATGGACGGGGTGCACTGAAAATGGGTTACGTTGTGGTTGGCCATCAGGGCCGGGATGGTGTAATCGTCGCTGGCGACTCTGGTATCTATGGCCTGTTTTACGCAGAGCTCGCGCACCTGGTTCAGGTAGGGCAGGTGTTCCACCACCAGGTTGCTGTCGATACCAAAATCAATCAGACAAGCTATTTCCCCCACGCCCACGGCCTTGCACTTGTCCACCATGGCAACGCAGTCTGCCAGGGTGCCGAACAGGCCGGAGGTGTTGAAGTAACGCTGGAAAGCAAACTCCAGCAGGGCGTCCATATCCTCGTCGGCAATGTTCTCGAAAAACTCGTCCAGGGTTTTGCCGGTTTCTTCGGACATCTTTTTGAAGGTGGGGAAATTCCAGGCGGCGTCCTTCACCAGGAACATGGCGGACTTCAGGTATTCTTTCAGCGGGCCGTGAACTTTCTCCCGTACCTCGTCGCGATCCTGCCCCACAAAGGTGTGCAGCATCAGGGTAACGGTGCCGTTGCCGGGGTGGCCGGCTTCGCGCCGGGCCTGGCGGTAAATTTCGATCTTCTCGCCCACTTCCTCCACGGTCTGGCCCAGCAGGTGGGTGAGCACATTGGCGCCCATGGCGCCGGCGCGGCGGTAGTTGTCGGCGTTACCGGCGGTGGTAATCCACACCGGTAACTGTTTCTGTACCGGCCTTGGCAGGGTGCGTACCGACACTTCGCCGGTGGGGCCGGGAAAGCTGACCCGTTCGCCGGCCCACAGCTTTTGTACGGTTTCGATGCTGTCGAACATCACCTCTTTGGCGTTGGCGTAGTTCTCGGGCTTGATGGCAAAGTCCGGCGGCGCCCAGCCGGCGGCAATGGCCATGCCCACGCGGCCGTTGGACAGGTTGTCCACCACGGCCCATTCCTCGGCCACCCGGATGGGGCTGTGCAGAGGCACCACGCAGCTGCCGGCGCGGATGTCGATGTTTTCGGTAATGGTGGCAATGGCGGCACCGGTGATGGCCGGGTTGGGATACAGGCCCCCGAAGGCAGCAAAGTGACGTTCCGGGGTCCAGACTGCCTTGAACTGATGGCTGTCGGCAAACTTCGCCCCGTCGATCAGCAGGCTGTATTTGTCGCTGTTGTGAATATCTTCTTCTTTGGCCACGTTCCAGTAGAACAGGCTGAATTCCATGTCCTGATCAGGAAGAGCGCTTTGCAGTTTTTGCTGATCCGTTTTCTGGCGCTTGTCGTCGGCATAGAGCACCACCTTGAAGCCGTGGGCCAGAGTCCAGAAAATTTCCAGCACGGAAATATCAAAGGAGATGCTGGTCACTGCCAGCCACACGCCGGGCTGCTCACCGCTGTCATCCCGGTCTATGCGCTGGTCCATACCGGCAAAAAAGTTCAGCACATTGCGGTGTTCCACCATCACGCCCTTGGGCTTGCCGGTGGAGCCGGAGGTATAGATGGTATAGGCCAGTTCAGTGGCAGGCACATTTGCTGAGAGGTTGCTCGTTTCCTGTGCTGCAAGGGCTGGCTTTTCTGATTCCAGCATTACCAGCTTGTCCGCAGTACCGGGCAAAAAGCCCTGATACTTGTCGTGGGTGATCACCAGTACAGCGCCGGAATCTTCCACCATATAGCTGAGGCGGTCCCGGGGGTAAACCGGATCGAGCGGCACATAGGCGCTGCCGGATTTGAGCACCGCCAGCAGCGACACAATCATGTCAATAGAGCGATCCACCAGCACACCCACCAGCTTGCCCTGACCGGCACCCCGGTCTGTCAGCAAGCGGGCCAGCTGATTGGCCCGTTCGTTCAGGGCCTGATAGGTCACTGTCTCGTTTTCGAACACAAAGGCGGTGGCCTGGGGTTGTTTTTCTGCCTGTTGTTCAAACAGATGATGCACGCAGGCATCCCGGTCATAGGCGGTGTCGGTGTTGTTCCATTCATCAAAAATGCGGGTGCGATCACTGGCGCTGAGCAAAGCCAGCTGGCTTACCGGTTTGTCGGGCTGTTGCAGGCCGTCAGCCAGCAGGCTGAGGAACTGCTCCTGCATGCGGGCGATGTCTGCCTCGGACAGCATGGTGGGGTTATAGGCCCAGCGAATCGCCTGATCGGATTCGCTGACAATCAGCACCAGCTCGTTGCGCAGTTGGGTCAGGTCAGGAGCGTCTGCCAGGCTGGCAGACTGGAGCAGGGCAACGGGAAATGCCTCGCAATGCTGCACATGGTGAAGATCGGGATCTCGTATAAAAAGGTCGCTGGCGTGAGTGCCACGCGTTTCCAGTGCCTGCAGGGAGGTGTCAAAGGCTGCCAGATAATCCGTTACGCTTTGTTGTTGCCCGATACTGACCTTTAACGGCAGCAGACGGGCAAACAGGTTTTGGGTGTTGGCGGTCAGCTGGGCGATAGCCTGAGTTTGCAGGGTAAGATCAAAGTCCGCTTTGCCGCCAATGCGGGACAGATAAAGTGCAGCAAAGGCCGTCAGGCCGCTGAGCCTGCCATGCTGAGTGAGTGTGCCCAGGGCATCCGGCAATGGCATATCGGCGTGCTGGTAGCTGGCATGGCTCCTTTCCGGGTGCACCTGACCGAAGGGAAGCTCCACCGGTTCCAGTTGTTGCAGGCGCTTGCTCCAGTAGGTTTCGTAGCGGGCATAGTCCTTGTTGCACTGATCAATGCTTTCCGCGACGGCGGCTTCCAGTGCCGGCAGCGGGCTTCCTGGCTGCCAGTTTTCGTGTTCTGCCAGTTTGACGGGGCACACCCGCTGGCCGCTGCGGTCCTGCAGTTCTGTGAGGCGGATGGCGCCTTCTTTACAGGCGATCAGCAGGCCGTCGGTGCTGATTGCCAGAATCTCGCCCGGTGCTGCACCGGAATCCGCGGTTTCGCTCACGGCTTCGCGCACCATCAGGTAATCATGCCCCAGCCAGAGTTTGGCGGCGTCCAGCGGGGTTCGATATGGCCCGTAATTCACGGCGCGGATCTGGGCATCCAGCTCGGCGGCTTCCCGGGTAAAGTTCAGAATGCCGGCCTGTGGCGGGCGGGCATCCAGGCCGAAATAGCTGCGCTGGCTGAAATCTTGGGGTGTTGGCTGCAACTCACCGGCCCCCAGTTTTGTCACCAGCTCGGCGAAGGCTTCGCTGGCAAACTGATAGCACTTGGCGTTGAGCGTGAACGCGGTTTCGCCAGGCACAATCGGGAACAGCTTCTGTTCCAGGATATCGCCCTTGTCCGCTTCGTTGGTCATGACATGGAAGGTGACACCGTGATTCTGTTCCCGGTGCATCAGTGCCCAGGCGGGCACATTCAGGCCGGCATAGCGGGGCAGCGGGCCGTCATGGAAGTTGATAGCGCCCTGCTTTGGTCGCTGAAGCAGCGAATCCGGCAACATGCGCAGGTTGGTGATACTGAAAAGGTAATCAAATTCAGGGTTTTGCAGGGTTTGCTGAAAGAGGGTCTGATCAAGATCTTTCTGCCAGGGGTGGCAGGTCACTGCGTTCTTTTCGCACCAGTCTGCAATGGCGGGGTCATCCGCGACGATGCACAGGATCTGGTTGCCGGCCTTGAGCCAGATGTCGGCGCACTGGATCAACAGACTCTGCTCACCGAGCATGATGCAGGTTAACGGCTTTGCTTGCTTTGTATCTACCACTGTAACAATCCTATCAGTTAAACCCTGTTATTAAGCGATTTTCCATCGTGCCCGGCGCTCGTGATGTGTGGCATAACGAGTCCATAAAGAAAGCCTGATATTTGCAGAGCGATGATTTGTTCGCGCATCACGGCAGTTTTACGGCGTATGCCTTAGCGTGTTCCAGGTCCCGAGCGAGGCGAGTGAGCGGATATCCCGGTCCAGCTTAGCGGACAACAATCGCGACAAAAACGGTCATAGTTACCATTCTTACCACGACAATTACCATTAAGGTGCATTGCAATTTTCCGGCAGTAACTTTATGCCGGAGACTATCTGTCAGAGACTTTCTGCCAGCACTTTTCTATCTGTACGCAGTACGACGTTGGCCGTCTGTCTACGGTTGCGTTGGTTAGCGCCTTGCCAGGTAACATCTGACCACAGGAATCCAGGTCAGTTAATCTGAGGAATCCGAGTCAGGAGCCAGGAAATTCCGGACGAGTAGATAGTGTCACTTACTCTGTATAGTCAGCAGCCATGTTAAAACTATCGACCATATTCAATCACTGTGCCACTAATATTACATGCTCATATGACAAGCCATGCACGCACCACCACCCTGTGGTTGTTGCGGGCGCTAATATACCATAAGTGGTCTTGGCGTTGGCAGGGGTCACAACTTTACAAAGTGTAAAAGAAAAAACCGCCTGAATTCATGAATCTATAGTCGCCAAGGGGATGTGTGCCGTGCGGTTGGCTGTGACCGGCAAGCGCCTGACCCGTTTTCCGGTGGCCTGATAGATGGCGTTGATCAATGCCGGTGCCAGCGGTGGCACCGCCAGCTCGCCTACGCCGGTGGGGGACTCGTCAGAATCCATGACGGTGATGTGAATGGCCGGCGTGTCTGACATTCTTATAATCGGCAGATCATCAAAGTTGGCGGATTTTACGGCGCCTTCTTCGAAATTGACGTTACCGTAAAGCGCCGCGCTCAGGGCAAAGAGGTTGCCCCCTTCGAGTTGTGCTTTGATCTGGTCCTGATTGATGGGGGTGCCGCAATCAATGGCTGACCAGATATCGGATACTTGCAGTTCCCCGTTGACCGGTTTGACTTCAACAACAGTGGCAACATAGCTGTAAAACGCATGGCAATGGGCAAAGCCAAGGTGTCGCTCCTGGTGTTGGTGGCCGTTTGTTGTGGGCCAGCTGCTAGCCTGTTTTACTGCCTTGATAACCGCAGTCATTCTGTGGTGATCAAATTTATACTCCGGGGCCATGCGAAATTTTACTTCTTCCACAAGGCTCCGCTCGGGGATGTTCTGTAATACATACTCAATGGTGTTCTGATCCTGGGCCTGGGCACATTCATCAATAAACACACCAAGAGCGAAATCTTCATAACCGTGATGCACTGCTCGCCAGATGCCGAAGGGTATGCTGGAAGGCTGGCTGGTCATCAGTGTATTGGCACCGCTCGCAAAGTAATGAAAACTCTTTTTACTTGCCGATGCGCTGGCGGTGGTTAACTCGGTGGTGACGATCCTGTGATCAATGGGCGCCTGTTTGTTCAGGTTCCAGCTCAGTTCCTGCCAGGTGGCCGGCCGGTAAAAATCGTGTTGTATATCGTCTTCACGGGTCCAGATCAGTTTAACCGGGCGTTGTACCTGTTGTGCAATGAGTGCGGCTTCCACAATAAAGTCGGTGTAACGTTTTCTGCCGAAGCCTCCACCCAGGCGAATGTTATTAAGATGTATATCGCTTTCGTTCAGGCCCAGTGCCTTGGCGATGCTGGCTACAGCGCCACCCGGATCCTGTGTCGGTGCGGTGACAAACAGAGTCTTGCCCTTTGGTGCGGCAATACAGGTAGGCGTTTCCATGGTCTGGTGTGCCAGGGGGGCAGTGTAATAGCTTTGCGTTACCTGCGTTGCTGACAGGCTGGGTTCTGAACTGTTTTTACCCAGAGTATCGGCAAGGTTGGTGTTATCAGTTTTGGGGAAGGGTGATTCGCTCCATTGAATATCGGCTTTCTTTCTTGCCTCCTGCAAATGATAAAAGCTGGTGCCTGCCAGTGCGACGGCGTTGTGCTTGTCAGCACCCTGCAGCTTCATTAAAAACACGGAGGTGATACCCGGCAGATTCTTGAGCGCCTCCAGGTTGGCGTTAACCACATGGCTGCCGGGAACCGGGGCCCTGATAACCATGGCATTGAGCAAATCAGGATCGGTGGTATCGCCGGCGTATTGCTGGGTGCCGGTGACTATGTCCGTCAGTGTGTTCTGATCTATACCCTCTACGGTGTTTTTAAGGGTGGCCTGCCAGATAACCTGATCCGGCATCTGCTGTTTTTTCAGTTGCGGCAAGAGTTCATGGATTGGAACAGATCGACCGCTATCGGAATGCTGAACGATGCCGGAATTCAGGCTGCACTCTGCTGGGGAAACACTCCAGTTGCCGGCAGCAGTGTTCAATAGCCACTGCCTGAGTTGCGCTCCCAGGGTTTTAAACTGCTGCCAGGTTTTGCGTATGGAGGCCGAGCCCACGGTTCGTTGTGAACCATAAGCGGGATCTGCGGATGCCGGCTGAATTTTTACCCGGGAAAACGGCAGCTTCAGTTCACTCAGCAATATCCCCGCCAGCGTGGTGTGCAGGCCCTGACCCATTTCGGCCCGTGGTACCGTGACCAGATACTTTGCCTGTTCATCTGACCAGCTGAAATAAAGATTCAGATTGATATTCTGACTGGCGGCAACGGTTGAGCCTGAGCCGCAGCCGGTGACGGACAGCGCAACACCGGCCGAGGCGCCGGCAATGCCGAGTGCCAGTAACTCCCGGCGGGAAATCAGTCTCAATGAGCGGTTAAGATCGGTATCCATGGTTTTGATCTTGGGGTTGGTTCGTTTATTTACCGGTTGTTGTGGTTGGCAGCCTCGTGAATGCCACCGGCATAAGTAATATGCCCATCACACAATGTCAGCAGCACCTTGCCGGGCAACGACTGGTTCAGCCAGGGGCTGTTTTTGCCTTCGGATAATAATGCATCCGTTGTCATTTCCGTTTTGCCATCGGGGTTGAACAGCACCAGGTTGGCGGGTTCGTCATTCAGGATCTGACCGGCATCAATGGACAACAGTTTTGCGGCGTTGGTGCTGAAGGCGTTTACCCAGCGGTTCACGTCCAGCTTGTTTTCTTTGACCCAGCGGTAAGTGGCCGGCAGAAACGATTCCAATGCGGAAATGCCGGGGTCAGTTACTGCAAAAGGTGCGGCTTTGGCGGCGGCTTCGTGAGGCTGATGATCGGAGCAGATCATGCCGATAATGCCTTCGTTCACACCGTCTAATAAAGCCTGGCGATCGGCTTCGGTACGGTAAGGAGGAATCACATGGTGAATGCTGTTGTAACCGTCCACGTATTCTTCCGTAAAAGTCAGCTGATGGGCGGAAACGTCGGCGGTTACCGGTAAGCCGCGGCGTTGGGCGGCGGCCAGCACCTCGACACTGCGGGCGCAGGACAGCTGTCCGAAGTGGGCGCGCACACCGGTTTGTTCTACCAGTAACAGGTCGCGGCACAGGCCGATGGTTTCTGCGGTGGCGGGAATGCCGGGCAAACCCAGCCTTGTCGCCTGCATGCCGCCATGGGCTACACCACCGGCAGCCAGGGCGCTGTCTTCGCTCTGGAAAAACACCGTAATATTAAAAGTGGCGGCATATTCCAGGCAGCGCAGCAGCACTTTGGCATTCTTGATGGGGCGGCGTAACTGGGTGACACCGATGCAGCCGGCTTCCTGCAAGGCACGCATCTCGCTGAGCATTTCCCCTTCCAGTCCGCTGGTCATGGCGCCCAGGGGCAGCACGTGGGCGTAGCCGGACTGATAGGCTTTTTCCTTGATCAGGTTGGCGACGGCGGGGGTGTCGATGACCGGCTTGGTATCCGGCGGGCATACCAGGTGGGTAATGCCACCGGCGGCTGCCGCTTTGGATTCTGTGTGGATATTGCCTTTGTGTTCAAAGCCCGGTTCGCACAGGCGGGCGCTCAGGTCCACGGCACCGGGCAGCAGCCAGAAGCCGTTGCAATTGATGGTTTCACCGTTGAAGCCTTCCGGTGCCTGGCCAAAGCCGGCCACTTCACCGTGGTGAATGTAGACGTCGGTCACTTCATCCTGCTGGCGGCCGGGATTAATCACCCGTACCTGTTTGAGGCAGAGGTTCGCCGCGGGGCGGCCTTCAAGACTGTAATCCATCTTACTGCTCCTCCCCTCTGGCTTCGGCGCTGGCGGTTTGCCCGCTCATGGCCATGGACAGCACCGCCATGCGCACGGCAATGCCATAGTTCACCTGTTTCAGAATCACGGACTGGGGGCCATCGGCCACGGCAGTTTCGATTTCCACTCCGCGGTTAATGGGGCCAGGGTGCATGACAATGGCTTCCGGGTGGGCAAAGGCCAGCTTTTCCCGGGTTAAACCGTAGAGCCGGTAAAACTCATGTTCGCTGGGGAGCAGGGCAGAGGTCATACGTTCCCGCTGCAGGCGCAGCATAATGACCACGTCCACGCCTTTCAGGCCCTGTTCCATGTTGTGATAAATCTTGGCGCCCAGGGCTTCAATGTGGGAAGGCACCAGGGTCTTGGGGCCGATCACGCGAATATCTTCCGTGCCCAGACCGCGCAGGGCGTGTATCTGGGAGCGGGCCACCCGGGAGTGGGTGATGTCGCCCACGATAGCCACTGAAAGATTTTCAAAACCGCCCTTGTGGCGGCGGATGGTGTACATGTCCAGCATGGCCTGGGTGGGGTGAGCATGACGACCGTCCCCGGCGTTGATCACGGCCACGTTGGGGGCCACATGCTCGGCAATGAAGTGGGCGGCGCCGCTGTTTTCGTGGCGCACAATAAACATGTCACTGGCCATGGCTTCCAGGTTCCAGAGCATGTCCATCAAGGATTCGCCCTTGGAGGTGGCGGACTGGCTGATGTTGATATTGAGTACGTCGGCGGACAACCGCTTGGCGGCCAGCTCGAAGGTGGTACGGGTGCGGGTGCTGGCTTCAAAGAATAAATTCACCACCGTGCGGCCCCGCAGCAGGGGGACTTTCTTTACCGCTTGCTGCTCCACACTCACAAAGGAGTCGGCGATATCGAGGATTTCAGTCAGTAATTCCCGGGACAACCCTTCAGTGGTTAAGAAATGCTTGAGCTGTCCGTCGTCGGTGAGTTGCAGTTGGTGCGGAGGTTTTGCGGTGGTCGCCATGGTCATCGTAATCAGTTATCCACTTCCGTCAGTTCCAGGCCCAGGGGCTCGGGGCCGGTCAATTTTACGCGCTGGCGGGGGGATAAATCCATGGCTTTTCCAACAACATCCGGCTGGATGGGCAGTTCGCGGCCCGGCAGGCTCACCAGTGTGGCCAGTATCACCGATGCGGGGCGGCCGTAGTCGAACAGTTCATTCATGGCGGCGCGAATGGTGCGGCCGCTCATGACCACATCATCCACCAGTATCAGGTGCTGGTCTTCGGTCACAAAGGGCAGCTGTGATGGCTTGACGCTGGGGTGCAATCCTTTCTGGGTGAAATCGTCGCGGTAGAAAGTGATATCCAGCAGACCCAGTGGCTGTTCCAGGTTCAGCTGTTTGTGCAGTGCCTCGGCGATCCAGGCGCCGCCGGTGTGAATGCCTACCATGGCGGGATTCTTGATGCCGCGTTCCTGCAGTAATAAACGCAGCTGGTTGGCCATCTCATTGATCAGGGGTTCAACGGAGAGAATCGACATAATGCTTTCCAATCTCGTTAGCAGTGTGTGGAAAACCAGGTTTCCAGAATCAGTGCGGCAGCGACGCTGTCTACCAGGCGGCCCTTTTTGGGGGCAACGCCGGTTTGCCGGGTGTTGGCCGCGATGGTTTTGCGAGCGTCGAAACTGGAGAGCCGCTCGTCCACGCCGAACCAAGGTAAACCAAATCGCGCGTTAAGGCGATTGCCGAATTTTCTGGCCCGGGGAGTATATTCGGTTTCTGTGTCATCCATATTGAGGGGCAGGCCGACTACAAAGGCGTCGGGCTGCCATTCCGCCACCAGTTTTTCGATCATGTCCCATTGGGGAATGCCGTCCCGGGCGGGGAGTTCTTTCAGGGGGGTGGCGGTTTGCGTGAGTGTCTGGCCCACAGCGACGCCGATTTTTTGCGTGCCCCAGTCAAAGGCCAGCAGGGTGCTGGGTTTGTCGGTGGTCATGGTTCAGGCGTGCCCGGCGTCCAGTGAGAGCAGTGACAGGTCCACGCCCAGCAGGTCGGCGGCGGCTTGCCAGCGTTGTTCCTGGGGGGTGGAGAAAATAATGTCGGGATTGGCGGGTACGCTGAGCCAGGCATTGTGGGTCATTTCTTCGTCGAGCTGGCCGGGGCCCCAGCCAGCGTAGCCCAGGGCGACCAGGTGTTCTTTGGGACCCTGGTTGTGGGCGATGGCTTCGAGGATGTCCTGGGAGGTGGCCAGGTGAATGCCGTTGTCGACTTCGGCGCTGGCGTCCCAGGGGTAGTCGGAGCGGTGCAGCACAAAGCCGCGTTCCATTTGTACGGGGCCGCCGTTCATGACCGGGTGGTCGTCGTAGTCTTCGTCGTAGCCGATGATTTTGAGGTGTGTGAAGACTTCGCCCAGGGTGAGGTCCATGGGACGGTTGACGACGATGCCCATGGCGCCTTCTTCATTGTGCTCGCACAGGTAGGTGAGCGAGTGACTGAAGTTGGGGTCGGCCATACTGGGCATGGCGATCAGAAAGTGGCTTTTTAATGATGTGTGTTTTACTGGGTCCATAAAGTTAATATTGGGCGGAATGGGGGGGGATCGCAAGGGGAAATTTTGTGGCTTTGTTGGGGTTTTTGGGGTGGGGATGGTGTGATGGGTTTTGGTGGTGTTGATGGTTCGCCGTGTCTGGCGGGGTATGTGCCTGTTCCGGGGGCACCGCTTGCCCTTCGGGTTCCCTGTGCTTCTCGGCCAATCCGGCGCTCGCTAAACTCGCCCTGCGGGCTCAGACAACGCTCGCTCTATCCGGCTTGGCCTGCGATGCTCGGCTGCGCAAAGCCCCTGGAATACCCACTCACAACCCGACCCAGCCCCCGAAAGAACCCCAAAACCCACAACCTCACGAGCTGGAAAGATAATCCCCCTTCTCAAACTTGAAGGTCCGGATAATCTCCAGAATATCCGTATTCTTCCGGATCTCCTCCGGGAATGGCGCATAAGGCGCAGCCCGCCTCACCACCTGAATGGCCGCCTGATCCAGCACCTTCTTGCCCGATGGCTTCAACACCCGGATCTCCAGCACCTTGCCCTCGGCATCCACCGCCACCATCAGGCGCACATTCCCGTACAGTTTTTTGCGCCGCGCTTCTGCCGGGTAAAACTGATTCCCGATCCGTTCCACCCGTTCCTGCCAGTTGGAAAGATAATAGGCATCCGCCACACTCTTGGTGCTCACCGCCGTCAACTGCCGCTTGCGGGGCCGCTTGGCATGTTCCTGACGCTTCTCCGCCAGCTCCGCCTCCAGGCTGGCAATTTCCAGACTGCGCTGTAACAGCGATACATTGGATTCTTTCGCCAGCTCCGTTTCCGGATCAATGTCCTCCGGCGATTTGATAGCCGTTTTATTGCGGCTGGGCGCGTTGGTGGATACCAGCTTGGTGGTGTCTTCCTTCGGCTTGCGGGTGGCCTGCTGCTGCACAGGATCAATCTTGCGCACCACGTTATCTTCGAAATTGGCCATTTCCGTGGTAGTCACTTCCCGCTTTTCCTCCAGCGTGCCGCTGCCCTGCTGGCTTACCTGAGCCAGGAAGTCGGCATCCTCCGGTTCCTGCTCGGATTTGTGCTGCGCCAGCACCACTTCCAGGCTGGGGGAGGCGGATTTGTGTTCCACATAAGACCAGCCAATGCCCAGAATCAGGATGGCGTGCAGCACCCCCGCCAGGAAGGTGGTGAACATGAACCGGTCATTTGCGGAGACTTGTGGGGATTCGTAGACTGCTGCCATTATTGCTAGGCTTTTCTTGTTTTGACTTTCTCTTCCAGGACATTCATCAGCTCACCGGCAATATCCGTGTTGCCGCCGGCGTCGATTTCCCTGATACAGGTGGGGCTGGTCACATTAACTTCCGTTAAATAGTCGCCAATCACATCTAACCCCACGAATATTAGCTCTTTTTCAATGAGCGTGTCTCGCACTTGCTCACAGATCCAGCGATCTCTGTCACTTAAGGGTTGCACTACGCCGGTTCCGCCTGCTGCCAGATTGCCGCGGGTTTCCCCCTCGCTGGGAATGCGGGCCAGGCAGAAGGGCACCGGTTCGCCGTCGATCACGATGATGCGCTTGTCGCCTTTGCTGATTTCGGGAATGTAGCGCTGGGCCATGGCGGGGGTGGTGCCGTGGTGGGTCAGGGTTTCAATGATCACATTCAGGTTGGGGTCGCTGCCGCCGGTGCGGAAGATGGAGGCGCCGCCCATGCCGTGCAGGGGTTTGAGGATGACGTCACCGTGCTGCCGGGTAAAGCTTTTGATCTTGTCGGCGTGGGCGCTGACCAGCGTGGGGGTGCAACACTGGGGGAAGTGGGTGGCGAAGACCTTTTCGTTGCAGTCCCGCAGGCTCTGGGGTTTGTTCACCACCAGCGTGCCGTCCTGTTCGGCCTTGTCCAGGATGTAGGTGGTGTAGATGAAATCCATGTCAAAGGGCGGGTCTTTGCGCATCAGGATCACGTCCAGGTCGCCCAGGGTCATCGTTACCGTGTCGCCGAATTCCCACCAGCGTTCCGGATCCCGGAATACCCGCAAATGTTTGCAGACGCTGCGGGCAATGCCCTCCTCAATAAAAAGATCGTCCTGTTCCATATAATAGAGCTCCCAGTTTTTATCCTGGGCGGCCCACAGCATGGCCATGGTGCTGTCTTTTTTGTAGGTAATGGTATGAATGGGGTCCATGATGACGCCGACTTTCAGGGACATGAATCTGTTCTCTCTATATCTTTCGGGTGGGGCACATCATACCCTTAACGGTGTATTCTTTAACCCCGATTCTTAAAATGCAGCGTTCCATAACCGCAGAATATCTGACCAGCAATGTGAGCAAAGGTTAATCAAAAAATTATAGAACTGCAGGCTGATAGCTTATCTTGTTATAAAAACCAGCGCGCAAATTAAAAACAAAAAAACACTTTACTGACAATAGTTTATAGATCAGATGGCCAATCTATGTTAAATATTCGCGTGTTTGAGGAATTCTTCGCAATTAATCGTGACTTGAAGTTTGCGTACTCCCCATACTGTATTATAACTATATTCATAAGGCTTTATTTTTCGTTGCTAAATACAAAAGGCACCGTCGATGGAAGACAATTTTGAAAACCTAAAAGTAATGGTCATTGACGACAGTAAGACCATTCGTCGTACGGCTGAAACTCTCCTGAAGAAAGCGGGCTGTACGGTGATTACTGCAACAGACGGTTTTGATGCGCTTTCCAAGATCGCTGACACGCAGCCCAATATCATTTTCGTGGATATTATGATGCCACGCCTCGACGGGTATCAGACCTGTGCGCTGATCAAGAATAACAGTGGTTTCAAAACCACACCGGTGATCATGCTTTCCAGTAAAGACGGGCTTTTTGACAAAGCAAAAGGGCGGATTGTTGGTTCCGACCAATACCTGACCAAGCCTTTCAGTAAAGAAGAGTTATTGGGCGCAATTCGCGAACACGTTAGTTAATTGCCATTCCTTTTTTAGCTGTGCCAAAGAGTTTTGAACTGGAGGAGTTATGCCTCGCGTACTGATCGTTGATGATTCACCAACAGAAACGTACAAATTTAAAGAGATTCTCGAAAAGAACGGCTTCGAGATTATTACAGCGGATAATGGCGCTGATGGTGTTGCTGTGGCGCGCCAGGAAATTCCGGACGTGGTCCTGATGGATGTGGTTATGCCCGGGTTGAACGGTTTTCAGGCTACCCGCCAGATCAGCAAGAACGAAGAAACCAAGCATATACCGGTGATTATCGTTACCACCAAGGATCAGGAAACTGACAAGGTGTGGGGCAAGCGTCAGGGCGCCAGCGATTACCTGACCAAACCGGTGGACGAAAAGCTGTTACTGGAAACCATTAAACGGGTACTGGGATAACTGAATAATTCATGGCTGATTCACCTGCATTTAACAAGTTAGTCGACATTGAAAAGCGTAGCCGCGAGCATGCCAGTGATCTGCCCCAGCAGGTGGCTGCAAAAACCATGTGGAGCGGGGTGGGCTTTTCACTGGCAGGGAATCGCTTTGTGGTGCCCATGCGGGAAGTGGCTGAAATCTTACACGTACCGCGTTTTACCCAGGTGCCTGGTGTACAGTCCTGGGTGAAAGGGGTAGCCAACGTCCGGGGCCGGTTAATGCCGGTGCTGGATCTGATGTCATTTTTAGACCGTGTGTCGGAATTTCCCCTCAAACGGCGACGTTTGCTGGTGATCGAACGCGGAGAATTATACAGCGGCCTGGTAGTAGATGCCGTATTAGGGATGCAGCATTTTTCCATAGACTCCTTTGTGAACGAGTTGCCCGGTTCCTTTCAGGTAACCCGTCCGTATCTGAAAGGTGCCTACCGGAGAGATGACGAGGTGTGGGGGATTTTCAGTCTTCACACCCTTGCGCAAGACCCGCAATTTATGAATGTGGCCTCATAGACAGTTAACGGTTTATGAGGTTTTTTTATTGGGAATGTCCGAATCTGTGATTGCTGCTGTTTGTCCGTCATTGAAAGCAACAGCAATCCGAAACGTTTACCATACTGCCTGCCGTTTCTTTATGGAGCGGCAGGCAGTGTAGTAAAAACCAAACCGAAACCAACATGAAGCAAATCGCAATGATGTGTGCAATAAACGGCCAGGAGTCCGCCTATGTCGTCTAGCACTGGAAAGCTGGAATCCAGCAAGTCCTCGAAAGGCATAATATTTTGGGTGTTGGGACTTGTTGTCTCAATGTTATTAATGATCGGCAACTTTGTTATGGTCGGTGACCATACAGAGCAGTCGGCGAACTACATCACCAAGGCAACGGAGCTACGGGTACTGTCGCAGAGGATCGCGAAGAACGCCCTGGAATCGGCCACGGGTAACGCCGATGCGTTTGCTTTCCTTGAGCAGGCACGTATCGACTTCGGGTTGGTGTGGGACCAGATCAAGAACGGCAACCCCGATGAAGGCCTGACCGCCGACTCGGTGTTTGTGGAAAACGCCAAGAAAGAAGTGGGCGACGTTGAAAAGATCTGGCAACGGGTATCGCAGAACTCCGACGTAATCCTGCAGGGCCGCCAGACGGTACTGAACCTGCACGATGTGGCCCGGGTTCTGGCAGACACCATTCCGGTACTCCAGGAAGAATACGACCTGGTAGTGGAAACCCTGCTGGAAAACAGAGCACCGGCAAGCCAGGTGGCCGTGGCCCAGCGCCAGTCACTGCTGGCGGAACGGATCGTTCGGAGTGTTAACAAAGTACTGGAAGGTGGCGATGACGCAGTCATGGCGGCCGACAGCTTTGGGCAAGACACTGAGCGTTTCGGGCGGGTACTCACTGGTATGCTGGAAGGCGATGCGGCATTGGGGATTACCCGGGTACGCGATGCCGACGCCATTGATTCACTGAACGAAATCGCTGATTCCTTCGCGGAAGTGAGCGAAAGCGTTGACGAGATTCTGCAGAGCTCTCCGGAACTCTTCCAGGTACGCCGCGCGGCAGACGACATCTTCGTGGATTCACAAACCCTGCTGAACGAAACCGGTGCACTGGTAAAACGTTTTGAAGACACCAAGGCGCCCGGCATCTGGTCGGATATCACCGGTGTGGCTTTCGCCCTGTTGGGTGTACTTTTCCTGATCGGTATTTTCTTCTCCTTTATCGGACAAACCCGGGCCACTCTGGCCTTCGAGGCGCAACGTCGTGAGGAAGAGGAAGAGCAGAACCAGCGGAACCAGGAAGCGATCCTGCGTTTGCTGGATGAACTGGGTGACCTGGCGGACGGTGACCTGACCATCCAGACCACGGTAACCGAGGACTTTACCGGTGCGATCGCCGACTCCATCAACTTCACCATCGACCAGCTGCGTTCACTGGTATCTACCATTAACGAAACCGCGGTACAGGTGAGTTCAGCAGCCCAGGAAACGCAAGCAACGGCAATGCATCTGGCGGAAGCTTCCGAGCATCAGGCGCAGGAAATTGCCGGGGCATCTGCCGCGATCAACGAGATGGCGGTTTCTATCGACCAGGTATCTGCCAACGCTGCTGAATCAGCCGCGGTTGCGGAGCGGTCGGTATCGATCGCGAACAAAGGTGCTGAGGTGGTACAAAATACCATCCACGGTATGGATACCATTCGTGAGCAGATCCAGGAAACATCAAAACGGATCAAGCGACTGGGTGAATCTTCCCAGGAGATCGGTGACATCGTATCCCTGATCAACGACATCGCCGACCAGACCAACATCCTCGCATTGAACGCTGCGATCCAGGCCTCTATGGCGGGTGAAGCGGGCCGCGGTTTCGCGGTGGTTGCGGATGAGGTGCAGCGCCTTGCAGAACGTGCTTCGGCAGCGACCAAGCAGATTGAGGCGCTGGTTAAAACGATCCAGACGGATACCAACGAAGCGGTAATCTCGATGGAAACCACCACCTCCGAAGTGGTACGTGGTGCTCGCCTGGCGCAGGACGCGGGTGTGGCACTGGAAGAAATCGAGAACGTATCCAGTAACCTGGCGGACTTGATCCAGAACATCTCCAACGCAGCCCGGCAGCAAGCGGCGTCTGCGGGCCATATCTCCAACACGATGAACGTTATCCAGGAGATCACCTCGCAAACATCCGCTGGTACCACGGCCACCGCGAACTCGATCGGTAACCTGGCCGAGCTGGCGGTACAGATGCGTAATTCGGTAGCCGGTTTTAAACTGCCCGAGTCCGCTTAAACGGACTCGGTCGGCACTAACTGGCTGGGAGTAGAGCAGTGCCTGCTGAGTTGTGGAGTTTGAAAGAAACCCCCAAGATGGACGACGAGCAATTCGTCCTGTGGCAATCACTGCTCGAAGACCGCACCGGTATGCAGCTGTCTACGCAACGCAAAACCTTTCTCGAAACCAGTCTCACCATGCGCATGCGTGAGATTGGTTATTCCAGTTATGACGACTATTACCAGCGGCTCATGAACGGCCTGGCCGGCGAAGTGGAATGGGCCACCCTGGTGGATCGTCTTACCGTTCAGGAAACCAGTTTTTTCCGTCACAGCAGTTCCTATGAGCTGGTGGAAAAGTACACCCAGAATCTGTTGGCCAATGCGCAGAAGCGCATGCATATCGATATCTGGAGTGTGGGTTGTTCCACCGGTGAAGAGCCATACTCACTGGCCATGCTGATGGATAACCTGATTTCCGAACAGGAGCAGCAACATTATTTTGGTATAACCGCCACGGATATCAGTTTGCCGGCGTTAAGCAAAGGCCGGCAGGCTATCTTTGGTGCCCGTAAGGTGGAAATGATTTCTCCGGAATTTCGCGAACGTTATTTCGAAAAGATCGACCAGAACCGTTACCAGGTATTACCAAAACTGAGAGAGCGACTGTGTTTTGCGCAGGTGAATGTACGGGAGCTGGACAAGGCACCCATGTCCGATATGGACATTATCTACTGTCAGAATTTACTGATTTATTTTCGCCGTTGGCGACAACGGGAAATTGTATCGCGGTTAATTGAACGGCTGGCACCCGGTGGCATTCTGGTGCTGGGCGTGGGTGAAGTGATCGAATTCGAACACCCACAGGCTCAGCGGGTGCAACACGAAAACACGTTAGCCTTCACGCGAAAAATGGCTTAGGGCGGGAGTTCACATGGCCGAAAACCATGATTATCAAGCGCTGGAATGGGTTAAGGGTGAAATAGAAGAAACCCTTAAACAGGCACAACAGTCTCTGGAAGCGTATGTCGAGAATCCGGAAGACTCCACGCGCATGCGGTTTTGTCTGACCCATTTGCATCAGGTGTACGGCACCCTGCAGATGGTGGAGTTCTATGGCGCCGCCCTGCTGGCGGAAGAAATGGAAAACCTGGCCCAGGCTTTATTCCAGGGGCGCGTGCCCCGGGTGGAAGACGCCCAGGAAGTACTGATGCGCGCCATCCTGCAATTGCCCGCCTACCTGGACCGGGTAAAAGAAGGCAAGCGGGATATGCCCGTGGTGATTCTGCCGTTGCTGAACGACCTGCGTGCCTCCCGCGGTGAAAGCCTGTTATCAGAAACCGCCCTGTTCAAGCCGGACATGGCCGCCGGTGAACAGGCCGCCCCGTCGGAAGAAGTATCCGATGAAGTGGTTCGTCAGCTGCCACAACTGCTGAAAAAGATCCGTCAGCTGTATCAGTTTGCCTTGGTGGGTTTAATCCGCGGTCAGGACATGCCCACCAATCTGGGTTACCTGGCCAAAGCGCTGGCCAAGCTGGAACAGGTATATTCCAACGCCCCCATGGCGCAGCTGTGGTGGGTGGGTGGTGCCGTGGTGGAAGGTCTGTCCCGTTCCTCCATAGAACTGAGCACCTCCGTTAAAATGCTGCTGGGCCTGATTGATCGCCAGTTAAAAACCAGTATCGATGAAAACCGCAGCCGCGACGAAGAATGCCCCATGGAGCTGGTGAAAAACCTGCTCTATTACGTGGCCCGTTGCGATGGTGATTCTCCCCGCATCAAGGCAGTGAAAAAGGCTTTCCGCCTGGATGAAGCATTGCCTACCGATGATTTGCTGGACGTGGAACGCCGCCGCCTGGCAGGCCCGGACCGCGAAGCCATTGTCACCGTCATTCGTGCCCTGCTGGAAGAGCTCACCAGCATCAAGGAAACCATGGATATTTTCCTCCGTGGTCAGAGCCGCAATATCGATGACCTGAAGGAACTGATGCCCCAGTTAAAGCAGGTCAGCGATACACTGGGTGTGCTGGGTATTGGTAATCCGCGCCGGGTGATTCTGGAACAGCTGGATGTGATCGGCCGCGTGATTGAATCCGGCATTCTGCCGGACGATAACACCTTTATGGATGTGGCCGGCGCCCTGCTGTATGTGGAAGCCACTCTGCAGGGTATTGCCGATGATCGCAGCGGTGGTATGAGTCTGGATGGCGAAGGGATACCCGAAGGCAGCGAGCAGTTTGTGTCTCCCGAGCATGTCAGCAAGGCCCGCGCTGCGGTGATCGAGGAATCCCGTGCCGGACTGGAAAACGCCAAAGACGCCATCATGGAATACCTGAGTTCCCAGTTTAATGCGGAAGCGTTGAAACCGGTGCCGGAAATTCTCAACAGCGTTCGTGGTGGCCTGGTAATGGTGCCGCTGAATCACCCCGCGGACCTGTTACTGAGCTGTATCACCTATATTGAAGAGCGGCTTATTTCTGCCGACGCGCAGCCGGAATGGCGCGAACTGGATACCCTCGCCGACGCCATTACCAGTATCGAATATTATCTGGAGCGCTTAGGTGACCAGCTGCCCGGCGACGAGGATATTCTGTCCATTGCCGAAGAGGCGGTGGCCTCACTGGGCTACCCCGTAGAACGCCGTATGGATGACGACTACGCCGAAGCCGCCAGTGAAGACGCTCCCATGGTGACCCTGGATCAGGTGGCCATGGAAGACGATGTGCCGGACGTGGAAATTCCCGAGCTGTCGGAAAGTGTTTCCGGGGATGTCAGCGAAGCAACGCCAGAACCTGAAGCGCCGGAAGAGGTGAATATTGTGGAAGGCGAATACCCGGAATCCTCTGAACCTGAAACCTTGCCAGAAGAACCGGTGGCCGCCGACGAGATCCTGCCCGAGGAGCAACCTCTGGAAGAAGTGGCCGAAGCCGCCGAGCCCGAACCGGAGCCGGAAGAAGACGATGACGACATCATCGATGATGAGCTGATTGAAATCTTCGTGGAAGAAGCCGCCGAGGTGCTGGAAACCATTAACGAGTTTCTGCCCCAGTGGCGTCAGAACCACGAGAATGAAGAAGCCCTTACGGAAGTACGCCGCGCCTATCACACCCTGAAAGGCAGCGGCCGCATGGTGGGTGCCATGGTGGTGGGCGAACTGGCCTGGTCCATCGAAAACATGCTGAACCGGCTGATCGACAACACCATTCCCACCACCGATGCCGTCTTTAATATTGTGGAAACCGTTACCGGTGTGGTGCCGGAACTGGTCAGGAATTTTGAAGAACGCACCAGGCCTACCCTGAATGTGGATGCTCTGGCCGCCGTGGCGGATGCGCTGTCGAAAGGTCAGACACCTCCGGAGCTGCCGGCAGATCTGCATGGCGAAGCCGTGACAGAAGAAACCGTCGCTGCGGCAACGGAAGAAGAACTACCCGTACCGGAAGAGCTGCCCGAAGCGCTGGCTGAACCGGAAGAACCGGCAGAAGCCGCTGCGCTGGAAGAAGAAACCAGCGGCGAAGAAGAGCCTGCCAGCGAAGAATTTGCTGCCGAACTTACCGAACCGGCAGAACCCATGCTGGAAGAAATTGCCGAAGCGGATGAACTGACCGCCGAGGACATGCTCACCACCGGCGAGCCACTGCATACCGCTGAAGCCCAGCCTGAAATGGAAATCGATCCGGTACTGATCGATATTTTCAAACAGGAAGCCCTCAGCCATCTGGAAGAAGTCAAAGCCTTCCTGGATGCCAACGAAAGAATCATTTCCAATCCGCTGTTGCGTGCCCTGCATACCCTGAAAGGCAGCGCTCACATGGCGGGGATTCACCCCATTGCCGATGTGGCGGCGCCCACCGAGAAGTTCATCAAGGAATGTCATTTACAGGGCATTAAAGCCGACAAGGATATTCGTGAGTTCCTGCGCGAGGCGGTCAGCCTGATTGAAAACGGTCTGGAGCAGATTGCTTCTGATCCGGCCGCACCCATCGTGGGTGCCGACCTGCTGCAGGAGCACATCTTTAATCTGCGCAAGGAAAAACTCACCCACGCCGAAGAAGCCGAAGAGCGTGGCGAAGGTGTCGCGCTGGATCCGCAGCTGGTATCCATGTTCCTGGCTGAAGGCACCGATCTGATTCTGGATGCCTCCGATGTACTCAATCACTGGGAAGAAAACCCGGTACCGGGTGAAGAGCTGGATAACCTGCGTAAAGAACTGCGCATCCTGGCCCGCAGTGCCACTGCCGCGCAGTTGTCAGAAGTGGCAGCACTCTGTATGGGGCTGGAAGAAGTTTACAGTGCCATTGCCGATGGCATGCTCACACCTAACCCGGCATTCTTTGAAGTGGCGCATAAAGCCCACAGCCATCTGATTGGCATGATGGATCGAATCGCCGTTGGCCAGGCAGCTGCACCGGTGGATGATATTGTCACCGAACTGCAGGGGCTGATGGATCAGGCGCCACAGGTGGAAGAGCAGATCACTGGTGTGGCAGCCGAACCTGTCAGCGAAGAACCCCTCAGCGAAGAACCAGAGTACGATGCCGTGGCTGAAGCGCCCGAGGAAGAAGCGGCCTTCGCAGAAGACACCGAAGAAGTTTACGCCGAAAGCGGTGCAGAAACCGGAGAAGAAGATTTCGAAAGCCAGTTCGACACCCACGAAGTGGACGAACTGGAAGAAGACTTTGCCGAAACCGAAGCCGAACTGGAAGCCACTTCTGCCGCACTGGAAGTGGATCAGGATTACGATCCGGAACTGGTGGAGATCTTCCTGGAGGAAGCCCACGACATTGTGGATTCCATTTCCAACCTGTTACAGGAATGGATCGAAGATCCACAGAATATCGGCAAAGTGGGCGAACTGCAGCGTGACCTGCACACCCTGAAGGGTGGCGCCCGCATGTCCGACATGACGGAAGTGGGTGATCTGGCCCATGAGCTGGAAAATCTCTACGAAGGCCTGTGCGAAAAACGCTTCCAGGCTGTGCCACCGCTGTTTGATGTGCTGCACCGTTGTCACGATACCCTGGCGGAAATGGTTGAGAAGATTCAGGCTAACGAGCCGGTGGCTCCCGCCAGTGATCTGATCGACATCATCACCAGGTTCATGAAAACCGGCATTCTGGAAGGCGCCGTAGCGGCTCCTGCTGTTACTGAACAAACACCGGTGGCGGAAGCAGAACCAGCAGCACCGGTTGCCGAAGTGGACGAAGACGAAGCTGCTCTGGAAGAAGTGGATGCCGAAATCCTCGAGGTCTTCCTGGAAGAAGCCGACGAGCTGGCCGACAACCTGGACAACACCATCCATGCCTGGCTCAGCGAGCGGGATAACCGCGAACACATGGATGAACTCAAACGTCTGTTGCACACCCTGAAAGGCGGTGCCCGTCTGGCGGGGCTGACCAAGCTGGGCAATATCAGCCACAACTTTGAAACCGATCTGATTCACGCCGAATCCGACAACATCGCGCTGGATGATGCTTTTTTCGAGAAAGTGCAGGCCACTTACGATGCACTGTTTGAGCAGATCAACGCCGTGCGCAAACGTGGTGGCGAACTGGTGCAACCCAAAGTGGAAGCGCCCGAACCATCCGTGCCGCAAGAACCCGTTACGCCGGAACCGGTGGCCGAAGACAATGTACTGCCTATTACGCCCCAGCCTGAACCGGAAGAGCAGCTGGAAAGCTTTATTCTTAAAGGCGCCACTATTCCCAGCGAGGAAGAGCAGAAAGCCGAGGAAGAAGCCCGCGCAGCCACCGGCGAAAGCGTCCGGGTAACCGCCGAACTGCTGGAAGACCTGGTTAACCTGGCCGGTGAATCCAGTATTATCCGCGGCCGGATGGAAACCGAGCTGGTGGACTTCAACTTCATGATCGACGAGATCGGGCAGACGGTAGACCGGGTACGGGAACTGCTGCGCCGCCTGGATCTGGAAACCGAAGCCCAGATACTCCACCGCCACCAGAAAGATGTGGAAGAGGGTGCCCAGGAATACGAAGACTTCGATCCCCTGGAAATGGACCGCTACTCCACCCTGAACCAGCTGTCCCGTTCCCTGGGCGAGTCGGCATCTGACCTTATCGATCTGACCGATTCACTGCGGGATCGGTCCCGTGATACGGAAACCCTGTTATTGCAACAGTCCCGGGTTAACACCGAACTGCAGGAAGGTCTGATGCGCACCCGCATGGTGCCTTTCTCGCGTACGGTGCCGCGTTTGCGCCGTATCATTCGCCAGATTGCCACCGAAACCGGCAAAAAAGCCGAGCTGGAAATTATCGGTGCCGAAGGTGAAATGGACCGTACGGTAATGGACCGCATGGTAGCGCCGCTGGAACACATGCTGCGTAACGCCGTGGACCACGGTCTGGAAACGCCGGAAGAGCGCCAGGCCAAAGGCAAAAAAGACGTTGGCCGGATTACTCTTCACCTGGCCCGTGAAGGTGGAGACGTGGTACTGCGGTTGTCCGACGATGGTAAAGGTATCAACCTGGAAGGCGTTAAAAAACGCGCCATTGAACGGGGGCTGATGCGTGAAAACGCACCGCTCACCGACAAGGAAATCATGCAGTTTATTTTCCGCCCCGGTTTCAGTACCGCGGAAAAAGTCACCCAGATTTCCGGCCGCGGTGTGGGCATGGACGTGGTGCACAGCGAAATCAAACAGCTGGGTGGTTCACTGAAAATTCACTCGGCCCCCGGCGCCGGTTCCCAGTTTACCGTGCGGCTGCCCTTTACCGTGTCGGTCAACCGGGCACTCATGGTGCGTGTGGGTGAGGATGCTTACGCCATACCACTGAACAACATCGAAGGTATTGTGCGGGTCAGCCCCTACGAGCTGGAAGCGTATTACCAGTCCGATGCGCCCATGTTCGAATACGCCGGTTCCCAGTACCGCATGAAATACCTGGGTGGCTTTGTGCACGGGGTAGATATTCCCCAGCTGCAGGGCCATACCAAACCCTTACCTGTGTTGCTGGTACGTGGTGCGGAACACACCATGGCACTGCAGGTGGACTCACTCATCGGCTCCCGCGAGATCGTTGTAAAATCCGTGGGTCCGCAACTGAGTGCGGTGAGCGGTATTTCCGGTGCCACCATACTGGGTGACGGCAGCGTGGTTATCATTCTGGATCTGATGGCCATGATCCGCGCCGAACAGGCACAGATCAGCGCCGGCATGGCCGACGCCGTTATCGAGCGGGCTGCCAAGGAAGAGGCGGATCGCACCCCGCTGATTATGGTGGTGGACGATTCCGTAACGGTGCGCAAGGTAACCACCCGCCTGCTGGAGCGGAACGGCTACGATGTGGTAACCGCCAAAGACGGGGTGGATGCCATAACGCAACTGCAGGAAATCAAACCCGACTGTATGCTGCTGGATATTGAAATGCCGCGTATGGATGGTTTTGAAGTGGCTACTCTGGTGCGCCACGACGATCGTTTGCAGGACACGCCCATTATCATGATCACTTCCCGTACCGGTGAAAAACACAAGGAACGGGCCATGGGCATAGGCGTGAACGAGTACATGGGTAAACCCTACCAGGAGACCACATTGCTTGAAACGATCCAGGATCTGATCAAGCAAAAAGTGACGTGATGTTGCCATGAGCCTTCAGCCCGGTGGGGACAACCCTGACAACAATGGGGATGACCAACAGCCCAGTAACCCGCAAGTGGGCGTGATCGCCGACAGCACCCTGATGCGTCATGTGGTGTGCAAGGCGATCCGGGCCGCGGGCTACGAAATTGCCCATACCCTGCCACCGGAAAGAGTGGCCGATGAGCTGATTAACGACGGCAGTGTCGATCTTTGGTGGGTGGAAATAGAAGACGAAGACCAGTGGGCGGATTTCAGTTTAAACGTGATTGAAACCTCCACGGTGCCCGTGCTGATGGGCGATGGCCAGGCACCGGCGGTAACGGATATCAAATATCCCCGCTGGGAAAGGCGCATCTACACCAAGATCAAGGATCTGGTGGGCCTGCCGCCTAAAGCCAAGGCTACGGTTACCGCGGAAGATTTTCAGGAAGCGGAAAACGCAACCCCCTTCCTGTTGCCGCCGGAGCTGGTCGGGCGGCAAAGCATTGGCGAACCGGCCCGTTATGTGTGGGTGTTGGGTGCTTCTCTGGGCGGCCCCAAAGCCGTCAAGGAATTTCTGGATGTGCTGCCCGAAGGCCTGCCGATGGCTTTCGTTATCGCGCAGCATATTGATGCCGGGTTCCATAAAACCCTGGAACAGGTCTGGTCCCGCAACAGTCACTTTACCTTCATCGATCCCCGGCCCGGCAATGTGATCGCCAACGGCCAGATTGTGATTGCGCCGGTGGAGCAGGTGATGCGGATCAACGCTGAATCACAGATCGAGCTGGTGCAGGAAGACTGGGAAGGCCCTTATTCGCCGTCCATAGACCAGGTCATGAACGACATGTTTGATCGCTTTGCCCAGCGCACCGGTGCCATCCTGTTCAGTGGCATGGGTAACGACGGCGCCATTGCCGGGCCACGCATGCGCAAAGCCGGCCTGGAAATATGGGCACAAACGGCCGAAACCTGTGGCAGCAGCAGTATGCCCGATTCGGCCCGCGACACCGGTTGTGTCACTTTTTCCGGATCACCCCGGGAACTGGCCGGGCATCTGGTGCAACATGCAAAAAGTTTTGTAAACGGAAATAACGCAACCCTTTCAGCGTAAGGTGTTAACACTATGGCAAGAGTAAACGAGGAAGTGGCAAGCCTGCTGGTTCCCATGGTGGCCCGGCCCATGCTGGTGCCCAACGTTACCGTGGCCGAAATCGTTGACTGGCAACAGCCGGAACGAAGAGAAGGCGACCCCGACTGGATGCTGGGTATGTACCACTGGCGCGGAATCGATATCCCCCTGGTGTCTCTGGAACTGATGAACGACCCCGAAGAAGACGAGGCCTTCAGCGGAGCCCGGATCGCGGTGCTTAACGGCGTTGGCGTCAGTAAAAAGGATTTTTACGCTGTGTGCGTACAGGGCATTCCCCGTCTGGTGCGTGTATACCCCGCCGAAATCGGCGGCGAAGAAAAAGTGGAAGACGCCCCCGCCTTTGACATGCTGGTTACTGTTAACGGCGAGCGCGCCATGATCCCCAACCTGGATTATGTGGAAGAGCAGATCGAAACCCTTAATTGAATTCCCCCAACAGGCCCGCTTTGTTATCCTCACTTGATGCCATCTGACCTATCATGCCTGTGCGGTTAACGCCGCACAGGCAACATCAAGTGACCTGTCATGAAACAGCAACTGCGCAAGTTATTCTCACCCCTGCTCAATCGCTTTGAAACCGGCAACGAAGCCTTTGTTTATAAAGCCTCACACCGAAAAATACTGGTGATTGTCAGTTGCCTGTTCAGCGGGCTGGCAGCCTTGATTGTGGTGCTCAGTCAGGGCGCCGGTGCCGGCTATTTGTTCCCCGCCATTGTGTTTGGGCTGATCGGATTGACAGGGCTCATCGTTGGCCTGCTGGGAACAGACCGGGCAGTTGCCAAAATATGGGGGAACCGTTAACCATGGCAGAAGGACTGTTCTCCGAAAAAGACGAAGCTACGCTTTATTTTTCCCGTTCAGACGACAGCCAGGTGTTCGGCGCCTGGTCCAGTCACCCCTTTGTTCTGGAAGATGTGGAATGGCCCACAGTAGAGCACTACTACCAGGCCATGAAATTCGACAACCCTGAGTACCAGAATAAAATCCGCCAGGCAGCTACGCCAAAGCAGGCCCGCAAGCTGGGGCGCAGCCGCTTTAAAAAACGCCGTAATGACTGGGCGAAACTGAAAGTGGTGTACATGACCCGGGCCCTGTACACCAAATGCAAAACCTATTCTGATATTGCTCAGGAACTGCTGGACACCGGCGACAGAAAACTGGTGGAAAACAGCCTGTATGATTATTACTGGGGATGTGGGCGTGACCGGCGCGGTGAGAATCGTTATGGGCAGATATTGATGAATGTGAGGGGGAAGTTGCGGGAAGAGGTGAAGGACCGCTGATCATTTTTCCGTATTTCCTTTTCCGTATTTCCTTGCGATTACAGGAACATCACTGTCATGACAGCCGATAGTTAACCAGACCGATGAGTTATATGAGGCCAGTTATTCAGATTTTCGGATAACTCTCCTGATATATTTTTGAATCCGGGAGGATGTTATGACGTCAACGCATCGTATTGTGATTGTAGGTGGCGGGGCTGGTGGTCTTGAGCTGGCAACAAAGCTGGGAGATTCATTAGGTCGGCGGGGTCGCGCGAAAGTCACATTGATTGACACCAATCGCACCCATTTGTGGAAGCCCCGGTTGCACGAGGTTGCGACAGGTGTGCTGGATGCCGCTGCTGATGAACTGTCTTACGCAGCCCATGCTTACCAACATCATATGGAATTTATCCTGGGCTGTATGGCAGGCCTGGACCGGCAGCAACAGTTGCTGCATCTGGCGCCTCTGGTGATTGATGGTGAGGAAATTTTACCGGCGCGGAGTGTCAGTTACGATACGCTGGTGATTGCCGTTGGCAGTCAAACCAATGATTTTGGTACCTCGGGCGCTAAAGAACATTGTATTTTTCTGGATAAGCGCGAAGCCGCAGAGCGGTTTCATCAGGCGTTGTTAAGCACTTATTTAAAAGCATCAAATCCTGATCAGCCCGATCAGGCGCAGTGTCATATCGCCATAGTCGGCGGTGGAGCAACCGGGGTTGAACTGGCCGCCGAGCTGACTCATTGCACCAAGCAGCTCTGTCGTTATGGATTTACCGGCATCCAGCCGGAGCAGGTCACAATCTCGATTCTGGAAGCCGGCGACAGGTTAATGCCGGCACTGTCCGAAAAAGCTTCGCGTGCGATTGCCCGTCAATTGGCGGCGATTAATGTGCAAGTACACACTCAGGAAATGGTCACCAAAGTGACTGATGACGGTTTGCATACCCGCAGTGGTAAATTTGTGCCTGCATCACTAAAGGTCTGGTCTGCCGGTGTCAAAGCCCCGGCATTCCTGGGTACGCTGGATGGCCTGGAAGTTAACAGGATTAATCAACTGGTAGTTCATGCCACGCTGCAAACAACGCTCGATGATAATATCTTTGCGTTTGGTGATTGCGCCCAGTGTCCGGCCGGAACGGAACAGCGGTTTGTGCCGCCCAGAGCTCAAACGGCGCATCAGCAGGCAAATGTGTTACTCAAATCGATTTGCCGGCGTCTGGAAAATAAGCCTCCGGAAACCTTTGTGTATAAGGATAGAGGGTCGCTGGTCTCGTTGGGCAAGCGTTCAACGGTCGGGGACATTATGGGGAATCTGAGCAAGGACTTTACCTTTGAGGGAAAACTGGCGCGGCTTTTTTATACGCTGCTTTATCGTTTTCACCAAAGGGCCTTGCATGGCACCCTGAGAATGTTGCTGTTGATGGTACGCGACAAAATTAACCGACGGGCCGGTCCTTCCATAAAGCTGCATTAAACCAGCGTTCAAGCCAGTGACTGACAGGGACAGGGTATGCTGAGTAACCGTAGCCGTTCCCTGTTGGTCATCCCGGATGCGTGGCTGGTGGTCCTTTCGGTGTGCTGAACTATACTCACAAACATACCGATAACCCGATAGATGCCCGCATGCCGGGCTTTGTGATGGCGCGCCGGGCAAATCTGTCCGGTCAGGGAGATACCAGTGATATTTGTTGCGGGGGACAGAATACCCTCTTTTTTCATCCGCCTTTTGCTGGCTCTTTTCACTGGTGGCTGTTTGTTGCTGGCGCCCTTCGTGAGTGCCTCGCCATTGCTGATTTACCATGATGCGGATTACACCGGCCATAGTGAATCCGCCCGCTCCATGGCGATGGGATTCAATACCGCTTTAGCCGAGGCCGGGCATCAGGTACAGGGCATTGAACTGAAACTGGTGCCCAAAGATCACCGCGGCAATATTCTGCGCAGCCAGATGCATCTGGAAGACTTTATAAAAGACAACGATGCGCTGATGGTGCTGGGTGGTCTGCATTCGCCACCCTATATTGTTCACCGGGATTTTATCAATCAGAACGGTATTCTGCTGATGGTGCCCTGGGCAGCGGGTGGTGCCATTACCCGCTATGCTGACGGGCCCAATTGGGTTTTCCGGGTATCGGTTGATGATACCAATGCCGGTGATGCGATCGCCCGTTTTGCGGTTGAGCGCAAGCAGTGTAAGGCACCGCATCTGTTGCTGGAAAATACCGCCTGGGGAAAGGCCAACCACAACACCATTAGCGCCGCGCTGAAAGCACTGGGCACGGAGCCTTCCGGCCTGACCTGGTTTGACTGGAACACCAAGGCCAATGTGGCGGGCATTGTACTGCGCGATATCAGGCGCGGTGAAGCAGATTGCATTATTTTCGTGGGTAATGCCATTGAAGGGGCGGTGTTTTCCCGGGCAATAACAACACAGACAGCTGAAGACCATCTCCCGGTGATCAGTCACTGGGGAATCACCGGTGGCAGTTTTCATCAGGTGTATGCAACTGAGCTGCATGGCAAGATCGATCTGAGCTTTATACAGACCTGTTTTTCGTTTTTGTCGGATGATGTCAGTGAGCAGGGGCAGGCGGTGTTCAGTCAGGCCCGGGCACTGTACCCCGACCGTTTAAAAACGCCACAGGACTTGCCGGCGCCGCCGGGTTTTATCCACGCCTATGATACCGGCAGGATTTTTCTGGCCGCACTGAACAGCATAACGCTGGGGGATGATATGGCCGCGAACCGTAAAGCGCTTCGCCAGGCGCTGGAGAATCTGGACAAACCAGTCCCCGGTTTGCTGAAAACCTATCACCGGCCGTTTCAGCCCTGGCGCACTGAACATCCAGACGCCCACGAAGCGCTGGGCCTGCAGGACTATTGCATGGCCCGGTATGACAGTAACGGGCACATCCGTCTGGTGAACCAGGCACCCTGATGGCAACGCGATAAGGATAGGTCAGCATGTCGTCCCGGCTTTTTTATACGTTTGTGATTATCAGTCTGGTGTTTTCGCTTCTGGTGAGCATGTTTCTGGTGGGTGGCCGGGCGGAATCCTCCATTTATGAGCTGATGGAGCAGGCAGCTGTAGAAAAGTCCCGTATTGCCGCCACCAGCCTGGAGCAGTTTCTGGGGTCTCGCGCCACCGTGCTGAAGGATCTGGCGGCACGCCCTTCACTTGCCAGCAGTGTGATGGGCTCCGAATATTCGCTGGCCAATCTGGCCGACAGCCTGGAGGAGTTCCGGTTGCTGGGCAGAAAAGAAGCCCTGATGTTATTCAATATTCGCGGGGAGGTCCGCTACCGCAACAAGGTGCCGGCAGGCGCGGTGAATGTAGCAGAATACCAGTGGTTCAGGGATCTGCTGGCGGAAGAGACAGAACAGGTCATTGCCATTATTGAGCAGAATGGCCGGGAACGTTTTGTGATCGCGGTGCCGGTTACCTACAACGGCCTGCCCGAAGGGGTGTTGCTGACGCTGCTAACCGAAACGCCTGAGCAGTTTGTCAGTGATATTTTGTCGTCGACCATGGCTATGCTGGAGCTGACCGGTGACTATCTGAATTACCGCAGTCTTTCCCGGGGACAGGATCTGCAGCTGGTGCAACAACTGCCGGTTAACGGCACCGGTTTAACGCTGGGCTACTGGGTGGACAGTCACGCTCTGGAAACCCAGAAGTGGGCTGCCATGTGGGATATAGCGCTGTCAATCGTGATCAGCCTCACCGCCGTCTTTGCCTTGCTGGCCATACTGGGGCGTCGCCTGTTGCTGAATCCCTATCTGGCATTGCAACAAGCCCAGGAAGAAACACAACGCGCGCTGGAGGAGAGTAACCTGCTGGCCCAGGCCATTGAGGCCAGCCCTGTGGGTGTGATTATGGCCGATGCCCGTCAAAGAGGCTTTCCGATATCCTATGTGAATAATGCATTTGTATCCCTTACCGGCTATGACAAGCATGAAGTATACGGAAAAAACTGCCGTTTTCTGCAGGGTAAGGATACAGATCCTCAGTCAGTGGCTCGTATTTCTGATGGCTTGCAAAAAGGCGAGAAAGTGAATGTGGAATTGCTGAACTATCACCGGGACGGCTCTACCTTCTGGAATGATCTGCATTTGTCGCCGGTGTACCAGCGCGATGGTGAGCTGGCTGCCTATGTGGGAATTCAGCTGGATGTGTCGGACAGGAAACAGAACGAGATTTTGCTACAGAACGCGCGGGATGAAGCCTTCGCTGCCAATCAGGCAAAGGGTGCGTTTCTGGCAAATATGAGCCACGAGGTGCGCACGCCCATGAACGGCATATTGGGCATGCTGAGCCTTGTGATGCGTACTGAACTGACCCGGGAGCAACGCTACCGGCTGGGGGTAGTGGATCGTAGTGCCCGTTCGTTGCTGACCCTGCTTAATGATATCCTGGACTTCTCCAAGATCGAGGCGGGCAAGCTGGATCTGGAAATCATTTCGTTCAATGTGCATAACGTGCTATGTGAATGTGTGTCAGCCATGAAGCACGTGATGCCGGAAGATAAACACGTTGAACTGGTTATTGATGTAGTGGGTGTGCACCTGTCCATGGTGCGGGGCGATCCGGGGCGCCTGCGTCAGATATTGACTAATCTGCTGGGTAATGCCATCAAGTTCACCAACGAAGGCACGATATTGCTACGGGCGAACCTGGAAGATAATAATGACGGACATTGGCGGCTTAACTGTGCCATTTCTGATACCGGTATCGGTATCGACGAGGAAAGCCTCAAGGGATTGTTCGATGAATTCAGTCAGGGGGATGTATCCACTACCCGCAAATATGGTGGCACCGGTCTTGGATTGGCCATTACCCGAAATCTGTGTCAGTTGATGGGAGGGGATATCCAGGTGCGAAGCCAGCTGGGCGAGGGCAGCTGTTTTGAATTCAGTGTCTTACTGGAAAAAACGCCTGGCCTGGAACAAGTAGTTCCTCAGGCTGATATTACCGGGCTCAGATTACTGGTTGTGGACGATAACATTGTCAACCGGCAAGTATTGCGTGGTCAGCTGGAATTGTGGGGTGGTGTAGTTTCCGAAGCCGCGTCCGGAGAACGTGCTATCGAGCTGTGTGAACAGCGCTACAACGAAGACCCTGATACCCTGTTTGATGTGGCTATACTGGATATGCAGATGTCTGGCATGAACGGTAAGATGCTGGGCAAAAAACTCAAACAGGATGCGCGATTCGAGAAGTTAAAACTGGTGATGATGACATCGGTCGGTTCGCGCGGTGATGCCAGGGCTTTGGCGGACGTGGGCTTCAATGCTTATTTTCCCAAGCCCATGTTTCCGGAGGATTTGCGGGTTGCACTGAACGTGCTGATCGAAGGTGGCGAGGCTCTGGCTCGCGCAGAACCATTGCTGACCTCCTATTATCTGGCCGATCTGCAACAGTCTGAAGCTCTAAAGGAAGCCTTTATCAAACGTTATCGCATACTGTTGGTAGAGGATAATCCTGTGAACCGGCAGGTGGCGAAAAGTATCATTCAGGAATATGACCTTGAGGTGGAAAGTGCTGAGCATGGCGAGCAAGCCATAGCGATGCTGTTGCAGCGGCAAACAGACAATCCCTTTGATCTGATATTAATGGATTGCCAAATGCCGGTAATGGATGGTTATCAGGCAACCAGTCTGATACGTATGGGAAAAGCCGGTAGTTGTTATAGCCGGATACCCATTATTTCCATGACCGCCAATGCCATGAAAGGTGATCGGGAAAAGTGTCTGGAAGCTGGTATGAGTGACTACCTGTCCAAACCTGTTGATGAATTGTTGTTGCGCAAAATGTTGTTACGATGGTTGCAGGGTGAAAAAGCTCCTGAGTCTATGGCCGCCAGTGCGCCGGACGAAAGTCCTCAGCAGCTTGTAGTCTGGGACCGGGAACAGGCATTGAAACGAGTACGCGGTAAACCTGAGCGTCTCGCTACGCTGATCGCAATCTTTACTGAGCATACCACCGAGAAACTGGCAGAACTCAAGATTGCAGTGGCGCATGGTAATATGAAAGAGGTCAAAAATATCGCGCATTCTATCAAGGGGAGCGCAGGCAATCTGAACGGTTTGCGGCTGCAGAAGGTGTCGCAGGAATTGGAGCTGGCTGCCCATGAAGTTAATATGGACGAAGCCCAGCGGCTTTTCCCTTTGCTCATGAAAGAGTACAAGGCTTTTGAAGCGGAAATTACCGCTTCGTCCGAAAATAGTGCAGACAAGTGATTAAGGTAGTCTCACTGGTGATTATGGAGAGTATGTGTTAAAAGCTTTTTTTCTATTGATGTTGTTGGGGTTTCTGGTGGGTTCTTATGGGATTCTGACAAAAGACGATTTGAATGCCGGCGATGCCGGTCAGTTTGTTAACTCGATATTTTTTCTGATTGCCTTGTATGGCTATGCCTACAAGAAAGCCATCGTTCACAGGTATTTCGCAATAGCAATATTTGTGTGGAATACGATAGGGTATCTGGTGGTGACTGGCTTTCTGGTGTTTTTGCTGGTGTCGTCCTCTGCCGAAAGTTTCAAGGCTGATTCTTTGGGGTTTTTCGTTGTGGGGTACGCCATAATCAGCTTTATGATGTACGTGATGTTCATGTATGCCTTCAAGTCGCCGGATATTTGGCGTAACAGCCAAGAGCAGGAGAAAGAACAACCACAATAGAAAGTACAAGAATAAGTACAAAAATATGGAGCACAGTTGCCTGCCGGTATTTGCAGCATTAGCACGGAGATATGGAGTTGGATAGTAGGGAATCTGAATTTTTGAACATGCAGAATAAGCGAATTAACCATTTTATATTGCTTGGCGTATTTGTTGTGCTGCTATTGCAATCCTCTTTCTCTCGGGCGAGCTGGTTCGGCGAAGCCAAAGAGGGCGTTAAATCCCTGACGAATACTATTAAAGCTTCGATTCAGGGTAATGATAGCGGCGTTGAAGACGAAACCACTAAATCAGAGAAAGCCCTTGCAAGCCAATCCTACTCCTATCCGGAAAAATGGACCAATCGTGTATTGGTAGAGCCGGTATTTGGTTCCGAAATTCACGTTGTGGAGACTGGCCAGAGCAATCAGCAGGTGGTATTGCTAATTCATGGTTTGGGCAAGGTCGGTTCGCAGGATTGGCTTAAGGTTATCCCGGCACTGGAAGATAAATATCACGTCATTGCCTTCGATTTGCCTGGCTTTGGCAACTCCGGTCGCCCGGCTGGGCGCTATTCTCCCACACACTATGCAGAACTGACCGCGTGGCTGGTGGACAATTACATTCAAAATCCCGTTACTCTTGTGGGTCATTCAATGGGTGGTGCGGTCGCACTGCGTTTTGCCGCCAGTTATCCGGAGAAAGTGGAAAAGCTGATAATGGCTGATACCGCCGGTATTCTTGAAAGAACGGCCTTTCTGAAACATGTCGGCAAGATCCCTCTGGATACCAACGTTGATTCCACTGCGTTACAGAAGCTGGGCACCCAACTGCTTGACCTGGGTGGCAGTGTGGTGGAGCTGTCGGCGTTAACGCCTGATCCGACGCCGTTGCTGCAAAAAAGCGAAAAAATGTGGAGCATGGCATTTACCAAGAACCCTAATGGCAATGCCGCGCTGGCCTTGATCGTAGAGGATTTTGGCGAGGCGATTAAATCGATGGGCGTGAAAACCTATATTATTTGGGGGGAGGATGATCCGGTAGCGCCATTAAGAACAGGGCGTGTGCTGGCGGGCCGGATGCCCGATGCATCCATGCAGGTTATTGAGGGGGCGGGTCATGTTCCCATGAATTCTCATTCTGAGACCTTCAATCGATTATTGATAGCAGCTTTGAATGATAACTGGCCGAAAGCGGTGGAGCAGCACGGTGCCAACGGCAATACCGGCAAGCTGGTATGTGACAATGAAGTCGGCAAGACCTATTCCGGTCATTATCAATCTGTCGATATTACCAGGTGCACCGGTGTCAAGCTCTGGAATCTTACGGCAGATAAGCTTCGGGTAACGGATTCTGTTATAGAGGTAGTCAATTCCCGGATCAGTTCTGACAGCGTAGCCGTTAAAACGAAGGAGTCGGTGTTAACGGTTACCAACAGTACATTTGCGGGGCGTATTGCTGTAAAGGCATCCGGCAGCAGGCTGGATCTGGCGGGCGTCTCCCTGAGCGGGAAGGATAACGCAATACAGATCGAAACAGGTTCCCGCATTATATTTTCAGTCAGCGATATTCAAAGCAGTACTTATACAGGCAATGTCCACGGGGTATTTACTGCAGAGGATACGTATCTGGATCGCACCATAAAGCGGGACTATAAATGAAACTAAAAATGAAACTACAAACGAACTATGGAAAACACTCATTAAGGATTAAGGATCAGTGAAGAGAATAATTACCGTTCTGTTGGCGTTGGTTTTAAGCGCCTGTGTAAAGCTGGAAGGGTAATCCTCGGATGGAAAAGTTAAAATCGTTTCCCAATCAACCAAGGTGAGCGGCAAAAAAGACAGCCGCAGAATGAATTGTAAGCTAGAGGCTTATGTAAAACAGGATGTTGATTAATGGCGGCGGGGATCGCCCCCGCCTTTGTTCTCAGATTAAACAGAACCCCTGCGAGGTCTGCCCAGCGATAAGCGTTTAACCCCATGGCCCACATGGATATGACTCAGCACGCCACCATTGTTCACGAAATCAAAAGTGAAAAAGGTTTCCACAGGCTTACGTGAGCAGGCGCCGACAAACCCGGGGTGAACACAAATAATAATATCGTCGCCGATCACATCGGACACGGTTATATAATCATCGTTAGGTGTGCTCATGATTTTTCGATATAACTCGCTGTTTGGATCCAGGTAGGCAATGCTGGGGTTTTCTGACAGCACCTGATCCGGCGCCCTTTTAAGATTTACAAAAGCCGTTCTGGTCATTTTGTCTTCTGTTACCAGATACTTGGAGTCACCATAGTTATTGGTGTTGTTGTCAGTATAAAACTCACACTCGTAGTTTTTCCAGGTTTTCGCCATCGTAGGCCTCTTCAATCAAACGGTTGTTTTATGGGTAGGCGCATTGTGGAGCGCCATCTCTAAAAGATGATGTGAACAGATATATAAAATAAAAAGCCCTTTGTCCACGTACTCTTTACCGCTCTTTACCGGCCTTTCAGGTACGCCATCAGCATTCGCGATACCTCTTCCACAAACAGCGGGTTATTCAGCATGGCTTGCTGGTGCAGCACAGCACGGTGGGTCAGTGATTCTACCGTTTGCACGATAATAAATGCCGCCATTTCCAGGTCATCACACTGTATTTCATCCTTGTGGTGTTCCAGGTAAAGCTTCACCACGGTCAGTGTGCGTTCCTCCAGTGCGCGGGCACTGTCGGACGCTATAAAAAACGGTGCCTGTTCCAGAAATACCCGGTGCAACTCCGGTTCCAGTGCATGGGCCTCCAGCATGGCTTTTACTATTTCCGGAATGGCATCTTCCAGCGGTTTGCCCAGGGTGTTCTGCAGTTGCCGGGCAAGCAGTTCTATCATCTGGTTTATATGGCGCTGGCACAGGGTTTCCAGTAATGCCTGTTTGTTGGGAAAGTACTGGTACAGGCTGCCAATGCTGACGCCGGCCTTTTCGGCAATACGATTGGTGCTGGCTTTGCTGTAGCCCTCGTGAATCAGAATGTGAGCGGTGGCTTCCAGAATAAATTCCACGGTTTGACCGGAACGGCTCTGAGATGGCTTGCGGCGCGGGTTTGCGGGTTTTTTGGCGGTTTTAGGCATGGGGCTGGGAACGCGAGTATTCAACCGGTTGGGTGGCATTTATCATTTTCCCTACAGTGTAACCGGGAGTTCGCCAATGCAACAGCTCAGCTATCAGACCAGTCGTTACTGGGAAAAATATCAGCCGTATCTGCCGCAACGTCTGAGGGTGGATGATGCCACGGCGCCTGCCGAAGAATGGTGGCCGTGGCGGGGCATGAACATTCATATTGATCGTCAGGATGCCGGCCACTCCAGTCCGGTAAAAGTGGTGCTGCTCCATGGTGGCGGTGGTCACGGGCGGCTGCTGGCACCCATTGGCAAGCTGCTTCGCGATTTGGGTATTTCGTCCGTTGCGCCGGATCTGCCGGGGTACGGGTTAAGCGATAGTCATTACGAACAGGTCAGCTATGAAGGTTGGGCGGATTTGTGTGTGGAACTGGTGGCCCGTGAATATGCGCGGGACAAGCAGCCTGTGGTGCTTTTTGGTTTGAGCCTGGGCGGTATGCTGGCCTATTACGTGGCAGCACGCAGTGAACAGGTCACGGGTGTGATTGCCACCACCTTGTGTGACCCCCGTTATGCCGAGGTGCGTGATGCTTTCGTGCGCCGGCCCTGGATACACAGAGTATCCCTGCCGTTGCTTTCTTTCCTGCCTGCAGTGGTGAAACGCCTGCGCTTACCCATTAAATGGTTCAGCAAAATGGACAGGATTGCCAACACACCGGCGTTGTCATCGGTGGTGATGAAAGACAGGCGGGGTGGCGGTAACCGGACATCCCTGAATTTTATGTTGTCACTCATGAACGCCCGCCCGGCGATTGAGCCGGAAGATTTTGATCGCTGCCCGATACTGCTGGCCCACCCGGCGGAAGATCAATGGACGCCGTTTTCCGCAAGTGAATTATTCTTTAGACGCATCAAAGGCCCCAGGCAACTGGTGATGCTGGAAAACGCCGGGCATATCCCTGTGGAGGAACCGGGTATCACTCAGCTGGAAAAGGCGGTAAGGCACTTTATCGCCGGGCTCACAGAAGAGCCGCATGCCGGCAAATGCCGGTGACACCAAAGGTATTTACCTGGGGCATCCGGAGTTTGAAGGATTTGAGGCTGTGCTGTAAAAGGCCGCGCAGATCAAAGCTACCCCTCACTGATTACCCGGTTACGGCCCTGTTCCTTGGCGATATAAAGCCGTGAATCGGCACGCGACAGCGTCGTTTCCAGGGTGTCTTCGATGCCCGGGCTGATACAGGCAGCCCCGATGCTCACGCTGAGCGAAAGATCTTGCCCCTGGGTGGCCACCGTTTTGGCCGCCACGCTCTGGCGTATCCGCTCTGCCACAATGCAGGCACCCTCAATGGTGGTTTCCGGTAGCACCACACAAAACTCCTCGCCGCCATAACGGGCAGTCAGATCGGTGGGCCAGCGCATTTGCTGACTGATCCGCAAGGCAACTTCTTTCAGGCATTCATCCCCGGCCAGGTGGCCGTAGGTGTCGTTCACCTGTTTAAAGTGATCGATATCAATCAGCAGCACCGACAAGCAGTGTTGATAGCGTTGCGCTCGGGTAAATTCTTTCTCCAGGTACTGATCCAGGTAGCGGCGGTTTTTCTGGCCGGTCAGCTGATCGGTATCGCTTAACTCCTGCAGTTTGCGGTTGGCTGCTTCCAGTTCAATGGTGCGTTCTTCCACGCGCTTTTCCAGATCAGCCTTGGCAGCGGTCTGGGCTTCCAGCGCTTCATGCTGTGCTTTCAGGCGCAGGGCGCGCTCGCGGTTAATGCGTTCCGCCATCGCAAAGGAAAGCAGCAGTACTTCGATCAGCGAGCCCATCTGGGTCGCGTAGTCCGTTAACAGGTTGCGGGGCAGAATATGCAGTTTGTTCAGCGCCAGAATAATGCCGCCCACCAGCATGCCGGACCACGCCAGCACGTAGATACCGGCAGATGGATGCCCCTTGCTCCAGGCAAACAGGCCGGCAAACAGGCTCCAGGTACACACAATCACCGCAAAGGGAATGATGATCTGAATGCCAAGGCCATAGGGCCCAAGCAAAAAGAAAATAAAACCGATACCGCTCAGTGCGATCCATATCAGCGACAGACTGTCGTTAATACCTCCCAGTTCATCCAGGGTCAGAAACCGACGGATAAAGACCACGCCAAAAAAGACCACGCCATTCAGGCTCACCAGTATTGACTGATCATTCCACCAGGTGGCCTGAGGCCACAGAAACTGATAAGACCAGCCGTTCAGGCAGGCCAGGAAGGTCGCCATGGAGATAACGTAGGCCACATAGAACAGGTAGGTGCGATCGCGCAGTACCAGAAATATCAGCATGTTGTAGATGGCTATACAGAGCATGCCACCCAGATACACCCCGTGAATTACATTCACACCAATATCCCGCTCCCAGAATGACTGGGCCTGAGACACGGTAATCGGCAGCTGAATGGAGCTGGATGAGCGCACCCGCATATAAATTTCCACAGGTGCGGCGCTTTTGATGGGCACGGAAAACAGGCGGTGTTTCAGCGGGCGGCTGGAAAACGGCAGTTTATCGCCCATGTTGTGGTGAGTTAGTTCACCGCGGGCGTTAATGACATAAATATCCAGGTGATCCAGTACCGCGTACGCCACTTGCAGTACGTAGGTTTGCTCTTTCTCTGGTGGCGCAAAAGTGAACTTTACCCACCAGCTGGAATCACTGTAACCCTGATTGAATACCAGGGAATCGTTGCGTTGCCAGTCCTGCCGCTGGCGTACCTGCTCCAGTGCCAGTTCGTGGCTGGGGTCTTCCAGATACTGCAATTCCTTGCCAATCTGGCGGGAAAAAGCCGCAGCAGACGCACAGGAAAGCACACAGCCTATCGCAAGCAGGATGCTGAGGAGCCGTTTGCCGGAACCTGAAAAACGCACTATCTTCTCCCGGGCTGGTTTCCTGTGGGTGGATTATTTGCAATCACGCGTCAGGGTTGTGATTTTTTGCCCTGAATCAATTCACATACTGCCGGTTCACCAACTAGTATAGGCTAAGAAATAGCGACAAGTTATCAAGGGCAGGTTGATTTCTGTTCACCTGTAACTTCATCAGTCATCATTATCAGGCAATTAACAGGAGCATATCTCATGGCTATCAGAGACAGAGTGCCAAACGTTGTTTTTAAAACACGGGTACGTGACGAAAGCGTGGAAGGTCCCAATCCCTTCCGCTGGCAGGACACCACAACTGACGATATTTTTGCCGGCAAAAAGGTGATTGTGTTTTCGCTGCCGGGTGCCTTTACGCCCACTTGCTCGTCAAACCACCTGCCCCGTTATGAAGAGTTGTATGACGAGTTCAAGGCTCTGGGTGTGGATGATATTTACTGCCTGTCAGTGAATGATGCTTTTGTGATGTTCCAGTGGTCCAAGCAGATTGGTGCCAAAAACGTGAAGATGCTGCCGGACGGCAATGGTGAATTCACCCGCAAAATGGGCATGCTGGTGGACAAAAGCAATCTGGGTTTTGGCTACCGATCCTGGCGTTACTCCATGCTGGTGGACGACGGCAAAATCGAGCAGGCGTTTATTGAGCCGGACTACGACGATAACTGCCCTATCGATCCCTTTGAGGTGTCTGATGCGGATACCATGCTGGCCTACTTGAAAGGGACGGAGTCTGCAGGCGTGTCGAAGCCGGTGCGGGAGTTTGAAGGCTGAGTCAGAAAACGGGTTTAAAAAACAGAAAAAGCGGGGAGGGTGATCCCCGCTTTTTTAATCACTGACTGAATTACTCAGTCTGACGCTTTATCGCCGCTTACTCTGACGTTTTACCGCCGCAGCGCTCGGCCAGCCAGTCCGCCAGTTTGAACCAGCTTTGCTGTGGTGCATTGCTGCCACCCAGAATCCCCATATGGCCGCCTTTCACCCGGTGTACGGTCACATCCTTGCCGGGAATCTGCTCCAGTAGTCGCAAACTGCATTCCGGTGTCACGATGGGGTCCTGTTCACCCACCACTGAAAAGATACTGGCGTTGATTCGATCCAGTACAGCGGGTGTGCCTTCCATGGGCAACATGCCGTTGGCCAGCACGTTTTTATTCCACAGGTGATGCACAAAATCCTGCACCACGCCGCCAGGGTAAGCTTCCATCCGGTCCAGAAACGCGGAATTGGTGGCGTGGTTTGATACAAAGTTTTTATCATCCAGATTACGGATCAGGTTCCAGTAACCCTGCACGCTGTTCACCGGATTGGTGAGTTTGAAACCCACCGCATTGCCCCAGCCGGGGGAACGCCAGTAACGCCGGCGTGAATCATGCACTTTCCAGCCGGTGCGTTGTTCAATCCAGCCCAGCTGTTTGCTGAGGGCCTGATAGAGTTTGCCGATATCGCCGTTGGCGTGGTAATCGTTGGGCGCTCCGATCAATGCCAGGTTTTTAATGTTCTGATCGTTGTGCAGTGCGGTGTAGCAGTAACTGAACAGGCCACCAAAACTCCAGCCGTGTAACGACAGCTCTTGGCTGCCGCTGTGGGCGCGTACCTGTTCCAGCATGCGTGGCAGCAGGTCAGCAAAGTAGGTGCTCAGGTGGTGGTGGTTGTGTTTGGCGGTGGGCTTGCCCCAGTCCACCATGTACACCCGGAAGCCTTTGGCGGTGAGGAACTTCACCAGGCTGCGATCCTGAAACAGGTCGTAGATGTACATATTGACTGCGAGCGGCGCCACAATCACCAGAGGAATCTCGTAACGCTGTTGTTCAACCGCTACCCTTTGATCGCCCACCTGAATATGGGATTCGTTGAGCGGCAGGTAGTGGCGCAGGCTGGCAATGCCTTCCTCGTACACAGTTTCAAAAGGGGTGCGCTCTGCCTGTATCAGGTGGTCCGCCTGCACCAGCCAGTCGCGGGCATTACGGGTGGCTCGGGTGGTGGTTTTAATCAGTTGCCGGGAAGTCTGAATCATGGCTCGTTACTGCTCTCAAATCTCTACGGGCTCGGATCAGCCGTTGGTCAGGGAGCAGCAGTTTATCAACGGGGGAGCAAATGTCAGTGGTCGGAATGCGCTTTGAGAGGGTCAATATGGCCAATTTGCACCTAAAGTGTTCATTTTGGCGTTCATGATGTGTTTTTTAATAGATGGTCACTATACTTATCAAAAAGGCAGATTATGAAAACCATAAGTATCAATTTGTTTTCTTGAACTCATCAGCCTGGTCACTATACTTACCTTTAATCGATATTTTGATAAATATAGTGATCAATGATATGTCCGCCTCTAAACGTAGTGCCGTTGTCTTCCCCAAGTATCAGAAAGTGCTTTCGCAACTGGGGGAAAATATCCAGCTGGCACGAAAGCGCCGGAAGTATACGCAAACGCTGATTGCCGAGCGCACCGGTCTGAGCCGTTTAACCATCCGGAAAGTCGAGCATGGGGATCCGACGGTATCTTTAGGGCACTACGTTGCTGTGCTTGGCGTACTGGGGCTGGTAGAAGATCTGGCAAAAGTCGCCAGTGACGACGAACTGGGTCGCAAGCTTCAGGATATTCAATTAATGAGTAAGCAAAAATGAATACGGAAATCTATGTGTTTGCTGATTGGGAAGAGTTTGAAGCGCCGGTGCTGGTGGGCACTCTGCGCTCTACTGCCGTTAAAAATAAGGAGCATTTCAGTTTTAGTTACGATGATGAGTGGCTGAAGCGTCCCAACGCCCAGGAGATTGATCCGGAATTACAATTGTTTTCCGGAGAGCAGCACAACTTGGATGCCAACAACTTCCGGGTGTTTCTGGATTCCTGCCCTGATCGCTGGGGGCGGCTGTTAATGAAGCGCCGTGAAGCCATTGTTGCCCGCCAGGAAGAGCGGCGCCCTCGTGTGCTACGTGAGGTTGATTACCTTTTGGGAGTGCATGATCTTTATCGCCAGGGTGCCTTGCGATTCAAGCGATCACTTGACGGAGAGTTTCTGGACAATGATGAGCGATTAGCTGCCCCACCCATTTCATCGTTACGAGAACTGGAATATGCAGCGCAGCAGGTTGAAGCAAGTAACAGTGATGATCCTGACTACTTGAAATGGCTTAACATGCTGATGTCTCCGGGATCCTCGTTGGGTGGGGCTCGCCCCAAAGCCAGTGTGGTGGATGAGTCTGAACATTTGTGGATCGCAAAGTTTCCCAGCCGGTATGATGACTATGATATCGCTGCCTGGGAATTTGTGGTTGCTCAGTTGGCACAGATGGCAGAAATTGAAATGGCACCGAGCCGGATCGAACGCTTTAACAATCGTTACCATACTTTTTTAACCCGGCGTTTTGACCGGACTGAACACAGCCGATTACATTTTACGTCCGCACTGACACAGCTTGGTTATTATGATGGCGATTATGATGCAAGCTATCTGGAGTTAGCTCAGTTTCTGACTGAAAATGGCTCGAATACCAAAGAAGATCTGGCACAGTTATGGCGTAGAATTGTATTTAATATTGCGGTTTCCAATACCGATGACCATTTGCGGAACCATGGTTTTATCTATCGCAAAGGGGGATGGGTACTTTCCCCGGCCTATGATATCAACCCGGTCACTCCCTCTCACGGTTTGCACCTGAATATTACAGACGACGACAACAGGCTTGACTATAATCTGGCGATGGACGTCATTGATTTTTTTCAGTTGGAAAAAAACGAAGCGGGAAAAATTAAACAGCAGGTGCTGGAAAGCGTTAGCCAATGGCAGTCTGTTGCGAAACGGATGGGCATCAGTCGGGGCGAGCAACAGCTGATGGCGCCCGCATTCAATGTGTAAAAACCTGTATGGATCTTTCCAAGTCGGTTACTAAAAATCCCCCCACTGATACTGCAGCAAACTGAGCGCCGCAATGGGGGCAGTTTCCGTACGGAATACCCGGGGGCCGATGGCCACCGGCTGGAAGCCGGCTTCACGGGCCCCGGCAATTTCGCTGTCATCAAAGCCGCCTTCCGGGCCAATGGCCAGGCATACGGATTCGGGTTTGTCGCTTTCCAGTAGCAGCTTGAGCGGTGTTTCCCCGGGGTGCAGCAGCCACTTTAATCCCGCGTTAGTTCCGGCAAACCACTGCAGCGCCACTTGCGGCGGATTTAATTGCGGCAGCCGGTTCAGCCCGCATTGTTCGCAGGCGCTGATGATCAGATGCTGCCATTGCTGCATGCGTTTTTCCAGCCTTGGGCCGCTGAGCTTGACCTCGCAACGCATGGAAAACAGCGGCGTGATTTCGCTGACACCCAGCTCCACAGCTTTTTGCAATGCAAAGTCCATGCGTTCCCCGCGGGAGATAACCTGCCCCAGGTGAATGGGCAAAGGGGATTGATGATCGTCTTCGTGAAATTCACTGACGTCCACCAACACATTTTTTTTATCCACGGCAAGAATCATTGCCTGGTATTCGCCGCCTTCGCCGTTAAACAAACGCAGGGGTTGTCCGGCCTGCATGCGCAATACCTTGCCCACATGGTGGGCACCGTTGTCATCCAGCTGTAACGACTGCCCCAGGGTAATGGGCAGCGGCTGATAAATACGGGGATTGCGCATCGTCGTTTACCGTTTTCTAGTCCCGCACCGCAATATCAATCCCTTCACCGGCCACTTTGGCCAGGTGATCAATTTGTTCCGGCGTAATAATGTAGGGCGGCATCATGTACACCACATTGCCCAGTGGCCGCAGCAGTGCCTGGTTTTTCAGGGCATGTTCATACACTCGCATGCCGCGGCGTTCCTGCCAGGGGAAGGGGGTTCTGTCCGCTTTGTTCTTTACCATTTCAATGGCCAGTATCATACCGGTCTGGCGCACTTCGGCCACGTTGGGGTGATCATTAAAGTGTGCCGTGACATCCGCCATTTTTTGAATAAGTTTTTGGTTATTGGCAATCACGTTATCGTCTTCAAATATTTTCAGGGTTGCCAGTGCGGTGGCACAGCCAATGGGGTTGCCGGTAAAGCTGTGCGAATGTAAAAATGCCTTCAGTGTTTCATAGTCATCGTAAAAGGCTTCGTAGATTTTATCGTGGGTTAACACCACCGATAACGGCAGGTAACCGGCGGTTAAACCTTTGGACAGGCACATAAAGTCCGGCGTGATATTGGCCTGCTCACAGGCGAACATAGTGCCGGTGCGGCCAAAGCCCACAGCAATTTCATCGGCAATAAAGTGCACGTTGTATTTTTCGCAGGCTTCTTTTAACAGGGTCAGATAAATGGGGTGATACATACGCATGCTGCCGGCACATTGCACCAGCGGTTCCACAATCACCGCGGACAACTCTTCGTGATGCTGCTCCAGCAAGGCTTCGGCTTTTTCAAACTGGCGGCGGCTGTAATCTTCCCAGGATTCACCGGATTCCCGGTAATAGCAATCCGGTGACGGCGCAATAATGGTTTCCAGCAGCAGGGGTTCGTAAGTGGATTTATACAGTGCCACATCACCCACTGCCAGGGCGGCCAGGGTTTCGCCATGATAGCTGTTGCCCAGACACATGAACTTGGTTTTGCCTTCAATACCCTGATTGCGCCAGCAGTGAAAACTCATTTTCAGGGCCACTTCAATGGCGGAGGAACCATTGTCGGCATAAAAACAGCGGGACAGGCCCTGGGGTGTCACTTCCACCAGTTTTTCCGACAGGTCGATCACGGCTTCATGGGAAAAGCCCGCCAGAATCACGTGTTCCAGTTTTTCCATCTGCTCCTTGATGGCCTGATTGATTCTGGGGTTACAGTGGCCAAACAAGTTTACCCACCAGGAACTGATGGCATCGATATAGCGATTGCCGTCAAAGTCTTCCAGCCAGACGCCGTCGCCTTTCTTGATGGGAATCACCGGCAGACGTTCGTGGTCTTTCATTTGTGTGCAGGGGTGCCACAGGCTTTTCAGGTCACGTTCCATTAAGGATTTGTTGGTGGGCATTCTTTCCTCGCGTTGTCCTCGTTGGGGTGAATTTCATTGCGGGTCGGCTAGTGTACCACGGTGGCCCCGGAATCGCGTACCGGCAGGTCATCCTTTAATCAAGACAGCACATATACATGCGTTGATCCTTTTCCCGGTGCCCCGATATCGTTAACAGACGAGAGGCGGTGGGCAGTCTGCCGGGAGGAGAAGTAATGTATCAACAGACGTTTCTTGATGGCTGGCTTTTCGATGAGGACGAGAACCTGCTCGGCGGTGAGCCGGAGTCTGGGGAACTTTTGTTTGAAAACGGCTGGGGCGAGAGCGCATGGCAGGATGTGGCTGATGCAGCCGACACGCTGACACCGCCGGGCAGCGAAACCCACCATGAGCTGCTGACACGGGAGCAGGAGGGCGAAATAGCCATGGCTCTGGGCGTGGCCTTTTCCCGCCTGCAGGCCGGGCTTGGCCACACCCGGGAAACCCTCGATGCCCTGATGGAGCATGTCTGTCATGAAGAATACGATGCACAGCCGGAGCAGTTCGACAAGGTAACCACTCTGTACGACACCTTGCTGGTGTATGAAAAGCTGGCCCTGCGCAATCCCCGTTTCGATACCGAGTATCTCCAGGTGTGGCAACGCCTGTGCGAAGCATTGCAGGCCGTGGCGATTAACCGGGATTTTGTTTTGCGGCTGGCCGACCAGGCTGTAACTCAAAAGTCCTCCCGCACTGCCGTTGTTCACTGCAGGTCGGAAGCGCTCAACCAGCTTCGCCAATTACAGCAAGCGGTGTTTAACGCCAGAAACCGTTTTGTCAGTGCCAATATCCGTCTGGTGTACCACGTGGCCCGGCGCCATATGGACAAAGGCATGGCACTGGAAGATATGGTGCAGGAAGGGACGCTGGGCCTGATGCGCGCCGCCATGAAATTTGATGCCGGGGTCGGAGTGCGTTTTTCCACTTATGCATTCTGGTGGATCAAACAGGCCATACGGCAGGCCATTGCCCGCCAGCGTTCCCTGATCCGCTATCCCACCCATGTGAGTGATCAGGTAAACCGCGTTTATGGCTTTGTGCAGGATGAAATAAAGCGCACCGGCAAAAAACCGGCTGCAGAAAAAATCGCTGAAGCCACCGGGTTTTCCCGCAGCAAGGTGCGTGACTTACTGTCGCTCACCAACCTGTGCGTATCCGCCAGTGCGCCCCGTTATGATGACGGTGACAGGACGCTGCAGGATGATTTCCGTTATGCCGATGGCTACGGCGAACCGGAGACTTCCGCCAGCAACTACCAGGCGGCCGAAACCCTGGCTTCCTTGCTGGCCCTATTGTCGGATCGTGAAGCCATGGTGCTGAAAATGAAATACGGCATCGGCCACCGACGGCCCTACTCACTCAATGAGATAGCGCCGCAGGTGGGTGTCAGCCGTGAGCGGGTACGGCAGATTATTGAAGAAAGCCTGGCAAAAATACGTGCTAGTGATTAACCCGACTCAGATCTATCCCTTCCTGATCCAGTACCGACTGCAATAAATCCTCCAGAATGGCGCGGGACTGGGCCGTGCGGATATAGATATGGTGATGCAGGTCGGCGGAAGCCTTGTCCTTGTGCTCGCAGTCGGCGCTGTAGGCTTCAAAATCCACCAGGCTTTTGATCAGCTCCGATAAATGCTGCGGGCATTCGCATTCGATACTGGATGTCATGGCAGCGGCTTTATTCAGGGCAAAATCGCTGAACGTGCGCGCTGGCGCCTGCTTCATGGGGGTCAGCAACGGCTCGCCTTCAGGGGCGTTCAGCATGGATTCCAGCAGGTCCTTGAGCCCGTTTTTGTCGAACGGTGCTTTCAGGGTTTTTACCCCCAGGGTTTTCAGGTAGGCAATGTCCTGTTGCCGCGAATAGCGGTACATCAGCAGCGTGTAGGGGGCGTTCACTTTTTTAATGAACTTGGCCAGTTTGCGGGTTTCATCGGCTGTCAGGGAAGCCTGTTCAACAAAGAGCAGGTCAATATTTTCGCCCCCATAGGTGGAAACAAAAGCCTCCATGTTGTTGTGCTTCTGAATGTCCGATGTCATGAAACGGTCTGATTCCATCTGATCAAAGGTGCGGATGGCGCCTTCGCCGATCAGGCAGGCCGACAACCGGGTTTTTTTCGTCTCCGGTTCGGCGGCGGTTTCAAACTCTTGCAGTATTTCCCGCAGTTCCTGGTTGGACATGGCGGCGATGGTACCGATGGTAAAACCGTTGTCGACGCAGCTTTTCAGCAGCCGCAGCCGTTCCAGCGCGCCTTCACTGTAGATGCGCCGGCCACTTTCGGAACGTTCGGTTTCTATCGCGCTGTGGCGCTTTTCCCAGACGCGCAGGTTGTGAACGGTAAGCCCGGTTAACTTGGCGATGGCGCCGATACTGTACTGTTTCATGAGTGACTCCCAGAAAAGCCGAACCTTTAGTGAAGCTTGATAAAACCTAGAATATGGATAGACATGGACAAAATCAAGTAAAAACCGCAATTATGTCTATATATATTAATTATATGTCTTGGACATAATCGTAAATTTTGGCAAGAGGTGAACCATGATCAAGTACGAAGCCCCCCTGAATGACATCCGGTTTCTGTTGTTCGATGTGCTGAAAAGCCATGAACGCTATGGTGAGCTGCCCGCAGGAGAGGACTTTAGCCAGGATCTGGTGGACAGCGTGCTGGCGGAAATGGGCAAATTTGTGGAAGGAGTTTTTCTGCCGGTTAACGGCAAAGGGGACGAAGAAGGCTGCCATTTCGACGCAGAAAGCCACACAGTCAAGGCACCAGCCAGTTATCACCTGGCCTTCCGGCAGTTTGTGGAGGCCGGCTGGCCGGGGTTGTCGGCACCGGCGGAATACGGTGGTCAGGGCCTGCCGCACCTGCTGAATGTGGTGTTTGACGAGCTGTGTGCGGCCACCAATACCTCCCTCAGCATGTACTTTGGTCTTACCCATGGTGCCATCGTTGCCCTGGACAAGCACGCCGACGAACGGTTGAAAAACCGCTATATCAAACAGCTGGTAAGCGGAGAATGGACCGGCACCATGTGCCTGACGGAGCCGCAGTGCGGTACTGACCTGGGCCTGATCAAGACAAAAGCTGTACCCGTGGCGGGCGAAGATAACCGTTACCGGTTAACGGGTAGCAAGATCTGGATTACCGGCGGGGAGCATGATCTGACGGATAACATTATTCACCTGGTGCTGGCGAAACTGCCGGACGCTCCGGAAGGCAGCAAGGGCATTTCCCTGTTTATTGTGCCCAAGGTGCTGGATGATGGCAGTCGTAACGGCATTTACTGTACCGGCCTGGAACACAAAATGGGCATTAACGGCTCGGCTACCTGTTTTATTTCCATGGAAGAGGCCGAAGGCTATCTGATTGGCGAGCCTCATCAGGGATTGAAGTACATGTTCTCCATGATGAATTCGGCGCGCATCATGGTGGGTGTTCAGGGCCTGGGGCTGGCGGAAACGGCTTACCAGACCGCCCTCAGCTTTGCCCGGGAACGGGATCAGGGCCGCTCATTGGCCGGGACAAAACAGCCCGATAAACCCGCCGACAATATTCTGGTGCACCCGGATGTGCGGCGCATGTTATTGAGTCAAAAAGCCATGCTGGAAGGTTGTCGTGCCCTGGCTTACTGGGTGGGCATGAACCTGGATCTGAGTCACCAGCATCCGGATGCGGCGGTGCGGGAAAAAGCCGGTGATAGGGTGGATTTGCTGACCCCGGTGGTAAAGGCCTTTATTACCGATCAGGGTTACCTGGCGGTGGATCAGGCAGTGCAGACCCTGGGCGGATCCGGTTACACCAAAGACTGGGGCGTTGAACAGTTGTTGCGGGACAGCCGCATTGCCCGGATTTACGAAGGCACCAATGGGATTCAGGCGCTGGATCTGGTGGGGCGCAAGCTGCCCATGCACAACGGCCGGGCGGTAAAAACCCTGATTTCGGACATGGTGGACTTTGCCGGTCAGTGTACGGACCACAGCACACAGGCGGCGTTGCGCCATGGCATCAGTGTGCTCAGCGATGCGCTGGGCTGGCTGACCATGAATGCCTTGCAGGATCGCGAACTGGCAGGTTCAGCGGCAACCCCTTTGTTAAAACTGTTCGGCATTGTTACCGTGGGCTTCTTGTTGGCAAGATCCGGCCAGGTGGCGCAGGATCTGTTGGATAAGGGGGATTCGCGGGAGCAGTTTCTGATGACCAAACTCAAAACCCGTGATTTTTATTTTACCGAAATAATGCCGGAGGCAGATTGCCTGCTGCAGCGGATTAAAGCGGGCAAGCAACACCTGATGGCGTTTGATGCAGGGGAATTCTGATGATGCGACGGGTTACGTCCGACCAGATAGCGCAGATGGAAAAAGGTTTCCGGGTAAATTTTATTAATTCGTTATCCGGTTTTAAAAGTTCCAATCTGGTTGGCACCGCTGACAAGGATGGCAATACCAATCTGGCTGTGTTCAGTTCGGCGGTGCATCTGGGGGCTGATCCGGCGTTGATTGGTCTGGTGAGCCGGCCCCGCAGTGTGGAGCGTCATTCAGTGGAGAATATGCTGGAGACCGGCGTTTATACGATTAACCATGTGCACCGGAAAATACTGGCGCAAGCCCATCAGACGTCGGCCCGTTACGATCGTGGCATTTCCGAATTCCATGCGGTGGGTTTAACGCCGGAGTTCCGCCATGCGTTTGCAGCGCCTTTTGTGATGGAAGCACGTCTGAGCATTGCCATGAAGTTGCTGGAGTGCAAACACATCGAGATCAATGATACGGAATTTATTATTGGTGAGATTCAGGAGGTGCTGATGCGCGAGGATGTGGTGCAGACGGATGGTTATGTGGATATTGAGCAGCTGGGTACGGTGGCGGCGACGGGGCTGGACAGTTACCACCTGACGGAGCGGATCGGGCGTTTGAGTTATGCCAAGCCGGATCGTGAGCCGGAGTGGCTGGATGAAAAGGATAAGTAAGTTGTCCGGTTTGGGCCTGTTCACACTCATTGAGCCGTCGTTGTTGTGCCTAAAATAGCGCCAGACAAGGCGCGAGGAGTGCAGTTTGGTTATTCCAAATAAGCGACGAGTAACGCAGTATGGTGGTATTTTAGGCTCAACCCGCAGGGCCGGATCCATTTTCCCGCTCTGCTGCGTTGTCAATCGCTGATGTAGAATAACTACACGGCGCTCTTTCCGCCTTGCATAGCGAAAAAATGGCTTCCGGCAACGATGGCTCAATGAGTGTGAACAGGCCCAGACCCCGCCAGCCTCTCCCTTTTCTGGCGGGGATTTTTTTGTTTTAAATGTTCAGGTTTTTCCAGATGGAGAGTGAGGGTTCCAGCTGGTTGAGTGTGTAAAAATGCAGGCCGGGTGCGCCCATTTTGAGGACTTCTTCGCACAGGCCGGTAACCACTTCTTCGCCGAACTGGCGGATGCTTTCCATATCGCCCTGATAGCTTTCCAGCCGTACGCGGATCCATCTTGGGATTTCGGCGCCGCAGGTGTTGGAGAAGCGCATCAGGTTTTCATAATTGGTGATGGGCATGATGCCGACGACGATGGGGATGTCGATGCCCATTTTTTCGCAGCTGTCGACGAAGAATTTGTAGGCGTCGACGTTGTAAAAATACTGGGTGATGGCGCTGTCGGCGCCGGCGTCGACTTTGGTTTTGAAGTTTTGCAGGTCGGCGTTCATGCCAGGGGCCTGGGGGTGCATTTCGGGGTAGGCGGCGACTTCCAGGTGGAAATAATCGCCGGTTTCTTCGCGTATGAATTTTACCAGGTCGCTGGCGTATTTGAGTTCGCCGAGTGAGGCGCCCATGCCGCTGGGGAGGTCGCCGCGCAGGGTGACGATGCGTTTGATGCCGTTGTTTTTGTAATCGTTGATGAGTTCGCGGAGTTGTTCTTTGGTGTCGCCGACGCAGGATAGGTGTGGGGCGGTTTCTATGCCGGTGTCGTTTTGGGTGCCGAGTACGGTTTCGTAGGTGCGGTCGCGGGTGGAGCCGCCGGCGCCGTAGGTGACGGAGAAGAAGTGTGGGTTGACGGTGGCGAGTTCCTGGCGTACGGCTTTGAGTTTTTCTATGCCCTTGTCGGTTTTGGGGGGGAAGAATTCGAAGCTGAAGCGTTTGGCGTGGTCTTTTTGGGCGTTCATTGTTGGTCCTGTTGGTGTTGCTAATTTGTTCTTTGTTTGGTCGGGTCTGGGTCGGTAAAAGGTTAGGGGCCTTACCCGGTTTCAAGGCTGCTTGCTTGCCCTTCGGGTTCCCTGTGCTTCTCGTCAAATTTGGCGTTCGCTAAACTCGCCCTGCGGGCTCAGACAACGCTCACTCTATCCAAATTTGACTGCGATGCTCGGCGGCGCAAAACCCTTGAAACCGGGTAAGGCCCCTAACCTTTTACCTCTCACTCTGCACGGTGATTCTTTGCGTACGTGTGATTCAGTTTATTGAGAATATTTGTTGGTACCATTAGGTGGTACCAACAAATAAAGTCACCGGTAGTAGTTTTCTCAGTTATTGGCCTTTGTTCGGCTGGCTAATCAGGACAATTTGCGACAGGGATGTCGCAAGATTAGCGCCCATGGGTTAACAACGCCCGGGAAAAGCATGCTTTTCCAGTTGTTAACGCCTTCCACGTGCAAGTGGAAGGCTGGGCCCCCTTGTGGGGGGCTTGTAGCGTGTCCTGTTGAGCCGCACCCTCTCAGGGCTTGGACTTAAATAAAAACTACTGAACTAATAAATCATTCCTAGTATTTGTAGCTGTCCGGCTTGTACGGGCCTTCAACCGGTACGTGAATATAGTCAGATTGTTCTTTCGTCATCTGAGTAATCACGCCCCCGAACCCTTGTACCATGTACTTGGCGACTTCTTCGTCCAGTTCTTTTGGCAGAACACGTACGTACAGGTTTTTGGTTCTTTCATCGACGGGCAGGTCAGCGAACTTGCCTTCCCACAGGTGAATCTGCGCCAGTACCTGGTTGGCGAAGGAGCCGTCCATTATCCGGGAGGGGTGGCCGGTGGCGTTGCCCAGGTTCACCAGGCGGCCTTCGGCGAGCAGGATCAGGTGGTCGTCTGTCGCTTTGTCGCGATAGATTTTGTGTACCTGGGGTTTTACTTCGTCCCACTCCCAGTTTTCGCGCATGTAGGCGGTGTCGATTTCGCTGTCGAAGTGGCCGATGTTGCAGACCACGGCGCCGTTTTTCAGGGATTGCAGCATAAAGCGGTCGCAGACGTCGACGTTACCGGTGGTGGTGACGACCAGATCGGTGGTGCCGAGCAGGTCTTTGTTGATGCTGTCGAGGTTGCCGTTGTTTACACCGTTGATGTAGGGGGATACTACTTCGAAGCCGTCCATGCAGGCTTGCATGGCGCAGATGGGGTCGATTTCGGTGACTTTAACGATCATGCCTTCCTGACGCAGTGAGGCGGCGGAGCCTTTGCCGACGTCGCCGTAGCCGATGACCAGGGCTTTTTTGCCGGCCAGCAGGTGGTCGGTGCCGCGTTTGATGGCGTCGTTAAGGCTGTGACGGCAGCCGTATTTGTTGTCGTTTTTGGATTTGGTGACGGCGTCGTTAACGTTGATGGCGGGTACTTTTAATGAGCCGTCTTTGAGCATTTCCAGCAAGCGGTGTACGCCGGTGGTGGTTTCTTCGGAGATGCCGTGGCAGTTGCCGAGGATTTCCGGGTATTTTTCGTGGAGCATCTGGGTCAGGTCGCCGCCGTCGTCCAGGATCATGTTGGCGCCCCAGTCTTCGCCGTCTTTGACGATGGTTTGTTCGATGCACCACCAGAATTCTTCTTCGGTTTCGCCTTTCCAGGCGAACACAGGAATGCCGGCTGCGGCGATGGCGGCGGCGGCGTGGTCCTGGGTGGAGAAGATGTTGCAGGATGACCAGCGTACGTCGGCGCCCAGTTCAATCAGGGTTTCGATTAATACGGCGGTCTGGATGGTCATGTGGATGCAGCCCATGATTTTAGCGCCTTTTAAGGGCTGGGCGGCTTTGTATTTTTCGCGCAGGGTCATCAGCGCGGGCATTTCGCCTTCGGCAATTTTGATTTCCTTGCGGCCCCAGTCGGCCAGGGCGATGTCGGCAACTTTGTAATCGCTGAAACTGTTTTCCATGACGGCACTCATGTTGGTTCTCCTGTTAATACTTAAAGGTTGGCGTCGGCGCGCAGGGCGTCGGCTTTGTCGGTGGCTTCCCAGGTAAACTCTGAGTCTTCGCGTCCAAAGTGGCCGTAGGCGGCGGTGGCGCGATAGATGGGGCGACGCAGGTCGAGCATTTCGATAATGCCTCTGGGGCGCAGGTCAAAGTGTTGTCTTACCAGTTCGGCAATGTGTTCTTCAGAGATCTTGTTGGTGCCGAAGGTGTTAATAGCAATTGAAGTAGGCTCGGCAACACCGATAGCGTAAGACACCTGGATTTCGCAGCGTTCGGCGAGGCCGGCGGCCACGATGTTTTTGGCCACGTAGCGGCCGGCATAGGCAGCGGAACGGTCTACTTTGGAGGGGTCTTTACCGGAGAAGGCGCCACCACCGTGACGGGCGGCACCGCCGTAGGTGTCGACGATAATTTTACGGCCGGTGAGGCCGCAGTCGCCCACGGGGCCGCCGATAATGAACTGGCCGGTGGGGTTGATGTGGTATTTGGTGTCGGCGTGCAGCCATTCTTTGGGCAGTACGTGGTTGACGATTTCTTCACGTACGGCTTCCTGCAGGTCTTTGAGTTTCACGTCAGGGTCGTGCTGGGTGGACAGCACCACGGCTTCTACGGCAACGGGTTTGCCGTTTTCGTAGCGCAGGGTAACCTGGCTTTTGGCGTCGGGGCGCAGCCATTTGAGTACACCGTTTTTGCGCAGGTAGGCCTGGCGTTGTACTAACCGGTGGGAAAAGTAAACGGCCGCGGGCATGAGTACGTCGGTTTCGTTGGTGGCGTAACCGAACATCAGGCCCTGGTCGCCGGCGCCCAGGTCTTTTTGTTCGCCTTCGTCTACGCCCATGGCGATGTCGCTGGATTGTTTGCCGATGGCATTGAGTACGGCACAGGAGGCACCGTCAAAACCTACATCGGAGCTGTTGTAACCGATGTCCAGAATCACATCGCGCACGATGTCTTCCAGTTCCACGTAGGTGTTGGTGCGTACTTCACCGGCGATGACCGCCATACCGGTTTTTACCATGGTTTCAACAGCAACCCGGGCCTGGGGGTCGTCTTTGATGATGGCATCGAGCACGGCATCAGAAATCTGGTCGGCCATTTTATCCGGATGGCCTTCAGAGACAGATTCGGATGTAAAAATGGAATATTCGCTCATTGCTGTTTTTTCCTCTTACGTATGGTGGTCAACAAGTTTTTGTTTAACTGCTTAACTACTGAATAAAGGTGTTGGTTTTTTCAAAACGTCTTACCTGTATCTGGAATCCGTTGCGCAATCCCAGATACAGGGATTCGCTTTCTTCCAGGCCGGCGGCATTGGCCCACCGGGTTAAATCTTCGGGTTCAAAACCCAGCCACAAGTCGCCACAGTTGTCTTTGGCCCAGCGCTGGTCGTGGCGGCATAAATCGGTCACCACCAGCGAACCGCCTTCGTGCAGGAGTGCAGCGCTGTCGATAAACACATCCGCTGGCGAGGGCACGTGGTGCAGTACCATGTTGCAAATAATGTGGTCGGCGGTTTGGTGATTGTGGATGGCAGTTTGTGTGTCGCCCAGGACAAAGTTCACATTGCTTACCTGATGCTGGCGGCAGCGCTGTTGTGCTTGCTCCAGCATTTCTTCGGAAATATCCAGGGCAATAACATGGGCAAAGTGGTTGTGGATCAGATCGAGAAATTCGCCGCTGCCGGAACCGATTTCCAGCAGGGTATCGCCGCTGGCGGGGCCGGCTTTTAATAACAGATCGCGAGCGGCTTCGCCGTACTGGTCGAAGGTGGCGATCAGTTCCTGCTGTTCCTGAAACTGTTCCGCGTGTTTGTTGAAAAAAGCGCGGGCGGCTTCGGCCCGTTGTTGCTTTACCTGCTGAATGCGCTCGCTGGTGGCAATCGGCAACGGCACCTGATCAATCACGTTGTACAGGGCAGTCAGCAGCTGGCCGCTGGGCAGGGTTTCGTCCACCAGGGCGCGGCGGTAGAAAATGGAGTTGCCTTCGCGGCGGGTGGTAACGGCACCGGCTTTGGCCAGCACTTTCAGATGATGGCTCATGCCGGATTGCTTGGCGTTAAAAATATCGCACAATTCCAGCACGCCGAAGGAATCAGTACTCAGGGCCCGCAGGATTTCCAGCCGCAGGGGGTCGCCGCTGCTTTTGTTCAGCATGGCAATGGCGTCCAGCTGGTCGGGGGTGACCAGTGGCGGTTGCGCGGCGGTGGTGTTGTCCAGCGGTGGATTCACGTGGGTTTCCCGGACCTTTTCTGAGTTAAGATTGGGGAAGTGTAGCAGCGCTTAAAACCTATATCAAAAAATATTGATATAGGCATAGACAATGATCAGGCGCTGACTCTGATTTTATCCAGCAGCTCCCCGGTGGGGACGGGCCGGGCAAAGTAGTAGCCCTGGTAGCGATCGCAGCCTAACTGTTTTAATAGCGAGAATTGTTCAATGTTTTCAACACCTTCCGCCACCACTTTCAGGTTGAGGTGGCGGGCCATGCTGATAATGGTTTCGGCAATGGCGCGGTCGTTGGCGTTGGTGTGTATTTCCCGCACAAAGGACTGGTCAATCTTGAGTTCGTCGATGGGCAGGGAGCGCAGGTAGCGCAGGGAGCTGTAGCCGGTGCCAAAGTCGTCGATGGAGATCAGAAAACCCAGGTCTTTCAGTTTCTGCAGCAGTTTGATAACGCTTTCGAAGTCCTTGATCAGCACGTTTTCGGTGATTTCAAGGGTGATGCGTTCCGGGGATACCCGGTATTTCTGGAGCAGGCCCCAAAGGTCGTTGACAAAATTGGGCTGGAACAGTTGCAGGGGGCTCAGGTTAATGGCTACCCGGGAGTAGGCTTGTGGCAGCTTGTGCTCTTCGCAATAGGCCATCCAGCGAGCCACCTGTTCGATCACCCAGTTACCAATAGGGGTGATGTAGCCGGTTTCCTCGGCGATGGAGATAAAATGAAAGGGCGATACCATGCCCAGTTCCGGGTGTTTCCAGCGGATCAGGCACTCGGAGCCGATCACTTTGCCCTGCATGTCGTGCTTGGTTTGCAGGGCAATAAACATCTGCTCCAGATCCAGGGCTTTGCGCAGTTCTTTTTCCAGTATCAGGCGTTCTTCGTTGGCCTTTTGCATCCGGGGCTCGAAAAAGCGCACGGTGTTGCGGCCATCCCCTTTGGCGCCGTACAGGGCTGCGTCTGCCTGCTTCAGAATATCTTCCGTGGTTTCGTTGAGTTTGGGGAAGATGGCAATGCCGACGCTGGGGGTGATGTGGAGCTGGTGTTCGCCGATTTCGCAGGTTTCCGCCATGCGGTCACGGATCTTGTGGGCAATGGCCAGGGCGCTCTGGGCGGCTTCTTCGTTGTCGTCACCGCAGCAGGGGATGATCACCACGAATTCGTCGCCGCCGAAACGGGCGACGGTATCCTCGGCGCGCATGCAGTGTTTCAGGCGACCGGCCACCACTTCCAGCAGATTGTCGCCCACGGAGTGGCCCAGGGTGTCGTTGATGTTTTTGAAGTGGTCCAGATCAATAAAGAGGATGGCGCCTTTCTTGTTCTGGCGGCGGCAGAGCTGGGTAGCCCGTTGCAGTTCTTCCATAAAGAGGCGGCGGTTGGGCAAATCTGTGAGCGGGTCGTACAGGGCCTGGTATTCCACCTTTGCCTGGGCGGCCTTGCGTTCGGAAATATCCCGGCAGGCCACCAGAAACAGGCTGCTTTCGTCCTCATTGATGTAGGTGATCAGCACATCCACAGGGAAGCGCTGTTCCCGGCCGTGAAAATCCATTTCGGCGCGGAATACACCGTCTTCCTTGGCTTCCCGCATCCACTGGGCGGCTTGGGTGGTGCTGCCCTGACATTTCAGAATCTGATCCAGGGTGTTGAGGCTGTTGCCGGCAATGGTGCCGAATTCCAGGGCGCCGTGGGCGGCGACGTTGGCATCGATGATCCGGTTGTCCCGCAGTACCAGAATCATGTCAGTGGAGCCGTTGAACAGGGCGCGGTATTTCTGGGTGCTTTCCGCCAGCTGGCGCTCGGTCTGTTCCCGCAGTTCGATGTCTTCTTTCAGCTTGTGGTTGGCCACGTTCAGTTCGCGGGTGCGGCGGGTAACGGCTTCTTCCAGGCCTTTTTGATGCTCTTTCAGGGTGCGTTCTGCGGCTTTGCGGGATTCGATCTCGGTATTCAGGGCACGGTAGTTGAAGTTGATCTGATCGTTGAGCCGTTTGGCAAACCAGGCATACAGCAGGCAGGTGAACAGAATGACGGCAGCAAATACCGCCAGAATGCGCTGGATCATTTCCGAAAACTCATCCACCAGCCAGGAAAAATCCTTGTCCATCAGCAGGTGGCCGATGGGAACATCGTCGATGTTGCTGATGGGGATCTGGCTGGTGATTCTGCCCAGATCCTGTTTATCCAGCTCCAGATCAGAGCGGTCGAAGCTGAAGTAGGGCTGCAGATCCAGTGTGTTGATATCCCGGGTGGTGGCCTCCACCAGGTAGTCGTCGAACCGTTCCCAGGGATGGGTTTCGTTAACAGCGGCTTGGTTGAGCCACTGTTCGCGGCTGACCAGGGACTTTTTCAGCAGCAGGGTAACGTCCACATGCTGGTGCCGGCTGATGGTGTCCACCAGGGTTTGCATGGGGGTGCCCACCTCCAGGTAGCCCACCAGCTGGCCGTCCTGAAACCAGGGCTGAACGGTGCGCATCATGGTTTTGCCCTGTTCACTGGTTTCGATGCCGGACACGGTTTGCCCGGTTTCCATGGCCCTCAGCAGGGTGGCGCGCCGGATGCGGTCGCCATGCTGGTCCGGCTCGTGGGCCCGGGCGAACACCACGCCTTCCGTGCTGTGCAGGTATAGCAGCCTGACCCCGTAGGTTTGCTGGTAGTAATCCAGCAATGGGCCCATGGTTTCCAGGGCGGCCTGGCGGTTCTGCTGCTGCAGTTGGGTCTGTAAGTTCTTGTTTCTACTGATCTGATAGAGGAGGTTTTCATGAGTGCTGGCGTTGGTGTCCACCACCGTTTGCCATTCCTGCACCATCAGGCTGGTGAAGCGGCTGCGCTCTTCCTGAATGATGTGCCCCAGAATGCTCCACTGGGTAAGCGTCCAGGCGATGAGCATCAATAGCGTGACTATCAGGACAGGGGTGACCAGCTGGACTCTGACCTGGATGGGATTCTGAACCATGGGGCACTACAAGTTGACGAAAGACTTTTCTAAGCCTAGCACAGCCCCGGAATTTGGCCGGTAGTTTGCGCCTGCCCTGTGGATAGCCCGCAAAAATCCCGGATACCGTTTGAAGCTGGCAGCCAGCTGAGCGACAATAGCGCCCGCGTCGCCGGGGGCGGCGTTTCATCCCCAAAAGCTAACTGAAAGAATTTAGGAGCCCGCCGCCCATGTCAACGCGTCGTGATCTTGCCAACGCTATTCGCGCCTTAAGTATGGATGCCGTGCAAAAGGCCAAATCCGGACATCCAGGAGCCCCCATGGGCATGGCTGATATCGCCCAGGTGCTGTGGTGCGACTATATGGATCACAACCCGGCCAACCCCCACTGGGCCAACCGGGATCGCTTTGTGCTCTCCAATGGCCATGGCTCCATGCTGGTTTATTCGCTGCTGCACCTGACCGGCTACGATGTGGGCATTGAGGATCTGCAGAACTTCCGTCAGTTACACGCCAAAACCGCCGGCCACCCGGAATACGGTTACTGCCCCGGTGTGGAAACCACCACCGGCCCCCTGGGTCAGGGCATTGCTAACGCCGTGGGTATGGCCATTGCCGAGAAAACCCTGGCTGCCCAGTTCAACCGCCCCGGGTTTAATATTGTCGATCACAACACCTACGTGTTTATGGGCGACGGCTGCATGATGGAGGGCATCTCCCACGAAGTCTGCTCCCTGGCCGGTACCCTGGGACTGGGCAAACTGATTGCCTTTTACGACGACAACGGCATTTCCATTGATGGGGAAGTGGAAGGCTGGTTCACCGACGACACCGCCAAACGCTTTGAATCCTACGGCTGGCATGTGATTCCCAATGTGGATGGCCACGACAGCGAACAGGTACGTGCCGCCATTGAAATGGCCCGCACTCACGAAGACCGCCCCACACTGATCTGCTGCAAAACCATTATCGGTTTTGGTTCCCCCAACAAGCAGGGCAAGGAAGAATGCCACGGTGCGCCCCTGGGTGACGATGAAATCGCCCTGGCCCGCCAGGAACTGGGCTGGAACCATGGCCCCTTCGAAGTGCCGGAAGACATCAAATCCGCCTGGGATGCCAAAGAAGCCGGTGCCCAGAAAGAACAACGCTGGACCCAGCAGTTTGACAACTACCGCAGCGAATTCCCCGAACTGGCCGCTGAATTCGAACGCCGCATGAGTGGCGAACTGCCGGCAGACTGGAGCGCAAAGACCCAGGCTTATATTGAAGGCCTGCAGGCCAACGGCGAGAAAGTGGCCACCCGTAAAGCCTCCCAGAATGTACTGAACGCCTTTGGCCCGCTGCTGCCGGAACTGCTGGGCGGCTCTGCCGACCTGGCAGGCTCCAACCTGACCCTGTGGAAAGATTCCAAAGGGATTACTGCTGATGACGCTTCCGGCAACTATGTGTTCTGGGGTGTGCGTGAATTCGGTATGACGGCCTGTATTAACGGTATTGCCCTGCACGGCGGCTTTGTGCCTTACGGCGCTACCTTCCTGGTATTTATGGAATACGCCCGTAACGCCATCCGCATGGCGGCATTAATGAAGCAGCGCAATATTCAGGTGTACACCCACGATTCCATCGGCCTGGGTGAAGACGGCCCCACCCACCAGCCTATCGAGCAAATGGCCAACCTGCGTCTGACGCCCAATATGTCCATGTGGCGCCCCTGTGATGACGTGGAAACCGCCGTGGCCTGGAAATCCGCCATTGAGCGTACCGATGGCCCCACCTGCCTGATCTGTTCCCGTCAGGGCCTGGCCCATATGGATCGTGATGCCGAACAGCTGGCCAATGTAGCCAAAGGCGGTTACGTTCTGCGACCTTTTGCAGATGGCAATAAAGATGCCCTGCTGATTGCTACCGGTTCCGAAGTGGAGCTGGCTATGAATGCCGCTAATGCGCTGGCCGACAAAGGCAAGAATGTAGCGGTGGTGTCCATGCCTTCGGTGGATAAATTCGTGGCTCAGGATCAGGCCTATCAGGACAGCGTGCTGCCGCCGGAAGTGGCTGCACGAGTTGCCGTGGAAGCCGGCATTGCCGATTACTGGTATCGCTTTGTGGGCCTGCAGGGTGCCGTTGTGGGTATGACCACCTTTGGTGAGTCGGCCCCCGGTGGCGACCTGTTCGAGTACTTCGGCTTTACCGTCGATAACGTGGTGAAAGCAGTGGAAGGTGTTCTGGCATAACCTGCCGTTCTTATGACCTTACGCGTAGCAATCAACGGTTACGGACGCATTGGCCGCAATGTGTTACGGGCCTTTTACGAAGACTTTACCAACTGCGAATGTTCCGGTGGCCATCGCGGCCACCGGTTTCAGATTGTCGCTATCAATGATGTGGGATCGGCAGAATCCCTGGCTCACCTGACCCGCTACGATACGACTCACGGTGCCTTTCGTGCTGATATTCAGTTAACAGAAAACGCCGGTCAGGAATACCTGTGTGTGAATGGCGACGAGATTGCCATTTACCATGAGGCTTCCCCCACCGATTGTCCCTGGCAGGCATTGAAGGTGGATGTGGTGCTGGAATGCACCGGTGCTTTCCGTGCCCGTGATGATGCGGCACAGCATTTAACCGCCGGTGCCCGGCAGGTGATTATCGGCGCGGTGAGTTTTGACGAGGTGGATAACACCATTGTGTATGGTGTGAATCACGACAGCTATGCCGCGTCGCAACAGATTATTTCCAACGCCTCCTGCACTACTCACTGTATTGCGCCACTGCTGAAAATGTTTGATGACGCCTGGGGCTTGCAGGAAGCCCTGATGACGGAAATCCATGCTTATACCAGTGATCAGTATCTGCTGGATAAAACCCATCGGGATTTGCGCCGTGCCCGGGCCGGGGCCCAGAACCTGATTCCCACCACCAGCAGCAGTATCAATGCGGTGCAAAAAGTATTGCCACAATTACAGGGTAAGATTGATGGCTACTCCATGCGGGTGCCCACGATCAATGTGGCGGCGGTGGATCTGACCATGCGCTTTAACGGGCCGGTCGCCGTTGAGACCTTGCATGCACTGGTGCAGGAAAAAGCCGCCGGCGAATACCAGGGTCTGATTGATTATTGCGAAGAGCCGCTGGTGTCATCGGACTTTATTCACCGTACCGAATCAGCGATTTTTGATACCACCCAGACCAAAACCCTGGGGCAGCTGATCAAGATCACTGCCTGGTACGACAACGAGTGGGGTTATACCCATCGTTTGATTGATCTGCTGGATGTGATCGCCGGCAAGCAGTAAATCATTGAGCTTTAAACTATCGACTAACCACCGACTTGAGTGAACATTGGGGTAACACCATGAGCGTGATAAAAATGACTGATCTGGACCTGGCGGGTAAGCGGGTTCTGATTCGTGAAGATTTAAACGTCCCGGTAAAAAACGGCAAGGTGACCAGCGACGTGCGCATTCAGGCATCGCTGCCCACCATTCAGTACGCGGTTAAGGCCGGCGCCAAAGTGATGCTGATGTCTCACCTGGGCCGCCCCACCGAAGGGGAATATGCCGAGGAGTATTCCCTGCAACCGGTGGCTACCCATTTAAGCGGATTGCTGGGTCAGGACGTGCGCCTGGTAAAAGACTGGCTGGATGGCGTGGAGGTTGCCGAAGGCGAAGTGGTGCTGTGCGAGAATGTGCGCTTCAACAAAGGTGAAAAGAAGGACGATGAGGCCCTGTCCAAAAAGATGGCGGCCCTGTGTGATGTGTATGTGATGGATGCCTTTGGTACGGCCCACCGCGCCCAGGCATCCACCCACGGCGTGGCGAAATTTGCACCCGTTGCCTGTGCCGGCCCGCTGCTGGCCAACGAGCTGGATGCGCTGGCCAAGGCCATTAAAGATCCTGCCAAACCGGTGGTGGCCATTGTGGGTGGCTCCAAAGTTTCTACCAAACTGACCGTGCTGGAATCCCTGTCGGATGTGGTGGATCAGCTGATTGTGGGTGGTGGCATTGCCAACACTTTCCTGGCGGCAGCGGGTAAGCCTGTGGGTAAATCCCTGTATGAGGAAGACCTGATTCCCAACGCCAAAGCCCTGATGGAAAAAACCCATATTCCGGTGCCCACCGATGTGGTGGTCGGCAAGGCCTTTGCTGAAGATGCGGAAGCCACCACCAAGTCTGCCGACGATGTGGCCGATGACGACATGATCTTTGATATCGGTCCGGAGAGCAGCAAGGCGCTGGCAGGCATTCTGGCGGAAGCCAAAACCATCGTCTGGAATGGCCCGGTAGGGGTGTTTGAATTTGACCAGTTTGGTGAAGGTACCAAGGCGTTGTCGCTGGCCATTGCGGAATCCGATGCCTTTTCCATTGCCGGTGGCGGCGACACCTTGGCGGCGGTGGACAAATACGGTATCAAGGACAAAGTGTCCTATATTTCCACCGGTGGGGGTGCGTTCCTGGAATTTCTGGAAGGAAAAACCCTGCCTGCGGTGGCGGTATTGGAAGCGCGGGGCGCTGAATAAAACGGCTCAGGGCATTCGATATACCCGCTCAAGGCTGTCTATAAACCCGCTCAAGGCTGTTTATAAACCCGCTCAGGGCTTTTTGGTAAGAATTTCGCCGCCGGCGTTGTATTGCAATGGGCCGGTGGTATGGTGTTTAACAGAGTTTGAAAATGCGTTTCAAGCAATCGAGATTAGGGGGCTTTTATGGCACTGATTAGCATGCGGCAGATGTTGGACCACGCCGCGGAACATGGATATGGTGTACCGGCGTTTAACGTGAACAACCTGGAACAGATGCGCGCCATCATGGAAGCGGCGGATAAAACCGACAGTCCCGTGATTGTGCAGGCATCAGCCGGTGCCCGCAAATACGCCGGCGCCAACTTTTTGCGCCACCTGATTCTGGCGGCCATTGATGAATTCCCGCATATCCCGGTGGTAATGCATCAGGACCACGGTACTTCCCCGGCTATTTGCCAGCGCTCCATTCAGCTGGGTTTCAGTTCCGTCATGATGGACGGCTCCCTGGGTACAGACGGCAAAACCCCTACGGATTATGACTACAACGTGCGTGTTACCCGCCAGGTGGTGGAAATGGCTCACGCTTGTGGTGTATCTGTTGAAGGTGAGCTGGGTTGTTTGGGTTCACTGGAAACAGGCCAAGCGGGTGAGGAAGACGGCGTTGGCGCCGAAGGCACCCTGAGCCACGATCAGTTGCTGACCGATCCGGAAGAAGCCGCTGATTTTGTAAAGGCAACCCAGGTGGATGCACTGGCTATTGCCATCGGCACCAGTCATGGCGCCTACAAGTTTACCCGTCCGCCCACGGGCGACATTCTGGCCATCGATCGCATCAAGGCCATCCACGAGCGTATTCCCGATACCCATCTGGTGATGCACGGTTCCTCTTCAGTGCCCCAGGAATGGCTGGCTGTGATCAATGAATTTGGCGGCGAGATTCCCGAAACCTACGGCGTACCGGTTGAGGAAATCCAGGAAGGTATCAAGCACGGTGTGCGCAAGGTCAATATCGACACCGACCTGCGCCTGGCATCCACCGGTGCCATCCGTCGCTTTATGGGTGAAAACAAATCCGAGTTCGATCCCCGCAAATACCTGTCAGTGGCCACCAAAGCCATGTCAGAAATCTGCGTTGCCCGTTATGAAGCCTTTGGCACCGCCGGGAACGCCAGCAAGATCAAGGCAGTCTCACTGGAAGATATGTTCGGGCGTTATGAAGCCGGAGAACTGGATCCCCGTATCAAGTAATCACCTGCACTCAGTCGCTTAAAAAAAAGCCGGCATCCTTGGGGTTGCCGGCTTTTTTATGGGCTTTTTCCATGGGTTCCTTTTGGCGGGGCAGGGGTGGTTACTGTTATTGGCTACTTTGTTGCGAGTAACTTCATTAGGGCTAACCGGCTTCTCTGACATATACTTGAACTATGATCACGCAAGTAAAGCCCTTCAAGAAACAACGTATTCGTGAAGCACTGGAAATTCTCAAGCCAGGCAACCCTGTACCCTCCGGATTGGCGTTACAGCGCTATCGCGAATTCTATGGCATTGATTTTGAAAATCATCTGCCCGGCGTAACGGCCACCGTAGGGGTTGTGAAATGTATCGGCTATGAGATCGTAACCCATCTTTTTCAATCAGATAAAGCTAAGGGTACCGTATTTGTTTTTCACGGGTTGTATGATCATGTTGGCATTTTTGATAAGCCCATTCAGTACTTTCTTCAAAACGGTTATTCCGTTGTAGCCTACGATCTGCCAGGTCATGGTGTGTCCAGCGGCCAGTGGGTATCGGTCAAAAACTTCTATCGATACCGCCAGATACTGGAAACCATCACCGACCAGTTAAAAAACCGCATGCCTCAACCCTGGTACGGTGTTGCCCAGAGCACCGGCGGCGCGGTGCTGATTGATGCCATGCTCCATGAAACCCACGATCATCCCTACCCGTTTGAAAAAACAGTACTGCTGGCTCCACTCATCAGGCCAAAAAACTGGCAACGCAATCGGCAGGTTCATACTATCGTCAGTCGCTTCTTTGATTACATCCCCCGCAAGTTTACGGTGAACAGCCATGACGACGAATTCCTGCGCTTTCTTCGGGATGAAGATGTGTTGCAGTCCCGCTACCTTTCAGCAAACTGGGTGGGCGCCTTGAAAAAATGGGTGCCAAAAATTGAATCAGCCGGGAACAGTCAACACCCGGTGCTGGTTATCCAGGGCCAGGAAGACGGCACGGTGGACTGGCAACACAACGTGCTGGTTCTGCAGAACAAGTTTATCAATCTTGAAGTCATATACCTGCCCGAGCTGCGACACCAGGTCGTTAACGAAATTGAAGGGCTTCGTCACCAAGTGTTCGATCAGGCACTGCAATACCTGGAAAAAGAAGCCGCCACAAGTCAGGCGACCTGTAAATAAGTTGGTATTGACTCCTTGACTTCCGGCTTGCGCATGGGGGCCACACTCACGCTGAGCGGACTCTTCACCCCATTGGCACCACGTTCCAGAATGTGCGTATAGATCTGCGTGGTTTTAAGATCCTTATGCCCCAGTTGCTCCTGAACCGTGCGAATATCGTATCCTGCTTCCAACAGATGTGTGGCAAAAGAATGCCGCAACGTATGACAGGAAGCCGGCTTATCAATCCGCGCCTTGCGCACTGCGTTCTTCACCGCCCGTTGCAAAACCTGCTCCCCAAGATGATGGCGCCGCATTTTGCGAGAGCGCGGATCCATACTGCGTTTATCCGCAGGGAATACATATTGCCAGCCCCACTCCCGTGGAGCATTGGGATACTTTCTCTCCAGTGCATTCGGGAGATACACTTCTCCGTAGCCTGCAGCAAGATCCAGTTCGAACAATGATCTGGTCATTTCAAGTTGCGCCCGCAGATGGGGAATCAGCATATCATCCAGGGTCGTAATCCGATCCTTGCTGCCTTTACCATCGCGGACAATAATGCAACGGTGATCCAGGTCCACATCCTTTACCCGTAATCGGATACACTCCATCAACCGCAAACCGGAACCATAGAGCAGGCCGGCCATCAGCCAGTTGCGGCCTTCGAGATGAAGGAAAAGGCGGTTAACCTCATCCCGAGTAAGTACCACCGGTAGCCGCTTTTGAGGTTTGGCCCGGGCGAATTGCATGTCCTCCGAGGGTGGGCGTTTGAGCACATGTGTGAAATAAAAAACAAGAGCGTTCAGTGCCTGGTTCTGGGTGGAGGGTGCTACATGTTCGACTACGGCAAGGTAGGTGAGGAACTTGTCGATATGGGCGGGTTTGAAGTGGATGTGGTCTGTGCCACGGTTGAATTTGAAGAAGCGTTTTACCCAATACACATATGCTTCTTCAGTCCTGATGCTGTAGTGACGGGTCTGAATTTCTTCCTTGAGCTTTTGCAGATGTAGGTACATAGATCACTCCATGAAATGTATGTTTGTACAGTATAGTTAGTGGTTGGACGTGTGTAAAGAATCAGGTTAATAGGTGGTCTATTATCTGGTGAATTGGCTGGAGGAGGCTGGTGCTGTAGGGGTGGGGGTGTTATATGTCAGTGTGATGGCGTATTGGGGTTTTGTGTTAGGATGGGGTTCAGTAAGTGTTATGTTGTGTCAGTCTTAGCTGCAATGAGACAAAAATAATGGAAACAAAGCACATAATATACATTTGTATCCTGGTGACCCTAAGTCTTACATGTCTACCAACAATAGTAAGGCTTCAGGCCAGTCCATACAAAAAGTGTGCGTTGTTTTTATTGGCTAGTTTTCCATTGTTTGGGCCGCTTATAATTCACACCACACTTGGTTTGCCACCGAGGCAAAAACCATAAGAGCAAGACAAACCCAGTAAGTATTCTGTAGTCGATCGGGGTTGGACACCGAACTACTCTCGGGATTGGGAGCAACGTAAGCCTGAAATGGAAGCAAAAATTAAAGTTCTTAAAGAGAAAATTGACAAAGAGAGTGGCAATTAACATAACAAAAGTGTCAACCTGACGCCTGGCGGCGCAGGTTACCCAAGTGTTATACAGGGAATGTTATGACCATTTTTCAAGTAAATTGTATTAAAACCACAACCAGATGGGAAAAATGGTATTTCTATTGACCGATTCTGATAGGTTTTGGGTCCGCTTTTGTATTTTTCTCCAATAGATTTTCTCTGGGCATACTTGAAAAAATTGGCTTAATTCTGTTGTTTACTTTGGTATACAAAATAACAGATAGGGAAATCTCACGTAGAGAGTTCGCGGGATTTCAAATAACTGACGAAGGAGAATCTTTGGCCGCCTATAGAATGGGAGAGAGATTCTTCGATATTTCTAAAGATGAAATAGATAGTGTTGGTGTCAGGTCGTTTTTAGGTATGTTCAGATACTTTGTGATCAGTGATAAAAGCGGTTTTGAATATAAGCTTGATTTACCTGATGGTAAAGTAGTGGTAAATAATATAAATAAATTGCGGTTTGTATAACAAAAGTATCAACCTGACGCCTGGCGGCGCAGGTTATCCAAGTGTTAGGCTAAAACACGATTTGATTTTAAATGGAAGTTGTAACTAAAAGGAAGTAAGGAAATGGCATTAGAGAGATTTGGATTTATTGTTGTTGGTGATAGCTTCGAGCAAGAACAAGGTACCGAAAACTTCAAAATGAAAGTAGTCGGTGTTAAAAGCCCTAAAGAGGCGCCGGATGCGGCCCTCAGGATGGTAGAGGAAGGAATACAAATCATCGAGCTTTGCGGTGCTTTTGGGCCTTTGTGGACGTCCAAAGTTATTGAAATAACAGAAAACAAAGTTCCAGTTGGCACTGTGACATATGGCCCAGAATCCATGCCTGGGCTATTTAAAGTGCTGTCTTAAGGGTGGTTATTACTAGGCAATCGCCTAACAATCAAGTCAACCTGACGCCTGGCGGCGCAGGTTACTCAAGTGTTATGTCTCGGCGGATAAGGGAATATGGTCGGAGTATTAATAGCAGTATCGCTGTTTCTTTTCTTTGTATACAAGTTCTATACGGATTTCTATGCGTATGATCGGTCGACCCTAACCTTCAGGGAGATAATTCCAGCTTTTCTGTTCATTGCATACATCATATTCACCTTAATTTATGGGCCTCACGAGCTTATGGTTAAGCTAGATGACATAGGTTTTCGGCGCAGAGGCATGTTTAGTCAATTACTTCCTATGTTGGGGTTAAGTTTGGCCGCGTTTCCTCGGCAGGTGTCAGAGCTTAGTGGTAATTACCTAAGATATGAAAAAGCAGGACTGCATTATATTTTTAGGGCTCTAGGTTGGCTCATGGTCAGCGTGGCATTGATTCGAAATGTGTTAGTATTGACATAACAAAAGTGTCAACCTGACGCCTAGCGGCGCAGGTTACCCAAGTGTTAGCCGTGCTGACCAAGCCATGCAATTATGCTCAAATAGGTTAATTTTGAAGTCGCTATCATTTATATTATTTGCTTTATGCTTTGTACTGTATCTTGTAAAAGATCAGTTAAGCGTAGAGATGATGAAATATTTATGGCCTGTTCATTTGATAATTATATTATTTGGCGCATGGGTAACGTATAGGTCAACAAAAGACATAAAAAATGTCGATGCAGTATATAAGATTGCAAAGGTAGGTAATAAAAATACATCAAAAATGTCACTCTGGTTTCTCAAGACAACAATTAATATCGGTTATGTGTTTTTAACAATAGCTCCAGCCGTAGCGCTTGTTTTCGTAGGGATATTGGACGTAAGAAATCTTGAAAAATACACTGAGAGTGACGTCATGTTTGTCTTCGCCGAGGCGTGGTTGGTCTTTAGTTCTGTGTTTGTATTTTATGCTTACTTTGTGCATGGTATTTATAGTGACTATACACAAAAATGGCTAACAAAAGTGTCAACCTGACGCCTGGCGGCGCAGGTTACCCAAGTGTTAGGCTATTTGGAATAGTGATGAAATACAGCACATACGAAGCTTTAGACAGAATAAGAAAGCGGCCAGGAATGTATATCGGCGAAGTCACTATGGAAAATCTAAGGGCCTACTTAAGTGGTTATTGGATGGCGATGAAAGACATAGGAGCCGAAGATACCGCAAGCCTTAGCTTTGATAACTTTTCAAAATGGCTCGTAAAGAGATTGAAAGGTAGAGATGCGCCCTACGGTTGGGGGAATATGATACTTGCTTTTTCTAAAGGGGATAACCCTGACGATGTTCAATGGGAATCCTATTTAAAAGAGACAGATTATCTAGAACACAAAAGGTCAGTTGAGTACTTTTATCATCTGTTAGATGAGTATCGCAATGAGGGTCTCGCCTAACAATCGTATCAACCTGACGCCTAGCGGCGCAGGTTATCCAAGTGTTAGCTGGTAGAAGTGTGATACATAAATGGACAAATTTAGACAAAAGCTATTCTCGCTTGATCCTGCAAGTGATGAATTTATGTATGATCTAGATGACCTCGTTGAAACAATACCTCCTGAGAATGGTGAGGAATGCATTCCGGCAATATTCGAATACTTTGAAGCACATCCTCTAGAAGACTTTGGTGCACCCGGTACTCTAGTGCATTTTGTGGAGGATTATTATCCAAAGTATAAAACTATACTGATCGAGTCGGTGAAACGCTGCCCATCAAAGAATACTATCTTGATGATCAATAGGATTCTGAACTCTAAACTTTCGGAGGATGAGCGTGGAGAGTATATTTCTTGCTTAGTTTCAGTAGTAAATAACGGTAAAGTCCAAACTGAGCTTAAAGATAATGCAAAGCGCTTTATTGAGTATCAGGAATCAGCTAACAAATAGGTCAAACTGACGCCTAGCGGCGCAGTTTACCTTAGTGTTATGGGAGCGGTCTAAAAGGGCGCTGCCGCGCTCTTTTAAGAACAAAAGACAATGAACTCTTCGGGTGCGTCGTTGGGGCTCGGGTCAGTTCACTGAGCAACAGGAAGTAAAAAGACATTTCTCTTCTGATCAGGTACTGTGGAAGTGGGTTGTACTGCTGTTCCCTCGGTGTCTTCGTTGGTCTGGGTACGCCTTTTTCGTTCCCAACATTGGTCAGGTATTGTAAAGTTTGTGGTGTGTTGCTCGGTTGGTGGGAAAAACCTTTGTTCAAGCCAATTGTGGGTTGGGCAGAACGCCTGGGCAACATAACAATCAGGTCAGCCTGACGCCTGGCGGCGCAGGCTACCTCAGTGTTAAATGGGTAGCAGCTTTAGTGCAGTGGCCGTTGAGTTTGGTGTCGCATGAAAAATCGCAGGGGCCACTGTGTGCCAGGATTGACGTTGGGCAGTACGTTGTAGAGGGAGCAAGTAAATAGCCAGATATCGCAGGGCAATAGGCTTGTTATTCTTCAGTTGCTGCATAAGGTTTTTAAGTTCGCGAGTATGAAGGTTGGTAGCTCCGGTGTTTGGTTAGGGGTGCACTCAAAGAGTTTTTAGCAAGCGCTTTAACGTGTATTGTTTGGGTTATCTTAGTATTGGCGGGTATTGGTACTTCACGTTATCTCAGCGCATAGAGTTAAGTGCCGCCAATTCATTTAACAAACGCGTCAACTTGACGCCTGGCGGCGCAAGTTACTCAAGTGTTAGGCTGGAGAGGGTATGATAATCAACGGACGATTTAAGAGCAGGAAAAGAGTGTTTATTTGGTTTTTCCTTTTATTATTCTTGGGTGCCGTATTGTTGCCTGTGAACAACGGGGGACAAATAGATTCTGGGGATTTTATATTGGAATATCTAAGCGCTTACATAAGCGTCTTAGTAGTGATGCTTGTGTTTCTTGTTTTGTCTCTCAGAAATATTACAAGACCGGTCTTGATGATTTCAGATAATACTATTCATATCTGTGATATAGATGGAATGAGGCATGAGATTAAGTATGAATATATCCGTAAGGTATATGAAACACCTAGCTCTATGGCCATAAGATACGTTACTCCAGACACTTTGTTTGGTTCTAAAGAGGCTAGTGTTTTAAAGTCTTCCTTAAGTATTGCAGAGATTGCGGTATTGTATAAGGAATTTGAAGAAAAGTTAGCCTAACAAAAGTGTCAACCTGACGCCTGGCGGCGCAGGTTACCCAAGTGTTATGGGAGCGGTCGAAAAGGGCGCTGCCGCGCTCTTTTAAAAGACAAAAACAATGAATTCCTTGGGTTCGTCGTTGGGGCTAGGGCCAGTTCACAGAGCAACATGGAAAACCAAGAAGGGATTCTTGCGGGAGAAGGTGGAAATGGGTTGTACCGTGGTGCGCTCGGTGTTTTGGTTGGTCTGGGTACGCCTTTTTCGTTCCCAGCATTGGTCAGGTATTGTAAGGTTTGGGTTGTGTTGCTCGGTTGGCGGGTTCCTTTCTAAAAGCAATTGTTCAATCCGTTTATGAGTTGGACAGAACGCCTGGGCAACATAACAATCAGGTCAACTTGACGCCTGGCGGCGCAAGTTACCTAAGTGTTAGAGCACACAGGGCAAAAGCCCGTTAAAAGACAAAAGACCAAAAGCGTATGGGTTTTTAAGCTGGTTTTAAAAAGCGCTATTCAGATCAGGTAAATTGAGCTGGTTAGTTCGGGTACGCATATGGTAAAAAACAGGGGGCCTTCGCTTCTTATTATTCCTATTCTGCGTGCCTTCAAGTGGAGGTCGCGTTTTGTTCTTCGTGGCCCAAAGAAAAGAGTAAAAACAGTTAATTTGGTAGGTTGTTGGGGTTAGGTGGCTCAGTGTATGGGGCTTGCTCTAACAATCAGGTCAGCCTGACGCCTGGCGGCGCAGGCTACCTAAGTGTTAGATGAGTGATTTGGTTCGTGTATTTTGCTCGTTGAGACGAATATCCAAAAGATAAACCCAGTATCACTCTGTTGGTGGTTTTGAAAAAATAAAACTGGACAGCTGGTTGCCTCCGGTAACGGCAAAAGGGAATTAAATGTCATGGCGTCTTCGTTTTGTGTTTTAAATTCCGTTTGGTGCAAACCCAATATATCCAGCGTCCTTGGTCGTGCGTTTTTTTTACGGCTTTTCTGGGCGTTCCGGGTAGCCTCAGGTAACTGGCAGGTTTAAACTAAGCGCTTAAACGCACATTTTTAAAGTTGGGTGGTGCACTGGCGGGTATGGGTATTTCACGCATTATTCAGCGCAACTTTACGTTGTCTTCACCGTTCATCATCTAACAATCAAGTCAACCTGACGCCTGGCGGCGCAGGTTACTCAAGTGTTATGGGAGCGGTCTAAAAGGGCGCTGCCGCGCTCTTTTAAAAACAAAAGACAATGAACTCTTCGGGTGCGTCGTTGGGGCTCGGTTCAGTTCACTGGGCAACAGGAAGTAAAAAAGACATTTCTCTTCTGGGAAGGTTCTGTGGAAGTGGGTTGTACTGCTGTTCCCTCGGTGCCTTCGTTGGTCTGGGTACGCCTTTTTCGTTCCCAACATTGGTCGGGTATTGTAAAGTTTGTGTTGTGTTGCTCGGTTGGTGGGTTCCTTAAAACCTTTGTTCAAGCCAATTGTGGATTGGGCAGAACGCCTGGGCAACATAACAATCAGGTCAGCCTGACGCCTGACGGCGCAGGCTACCTCAGTGTTATGAAGTTTGACTATGTGCGATTTACAGTATGGCGAAGAAAGAAAAGTATAGAGATTTTAGGTTTGCTTATAATTGTGCAGAATCCTTTTTAAAGCTTGCAAAACCCTATTTGAATGTATTGGCTAAGGGTTTGAATCAAGGATTGGTTGAGGCGATGAAGGAACCCGCTGGTATAGTAAGCTCTGCCACAAACCTGGCATTAGCTCTCGAGCTATATTTAAAATCAATCAGAGCAGGGCTTGGGCTTAGTGTGCCTGAAACCCATAATTTATGGGGGCTGTATAAAGGTTTGCCGCAAAATGTAAAAAAATTAATCGAAGATAAATACAAACATAAGTTGTTAGTCGCGGGCCCAGAAAACCTATACACAGTAAGAACAGCTTATACAATCTCCGGAGCGGATGCTCCAAAACTGCATGACTTTAAAGGGTCGAAAGATGAGAAGAAGGATATCAAGTCGGTTCTTAAACGATCGTCTAATGCTTTCCACCTGTGGCGTTATGTTTATGAATCAATTGCGCCGGGCGAGGAGTATTTCTACATCAACCTTGAGTATAGCCATCTCCTCCTGATTTGTGATTCGCTAAGTGAGTTTATACGCGAGCATGATAAACCTAGTAAGCGGAGTTTCATAACAAACGCGTCAACCTGACGCCTGGCGGCGCAGGTTACTCAAGTGTTATACCGTCACGCCCGTAAAAGATGGCGTTTTACCAAAACGTACTCTGGAAATTGGCCTTTGCGAGTATGATGACTTTTATGGATTGGGTTCAGTGTATTTAAAGGGGCCAGAGTCGCCCCCGCAAAAGGGGCGGGGGCCAAACCGCAAGCGTTCTTTCAGGGTAGGCTCCGTGCCACATCTGGGCTTTTTTGTTCCAGTGTGTCCGCAGGTCAGCAGTATTATCTTGAGTTCAGTGCTGGCCATAACAATCGTGTCAACCTGACACCTGGCGGTGCAGGTTACCCAAGTGTTATGGGTGCCGTCTAAAAGTGTGCTGCCGCACTCTTTTAAAAGACAAGAAACAATGAGTTCCTTAGGTTCGTCGTTGTGGCTTGGGCCAGTTCACGGAGCAACATGGAAAACCAAGAAGGGGTTCTTGTTGAAGCAGGTGGAAATGGGTTGTACCGTGGTGCGCTCGGTGTCTTCGTTGGTCTGGGTACGCCCTTTCGGTTCTCCCATTGTTCAAGTATTATGCACCTCAATGGCGTTGTTCGGTTGGGGGGCTACTTAAAACCCTATTTTGGTAACCCTCATTCTATGGGGTTGTTAGTACACCGGGGCAACATAACCAATGCATCAACCTGACGCCTGGCGGCGCAGGTTATCCAAGTGTTAGATGAGTGATTTGGTTCGTGTATTTTCCTCGTTGAGAGAACAACCTAAGAGATAAATACCAGTAGGACTTTGCAGCTTGTTATGAGAAAGGAACTGGAAGGCTGGTTGCCTTTGATAACGGTAAAAGGGATTTAAATGTCATGACGTCTTCGCTTTGTGTTCTAAATTCCGTTTGGTGTAAACTCAATGTATCCAGCGTCTTTGCTCGTACGTTCTTTCTACGGTTTTTGTGGGCATTCCGGGTAGCCTCAGGTAACTGGCAGGTTTAAACTGGGCGCTTTAACGTACAATATTAAAGTTGGGTGGTGTACTGGCGGGCATGAGTATTTCACGCTTTCAAAAGCGCAAGTTTCAGTTTGCTGCACCGCTCATCATCTAACAATCAAGTCAACCTGACGCCTGGCGGCGCAGGTTACTCAAGTGTTAGGGCATCCGCTGGCGGGATTAAAAAGACAAAAGATTAAAAACAGTATGAGTTCTTAAGCTGGTTCAAAAAGAGGTAGCCTAAGAGTGCGGCATTTGAGCAAGTTAATGCGAGTACGCTTTTTGGGTTTCAAAACAGTCCTTCACTTCCTCTCTTTGCGTCTTTAAGTACCGTTCGGTAGCCGTCAGTTTTTGGGCTTCGTTGTGTTGGTAAAAACATAAAAACCTTGAGTTGGGGCGGTAGTGGTGTTGGGTGGTAAATTCTGGCACTCTTGCCCTAACAAATCACTCAACCTGACGCCTGGCGGCGCAGGTTAGTTTAGTGTTATATGTGCGGCTGCTTTCCGTGTTGAATAAAAGTTCTTAAGGAGAAGATAAAGGCATATGGAAGGAAAAACGGAATGAAGTATATTCTTTTTCTTCTTTTGTTTTCAGGTATCATATCCCTTGAAAGCCGAGTTTCTATGCCGAGAATGCCTGGGTATTGGCCTTCACTTAATAGCAATATTACATATGATGCAACTTTAAATAGCCACGGTTATCCTATTTGGAATATAGCTAAGCTAACTGAATTCTATATGGGTCTAAAGAACTATAATCATTTAAGTGATAGATTTATTGAGATGCTATCAGTAGCAAACGCTACGATATTGTGTTTGTTACTTATAAAGCTTTATGGCTTTGTTCTCTTCTATAATAGGTTGGATCATATAACAAAAGTGTCAACCTGACGCCTGGCGGCGCAGGTTACCCAAGTGTTAGCCAGTATAAACGGTGCAAGATATATGAAATCAATTTTCGTGCTGTCATTAAGTATATTTTTGCTATCTGCATGTGCTCCAGATGTTTACGAGGAGATTGAAAATGGATACGCATACGCTTCCACTAACAAATACAACACATGGATAGTCAAGGGAGATAAACCTGTTGTAGATTCATACATCACAGATTATGCGATAGAGAAGTCACACATCATCGGCTATAGAAAAGAACCGCAGAAATATGATCTTGATGAGAAAAATATTTCCAAAGATTACGGTTATTTCATCCTCAACATGGAAAATGGTACCTTGGTTGAGGGGATGTCTGTAAGTGATATGCAGAGAATATTGAGAAATATCAATATAGATTATGATGTGAGCCAACTTGAATTGTAAGAGCAGGCGTTTGGCTAACAAAAGTATCAACCTGACACCTGGCGGTGCAGGTTATCCAAGTGTTATGTGGCCGAAAGTCTAGGTAATAAATAATGAATTTATATACGTTGTTAATCGATTTTGATGGTGGCACTTATGTATCTCAAGCACCAGCAAGAAACTTTCATGAAGCTCCTGAAAAATGTATAGAAAAATGGGAGATTGATGATATAAAAGAAACTATATCGGGCGGGGATAAGCATGTGATATTGGAACAATTGAAAGAAGAGGAATTCGTATTAGTTAAGGGAATGAAAGGTGTTTGGTGTGGGGGCGTATGTGTACGGGATAAGTATTGTATGCTTCATTTAGTATGTACCCAAAGTAATTAACAAAAAGTTAGTCATAAAACTAAATTGGATATAGATGTAAAGTTTCACATAACAAAAGTATCAACCTGACGCCTGGCGGCGCAGGTTATCCAAGTGTTATGTTGTCTGGTGGGATCAGAAAATGGATGTTAACGATATCCTCGAAAAGGGCTTAAAAGGTGAGAGCCTGACTGATAATGAAAATATGGTATATGTGGTAGCTTACCTAGAGTCTATTGCAGACATGGAAGGTTGGGATCATTTCTTTACATATAGTATGAATTTACACCAGACTCTTTGTAACACCTTAAAAGAAATTGGCGATTTTGTATCTTACAAGGTCATTAAAGACTATGAGTCTCACTTCCAAAAATATGGAGTAATGTTTGAGTCTCAAGAAATTGATAAGTTCTTAGCGGCCGCATCAGAGGAGTATTTTAAAAGATGCCCGGATTGGAGAGAGGAATTTTTCCAAGCTTCAGAGCTTCGCTGGGATCTAATGATTAAATACTTTAAAAATATTGAAATAAGGTTGTTAACATAACAAAAGTGTCAACCTGACGCCTGGCGGCGCAGGTTACCCAAGTGTTAGAACGTGAAAAGGTGGTCCGTAATGATAATAGGAATAATCGCATTACTTTTTCTATTTTCGTCTTCTGTATATGCTGAAGCCAAAGACGAAAAGGACGACGGTCTTAATCAAAAGGAGTTTCCATGGGAGCTTGTAATAGATCGGGGAAAGATAAATGGATGTATATATGACAATAAGTTTTATTCTAATGGGTCAATAATTGTTAAAGAAACTCTTCCTAGAAAATGTAGGATTGACCCAAATCGTGATGGTTATTGGGCTCAACTTGAAAAAGATGAATTAGAATTATATGAAGATTCAGTAAGGGCCCAAATGAAGTTAGATTCAGAGGCGCTAACCGTAGGTAAAGAACCGTTAAATAAGTATGAGGCCGCAATAGTTCGTTACATGCGGAAAGCCCGTGATTAAAATTGTTCTAACAAAAAGGTCAACCTGACGCCTAGCGGCGCAGGTTACCTAAGTGTTATGGGAGCGGTCTAAAAGGGCGCTGCCGCGCTCTTTTAAAAACAAAAGACAATGAGCTCTTCGGGTGCGTCGTTGGGGCTTGGGTCAGTTCACTGAGCAACAGGAAGGATAAAAGACATTTCTCTTCTGGTCAGGTGCTGTGGAAGTGGGTTGTACTGCTGTTCCCTAGGTGTCTTCGTTGGTCTGGGTACGCCTTTTTCGTTCCCAACATTGGTCAGGTATTGTAAAGTTTGTGTTGTGTTGCTCGGTTTGTGGGTTCCTTTTTTAAAAACCTTTGTTCAAGCCAATCGTGGGTTGGGCAGAACGCCTGGGCAACATAACAATCAGGTCAGCCTGACGCCTGGCGGCGCAGGCTACCTAAGTGTTATGTTGTGAGTTGGAATGATCTAATGGATACAAATGAAGCCAAGCGAAAGCTAATGGTTCATGGGGCATTTACGCCAATTAGCGAAGATTGGTCCAAAGGATTTCTTGGTAGTCTAAAACCATATACCGGACCAATTCCTGATGAGGTCTTATTAGAAATAATTGAATGTTTGAGGCTGCTTTTCAGTGAAATAAATGGACAAGAAAAAATCGATTCAAGGATCGTGGCGGGTATCCATGGAGTACTACATACAGGAAATATGTGGGTATGCAATGAAAATAGCAGTCTCCGCAGAAGCGGAAGAATTGAGAAAGATGAAGTGACAAGAGTTAAAGATTGGCTTGATGAGGTATCGAATATCTATCATTCAATGTTGTGGGTTAAATGTAGTGAGAAATACCTTTTTGAAAAATATGAAAAAGGTAATTAGTAATCTTAACATAACAAACAGGTCAAACTGACGCCTGGCGGCGCAGTTTACCTAAGTGTTAGGCTAGGGTAAGTTCACAGAGGTATAAGTCTGAAATATCTTTTTGTTTTTAGATGGGCGTTCGCGATATCTGTTGCTGTTTTGTTCTGGGCATTGCTGCCCATATATAGTGTTCCATTCAGTGGTTGTGTTGGCAGTGAATTTAAAATGGCTCTTGATGGATGTAGCTATTTCCCTGAAGTTATTCGCGGTATGGGATTTGTATTTCTAGCTTTATTCTTCGGTCCGAAATCAAGGATATTTTATCTTTTTATTCTGGTTCTACACGTTCTAGTAGCTTCTGTAGGAGGGCCAATTAACATTAGGTTTGGTAACTATAGGTTGATCTTTCCTGAATCCATATATGCTGGTATGCCTTATTTTATAGGTGGTATAGTAGGGCTAGTATTGGTGGTTGCATTGCTTGGACTATTTGGGAAAAGAGCAGGTCGCGCCTAACAAAAGTATCAACCTGACGCCTGGCGGCGCAGGTTATCCAAGTGTTATGGGTGCAGTCTAAAAGGGCGCTGCCGCGCTCTTTTAAAAACAAAAGACAATGAACTCTTTGGGTTCGTCGTTGGTGCTTGGGTAAGTTCACAGAGCAACAGGAAAGATAAAAGACATTTCTCTTCTGGGAAGGTTCTGTGGAAGTGGGTTGCACTGCTGTCCCCTCGGTGTCTTGGCTGGTATGGGTACGCTTTTTCGGTTCCAGTACTGGTAAGGTATTATAGTGTTTGGGTTGTGTTGCTCGGTTGGCGGGTTATTTCAAAAACCTTTGTCCATGCCGTTTGTGGGTTGGGCAGAACGCCTGGGCAACATAACAATTAGGTCAGCCTGACGCCTGGCGGCGCAGGCTACCTCAGTGTTATGCATGTTGAGGTATAGGCCTTATTTTGGATATTGAAGTGCCCGGAAAAGTAGAATTCGATAATATAGTCATTGGTGATCGCTTGAGGTTGATGATATCCAATGGGAAATTAAAGATTCTATTTGGTAGCAACGAAGGTATAAGTTTGCATGGGTTTGAAAACATGCTAGCTGCGCTTGAGTCTGATGAGGCTGGGATTTGTGCTACTGAAATTAAAGGCGCAGGTATCTACTATCAAACGAAAGATCCAAGAGAAGGACCTTTTGTAAATCATAAATTTCAAATGGTCAAACTAGCTAGCACAGAATTGTTGAACGGGCGCATATTTTATATCAGGTGTACTGGAGATTACTCAGAATCATCGTTCGATGAGTATTGGTATAATGGGCCAAAATCGGGAAAATATGAAATAAAAATAGAGTTTGAATTGGATAGTAAAAAGTGCATAACAAAAGTGTCAACCTGACGCCTAGCGGCGCAGGTTACCCAAGTGTTATGAGTCGAGGATAGAATGGATATACGCCCTAATCTGGGAATAGGAAAGATAGAGTTCGGAATGTCCCCGAGTGAAGTAAAAGACATTATGGGGACTGATCTCATCTATCAAGACTGGATGGGAGGTAATCTGAATGACTGCTTGTTCTACTCTGACATAGTGGTTGGATTTAACAATTGCGATGAGAATGAGCCACTCCCAAACTCGCAGGTGGTTGAGTTTCGTTGTAATAATAGTGGAAGAGTACTATTTGATGGCAATGCCCTTTCAATTCTCACTAGAGACAAATTGAAAGAAATGGTTTATTTGGGGGTTGCAGGACAACTTGATAGGAATCTAGATCTTTCCTTCCAAGATCTAGGAATCAGCTTTGGGTTTAACGAAGACGGGTCTGTCTGCATACTCGAAATGTGGCAGCATAAAAACTCATAACAAAAGGTTCAAACTGACGCCTGGCGGCGCAGTTTACCCAAGTGTTATGTCTCTATCATGATTAAGTGTGCGTTTAATAATGAGCAAGATCTCCTATATTGAGATTGATGATCCAATCAACCAAACAAATCACGCGATTGAAGTAACGATAACACTTAAAGATGGTACTAAAAGATGGTGTTTCTTTATGACGCCTGATATTTCGAGGAATTGTGGTGATTTCGTAAAAGACACAAATGTACGGATTCATAAAGGAGTGAACCATATGTTAATGGTCTCTGAAGTTAGTAGAGATATAATATATAAAGTTCTGAATAATATTGATGAAGAAGGTGATATTGAGGGGTCAACATTGCCTTTATAGGCCTTTAAAGCAGCTATTAAATAAGCTACCTTTAATGGTCGTTGACATAACAAAAGTATCAACCTGACGCCTGGCGGCGCAGGTTATCCAAGTGTTAGATGAGTAATTCGGTTCGTGTATTTTCCTCGTTGAGAGAACAACCGAAACGACAAGTGCCAGTGAGACTTTGCCGCTGGTCATTAGAAAGGAACTGGAAAGTTTGTTGCCTCCGGTAACGGTAAAAGGGATTTAAATGTCATGGTGTCTTCGTTTTGTGTTCTAAATTCCGTTTGGTGTAAACTCAATGTTTCCGAAGCCAGAGTCGGTTGATTCTCTTCAGGTTCATATGGGCGTTCCGGGTAGCTTTGGGTAACCGGCAGGTTTAAACTGGGCGCTTTAACGTACAATATTCAAGTTAGGTGGTGTGCTGGCGGGCATGGGTATTTCACGCTCTCAAAAGCGCAACTTTACGTTGTCTGCACCGTTCATCATCTAACAAAAGCGTCAACTTGACGCCTGGCGGCGCAAGTTACTCAAGTGTTATGCAGTAGTCGGATCGTATGAATTGAAATATTTAATAGGAATTGCATTATTTATAGCTATGATGGTTGTGTGTTATTTTCACAAGCATCATGGAGCCCCAGTAAGTATCTTTGATTTACTTATTTATCCCTCTGCACTTTACTGGAATGCTTACATAATCTTCAGAATTGTGAATTTCAATATTCTGACATATCTGCCTAAGGATGCTATAGAGCGTAATTATGTTAAAGTTTTCAATGTGATTGTATTACCGGTAATAATAGTAGCTATCGGAGCTTTGGCGCTGATTAAAGGTATAAATAATCCGCTTGAGCATGCGGAAGAATATAAATGTTTTGTACACGGGTATACATATAACCAGATAGGGCTATTGCTTTTATCATTGGCGGTGCTGCAGGTCATTGAAACCCGTAAGATATGGAAAAATGCATAACAAAAGTGTCAACCTGACGCCTGGCGGCGCAGGTTACCCAAGTGTTAGAGCACACAGGGCAAAGCCCTTTTAAAAGACAAAAAGATCAAAAACGCATGTGTCCTTAAGCTAGTTTTAAAAGTCGCTTTTTAGTTTAGGTAACTCAGGTTGGTTGGTGCGGGTACGCACTTGGGAAAAGATAGGGGGCCTTCGCTTGTTCTTTTTCCTATCCTGCTTACCTTTATGTAGCTGTCTCGTTTAGGACTTCGTGGCTTAAATAAAAGACAAAAAACAATTAATTTGGTAGGTTGTTGGGCTATGTGTCTCGGTGTATGGGTCTTGCTCTAACAATCAGGTCAACCTGACGCCTGGCGGCGCAGGTTACCTAAGTGTTATGAATGGAGGCAGTTACAGGATAATAAGGAGGCTCCTCTATGGACAGAGAAATCAAGATATATACCGCTAAATCCACGATATCAAGAGTGTTTTATGGGATCACTTTGTGTTTATTGGTGGCGAAAGAATTTTATGATTCTATCGTCCCAATAGTGCCTTTAGCGTTTTTGATTGGTTTGTGCTTCGATTTTTACGCTGTGAGAAAAGCTAAACATGATGAAAGATATAGGAAACTAAGGACATTGAAATATGATGATAGGTCTATTAGTTTGTCTAAACTCTATACCTATGATTTCAATACGCTCAGAGATATAAGCTATGAGAATGGCCGTTTGGTATTAAAAAGCGACGGTCTTCCTGTTAAGTACGATGTTTATGATAGTGAGGAAGCATCGATAAACGATCTTATTGATTGCTTTAGGAGCTACAAGCGTAAGCAAAATGACTCAAATTATATCGAAAACTATGAGGTTTCGTACTCGGGTAAAACAATGTATATCTCTTTAAATGATGAGCTTTCCACTCTAGATAGGCTTCTAAACAAGATTAAAAATATAGAAAAACAATTAGTAATCGACCGATATGTTATCAGATTCCCTAATGGCGAAACTGAGGAGTATGATCACAATCCATTACTAAATGTTTGCAACGATATTCATAACAAATTGCTCAACTTGACGCCTGGCGGCGCAAGTTAGCAACGCGTTAGGCCCACGAGAAATATTCAGGAAAGAAAATGGAAAATACATTTGAGTACGCTACAACACCACTTGCATTGGCATCTTTAGTCGCGATTCTCGTCATTGGTCTGCTCAGGGTTTTAACGGCGGGGAAAAACAATGCGTTAAACCGAATGATTACTCATTATGGTTTTACCTTAGTGCTTTTGTTTGGCTTAGTTGGTAATGGTGTTTATCTTTTTGATAGTTATCAATCTTCCGAAACCCTTATTATTGGAACCGTTATTGACAAAAACAGCGGGAAGTATTTGCCCCGCGTTCAAGTTGATACTGGTGGCCATGCTCGAGGAATGACTAGCGATACAGGAGACTTTGTCTTAGCTATACCCAAGTCAAGAATAGCTGACCAGTATCAAATTAGCGCTTCATTAGATGGATACAAAAGACAAATAGCCACAATTGATAATGAAGCCAAGATGTTCGTTCGATTTGAGCTGGAAGAAATAGTTTTAGATTTTGATAACGTTATGCAGGTGGCAGATGCAAGACTGATTGTTGGACATTACCTTGGCCTTCCTGATCTCCAAATAAATATAAAATTCAACAACCCATTAACATCCCAGATAGTATTCAAAGACTTACAGGTTGATGTGGTTTCACCATCGGGAGACTCCCGACGATTAGTACAGTTAGCAGCGAGTGTAGATTCTTATTCTCCTCCTCTGCCCCCAATGCCTAATATTTTTGTCGCTCCTTCAAAAACCGAGCAATTTCTGTTCAGATTTTTGCAATACAACCTCCAATCTCATCAATTAGTAATGACCGCGCAAGCATCGTTGCAATCTGATCCAAACTTTCAGTTACGCGGGCCACAAATTGGAAGCAGTCAACTGAGTCAGGAATTGACTGATCAATTGAAGTCTTCAATGAACTCAAGTTGGTTCTGGGAAGCTGGTAATTCGACCATCAATGTGTCAGCCAACATTGATGGTGAGACGGTCAGGTTATCGAGAGTTGTGTCAATTTCATCAGATCAGATTGAGACGATGAAAGCTAGCTCAGATTACTATCAAGATGGGTTTGGAATATATCAACAAGTAAATCTTGCGCCGGTAGGTGCTGCAATTCCAGGGCACCAAATTGAATCGTCAGCGCTATAAGCCTAACAAATCAATCAACTTCGTGCCTTCGGCGCCGGACGCAGCAAAGCTGCGCCGGTTATTGAGGCGTTAACTGACCAAGTTACCCACGAAAAGTAGACACCTCACTACTACCTAACGAGGGTCTAAGAAATGGCTAAGAAACGTAAGAACAAGTACAACCACTACACCGAAGATTTTCGTCGAGAAGCGGTCAGACGATCTGAAGATCCCGATTCTTCAGCGGTCGAAGTCGCCCGTGAGCTGGGCATCCATCCAGGGCAGATCTACAATTGGAGACGGCAATATAAACGATTATCTGAGAAACAGTTTAATAGTGTGGATGGCGTGGATTATTCAAAGCAAGAGAGCGAAGAGATCCGCAAGCTCAAGCGGGAAATCTCCGACCTGAAAGAAGAGAACGAATTCCTAAAAAAGGCTACCGCGTACTTCAGCAAAGAAAAGTGGTGAAGTACGCGTATATAGAATCCCTTCGAGGTCAGCATTCGATAGCCAGGATGTGCGTTTGGCTGAGTGTTAGCCGGTCGGGTTACTACCGGTGGCGAAATCGCGAGGAGAGCCCCCAGGAGCAACGACGCAAGGCCGTTGAGAAGTCGGTGGTTGAGTGTTTCAACCAGTTTCGGCAACGCTACGGCGCGCCCAGGATTGCGGAGGAGTTGAATGAGTCTGGCGTACCGTGCAGCAAGAATTACGTGGCCAAACTCATGGAAATCAACGACTTAAAGGCCCGTAACGGCAAGGGGTATAAGTATTTCCCCTCTGTTCAGGCCATCAATCATGTGAGCGACAACCTGTTGGCAAGAAACTTTAACGCCTCTCGCCCTAATGAAAAGTGGGTTTCAGATATCACCTACATCAAGCTGGATCAGGGCACAGTATACTTGGCGGTCATCATGGATTTGTTCTCACGCAAGATAATAGGTTGGGCGCTGGATAATACGATGACCAACGCATTGATCATTGAAGCCTTTGAGATGGCGGTAGCGAGCCGCAAGGTCGAGCCTGGCATCATATTGCATTCAGATCGTGGGGTTCAGTATCGCTCCGGAGAATATCAGGCGCGACTCTATGACAATGAAATGCGACCCAGCATGAGCCGTAAGGGCAATTGCTGGGACAATGCAGCGATGGAATCCTTCTTCGCACGCTTAAAGGTTGAGTCCATCTACGCAGAACCACCAAAGAGCAAGCGAGAGGCATATTCGAGCGTGTTTGAGTACATTGAAATGTTTTACAATACGGTACGTCGGCATTCAGCTAATGGGCAGAAGAGCCCGAATACATATGAACAGGAATACTATGCGCGGTGTGCCTAAATCAATGTCTACTTTTTGTGGGTAACACCAGCGCTTTATATCGCACTTCGAAATTTCAGGATTAAATAGAGACTGTTGTAATGGAAAAGAAAACACGCCCAGGAATTAATCCGGCATTCATAATTGATAGGTTTGACAATGAAGAGCGTCGGATTATTGATCGCTTATCGAAGGAGTGGTACTTAACCAGTTCCGGCAAGCATTTGACGATGGCTGCGTCAGAATATGATTATTTCTTGATGAAGCCGACCTCCGTGTTTCATGAAATGTTTAATCTTGATCGGGAACTAATATGTGTATTTAGCCCGTATGAGAACTTTGAACCAAGAACCCTTGATGCATTCACGATAGCGCAAAGTGATGTTTCTGAAATGAGAGCAGAAACAGTTTGTAAAGTTTTAATAAGCAAAGATCCGGATATAGAAAATAAAATAGCAACGCTTCTAAAAACAGATCCAGAACAGCCTATTATCATACCATTTACTTATGAAGAGCTTGGCGGAGCATTTGATTCATTTTATATTAGAAACAGATTTAGAAAGCATTTCTATACTAGGAATCTTTTCAACTTTTTATCCCCGCTAAAGAGTGATTTGTATTTCTTTGGCCGTAGCGAGCTAATTCACGAAATAATTAATCGTCACAGATCTAACGAACATACAGGGCTATTTGGTTTAAGAAAAAGCGGAAAAACCTCGATTATTTACGCCGTTGAAAGGAGTCTACAAGCTAACGGAGATCGATATATAACGATCGATTGCGAGAGTCCGTCCATCCATCAACTACGGTGGTATGAGTTGCTCGAAAAGTTAGTGTTGCTTTACCACAAAGCAATAGATTCAAAAATAAAAATTGATACTAATGATCGATATACCGAAAAGTTAGCGGCGGAGAGCTTCGAAAGTGACTTAGTTAAAATTTCAAAGTCGAAAAAAAAGAAATCAACTCTATTTATCTTTGATGAGATAGAGCGCATAACACCAGGTACAGCTTCATCCAAGCATTGGAGTCTAGATTCTGACTTTATATATTTCTGGCAAACACTTCGCGGTTTTTATCAGAGAAACCAAGATGTTTATACCTATATGCTCGTGGGGACCAACCCAAATTGCGTTGAGCAAGCTGTCCTAGTGGGTCATGAAAACCCTATTTTTGCCTCTATTCCCTGTCAATATGTTCCGAGCTTTACGGTAGAACAAGTTCGCGAAATGGTTAGAAAGTTAGGTCGCTATATTGGTTTACAGTTTGACGAAGTCATATATTCGAAGTTGGCAGATGACTTCGGTGGCCACCCATTTTTGATTCGACAAGCATGCAGTGTTATTCATGATCAGTGCCAAGGAGATAGGCCTGCATTGGTAGATAAGCCCTTGTATGAGAAAGTGAAAAAGCAGTTTTTAGGCCAGGCGAGTGATTATTTGGATATGATCATTCAAGTGTTAAAGGATTGGTATCCAGATGAATATGAAATGCTCAAATATCTAGCAAATGAGGATGTTGAAACTTTTAATGAATTTGCCGAAGATAATTTAACGTTTACTAAACACTTAATTGGCTATGGTCTTCTTCAAAAAAGTAACAATGGATATGCGTTCAATATTGAAGCGCTTAATGAATATTTAAGTAAAAAACACAAGTACGAAAGAATTAATCTGACTGAATCAGAAATGATTGAGGAAATATCAAGAAGACGGAACTCATTAGAGAGGTCCCTAAGGAAGATTATTAAAAATGTGCTTAAGGCCTCTTATGGGAAGAGAAAATCTCTTGAAAAAATGCTTGCTGCAATACCATCCGGGCGGAGAGAATCTTTGGACAGCTACAACATAGACGAGCTGTTATCTCAAGACGCATCACCATTATTCTTCTTGGATCTCGTGAATCTTTTCAAAAAGGAATGGGAATCTTTTAAACATGTATTTGAAATGGAAAAGCAAAAGCTGATTCTCATCCTTGAAGAAATTAACGCAACAGGTAGGCCAGATGCCCATGCTAAAGGCGTTAGTAATCCAAGTTCCCCAAGAAAAGTAGACACCTCACTACCAACTAACGAGGTGTATTAACAATGCCTAAAAAGCGTAAAAACAAATACAACCACTATACCGAGGATTTTCGAAGAGAGGCTGTTCGCCGTTCTGAAGATCCCAACACCAGCGCAGCTGAAGTGGCAAAAGAGTTAGGGATTCACCCTGGACAGATTTATAATTGGCGTCGTCAATATAAGCGATTGTCGGAGAAGCAGTTCAACAGTATGAACGGTGTCGATTATTCCAAGCAAGAGAGTGAGGAAGTTCGTAAACTCAAGCGTGAGATTGCTGATCTCAAAGAGGAAAACGAATTTCTAAAAAAGGCGACGGCGTACTTCAGCAAAGACAAGTGGTGAAGTACGCTTTCATTGATTCATTGCGCGGCCAGTATGCTGTGGCCAAGATGTGTAAATGGGCGAAGGTCAGTCGTTCGGGGTACTATAAATGGCGGAATCGAAAGCCCAGTGCTCGGGATTTGAGAAAGCTAGAAGCTGAGCGACTGTTGGTGAAGCGCTTTCATGAGCTTAAATCTCGTTATGGTTCACCTCGAATGACGCTGGAGCTTAATGAGTCAGGGTTTGCCATAAGCGAGAATACTGTGGCCAAAATCATGTCAGAACAAGGGCTTATGGCTCGAAATGGGAAAGGCTACAACTATTTTCCAGACGTGTTGGCACATAATCATGTCAGTGATAATCTGTTGAGGCGAGATTTTACAGCGAGCCGACCAGATGAAAAGTGGGTCTCAGATATCACTTACATCAAGATAGAGAAGGCCTTTGTGTATCTGGCTGTGGTGATGGATTTGTTCTCTCGCAAGATAATCGGTTGGTCACTGGATACCACCATGACCAATCAATTGATCATAGATGCATTTGAAATGGCTGTGGCGGCACGCAATGTTGAACCGGGGTTAATACTGCATTCCGATCGTGGTGTGCAGTATCGATCAGGCGAATACCAGGCGCTGTTGTATGACGAGGGGGTACAGCCCAGCATGAGCAGAAAAGGCAATTGCTGGGACAATGCGGCGATGGAATCCTTCTTTGCGCGCTTCAAAGTAGAAGCACTCTACCCAGAGGATGTCACCACCAAGCAGGAAGCTTATGCTTGTGTGTTTGAGTATATTGAAATGTTTTACAACAGCCAGCGTCGGCATAGTTATCTGGGTTATAAAAGCCCGAATGTATTTGAGCAGGAATATGAGCGTATGTGCGCTTAAAACTGTGTCTACTTTTTCTGGGGAAGATCAGTTCAGACGGATTTTCGGCAATGAATTGCGAAGTGAAAGGAAGTAAGCAAATATGGTAGGCATAAGGTTCGAAAAATGGGCACAGAAATTATAGTAATATTTCTACCTATTCCTTTACTTATCTGGATGTATAACGGCGTTCGTATATATCAAAGGAAAAATATGAGAAGGCACATTAGTTTACTTCTAATCGGTGTATTTACACTGGTATCAGTGTCTTTGTATGTTCATTTTAGTGGATCGCCTATAATGCAAGGGGTTTTGGTTGGCTCATTTTTCTATCTTCCATATTACTTGTTGTGCTGGGTGCTCCTTTATATTGTGGGCGCTCTAATTCCTGAAAGTAAGTTAAATGCATCAATCACCTAACAAAAGGATCAAAATGACGCCTGGCGGCGCATTTTACCCAAGTGTTATACGGTAAGGATGGAAACGTGGCATTAGGAATATCAGCAATAGCATTTTCAATATTTACTTATCTTCTATACATAGGGAAGATTGGCGAGGTTTCTTATGCATTTCTAATGCCTGCTACGGCTATATTTGGGCTTGTATTACATGGCTTCGATCGACTAAAGGAATTAGATTTAAAAAATCTAAGAGTGGTTCTGAATGAGATCAAAGAAACCCAAAAAGAGATATTCGTTAGAGAGGAAAAGCTTAAAGAAATTTCTCTTCCTTTGGCTCAAATGGTTGCATTTACAGCTGCCTCAGAGGGAAGAATTGCAAACAAAGAAATGTGGTCCGTAAAAAGGGATTGGTATAAAAAGAAACTTGAGGAATTGATTGAGTCGCTTGAACTCAGTCCTGATGATGCCGAAGATTCGAAAAAATTTATAAATAAATATGAAGAGATTGATAATTTGCTAGGTAATAGAGAAGCACTTAAAACATCCGACGAAGATTATGAGCAGATAAAGCTGGCCCTTGAAGAACGTAGAAAAGAGCTACTTAGCATGATCAAAAGTGATCTGGAGTAATATCGTATAACAAAAGTGTCAACCTGACGCCTGGCGGCGCAGGTTACCCAAGTGTTATGTGGTGCAATTGTTTGGAGTATTATGGAACAACTACTGATAATTATCGGGGCATCAATATTTGGTATATTGGGATTCGCCCATTTAGTTTTCACATTCTTTACTGATAAATTTAATGCATATGATGAGAATGTAACTAAGTCCATGAAAGAAACAAGTCTTGTAATAACAAAAGATACAACGGTCTGGGATGCATGGGTCGGGTTTAATGCAAGCCATAGTTTGGGGGCTATCCTAATAGCTGCAATTTATGTCCCCCTAGCCCTATTTAACATGAGCGTTATTGAGGATAATATCTATTATTCATTGCTTATATTTGGCGTTTCGTTGCCAAGTTCCCCAAGAAAAGTAGACACCTCACTACCAACTAACGAGGTGTATTAACAATGCCTAAAAAGCGTAAAAACAAATACAACCACTATACCGAGGATTTTCGAAGAGAGGCTGTTCGCCGTTCTGAAGATCCCAACACCAGCGCAGCTGAAGTGGCAAAAGAGTTAGGGATTCACCCTGGACAGATTTATAATTGGCGTCGTCAATATAAGCGATTGTCGGAGAAGCAGTTCAACAGTATGAACGGTGTCGATTATTCCAAGCAAGAGAGTGAGGAAGTTCGTAAACTCAAGCGTGAGATTGCTGATCTCAAAGAGGAAAACGAATTTCTAAAAAAGGCGACGGCGTACTTCAGCAAAGACAAGTGGTGAAGTACGCTTTCATTGATTCATTGCGCGGCCAGTATGCTGTGGCCAAGATGTGTAAATGGGCGAAGGTCAGTCGTTCGGGGTACTATAAATGGCGGAATCGAAAGCCCAGTGCTCGGGATTTGAGAAAGCTAGAAGCTGAGCGACTGTTGGTGAAGCGCTTTCATGAGCTTAAATCTCGTTATGGTTCACCTCGAATGACGCTGGAGCTTAATGAGTCAGGGTTTGCCATAAGCGAGAATACTGTGGCCAAAATCATGTCAGAACAAGGGCTTATGGCTCGAAATGGGAAAGGCTACAACTATTTTCCAGACGTGTTGGCACATAATCATGTCAGTGATAATCTGTTGAGGCGAGATTTTACAGCGAGCCGACCAGATGAAAAGTGGGTCTCAGATATCACTTACATCAAGATAGAGAAGGCCTTTGTGTATCTGGCTGTGGTGATGGATTTGTTCTCTCGCAAGATAATCGGTTGGTCACTGGATACCACCATGACCAATCAATTGATCATAGATGCATTTGAAATGGCTGTGGCGGCACGCAATGTTGAACCGGGGTTAATACTGCATTCCGATCGTGGTGTGCAGTATCGATCAGGCGAATACCAGGCGCTGTTGTATGACGAGGGGGTACAGCCCAGCATGAGCAGAAAAGGCAATTGCTGGGACAATGCGGCGATGGAATCCTTCTTTGCGCGCTTCAAAGTAGAAGCACTCTACCCAGAGGATGTCACCACCAAGCAGGAAGCTTATGCTTGTGTGTTTGAGTATATTGAAATGTTTTACAACAGCCAGCGTCGGCATAGTTATCTGGGTTATAAAAGCCCGAATGTATTTGAGCAGGAATATGAGCGTATGTGCGCTTAAAACTGTGTCTACTTTTTCTGGGGAAGATCAGTTGGTTTACTTGGGTTTGGCTGCAAAATATTGGTTCAAAGTGCCGTTTGTTGGTATTGCAATAGCAGCTACTTGTTTTTTGGGGGTGGTCTTAGCAAAAATCACATAACAAAAGTGTCAACCTGACGCCTGGCGGCGCAGGTTACCCAAGTGTTAGAGCACACAAGGTAAGCCCTTTTAAAAGACAAAAAGATTAAAAACGAATGTGTCCTTAAGCTAGTTTTAAAAGTCGTTTTATAGTTTAGGTAACTTGGGTTGGTTGGTGCGGGTACGCACTTGGGAAAAGATAGGGGGCCTTCGCTTGTTCTTTTTTCTATTCTGCTTACCTTTATGTCGCTGTCTCGTTTAGGGCTTCGTGGCTTAATTAAAAGACAAAAAATAATTAATTTGGTAGGTTGTTGGGGCTATGTGTCTCGGTGTATGGGTCTTGCTCTAACAATCGCATCAACCTGACGCCTGGCGGCGCAGGTTATTCAAGTGTTATGTGTGTGCAGGATATAGAGTTAATAACCTCATAATTTCATGGAGGAAACAAATGAACGATATATATACATCGCCAAAATCTGAAGTTGATCCAAGCGCTACTCCTGGACAAGGTCGTAATACTCAGAAACCACTATCAATAGTTTGGGTGGTTCTTGGTTTCATAATGATGTTTGGGGGACATTCAAGTGTGTTAGTTCAGGTGGCTGCGGGTATACAGCCTCAAGGTGCAAGTGTCGGGTCTGCGATATTTTGGACTTCGGTGTTCTTTTTCACCGTTTTCAAATATAGGCAAAAGAACCCTCTATTGGGACTAGTTACAGGTGCAGTTGCGGGTGTAATTCTCGTTAGGTTACTTAGCTACATATTTGTCTATTTTGCTTAGATTTAAAAAATGGAGTGAAATTCACATAACAAAAGTGTCAACCTGACGCCTGGCGGCGCAGGTTACCCAAGTGTTAGCTTGTCGAGAGTTTATGAGCAAAGGAACTAGTAATCGCCGGTTTTTCTTTACAACGCTCGCTTGCGTTTTGTTATTTTATGCTCTTAAAGCAATGTTTAGTTTTATTGTCGGTAAATTCGTCATGGGTTCAGTGCAATATGAGCAATGTGTAATTGAAGCGAATACGTATCGAGAATGTTTTATAAAAAACTATAATGAATTAGCCATAGTTAAGCTGCTATGGGCGGTTGAGGTACTCATTTTGGTTGCTGTTTTAGCCGGTTTCACGTTTTACCTCATAAAGGGAGCTTCACGGGAAGCTTTAAAGGCAACAAGTTTGCTTTTATTTTTTACGTTGGTGCCAATGGTGATTGCATATGGAATTCAAATACCAACGTTTAAGGTATTTGAAGTTTCTATTTTGGTAGTGGCCAGTTTTTGGGTGTGTTGGTACCATAAAAATAAGCTAACAAAAGTATCAACCTGACGCCTGGCGGCGCAGGTTATCCAAGTGTTATAGCAGGTCAGACGTATGAGCTATGTAGTTGTTTTAAGTATTAAGGCTGTGCCAGCCAATGATAAAAAGGCGTGGAAATATATACATGAAGTCATGGAAGAAGATGAGCACGCTTCAGGTGAATTGGACCCTAGGCTTTTAAAGCTTCATGATAGTTTGGTCGATAAGTACCCGTGTTTATCTAGCTACGATGATGATGACGATTCTGTTGACGAAAGCCCCTGGAGTGATGGTCCGCTGATTTATAATTTTGGTAATCTTTACAGTGCACTTGGCTTAACCTATGACAGGGCAGAAGAAGTCGTTCCGTTTATTGTTGAGTGCGCTCAAGATTTGGGAGTTACCGTATTCGATGATCAAACAGGGAAAATATATCGTCCAAATTATGAAAAACAAAAAGGGAAAAAGTGGTGGAAAATATGGGGCTAGCTATAACAATCAGGTCAACCTGACGCCTGGCGGCGCAGGTTACCCAAGTGTTATGTCGGTCGAAGTATAAGGAGATCTTCAGATGTTTTTGAGCAAGGATGAATTAGAAAACGGGCTGTCTTTTATAGAAAAATCGCCCAAGCATAAGGGCGTTTTGGAGCTAATAGTTCGTAGGCCTGAAATTGGCAAGCGCGAGGTGGTGGTTGAAGGTGAGCTTGATCTCAAGCACGGGCTTGTCGGTGATAATTGGCTTTCAAGAGGCTATAGAAAGACAGCCGATGGATCCTCGCACCCAGATATGCAACTAAATATAATGAATTCAAGGGTGATTTCCCTTATAGCTCAATCTAAGTCTCGCTGGGAACTGGCTGGTGACCAATTTTATGTTGATTTAGACTTAAGTAAAGACAATCTCCCACCCGGAACAAAACTCGCTTTAGGCACAGCTATAGTAGAAATCACAGCGGAACCTCACTTAGGCTGTAAAAAGTTTATAGAACGATTTGGTAAAGATGCTGCAATATTTGTAAACTCTAAAAAGGGTAAGGAACTTAACTTGCGTGGCGTTAATGCAAAAGTCTTGGTTCCCGGTAGGGTAAGCAGCGGTTCAATGATAAGTAAAATTATGACATAACAAAAAGGTCAACCTGACGCCTGGCGGCGCAGGTTACCTAAGTGTTAGCTTGATAGGTTGGGGACGGTGAATGGAAGTTTTAGATTACTTTAGAAGAATATGTCATAGCGATGGCATTAGGGTTTCGAACTGTTGGTATGAACTTGAGACTGAATACTTTGAGATTGATAGTTTTCTTAAGAAATCTCAACATCGTTCAAAACCGCTGGATGCGAGGCTAGAAATTAGAGATATCCGTAGAGCTATTGAAGCCGTCAGCTCTAAGGTCGATCATGAACTGATCAATAAAGTTGTGGTTCAAAAGGTAAATACTGATGTATCAGGTTATTCTTCAACATCGGGGTATTGGACTCACTTGGCATTTTTATATTTAAGAGTAACATACAATTCAAGCGAATGGTTTATATATGCTTATGCAAGAGCGAGAATCAAGCCATTATTCTTGGATATAGAGCGAGATCATAAAAGAAGTGTAAAACTTGGATTAACACACTTTGTGTCCGTGAACCAAAAGCAAAAAAACAAAAGCATGCACATATAGCTTTAAGCTAACAAAAGTGTCAACCTGACGCCTGGCGGCGCAGGTTACCCAAGTGTTAGAGCACCCAAGGGAAAAGCCCTTTTAAAGATAGAAGATCAAGAGCGCATGGGTCTTTAAGCTGGTTTGGAAAGTGGCTTTGTTGATCTAGTAAAACAGGCGGGTTGGTGCGGGTACGCACTGGGGAAAAGAAATGGGAGTGAGCTTCTCGTTCCTCTGCTTGCAGCACCATCTCTTAGCGGTACGGCCTTGAACTCTGTGGCTGTGGGAAAAGACAAAAAACAGTAAGTTTGGTAGGTTGTTGGGGTTTTAGGGTTCATTGTGTGGGCTTGGCTCTAACAATCAGGTCAGCCTGACGCCTGGCGGCGCAGGCTACCTAAGTGTTATAGCGTGTCGATTCTGTGAGGTTGGTGGTTACCTGAACGTGCTCCGAGGATAGATGCTGCGAGTACGGTGGCTGCATAGGTTGGGCTCATCTCTCTGAAAAAGCTACTAGCCGCCCCCGCAAAAGGGGCGGGGGCCAAACCATCAGCATCCTTTCCGGGTAGGCTCCGTGCCGCGGTTTGGTTTCTTTGGTATAGTGCCTCAAAAGGGCCGGTTGTCCTAGCGCAAATGCAGTGCCGGCCATAACAATCGGTTCAACCTGACGCCTGGCGGCGCAGGTTACCCAAGTGTTAGAACACCCAAAGGCTAAAGGATTAAAAGACAAAAGATTAAATGCGCATGAGTTCTTAAGCTAGTTTAAAAAAGCGCTTTTTGATGCTGAGGGATTAGCTTAATTGGTGCGGGTACGCTTTAGGGAAAAGAACAAGGGGTCTTCGCTTCTTCGTTATCGCCTTTTTCTCGCCATAATGTAGCTATCAGGTCTCGGTCTTCGTAGCTAAAAGAAAAGATGAAAAAGACAAAAGACACTGGTTCTGCAGGTTGTTGGAGTTTATGGGCTTTATATGGCAATCTTGTTCTAACAAAAGGTTCAAACTGACGCCTGGCGGCGCAGTTTAACCAAGTGTTATGTAGGCGGTGGTACGGTGTATATATAAATGAATACATTCTATTTATATGGATTAGTAGCTATCGCACTTTTATTGCTAATAGCGTTCTACTTTACGTTCCTTCGCCAATTCTATCTGGGTTATAAAAGCAAGCATTGGACGGTTGTAAGCGCTGAGGTCATAGGTAAGAGTTTAGGTAACGATAGGTATCGTAGAATTAATAAGTACTATCCCATAGTAACCTATAAATATTGCTTTAATGGTAAAGAATATACAGGTGAAAACCTCTTATTCTGTAGGGAATACTATCTATCAGATGCAGAGGCTACAAGTCGGATTTCCCATATAAATATAAGGGACCAAATTAAAATCTGCGTAAATAGTAATAGGCCACAACAGTCCGTTATTGAGCCCGGTTACGACAAGATAGGGCTATATATTGTTCTTGCTTCGCTTATGCTGTTTCCTATAGCTATATTCGGTGCTGTGTTGAGCAAATAAGCAATAAATACATAACAAAAGTGTCAACCTGACGCCTGGCGGCGCAGGTTACCCAAGTGTTATGCTTCGCGCCACTATCGGAGAAGTAATTAAAGGTGCTCAAGACTCTTTCGGTTGTTTTTATTTCTATATTTCTATGTCTATTCCTTTTAGTCGTATTGCATATAGCGAGTGAACGGTCAAAGATCGGAAAAATACGATCAATATTTAATGATATTGAAAGCATCAAAAAATTGGATTTTTCTGCATACGGAGATTGGGTTACTTCGACATATATTATCGAAATAGAATATGAGTCGGGAAGCGTAGTTTTAAATGCACTCAGTGAACATGATTCGATATCGATCGAAGATTTTTACTTAATGAAAATTAATAACCGTCAAGTTATATGCCATTCTAATGATAAGGATAGCAGCGTTCATGCTTATGGCATTCCTCTGATAAATGTTCTAAAGGGTACAGAATTATATAGGCATAATGATATAAAGCCTATATTAGCTATGGGTAACGAGTCAAATAGAGTCTTCCTAGAGAATCTGGATGATGGTGTTATATACAATTTGAAACATTATAGTATTGATGCGAACTCTGAAAATCCAAAATATATTGAGGTATTGTGTTCAATTGAAAAACTATAGGCGGACTGTATAAAAATAGGTTTATTATCATGGTAATCAAATATTCTTAATATGAGTTTAAACAAGATAAGCATAACAAAAGTGTCAACCTGACGCCTGGCGGCGCAGGTTACCCAGGTGTTATGTGGGTGCAGGTCTAGGACATAAACTATGAATTTGGCGAAGGCGTGTACAGTAAAAGATTATATTAACGCGTCAACAGAAAACACTGAGTATCTAAGTTCTTGTTTTCAGGAAGCTGTCGATTATATAAAAGGATATAACTGGCTTAGCGGGATCAAAGAAGCCTACGTTGGAATGTATTTTGACGGCATTTTATCTGTGTTTCTTTTGGATCTAGAGCTAAATAATGAGAAGCAATTCGAAGACGATAACTATGTATGGGTAATTGTTGGTGATCTTCCACCAGCATATATTACCTCGGAAGATGCCCCCAATCCTGCTTGCGCTTTAGACGGGTATGTTGGGGCAATGTATGAATGGGTTAATGCTGTTTCTAAAGGTGAGTCTGTAGAGAAGCTTATACCGGTCAATGTAATGCCAACAGTTGAATATGCGCAAATGCTAAAACAGAGGCTTGAATTTATAGATCAACGAATACTCAGTAGCCCTGAGTGCAAAACTGATCTTAAAAAGTAATAATCACATAACAAAAGGGTCAACTTGACGCCTGGCGGCGCAAGTTACCCAAGTGTTATGTGGTGGGAGTGAGATGAAGTATATCTATTTAGACCAGAAAGAGTTTGGATCAGATTCGGAAGAGAGCATGTCTCTTGCTTCCTCTCATGAAAAAGAGTTTTCTGATATCACAGCTTTTGTAGAAGAAACTGCTAAATGCGAGCTATTTAAAGAGTATGGCTCTCCTGGTGTAGAGTTAGAAGTAAAATACTTAAGTCAGCTACAGTACTCTTCTTTTCTAATTGTGGCGATGGATGAGCACTATGGAATTAATCTATTGTCTAATTGTGAAATTATAGTAATTCATGAGGCTTGGGATGTGCATGATTATATATTAAAAAACACGCATAATTTCTATAGAGTTTCTTGGCATACAACAGCATAAAGGAATCACATAACAAAAGTGTCAACCTGACGCCTGGCGGCGCAGGTTACCCAAGTGTTAGAACACCCAAAGGGCAAAAGCCTTAAAAGACAAAAGATCAAAACCACTTGGGTTCTTAAGCTGGTAATATCAAGGACTCATTGAGTTGCGATTAGCAGCAGGTTAGCGCGGGTACGCATTCAGGGAAAAACAAGGGGGTCTTCGCTTTTTCTCTTTCCTACCCTGCAGACCATTCTGTAGCTATCGAGTTGAGGGCTTCGTAGCTCTGAGAAAAGACAAAAAACAATAAATTTGGTAGGTTGTTGGAGTTAATGGGCTCAAAGTGTGGCCCCTGTTCTAACAATCGGTTCAACCTGACGCCTGGCGGCGCAGGTTACCCAAGTGTTATGGGTGCATTCTAAAAGTGCGCTGCCGCGCTCTTTTCAAAGACAAAAACAATGTACTCATTGGGTTCGTCTTTGGGGTTAGGGTCAATTCACAGAGCAACAGAAAGGATAAAAGACATTTCTCTTCTGGGCAGGCTCTGTGGAAGTGGGTTGTACTGCTGTCCCCTCGGTGTCTTGGTTGGTCTGGGTACGCTTTTTCGGTTCCAGTACTGGTCAGGTATTATAGTGTTTGGGTTATGTCGCTCGGTCGGCGGGTTCATTTTTTAAAACCTTTGTTCATGCCATTTGTGGGTTGGGCAGAACGCCTGGGCAACATAACAATCAGGTCAGCCTGACGCCTGGCGGCGCAGGCTACCTCAGTGTTATGGGAGTAGTCTAAAAGGGCGCTGCCGCGCTCTTTTAAAAACACAAGACAATGAACTCTTTGGGTTCGTTGTTGGTGCTTGGGTAAGTTCACAGAGCAACAGGAAAGATAAAAGACATTTCTCTTCTGGGCAGGCTCTGTGGAAGTGGGTTGTACTGCTGTTCCCTCGGTGTCTTCGTTGGTCTGGGTACGCCTTTTTCGTTCCCAACATTGGTCAGGTATTGTAAAGTTTGTGTTGTGTTGCTCGGTTGGTGGGTTCCTTTTTTAAAAACCTTTGTTCAAGCCAATTGTGGGTTGGGCAGAACGCCTGAGCAACATAACAATCAGGTCAGCCTGACGCCTGGCGGCGCAGGCTACCTCAGTGTTATGGGAGCGGTCGAAAAGGGCGCTGCCGCGCTCTTTTAAAAGACCAAAACAAAGAATTCCTTGGGTTCGTCGTTGGGGCTAGGGCCAGTTCACAGAGCAACATGGAAAACCAAGAAGGGATTCTTGCGGGAGAAGGTGGAAATGGGTTGTACCGTGGTACGCTCGGTGTTTTGGTTGGTCTGGGTACGCCTTTTTCGTTCCCAGCATTGGTCAGGTATTGTAAGGTTTGGGTTGTGTTGCTCGGTTGGTGGGTTCCTTTCTAAAAGCAATTGTTCAATCCGTTTATGAGTTGGGCAGAACGCCTGGGCAACATAACAATCAGGTCAACTTGACGCCTGGCGGCGCAAGTTACCTCAGTGTTAGGCAGCAATGGGATGAGTATGTATTCAAGTCATCTTGAAGGAACCACAGGTTCTTGTGGCGAGCCAAGTGAGGAGATTAATCCATTTGCTCCTCATTGGTCTAGAGTTAGAAGAGATCCATTTGTGCATTACATTGAAGACTCAATTGAAGAAGAGGAAATTATACGTTTCTGGTTTCCTTCAGAGTTTTCGGGAACTGTTATGCCAGTAGACTTTGAGATTTTGCAACCAACGGTGAGGTGGTTAGATAATAAACAATTAAACTTGAATGTTAATTCAGTAATCAATCTCATTTTGATGGTTTATTTTCAGGAGTACACGGATAATTTCTATAAAAATGCTGCAAGTAAAATATCGTTTAGGGATCTAAGTAATAACAATACGATTGAAGTTATATATCCAGAGAAAAAGATTTCTAAGCACGAAATTGCCTAACAAAAGTGTCAACCTGACGCCTGGCGGCGCAGGTTACCCAAGTGTTATGGGTGCATTCTAAAAGTGCGCTGCCGCGCTCTTTTCAAAGACAAAAACAATGTACTCATTGGGTTCGTCTTTGGGGCTAGGGTCAATTCACAGAGCAACAGAAAGGATAAAAGACATTTCTCTTCTGGGCAGGCTCTGTGGAAGTGGGTTGTACTGCTGTCCCCTCGGTGTCTTGGTTGGTCTGGGTACGCTTTTTCGGTTCCAGTACTGGTCAGGTATTATAGTGTTTGGGTTATGTCGCTCGGTCGGCGGGTTCATTTTTTAAAACCTTTGTTCATGCCATTTGTGGGTTGGGCAGAACGCCTGGGCAACATAACAATCAGGTCAGCCTGACGCCTGGCGGCGCAGGCTACCTCAGTGTTATAGCGTAGGATCTAAATGTGAGTGCAAGAATAGCTGACATTCTGAAGTCAGGAAAAAGGGAGCATGAACTAGAGCCACCTGCTTCGGACGCAGAGATTAAAGGGCTTGTGGATAATACTAAATTCGATTTGCCAGCAGAATACATTGAATTCCTGAAAACTCATAATGGTGGCAATGGTGATTTACCAGTTCAGCCTTGTTGGTATGAATTATGGCCTGCGTCAGAGGTGGTTGAAAATAACGAAAATTACGAGGTTGTAAAATGCTTGCCAGAGTTCTTAGCTTTAGGGTCAAATCAAGGCGGTGAACTATTGTATATTGATTATCGTAAATCTACTTTAGGCAATATAGTGTCAATCCCACTGATCCCTTCGGATGCTGATTATGCAATGTTGGTCGCAACTAGTTTTAATGAATTCATTCAATTGCTTGGCAAAGAATGCGAGTGTGAGTAATGCTATAACAAACAAGTCAACCTGACGCCTGGCGGCGCAGGTTACTTAAGTGTTATGGGTGCATTTTAAAAGTCCGCTGCCGCGGTCTTTTTTAAGAGACAAGAAACAGGAAAATCCTTGGGTCCATCATCTAATGAGGGGCTGGCTCTCAGGCCTACAGGGAAAAGAATTTTAAAAACCAATCACCAATTTTACCACCGCAGGTGGAAGCGGGTTGAACCGTGATGCCCACGGTGTCTTCGCTAGTACGGGTACGCCTTTTTATCGTGCCATTGTTCAGGTAGTATACAATTTATGTTGTGTTGCTCGGTCGGCTTGGTTCTTTTAAAAACCTATTTTTAAACCTATCTATTCTATGGGTTGGGTAGTAAACCTGGGCAACATAACAATCAGGTCAGCCTGACGCCTGGCGGCGCAGGCTACCTCAGTGTTAGGTTTTAAAAGGAATTATCTATGAATGTATATGAATCACCAGCTTCAGAATTGGAAAATCAAGCTGAGTTTTCAATTGATAGGCATGAGCTATCTCTAGGAAAAATGGTGTGGGGGATATATTGGCGATACTATGCAGCTGCAGCGTTATCTTTGATCGTATCAGGTAATGTTTTGAGGATTGTTTTTCCAGAAAGAGCACCGGATATTGTGAAGCTAACCCCTACAATTATAGGCGGTCTCGATATTCTTATCTTTATAGTCATGACCCTTGTAACCCGAAAAGGATTCCCATACCTAATACGTGGTAAAGCTCTTTCGTTGCCAGATAATGTATGGAAAAGGTTTAACTTACTGGCTATTTGTGTAATGGCATTTATGGCCATTTTAAATATGGTTGTAGCATATCAATTCGATGAAGATATATGGGTTAAGTACAAGCTGTTTGGAGCCTCCCTTATAGGTCTAGTGTTACCTGCTGTTTGCGCTTTTCATTCGCTCAATGCAGCTATAAACCTAACAAACAAGTCAACCTGACGCCTGGCGGCGCAGGTTACTTAGGTGTTAAATGGGTAGCAGCTTTAGTGCAGTGGCCGTTGAGATTAGCGTCGCATGAAAAATTGCAGGGGCCACTGTGTGCCAGGATTGACGTTGGGCAGTTCGTTGTAGAGGATGCGAGTAAATAGGTAGGTATCGTAGGGCAATAGGTTTGTTTTTCTTCAGTTGCTGCATAAGGTTTTTAAGTGCGCGAATATGAAGGTTGGTAACTCCGGTGTTTAGTTAGGGGTGCACTCAAGGAGTTTTGAGCAAGCGCTTTAACGCGTATTATTTGGATTATCTGTGTATTGGCGGGTATGGGTTTTTCACGTTATTTCAGCGCTTAGTGTTAAGTGCCGCCAATTCATTTAACAAAAGTGTCAACCTGACGCCTGGCGGCGCAGGTTACCCAAGTGTTAAATAGGGAGGGTTTACAGTGTTTCTTCCAGATAGGATTAGAAATATAAACGATGAAGGGGTGTTGGCGCTATATATGCTGAAATTAGCCGCACTCAATGGGTCTAATAGAGTTACTTTGGAAAACCCCTTTTTAAAAAAATGGTTCAATCTAGATAGAATCTATGAAAATAAGGCCATGGAGCTAGGAATAAAACTTCAGAAGATATTTCCTGTTACGAAGGTAAGTACTGATGATAAAGAAAGAAATATCCTTCTTTGTTATTTGAAGGATGGGATAGCTTACAAGGAAGTGAAAAACACTTCTATTAAAAACGTTCCAAATCTTGATGATATAGAAAAGGAGTTGGGTTTCTCTTCACTTCTGGTAAGCGTCAAGAATGCGTAGCCAAATATTTAACAAAAGGTTCAAACTGACGCCTGGCGGCGCAGTTTAACCAAGTGTTAAGTGTTAATTCGCGTTGTGCTGATGACGAAGAATAATACCTATGAAAAAAGGGATATGCGTCAAGTGTGGCGAAAGAATATTTGATGACTTCACAGTTACCTTAAAAACTGTTTTGAAGCTAAACAAAGCGCAGCCTATTGAATACCTAAATATCTTAATTGATGAGGAAGGAATATCCGAAGATCAGGCTAAAGATTATATAAATCACTCAATGGGTTTTAAATGTAAAAAATCTAAACCCGTATGTCCAAACTGTGGGAATGAACTTCATACATGGGTGGCAAATAGGTGTGTAGTATGTGGTTGGCTTAGAGAATCGGGAAAATCTATTAAAGAGTATAGCGGTGGTCACACCTGACTTCAACCCCGAAGTGCAACGATTTTGATTAACCATAAAATGCCTCCTCTGGTGTTAAACCATTTAATCTTTTTCGTGGTCTTCTATTGAGTTCATTGGCGATAGCGTTACATTGTGCCTGAGTGAGTGTAGCCATGCTTTGCCCCTTTGGTAAGTACTGCCTTATTAAACCATTTGTATTTTCATTCGTTCCTCGTTCCCAGGAGTGGTAAGGATCCCCCTGTGTCAGGATAGTTGTCGCCTCTCCTAATCAAGAGAAGACAGGGGGCGGAGACGAGGACCATTATGCCGCGCTACAGCGCAGAGCGTAAAGCAGCAGTACTAAACAAGATGTTGCCACCCCATAATTTGACGGTGGCAGAAGTAGCCAGAGAAGAAGGCATTTGCGAAGCAACTTTGTATAATTGGCGCTTAAAAGCCAAACAACAAGGAGCGCCAGTGCCAGGTCACAGAAGATCAAGCGACGATTGGTCGCCAGAAGCCAAGTTTGCAGTTGTCGTCGAAACATCGGGGCTAAGTGAGTCAGAGCTTAGCGAGTATTGCCGGAAGAAGGGGCTGTATCCGGAACAGGTCAAGGCCTGGAAGGCAGCCTGTATAAGCGGGACGCAGAGCGAAGCGGATCGGCGAAAGCAAGAACAGGCGGACATCAAGCGCTACAAGAAGCAGATCAAACAGCTGGAGCGAGAGCTCAATCGCAAGGACAAGGCACTGGCTGAGACCGCAGCCTTGTTGGCGCTTCGAAAAAAGCTGGATGCCCTCTTGGGAAACGACGACGAGGACAGTTAACCTCGCTCCAGGAGCGGCAACAGATCGTCGAATGGATGGAAGAGGCCGTCGCAGCAGGTGCCCGTAAACAGGCCGCTTGCCAGTTGCTGGGAATTTCGTTGAGAACCTTGCAGCGATGGACTCGAGGTGGGCAGGTGCGAGAGGATGGCCGTCCCGCAGCAACACGGCCACCACCGGTCAACAAGTTGACTGAGGCCGAGCGACAACGGGTGCTTGAGGAATGCAATAAAGCCGAAAACGCTAGCTTGCCACCGAGTCAGTTGGTGCCCAGGCTGGCAGATAGAGGGGTGTATATCGCCTCGGAGTCGAGCTTTTACCGCATATTGAAAGCAGCCGATCAGCAGCATGAGCGAGGGCGCGCCAGTAAGCGAACCAAGCCAGGCCCACCGACAACACATGTAGCCCTGGAGCCCAACTCGGTCTGGATGTGGGACGTCACGTTCTTGCCCTCAAGGGTTCGTGGCATGTTCTACTACCTTTACGCTATTGAGGACTTGAGTAGCCGAAAATGCGTGTCTTGGGAGGTGCATGAGCGCGAGTCGGGCGAGTACGCTGCCGCACTGGTGGAGCGGGCGGTGCTGAGTGAGCGGTGCGTCATGAAGCCGCTGGTACTGCATTCGGACAACGGTAGTCCGATGAAGTCACAGACACTGCGCGCCAAGCTTAATGCGTTGGGCATTAGCCCTTCGCACAGCCGGCCCCGAGTGAGTAACGACAACGCTTATGTTGAATCTCTTTTTCGGACGGTGAAGTATTGCCCACAATGGCCGTCAGAAGGTTTTGAATCAATTGAGGCTGCCAGAGACTGGGTTAGGTGTTTTATGCATTGGTACAACGAGGAGCATTACCATAGCGGTATCAATTTCGTGACCCCAGGCCAGCGGCACCGCGGTGAAGATCAGGAGATTCTGGCTAAGCGCCACGAGGTTTATACGCAGGCCAAGGCCCGCCATCCAGAACGCTGGTCTGGTGCATCAAGAAACTGGTCACCTGTCGGCGAGGTGGCATTAAACCCGAGGCGAGCCGAACAGGAAAAAGTAGCTGCATAATCAAGAAATGCGACAACTATCTTGAAAAACACCGGGATTGGCAAAGTAAAAAGTTGTACCTGTCTTTTCTTCAATCTCTTCATACTGATTAAACTCAGTACCGTTGTCGGCAGTAATAGATTCGAATCTATCAATGTGACGATCGATTAAAGCAATAACTCTCCTGTTCAACGACTCAGTTGTCCTGTCCTCGAGTTTCCCGATCAGTGTATAGCCGTATTTTCGCTCCACGAGCGTTACAATGCAGTCTTTAGATCCTTTTCCCAAAACAGTGTCAATTTCCCAGTGACCGATTTTACGACGGAGTTCTATATGTTTTGGGCGGTCTTCAATCATGCGCTTGCCAGCCTTCCTGCCGCGACTATCCTTGCTGTTGTGGCGTTTGCGGCGCAATTTGTATGCTTGTCTGAGGTACAGATACAGCTTGCCACCATACTTCTTGTCCTCCCAGATATAGCGATAAATCGTTTCATGGCTGATATCCAGGGTTTTGTCTTTTTTGAAGCGAATTGAGATCTGTTCTGGGCTCCAGAGCTTTTTAAGCTTATTTGTTACTAAATCCCATTCCTTCTTGGTATGCTGCCAATACCTTCTCGTTCGACTCCTGCGAGACATTGCGCGAGCGTTAGCCTTTGTGGGGCGATAGGCCCCGTCGGTTCTGTGGCAGCTGTTCCGGTTTATCTCACGCGATATCGTTCCCTTGTTTCTGCCCAGTATCCTGGCAATCTCTGATATGGAGGTATCCTTTGATTTGTAATGCCCAAGCAGGTATCTTTCTTCTAGGGTAAGGTGGGTATAGTCTTTCATGGTTTCTCACTTCTTGGCGGGAGTAAAAAACCGGGATTATCCCACCTTGCCTTTCTATTGGCGAGGCGCGTTGCACTTAGTATATGAATCCAAGACACTTAACAAAAGTATCAACCTGACGCCTGGCGGCGCAGGTTATCCAAGTGTTAAATGTGTAGCATCTTTAGTGCAGTGGCCGTTGAGTTTGGTGTCGCATGAAAAATCGCAGGGGCCACTGTGTGCCAGGAATGACGTTGGGCAGTGCGTTGTAGAGGGAGCAAGTAAATAGCCAGATATTGCAGGGCAATAGGCTTGTTGTTCTTCAGTTGCTGCATAGGGTTTTTAAGTGTGCGAGTATGAATGTTGGTAGCTTCGGTGTTTGGTTAGGGGTGCAATCAAAGAGTTTTGAGCGAGCGCTTTAACGTGTATTGTTTGGGTTATATTTGTAATGGCGGGTATTGGTATTTCACGTTATCCCAGCGCATAGTGTTAAGTGCCGCCAATTCATTTAACAAAAGCGTCAACTTGACGCCTGGCGGCGCAAGTTACTCAAGTGTTAGGGCGCCCGCAGTCGGGATTAAAAAGACAAAAGATTAAAAACAATATGAGCTCTTAAGCTGGTTCAAAAAGAGGTGGTCTGAGAGCGGTACATTTAAGCAAGCTGATACGAGTACGCTTTTGGGGTTTAAAACAGTCCTTCGCATCTTCTCTTTCCGCTTTTAAGCACCATTCTGTAGCGTTCTCGTTTTGGGCTTCGTGGCTGTGGTAAAAACAAAAACAAGGGGCCAGGTGCCGTAATGGTTTTGAGTAGTAAAATGTGTCATTCTTGCCCTAACAAACCACTCAACCTGACGCCTGGCGGCGCAGGTTAGTTTAGTGTTAAGTGGTAGCGATATTCACAATGTTTTTAAGATTCGTCGTAGCAGAAAAAGATGAGGATTCCGGTAGGGAGAAAGGAATCTTTAATGCTATGTGCGATCTTCTAAACGAGAATGAACTGTTTGAATACGAAATCGAGATTGAGGAGGCGATATATCAATGGTTCAAGAAGAACCTAGATGTTCCGTATGTTCAATCTAGTAACAGTAATTATTATTCAAAACCCCTCGCAATAAGTTGGTTTAAAGATACTGCAGTAGTACATGTTCAAAAAATGAGGGAATATATACATATCCTTGAGTCGCATGATGTTCGTGTAAAGCAGCTAACTACAGATAAGCCAGGAAAAATAGTATACGAAGATGAATATCAAGTGGCTGCTGTACCTTTTGGGGATACGTTTAAGTAATATATGCAAAAATCACTTAACAATCAGGTCAACCTGACGCCTGGCGGCGCAGGTTACCCAAGTGTTAGGGTTTCAAAATCTCTTTTGTTTTTACCTAAATTGGTAGCTCGCACTCCGGGCACTTAAAAAACAAGGTAGGGTTTTGGTGAGTACGAGAGTGAGCACATCGAATCGCCGTTCGCTTTAACTTCCGGGTAAAACATAGGATTTAATTGTCGCATTTGGGCAGGCTTATGTTTGCCGCGCTTTACAAGCCCGGCTCTCCAATCTGCGTTCAAATTGTAGGCAATATCGTACGTCAAAAAGCATCTGCTGCGCACATGCTCGGGGTGTCGCGTCATCTTTAAGTGGTGTAATATTGGCCAAATATGGTTCAAGTAGGGTTTGGGTTTAATTGTGGCCAGTGCTAACGTCCAAACCCTAACAATCAGGTCAAACTGACGCCTGGCGGCGCAGTTTACCTACGTGTTAGGGCACCCGTTGGCGGGATTAAAAAGACAAAAGATTAAAAACAGAATGAGTTCTTAAGTTAGTTCAAAAAAAGGTAGCCTGAGAGCGCTACATTTAAGCAAGTTAGTGCGAGTACGCTTTGGGGTTTAAAAACAGTCCTTTGCTTCCTCTCTTTGCGTCTTTAAGTACCATTCGGTAGCTGTCGGTTTATGGGCTTCGTGGCTTTGGTAAAAACATAAAAACCTTGGGTTGGGGCGGTAGTGGTGTTGGGTGGTAATATCTGGCATTCTTGCCCTAACAAATCACTCAACCTGACGCCTGGCGGCGCAGGTTAGTTTAGTGTTAGGGTTTCAAAAATCTCTTTTGTTTTTGACTAAATTGGTAGCTCGTACTCCGGGCACTTAAAAAACGGAGTAGGGTTTCGGTGGGTACAAATGTGTGCACTTCGAATCATCGCTCACTCTAACTTCCAGGTAAAACATAGGATTTAATTGTCGCATTTGGGCAGGCTCATCACTGCCGCGCTTTCCAAGCCCGGCTCTCCAATCTGCGTTCAAATTATAGGCAATATCGTACGTCAAAAAGCATCTGCTGCGCACATGCTCGGGGTGTCGCGTCATCTTTAGGTGGTGTAATATTGGCCAAATATGGTTCAACTAGGGTTTGGGTTTAATTGCGGCCAGTGCTAACGTCCAAACCCTAACAATCAGGTCAAACTGACGCCTGGCGGCGCAGTTTACCTACGTGTTAGAACACTCGAATTCAATAATGTTTTATGTAGTGCCGCTTCAAGTTCCTTAAAAGACATTTAATATTTATGGAGCGTTTTATATCCGGTAGTAGTACTGTAAGAGTTTGGCCATTTGATTATTGGGTATGAGAAAACAGGAATCATAATATTTAAGTTGGTCACTCTTCGCCGCCCGAAAGGTCGGCTGCGTTCGCGCCTGTACGAGTTTTAATGGTAGTTTCGATCGCGCTCATGCGTTGTTGTAAGAATTGCGCTAAAGTAACTGTTAATGGGTGCAAACTGTAGGGCGTGTTCTAACAATCGTATCAACCTGACGCCTAGCGGCGCAGGTTATCCAAGTGTTAGAGCACCCAAAGGGCAATACCCTTTAAAGGCAAAAGATCAAAACAGTTTGAGTTCTTAAGCTAGTTAAATAAAGTGCTCATGGAGCAGCGTTTAGCAGCTAGTTAGTGCGGGTACGCATTTGGGGTAAAAACAAAGGGTCTTCGCTTTTTCTCTTTGCTATCCTGCTAACCATTCTGTAGCTATCTGGTTATGGGCTTCGTAGCTTAAAGAAAAGAGAAAAAACAGTAAATTTGGTAGGTTGTTGGGGCTGGTAGACTCAATGTGTGGTTCTTGCTCTAACAATCGGTTCAACCTGACGCCTGGCGGCGCAGGTTACCCAAGTGTTAAATGGGTAGCAGCTTTAGTGCAGTGGCCGTTGAGATTAGCGTCGCATGAAAAATTGCAGGGGCCACTGTGTGCCAGGATTGACGTTGGGCAGTTCGTTGTAGAGGATGCGAGTAAATAGGTAGGTATCGTAGGGCAATAGGTTTGTTGTTCTTCAGTTGCTGCATAAGGTTTTTAAGTGCGCGAATATGAAGGTTGGTAACTCCGGTGTTTAGTTAGGGGTGCACTCAAGGAGTTTTGAGCAAGCGCTTTAACGCGTATTATTTGGATTATCTGTGTATTGGCGGGTATGGGTTTTTCACGTTATTTCAGCGCTTAGTGTTAAGTGCCGCCAATTCATTTAACAAAAGTGTCAACCTGACGCCTGGCGGCGCAGGTTACCCAAGTGTTATGTTTTTAAAATTTCGCGAGTATTGAATGAAAATTAATTTCACTAAGAAAGAATATGATGCACTTATAGACATGATATACATGGCTATGTGGGTGGCTAATTCCCATAAAGTGGGAAGTGAAGATGGCAACGATATTTATAAAGCAATAGAGCAGAAAATATACTCTCTCGCAAAGCAATTTTCAAAAGATGATCAAATTGAGTATTCGAAAGATCTGGACGAATATTATCCTACGCAGGAATATGATGAATGCTCAAAGCCGAGGGATCTAATTACGGAATTCGAAACAGATACCTTTTGGGCAGAACTTATTAATAGATTGGCTGAGCGTGACGCTCTGGATGAGTCAGGAAAAGCGAGCTTTCAAGACATAGAATTTGAAAAGCGAATAGAACTAATAACCAAGCATGAACATAAATGGGCTGACGAGTTCGAAAAGAACGGGATCAAGCGCATAAAAGTAGATGATTAACATAACAAAAGTGTCAACCTGACGCCTGGCGGCGCAGGTTACCCAAGTGTTAGGCAAAGGGGATGAGAGTGAAGCATATATTTTCAATAGCCTTTCTGCTTTTTCTTTCCGGATGTAACGAATCTAGTAGCTGGGATAATCAAAAGATCATCTTTCAGCTTTTGTGTAAGCCTGACGATACCGTAGATCATTCGTTAAAAGGTGACCCAGTATTCTCTAATGGCAAAATCATATTTCGTTATGGCACCTCCGAAAAATCATATAGAGTTACTCTTGGTGAGGAGTATGTTATTGACGAGCTTAGCCCAAGCTCGATAGTGAATGGTGGTCCTGTTCCAGAGCCTATATATCGTTTGGGAGGTTCTAGTAAATATAAGCGCTATACTTTCGCTGTGGAAAGAAAAGGGATGGGCGTCGTTATATATACATATCAGGAAGAATATGGTCTATTGACTGAGGTTTACCTAAATTACGAGTATATAGAAAAAAGCGATTTAGGTATTGAGGCCGTTATTTTGTCGCAGTCAAAATGCGAGCGAGTAAATGCCTAACAAAAGTGTCAACCTGACACCTGGCGGTGCAGGTTACCCAAGTGTTAGATGAGTGATTTGGTTCGTGTATTTTCCTCGTGAGAGAACAACCTAAAAGATAAGTGCCAGTGTGACTTTGCTGCTGGTTATGAGAAAGAAACCGGAAAGCTGGTTGCCTTCGGTAACGGTAAAAGGGATTTAAATGTCATGGCGTCTTCGTTTTGTGTGTTAAATTCCGCTTGGTGTAAACTCAATGTATCCAGCGCCCAAATTGGTTGGTTCTTTTCAAGTTCATATGGGCGTTCCGGGTAGCTTCGGATAACAGGCAGGTTTAAACTGGGCGCTTTAACGTAAAATATTAAAGTTAGGTGGTGTACTGGTGGGTATGGGTATTTCACGCTTTGAAAAGCGCAAGTTTCCGTTGTCTGCACCCTTCATCATCTAACAATCAAGTCAACCTGACGCCTGGCGGCGCAGGTTACTCAAGTGTTATGGGAGCGGTCGAAAAGGGCGCTGCCGCGCTCTTTTAAAAACAAAAGACAATGAACTCTTCGGGTGAGTCGTTGGGGCTTGGGTCAGTTCACTGAGCAACAGGAAGTAAAAAAGACATTTCTCTTCTGGTCAGGTGCTGTGGAAGTGGGTTGTACTGCTGTTCCCTCTGTGTCTTCGTTGGTCTGGGTACGCCTTTTTCGTTCGCAGCATTGGTGAGGTATTATAAGGTTTGGGTTGTGTTGCTCGGTCGGCGGGTTCATTTTTTTAAAACCTTTGTTCAAGCCATTTGTGGGTTGGGCAGAACGCCTGGGCAACATAACAATCAGGTCAGCCTGACGCCTGGCGGCGCAGGCTACCTAAGTGTTAGGCAGGGAAGAGTTTCGTGACATACATTTATCAATGGTACGGCTGGCCCAAGGTAATTGAAATCATATGCCCTAATTGTGGCGGTAAGGCATGTTTCACTAATCCCCAGGAGATTGTTGAGCTTAAATCGAGTGCAACAAGACCAGCACAAAGGATTCATACAGGTAGGCATAGTGGTAGGTTAAGCTGTTTATCGTGTGGCGTATCTAAAGTGGAGTCTATCGAATGGCCAGAGAGTGCGTACTATAAAGGAGAGATAAAGGGCCATGTTTTATGGGCATGGAACAAAGAGCATGCAATAGCTATTCGGGATTTCTTACAATCAACAAACCGTAATAGGCATAATCACAAATATGTTGCGGCTCTTTATCACTTGCCTGAGATATTTAAGCTCTCTAAAAACAGGCAGCAATGTGTAAAAATACTAAATAAGGCAATAGCTCGGTTTTAGTAGGGCGTTTTGCCTAACAAAAGTATCAACCTGACGCCTGGCGGCGCAGGTTATCCAAGTGTTATGTCTTCAAAAATATGGGCATTATGAAATATCCAGATGGTAAGCTGATAAGTGAAATTATGGGGAAAGTCATACTTGATGTATGGAACTGTCAGTATTACTTTAACGACGAGAAATCTTATGAAGATATAGGAGACATTGAAATTGCTACTTCTTCATTTTCACTCTGCGTAACGCTTTTATCAGATGGTGAAAGTGTTGGAATTTACAAAGGTGAACTTGATATACCAATTTCGTTTGAGCTTAACCCTGGAGAACAGGCTAGATGGGAAAAAGAATCTCCTAAAGTTCTGCAAATCTTCAAAGGTAAAGTTGTCAAATCGGTTGATCTGATGATCGATTTGTATACTGATAGCAATGCTAGAGTATTGTCTGGTATTAAGTTTAATATGACGGATGGTAGCTATTTTGTATACTACAACAACGGAGATGATGCTTCCGTCTCAGTTGATTCAATACCATATTCAGATTGTAGCAATATCAAAACGTATATTGAGGCAATTGACATAACAAAAGTATCAACCTGACGCCTGGCGGCGCAGGTTATCCAAGTGTTAGAACACTCGAATTCAATAATGTTTTATGTAGTGCCGCTTCAAGTTCCTTAAAAGACATATAGTATTTATGGAGCGTTTTTTATCCGGTAGTAGTGCTGTAAGAGTTTGGCCATTTGATTATTGGGAATGAGAAAACAGGAATCATAATATTTAAGTTGGTCACTCTTCGCCGCCCGAAAGGTCGGCTGCGTTCGCGTCTGTACGAGTTTTAATGGTAGTTTCGTTCGCGCTCATGCGTTTTTGTAAGAATTGCGCTAAAGTAACTGTTAATGGGCGCAAACTGTGGGTCGTGTTCTAACAATCGTATCAACCTGACGCCTAGCGGCGCAGGTTATCCAAGTGTTATGCAAGGGCGGGAATCAAGCAAATGGAAAAAGTGGAGCTAATGAGAGTTCAAGATACCTTTTACATAGAAAGTATAGGCTTGGTCTTGGCTCCTTCCTTTGAGCTTCCTAAAAACGGTAATTGGGTAAACATTAGGGAGGAGGTTACTATTAAAACTCCCAATGGAAAAGAAATGAATGTAAAGGCTCTATTTAGTCTTACTCATTTAAATATCAAAGACCCAGAAGTTAATGTTTCTAAACGGTGGCCTGTTATATTGTCTTTGTTTGATGTTGAAAAAAAAGATATTCCAGTAGGCAGCACTGTTTATGTGGATAAATCTACAAAAAGTTCATTACTGGTGTCAAATGCATAACAAAAGTATCAACCTGACGCCTGGCGGCGCAGGTTATCCAAGTGTTAGATGAGTGATTTGGCCGGTATATTTTTATCGCTGAGATATAAAGCCCGAATAAAAATACCAGTGTCACTCTGCTGTTGGTCTTGAGAAAGAAAATTGGATAGCTGGTTGCCTCTGGTAACGGCTAAAGGGATTTAAATGTCATGACGGCTTCGTTTTGCGCCTTAAATTCCGTTCAGTGTATACTCAATGTTTCCAGCGTTTAAATTGGTAGCCTATTTCAGGTTTTTGTGGCTGTTCTGGGTAGTTTCGGGGTGCTGGCAGGTTTAAACTAAGCGCTTAAACGCAAAATTTTAAAGTTAGGTGGTGTACTGGCGGGCATGGGTATTTCACGCTTTCAAAAGCGCAATTTTCCGTTTACTGCACCGTTCATCATCTAACAATTAAGTCAACCTGACGCCTGGCGGCGCAGGTTACTCAAGTGTTAGCCAATATAAATTAGGAGTTTAAAATGGTAAAGATTATTGGGTTATTTCTAGCAGTCTTAATATTATCAGGGTGCAAGCAAGGGCAATTTGCGATGGAGTCAGATGTCTCTGTGATTGAATCCCCTAATATTATCGAAACCGATTTTGTTGATGCGGCTCAGGACTTAGGAACTGATGTTGCTATAACAACATATTATCCTGGCGTTGAATTCTTCAATTTTCAAATTGATGGGGAAAACGGAATACGTACAAGAGTGCCAGCAATTCCTTCGCCCAGTACGACGCCAAGGATCGTATTCGATAAAACTATTAGTGGTGTCGAAGTCTATATGAAGTCGTATGTGCCCATGAGAATTATCGGTCACTTAGATGGTGAGATCATTATTGAGATCGATACTTATGGTCCAGACGAAAACTTAGAGGGTGGAAAATACTATAGTTTTAACAACACTCAAATTAACTCAATTAGCTTTGATGTAGGCGAAGCGTATCGCGCTGCTGATTTTAATAAGCTATATCTCTTTCTTAAGCTACTAAGTGCAAAGGGCTAACAAACGTGTCAACCTGACGCGGAACCTCCCCCGCTTTAGTGGACACCTTCTGATAACTCAGGAGGTGGCGAAATGCCAAGATATAACAATCCAAGAAAGACATGGGAATACACAAAAGACTTCAAAGTGAAAGCGGTTAAACTAAGCTTTCAGGAAGGAATTCAAGTCAAACAAGTGGCCGAGGGCCTGGATATTCATCCCTTTATGCTGTCTCGATGGCGCAAAGAATACCTGGATGGGAAACTCCAGGGAGATGGCCAAAAGAGAGTCGGTGTGAGTAAGAAGAAAAAGTCCCCGAATAAGAAGCAGTTGTCAGAGAATGCGCGGCTGAAAAAACAGGTTGCCAAACTAAAGGAGGAAAATGACCTTCTAAAAAAGTGGCAACGGTATCTGGCGGAACAGCATCAGACAAATTTGGATTCGTCAAAAGATACCGATCGCTAGGAATCCAGAAGCTGTGTGACTGGTTTGGCGTATCACCCAGTGGGTACTATGCCTGGCTTCAAAGGGAGGCACCGGATCGCTACTATGAGGATCAGCAGTTACTCAAGTTAATTACTCGTATCTATTGGGATAGTGAGGGGCGCTACGGGAGCCCACGGGTTCATAAAGCACTACAGAAACAGAAGGTTTATGTAGGCAGGAAGCGCGTAGAACGGCTTATGAGAGAAGCTGGTTTGCGTGGTCGGGTAGTGCGTGTAACCACCAAAATGCCCGGATGGAAGCGATTCAAGGCCCAGGGAACCAATCTTTTGCTAGCTATGGATAAGCCAACATCGATCAATCAGGTATGGGTAGGTGACGTGACTTATATAAAGGTTAATGGCCAGTGGCAGTACTTGTCGACCGTGATGGATCTGTATTCGCGCAGGGTTATTGGCTGGTCACTGTCATCGAGTAGGACGGCTGAGCTGACAAAAACAGCCATGCGCCATGCCATGAGGAAAAGAGGGTATCCAAAAGGGGTTGTGTTTCACACTGATCGAGGGATTGAGTATATGGCAAAGGAATACCAAAAAGAGCTGAACCGCTATGAGGTAAAGCACAGCGTGAACCGACCACGATACTGTACAGACAACGCCTTTATGGAGTCATTTTATCATAGCCTTAAGACAGAGTTGATTCGCGGCAATGTCTATGAGAGCCCCTCAGATCTACATAAGGCGATAGGTGGTTACATCAATGGTTTTTACAACTCGGTAAGGTTACACTCAGGTATCGACTACTGTTCGCCCATTGAATATGAAGCGCAGGTAGCTAATTAATATGGGGTGTCCATTTTATCGGGGGAAGATCACGCCTAGCGGCGCAGGTTACCCAAGTGTTATGCAAGGGCGGGAATCAAGCAAATGGAAAAAGTGGAGCTAATGAGAGTTCAAGATACCTTTTACATAGAAAGTATAGGCTTGGTCTTGGCTCCTTCCTTTGAGCTTCCTAAAAACGGTAATTGGGTAAACATTAGGGAGGAGGTTACTATTAAAACTCCCAATGGAAAAGAAATGAATGTAAAGGCTCTATTTAGTCTTACTCATTTAAATATCAAAGACCCAGAAGTTAATGTTTCAAAACGGTGGCCTGTTATATTGTCTTTGTTTGATGTTGAAAAAAAAGATATTCCAGTAGGCAGCACTGTTTATGTGGATAAATCTACAAAAAGTTCATTACTGGTGTCAAATGCATAACAAAAGTATCAACCTGACGCCTGGCGGCGCAGGTTATCCAAGTGTTAAGTGGTAGCGATATTCACAATGTTTTTAAGATTCGTCGTAGCAGAAAAAGATGAGGATTCCGGTAGGGAGAAAGGAATCTTTAATGCTATGTGCGATCTTCTAAACGAGAATGAACTGTTTGAATACGAAATCGAGATTGAGGAGGCGATATATCAATGGTTCAAGAAGAACCTAGATGTTCCGTATGTTCAATCTAGTAACAGTAATTATTATTCAAAACCCCTCGCAATAAGTTGGTTTAAAGATACTGCAGTAGTACATGTTCAAAAAATGAGGGAATATATACATATCCTTGAGTCGCATGATGTTCGTGTAAAGCAGCTAACTACAGATAAGCCAGGAAAAATAGTATACGAAGATGAATATCAAGTGGCTGCTGTACCTTTTGGGGATACGTTTAAGTAATATATGCAAAAATCACTTAACAATCAGGTCAACCTGACGCCTGGCGGCGCAGGTTACCCAAGTGTTAAATGGGTAGCAGCTTTAGTGCAGTGGCCGTTGAGTTTGGTGTCGCATGAAAAATCGCAGGGGCCACTGTGTGCCAGGATTGACGTTGGGCAGTGCGTTGTAGAGGATGTAAGTAAATAGGAAGGTATTGTAGGGCAATGAGTTTATTGTTCTTCAGTTGCTGCATAAGGTTTTTAAGTGCGCGAGCATGAAAGTTGGTAGCTCCGCTGTTTGGTTAGGGGTGCAGCCAAAGAGTTTTTAGCATGCGCTTCAACGTGTATTATTTGGGTTGTCTATGTGCTGGCGGGCATGGATATTTCACGTTATCTCAGCGCTTAGTGTTGAGTGCCGCCAATTCATTTAACAAAAGCGTCAACTTGACGCCTGGCGGCGCAAGTTACTCAAGTGTTAGATGAGTGATTTGGTTCGTGTATTTTCCTCGTTGAGGTAAAGGTCCAAAACGTAAAGCCAGTATCACTTCGTTGTTAAATTTTGGAAAAGGAAGTTGGAGAGCTTGTTGCCTTCGGTAACGGTAAAAAGGATTTAAACCTCATGGCGTCTTCGCTTTGCGTCTTAAACTCCGCTGAGTGTAAACCCAATGTATCCAGCGTCCTTGATCGTACGTTCATTTTACGGGTTTTGTGGGTGTTCCGGGTAGCCTCAGGTAACCGGCAGGTTTAAACTGGGCGCTTTAACGTACAATATTAAAGTTAGGTGGTGTGCTGGCGGGTATGGGTATTTCACGCTCTCAACAGCGCAACTTTACGTTGTCTGCACCGTTCATCATCTAACAAACGCGTCAACTTGACGCCTGGCGGCGCAAGTTACTCAAGTGTTAGGCTAAGTAATTCACGTTTTAATATTAAGTTTGACAATATAACAACAAAAAGGGAGATCAAAAATGAAAGGAGCTCTTGCAGCTATTACAATCACACTTGGTATTTTAACTGGATCAATGGCGTTGATGGGTGAATTTAGCTCTAGAGGCCTCCATTTTGAAAAGGATATGACTCCAAAGCGCCAGGAAGCTCAGGTTAAACTAATAGCTCTCGGTAAGCATATGGGGCTCTCAAATTTCCCTCAGTACCAGCTTGGGGATAATAGATATCAGAACCAAACATCCGCACTTAATATATTTGCCTTGTTAATCGCAGTCCCCGTTCTGATATTGGCTCCCGTTGTATTTTTACAGGGCCTTACTTCATGGAACAGGCTTCTCGCTATAATGGCATTTGGAATTGCTGTAAGTGGATTAGTTCTTCCATTCAGTTCATTGATAGCCGTGACCATTTTCATGGCGCACTGGTTTGTTTGTATGTTTTACGGTCAAAAAATTAGAGAATCTTCGGGAGTGCAAGCCTAACAAAAGTGTCAACCTGACGCCTGGCGGCGCAGGTTACTCAAGTGTTATGTGGTGGCGATGGTAGATGCATGGCTATATTTGGTGGGCCTAATTGGAAAGCGATATTTATTTGTGTGTTAGCATTGCTGGGATTGTTAATGGTGGCGTGCGAATTATCTGACAGTGAAATATGTCAACCAATTATAGGTGTATCAAAGGTTGTAGCAGTTTTTTAAGGGCGTTGTAGTGTGGGTTGGTAGTCAATATGGAAAAACAGTATATTCTCTACAACACCAAAAAAGGTTGCGCCGTAGCGACTATTGGGCTCTTTTATATTATATGTTTCATTCTGTTTTCCGTTTATTATTTACAAGATTACCGAATAGTCGTTGGTTTGGTTCTCTTTTTCCTAGCATTAATAACATTTGTGCTTTCATTTAAGGCGGACAAAAATGAAAGCAAGCAAAAGGGTAAATTCACATAACAAAAGTGTCAACCTGACGCCTGGCGGCGCAGGTTACCCAAGTGTTAAATGGTACTAGGACGAAGCATGATTCAACCAAGTATTGGAACGAGTGAATACAAGCTAGGAGTTGATTTCAGCGAACTTGGCCTTCCAGCGTCAATATTTAAAGAAATAGAAGATCGAGGGGTTCTAAAGGTATTCAAGTTGGAAAAGATCTGGTTCTTTGTTAACAAAGACAATAACAAACTAGATCAGCTTAGTTTATTTCAAGGATTTGATGAGAAGGTATTAGGAAAAGTAGGTTTGGGTGATAATCTTCAGTGCCTTAAGTCTCTCCTTGGGGAATGCACTAATATCGACGGCGTATATGAACCAAATGAGTATCCGGGCATATCATTCGAATTGGATAAAAATAAAACTATAAACTGTATTTCTGTATCGCTACCCTATCAATTTCATGGGGAGTTGCCGTCGCATATTAAAAGGAACCTACCTGGGCAAAAGCGAAAGCTGCCTTGAAAGGTTAGCAAAGCGTGTATTCATTTAACAAAAGTATCAACCTGACGCCTGGCGGCGCAGGTTATCCAAGTGTTAAGTGATCAGTCCGGTTATAGTCTATGGATAATATTAAAGATATTCTTAAAGAATTGTTGGAATTTAAAGTCAAGAATAAAGAAGATCTTAAGGCATGGAATAAACTTGCTGAAAAGGTTTATATAGAAGATAAAAAAGATCCAAGAGACTTACCAGAAGTAGTTTGGCATTATCTCGATGACGCTGGTATTCGTTTAAAAGAGCCGGAATATGGTTTACATCAAATAGAAGGTGTAAAGGCATATATTCAAGGTAGAGATAGCTAAGTATATTGCGTATGAGAATACGATAATCTACCGATATGTGTATATTCATGTACGCCATCACTTAACAAAAGTATCAACCTGACGCCTGGCGGCGCAGGTTACCCAAGTGTTATAAATTAAGAGTGGTCTCAGAAAGATATTGGATAGTATGCGATATGAAGAAAGGTAGACACGCAGACCCTTTGATAGCTTTAGGTATACTACTGTCAATATTTATCCTGATGTTAGTTTGTATGGTCGTTGAATTTGAAGAATCAAAACCTAGCATTGGTCATGTCTTTCTATTTTCATTGGTGCTTGGTACTGTATATTTTGCATTGGCGATTGGTTTGTTAAGTCCACCAAATCGTAAAGGTAATGGTTGGGGAATCAGTGGTTATCTACCAGCGAGTTCAGTACCTTGGCGCTATTTACTAGGATTGCCCTTATTTGTGACTGTATATTTAGTGGTGGGCTTAGTAATTAGGTGGGTAAATTTATAACAAAAGTGTCAACCTGACGCCTGGCGGCGCAGGTTACCCAAGTGTTATATTTCCTCGGGTTTACAAATGAATATACCCACAATCAAAAAAAATATTGAGTATTCAGTATCAGATTCCCATGGGAACATTTGGGGAGATGTAGTATTAAAATGGATAACGAACGACACAATACATGGTTACTTAAAACCAGCGCCAGGTTACAAAAAGGTAGCTGCTATTTTTAAAGAGCATGATGAACTACTTTCTAAAAATGGCGTCGTTAACGGTAAGATGCAAATGTCAGCTTCGAAGATTTATAACCTAAAGGTTGTCTTTACAGATAAGTCAACAGATCAGGTAGTTGAAGCTGGTATAGTAATCGTTCAGGAAACAAAAAAAGGCCTTTTGCTGTCTTGCGATTGGCCAATAATATAACAAAAGTATCAACCTGACGCCTGGCGGCGCAGGTTATCCAAGTGTTATGTTTAAGCGAGTTTAGGAGATAGGTAGTTATGGAAGATAAATATAAGAATATGATTTTATGGTTTTCAGTGCTGCCCATATTTGTCGGCATGGCTGCATATGGGATCAGTAAAGAAGTAAATTTAGCTATAATATTCTTTGTTGTGGCATTACCGCTTGGGATAGGTGGAGCATACTTTAACTATAGAAAAGGCTCATCTTCTAGCTAAATCTAATTATGCATACGTGTATTGCTTTACCTGGGGTTCCAAAACAAAGAATAAACCAAATACTATATGTGATTCTGTAAGTGAGATTAAATCGATCTTATTTTTGTATAAATGCAAAGTAAAAATGGGGTAATTAACATAACAAAAGTGTCAACCTGACGCCTGGCGGCGCAGGTTACCCAAGTGTTATATGGTCCAAAGTAATGGTATGTATAAAGCGATAAAAATAATCTCAGAAATTCTATTCGGAGGAATCTCCGATCTTCGTATTCTGTTTACCATTTTAGTTTTGCTATTTTCTTTTGCGCTATTGGGTACAATCGGTGTTGGAGCGAGCCTATATTATAATGAATTGAAACCAAAGGATGAGTTGCAAAAGTATTCTGGGAAAATATATTCAGTTGAAAGAATAGGTAAGGGAAATACTAAAACGTACTTCCAGATAAAGGATGGTGAAGAGATGGTAGGCATGGCGCTGTATGCATCTCCAGAGAAACATTCAAAAATCAAAAACAAAAGCCGTACAAGTCAGGCCCATGTTTTATATGATTATAGAGCTCATGGATATGAACGCGTACTAGAATTAAAAATAGGTGATGAGTACATTCTGACCTATGAGAAATCGTATGAATCTACTAAAAGATATAGGAAGCTTTACGAAAATATCTGCGTTGCTGGTGTTCTTTGGTTAGTTGTATTGCTATTGCTAATTTCTATAAGGTGTATTCATATAACAAAAGTGTCAACCTGACGCCTGGCGGCGCAGGTTACCCAAGTGTTATGTGGTGCAATTGTTTGGAGTATTATGGAACAACTACTGATAATTATCGGGGAATCAATATTTGGTATATTGGGATTCGCCCATTTAGTTTTCACATTCTTTACTGATAAATTTAATGCATATGATGAGAATGTAACTAAGTCCATGAAAGAAACAAGTCTTGTAATAACAAAAGATACAACGGTCTGGGATGCATGGGTCGGGTTTAATGCAAGCCATAGTTTAGGGGCTATCCTAATAGCTGCAATTTATGTCCCCCTAGCCCTATTTAACATGAGCGTTATTGAGAATAATATCTATTATTCATTGCTTATATTTGGCGTTTCGTTGTTTTACTTGGGTTTGGCTGCAAAATATTGGTTCAAAGTGCCGTTTGTTGGTATTGCAATAGCAGCTACTTGTTTTTTGGGGGTAGTCTTAGCAAAAATCACATAACAAAAGTGTCAACCTGACGCCTGGCGGCGCAGGTTACCCAAGTGTTATGGCGTGGGTGATTTGGACAAGTATCTTAAGAATCTGAGTAGAGGCAGGTTTTGGTAAAGAGAGATGGATTAAAGTTGACTGTTGCCTGTGGCCTAGCGGTAGCTGCTTTTCCATTCTTTCTAAATCTGATCTTCAATTTCGGTGACTGGGCACAATTAGTGGCTTACACATTTACGGGTATGTTTATAGGGTCTTTAATAGCTCCCGAAATCGAAAAGAAATATTTTCCAAAACCGGTTCTATTTCAAACTGTTTGCGGTTCTGTAGCGGGATTTAGCGTAGCACTCGTCGTGAATGGGAGTGATGCTCAATTACTGGTAATAATGGTTTTTACAGTGCTAGGTTTTACGGCAAATATGTGGGTAAAGTATGCGCCAATACCCTAAAATTGCCATAACAAAAGCGTCAACCTGACGCCTGGCGGCGCAGGTTACTCAAGTGTTATGTTGTATGGGGTCCTCATAGGCAGTTCATCAGTTAAGGGATTAATTTATGGGTAATTGTAGGTACTGTAGCGCACAAGGGCAGATCGAGAATGGGGTATGTCATAGTTGCGGAGGTCAACAGCCAAATACAACGGTACAAACTCCTGAACGATTGGTTTCTATCACAATAATAGTTCTATGTCTGTCATTTGTATGGGAAGTTCTTTATTTAAAAGAAAGCGTACTTTGGTATGCACTTACATTTGGTATAGGGTCATTTATATTGCGTGAAATATGGAATACAGCTATATCAAGTATTTTTGCGTTACCAAAAGTTACCTTTCTTTGGTCGCTCTCAATTACTTTGATGTTTTGGGTAGTGCTTTAACATAACAAAAGTATCAACCTGACGCCTGGCGGCGCAGGTTATCCAAGTGTTATGTGGGTTCTGGTATGTGGTAGTAGTATCAATAATCGTAGTTGGAATAATTGATAATAGTAATATTGGCTTGGATTTTAGGACCAAACGGAGTGAGCTAATGGCAAAGGTAACGATTGATATTGATGAATCCACCCTAAGGGTAATTAAATCCCCAGTATTTTACATCATAGCCGCATTTACTGGGGTTTCAGTAACCTTTGCACCACTAATTCTATTCACAATAGGTGATTGGTCAGATTGGTTAAACGACCAGATTAAATGGGGGCTTGTTGTCTTTTCGTTCCTAATCATCTATTTAGTTCCTAGCTTCTATATGAAAATAGCCTCAAAGGTCATCAAAGAGGTTTTGAAAAAGTAATAATCACATAACAAAAGTGTCAACCTGACGCCTGGCGGCGCAGGTTACCCAAGTGTTAGGCTGCTGGCGTGAGCGTGAGTATGCAAGTTGAGTTTGAAGAGCATATCAATCTTTTCACAGAGCGGTTTGTAAGAAAAGATAAAAGGCACAGGTGGGAGACCATTTTATCTACTTCAAATATTAGATGGGATAAGCTCTCTGCATATGACTGCGTTGAAGCTGAGCTTGCCGATTGGAACACGTCTATTTATGAACAAATAGTTAGCGCAGGTCTAAATGAATTCCTGGAAAAGCAAGTTGTAGTGTACCCAATCGGGCATGGTGCTTTGGCATCTAAAGGGCCATACAAAACTACTCTGCAAAACGCATTGCTTGGAGATGAGGCGGAATGTGAGTGTGTAATATCTATTTACGCTGGAAAATTAGCAATATGCTATGGTCACAGTAATGAATTTAGGTTGTGTAAAAGGGATTAGCCTAACAAAAGTGTCAACCTGACGCCTGGCGGCGCAAGTTACTCAAGTGTTAGAGCACCCAAAGGGCAAAACCCTTTAAATACAAAAGATAAAAACCGTTTGAGTTTTTAATTGGGTTGGGTCGAGTGTTTAAAGAGCTGCGGTTTGCAGCTGGTCAGTGCGGGTGCGCTATCAGATAAAACCAGCGGCCTTCGCTTGTTCTCTTTGATATTCTGCGTACCATTCTGTAGCTATCAGGTTCGCATCTTCGTAGCGCAGAGAAAAGACAAAAACCAATATATTTGGTAGGTTGTTGGGGTAAACGGGCTCAATGTAGGGTTCTTGCTCTAACAATCAGTTCAACCTGACGCCTGGCGGCGCAGGTTACCTAAGTGTTAAATGTGTAGCAGCTTTAGTGCAGTGGCCGTTGAGTTTGGTGTCGCATGAAAAATCGCAGGGGCCACTGTGTGCCAGGAATGACGTTGGGCAGTGCGTTGTAGAGGGAGCAAGTAAATAGCCAGATATTGCAGGGCAATAGGCTTGTTTTTCTTCAGTTGCTGCATAGGGTTTTTAAGTGTGCGAGTATGAATGTTGGTAGCTTCGGTGTTTGGTTAGGGGTGCAATCAAAGAGTTTTGAGCGAACGCTTTAACGTGTATTGTTTGGGTTGTCTATGTATTGGCGGGTATGGGTATTTCACGTTACCTCAGCTCATAGTGTTAAGTGCCGCCAATTCATTTAACAAAAGCGTCAACTTGACGCCTGGCGGCGCAAGTTACTCAAGTGTTAGAATTTGGTGGTGTCATGGAAGAGGTTGAATTTCTTAATATAGATATGGATTTAGAATCAAATTATGGTCTGAATCTGTTGGTAAGCGAAATAGAAGATAAGGTTATTTTTACTCGTAATGATGTTGAAGATATCGTTCATCATATCTCGTGTGAGCTTGCCGGTGATGTTGGATCGCCTGAGTATTTGCTTAATAACTATTTAGACATATTAGATTCTGTTTCCAGTGAAGCCAGAAAAGAATTTATGAATTGCTCCAGAATAGTGTTTGATATCGGATATCAAGGTGGCCACGAACCTCGACAGGTAAGAAGTACAATTTCTCCTAAGTTGGTACAGCGCCTTTCAAAGATAAACGCTGAAATAGCAATAACTGTATATGCAATTCCAGAGTAAGTGCGTAAAAATATTCTAACAAAAAAGTCAAAATGACGCCTGGCGGCGCATTTTACTTAAGTGTTAGGCTAGCTAAAATTCGGTTTTCTACGGAAAGCATTACTAAAAGGAAGTTAGGAAATGGCATTGGAAAGATTTGGTTTTATAGTTGTTGGCGATAGCTTTGAGCAGGAGCAAGGTACAGAAAACTTTAAAATGAAGGTGGTAGGTATCAAAAGTCCCAAAGAGGCTCCTGATGTGGCCCAAAAGATGGTAGAAGAAGGGATTCAAATAATTGAACTGTGTGGTGCATTTGGCCCTGTTTGGACATCAAGGGTAATAGAGGCTACGAGTAATAAAGTCCCAGTTGGTACTGTTACTTATGGGCCTGAGTCAATGCCTGGTCTGTTTAAGGTATTGGCATAAAAATGCAGGCAAATATTGCGGGCAATCGCCTAACAAAAGTATCAACCTGACGCCTGGCGGCGCAGGTTATCCAAGTGTTAGAGCACCCAAAGGGCAAAACCCTTTAAAGACAAAAGACCAAAACCGTTTGGGTTCTTAAGCTGGTTGAATAAAGGGCTCATTGAGCTGCGTCCAACAGCTAGTTAGTGCGGGTACGCATTTGGGGTAAAAACAAAGGGGCTTCGCTTTTTCTCTTTGTTATCCTGCTAACCATTCTGTAGCTATGTCGGTTAAGGGCTCCGTAGCTTTGAGAAAAGACAAAAAACAGTAATTTTGGTAGGTTGTTGGGGTTAGGTGGTTCAGCGTGTGGTTCTTGCTCTAACAATCGGTTCAACCTGACGCCTGGCGGCGCAGGTTACCCAAGTGTTATGTTTTTGAAATGGAGTTAAGTAATGAATAGCATGGATTTTGCTAAAAGCTGGATTGATTCTTGGAATTCACATAATTTGGATTCAATCATTTCTCACTATGCTGAGAGCATTGAGTTTAAATCACCGATCATACAAAAATTACTAAATGATCCATCAGGGGTTATTAGCACTAAGTCAAAGCTCAAAGAGTACTTCTCGGTCGGGTTAAAAAAATATCCAAATTTAGAGTTCGAGCTTGTTAATGTGTTGGAAGGCGTTAACAATGTGGTTCTCTATTACAAAAATCCTTTAGGTGGCTTGGTAATCCTCCCGAAAATTAACAGGAGCCAAAAGTAGAATTTTCTCGTAATCTAGACGCAGGAGATTCTGCAATGAAAAAATCACGTTACACAGACAGCCAGATAATGTCGATTCTCAAGCAGGCCGAAGCCGGTACGCCGGTTCCTGAGCTGTGCCGGGAGCATGGCATGAGCGCCGCCACTTTCTACAAGTGGCGCGCTAAATACGGCGGTATGGACGCCTCTATGATGGCCCGTCTCAAGGAACTGGAGGACGAGAATCGACGCCTCAAGAAGATGTATGCGGAAGAGCGCCTCAAATCTGAGCTAAGGAAAGAGGCCCTTGAAAAAAAGTGGTAAAGCCGTCTCACCGTCGGGAGATGGCGCTAGAGGCAGTCGCCAACCGCAACATAAGTATCCGTTTAGCCTGTGACGCCTACGGCATCAGCCAGACCTGCTATCGCTACCAGGCCAGGCTGTCGGACGAAAATGCCGAGATCGCTGAATGGCTCATTGATCTGACCGAATATCAAAATGACTGGGGGTTCGGCCAGTGTTTTGCGTATTTAAGAAATGTGAAAGGCTATGGCTGGAACCACAAGCGCGTTTATCGAATCTACTGTGAGCTGTCACTGAACCTTCGAATCAAGCCTCGCAGACGCTTGAAACGGGGCGTGCCGGAGCCGCTAAAAGAGCCTATAAAACCAGACCAGGTCTGGTCGCTGGACTTTATGCACGATCAGCTATCCGATGGGCGAACCTTCCGCCTTCTTAACGTGATAGATGACTATCGCCGCGAAGGGTTAGCCATAGAAGCAGGTTTTTCCCTGCCTGCGATGAGGGTCCTCAGGGTTCTTGAACAGCTTCTTGAATGGCGTAGCAAACCGGTGGCGATTCGCTGTGATAACGGGCCTGAGTTTATCAGTCATGAGTTCATTGCCTGGGCGCAGCGCCGCAACATACGGATTGACTATATCCAGCCCGGTAAGCCGCAACAGAATGCCTATATTGAACGTCACAACCGAACAATAAGATACAGCTGGGTCAGCAAGCACCTATTCGACTCATTAGATGAGGTTCAGGACTATGCAACCCAGTGGCTATGGTTTTACAATCATGAACGGCCACATAAGGCTAATGGTGGGCGACCTCCTTTGATGGTGGCATAACCTCTACTTTTGACTGCAGTTAAAAATGGGAGGATTACCGCTTCACTGCTGAGAGCTTTGAATTCAACAATGAAGGTGAAATTACAAGTGTTGTTGCATCATATGGGGCAGTAACATAACAAAAAAGTCAAAATGACGCCTGGCGGCGCATTTTACTTAAGTGTTAGGGCTTGCGGTTGAAATACATGTTTAGAAAATCGTTTTGCATAAAGATTCTGGTGACCTTTCTAATACTATTTCCTCCTGGTGGATCTCTGGCGGCAGATTGGTCATATGGTTACTTCGATTGCCAAGGCGACCTAAAAAACATTAAAAGCTGCTTTGTCTATGGTTACAACATAGTAGGTCTCCTCGGTATCGGTTTATACTGGTGTAAAGTGCTTTGGATTCCTTCTTGGTTAGTTGCAATGGCTTTTATTTATGATTTATATAGGGTAAAGCCAAAAGAATGATGAAAGATATACACATCGCGCTTATGTAATGGCGCAGTGAGCTAATGGCCCTAACAAAAGTATCAACCTGACGCCTGGCGGCGCAGGTTATCCAAGTGTTAGAGCACACAGGGCAAAAGCCCGTTAAAAGACAAAAGACCAAAAGCGTATGGGTTTTTAAGCTGGTTTTAAACAGCGCTATTCAGATCAGGTAAATTGAGCTGGTTAGTTCGGGTACGCATATGGTAAAAAACAGGGGGCCTTCGCTTCTTATTATTCCTATTCTGCGTGCCTTCAAGTGTCGGTCGCGTTTTGTTCTTCGTGGCCCAAAGAAAAGAGAAAAAACAGTTAATTTGGTAGGTTGTTGGGGTTAGGTGGCTCAGTGTATGGGGCTTGCTCTAACAATCAGGTCAGCCTGACGCCTGGCGGCGCAGGCTACCTAAGTGTTATACATTGTTTGGCATGTGGCATAGATTATCTGAAATCATGGAAATTGAACTTGTTAGAGAATTAAGAAAATATACAGGTCAGCCCATAGCTGAGTGCAAGAGGGTTATTGAATCTGTGAAGCCAGAATTAGCTGAGCGCTATGTCGAATTCTACAAAGACGGTAAACATCGATACTTTATTGACCCGCAAGAACTAGATCCGGAATTATCAGAGATATTTGAAAAAGTTGATCGCGAAGCAAAAAGTTACTTAGATGGATGGAAAAAAGAAAGAAGAGAAAAACTCAAGGAGTCCGAAATGGAATTCATGGGACTTAGAGGTGGTTGTCATGTGTTATGGGCTGAAAAGAAAAGAATACTTAATCAAAAATATGGTATCAATTGGCTTTCGCCCGCTCAAATGAATCCAGGTATAGTATTTGATTAGCTATGTATAACAAAAGTGTCAACCTGACGCCTGGCGGCGCAGGTTACCCAAGTGTTAAATAGGGAGGGTTTACAGTGTTTCTTCCAGATAGGATTAGAAATGTAAACGATGAAGGGGTGTTGGCGCTATATATGCTGAAATTAGCCGCACTCAATGGGTCTAATAGAGTTACTTTGGAAAACCCCTTTTTAAAAAAATGGTTCAATCTAGATAGAATCTATGAAAATAAGGCCATGGAGCTAGGAATAAAACTTCAGAAGATATTTCCTGTTACGAAGGTAAGTACTGATGATAAAGAAAGAAATATCCTTCTTTGTTATTTGAAGGATGGGATAGCTTACAAGGAAGTGAAAAACACTTCTATTAAAAACGTTCCAAATCTTGATGATATAGAAAAGGAGTTGGGTTTCTCTTCACTTCTGGTAAGCGTCAAGAATGCGTAGCCAAATATTTAACAAAAGGTTCAAACTGACGCCTGGCGGCGCAGTTTAACCAAGTGTTATGTCTGCGGTGCAATTAGCATCTAAATCGGAGAAGGTTATTTTGATGGCATTAGAAAAAACGGATTATGTACAGTAACTATATTTATATGGCTGTTGCTTTAGGGTGTGCTGTACCATGGGTAGTTAGAATCTTCATAAAGCATTGGGCCGTATATGCCGCTATTTGTCTTGTTTCAATTATTGCATTTAATTATTTTGGGTATTTTCCATATAGTGAGAAAGTGCTCAACCAAGTAATCGAATCGGGTGTTCTACTTCAAAACGAATTTTGGCGGGTATACCTTTCATGGTTTTTGAATGGTACAGTAATTTCCTCTGGTGTCGCCTTCGGCATGTCAGTTAGTGGCAAAAGAAGGCCAAAGAAATAGGTGTAAATTGACATAACAAAAGTGTCAACCTGACGCCTGGCGGCGCAGGTTACCCAAGTGTTAGGGCACCCGTTGGCGGGATTAAAAAGACAAAAGATTAAAAACAGAATGAGTTCTTAAGTTAGTTCAAAAAAAGGTAGCCTGAGAGCGCTACATTTAAGCAAGTTAGTGCGAGTACGCTTTGGGGTTTAAAAACAGTCCTTTGCTTCCTCTCTTTGCGTCTTTAAGTACCATTCGGTAGCTGTCGGTTTATGGGCTTCGTGGCTTTGGTAAAAACATAAAAACCTTGGGTTGGTGCGGTAGTGGTGTTGGGTGGTAATATCTGGCATTCTTGCCCTAACAAATCACTCAACCTGACGCCTGGCGGCGCAGGTTAGTTTAGTGTTATGGGAGCGTTCTAAAAGGGCGCTGCCGCGCTCTTTTAAAAACAAAGACAATGAACTCTTTGGGTGTGTCGTTGGGGCTTGGGGCAGTTCACTGAGCAACAGGAAGTAAAAAAGACATTTCTCTTCTGGTCAGGTGCTGTGGAAGTGGGTTGTACTGCTGTTCCCTCGGTGTCTTCGTTGGTCTGGGTACGCCTTTTTCGTTCCCAACATTGGTCAGGTATTGTAAAGTTTGTGGTGTGCTGCTCGGTTGGTGGGTTCCTTTTTAAAAAACTTTGTTCAAGCCAATTGTGGGTTGGGCAGAACGCCTGGGCAACATAACAATCAGGTCAGCCTGACGCCTGGCGGCGCAGGCTACCTCAGTGTTATGCGATTCAAAAATCAGGATTTGAAGTTTGAAAATTAGATCTAAAGAAGAGCTTCAGGAATACGTGAACAAAGGCAATAAAGTTAAGTATGTATTCTTTTGGGGTCATCAAGAAAAAGGTAGTGCTGTATCTAAATCCTGCTTTAGTCAGTGGTATGAATCCACTTTTAGTGAGAGTGGTATTGAGTACATGACTGCTGAACATTATATGATGGCTGAGAAAGCCAAACTATTTGGTGATAATGAAACCTATCAAAAAATAATCAAGGCCACTAACCCAGGTGAAGCAAAGTCTCTTGGACGTGAAGTTCGCGGTTTTGATGAATCAAAGTGGGTTGAGAATCGGTTTCAAATTGTTGTATCTGGTAATGTATTGAAGTTTTCCCAAAATCAGGAGTTGAGTGAATTCCTTCTCAATACAGGTAATAGAGTTCTTGTGGAGGCTAGCCCAGTAGATAAAATATGGGGTATCGGGCTGGCTGTGGATAATCAGAAAGCTGAAAACCCCAATTTATGGAGAGGACAAAACCTTTTGGGTTTTGCGTTAATGGAGGTTAGAGATGTCCTACGAGAGTCAGTCGCATAACAAAAGGTTCAAATTGACGCATGGCGGCGCAATTTAACCAAGTGTTATGGTTCAAAGGGTTTGTGTTCTTGTACCAGTAAGCTTTAAGTTTGAAGCCCCTTTCTAAAAAGATAAAAGACAAATTAAAAACATAGTGTGGTGGCAGTTTTCAGCGTTGCTTTTTAGCTATAAAAGTATCGCTGATGCGGAGCAAATAGGGTTTAAAAACCCATTCTACTGGTTCAGTGTAAGCCTCGCTTTCGCAAGCCAGGCTGTTGCTTTAACCGTAATTAAATAGTTGGTTTTGGTACGCTTTAACCATAATCTTCGCTAATGGTTTTCTTTGGTTCCTTGCTAGCTTTAACTGCTGTAATATTGGGCAAGTGCAATTTAAAAATGGTTGTGGCTTAAGCTTCTAGCGTACGCCGCAACCATAACAAACAAGTCAAACTGACCCCTGGCGGGGCAGTTTACTTAAGTGTTATGTAGTCTCAGGGAAGGTGCTGAATGAAAGAGTCGTTTTACGTATGGACTATTTTGCCTCTTACACCTGTATTGTTAGTCGCTTTTTACTATGTGTTTCTCAGGCAATTTTATATGGGCCACAAGAGTAAAAAATGGTCGCTGACTAAAGCAAAAGTGATTGCAAAAAGCTTAGGAATCCATAGCTATCGTAGGATTAACAAATACTATCCTATAGTAACCTACAAATATAACCTTCAAGGTAACGAATACACAGGTAACAATTTCTCCTTCTGCAAGGAATACTACATATCTGAGGCTGAGGCCCAGAATCGAATAGCTGCTTTCGAGGTAGGTGATGATATAGATGTCTTTATCAATACACAAAATCCAAAACAATCCGTTATTAACGCAGGTTATGATAAGGTAGGGCTTTGGATGGTAGTTACAGCATTTGCGCTAATACCATTGGCTTTAATAGGCGCTGCGGTAACTCAATAAAAATACATAACAAACAGGTCAAACTGACGCCTGGCGGCGCAGTTTACCTAAGTGTTAGATGAGAGAAAGTATGTACGATATTGATGAAGTTAGAGAGCTGTTAATCGAAACATGCTATTCAAATAAAGATGCTGAACGATATTTCTCAGAGAGGTTAGATGACAGAGAATTGTTGGAGCTTCTTGTTCAAGTCGCTGTAGATGATGAAGATTATGGTGGCGATGCACCAATGGCTGCGGGCGAATGGATATATAAATACAAGAAAGAGTGGTTGTCGGATTTTGAGACCGTATTTCTTGATATATTAAGGAGAGAATTTAGCGTTGTTCGAACTGAGGATATTGCTTTGGCTCTAGCAAAAATTGACTCAATTCAAGCTAAGCTTCTAATAGAAAAAGAAATAGAAGTTCTTGAGTATGGTCCAAGGTGCGAGCGGTTTAAGGAATCACTTAGAATGTACGAGCAGAATCATCTAACAAAAAGGTCAAATTGACGCCTGGTGGCGCAATTTACCTAAGTGTTAGAACGTGAAAGGGTTGTACGTAATGATAATAAGAATAATCGCATTACTTTTTCTATTTTCTGCTACCGCATATGCTGAGGATAAAGACGGAAGTGAAAAGCGTTTTAATGGAACAGAGTTTCCCTGGGAGCTTGTAATAGATCGGGGGAAGATAAATGGATGTATATATGACAATAAGTTTTACTCTAATGGGTCAATAATTGTTAAAGAAACTCTCCCTAGAAAATGCAGAATTGATCCAAATAGGGATGGGTATTGGGCGCAACTTGAAAAAGACGAATTAGAACTATATGAGGATTCAGTAAGGGCCCAAATGAAATTAGATTCAGAGGCGCTAACCGTAGGCAAAGAGCCATTAAATAGGTACGAGGCCGCAATAGTTCGTTACATGCGGAAGGCCCGTGAATAAAATTGTTCTAACAAACAGGTCAACCTGACGCCTGGCGGCGCAGGTTACCTAGGTGTTATGTTTCAAGCGCTCGCGCTATTCGTCGAGTGAGCCGTCTCTGAAGGGGAATAGATGTGTTGCGTAAAGAGCGAATTAGGAAAGGATACCTTGAATTAGCTGCGTTGGTGTTAGCTGGGATTGTCTATGGGTTTGGCAGGCAACAGTTAGAAAATGAGTGGGTTGCTGTAGGAGTAGCCGTTGGTCTTATGTTTGTTCTAAGGTTTGCAATTGGAAAGTATTCGAAAGATGAGCGCTCGGAAAGTTAATATATAATATAATCATTAGCAAACCTGCTGGGGATTGTCGCAGTTCACTAGCTCAATTATATATTTAATATGCTGTTATATCTAAAGTTAACCGCTCGTAAGCCAAAAATGTCAGTAAATAGGGCTAAATGATCTGTGTTAACATAACAAATCGGTCGTACTGACGCCTGGCGGCGCAGCACACCGTGGTGTTAGAGCAAAGCAATTATGAAGTCGTGTCCATCATGTGGTAATAAAAATATACCAATAATTAGCTTTGCTAATTCGGATCCATCATCTCCCGCAAGGTGTAATAGGTGTGGAAAGCTTTTTTATTTTCCTGGTAGGTATCGGAATACGCTATGGCAATTAATAAATTTTGGTGTTCCGTTGGTATTAATTGGCTCGTTACTGCTAAGTTCCTGGGTTCCAACAATAGTATTCCTAACAATAATGACATCGATTTACTATTTGTCTGCATATTATTGCAAACCAATAGAAACGAGCTTTGCGGAAGCTAAACGGAGCAGAAAGTATAAAGACATGATACTTTTGCTTGTGCTTCTTATATTAGCGCTCTTTGGGGTATATGAATGTGTCATTGCCTAGTATTGTATGTGTGGGCAAAATGCTCTAACAAAAGGTTCAACCTGACGCCTGGCGGCGCAGGTTACCCAAGTGTTAGGCAGCCAATGGTCATGCGTGATTAATATATGTCAAGATTACCAAATAGAAATGAGCTTTGGGCTAAAGAGGCTATAGGTGCATTGAGAATTGCATTCAGTTTGCTCCATGAAGAGGAATACGACGATCTTTCCTTTGAAGAGAAGCAGATGGAAATGTTGAATTTGGCTCCGGCATTAGCAGGAATGAAAAGAAGAATTAAAGACGATAAAATGATCAAGGAAACCTACGATTATGTCTTTAAGCGTATTGAGGAAGACTCAAAGAGATCGTTGCCAGATGAAGAACCAAATTTTGAAATTATATTTCTCCTAGCTTATCTAGATAGTCATGTGAATTTCAAGTTGATCACTGAAGAGAGGGCGGAGAAAATTATGGATCACATAGTAAATCATTGTGAAATACCAGAATTTGCCTAACAAAGGCATCAAATTGACGCCTGGCGGCGCAATTTATCCAAGTGTTATGTTTTAAGGGTATTCATCGTGAAAGGAATCAATAAGCAAGTTGAGAGAGTATCTAATTTTGCATGGGGATTAGCGCTCATTTTCTTTGCTCTTCAAGTGATCTGTTTGGGCCCTAGTGGTGACTTATATTTATTTGTTAATGCCTTGGCTATTTTTGGGTGTGATTTTAAAAACCCAATGAGGGTGATATTGTTATTTGGTATGATGTTAATGCTTATTTCGATAATTTGTAGGTATATAATCAATACCAAGATAACAGGTAGCTTATACCCGAGTGGAATGTTAAGGGCTACAAATGAAAATCAAAAAATATTGTTTATGGATTATATAGTTAGAGTACACATATCTGTTGCATTTTACATGTACCTGTCAATGGATTGGAATAATTGTTCGAGTTAACCTGACTTCAACCCCGAAGTGCAACGATTTTGATTAACCATAAAATGCCTCCTCTGGTGTTAAACCATTTAATCTTTTTCGTGGTCTTCTATTGAGTTCATTGGCGATAGCGTTACATTGTGCCTGAGTGAGTGTAGCCATGCTTTGCCCCTTTGGTAAGTACTGCCTTATTAAACCATTTGTATTTTCATTCGTTCCTCGTTCCCAGGAGTGGTAAGGATTGGCAAAGTAAAAAGTTGTACCTGTCTTTTCTTCAATCTCTTCATACTGATTAAACTCAGTACCGTTGTCGGCAGTAATAGATTCGAATCTATCAATGTGACGATCGATTAAAGCAATAACTCTCCTGTTCAACGACTCAGTTGTCCTGTCCTCGAGTTTCCCGATCAGTGTATAGCCGTATTTTCGCTCCACGAGCGTTACAATGCAGTCTTTAGATCCTTTTCCCAAAACAGTGTCAATTTCCCAGTGACCGATTTTACGACGGAGTTCTATATGTTTTGGGCGGTCTTCAATCATGCGCTTGCCAGCCTTCCTGCCGCGACTATCCTTGCTGTTGTGGCGTTTGCGGCGCAATTTGTATGCTTGTCTGAGGTACAGATACAGCTTGCCACCATACTTCTTGTCCTCCCAGATATAGCGATAAATCGTTTCATGGCTGATATCCAGGGTTTTGTCTTTTTTGAAGCGAATTGAGATCTGTTCTGGGCTCCAGAGCTTTTTAAGCTTATTTGTTACTAAATCCCATTCCTTCTTGGTATGCTGCCAATACCTTCTCGTTCGACTCCTGCGAGACATTGCGCGAGCGTCAGCCTTTGTGGGGCGATAGGCCCCGTCGGTTCTGTGGCAGCTGTTCCGGTTTATCTCACGCGATATCGTTCCCTTGTTTCTGCCCAGTATCCTGGCAATCTCTGATATGGAGGTATCCTTTGATTTGTAATGCCCAAGCAGGTATCTTTCTTCTAGGGTAAGGTGGGTATAGTCTTTCATGGTTTCTCACTTCTTGGCGGGAGTAAAAAACCGGGATTATCCCACCTTGCCTTTCTATTGGCGAGGCGCGTTGCACTTAGTATATGAATCCAAGTTCTCTAACAAGCAAGTCAACCTGACGCCCGACAGCGCAGTTTTCCTAAGTATGATATATTTCAGATGTTCTTCTCGCAGAGGCGCATTCTATGGAAGAAGATATGATAGTTGTTCTTAAAAGTTTGGTCCGGTTTATTCACGGATCAGCGTCTGCTGATTTTGGATCAGAAAACACTGAAGAAATTCTTATACTTCTGAAGGAAAATATACTCTCATTAGAGAAAACGGGGTATTTATCTAGTCCGGAAAGAATAATTGATCTTTTTTCTAATGTATCCAACCTGCAAGAAGTTGCGAAGTATAATGGTTGGGAAAGCGAGTGTCTTGAATTGGTAAAACAGTTTCAATCATCCATTGATAAATGCTGGTGATTTACTTTAGTCGATGTCTGAAGTGTTGCCATCAATAATAGCTCACTAAACGCAGCGGGTTAGTATAAAAACAGATTTCAACCTGGCGCCTGGCGGCATAGTTGATGCTTTATGGCTAATAAGGAAGAACCATGAATAAGGTTAATGTGCATTGCCCTTGTGGTGAAGTTAGCTATGAAATAAAAGGTCGGCCTCTTTTCAGAGCTTTCTGTCACTGCACCATCTGCCAAAGGGTAAATTGCGCCCCGTATGCAGATATAACGCTATTCAGCTCCAGGGATGTGGTGATGCCAAAGAGTGCTGGTTTGCATTACAAGGCCCAGAAATTCCCTCCAATATTACAAAGAGGGTCATGTGTGTCCTGTAATCATATTGCTATAGAATATCTAAGAATATTTCCTATGCTAAAAACAATTATTGTCCCCAGCCAGAACATTGATGATAAGTCGCTTGTGCCTGAGGCATCTCTTCACATCTTCTACGATTCCAGAGTAAATGATGTTGGCGATGATTTGCCAAAGTATTGCGGCTATATAAAGAGCCAGCTTGCATTTGGGCAAAAGCTGGTGTCAGCTTTGTTTGGCTGAGCTCAATTGATGCCTGACAGCCAGTTAACACATCAAGCCTGCATATCCCAAAAAACGCTCACTTCAGTACACCAGCCAAATCGTTAAATAATCCCCTGCTGCTTGGCAATAAACTGCTTGATGGACAGCGGCATATGGGACATCAGCTGCGACACTCCCTGATTAACCAGGCCATTGATATAAACCGTTTTACCTTCCATCACTGCGTCGTAGCCTTCTCTCGCAACTGTGGCTGCATCCATCCATAGAAACCGGGGCAGGCGGCTGACGTTGGAGCGCACACCCATCACATCGTGAAATTCGCTATAGGTAAATCCGGGGCAAAGGGCGGTGCAGTAGATATTATGTTCCCGTACCTCAAGATCCAGCGCCTGGGTAAAGTCCAGCACAAAGGACTTGGCAGCACCATACAGATTACCTTTCATCTGAGGTGAAAAGGCGGCAACGGATGCAATATTGATTATACGGCCGTAGCCGTTATCCCGCATGTCTTTGCCAAACAGATAGCAGAGTTGCACCATGGATGTATTTAATACCAGAATAAAGTCCGCGTGCTCCTGCCAGTCTGCTTCAAGAAATCCTTTATTCAGCGCATAGCCTGCGTTATTCACCAGGGCATCCACACGCAGTCCTTTTTGCTTGACCTGTTCATGGATGCGCTCCGGTGCGCCGGGGTCTGCAAGGTCAACGGCGATGACATGGGCCAGCTGGCCGAATTGTGCTTTGATTTCGCTGGCGGTTTCCTGGAGCTTGTCTTCGCGTCTTGCCACCAGAATCACATCGAACCCGTTTTCGGCGAACACCCGGGCAAACTCCTGCCCGATGCCCGCGGATGCGCCGGTAATCAATGCTGTTCTTATTTCCTGCTCGGTCTGGCTCATGGCGGTGCTCCTTTGCTGAATGGCCTTAGAAGATTGGCTGCTACTCTATTGATGAGCTATGTTAACGAACCGTTACCAAAAGATTCTACCGTTTTTATCAAAGCTGGTTATAATTTCGCCGTTTAATCGACTTTATCAAGGATGTAACCAATGAAAAAATCGCTTCTCATTGGGTTGGCCGGGAGTGCCATTTTCGGTTCCTCTCTCGCCTTTGCCAACCCCGATATCAGTAACTCCACGCCAGTCTCTGCTCCTACCAGCTATATCAAGCCGGTACTGGGCATTGGTATGAATTTTGGCGGTGATACTCTGGCTGAGTACGAAGTGGAATATTATGACGGGGACGAGGATTCTGAAAAAGTAAAGGCCGGTGAAGGCTTCCACCTGTTCGGCGGCGTTGAGCTGGGCTATCCCGCATCGGATCTGGCGATTCGATTGCAGGCGGGCTATTTGTTTGGTGGGATTTTTGCCTCCAATGGCGATGTCAGTTTTAATCGCGTTCCACTGGAAGCCATTATGTTGTTGGGGTCTGACAAGTGGCGTTTTGGCGTCGGCCTCACTCAGCATACCAATGTGGAGCTGGAAGATGATGTGTCCGGGGATGTGTCTTTTGATGATGCCACCGGTTACCTGCTCCATGGTGAATACAAAATATCCCCTACCGTCGGTTTTGGTTTGCGCTATACCAAAATCGAATACCAGCCGGAAAACGTTGACCTGGAATTTGACGGCAGTGGCGCAGGCCTTTATATGACGTTTACGTTTTAATCTGAAAAATTCAAGCCATTAAAAAAGCCCGCATGAGCGGGCTTTTTTATGCCGGTTATTAATGCCGTATCAGAACAACACCCGGGTTTTAATAGTGCCTTCCACGGTGCGCAGTTTCTCCAGCGCCATATCACTGTACTCCGCATCCACATCAATCACGACATAGCCAATCTTCTCATTGGTTTGCAGGTACTGGCTGGCAATATTGATATTGTTCTCGGAAAAAACCGTGTTGATTTTGGTCAGTACACCGGGAACGTTTTTGTGGATATGCAGCAGGCGGTGTACATCGTCATGAGTGGGCAGCGCCACTTCGGGGAAGTTAACCGCGGAAATGGTGGAGCCATTGTCGCTGTATTTGACAAACTTCTCGGAAACTTCCTGGCCGATGTTTTCCTGTGCTTCCTGGGTGCTGCCGCCAACATGCGGTGTCAGAATCACGTTGTCGAATTCGCGCAGGGGGGACATAAATTCTTCGTCGTTGCTGCGGGGTTCCACCGGGAACACGTCAATGGCGGCGCCCAGCAGTTTACCGCTGGTCAGGGTGTCGGTGAGTGCGTCGATATCCACTACCGTGCCACGGGATGCATTGATCAGTACGCTGCCCATTTTCATCTGGTCCAGCTGTTTTTTGCCGATCATGTCTTTGGTGGCTTTGGTTTCGGGCACGTGCAGGCTGACTACATCGGCGGTGTTCAGCAGTTCTTCCATTGAGTCCACCTGTGCGGCGTTCCCCAGCGGCAGTTTGGTGACGACGTCGTGGAAAATCACTTTCATGCCCAGGCCTTCGGCCAGTACGCTGAGCTGAGAGCCGATATTGCCGTACCCTACAATGCCCAGGGTTTTACCGCGCACTTCATAGGACTTGGCTGCAGACTTGATCCACTCGCCCCGGTGGGCCTTGGCATTTTTTTCCGGAACGCCGCGCAGTAACAGGATCGCCTGTGCCAGTACCAGTTCAGCAACGCTGCGGGTGTTGGAGAAGGGCGCATTGAACACCGGAATACCACGAACCAGCGCCGCGTTCAGGTCCACCTGATTGGTGCCGATGCAAAAGCAGCCAACGGCAATCAGTTTCTGGGCGGCTTCAAAAATCTCTTCGGTCAGCTGGGTGCGGGAGCGAATTCCCACAAAGTGTGCATCGGCGATCCTGGCTTTCAGTTCGTCTTCGGGGAGCGATGTTTTGAGATATTCAATGTTGGTGTAGCCATTCTTCTCAAAATTGTCGACGGCCGTCTGGTGCACGCCTTCTAAAAGCAGAACGCGAATCTTGCTTTTGTCGAGAGATGTCTTGCTCATGATGGTTCCTGTGCTGAATATAGGAATTACCAAAATTTAGGGGGCGCTATGGTATCATATCTCGCCCCTGGAGTGCGCGACTTTTATAAGGTGGTTACAGGCCATAGGCGGGCCCCGCAGCGTGTGGCGGTATGTGATTGGAATCTGTGTGAACAGCTCGGTCATGTGGCACGGCAGACTAGCGGGTCGGGCACGGCAGTATCGAGTATCTTTCTGATTTTAAAAGGTAAATTTATGGCAACGGCAGAAGCAATTATTGAAGGCTTAAAAGCATTAGTGGATGACGACAAAGTCAAAACCGATGCGGACAGCTTGCAGCAGTATGGTTGTGACTGGACCAAGATCTATGAACCCAGGCCCCTTGCCATTGTTTTCCCCAAAACCACCGGGCAGGTGCAGGCCATTGTGCAGTTTGCCAATGAGCACAAAGTGGCCCTGGTGCCTTCCGGCGGGCGTACTGGTTTGTCGGCCGCCGCCGTGGCTGCCAATGGCGAAGTGGTGGTGGCTTTTGACTCTATGAATCAGATCATTGAGTTTAATGAGATTGACCGCACGGTTCGCTGCCAGGCGGGTGTGATCACCGAGCAGCTGCAGCAGTTTGCTGAGGATAAAGGCCTTTTCTACCCTGTGGATTTCGCCTCCGCGGGATCCAGTCAGCTGGGTGGCAATATTTCCACTAATGCCGGTGGTATCAAGGTGATCCGTTATGGCATGACCCGCGATTGGGTGGCAGGGCTTACCGTGGTTACCGGTAAGGGTGAGGTGCTCACTCTGAATAATGATCTGGTAAAAAACGCCACCGGTTATGATTTTCGCCATCTGTTTATCGGGGCGGAGGGCACTCTGGGCTTTATCACCGAAGCCACCATGAAACTGGCGCGGGCGCCCAAGAATCTGAATGTGCTGGTATTGGGCGTGCCGGAATTTCGTGCGGTGATGGATGTGCTCAGTACCTTTCAGCGCAAGATAGATCTGACCGCGTTTGAGTTTTTTTCAGAAAAAGCGGTACAACTTGTCACTGCACGTGGCGATGTGCAACGTCCCTTTGAAACAGCCACGCCCTATTATGCGCTGCTGGAGTTTGAAGCCCCGAATGACGACGTGGTGGAAGAGGCCATGGCGCTGTTTGAAGAGTGCGTGGAAAACGGTTACGTATTGGATGGCGTGATGAGTCAGAGCCAGGGGCAGGTGGAATCCCTGTGGCGTTTACGTGAAGATATCAGCGAAACCATTTCCGTTTTTACACCTTACAAAAACGATATTTCCGTTTCGGTTTCCAAAGTACCGGACTTTCTGGAAGATATTGATCAGATCGTTAGCGAACATTACCCCGATTTTGAAATTGTCTGGTTTGGTCACATTGGTGATGGCAACCTGCACCTGAATATTCTCAAGCCCAATGACCTGGCTAAAGAAGACTTTTTTGCCAAGTGCAAGCAGGTGAATACCTGGGTGTTTGATATTGTTCAAAAGTACAATGGCAGTGTGTCAGCCGAACACGGTGTGGGTATGACCAAAAAGCCTTACCTGCAATACACCCGCAGTACCGGGGAAATTGCCTTGATGAAATCCGTAAAACAGATTTTTGACCCCAACGGCATTATGAACCCGGGCAAAATTTTCGATCTGGATTAAACGCATTATGACCTATCAGCATCAGATGACCGACGGCAGCCCTTGTGAACTCCCCACCGGTAAAGTGGTGTGTGTAGGGCGCAACTATGCGGACCATGCCAAAGAGCTGAACAATCCGGTGCCCACGTCGCCGATATTGTTTATCAAGCCTGCCACTGCCGTGGTGCCCTTTGCGCCTACCATTGCTATTCCCACCGATCAGAGGGAATGTCATCACGAAACGGAAATTGCGTTGCTGATTGGCAAACGGTTAACGAAAGCCTCAGCAGATGATGTGCTGAATGCCATTGCCGGTATCGGCATCGGCCTGGACCTGACGCTTCGGGATCTGCAGTCCCGGTTGAAGGAGAAAGGCCACCCCTGGGAACAGGCCAAGGCGTTTGATGGTGCCTGCCCCCTCACACCCTTTGTGCCTGCGGACCAGTTTGCAGATCTTACGGGTTTGCAGGTGGCCCTGGAGGTGAACGGTACAGTACGTCAATCCGGTAACAGTGAGCAGATGCTCTATCCCATTGCCGGACTGGTGGCCCATATGTCCGGTATCTTTACCCTGCAGCCCGGGGATGTGGTGCTGACCGGAACCCCTGCCGGTGTGGCCCCGTTGCAGCCCGGTGATCAGCTAAAAGCCACCCTGGATAATCGATTTTCCTTTGAAACTCAGGTGGTTAGCGCCTAGAGCCCGCTTGACTCTGCTTACCTTGCCCAGGAGTGTTCCCAGACAAGCATTCCTCCCGTGACGATATATACTGAATGTTCAGTCAGGCAGTGTCCGGTTTCCGGTTCTGCCTTAACATCAGTTGATGCGGGAGGCTGTTGTATGTCCGCTGCAGAAAATCCGGCCACAGGTGCCAGCAAAATGAGTGACTTTACTCACGGCTCTGATTTTGCCCACAACCCCCGGGTGCGTGCCTGGGTGGAAGCCTTGTTCCCTGCCGGCCGCAAGCTGCCCGCCCCGGATGCCAGTGAGCTGGCATACTCCGTTAACCGCTATTTCGACAGTATTCCCGGATTACAAACCGCTCTGCTGGCCATATTGCGCAGCCTGGAGATGCGTTTCTGGCTGAGTCATGGCCGTGCCTTTGCCAGTGCGCCCTTGGAGCAGCGCCAGGCTTTTATAGAAAAGCAGAGCCGGAGCCCGGTGGCCGGCCCCCTGTTGCGTGCCCTGGCGGCCCCTTTCCGGGTGGCCTATCTGCTGGATGACGATAACCTCAAGCGCCTACAAACCCATAATGGCATTCGTGTGCCCAGCCAGATTGAAACCTTTCGCTGGCAATCCCAGATCACTACCGTCAACGATCTGGAGCGGGATCAGTCCCTGGAGGCCGACGTGGTGGTGATCGGCACCGGCGCCGGCGGCGCTGCGGCAGCCTATGAGCTGGCCAGCCGCGGTCTGGCGGTGGTAATGCTGGAGGAAGGCCATTACTACGATCGCCGGGATTTTACCGGCAAGCTTACTGAAGTGATTCCTAAATTGTATCGTGCCTCCGGCTCCACGGTGGCTATCGGTAACGCGGTTATTCCGGTGCCTGTGGGTAAAAATGTGGGTGGCACCACCACGATTAATTCAGGCACCTGCCTGCGCACTCCTGATCGCGTGCTGAATGAGTGGGTGGCGTCTGGCCTGCGGGAACTGACACCGGACAATATGGCGCCTTTTTTTGAATCTGTGGAAGAGGTTTTACAGGTCCAGCGGGCCGATCCCCAATACGTGGGGGAAGTGGGAAAAGTGATTGAAGAAGGCGCTCAGGCGCTGGGATTTAAACAAACCCATCCGCTTATGCGAAATGCCACTGGTTGTGACGGCCAGGGTCTGTGCCAGTTTGGCTGCCCCACGGATGCCAAGCAATCCACCAATGTCAGTTATGTCCCCAGGGCTTTGTCCAGTGGCGCATTCCTGTTCACCGGCATGAAAGCCACCCGCCTGATAATGGACGGTAACCGTGTGCAAGGTGTGCGGGCCGAAGGCGTGGGGGACGATGGCGTGGTACGACACCTGACCCTGAATGCCCGCAACGTTGTGGTCAGCATGGGCACCTTCTTTACGCCCCTGTTTTTACAGGCTAACGGCATAAAAAACCGCTGGCTGGGGGCCAACCTTTCCATACATCCTGCCGGTGCGGTAACCGGTTATTATCCGGATCGCCATTTTGCCAATACCAGCACCATTCCCCAGGGATATGGTGTGGCTGACTGGGTCGATGACGACATTATGTTTGAAGGGGGCACGCCACCTTTTGTGGCCCATGGCTTGCTGAATCCTCTGGTGGGTGATGAGTACGTGGATTTTACGGAAAACTACCAGCACACCGCCTATTTCGGTTTTATGATCAAGGACCAGTCCCGGGGCAGAGTCCGCCGGGGTTTACATCCTGATGTGCCCTTGATTACCTACAACATGAACCAGCGGGATTTTCGCCTGTTCCTCAAGGCCATTCGGGCGCTGGCGATGATGCACCTGAAAGCCGGTGCTGAATACGTGCATCTTGGTGGTGTCTCCCGGGCGCCTAAAATCACCAGCGAGGCCATGCTGGATGACGTGCTGGCCTCCGGGCTCAAGCCCCGGCATTTTACGATTTCCGCCTACCATCCGCTGGGCACTTGCCGGATTGCGGCCAACCCCGGGAACGGCGTTTGTGATATGGATCACCAGGTGTTTGGCGTGGATGGTTTATATGTTATGGATGGCAGCGCTGTGCCGTCCAGTCTGGGGGCTAACCCTCAGGTCACCATTATGGCGCTGGCAACCCGGGCAGCGCAGAAACTGGCTGAGCGAGTCAGCCGCCAGCAAATGGCTTCTGTTTAAGCCTTGCTGGCGCAGAAGTTGTCACGTTTTTAACAATACAGAAGGGTAATACCATGCAACTGACATTGAACGAAACCATGCGCGGATGGGTAGAACTGAATGAAACCCGTCAGGAAGAGCCGTTCGAATTTACGGTAAAGGTACAACTGGGTAAGGGGCCGCGTCTGCTGGCACCACAGCCTTTCAGTGGTAAAGTGACACTGGCGGGCCGGGACTATGAAACGCGCACCGATGGTGAGCTAACTTTTAAACTGTCCGGCCCCCGTTATGAACTGGATTTTGAATTTCCGGGCATTGGCCTGGTGCGTGCCGCCGGTGAAAAAACCTACTCGCTCACGGAACTGAAAGAATCCCTGATCACCTGCCCGTTAACTCTCTATCACCAGGGCGAGGCCATTGGCTATGCGGAAGTGCGTTACGAGGATTCCATGATCGCTTTTCCTTTCAAGGCATTGCGTATCGAAAATGACGATTCACCGGCCACGGCCAATTCCTGACGCAGATTTCTGATACTTATTCGGGGGAGCAGCTAAAATGGTTCAGGCAAACACAACAAAAACGACTGCGACGGCAACAACAAAGGATACCCGTTCACCCATGGTAGACAGCAGGGATCGAACCATTGATCATTTTTCGCAGCAGCGCCGGGAAGTTAACCGCTGCCGCTTTGATGACACCAGCAGCAAAGGGCATTATGAAAGCTACTTTTTAAGGGCCAATCACCCGGACAAGCCCCATGCGTTCTGGATTCGCTATACGATCTTTTCCCCCAAAGGCCGCCCGCAGGATAACATCGGTGAACTCTGGGTGATTTACTTTGATGGTGAAACCCACCAGGTAACCGCCGCCAAAGAGGAAGTGCCTTTCAGCAAGTGTTCTTTTTCCAGCGAAGGACTGGCGGTAAAAATCAGTGATATCGCCAGCCTGAAACCGGGCGAAGCCAAAGGCAGCGCCGCCCTTAATGGCAATAAAATCAGCTGGCATCTGAATTACTCTGTGGGCGAACAACCGCTGCTGTTGTTGCCGGAATCTTTTTACGAAGCGCCTTTACCTAAAGCCAAAGCGTTGGTGGGCAATCCCAATGTGCTCTACAACGGTTCACTGATGGTGAACGGTGAAACCATTCACGTGGAAAACTGGCAGGGCAGTGAGAATCATAACTGGGGTGAAAAGCATACCGACCGTTATGCCTGGGGGCAGGTGGCGGGTTTTGATAACGAACCGGATGCCTTTCTGGAAATGGGCACCGCCCGTTTAAAAATAGGCCCGGTATGGACTCCCTGGATGACGACGCTGGTGGTGCGTGTTGATGGCCGGGAAATCAAAATCAACAATTTGCTCAAAGCGGTAACGGCCAAAGCCACCTTTAATTATTTTAACTGGCACGTGGAAACTGCTCAGGGGGATATTTCCATTGTCTGTGATATCTATGCGCCCCGTTATCATTTTGTGGGACTGAATTATTACAATCCACCTGGCGGCTCCAACACCTGTCTGAACTGCAAAATCGCCGGCTGCCGGTTAGTGATACGTGAAAAAGGCAAACCGGAACGGGTGCTGGAAACACGCAACCGGGCCGCCTTTGAAATTCTGACCGATGATCACAGTCACGGCGTAAGAGTGGTGGCCTGATGCCGCTTTTCCATTCCCGCAATCAGAAAGGAAAGCCCCAGCTCAACCTGTGAGCGCTGTAATAACTGCTTTCCTTTCGCTTCGCCAAAGGCCCCATTGGCAGCCATTAGCGCTTTTTCCTGATGTTGTGTGATGGAGGCCTGCAGCAAGGCTGACCCCATCACCACCTGCAGCATGGCGAGGTAGGCTTCAAGGGCAGCCAGATTATCAAAGCCTTCGTCCGTCAGCCGAGTTAGAAACGCCTGGGTTACTTCCAGTGCTTTTTCGCCAATATCCATGGATCCCAGCACCGTCAGCCAGATGGTTTCACCCTGCAGGGCGGCAAACATTTTTTCGGCCACATGGTGAACCCAGTCCTGCCAGGGCAGATGCTTGTCCGGCAGCACATCGGAACGGGCAATAAAGGCATCCAACAGGGCTTTCAACAGCTCTTTTTTGTTGGGGAAATGTTTGTACACCGCCATGGCGCTGACATCCAGCGTTTCCGCCAGATGGCGCATAGTGAGTCGTTCAACGCCTTCCTCGCGAATAATATCCAGTGCGGCATTCAGATACACATCACGGTTCTGGTACTTTCCCTTTTTGGTTTTTGGCATAGCTCTTTTCAGTGGCTGACTTTTTTAAATTGAAGCGGCAATTGTACCAGTGTGCGGGAAAACATCGACGCAATGTAGGGTGTTTCTCCCGCAATACGCAAATCCGTGGTGTTTTGCAGGAACGCCTGTAACAGAATCCGGATCTCCATACGGGCCAGTTCACGGCCCAGGCAGGCATGAATCCCGTGGCCAAAGGTAAGGTGTTTTTTGCCATTACGGCGGTTCAGAAGGAGCTGGTCCGGCTGATCCCAGAAGCGTTCATCCCGGTTGCCCGATGCCCACATCAGAAAAATGCGGGTGCCTTTCGGCAGGTGGGCACCGTGCAGGCGGGTGGGTGTTGTTACCCAGCGGAAGTGGCCCTGGAAAGCAGATTCAAGGCGGAACACTTCTTCAATAAAGGCGGGAATCTGATCCGGGTTATCACGCAGTGTCTGCTGAATGTCGGGGTGTTCAATCAAAAGCCGGAGGGCGTTTCCCATGGTGGTGGCGGAAGAATCACTGCCGGCAATCAGCAGCTGGAAAACAGCGCTGGCCGCCCGTTGATCATCAAAATCCGTGGCGGGGTCCATTGCTGCCTGGGCAAAGATTCCCAGCAGGTTTTCGCCGGGTCGCTTTTTTGCCGCCAGGTAATGGCGCCAGCAGTAACGCAGAAAGGACAGGGCCGCCGCCCGGCTCAGCGCCAGTTCCTTACCGGACTGTACACCGTTCTGGGAATCCAGGATCTGCACACACCAGGTTTTGATTTGTGCAAAATCCTGCTCCGGCAAGCCCATTAAGCGGATAATCAGCACCATAGGCAGGCGCCAGCCAATGGCCTGCATGAATTCCATGTCACCTTTGACCAGCCAGGGTGCCAGCATGCCCCGACACAATTCCCGGACCTCCGCTTCCTGCTGCTGCACAAAGCGGCTGTTCAGGCAGGCGTGGCCCACTTTACGCTCGGCGGTGTGGCGTGGTGGGTCCGAGGTGGCCAGTACATCTGCAGGTATCACACCGGCGCTACCGAGCCCTTCGAACCTGGCCACTTCCTTCAATAAGTCCTGATGAGGTTGCAGGTTGGCCACCAGCCCCTGATGCTGCGAAGCAAATACCGTCGTGTTCCGGCTCAGATCCACAATATCCTGGTAACGGGATATACAAACGACCCCATTGGCCAGGCGATACACCGGGTAATCATCCCGCAGCACCCGATAAAACTCATAGGGATTCTGAAAACACTCGTGGCTGAGGGGATTAAAATCCTCCGGGTGGCGTTTGCGCTTTTCGGGTATAGCCCGAGGTGCTTTGACCAACCTTGAGCGGCTGGCCGGGCTGACCAGTGAATAGGTTTTGAGGGCTGCCGTCATACCCAGCGACAGGGCCTGACGATAGCTGTGATAGGCATTGAGCCGCATGACGAAAGTCTCTCGTGACTGGTAACTCCATTGACCATAGAACAAAAGGTTTACTGTGTAAACCTTTTGTTTGTTTCCTTGCTGTGAACTGCGTTTTCCGGAAGGTCCGGGTGGTGTATTCTTCAGTTTTGGTAGTACTGTTTATTGGTAACGCATTTATAGTTGGGTGATCAGGGATGAGAAAAATCAATTTTGTTGGAAAGATAAACCTGACTATTGGTGGCCTGTTATGGTTGCTGTCAGTGACAGTTGCGGCGGAGCCGGTCATCCATGAATCCAAATCCTATTATGAATTCAATGCATCAACCCGCCAGCAGATCTGGCAGCAAATTCAAAAGGCGGGCGGCAAAGCGGATATGAAAGGTGTCGTCGAGGGTACCGATCATTGGGTAAGAGTGGCCTGGACCTCTTACGATCTGCAGCTGAAGTACCAGTTCCGCCCCGGCCTTTATAAATGTCGTCTCACCAGCTACACCCCCATTCTGAATGTAACTATTACCTTGCCTCACTGGAAAAACAAATGGCAAGCCAGTCAGCAGCTTGCGGATAACTGGGACAATTATGTACGTATGGTGGCCCGGCACGAGTCTGTTCACAAAGACTACGCCATCGATATGGTGCGAGATCTGGACAAGCGTCTGGGTGAACTCGGTGTTCTGGGAAGTTGCGAAGAATTACAGAAAGAAGTGAAAAAAGCCAAGGAACAGGCGGTTGCGCAAAACAAGGCAAACAACCGCTGGTTTGATGCCAAAGACAGGGTGTACCAGAAAAAACTCAAATGGTTTTAAGAGGTGTCAGCAGGATTACACGCTTACTGCTTACACCTCTATAACCTCAACACCATCCTCTTTGCCCAGTAGCAGTACATCAGCGCTGCGGCGGGCAAACAAGCCGTTGGTGACCACACCCACGATATTATTGATTCTGGCTTCTGTTTCCACCGGTTTGGCAATCTGCAGGTTGTGAATATCCAGAATGATATTGCCGTTGTCTGTGACAAAGCCTTCGCGATACACGGGGTCGCCACCAAGGTGTTTGACGATCTGGCGTGCCACGTGGGAACGGGCCATGGGGATGACTTCAACCGGCAACGGATAGTTGCCCAGTACTTTCACATACTTGCTGGTATCCGCAATACACACAAATTTCTGCGCGACATCGGCAATGATTTTTTCCCGGGTCAGGGCGCCGCCGCCGCCTTTGATCAGGCACAGATTGGGATCGGTTTCATCGGCGCCGTCAACGTACACGGGTACGCTGTCCACTGTGTTCAGGTCATACACCGGAATCCCGTGGCTTTCCAGCCGTTGTTTGCTGGCTTCCGAGCTGGCGACGGTACCTTCAATGCGATCCTTGATCTCCGCCAGGTAATCAATAAAGTAGTTGGCGGTGGAGCCGGTGCCCACGCCTACGATTTCGCCTTCCACCACATAGTCGATCGCTTTTCTGGCAACTGCCTGTTTCAGTTCGTCCTGTGTCATGGGTGGCCTCTTGTTTTATGGGTAGTTGGCTTGAGCGGTTTTATAACCTGTTGTTGATTGAGCTGAGAGCGCTGTATCGCGGATCACCGGAATCGGGCGCCATTATAGAAGGAATCCGGAGCTGACTAAACCTTTCTGTACTTTTCCACCCCTTCAGGTGTGGAACTGCAGGCCATCTGTTACTATGAATGATATTCCGGCAAAAATGATAAGGCAGAATCCCAGGCATCATGCTTAACGCTTACATTAAACGTATTCTCCAGGCTCAGGTTTACGATGTGGCACTGGAAACCCCGGTGGAACCGGCCCGCTCACTGTCCCGTCGCCTCGACAACCAGGTTCTGCTGAAACGGGAAGATCTGCAGCCGGTGTTTTCCTTCAAGCTGCGTGGTGCCTACAACAAGATTGTTAACCTGAGCGATGAACAGAAAGAGCGGGGCGTGATTACCGCATCGGCCGGCAATCATGCGCAGGGTGTAGCGCTGGCTGCTTCAGGCCTGGGTATTAATGCCGTGATTGTCATGCCTAAAACCACGCCGGAAATCAAAGTGGCCTCGGTGCGTGCCCACGGCGGCAATGTGGTGCTGCACGGGGATATTTTTGATGAAGCCTATGCTCATGCCAAGCAACTGGAAGATCTGAAAGGCTATACCTTTGTTCATCCCTACGATGACCCCGATGTGATTGCCGGACAGGGCACCATCGGCATGGAAATCCTGCGTCAGCATACCGGACCACTGGAAGCCATCTTTATTCCCGTGGGTGGCGGTGGTCTGATTGCCGGTGTCAGCTGCTACATCAAATACTTGCGCCCGGATATCAAAATCGTGGGAGTAGAACCCAAGGATTCCGCCTGTTTGCATGCGGCCCTGCAGGCCGATGAGCGGGTGGTGCTGGACCAGGTAGGCCTGTTTGCCGACGGTGTGGCGGTAAAACAGATCGGCGAGGAAACATTCCGCCTGGCCAGGGAATACGTGGATGAAGTGATTACCGTTACCACCGACGAAATCTGTGCCGCTGTAAAGGATGTGTTCGACGATACCCGTTCCATCTGTGAACCGGCCGGTGCGCTTTCCATCGCCGGCCTGAAAAAATACGTGGAACGGGAACAAACTCAGGGTCAGACGTTAATGGCCATTGCCAGTGGCGCCAACGTCAACTTTGATCGCCTGCGTCACATTGCCGAGCGGGCCGAGCTGGGTGAGCGTCGCGAAGCGATTTTTGCCGTGACGATTCCGGAGCAGCCCGGCAGCTTTCTGCAATTCTGCGACACCCTGGGCAAGCGCAGTATCACCGAATTCAATTACCGTTTTGCCGCATCCGATGCGGCCCATGTATTCGTGGGTATTCAAACCAGTGGCGGCGTGGGCGAAACCGCCGAAGTCACCGAAAAGCTGCGGGAAAAAGGCTACGGGGTAACCAATCTTACCGACAATGAAATGGCCAAGCTGCACATTCGCCATATGGTGGGTGGCCGTGGCCAGACGGAAGACGGCAAAGGGGTGCCCAACGAGGTATTGTTCCGTTTTGAGTTTCCTGAGCGCCCCGGGGCCTTGCTGCAGTTTCTGATCAAGCTTGGTGCAAAGTGGAACATCAGCCTGTTCCATTATCGCAATCATGGTGCAGCTTATGGCCGGGTACTGGTGGGGTTGCAGGTGCCGGAGCAGGAGCATGATGTGCTGATTCGCTATTTCAACGAACTGGGTTATCGCTACTGGGATGAGTGTGATAACCCGGCCTATGGTCTCTTCTTGCAATAAAAACGGTTTTGTTGCCTTATCTAGGGAGTCTCTGATCAAGCCCAGGCGGCCTCTGTCCTTCAGGAATTTTCCCTGGCAAGGCGTGCGATGCAGGCGGGCTGGTTGCCCGGCGAAGCAGCACAACGCAGCCAGGGGGAATTCCTGAAGGACCCTCTGGGCGCGGCCTGAAAGGCACAACTGCTGCGTTAAGTTTCTTGTTAAGGACGACGGCCATTAACGGCGAAACTTGCCTTGCATTTGCACCTTTCAGGTTGCGCAGAGGCCACCTGGGCTTGATCAGAGACTCCCAGGTTAATTTCTTCACAAAACTGCTGTTTAAAACTTCACATTTACAGGGTGCAGTGATAGCTTAGCCAACCTGTGAAAAGTCCCCGCTAGTCGGCTGATAATTAACAAAAAGAAAGGCGCTGATCATTCGATGTGCAGTAAAGTTATATCTGCACCCGGTCCTTAGAAGAAAATTGATTGATTATTGGTCGATAAATGTGAGCTACCACTCACATACGCTCTGGCGACCATAAACACATGGTCTACAATGGGTATATATAGCGTGTAGGGCTGTTTCGTTGCTGAGACCGGTTTTGTGCCCAGGGGTTACAAAATCAGCTCAAATGTTTGCCCGACTATGAACGAAGTCGCAGTTTTGCAGGGTTGTAGCTGATAGTCTTATCAATGCCGGGAATACGCCTGACAGGCACCGGGTAAACAGATTGGCATATAACTTGTAGGTATTATTTGCTGTTGTGTGGAATGAAAAGCGCATAACAGGAAAACAAGAGAAAAGGATCTCGTGACTCGCCTGGATGGCGCCACCATTAACCAAACGCCGAAAGAACTTGTTGGCTACAAGAACTGTTAGGTTGATTTAAAAGCGAGAGCTGAAACCATGAAGAAAAAGCCTGACTTACTAATGGTGCTTGTGTTCGTTTTCGGACTGGGTGTCGTAGCAAGCGGTTACACCCTGACTGAGCCGGACCCCGAAATGGTCGCCAGTCAGTTTTCCATTCGCTAGATTGTTATTCTTCCCCGGCCCGGGCACTCAAAAGCTTCGGGCCCCGTAAGTTGTTTTCCCCGTCACTATCCCGTCCATTGGAATATCCCAGGCTTCTGTTGTAATTCTATCCACCTTCTGGCATTCGTGGGCCAGCCCCAGCAGGGAAGGCCGTCGCGGCTTGCTGCCGTCTTTCAGAAAAGCAAACGTGCGGTCGTAAAAACCACCGCCCATGCCCATGCGGTTACCGTCTTCATCGAAGCCCACCAACGGGGTCAGTATCAGGTCCAGTAACCAGGTGTGGCAGCGACTGTCCCGGTGGCTTACCGGCTCGGGAATACCAAAGCGGTTTTTGGCCATGGGCTGACCCGGGTGATATTCCATAAATACCAGTTCGCCGCCTTTGAACGGATGCAGCACCGGCAGGTACAGGGTCTTGCCCATGTGCCAGGCGGCGTCGATCAAGGGATCCAGATTCACTTCGCCATCGTTGCTGAAATAAACCGCCACACGCTGGCTGCGTAAAAACGCGGGCAGGGTTATCAGTTGCCGGCAAACGCCGAGAGAAGCATTCAATTGATCGGTACGGGAAAGGGAGCGCCGGGCGGCGCGCAGTTGACGACGGAGTGCCTGTTTTTCCCGGGTTGCTGCGTCAGTCATAGCGAAGTCTTTTTGCCTGAAAATAAAGCTCCCCGAGCTGCCGTTGTCGGTATAGCCCTTGAACCCTACGGTTCAAGGCGGTGGTATCTGGGCGGCGTCGGGCTTTCCGCTCGCGGCGGACCTGCGCTCCAACCTCCCAAGACACCTCCTTAGGTGTGAATATCGGCTCAGGGACATAACCGAATCGCGAACAACTCAGGGAGTACTTAAACAGTATATCGAAAACGGAGCGGATCGTCTGTGAAATTTATGGGGCGTCTATAGATCCATTTGGCGTGCATTGGCCAGGGCTTGTTCGATTTTTTCATTGATACGGGACAGATGCCGTTCCGTGATTTTATTGCTTTCTTTCAGCTCATTCTGAGCCTGCACCAGTTCGTGGGCAATGTTCAGTGCTGCCATCACGGCAATGCGCTCGGTGCCTACAATTTTACCGCTGCGACGAATATCGCGCATGCGCTCGTCAAGCAACTTGGCGGATGCACGCAATTCATCCTCTTCATCCGGGCCACAGGCAACGCCGTAATCCTTGTCCAGGATACGGATCTGAACAGTTTTTGCGCTGGTGTCCTGTGTCATGTGTCCTGCTCCAGAGTTTTCAGGCGAGTGATCATGGCTTCCACTTTATTGCGCGCCAGATCATTTTTGCGCAACAGGTTGGCACGCTCTTCGTTCAATTGGGATTCCCGCATTCTAAGGGATTTGTTGTGACGTTTGTATTCGTTGCAGAGTTCGTTGAGTTCGTCGATGCGTGCTTCCAGCTGTTTGAAGCGCTGTTCCAGGGCATTCATTAGTGTGTGGCCACTCCCAGTTATGGCATCCATCCTGGCTGATGTTACACGCTCAGGACCGCCTGTTTCCAGTTGTAATGCTGTGAAGTTTAGCGCAAATCGAAAGAGAATCCCGGGTCGTGCTACAATCCCGCCATTAAGGCCGAATCACGAGGGTAAGACACGCATGACCGGGCATACGGATTTCGATCCTGATGAGATTCTTGACTACTACGAACTGGGCGCCGAACTGAAAAAAATGGACGCCGTGGCATCGCCGGCGGAAGCCCATGGCATTTTGGTAGGCCAGCTCTGTGGCGGCCTGAAACTGGATGGCATGATGTGGCTCAAGCAGTTTCTGATGGCTGTGGGTGTCAAGCGTGAACCGGTGGAGGACCAGCGCAACTGGTTTTATGCCCTGCAGGATCTGAGTGCTGCTGAGCTGGCCAATGCCGGGATGAGTTTTCGCCCCCTGCTGCCGGACGATGAAGATCCGCTGTCGGAGCGACTGGAAGCGGTGGGCGACTGGTGTTCAGGTTTTCTGGCGGGGTTTGGCAGTGCCGGTCATTCTGATGAGGAAAATCTGTCCGACGATATTGATGCCGCTCTGCGGGACTTTTCCGAAATTGCCAAGATAGATACCGACGTGGATGGCGACTCCGATTTTGAAGAGGAGAACGCCTACATGGAACTGATGGAATACATGAAAACCGTGGCGCTGCTTATCTATACTGAATTTGGTTTAGCCCGGGAACCGGTTCACACCATGGCCCGGGACAACGGGCTGGCGGATGATGAGCCTCCCATTTCACCCACCCTGCATTAGGCCCTGTAAAACAGTTACTCTATGAAATTATCCAAACAGGAATTTGCTGAACGACGTACCGAACTGATGGGGCTGATGGAGCCCAACAGTATCGCCATTCTGCCTGCCGCACCGGTGCGGGCCCGTAACCGGGACGTGGACTATCCCTACCGCCAGGACAGTGATTTTTATTACCTCACCGGATTCGCCGAGCCGGAAGCCGTGCTGGCACTGATTCCCGGGCGCGAACATGGGGAGTACGTACTCTTCTGTCGCGAACGGGATCCTGCCATGGAAATCTGGGACGGTTACCGTGCCGGTCCGGAAGGCGCCATTAAACAGTACGGCGCAGACGATGCCTTTCCCATCAATGATCTGGATGAGATTCTGCCGGGGCTGATTGAAGGCCGGGATCGCGTGTATTACGCCATGGGATCAGATTCAGAATTTGATCGCAAGGTGATGGAATGGGTCAATACCATTCGTGCCAAGGTGCGCGCCGGCGCCCATCCCCCCGGGGAGTTTATTTCCCTGGATCACCACCTCCATGATATGCGGCTGTACAAAAGCAAAGCCGAAATCCGCATGATGAAGAAGGCCGCGGAAATTTCCGCCAATGCTCACGTGCGGGCCATGGAAAAATGCGTACCCGGCATGATGGAGTATCAGCTGGAAGCCGAGTATATCCACGAGTTTGCCCGCGAGGGCGCGCGCCATCCGGCCTATCCCAGCATTGTCGGTGGTGGCGCCAACGGCTGTATTCTTCATTACATCGAGAACAGTGACGCACTGAAAGATGGCGATCTGGTGCTGATTGATGCCGGTGCCGAATACGATCATTACGCAGCGGATATTACCCGGACTTTTCCGGTGAACGGTAAATTCTCCGAGCCGCAAAAACTGCTTTATGACGTGGTATTGAAAGCTCAGCTGGCGGCCATCAAGGAAGTCAAACCCGGCAACCACTGGAACCAGTCCCATGAAGCGGCGGTGAAAGTGCTGACCCGGGGGCTGATTAAACTGGGTATTCTTCAGGGCAAGCTGGAAGACTGTATTGCCAATGAAAGCTATCGCAAATATTTTATGCACCGCACCGGGCACTGGCTGGGGATGGACGTGCATGATGTGGGCGATTACAAGGTGGCGGACGAGTGGCGGGTGCTGGAAGAAGGCATGGTGCTCACCGTTGAGCCGGGGCTTTACATTGGCAAGGATGATAAAGACGTGGATCCCCAATGGCGCGGCATTGGCATTCGGATTGAAGACGATGTGGTGGTGACCGCAAAAGGCAATTCCGTGCTCACCAAAGGCGTGCCCAAAAAGGTGGACGAGATAGAAGCGCTGATGGCGGCGGCACAAAAACGCCGCACGGGCGCTCGTCCTTCCAGAGTCCGGCGTTCCGCCTGAGCGGTTTAAACCAGAGCGACAGAAAGTACCACTTGCAAGTGACAGGGGTTAACACAGGGACTCGTTATGGCAGAGCCAGTTAAGGAACCGGATTCAGGGCCGGATATTGTGGTGATCGGTGGTGGTATGGCCGGGCTGGCCTTTGCCGCGGCACTGCGGAGCACACCGGTAACGGTTGTGGTGGTAGACCCTACCGGGCAGCCGGGCCCTGACCACTGGCCGGAGACTTTTGATCCCCGGGTAAGCGCCCTGTCACTGGCGTCAGAAGCCTTGTTACGCTCGGTTGGTGCCTGGGAGCAGATGGCAACCCGGCGGCTCAGTCCTTACACCCATATGCATGTGTGGGATAGCGACGGTACCGGTACGGTGGATTTTGACAAGGAGGATCTGGGCCAACCGGGCATGGATCACCTGGGCACTATTGTGGAAAACCGTGTCACCCAGTGGGCCCTGTATCAGCAGGTGCAGCAACAGGCCAACTGCACTTTTGTTGCCTCCGCTCTCAGGCAGATGCGCCAGACATTGCATGGCTGGCATCTGACCCTGGAAAACGGTGATCAGTTTACGCCGGCACTGGTGGTGGGTGCCGATGGTGGCCGCTCCCTGGTGCGGCAACTGGCGGGATTCAAGGTGCGTTCCTGGCCCTATCATCACAATGCGGTGGTCACCACCGTCAAAACGGAACGGCCCCATCAGCAAACCGCTTACCAGATTTTTCTGCCCACCGGGCCGCTGGCCTTTTTGCCGCTTTCGATGTCGCCCCGGCCAGCGCCGGAGAACCAACAGTATTGCTCCATCGTCTGGTCGGCGGATACCGAAAAAGCAGAAGAGATTATGGCCTGGGATGACGCGGCCTTTAACCGCCAGTTAGGGCGCGCGTTTGAATACCATCTGGGAAGCATAGAACAGGCGGATACCCGGCACAGCTTTCCCCTGGTGCAGCAGCATGTCACCCACTACAGTCAGCCGGGGCTGGCGCTGATCGGTGATGCCGCCCACACCATTCACCCGCTGGCCGGGCAGGGCATCAATCTGGGCTTTCTGGATGCAGCCGTGCTGGCGGAAGAAGTAACCGCCAGTGTGGCCCGTGGGTTATCAGCCGGCGCTCGTTCCGGCTTGCGCCGGTACGAGCGCCGCCGCAAGGCCCACAACCTGTTAACCATGTCTGCCATGGAAGGGTTCAAGCGGATATTTGAACCCCTGAACTGGTTGTTCACCACCGCGCGTAATGAAGGCATGACGCAGTTCAATCGACACTGGATCGCCAGGCGCCAGGTGGTTTCCCATGCGGTGGGGGTGGCCGGTGATTTGCCGGAATCGGCGAAATTTTTGCCGAACGCGGTGGAAAAAACGGATGAAAAAACAGCAGGATAGCCAAATCTCTGTTATAACTGTATAAGCCAGTCAACAAATCAAGCAATGAGGGGATGTTTGCATGGCAACAGCCTATGTGGTTCGCAATCAATTAGGCCAATACTTAACAAAAAAAGCAGAGTGGTGTTCCGGCAGAGATGCCAGTGTCGTTTTCTGCAAACCCCACTTTGACGAAGCACTCAATCAACTTTTCGAAATCAACACCAAGGATATCGAGCTTCGCGGCAAAGTAGTGGAAGTGGATATCGAAGACAAAAAACCTGTCCTTTGTGAATTCGGTCCGGATCCCGTCCAGCAGGAACTGGAAACTGCCGCTTCCGACAGCGCAGACAACAGCAGCGCGAATCGGGAAGTGCCTGACCGGGAACGCACAGCCTCCGTCGCCTGACCCGGGATTTGTCGCTAAACCGGGGCGTCCTGATCCTGACTATACTGAGGTTTTAACAACAGGAAACGGGATCAGGTTGCTGCCAGTGTCTGTAAAAAAACAATGGGACCAGTTACTCAACTGCGGTCTGGATCCGGAATCCACCGACCCCTTTGTATTGCTGCGCCACCGTCATCTGGCAAGCCTTGCTCTGGTTATCATTGGCGTTGGTAGCTTATTTTTAATGCGCGCCCTGCAATGGCAGATCGAATCCCGCGTTTTATCCGTGGGTTTTGCTGTGCTTTGCGCATTGCTGACTGTGGTGGGGATTCGCTACTACCGGAAACCCGCAGTATTCAGTCAATTGCTTGTCTGTGGGCTTTTTATCGCGGTGGTGAATGCCGTGTACACCAATGGTGGTATTGCTGTGTTTACCGGCGCCTGGCTGGCAGTGCCGTCTGTTTTTGCTCAAGTGTTACTGGGTAAAAGAGGGGGGTATTTTTGGTTGGTAGTGTCACTGGTCGCTGCGGGGGCTTTCTATTATCTGGAGCAGCGGTTGGGCATGGTGTTTCCGGACCAGACACCCGAAGCTTATCAGAATGCACAGTTGCTGATGCAGATTGTGGGGCTGTCGTTGGCCGTTTTTCTGCTATCTACGGCGTTTGTCAGTCAGCTGGATCTGGCTAAAACCCGGTTGTATGAGCGTTTGATGGCTACCCGGGAGGAAATCGAGCGGCGCAAGGCCGCCGAGCAGGCCGCCATCGAAGCCAACCTGGCCAAGTCCCGGTTTCTTGCCAATATGAGTCATGAATTAAGAACACCCCTGAACTCAGTGATCGGTTTTTCCCGCCGGGTGGAAATGAAAGCCCGGGATCGCCTGAATGAACGGGAACTGGATGCGCTGCAAGGGGTAACCCGCAACGGCGAACACCTGCTGGCACTGATCAATGAAATTCTGGATCTTGCCAAAATTGAAGCCGGCCGCATGAACCTGAAGCGGGAGCCCGTAGATATTATCCGGTTATTACAGGAATGTGCGGAAGATCAGCAAGCCGTTGCCGACCGGGATGGCATTGAGTTACAGCTTCAGTTGCCTGATGCCTGTGAGCTGACGGCGGATTCGTTACGGCTCAGGCAGATCTTTACCAATTTCATCAGTAACGCCCTTAAATACACGGAACAGGGCCATGTCAGCCTATCCCTTAAAGAAACGGCCACGGGCATTGAAATCGATTTTACCGATACCGGCGTAGGCATTGCCGCTGAGGACATTCCGCGTCTTTTCGATGAGTATAATCACATCCACAGTCGGGTGAACAAGTCGGTACCCAGCACCGGCCTGGGTTTACCCCTGTCAGCCAAGCTGATCGAAATGCATGGCGGGTCAGTCACTGTACAAAGCCAGGTCAACAAGGGAAGTTGCTTTACGATTTTTCTTCCAAAAGCCCCCGCCAGCGGGCCAGAGTCCGATCTCACCCCCTGACTATTTTCATTCACACAGGTACAATGCGGCGCCTCAGCGCACTGCCATTCGTCAGTAAAAAGTGGTACCATCGTGCAGCTTTTGTGGTCAGCACTTGACCAGTTTACCGAATCAGTAAAACCAGCAGGCTTTTTACAAGACTTAATATAAAACAAGGGATCGGGTATGGGTTCAAAAACCGCTTTATATGACAAGCACTTAGCGTCGAATGCCAAGATCGTGGATTTTGGCGGCTGGGACATGCCTATCCATTACGGCTCCCAGATTGAGGAGCACCATGCGGTTCGCCAGGGGGCGGGCATGTTCGATGTGTCCCATATGACCATTGTGGACCTTCAGGGTGATCAGGCCACGGATTACCTGCGTTATCTGCTGGCCAACGATGTGGCCAAACTCAAGGATACCGGCAAGGCGCTCTACAGCGGCATGCTGCAGGAAGACGGTGGCGTGATCGATGACCTGATCGTGTACCGCACCGAATCCGGTTATCGCCTGGTGGTGAACTGCGCCACCCGGGAAAAGGACCTGGCCTGGATGGAAAAGCAGGCCGCCAGTTATGCGGTGGAACTGAAGGAGCGCCAGGAACTGGGTATTGTGGCCATTCAGGGGCCGGAAGCCATTGAAAAGGTCAAACAGGTATTAACGGAACAGGCCTCGCTGATCAGCGAGCTGGGGCCTTTCTATGGTCAGCCCGCCGGCGACTGGTTTATTGCGCGCACCGGTTACACCGGGGAAGACGGTCTGGAAATCATGGTGCCCAATAACGCTATTGCGGATTTCTGGCAACAACTGCTGGATGCCGGCGTACGGGCCTGTGGCCTGGGTGCCCGGGATACTTTACGGCTGGAAGCCGGTATGAATCTGTACGGTTCCGATATGGATGAGTCTGTCACGCCGCTGGAATCCGCCATGGGCTGGACAGTGGCCTGGGAACCTGCCGAGCGGGATTTTATCGGCCGGGCTGCCCTGACGGCACAAAAGGAAGGCGGTGTGCCCCGTAAACTGGTGGGGCTGGTGCTGGAAACCCGCGGTGTATTGCGAGGCCATCAGAAGGTGGTGGGCGAGCAGGGTGAAGAAGGCGAAATCACCAGCGGCACATTTTCCCCAACCCTTGGCTACTCTATTGCTCTGGCACGGGTTCCTGCTACGATTAGCGACAACGCGAAAGTGGAAATCCGGGGCAAACTGCTGGACGTAAAAGTGGTGCGTCCGCCCTTTGTCCGCAACGGAAAAAAGGTCTACAACTAATCTTTAGAAAAATCACGGCGAGCACAGCTGCCTCACGCCGGGCTGTGTTCGTGGGGGTAACGATTCACATTTAATCGAGGAAACTTAAATGAGCAACATACCATCAGAATTACGCTATCTGTCCAGTCACGAATGGGTACGTGTTGAGGAAGATGATATTGCGGTAGTCGGCATTACGGATCACGCGCAGGATGCCATGGGGGATCTGGTATTCGTGGAAACGCCGGAAGTGGGCAGCAACGTCTCTGCCAGTGACGAAGCCGGTGTTGTGGAATCAGTGAAAGCAGCATCCGATATTTATGCGCCGGTATCCGGCGAAGTGATTGCTGTGAACGAAAACCTGGAAGACTCACCGGAAACAGTGAACCAGGACCCTTACGGCGACGGCTGGATGTTCCAGATTAAAATGAGTGATCCGTCAGAAGTGGACAACATGCTGACTGCTGATGATTACGCCGAGCTGATCGAATCCGAAGAAGACGAGTAATCAGCGGTAACCTTTTGCGGGGCAATGGCGTTGGCTTTTGCCCCTGTTTTTATTTCTCTTTCGTTGAATAACCTGGCGGTAGCAAACCATGCCCTACATTCCTCATACCGATGCTGATATCCAGGCCATGCTTGAGGTCATCGGTGTTGATTCCATTGAAGAATTGTTTGATGAAATTCCCAAAGACATTCTGAGCCAGCCGCTTTCACAGGTACCGGAAGGTATCAGTGAAATGGCCATCAGCCGGCTGATGGCAGAGCGTGCCGCGCAGGATGGCAACGTCTCCTGTTTTATCGGCGCCGGCGCATACGAGCACCATATTCCGGCGGCGGTCTGGGAAATCGTTGGGCGTGGTGAATTCATGACGGCCTACACGCCCTATCAGGCGGAAGCCAGTCAGGGCACCCTGCAGGTGATTTACGAATACCAGTCCATGATGGCTCACCTGAACGCCATGGAGGTGTCTAACGCTTCCCTGTACGACGGCGGTTCGGCACTGGCGGAAGCGGTACTCATGGCCATTCGCGCCAACCGTAAATCCAAATCCCGTAAAGTGCTGGTGCCCACCGCAGTGAATCCTTTGTACCGCAGTGCCACTCAGGCCATTGTGGAAAACCAGGGCATTTCTCTGGAAGAAGTGGCCTACTGCAGCGACATGGGAACCACGCCTTTGGCCGCGCTGGAACATTACGCCGGACAGGATTACGCGGCACTGGTGATTCAGCAGCCCAACTTTTTCGGTTGCCTGGAAGACGTGCACGCGCTTACTGACTGGGCCCAGCAAAACGGGATGTTGGTCATCGCTGTTGTGAATCCTACCTCGCTGGCGATTCTGACGCCTCCCGGTGAATGGGGCGATACCGGTGCGGATATTTCCGTGGGTGAAGGTCAGCCGCTCGGTATTCCGCTCTCTTCCGGTGGTCCTTACTTCGGTTTTATGTGCTGCAAGCAAAAGATTGTGCGCCAGATGCCGGGCCGTATTATCGGTCGCACCGTGGATCTGGAAGGCAAGCCCGGTTTTACCCTGACGCTGCAGGCCCGGGAACAGCATATCCGCCGTTCCAAGGCCACCTCCAACATCTGTACCAACCAGGGTCTGGCCATGACAGCCGCCACTATCTACACCAGTTTGTTAGGGGCCGATGGCCTCGCGGAAGTGGCGAACGCCAGTGCCGCCAACACCCATAAGCTGGTGGCCGCATTAACGGAAATCGACGGTGTGGAAACGGTTTTCAGCGCACCGGCTTTTCATGAAGCGGTGATTCGCCTGCCTCAGAATGCCGGCGATGTACTGGCCAAACTGGCAGAACAGCGCATTCAGGGCGGTTTTGATGTGGCCAGTGCGTACCCCGGAATGGATAACTGCATTCTGGTGTGTGCCACCGAAACCAAAACCGATGCCGATATTCAATCCTACAAAGCAGCGCTGGCCGCTGCATTAGCAGCTTAAGGAGGCGACCATGTTAATTTTTGAAGCCAGTCAGCCCGGTCGCCGTACCAGATCCCAGGCTCCCGGAGTAAAGGAAACACCCAGTCATATTCCGGCCAGCCTGCAACGGAAAAACAAAGCGATTCTGCCGGAAGTGGGCGAAATGCAGGTAGTGCGTCATTACACCAACCTGTCGCGCCGCAACTTTTCCATCGATACACATTTCTACCCGCTGGGCTCCTGCACCATGAAGTACAACCCCCGCGGTGCTCACCGGGCGGCCTTGTTGCCGGGTTTTGCCGGCCGACATCCCCTCGCGCCGGAAGTGCACAGTCAGGGGTATCTGTCCTGCCTGTATGAGCTGCAGGAAATTCTTAAAGACGTTACCGGTATGAAGGGGGTATCTTTAACGCCCATGGCCGGTGCCCAGGGCGAGTTTGCCGGTGTGGCCATGATCCGCGCCTACCACGAAGCCCGTAACGATCACGAGCGTACCGAAATTCTGATTCCCAATGCGGCCCACGGCACCAACCCGGCCACCGCCGTGATGTGTGGCTACAAGGTGCGAGAAGTGCCGGTGCGTGACGACGGCGACGTGGATGTGGAAGCGTTAAAAGGTCTGGTGGGCCCACAAACCGCCGGCCTGATGATGACCAACCCCTCCACCTGCGGCGTGTTTGAACGTTCCATTAAGCAGATCGCCGAGCTGGTGCATGGTGCAGGTGGCCTGCTGTATTACGACGGCGCCAACCTGAACGCGATTCTGGGCAAGGTTCGCCCTGGCGACATGGGCTTTGATGTGATGCACATGAACCTGCATAAAACCTTTGCCACGCCCCACGGTGGCGGTGGCCCCGGTGCCGGCCCTATCGGTGTGGGTGAGCGCTTGCTGCCCTTTATGCCGACGCCGATTGTGGGCAAGGAAAGTGATTCCCAGGGTAATGACAATTATCGTTGGCTGGGTGCGGAAGACATTCCGCAAACTATCGGCAAGCTGTCCGCCTTTATGGGTAACGCCGGTGTACTGCTGCGGGCCTATTATTATGCTCGGGTACTGGGCCGTGAAGGTATGCACCGTGTCGGCGAATTCTCTACCCTGAACGCCAATTACATGATGAAGAAGTGCGAGCAGGCCGGTTTTAAACTGGCTTATCCCGGTCGCCGTGCCACCCACGAGTTTATTGTGACCTTAAGTGAGCAGGCGAAGAAGCTGGATGTCAGCGCCATGGATTTTGCCAAGCGTTTGCTGGATTACGGTTTCCATGCGCCCACCACTTACTTCCCGCTGCTGGTACCGGAATGCTGGCTGATCGAGCCTACCGAAACCGAAGCGCCGGATGCCCTTGATGGGTTTGTGGAAGCCATGGTGAAGATCCAGAAAGAGGCGGAAGAAAACGCCGAGATGGTGAAGGGTGCTCCTTACACCCAGCCGGTGCGTCGACTGGATGATGTGAAAGCAGCCCGGGAGCTGGATCTGGTATGGCAGCCGGAGAGCAGCGAATCCTGAGCGCTTATCTGCTCTGATCCGGTCTGATCCGGAACTGAAAAAGCCCGCCCGAACATTCTGGCGGGCTTTTTTGTGTCCGTCATGCCGACATTGCCGCTCAGGGTTCGGGGGATACCCGGGCAAAGGCAAACTCCAGCAGGGGCACCATCACCCGGGATGTCAGGTTCGGTGAGTTCACCGCTTCAAACATGGGGTCCAGATGAGAGTAGCCCGGCAGCAGCACTCTGGTTTGCCGGGGCACCGGGTTGTCGACATTGTTACCGGACGGTGGCCCCACACCCTGGCCGGCATTAAAAACAATGGAATCCACATTGGCGACCCCTTGGGGGTGCCACAGATCCAGCCCGAATTCGGGGGCAAAAGGCTCATGGGTAATCTGCATATCCAGCAGAATGCGCATGGGGAAATACCATTCCGTCAGGTTGGTGTCGCCAATGTAAAGCGCGCGGATAAAGTCATCCATGTCCACGGGTTCGTCCTGCAGGCTGGTGAACAGGCGGGTGTTGCTGGTATCCCGGTATTCCGGATCTGCCAGGTCACCCAGCTGATCCCGGTCGGCCCAGCCATACAAAGGGCCCTGGCCCAGCTGTTCCAGGCTGGGGCCGGCATCGGCGGCAATAAACTGCTGGCCTTCACCCAGCAACGATTGCAGCAGACTGTCCACGCCGGGAATGATGCGCGCCAGATCCAGGCTCTGCCATTTTCTGGCCACAGGCCCACCTTCCAGAAATCCCAGTCCGGTTTGTAAGAATCCCAGGGGCATGTAGTCGTCGTCAAAGATCAGGCCCACATAGGCCTTGTTGGTGTAGTTGAAATCTTCCAGCCAGGGTTTGCTGAAAATGCCGGCAATGTAGCGCGAATGGATAAAGCGGGTCATGGTTTGCAGGGCCAGTGACCGGGGTACCCGTTCCAGCAGGCGGCTGTTCACATCCGGTGCCTTGCTGGCGGCCAGGGCCACAAACTCCGGCAGGGCCAGAATTTCCGGCGTGAAAACCCCGGGAAAGTCCACGTTGCGGGCAATGCCGCCGTCCCGCAGTTGCTGCAGTTGCCGGGCGAAGCGTTCCTTGCGCGCTTGTTCGGGCTCTTCTTCCATTGCTTCGGGTGTCGCCCTTGCTATTGATGGGATTCCGGCCCGTTTCAGCAGCTGGGTGGCGGGGCGGTTGTCGCTCAGGAAAAAGCCCTGATCGGTGGGGGTAACCTGGGTGTCCAGGCCAAAGGCGCCGGCCACCAGTTCGTGCCCGGCGTCGCCTGTGGTGCCGGGGTCGCCGTCAAAGTCCCAGGCCAGGAACAGTGAGGTATGCAGCCCGCCCAGAGAGTGGCCGCCCACAAACAGGTTACGGCGGCTGGCGCCGGGGGTGGGCATCATGGCGTCGATAATGGCTTTCATGTCCAGGGTGGTCTGGCGCATGCCGAATTCGCTGAGAAAGTCCATGTCGGCGCCGCGGCGGAAGCCGGCGAAGGTTTTGCCGTCGATGGGCTGGTTTTCATAGTAGTAACCCACCACTGCATCCAGGCCGGTGTCGATGTCGGGGGCGGCTTCGCCGGCCTGGACGCCGGTGAGGTCTTCCAGGCAGTTGGAGCGCCGGTCCATGCCCCAGATTTCCACGTAGCGGTTGTAGTGCTGGTGGGCCATGTACACCATTTGCCGGCCCATGTATTCGAAGGCGTTGGCGCCTTCCAGTACGCCGGGCACTATCAGGAAAACGGCGTCGGCCTGTTCGGGGTTGTGGGGGCCTTGCTGGTGTTTGATGCGCAGGAAGTTGATGTTGTTGCAGTGTTGGGGGGCGCCTTGTGGGGCGGGTTCGCTGGCGGGGATGCTGATGAGTTTGGTGCTGACGTGGGTGTCGATCTGGGTGTTGGTCCAGCGTTTGGTTTCTTTGGGTTTGAGGGGTTCGGGGATTGGGGCTTCGGGGGAGTAGCAGGCGCTTAGCAGGATGGCGATTAGGGCGGTGAGGGTGGTTTTTAGTGGGTGCATGGTTTTGGCCTGCTTTGTTGTTGTTTTTTGGGTGATGGTAGCGGGGGTTGAGGGGGGATGCTTGTAAATTTGGGTCAGGTTTTGGGGGCATTGGGTGGGAGTGTTTCTGAGGCGCTGCGGAGCTGTGCCATTTGGGGGATCGTGCCACTGGTGTCCGGGGATTCACAGGATACCTGCTTGCCCTTCGGGTTCCCTGTGCTTCTCGCGGAATTCGGCGTCGCCTAAACTCGCCCTGCGGGCTCAGACAACGGCTCCTTCATCCGAATTCCGCTGCGATGCTCGGCGGCGCAAAATCCTGTGAATCCCCGGACACCAGTGGCGTTCAGATGGCAGGCTTTGGTGTTTTTAGTCTGATTGGGTGATGTTGTGGGGTGGGGGTGGTGATAAAAGATGAAGTGGAAAAGTATAAACATTGGTAAAGACTTGGGGGGATGTTGTGAGTGAGGTGAATGGTAAGTTGGCGGAGCAGGTGCAGACGTTGCTGGATAAGCAGGCGATTCATGAGTTGATTCATGCTTATTGCAATGCGGCGGATCGCAAGGATGTGACGAAGATGCGTGAACTCTATCACGAGGATGCGATTGATGATCACGGGGGATTTTTCCAGGGGCCGGCGATGGAGTTTATTGATCAGTTGCCGGCGATTCAGGAGCCGATGGCGATTTTGCATCACAATACGACGACGGTGAATATTCGTCTGGAGGAGCAGGCGGGTGGTGCAGTGTATGGCGAAGGAGAGGTGTATGTATTGGCGTACCATCAGGTGAAAACCGAGCAGGGTTTGCTGGATCTGTTGGTGGGTGGTCGTTATCTCGATAAGTATGAAAAGCGAGATGGGGTGTGGAAGTTTTCTCATCGGGCGGTGCTGGCAGACTGGGTGAAGGTGCATGATCCGTCGGAGGTGGATTTGCATCATCCGATGATTGAGGGTTCGTTGTTGGGCAAGGGCGGTGAGGATGATCCGTCTTATGAATTTTTCCGGTTGTTTCAACGGGGTGAGCGTTAGTTTACCCTGATGCACTATAACGATTAGCACGCGCGGCGTGCGGTTTTTCATTTTATTCTTTTTTATGTAAGGGGAGTGCCATGAACGAGCAGGTGAATATCAACGGCAAACTGGCGGGCAAGGTGGCGGTGATTACCGGTGCGGGTCAGGGTGTGGGGCAGGGGATTGCGTTTGCGCTGGCGGCGGAAGGGGCGAAGATTGCGGCTCTGGGGCGTACGCTTGAAAAGGTTCAGGCTACGGCGGAGTTGATCAGGGAGCGCGGTGGCGAGGCGATTGCCTTGCAGTGTGATGTGAAGGAGTCGATTTCGTTAAGCGATTGTGTGGCGCGGGTGGTGACGGAGTTTGGTGGTATTCAGATTCTGGTGAACAACGCGCAGGAAGTGCCCTTGGGTAAACTGCTGGATGTGAGTGACGAGGATTTTGGTGCCTGTCTGGCATCGGGGCCGGTGGCGACCTATCGCATGATGCGGATGTGTTATCCGTTTCTGAAAGGGGATGGCTGTATTATCAATCTGGCGACGTCGGCGGCGAAGCGTTGGGATTCTTCCACGTTCGGGCCCTATGGCGCGGCAAAGGAGGCGATTCGTTCGCTGACCTATACGGCGGCCTGTGAGTGGGGGCCGGATGGGATTCGTGCCAATGTGATTCTGCCCCTGGCGAAGTCGCCGGGTATGGATTGGTGGATTGAGAATCACCCCAAAGAAGCAGAGATGTTTTTATCCACGGTGCCGTTGCGCCGGGTGGGTGATTGTGAGCAGGATATCGGGCGTTTTGTGGCAACCTTGTGCAGTGATGATGCAGGCTATGTGAATGGTCAGAGTATTGCTGTGGATGGTGGTCAGGCGTTTCTGGGCTAGGGGCCTGATCAGTCGTCGTAATAGCCGCCGGCGGCGGTGATGCCCATGGCTTCCATCTCGGCTTTGATATCTTCGTAATCGATATCGCTTAAACCGATAAAATCCAGCAGGGGGTTTTTGATCTGGTTCCATTCGTGGTCAATCTCCTTGCCCCCCAGTGTCTGATAAAGTCCGCAGATATGCTCTGCCATTTTCAGAATGGCCAGCAGGGTTTTCTTGGTGCCGTCATAAGGGGTGCCGCCGGGTTTGAAAATGTCCGGGGCGTTATGGTGTTCGGCTATGACTTCGCACAGGTCCTGGGGCAGGCCCCAGGATTTTGCCACGTAGTAGCCCACCACGGCGTGGTTGGTTTTCAGTTGCTGGTTTTCAAAATCGATAATGCGTTCGGTGCTGCCGCCGTAGGAGGCTTCCATTACATCGCGGTAGTTGGCGTGGGCCTTGATCAGCAGCGGCACGCCGCAGTTGTGAAACAGGCCCAGGCAGTATGCCTGATCCGGTGCCTGGTAGCCGATCTGGCGGGCGATGGTGGCGCACACCGAGGCAATGTCCATGGCGCTGTCCCAGAAGCCGCCCATGGCGACAATGGTTTCGTCGTCCAGTTCGCCTTTGATGGACAGGCCTTCGGTAAGGCTGATAATGGATTTCAAACCCAGTATATGCACACCCTGTTCAATGGATGTGATTTTATTTTTCAGGCCAAATAGTTCAGAATTCACCACCTTCAAAATGGTGCCGGCAAGCCCCACATCCTGGCTGATCAGCTTGGCGATGCGATCGATATCCGGGTTTGGCATGGCCTGTTCCATATGAATATCCACAATAATCTGTGGTTGCGGGGGAACAGTAATACCCCTGAGTATCTTGCTTATCTGCTCTTCGTTCAGTGCTTTGGTCATGGCCGGGTGTTGGTTGTGGCTGGGTTTTGAATGACTTTATTCAAGTTTAGCAGCGTTTTATCAAGGTACCGGTGTTATTGCTATCCCGTTGCTATCTTATTGCTATCTTATTGATTGACCAGTGAATTGACAGTGCTTGCAGGTGTTGCCATGAGTGCCGAACGAACCCTTATCCGGTTAAAAAAGAACGAAGACAAACGGGTGAAAGCAGGGCACCTGTGGGTGTACAGCAACGAGATTGATATCAAGGCCACGCCCATCAAGGAGCTGGTCCCCGGCAGTTTGTGTCTGCTGCAGGATTGCCGTGGCAAGGATCTGGGGGTGGGTTATGTGAATCCCCATTCGCTGATTGCGGTACGCCTGTTAAGCCGTTCCGGCGATGCCACCGTGAGTGTGCGCTGGTTGCGCAAGCGTCTGGATCAGGCGTTGCAGTTGCGGGAGCTGTGTTTTACCGAACCGTTTTACCGCTGGGTGTATGGCGATGCCGACGGCTTGCCCGGGCTGGTGGCGGATCGGTTCGGGGATTATGTGGTGCTGCAACTGAATACCGCGGGAATGGAAGCCCTGAAAGCGGATCTGGTAACGGCGGTGGAAAAAGCCTTGCAGCCCAAAGGTATTCTGCTGCGTTGCGACAGTGCCGCCCGCAAGGCGGAAGGGCTGGATACTTATGTGGAAGTGGCTTCCGGCGAATGGCCGGAGGTGCTCAAGGTGCGTGAAAACGGCGTGGACTTTGAGGTGTCCGGCCAGGAAGGGCAGAAAACAGGCTGGTTTTACGATCACCGGGAAAACCGTGCCCGGCTGATGGGGCTGGTAAAGGATCGTTCCGTGCTGGATGTGTTCAGTTACGTGGGTGGCTGGGGGCTGCAATGCCTGGCCGGTGGCGCCAGCCTGCTGGATGCGGTGGATGCCTCTGAGCAGGCGCTGAATCTGGTGGATCACAATGCAAAGTTGAACGGCTTTCAGCAACCGGTGGGCACCTATCAGGGCAATGCCTTTGATGTGCTCAAGCATCTGCTGAGTGAAAAACGCCGTTACGATGTGGTGGTGATGGACCCGCCGGCCTTTATCAAACGCAAAAAGGATTTTCAGAACGGCCTGCAGGCCTACAGCAACATGAACGAAATGGCGTTGCGGTTATTAAACCCCGGCGGGATTCTGGTATCGGCGTCCTGTTCCATGCATTTGCCCCACGAGGCGCTGATGGATGTGGTGCGCAAGTCGGCACGCCATGTGGATCGCCACGTGAGTGTGTTTGCCCAGGGCACCCAGGGCATGGATCACCCGGTGCATCCGGCGATTCCGGAAACCCAGTATCTGAAAGCCATTTTCTGTCAGGTGAGTAAGGCGCTTTAATCTGAAGAGGTTGTTTCTGTAGAGCTGCCGGACACTGAAAGCAAGGTGGCCAGTGCAGCATATTTGGCGGTGACCGGTTTTTCCGGGTGACGAAGCTCCGCGATGGCGGTTTCATTATCCAGTTGCAGCCAGGCCAGCAGTTTGTCGGCGCCCTTGTCCGGATTGTCGTTGCTATTGTCGCTCGTACTGTCGTTAGTGCTGTTGTTGGTATTGTCACTCTGAAACAGGGCGATCAGCGTGGTCAGTAAGGGTTCATTGGTAACGGCGTCCGGATCTTCCAGACTGGTGGCCATGTTGTTTTTTATATCCTGCTGCAGTTCACTGGCAGCGGTCATGTTCAGCGGCGGCAGGGTGTGTTTGTTCCACAGGGTGGCCAGCTGGTTCAGGTGTTCTTCCAGAATCATCACGGCAATTTCCAGATAGCGCCGGCGCCGGTTGTTGGGGTGCTCGGCAATATCCAGTTCCCCCAGCCCCATTTCATAATCGGTACTGCTCCAGGCCTGCCGGGCAATAAAATCCTGTAGCGGGCGGGGCTGGGTGTCCTGCTCCTGTTGCCCCCAGAGCAGGAATTCAATCACTGAAAATCCCAGGCTGACATCGCTGATATCGGTCAGCCCGTGTTGCCGCAGCAGCTCATCTTTACTGATCACCAGGCTGGCATCGTTCACAATCCCGGAAAACGGGTAGCCGGGAACCGCATCAATATAACCGGGCATTTCCAGCGGCAGGCCGATTTTCTGATGGAGTGATTCCATGGCGGTGCGGGCTTCAGGATTCGCAGCCACAAACACTTTGCTGATGCGGTACAGGTTTTTGCAGCCGGCCAGCTGGTTGCGGGCGCGGTCCAGCGATTCCTGATCGGTGGTTTTGATAAAGGCCACCACCCGTTCCCGCAGCTCATTGACACAGGCCACTGGCTGGGCCAGAGCATCTACCCCGTGAATATGGTAGTGGCTCCAGGCTTCGCGAATGCTGTCGGAAATGGGCTGCGGGACGGACACGGTTTCTGTTTTGGCCGGCTCTGCAGGCGTGTCCGCGGGTTGCTTGTCGCAACCCGGCACCAGAAACAGAATGGCAATCCAGAAACAGACAAAAACCAGTACTAAACGTTTGGCGAACCGGAACTGGCGCGACAGGAATCGGTCAGGCATCGCGCAGGCTGATAACGGGCCAGGATTTTTCCTCGGCAATTTTCTTTAAACGGTCGCAGGGGTCTACGGCCACCGGGTGGGCAACACGCTCCAGCAAGGGCAGGTCGTTGATGGAGTCACTGTAAAAGTAGCTCTCATCCAGGGTTTCGTCGTTCTCGTAAAGCCAGGTTTCCAGGCGCGCCACTTTGCCGTGCTGGTAACAGGGCGTGCCGGCCACTTTACCGGTGTAGCGGTTGTCGGCGATTTCCGGATTGGTGGCCAGGATTTCGTCCACACCCAGTAAATCCGCAATGGGCGCTGTTACGAACGCATTGGTGGCGGTAATGATCATCAGGTGGTCACCACGACGCCGATGCTGATTCAGCAGGTCGCCGGCTTTGGGCAACAGCATGGGTTTGACGTGGCTGTCCATGAATTCCCGGTGCAGTTCACCCAGTTCCGCCATGGAAAACCGGGTCAGGGGTTCCAGGGCAAATTCCAGGTAGGCGAATATGTCCAGCTCGCCCCGTTTGTACTCTTCGTAAAAGGCGTCGTTGGCGGATTTGTAGGTTACCTCGTCAACAATCCCCTTGTGGATCAGAAACTCGCCCCAGGCGTGGTCGCTGTCCCCATTGAGCAGGGTGTTATCCAGGTCAAAAATGGCTAAGGTCATGGAAATCTACTGCGGTTGCGTGATAATCGGTGGATGTGCGTGAAAACCGTGAATTCTAGCAGCTTTGGCTGGTAAACATAAATGTGTCCTTCAGATACTGTGACAAGTGTTCGCTCCCGTCCGGCGGAACCCGACGCTGCTGTCGGCTGTTATCGCCTGGATTGCCATGGCGGCTTGCAGGGCCAGGGCGTTCGCCCGCGGGTGATGCAACTGGCCCGCCAGTTCGGGTTGACCGGCACTGTCTGTAACCGGGGTGGCGGTATCCGGATTCTGGCCCGGGCCCGGGCGGATAACTGGCGGCAGTTTTGCCAGTCCCTGACGCATCAGTTCGGCATACTAACGGCTGATTGTGACAGCCAAATGGTGGAGGATGGGGCTCAGCTGCCGGCGGAAGCGCAACAGGCCATTCAGCAGCAGCTGTTTGTGATTGGCGCCAGCGAATCTGCCGAAAATGGCGTTTTTTTACCCCTGGATCGCGGTATCTGTGATCTCTGCCGCCGGGAAATTTCCGATCCCGGTAACCGGCAGCGTTTTCAGCATTTGCTGAATGGCTGCACGCAGTGCGGGCCCCGTTATTCGGTATTACGTCGCCTGCCCTTTGATCGCCCCAACACCTCGCTGGCGGACTTTGACGTTTGTCACGAGTGCAAAGCAGCCTATGACAACCCCGCTGATCCACGCTGCCACGAGCAGCTGATCAGCTGTCGCCAGTGCGGCCCCCGCTATTGGCTGGAATCCCCTGATGCCGGTGTGATTGATGCGCCAGATGCATTGCTTCAGTCGTTGACGGATATCCTGAACAGGGGTGGCATCGTGGCAATAAAAGGCATGGGCGGCTTTCATCTGTGTTGTGATGCCAGCCGGCCTGATGCTGTTGTCCGGCTGCGGACCTTGAAGCAACGGCCGGTCAAGCCGTTTGCCGTCATGGGAACGCTGGCGCAATTGCGTCACTGGGTGGTGTTGACGGAAGCAGCGGAGCATACGCTGAACTCTGCGGTGCGACCGGTGGTGATCGTGCCGTTTGGCAATGACACCGGGGGGGCGTTTTCAAACGCATTCAATCCGGTAATCCGGGAAGCCATTGCCCCGGGCCTGACCCGGCTGGGTGTGATGCTGCCTTACACCGCCCTGCAAACCCTGTTGCTGGAACGGCTGGGCAAGCCGGTGATTATGACCTCAGCGAACCAGTCCGGTGAACCGCTGCTGCATCAGAATGAATCCCTATGGTATCAAAAAAGAGCTTTGCAGCATTGGGCGCACGGGCTGGATGCGGTGGTTTATCACAATCGCGAAATTCTGCAGCCGGTGGAAGACAGCGTGCAGCAAATGATTCCGGTGGCAGAACGCTGGCAGGTGCAAAGTATCCGGCTGGGTCGTGGTATGGCACCTTTGGTAATAAAACAATCCTCGGCGACAAAACATTCCACGCCGAATCAAAAGAACGTGCTGGCCATGGGCGGTGAACTGAAAAACAGCATCGCCTTTGCCATGGCCGAATCCAATGCTACGGTGCTGTCGCCCTACAATGGTGATCTCTACAACGCAGACGTTTATCAGCGGTACCAGCATTTTGTTCCCCGATTTATGGAGCTGCTGGATGCAAGAGCGGATGCCATTGCCGTTGACTGCCATCCGGATTATCACGCCACGCAACTGGGCAGAAAGCTGGCTTGCCAATGGCAGATTCCGGTTGTTTCGGTGCAGCACCATCATGCCCATGCGGTTGCCGTTATGGCCGAGCACCAACTGCCGGCAGACAGGAAAATGCTGGCAGTCGTCATGGATGGTTATGGCTGGGGAACAGATCAGACACTCTGGGGCGGGGAGTTGCTGCTTTGCGATTATCACAGCAGTGAGCGGCTGGCCCGCGTTAAACCCTTTCCGGTTGTTGGTGGCCATCAAACGGCGATTCAGCCCTGGCGTAATGGGTTGGCGCTGATCAGCCAGCTGCCGGCAGAATTGAAAGAACAGCTGACGGAAAAGGTACAGCAGGATTTTTACAACAGATTCGCACATGTCACCAATAGCCGTGCATTGATCGCTGCCGTAGCCCGCAAATCCAACGGGCATCCCGATTCCCGATTGTTGACCAGTTCCGCTGGACGCCTGTTTGATGGGGTGGCGGCGTTACTGGGGTTTGATCGCTTTGCCATTAATGATGAGGCAGAAGCTGCGGTATGGTTGCAGCAATTGGCGGAAAGCGCCCGAAGTCCGCAACGGCTCAGTGCATTGCGCCGGCAGGCCGTCAATGAATGGTTGATACCTGCCAGTGGCGATCCCGAGACTGCCGAGGAGGGAGCAAACCAGCCGCTCACTCTGGACCCTTCACGTTTTATTACACACCTGCTGGATCAGAACTCTTCCGGCAGTCAACGCGCAACGCTGGCACTGGCTTTTCATGTCTGGCTGACCCAGGCCATGGCGCAGCAGGTGAAAACTTTACTGCAGCCGTTAACCGGCAAGCGGCGTGATTTTAGCAATCAGCACATTGTGCTGGCCGGTGGTGTTATGCAGAATGGTTTGTTAGTGGATTTGCTGACGCGGGAATTACAGGGCATGAATTTGCAAGTCTGTACACCGCAGCAGGTGCCCGCCAACGATAATGGTCTGGCTTTAGGGCAGGCTTTGGTGGCGAAAGCGATGTTGAACAAGGCAGCTTGTCATAACAGGCGGCCATCAGGTGCAAGCGGGGACTGATCTATGTGCATGGGTATACCCACACGGATAATTGAAATCTGTGATGAACAAACCGGCCGGGCCGTGGTGGAACTGTCCCGGGTGCGTCGGGAAGTGAATATCGCGCTCTTGCTGGAAGAGTGCCCCTCTGCCGAACTGGTGGGGCAGTGGGCCATTATTCATGCCGGCTTTGCCATCAGCCTGGTGGATGAAGACGAGGCCGCCGCCATGTTGGCGCTGGTGGCACAGCAGGAGGCGCCCCTGTGAAACATATTTCCCCCTACCGGGATGCCGACAGCATCCGCGCACTGGTTGGTGATATTACCCCGCTGGCCAATGATTTGGCCGCTTCTCTGGGGCGCCCCTTGCAGATTATGGAAATCTGCGGCGGCCATACCCATACCCTGTTCCGTTATGGCCTGCCTCAGTTGCTGCCGGAATCCATAGAGTTTGTGCATGGCCCAGGCTGCCCGGTGTGCGTGCTGCCCCGTTCGGTGATCGATCAGGCCGTTGCCATTGCCCGGCGCCCCGAGGTGATCTTTACCACTTATGGGGATGCGTTACGGGTACCCGGTGGCAGCGGCAGCCTGCAGTCTGCCAGCGCCAGTGGTGCCGATGTGCGGGTACTCTATTCTCCGGAAGATGCCATCCCCCTGGCCATGGAAAATCCCGACAAGGAAATCGTGTTTTTTGCCATTGGCTTTGAAACCACCATGCCCGGTACGGCGCTGACGGTGCAACGGGCAGAACAGCTGGGGCTGACCAATTTTTCGGTACTGGCTCACCATATCACCATTATGCCCACCCTGCGGGCCTTGCTGGAAAGGGATGATCTGTTACTGGATGGCTTTATCGGCCCCGGTCATGTGAGCGCCATTATCGGCAGCGAAGCCTACCAGAGTATCGCCGGCCACTTTGGCAAACCCTTGGTAGTCAGCGGTTTTGAGCCACTGGATATTACCCAGTCCCTGCTGATGCTGCTGACCCAGTTGCAGGAAGGCCGCTGCGAGATCGAAAACCAGTACCGCCGCGTAGTTAAAAGCGGCGGAAATAAAGCGGCCCTGCGAGCCATCCAATCCGTGTTTGCTCTCAACCAGTCCCATGCCTTGTGGCGTGGCCTGGGGGAAATTCCTGATTCCGGTGCGCCCGTTGCCGAAGCCTACGCCGGCTTTGACGCTGCCAGGAAATTTCAGCAGCCGTTGCAGAACCCCGGCCTGGATCGCAACGATTACTGCGATCAGGTGATGATCGGCAAACTGAAACCGAAACAATGCCCGCACTTTGGCAAGGACTGCCACCCGCAACATCCCATTGGCGCCTTGATGGTATCGTCCGAAGGGGCCTGTGCCGCTTACTACCGTTATCAGCCCGCCACAGAGGTGGAAACCCTGTGACCGATACCATCACGCTGGCCCACGGCGCCGGTGGCGCCGCCATGGCGGAACTGATTGCAACCGTATTCCGGCCTGCTTTTGACAATCCCTGGCTGAATGAAGGGGAAGATCAGGCACGCCTGCCTGTAGATTGGCTGCAGCAGCCGGGGGATCGCCTGGCCATGACGACGGACAGTTATGTGATCAGCCCGCTGGTGTTTCCCGGCGGCGATATCGGCAAGCTGGCGGTGTGCGGCACCCTCAATGATCTGGCGGTGGGCGGCGCTGTGCCGCGCTACCTGAGTGTGGGTTTTATCCTGGAAGAAGGGCTTTCCATTGCGTTGCTCAAACAGATAGTGGCCTCCATGCAACGGGAGGCCTCTGCGCATGAAGTCACCATCGTTACCGGCGACACCAAGGTGGTGCCCCGGGGGAATGGCGACCAGCTGTTTATCAACACCACCGCCATTGGCGTTATCCCTGCCAGCCGGCAACTGTCCCAAATCGGTATACGGGAAGGGGATGCCCTGATTGTGAACGGCCCGGTGGGCAATCATGGCGCGGTGATTGCGGATGTGCGCGAATCACTGGGGTTTGCCAGTGATCTGGAAAGTGACTGTGCCTGCCTGCTGCCGTTCATTACGCCTGTTCTGGAAGCCTTTCCGGGTCAGATCCGCTGTCTGCGCGACGCCACCCGCGGTGGGCTGGCGGCAGTGGCCAATGAGTTTGCTGCCGCCGCAAACCGGCATCTGGAATTTGACGAAGCGGCATTACCAGTGGAAGAACCGGTCAGCGCCATTTGTGAATTGCTGGGGTTTGATCCCCTGTATCTGGCCAACGAAGGCAACGCACTGTGGGTGGTGGATGAAGCGATTGCCCCTGACGTTGTCGGGTTGATGGTAGAACAGGAAAGCGGCCGGCAGGCTGCCATTGTGGGGGCAGTGAAAGGTACCTGTGAAGGCGGCCGCGTAACCGCCAGAAACACCCTGGGCACGGCCCGTATGGTGGATCTGCCCATGGGCGAACTGCTACCCAGGATCTGTTAGTTGTGCTTAACGAGGCTGTCACAGAAGCATGCATGAATTGAGTCTGGTGGAAAACCTGGTGGCACAAACCCGGCAGCATGCGGTGGGCCGCCCGGTAAAAACCATTACCATGACTGTGGGCGTGATGACCTGTGTAGACCCGGATGCCATGGCCTTCTGTTTTGCCGCCTGCCGGGAGGAAGCCGGATTAGCAGATACACAGCTGATCATTGAACGCCAGCTGGCTGCCGGTGAATGTCGGGATTGCGGTAGGGCATTTACCGTGGAGCAGGTGATTCAGCCCTGCGAATGCGGCTCCCTGAACATTGCGGTCAGCGGGGGCGATGATATCCTGCTGAAAGAACTGGAATTTGAATAACGGAAAACGCCATGTGTGATACCTGCGGCTGTTCTGCCAAAACCCCTGCCACCCTGACCACCCTGGGTGATTCATCCAGATCGCACTCGCCCGGCGAAAACAGGGGCGCGTTCAACATTCGCTCCGTTGCCGTGCTGGAGCAGGACAAACGCCTGTCACTGAGCGAGTCCCTGTTGTCCGCCAATGACCGGGTGGCGGATCACAACCGCGAACATTTCGCCCGCCAGGGAATTCTGGCACTGAACCTGATCAGCGCCCCGGGCTCCGGCAAAACCACCCTGCTGGAAAACACCCTCAGAGCCCTGGCCGGAAAAACTCCCTGCGCCGTGATTGAAGGGGATCAGGCCACCACCCGCGATGCTGAACGTATCGGTGCCACCGGCTGCCCGGTGGTGCAGGTCAATACCGGTGCCGGCTGTCATCTGGAAGCCAATATGGTGCACGATGCCTGCCACGAACTGACGCTGCAGGATGGCGCCATTCTGTTTATTGAAAATGTCGGCAATCTGGTGTGCCCTTCACTGTTTGATCTGGGGGAAGCCTGCAAGGTGGCCTTGCTGTCAGTCACCGAAGGGGATGACAAACCCTTAAAATATCCCCATATTTTTCGCGCCAGTGATCTGGTCATTATCAACAAGTGCGATCTGCTGCCTTATGTAAACTTTGATCTGGAGCGCTGTATGGAAAGTATCCAGCAGCTGAATCCGGCAGCACAGGTGTTCACCCTTACCGCCACAGATCCCGACTCGTTGCAGCCCTGGCTTGACGCCCTTGACCGCCTCCACAGCGCCCTTGCAGCCGCAAATTCCGTGGAAGCCTGATTAATTTCGGGAAAATGCCTTCGATCTTTTCTATATCACCTATAATGGGGTCAACACAGGAATAACAAGCGCACAATGAAAACAATAACTTACATTAGATGTTGAGTAATTTACCCGGCTAATGTATTTATTGGTAATCGATTGCGGTATTCATAAGACTGACACAGGATGATTGGCTCTGCCGCGTGGGGAAAACAAGCGCAAAGAGCAGAGTAGGTGTACAAGGTGATAGACGAAGAAGGCTTTCGGGCCAATGTAGGCATCATCTTGGCGAATGAAAATGGGCAGGTGCTTTGGGCACGCCGTGTGGGCCAAGATGCGTGGCAATTTCCACAGGGGGGGATCGCGTCAGATGAAACCCCCGAGGATGCGTTATTTCGCGAGCTCTATGAAGAGGTGGGGTTGCAGCGTCATGATGTCCGGGTTATTGCCTGCACCAGAGGCTGGCTGAAATACCGCTTGCCCAAGCGGTTTTTGCGTTATCGCAGCAAACCGTTATGTATTGGCCAGAAACAGAAATGGTTTTTACTGATGCTGACCGGTAACGAAGAGCGGGTCAGTTTTGAGTACGGCAATCCGCCGGAATTTGATGACTGGCGCTGGGTAAATTACTGGTATCCATTGGACAAGGTGGTGTCCTTCAAGCGGGATGTGTACCGCAAGGCCCTTAAAGAACTGGCACCACGGCTCCACGAGGAAACCGGCAAGCCACCGCGGTAGCCGGCCCGGAATGCATGGTCAGGGATGATGACCTTTCCCTGACACGCGAAAAACAACAAGAAAGCCATCAAGAGCAACGCAACAGTTTTCCTTTCAACCTGACACGTACTGAACGTGCCCTGACGACTATGCTGGAAACGCTAAGACGCATTGTACAAGAAGTAAATGCCGCAGAAGATTTGAACACTGCGTTGGATCTTATGGTTTCCCGTATCCGTGCCTCCATGGGTACCGAAGTCTGTTCCATTTATTTGCTGGATCATGCCCAGAACAATTATCGCCTGATGGCCACCGAGGGTCTGAAAAAATCCGCGGTTGGCCAGGTCACTCTGGGAATTTCCGAAGGCCTTGTCGGCCAGGTGGGTTTGCGCGAGGAACCCATCAACCTGGAGGATGCCCCCTCCCATCCCAAGTTCCGTTACCTGCAGGAAACCGGTGAAGAACCTTTCCACGCCTTTCTGGGTGTACCCATTATTCACCACCGCAAGTTACTGGGCGTGCTGATTGTGCAGCAGCGGGAATCCCGCCGTTTTGATCAGGATGAAGAAGCTTTTCTGGTCACCATGTCCGCCCAGCTGGCGGCGGTGGTGGCCCACGCAGAAGCCACCGGTTCCATCGACGGCATGGTGTTCCCCCGGGAAAGCAAGGAGCCCCATACTGCCCGCTTTGAAGGTATCTCCGGTGCCACCGGCGTGGCCATCGGCAAGGCCTACGTGGTGTATCCGCCGGCGGATCTGAAATCGGTACCGGATCGCCCGGTGAAGGATGTGAACAAGGAAATCCGCGCCCTGAACGAAGCGGTTAAAAAGGTGCGCGGTGATATCAAACAACTACGGGAAAAAGCCGCTCTGGCCCTGCAGCCGGAAGAACAGGCCCTGTTCGAAGTCTACGAGCGTATGCTGGACGACAACGCCCTGGCAGGAGAAGTCCGCGATTGTGTTCGTGCCGGCAACTGGGTGCAGGGGGCTCTGCGGGAAGTGGTGCAAAAGCACGTGCGCGCCTTCGAATCCATGGATGACCCTTACCTGCGGGAAAGGGCGTCCGATGTGCGGGATCTGGGCTTGAGAGTCCTGGCCCATTTGCAGGAAACCCGCCCGGAAAATCACGACATTCCCCCCAATTGCATTATCGTAGGGGAGGACATCACACCCACGGTTTTTGTGGATGTGCCCCGGGATCAGATTGCCGGTATCGTGTCCCTGCACGGTTCCAGTAACAGTCATATGTCCATCGTATCCCGTTCGCTCGGGATTCCCACCGTGGTGGGGGTGGCAGAATTTCCTCTGTCCCGGGCAGAAGGCCGGGATCTGATCGTGGATGGCTACCGTGGCGAAGTCATTGTGTCGCCATCGTCGGAGTTGCGCAAAGGCTACCTCAACATCATGGAAGAGGAGCGACAACTCACCAAGGAACTGGAAGAGGTGGTGGACCTGCTGGCGGTAACGCCGGACAACCACATGATGAGCCTGTTCGTGAACACCGGGCTGATGGCGGACGTGACCCTGTCAAAAGAACGGGGCGCCGAAGGGGTGGGGCTTTACCGCACCGAAATTCCTTTTATGGTGCGGGATCGGTTCCCCAGTGAGCTGGAACAGATGGAGATCTATCGCCAGCAGCTGGAAGCCTTTGCACCGGCTCCGGTCACCATGCGTACCCTGGATATCGGCGGCGACAAATCCCTGCCTTATTTTCCTATCGAAGAAGACAATCCCTTTCTGGGCTGGCGTGGTATCCGTGTCACCCTGGACCATCCGGAAATATTCCTGGTGCAGGTGCGTGCCATGCTCTGGGCCAGCGAAAGTCTGGATAACCTGCGCATCATGTTGCCCATGGTGTCTTCCGTAACGGAAATTGAAGAAGCCATGCACCTGATTCACCGGGCTTACCTGGAAGTGCTGGAAGAAGGTGCTCATGTGGTCATGCCGGAAATCGGCGTGATGATTGAAGTGCCCGCCGCTGTGTATCTGGTAAAAGAATTTGCCCAGCATGTGGATTTTCTTTCCGTGGGCAGTAATGACCTTACCCAGTATCTGCTGGCCGTGGATCGCAACAATCGCAGGGTGGCCAAGTTGTATCAGGCATTTCATCCGGCCGTGTTGCAAGCCTTGCAGCAAATCGTGGTTGCCGCCAGGGAAGTGCACACGCCGGTGACTATTTGTGGTGAAATGGCGGGTGACCCGCGCTCTGCCTTGTTACTCATGGCCATGGGCTATGACACCCTGAGTATGAGTGCCAGCAGCTTATTGCGGGTTAAATGGGTGCTGCGCAAAATCACCCTGGAAAGCGCGAAGAAACTGCTGTCAGAAATCTGGGGTATGGATAACGCCGCCGTGATTGTCAGCCATCTGGAATTCTTTCTGGAAAAAGAAGGTCTGGGGAATTTTATCCGGCCATTGCACAGTGGTGGGGTCAAGAAGCCGTCGGATACCTGAAGCACTCCCGGTCCTGCCAATGACCATAGCGTTTTTCTGCACTACTGATCTGTCCCTTTATCCATTGATTTGAGTCTCACCTTTCTGTTTTTATGACCAGTTCCCTGAACCAATTTATTCTTGCCGTTACCGGCGCCAGTTCCTTATCCCGTCTGGACGACGTTCAGTCACTGCGGAGTGGCTATGGGGTTATCCGTCGCTATGCGCTCAAGGGCAGTACTAACCGCACGGTAATCGTTAAACAGGTGACACCACCGACTAGCGCCAATCATCCGCGGGGCTGGAATACCGGTCTTTCCCATCAGCGAAAAATCCGCTCCTATCAGGTGGAGTCAGCCTGGTACGAGCATTACAGCAAACTCTGTGATGAGCACTGCCGCGTTCCCCGTTGTCTGGGATTGCAAGCCAGTGACAATGAATTTGTGATGGTGCTGGAGGATTTGGATGCCAGCGGTTTTTCCGCTCGTAAAACATCAGTCACCCTGAAGGACATGACAAGCTGCCTGCGCTGGCTGGCAAACTTTCATGCCACTTTTATGGGGAAGCCACCGGAAGGTTTGTGGCCGGTGGGAACCTACTGGCATCTGGATACCCGGCCCGATGAACTGGCCGCCCTGGAGGATCAGCCATTAAAAAGCGCCGCAGAAAAAATTGATCAGATGTTACGTGAGTGCCGTTATCAGACTCTGGTACATGGCGATGCCAAACTGGCGAACTTCTGTTTTTCGGCCGATGGTGATCAGGTGGCGGCAGTGGATTTTCAATATGCAGGTGGTGGTTGCGGCATAAAAGACGTGGCCTACTTTATTGGCAGCTGCCTTGATGAAGCAGAATGCGAGGCATACGAATCGCAGCTGCTGGACCTGTACTTTGCTGCGTTGAAAACTGCACTCAGGGAACGCCAGCAATCGGTTGATCCTCAAGCCGTTGAAACAGAATGGCGAGCGTATTTCCCGGTGGCCTGGGCTGACTTTCATCGTTTTGTAAAAGGCTGGAGCCCGGGGCACTGGAAAATCCACGGGTATAGTGAGCGAATCACGGGCCAGGTGGTAAGAGATATTCTTGATGGGAAATTTTAAGGATGTTCTTTGCTGACGCCTGCCTGCTGGCGATGAACCGAAATTGATTGAGCGGTATTTAAGTCTAAGCTTAATTGACAGGCTCACAAATTCGAGATTCATACACCATGAAAAAGTGGAATGACCTTAGTATCCAGTGGAAACTCGCACTACCGCTGGGAATGATTGCGCTCCTGCTGATTTCTTTGACTTTTCAGCAGGTTAGCACCATGCGCGGGATTTCCGCGGATTTTAACTCCATACAGAAAAACTATTTTCCCTCCCTTGACCTGACGCTGAATGCGGATCGGGACCTCTATCAGGCGCAGGTGGCCGAGCGCACTATTGCTATGGGCGGTTTTGATGAGTCGGTTTTTGCTTCCTATCAGGAGAATGTACAGCAGGTTACTGACCGGTTGAAGCAGGTGCAGGGGTATGACATCGAGCCCTCCATTAAAGCCAGTGTGGATGAGTTCCTGGCATCTTTTGATGACTGGCACTCGGCTTCGCTGGCGTTGTTGCAGCAGGTCAGAAGTCATCGTTTGTCTCTGGAGGTGGCGACCCGGAGAAGCCAGACGGACCTATCAGACCAGTTTGAAGCGTCCCGGGAGATACTCAACAAGATTGGTGAAGACCTGTCGGCCACGTCGGCAACGCTGGCTTCAGCAGTCAATAAAAACAGCAGCAATTCGATCAATGTGTCGCTGGCCATGAATTGTTTTGTGATACTGATCGCCCTGACTGTTGCGTTGGTGCTCCCCAAAATGATTATCCGATCCATCAACAGGTTACAGTCTGCCTTATCAGAAATCGCCTCTGGCAAGGGGGATCTGACAGCACGGATTCAAAGCCTGGGGGAGGATGAACTGGGCAGGGTAAGCGCTACATTCAACGCGTTTCTGGCCAGCTTGCAGGCGCTGGTGACCAATATCATGGGCAGCGCCGGTAATGTTAACCATTCGTCGGCCACGCTGGATAACATTGTCCTGGAGAATACCCGATCCATTGATGAGCTGGCTTCTTCGATTCAGATTGTGGCTTCATCGCTGACCGAAATGGCAGCGGCGGTGAACGAGGTATCCAGCAATACTCAGGAAGTGTCTAACGAAACCAATATCGCTGACCGGGAGGCACAGAATGTGTCCGGTATATTTCGTGGGGCCATTCAGGATATTGGTGCGCTTTCTGATAACGTGGATCAGTCGGTCTCCGCTATCAAAAAACTGGAGGAAGAAGCCCTGGCCATTGCGTCGGTGGTGGATGTTATTCAGGGTATTGCCGAGCAGACAAATCTGCTGGCACTGAATGCGGCTATTGAAGCCGCACGCGCCGGTGATCAGGGGCGGGGTTTTGCCGTAGTCGCTGATGAAGTGCGTTCCCTGGCCAGTAAAACCCAGGAAAGCACTGAGAATATCAACAACATGATTATTCAGCTCCAGAACGGCGTGAATGATGTTGTTAAATCCATGGATACCGTAAAGCAGAAAGCAACATCAACGGTCGGTACGGCAAGCCATGCAGAGCATTCCCTGAATGATGTTGCCAGTAATCTGACTGCCATCAGCGGCAGGGCTATTCAGGTGGCGTCAGCCGTTGAGGAACAATCCCTGGTGGTGGAAGATATCAGCAAGCATATTGAAATGATTAACCGCCACGCTGATGAGCTTACCCAGCGTGCCGGGGCTATCGCGGATGCCAGTGCTGAGCTGAAGCGGGAGTCGGGTTCGCTCACAGATCAGGTTGGCAGTTTCAGGGTGTAACAGCAGACTCTTCCCGGGCAAAGGGACTCGGCCGAGGTTTGTATCAGGAGTTTATCCGGGCTATACCCGCGTTCTCTCCGTGAGCATTCCAGGTTGACTCGACCATCAGAAAATCTTCATTGTTGTCGCGCAAAAGAATGGTGCTGCTTCGGGTGCCGTAACGCCGCCCGGTTGACAGGATAAAGCGGGGCGACAACTCTTTTTCAAATGCTTTCGCGATGCCCGTGTCCGGCAGTTCATGGTCCGGTGCAGGGTGCCGGTTCAGCAACAGTTCAGACAAGGGCTGTATGGCTGCTTCGCCTGCAGGGTATGGGAGAGTGGATAGCGTTGCTTCAAGATCTGCTTTTCCGCCACGAACCTTTGGCCAGGGCGTATCCATTAAATGATTACTTAATCCGTGAATTCCCGGTGATAATTGTTTTACGCCGGTATCTGCTCGATTGGAAAAATACCAGAGTTCGCTGCCTTGCCCCACCACCAGATTAAAGCCCGGATAACGGTGACCCTCATCGGCAATGGCCTGCAGATAGGTTGGTGCAGTGTGTTGTGACTCAAGAAAGTTTTTTACCAGCAGGCCACGGCTTAAAGGATTCTGTACTGATTCACGGGGATCACGATAGTTGGTAATGGCGGCAAAGCGGCCGCTTCGGGTTATTCCCATCCAGGTGCCACCGGCGGTCAGGTCCTTGCCGGCAATAATGGGGCTGTTTTCCCAGTGATGCAGGGGCAGGGTGGGGCGCTCGTAGGCTTCGTCCCGGTTGGCGGCCACGATTAACGGGTAATCCGGGTGCGCTTCCACCGCAAAAAATATCAGGCACATGGGCCAACCTGCCAGAGGCAGCTCATGTTGCCAAAAGTTTTAATGGCGCCGAGAGTTCTAATGCTGCCGGTTTTGCTCAAGCCAGTCTTCGATATAGGCCGCCACAGCTTCCCTGCCGGGTTGCAACAGGGTCCAGTGGTTGCGTTCGGGAAACTGTTTGTAATCAGTAATGGCTGGCGTGTTTTCATATTTTCTGAAGTTGGCGTAGTTCAGTGCTGCAGGAATAATATTGTCCTTGCCTCCGGCAATGAATAGCAAGGGCGATCGCGCCTGTAAGGGGCGCGTCCCACGCGACGGGACACGGGTACCACATAATCAGTATAGGCATTCAACTGGGTTTCGGTATCCAGGTCTTCCATATGCAGAATCACGCCGGCTGCCGCACGATTTTCAGCAGCTAAGCAATCAAGAGGTTGCCATTGATTTAGGTATAAGTCTTGCTGCAGTGAAGAGCCGGGCTCGTCGAGCCCGGTTGGCTGTAAGGGAGCTTCTAGTTATTTGAAATTGCTCATTTGAATGCGTTATGCAAATTCCGTTAACGCATTAATGCCGGTGCAGGCCACCGTGTGCGGGCTGACATGCAATGCATCCTGTGCCCTTCTGTTGTTGGCCACTTTTTCCTGCAGCTCTTTCAGTGATACCTGTTTGGCTTTGCTGAGTGCTTCCGCTTCCTGTTGCACCATTTGCTTGGCTTTGAACAACTGCATTTGCACCCGGCTGTACACATTCACGGCGCCATCGCCACTGGTTTCAATGGGCAGGAAGATCGCATCCGGGTAGCGCTCGGTAATCATGGCCTGTACGCCATCGGACACGGCGCTGGATGGCATGCAACCGAAAGGTTTTACACTCAGTGTCATGTTGGATTTTTTCTTGGCCACGTTCAGGATCAGTTTGCCCACTTCCATATGGCCTTCACCGCCTTTCAGGTTGGTGTTGTAAAAGTCGTGGCTGACTTCGGCAATTTTGTGCATGTCCGGCAGTTTGTAGTTTCTTAAACCGGCGATGGGCGCGAATATTTTAAACAGGGCAGGAATAGCCCATTCGCCCGCTTTCAGCATCAGCATGCGTTTGCGCGTGTCGACGCCATCCAGGCTGAATTTGCTGCCGCCTTCTCCGGCCTTGTCCGTGCCGCGCAGTTCCATGCGTTGCTGCAGATCATGTTGTCCCTGCCAGATCAGGTACTGTATCCAGGCTGCCACCGGTTGCACTTCCACTTCGGCGCCTTCTTCTTCCAGAAAACGCTGCAGGTGATAGTTGCCGTCGCCTTCGGTGGTCATGGCCCAGAATTCACCGATGATGGATACCCGCGGTTTCAGGCGGGAGCGATCTACTTTGATGGCGGCGAATTCCTTGCGGGATTTCCACAGGGCGCGGATATAGCTTTTGTTGTTCTGCAAGGCATCGCACAGGTATTCCTTGGCTTTGGCAAAGGCCCGGTCGGTGTCGCCCTTGTTGACCTCGTAAGGGCGAATCCGGTAAGCCAGGGCATTAAAAATATCGCCGGCCAGAATGCCTTTGGTCATGTTGGCAATAAAGCGCGGACCAAAATCCAGACCGGATTCTTCACCCGTTACCTTTTGCACGCCTTTGGTTTGTTCGAAGAAGGAAACCCGAAAACCGTCGAAGCCGGCGTCACGCAATGCCTTGCGGTATTCGGTAATGTAAGTGCCAAAGCGGCAGGGCCCGCAGGAACCAATGGTGATAAAAATATAGTTCTTGACGATGTCTTCGGAAGACACACCGCTGCGGCGCAAACTCACCAGATACTTCACCAGGTTGCCGACGGTAAAATAGGTGGGGTTACACTGGCCGCGGTTGCCGTATTCCTTGCCAAAGCGCAGGGATTCATTGTCCGGCACATCCAGTGCTTTCATCTTGTAACCGGCGCCGGTGAATGCGGCCTGAATAAACTGGTCGTGGGCTGCGGTCAAACCGGCAATCAGAATGGTGGTATGGGGCCGTTCCGATTTGGTGAAATCCTTGGGTGCCGGGTCGTGCCAGTGATCATATTCATTGTCTGTGGCTATGATCATGGCATCGCGTTTGGCGATCCTGTCGGTTTTAATGCTGTCTGGATTATAGGTTTCTACCATTCCCATAGTGATATCCTTAATCAATAGTTAGCACATCGATGCGCTCACTTTCGGCAAGCAGTGGTGCGGCTGATTTTTTGTTGTTGGTTCTGTTATCCGTTCTGGTGCGGGCATTGGGGCGGAACTGCTTCACCACTGCTGAAGGTGTTTCCGCTGCGGCATCAGGGTTCATCAGATTCTGTTCCTTGATGGCGATGGCTTCGTGCAGCTTCTGCTTGAGCCGGGCGGCATCGGTTAACCGCTCTTCGGCCATCATCAGGGTGTGGGCGTAGGTTTTTACCCGGATCTTGATGGAGCCACTGGGTTTGTTGGCATCAATATCATGGAGTGCCGAATAGGGTGTTTCGGTGGCGCCGATGATATTGTCGATCATGCCGTAGGTGGGTGCATCATGCCCGCACTTGAAGCTGGAAAGATCCAGCACGGCAATGTTGGGGTGGCGTGCAGCAAACTTGGCGGCCCAGACTTTCTGGACACTGTTCACACTGTAGTTTTCCGGCCATACATCGTGAATTTCCAGGGGCGAATCAATCCGGCCGGAAGCCAGGTCGCTGGCAAAGAAACGATCCAGGTATTCCCGGTCTTTGGGAATGGAGCGGATGCTGAGAATCGGATACCCCAGGGCCTGAAACTCTTCCAGTATGCCGTGGTTAAGGCCCAGGTCGTTATGGTAAGGGCGGCCAATCATTAAAATGGCCACTTTGTTTTCCTGTTCCACGTGTTCCAGAATTTCCCGGCCACGTTCCTGCATGTAGGTGTCGAACTGCTCCAGGGCTTTAAAGGCCTCGTCGATGGCGAAATCGTTTTCGTCTTCGGTCACGCCCAGCAGCTCACCGACAGCTTCAAACATCTTGCGTTTCAGCAGCAGGGGTTCACCCAGGCTGACGGTGGGGTTCAGGTACTCGATATCCCGCTCAGCAAAAAAGTCCTTCTCTTTGGTAAAGGCCGCTTTAATTACCTCCGGTGTGCCTGCCACAATGGGGCAGCAGGCGGTATCCATGGTTTTTTCCACAAAGGTGGGTACATGGGTTAAACCGGGGAAGAAAATATAATTCAGCGGTTTACGTTTGTGGTGATCAAACAGCAGGTTGTGCACATGGGCCTGCACCACCTTGGCGGGGTAGCAGGGGTCTACGGAACCGTATTTGCCGCCGGCCTGCCAGAGCTCGTCGTTGGTTTCGTCGGAAAACACCAGGTTGTTGCGGTGAATGCCCAGGGTTTCAAAATAGGTACGCCAGAACGGCCCGGTGCTCCACAGGTTCAGTACCCGGGGAATACCGATACGGATCTTGCGGCGCTTATCGACGCTTTCATCGGAAGAGCGCTGAAAGTTGCGCTGATAGGGAATCCGTTTGATTTTGCCCAGCCAGCCTTTTTTGATCTGAATGTCATCAATAACGGCGTCAGCGCCGGGAAAGGGTTCCGGCTTCTTGATGGGCTTGAAAGCATAGTTGCCTTCCAGGTCCACCATATTGGGGAAGCGTTTGGTGCGTTCGCGGCGTTCCTTGTTCAGTGCCCGCAACGCGTCGTAATCTTCCACCGTGCCTTTTTCGCAGGAAAAGCCGGAAATATAACGGGCTGTGGTGGGCTCGTTACTGTCATCATTGGCGGCGGCAATTTCCGTATCAATAAAGGTGCGGGAACAGTTGTTGGGGCAAAAGGTGCAGCGGGTGGATTCGTCGGTGGTGGCGGTGTATTTGATATCAATGGCGTTATTCAGTCCCACAAAGGTGGAGCGGCCACGGCGTTTTACCACTCTTAACGCTTCATAAGCGGCGCCGATAGCGCCGGCTTCGCCGGTATGGGGGTGCACATGCACTTCGGCATCCGGCACCCGTTCCTTGATGTAATCCACCTGGGCTTTAACGGCGGCCAGATTGTTCTGGGTGCCGCCCTGCAAAACAAATACCCGGCCCAGTTCTGCCATGCGGGGAATCTGCACCACGTACTGCCATACGTTTTTCGGCAGCACCAGCGCCAGGCCGGCTAATAACTCTTCCGATGTGTAACCTTCTTTCTGAAAGTTTACCCGGTCGGAATCCAGGAATACGGCGCAGCCGTAACTGAACGTGGGCGACAGATCCGCTTTAAAAGCGGTGTCTGCATACTCGGTCACGGGAATACCGAACTGGTCCGCCATGGCCTGTAACAACATGCCGTTGCCGGCGCTGCAGGCATTGGATAAACGGAAGTTCTGAATATCCTGATTGCGCAGGAAGAGCACTTTAATGTCCTGGCCGCCGATATCGCAGATCACATCCGCATCGGGAAAATAGTGGGTGGCACTTTTCATATGGGCCACGGTTTCCACAATATTGCAGTCGGCCCGCAGGGCTTTTTCCAGCACGTCACCGGCATAACCGGTCACGCCAAAGCCGATAATCTCCAGCTCGATATGTTTATCCACCGCCCACTGGCGCAGCTCTGCCAGCATGTCTTTCATGTCGGCAATGGGGTTGCCCTTGGACAGGCAGTAAACCTTTTTCACCACTTCGCTGTCTTCGTCAATCAGCACGATCTTGCTGGAGGTGGAGCCCCCATCCAGGCCGATCACGCCGCGCAGTTTTTCTTTGGGCTGGTAGGCTCTGGGCTGAAATTTGGGAATCTGGAACTGACTGGCAAAGGCGCTGGCTTCGTCCGGTGTGGCGGCCAGGCCGGGGCCGGCCGCTTCGCCCAGTTTGGATTTGCGCCCGGTGCGGATAAATTCTTCCAGGCTGGCGGTGCCTTCGTATGCCCCGGCATCTTCTTCGTCACTCATGCCGAATAACACAGCACCATAAGCCGCATAATACTCGGCGTTGTCCGGTACCTTGATCAGTTCTTCCAAAGGCTTGTCGCGGTCGTATTCATAGCCGCGCTCTTCCCAGGTTTGCGGAATCCGGTAGCGCCAGCATTCCTGCAGAAAGGGCAGGTAAGTGTTGGGCCCGCCCAGCAGAATCACCTGATCCCGCAGGGTATTCCCCCGGGTGAGTACCGAAATATTCTGCTGCACAATAGCATCTGCCAGGGAGCACATGATTTCGTTTTTCGGTACGCCGCTCTTTACCAGATTAACGATATCGGTTTCGGCAAACACGCCACACTTGGCAGCCACATGGTGCAGCTTGGTGCGGTCAAAATGCAGCTGGCTGGTTTCACTTTGCGCCATGCCCACCTTGATAAAACATTTATCAATGGTGGCACCGGTGCCGGAGGCACATTTGTCGTTCATGGACGTAATGGCCTGCTTGTTACCGGTCTCCTGGTTTTCCTTGAAGATAATGATCTTGGCGTCCTGGCCACCCAGTTCCACCACGCTGCCGGCTTCCGGGTGCAGCTTTTCTACTGACAGTGTGACTGCGTTCACTTCCTGAACAAAGCGTGCGTCCAGATTAGGCGCAATGGGGCCGGCACCGGATCCGGTAATAAATACTTTGGCATTGCGGAAATAATCGGGCGTGAACTCAGCTTCAATGAGTTTCAGCATTTCCAGAACTTTCTCAGGTTGCCGCGTTTCGTGACGCTGGTATTTGCTCCAGAGAATGTCCCTATTCGTGTCGACTACAACAAGCTTTACCGTGGTGGAGCCGACATCAATTCCTATGTAAACCTGATTTTGTTCTGACATGTCGTGGGTCGCCGAGGCTTAAATCAACATTATTATTGTGTAATTAGTTGAGTGAAATGATCAGGTATGAAATCACAGCACACTTTATTCCGCGATGCAACTGATTGCAGAATCACTGCTGATTCATCAATCAGAGATATAAACAGAAAGATCACCGGGCGGTAAAAATTGCATCACCTGAGTCCTGATTGGTTTTACCAGTCCTGGTTCCAGTCAGGGTTTATGCCAGTGTTATGCTGGTGTTATACCAACAGGCGACAGCCTGTCTACAGTGCCGCCTCCACCCGTTTCAACCGGCAGTGATGGCTATAAACAGCGCCTTGCATGGTGTACTATTCGGGCTCAAAAAAAAGGAATCATCGATTTATGTTTGTTTATCCCGAAATCGACCCGGTAGCTATCAGTTTGGGACCGCTGGATATCCGCTGGTACGGGTTAATGTATCTGTTTGGATTTGTCTCCGGTTATTTGTTGCTCACATACCGTGCAAAAAAGCCCGGCTCTGTCTGGAAACCCGAAGAGGTCAGTGATCTGATTTTCTACGGCTCCCTGGGGGTGGTGATCGGCGCCCGGGTGGGTTACGTGCTTTTCTATAATTTCCCGGCCTTTCTGGAAAACCCGCTCACCATGTTCGCCGTTTGGGAAGGGGGCATGTCCTTCCACGGGGGCTTTCTGGGCGTGCTCTTCTGCATGTGGTGGTATGGCCGTAAAATCAACAAATCCATGTTCGAAATCCTCGACTTTGGTGCCCCCATTGTGCCTATTGGCCTGGGGGCCGGCCGCATCGGTAACTTTATCGGCGGTGAACTCTGGGGCCGCCCCACGGATGTGCCCTGGGCCATGGTGTTCCCCCATGTGGACAGCCTGCCGCGGCACCCGTCGCAGCTCTATCAGGCCACCCTGGAGGGGCTGGTGCTCTTCCTGATACTCTGGTTCTACTCCTCCAAACCACGGCCGAAATATGCGGTATCCGGGATGTTCGCCCTGTTTTACGGCATATTCCGCTTCAGCATTGAATTTGTCCGTCAGCCCGATGCCCATCTGGGCTATATTGCCTTTGGCTGGCTGACCATGGGGCAACTGCTCACCTTGCCAATGGTGGCAGCTGGCCTATTTTTACTGGCACTCTCCAGGAAACAACCACAACCTAGTAACTAGCTGCGGGATCTACTAATGCAACAGTATCTCGATCTTATGCGCCACATCATTGATAAGGGCGTGACAAAAGCTGACAGAACCGGCACCGGCACCACCAGTGTGTTCGGCTACCAGATGCGCTTTGATCTGGCTGACGGCTTTCCCATGGTGACCACCAAGAAACTTCACCTGAAATCCATTATTCACGAACTGCTCTGGTTTCTGAAAGGCGAAACCAATATCCGTTACCTCAAGGAAAACGGTGTCTCCATCTGGAACGAATGGGCCACGGAAGAGGGTGAGCTGGGGCCGGTGTACGGCAAGCAGTGGCGCTCCTGGGAAGGGGCCAACGGCGAAACCATTGACCAGATCAGTGAAGTGGTGGAACAGATCCGGAACAATCCGGATTCCCGCCGCCTGGTGGTGAGTGCCTGGAACCCCGCTGTGCTGCCTGATACCTCTGTCAGCCCCGTGGAAAACGCCCGCCAGAACAAACAGGCGCTGCCGCCCTGTCATTGCCTGTTCCAGTTCTACGTGGCGGACGGCAAATTATCCTGTCAGCTGTATCAGCGCAGTGCTGATGTGTTTCTGGGCGTGCCGTTCAATATCGCCTCCTACGCACTGCTGACCATGATGATGGCGCAGGTTACCGGCCTTGAGCCCGGTGATTTTGTGCATACCTTTGGGGATGTACATCTGTATTCCAATCACCGTGAGCAGGCGGATCTGCAGCTCTCCCGCGAGCCGCTGCCGTTGCCGGTCATGAAGCTGAATCCGGATATCAAATCCATTTTTGATTTCACCTTTGATGACTTTGAACTGGTGGGTTATGAATTCCACCCCCATATCAAGGCGCCGGTAGCCATTTAAACCCGATCACTCTGTAAAGGAGGCATTATGCTGTCACTCATGGTGGCAAAAGCCGATAACGGGGTGATTGGTCGTGATAATCAATTGCCCTGGCATTTGCCGGAAGATCTGAAAAACTTTAAAGCGCGCACCATGAGCAAACCCATGATCATGGGCCGCAAAACCTTTGAATCCCTGCCGGGCGTGTTGCCGGGGCGGCCGCATATTGTGATCAGCCGCAATCCGGATTATTCGCTCCCGGAAAACTGCCATCTGGTGACCAGTCTGGAGCAGGCGGTTGCCAAAGCCGAAACCCTGTTTACCGATGATATCCGGGAAGCCGTGGTGATTGGTGGTGGTGAAATCTATCGTGCCGCCATGCCCATGGTGGACGTGCTGTACGTTACCGAAGTTCATACCGAAGTCAGTGGTGATGCCTTCTTCCCGGAGATTGATCAGTCCCGGTGGGAAGAAACGGAGCGGGTTAACGGCTCCGCTGCCTTTGATTTCAGTTTTGTTACCTATCGTCGTCGTAACCTCTAACAAGAAACATAAGCCATGTTTAAAAAACTGTTCAAGCCGAAATGGCAAAGCGCAAAACCCCAGGTGCGCATTCAGGCAGTCTCCCAGCTGGATGCTGCTGATATCGATGATCTGCATATCATTGAACTGCTGGCCAAGAATGATGTGGAAGCCGATGTGCGGCTGGCCGCGGTGCACAAACTCAAAGACCGGGAAAAGCTGATCGCTATTATTCAGCAGGAAAAAAATCCCGCCGTGCGGACTTCCATGATCGAGCATCTGATGCCTTTTGTGGAAACGGATGCCTCGCTGGATACCCGTATTGAAAAGCTGATCAAAAACCTGGATAGCCAGGCTCTGGCTGCCATTGTTGAATCCACCAAAAGTGCGGCGCTGGGCTCCCTGGCACTGGAAAGCATCAGCGATGAAAACGTCCTGAAAAGTTATGCCCTGAAGTTGCCGCTGGCGGCACTACGTCAGCGGGCCGCGGAGAAAATCAGCGATGAGTCCCTGCTGGAAGAGCTGGAAAAAGCCACCAAAGGCAAGGACAAAGGCGTGTTCCGTATTGCCCGCAACAAGCTGCAGGCCATTCGCGATGAACTGAAAAAAGAAGAAAACCTGGAACAGCAGATAGAAACCATCTGCCTGAACATGGAGCAGCTGGCCCGTGGCAGCGACGACCCCATGTACCAGACTAAAGTGGACCACTGGCACAAGCAGTGGACCCGCATTGAAATGCATGCCGCCAGTGATGACGCCAAGCGTTTTAATCGTGCCTACGATATTTGCCGCCAGATGGTGAACGAGGCACAGCAGGAAGAAAACGCCATCAAGGAACAGGCACAGCAGCAGCGTGAAGCCTTGCAGGAACGCATGGGCGCCTGTGAACAGCTGGAAAACACCCTGGCACAACTCAAGGCATCAGATTCTCTGCAAAGTGAAGATGTACCGGCCCTGTCCGCGCTGCTGAAAACCCAGCAAACCCGCTGGGAAGAAGCGGCGGAAGAATCCACGCCCGATACCGATGAGCGCAAGCGCTTTAACCGCGCCTTTACCGCGCTGGATAAAACCCTGTCCTCGTTGCATTTACTGAATGAGCATGGCGATGCCATGAAAAAAGCCGCTCTTGCATTGCTGGAGGCAGAAGACGCCACCACCGCCGAGCTGCTCAATCTGAAGAAAAAGCTGGATAAGGCCACCCGCTCTCTGGACTGGCCGGAAGAGGTCGCTGCGCCTGAAGCCTATCAGCTGGTGCAAAAAGCCAACCGCATGTTCGATCACCTGCGCGCCAAAGCCGAGGAAAAAGAACGGGAAGCGGTGGGTAATCTCAAGCAGCTGCTGGAAAAACTGGATACCGCCATTAATGAAGGCCGGCTGAAACCGGCCAACAAATTGCTGGGGGATGCCCAGAAGTGGGCCCGCCATATTCCCATGAAAAAGGCCCAGGACTACCAGAAAGAACTGCGTGTCTTTGCCGCCCGGGTCAACGAGCTGCGGGACTGGCAGGGCTTTGCGGTGGTGCCGAAAAAGGAAAGTCTGGTGGCAGAAATGGAATCCCTGGTGGCGATGGCAATGGATCCCCAGGAACGGGCCAACCGCATCAAGCGATTGCAGAAAGAATGGAAAGACCTGGGGCCTTCCCGGGAAGGGCAGGAACTCTGGCAGCGTTTCAGTGAAGCGGCTGAAAAAGCCTATGAACCCTGCAAGGAATATTTTGAAAACCTGTCGGAAATCCGCCAGAAAAACCTGGAATCCCGCAAGCAGATTGTCAGCCAGCTGGAAGACTACCTGCAGCATTTTAATTTTAATGATGCCGACTGGGCTGCGGTGAACCAGGTGTATGAAACCGCCAAACAGGAATGGCGTTTGTACAATCCGGTGGAACGCAAGGAAGGCAAATCAGTTCAGGATCATTTCAACAAACTGCTGGACCGCCTGCGTGACAAACTCAGCGACGAGTGGAATCGCAACAAGAAACATCGGGAAGACTTGATTGAAAAAGCCCAGGCCCTGATCGAAGAACCGGATCTGAACAAGGCCATTGAAGAGGCCAAAACATTGCAACGGCAGTGGAAAGATACCGGTATGGTGGCGCGCCGGGATGAAAACAAACTCTGGCGTCGTTTCCGTGGCAACTGCGACAAGATCTTTGCGCGTCGTGATCAGGAACGCCAGGCCGCCTCTGAAGAAAGGGAAAAGAATCTGACGGAGGCCAATCATGTGATTGAACTGATTGAGCATTTGTCCGAAGCCGACAACCTGTCTCTGGAACAAAGCCAGAAAGAATTCCGCGAGCTGCAAAAACGTTTCAGCGATCTGGGCCCCATGCCCCGTGAGCAGTACGAAGATGTGCAGAAACGCTACAAAGGGGTATGTGAACAATTCCAGGATGGCATCAAGTTAGCCCGTGCCGCTGCCCGCAAAGCCGGTGTGGCCAAAGTGTGGCAGGAAATTGCCCGGCTGGATGAGCTGGAGGCTAAATGCATTCAGCAGGATCAGCTGGACCTGCTCGGCAACGAGTTGTCACTGGAACTGGAGAACGACCCCCTGGCCGGTGGTTTGCAACAGCGCTATGAAAGCCTGCAGAAACTGGCAGAAGGCGGCAGCAAGCCGCAGGACGATCAGTTGAAACAGAACGCCGATCAGCTGCGCTCCCTGTGTATTGAACTGGAAATTGCCGCCGGTGTGGAATCCCCCGGTGAAGATCAGCAGCAGCGCATGGAACTACAGGTATCGCGCCTGTCCACCGGGCTGGGCCAGCGGGAACAGCGCCAGGGCATCAGTGAAAAGGTCATTCAGCTGCAACAGAAATGGTGTGAGGTGGGCCCGGCAGAGCCGCAACAACGCTCCCGCTACACCCAACGTTTTGTCGATGTGCTCAAGCAAATCGGTGAACTCTAGAGGTAATAATGTCACAACCATCGATTCCTGATATCGGTATCATTCAGCAACAGCTGGATAACTATTTACCCCATCTGAATCCGGAAGACGGGGAATTTACGTTTTACGAGTTGTGCGGTTTTTTCACCGCCGTGTGCAGTTCACCGGAAATGATTCCACCCCGGGACTGGTTGCCGGTAGTGCTGGGTGAAGGGTTGGAAATTCCCGAGCAGCTTGGCGAGCCCAACGATGTGCTGGGCGCCATTATGGATCTGTATAACTGGATCAACTTCCGGGTTATTACCGGCGAAACCCCCATTCCCGATATGATGACAATCGATCCGGACGAGGTGTTTTCCAACTTTGGTGATCAGGCGCCCGTGGGTCAGTGGAGCAAGGGCTTTTACGAAGCCCATGACTGGCTGCACGAAATCTGGGAAGCCTGCCTGAATGAAGATCTGGAAGATGAGCTGGCCAGCTATATGCTGCCGCTGAGTTTTTTTCTGGATGAGAATTACGCCCGCGCCATTTACGAAGACTTTGCCCGGCAGGACAAGAGCTTTACCGAAGTGGCGGAACAGATGCTGTTATTGTTTCGCCATGCGGCGCTGGATTACGCCACCCTGGGGCGCACCATCAGTGAAACCCTGAGCGATCTGGCAGAAGAAGCGGAAGCCGCCGAGGAAGACGATGATTTACCGGATGCGCTGTTTGACGATCTGGAGCCGGTGGAAACCTTTCGCAATGAGGCGCCCAAGGTGGGTCGTAATGATCCCTGCCCCTGCGGCAGCGGCAAGAAATACAAAAAGTGCTGCCTGCATTAGGCCTGTCAACAAGGCCTTTCAGGCAGCACTTTTTTCAGCAATCGCAGTTTTTTCAGTGACCGCAGCCTAGCTGTTGGCGATCACTTCGTTACGGATCCGGTCACAGGCGCTGGTGACATAGGCCATCAGCGATTTGTTCTGGCGGGAGATATACACATGCTCCACCACGCCGTCACGAATGGACAGTGATACCTCACAGGCTTTGGCGGTCGCGCCTTTTTCGTTATCCAGATAGGTCCATACCATGGAACCTGTGGGGGAGTCCGTGCGGCGGTTGGGCAGCCCCAGGCGGCCTTCCACAAAGGCAACCGGTTTACCCTTCAGGGTGGACACAATGGGATCAGGCCCGCCGAATTCGGGCATGGAGGGCATGCTGGAACAGCCTGCCAGCAACAGGGTGGAAAATGCGGCTGCGAGGATTTGTGGTTTCATAGGGCTTTCCTGGCTCTTGTAGTCTAATTAGTCGTTGTAATTCTGGTCGTTATTCTGTTTTGATAGGTTTATTGGTTTTTTTATGGGTAAATATTGTGTCTAAAAACGGCGGGGCATGGCAAGTCTTAAAATTGCCACTTGTCGTGAAAAGTTAAGTTGGTTAGGCAAGTTGACGGCTCAGGTGCCGTCAGGCGGGGGGCAGAGCCCCCGGGCGGGCTCAGGAATCGGCTGTTTGAGTGGTTTTCTCGATCCAGTCGCGAATGGTGTCCACGGACTCTTCATCCAGCTCAATACCCACCAGATACTTGTGGTCACCCACGGTTTTGCTGGTCCAGCGCACGGTACCGTTCACCAGCGTGCGGTCTTCGGAGCCATCCTGCACTATCCACAGGGCAATTTCAGAATCGATCAGCACTTCAAAATCCAGAATCACCTGCATGCCGTAGGCTGACACGTTCACCGTGTTGCAGGTTTTGAAATCGCTGGAAAAAGACGTGACCTGCGACGAACTGATGGACTTGATAAACAGCGTGTCGTGAATATCCGAGCGGGGTGCGCGGCGGCGATCGTCGTAGTTGTCTTGCATACAGTGCTTGCTCTGGTCAGTACTCTGGTGTGTATAAAAATTACTCAGTTTACCAAGTATAGTAGCTCCTGAATGCCACGCTAGTTTTATTGGCCGGAACGACGCCGGCGCAACAGCAGCAAACCCGCAACTGACATGATCGCGTAATCGAAGGATCCCACCATAATCGACTTTGGTTCACCCACAAAACAGTAGCCGTCGTCCGCGAACATCTGGGCCTGATAATTACCGGCAGGCAAATCCGAAAACGACACCATACCCGAGTTGCTGGGGGCGTAACGCCAGTCCACATAGGTTTCGTTATTGCTGGAGCAATTGGTGCCAAGTTCACCCTTTTTGTAAATGCCGACCCAGTCCAGGGCGTTGTTTGAGTCTTTGTTGTAGGCAATCTCTACGGGCTCAATCGTGAAAAAGAAATTTTTCACCGGAGTGAGCACATCCGCGGTGTTGCCGCCATCATCGTCACCGTCCTTTTCAACATAACAGGCGACTCTGTCCACGCTCTGGTTAATCTGCCCTATGCTGCAGGCAGAAAACTCGTCCTTGTTATTGTGGTAGGGATTCATTAAATACTGGTTGGATGTGCTTTCGCAGGGGCCGCTTTGGTTATCGTGAGGCGCACCAAAGTTATGGCCCAGTTCGTGGGCTACCGTTAAGGCGCCGGCAACGCCCCGGCCACCCGCCCGGGAAACGCCCACCCCCCAGCTTCTGCAAACCGCGTCCACATAGGCAATGCCCAGGGTGGAACCGCCATCCAGTGATTTGCCGGTAAACAGGTGTGCCAGGCCGGCGCTGTTCGGGTAGGTGTAGTCATAGTAGCCTTCCAGCAATTGTCCGGAATTGTTGGTATCAAGGCTGCTGCTATTACTGACCGGTGCAATGCTGGCAATATTGAACTGAATATCCAGCTGGCCGGAAAAAATGCCGTCCACAATATTCATTTGTGACATCACATTGGATTGCACAGAGCCTGAGGTATTGCTCGCGTATTGATTGTCCGTGTGGATATTGATGGTGAACTCTTTCACGGTGTTAGTGCTTAACGCGCTATTCAGTTCGTCCACCAGCGTCCGGTAAGAAGTGGCCGCTTGCGGAGGGTGACCGGTAACGCCGCAGGAAAGGGCGCCTCTGACATCCCTGGCGCGAAAAATAATGGGCTGAGAAGGATCGAGTCGGGCTTGTGTTTCCGGTGGCATGGCCTGAAAAGTTGCTTCCGATGAATCAACCAGAAACAATGTCTCGCCATCGAAGATGGCACCGGACAAGGCGCCATCGATTCTGGAAATGCGGGCCCATGAAGCTTCGTTGCCGGTAATACCGCCGCTGTAAAGTTTCACTGACTCCGGGAAGGCGTCGGTGGCAAGCCCGGTGGTCAGCCGGGTGTTTTCACTCAGTTCCAGGCGAACGGTTTTGTTGTTGAGCCGGTAGGCCAGTACAAGGGATGTATCATCCTGGCCTGTGGTATTTGCTGGTCCCGCTGTGTCTGTTGTTACAAACTGGCTGGCGTCAGTAATACTGAATTCCGGTGATTCAATGTTTGCTGCAGCCATGGAGCTGTGAGCAGTCATCAAGACGAATGCACCGCCAGCAGAAAAAAGCTTCAAACGGTTCCCGAGGGTTGAAAGGCTGAATAATTGTTTAAACATATCGGTCTTTTGGCCTAATACTTTGGTTTTTAACTGTGGGCGATGCAGTTTTATTTGCAGAAGACATTATCAAGATGCTTGTGAAACGGCAAACCACAGATGCAGCACCGGTTCACATTTGTCTGTATTTGATCAGGCTCTAAGGAAAACGTATCTGAAAACAGACACCGCGGTTTTCCGGAAGATTAAAGGCGGTCACCTTGGCGTTGTGAGCCTGGGCAATAAGACGAACGATATAAAGTCCCAGCCCAAGATGCGCAGACTCTTTGTTATCTTTTTTCTGGTTATCACGCACTGAAATCAAGGAATCGAAAAGTTGTCCGGCCATGGTATCCGGCAATTGTGAACCCGGATTGCTGACCGATAGAATCAGGCCCTTGCTGTTGTGTTGCAGATCAATCGTGATGGTGTCGCCCACGGGGGTAAAATCCCGGGCATTATCCACCAGTTTGTCCAGCAGTTGTGCCAGCAGTTCGGGGTTACCATTCAGGGTGCAGGGGGGGGCGGGCTGTGTCAGCCGGAACTGATAATCAGGATAGGTACTGCTGTAGGCGTTCACCAGTTCTTCCAGCAAGGTGTTCAGAGTAACTGTGTGAAACTCCGCATGCTGTACCAGTTGTTCCACCTGGGTGGATTCACTCATGGAATTAAGAATATTGGCCAGCCGCTGGTTGCCACTGAGTGCCCGGTCAATATACGTCTGCTGTTCCTCGCCTTTTACCATGGGCAACATTTCCAGCGACGATTTTACAATGGCCAGTGGTGTACGGATTTCGTGAGCCAGCTTATGGGTCAGGCTTTGCAGATATTCATTATAGTTTTTAACCCGGGTGAGCAGCTCAGTGTAACTCTGGCTCAGGGCGCCCAGTTCATCCGGTGCTTTGCTGGCGTTAAAGGGGATAATGGTGCCGTCCGGCAGAATGGCCTGTTCCGCTGCCTGCTTTAGCCGTTTGATCCGCAACGACAGCCACACCGCATAGCCCAGCAGAATCAGCACCAGCACCGCAAAACTCAGCAGGCTCAGATTCATCACCCGGCGCAACGCCTGGTTGGTAAAACTCAGCCAGGCTTTTTCTGTCTGGGTGGCCAGCACATAGCCGGACAGATTACCGTTCTGAAAAACGGGTTCCACCACCAGCAGGGCCGACTGATTGTATTTGGACAGGGCATACCAGCGGGCCATGCCGGTATCCAGTTCCTCTCCTTCAAGCAATTCTTCCACAGGAATCCGCTGATGCAGGCCGGACAGCTGTGTGCTGCGTAGCGGCCACTGATGGGCAAAGTTTACCGGCAGTGCGGCTTCCAGAAAAAACCGGTAGATCCGGTTCAGCAACAGGGTTTCCAGTTCATCGCGGGTTACCAGCGGGGGTTGCAGGGGATCGCTGTCGTTAGCGTGGGGCGGGTCCACCAGGGGCCAGCCTTTGTCATTCACAATCTGTATATCCCAGGGATTATTGTTATAGCGTTGCAGCCAGTTGCTGAGTGAGCGGGACGGTACCAGTAGCGGTGAAATAGCCGCATCAGTGCGGGCAATCACCCGGGGCTGATCCCCCTGACTGTCGATGGCCTCGATACGTAAACCGTCTGCTACCAGCGCCCGGGGTATTTTCAGTTCCACCTGATAGCCACCGGCATGCTCCTGCCAGTTGCCTTCGATCTGGGTGGTGGGCAAGCGTTCCCGGCGCTGCGGAAAATAACGCAGGCTCTGGGTGCTGCCCGGAGCGGAGGTAAAAATATGAAACTCGTGGGAGTTGCTCACCAGCCGCAGCCAGTCGTTATGGTGTAAAGCGGCTTGTTGGGGATTGTAGTAAGCGACGTTGGCATCGGCGATTTCAATAAACAGGAACAGATAATCCTGATTTACCGCGCTCAGAATCTGGCCGCCTTGTGCTGATTTGTTTTCAGATTTGTTTGCTGTGGCAGTGGGCGAAAGCAGCGGTATTTCACTGTAGGTAATCCATTCATCCCGGTAGCCGTCAATGCTGATGGGGGCATCGGTATTGGGCGCAAAAAACGGTGTTTCATCGTTGCGGATTTGCGTGGCCATTTTCTGAAACAGTTCATGTTCTTTGAGGTTTTCTGCCAGGGGTTTAACAAAGGCCTGCAGGGTTTCACTCTGTTGCTGGCGAATCAGGGTTTCCATTTCCCGCACATACTGGCAGCCGGTCCATGGCAGAATCAGGGTGCACAGTGAAACAATAAATAACTGCCGGATCAGTGAAAAAGTCATTGGTTTTTATGATTCTCATGCCAGCGGTAACCCACACCGTACACGGTTTGTATGGCATCAAAGTCCGGATCAATGGCCAGAAACTTTTTGCGGATACGTTTGATATGGGAGGTAATGGTGTTGTCGTCCAGCACCACGCTGGCAGCATCCATTAACTGCTGGCGGCTTTTGACATGGCCGGGGTGTTTGATCAGGGCATGCACCATCCAGAACTCGGTCAAGGTCAGTTCCAGATCCTGTTCACGCCAGGCCGCATCAATGCGATCCACATCCAGCCGCAAATGATCCACCTGCAATGCCTGTTGCTGGGGTTGCTGATTTTTCAACGCATCCAGGCGGCGAAACAGGGCCACCACCCGGGCCAGCAAATGGGGCATGCTGATATCTTTGGTGAGGTAATCATCCGCGCCCAGGCGCAAACCGGAAATCGCATCCAGCTCGTTGTCCCGCGCGGTAAGAAAAATAATGGGAATATCCGCCGACAGCTGCCGCAACTCCCGGCAAAGATCAAAGCCGCCTTCGATTTCCTCTTTCAGCCCCACATCGATAATTACCAGATCCGGCAAACCTTTGCGAAAGGCGGTAATGGCATCCTGCCGGTTATCGTACAGGCTTACCTGATAGCTGCTGCGGCTGAACAGATCCCGGTAGTTTTCCCGGATGGCGGCTTCGTCCTCAACAATGGCGATATGGCGATTCATGGAATCCTCAGAAGCAAGACTGACTGGGTTTTTATTTTTAACAGGTTGGCTCATTGTACCAGCAAAGTGGTACTACCTGCGGCCCTGCCATAATTCGCCATAATTGATCACCGCCCTGCCGTTATTGGTGCCTTCTGGTGCCTGAATTCCCCTGTTCAATGTCAGTCAGTACCGGACAACAACCAACACAGCCACTTTACTCAGGGGAGTTTCCATTATGTCTTCCAGGCGCTATTTACTGCCGGCAGCGGATTCCGCGCTGCACTCGCAACACTCACCGGAAAACGCCGGGTTCTGGGATAAGGTCCGCCGCCAGGACCTGATTCTGGGCGCGGTGATGCTGATTTTAATGGTCCTGCTGCAATCCAATGCCCGTGCGGATGAGGTCCCCGCGCAAGGACAGGAAAGCTACCAGAATCTGTCAGAAGTGGGTACCGGCAGCCTGGTGGCCAAAAGTGCCCAGGGTTACCGCGGGCTGATGCGGCTGGGCAGCGATGTGTCACTGACGGTATCCGGCATGGTGGTGCAGGCCCGGGTCACCCAGCAGTTTCGCAATCAGTCCCGGGACTGGGTGGAAGCCACCTACGTGTTCCCCCTGCCCAGCGACAGTGCGGTGAATCAGATGCGCATCAAGATCGGTGAGCGGGTGATTGAAGGCATCATCAAGGAAAAGCAGCAGGCTCAAAAACTCTTTATCAAAGCCAAACAGGAAGGCAAACAGGCCGGCTTGCTGGAACAACAGCGGCCCAACCTGTTCACCACCCGGGTGGCCAATATCGCTCCCGGTGCGGCCATTGATGTGGAGTTCAGCTATCTGCAGAAGCTGCATTACGAAGGGGATGAGTTTTCTGTGCGGGTGCCACTGACCCTGACTCCCCGCTATATTCCCGGTAAACCTCTGACAGAAGCAATACAGCATCCGCCGGTGTTATCCGCGAATGGCTGGGCTTTTGCGACGGATCAGGTGCCCGATGCCCCGGAAATCACGCCGCCCCAGATTCGCAACCCGCCGGATAACCAATCCCACCGGGCCAGCCTGTCGGTGGATCTGACCCCGGGCTTTGATGTGGCTGCAGTGGAATCGCCTTATCACGATGTGCGGGTGGAACGGCAGTCCGCCCGTTACCGTATTGCGCCGCGCCAGAATCCGGTGGTGATGAACCGGGATTTTGAGCTGCGCTGGCGGCCGGTGCCCAGCCAGGCACCCACCGCCGCCATGTTTTTTGAAGAGCAGCCGCTTAACGGGGCCGGTGACGGGGAAAGCAGTGCTGCCGCGGAGAAAGCAAAGCACGGCCTGCTGATGTTAATGCCACCCCAGCAGGCCTTTGCCGATGTGGTGCCGCCGCGGGAATTGCTGATTATTATCGATACCTCCGGTTCCATGTCCGGTGCCTCCATTGCCCAGGCAAAAGCGGCCGTGCTGATGGCGCTGGATCGTTTGCGGCCCGGGGATCGCTTTAACCTGATCGAGTTCAATTCCTACCATCGTGCCCTGTTCCCGCAACCGCAAATGGCGGAGCAACGCTGGCTGCAGCAGGCCCGGGGTTTTGTTCAGTCCCTGCATGCCAATGGCGGCACGGAAATGTACGGTGCACTGGAAGCCGCATTTAACACACCTGCTGACGAAGGCTTTCTGCGCCAGGTGGTGTTTATTACCGATGGCAGCGTGGGTAATGAACGGGCACTGCTGGAGCTGATTCATACCCGCCTGGGGAACAGCCGCTTGTACACCGTGGGCATTGGCTCTGCTCCCAACGAATTTTTTATGCGCAAGGCGGCGGAATTCGGCAAGGGCACCTTTGCCATGATCGGCAGTCAGCAACAGGTGCAGCAGGAAATGGCAGAGCTGTTTGATCGTATCGAAAAACCCGTGATGACGGATCTTCAGGTGAATTTCCCCGGAGGTGGCGCCGAACTGTTTCCTCAACAGATTCCCGATCTGTATGCCGGGCAGCCGCTGGTGTTGCATGCCCGGTTCCAGGACTGGCCGGATGACATCACCGTGTCGGGAAAATTCTCCGGGCAACACTGGCAGCAGAACCTGCCCGTGACGCCGCCTTCACAAACGGATGCGGGCTCACCGGGGGTGGCTACCTTGTGGGCCCGGGAAAAAGTCCAGTCCCTGGAGGATGACAGCATACGGCAGGGCAATCGCGATCTGCATCGCAACGGCATTCTGGATCTGGGCCTGGATTACGGCATCGTTACCCGATTCACCAGTTTTGTCGCCATTGCAAAAGACGTTGTACGGGAGTCAAAGGATCCGCTGCATAAACAGCAGGTACCCAACCTGATGCCCCACGGTTCCAAACAACAGCCGCCTTCTGTGGGCATGCCGCAAACCGCGTTGGGTATTCATTACCAGTTGCTGATCGGGTGCCTGAGTCTGTTATTGGCTGCAATTGTCTCCCGCATGAAATATGTCTGTCACTTTTCTGCAATAGGATTACCATCACGGCTGAGTAGCGTGTTTTCAGGGAGGTCGTCATGAAAACACGACTCCTGATGGCGGGCCTGGTGCTCTTTGGCGGCTGGCAGATAGGTCATGGTGCCTATATGCTGGCCAAGGCAGAACTTGCACAATGGTTGCTGGAGCAGGCCTGGCATGAAATGCGCATGGAGTATCAGGCCGGCAAGGTGGCGGCAACTGTGCCACCCTGGCCATGGGCAGACACCTGGCCCATGGCAAAGCTTCACTGGCCGGCGCTGAATCGCGAACTGATTGTGCTGGCCGGCGCCAGCGGGCGAAACCTGGCCTTCGGGCCTGCCCATTTATCTGCTAGTGTGGCGCCGGGGCAATCGGGGATCAGCGTGATCGGCGGCCACCGGGATACTCACTTTGCGTTTTTGCAGCAGGTTGTGCCGGGCGATGAGTTTTTTCTGGAAACCGTTGATGGTTCCCGAACAGGGTTTCAGGTCAAGGAAATTCATATCACGGACGTGCGACACTCAAGGATCGCACTGGATGCGGCGGTTCCCAAAATAGCTTTGGTTGCCTGTTATCCATTTGTGGACTGGCAGGCAGGAAGTCCCCTGCGATATCTGGTAATTGCCGAGGCTTCTTCGCAAAAACTTGAACAGGTACCACCGACAACAGCAGAAATGCTGACTACAATGAGTCTGTAAAAACATTGGGGCGTAGTAGGTAAATGGCTAGACAAAACAGAGAGACGGTAACCCTTTACCGCTCAGTAGGGCCAGGACAGTTAAAATGCATTGCTGACTCGGGATGGAAATCCTTCCCACCCCGGCTGCAATGGCAGCGCTATTTTTATCCCATGTTGCACGAATCCTTCGCGCACCGGATTGCATCCCAGTGGAATGTGGAACAGTCCGGTGTCGGTTACGTGCTGCGTTTTCGGGTACGCAAGGACTATATCGATCCGCGGCCGGTGTACATTATTGGTGGCCCGGAACACAGGGAATATCGTATCCCGGCAGATGAGATAAGGAATCTCAACGATAACATCGTTGGCAAGATTGAAGTGCTGGCCGCTTATCACGACAACGGCAATGAATGGCAGCAGGCCATGGCCTGGGCCTGACAGACCGCCTGTTCAAAACGGCCTGTCAGAAACGGTCTGCCAGAAAAAGCCCGGTTACAACCGGCTGTTAAATACCGTACACCGCTTTGCGCTGGCTTTTCAGAATTTCATGTTCGTCGTGCCAGATGACTTCGCCGCTGCCCGTATCCAGTAACTGCAGATTGATACGGTAATACACTTCTTTATGGGTGGGTTTGATCCGGATGATATCCACCAGTGATCCGTACACCACCATATCCGCATCTACTGCCTTGCCTATTTTTTGTGCCGCCGGTTCGGTGGTAGCACCGAAATCCAGCAGATTTTTGGCTGCTTCACGGCTGGTCCGCACCTGTTCCGGACTGCTGAAACGGAACTTGCCGGAGCTGGTGAGCTCTTCAAACACGCTGGCGGTCATGGGGCCGGTATCCAGGGAATTATGGGTGTGATTGGTAATGGCATCGATCGCGATGGTGGGGCGGCGGTTTTCCGTACGGTCTTTTACCGAAGGGTATTCCAGCATTTTGGATACCAGTCGCTGGGTGGCCATTTGCAGTTCACTGATACCGATTTCCGTCTGAATGGTTTCCGCCTTGGTGGCGTCGCCGTATTTGATGGTGTTGGCGCAGCCCTGAATGCCAAGTGCAAACACTGCGGCACCGAGCAGGGTAAGGGGCTTTCTCATCCGATATCTCCTTGGTCCTTGATTATTCTTATAGGTCATTTCTGATTTTTATGTGGCTAAGGTTTCCATGAAACGCAGGGGAGTGCAAGCAGCCTGCGTTGTATCCGGTCAGAGAACCGGTGTGATCCGTTCGGGGGCACCTCAGGTAAGCTGTTCCCAGCGGGCGATCAGCGCCATGGCTTCGTCACGGTTGGCACCGCACACATCCTCGGCCGCGGGAAAGGCGCTGCATACCGCAGGCCGGCGCGGATCATCAAAGAGTTTGCAGGCGTTGTCGTCATCCAGCTGAAGACAGCGTTCCCCGGCGGGTTTGCCATCGGGCATGCCGGGAATGGGAGTGCTGATGGACGGTGCAATGCAGCAGGCGCCGCAACCGCTGCGACAGGTAACGGGCGGGGGTGTCAGTGACGATGATGGCAACATGGTGGCAGCAGCCTGGTCTGGCGACCTGTGGTCGGGTTGAGAGAGCGCCAAGTGTACCCTAAAGCTCAGCGCTTTTCCTGGCGGGGCACCGGTGTGGCCTGGGGCCGTGCTGATTTCCTGCTGCCGTTGGTGGCCGACAGTATGGCATCTTCCAGCGCCCAGAGGCGGTCCTGCCCCCAGATCACCAGATCCCCGTATTTAAAGCTGGGCACGCCCCACAGACCCAGCGCTTCCAGATCGTTGCGGTTGCCTTCGGCCATGGGCTGCCAGTCGGCGCTCAGGTGCTTTTTCGCCTGTTCCCAGTCCAGCCCGATACTTTTAATGATCTTGCGCAGATTGCCCTGCTGGGACATGTCCATGCCCTGGGCCCAGATACCAGTGGAAGTGGCGGCAATAAATTCCTTGTCCTTGCCCTGCTGGCGGGCATAGGTGAACAGGGCCATGCAGTTGTTCACGCCTTCCCCCAGGGGATCGCAGACCTTGCCGAAAGGAATGCCAAAGCGTTTGGCTTCGCGTTTGGCATCTTTCACGATGTACATGCGTTTGATCTTGGGGGCGGGAATGCCGCGGGTCACCATGGGCATCACCGGTTTGATCTCCAGCGGTATCTTGTACAGTTCCGCCAGCTTGAATACCCGCTCTGCCGCCAGGTAGGAATAAGGGCTGCGGAATGAAAAATAAAACTCCAGAATCTGTACCTGCTTGGGCCGTGGGCGCAGGGTGTTATAGCCCTGCAACAGGTGCTGGTACTGCTTCTGGTACTCGGCCACATCGCCGGTGTCACGGCGAATACCCGGCTTGTTCAGGCGCTCTGCCAGATGCCCCAGCCGGTCCATGCCCCAGTACCATTCACCGCCGTAATAGAGCATGCCCGACATATAGTGGCCGGCTTTCAGCAACTGCTCCCGGGATTCCTTGATACGCTTTTTCGCCTGGGATTCCGGCATCATGCCGTAGCGTTTCAGGCAGCTTTCAAAGGTGGTGGTGCTGGTACCCCACAGGGCACCGGTCACTTCGCTCACCAGATGCAGCAGCTTGGGCCGGTTGCTGTGTTTCAGCAGGATGGCGGTGGCTTTAAGGGAGTCTTCGTAAGAGGGGGTGCTGGCGCTTTCGTCAAAATTCAGGCCATGGAATCTGGCCAGGCGACGGGCATCCTGCAGGGCGTAGTGTTGCCACTTTTGCGGTTCCGGATTCAGGTCTTCCGGCAGATCCAGCACCAGGCGGAGTTCCAGATTGACTTTGAAATCCTCAAGAAAACGGGGAATAGCCTGCAGCAACAGAAAGGAATAGGGGTCATTAACCCGGTGATAGAAAACCACCGTGTTTAACGAAGGGATAAGACGACGTTCAATTTCAAACCAGCCGCGCTTGAGATTACGCAGGCTGTCGCTGGTCATAAAGTTCGCCAGCCATGGCACTATGATTGTCTTCAGGCCCATAACTAAAAACTGATTCCCCTGCGGGCAACTGCCCTTTTTTTCGCTGCCTCGCGATTCTAGCGATTCTTACCGTCCGATGGCCAGAAATATGTAAATCTTGTGTAAATATCGAACAAATTCCGTGGGTTATACCCGCTTACAATGGTTTGATAAAGACCCGGGAATTACGCTGTAAATTGTAGAGCTTCTTTTTCTGCTGGGGTAACTGATCGGGGCTTGCCGGCTGGAACCCCCGCTCATGAAACCAGTGAGCAGTACGGGTGGTGAGCACAAACAGCGATGTCAGCCCTGCCTGCCGGGCCCGCTGTTCGATCTGTGTCAGCAGCTTGTCGCCCCGCTGCCCTTTACGGTACCCGGGATTCACCACCACACAGGCCAGCTCGCCGGACTGCTCTTCCGGGAAGGGGTACAGAGCGGCGCAGGCGATAATCACGCCGTCCCGTTCGATCAATAAAAATTGGTCAATTTCTGTTTCCAGAAGTTCCCGGGAACGGCGTACCAGCACCCCGTCCTGTTCCAGGGGTTCGATCAGTTCCAGCAGGCCGCCCACATCATCAATGGTGGCCGGGCGGATTTTTTCGTAGGTTTCCTGTGCCAGTAGAGTGCCGCTGCCGTCCAGGGTAAAGAGTTCCCGGATCAGGGCGCCGTTCTGCTGAAAACTCAGCAGATGACAGCGGGATACCCCCTGCTCGCAGGCCCGCAGGGCCGCTTCAAGATGGGGCAGCTGTTTTTCTCCCTGGCGGGTGAGCAGGCCGCTGGCTTCTGCGGTGGTCAGTTCCCGGATCAGGGTACCGGCCTCGTTCAGCAGGCCGGCATCCTCATCCAGAATAATGAGTTTGTCCGCCTGAATCTGGGTGGCCACCGCTTCGGCAATTTCCTCCCAGGCGCAATTGAACAGTTCGCCGGTGGGGTAATAGCCCATATGGGAAATCAGTGTAACGCCCCGCTGGTCCAGCACCTGGTGAATGGCCCGGGTGTTTACCTTGCGCACTTCGCCGGTGTGCTGAAAGTCCACCCCGTCGCGTACGCCATAGGGCCGTGCCGTAAGAAAGTTGCCGGAGAACACTTCCATTTTGGCGCCCTGCATGGGGGAGTGGTTCATCCCCATGGACAGTGCGGCTTCGATCTGGTGGCGCACGTAACCGCAGGCCTGGGTTACCGCCGGCAGTGACTGGCTGTCGGTAATGCGGCGCTTTTGTGCGAACTGGCTCTGAATGCCGGATTCCGCCAGCCGCTCGTTAATCTGGGGGCGGGAGCCGTGTACCAGAATCAGGCGAATGCCCAGGCTGTCCAGCAGGGCGATATCATGAATCAGGTGAATAAAATTGGGGTGTTGCACCGCCTCGCCACCAAAAGCGATCACAAAGGTTTTGCCGCGGTGGGCATTAATGTACGGGGAAGCGCTGCGAAACCAGTTAACGTACTGGTCCTGTGGCTGCTCATCCGTTGCCTTGTTCATGGAATCCTGGCTCAAAGACTGCGTTTATCCTTTGTGATGATGATGGCAAAGTATAAATACACCAGCGAAAAAAAACAGTGAATGGATTGCGGTGCATTATCAGTGTCAGTGTAAAAGTTTTATTGATCCGTTAATAGCGTTGTATTGCCACCGATAGCGGCAGTGTTAATGGAATAGGATTTTTCGTGCATTAACCGCAGCAGGTAATGGGGGCCGCCGGCTTTGGGCCCGGTACCGGAAAGGCCCCGGCCACCAAAGGGCTGTACTCCCACGGTGGCGCCGATCATGTTGCGATTCACATACACATTACCCACCTGCACCTTTTGCGCAATCTCCTGGGCAAAGCCCTGAATGCGGCTGTGCACGCCCAGGGTCAGGCCAAAACCGGTACCATTGATCTGGTCAATCACGTCGTTAATTTCCGTGCTCTTGTAACTGACAATGTGCAGCACAGGGCCGAACACTTCGTCATACAGATCACTGATATGATCGATTTCGATCAGCGTAGGCGGCACAAAGTGGCCCAGCCGGCAGGCGCCATTCAGTTCGCACTGGTAAATCACCTGTCCTTTACTGCGGAAGCGCTCAATGTGCAATTCCAGTTCCGAGCGGGCGTGGCTGTTAATCACCGGGCCGATATCCGTGTCCATGCGCATGGGATCGCCAATGCGCAATTCGCGCATGTAGCCGGTCAGCAGGGCGATAATACGGTCTTTGATGTCTTCCTGAATAAAGAGCACCCGCAGGGCGGAACAGCGTTGCCCGGCACTGTCAAAGGCCGACAGGGTCACGTCTCTTACCACCTGTTCCGGCAGAGCGGAGCTGTCCACAATCATGGCGTTCTGACCGCCGGTCTCTGCCACAAAGGGAATAATGGGGCCACTGCGTTTGGCCAGCGCCCGGTTAATACTGACCGCTGCACCATTGGAGCCGGTGAACATCACGGCGCTTAACTGCGCTTCACCCAGAATGGCGGATTCAAGATGTTTGGCCGGTGACGGCAGCAGCTGTACCGCATGCTCCGGAATGCCTGCTTCATGAAAGAGTTCAATGGCGCGGGCGGCAATTAATGGCGTGAGCGTGGATGGCTTGGCGATGACCGTGTTGCCGGCAGCCAGTGCGGCAGTGACCTGACCGGTAAAAATGGCCAGGGGAAAATTCCAGGGGCTGATGCAGAGCACGGTGCCCCGCGGCTCCATGGCCAGGGCATTGTGCTCGCCGGTGGGGCCGGGCAGCTCGGTGCTGTCGCTCATGAGTTTGCGGGCCTGCAGTGCATAGTAGCGGCAAAAGTCCACGGCTTCGCGCACTTCACCCAATGCGTTCACGATATTTTTACCGGCTTCCCGCATGGCAAGGGCCATGAGTTCGTAGCAGTTTTCCTCGTAAAGGTTGGACAGGTTCACCAGTAAATCCGCGCGCATATCGGCGCTGTAACTGCGCCAGTTGTCGCGAGCCTCCAGGGCCTTGTCGAACACCTGATGGCAATCCTGTTTGCTGCTGGGCACAAAACTGCCCACGGTATCCTGCACATCGGAAGGGCTCTGGATAATGGTGGCCTGCTTCTCTTCAAGGGCGGTTTCGTTGAGGTGCCATTCCTTTGCCAGAAAGGGTTCCATTTTACGTTTTACGGTTTTTAACGAGTGGCCGGTTTCCAGATCCAGGCCTCTGGAATTGCGCCGTTCCGGGCTGAACAGTTTGCCGGGCCGTGGGATTTGTGAATTGCGCAAACGTTCATAGCCTTGCAGGGTTTTTTCCGGACTTTCCAGCAGTTTTTCCTTGTCCACGCCCTGATTGATCAGGCGCACAAAAGATGTGTTGGCGCCGTTTTCAAGCAGGCGCCGCACCAGGTAAGGCAGCACTTCGCGGTAATTGCCCACGGGGGCATACACCCGGCAGCGAATGTTTTCATAGTTGGCTAACAAGTGGTCGTAAAGTGCATCACCCATGCCGTGCAGGCGCTGGAATTCGTAGTTAAAGTTTTCCCGCTCTTTCACAAAGGTCAGAATGGTGGCAACGGTATGAGCGTTGTGGGTGGCAAACTGCGGCAGCAGAAAATGTTTTTCTTTGATGAGTTTGTGGGCGCACACCAGATAGGAAAGATCGGTGCCGGCTTTCAGCGTATAAACCGGGTAGTCTTCCAGCCCCAGAATCTGTGCCTGTTTGATTTCCGTATCCCAGTAAGCGCCTTTTACCAGGCGTACGGGAATCTGGCAGTGAATGCTTTTGCTCAGGGAAATCAGCCAGTCCAGTACGGCCAGGGAGCGTTTTTGATAAGCCTGTACCGCCAGCCCCAGTTTGCCCCAGTGGCGAAAGGGTTCGGCGCCAATCACGTCGGCAAAGAGTTTTAACTGGGGTTCCAGGCGCCAGGATTCTTCGGCATCAATGGTAATGGGTACGTCGTGTTCGTGGGCACAGGTGAGCAGGTTCAGCAGATTGTCTTTCAGTATTTTCAGGCCTTCGCCCTGACGCAGTTCAAAGCGGGGGTGCAGTGCCGACAGCTTGATGGAAATGGCGGCGGCTTCCGGCTGGGTTTTGTGCTGTTCTGCCACCCCCAAAATGCCGCTCCGGTAAGCTTCCATATACTGCTCCACATCCTGCTGGCGCATGGCGGCCTCGCCCAGCATGTCGTAGGAATGCTTGTAGCCTTTTTCAATTTCCGTAAAGTTGTTCTGAATAGCTTCGGTAATGGTTTCGCCCGCCACAAACTGCTGACCAATCATCAGCATGGCCTGACGCAGGGCTTTTAATGCCAGTGGCTCGCCCATTTTGCGGATCAGGCCTTTGACCTGATCACCAAACCAGGCAGCCCCTTTGCGGGCATCGCCTTTCAGCAGTTTGCCGGTGAGCAGCAGGCCCCAGGTGGAAAAATTCACCCAGAAGGTATCACTGTGGCCCAGGTGCTGGCTCCAGTCGGCGGTTTCCAGGCGGTCGCGGATAAAGCGTTCGGCGGTCTGGGTATCAGGAATGCGCAGCAGTGCCTCGGCCATGCACATCAGGGTAACGCCCTCGGTGTTGTCCAGGCCGTATTCCTTCAGGAAAGTTTCAATATGCACACCACCCTTGTGGCCGCGAATGCCTTCCACCAGATCCAGGCCATACTGGGTAATCTGATCCCGCTCCAGCTGATCCGGCTGGTAGCGTTCCAGCAGTTCGGCGAGCGCGTCTTCCTCGATCTTCAGGTGGTCTTTTGCAATTCCGTCGTTGAACGGAAACTCGCCCGCGGCATAAAACGGCGATGTAAACTCCAGGGCCTTTGCCATGGTGTGCCTCAGTCAGTGAAAATCAATGCAGTGTTATTAAAGTTTGGCCCAAAGCCCGGAAAGCGTCTAACCCTGTCGCAGTAAAAATGACCTAACCTGCCGCTCTGATTGATATTTTTGCGAAATTGTCGAGTCAGTCTTGGCCATAATCCGGGCTGTCGGGCTAAACTGACACAAAGGCAGAACAACAGCACACCAAAAAGCAGATCAGACAACAGAAAGGTTCCAGGCGTGAGTGCATCCAACAAACGGGCAAATTTTCAGCTACCCAACACCATGATCGATTTGCGCTGGGTGCTTGATGAGCTGGTGGAAGACGGCCGGCTCAGCGACCGGGATGCCAATTTTGTCTCCGGCAGTCGCCGTGAAAAAGAGGAGCTGCGCTGGAACCCGATCCAGTTTGTGGGCAAGTTCCAGCTGCAGGACCAGCAGGACGAGCACGGTCACCTGAATGTGGACCGGCTTACCGACTGGCTGGCGAAGAAATCGGGCCAGGATGTGTACCATATCGACCCATTGAAGGTGAACGTGGATGTGGTGACCGACGTCATGTCCTTCAACTTTGCCGAGCGTCATCAGATTCTGTGCGTGGAAGTGCGTGAGCACGAAGTGGTGATCGTCAGCGGTCAGCCTTTCTACAACGAATGGGAAAGCGGCCTGTCCCAGACCCTGCGGGACAAAAAGATCAAGCGCATGGTGGCCAATCCCGCCGATATTCATCGTTACACGCTTGAATTCTATAACCTGGCCCGTTCCGTCAGCGGGGCCACCGGCAAAAGCGGCCAGAACCTTACCGGGGTAACCAATTTCGAGCAGTTGCTGCAGCTGGGGGAACTGAAATCCCCCGACGCCAACGACCAGCACATCGTGAATATTGTGGACTGGCTGCTGCAATACGCCTTTGATCAGCGGGCCAGTGATATTCACCTGGAACCCCGCCGGGAGCACGCCTATGTGCGCTTCCGGATTGATGGTGTGTTGCACGACGTGTACGAATTGCCCGCCAATGTGATGGCAGCGGTGGTGAGCCGGATCAAGATTCTCGGCCGCATGGATGTGGCGGAAAAACGCCGCCCCCAGGACGGCCGCCTGAAAACCAAAAGTGTGGAGGGCAGCGAGGTGGAACTGCGGCTTTCCACTCTGCCCACGGCCTTTGGCGAAAAACTGGTGATGCGGGTGTTCGACCCGGACGTGCTGGTGCGCTCCTCCGTGGAAATGGGCCTGGCGGACGAGGATTACGAGCGCTGGCAGTCCATGGTGACCCAGGCCAACGGCATCGTGCTGGTAACCGGCCCCACCGGTTCCGGTAAAACCACCACTTTGTATTCCACCCTCAAGCAGCTGGCCACCCGGGAAGTGAATGTCTGCACCATCGAAGACCCTATCGAAATGGTGGAGCCTTCCTTTAACCAGATGCAGGTGATGGAAAACATCAAGCTGGGGTTTGCCGACGGCGTAAAGGCCCTGCTGCGTCAGGACCCGGACATTATCATGGTGGGTGAGATCCGCGATCTGCCCACTGCCAACATGGCCATTCAGGCAGCGCTCACCGGCCACCTGGTAATTTCCACCCTGCACACCAACGACGCCCCCACCGCCATTACCCGGTTAATGGATCTGGGGGTGCCGCCTTATCTGATTGGTGCCACCGTGCTGGGGGTCATGGCCCAGCGGCTGGTGCGTACCCTGTGTCCCCACTGCAAACGGGATTCCTTTATTGATCCCGATTTGTGGGAAAACCTGATATCCCCCTGGAAAAGCAAGCTGCCGGAAAAGGTCAAAATGCCCGTCGGCTGCCTGGAATGCCGTAAAACCGGTTACCTGGGGCGGATCGGTATTTACGAAGTCATGCCTTTTTCGCAGGAAATCAAGGACATGATCACCCACTCGGAACCCATCGTGAACATCAAAAAGCAGGCCATGAAGGAAGGCATGCGCACGTTGCGCCTCAGCGGTGCCAACAAGGTGGCGGCCGGCGTGACCACCCCGGAAGAAGTGCTGCGGGTGGCCCCCAAATCACTCACCAGTTGAGACCCGGGCCACAGTGATACCAAAGTTTACAGATTGCCGGATTCCATTTGTTCCCGGACACCCGTAGAATGGGCCCCCTCTGAACGGTTCTTCCAACAATAACAAGAACTTAAGGGCCCTGCCCCGGATAATTCACCGGCTGTGGGCCGTATAACGATAATTTGCGCTCCTGTTCGATGAAAAAACTGCTTGCTGCTTATTCCATTCCGCGGAACTTTCGCTATCTCATGTCCCGACCTGCCACCAACGTGGATGTGGTGGACGGACTGCGTGCTATTTCCATGTTGCTGGTGCTTATCTTTCACTCCTACATGATGTACGCCTATCTGCAACCCAGCACCAGCCTGTCGGCCATGGTGGAAGAGGGCGGTTACCTGTTTTCCTGGATCATTAACTCCGACAAGGGCGTTGATGTGTTCTTTGTTATCAGCGGGTTTCTGATTACCGGCATACTGCTGCGCCAGATCGACAGCATGGGGCGTATTCGTCTGAGCAACTTTTATGTGCGGCGTTTTTTGCGGTTAAGCCCGGTGTATTACTTTGCCATTCTGTTGTACTGGCTGTTGCTGGGGCAACAGGAAAACTCCAATACCGGAAACCTCTGGGCCAATATTTTTTATGTGAACAATTTTATTCACTACAAGGAACAGGCCATGAACTGGACCTGGTCTCTGGCCATTGAAGAACAGTTCTATCTGATCTTTCCGTTGCTGCTGACCTTTCTTGTGTTGAAAACCCGTCGCCCCCTGGTGTGGTTATGGGGTTTGTGGTTTGCCGCTATTGCCATTCGTTTTCTGATTATTATGAGCGATGAACAGATTCGTACCTTGCCGCAAAGTCAGCTGGCAGCGGACGAGGATTTTCACGCCCATCATTTTTCCGTGTTATACGATAATCTGTACAGCCGCTACGGGGCTCTGCTGGGTGGCTGTATGGCGGGTTATTATTTTCATTATTTCAAAGAACAGGTGATGGCATTTTTTGCCACACCCCTGGGGTTGCTGACCAAAGCGGCAGGCCTTTTGCTGGTGGCGATATTCATGATCACGCCCATGGTGTCCAACCGGTTTGATGACTATCAGATGTTTAATATCGCTTACCAGAGCGTTAACCGGAATCTGTTTGGTCTGGGTGTGGCCATTATCATCCTGGCATCCTTCAGTGATGGCTGGTTCAAAACCATTAGTCAGGCACTGCTGGGCAGCCGGGTGCTGTACCCGCTGGCGCAATTATCCTATTCCATGTATCTGGTGCACGTGGTGCCGGTGGCGTTGCTGGCCAGCCTGGCGGTGAAATGGGTGAACGACAATCCCGATGTGGGCCATATGGATGCGGTGTTTGCCATTTTTGCCCTGGGTACGCTGGTGACTGTGATCCTGGCGGGCTTTATGTATCTGTTTATCGAGCGCCCTTTAATGAACCTGAGAAAGTAGTCTGTTATGCGTGTTGCCAGCCGAAAACAGTTTCTGTTGCCCCTGTTGCTGGCGTTGCTGCTGGTATCCCCCAGCCTGTTCACCGGGCTGCAGCTGGATGACTACTATCACTGGGGCCTGGTAACCGGTAACCCCCTGGCGCAACCCGGCGAAGATGCGGCCGGCGTATTCAAACTCTTTACCTTTCTGGATGGCAATGCCGAACGTACCCAGCAGCTGGTAGACAAAGGCATGTTGCCCTGGTGGACCTTGCCGGACGTAAAATACATGTTCTGGCGACCGGTATCGGAAATCACCCACGGTATTGATTATCGGTTGTGGCCTGACAAACCGGTGTTAATGCATCTGCACAGTCTGGTGTATTTTCTGCTGCTGTTGCTGGTTACCCATAAACTGTTGCAACGCTGGTTAAAGGGCCGGGCGCTGGTGTGGGCCTTCTGGATTTTCTGCCTGTCCTATACCCACGGTTTTGCCGCCGGCTGGCTGGCCAATCGCAATGCGGTGCTGGCCTCCATCTTTGTGGCCCTGACCCTGTATTTTCATGATCGCTGGCGCCGGGAAAGCAAACCCGGTTTTCACTGGCTGGCATTGCTCTGTTTTGCGCTGGGTTTGCTGTCCGGTGAAATGGGCGTGAGTGGCGGACTCTTCTTGCTGGCCTATGCGCTCTGCTACGACAGCAGTGTGCGAAAACCGGCTGCTGGTGAAGGGTTCGTAGTAAGGTATTTCAGGCAACTGCTCACCATTGCGCCTTACGGCGTGCTGGGTATTGTCTGGCTGGTCGCCCGCAGCATGATGGGGTATGGCGCCGAAGGCTCCGGCCATTATGTGGACCCGACACAGTTCGGCCAGTTTTTGCTGACTGCCTCCGAACGTTATCTGATTTTACTGAACGGCCTGTTCTGGAGCCTGCCACCGGAGTTTGAATCCCTGATGGGGAATACGCTGCCAGTCATCGTAGGGGTTGTCGGTTTTGGTTTGCTGGGTGTTGCTGTTGCTCCCCTGTTAAAAGCCAATCCGCTGGCCCGGTTTTTCAGTGTCAGTGTTTTACTGATGCTGGTGCCTGTGTGTGCCACCACGCCCCACAGCCGGTTACTGATTGCCGCCAGTCTGCCTTTTGCTGCGCTGGCGGGTTTGTACTTTGGTGCGCGCACCGATCATAAAAAACAGTTCGCTGGCTTGCCCGGCAAGCTGGCGCCTGTGGCCAGCGGATTACTGGTAATTTCACTGCTGGTGTTGTCGCCGTTGCTGCTGGTATTTGAATCCGTGCAAATGAAACTGGCCATGGACGGAATTCTTAATAAAGGCGCAAAAAATCTGGTGATCAAACCGGAGCAGGAAAACAGGATTCATGTGATTCTGAATCCACCGGTGTCCAGTGTGGCCGGTTATATTCAGGGGGTGCGTACCTACCACGGGCTGAATACAGCGAAAGCCGTGATCCCCCTGGTATCGGCATTGAAGGATCTGCAACTCACCGTAAAAGCAAACGGCCTGCTTGAGATCGAAGGGGCCGAAGGCCTGTATCAGGATTCCCAGGAAAGCCTGCTAAGAGCCCGTTCCCATGCCCTGGTTCCCGGTGAAACCCTCACCGTCGCCGGCATCAAGGCCACTGTGATCCATGTGAATACGGACGGTGTGCCCACCAGGGTGGCGTTTCAACTGCCGGCAGATCGCGATGCCTTTGTGTTCCACGTGTGGAACCGCGGCGAACCGGTGCAATGCCGGCTGTCGCCCCCGGGCAGCCAGGTAACGCTCACCCGGGATTCAGACAGCTGTTAATGTCATTCCGCAATCTCATCATGCTAGACTTTTAGGTCTGCACCAATCCGCTGAATCAACCCACAAAACCGACAAAGGAGATGCCATGGCATTTTCCGCCTGGCCCGAGCCCATTGCCCAACACCTCAGCGCCCAGTGGCAGCGTTTGGAGGAAGCCTTTGAAGAGGCGCCCGACAGCCTTGCTCTGCTGAACAGCCTGCAGGACGGCACCCGCGAACAGCTTGAAAAAGTCATCGTTGCCAGCGACTACGTTGTGGATCAGTGGGTGCGCTGGCCAGCGCTTTTCTTGCAGCTACTGAATGATGAAACGCTGAGTCGTTCCTTCTCATCCGGTGAGTTGCGTGAACACCTGAAAACCAGACTGGAAGACATCAGCAACGATACCGAACTGGACCGGTGCCTGCGGGAATTCCGCCGCGAACAGATGATCCGCATTATCTGGCGGGATATCTGTCGGCTGGCAGATTTTGCCGAAGTTACCAAAGACCTGTCCGATCTGGCGGATGCCTGTATTGCGGAAGCCACCAACTGTCATGCTCAGTGGATGGCGCCCACCTGGGGAACGCCCTGTTATAAAGATACTGACACTCCCATGCCATTGGTGGTACTGGGTATGGGCAAGCTGGGTGCTTTTGAACTGAACCTGTCATCGGACATTGATCTGATTTTCTGCTTTCCCCACGAAGGGGAAACCAAAGGCGGCTCCCGCGCTATTGCCCACAGGGATTTTTTTGCCCGCCTGGGGCAGCGCATTATCAAAAGCCTGGATCAGCTGACGGCCGATGGTTTTGTGTTCCGCGTGGATATGCGTTTGCGGCCCTACGGTTCCGCCGGCGCGCTGGCATTAAGTTTTGATGCCATGGAAACCTATTACGAAGAGCAGGGCCGGGAATGGGAACGTTACGCCATGATCAAGGCGCGCCCCATTGGTGATGATAATGGCGAGGGGGACCGGCTGTTATCGGATCTGCGGCCTTTTATGTATCGCCGTTATATTGATTTTGGGGTGATTGAATCCCTGCGGGAAATGAAAGCCCTGATCAATCGTGAAGTGATGCGCAAGGGGGCGGTGGACAATGTTAAAACCGGCTCCGGTGGCATTCGTGAAGTGGAATTTATTGTGCAGGCGTTTCAGTTGATTCGTGGCGGACAGGACAAGGAACTGCAGGAACGCAGCCTGCTAAAAGTATTGCAGTTGCTGGTGGAACTGGAATTGTTTCCGGCGGAAGGCGCAAAAGAACTGCGCGAGGCCTATATCTTTTTGCGGGATTGCGAACACCGTATTCAGGCCCAGGCGGACCGGCAAACCCAGGAAATCCCCGATGATGAGGAAAACCGTTTGCGCCTGGCCCAGAGCATGGGGTTTTCGGATTGGGAATCTTTTGCCTCGGCACTGGATCATCAACGCTATCAGGTACGCAAACATTTTGAAAACGTGGTGGCACCACCACAGCAGGAAGCAGAAGATGCCGAAGACAACGAAGACGCCCAAAGTCTGTGGCTGGATAAAATGGAAGAACATGAAGCCGCCGACAACCTGCTGCAACTGGGATTTAAAGATGACGAACTGCAAACCGCCTGGGCGATCATTCGTGATCTGAAAGAAGATAAAACCGTGATCCATTTGCAGGCGATTTCCCGGCAACGCCTGGATAAATTAATGCCCCTGGTACTTATCGCCTGTGGTGAACAGGAGCAGAGTCTAGTGGCACTGGAACGGGTGGTGCCTTTGGTGAACAGTATTCTGCGGCGTTCGGCTTATATGTCATTGCTGGTGGAAAATCCCCAGGCACTGGATCGCCTGGCCAGCCTGTCCTGTGCCAGCCCCTGGGTGGCGGAAGTCATGGCGCTCTATCCGGTGCTGCTGGATGAACTGATCGATCCCAATTCCCTGTTTTCACCACCGCCGGTGTCGGAGCTCAAAAACGAATTGCGCCAGTTAATGCTGCGCATTCCCGAAGATGATTTTGAACAGCAAATGGAATGCCTGCGGCAATTCAAGAAAGTGCATCTGCTGCGGGTGGCCGCATCGGAAATTACCGGTACCTTATCGGTCATGAATGTCAGTGATTATCTGACCTGGGTAGCCGAAACCATTTTGCAGGAAGTGCTGGAACTGGCCTGGAAGCACATGGTGGACCGTTATGGCCAGCCCACCAAAGAGGACGGCACCCCCTGTGATCCGGATTTTATCATCGTGGCCTACGGCAAAATGGGCGGTATTGAACTGAGCTACAGCTCGGATCTGGATCTGGTGTTTGTGCACGATGCCGCCTCCACCAAATCCACTACCGGCGACCGCAGTATCGATAACAACGTGTTCTTTACCCGGCTGGGCCAGCGCATTATTCATATCCTGACCACCCGTACCGCATCCGGCATGCTCTACGAAACCGATATGCGCCTGCGGCCTTCCGGCAATGCCGGTTTGCTGGTGGCATCGCTAAAAGCCTTTGAGCAATACCAGCTGGAAAAAGCCTGGACCTGGGAAAAACAGGCTCTGGTGCGTGCCCGGGTGGTGGCAGGTTGCCCCAAACTGGCGGAAGCTTTTGGTGAAAGCCGCGCCAAAGTGCTCAGTGAGGAGCGGGATCCGGATCAGCTGGCCCAGGAAGTGATCGAGATGCGCCATAAAATGCTCGGTCACCTCAGTACCCTGAAAAAGACCGATCTGGACGAGGCCGACATGGCTCCGGATCAGATCTTCCACCTCAAGCAGGATCCCGGCGGCATTGTCGATATCGAGTTCCTGACCCAGTATCTGGTGCTGTGCCATTCCCGCCAGCACCCGGAACTGCTGCAATACCCGGATAATATGCGGATTCTGGAATCCATCGAGGCCGTGGGCCTGCTCACCCCGGAAGAGGTGGAAACCCTCAGCCAGGCCTACCTCGCCTACCGCAGCGAAACCCATATCCAGGCGCTGCAGAATGTGGAAGGCAAGGTCCCGGGAGACCAGTTTGCCGCAGAACGACGGGCGGTACGGCAAATCTGGCACAAGGTGCTTCCGGAGAAGATGACCACTTCCGCCAAACAGTGATATAGTTGGCGGTCCCGGCCTGCCGTTCTGGCGGGCCGCTCTTTTGAGACGACATTATTCGTAAATTTGTAAGGAGCTACTGGTTATGTCCATGGCAGACCGCGACGGTCTTATCTGGTTTGATGGTGAAATGGTTCCCTGGCGCGACGCCCAGGTGCACGTGTTAACTCACACACTCCACTATGGAATGGGTGTGTTTGAAGGTGTGCGTGCTTATGAAACCGTCAAAGGCCCGGGCATATTCCGGTTAAAGGAGCACACCGATCGTCTGTTCCGCTCCGCCCATATCATGAACATGAAAATCCCTTACAGCAAAGACGAGCTGAACGCCGCCCAGCTGGCCTGTGTGAAGGAAAACAACCTGCCCCACGCCTACCTGCGCCCCATGGTGTTTTACGGATCCGAGGGCATGGGCCTGCGGGCTGAAAACCTGCAAACCCACGTGATCGTGGCTGCCTGGGAATGGCCGTCCTATATGACGCCGGAAGCCCTGGAGCAGGGTATCAAGGTACGTACTTCGTCCTATACCCGCCACCACGTGAATATCAGCATGTGCAAGGCCAAAGCCAACGGCCATTACATCAACTCCATGCTGGCCCTGCAGGAAGCGTTATCCGGCGGTGCTCAGGAAGCCCTGCTGCTGGATCCCGAAGGCTACGTGGCCGAAGGCAGTGGCGAGAACATCTTTATCGTGTTCGACGGCGTTATCTACACCCCGGAACTGACCTCCTGCCTGGACGGTATTACCCGTTCCACCGTGATCACCCTGGCAGAGGAAATGGGCTACGAAGTACGCGAAAAACGCATCACCCGTGATGAAGTTTACGTGGCCGACGAAGCCTTTTTCACCGGTACCGCCGCAGAAGTGCTGCCCATCAATGAACTGGATGGCCGCACCATAGGAGCCGGCAAACGTGGCCCGGTGACTGAAAAGCTGCAGAAAGTTTATTTCGATCAGGTGAACGGCCGTCGCGAGGAGCATCCGGACTGGATTGCTTACGTCTGACAGCGGCCTGATTGCCGGCTGAAAACAAAAAAACGCCCCGCGAGCCAGGTCTCCGGGGCGTTTTTTATGCGCCGGCGTATTTCCTGTGACAATTCAGCTCATTCCTTGTGAACTGGTCCTGGTTCACTGTACATATCCCGCAAACCCGTTAACCTTTTCAGAATGTGCACCAGGGAAATGCAGCAGGCTAAAACATGCGGGTTCTTGTAATCAAAACCTCCTCCATCGGCGATGTGGTGAACACCTTGCCGGCGCTGACGGATGCCACCCAGATGATTCCGGGTATCCGTTTTGACTGGCTGGTGGAGGATTCCCTGCAGGAAATCCCCCACTGGCATTACGCCGTGGACCGGGTCATTCCGGTAAAAACCCATCAGCTGTCCCGCAATCTGGTGAGGAATTTTTTCAGCGGCCACTGGTGGCGGGTCAAGCGGCAGCTGCGTGCTCAGGATTATTTCGCCATTCTGGATTCCGAAGGGGTGTGGATGAATGGCTGGCTGTCGCGCTATGCCAACGGCCCCACTTACGGCCTGGATAAAGAATCCGCCCGGGAAACCATGGCCACCCGTTTTTACGATCACCGCATTGCCGTGGCCAAGGGCCAGCATGCCGTGGAGCGGGCCCGCCAGTTTTTTGCCAAGGCCCTGGGGTATGACTTTCCCCGGGCGGTGGCCAATAACGGGGTAACCGTGGCCAGTAACGAAGTGGTGGCCACCGGCAGCGATGCCTATATCCTGTTTTTTTGCGGTTCTTCCTGGGCCACCAAGCGCTGGCCGGTCTTTTACTGGCGGTCCCTGGCCCGGCTGGCCGCGCGCAAAGGCTACCGGGTGCTGATTCCCTGGCGCTACGACGAAGAAAAACAGATCGCCAAGGAAGTGGCGAGAGAGGGCAAGCACGTGGAGCTGGTGGAGCGCACCACGCTTACGGATCTGGCTCATATGCTGGGGCGCAGTCTGGGGGTGGTGGCGGTGGATACCGGCCTTACCCATATCGCCGCCGCCCTGAACACGCCTTGCGTTTCCCTTTATGGCCCCACAGATCCCGGGTTGTCCGGCGCCTACGGGCAAAACCAGGTGCACCTGTTTGCCAACTACAACTGCGCCCCCTGCATGAAACCCAAATGCGAATATCAGGGACCGAAGGTAAAGAACCAGCTGTCGGCGGGGCAGGGCGAATACGTGGAACCGCCCTGTTTCAGCAGTTTGATGCCGGGCTATGTGTTCGATGTGCTGCAACAGCAGATTGATGTGAAATTCAGATCCCCCATGCAGATTCCGGTGAGTAACGACGCCTGATCTGCAGTCGGATCTATTTTTTCTTCTTCCTGTAAAAGGGCGCTTCCCCTTTCGGCCGGCTTTTAAAGCGCCGGTGCACCCACATATACTGTTCCGGCACCCGGCGAATTTCTTTTTCCAGCATCTCATTCACAATGCGGGCGTCTTCCGTTTCATCCCCCGTGGGAAAGTTTTCCAGTACCGGTGAAAAAAACACGGCATAGCCGCTGTCGTCTTTTTTGCGAAAGTGGCTGATAAACAGGGTTTTGGTGTTGGGCTGGGCGGCAAACTTTGAGGTGGCTTTTACGGTGGCGGTAGCAACACCAAAAAACGGCGCAAACACTGAACGGCGCCAGCCGTAATCCTGATCCGGTGCATACCATAACACCCGGCCGCCCCGTAAAGCCTTCAGCACCTGGCGTACTTCGCTGCGCTCCAGCTGGTGATCGGTAAAACGCTCCCGACCCTTGCGAATCACCCAGTCCAGTACAGCATCGTTGTTGGCGCGGTAGGTGACATCATAGGGTGTTACCAGTGATAAAAGCGCACCACCCATATCCAGAGTGGTGTAGTGGCCGCCTATCAGCAGCACCCCATGGCCTTCCTTCAGGGGATTCAACAGATTTTCTGTACCGTAAAACTCCGTGCAGTCCAGAAACTCTTCTGTGGGTCTGAACCAGGCTGCTGCGGTTTCCATCACGCCGATGGTGTTTTCCACCAGGGTCTTTTTAATCAGTCTTTCCCGCTGTTCTTTACCGAGTTCCGGAAAACAGGCATGAATATTCGCCTCGGCAATACGCCGCCGGCTTTTCGCCACACGGTAGGAAATCTGCCCCAGTGCCCGGCCAATGGCGGTGCGTTGTTTCAGATTCGGGCGCGACAGTAAATACATCATGCCCCGCAGTGCCCAGGTAGGCCAGTGCTTCGGAGCCCAGGCATCGGGCGGGGTTTCCGACAGGGGAATTTGTTCGTACTTTACTTTTAAAACTTTCGCCACGGCTGAATCTTGTTCGCTGTTGGGTGTTTGTTTCGGGTTTGCTGAAAAGCGCACCATTTTAACGGCTTACCGGGCAGGGCGCGATGCCGGTTTTAGGTTATAATGCCCAGTTACACCGTTTTGGGGGAAACCGATGTTCTTACGCTGGGTCTACAGTGCTGTTTTTTACCTGGTACAGCCGTTGCTGGTGTACCGGCTCTACCAGCGAGCCAAAAAAAATCCTGCCTACAAAGAACGCATTCCGGAACGCTTCGGCAAATATAATTTACCTGCACTGGATAAAAGCCTGTGGATTCACACGGTATCCGTGGGTGAATTTATTGCCGCCCAGCCCATGATTGAGCAACTGCTCAAGCGCCACCCGGAAATTCCCGTGGTGGTCACCACCATGACCCCCACGGGATCAGACCGGGTAAAAGCCTGCCTGGGCGACCGGGTGATCCACGTGTACCTGCCTTACGATATTCCCTATGCCGTAAAACGTTTCCTGCGCCACTTTAACCCTATGGCGCTGGTGATTATGGAAACCGAACTCTGGCCCAACCTGATTCATTACACCAGCCAGCGCGGTGCGCCGGTGATAGTGGCTAATGCCCGGCTGTCACAAAAATCCGCTGACGGTTACCGCAAGGCCTCCATGCTGGTGCGCCCCATGTTGCGGGAAATCAGTATTATCGCGGCCCAGGCAAAGCCCGATGGCGAACGCTTTATTGAACTGGGCTTGCCGCCGGCCTGTCTCAAGGTGACCGGTACCGTTAAATTTGATCTGGCGGTGGATGACAATGTGATGGAGCGTGCCCGCGCCCTGCGCCACAGCTGGGGCGATTATCGGCCGGTATTTATTGCCGCCAGCACCCACGAAGGCGAAGACGAACAGGTGCTGGAAGCCTTTAAACTCATTCATAACGAACTGGAAAACGCCCTGCTGGTGCTGGTGCCGCGCCACCCGGAACGCTTTGACCCGGCTGCCGATCTGGTGAGCAAACAGGGCTGGAAAACTGTTCGCCACAGCCAGAACGAACCGGTAACAGAAAGCACCGAGGTGGTGATCGGTGATACCATGGGTGAACTGCTGGTATTACTGGGGGCTTCAGATGTGGCCTTTATTGGTGGTAGTCTGGAGCCCGTGGGGGGTCATAACATGCTGGAGGCCCTGGCCGTGGGTACACCGGCAATTACCGGGCCCCATGTATTCAACTTTCATGTGGTGGCCCAGCTGCTCACGGAACTGCAGGTGCTGGAAACCGCCACCACGCCAGTGGGCCTGGGGGAAGCGGTACTCCGCCTGCTGAAAGATGACCAGAAACGCCAGGCCCTGGCAGACAAAGGCCTGCAGGTAGTGGCCGACAATCGCGGCGCTATTGATCGATTACTGGCCATTCTGGAAAAGTATTTACCCGCATAATCCGCAAAAAACTCATTCACACACAAGCGACATCACAGACCAAGACTATGACAGCAAGCTCAGAAGAATTCCTCAGCCAAAACGCGAAAGTCGATGAGCAATCCGTTCAGCCCTTTCCCAATTCGCGCAAAATCTATCTGGAAGGCAGTCGCCCCGGCATTAAAGTGCCCATGCGTGAAATCACTCTCGCCGACACGCCCACGGATTTTGGTGGTGAAAAGAACCCGCCTGTGTACGTGTATGACACATCCGGCCCCTATACCGATCCTGATGTCACCATTGATATCCGCCAGGGCCTGCCGGAGATCCGCAGCCAGTGGATTGAAAACCGTGGCGATACCGAGCAGTTAAGCGACGTGACCTCCCGCTACGGGCAGCAGCGCCACAACGATGCCAGCCTGGACAGTATGCGCTTTGATCACCTGCGCAAGCCGCGCCGGGCCAAAGCCGGCGCCAATGTCAGCCAGCTGCATTACGCCCGCAAAGGTATTATTACCGAGGAAATGGAATACATTGCCATCCGCGAAAACATGAAGCTGCACGAAGCCCGCGATCTGGGCCTGCTCACCCAGCAGCACCCGGGGCAATCGTTTGGTGCTGCCATTCCCGATGAAATCACCGCGGAATTTGTGCGCTCGGAAGTAGCCCGTGGCCGCGCCATTATCCCGGCCAATATCAACCATGTGGAATGCGAGCCCATGATCATTGGCCGCAACTTCCTTACCAAGGTGAACGCCAATATCGGTAACTCCGCGCTGGGTTCATCCATCGAGGAAGAAGTCGCCAAAATGACCTGGGCCACCCGCTGGGGTGCCGACACGGTAATGGATCTTTCCACCGGCAAGAACATTCACGAAACCCGCGAATGGATCATCCGCAACTCCCCCGTGCCCATCGGTACCGTGCCTATCTATCAGGCCCTGGAAAAGGTGGACGGCGTGCCGGAAGACCTGACCTGGGAAATCTTCCGTGACACCCTGATCGAACAGGCTGAGCAGGGGGTGGATTACTTCACCATTCACGCCGGCGTATTGCTGCGTCACGTGCCGCTCACTGCCAATCGTGTCACCGGGATCGTGTCCCGCGGCGGCTCCATCATGGCCAAATGGTGTCTGGCTCACCACAAGGAAAACTTCCTGTGGACCCACTTCGACGACATCTGCGAGATCATGACCGCCTATGACGTAACTTTCTCCCTGGGGGATGGCCTGCGCCCCGGTTCGGTGGCGGATGCCAACGACGCCGCCCAGTTCGGCGAGCTGGAAGCCTTGGGCGAGCTCACCAAAAAAGCCTGGGCCCACGACGCCCAGTGCATGATCGAAGGCCCCGGCCATGTGCCCATGCACCTGATCAAGGAAAACATGGACAAGCAGCTGGAATGCTGTGACGAAGCGCCTTTCTACACATTAGGCCCGCTCACCACCGACATCGCCCCGGGTTACGATCACATCACCTCCGGTATCGGTGCCGCCATGATCGGCTGGTACGGCTGCGCCATGCTTTGCTATGTGACGCCCAAAGAGCACCTGGGCCTGCCGGACAAGGCCGACGTGAAAGAAGGCCTGATGGCGTACAAAATTGCTGCTCATGCGGCGGATCTGGCCAAAGGCCATCCGGGTGCCCAGATTCGTGATAACGCCCTGTCCAAGGCGCGCTTCGAGTTCCGCTGGGAAGACCAGTTCAATCTGTCGCTCGACCCGGACACGGCCCGTTCCTATCACGACGCCACCCTGCCGAAGGAAGCCCACAAAGTGGCCCACTTCTGCTCCATGTGTGGCCCCAAGTTCTGTTCCATGAAAATCACCCAGGAAGTGCGGGAATACGCTGCCGACAAGGGCATCGAAAAAATCCCCGTGGCCATGGAGCAGGGCATGGAAGAGAAGGCAAACGAGTTCCGGGAAAAGGGCGCCGAAATCTACAAAAAGCTGTAATCGACAAGCTGCTGTTGTGCCCTTAAGCTAAGCCAATTCGGTTTGGTTGGATTCGGGCATTAAGCCTGCAAAGGGTAGCCGATTGATCAGGATGGGCTACCCTTTTTATTTGTGTCGACTTCAACAGAAGGTGCATTCATGGACATGGAAGACGGACCTTGTTTTGACCGGTCTGATGTAGAAATCCTTGATAGATTAAAGGTTTACGACGGCTTTTTTAAAATGAGCCGGTACCGCCTGAAGCATAAAAAGGTGGAAGGTGGTTATACCAAAGAGCTGATCCGGGAATGCTTTGAGCGTCCGCCCGCCGTGGGGGTATTATTGTATGATCCCTACAAGGATAATGTGGTGATGCTGGAACAGTTCCGCATTGGCTGCCTGGACGCCCACACGGGCCCCTGGCAAATGGAACTGGTGGCCGGTATCGTTGAAAAAGGCGAAAAGCCCACCGACGTGGCCCACCGCGAAGCCAAAGAAGAGGCCGGCACCGACGTGCTGGACCTGGAATATATCTGCGAATACTACCCCAGCCCCGGGGGCAGCAACGAAAAGCTGACCCTGTACTGCGGCGGCGTTGATTCTACCGGCGTGGGTGGTGTGCATGGTGTCGAGGAAGAGGGTGAGGATATCTGGGTGCAGGTGTTCTCCCGGGAAGAAGCCTGGACCGCCATGCGGGAAAATTACATCGGCAATGCAGCCACCATTATTGCGCTGCAGTGGCTGCAAATGCATTGGCAACGTCTACAAGAGAAGTGGCAGTAGTGACGAAACCCAACCCCAACCGGGATGACAAATACGTACCCGACCTGAAAGGCCTGATCCATGATTGCGAGGCAAACTACCTGCGCTTTCTGCGCCTGTTGCCCACTATGGATGAACACAATGAATGGTCATTCGCCGTGGAATTGCCCAGCGATCAGCTGAGCGAAGTGGTGATCGCCGTGACCGAACGCAGCCGCTATACCACCACCGTCAGCCTCACCCAGGCCAGCCACGTGGGGGAATGGGTGCCAGAGCCCACCATTACCGTGCGCCTGTATCACGACGCCCGCCTGGCGGAAGTGCTGTCGTATCAGAAAAACCATCGTATCCGGCAGTCTTACGAATACCCCAACGCGAAAATGTACCACCGCAATGAAAAGGCCCAGCTGAATGCCTTTTTGGGGGAATGGCTCGACAGCTGCCTAAAATCCGGCTGTGCCAATGGGTTGCCGACTTTTGGGTAAAGCTTGAATCAGCCCTTCAACCAGCCACACATCTTATCAATGCCCTCCACCACCGACGGGCAATAGCGCTCCAGAAACGCCTGATCCACCGGCCCGGAGCCCCCGTCCAGCCCGTTCAGGGCCGCTTCGCCATCAAAATCCACAAAGGCCAGCCGGAAGGACAGCTCATTCTCCGGGCGACCAAACACCGAACCCGGCAATACCGCCACGCCGGTTTCATCCAACAGACGGGTGCACAGCTCCATGCTGGAATAAATCTCCCGCTGCTTCATGGGCTCCACCAGATCCGGGAAACTGGGGAACATGTAAAAACCGCCGCTGGGGGCTTTCAGGCTGGCGCCGGCTTCTGTCAGCTTGCCGTAAATATGTTCCGACAGACCCCACAATATACGGCGGGAGCCTTCCAGATACTGGCTCATTTCCGGGTGTTTCTGAAAACCGGTAATAGCCGCGTATTGAGTAGGTGCACTCACCGAGGTATAGGTTTCGCTGGCCACATCCGCCATCGACTGCAACAACCAGCGCAACGAGCGGGGAAACGCAAAGGCACCAATACGCCAGCCACCGGCACCGCACCACTTGCTTAATCCGTTACTGATAATGGTGCCTTCCGGATAATAGCGGGCAATGGAAATATGCTCGCCCTTAAAATGGCAGCCGCTGTAAATCTCATCCGACAGCAACAGCAGTTTGTACTTGCGGGCCACCTCGGCAATTTCCTGCAGTTGTGTGTCGCTGTAGCTTAATCCCGTAGGGTTACTGGGGCTGTTCAGAATCAGCAAGCGTGGGCGAGTGGGATCAACGGAACACAAACGGTCGATCGCCTGAGGCGTTACCCCAAGGCCGGTATCAATATTGGTAGGCAGCCACTGAATACGCCGCCCGATAATCTGCGCCTGGGGCGCGTAAGACACCCAACTGGGTGTGGGAATCACCAGATCCCCGTAATAAGTCAGCTGCACCAGAAACATCAGCTCCTTGGTGCCCGGGCCGATCAATACATCGTGGCTGTCGATATCCAGGCCTTCGGTGCGCTGCAGGTATTCCGCCACTGCCGTGCGTAACGCCGGTAGCCCTTTTACCGGTAAATAATCTTTTTGATGGGCGTTATCACACAATGCCTTTTGCACATGCCTGGGCACCGGAAAGGGCGACTGCCCCAGCCCCAGCTTGTGCACTTGCCTGCCTTCGGCTGCCAACGCATTGGATCGTTCATTAATGGCGAGCGTGGCCGAAAGCCCCATACCGCGAATATTCAGATTCAAATGCACATCAGGGGTGTGAGGCGTGTGATCATTCATGGTGCCATCCTTAACGAACTCTCAATGTGTGCGGGCTTTGCGTTTGACAGTGCCCTTCAGTTAATCGGTGCTTTATACCCGTAACAATAGCAGCCCAAAAACAGCCTGCAAAAATGTGAACCCTGTCACGTTTTAAGTGTGCGCCGGCAACGCTTCAAAGTGTGATGTTTACCTTAAAAAACATAGTGTTTTTCCGTTTGTTATCATCCTGTTGTGGGATTTTTCGCAAAATAAGCACAGGTTTTTGCCTTGCAGCCCCTGTTAACTGGCGAGACCAGGGAATCTGAGTTATAAGTAATAACTAAGTCGACGACGTTTGGAATACCCATTGGCAAATAACAGCACCAGCAATCCAGTGCGAGTGGTTCAGCTTTCTGACTGTCATTTGTTTGAAAGTGAAGAAGGCAAATTACTCGGACTCAACACAGAATTCAGCCTTTCCAAGGTGCTCGAGCTGATTAACAGCGAGCAACCTGATCTGGACCTTGTGCTTGCCACCGGTGATTTATCACAAGATGGCAGCGAAGAATCCTATCGTCGTTTTCATCAGCACATGGCCGACACCTTCACCAAGCCGGTTTACTGGCTCCCCGGTAATCACGATATTCTGCGTAAAATGAACAAGCACCAAGCGGCCAGCTTTATGAGCCCTTGTGTTATCGATATTAACGGCTGGCATATCATCATGCTGGATTCCACGGTGGAAGGCGAAGTACCCGGCTACATGGAACAGGAACAGCTGGATTATCTGGACAAGTCCCTGGCCGCCGCCAAAGGCAAACACGTGATGGTCTGCCTGCACCACCAGCCCGTGCCCGTGGGCAGTTCCTGGCTGGACGAGCAACTGGTAGGAAATTCCGAAGAATTTATTAACGTGCTGGACCGCTACGACAATGTGCGCGCCGTGATCTGGGGCCATGTGCATCAGGATTTTCAGGGGGAGCGCAAGGGTGTAAAAATGATGTCGGTGCCATCCACCTGCGTGCAGTTCAAGCCCAGGAGCGATGACTTTGCCGTAGACGACACCAATCCCGGCTACCGCTGGCTGGATATCTATCCCGACGGCCGCCTCGAAACCGGCGTATCGCGGGTAAGCGGCATGACCTTTGAAGTTGATTACAGCATCAAAGGCTACTAAGATTCTCGTTCGCATCTGATCCTGGGGCATTTTAAGCCCTTCTTTTTGCTTCCTTTTAATCTGTAGTTCGGGGACTCATGTCGGCACGGCATCTATTCTATATTCACGGCTTTAACAGCTCTCCCAAATCCGCCAAAGCCAGGCTACTGGCCGACTACCTGCGCGACCACCGCGATCACACCAAACCCGACATCCAGTTCCACGTACCGGCATTGCCTTACGACCCGCAAAAAGGCATTGAAATACTGGAACAGGCCATACAAGCCTGCCTGCCGGATCAGATCGGGTTAGTGGGCTCCTCCATGGGCGGCTTTTACGGCACCTGGATCGCCGAAAAATATGATTTGCCCCTGGTGCTGGTAAATCCGGCCGTGCGCCCCTACGAGCTGCTCAAGGGTTACCTGGGCGAAAACGAAAACATCTATACTGGTGAAAAATACACATTCACTGAAGACCACATCGACCAGCTAAAAGCACTGGACGTTAACCCCATTACAAACCCCAAGCGCTACCTGCTGCTCACCCAGACCGGTGACGAAACCCTGGATTACCGCCAGGGCGTGGAAAAGTACAAACGCTGCCGCCACAAAATACAACAGGGTGGCTCCCACGGGTTTGATGGCTTTGAAAACGAAATTCCCGATATTCTGAAGTTTTTGGATTTGAGTAACGACTGACTATGGCAAACGACAATTACAATGCAGATTCCATTGAGGTATTAAGTGGTCTGGACCCGGTGCGCAAACGCCCCGGCATGTACACCGATACCACCCGCCCCAATCACCTAGCGCAAGAGGTGATCGACAACAGCGTGGACGAAGCCCTGGCCGGCCACGCCAAAACCATAGAAGTCACCCTGCATGCCGACGGCTCCCTGGAAGTGGGCGACGACGGCCGCGGTATGCCGGTAGACATTCACCCGGAGCAGGGCAAGCCCGGTGTGGAAGTCATCCTGAGCACCCTGCACGCCGGCGGCAAGTTTTCCAACAAGAGCTACAACTTTTCCGGTGGTTTGCACGGGGTGGGGGTGTCGGTAGTGAACGCCCTGTCCACCATGCTGGAAGTCACCATTCGCCGTGGCGGCAACGTGTACCGCATGGGCTTTAAAGATGGCGAAAAAGCGACCGACCTGGAAATCATCGACAGCTGCGGCAAGCGTAACACCGGCACATCGGTGCGCTTTATGCCCGACCCGAAATACTTTGATTCTGCCAACTACTCCATTCCCCGCTTAAAGCACGTATTGCGGGCCAAAGCCGTGCTCTGTTCCGGCCTGACCATTAAATTTACCGACAAGAAAAACAACGACAGCGAAGAATGGTATTACGAAGACGGCCTGACTGATTACCTGAAAGCCGCCAACCGCGGCTGGGAACTGCTGCCCCTGGAACCCTTTGTGGGCTCCATGGAAGGCGACACCGAAGGCGTGGACTGGGCCGTGCAATGGCTGCCGGAAGGCGGCGAACTGATTACCGAAAGCTACGTTAACCTGATCCCCACCGCCCAGGGCGGCACCCACGTTAACGGCCTGCGCACCGGCCTGCTGGAAGCGTTACGCGAGTACTGCGAATTCCGCAACCTGCTGCCCCGTGGCGTAAAGCTTACGCCGGATGACGTATGGGATCGCTGCACCTATGTGCTGTCTGTAAAAATGCAGGACCCGCAATTTTCCGGGCAAACCAAGGAACGGCTGTCATCCCGCTCTGTGGCCACCTTTGTATCCGGCGTGGTGAAAGACAGCTTCAGCTTATGGCTGAACCAGCACACCGCCGAAGGCGATCAGCTGGCCGAGCTGGCCATTAACAACGCCCAAAAACGCATGCGTGCCAGCAAAAAAGTGGTGCGCAAAAAAGTCTCCGCCGGCCCCGCACTGCCCGGCAAACTGGCTGACTGCGCCAGCTCCGACCCCGACCGCACCGAACTCTTCCTGGTAGAGGGTGACTCCGCCGGCGGCTCCGCCAAGCAAGCCCGCGACCGCGAATTTCAGGCGGTAATGCCCCTGCGCGGTAAAATCCTGAACACCTGGGAAGTGGACCCCGGCGAAGTACTGGCATCACAAGAAGTGCACGACATTTCCGTGGCCATTGGCCTGGAACCGGGATCCGACGACCTGAGCAAACTGCGCTACAACAAAGTCTGCATACTCGCCGATGCGGATTCCGACGGCCTGCACATTGCCACCCTGTTGTGTGCGCTGTTCCTGCGCCACTTCCGCCCCCTGGTGCAACAGGGCCATGTGTATGTGGCCATGCCGCCCCTGTACCGTGTGGATGTGGGCAAAGAAACCTACTACGCCCTGGATGAAGACGAGCGCCAAGGCATTATGGACCGCATAAAAGCCGAGAAGAAAACCGCCAAAGTGCAAACTACCCGGTTTAAAGGGCTGGGGGAGATGAATCCGCTGCAATTGCGGGAGACGACTATGGCGCCGGATACGCGGAGGCTGGTGCAGCTGGTGATAGATTCCGGGGATGATACTAACTCTATGATGGATATGTTGCTTGGGAAGAAACGGGCCAGTGACAGGAAGGAGTGGTTGGAGACCAAGGGGGATTTGGCGGAGGTTGTTGGGTAGGGAGCTATCAATGCCAAGAAATAAGGCGTGGTCTCGAAACGAATTATTAGTGGCATTTTCGCTCTACTGTCAGTTACCTTTTGGAAAACTGCATTCAGGAAACCCCGACATTATTAGTTATTCTAAGTTGCTAGGTAGAACCCCTTCGGCACTAGCAATGAAGCTAACTAATATAGCGAGCCTAGATCCAATCATTCTCTCCTCAGGCCGTAAAGGGTTGTCGGGCGCATCATCGGCAGATCGAGCGATGTGGGAAGAGATGCAGAGTGATTGGGCCGCGTTCGTGTCAGCTTCTGTTGAAGCGATCTCGAAATTTGATCAAAGCCCAGAAATTTCGGCTAGCTTGGCCGAGGAGGCTGATCCGAAAGATTATTCTGGTAGAGAAAAGGATATCTCCATTAAAGCAAGGGTAGGGCAGGCTTTTTTCCGAAAGTCTGTTTTAAGTGCCTACGACTATCGTTGTTGTATCTCCGGGTTATCCATTCCAAGTCTTATCGTTGCGAGCCATATTGTTCCTTGGCGTATTGATGAAAAAAATCGTTTAAATCCCAAGAATGGTTTGCCACTGTCGATGCTCCACGATAGAGCTTTTGATTTAGGGCTTATTACCATAGATAGTAATTTAAAGGTGAAGCTTTCAGAGATTGAAGTTGCGAAAGACGATGTGTTTTTTCGCGAAGCCCTAGAAAAGTATCATGATGTGCAAATTCGAATCCCGGAGAAGTTTGGGCCTGACGAGGGTTTCTTGGCCTATCATCGAGCGCATATATTCCTGGGATAGTTCGAACAATCGTCTATTGATGCCAAAGACCTTTGATGCCAGAGACCTTGAATCGGTATTGTATAACTCTACAAATACCCAGTTAGAACAAAAAAACATCCTATCAAAGCAGTAAATACGGAACCCATTAATGGCCATTAAGAAAACCGCTCTCTATTCCTCCCTCTGGGCAAGCTGCGACGAACTCCGCGGCGGCATGGACGCCAGTCAGTACAAGGATTACGTACTCACCATGCTGTTCATGAAATACGTCTCCGACAAGTACAAAGGCGACCCCTACGGAATGATCGTCGTTCCGCCCGGCGCCAGTTTTGAAGAGATCGAAGCTCTGAAAGGCGATAAGGAAATCGGCGACAAGATTAACAAGATCATCAGCGCCCTGGCGGAGGAAAACGACCTTAAAGGCGTCATCGACGTGGCCGACTTCAACGACGAAGACAAGCTCGGCAAAGGCAAGGAAATGGTGGATCGCCTCTCCAAGCTGATCGGCATCTTCGAGGGGCTGGATTTATCCTCCAACCGTGCCGAAGGCGACGACCTGCTGGGCGATGCCTACGAATACCTGATGCGTCACTTCGCCACCGAATCCGGCAAATCCAAAGGCCAGTTCTACACCCCATCGGAAGTGTCCCGTGTCCTTGCTAAGGTCATTGGTATCACACCGGATATGCTACCCAGCACCACAGTCTATGATCCTACCTGCGGTTCCGGCTCCCTGCTGTTAAAAGCCAGCGATGAATCCTCAAACGGCCTGTCCATCTTCGGCCAGGAAATGGACAACGCTACCAGCGCCTTGGCCCGCATGAACATGATTTTGCACAATAATCCCACGGCTAAAGTCTGGAAAGGCAACACCATCTCCGATCCCCAATGGAAAAAAGCCAACGGCCAACTGGAAACCTTTGACTTTGCCGTGGCCAACCCGCCGTTTTCCAACAAAAACTGGACAAGCGGCATCAACCCCGAGCAAGACGAATTCGGTCGCTTTGAATGGGGCATCCCCCCCGCCAAAAACGGCGATTACACCTTTTTACTGCACATTATCAAAAGCCTGAAAAGCACCGGCAAAGGTGCCGTCATCCTGCCCCACGGCGTACTCTTCCGTGGCAATGCCGAAGCCCGTATTCGCGAAAACCTCATCAAGCAAGGCTATATCAAAGGCATTATCGGCCTGCCGCCCAACCTGTTTTACGGCACCGGCATCCCTGCCTGCATTATCGTGATTGACAAAGAAACCGCCCGCGACCGCACCGGCCTGTTCATGGTGGACGCCAGCAAAGGCTTCATGAAAGACGGCAACAAAAACCGCCTGCGCAGCCAGGACATTCACAAAATCGTGGATGTATTCACCAAGCAACTGGAACTGCCCAGGTACAGCCGATGGGTAGAGAACAGCGAAATCATCGCCAACGATTACAACCTGAATATCCCGCGCTATATCGACTCCAGCGAACCGGAAGACCTGCACGACCTCAGCGCCCACCTGCAGGGCGGCATCCCCAACCGCGACATCGACGATCTGGACGAATACTGGCAGGTGTTCCCCAGCATTCGCGCCTCCCTGTTCACCGCCGACCGCGAGGGCTACAGCAAAAGCCTGGTAGAAGCCAGCCAGGTAAAAACCACCATTCTCAACCACAGCGAATTCAAAACCTTTGCCGAACAAAGCCTGGAACCCTTCACCGCCTGGTGCCAGCGCGCCGATCTGAAAAACATCCAGCAAGGCGAGCAACCCAAAGCCATTATCCACCGCATCAGCGAAGACCTGCTGGAAAGCTACGCCAACACACCCCTGCTCAGTAAATACGACATCTATCAAATCCTGATGGACTACTGGGCCGACCACATGCAAGACGACGTGTACGTGCTGGTGCAAGACGGCTGGCCCGCCGTCAAAGTGCTGCGGGAACTGGTGGCCAAAAAAGGCGAAAAACTCAAAGAAACCCCCGACCTGACCATTAAAAAAGCCAAATACAAAGCCGAGCTCATTCCCCCAGCTTTAATCATTCAACGCTTTTTCACCAACGAACAAGCCGAGATTGATCAAGCCCAGGCCGACCTGGACGCCACCACCCAGGAACTGGAAACCTTCATCGAAGAAAACAGCAGCGAAGACGGCCTGCTCAGCGACGCGCTGAACGACAAAGACAAAGTCACCAAAGCCACCGTCACCGTACGCCTCAAAGAAGCCACCGACAAAGACGAAATCAAAGCCCTGAAGCAAGCCAAAAAGCTTTTCGAGCAAGAAACAAAAGCCAAAAAGACCATCAAAGAACTACAGGAAGCCCTGGATATCGCAGTCTTTGAACACTATCCAAACCTCACCGAAGACGACATTAAAACACTGGTCGTAGATGACAAATGGCTCGCCACACTGGAAGCCAATATCCGATCTGAGATCGAGCGCGTTACGCAGCAGATGGCCAACAGGGTGAAAGAGTTGGAGGAGCGTTATGCTGAACCACTTCCTGAGATAGATAAATCTATCGAGGCGTTTAATGTAAGAATAAAGAGTCATTTGCGGTCGATGGGGTTGTCATGATTAACAAAACCATAATTTCTCTGGAAGACATGAATGATGTTGAGTCAGTTGGCCTTTCCGGGCTTAGCTCCATTCCAGATGGTTGGGAAATATTCACTCTGGGAGATCTTTTTGACTTCAAGAATGGCCTAAATAAAGCAAAAGAGTTCTTTGGCTACGGCACGCCAATTGTAAATTATATGGATGTATATTCTAGTGTTGGTATCTACGAGCAAGACTTGAAAGGGCGAGTCTCGGTAGATTCTTTGGAGCAGAAGAACTTTAGTGCAAAGAAAGGCGACGTATTTTTTACGAGAACCTCAGAAACTCCTGAAGAGATTGGGTTAGCAGCAGTTTTGTTGGAGGATGTTGCATCTGCTGTCTATAGTGGCTTTGTTCTAAGGGCAAGGCAAAAAACGGAGCTTCTCGATATTGATTTTTCTAAATATTGTTTTCGTTCTGAGATGGTTAGATGCCAGATCAAGAGCACTGCCTCATATACGACTCGAGCCTTAACAAACGGAAAGCTATTGTCAGAGGTCTACGTTGCTCTTCCACCCAAAAAAGAACAAACCGCCATAGCCAATGCCCTATCCGACGTCGATGCCCTAATCACCGAACTCGAAAAACTCATCGCCAAAAAACATGCCATCAAAACCGCCACCATGCAGCAACTGCTCACCGGCCGCACCCGCCTGCCGCAATTCTCCCTGCGCGAAGATGGCTCAAAAAAAGGCTATAAGCAAAGTGAGTTGGGGGAGGTTCCGGAGGATTGGGAGGTAAAAAAATTTAGCGAAGTTACTAGTTTGATTACCTGTGGTATAGCTGCAACGCCTACCTATGTTCCAGAGGGGCGGGGCTACCCATTTTTGTCGAGTACAAATATAAAAAACGGCCGAATTCATTGGAATAGTTTCAAGTATATTGCAGCCGATTTGCATAAACAGCTTTATAAGAACAACCCACCGCTAAAAGGTGATGTTCTCTATTCTCGTGTTGGCACCATTGGCGAGGCTGCGGTCATCGAAGAGGAGTTTCAATTTTCTGTTTATGTCTCTCTGACCCTTATCAAGCCAATTAGACATCAGTTAAATAGCTATTATCTAGCCGAGTTGTTGAATAGCGCCCCGTATAAAGAGCGGGCGAATGAAGAAGTGTATTTGGGCGGTGGTGTTGGTAATTTAAATGTAGAGGTTGTTAGGAACTACCCAATTCCTATCCCAGCAGTTGAAGAGCAGATGAAGATAGCAGCTATTTTGGGAGATATGCGAGATGAGATTCAGGCTTTAGAAAAGCGAATTTCCAAAACTCGCCAAATCAAACAAGGCATGATGCAGGAACTCCTCACCGGCAAAACTCGACTTATTAAGCCCGAGGAGTGTGAAGCCTGATGTCAGCCCCAGCCACAGATAAACACTTACTGATTGGCTGGGATGTGGGCGGCTGGAATTGTGACAAAAACACCAAAAGCCGTGATGCCTTGGTGGTGCTGGATCATCAGTGCCAACTGTTGGGTAAGCCCTGGCGGGGCAATTTGCGCCAGGCTATTAATCGGGCGGAGTCATCCCACAGCTTTATCCGGGAATTGCTTAAGCTCTGTAAGATTGCCGATGTTACGGATAGCCTGCCTGCCGTAACGCTGGCCATCGATACCCCTTTGGGTTTTTCGGAAAGCTTTCACCAGCTGATTACCGGGCAGGGCGTGGTGGAGCAGATTGGTGCATCCGCCAGTAATCCTTATCTGTTCCGCTATACCGAGCGCTATTTTTTTGCCCGCGGGCTAACCCCGTTATCACCCATTAAAGACATGATCGGTAGCCAAGCCACCAAAGGCATTCATGTGCTAAACAAGTTTGCGCCTCACACAGCGTCAGTGGGTGTGTGGACAGATCAACAGGTCTTGCAGGTGATCGAGGGCTATCCCTCATCCTGTAAAACCTCGCCCACCATGGCGGAACTATTACAACCGTTCCTGCAGGATCAAGCTCCGAACCCAGCTGTCGCTACACTGGATTGGCAACAGGCGGTATTTGGTCAGGGCATTGACCACGAGGATAAGCGCGATGCGTTAATCTGTGCGTTATTGGCCTGGTTGTTTGTGTTTGACCCGAACAAGCTGCAACCCCCTGATCCACAGGCTACCGCCAGGGAAGGCTGGATATTTGTGCCTAAGGATGGCTTGCAACCGGAATCACCCTGAATCGCAAAGACACGGCCGTAGAAGATCACCATGTTTCTGGATAAGTTTTTAACCGAATACGATGACAGCCTGGGTGCCGAGCTGAATGTGGATCCACTGGGTTTGCAGGTGATCTGGTCGGCTTTTGGTCAGCAGATTTTCCGTAACCGGATCAGCTCTATCTCTAACGATGTGCGCAATTACACCTTGAACCTGTTTAATCACTGGCTGATCCGGAAACTGATTCAGGATGATACCGCTAAACTCAGCAAGCCCTTACAACACACTTACCCCAACAAAACCGATCTGAACTTTAAGTATGCCTGCCTGATTTTTCTGGAAAACCTGTACGTGTACAGCATGATTCACCACCAGCAGCAAAGAGGGGTGAATACCCAGGGTGTGCTGGGTATATCCAATGCCCGCCGCAATTGGGAAGCCGCCAGCCATAATCCGGTATTACTGTTTGGTCATGATCAAAAAGCCCAGGTGCTGGTGCGGCAGATCGTGCTCGGGGTGAGCGGCCGTTATAAAACGCCGCTGGTGGAGCTGGGATTTTTTGATCGCCATTACCAATACGAACAGCCCAAGGCCTTACCGCTGTGGCAGCAAATGGATGAACTGGTAGCCAACACGCCCGTGCTGAGCACATTGGCCGATGAACTGTATGATTGTTTAAAAGCCCTGATGGCAGAAAAGAGCCGTAAACCACAGTTAACCTTCGACGAAATTCCGGAATCCCTGATTCAGGCGCTGGTTAAGGCTTTTCCCTCGCAAGCAGCGGTAGGGCAGTATGCCTGTGATTTCTGGCTTGGCATTACCAAGTTAAACCAGGGCGCAGCGGGGGCGCTGTATCAGGCCATAAAGCCCAGCGCTGAGCGCGATATTAACAGCCCGCCCATTGCCGATGTGTTTGCCCAGGCACTGACTCAGGATTTAAGCCATTCCGACAAGGCCAGGCTGGCGCAGGTACGCTTACTGGAACCGTTTCTGGCCGAGCTGGATTTAATGTTTGGTTTAATGCTAAGCCGTAAAAGCCAGCCGCTGTCTGAGGTGGTGGAGCGTTGGCGGGCCATGAATCGTGCTAACAGTACTTTGCATGACCTGGCCGTCCCCATTGCTACCAACGCGGCCATGTTCAATGTGCTATCGGGCACCGGCAAGGCTCGTCTGGAAAGGTTGCTCAAACTGGCGGAATGCGGTGATGTCTCCAGCCAGATCACCCAACTGCTGGAATACCACGGTGGCGTTATGCAAAGCCGCGGCCAGCTACCCTGGCTGAAGTTGCGGGATGATGGCACCTTGGCACTCTCGGTGCGCCCACGCCGCGAACCGGAAAAAGATCAGCGACCCGTGGGTACCTGGGTGAATCGTTATTATATTCCCCAGTTCCGTAATCTGCTCGCCGGGCTTTGGGGGTTGGCCGCATGAAGCTGATGACCGCGTTTAAAGACCAGCTTGCCAAGCTTGGCCCGTTAAAGCGGGTGTGGTTAACCTCGTTCAATATCAATACTGACTTTATTGAAACCTATGTGTTGCCTGCGCTGTTGGATATGGATCCGCCCCGTAATCGCATGGATTATGAGGCGTTTCAGTTAGAGCTAACCCAGCGTGGCATTGATCTACGGGTATTTTGCGATAAGCGCGCGTTGGCTGCCGATGATTACAAGCGCACTGCCATAGTGATTCACCCGGTGGCACCACGTAGCTTTTCGGGAGTTGAGGGTGTGGGGGCTGATAGCCTGTTTCACCCCAAGGTGATCTATCTGGAGGATGAAGCGGGCAATATGGTGCTGGGTGCCGGCAGTGCCAATTTAACCGTGAGCGGGTGGGGCCGGAATCAGGAGGTGTTCAGCTTTCATGAAGTCAGTAATGCGGATCAGTATCGTCAGGTAAAACGCTTTTTTGATGGCCTGGCAGCGCAGCTGGATTTGGACATGGCTTTTGGGGTGAAGCGTAAGTTTACGGGTAATGATCATAACTGGCAGTTTGTGCACAGCTTTCAGAAAAAGCAGCCATTTTTGGACAGGCTGTTTGCGGATGGCGAGTGTCATCGTTTAACCGTGTGGTCGCCCTATCTGTCGGAAAGCCTGCCGGTATTGCTGGAGCGTTTGAGGGGGCAGGCGGGCAATCCCGATATCCAGCTCACCTTGGTGCCTGATCGCATCGAGGGGCGTTATATCCGCACACCCTGGAGCGATGCGCTGGCTGCCTCGCTGACTAACGGCGATATGGCGTTTTGCACCTATCCCGGTCAGCGGGATGAAGCCATTGAGTTCACTCACGCCAAGGTATGGCTGGCCAGTGGTGGGCATGGGCATCGGTTGGCGATCGGCTCCTGGAACTTTACGCACTCGGGCACGGCCAGTTTTGAACACCGTAATATCGAGGCCGGTATTATTATCGACTGCGAGGGCAGGCCACGGATTGCTGGCTCTGAACTCAGCGTAACGGCCGATGACTTTGCCACGCCCACAATGCTGGAAGAGGATGCCCTGGATCTTGAGGATGATCTGCCCTTTGATCTGCAGGTAACCTTTGACTGGCAGCACGGCCGCTATCAGGTAGAGGGGTGCCTGTATGAAAAAGGGCAGGGTGGCGGCTATCAGATTCGCTTGCCCGGGGTTACCAAGCCTTTGGATTTAACCTGGCGTAAAAACCGAAAAGGAAATGGCTGGCCTTTACAGGCTATGGAACACATGGTGCCCGATAACGAGGCGCTGTTGCTGGATCACAGTTATGCGGTTCTGCTCAATGGCAAAACGGTTTACCGGGGGTTGATTCTGGAACTGGGGCAATCCCATCGCCGTGCTCAGGGTTATGAATCTCTCAGGGACTTGCTGGATAGCCTGGTAAATCAAACCGTGCCAGGAAGTAATGATAATCTTGTGCTGCGAGACACTTTGCGCAACAGCGGTGGGCCAGATGAGGAACTGCCGATCCCTGCCATGCAGGAAGAGGGTGAAGGGTTAAGTTATTTTAGGGTATTCACGGCCTTTGAATATTTCCGGCAGCGCCTGCGGGATGTGGATACCTTCGATCAGTTAGAAAAATGGCTGTTTATCTATCCGGGTTGTGTGCAGGAACTGGCGGCCAAGGTGCGGGAGCGGATCGCATCAGAGCCGCCCAAGGTATTTAACTGGTTCCTGGCGCAGGAGGTGAATTCACTGTATCCGGTGGCGCTGGAAGGTTATGAATTCTTTCGGGAGAAGTATGCGCCCAAGCAGCCTCCTGTTGAAAAGTGGTCAACCTTACAGGTAGCTGTGCCGCCGTTGCCCGATGAGTTAGCACAGCGCCCTGATTATATTCGCTGTGTTGAGCAGGAGTGCGAGTATGGCCATGAGTGATTGGGGAATACTCTCGCCAGAGCGGGTATCGCAATGGATCAATTTTGATCGGGATGATCAAAGTTGGCATTACAGCGCCCATGCGCCGGCCTCTATGCAGAAATGCCAGGCAGAAGGGGTGGCCGCACTCTGGAACACGCTGGGCCGGGATGGGTTGGCGTTGTTGGCCGATGAGGTGGGCATGGGGAAAACCCTGCAAGCGCTGGGTGTGCTGGCGCTGTTATGGAAGCAGAATCCCGATGCACGGGTGCTGGTGATGGCGCCCAACCGGGATATCTGTACCCATTGGGCGCGGGAATACCATGCGTTTTTGCGCGATCATTATCGAGAAGTGGATCATCTGGTGCGTAATGGTGCCGATGGCGGGCCAGTGCATGCGCCCCACTTGTGTTGGCGTCTGAATGATTTGGTGGATGCCGTAAAGGCAGGTGCGGGGCGGTTTTATTTAACGACCATTCATTCCCTGAGTGGGCTGGTGCCACGGGATGAAAAGGATACCGGCAATGTGCTGGGAAAAGCAGAGAGGGCTGCAGGCCGAATTCACAAGGCCCTGAAAGGTGCTTTGGGTGATGAAGGCTTTGACCTGATTATCGTGGATGAAGCCCATTACTTTCGAAATGCCCATGGAGGATCGCAGCGGGCCCATGCAGCACGGAAATTTTTTGGTGATGCTGACAGCCGCCTGGGGCAGAAGGTGCTGCTGATGACCGCCACGCCCAGCCATACATCGCTCAATGATATTCCCAATGTGTTTGGTTTTTTCACCGAGTGGGAAGAGGGTCAAGAACCAACCCCGCCGGAGTTGCTGGAAAAGCATGCCGTGCGCCGTCTGCGGCTGATGCAAGGCGCCAACACCCACCACAACAAATACCACTATCGCCACGAGATTGCGCTGCCTTCCAGCTTTGAGGACAACCCGGAGGCGGAGATGTTTTTTGCGCTGTATCAGAAAAAGCTGGTGCAACAGCAGGAGCGCTCTGGCAGTGGACGGCGGTATTTGTATGGTTATCTGGAAGGATTTGAATCTGTCGGCGCGGTTGGGATCGAGGATGAATCCAGCGAAGAGGAAGGGGACGATCTGGAGGCTGGCAGTTCATCCTATAATAAGCCAGAGGACTTTCGGCGTTCTGAGGATACGTCCATCCTGTCGGATTTAACCCGGCTGCATTTCGCGCATTTCTCCCGTTATCCTGAGCATCCTAAATACAATACGTTGGTTAAGCTCTGTACACCTAAGGATGTGTTCAGCCCGGATGTTGAGCTGCATGAGCACAAGCATTTGGTGTTTGTGCGCCGGATTCCTTCGGTGCGGGAAATCACGCAACGAGTAAACGCCGAATATGACGCCATACTGGCAGAGCGGATTATCGCCGCGTGGAATCCCGAGAATCCGGAACAGATATTGGCTGCATGGCGCAGATCCGGCTGGTCTCGCCGGTACTACAACCGCTTTTTGGAGCAGCAATCCGGGGATGTGCTTGATGAAGAGCTGACGGATTGGCAGCTTGATACTGGCGATGAGGTGGAGCAGGAGAAAGATGAAAAGCTGACGTCACGGATTGCAGATTTGTTTGTGGTGAAAAAGACAGGCTCAGAGCGCAGTACCGATGCGTCCAATGCCAGCCTGCGGTTTCGTAAGCCGGAGAGCCTTTTTGCTCTGTTTATGGAGCCGGCGAGCGACTATAAGAATGGCCGCTATAGCTACTACTACCGGAAGCGTTCGGGTGAACGGGATCGGGATGACTATGGTGGCGCGGCGCTGGCCTGCCGACTAAAGCTTCATGGCAGTTACACTGCTAAAAGCGAGGGAGAAGAGGGAGAGTCCTCGCCGGAGTTACCGTTTTCACAGGCTTTACCCACCGCCTGGGGCATGATGTTCGACATGCTGGCAGAGGAGCATCGTAGCCAGGTTGAAGCCTGGATTGCTCGTGATCCCGGCATTGCTGAAAACTTTGCCAACTACGTAAAAGCCGGGTTCCTGTTTGCCAGCCCGGTGATGGTGGAGCTGTACAGTTGGTTTGTGGGCTTTAATCGTGAAGCGGATAGCCGTGGTGACGCGCAAAGTCGTTACCATGCGTTTTGCCGGTGGGTTGCTCCCCGTTTGCCCGATTCTATGATGTACCGTTATTTTTGCGCAGCAATTGAAACCTTTGATCAACTCTGCGAGAAAATCACCGATCACGGCCTGGCGGATTGGCAAAAGGACTGGCGTGTGCTCACCGGTCTGCAAAATCCAGCCTGGTATGCCAGCGGCGAATCCAGTAACCGCCAGCGGCTGATTGTCGGCTTTAACAGTCCGTTTTATCCCAATGTGTTGGTGGCCACTTCTGTGTTCCAGGAAGGGGTAAACCTGCATGTGCAATGCCGTAAAGTTCACCACTACGGTATTGCCTGGACGCCGGGGGATAATGAGCAGCGCGTAGGGCGGGTTGATCGTCTCTTTGGGCGGGTGAATCAGGAGTTGTTGCGCAATGGTAAAGGTGAGCTTGCGATCCATTATCCTTACCTGGCGCGCTCTTTTGATCAGGAGCAGTTGGCTTCCTTTGTTTCCTTAAAATATGGTGTAGAGGCAAGGTTGGATGCCTGTCGCCATGCGAATTTTGATGGCGAGATTGATATCAGACAGTCTGGGGCGGACTGGCAACAATACTTGCGCAAACCCGATATGAACGCGGTTGCGGAGGACCCGTACCCGGCCCGATTCCATGGCGCTTCAAACGAAGCCCTTTATAGCCCTATCACGCTGAAAGAAGACTTTAGTTTGCGGGAATATGTGCATGGGCTGGTGTCAGGTGCTCTAGATGCGGATTCTGATACGATACAGCCAGTGGCGGAAAACGAATTCCATCCCGGTGTGGTGAGCTTGGTGGAAACTTGGGTTAAGCGGGGCGATCAAACCCGCAAACAGCCGATTGTGGCTGCCATTCAGTTTTCCTCAGAGTTGTCAGCGTTGGTATCAGGCACTGTATATACGCTTAGCTTGCAGTCGCCACTGGCATCACTCGCCACGCTGAATAGCTTTGATTACAAGGATTTTGGGCAGTTACAAGGCCTCAACGATAAATTAAAGGCCTGGCCGCTGGTGCGCCTGGCATTGGATGATGCCCGGGAGAAGAGCCATTTTTACCTTCACATGCGAGTCGATCTGCCTTTATTTGTGCTGAATGATGGTTTGTGCCACTTGTCGACCTATGAGGTTGAATCCGCGTTCCGGCAGCTGAAAGAAGCCGGTGATACGTTAGAATGGACATTATTCGGTGTACAACAGGATCTTAAGAAAGAAGATCTTAAGGTCTATCGCCATGCTAAACTTAATAAACACGCTGTTTCTGTGTTGAATGAGGCTAGAGGCGGCGCGGCGGCAGACGACTGGAAGGTTGTCGAGAACCAGACCGGGCGCACGGCGCTGCTGAGTGTTCGCCTTAATCAAGGCATGATTCCGCACAGGATTACCCATAGGCTTCCTGCTCGATGCGATGCGGCTTCACTGGCGGGATGCCTCAGGCTTAATGCGTTGCTGCCTATGGTGGCTGCATGCCCGGCAAAGAATGGTATTGAGATGCAGGTAGCCTATCCCGCAGATGATTTTCAGTGGGATGAGCAGGCGCTGTTAAAGCGCTGGTTAGGTTATTTGTCTGAGAAAGGTAGCTAGGTCGCCGGTATCGGAGCGTTATATGAGTAATGTTGGCCAAAGGGAACGACTTACCCAGCAGCGGGTAATAGACTTTTTTCAGCAGGAGCTGGGGTACCGCTATCTGGGTGACTGGTATGAAAGGGAAGGCAATAAAAATATTGAGGTAGGCCTGCTTTCTGACTGGCTGCGAAGCCAGGGAACCAGTGAGGCATTGATTACCCGGGCATTACGCCAGCTGGATGCCGCCGCCGCGTTAGGTGAGGGGAAGAAGCTTTATTATGCCAATAAAGATGTGTACCGGCTGCTGCGATATGGCATCAAGGATAAGGAGGGCGCTGGCCAGCAGAATCAAACCGTTTGGTTGATCGACTGGGCCAACCCGGAAAACAACGATTTTGCCATTGCTGAGGAAGTATCGATAAAGGGCGAGAACAAGAAGCGCCCCGACATTGTATTGTATGTTAATGGCATAGCACTGGCTGTAATTGAACTCAAGCGTTCATCTGTATCCGTATCGGAGGGCATTCGCCAGAACCTGGATAATCAAAAGAAGGATTTTATACGCAACTTTTTCACCACTATCCAGCTGGTAATGGCCGGTAACGACACTCAGGGCATTCGTTATGGCACTATTGAGACGCCGGAAAAGTACTTTCTAGAGTGGAAAGAATCAGTAGAAAACCCGTATAGCAATCAGCTGGATTTTCATCTAAGCCGGATTTGCAGCAAAGCAAGGCTGTTGCAGATCGTTCATGATTTTGTTGTGTTCGACTCCGGTGTAAAGAAGACATGCCGTCATAACCAGTATTTTGGTGTGGAGGCGGCTAAAAAATATATTTCCAGGCGTCAGGGCGGCATCATTTGGCATACTCAGGGCTCAGGAAAAAGTCTGACCATGGTGTGGTTAGCTAAATGGATCAGAGAGAATGTGCGGGATAGCCGCGTGCTGATCATAACCGACCGGACCGAACTGGATGAACAGATAGAAAAGGTGTTTACCGGCGTTGATGAGGATATCTATCGTACCAGGAGTGGGGCGGATCTGATTGGTACGTTGAATGAGTCCAATCCCTGGCTAATCTGCTCACTGGTACACAAATTTGGCAGGCAGTCGGACAGCGAAGATGCAGCTGCGACCGAAGCCTTTATCGAGGAAATCAAAAAGTCACTGCCATCAGATTTCAAAGCCAAAGGGGATTTATTTGTCTTCGTGGATGAGTGCCACCGTACGCAATCCGGTAAGCTCCATGAGGCCATGAAATCCATATTGCCTGACGCATTGTTTGTCGGCTTTACCGGAACCCCGTTGATGAAAAAGGACAAGAAGAAATCAATCGAGGTTTTTGGTCCCTATATTCATACCTATAAGTTTGACGAGGCGGTGGCTGATGGCGTTGTGTTGGACTTGCGTTATGAGGCCCGTGATATCGATCAACATATTACGTCCCAGCGTAAGGTGGATGAATGGTTCGAAGCCAAAACCCGGGGGCTTTCCCGCATCGCCAAAACCCAGATAAAGCAAAAATGGGGTACCTTACAAAAGGTGTTATCCAGCAAGTCACGACTTCAGCAAATTGTGAGTGATATCCTGCTGGATATGGACACAAAGCCCAGGTTAATGGATGGCAGAGGCAACGCGATGCTGGTGTGCGCCAGTGTTTATCAGGCTTGCAGCGCCTATGAAATGTTCAGCAGAACTGACTTGGCGGGGAAAGTTGCGATTGTAACCAGCTTTCAGCCAACAGCCGCCACTATCAAAGGTGAAGAAACCGGGGAAGGGCTTACAGAGAAACTGTTCAAATACGATATCTATCGGAAAATGCTGGCCGATTATTTTGAACAGCCAGAAGATAAAGCCGCCAACCGGGTTGAAGAGTTCGAGAAAGAGGTTAAAAAGCGCTTTATCGAAGAGCCGGGCCAGATGCGGCTGCTGATCGTGGTGGATAAATTGTTGACTGGCTTTGATGCGCCGCCGGCCACCTATTTGTATATTGATAAGCCGATGACCGATCACAGTCTGTTTCAGGCGATATGCCGGGTTAATCGTCTTGATGGCGATGACAAGGAGTACGGCTATATCGTGGATTACAAAGACTTGTTTCGTTCGCTAGATAAGGCGATTTCAGACTACACCGGTGAGGCTTTTGAAGGTTATGACAAGGAAGATGTAGCAGGCCTGCTCAAAAATCGCTTAGAGCAAGCCAGGGCTGATTTGGATAATGCCCTTGAAATGGTGAGAGCGCTTTGTGAGCCTGTTAGGGCACCCCGGAATACGCAGGATTATATTCATTACTTTTGTGGCGAATCCGGTGAAAACCAGGAAGAAATTTCAGAAAAAGAAGCACTGCGGCTGAGCCTTTATCAAAATGTGGCAAAGCTGCTAAGAGCCTTTGGTAATATTGCTAACGAGATGCCGGATGCTGGTTATAGGGTAGAAGATATTGAGATTGTAAGAAGCGAAGTGGCCCATTATGAGAAGGTGCGGGACGAGGTAAAACTAGCCAGTGGTGATCTGGTGGAGATGAAGCGCTTCGAACCAGCTATGCGTCATCTGCTGGATATGTATATACGTGCAGACGACAGCGAAGTGTTGATGGACTTCGAGGAGCTGGGCCTGGTGGAGCTGATCGTTGAAAAGGGAGCTGATGGGGCTGATGCACTGCCCAAGAGCATCCGGGACAATCCAGAGGCCATGGCTGAGACGATCGAGAATAATGTCAGGAAGACCATAGTTGACGAAAACCCTGTTAACCCGAGGTATTACGAGCAGATGTCTGTACTGCTTGACGAATTGATAGAGCTTCGCAGGCAAAGAGCCATTGAATATCAGGAATATCTGGAAAGGATACGGGAGCTGTCCAAAAGGGTGCTTCGGCCAGAGTCCCAGAGTTCGGAATATCCTTCTACTGTAGACACGGCTGCTAAGCGGGCGTTTTATGACAATCTGGGCAAGGATGAGGCGCTGGCTAACAATATAGATAATGCGATTCGTTATACAAAGAAAGCTATGTGGAAAGGTGATCGTTTCAAAGAGCGCGAGATTGCACATGCAGTGAGAGAACAGACAAAGGGTTATGATGTAGACATTGTAAAGGTCATGGATCTGGCCAAGGCACAAAAGGACTACGATTGATGTCATTGATGCAGATCGGTTCTATCCAGATGCAAGTGAATCGAAAGCAGATTAAAAACCTGCATATTAGTGTGATGCCGCCGGATGGCCGTGTACGTGTTTCGGCCCCAAGATCCATGACGGAAGTTGCCATTCAGATGGCCGTGGTGAGCAGAATTCCTTGGATTAGAAAGCAACAAAAGCACTTTTCAGCGCAGCCGAGGCAATCGGTCCGTGAGATGGTGAATGGTGAGTGCCACTATTTATGGGGTAGACGGCATCGACTAAACATAATTGAGCGTGTCGGGAAGCATGAAGTAAAGGTTTCAAAGTCTAAAATCACTTTCTATATCAATCCAGGCACTACACTGGAAAAAAAAGAGCAGCTTTTGGCAGCATACCAGCGTAAGCAGCTAAAGGAACGGGTAACTGCTCTGTTGGAGTATTGGCCAAAAATGGTTGGGGTGGCGCCAGCTGCATGGGGTATAAGAAAGATGCGAACAAAGTGGGGGAGCTGCAATACTTCATCAAAACGTATTTGGTTGAATCTTGAGCTGGCCAAAAAGCCACCGGAGTGTTTGGAATATATATTGGTTCATGAATTGATACATCTGCTGGAACGGAAGCACAATGAACGTTTTAGAGCATATATGCAAAAGCATCTGCCTGATTGGCGCGAACGCAGAAATTTGCTAAATAGTATGCCTTTGGCTCATCAGAATTGGGTTTATTAGCGCAAATTTCGAATTCTTTGCGCTTTAATCGTCTTTATCCTAAACAAAATTCTAATTTTTCCTATCTTTAAGGTATTAAATATGGATGTTTACGATAGAGAATATGTTGCCGCAGTCATTAACTATTTCTGGGGAAAGGGCACAACGACAGCGATGGGTGTGACTGATAGTGCTGCTCTGGTAGCCTACGAGGCCTTGTCCGAAGCGAATGTTTGCTCCGATTCAATGGATTTGGTTCCGAGACCGGCTTACGGTGCTCTGGATATTAAATACGCGGTGAAGCAGCTCGTTAATATCGGTAAGCGGATAGCCTCTGGTGATTCTTCGATTTATAACTCATGCAAAGGCGCGGTTGGTGTAAAATACAAATCCAAAATAATGATGGCTCTTATGGGGGTTTAATATGGCAAGGTTTGTGTCGGTTTTCTTGTTCTCTATCTTCAGTGCGGTGGCTTGTGCATCATCTGATAATGATCGTGTGGATCTTCGCTATAGTGGTTTTCAGTTTGATGTCCCTAGCGGCGCTGAGGCAATCGGCTCTACCGGTGGTAAAGATAATTTTCTGGTTCTCCGCTATGGTCAGGATAAAGGCAAGAAGTATCTTGCTTTTACAGATATGACTAATGATGACTCTGTTGAGTATGGGTGTGCTCCAGTCAAGTTCTATGTGGCAGTGTTTAGCGCTGATGTGGATGCCGATTGTAACGGGGAGCAGATTAGTGCGTTCAAACAAGTTTTTTTGTCGGATGACGAAAGCTCTGTATGGAAAGGTAGCGATGCTAATGTTTTTTATACGCTATCCTCAGGGGTGGGGTATCTTTTTCTGGTAAAAGATAGTGGCCGGGTTATTAAAATCGATAGCGATTTCTTGTCCAAGGCTGAACTTAAAAAAGTAGTTGAAGGATACCTGGAATAGTAGGTTATTTGGGTGGTCGCCAAAGATTCAGTAGGTTGTGAATGGAATGACCCTTTCAGCGACTCTGCTCTCGGTGAAGCTGCTGAGTGATTTTTTACATTTATCTCTCGGATATGCATAAAAAATCGAATTATTTAAGCATGTCTTGAGAATGTGTATAAAAACTCAAGAAAATTATACATATGGGTTACTGAATTTCCTTTTCTATAAAGCCGATTCGTTATCCAACTCGCTCATTAAGGAATCGTATGTGTAGTCGGCTTTCCCGCTGGCTTCGCCTTCCTCTAGCAGCTTTTTTAGACTGGCAACTTCACACTCATGGTCTTCCAGTAGTCCTAGAGCTGCCCGCACAACTTCGCTTGCCGAGGAATACCGGCCCTCTTTGATTTGCTTGGCAATAAAGTCGTCAAAATGTTCGCCCAGGATGATGCTTGTGTATTCAGGCATATTGGTTTGCCCTCCGTATCACCACAATATAACTGGATATGGTATCTGTTCGCCACAAAGTACCTGCCAACCCTCTTCAGTAAAACTGACAAGTCTAAGCCCCTTTTTAGTCATACCCAGCCGTTGCCTGGCGGGCACTTTCATCCAGAATATAGCCTACTGTTATCGGCCTTCCACAGGAGTCAGGCATGGGTTCAGCCATCGTTTCACACAGTATCCAAGACGGGATTGCCACCATCACCATGGATGATGGCAAACGTAACGTGGTGTCGCCGGAAATGCTCAGGCAGCTGAATGCGGCGCTGGACGAAGCTGAACAGGCGAACGCCATCGTCGTGCTGACAGGGCGGGAGGGTGTGCTGTCTGCGGGGTTTGATTTAAAGGTGCTTAAATCGGGCAGTCTGGATGCGCTGAATATGCTGATTGGTGGTTTTCAGTTGTCGCGTCGGTTGTTGGCTTTTCCCACGCCCGTGGTGATTGCCTGTCCCGGGCATGCCATTGCCATGGGGTCGTTTTTGCTGTTGTCCGGTGATTATCGAATCGGTACCCGGGGTGATTTCAAGATCGTGGCCAACGAGGTGGAGATTGGTCTGAAAGTACCGCGTTCGGCCATGGAAATCTGCAAGCAGCGGCTGGCAACCCCTTATCTGGATCGCAGTGTGTTGTTGTCGGAATGCTATTCGCCGGATACGGCGGTGGAGGCGGGTTTTCTGGACCGGGTGGTTGAGCCTGGTGAGTTGCAGGTGCTGGCTCAGGAGCAGGCCAGGGGTTATCTCAAGCTGGACAGGCAGGCTCACCGGGCCAGTAAGCTGGGCCTGCGTCACGACATGCTGAAACAGCTGGATGCTGCGATCCGGCGTGATCGGCTGGAGTTTATGGCGCGGGGTGTTACGGCTGTGCTGTCCGGTCTTAAACCAGGCGGTCGATAGGTTAAAAATCCTGTTCTAGCACCTGGCTACCCTGATTCTCCACGTTTAGCTGAAAAGCTAAGTGGATATGGGTAAATCACCCCGTTATGAGCTGTTTCTGGCCAATGAGCCGAATAGACGCTATTATTCGGCTCATAATCTGATTCAAATGATCAAGGTATTCGGCTCATGTACATCTGGCAGCTCCCCGACTGGTATTTGGGGGAGCCCTCATCCAAACATTCCAGCCCCGCGTTTGTCTGGGACGCTGCGACGTTAAAACCGCAGTTGGATCAGATCCGGCTGTTGCAGGGGCGTTTGCTGGGCCAGTCTGACCTGGTGGTGGATGAAGCTGGCCGACAGGCTCAAATGGATGTCTTGATTCAATCAGCGTTGCGCACCAGTGAAATAGAGGGGGAAACCCTGAACGTGGGGTCTGTGCGCTCGTCCGTGGTGCGCAGGCTGGGCCTTGAAAAGGCCGGGTTTGTTACCGGTAAATTGGCCCCTGCCACGCCGCAAACGGAGGCTCTGGTGGGCTTGCTGGTTGAGGCTACGCTTGATACCCATCAGCCGGTTACCGGGGCGCTGCTGTGTCAGTGGCAGGCGGCCCTCTTTCCAGAGCCGCCTTTGTTGAATGATATCCGTATCGGGGAACTGCGGGGCGAGGAGCCTATGCAGGTGTTGTCAGGCCGAGTGGATCGTCCGAAAGTTCATTTCGAAGCCCCTCCCCGTGCCTGCCTGGAATCCGAACTTCACCGTTTTGTGGCGTGGTTTAATCAGCCTCCGGAATCGTCTGTGATGAATGGTTTGCCGGTGGACCCGATTCTGCGAGCAGGTCTTGCGCATTTGTGGCTGATTACGTTGCATCCCTTTGATGACGGAAATGGTCGGGTTACACGTGCTGTAACTGATCGTGCGCTGGCACAGGCGGAGCAATCCAGTATCCGTTTCTATTCATTGAGTGCGGCGATCATGGCGCGTCGTAACGAGTATTATGATCAGCTGGAAAGTACTCAAAAAGGGACCATGGATATCACACCCTGGTTAAGCTGGTTTTTGTCGGTGTTGAATGATGCCCTTCATCAGGGGTTGGCCCGTTTTTCCCGTGTTATTGCCAAAACCCGATTTTGGCAGCGGCATGCCCAAACGCCCTTGAGTGAGCGACAAATCAAGGTATTAAATCGCTTGCTGGATTATCAGGGCGAGGAGTTCCAGCAGGGCGTTAAAGCCAGTCAGTACATGAGCCTGGCGAAAGTTAGTAAAGCGACGGCCACGCGGGAGTTGGCTGATTTATTGGAGAAACAATGTTTGATCAGATTGCCCGGTGGGGGGCGTAGCACTCGTTATCAGATAAATTTGCAGGAAGACTAGTCCGGCATTTTTATTTTTCCTGAAATCATCAATTCTTTTAACTGCGTGCAGGGCCTCCCGTATGAAACCCGCAGGCCCGTGACTGGACGCAAACCGACTGGACCACCACCATGGAAGGCGCCTGCCAGAGTGCGGTGGATGCGGTATTAAGCGATAAGGTTACAGTTAATGAAGCAAAAGCAGCGGTGGTTCGGGGAGCGGAGGCGGCAACTGTTACCGCAACATGACTTTGTTCTGTGCGATAAAGTCATGTTGCTTTTCACAATACTCCCATATGTACGCTGACGCCGCGCCTTGTTCCTGATCTATCTCAAGTTGGGTAAAGGAATTGGGCAAGCCGCCTCTGGTTCTGGCAGAAATGGCGGTACCCGCCTGGGATACCCAGACCGGTGCTTTTAAATCCGGATAACGATGAGTCAGCCGCCGGACAAACTGATTATGGATATGGCCGCCCATGATCAGGTTAACCCCCAGTTTGGCGCAGCGCTTGACGGCGACTTCTGAATTCACTGCAATGTTGTCCTCGTCGCTGGGCAAGATGGCATCCACCGGGTGGTGTGCCACCAGGATTTTAAAGTAGTCATCGGGAACCCTGGTAAAAAAACGTTCGGCGCGATCCAGCTCTGCATCAGAAAAAAAGCCGTTTTTATAATGCCAGATATTGCAGCTGTTAAGGCTGATAACCGCCACATGATCCAGGATCAGTTCGTTGGGTGTGTCCCCCAGCCAGTGATGGTATTGCCGGTAAGGGTGAGTGAACCGGGCAATAAACCGGTACAGGGGAATATCGTGGTTGCCCGGTGTTGCAAGCAGATGATCAAACGTCAGCTGATCGATAAATTCCCTGGCCGCCTGGAACTGGTGGGGTTTGGCTCTTTGAGTAATGTCACCGCTGAGTATAAGCGCGTCGGGTGTAATGGCATTGACCTTGTCCGCCAGGCTTTGGGTAACTTCAGGTTTCTCTGTGCCAAAGTGTGTGTCTGATATTTGAATAATCTGTGTTTTTTGGTTATGCGCTGTCATGGGCTCTCAGTTTTTCAGGCAGGTATACCTGAAGATAGGTTTTCTCAAATTTTACATGAGCCGGGTTGGGTACCTTGTGTAGCTCGCCATCCACTGCCACTTTAATCTTCCTTTTCCGGGTATGAATGCGAAGCTGCGAAAAAGGTATAACCCGCAGGTCTTCGCTTTTTAGTGCATTGCCAAGGGCCGCGCTGAATAATAATTTGAGTTTGGCTTTCAGGGTTTTCGGGTTCGCCACGATCAGCATGGTTTCGTCAACCAGATCGTCGCTGGGAGACTGTTCGATTCCCAGGCATTTCAGATACTCCCGGTTTTTGGTTACCACAAACAGGTTGGATCGGGTTTTCATTATTTTGCCGTCAATATCCAGCGTCAGGCGTCGGCTTTTGCTTAACTGAATAAAAGTCACAATACCGGAAATAAAGGCAACCAGCTTGCCCCGGGATTCTACCATGCTCTGATGCTTTTCCCGATTTTCAAATATTTTTGCATAGCCCCCAAAATTGGCGCTGATGTTAATGGGCACCTTATTGACTGTGGCAATAGGAATGGCATTCAGGTGGTAATCGGGAAGTTCGTTAACCGCCTGCTCAGGCGCCAGCGGAATCTGGTGATGCCGGGCAAACAGATTAAAGGTACCCAGCGGAATAACGGCGATGGGCACTGAGTAGATCAACGCCATTTGGGTGGCCAGATTGATGCTGCCATCACCACCCACTACCAGCACCGAATGGCCGGCAGCTTGCGCTTTTTGAAACGCCTTGTTGAAGGTGGCCACGGGCTGCGTGTTTTCGTTCAGTATAAAGGCTTCGGCAATGGAAATTTTGGGCTGCTTGCGGAGTATGTCCTGCAACTGCACCGTGTTCGCTGAACCGGAAAAAGAATTGGCCACCAGCACAAACTGGCTCCTGGGTTTTACTCCGGGTGAGCGGGTAGGGGCACCCGGCAGGTCGGTGGTGGAAAGATCAAACTCTGCTGCATTATTGCCATTCATGGTCCAATTGCTCCGTTAGTTTTTTACATAGCAAGGCGAAATGCATGCCAGACTGAAACAAAAGTGTCAGGAGCGGGTGGAATGATCAGGAATGTTTTTTTAAAAAATCTTGATAGGTCAGGTGGTTAGGAGGGTTTGGCTAACTGGAATAGCAAGCTGGCAAGGCATGTTGCCGGGGGCAGAATCACCAGGAATGAAGGGGCTTTTTGGGTGGCTGTATCAGTGGCCACTGTAAAAGGCACAAAGATTTCTGTACGCATTGCAAATGGCGCCAGATGCATTCCGGCAGCCTGAGCCCATAAAAAAACGGCACACTCAGGTGCCGTTTTTTGTGCCTGTTGGCCGGTCAGCCTTCAGGCAATCATGCGTGCTTGATCTTATTGTGCTTTGCGACGCGCAAAACCCAGACCAGCCAGGCCCAGACCAAACAGGGCAAGAGAAGCAGGCTCAGGAACGTTCACGCTGCTCAGTGATACGTTATCCAGCATAATGCCGATGTTGTCGCCGCCAGCGTGGTTGAAGATAAAGGAGCTGGTGGTGCTAGCCGCTACGGTGAAGGAGTGGGTAATGGTGGTCCAGGGGCTGCTGGGGTTCAGGGAGTAGCTGTCGTTGAAGAAGCCACCCAGAGTTACGCCCAGGTTATCGCTGCTGCCGCCGCGCTGGTTACCGGAAATGTCGAAAGACAGCATGTACTCGCCTGGATCCAGGGTAATGGCCGTGCTGGTAAACACGCCGGCGTTACCGGTGGAGCCGTCCAGGTCTACACATTTGCCAGTGCCACCGGCACAGGTGATGCCCCAGGGGTTGGGGAAGCTGGATACCACATCAACGGTGCCGTCAGACACTGTCCAGTTGCTGAAAGCGTTGTAGTTCAGGGAGGAAGAACCCGGAGCACCGGCTTCGCTGTCAAAGTTGTCTTCAAAGATCACGCCGGCAGTAGCGGCAGTGGACAGGGAACAAGCCAGTACGGCACCAATCAATTGCTTTTTCATTTTCATAACCCGTTTGGTCGAATGTGTGAACTGCGTCACATAATGCAGGAAGTGAGCCAGGGTGGCTAAGTGGTTAATAATTATAAGAATTGTGTTTTTGGGAGTGCCTGGCAAACGGGTGAAGTGTAAAGGATCTCAACACTGCAAAAAGGGGGCTGGATGAACTGGCTGCCAGGGGCATCTATGAAGACCTGATCCATCCTTCCTGCTGGCCAGTAGTGCTTTCGGGGGTGTGGGGTTTTGGCTGGGCAGCCCAACGGTGAATTGCACTTTCAAGATCATGCAGGCTGACCGGCTTTTTCAGAAAATCGTTCATGCCCACGTCAAAGCAGCGCAGGCGGTCTTTGGTCATGGCGTTTGCGGATACAGCCACAATGGGCAGTTCTTTCTCTGAATAGCGCGCCCGGATGCGTTCGCTACTCTGGAATCCGTCCATTACCGGCATCTGGCAATCCATCAGTATCAGGTCGGGCTTTTCATCTTCAACCCGGTCTATGGCTTCCAGGCCGTCGGTAGCGATGCTGACCCGGCAATTCAGCTTTTCCAGCATTTTACGCAGAATTTGCCGGTTAACCAGATTGTCTTCAACGATCAGCACATGGGGGTTTGTGGTATCGCGGAGTTTGCCGGAACATTCTGTTGGTTGGGCGTGGCGTTGCAGTGGCAGTGTTACCTCGAACAGGGTGCCCTGATCCGTTTGGGATTCGACCCGGATGCTGCCGTTCATTATTGCCACCAGCCGCTTGCATATGCTCAGCCCGATTCCCAGCCCTTCGTTTTCGCGATTGTAGCCGCCGGATGCCTGTTGAAAAGCTTCAAAGATAATATCCAGCTTGGCATCTGAAATGCCTGTGCCACTATCCTGCACCACAAAACTCAGGGTGGAATATGTGCTCTCGGTTTTGGTTTCTCTGACGCTTAAGGAGATATTGCCTGCGGTGGTGTAGGCAATGGCGTTACGTAACAATTGCCGTAGCACATTGCGTATTTTTTCATGGTCACCGAAATAGAATTGATTGTCTGCGACTTGAATGTCGGCAGTAAATTCAAGCCCCTTTTTCTCACACTCGCTGTTAACCGTTTCGATCAGATCATGGAGTTTTTCCTTGAGCTGAAAGGGATGGGCTTCGACTTGCATCACCCCGGCATTCAGTTCGGACAGGCACAACAGATCTTCGATGGATTCGGCCATGCGGTTGGCCGACAGGATAATCAACTGGTTGTTGTCTTCCAGTTTGTCGTAATCTTTTTCCTGCAGGTTAAGTGCCGCTGCACCGATGATGCCATTCAGTGGTGTTCGCAGTTCGTGGCTGATGGTTAGCAGAAATTCATCCTTGAGTTTGTTTGCCTGGCTCAGCGCTTCAACCACTTGTAGTTGAGCTTTGGTTCTTTCTTTCTGAATCCAGTTGATTCTGTCTGCCAGGGCCATACTGAGTAATATGCCTTCTATGGCGCTGCCGTAGAGGGTGCAGTATTTGGTAAAGGCGTTATCCGGTAGCAACCCCTGATAGTAAAAATTGGCGATCAGGGCAGTGATCAGAAAGAATGACCAGCCCACCAGAAAAAAACGCGCCGCATGGTTACCCTGGCGCATGGAGTAAATGGCGGCAGACAGAATGGTCAGCACAATGAGTGGCGACCCTGTATTGAATACCACCCATATCCAGTAATGTTCCGACACCATGGTCGTTAGACCCATGGTGGTACACAGGCAGATCAGTGCGATAAAAACCTTGTGAAAACGGGGATGATATTGTTTCAGTTTCAGAAAGCTGTCGGCAAACAGCAGGATGGTGGAGAACCCGAACCACAGGGACATATGTGGCTCCAGATAGGACAACGTGGGGAAGTTGCCTTGCCACAGATAGTGAATGGTGAAGCCGTGAGCGCTGGCCTGGAACCAGCAAATCATAAGGTTATTCAGCGTGTAGAACAGATAGCTTTTGTCGCGGGTGGAGAAAAACAGAAACAGGTTATAAATGCCCAGTACCAGGCACAGGCTGAAGAACCCGCCGAACAACAGGGTTTTTTGCATGCGGTTCTGGTAGTAATCAGTCCTTTGCCAGAGCGTGGCCGGTACAAAGATGGAGCCTTCGCTCTCTACCCGCAGGTGCAGGGTGATCTCATCGCCGGGGCTTAGCTCCAGCGGCAGTGCGATGATTTCAGCAAGTACGGGACGTTGTTGGTAGGGGCGGGCAAGCCCGGTTTTGTAAACGCTTTCCACACCGTTCTTGACCACGTAAAAATCCACGTAGCCCATGTAGGCGATATCCAGTTCCAGCATCCACTGGCTGTTTTCCGGCAGGCTGTTGCCGGCTGTCAGCCGGGTTTTAAGCCAGAAAGCGGAGCGGGTGTAGCCGCCGCTGAATACATCGCCGGAAACCCGCTTCCAGCGAGATTCCGGTAGCGCACGCACTTCCTGAATGGTGAGGCTGGCTGATGGGTCCTCAATCACTGACAGGTGGTCTACAAGGTTTACTGAGTGATCGCCGGGAGCAAGGTTAAGCGAATCGGTAGCCGGCGCTGTTGCACCACTGTACCCGCAGCCCAGGGCCACCAGTGCCACAAGCAGCCAGGGCAGGAAGCGAAATGGGAACGTGTGACCATGCATAGAGACTGATGTGAATTCTGAATCCTGAGACACAGCTAACCGGGTTTGTATGACTGGTATTCTATTAAGGTTAGCAGGTTGTCAGGCAATGGCCTTGAAGAATTCGGGGGGGCGGGTGCTGAATATGCTTGAGAATAGTGGCAAATTGGCCAGGATGCCCCCGGGGTACCCGCTCAGAGTGGCCCCGGGATAAGCGGGCAACGGTCAGGTTTCTATGCGGGAGTCTTTCAGCCGCTGCCCGGCAGCAGATTCATTCACATTCAGTACGTGGTCACCGATACGTTCCATGCGGTTCAGCACGTCAATAAAGGTTACCCCGGCGCGGGTACTGTAGCCGCCTTGTTCAAGGCGGTTAAAATGATTGTCGCGGAATTTGTCGCGCAGTTTGTCTACTGTCATTTCCAGATCCACGGCCTGGTCCAGTTTCACTTCGTGGGGATCCAGCGCAACATTGGCGCTCATGTTGGTGATGGCACTGCGCAGGGCTGCCATCATGTCGACCATATCGGAGCGGGCGTCTTCCGGCCAGCCGGTGTCGGCCTGTTTCATGCGGTCGGCCAGCTTGCTGATCTGATAGTAGATGTCAGCAATTCGCTCCAGATCATTGATCATGGTTTGCATATAGCGGATTTGCGCCGTGAGCTCGTGTTCCAGGTTGGTGTGCTCGCTTACTCTTACCAGATAGTCAGAAATTTCGATTTCCAGGCGATCGGTGGCTTCCTCATATTTCTGAACCTTTTCTGCCAGTTTTTCGTGGGGGGCCTGCGGGTCAAACAGCAGGTCGTGCACGCAGTCATGCATCTTTTCCACGATTTCGGTGAACTGCTGGATTTCGTTCTGCGCCTGTTCCACAGCAATCAATGGCGACGTCATTACCCCCGGATCTATATAGCGCAGATGGAATTCGTCGTCTTCCCCGCCGCGGTCTGGCTGAATGTATTCCACCAGCCTTACAAGATAGGGCACAAAGGCGAACAGCAGGATTACGTTCAGCACATTGAAGGTGGTATGGAACAGGGAAAGCCCAAGGGTAGCGTTGGGGCGGGCCTCTTCGGCGCCACTGAGAATGGACACGGGCTTTTCGGTAAAGAACTGTACCACCTGATCGATCAGGCTGAGCATGGGGAAGATGACGATCATCATCCAGATCACGCCGATCACATTAAACAGAAAATGGAAGCGTGCCGATCGTTTCGCGTGGACATTGCCCACCAGGGCTGCCAGGTTGGCGGTGACGGTGGTGCCGATGTTTTCACCCAGTACCATGGCGGCGGCGATGGGAAAGGAGATCCAGCCTTCGAACAGCATCACCAGAGTGATGGCGGTGGCGGCGGAGGACGACTGGGTAATCAGCGTGAGCAGGGTGCCGACAATTACAAACAGAATCATGCTCAGATAGCCATATCCGGTAAACATATCCAGGAATGTCAGCATTTCCGGGTTGGAGCGAATATCCGGCACGGCGCCCTTCAGAAAATCCAGTCCGATAAACAGAATACCAAAGCCCACCATGGCTTCGGCTATTACCCGCCAGCGGCTGCTGCGTGAAAACATGAATGGAAAGAAAAGCCCGATGACAGCAATAGCAATGGCGGTGATCTTGAATTTGAACCCGAAGATTGCCACCAGCCAGGCGGTAATGGTGGTGCCGATATTGGCACCCATGATGACGCCTGTGGATTGCACGAAACTGAGCAGTCCCGCGTTGACAAAGCTGACGGCCATGACGGTGGTAGTGGAGGACGATTGGGTAATGGCCGTGGTACCAAAACCGGTCAGCACGCCGATAACGCGGTTTCGTGTCATGCCGCTGAGAATGGCCCTGAGCCGCTGTCCCGCGATTTTTTGCAGCCCCTCACTGAAGATTTTCATACCATAGATGAAGATGCCCAGCGCGCCAACCAGCTGCAAAAAATCAAAAAACGAGTAGCTCATGAATCACCGTTCGGGATGTTTGTGACTGTACAGATTGGCGTGCATTATAGCGATTAAGGGGCTGGCTATCCGCATGAATGTGACAAAAAAATTGCAGTTATGTGTAATTTAGATCAAAAAACAAGCGGCCTGCCGGCTTGACAATGCTGCCGGTTTTCGGTTGGCTAGGGTGAGGTCTACAGGAGTTGGGGAAGGGATGAGTCCGACAGCAAAGACACTAATGAATAAAGAGCGGTGGGCAGCGTTGATGGAGGCCATGGGGTTGCCCCCTTCGCTGGCGTGCTATCAGGCGTTGATCGATGCCTATTCCCAGCCCCACCGCCACTACCACACCACCCGCCATATCAGTGCCATGCTCCGGCATTTTGATCAGGCCCGGGACCTGCTCAAACACCCGGAGGATGTGGAGGTGGCCATCTGGTTCCATGACGCGGTCTACAAGCCGTTTTCATCCAAGAACGAGCTGGATAGCGCCCTATGGGCCGAATCCTTTCTGTCGCAGGCGGGCTATCATCCGGATGGCATTAAACGCATTTACAAACTGATCATGGCAACTCTCCATAACGAGGAAGAAAAATCCGGTGATGAGCGCCTGATGGTGGATATTGATCTGACGATTCTTGGCGCCAGACCCACCGTGTATGACGAGTTTGAAAAAAATGTGCGCAGGGAATACCGCCTGGTGCCTTCCTTTATCTATCGCCGGCAGCGCAAACAGATATTGCGTATGTTTCTGGATATGGAAGCCATTTATGGCTCGGCGTTTTTTCGTGAGTTGTACGAGCAATCAGCCCGGGAGAATGTTGAGCGGGCAATTGCAGCGCTTTAAACCGGCGCGATATAGCCCAGTCGGGTGGCTGCCAGGCTGGCTTCGGCTCGGGAGGATATACCCAGCTTTTTATAGATGCTTTTTATATGAGCTGCCACCGTGTTTTCAGAAATATCCAGGGCGGTCGCGGCATCGGCGCGTTTGTAACCCTTTGCGATCAGCGTAAGAACGGCTTCTTCCCGTTTTGATAAAATACTCTCTTGGGGTTGAGGTAAGGGTTTGTTGAATTTCCTGATCAGCCGCTGCGCTATAGAGGGGGACAAGGCCGGCTCGCCGATGCAGATACCCTTGAGTGCTGTCACCAGTTTTTCCTGGTGTGCGTCTTTCAGCAGGTAGCCATCAGCGCCTGCTTCAAGGGCTGAAAACAAGTGATCGTCGTCGTCAAAGATAGTGATCACGACAACACAGCACTGTTTCTGAATGGATTTCAGCTGGCGAATAATATCAACGCCGCTGCCATCCGGCAGGCTAAGGTCAATCAGGGCAATATCAAACACTGACGTGGCTACCTGCTGCATACCGCTATCCACAGTATTTTCAATGGTCACTGTTATGCCGGGGTAGGCCTGGTCGAGTATGGATGCGAATATGTTTTGCATCAGGTTGTGGTCTTCTACAATGAGCGCGCTGTTAATCATGGTGTTTCCAGTGGAATAGTTAGCTGATAGCTGACAGCGAGTTCGCCTTGCTCCTGTTGCTGGCAGGTTGCAAACTGGCCGTTAATTTCCTGCATTCTGCTGGCGATATTATTCAGCCCGGTTCCTGGTTTGAAGCTGGCTGGGTCAGAGGCGTTTCCCTCTTGTTGCATCGCGATTTTCAGGCTATGCCTGCTGGTGTTGAAACTGAGTTTCAGCGTACGGGTTTTACTGTGCTTGAGCATATTGGTGGTCAGTTCACGCAGCACTTTGGTGGTATTGATATATACCCTGATATCCAGGGTCGCATCGCTGGTTGTATGAACCTGCCATTGCAGATTGATGCCGGTATTTTCCAGTCTGGTGCGGATTTCAGTTTGCCACTGAGCAATGCTGCTATCCAGGAAGCGAGGCTCGTTACTGTGCAGCGGCATAACACTTAACCGGAGTGCATTCAGAGTATCCTTGGCCAAGGATACCGCTTTTGATTCGCTGGTTCCGTGAATCAGATCAAGTAGCCTGGAGCCGACATCGTCGTGAAGATCCCTCATTATCCTTGCTCTTTCATTGGCTTCCACTTTTTTGTGTTCGTCGGTCAGGTTGATAATTCTTTTTACAATGGTGACTGTTGATTCACTAAAGGCGGCATCCTGGCTGGTGAACAGCCGGGCACCCCGGTTCTTGCCGGATAGCTGTATTGCCTGTGTCCTGGTTACGGGTACCGTCAGCGTCAGACCATGATTTTGTATGGCTACGGTATCTGGCGTTTGGGTGTGCTCCACTGCCTGGCTGAATGCCGGATTGAAGATGGCACGAAACAAGGCCAGATAGCGTTCCTGCTCGTTACCCGGGCACGGCCCGGAAAATAAGGAAATCATCTCGGCAAGATAGTCGTTTATCTGGTAGTTTCCCTTTCTTTTAAAAATCATGCGCCACAGCTTTTCCCTCGCCGGGAAGTAGATCCAGAAGCATATCAGCAATGCCACAATAAACACCTGTTGTTCAAGCTCACTCCAGGCCCAGGCCACCAGCACATCAATCAGCAGGATTGCGGTTGCCAGCAAAATCATTAACCAGGTATTGAACCACCAGCGGTCAATATCGAACAGGCGGTATTTTATCACCCCAAAGCCGAAGCCCAGAAACAGAATGCAGAAGGTGTATTGAACGACCAGATTGGAATAGGGGTATCCGGTGATTAGCGTGGGTAGAATATGCAGCAGATAGATGATGAGGATAGAGATCCAGATGCCGGAACTGAACCAGAGCACAATGGCTCTGTTTACCGGTGCCGTTCTGGATACCAGATATTGCCTGAGGGTAAGGGCCACGCCGGTCAGCGTAGGAACCAGATAGGGGAGCAGGTAATAAGTATGAACGGGAAGTTCAAAAAACTGGAAGCTGTTAACCAGCCAGAATACCAGAATGGTTGCCACGTAAAGCCAGTATCCGGCCGAAAGCCGGAACCTGTTGGGGTAACGCCAGATAAGCGTAACGCCGCCAATGGCGAACAGGCACAGAAACAGGTGCTTGCCACTGATCATGCCTGAGTACACGGCTATTGGTAATGTGGCCAGTTCCCGGGATCCATAGGTGGCATACAACACACTGGCCAGCCACAGGCCGGTGCCTGTCATAAGCAAATACACCGCACTGCTGTTACTTTTGTCGTGGCCGTAAACAGAGGCAGCAAATATAAAAATACCGCTGCCCATCGCCATCATCCACCAGTACCACCCAGGCAGCCAGAAAGCCTTGAACTGTTCTGCGTAGCTGATTGTAAAAAGTTGCCGGTGGTTTGTTTGTAAATACACGGTGGGGTTCGCAAAAATCTGATTGATTATTGCCTGCTTTTGAAAGTAGTGATTGATGGCAGCGAAATCGGGCAGTATGTCGGGATCATTGATAATGGCGTTGCGATCCAGCGGAATAAGGTTGTTCTTGCCGGAGCCTATAGCTGTAATAACACTGTTGGCAGTAACGCCGGCGCGAGCTGCCGGAGAGTCTGGTTCAATATGCTCAATAGTGACCTCGCCAGAGTGGGAGTAGGAAAGCGACATCCCTACCCTGGGAACAGTCAGGCTGATATACAGGCTGCAGGCAAATACAAGGCCTGCCAGTAAACCTGCAAAGAGAATAATCTTTAGGGGGACTGTTTTTAACATCGCCGCTGAACGCTATCACATAACTTCCGCTTTTTCTTCTAACAACTTAACTGTTTTGCATCAGGGGATGGGCTTGAGTTTGGATTACCCAGCTGCAGTTACCCGTTCGGGTTAGCCTCTCTGAGGAATACGGTGATCCGCTCCATTCCTCTATCATGACCGGGCTTTTAATTATCGCTGCTTATTCAGCGAATTCTATACCAAGGGGAACGGGTATGATGAAACCGATGTTCAAGGCACTGTTACTGCGGGTGGTGATGGCCAGTAGTGCTATTGGAGCAATATCAGTACAGGCTTCGGAGCGGCCCGCTTATGCTGCGGGGCAGGAGATTATATTCAAGATAAAAACAGAGCAAGCCGGCAATAACCCGGCACAGCCTGCACCGCTTGCCGCAACCTCGCAAAGGAATATCAATGCGGAGGATAAAGCATCGTCTATCGCAGAAAAATATGGTCTTGGTCGTGTATATGGTCTTGGGAGAGTAAGGGCGCTGGGGCCAAAATCTGAACAGAGTGCAGCGAAGCAAGCTGTAAAACAGGCAGCCAGAGCAGCTTCAACACCTGCGCAGGTTGCAGGGAAAAATGCTGTCCAGGCATCGCGAATCTATAAGGCGGGTATTGGCAAGGGCCAGAATGCAGATGCGGTGATCAGGGCCTTGGCAAAAGATCCCGCGATCGAGTGGGCAGAGCCAAATGCAGTGTATAAAACCCACGTTACGACGCCTGATGATGCTGACTATTCCCGTTCGCAGCAGATTATGAATACAACCGGAGTAGACCGGTTCTGGGATTACCAGCAAGGCAGTGAAGAGGTCATTATTGCTGTTATAGATACCGGAGTTGATTATACCCATCCGGATCTGGTGAATAATATCTGGGTTAACACCGATGAAATACCTGACGACGGTATCGACAATGACAACAATGGTTTTATTGATGATGTTCGTGGCTGGGATTTTGTGACCGCATCGGAATCCGAGGTGCACCCTGATGAGGATCCGGCGCCGATGGATAATGATCCCATGGATGTTGCGGGGCATGGTACGCATGTGGCGGGGATTATTGCCGCAGAAGGTAATAACAGCCTGGGAATTGCCGGTGTGAGCTGGCGCAGCAAGATCATGCCGGTGCGTGCCGGGTTTAAAAAGCCTGATGGCTTTGGCCTGTTTTATCGGTCGGATATTCTGGAGTCGCTTTACTATGCCTGTGGCAATAACGCCGATATCGTGAATATGAGTCTGGGTTCAACCTCTTCCAGCAGGGCTTATGAAGATGTTCTGGCGTATTGTGATCAGCAAAACGTACTGGTGGTGGCAGCGGCCGGTAATGACGGTGCCAGCGATATTCAGTTTCCTGCGGCCTACAGCAGTGTGCTGGCAGTGGCTGCCAGCATGGATGCCAATGACCGGCTCACCGGTTTTAGCAACTATGGTATTTGGGTGGATATAGCTGCGCCGGGTCACAAGATCTACAGCACCGTTATTGGTGGGGGTTATGAGGAAAAATCCGGTACCAGTATGGCCAGCCCTTTTGTGGCGGGAATGGCAGCATTGATCAAATCCCAGAACCCGGCAATGAGCGCCAAAGATATTCGCGCGGTACTGGTCAATCAGGCTGAGTCGCCGGTAGAAGGTGTTAGCCTGACGGGTGGTGGTTTCGCCAATATGTCCTGGCCCATGGATCTGTCGGTAATGCAGAGTAAAGCTGCGATCGTTTCCCTGTCGGTACATGAGCAGAGCACCCTGGAGGACTTTTCCTTTCAGGCCGGTGAACGACTGTTAATAAAGCCCACAGTGCGGAATTTTGGCCGGGAACCGGAAACTGTTTCGCTCACTTTGCTGAGTGATGACCCCTACATTTCCATTGCCGATAGCAGTGTGGTGTTGGGCGAACTGATGCCGGACAGAAAGCGAACTGAAGGGAACGATACCTTTATTGTCGATGTGGCCAGTGGTGTGCCAGACAATTATCGGGCAAATATACGTATTCGCCTTCATAACGATGCCGGAGTGCTATCCGAGACACAGCATACGCTGGAGCTGAACAGCTATTTCAAAACGCTTACTGATGGCTCACCGGTTAATAGGGCTATTGGCTATCGCAGGCCGCGTTTGTTCGAACATGGCAATGGCGATATCAGCTATCTGTATAAGTCACAGGTGGCTGAAGATGTGATCTATCACCGCATCCGCAATAGTCATGGTCATTGGTCTGATGCGCAGGCGCTGCCCATGGTAGGCAATCAGGATATTGTCCATTTTGAGGCCGCCATGGACAATCTTGACCGGTTGCATCTGGTGTTCAGTACCGACACAGATCTACAGTATGCGGTTTATGATGGTCAATGGCAGGTGTCAGTTATAGATCCTGAAGCACGGCCGCGGAGCTATGATCTGAAACTCTCGCTGAGTCCGGAAGCAGATGTTGTGATTGTCTGGATAGAATTTCAGAATGGCGATCCAATGTTAAAACAGCTGCGCAAACAATCCGGTAGCTGGAGCCCGACCGAGACAATTGCCAGTTTTCCCGGAATGCGGATTTTCGATCTTGAGTTCGCCCGCGCCAAAAACGGTGACGAGATAGTGTTCTGGCGACAGCCGGACGCGGGATCATTCAGCGGGGAGCTGATGTATGCAGCATTGAATAGCGGGCAGGAACTGGCGCCCGTCTCTCTGACGCGTATTAATAGCATCCTGGATGTGCTGGTGGATTCGGAATCCAACATTCACCTTGCTTATCATGCGGAAAGTGGAGGGCGCTATCACCGAAGTTATGATGGTGCCGGCTGGAGCGCGGCAAACAGCCTGCCTACCTTTAACGGGGGGCTGGTGCAGGGGCCGGGTGGCGTGGAATGGCTTTATGAAAAGTCCGATACGATCGAGCGGATACGGCTCACCGACGAAGGTTGGTCAGCCCCGGAAACCTTTCACCTGCTGGCAGGCAAGGAAGGATTTTTACCAGCGTCTTCTCAGGGCGACTTGCTATATGCGCGCAGTGGTGAGGCCCTTCTTGCTACGGTAACTGACTATCCGGGCAAAGGCATCTATTCCATTAATCTTTATTCATCATCATCGGCCGGCGACAGGGTAGTACCCAAGCTGATACCGCAAAGCAGCAGCGAACAAAGCAGTGAACTCAGTGCGGAGATTGATAACAGCTTGTCCGGCATGTATCAGGGATTCGAATACGCTGTGGGCTCAGCACCCGGTGAGAGCGATCTGCTGCACTGGCGAGATGGCTCCTTTGCGGATGCTGTGTTGAGTATCCCGGATCCTCTGCGGATCAAGCCGGTGGCAGGTCAGGAATATTATGTCTCTACCCGTGCGACGGGAGCCTCCGGTTATCGCTCTGCCGTGGCGTCTACCGATGGGATTACCTATGTAGCACCTACCGGCATGATCAGTCCGGTTGATGGGGATACGCTTTCAGCATATACGGAAACTTTTAGCTGGCACCCCGTCGCTGGAAACAATGGTTACCTGCTCCGGTTTGGCACGACACCGGGAGGCAATGAGCTGGGTGTACATTTTGTGGATGGCAGCGAAACACGTTTTACCAAAACAGAACTGCCAATGGATGGTTCAACGGTTTATGTCGCTTTGGCGTGGTCAACGGAAGAGCAGGGCCTGGTAATAGAGGAGTATGAATATACCAGTGCCACGTGGACGGGAATGGTTACCCCTGCGGACGGTTCAATGTTTGCCAACAGTTCACAAACCTTTACCTGGGAAGCCGTGCCGGGAAATTCCGGTTACCTGCTAAAGTTTGGCAGCACTTATGATGGTAATGACCTGGGCGTACATTTTGTTGAAAGCGGTACCACCAGCTTTACCAAAAATGATTTGCCAATGGATGGTTCCACTATCCATGTATCGCTCAGTTGGTCTACCGATGTTTACGGCCTGGTAACCCTTGAGTATGAATACACTTCAGCCATTCAGGCAGGCATCACCAGCCCTGAGGATGGCACCGTGCTTAACGGTGCGACGCAAACTTTTGAATGGGTGCCTGTCCCGGACAATAACAGTTATCTGCTCAAGTTCGGTTCGTCGCCGGGAGGCCTGGAATACGGTATACACGTGATTGATCCTGCGGTTAATGCCTTTACCAAAAGTGATCTGCCCACGGATGGTAGTGTGGTTTACGTGACATTGGCCTGGTCTTCCAGTGACATGGCTGGCCTGGCAGTCCGTAATTACAGCTATACAGCCTATCAGGCACAGACGGCAGCGCCACAAATGCTTAGCCCTGCTGCTGGTGCAACGCTGGAATCTGATTCCCAGGCGTTCACCTGGAGCCCGGTGCCCGACGCCAGTGGTTATTTGCTGCGGGCGGGCAGTACCGGTGAAGGCAGCAGCGACCTGGGCGAAGTCATACTGACTGATTCGGCCGCTACTGGTTATACTTTTGCCGGCCTGCCAACCGACGGGAGTAACATTTACGTGATGCTCCGGGTGTTAAAAGAAAATGGAGATATGGCTTCTTCCCATTACACCTACACAGCAGCCACTGTGCTTCAGGCGCCGGTGCTTGATGTGACTTTTCGAACCTCATGGACAGGTGCCACTACGACCCTGTCCTGGCGGGATGCTCCCACAGCAGATATCTACAGAAATAATGTGCTTTATGCTGAAAGCAGCTCGGAAAACCCCATGAGTATCAAAACCTGGTGGAGTAATACCCGTTATAGCTGGAAGGCCTGCCTGCCGGGTACCGATGTGTGTTCGGAAAACTTGCAGTAGCTAGCGTGCAATCACAAAAAAGCCGGAATCGAATAAAGGCTGTCGATTCCGGCTTTTTTGTGTCTAGTGATCAGGCAATCAGTGTGCTGAATTCTTCCGTAATGTAATCAGAAATCGGCTTTGCTTCGTTGGGGAATGCCTTGTTGGTAAAGGTGGTAATACGCAGCTTGCCGGCATAATTGGTGACACCAATGCCGATACCGATAGTGCCAAAGTTGGGCAGGAAGAAATAAATATCAGATACCTCAACCCCGCCAATGGTGCCGGGTTTGTTGGGGCCGATCACGTTGCTCAGAATCAGGCTGGCTTTTTTGCTGAAGTTGTACATTTCTTCTTTCTGTTTTTTATACGGCAGCTTCATGATCAGGCTGATAACCTTGTCGCCACAGTAAGGCTGAAAGCCGCTCTTGATTTCGTTCATGCGATCACGCACTTCCAGTACATGTTCTTTCAGTGAGCGGCTCTGTACCGGTAGTTTCACCAGGCCTATGCCGGTTTTGTTGCCAAAGAACTCTGCTTCTTCCGCACTGCGCAAATCAAAAGGCACCAGGGCTTTCACTTCCTTGGCGGTGATTTCATCCAGGCCGTGATCCCTGGCATAGCGGCTGGCGGCGCTGGATAAGCCAGCCACCAACAAATCATTAACGGTGCAGTGTAGCTGCTTGGATGCCTGTTTCAGAAAAGACACATCAATGGCGTCCGACACATGGCAGGCCTTGTCCAGCGTCAGGTCACGCTTGAAAGTTTTGGTGTTGTCGTTGGGGGCAGTCATTAAACCGATAATCGCTTTTACCTGAATCAGCAGGCGGGCAAAAAAACCTTTGTAGAAAGGCAGGTTGGGGTTGTCTTTGATGGGGCCGGCATTAGTGGCTGGCTCCAGCACAGAATTTTGCTGATCGTCAAACAGGTTGTTCAGTACTTTTACCAGGGCACGGCCGTCGGCATAGCAGTGGTGGATGCGGAACAGCACGGTGGATTCCTGCTGTCCAAAGGTATTCATCACGTACACGTGCCAGTAGGGCTTGTTTTTATCGAGTGTTCCGCTGCAGAGGCGTTCCAGCGTTTGCTGGTATTCCTCCGGTGAGGTGTTTACTTCAGAAACCTGCTTGGCGGGGTCTACCTCCACGGGCATGTAATAAGGTTTATCGTCAATGTAATATATGGCGTTATTCAGCTTCTCAAACTTGCTGATTCTGGGAACCAGGCAGGTTTTGGCCCATTCGGTGTTCACCGGTGTTTTTGTTTTCAGAATAATGCTGATGATCAGTTCGCCGGTGTGCTCATGGTCCATTCTGATCCACATGCGGTCGCTGGGTGGCAGGCTGGTTATTTTGTGCATCGTCTTACAGTTCCTTTATCTGTTCAAAACAAAATGTGTGGTTACCACTCACCGGTATTTGCTGGCATGCGCCGGATGCGAATCACTGTTGATGTACAGGTTCGGAACGCTGTTCAGGCTTGCATCGCTTGGTGCGCTCAGAGCGGTTTTCTGGTGTGTTTGAAAGGCGGCTGTATTATACTGCGAACCCACAGGGCTTTAATGCCGCGTTTGAGTAACGGAGTTGTGAACTTATTTCACTCACTTTTGGCGGGCGGATTGGTGTATTTTAATGGACAGCACTGTGTGCTTGCCAATTAAATGACTTTTAAATTAAGCCACCTGTAAACTTAGGGAGAGACAAATGTCCTACAAGGTTGTTCTTGAATCAAAGGTTAAGCCGGAAACTGCCGATAACCTGATGGTTTTTCTGCAGGAAAACCTGCCAAATGTTCGCGGTTTTCGTGGTTGCCTGTCTGTAGACGTGCTTTACGATGAAGAAACCAATGCCATGATTTTTTACGAAGAGTGGCTGAGCAAGGAAGACCACGGCAACTACATCGGCTTCATCAGTGAAAACGGTGTTATGGAAAGCCTGGTATCCTACCTGCAGGGTCCGCCGGATGTGAAATATTTCAAGCGTCTGGAAATGTAATAAGCGCTGATTAAAACGGCGAATGAAAAAGCTCCTGGTATGAATGCCCGGAGCTTTTTTTGTTTTAACGGGATGCTTGCCTCATCTGGCAGACTGGCCTGCCGCAGCAAGCACCCGCTTCGCCAGTTCTGTTTTATCCCTGTCATCTTTCATCAATATATTGTCAAACCTTACTCGATCGCCATAGGCCTGCTCCAGCAGGGCCTTGTCCTGATAATCCGCAATAAACAGGTCGCAGAACGCCTGATACTTTTTAATCACAGTTTCTGCAGATACATCCATGCCCAGCTCAGCCATCAGCTTGGCCGTTGGCCCTTTTACCGCATGACCGCCAATAATGGGCAGCACTGAAACGACCGGCACGCGGGACTCCTGCAACTTTTCTGTCACACCTTTCAGACTCAGTATGGGGTCAATACTCAGGTAGGGGTTGGAAGGGCAGATAACGATAAGCCCCAGGTCCGGGTCGTCCAGCTGCGCCATAAACTCCGGATTGGGGCGGGCGCTGTTAATGCCCTCGAACCAGATGCTGCGTACTTCCGGTTGGCATTGGCGGCGCACAAAGTAGTCCTGAAATGCCAGGGTTTCTTGATTTTCGGTGTTGCTACTGATGTTGTTTTTGGTGTCGCTCACCGTGGATACATAGGTGCGTACCGGGTCATCTGTCATGGGAATAACAGAACAGCTTACGCCCAAGGCGTTGGTCAGTTCTTTGGTAATCTGTGTCAGTGATGCGCCTCGCTTCAGGGCATTGGTACGGTACAGGTGTGTGGCCAGGTCGCGATCCCCCAGCTGGAACCAGGGCGCTTCGCTCAGCCGTGACAGCTGCTGGTGGCAGTGCCAGGATTCATTGGCCAGCCCCCAGCCAAGCGCCTTATTATTCAATTCCGCCAGGGTGTAGGTGAGGGTGTCCAGATCCGGGCTGATGTTTAATCCCAGGTACTCAAAATCGTCAGCGGTATTAACGACAAGGCTAAGGTGCCCGGCAGGCACCACCTTACTGAGGCCATAGGCCAGTTTGGCGCCGCCGACGCCTCCGGTCAGGGCCAGAATCCTGGGTTTTCCGGGCCTGGGCTTTCCGGGAAAGTATTTTCCGGGACTGTATTTGTTAGTCAAAGGCGGCCTCCCTAACGAAATAAATCAAATTCCCGGGAACGGATCAGTGCTGAAGCGTCCTGGGAATGCGCGCTGCTCAGTCCGGCTCCCTTAATAACAACCAGGGGAATGGCTTCGCCGGCCTGGCCCATCACAAAGGAGGCGGCTGCCGCCAGTTCATCGCCAATGGCCACTTCAGTCACTTGCAGTGGACGACCAAACAGATCCTGTTCGCCGCGCAGGTCATTGAGAACCTTGATGCCGGCGCTGCCAATGGCGGTACCGCAGGAACCGTTGCGCCATGGCCGGCCAAAACTGTCGTTGATCAGAACCGCCAGATCCCGGATGCCAAAACGACGATTGAGTTTTTCCCTCAGGTTCGCTGCTGATTGATTGGGGGATTCGGGGAGTAGCAGAACGGCATCAGCCACATTGATATTGGACTGATCAATACCGGCGTTGGCCATTACCAGGCCCAGCTTATGCTCGACAATCAGCACACCGCGGGTGGCCTTGATAACGGCGCGTGACTCGTTGAGGATCACCTGCACAAGGCGTGGATCCTTGTCGGTGACCCTGGCAAGTTCCCGGGCTTCCTCCCCGGGAATCACATCGTTCAGGTTTACATAACGGGACTCGGCCTTGGATACGATCTTCTGGGCCAGCACCAGCACGTCACCGTTTTCCAGAGAAATACAGTTCTGCGAAACCGTTTTGGCAATCACTGCCGGCAGATCGTCACCGGGCTTTATCAGGGGCATGCCCTTAACGGGAAGAATTTCCATGGTCAGGCGTTTCCTGCAGGATGGTTAAGATTGATCTGAAGGCCCGCACCGGGAACACCGTAATGGCGGTTGATCTGGATTAATACGGATGTCATGGCTTCCACCGCGATGGAGTTTTGAATGGCGCCCGCATAGAAAGCGGTAAAGCCCATGTCGCCAATCAGACGGCATATCAGATCACAGGATTCCCGGTCATTTCCGGTGACTAGCACATCGCAATGGTTGTCATCTTCCTTCAGCAGGCTGGCGGCCGCCACGTTCTGAAAAGCCGATACCAGCTTGACGGAATCCCCCAGTGTTTGCTGGGCTGCCATGCCGGCGGATTCACCGTTACGCAGGTGAACGGTATTGACCCTGGGCGGATTCAGGGCGACGGTGGCGTCAATCACAATCTTGGCAGAAACCATGGGGGCAATGTCGCGCAGAGTGGCTTCCTGATGAGCAAAAGGTACTGTCACAAAAACCAGATCAGCGTTGGTGGCAGCCTCACTGTTGGTGGCCACCTGCAGCCTGTCGGTAGCGACTTTTTCCTGCAGTTGTTGAATAACGTCACTGCTGATATCCGGGTTGCGGGTTCCAATGGTTACCTGGTAGCCGGCTTTTAACAGCCGGTAGGCAATGCCCTTGCCCATGGCGCCGGTGCCGCCAATCACGGCAATATGAGGTTTTGATGCTGTGGTCATATGCATTCCTACAGGCTGGGTTCAAGGATAAAAATGGGAATGTGGCGAATGCCCTGGGTTTTCTTCAGGCTTTCCCGGTATTCCGGAAAGACCCGGAACAATTCCGGCCAGTAATTTTCTTCTTCCTCTTTGGTGGCTTTTCTGGCCTCCATGTAGGAGCGGTGGGTTCCCACCTGGGCCTCTACCAGTGGATTGGCCTCCACATTATGTTGCCATGCCGGTGGCTTCACGTGGCCTATTTTGGAGGCAGTAATAATGACTTTTTCGCCGTCCTTTACGTAGATCAGTGGTGTGCTGCGTAACTGGCCGGACTTTCTGCCTACGGTCGTCAGTATCATTACCGGCGAACCGAAAAAGGTTTTCATGTATTTGCCTTTGCTTTTGGTAAAGACATATACCTGAATCCGTGCCATCAGTTTGATTAACCCGCCGACCTTGTTTTCCTGGTTTATGCGTTTGCGCTGCAGGCCTTTTTCGTTTTCTCTTACCAGCAACAGGTACAGGGTGTTAATCACCAGCTTGAGTGCCAGCAGTAACGAATTCAGTACCAGCGACACAGCGGCAATGAGCACCTTGTAAAATTTGCGGGACAGCAGATTCAGATCGTTAAAGGCTTCTGAGCTGATCTCGGTCAGTGGTGATGCGTTGGCTTTTTCCATGGTTAATTACCGGTTGTTAAAGGCTGACAACGTTAATGCCGGGATAGGGTGGCATGATTCCGATTTTTCGATCCGTCGGATCCACACTGTGGGTTAGCAGGCGATAGCTGGTGGTGCGCTGACACGGTGTTCTGCCGGCACTGCTGATCCAGCCCTGAAGCCTGTCTGCGGTGCAGTGAGTACCGTGCTTTGCGCCTGCCGCCCGGGTGATACTTTCGTTCATGAGTGTGCCGCCCAGATCATTGGCGCCGGCATTCAGGCAGGCCTTGACGCCTTCTTCACCCATTTTTACCCAGGAGGCCTGAATATTGGTCAGCAGGCTGCCGAACACCAGGCGGGATACAGCATGCATCAGCACCGCTTCGCGGAAACCCGGGCCTTTTCTTGCCTGGCCTTTTTTGTAGATGGGGGTTTCATTGCCTACATAGGGCAAAGGTACAAACTCGGTTAACCCGCCGGTGCGCTGTTGCAGATCCCGCAGCCGTAACAAATGAATGGCCCAGGATTCGTAATTGTCCACGTGGCCGAACATAATGGTGGAGGTGGTGCGAATGCCCAGCTGATGGGCGGTTTCCACCAGATCCAGCCACTGCCGTGAGTTAAGCTTGTCCGGGCAGATAATGTCTCTTACCCGGTCGTCCAGCACTTCGGCAGCCGTGCCGGGCAGGGTGCCAAGGCCGGCAGCTTTTAGCTGTTTAAGAAAACTGGTAACCGTAATACCCAACGTGGCTGCACCCTGAAACACTTCCAGTGGTGAAAAGGCATGAATATGAATATCCGGTAATACGGCTTTTATTTCACGGCAAATGGTGAGGTAGTGATTGCCATCATAATTCGGATGAATGCCACCCTGGAGGCAGACTTCGCTGGCGCCGCTGTCCCAGGCTTCTTTGGCGCGGTTAACAATTTCGGCATAACCCATGTCATAGGGTTTTTCCCGCAGGTTTTCCTTCACTTTGCCCTTGGAAAAAGAACAGAAACCGCATTTGAAATAGCAGATATTGCTGTAGTTGATATTGCGATTTACCACATAGGTAACGGTGTTGCCCGCATCACGAACTCGCATTTGATTAGCGGCTTCGCAAACCCGGTGATAGTCATTACCCCTGGCCTGAAAGAGCTGTATCACTTCGTGAATGTGCAATGGCTTATCAGAAAAGGCTTTTTCCAGTATGGATTCCAGCTCAGAACTTGCGTGTGATTTGGCTGCTGTCGGCCGATAGTCGGCGGGAATCTCCATGGAAACTCCGGCGCTCCAGGTGCCTTCTTTGGCATAGCCTTCGGCATCGGTAAAGTCATTCAGCCGGGCCTGATTTTCAGCGGTAATCCAGTGTTTCTTTTGCAGGATAAAGGAAGGGAATACGGACAATCTTTCTACTAACACCTTGCCCTTAAAGGCTACCTCTTCTGCCAGTCTTTCCAGATTGGGCCAGGGGCATTCGGGATTAATAAAATCCGGCGTGACCGGGGAAATACCGCCAAAGTCATTGATGCCTGCGCTGATCAGTGCGGCAGTCGCGCCCTGGTTCAGATTGGGCGGCGCCTGGACAGTGATGTCTTTATCCAGCAGGATTCTGGCAACGGCGATGGTCCAGCAAATGTCGTCCAGGTCCGGCTCCGGCGCCTGTTTCATTTTGGTGTCCGGCTTGGCCCTGAAGTTCTGGACAATGACTTCCTGAATATGGCCAAAGGCTTGATGCAGTGCATTGATTTCCAGCAGAGATTCAATGCGTTCCCGGCGGGTTTCACCGATACCGATAAGAATGCCGGTGGTGGTGGGTACCTGTGCTTCGCCGGCCATTCGCAAGGTGGCCAGCCGCTCTGCCGGGTTCTTGTCTGGCGAGCCATAGTGGGGCATACCCTTTTCCCCAAGCCGGTGTGAACTGGTTTCCAGCATCAGGCCAATGGATGGGCTGACTTGTTTCAGGGCGCTTATCTCATCGCGGGTCAGGCAGCCGGCGTTAACATGGGGGATCAGTGTTGAATGTTGATTGATATAGTCAGCAACATGGCACACGTATTCGATCGTGGTATCAAATCCCATTGTCTGTAATGCCTGGCGAGCGCCCTTGTAGCGCAGCTCGGGCTTTTCCCCCAGTGTAATCAATGCCTCTTTGCAGCCTTGCTCCTCGGCAGTTTTTATCACCTGATGGATCTCATCCAGTGACATGAAATAGCTGTCTACTTTCCCCGGGGTTTTGGCAAAGGTGCAGTAATGGCAAACATTGCGGCAAAGTTTGGTCAGGGGCAAAAAGGCCTTGCGTGAATAGCTGATCGTTGCACCGTAGGTGGTATCACGCTTGGCTTGCGCGATCTGGAGTAACTCATCCAGAGGCAATTGCTCCAGCAGCCAGGGATCGGCTGGTGTTTCTTTGGGGGCTTCACACTGCATGATACATTCTCTCGTTATCCGTGATGCTTTCCAGGCACGCCGATGTGTGGGTGTGACTGTTCATTCCCTTTAACAGAAAGCGATAAAAATCCTTGGGCGTATCGATATCAAAACCCATTCTGGGATTGCAGATTGAATGGGTCCGCAGGCCTTGGGACGTGGCATCTTTCAGATGATTCCGGTAACTGTTCCGGCCATAGCGCAGTGGCTGGCTGGAAGGCAGCTTTCTTAGCATGATATTGGTGCCATCGTCCTTGTTGGATGGCACCAGTGTCAGGTCGCAGTTGTAATTAAGGTGATCGGCGATCACCTCATCAATATCCGGTGAAGCTAACAACGGAATGTCGGCATGAACGTACATGATCTGATTAGCATTCTGACTTTGCAGAATCAGAGTGGATTGGGAAAGCGCAGAATTCAGGCAGTTGTCCGGATTGACACTCAGCAGTTTGGCACCGTAGCTTTCCACCAGATGCTGTAAACGCAAATCCCGGCATACGACCAGCGTGCTGATAATGTTCTCGCTGTGGGAAAGCGCTTCCAGAACGTCTTTCAGCATGGCAAGCGCCAGTTGGTAACGCTGCGCACTGTTAAGGATGGGCCGCAGGCGCTGTTTAACCTGCTCAATCTGTTTAAAGGGCACCACCGCGTATACTTTATCTTCTTCCATTCCGCACCATATCCTTGTTCCGTTGTCAGTTACCTGTTATCCCTCAGGTCCACTTGTACTTTGTGCCGGTGGCACGGTACTCATTGGCTGCATCTTCACCCACACCATGGCAAAGCTGTGCCTGGGCAACTTCCGGTTTGCAGGCATAGAAAATGGCGTTGGGTTGCGGAAAGTTGTACTTTTCGTCAAAGGCGTCCACTACTTTTTGCTTGTATTCCGGATCTTTGATTTCATGTGCTGTTGTATCAAAGATGACGGCATCTTCACCGCTTTCCAGGTGAATAGTGATTTCCGGATTGGCATCAATGTTTCTGCGAGAACGGGTATAGGGATTCACTCTCAGAAAGAAAGTTTCATCAAACCATACGCCCCATACCGGTACCGTTAGCGGGCGACCGCTGGGTCTTGTGGATGCCACCCAGTATACGGTGGCGTCTTTCAGTTTTTCACTGGCGCGTGACCAGGGGAGTAACACACCTTCGTCTTCCGGTTTCATCTGAAAAGGTACGCCGATTCGGTTGATCTGCGGTTGCGCTGACATAATCTTGCCTCCTGCTGTGTTGGTATATTTCGAGCAGCGCGTATTTCAAACGGATAGCGATGTAAGTTCAACGCACATTTCTGTAACAGACTGCTGAAACAAATTCACAAACTGAACGTTACCCCGCTAGTCATCAAGGCTGACTGATAAAATGAAATTAATTCATTTCACTATTAGCAAAGATCGCGATTTTATTGGCTGCGCGCCTACCTATAATGGTCGCCGAAAATTCATGGAACGTATTTATGCCTGCTGTATTTTTTGCACCACATCATTGCGTGCCCGCACTTGTCGGGTGCAAAAGTGATGGCTATGGACAGTGTGCAGTGATGGTGAATGATCCCGGCAGGCAGAGAACAGAGGATGAGCATTTTGTTAGACGCGATCTTGGTAGACAGAAAAAATAAAAACAATATCAATAACGACATCGAAAACCGGTTTGCAGAAGGTAACTGGCTGCTGGCAAATCCCCTTTGTCCCTATTGCCAAAGAATCTATCTCTTGCTTGATCAGATGGCTATTCAATATCAGGAAGTTTTTATTGATTTTAAAAACAAACCTGAATGGCTGCAGCAAGTGACACCCTTTGCCAAAATTCCGGTGCTGGTGGATAACGGAAAAGTCCTGCTTGAGTCAATCTCCATTATCGAATACCTGAGCGAAATATCACAGAACGTACTGCTGCCTCATAGTCCCGATGAAAAGGCAAGAATCCGTGGTTGGGGTTTGTATGTGGACAGCATCCACACGGATATACGCACCTTTTTCCTTACCGGTAACCAGGCCGATTTCGAACAAAGCCAGAAAAATGCAGCGGAAAAACTGGCCGTGGTGGCACAGAGTCTTACCGTTGATGATCTGATGCTGGGTGATGACTATACATACCTGGGTGTAATTGCCGGTCCTTTGTTCCTGCTTGTCGATACGCTTTGTGAATTCAGGGACAGTGCATTGTCCCTTGCGGTTAAACAAGACCCGGCTCTGAGCAGGCTGGTGTCCAGCCTGGCGGAAGTCACTGAAGCGAAACTGGGTAACTGCAGCCCCACTTATCGTGCTGATTTATACGAATTTGTTTCGCGCTTCGAGTCCATCTTTGTAACACCCTTAACAAACCCGAGCATTAAAGAACACCCCATCCCCAGACACGCAACTGATAAATGATAAGGCCAAAGGAATGAAACTCAGCGACAACCTTGTTAAAACCTTAATGGAGCGGGTTACCGATCCGCAGAAGACGGCGTACGAGCTGGAAGACCAGTACCTGAGCTATGAGCAGTTGTACCGGGAAACCGGACACATTGCCCAGTATCTGAAATCCATCCATGTCGATAAGGGAGACAGGGTGTTGGTCATGTTGCTTGACACACCGGCCTTTGTTGAATCATTCCTGGCCTGTTTATGGATAGGTGCCATACCGGTGCCCACCAATCCCAACCTGGGTGAATCTTCTTTACAGCACATTATTTCAGACAGTGGTGCCAAAACCATCATCCATGAAACCACCAATCAGTCGGTGATTATGGATACCCTGAAACAGATGAACAAGGACACCGATGTTCTGACGGTCGTTAATGATATTTACCAGCATGAGCCTTCGGTGAATTCGCGCCTGCAGCTGAGTGATGCCTTTCATCTTGAACCGAACCCTGAATTTTATAAAGGCGCCGATCAGCATTTCTGGCAGTATACGTCCGGCACCACCGGTAACCCAAAGGCAGTACGCCACCACGCTCATGGCATGCTGAAGAATGCGGTTTATTACGGTCAGCAGATTGTTGATCTGAATGAGTCGGACAGAATCTATTCTACAGCCAAAATGTTTTTTGGTTATGGTCTGGGGAATTCCCTGTTCTTTACGCTCTATCATCAGGCAACCGCCTATCTGGATTATCGATGGCCAAAGCCAGAGTATATCCTCGAAAATATCCGCGCCTTCAGCCCCTCCATCTTCTTCTCCGTACCCACTCTCTATAATTCCCTCAGCCTGAATGGCGAGGTCTTCAAATTCCACTGCCCTGACACTATCCGACTGGTATCCGCCGGCTCGCCTTTGCCTGCCAGAACCTTCGTGCTGTGGCGGGAACGTTATAACCTGGAAGTGCTGGACGGTATCGGCGCTACGGAAGCCGGGCATATCTTTGTTTCCAACCGTCCTGGCAAGGCCAAGCCCGGCATAACCGGTGTTCCGGTACCGGGGTACGAAGTAAAGCTGGAACCTGTAGATCTTGAAAATGAGCGTGATGGCGACCTGGAAAAGGGCGTGCTGCTGGTAAAAGGGCCTACGGTTTCCCTTGGCTATCACAATAACGATGCCAAAAACCTGGAGCGGTTTTTTAACGGCTGGTATCGCACCGGGGATATCTTTGCCAGAAACAAGGCTGGAGAGTACACCTACCTGTGCCGCGAAGATGATGCCTTTAAACTGAACGGTCAGTGGGTTGTTCCCCATAATATTGAGCAGTATGTGCTTGACAGTTTTCCGGCGGTTCGTCAGTGCGCGCTGGTGCCGCGCTATGTGAATGACAATATCTCCAAAACAGTGTTGTTCCTGGTGGCGGATACCTCCAAGCAAAGCAAGCAGGCCATTATGAACGAGATCAATGAAGTGATTATGGATTACTTCCCCAAATACATGGCGCCGACGGCCTACTATTTTCAGGATAACCTGCCCACCAACGATAACGGCAAGGTGATTCGCTCGGAAATGGTCAGCATTGCCAGAAATAACGCTGCGTCCCAGGATGATGACTCTCTGCTTTTTATACTGAATGATATTTCTTGATAACTGCAATTACACGCTATCGGACAGGAAGGTGTAGCCATGTTTTCCAAACAAACCATTGATACTATTTGCGGTGCTGAAGGATTTGGCGCCGGAAACTATTTTTATTATCTCGAGCAGTACCATGAATACCCGGATCAGCCGGTGATACTGCTGGATGATCCCTGCTATCTGGAGGGGCGTTCTCTGGATGCGCTTTCCTGTAACGACATCTTTGCCTATGCCAACCGTCTGGCGCAGTGGTATCGGGCACAGGGTGTGGAGCCCAAGGATCCGGTGGCCCTGATTTTTGAAGACAGTGTTTACTATCTGCTTCACTATATGGCGCTGAACAGTATCGGCGCTATTCCGGTGTTTATTAATGGTGGCCTTAGTCTGAGTATTGTGGCCCAGTTCTGCCGTAATGTGGGCGTGAAGATGGTAATGACCAACCGTGGCATGCATCTGCCGCTGACAGAGCAGTTTATGCAATACGCTTACCCTGTGGTGATTCATGACAAGGCCTGTATCGACGTATCGCGCTTTGACGGAAAGCTTGAACGCTACCAACACCAGGATGAAGATCCGGTACTGTTGGGCCACACGTCCGGCACGACGGGCATACCCAAGGCTGTACAGTTCAATCACAAACGCTTCAGCTACGGTGTGATACGTCAGATTCACAAACAGTTTGGTGAGCGGTTCCTGAACGCCTTGCCGCATTCTCATGCTTCAGGCATGTCGATGATGATGTCCTATCTGATTCGCGGGGCGACCATCAAGATGCAGACACAGAAATCGCCCCAGGCCATTTTTAACGCCGTTGCAGAGTTCCGGCCGGATATCTTTGCCTCCTTTCCCAAGATCTATGTGGAAATGTGTCGGTTTGATTTTGCTTACTATGACCTGTCATCGATTGGTGCCTGGCTGAGTACCGGTGATGCCAACCATGAATCCCATATCAAAAAGCTGATGAGCCAGGGTGGATACACCTATAAAGGCAAAACCTACAAGGGCTCCATTTTTATTGATAACCTGGGGTCATCCGAAGTGGGCTTTGCCGCGTTCAGAAACATCTATAAGCCCGGTGATACCCAGTTTAACCGCAGAATCGGCCAGCCATTCGACTGGGTGGATGTTGCCATTCTGTCGCCTGAAGGCAAAAAGCTGGGTGCCAATGAAGTCGGCTTGCTGGGTGTGGCGGCCGCCAGTATTACACCGGGCTATTGGAATAATACCCTGCTTTCTGAAAAGAATCGTTTGGGCGGCTATTGGCTGACGGGCGATTATGCTTACCGGGATGAAAACGGTATCTACTTTCACGTGGATCGCACCACAGACTCTATCGCCACGCCAGAGGGTGTGCTGTACAGCTGCCAGGCGGAAGAGCTGGTATTAAAAGTCTGTCCGGAAATCTTTGACTGTTCTATTGTTAAAGTGGTGGATGATCAGGGCAGTAACCAGGCCGTGATCGAGGTGGAGCTGCGGGATAACCAAACCGAAACCGGCTTGCTGGAACGTATAAACCAGGCACTTGCAGAAAAGCAGCAACCGGCCATCAGCCGCTTGATAACGGGATCATCCAATCGCGATATCGGCGTTACCGGCAAGGCATTAAAGCGTGTTATCCGGGAGCGTTTGGCTGCTGCCTGATTGTATCTTGCAACACCAACGGTTGTTGGTTCACCAAGTAAGCCCACAAAAAACCCGCTGAATCAGCGGGTTTTTTGTGCTCTGCTCAGTTAGCCGCTGTTCAGGCCTGGCGTTTGTAGGCCACCAGGATATCGCGGGGGGATTTGGATTTAATAAGTTCAATATCACTGAAACCGGTGGCTTGCAGCAGTGCGCTGTATTCTGCCAGGCTGCGTTCCTTGGCGCCGGGTTCGAATGCCACCAGCATCTGCAGGCTCATCATTACACCCCACCATTCACCGGTCTGGTCATTGTTAAGCACCTTTTCACTGATCACCACCATGCCGTTTTCCGGCAGGGCGGCGTAACAGTTGCTGAGAATCTGTTTGCATTTGTCATCATTCCAGTTATGCAGAATGTAGCTCAGGAAAATGGTGTCTATGCCCTCGGGGTAGTTGTTCTCGAACATATCGCCTGTCATAAAACTGAAGCGGTTCTCAAGGCCAAGCTTGGTAATGGTTTCTTCCGACAGGGCCCGTACCGGTTCCAGATCCAGGCAAATACCTTTCAGGTGTGGATGTTGTTTAACAACGGTGGCTGCGAAGGTGCCGGTGCCACCGGCCAGATCCAGAATGCACTCTTGCCGGCTGAAATCCAGGGTGCTGGCCACTTCCTCGCCGATGGGCCAGTTATAGGAGTCCAGTAGCCGGAAAAACTGGCGTAACTGCTCCGGGTTCCCATAAATTGCCTTGTAAAGCTCCTGTGCGCCGTGGCCCCAGGCTTGTTCATGGCGGGGCGAGTATTCCTGCATGGCATCGGGCAGGTATTCCCACAGGCGGGAAAAGTAATGATCTTTCTGGCTGAAGCCCATAGGCTTGTCCGCGTCCGCTGTCAGATACTGACCCAGCGAACTGTTAACAAAACCATCCGCTTTTTTCTCTACCAGGCCCAGGTTTTCCAGTGCGCAAAGAAAGCGAAGGCAGGCTTCCGGGTGCAGTTTCAGTGATTTCGCCAGATCCTCATGATCGGTGGTTTCTTTCAGATGGTCAAAAATCTGCAGGTTATTGGCGGCCGCAAAGGTGCCGTAGGTATAAAAAGAGAAGGCAATGCCATTGAGTTTATTCAGAGCGTCGATGTCCGTCATAGTGTTTCCTTTTCTATTGCCGGTGAGGGTGTGTTGTGTGAAATCTTCATTTCTCGGGTCTGGTAGGCCAGGCGTTTGATATTCACAAAGTGGCGCCAGTCCAGATTGTCGGTGGTGATGTTGTTGCCAAAGGTGCCGCTGCCCACCATAAAGGACAGCGGGATATCCGTGGTAACGCCCATCATGCCGAAGGTGGCGGGCGTGTTCACCAGCAGGCGGCCGGCCTGAATCTTTTCGGCAAAGCGGTGAATTTTGTCCGGATCATGGCTGTAGATAACGGCTGTATGGCCCACACCGCCCATTTCCAGAAACGTCTGGCAGGTGCTAATGGCCTGTTGCTTGTCGCATTCATAGGCCGCCAGTATCGGCGCCAGTTTTTCCTTACCCAGCAGGCCCATATCATCGTTATTGGTGGGTATCACCATGACCTGAATGGGATAGTCCCTGGAGATCTTTGCCAGTTGTGCCAGGTGCTTTGCGGGCTTGCCGATAATGTCTTTTCGCAAGGTGCCGGTGTCGGTATCAAACCAGGCCTTAATAGCAGCGACTTTTTCGGTAGCGTTCAGCACGGCTGCACCACTGGATTGCAGTTGCCGGTAAAACTCCCCGGCGGCTTCCTGTTCAATCACCAGATTGTTTTCCGAACCGCAGATAATGCCGTTGTCGTAGGATTTGCTTTTTATAATGTATTGCGCGGTCTGCTTCAGGTCGGCGGTTTTACAGATCAGAGCGGCCACGTTTCCGGGGCCGACACCGTAGGTTGGCTTACCGGAACGTTGCGCTTCGGCCACCAGGGATGCGCCACCGGTGGCAAGGTTCAGATTAATCAGCGGATGGCAGAAACAGGCTTTGATAATGTCGCGGCTGGTGGGTACCGGTGTGCATTGTACCACGGTTTTTGCAAAACCATGGCGCTCCAGAATATCCTGAACCAGTGTTATCAGATCCTGGCCGATGGCGGTGGCTCTTTTGGGGTAACTGATGATAATGGCATTACGGGTTTTAATCGCGTTCAGTATCTTGAACAGTGAATTGGGAATGGGGTTAGTCAGTGGTGATACCGCAAATATCACCCCGACGGGCTCTGCATACTCTACGCACGCCGGGTTGCTCAGCCCGGCGGTTCGCCGGAATGCGTCGCTGGCGGGGAGTCTGCCATAGACTGTCGCATTTAACAGGTTGCCGGCCACCATATTGGTGACCAGTGATAGCTTGTGAATCTTGTCCTGCGTGTTACCAATGCCGGTTTCCACCGCTTCCCGCTCGGCGAAGGCGGCAATTCTTTCGTAAACGCTGTTGGCAATATCACTGACCAGGCCATCGATCTCATCGTCAGTGGCGCTCAGTAATATCTTCTGGGCGTTGATGGCGGAGTGAACGCTATCGTCGATTGCGGTGCTGATACTTTCATTGTCTGCAAACGCATTTTCTGACATTGGCCTGACTCCTTTTTCAATAAGCCAATTCTTTGTGATGGGGGTGCCGGGCCACTCAGCCCTTGGCGGAGGATACTCGTCACACAGGCTGAATTGAACAGAGCAAAGTGGTAACGGTGACGTGCCTATATTTCACGAAAAAAGGCCAGCGTTTTGACGCTGGCCTTTTGGGTTGGTGCCATTTGCCTGGTGTTTTATTGGTTAATCCTTGTCAGCTTTTTGGCAGACTTTGCTCTGTTGCCAGCACCTGTGTTGCTTCTGCAGCAGTTTCTGTTGTCGCTGCCATGGGTTTGTCTGCAGAGAACAGTTTCATGGAGGATAAAACGATCAGGAAGGGTGGCAGGAACAGCAGGTCAAATACCAGCGCCAGCATGATGGTAATAGACGTGAGCAGCCCCATGTCCTTGTTCAGCGTGAACTCTGAAAAAGCCAGGGTTGCAAAGCCCACCACCAGTACCAGTGAGGTGGTAATCAATGCCGGCCCCACGTTTTTAAAGGCGGTGGTAATGGCGTCGTTGAGTGAAAGGTTCTGTTTTTCACGGGCATCAAGGAACTTGCAAAGAAAGTGCACTGTATCATCCACAACGATCCCCAGGGAAAGGGCAGTGACCGTACTCAGCGCCATGCCCACTTCACCCCGCAGCACCGCCCAGATACCAAAGGCCGCTGCAACGGGCACCAGGTTCGGCACCAGACTGATCAGGCCAATCTTTGCTGATTTTAAGGCCACACCTATTACCGTACTGATCAGCAGTATGGCCACCAGTGTGCCCACCACCATGCTTTCGATGTTCTTTTTGCCTATATGGGAGAACATCAGTGAAGGGCTGGCGCCATAGAAGCTGATGCCGCTGGTGTTTTCCGCAAGCCAGGTATCAATCTCGCCCTTCAGTTCCAGAAGCTTGTAGGAAGGCACGTTTTTCAGGGCAATGGTCACCAGGGTGGAGGTTTTGTCCTGATTCAGGCGATCGTTGGTATCCAGGCCAAAAGGAAGAATCATTTCATAGAGCAACAAATACTGGGATGCCAGCTCGCGGTTTTCAGGTAAGCGATACCAGTCGCGGTCATTGTTGTGCATGTTCATATTCAACCGCTTGAAGGTATCGGAAATACTGTTGACATGAACAATGTCGTTATTCTGCCGCAGCCAGATAGTGAACTCGTCCAGTTTGGCCAGAAATTCCGGGTGTGTAATCACATCATAATCACCCGCTTCAAGAGAGTAAGAAAGCTGGTAAATCCCGGTCAGGTTTTCACTGGTAAAATCCGTGTCCTGTTTAAACGATGAGTCTTCCGAGAAATATTCCACAAACTCATCATTAATCCTGTTGTTGGGTGCCAGCGTAATAAGCCCCACACTCACCACCAGGGTCGCAATCAGCAGGGTGCGGTGATTTCGGATAACAAATTCACCCAGTTTGACCGAGAAATTGCCGCCGGTAACCTTCTGCTGATTGCTTTTTCCCTTGGGAAACAGATACAGGCACACCGGCAAAAACACCACCGATAACACAAAGGCGCAAACCACGCCCATGGCCACCATATTGCCCAGATCCTGCAGTGGCGGAACCTCGCTGAAATTCATGGTAAGGAAACCAATAGTGGTGGTGGCCGTGGTCAGAAACACCGGCTTGAAGTTCACGGTGAGCGCCTCAGTGACAGCGTTAATCTGTTCCACGCCACGGTTAAGGCTTTGCCGGTAGGAAGTAATTATGTGCACACAATCGGCAACCGCAATGGTAAAGATAATAGTGGGCGCTACCGGTGAAATAGGGTTGAGCTGCCAGCCAAACCAGCCCACCACGCCAAACACAAATGCCGAAGAAAGACTGATAATGGTCAGCGTGGCCGCCGTACCGGCTGCATAGCGCAGCATATAACTCATCATGATAATCACAATCACGAACATGATGGGGATCAGGGTAAGAATGTCATCCACTGCCGCTTCGGTAAATGAGTAATCCAGCATCACGGCACCGGTCAGGTACACGCTCAGTTCCGGGTATTTGTTTTCAATCTGGTCTGCCAGGTTACGTGCCTGTTCCACCAGGTCTGGGGTCTCGGAGGTGCTTTTTCTTGGCCGGTTAACTTGTACATTTATACCCGTCACCTGCGAATCGGGCGCAATTAACCGGTTGACCAGCAAAGGTTCACTCAGGGATCGGTCCTGAAATGCACTGATGGTTGCCGCCGTTGCTTTATCCAGTGCTTCACCAAAGCTGCTGACTATCAGGTCATCTTCTATGGTTTCCGTATGCTGGAAGTTGGTGATGGAATCCACCCGTTGCGAAAAAGGCAGTTGCCAGGCTGCATCTGTCAGTTCCGCTACTGCCTCAAGGATTTTTTTATCAAACACATTGCCGGATTTGGGCGCTATGACAAACAAAAGATTGTCTGTATTGGTATAAGTACCCTGTAAGCGGTTAAAGTCCTGGAGCTGTTCATTATTTGAATCAAAGAAAACTCTGTAGTCAGCGCTGAAAGTCAGATTCTTAACACCCGTGGCAAGCCCGATGATCAGGCCAATGGATATAAGAAAAATTGCCCATCGGTAACGATGGAGTAGCAGGCTATAGCTGTTCATCATATAATTTGCTCCATTTTTTGGACCGCTGTCCGAAGATTCCACAATATCCATGACAAGCAAGCGGTAACATCTGATTATCAGTTGGCCTGAGTATCAACGGCGGATAATTTGTTCATCATTATACGTCGCCCGTCCGTACAAACAGGGTTCAAGTTTTTCAATTCTCAAGTGATAGGAGGTCACGAGTGGATAAGTTAAAGATCCTTAATATCTATATTAAGATCGTTGACACGGGTAGTTTCGCTGCGGCCGCCAACGAGCTGGGCCTTTCACCTTCTACTGTCAGTAAAGCCATTTCCCGGCTTGAAGATGATCTGGGCGTTCGCCTGTTGAACAGAAATACCCGCTACCAGCGGCTGACTGCCACCGGCCATGAATATGCCGAAGTGGTACGCCGGTTGTTAACGGAACTGCGCGAGTGTGAATCGGAATTGAAAGGCAAGAACAAGGTGCCTTCCGGGATGTTGCGGGTGAACCTGCCGGTTTCATACGGGCGCTTGTATATTGTGCCTTTGATGAAAAAATTCCGGGAATGCTACCCCGAAATCAATGTCTGCCTGACCTTCAGCGATGAATACACCAACCTGATTAACGATGGTTATGATCTGGCGATTCGCACCGGGCGGCTCGAAGATTGCGGTTTTATCGGCAGGCAGCTGAGCCCTATCGATTTCATTACCTGTGCCTCAAAGGAGTACATTGATAAACAGGGTGTTCCACAGTCTCTTGAGGATTTTAACGATCACACCTGGATACGGTTTCGCTACAAACAAAGCCGCAAGATCATGAGTGTGATCTACAATGACGAGTTTGTCCGCACCTGTCAGCCCAAGAATAATTTTATAGTGGACGACGGCGAGGCCATGCTGGAGTTGTGCCGGAGTGGCGAAGGAATTATCCAGGCGCCACACTTTATTGTGCGAAAAGACATTCTGTCCGGCAAACTGATTCCCATTCTGCCGGCCCACCGTATCCGTGAACAGGCGGTATCGGCCATTATCGCGGCTTCTGACCGCGAGCTGATTCCCCGTAAGGTGCGGGTTTTTATCGAGTTTCTTCAGGATGAGCTGGCCGCCATTGGTGAGTTTCATGATGCCACCTGGGCTTCGGACATTGTGCCTCTGCAAACGCCCGCACTGGCTGATACCGATTCGGAAAGTGAAATATCTGCAATATAGTCTTGGCGTTATGAATATTTATCTGCCATAGCGGACTGCCGTATAGTGCCGGGCCTGACAGCACCTGACATGGACGAAATCCAGTCGGGTGCCGGTTTTATGCTGCTTGCATAGCTAACTTTTCACAGCAACAGGCCCGGTGCAGTTATGGCGTATTTAAATCCTTCCGAGTTCGTCACTAAAATGGTGGACGCGGGCGAAGCCAAGATACGGATGTCCACCAAAGACACCCTGATCCGTGCCTTTATGGCCGGTGCCATTCTTGCGTTAGCTGCCGCTTTTGCCATTACCATTGTTGTTCAGACCGGCTCACCACTGGCAGGGGCGTTATTGTTCCCGGTGGGATTCTGCATGCTGTACCTGCTGGGCTTTGATCTGCTCACCGGTGTGTTTATGCTGACGCCGCTGGCGCTGATCGATAAACGTAACGTGACTGTTCAGGGGATATTACGTAACTGGGGGCTGGTGTTTCTGGGGAATTTTGCCGGTGCACTCACAGTTGCTTTTATCATGTCCTTTGTCTTTACCTACGGGTTTTCCACCGATCCCTCAGCGGTGGGGCTTAAAATCGCCAGCATCGGTTATGACAGAACTCTTGGCTATTCCGAATACGGCCTGGCCGGCTGGATGACCATTTTCTTCCGCGGCATGTTATGCAACTGGATGGTGTCTACCGGAGTGGTGGGGGCCATGATTTCCACCCACGTCAGTGGTAAGGTCATTGCCATGTGGATGCCTATCATGCTGTTTTTCTTTATGACTTTTGAGCATTCCGTGGTGAACATGTTTCTGTTTCCCGCCGCGCTCATACTGGGCGGCGAATTTTCGCTCATGGATTATTTTCTCTGGAACGAGATTCCCACCGTGCTGGGCAACCTGGTGGGTGGCCTGGCATTTACCGGCCTGACTCTTTACAGCACCCATTCAATATCGCAAACCCGGCAAACGGCTCAGGCGTTGTAGGCACAGCAGGTAAAAACAGGCGCCTGAATCAGTGATTCATTTTCTGAAAAAAGGAGAAACAATGAAAATCTTGACAAGAACGCTCACTCTTATGTTGTTTGTGGTGCTGGCCAATACCGCCAACGCTGCCTCATCCAAAATCGGAATTGTGGTTTTTGACGGCTTTCTTACCAGTGATGTTACCGCGCCGATTGAAGTGCTGGGTGCGGCCACGAAAAAATCCTGGTTCTCATCCTACGAAGTGGTGCTGGTATCGGTCGGTAAAGACAAGACTGTAGTGTCTGAAGAGGGTTTAAAAGTGGTGGCAGACGCCACCATTTATGATGACCTGGAACTGGATGTTTTACTGCTGCCAAGCGCTTACGACATGGATAGCTTTATTAACAACAAGGACCTGATCAGCTTTATTGAAAAACAGGGTAAGCAGGCATCCTGGATGGCAAGTAACTGTTCAGGTGCTTTCCTGTTGGGTGAAGCCGGTATTCTGGATGGCAAAAAGGCGACGACCTGGGCCGGTGGTGAAAAAGGTCTGGCCAAAGCCTATCCTGATATTAATGTTCAGTATGATCAGAACGTCGTTATCGATGACAAGGTGATTACATCCAATGGCGGGCCGGTCAGCTATCAGGCGGCGTTTGAATTACTGGCACGGCTGAGTTCACAGAAATTTGCGCAGGAGATTTCCGAATCCATCCAGTTCAACCGGCTGGAACAGGCATTCAAGCCTGCCGCACTGGCTGCAACACCTGCGCAATAGCTTTTTAATCACCTGTTTGTCCCCCAGGGCTGGAGGGGCGCGCTACCGGCGCGTCTCTCCGGCTTTTCTCCGTTGCTGCTGGCCGTTATCATGAGGGTAACTGACATGGCCAAAACTGAAGGCAACAGGAGGCAGAACCATGGCACTGGATGTGTTTAATGTGCTGGGATTTACAGGTACCTTTCTTTATTTGCTGGCCTATGGGCTGCTGTGCAAACAGAGTATCAGCGGGGATTCTGTGACCTATCTGGTCATGAACCTGCTGGCGGCATCCCTGGTGTGTGTATCGCTGATTAAATACTGGAATGCGCCAGCCTTTGTGATTCAGGCGTCCTGGATTCTGATTTCTGTTTACGGGCTGATTAACCGGGCCCGCAATAAACCCAATCCCAATCTGAATGCGCCTTTTTGAATACGACTAACGGGTATTCATTTCTTCCGCCAGATCCCGCGCCGGACGAATTTCCACACTGCCATAACGGGCCGGAGGAATTTTTTCTGCCAGGCGCAGGGCCTCGTTAATATCCCTGGCTTCCAGCATATAAAAACCTGCCAGCTGCTCCTTGGTTTCGGCAAAGGGCCCATCGGTGACAATGGCTTTGCCATCACGCACGCGCAGGGTAGTGGCTGTATCCGTCATCTGCAGCGGAGCGCCATCCAGAAAATGGCCGCTGGTGGTTAAATCCTCCACACAGGCGATACATTCACGGTTCAGTGAGTCCCATTCATTCTGCGTCATTTGCTGCATGATTTTTTCGTTGTAGTACACCAGGGCCAGGTATTTCATTGTTTATCCCTCTTGGTTATCCGCTTCCGCAATTTCCGCCAGCTGGTCGGCAGCGATGGACCAGCCTTCAGTAAAACCCATCTCCAGATGTTTTTGCCGGGCGGCAGCATTCCAGTGGCGGGCGGATGCGGTATAGCGGGTGCCACTGTTTTCCGGGGAAATTTCAATGATACCTATCATAAAGGCCTCCCGGGGTTGCCAGCTACCGTTTACCGCATCGGTGGTTACCAGGCGTTTGTTGGGAGTTACTTCCAGAAAAATGCCCTGGTTCGGAAACACTTCGCCTTCCGGTCCGTACATGGTGGTGTCAAAGCGGCCGCCGGCACGCCATTCCACCGCATCAATTTCCGCACGCCAGGGTTTGGGACACCACCACTCAGTGAGCTGTTCGGTAATCACCTGCCACACTTTTTCCGGCGGCGCATCAATAAAGCGGTTAATGGAAATTTCCAGGTTCTCATCTGCTTGCGGTTGGGATTTGGGAGCCAGTTCCACCACCGGCTCAAAGCCGCCAAAGATCATACGCATCCCGTCAAACGGCATGGGGTTTTCTTTCAGTCTGGAGTCTTCCATGGCCATCATATATTCCATGGCGGAATCGCGGGTGGCTTTGTCGGGCCATTCGATCCAGGAAAACACAATGGATTCATCTTCTTTCGCCTGTACGGCGCCATAAAAGTCGGTCACTTTGCCTTTGGGTACGTCGTCGCTCCAGCTTTCGATAACTCGCAGCGCGCCTTTCTCGATAAAGATCTCATCCACAATGTGGGAATGATCGATAAAGGCCTGCTTGTTGGCGCTGGGTACGGCAATAAGAATGCCATCAAGGTATTTCATGCTGTTGCTCCTGTCAGTTTGTGTGTGCTTTACCTGATAGTCGTTTGCCGGAACGGGTTTTCGACAGGTGATGTAAATTTTTTTTAATTTTTTTCCTCCAGCTGTTCCAGGCGCCGTTGCAGGTAGCGGCGCTCAGGTTCCTGCTCGGCCCGTTCAATGGCTTGCCGGTAGTGCTCCCGGGCCTGGGTAGTCTGGCCCAGGCGCCGGTGCAGATCGGCCTGTGCGGCATGAAACAGGTGATAGTTTTCCAGTTCGCCATGGCTTTTCAGTGTGTCCATTACCGCCAGGCCGGCTTCCGGGCCATCCCGCATGGCAATGGCCACCGCGCGGTTCAGAGCCACAACGGGCGTGGGGGTCATGTTCAGCAGAATATCGTACAGGCCGGTGATCTGGCGCCAGTCAGTGTCTGTTGCGCTGGGTGCTTCAGCATGTACGGCGGCAATCGCTGCCTGTAAGGAGTAGGGGCCAATGCCGGGGGATTGCAGCGCCTGTACCACCAGTGCGCAACCTTCGCGGATCTGTTCCCTGTTCCACAGGGTGCGATCCTGATCCTCCAGGGGAATCAGGTCCCCCTGCGCAGTCGTACGGGCACTTTGCCGGGCATGGTGCAGCAGCATCAGCGCCAGTAGCCCGGTAACTTCCGTTTCCGGCAGCAGGTTCATTAACAACCTTGCCAGGCGTATGGCTTCTGCACATAGTTCATGACGCGCCAGGGTATCCCCTGCCGACGCGGAATAGCCTTCGTTAAACACCAGATAAATTGCCTGCAATACCGAATCCAGCCGTTCCGGTAATTGCTCCTTGTCGGGCACCTCATAAGGAATACCCGCATCACGGATCTTGGATTTTGCCCGCACAATGCGCTGCGCCAGCGTGGGTACCGGTACCAGAAAAGCGGCGGCAATCTGTTCGGTAGTCAGATTACACACCTCCCGCAGGGTCAGTGCCAGCCGGGCTTCCAGTGACAGGCTGGGATGGCAGCAGGTGAATATCAAACGCAACTGGTCGTCTTCAATGGTGTCCCAGTTTTCCGGCGGAAAAGGTTCCGATGCCAGCCTCTCGGCAATGTCCGTAACGGAGTCGTCATAACGGGCCCGTTTACGAAGCCGGTCAATGGCTTTAAAGCGACCGGTGGAAATCAGCCAGGCGCCGGGATTGTCGGGTATGCCGTCCCTGGGCCACTGGGCAAGGGCGGCGGTAAAGGCATCCTGTAATGCTTCCTCCGCCAGATCAAAGTTCCCCTGCATCAGCCGTATCAGACTGGCAAGCACCTGACGTGAATCCTGTTCGTAGATAGTACTGATTTGTTGCTGGATGGTTGGCATGCCGGTAATGTTGCAATAAAGCATTGATAAAATATAGTGGTTTTACTTTATAGCGGATTTACTTTATGACGGGTTCAGTTTTAAAAGGAGGCACCATGGAATTTCAGACCATTCCCATTTTCAGAATGTTTGATGAACAAAAAGCAAAGGAATTCTATCTGGATTTTCTGGGTATGTCGCTGGACTGGGAACACCGATTCGAAGACAACGCGCCGCTTTACATGCAGGTATCAAGAGACAATCTGGTGATTCACCTGAGTGAACATTACGGCGATTGCACGCCTGGCAGTAAAGCCTTTATTAATGTGAGTGATCTGGATGGGCTGTTTGCCAGCGTTACTGCCAAACCCTATAAATATTACCGCCCTGCAATAGAAACCGCGCCCTGGGGCGACCGCTGCTTTCAGGTAACGGATCCTTTTTCCAACAAGATTCTGTTTAATGAAGTTCAGGCTGTTTAGCCCCCGTAACCGTTCTATATCACAGGACCCGCCGGGAAAACGGGTCATGCTGTGCAGGGATGTTATGGGGCTTTCTGTGTGTCAGCCGGATGGGGGTTAGCTGGCTTCCGCCAGCGTCGGTATAATCCGGCAACAACCCAGTGGCAGGGATATCACCGTTTTGAACTGACGAAAATCAGCATTTTCCAGGTTGTCAGTCAGCACGACATCAATGCTGCCGCCTTCCGATATCAGAAATTGTTTTACCGCATCCATGCCTACGCCCCGACCGGAAACTTCGGTTACCTGTTCAGCAGTGGAGAAGCCAGAAGCAAAAATCAGATTGGCGATTTCCGAATCCGGGGGCCGCGGCTGATCGCTGCTGTACAGGCCTTTTTCAACGGCTTTTTCATAAATTTTGCTCAATGCAATGCCTTTGCCGTCGTCGCTGACACTGAAGTGTACTTTGTCCTTGTCCAGATGGGTGTCCAGCTGAATCGTTCCCTGTTCCGGTTTGCCTTTTTCCTGCCGCTCGCTGGTGGTTTCTATGCCGTGGTCAATGGCATTGCGCATCACATGCATAAAAATATTGTTCAGCATGGAATGGGTATTGGACTTTAACAACACACTGCCGCTGTCAATGGCCACCACCGGTTCGGCTTTATCCAGCTCTTTTGCCAGGGATTTTACGGAATCCACCACATCGCTGATGACCCGCTCGATAGGCTTGGCATCGATTCCCGCAAGTGCCCGGTAAGTATCTGTCACAATGGAGACCACATTCCCGGACACCGGCTGGCCATCCAGCGCGGCAATCCGTTCCACCAGGCTGTCCGCCAGATCAGCTTCTATTTGCGGGCCACTGCTTTCGGTGGTGGACAGGTTCAGTTTGTCGCTAAAAATGCTGGCATAATGGGCCACGGCTTTTTCTGCTTCGCTCAGTTCCTGCAGCAGTTTTTTCGGTTCCCACGCCAGATCGTCGTTCTTGCGTAACGCATCATAGGTGTTTTCAACCTGATGCACGGTATCCGTAATCTGTTTGAAACCGTAGGTTCTGGCATTGCCCTTGACGGTGTGAATATTGCGGAACAGTTCGGCCAGAACATCGGCACTCTTTTCGCTGGTGGTTTCGATCCGTTCACGGCACTTGCCGATAAAGTCGTTGGAGGTGTTGATAAACTCCACAAACTTGGCAGGTGATACCGACAGAATTTCGCCAATGATATTCAACTCCTGACGCTGTTCTTCCGCCGCAGCCTGCAAGGCACGCAGTTCGGTAACATCCCGTACGGTAACCATCAGCTTGACGACGGTATCGTGCTCATCAACGATGGGGTCCCAGTCAAGATCCAGGAATTTGTCTTCCTGCTCCGGCAGGCGCAGGCGAATTTCTTTCACCAGCAGGTGCGAGTTAAAATCGTACATCATCGCATCTTCACCCACTATGGCACCTACGGCCGTAATAGCGCCGTCTATTGCATCGGCGCTCATGGCTGCATGCTCGAACAGCAGATCGGTAAAATTACGGTTGGCAATACGCCTGGTCTGGAAGATAGTTTCCAGGTAGGCGGCGTATTCCGGATGAATCAAGCCACTTTCTTCAATGGTGAACAGACCCTGATGCATGTTGGCCAGCATATTGGCAATGTCATCGTTTTTCTGTTTAAGGGCCGAGGTACGCTCCGCCACCTTTTGTTCCAGATTACGGTTATGTTCCTCGATCACCTCTACCATGCTGATATTCTTGAGTGTGGTAACCAGTGACTGTGCCACCGTGGATACGAACTCGTAATCACTGTCGGCAAAGGAAACACCTTTCACATCCCCGGAAAAACTCATTACGCCCATTAGTATGTCTTTATCCAGCAGGGGAACGCACAGCAGCGACTTGGCGGGTTCGCCTTCTTTCATGACATAGTTTTTGTCTTTGGTGGTGTCTTCCACAAACACGGTTTTTTTGGATTCCGCAACCCGGCCAATAATGCCCACGCCTTTGGCAAACGACATGGCTTTGCGCTGGCCGCTATCAAAACTCATCGGTGGCAGAAAGGCTTTTGCTTCCAGGTCATTGTCCTTGTTAAACAGGAATACGGAGCCTTTGTTAATATTGATTTTGTCGTGCATGGCTTGTAGTACTTCATTCAGTGCGGTGTCCTGGCTTCGGGCAGCCGCCAGATTGGAACCAATCTGGTTGAGCTGTGCCAGATCCTGCATTTTCTTGCGGATGGCAATGCGCATGCTGTTAAAGTTCTGGGATGCCAGGGCAATCAGAATAATGAGAATAATAATGGTGCTTTTAAGACCATAATCCAGGCTGTTCGTCAGTACTTCCTGTAGTTCGCTCAGCTTGGTATCGGTAGCCGATAGCAGCTCGTCCAGACTGGTTACTGCTTTATCTACTGTGGTTTTAGCGATATCAAAGTTTTCAGCCGCTTCCTCGGCTTTGCGGATCTGACGCTTCTTGAAGTTGATCATGCTTTCGTCCGCCTGGATATCCTGTTTCAGCTGGTCTACCGAGCCATACAGGTTGTCCATCAGGCCGCCGGGATCCACCGGGGAAAAATGCTGGTTCATATTGTTGATAAAGAGTTCCGCATCCTGAATCACATACAGAAAATCATCAGTGGCGGTGGCGAATTTTTCCGGGTCCATGGAGCGCTGCAAATCTTCAGCCAGTTTAATCACTCCGAAAAACTTGCCGTCAATTTCATTGGCTACGCCGATAGTGAGTTCCATGGATTCGTCATGTTCCGGTGCTGCTTCATAAAAAGAAATCTCCATCAGCGAATCACTGACCCGGCCCACTTTTTCGATCAGTTGCTGGGTTTCTTCGGTAGCTTTGTGCTTGGCCACCAGGGAATCCAGCTTGGCGTTAAACATGCTGCGAATAGAGGCCACGTAAGCGTCGTAGCTGACTTTGATCGCTTCCACCTTGACGCTCATTGAGGGTTCATCCTGAGTCAGGGCTTCCAGATCCTGATACAAGCGCTCGAATTCCACAGTGCCCCGTTCGAAATTATCCCGATAGGGGGCTATCTGCTCCTCCCGGATGGCGTTGTAACCCAGGGCGCCCTGATTGGCGAGTTTCAGCAACTGGATTTGCACCTGGTTGGCTTTGCGTACTACCGGCACTGCCTGCTCGTTAACACGCTCATTGGCTACATTGATGTCGTTCAGGTTCCAGAGCGATGAGGCGCCGGAAATGGAAAGCAAAACCAGAATAACCACAAAGCCCAACCAGACTTTCTGGGTAAAATTAAGTGCAAACATGAAAGCTTCCTGATACTTGAAAGAGCTTGAGATAGGCCTGAAGTTGGCGTTTGCTAACTTTTTTTGACCGTTCTAATTATAGACAATGCGGTTGATTTTGCGCGCTCCAAAAGCGAAAATTTTGCCGGTTTCAACCCAGAAAGCTATATCAAACGCCATATCTATATAACAGTGATCTAAGCCCATGACACCAGCCTTGCTCCTTGCCAAAAAATCCGGAATTGACCACCGAGTCCATGAATATGATCATGAAGCAGGATCCGATTCCTACGGCCTTGAAGCCGCGATCAAGCTGGGGATTTCTGAACAAAGAGTTTTTAAAACCCTGGTGGTAAAGCTTAATAGCGGCGAGCTGACCGTGGGGGTTGTGCCGGTGTCCGGCAAGCTTAACCTGAAACGTATCGCCAAAGCTGCCGGTGCCAAGAAAGCCGAAATGGCTGATCCTGCGCTGGTTGAACGTACTACCGGATACATACTGGGTGGTGTCAGCCCGCTGGGGCAGAAAAAACGCCTTAAAACCGTTATCGACAGCAGCGCGCAGGCATTTGAAACCGTCTATGTCAGTGCCGGTCGCCGGGGGCTGGAGATTGAACTGGCACCGGACGACCTGAAGAGCCTGGTGAATGGTCTGTACGGAGACATTGCTGAACGGAATGATTAATGTGAATTTTTCACAAAGACATTGTGCGCTGGGCTTTCGCGAACGGTGATGAAGTTCGTTACACTGGCGCACCTTATCAATTGACGGACACCTTCACATAGCTGTCCACCATTTTGGCAATGGCGTCCACCAGATCTTCAAAGCTGATAGGCGGCGAAGGGTCCAGCAGATGGTTCATCACCGCATAGGAACCACCATTAATTAAAAAGTAACTGGTGCCCTGAATATTTTTTACCTGTGCCAGTTCCGGGTGTTTCACCAGGTATTGCATCATCAGTTCAATCAGTGTTTTTGTAATGGGGTGCTGGTATTCGCGGAACTGGGTCGGTGGTGCCTCGCGCGCATAGCGTAAATACAGGCTGTCCTCTTTTTGCAGAAACTCCCGGAAGCTGGCCAGCAGTATTCGCAACACCTCTTCCACCGGTTCTTCCGTTAATCCGGGTGTGAGTTCGGTGATCATGCGGGACAGGTCTTCAATAAACCGGGCGGCCATGGCGGAGTAAATGGCTTCCTTGTTTTTAAAATACTCATAGACCGAGCCCACACCCACGCCGGCCACAGCGGCAATATGGCGGGTGGTGGTGGCGGCCAGGCCTTTTTCCGCTACGCAGATAAAACCGGCTTTGATGATGGCGTTCACCGTGGCGATGGAGCGTTGCTGGCTGGGATTTCTGGGCATGGCTTCCTCCCTCTGAATCCGATCAATCGTTCGGAATGCTGTTTACTTTAGAGCATTGAGCATTTCCCGCAAGCACTGGCAACGCCTGCCAGCCCGAAAAACCCGAACAAAATCGCTTTAGGCCTGAATTTACTGGTTCCGCAGCGCATTCTGGCCTTGAATTGTCAGCGCTGAAGCGGGTTTAGGGAGGACTGCAATCCGAATTGAATCCGAACAAATGCACGGCTTATTCTGACAAAGTGCAACGAGCCCTTTGTCAGAAATACCCAATGTCCCAGAGAGGTAGCCCGGATGGGTAAAGTCGGCGTGTCTTATGAATCAAATGCAGTGGTCACCGGTGCCGGTGGTGGCATTGGCAGGGCGTTCGCCTTTGAAATTCATCAACGGGGTGGCCGTGTGGTTTGCGCGGATATTGATGCCGACAAGGCGGAAGAAACCGCTGCCATGATTAATGCCCGGGGTGGCCGGGCTCAAAGCGTGCAATGCGATGTAGCCTGTTATGACGACATGCAGCGCCTGGCGGAAACCAGCAAAGCCTGGTTTGGCGAGCCGGTATCCTTACTGGTGAATAATGCCGGCGTGGGTGTGGGTGGCCAGAGCCTGGAAGATATTTCTCTGGAAGACTGGCACTGGATTATGGGTATTAATCTGTGGGGTGTTATTCATGGCTGCCGCCTGTTTGTACCTGATATGAAATGCCAGGGTCGCGGTGGTGTGATTAATGTGGCATCGGCAGCCAGTTTTGGATCGGCACCCATGATGGGGGCCTATAACACCACCAAGGCCGCCGTGGTTGCCCTGTCCGAAACCCTGCATTCAGAAACGGCCGGAACCGGCGTTCATGTGTCTGTACTTTGCCCCACCTTTGTTAAAACCGATGTGATTAAAAATGCGCGCATGGCCGCTGCTACCCAGGGCAGCGCCATGTCGTTAATGGCCCGCGACCGGGCCCAGTCATTGATGGACCGCTTTGGTCATTCTCCGGAATCTGTGGTGAAAAAATCCCTGAATGGACTGGATGCTGATCGTGTGCATGTTATGCCCCAGATCGATGCCCGAATTGCCTGGTTTCTGAAACGGGTTTCTCCTGGAAATTTTGTCCGTTTTAACGGTTTTATGAAACGGCAGCTGCCCCTGTGATTACCGGAGCTATTAGTTTCAAAATTATTACTCCCCGAACAACAGTTAGCCTGATGATTGGCAGAAAGAGGTCACCAAGAGGAAGGAGTTCACCATGAAGAACACCACCAGTGAAACCAATGCTGTTCCCATTCGCCATATGAAGTTTGATTTTGACGAAAGCAAAGCCGCCAAATACTGCTGGAATAATAATTCCTGGGGCAGTGCCTACATACTGACATTTTCAGCCTTTATTCCGGCCGGCGAACGCTTTGTGGTGGAAGCTGTGCGGGCCTTTCGCGACGAGATCGACGATCCGGAGCTGAAAGCACAGGTGACCAGCCTGATCGGGCAGGAGGCCAATCACTCCCGGGTTCATGCAGAGTTCAACGCCATGTATGACCTGAAAGGAATGCCGGTCAGTACCATGGCCCGTATAAGCGAAAAGGTGTACCTGGAACTGCTGATGCCACGGATTCCGCGAACAACCCGCCTGGCGGTCGCCTGTGCCATTGAACATATCACCGCCATCATGGCGGAAAAAGCCTTTGGTGATGAGCTGGCACAACTGGAACTGTTTGATGAAATTACCGGAGAATTTCTGCTGTGGCATTTGCTGGAAGAGCTGGAGCATAAATCCATTGCCTATGATTTGTATGAGCATGTGGATGGCCGATATCTGCATCGTCTGTTTGCCTTTGCGCTGATATGGAGCCTGTCTGTTCCACTGGGGCTTTACAGTGTGCGTCAGATGCTGAAAGTGCCCGGCTTCAATCAGGGCAAGCGAAAAAATCGCAAAGGCAGCTGGTATTTTGCCCGGGATTTCTTTTCCAGTTCATCAAAACTGTTTTCCTATTTCCGGCCGGGATTCCACCCCGGTGAATCGGACACAGACGACATGCTGCTGCAATGGCGGGAGGCGCTGTTTGGCAATGAGGGCAGCCTGAACAAACATGTGACCAAGGTGGTTTTCCCCAAAGTCCGCAAAATGGTGACAGATGCAGCGCAGAGTGCTTCGACACCGCCATTCGCGTTGGGAGGTGCCTGATAATGTCAGCAACACTGTCCAGCGAAGTCCATGTAATTGCCACTCATGAGGTGATTATTATCGGCAGTGGCCATTCCGGTGTGGTGAATGCAGTTAACCTGCGGAATCAGGGTATTCATGATTTTGTGATTCTGGAGCGGGCTTCCGGTGTTGGCGGTTGCTGGCGGGAAAATACCTATCCGGGCTGTGCCTGCGATGTGCCTTCGGCGTTTTACTCTTATTCCTTCAACACCAATCCTGAATGGAGCCACACCTATGCCGGCCAGGAGGAGATACTGGCCTATATCGAACAAACCGTGGATGACATGGGGCTGCGTGAGCGGCTGCGCTTTAATACCGAACTGGAAAATGCGCAGTGGCTGCCGGAAGAAAATCAATGGCAGCTGGTAACCAGCCAGGGCGAATACCGCGCCCGTTTTGTTATTTTCGCTACCGGTCCGTTAACCAGGGAAAAACTGCCCGATATCGAAGGGCTGGACAGTTTTCAGGGGGATGTCTTTCATTCTGCCTGCTGGAATCATGATGTGGATCTTGCCGGCAAGCGGGTGGCCGTGATTGGCACCGGGGCATCGGCAGTGCAGATCATTCCTGAAATTCAGCAACGGGTAAAACAGCTCACTGTATTCCAGCGCACGGCGCCCTGGATATTACCGCGGCCCTTTGATCGCAATATTACCGAACTGGAAAAATTCGTGAACCGGCGCACTCCGGTTTTGCAGAAACTGTCCCGGCGTCGCATAGAATCACTGCTGGTATTGGTTAATTATGCGTTGACCCATCCCTGGGCAATGGAGTTCATTGAACCCTACGCCCGGCGCATTATCAAAAAGCAGGTGCCGGATAAAACTCTGCGCAAAAAAGTGAGCGCCGATTTTACCATTGGCTGCAAGCGCATTATTTTTTCCAATTATTATTACCGCACCCTGAAGCAACGCCATGTGGACCTGATTGCCAGTGGGCTGACGGCCATTGAAGGTAACCGGTTAAAGGCTGCTAATGGAGAAACTGCTGAGGTGGACGTGATTATTTTTGCCACCGGGTTTGATTTAACGCCGCCACCCATTGCCAACCGCGTACGTGGCAAGGATGGCCGCCTGCTTTCCGAGCGCTGGCAGCAGGAAGGGGCCGAAGCCTACCTGGGAACAACGCTCTACGATCTGCCCAACGCCTTTATTATGGTGGGGCCCAATATTCTGGTGTATTCCTCATTTATCGAAATTGCCGAGTGGCAGGCGGCCTATATTGCCGATGCCATAAAACAGATGAAAGCCAGGGGGCTGGCCTGGTTCAATCTGCTGGAAAGCACCTCCAGGGAGTATAACGACAGGGTTCAGTCCCTGCTGGGGAACACCGTGTGGAACAGCGGTGGCTGTGAGAGCTATTACCTGGATGATCAGGGGCGGAATATTGCCTCCTGGCCATGGACCATTCCCAAGCTGAAGCAGAAACTGAGCCGGTTTGATCTGATTAATTACCAGATTAAAGGGCTGGATGATTCTGTTTCCGGCATGTGACCAAATCCCTCTGCTTCCGGAGCCGGCGGCCAGGCATTTTCGGCGTTTATAAAGCCCGGGTTTTACTGATATGAGTTTTCTGAAAGTGCTTTCCTGATATAGTGTGGCCATTCCCCGGTTACCAATGTCAGGAAGCCCCATGTTACAGGAAGTTGTTGAAAAGATTCGTCAAACCTTTCAGCGCTGGCTGCGTCCCAAAACTGTCGGCCCGCAGCCACCGATGCCGGAACCCTGGCGCCGTTTTCTGAATCAGCAGGTGAGTTTTTACCGCCAGCTGAGTGATCAGGACAAACAATTGTTTGAACAGCGAGCCCAGTTGTTTCTGGCCACCACCGATATTGTGGCCTATGGCGTTGAGGTGACAGACGAAGACCGCTTGCTGGTGGCTGCCAGTGCGGTGATTCCGGTATGGGCATTTCCTTCCTGGCATTACTTTAATCTGAAACGGGTGATTCTGCTTCCCGGCGCCTTCAATAACGATTTTGCTACCGGTGAACCGGATTCCATGATTCAGGGTATGGTGGGTACCGGGCCCATGCATGAACGCATGGTGCTGAGCAAACCGGCCCTGCATTATGGTTTTGCCAATGAGCGTGACAAACGCAATGTGGGCATTCACGAGTTTGCCCATTTGATTGATATGGCCGATGGCGATGTGGACGGCTTTCCGGAACGCCTTAAATCCTATCCCTTCAGTATTCCCTGGTTTGAACTGGCCCGGCAGAAGATCAAAGCCATAGAATCCCGGGACACCAATATCAACACTTATGGTGCCAGCAATCATCAGGAATTTTTTGCAGTGGCATCGGAATACTTTTTTGAGCGACCGAAAATGCTGCAGCGCAAACACCCGCAGCTGTATCAGGCTCTGGAAGATTTTTACCAGCAGGACCGGGCCGCCATTGCGGCAGATATGGCGCCCCGCAAAAACAGCCCCTGTCCCTGCGGCAGTGGCAAAAAGTACAAGCGTTGCTGCATGCCAAAGGATTAGCGGCACCCGGGGGTGGTGCTCGCCATTCCTTTTATGATCAAATGCTCAGCTATGAAAACAAAAAATAAATCCGGCCGTTATCTTCTGCTGGCCGCCTTTTTGATTGCCATTCTGGTTCCCGTTACCCGGCAGCAATTGAAAGCCCGGGATTATATCCAGGCACTGGCGCCGGGTGTCATGCTGGAGGCGGTGAGACACCGCCCCGGGCCCCTGTTCCGGGATACCCGGGTCTTGCTGCTGGGATATTCCGATCAGGGTGCCACGGGCGTGGTGATGGGGGAGCCGCTGGCGCAAGGTTTTGCCCGCTATCAGGAGCCACCGGCGGTTGATCCGGCCATCGTTATGGAAAGGTTTCCGGATAGCGACGTTTTCTGGGGCGGGCCGGTGGCACTGGCAGAGCCCTATCGTATTCTGCTGGATCCCGGTGCGCTGTCTTTCACCATGGTCGCGCCTGATTCGCCGGAAACCACCGGCGTGCTTTCTCCAATCGCTCATTCTCCCATCTATATGGGCTATGCCGGCTGGTCTCCCGGCCAGCTGGAAAACGAACTTCGTCGCGGCGATTGGAAAGTTAAAGCGCTTTCCCGTCACGAACTGCTGGTTTTATTGCATAAAGAACAGCGAAAACAAGAAAACAAATCATGAATCAGAAAATTACTCAGCCTGCCGAGGCTGAAACCCGGATCGCACTGTCGGGGGAAAAACTGGTAAAGCAGTATCAGGACAACCGGGTACTGAATCAGCTGGATATTACCATCGAAGAAGGCGCGCTCTATGCGTTGCTGGGTCCCAATGGTGCGGGCAAGTCCACACTCATTGGTATTCTGGCCGGGCTTTATCCGCCGGATGCTGGCGCTATCCGCGTATTGGGTTTTGATCCGGTGCGTTCCCCCCTGGAAGTCAAACGTCGCATCGGCATAGTGCCGGAGGAGCTGGCCCTGTTCGAACGCTTAACGGGCATGCAGCAACTGATGTTTTGCGGGCGCATGTATGGCCTGAGTGCGGAGGAAACCCGGCAGCGTGCCATGGAGCTGTTAAAGCTGACGGATCTTGAAGCGGCCGCGTCTTTGGTGATTGCCAATTACTCCAAGGGAATGCGACGCCGGCTTGCCATTGCCACGGCGTTGATTCATGGCCCCAGTCTGGTGTTTCTCGATGAACCCTTTGACGGTATTGATGTGATTGCCGCCCGGGTAATCCGTGAATTGCTGGAGGAGTTACGCCGCAAAAAAGTCACCATTCTTTTGACCACCCATATTCTGGAAGTGGCCGATCGCCTGGCCACTCATGCCGGCGTACTGTACGAAGGTAAACTGCAGGACCAGGCGGAAAAATCCACGCTGCTGCAACGCTATCAAAGCCCTGATCTGGAAGGGGTGTTTCAGTCGCTGGTGGCGGTGTCCGATATTCCGCAAGCTTCTTTGTCTTTTTATAAAGACGATGTTTATAAGAACGATGCGTCGCTGACATGAAAAAGCCAACGTCGTTATCACAGCGTCCGGCCTTGCCCTGGTTTTTCCGCCATATTGTTTTGTTGTGGCAAATGCGTATGGCCATGACTCACAACCGGGTGTCGGGTGCGGGGCGTTTTGCCGGTCTGGTTACCGCCTTGCTGGTGTGCCTGCCAACATTGGCGCTGGGTGGTTTCTGTTACTGGTTTATGACACATCCATCGGTAGCAGAGGAAATCATCGTCAGTCAGTTCTATCTGAATCTGATGTGCTTTGTTACCACCATGCTCTGGATTCTGTGGCCCATTTTATCGGCCGGAGTGGAAGACGGCAGTGAAAAGGATCGCTATCAGGCATTACCCATTTCCGATACCCGTTTGCTGGTGTCTGCCATTATTTCCGGATTGCTGCGGCCGGTGGGCTTTTTTATGTTTGCGCCTTTGGTCGGAGCCTGCTTCGGTTATGGTGTGGCGCAGGGTATTGATTCGTTGTGGTGGATTGTTTTGTTGCTGCTGGCCTTTATTGCCATGTGCGCCACCTGGAGCCAGCTGGGCGTGTACTGGCTCAGGGATTTGCTGCGCACCAAAGGCAACGGTGAAAGCCTGACTCTGGCGTTATTGTTATTGGTGCTCGCCGGTATGCTGCTGCCGCCGGTAGATGTGGGCTGGCTCTATGAACAGGGCGGCGGATTGGGCCTGCAGAGTGAACTGGAATTATCGCAGTTTGCCAATGTCGCTCTGGCGTTTTCAAAAATTCCTTCCGGTTATCTTGGGGAAGCCCTGATGGCACTGGCAGAGAACCGGCCCGCAGGTGCCTTGCTGGAACTGACGGGACTGCTGAGTTTGGCATTGCTGGGTTTGTGGGGTTCCCGCAACCGCCTTAAAGGTTCCCATCATCGCGAAGCGGCCACCGAAGCTATCCGCGATCAGCGCTGGGATATATTTTCCGGTGCCGGCAGCGTGCATGCCTTGCTGGCCCGGCGTGAAGTCTTTGAACTCTGGCGTAACCCCAGAGTGCGATTGCTGGTGATGGTGCCACTGGTACTGATTATCGTATTGCATCTGATATCCGCCAATGAACTGATCATTCACTTTTTCGGTAATGTCAGTCAGCTGTGGCTGATGGCGGGTATCGGACTGTATGCGTCCGCTCTAATGCTGCTGACCTTTAATCACAACACCTTTGCTTATGATGGCCGCGGACTGTTATTGCTGATGAGCGCCCCGGTCACGCCCCTGCAGATTATTCGTTCCAAAGCCGGGGTGCATCAGGTGTTTACTTTGTTGTTGGGTATCGGTGTCAGCCTGTTCTACTGGCGTTTTGTGGTGCCGGAGCTCAGTGTCTGGTGGTGGTTGTTGGCAGCATCCGCTGTGCCCGTACTGGTGCCGGTATCGGTCACCACTGGTTTGTGGCTGTCGGTATTGTATCCGGTAAAACTGGATGCCTCGCTGAATCGCCGGGAACGTCAGCCCATGGTGGTATCTGTGGTTGGTTTTGGCAGTTGTTTGCTGGGTGCCTTGCCCTTTGTATTGGGGGTTCGCTGGCTAGGGCAGGGAGGCGATCTGTTCATTGTGCTGGTACAGCTGTGGACTGCGGCGCTGATCCTGTTCTGGTTACAGCAAAAACTGTTAACCAGGGTTGCCGCTGCTTTCAGTCAGCGTGAGGCGCTGATTTTATCCGCCATTACCCGGGCCTGATCCCCGTCAATGACTTGCCCGCCTGATGGTATCGGGAACCGTTAACCGCTTTTGCCCGGGGAAAAAACGGAGTATGGTCAGCCCTGTGGTCAACCCGAAATTTCCAGGCAGCCTGTGCACGGGGGTAATCTTATGCCTGTTCCTGTATCTGACTATCCGAACGTACCGGACGCATTCACAATGGGTGAGCCCTTAAGGCAAACCGAATACCTGTGTCATGGTGAGTTGCGGCAATGGCCTGGCCCGCTGCAGGAAGTGATCAGCCCGGTGACCTTGCCGCAAGGCGAAGATACCACCGTTGTTGTGGGCTGGTATCCCCTGTTGTCGAAGCAACAGGCGCAGGATGCCCTTACGGCTGCCTGCCAGGCCTACGACAGTGGCCGGGGCCGCTGGCCCACCATGAGCATTGAAGAACGTATCGGCTGCGTGGAACAGTTTGCCTACCGGATCAAGGAGCAGCGTTCCCGCGTGGTGACCCTGCTTATGTGGGAGATCGGAAAATCCCGGCCCGATGCAGAAAAGGAATTCGATCGCACCATTGATTATATTGATGACACCATTGATGCGCTCAAGGATCTGGACCGGGTCTGCTCCCGGTTTGTGATTGAAGAAAAGGTGATTGCCCAGATCAAACGTGCCCCACTGGGTGTGGTGTTGTGCATGGGGCCCTATAACTATCCGCTGAACGAAACCTTTACCACGCTGATTCCGGCATTGATCATGGGCAATGCCGTTATTTTCAAGCCGCCCCGATACGGTGTGTTGCTGCATCAGCCGTTGTTGCGGGCATTTGCAGAAAGCTTTCCGCCGGGTGTGGTTAACACCGTTTATGGCGATGGCCAGGAAGTGATTGCCCCGTTAATGAAATCAGGCCGTATCGATGTGCTGGCGTTTATCGGCAGCAGCCGGGTGGCGGATATTCTCAAGCACCAGCATCCCAAGCCGCACCGGTTACGTTGTATTCTGGGGCTGGAAGCCAAGAACGTCGCCATTGTTTTGCCGGACGCGGATCTGGATGCCACCGTGAATGAATGTGTGCTGGGATCGCTGTCGTTTAACGGGCAGCGCTGTACGGCACTGAAGCTCATTTTTGTGCACCGGGATATTCGCGACGAATTTCTGCAACGATTTTGTGCCCGGGTAAACGAGTTGATCAAGGGCTTGCCCTGGGAGCCGGACGTTAAAATTACCCCCCTGCCGGAAGAAGGCAAAATCCGTTACCTGCAGGCATTGATTGAAGATGCCCGGGCACAGGGTTCGGCGGTAATCAATGCCGGTGGTGGCGAGGTTTCCGGTCGCACCATGGCCCCGGCAGTGATGTTTCCGGTAACGCCGACCATGAAACTGTTCAGTGAAGAACAGTTTGGCCCGCTGGTGCCGGTAGCTGAATACTCGGATATTCAGGAACCCATGAATTACGTCACCGCATCGGATTACGGGCAGCAGGTGAGCCTGTTTGGGAATGATCCGGAACAACTGGCGCTCTTGATCGATACCCTGGTTAACCAGGTGTGCCGGGTCAATATCAACAGTCAGTGCCAGCGGGGGCCGGATAGCTTTCCTTTTACCGGCCGCAAGGACTCCGCCGAAGGCACCCTGTCGGTTGCGGATGCCTTGCGGGCGTTTTCGATCCGCTCACTGGTGGCCGCGAAGGAAACCGATGCCAACCGGAAAATCATTAAAGCAGTGGTAACCGGACGCAAGTCGCGGTTTCTATCCACTGACTTTATTCTTTAAGCGCCAGACCAGTTTTTCGCATTCCACCAGGGGGATCACCAGCGCGCTCATGGAAACCAGCAACAGCCAGTCGCCGGGGGCCAGGTTTTCCAGGCCAAATATTTTCTGGGAAACCGGCAGATAGCTGAATCCCAGCTGAAACAGCACCACCACCGCAATGGCCAGCAATGCCGGCCGCAGTCCTTCCAGAAAATGCCGGGTGAAAATACTGTGTTCCAGAAAGCGGCAGTTGAGCAGATAAAACGCCTCTATCATCACCAGGGCGTTCACGGCAATGGTGCGTGAGGTTTCAATGGAGTGTCCCAGATCCCGGTGGTAGGCAAACATAAAAAACACCAGTGCCGCAGCAAATAACCCCACGGTAACCATGCGGGACAGCAGCGGCAGGCTGATCAGGCCACTGCCAAAAGGCCGCGGCGGTTTCTGCATGACATTCTTTTCGGAACGTTCAAAAGCCAGCGCCAGTGCCAGGGTAATGGCGGTAATCATATTCACCCACAGAATCTGCGCCGGTGTAATGGGCAGCATCCGGCCGGCAATAATGGCAAAAATAATAATGCCCGCTTCCGCCAGATTGGTAGGCAGAATAAAAGTCACCGACTTCACAATGTTGTCGTACACTGTACGGCCTTCAGCAACGGCTTTGGCAATGGTACTGAAGTTATCATCGGTGAGCACAAAGTCGCTGGCATCCTTGGCGGCATCGGTGCCTTTCATTCCCATGGCCACGCCGATGTCCGCCTGTTTTAATGCCGGCGCATCGTTAACGCCGTCGCCGGTCATGGATACCACATGCCGGTTGGCCTGCAGCGCGTTCACCAGCTGCAGTTTATTGGCCGGGCTGGTGCGGGCAAAAATATCCACGCGGCTCACGGTCTCGCGCAGTGTGCCCGCATCCATCTGGTCCAGTTCCTGGCCGGTCATGACGGTGTCGGCGCGCAGCCCCAGTTCGTTGCCAATGGCTTTGGCGGTCACCGGGTTATCACCGGTAATCATTTTGGCTCTGATACCGGCATTGTGACATTCCCTGATGCTGGCAATGGCTTCCGGCCTGGGCGGATCGCTGATGCCGGCCAGTGCCACCAGTGTCAGGCCGCTTTCCACATCCCTGTGGCCCAGGGCATTGGGTTTGTTGTTCAGGGTTTTGCAGGCCAGTGCCATTACCCGCATTCCACGGGATGCCATGTCTTCCATGGCGTTGTGCCAGTAATCCCTGTCGATGGCTGCGGTGCCGTTGTCGGTGAGTTGTTCGTCACAATAAGCGATCAGCCGGTCCGGGGCGCCTTTGACGGCAAGTAAGAGTTTTCCATCGCTGTCATGGTGCAGGGTGGCCATGTAACGTTTTTCGCTTTCAAAGGGAACCTCGTCAATCCGTGGCCACTCATGGCTGGTCACCGCTGTGGTCAGGCCATGTTTCAGGCTGAGCACCAATAAAGCGCCTTCCGTAGGATCACCGTGCAGCAGCCACTGCTCCCCTTCCTTTTCCACATGGGCGTCGTTGCACAGCATGCTGATCAGGCAGGCCTGGTCCAGTGTCTGGCTGTGGCCGGCCTCCAGGCTGTTGCCGGTGCGGTGCTCCTGAATAGCGCCGCGGGGTTCATAACCCTCGCCACTGATCGTCAGCTGGCGGGGAGCGGTTACCAGCTGGCGGGTGGTCATGGCGTTAGCGGTGAGTGTGCCGGTTTTGTCGGAGCAGATCACATCCACCGAGCCCAGCACTTCCACGGCAGGCAGGCGCCGCACCAGCGCCTTTTTGGCTGCCATTTTCTGCACACCGATAGCGAGGGTAATAGTGACTATGGCCGGTAACCCTTCGGGGATGGACGCCACCGCAATGCCGATGGCCGCCTGAAACATTTCCTTAACGGCGTAGTCCCGTAAAAAAATGCCGATGAGCATGGTGAGGGCCGATAGCGCCAGAATGCCGATACTTAACTGTTCGGCAAAACGTTTCAGCTGTTTTTGCAGGGGCGTTTTCGGCAGCTCGACTCCTTTCACCAGTTCGCTGATCTGACCGATCTGGGTGCTGGTGCCGGTAGCGCACACAATGCCCCGGGCCATGCCGGTGCTCACCAGAGTGCCCATAAAGGCCATGTTGTTGCGTTCTGCCAGGGGCGTGTTTTCCGGCAGCGGATCGGTCCGTTTGCTGACCGGTTGTGATTCGCCGGTCAGGGCGGATTCATCGCAATGCAGATCCTTGTGATAGAACAGCCGGATATCTGCCGGTACCCGATCACCGGCCTGCAAAAAAACGATATCACCGGGCACCAGGTTTTCGCTGTTGATGGTGTCCAGAGCGCCATCGCGGATTACCATGCAGCGGGTTTTGGTCATGGTCATGATGGCCCGCAGGGCGCTTTCGGCTTTACCTTCCTGAATAAAACCGACAATGCCGTTAATAAGGATCACGGCAAAAATCACACCGCTGTCCACATAGTGTTGCAGCAGCAGGCTCACCAGGCCACTGGCGATCAATACATAGATGAGTACATTCTGAAACTGGCTGAGAAAACGTTTCCATGCCGGCACCGGCGCAGCCATGGGGAGTTCATTGGCGCCGTAACGGGCGGTGCGTTCCTGAATGTTTTTATCGGAAAGGCCGCGCTCGCTGGTGGCAAACTGTTCAAAGGCGGCGTCGGCACTGAGGTGGTGGGGATGGGTTTCCTGTGGCTTCTGTGGTTGCTGGGTTTTCTGTGATTGCTGTGATTGCTGTGATTCCTTTGTTTCCATTGCGGTTTTCATTGCGGCACCAATTGATTCCGGAATTGCCTGAACACTGTTGTGACGTTATCAGGGTGATTCTATCGGTATCAATGGGCTTTGTGTACGGCGCAGATCAATGAATTCGCTGCAATGAATTGTTCGGGGGGAGGGAGCACCAGCCCGCATTTGCGGGCTGGTGCAGGGGTTGGTTAACCGGTATTAACCCTGCCTAGGGCAGGGTGTAATCCAGTACTTCCTGTTCAAAGATCAGATTATCTTCTGCGTCCTTGCCGATAATGTGGAAGCGAATGGCAGTGGCTTCACAGTTCATCTGTTCGCAGTAGGCGTCGTAGTAACCACCCACGGCGGAGCTTTCTTCCAGATTCACATTCACCACTATGTAACCGCTGTAGTCGGTGCACACCAGGCTGATGGGATCACTGCTGGCCAGATCGCCGTTGCCGCTGGTATCCACGATTCCGCTGGCTTCACCGTCGCCGGTGCAGCCCAGTGCCGTGGCACTGTTAACCGTAAAGGTGGTGCGGGCACGGATCGGGAACAGGCTGGCCAGTTCCGCACGCCAGCGGGCAGAGCCGGATTCCAGAATGGAGTTGCTGCTGTCGATGGTCCAGTCAAACAATCCGCCGGGGCCTTCGCAGTTATTGTGCACACATTGCAACTCATCAATCAGGCGGTCCTGCAGATCAAGATAGGCGCGCATAAAGGCTTCGGTGCCGCCCACCGGGTCGTCGCAGGCATCACCCATGCCGTCACCGTCGCTGTCGGTCTGATCCGGGTTGTAGTCGGCGGGGCAGTTGTCCTCGCTGTCGGCCACACCGTCATCGTCGGAATCGGTCAGCGGATCGCAGGCGTCACCAATACCGTCGCCGTCCGTGTCGGTCTGATCAAAGTTGGGTACCGCCGGGCAATTGTCCACGCTGTCTTCAATGGAATCGCCGTCGCTGTCGAAGAAGGAATCGCAGGCGTCACCGATACCGTCACCGTCGGTGTCAGTCTGATCCGGATTGGGGGCAGCGGGGCAGTTGTCGAACTCATCGTCAATGCCGTCGTTGTCGTTATCCGTATCACACAGGTCGCCGATGTTGTCGTTGTCCACATCGTCCTGCTCCGGATTGTAGATCGCCGGGCAGTTATCCACGCTGTCGGCAACACCATCGTCGTCGCTGTCGGTGAGCGGATCACAGATATCGCCGAGTCCGTCGCCGTCCGTATCAATCTGATCGGGGTTGGCATCCGCCGGGCAGTTATCCACGTCGTCACCAATACCGTCGCCATCAGAATCCGTTAACGGATCGCAGACATCACCAATGCCGTCGTTGTCGGTGTCTGCCTGATCCGCGTTGGCCAGTGCGGGACAGTTGTCTTCGTCATCGGCTACGCCATCATCGTCAGAATCCGTCAGGGGGTCACAGGCATCACCAATGCCATCGCCATCGGTATCAGTCTGATCAAAATTGGCGACCGCAGGGCAGTTATCTTCAGCATCGGCAATACCGTCGCCGTCGGAATCGTTCAGGCTGTCGCACGCGTCTCCAATACCATCACCGTCACTGTCGGACTGATCCGGGTTGGGCGCTGCGGGGCAGTTATCCTCGCTGTCGATCACGCCGTCATTGTCGCCGTCGTCATCACAGGCATCGCCAATACCGTCGGCATCGGTGTCGGCCTGGTCTTCGTTGGCAATGTCGGGGCAGTTGTCCACGTCATCGTTAACACCGTCGTTATCGCTGTCAAAATCACAGACATCGCCAATGCCGTCGGCGTCCGCATCGGCCTGATCCGGGTTGTAATCCGCCGGACAGTTATCGCTGATATCCGCAATGCCATCCATGTCGGTATCCGTCGGCTCCTGATCTGATTCACAGTTCAGGTAGAAAAGCGCGGTGCGTACTTCTTCTGTGGGTTCCGGATCGGGATCTTCCGCAGTACGTTGTCCGGGCCAGGAGAACACAATGTCCACCCGCTTGCTGACATTGGAGCCTTCATCGTCAACAGCACAGGTGAGCAGGATTTCTCCCTCGTAGGTCTGGCTGGAACCGCCATCGCAGGTGCCTTCATTGTAAACCGGGGCACTGCCGTCGGTGGTGTAGCACACGGTGACATCATCCAGCTTGCTGAGAAACACTGAGCCTTCATCGGTTTCAAACTGGGTTCCTGCCGGGGGGTTAAGAAAGATTTCTGCGGCCGTGGGTGGCGGTGGTCGGTCACACCCGGTGATAAAGGATGCAAACGCCAGACAGGCAAGGGTTTTTAATAGTGTTGCAAGGGGCGCAGAGTAGGAGTCGTTGAACATAGACTGTTCCTCTCGGGTTAATTTTTATTGTCGTTTGTTTTTCTGTTTTTTATCGTTCAATAAAAAACGACTGCGCGGATAGGTTCTAAAAAGCTACTGCTTACTGCCAGGAAAAGCGGCTTGCGAAAAAGCAAAAAGAAAAAAAGGGCACCCGTTCAAGGTGCCCTTACATTGATAGACTATGGTGCAACAATGATCAATAAAAATCCGATCGGATTGCCCAATATTTTAAAAATTGAATAGCGCTATAAAAAACAAACGTTAGAGCTTTTGTTTTCCGAGAAAACTAGCCACCTGGTTGGTTTCCGCCATTTCCAGCAGCTCCTGCCACTGGTAAAGGTGCAGCTTGTTAATGTCAGGCTGATGGATTTTTATGGTTTTGCTGACCGGTGGCGGCAAGGTGATTTCCAGCAAACGCACCTGATCCTGTTTACCCAGGCCAAAATGAATCTGCGCCGGGTTGCGTGACACAAAATTATTTTCAAAACGAATCTGGCGATGTTGCCGGCCTTTTTCCGTGTGCAGTACCACGCGGGTACCAAAGGCTTCCGGGTTCCCCGGTGGGCCAATCAGTCGCAGCGCCAGCCAGTGGTTTTTCTGCCGGTTGTTATTGCGGAACAGCACCGGTGAACCTTCCAGTGGCGCCACCACAATATCCATATCGCCATCCTGCTGATAGTCAAAACAGGCAATGCCGCGGCCGTCTAACGATTCTGTTAGCCCCCAGACTTCTGATTCGTCATTAAAGCCACCCTTGCCATTGTTGATTAACAGGGTGGGGCGGGTGTTGGTGTAACGCACCAGTTCTTTAAGGAATTTTTCTGATGCCTGTTTTTGCGGTTCGCTTTCATAGATGGCGGAAGGCAGCGGTTCACCATAGCCGCTGATATAAAACAGGTCCAAATGGCCATCGTTATTAAAGTCCGCGGTGCAGGCACCCCATGACCATTCCACATCCTTGTTCACAATGGGTGCCTGCTGATACTCGCCGTCACCCTGGTTCATATACAGACGATGGCCGCGGCTCAGTCCCGGCGCGGTAATATCCACGATGCTGGTAACAAACCAGTCCATAGTGCCGTTGTTATCAAAGTCACCGACAGCGGCTCCCATGCCGTTGGTATCATCCACCACCTGTTTATCGGTAATATCCTGCAAGCGGCCGTTACGGTTTTTCAGCACCTGGCTGCGGAAAAAATCCGACGCCAATAACATGTCCTGAATGCCATCGTTATCAATGTCGACAAGATTGGGTGTAAAGGTCAGGTCCGACACACCAATGGGCAGGGTGTTCTGGCGTTTTACCTGTTCGTCGCCACCCACATGCTTGCTGTGCTGGGCCAGCTTGATAAAGCCTTCGTTGGCGGTCAGGTTGCCGTGGCCGTCGTTAAGCCACAGGTGTGGCTGCTTGAATGAACTGAAGCTGCGCCACATGCCCACCACCAGATCCTGAAAACCGTCATTGTTGATATCGCCGGCACTGGCATTAATCACCGGGCCGGTCAGGGAATCCAGCGCAGCCACATCGTTCGCGTCTTTCTGAAAATCAAATACCAGTGCCGCCGGTGCAGCACCGTAGTTGCCCACAAACATATCAAAGCGGTAATCGCCATCCAGATCCATGACCATGGCGTTAACGCCGCCTTCGGCTTTCTGGAAAGGCACCGTCTGCTCGCTGAAAGAGGCGTCGGCATTTTGATAATAAAGTTTCAGCCCCTTGCCGCCGGCATCAAACAGCAGGTCATCCAGACAGTCGTAATTCAGATCCACGGCAGAAACACTGGCGTAGTTCACCACATCAATCAGCCAGCCCTTTTTAACCAGTCCGATACTGCGCTCGTGATTCAGGCCCACGTCAAGTGTGTGGCGGCTAAAGCCTTTGCTCTGCGTTGGACTGGTTTCGGTGCTGGCGCTTTTTAAAGAACGGTTTTCACAGTTCAGGGTCGGTGCCATGGCAGGTGTTGCGGTACGCTTGCTGAGATCGCTTGTGGCTACCTGTTGCTGTTGACGCTCCACTTTTTGTTGCCGAGGAGAACTCACCACATCCGGTGTGAGTTTATCCAGACAGGCTTTGTCATCCAGGCAATCGTCACTGAGGCTGCGTAAAAAGGCCGCCAGTTGCGCAATACGTTCTTCGCTCAGGGTTTCCGGCAACATGGGTTTGGCAGCGCCCTTGTCGAAATCCTGCTGAATGCTGGTGGTAATGGCCTGATAATCAATGCCGGGCAGGTGAATGCTGTTGGCAGGTTTTTCAACACCGGTTGCGGTTTGTTTGAAGCGAATGGCATCTTCCAGCGTGGCGGCAACGCCGTTATGAAAATAAGGACCGGTGTGGGCGACGTTCAACAATACCGGCACCCGAAAACTGAAGCGTTCGGCGGTGCGGTCCACATTGTGACGGCCGATATCCCAGCCGTTATCATTGGCACCGCGGCCACTGGGTGGAATGTTGATATTGTAAAAGCGTTCGCTGGTAAAGGCCTTGCCACTGTGACAGTTAACGCAACCGGCGCCGCCGGCGTCTTTGTCAGTAAGGAAGGCAATGGCACCGGCTTTCTGTTCAGTGGTCAGTGCCTGGGTGTCGCCTTCAATATAACGCTGAAAGGGCGAGTTCGTTAACACCAGCGATGCTTCGAAGGCGGACAGCGCCCGGGTCAGATTATTCAGTGTGATCAGTTCATTACAGGGTTTGAGTCCGAACACTTTGGCAAATCCCAGACACCAGCGCTCCTGGGATTGCAGGAAGAGCAAAATGTCCTGCTCAATCTCATGGGCGTTGCGATTGGGTTTCAGGCCGCCCTTCATTTCAAAGGTGGAGTTCATGGGCAGGCGGGCCTGGGTTTGCAACAGGTTTTCCTGCAGATAGTTGCTGGGGTTGTGCTGGGCAGCGCCGATACCGGCAATCACTTTTTTACCGCCGGGGGCGTCGGGGTCTTCTTGATACTGTACCCGGCCATCCCAGAACAGACGCTTGCGATACAGGGAGGCATTAAATACCGAAGGCGCGTTTCTTGGAATCAGACCCACCAGGGTCAGATCGGGATTGGCTTCACGGGCTGCATCAATACGGGCCTGGCCCACGTTCAGAGAATCCTGACCGCCGATACCAATGGGCAGGGCAATGCCGTCGGTGCCTGCTTTGGTGGGATGGTGGCAACTGGCACAAGAGGCAGAGCCATCAATACTCAGGTCAGGGCTGAAAAACAGATTACCACCCAGCTCTGCCAGCAGCGGAGAATCCGGTGTCATGTCCGGCTGAAAAGGCTGGTCCAGTCCGTTGTCTTTAATCAACTGCTGCAGCTGCTGATCCAGTGCCTTGTTGTCAGTGCAACCGGCAAGCGTCAGCAGGGCGCCAATAACCAGAGAAAAAAACAGGCGTGGACTGGAATGAATCATGGTTGTGTTTTCCCGGAAGTGGATGCTGTTTCCAGCCCATAGAGTTGTTTGATTTCGTTGATTTTGATCAGGCGCAGGCAGGATGCCTTGATGACCGGTTGGGGAATGATGCGGCACTTGGATGCATCACCCGTGGATACCGCAAAATCGTGACCCATCCAGCCGTGGCAATCATGCTGTTTTTTCGGGTCGGTGATGTCGTTACAGGCTAGGGGATTTATTTCCGGCATCGTGGGGCTGAAATTTTCGGCGGCGATATCTTTGGCAATCTGCTTCAGGCAGGAAACACTTTCTGATGCCGGTTCCAGCATGCGGCAATGGTGCAGTGCCAGATTCATCAGCGGGTGATCCGGATAGGTTCCGGCGTTTTTCTCTGCCGGGACCTCTTTCTCTGCCAGGACACCGGGGGAAGAAGTCCCGCCTGGCGGCTGACTTGTTTCGCCAGTGGCGGGCGCCACTGGCGTCGTGACTGCCGGGCTGTTCGCGCCCGGATAACTATGAAGAGAAAAATAAACGGCCAGCGCGACACCGGCAACCACCAGCAGGATGGTTGATTTCTGCATTGGAGACATAATTTACAGCTCGTTACCTGTACAGGCGTTTAATCAGTGTTTTTATTATTGTTCGGTTATTTTTTTAGTTTGCGTAGTTTACACCATATACCACTCTGGTTAGCAAGCACCGGCCATCAGTACCCGATTGTCTGACAAACGGGGTTAGGCCGATCTGGCACCCCCAATCGAGTGGTGCCGCTTATTTTGCAGCTCCGGCATAATGGCGCCGTTTCTTATGCTGAAAAACAACATGCTGAAAAAACAACAGCCACACTATGGAAGCCTGCTATGCCGGATCATATCGTAATTTTCAAACCCTTTGTGTTGCTTTTGGTGTTATTGCTTAGTACTTGTGTTGGTATGTCCCGGGCTGCGGAATACCAGTACATACCGCGTGATACGGTGATTGAGCCGGTCAAGCTGGACTTGAAGCACCTGTTTTATCCCCCCGCAGCCAGCGCTGCCCACCAGCGGGAATGTGACGGGGAAAATACCTATCATACCGGCGAACTTCTGATTACCAGCACCAACCAGATCGATCCTTATCGCTGTATCCGCTGGGTACGCAACGGAGTGGGTTCCAATGGGACTTTTCGGCTCAGAACCGATGACAACCGTTTTCATCAGGTGGGTTTTCCTTACCTGACCTGGGTTTCCGGCAACCTTGTGGTGGATGGTAAAGCCTCGCTTGATGAAGCCTATTTCCCGCGGTTGAGCTGGGTGGGTGGTTCACTGATTTTTTATCTCAGTAACGCAGTCGAATATATAGATACACCGTCACTGACCAAAGCCGCCAACCTCACGGTGTATTTCCGTACCAATAACGTGGATCTGAATGGCCAGAACGCGTTGACGGAACTGGACTATCTGACCCTTAAAAATGATCTGACCGCCATGTTTCCGCTGCTGAATGGTTTGCAAAACCTGCAAACATTGGGGGGCTATAAAATTGAAGGCGGCGACGTGCAAAACCTGGAAGCGAATAACGATCCTTCTGACGGTGGATTTCTGGAAGGTCTTACCGAAGTGGACGGCAATGTCACAATAGAAACCCATAACATGTCGGCACTGTACGGGCTGGGTAACATCCACACCATTCACGGCAATCTGAGAATCCATAATCCCAATCAGCCCGATTCTGATCTGGCGAACCTTCAGGGGCTGGAAAAAATCACCACCGTTAACGGTACTTTTACGCTGGATAACAATGACAGCCTCACCAGTCTAAATGGACTGGGGAACATGACGGTGAACAGCCTGGTGGTTACCGACAGCCCCGGGTTGAGTAACCTGTCGGCATTACAGAATATCAGTGTGAACAATTACGGCAGTGTGACCTTTGAAAACCTGAACCAGAGCGCCTGCCCGGACATTCAGAGTTTTATTGCCGGGCTGAACAACACCATCAGTGTCAACAACATGATGAACTGCCAATAAGGATGTGTGCCATGAGGACCTTTATTTTTTCAGTAGCGACACTGATTGCATCGAGCCTGCTGGTCTCCACCGCTCAGGCAGATCTGCGCAAGCCGCAACCGGCGGTTTACGAAAAGCCCATCTATTTTGATCCGGGTATTATCGGCCGCCCCCTGATTGATCCCGATTACGCCAAAGAATGTAATCCCCGCCGCGATGAAAAACGCGCTGTCTATTACGGCGATCTGACCCTGGAAACGGCAGCAGACATAGAAAAGTTCCGCTGCCTGAAACGGGTCAGTGGTAATCTGACCTTTGATATTGATAACGAAATGACATTGTTGGTCATGCCCTGGCTGGAACGGGTGAATGGCGATCTTCGCCTGGAAGCGGGGGCTTATTTTAACAAAGGCAAATTTCCCAAACTGAAAACCGTGGACGGCGATATCCGCTTTAATAACCGTCAGCGCAGCGCCCACTGGTGGATGCCTGCCATGACATCTCACCAGGGAGAAATAGAAGTGATTGCCGGTGTGCTCAATGATCTGACCGGCTTTACTGCACTCACTTACGTAAAGTCCCTGTACCTGCGTAATCACCCCAATGATATCTGGGGGCCGTTCAAGTTTTCCGGACTTACCGGTGTTACCGAAGCCGGTACCATCGAAATCAACCTGCGTTCCGGTCAGGTCAATGGCAGCTTCCTTAATCAGCTCACCCAGGTAAACGGCAATGTGGAAGTCTATCTTCACGATGGCCAGCTGTTTGGTTTAGGCAGCCTGCAAACCATTAGTGGCCGTTTTATTATGGAAGACACCAATTACACCTATCACCTGAATAATCTGTCTTCCCTGACGTATCTGGGTGGGCTGGAACTGGTGGACAATGCCGGCCTGAATAACCTGGATGAATTGCTGGATGTGACCATGCCCGCGGGAGGCTACATCAGAATCACTGATAACGACTCTCTTGGCGATTGCGAAGCCAAAACCCTGACCCGCAGTTTGCGCAACAACACTGCCTGGAACATTTTTAACGGCAGTAACACCTATGTGTACGGCAATGGCTATCCGGATTGCTGACAGGTTATACTCGATGGCCTTTTTTACAGTCATGAACGCAATTTTACAGTCATGAACGCAATCACTAAAGGATGTTACCAATGACCAGCCATCAGGAAGGCGCTAACCAGCCCCTGGGTTCCCTTGTGGGAAACTGGAGCGGCGCACTGCCGCCACAAAAAACTGTATTAACCGGGCAACACTGCCGTCTTGAACCCTTTGATCTTGATGCCCACGGCAATGATCTGTACAACGCCTGGCAGCTGGATGCGGCCGGCAGTCTGTGGACTTATCTGCCTTATGGCCCCTTCGACTCAAGGGACGCGTATCTTGAATGGGCCGCAGAAAACTGCTGCGGCGATAACCCGTTGTTCTATGCCATTGTTGATCAGGTCACCCACAAAGCCATTGGCGTCGCCAGCTATTTACGCATAAACCCGGCTCACGGCAGCGTGGAAGTGGGGCACCTGTGTTTCTCGCCCCTGTTGCAGCAAACCCTGGCGGCCACTGAAGCCATGTTCCTGATGATGCAGCAGGCCTTTGCGCTGGGCTACCGCCGTTATGAATGGAAATGCAACAGCCTGAACCGGGCTTCGCGGCGGGCCGCCCAGCGTCTGGGCTTTTCCTACGAAGGGCTGTTTCGTCAGTCCCATGTGTTTAAAGAACGTAATCGGGATACGGCCTGGTATTCCATAATCGACAGGGAATGGCCGGCACTGCAGCAGGTGTTTCACACCTGGCTGGCGAAGGATAATTTTGCCGACGGCAAACAGAAGCTGAGTCTGTCACAACTGACGGCGCCTTTGCTGGCTCAGAAAGATCCTGTGCTTGAAAATGGCTGATACAGTGTCAGGCGCGATCGAGTTTGAAGACGATAAACGCGATCACAAAGAGCGCGATGTGAAAGATGATGATCATCTGCAGACTGAAGGGGCCGGAGTCCACCGGTTTGACCGGTGGGCGTTTGGCTTTGGGGTTTCCGGATGACAGCACATCGCCGCTGCCCCGCGAGGCCGAAGAACTGGAGACAATGTCGCGGACATGATCCATGTCTTCCTGGGAAAGCCGGATCTGTTTAAAGCCCGATGTTTTGTCGTAGTTGAACTGGGCGTAGTTATGCCGGGCCGGCGCATTGAAGGATTCTTTCTGGAAATCCGTAATAAAGGCCACTACTTCCGGGTCAAATTCCATCCGGTCGCTCTGGGTGTCATCCAGTGCCGGATCCAGTGCCGTATCCGCTGATTCCAGCCAGGTGTCTGCCCCGGCAACGGGGTTGCGGCGGTTGCGTCTGCTGCTTCGGCTGTCGCCAATATCGGGCATGTCCACCAGGTTGTTATCCATGGCGTCGTAGCCGGTTTTCAGGCTGTTTTCGAAGGGGTTTTGCCACTGGGTAATGTTGGAATAGCAGTCCGCCGCGCCATAGCAGTGGTTCTCATCAATGAGTGCTGCCAGGGCGCTGTTGCTCAACACTGCCGTAAAAAAGGCAAAAAAAGCGAAGAATCGGAGCTGCATTAAAATATTACTGCCAGTTAAAAATCGTTCAAAATCAAGTGATAAGCACAAATCAGGCCAAAATATAAACAGTTGTTACAAAAGGGTTAATCCGATTTGCCGCTATTGGCCTGTATAAAATTCCGACGCCGAAACCGGTAACCTATGTGGCTAAGGCGGGCTCTGTGAATATTACACTTCCCGGGAAGGCTTCACTAGCCATCAAATGGTTCAATCGTATCAAGCTCTGGTTTACGATAGCCCGTTTACTTCCTTTTTCAGCGAACGGAATTCTGAATCTTTTGCGACACTGGCTGCGTCTCCTCTTTTCCATACTGTTCATGTTGATACCCGTCAGCGCCCTGAGTGCAGAGGCGCTGGAGTGGGATATTGAAGGTGCCCCCGAGGACCTGGAAGACAACATCGAGCTGCACCTGCAAAGCATCAGTGAGCTTAACGGCCGTACCGAAGAGCAACTGGTGCCGGCGCTTGAGCGGGCGGTGATTCGTGCCGGCCGGGCGCTGGGTTATTACGAGCTGCAGTATGAGTGGCGCCGTAAAGACGATCGCATCCGCATAGACGTAACACCCGGTGAGCCGGTTCGCTGGCAGCAGGTGGATCTCAGTATCCAGGGGGAGGGTGCCGGTGAACCCCGTTTGCAAGAGATCAAACAGGCCCCGCCTTTCAACCCCGGGGAGCGCCTTAATCAGGGAACTTACGATGATTTCAAGCGCCACTGGCTGAACGAGGCCCGTGCCCTGGGGTATCGGGATGCCCGTTACACGGAAAAAGCCCTGCAGCTCAATCTGAAAGAAAAAACCGCCCATGTGATTCTGAGCCTGCAGACGGGGGATGCCTACACAGTGGCCAGCATCCGTTTTGAGGGCACTCAGATCAGCGATGAGCTGTTGCAGAAACTCACCATTATCAAACCCGGCGACCGCTATCAGACGGCAGAGCTGGCCAGGCTCTATGGCCAGCTGCTGGATACGGGCTATTTCGATCAGATCAGTGTGCTGCCGGTGGAAGCCGGCCCCGGCAAGATGGCGATTGAGGTTTCTTTGGTGGATGCCGCCGAGCACACTTTTACAACCGGTGTGGGTTTCAGTACCGACACCGGCCCGCGAATTCGCCTGGGCTGGGATATGCCGCTGATTACCGACAATGGCCATCAGTGGCATTCTGAAGCAAGAGTGTCGGAAATCGAGCAACAGGTGAGTTCGGAATACCGTATCCCCATCACGAATCCCCTGAATCATTACCTGTCCTTTGATGCCGGCTGGCGCCACAAAGATGTGGAGGACACCGAAACCCGGGTCTGGGAAACCAGTGTTGCTCACCATTCCATTCGTGGTGGCTGGCAGCACACCTACAAGGTCGGGGTTGAGGAAGAAACCTATCAGCAGGGTGATGAGCCAACGGAAGACGTGTTTTATGTGATTCCCGGTGCCAGCTGGAGCCGCACCCGGCTGGAAGGTGATCCCCATCTGCCGGATGGCGGTTACCGGGTCTGGCTGGGACTGGAGGCCAGTACCGTGGACCTGGGATCGGATACGGATTTTATGCGCGTCATTACCGGAGCCCGCTGGTTTACCCTGGTGGCGGAACGCCACGAGTTTCACGCCAAGCTGGAACTGGGCATAGTGGAAGCCGGTCAATATGAAGACGTGCCGCCGTCACGCCGGTTTTTTACCGGTGGTGACCAGAGTGTGCGGGGGTATGATTTTGAATCCCTGTCTCCCGAAGATGAGGACGGTGATCTGATCGGTGGCCGTTACCTGAATGTGGCCGGACTGGAATACCGCTGGCGCTGGAAACCCCAGTGGTTTCTTGCCCTGTTCACTGATGTGGGCCGTGCCTATAACGAATCCTCGGCGCCTTTTCACCAGGGGGCCGGTTTTGGTATCCACTGGCAGTCTCCGGTGGGGCCGGTGAGGTTTGATATTGCCCAGCCGGTAGATGACGACGCGCACGAAGGTATTCAATTGCATTTAACCATGGGAACCACGCTGTGAAGGTGTTGAATGGTTAAAGTTCTTAAGTGGATCCGCTGGCTGTTGCTGGGTCTGGTGGCGCTGCTGCTGTTGTCATTTGCGGTGGTTCAATGGTTGCTGCATCAGGAAGTGACCGTTGATTACGCTGTGGAAAAACTGCAGCAGCTGGTACCGGAGCTGGCAATTCACAACGTACAGGGCACCCTTGCCGAAGGTGTCAGCGTTGAGCTGCTGCAATGGTCCGATGGTGACACCCGGGTAACCCTTGACGAGGTTAACGCAGTACTGCGATTGCAGTGTCTGCTCAGCCTGCGGGTTTGCCTGAGCGAGCTAAGCGCCCGACAACTGACAGTGTTGATTCCGGAAGGGGAATCCGCTGATCCTGAAACTGGGCTTTTCCCCCTGCCGGAAGTATCCATTCCGTTGCCGCTGATGGTGGACCAGTTGCAGCTGGAACGTTTTCACCTTGCCGTTAATGGCAGCAACACCGAACCCTTGCTGGAGTTGATGGGTATTTCCGGCCGGATACGCTGGCTGCTGAACAAGTTAACCTTCCGCAAATTACAGCTGAGTTATTCATTGGCAGAGGGTGAAGCCCCCTACCGGTTAGCGGCAGATGGGGCCATGCGTTTTCGTGATCGTTACCCTTTGCAGCTTGACGCCAGTGTCAGCACCCCCACCGTGCCGGGCGAAGCGGAGCTGCATATAGAGGGTGATCTGGAAACCCTGCAGGCCTCCGGAAATGTCAGCGGTCAGTGGCCCCTGACATTTGAACTTGGCCTGGCGCCGCTGGATAACGCCTTGCCCTGGGATCTGACCCTTGCCCTGGAAGATACCGAACTCAATCTGGAGGATGCCGGCACGCTGCGGCTGAAAGGCACGCAGGCTTCTCTGAAGGGAAAGGCCCTGGATATTCAGGGAAATCTCCAAGCCCGTTTTCAAACCGATCAATGGCCCGGAGAAAACCGCCTCAGCGCGGCACTGCAGCTGCAGGCGCAACAGCTCACTGTCAGCAATTTCCGTTTGCAGTTGCCCAGGGGGGAGGTCAGTGGCGAAAGCCGTATACAGCTGGGCCCGGATTTTTTGGGTAAAACCGGTAACGGCGATTACCAGGGTAATGCTTTGCTGAACTTTGCCCATATCGATCCGGCGCTGTTTGTTCCCGACAGCGAAGCGGATTTGCAGGGGGATTTGAGCGGCGAAATCAGACTGGATGTGAGTACCCGTAATCAGGAAAGTGCACCCTTGCCGGAATTACTGACCGTAGAATTGAATAAACTGTCCGGCAATTTTCTGAAACAGGTGGTGAAAGGCGAAGGCCAACTGGACTGGCACCGGGAGCGCGGCTTACGGGTGGCAAAGGCGGTGTTGCATCAGGCGGAAAACCAGGTGCAGCTGAGCCGGCCCTGGCAACAGGGCAAGCCGGTGGCATTGTCTTTCCGCTTGCCGCAACTGCATTATTTCAGTGGCCTGTTGCCCGGTGAGCTGTCGGGCAGTGTGCAGGGTCAGCTGGAAATGGCCGTGCCGAAAACGGCCGCGGGCTGGAAAGAATTACCCATGGGTAAAGGCAAGCTGGCAATAAAAAATCTGGTTTACGATGATCTTGAACTGGGCACGGCAACTGCCCGCCTGGAATCCACCCAGGACCTGCCCTATGCCATTACAGCCAGTGGTTCCGACATTCGTTATCAGGCCCAGCGTATTGATCAGCTGGAATTGTCCCTGCAGGGGGATCAGCAGCGCTTTGATCTGACAGCCGATGCCTCTACCCCGGATTACGGCGAACTCTTGCTGCGCTGCCAGGGGGATGCCTTGCACAAGATACCCAGCCAGCAAACCGCGATTGATTGTTCGCGCATCAGGTGGACGCCACTGGCGGACTGGCCGCTTGAGCCCTGGCAGAATCTGGATACCCTCAAGGCGGTTGTGAATCTGTCCGACAGACGCTTCGGGTTGCAGTCTTTTTGTCTGCAGGAATTGCGCAAAGGCCTGGAACAGCAGCCGGAAGTCTGTCTGGATAAAGCGGTGGAGTGGCTCGATGGCAATGCGCAGGTGAGTGCCCGGGCGCAGCACCTTTCCTGGCAACAGATACGCCCGTTAATGAACAGCGACTGGCAGGCGGATGGTTCCTTTTACGGGCAACTGAATGCCACCATTGCCAACAGTGAACTGACGGATTTTTCTGCCAGCCTGCAAAGCGATAACAGTGAACTGCGCCTGCCACTGGCGGAGCGCAAACTGGTGATTGATATCCGGCGCTTGCAAACCGAAGTTACAGGTAACCTGCAAACAGCCCGCCTGAACCTGGCCATGGACGCCGGTGATTACGGCCAGGTGGAAGGCCACCTGACGATTGACCGGGAGCAACAGCTGCAGGGCAGTTTTGATGTCCAGCGATTTGAGCTGCGCACGCTGCAATCCTTTCTTATTGATGTCACTGAACTGTCCGGGGTTGCCAATGGCTCGCTCACCCTGGCGGGTACTATCGACAAGCCCTCGTTGCAGGGCAAAGCCGAAATCCGGAACGGAAAATTCAATCACCTGGAACTGCCCAAACAGCTGACGGATATCCGTATCACCACAAGGTTTGATGCCTACCGGGCTGACTATAAAGGCTCTTTGGCGCTGGGTGATTCCAGCGCCGATATCAGCGGCCAGCTGGACTGGACAGAATCACCCTTAACCGCCAGCTTTGCACTGCAAAGTGAGGAAATAGAGTTTACCCCGTTGCCGCAAACGGATATCTGGGTAGTGCCGGATATCAAGGCTGACTATCGTGGCGGGCAGCTGAACATTTCCGGTAGCGTTCAAGTGCCGCGGGCTTTTATCAATATCAAGTCCCTGCCCAAAAACAGTGTGGGTGTTTCCAGTGATGTGGTGATTGTGGATTCCGACACCAGTAAAACCGAGGAAACGCCGCTTTATGCCAACGTGGATATGCAACTGGGAAGTGATGTGCTGTTCCGTGGTTTCGGATTGGAAACTCACCTTAAGGGGAACCTGCGGCTGGAGTATTCACCGCAACAGTTGTTGCAGGGTAATGGTTTTGTGCAGCTGGTAGAGGGAACCTACCGGGCCTATGGGCAGAACCTGAAAATCCGCAGCGGCGAACTGATCTTTGTGGGGCCCATTGATAATCCCACCATTCATGTGGATGCCGTGCGCGCCGATATTACCGATGCGGTCACCGTGGGAATTCGTGCCGAAGGCCCGGCTAAAAGCCCCTCGGTAACCTTGTTTTCCCAGCCGGCCATGTCGGATCAGAAGAAGCTGCATTACCTGGTTACCGGCCAGGCACCGGGCGAAGGCCAGCAACAGGATTCCAGCGCCTTGCTGAGCCAGGCGGCTGTCAGCCTGGGGGCCGCCACCGGGGAATCCGCGTTGCAGGATTATGCCGATAAACTGGGAATCAGAAATTTCCAGATCAGCGCCGGCGAAGGCGACAGTGGCGCCGAAGTGCAGCTCAGTGGTTATGTGAATCCGCGGCTGTTTGTGCGCTATGGCATGGGCATGTTTGAAGACGTGAACTCCCTGACAATGCGCTACAAATTGCGATCCAATCTGTTTCTGGAAGCGGTCAGCAGCACGGCCAACACGCTGGATTTGCTCTGGACATTTCAGGTGGGCGAGTCCCGCCCCAAAGAGAAGCAGCAGCCCTGATCTCCGCCTGTTGAGCTGCTGGTCAGGGCTGCTGTGCCTTGCCGGTGGATTTCTGTATAATCTGCGCCTCGCGCGGGGCGAGGAGCCGGTTTGCGGCCGGTTTTGCCGGTCCCACGGCAGGTAAAATCCCTCGTTTCGCTCCCGAATGTTTTATAGGTAACGTCGATATGCCAACAGCTCCCGTCAGCATTATCATGGGGTCCCGTTCTGACTGGCCCCACATGAAAGAGGCCTGTATTCCCCTGGATCAGCTGCAGGTGGCCTACGAAACCAATGTGGTTTCCGCTCACCGCACCCCGGATCGCATGCAGAAGTTTGCCCAGGAGGCCCGTGACCGGGGGGTTAAAGTGATTATTGCCGGTGCCGGCGGGTCTGCCCATCTGGCGGGCATGGTAGCTGCCAATACCCCGTTACCTGTGATCGCGGTGCCCATGCCCAGCCGTCACTTTGCCGGCGTGGACAGCCTGATGTCCATGGTGCAGATGCCTCGCGGTATTGCCGTGGCCTGCCAGGCAGTGGGTGCGGCCGGTGCCTATAACGGCGGTTTGCTGGCAGCTCAGATGCTGGCGCTGTCAGACGCGGAACTGGCCAAACGTCTTGATGCTTGGCGTCAGGCCCAGACCGACTCCGTGCCCTGGGAGGTAGAATAATGCGCGTTGCCATTTTTGGTGTTGGCCAGCTCGCACGCATGATGGCACAGGCGGCTGAGCCCCTGGGCATTACCTGCTGTTTTATCAGCCACCGTGGTGAATCCACGGCCCCCGTGGATGGCCTGGGGGATATTGTGACATTTGAAGATTATCCGGACCCCGCTGACCTTTACAGCGCCCTGGGCAAACCTGCGGTGATCACCGTGGAAAAGGAAGCGGTGCCGGTGGCGGAGCTGCGTTCGATGCAGGCCTTCTGCCCCGTTCACCCCAATCCGGATGCCATTGAAATTACCCAGCACCGCGGCCGGGAAAAGCAGTTTCTGGCGGACCACGGTATCAATACCACCCGCTTTGCCATTGTGAATGAACCTGAATCCCTGCAGGCGCTGGCAGCACCCTTGCAGCGGCCCCTGTTTGCCAAGTCCATGACCAGTGGTTACGACGGCAAGCATCAGTGGCAGATCCGCACGGATCAGGATCTGGAAGAGCTGGCAGGTATATTCCCTGAAGGGGGGGTCATTCTGGAGGAAGGCGTCAGTTTCCGGCGTGAGGTGTCTTTTCTGGCGGTCCGCAACACCGCTGGTGATATCCGCTTTTATCCGGGCGTGGAAAACCTGCACCGCGAAGGCATTCTGGTGCGCTCCCAGGCACCGGCACCCAACCTGAGCGATGCACTGGAATCTACCGCCCGGGACTGGCTGCAACGGTTGATGGACGCCTGGGACTATGTGGGCGTACTTACCATGGAGTGCTTTGAAACCGACAAGGGGCTGCTGGTGAATGAACTGGCTCCCCGGGTTCACAACAGCGGCCACTGGACCATGCAACCCGGTATTGCCAGTCAGTTTGAAAACCACATTCGCGGGGTGGCGGGGCTTGAATTGGGTTCCACCGAGGCTACCGAAAACTTTGGTATGGTGAACGTGCTGGGTGCCTTTGATACGGAGCAATACAGTCAGTTGCTGGAAGATACCGGCGCGGAATTTCACTGGTATCAGAAAACTCCTCAACCCAGACGCAAGCTGGGGCATATTAACTGCCGTCATCAGTCGCGGGCCGAGCTGGAGCAGCATCTGGACCGGATTCTGGCAGCCTTGTACAAGGGCAACAGTGTCGAGTCGGTTTCAGAATAATCCGGATTACGGCTGAACAAACCGCCAAAACCAAATTCAGTTAAGGGTTTTGGCGGTTTTTCATATCAGGGCATTATAAACAGGAGCGCTTTTTATAATGCTTTCATGGGTTTACCCCCACGCGCATTCCATCCACTCACAAAAGCCGTTAACATTTTCTCTGAATCTGCCGATAACTGCGGTTTTCGCTATCTTATGGTTCAGAGTATCTCACCGGAAAGTCTGGTGCCCGGTATCAGCCGGTCGAACACCAGACCCACAATGGAGCAGGTGGGACGGGCACCCCCCAAGCCCCCTGCCACGCAGCAGGAGACCAGTAATCTCTCGGGGCTGGGTGTTGCCTACGATTTATTGTTTGGTTCACCCCAGAACAACACCCTGGCAGTGGGTAATGCCAACCGCGGCCTTTCTTTTGTTCAGACTGCCAGTAATGCCCTTAATGAAACCATCTCCGCGCTGAATGAGTTGCGGGGTATTGCCGTGCGTGCCACCTCCGATGAGGTGACCGACGAAGAGCGCGAAGACCTGCAGGAAAAAGCGGATGAACTGATTCAGCGGGTTAACGAGATTGCAGAAACCACCACCTTTGAAGGCAAAAAGATTTTCGACGGCAGCCTGGAAAGCATCAACTTTGCAGCAGGCGGCAGCCAGAGTGATCTGGTATCGCTGGTAGCACTGAAAGCCGATGCTATCGGGCTGGGTTTGCAGCAGGGTTCCCTGCTCACCCAGGGTGAACGGGCGGCGCTGGAAGAAAATGAAGAGGGCACCAGCGGAATTCAGGAAGGCAACGCCACAGTGGATGATATCCGCAGCCTGGTGATCAAGCTGGAAGACGAGTCACTGCAGCAGCGGCTGGATATCGCTGCGACCGAGTTTGGTGGCCCTATTGCGGTGGTGCGCAATACCGCCGATCTTACCGATCCCCTCAACGATAACTATGGCGCCGGTATTGCCCGCAGTGCGGCGGAACGTATTAATGCCATCCGGGAATCCGGCGGTAATCTGCAGTCCCTGTTTGCCGATGCCGAAACCCGCTTCACCGGTGCCGATGTGGCCGACGGGGATTTCAGCGGACAGGTGGCCGAAAACGAAGCCACCACCATTGCCGCCGGTTCTCTGGCCCGGGGTGATCTGGTGATTAACGGTGTGAAGGTGGGGGCCACCGCATTCCAGGCCGGTGATGCCTCGGGCACCCTGGCGTTTGAGATTAACCGGCAACAGCGCACAACCGGAGTGACGGCTGCCGTCACCGATACGGGTGAATTGCAGTTAACGGCCGAGGATGGCCGCGATCTGGTGATCTCCACCCGTTCCGCTGACGTCACCAATCGGTTGTTTGGCGGCGGTGGAGAACGCTTCAGCGAAGCCTTTGATAATCTGCGCATCAGTGGCCGGGTGTCCCTGTATTCGGAATCCGATATCCGGGTGCTGGGTGCCGACGCTGCAACCCTGGGGCTGAATGCCACCGACAGTGACGGCACCGTGCCCAATGAACGGGCAGACGCCAATCTGGCCGCGTTTGCTGTATCAGACACGGATCAGGCTGAAGCGGCTGCCGCATCGGTGGACGCTGCCTTCCGTCAGATCCGCAATTTCAGTGTGTCACTCAATCAGGCCGCTGAGCGTTTTCGTGAGGGGCTGGACTCAGTTTCCGCAGGGCAGGGTGGTGGTGATATCTCCGGGGTTATTGCCAGCCTGTCGCGCCAGAGCTTTCGGGAACAGGCCTCCACCGCCGTCGCTGCCCAGGCCAATGCAGATCCTGATCGTACGCTCTTCTTTCTGCGCAGCTGAAAACGCCGGCTGCACCCGCAATAAATTGTAAATTCCTGCCAAATATCAAAAAGTTAAAATCCAAAGCGTGTGTGCCGGATCTTGGGCTATCCTTAAATGACTAAGGTGTTGTCAGGATTTGTCGTGTTGCTTTCTATGGTGTCCTTTTTTCGGCTGGGCTGTATAAAACAATTGCTGTTTCTGGGTTTGTGCCTGATGTGCAGTTCCTGCGCTTTCGGTACGGATGTAAAAACCATTCCCAAAGGCATCAGTGCGCCTCTGGGGGAACAGATCGAGTATCTGAAAGACGAAGATCACTCCCTTACCATAGAGCAGGTCATGGCCACGACCGATGGCTGGTCCACCAGCGGTGATGAGGTTTTTAACCAGGGTTACAACAAATCCACCTGGTGGCTGAAGCTGATTATCGAAAACCCTCATCCGTACGAGGACTGGTTTCTTGAAGTGGCCTATGCCGTTCTGGATTACCTGAATATTTACCTGGTAAAAGACGGCGAGATTCTCGATTCCTACGAAATGGGCGACAAGCTGCCCTTCAGATTTCGGCCTATCGAGCATCGTTATTTTGTGGTGCCGGTCACCATTCCCCAGAGTGAACAGATGGCGGTGTATATCAAGGTGCGCTCCAGTAGTTCGGTGCAGGTGCCCATCACCTTATGGGAGCGTAATAACTTTAACGCCGCCGATATTGGCCGCACTGCCATCCACGGTATTTATTACGGTGGCCTGGTGATTATCGCCATTTACAACCTGCTGATTTATCTGGCACTGGGTGAACGCACCTACCTGCATTATGTGGGTTATGTCATGGCCATGTTTTTATTTATGGCCAGCCTGAACGGCTGGGCGTTCCAGTTCTTGTGGCCCATCGCCACCAGCTGGAATGACACGGCCATTCTGGTGTCGCTGACGTCCGTGGTGTTCTTTGGGGTCACCTTTACGCGGCGCTTCCTGGATTTTAAATCCCTGTCGCCGCCACTGATGTTCAGCTCCCATGTATTTATTGTGCTGAGTGTGATTACTATTGCGGCTTGCTTTGTCATTCCCTACAGCATTGGCATACGCCTGGTGATTGCCCTGGCTGTGGCGGCTTGCGTCTGGGCTTTGGGTTCCGGTATTTATGCCTGGTATCGTGGTAATTCATCCGCCTCTATTTATGTGATTGCCTGGTCCGGGTTGATTGTCGGCGGCATCATTCTGGCACTGAACAAGTTCCACATTATTCCCAGTAACCTGTTCACCGACTATGCCACGCAAGCCGGTTCCCTGATGGAAGTGGTGTTGCTGTCTTTTGCATTGGCGGAACGCATCAACCGGGAAAAAGCCCTGCGTTTTAAAGCCCAACAGGATGCCTTATCCATTCAGCAACTGGCCAATGAAGAGCTGGAACAGCGGGTGGCGGCGCGCACCCTGGAACTGGAGGAAGCCAACCGCAAACTGCAGGAACTGAGTGATACGGATCAGCTGACCGGCCTGAAAAACCGTCGCTACCTGAACCAGTATCTGGATAAGGAAGTGGCCAGGGCCAACCGCTATCCCCATAACATCGCCATTCTGCTGATTGATATTGATCACTTTAAATCGGTGAATGATACCCACGGCCACCTGGTGGGCGATGATTGCCTTACCGAAGTGGCGAAACGTATTGCCACACAAATGCGCTGGCCCACGGATCTGGCTGCCCGCTATGGTGGTGAAGAGTTCTGTATCGTGCTGCCGGAAACAGATTTGCGCGGTGCCCGCACGGTGGCCGAACGTATTCGTGAAAAAGTGAATTCCCGCCCCGTGGATACCCGCGACAAATCCCTTGATATCAGTGTCAGTGTGGGTGTTTATGCGGCCATTCCCGAGCGCCCGGACATGGTGAATGACCTGGTGGCAAGGGCGGATGAAGCCCTTTACCGTGCCAAGGAAAATGGCCGTAACAGGGTGGAGGTTGCCGCCTGATTCACCCCTGATCAATCATCAGTGCATTGTGATTCTTTCGTGATAATTTTGTGATTCTTCTGTGAGGAATTGGCGCTGATGCCGGTTTCATAATGAGTTCCTCTGCCCGTGGAACTTTTTCTCTCTCTGTTGTGTCCATGTTGGGAAATACCAACGATGGCTTTGCTGGCGGGTGTTTGCTGTCGCCTGGGTGGTTTATCCATCGTATTGATTAAAAAAGGATTGCCCTATGGCAACTGCAGCATCTCCGTGGCCACGAAACCTGTCCGGCAACCGCAAAGCCTTTCTGGTAATAGAGGATGAAACCGATATCGCTGAACTGATCGCATTGCATCTTCAGGATCTGGATGCGGAGGTGGTGCAGGTGCACAACGGACAGGCCGGTTTTGAAAAAGCATTGGCCAAAACCTGGGACGCACTGATTCTGGACCTGCGTTTACCTGGCATGGATGGTATTGATGTGTGCCGGCAATTGCGTGCCAGTGGTTTTCAGTCCCCCATACTGATGCTCACTGCCCGCTCCACAGAGCTGGACCGGGTGTTGGGTCTTGAGATCGGCGCCGATGACTATATGACCAAGCCGTTTTCTGCCCTGGAACTGCAGGCCCGGATCAAAGCCCTGTTACGGCGTTCTCTGGTCAGTCAGCAGGCAGCTGAAACGCCTTCATATAATCATCTGTTACGCTTCGGGAATCTGGTGATTTGCCCCCGGGAGCGTCGTGCTGAACTGGCGAATCAGCCGCTGGAGCTTACCGCCAAGGAATTTGATTTACTCTGCTTTTTTGCCGAGCACCCCGGCGTGGTATTCAGACGCAGTGATCTGCTGGATAAAGTCTGGGGTTATCATCACCAGGGTTACGAGCATACCGTGAATTCCCATATCAATCGTTTACGCAGCAAGCTGGAGAAAGATCCCGGCCGGCCGGACTTTATTCATACCGTTTGGGGTGTGGGTTACCGGTTTGTGAATGGCGAAGGCAATGCGTAAGCTGCCATTGCATTACCAATTAACCATTGGCGTGGTGACATTGGTGTTGCTGCTGGCCGTGAGTTTTTTTGCGGTGGCATTGTGGAGCAACCAGTATTATCACAACGAAGCCACCCAGAAACTGCACGACTCCCTGGCAGGCTACATTCTGGATCACCAGAAAGAACCCCTGATGTCCGCGGGCGAAGTGAATCATAAAGCACTCCACCAGATTGCCATGCAGACCATGGCCATTAATCCGCTGGTGGAAGTATACCTGCTGGATACCGATGGCCGGATTCTGGGGTATGCCCTGCCGGATGCTGATGTAAAACTCAACCAGGTGGCTATGGAACCGGTCAGGGAACGCTTGCGTCAGGCCCCCGAAGACACCGGCCTGGTGTTTGGTGATAACCCCAGAGTGCCCGGTGATGCCCGTTTGTTTTCAGTGGCGCCACTGGAAGAAGGCGGGCGGACGGTTGCCTATCTATACGTGGTGCTTAACAGCAAGGTGGCGGAATCGGTAGCGGCGCAATTGTCCGGCAGCCATGTGACTCAGGTCAGTCTGCTGGCACTGGTTTGCCTGCTGTTGCTGGCGGTGATCATCGTGGCGTTCGGGTTTCAGCGAATCACGCAGCCTTTGCGCAAACTATCGCTGGCCATGGGTGATTTTCAGCGCTCGGGCTGGATGGCGTCGGAATCAGCGTCCGGTAGGCAGTCACCGCAAAGTGCCGGTTCGGAAATCGACATTCTGAGTCGCAATTTCTCTGCCATGCAGCAGCGTATTCAATCCCAGTTTCAGCACCTGCAGGAAAGCAGCCGCTTGCGTCGGGAACTGATTTCCAATATTTCCCATGATCTGCGCACACCACTGGCATCATTGCAGGGCTATCTGGAAGCTCTGTACTTAAAACAGGATCTGCTATCGGATCAGGAGCAACGCAAATACCTGGGTATTGCGCACCGTAACTCGCGGCGGCTGGCAACCTTGATTGCGGAATTGTTTGAACTCTCCAAGCTGGAAGCCGGCAAGGTAAAACCGGAAATGGAACCCTTTTCCCTGCTGGAACTGGTGTACGATGTGGTGCAGGATTATGAACTGAGCGTGGCGGAAAAACAGGTCACCCTGAAGATCGATGCAGACAATAACGGCTATTACGTGCAGGCTGATATCGCCCTGATTCAGCGGGTGCTGCAAAACCTGATTGATAATGCGCTGCGTTTTACCCCGGCCGGCGGTACCATCGCCATCCGCCTGCATCAGCAACAGGGTAAAGCCCGGGTCACGGTGGCGGACACCGGTTTTGGCATCCGCAAAGCGGATCTGCCCCATGTGTTCGATGCCTATTATTCCACCCGGCATCATCCCGACGCGGCCAATGATGGCAGCCGTTCACGGGGTACAGGCCTGGGGCTTGCCATCGTGAAACGCATTCTGGAACTGCACGAAGCTTCCATTCAGGTGGAATCCGAGCCGGGTAACGGCACGCTTTTTCGCTTTGAACTGGGCGCGGTCTGATATCCATTCATCTGACATGGGCTTTGCCTAAGCTTTGCTCTGCAGGTATTCTAGGCGCTGGAATTCAGCCAGAGAGAAACAGGGCAGAGCATGTCAGAAAAAGCATTAGATGAAATTAATTACGGACCATTAACAGGATTGATTGGTGAATGGCGGGGCGACCGGGGAATTGATATTGCTCCTGAGCCCGAGGGCATAGAGCGCAGCCCCTACTATGAAACCATTGTGTTCGAGGCAGCCGGCGATGTGGACAATGCCGAGGAGCAGTACCTGTCCGTGGTGCGTTATCAGCAGAAAGTGTACCGCAAATCCAACGATGAGCAGTTTCACGATCAGGTGGGTTATTTCACCTGGGAAGAAGCCACCGGCACCATCACCCAGTCTTTTGTGATTCCCCGTGGCGTAGGCGTTGTGGCCGGCGGCAAGGTGATATCCGATAACGACGGTGAAATTGTTATCAAGATGGACGCCAAAGACGAGGACGCCGGCTGGAACGTGTGCCAGTCACCCTTTATGCGGGAAAAAGCCCGTACCCTGTCCTTCAGCCATACCATTACGCTGAAAGGTGACGAGATGTCCTACGAGGAAAGAACCCTGCTGGATATTTACGGCCGCGAGTTTGATCATGTGGATAAGAGCAAGCTGACGCGGGTGAGTTAGCTATATCGAGCCTGTATGACTTATGAAAAGCCCGGGGAGCTTCCTTGAGAAAGCCCCGGGCTTTTTTGTATCCGCCGCCTTACATTAACAGTAACGGGCTTTCCCCAAAGAACATCCGCAGCACCAGATACAGCAACAGCCCCGAAGGGCCCAGCATCAGCGTCGCAATCAATGGCACAATCAGCAGCCAGTGTGGAATGCCATTGGCCGCACCATCAGTAGCAATAAACAGCCCCACAAACAGATCGAATGCAATAAAGTGGGTCCAGCCCGCCAGGGTAGAGCGGGGGTGTTCAAACAGCCTTATCACCCCTTTAAGGCTGAAAAAATTACCACCAGGTCGCTGATCCGGTGAATCAAAACGCTTGCCCAGCACCAGCAGGTACACATAGTGGCAGCAGGCCGCCACAATCAAACCACTGACAATAAATTTCCCGTCCGGCCACAAGGGCAGTGCCAGCAATAAAATCCAGCCCACCATCACAATACGGTTCTGATACTCAAAAAGTTTAGACAGGGCCGGGTGAATCATGATCAATGTTCCTTTTGTGTGATAAATTTCTGGGGTATGTTTAACGGCATAGCAACAATAGCAACAGTAAAAGCCTGACACAAAATAAGGGAAAGCACAGTTTCGCCAATGGGTATTAAAAATACAACACAGGGCTATGGACTGATAGCCATCCTGCTGCACTGGCTGATGGCCGTCGTGATTATTGGCCTGTTCACCGTTGGCCTGTGGATGACTGAACTCAATTATTATTCCCCCTGGTACAAAACCGCCCCTGACTGGCATAAGTCTGTTGGCATCTTGTTATTCGGCCTGTGGGGGCTGCGCCTGATCTGGCGGGCAGTCAATACCCGGCCACACCCCCTGGCCAGCCATAAAAACTGGGAAAAAGCGCTGGCAGCGGTAACACATGTCGTTATTTATTGTCTTATCCTGCTGGTGGTGATCAGCGGCTATATGATTTCCACCGCCGATGGCCGGGCAGTGTCGGTATTTGGCTGGTTCGAAATTCCTGCGGTAACCACCGGAATCGACAATCAGGAAGACATTGCCGGTGATTTCCATTTTTACCTGGCCTGCAGCCTGATCGGGCTGGCCGGGTTGCATGCGGGGGCTGCGCTAAAACACCATTTTGTGGATAAAGACAGCACCCTGAAGCGAATGATCAATGCCAAGTTTTCATCAACCGGAGAATAAGGAAACACTATGAAAATCTCTCGTCTGTTATCCCCCATGGTTCTGTTGCTCACTTTGCTGGGAATGGGGCAAGCTGTTGCCGCACCGGAAAAGTACATTATCGACACCGAAGGCGCTCATGCCTTTATTCAGTTCAAGATCCAGCACCTGGGTTACAGCTGGCTGTATGGCCGCTTTGACAAATTCAGTGGCGAACTGATGCTGGATGAGGAAAACCCGGAAAACTCCTCCATTAAAGTCACCGTGGACACTGCCAGCCTTGATAGTAATCACGCCGAACGCGATAAGCACTTACGGAGTGATGAGATACTGAACGTGAAAAAATATCCTACTGCCGAATTTGTCAGTACCTCTGTGGAAAAAACCGGAGAGAAAACCGGCTTACTGAAAGGCAAACTGACCCTGCACGGTGTGACCCGTGATGTGGAAATTCCCATTGCCCATGTGGGCGGCGGCAAGGATCCCTGGGGCGGTTACCGTCATGGTTTTACCGGCAATGTAACCCTGAAACTGAAAGATTACGGGATTGATTATGATCTGGGGCCAGCGTCCACGGAAGTGGAGCTGTTGCTGGATATAGAAACCATCAAGCAATAAGGCTATATCGTCGCTGGCAGGAGGGTAGTCATGGCGCCTGCCAGCGAACCTTTTTAACCAATTCTTGAATCAGTTATTGCATCCAATAGTGCAACAATCCTTTCCAGTGCAGTTACCATTAAAGCGTTCAATTTTGTGTGGCTTGCATGTTAGCCTTTCAGCCAGGAATCCAGAATACAGATCAGTTTAAAAAGGAGATTTAAATGATTGGTTCGCTGGTTGCAAAAAAGAAGTTGGAGAGTGCTTTTCGGCTGTTGGGTGATAAAAACCTGACAAAATTCATGGCAGACTGGTCGGAAGATAGCGTATTTCACTACCCCGGGCAGTTGTCCGTCAGTGGTACATTTCAGGATAAAGAGAATATCAGACGATGGTTTCAGAATATGATGGATCATTTTGAAATTATCGATTTTCAACTGAATCATGTATGCGTTGAGAATATCTTTGATATTACAGGTACCAATAACCTGATAGCCCAGTGGACGGTTAACCTTACCAATAAGGACGGCGTAAAGGTAACTAACGTCGGGGCAAATCTGGTCAGAATAAAGTCCCGCAGAATAGTCGAAGTGAGAGACTTCTTTTTCTATCAGGAGAAGCTGGCTATTGGGTGGGGTGAGCAGTCTAAAGATGTTTCTGAAGCAGTCTTGGGCTAGCAATCGTGTAACCTGATCTGTCGCACGGCAGAGTCAGATTACTTTTCTTCTATGTGCCTTTTGATCTTCAGGTGGTGCTATATTTTTGATGTCGGATGCTGATGCCGGTGAAAATATAGCAACTTCACCGAAAGTCTTTTTGTTTGAATCATATTTTTGAGCGATTTCACCTAAACTTTGATCAGATGCTAACCCTCCTGGATAGACATTTATCAGGGAGCCTTGGCATAGAATGTCCTTTCCCTGCGAAGAAGCAATGGATCTTAGTGTACATAAAAGCTCGAAATAATCTTCGCCCGTTAAAGTCCCAGTCAAGTTGTTGCCATCATTATATGTGATGTTTGGTTGGGCATTTGTAAGGAATGTGGTGATCTCAATTTGGTTTTGAATTGCTGGCCCATTAATGACGTTAGGTAGATACGTTTTCCCCAAAACTACTCTCCTGTGCGATTTGAGACATTAATTAATCAATTATAGTCAGTTATTTTTATCCAGGGTCCTACAGGTTTTGATATCCAAATAGATACAATCTTCTCCTCATGCTGGAATGGGTTTTCGGGGTAAGCCTTGTATATACCACGTCCGGAATTTTAATATCGTAGAGATATCCAGGTTGACAGGCTTGAGTATCTGTCACAGCTTTTCCATTTTTACTTCTATAAGTACCAATATGTTGGTTGGAAACAATAGAGACGATATAGCCTTCAAAAGGTGCGTCTGCTTTTGGTTACCAATTTTCCTGGGTTAGTGTTTTGAATGAGTTCTTATTCTTCATCTCCTTTGAAAGCTGTTTGAAATTCAGTCGGTTTTGCTTGAATCAACTCAAATGGAGTCTGTTGCAGGCAGTGATGATGGTAGCGCCTGAGCCCAATGTTATGGGCCAATAAGTCTATAGCCGCTTGGGTGGCAAGGTCAGCGTCTCGTTGTAGGTCGTGTTGGGCGCCGTTGTCTTTCTTATGCTTTGTTTTGTATGTAAACAATGCCGGTTCAGCATTCTTGCGTTTTCCGTTGAGGTTTTGGGCAAAAAGCAAGTGTGCTCAGATACGCAAAAGCATTTATCTGGACAATGCATACTAAAACGCCGATCTTAGAATAACTGCTGCGATTATTGAAGATATTGGAAACGCAAGTATAACGGGATCACCTTGTGTGGATGTTTTTTGATCATGCTTTTCTGTTAAGGGTTCGAAATTAAATTATTCGAAGAATAGGCAGCGTCTGCAGCGGCTGTCAATCTCGACATAGAGCCAACCGTAGGTAAAGTCAGCATGTATTCTACTTAGCGGCTTCTAACCGCTCTAACTATAACTAGCAACTGGAAGTAATGTTGATCTAACAAAAAATGGAATAATCCGCACTAATTAAGAGGAGAAACTTGTGAATATAGATAACGGTAAAATCATTGGAGCTTACATCATACAGAAGTCCACTGATGTCAAGATAAGATCTGCAGTGTCCAGCTTCAGGTATATAGTTGATAGCAGGATTCTAAATTTATCCCCAGATCAGATAGAGATAAATTTTAGTAAGAACATCTCAGAAAACAGTTTTCAAAATATAAAAGATACAGCCCTTTCTAAAGAACAAGCGGCAGCTATTTCAGCTTTAGACAAAATTGACGAAGGTGCTGTCAATGCACTAGTGGCAACTGTTGGTGTGACTACGGGATTAATTGGTATAACCGCTGCGTCACCACTTGCTGCATTATGGGCAGTAGGAGCTGTTGTTGGACCGTTTTTGTACCAGCTGTATACGTTAGCTGAGGAGCGGCGAAATGATGATGTTCTAAATAACAGAATATCGGCGTTAGAATCCCAAGTTCCCCAAGAAAAGTAGACACCTCACTACCAACTAACGAGGTGTATTAACAATGCCTAAAAAGCGTAAAAACAAATACAACCACTATACCGAGGATTTTCGAAGAGAGGCTGTTCGCCGTTCTGAAGATCCCAACACCAGCGCAGCTGAAGTGGCAAAAGAGTTAGGGATTCACCCTGGACAGATTTATAATTGGCGTCGTCAATATAAGCGATTGTCGGAGAAGCAGTTCAACAGTATGAACGGTGTCGATTATTCCAAGCAAGAGAGTGAGGAAGTTCGTAAACTCAAGCGTGAGATTGCTGATCTCAAAGAGGAAAACGAATTTCTAAAAAAGGCGACGGCGTACTTCAGCAAAGACAAGTGGTGAAGTACGCTTTCATTGATTCATTGCGCGGCCAGTATGCTGTGGCCAAGATGTGTAAATGGGCGAAGGTCAGTCGTTCGGGGTACTATAAATGGCGGAATCGAAAGCCCAGTGCTCGGGATTTGAGAAAGCTAGAAGCTGAGCGACTGTTGGTGAAGCGCTTTCATGAGCTTAAATCTCGTTATGGTTCACCTCGAATGACGCTGGAGCTTAATGAGTCAGGGTTTGCCATAAGCGAGAATACTGTGGCCAAAATCATGTCAGAACAAGGGCTTATGGCTCGAAATGGGAAAGGCTACAACTATTTTCCAGACGTGTTGGCACATAATCATGTCAGTGATAATCTGTTGAGGCGAGATTTTACAGCGAGCCGACCAGATGAAAAGTGGGTCTCAGATATCACTTACATCAAGATAGAGAAGGCCTTTGTGTATCTGGCTGTGGTGATGGATTTGTTCTCTCGCAAGATAATCGGTTGGTCACTGGATACCACCATGACCAATCAATTGATCATAGATGCATTTGAAATGGCTGTGGCGGCACGCAATGTTGAACCGGGGTTAATACTGCATTCCGATCGTGGTGTGCAGTATCGATCAGGCGAATACCAGGCGCTGTTGTATGACGAGGGGGTACAGCCCAGCATGAGCAGAAAAGGCAATTGCTGGGACAATGCGGCGATGGAATCCTTCTTTGCGCGCTTCAAAGTAGAAGCACTCTACCCAGAGGATGTCACCACCAAGCAGGAAGCTTATGCTTGTGTGTTTGAGTATATTGAAATGTTTTACAACAGCCAGCGTCGGCATAGTTATCTGGGTTATAAAAGCCCGAATGTATTTGAGCAGGAATATGAGCGTATGTGCGCTTAAAACTGTGTCTACTTTTTCTGGGGAAGATCAAATCACAGTTGGAATTTAACGCGACTTTTTTTACAGGAAAATTACTTGAGAAAGAAGTTGGTCTCCGCAATATGATGGAATCTAGCTTTCGCAATATGGATGCTAACTACGATGCTAAAATCGAAGATTTAAAGGCCGATCTCAATGTTCTCATCGAAGATAAAGTTAAATCTATTGAGTCTCAATTTGGCAAGTTTGAAGACGGCTTCAGCAAGGTCCAAATGGGAGTCAGCGTTATTGAAGACGGTGTTGAACAACTACAAAACAGTTTGGATACTCTTAATAGAGCAAGAAAAAAGGCCGAAGTTTCCCAAAAAGCTAGGCAAGGTTTAAATTCATCTCTTTATGTTGCTGACTTCCTACTAAATGATGTTCTCAAGGTTGATAAAGGGCAGGAAGTCGTCCATGCAATGGGTATGGTATCTAATGCGCTGTTAAGCTCTGGAGTAATGGTTGGGGCGTTTTCAGCGGTGGCAACTGTTATGCCTTATGTGGCAGCAGCTATGGCTGTCATCTCGATCTTCATGAATAAGAAAAAGCCGGCATCTAACCCCTTCTATAAAGTTATCTCAAAGCAGTTAGAAGTAATCAACAAGAAACTGAGTGCTTCGTTAAGAAACCAAGACCAAATCAAAGTCATGCTAGAACAATTAGAAGATCTGGTTACTGAAGAGTTTGATTTAATCAAGGATCAACTTTCTGACATGCAGAGTACTTTTTATGCTTATACTTGGGTTGAGCTGCGTGAAGAAATCGAAAATGAAATTGAAGAGCTTGCGGAAGCTACATCAGCTTTAGTTGTATCTAAGAAAACAAATACACAGATAGATGCAAAGGACCTATCGATACTGGTGAGTGGATTCAAGAAGGCATACAATGCTGACTATACAAAACCAGGTCTTACAAATCAGGATACCAAGCAAATATTAGGGTTGGCGTCTCTTAGAAGCTATCCACACCCCTGGAGCAGGATTGGTACGATTGGATCTGAAGAACATATTTTTCACCCCTTAATTTTCTCAGTTGCTGCGCAAGGAGCCTATGAAGTATTTAAATCTTCATACTATGATGATTTATCTATGGAGTTAAATGAAAATTGCAAGCGTGCTCACTCCGATTGTCTATCGCTGATCGAAGCTCTTGACCGCGTGACACATAAAAAGGAAGTGTTTCAACAAATGGAGAATATAAAGGCCACCTTGGTTTCATTGTTGAATGAAAAGGCTGCTGAAATACAGCGTGAAGCTGATAGAGTTTGGTTGAAAGGCATAAAGGAAAAAACATCCTGGAATAGCGCGGGCTTCACTACCAAGCAATTGGAATACACCGTTGTTAGTGTTGTTAACGTAAAAGATCTAGACGAGCACAAGCTTGCGCTTAATGGTCCTAATGGTGAGCCCTATATCCCTTATAGAGAAGAGTTTGATCAGCTTTCTAATGGCGTTTGGTGGAATGTTGGTGTTGTTGGAGAAAAAATATACGATCCACATCTTTGGGCGCACGAAAGTTCCATCAAACCTAATCCGCTAGTAGAGGCTCTTAAGTTGGGTTTGCTTGAGGAGCGAGAGCAAGAAAAGTCCGATAAATACTACACTTCTAGTGTTTATACAACGCAAGTGAGTAGGCACGGAGAAACTCAAAAAAAACTATGGGGAGACCGTTTCATGTTGTCTCGATATCCAACCGTGAAAAGAGAAGGAAGGAGACACATTACCTTAACTACCCGATGGATTCAATTTCGCCGCTGGGATGGATATGGTCATCTCAGGCATGTGATGAATCTAGCTCAAGCTGAAATTAATAAACATAAAGAGCGTAGTCTTGTCGAAGGGTTTAATGTATGGAAAAACTCAATAGAAAAATCAAAGGAGCTAGATGAACAGCTGTATTCTCTATCCTTTTTGCTTAGCCTTTCTTCATTTGTTGGGAAGGGGCCAAAGAGTCGAAGTATTGTTAAGTTTACAGAAAGCCTTGATTTACAATTCAGTCCAGAGAGTCTAGTTAAATACTTTAAAAATAGCATTAAAATAGCGCCGGAGGGATTGGCTATAGAGGAAGAGATAAAGGAAGGTATTTTGACCTGGTATGAACAAACTCAAGCATTTGTGGAAAATCTTCTTGTTAACTCCCCTGTTAACGTGCCAGAACTATCGGCTTCTAGTCAGCTTCTTAAACAAATAATAGATAATTAGTTGCATAGGGACTAGCCACAGAAATTACAAGGCCTGTGGCTAGCATATTGAGTTAGTCTCTTAGTTGTGTGTCGGTTTTGCTGTGGAGGAGACGGTCATCTTGAGGTTGTGCAAGTTCTGAATAAGGAGCAACAATATTTATTGCTGCGTTTATCATTAAAACAAAATTAAATATATTGTGAAAGAATTTTGAACACTACCGGTTTAAAGTTCGAAAGATATCGCTCATAACTTCTCGAATAATCGATCCTTGTAGCTGAATCAATCTTTTTTGGAACAACCTCAATACGTGTAAACTATGACGGTCTAGCCAAATCTTTCAACTATTTCTAATAGACCTTAGTCAAATAATAGGTAATCTGGAAGCTGTATACTTTGGCAATCTTCCTTATCAATGTAGGAGTTACGGCTAAAGTTGCTTAAAGTATAGCCTTGTTGATTAGCAGCACCGCAATTCATAGTTCGGCGTAAATTAATTTCCTCACCTTCAATAACTGTTTGATCGTGCAAAACATCTCTTGGCAAACCTCCATCATCTGGATTTTTTCCAAAACCAATTTCTATGGTATCAATCACCCATTTGAGCGCACTAACCGGTATTTCTAGTTGATTTTTCAAGAGCTTATTACTTTTGATATTGAAATGTTGTCTTCGAAAAATGACAAAGTGATCTGAAAGAGTAATTCCCAAGTAGCGCTGATCAGCCTTGTCTATTTCTATCAATATTTTGCAATCACTTAATTCAATTAAGCCAGCTTGCTTCATTTTGCAGGTCCTTTAGTCAAAGGTGGCAATGGAAGCTTGGCAAGTTTACCCGCCTCAATCAATTCACCTGTCGGTCGTGGTTTTCTCTGGAAAGTGAATACCTCCAATACGCCGTATTCAGACTGGGTGGCTATATTGTTGTATGGTTTGGTAAGGCCGTTACCAGAATATAAAGGATTTGCTCCAAATTCGGTATTAATTCGATGCCGGGTTTTGAATAAGCTCTTTTCATCTGGATTCATCGATGCCGTGAAATTGGCGATTTCATCTTCATCATAGGTTTTGTTCGTCTGAGCACTAAAGTCCTCCATGTGTTTTGCATGCTTCTCGCTATATTCTGGCGTCATAACCTTATCAACCAATTCAGCATCAAACCCTCTATCATTCCTCATTTCAGCTTTGGTTAAATCACCTAGTTTTTCATACGAAGGCACTATGGACAGGTCGCTTTTGGTTATGAAATCCTCACCCTGATCTATGATATACATTTTATATTTATCGTTGGGGTTAAAAGGTTGATCAAAACCGAGGATATTAGTAATGAGCTCAGGGTCACTATCTGCATGCTCAATTTGATCAAATGTCGTTGTCCAGATTGGCGCTCTACCCGAATCACGTGTGTACCCTAAACTTTGTTCCGGGTTTTTGTCCCACTCTGTACGTACGATGTATCGATCATTTACCTCCCCCTTGGAAGCTAAATACAACAACTCTTCATCAGTATATTTCGGCTTGTAGCCATTTTCGAGCAGCTCTTTTCTTCGCTTCTTAAGAATCCTCTTCGCGTCTGCCAAACTTTCTGGAACAATTCGTTTGGCAGCGATGCTGACCTCCAACTCTCTCTGCCTAGAGCTAGGAGTGGACGATTTATTTGGAGTACTCTCCGCAAGCTCCGTTTCCCCATCTGCAAGCTGCTGCGTTCCTACCCCCTCAGCCGTCTGATTATCCGGCTTACTCAATTCCATATCAACCTGACCACCCGTCTGCCCGGACTGGCGTTTGAACGAGGCTTTCTTCTTCATAGCTTTGGCGAGCTGTTTGATATGCAGGCCGATTTGCTTGAATTTGTTCAAATGGCGGAGTTTGCTGGCGACCACAATGGTGGCGCCGGCGCCCAGGATGAGGGTGGTGATCAGGAAGTCCAGGGCCACTTCGGTGGCGAGTCCGGCGCCGCGCTCGGTCAGCTCCAGGCTATGTTGGGCGCCGATGTAATTCTTGGCGAAGCTGTCCAGAAAGGGTTGTTCGTCGCTGTACGTAGGCTGTCTATGCGGATTTACGAACAGAGATGTGACGGTTAACCCATCATGTCTATATGCTCTTCAATGTCTCCAAGCAAAAAATCAAAAAAACCAATATCAAGAATCTGATCGGTTTGTCGTTCCAGGTTGTTCCATATGGCAACTTTGCACTCCCCATCTATTAGTGAGGATGTGTCTATGCAGTAATAAGCTTCATCATTGGCGTTTTGGAACACTATCAGATTTTTCGGAAGATTCACTTGGTCTCGTTTTTTTAAAGTGAACCATACAAAGTTTGGAACTCCGGCAGAAGTAAAATTCGGGTTTTTGGTCAAGCCATAATATTCGATTGGTCCCAGTGCAAGCTTTCCCCACTTTTTCAAGTAAGCTTTAAAGCTATCTGGCAAAGTAACATCAAGTGCTTTCTCTGCCTCCATAATTTCAGCGTCTTCATGAGAGTCTCCGGCGGCAATGCCGTCAACGCCTTGTAAAGCATTTTCAATGTCTTTCAGTGTGCGCTTTTCTGTCATTTTTAAAACCCCTCGGCTCTATGCTTCCAGTAGTTGGAGCTCCATTTAATAAATGCCTTTTCTGCTGGTGTTTTCTGTATTTTACCCGATTTTGTTAAGGGCCAGGTTGATTTTCTTCCGTCGTGGGCTCTGAAGCTATAGTTCTTGCGCTGCTTCCATACACCGTCAACTTTCTCATATTGAGGGATATGAAGTGTTTTAGTTTTTTCCGAATGCAATTGTCCGCCTACTTCCGCTATCGTCCCAGGTTCCTTTTGGATTAGATGGTGGAGGTTTACCGGTTCGTCATCATGGCCTATGGGAGGTCTGCCTTTTTGCATTCTTTCTACATTTTTCATTCCATCAGCATCGACCCGATAGGGATCGAATAAATCATCGCGCTGAAAAACTTGTCTACCCTCGAATTGAACTTCTCTACTCCAGAGTCTTGGAGTGTCTGCGTCGTCTATAGCAGTTTTATTGGCGTTTGTTCCCTCAGCCGTCTGATTATCCGGCTTACTCAATTCCATATCAACCTGACCACCCGTCTGCCCAGACTGGCGTTTGAACGAGGCTTTCTTCTTCATAGCTTTGGCGAGCTGTTTGATATGCAGGCCGATTTGCTTGAATTTGTTCAAATGGCGGAGTTTGCTGGCGACGACGATGGTGGCGCCGGCGCCCAGGGTAAGGGCGGTGATCAGGAAATCCAGCGCCACTTCGGTGGCGAGGCCGGCGCCGCTTTCGGTGAGTTCCAGGCTATGTTGGGCGCCGATGTAATCCTTGGCGAAGCCGAGCAGCATGTCGCGGGTTTCGCCGTCTTCCCAGACGAAGTTTGCCAGTGCCTGGGCTTCGGCCACCTGTTCTTTGGTGATGGTGCGGGGGTCGAAGCCGATCACATCTGCCAGTTCTGCGAACTGGGCGTCGTTCATGTTCTGGGCGAAGCTGTCCAGAAAGGGTTGTTCGTCGCTGTACTTGTAGGCTGCCCATGCGGATTTGAGGGCGTTGGTTAAATGAACCTGGGGGTTGCCCAGGTCCGACAGTTCTTTTAATCCGGTTACCATGCCCCAGATGGCTTTGGCGCCGCCGCGGATTTCGGCCATCTTGTATTCCAGGGCCTGGCCGACAAAACCTTTCTGGCTTAGCTCGGCTTCTATTTGAGCGGCTTCGCGCTCTTCATCGGCGATGATGCTGTTGAGGGATTTCTGGATCTTTTCCCGGGTTCGTGTGATTTCCCGTTCGTTGGGCGCATCGCCCAGTTCCACTTCCACGGCGCCGGGTGGCAGGTTTTTTACCAGGGCGGTGCCGCTGTTGTCGAGCTTGCCGCCGCGGGTGCTGCCGTCTGGCAGTTTCACCACGTAGGGTAAGGCGCAGGCGGGGCTGCCGTCTGCATCGGTGCAGGTAAGGGTAAGTTCTTCCAGTTCCTGAGGGGCTTCAACCGCCGGGGTTGGCGGTGCCGCTTTGGCGGTTGTGGCTGCGCTTGCGGGTTCATCCAGTGTCACTTCACCGGCACGGCCACTTTCAAAGCCCACTTTGTCTGCTTTGTGGGCCGGTTCTGCGGGCTTGGGTTTAACGGTTTTACCGGCATCGCCGGTTTCCGGTGGAGTGGGTTTTTGCGGGGCTGTTGGCGAGGCGCTGCTGGCGCTGCCGGCCGAACCGCCGCTGTTAATGCGCACCATGGGCCCCTGAATGGTGACACCGGAGGGATCCAGCACCACAAAGCCGGCTCCGCCTTTCAGGGTGAGCTGGGTGCCGCTTTGAATCACGATCTGGGTGCCGGCTTTTACAAACAGATCGCGCCCGCTTTGGGTGTTGATGGAGCCGGAAACCTTCAAATGGTTGTCTTTGCCCACGCTTTGCGACAGGGTTTTGCCAACCTTCTGGTTCCAGTTTTTGCCGATGGTCAGGTGTTCATCGGTCTGTGTTTCCGTCATGGAGTCACCGTCCACCGTCAGGTGGCGATCGGCCTGTATCAGTGCTTTGTGATCATTTTTAACGTAAATATCCACGTCTTTTTCGGCATGCACATAAATCTGTTCGCTGCCTTTCTTGTCGTCAATACGCAGTTCGTTGTAGCCGCCACCGCCGGGATAGGACTGGGATTTAAAGGTGCTGCGGGTTTTGTTGCCGGGTAAAGGGTAGGGTGTTTTATTCACGGCGTGGTAAACGCGACCGGTAACGATGGGGCGGTCGGGGTCGCCGTCCAGAAAGTCCACGATCACTTCCTGTCCCACTCTGGGCAGGGTCATGGCGCCCCATTCCTTGCCGGTCCAGCCCTGGCTGACACGAACCCAGCAGGAGGTGTTTTCGTTGTACTGGCCTTCGCGATCCCAGTGGAACTGAACCTTAACCCGGCCGTGCTGGTCGGTGTAAATCTCTTCGCCTGAAGGCCCTGTCACAAAGGCTGTCTGGGCGCCTTCCACAGGGTGTTTTTGGTGCTGCCTGGCAGGGCGGTAGGCCATGCTGGCAGGCATGGCTTCAAACTCACAATGGTAGGCGGAGCCTTCATTGGTGGCGCCTTCTTCCAGGGACTGAGGTTGCTTGCCTTTGTGATCGGCCCTCACCAGCAGGTATTCCTGGTTGTAGTCATTGCGCTGGTGTTCTTTGAGTTCAAACAAGCCTCCGGTTGCCAGCCACTGGCTGTCGCTGACACCGACATATCGCTCTGTCGCAGTCTGGTTTGATTCGAGATACAGGCTGGCGTAACGTTCGCCTTCTGCAGGTTTTGCGAAGCGCCCCGGGTATTCGTACACTTCCAGGTTGTGTTTCTGTTGTTGGCTGGCGTCTTCCCGCAAGGTCAGTTTTGGCTTTTCGAAATTGTAATCGCCCAGGGTCACCTGGCCTGAGGCTACCTGAAAACGTGATTCAAACTGGTAAACGGTTTCATGGTCCGGCCGCATGCTGCCTTTGGGGTGGTAATTGAGTTGCCGGTTGTGGGCAATGGGGCTGAACGCGGCTTTGGCGTCGCTGATCACCATCACATGGCGATCCAGCCGGTGTTCAAAGAAGTAGAAAATGCCTTCTTCTTCCATCAGGCGCGACAGAAAGTGAAACTCGCTCTCCTGATACTGCACACAAAAATCCCGGGTGGGGTAGCTGCGCTTCAGGTCCAGCCGGTAGTCGTTGCCTTCAATGCGGGCTTCATCAAACAGTTTTTCAATGATCCTGGGAACGGACAGGGACTGAAAAATCCGGCAGCCGCTACGGTATTTCAGCAGGTGAAACTTGGGTGCGAGGGACAGCTGATAGCGGGTAAAGCGCCGTCCGGATTCCAGCTGGCGGGCCGCTACCAGTTCGCCATGAAATACCCGGGGATCACGGGTATGAAACAGGGTCAGCACTCCTGCCTTGCCAATCCAGCCAGCAATATCCAGAGCGTCGTTTTCTGCCGCCACAATCAGTTCCAGCTGAAAGGGGCTGGAAAGGCCTTCGCTGACGGAGAACTCCACCACCCGCAGGGATTCACTTTCGCCGATCAGTTCAAACAGAAAGCGTGTCACGTTGGCTGGCACTGTCATGGTGGATCCCGGTGGTCAGATGGCTGAAAAACTCCTTACATGAAGACACGGGCGCCATAAAGAAGGTGGGTATTTACCGGGTAGAACCGTTATCAGGGCGGGTGCAGCTGGACACTGGCGGTGCAGCAATCGGCGGACAAGGCCGTGTTGCCGGTTTTTTTGCAGTGGTAGATCGCTAACGTCAGGCGTGTCCGGCGCCGGCATGATCGGTGGTCACACCCGGTGCGCCGCTTTCCAGTTTGCTGCGGACATCATCGGGAATGGCCATTTTCGTGAAAGCCTGGGCATCCACCAGCACGTACACCATTTCGCAGCGGGCCAGAAGTTCATCGCTGCCATGGCGTGACAGGGCAAAGTTCAGTTGAAAGGAGGTGTTGCCCACTCTTTCCGTGGTGACCTGAATAGCCACCACGTCGTCAAAGCGGGCCGGTGCCTGCCATTCAATCAACTGGCGCACCACCTGGGTATCCATGCCGGCGGCTAACAGATTGCGGTAATCGCCAAAAAGCGCCCGGAAAAATTCCGTGGCGGCGGTATCCACATAGTCCCCGTAGCGGGCATTGAATACCACCTGCTGAGCATCGCATTCGTAATAACGTACCCGCAGCAGATAAGTGAAAGGAATATCCCGGCTTGAATTATCCATGGTTTTTAAACGGTTCCCCCTTACAAATCAGGCGATAGTGAAAGATTCCCAGTCCCCGCCGAGAAACATCAGCTATGTGCCCGTAATCAAAGGATATTTTGGCGTTATCTATCAGCCATCATTTTAAGTGCAGAATATTATGACTCCCCTTAAAAATGTTGATTAGGCTCTAAGGAGTAGGTCATTCAATCCCGATATTCTGCAGGTTAAATCATGAAACTGCTACACCATTCACCGGTTCATCTTTATGTGCTGTTACTGGCGGCTTTTCTTCTGTCCTCCGGTTGCAGTACCCACAGCTATCGCCTGATGCAGGAAACCGAGCAGCAAACCCGCGAGCAGGCGGTTATCAGCCGCGTGGCTGAATCCCTGGAAGCGCTGGAGCAGCGCATTTCCAAAGCGCAGGCCAACGAGTATGCCGTTTATGCCCCAGGGGCCATGGATACAGCCTTGTCGTCGCTGGAATCCGCCCGCAATTATTATGAGCGCTTTCGGCTGGAGCCCGACAACGTTAACAAATCCATATCCCTGTTCTTTGGTGACACCATGGGTGAAAAAGCCCTGTCACTGATTTCCGAAGCGAACGCTGCGTTGAATCATGCCGAATCCATCAAGCATCAGGCGGATCAGTTGTTTGCCGAGGTGAACGAAAATTTTGAATGGCTGCGCAAGTTCCAGGCGCAAACCTATTTCCCTTATGAGTACGAAGACATTGTGCGTCATCATCAGCGCCTGATTGGTATGGTGGCCGATGGCCGTCTGGATCTGGCGCAGGATCGCAGTTCCCAGTTAAAGCGGGAGCAAAAGGCCCTGGAAATTGCGGCGGCCCAGCGGTTTTATCTGGATGACATCAGCAAGCGTATTGAGCGCGAAGGGCGTTACAAGCTGGAGCGTTTTGCCAGCCTGAGTTACAACCGTTCAGTGAACGCTTTGAATCAGGCCAGGCATATTATTGCCAGCAACCCCCGTGATGAAGCCGCGGTTACCGCCGCACGGGATCAGGTGGTATTCACCTTTGCGGTGGCCCATGCCATTGCCAATGATATGGAAAAGCTGCAGAAGATGGATCGCGAAGAAATGGAACGTTGGCTGATAGTGCTCACCAACCGGATCTACGATGCCAGCCGGGCGCTGGGCATCAAGGATCTGCGGAATCAGTCGGTGCTGGATCAGCTGGCACAGGTGGCCGAGGCCGCCAGTCAGCAGGATGTGATGCTGGACACTGGCGTAGCAGCGGCGTCGGCCAAGGCGGAAAAAGCGCCAGCCAATACCACCGCTGACAAAAAGGATGAATCCGATACTGCAACAGCAACGGCTGATCAGGTTGCAGATGCTGGTAGCAACGCCGGTGCCGGCAAAAACACCGATGCCGAACTGGCAGGCCGGGTTTCCCAGCTGGAGAAAACCCTGAGCGAGCAGATTAATGCCCTGTCGCAACAGCTCAAAGCCATGAAAGCCAGCCAGCAACAGGTAACCGCACCGCAGATCGCACCACAATACAACGCCGGCGATGATGTTCCTTTGGGAGAGCGCAAGAGCCTGTTTTTCTACCGCTAGACCAAGTGTGTTCACATCCGGGCCGGGGTGACAATTACCCCGGCTTTTTTGTGCCCGCCGGTTGGTGCTTGCAACGGTGCCGGACATTGGCGCTTATCAACCTTCACGATGGCTTTCCGGAACTAAAAAACCTGACCTATTCCGTGTAACATGCCCTGCAGACATCACTGGCTAATGACAGGGAGCACCACCGTGGCAGATAAAAAATTCGACGTTATTGTGTATGGAGCAACCAGCTTTGTGGGGCAGATCATCTGCCAGTACATGCTGGATCAATATGGTGCAGAGGGCGATCTTAAATGGGCTATTGCCGGACGATCTTCCGGCAAGCTGGATTCGGTCAAACAGCAATTAGGCGGGGCGGCAGCCTCTCTGGAAATGCTGACGGCCGATGCGGCTGACGAAAATGCCCTGCGCGAACTCTGTGCCCAGGGCAAGGTGATTCTGTCGACAGTGGGCCCCTATGCCTACTATGGCGAACCCCTGGTAAAAGTCTGTGCCGAAACCGGTACCGACTATGTGGATCTGACCGGCGAGGTACAGTGGATCCGGGAAATGCTGGAGCGCCATGAAGCCACCGCCAGAAAAAACGGTGCCCGCATTGTGCATTGTTGCGGCTTTGATTCCATTCCTTCGGATCTGGGTGTGCACTTTGTTCAGAGCCAGGCAAAGAACAAATTTGGCAAGGCCTGTCAGCGGGTCAAGTTCCGGGTCAAGGCGGCTAAAGGTGGCATGTCCGGTGGTACCGTTGCCAGCCTGATGAACGTGGCCACGGAAGCCACCAAAAATCCTGCCCTGCGCAAAGTGCTGGCGGATCCCTATGCCCTGTGTCTTGATGGGCCGAAAAATGCCGCCAAGCAGCCGGATGTGAAGTCCGCCACCTACGACAAGGATTTTGATGTCTGGCTGGCGCCTTTTGTGATGGCCGCGATCAATACCCGCATTGTGCACAGATCCAACATGCTCTCCGGTAATGGCTATGGCGATAATTTTGAATACGATGAAGCCATGATCACCGGCAAAGGCGCCAAAGGCTGGACAGCGGCTCAGGGTATGACGGTGGGCATGGGTGGCTTTTTAGTGGCAGTGGCTATCAAGCCCACGCGCTGGTTGCTGGAAAAGTTTGTATTGCCGGCACCCGGCGAAGGCCCCAGCCCGGAAGAGCAGCGTAATGGTTTTTATGACATTCGTTTTTACGGCGAAACCGAAGGCGGCCAGATTATCCGTGCCAAGGTAACGGGCGATCGTGATCCCGGTTACGGTTCCACCGCCAAGATGATTTCCGAAGCGGCTGTGTGTCTGGCAAAAGATGTTAACGCCGATGAAAAAGCCGGCGGTTTCTGGACACCGGCAACTATCTTTGGGGATCAGTTGATTGCACGGCTACAGGAAAATGCCGGGCTCACTTTTGAGGTGATTTAAACGGTTGAATAGCTGCCGGCCTGTTAACTGAAAAACACGGCATCCAGAATCAGTGCCACAGTGAACAGGCCACCGAACCGCCGGGTGTACCAGAAAGCCGCCGCCACATAATACAGGGGCCAGACTTTTTGCACTTCCTCCGGTGCCTCTTCCAGGTTTTCCGGTGGCGGTTCGTTGAAGTAGCGGCGGATTTTCAGCAGCGAGGGAATAGCCGCCGCGCTTGCCAGTACAACGGGGCTGAAATAGCCCGTTAACACCAACAGCAGAATCAGCGGATACTGGGCAATAAAAAGTCCCATTACCCAGCGGCGACTGCGTTCATGCCCCAGTATAACCGGCAGCGTGCGTATGCCTTTGGCCTTATCCGCTGTCAGTTTATCGATATGTTTGCCAAAGAGTACGGCCGTGGGCGCCAGGGCATAGGTAGTGCCTGCCAATAGCACGGCAACACTGATTTCCCCGCTAATCACGTAATAACCACCGCCGATCATTAATGGGCCCCATACCAGTAAGACGGCGGGTTCCCCCAGTCCGATGTATTTCAGTGGCCAGGTATAAAAGAGCACAAAAAAAGCACCCACCGCCGTCAGCACAATCACGGTATCGCCACGCACCAGCCATAAATACACGCCGCATAAAACTGCCAGCCCACCGGTAACAGCGGCGTACAAAAGGTTTTGCCGGACTGTCATCAAACCGCTTTCCAGGGGCTGAACGCCGTAGCGGGTGCGAAAATAATTTCCCTTGTCCACGCCTTTCCAGTGGTCGGTCAGATCATTCAGTAAATTATTGGTGGCATGGGCCAGGCACAAGCCCAGTGTCATCATTAACCAGGGGAGAAACTGAAACAGGTCGGCCTTGAACGCAAACAATCCTGCCAGAGCGGCAGAAGTAAAGGTCATCACCAGTACGGCAGCGCGTGTGGCAATTAACCAGCGGGAAAAAATATCAAGGGACTGCCAGATAACGGCATCGATTCTGGGCATGCCGGCCAGGGCTTTTGCCCACATGGAAGGTGTTAACTTCATGGTGTGAACGTTTCGTTGCTATTGAAAACGCTCACAAGTTTAGAGGTAAATGGCGATACTCACAAAGTGGCTGGCGGCCCCGCCCAATACAAAAAGATGCCACAGCTCATGGAAACCAAAGTTTTTACTGAAGTTGGGCCATTTGGTGGCGTAGACCAGGGCACCGATGGAGTAACTGATGCCGCCGATCACCAGCCAGCGCATGGCGCCGGCGGACAGGGCTTCGGTGAGCGGTTCGATAACAAACAGGCACATCCAGCCCATGGCAAGATAGAGTCCGGTACTGATCCAGCGGGGCGCATGCAGCCAGAAAACTTTTTTGATAATGCCCAGCAGGGCAATGCACCAGATAATTCCGAACATCCACCAGGCCTGATCACCTTCCAGTGCCAGCAGGCAGAAGGGGGTGTAGGTACCGGCAATCATGACGTAGATGGCCATGTGATCCAGGCGTTTCAGTGCCCGGATACCGGCTTCGCTGACTTCCATCAAATGGTAAATGGCGCTGGAGCTGAACATCACAAACATGCTGAGGCCAAACACCAGGTAACTGGCCAGATACAGCCCCATGTTTTCTTCCGGCAGCTGGCTTAACAGCCAGGGCAGGGCCGCAATGGACAGGGCGGCTCCCAGCAAGTGGCTTAGTCCGGAAACCGGTTCCCGCAGGTGGCGTGTCAGAATCATGTAAACAAATGTTCTCGAATCTGGTGAGTTTGGCCACTAGCATAACCAGCACAGAGGCTGAAATCCAGTGGTGAACGCTCGAATCGTTTGTTATTCAACCAGTTTTGCCCTTGGATCTGCCCACAGGGGGCTTCAGGCGGTTGGGGCACTATGGAACAGTTGTTCAGGTTAGCTGATGGCTTCGGAACCATGGCGAACCTGCAGGCCCTGGCGCACCTTCTTCGGCAGCCCTTTCACCACCAGAGCGTAGGAGTTATCGATCATCCGTTCGATTTCACCGTCAGGCAGGCTGCCGTCCAGAATCACGGTATTCCAGTGGGTTTTGTTCATGTGGTAGCCGGGAATCACACAGTCGAATACATCCCGCAGCTGCATGGCTTCCATGGGGTCGCATTTCAGATTGATACGCAGCTGGAAACGGCCATCCTCCAGTTTTTCGGCACCCACCAGAGCGAACATTTTACCGTGCACTTTGTACACCGCCGCATCGGGGCCGAAAGGGTAGTCCTGTACAGATTCCGGCTTGTTAAGAAGGTATTGAGTCAACTGTTTTTCGTTCATCATCTGCACGCCTTGTAAGCATTCCCTGTAAACACATCAGACTAAGGTTGTACTGAGGTTGTAGCCATTGCAAGCTTAACCGGATATGAATGTTGAGGTTAACAAAGTTGCGAGGAATTGACCGATGCAAGGTATGCTGGAGCACAAGTTGGCATGTCCCTATTGTGGTGAGCTGATTGATGTACTGATCGATGGCTCCCTGGAATCGCAGGAATACATTGAAGATTGTCAGGTATGCTGCCGGCCAATCGAGTTTCGGGTAGAGGTTGCTATGAATGGTGAGGCCAACGTGCAGCTATACCGGGATGATGACGCTTACTGACGACATTTGCTCACGACATGGTTGCTCAATACCCCGATCAGGGTGATGATCCCGCGTGATGCGAAGTCTTATCTTTGCCCATTGAACACATGCGTTATTTCATAGGAAATTTTACATTGAACAACATGGGATTCATTCGCCTGGCAAACCGATCTGATGGATGGAAGCTGGTACTGCTTTTTATAGTTGGTTTGTTCCCATGGCAGGCCGTCGCGCATCTGGCGGGTGTGACGGATACGAGCATTCAGATTGGCGCCACTCAGGTAAAAATTGTTTATACCCTGCCCACCGACAGTTTGCAGGAATTGCAGGGGCTCAATACGGCACCGGAAAACAGCCTTGATTTGTTGCCGCTGAATGCGCAACAAATTCCCCAGTTGATAGCAGCCGGGTTTGCTATCAGCAACGATGGGGTTGCCTGCGCGGCATCGGTCAGCGGAATGCAACCGTTAAGTCAGGTGCAGTCGCATCAGTTTTCCCTGCTGTATGAGTGTGCCGGCCCCCTGGGTATGCTGGATATTGAATATCGGTTGTTTGTGGATCGTTTCCCTAACCATGAAAATTTCGTGAGGATTACCATGGGGGGCAAACATATTTCCCGGGTGTTTGCCGCCGGCCAGAACGCAGTGAAACTGCCGGTGGCGGAAACGCTGAAAAACTGGGGTATAGCCTTAACGAATAACTTTATTGAAGATCCCAATAAGGAATTAAAGCTGGACCTGCGCCCTGACTATTTTCCTCTGGGTGTTGAGCATATTCTGCTGGGGTTCGATCATCTGCTGTTTCTGTTTGCCCTGTTATTATTACCGCTGACCTTTCGCCAGCTGCTTACCATGATCACTGCGTTTACGGTGGCCCATTCCATTACCCTGGCCATGGCGGTGTTCGACCTGGTGAACCTGCCGGCGCTGTGGGTGGAAGCGGTGATTGCCCTGAGTATTGTGTATGTGGGCGTGGAAAACCTGCTGGAATTGCATGGCATAAAGGGTGGTGATGCGGCCGGTTTCAAAACCCCCTGGAAGCGCCGGGTGGCGGTGACCTTTTTCTTTGGTCTGATTCATGGCTTCGGGTTTTCCTATGTGTTGAAAGCCATTGGCCTGGGGGATCAGGTGGCCAGTGCCCTGCTGTTTTTTAATCTGGGAGTGGAGGCCGGGCAATTACTGGCGGTGATTCTGGTGTTCCCGTTACTGGTGTGGGTGTTCAATCACTGGAAGAGTTTTCTGATTTCCCGGATCGGTTCCGGGCTGGTGATTTTGATGGGCAGTGTCTGGCTGGTGGAAAGAGTTGCTACCGCCGTTTCCTGAATCAACTTTTCTACAGGCAAAAAAAAGGGCGAGCTTATGGCTCGCCCAAAATACCTTTTAAAGGGATTTTCCTTTAGAAGGGCTCGGGATTCTTTACCGTTTTAACTTTCTCAGGAAGGCTCTTTAATAAAGTCGAACGAGGCTTCCTGGTACTTTGATTCTTTAACTGCTTTGATCAGCCCCTTGATGGTATTGAAGGGCACATCCACAGCGAAGTTGTTTGCCAGCCAGCCGGGAATCTTGCCGCCCGGGTTCACATGGTTGATGTATAAAAGTTTCACCCGCCCGGTGGCGTTACCGCCTTCTGTAATGGGCGTAAAAATCCATTCTCCATCAATACCGGCCACCCGTTCACAGCCTTTTTGCGGCGGGCGCAAATGGTTTTGCGCAGTGAAGCGTATGTTCACTTCCAGTGTGTCCGGGTCCTGCGTGATCAGGGATTCCACCACGGAATCGCGATCTTTTACCGGCCAGGGTGCCGGTGCGATGGAATGGGTGTAATAGGCATCGCCGGTGTCCTTGAACAGCTCGGAGCTTTTTACGCCGTCCATCCACTTGGGAAAACCTACCGCATCTTTCTGGTGTGCCACCAGTCCTGCCAGGGTGGATTCCACTTCTGCTTCAATCCGGTAAGCACGAAAATCGGAGCCTTTAACCGTGGTGGTATAGGCCTGTACTTCGTGATCTTTCTTTTCCAGTTTCCAGTTGTTGCCGAATGCGGTGTGTTTTGCCATTGTCTGTTGTTCCCTGCCGGGCCGGAACACTACTTTATTGCTCCGACACGATTTATGATAACCAAAAGGTGGTGGTGTGTTATGGTCCAAAAGGACTAAGGAACCTCTGATCAATTCCAGGTGGCCTCTGCGCAACCTGAAAGGTGCAACTGCAAGGCAAGTTTCGCCGTTAATGGCCGTAGCCCTTAACAAGGAACTTAACGCAGCAGTTGTGCCTTTCAGGCCGCGCCCGGAGGGTCCTTCAGGAATTCCCCCTGGCCGCGTTGTGCTGCTTCGCCGGGCAACCAGCCCGCCTGCATCGCACGTCTTGCCAGGAAAAATTCCTGAAGGACAGAGGCCGCATGGACTTGATCAGAGGTTCCCTAACGGAGGAGGATTGTACCTTGTCAGATTACCTTGCCAACAAGGGTTTCGTGGCCCTGTTCGCGTTGCTGGCAGTGTTGCATATGGCGTGGGCGTTCTATGAATGGTGGTGGCTGATTGTACGGGCGCCGGGCATGGTCGAGAGCAGTGTCATTCAGTTCAAGCTGCGCTGGACCGCGCCCTTGTTGACCACGCTGGCCATGTCGGCGGCAACCCTGTCTTATATGGTGCGCCGCAGGCCCCGGGATGCCATGGTCACCAGTGTCTGGTTTGTCTGCCTGGCGGTATTCTGCCATCTGGCACTGCTGGTGTTTGATCCGCTGCGCAATCATCAGCTGCCGGGCCACTGGGTGCCGGTGATTGCGCTGGGCATTCTGGCCTACAAGGTGATCAAGCGTTACCAGCTGTCACGGGTGGCGACAGCCTGATGCGGCAGCCGCCTGTTCAGTTCCCTTTGATAGCTGTTAATAGCTGTCAGCGCTGCGGAGGAATGGAATAGGTACCGGTGACGTGGGCCACTGGGTCCGGATCACCGTTGCAGGTAATGGTGACTTCACCCACTGCCAGGCGTTTGCCCAATTTCAGTAGCCGGGTCTCGGCCCGCAGCAGGCCCGGTTCCGGTTTACGCAGAAAATTGATATTCAGATTAGTGGTGACTGCCAGGGCCACTGGCCCCAGCTGGGCCAGAATGGCGGAATACAGGCCGGTGTCCGCCATGGTCATCAGGGTAGGGCCGGAAATGGTGCCACCGGGCCGCAGGTTATGGTCTGTGGTTTCCTGTTCAATAATGGAATACATCTCGCCCACTTCCACCACCCGCATGGGAAAGGTGGTAAAAGCCTGCTCAAGAAAAGCCTGCAAATCCCGCTCGTTCATTTTCATCATGCGTTTTTATCCCAGATTGGTTTCCGGTTTGCCACGGGTGACCTGTTGAATGATCTGCCAGTAGCCTTCCCCCAGGGGTGTTTCCTGGTAGGCGCCCCGTTGCTTCAGCAGATAATGCATGCGCTTCAGGTTATAGGCAGGTACCGATGCCAGCAAGTGATGCTCCAGATGATAGTTCACAAAATTGGGGGCAATCAGCAGCCGGGTTAACGGGTTGGTATAAGTGGTGCGGGTGTTGTTTCTGGGATCGCCGTCGTACAGGTCCGGCACATCAGCATGCTCGGCAATCTGGCGAATCCGCAGCACCAGCATGTACACAGTAAAGTAGGCAACCATCCACAGCAGGTACAGGGCCGGGTGGGCAAAAAGGGTCAGCGCCAGCAGCATAACACCGTTCACAATAAAGCTGTTGCGCAGCAGGTGATTGGGTTTGCGGGGGCTGCCATCGTCTTTGGCTTTCTGCTCGCTGTGGCTGCGCTGATCCTGGCCGCTTTTTGACAATGCGCTAATCAGTTTGATAGCGGTCTGGCCGGTAATGTCGCGCCATACCTTGCGATTAAAGCTTTCTTTTTCGATAGGGTAATCCTGGTAGTTGGGCAGGTCGGGGTCTTCCCGGGTGCCCGCCGTGCGGTGATGCACCAGATGGCCGCGGGCATATTTATCCATATCCAGAAATACCGGGTAGCCTGCCAGCCAGTTGCCGCACAGTTCGTTCAGATGGCGCGATGCAAACAGGGAGCGATGACCGCAATCATGCACCAGCACACTTAATCCCAGTTGCCGGCCGCCCAGTATCAGAATGGATACCAGAAAACTCAGCGGGTTCGGCCATACATAGGAAAGGGCAAAGGCCGCGGCGATAATGGCCCAGTTGCTGGCCACCATCCAGGCGGCTTTTGCATCGCTGCTTTGGGTCAGGCTCTTGATCTCCTCTTTGCTGAGGTAGTCCTGTGCTTTCATTTATTTCACCAGTCGTAAGTGTCTTGGGTTTACTTTTACCTGTAAATGCTCCACTTCCTTGGACCAGATTTCCCGGCCCACTTCGTCGTAATGCAGCATCAGCTTGTGAAGCTTTTCGCGTTCTTCTGTCGTAAAGATTTCATCGGGCAGCCACGGATCCTTCACCAGAATATGAATGGCTTCGCCGCCCACAATAAAGGTTTCTGTCATGGCTTCGCGGTTGGAAAGTTTGGGCAGGTTTTTCAGGCTCTGTTCGGTTTTGCGAATGCCTTCCCGGTAGCCGTAATTCAGTGCTTTGGTATTCCATAACTGATGTTGCCAGCGTTCGATAGTGCCTTTGCGTTGCTGATCGGAACGCATCAGGTTGGCTGCGGGCTCCAGGCCAAGATGCTGCAGCAGGGAATCAATCTCCGCGAATTCATATTGCAGATTGGCGGGGCGTACCCACAAATTATCCAGCCCTTCGCGAAAGCCTAAAAAGCGTAATGCTTTCAAGCTGCGGGCGCGGGCGGAGCGCTGGGGTTTTTTGGGCAAATGACACATCAGCCAGGTTTGCGGATTCCAGGTGTCGGTGCGACGTTCCTCACCAATACGCCAGTCTTCGATATAGCTACTGATAGGATCGGTTTTTTTCGCCATGCGGTAATAACCACGGGTGTCGCTTTCCAGAATGCCGCTGCTGACCAGGCGGGTGAGGGTGACCCGGATAGCGTTGGCGTTAAAGCCGAACAGCTCACCGGTATCCACCAGGGATTTGCTGGATACGGATCGTTGGCGGGTCATGCGCAGCAAATCGACAATGATATTTTTCGGGGTCAGCAACCGGCTCTGGGGTATCATGAATGTTACGTCATATATCAGTATGTGGCAGATACCTGTAATAATTACAGAGAATATCTTTAATTGCAATATGCTGTAATTAAGAGTCATTGCGACTGGGCAAAAGCCGCTCACCGGCGCTAGAATAACCAGAATGCTAACAATGACTTAGGGCCTGCTATGCAATTCTCCGTATCCATTGATGAAAATATCGTCCGCAAGGCGCTGGTGGAGGCGGAGGTGCTCTACACAGCGGCCGACTGCGGCCTCAGTTACCAGGCGCTGGACGCCCGCCTGGGGGACCAGGTAACGAATAATGACTTCTGGTTTCATACCCGTGGCGCGCTGCGGGGCAGCTTTGTGATCAACTGGTGCAAGCTGTTTGGGGTTACCGCCACGGATCAGTACTGGAAGCGGGTAACCCTGGAGCAGAAGGCGTTCAGGGAGGCTGTGTATGAGGCCACCGGCTTTGATTACCCCGCCTGGGACAACTACCGTAAGCAGATGACCGATCTGAAAGCGGTGCTTTCCGAACACCTTAACCCCTATTACCCCATTGCTGAATTGCCGGACTTTGAGCCCGCCATGAAGGCGCTCCGGGTGGCCCATGAATGGTTGCGGCAGGTGGTGGCAGAGTTTGCCATTGAGCCCCAGGGCCCCATGGCACAGGACGCCTATTTCGCAAAAGTGGAAGGAGATATTGCGGAGATTCTCGATCGGCTGTCCTGAGCCTGCAGGCCGGTTGATGGCAGCCTAGGCAAACTCAGGTGTCGCCACGTGACTTACCTGGTTGCGGCCCCGGCGCTTGGCATTATAGAGCGCCATATCGGCATGGTGGAGCAGGGATTCCACGTCAGTGTGCTCATCCGGAATCAGGTTGATAAAACCGCCGGATACGGTGATATGGCCGGCAGCCGATGAAAACTCGTGGGTGATCTGCAGATCGTTGATTTTCTGGTGCACCCGTTCAATCAGCCCGTGGGATTCCAGCGGATTTGTGTCGAACCACACCAGCAAAAATTCCTCGCCGCCGTAACGGCCGGCAAAATCCAGATTGCGGCAGCAGCAGGAATGCAGGGTTTCCGCCACCTTCACCAGGCATTTGTCGCCGGCTACGTGGCCGTAGTTGTCGTTGTATTCTTTAAAGCAGTCGATGTCCGCCAGGTACAGGGTCAGGTATTTGCGCTCTCTTTTGGCGTACAGCAGCAGGTCTTCCAGCTTTTCCAGAATGGCGGTGCGATTGTACAGGCTGGTGAGGCCGTCTTTAACTGCCAGATCCTGCACGATGCCTTGCTGGAGAAAGCTTTTGCGTTTCTGATATTCCACCGAATAGGCACCGGTGGCACCGCAGAGCACCGTGGCTAGCAGATAGAACGCATGGGTGGGTTGATAGTAACCCGGTGCCATTAAAAACAGGCTGGCAAACTGAAACACCGCCAGGGTAATTACCGCGGTTCCCAGCGCCATCCAGAAACGCAGCCCCGCCATAAAGAAGGTCACCATCATCACCAGAATCAGGCCTTCATAGGGAAAACGGTAATTCTCGTAGCTGCTGGCCACGTAGAGCAGTATGGTGCCGAAGCTGATGATCATCACCGCTGAAACGCTGGCGGTGGTGACGTAGCGCTTCAGGTCTTCCATAAAATGGCAGGCAGTTACAAATATCAGAAAGGGCACGGCCAGCCCCAGGCGGAAAAGAAAATAAATGGGGGTTACCGATGGCGGCAGGCTTTCCAGATCCACAGGAAACAGCAGAATAAGGATCACCATGGCCACGGCGATGGTGGCCAGCTGCTTGGAGCGGTGCTTTTCCACATAGTGGCGGTGATAGGGGCCTTCCAGTTCCGGTTTGAATTTCAGTAACCGGAAACCGCGGGCCAACTGCTCCTGGTAGTGTTGGATCGGTATTTCGCTATTGGTCATTCAGCTGTGGTTCTAGTAATTTGTTGGTGCGCGCAGTTTTTGTTGAGCTTTTGTCGCGCTTTGCGAGTAGTGCTTAAAAAATATACAGGTGATGGGAAGCTGGCGCATCCGATTTATTGAGTTGCAAGGAAATATAAGTTATTGATAATAAAGCATATTTTAAAATGGTATAACAATTTATAATCTCATAACGGCTTTATGGCACGAACGTGTGGTCAAAACGGCACAGAAAGTGTGATGGAGTTCACGCTTTGAGCGCCCCTCTATGCACTGGGCGGTGCGCCCTATATCCTGCACATCAAAGGCGTGGGTGCCTACACGGATGCTCGGCTGATTCCGGGTTATATCCGCATGTCCTACATTGACTGGAAATAAAGGGGAAACATTTGAGCCACAGGGGGATGGATGCGCTGGCTGTTTGATATGTATCTGCCCGTTGCCCGGCGCAGCCAGCGGGAACTGCGCTCACCGCTGGCACGGCTAGTGGTGTCGCTGGTGTGCCTGGGTGGCGCCGGCTGGCTGTTCTGGCTGGTGGCCAGAACCTGGCTTCATGATCCCTCCTATCACCTGCCGGCGCTGGCCTGGCTGCTGATTCCGTCGCTGGGCGGGCTTTATCTGCTCTATGTGCTCTGTCTGGTGCTGTTTGCCTCCGGTCGCCGTATCAAGCGCGGCCTGATTTCGCGACCCTATCTGAAGGTGTTTGGTTATACCCTGATTCCCTACGGCTTCTGGATGCTCAGCCAGGGGCGTCTTGACGGCGCTATTTCGGTGGTGGCAGGGCTGGCCTGCCTGGGGCTTGCCCAGCAGCGCAGCGGCTGGTCGTTCGGTGATGACTGACCCGGGTTGCCCAGGTTGTCAGCCCGTTGGATGTTTTTGCCATGTTGCCTGCGGGGATTCCTTCCTATACTTGACCGCCTGGTCTGATGTCAGATAGTCACTGACCCATTAAACTGAAACGAATTAACCAGTAGCAAACCGATAGGGGAGAACACCCATGGCCGATGCCTATATTGTTGATGCAGTCAGAACCGCCGGGGGACGTCGCGACGGACGTTTAAGCCGGGTACACCCAGCCGATCTGGGCGCCACTGTGATTGATGCCATTCTGGACCGCACCGGTGTGGATCCCCAGGTGGTGGATGATGTGATTTTTGGCTGCGTCAGCCAGATAGGCGCACAAACCTTTAACCTGGCCAGAACCTCTATTCTGGCATCGAAGCTTCCCGAATCAGTACCCGGTGTTACCGTAGACCGCCAGTGCGGCTCCGGTCAGCAGGCGGTGCATTTTGCGGCTCAGGCCGTTATGTCCGGCAATCAGGACATTATCATTGCCGGTGGTGCCGAGAACATGACCATGGTGCCCATCGGCTCCACTTATGCCGTGGCCGCCAAAGCGGGCATGACCGGCCCCTTCGACAGCAGCGAAATCCAGAAGCGCTACCCCGGTGCCTCCTTCAGCCAGTTTGAAGGGGCAGAAAGGGTTGCGCAAAAATACGGTGTAACCCGTGAAGAGCTGGATAACTTTGCCTACCAGAGCCATATCAAAGGGGCGGCCGCCTACGAGGGCGGATACTTTGATAACGAAATCATTCCCATGACGGTGGAAATCGAAGGGGAAACCGTGGAGCACAAGGTGGACGAAGGGCTGCGTTTTAACCCGGCACTGGAAAAAATGCAGAGCCTGGAACCACTGGTAGAAGGCGGCCTGATTACCGCGGCCACCTCCAGTCAGATCTGTGACGGCTCTGCTGCGGTGCTGATCGTCAGTGAAAAAGCGCTCAAGCAATACGGCCTGAAGCCGCTGGCAAAGATCAAGGACATGGCGGTGTGCGGTTCTGATCCCACCATGGTGCTGGAAGGCCCGATTCCCTGCACGGAAAAAATCCTCAAGCAATCCGGCCTCAGCATCAAGGATATGACGATTTACGAAGTGAACGAAGCCTTCGGTTCTGTGCCGCTGGCCTGGGCCAAAGCGCTGGGTGCGGATATTGAATTGCTGAACGTGAATGGTGGTGCCCAGGCGCTGGGGCATCCGCTGGGGGCTACCGGTGCCAAGCTGATCGGCACACTGGTACACGAGCTGCGTCGTCGTGAAGGCAAGTATGGTCTGCTGGCCATCTGTGAAGGCCTGGGTACGGCCAACGCCACTATCATCGAAGCGATCTACGACTGATAGCCGCTGGTTCTCAATAACCTTCAATAACTTTCAGACGATGGATTCAGCTCCCGGGGGATCCATCGTCTTCCGAGTCAGGCGTGTCCGCTTTGGGGCCAGCCTGACTCAATTCCTTCCAGACTTTTTTTCGCCTTTCTCCAAATGGCCATCCACTGCGTACAGGGTGGAGCGGTTACGGCCACTGGCCTTGGAGGCATAGAGGGCTTCATCCGCTGCCGCCACAAATAACTCCTGGCCCTTGGTATCTTTCGGAGTATGGGTAATGCCGCCGATACTGATAGTGACCGGTGCCCGTTCGCCCTCCACCCGAAAGTCCAGCGACTCCACCTGCTGGCGTATTTTTTCCGCGATATGGTTGGCGCCGGTTTCATCGGTGTTGGGCATCAGCACCACAAACTCCTCGCCGCCGTAGCGGGCCACCACGTCGGTATCCCGGTGAATCTGGCCGCGAATGGTGTGTGCCACCGCCCGCAGGCAATCGTCGCCGATCAGGTGGCCGTAGTCGTCGTTGAATTTCTTGAAGTGATCAATATCGATCACCAGCAGGGACAGCGGCTGTTGTTCCCGGCAGGCGCGGTGAAATTCGGTTTCCACGGAGCGATCAAAGTAACGACGGTTACGGATGCCGGTGAGGCCGTCGGTAAAGGTGAGCTGTTCCAGCTTGCGGTTGGCTTTTTCCAGTTCGTTGGTGCGTTCTTTAACACGGCTTTCCAGGGTTTCATTGGCGCGGCGCTGAATTTCCAGGGCCTTGGCCTGGGCTTCGCGGGCCTCTTTTTCCAGTTGCAGGGCTTTTTCATTGGCCAGGCGGGCTTCCTGTTCCTGTGAAAGGGTCTCGGCCTGAGCCAGGCGCAGCAGCTGTTCGTTTTCCAGCGCCGATTGCTGGGCCTGGTAGCGGGCCCGTTTTTCCGAGTTGAGCCGGTCCGCCAGAGCCAGCGACAGCAATACCACTTCCAGGGCTGAGCCCAGCTGGGTGGCGTTTTCTGTCAGGCCGTTGCGGGGCAGAAAATTGAATTTGTTCATGGCCAGTATGATGCCACCCATCAGCAGGGTGGACCAGGCAATGGTGTAATACTTGGCAGCGCTGTCCCCCTCTGACCAGCGCAGTATGCCCACCGGGATGGCCACCAGAATCGCCAGCACGGCAAAAAAGATCAGTACCCGGATCATGATGCTGTAGGGCGCAAAAAAAGCACCTACCAGAATCATGACAGCAATGGCTACCCCCAGCATGAACAGCCGGTGCAATCTGGGCTTTTGCGATTTCAGTTTAAGAAAGTTACTGGTGAACAGGGCGCCGAAAATAATGGCCGTAGTCAGGCAGACAATAATGGCCTGATCATTCCACCACAGCTCATTGGGCCACAGGTACTGATAGGAAATGCCGTTGATGCTGGCAAGGAACAGCGCCATGTTCGCCACAAAAAGCACATAGTAAAGGTAGGTCACTTCCCGCACGGACAGAAAAACAAACAGGTTGTAGAGCACCATTACGATCATGGTGCCGTAATACAGGCCCAGGCTCAGTACATTGGCGCTGGTATCTTCCAGCAGGCGGGCTTCATCCCAGAGGTGAATGGGGATCTGCATGGAGCTGGTGGTGGATACCTTCAGGTAAAACTCAACGGTTTGTCCGCCCGCCACATTAAAGGGAACGATAAAGTGGTGATGCTTGATGGGGCGCTGACTGAAAGGATATTTGTCCCCCAGTTGCCAGTCTTGATCCAGCTGGCCGTCGCGAAACAGGTACAGGTCTATGTAGTCCAGTACCGGATAGGCAATTTCGATAAAACGCACCAGATTGGAATCACTGACGTTGCGGACAGAAAACCGCAGCCAGTAACTGGCATCGGTGTAACCGAAGTTGAGATTGTTGAGTCCGGAACTGGGTGGTTGCCAGGCCTGAAAGCTGTCGTCTGACACCTCTTCCAGCGTCAGCTGCCCGCTCTTGTCTTCAACAAAATACAGGTAGGGGGTCACGTTGAGCTGGCTCTGGGATTCCGACAGGGCAATATCCGAACCCCAGCCATAACTGCTCATGGCCAGCAGAATTACAATCCGGCAGAAAAAAGCTAAACCTATTCGGTGCAAGGGCGTCTCACAGTCTCTCAGCTATCCCTATAAGTCTAGCTGAGCAAAGCTTGTGCAGTGGGCTCTTTCATATGGAATCGCGATAAGGGCTGTGAGAATGGCCTGATGTGGTTATAAGTCAGCTGGTGGCAGCCGGGTGGAATTCCGGATGGTGCTTGTACTGATGAATGCAGATCCGGTTGCGACCCTGATCCTTGCCCTGGTAGAGCAACTCATCTGCCTTGTTAATCAGTGACTGCACCGAAGTGCTGTCGCTGGGAATCAGGGTAACCAGGCCGCCGGACAGGGTCAGGTAGCGGGACACATCCGATTGCTGATGATCAATGTGCAGTTCGGCAATCTTGTCCTTGACCATGGCCGCCAGATGCTCGGACTCCTCCGGCTTGGTATCGAACCACACCAGAATAAATTCTTCGCCACCATACCGCCCGGCAAAATCCAGGGATCGGCGGCAGCACTGGGCCAGGCTGTTGGCCACCTGAATCAGGGCGTTATCCCCCTCGGTGTGGCCGTAAAAATCGTTGTAACGCTTGAAGTAATCCACATCCACCAGCAGCAGGGAAATATAGCGCTTTTCCCGGCGGGCAAAATGCACGATGGTTTCCAGCCCCTGATTGATGGCGCCGCGGTTCAGCAGGCTGGTAAGCGGGTCGATCTTGGCGGAGTTTCTCAGAGCGCCCCGCTGCAGAAACCCCAGTCTGGCCTGGTATTCCTGGGTAAAAGCGGCGGCACCGCCAATCACCAGGGCGCCAAAAATAAAAAAGTAGCTGTGATAGTCGTGGCTGTTAGTGGGGGTGTAAACCAGGGAAAACACCAGATAGGAAATGCCGATGGTGATATTGCTGGCAATGGAATAACGAAACCGCAGACCGGCCAACAGGTAGCCCACAAAAATAATCAGAATAGTACCTTCGTAAAGTGTACGCAGGCCATAGTTGGTGCCGTAAGCGGACACCAGATTGGTGCCGATCCCGATGGCAATCAGCATGCCCAGGGCAATATTCTGGGCCTGACGTTTGAAGAAATCCGTATAGGTCAGCAGCAGGGCAATCAGCAGCAGCGGGCAGCTCACATAGAGGCGGATAACGGTATACAGGGTGCTGGCGGAGCTGTCATGGAGGATCCGGTAATCCAGGGGAGCGAGCACCAGCAGCAGGATAAAAGCCGCGCACAGAGCGGTGCGTTGCTTGATCAGGTTGCGTTCGAAATAGCGCTCGATAAATTCATGCTCCAGCTCCTGATCAAAGCGCAGTTTTTTGAAGCCTTTTTCAAGCTGGCGCTGGTACTTCTGCAGATCTTTCTTGAAATCCGGCATGAGGAACTGGGGACCCGGTGTTTGGGAGTGCTACTTAAAGCTTAGCCAATTTGTGTCATAAATAAACTGCTAATTTTGTTAACTTTTCACAATTCCAAGCGTTATCAACGAGTTAGTTGAGCAGGCCGAAAAGGCCGGGTATACGCGTTGTTCTGGTTGTGCCCCGAATTGCGCTGGTTAGTACGATAATTATTCTGTTAGAATTTCCCGGCTGGCCTCCGCGTGCAACGCCCGGGGGCCATTTACTGTTCTGAAGACCAACAATAACAACCGAGTACCAATGCATTGCTCTCACCACCAGGGACGCGTGGGTGGAATAAGGAGCCTTGGAGGAGTTATGAAATTTTCTTGGGTTAGCGCTTTTGTTTTTCTGGCGTCTTTGCTTGCGCCTGTATCCTCGTGGTCGGCGCCCACGGTGTTCCCTCGTATATTCAATGGGGATGACGCGGCGGCGGCACCTTCCTACATGGCGTTTGTCGCGACTTACCGCCTGGACGATGGTCAGGCCAGTCTCTGCGGCGGCTCCCTGATTACCTCCCGCTGGCTAATAACTGCTGCCCATTGCGTAGACCGCTATGTCGAGGGTGAATACGGTATTGAAGTCAGAATGGGCGACGTGAACAACCAGGGAGACAATGTACAGGTTTTCTCGGTAGAACGTGTGGTGATGCATCCGGATTACAGTGGCCGGGAGATTGAATCCGTGATTGAAGGGGATCTGGCTCTGCTGCGGCTGGATCGTCCTGCCAACTTTCAGCCTGTCAGCATCCTGAACAGCCTGTCACTGGCGGATCTGGATGACGATGATCCTGCCACCATCTATGGCTGGGGTCTGACGGAAGAGGGCAGTCTGCCCAGCGTGCTGCAAACCGCCAGTGTGGGTTATCTGAGCCGCGAAACCTGTAACGATGATTTTTGGGGTGGGCTGGTGAATGAGGACAGTGTCTGCAGTCGTGATACCTTGCGGGGCATCTGTTCCGGTGACAGTGGTGGCCCCATGGTGGTTACCCTGAACGATACGGATTATCTTGTGGGTGTGAGCAGCTATGTAGCGGCGAATCTTGAAACAGGAGAATGCCTTGTTGGAACTCCGGATGTGTATATGTCTCCCACCTATTACTTTTCCTGGATTGCCGAAACCGCCGGGCTGGTCAGCTTTGCGGGTGATAATTCCTTTGGTTCTGTCGGCGTAGGCCAGTCTGTCAGCCAGACGTTTTCCCTGATCAATTACACCTCCCGTGACGTTGCCATCCAGTCGCTGACTGTAAACGGCACTAACGCGGACCGGTTTTCCCTGGCAGACAACGGTTGTACCGGTAATCTGGTGGCCGGTGGTCGTTGCAGTTTCCGGGTCATTGCCAACTCGGCATTGTCTGGTGATGCCGTAGCTCATGTGGTGCTGGAACGTACCAATGGTGATGATGTCAGTTATCCGCTGAGCGCTACTTTCCTGCCGCAGATTGTCGCTGATCCCGGTGTTCAGATTAACGGTGCTACCTGGTATTCCGATGATATCAACGGCTGGAGTCAGAGAGCTGAGCTGGGTGGCGGTAAAGAGCCAGGTTTTTCCAGTGGTGGTGATCCCGCATCGTCCCGGCTCTTGCTGCACGTGAGCGGTCCGTTGCAGCTGCGGATGGATGGCAGTTCGCTGAACACTTCCGCGCTCTTTGATGGCGTGCTGATTCACCGGGACGATGAAGCATTACGCTGGTATCGCCTGGATGCGGAGGACACCACCATGTCCGTGTCCATCCCTGAAGGCGCTCACCGGGTGCTCTTTACCTATGAAAAGGAAAGTAACGAAGACAGTCGTATCGGGGTGTATAACTTCCGCACCTCAGAGCTTGAGTCATCCGGTGGTGATGATGACAGTGGCGGCAGTATGAATCTGTGGCTGCTGCTATCAGTGCTTGTGCTGGGGCGGTTGCGATTCCGCCAGGGTTTATTCGTTCGATAGAAACTGCTGTTTCATGGTTTGCGGGGGTGCCAGGCGCCCCTCTTCCACTTTCTGCAGTACCTTCTTGATATCATCAATCTGCACCGGCTTGGTCATGTACAGGTTCATGCCGGCATCGTAGGCCATTTTTTCCCGTTCCATCACCGCATGGGCGCTTAATCCGATAATGTGAAAGTTGAGCTGTCTTTCTTCTTCCAGTGCGCGGATTTCCCGTGTGGCCTGGTAGCCGTCCATTTCCGGCATTTCGCAGTCCATAAAAATCACATCATAGGGTTGTTGTGCAGACAGCACGGCCCGCACCGCCAAGAGTCCGTTGGCGGCAAACTCCGGGTTAATGCCCAGCTTGTTGAGTATGCCCTTGATCACCATCCGGTTTACGGCGTTGTCTTCGGCCACCAGCACTTTTAACTGATGGAAACTGATGCTGTCTTTTTCCTGTTTCTGCTGGCTGGCTTCATTAATCTCAAGGCATTTGAGCACTTCCTGCTTGATGCGGCTGAAAGTTACCGGGCGTTGCAGAATGATGCGATCCGGCCGGCCTTCCCGTTTGCTGTAGTCCGCAAGATAGATGAACTTTTTCGCGTCTTTGGTGCGGGGAATGCTGCTGGAATAACGCTGGTGGCAAATGATCAGGTCAGCGTTTTCAAAATCGTGGCTGCTCAATTCCCGGGGGTCCACCACAATATCCAGGTTGGCGCCCCAGTAGGCCGCCAGCTCCGACATGCTTTCAATAAAGCGCAGATCGTGATCCACCAGAATGATCTGTTTTTCCGCCAGCCGTTGCGGTGGTTCCGGTTGTTGCAGCTCCAGTGTTTTGGGGGTGGGAATATGAAAATAAAAGGTGGAGCCATAACCTTCCCGGCTGCGCACATGAATGGAACCGCCCATGAGTTCCACCAGGCCGCGGCAGATAGCCAGTCCCAGTCCGGTGCCGCCGTAAGCGCGGGTCGTGGATTTATCGGCCTGGGAAAAGAGTTCAAAAATTTTCTGCTGGTGGTCCTTGCTGATACCAATGCCGGAATCCTGCACTTCAAAGGTCAGTGTTTCCCGTTCCCAGTAGGCGCGGATAACTATCTCGCCGTGATCGGTAAACTTGATGGCATTGCTCACCAGGTTCAGCAATATCTGGCGCAGGCGGGTGGGATCACCAATGATGTTGCGGGGTGTTTCGTGGTGCAGCACAAAGCTGATGCTGAGTTTCTTGTCATTCACGATAGTGGAATAAATGGAAATGACATCATCCACCAGGGACTCAATGTTGAATTCAATTTCCTCCAGCTCGATCTTTTTCGCCTCCACTTTGGAGAAATCGAGGATATCGTTAAGAATCCCCAGCAAGGATTCACCGGAGCGGTGAATGGCCTGCACATAGTCTGCCTGTTTGGGGGACATTTCCGTTTGCAGCAGCAGCTCGGTCAGACCCAGTACCCCGTTCATGGGGGTGCGTATTTCGTGGCTCATGGTGGCCAGAAATTCGCTTTTGGCGCGGCTCTCTGATTGCGCCGCAATAATATTCTGCTGGGCTTCGTAGGCTTTTTTCTGGGCGGTGAGGGTGGCCTGTGTGGCCCGCTCGTGTTCCTTGCGTGCCAGCCGTTCGCTTTTCAGGGCTTCTTTCTGGGCCATCAGTTTCAGTTTGCGTTCCTCGTTCACCCGCCGGGTGAGTCCGTAGGACAGGAACACCGCGACAATCAGCCCGCCCAGTTCAATGCTGTGTTCGGTAAAGGCATTGGATGGCAGCAGACCAAAGGCCCGCAGTACGGTAATGCAAACGGTCAGTATCAGGCCGGTCCATGCCAGCAGAAAATAACGGGCGGGAGCAAACTGGCGGGGGTTGCACATCAGGCTGGTGATCAGCAGCGCCAGCATGGTAAAAGCGGTGCTGGCCAGCACCATTTTCATCACACTGGAAAACGGCAAAATAACAGTGATGACGATGGTGAACAGCGACACCAAGGAAATGGCATTCAACAGGTTGTAGAACAGGGGGGCGCGTTTTTCCGTGTCCAGATAACCCCGGGTGAACTGGGCGGCAAAATACACAGTGGCGCTGATAGCCACCGGGCGAATCCATTTGTTGATCGTCGGAAACTGGGAAAGCACATATTCAAATAAAAAACCGGTCAGCGAAGCATGGGCCAGGGTGAAGAAAAAGATGGCCGCCACGTAGTTAAAAAAACTGCGGTCCCGCAAGCTGACCAGCGCCATCAGGTTCATGCCGATCAGCATCAGCAGGGCACCGTAATAAAGGCCATAGAGAATCTGTACCCGGCGGTCGTATTGCAGAAATTCCTGCTGCTGCCAGAGTTTCAGTGGGAACTGAACCGTGTCGCGGCTCTCGATCCGGAAATAAAACGTGTTTTCACTTTGCGGAGCCAGGGACACGGGAAAAATAAAATGGCGGTGGGCAAAATCCCGCGCTGCAAATGGCAGGGTGTCGCCGCTCTCAATGGTCTGGTAGTGGCCATTCTGCGGATAGTAGAAGGCTATCCGGTCCAGCAGGGGATAGGGAACTTCCAGCCACCGCTCCTGCCGGCTGGCCGTGGGGTTTTCCAGTTGCAGGCGTATCCAGTAGGGTTTATCGGAAAATCCGAAGCTGATGGTGGCCTGCCGGTTGGGGTGCCACATGGCGTCCGGCGTGGTGAGGATTTTCTCAACACTCAGTCCGCTCATGGCGGGGTCCAGTATCTCCAGGGCCGATGCCAGGGACCGGGGTTGATTTGTTGACGCAGGGCTGGCTGCCAGTTCCAGGGCAATAGCTGTACCCGGACCGGCTAAGCTGATAATAATGAGAAAATACAGTAACCCGTGGAACCGCATGGTGAATGGCATAAAACTTCATAAAGGGATAAAAAGAGCTTCCCTAGAACTATAGTTAAGATAATGCCAAATGTAGACTAGTCTGGTTAGGTGTGGTTGGGCTGGAGAGGAGTTTGCGGCGCCGGTGGGAAAAAATAAGGCGCTGTTTTACACAAATAAGCCTGAATCCTGTTACTCGGCTGGCTTGCCGTCGTGAGGGCTATCACAAAAAGGCAAATCGACTTGTAGTTAGATGTGTAAAACAGCGCTGCCAAATGGCGCTCCAATGCAAGATTAATCCGATTGCTTGACTGAGTGTGTCTGGCAGTCTTCGTTAATCTGTAGGTCCATTGTGGAGAAGATAGCGGGCGGCTTCCAGATGTAAGAGGGAACAAGTGGGTGTGTCTTTTGGTACAAATTGCGATTTTTTTGCATTTATTCCGATAAAATCTTAAAAAAGCGCGCAAAAACAGGTATTCATAGGCACTTCTTTTGCTGTTGGTTTTGCTACAGGTTTGTATTGGGTAACCGATTTGAGGAATTTGAATGGGAATTTCCGTAGCTATTTGTGATGACCACCCGGTTTTCAGAGCCGGGATCGCGGGTATTTTTTCTCAGGATGAGGATATAGAAAATACCTATGAAGCCGGAGATATCCGGGAACTGGAAGACCTGCTGAATAATAACAAAGTGGATCTGGTACTGCTGGATGTGGAACTGCCGGGAGAAACCGGGCTGGAAGCCCTGCCACGGTTGTCGCAAGAGCTGCCGGTGCTGATGCTGTCGGCCTACGATGATGCCCGCCGTATCAAGCAGGCCATGGAAGCCGGCGCCAAAGGCTACGTCCGCAAGGATGCCAACCCGGAAGAACTGGTACAGGCCGCCAAAGATGCCCTGATGGGAGAAACCGTACTGGACCCCTCCCTGGCCATCAAGCTGGCCCAGTCCCTGCGCCGCGAGCCCGACGAAATGGAGTTTGTGAAGCGGGTTTCCGCCCTCAGTCCCCGTCACCGCGAGGTGCTGGCCCTGATTGCCAAGGGGGAATCCAACAAGGGGATTGGCCGTATTCTGGGGATCAGCGAAGGCACCGCCAAAAACCATGTGGTAAGAATTCTGCAGTTGCTGAACATGCCCGATCGCACCAAGCTGGCCCTGGCGCTGGTTCGTTACAACGTCGATCTCTGATCAGGGTTTTATGGCAGCAGCAAATCCGCCCCTCAGGCAACTGATCGCCGAAGGTAATCCGCTGGACTGGGGTCCGCTGGATCGCACTTTGCTGCTGCTGTTTGTCAGCGCCTATCTGCCGGTGGTGTTTCTGGTGTCGTTGATGGTGTACCAGCGCAGTGAGCTGGCACCCTATCTCGATACCGAATTCATCGACGTCAACATCTATTTCTGCAAGGTCATCCTGGTGTTTATTCTGGGGCTTATTGTGGCGGCTTTGTATGAGCGCCGCCGCCGGCGGGACTGGCCTTTTCTTTCCCACCTGTTTGCCCAGGGATACACCCTGCTGATGGTGTATGCCACCTGGGTCAGCGGTTTTTATACCTCCAACAGCAGCCTGCTGATCGTGGCCGGGCTGGCCCTTGGCTTGCCCCTGCTGGACGCCCGCAGCGTCTTCTGGGCGCTGGTGTCCGGCATTGTAGTGTCGGTGTTGCTGGTCTATGTCACCGAAGTGGGCATTCTTGAATACGCGCCCCTTTTCCATCAGTTGCCGTTCCGCAAGGATTATATTGAGCCCACCTGGGCTATTACCCAGTTTATTCTGGTGATCAATACGGTGGGTGCCGTATGGGTGATTATGGCGTCGCTGATCAAACGCTGGCGGCGCCGGGAACTGGATCTGCTGGCAGAAATGGAAACCCAGGAAAAGCTGGCATCCCTGGGGGAATTTTCAGCCCGTATTATTCACCAGACCCGGCATCAACTGGGGTTGATGGGGATTTCGATTCATAAACTCAATAAAACCTTTGAAGAGCAGGGGCCGGTGGACCTGGACCTGATCCGCAACGAATTAAGCATACTCAACGATATCCAGGACAAGTTACGCCTGAGCCTGAAAGAAGAACTGAATATCGAGCCCACCGGCGAACTGACCGATAAACGCAGTTACAAGGAAGTGATTGAGGAAGAGGTGGATAACCTGCGCCAGATGGCGGAACAAAAGGGCGTTACCATTCGCCTGGTATTCGGTGAAAAAGTTTCCGGCAAAATGGCGGCGAAATTACCTGAGGAGTTTTCCCAGGGAATATTCAACGTGATTGAGAACGCTCTGGCGGTAGCCGAGGTCAGTATCGCGGTGTCCACCTTGCAACAGGATCGCAATCTGATTTGTGAAGTGCAGGACGATGGCCCCGGCATTCCGGAAGAACTGATGGAAACCGTACTCAAACCCTTTATGACCACCAAGCCCGACGGCAACGGCATGGGCCTGGCCATTGCCAGTGGTGTTGTCCGCAAGGAAGGGGGCAAGTTAGAATTGCAGAACCGGGCGGGTAACGGTTTGACTGTTCGCTTTATCATCCCGATCAAATCCGAAGAATTATCTGACCAGGAGCCCGCTTGACCGCTACCACCTCCCAAAACAATGCCCCTCTGATCGCCACCCATGATTCCGTGCTTACCCTGAAAGACTGGCTTGAAGCTGAGCCTTTTACCCTGGCCATGTCATCCGGCTTTTTCAGTTTTTTTGCCCACGGCGGCATGCTCCTGGCACTGTTGGAGTCCGGTTGTGTGCCGGCGGAGGTATCCGGTTCCAGTGCCGGCGCCCTGGTCGGTAGTTGCTGGGCATCGGGCATGAGTGTGGACGAAATGAAGGAGGCCCTTTTCGGTCTGAAAAAGCAGGATTTCTGGGATCCTGCGCCGGGGCTGGGCGTATTGCGCGGAGAACGGTTCCGGGATCGCTTGCGGGAGTCCTTGCCGGTGTCGCGTTTCAGCGACTGCCGGGCACCGCTGGCATTGTCTGCATTTAACGTATTAAGGCGGCAAACAGAAGTATTCCGTAGTGGTGATCTGGTGGATTGCGTTTATGCTTCCTGCGCTTTCCCGTTGCTGTTTCAGCCCATTCGCATTGGTAATGGCTATTATCTGGATGGCGGCATCAAGGATCGTCCGGCACTGGCGGCCATGAAACCCGGGCAACGGATTCTGTACCATCACATCAAATCCCGTTCCCCCTGGCGTCGCAAAAACAGCCCGGCACTGCTGATTCCCCAGCGGGAAAACATGCAGTCCATTGCGCTGGATAATATTCCCCGGGTAGGCCCCAATCAGCTGGAACAGGGCGAATACGCCTTCGCAGCCGCCTATGAAGCCACCCTGAAACAACTGGAACAGCCCTGCCTATGATTCACCAGAAACCGAAACGCCGCCGCAAGCCGTTCACCCTTTTACTGGCCCATGGTGCCGGCGCGCCGATGGACAGCGATTTTATGAATCAGATTGCCGACGGTTTGTTTGCTGAAAATTTTGAGGTGGTGCGCTTTGAATTTCCTTACATGGAAGAAAGGCGTAATACCGGCAAGAAACGCCCGCCGGATCGCGCCCCCAAACTGCTGGATTGTTTCCGTGAAAAAGTGAACGCTTTTGGCGGCCCGGAAAAATGTATTGTGGCCGGTAAATCCATGGGTGGGCGTATGGCCAGCATGCTGGCAGCGGAGCTACCGGTAAAGGCGGTAATCTGCCTCGGCTATCCGTTTCATGCACCGGGCAAACCAGAGAAAGTACGCATTGATCATTTTCCCGAAGTAAAGGCACCGGTATTGATTCTGCAGGGCGAGCGGGACCCCTTTGGCAAACAGGAAGAAGTTCCCGGTTATGGCCTGCCGGATAACGTGACAGTACACTGGCTGCCGGATGGGGATCACGATCTGAAGCCGCGAAAAAAGTCCGGCTACACCCATGAGCAGAATCTGCAGGAAACCCTGCAAACCATGACGGCGTTTTTAACGGCAATCGGATAGGTAAAATCTTGTGAGAGTTTCTTTCGTTACCATTGGTTTTTTGTGCGCATTATTAATGAGCGGTTGCGATGTAAAAAACACGCCCATTCCGCTGAAGGATTCGCCTTTGGCAGGCATTTGGGAAGGCAGCCAGCAGCGGGTAAAAAACGGCGTACTGCAGGTGGACAGAATGTACCTGGAGTTTACCGAGGAAGGCTACGTGGCGTTCCAGCGGGTGAACTGCTGGGCGGATGCGGATGATCAGCCGCGCCTGTGGAAGACCAAGGATTTTAAAATTGATTTTATGCCGGTGATCAAACTCAATCAGAAAAAGGCCAAGGCCCAGTGGATGCCCTTTACTCCCAAAGTGGAATTTTCGCTGGATGCCTGGCCGGAAACCCAGGACGGCCTGACGCAGATGACGGTGGATGGCATGGTGCTGGATCTGGTGGAGGTGGCATCCGACCGCAGTGAATGGCAGTGTGAAAAAATGGTGGCTGAACAGGATCAGCGCACCATTTGAATGAATGCCTGTGAATTCATGTATCTGAACTGGCGATTCAGAATCGGGGAGATTGATTTGGTTGCCGGCGGTCAGGTCTGGGTTGTCACAGCCTTTTAAATTTCATTCAGTCCCAGCAGCTGTCCGTCGCCGTTAATGTCCTGTGCGTAGAACACCCAGGCGCCGCTTTTGGTTCTTGCACCAAAAACCCGCGCATAGGTATCGTAATACGAGGTTCCCTGTGTTTTTGCCTGAGCCATATGGTTGGCGGCGGCTTTACCAAAGCGTTTATGGCCAATGATAGACAGCCTGCGGGTGCTCTGTACATCGTCGAGGGGGACTGAGCTTTCCAGTTCGTCCCGCTGCTTGCTGCCTCTTACGGTGGAGCCGCCGCTGACATCACCAGCCACATGCATCACGGTCACTTTTTTGCCGGCGCCATCATGAAAATTAATCGTGAACCGGCAGTTGCTGAAGTGAGATGTCACAAAATAAGGCGCACTGTCGGCGTCCAGCGTTACGGATGTCACGCTCTTGGATTTCCAGGGTAAATAATAGATTCGTTTTCCGGCATCTGCATCTGACGCGGTTTTCTTGTTCATCTTGATTTTATTGGGGGATTCGAAATGCCACACAATGTCGGCTTCATATCCACCTGCCTGTGTATCGAAGGCTACTGCGTTAAAATCAAGCTCATAGTCGGTAAACGCCTGCTGGATGTTTCCCTCGTGCAGCAGCGCCCTGAATTCTTCCAGACTCGCCATGTCGCAAACCTCCGTCTTGAATGATTGGAATAAATAATGACAGAGGAAACGATAGCAAAGCCCGGCAGTGTCTGCTGCCAAATACTGCCGGGCCATAATTGGTACTATGTCGCTTTCTTTTAGCGTAAAAGGTTGGGCCGCCTGATCAGGCTTCAGTCGTTTCTGCCGCTTCTTCCGGCAGCGGCTCTTCCAGTCGGGCCCGTTCCAGCCCGCCAAAAGCGCGGAACAGATCCTTGTAAAAGCGGCCCAGTTCCAGGGTCATCAGGGTAAAGTCCTGATCAAACTGTTCTGCCACGCTTTCCGCATCGTATTCGTTGGCTTTTTCCAGAATCACATCGCTGAACTTGAGGCGCTTGATGGCCAGGTTGTCTTCAATCACACAGGTCAGGCGATCTTTCCAGGCAACGTGAAGTTTCTTGGCCAGCTTGCCGGCTTTTAACAGCTCTTCAATTTCGTGGGAACCCAGATCCTGTCCCTTGCAGCGTACGGTGTTGCCATCTTCCTTGGGGTTAAACAGCTCCACTTCTGTTTCCATTTCAAAGTTGTCGCTGCCGTAGCCCTGCTGCAGCCAGCGGGTCATGATATCGGCGGGAACACCCTTGGTGGCCACCGGCACCACGGGCAGGCTACCCAACGTGTTGCGTAAAAAGCCCAGCAGGGTTTCGGCCTGATTCTGGCTGCCGGTGTTAATCACCAGCAGGCGGTCTTTGGGGCTGATATAGGCAAATACCGTCTGCTTTTTGGAGAAAGCTTTGGGGAGCAGCTCGGCAATCACATCATCTTTCAGCTGCAGGCGCTCCTTGCGGAACAGCTTGCGGCCTTCCTTGTCTTCCACCGCCTCGGCCCGCTCTTGCAGGGCTTCGTTCACCACAGAGGAGGGAAGAATCTTGTCTTCTTTCATCAGGCACAGCATATGCTGGCCGTTGCTGGTGTGTACCAGCTGCACGCCGCTGCGCCCCAGGGGCGGCACCCAGCCCAGGGACTCCTTACTGTATTTCCCACAGGGAGTGAAGGGGGATTCCTCCAGCAGGGCTTCCAGCTCCTCAGGCGTGGTATCAAATGAAGAGGTGAAACGGTAGATTCTCAAGTTCTTGAACCACATGGAATTTTGCCTCCTTCAGACAGCGAAAAGGGGGCCAATTATGGCGAAATGGCCAGGGAAAACCAATGACTTTGTGCGGAACGACCATACCAGTATTCCAATTGGTTTATTCAACCGGCTGCCCGCTTCCCCTATAATCGGGTGACTGTCAATAATAAGAACACACAAAAACACCAGAATAAGACGAACAGGGTGGTAATTTATGAGGCGCACACTTCTAACCGTGGCAGGGTTTGCCATGTCAGTATCGACGGCGGTTCTGTCTACAACAGCAATGGCTGTCAGTCCGGAAATCCTGCAGCGGGGCTGGAAACCTTCCGTGGAAATGGTGGGCAATGGCGAACCCACCGTGGCGGTTCACAAGCTCCGCGAAGTCACCGATCTGCAGCGGGTGGTGCTGCGCAACACCGAATACCATGAACAGACCCAGGCCTTTGTGGATGGTCTGTGGGCCTCCCTGGAACGTTTTGATCTGCGTAAATTCTACAGCCTGCTCCCCGAAGAAACCGGCGACTGGCGCCAGCTGCGGGTGTACGGTTCCCGTCAGGGCACCCTGTACCGGATGGGGCCGGAAGCCTCCATTCTGGGGAATGACAAGGGCGAACTGGAATCCCTGGGGGATGTGTCCGTTCTGGTCAAGGCCCGCCCTGTGGAAAATCAGGGCAACTACAACTACCTGCTCAGCAGCACCATGACCCTGGGGGTGGGCGATCTGCAGTGGCCCTCGGTGCTGGATGCTACCGAAGAAACCTTCCGTATCATCGTGGAGGGGGATGAGTCCTTCCACAAGCAAAGCAAATTCACCCCGGACTTTCGTTATCAGGCCAAAGTGGTGGCCATGAACCCGGATCTGGATGAGGAAGACGTGGCCATTATCGCCCCCCTGTGGGCCGCCTTTCCGGAAATGTGGGATCTGCTGGCTGCCCTGGGGCAGGTGCAGGAAGTGGTGGTGAGCAGCCCCCAGGAACAGGGATATCGTCATCTGCAGGCGTCTTTCCAGGTCAAGCCTGCCATGATGGCGAAACGGTATCCCGAACTGGCGGATCATCTGGATAACCTGAACAGCCTGCTCAAGTTCGATATGGATATTGCCAATCCCGATGGCCGCGTGCTGCGCCTGTCCATGAACAGCGAAAACCTGATGGCCCATATCGAAGGCTTTGTAAAAGACGGCCGCCTGTTACCGGTAAAAGATAACAAGGTGCTGGTGGATGCCCCCACCCGCTGGCGCGGCAAGCAACAGCTTACGGCCAGGATCGATTCCACCATGAGTATTCTCGGCATCATCACGCACATGACCGATGTGCGGGCGGACATCTTTTATGAGGAAACCCCCACCGGCGCAAAAATTTCCACCCAGGTAAATCAGGTGCCTCAGGTGGAAGTGGCGGGCTATGCGCTGGGCATCATGCCTGCTGGTCTGGTGAATCTGTTTATTCCCCGCAGTATCGATGAGCTGATGCTGGAGTTTCTGGACGTGGCCTGCACCGGCAACAACGGCAAGGGCGTGGTAGCAGAAATGCAGTTTGAAAACGGCGGCCAGGGCAAACAGACCCAGGTGCATGTCACCTCGGAATTTGAAGGTCTGGATAACTTTATGGTGCGTATCGGTATGGGGATTGTCAGCGATCGTATTATCCCGGATAACGATGTATCCGATGATATCCGCCGGCTGGTGTTTGATACCCAGGATGCCTTCACCAAGGATCTGGATGAGTTTGCCAAGGTGGCTTTGCGTTAACACACTTTCTGATTCCGGAACCGGGCAGTCTGCTCCGGTTCCGGTGGTCGGTATCAATTCCGGTATCAACTCTGTTAGCACTCCGTGGCCCAGTTTCCCTTTTAGTTTAAATTGGAAACCCACGTCCTGAGGACGTGGTCATGAGTGACCGGCTGTACCTGTCACATATAATAAAGCTCATGTTAAATCCGAGGTTGAGTTGTCCCCACAACATCAACCCAAAAGGAAATAACATGAGCCGATTTGAAAAGTTAACGCATGTGCTCTGGCATTGCCAGTACCACATTGTATGGGTCCCGAAGTATCGATTTCGTGTGCTAAGAGGTCCTATAGCGCGTGAGGTATTTAATTGTATCCAAGTTTACTGTAGCCGCTTGAGCTGCCAGGTGGTAGAGCTTAATGTGCAGGTGGATCATGTTCACCTACTGGTGAAAGTGCCACCAAAGGTATCAATTTCGCAATTGGTAGGCACAGTGAAAGGGAAAAGCGCATTGAGGGTTTTTACGCGCTTTCCGTATCTGAAACAGAAGCCTTACTGGGGTAACCATTTCTGGGCCAAGGGTTATTGTGTTGATACAGTAGGAGTTGATGCGGATATGATCCGCAAGTATGTAAAGTATCAGGAGAAGCAGGAGCAGCTCCAAGTCAAGATGAACTTTGAAAAGTAAATCGAAATAGGGGCGGCTCAGGCCAGCCTTCTAAGAGGGCTGGCCTCACGGCCCCCTTAGAGGGGGCATAACGCAATTCCGGGTTCTTAGAACCCGGATGTTTACTCAAACTCCCATCGCCCGCGTACTGTGGCCATTAGCGCATTTCAGCAACAGCTGGCCGGTTAAGGGCAGGATTCCTGGGGCAAACTGCGTTAAAATACCCGGCAGTTTTAGCTCACAACGCGGCACACAAGGAAGGCGCAGTGCTTTTAGAAGACTTTATCAACCGGCATCGTAATGCCAATCGCAATCCGCTTGTATTCCCTCATGTTATCGTTCCCATACTGATGATCACCGGCCTGGTGATTTTTGTGGTGGGTTTTGGGTTGTCGCTGGTCTGCAGCTTTATGAACGTGATGGAGTCAGTGTTTAATCCCAAATTTGCCTTGATGTCTACTCTGGCTGGACTGGGGTTAACGGTAGGCTGCCTGTTTGTCGGGGCGCTGTGGGGATTGGTGAAAGAGGGGCGGTCGGGGTTCAGGCGTTCCAATTATGAAACCCTGATGTTGATGTATATTCTGATTCTGTCGTTAACCCTGCCGTTTCCGGTTTTGATTATCGGTAAGTTTTTTTATCACTACCCGGTGGTGCGGTATCCGGCCTATGAAATGGTGGTGAAACCCACGCCGGAGCTGGAGCGGGAAATTGAACGGTTTGGGCTGGCAAAAATCAAGTGGCATACGCCTTATGATTATTCGTTGGATAGGCAGGTTATTCGGTATGAGTTTTTGGAGTCGGAGGATTCTTACCATGTAAGCAAATTAAAAGATCACGTGTTTGTTAACGTTGTATCCCGGCATCCTGATGTAAGAAATTTTTATGTGCCGACCGAAAGAGCCAGAAAATACTTAAACACTGTTCATCACGAATCTTTGCATATGCCGGAGGTTGTAAATTATCAAGGCAAAGATGTGTGTGCGGTAAAAATTCAGTACAAGAATGAGGCTAAACCTTCCGGTGTAATCGAGCTAGGGGATAGTGTCCAGCTAAAGCCGCTACATAAACCTGATGGCGTTAGTGTTTACTATGATATGTCGAATGTGTTTGATGTGGTTGAAACCAGATCAAGTCCACCATATTGCGGTATAAATTGGTCACCAGGCAGCGTGGCATCCAAGAAGCTGAAACATTTCTGGATGAAGCAGTTGATGCTGCCTAATGTGTTTGAATATGCCTTTGAATACCGAAGGCGGGGACAACACTATGTTGTTGATTTTAGCTTCAGAAATTTTTTAAAGGCGTTAGATCAGTTAAGCTAGAGTGCTCGTTTTGGTTGACCATGTGTTACCGTCAGCTTCAGTCTCTTCCCCTTGTAGGGCTTGTTCAGTTCTCCAGGGGAACCAAATGGTTTTTTCACTTTTTCGATCATCAATTCCGTAGAGGGATACTCGCGCCCATGCTTGAAGCTCAAGTCGCATGCTATCAATGCTTGTCATTTCAGCGCTTTCGATATCCGATGGTGTGATGTCAAAAACTGCAGCGTAAGTCTTCTTTTCTTCTGATAAATAAAATCCAGGGCAAAGATTGGCGTCTATCAACTTCATGGGTGTCGGGTTTTGGAGTATTAACGTATGGCCGGATGCGTTATTGTTGCGAAGTGTGAGTAATTTGAGCCCACTAATATCATTAACCCAATTAAACCAACTCTTAGGCTCAGTAATACGCACCTGCAAAGCCGATTGCCCTTCAATAAAGTAGGGTGCCTCCACTTCTATGATTGCCCTGACTGTTGCGATTTCATCGCCAATATAGCGTTTGACATTGGATCGTCCGACCTGCTTTTTCTTTAAAGGATTGCCGCTGCTGTCCAGCGGGATCAGTTTCAGATCGGTTTTGATGGGGAAAAGACCATTCAGCAGCAGCTCAAGACTTGCCACCGGGTAGGTCTTCATGGGCAAGGTGTATTCCTCGTCATCAAAGTCCCACCATCGATCGGAAAAGCGAACGCTTTTGTCCGAGGAAACTTTTTCAGTTACCACACGGTTGATCTTTTCATCGATCATATCGCAGGCGGCGCCGGCGGTAGCTGCGAGTGGGGTGCCTATAATCGCAATGGGGTGGAGTTCTCCCTGATGCTTCAGGTAAATGGTGTTGTCGTTGGGTTCGACCCAGAATTTTGCGCCGTTGTATTGCAGAAGATTCTTGCTGTAGTCCAGTCCCAGCACGGTGTAATTCTGGTCCAGCACCAATGTGCCCATGGTGCGCTGCCAGGGGGTATGCAGATGCAGCAGGGGTAACGGTTTGCCTTTTTCATCGGTCAGGGTGTTTTCAATGCCGCAGCGATAGGATACCAGCGATGTCTGCCACACTTTCAAATGGGGCGTATCCAGCAGGCTGTCCCAGGTTTGTCGGTTTTCATCGCGGATCAACCGGTGATCTGTGCCGTAGCCGGGGTCTTCCTTTATTAATCTGGAGCGGTGCCCTTCTTTCTCTTCGCTGAAAGGGCCTTGTTCCAGCCAGGTATTTAGTAAATTGTCTTCTGTAAATACAAAGGCCTTCAACGCGATGCCCACCAGCCCAACCGCAATGCCCAAGGGCCCGAGTACCGCACCTGCAGCAAAGAAGGCAACAAAGCTCATGGCGGAGCCCACAGCAATGGTAGCGTCGGCAAAGGCGGCGTCGTCGCCTTCCTTGAGGTTTTGTGCCATGTCAAAGATTGCTACGGTAGTCCCGATGCCCGCAGCAGCAACACCCAGCCGGGTAGCTAGCCTGGCCATGCTGCGGCCACCCAGCAGGGCGCGATTGCTTTCCATCACTCTGACATAGACGGAGGCCTGCTTCTGGGTTTCGTTCAGAATAGCGCGATGGCTGTGGGCGACCTTCCACGCATCGGAGACGCTGGAAAGGGTGCCCAGAGCGCTGCTGGTAAGATCCAGAATGTTCCGAGTACTTTTGGCGTTGGATGATGCGCCTGAAATGGTCATTGCAGCATTAAACAGATTGAGCATATCGAATATCACCAGCGCCGAGTGAATGCTGATATCCGATATGGCGTGGTGCAGGCTTGGTTGGCTGGGATCAATGGCGCGAAGGTGTTCGCCCCCTTCCAGAACCAGATAGTTGCCTTCAAACTGAGTCTTCCACAGGGCGCTTTGGTCAGGATCGAGAAGAATATGATCCGGACTGTTCTGATATGCATTTTTCAGGGACTCAAAGTTTGCTTCATTACTGGTGATGATGTCACGGCTTCCGGCGCTTGCCAGTTTGGCTTGCTGGGATCGGCGAAGGGCAATTAACTCCCGGCCTTCGGGTGCCTGGTCATTGATCGGTGTTCTTCGCTGCTGTTCGATTTCTGAAAGTCGGCTCTGATAGTTTTGGTTATATCCTGAAATGTCTGTTTGAGCTGTCTGTGCCAGGTTTTCCAGTTCGGCTTTGTGTTGCTGATCCTGTTCGAACAGTGTTGTCAGGGGACTGTCGGGGTCCTGCGCTATCAGCCGTTGCAGCGCTGGCGCATCGCCTTCTATGTCATTCAGCGCCTGGGCAGCTTCGCTACCCCGGGATTTTCTTGTCTCTTTGTAGTCAGCGAAATAGTCCTCAATCCACTGCAGTTGCTGCTCTTCCAGATGTGTTTTTCGGGTGCGAAGGGCTTCCAGCTTGTTGGCATTAAAATCAAGCCGGTTATCCATATCGGCCAGCTTCTCAAGCGTATTCTGATATTCCCGGTTGTTACCGGCCGCCAGCTCCATGGCGGTGATATCACCATTGCCATCGTTGTAACTTCTCAGCAGTCTGTTCTTTTTCTCGACGAGAGATTGCCTGGCGCTCCTTAGCTCACTGTGGTGGGATCTGCGGTGGTTTTCTTCGGCGTTTAGCTGCTTGATATCTTCCGGAATCAGCTCATCCCGCAGTTGTTTCTTCAAGTCCCGTCGTTGCTTCAGATAATCGGATTCTGCGTTGGCCTGGTCGCTTTGCAGTTCATCCAGTCGGTTCTGTTCAAATTGGTCTGGTGTGGTTTTGCTGATGATCTCGGTGCGATTACTTTCCACATCATTGAGGAACGCGGAAATCAGCCGTGTTTGTGTTTCCGGGTTGCTGTCTTTCTGCAGCGCCAGCAGTTGCTCAAAACTCATGTAGCGTAAATGGGATCGGCTGACGGTATTAAAAAGGTGGCGTATCTTTTCAAAAGTGGGGTGCAGCTTTCTGCTGTGGAGCTCTTTGGCTGCGGTGCTCAGGGCGGCAGAGCCAACGGAATTGGTGAGTTTGGCAACAAAGCGTACGGAATGTATGCTCAGCTTGGCTGCGTCCGCCAGTTTGATTTGGCCTGAGGTTTCTTCCTGATGTTTGTCGTCCTGAGCGGATTTTTGGGCGGCCAGGTCCTGGCGATAGCTGTTCCGGGGTGGTGTGCTTTTGAATAATGCCTCTAACAGCGCTTTTTCTTCAGTGTAGGTATTTTCGTCATACTGTGTGAGTGTGTTCGCAAAATCCAGGAGTGCCAGTAAAGGTTCTTCAAACGCGTAGTAGGCTTTTTCAGGGGCATTGAATACATGGGCGCTCAGGGAGTGATTTCCACGTAGCAGATCCCTGATAAATTCTTTGCTGAGGGAGTGTTGCACCTTATCCGCCAGCGACAGGCTGACGGGATCCTGTGCGATCAGTTTATCCAGCTCGCGGGGCGATTGGGCCAGCGGGCTGATCAGCGCATCCAGATGATACCAGCGTCGATGGGCATAGCCCCAGGTAGCCGGGTCGTCTTCGTTCTGTTGCTGGCCCGCCGGCATATGGGGCATGGGTATGTAATCGTTCAGGCAGGCATCGAGTAACTCGTCCCAGCCTTGCCATTGATCTTTTCCTGTCATAAACCGGGCGAGTTCGTTTTGCAAGGCACCGATGATATCGTTAATGACACGCCGCAAATTAATAGCCAGTGCAGCTTCCAGATCAGCAAGGCTCAGGTGGTTAAAGGCGTCTTCGCTGCCCTGATCCTGCTGCCAGCGTGTTTTTCCTTTGGCAACCTTGTCGCGCTGATAAAATACCTGATAAGCAATGAGCGCACTTTCATAATACCGGGAGTATTCCCAGGACGGGTGATCCGGGTCCTGCATGTTCTGCATAACAAGCAGTAGTGCATCCCACCCCTGGTGCAGGGCTTCCAGCAACTGGTGGCCAATCAATAAGGGGTCTTTAATGGGTAACAGCACCCAGTCTTTTACCTGTTGTTCTGGTTCCAGTGCATCTTCATGGTTTTTCAGTTCCGCCAGAGGCGGCAGCAATTCGCTGAAGGCTTCCGGCAGTTCGGGGCTGGGTTTATGGGTGGCCTTGGATAGCGGTGTCAGCAATCCACCGTCAGGAGTTGTTCCCGGTTGCTGTGAATGGCAGCGTTTTTTGCGCAGATTTCTGGCGATACCGGGATTCCAGTCAAGCAGGTTGTTGTCTGCTTGCGGTGCTGGTATAGAGAATTGTGGCAGGTTCTGTTCTAACTCCAGGCCTCCGAAAAGTTGCACGGTTATCCAGGGCCACTGGCCTTCGCTGTAGGCAATTTGATATTCGCCTTCAGCCGGTATCAGCACATAGGGTGCGGCGGGCTGGTCCGGATCGGATTCTCTGGTGTCTTTGCCCTGTTCTCTGGAAAAGTCAATGTGGGCGTAGTAGCTCAGCTTTTTCTGGTCGTCATAGGTAATCCGGTATTCTGCGTACAGCGTGTTTTCCCTGAAGATATACAAATAGCCTGTACGCAAAGGGCGGATCAATGTGTCTGCGGGTTGTTGTATGGCGCCAAGGTATTCTTCAAGGGCGTGCTGATCGCCGGGTACTCCCTCTATATCGGGAAATGCTGAATCATTCAGCTCATGGCAAACCGGTACCACCGCCTGAAACTGCTGAGGAGCCCTGATAACCAGTTTATTCAGACTGTTAAGCGTAAACGCGGTACGAGGCATTTCAATGATATCTGCGGTCATAAATACTTCCCTGGCTTAGCGTCCGTACCGGGACTTTAGTTCGGATTGAGTCATGGGGCCGATAATGCCGTCCACCTGAAGGTTGCTGTCTTTTTGAAAGGCGCGAGCGGCAGCCCGGGTGCGGCGACCGTTGATACCATCAACCACACCGGCGTTGTAGCCCAGATTATTCAGCCTGAGCTGCTGCCCCTTGACTGTGGCAACCGGCTCAATGGCTGATTGCAGGCATTCAAAGGGCAGACGGCGTAGTGGTTGATCTTCTCCCAGTGAAAGCTCCAGTTCGGCCGCATCAATAGCTTCAGGCAGAGGGATTTCAACAATACCGTTGCTGTCGGTGACGGCAGTAATGATATTCCCGCCATGATTCAGGTTGATGCTGCGGTTTGTAAAAGGGCGGCCATTTTCATCTTCCACTTTCAGAGCAAATTTTTCCCCCAGTGGTTCAAGGTAGGCAACCGGAATATTGTGATTGCGGGAACGGTTCAGCTGGTGTCCTTTTTTGCTGACCACCTGATAGCCGGCGTCAGGATCAATTTGCTGATCCAGCAAGGCTGTTGTAATGGCACCGATATCAGCGGTGCAGGAATTGAAACTTTTTTGCGAGCTATAGTTTTTCAGTTCACTCGCGGCGGTACTAATGGACGCCAGTTTGCCGCTGTCGTTTTCCAGGTTTTCGATATAGGAAAAGTCCAGTTGGCACTCGGAATAAAGGAGCTGAATCTGATCACTCTGGTCGGCACCCTTTAATTTGTAGGGCAGCCAGATTTCGTTAAGCCAGTGGCCTTCTGCCTGACGGGTATTTTCGGTATCCGTTGCCCCACCGTTACGGTAAGCCTGTACGTCGATATCCCTGAAGCTGTTATTTCGGTTGACTTCGAGTTCCCGCCACAAACGCCCCTGCCAGAACACGTAAACGTAACCGGGCCTTAACAGGTCCGCCTGGCGCCTGTCCCGTTGTTTGTTGATATAGCCCAGTGGTTTGATGGGAATGATGACAGTGTCCCATTCTTCTTTCCCGGTGCTCTTTTCGGCTACAGGATGGCTCTCAACCAGCGGCAGGCGGATGTCTCCGGCTGAGCCGCTGGTACTGATAACCAGATCCAGGTTGCGGGGTGCGTTACTCAAACCCTGGAATTCTATCAGGCAGCGGTGGGGAGACTCATGATCCGGTTTGGGGCTTTGCCTCTGTTGGCGCTCGCCAGGCTGAGTACCCTCGTTGAGCTGGTTTATCTCCAGCCTTTGCTTGAAGCAGCGGGCTCTCCCTGCCAGCTCCACACTGATTTTATAACGGGTGTCCGCGGGTGCTGCGTTTGCAGTTGTCTCCGGTGATGTGGTGGCTCTATTGGGCTGATGGGAAACTCTCGGGTCTCTGCCGGAATTTTCTGAATCCGGGTGCTCCAGCTGGCGGAGCATGCTGTCGCTGTAGATTTTTGATCTCGGTCCGGTGTTTTGCCGTCGGGACGGTGCATGAGGGGCCTTTGCTGGCCCTCCAGCATGGGAAAGCGCACCTGTTTGGGCCCTGAGTTGGCCCTTCCCTAACTGGTCTATCAGAGTTTCGCGAGGCGCTTCGGAGCTTGGCAGACCCAAAAACCGGCGTAATTCCGGTAGTTGTCCAGCATTTTGTGCCAGTAAGTCATCGACAAAGCGGGAAATGTCCCCCGTTTGCTGAAAGCGCACCCGGTGCTGGTGAATGATCTGACCGCTCTGGCTGACATGGACAATATCAATGACCTGTCCGTCTATGGAAAATCGGATTGACATGGGGACTCGCTATCAGCATATTCTGCTGATCCTGAAAACTATGGATACATACCTTAGTTATATAGTGAGTAGTCCCGTAAAGATTTTGCGGATTTTTAAGGTTTTATCATCCCGTACTGTTGAGGCGTTCGCCGAGAAAGAACCAATCACCCCCGGGACCGGGCTACCTGCTCCGGTTCCGGCTGCAGAAAGAAATCCAGCATCACCGCTTTTAACTGGTCATAGTCCACCGGCTTGCGCAGATAGATATTCATGCCGTGGGCCAGGGCTTTTTCCTCTTGCTCTTTCAGGGCGTTGGCGCTTAAGCCGATAATCACCGGTTGGGTAATGTCCTTCAGTTCGCGGATATTGCTGGTGGCATCGTAGCCGTCCAGCACCGGCATCTCGCAGTCCATAATAATGCAGTCCACCTGTTTCAGCATGGCCACTTTTTCCAGGCATTCCTGGCCGTTGTCACACATGGTGGGTTTGATTCCCAGCCGCTTGAGCATACCCTTGATCACCATCTGGTTTACCTTGTTATCTTCCGCCACTAGCACCGTCAGGTTGGCCAGTTCATCGTTACGGGTTTGTACCTGTTGGCGTTCCTGCTGATCCGACAGGCATTCCTCTATCATGGCGTACACCCGATAGAAACTCAGAGGCTTTTCCACAATGCGAATGGGCTGGTGGAATTGTTGTTCATCGATATTGGGCTTGATCATGGTTGATGCGCTGAAAATTACCGGTGCCTGTATCTGGCTCAGCTGGGTCAGGGTGCTTTCCATCTGACGTGGATCGGCGTGCAACGGATCATAGTCAAGAATAATGGCAAGGGGTTCGTTGTCGGGGGCCAGGTTTTCCAGCAGCAGTTCGTTACTGGTAAAGGTGTTGCAGTCGCACTGCCACTGGCTGAACCTTAGCTGCAGGCTGGTAAGGGTTCGGCCATGGGTGTCGGCTACCATAATGCGACGATCCCGGAACATGCCAAGGTATTTCTGTTTGAACGCCAGAATGTGATTGGGTGGCATGGAATCGATATTGGTTTGCACACTGAAACTGAAACAGGAACCTTGGCCGTATTCGCTGCTGACATGAATTTTCCCGCCCATTAACTCGCAGAGTTTCTGGCTGATAGAAAGGCCCAGACCGGTGCCGCCGAACTGCCGGGTAGTGGATGTGTCTGCCTGCACAAAGGACTGGAACAGCGAATCCTGCTGGTCGCGGGTCAGGCCAATGCCGGTATCAATCACCGAAAAGCGGATCATGGGCAGGTTGCCGCCGGTATCCGTTTCATACTCGATAGTAATGGATCCTTGCCCGGTAAATTTCACGGCGTTAGACAGTAAATTCAGTAGTACCTGACGAATTCGTATGGGGTCGCTGTAAATGATCGACGGCAATGCACTCTTGCACACCACATGAAAGTCCAGCCCCTTTTCATCCGCCACCGACGCAAACAGGGAGCTGGCTTCACTCACCAGTTCATCCACATTGAATTCGATCCGTTCCAGGGTCATTTTCCCGGCTTCAATTTTCGAGTAATCCAGAATGTCGTTGATGATGGTGAGCAGGGCGTTGCCGGAATTTTCAATGGTTTTTACATACTGGGTTTGCTGCGGGTTCAGCGGCGTGTCTTTTAACAGGTTGGTAATGCCCAGTACGCCGTTCATGGGGGTACGGATTTCGTGACTCATGTTGGCAAGGAACTGACTTTTGGCACGCACTTCCGCCTGGGCCTGTTCTTTCTTGTGGCGTTCCTCCTGGGCGGATTTTTCCAGGGAAAACAGCCGCCGTCGTTCTGTGGTAAAGCGCTGGGCAATCCCCAGTGCCACGGTGACCACATTAAACACCGCACCAAACTGCACGCCATATTCGGTGAACAGATTGGTGGGCGCAATGGAAAACGCACGGAGCACATTGGCAAGGCCTCCGGTTAAAAACACAATCCAGCCCAGCATAAAATAGCGGGCTGGAGGATAGTCAAACCGCAGGGCCATAACGCCGGTTACAAACGCAAAAATCGACAGAAAGGCAGCCAGCGCCAGCGATAACTGAATGGCATAGAAAAAGGGCAGAAAGGCCAGGATAACGGCATAAACCAGGCTGCATTTGATGATGATGGTAATGGCCCGATAGATTCGGGGCATAAACTCGGCGGTGTTCAGGTACTCCCGGGTAAACAGTCCCATGGCTACGGCGCCGATCACCAGCGCAAACACCCGGAACCATTTGTTCAGGTGGGGATTCAGGTCGTTGTAGGCATGCAGCGTATCGCCGTACAGGCAGGCGGTAAGCAATATCACCGTAAAGGTAAAACCGGCAAAGTACAGCAGGGTCACTTCCCGCAGCACAAAATACAGGAACAACATAAAGGTAATCATGATGGTCAGCGCACCATAGTAGGCGCCCAGCACATACTGTTCCCGGGTGCGGTGGTAATCGAAACGCTCTTCGGTATAGATCATGATGGGAAACTGCAAGGTGTCTGTGGCTTCCGCCCGCAGATAGATGGTGGCTTCCTCCCCGGGTGCCAGGGTGAATGGCATGGCATAAGTGCGGTGTTTGATGGGGCGGGTATCAAAGGGCCGCATATCACCGGTGTGATACACATCATCGGTGGCCCCGTTGCGGCGTAACACCAGGGTCAGGTCATCAATCAGCGAGTAGTCCAGGTAAAACACAAACTCCCTGGCATTGGTTTCGCTTTTGGGTAAAAACACCGGCACCTGAATCCAGACGATATCCTTGCTGAACCCCAGGTTGAGTGTATTGCGACTGGGTTTGGACCAGTCGACCGGCTGCCCCTGCTCAATGGCCTGCAGAAAATCCGGCTCATTGTTCTGCCACACCAGCACCCGGGTTTTCGGTTTGGTGGCCTCCTGCACCAGCGCGTTCATGCCATTGGCCTGTACCTGGCCCGAAGTAACCAGTGAAATAACCGCCAGGCACAACAAAACCGGCATCAGACGGAACTGAAACCCAGGGCACCAGTGGCGGCGGCTCAGGGCTGCAGCCTGGTAGGTTGTGGATAAACGCTTAAAAAACAAGATGTTGTATCTTAATGTCGGAGCGTTTTTATTCGTTAGCGGCATGTATTCAAGTCTAGATCAAAAAAACAGCCTCAGAATGTCGCTGACCCACAAATCTTTGACGCCGCAACCCCCTGATATTCCGAAGGTTTAGGATACACTGACCAGGTAGTCTCACAAAAAGTGTTTTTCCCGTGGGGCTTTTTGATTATCGGTTTAAACCACAAATCCTACGTATTAGCCGCAGCAGTGAGGGAAAGTCTATGGGTGCTATGCCAAAACTGAGAACTCCGGAAAACCTGACCATCAAGGCCCGCGAAGTGCACTTCGATTATCTGGAGGCCATGAAAAAGAACCGTTACTGGCACAGTAACGATCCCGTTGTTACCCACTTCTTTAATGCGCTGCAGGCGACCTTTCCCGAAGGGGAGCGTTTTTTTATTGAATCTGCCCGGGATACCCGCGACCAGATGAACAAATCCCGCCTCTCTGAAAAACTTAATGAGGAAATTCAGCAGTTTATCCGTCAGGAGGCCTATCACGGCCGGGAACACGATGCCTGGTGTGAGGCCCTGGAGCAGCTGGGTTACGATCGCATGCCGGAATACGACAAGGAATTGCGGGATTTGCGGAAGTGGTCCCGGGACAATATCTCGCCGCTGGCGCGCCTTTCCATGACAGCGGCGTCGGAGCATTTTACTGCGTCTATCGCCTCGATTTTCCTGTATCAGCGGCCGGATCTGCTGGAAAACGCCGCTGAGCCGTTTCGTTCTTTGCTGCTGTATCATGCGTTGGAAGAGGTGGAGCACAAGGCGGTATGTTATGACCTGTACCACCAGGCCGGTGGCCGTTACAAACTACGTCAGATCGGGCTGGTGTTGTCGCTGCTGGATATTATGCGGCAGGTGAAAAAGCGCCATATTTACCTGCTGAAAGCCGATGGGCAGTGGAACCGCAAGAACCGGCGCAAGGCCCGTTTACTGGTGTGGGGCCCGAAAGGGCTGGTATGGGCGCTGTTACCCAAAACCCTGAATTATCTGCGGCCCGGTTTTCACCCCTGGGAAACCGACGAGCGGGCGGCACTGCAGGCCCGGTTCGGTCATTATATGGAGGCGGCAGGCATCCCGGCCTGAGTTCCTTCCCTTCCAAAAAAGGGTGCCCCGACTGGCTTACACCAGGCTGAAGGGCACCGCAAATCCCATCGTCATTTCACCGGTGCTGCCGGGGGCATCAAACTGAATGGTGCCATTCTTCAGGTAGGTCAGTTCCTGAGGCTGAATAAAGCGGGCAGGCCCTTCGGTTTTTTGGTAGTCTGCCAGCTTTTTACGGATACCTTCCACGGTTGCCCGGCTGCGGGGCTTGGCGTTGCTGATAACGGTGGCTTCTGATGTGTGGCTGTTTGACCGGCTCTTAAAAAAACGCATCATGATAAAATCCCTGTTCCAATGAAAATTAAGTCATTAACGAAAAACTTAACCTAAAAAATTCAAGTGAGTTGCTGTACTTCTTGGAACTCATTATGGCGGCGCGGAAAAAATCCGGTAGCGGCATAGTGGTGCTAAAAAATGTGACTTTCTGCCAGGTGTGCAAATCGATTCAAAGGAGGCAATGTGTTCACAGGTATTGTTCAGGGCATGGCCACGGTTGAGGCCATCGAAAAACTGCCGGGCCTGCAGCGGCTGACCCTTCGCCTGCCGGCAGGGCTGGAAAACCATATTTCCCTGGGGGCCAGCATTGCCATCAATGGTGTGTGTATGACGGTTACCAGCCAGGAAAGCACGCTGGTAAGCTTTGATGCCATGGAGGAAACCCTTAACCTCACCAGTCTGGGTGGTTTGTCTGAAGGCAATCAGGTGAATGTGGAACGCTCTGCCAGGCAGGGGGATGAAATCGGCGGCCACCTGGTATCGGGCCACGTGGATGGCATGGCTACCATTGTGGCGGTGGAAGACAGCGACAACAACCGACGGGTAACCTACCAGTTACCGGAATGGGCAATGGCGTATCTGTTTAAAAAGGGCTTTATTGCCCTGGATGGCTGCAGCCTGACTATTGCGGATCTGGATAAAGATCAATGCCGGCTCAGTGTCAGTTATATTCCCGAAACCCTGCGGGTGACAGTGCATGGCACCCGTGCCCTGGGTGAACAGGTGAATTTTGAAATAGACCGGCAAACCCAGGCCATTGTGGATACCGTTAAAAACCTGATATCAGACAATCCCCAGTGGCTGCGGGATTTGCTGCAGGGAAGTTAGAGAGGGAAGTTAGAGTATGAAAGGACAGGGTCTATGAGCAGGAGTGATCGAATCAGGCGCAGGGTGTTAATCAGTGCGGCGATTTTGCTGGTGGTACTGGGTTCACCACTGGTGTATCTGTGGGCCAAGGGCCCGGCCTATGGTGAGAAACTGCTGGTAAAACTGGCAGCGACGGAAATGCCGGAGGTAACAGAACAAACCAAAAGCCTGCACAAGAGCCTGTTTGTTGCCGACATGCATGCGGATCCTCTGTTATGGGCAAGAGACCTGAGTGAACAGGGTGATCACGGCCATGTGGATGTGCCTCGTCTGCTGCAGGGTAATGTCGGCCTGCAGGTATTTGGTGTCGTTACCCAGGTAAGCCCCATCCACAACCATGAATACAATCCGGACCTGGATGCGTTCGGTTTGCTGGCGTTTTCCCAACGCTGGCCGGTCAGTACCTGGTTCAGTATTCCCGCCCGCGGTTTTTATCAGGCAGAAAAATTGCGAGCGGTGGAAGCGGCATCCGCAGGCACTTTTAAAATCATCACCAGCAAGCAGGAGCTGGAACAACTGGTGCAACAAAAGCAACAGGGTAAAAACATAACCGGCGGGTTGCTGGCTTTTGAAGGCATGCAGGTGATCGACGGTAAAATTTCGCTTTACGATGACTTTGTTAAAGCCGGCTACCGCATGATGGGGCTCACTCATTTTTTTGATACGGAAGCGGCGGGTTCGCGCCACGGTGTGGAAAAGTATGGGTTAACCCCATTCGGAAAAGAGCTGATTCGCCGTATGGAACAGGATGGTGTGGTACTGGATCTGGCTCATGCATCTGAAGCTGCCACCAGCGAAGCCCTGGCCTTTGCCAAACAACCGGTGGTGGTATCCCACACCGGTGTTAAAGCGGTTTGCCCCCGCATACGCAACCTGTCCGACGAGCATATTCGCGGCGTGGCAAAAACCGGCGGCGTGGTGGGTATCGGTTACTGGCCTTCCGCTGCCTGCGGCATGTCGCCGCTGCAGATTGTTAAATCCATTCGCCATGTGGCGGACCTGGTGGGCGTGGACTATGTGGGACTGGGCTCCGACTTTGACGGCGCTGTGACAGTGGGTTTCGATACCAGTCGCCTGGAAGCCATTACCCAGGCCCTGAAAAATGATGGTTTTACCGACCCGGAGATTGCAAAAATCATGGGCGGTAATGTCGTGCGTGTTTTGTCAGAGGTGCTGCCGGATGTCAGTGAATGAAACGCCGGATCCTTATTATGATCGCTTTGGTGGTGTTGCCAGGCTCTATGGTTTAACCGGGCTGGAAGCCCTGCGTTCCAGCCACGTGTGCGTGGTAGGCATTGGTGGTGTCGGCAGCTGGGCAGCAGAAGCACTGGCCCGTTCCGGTATCGGTGCCATTACCCTGATTGATATGGATGATATCTGCGTTACCAACACCAACCGCCAGATTCACACCCAGCAGGAAACCATTGGCCAGCTGAAAGTAGAGGCCATGGCAAAGCGCATTCAGGCCATCAATCCGGACTGCCGTGTTAATCCTGTCATGGATTTTATTACCCGCGATAACCTGGCCACACTCATTACCAAAGACATGGACTTTGTGATCGACTGTATTGACAGTGTGACCTCCAAGGCCGCCATGATCAGCTACTGCCAGCGCCAGAAAATCAAGATAGTGACCACCGGAGCCGCCGGCGGCCAGCTGGACCCTTCCATGGTGACCGTGGGGGATCTTAATAAAACCTTTAACGACCCCCTGGCCAGAAAAGTGCGCTCCATGTTGCGCCGCCATCATGGCTATTCCCGCAACCCGAAACGCACTTACAGTGTGCCCTGCGTGTATTCTCAGGAACAACTCAAATACCCCAAACCCGATGGCAGTGTGTGTCAGCAAAAATCCGTGATGGAAGGCAGCACAAGGCTGGACTGTTCCAGCGGCTTTGGTGCCGCCACCATGGTAACCGCCACCTTTGGTTTTGTGGCAGCCGCCAAGGTAATCGAAAAACTGGTGCGTAAGGCGGAGCGGAATTAACACTTGGCAACGTTATGGCAACATCAGGACGGTGATACCTGTTATCAGGTAAAACAGGCGGGGCGTTCCGTGCGCCTTTACAGCAACGGTGTACTGCATTCCCAGTACAACCCGGAACGACCGGTAACCAGCAGCGTCTGGGATTTGCTCACTATGCCAGCCCTGTTTTTACCGCCGCAACAGATTCAGCGCGTATTGCTGTTGGGCGTCGGTGGTGGTGCCGTTTTGCATCAGCTGAAGCGCTGGGTGCAGCCGGGGCTAATGATCGGGGTTGAGCTGAGCGGCATACATCTGCACGTGGCCCGGGAATATTTTCAGTTGAACGACAGCAATATGGTGCTCTACGAGGACGACGCCAAAGCCTGGCTGGAACGTTACCAGGGACCGCCCTTTGATATGATCATTGACGACCTGTACGGCCACTGTAACGGCGAACCGGTACGTGCTATTGCGCTGGATGATGACTGGTGTGATTTGCTGAAGCAGAATCTGGCGGAAGATGGCGTGCTGGTGGTGAATACCGTGGCCTGGAAGGAACTGAAAAATTCCGCGTTGATGAAGGAGGGGGATGCTGATGGGGCGTTTGCTTCTGCTTTTCGTTTTGTTACGCCTACCTGTGACAATGCCATTGGTGGTTTTTTTCGGAACGCAGTGAAGAAGTCCACTTTGAAAAAGCGTATGGCTGCAATAGGGGAGCTGGATAAAGCGGATAAATCCGGATTGTTGCGGTATCAGATCAGGAAGTTGTTCTAGGGCTTCCGGTGGTTGACGCTTCAGGCACTATCAACCAAACCATTTTTAATCGCCACCGCCGTCGCTTCCGCTCTGTTATACACCGCCAGTTTACGGTAAATATTCTGAATGTGGCTTCTTACCGTGGTAACCGATATACAAAGCTGATCTGCCATGGCCTGGCTGGAATGGCCGGCAACGATGAGTTCCAGCACCTGTTTTTCCCGTGGGCTCAGGGGTTCGTAGGGTGGGGCTACTATTGGGCTGGTTCTGCTTCTGGTGTGCGCCGGTTCAAACTCACGGGCGTTGCGGTAGAGCGCCAGAGCTTTGGTTTTAATGGCCGGTTGCGTTACCGCGTGCAGTAATTCTCCCCACAACAGGAACGGGTCCAGCAGCACCCCCAGGCAGGCTTTGTTTTCCAGGCTGGTAAAGAGCCGTTCAAACAGGCTGGCGGCTTCCCGGCGGCGCTTTTGTCGGTGCAGGCACACGGCCCGCATTACATCCAGTTCCATTACCCTGAGCCACTGGCCGTCTTTCACGAGTTGTTCGTGTAAAGGCTCCAGTGTGGCCAGCGGTACATATAAGGGTTGATGGTACATCTTCTGTTTTTGCTGCCATAAGAGTCTGGTTTGCTCTGCCAGGCCGTTACTGCTTTCGGTGAATTCACTTGTAGAGTCGCGATTTTTATCAAGGCCGGTGAGCACTGTTTTCATGGTGTCGGCGGTTGCCATCCAGTAGCTTTGTTTGCTGCTGGTTGATTGCAGGTTTTCCAGTTGGCAAATACTGCGGCGGGCTTCGTACAGGTTTTGTTTTACCAGATAAAGGTCCGCCTCCAGGTTCAGCAGCAGGTAGTGTTTCTGGAAATCGTTGGTAAAGGCTTCCGTGGTCAGCAGGTGCGGAAGTTTTTTCTGCAGTGTGTTGGTGTCGCCTTTGATTCTTAGCAGTAGCAGTTCCATCACATCCAGCCAGTCGCAGGCTGCCAGATACACCACCCGGGTTTGTCGGAGTTTTCCATGTAACTCTTTGATAAAAGCTTCCGCGCGCTCCAGATTGCAGGACAATACCAGCACCCAGATATAGATGAGTGAAAACATCATGTGGAGCGGCGTTTCTTCGCTGGCGCCGGTTTTGTCGATCCCGGCTTGCAGCATGGGGATTGCTGTATTCAGATCACCTTTTTCTGCCAGTTGCAGGCTTTTATTGAGCAGAGTGCAGGTATTCTCCTGATGAAAACTGTTGTCGGAAAGCTGAGCCGTTTGGCCGGCAATGCCGGGATCTATTTTCAGGGCTGTGCAGCAAAGCTGGTATTCCGACAGAAACCGGGAATAGTCACGGGGTGATAATTCTGACTGCAGTCGGGCAAGGCTTTGTTCCGTTACGGCCTGTTGCAAACGCCGGAAATACGAGTTCAGTTCATGGAGCCGGCCTTCGTAGAATAATGTACGCGTGGCCAGCAGTAACAGGCAGGGGTGCTGAATGTGACACAGGTTATCCAGTTGGCTGATCCAGCGATACAGGTCATGGGTGCGCAGCCGGGACACCAGTCTGTCGCCGGCTTTCAATAATAGCTGTTCAACTGCGTTGGTACGCTTTTGCGCCAACAGTACCGGTATTGCCCGCTCATACTGGTTATGTTCGCACAACCAGTGAATTACCTGTTGCAGTAATGCTTCGTTATCTGCCGGACCGATAAACGCCAGCCAGAGTTTACCCAGTGCGGACAAGCTCAATACACCCTCGCTGTCATAGCCCGGCTGATATTGCGCCAGCCCCTGCCGTACCAGAAAGTTCATTGCAGCTGTCGGTTCATTGCAACAGGCTTTGATGGCTCCGCTGGGTAGTTCCCCCACATTGGCGATAATCTGCAAAAGGGACGCGGCCCCGGGTGCAGGGCTGCCTGTGTTTGTCAGACAGTTGAGAATGCTTGCCTGGCAAGCGCTTGCATTGAGGTCTGTTTCTCCCTGAATGTTTTGCGTGACATGATTCAGTGCCGCAAAGGTTGCCAGGGGCCAGCCAAGGGAGTGGTTATAAATACTGTGATAAACACGTGATCGCACAGCGGTATTTTGGCTGAGGTCAACCATTTCCCGGATCTCGTCTGCGTCAAACGCCAGCTCATTCACACCAACAGACTCAAAGCCGGCCTCTTTCAGTTGATGGCAGGCGGCCATTTCCGTTGCCTGAGTAAGGATGATGATTTTTAAATGGCGGTGACCTGGTTCGTCCATGGCGCCAAGGGTTTTAAGCAATCGTCTGAAGCTGGCAGCGGTTAGCAGGGGTGTTTCCAGCAGCCACAATTTTTCCCGCGTTGCCGATGTTGTGACAGCGTTGGCGGAAAACGCAGGGCTTTCTGCCGTGGCGGTTACAAATGCTTCTAGCGGGTGCCGTTGGTATTTTATTTTTCGGCTGTGCAGCCACTGGTTCAGCAGTGTGGTTTTGCCTGAGCCGACCGGCGCACTCAATACCAGATGCCGGTTCCGCTCAAATAGATGCTGTAGTTTTTTTTCCGGTCTCAGATAACTGAACCAGGAACAGGGCCTGTCTCCTTCCAAGGTGCTCACCTGTAATTTTTGTTCTTCGGAAAGTCTGCAGTGGCGGTACTGGTTTGCCCCGTAATGCTAACAAGGTGTACCTCTGCCGGCCTGTTTTTTTCTGTAACCGTAACGGGTAATCCAATTAAAAATCATCAGTTCTGATGAGGTGGCAGCCTGCTCCGCTTGTTAGCCTTGCGCTGCTGTGTTCCCGGGAAATTACCGGGCAAATGGGGAGCCTTTTTGATCAACGGAGCTTTTTATGAAAAACAACAAGACTGGAAAAACATTACGCAACCTGACGTTATCGGCCTGTTTGCTGGTGCCGACAGGTTGCGGCTATATGCCTGATCCGGATCAGCCGATAGTGCGCTGGTGGGAAGAGGGACTGGCGGGCCTGGCTTATCTGGGTACAAAGGTACTGGAACTCTATGAAAATAATTTTGTGGATACGAATGTGGATTATCCGCAGAACGTGGCATGCACGGCTTCGGATGAGGAAAACCGCACACCGGATGGCAACTGTAATGATCTGGAGCAAACGCGCATGGGCGGTACGGGGATTCGCTTTGGCCGCAATGTGCCGCTGGAAAGTGCTTACCCTGATCCGCAATTGATGGAACCAAACCCGCGGCTGGTATCCCGCGAGCTGATGACCCGTGATGACATCAAGGAAGTGGATTTTCTGAGTTACTGGGCGGCGGCCTGGATCCAGTTTATGGTGCATGACTGGATGGCCCATAAAAATTCGGAGTCGGAATATCATCAGGTGCCCCTGGACAGTGATGATCCCCTGTATGCAGAACTGGGCCCGGACATGGCCATTGCCAAAACCGAACTGGATCCCACCTGGTCCCCCTATGAGGGTACACCACCTGCTTACATTAACCGGTTAACCCACTGGTGGGATGGCTCGCAGTTGTATGGCAGTGATGAAGAAACCAGTCGCCGCCTGCGCACACTGCAAGATGGCAAGTTAAAACTTTCTCCGGATGGCCGCCTGCCCATGAACCCGGATACCGGGCAACCCCTGACTGGCTTTACCGAAAACTGGTGGCTGGGGCTGCAGATGTTTCATGAGCTGTTTGTGCGGGAGCACAATACCATTGCGGAAACACTCAAAGCCGCCTACCCGAACTGGACGGACGATGAGTTGTTTAACAAGGCCCGCATGATCAATGCCGCCATTATGGCAAAAATCCATACGGTGGACTGGACACCTTCCATTCTGAATAATCCGCGGGCCAAGCTGGCCATGAACGCCGACTGGAATCTGGTAGTGGGTGGCAACAAGAATTTGCGCGGCGCCCCCTACAGCCTGACGGAAGAATTTGTGGCGGTGTATCGCATGCACCCGTTGATCCGTGATTCTGTGGACATTGTTGATTATCAGACTGGAACCTTGATTGAGAATGTCACCACCGAAGACCAGGCCTTCAGCAAGGCGCCGGGTGTGATGGATGCCTTCGGCACGGCCAATATTTTTTATTCCTTTGGCGTGACGCACCCGGGGCAGATTACCACCAATAACTTTCCCCGTTTTTTACAGAATCTGCGCATGCCCGACGGCACTGTGATGGATCTGGCCGCGGTGGATATTCTGCGTGACCGGGAACGGGGTGTGCCACGTTATAATGAATTCCGCCGCCAGTTACACATGCCGCCCATTCAGGATTTTACGGATTTAACGCCGGACAAGCAGTTGGCGGAAAAACTGCGTGAAGTTTACAACAATGATGTGGAGGCCATTGATGTGATGGTGGGCCAGCTGGCCGAAGGCTACCGGCCGGAAGGCTTCGGGTTCAGCGATACCACTTTCCGCATCTTTACCATGATGGCGCCCCGGCGTTTTCAGGCGGACCGCTTTTATACCAATGACTTTAACCAGCAGGTGTATACGCCGGAAGGCATGCGCTGGATACGGCAAACCAATTTCAAAACCGTGATTGTACGGCATGTGCCCGAGCTGGCGGCGGTGATGGAAAAGGTGGGGAATCCCTTCTTTCCCTGGAATACGGATTCCAGTAACTGGTAATAGCGGCTTGGTGGCTGTCTGCGGTGAAATAAAGTCGGAGGTGGCCATTTTGCTTTCTATTGGCTCCAGGGAATAGTAAAAGGGAAGTTCTTTCTGGGAGAATGTATTTAATATTCAATGGGTTATAGAGTTGTTTATGGCGCTCCGAATCTGGTGTATTCTTGGAGAACCTTTGTGAACCTCTAGGTGCTAATTGTGAGTTTAAAAGCAACATCTGTACGTTTAGATGAAGAAACGCTGGAACGGGTAGGCCAGATGGCAAAAGCCATGGACAGGCCCCGGGCCTGGTTGATGGCGCAGGCCATTAAGCAATTCGTGGAGCGTGAAGAGTGGTTCGTCAAGCAAGTGCAGGAAGGTGTAGAAGCTGCGGATGCCGGTGACTTGATTGATCATGACGAGGTGCGCGAGAAATGGGAGGCAAAGCGTGCGTCTAAAATGGACTAGACCTGCCGCAAGTGATTTAGAAAATATAGAAGTTTACATTGCCGAAGATAACAGCCCGAATGTAGCCATTGATGTGGTGTTACGGATAATAGAACAAATTGAATTGGTATTGCCCGCACATCCCGGAGCGGGTCGAATTGGGAGAGTGCCAGACACCAGGGAGTTGGTCGTGGATGGTTTGCCTTATTTAGTGATATACCGTGACAGGGCCGATGAAATTCAAATTCTGAGAGTTCTTCATAATGCGCAGCAATGGCCACAGGGTGAGTGAACTACACTAAACCTCTGCCTTTTTCGGCTTTGCCAACACAATCAGCTTGAAGCTTTTATTTCGCGCCAGCTCTGAAACACCGGCAAAGTATTCCGTTGCTTTCTTTTCAATACCGACAAACTGGTTCACCACAAACAGGGCATTGCCGCCGGCTTTCAACAAGCGCCGGGTATTCTGCAAAAAGTGTCGGGTAATATCCTGGCTCACATCAAAGCCCTGATGAAACGGCGGATTGCACAGGATCAGATCGAATTGTTCGTTAATCTGGCTGCCGCAGTCATCGCTGATCACTTTGCCGGGCAGTTGATGGTTTTCCAGATTCTGTCGGGCGCAGTCAATGGCTGCGGCATTGTTGTCGGTCAGGGTAAAGCGGGCCTTGCTCAATGCCGGGCAGTGGTAAAACGCCTGCAGGCTGATATAGCCGTAGCCGCAACCCAGGTCCAGTACGGATGCTATGGGGGCTTTCAGACTGGCTGTCAGTTCATTTACATGGCTTATCAGAAATTCGCTGCCGGCATCTTCTTTGTTCCAGCCAAACTGGCCGGGTTTGGATAGCACCGGTTTGCCCTGCAATTCAAAAATGCTTCTGGGTTGGCGATAGTCTTTGTCATCCAGTAGCGGTAAGTCGGTTTCATCGGCTGTGCGGTGTTTGCTCAGGCAAATCAGTTTGGCGCCCTGGGCGTGGTTTTCCTGCGGTGTGTTGCAAGCAAAGAGTTTTTTGCCTTTGTCCGCATAGCTTTTAATGCCGTCGGTTTTGAAACCGCTCAAGAACAGGGTGCCGCCCACAGGCAACAAGCGGAACACCTGATTGATCAGGTAGTGGGTGACGGCCTTTTCCTTGGAAACCCGGTAATAAACCCTTTCCGGAAAAGCCTGCGCCAGATGGTTCAAATCGAAATCGTTGAACACCACCGGCGCATCATGTTGCTTGCCTGCCAGCAGCAAATGATAGCGGTTGGTGACTATAGCGTTGGTATTGGCGTGGGTGGTGGCGTGGGGCAGAATGTCGCCCAACCGATCCGGGGGAAAACTTTCATCCAGCAGCCAGAGTGCGCTTTTGTTTTCGCTGCGGGCTTTGTCTATCAGAATTTGCAGGCAGGGGTCGGTACTCATGAAAAATAATCGATCTCGGTGGGAGTGAGGGGGCGATACTGCCCGGGTTGCAGGGCATCATCAAGGGTGAGTGGGCCTATGGCTTCACGGTGCAGGCCGATAACGTGATTGCCCACTGCAGCCAGCATGCGTTTAACCTGATGGTATTTGCCTTCGCTGATGGACAACAGTATCTGGTGTGATTCTGTTATTTCTACCCTGGCCGGCCGGGTGGGCTGCTTTTCGCTGTGAAGCTGCACGCCTTTGCGTAGCTGGTTGGCAGCCTCTTCCGTTAGGGGCTCCGCCAGCATCACCCGGTAACGTTTGAAGGTTTCCTTGTTGGGGGCCGTTACCCGGTGGCTCCACTGGCCGTCGTCCGTTAACAGCACCAGACCTGTGGTATCCTTGTCCAGGCGACCGGCGCTGTGCAGCTGGCCTTTGCCCGGCTCGTCCACCAGATCCAGCACGGTGGGGTGATCGGCGTCCTGGCCGGCACAGATAAAACCGGCGGGTTTGTGCAGCATCAGGTAACGATGGTTGAACAGTTGCAGTTCGCTGTTGTCCAGCTGCACCTTGTCATCGGGTTGAATGATCTGGCCCGGGGAGCCGGCGGTTTCCCGGTTCACGCTTACCCGGCCGGATTTAATGGCTTTTTTGGCGTCGCTACGGCTGAGCGCGCTGGCGTGGCTGAGAAATTTATCGAGTCGCATAGCAAAATTATACCCCGGGGCAACCGGGGACGGCATCACAATAAAAAAAGCGGGGCACTATGGTATTTAAAACAAAGTGGGGATTCTACGGATTTATGCTGCTGGTTTTGTTGCTGGCAGTGGCCTCGTTCTGGGTTGCACCGGTGGCCGTAGGGCCTATCAAACTGACCACTGCTGAGGTGATGTCCCTGCTGGGGTCGGTATTCGTGGTTACCCTGTTTGTGGAGCGTGCTCAGGAGGTGATACTCACCAACTGGCGGGCCTACGGATCGGAAGCGCTGGATCTGGCCATCAGGGTGCAGGAGCAGCGGGTGTTGCGGCTGGAGCGGGGTGAACCGGGGCAGCAGGAATCCGGCCAGCAATCCACCAGCCGTGACGCAGGCTCCCTGACAGAAGCCCGGCAACGACTGGATGAGCTGTGCCAGGACAAACTCCGCTATCGCGCCCAGACGCGCATCTATGCATTACGCATCGGGGTGATCATGGGGGTTGCTGTGAGTGTGGCGGGGCTGCGTACCCTGGGTGTGCTGGTGCCGGAAACGGCGGTCATGGCTTTCGGGCTGGTGCAGCAGGTGATTTTCCATACCATGGATGTGATCATTACCGGCGGGGTGATTGCCGGTGGCAGCGATGGCATTCATAAAATGGCGGAATGGTACCGGCTGGCGATGGAATCCCGTTCACGGCAGCTGCGGGGGCATTCCGGCACGGCCGGGGGTTGAGGGTTATTTATGCGTCGCCGATATTCTGGCGCAGCATGTCCCGCTCTTCTTCGTGGTCGGCATACTGGAAGGCAATCTTGCGGAATTCATCATGCAGTTCCAGAAATTTATCCACCATCACCGGATCAAAGTGGGTGCCACGGCCCTTGCGAATAAAATCCACTGCAAAATCATGGCTGAAAGGATCTTTATAACAGCGACGGCTGATCAGCGCATCGTACACATCGGCAATGGCCATCAGGCGCCCGGACACGGGAATATTGTCGCCGGCATAACCATGGGGATAACCGTTACCACTCCATTTTTCGTGATGGCTGATGGCAATTTCCTGGGCAAAACGCAGAAAGGATGAATCACTGAGTTTGTCGGTAAGGGTCTGAATGGATTCGTAGCCATAGTCTGTGTGTTTCTTCATTTCCTTCATTTCTTCCGGCGTCAGCTTGCCGGGTTTAAGAAGAATATGATCGCGGATGGCCACCTTGCCTATGTCGTGCAGGGGCGCCGACTTGTACAGTAGCTCAATACTTTCCGGGTCCAGTTCGTTGGCGTAGCGGCGGTCGTGCATCAGGGCTTCTGCCAGTAAGCGCACATAGTTCTGGGTGCGCTTGATATGGCCACCGGTTTCCGGATCGCGGTATTCCGCCAGAGTGCCCATGGCTTCAATGGTAATATCCTGCAGGCAGAGAATTTCCTTGGTGCGCGCCATCACCAGATCCTCAAGATGGTCGCGGTGTTTTTTCAGCTCGATCTGATTGGCCACCCGGGATTTCACCAGGTCGGGAATAAAGGGTTTGGTAATGTAATCCACGGCACCCAGCTGCAGGCCGCGGGCTTCGTCCTGAATTCCCGATAAGGCGGTAATAAAAATGATGGGAATATTCTTGCTGCGCTTGTCCAGCTTCAGGTGTTTGCAGGTTTCATAGCCATCCATGCCGGGCATCATAATGTCCAGCAAGATCAGATCCGGCGGCTCATCAGATTGGGCAATCTTGAGGGCCTTTTCGCCGTTGGTGGCGGCCTTCACTTTATAGGTGGGGCGCAGTGTGCCACTGAGGACGTCAATGTTTTCCGGGGTGTCGTCCACCACCAGAATTGTGGGTGTTGCTACCATAGAAAGTTCCTGCTGATGCCTTACTTACAAGCCTAGCCGATTTTAACGCCGATGCTGTCTGCAATCCGTTTCAGGCAGCTTTGGGCTGCGTCGAAATCGTATTGCCCCAGTTCGTGTTCCAGCTCATTAAGCAGGCTGTCTGCGCTGGAATTGGCATGGTTGTTTTCCATTAGACTGCGGATATCGAATATGAGTTCAGTGGCCTCGGTATCGTCGTGTCGCAGCATTTCAGCCAGTTGATTAAGTTTGGGTGCTAACTCACTGACATCCAGAGATTCTTTGCTGCCAGCGTTATCCGGTGGTCGGGTATGGGCGGAAATTTCCCCCAGGGTTTGATCCAGTGCCGTCTGGAGTGCTTTCGCCCCGGCTCTGAGCGCCTCAGTGTCGGCATTGTCCTTGGCCAGGGCCTCCATGGCTGCCGCCTGCTCGTGTACCTGATCGGCACCGATATTGCCGGCAACGCCTTTCAGATTGTGGCATTCCCCGGTAATGGCTTTGTGGTTGCCGGTGTCGATCCAGTGGTTCAGGCGCTGGTCAAAATCGCCGAAATGACTTTCAAATTTTTTCAGCAGTTTGTGATAGAGCGTTTTATTGCCTTCCACGGTGGCCAGGCCGCGCGCCTGGTTAATGGCATCTGCTGCCGGGGTTGGGTCTGGCGTGCTGTCTGTGGGCGGATGGGCCGGCTTTATCCATTTGGCCATGGTGCTGAACAGATTGTTCACCTTGAACGGCTTGGCGATATGGTCGTTCATGCCGGCGTTGAGGCAGTCTTCTTTGTCCTTTGCCATGGCATTGGCGGTCATGGCAATAATGGGCAATGACTGGTATTCCGGCTTGGCGCGAATGGCGCGGGTGGCTTCAAAGCCATCCATTTCCGGCATCTGGATATCCATCAGCACCCCGTCGTATTCCCCTTCATTGAGCTTGTTAATGGCTTCCAGTCCGTTGCTGGTGAGGGTGACTTCTACTCCCGCCTGAGACAGCAGTTCATTCACCACTTCCTGATTGATTTCATTGTCTTCTGCCACCAGCACGCGGGCACCCCGGAGTGATTTGGTGGTTTGCCATTCCGAAGCCTGTTCAATGGTGTCCTGCAGGCGTGGTCCGATATCATCGGCAACGGCCTGCATCAGGGTATCCAGCAGGGTGGAAGGGGTAACGGGTTTTAGCAGAAAACCATCCAGGCCCAGGGCGGTGGCTTCCTCCTGAATATCCTGGCGGCTGTAGGCAGTCACCATGACCAGTGCAGGCAAATGATCTATCTCGGGCTTTTGTTTCAGCTGGCGAATGGTTTCCAGGCCGTCCAGCCCCGGCATGTTCCAGTCCATCAGTACCAGATCAAAGGGGGTGTTGTTCCGGGTGGCATTCAGAATTTCCTCGATGCCTTCTTCGCCGGATGCCGCCAACTTTACCTCGCAACCAAAGCTTACCATCAGCTCTTCCAGAATCTCCCGGGATGAGGCGTTGTCATCCACCACCAGAATCCGGATGTTTTGCAGCAGTTCGATATTTTCTGCACTGATTTGCTGCTCACTTTCCTTGAAGGGCAGGGTAAAAACAAATTCGCTGCCCTGATTGAGCTTGCTGCTCACGCCAATGGTGCCACCCATGGCTTCGGTAAGGCGTTTGGAAATGGCCAGGCCCAGTCCGGTGCCACCGTATTTGCGGCTGGTGGAGGAGTCCGCCTGAGTAAAAGAGTGAAACAGCTTCTGACTTTGTTCGTCGGTCATGCCGATTCCGGTGTCTTTGACACTGAATTCCAGCTCGGTTTTTTCCGGGCCGCGTTTTAGCAGTGAAACAGACACCACGATTTCGCCGGCTTCTGTAAACTTCACGGCATTGTTGGTCAGGTTCAGTAATACCTGATTGATACGCATGGGATCGCCGATCAGCTGGTCAGGTACGTCCGCATGAACGTTAAAGACCAGTTCTATGCCTTTTTCCTGCGCTTTCAGGCCCACCAGATTGGACAGGTCTTCCAATACCTTATCCAGGGAAAAGGGAATGCGCTCAATATCCAGTTTGCCGGCTTCGATTTTGGAAAAATCCAGAATGTCGTTGATGATGCCCAGCAGTGACGAAGCGGCGCTGTTGATTTTATCCAGAAAGTGACGCTGCTTGCTGCTCAGTTCCGTTTGCAGCGCCAGGTGCGTCATCCCCATGATGGCATTCATGGGGGTTCGGATTTCATGGCTCATATTGGCGAGAAAATCCGATTTGGCGCTGTTGGCTTCTTCCGCTTCCTGTTTGGCATCCAGCAGGGCCAGTTCAATTTCCTTGCGGTGGGTAAGATCGGTAATCATGGCAAAGGTGCCCACCTCTTTACCGGTTTCCTGGTCAATCAGGGGGGAGGTGTGGAACAGGCAGGGAATCAGCTTGCCACTGGGGCGGGTCAGGCTGACTTCATATTCAATGTTGTTGCCTTTACCCCGTTCATCTTCAAAGTGCTGAAACAGAATGCTGTTGGAGTCATCAAGAAATTCATAAATACTGTGATTAATCACGTCTTCCAAGGGCCGCTGCAGAATCTCCAGCATGGCATCGTTCACCTGCTCAATAATGTAGTAGGGTGACAGCTGCCAGAAACCTTCGGAGGCGGTTTTAAGAATATTGTCCAGACGGTTTTCGCTGCGGATCAGTTCTTCTGTGGTTTTACGCAGGTCGGTGATATCGGTGGCGATACTGCAAATGGCATAGGGCTGGCCATCGGGATCATACAACGGAAACCGGAAGTGAATGCTATGGTGCTCTTCGTGGTCGCTGCTCTGGTAGCATTCCTCCTGGCGAACCAGATTGCGTTCCGCCAGCGCTTTCTGATCCAGGCGATGAATTTCCCGGGCGCGGCTTTCGGGAAAAATCTGAAAGTCCGTCAGACCGATAATGGATTCCCTGGGGCGTTCGGCAAACATTTCAAAGCGGCGGTTAACCAGTTCGTAACGACCTTCCAGATCCTTCATGGACACCAGCACCGGGGAGTTATCCAGTATGGCTTCCAGTTGCCGCTGGGATTGCTGCACGGTTTCTTCCATGTCCTGTTGAATATCCAGCGCGGAATTGTATTCGCTGATAAAAATCCCCAGTTCATCGTTGGCATCCACCGGCACCTTTACCCGTTCACCGGTTTCCTGGTAGTGATGCAGTGAATGGCGAATGCGTGCCAGGGGCTTGCCGATAATAATGCGAATGGCCACATAACCGCTCAGAGTAATGAACACAATAATCACTGCCACGGTGCCGCCTATAAAATAGTTGCCCAACCCGCTTTGCCGTTGCAGCAGTGATGCCTTGTCAAAGATCACCTTGATCTGGCCGATCTTTACCATTCTGCCGTCGTCTTCATGTTCAATGGTTTTGGCAATGGCTACCACCGGTTGTGTGTTCTCACAGGGCCAGCTGGGAGAGTGGTATTCCACATTGATATCGTCACTGACTCTGGCGCATAACACATCGCGGCGGCGTTCCAGTGATGACAGGATTGTATTGATATTTTTGTCGCTGAGATCCCAGAGGGCATCGGATACAGCCAGGGCGTTGGCTTCCACAAAAGATTCCGCCCGCTGGCCGGCTTCCCGTTGCAGGTTGTCGGTGGCGATTTTATTCAGCACCAGGCCAAAGGCGATGGTGGCAAACAACACCGAAGGCAAAACGATCAAGACGAACTTGGTGTTCAGACTTTTGATGTTGTTCCAGCGCTTGAGCAGTGTTTTCATTGTTGTGCTTGTGGTTTCCAGTCGGTGAGCCCGTAGCGGGACAGGATTTTCTGCAGTTCACCGTTGCGGCGCAGGCGTTGGGTGCCTTCATCAATCCAGCGCAGGTATTGTTTTGATGAGGGGCGTTTGGGGGAACAGGCAATGTACATCAGCTCACCGGAGGTGAGGGTGCCGGCGGAGACAATGTCCTGTGTCAGGCCCAGCTCTTCCAGTTTGGCGTTCATGACATACACGGATTCAACGGTTGCGGTAATCCGGCCCCGCAGTATTTTCCGGATATTCAGTTCCAGGGCATTGTCTTCATTGATGGCCTGAAAACGATCCTTGTCGTTACTGCGTTTTACCAGGGTGTTGAATTTCTCTTCATAGGCATAGCCGCCGATCAGCCCCACAGTAATACCCTGCAGGGATTCCAGCCCTTGGTAACGCCAGCCGTTGCCTTTTTTGACGTAGAAATCCACCTGATCAACACCCCAGGGTTCTTCGGGGAACAGCAGTTCTCTGGCATCGGCTTTATAGGCGCCCACCACGCAGTCTTCGCGGCCCTGGTTCACGTATTTCAGGGAACGTTTCCAGGGAAGCAGCTGGTAATCCACCTGGTAGCCGTGGTGGGCCATTATGGTTTGTGCCAGCTCGATCATATAACCCGGTTTTGCAGTACCGGGCTCACCGTTCATGGGATACCAGCTATCGGCCCGGATGGATAACACCTCCGCAGCCTGTACGCTGTTGTGGCTGAAAAGTGTTATCAGCAGCAGCGCGCCAAGTGTGTTGCGATACGACATGCAGTAACCTGTGTGACTTTTTATTTCAGTATAGCGGTTCATTAACCGTGGCGTGGACCGTCCACAGGCTGGCGGTATGCATATCCGTTCTATGATTAGCAGCTTTGGTTATAGCCGCTTTTTCCGCAACCTGAAGGCGGCCAGTGCCGGCAGCATCAGCAACCCAAGCAGCCCCATGGATCCACCGCTGCCGTGGCTGCTGCTGGAGCGATAGTGATCCGAGTCTTCGTAATCCAGACTTTCCAGGGGCATGGTCTGGTCAATGGATTCTGTTGCCAGAATGGCCCGGCTCAGGGATTCGTACACGGTCAGGCGCAGGGTGTAGTGATCCTCGGGAAAGCCGGAATCCAGTTCCAGGGTGATGCTTTCCGTGTCATGACTGCTGCTGCCATCAATGGTGATCTTTGGTGAAAGGTACAGGGACTCCCAGCCGCTCACCGGATCATAGAGTTCCACGCCGATGCGGATATCGCTGCGGGCGTAGGGCACATCCACATCCACGCGCAGATCCAGTCGGCTGAAGTAGCCGTCGCCGTCAAAGTCATCGCTCAGGTCGGTGGTAAAGCTGTGCACATAGGGGGTGCTGCTGTACAGGGTGTCGCGGTCGGCGTCTTCCAGATACAGGTTGGCCAGGTGGCTGTCGTCCAGCCAGTTCCATTCCAGCAGCAGTTCGTGGGATACCGGGTCATACAAACGCAGGATCAGATCGTAGTTGCCGGTGGGGTAGCCTTCGTTAAGTGACGTTGAGATTTCGTACACGTCGGTGCCGCTCTGGGCGTTAATCACAAAGGTATCCGATTCAAAGATTTTCCATTGGTCGCTGCCGTCAGACATAAACACCTTGGCGTAAAGCGCCTGACTCAGGTGGGTGGTGTCGGCATCAAAACGAAACCGGAAGTGGTGATAAAAGCCGTCGCCGTCCTGATCGGTGAGCAGGGTGACCCAGGTGTTATCAATCCATACATCTGAAAAATGGGATCTGGCCACCAGCTTGCCGGTTTTGTCCACACTGATCTGTTTGCCGGTGGATTTGGTGGCGCTGGTGTCTGCTGACTGCTCTGCAGCCTGCACGCTGGCGGCCAGTGCCAGCATCATCAGCAGTGAGAAAAAGATTGCGATTCGTGCCAGGTATTTCATGGGTAGTCCTCCGTTTTGTCTGGCTCCATTTAGCCTGAGGACGGCTGAATTCATCCTGAACGGATAGTTAAATTCGGTTCAGGTTGAGTTCAGTTTCCGGGAGGTAGGATGGCGGGGTAAGTGAGCAGATGTTGCTTAAACAAAGGAGCAGGTTATGAAATTATCTAAAAAACTATCCCAAGAGAGATTAAGATCCAGTTTGGCTAAGGTTTTCAGTGGGTTAGTGGTGGTGGCCGGAATGGCGGTCAGTACGTCTGCCAGTGCCCAATATGATGACGGCTATGATGACACTGCCCAGTTACTGACCGGGCTGGCTATTGGCGCCGTGGCAGGTTATGCATTGATTGAAGCCAGTGATGGTGTGCGTGAAGTGCACTATAAAGGCAAACATCACCACCGCGGAGACCGTCATCATGGACATCACCGTCACTACAATGGTTGCGGACACCGTCATGATCGCCACTATTCCTACCATCGTGATCGACGTTATGATGGGCACCGAGGCCATCACCGCGACCGGCATCACCGGGGTCATCACGACCGTCACGACAAGAAGCATTACCGGCATCACGACCGCCGTCATGATGGCAGACACGGCGAGCGTCACGGGGTGTATCGTATCAAAGAGGAGTCACGCCACCGTGGTGGCCATGAGCGGCGGGTAACGGTGACACACTTTTAAGTGGTCAGCGAAACCGTTTTATTCGAAGTCGTCCAGCAGCTCGTCAAACACCGAGCTGCTGGCCAGCCCCAGTCCGTAGCCGTATTGCTGGTGTTCCACCAGGCTGGGAGGCAGGTATTCCAGAAAGTAGGGTGAGCCGGCGCTTTGTACATAAGAGCCGCCATGGAACAGGGTGCGGCTGTCGTCACCGGCGCGGGTAATAATGAGTTCATCCTGGGCCCGGGTCAGGGCCACGTACAGCACCCGGCGTTCTTCTTCCTCTGCGTCCTTGTCCCCCAGGCTGCGCATATGGGGGTAGGTGCCCGGTTGTACCCCAAGGCAATAACATACCCGGGCTTCGGTGCCCTTGGCGCTGTGCACGGTAATCACCGTTAAGGCATCATCCTGATCGGTTTTTTCTGCCTGGGAATTCGAGATGGGGTCCAGGGTATAGGTTTCCACAAAGCCCAGCAGATCCTTGTAGCGTGCGGCCAGGTCTGCCAGCAGGCGCAGATCAGCCAGTCGCGATTCCCAGCGATCGTAGCGATTGTGAAAGGTGGTGCTCATGTGTTCGGTTGCCTGGCGAATGGCCTGGCTGGGGGTGCCATGCTGTGACTGAATAATGCGGATGCCTTCAATAATGTCGCTGCGGTTTTTCAGTACCGAGCGCACCACGTCTTCCACCGGTTCGGCGGGATCACTGCTGAGCAGAGCGGCCACGGTTTTGGCCGCTGTTACATCGCCCACCTTGGGCCAGCATTTCAGATAGCGGATCCAGGCCAGTTCATCCAGCCGGTTCAGGGCGGCACGGCAGAGTGACAGCACATCTTTCACATGGGCCGCTTCCAGCAGGCTGGTGCCCCCTACAAACTGGTAAGGGATGCCGGCATCAATCAATGCACCCTCAAGAATTTTTGCCGACCAGGCGGAGCGCACCAGCACCATATGATCGCTCCAGTGAGCGCCGCCTTCATGGCGGTTGAGCAAGTCTGTGGTAATCCAGGAGGCTTCGTCGTGGCGGGATTCAAAATCCACCAGCACCGGTTTGCTGCCGCTGCCCCGGGCGGCGGTCAGTTGTTTGTCGTAGTCCACTTCGGATTCATTCAGCAGCCAGTTGGCCATGTCCAGAATGGGCTGGGTGGAGCGATAGTTTTCCTGCAGCTTTAATACCGCGGAGTTTTCCATGCGTTCGGTAAATTTGTGCACGTTTTTAAAATCTGCACCGCGGAAGGCATAAATGGACTGGGCGTCGTCTCCCACACAAAACAGATCGGCCGATGACAGGGCCTCAAGAATTTTCCATTGCAGGGGATTGGTGTCCTGCATTTCGTCCACCAGTATGTGCTGAAACAGGCCGGCAATTTTTGCTGCCAGTTCCGGACGGCCTTCCAGGGTTTTTACAAACAGATGCAGGATATCGTCATAATCCAGATACTGACGCTGCCGTTTGCGGGATTCGTACTCCTTACCAATGGCCAGTGTCAGTTCCATAAATTCCTCGCTCAGTTCGGTGAACTGCAGCAGGTATTCCTGTAACGACAGGCAACTGTTTTTGGCGTAGGAAATATAATTCAGCAAGGTAGCGGCCCGGGGAAATTCTTTTTTGATTTCCTTGCGAACCTTTTCACCGCGAATCAGTTGCAGCAGGCTCTGGGCATCGTCCCGGTCGATAATGGTGGTGTTTTCCAGCTGAAAGGATTTGGGAATACGCCGCATGATCTGCAGGCAAAAATGGTGAAAGGTACCGCAGGTAATCTGTTGCGCGGCCGGGCCCAGATCCTTTTCCATCCGCCCCAGCATTTCCTTGGCAGCGCGGCGGGTAAAGGTAAGCATCAGAATACGCTGGGTGGGAACACCGGACTGCACCAGAAAAATAACCCGGCCAATAATGGTCCGGGTTTTTCCTGTGCCGGCGCCGGCAAGCACCAGCAAATGTTTGGCGTCGCCCTGGTAGTGGGCGGCCCGTTGCTGTTCCTGGTTTAACTCCATTGCGTTCCGGTAATCACTCCGCTGTTAAAGAAACAGTTCCATTTTTTTGCCGGCGTATTCATTGCCATCGCGCCCGGTCATGCTTTTGATTTTGGTAACGGCAAAGCCAAGGCGGCTGTAAAGCGCTTCTGCCTTGGGGTTTTTGGTAGACACATCCAGCGACACAATGCGGTAACCCTGTTGTCGGGCTTCGTCAATTTTATGCTGCAGTAACCGGGTGCCAATACCGGTGCCCCGTAACGCCGGCGACACACCAAAGTTTGCCAGATACAGATCATCCGGTTTGGGTGGCCGTACCAGTTTGGTGGTGTCCATGGCCCGCAGCAGGCGGGGCACAAAGCCAAAACCGTAATACTTCATCATGGCGAACAGCGACTGCGACGACATGGTTTTGTAACCATCGCGATCATAAAAGGTGCCGGTGGCAACCACCTGGCCGTCCAGCACTGCGACTGTCAGCAGTTTCCAGGAGCAGAGGCCACGGCCACTTAAAAACTCGCTCTGAATATAATCCAGTGCGTGGTTGCGGTCAGAGGTGTGGATATAGTCGTAAATATCCATGCCGGAACTGTACATCAGCTCGGCAATGGCGCCCTGATCGGTTTTTTTGGCAGGCCGTATTTCCAGATTATCCAGAGCGTTATGGGTGCCGTTGGTTTGTTGTTGTTCCACTGGTGTTTCCAAAACATCCGTGTTCATAACGAATCCTTATCTGAAGTGTTATTTTTCCAGTTGCGACAGATCACGCACACCGCCGCGGTCGGCGCTGGTGGCCATGGCCGCATAGGCTTTCAGTGCGGTGCTCACTTTACGGGGGCGCTCCTTGGCCGGCTTCCAGCCAATGGCATCCTGTTCTTCCCGGCGTGCTGCCAGTTCCGTGTCACTCAGGTCCACGTTAATGGTGCGGTTGGGAATGTCGATAGTGATCATGTCGCCATTGCGCAGCAAACCGATGGCGCCACCGGAAGCCGCTTCCGGCGACACATGGCCAATGGACAGACCGGACGTGCCGCCAGAAAAGCGGCCATCCGTGAGCAGGGCACAGGCCTTGCCCAGGCCTTTGGATTTCAGGTAACTGGTGGGGTAGAGCATTTCCTGCATACCGGGGCCGCCTTTGGGGCCTTCGTAGCGGATAATGACCACTTCACCGGAGCTCACTTCATCGTTCAGAATGCCTTTAACCGCATCATCCTGGCTTTCAAAGATTTTTGCCGGGCCGGAAAATGTCAGAATACTTTCATCTACACCGGCGGTTTTTACCACGCAGCCGTTCAGGGCAATATTTCCGTGGAGCACCGCCAGGCCACCTTCCCGGGAATAGGCGTGTTCCATGGAACGGATGCAGCCGTTTTCGCGATCGTCGTCCAGGGATTCCCAGCGGCAATCCTGACTGAAAGCTTCCTGGGTGGGAATGCCCGCCGGGCCGGCCCGGAAGAAGGTTTTAATGGCTTCGTCGTCGGTTTGTTTTATATCCCAGTGCTGCAGGGCTTCCTTCATGGTTTTGGAATGCACTGTGGGGGTGTCGCTGTGGAGGATGCCGGCGCGATCCAGTTCCGCCAGAATAGCCATAATGCCGCCGGCCCGGTGCACATCCTCAATATGATAATTGGGGGTGTTGGGGGCCACCTTGCACAACTGGGGAACCTTCAGGGACATGCGATCGATATCCTGCATGGTAAAGTCCACTTCCCCTTCCTGGGCTGCCGCCATTAAGTGCAGGATGGTGTTAGTGGAGCCGCCCATGGCGATGTCCAGGGCAATGGCGTTTTCAAAGGCGTTGAAGTTGGCAATGCTGCGGGGCAGTACCTGATCGTCATCCTGCTCGTAATAGCGTTTGGTAATATCCACAATGCGGCGCCCGGCCTCTTCAAACAGGCGGCGGCGATCGGCATGGGTGGCCAGGGTGGTGCCGTTGCCGGGCAGTGACAGGCCCAGCGCCTCGGTAAGGCAGTTCATGGAGTTGGCAGTGAACATGCCGGAGCAGGAACCGCAGGTAGGGCAGGCACTGCGCTCATACTGTTCCGCCTGCTCATCAGAAATATTCGGGTCGGCGGCCGCCACCATGGCATCCACCAGATCCAGTTTTACCAGTTTGTCCGCCAGCTTGGTTTTGCCGGCTTCCATGGGGCCGCCGGAAACAAAGATGGTGGGAATGTTGAGCCGCAGGGAGGCCATCAGCATCCCGGGGGTGATTTTGTCGCAGTTGGAAATGCACACCAGGGCGTCGGCACAGTGGGCGTTGGCCATGTATTCCACGGAATCGGCAATGATCTCGCGGGAAGGCAGGCTGTAGAGCATGCCGTCATGGCCCATGGCAATGCCGTCATCCACGGCAATGGTGTTGAATTCCTTGGCAACGCCGCCGGCCTTTTCAATTTCCCGGGCTACCAGCTGGCCCATATCCTTCAGGTGCACGTGGCCGGGCACAAACTGGGTAAAGGAGTTGGCGACGGCAATGATGGGCTTTTTGAAATCGTCGTCCTGCATACCTGTGGCGCGCCACAGTGCGCGGGCACCTGCCATATTGCGGCCTTCGGTGGAGGTTTTGGAACGGTACGACGGCATGGACTCTCTCCTGAATAACGGGTCGTTACTGCATTAATCTTGCGTTGGAATTTAAGGGTAAATTCAGTTGTGAATTCGTTGCTTCCGGGCCGGTACCACCGGCCGCGGCTGATAACCTGGTAGGATAACAGCTTCCCGGCCTAAACCAAATCCGTTAACCCTCTGATTCCGGGGGGATTAAGCTTTGTATTCATGGGGTTTTTATGGGCCTGAATGATGGGTCACCGCTGCCTGGAATGCTTTTTGCTGTATCGGGATAAGGTGTGAGATCAGAAAAACCCATCGCGGAGTCTAAAAAAGCACAATGCCCGAGATAATTGCACTAGCAACCTGTGAAATTGACGATAAACCCCCGCTGATTATGGAAAAAGCGCACGAATCCGTGCTCGCCGTGCACCAGGGGCGCAAGCTGGCGGCCGATACCCTGACCCTGGTCCGTTCAATGTTGGCGCTTGTGGCCTGCATTCAGCGCCACCGTGGTGCAACCATGGCGCTGCTGGGCGGGGACGACCGCTTTGCCGAACGCTTGCCGGACCTGCAAAAGGAAATTGCCCTGCGCATTGACCTGCTGATGCTGGAACCCGACGGGGTGGTGGACCGAAATGACAAGGACAATATTCTCAGCGCCTGGAAAACCATAGCCCATAACTGGCAGGACGACGCGGTGCTGGAAAACTTTGAATACCATTCCCACCTGATCGAATACCTGTTGCGGATGGTGCGGGCCCGGGGTGAACTCTATATCGATAACCTCAATGACCTGGGCCGTTTTATTACCGATGTGGATACACTGCGTAATCTGACGGTGCTCAAGTTTATTGCCTGCAATAACGTGCCCGACTGCTTTGAGCTGTTGGCGAAGCTGCGGGGCCTGGCGACCCATGCGGCGGCCAGCCACCAGTGTGATGCCATGACCCGGGGACGTATTGAATTTCTATTAAAGGAACTGGGCCGTTTAACCGGCGTGTTCGATGGCAAGGTGCGGGAACTGCCACCGGTGCTTCAGGAAAAGCTGGTGCCTGGCAACACACTGGCCCAGGCAAAAGTCAAACGTGATTACCTGGTGGAGCTGTTAAGCAATGATATTGTAGAAGGCAAAGCCATTACCCTGGACAGCGAAATGGTGTACCGGGTAACCACCGAGGTGATCGATACCTACTACGCGTTTTCCTATGCGATTCTGTCGCACCTGCAGGCGTCTCTGCCTGATCTGGTGAATCATTGCATGATTAACATCGCCAAAGACCCTTCGCTTTCCTCTGTTGTATCTGACGCCTCCCGGGATTAACAACTCTTACCTCTCAAACAGGCTGCGCTTCTCACACTTCATAACAGGCTGCGACTCTCACACTTCATAACAGGCTGCGCCTTCCGGGGGCGCAGCGCACCAAACTGAATCCGGTCTTTTTATTTTGTTGCGGCTGAATGAATGGCGTTTTATCGCGTTTTGGTGGCTTCTTTGCACCAGAAAAAGTCCGGAATTTTCACGCAAGGCTGATTGCTGTTTTCTGGTGCGGGAAATTTTGGGGGTTCTGAAAAGTGCCATTTCACGGAGCAGAATTGCCCCTGATTTTTGTGCGTAAAATGAAACGGTTTTGGGCATTGTCATGATTTTGTGCACCGCTTTAACGCCATAAAAATTCTTTTTATCTGGCAAGAAACTTGCTGAGACCACTGTTGTAAAGGCTCAGCTTGAGAGGGGGCCGAAACATGACTGATTGTATGCTGATGATGTGAGAGGACATTGATTATGTTGACCGAAGCTCAGGTAAAAATGGTTCAGGACAGTTTCACAAAAGTTGAGCCCATTGCCGATACGGCCGCTTCTATTTTTTACGACCGGCTTTTTACCGTAGCGCCCGAAGTGAAACCGCTGTTTGCGGGTGCGGATATGTCGGAGCAGGGCAAAAAGCTCATGACCATGATCGACACCGCCGTGCGTGGCCTGACCCATCTGGAAAAAATTGTGCCTGCAGTACAGAAGCTGGGTGTTCGCCATATTGAATACGGCGTCAAGAAAGAGCACTTTGAACCGGTAGGTGCTTCACTGCTGTTTACTTTGGAAAAAGGTTTGGGGGAAGACTGGAACGATGAGTTGCACGCCGCCTGGGCCACCACCTATCAGGTGCTGGCCGACACCATGATTGCCGCCATGGAAGACGAGCTGGCCAAGAGCGATGTGTCACTGGCTGAAGAGAAAACCTTTATTGATAAAGTAAAGGGCGTACTCGGCATGGGTGAGAAGGCCTGAGGTTAGCGATGAACGCGGTTGTCGAGGTCTTTGATCCTGCAGAGTCTCCCCGGAATAAGGGGGAGTATAAACCTGAGCTTCAGCAGGCAGACGCAGATGAAAATCTTGTCGTGGTTGGAAACGGCCCCGCGGGCATTCATCTGGTTCGTGAGCTGATCCGGCACGGTTATCCGGGCAAGATTACCCTGTTTGGCGAAGAAGCCTGGGAGCCCTACGACCGGGTCAAGCTGTCGTCATTGCTGAACGGTGACATACAGCTGACAGCCATCGACAACTCTATCGCTACCGCGGTATCTGATCGCCTGTTTCAGCACTTCAGCTGTCGCGTTACGGCAGTCGATCCGGAGAAGCAGGAAATCACCGATCAAACCGGTCGCCGGTTTCGCTACGACAAACTGGTGCTGGCCACCGGGTCCAAACCTCATGTGCCCAATATCGAAGGCGCTGAACTGAAAGGCGTTTACTGTTTCCGTAATCTGACGGATGTGCAGCACCTGCTGGCCAGATCGTTGCGCAGCCGTCGAACCGTCATTGTGGGGGGCGGTTTGCTGGGGCTTGAAGCTGCCAAAGCCATGCAGCGAGGCAATACGGAAGTGGTGCTGGTACAACACAGCAGCCGGGTAATGAACCGTCAGCTGGATGATCGCGCCGCTTCTGTTTTGCATTCGCATATTCGTTCGCTGGGTATCAATCTGTATCTGAATACCCATCTGACCCGAGTGCTCGGTGATGAATCCACAGGTGCCGCAAGTTACCTGCAGGAATCCAGGGCCGGGGGAAAAGTGTTTCGCCCCTGTGTCTCAGCCGTAGAGCTTTCCAATGGCGATGTACTGGAATGTGACACCGTTATATTTGCCACGGGAATCAAACCCAACATTGATCTGTCTGCCGGCGGGCAGATTGCCCATGGTCGCGGTTTCCGTATTAACACGGAACTGGCCACCAGTCGCGATAATGTGTTTGCGATTGGTGAATGCGCTGAATTCAATGATCAGATCTGGGGGCTGGTGGCGCCCGGATTGCAACAGGCTGCCTGCCTGGCAAAAAGGCTTTGCGGCAAGCCGGAAGAATATTACGGCTCCATCTCCACCTCGCGGTTAAAAGTGCTGGGCATTGATGTGTTCAGCATGGGCATGGTGGGAGACGAACACGAGAAGCAGGTGGATAAAACCCTTAGCTGGCGTGACGGCGACAGCTACCGAAAACTGTTTATCCGTCGCGGCAAGCTGGTGGGTGCCATTCTGGTGGGCGCTTGTGAACAGAGCATCGAGATTCAACGGGCGGTGGAGCAAGGCACCAGTCTGTTGCCCTGGCAGCTATGGCGTTTCCGCCGCACCGGCCTGGTATGGACAGCCGATTCTACCCAGTCCATTGAACACTGGCCGGCCACGGCGGTGGTGTGTCAGTGCAACGGGGTAACCGTTGGCGATATCCGGTCTGCTGTCAGTACCGGGGATGCGGAATTAAGCACCGTGGCTGAACTGCAAAGCGCTACCCGGGCCGGTACTACCTGTGGTTCCTGTATGCCGTTGTTGCAGTCTTACGTGGGGCAAACCGTGTCCCGGGAAAAACAAAAAACCGGTGGCTTCTGGCTGGCTACCCTGCTGGTGATTATCGCCATTGCCTCTCTGCTGCTGATGAATCCGCTGCCCTATGCGGAGTCCGCGCAAATGACTAACTGGTGGGAGTTTTTCCTGCGGGATTCCCAGATGCGGCAGTACACCGGCTTTACCCTGATGGGGTTGGCGGTACTGTCCATGCTGGTATCGGCACGCAAACGCATTAAAAAATTCAGTAAAGGCAAGTTTAACAGCTGGCGGGTTTTTCATGGCCTGCTGGGGGGCTTGTGTCTGTTTATGTTGTGGCTGCATACGGGGTTTGACCTGGGTAGCAATATCAACAGCCTGTTAATGACCAACTTTCTGGCGCTGGCGGCATTGGGGGCCACCACCACACTGGTACTGTCGCTGGTGAATCGTCTTCCCATTACTACCAACAATCAGTTACGCAAGTACACCACCTGGGGGCATGTGGTGTTGTTCTGGCCGTTGCCGGCCTTGCTGGGCCTGCACGTTTTATCGGTTTACTTTTTTTAACCAGTGAGAGTAGTTGGGCTTTTTAAGCCCCATGCATTATGAAGAAGATAAGCTGGATTGCCTGGTTTGTTGTGACGGTGCTGATACTGGGGTACTTCGGGTATGAGCTGTTTTACAAATCGGAAAAGCCGAACTTTTTACCGGGTGACGTTACCCATGGCCACTTTCAGATAGAGCTGGCCTGCGATGCCTGCCATACCAGCCCCTTCGGTGGCGGAGAAGTGTTACAGGATGCCTGTGTCAGTTGTCATGGCGAGGAACTGGAAATGTCGCTGGATTCCCATCCCAGAAAAAAGTTTACCGATCCGCGTAATGCCGATCTGCTTCAGGTACTGGATGCCCGCTATTGCACCAGCTGCCATATGGAGCATCAGGAAGCCATGATATCGGATATGGGTGTGAGCCTGCCGTCGGATTACTGTTACCACTGCCATCAGGAAATCGGCGACAACCGGGAAAGCCATAAAGACCTGCCCTACGACAGTTGCCAGTCGGCAGGTTGCCATAACTATCACGATAACCGGGCGCTTTATGAAGATTTTCTTGGCAAGCATACGCATGAGCCGGACTTTAAGCCAGCGCCGGAACTGGCGGATGCGTTTTATGAAAAAAATCTGGAAAAACTGGCGAAGCTGACGGGGTTTGATCCTGAACCATTGACGCTGGCCGACGCAGATCTGCCAACGGATAACACAGGGTTGCAGGATGAATGGTATCACTCCAGTCATGCCAGGGCCGGTGTTAACTGCCAGCAGTGTCATGGGGAAGGCGACAGCTACGTGGAAAAACCGCAGCCGCAAGATTGCAAGAGCTGTCACAGCTTTGAAGTGGAAACCTTCCTCAAAGGCAAACACGGCATGCGGCTGGCTGCGGGTTTAAGCCCCATGTCGCCGGACCAGTCAAAATTGCCCATGCATCATGACACGCACAAGGAGCTGACTTGCAATACCTGTCACGGCGCGCATGAATTTGATAGCGAATCAGCGGCTGTTGAGGCTTGCCTGGGCTGCCATAACGATAACCACAGCAAGGCGTATAAAGACAGCAAACATTACCAGTTGTATCAGGAAAAGGCAGACACTGCTGTTACCTGCGCTACCTGCCATATGCCAAGAGTGGAAACGGAAACCGGTGGAATAGAAGGCTTCAAGGTTAACCATAATCAGAACGATACCCTGAGGCCCAACGAAAAAATGATACGGCCGGTGTGCCTGGACTGTCATGGATTGCAGTTTTCATTGAACGCTTTGGCAGATGAAGCGCTGATAGAAACAAACTTCAAGGGAATGCCCGCGGTGCATATCGAATCCATCGAGTGGGTCGAGAAACGAAATCAAACCAAGAGAGACAGCGTATATTAACTAGCAAACCAATGGAGTTGCCTATGAAAACCACCAGAAAACACCTGATATCCCTCGGGCTTACCCTGGGTGCCGCGGTTGGCGTAACGGCCGGCCTTACCGGTTGTGGATCGGAACCGGCCGAACCGGCAGGAATTGCGCCACAGCTTTATACGGATTCATTATTTGCCGTGATGAAAGCTGACCGCACCAATTACACCAAGCTGATCATCAAGCGTCTTGGACCAGCGGGATCCGATTCCATTAAACCCAATGAGCACTGGGAAGATATGGATAACGGTGCGCCTTTGCCGGCACAGATGTTTCGCTTTGGCGCAGAGTTGGTCAGTGATATGACCTCGGACTTTACTTACTCATTGCAGTCCATCTGGCCTATTAACAAACAGAATGCGCCTAAGACCGATCTGGAAAAAGAGGGTCTTCAGTTTATTGTCGATAACCCGGGCAAGAATTTTTATGGAACTGAATCCCTGGGTGGCGTCGATTACTACACGGCGGTGTACCCTGATGTGGCTGTTGCCGGCCCCTGTGTGGACTGCCATAACGGCCACAAGGATACGCCCAGGTCTGACTTTAAACTGGGCGATGTTATGGGTGGTGTAGTAATACGGGTACCCTTGACCAAGTCCTGAAGCTCGCCGAACTCTTTTTATATAAATCGTTAAAGCGATTAACAAGTCTCTCCTGCCTCCTGAGATAGAGGTTAGCCCACCCCAATCGGTGGGCTTTTTTTTGTCTGATGTTTCTCTGCGAACTCTTTGTGAAAACGCTCTTGATGAACAAAAGCCAGATAAGAGTGCACAAATGAAACCCTCTGGTGCAAAAGAACGCGCAAAACCAGGCTGGCCGATTTTGGTGCGTCTCCTTTTGTGGCTTAATTGGGTGCAAGCTACCAAAAACCATGCACGCAAATCGAGAATACCCATTGAATAAGCATCGATATCGATCCCAACTTGGTGCGTAAAACAAAATATGGCAATGAACATAGGGCTGATGAGGAACTTGGCATAACTCTTGGATTAAAGGATGTGAAACAAATTAAATGTGCCACTTCGTTTTTTACCTGGAGTAGATGTTATGCGGTTAACTTATCGTTCTGGTCGGCGCTCATTGGCGCGCTGTTTTTCCAAAGCCAGACTGTTCAGTGTGTCAGTTGTTTCTGTTTTTGCAGTTGCCATGGGGGTGGCCAATGCAGAAGAAAAACTCGGCTGGCCCGAGAAAGAAGAACTGACTTTTGGTTTTATCAAACTGACGGATATGGCGCCCATCGCCATTGCCTATGAAAACGGTTACTTCGAAGAAGAAGGTCTGTACGTCACCATTGAAGCCCAGGCCAACTGGAAAGTGCTGCTGGACGGCGTGATCGACGGCCGCCTTGACGGTGCCCACATGCTGGCGGGTCAGCCGTTGGCAGCCACTATCGGTTTTGGTACCAAGGCTCACATTATTACCCCGTTTTCCATGGACCTGAATGGTAATGGTATTACGGTTTCCAACGCTATCTGGGAGCAGATGAAACCCAATATCCCCAAGCGTAAAGACGGCAAACCGGTTCACCCCATTAAAGCCGATTACCTGAAGCCGGTGGTTGATAAATACAAGGCCGAAGGCAAGCCCTTTAATATGGGTATGGTGTTTCCGGTATCCACTCACAACTATGAACTGCGTTACTGGCTCGCCGCCGGTGGGATTCACCCCGGTTACTACGCGCCTCATAAAGGTGATATTTCCGGTCAGCTGAGTGCCGATGCCCTGCTGTCAGTGACACCGCCACCACAAATGCCCGCCACCCTGGAAGCCGGCACTATCTACGGCTACTGTGTGGGCGAACCCTGGAACCAGCAGGCTGTGTTCAAGGGGATTGGTGTCCCTGTGATTACCGACTATGAAATCTGGAAAAACAACCCGGAGAAAGTGTTCGGTATTACCGCTGAATTTGCCGAGAAATACCCCAACACTACCATTCGCCTGACCCGCGCGCTGATCCGTGCTGCCATGTGGCTGGATGAAAACAACAACGCCAATCGCCCCGCGGCTGTGAAGATTCTGTCGCAGCCCAACTATGTGGGTGCGGATTACGATGTGATTGCCAACAGCATGACCGGTACCTTTGAGTATGAGAAAGGCGACAAGCGCGAAGTGCCGGACTTTAACGTGTTCTTTCGCTACAACGCGACTTATCCCTTCTATTCAGACGCCATCTGGTACCTGACGCAAATGCGCCGCTGGGGTCAGATTTCAGAAGACAAGAGCGATGACTGGTACAAAGACATGGCTGCCAAAGTTTATCGCCCGGATATCTATACCAAGGCTGCCCAGTCCCTGATTAAAGAAGGTAAAGCCAAAGCCGGGGATTTTCCTGACTTTGCAACCGAGGATGGCTTCAAAGATCCGCAAGCCGAATTTATCGACGGCGTGACCTTTGATGGCAGCAAGCCCAATGAATACATCAACAAGTTCAAAATCGGTCTGAAAAAGGGTGACAAGGTTTAACCTTGTCATTCCCCGCCAGACCCAAATTGTCCAAGCCAAAAGAGGATTAATGCAATGGCCGAGGCAGCTTCCCTTAACAAGAGTCAAACACAGGCTCGTACCATTTCACCCAAGGCGCAGCAAGTGATGACCCTGCTGACCCAGAAAGTTGCCGTACCCGTTGTGGGCGTACTGGTCTTTCTGATGCTCTGGTCATTTGCTGCGGGCAACATAGATACCTCGTTAGGAAAATTCCCCGGGCCAGCCGCCGTGTGGGAACAGTTCGGTAACCTTTACGAGGAACATGTCTCGGAGCGTGAAAAAGAGGCTGCCTTTTTTGAGCGTCAGGAAAAGCGCAATGCCATGCGGGTTGCCCAGGATCCCACCTACGAACCGAAAATACGGGATTACACCGGCAAGGAAACTTTTCTGGATCAGATCTTTACCAGCCTGGTCACGGTAATGAGTGGTTTTTTTGTGGCGGCAGTCATGGCCATTCCCCTGGGGATTGCCATCGGCCTGAGCAAAACCCTGAACACGGCCATTAATCCCATTATTCAAACCTTTAAACCGGTGTCGCCGCTGGCCTGGCTGCCGCTGGTAACCATGGTAGTGAGTGCGCTTTATGTGTCACCGGATCCCATGTTTGCCAAGTCCTACATTGTGTCCATGATCACGGTCACTCTCTGTTGTTTGTGGCCCATGGTGATTAACACCTCGGTGGGCGTGGCTTCCATTGATCAGGATCTGGTGAATGTCAGCAAAGTGCTGCGTTTGCCGGCACTCAAACATGTACAGAAAATCGTGTTACCGGCGTCTATTCCCATGATTTTTACCGGTATGCGCCTGTCGCTCGGTGTGGCCTGGATGGTACTGATTGCCGCCGAGATGCTGGCACAAAATCCGGGGCTGGGAAAATTTGTCTGGGATGAGTTCCAGAATGGAAGCTCCAGTTCTCTCAGCCGGATTATGGCGGCGGTACTGGTGATTGGTTTGATCGGTTTCCTTCTGGATCGTTGCATGCAGTTAATTCAGCGCTACGTATCCTGGGATAAGTCAGCGGACATTTAAGCGGAGGTCTCTCATGAGTGTATTACTTGATATCAGCGGTGTGGATATGGTGTTTCCGACACCGAAAGGACCTTTCACCGCATTAAAGGACATTAATCTGAAAATCCGGAAGGGCGAGTTTGTTTCCCTGATTGGTCACTCCGGTTGCGGCAAGTCTACGGTGCTGAATATTGTGGCGGGCCTGTATCAGGCCACCACCGGCGGTGTGATTCTTAACGGCAAGGAAGTGAATGAACCGGGCCCGGAACGGGCGGTGGTGTTTCAGAACCATTCATTATTACCCTGGTTAACGGCCTACGAAAATGTGGAACTGGCGGTAAAGCAGGTGTTTGGAAAATCCAAATCCAGACGGGAAATGAAAGAGTGGATTGAACATAACCTGAAGCTGGTGCACATGGACCATGCCATGCACAAACGGCCGGATGAAATTTCCGGTGGGATGAAGCAACGGGTGGGCATTGCCCGTGCCCTGTCCATGCAGCCGTCCATTCTGTTGATGGATGAACCTTTTGGTGCGCTGGATGCATTAACCCGTGCCCATATGCAGGATTCCCTGATGGAGATTCAGGCCGAACTGAATAACACCGTGATCATGATTACCCACGATGTGGATGAAGCCGTATTGCTGTCGGATCGCATTGTGATGATGACCAACGGACCGGCCGCCACCATTGGTGAAATTCTGGAGATTGACCTGGAGCGCCCGAGAGATCGGGTATCGCTGGCGGAAGACCCTTCCTACACCCATCTGCGTTCGGAAGTGCTCAAATTCCTGTACGAGAAGCAGCGCAAGGTACAGAACTTTGCTGCCAAGTCAGGCGCTTCGGTAAAGGCTGAAGGGGAAACCAGGAAAAAGGATCCCAGAGCGGCTTAGATAGTCGGTTTTACGCAAGTTTAACGCGTTTTTAAGGGCTGTTACCTGGAGAGTTGCCAGTCTCAGTCCTGCGCCGGCCCCTTGCCTGAATTCAGGTTCTTAATGTGCCGGTGGACAGTCGTCAGCTGTCAGTAGCGTATCAGCAGTGACGTTGTTTTAGTGTGTTTTAGTGAATTGATTTGGCACTTGTCGTGCTTTTAAGACCCATAGGAGATGTAACATGAAAAAACCTTCTCACCACCTATTAAGCGGTGTTTCTTTGGCCGTTATGCTGGCAAGTGGCCATGTGGTTGCAGCGGACAGTCTGGCGGAAGCGCTGGAAACCGGTAAAGCCTACGGCGATTTTCGTCTGCGCTATGAAGCCGTGGATCAGGATGATGCGACAGATCGTGATGATGCCACCGCGTTAACCCTGCGTTCGCGTTTGGGCTATACAACGGGGAGTATCTCGGGCTTTTCTGCAACACTGGAGTTTGAGGACTCCCGCGTAGTTGCCGGACAGGATGAGTACTCGGTACCTGGTGCTGTTGTGGATTACGATGTGGTTGCCGATCCGGAAACCACCGAGGTGGATCAGGGGTTCCTGCAATACAAGTCTGATATGGTGACGGTGAAAGCCGGTCGCCAGGTATTGACCCTGGATAACCACCGTTTTGTAGGGCATGTGGGCTGGCGTCAAGACCGCCAGACCTTTGATGCGCTGTCTGCTGTGGTCACCCCGGTTGAAAACCTGACGCTGACTTATGCCTATCTGGATCAGCGTAATCGTATTTTAGCTGAGGCGGCAGATGTGAACTCTGAAGACCATTTGCTGAATGCGTCGTTCAAAACATCGCTGGGTACACTGACCGGTTATGCTTATCTGCTGGATGATACAGATGCGGAGTTAACCCTGGATACCTATGGTGTTCGCTTTGCAGGTGCAGCAGATGCAGGTGAAGGCATGAAGCTGGTATATGGCCTGGAATATGCTACTCAGGAGTTCGAACAGGGAACTATTGAAAACGACATGGATTACATGATGCTGGAAGGTGGTGTTGTGGTGTCCGGAATTACCCTGAAAGCCGGTTATGAAGTGCTGGGCTCTGACGATGGTGAGCGTGGTTTCGCAACACCTTTAGCCACCTTGCACAAGTTCAATGGCTGGGCGGATATATTCCTGACGACACCTGAAGTAGGCTTGGTGGATATGTCCGTCAGTGCCAGTGGTTCGGTCGCCGGTGGCAATTGGATGGTGGCTTACCATGAATTTGAAGCGGATGACGCCAGCGATACTGTGGATGATCTGGGGGACGAACTGGATCTGTCCTACGCTACGAAATTCGGTAAACATTATAATGCCGGTATCAAGTACGCCATGTACTCAGCGGGTGATACCAATGTGGATACCGACAAGCTCTGGCTGTGGGTGGGAGCAAGCTTCTGACACACAGCTTTGAAAAGCCTTTAATCGCCAGACTTTGGTATGGCGTGATAACAGCCTTCGGTTATCACGCCATTTTTTTGGGCTTGGTGTATTTGAGCAACTGTGCCAGTGCGCTGCACACAGCCGCCGCTGCCAGTGTGGTAGCGACCTGACAAGGCCCGTAGGGCTGGTTCAGCAGAATCGCCAAGGCAAAGCCGGCGATAAAAGTCACTCCGTTAAACAACACAGCAATCACACAGGCCTGATACCAGTTGGCGGAAATTCTGAACGCCAGCCATGCGGGAATAAAAATCATGGCAAAGGCGGTCATCAAACCGATACAGGCCGTGGCAATGCCCATGGCAATGGCCACCAGCAAATCAAAACCCAGATGCCAGCGCCAGGCGGTGGGCAGATTCAGTTTTTCAAAATCGGGAAAGAGTGCCGCGCGCAGCAGTGGTTTTTTTATCAGGGCCAGCAGGCTTCCGCCCAACAGCAGTAACAGCACACCAGCAATAACGTGGGAGCTGTCCACAAAATAAAGTTGCCCTTCCACCAGCGCGTGGCCCAGGCTTTCTCCCAGTGTCGTATTGGCGGCTACCAGAAAAGTCAGGGACCAGCCGGCAATCAGCATAAAAGCGTAGGCGGTATTGCTGGCACGGGTCAGATGTTTGATCAGTGCCATCAGCATGCCGCCAACCGGGCCGCCCACCAGCAAAGGTAACCCCAGTCCCATTCCCAGCAGGCCGGTGGCGGCGGACATTTGTGCCAGGCCCAGTGCGGCCAGCCATTCATCCCGCAGTCTTAAGTACAAGCCCAGCAAAGGCAGAAACAGGCTCAGGCACAGGCCGGTTAACCAGGCTTTGTAAAACAGCGGATCAATCAACAATTCCATTGCCTATACCTCAATCACGCGGCTGGCCACCCGGTTAATAAAATCCCGTTCATGGCTTACCACAATCAATCCGTGGGAGTGGGGCATGGACATAACAGTGTCTGCCAGCAGATCAATGGCGTCCGGATCCAGGTTATTGGTGGGTTCGTCCAGTAACACCAGCTCCCCGTGTGAAGCCAGATTGGCCCAGGTGGATAGAATCTGAAACTGGCCACCACTCAAACGGTCGAGACGGGTATCAAGAAAAGGCTGGATGCGCGCCGGTACCTGTTCGGCATCCGCCTGCATCAGCTTCAGGTATTCTGCGCCGCTCAGGGGGATTTCGCCGGGGTGCACCGGGCGTTGGGGCTGGTAGGCAATGGTTAGCCCCGGGCTGCGTTTGATACTGCCCTTCAGCAAACGGGAGCTACCGGTAAAATAACGTAACAACGTCGATTTGCCGCAGCCGTTGGGGCCCCATATACCCACACGCTCACCCGGTTCCACCACTAGGTTCAGCGGCCCTATGATGGGCCGCTGGTATCCCAGTACGGCGTTGTCGAAGCTTACCAATGCCACAGGACTACCTCAGGAAGCATGTTGACTCAGGGCTTGGGCCCATTGCTGAATCATTTGCCGGTAATCACTGAATGATGCACTTTTTTTCGGTTCTGTGGCCAGAACGATTCGCTTCCAGCCCAGTTCACGCTCCAGGGTTTTGGCAGCATCATCCTGATGATAAGGCGCATGAATAATCACACCCTGCTTATTCTGGAGTTTCTGCTGTAGCGATTTGATATGAGCCGCTGTGGGGGGCACGCCGGGAACAGGTTCCAGGTACCCGTGGACGGGAACTTGGAGCCGCTGCAACAGGTAATCAGGTTCCTTGTGCATCAGCAGCACACCGGACACCGGTTGCCACTGATCTCTGATATCGCTGATTAATGCTGTGAGCTTTTTACCCAGCTCATTACCACGCTCGCGGTAAAAACTTTCATTGGCCTTGTCCAGGCCGGCAAGTTTTTCCGCAAGGGCGTCTGCTACCTTTTTCATTCGCAACGGGTCCAGCTGGATATGGGGGTTACCCTCTGGGTGCACATCTCCGTGAGATCGATCAGCAACACCCTTGTCCACCAGAGTGGTGTGGGCAGTCGCTTCAAAATAGCCTGATTCCCCGGGTCGAATACTGGCATTGGTGCTGCTGCTGATTGCCGCGGGTAACCAGCCAATTTCCAGAGAGGCTCCCATGGCTACCAGCAGATCGGCGTTGCGCAGCGACAGCATCATGGACGGCTTTGCCTGCAGGTAGTGGGTGTCGCGATCCGGCGGCGCCAGCGTGCTGACGCTGACCTTGTCGCCGCCGATTTCGCTGGCCAGCATGCCCAGGCTGGTGGTGGTGGCTACAACTTCCAGCCGGGCCAGGGCGGTGCTGCTGAAGAGCAGCACCACTGTTGCCAGCACCAGGCGCAGGGAAAAGCCGGAACCCTTGTTGGCACGAGTTATATCAGTCATTGTGCCTCCCCTCAGAATGTGTGGGCGCCGTGGGCACCCAGGCTGTAGTTGAACTGCACATAGATCTGGTCAAACTCTTCATCACCAATTTCTGCCTGGGCGTACTGCAAGCGGATAAAGGAAAATTCCGTGGGGTACCAGGTGACAACGCCGCTGACGCGGGAGGTTTCGTCCAGTTCCTCGGTTTCTTCCGGCAGTTTCAGTTCGTTGGTCATACCGGTGCTGTCGTAACGCAGGCCGGCTTTCCAGCGGGGAGCAATGCCGTACAGTGTTTGCAGGTAAAAGCCATCCTGCTCGCCGGTAACGGCTTCTCCGGCTTCATCACCGGCCATGATTTCCCAGTCTTTTTCCAGGCTCATGTATTCCATCTGCACGGTGATATCACCGGCGCCAAAGGATCGCCCGGTATCATACTTGTACACCATATCCAGGCCCCATAATTCGGCATCCCCTTCCAGGCCCAGCTCTTCCTCGTCGCCATCGTGCTCGTGGTGGAGCACCTGTTGATCCTGACCGGCGCGGGCAAACCAGGCACCCAGTTGCAGGGCATGATCATCTCCCAGATTGGGTGATACCTTGGCAAACAGGGTAGCCAGTTGGGCGCCGCTGTCTTTCTCTTTCAGGCCCAGGTCTTCTTCGGGCTCTTCAACAATGGTGCCGAAGCGTTCCTGTTCATCCCCCTGCAGCCATTCCACACCCAGCAGGGTATAGACCGGCAGATTGGGCAGCCAGGTCAGTTGCAGACCCTTGTCCACCAGGCCGTGATCTCCCAGCAACCCGCCATAGGCCAGGTTCTGGTCCACAAAGTCCCAGCTGTGTACGTGCTTGCTGTTGTGATAGCCGATTCCGGAAAAGAACTTACCGCCTTTCAGGGTAAGGCCGGCAGGCAGCTGGCGGGTGGTAAAGTAGGCTTCTTCGATTTCCACTTCATCTTCGCTGAAAGCGATTACGGCAAAACCGTCAAAATAATTGTCCACGGAAGCCGACAACGTCAGTTCCTGTTCACGCAGGTTAAAGCCTTCGTCCACGCCGTGGCTGTGGCCTTCATGGCTGTGCTCTTCTTCCTCTTCATGATCATGGCCATGGCCATGGGTGCCGCTGATACCCGGGACTTCACTGATCAGCGTTGATACTTCGCCGTCTTCACCATCCTGATAATAGACGGAATCAAAAATCAGGGAGATTTGCGGGTTAAAACTGTTTTGTTGTGCGACGGCGGGCAAGCTGGCGGCACACAGCGCCAGACAGATTAAAGGCTGTTTCATTCTTGTCTCCAGACAAACTGACCACGGGTATAAATCCCGTATTTGAATTCAGGTTAACGTAAATTGTTGTTAAGGCTGGGGGTCAGGCGAAGACAGGAGGGGCACGGCTGCGGAACGCCAGGGTTTTGCCTGTACAGGGCCGCGTTTGCCGTATGGCGGATGACTGGGGAGAGCCGGGATCCAGAGCAAGCAGCTGAAAGTTCGTGGTCAGGACGCCACTGGCGCTGCTGATGCTGGAGGCGGAACAGATCAGACAGTTATCGATAACGGCATGCTGGCCGTTATCGTGGTGGTGAGTAATGCTGGCCAGCTGAAAACCAAACAGCGCCAGACTGATGATTAAAATCAGCCTGAAAGAATGCTTTGGCGTTGGCTTTATTATGCTGGCGTGATGGGAGTTCACTGCACCTGTCCGGAAAATTCTGATTGCCAGCATCCTAGAGACGAGCCGCGAAACTGTCAATAAGGCTTATGTTGGTGCTGTATTGCTTAATGTTAAAGGTGTGTGGCTAAAGTTGTATGGTTCTGGGTTGGAATCTCAGGGCAGACGCTGGCGGATTTCTTCCACTTCTTCCCGCAGGCCGTCATAGGTTTCCTGCCACACCAGATGGCACTGGGTAATGATCTGATCCAGGGTGTCCTTGTCCAGCTCATGATCCAGTTCCAGCAGCAGGCCTTTTTCTTCCCGCTCTTCATGGTGTTCCATGACGTTTTTGAAAGTGCGTTCGTAGTCGATGATATCAATCACCCAGCGGCGCATTTCGGTGGCTTCCGGCGCCTTGCGCAGCATTTGCCGGATATTGCCCAGCAGATCAAAGAGTTTGACGTGCTCTTCCTTGTACACCCGGGTGCGCCAGCGAATTTCCGACGTCAGGTGTTCGTGGCGGCTGATTAACAATTCGTCTTCCAGTTCGATATGTACCTTCAGTAATTTGCTGAACAGGCGCAGGGCTTCTTCCGCCAGGGGAATATCCTGCACGATGACCGCTTCCTGATGAAGCATCAGCATCTCATCAATCTGGCGGTGGTAATAGGAAACGCATTGTAGAAGGGAATTGAATTGGGTGGTCATGACTATCCGCTGGCAACTGCTCTTATTGATTAAGCATAGCAGCTGGGATGGGTTTGCTATCCTAAAAAGATTCGTTTTATCCGCAGGGCGTGATCTGTCCGGGGTAAACATCGGGTTTCATTTTTCGAAATTTAATGGTACGTTAGTACCAGTTATGACGATTGCCAGGTATCCCTGAAATGAACAAGTTTTACGATTTCATTATTATCGGCTCCGGCGCCTCCGGCAGTGTGCTTGCCTATTACCTTAGCAAGGCCGGTGCCCGTTGCCTGATGCTGGAAGCGGGCAAGGCCCATTCCGCCAAAACCTTTCCCCGGAACGAACTGTACGCCAACTCCCACCTGTATTGGGGTGGTGGTATGGACAGCACCACCAATGCCAACCTGTTGTTTTTGCGGGGCAAGGTGCTGGGTGGGGGAACCGTGGTGAATCAGGCGCTGCTGGATCGTTTTGATGACATCGCGCTGGACGATTGGCGGGACCGTTCCGGCATCGCCACGTTTTCGCCCAAGGGCATGGCACCCCACTATGATGAGATCGAAAGCCAGCTGGCCCTGCATACCATTGGCCGGGATGAATGGAACAAGAATGCCGAATTCTACGTAAAGGGGTTTGAAAACCTGGGTTATGAATGGGCCCCGTTACGCCGGGGCCAATCCAACTGCGATGTTAAGCATAACGATTGCATGGCCTGCCTGGGGGGCTGCCGTCGCGACTCCAAGCAAAGCATGCTGATCACCTTTAACCAAAAAGCCCGGGAACAGGGGCTGGAAGTCAAAACCGAAACCGAGGTTTCCGGTATCGTGCACGGCAAGCATCAGGTGGTGGTGAACGCCATGGAAAAAGGCCAGCCCATCACGGTATATGGCCGCCAGTGTATTGTGGCGGCAGGCACTCTGGGTACCAATCGCTTGCTGCTGCGTTCCGGCTTCAAGGATCGTTTGCCCGCCCTGGGGGAAAACTTTTTCAGCCATCCCCAGTGGATGAATCTGGCCATGTTCAATGAGCCCGTGGACGCCCATAAAGGCGCTCTGCAGGCAGTGAAGTCGAATGACATGCGTTTCCGTCATGCCGGGTTCAAACTGGAAAATGTTTTTGTGGGGCCCATCGGCGTTACCATGCTGATACCGGCCCATGGACTGAAGCACCAGAACTATATGGAAAAGTATCGCTACATGGCCAGCATGGAAGTATGTATCCGTGATGTGGTGCCGGGTACCATTCGCGTCAATAACAAGGGTCGCCTGTTAATTAACAAACCCATTGAAGGTGAGGACCTGAAACGGGGAATGGCCGGTGTAAAAGTGGTGCGGGAAATTTATGAAAACCTGAATGCACAGGAATTTATTACGTCCAACTTTAATTTCAGTCTGCATCAGATGGGCGGTTGTGCCATTGGCCAGAATGCCAGTGATTCGGTGGTGAATGAAGGCTTTCGTGTGCACGGGCACGATAACCTGATTGTTGCCGACGGTTCCATTTTCCCGTCGGCCCCCGGTATTAATCCGTCGCTGACCATTATGGCCAACAGCCATCGGGCCAGCGAAAAGATTTTAAAAGACTTTGGTCAGACCACCGACAGAGTGGCTAAGGAAGCGGTAACCCATGGCTGAGTATCTATCCAAACACTTTAACGGGATTCAGCTGAAAAGCCTGGAACGCATCGGCAATCAATACATTCCCGGTAATGGCAATCTGCCCCGGTTTTCCCAAACCGGCTGCCTGGAACATGTGGATGTAGTGCTGGATGAGGTGGATCCCGGTGATCGTCAGTTGCTGGGGATTCTGCTGCTGGTGTTACGCTGGATGCCGGCCTTTCTGATTGAGTTTTTACTGGATTTAATGGATCAGCATCACCGCTATCCGGAATGGATAGCGGGGCAGTTGCGGTTGATGAGTCTGGCACTGAAGGGCATTACCATGAGCCTTTACTATTCCGGTTTGCGGGGCGCCAATGCCCAGGGCAATCCGGTGCATGAGGTGATGGGGTATTCGCTGCATTGCGAGCCGGGTCAACCGGAACCGGAAAAAGCAGCTGCGGACGGAGCGGCAAAACGATGACGGCGGCGGCGAAGCAAGGGAAGGTTGTAGCAGCAGAAAAAACACCGGCGACTGCCATTGTGGCCGATGCTGAAAGTGCATTGCCGCTGCTGGGACTTGTTCCTTCACTGCAAGGCAAGCTGCCGCTGGAAAAAGCCGGGTTATTTCCAACGGCGGTGGAAGCCATGGCCATGTCTCCCGAAGCCTGGATTAAACGGGATGACCTGAGCCATGCGGAGTACGGTGGCAATAAAATCCGCAAGCTGGAATTTATTATTGCCGATGCCAAACGCCAGGGCGCCAAACGTATTATTACTTTTGGTGCCATAGGTACCAATCATGGTGTGGCCACTGCCATGATGTGCCAGCGGGCGGGGCTGCAAGCGGTGGTTTACCTGTTCGATCAGCCGGTCACGGATACGGTGAAAAAGAATCTGCGGTTAATGCAGTATTACGGCGCCCGACTGATTTACAAAGGTACCCTGTTCAAAACGGTGCTGGCCTATTACCTCAGTCCGTACCGTTTGCAGAACGGCAGTTATTTTCTGTTTGCCGGTGGTTCCAATCTTTATGGCACCCTGTCGTTTGTGAATGGCGCCTGTGAACTGAAAGCGCAGATTGATCAGGGTCTTTGCCCGGAGCCTGCAGTCATCGTCTGCCCCGTGGGTTCCAGTGCCACCCTGGCGGGTTTGAGTTACGGTTGCCAGTTGCTGGGCATGAAAACCCGGGTGATGGGGGTTCGTGTCGCCCCGGCCAGACTGGGGCCCTTTGCCGCCTGTACCACCGACACTGTGTATGGGCTGATGACGGAAGTTCATACTTTTCTGAAAGCGTTTGATAGCGCATTACCAAAACCGGAACGCCCCTGGCTGGTGGATGATTACTATGGTGATGGTTACGGTGTGGCAACGGATAACGGCGACAAAGCCATTGCACTGTTCCGGGAGCAGGGCATTCAGCTGGAGCAAACCTACACGGGTAAAGCCGCGGCGGCGTTTCTGGATCAGCTGGCGCTTAACTCAGGGCCAGTGCTGTTCTGGAATACCTATAATTCCCGTGACATGAGTGCGCAGGCAAAGGCGGTGACAGTGGATCAGTTACCGGATAATCTGCAGGGTTTTCTGCGCCAGTCTCCTGAGGATACAAAGTAAAAGGCGGCTGAATAAAAAACGGCGACCTGTAAAAGTCGCCGTTTTCATGTTGGCTTGAGCCCGAGTCTGAAAGCATTACATCTGCGATTGCAGGTAGTTTTCCAGGCCAATGGAATCGATCAGTCCCAGCTGCTTTTCCAGCCAGTAGGCGTGGTCTTCCTCGGTGTCTTCCAGCATTTCCACCAGCATGGCGCGGGTTTCATAGTCGCGGGCTTTTTCGCATTCGGCAATGGCACTCTTGAGTTCTTTTGCCACGCCGTATTCCAGCTCCAGATCGTTGCTGAGCATGTCTTTTACATTACCGCCCACTTTAATGGGCTGGCGTTTGATCAGGTCCGGTGTGCCTTCCAGAAACAGGATGCGCCGGATCAGGCGATCCGCGTGGCCGATTTCATCCTGCATTTCGTGGCCGATTCGCTCATACAGCTTGGTCAGGCCCCAGTCTTCGTACATGCGTGAATGAATAAAATACTGGTCCACAGACGTGAGTTCGCTTTCCAGCAGTTTGTTCAGTATATCGATAATATTTGCATCACCTTTCATGACTGGCTCCTGTATCAGCTGTGCATCATGGATTGCATGTAGTTCTTGATGCCGATGTTTTTCACCAGATCCTGCTGGGTTTCAATCCAGTCGGTGTGCTCTTCTTCATCATGAAGAATCTTTTGCAGTAAATCCCGGCTCACGTAATCGGACTCTTCCTCGCACAAAGCAATGGCATCTTTCAGTTCCGCCATGGTCTGCTGTTGCAGCGTCAGATCGCAGTCGAGGATTTCCTTGGTGTCTTCGCCAATCAGCAGCTTGCCCAGCTTTTGCAGATTGGGCAGGCCTTCCAGCAGCAGGATGCGTTCAATCAGCTTGTCGGCATGCTTCATATCCTGAATGGATTTTTTGTATTCGTGTTCGTTCAGTTCATCCAGGCCCCAGTTGCCGCACATGCGGGCGTGGAGAAAGTACTGGTTGATGGCGATGAGTTCGTTGCCCAGACAGGCATTGAGTTGTTTGATAACTTTGGACGCGCCTTTCATGCTCAAGCTCCTTAACGCAAGTGCCGGACGAAAGTGCCGGGAAAGGAAATTCGTTGTTCTAAACGAAGCATGATAGAAGCAATAAAGGGGAATGAAAAGGATTAGGGAAAGATAACAAACACAACTAAAGCAATAATCTAAGCGATTATCAGTTGGTAGCTAAATCTTGATTTCGGTCGCCAGCTGATTGATCTTGGCCAGCTGCAGTTGAGAAACCGTATCTTTCACCAGGGATTTTGCATAGGGGGTGCACTGACCACAGCAATTGCCCACACCCAGATTGTCCCGCACATCGCGGAAACCACTGGCACCGTCGTAAACGGCATCGCGGATATCATTGTCACTTACTCGGTTACAGATACAGACGAGCATGAAAGGCAACTCCAGAAACTCATGATTGGTCGTACAGGGTGAACTCTAGATTAAATGAGAAGTGTTATCAAGTGAAAAGTCGTGTCAAATGGTAAATTGTGTCGCATGGATCAATTTTTCAGTTGATAACCACAATCATTACCTAGTTTTTCTAGGTTTTTCAGACCAAAAAAAGCCCGGGTTCGGGGCCCGGGCCAGGTTCAGGGTACGAGTGTTCAAAGTATGAAAACTCAGTAAAAACCGAAATGATCCGTTTCCATCTGCATCAGGCTTTTGGTGCCCGCCATCATGGATTCCGCATGGCCCTTGGCCCGGGGCAGCAGGCGCTCAAAATAGAACTCTGCCGTCTGGATCTTGGCTTTCAGAAAGTCTTCATCTCCCTCTCCGGTGGCCAGTTTTTCGTGGGCTTTCTGGGCCATCATGGCCCAGAAGTAGGCCATGGTGATATAGCCGCTGTACATCAGGTAGTCGTAGGAGGCCGCACCCACTTCATCCGGGTTCTTGCGGGCCTTCAGGGCGATCCGCAGGGTGTATTGCTGCCAGCTGGTGACATAGCGGAACAGGGTCCAGATCAGGCCGTTCATGGCCTTTTTGTGGGGGTTGCCGGAAATAGGGCCGTGGTCCTTGCAGAACTTCAGCATCTCCATGCTGAATACCTTGAAGGACGACGCCTTGCCCAGCAGGATTTTGCGACCCAGCAGGTCCAGGGCCTGAATGCCGGTGGTGCCTTCGTACAGGGTGGAGATCTTGGTGTCGCGCACGATCTGCTCCATGCCCCATTCCTTGATGTAGCCGTGGCCCCCGAATACCTGCATACCCAGGTTGGCGGCTTCGTAGCCGGTTTCGGTGAGGAAGGCTTTCAGGATCGGGGTTTGCAGGCCCAGTAGATCGTCGGCCTTTTCCCGCTCGCTTTCGGTTTCCGCGTACATCATCTTGTCTGCCAGCTTGGCAGCGTTGTACAGCATGGCCCGGCCACCTTCGGCAATGGCTTTCTGGGTCAGCAGCATGCGGCGTACGTCCGGGTGCACAATAATGGGATCAGCCACCGCATCGGGATCTTTTTTGCCGCTCAGGGAACGCATGGAGCGGCGATCTTTGGCGTATTCCAGCGCGCCCTGGTAGGACAGCTCGGCTGCACCGATACCCTGAATGGACGTGCCCACGCGGGCGGTGTTCATAAAGGTGAACATGCATTCCAGACCCTTGTTTTCAGGTCCGATCAGGTAGCCGGTGGCGCCGTCAAAGTTCATTACGCAGGTGGCAGAGGCCTTGATACCCATTTTTTCTTCCAGGGAGCCGCAGCTCACTTCATTGCGCTCACCCAGGCTGCCGTCGGCGTTCACTTTCACCTTGGGCACGATAAACAGGGAAATTCCCCGGGTACCGGCGGGCGCATCGGGCAGGCGGGCCAGCACGATATGAATAATGTTGTCGGTCAGGTCATGGTCACCGGAGGAAATAAAGATCTTGGTGCCGGTAATGGCATAGGAACCATCGGCATTGGGTTCGGCTTTGGTTTTTACCTGGCCCAGATCGGTGCCGCACTGGGGTTCGGTCAAACACATGGTGCCGGCCCATTCACCGGAGGTCAGGGGCAGCAGATAGGTGTGCTTCTGCTCTTCGGTGCCGTGCATGTAAATGGTGTTCATGGCCCCCAGGCTCAGGCCGGGGTACATATTCCAGGACCAGTTGGCGGTGCCCATCATTTCGGATTTCACCACGCCCAGTGACAGGGGCAGGCCCTGACCACCGTATTCCACCGGGTGCGACAGTGACTGCCAGCCACCCTGTACATACTGATCGTAGGCATCTTTAAAACCCTTGGGGGTGGTGACCTTGTCGCCTTCCAGTTTGCAGCCCTCTTTATCGCCGGGCTGGTTAAGGGGCGCCAGTACGTTTTCAGAAAACTTGGCGCACTCGGTCAGAATGGCATCAATCAGATCCGGTGTGGCTTCTTCGCCACCGGGTACTGTTTGGTAGTGTCCCTGAAAATCCAGCACATCGTGAATCAGAAACAGTGTATCTTTCAAAGGAGCTTTATAAGTCGGCATATCAACACCCTGCTGCTTAATGGCGAAAACAGCGCGGCAATCCCGCGCTGCAGAACAAAGTTCAAAAAATGCTGCTGAATAAAATGTGAGCAAACATGTGTTTGAATGGGCTCATAGTTTGCAGGTTTTAAGCGTAGTCACATTGGCTTAAACTGCTAGTCAAGATGACAATAAGGTCAATCATTTCCATACATGCCTGCGATCCGGCCAAAAAACAAACCGGGTCATCGCAGGCGTAATACACCTAATGTACGTAATGCGCTGAGTGTGCTGTGCGTAACATTTAAGGAGCCATCATGAGCGATCTTGCCAATCAACGTTGTGAAGCCTGCCGGGCAGACGCCCCCAAAGTCAGCGACGATGAGCTGGCCTCCCTGATCAAGGATATTCCCGACTGGTCCAGCCCCACCAAAGACGGCATGCTGCAGCTGGAGCGGGAATTCAAATTCAAGAACTTCAAGCAGGCGCTGGCATTTACCAATTCAGTGGGGAGCATTGCGGAAGAGGCGGGCCACCATCCGGCCATTCTTACGGAGTGGGGCAAGGTCACGGTGAACTGGTGGACCCACAAGATCAAAGGCCTGCATAAAAATGATTTTATTATGGCGGCCAAAACCGATCGGCTGTACGAGTATCAGGAAAAGGATTAGGGGTTAAAGGCGTCAGCCCGCTTTAAAGGAATTGGGAGTGGCGGGGTTTGTCATGGGTTTGCCATGATGCTTCAGCCACTCCACAAAATCACTTTCCGGCATGGGGCGGGCAATATGATAACCCTGCGCATAATCACAACCCTTGGATGCCAGGTGATTCAGGGTTTCCTGATCTTCAATTCCCTCTGCCACAACAATCAGCCCCAGGTTATGGGCCATCTGTAATGTTGTATCCACGATAACCTGATCGTCCGGGTTCTGGGCCATCTCCATCACAAAAGTGCGATCAATCTTCAGTTCTTTCACCGGTAACCGTTTCAGATACGACAGGGATGAATAACCGGTACCGAAATCGTCAATGGATAACTTGATGCCGGTGCGGCTCAGGGCGTTGAGCATTTCCAGGGCCTCTTCCGGGTTCACCATCACCGCGGTTTCCGTCAGCTCCAGAATAATTTCCCGGGTGGACAGGCATTCGTTTTCTGCCAGTTGCAGAATGGTGGACTGGAACAGGCGATCCTGCAGATTGCGCGCCGAAATATTAATGGAAAGGGTCAGGTCAAAGCCGTTGGCTTTAAAACGCTTCAGTGCGGCAAAGGCGTTTTTGCAGATCCAGTAGGTTAACGGCTGAATCACTCCGGTGCGTTCCGCCAGAGGAATAAATTCGTCCGGCGGAATAAAACCGTGTTCGCTGTGAATCCAGCGGATCAGTACTTCTGCCCCTGTTACCTGCTGGGTTTTAAGATCCACCTGAGGCTGAAAATACAGCTGTAAACCGTTCTGTTCCATGGCGGCTTTCAGTTCCGCAATCAGGGAAAGCCGTTTGGCACTGTAAGGGTCCAGCTCTGAAGTATAGATAGCCACCTTGTTGCTGGACACTGCTGCTGATTCAAGAGCGATATGGGCGTTTCGTAACAGGGTATCCGTGCCTTCGCCGTGTTCCGGGTACATGGAAATGCCGATGGTGCTTTCCACATCCAGAATCATGCCCTGATACTCAAAGGGCCGCTCAAAGGCCTGCAAGACAATCTCCGCCTGGTGCAGGGCGCTGTCATGGGTGCTGACCTTCAGTGCAAAACCGAAAGTTACCCCTTCCACATTGGCCAGGTTATGGGTGTGGCTGTCGGTCACTTCAAAACAGATCGCGTTTTTGAAATTACCGATCAGTTCGCTGAGGCGCTGGGTAACCAGTTTCAGAATGGCATCGCCGGTGCTGTGTCCCAGGGTTTTGTTGAACTCGTGAAAATTATCCAGCGAAATCAGGAACAAACCCACCATGCCGGATGTGTACTGATTTTCAAAAAACTCATCCAGACTGCGGCGTAACAGGGCACGGTTCGGCAGCCCGGTGGAGCGGCTGTGCAATGCCCGGTGCATTAACTGGGATTCCATTTCCTGAACTCTTACCACCGCTTTATGCTGTTCCTGCAGAGCTTTGTATTTGGCTTTGCGTTCGTGGCTTATCTGATCCGCCAGAGCAAAAGACAATAACAGAACTTCGGTGGTGCAGCCGATCTGCAGACTGTGCCGGGTAAAGATATTGCTGGGGATCCAGCCCATCAGAACACCCAGGAAGCACAGCAGCCCGATAATGAACAATGTCCATGCCAGCAGGAAGAATCCTGCCTGCCGGGAACCTTTTAGCCATGTATATAGAGAAGCAAATAGTGCCGATGTGCCAGCGATACCGATAAAGATAACCACATAAAGGCTGAGAAGGTGTCTTGTAATAAGAATGCCCGCGGCCAGTAAAAAGCCTGTGCTGATAAGGGAGTTAATATAAATATTCAGCCGCCTGTGACGCTGGGCAATGCTCGAGAAACTTTTGAAAAAGATCAATCCCGCCACTGTACCGATGGTGCAGATAAAGGGAATGATCAGGGTGTTGACTCCGGGAGATTCCGGCCAAAGATAAAGAAAACCATAGCCGCTCAGGGCCATATAAGCCAGCGCGCTCAGGGAGATATAAATAATGTAATACAGATAGGTTTTAACCCGCAGGCTGATAAATAAAAACCCATTGTAAAGTATCATGGCAAACAGGGTGCCGTAGAAAATCCCGTAGATATAATTCTGGGAACCGTCGCGCATCAGGAAGGATTCCTGGGACCAGATATTCAGCGGCGCCTGAACCGATCCGCCTTTGCGCATGACATTCACGAAAATGAGTTCGGTTTCCCCGGCTTCCAGGGTCAGTGGATACACAAAGTGACGATGGGCAATGCGCCGTGCGGACATGGCAATGTCATAGCCAATATTTTTGGATTGGTAGTTTCCGGCTTTATCCGGTTGATAAATGGCGACCCGTTGCAGGGGAGGAAAGGGCAACTCCAGCAGAAAGGTGCGTTTGGGATCCATGCCATTTTCTGTGGCCTCATAGCGTATTTTGAAGCCCACCCAGAAGGAGGAATCACTGTGACCAAAGTTGAGTGTTTCACCTTCGTTCACATTAAGCTCCTGAAGCTGATGCCTGAAGAGCTGGTCCAGTGTCAGGGTATCTTCAGGATCCTCGATCCAGGCACTGTGAGTTACTTCCAGCTGGTGGGTATGGCCGTTTACCACCGTTACCTGGGATGGAAAACGCTCCACCCGTTCTGCATAAGTTGCGTTCTCCAGCGCGTTTGCCGTGCCGGAGCAGATCAACAGCAACAGCAGCAAGCGGGACATTATTCCCCGGATGCTGTACCAGGCCGGATCGCCAGTGAAAATTTGTTGTGTGCTGTGATTGTTGGTCAACGTTGCTCTTGCGTATTCATTAATTAGCCTGATTTTTTTCAGTATAGACAAGGCTTTTGTTTACATTGTAATCACATCGTAAAAACTGCCGGAGAACAGGCTTCCTTCATAAGGGGCCAATCTCGGGTGGCGACGCTTTCCCGGGAATATTTCGACTATATTTAATAAAAACAGCGATATAGAGGCAGCATATGGGTGTAGCAACCAGCGTATCCCGGGTGGCCAACAAAACCTACAGCCACACCCGCCGCATCATGCCGGATCAGCCCTGGTGGGAAAACCTGGAAACCAGCTTCCATAAATTTCCCGATGATTTTGAGCTGGATCCCGGCACCCAGTTGCTGGTGGATGGCACGGTGGCCGCTGATCTGGTGCTGCGGACTGCCGCAGCCAGTCTGGTGTCCTGCCTGGCGTTGCCACTGAGCGCCAATCCCCTGCAGCTGATTCAGGATTTCAGGGAAAGCGAAATTTACCGCAGCAAGGCCGATACCCGGGATCCGAAAGCCTTTTTTGCCCGGCCAGTAAGGGGCGCAGCAGAGGTAAGATCACAACCGGCGGGCTTTTTTGATTTTCATCCCCGCCATGGCACCTGTCAGCTGCTGACCTTCGACAGCCCTTTTGTGCCGGTAAATCCCAGCCTGCGGGACAAATACCGCCACAATGAAAACAATATGCGCGCCGTAGCCCAGTACTGGCGCCATAATAATGGTCCACGCCCCACCATCTGCGTTATTCATGGTTTTATGGCAGATCCGTACTGGTTAAACCGGGCGTTTCTGGCGCTGCCCTGGTTTTATGACCAGGGTTACGACATCCTGCTCTACACGCTGCCACATCATGGCGCCCGGCGGGGCAGATATGCGCCTTTCAGCGGCCACGGTTATTTTGCCGGAGGCATTTCCAATATCAATGAAACCGTGGCCCATTCCATCTATGACTTCCGGATTTTCATGGACTATCTGGAAGATCAGGGCGTGGAAAAGATCGGGGTGACAGGGATCAGTCTGGGGGGCTATACGTCGGCCCTGCTGGCCGCAGTGGAGGAGCGTTTATATTTTTCCATTCCCAACGTGCCGGTGGTGAGTCTGTTTGATCTGATGTTGCAGTGGTTTCCTGCCAGCCTGGTGCTGAAAGCAGGGTTAAGGCTGAGTAACCTGAGTATTCGCGAAGCCCGCCATATGATGGCGGCCCATTGCCCGTTAACGTATGACCCGCTGATTCCCGAGGACAGATTGATGATTATTGGTGGCGCAGGCGACCGCCTGGCGCCACCCAAACATTCGCGCCTGTTGTGGGATCACTGGAACCGTTGCCGCATTCACTGGTTCCCGGGCAATCACGTCATTCATTTCGACCGTGGCAAATACCTGCGGGAAATTGCGCTGTTTCTGAAGCAGATCCGGTTCAACCTCAAGTAGCGGCGGCGGATATCGCCGGCTACTTGTGCTGGTTTTGCTGGTGCTCTTTTTTCTTGATGTCCTGCCAGATAAAAATGCCGATACCTAACGTAAAGGCGATGGTGGCACCGACAGTCAGAATGCCTGCAAGTACAGCGTCGTCCATATACATAGCGGTATACCTCAATAGTGTGATTGGCCTCTTTAAACTACTTGAGGAGACACCTCTGATTATTGCACCAGATCAATAAATTTTCCGGTAAAAAACTATGTTCTAATGGGGTGTTTTTTATAGCAGTAAAGCATAAGCGGGGCGTTGATATTGAATATACAAAACGGCGAGTCTGTATTCTGGTGCGGGGAAGCATCTCTGGACCAATATTAAAGGGTGGCCTATATTGATCGGCAACATCGAACGACCTGTATGCTCGTTTCATCCATTGATTATTTCTTCATTCTATATTGCTTTTGAGATTGGGAGTAAGGCATGGCTGGTTTCTGGACCTCGCCTTTTGGTGCCTTGTGCAAGATGGCATGTGTCTTAGGTGCTGTTCTTGGTGGCCAGAGTGCGCGAGCCGATGAAATTAAACTGGTGGGAGAGGCTTATTGCCCTTTTACCTGTGCCGGCGATATGCCCGGATTTTTAACGGAAGTGGTAGAGGAGATATTTGCCAGTAATGGTTATGTGATCACCTATAAGAATATTCCATGGTCCAGAGCGCTGCTGCTGGTAAAGAGTGGAAAGGTTGATGGTGTCATCGGCATCGTCAAGAATTCTGAGCCTGATCTTGTTTATCCAAATGAGCCGCTGGGAGATTTGCGCCCGTGCTATTTTACCAGTGTTGACAATCAGTGGGAGTATACGGGAGTCAAGTCTCTTCAAACTGAAAAACTGGGTTTCGTAAAAGATTATGGTTACAAAGATGATCTAAAAGAGTTTATTGCCGCTAATCAAGATAGCGTGGAGTCTATTTCAGCTAATAACTCTGCCATATTCCAATTATTGAAGCTGCTTCATCGGGGGCGTATAAGTACTTTTACAGAAGATGTATCAGTCGTCCAGTTTGCCCTTAAAAGGGAAGGCCATTTCAAGGTCAAAATGGCAGGTTGCGATCCCGGTACATTAAATTTACACATCGGGTTTTCTCCATCTATCGGTGAAGCCTCTGGTTACGCAAGGATTATTGATGAAGGCATCGTAAAGCTCCGTAGTTCGGGAAGGTATCAACAAATTCTATCCAAATACGGTATCAGTGACTGGGAGCAGGTGCCGTGACGTTCAAAGCCCCAAAGCCGAAAGCGATTGATAATCCGCAGGACGAACGCCGGAGTCCCAGTGAAACAAGCGGTCGGATGCCTGAATCGCCAGATCATTGATACTGGCGATTCGGGTTTTCATCAGGCCCTGCTCATCAAATTCCCAGTTCTCGTTACCGTAGGCCAGGTACCACTGGCCATCATCCGTGTGGTATTCGTAGGCAAAGCGCACGGCAATACGATTATCACGGTAAGCCCAGAGTTCCTTGATCAGGCGATAGTCCAGTTCTTTGGCCCATTTGCGCCGGAGGAACGCCACAATGTCTGCCCGGCCCTGAATAAACTCAGACCGGTTACGCCAGCGGCTGTCCGGCGAATAAGCCAGTGCGACCGCTTCCGGGTTTTGCTGATTCCAGGCGTCTTCGGCCTTGCGCACCTTCAGCATGGCGGTTTCCAGGCTGAAGGGCGGGCAGGGTGGTCGGGCAGTGGACATGGCGTTCCTCCGGCGCTGGCATTACCAGGATTTGTAGGGCAGGAATTTCCCGTTCATGGTCACTACCACGCGGTCCCCTTTGGGGTTTTCCTCTTTTTCCACTTCCATGGAAAAGTCGATGGCACTCATGATACCGTCGCCGAATTTTTCCTGGATCACTTCTTTCAGGGTTTCGCCATAAACCCCCACCACTTCATACAACCGGTAGATGAGGGGATCGGTGGGAACCGTCTGATCCCAGACTTTGGTGGGATAGGCTTCCAGTGCGCTGGCCACGTCGCCGGGCAGTTCCAGATAGTCCGCAATGGCTTTTGCCTGTTCCGGCTTGGCGCTGTTCATGCCCAGGCAGGCGGATGCCAGCCATACCGGTGACATACCCAGGTCGCTGCCCATGGTTTCCCAGGTCAGGCCTTTGCTGAGTTTGCTGCTGATAATGGTTTCAGTCATGGTGAGTTTGTCCATGATGGTCTCCTTGGGGTTGTTGGTTTTATACAGTTGCAGTGCGAAAACTTTTTTCTGTTTTGGATGAGTCGCTGTTGTCGGAAGTGGCGCTGCTTACCGGCCGAAGATCACTTTTGGTGGGATCCACCTCAAGCGGCTTGCCACCGGTGCCGCCTTCTTTGGTGATGGATTCAGAACGCTCCACCAGAAAATTCACCAGGTGATTGCGGATTTTGTAGTAGCCGGGATGATCAATAATCTCGGCTCGCCGACGTGGCCGTGGCAGATTGACTTTCACGGACTCGGCTACCTGGGCCCGGGGACCATTGCTCATCAGCAACACCCGGTCCGCCAGCAGAATGGCTTCATCCACGTCGTGGGTAATCATGAACACGGTTTGCTGGGACGCGCTCCAGATTTTAATCAGCTCGTCCTGAATAATGCCGCGGGTCAAGGCATCCAGTGCACCGAAGGGCTCGTCCAGCAACAGCAGTTTTGGCTGAGTGGCAAAGGCCCGGGCAATACTGACCCGCTGCCGCATGCCACCGGATAGCTGCGACGGCTTGCGGCGGCAGGTTTCCGACAGGCCCACCATGTTCAGGTATTTCAGGCTGTGGGCTTCCACCTCTGCTTTGGTCCAGCCGGGGTTGCGGGCTTTTACACCAAAGTTCACGTTTTGCAAGGCGGTTAACCAGGGCAGCAGGCTGTAATTCTGAAACACCACGCCGCGGTCCAGACTGGGGCCGCTGACTTCCTTGCCGTCCATGATCACGGCGCCGGCGCTGGGCTGATCCAGTCCGGCCAGTACATTTAATATGGTGGACTTGCCACAACCGGAATGGCCGATAATGCAAACAAACTCGCCTTTGTCGATGGCAATGTTCACGTCTTCAAACACTATCAGGTCGTCTCCCTGACCGGGGCTGGGAAAGCGTTTACTGAGTCCTTCCACAGACACAAAATGATGGCTCATGGGTTACTCCTCGTATTGCACTAATCGGGAGACACCGGACAAGGCCATGTCCAGCAGCATGCCGACGATGCCAATCATAAGAATGGAAAAAATCACGCTGTTAAGATCCAGATTGTTCCACTCGTTCCACACGTAGTAACCAATGCCGGTGCCGCCGACGAGCATTTCAGCGGCCACAATCACCAGCCAGGCGATACCGATGGAAATCCGCATGCCGGTAAGAATGGTGGGCGCAGCGGCGGGAAGAATCACCATAAAGGCGGTTTTTACCGGGCTGAGTTCATGGGTTTGGGCTACCCGTACCCAGTCGGAACGCACATTGGCCACACCGAACGCGGTGTTGATCAGCATGGGCCAGATGGAACAGATAAAAATCACAAAAATGGCAGACTGTTCGGAATCCTTGATTACAAACAGCGCCAGTGGCATCCAGGCCAGCGGTGATATGGGGCGCAATACCTGAATAAAAGGGTTTAACGCCTTGTACATTAACGGCGACATGCCGATGACGAATCCCAGCGGAATGGCAATCAGCGCTGCGGCAAAGTAACCGGCCAGCACCCGATACAGGGAGTAGGCCAGCTGAATGCCTATACCTTTATCATTGGGGCCGGCATCATAAAAAGGATTGCTTAATTCCGCATAGGCGTGGGACATCACTTGTGAGGGCGGCGGCACTCTGGCTTCCTGATCGGCACCACCCATTAACAGCTCGTATTCTGTCATGGCTTTGCTGGCTTCGGGAGGCTGGTTTAACGCCTCCCATACGCCCAGGCAAAGCAACAGAAAGAGCAGCGATACCAGGGCTGCTTTTCCATTTAATGCCATTGTTTATGCCCTCTTGATTGCAAAGCTGTTCACGTAGTCTTCAGGCCTGGTGTAGTCAAAGGTTTTGCCCATGATGCTGTAGTTTTCATAGGTTTTGGCCGGCGCTTCGTAACCCAGGTCTTTCATCACCGCAGCCGTGTCGGCGGCCACGTAAACCTGCTCGGCGATTCTCTGGTAGTCCACATCTCCTTCGATATAACCCCAGCGTTTCATCTGGGTCAGAATCCATACCGCCATGGAATGCCAGGGGAAGGGATCAAAGTCGATGCGGTCCGGCACGTCGTGAACTTTCTGTTCCAGGCCATCCACATAGCGCCCGGTGAGTACCTGCTTGATCACTATTTCCGGCTGGTTGAGATAGTTTTTCGGCGCAATGGCCTTGGCAATTTCATCGCGGTTTTCATGTTTGGCAGAATAGTGGGTGGCATCCACGATGGACTTGAAGAGTGCACCGTAGGTGTTGGGCATGTCGGTGGCAAATTTCTGGCTGCAGGCAAAGGCACAACAGGGGTGGCCTTCCCAGATATCCTTGGTGAGGATATGAATAAAGCCGACTTTTTCATACACGGCCCGCTGATTAAAGGGGTCGGGAGACAGGTAGCCATCCAGGTTGCCGGCCCGCAGGTTGGCCACCATTTCCGGTGGGGGAACCACACGAATCTGAATATCCTGATCCGGATCTATGCCATGTTCTGCCACGTAGTAGCGCAGTAAAAAGTTATGCATGGAGTAATCGAAGGGCACGCCGAATTTAAAACCCTTCCATTGTTTAGGGTCCCGTTTATCCTTGTGTTTGTTGTGCAGCACAATGGCCTGGCCATTGATGTTTTCCACGGCGGGCATAATGTAAGGCTCAGCGGTGGAACCGGCCCCCAGGGTCATGGCCAGTGGCATGGGGGTGAGCATGTGTGATGCATCGTACTCACCGTTCAGTGACTTGTCTCTGGCCACAGCCCAGCCGGCGGTTTTAATCACTTCCACATCCAGTCCGTACTTGGCGTAAAAACCCATGGGGTGAGCCATAATGATGGGGGTGGCGCAGGTGATGGGAACAAAGCCCACTTTCAGTTTGGTTTTTTCCAGTTTGCCGGTGGTTTCCTTAACAGCGGCTTTTACTTTGTCCATGGGCAGAATGGTACCCAGTGCTGCAGCCAGGGTGCCGCCACCCACCAGTTGCAGAAAGCGTCGCCGGCTGGCGTCGTTGTGCCCGAACACGCCGCGCACAATGGCGTTTTCTATGGCACGGTCCAGCATGTCTTCGGAGCTGGCAAAGTGGTCGGGTGATGCATCGCTGTGCTCCGGTTTTTGTGTTGCCGATGCCGTAGCGTCGGTTCGCTGTCCGGCTTTTTCGGCGGCCCGCTCAAACAGAATGCGCGATTCCTTCTCGCTCATTGGTGCGCGTCCCTGCTGACAGGTTTCGCAGGTGCAGGATGCCGTGTGCGTCAAACTGGTATCTTTATCGTAGGGGTTACCCAGACTTTTCGTTCCCATTGCCAACTCCCGTTCGGTCTTGATCAATAACATCAATCGCTGAAAATTCAGGCCCCATTTCAAGGCACGTTTTATGGGGCAAGGCAGCAAAACTGTGCGTTGCAAAGCGTGGTGCAAGTTGCAGCCATTAACGCTTACCTACAGGTATTTGCTGTTATCCCGGTAGTTGCAGAGTTGGTGCCAACTGCCGGGATAGTTCATAACCTTCTGATTAAGCTGAATAAATTGACGGATGCTGGCAGTTTTTTGTGCTACGAAATTTCGTTGTTTACGAAAACTCGTAGCTGGCGTTACGAAAACTCGTAGTTGGCGCGAGACTTGAAAGGCTTAAACAAGAGCCAGTCAACAAGAACAAATCAAAGCCCCGACAGGGGCATATCGGTAGTTGTGTTATTAAACGGAAAGCGTTTTAAGGGGGAGCACAATGTACGATTGGCAGCAAATCGGTTTCTGGTCAGCGCCCGGCGCCTTGCTGGTGCTCGACCCCTATCATGACCGGGTCATGGCAGCGAACAGTGCCGCCTGCAAATTTCTGCGCATGCATCTGCCGGCCCTGTTGCGGCAAAAAGTCAGCCAATTGTTTGCCTGTGATTTTTCCCAACTGGTGGTGTTTACCCAGGAGGTGCTGCAAAACGGAAGCGCTGATTCTGATCAGCTGTATATTCGTTGCAAGGCGTCTGACGAAGCCGTGCGCATTGAAGCCAATGGCTATAGCCATGTGGTGGATGGCGAGCCCATGATGACCCTGGCTTTTGCCAATGCGGAATGGATAGAGGCCCAGCACGACCGCCGTGATGCGCAACGGCATTACCGCTCCGGACTGGGACACTGGCAGCGCATGTCTCAGGTATTCAGAGAATTTGAAAAGGAAAATCGCTTGTTGCTGGAAGCAGCCGGTGAAGGCATTTATGGTGTGGACGCCAACGGCCTGACTACTTTTATGAACCCGGCGGCGGAACGTATTCTGGGCTGGAAAGCCGAAGAACTGATTGGCCAGAACATGCATAGCCTGATTCATGCCCATCGCCCGGATGGCAGTCATTTTCATGTGGCGGATTGCCCCATTTATCAGGCGTTTCGTGAAGGCACGGTGCGCAGTGTGGACGATGATGTGTTCTGGACCAAACCGGGCAAACCCATTGATGTGGAATACACCAGCACGCCGATTCGTGACAATGGTCATGTGGTGGGGGCGGTTATTGTGTTTCGTGACATTACGGAAAAGAAACATTCGCAAAAACGTTTGCTGGAAGCTTTGCAGGAAGTGGAATCCTTAAAACACCGTCTGGAAATGGAAAACGCTTATCTGCAGGAAGAAATCAATTCGGAGTTTAATCATCAACAGATTATTGGCAAGAGCGTTGCCATTCGTCATGTGATTGAAAAGATTCAGCTGGTGGCCCCGTCTGATGTCACCGTCCTTATCAGTGGCGAATCCGGTACCGGCAAAGAACTGATTGCCCGGGCCATTCATGAATCCAGTGAGCGTTGTCAGCGTTCGCTGATCCGGGTGAATTGTGCGGCAATTCCGTCGGAACTCTTTGAGAGCGAATTCTTCGGTCATATCAAGGGTGCCTTTACCGGCGCAACGGTGGACCGGCCCGGACGTTTTGAGCTGGCGGATGGTGGTACGCTTTTTTTGGATGAGGTGGGAGAAATTCCTCTGGCACTTCAGGGCAAGTTGTTACGGGTATTGCAGGAACAACAGTTTGAACGGGTGGGTGACGCTAAAACCCGTCACGTGGATGTTCGCATTATTGCTGCCACCAATCGCGATTTACGCCAGATGGTCGATGCCGGTCTGTTCCGGGAGGATCTGTATTTTCGTCTTAATGTGTTTCCGGTGGAATCCGTGCCATTAAGGGCACGCCGTGATGATATTCCATTGCTGGCGCAACATTTTCTGCAGCGTGCCAGTACCCGCGCCAATAAAACCGGACTGAAAATTTCCCTGGGTCAGTTGGAAACCCTGCAACAGTATGACTGGCCCGGTAATATCCGCGAACTGGAGAATGTGATTGAACGGCAGGTGATTCTGGCCCGGGGCGATGCGCTACGTTTTGATGATCTGTCAGCGGAAATCAATCAGCGGGCAGCCAGTGTTCATGACAGCACAGTACCTGCCCAGGGGCAGCAGATGTTGTCGGATGCAGACCTGAAGCGTCAGCAGCGCAACGCCATTGTCCGGGCGTTGCGGGAATCCCACGGTAAGGTGTTTGGTCAGGATGGTGCAGCGGCCATGCTGGGGGTTAAACCCACCACGCTGGCATCCCGCATGAAACGTTTCAAGATAGACCGTAACGAGTTCCAGATTTAATTATCCGCCAGATAAACTTTTTGCAGTGTCCATTAGGCATCGTGGCGTTTAATGAACATGTAACGGTATCTAATGACAGGTCTGGCGCCAGTCCCCCATGGTAGCTTGCAACTGATAATGATAATAAATAAAGGGGGAAGTACATCATGAAACAACCTGTCTCCGTTAAGCGATTACTGTGCGTGGTGCTGGCAGGGGCCGGCTGCCTGACAGCGATTGATACCGCTCATGCCTTTGCAGCTCAAGGCGTGGAAGTAAAAACACTGACGGTTGCTCAGGCAGGGCCCGAGCAATGGCATCAGGTATTTTTCGAGCAGGAATTTTCCGAGACGCCGGTGGTGATTATGGGGCCTGCATCCTTTGCGGGTATCAATCCGTTAACGGTGCGCCTACGTAAAGTCACAGCGGATGGTTTTGAATTTCAGCTGGATGAATGGGATTACCTGGATGGCAGGCACGCACCGGAAACCCTGTCCTATCTGGCGGCGGTACCCGGCGTTCACCACTGGGATGGCGTGCAGGTAACCGCAGGTAAAATCGATCAGCTGGATCACCAGTGGCAGTCCGTCAGCTTTGCGAATGGCTTTAGCGGTACACCGGTGGTGCTGGCACAGCAGGTATCCGATAACGGCGGCCAGGCCACCACCGCCCGCTTGCGTCAGGTGAATGCAGGTGGTTTTGATATTCGCCTGCAGGAGCAGGAAAACAACGACCAGCGCCGCAGCGGGCAACATGCCCCTGAGTCAGTGAACTTTGTGGCTATCGCCACCGGTACCGGCAGCATCAATGGCTATCAGTTTCGTGCCGGTTTGACGGCGCCGGATGTGAATCACCAATGGCAGCCGGTCAATTTTGGTGCCGCTTTTACTGAACCGCATTTTTTTGCCGGACTGCAAACCTATAACGGTGCCGACACTGCAACCCTGCGCTATAAGGATCTTGCCTCCGGCAATGTGAGCCTGATGGCACAGGAAGAGCAATCGGCGGATCGTGAAACCCGGCATGCGGGAGAAGCCGCCGGCTGGCTGGTGCTGGACAGTGATTCCGCCAAGGTCACACTGGCCGTGGATAACGATGCCATTGAAGAAGGACAAAGCGTTAGCCTGAGCTGGCAGGTGCAGGAACCGCACTGGGGTGTGCTTGAGTCTGTGATCATTACGCCTGATCTGGGCGCTGTTGCACCCGCAGGGGAGCAATGGGTGAGCCCGACTCAGAGTACCCACTATGAACTGGAGGCACAGTATCGTCATTCTGATGGCCACAGCGTTTCGCTGACCGAGTCAGTCCATGTGGATGTGGAAGCTGCTGACCAAGCGGAACAACCGCAGCCGGAAGTGGAAAATGTACTGCCGCGAAAACGTGTTCGCCTGGGCCGGTTTACGGTGGGCTTCAGGGGGAATGATGAACGCCGGGGCGCACGTATGGCCAGAGCCGCTGCCGCTTTTTATAACCGAAACTCACGGGGCCGTTTGCAGGTTCATTACACGGGTGCTGGTCGCGGCAATTATGTATTTAAAGTGGATACCAGCCGCGGGCGCAATAACGTGGGCGGCTTGAGTTCCTATCAGCACGATGTGGCCATTCATGAAATGGGGCACAAGCTGGGACTGGGACATTCCAAGCGGCTTAGCCGCGTTAAAAAAGGGCGTTTCAAAGGCAGGTTGGCCCAAGATACCAGCACGGTAATGAATGGCAGGGCACAGGGCGCGCCGTTCCTGGTGGCACCACAATATTACTTAAAAGGCTGGATGCCTGACGATGAAGTGGCCTTGTTTGATGGCAACCAGGCTGTTTTCGATTTAAAACGGATCAGTGACTTTGATGGCGATGGCCTGTCTACGGTTGTTATCACCGCCGCCATGTGGAACAAGAATAAACCCGGTGTCGGCGCGCCTGTGTTTATTTCTTTTGCCCACGATAAAAACCCTAAGGCCAGGCAGTTTGCCATGCACCTGTTACAGGGTGCGGGTACCCGCCTGATTGCCCAGAAGGGTGAGTCCTTTAGGGATACCAAACGAACCGGTATCGGGATTGAAATGCTGCCCAGTCCGGACCCGGATAAAATCCGGATCAGGGTTTCGCTGGGGCATAAGGAATACGATTAACGTTAAAGTGTGAAACGGCAGCGGGGTCTGTAGCGCACTGGTTACAAGCCCCGCTGCCACTCCTCGCGTAATGTAACCCGGTCGGGACAGTTGATGGCCATCTCCACCTGGTCCACCAGGCGTTGTTTATCGCGGCCCAGAATGCCTTTCAGCACCAGATAGTTGGACGCATGATCACTACGGAACACCGTGTTCTCCAGCTCCAGGGTTTTCAGTAACAATGCCATTTCGCGAAACAGGGTTTCCTGTGCGGGAGGCTGGTATTGGCCTTGAAACCCGGAGGAAAACCGGGCGTCCCCCATGGGAAACGAAACCACCAGCGTCGACAGAAAGTGCGGCTGCGCAGCATTCATCAGAAGTGCTGAGTTTTCGGCGTGTTGTTGCCAGAGAGAGTCTCCTCCCAGGCCATTAAGAATCATGACGGAACTTTTCATGCCGGCACCGTGAATTTTCTGCAAGGCTTCCAGTGAGCTGGCAAAGGTTTCGCCTTTATTCACAAAGCCAAGCACGTCATCGTCGCCGCTTTCACAGCCAACATACATGAGGGACAACCCCATGGCGTTCAGCTGGGCCAGTTGTTCAACGGTTTTGTTTTTCAGGTTTCTGGGCAGGCAATAGGATGAAATACGCTGCACATCCGGCAGGTAATGATTGATCAGTTGCAGCCGTTCTTCCAGGCGGCGAAAGGAGAGCGTCATGGCATCGCCGTCGGCGAGAAAGACCTTGCGGATCTGAGCGGCATGGGGCTGAAGGGCTGTTAATTCCTGTTCCAGCTCGTCCAGCGGTTTGATACGGAATTTTTTCTGCGGCGCTGTGTACATTTCACAAAAGGTACACTTGTTCCAGGAGCAGCCATTGGTGACCTGGAGAATCAGCGATCTGCCCTCGCTGGGAGGGCGAAACAAAGGCTCTATATATTGCATAAGGTTGAATAAACTATCTGTTAATTAAATCCAGGGGCCCAGCAATGGCGAGCGTTCATGCAGTCCAAGGATGGGGCCTACCTTGAGTGTGTCACTGTTTTTCAAACCGGTGATGGGCGTCAGGCCGCTGTCGCACAAACGGTTAAACATGATTTCTGTGAGGAAGCATTCGCCGTTGGGAATCACTTCTTTATGACCGTCGTCTTCAAAAAAGGCAATGGGCAGGCGGTCAAGATCCGTAAAGTCTCCCAGGCGCATTTGCCAGCCGTTGTGGTTAAAGGATTTGGCCAGTACGGCCGCGACCGCAAAGGCACCCGGTGCCCATAATAATTCCTGACGTTCTACCGGTGCTGTCACTTCATTGAAACGGAAACTCTCAATACCGTAATGCCCGGCGTCATAGGGGTAGCGAATCAGAAAGGCCGGTGCAGTCAGTGCCAGATAGTGGGACTCCGGCATATTGCGTACCGCCTGCCAGGTTTGCGCAAATTCCTTGTCCCAGGACTGATTCCAGTCGCGGTAATCGTCGCTCAGGAAAAACTCCTCGCAATGCACCAGGCTGGCGTTGCCGTTGGCAATAAAAGGACAATCCATTTTGGTACAGAGTTTGGAAAGAATACCCAGCATCAGGGCATCCTGTTTTTTCGCGGCAAATTCAAAGCTGGATACAATGGCACTCAAGGCTTCGTCGCTGGCGGCGAACTGTTTTTCAATGCGATGATAAAATTCGCTTTGCGTGGCATCGCCCTGCTGGGCCAGATCGGTCAGCAGCTCTTCCTTGCAGATATCCCATACATAGAGATTCAAACGGCTTTCACTGGTACTGCGGCGCAGAATAAAATCCAGCCCGCGCCAGTGGCTTTCCAGCGCCTGAAAATCCGGGGAATGCAGTATGGCGCGCATCAGATCGGAAATACTGCGATCCAGCAGATCCAGGTAGTCTTCCTGGCGGGGATCTTTTCCCGGCAAGGTATAGGGTGCCACAGCCTCATCCACCATCTGGCGCAACCAGGCGTCGGTGGAGGCTTCGTTGGTTAACGGAGCCTGCTGTGCCTGATTGCCACTGTCCAGAATGCTATCCAGCAAACCGCCCTGGCCCGGATCAAGATCGGCAGCGGGTTGCGGGGGAGTCTGTGTGTCTGGTGATTCCGCCGGTGTGGCTGGTGCACTGATGCCCAGCCAGCTTTCCAGGATTTTGGCGGCTTCGGCGAAAGAGCTGTTGTTCTCCAGCCGGCGACGCAGCTGACGCAGCTCCTGAAATGGCTGAAAGTTTTCGAATATCTCATCGGGATGGAAATCATCGATGCTTGTGGGCTTGAACTCCCAGGCTTTTTCTTCGCCTGCTTTCAGTAACAACCGCGGGGCCATCTTTGCCATGACATCATCGATGTCGTCGCAATCAATCCTGAACCAGGGGCGCTCTTTAATGTCGGGATAATGATCCCGTTCCCCGAAACCGGCGCCGGAAAAATTTCCCAGTATCAGCATGTGGAAGGGTGCGTTCTGGCTGGGTGCCGGTTTTTGTTCGTCCCGGTGTTTGAATTCGAACGTGACGCCGCCGGTGGTGGTTTCGGCCATTGTTGCCCCCTGGATGGAATTGAGTGACGGGTTGGTTGGTGATGCCTGTTCCTGAGGGATTAAACAGAAAAACCCGGGGCTTGTCGAATGGCAGAGGCAATAAAAAACGCCGCGACTGATGTGGTGGCGGCGTTCTTCGTGGCTGTGTCAGGTGAAGCGTTAAGCTACGTAGTTTCTGGCGCGGCTCACCTGTTCAGCAATCGGTGCCGGCAGGCGGCTGATCACCTGATCAACAGTTTCCAGGGCCTGACGACGGGCTTTCTCCAGGCGGGCTTTTTGCAGGCCGACACGCAGCTCATAACGGGTCATTTCGCCTTTCAGCTGGGCCTGTTTGGTCATGGCCAGAGCGGCCAGATTGTGGCGGTTAACCTGACTGGAAATACCGCGGCGTTGCAGTTCGTAACCAATGTTGTCGACCTGGCGGAGGGCGAAGTCCACCAGTGAATTCTTGTCCAATGCTAAGGGGCTCATCGTATTAACCTTTACTCACTAACAATCGTTATTGAAATCATTCCCGTGGCGTAAGCAGGGAGCCGGTCAACACGTGACAGAGCCGGCCGCTGTTCCTGCTACCTCATCGCACACTGCCGAAAAGTCCGGCAAGTGGCGAAAACCTACGCGGAAAAATTAGAACCCACAACCTAACTTCCCTATACAAAAATGACTTGCGAGTTTCATAATCGGGTGGTACGATGGTCCTAGATTTGGGTTATCCCATATCTGTTACCCTTTTAAAACCCCTTGCAAACAGCAGCTTCGGGATATGTGAGGTGTCCCCAAGCTGCTTTTTTTTTGCCCATTTTTTTCCGCACTTCCAGCACCGATCGCTTTCTGACTAACCTATTGATCTATATGGCTCTTATCCGCTGTTCAGGGGTGTCGCAGTTGCCTGACTTCAGCCTATAATCCTTGGCATGCGAAGTTTTTTATTCTCCTTTATACCCCTTGCTCCCCGGCTTGCTCCCAAACGGGTTTTCAGGCGTTTGTTCGGCGTAAGGCATTTTTTCGGTATCGCTGCCTGCTGTCTCTGCCTGCTGACGGGCAAGGTGCTGGCCGCAGAAGCAGAGCCAGAGTCAAAGCCAGAGCCAGAGCCAGAACAAAGCACCGCGGCTGAGGCCCAGGATGCCAGAATGGTTGAAGGTGCAGGTGCAGGTGCAGGTACAGGTGCAGGCGAAGGTGAAAGCCCGGGAGCCTCCCCAGCCAGCGGTGAGCCAGCGCCGGCCGAGGCCAGCGGGGTCGGGCCGGAAGCCAATCAGAAAGAAGATCTGCAGGAACCCGATCAGGCCGATTCGGATGATCCTGCTCCCGCTGTGGGCGAAGAACCAGGCAAACTGGCGCCACCCTCAGGGGCTGTGGATCCCGCCCCCAAAGGGGATCTTTCCTTCTGGCGCCGCAGTGCCGACTGGCTGGTGGACTACCGGGATGATATTTCCGCCGGTATCGAGAATATGGCCGTTGGTATTGACCGTTTCTTTGCCGGCGAAGCCGCGCTCCAGGACGAAAACAAAAGCTATGCCCGGGTTCGGGCGGGAATGCGTTTTGAGGAGGGGGATGGCTTTTCCCAGGTGTCGGATCTGAAATTCCGCCTGTCACTGCCGGCCACCCAGAAAAAGCTGCGTCTGGTGATCGAAAACGATTCCGATGACGACGAATCCCTGGAAAGCAGAAACCGCCCCAGTTCCGTATCGGAAAACTCCGACGATGACGACAATTTCTCCGCCGCCCTGCAGTTTATTACCGGCGAAGCCGAACGCTGGGACACCAAAGCCGAACTGGGCCTGCGGGCCAGTGCCCCCATTGATATCTTTGTGCGCCATACGGCAAAACGCCGCTGGGACATAGAAGGCCCCTGGTCCCTGAATTTTCGCCAGCGCTGGGCCTATTTCAAGGAACGGGGCTACCGGGCCAATGACGAGCTGAACTTCGAGCGCCGCATTAATGACGACTGGTTTTACCGCATGAAAACCGAGCTGGAATGGCGCGAGGAAGTGGATTCCATGCGCGCCGCCCAGGTCTTCTCCTTCTATCACCGGATAGACGACAAACGCGGGGTGGAATACCAGGCCGGCACCATTGCCCACAGCTGGCATCACACAGTGATTGATAACTCTTACCTGTCCATCGATTACCGGCAACTGCTGTATCGCGACTGGCTTTATCTGGACGTGATCCCGGAAATCGTGTTTCCGCGGGAAGATGATTATGATCCCACTTCGTCCCTGACCGTCAGGCTGGAGATCCTTTTCTTCGAAGAGTGAGAGGCTGATGCTGGATTACTGGATGGCATTTGGTGTGGGTATGGCCTGGCTGCTGGGAGCGGGTCATGGCCTGTCCCGTCATAAACTGGCGTCCCGCTGGTTGCTGGTGCTGCTGTTTGTGGCCATTGGTCTGATCCAGCTGGCGTGGCTGGGGGTATATCAGGGCTGGATACAGCATTACCCGGGCCTGATGTTTATTCACCAGCCGGCATTGTTTCTGATCGGTCCCACCCTGTCTTTGTATGCCCGCCATGTCCGTCATCCGGATCAGGGGTTGCCAGCCAGATTACGCTGGCATTTTGCTCCTGCTGCACTGGTGGCTTTTATCTCGTTGATTCAGTGGCTGCTGTTTGACCACGGGCAGGATACTCCGGAGCTTTCCCCCTTGCTGGTGGCGGCCTCCGCCGGTGCCGGTGGCTGCTATATCCTGCCCATCGTCAGCCGCCTGCAACGGGTGCAGCGGCAGGCGCCCTATCTGCGGGTGGAGCTGCGGGTACTCCAGGTGCTCATGGCCATCGGTTTTGCTGTGGCCCTGGCGGCGCTCTTTACCGACATGCTTCATGGCGATTTCTTTTTCCGGGTCTATCTGAGCCTGATTACCCTGATCATGGTGGCCAGTTACCTGCTGGGGGTGAAATACCCCGAACTCGCCCATTACATTGCCGAACGCATGGAGAAAACCCGCTACGAACGCAGCACTCTGAGCAATGTGGATGTGGACGCTGTGCAGGGGGAGCTGGAGCGCCTGATGCAGGAAGAAGCCCTCTATTGTGATGACTCGCTCACCCTTGCCGTCCTGGCGACCCGCCTGAAGGTGAGCCCGCACCAGCTGTCCGAAATTTTCAACGAGCGCCTGGGCCAGAGCTTTCCCCGCTACCTGAAAATCCAGCGGATTGACGCCGCCCGGCAGCTGTTGCGGGAGCAGCCGGACGAGACCATTCTCAACATCGGGCTGAGTGTGGGTTTCAGTTCCTCTTCCGCATTCTATGCGGCCTTCCGGGAGATCACCGGTATGCCCCCCGGCCAGTACCGCAAGCAGCTTTCCTGATTTTTTATTCCAGAATGATAAATCCGGAGGTTTCAGGCCGCCGGAGCGCCTATGTTTTCTCCCTGTTATCAGAGTTTAATAAAGGGGGAAACCATGACAGACACCGCTGCAACCGTATCGCCTTCCAAACCGGTCACGCCGGAATCCGTGCGGGCCAACGGGCTGCACCATCTGGCCTTTGCCACCAAGTGCAGTGAGGCCACCTACGATTTTTATCACAACAAACTGGGCATGCCCCTGAAGCGCACCGAAAACCACCGCCAGGCCAAGGGCTATTTCAAGCACTACTTCTTTGATATGGGCCGGGATCAGTGCATGGCCTTTTTCGAACTCCATGGCGTAGGGGAAACCAAAGACTACCGCACCGATGTCTCCACCGGCCTCGGCATGCCCTTGTGGATCAATCATGTGGCCTTTGATATTGAAAACGAAACCCATTACCAGGCCATGAAAACCCGCCTGAAAGAGAAAAAAGTGACCTTGCTGGGGGAGGCAGACCACGGCTGGTGCAAATCCCTGTACCTGGTGGACCCCAATATGATCATGCTGGAGTTTACCTACACCACTGTGGAAAACGCCCTGGAAGAGCAGGGGCATGATGGCGCCTATCAGTTGCTGTTCGACACGGACGATGCTGATATCGGCGAAGAAACCCGCAAGAAAGCCAAGCGGGTGGACTAGGGGGGAGCCATGTTACTGATTTCCAAAAATTACTGGATGGGGTTCCCTTTCAATTTTCTGGGGGGTATTCCCGGCGAGGTACAACAGGAGCCGGTGTTCCTCAAATCCCAGGACATGCGCGAATCCAGCGGCATTTTTTACCAGCCACCGGCCCACTGCCGGCAGGATATTGGTGTGCTCATCATGCACCCCAAAGTGGATTTCCGGCGCCATTACAGCATTCCCGGTTTTCTGGCCGCCGGCATCAGTTGCCTGGGGCTGAACACCCGCTGTCTTAACAATGATATGGCAGCGGTTCACGAAGAGCTGCTGCTGGACGTGGCCGCCGGAGTAAAGTTTCTCAAGGAAACCCGCGGCCTGCGCCAGGTGGTATTGCTGGGCAATTCCGGCGGCGGTGCCCTGTCCACCTATTATCAGGCTCAGGCCATACTGCCCCCGGAGCAGCGGGTTGCCAAAACCCCCGCCGGAGACCCCACCAAGCTGGCCCGCAGCGAACTGATCCCCGCCGATGCCCTGATTCTGGTCAGTGCCCACCGGGGTGAAGGCCTGGTGTTGCAGGAATGCATTGATCCGGCAGTGGTGGATGAAGCCAATCCGTCCCTCAGTTGCAGGGAGCTGGATATGTACCACCCTGAGAACGGTTTTGCCCCGCCACCGGAACCTTCCCGATACGAACCTGCCTTTGTGCAACAGTACCGTGGGGCCCAGATTGAACGGGTCAAACGCCTGGATGCCATGGCCCAGGCCATGGTGGATGAAGCCCGCTTTCATGAAACCCGCTACGGGGAAAGCAAGGGGCAGCTGGCCTTCGGTGAACGCCAGATCCATGGCCGGCTGGGGGCGCTGGAGCGGATCATGGTAATTTACCGCACCATGGCCAATCTGCATTACACGGATCCCTCCCTTGATCCGTCGCCCCGGGGCTATGGTTCCCTGCTGTCGGAGCGCCCCGACCTGATGAATATGCAGTCCCTGGGGTTTGGCAGAGTCTGCCGGCCTGAAGCCTGGCTTTCCACCTGGTCCGGCCAGCGCTCTTATGCCACTCTGGACCGGCACCTGCCCACCATTACCGACCAGCCGGTTTACCTGGCCTACGCGGAAAAGGACAAGGAAATTTACCCCCGCACCGATGCCGAACCCATTCGGCAGATGCTCTCCAGTAAGGACAGCATCAGTTGCAATTATGCGGCGGAGCACTATTTTGAGCCGGAATTCGGTGCCAGCCAGGCGCCGGATGTGGACCGGCTGATGGCGGATCTGGTGCCCTGGGTGCTGGAGCGCTTCGGCACATAAAAATAGCTTATCCCTACAAAATGCTATAGTTAGCGGATGAGTCATTATCATCCGAACCGGGCACGCCTGTGGGCTGTTATCCTGTTGTGCGGGCTGTTGTCAGCCTGTGCACAACAGGACGAGCATGTCTTCAAGCTGGGGGCCAATAACTGGCTGGGCTACCAGCCGTTTTTTACCGCCCAGGCCAACGGCTACTGGGATACGGACAAAGTCACCATAGTAGAACTGGGTTCCTCCACCGAGGTAATCCGTGCCCTGGCCAACAAATCGCTGGATGCCGCCGCCCTTACCCTGGACGAAGCTATCAGTGCCCGCGCCCGCAATAATGAATTGCAGATTGTTATGGTGCTGGATTTTTCCCATGGCGGTGATGTGCTCATTGTCCGCCCCGAGCTGGAATCCCTGACTGATCTTTCCGGAAAGACTATTGCTCTGGAAAACACGGCTCTGGGTGCCGTGATGCTGGATGCGATATTAAAAAGCGCCGGCTTGAAGGAAACGGATATCAATATCCGTCCGGTGACATATGATGAGCACGCCAATGTGCTGCTGAACGGCGAGGTGGACGGGGTGATTACCTTTGAGCCGGTGCGCAGTCAATTGCTGGCACAGGGTTACCGGGATCTTTTCAACAGCCGTGCAATTCCCGACACCATCGTGGATGTGCTCGTGGTACCGCTTTCCGTGGCCGAACGCTATCCGGAGCGGATCCAGGCAGTAATGACCGGTTATTTTTCTGCCCGAAAACTGGTGCTGGCACAGAATTCCACCACCATTGCTGATATCGGCAAGCGCACCGGTCTTGCCAATGACGCGGTGATTTCCGGGTATGACCAGCTGAAAATGCCTGGCCTGGAAGAAAACAAAGCGCTGATTGCCCAGTGTGATGGAGGCTTGCGAACCACCGCTGAAAAATTACGGAACATTATGATGGAGAGACGAATCATCAATCAGAATGTTGATCTGGATAACCTGTGCCATCCCTGGCTGATACATGGGTTGGCCCTGTGATTTCCAGTAAATCCCTGCGTTTTATTGCGCCCATGTTTGTGTGTGTTGTGGTGGGGCTCGCCGCAGCGGCCATTATTGTTTACCAGAACATTGCCGAGCGTCAGCAGATGAAAGCCTCCAACCGGCAGAATCTGAATGATGTGATGCTGCAGACCCAGCGGGACATGGAACGTTTTCTGGTGCAGGGAAATATGGAAATGCTGCGCAATGAACTGCTGGCACTGGGGCTGATCAATGATATCCGGCTGGCGGCCATTATCAGTCCGGAAGGGGATATCATTTATTCCACCCGCAGCGACCTGAACGGCGAAATGGGCGTGCGGGCCATTCCCGATTATGACTATTCCATTTCCCAGGTGGCGGCCCTGCGCTATGAGCCCCATATAGAAGTGGGTGATCATAGTCTGCATGCCTATTACCCATTGCTGTTCCGGGGCACGGAAAATACCATTCGCCCCAGCAAGGTGGGGGTTATCTACGTTAACTGGTCACTGGAGGCCGATTATGCCGCCATGCAGCGCATGCTGGTGGACAGCATTGCCCTGGTGATTTTTGTGGGGGTGTTGGTTGTTACTCTGATCATCTTCATGACCCGTTTCTGGGTCGTGCTGCCGCTGGAAAGTTTACGCCGGGATGTGGATGCCGTAGGGCTGGGTGAAAGCCGCCGCTTGCGCCACCGCAGTAACCTGGTGGAAATCAGCGCCCTGGAAGATGCTTTCCAGGTCATGGCCACCAAGGTGGAAGACAGCCTGGCCAATTTGCGTAATTCGGAAGAACGCTGGCTGTTCGCCCTGGAAGCCAGTGGCGATGGCGTGGCGGACTGGGACCTGATCAACAACGAGGTATTTTATTCCGCACACCTGCGGGCCTTACTCGGTTACCCCGAAAAAGATTACATGGGCACCTACGATGAATGGAAAACCCTGATTTATGAAGACGACAGAGACACGGCCCGCCATGCCCTGTCGGAATATTTCCGTGGCGACAAAGCACTGTTTCAGGCCAGGTACCGGCTGCATTGTGCCAATGGTGAACTCAAGTGGATGCAGGTGCGCGGTAAAATCGTGGAGCGGGACGGCAAGGGTTTAGCCCTGCGGTTAATTTCCACCTTTGAAGACATTACCCAGCAAAAGGAAATGGAAGAAGCCATCCGTGCCAGTGAGCGTAAATACCGCGAACTCTTTGAGCTGGCACAGGAAGGTATCTGGGTGATAGACGCAGAGGCACACACCTCCATGGTGAACCAGTCCATGGCTGACATGCTGGGCTATACCCGCGAAGAAATGATCGGCAAGCACTTATTTGAATTTATGGATGAAGCCGGCATCAAGGAGGCCCAGAAAAACCTGGAACGCCGCAGTCAGGGAATGGCTGATGTGCATGATTTTCAGTTCCGCCATAAAAGCGGCAAACCGGTTTACACCAGCATGCACACCACCCCCTTTATGGATGACAACGGTCAGTATCAGGGGGCCATTGCCGGTGTGATTGATATTACCCAGCGGATCCAGGCCGAGGACATGATCCGCAAACAGGCACTCTATGACAGCCTGACCCAGCTACCTAACAGGCGTTTTCTGTTTGGCCGTCTGGAAGAGGAATTGTCCCGGGCGTTGCGTCATAACTATTACGGCGCCTTGTTGTTTATCGACCTGGACCACTTTAAAAATATTAACGACAGTCTGGGGCATCCGGTGGGCGACAAGCTGTTGCTGGCCATCGGGCAGCGCATGTCCAATGTGATTCGCGACGAAGACATTCTCGGGCGTTTGGGTGGCGATGAATTTGTTGTCCTGGTGCCGGAGCTGAACCGGGATGAAACCATCGCCGCCGAAAGGGCCCGGGCCATTGCCCAGAAAATTCAGGAATCCTTTGCCGAGAGTTTTCTGATTGAAGATTACAACCTGCACGTCAGTTGCAGTATCGGGGTGGCCCTTTACCCCCGGGAAAAAGAAACCATTCACGATATTTTCCGCCAGGCGGATGCCGCCATGTACCGCTCCAAACATGAAGGGCGTAACACCATTCGCTTCTTCACCAAGGAAATCCAGGTGGCGGTGGAACGTAAACTGCAGATCCAGATGCTGTTGCCCCAGGCTCTGGAAAGAAACGAATTCTATCTTTGCTACCAGCCGCAGATGGATCGCGCCGGTCGTCTGATCGGCGCCGAAGCACTGATTCGCTGGGAGCAACCGGAACTGGGTCTGATCAGTCCGGATCAGTTTATCGGCGTGGCGGAGGAATCCGGTTTTATCGTTCGCATCGGTGAATGGGTATTGCAGGAAGCCTGCCGCCAGTTACGGGTATGGGAAACCCAGGGCTTACCCAAAGATTTTCAACGCCTGGCAGTGAACATCAGCCCCCGCCAGTTTGCGCTGGACCGCTTTTCGGAACAGACCATAGAGATAGTGAAAGCCCAGGGCATCGATGCCAGCCGCATTGAACTGGAGCTGACGGAAGGCATGTTACTGTCGGATCTGGAAGCGGTGATTCAGAAAATGAAAGTGCTGCGGGATATGGGCTTTCAGATAGCGGTGGATGACTTTGGTACCGGTTACTCGTCCCTGTCCTATTTAAAACGTTTGCCTATCAGCAAACTCAAAATTGATCAGTCGTTTGTGCGTGATCTGATGGACGATCGTAACGATCGCGCCATTATCGAAACCATTATTGCCATCACCCGCCACCTGGAGCTGGATGTGCTGGCCGAGGGCGTGGAAACCCAGGAACATCTGGAGTTCCTCGCATCCAAAGGCTGTTTTAAATATCAGGGCTGGCACTTTGGCCGGCCGGAAAAAGCCAGTGTGTTTTACGAAAAATGGCTGCAGCCGGAAAGCGCTCACTATTCCCAACTGCGTGCCCGCATGGAAGAAGCGGGCAAACGCAAAAACGATCCCGATGCCGGCGTCAGCACCAAGCACTAGGTTCCCTGGAAAATGCTTCAGCAGAGTTTAACCCTGCGGTTTGACATACCCCCAGTCCACCAGGCGCTGATAGGCATACTGTGCCTGTTCACCACGGTTAACCTGTTGCAGATATTGCTGATAGCGGCTCGCTGCCTGCTCCACCCGTTGCAGGTTTTCCAGTGCGATACCCTGCAGAAATACCGTGTTCGGATTCCCCGGTAGCAAACGTTCGTAATCGTTAAACTGTGTCAGTGCCGCTTCCGGTTTTTTCAGTGCCAGCTGGGTCAGGCCCATCAGGTGGTGAGCCTGGGCTTCTCCGGGGTAAACATCAATGGCGTCGTTAAAAAAGGGCGCGGCCTGCTGGTACTCCGATTGCACATAATGAAACTTGCCCTGAATCACCAGGCCGGCATAGTCGTTGGGAGCGAGTTTTTTATAGCGGTTAATATCCTGCTTCGCTTCCACATACTTTTCCTGGGCAATATGTTGCTCTGCCGTTTCCATGGCCTGGATGGCGGATTTCATTTTGCGCAGGCGGGCAGTGCTGTCCATGAAACGTTCCTTGCCGGTGTTTTGCTGGCGGGCAAAACGCCAGCGGGACTCCGCCAGCTGGCTGGTGGTGTTGTAACGTTCCTGACTCATGGGGTGGGTGGAAAACATCATTTCAATGGTGGACGGGTTATGCTTCGACAGGCTCAGCAGCAATTCCATCAGGCCCACCATACCGTTGGGGGTGTACAGGCCTTTCACCATGTACTCCATGCCCAGGGCATCGGCCTGGCGTTCGTCGTCGCGGGAATAGTGGGCCAGCAATGCCGCACCTCCCAGTTGCCCCAACTGGTCGGCAATGCCACTGAGGCTGCTGTCTCCCAGTACCATATTGGTGCCTGCCAGCGCCACATTCAGCAGGGTGCCCTTCGACATCCGCGCAGCGGTGTGGCGGGCATTCACATGGCCCAGCTCGTGCCCCAGCAGCGCGGCCAGTTCCGCTTCGTTATCCAGGTTCACCAGAATGCCCCGGGTAACCGCAATGCTGCCACCGGGAAACGCATAGGCGTTGACGTAATTGGCGTTTACCACATGAAAGTTGTAAGGCATATCCTTGCGGTGGGATTGTGCCGCCAGGGAGTTGCCCACCTGCCCCAGATACTGGTTCAGACTTTTGTCCTGAATAATGCCGTAGTCGCTGGAAAACTGGTGGGGGGATTGCTGCCGGTCGATGCTGATTTCCTGGCTTTCCGACATCAGCATCAGTTGCCGTTCGCCGGTTACCGGATTTACGGCACAGCCGGATAGTACCGGTGGCATGGCGCAACCGGCGGTGCACAGGCTCGCCAGCCGCACAAAGTCCCGCCGGCCCAGCCGGTTTCGATAAACGCGATCACCGAGGTTTCGCAAAGTCATGAGTCGCTTCCTTGATTGTCATGGGTTGATTGCCTTGTTGGATCAGGAGGTTTCGGGGCTGCCCGCACCGAAGTTCAGCAGGCGCCGTTTTTGCTCATCGAATTCATCCTGGGTAATGGCACCACTATCCAGCAGGGCTTTCAGTTTTACCATCTGATCCACCGGGTCGGCCAGCGCCGGAGGTGTTTCGTTCAGATGCTGTGGTGTGTCTTTGGCCACCAGCCCCAGCAACTGGCCGATTTTGCGGAACAACAGTTTTACGCCCCGCCAGATTTTGGGCAGCAGCCAGATGGCCATGATCAGAAACAGCACTAGCAGGCCGATAAAGACCAACGGATAATTCAGCGCAGTCCACAGGCCTCCAAGCACCGCCAGATCCTCGGTTACCGAGGCCGTCCAGTTGGTGAAAGGTTCCGGGGAGGTGTTGATCATCAGGCGGGTGCCTGCTTTGGTGGCGTGGGAGGTGGCCGCCATACTGCCCCCCAGAATACCGGCGGCAATTTCCAGCGCCGGGGTCACATCCCCCACGGACGATGCCGCCAGCATGGCGCCGGCGGGAATACGGATAAAGGTATGAATGCCGTCCCAGCCGCTGTCTACCCCGGGGGTTTTGTCTGCAAAGAATTCAACGAAATACATCAAACCGGCAGCGCCGATCACCATGGGATCCTGTAATACCTGAAGCTCCGGGGGCAGGGCAATGTTGCCGGTGGAGCCGCCGATACCCAGTACCAGCAGGGCTGCATACAGGTTGATGCCGCTGGCCCAGGCCACGCCCATGGAAAGGGCAATGGTTGGTAAGAACCTCGAATTCAGACATACAGGGTAACCTCGGGTAGGCGTTAACAGACGCTGCCATATTATGACGCGATCTGCTTATTAAACCATTAAGACAGCAAAACACACCAGTGTGCGGCAAGATTTAACAGTCTTTAACGCTACCCTTACCCCGGTTCCGCCATCACTCACGGACTAAAACCTTTAGGCTTTTTAACCAATGCTAATTTGTTTTGCCCGTTTTTTGTCACTCCAGAAAAGCTTTCGGGCTGTAAATCCGGCAATCCCTCCAATCTTGCGGAGTGGCTGTCATTTGTTTGTCCGGTCCCAAAGTTCTAGTCGGGAATTTCCGTTGTTTTGCCTAAAAAACGATCATAAACTCGGTGCTATTGATTGCTTTTTGTTCTTTGATTTTTTTGTTTTGCAGCGTAGCGGTCCCTGACCGCAATCCGGTTTTCGATGACCGATTTGAGTAAAAGGGAATTGTGATGGGTGATGAGAAATATCAACTGATGTATTCAGGGTTGGCCGAAGGGGTAGATGAAGCCAACGTCAAAACACTGATCCATGAGCGCTTCAGAATGCCGATGGCCAGTATTGAGCGCTGGTTTGGCAAGCAGCGGGCGGTGATTGGCCGTGAGCTGAGTCAGGATCAGGCCTGGAAAACCCAGTACCTGTTTGAAAGCATGGGGGTGCAGACCATTGTGGTACAGCAAACCCGTTCCAATCTGGCACTGAACAGCCTGCAGATGGAGAGCGCAGACGCCCGACCGGCAGTGACGGTAAACCGCTTTCAGCCCAACGGCATGGTGGAGTTTGAAGCGCGTCCTGTGTCCCGACAACATCGGGTGTCGCCGGCCCGGCGCCGCCCCCGGAATACCCAGCCGGCGGAAAAATCCCTGAAGCTGAGCCATATGGTGGCCGCGGCCATTGTGGTGGCAGTGGTGTCCTATGGGGGTAAGCAGCTGGTGGGTGAGCATTCGCCGGTGAGTCACGCCCTGGCCAGTTTTACGGACTAGTCGGCGTTAAATAATGGGCTCGCCCCGGTCGCTCACTGCGTAGAACAGGCAATCGCTTTTGGCGATGCTGGGGTTGGTGGTGATCATAAAGGCTTTGATGGGGCGGGCAGGGTACAGCTCGCCGTTTTCGATCCGCAGAATTTTTGCCACGATATTTTCGCCGCTGCGGTTAATGGCCTCCAGGCCATCCAGCCCTTTGGGGCCGATCCAGCCCAGGCGCTGCTCCGGCTGAACCACACCAAAATTCAGGTGTTCAATATCCGGCGGCAGCATCAGGTCTGTGCGGCCGGAAGGCGCCAGTTCATAGCCAATGCTGGTGTCTTTCTTCAGCTCGATCCGCACCGGATTACTGAGCACTTCAATACCCCATTCCGCCTGTTCCAGCGACAGCACATTCTGCTTGGTCACGTAACGCATTAAACCTTCGTAGGCCAGGGTATGGGAATGCTCATCCTGAGCGCCGCCGCATTCGATAGTGACTGTCGGCACCTCTTTTTCCGAATACTCCATCAAGGCCCCCAGGCGCAGATCCGTCACGATCAAACGTTCGGTAAACAGGGATGTCAGGGCCTGATGGGCAGCATCGTTTTTTATCGTCACCGCAAATGAGGGGCCGGTACCGGAGGTGTTATGAATATCCAGCAGGCATTCCGGCTGCTCTTCGTGCAGGGCATCAAGAAAGGCTTTGGCGATGCGGCCTTCGTCGCTGTCAAAAGGTTCCCGAAAGCAGCGGTTAAGATCACGGCCATCGGGCAGCTGCCGGTAGAAAAAACCGGGCTCTGCTTTGGCGGGGTACACGCCGCCAATAAAACAGAGAATGTTCACCGCCGGTTTGCTTTGCTGCAGCAACCAGCGATGCACACCATAAAATCCTGACGGCTCATTACCGTGCAGCAGGGTAGCCAGTGCCCGGGTGCGGGTGGCGTCTTTACCTTTGACCTTGATCAGTGTGGGCTTGCGCAGACGTTGCAGAAATTCGTCGGGGCTGCGGCCGATATCCTCCGGGGTGGGGTTTTCCAGATAATCAATAATGCCCAGATCGATCATGGCGACAAACTCCATTCGTGCAGCGGAATATTGCGCTTCTGGTTTTCCATATAAAGAGCCAGCATGTTCTTGAAGGCGTCATCGGGGTGCTGGGTTTTCATAAAGGATTCGGTGATTTGGCGCTGCCAGCGGGCACCGGAAACCTGTGCTTCGATGCGGCCGTCAATTACTCCCAGCAAACGTTCGGTTTCCTTTGGATCCAGGGGCGTTTTTGCCAGGGCTTCCCGGGCGCGGGGCAGCAGCTCACGAGCCACAGTCAGTACCGGGGTATCATGCAACTGCACCTGATCCTTGTGGGGCCAGATAATATCTGCCCCCAGTCCGTATTTGGCAGCACGGTAAAAGTTATGCTCGGCATAGTGAAACGGCTGAATGGAGGTGAGGTGTTCAATATCCTCCAGCAGCGCCAGTGCCGCACCAATCACAAACAGGCCATTGGCACACATATCCACCGGCGTGGGGCCGGCTGGCAAGGCACGTACTTCAATGCGCAGATGGCCGCCGGCCTGGTGATCGTAGATAGCACGATTCCAGGGCCAGGTGGTGCCCTGATGCAGTTTCAGCTCCGGCAACTCCGGTATCTTTCCGGCTTTCAGCATTGCCTCGGGGTCTTCCTCCGACATGAGCGGAATAATGGGCGGGTATAAGGACGCGGAGGCCGCAAAGAGTTCCCAGGCGTTACGAATCCAGCCGTTGCCAAAATACACCCGCGGTGGATGGCGCCAGGTTTTCTGATTGGGGGAGCGACTGTCGATGGACTGCTTGAACAACGCAATGCGGGTTTCGTCCCACAGGTGGTGCCCGAACAGGCTGGGGGAATTGCTGGCCAGTGCCAGGGCCACCGGTGTCACTATCTGAATAGCATTAAAATAATCGGCAAAGCGTGCGGCGGGTACCCGCCAGTGCAACTGAAACGACGTATTGGCACCTTCCAGTGTCACATCGTTGGTTTGCAGGTCGATCACATCGTTGCCGCCAATGTGAATGCTGAAAGGTTCACCCCGCTGGGCGCACAGTGCATTGGACAGGGCATGGTAGCGGGGCACATCCGTCATGGTGTCCGGGCCTATGTCCTGCTGTTTCAGGGTGGGCAGAATCCCGATGGGCACCAGCCGGCCATTCAGTGGCTGTGCCTGGCGGTTTACCGTTTCAATGGCCCGCACCAGTTCCTGCTCGGTGTTGCCGAAGGGGGTGCCACGAAAGTTTTGCGGGCTCAGGTTGTATTCCAGGTTGAAGCGGTTCAGTTCCACGGTGAGCTGCGGGTCCTGCACCCGGTCAGCGATTTCCGTGTTCACTGGCTGCACGCGCAGCTCCGGGTTAACGATATAGAATTCCACTTCGGCCCCGATGGAGCTTTCACCGTCACCAAAACCGGGCTGGTTCAGCAGGGCCTTGAGCACCTTGAGATCGGTACGGACCTTGTCACTGAACTGATCGTAGTCACTGGCGTTGAATTCATATTTGTCGACGGATAATCCCATAGGCATCAACTTCTCAACATCGTTAGTCTGTTGATCTTAGTGTAAATTCCCGCTTAACACACTATTTGCGGAGCGCCTTGCCGAACGTCTTTCCAGGTACAGTTCAGTGGCTGGAATTCAGAACCAGAAGTAGCGGCTTACCCGGCGCGGGCGAATGGGAGTTTGCCAGGGGTGGTTGCGCGGATGGTGGAACAGCAGGGATTCATGCATCAGGGGTTCATGATCGCGGGGCGGCTCCTGATAAAGCGCGCGCAGGTGCTCAATACGTTCCGAGGTTTTCGGGTGAGTGCGCAGCAGGCTGTTATCACTGGATGCCCGGTAAAAGCGTTCCCAATAGCTGTTCTGCTGATCCAGGGTGGAAAGCGCCTTGATCAGGGGCTCGGGAGTGCCCAGCAATTCTGCCGACGACATATCCGCCTGATATTCCCGGCGCCGGGAAATGGCCAGCTGGATCAGGGCCGACAGGGTCGGCGCCATAATCAGCAGCACCAGGGGAATCACGCTGATCTGCACCAGCCCCATGATAATCATGGGTAACGACAGCAACAGGGTTAACTGGCCCACCAGAGACAGGGTGCGGGTGATATTGCCGAAGGTTTCGGCGATGGCCATAACCCGGGTATCGTTGTAGCGGATATGGCTGATTTCGTGAGCCAGCACTCCGGCGATTTCTTCCAGGGTGAGCCGTTGCAGCAAGCCGTGGGACAGCCCAATGGCCGCACTCTGGCGATTGCCGGTGGCAAACGCATTCATGGTGCCCACCGGCACATAGTAAAGTTCCGGTGGCTGGGGTAACTTGGCCCGCTCACTGATCCGGCGGGTGAGTTCGGCAAGCTCCGGGGCCTGTTCCCGGGTCAGGGGGCTGGCGCCGTAGGCTTTCATCAGCATGCTGGTGGAGATAGCCGGGGCGAACACCAGGCCCACCACCCCCATGATCACGGCGATAACGGCAAAGTCCGGGCCGAACAGCCAGCTGCCCAGCAGCCAGGAGAAGGCACCCATCAGCCCCAGCAGTGCCAGGGTCTGGATCTGGTTTTTCAGGGTGGCCTGCTTAATAGAGGCCTGTTTCAGTGTGTCTGGCTTCGGGGGCATAGGGTTAATGTTGGGTTGGCGGCGGGGTATTTCAATCTTGCCGCTGTCCGGATTGGAGTGGTACCATCGTGCAACTTTTGTGCGGCTGGCGATTGTTGTCCTTATGGCGATTGTTGCCTGAACATTGCCATCTGTTGCCTGAACAGGCTTTTTTGGGGATCGGGATTCTTTTGGGGTATTGTTAGCAGGATTTTGAGGGGGAAGGGGCGATGAAAAAACTGAAATGGGCAGCGGGTGTTACCCTGGTATTGGTGCTGGCTGCAGCCGGCGGTGGCTTGCATGCTATCTGGCCTTTTCTGCAGTTTCCGGTAACGGATATCCGTATTGAGCGCCCGGAACCCTTGCCCGCAACGCCTGTCGATACCCTGCTGGCCGGGGTGGCGGTACGGGATGTAACCACCCCCATCGGCATTCCCAAGTTCGGTTATTCCGCCTGGGCCCGGGAGGCAGATGGCTTCCGTACCCGGCTCAAGGCCCGCGCTTTCTATATCAAGCCCAAAAATGGTTTGCCGGTGGCCGTGGTGCAGGCCGATCTGCCCGCCAGTTCCCTGATTCTGCATCACCGGGTGGCAGAACTGATTGCCGCCAAAACCGATATTCCCGCCCAGAGCCTGTCCATCCACGTGACTCACACCCACAGCGGTCCCGGTCAATACATGACCAGCGATTTTTACAATGCCTTTGGCTCCAACAAGCCCGGGTTTGATCCCCGGGTATTTGAATTTCTGGCCCGGCAGATTGCCGATGCGGTGATAGAAGCCTACCAAACCCGCCGGCCAGCCAAAGTGGCTGTGGGGGAAACCGAATTATATGGCGCTGCGAAAAACCGTTCCATGGGTGCCTATATCATGAACGACAATGTGACGGACAAAGTCATTACCGAAGCCAATGCCATCAAGGCCGTGAACCCGGTCATGACCATGGTGCGCATCGATGTGGCGACAGCAAACGGCTATCAGCCACTGGGGGTGTTTTCCAGCTTTGCGGTGCATGGCACCGGTATCCCGGCCTTTACCAAACCCTACCACGGCGATGTCTGGGCCTTTTTTGAACGGGATCTGGAATGGGCCATCAAACAGCATTACCAGACGCCCTGGCAGCCGGTTCATGGGCCTTTTGAATCCACCCACGGCGACAACAATCCCAATTGGGAACCCGGTTTGAGGGGAGATCTGGAATCCCGCCGTATCGGCAAAATGATGGCGCAGGCCGGTTGGGAGCTGTTCCGCCAGCTGGACACCGAACTGCGTGACGATGTGCCGGTAAAAGTGGCCATGCGGGAGCTGGATGTACTCAACCTGCGCCCGGACGACACCCAGGGCCTGCTGTGTGACCGGGCCATTGCCGGTGCCGCTCTGGTGGGCGCGGCTCAGGGGGATGAGATATTTCCCATTAGCTATGTTCCGCCTTTCCGGCGGGGCTGGCCCAAAACCGGCAGTGAAGACTGCCATGGTGCCAAAAACTACATGCTGTCCGGTCTGCAGCCCATGGGGGTAGAGGCCTGGCGTTTTCCTCATTTGCTGTCGGTATCTGCCCTGCAGATCGATGATCTGGTGATGGTGGGGCTGCCCTACGAAGTTACTTTTGAAGCCGGCAACCGTATTGCCGGTGCCATGCAGGCCGCAGCGCCGGAGCAGGGCATCAATCACTGGGTGGTGGCCAGCCACACCAATGGTTTCTTTGGTTATGCCACCACCCGCGAGGAGTATTCAGCCCAGTGGTACGAAGGTGGCCATACCATTTACGGACCCGGCACCACGGATTTTCTCAAGCTGGAATCGGCACGCCTGGTGGCAGACCTGTTTGCCAGCCCCGGCCTGGCCGACATGCCGGAACAATGGGAATTTTCCCTGGCAACACAAACCTTCTTTCCACCGGAAGTGTCTGCATCGGGCTCGCGGGAGCAGATCAGTCCGGCGGCTTTTCACCCGGCCAAAAATAACCGTGGTGCCTACTGGGCCATTCAGTATCGGGATGTGAATCCGTCGCAGTTGCAGCTCCACGAACCCCTGGTTCAGCTGGAACACCGGGCCGGGGCCGAACAACCCTGGCAGTTGGCACAGCAGAATGGCGTGCCGGTAACAGACCAGGGCTACGATTTGCAGATTCTGCAACTGGACGCGGCAGACCAGGGCATGGCGGTGTATGAGCTGCGCTGGTTCAACCCGCCGCCCGCCAGTGCTGATCAAGGCGGCGAATACCGCTTTGCGGTGGCGCCGCGGGCTGATCTGCCAGCCTTTTATTCCAGCCCGTTTGCGGCTCAAACCGATTAATTTTACAGCGTTTAATATACGGATTCGGGCGCTGAAAACTGCCCTTTATACGATTTTCTGCTGCTGCCATTGTGGCCCGGATTTGTTTGCTACACTGCTTTGATCATGGTCCATTATTCTTAAAGGCAGGTTGGATATGGCAGTACAGATTGCACCTCAGGAACAGGCGATTCTCGACAATGTAGAGCTTCCTCCCCGTCCTAAAGCGTTGATTACCGTAAACGAAGAGTGCAAGAAGGACGAGCCCAGTTTTGCCAATATCACGCACGCCATTACCGAGGACGTGAGTATTTCCGCGGCGGTACTGAAAGTGGTGAATTCTCCGGCCTTCCGCCGCCCCAATGCCATCAGCTCCATCGATCAGGCCCTGAATATGCTGGGCCTGAAGCGGGTGCTGTCGATCGTGAATGCGGTATCGGTGCGCGGCGCCATCAAAACCAGTGTCGATCTGGAAACTTTCTGGGAATACTGCTCCGCCGTGGCCCATGCCAGCGTGCTGGTGTGCAAACAGTTAAAAATGCAGGCCCTGGCGGACGATGCCTATACTCTGGGGCTGTTCCACGCCGCCGGCGTACCCATTCTGATCAATCACTTTGATGATTACGGTGAATTTTTTACCGCCGTATCCCACGGCAACTGGAACCAGCTGATTAACCAGGAGCAGGATCGCTACCACACCACGCACACCACCATCGGCGCCCTTATGGCCCAGGACTGGAGCCTGCCCGAACCCATCGTGGATGCCATTTTTAACGTGCATTACATGGACGGCATTTTCACCAGCGGTGAGGTGGAAGAGGAAACCCTGAAGCTGCTGGCCATTCTGAAACTCTCCCGCCATCTGGCCCGCTGCTACCAGCGGCCGGATACCGAAGATGAAGAATGGGAAGACGTGGCCACCCAGGTCATGGAGTATCTGGATATTGATGAAGGGCTGTTCACCGATATCCAGTCTGATGTACTGGCGGCCCTGTGTGAAGAAATGAACAGCTGAGGTTTTTTCTTTTTCCCAATATTTTTGTTTGCACGGGGCTGTTTATCAGCCCCGTGGCGTTTCATTGCTACTCTTTGGCTCTCCATGCCACCAATTCGCGGCGCTCCGGCCCAGGCCGCACGGCGGTCTTCCGGTTCTTCCTGTACATATGCATTTCTTCGATTAGAATGATCAACACCCGAGGCCTGCTGCCAGGTCCTTATTCATTGATTTATTAGAAAAAAGTACTCCATGACAGAAAATTTCGATTTCGAGAAACTTGCTCTCAAGGAATTCTCCGAGAAGGCGTATCTGGATTATTCCATGTACGTTATTCTCGACCGGGCACTGCCCAATATCGGCGACGGCCTGAAGCCGGTACAGCGCCGCATTGTGTACGCCATGTCTGAGCTGGGCTTAAAGTCCCAGTCCAAATATAAAAAGTCTGCCCGTACCGTGGGTGATGTGCTGGGTAAATTCCACCCCCACGGCGACAGCGCCTGCTACGAAGCCATGGTGCTCATGGCGCAGCCATTCTCTTACCGCTATCCGCTGGTGGACGGCCAGGGCAACTGGGGCTCCCCGGACGATCCCAAATCCTTCGCCGCCATGCGTTACACCGAATCCCGCCTGGCGCCTTATTCTGAGGTTCTGCTTCAGGAAGTGGGCCAGGGCACCGTTGACTGGATTCCCAACTTTGACGGTACCTTGAAGGAGCCGGCCATCCTGCCGGCGCGCCTGCCCAATGTGCTGCTGAATGGCGCCATGGGGATTGCCGTGGGTATGTCCACGGATATTCCGCCCCACAACCTGCGGGAAGTGGGCAATGCCTGTATCCGCCTGCTGCAGGATCCCGGCTGTTCCGTGGATGACCTGTGTGAAGACGTGCAGGGCCCGGATTTTCCCACCGATGCGGAAATCATTACGCCCCGCAACGACATCATCAAAATGTATGTCACCGGCAAGGGCTCCCTGCGGATGCGGGCCATCTACACCCGCGACGGCAACGACATTATCATTACCGCCTTGCCGCACCAGGTGTCCGGTAACAAGGTGCTGGAGCAGATCGCTCAGCAGATGAATGCCAAAAAGCTGCCCATGGTGGCGGACCTGCGGGACGAATCGGACCATGAAAACCCCACCCGCCTGGTGATTGTGCCCCGTTCCAACCGGGTGGATGCGGAAGCATTAATGGGCCACCTGTTTGCCACCACGGATCTGGAGCGCACCTACCGCGTGAACATGAACGTGATCGGCAACAACGGCCGCCCGATGGTGAAAGGCCTGTACGACATGCTCAGCGAGTGGCTGGAGTACCGGGTCAGCACCGTTACCCGCCGCCTCCAGTACCGCTTGGACAAGGTGCTGGACCGCCTCCATATCCTGGAAGGTTATCTCACCGCTTACCTGAATATCGACGAGGTGATTCACATCATCCGGACCGAGGATGATCCCAAAACCAAGCTGATGGAGCGCTTTGGTTTAACGGATATTCAGGCGGAAGCAGTACTCAACCTGAAGCTGCGCAATCTGGCCAAGCTGGAAGAAATGAAAATCCGCGGCGAGCAGGACGAGCTGGAAAAAGAACGTGACAGCCTGCAGAAAACCCTGGGTTCCGCGGCACGCCTGAAAAAGCTGATCGTCAAGGAAATCCAGGAAGATATCGAAAAGTACGGCGACGACCGCCGTTCCCCCATCGTGCAACGGGAAGAGGCCCAGGCCATCGACGCCTCCGAGCTGGTATCTTCCGATCCGGTCACGGTGGTGCTGTCTGCCAAGGGCTGGGTAAGGGCCGCCAAAGGCCACGAGGTAGAAGCGGACAAGCTTAACTACAAGGCGGGCGACAGCCACAAGGCGTCGGCCCTGGGGCGCAGCAACCAGCCGGCCATCTTTATCGACAGCACCGGGCGCAGTTACTCATTGCCGGCCCATACCCTGCCATCGGCACGGGGGCAGGGCGAACCGCTGTCAGGGCGCCTGTCGCCCCCTTCCGGCGCTACCTTTGACGGCGTGATTATGGGGGCCGACAAGGACAAGTTCCTGATTGCCTCTGACGCCGGTTACGGTTTTGTGATGGAACTGGGCAATGCCTTTACCAAGAACAAAAACGGCAAGGCCCTGATCAATCTGCCCAAAGGCTCCCGGGTGATACAGCCCAAACCCATTACCGATCTGGACACCGAATACCTGGCGGCGGTGAGCAATGAAGGCCGCATGCTGGTGTTCCCGCTCACGGAACTGCCGGAACTGGCCCGGGGTAAGGGTAACAAGATCATCAGCATTCCCGGGGCCCGGGTGGCCGAGCGCGAGGAGTTTGTGGTGGATGTGGTGAGCCTGTCGAAGGACGACAGCCTGGCGGTGTATGCCGGCAAGCGCCACCTCAATATGAAATTCTCCGATCTGGAACATTACATCGGTGAGCGTGGGCGCCGCGGCAACAAGCTGCCCAGAGGCTTCCAGAAAGTGGATCGCCTGGAGGTAATGCGCAAGGAGAAATAGCACGATCGTGCAGCTTGCCATCAGTTCGCATAAGGGGCCGGTCGGCCCCTTTTTTTGTGTCTATACTCATCAGTTGTTCCCCATTTTTTGCCTGTTGTGTGAGGACTCTCTCTTGAGCAAAACCAAGATCTTGCTGGTGGATGACGACAATGATCACATCCAGCTGGTGCAGTACCTGTTAAAGGGCCGCTATGAACTGACCGTTTGCCAGAACGGGGAGGAGGCTTTGGTCCAGTTCCGCCACCAGATCCCCGATCTGGTGCTGTTGGACGTGAATATGCCCGGCATGGACGGCTACCAGGTGTGCCGTGCCATAAAGGAAGAAGACTACGAAGACGATGTTGCCATCATTTTTGTGTCCGGCAATGACACGGTGGAAGAGCGCACCAAAGGCTACGAAGCCGGTGGCGACGACTACATCATCAAGCCCTTTCAGGTGGGGGAATTCCGCAAGAAAATCGATGCCACCGCCCGCTTTCAGCAATCCAAAAAATCTCTGGAGGCAGAACAGGAGCGGGCGCGTACGGTCGCATTCGAATCCATGAAAGAGGCCTCCCAGTACGGCATGGTGCTGCAGTTCATCAAAGACTCCTTTCATCAGGACAGTTTTCAGGAACTGATCGATGCCCTGTTCCGTACACTCAACCAGTTCTCTCTGGATGCCTGTCTTCAGGTACGCCTGCCGGAAAAAACGCTCTGTACCCGTGCCTTTAATCAACCCTGCAGCCCCATCGAAATTGACCTGTTTGAGGAGTTGAAGAGCAAAGGGCGGTTGTACGTTTTCGGCGGGCGTATGGTGGTGAACGATCAGCACGTGTCCCTGCTGGTCAAGAACCTGCCGCTGGAAGATGAAAACCAGGTGGGTCGCCTCAAGGATGTGCTGGCCCTGGTGGTGGAAGGTTTTGAGGCACGGCTGATGGACCTGCAACGTCAGGATGCCATTCTGGCGGTGCTGGAACGGCTCGACGGCACCATGGATATGGTGAATTCACAGTTCAGGGAATATACCCATCGCAATGTGGAAATCATGGATGAGCTGCTGATGAGCATGAATGAATCCATGCATGTGCTGGGGCTGACGGAAGAGCAGGAACAATATTATTACGGTTTGGTGGAGAAAGCCCTGACCAAGCTGATCAACAACTGTGATTACGGGCAGAGTATTACGGATGAAATGAACAATATGAAAGGTGCTATCGGGCCGTTAATAGAGTAACGGCCCGGCTGCCGGCAGCATCAGGCGCCGGCGTTCTTCAGAATCTCGACGTATTCCTGCTGGCTCACATGCCGGCTGATCACATCAATAAAATGCTCGCCTTCGGCATTGGTGGGGTTAAGGGCCCGGCCGGTTTCCTTGTAGTATTCCAGAAAACGCTCGAACTCGTGGGTGGGCAGTCCCCGGTAGGCTTTGGTCAGAATATGAAAATCCGCGTTCTCATCGGTTTCATAGGGTTGGTATTCAAGGAACGCTTTGACTTTGGCTTCGTCCAGCGCTTCGCCGATGACCTTCTGTTTGTCTTTCTTCAACATGGTATTAACCTAAATTAATTAGCGTACAACTCCGGATGGAGGGCATGATACCAAACCCGTCCCCCAAAAAACCAATAAGGGGCCTATTTATTCTCCAGCCCCTATTTATTCCCCAGCAGAGTGGCCATCCAGTGGGTTTCCTTGTTGTTCTCCAGGGCGATTTTCAGAATCATGGTGAGGGGGATGGAAAGCAGCATGCCTACGGGCCCCAGCACCCAGCCCCAGAACACCAGAGAGATAAATACCACCAGGGTGGACAATCCCAGCCCCTGGCCCAGGTAGCGGGGTTCCACCACATTACCCATGACAATATTCACCACCAGATAACCCACAGCGGTCAGCGCGGCGGTACCTGAGCCCACCTGAATAAAGGCCAGCAACACCGCCGGAAACGCCGCAATGATAGATCCGATATTGGGCACAAAATTCAACATAAACGCCAGCAGCCCCCACAGAATGGGATAGTCCACCCCCAGAATCAGCAGCCACAGGGTAATCAGCAAACCGGTGGCCAGGCTCACCCAGGATTTGATGATCAGGTACTTTTTCACCGAGCTGTTGAAGTGCTTGAAAGAGGTTACCGAGGTATGGTTGGGATCGTTCATGGCCCGCTTCAGCTTGGCGGGAAAACTGGACGCTTCAAACAGGATAAAGAGCACGGTTAACAGAATCAGGAAAGAATCCGTCAGCACGCCCCCCAGGCTGGTCAACACATTCTTAACCATGCCCATGGCGGCCCCGGGATTGATCTGCTCCTTCAATACGGCCACCGGCGCTTCAATGCCGTAGCCCTGCAGCCAGGTCAGCAAGGCGTTTCTTTCATCTCTTAACTTGGCCTGGTATTCCGGCAGCTGCAGCACAAAGTCGCTGACCGACGCGCCTACCAGAGCGGATACCATCAGGGTAATCAGCACAAACACCGTCAGTACAATGCCCACAGCCAGAGGCGTAGGGACCTTTTTGGCTTGCAGCCAGAACAAGGGGGGGGCGCAGAGGATGCCGATAAAGGCGGACAGTAAAAAAGGCACCAGCACATCGGCTGATGCCTTCATACCCGCCACAATCACGATAAAGCAGGCGGTGCCCAGCAAAAATCGCAGGGGCGGGCTAAGAGTTGTCTGCATGCTTGGTTCCTTTTATTCGTCGATAGCCAGTGCTTCAGGCCGCATCGGCTTCTGCAGTTTGCGCATTGGGCGTGTCCGCGGGCTGCTGTGCTGCACTGTCCGGGACTTTTTTATCCGCTTTATCCGCCTCTTGCATGGCTTCCTTTACTGCTTTCTTTTCTGGGGCAGTGGCCGATTTTGTGGTCTTCACCGGGTCTTTGTCGGCTTTCTTTTCCGGTTTCGCAATCATCCGTGGTGCGCAATAGGTCTTGTTCTTTTCCAGCTTATTAATGCGGATCATCGACTTTACCATGTCCACGTATTTGATGCCTTTTTCCGAATAGCTTTCCAGCCCTTCTGACAGGTAGCAGCCACTTAATGGCTCGTTGCGCTGCCGTTGTGCCGTGCGCTGGCTGCGCACCTTGTTATAGGCGCGGTGGCTGTTGAGATTGTGCATGTAACTGCGGATAGAACCCTGGGCGGTGTCAAAGGTACGCACTTCATGGCTGGCCTCCGAAGCCCGGGCCTTGGGCACCAGGCCGCAGCCTTCCGTAAAGCACCACTGGCCAAACAGGTTGTTGCCTCGGCGGGCAAAGCGCGAGGTGCCCCAGGCGGATTCGATGGCGGCCTGGGCCAGTACCAGGGACTCCGGAATCTGATCAACCCGTTTTTTAAGCCGGTCTTGCAGGTTGTCACTGTCCGGCGACAGGCCGTACAGGTCGGCCAGTTCTTTCAGTTCCTGGTCAGGCATACCGGCCAGTGCATTGCGCAGTTCCGCCAGACGCAGGTTTTCTTTTTTCACCATGGGGCGCAGATAGTCAAAAAAAGCGCGTTTGCGTTTTTTCACGCTGTTGATGGCCGCAAAGTCCGGCAACTGGCTGTCCGGTGCTTTACGGGCCGACGGTGTGGCTGCCAGCTGGTGGATGACCAGATGATGAATCACAAGAAATCCGCCGATGATAAACAGGGCAATAAGCAGGTTGCGGGTGGTTGGCTGCATGGGACTGGGTTGCTCCTCTTGTCATTCACAGGTACTTCACTGGATAGCATACGGGGGTCACGTGCCGGCTGTTGCCCGGTACTGCCCGCTGGGTAGGGGTATGCACGTATAACCTCTTGATATTATGAGGGTAAGAAGTCATTTGCCAATACGCAAGTGGCGGGTTAGACAGTCCCTAAAGTTTTTCGCCTGCCCGCCGATCATACCCATAACAGCAGGACCCTTACATTCACAGGCCAATACAAGTGATCCGCTATGAAACTGACTGAACTTTTCAAAATGAACCGCAAGCCCGCAGAGCCGAAAGTGGATATCCGGGAGAAGGATTATTTAAGACTGTTTCAGCTGATGCGCGGCCACCGGCTGCTGCAACTGCGCCTGATGGGCGACAGCCAGCCCTACCAGACCATGCTGCTGGAAGTGAATGCCGACAAGGGCTACCTGGTGATTGATGAACCCTTTCCCCAGGATGGCCTGTTAAGCGGTACCTTTGAGCAGGGGGTGGTGCTGGAATATGAAAGCGAGGGCTTTTGCACCCGTATTCGTACTCTGGTAACCGGGCGCATTGATGAAGATGGCGACCGTTATTTCCGGCTGGCCTGGCCGGAAAAAGTGGAAGAAGATCAGCGCCGCAACCAGTTCCGGCTGGATGTTACCCAGGGTTGTACCAGCGATATCGAAATCTCCGGGATTGCCGATCAGCGGGTTTCCTCTGTGGTGGATCTGTCGTCCACCGGCCTGAGGATTGCCCTGGAAGGCAATCAGGTGGACTCCATCTATGCCGGTCGTTACCTGGAAAACATCACCATGGTGCTGGGGGGCGGCGAACCCATTCGCTGTCATCTGGACATTACCCATTGCCACTACGTGCCTGGTAATGATCTGGGCGATATCCGCACCACGGTGGCGGGGGGCCGACTGGAAGGCATTTCCGAACGGGACCGGGAACATATTCAGCGCTTTATTCATATGGCCCAGCGTCAGCAGTTAAGGGAGCAGGCCCAGGCCGATACCGAACAACAGGGGCTGGCCGCCTGAGGCCAGTCACACCCGCACTCACACCTGCAACCCCCCGCAGGCTTTGGTTGTTCCCGGCCCGCTGCTGTGTAAAATAGGCTGCCTTAACCAATCCCCAGGGGGCAGCAGTGCGCGAAATTATCCTCATCAATATCTCCGGCAGCGATAAACCCGGCGTCACCAGTACGGTGACCGACATTCTGTGCCGCTATCAGGTGAATGTGCTGGATATCGGCCAGTCGGTGATTCACGACACCCTTTCCCTGGGCATGGTGGTGGAAATGCCTGACGAGGTGGACGCCTCCCCCATTCTGAAAGACCTGCTGTTCAGCTGTCATGAAATGCACATGACCGCCCGTTTTACCCCCATTGATGAAAAAGATTACGAATCCTGGGTAGAGCATCAGGGCAAGGATCGCTATATCGTGACCCTGCTGGCACGCATCATCAGCGCTCAGCAGATTGCGGCTATTACCCGCATTGTGGCCAGCAATGGTCTGAATATCGATAACATCAATCGCCTGTCAGGGCGGATTTCCCTGGAAGAAAACACCGACAGCCAGAAAGCCTGTGTGGAATTTTCCGTGCGCGGCGTGCCCAAAGATATTGCCAGTATGCGGGCGGAATTCCTGCAGGTGGCTAACGAACTGGGGGTGGACATTGCCTTCCAGAAAGATAACGCCTATCGCCGCAACCGCAGGCTGGTGGCCTTTGATATGGACTCCACCCTGATTGAGGCGGAAGTGATCGACGAGCTGGCCAAGCGTGCCGGTGTTGGCGAGGAAGTGGCTGCCATTACCGAGTCGGCCATGCGCGGCGAGATTGATTTTACCGAAAGCTTCAAGCGCCGGGTCGCTTTGCTGAAAGGGCTGGACGAATCGGTGCTGGAAGATATCGCCGCCAATCTGCCCATTACCGAAGGGGCAGAGCAACTGATTAATGCGTTGCGGGCTCTGGGTTATAAAACAGCGATACTGTCCGGTGGTTTCACTTACTTCGGCAAATACCTGCAGAAAAAACTCGGTATTGATTATGTGCATGCCAATGACCTGGCCATTGAAAACGGCAAGGTGACCGGTGAAGTCGTTGGCCGCGTGGTGGATGGCCAGCGCAAGGCGGAACTGCTGAAAGAAATCGCCACCATCGAACGGCTAAACCTGGCCCAGGTGATTGCCGTGGGTGATGGCGCCAATGATTTGCCCATGCTGGGGATTGCCGGTCTTGGGATTGCCTTCCGTGCCAAGCCTTTGGTCAGACAAAGTGCCGAGCAGGCCATTTCCAACCTGGGGCTGGATGGCATTCTGTATCTGCTGGGCGTCAGGGACAGGGATAGCGAAGAACTGTTAATGAAAAAGCCGACTTGATGTCGGCTTTTTCATGATGGGATAGACATTTCCGATGTGAACGTTACTCGTCATTGGAAAAATCGTAACTCATGTTTTCCGTGGGTTCCTGCAGATAGTAGCCCTGAATATAGTTCACACCAATCTGCCAGAGTGACGACAGCACGCTGGCGCTTTCCACAAAGGGGGCAATGGTCAGCTTGCCCTGGGCGTGGGCGGTTTCCACCACCTCTTTAAAGTGTTCCCGGCTTTCCTCGCTGTCCAGTTCTTTAATGAAGGAACCATCCAGCTTCAGGTATTCCACGTTCAGGTGTTTGAGATTATTAAAGGGGTTCAGTGAACAGCCAAAGCGGGATATGGCCGCCCGGCAGTGCAGCTGATTCAACCCTTTGGTGAAATCTTTTGCCTGTTTCAGGTAGGTGGTGGCATCGTTTTCCGTGAACTGAAAAATCAGGGCGTCGCCGGGCATGCGGGCGGCTTTCAGGGCTACGCTCAGCCAGGGCAGTAAAGTCTGGTCTTTCAGGGATTCGCCGGTAATGTTCACCATCAGGCGGGTTTCATGGCCCAGGGCCCGGTGTTCCGACAGCATCTTGATGGATTGCAGAATCACCCAGCGATCGATTTTTTCACATAGATCCTTGTGGGAGGCAATATCCAGAAACTCATTGGGGGAGATGGATTCGCCTTCCTCATTCACCATGCGCAGCAGCACTTCATACAGCTCGCCACTGTTGCCCCGTAAATCAATGACCGGTTGGAAGAGTACCTTGAACAGACCCTTGTCGATGGCTTCCTGCAGCAGTTCGCCGGTGTCGGCATCTTCCCCGGAACGGATTTTGGAAGGATCGAAAGTCCTTACACCATTACCCAACGGATTGTCTTCACGCACCAGCTCGCTGGCCTGGTGGGCCCGGGTAATAATCACCTGGGGTTCGCTGGCGGCTTCGCTGACAATGGTGACACCGATACTGGCGGTGGCCTGCACAGTGCGGTCGTTCACTTCGGATAAATGATCTTCAATTTTACTCCGCAGGCCTTCGGCAATTTCCGCGCCTTTGTCCAGGCTGCAGTCCTTGATCAGCACCGTAAAGATATCATCACCGAAACGGGCCAGATCCGATTCCTTGAAGTTGTCCCGCAGAATACTGGCCACATCGCTCAGCACGATATCGGCGCCACCGATACCCACATCCGACTGAATGGCGGCAAAGTTATCAATCTGTACGTAGATAAGGCAGGCAATCTTGCTGTCGTTCACGGCCCATTGAATGGTGTCATCCAGAATCTGGGTAAAGTACTGGCGGTTGTACAGGCCGGTGAGCAGATCCTGGCTGCTGATTTCTTTCAGTTTTTCCTGCAGTTCGGCATCCGCCTGATTGGTGCGGATCAGAATCTGGGTGCAGGGCTCGCCATCATAAGTGGCCGAGCTGAAGATCATGCGGCTCTGAATCTCGCTGCCATCGGTGCAGATACCATGACAGAGAAACTCGTTGTTATCGGAATCGCCGCTGGTGTATTGCTTGAGGAAGTTTTTGAAATCCTCATGATCCTGGGGCGATACCATATCCAGAATGGGCATGCCTTCCAGATCATCCACGTCGTCGTAACCGAACAGCTCCAGGTAGGCCTGGTTGGCGTAGGTGTGCATGCCGTCGATCACATAGGTAATGGCGTCGCGGGAATTGTCCAGCAGGGTGGCACAACGTTTTTCTGCTTCCTTGAAATTCAGTTCCGCGGTGCGGCGTTTGCGGCGTTCTTCCAGGTTGTTCAGTTCGCGGCGGATAACCTGCAGTATCCATTCTTCCTGATCCACCGGTACCACGGCTTTAAAGCCTTCCCGCATACCTTCCACGATTTCATCGGGATCCAGTTCATCAATCAGCAAAATGGCGGGGATGTCTTTCTGCAGTTTTTGTACCTGCAGCAGGCACTGGCCGGCAAACATGTCTTCAGCTTCCGGACGCAGGATCATCATATCCCAGGTGCTTTTCTGCAGTGCCTCTTCCAGGGATTCATCGTCCTCCAGCAATTCGGCACGGGTTGCCCTCCCGGAGTTGCGGATGCGGTTCAGCAATTGCTCGGCATCATCCCGGGATTCGTGAAGCATTAATAATCGAAGAGTGTCGTTCGCTGCCATTCCTGCCTTTAGCTTTCGTGTGTTTTCCGTTTCATTATAAGTAAACCCAAGAGAATTAAAACGTCGGCTTTTCAATTACCTGGGGTTCGTTTTACAGGCTGGACCATATGGAATCAAAGTCATCATCATCCTTTCCTGGCTTCTGTTGCTGCCCGGTGGCACTGACCGGGGCTTTTTGCGGTGCGGTAGTTGTCAGGGGTTTGTACTGAAACTGGTTAAAGCTGGCAGTGGAGGAAACCTGCTTTACCAGCTGTGCTTTTACAAGGTGGCCATTCTGGTTCATGTTCACTTTGTACCCGACATGAAAAGCAATGTTGGGTGTAATCAAGGTCGCGGGCTGACCAATGGCTCTCAGCTCCGGCAATATCAGGGCGCGCATGTATTCGGTGACGCCACCCTTTTTGTGAATTGCCTGAGCACCGCAGGCTTCCGCTTTGGGTGCCAGCAGTTCCACACCCATGCGTGCGCCTTCGTTTTTGAATTGCTTCACCCAGCGAATCACACCAATGCTCCACATGGCGTTGGTGTTTTCCTGAATGCCGATGATTTCGCCGGTTTTCACCTGGGGCGGCACATCCTGTTTCCAGGTCAGGCAGAAGCCGCCGGGGCTGGTGTTGACAATATCGCACAGGTAGTTGGGATACTTGTCCGCATCCTTGGGCGTATCCTTGCCGGAATATTTGGCAATTTCCTGTTCAATGGCGCTGTGTTTGCTGCTCAGGGCGTCCTTGTCGGCGTCTACCTGTAGTCCCCACACGTCATGGCTTTCAATGGTTTCCCTGCGGTGGGTGGGGCCGGACTTCATAAAGCGGTTATCGAACTCCACGCCCATCACCGAGCGATCGTTGTTTTCCTTCACCATGGCGTTGAAATCCGCCTTGTTGGAAACAAAGTAATGGGTGGAGCTGAGTCCGATACAGATGTTCAGGTGGCCGGATTCTTCAATACGGGTAAAGGCCCGCTCGGTAAGCACGCCCCAGGCCTGAATCAGCAGGCGTACCACGTCCTTGCTCAGGTCTTCGGGCATCACAAAGTCCTGAATCGGATGGGGCTGATTGGAGGGCAGCTGTAACTGCACCCGCAAATGATCCGAAATGGTGGCAGCGTCAAAGTAGCAGATATTGCTCACGTTGGGGCGCTTCAGGAGCGCGTGATAGACCGGTGGCATATCGCTGGTGAGATCAATAGCAAACAGGCCGCTGTGGCCGGAATCCCGGGCCAGTTCGGTGTAACGGACCCATTTGACGGTGGCATCAAACACCTGCTTGATCTGGTTCTGGCGCAGCTGGTTGGGTTTGGCGGTGGCCAGCAGCAGAATCCGTTTGTACATATCGTAGGGGGTGGAGGGCCCCGTGCTGGTTTCCGGATCGGCTTCTTCCGCGTTCAGCACGCCGAAGCGGTCGGAAATCACAAACAACAAATGTATTTCCCGCCAGAAATTGGCCGGTGCCGGGTAATACAGCTGCAGACTGCGCAGCAGGACTTCGGCCTGCTCGGTCATGGCCCGGTGTATGGCTTTGGCGCCCAGGCGGCGGGCGTCCTTGTCGTTCACTTTCAGGCGCGGAAGCAGCTGCACAATGACGGTTTTATAGCCAATGGACAGATGGTTCTGTAACGCCTGGGCTAAGCTGGCGATCTTGGCTTCTTTGGGGGGGAGCACTACCGCTTTGTTCAGATAGTGTTTGCCCAGGCTTTCGCACACATAGCGAATCGGGCCCCGCATGATTTCCAGCATCTGGAAGCGGGTCTCCGAATCCACCTTGAAGCGGTTAAGTTCCTGGATGGCGGCGTACAGTTGCTTGGCGCACTCGCCGATGTTCATGCGCGGCAAGCCGTCAACCCACTCTTCTACCTTCTTGGGTTGAGGTAACGCGAATGAAAGCATCTCCAGGTCTTGTGGAGGAATTTTCAAGCGTAACTGATCCGCCTGATTCGACATCTAAATCCGGTACTCCAAACTCTTGGCTTATTCTAGACAGTATAGGCAACAAATATCCTTCGCGAGACATCCGCTGGAAAATATCTGCAAAATCACTGTAACTTTTTGTTTATTCTGGATTAACGGGTGTCTTTGAGGGGCGATCCGGGGTCTCCCGCACCAGTTTTGGCACCAGATACCCGGGGAGTTTACCTAACAATTCTTGGTAAATCTTTATGCAGTCGGTCTCGGGCAGATGAAAATGCGCGCTGCCGGCTACGGGGTCCAGCAGGTGGAGGTAGTAGGGCAGTACGCCCATAGCGAAGAGTTTGTCGGAGAGTTGCGCGAGGGTGGTGGCGCTGTCGTTGACGTCTTTCAGCAGTACGCTCTGGTTGAGCAGGGTCACCTGGCGTTCCTGCAGCAGGGCCATGGCGCTGGCCAGTTGCTGGTCCAGTTCGTTGGGGTGGTTACTGTGAATCACCATCAGCCACTGGAACCGCGGTTGCTCCATCAGGCGCAACAGGGCCTGGTCGATACGCTGGGGAATCACAATGGGGAAGCGGGTGTGAATGCGCAGGCGGCTGATATGGGAAATGTCGCTGAGTTGCTCCACCAGGCTGGCAAAGCGGCTGTTGCTGATGGCCAGGGGGTCGCCGCCGGAGAAGATGACTTCGTTCACCTGGGGCTGTTGTTGCAGGTAATCCACGATGGCCTGAATCTGGGGCTGGCTGATGCGGTGGTCGTTGTAGGGAAAGTGGCGCCGAAAGCAGTAGCGGCAGTTAATGGCACAGGCGCTGCTGGTGGTGAGCAGCACCCGGGACGGGTATTTGTGGATCAGGCCGGGTACGGGGGTGAAACGGGCTTCTTCCAGGGGGTCGCTGTTAAAGCCGGGGGCGGGTGTCAGTTCCCGGGACTGGGGCAGTACCTGCAGCAGCAGGGGGTCGTTGGGGTTGCCCGGTTCCATTTTGTTCACGAAGGCTTTGGGCACGCGCAGCGGGAACTGGCCGTGGGCCTGAAGCTGACCGGGCAGGTCGTCGGGTTTCAGGTTCAGGGCTTTAAGAAGTTCTTCTACCCGGGAATATCCGCCAGAGAGCTGAATTTGCCAATCTTCGGTGTGCCAAGTGGGGGCGGTTCGGGTTATCATGTGGGCCTTTTTAAGCCAGTCGTTAACAAGTGAAAATTACGGGAAGGTTTCATGGCATCGTATTCTACCAATGAATTTCGTTCAGGTCTCAAGGTGATGTTGGACGGAGATCCCTGTTCCATTATTGAAAACGAATTTGTGAAGCCGGGTAAGGGCCAGGCGTTCAGCCGGGTGAAGTTGCGGAATCTGAATTCCGGGAAGGTGGTGGAGCGCACCTTTAAGTCCGGTGAGTCGGTTGAGGCTGCAGATGTCATGGAGACTAATATGCAGTATCTGTATGCCGATGGCGAGTTCTGGCATTTCATGGATCAGGAGACGTTTGAGCAGAAGGCTGCGGATGAGAAGGCGGTGGGTGATGCTGCCAAGTGGCTGAAGGAAGAGGATGTCTGCACTATTACCTTGTATAACGGTGAGCCTTTGATTGTGGCGCCGCCGAATTTTGTGGAGCTTGAGGTGACTGAGACGGATCCCGGGTTGAAGGGGGATACGGCTACCGGTGGGGCCAAGCCGGCGACTTTGAGTACGGGGGCTGTTGTTAAGGTGCCTTTGTTTGTGAATATCGGGGATGTGTTGAAGATCGATACCCGGACTGGGGAATATGTCAGTCGGGTGTGAGGTTTGAGTCTGGGGCTTGGGGGTGGCTGGTTCAGGTTTATTGATAGGCTGGTTGCTCCCTTTGAATCCTGGTTTTGAGTTTTGTTTTTTCTGACGGCTGTATTGGCAGGTAGTGAGTAAAAGGCTGCTTGCTCGTTGGATATCTGAGGCCCAGCGGGGCGGCGGTGCCAGGCAGTAGTAAAAGGATACCGCTTGCCCTTCGGTGTAGGATGGTGGTGCTTGGCGGCAGTGGCAGGTAACGAATAAAGGCTGCTTGCTTGCCCTTCGGGTTCCCTGTGCTTCTCGTCAAATTTGGCGTTCGCTAAACTCGCTGCGCTCAGACAACGCTCACTCTATCCAAATTTGACTGCGATGCTCGGCGGCGCAAAACCCTTTATTCGTTACCTGCCACTGCCTTCTGAAAGTTCGCTGCCATTTCGTCGTTTTCTGCCGTGATTTGAATTGTATGAATCAGTCTTTTCTTCCTTCTGCATCTATTGAAACGCTTCGTCAGAGGGCGTTGATGCTTGGCTGTATTCGTGAGTATTTTGCTGCTGAGGGTGTGTTGGAGGTGGAGACGCCCTTGTTGTGTGCTTCTACGGCGATGGATCCCCATTTGCAGAGTTTTGAGTTGCCTGTGATGGGGGCGCGGCGGTTTTTGCAGACGTCGCCGGAGTTTCCCATGAAACGGTTGCTGGCGGCAGGTTCCGGTTCTGTTTATCAGATCTGCAAGGCGTTTCGGGTGGATGAGTCCGGTGGGCGGCACAATCCGGAGTTTTCGTTGCTGGAGTGGTATCGGGTGGGCTGGTCATCGGAGCAGTTGCAGCAGGAGATGGTGGCGCTGGTGCAGCGGGTGGCCGGATTGTTTGGTGTGAACTGGCCGGTGCATGACGTGGTGAGTTACGGCGAGCTGTTTGCGCGTGAATTAGGCGTTGATCCGTTTACGGCGACTGAGGCGGAATTGCAGTCGGTGGCGCAGCAGCATCTGGATGAACAGCTGCCGGAGCTGGATCGGCTGGGGTGGCTGGATTTGTTGATGTCGCAGGTGATTGAGCGGCGCATGCCGCAGGGGTTGCAGCTGGTGGTGGATTTTCCAGCGGAGCAGGCGGCGCTGGCGCAGAAGGCGGTGGATGTGCATGGCTATACGGTGGCGAAGCGGTTTGAGCTGTATGTTAACGGTGTTGAGTTGGCGAACGGTTATCAGGAGCTGACGGATGCGGCGGAGCAGCGGGGGCGTTTTGTGCAGGATAATGTGGTACGGCGGGAGCTGGGGTTGCCGGAGTTGCCAATGCCGGAGGCGTTGTTGCGGGCGCTGGAATCGGGTTTGCCGGTGTGTGCCGGGGTGGCGCTTGGGCTGGACCGGTTGTTGATGCTGGCGCTGGGCAAAACGCGGATTGCGGATGTGTTGAGTTTTGATTTTCCCAATGCCTGAGGCAGCGGGCTGGCTGCTCAGGCAAAGGTGTAACCAAACTTCATCAGCTTGGATTAATAAGAGCCCTCAGCTTAACTTTATAAGAGCCCTCAGCCTAACTTTATAAAAGTCTCCCGGTAGTGCGACAGTTCGGCGATGGAGTCTTTGATATCGTCCATGGCCAGGTGGGTGGCGTTCTTTTTAAAGCCGTCCAGGGCGCCGGGTTTCCAGCGGCGGGCGAGTTCTTTCAGGGTGCTTACGTCCAGGTTGCGGTAGTGGAAGTAGTCTTCCAGTTTGGGCATGTAGCGATACAGAAAGCGGCGGTCCTGGCAGATGCTGTTGCCGCACATGGGTGAGGCGTTTTTGTCCACGTGCTGCATCAGGAAGTCGATGGTGAGTTGTTCGGCTTCGGCTTCGTTGATGTTGCTTTCGCGGACTCGCTGGGTCAGGCCTGACTGGCCGTGCTGGCGGGTGCACCATTCGTCCATGCCGTTGAGGATTTCATCACTCTGGTGTACGGCGATGGTGGGGCCTTCGGCGAGGATGTTGAGTTGGGGGTCGGTGACCAGAGTGGCAATTTCGATAATCACGTCATTGTCGGGATCCAGTCCTGTCATTTCCAGGTCGATCCAAATAAGATTGTTTCTGCGATCGGTCATGATATCGGCCTTTATCAAAAATCAGTGCTACTAATAATAAACTACGACAGTGATTTAGACGAATTCAATACAAACAATGGCAAAAAGAAAGCTCACCCGCAAACAGGCGTGGCGCGTTAAAAAGGTGCAGGAAGAAAAGGCTAAGCGTGTTGTGCGTCGCGAGCAGGCGGTGGACGATGGTGAGCTGGGCCCGGAGATTCATGGCCGGGTGGTGAGCCATTTCGGCAAGCTGGTGGAGGTGGAGCCGGAGCTGGCCGAGCAGGATTCGGAGCATGATGGTGGTGCAGCACCGGCAGCGGAATTGAGCAGCATGCAGTGCCATTTCCGGGCGAATCTGGGGAGTATTGTCACCGGGGACCGGGTGGTGTGGCGCCGCGGCAAGTCCGGGTTGGGGATGATTGAGGCGGTGTTGCCGCGAACGTCCATGCTGAGCCGGCCGGATACCCGGGGTGTGTTAAAGCCGGTGGCGTCGAATATTGATTTTATTGTGCTGGTGATTACGCCGGAACCGGCTCCTTCCAGTTTGCTGATCGACCGTTATCTGGTGGCGGCTGAGTTGCAGCATATCGATGTGAAATTATTACTCAATAAAACTGATCTGTTGAATGAATCCAACGAGCAAACGATTAACGATTTGCTACAGGTTTATGAAAGCATCGGTTATGAGGTGCTGCGTTCGTCGGTGACCGGGAAGGAAGGGCTGCAGGAATTAAAGGCGCAACTGGATCATCGTATCAGCGCTTTTGTGGGGCAGTCCGGTGTGGGCAAGTCATCGCTGGTGAATGCGCTCTTGCCTGGCGTGAACGTGAAAGTGGGGGAGATTTCGGAGAATTCCAAACTGGGGCGGCATACCACCACTAACGCGCGCTTGTTTCATTTTCCTTCCGGAGGTGATCTGATCGATTCCCCTGGTATTCGCGAATTCGGTTTATGGCATCTGGAAAAGAATGCGGTGATTGACGGTTATCGTGAGTTTCACCAGTACATCGGTTATTGCAAATTCCGCGATTGCCGGCATCAGCATGAGCCCGGCTGTGCGCTGCAGGAAGCATTGGAAAAGGGTGAAATCACGCAGATGCGCTTCGATAATTATTTCACCCTGATCAACAGTGATCTGGTGGGTTAATTTAAACCCCCAGCATTTTCAGTATGGCCACACCCAGCATCAGTATCAGCATTACAAAGCCAAACAGGAAAACTCTTAAACGGTTTGGCACATAATTGGAGCCCAGGTGAATATAGGCGTGAACAAACCGGCTTACCGCGTAGGCCCAGGCCAGTGACAGGGAAAAGATAGTGACCGCCTGCAATTCGTAGAGCACAAAGCACAGCGCATAAAACAGCACCGGGGTCTGAAACTGGTTGTCGATATTGTTGGAGGCTTTTACCACACTTTCATTCCAGGCTTTGTTATCCAGCGCGGCTTTTTCGCGGTTTCCCTGACCGGACTTGATGGCGTCTGCCTTGCGGGAGGCCAGGATAAAAAATACGAAAACAGTCAGTGTGATTTGGGCCAGCAAGGGCCAGAAAATCTGCGCTTGATCGATCGTCATGTAGGCTCCTGGTGAGGTGATGGGTATCGAAAGAGCCTAATGTTGCTCTGATTGTTGGGAAAAATCAAAGTTCAGGCCGGATTGGGGTTTCTGAACAAAAAAGCCCTGAAAGTTACGGATTCCCATATCCCACAGGCTGGCGAAGCTGGCTGCTGTTTCCACGTAAGGGGCGATAACTGTAATGCCTTGGTCAAGAAGGGCGCAAACATTGCGTTTTTCTTCGGTGGATTCTGCCAACAATTTTTCAATCACTTTTCGATCAAGCTTTACCAGTTGGGGGTTAAATTCCGTTAGGATGGCCATGCTGTTATCGGACAACCCCACTTTATCCAGCATTAATCCACAGGCCATGTCTTTGATTCCGGTAATTAATCTCAGTGCAGCTCGGCGTTGACGCAGGGTGTATTCTTCCGGGATTGAAATTATCAGACGTTGACCCGGGTAAACAGGTGTTGCGTTAAGAACCTTGCTCATCCAGACCAGATAGTTTAAGGGGGTGAAATGGCTGGTTGCCAGTTTGATGATTAGCTGAATGTCAGTTGCTCCTTGTTCGGCCTGTTGGTTCAGCTCCTCTATGGCGGAGTATGTTACTGCCTGGTTGAATTCGTTGTGTAATCCCCGGCTGTCAATGTGACCCATAAAATCGGACGGTGGCAGAGGTGTGTTATTGCGATCGTTGATTCTTGCATAAGCTTCATATTTTTTTTCGTGTCGCTCCATATTGATAATGGGCTGGTAAATCAGATTTACTTGAAGGTTTTCTAAGGCAAGTTCAATATCACGGTCATGTGGGTCGCTGGTGTCGCTAGTGCTGGTGCTTCGACAGAAAACGATATCAGTCTCGGGAGTGGTTGTAGCGTTAAAGGCGGCATTTTCCACTTCGTTGAGAATGTCATCTATGTGGCGGCCACTTCTTGATAATGAGTAGAAGCCGCAACAGCAATCCAATGCTATGTTTTCATCGCCAACATTAAGGTGTCGTTCATTCAGCTCGTCCATCAGGTTTGTCAGGCGTTCTCGTGTTGCTTCCGGTGAGGTGTTTTTTACAAGCATCAGCACGGTGAGGTCAGCGATTTCTGTCATTAGCTCATCGGGTTCAAGTCGGGCCTTGATCCGGTTGATAAGTTGATGGTTTGCCTGTTCAAGTCTTGACAGGCCCGCTTTGTGTCGCAAGTACTCCAGATTTCTGGTGGTCATCTGTACCAGCGCAGCCGGAGTGTTCCTGATCAGACCGTTTTGTAGTACCTCCTGCAGTGTGCCCATAAAGTGTTGGCGATTGCTGATGTTTTTGCTCAGGTCTTCCTTGGTAACCTGCTTGATCAGCTGTTGCATTGCGTTGGTCTTGACAATGACGTTGCGGACTTTTGCTGCCAGATCCTCTGGTTCAAATGGTTTCACGATAAAGTCAGTCGCGCCAGCGTTCATTGCATCAATCCGGGTTTCATCCCTGGCGTCAGCTGTCATCATAACCAGCGGAATATGCATATATTTGGGGTCTTGTTTAAACAGCCGAATCAGTTCATTGCCTTTGATTTTTGGCATATTCAGATCCAGTAACACCAGGTTCGGTGAGTGCTTTTCCACCTGCCGGATAACATCGGTGGGATCATTGCAAACAAATGTTTCAAAGCCGAAATCTTCCAGCATGTAGGAGTAGGCTCGAGTCAAAGTTTTATCATCATCAACTATCAGCACGCTGGCGTAATTGGCTTTTTGAATCCTGAGCCTGTCGAGAAGTGATTTCAGTTCTACCGGATCAATAGGTTTTGTGAGATAAGCTTCGCCACCGGCGCGCATGGCTTTGAGCCTGGCATCCAGATCGTTTCGTGATGACATGAAAATAACGGGTATTTTCAAGCCCAGGGAATCATGGATTTTTTTTACGGCATGAATTCCTGCAAACCCGCCTTCTGGAAATACGATATCAATCAGTACCAGATCTGGCTGATAGGTTGTCAGTCGGGATGAGAGGTGCGCCAGGTCCGTCAGGATCTCGGTTTCGCATCCCCATTGTTCGCAAATCAAGCTCACTAATTGCGCATACTCAGCTTCATCGTCAACGATCAGCAGTTTCAGGTCCAGTGAAGAGCCCTGTTCTACAATCAGGGGGGCATCCTCTTCCAGCCCGGAATGTTCGTAAAATTCATCGATAATCTGGGAGATATTGCGCTTTACTGTGACAGAAGGAAGGGATTGTTGTTGCCTCAGCTCTATTAGTATCTGCTCAGCTGACTGACATTTTCGGGATAATTGAGCGAACCCAAAACTGCCGGCGCTGCCGGCAATGCTGTGGATCCGGGTGATCAGGCGCTCCAGTAACCTGGGGTTCCAGGTGACATCGCACAAGGTGCCCCAATCGTTGGTGATCGCACGAAGGCGCTCAGGCAGCTGTTTCTTGTAGTCCCGTTGCAGTGTCTGTAATTTATTTTCAAAACGCATGTTGTCTTTCATGGAGACAGTCCTTCCATATTCTGGGCGGTATTGTCTGTGAACCCAGTATAGATATTTTTGGGCGCTTGATATTTAAAATATTGCAAAAAAGGGGGCGGCACTCGCATCATAGCTACCGAGCGCTTCAGTCAAAAAACGCTTCGTTGGTATCGCTCTGCCCGTTCTCCGGTTGGTTTGCCCGTTGTTGTCTTTTTTCGAATTCGCGAAACATATCCTGCTCGGCTTCTTTTGCCGGGGCGTCTTCGTCCACGGTAATGGTGAATTCATCACTGGCAGGGTTGTTTTTCTGTGTGGCAGCTTTGTCAGGCTGAGGCAAGGCCGTGTGATCGAATTCTTCATCAACTGGAAGTTTTTCATCATGGCTGCCTTCCTGCTGGCGTTTGATGCGGGCAGCGGATTCATCTTTGAGTACCAGTATACTGATACGGCGGTTCTGCGGGTTCAGCGGGTTTTCCTTATCAAACAGCACTGAGGAGGCCAGTCCCACCACCTGGGAAATCTTGTCTTCGGTGATGCCGGTTTTTTGCAGGGTGCGCCGGGCGGCGTTGGCTCGTTCCGCTGACAGTTCCCAGTTGGAATAATTGCGGCGTTCAGTAAAGGCGGCGGCGTCGGTATGGCCGGATACGCTGATACTGTTGGGTACGTTGCCGATGGTTCTGCCCAGGGCTTCCAGAATGTTGCGCATGTGAGGTTTGATTTCGTCGCTGCCACTGTCGAACATGGGGCGGGAGTCCTTGTCCACGATCTGGATCTGCAGGCCGTCGTCGGTGATTTCCATAATGATCTGGTCTTTGTATTTTTCCAGTTCCGGATTCTGTTCGATTTTTGCCTGCAGCTTGCGGCGCAGTTCCTGGAATTTGCGGTATTCAATCTGCTGGGCCAGGTCTTGAACCGTGTCCTCGTCAATCACGTTGCCCTGGGCAATGTTTTCCGCGTCCTGCTTGGGCGCGTCCGATTCCCCTTCGTTTTTTTTCAGGCTGCCTTCCAGGTCGATCACATAGGGGGTGCCGCCTTCGGTGAAGGCGGTGGGGTCGGCGAAGTAACCGGAGATGGCCATTTTCTCTTCCACGGTGGCGGCTTCCATCAGCCAGAGCACCAGGAAGAAGGCCATCATGGCCACGGCAAAATCGGCGAACGCCACTTTCCAGGCGCCACCGTGATGACCGTGGGTATGTTTTTTTACCCGCCGGACAATGATGGGGTTGTCGTCTTTGGAAGGCTCCATCGGGATTAGCGCCCCCTCAGGTGTTCTTCCAGTTCACTGAACCCGGGGCGTACTTCGGAGTAAAGGGTTTTGCGGCCGAATTCCACGGCCATTTGCGGTGGAATGCCATTCACGTTGGCCAGCAACGCGGTTTTAATGCATTCCAGGGCTTTGATCTTGTCTTTGGCGGTGTGTTCCATGGCAATGCTCATGGGGCCCACAAAACCGTAGGCCAGCAAAATCCCCAGGAAGGTACCCACCAGTGCAGCGGCCACATGGTAGCCCAGTTCTTCCGGTGCCCCGCCCAGGGATTTCATGGTGATCACAATGCCCAGCACCGCGGCCACAATACCAAAGCCCGGCAGGGCGTCGGCCACGCGGCTGAGGCTGGCGGCGGGCTGTTCCAGTTCCTGATAGGTGGTTTCGATATCCTGGTCCATCAGGGTTTCCAGCTCGAATGCAGACAGGTTGCCGGTGGTGATAATCCGCATGTAGTCGCAGATAAATTCCCGCAGCAGATTGTCCTGAAGCACCCGGGGGAAGCGCGTGAAGACTTCGCTGTTTTCCGGATCTTCGATATCTTCTTCCACGGCCATCAACCCGTTGCGGCGGGATTTGTTGAACAATTCATAGAGCAGCGTCAGCAGGTCCATAAAGGATTGCTTGCTCTGGTGCTTGCCCAGGATCACGGCGCAGGTTTCCTTGAAGGTGGCTTTTACCACGTTCAGGGAATTGGCCACGATAAAGGCACCAAAGGCAGCGCCCCCTATGATCAGCAGCTCAAACGGCTGCCACAGAGTGAGCAGTTCACCATGGGACAATACATAGCCGCCAAAGACGCTACCGATAACAATTAAAAAACCCAGTATTTTCAGCATAAAAAACGCGGATATTCTCCATGAGTGCCCGTGGCGGTATTACCGCCTCCTGATCTTAAAGTTAAGGACAGCTTTACCTTTTGCTCAACTTTGTGCAGCGTTATTTGAGCTATGCTTCATAGATTGTTTGGTTATTTGATCTTGTGATGCCGCCTGATGTTGAGTTTTATTAGCTGATGTCCGCTGAATTCCGCCCCAAGGGTCTTGAAACCTGGATCTATGTGCTGGATGAAAAACCCATTCCGGTGCTGGCCCATACTGCCGGGAAACTGAAAAGCCTGATCTCTGGTCTGCAGGACTGGTCCCTTCACGATATTGCCGCCATTATCCGTCAGGATCCCATCATGACGGTGCACCTGATTCGCGAAACCCAGCGGGTGTTCAGCGACCGGGCCGCCGGTACCCTCACTGACGTCAATCACTGTGTCAGCCTGCTGGGCGAAAATCGTTTGCTGGCCCTGGTGAAGCAGTTTCAGGCCATGAAAGGCGATATCACCGATGCCAACGAAGTGGCCTACCAGTCCGCAATCGTGCAGAGCTTTCATGCGGCGGAGCAGGTGCTGGCCTGGAATCTGGTGCGGCGCCAGGGCGCGGTGGAAAAAAACTATCTGGCAGCCCAGCTGATGGGGGTGCCTGAATGGTGTCTGTGGTACAACGCCCAGCAGGAAATGGCCATTATCGATGCCCTGGAAAAGCAGGAGCGTATCCCGCGGGAACAGGCGGAACAGGCGGTGCTGGGTTGCACTACTCAGGACATTGTCCGGGCGCTGGCCAAACGCTGGCATTTTCCCGAGGTAATACTGAATGCCCTGGATACGGATCACCTGCCGTCGCGCCGGTTTCTTGCCGATGTGGCCCGCAAGGGGTACACCGAAAAGGAACCCAAGATTCCCAACAAGGATGAAAACGGCCGGATCGTAAAAACCCCGTCGTTTATTGTGGCGCTGGCTCACTGGCTGGCTCACGAAACCGGTATCGACTGGTATTCCCGGCAGACCCGGCGGGTGTTGGCGATCCTGGCGGCCTACCTGGAAGTGGATATTCACACCGCCCGCCTGATTGCTCAGGAAGGGGCCATCAAGGCGTCACGGCAGTTCGAGTTCCCGGCCATTCAGATGCCGGCGGCCCGCCTGCTGTTGCCCCCGCAACCCCGGTTGCGACGGCGGCTGAATCCGGCCCGGCTGGAAGAGGCCGTGGCGGGAATGGCGGGCGGCAAGTCCCTGCAGGAAGTGCTGCAGGAAACCGAACCGGATCACCTGAAATTACCCATGCAGGATGAGGAAACCCGCATTCAGCTGGGGGGGGATATCACCCAGGTAGTGAAGCGGCCCGACAAAGCGCCACCCAAAGCGCCGCCGGCTCCGTCGCGGGAACCGCAGGGCAAGCGGCTGGCGGGCTTTGTCAGTGACGAAAAACATCAGCTGTACAAGAAACATCTGGCACGGTTGCTGGAGCAGCAGGATGCCTTTGGTTCTGAGCAGGACGCGCTCCGGGAATCTCTGTGGGTGCTGTATGAAACCACCTACCTGCGGCGGGCGGCGCTGTTTTTGTTCGACCCCACCCGCAAGGTGCTGAATGGCTATTCCACTCTGGGGTGCGAGGATTATCCGGAAATTGCCAGAGCGGTGATCCGCCTGACGCCGCCCAATTTTTTTACCCAGCTGCTGCGCAAACCTCAGGGCGTGTGGGTACACCCGGAGCGCAAGGCGGATATTGCCGCGCTGGTGCCGGGGGCCTTTAAGCAACTGGTGCAGGTGGACCAGTTTTTTGTGGTATCCATTTTCAATAACCGCCGGCCGGTGGCGGTGCTTTATGCGGATCGGGGTGCTGGTAATGACGACAGCCTGTCCGACGGTGAATTCAAAATCACCCAGTCACTGGCCAATGCCACCAGCAAGTACCTGATCCAGATGGGCAAGGCGACAGGAAAATCCTGACATTTACGCCCCAGTTCAGTACACTCACGGCGAAATTCACCTGCAATTATCCCCCGTATTTACCCGGGATAGCTGCACCAGCCTGAGCCGTGAATATGACAGACACTCTGGATCTTCCTCTGGTTATAGAACCTGAAGCCCTGGAATCCCTGCGGGGACACCCGGATTTGCTGATTATTGATTTGTCGAATCCGGATAACTACCGTCAGGCCCATGTCCCCGGCGCTATCTTCGTGCCTTTTCAGCACACGTTGCGGGGCGTGCCACCGGCCGTTGGTGCCCTGCCCAATGAAGAGCAGCTCACTCAGCTGCTGTCTGCCATTGGGCTGACTGAGAATAAATGGCTTGTAGTGTATGACGATGAAGGGGGCGGCTGGGCAGGTCGTTTTATCTGGTTACTGGATTCCGTAGGCCACAGTCGCTACAGCTACCTGAACGGGGGCATTCATGCCTGGCTGGCGGCACAGTTGCCCATCAGTCAGGAAGCCACCCAGCCCCAGGCCAGCGAATATCAGGCCAGTATTACCGAGGCCCCAAGTGTCACCAAAGAATACCTGCTGGACAACCACACCCGCGATGACCTGATGGTTTGGGATGCCCGTTCGCCGGAAGAGTACGCCGGCCTGCGTGCCAATGCCCAGAAGGCAGGGCATATACCGGGAGCTGCCAATTTTGAATGGACCCGCGCCATGGACCGCCATAATCACCTGAAAATTCGTGACCGGGACGAGTTGATGGCGGAGCTTGAGGCGCTGGGGATTACCCGCGACAAGGAAATTATTACCCATTGCCAGACCCACCACCGTTCCGGTTTTACCTATCTGCTGGGCAAGGTGCTGGGTTTTAATATCAAGGCTTACCCGGGTTCCTGGGGGGAGTGGGGCAATGACCCGGATACGCCCGTTGAGATGCCTGTGTAGTTTGTCGAGAATTTTTTAGCGTTACCTTTTTAAAGTAAGAACTGAATGAACCCCTGATCAGTATTGGAACATTAAGAGAATGTCTGGACCCCTGAGTAAAGAAGGCCTGGCGGTTCTGCCGCAGTACCTGATACCACAACATGGCCTGTCGCGGCTGGTGGGCTGGCTGGCGGAATCCACATCCCCGGCCATTAAAACCCCTTTCATCAAAAATTTTGCCCGTATTTACGGGGTCAATATGGCTGAGGCCCTGAATCCGGATCTGGACAGTTATCGCAGCTTCAATGATTTTTTCACCCGGCCATTAAAACCGGGCGCCCGCCCCGTTGCCGACACGGGTGTAGTGTCGCCGGCCGATGGCGCGGTGAGTCAGGTGGGCGTGATTCAGGAAGACCAGATCTTTCAGGCCAAGGGCCACTACTACAGCCTGACCCAGTTACTGGGGGGCAGCCATGAACGGGCCATGCCCTTCAAGCACGGTGCTTTTGCCACCATCTATCTTTCCCCCAAGGATTATCATAGGGTGCATATGCCGTACGGCGGCAAGCTGAAGGAAATGATTTATGTGCCGGGCAAGCTGTTTTCGGTGAACACCCGCACCGCTCGTAATGTGCCGTCCCTGTTTGCCCGAAATGAGCGGGTGGTGTGTATTTTTGAAACGGATCTGGGCCCTATGGCACTGGTGCTGGTAGGGGCCATGATTGTGGCCAGTGTGGAAACTGTCTGGGCCGGCCTGGTGGCACCGCCGCGGCGGCGCCTGATGGTGACCCGTTACGATGATGAGCCTAAAGAGATCAATCTGGCGCGGGGCGCAGAAATGGGCCGCTTCAAGCTGGGCTCCACCGCTATTGTGGTGTGGCCCAAAAACAAGGTGCTCTGGCGGGATGACCTGAAGGAACTCACCAAGGTACAAATGGGTGAGCAGATAGGCTCCTTTGTTTAAGCGAACCGTTTATACAGTGAATTGCCGCTAACGTCAGGGCCTGTTAACAGGCCCTGACGCTATGGCAGGCCTTCATGGATAGTACCGTCTGGTGGCCAGCATCATGCCCATAGCCAGCAACCAGATACCGGTACTGCCACCACTGCTGCCACCATTCCCGCCACCACTGTTGTTTGTCGTTGCGCGATCCTGCGTATTCCCCTCATTATCGTTTTCCGGTTGCTCTTCCGCGGGCGTTTCTTCGCCGGCGGGTGATTCGTTGCTTTGCGCCAACAACAGGTTGCCGTCAATGGGCATCCACAGGGTGTTGGGTACAAAGGCGCTGTGAATCACGTCCAGATCAAAACGGCTTTGGGGTGGGCGGACAAACTGCGGATCCTGGGTATCAAAGGCCAGCGCCAGCCGGGTACCTGGGGGAAAGTCGTGCACCAGAGTGGTCATTTCAATTTCCAGATCCACCAGTTCCCCCGGGTACAGGTCATAAAAGGTTTTTGCCCCCTGGGTCAGGTAGAGTGCCTGGCCGTCCGGATTCACCTGATAAAGATACGCCACAATCTGGGCCTGCTCATCCAGCGCCTGAATCCGCAATGACACCCGGGGGGCGCCCCGCAGTTTCAATCCTTCCGGCAGCAAGCCGGTTTGATAAGTGTGGGCCAGATCCGGGTGCAGGGTGCTGAAATCCAGATACACCTCGCTTTGGGCATCCAGCAATGGGGTGCCGGTGGTGGGCTGGCGTTTTTCCTGATTGGTGATGAAGCTGCGCAGCAGCCAGATATCGCTGACAATGTCAGGGGTTGTCAGCAGGTCGCCGGTCAGGTTTTGCGAATTGGCGGACAGATACAAGGGCGTGTTCTGCACACTGGCTGCCGGCCAATTGTTGTATTGCACCCGCTGATCGGTGCCGTGAATCTGAAAGTCGGCAATGGGGCGGGTCATGATGCCGTTCTCCACATCATTGAGCCAGTAGTCAAACCAGTCAAAGTAAGCATTCGAGCGATAGGCCGCTGACGAACCGGCGGCCAGCCCGTGCACCCCGTCATGGAGTTGCAGCAGCTTGGGCCCGGTCAGGGCTTCGAAATAGCGAACCCCGGAATTGGGCCGGAACATCCGGTCCCGGTAACTGAAGCTCATAAACACCGGCACCTGTCGGTCGTTGATGCGATCAATAAATTCCATGGGTGATCGCTCCAGTGCCCAGTCGATAATTTCCGGAATGCGGCGGTGGGCAAACAGGTCTTCCAGATTCACGCGGATTTCCGGATCCGGCCGGCCAATGCGGCTGCTCAGTTCCAGAAACTGGGTCCAGAACGCGTTGGGGGAATCTCCCTGGTAAAACGCATCAATCACTTCCGCCGGCATATCGATCATGGCCAGGGCGCTGATACGGTTATCAAAGGATGCGCCATTGGTTGGTACGATACCGCCGTAGGACACACCGCCGGTACCGATACGCCAGGGATCGGTTTTGGTGTTATCCAGCAGCCAGTCGATGGCGGAGGAAAAATCTTCCCGGTCTTTGGGGCCGGCCACATTCACCAGGCCTTCGGATGCACCATAACCCCGGGGCGTGTAACTGAGAACCACAAAACCGCGGCGGGCAAATTCCATGGCATCGGTATAGGTGGCCTCCTTGGGCAGGGTCCAGCCCGGCACCAGAATCATGGCGGGGAAGCTGTCGCCACTGCTGTAGCCGTTGGGTTTGAAAACCTGCCCATCGAGCAGCGTGCCGTCGTAGGATTCAAATTGCGCCGGCGCGAATGTCCATGCGTACGTTTTAGATATGCCGAAAGCTACAATGAGTACGCTGCTAATAACGAAACGTTTTAAAAAATTGCACCCTGAAAACATTTTTTATTATCCCAATAAAAAGGGGCTTACCGGTTACCATTTTTTGTCTGGCACCTGATAAGCCCCGTGACCCCTGTAAACCCTTTGTGGTTCGCGTGTGGTTCATTTTGTTTGTGGTTAAAAAAGTAAAAGTAACACTTCCAATTTGTGTAAAGCGTTCATATTATTTCCGTGAAACTTGTATAAACAGGTCATTAATTGTGTTTTTCAGGTCATGGATGGCCGGATTTGCCTGAGTTTATGTTGTCGTGTCGTGAAACCAGCTGTTGTTGTCGTGAGCTGTCGTGAGTTGTCGTGTTGCAACAGTCGACAGTCACCACCCAAAGCTAACAATCATAATTACAAAAAAATATGTGGGCATTCTGTAATTCCCTGGCGGATCTTAATCGCAAGATTATGCCGCCGTCCGTAGCGCTGGTTTTGATTAATGCCATTCAGCAGGAAGGCATTAATGTGGATGCGTTACGCCAAAAATTTAATCTCACCGATGAGCGCTTGCTGGATGCCAACGAAACCCTGTCGCCGGTTGAAGTGCAGTGGTTTGTGCTGGCTGCCCTGGAAAACCGTGAACACATCCCTGTGTCTTTCCGGTTTGGCAAACAGCTGAGTGTGAACCTGATGGGTGATCTGGGGCAGATGATGATGTCGGCCCGCACCCTGGCAGAGGCCCTTCATGATCTGAGTCAGTACGTGAAAGCCTTTAATTATCTGATCGATTACGATATTCAGGAAACGCCGGAGCGTTTTACGCTGCTGCCCCGTTTGGGTGTGTACGCTTGTGGCCCGGAATACAATCTTCGCTTCGCCATGGAAACCGCGCTGACGTCCTGTCTGTCCATTCTGCGTTTTCTGGCAGGAACAACCATTCACCCCGAATCGGTCAGTTTTACCTTTGAAAAGCCCGCCTATGTGGATCATTATCAGGAACTGTTTGGCAGCTGTGTTGAGTTTGGTGCCGAACGGAACGCGGTTGTGTATCGGCAGGAAGATCTGGCCCGTGAGGTGGTGACCGGTAACCCGGTAGTACATGAACTGTTTAAAAAGCGCTGCGAGGAAAAACTGAAAGCCATTGATTCCCGGCAAAGCATTGAATCCCTGGCCAGGAATTTTCTCAAATCCCATGAAACAATTCCCGGCTTTGAAGAGCTCGCCTTTGCCCTGGGGTTTACGCCCAGTTCCTTGCGTCGCAAACTGGTGGCGGCAGATACGTCCTATCAAATGCTGGTGGATGAAATTCGTCAGGAAAGGGCTCAGCGTTTGCTGCGCAACCGGCGCATGAGTGTGGAATATATTGCCATTCAGTTAGGTTTTGCGGATGCTTCCAATTTCCGGCGGGCGTTCAAGCGCTGGACCGGAGAAACACCGTCGGACTATCGGCGTCATTACGCATAAAATATTACTCCGCATTATTCCCGTTACTATTGGTCCGTTTTTTTTCCTGTTCCGCCAGTGCCCACTGTATATGTTCTTTTACCATCTCATCGGCCTGAGGTAATTTTTTTTGCAATGCAGTGACGGCCTTTTCATTGTAAGGGGCATTGCCCAGCCCTATCGCCAGATTCCGTAACCAGCGTTGATAGCCGATGCGGCGAATGGCGGAACCTTCCGTATTACTCAGAAAGGTTTCCTCGTCCCATAAAAACAAGGTGAGCAGATCATTTTTTTCCAGGCCGTGCCGGGGCCAGAAATCCTCTTCCAGCGTGGTTTTGGCAAAACGGTTCCAGGGGCACACCATCTGGCAGTCATCACAACCAAACACACGATTACCCATCGGCTTGCGTAACGCTTCCGGAATGGCGGATTTGAGTTCAATGGTTAAATAGGAAATGCATTTGCGGGAATCCAGCTGATAGGGCGCCACAATGGCCTGGGTGGGGCACACATCAATACAGGCGGTGCAGCGGCCACAGTGTTTGCTTACCGGTTCATCCACCGGCAGGGGAATATCCACAAAGAGTTCCCCCAGAAAAAACCAGGAACCCGCTTCGCGGTGCAGCAACAGGGTGTGTTTGCCAATCCAGCCCAGTCCGGATTTTTCCCCCAGGGCTTTTTCCAGCACCGGGGCGCTGTCCACAAAGGCGCGGTAACCAAAGTCGCCCACTGCCGCTTCAATCTGTTTGGCCAGTTTGGCCAGCTGTTTGCGAATCTTTTTGTGATAATCACGGCCCAGGGCGTAACGGGAAATGTAGGCGGCTTCCGGATCATTCAGGGTTTCCACCATGCCGGTGTCCGGTGGCAGATAATCCATGCGGGCTGAAATCACCCTGACGGTGCCGGGCTCCAGTTCGTCGGGCCGTGATCGTTTGCAGCCATGGCGGGCCATGTAATCCATTTCACCGTGGTATTCTTTTTCCAGCCAGCGCTGCAAATGGCTTTCATGTTCCTGCAGATCCACATCGGAAATGGCAACAGACTGAAAACCCAGTTCGCTGCCCCAGTGTTTGATTTGCCGGGCTAGATCATGCAATGCATTGCTTGTTAATGTGGTGGTTGCAGTCATTCAGTATACTTGTGGCTGGTTCATACCGCTTTTGCACTCTGGCATTACCCTACAGGAACCAGTGTCAGGATCAGATGTTCAAATGCTCAGATGTACAGATGTTCAAACCCAGGGAGTCAGCGCTCTGATGAGTCCAAATCATCCGCACCATTATACCAGCGAGCTGCCGGCTTCGCTTTATACGGCGGCACAAACCCGGGAGCTCGACCGGATCGCTACGGAAGAAGCCGGCATTCCCGGCTTTGAACTGATGAGCCGCGCCGGCCGGGTTGCCTTTGAGGTGCTGAAAGCTCGTTGGCCCGGCGTCCGACGCATTGTGGTGTTTTGCGGCGGCGGCAATAACGGCGGCGATGGCTATATTATTGCCTCGCTGGCCCGGCAGCATGGCATGACGGTGAACCTGGTGCAAATGAGTGATCCCGGTCGCCTGAAAGGGGATGCCCTGCGGGCTTTTGAGCAGGCGCAGGCGGATCAGGTTGCCATGGAACCTTATAGGGGGCCCTATGATGAAAACGCCGCTATCGAGGCGGATCTGGTGGTGGATGCCATGCTCGGCACCGGGCTCAGTGGCGAAGTGCGCGATCCCTACCGGCAGGCGATTAACCGCATCAATGATTCCGGCATTCCGGTGCTGGCAGTGGATATTCCCTCCGGGCTTTGTTCCGATACCGGGCGTTCCCTGGGGGTGACTTTGCAGGCTGCCGCCACCGTGACCTTCATCGGGATGAAGCAGGGGCTGCTGACCGGTAAAGGCCCCCGTTTCTGTGGCAGCCTGTGGTTTGGTGGTCTCGCAGTACCAGATGAGGTTTATCAGAAAGTACCACCGGCCGCACAACAGCTGAATAACCAGATCATGCAGCCTTTCCTGGCGCCGCGCCCGCGGGATGCCCATAAAGGCCTGTTCGGCCATGTACTGGTGATTGGTGGTGATCTGGGAATGGGGGGCGCTGTGGCCATGGCGGCTGAGGCAGCCGGGCGTTGTGGTGCCGGTCTGGTATCGGTCATTACCCGTTCGGAGCATGTGCCCGCCATCCTGGCCCGCCGACCCGAGGTGATGGTGCTGGGCTGCGATGAAGGCAGCAATATCGATTTTGCCATCGAAAAAGCCAGTGTGATTGTGGCCGGCCCCGGTATTGGCCGGGGGCGCTGGGGAGCCTTTCTGCTGGAACAGGCGCTGGCCTCGCCGTTACCTGTGGTGCTGGATGCCGATGGTTTAAACTACCTTGCGGCGCTGGCTGAGCAATCTCCCGAGGCGGCCCGTCGTGGTCACTGGATACTCACACCCCATCCGGGCGAAGCCGCCCGTTTGCTGGGCAGTGATTCCGCCGCCGTACAGCAGGATCGTTTTGCGGCCATTGCGGAGTTGTGTCGCCGATTTGATGGCACCGTATTGCTTAAAGGTGCCGGAACCCTGATAAAATCGCCGGATCAGTTGCCCCGGATCAGTACCACCGGGAATCCGGGTATGGCCACCGGCGGCATGGGGGATGTGCTGTCCGGCGTGATTGGTGCGTTGGTCGCCCAGGGCATTCCTCTCCATGAGGCAGCCAGTATCGGTGGCTGGATTCACGGTGCCGCCGCCGACAGGGCAGCGGCACTACAGGGCGAAAGGGGGCTGCTGGCAACGGATCTGATGGTATTTTTACAGGAACTGGTAAACGCTGAATGACAGTCAGAACACGAGATGCTGCCGATGAGCAGGCCATGGTGGCATTGGGGGCCGAGCTGGCAAAGGCGCTGGCAAAAGGCGCCGTGGTTTACCTGCAGGGTGATCTTGGTGCCGGGAAAACTACCCTGAGCCGTGGTATTATCCGGGCATTCGGTCACTCAGGCGCGGTAAAAAGCCCTACCTATACGTTGGTGGAGCCTTATGAACTGGCATCTTTGACGGTGTATCACTTTGATCTTTACCGTCTGGCCGATCCCGAAGAGCTGGAATACATGGGAATCCGCGAGTATTTTGAGCCGGGAAATCTGTGCCTGGTGGAGTGGCCTGAACGGGGAACAGGCGTAATTCCCGATCCTGATGTAAAATTAATCATAAATCATCATGGCGAGGGCAGACGAATCACCATAGAAGCCTGTACAAACCATGGAGAAAACCTTCTTGAAGTATTGCGTTGAAGTTTTAGGTTGAAACATTGTTTTGAAACGTTGGGGTTCTAACAAAAAGATGAATTCAAGGAAGTTAGTGTGTCAGTCTGGTTCAATGCGGTGAAACACAGCAGTCACCGTTTCAACAGTTTCCTGTTTGTTGGGCTTGCCCTGGCGATGCTGGGTGCATTGCTGGTGGCGCCGCCTGCCAGTGCCGGTGAAAAGGTGGAGTCAGTGCGGGTATGGAAGGCGCCGGACCGGATCCGCCTGGTGTTCGATGTGTCCGGCCCGGTGGAGCACAATATTTTTACCCTCGACAATCCTGATCGGGTGGTCATTGATGTCCGCAATACCCTGCGTACCCGCGCCCTGTTCAATGTTGATCTGAAGGGCGGCCCCATCAAGAATCTGCGCAGTGCCGCCCGCAATAAAGATGACCTGCGTGTGGTGCTGGATCTGTCCCGTGCCCTGAAAACCAAAAGCTTTCTGTTAAAGCCCAATGATCAGTATGGCCACCGCCTGGTGGTGGATCTGGAATCTTCCGATGGCAATGATCTGGAAACGGCTCCCGCGCCGGTAAAAACCCTGGCCAATATCGGTGACGGTCGCAATATCGTGGTGGTGATTGATGCCGGCCATGGGGGTGAGGATCCGGGAGCTATCGGCACCTACGGCACCTTCGAAAAAGACGTGGTGTTGGAAATCGCCCGGGAACTGCAGGAAGAAGTTAACCGCCGCAAAGGCTATGAAGCGGTACTCACCCGGAAGGGGGATTATTTTCTCAAACTGAATACCCGGCGCGAACTGGCCCGTAAAAAATACAAGGCAGACCTGTTTGTCTCGATCCATGCGGATGCCTTTCACAACCGCAATGCCAAAGGGGCTTCCGTGTTTGCCCTGTCCCGCAAAGGGGCCACCAGTACGCTGGCCCGCATATTGGCAGAAAAAGAAAACCAGTCGGACCTGGTGGGTGGTGTAAAACTGGAAGACAAGGATGATCACCTGGCCATGGTATTGGCGGATTTGTCCATGGAGGGCAGCATGGAACACAGCCTGCGGGCCGGTAAATATGTGCTGAAGCAAATGGGCAGTGTGGCGCGGCTGCATAAAAAACACGTGGAGCAGGCGGGCTTTGTGGTGTTGAAATCGCCGGATATACCGTCGCTGCTGATTGAAACCGGTTTTATTTCCAACCCGACGGAAGAGAAGAACCTCAAGAGCAAGTGGTACCAGCGCAAGCTGGCCAAATCCATTGCCACCGGTATTTACAGCTACTTTGGTGATCATCCGCCACCGGGCACTTATGTCGCATTGCAGAAATTTGATAATGACCGATTTAAGAGTCATAAAATTTCCAGTGGGGAAACCCTGTCCCAGATCGCGGAGCGCTACAGTGTCAGCACCTCCCGTCTGCGTGAAGCCAACCGCTTGAAAGGGGATGTGATTCAGGTGGGGCAGGTGTTGCGGATTCCGCATTCCTGACCTGTTTCCGCATTCCGCCGGCAGTCTGCATTCATTGATTCATTTTTAATTTCAACAACAGGTTCTGGATTTCTATGGGGATCATTACACGCTTAACACCACGACTGGCCAACCAGATAGCGGCGGGCGAAGTGGTGGAGCGACCGGCTTCCGTTGCCAAAGAACTGATGGAAAACAGCCTGGATGCCGGGGCTTCGCGCATAGACGTGGATGCCGAAGAGGGTGGCGTCAAGCTGATCCGCATCCGTGACGACGGCATGGGGATGGACAAGTCCGACCTGCCGTTGGCTGTGGCCCGCCATGCCACCAGCAAAATCCATGATCTGGATGATCTTGAAGGGGTCGCCACTCTGGGATTTCGCGGCGAGGCCCTGGCCAGTATCAGTTCCGTATCCCGATTGACCCTGTCGTCCAGTCAGGATGAGGGCGGTGCCGGCTGGCAGGTGCTGACCGAAGGCAGGGATATGGAGGCGAAAGTGTCTCCAGTGGCCCATGCCCGTGGCACCACCGTGGAAGTGCGCGATCTGTTCTTTAATACCCCTGCAAGACGCAAGTTCCTGCGTACCGAAAAAACCGAATTCAGTCACCTGGAAGATGTGGTGAAGCGCCTGGCCCTGTCCCATTTCGATGTGGGTTTTCAGCTGCGCCACAATCAGCGGGTGATTCATCATCTCAAGGCGGCGGCTTCGGAGTTGGAGCAGGACCGTCGCGTGGCCAGCGTCTGTGGCCCCCAGTTTATTCAGAATGCTGTCCGGGTGGACACGGAGCTGGCCGGCCTGCGCCTATGGGGCTGGATGGGGCTGCCCACCTTTTCCCGCAGTCAGGCGGATCTGCAGTATTTCTTTGTGAACGGCCGTCATGTGCGGGATCGCGTGGTGTCTCATGCGGTGCGCCAGGCCTATCGTGATGTGCTTTATCATGGTCGTCATCCGGCCTATGTCCTTTATCTGGATCTGGACACGTCCGGAGTGGATGTGAATGTGCATCCCACCAAACATGAAGTACGTTTCCGGGAAAGCCGTCAGGTGCACGATTTTCTGTTTCGCAGCCTGCACCGGGCCATTGCCGAAATTACGCCGGACAAGGCCAGCCCCACGGAATCCGTACTCAGCGATACCCCCGCTCCCCAGGCCACCGGCGTGGCTGCCGGTGAGTTCAAATCCCAGGGCAACCTGCGGCTGGTGGAATCCGAGCGTAAGCAGACGGATGCGTCCATCGCCCGTCAGATTCAGGCTTATACCGGCCTCCATGAACCCTTTGCCGATGCTTCCAGAGTGGCCGAGCCCGCCGTCAACGGTTTTGAGAATTCCCTGTCCACCAGTGTTACGCTGGATGCCGGTGGGCATAGCCGCGAGGCCGGCGAGTCGGAAGAGGTGACACCACCCCTGGGGTATGCAGTGGCCCAGCTGCATGGCATCTACATTCTGGCCCAGAATGCCGAAGGCCTGGTGGTAGTGGATATGCATGCCGCCCACGAACGAATTACCTATGAACGCATGAAGCAGAGCTGGGCGGAAGACCGCCTGGTGTCGCAGCCCATGCTGGTGCCCGCCAGCATGGCGGTGAGCCAGAAAGAGGCGGATCTGGCGGAGGATAATGGCGAACTGTTTCAGCGTCTGGGTTTCAAGCTGCAGCGCATGGGGCCCGAAACCCTGGTGATCCGCGAAGTGCCGGTGCTGCTGCAGAACGCCAATGCCGAACAGCTGTTGCGGGATGTACTGGCGGATATCGCCACCCACGGAGTGTCGTCCCGGATCGAAAGCAGTATCGACGCGCTGCTGGGCACCATGGCCTGCCATGGTTCGGTCCGCGCCAATCGCAAGCTGACGATCCCGGAAATGAATGGCCTGCTGCGGGATATGGAGCGCACCGAGCGCAGTGGCCAGTGCAATCACGGCCGGCCCACATGGTCACAGATGACCATGAAAGACCTGGATAAACTTTTTCTGAGAGGGCGCTAGGCACCGCCGATGACTGATGTTCCCGCCTCCGGAGCGGCGCCGGATCTGAGCAAACCGCCTGCGGTGTGTCTGATGGGGCCCACTGCCTCCGGCAAGACTGCGTTGGCCATTGAGCTGCTCAATCACGGACCTTTCGAGATTGTCAGCGTGGATTCGGCCCTCATTTATAAGGGTATGGATATCGGCACCGCCAAGCCTGACCCGGAAACCCTGGCCCGGGCACCCCATCGTCTGATCAGTTTTCTTGACCCGGCCGAATCCTATTCCGCCGGTGACTTCCGCGAGGATGCCTTGAAGGAAATGGCCGAGATCACGGCCGCAGGCAGGATTCCCCTGTTGGTGGGCGGTACCATGCTCTATTTCAAAATCCTTAAAGAGGGTATGGCCGAGCTGCCTCCGGCGGATGAAGCCGTTCGTGCAGAGATTGAAGCCACCGCCAAAGCCCGTGGCTGGCCTGAGGTTCACCGCCAGCTGGCGGCCGTGGATCCGGAGACTGCCGCGCGCCTGCACCCCACCGATCCCCAGCGCATTGAACGCGCCCTGGAGGTATACAAAATTACCGGCAAACCCCTTAGCCAGTGGCACCGGGAACAGGGCGAGGTGGATCTGCCTTACCGGCTCTGTGAAATCGCCATCTGCCCGGAAGATCGCAAGGTGCTCCATGAGCGTATTGCCCGCCGCTTTCACCAGATGCTAGAGCAGGGGTTCCAGGCGGAAGTGGAGGCCCTGTATCAGCGTGGCGACCTGCACCCCGGTCTGCCCTCGATTCGTGCCGTTGGCTACCGCCAGATGTGGGATTGCCTGGCGGGGAAATTGAGCTACGATGAAATGATAGAGCGGGGAATCATCGCGACACGCCAGCTGGCAAAGCGGCAGATTACCTGGCTTAGAGGCTGGCAAAGCCTGAATTGGCTGGATAGCGAAGACCCAAAATTTTTAGAAAAAGCCTTGAAAATTTTAACGGTCCACAGCATCCTTTAATCGCCGATAAAATCTTTGTCTCATGCTTTGATTTTGTTTGTTTTTTGCGCTTTTCGCCCCAACGTTGGGCATTACTTTTTTAAGGAGACAATCATGTCTAAAGGGCATAGCTTACAAGACCCTTTTTTAAACGCACTGCGTAAAGAGCGTATTCCTGTTTCTATTTTTTTGGTAAACGGAATTAAATTGCAGGGTCAGGTCGAGTCTTTCGACCAGTACGTGGTATTGCTGCGCAATACTGTCAGCCAAATGGTATACAAACACGCGATTTCTACCGTCGTTCCTGCCCGTAATCCCCGTGGACAGGACCGTAACGGACCGCAAGGTGGTGGTGACGATAGTCAGGACCATTAATCCCGCAAACGTTCAGCTTCGGGCTGAACGGAACAACTCAGGTGCCGGTAATAACAGTGTCAAAGGGCGTTTGTTCTTTGCCGGCGCTACCCTATTGCCCACTCACAGCGCCCGCTGTGAGTGGGGCATTTCTGTTTGTCCTCAACCGGTGATCACGTTCCGCTGAATGGAATCCTTATTTGATAGGCCGCAAAGCGGTGAACGCGCCATACTGGTTCATATCGATTTTTTTCAAAGCTCCGAGCCGGAAGATCTCACAGAGTTTGAAATGCTGGTGGATTCTGCCGGCGCTGAAAACTGTGGGGTGATCCGGGGTTCGCGCAACCAGCCTGACCCGAAATTTTTTGTGGGTACCGGCAAGGTGGAAGAGATTGCCGGGCAAACCCTGGATGCCGAAGCTGATCTGGTGATTTTCAATCACACTCTGTCGCCTTCCCAGGAACGGAACCTGGAAAAGAAGCTCAAGTGCCGGGTGCTGGACCGCACCGGTCTGATTCTGGATATTTTTGCCCAGCGGGCCCGTACCTTTGAGGGTAAGCTGCAGGTGGAACTGGCCCAGCTGGAACATTTATCCACCCGGCTTATCCGGGGCTGGACCCACCTGGAACGTCAGAAGGGCGGGATCGGTTTGCGGGGCCCGGGTGAAACCCAGCTGGAAACCGACCGGCGCCTGCTGCGGATCCGTATCAAGTCTATCCAGAAACGCCTGGAGAAAGTCCGCAAACAGCGGGACCAGGGCCGGCGCTCCCGCCGCAAGGCTGAAGTGCCCACGGTTTCCCTGGTGGGTTACACCAACGCCGGCAAGTCCACCCTGTTTAATTACCTGACTACCTCCAAGGTGTACGCGGCAGACCAGCTGTTCGCAACCCTGGATCCCACCCTGCGGCGCATTGAGGTGCAGGATGTGGGTAATGTGATTCTGGCGGACACGGTAGGTTTTATCCGCCACCTTCCCCATAAACTGGTGGAAGCGTTCCGGGCGACACTGGAAGAAAGCCGGGAAGCCGACCTGCTGATCCACGTGGTGGATGCCTGCTCTGATGAGCGCGATGACAATATCTTTCAGGTCAATGAAGTGCTCAAGGAGATCGGTGCGGATAAGATTCCCCATTTGATGGTCTATAACAAGATTGATCTGATGGGCGATTTTGCCCCGCGGATTGATCACGACGATGATGGCAAGCCGGTACGGGTATGGCTGTCCGCCAGAACCGGAGACGGCGTGGAGCTGTTACTGGAGAGCCTGCAAACACTGCTGGGGAAAGACATTGTCAGCCGCCAGATCCTGGTGCCTGCCAGCCTGGGGCAGTTGCGGGCGCTGTTGTTTCAGAACAAAGCGGTACAGGAAGAAGAGGTGGATGAACAGGGAAACCATTTGATGACTATCAGGTTACCAAAAAAAGACTTTTATCAGATTTTGAAGAAGCTGGCGGTGGATGAGGCGTCTCTCAGCCCATAAACCTCTTTAAAAGTTCACCATAGCTAGCCGCTGTGGTTGCAAAAATGTTAACTTTAGCAACCTGTTGCCCCGGAGGACCGGGGGTAACCTTGCTGAACCAGACAACAGCAATTAGAAGACAATCAAACTGGAGTACATTATGGCCTGGAATGAACCTGGCGGTGGTAGAAACAACAATCAGGACCCCTGGGGGGGTAAAAATGATCAGGGCCCACCTGATCTGGACGAAGTGGTAAGGAAGCTTCAGGAGCGTTTCGGCGGAATTTTCGGCGGTAAAGGTGGCGGCGGCCAGGGTGGTGGCGGTAGTGCCATGATCGTGGTGGCCATCGTAATCGCCGTGATTGTCTGGGCTGTCGCCGGCTTCTATCGGGTGGAACAGGCCGAACAGGCAGTGGTGCTGCGGTTTGGTGAATACCACGAAATCAAGACCGCCGGTCTGCGCTGGAATCCGGCACTCATCGATCAGGTTTTTAAAATCGATGTCACCAAGGTGTATTCCAAGCCCATGCGCGCCACCATGCTCACCGAAGATCAGAACATCGTGGACGTGGATCTGAACGTGCAATACCGGATCAACGATGCCAAGGCGTATTTCCTCCATGTGACCAACCCGGAACTGGCCCTGTCGCACAGTATTGAGAGTGCGTTGCGTCATGTGGTGGGTGGCAGCCGGATGGACAAGGTTATCACCGAAGGTCGTGAAGCCATTGCCATCGAGGTGGAAGAGCGCCTGCAGGAATATCTGGAGCGCTACCGCACCGGCCTGATCGTTGCCAAGGTCAATATTGAAGACGCCCATCCGCCGAAAGAAGTAAAAGCGGCATTCGATGACGTTATCAAGGCGAAGGAAGATGAAGAGCGTCTGCAGAATGAGGCTCAGGCCTACGCCAACGGTATTATCCCGGAAGCCCGCGGTAAGGCTCGCCGCATGTCTCAGGAAGCGGATGCCTACAAGTCTGAAGTGGTCGAGAAGGCCAAGGGTGAAGCGGCTCGCTTTGAGCAGCTGCTGGCAGAATATCAGCGGGCGCCGGAAGTGACCCGGCAGCGCCTGTATCTGCAGACCATGGAATCTGTCTATGGCAGCACCACCAAGGTGATGCTGGATGCCGACGGCGGCAACAACCTGTTGTATCTGCCGCTGGACAAGATGTTCGAGAATCGCAACATGTCTTCCGGAGCCGCAATGGAATCCATCAGTATTCCTGCCAAACAGGAGTCCAGTTCTCAGGACGCCAATCTTCGTGGCGTGGACCGGCTGAGACAAATGCGTGATAACCGTCGTTGGGAGGGCAAGTAATGAATAGCAGAAGTCTGACGTTATTACTGATTATTGCCCTGGTGCTGTTTTTTGGTTCCAGCTTTGTTTACACCGTGAAGGAATATGAGCGCGGTGTCATGCTCAAATTCGGTGAAATTATTGATGCGGATCTGCAGCCGGGTCTGGGTTTCAAGTGGCCCGTGATCAACGAACCGCGCCTGTTTGATGGCCGTATTCTAACGCTGGATATGCGCCCTGCCGAATACCTGACCCAGGAGAAAAAGCGCCTGATCGTGGACTCCTTTGTCATGTGGCGTATCGATAATATCGAGAAATTCTTCACCGCAACGGGTGGTGGCCTGGAAGTTCAGGCTCAGGGTCTGCTGGCTCCACGGGTGAACGAAGGCCTGCGTAACAAGTTCGGTGAGCGGAGTGTTTACGAGGTGGTTTCCGGCGAGCGTGAAGAGCTGATGCTGGAACTTACCGAGGAAATCAACAAGAAAACCCGCGAGGAATTCGGTATTGAAGTGGTGGACGTGCGGGTCAAGCGTATCGAACTGCCGCCGTCAGTGAGTGGCTCGGTTTACCAGCGGATGCGGGCAGAGCGTGAGCGTGAAGCGCGTGAACATCGCTCCCGCGGTAAGGAAAAAGCCGAAGGTATTAAAGCTGAAGCGGATCGCGAGCGTGTTGAGATTCTGGCAAAAGCCTACAAAGAAGCGGAGCAGACCCGCGGTGAAGGCGATGCGGAATCCGCGGCTATTTATGCAGCTGCTTACAACAAGGATCAGGAGTTTTACGAGTTCTTCCGTAAATTACAGGCTTATCGTGAAGTCTTCTCCTCCAAGCAGGACATCATGGTGATCAAGCCGGATGGTGAATTCTTCAATAAGCTGAAAGCGGAAAATTAACACCAGAGCGGCTTTCCTGTCCGGCAGGAAAGCACAGCAAAAACGGGGCGGCCAACGCCCCGTTTTTGTGTCCGGGGCATCCAGGAAAACCGGCACTCAGCCCGTGGCTTTGGGAGTACCTACCGCCGCGGAAAACATGTTAAAATCCGTCAACCGGGTCGCAACCCGGTTTTTTTGTGCGTTTTTTTGTGATTGTTATTTCATGAAAACAGGCCATAACCGCCTGATTTCATTAATTTCTTAAGTGGATAGAGCGTTCACCATGTCAACAGCCGATCGCTGGCTTCTGCCTGATGGTATTGAGGAAATACTGCCGCCGCAGGCCGCCAAACTGGAAGCCCTGCGCCGCCAGCTGCTGGATCTGTACCGCAGTTGGGGATATGAGCAGGTATTTCCTCCGCTGGTGGAGTATCTGGAGTCTCTTCTGACAGGCGTAGGAAATGACCTGTCACTGCAAACATTCAAACTGACTGATCAGTTAACCGGTCGCACCATGGGGATACGGGCGGACATGACGCCCCAGGTATCGCGTATCGATGCCCATACCCTGAACCGGGAAGGGCCGGTGCGTTTGTGTTATTCCGGCCATGTGCTGCATACCAAACCGGAATCCCTGATGGATAACCGCAGCCTGATACAGATCGGGCTGGAGCTCTTTGGTCATAGCGGAATCGACGCCGATATCGAAGTGGTTTCCCTGATGCTGCGGACGCTGGCAGCAACCGGCATCGAAACATTGCATCTTGATCTGGGACACGTGGCTATCTATCGGGAGCTGTCTGCTGCGGCAAAGCTGAACGAAGCCCAGGAACAGTCGCTCTATGATATTTACCAGCGCAAGGCGGTGCCTGAGCTGGAAAGCTTCCTGGCGGAAAACGTCAGTGATAATGCCTTGCGCCAGAGCTTTCTGGCGATCACCGAGCTGGCGGGTGATATCAGTGTGCTGCAGCAGGCCCGCGAAGTGCTGGCCGCTTACCCGCAGGCCCTGAACGCTATCGCTGATCTGGACATTATGGCTGCCCATGTGGCCGCGGAGTTTCCGGCGGTGACCCTTTACTTTGATCTTGGTGAGTTAAGAGGCTATCACTATCACACAGGCCCGGTGTTCAGTGCCTATGTGCCCGGTCAGGGCCAGGCCATTGCCAATGGTGGCCGTTACGATCAGGTGGGCGAAGTTTTTGGCAGGGCGCGGCCCGCAACCGGCTTCAGTGCCGATCTGGCCCGCCTGATACGTTTTATGCCGGCGCCCGCGCCGGTGGCTGCGGTGTTTGCACCCTGCGCCAGTGAATATGAAGGCGAGCAGAAAGCCGCACTGCAGCAGGCAACCCGGGAATTACGGCAGCAGGGCCGCCGGGTGATTGCGGCCCTTGCGGGGCAGACACAGGCTGCCGGCGATATGGGTTGTACCGAGCAATTGATTTTCAAAGATAATAGTTGGCAGTTAACTTCTGTTTAACATCCCAGGATAAAGTGAGACGGAAATGGGCAAAAGCGTTGTAATTCTTGGCACCCAATGGGGTGACGAAGGTAAAGGTAAAATCGTTGATCTGCTGACTGATCGTGTGGCCTGTGTGGCACGCTTTCAGGGCGGCCATAATGCCGGGCACACGCTGGTGATTGATGGCGTCAAGACGGCACTGCACCTGATACCTTCCGGGATTTTACGTGACGATGTGATGTGTGTGATCGGTAACGGTGTGGTGATTTCACCGGAAGCACTGATCAGGGAAATGGAAATGCTGGAAGCGCGGGGTGTGCCGGTGCGCGAGCGCTTGCGCCTGAGTCCTGCCTGCCCGCTGATCCTGCCTTATCACGTGGCGCTGGATCAGGCCCGCGAAATTGCCCGTGGCAATGCCAAGATCGGCACCACCGGCCGCGGTATCGGCCCGGCCTACGAAGACAAGGTTGCCCGCCGTGGGCTGCGCCTTGGCGATGTGTTTCACCGGGAGCGTTTTGCCTCCAAGCTGGGTGAAGTGCTGGACTATCACAACTTTGTACTCAAGAACTATTACAAGGTGGATACCCTGGATTTTCAGGAGCTACTGGACAACACCCTGGCCCTGGGCGAGCAGCTCAAGCCCATGGTGACTGATGTGACTGAAATGCTGCATCAGCATCGCGTGGCCGGTGACAATATCCTGTTTGAAGGCGCCCAGGGCACCTTGTTGGATATCGATCATGGTACCTATCCGTTTGTGACCTCATCCAATACCAGTGCCGGTGGCACCGCGACCGGTTCCGGCTTTGGCCCCCTGTATCTGGATTACGTGATGGGTATTACCAAGGCCTACACCACCCGTGTGGGTTCCGGCCCTTTCCCCACGGAACTGTTCGATAATGTGGGCGAGCACCTGGCGGAGAAAGGTCACGAGTTTGGCACCACCACCGGCCGTGCCCGCCGTTGTGGCTGGTTTGATGCGGTGGCTCTGCGTCGCGCCATGCAGATCAACTCGGTTTCCGGGTTGTGCCTGACCAAGCTGGACGTGCTGGATGGCCTGGACGAAGTAAAGATCTGTACCGGGTACCATGACACCGAAGGCAACATGGTGGAGCGTTTTCCGGTGGACGCCGCCGATTACGACGGCCTGACACCCGTGTACGACACAGTGCCTGGCTGGGATCAGTCCACCGTGGGTATCCAGAGTCATGACGATCTGCCGGACAATGCCAAAGCCTATATCAAGCGGCTGGAAGAAGCGGTGGGCGCGCCCATCGATATTATTTCCACGGGCCCGGATCGCAAGGAAACCATTATTCTGCGCAATCCCTTTGAGTGATGGCAGCATGAAGAATTAACTACCGGTCATTCGGGATTCAAAAAAAGCGGCTACCTGGTTAGCCGCTTTTTTTATGGGCGGGTTTTATTGGCTGCAATAAGGCGATTGACTTTAGGGTTCCCTCTGAATTAATCTTACGGAGTGGTAAGTTTAATTCAGAGGGAACCCTATAATGAATATCGCAGAACAATTAACTCAATTTACCCTGGCCAGGCCCGCGGTTGAACAGCGCACGTCCCGGTCAGCACTGAAACTCTTCTGGCTGTGGACCCTGTTCTGGTGGGGCGGGGTGGGCGTGTGGGCCGCGCTCTTTTTTGTCGGTGCGCTGGATTTCGTCACCAGTACCAAAATGTCCCTTTACGGCACCAGTATCTGGCTGAATGCCTGGATACTGGTGTTTCTGATGCCGGGTAATAAAAACCGGCCCGGGCGGGATGTGCTCCATGATGCGATGGTGCTGTGGATGCTGTCCTACTTCATGACCAATCTGCTCTGGGAAATTCCCTGGGTGCTGTTTTCACCTTTTGTGTTTGAGAATCTGCATACGCTGGATGATGTGGTGGCCCATACCGACTACATGCGGGAAAACATTCTGCACATGTATTGGTGGATACTGGCATCCTTTGCCTCGGTTGATCTGCGCACCGTGAATCATGATCCCACCTTCTTTACGCTGGAGATCTATGCGTTCGTGAATGTGGCTTCCACCATTTACTTTTTCTACCTCAACAAAAAACGCTCACCTTTCCGCTATCTGGTGCCGGTACTGGGCTGCGGCGAACCTATTGCGTCCACCTTTATCTTTTCTTTCACGGAAGTGTTTTCCAATTTCGAAAACATGCCGGGTGGCGTTGCCGACACATTACTGGCACTGGTGTGGACCCAGTATCAGTATGTGGTATTCCCGGCGATTTTCGGCATCTGGGGTGCCAAACTGTTGCTGGATGACTGGCGCCACAGCTTTGATTACAAGCCCGCTGCCCAGCCGGCTTATGCCAGTTAAATCCGGGTTTAGAGATTCCAGTGTGGTTCGTTTAGAATGGCGGGGACAATGTATTTTTCCCCGCTATTCATGAAACCGGATTATGGCAGTCAGTAAAACGAAAAAAGTGGATGGCCGCAGTAAAAAGCGGCCGGGTGCCGAAGAACAGGCAGAAATCATCAGGGCCGCGGCCGTGGCCCTGTTTGTCGAGCAGGGCACCAAAAACACCTCCATAGCGCAGATATGTGCGCGCGCCGATGTATCCAAGCCCACCTTCTATCGCTGTTTTGCAGACAAGGATGTATTGGTAGCCAGCCTCTATGAGCATTCCGTGAATGAGCATGTGGATGCACTGATGAAAGCCACCCTGGGGGAAGACCTGCAGGGCAAACGCATGGATGCGGCACTGGATGATCTGTTTGATGCCATTTTTTCCCGAGCCGACCTGGCCCAGTTGCTGTTCCGGGAATACAGTGATCCGGATTCACCGGCGGCAGTGATTATTGATGAGGCCTTCAACCGTATTGCCCGGATGCTGGAAGCCAGCTTTCAGTCCCGGTATGGCAAAACTCCTTCCCGCACCTTTTTAAAAGCCATGATGTCGGCCTTCCAGTGGCTTGCCTATGACGCCATCAGGAAAGGGCTTAAACCAAGGCATATCAAAGACGCCAAACTGGCGGCCCATGAACTGGCAACGGCAATGTTGTCCGGATTGAAATAGCTAACAGGCGCTGATTGATCAGGTGCCGATAATGCCGCCGTCGTCCCTGGTAATCATCACGGTGGCTGAGCGGGGCCGGGTTTTACCGTCACTGGCGGGAAAGCTGATACCGGGATGTTGTATGTTCACCCACAGGGTACGGTTGTCCGGCGTTGCGGTAATACCGGTAATTTCACATCCTCTGGGGCCTACCATAAAACGCCTGACTTCGCCGGTTTGCGGGTTCGCGCAGAGCAGCTGATTGGTCCCCATGGCCTGATGGGCGGGGGAATCGTCGTCATAATCCGTTTGTATCCAGAGGCGTCCACCGTTGTCAAACCACAGGCCATCCGGGGAGGAGAAAATATCACTGTGCCGGCTGTTCTCACCAGCCAGTAAAAACAGATCCCAGGTAAAGCGGGTTGCTGCAGGATCCTGATTTTGTTCGCGCCAGCGAATAATCTGGCCATGAAGGTTTTCACGGCGGGGATTGGCGGCATTCAGTGGCTGGCCCGGTTTGATACCGCGATACTTGTTATTGGTCAGTGAGGCATATACCTCCCGGTTGCCAGGGTTTACAGCTATCCATTCAGGTCGGTCCATGGTGGTAGCGCCCAGACGGTCCGCCGCTGCACGGGCGTTTACCAGAATCTCTGCCTGATCCTGAAATCCGTTTTGCGGTGTCAGTCCGGCATCGCCAAATTGCAGGGGCCGCCATTCGCCGCTGCCATCGTCATGAAAAACGCCGACGTAGAGGGTGCCGGAATCAAGAATATCCGAGTTGTGTTCCCGGTCACCGGGAATATAGCGGGCATCGGGCACAAACTTGTAAATGTATTCGCCCCGGGTATCGTCGCCAAAATAAAACGCCATGCGGTTGTCGTCACCCAGCGACAGGGTTGAGCATTCCCTTACCAGTCTTCCCATGGCTGTGCGTTTTTTCGGAACGCTGCGGGGATCGAACGGGTCTATCTCCACCACCCAGCCAAAACGGTTGGGTTCGTTGGCATAACCCTGGTGCGCACGGGTGTTGTCCGGAGTGGCGTTAAAACGGGGATCAACGGATTCCCAGGCATATTTGTGGCTGTAGGGGCCATTGCTGACACCGTAGCGATAATGTGACAGCCGTTGTTGATAGTCGGCGTTGTCACGGTTCACGAAATAGTTCTTCCAGTTTTCTTCGCAGGTCAGATAGGTGCCCCAGGGTGTCCAGCCCATGGAGCAGTTGTTGAGTGTGCCCAGCACTTGCCGGCCTGTCGGGTCCGCTTCGGTTTTCAGGTGTGCTGTACCCGCCACCGGGCCCGTCAGTTCCATGGGGGTGAGTGTGCTGATGCGGCGGTTGAATGCCGAAGGGTAAACCCTTTGCCATTGATTGTGTTTGTCCCGTCTGATTTCAATAATGCTGACGCCATGGGCGGCCTGCTCTTTTTTCACTTCCCGGGCTGGTCTCAGCTTGTGGCCTTTGCTGTTAAAAGTTTCGGTAAAGCCGTTTTCATGAAGTGTCGGATTAATATATTCATGATTAATCACCAGTAACCCATGATCATTGGGTGCTTCAGCAAAGGGGAAAAAATGCATGCCGTCATGGTTTTGTCCGGCTTGTTGCAGTTGTTCCTGCCAATTGTTCCCGGCGTTTTCCTGCCAGGGTTTTGCGCCGGTTTCTACCGGATCACCCCAGGCAAAAAATACCCGGGTGGAATAACCGGGTGCCACTGCCACCTGATCAAAGCCGGGGTCTTGCTGAACCGGTATCGGGGTAAAGCCGATCAGGGGTGATGCGGCTGCCTGAAAACTGGCGCAACCACTGGCGGTAAAAAGACTGCCGATGGCCATGCCCAGGCCGCCACTGATAAAGGTTCGTCGTTTCAGGGTATTTTCCGCCCAACCCGGATTGTCCGGAGTTTCATCCAGGCGGGACAGACGAGTGTGGTAATCCAGGTGTTGCTGTAGCTTGTTTTGCTGATCCATGAGCTTTACCTCTCCGCTGATGCCGCAAGGCGTGCCAGTTGTTGTTTGCGGGTAAGCTCCCGCTCCCGGTAAGCCAGCCACTGGCTTGCCTGGATGTTAAATTCCGGGTGGTCTGCTGCCCGTTGCAGCCGTGCCCGAGCCTGATCAAACTGGTGCAGGTTAAGATGGGCTATGCCGGCCATCAGGTTGGTTCTCGCGATTCCGGAGCTGTCATTGCCGGGGCATTGTTGCAGCAGCCCGAGACTGTTTTGCCATTCCTGCCGGGCAAAATAAAGCTGGCCCAGCATAAGGCAAAGTTCAGATAACGGAATCGGTTCTTCGCTGTTTCCCGGGGATTTCAATGCGGACTCCAGAGTGTTTATGGCGCGGGTTTCTTCCTTCGCCAGCAGCCATGTTTGTGCCAGCCGTTTGCGGTTTTCGACGCTGCTTTCCATGTGCCCCTCTGCCATTGCCGAATCCAGCACCACGGCTGCCTTATAGGGCGCGCCCGCCTGCAGGTGCAAAGCCACCAGGTTGCTGATGTGTACAGCTTCAGTCAATTGCCGGTTGTCCCAAAGGCTTTCCAGCAGTGCCAGTTGCTTCAGGGAGGCTTCTGTCTGACTGTAGACAGAGGCCAGTGTCAGCAGGTGTTGTCTGCGGGGGTAGTAGCTCACCAGCAGTTCCAGGGCTTGCACCATTCCCGGGTAGTCATGCAACTGGTGATAGCTGGCCTGTAAAAGTGTGAGCCAGTTTTCCTGTGGTATGGCTTGCGGAGAATGATGGTGGCTTGTTACCAGTTGTTGCGTGATTCGGATGGCAGCCGGGTACTGCTCCAGCTGGTAATGGCAATGGGCCTTCAGAAACAGGAGTCCGGCATCGGGGCGCACCTGCTTTGCCAGCTGGTCAAGCCGGGAAATGGCGTCATCAAACTGATTCAGGCTGTAGTGCAGCTGGGCCAGGGTCTTGTATGTGCTGATAGCCAGACCTGCGGGAATTTCCGGTTGCTGCAGCACCTGAGTATAGGCATTAACTGCAGCAGCAAAATCGTTCTGAAGGTAAAAGTTGTAAGCAGTCAGATTCCAAACCTGTGCTTTTTCGTAGCCTGACAGGGTGTTTTTACTGCGCAGGGAGTTCAGTTCGCCGGTTGCGTTGGCGTGCTGGCCTTCCGCAATCATCGCCTGTACTTTTTCCAGTTGGTTGTACAGCTGCTGGCTTAATGCAAAAGCGCCCTTAGTGTTCGCCTGTGCTACCGGCGAGATCGACCAGCTCAGGACCAACGCCAGCACACTGGCAACGGAAAATGAAAGGGCAAATGAAAAGCAACCTGAAAGGAAGTTCGAGCAGGCAGAACCTCCCGGAATCCTGGCTGTCAGGGGCCCGCATCGGAATGAGGCTTTCGGGTAATTGACGGTTAAGCGGGTTCCGTTAAATGGCATAGTTTTCATGATGTGTGGCTGATGGTCATTGTTGGCGACTATTGCTCCAGCTGATACAGGAAGCGGTTGCGAATACCGGGCACCTCAACGGCTTTTCCGTTGATTACCTTGGGCTGGTAGCGAAATTTCTGTGCCGCTTCGATTGAGGCACGTTTAAAAAGAAAATGGCTGCAATCGTCCTCAACAACATGGATGTCCCTGGTGGTACCGGCGGTGGTAACCGTGTACTCCACGGTACAGTGCCCCTGCAATCCTTTGTTGAGCGCCCGGCCAGGGTAGGTTGGCGCAATCTTTACAATGGGCAGGTACTCAGCCTCTTGCACGGCGCCCATATTAAAACCCACGCCACTGATATTGATGCCCGGCACTGGTGTGCTGATATCCAGAGGAATTTTTTCAGTGCTCACCTGCGGCGCCTGTGTTGTGATTGCCATGGGTGGCGGCGGTGCCACTGCCGGCGGCTGCGGCTTGTCCGGTTTGGTTTCTCTGGGTTTCACGGTTTCCGGACGTTTCACCCGCACAAAATCCAGTGTGTATCCCGTGGCACGCTCCGCCAGTTTGCCTTGTGGTGTACTGATCAGTGCCACCATCAGTGCACAGATGGCAACGGTGGTGAGCAGCGCGGGGGCGAGTAACGGCCACCGGAAGCCATCACGGAAGGCTATGGCCTGTTGCAGTGAGCCCAATTCCGGCAGCGGGGTTGATTCAGGATTTGCTGCTGGCAATGGCTACGTCCTCAATACCGGCGGCCCGGGCCGCGTCCATCACGCCTACCAGAATTTCCGTGCGGGAATCCTTGTCGGCCTGAATGACCACACCGCCCTGGGGGTTCTCCGCATGGAGTCGTTCCAGTGTGGGCCTGACATTGCTGATGGCCAGTTTTCGGTTGGCGATCCACACGGAGTCATCTGATCTGATGCCCACCATAATGGTGGCACTGTCCTGATTTACGGCCGTTTGTGCCTGGGGCCGGCTGACGTCAATGCCGGACTCTTTGACAAAAGAGGCGGTTACAATAAAAAAAATCAGCAGTATAAAAACCACGTCCAGCATCGGCGTGATATCAACGGCGAGTTCCTCTTCACCCTGATGCTGTTGCCAGGAGAATCGTTTCATTGGAGTGGCCTCCCGGATGTGTCCAGTGTCATAAGATCCGTCAGCAATAACCTTTCGTGTTGAATGCGACGTTTAAGATAAGTGCCGGCCACAACACCGGGCAATGCTGCCACCATGCCCGCCATGGTGGTGATGGTGGCTTTGGAAACGCCGGCGGCGGTGCTGCGAACATTGTGGCCGCCCAGGTGGGACATGATGTCGAAGACTTCCAGCATGCCCAGTACGGTGCCGAACAGTCCCAGCAGAGGGCAGATGGCAACCAGTGCGATAATAAAATCCGTATGTTTCTGCAGGCCTAGGCCGGCACTGGACACAAGGCGTGCCCGCAGCTTGTCCGCCAGCCATTTTTTCTGCCGCGCCGGCTGCCGGTGTAACTGATCTGTTGCCAGTGATTGCCAGACTTGCAGCAACTTGCGGCGGGTGCCCGGGTAGGTCAGCCACAGGTAGCTCAGTCGTTCCAGTATCAGGCTCCACATCCAGAAGGTTACTCCAAGGATAACCCAGAGCACCGGCCCGCCGGTGGCCAGAAACTCCCGCAATTGATCAAGAAAACTCAGCATGGCATTCACGGGCTGCTCCTCAGGCGGTTGCCAGTGCTCTTTCGGCAATCATGCCTGCGGCCTGTTCTTCCAGAATCTGGCCGATTTTTCTGGCTCTGGTGCTCACCAGCGTATGCATCAACAATCCGGGAATGGCAACGGCCAGCCCCATAACGGTGGTGACCAGCGCCTGGGAAATACCGCCTGCCATCAGTTTCGGATCGCCGGTGCCAAACAGGGTAATGGCCTGAAAAGTGAAAATCATGCCGGTGACCGTGCCCAGTAGCCCCATCAGCGGCGCAATAACGGTAATAACCTTGATCACCAGTAAGCGCTGCTGCAGCCGGGGCAATTCCTGCAGGAGTTGTTCACCCAGTTTCAGCTCCAGGGTTTCCAGATCGCAGTGGGCACAGGATTCCCCGGTGTGAAGCAGGCGTCCCAGCGGGTTGCCGGTGTCGGCGTCTGACCGGTTGAGCTGATGCTGAACCTTGCGGGTGATCCGGGATAAGGCGACGTAGCGTTCCAGAGTAACAACGAGTGCGATCAGCCCCACCAGCAGAATGGCCCAGCCGATATAGCCGCCCTGTTGCAAGCGCTCTTGCCAGTCCGGAATTTCGATCAGCATCGACAGCAATTGTCCGCGGGTGGGATCAATGGTTACCAGCGATCCTGCGTCACTGGTTGAGTTCAATCCGCTGAGGCTGTTGGTGTGGCTTTGTGCCGGCTGGCGTTGCAGTGCTACGGCTTGTCCGGTTTCCGGCACGTATTGCAGGTAAGTATTGCCGTGCGCCAGGTTGAACAGCCCGATGCGGGTAATGTCTGCGGTTTCCTGCCGGCCCTCAGCGTTAATGACTGATCCGGAGAAGGTTACCACCCGGCCGGACTCTCTGGCTTCCCGTATCAGTTCAAACCAGAGACGTTCAATATCTGCGATACCGGGCAGCTCAGTGGTTTTGCTCATGCGGGATTCAAACCGTGCCAGAAACTGGCTGCGTTCGGGAAACTGCAGCTCTGTGGGTGAATTGACGAACGTGGACCGGGATTCGCTGCTGCTTTGCTGCAGCACACCGAACAGCTCTTTCATATCCCCCAGGCGTTCTTCTAGCCGGCTTTGAAGTTCGCTGACGGTTTCCCGGTTGTCGGCGAAGCGCTGTTCCAGTTGCTGGCTTTGTGATACCAGGCGTTGTTCCTCATGCCTGAGGTCTTGCAACAGCCTGGCCTGTTCAGTTTTTTGTTCCCGGAAGGTGCGCAGGCGGCGCTCCTGGGTTTTCCGGTCATGCCATTGACCCTGTTGCACCTGGTGCAGCAACTGCTCCAGTGACAGTGGCTTGTCCTGGGCGTGCACCGGGCCTGACGCAAGCAGTCCGATAACAAGGACCATCAGGTATTTCCGGGCAGTGCGGTGAGGAAAAATCAGTGGCTTCATGGGTGACGGCTCCCCTGGGCCTGGTTGACGCTTGCCTGGGAGAAAACGGGTACCGGTAATAGCTCGGGGGCCACTTGTTTGCGAGCCATTTTCAGGCCCTGGCGCAGGCTTTGCCGAAAGCGGTGATCGTTTCGTGGAATCCAGGCAGCGGTTGGCTGATGCCAGACACCGGTGTGTTGGCCATCCAGCGTCTGATACATCAGTGCGACTCGTCCCACCCGCAAAAAGTCGGCGGCAATGAGCTCGCCGTTGATGTCAATCTGGTCCCGGTAAGCTTCCAGAGTGCGGCCATAGTCGTTCTCGATCTGGCAGGCCTGCAATACGCGACGCATTTTTTCTGCCGTGCTGATATCGGCTCTGGTGATGAGCTGTTGCAGTTCCTGTACCCGGAAGCGGCGCTCTGTCACCAGAAACGGCATATCCAGTTCCACAAAGGCTTCCAGGGAACTCACCATGCGGCGCAGCAGGGGAATGATCTGGCGCTCCATTTGTGCAGCGTCTTTTATACCCTGCTGAAGCTGGCTGATGTCTCTTTGCTGCTGATTAATTTGTTGCTCCAGGACCTGGTTATAAGAGTGAATGCCGTCGGTGACTTTCAGCAGGTGCCGGTAATCGGCTTCCAGCGATTGCTGGTCACTGTGCAGCTGGTCCACCTGTTGCTGGACTTTTTGCTCCGTCCGGGATCTGGATATTCCCGTCTCCGTCAGCTGGTGCAGTTGTGTTTCAGGGGCCGGTGTGGCTGTTGCCGGCAGAGACGCCAGCAACAATCCGGTGACTATGAGTACTTTCATGGAGAATCCGTTTTATTCAGGGTGCCAGTGACAGGGCTTCGCGAATCTGTTGCCAGGGAACATACTTGAAGTTCTGCCCCTGTTGCGGCATGACATTGCGACCGTCCTGAACCACCAGCATGCCTTCGGCAAATGGTGCCGGCAGCCCCTGTGCAACCACATCAAGACCGTCGGTTTCCGATGCGCCGTCGATTCCCTGTGCAACGCTCATTGCAATCCTGAAACCGCCCGCATAGGCGTAAGGTGGCTCGGTATCAAACAACAGATAGCTGTCATTCCCCTGGCTGGATACCACCAGATAGTTGCGGTTGTTGCCGTAGAAAATGGCAAGGCCTTCCACGTCCGCAACCAGCGGGCTGTCCGCATCAAACTCACTGACCTTGATGACAGATTGCAGGCGTGCCACGGATTCAGGGTTCGCAGAGGTCACCCAGATACCCTTGTCCTCTTCGCCGATAAACAGTTGATCCTTGCTACCCGTTACGTCATTCACGACGCAGCCTTCCGGCTGGGACTCCGTTGCAAAGGAGCGTACCAGTGATCCGGTAAATCCGCTGGCCGCGTCATAGCTGACCTGCCATTGCTGAAAGGTGCCGTCTTTGTCGTTCACGAAAACGAAAAACCGGCCGCTTTTATCACGATAGGTGCAGAGCCCGTAGACTTCCACCAGTCCGGTGGGAATGCCCGGATGAGCTGTTACCTGACCCGTGTGATCGATAACAAACAGGGCAATACTGTTGTCATTACGATTGCTCGCTGCAGCGATCGCCACGGACTGGTCTCCCATGGCCACGCCGGATCTTAAATCCACATTGTTAAGGCGCCCGGTGGGGAAGTACTGCAGTTCCTTTCCGTGCAGATCGTAGACATGCAAACCGGATTTTTTGTTGGTGCCCAGAATCCGGCTGTTATCCGGATCGGCTTCATTGACCCAGATGGCCGGGTCGTCCGCCACATCGCCGAATTTGCCCATGGGTTCGGTTTCCACCAGCGCCTGAACTTCCGGAAGGTTTTTTACCTGCATGCGTGACGGCTGTTCCAGAAAAAAATCGCCAGTCCGGTAGTTATCCTGCCCGGCATCATAAAGCGTGAGTTGTAAATGGTCCGGTTTGGCGCTGTCGGTCAGCGTCACGCTTTCCGGTGCTGTTACTCCGGAAAAGGTGATGGCCCTGATCAGTCGGGATTGATGGGTGTCGAATATCAGCGACCGGGCATTATCAGAATCCAGGGTTGCCAGCAGGCCATTATGAATGGCAAGCCCGCTCACAGAATCAAGGTATTTGCCATAAGGTTTAATGAGCTGAAACGGCAAGCGGTCGGGATCTGTTTCCGCTCCCGCGCTGTAGGACCAGATGCCAAAGCCCTCTTCCAGTATGTAAAGCCGTTCCCGGTCATCATCCACCGCACAGGCAACACTTCCCGGTGTGGCATTGAAACGGCGGATTTCAACGGGCGCCAGTTGCCGGCGCTCACCATCCACCAGCAAATAGTGGAGTACGCCACCGGCACCATCCAGCAGAAAGGCGAATACATGGCCCTGAGGGGTTTGCTGCAGACAGAGCCCTTCGGGTTCTATCGGCCCGGTGTTCAGGATGGCCAGTTCGCGGAGTTGCCCCTGACGGTAATCAACAGTGAACATAAAGAGTTCACCCTTGTTCTGGTCAAAGCTGATCCCCAGTGGTTGTACCTGATCGTCAATGCTGACCTGCGGGCGAATATCCAGCAGTTCAACACTTTGTCTCAGGCTGTGCCGGGAACCCTGGGGCGTTTGCAATAACAATCCCGCAGATTCGCTGGTGGCCAGCCAGAAGGTCTTGCCGTTGTGTCGCAGGCTGAGGGCGGCTTCGCCTTCAATGGCACTGCCGGTATCAAGCTGCAGCGGATCTGCTTGCAGCGCTTCACTGCTGATGTCTGTTCCAGCGGTGGTCTGCTGTGTACCGGCACCCGGTTGTGTCTGGGTGCAGCCGGATGCGCACAGCATCGGGAGTAAACATGCGAAGGTAAATGCGGAAACTTTTTTCATAATCACCATTGTCTTAAAAAAAGGCCTCTCAGGGAGGCCAACAGGACCTCATTCCATAAATGTATGAACAGTTGCTGACGCGCTGGCTTCAGAAGTTGCTGTAGACGATACCCAGTTTGTAGGTTGGCCCGTATTCTTCGTACTGGGCGTTATATTTTTCGTCCTTCTGAAACTTGTAGAAGGCTTCATCGTTAAGATTTATGCCCTGAAAGGTAATCTGCAAACTGTCGGTCAGGTAGTAATTTGCCGTCAGATCAATCTGGGTGTGATCGTCTTCAAACACATCTTCGTTGTCATTGTCTGTGACGCCGATGGTTTCCAGGTAATCCGACTTGTGATTGGCAGCCAGACGAATGCCGAAACGTTCAGTTTCATAGCCCAGCATGATGTTGGATGTCAGATCGGACTGGCCCGGCAGCCGGATATCCCGTTTGCTACCGTCAATTTCAATTTCCGCGTCTGAGTCTGTGTAGGTGGCATTGGCACTGAAAAGCAGGCCATTCCAGGGTGCAGGCAGTTCGGTAAACTGTTTTGAAAAGGCCAACTCCACCCCATAAAGGTCTGCACCATCGCCATTTTCAAAGGTGGTGAAATCGATATCATCGGCAGTGAATTCGGTTTCATAGATAAAATTATCGATCTGTTTATAGAACAGGAAGGCGGAAATTACGCTGGCACTACCGGGGTAGTACTCAATACCCAGATCCAGGTTGGTGGATTCCAGCGGATCCAGGTCCGGATTGCCCTGTTCAATTTCATCGCCTTCCACCACGGCACCCGGCCTGGTCTGCTCAAAGGTGGGGCGCACCACGCTGTGGGTCCAGGCGGCGCGGACAGTGGTTTTGTCTGTCAGCTTGTAGCGGGCATGCAGTGCCGGCAGCCAGTGATCATAGTCATTGTCAAAGGACTGTGCCGAAGCAGTTTCGCTGTCGTCATCGTAACTGAAACCGTCGGCGCTGTACTTAGTGCCTTCATAACGCACACCGGCTATCAGCCGAAGCGCAGAGATATCAACCGTACCCATCAGATAAGCGGCATTGATATCCTCTTTAATTGCATAGTCTTCGCTGAAGGAGGCTTCAATATCCAGCTCCCGTTCCTGTTGCGCAAGAATCCGGTTCAATGCACCCACATTGATGCCCGGACCAAAATTACCCAGATCATAATCCACATTGCCGGAGGCCACATCGGCCAGTATCAGGTCATCGGCTTCAACGATATAGCTGGTTGTGTCGCTGTCTTTGTCGCGGCGGCTGATTTTGCCGCCGAATCTGATAATGGCCGGATTGCCGGCAATTTCCAGATCCTTGCTGATATCCAGCTTGACGTTCTGTTCCTTGTCGGTGGTTTTGCTGCCGCTGACCTCCGCCTCTGCAAATTCATACAGGCTGGGGTCAAGAATGGCCTGGGTTGTATCCGGGCGCGGTTTTTGGCTGCCACTGAAGCCGAACAGATCGAATTCGGATTCGAAGACTGCAGCGTCTACGTGGATGGGTTCGTCTTCTTCCGCTTTGCTGACTCCCAGGCTGTATTCATAGGTCCAGTCCTGTTGATAGGAAATACCGCCAAATACCATGGACATGATTTTCTGGGTTTCCTCGCGGTCTTTCAGCTCCCGTGCGGCGGCGATAAATTCCTCTTCGGTATCCTCATCCTCATCCACTTCATATTTGTTGAGCAAGCGGATTTCCTGGTCGCTGTATTCGCTGTACAGGGTTTTCAGATAGACTTCGTTGTTAGCGTTCAGGCGATAGTCGATATTAAAGGCTGCGCCCAGTCGTTCCCGGTTCAGGGTGTAGTCGCGCTGCTCCATTTCTTCCAGTACCGGCTCATCGTCAAGATCCCAGGCACCGCCGGTTTCCACATTGTCCGAGCCGAACTCACGGTCAAACCAGCTGATGGAGCCGACGATCCCCAGGTTGTTGCTGCCGTTGCCGACACTGAAAATATCGCTGATAGTGGCTGCCAGTTTGGGGCTGGTTTCTCCGGTGTGCTCATCGTAGGAGCTTTCTGCATTGAGTTTGTAGTAAAGCCCGTCCCGGTCAAAGGCAGACAGGCTTTCCACGTTAATTGAGCCGCCCAGAGAATCGGCATCCATGTCAGGCGTCAGTGACTTGGTGACGGTAATGGACTCCACCAGGTCGTTGGGAACCACATCCAGCGCCACTGCCCGGGTATCCGATTCCGGTGCAGGAATTTTGGTGCCGTTGATGTTCACGGCGTTAAAGTTCTTGCCCAGGCCTCTGACGCGAATGAAGCGGCCTTCGCCCTGGTCCCGCTCCAGCGATACGCCAGGCACCCGTTGCAGGGATTCCGCCAGATTGCTGTCAGGAAATTGCCCCATGGCATCGGCATCCACCACCGAGGTGATGTTGCTGGCTGCCCGTTGTTTGTTGAGAGCCTTATTCATGCTGGCGGCCTGGCCCAATACCAGTACCTGTTCAAGTGCGGGTGAATCGGCTCCCAGTTTGATGTTGAGTGTTTCAGTGGCATCGTCATCGACAGTGAAGGAGCGGGTAATGGTGGGGGCCCCTATGTATTCCACAGTCAGGGTATAGGTGCCTGCAGTCAACGACGGAAAAACAAAACTGCCATCGCGACGGGTAACTGTTTCCAGGTTCAGTTCTTTGATGCGAACCACTGCCCCTTGCAGGGCAACCTGTTTTTGTGCGCTGGTGAGGGTGCCTTCCAGGCGCCCGTCTGCCAGTGTGTTCTGGCTTGCCATGGCAATGGCCATCGCCAGAGCGGCGTTTTTCAGTTTCAGGTTTCGTATTTTGTTGGTAGACATTCGGCCTGGCATGGTTTGCACTCCCCCGGAATTTGCCTTCGAATTGCCGCGAACCTTAGGCAGGGGGAATGTCAGTTTTGTTACAGGGGTTGCCTGATGAGCCCCGGATGCCGGGTATTGGTGAATGATAACGGTAAATTTGAGCTGATATGACTCTGTGCAGCCTTCGCAATGTCGGGTATCCAGGCAGCCTCTGATCAAGTCCCGGTGGCCGCTATGGGTGTATCGGTTGCCCGCTGCCTTCGCCGTGTTACTGCACATCAAAGGTGATTTCCCCGGGTACAGGCAAAAAATTTTATCAATTGATGTGAGCTTTTTTGACTGTTGTTGTTCAGGCTAACCGGGTTTGTAGGAATTTGTTACCAGGTACTGTTTTATCAGGGGCTGTCACCTGATTGTCATATTGACCGGTACACTGACAGGTAACGGAGGCCCTGCGTCCTTAAACCAACACGGAACTGTGATTTGAAAATTCCCATGCATGCGTATCTGAAACTTCATACCCAAAAACTGCTGAGTATTTTTTTAGTGCTTAACGGATTACTGTTGTTAAGCCTGATGCTGGGGGATGTCAAAGCCTGGAAGGAAATTGACTGGCTGGATATTCTCGGTGAAGGGGGGGCTGCGCTGGTGACCCTGATCTGGATCGGCTTCCTTCTGAACAGTCGTCCCCAAGGCAGGGTCACCAATATTCTGACACTGGCCCTTACCTTTATATTTATCGCGCTCTGGCAGGACGCCCTGGATGAAGTGATACGTCTGCCGGAAAGTGCTGCGCTGCTGGATGGTATGCTGGAATCCATTCCCATGCCCGTCGGCATGTTGCTGTTAACGTTTGGTTTATATCACTGGCACCGGGAACAGCTTGCCATTAATGAACAGCTGCTGAAACGGGAACGTGTTTTTCGTGAACATACCACCATTGACCCGGTTACGCAGCTGGCCAGCGCGGCATATCTTAAAGAGCAGCTTCGCCGGGAGCTGACAGCGCATGCGGAACAACAGCAGCCGTTATCCCTGCTGATGCTGGATATTGATTATTTTGCCCAGCTGAACCGCGATTACGGCCCTGAGGAAGGCGATCGCATGCTGCAGCAGATCGCCGAGTTGCTGTTGCTGAATCTGCGCCGTTGCGATCTGCTCTGCCGCTACGCGGGCGACAGGTTTGCCATTTTGCTGCCCAATACGGGAAGCGAAACAGCCCGTTCCATGGCAGGGCAGCTGAATGCGGCCGTTTGTCATTTTGCTTTCAAGACCAGTGTCGGGGAAACCGTTTATCGCAATCTCACAATTGTTGACTGTTTGGCCGGTAAGGAATCACCGGAAGATCTGCTGACCCGAGCCAATCGCCTGCTGGAACAAAAGAAAGAGCAGCGCGACCGGCAACTGAGGGTGGCCTGATTCCATGGCTGTGCCCGGAACAGTAAAGCTTTACGATGCGGATACGCCCTATCTGCCGGCCCATCAGCAGCCGGCTGTGCTGGTGGATATGGCACGCAGCCGGGGCATTGATATCCATCGCCTGCTGCGTGGCACGCAACTGTTTGACGAGGATATCCGGCAGGGATGTGCCCGGGTCAGCACCAGTCAGTATCTTAAGCTCATCGATAACGCGCAAAAACTGTTTGCTGTTGATGATCTCGGTTTCCTGTATGGCAGCCGGTTGCTACCGGGCAATTTTGATGCGCTCAGCACTGCGCTCAATAATGCCGCCAATCTGCAGCGGGCAATTGAGGTGCTCTGTGAATTTTCATCATTGCTGACACCTTTGGCCTGGCCTTATGTGTTTTATGATGACAAATACTGCTATGTGCAGTGGCTGGGTAACTACAACAGTCTGGCTCAGAAGCGCTTTTGCCTGGAGGCCGCCTGCAATGCTTTAACCGGTTTTGCTCGCCTGCAGATGGATAAAAGGATTCCCTGGCGTTACCTGTTCAGTTTCGACAGACCCGGGTACTCGGAACAGTATGAGGTGAATTTTGGTGCCGGCGTCAGCTTTAATGCGCATATTGATCTGATGCTGGTGGAGCGCTGTTATTTGTCAGCCCCCTGGGTTCGTGCCTCGCAAACCGCGTTCCATCTTGCCAGTGAACGGGCCGGTGCTGTCTATGGCGGCGAAACCTTTCATACCGGTCTGGTGGACTATCTGTATCGCTATCTGCGCCAGCATATTCAGCAGTCCCCGACGCTGGAATCAGTGGCCCGGCATCTTTGCATGAGTCCGGCCACTTTCAAGCGACGGCTCAAGGCCAATCACCTCAGTTTTCAGCCCCTGATCGATCAGGTAAGAAAGCACGTTTCCTTTCAGCTATTTTATTCGCAGGGATACAGCAACGAGCAGGTCGCCAGCTACCTGGGTTTTCACGACGTTAACAATTTCCGCCGCTCCTTCAAACGCTGGACGGGCATCACACCCAGTTCCTTTCGCAACACTTTGTCACAGGCGGACACCCTGTCATTCACTGATTGATTCGCCGCTGAAGAAATTCCAGATCATATCAGTGGCATCAATGGTGTAACTGGTTTTGCCGTAGCCTGCCGCGCTGATAAAAATGGAACCGGGGCCGGAAGGCCAGGTGTGTCCCGCGCCGGTGCTGGTACAAAAGCGCATGTCGCTGTCGGCGTTGCAGCCACTCCAGCGCTCGCAACGGGTTTCATCTTTTTCCAGGAACACGTCTTTACTATTACACTGGTGTTCATCGGCCCAGGTTTGTACGGCGCTAAAACCGCCATCGTAAGAGACGGTAGGATCCTCGGTGCCATGAAAAGCGATGACGGGAACCGGTTGGGCATCGGGGCATTGGGGAACGGCGCGGCGATCTGCCGCTACCGGTGCAATGGCGGCGTAGCGGTCGCTGTATTCACACACCAGTTTCCACGCCAGCATGCCACCGCTGGAAAACCCCGTCAGAAAAATGCGGTCCGGGTCTGCTGGCAGGTTGGCCGCCAGTTCGTCCACCAGTCCGTTGATAAAGTCCGTATCCATCTCGTCGCTGGTTACCCAGAACTGGATGTCGCCATGCAGCCGGCCCTGCGGGTGAGCCACAATATAGCCATGGTCTGCAGCGTGAATGGGCATGCCGGTAATGACTTGTTGCATGTAGCTGCCAAAAGTACGGGCAAAGGCCGGTGCCGGTGTGGCCCCATGGAGATTGATCACCAGGGCAACGGGTTCGCCGTTTTCCAGCACCTTGTCGGGAACGTACAGGTGGTAGTCCCGCTCTGCGCCGGGCTGGGAAAAACGGCGCCATTCGTTAATGTCGCCATCGGCGGCACAACCTGCCAGACAGCTGAGAAACGTAGCCAGAAAGAATGTTTTTACGGCGAACGGTACGTGCATGGTCATATCCCCTGAATTGTTATTGTTATACCGGACTGACACTGTTAAATCGGCGTGATGCTATATCAAACTACAGTCGCTGCGTGGCGGCATCCTCCAAATGGACTGTAAGTGAGCCTGCCAGCAGGCAAAAGGCGATTTAAAGGCAATGAAAAAGGGCGCCTTGCCGGGCGCCCTTTGTGTTTGTGTCGGATCTGAATAACCTATTCAGTGCCTGCGCAGCCGGTCAATGCTACTGCCCCATCTGACTGGCAATGCAATCCTGCAAATACGTCTGCCGGTATTCAGGGTCTTCGTAGCCGGCCAGCTCGTTGCAGTAGGCTTTTACCTCGGCTTCCCATTCCTTGTCGGCGGCTGCCTCGTCGGCGCTTTGCTGCTCGGCGTAGCCGTCATCGTAGCCACCATTGTCATAGGCGGGTTCTTCATACCCTGGTTCTTCATACACCGGCTCTTCATAGGCTGGTTCCTGATAGTTTTCCTCACTGTAGGCGGGTTCCTCGTAGCTTTCTTCCACGTAACCGCCATTGTCGTAGCCGTTGTCCTCGTAGGCCAGATCATAACCTGAGTCTTGCTGGTTATCGGCGTACTCATCGCTGTAGGTGTCGTCCGCCTGGGCCGGAACAACGCACAAGGTCAGACCGGCCGCTACCAGGGCAGTCTGAAAAAAGTTTTTATAAATCATCTGGTTGGGTTCCCCTTACTGCAGAGGCACGGGTGATTGGCCTCCGGTAAATCGCAATGATAGAAACTTAGTGTTAATTGATGGTGAGCGTCTAACAAATAATTCTTTGATTAACGACAAAAAGTTTTTAACATCAGCGCAGGTTTCCGGTTATCAGACGTGCTGGGGTCGCCATGCTGGATATTGATTTGCTGAAAACATTTCTGGAAGTGAACAAAACCCGCCATTTTGGCCAGGCGGCGGACAGCCTGTGCATAACGCCTGCGGCAGTAAGCGCCCGGGTCAAGCAGCTGGAAGGCATTCTCGGTGTGGAGCTGTTTGTGCGCAACCGCAAAAACATTCAGTTAACCACGGAAGGCGAGCGCCTGATCCCCCATGCGGAAACCATGCTCACCGCCTGGGCCCGTGCCCGTCAGGAAGTGGCGCTGCAGGTGGAGCAGTCCCGTCAGCTGAATATTGGCGCCACTTACGGCCTGTGGAATTTTGCGTTGCGGGAGAAACTGGCGCAGATCAATCTGGCAATTCCCAAGATTGGCCTGCGGGCCGAAGCCCAGACCCATGATGTGCTGATCAAAATGCTGCTGGAAAAAACCGTGGATCTGGCACTGGTGTATGAGCCTCCGGCACTGGTGGATTTTGTGGCAGAAAAAACCGGCCAGCTGCAACTGGTGATGGCCACCACCATGGCCGATGTGTCGGGTAAAAAGCTGTTTGAGAATGGTTATGTGCAGGTGGATTGGGGCACCAGTTTCGCGCTCTTTCATGCCAAGCGTTACGGTGGCCATTTGCCCGCGGTGCTGCATACCAATATGAGTAATATAGCGGCCGACTTTATCTGCGAAAGACCCGGGTCGGCCTACTTGCCTCAATCCCTGGTCCAGCGACTGGAATCCAGGGGAGTGCGTCAGGTAACTGAATTTGCGACCTTCAACCGGCCCATTTACGCGGTGTATCGTTCCGGTTTACAGGAAACCGAATGGTTTGCCGAGGTGCTAAGCCTGTTGAACGGACTCAATGTCTGAAGCCTGGATAGTGAAACGCGCTAGTTCGACACCTTCTTGTAGTTCAATTTGTAGTTCAATAATACTGCGCTCAATACGTTAAAGTTCAACGCCTTCAAGATCGTCATAGTCCCAGTAGCCAAGCTGTTCTTGTAGCTTGCGGCGGGCGATGCGGTCTTCGGCTTGCCGTCTGAGTTGCAGGTAACGCTTGCGATCACGACGCTTCTGGTTCCGGTTGCTGCGGGCTTCCCAGTCTTCGGAAACTTCTTCGTCACCATCCCATTCGTCGTCAAAGGTGTCGTCGAGAGAGGACATACTGAATCCTTGGTTTACGGTTGTTAAATGGCGGGCCGTTTGGCCCGCGTCTTCGGATTTTTAAACCAGGATTTCCTGCTAATACAGCAAAATAAATTTTATCTGCGATAAAAAATCTTTTTATATTTTAACCCCGGGGCTGGGAGTGTAACTGTCCAGTACCTGCAGGTAGTTGGCGCGTTCATAGGCGCTGGGATCTATGGCATGCTGATAGCTCAGGCTGCCTTTAAGTTGTTGAATGGATTCATATTCCCGTTCCTCCATCCAGTGCTCCAGGTTTTCCAGCAGCGGCACCATGGCACCGATACCCTGCTGTAACAGCAGGCTGCAAAGGTGCACCACGTCGGCGCCCGCCAGCAGCGCCTTTAACGTATCTTTATAGTCATGAAAGCCACCGGTAGCCGCCAGCCCCAGTTTAACCTGGGGGCGCAGCAGGGCAATCCAGTGAACCCGCAACAGGCATTCGTAACTGCTGGATAAATGCAGTTTGGGGGTTACCGCCAGGGTATCCAGATCAATATCCGGCTGGTAGAAACGGTTGAATAACGACACCCCTTGGGCGCCGGCCTGTTCCAGGCGGCTGATAAAGTGGGTGAGGGAGGTGATCTGCGGCGACAGCTTTACGGTAAAGGGAATCTTGATCGCCTTTGACAGGTCATGCACGATTCTCAGATAGCGCCGCTCGATATCATCGCTGCTGTCCTTTTTGTTGGCGTTAATACTGTACAGGTTCAGTTCGATGGCATCGCAACCGGCCTCTTCAAGGTCCCGGGCATGATCCACCCAGCCGCTCAGAGTGGTGCCGTTCAGACTGCCGATCACCGGAATGGCCATCGCCTGCTTGTAGCGCTCAATCTTTTCCAGATACTGATCCAGGGTCGAAGTAAACTGAGGCGGCGGTGGCAAAAAGCTGTCGGCTTCAAAGTGGCCGATGTCCTGATGCTCGATAAAGCGCGACATGTTTTCCTGTTCGTGAATCAGAGCTTCTTCAAACAGTGATGGCAATACAATAGCGGCTGCCCCCAGATCTTCCAGGCGACGGGCGTCATCAAAATTTCCCGTGAGCGGGCTGGATGAAGGCACCACAGGATTCTTTAAGGTTAATCCCAGGTAGTGGGTGGTTAAATCGACCATCAGGCATCTCCCTCTTCATTCCAGTCCAGTGACGCCAGCTGCTGATAACGTTCGTAGCGTTCCTTCACTTCTTTGCGGGCCTGTTCCAATAAAGTTTCTGCGCGCTCCGGGTGCGTATTCCAGAGCATGTTAAAACGTGTTTCACTTTTCACAAATTCCCCGTAATCAACAGACGGCGCTTTGGAATCCAGCTTCAGCGGATTCTTGCCACTCTCGGCCTTGCGGGGATCAAAGCGGAACAGGGGCCAGTGCCCGGAATCCACCGCCAGGTTTTGCTGCCTGTGGTTGTTGCTCATATCCACCCCGTGGGCAATACAGGGGGAATAGGCAATAATCAATGACGGCCCGGGAAAGTTTTCCGCTTCAATAAAAGTGTGCAGGGTATGCACGTCCTTGGCGCCGTAAGCCACATGAGCCACGTAAACGTTTTCATAGGTCATGGCAATGCGGGCCAGATCCTTTTTCGCCGCCGGTTTGCCGCTGGCAGAAAACTTGGCCACCGCGCCCCGGGGAGTGGCCTTGGATGTCTGGCCGCCGGTGTTGGAATACACCTCGGTATCCAGCACCAGAATATTCACATCCCGGCCGGACGCCAGCACATGATCCAGACCGCCGAAGCCGATATCGTAAGCCCAGCCATCACCACCGATAATCCAGATGCTTCGCTTACTCAGGGCATCCGCCACCGATAACAGTTGCTGCGCCACCGGATCGTCCATGGAGGCCAGGGCGGCTTTCAGTGTTTGAATACGTTGCCGTTGTTCATAAATACCGGCCTCGTCATCCTGGTTGGCATTCAGTAATGCCTCCACCAGTTGTGGGTCCAGTTTATCCTGTAACAGTCCCAGGCAATCTGTGGCAATCAGCTGTTGCTGATCACAGGCAGCACGAATGCCCAGACCAAATTCTGCATTGTCTTCAAACAGCGAATTGTTCCAGGCCGGGCCGCGGCCTTCAGCATTTTTGGTCCAGGGGGTGGTGGGCAGGTTGCCGCCGTAAATGGAGGAGCATCCGGTGGCATTGGCCACTATCATGCGATCGCCAAACAACTGGCTGGCCAGTTTGATATAAGGGGTTTCGCCACAACCGGAGCAAGCCCCGGAAAATTCAAACAAGGGCTCCAGTAACATGGAGCCTTTCATGGTGTTGGCTTTCACCTCGCGGCGATCCATATCCGGCAGGTTCAGAAAATATTCCCAGTTTACTTTTTCCTGCTCCCGTAACGGCGGCTGCGGTGCCATGTTCAGCGCCTTGTGATTGGCACGACTTTTATCGCGGATCGGGCAGATGTCCACACACAGGGAGCACCCGGTGCAGTCTTCCGGCGCCACCTGATAACTGATATGGGTGCCTTCCGGGTAATCCTTGCCAAGAATCTGCAGGTGCTTGAACGTGGGCGGCGCATCTTTTACCGCCTCCGCCGGAAACGCTTTACTGCGTATCACACCGTGCGGGCAGACAAACGCACATTTACCGCAATGGGTACACAGGCCCTCATCCCACACCGGAATCTCCAGACCAATGTTACGCTTTTCAATTTTGGCTGTGCCGGTAGGGTAGGTGCCGTCCGCCGGCAGCTGGCTGACTTTAATCAGATCACCGCGGCCGGCAATGATTTCTGCCGTGACCTGTTTAACAAAGTCGGGCTCGTTGGCCGCGGCAATTTCACGAATATGGCTATGTGAAGAAACCTGTTCTGGTACCTGAACCTGTTGCAGTGCTTCCAGCGTGTTGTCGATAGCCTGAAAATTACGGCGGATGATATGGCGGCCTTTTTTGCCGTAGGTCTTCTCCACCGACGCTTTGATCTCTGCAATGGCCTTGTCTTTCGGCAGTACGCCGGAAATGGCAAAGAAACAGGTTTGCATCACCGTATTGATGCGCCGCCCCATGCCGTTATCCTGCGCCACCTTGTAGGCATCAATTACATAAAAGCGGATGTTTTTCTCAATCATCTGCTGCTGGGCTTTTTCGGTTAAGGTATTCCAGACAGCTTCCGGTGCCTCGGCGGTATTTAACAAAAACACCGAACCGGGCGCCGCTTTGGCCAGCATGTCGTACTTTTCCAGAAACACCGTTTGATGGCAGCCAACAAACTGCGCACTGTTGTCGCCAATCAGGTAAGCCGAACGAATGGGCTGCTTGCCAAACCGTAAATGGGATACCGTGACCGCCCCGGATTTTTTCGAGTCATACACAAAATAACCCTGGGCATATAAATCCGTCTGCTCACCGATAATCTTGATACTGTTTTTATTGGCACTGACAGTACCGTCAGACCCCAACCCGTAAAACAGACACTGAATATTGTCTTTATTGGCATTGGGCGCACTGGCCTCATCCCAGGGCAGGCTGGTATTACCCAAGTCATCATGAATACCAATAGTAAAGTGATGCCTGGGTTTGCTCTGCTTAAGATTTTCCAGCACCGCACACACCATGCCCGGTGTAAACTCCTTGGACGACAAACCAAAACGACCGCCCACCACTTTCGGTACTGATCCCATGGGCAGGCTGCCATCGTTAAACCCATCCAGAATTGCCGTCGCCACATCCTTCAGCAACGGCTCGCCATCCGCCCCCGGCTCCTTGGTACGATCCAGTACTGCAATGGCTTGGGTGGTTTTCGGTAACGCCTCCAGAAACGCCTGACTGGCAAAGGGGCGGTACAGTCGCACCTTCAACACACCCACCTTGTCACCCTGCTGCTGCATCTGCAGCACCGTTTCCTCCGCCGTATCCGCACCGGAACCCATCACCACCAGCACACGCTCGGCATCCTCCGCGCCCACATAATCAAACAGACGGTACTGCCGCCCCGTTAAACGGGCAAACGCGTTCATGGCATCCTGCAATAATCCCGGGAATGCGTCGTAATAAGGATTCACCGTCTCCCGGGCCTGAAAAAACACATCCGGATTCTGCGACGTACCCCGCACCACCGGATGATCCGGCGACAACGCCCGCTGCCGGTGCGTATAAATTGCCTCCCGGTCAATCAGGGCGTCAATAGTGGCATCATCAATCAGACTGATCTTGGCAATCTCGTGAGACGTTCTGAAACCATCAAAAAAATGCAACACCGGAATCCGGCTCGTTAATGTCACCGCCTGGGTCAGCAACGCAAAATCATGAGCCTCCTGCACCGAATTCGACGCCACCAGCGCAAACCCCGTGCCCCGCGCCGACATCACATCACTGTGATCCGCAAAAATCGACAACGCCTGCGCCGCCAGCGACCGCGCCGCAATATGAAACACCGTCGGCGTCAGCTCACCGGCAACTTTGTACATATTCGGCAACATCAACAGCAAACCCTGAGACGCCGTAAACGTCGTGGCCAACGTCCCCGCCTGCAAGGCCCCATGAATCGCCCCGGCTGCCCCGGCCTCACTCTGCATCTCAATAATCTGCGGCATCGTACCAAACAGATTCTTTCGCCCCAGGGCCGACCATGCATCCGCATGCTCACCCATAGGCGACGCCGGCGTAATCGGATAAATCGCAATCACTTCATTGGTTTTGTGGGCGATATAAGCCACCGCCTCATTGCCATCGACGGTAACCTTTTGTTGCTGTGCTTGTTGTGCGCTTTCGGACGCAGACACTGACATATCCATAGTATTGCTCGGGTCTTTTGCTACGCATAGATTGCAACACTGTTACACGCCCAAAAACCAACAAAATTGACCTGGAACAAAAACCCGGACGATGTCACCAAATTGTTAACTTCATAAAAACCCAGGGAACACCCCGAACAAAAAACCAGTTCAGGCACCAGAAAGCAGAAAGGAGGGCAGTGTGATAACTCCTCAGGGATTTTGCGCCGCCGAGCATCGCAGTCAAATTTGGATAGAGTGAGCGTTGTCTGAGCCCGCAGGGCGAGTTTAGCGAACGCCAAATTTGACGAGAAGCACAGGGAACCCGAAGGGCAAGCAAGTATCCCTGAGGAGTTATCACACTGCCCGGAACCCGGCCCATGCGAGTGGTCAGGTCCCACCCAAAGGACAAGCAGATATCCTCAATTGCATAACCCACCTTGAAAAAAAACCACATTCACCCCATTTAGGATGAATAGTCTAATCACACCCCCTACAATCCCCCACAAAGCTGAACCCCAAAAACCAGCTACACTAGTAACCAAACCAATAACAACAAGAAAAACCATCATTCAAGGAACACCAGAATAATGCCCAAGTGGTCACCCAACAAAGACCCTAACGCAAAGAACGAAGCCGAAAAATACGACAATCCCGTCCCCAGCCGGGAGTATATCGCCCGCCTGCTCGAAGACCTCGGTCAACCTTTGACCCATAAGCAAATCTGCGCCGAATTCGGCGTCTTCGAAGACGAACAGGTAGAAGCCATCCGCCGCCGCCTGCGCGCCATGGAACGCGACGGCCAGCTCATGCGCAACCGCCGTGACGCCTACGGCGTGGTCGACAAAATGGACCTGATCACCGGCGTCATCATCGGTCACCGCGACGGCTTCGGCTTTCTCAAGCCCGATAGTGGCGGCGACGACTATTACCTCAGCCCCCGGCAAATGCGCTGCGGATTTGATGGCGACCGCGTGCTCGCCCGCCAGTCCGGCGTCGACAACCGCGGCCGCAAAGAAGCCACCATCGTCGAAGTACTGGAACGCAAAACCCAGCAACTGGTAGGCCGCTACTTCCGCGAAAGTGGTGTCGGCTTTGTGGTGCCGGAAAACAGCCGCATCGGCCAGGACATCATGGTCATCCCGGAGGAATCCGGCGGCGCCGAGCATGGTCAGTTCGTGGTGGTAAAACTCACTGAACACCCCAGCTACCGATCCCGCCCCAAAGGCGTTATCGTCGAAGTGCTCGGCGATCACATGGCCCCGGGTATGGAAATCGAAGTGGCTATCCGCAACTACGATATTCCCCATGAATGGCCGGACGCCGTATTGGCACAAGCCAAAGAATATGGCGACCACGTTCGTGAAGAAGACAAGCAACTGCGCGTGGATCTGCGCAATTTGCCCCTGGTCACTATCGACGGCGAAGATGCCAAAGATTTTGATGACGCCGTTTACGCGGAACGGAAAAAAACCGGTGGCTGGCGCCTGATTGTCGCCATTGCGGATGTGTCCCATTATGTACACCCCAAAGACGCCCTGGACCAGGAAGCGCAGCAGCGGGGCAACTCCGTGTACTTCCCCGAGTTTGTGGTGCCCATGTTGCCGGAAACCCTCTCCAACGGGCTCTGCTCCCTGAACCCCGATGTGGACCGGCTTGCCATGGCGGTGGAAATCTCCGTCAGTGCCGCCGGTAACATTTCCCGTTATCAGTTTTTTGAAGCGGTGATTCGTTCCCATGCCCGCCTGACCTATAACAAGGTGGGCGCCGTGATCGATGAGCCCGAAGGGGAAACCGCCCGTGCTGTTATGGAACAGCACGGCGACATCGTTCCCCAGATTTACGAGCTTTATGAGTTGTATCTGGCATTGCGCCAGCAGCGGGAATCCCGTGGTGCCATCGATTTTGAAACCACCGAAACCCGCATCGTATTCGGCGAAAACCGCAAGATCGAACAGATTATTCCGGTGCACCGCAATGATGCTCACCGCATTATTGAAGAATGCATGCTGGCGGCCAACGTGGCGGCTGCCCGGTTTCTGGAAAAGCACAAGCTGCCGGGCCTGTACCGTATTCACGAAAGCCCCAAGGAAGAAAAGCTGGAAAGACTCCGGCTGTTTCTGGCGGAGCTGGGGATTGAATTTCCCGCCAAAGGCAAGCCGCAGCCCAGCGATTACCAGGCGGTAATGGAGCAGATTGAAGGTCGCCCCGATGCGGAACTGATTCAGACCGTGATGCTGCGCTCCATGAATCAGGCGGTCTATTCCCCGGACAACAAAGGCCATTTTGGTCTGGCCTATAAATCCTATGCCCACTTTACCTCGCCCATTCGCCGCTATCCCGATTTGCTGGTACACCGGGCCATACGTTACCTGGTGCGCTCGGAAGAGCCCTCCAATAACGTCAAACGGGTAAAAGGCGCTAAGCCGTTACCGAAAGAGCAATGGCTGCCCTATGACATGGCCGCCATGCTGGCTCTGGGTGAACAATGTTCCATGACCGAACGCCGTGCCGACGAAGCCACCTGGGATGTGGTGGGCTGGCTGAAATGCGAATACATGCAGGACAAGGTGGGCGAGGAATTTGAAGGCCTGATTACCGCGGTGACCAACTTTGGCCTGTTCGTGGAACTGAACGACGTCTATGTGGAAGGTCTGATTCACGTCAGTTCCCTGAGCAGCGATTACTACCACTTTGATGAAGTCCGTCATCGCCTGAAGGGGGAAAGAACCGGTATCATGTTCGCCCTTGGCGATCCGGTGACCGTACGAGTGGCCCGGGCCGGACTGGATGACCGCAAGATCGATTTTGATCTGGTGGAAGGCGGTGTCCGGCAGCGCTGGAGCAAAGGCGAACTGAAGGACGTCCGCAAAGCCAAAGGCCCGGACAGGGGCAACAAAAAGGCCGGTGGCAAGGATGCCGGCAAAGGCGCCGGTAAAGGTTCTGGAAAAGCTGGCCGGAAAGGCCCGAAAGCCAGTGGCAAATCAGGCAAAGCCGGCGGCAAAAAAGGCAAGGGCGGCAAGTCCAGACGCCGCTAGACGACGGCCAATTTTTCACCCGTTTACAGGAATTTAACCAGACATGGCAAAGCCCGAATGGCTGTTCGGCCTGCATACCGTTTCTGCATTACTGGAAAAGCACCCCGAGCGGGTTCTGGAAGTTTACCTTCAGGAAGGGCGCGATGATCAGCGCGCCCAGCAGATTCAATCCCTGGTGAGCACCCACGGCATTCCCTGCCGGCTGGTACCGAAACAACAGCTGGATGATCTGTCCCGGCAGGGGGGCTCCCAAGCCAATAAACAGGCCGACAAACAATCCAATCACCAGGGTGTCGTGGCCAAATGCCGGCTGGCACAGCCCCTCAGGGAAGCCGATCTGGCGCAACTGGTGGAGCGGGCGAATGAGCCGGTACTGCTGCTGATCCTCGATTCCGTTACTGATCCCCATAATCTGGGAGCCTGTATCCGTACCGCCGACGCCGTGGGTGCCCATGGCGTGGTCACCACCAAAGACAAGGCCGTGGGCCTCACCCCGGTAGTGCGCCGGGTGGCCGTGGGCGCCGCCGAAGTGGTGCCTTTCTTTCAGGTAACCAATCTGGCCCGCACCCTGGATGAGCTGAAACAGCAGGGCGTGTGGGTCGTGGGCACCGCCATTGATGAATCCGCCAAAAGCCTTTATGACACTGATCTGAAAGGGAATATTGCCCTGGTGATGGGTGCGGAGGGCAAGGGCATCCGGCGCCTCACCAAAGACAAGTGCGACTCTCTCCTTTATATCCCCATGCAGGGCAGTGTGGACAGCCTGAACGTGTCGGTGGCCACCGGGGTGTGCCTGTTCGAGGCGCTTCGTCAGCGCAGTTAGCGCTTGCTAACTGCTGGTGTTGCGGATTTCCTGCAGGTTCAGCAGCGCTCCTGCCGCTATAATGATGTTTTCAGGCTTGCAGATACTGGCGCACTGGCGTAGAATCTCGCCTCTTTTTCCCGGCATACCTGTGCCTGAAAAAAGATAAATGAAGCAGGTTTTCCACCCGGTCTTCTCAGCCAGGTGTGAAAACATTATTAACTCCTTGCCTTACCGTCTGGCGGAAGGCTTTTTCCCGTAAGGAGCACCAATGAGACATTACGAAGTCCTTTTTCTGGTTCACCCGGATCAAAGCGAACAAGTACCTGCCATGGTTGAGCGTTACAAAGGTACGATCACTGATGGTGGTGGCGTGATTCATCGTCTGGAAGACTGGGGACGCCGTCAACTGGCCTACCCGATCAACAAAATCCACAAGGCACACTACATTCTGATGAACATTGAATGTTCACAGGAAGTGCTGGATGAACTGACCAACACATTCAAATTCAATGACGCGGTTCTGCGTAACCTGGTTGTCCGCAAGGATGCTGCGGTAACTGAAGAATCGCCTCTTGCCCGTTCTGAAGAGAAAGAACAGCAGTCCCAGTCCCGTCGCCCTGTTGCCGAAACTGAAAGTGCCGACAACAGCAATGACGACGATGATGACGACGACAGCGACGATTAATCGCTGCCGGTAGAGTGGAGAAGAATCAGGTAATTATTACCGGCGTTGTGATTGAAGTGGAATCGCAACGTGTCAGCCCCGGGGGAGTGGCCCATCAGCGTTTTATGCTGCAACACCGCTCCCGACAGGAAGAAGCCGGGCAACCCAGAGAAGTGTTTTGCCGGTTACTTACCGAGCTGCGCGGGGACCTGGTAGCAAAAGCGCAACCGCTGGAGGTTAATGACCGGATAGAGGTTAGCGGCTTTCTGGCCAGGTCAAGCTACAAGGATGACAGCGGTACCAAACTGATTCTTCACGCTTCGGACGTTCGCAAGACTGATTGAAAATTCGACCGAAATTTAACGAACAAATTAGGAATACATCATGGCACGTTTTTATCGTCGCAGAAAATTCTGCCGCTTCTCAGCGGAAGGTGTGGTTGAGATCGATTACAAGGATCTGGACACGCTGAAAAACTACATCACCGAAACTGGCAAGATTGTACCCAGCCGTATCACTGGTACCAGCGCCAAATATCAGCGCCAGCTGGCCCGCGCCGTCAAGCGCGCCCGTGCGGCTGCCTTGTTGCCCTTCACTGACCAGCATCAGTAAGCCGATCAGTGATTAACAGGTTTAAGAGGTAAATATCATGCAAGTTATTTTGTTGGAAAAAATCCGTAACCTGGGTGAACTGGGTGACCAGGTATCTGTAAAAGCCGGTTACGGCCGTAATTTCCTGGTGCCTCAGGGCAAAGCTGTGCCTGCCACCAAGGATAATGTTCAGTACTTTGAAGAGCGTCGCGCCGAGCTGGAGCAGAAAGCTGCAGACAAACTGGCCGCCGCCGAAGCCCGCCTGGCGAAAATCCTGGAGCTGGGCAACATCACTATCACTGCCAAGTCCGGTGACGAAGGCAAGCTGTTCGGTTCTATCGGAACCCGCGACATTGCTGAAGCCATCACCGAAGCCGGCGTTGAAGTGGTAAAAGCAGAAGTTCTGCTGCCTTTGGGTGCCATCCGCAATACCGGTGAATACGAAATCGGTATTCAGGTGCACCCTGACGTAGGCGGTGAAATCACTCTGTCTGTAGTACCTGAGTAAGTGCCTGAGTAAGTGCCTGAATAGGTACCTGAGTAAGTACCCGAAAGGGTATTACCAGTAATATCGGGGCCAGCCGGGTTCTGCAGTATCAGCCGGCCCCGATGAAGAAAAAGAGTGATGAAAAAGCCAACATCCTTACCGATGTTGGCTTTTTTTGTTCCAGGGAGTCCCTGGCAGAAAATCATTTTCGGCAAAGCGTTGTCATTGTCACTGAAGACGTTGTAACTTCAATGCTTTGCATCCGTATTATGATCAGAACCGAGTCGTCATGTCCGAGTATTCCGAAGAACAAAAAGTCAGTGATTTCGAAACCAGCCGGGTAAAAGTGCCTCCCCACTCCCTGGAAGCAGAACAGGCCGTACTGGGTGGCCTGATGCTGGATAACAACGGTTTCGATGATGTATCCGAAGTCGTTTCCGATGTGGATTTTTACCGCCGCGATCATCGCCTGATCTACAGCGCCATGTTCCAGCTGGCGGAGCAGTCCAAGCCTTTTGATGTCATTACCCTCGGGGAAGTGCTGGATAACTCTGGCGTACTGGATCAGGCCGGGGGCATGGCCTATCTGGCGGAGCTGGCGAAGAACACCCCCAGCGCCTCCAATATCAAGGCTTACGCCGAGATTGTGCGCGATCGCTCGATACTGCGGCAGATGATTCAGGTATCCAACGAGATCGCTGACAGCGCCTTTGACCCCCAGGGCCGGCCCACCAGCGAACTGCTGGACGAAGCCGAGCGCAGGGTCTTTGCCATAGCCGAGCAGGGCGCCAAGAAAGGCGGCCCCCAGGGCATCAAATCCATCCTGAAATCCACTGTCGACAAGATCGATGAACTGTTTTCCAACGAGGAAGCCCTTACCGGCCTGAGCACCGGTTTTACCGATCTGGATCAAATGACTGCCGGCCTGCAAGCGTCCGATCTGGTCATTGTGGCAGCGCGTCCTTCCATGGGTAAAACCACCTTTTCCATGAATCTGGTGGAAAACGCCATTATCCGCACCGGCAAGCCGGCCCTGGTGTTTTCCATGGAGATGCCCTCGGAATCCATCGTGATGCGGATGCTGTCCTCGCTGGGCCGCATCGACCAGACCCGTATCCGGAGCGGCAAGCTGGAAGAGGAAGACTGGCCCAGGTTCAACTCCGCCATCAGCATGCTGGCGGAACAAAAACTTTTTATTGATGATCAGGGCGGCCTGAGCCCGGTGGAAGTGCGGGCACGGGCCCGCCGGATTGCCCGGGAAGTAGGGCAGATCGGCATTATCCTGGTGGATTACCTGCAGCTGATGCAGGTGCCTGGCGCCGAAAGCCGGGTGGCGGAGATTTCCGAGATCTCCCGCTCGCTGAAAGGCCTGGCCAAGGAAATGAACTGCCCGGTGGTAGCGCTTTCCCAGCTTAACCGGAGTCTGGAACAACGCCCCAACAAGCGCCCGGTGATGTCCGACCTGCGGGAATCCGGTGCGATCGAGCAGGACGCGGACGTGATCATGTTTATCTACCGTGACGAGGTGTACAACGAGGACACCGAAGACAAAGGCGTGGCGGAAATTATTATCGGCAAGCAGCGGAACGGCCCCATCGGCAGTCTGCGGCTGGCGTTCCTGGGTAAATACACCCGCTTTGAGGATCTGGCCCACGATTACGGAGGTCAGTATTAAATGGCCCGTGGCACCAATGCGGTCGTGGATCTGAATGCCTTGCAGCACAATTTTGGCGTTATCCGCCAACGGGTGGGTAACAGCCGTGTGATGGCGGTGGTGAAAGCCGATGCTTACGGCCATGGCATCGAGCGGGTGGCAGCCGCCCTGCCGGAGGCAGATGGTTTCGGTGTGGCCATTATCGAAGAAGCCATTCAACTGCGCGATGCCGGTGTGACCCAGCCCATCGTGCTGCTGGAAGGGGTGACCAACCCCGGTGATCTGGCCGAAGCTTCCCGCCGCCAGCTGGATGTGGTGATCCACACGGAAGAGCAACTGATTTTTCTGGAAGCCACCGAGATACCCAAGCCCTTGCGGGTGTGGCTCAAGTTCAACACCGGCATGCACCGGCTGGGCATTGAAACGGATCGCCTCACAGCCTGTTACCGCGCCCTGCGTTCCACCGACAAGGTGTCCGATGTGGTGCTGGCCAGTCATTTTGCCTGCGCCGATGAGCCGGAGCCCGACCATGCTCTGGCCCAGCAGGCGCGTTTTGAGCAGGCGGTAACGGCACTGAACCGGGGGCTGCCGGAGCAGGATATTCAAAACCAGCGCCTCAGCATGGCTAACTCGGCCGGCGTCTTCTCCCGGCCTGAATCCCATTTTGACTGGGTACGCCCGGGCATTGCCCTGTACGGTGCGTCGCCGCTGGTGGATGTCAGTGCCGCCAGCCTGAACCTTCGTCCGGTAATGGCGCTGCACAGTACCGTCGTGGCTACCCGCCAGGTCAAACCCGGTGAAACCGTAGGTTACGGGGCTACCTGGCAGGCCGAACAGGAAACGCCGGTGGCTATTGTGGGTATCGGCTACGGTGACGGTTATCCCCGTCATGTGCCCTCGGGTACCCCTGTCTTGATTCGCGGGGTGCGATGCCCTATGGTTGGCCGGGTTTCCATGGACATGCTGGCCGTGGATCTGCGCCCGGTGCTGGCGTGTAGTGACGGGCCTGTTCCCCTGGGTGAACCCGTGGTGCTCTGGGGTAATGGCCTTCCTGTTGAAGACATTGCCCGGGCAGCAGGCACCATCAATTACGAACTGCTGTGCCAGGTAACCGGCCGGGTCAAACGTGTTTACCGCTAACGGCCGGATTGGCCTAAAAAGCCTGTCTGGCGTTAAAACTCAATCTTTGTGTGAGGAATTGCTGTAACCATGCCTTGGTGGGTGTCTCTGTACGTTGCCTTTATGGTGATCTCGCTGCCGTTTGGCGTGCTGATGATGAGGCGTATGGAGCAGGATTACCTGCATCCCATTGGCGGGCTGATGTCGGCGCTGCTCAGCATTGGTTTTGTTACCAGTTACTGGTTTCCCGGCCTGGTGCCTTTTTCCGGCCCCAGCACCCTGCTGCTGTTTCTGTTCGTGATCGGCTGGGATCTGTACACCCTCAAGTTACTCAAGAAAAAGCTCCCCGATATGTTTGATCTGCCGGAAGACGATCGCTCCGAAATCGATACCGGTTCCTTCCTGCTGGGGCTGGTGCTGATGCTGCCGGCCTATGTGTTCGCAGCACTGGTGTGCCTGCGTGTTCTGAATCAATAAAGGAATTTCCCGCCCATGGCCAAAGCTAAAACCGTTTTTGTGTGTTCCGATTGTGGCAGCGAAGCCCGCAAATGGGCGGGGCAGTGCAGTGACTGTGGCGCCTGGAACACGCTGGTGGAATTCAAGCCGGATGCATCGCCGGTGGCACGGGGAACCCGCACCGGGTATGCCGGGGAAGCCCAGCAGGTGATGACCATGGCCGAGGTGTCGGTGGGCGAGGAGCCCCGGGTACCGACCGGCATGAGTGAACTGGACCGGGTACTGGGTGGCGGCCTGGTGGAAGGCTCGGTGGTGCTGATTGGCGGTGATCCCGGTATCGGCAAATCCACCATCCTGCTGCAAACCATGACCTATCTGGCGCAGCAGTCCCCGGCCCTGTATGTCACCGGTGAGGAATCCCTGCAACAGGTAACCCTGAGGGCCCAGCGCCTGGAATTGCCCCGGGATGCCCTGCGCCTGATGTCGGAAACCTCCATCGAAAACATTATCGCCACTGCCCGGCGGGAGCAGCCCAAGGTGATGGTGGTGGATTCCATTCAAACCATTTATTCCGAGTCCCTCACCTCGGCGCCTGGTGGGGTTTCCCAGGTGCGGGAGTGTGCCGCTGCCCTGGTGCGCTATGCCAAGCAATCCGGTACGGCCTTGTTTCTGGTGGGCCATGTTACCAAGGAAGGCTCGCTCGCAGGCCCCCGGGTGCTGGAGCATATGGTGGACAGCGTGCTCTATTTTGAAGGGGAGCAGGACAGCCGTTTCCGGGTGGTGCGGGCGGTAAAAAACCGCTTCGGTGCTGTGAATGAGCTGGGCGTATTTGCCATGACGGATCGTGGGCTGCGGGAAGTGTCCAACCCTTCGGCCATATTTCTGTCCAAGCACGAGGTGGATGTGCCCGGCAGTGTGGTGATGGTCACCCGGGACGGCACCCGGCCTCTTTTGGTGGAAGTGCAGGCACTGGTGGATGACAGTCAGCTGGGTAACCCGCGCCGGGTGGCTGTGGGGCTAGACCAGAACCGGCTGGCCATGTTGCTGGCGGTATTGAGCCGTCATGGCGGTATATCCACCATGGGCATGGATGTGTTCACCAATGTGGTGGGCGGCGTGAAAGTGCTGGAAACCGGTTCCGATCTGGCGGTGTTGATTGCGGTGGTATCCAGTCTGCGCAACCGCTCCATGGAAAACCGGGTGGTGGCTTTTGGCGAGGTAGGGCTGTCTGGCGAGATCCGTCCTGTGCCCAATGGTCAGGAACGATTAAAGGAAGCGGCCAAGCACGGCTTTACCAAAGCCATTGTTCCCAAAGCCAATATGCCCAAAACGGCGGTGGAAGGAATGAGCGTAGTGGGAGTGGAGCGACTGGATCAGGCGCTGGAGGCAATCTGACATCAGGGTTTTAAGGTTGGCGCCTGTGCTGTTGAGCAGCTGCGCCAACCTCTCTGCACCGCCAAAGTGGTCAGCTTGTTTTTTCGGATAAGCCCGGTTGGCTTAATTGTAGTGCCAGGGAGATTAGCCCCTGATTTTTGTTACTCGCTTGGCGCGGATTTCTTTCAGTTTTTCTTCCGTTACCCGCATCAGCTTTGGCGTCAGGCCAATATCTTCATAGATGGGATCATTTTCCTCATCCAGCGCCACCACTTTGGTGCCCTGTTTGTAAGGAAGTGATTCCTCAAGTTCGCTGAGCGCGGCAGCCAGTAAATCCGCAATCACATCTTCATCAGATTTCACGTCAAAGACTTCCGCAATGGCAGCGATTTTTGCTGCATTGGTATCCGTCAGGCGAATCTCATAAAATTTTTCGGTTTTACTCGGCGTTTTGCGGAGCCCCCAAAACTCGGCCAGGTCTCTAACACGCATGTCCCGTCTCCTCATCGTCATATTACTGGAAGGAACACTTTCAGTTTAGTAATCCCGGCAGCATAAGGACAATGGGAAAGTGTGAAAAAAGGTAAAAAAACGCAAGTTTTTGCGTTTTTTTTGCGAAAAATTACCAGAGGTTCCCGGGATGTAAAAACAGCCGACAGCATTCAAACGTACGTTTGGTGAATGGCAACCGGGATTTCGGATCAGTGAAAGCTTTCGCGGTCTGTGTAGTGGGTCAGGGCGTCGAGCTCCCGCTCCAGCAGATCCTGGCTGCCGGTATTCAGCTCCACGATGCGACGCAAATGGGAAACGCTGTCCACATCAATATGCTCGCACACAATCCCCAGGGTCTGGTTTTCCACATGGGCAATTTTGCCCTGCATGGTGATCTGGGTGCTGTTGTCGGAAAGGGTCAGGGTCAGCTCCACATCCTGATTGATATCAAAGCTTTGATTGGGTTGCTCGATCAGAGCGCCTTTCATGGAAATATCCAGGACTTTGGTATCCCAGGTGGAACCCCCCGCTGTCAGGGCGGCGCTAGCATCGAACTGGATTCTGGTGAAGTGGCGTTTCTCGGTCATGGTGGTCCGTAGCCTCCCGGGTTTTCTTAAGCATAGCCTAAATTTAACAGAAATAACCCGGTTCTTTCATACCCCTTCGGTTACAAAAATAAAACAGAGATGTCATTTTTTTAACAGGAGTTCCATGCAAACTTGCGGAATAGATGATCTGGTCTGTTATGAAAATTGGTTGTTTACAAATTTCGAAAAGGTTTGCTAACTTCCAAAGACAGAACAGATGTCCGACGATCGCTAAAACTGTTTTAAAGAAGTACGTTTTTAGAACACTGGTAATGATTGCAGCTTAAGAATTGCTGGTAGAGAGAGGTGACAGCTATGCCTGGCTACAACCCACGTGAAGACGCGAGAGACAACGACAGCGGTGCCGAGTTTCTGGATGATATGCTTGAAGAAATGGATGACGACACTGAGGAAGAAGAGGAGCGGCAAGCCTCTTCGGGAAGGAGCAGCCGAAACGGCGACTATTTGCGAAAAATAGAACAGCTCCGGGAAGAAAAAGCCCTGAGAGATCACCTGGCAGACTACGACTGGGACGATATCTGAAACGAAAGGCGAATGATAATATTCGCCTTTTTTGTTGGCGCAGGCTTTCTGCCAATGGCGAAAAGAAACCGGTCTGTTGATTCAGGTGTTTGAGTTTCAGGTTCGGGCCATCGGGCTTCGCCCATATATTTTGCCCATAAAAAAAGAGAGCACATTGCGGTGCTCTCTTTTTTTGGTGTTGCCTGTTTGGCTTTGCTGAGCGGCTTACTGAATCCGCTTGTATTTGAGGCGTTTTGGCTGGGTGGCTTCCTCGCCGTATTTTTTCTTTTTATAGATTTCATAGTCGCTGAAGTTGCCTTCAAAGAACTCCACGCCTTCTTCGCCTTCAAAGTCCACAATGTGAGTGGCAATCCGGTCCAGGAACCAGCGATCGTGCGAAATCACCAGGGCACAACCGGCGTAGGTGAGCAGGGCTTCTTCCAGGGCGCGCAGGGTTTCCACGTCCAGATCGTTGGTGGGTTCGTCGAGCATCAGCACGTTGCCGCCGGAACGTAACAGCTTGGCCAGGTGCAGGCGGTTACGTTCACCGCCGGACAGTTCGCCCACCCGCTTCTGCTGGTCGGAGCCTTTAAAGTTGAAACGGCCAACGTAGGCGCGGGAGGGCATTTCAAAGCTGCCCACTTTAATAAAGTCAGAGCCGCCGGAGACTTCTTCCCAAACGGTGTTGTTATCTTCCAGATCTTCGCGGCTTTGGTCTACATAGGAGATCTGTACGGTTTTGCCGACCGTTACTTCGCCGCTATCGGGCTTTTCCTCACCCACGATAAGGCGGAACATGGTGGTTTTACCGGCGCCGTTGGGGCCGATAATGCCGACGATGGCGCCTTTGGGGATTTTGAAGTTGAGGTTTTCATACAGCATACGGTCACCGAAAGATTTGGTGACGTTCTTGAATTCGATCACTTCATCGCCCAGGCGTTCTGCTACGGGAATGTACAGTTCCTGGGTTTCGTTGCGCTTTTGCGCTTCGGTGCTGTTCAATTCTTCAAAGTGCTGCAGGCGGGCTTTGCTTTTTGCCTGGCGGCCTTTGGGGTTTGAACGTACCCATTCCAGTTCGGCTTTAATGGCTTTCTGGCGGGAAGCTTCCTGTTTGGCTTCCTGTTGCAGGCGTTCTTCTTTCTGTTCCAGCCAGGAGGTGTAGTTGCCTTTCCAGGGGATACCGTGGCCGCGGTCCAGTTCCAGGATCCATTCGGCGGCGTTGTCGAGGAAGTAGCGGTCGTGGGTAATGGCGACCACGGTGCCGTTGTATTCCAGCAGGAATCTTTCCAGCCAGGCAACACTTTCGGCGTCCAGGTGGTTGGTGGGTTCGTCCAGCAGCAGCATGTCGGGGCGCGACAGCAGCAGGCGGCACAGGGCGACGCGGCGTTTTTCACCACCGGAGAGTTTGGTAACGTCGGCGTCCCAGGGGGGCAGGCGCAGGGCGTCGGCGGCGATTTCCAGGGTGCGGTCGATTTCCCAGCCGTTGGCGGCGTCGATTTTGTTTTGCAGTTCGGCTTGTTCTTCCAGCAGGGCGTTCATTTCGTCGTCGGTCATTTCTTCGCCGAACTTCATGCTGATTTCGTCGAAGCGGTTCAGTACGTCCTTGATTTCCCTTACGCCGTCTTCAACGTTGCCTTTAACGTCTTTTTCGGGGTCCAGTTCGGGTTCCTGGGGGAGGTAGCCGATGTTGATGCCGGCCTGGGGGCGGGCTTCGCCTTCGATTTCGGTGTCGACGCCGGCCATGATGCGCAGCAGGGTGGATTTACCGGATCCGTTGAGGCCCAGAACACCGATTTTCGCTCCGGGGAAGAAGGAGAGGGAGATGTCTTTGAGAATTTCGCGTTTGGGTGGTACGACTTTGCTCACCCGATTCATGGTGTATATGTACTGAGCCATTGCTTGAAAAGTCCCGTGTCACAAGGGTTTAGAATGGGGGGTAAGCTACCGAAATTGGGGATTTGTTGCAATGTGAAAGAAATTGAAATGGGGGTGAGGGCATTTCATGTGCCGATTGCGGAATGTTCATGTACAATTGCGCGCTCATGAAGGCTGGTGGCTTGTGTTGCCAGACGGGGATGGGTAGATCTTTCCCAAGGATGCTTGCTTGCCCTTCGGGTGCCCTGTGCTTCTCGGCAAATCTGGCGTTCGCTAAACTCGCCCTTTGGGCTCAGACAACGCTCACTTTACCCAGATTTGCCTGCGATGCTCGGCTGCGCAAAATCCTTGGGAAAGATCTACCCACCCCCGTCTTCGAGTCATTACCACAGTTATAGAATCCGGAACCATCCCATGAGGAACTTTTGAATGTTTTCACCTGACCTTACCATTGCTGACTTTGACCCTGAAATCGCTGAGGCCATTGAGCAAGAGCGGACCCGCCAGGAGGAGCATATCGAGCTGATTGCTTCAGAAAACTATACCAGTCCTCTGGTGATGGAGGCGCAGGGATCTGTGCTCACCAACAAGTATGCGGAAGGTTATCCCGACAAGCGCTATTACGGTGGTTGTGAGTATGTGGATATTGCCGAGAAGCTGGCGATTGAGCGTGCCAAGGAGCTGTTCGGTGCGGATTATGCCAATGTGCAGCCGCATTCCGGTTCACAGGCGAACGCGGCGGTGTATATGGCGCTGCTGGAGCCGGGTGATACGGTGCTGGGTATGAGTCTGGCGGATGGTGGCCACCTGACGCACGGGGCCAAGGTAAACTTTTCCGGCAAAATGTATAAGGCTGTTCAGTACGGTTTGAATAATGACACCGGTGAGATCGATTACGATCAGGTGGCTGAGCTGGCTCGTGAGCATAAGCCGAAGATGATTCTGGCGGGTTTTTCTGCCTATTCCCGTGTGGTGGACTGGCAAAAGTTCCGTGAGATCGCGGATGAGGTGGGTGCGTATCTGATGGTGGATATGGCGCACGTTGCCGGTCTGGTAGCGGCTGGCTTGTATCCTAACCCGGTGCCTGTTGCGGATGTGGTAACCACAACGACTCACAAAACCCTGGGTGGTCCCCGTGGCGGTCTGATTCTGGCGAAAGCGAATCCGGATCTGGAGAAGAAGTTCAATTCGGCGGTGTTCCCCGGTGGTCAGGGTGGTCCGTTAATGCATGTGATCGCAGCGAAAGCGATCTGTTTTAAAGAGGCGCTGGAGCCGGGCTTCAAGGATTATCAGAAGCAGGTGATTGCCAATGCCCAGGAAATGGCCAGCGTGTTTATCGAGCGTGGCTTTGAGGTGGTGTCCAACGGGACTGATAACCACCTGTTCCTGCTGAGTCTTATCAAGCAGGATATTACCGGTAAGGATGCGGATGCGGCACTGGGCCGTGCCAATATTACAGTGAACAAGAATGCGGTGCCTAACGATCCCCGTTCACCCTTTGTAACCAGTGGTCTGCGGATCGGTACGCCGGCGGTAACCCGTCGTGGTTTTGGTATCGAGGAAGTACGGGTTCTGGCGGGCTGGATGTGCGATATTCTGGAAGATCTGGAAAACGAGGCTCTGATTCAGGAGATCAAGGGCAAAGTGCGTATTCTTTGTAACAACCATCCCGTGTACGGCAAATAAGCGGGATTTGCGCTAAAACAGGAAGGGCAGGCGGTAAACCTGCCCTTTTTTTGTGCCTGTATTCCGGTTTGCCCTTCCGTTTTCCCGTGATTTTCAACAAAATACCGCCCAAACTTAAAGTGCCTCTCTCAAAACGGAGACAACATCCATGCATTGCCCCTTTTGCGGTGCCACTGAAACCAAGGTCATAGATTCCCGTTTGGTGGCGGAAGGTAATCAGATTCGCCGGCGGCGTCAGTGTCTGACCTGCGATGAGCGATTCACCACCTATGAAACCGCAGAGCTGGTAATGCCTAAAGTGGTTAAGCAGGACGGTACCCGCGATCCCTTTGACGAGAACAAGTTGCGCAGCGGTATCCAGCGGGCGCTGGAGAAGCGGCCGGTGAGTATGGAGCAGATTGAAGGTATGATCGAGCGTATCTGTTTTCAGCTGCGGGCGTCCGGTGAGCGGGAGGTGGATTCCCAGCTGATCGGGGAGAAGGTGATGGAGGCCCTGAGGGATGTGGATCAGGTGGCTTTTGTGCGCTTTGCGTCGGTTTATCGCAGTTTTCAGGATGTCAGCGAATTCCGCGATGCGATAGACCATCTGCAGAAAAAGAAAGACTAGCAGCCGGGCACCGTCTTTTTTCGCCCCTGAGCAACCCATTCCAACTGTGTTACAATCCCGCTCCTTAACGTCGAGCGAGTGCTTATGACCGGATCTTTAACAACCTCCAGCTTTCAGCCGTTGCAGCCGCAGGATGCCACTTATATGGCCCGTGCCATCCGCCTGGCGTGGCGTGGTCTGTACAGCTGCCATCCCAACCCGCGGGTGGGGTGTGTGCTGGTGAAAGACGGTGAGATTGTTGGTGAAGGTTGGCACGAGATTGCGGGGCAGGGCCATGCGGAAGTGAATGCCCTGCAGCAGGCGGGCGATGCGGCCCGTGGCGCTACCGCATATGTATCCCTTGAACCCTGCAGCCATTTTGGCAAAACCCCTCCCTGCGCAGACGGCCTGATCAAGGCCGGTGTGGCCCGAGTGGTCAGCGCGATCGAAGATCCCAATCCTCAAGTGTCAGGTTCCGGCCATCGCAAATTGCTGGACGCGGGCATTGCCGTGAGCTGCGGGTTGCTGGAGGCCGAGGCCACGGCGGTCAACCCCGGTTTTATCAAGCGCATGCAAACCGGGTTGCCCTGGGTGTGGATGAAATCTGCCATGAGTGTCGATGGCCGCACTGCCATGGCCAATGGCGAAAGCCGGTGGATTACAGGGCCTGAGGCCCGTCAGGATGTGCAGCGGCTGCGGGCCCGGGTGGAAGCCATCATTATGGGGGTGGATACGGTGATGCTGGACGATCCCGCTTATACCGTGCGCCCGGATTCCTGGCCTGCCAGCGAAGCCCTGTTGCACCAGTGGCCTGCCGGCATCGAACCGGCTCAGCCGGTGCGGGTGGTGCTGGATTCCCGTCTGCGCATGCTGCCTACCTCGAAGATGCTGTCCCTGCCGGGGGAAACCTGGGTGATCTGTGCCGAGGAAATCCCGGATCAGAAAGCCGCCCTGGAAGAGGCCGGCGCCAAAGTGCTCTGTTTCCCCAACAAAGAAGGTTATGTGGATCTGGAGGCGCTTCTACGTCATTTGGGTCAAGAAGATATCAACGAAGTGCTGGTAGAATCCGGCGCTGTTACTGCAGGCGCCTTTGTGAACCTGAACCTGGTGGACGAGTGGTGGGTGTATATGGCGCCGGCGTTGCTGGGCAGCGTTGCGCGGCCGGTGCTGGACCTGCATTTTCACACGATGGCCGAAAAACGCTTGCTAGACTTGAAAGATGTACGCCAGATTGGCGCGGATATCCGCATGCGCTATCAATTTAAAACGGAGCTTGCCTAGCCGTGTTTACGGGCATTATTGAATCAGTGGGAGAAATCGTTCGCCTGGATAATAAAGGTGGCGATTATGAAGTGCGTGTCAAAACCGGCGGGCTGGATCTGGGTGACGTGAAGCTGGGCGACAGTATCGCCACCAACGGTGTGTGCCTGACGGCAACCCAACTGCCTGGCGATGGTTTTGTGGCGGATGTGTCGGCAGAAACCATTCGCCGTACCTCTTTCAAACAACTGAAAGTGGGCAGCCCGGTAAACCTGGAAAAGGCGCTCATGCCCACATCGCGTCTGGGTGGCCATCTGGTGAGTGGCCATGTGGATGGCATTGCGGAGATCTTGTCGCGCAGCGATGATGCCCGCTCCATTCATATTCAGGTCAGCATGCCGGCAGGACTGGAAAAGTATATTGCGGAAAAAGGCTCCATCTGTGTGGATGGTGTCAGCCTGACAGTGAATGCCATTGAGGCACACTGTTTTCATCTGAACATTGTGCCCCACACGTCGCTGGAAACCACGATTCCACACTGGCGTGTGGGTACGGAAGTGAATATTGAAGTGGATGTAATCGCCCGTTATCTGGAGCGGTTACTGACAGGGGATGCGCCTGGCGCGCAACCGCAGAAATCGGTTATTGATGAAGCCTTTCTGGCGGATCATGGATTTCTGAAACGTTAATTGTGCGCTAAAAGTGCGCCCTAAAAAGGCTCGAAGTAAACGCGGGGAAGGTGATATGGAATTAGACTCCATTGAAGAGATTATTGAAGATATCCGCCACGGCAAAATGGTGATCCTGATGGATGACGAAGACCGTGAAAACGAAGGCGATATCATTATGGCTGCCACCATGGTGCGGCCGGAAGACATTAACTTTATGGCCAAGCATGCCCGCGGCCTGATTTGTCTTACATTAACGGCTGAACGTTGCGAGCAACTCAAGCTGCCGTTAATGGTGAATGACAATAATGCCCAGCATGGTACCAACTTCACCATGTCCATCGAGGCGGCGGAAGGGGTCACCACCGGGATTTCGGCAGCCGATCGGGCCACTACTGTGCAACGTGCTGTGGCAGCCAACGCCAAACCCCAGGACATTGTGCAGCCGGGCCATATCTTTCCCTTGAAAGCCCAGGCCGGTGGTGTGCTGCGTCGTGCCGGGCACACGGAAGCCGGTTGCGATCTGGCCCGCCTGGCGGGTCTGGAAGCGGCTGCCGTGATTGTGGAAATCATGAATGAAGACGGCACCATGGCCCGTCGTCCGGATCTGGAAAAGTTTGCCCAGGAACACCATCTCAAGATTGGCACCATTGCCGATCTGATCCACTACCGCACAGTGAATGAAAAAACCATTGAGCGGGTGCGTACCCAGCCGTTCCCCACCGACTTTGGTGAATTCACCCTGGTGCAGTTCCGCGACCTGATTGAAGACAAGCACCATCTGGCCTTGATCAAGGGTGAGCTGGCGGCCTGTGAGGCACCTTTTGTGCGGGTGCATGTGGCGGATCCGTTACGTGATTTGCTGCGGGCGCAAAAAGAAGATGCCTCTGGCTGGAGCCTGCCCAAAGTGTTGCGCTTTATGGCGGAACACGAAGACCCCGGTGTGGTGTTGTTGCTGGGGGATTCCTTTGGCGCTCACCCGGTAGAGGAATTGCTGGACGGCTACTATGGTGTCACCAAGGCCCATCGCACGGTGCTGCGTGACGGCACCAGTGTGTACCGCAGTATCGGTACCGGCTCCCAGATTCTGCAGGAGCTGGGTATTCATAAAATGCGGTTATTGAGCAGCCCCATGCGCTTTAATGCAATTTCCGGTTTCAGCCTGGAAATTGTGGAATATATTGGCAGCGAAAATGCCGAGTAAATTATCGGTATCGTTAAGTGATTCGGTTTGGTTAAGTGATTATTTAAGGAATACAGCATGAGTAATGTAAAAGTTATCGAAGGCGATTTTCGCGCCAGTAAAGCCCGTTATGCGATTGTGGTAGGGCGCTTTAACAGCTTTGTAGTGGAAAGCCTGTTGCAGGGCGCCATCGATACGCTGGTGCGCCACGGCGTAGCGGAAAAAGATATTGAAGTGATCCGCATCCCCGGTGCCTACGAAATGCCCCTGGCGGTGAAGCGCGTGGCAGCCAGCCGCAAACCCGACGCCATTATTGCGCTGGGTGCAGTGATTCGTGGTGGTACACCACACTTTGATTTTGTGGCGGGTGAATGCGCCAAGGGCGTGGCCAGTGTCAGCCTGGATGCCGATATTCCGGTGGCTTTTGGTGTACTGACGACTGACACCATTGAGCAGGCCATTGAGCGCTCCGGCACCAAAGCCGGTAACAAGGGTGCAGAAGCCGCACTGACCGTGCTGGAAATGGTCAGCCTGTTCCGCAACCTGGAAGGTTAAGGTTAACATTCGGCTATTAGTAAATAGCCGGTTCATCAGATCAAGCATTACTGATACGTTCTTTAAAAGGTAAAACCTGTGAATACGGATTCGCAACCGCCGTCCAACCCGTCGGCAAAGCCCAAACCCGCAGCCCGCCGCAAGGCGCGTAAGTTCGCGACCCAGGCGCTGTACCAGTGGCAAATGACGCAGCATAACCTCAACGACATTGAAACCCAGTTTCGTGTGGACAATGACATGCGCAAAACAGACACCGGCTATTTTCATGAACTGCTTCATGAAATTCCCGGCAATGTGAACGAACTGGACAGTTATTTTGAGCCTTACCTGGACCGCGACAAAACCGATCTGGATCAGGTGGAGCTGGCGATTCTGCGGATCGGTGTGTATGAACTGGCAAAACGGATCGACGTGCCGTATCGTGTCGCTATAAACGAAGGCGTGGAACTGGCCAAGATTTTCGGCGCCACCGACAGCCACAAATACGTGAACGGGATTCTGGACAAGGCAGCGCAGAAGTTACGCATGACCGAAATGGCTGCCCACAGGAATCAGAACAAATCCAGTGACTAACAACCTGTGCTGTTATGGATGAGTTTGCATTAATTGATACCTACTTTAAATCATTGGGGGATGTTGCCGGACGCACATCCCCCAATGTGGTTCTGGGCATTGGTGATGATTGCGCGTTGCTGTCGAGCCGGCCCGGTCATGAACTGGCGGTAACCGCTGATACGCTGGTGGCTGGTGTGCACTTTCTGGAAGATGTGCATCCGGTGGATCTGGGTTACAAGTCCCTGGCGGTTAACCTCAGCGATCTGGCGGCCATGGGGGCGGACCCGGCCTGGTTCACCCTGTGCATTACCTTGCCGGAACAGGATGAAAACTGGATTCGCGGTTTTACCCAGGGCATGGCCATTCTTGCCCATGAGTATCAGGTGCCCCTAGTGGGCGGCGATACCACCAAAGGGCCGCTGACGGTGAGTGTGCAGGTGGCAGGCTGGGTACCGGCGGGCAAAGCCCTGCGCCGCAGTGCCGCGCAGGTGGGAGACACGCTTTACGTGACTGGCGAGCTGGGCTGGCCGGGGCTGGGGCTGGATCACTTGCAGAAACGGCAAAAACTCTGCGGAAAACATCAGCTTTATGCGCTGGATCACCTGCTGCGGCCACAGCCCCAAGTGCAGCTTGCCCAGGTAATCCGTGATTACGTGCATGCCTGTATTGATATTTCCGATGGCCTGACCGCCGACCTCACCCATATACTCAAGGCCAGCCAGAAGGGCGCGGAACTGGATATTGCCGCCTTGCCGGTGGCAGAACCCTTGCGGCATTTGCAGGCTGGCGATCGCGATGGCTTGCTGGAAGCGCTGAATTTTGGTGACGAATATCAGTTGCTGTTTACCGCGCCGGTCACGGCCCATGCGGCAGTGGCGGCCGCTGCCGCCAGTGTGGGTGGTGATGTCTACCGCATAGGGTGTATTACGGATTCCGGCAAGCTGACCGATGACAGAGGCCACCTGATTATCGCAAAAGGATACAGTCATTTCTGATGAGCAATTCAGTTCCCGCTTCTGCGTTTAAAGACCCCGTGCATTTCCTGGCCATAGGCCTTGGCAGTGGCGCCGCACCAAAGGCCCCGGGCACCTGGGGCACGGTGATGGCCGCGGTGCTCTATGTGGGCCTGGTGCAGCTGTCGTTGCCTTTATATCTGATGGTGGTGGTCGTTGCAGCCATTGTCGGGGTGTATCTGTGTGGTAAAACATCCAGAGACTGGGGCGTGCATGACCATGGCGGTATCGTATGGGATGAGTTTGTCGGTTTCTGGATTACCATGATTGCCGTGCCCTTTACCTGGTACTGGCTGTTGCTGGGATTTGCGCTGTTTCGCCTGTTTGATATCTGGAAGCCCTGGCCCATTAAATATTTTGATCAGCACGTTCATGGCGGGCTGGGTATTATGCTGGACGACATCATTGCCGGCGTATTTGCTTTGGTGCTGTTACAGCTCTGTATTTATTTGTTTGCTTGAGTGTTAAATCGAGTGTTTTATTAAAACGAAAGGGGGAACGTATGGCCGGATTATCCGAAAAGGCAGAATTGCTGCTGGATGCCCAGGTGGCATTTATTGCAGATCAGATCAGTGGCGACAAACTCCAGCCGCGCGTGGAAGAAAATATCCGTCAGGCGCTGGAAGATGCCAAAAAAATCAAGCTGGGTGATGTGATCACCAGCGAAAACATTAAACAGGTTGCTATCAAATACGCCTCCGAAATGGAAATGGGGCCAGGCGTACCTGAGCTGGTGGGGGATATCGCCCGGGAAATTTATCATCATAAACTTTTTGATGATCATACCCCCGGTGACCTGATGACACAGAAAGAATACAAGGAGTTTCTGGTCAAGCTGGCGGAAATGGAAGAGGCCCGCAAGAAGCTGATTTCCGAGGTGGTATCCAATCCTTTTTACGCCTCACTGATGTCGGACCTGCTCTATCATGGTATTCAGGATTACATCACCACCAACCCGCTGGCGAAGAAAATCCCCGGCGCCCAGTCCATGATGAAGTTCGGCAAGAGCATGATGGACAAGGCATCCCCGAATCTTGAAGCGGCCCTGAAGAAATACGTGGCGTCCAATATCAGCGTTACCCTGCGGGAAAGCGAACGTTTCCTCAATAAAAACCTCACCAATGAAAAAATCATTGAGCTGGGCATGGATTCCTGGGCTGATTTCAAAGCAATGAAAATCAGTGGTTTCCGGAAGTACGTTACCACTAATGACATTGAAGAAATCTACGTGGCAGGTTTTGAATACTGGAAACACCTGCGCACCACGGATTTTTACAAGGCCTGTATTTGCGCCATTATCGATTTCTTTTATGACAAGTACAAAGACACCAGCCTGGCAGAACTGCTGGACGATCTGTTTATTAAAGAGGAAATGCTGGTGGAAGATGCCATGCGATTCGCCCCTCAGGTGATTGAATACCTGAAAGGCGAAGGCCTGCTGCAGGAATATCTGCGCCGCAATCTGCTGCCCTTCTACGAATCGGATGTGGTCGCTGGCATTCTCGGGGATTAATCTGCTTTTCCCGCGCCCGGGGGCAGGCCAATGGTTCTGCCCCCGGGCGCTTTCTGCGTTATTAAGGGCTTCCAGAGATTTTCCCGCCATAGCTTTCAATTCGCTCGCCTGTAGAAGGCTATTCATCTCAGTCTCCCTCTCAATCTCCCTCGATTAGCTCTATCCATCCTGGCTTTTGGGCTCAAGAAACATTCAAGATCGAAAATAAAGATACAGTTTTCCAGGTGATGTTTCCGGCATATGCATCATGTCGGTTGTGGTAACCTGTTTCCCGTTCAGCTTGTGTTAAGTTTGGACGAGCTATTCTGATCGCAGTTTTGCGATATCAATTTTATTTGGGGGTAAAAATGAAACTAAAAGCCATTCTAATGAGTACTGCTTTATTGTGTGCGCACACGGCCAACGCAGCAGCTGACCAACCTGACCTGGGCAAACTCACCAAAATCCTGGGCATATCCTTACTCAGCTCCAAAGCCGAAGTCGATGCGATGATCGCCACGAAGGGTAAAAACTGGCAGTGTCAACGAATTGATATTCCAGAAAAAAAGCGCCCATATGGTCGCACAGTGGCAGCAATCTGGAGCAGAACCTGTACCTACCAGAACCCCGCCAACCTGGTTCAATCTCAACGGTTCAAGGTTGACGCGGTAGGAAGCACTATCTATCACCTGTCGTTTGAAGACCGCGTCTTTGATTCTGTCAGCACTGCTGAGTGGAAAAAGCAGCCTGCCGAACTTAAAGCCGCTTATGGGCCTGGTCTCGATGAGGCGCACACCAAAGTGTTAAAAACTCAGGATGCGTCCTCGCCAGGGCAATATAAGGAAATTGACGCTGGATTAAAGCTTACCGTTGCGAGTGATTGTGACGGCACACCCCTGGATATCGGGGTATCTACAATGATGATCCATCAAGGTGCTGTAACGACTGCTCGTTTTGTTGCTGAGTACGAGAATTTCCGGGGTATGTGCCCGAAATCATTTACCAAATAAACAGTTGAATGGATTCATTCCCCTTAGCCAAGAGAGTTTAGAAAGCAATGACCTATCGACTATTGCATCGTTGTACCCTGTTGAGTGTTCTGTTGTTTGGCGCATTTGCTTCACAACTCTCTTCAGCCAGCACGCTAACCATTGAAGACATAAAACCGGATATCATCGCCCAGCTTCCGGATCATCTCGAACTCACCGGGCTTTCCTTTAACAGCCTGGAAAATGCCGGGAATAATATGATACCAATGTATAAGGCATCGGTTTCAATCAAGGCGACGTTGAAAGAACCGTTGTATACCCTGGATGGCAATAAAAACGGGAAACTGCGCTTGCGCCAGAGCACGGCGCAAGGCACTCCCGTAACCCACACCGCGACCGTTATTGCCTTGATGCCCGGAGGGATCAACAAGGAGCGCAAGGTGACGGTGGTAATTGACGGGAACGGGCAGTTCAACAAGCAGTTTCCGCGGTCCTCTTTCTCTGAAAATGCCTACATCATTGGTACTGCGCAACAGCCCTCAGCGGCAATCAAAACAGCACCGGTCGCAGCAAGGCACCAGCCGGATATGACGCCAATTCAGACACTGATTGCAGCTCAGAATGCGAACCAGGAAATCTGGGGAAGAATCACCCGGGATTACCGCAATGTGGCGCCCGCCAACAGCCCCATTGTATTGAAAAACATCGAACTTACCGGAAACGAGGCCAAAGCAAAAATCGAATATCCGGACCTTGAGAAATCATTTGATGTCACCATTGTCCCGCTGGGCAGCCACATGATCGGCTTTCGCTGTGTGCCGAAAGAAAAGTTCTGTAACTTTTCACTGAACTATGAAGAGAACAGCCGCCTGTTTTCGCCCCGTCATGAATTTTTACTGGATGCCGATAAGAACGCAAAAATAAAAGAAGACATGCTTCAGCAGAGTATGCCCTGGGAACAGAAAGTCGCCCCCGAGAACCTGCTGCAACTCGGCAACACACTGTGGGATATCACCACCGGCAAGTTACTGGACAATAACTGGATTGCAGACAGTCTTCGCCCCATTGAAGCGTTGCCTGGCAAGTACTGGCCTGCGGAGAATGATGGCCGTAGCGCTGCTCCCGGCGTTATGCCCTTTATACCCTATGCAACGGCAGCGCCGGGCAGCCCGCAGATCAGGCCGATAGCTGAACCCAAAAGCGGCAACCTGTTCGTTTCCCGGGATCTTCAGCGAATGATTGAGCTCAAGAATAACGACCTCTGGATCGCCACCGTTAATTGGCAGGAAAACAGCGTATCCACTCCCAAAAAACTGACTGACAGCGGCGATTTGCACCAGGCTCAGGTGTTGGCCTGGTACGGTAACGAAGTTTATCTGACAACAAGAAATACCGACAAACCCTTTCTGCGTGTCAACACGGACACTGGCGCAACGGACAAGCTGCCATACCTGCAAGCGTTCAGAGGCCGGTACGGCAGCCCTGACGGCCGTTACAAAATCCATCATGGCGATAACGACAAATTGCTCCATGTTTATGATCTCGCCACCCATGAAGCATTTACCATGGACGCCTACCACGCCTACCGGCGACAGGGCCTGGTCTCCAGGGACCACACCTCCGGCGTAGAGATCAACCCGGACTTCTGGGTAAGTAATACGGTATTTTTCAATAACAGCGCCTGGTACGACCTGGAAAAGCGTGAGCACAAACTCATCACTGATTTCCCCGAATTGATCGAGAAATTCCCGCGCTCGGTCAGTGCATTCGATGCGAACCTGGTACCAGGTGGCGACTACATCGACATTCGTATTGAAGGCTTCGATGAATTCAACAATGGTAATTCAAAGCCTGAGCGCAAAAAGCAGCGCTACCGAATTCACAGAATAACCAACGAAATTACCGAGTTGCCTGCACTGCCGGCGGTGGGATGGAACAAGAAAGCGGTATGGATCGATGCAAACCGCTACGTATTCTATCGTTCCGAAGGTTCTTCTGATGAATTCGGCTTATGGCTGTACGACATTCCAACGGAAACCTCGACCCTGATCAGTCAGTTAACTCCCAATCATAGCTTCCGGGCCAAGAACCCCCTGTCCGGAAATCCCGAGCAGCTCGGTGCATTCAATCCGGCTTTTACAGAGAGCCCGTTTCTGGTGATCAAGGCCCACGAGCGCGTCGGCTTTACAACGAAAGTGGATGGGAAATTCGTATTCGCCCTGGTGTCACTGAAAGGTGAAGAACCCAGATACCTTGAACTACCAAAGCAGAAAATGCGTTCTAAAGTGGCAACACTGTTCATTAACGATCCGGTTTCTCTTGAGCGCACACAAGCTGTTGCGATTACACCGGTCGGGGCGCCGAGCGGGGACAGTGACAGCAACCGTAATCCACCGGTCAACAAACCACATGAGGGGAATAAAACGCTGGTACCTGTGACGGCACGCAGTACGGACCTCTCGCTCGACAATATCAAGCCCCATCAAATTTCCCTGATGCCCTGGGAAGAACAGGCCAACTATTTTGCAGCCTTCCCCTTCGACAAGGGTGATTATGCGCTAATTCAAGATCCATCCGGAACCTTTCGTGACTTGTACGTCCGTATACATCAGGGTAGGGCATTGCTGGGCGATATGCCGGAATACGACGTTTTCCCTCGCCATGACCAACGCAAACAGTATGTGGGTGCATTCAGGGGAAGGCTTGCACTGTCTGCTGATTACTACGGTTTACTCTGTGCGTTGAAGAATCAACCCAATGAGTTCACCCCGGACAAACTCAGTTACCGGGATAACTACGGCAACTACTACACCGCAAAAAGTGGATTTCAACCCTACACTGTGCTCACCGCCCTGGCGTACAGGTCGATAAAATCCGGGAGTTTCGGCCAATACTTTTGCTCTGATGCGAGTCATTGTGGCGGTGTGGAAGACAAAAGCAGATCGATGGTGTATGCGAATGTTCACAAAGCCTGGGGCGGTATCGATGCCAGCGAAACGGCCACACAGCAGGCGCTTTCAAATTTTGTAGACAGGGAACTCCCCAAATTGTTTGCGTGGGCCGACACCTTGTCTTGCGATGTGGGGTTGGTGGTTCCGGTACGAGGGGATGGTTTTGACTCTGCGGCACAAGCGATCAATTTTTCCTATGTGTCCACTCGCTTTTCAATGCCGATAGGCTCATCGGATGCCCAGTCGGTACTTGATAAGCCCAGGGAACATCTGTCAGCAACTGGAAAGGCCTCAGCGCCCAAGGGTATCCCGCTTCAGTTCTACGCGGTTGTGAATGCCAGCTTTTCGGGCGCGAGCCTTGGCGGGTCAGCGCCCCCTGATTTTGGTGTTGGTTCATTGTCCTATTATCTTGCGCTTGAGACCGATGACATTGGCATCTATGCGGACGAACTTCTGACGGACGAAGTTGGCAAAGCCAGTCTCCCCGCTGCAACGAAAATAAAAGTCATTAACGGCAGTAAAGTTAAATAGGTTGAATTGATCTGAAGGTCCCTCGACTGTATCGTATTCAAACGATCCGGTCGGGGTGAGAACAGGCTTTACGATACTTAGCGAACCGGCAAAGCTTGCTGGTTAAAAGCCTGCAACAGTTCATCCGGGCTCACACCATCGCTCACATTTTTACCGTAGTGGGCAAAGCGGATGCGACCCTGTCCATCTTCAATGCCATCCACAATAAAAGCCGCCGGATACTGAAACTCGTTCCCCTCAAACTTGCCATGCCGGTGCCCGGCCTTCAGCGAGCGAACAATGGGCGACAGGTTTTTCGGCGACAGAAACCCGCTGATCCCCCAGTCCGCTCCCCAGGCTTTGTAGGCCTTGCCTTTGGGGTCGCTCAGCACTGTGAAAGGCAGCGCTTCCTGCACGGCATATTGCTGTAAATTTTCCACGCTGGACTGAAATACCATGACCAGTTCCAGCCCGGCGTCTTTCAGCGCCTGGTATTGCTGGCGGTAGGCAATGGTTTCCATCTGGCAAACGGGGCAGCCCACATAGCGCATAAAAATCACAGCCACCGGCCGGCCGGAAAATTGCGCCAGGGTTACCGGTTCGCCCCGGGCATTGTTCAGGTTCAGTGCCGGCGCGGTATCATTGATCTCAAGACGTCTGGCCACGGTCAATCCCTTCTATTCAATATAACTCCAACGAATATAACGGGTTAATCCGGTCATTAACAGGTGCATTCCGGCAAGAACCGGGTCATACAGGCAGGTTGCTGTAGCTGTTACCGGTACCCGTCAGTCAGGGCGAATGCACTGTTCTGTTGGGTGGCTTGTGGTGCGGGCGGCTGCCCTTTACCGTGGGTAATTAACCCTGAATCCATTAAAGGAGATATCTATGACACCGGTGGTAATCGAAAAATGGCACAAACTGTTGGCCAACAAGGACATGGCCATTCTGGATGAGATTCTGGCCGAGGACGTGAACTTCTATTCTCCGGTGGTGCATACCGTTCAGGCAGGTAAAGCCATCACCAAAATGTACCTGATGGGTGCCGCCATGACCATTGGCAACGACAGCTTCCGCTATGTGCGCGAAGTCTACGACGAAGGATTTGCCCTGCTGGAATTTGAAACCGAAATGAATGGCATCTATGTTAACGGGGTGGATATGATTTCATGGAATGAAGAGAATCAGATCACTGAGTTCAAGGTCATGATACGTCCGCTCAAGGCAGTGAATAGGGTGCATCAGATGATGGGCGCCGCCCTGGAAAAGTTTAAAGGGCAGCGCTGATAATCGGGGATTGCAGAGTTATTACAAATCAGGGGCTTATGGCCCCGGCTTTAGTTGAAAAAACTCTGTAAAACCCCTTGCTGTAAAGCCGGTTTGATCTTATATAGGTAACCTGATTCCCCGCTCGTTGGGGTGCCCAAACCGTCAGCTCCTGATGTGCCAAGCATCACCCCAACACCCCAGGACTGATGGTTATGTTTGATACAATTTTTCCCTCTGATGACGCTTTAACCAAGGCGAGCGCGGTGCTGCCTGCGTCCTTTCTTGATCTGCTTTCTTTGCTGTTGCGCAGCCCCAGCGTGGTCGGTGCCGAGCACTCCTTTTTTCGTGTCTTGCAGCGCGAGCTGGAAGAGCGCGGCGCCCATGTCACCTGGTACGAAGGTTTGCTGGTGGCTCAGGGCGACCGGCCCCACAGCCTGTTCCTGTCTTCTCACATCGACCGTCATGGCCTGATTTGTACCGGCCCCAACGAGTTCCAGTATGCCGCTTTTGTGGCGGGTGCCCGTTCGGATCTGCTGGGCAACTCGGTGTCGGAACAGCTGATGCAAAAAATCGTGACCCGTTTCCATGGGGAAAAGGTGTTTGCCTATGAGCCCTGGTCCGGTTCCTACCGGGGTAGTGGTGATATCAAGAATGCCCGTATCTGCGAATTCCGCAACAACCTGATTTTTGAACTGGCGGGCCTGGAGCATCTGGTGGCCGGCACGCCCGTGGCGTTTCTGGATCGCCTCAAGGTAACCGACAAATCCCTGAAAGGGCAGCTGGACAACGTGTTAACCGCGGCGGTGTTGGTGTACCTGTTTGAGCTGGGCTTTGAAGGCACGGCGTTTTTTACCGCCCAGGAAGAGGCCGGCAAGAGCTGGCGTTACCTGCTGGAATGGTTCCGCCGCTTTGGTGGCTCCACCAACCAGTTGATTGTGGTGGATACCAGCCCCTATCCGGATTTTGCGGTGGCCACCGAGCAGCAACTGGTGCTGCGCCACAAGGATGCCAATGCGGGCTTTAACAAGGAACTGACCCAGCGCCTGGCGGATCTGTGTGAACAGCTCAGCATCAAAACCCAGTACAAGGATCGGTATGTTGAAGAACAGAACCGCCAGCTGAAAGCCAAAGGCGAGTCAGACATGTCCCTGGGTTCAACCGAGTTGGGCCGGATTATCGCGGCGTCCAACGGACTGGTGGATGGCACTACCCTGCAGATTCCCACCTCCGGCTATCACACCATGGGGGAGACTGCCCCCATCGAAGCCGTGAAAGCCTTTATTATGGTGCTTTATCATCTTGCCGGTCTGGCAGAAACAGACGCATAGAAATTTGTAAGGAATATGACCGTGTACAAAACACTGATCGTTGTGGATAACGATAGCCTGACCTTGGGGGAAAACCCCGCAGAAGTGATCAGCTTTGATACCTATCTGGCGGAATACCCCAAACATAACGAGCCCAAAACCCGCATTATCAATTTATGCGATACCCAGCATTATCTGAGCAAGGGTTATTACTGCTCATTGCTGGCAGAGGCTCGTAACCATAACGTGCTGCCCAGCGTAAAAACCATTAACGACCTGCGCCATCTGAATGGCGAGGCGGAAGCCCTGGTGCCTTATCGCAGTTATTTGCTGGATGCGGAACTGGAGCCCGTGGCACAGGAGCACTTGCTCTACTTTGGCCATTGTGATCATGACGCCCTGCAACCGCTGGCAAAACGGCTGTTCAAGGATTTTCAGGCGCCCCTGTTAAAAGTGATTCTGAAACCCCAGGACACCCAATGGCAACTGAGCATAGAACACTGTTCTGTGAACGGTCTGGAAGGGGAGCAGGAGCAAACCTTTATTCGCTATATCACAGACTTTACCCAAAAGGTCTGGCGGGTGGGTGCGCGTCGCAAGCGTTACCGCTGGGATATGGCCATTCTGGTGGATCCCAATGAAAAGGTGCCCCCCAGCAACAAGGAAGCCATTGCCCGTTTTGTAAAAGCGGCCGCCAAGAACGGTATTCACGGCGAAGTGGTGTCCCGGGATCAGATTCAGAACATCGCTTACTACGATGCGCTCTTTATCCGCGAAACCACGGCCATTGACCATCATACCTATCGCCTGGCCTGCAAGGCTGAAAATAACGGCCTGGTGGTGATCGACGATCCGGTGTCCATTCTGCGCTGCTGTAACAAGGTGTTTTTGCACGACGCCTTCAGTTACCAGAAAGTACCCAGCCTGCGTACCAAAGTCGTGAATGGCTGCAGTGAAGAAAACATCAGCCAGCTGGAAAATGAATTCGGTTATCCACTGGTGTTAAAAATGCCGGAAGGGTCTTTTTCCAAAGGCGTGTTCAAGGTAAAGAACCGTCAGGAGCTGACCAGCAAACTCACGGAACTGTTTCGTCACAGTGCGTTGGTGCTGGCCCAGGAATTCCTGTACACGGATTTCGACTGGCGGGTGGGCGTGCTGAATGGCCGGGCAATTTATGCCTGCCGTTATGAAATGGCGCGTAACCACTGGCAGATTTATAACCATGACGCGAAACGGTTTTTCTCCGGTGGCTTTGAAACCCTGCCCACCTTTGAAGTGCCCAAGTCGGTGCTGGATGCTGCCATGAAAGCCGCCCGTATTATCGGCGACAGCCTGTATGGGGTGGATGTGAAAGAGCAGGATAACAAAGCCTATGTGCTGGAAGTGAACGACAACCCCAGCATTGATCACAAGGTGGAAGATGCCTACCTGGGTGATGAGCTTTATATGCAAATCATGTCGGAGTTCCAGCGCCGGCTGGAATCCCGGGGGCGGTAACAGAGTCATTTGGCGGCGGGCAGTCAGGTTCAGGAATTTAAGCGATGGTGTTGGAAAACTTTCTGGATGTAGCGCGGTTTTTTAAAACGGATTATGACAAGTGCCGCAAGCAGTTTCTGGCGGCCTGTCAGAAGGTAGCTTATTTGCCCCGGGATTCCTGCTGCTGGCCGCTGATAATTGAAGGCCTGCCGGAACTGGCGGTAGACGCGGTTTTTTTCGGTAATCCCCAGGCCAACCGGGTACTGGTCATGATCAGTGGTACCCACGGGGTGGAAGGTTATTGTGGCAGCGCCATTCAGAGTTTTCTGCTCCATGAGATTAATCACCAGACTCATCCGCTGCCGGAAGATCTGGCCATCCTGATGGTTCACAGCCTGAATCCCTGGGGAATGTACTGGGCCCGGCGTTGTGATCACGAAGGCATCGACCTGAACCGTAATTTTGTGGATTTCAGCCAGTTGCCGGCTGCGGATCCCCGCCAGCAACAGGTGCTGAATGCCCTGCTGCAGGAAAGCCGCGAAGCCCGCAACCAGGGGCTGATGCAGCTGGTGGTGCAATGGGGCCAGGCAGAGTTTGAACGGGTGGTAACAGAGGGCCAATACGATTCTCCCTGGGCGCCTTTTTATGGTGGCAAGGCGCCGGCGTTTTCATCCGGTGTTATCGACGACATTATCGCCCACTGGCAACTGGCACAACGGGAACTGGTGGTGGTTGATCTGCATACCGGTTTGGGCCCCTGGGCCTATGGTGAACTGATTTCCGATCACCCGGCGGATAGTGCTGGTAACCGTTATGCCACCCGGCTGTTCGGGCAGGCGGTGGCCAACACCCTGGCGGGCGATTCCTTTTCCCAGCCCAAGCATGGCCTGCTGGATTACCGCTGGCATGAACTGATGCAAGACAAAGGCTGTTATCTCACCCTGGAATTTGGCTCTTATGCCACTGGCGAGTTGTTTGAGGTCTTGTGTCAGGATCATTTGTATTGGCGGACTGGTACCCCGGAAAGCCTTCAGGACAAGCATTATCTGCCCATCAGGGAAAGTATGCTGAAACATTTTTGTCCCCGGGATCTTTTATGGCAACAGGCGGTGGTATTCAAGGCCTGGCAAGTGATGAACCGGGTTGTGGATTTTAATAGCTGACAGTAGAAGCTGAGTGTATCGATGAACACCAAACTGACGGCTGATGTGGAGTTTCGTTTCCGCACAGCTACCCCGGACGATCTGGACGCCCTGATGGCGGTTGAGGAAGCCTGCTTCTCTCAGGATCGTTTAAGCAAGCGCAGTATGCGCCGCTGGATCAAGTCCAAACACAGTATCTTTCTGGTGATTGAAAAAGCCGGCGTACTGGTGGGCTATGGTCTGGTGTGGTGCCATCGGGGAACCCGGCTTGCCCGCCTGTATTCCCTGGCGGTTTTATCCGGTATGCGGGGCCATGGTCTGGCGAAAAAGCTTTTACTGGCACTGGAAAAGCGCACCGCGGAACAGGGCCGTTTGTTCATGCGGCTTGAAGTGGCAAAGAACAATACCGCTGCGATCGGCTTGTATGAATCATTGGGGTACCGCACCTTTGGTGAGTACTCGGATTATTACGACGACCACACCGACGCCCTGCGGATGCAAAAAACCATCCGCCAGATGTCGGACCAGCAGATTCAGCGGGCCACGCCCTGGTATCAGCAAACCACCGAGTTTACCTGCGGGCCGGCGGCGTTGATGATGGCCATGGCCAGTCTGGATGAAAAGGTCTCTTTGCAGCAGCCGCTGGAACTGGATATCTGGCGTGAAGCCACCACTATCTTTATGACATCCGGCCATGGTGGCTGCCACCCGGTGGGGCTGGCACTGGCCGCCAGAGCACGGGGCTTTGATGCCTGCGTTTACCTGAATACCCGCAACACGCTTTTTATAGATGGCGTTCGTTCGGAAAACAAAAAGCGCATTCTGGGCGTGGTGCACGAACAGTTTATGGAAAAAGCCACGCAACAGGGTGTGGCGATAGAATACCAGGATATTTCCCAGCAGCAGGTGGCAGACTGGTTGCAGCAGGGCTATGCCGTGCTGATTCTGATCAGCACTTTTCGCCTGGATGGGAAAAAGGCCCCCCACTGGGTAACAGTGACCGGTATCGATGACCGTTGCTTTTACGTGCATGATCCGGATCTGGACGAGAAAGCACAAAGGGCCATTGATTGTCAGCATTTGCCTATCGCCCGACAGGATTTCGATAAGATGTCGGCCTTTGGTTCAGGGCGCCTGCGCACGGCGGTTGCCATTCGCCCTGTGGATCAGTCCGCCTGAAGATAATGTATGAACGCAACAAAGCAAACCCAGGAATTATCCAGAATTAACGTGGCCCTGCTGGGGCGGGATCTGAACAAAGCCCAGATAGAGCCGCTGCTGATCCATCAGATGGGCGCAGTGCGCTATCGCGATGCCTTCTTTATAAAGCGCTCCAGGGGTGAAGCCTGGTTTTTTGAATACGGGGTGCTGGTCAGCTGGAACCTGCCGGAAGACGATCGAATGCATCTTTGCCATCAGTTAACGGGGGTGCTCAATGATGCCAGCCGGCAACAGTTTTCCGAGCAATACCATTATCAGCTGATGGAGGAGCAGGAGTTCAGGATTCATCATGATCTGGTGACGCTGCCATCCGATGAGCCCCTGATCCGGCTGGCGCTCAGTCATGGCTTTGCCCAGTCCATCAAACTGGAATTTTTTGAAGCCGAAGCCCAGAGCGTTATTCAGGAAAACCGCTATCTGTCGAAGACACTGGCAGCAACCGGCAAGATTCCCCTGTCCCGTCGGGAACTGGCTAAGCTGCGGGGCATACTGTTTGAAACCAGCAGTGATATTACGTTGCATTTCAGTTTGCTGGATACGCCGGAGTTCTTCTGGGATTACCCGGAGCTGGAAAACTACTACCAGACATTGGCCAAATACCTGGACCTTTCACCCCGTATCGAGCTGCTCAATCTCAAGCTGTCCACCATCCATGAATTGCTGGATGTGCTGGTGGCCGAGCAGCATCACAAGCACTCCGCGTTTCTTGAGTGGATCATTATTGTGCTGATCGCGGTGGATATTGCTGTTTACTTCACACCTCACTAATTAAGTGGCCGGTAGCAAATAGCAGATAGTGGTATTCCTCAGGTCTCTCTCCAGGCCCGGGCGCGGTTAAACATTGATCGTGCCTGTATGGGCGCTTTGTCATCTTTGAGGGGCTCAGCTGAACGAAACAATCACCACTCAAAACAGGACGGGTTGACTGTTTTTGTTGCCCGTAGGATCATCCCCGGTAAAGCCGCTACACTGGCTGACAGCAACCACAAAAACAGTCATCACAGAAATGACCAGGGGATTTCCATGAACACATCCAATCACTCCTATATCGTCGCTGCCGTCCGCACACCCGGGGGCAGAAAAAACGGGGGGCTGTCCCAGTGGCACCCCAATGATCTGGGTGCAAAGGTGCTGGATGCAGTGGTGGAGCGGGCCGGTATCGATCCCGCCCTGGTGGATGATGTGATTTTTGGCTGTGTCAGCCAGGTGGGGGCCCAGGCCCTGAATGTGGCGCGTAACTGTATTATGGCGTCGTCCCTGCCTGAACGTGTTCCCGGGGTCACCATTGATCGCCAGTGCGGTTCCTCACAGCAGGCGATTCAGTTTGCGGCTCAGGCGGTAATGTCCGGCACGCAGGATGTGGTGATTGCCGGTGGGGTGGAAGTAATGAGCCTGGTGCCTATCGGCAGCCCCAGTAAGCTCGGCTATAAAAACGGCTGTGGTATGCCTTTTGGTGGAAACGGTCTGCAGGAGAATTATCCCGGCGTTAAATTCAGCCAGTTTGCCGGTGCGGAGCTGATGGCGCGTAAGTGGAAACTGTCCCGTGAACAGCTGGATGAGTTTGCCTTGAGCAGCCACCAGAAAGCGGCACAGGCCACCAATAAAGGTCTTTTTAAACCCGAACTGTTATCCCTGAAAGGCATTGATGACAAAGGCGAAACCTCGGTGATTTCCAGAGACGAAGGCATTCGCTATGACGCCAGTATGGAGTCCATGGCCAAACTGAAGGTGCTGATGGAAGGGGGCGCGATTACCGCGGCCACGTCCAGTCAGATCACCGATGGTGCTGCTGCGGTCATGGTGGTGAATGAGGCGGGCCTGAAAAAAGTCACCGCCGATCCCATGGTAAAAATCACCAGTTTTGCCGTGGTGGGTGATGATCCGGAGATGATGCTGTCGGCACCGATCCCGGCCACACAAAAAGCCCTGGAGCGTGCCGGCCTGACCATGGCTGACATGGATCTTTACGAAGTTAACGAAGCCTTTGCGCCGGTGCCGCTGGTATGGGCTCAGGAAATGAAAGCCGATATTCACCGTTTGAATGTGAATGGTGGTGCCATTGCCCTGGGCCACCCGCTCGGTGCCACAGGCGCAAAGCTGATGACCAGCCTGATCCATGAATTGCAGCGTCGCAATGCCCGCTACGGATTGCAGACCATGTGCGAAGGCGGCGGGCTGGCCAACGCCATGATTGTAGAGCGGCTGTAGTCAGCGCAGCACGCTGACGGTGCTGCAGCACCCCGTTGCCATACTCTATACTCCGGAATATCAAAAGCTTTTTACGTTATCAAAACTTTTCGGGGTGGCTCATGGAAGCAGAGTTTATTGAGATTATCACCATCGCCGGCTACAGCATCGAGGCGTTCGGGGTGCTGGTAGTCATCATCGGATCGATACTGGCAACAGTCGTGTTCATTCGCACCTTCAAAAAACTGGAAGAAGGTGTGGCCTATAAAAAGTATCGCAAGGATCTGGGGCGCTCCATTATTCTCGGGCTGGAGTTTCTGATTGCCGGCGACATTATCCGCACCGTGGTGGTGGCGGATTCCCTGAGTAATGTCGGCGTACTCGCACTGATCATATTAATAAGAAGCTTTCTTAGTATCACCCTGCACCTGGAGGTGGAAGGGCGCTGGCCCTGGCAGAAAGAATCCCCGTCCTGACCGCCTGAAGTGACCTATACTAAAGCCAGACAGTTGCTATAAAACAGTTGGTTATGCGATGGCCGGTGATCTGATCTTCAGGGAGAAAAGGTTACATATCAGGGATATAGTTGATATCGATGAGCTGACGGCTCTGTTCCAGAGCTACAGCGATATCACCGGTATGGTAACCGCCCTGCTGGATCTGGAAGGCAATGTGCTGATTGCCACCAACTGGCAGGATTCCTGTACCTGGTTTCACCGCGTGAATGAAGTTACCAGCAAGCGTTGTAATGAAAGCGATACGGCCCTTGCCGGGATGCTGGCGGAAGGTGCCCAGTACAATGTCTACCAGTGCAGGAATGGCCTGGTGGATATTGCCACCCCGGTCATCATTGACGGCCACCATATGGCCAATTTCTTTACCGGCCAGTTTTTTTATCAGAAACCCGATCTGAATTATTTTTCCCGTCAGGCGGAAGACATGGGTTTCAACAAGGATGCCTACCTGGAAGCCATTGACCGGGTGCCGGTTTATGATGAGGAAACCATTCAGCAGCATATGGCGTTTCTGGTGCGCCTTGCCGAAATTGTCGGGCGTATGGGGCTTGCCAATTTGCGCACGATGCAGGCCAACGAGGCACTGGAAAAACACAAGGCCGATTTGCAGCGGCAAGTAGACAAAAGAACCATTGAACTGAAAGCTTCTCTCGAAGCCGCAGAAGCCGCCAATCAGGCCAAAACCAAGTTCCTGACCAACATGTCACACGAGTTGCGCACGCCGCTGAATGCCGTTATCGGGTTTTCAGAAATACTGGAAACCAAAGAACAGGACAACAAGAAAAAAGGCTACCTGAAATCCATTAACCTGGCCGGTAAAGGTCTGCTGAGTCTGATTAATTCCGTACTGGATCTTTCCCGCATTGAATCTGGGAAAATGCCGGTTCAGATCCAGCCCATGTCATTGCCCTTGTTGCTGGAAGAAATGACCTATATTTTTACCCGCCAGGCGGCCGAGAAAGATCTGGAGTTGGTAATAGACACACAGCCGCTGGTTCCCGCCAGTATCCGTTTTGACGAAACCAAGCTGCGCCAGATCATTATTAATCTGGTGAATAACGCGATCAAGTTTACTGATCGGGGCCATGTGGCGATCCGGATAGCGGCATCACAGGTGAATCAGACCAGACATACCTTTACCCTTGGGCTAGCCATCGAGGATACCGGCAAAGGCATCAGTGAATCTGATCAGCAGCGTATCTTTCGCGCTTTCGAGCAATCGGAGCATCAGCAAATCAGTGACTATGGTGGCACCGGTATCGGTTTATCGCTGAGTCACCAGCTGGTTGAGCTTCTGGGTGGTGAGCTGGTTTTGCACAGCGTACCGGGGAAAGGCAGTACCTTCCGTTGCCGTTTTCCCGAAGTCGAATATATTCCGGAGCCAAAAACGAGTGAGCGAGCGCTGATAACCCCGCAGGATGCACTGAATTTTTCCCCGGCAACGATTCTGATTGTTGATGACAACGAGATAAACCGCGATGTGCTGCGCACACATCTGAGCGAATGGAACTTTACAGTGTATGAAGCGGAAAACGGAGCACAAGCTATTGAAATGGTGAAATCAGTCCGGTTCGACCTGATCTTCATGGATATGAAGATGCCGGTTATGGACGGTTATGAAGCCACCCGCCGGCTCAAATCGAATCCCGAGACCCGGCACATACCCGTGGTTGCTGCGACCGCCTCCGCACTGGTGCAGCAGGAAAAAGTCATTCGCGAACTCACAGACGGTTACCTGAGCAAGCCGATCAGCCGGATAAAACTGGTGGAGGAGTTGCAACGTTTTATTCCGCTGGCTGCGCAAGGCAGGCAGCCTCAGAGAGCTCTGGTGGTGGATGATGATCAGGTCAATCAATATATTCTGAGTGAGTTGTTATCGGATTATGAACACCTGAGCGTTACGGTTGCCGGTAGTGGTGCCGAAGCAGTGAATCGTGCCTGTTGCGCCGACGAACGTCCGGATCTTATTTTTATCGATTACAAGATGCCGGACATGGATGGCATAACGGCCACGCAAAAAATCCGGGACTGGGAAGCAGAGCATGGAATGGCTCCGGTGCGGATTTACGCGGTTTCCGCCTTCACGCCGACAGATATTGAAAAAATGGACCGCCATTCAATATTTAATGGCTACCTTAAAAAGCCCATAGATTCAGAAGAGATCGACGGGCTTTTCTGACAGCGCCTTTCCGCTGTAAAAACTCAGTTGCAATAACTCAACGGCAACACCGTACTGTCAATCACCCGCCGCAACACAAAGCTGGAATGCACACCACTCACCCCGGGAATACGGGTGATCTTGTTCAGCAAAAACACATGGTAGGCGTCCATATCCGGCACCACCACCTTCAGCATGTAATCCGCATCTTGCCCGGTAATCAAATAGCACTCCTGCACTTCCGGCAGCTCTGCCACTTTGGTCTCGAATTCCTCAAAGCGTTCCGGGGTATGCCGGTCCATGCCGATCAGTATCAGCACGGTCAGATCCAGCCCCAGTTTTTTGCGATCCAGCAGGGTAACGCGATTGAGGATAATGCCGGCTTCCTCCAGGGCTTTTACCCGGCGCAGACAGGGAGAGGGCGACAAGCCTACCCGGGCTGCCAGTTCCTGGTTGGAGAGGCCGCCATCCTGTTGCAGTAATTCCAGAATCCGGCGGTCAATGCGGTCGATTTTAATGAGTTTTTCATTCATTGGGGCTCAATATTGCCAGTAAATGGAGATATGAGGCATAAAATATCACCGCAACGGGCAAAAAAGCAAACTTCGCAACCTAATTGCGCCGGAGAATCGTTACACTGGCTCCCATCGATGAAAGCTGCTCACAAGGCAGCATTTCAGGGGCAAGGGCTCACAAGGCCTGCGCCATGCCAGGGCCATAAGCCAGGCAGTCAGCGGGGGGCGAAGGGCCTGACCGGGCAAGTCGCCACTCTCCGCCAAACTTCATTCTTAGCGCGAACTTCAAGGAAACCACCATGAGCTTTGACCATCGCAAATACCGCCCTTTTTCGCCCATCCGTAAAACCGACCGCCGCTGGCCCGATCAGGTAATCGACAAGGCCCCCCTTTGGTGTGCGGTGGACCTGCGGGACGGTAACCAGGCGCTGGTAAAGCCCATGAACGTGCAGCAAAAACAGAACCTGTTTGATCTGTTGGTGAAATGCGGTTTCAAGCAGATTGAAATCGGTTTTCCTGCCGCCAGTCAGCCGGACTTTGAATTCTGCCGCAAACTGATTGAAGAAAACCGCATTCCTGATGACGTCACCATTCAGGTATTAACCCAGGCCCGCCCGGAATTAATCGCCCGTACTTACGAAGCGCTTCAAGGTGCCCCCCGGGCTATCGTACATGTGTACAACTCCACCTCCACCGTGCAGCGCGAACAGGTGTTTGCCATGGACCGCGAAGGCATTAAACAAATCGCGGTTAAAGGGGCCGAGTGTGTCAAAGCCCATGCGAAACAGAATCCTCAAACCCGGTGGACCTTTCAGTATTCCCCGGAAAGTTTTACCGGTACGGAGCTGGATTATGCGGTGGAAGTGATTGATGCAGTGAATCAGGTGTGGCGCCCGGACCAGGGCCAGCCGGTGATTATTAATTTACCGGCGACCGTGGAAATGGCCACACCCAATGTGTACGCCGATCAGATTGAATACGTTTGCGATCACATGCAAATGCGTGAGCATGTGATAGTGAGTTTGCACACCCATAACGATCGTGGTTGCGGTGTGGCGGCAGCGGAACTGGGTGTGATGGCCGGAGCCGATCGAATTGAAGGTACCTTGCTGGGTAACGGTGAGCGCACCGGCAATATGGATCTGGTGACCATGGCCATGAATCTTTATTCCCAGGGTGTTGATCCCGAACTGGATTTATCGGATATGGCGGACATTGTGCGCACTGTCGAAGCCTGTACGGAAATCAGTACCCATCCCCGCCATCCTTATGCCGGTGAACTGGTGTTTACCGCCTTTTCCGGCAGCCATCAGGATGCTATTCGCAAATGTCTGCATTACCGCAAGGCGGATGATGCCTGGAATGTTGCCTATCTGCCCATTGACCCCTTTGATCTGGGGCGTCGGTATGAAGAGGTGGTACGTATCAACAGCCAGTCCGGCAAAGGTGGCGTGGCCCATATTCTGGAGCGGGATTACAACATTAACCTGCCCCGCTGGATGCAGGTGGCGTTTTCGCAAGTGGTGCAAAAGGAAGCGGAAATCACCGGTGGCGAAATTGATTCCCATACCATTCACCAGCTGTTTGAAAAAGAGTATCTGGCCATTCCCGGCGGTTGGCAGTTACGTTCCTATGATCTGCATAAAGCGGATGATGGTGTCAAAGCCCAGGTGGAATTTGGTGAAGACAATGTGGTGACCTGTCTGCAGGGATTCAGCCAGGGGGCGGTGGAAGCGCTGGCAGAAGCCATTCAGAACCGCTACCAGATCAGCCTGAAGGTGCATGCCTACGATGAGTTTGCACTCGGAGAAGGAACCACCGCCAATGCCCTGGCCTGCATTCAGGTGGAGGTTAACGACCGGGTTGTTACGGCTGCTGCCCTGGCGGAAGACACCACCACCGCCACACTGCAGGCGCTTTTGTCTGCCGTGGGGCGGCATCAGTCTCAACAACAGCAGGCATAGGCAAGTCAGCCGGTGCAGGAAGCAGGCTAGTCAGCGCCAGTCAATTCATTACCTGTCAACGCATTCTTCATCAACAAAGGCGGCGGAGTCTGTTTCCGCCGCCGTCCGTATTTACCAATAGTTTGACCCGGCGAGTCATTGAGCAATCCCACCCGAGCAGCTATCTTCAACTCCCAAGTGGATGTCATGTTGTTAATTACCAGGTGGTTCAATGAGTAACGGTGCCAATGCCCTGATCAATACCCTTATCAACTCAGGTGTCGATACCTGCTTTACCAATCCCGGCACGTCGGAAATGCACTTTGTGGCAGCGCTGGACGGCACCGATATGCGAGCTGTTCTGACCCTGTTTGAAGGTGTGGCCACCGGTGCCGCCGATGGCTATGCCCGCATTGCCAACAAACCTGCAGCCACTTTGCTGCATCTGGGGTGCGGTTTGGGCAACGGCCTGGCGAATCTGCATAACGCCCGCAAGGCGCGGGTGCCCATGGTGAATATTATTGGTGATCATGCCATTTACCATAAGCAGTACGACGCCCCGCTGGAATCCGATATTGAAACCGTCGCCCGCAATGTGTCTTCCTGGATTCGCACCTCCCAGTCAACGGAGCAAGTAGGCAAAGATGCGGCCGAAGCCATTGCTGTGGCACAGAATCCACCGGCGCAGATTTCTACACTGATATTGCCTGCGGATGTGTCCTGGGGCGAAGGGGGTAAAGCCGAGGATGCCGTGGCACCGCCTGCACCGGATCTGGCCCCCGAACAGGTCATCTCTCAAATCGCCGATGTGCTGCGGAAAAAAGGTAAAAAGACCGCGTTTTTATTGGGGCGCCGGGTGCTGATGGAAGAGGGCCTGGTCGCCGCCTCAAAAATTGCTGAAAAAACCGGGGCCAAATTATTTACTGAAGTGTTCCCCACCCGTCTGGAGCGGGGCGCGGGTTTACCGCCGGTGGAACGTATTGCCTATCTGGCGGAAATGGCCACGGTGCAGCTTACCGGTTATGACCACCTGATTATTGTCGATACCAAAGAGCCGGTGTCTTTCTTTGCCTACCCGGGCAAGAAAAGCTATCTGGTGCCGGACAGCTGCAAGGTTCATCATCTGGTGGAGCCCCATCAGGATGCGGTGGGCACTTTACAGGCGCTGGTGTCGGCCGTGGGTGCCGATGCCACTGCTCCCAGAATTCAGCAGGAAGAACGCCCCAAACTGCCGTCCGGTAAACTGAATGCCGGCAAGGTGTGTCAGGCTCTGGGTGCCCTGATGCCGGAAAACGCGATTATTTCTGACGAAGCCCAAACCTCCGGTGTGAAACTGCCTTTCTTTACTGCCGGCGCACCACGCCATGATGTGTTAACACTTACCGGTGGTGCCATTGGTCAGGGCTTGCCGGTAGCGGTGGGTGCTGCTATTGCCGGTGGCAACCGGCCGGTGATTGCGCTGGTGGGTGATGGCACCGCCATGTACACTATTCAGGCGTTGTGGACCATTGTTCGGGAAAAGCTGGATGTTACCACCATTATTTTTAATAACCGTTCCTATGCCATTCTGAATATTGAGCTGGAACGGGTGGGCGCGGAAAGTGCCGGCCCCAAAGCCAAATCGCAACTGGATCTTTCGCAGCCGCAGATTGATTTTGTGTCCATGGCCAAGGGAATGGGGATGCCGGCGGTGCAGGTAAAAACCGCAAAAGAACTGAACAAAGCCCTGAAAAAAGCCTTTGATGAACCGGGCCCCCATTTGATTGATGCGGTGGTGCCGAGTGAGTACGAAGGGCTAAAGCTCAAAGCGCTCCCACACGTGCTGGGGGCGATTAACAGCATTCCATCTCCCATTGCCAAAGCGATCAAAAACAAAATAGCGCCTTAAGCCGGTGCTGATAATTCACCGGTTCCCGCCCGGAAAGCCCGGCTATACAGATTAGGGTTTTCCGGGGCGGCCTGTGCGGGTGCTATACCTGCTTCACTTGCCGGGAGTGATTTATTTATCGTCTGATCTGTGAAACCAGTTGACTTTACCCGGCATAGTCTATACTTTCCCCATAGCTAGAAATAAAGCCTCATATTTACACTCTCCATTTCGTTGCGTTCTTGTAGTCCTCGTCCTGTAGTTTCTAAATTGTCGTTTGTTTTTCCCGCTATTCATTGTGCTATGAAGGCACACCTATAGATTATTTTTACAGGATATTGATATGTCTAATAAAGCTACCGGAACCGTAAAATGGTTTAATGAGTCAAAAGGCTTTGGTTTTATCGAGCAACAATCCGGCCCGGACGTTTTCGCCCATTTCAGCGCCATCGTCAGCTCAGGCTTTAAAACACTGATTGAAGGTCAGTCCGTTGAGTTTACTGTTACTCAGGGTCAGAAAGGCCTGCAAGCAGAGAACATTGTTGCAATCTGATTGATTGCGACCTCTGGCCCGGACGTGAAGCTTTATTGGCTTGGCGTCCGGATACAGAACCCAAGATAGATAAACGTGAATACACAAGCCTCGTCTGTTTCCCCCCGCCACTCAGGTCAGCGCCTCCATTCTGTTTACACACCCTTTTAAGTTACCCGTCCCATCGGGTGATGCCAGCCAGTTTTACTTGCCTCTGCGTGACATGGTTTTTGTCCGTGAAACGGTTTCTGTTTCTGAAAGTAATGCTGCCGCTGGTGAATTTCCAAGAGAAAAAAATTAATGATAGTAGCTTCGAAAACAGCGTTTGATGCTGTAGATGCCAAAAAATATACCCACCCGATTCCCAACCGCGATTTTATACTGGGCCTGCTGAAACGCCACGGTGATTTTATGCAGCGCCGGCAGCTGGCAACAACCATGAAACTGTCCGCCAAACAGGAACTGGAAGCGTTAAGGCGCCGCCTGCGAGCCATGGAGCGTGATGGTCAGGTGCTGTTTGATCACCGACGCGGTTACCGTGTGCTGGATAAAGAAGACTTGATCACCGGCCGCGTTATCGGTCACCGTGACGGGTTCGGCTTTCTGGTGAATGATGCCGGTGGCGACGACCTGTTGCTGAGCAAGCATGACATGATGCAGGTTTTTGATGGTGATTGCATCCAGGCAAGGGTCAGTGGTGTTGATCATCGCGGACGCAAGAAAGCGACGCTGGTAAAAGTCACTGAGAGGGCCCTGTCCCAGGTTCTGGGAGAGCTGTGTTTTGATGACGGTGGCTATTACATCGTGCCCGAGAACAGCCGGATTGCCCAGGAAATTGATGTGGATGGCAATCATCTGAAGGGAGCAAAAGCGGGCCAGTATGTTGTGGTTACCATTGCTGACTTTCCCTGCCATCAGTTCCGGGCCTTTGGCCGTATCACGCGGGTGCTGGGTGATCCCATGGCGCCCGGGATGGAAATACAGGTTGCCATCAATCAGCACGGCATTCCCGACAGCTGGAGCGCTGACGTGAAACGGGCATCCCGGTCTTTCGGCGCACAGGTTGCCGAAGCCGACAAGCACAACCGCGCAGACCTGAGGCATTTGCCGTTTGTCACCATCGATGGTGAAGATGCCAAAGACTTTGATGATGCGGTTTATTGTGAAACGCTGGCGGATGGCTGGCGCCTGCAAGTGGCCATTGCGGATGTTTCCCACTATGTCGCTCCCGGAAGCGCGCTGGATACCGAGGCGCAAAAACGCGGTACATCGGTTTATTTTCCCGGTTATGTGGTACCCATGCTGCCGGAGGCGCTGTCGAACGGCCTGTGCTCGCTGAATCCTGATGTGGATCGCCTGGTGATTGTGTGCGAAATGAAGCTCAGCAAGTCAGGAAAAATCACAGACTATCAGTTTTCTGAAGCGGTTATTCATTCTCATGCCCGGCTGACCTATTCTCAGGTGAACGCATTGTTAACTGCACCGGAATCGGACGCCGGCAAGCGTATGCTCCGTGAGCATTCACCACTGGTTCCTCATATCAAATCGTTGCACCAGCTTTATGGTGTACTGCGCAAGGCCAGAAGCAGCCGTGGCGCGATGGATTTTGATTCCCGGGAAACCCGATACCTGTTCGACAACAATCGCAAGATCCAGCAAATCCTTCCCGTTGAACGCAACGATGCACACCGGCTGGTGGAAGAATGTATGTTGTGCGCCAATGTGGCGGCGGCACGCTTTCTGAAAAAGCTGAAGGTTCCGGTGTTATACCGAAACCATGAAGCACCCAAAGAAGACAAACTGAAAAGCCTGCAGGGGTTTCTTGCGGGTAAAGGTCTGAAGCTGGCGGGTGGCGACAAGCCAACCCCGGTTCATTACGATCGCTTGCTCCGACATGTGGGTGAGCGTTCCGATGCGGACATTATTCAGGGCGTGATGTTGCGTTCACTCAGTCAGGCTGACTACAGTATCGACCTCAAAGGGCATTTCGGTCTGGCTTATTCTGAATACGCGCATTTTACCTCGCCCATCCGGCGCTACCCGGATCTGTTGGTTCACCGGGCTATTCGTGCCGCCATCCGTGAAAAGCAATCCAATGGTGCCGCGCGCAGGGTGCTTCAGTCTGTGACGTCTCTGGTGCAGTCTGCTGGCCGTCGGACGAAGGACGACAGTGTTTCCGCTACCGGTTCAGCTTACCCTTACGACAGAGAAAACATGGCGTTACTGGCGGCCTCCTGTTCGCAGTTGTCCCGTCGGGCCGACAAGGCCGGCTGGGATGTGGATGCCTGGCTGAAATGCGAGTATATGCAGGACGCGGTCGGCAAAAGCTTTTTGGGCTCGGTGACCAAAGTCACTGGTTTCGGATTATTCGTTGAGCTTGATAACACCGGCATTGAAGGGTTGGTCCATATAAATTCTTTGGGAAAAGACTTTTATCATTTTGATGCCGGGCGGCAGTTACTCAAAGGTGAGCGCACCAATGAGCGTTACAGCCTGGGTGATAAAATTCAGGTGAGCGTTGTCCGGGTTGATATGGAAACGAAAAAAATTGAGTTTGGCCTGGCGTCTGCCGGTTCGCGTTAAGCTTGTGTTGAGAGGCAGTCCACCTTTGATGCTGGGCGCGGTCCTGCTCTGCAGTGCGGTTATCTGCCGGGCTGAGCCCACCGAAGATTACCTGTTTCTCCTTAATCTGGACCAGTCTGAACTGTCCCATGCTCCCCCGGATTCCTGGGAGTTTTCCCTGGAGCTTAACGATACCGGGATCGACAGCGACAATGAACTGAGAGAGTTGCTGTCTGCCAGCAAAATGGATCTGCTGGCGCCGCTGGATTATTTTGCGGTGGATCTGCAAACGGATTCCTTTGATCGCTATCACAGTATCAATCTGCAATATGATACGGCCCCCCTGGCGGGTGACACTTACCTGGCACTTAACGGGTTCTATTCCTTCGATCGTATTCCCGTACCCGACAGCAATGAAGACATTGATGATCAGTCTCAGGGGTTGCTGCTTATCTGATGACATTGAATGCCGGTGACCAGTGGCTGATAAACTGGGGTGCCGGTGTCCGCTGGCAACAGACGGACACTGAAGATCTGTTGATTTATGAAGGTCAGGGCAGCAACCGGTTTTTGCTGCCGGGATTGCAGCTGCAATGGCAGCGGGAATCGTTATCCGGTTATTCGGCAAGAGGCTCGCTGCTTTATGAATGGAACGAGCCCTCGCTGGCGAATACCCGGCAAACCAGTCGTACAGTGGTGGTGCCCGTGACTATCGGCCAGACTCAGACGCTTGTGGAAGCCCAGGCCAGCCTGGATATGGATACCCGGTTTTCCCTGCTGCTGGCTGATTATGAGCACCGCTGGTATCTGGGGAACGCGGGCAAAACAAGGCAACATCAGCAACTGGTGCTGGCTCTGACCTGGCAAAGCAGTTTTGGCGAACCCCTGCTGCCGGCTTTTCAGCGCAGTATTGGCGGTCTCTATTCCGTGCGGGGATACGACGATCAGGTATTCTCCGGGAATGACGTGCTGGAAACTACCCTGGAGTACCGGACCCGCCTGTTCACAGCCGCCATGGATGATTCACAGTGGCAACCCTGGCTGCTCCTGTTTTATGACTGGGCTCAGGCGCGGCGGGATGCGATCAATGTCAGCATCAGCCGTACCCGGACTGGTTTTCAACGTGATGTTGTTATCCCGGAAGACCGGAACACCCTGCGCTCTGTCGGTCTGGGCGTTGACCTGCATTACCGCCGGCGCAGCAGCCTCTATCTGGTGGTGGCCCGGGCGCTGGCGGACGATGGTTTCGATACCGAAGCCGGCGACTGGCGCCTGCACGCTTATCTCCGTTTTTATCTCTGATTCTTTTTTTTCCGTTTTCTGTCAACCAATCCTGTGCTCCCTCGTTATTACCCATAGCGGCCGCAACAACAGACCAAGTCATCGTTTAGCGAGGGAGTGAAAACTCATGTTTAGTCAAAGAATTAGAAACAAAGCCACCGGGCAGTCAGGCCTGAGCCGGCTGGGCCGCGGGCTCATTTATACCCATCTGTTTATGGCGGCTGCTGTCACTGTTGGCTGTGGCGGCGGTGGTTCTTCCGATTCCACAGCGGTTGCAGAAGAGCAGGGCGAAGTGGCTCTGGCCATTACCGATGCCGAGGGGGATTTTCTGTCATACACCGTGGAGCTGGCTTCCATTACCCTGGAAAAAGCGAATGGCGCGGTGGTGGAAACAGTTCCCCTGAACACCCGTATCGATTTTGCCCAGTACACGGATATGACCGAGTTCTTTACCATCCGGACATTGCCTGCCGGTAACTACACCAAAGTGAATCTGAACCTGGATTATTCCGATGCAGAAATTATTGTGCAGAACGAAGAGGGTGAACCGGTCACAGCGTCAGTAGTGGATACCGAAGGCGATCCCATCACTGACTTTACCGTGAATGTCACCCTGGATGAGGATCAGGTACTGAAAATCCGCAAAGGCGTGCCTGCGGCGTTAACCATCGACTTTGATCTGGATTCTTCCAACACCATACTGTCCTATGATCCCGCTGTGGTGGAAGTGGAACCCTTTATTCTGGCCAGTGCAGAATGGGATACGGAGCGGGAGCATCGCGGCCGGGGTTTGCTGAGTGGTGTGGATGTGGATGCCCAGACCTTTTCCATGTTGCTAAGGCCTTTTCGCCATCACAACGGCAGCTTTGGTGAAGTGACGCTGCAATCCGCAGAGACTACCGAGTATGAAGTTAACGGCATTGCCTATACCGGTGCCGATGGTATTGATGCGCTTAATACACTGGAGGAAAACACACCGATGCTGGTTTACGGTCAGGTAGCCAGCGTTCGTGAATTCAATGCCCTGCGCGTGCTGGCCGGCTCCAGCGTACCCTGGGTGGGCCGTGATTCTGCCCGCGGCGTGGTGATTGCCCGTAACGGCGATGTACTGACGCTGCGTGGCAGCCATGTGGACCGGAAAGATGGCAGTGCCACTTTTTACGATAATATTCAGGTCACTCTGGGTGATACCACCAGGGTTACCCGGCAGGCATTGAGTAACGAGGGGCTGGATAAAGAGGCAGTTTCCATTGGTCAGCGTGTTGTGGTTTTCGGTGAGATGAGTGGGGAGGTGGCAGGTCAGTACACCCTGGATGCCAGCACTGGTCATGTGCGCATGTTGATGAATCTGATCAAGGGTGAAGTCACGTCCGTATCACCCCTGGTGGTGGATCTGCGCTGGATCAATGGCCGTCGCCTTAATCTGTTTGATTTTTCCGGTACCGGAATGACGGCAGAAAACGATGCCGATCCTGATGCTTATGACATTGATCCTGCCAGCCTGTCGCTGAGCGGTCTGGAGCTGGGCAGCCTGGTGAAAGTGCGCGGCTATCCTGCAGCATTCGGTAGTGCTCCGCAGGATTTTACGGCGCAAACGCTGGTTGATATCAATACCGAACAGCGGGCCGCGGCCATGAATGTGGTGTGGACTGGTGAAGGCAGTATGTCGCCCTTTATTGCCAGCAATGCCGACAGCCTGGTGCTGGATGTCAGCGAGGCCCGCTTTAGCGTCAAACTGGCCGGGGTGCCTGTTACCCTGAACGATGGCCTGCAAACGGATCCTTCACTGGTACCCCTGCTGCCATCCGGTAATGGTGTGTACGCAGTGAAAGTGGCAGGGCAGCCCGCCATACAGATCTACAAGAATTTTGCGGACTATGTGGATGCACTGAACCTGCATCTGAACGACGGCCATGCCATGCGGCGAATGGTATCACTGGGGCGTTTTGATCAGAGCGAAGATCAGATGCACTCCATGGTGATTACTTCCCGCTTCAGGCCCTGAGCCAATGACAGTGAACCCGCAGATCATTGCGGGTTCACTGTTAAACCCAGCGGCATGTTGTACACTTACACGCAATCCCGGTTTCAGGAAGGCAAATTGTCAAAGGTCATGGATCAGCGACAGGCACTGGATCAGTTTCTTTGTCATGTGCAAAAACGTGCTTTTCAGATGGCCCGTATCGCTACCGGCTGTGAACAGGATGCACTGGATATTGTGCAAGAGGCCATGATCACGCTGATACGCAACTACAGTGACAAGCCGGAGGCAGAATGGCAGCCTTTGTTTTACAAGGTATTGCAGAGCAAAATTTACGATCATCATCGTCGCGGCCAGCTCAGACATAAATGGTTTGGCTGGCTGGGGTTTAAAGGCCGGGATGACGATGATGAAGACACAGAGCATGACCCGATTCAGAAAGCAGAAGACCCTGCCAGCGTATCACCGGAAAGGCAGCTGCATCTGAGTCAGGCCAGCGCGCAACTGGTGGAAGCGGTATCACGCTTGCCCATCAGGCAGCAGCAGGCATTTTTATTACGGCTCTGGGAAGGGTTGAGCGTGGCAGACACCGCCATCGCCATGGCTGTTTCAGAAGGCAGTGTAAAATCCCATTACTCCCGGGCTATCGCAACATTAAGGTCCCAACTTGAGGGCTACTGGTAATGAACGATACACATCAGGATCCGTTTCTGGACAAGGCAAAGCAGGCGCTGGATCAGCGTGCGGATAATCTGCCGCAGGAAACGCTGGCTCAGCTCGACCAGATCCGGCGCGAAGCGCTCAATGAAACACTGAATGAAAGCAGTGCCAAGCCCCGATCAACCGCCTGGATCTGGTGGGCTCCCGGTGGCGGGCTGGTGGCGGCCATGCTGGTGGCCGCCATTGTGCTGACAACGCCGGCTACTGATCCGGGCGCGACCCCTGATGCTGTATTGCAGGCTGCGGCGGATGACATGCCGGGTGATATGGAGCTGTTAACCTCGGAAGAAGACCTGGACCTGATGGAAGACATTGAATTTGTGGCCTGGCTCATGGAACAGGAAAACGCGGGTTGATACGCATGCTGAAAACCTATGCAACAAGGTGCGGTCTGTTACTGCTGCTGGTGGGAACGGCCGTAATGGCAGAAGAAGTCCTGTCACGGGAGTTTCTGGATTACCTCGTGGAGTTTGAAACGGAAGAGGGCGAATGGATTGATCCTGTTGAACTGGAATTAATGGCAAATCTGGGTGCCGCAGAATCTGACGCTGAAGCGAGCAGCCCGGGGCAGGAGGTAGAGGGTCATGAATAAATGCACTAACAGCCGAACGGATAACAGACTTTGCCGCTGGCTGATACTGGCTGCCCTGTTTGTTACCGGGCTTGTCCATGGCGCCGAACCCGCCTGGGAACAGTTGTCAGCCAATGAGCAGGCGTTACTGCAAAGTTATCAAGAGCAGTGGAGCCAGCTTAACGACGAAGAAAAACAAAAGCTGCAACAGGCCGTTGGCCGCTGGCAGAACATGAACCCGGAACAACGAGCACAAATGAAGGCGCGTTTTCAGCGTTGGCAAACCATGTCGTCCGAGCAGCGTCAGGCGTTAAGAGAGCGTTTTGCCCGTTTCAAACAACTGCCGCCTGACGTGCGCAAGGAGCTGCGTAGCAAATATCGCTGGTTCCAGCAGCTGCCACCGGAAAAGAAAAAAGCCCTGCGTAAACAATGGCAGCGCACACCAAAGGAACGTCGTGAGCTGATGAAGCAACGCTGGCTGGAAGCGGATCCTGACAAGCGCCGCGCGCTGCGCCAACGCCTGAAGCAGCTTACGCCGGAGCAACGACAAAAATTGCGGGAACACTGGCAAAGCCGCCAGCAGTCAGACTGACAAAGTTATGAGCCCCGCTATATAAGCCCAGGTGCCGGAACGCTTTTCTGATCAGTGTGTGGAAGGCTGCCGGATAGTGACCTGCAAAATACCGGAGTTATCGCCAATAAAACTGGCGGTGTCGTTGGACATGAAATAGAGCGTGCCGTTACGGGGTGATGTAAATTCCAGGCGGGGCCCCACATGGAATGCCAGGGTGTCCTTGCCGATTTTTCCTATCAGTGCACCGTGGGAATAGCCTGCTACCGTCTGGCCGCCACCATCCCAGCACGCCAGCGTATAAATGCCATTACCGGTGGCATCGCTTGGGTTGCAGAAGGCACCCATTTTCCAGGTTCCGCTGGCGGTTATCTGATAGCGCTTGCCCCGTTCCAGTGCCACTCCTGTACTGAACCATGCCTGGCTGGCCGCCGGTACGTTAACAGTTTTTGTATCGTTTGGTGCGCTCAATGGTTGCGCATCGGTATTATCATCGTAAGCAAATCTGTCCGGTTCCCGCGCCTGACGACTGGCCAGAAAAGCCTGGGATTCCGCAATCTGTTTTTCCATATCCCGGCGACGTTTTTCTTCCGCTTGTTTTGCCAGCTCCTTTTGACGCCGTGCTTTCTCCAGCTCTTCCTGCCGGTGTTGTTCGGCTGCCGCTTTTTCCCTGGCAATGCGGTCTGCTTCTTCCTGACGATGTTTTTCTTCCAGCCGTCTGGCCGCTTCGGCTTGGCGTTTCTGTTCTTCAATCAGTTGTTGTGCATTCAGTTTGTGGGATTCGGCTGGCCCGGATGTGGCGCGTTCGCTTGCCGGTTCCGTCACGGTTGACGACTGATAGACATAAAATCCGCCTGCCAGCGTCAGGCTGACGGCAACTGTACCAGCCACCCATATGCGCGCTGCTGATTTTCCGGGTGTGTTGTTTGCGGCAGGGGGTGTTTCAGGGGAAGGGTAATGTGCACGGGACTGAACCCGGGTGGCATTCTCTTCTGCTGGGGCCTGTAAGGTTGCTTGCTGATGCAGGCCATCGCTGGGTTGCGACGCTGGTGATCCAATGGCTTCAGCTTCCCGCCCGGCCTTTTCCAGTTCGGCTTTCCATTCGGCAAGGGTTTGTGGCCGGTTGCCCGGCCGAAACTGAACGGCATGATCAATAGCCGCCAGAAATGCCGGGGAATAGCGCCCCTGGGCCAGTGCTGTGGCGGTTTCCATGGTGTCTCTTTCGTTTTCGATCATGGCGCCGCTGCGATACACCGCATCCATGGGCTTTTTGCCGGTAACGGCGCGATACAGAGTAGCACCCAGCCCGTAAATGTCGGTCCAGGGGCCCTGTTCCTCGCCTTTGGCATAATATTGTTCAAAAGGCGCATAGCCCGGCGACACCAGACTGGTCATGGTGTGATCCCCGCCGGCTGCCTGACGGGCGGAGCCGAAATCCAGCAGCACCGGGCTGCCGTCATCACGCACGTAAATATTATCCGGTTTGATATCCCGGTGGATAAACCCCTGCCCGTGGACCCGCTCCAGGCCATCAATAATGGGCAGAAACAATGCTAACAGGGTTACTTCATCCAGGGTTTGTTGTGCTTTCAGTAAGTCTTTCAGACTCTGGCCATTTTCATAAGCCATTACCATATAGCCGGTATTGTTTTCCTCAAATACCGCGTGCACCCGCACAATATTGGGGTGCTCAAAACGCGACAGGGTGCGGGCCTCTTTGATAAAACGGTCAAGTCCCCAGTGAAAATGTTCTTCGGTCTGGTCTGACAGGGGGTGAACCGAGCTGTCTTCCTCGCGTACCGCAAATTCCGAGGGCAGGTACTCTTTAATGGCGACGGGTTTATCAAGATTCAGATCCCGGGCCAGATAGGTAATACCGAAACCGCCTTTTCCCAGGATGCTTTCAATCTGATACCAGTGAATTTTATGACCCGGTTTAAGTGCGTAACGATGTTCTGATTCTGACACGGCTGGCCTGAAAGTGATCAGTAGATGAAACTGAGAGTTTACTTCAAGGCTGTGGTTATGCAAAGGTAACAGAAACCGGTGAGCCTGGTTCGTTCGGAATGGCGCTGTTTTGCAAGCCGGTTGTGGAAAGTCCCTGTTATGTGATTCCAACCTTGGTTACCAGTATGTGGTTACGAGCAACGTCAGAGTTTCATTTTGAAATATCGGTACCAACACCTTTTATCATGATGCTGCGTCCCCGCAGCGGAGCGCAGCAGTGGATAGCGAAAGAGGAATATCGTATTCATCCGATGGTACCGGTGATTGAGTTTACCGATGGCTATGGCAATCTTTGCCAGCGTTTAACGGCGCAGCCCGGGCCGCTGTCGATTGATACCATGGTGGAGGTGCACACCGCCGATCAGCTGGATGAAGCACCGGGTGCCCCTTTTGTGGAAGTGCAGAATCTGCCGGAACAGGTGTTGTCCTATCTGATTCCCAGCCGGTTTTGCGAGTCTGACCGTTTTGGTGATATGGCGCTTCAGATTACCGGTGGGCAAACCCTTGGTTATGATCAGGTCAAAGCTATCGAGAACTGGCTACGGGACAATATTCAGTATCTGCCCGGCACCAGTACCGTGCCTATTTCCGCTGCCGAGGTCAATCAGCGTCAGTCGGGTGTGTGCCGGGATCTGGCTCATCTGGGGATTGCCCTGTGCCGTGCCCTGACCATTCCGGCGCGCCTGGTGGTGGGTTATCTGCGAGGTCTGGAACCCATGGATCTGCATGCCTGGTTTGAAGCCTACGTGGGTGGCCGCTGGTATTCATTTGATGCAACTCAGCGCGGTATCAAATCCGGTTATATTGCTATTGGTTATGGCCGTGATGCCGCGGATGTGGCTATTTACACACAATTTGGTCCGGCCATTGCACCGGCACAGCCGCTGATTACTGTTGAGCAGATCTGACCCCTGCCTGCCAATTAACTGGTTTTACTGAGAAAAACTGAACACTCTCTGGGCCCTTGTCTGCAATCCCTGTCAATCACAGCGTGAATACGTTAGGGTAATTAGTGTATTCCGTTAATTTTCACAGCGAGGTTAAATGTAGCGAACCGGTTTCGCATATTTAATAAACACGCACACCCAACCAACAGAGAGGGGAGCACATGTCTGATTACAATCCTGAAAAAGGTTATGTCGCAATACTTGGCTGGAGCCTGAATGCTATTGATGCCATAGACCGTTTTGACCGGCGATACGTAATAGTGGCTCCCCGATGGGCGGAACAATACGCCAAAGACAATAACATTCCTTTTATTTCCTGGGACTTTGAGCGGCTGAATGAACGCTCCATGGAAATTGCCGAACGTCTCAAGGAAGAAGGCGTGGATGTGGCCATACCCCTGTTCGAGGAAACCGTGGAATGGGCCGGCGCGATCAATTCCGTACTACTGAAAAATCCGCGCCTGATGGGGCAGGCGTTACTGTTTCGTGACAAGGCATTAATGAAACGCCGTGCCCAGCTCGGCGGTATTCGTGTCGGTATTTTCGAAGAAGCCCAGGACAAAGGCGACGTGATCCGGTTTCTTACCCGTGTGAATCAGGCGCTGCTGAAACTGGACGGCGACCCCAACGATCCGATTCACCTGAAAGCCTTTGATAAAGCCGGTTGCCTTGGGCACCGTGTGATTCGCACCGCCGATGACGTTGACAATATTCCCGACGAGGAATTCCCGGTATTGATGGAAAGCCATCTGGATGGCTGGGAGTTTGCCGTCGAAGCCTTTATCAAAGATCGCAAGGTACATTTCCTGAATATTTCCGAGTATGTGTCTTTGGGCTATTCCGTGTTTGTTCCTGCCACACCGGACCTGGAAAAATGGCGGCCCCGTGTTGAAAAGGAAATCGAAAAACTGATCGAGGCCTTTGATATTGATTTTGGTTTTATTCATCCGGAATATTTTGTTACCAGCGACGGCGAAATGTACTTTGGGGAAGTGGCCTACCGGCCACCGGGCTTTAATGCCTTTGAGCTGATAGAACGCTCCTATGGATTTAACTGCTATCAGGCATTGGTGATGATGTTTGATCCCAAAACCACCGACGAAGAAATCAAAAAATTCTTCCCGGAAGAGGTGAAGGGCGCGACAGGTCATGCCGGTTGCTTTGGCGTGTATCCGCGGCGCCGTGTGGTGAATGAGCTGAAAATTCCCGAGGAAACCGAAAGTCACAACTATTTCGAATTCCATGAATTGCAGTCACCGTTGCAGAACAAGGTACCCAAGCGCAGTGCCTTCGGGACTCACTGGGGGCTGGTGTATTTCTTTGGCGATGATCCCTACGAGCTGCGCGATCTGCTGAAAGAGCAGGAAGAACTGGACTATTACCTTTAAACTGAAGGGCGTGTACCTAATTTGACATCACAGGTCTGAAATCACAGGGTTTACGTTGAGCAACCAGCATTTAATCGACAAGTTACAGCGCGCAACACAGCAGCTGGCTCAGGCACGGCCTTTTAACAAGGTGCGCTACCAGTCTGCAGTATTTGAACTGGCTGCCCGCCTGATGGTGCAACCACAGGGTATAGAAGACCTGTACCCCATGGCACCGGAACTGGATAAAGCCGGGATTTTTTACGGTACAGACTGGGATCAGCCTGCTGTTTTGCTGCCGGGCCTGGTGCGTCATACGCTGGAAACCGGCGACAAGCGACTGGTGACCATTGAAGTGATCAGTCAGTTGCGTTTGCTGGCGATGAGCCAGGGGGGCTATCTGTATCCCGGTGTGCCGGCGGAACAGGCACGGCATTTTCTGACGCAGGTGCTGGCGCTGAATCTGGGCTTTCTGTTTGATGCCACCGACGAAACCCTGCGGGCAAGGCTGGGCAGCCTGGCGGATGTGATTCACAACCTGTTCCAGTTCCTGCTCAGCAATGTCGGCTTTGAGGATATTCTCGGCAGCCTGATTGATGAGATCAAACGAATCCTGTCCCAGCGCCCGATTCAGGTAGACAGCGTCAAGTCCATGGTTACCCAGATTTCCATTGCCCTCTCCCGCAAGGAAGCCAGCCTGGGGGATTCTTCCCTGGGGGCGGATCGTCTGGTCAGTGCGTTGTTCGGCCCGACGCCTGCGTCCCAGGATGATCCCGGTATTGATGAATACGAACGCCGGTTGAGTGCCATGGACAAATCCGCATTGCAGCAGGAAGCCTGCAGTGCTGCCCGAGCCATGCATGATGTGGGGCTGGTGTCTGATTACCATGCGGTGCTGGTGCGCTGGCTGCTGCGCAATGAGCGGGATGCACTGGTGCCTGATGCGCTGGGGTTGAGCAGCACCGGGCTGGAAGTGTTGCGCAGCTATCAGGCCTTGTGTCATCGCCTGATAGAGGAGGCCGTACATCCGCAGACGGCGCAATCCGTTTACGGTATTGCCATGATGCTGGAATCAGGCGTGCTTTATGCACCTCCGATCGCGCCAGCCTTGTGGCGGCAAATTGATTTAAGCCTGTCTCCCGCTTGCGAAACATTGCTGACCAATACCTTTGCTGGTGCTCTGCCGGCACGGGTTGTGTTACTGGCCGGCGTGGTATCGCTGCTGGGCCAGCCGCTGGGACTGGGGCAGGGGAACAATCCCACCTGCCAGTCGGCCCGCGCCATTTCCATGTGGGCTCACAATGACCCTGATTACCTGCTGCATCTGATTGCCCAGGTGGCCCGCTACGATGAAATCATGATGCATTTTGAAGGTCAGGCCATCCGTTCCTCTGGTCTGGGTGCCGGGCTGGTGTTAACGGCGCCCCTGGATACCGATCCGGTGTCCACCTTGCTGGTGCCGCATCTGGATCGGATCTATGGCGAGATGGGGCGCTTGTGCGCTGATCGTGGCGAGGATCCCCATCGCTGGATCAATCCGGAATTTCACGGCTGGTGGGTGGGGCGTGAGTTTCTGCTGGCAGTGGATATTCATACCGGCAAACTGAAAGATTACGATGGGTTTATAGAGCAGTTCTATGCCAGCTATCACCCTTTTTACAATGGCAATCAGCCGATTATCCATCCGCAGCCGGCAGGCCTTGCAGTAACTGACAGTGCCGCCAAGTTTGTCGGTTGGCATGCCATTACGCTGTTGCGGGTTGCCCTGGATCAAACCGGTGAAATGCGGGTGTATTTTTATAATCCCAATAATGACAGTGGCCAGAACTGGGGTAATGGCGTGATTGTGTCCACCCAGGGGCACGGTGAACGTTATGGTGAATCCTCCCTGCCGTTTCCCCAGATGCTGTCGCGCCTGTATATATTTCATGATGATCCGGTCACGCCGAATCAGACAGCCAATGTCGCACCCGAGGAAGTAGAGGCAGTGAAAACCATGGCTCAACAAAGCTGGGCGGCAGAGCGCTTGCCGCAAATGGAGTTGATAGCAGAATCCGGCGCTTAGTGTAATCAGGGCCTATTCAAAATGGGAAACTGCCTGATTCAGCGTATCGAGTAGTCGGTGCTCAGCGGCAGTGGTGATTCTGATCAGTGCCGGGTGATCGGATGCAGAGATTGCAGTGGTGTGTCAGCAACTTGCCGGACGGCCTCCAGAAAACCGCGGACCTGCTCATCCAGAAAGAAAGGTGCTTCAAAATAAATGGGGTTGGCACTGGCAACCAGTGCGGCTGAAAGATTGAATCCCTCGCTGCCATGCACCAGCGCCTGATCGGAGCCTTCCATCCATTGTCGGAAGACGGACTTGAGGATGTATTCCGGAACCAGTATAGAATGGGAGTATTAGTCTGTCATGGCGGGGTCACCCGGCATAACCCTGCAATCAGCAGGCTTATTGACCGGGGCGGGTGGGTCGCTGAATCTGTTCCCTGTTGAACAGCTGCGTGGTGCGGCTCACAATATCCGCCTGAAAGGCTTTTTCATAATTGATATCCAGCACATAGGCCTTGGCCTTGATCTGAATGGCCAGGCATTCCGCAATGGCCACTTCGCTGATGGCAAAGCTTACCGGTTTTTTCAGCCAGGCATAGCGGCTGGTGACAATCACTTCACGAATAATGTCCTTGGCTTTTTCCACATCTGCCGTAAGGGCCACATGAAAGTCGCAAACCACCATCATTTCCAGGGCACCGGCATTGCCGGATGACACGGTTTCATTCATAAAGCGGGAGTTGGGAATGGTAATAATATTGTCGTCCAGAGTGCGCAGCCTGACCGAACGCAACCCGATGCTGACAATCTCACCGTAGCTGTCGGCAAACTGCACCCGGTCACCGACGATAAAAGGGCGGTCGAACAGCAACACCAGTCCGGCAATCACCGATGCCACCACGTCTTTAAGCGCAATACCCACTGCAACAGCCAGTGAGCCACCGGCAGCAAACAAGAATTCTTTGGGCGGGTTCAGTACGCCGATGATCAGCGCAAAGGAGCCGAAAATATAGAGAATAAAACTGAACAGCGTGGCGATTTGCAGAATGGTAAAGCGGTTGGCCGGCAGCTCTGCCATCAGTTTGTCGAAAATCAAGCGGGCAAATTTGTTAATGAAATACAAGGCCGTAATGCCCAGCACCAGCAGCATGATCTTGTACACATTGAACAACGAGGCGATATTGCCGAGGTCTTCAACCACGTTACTATTCATGGAGGAAATTCTTCCGTCTTAACAGTTGGCATAACTGAATATACCACAGGGAATTAATGGTATAGCGGCCGCGGTTTTTGCGGATCACAAAGCCCTGGTCCAGTCCCAGTTTCAGTGCGCGACGTACAATAGGCTCTGCCAGGTGGGTTACTGCCTGGGCTTGCTGGGTATTCAGGGTTTCGTGGGTAATCAGGGCCGCATACACAAATAAATGATCGTCGCTCAGTTCCAGCATGACACTGCTGACCGGGCGCTCGGGAATACCCATTTCAATCTGGCCCCGGCCCGGGTGCCGGGCAGCGTTCACCCAGATGGAAAGGGCCACGGCAGGAATGCCGGACGACTGATCCCACAGCAGGCTGAAGCAGCGGGCTTCAGCAGCCCGGGTGGCGGTTTCACTGTGGGCGGTACTGGCCAGCAAGAGTTCATCGTAGCGTAACCGGCGTTTGGATGCCCGGTGCCGGCTCAGTATCAGCTCGCGGATTTCCTGTTGTGACCAGCGCTGAATATTGATGCGGCTGGAAAACTGATAGGTGCGGCTGAACACATCATTAAGATAGATCCATGATTGTTGGTTAATGGCCACTATCCAGAAAATATTTTCCAGCTTGGCGCTGATCAGGCTCTGCAGCATTTTGTAGGCGTTAAAGCAGCCTACATCACCTAAAAACAGATTCTGGGCTTCATCGATCACGATAATGGTTTTATCCAGTTCCTTCTGTTCATTCACAAACTGGGCAATGTCGGCACCGGATGAAATGCCCAATGCTTCTTTTACCAGATTGAAGATGCCGTCTTCTGTCGTGGTTTTTTCGGTGACTGTGAGTAGCAGGGTTTTGCTGTCCTGCCATTTGTCCTGCCATTGCCGGATCAGGGTGGACTTGCCGATCCCGCATTCGCCAATCAGGGCCAGATCGTTTTCTTCCTGTTTGCCTTCCAGCCATTCGTGGCAGATCTTGTCCAGCTCTTTTACCCAGGGAGACGCCATTACCAGCGCGGGCTTTTCAATGGGCAGGTCCCGGTTTAAAAACCAGCTTTCGTAGTGGGTGTCTTCCTGGGTGCTTTTATCCGCCGGCTCAGCCGCGGACTGGCTTTGCTCAAGGCGTATTTTCAGGAATTTGGCGGTCATTGCCTGGTAGCTTTCCAGCCTCAGCAGCTGGTTATGAATAGCGTTGATCAGATCCCGAATCTGCAGCGCGATAAAAACAACCGGTGTCAGGCTCTGTTTCAGCAGGGGCTTCTGAATCTGGTGAAAACGATTCTGGGTCGATTCAGATACCCGCTTCGACAGGTGCGTGTCCAGTTCAGATGCAAAGTGTCTGATCAGGTTGTAGGTAAACAGCCAGATAATCACTATCAGCGCCACGGCGTACAGGCTGGTAATAATGCCGCCATGCAAAATGCTGTTCAGCACGATATAGAACAATGAAAAGAGCGTGACGTTAAAGGCGAAGTGGTGGCAGTAGCGGGCAATGGTTTCCTGACGGGATTTCATTACAAAAAGATGGGCCTGGCTGTTGGTGTTGCCGATAGCCCAGGTGGTCAGGGTGTTAATGAACAGATAAAAGGTCAGTATGGCGGTAACGTCATACAGCAGAATCAGATCCCGTAACCGGTCCTGTTCCAGCTGGTTAAGGTAGGAGAAAAAACCGAAAGCGGTGAGCCAGGATGCGTTGGGTTGCAGGGTGCGCAGCAGGCCAATGGCAAGACGGGAAAAGCGTTTGCTCAGGTAGTTTTTTACCAGATACCGTTGCAGGGAATAAACCCACTCCCGCACCCGTTTAACGATCGCCCACAGCAGTAGGGCAACAATAATCTGGGTGAGCAGGTTGGTGGCGGACTGAAAAAAGTTTCGCGACAGGTAGGAGTAGTCCTGTTCTGTTTTGGCAAACTTCAGGTGCAGATTGGCAACAGGCAGCGCCAGCAGGGTTTTTAATTCGTGCTCCAGCGCTGACACAAAACCCATGGAGCCGGAAGGCAAGGCTGCCAGCAGACCAAGTCTTTCCCGTTTGTCGCTGTAGATGCGGCTGTGAATAATAAACAGGGCAGCCAGGTTGATCCGTTCGGTGCCGGTGAGCAGGTCCGGCGGGTTGTTCTCGGCAATACTATCGGCAACAACGGCATCGGCGTCATTGCCGGCAGGCGGGAGTTGCAACAGCTGCCGCAGGCTGGATCCGCCCACCAGCTGAATAAAAGGGGGCATCGCATGAGTGGCGTTTTGCAGATTTCCGGTGTCGATATACACCAGGTGATAATCAATCAGCAAAGCACGGGAAAAGGCCACCATCCCGGTGAGTTTTTTCAGGCGTTTGCGATCGCTTTTCTGCTGGCTGTTAATGGCTTCGGTTTGCCGGTCAATGGCCAGAATGGATTCCGACAGACTGGCTCTTTCCTTGGGATTTTCCTGTGTTTCAAAGGCAGCTTCCAGCTCTGCCCGTTGTTCGCGTAACGCTGCCAGCACCGATTCACTGTCAGCCAGGTTCTGTTCCAGCTTTAACAGCTGGTGCTGGTATTGCTGCAGAATATCGATCAGGGCGTTCAGGTAACGGCGTTCATCCAGCGCCAGTCGCAAATACGCCAGGCGCAGCTGGGAAATATTGCGGGCATGGGTGTCGCGCTGATTCCTGGCGGTTTTGAAGTCCGCGGACTGGCAATGGCTGTAGGCACCGGCCCCGGGACGGGTCTGCATATTGAGTTCGCGGATGCGGGCAGTGACATCATTGCTGTCCAGCAGGCTGATGGTGAAGATACTCGACAGGGAAAAATCCGTGCTGAGCTCCCCCCGGGCCAGATCGCTGAAGTGGGTATCGATGGATTCCAGTGCCAGCACTTCCCGTTGCAGATCGCGCAGCGCCTGTTCGCTGCATCCGGCCGCCGGTGTGGCCGCTGCCCTGGCCATGAGTGGTAGCAGAAGCATAAAACACGCAGCCCACAGACCTGATATTCGCAACGGCAGTCTCCTTGTGATTGGCATTTTTGTTTTCCCTAGCGTCGGAAAAAACGGTGCAGCTGCAACAAGCTTAACAGTGATTGCGCCACATAGGTGAGTGCGCAGGCTTTCAGGATGCTGCGGGCTTTGTGCAGGTCCTGCTCTTGCAGGTAGCCGGCGTCTTTCATAATCGGCATGGCGCGGTTAAAGCTGGCATCCAGTTCCACCGGCAGGGTAATCAGGTGCACCAGTACCATCATAAAAAATCCCAGAAAAGCCAGTCCGAAAATTACAAAGGCAACACTGGGAGAGCGGCTGATCACTCCCATGATGGGGGCGGCAATCAGAGCACCGTTACCCACTTTGCCGGCCACATTGGCCAGCTGTACCAGTTTAAGGCGTGAGCGCAGCCCCTTGTGATGGGTATAATCCTGAATGGCGTGGCCCACTTCATGTGCTGCCACTGTCATGGCAGTCAGTGATGGCTGATCGTAATAGTTCTCGCCAATGCGCACGCATTTATCGACCGGGTCGTAATGATCGGTGCCGGGTTTGGTTTTTTCCACCCGTACGCCTTTCAGCTGAAACTGATCGATCAGGCGCTGGGCGAACTGGCCTCCGGAATAGCCGTAGGCGGAAGACGTCTTGCTATAGCGCTTCAGAACATATTGGGCCCACATTCCTGGGCCCACGATCACAGCAATCAGTGCCAGAGAACCTATTATGTATATCATGGCTATCATGATATTAGAGAAACCCAGTTTAGGCGAGGCGGTAAAAGTGCTCAGGCAGTTGTTTTTTATGGTGTTTATCGGGCTGGTGGCGGCAAACGTCGGGGCGGCGGAGATAACCATAAAAGTGGTGGGGCTGTTCAAGAATGCAGCTGTGGTCAAAATCAACGGGGAGCAGTCCCTGCTGAAGCTCAATAAACCCGGCCCCCACGGGGCAACGCTGAAAGAGGCCGACTCCAAATCCGCGGTTATCGAAATCGGTGGCGAACAGCAGCGTTACTATCTTGGGCGGGGCATCGGTGCCCGCTACAAGGAGCACGAGGCCTCCGAGGTGGTGATCAAGCGCAATGATTATGGCCAGTACCTGACCAGCGGCAGCATTAACGGCCTGGGGGTGACCTTTCTGGTGGATACAGGGGCCACGTCAGTGGCCATGAATGAAAACACGGCCAAACGGCTGGGGATTGATTACCGGGTTAACGGCCGCGAAGCCCAGGCCATGACGGCGGGTGGCATTACCCGTTCCTGGATTGTGCAGCTGGATACCGTCAAAGTGGGGGAGATAGAGGTGCCCAACGTGCGCGGCGCGGTGGTGCAGGGGGATTCGCCCTACTATGTGCTGCTGGGAATGACCTACCTGGACTTTGTGAAGTTTTCCGAGGAAAACCAGACTATCCGCCTGGAGAAAAAATTCTAACCCGCCGACTGGTTCACCTGGTTTTTCAGCATCAGGGCCAGGCGCTTTTTGATGGCCGCTTCAATACCCTGCTCACTGAGTCCGCTCTCGCTCAGCATTTCCGCCGGTTTGCCGTGTTCAACGTAACGATCCGGAATGCCGATGTGCAGCAGCTGCTGGGCGATACCATGTTCCGCCAGGCATTCCGCCACCGCGGAGCCGGCGCCGCCCATTGCCGCGTTTTCTTCCACCGTTACCAGCAGGTCATGGGTTTCTGCCAGTTTCAGCACCAGGGCGGCGTCGATGGGTTTCACAAAACGCATATCGGCCACGGTGGCATTCATTTTCTCGGCGACGTCCAGTGAGGCCTGCAGCGGCGGACCAAATGCCAGAAGGGCAACCCGCTGACCCTCGCGGCGGATGACGCCTTTACCTAGGGGCAGCGCTTCCATGGTTTGCTCAATGGTGGCGCCGGTACTGGTGCCCCGCGGATAGCGAACGGCTGCCGGGCCCTGATGGCAGTAACCGGTGTACAGCATCTGGCGGCATTCGTTTTCATCGGATGGCGTCATCACCACCATGTTGGGAATGCAGCGCAGGTAGCTGATATCGTAAGCCCCGGCGTGAGTGGGGCCGTCTTCCCCCACCAGTCCGGCACGGTCGATGCCGAAGGTGACATCCAGATTCTGCAGTGCCACATCGTGAATCAGCTGATCATAGGCCCGCTGCAGAAAGGTGGAATAAATGGCGACGACCGGCTTCTGGCCTTCGCAGGCCAGGCCCGCTGCCAGGGTGACTGCATGCTGTTCGGCAATGGCCACGTCGTGGTACTGCTTCGGATACAACTTGGAAAAATTCACCATGCCGGAGCCTTCCCGCATGGCCGGGGTAATGCCCACCAGGCGCGGGTCTTCCTGAGCCATGTCACACAGCCACTGGCCAAAAACATCGGAATACTTGGGGAGTTTTTTCTTTGGTTTATCAGCGTCACCGCTGGTGACTTCCTTCACCAGGGGCTTGGGTTCCAGCTTGTTCAGGGCATGGTAACCAATGGGATCTTTTTCCGCCGGGGCAAAGCCTTTGCCTTTCTGGGTAATCACGTGCAGCAGTTTGGGGCCCGGAATTTCCTTCATCTTGTTCAGGTAAACAATGAGCTTTTCCAGGTTGTGGCCATCGATGGGGCCAACGTAATTGAAGCCCAGTTCTTCGAACAGAGTGCCTGGCGATACCATGCCTTTCATGTGTTCTTCGGTGCGGCGGGCAAATTCCATGGTGCGGGGCATGTTTTCCAGCACCTTTTTGCCCCCTTCACGCAGGGAGTTGTAGGTGCGGCTGGCCCAGATACGGGAAAAGTAGTTGGAAAGCCCGCCCACGTTTTCGCTGATGGACATTTCGTTGTCGTTCAGAACGACTAACAGATCGGAATCCGTATGGGCGGCGTGGTTCAGAGCTTCAAAGGCCATGCCGGCGGTCATGGCGCCATCGCCGATCACCGCCACATGCTTGTCATCGCGGCCCTGCATCTGGGCGGCAATGGCCATACCCAGGGCGGCGGAAATGGACGTGCTGGAATGGCCCACACCAAAGGTGTCGTAAATGCTTTCGCCCCGTTTGGGGAAAGCGCTCAGGCCGTTGCGCTGGCGCATGGTCAGCATCTGTTCGCGGCGGCCGGTCAGAATCTTGTGGGGGTAGGCCTGGTGGCCCACGTCCCATACCAGCTTGTCGCTGGGCGTGTTGAATACGTAGTGCAGGGCAACGGTCAGTTCCACTACGCCCAGTCCGGCGCCAAAATGCCCGCCGGTTTTGCCCACGGAATAGAGCAGATACTGACGTAATTCATCGATCAGCTGCGGCAGCTGTTCCTCCGCCAGGGCGCGCAGCTGTTCCGGACGATCAATATCGTCCAGCAGCGGGGTGCTGGGCCTGGTAAGCGGAATTTCTGTGAACATATAGCTGCGTCCCTTGGTGGCCGGTGGTTTTGCCCGGGTATAAAGTGCGCCATTATACCCCAGAGTCAAAGCAAGTTTATATGCCTGCCCGACAGTCTTGAGTCTGCTATCAGGCTCTAATGGGTTCTGGACACGATATAGGCTGACAGTGCCCGTAGCGTGTCAGCATTGTGATCAAATGTGGCCAATGCATTCTGAGCGCGGTCATCCAGCGATTTTGCATAGTTTTTGGCGGCTTCCAACCCCATCAACTGGGGGTAGGTGGCCTTGTTCAGCTGCAGGTCGGCACCCTGTTGTTTGCCCAGAGTCTCGGTATCGCCGATCACATCCAGCACATCGTCCCATACTTGAAAAGCTAAACCAATGGCATCAGCGTAGCTGTCCAGCTGGGCGATTCGGTCAGTGGCCGGTTCAGCAATCGCAGGAGCCACCATGGCGCCCATCAATACGCTGGCGCGGATCAGTTTGCCGGTTTTGTGGCGATGGATTTTTTCCAGCTCGGCAATATCCAGTTGCTGGCCTTCGCCTTCCAGGTCCAGGGCCTGGCCGCCGGCCATACCGGCGGTGCCACTGGCTTCCGACAGGCATTGCACCATGCGGATACGTACGTCACTGGTCATGACCTGCAGGGGGCTGTTGGCCAGCACTTCAAAGGCCAGGCATTGCAGAGAATCCCCCGCCAGAATGGCGGTGGCCTCGTTAAAAGCGATATGGCAGGTGGGTTGGCCCCGGCGCAGATCATCGTTATCCATGGCGGGCAGGTCGTCATGCACCAGGGAGTAGGAGTGCACCATTTCCAGGGCGCAGGCGGCATCAATGGCGTCGTCGGCCTGGCCGCCCAGGGCTTCGGCAGCCGCAAAGGCCAGCACTGGCCGGATCCGTTTGCCGCCATTAAAGGTGGCATAGTGCATGGCATCCACCAGGCGCGGCGCCAGCTTTTCCTGGCGGCTCAGCCAGTATTCCAGGCGCTGGTTCACCCGCTGCTGACAGTCAGCAATATACTGCATTAACTCACTGTGATTCATGGTGGTGATCAGTCCGTATCGCTGCCGGCGGGCTCTTCCCCGGCGGCAAAATCCTGAAGCGACTGGGAGCCGTTCTGCTCCATCAGAATTTTTACCCGTTGTTCGGCCTCTTTCAGGGCCTGCTGGCAGTTTTTGGTCAGCTGAATACCCTGTTCAAAGGCGCTCAGAGAGTCTTCCAGGCTCAGCTCGCCGCTTTCCATACGCTCCACCAGAGATTCCAGGGTAGCCAGAGAGGTTTCAAAATCAGGTTTTGGTTCTTTTTTAGCCATTTTAGGTCCAGTTCAGGAAAGATTCGCGCAAACTTACCTAATCCGGTGTTTGCCGGTCAACGAATATCCCTGAATTCTCCGGATTCCTGTCTAGACTTATAGAAGATGCTTAGTTTTTAAGTCTTTAGGGTAGGGAGTTACGCGTGGATTTAGCAACCCTGGTAGGGCTGATCGGCGCCTTTGCTATTGTGGGTGCAGCGATGGTATTCGGTGGAAGTCCACTGATCTTCGTGAATATACCATCCATTCTGATCGTTATTGGCGGCACCATCTTTGCGGTACTGATGAAATTTCCTCTCAGTCAGTTCCTGAGTGCGTTTAAAGTGGCCGGCAAGTCATTCAAATTTAAAATCACCTCCCCTGAAGAACTGATCGTGGAGGTGGTGGAAATCGCCGATGCCGCCCGTAAAGGCGGTTTGCTGTCGCTGGAAGGTAAAGAGGTCAGCAACGACTTTCTGCAGCGGGGTATCCAGTTGCTGGTAGACGGCCATGACCCGGATGTGGTGCGAGCGCTGCTCACCAAGGAAATGAAAGAAGCCGCCAATCGCCATGACTGGGGATCCAAAATCTGGCGGCAAATGGGTGATGTGGCCCCGGCCATGGGGATGATCGGTACCCTGATTGGTCTGGTGCAGATGCTGTCTGCCATGGACGACCCCAAAGCCATCGGCCCCGCCATGGCGGTGGCCCTGCTGACCACTCTGTACGGCGCCATGATTGCCAATATGATCGCCCTGCCCATTGCCGACAAACTGCAGCTGCGTTCCGAAGAGGAGTCCCGGATTCAGGCCATGATTATCGACGCCCTGGTGGCCATACAGTCAGGCCAGAATCCGCGGGTAATTCAGACTCTGCTCAAGGCTTACCTTGCTGAAGGTAAGCGGGAAGCGGAAGAGTAATCCCTTCAGGAGTATCCGGTGAGCGAAGAGATCGAAGAGGAAGAATGTCCGGAATGCCCCCCGGGGTTACCGGCCTACCTTGCCACATTTGCCGACCTGATGTCGTTGCTGATGTGCTTCTTCGTGCTCTTGCTGGCGTTCTCGGAAATGGACGTACAGAAATACAAGCAGCTGGCAGGCTCCATGAAAGACGCCTTCGGTGTGCAGAATAAAATCGATGTAAAAGATATCCCCAAGGGGACTTCAATCGTTGCTCAGGAATTTTCCCCGGGCCGGCCCGAGCCAACCATCTTGAATGAAGTACGCCAGCACACCGATGAAATTACCCAGCAGAGCCTCCAGGTGATGTGTGCACCCGGGCAATCCCAGTCGGAAGAAGACCGGCGCCCGGAAACCGATGCCGAAGCTGCCGCCCGGATTATGCAGCAGCTGATTCGTCAGACCCAGGCCGATGCCGTGGAAACGGCCCAGTCCCTGAAAGCGGAAATCAAGGACGGCAAGATTGAGGTGGAAACCAAAGGCCGCAAGATCATTATCCGGGTGAAGGAACGGGGTTCCTTTGCATCCGGTTCTGCCACCCTGCGGCCCAGTTTTATTCCCGTGATGGACAAGATCCGCAATGTGCTGAAAGACATGCGCGGCAGTTTTGCCGTGACCGGGCATACCGATGACGTACCCATTTCCACGCCCCGCTACCGCTCCAACTGGGAGCTGTCGTCGTCCCGTTCTGTTTCGGTGGCCCATGAACTGATGAAAACCGGTGAAATATCTCCGGAATTGTTTTCTGTGGTGGGGTTGGGAGAGACCCAGCCCCTGATGCCGAATGATACCGATGAAAACCGGGCCAAAAACCGGCGCGTGGAAATTGTGGTGGAGCAGGGCGAGCAGGACGACAAAATCCTTTCCGGTGAGGAAGAACTGCCGGAAGACGATGAGTTTACCCCGGAAATGATTAAAGCCGCGGGGCTGGAAGGCCTGAAAGGATTCGAGATTTATGATGAGGACGAACAAGGCAATCAGCGTACCCTGAAATCCGATGAAGACGAGCAGGTGATCAGCATATTTGATCCGCCGCCACCGCCTGAAGAGCCCAGATCCGAGCTGGAGCAGGAAATGGATCGCCTGCCGGAAGGGGATGATTTCAGCTCCGGAGACCTGGGGCTGCCGGGAGAAAGTCTGGATATTCAGGTGGACGAAACACCGGAAGCCGAACCCTTGTTCCCGGACATTGAGGAACAGCCGGAAACCCTTGAGGAGCCACCTGAGGAAACCCCGGACCCACGCCGCGGTCAGTCGGATTTTGATATCTCCCAGGATCCCTTTGCCGAACCGGAAGAGCCCGCTGAAGATGAGTTCTTCTGACGGCGAAAAGTTCGCCATCCCGGCCGAAAAATCAAGCGGATTTACAAAACGGTTACGCGGTAACAACAATTCTGCAACGGTGTATCCCACGGATTCCGTTAATCTTATTACCAATGGTCGAGTTGTTGTCGTCGACCGTTTCCCTACATAACTTTTGGACGCCTCTAAGCCTGAAACCCGCCGTTTCAGGCTTTTTTTTGTCTTCTGCCTGATTCCCGGCACAGTAAATTGTCGCTTCCCTCTGTTGCGAATCCCCGGTCACGGGGTTATGTTTTTGCAATGTTTCAGGTGTCAGGCACAGTGGAGGAGTTCCCATTACCAAGTCATCACTTCTGGACCGGCTGAGTGTCAGTGTTTCCTATGCCAAGGTGCTGGTGGATCTGCTGGCAGAGCGTGATATCAGCCAAGCCGATGCACTGCGCACTACCGGTATTGAGCCGGATGCGCTGACCGAAGTGGATGCGCGGATCAGCGGCAGCCAGTTTGTGCGCCTGGTAAAAAACGGCCTGCAGCTGAGTGCTGATCCCAACCTGGGGGTCTGGTTCGGTTTGCAGCTGAAAATATCAACCCATGGTTACCTGGGGCTGGCTGCTTTGAGCAGTGCCACTCTGGGCGAAGCGATTCAGATGGCGGTCAAATATGCCGCCACCCGCCTGAGCCTGTTGCGGGTGAGCATTGTTGAATCCGGTGCCGATGCCATTATTAAGGTGGATCCTGCGGCCCCCATGGAGCAGGAAGTGGAACGCTTCATGTTGCAGACAGTGTTTACCAGCCTGGGTGTGATGAGTGAAAACCTGATTGGTCAGGTGCCCGAGCCGGTGGAAGTTTTTTGTACCTATGAAGAACATCCCGACCCGAAACTGGTCGAACGCTTTGGCGGACGCCTGCCAAAGTTCAATCAGCCGGTAAATCAGATCCGCCTGCCCGCCAGCTTTTTACAGATCCCGCTGGATATGTCCGACCCCGCATCTCACCAGTTGATGGAGGCGCAGTGCCGCCGTGAACTTGAAACCATCGATGCCGGTGCGGAATTGCTGATAAAGGTAAGGCAGCTGATCAGCGCTGAACCGGGTCGTTTCCCCAAGCTGGAAGAAGTGGCGGAAAGATGCTTTATGTCCAGCCGCACATTCAAGCGTCGCCTGGCCGAGCTGGGAACCAGTTACCAGGAGCTGGTGGACAGTGAGCGTCAGAAAAAGGCGATGGATTACCTGAAACATACCAGCAAAAGCGTGGATGAAATTGCATTGCTGTTGGGCTACAACGATCCGTCGAATTTCGGGCGCGCGTTCAAACGCTGGCTGGGAACCACGCCAACACAATATCGAAATCAGACGGCAACATGATCTGATAACAACAAATCAAATGTAATGTCAATATCAATAATGTTTTAAAAATGTTGCTCAAAGGTTTTCATTCGTAAAAAAAGGCGCTACATTAACTCCGTCGAGGCGTTAATGGCGCCGGCTATCTTTAATTCAGATCAAAAATAATAATTGTTAAATGTGTGGTGGTACCCAATAGGTCGTTAATCAATTCGGAATCTTGCTTCATGCATTTCGTTTTGGGGTTTCCATTTGTCCGGGTGTCCGCTGCAATATCTGAATCAGGATTGCCGTGCTGTCACATTGTCGGACGCTGATAGGTCTACATTGTGGCTACCTTTCAGCATCTTCCATAAACGTCCCGTCTACCAAACCTGTTACAGGAATAACATTAAAAAGACTAGGAGCAGCTTAGGGTCGTCGTTATGGGTATTACTATTTTGCGTGATGGCGATAGGGAATATTACCGCGTAACTAAAGCCTGGGATGGCAAAGAAACTCAAAAGTACGTGCGCATCGGACGGAATAAAGAAAAAGCGTTGCGGATGGCAAAGGCGCTGGAAGAAAGCCTGGGACAGCGTCAGGCCGCATCAAAGCAACGCAAGAAACTGCAGGGTGAAGGTGTGATTCACGAGGATGGCCGAATTGTCGGCTTGCAACTGGTGAACCGCACACGGGAAGGGCGCAAGCCGTGGCAGGAATTCAAGATTCGTGTCAAAGAGCCCAACAAGCCTGCGCGGTTTAAAACGGTGTCAGTCACGGCGCATGGTTTGAGAAAAGCCTTTCAGTTATCAGTGGAGCGGATCTGCTCCCTGCGCGATATCCCTGTCAATTCAGAACTTCACAAACGAATGCTGGAAGCCTACGAAGAGTATCTGGTGGACGCCGCCGCTATTCAGGCAAATCTGGCAGGGCAGGAAACGGAGGCTGCGGATCCCGCGGCACTGGCGGGCCAGCGGCAATTGCGTTCGGTGGAATCCGGCAGCAAGTCAAAGTTGAGTCAGCACAAGGTGGGCCAGCAAACGGATCGCGAAACTCGTGATTTTGAAGAGGGTGTGATGGCTGCGCTATCCGAGTATCAGAAAGGCGGGGCGGTTATTCGCGGCTGACAGCTTTCGGAGTCAGGCCGTTTACAGGGAAGGTATTAGCGAATACATAAAAAAAGGACTGCAAGGGAAAGAAAAATGCCGACATTGCGTCGGCATTTTTTTTGCTTTTTTGTTATCCGTACCTTTTAGCCGTTGGCAGCTTTCTGGTTTGCCACGTCATCCGGCAACGTGATATTCAGCTCCAGGACTGCGCAATCATCGTTCTGGTCCAGAGAAACAGATACCTGATCTTCAGCAATAGGAACGTATTTGCTGATCACTTCAACCAAATCCTTCTGCAAAGCTGGCAGATAATCCGGCTGGTTACGGGTGGTACGCTCGTGAGCGACGATAATTTGCAATCGTTCCTTGGCGACGCTGGCTGTGCTTTTGTTTTTGCTTCTGAAGTAATCAAAAAAACTCATTGTCACCCTCCGAACATCCGTTTAAGGAATCCTTTCTTGGTGGCTTCCAGGAAGCGATGTTCCACATCTTCACCCATAAAGCGTCTTACCGCATCTTCGTAGGCCAGGCCGGCATCGCTTTCAGCGTCGTGAATGACCGGCAAACCCTGGTTGGATGCTTTCAGTACCGCCTTGGATTCCGGAACCACACCCAACAGTTCGATGGCGAGAATTTCCTCAACATCCTTGACGCTCAGCATTTCGCCGCGTTCCACGCGAATGGGGTCGTAGCGGGTGAGCAGCAGTTGTTCCTTCACTGGTGGTTGTCCGGATTCGGCCCGCAGGGTTTTGCTCTGCAGAATGCCGAGAATGCGGTCGGAATCCCGTACCGAAGACACTTCCGGGTTGGTTACGATCACGGCACGGTCTGCAAAGTACATGGCGATCAGGGCGCCTTTTTCGATCCCGGCGGGTGAATCACATACGATGTAATCGTAGGATTTTTTCAGCTCGTCCAGTACCTTTTGAACCCCTTCAATGCTGAGAGCATCTTTGTCCCGTGTCTGGGAGGCGGGCAGAATGGAAAGATTCGGCACCCGCTTGTCTTTAATCAGCGCCTGGTTCAGGTTGGCTTCCCCGTTTACCACGTTGATCAGGTCATACACCACCCGGCGTTCACACCCCATGATCAGGTCCAGGTTGCGCAAGCCTACGTCAAAATCAATGATTACGGTTTTCTTGCCTTTCAGTGCGAGTCCAGTGCCAAGTGCCGCACTGGTCGTTGTTTTACCTACCCCTCCTTTACCGGAGGTGACGACGATTATCTCTGCCAAGGCTTTATCCTCTTGTTTATTACTACATGTTGCTGCGTTGTTGTTGGCGAATCCCTCGCCGTACTGAAACTGTGTTTAATCTGGTGCTGTCAATTTCCGGTCAACGACGCTGCGGTCCGCTGGTCTTGAATAAATGTGTGAGCCGCTGCGCTACTGCTGCAGGGGCTCAATTACAAGCTGATCTTTTTCCATGCGCGCCTGAATGGCGCCTTTCCAGTGGGTCTCCCGCAGGTCTTCGTTAACCTTGTAACTGCCGGCGATGGAAATCAGTTCTGCTTCCAGGCACTGGCAGAATACACGGGCTTCGGTATTCCCGTTGACACCGGCCAGGGCTCGGCCTCTGAGCGGGCCGTACACATGAATATTGCCACTGGCCAGTATTTCGGCGCCGGCGCTCACCGGGGCCACAATAATCAGATCGCCGTTGGCGGCATAAATCTGTTGTCCTGATCGAACGGGAGTGGTGACCAGTTTTGTTTCACCGCCGTCGTTTTCCGGCTGTGGGGCCGGCGCGCTGGCGGCCGGTGTTTCCGGAACAGGTTCGGCGCGTTCTTTACTCGCAGGCAATTGTGGCAGGCCGGCCACGTTGGCTGACACTATCTGCTCTTCGCTGCCACCGCGAATGGCTACAGGAACCAGACCGTATTCACGGCACAGTTCACCAATTTCTATAAAATCGATAAAGCCTTCGCCCTGATATTTTTCCAGGCTCAGAATAACCGGCGTCTGGCAAAAAAAGTCGGGGGCGGATTGTACGGTTTCTGCGAGTTGTTCGGTGAAACGTTGGTAGTCGTAATCGTAGAGTTCAAGAATGGTAATCGTGACCCGACTACCTTTGAGCTTGAAACAGTGCTCCAGCTCAACTGTTGCATCGATCATGTTCATTGTATGAACGTTTTTCCTTTTTATTTGAAAAAACTCCGATTGGCTACTGTGAGTTTATAGCGCCTCAAACATTGATTAGCAAGTAATCAGAAAACTATTTTTCGGAATTTGTGGGTTTATTCGCCTAAGGGCGTTTCTTACAAATGATACGTGGTTTTTGTCATGACTTTAGACATGGTTGTCATCAGTTTTTTGACCGGTTTGGGCAGCGCCGACGCGCCGGCTTTTTTTGCCATGGCCGCATGTTTGGCCTCGTCGTCGTGCATTTGATTGAGAATATTCCGGGTGCGTTCGTCCTGCTCCGGTAATTTTGAAATATGTTTATTGATGTGTTCGCACACCTGAATTTCTGTTTCTTCCACAAAACCCAGGCTCCAGCGATCGCCGGCAAAACCGGCAGCCGCACCAATCCCGAATGACATAGCGTACCATGCGGGATTAAAAATACTGGTGTGTGCGTCAAGTTCCTGCAAACGGGATTCGCACCACCAGAGATGTTCTTCCTCTTCGCGGGCGGCCTGTTCCATGGCTTTTCTTACTCGCGGCAGGCGCGCAGTCACTGCCTGACCGGCATACAAGGCCTGGGCACAGACTTCGCCGGTGTGGTTGATGCGCATTAATCCGGCAACATGTTTGCGTTCCTTGTCGTTCAGCTCCGGCAGGTCAGCGGTATTGGCGGGGTTTTCCCGTGGCAGTTCGCCGTGGGTTCCGGCAATCGTGCGCAGTGCATCGTCAGCATGCTTGATAAAACGGTCAAGCAGGGTGTGCCGGCGATGCTGAACGGTTTTTTTCCTTGCCGTGGTGCGACGATTCATGCTGGGTAACCTTCGGATCTGTTGTGATAGGGATTATACTCTTTGAAAGCGTCAGGAAAAAGGAATCACTCTATGCCCGATATGCATGACCTGGAAATAATGCTGGGATCCCGTCTGCCGGTTCTGGTGATCGAAACATTTGAAGAGCCGCGGGCACTGGAACTGGTGTGTCGCGCCGGTCTGGGGCTGGGCAAACCGGTGTTTAACTGGTCCGTGACTGAAGGGCTGAAGCGTATTGACCTGGAGCATAACGTGGCCCAGCGCCTGACTTCGGAGCTGCACGATGCCCTGGGGCAGATCAAGTCCACGGATCGTGCCGGCATTTATATTCTGTGCGATGCCCATCCGTTTCTGGACGACAATCCCAAGAACGTGCGCCTGCTCAAGGAAATTGCCATGCGCCATGACCGGGTTGCCCACACCGTGGTGTTGCTGAGTCATGCTATCGAAATTCCGCCGGAAGTGAAGCGCTACAGCGCACAAATGGAGCTGAGCCTGCCTAACGATCAGCAGTTGCTGAGTCTGGTGCGGGACGAAGCCTCTCACTGGTCGGCACAAAACCGTGGCCAGAAAGTAAAAACCGACAGCAAATCCCTGAATGCGTTGGTGTCCAATTTGCGCGGGCTTACTTACTCCGATGCCCGCCGTCTGGCCCGGGGCGCCATTATGGATGATGGTGCCATTACGGAAGATGATCTGCCGAATCTGAACAAAGCCAAATTCCAGCTGATGGATATGGATGGTGTGCTCAGTTTTGAATACGACACCGCGGATTTTGCCGAGGTGGGCGGCTTGTCCCGTTTGAAGGACTGGCTGCAGCAACGCCGCACTGTGTTCCTGGGGCAGGAGGAGGATGGCGGCCTGGACCGGCCCAAGGGCATTATGTTGCTGGGTATTCAGGGTGGCGGTAAAAGTCTGGCAGCCAAAGCGGTGGCCGGTTGCTGGCATGTGCCCCTGTTGCGACTGGATTTCGGTGCACTCTTTAACAAGTTTATCGGCGAAACTGAAAAGAATCTGCGGGAGGCATTAAAACTCGCGGATATGATGGAGCCCTGTGTGCTCTGGATGGACGAGATCGAAAAAGGATTGAGTGTGGATGGCAATGACAATGGTACGTCCAAGCGGATTCTCGGTACCTTGCTGACCTGGATGGCAGAACGTAAAACCCGGGTGTTTATTGTTGCCACGTCTAACGATATCAGCCGTTTGCCACCGGAGCTGGTGCGCAAGGGACGTATGGATGAAATCTTTTTTGTGGATCTGCCGTCGCTGGAAATTCGCCAGACGATTTTCGGCATTCACCTGAAAAAACGTTTTATCGACCCGGACAAGTTTGATCTGGAGCGTCTGGCTATGGCCAGCGACGGATTTTCCGGGGCGGAAATAGAGCAGGCCATTGTGGCGGCACTGTATGCCTGCCAGGCTCAGGAATGCGATCTGGACACGCACCATATTCTGGATGAGATTGCCAATACCAGTCCGTTGTCGGTGGTTATGGCAGAGAAAATGGCGCAGTTGCGTGCCTGGGCGGATGAGCGTACAGTCAGCGCAAACTAGAAGAACAAAAACGTGATGCAAACCATTGATCCGCAGTATACCCAGTCTTCCGCCAGTCTGTCGGCGGCTTATCTTCAGTCCATTATTCCGGCACTGAAAAATCAGTACAGTGTGGATGTGGACGGCCTGCTGGAAAAAGCCGGTATCGAACCGGAGCAACTGAGCGATCCTGAATACCTGATTCCCTTTTTTCGCGTCGGTGGCTTCTTTCTCGAATTGCTGCGGGAAACCGGCGATGACGGCCTTGGCCTGGCCATTGGTGCGTCGGTGCAGGCGCGCTCCTATCATGTGCTGGGCTACGCCATTCTCAGTAGCGGCACCATTGCGGAAGCCATTGATCGTTTGATCCGTTATGAGCAGCTGGCGGGCAAGCTGGGTAAAACCTCCATGGTGGATGGCGACCCGGTAAAGCTGCAATGGCATTGTCCTTTTGAAGGCCCCTGGTCCCGTTATGTGAAAGAAGCCGCCATTGCCGGCTGGGTGACTTTTGGCAGATCGCTGGTAGCGGATAGTGCCAAGCCGCTGGGCGTGTATTTTGATCATTCACTGATGGCGGATTACGAACGCTATGAAGCGGTGTTTGGCTGCCTGGTACATTTTGATGCGGACTGGACCGGGGTGACCTTTGCGAAAGAACACCTGCGCAAACCCATTGTCAGCGCGGATCCGGGTTTGAAGATGCTGATGGATCATCAGGCCACGGACCGGCTGGAAAAATTTGATAACCGCATCAACCTGGTGAATGAGGTGCGTGCCGAAATTGCCCAGTGCCTTCCCAACGGTGAACCCTCGCTGGAAGCCGTGGCAGAACCTTTGGGATTAACGTCGCGGGCGTTACAGAACCGTCTCAAGAGTCTGGATTTTCATTTCAAGGATGTGGTGGATGAGGTGCGCGAACAGCTGGCCTATGCCTATCTGGCGGATGACTCAACCTCGCTGATTGATATTGCGTTCTTGCTGGGGTTTTCCGAGCAGAGTTCTTTCAGTCGGGCGTTCAAACGCTGGAGTGGCGTCAGTCCCATCGCGTTCCGTAAATCCCTGCAATCAGGCTCTTAGCCCTTTATTGATCGGGCTGACGTTATCGGGACTGGATTTGGTCCAGCGCAGGATCATATCCCGGAGTTCCGACAGTTCAATGGGTTTGGACAGGTGGGCATTCATGCCGCTTTCCAGGCTGCGTTCCTTGTGTTCGTCCATGATATGGGCGGTCAGGGCAATAATGGGCACTTCGTCCCGGTTGTTGGCCTGTTCCCAGCGGCGGATCTGGCGGGTGGCTTCGAATCCGCTCACATCCGGCATTTCGCAATCCATCAGAATCAGGCTGTAATCTTTCTCCCGCGCGGCGGCCACCGCATCCTTGCCATTGCCAACCGTATCGCATTCCAGCCCCAGGCGGGCCAGCATGCCTTTAATCACCTTTTGACTCAGGTAGTGGTCTTCCGCCACCAGAATGGACAGTTTGCCGGGTAGGGGTGTGTCGGCATCCCCTTCGTGGGCGTGATCCTGCTCAATCTTGTGTAAATGCCCCAGCTCTTCGGCCAGGGTGATTTTCAGCATGCGCCCGGTGACCGGTTTGGTAATCACCCGGCGAATACCGGCATTGCGTGCGGCTGCCGAGCTGGGTGCAACTCCCAGCCCGGTGAGCATGATGACCAGCAGGTTGTTATTGATTAACGAGTCTTCCTTGATGCGGGCTGCCAGTTCGAGCCCGTTCATGCCAGGCATTTCGTGATCCAGAATCACTATATCAAAGGGTTCTTCCAGGTTGGCCTGGGTGCGCAGCATGGCCAGGGCCTGTTTGCCGTTCACCGCGGTGCTCACCTGCATGCCCCAGCTGTTGGCCTGTTGCTGAATCACCAGGCGGCAGGACGCATTATCATCCACCACCATCAGGCGCAGGCCGTGGAGTTTTTCCGTCAGCACCGGGGTGCGTTCTTCCTCTTCCACCGGTTCCAGTGGCAGGGAAAACCAGAATTTGCTGCCTTTGCCCTGCTGGCTTTCGGCGCCGATTTCACCGTCCATCATTTTTACCAGACGTTCGGATATGGCCAGGCCCAGGCCCTTGCTTTCGGTGGGATCGATGGGGCGATCGGGTTTGAACAGGGTTTTGAACTGATCCGGCGGAATGCCGATACCGGTATCGCTCACTTCAAAGCAGATATGGTTGGGGGCGTGGCGATTGTCGGGGGAGATATTGATAACGATCTCACCGTGATCCGTGTATTTCACCGCGTTGGAAATCAGATTGGTGAGAATCTGGCGGATGCGCATGGGGTCCCCTTTCACCTGGGGGGGGACATCGCCGTCGATATGGGTAATCAGCTCCAGCTGCTTCTCTTCTATGCGGGCTTTAAACAGCTCGATGCATTCCGTCAGCATATGGGAAATATCAAAGGCGCTGATATCGATGGCCATTTTACCGGCTTCGATTTTGGAATAGTCCAGCACGTCATCCAGGATTTTCAGCAGGTGATTACCGGAGGTGGAAATGGTTTTCAGGTAGTCCTGCTGGGTTGGGGACAGGGGCGAACCTCCTAACAGTTCGGTCATGCCCAGAATGCCGTTCATGGGGGTGCGGATTTCGTGGCTGAGCTGAGCCAGGAATTCACTTTTGGTGCGGGTCACGGCTTCGGCAATGGCCACCTGCTGCTGGCGCTCCATCTGGCGCCCGGAGGCTTCCCGGTAGTGGTCGGCAAGGGCATAACTGATCAGCACCGCATCCAGTACCAGGCCCACCAGTAACAGCCAGCTCAGGGTGATATTGGTGGGCAGTGAGCCGTAAATGGTCTGGGCGCCAAAGCCGGCCACCAGCACCAGCAGGATGCGGGACGCCAGATAGTAGCGGGCCGGTTTAAAGCCGTTGATCCAGCGGGCAAAGAGCGCAAACAGCATAAAGGGCGTGCTGGCAATGCCTACCAGCAGGGAAATCTGCAGGCTCAGGCTGTTGCTCAGCATGGGTGAAATGGCAATCAGAGCCAGGCTGAGAAGGCTGGCAATCCGCAGGGCGTGATCCAGATAGGGGTTGTGTTGGCGAAGATTCAAAAAGGAGCGTTCAAAGTAACAGCTGGACGCTACCACCAGCGCCAGGGCAATGGCTTCCAGCTTGGGGTGGGCACCGGGAATATTGAACCATTCCACCCCGAAGTACCCGGTCTGGGTCATCATGTAGGTAATGGCGCTGCCCATGTAGAGGGAAAATTTCAGGTAATCGCCGGAGCGGTTGCGCCCCCCCATAAATAATCCGTAACACAGGAATCCGCAGAGCACTCCCAGCCCTGTGCCTATCCACAGCTGAAAACGGCCGGTGTCTTCGCTGAACGATACCGGGTCAGCCAGTTTGATGGCGGTATGCAGAAAATGGGAAGACTCCAGTTTGGCGATCAGAATCTTTTCCTCGCCAGCGGCCAGCTGCAGACGGAATACCGGGTTGCGGCTTTCCAGCGACTTTTCTTCCATGGGGTAGGCGCTGCCGGATTTGCCCAGGGGAATAACCTGTTTGTCGCGGATTTCGAACAGCTCAATCCGCTCCACGTTAGGGCGGTCCATGTAGAGCATGGCGGTAAGGGAATGGTCCTGGCTGTTGGTAAGTTGCAGCCGGGTCCAGATAATGTGGTCGGTGAAACCGAAACGGATGATCTGATCGTGAGAATGGGTGAACTGTTTGCTGATCTGGGGAAGCATCAGATCATTGGCTTTCAGAAGCCGGGTGGGATCTTCAAGATACTGGATGCGGTTGGTGACATTGAGCTGAAAGCGGTCGCTGTCCAGGCTGATTGCAGACGCCAGGGAGGTTTTTGCAGGGAGCAGCAAAAGCGCAATTACGGCAAACAGCAATACCGCAGCAGGGATGATGCTCCTTGCTACCGGTAGCGGCTGCCGGCCGATAATATGAGGTTGGCTGCTGTGTGGTTCCACTGTGTTGCCTGACTCCCTGTGGCTGCTCCATGCACTGAGGATTCCCAGTATACCCCAGCAGAACTTCTTCACCTATCCATATACCCTTTATTTATAGATAGGGGTATTGATAGTGGGGCTGGTTCTTATAACGTCTGACTTGGCCTTAATTCTGCACGATCACGGCGTCCAGGCCGGCTTCCTTAAGCAGGTAAGCACCCAGTTCACTCCTGGGCCCTGATTCCCCGACGATGGCGTATGTCGAGCTTTCGTCCAACTCCGGGAGCTTGTCGCGCAACTCCGGAAGGGGAATGTTCATAGTGTTATCTTCGTGATCATGTTCATACTCGGAAGGCAATCGGATATCCAGCAGCACCACACTCTGGTCGCCTTTGTGTTGGTCCAGCTCATCCTGAGACACATATTGCAGCACGGGTTCCCGCAGCAGTTTACTGAACTGGTCCTTTTCCAGAAACATCAGATTGCCGCTCTGAGTCATGCGGACAGAAGCGTTACGTGGTGCATCGCTGATCAGGGCCTCTTCGCCAAAAAAGTCACCGGGCCCCAGCGTGGCCAGCACTTCCTCTTCTCCTTTCGGAGAGCGGCGGATCACTTCTGCAATACCGGTTTCAATCACGTAAAACAGATCGCCCACTTCACCCTGTTCTATGATCAGCTCGCCGGCATCGGCGGTCATGGATTCAAAGGTCACAAACAGCTGCTGGATATTGGCAGGGGGCACCTGGCTGAACAGATTGGATTGCAGCAGCTGCGACATCCAGTCCCGTTCGGCCATGTCTTCTTCGTCGGCCGCCAGGTCCGCCACCAGATAGTTGCCCGCCTGATCCCAGGTGAGCACCAGATCCAGGTGTTTCTGGTCTACGGTCAGCAATACGGCATCACTGGTGGTAACGGCAGACACTTTGTGGGGGGCGTGGGGGTCCAGGGCATGAATGCTTTCCGGTTCACCGGCGGTGAGCGGATGAATATTGAATTCGGCATCACACAGATCTATAGAACCTTCCAGCAGGTAGAAGCGCTGTGATGTGGTTTCACCCCGTTTAAACACCATCTTGCCACTGGGCACCCGCACGGCCTGCGCCCGCTTCATTGCATCTTTCACATGGGTATCTGAAAGCGAATTAAACGGAACCAGCTTCTTGACGCTGTCGACGGTTAGTTGAATCGAATTGCTGCTCATAAAAAGGTTTGTTCACTCGTGGTCGGTAACGGCTTAAAAATTAACCCGGAGCGATGAGTGTTGCCCTGCTAAGCTTATGACGAGGTGTGGCTTTTACAATAGGTTTAGCATTTTAAAGGATGAATTCAACTTTTTGGCGCGTGATTTTACGCCCTTTCACAATCGGTATGCTCATTACCTGTCTGGCCGTTGCCACCTATCTGTCGGACTGGCGGGCTGCACAATGGATGCTCCAACGTATTGATTTTCTTTCCTTTGATTTGAGATATCAACTGTTGAATCCGGTACAGTCCACAAAACAGCATCCTATTGTGATTATTGATATTGATGAACTGAGCCTGAAAGAGCAGGGGCGCTGGCCCTGGAGCCGCAATAAAATGGCGCAGCTGGTGAGTGCGCTTTATGAATCCGGTGTCACCATGGTGGGAATGGACGTGGTGTTTGCCGAGCCGGAGCCCAATCCGGTAACCCTGGTCAACGCGGCACTGAAGCAGCAACCGGATAAGCTGCGCCCGCAGGAGAAAGCCGTACTTGATCCGCTGCTTGATGAGCTTGTCGGCCAGTTTGCTTTTGATGAGCATTTTGCGGCGGCCCTGGGTACGGACACCGTGCTGGGTTATTTCCTGTATCAACAAGCAGGATCGGAATCGGGGCAGTTGCCTGACCCTGTGATTACCCTGGACCCGGAACGGGTTTCCCGTATGGTGCTGATTCCCATGGTGGGTCACAGTGCCAATATTCCCGTGCTGCAACAGCATGCGCTGTCGGCCGGTTACCTGACCATCATTCCTGACCCCGACGGTGTGGTGCGACGGGCCCCCATGGTGTTGCGCTATGGCAACCGGGTTTACAGCTCTCTGGCCATGGAAATGGCGCGCCAGTTTCTGTTTGTGGATCAGGTGCGCCTGATCACGGCCATGCAATATGATGCAGAGGTCATGGAGCGGATAGAGATGGACAGTTTTTCTATTCCCACGAATGCCCGGGGGCAGGCGCTGGTGCCCTATCTGGGCAAGGCCCGCAGTTTTCCCTACCTGTCGGCAACGGATGTACTGAATGGCCGGGTAAAAGAGGGCAGTCTGGCGGGAACCATTGCCCTGGTTGGCACCTCTGCCTGGGGGCTGGGGGATATCAAGGCCATGCCGCTGTCGGCGGAGTATCCCGGCGTTGAAGTGCATGCCAACCTGCTCAACGGTATTTTAAACAGTCAGGGAGATCAGCGGGTGTTTCCCCACCGGCCGGATCTGGCCAGGGATATTACCGCGTTGGCACTGTTGATAACCGGCTTGCTGTTGTCCATTGTGCTGCCGCGGCTGAGCCCGGTGGGGCTGGTGGTTTCATCGGTGTTGTTACTGGCGTTGATTGTTACCGTCAATTTTTATTTGTGGCAGCGATATTTGCTGGACTTTCCCCTGGCGCCCCATGTCATTCTGACCACCGCGTTAACACTGTACCTTTTTGCAGACGGTTTTTTGCGGGAAAACCTGCAACGTTTGCGTATTAAAAAAATGTTTGGCCAGTATGTGCCCCCTGCTCATGTGGATGAGATGGTGGGCGCCGAAGGGGAGTACGGTTTTGATGGCCGGAGCAAAGAGCTGACGGTGCTGTTCAGTGATATTCGCAATTTCACCAATATTTCGGAAACCCTGAATGCGTCGGATCTGAAGCGCATGCTGAATCGTTATTTTACCCCCATTACCAAAATTATCTTTGATCACGACGGTACCATTGATAAGTACGTGGGGGATATGGTGATGGCGTTCTGGGGCGCACCGCTGGATGATGCCCGGCACGCCAGTAAAGCCATCCAGGCCGCGTTGGATATGCTGGCCTGTACCGAATCCCTGAAACCGGAATTCAAAAAGGAAGGGTTACCGGAGGTGAATATCGGCATAGGTATCAATACCGGTCTGATGAATGTGGGGGACATGGGATCAGAATACCGGCGGGCTTACACGGTTCTGGGGGATGCGGTGAATCTGGGCTCGCGCCTGGAAGGCGTGACCAAGTTTTACGGGGTGCGTTTGCTGGTGAGTGAAACGACCCAGGCCCAGGCGCCGGAGTTTCAGTATCGCCTGGTTGATCGTATCCGGGTAAAAGGCAAAACCGAGCCCATTACGGTTTATGAACCCTTGTGTCGACTGGAAGACTGTTCTTCGCAACTGGCGGAAGAAGTCGCTTACTTCCACATGGCGTTATTCAATTACTATTATCAACGCTGGGACAAAGCGGTGGATATTATTGAGTCCCTGCATCAGGCTCGCTCGCAACCACTTTACCAGCTTTATCTGGAGCGTATCGCCACGCTGCGACAGCAAGACCTGGGTGCCAATTGGGATGGGGTGTTCACCCATACCGCCAAGTAATTTTTCCGGTTAATAAAAATTTATCCCTGTGGTGTGCAGGACAGGGCCATATTCTGGCGGTTGTTCTGTTCGTTGGATTCCCGGATCTGGTTTTTGCGATCAATCACCAGCGCGATATTTTCCGGGCGTTGTGCCGGGGCCACCAGTTTGGTGCGGTATTCAATCTGGCCGCCGGGGTGTACCAGTTGCTGCATGGGATCCAGTGTTTTCAGGTTAATGGCAGCCCAGGCTTTATTGTTGCGTTCAATCACCAGGTTCACGTTGATCCTGTCCTCCCAGGGGGCCAGCTCCAGCATGCCCTTACCATGATTGCTGACGGTTACGATCAGGTGGCACTTGTTGTCGGTTCGGGTGTTGGTGATCACCAGATCCGGAAGCTCTTTGGGTTCGTCGGGATACTCAACACTAACACGGCCATAAACTTTGCCGCTGGTACCTGATTGCATGGCCGGGTGGCTGAGTCTTACCAGAAAACGGCGGGTATGTTTTAAATGTATGGGTTCGGCAACAAAATGTAGCTGTGCGCTTTGCCCTTGGTTTACCCTGGTGCTGGCCCGTTGCCCCAATACATCATCCTGCATCAGAACCGCTGTTAGCGCTTGATCGAAGTTGCGGTCGGCGGCCGTAAAGGTGATATGGACTCGAATGGGGCCGGTCTCGTTAACCTGAAAGGGAACGTCTGTAGCGGGTGCTGTGTTCGCGCCATTGGTTATCGTCAGCTCAAAACCCTGGCTCAGGGTGGCTGCCTGTGCTGTTTGCAGCAACAGAAAAAAGCAGAGTAATAGCTGTGGTAAAAAAACGGAGTGGCTGTGTCGCATAAGAAAGATCATGTTGGTTGCCGGGTGTCTAATCCCAGTATAAATGATCTTTGGCAGAGTGGCAGAGAGCGGGTCTGAAATAAGAGATATCAGATAGCAGAAAAATAAAAAGGCCCTGAAGCGGGCCTTTGATTCTATGATGGATAACGGTTTTGGACGGATAACAGTTTTGCCTATTTGTTGCGTTCCCGCTCCACGGCGCGGTAACCGATATCCTTACGGAAATACACATCCTTCCAGATAATCTGTTTCGCCAGATCGTAGGCATGATCCTGAGCTTCTGATACGGTTTCGCCCAGTGCTGTGGCGCAGAGTACCCGCCCGCCATTGGTGAGTACGCGGCCGCTATCTTCTTTGGTGCCGGCATGAAACACTTTCTGGCCTTCCTGCTCGTTTTCCGGCAGGCCAAGAATCACGTTACCTTTCTCGTAGCTGTCGGGATAGCCACCGGCCGCCAGCACCACGCCCAGTGAAGCGCGCTCATCCCAGTCCGCGGTGGTCTGATCCAGCTTTTTATCCAGCGCCGCCAGGCAAAGTTCGGCAAGATCCGATTGCAGGCGCAGCATAATGGGCTGGGTTTCCGGGTCGCCGAAACGGCAGTTGTATTCCAGCACTTTGGGAGTGCCGTCTTCGGCAATCATGATGCCGGCATACAGGAATCCGGTGTAAGGATTGCCTTCTGCATCCATGCCTTTAACGGTGGGATAAATGACTTCATCCATAATGCGTTTTTCAATTTCCGGCGTTACCGCTGGCGCCGGTGAATAAGCACCCATGCCACCGGTATTGGGGCCTTTGTCGCCATCGTCACGGGCTTTGTGATCCTGGGATGTGGCCATGGGCAGCACGTTCTTGCCGTCTACCATGCAGATAAAACTGGCTTCCTCGCCGGTAAGGAATTCTTCCACCACCACACGGTGACCGGCATCGCCAAAACGATTGCCCGCCAGCATGTCTTCGATAGCGGCAATGGCTTCTTCTTCTGTTTGCGCCAGAATCACGCCTTTACCTGCCGCCAGACCATCGGCTTTCACCACGATGGGCGCGCCTTTCTCTTTTACGTAGGCAATGGCTTTGTCTTTATCGGTAAAGTTGCCGTACTCAGCAGTGGGGATTTTGTGGCGGTCCAGAAAATCCTTGGTAAAGGCTTTGGAGCCTTCCAGCTGCGCCGCGCCCTTGGTGGGGCCGAAGCACTTGAGCCCGGCTTCCTGGAATGTATCTACTACGCCGGCAACCAGCGGTGCTTCGGGGCCGACGATGGTGAGCTCCACCTGGTTTTCTTTGGCAAAGTTCACCAGCTCTTTGATAGCCAGTACATCAATATCGACGTTCTCAACGCCAGGCTCCAGCGCGGTACCGGCATTGCCGGGAGCCACGTAAACCGTATCCACTTTGTCTGACTGCGCCACTTTCCATGCCAGGGCATGTTCACGACCACCACTACCAATAATGAGTACCTTCATGATGTTGTCCTTTTTGATTGATTCTTAGTGTCTGAAATGACGCATGCCAGTGAATACCATGGCCATGCCGGCTTCGTCAGCGGCGGCAATGACTTCTTCATCGCGAATGGAGCCGCCAGGCTGAATCACCGCGTTGATTCCCGCTGCGGCAGCCGCATCAATGCCATCGCGGAACGGGAAGAAAGCATCCGATGCCATGACCGAACCTTTTACTTCCAGGTTTTCATCAGCGGCTTTGATGCCGGCGATTTTGGCACTGTAAACGCGGCTCATCTGGCCGGCGCCGATGCCGATGGTTTGCTCTGCTTTGGCATACACAATGGCATTGGATTTAACAAACTTGGCCACTTTCCAGCAGAACAGCAGGTCGCGGATTTCTTCAGCAGTGGGCGCTCTTTTAGTTACCACTTTCAGATCGCTTTCGGTTACCAATCCATTATCACGATCCTGAACCAATAAGCCACCGTTAACCCGTTTAAAATCAAAATCGGCAGCGCGCTGTTCCGGCCACTGGCCGCAGGCCAGCAGGCGCACGTTTTTCTTTTCCGCCACAATGGCTGAGGCCTCTTCGCTCACGGTAGGGGCAATAATCACTTCAACAAACTGCTTACCGATAATGTTGCGGGCGGTGGTGGCGTCCAGCTCGCGGTTAAACGCGATAATGCCACCAAACGCGGAGGTGGGATCAGTCTGGAAGGCTTTTTCGTACGCTTCGTTGATATCGCCGCCGATGGCGACGCCACAGGGATTGGCGTGTTTCACGATGACACAGGCAGGAGCACCGAAGGCTTTGACGCATTCCAGCGCGGCATCGGTATCGGCCACGTTATTGTAGGAAAGCTCTTTGCCCTGCAGTTGTGTGGACGTTCCCACGCAGGCTTCTTTGGGGTTGGCTTCCACATAAAAAGCTGCTTTCTGATGGGGGTTTTCCCCGTAGCGCATTTCCTGGGCTTTAATGAACTGACTGTTGAACGTATTGGGGAAGGCCGACTTGCTGCCATCCTCCTGAATGGTGCCCAGGTAGTTGGCAATAGCGCCATCATAGTGGGAAGTATGTTCGAAAGCGGCCAGCGCCAGTTCAAAGCGGGTGCGGTCTTTCACGCTGCCGCCGCTGTCTTTCATTTCTGCAATCACGCGGTCGTAGTCGGACGCGTTCACCACAATGGTGACCCATTTGTGGTTTTTGGCCGCCGAGCGAACCATGGTGGGGCCGCCGATATCGATATTTTCAATGGCGGTGGCCAGGTCGCAGTCGGGATTGGCCACAGTGTTCTCAAACGGGTACAGGTTTACCACGACCATGTCGATGGGGGTAATGTCGTGGCTGTTCATGGCGTCGTCGTCGGTGCCGCGACGTCCCAGGATACCGCCGTGCACTTTGGGGTGCAGGGTTTTTACCCGGCCATCCATCATTTCCGGAAATCCGGTGTAGTCGGAGACTTCAACCGCGTTGATGCCGTTGTCCTGCAGAAGTTTGAAGGTGCCGCCGGTGGAGAGGATTTCCACGCCCATGGCGTTCAGTTCCTTTGCAAATTCCACGATACCGGATTTGTCCGAGACGCTGATCAGCGCGCGCTTGATGGGGTTGCTCATGATGTGATGTGCCCTGAATTGAATGATGACTGTAAAGCTGAAAAACACGCATGCCGGGTTTGCCGGCCGGGGGCGCAATTTTAGTCGTTATCGGCCCAGGAATTAAGGGCAAAGGAGCAAAAAACCGGCAATTTTCGCAGATCTTTTAAGGAAATGGCTGATTGGTGGTCTAAATGGGGGAGGGGATATCCTGAGAATCATGGGCATATAGCTGCCCGCACGCCCGCATTGAGAGCGGAGCTCTTGCTGAGCCGGTGCTTCGGCTTCGTTTTCCACTTCCGGTCACCCGGGCAGACGCAGGGTGCGCTGCGGGTGATCGGAAGCCTCAGTCTCGATCAGATCAGGCCGTAGATCTTCAGCTTTTTGCGCAGAGTTCCACGATTCAGACCCAGCAGGATCGCTGCCTTGGTCTGGTTGCCTCTGGTGTATTCCATGACTGTTTCCAGCAAAGGTGCTTCCACTTCGGAAAGTACCATTTGATAGACGTCAGTCACAGGTTGACCATCGAGATGAGCAAAGTAATTACGGAGCGCCTTGTGCACATGATCGCGAAGGGTTTGGGTTTCGTGATCAGAAGGTGCAACCAGGTGTTCACGTAACAGATTGCTGCTTGCTGACTGAGTATTGCTGCTGTCGAATGTTGGGTCTTCGTTGTAGTTGGTTTCGTTCATGCCGCCATTACCTCTCCCTCGATTAAATGCTCAAAGTATTCCTGAGCACTGGCGAGTTGCTCGGACGCCGTATCAAGAAGGTTGAATGTTTTCCTAAAGTCGGCTCCCTCTGGAAGGTTTTGTACGTACCAGCCAAGATGCTTCCTGGCGATACGAATCCCCAAATACTCTCCATAAAAGTTATGCAGGCTGGACAGATGTTCCATCATCACCTGTTTAACTTCCTCCAAACCTGGAGGCGGGAGCTGTTCCCCGGACGCTAAGTAGTGAGCAACCTCCCGGAAAATCCACGGATTTCCCTGAGCGCTCCTGCCGATCATAATACCATCCGCAGCAGTGTGGTCTAGCACTTCTTTGGCTTTTTCAGGGCTCGTAATGTCACCATTTGCGACCACAGGAATGGATACTGCTTCCTTGATTGCGGCGATGGTGTCGTACTCCACTTCACCCTTGTAAGCGCAGGCTCGCGTTCGACCGTGAACCGCCAGTGATTGTATTCCAATGTCTTCTGCCATGCGGGCGATGGTGACACCATTGCGTGATTCAGGGCACCATCCGGTTCGCATTTTCAAAGTCACGGGAACGTCCACTGCGTTCACCACTGCCTTGAGTATGGACTCGACCAGCGTTTCATCTTTAAGCAAGGCCGATCCAGCCAGCTTCTTGCACACCTTCTTGGCCGGGCAACCCATATTGATGTCAACAATCTGGGCACCGTTAGCCACGGTGAGCTTTGCTGCCTCGGCCATCATATCCGGGTCGCCTCCCGCGATTTGGACGGATCGCGGTTCCGGTTCGCCATGATGATCCAGCCGAAGTCTGGATTTGCGTGTATTCCACAGACGGCTGTCGCTGATAACCATTTCAGATACTACAAGGCCGGCGCCGAGTCGCCGGCAGAGTATCCGAAAAGGCTGGTCAGTGACGCCAGCCATGGGGGCAAGTAACACAGGGTTGGGTAGTTGGTAAGGACCTATTTTCATTGAAGATCTGACGCTGCAATATTGATCAGTTAAGGTTCGGACCAAACCTTCACCTAATGTGTTTAAGTCTTGCTCAAAGATCGACCTATGATAGCGGGAAGATGCGTCAGGTTAAAGGCTCAAATGGCGGGTTTCACAAAAAATTTATTTAGCTGCCTATAAATTGATTAATTGACCTGCGATGGGTCCCGGGCGGGCGGCAAATGCGCCAATTAAGTGCGCAGCAGCCTTTTAGTTCGCAGGGTTATGCGCCAGAAAATCGATCTGATAATTCACCGCGCTCTTTCCCGGGTCCACAATTTCCAGGGTCAGATGGACCGGCGTATCCGGCGGCATTTTATTGAAATCGATTTGCTTGTCCTGAATGTATTCGCCGGGGCTGAAACGCCGTGATGCAATGGGATTGCCGTTAATGTCCTGAAAAGCGAGTCTCAGGTCGGGGTAGGGTTGCGGATAATTGGCCCGGTTATAGACGATTGCGTCAATCACCAGGGCGTTGGGTTCCATGGGGTGGGAGCGGACCACCAGATTGGTGCCCTGAATTTTGGAAATGTCCACCCGGGTGGGCAGCTGACAACCCAACCGGTCGCAGGCCATCTGGTACCAGGGGCGGTAAGCGTCCTGGCGGGCCAGATCATCGAAGTGAAAGTAAGCGTGCTGCGCCACCAGCCCGAAGATGGCAATGATATTCAGCAGAATCAGGCCGGTGGTTTTCAGGCCGGAGCGGGATTTTCGGGGCTCATCACCAAAGTGCAGTTCACTGACGGCCAGCTGCTCTTCCAGAATATCGGGCTGGGCAGTGGTCTCCTGATGATGATCGCTGGTCAGTGGGCGATCATCGGCCACCATGCCTTCCATATCGTTGATATCGAAGTCGTCACCCAGTTCGATGTCGTCTGTCAGCTCGCCGAAAAAGGCGTCGGTTTCTTTGTTTGCCGGGGTTTTGGTATTGGGCGGTTTTGGCGCTTTTGCTTTTTCGGATTCCCGCTGCTTTTTGGCTTCTTCACGGGCTTTCAGTTTGGCTTTGCTGATGGCGTCCTGTGCGTTACGGGAGATTTCCCGGGCAGAAAACGGGTTGTTGGCGTTGTCTTTTTCCGGTTCGCTGTCGTCCAGTATGGAAAGCTCTTCCAGTGAAGGCGCTTTGGGGGCTTCTTCTGCTTCCAGTTCTTCCAGCATTTTCTGAGCCCAGCTTTCGTCTTTGCTATTACTGCCGGGTTCATCGTCGGCATCGTCATCAATGCCGAATTTATTGAAGCTTTCATAGTGCATATCCCGGAAAGAATCGCTGATTTCGTCTTCAGACTCTTCTTTGGAAATCTCTTCTTCAAAGGCACTGCCGGAACTGGTAATACCGCCAAAACCGGTGTTGGAGCGATAGTCGTTGTCTTCCTCGGGGTCGTCCTGAATCAGTTCTTCATCGTCCTTGTCGTCGCTGTCCTCGCCCATTTCATCCAGCAGGGCTTCAGCCCAGGACTCGTCCACATCTTTCTTGCTCTTTTTCTTTTTGGGCTCGGGTTGTGGTTCCGGTTCCAGGCCGAATTCCTTTAAGGTCTGTTCTTCGTCTTCGGTGACGTAGGATTCCTCGAACAGATCTGCGTCGGGATGATCCTCGGCATTCCAGTTGGGGGCTTCTTCGTAGGGGTCGCCATCGTCCAGCTCGAACTCTTCAAACGGGTCCGGTGGCTCTTCGTGGCGTTTTTCCTCGCGGATTTCCTCCACCACGGCGGTTTTGACAATATGTTCTTTGGCGTGAAATACCTGATAACAGGAGCCGCAGCGAACGGCGCCGCCGGCAATTTCCAGGTGTTCCTGGGAAAGGCGAAACGTCGTGCCGCAGTGGGGGCATTTCGTCAGGAGTTGTTCTGTCATACCGCTGCCGGTTTCCTTTGGCAATCAAACGCAATACTGATAAATATCAGAAACCTGGAAGTGAATCTTAACCTTACTAAATGTAGTTGGGAAACGCTTAATTTGCGTGAAAACTGTAGAAATAGCCACAAAACCGGCAGAAAAATGGGTGAATAACGTTATCAGGGCAGTTTTCAGGTGCGCTATCCCGGCGCATCAGGCCCGTTTGGTGCCGCTGATTCTTACCCAGTCTTCCTTTTGGGTGACCGGGTCAAAATCTATCCAGGGGGCATAGGCCTTTTGCACGTTATCCGCCTGTTCCTGAAGAATGCCGGACAGGGCCAGTTTGCCGCCGGGTTTAAGCAGTGCGGCAATATTGGGTGCCAGTTCAATCAGCGGGCCCGCCAGGATATTGGCTACCACGTAGTCAGCTTCCACCGGTTGAAAGGCTTCCGGGCTGAACACTTCAATCGTGTCTGATACACCATTCCGCCCGGCATTGCTGCGACTGGCAATCAGTGCCTGGGGATCGTTATCCACTCCCAGCACCTGGCGGCAACCCAGCAATGCGCCGGCCACGCCCAGAATACCGGAGCCGCAACCGTAATCCACCAGCAGGCTGTTTTCCAGATGTTGTGCATCCAGCCAGGCCAGGCATAAATGGGTGGTGGGGTGGGTACCAGTGCCGAAAGCCAGGCCGGGATCCAGTAACAGGTTCACGCCATTCGGCTCTGGTGGTTCACACCAGCTGGGGCAAACCCACAGGCGCTCGCCGAACTTCATGGGCTTGTAATGGGTCATCCATTCCCGTTCCCAGTCCTTGTCTTCCAGCGCTTCGATGCGGCAGGGCGGCAGCTCGCTGGTGCCCAGGCTGTTTTTCAGGGCGGCCAGGACAATGTCGCTGTCCACCGCCGCATCAAACAGGCCGATCACCCGGCTGTCATCCCAAACCGGAGTCGCTCCGGGGGGTGGTTCCAGTAAAGGCTGATCGGCGTTGTCCATCAGGGTAACCGCACCGGCCCCGGCGGCCTGCAAAGCGTCTTCGTAACGCTCTGCAGCTTCACCGGGAATCTGCAGGATGACTTGAATCCAGGGCATGGGTTATTTCACAGTGCTGATGATTTTTTCCAGGTAGTGAATATCCACACCACCTTTGGAAAAGCCGCTGTCGCGCATAATCACATCACGATGCAGCGCAATATTGGTATCGATACCTTCAATCACAATTTCATCCAGCGCATTGCGAATACGCTGCATGGCGGTGGCGCGGTCTTCGCCCCAGGTGATCAGTTTGCCAATGAGGGAATCGTAATAGGGCGGTACGGTATAACCCTGATAGATATGGCTGTCCATACGCACGCCGTTACCACCAGGGCAGTGCCAGTACTGAATCTTGCCCGGGCTGGGCATAAAGGTTTTGGCGTTCTCGGCGTTGATACGGCATTCAACGGCGTGACCTTTGATTTCCACGTCGTCCTGGGTCAGGCGCAGCTTTTGCCCGGAAGCGATCAGCAGCTGTTCCTTGATAATGTCCACGCCGGTGACCATTTCGGTAACCGGGTGCTCTACCTGAACCCGCGTGTTCATTTCAATAAAGTAGAAGCTTTCGTTTTCGTACAGGAATTCAAAGGTGCCGGCACCGCGGTAGTTGATGCGTTTGCAGGCTTCGACGCAGGCTTCGCCCACATCGCGGCGCAGGGCATCGGGAATACCGGGGGCGGGCGCTTCTTCTACCACTTTCTGGTGGCGGCGCTGCAGTGAGCAGTCACGGTCGCCCAGGTAAATGGCATTGCCCTGGCCATCGGCCAGTACCTGAATTTCCACGTGGCGTGGTGTGGTCAGGAATTTTTCCATGTACACGGTAGGGTCGCCAAAGGCGGCCCGGGCTTCTGCCTGGGTAATGGAAATGGATTTAATCAGATCCTGCTCATTGTGCACTACCCGCATACCGCGGCCACCACCACCGGAAGCGGCTTTAATAATAACCGGGTAACCGATATCGCGGGCCAGCTTGAGGATCTCGTTGTTGTCATCACTCAGGGGGCCATCGGAACCGGGCACACAGGGTACACCGGCAATCTGCATGGCTTCGATGGCGGATACCTTGTTACCCATCAGGCGAATGGTTTCGGCCTCGGGGCCCACAAAAATAAAGCCGCTGTCGGTGACCCGCTCGGCAAAGTCGGCGTTTTCAGCCAGAAAGCCGTAACCGGGGTGAATGGCCTGGGCGTCAGTGATTTCCGCAGCCGTAATAATGGCGGGAATATTGAGGTAGCTTTCTCCGGCGGATGGCGGCCCGATACAGACGGCTTCATCCGCCAGGCGCACATGCATCAGGTTGGCATCGGCCTGGGAATAAACGGCGACTGTGGATATTCCCAGCTCCTTACAGGCGCGAAGTACCCGCAGCGCAATCTCGCCACGATTCGCGATCAAGACTTTTTCGATCATGTCCGTGTCTCTTTTTGGTGGCGATGGGTTTACCCGATAACGAACAAGGGCTGGTCGTATTCCACGGGTTCGGCGTTTTCTACCAGAATGGCTTTGATCACACCGGAGCGATCCGCTTCAATCTGGTTCATCATTTTCATGGCTTCCACGATACACAGGGTGTCGCCGGCCTTAACGGTATGGCCCACTTCCACAAAAGCTTTGGCATCCGGTGACGGCGAGCGATAAAAGGTGCCTACCATGGGTGAGCACAGTTTGTGGCCGTCGTATTCTTCGCTGGCGGGGGCTTCGCTTGCAGCCGGTGCCGGTGAGGCTGCTGCAGGTGCGGGCGCAGCCGCAGCAGGCTGAGGTGCCATCGGTGGTGCCTGGTACGCCATGGGCTGAGCCATACCGCTGTTGCGGTTACGGCTGATGCGTACCGATTCTTCCCCTTCTTTGATTTCGATTTCATCAATGCCGGATTCTTCCAGCAATTCGATCAGCTTTTTGACTTTGCGAATATCCATAGTCCGTATCTCTGTTACTGAATTGTTATTAATGTGTTGAGCTTGCCAGCCGTTTGATAGCAGCTTGCAAGGCGAGTTCGTACCCGTCGGCCCCCAGGCCGGTAATGGTGCCTATGGCAATGTCGGAAAAATAGGAATGATGGCGGAAAGACTCCCGCGCATGGACATTGGAAAGGTGCACCTCGATAAAGGGGATCTTCACTCCCAGCAGGGCGTCTCTGAGTGCCACGCTGGTGTGGGTAAAGGCGGCCGGGTTGAAGAGAATAAAATCCACGTTGCCCATGGCGTTGTGGATTCTGGTAATCAGTTCCGCTTCGGCGTTGCTCTGGAAGCTTTCCAGTGAATGTCCGGCAGTCTGTGCCTGTGATTCCAGGCGCTGGTTAATGGTATCCAGCGTATCCACGCCATAGTGGCCTGGTTCGCGGCTACCCAGCAGGTTCAGATTTGGCCCGTGCAGCACCAGAATTGTTGCCATGAAAGCGATCCTTAGTTGTTCTTTGTGAGTTGGTGGCGGATTTTTTTATGCAGTTCTTTCCGGATTCAGCACCAATCCGGATCGATTATAACGAGAGGTTTTCCCGGCTTCTTGTGTAAATGCCGGAATCTTACAAATGGTTACAAGTTTAGCGGCTTTAATAGGACATTGCCTGCAAGTTGCCCGATTTTAGCGGCACTCTTGTCATAACTTGTTACGGGTTGGACATACTTTACGGGTTGGTAGCCAGATGGGGCTGGCCGGGGAGGTTTTGCAGGTGGCGGATAAAGGGTTCCGGCGCCTTGTAGGCATAGATCCTGGCGTCTGCCAGTTCATTTCCCTGGGGATCAAAAAACAGGATGGCAGGCGGGCCCACCAGATTGTAACGGTCCAGCAGTTCCTGGGCTTCGGGGTTGTTGGTTAAATCCAGCTGCAGCCAGCGGTGGCTGGCCAGCAACTGATGCGCTGCCGGTTCCTGAAAGGAGGTGTGTTCCATTTCAATACAGGCAGTACACCATTCCGCGAAGTAATCCAGCATCACCGGCTGGCCGCGGGCCGCGGACTGTTGCAGGGCCAGCTCCAGTTCGGATTCGGTGCGCAGCACTTCAAAGGGAAGGGCGTTCTTGTTGACCGATGCCGTATTTTGCAAAGAGGTGCCTGGCTGATCCGGGGCAGCGATGCCATTAAAGGTCAGCGCGGCGCCTGCCACCAGCGAGGTAATGGCCAGGCCGCGGAACAATTGATGTTTGGTGGAAGGCTGATGAGGGTCAAAAGCGCCCAGGTACAAACCGGCCAGCACCAGCAAAAAGCCCCAGAGAATGGACTCGATCATATCGGGAATCAGGTGTTTGGTGAGCCACACACCGGTGGCCAGCAACAGCACGCCGAAAATGGCTTTGACCTTGTCCATCCAGGGGCCGGCCTTGGGCAACAGGTTGGCTTCGGTGGTGCCCAGAGCAATCAGTGGCGCCCCCATACCCAGCCCCAGTGACAATAGCGCTGCACCGCCAAACCACATATCGCCGGACTGGCCAATATACAGCAGCGCGCCCATTAACGGGGCCGACACGCAGGGTGAGGCAATCAGTGCTGCCAGCATGCCCATCACCGCGGCGCTGAACAGGGTGCCACCCTGCTGTTTCTGGCTGATGTTATTGAGCCGGTTCTGGAAACCCTGAGGCAGTTGCAGCTCGTAAAAGCCGAACATCGACAGGGACAGAATCACAAAGACCACCGCAAAGCTCCACAGAACTACCGGTTGCTGCAGAATTACCTGCACCTTTTCACCGGTCATGCCCACTACCATACCGGCAATGGCGTAGGTGCTGGCCATGCCCAGCACATAGGTGCTGGACAGCATGAACCCTTTAAAGGCGGAAGCGTTTTTGCCCTGGCCCACAATGATACTGGACAGGATGGGGACCATGGGCAACACGCAAGGGGTAAAGCAAAGGCCTATCCCCAGCAGGAAAAACAGGCCCAGATTAAAGAGCACGCCCTGCTCGGAGAGAATGGCCGCCAGGCCAGTGGCAGATTCTGTGTCAGCGTTTTTTTTTAGCGGCGGCGGGGTGCTGCTACCGGCATCTGCAGAATTGCCTGCGGCTCCCATCGCCCCTTTCATCGCCTCGGTATCGATGGTGTAGCTGACGGTCTGGTTCTGGGGCAGATAGCAAAGGCCTTTGTCGGCACAGCCCTGGTAGCGCACTTTCACCACCAGCGGGTTGGCGGCCAGTGAGGTGACATCCACGTTGATATCAATATCGTGATAGTAGGCCTCAACCAGACCAAAGGTGGGATCCTGCTTTTCCTTGCCTTTGCGGGAAAAGACCGGCTCTGCCAGTGTGGCGCCTTCGGGGGATTCGACAGTGAACTTGAAACGGTGCTTGTACAGATAATAGCCGTCGGCAATATCCCAGCGCAGGTGCAGGGTGCTGCCTTTGGCTTCGCTGCTGAACTGAAAGGCCTGGTCTGCGGGCAGAAAATCATCGTCATCCGGGCCGGCATCCACGCTGGAGCTGGCTTCGTCCGAGAACAGGGAAGAGGCCATGCCTGTCTGGGGTGACAGGGTCATCAACGCCAGTATCAGCACGGCGGTCAGATTGAATAAAACGCTATTGGTGGTGTTCTCTAGTACCCGCATTAGTACCTGTGTTCCTGAATCTGTGGAGGCGCTGGCCTTGATGGCTTAGGAGTGTACGTTGCCAGCCCCTGCTCTGTCTAAATATAGGTCACGTTTCCATCAATTGGGTGGCTATTAGCAGCCCCTGATGCTCACCGTGACCATTTTGTGATGCCATTCAGGTATTTTCCTGCTATGGCGCCTGCTTACAGGGTTTCTGTTCGGTGGCATTTGTTGGATCTGCCCCGGTGCCGGGAGTTCCCCAGCAGCTGAAAAACGATTATGCCACGGGATTATGACGGCTTTTTCTCTATAAGTCTCAATCGCTTACCGGATTGAACGGTGACATCCGGGATACTTGCTATAGTTAGTGGATATGCCTTTGAATTCATCTTGTTCTGACTCGGAGCCGGGGTGCTGAATAAATCCACTGTACGTTGTCTGGTGCTGGTGTTTGGCCTGTGCGCCTTTCTGCCGGTATTTGCCATCGCCGAGTCAGGCCTTGGGTTCAGTGATTTTTTTCTGGGGAATATTAAGTCCCGTTACGGCGCCGACGCTGAGCGCCGCGTGCGGGACTGGGACGCCCTGGTGGGAAAACTGAAACACCGCAGTGAAGATACTCAGCTGGATTCCGTGAACCGGTTTTTTAATCAGGTGCGTTTTCTGGATGATCAGGCTCACTGGCAGCGGGGGGATTACTGGGCAACCCCCATAGAACTGCTGGCGACTAACGGGGGTGATTGCGAGGACTTCGCCATTGCCAAGTATTTCACCCTGAAAGAACTGGGGCTGCCTACCCAAAAAATGCGCCTGACTTACGTAAAAGCACTGGAATTAAATCAGGCCCATATGGTTTTGACCTATTATAGAGAGCAGGGCAGGCCACCGTTGGTGCTGGATAATCTGACCAACCGTATTCTGCCGGCCAATGAGCGCAAGGATCTGGTGCCGGTATACAGCTTTAACGGCGATGGATTATGGAAGGCCAAACAACAGGGGGATACCCGCCTGGGCAGTGCTGACGATATCGTCATGTGGCGGGAACTTCGGGATCGAATGGCCATGCATTTGCAGCCCTGACGGAGGCGACGTGGAGGGAAAACAGTGACACTGAAACGACAACTTTTTATTGTGCTGACGGTACTGCTGCTGGTGCTGCTGGTGGGGATATTTGCCATTACCGTTAATCATGCCCGCGACTATGTGCAGGAGCAGATGCATGTGCATGCGCAGGACACGGCGACCTCGCTGGGGCTTTCCATATCACCGGCTCTGGGGAAAAAGGATATCGCCATGGTGGAGACCATGGTGGATGCCATCTTTGACCGTGGCTACTACCGGGAACTGACATTGCGCGGGCCTCAGGGAGAGTTGCTGGTGAGCCGTCATCGCAATCCGCCGCCTCAGTCTGTCCCCCAGTGGTTTATTAACTGGCTGTCCATCGATCCCGTGCCCGGGGTTAGCGAAATTACCTACGACTGGCAGATAATCGGCAAACTGCGCATTCTGAGTGATAACGATCAGGCTCATCGCCAGTTGTGGCGTTCTGCCAACCAGGCTTTTATTGTGTTTCTTGTAGTGGGAGCGGTTGCCTGGGTGGTACTGGTGCTGGTGTTGCGACGGGTATTCCGCCCGCTGGAAGAGCTGGAGCACCAGGCAGATGCCATCTGCCATAAAGATTTTAGTGTGCAGCAGCCACTACCCAAAACCCGGGAATTGCGCCGCGTGGTGCAGGCCATGAACCGTATGACCCGGCAATTAAAAGTGCTGTTCGACGAACAGGTGGTGCAGATTGAGCAGGTGCGCAACCAGGCGTATGTGGATTCGGTTTCCGGTCTGGGCAACGGCCGCTTTTTCAGTGCGCAACTGGAAGCCCGCATTCATTCCCCCGAAGAACCCTTTAACGGCGCACTGGCACGCATTCAATTGTCCGGCCTGCTGGAATACAACGAACAGTTTGGCAAGGAAGCCGGCGATGAGCTGCTCAAACAAATCGGTAAGCAGTGGCGCATGGCGATGGAAGATGTGGAAGGCCATTGTGTGGCGCGGGTATCCGGCGCACGCTTTGCGGCGCTGCTGCCCAATGTGGATATGGAAACGGCCAAGCGTAAAGTCAGCGCAGCCCTGGCAGTAATCAATGAATTGCCGCCCCTGCGGGAAGGCGGCTCCGGGTTATGGGTGAGCGTGGGCATGAGCTATTGCAATATCGGTGGCGATGCCCGCCAGCTGGAAGCTCAGGCCAATTCCGCCCTTTCCGAAGCCCGCCAGCAGGCCAATGCGGATTTTGTCGTGTTCGATGAAGAAACCCATGGCACCGCGATGGCGCCGGAGTTATCCCATGTGGACGACTGGGAAGCGCTGCTTAAAAGTGTGATCAATCAGAAGCAGGTGTCTTTTGAGTTCCAGCCGGTACTCTCCTGTGTGGATCAGTCGGTAATGCATTACGAAGCACTGGCCAGAATCGAAGTGAATGGCGAGCTGCTTAATGCCGGTCTGTTCATTCCGCTGGTGGAGCGCTATGGCCTGGAAGAAGGTTTTGATCAGATGATTGTACGCGCGGTGATTGAAACGCTGGAGTCCCAGCCCGCAGCCATCCGTAAACCCATTGCCGTCAACCTGGCGCCCCATTCCATTCGCAGTGAAGATTTTATCGAGTGGCTGATTACCAAAGTGGGTCACCATGGTGGTGTTGCGCCTTTCCTGATCTTTGAAGTGCCGGAAGTCACCGTGCGGCTGTCGCACGGCAAGTTGCGACGCCTTGCAGAAGGGCTGAAAGCAGCTGGTGCCAAGCTGTCTATCGATCACTTTGGAACCACTAACAGCAGTTTTGGTTATCTCAGTGGATTGCCTTTGTATTCCATCAAGGTGGATCAGAGTTATATCCGTGATATTCGTGATAATCTGGACAATCAGTTTTTTGTGCAGTCGCTGGTGCGTATTGCCCATAGCCGCAATATTCTGCTCACCGCTGAAATGGTAGAGCAGGAAGTGCAATGGAATCTGTTGCGCAGCTTTCAATTGGATGGCGCACAGGGTTATTATCTGGGTAAACCGACCAAATCGTTACAAGCCGCCTGATTTGCGGCCTTAAGTGGGGGAAAGTATGAATACCGAACAGGGTAGTACCATATCCAAAGCCGTACTGGCCGTTGTGGCCGTTTTTTTGATTGTTGCCACGGGGCTGGGTATTTACTGGAGTGATGAACCGGACACCTGGGATGTGCGGGCAAATGCCGACCTGAACCTGGCCACCGGTGAGCGAAGCGTTACCGGTTACGCCACCACATCCACCCTGATTCGCCTTGCCGAAACCTTGTTGAATAAAAACGGGGGTTACCTAACCAACGATATGCTGCCACCCGGCCTGTGGCTTGACAATATGCCCAACTGGGAATTCGGTGTGCTGGTGCAGGTCCGGGATATGTCCCGTGCCTTGCGCAAGGATATTGCCCGTTCCCAGTCCACCTCGGCGGAAGATCCCGATCTGGCCCAGGCCGAACCGCAATTCAACTTCGACAGCGACAGCTTTATGTTTCCGTCCACCGAAGGTGAATATCGTAAAGGGATTCGCTTTCTCAGAAACTACCGTTCCCGCCTGGTGGATTCCCAAAACAGCCATTCCCAGTTTTTTGCCCGTGCCGATAACTTGAGAAGCTGGCTGGCGGATGTGGAAACCCGTTTGGGCAGTTTATCCCAGCGCCTGAGCGCCAGTGTGGGCAAGGAGCAGGTGAATATTGATCTGGCGGGCGATAGTGCCGCACAACGTGCCAGTTACGCCCCGGACGAGATGACGGTTAAAACCCCGTTCCTGGAAATTGACGACGTATTCTATGAAGCCCGCGGCAGTGCCTACGCACTGATTCATTTACTGAAAGCCATAGAACATGACTTCAAGGATGTGCTGGCCAAGAAAAACGCCCTCACCAGCATGGCCCAGATTATCCGTGAACTGGAACTTACCCAGCAATCGGTTGGCAGCCCCATGATTCTGAATGGTTCCGGCTTTGGAATGCTGGCGAATCATTCACTGGTTATGGCGAATTATATTTCCCGGGCTAACGCAGCCATTATTGATTTAAGGGAATTGTTGGCTCAGGGGTAGGCCAGAGCTTGTCAGCGTTGCCAAGAGTGACCCTTTCAGGTTGCTCTTGGCTGTAATTTTTTCAGAAGGAACCGGCAACAACCAGGTTTATTCCCTCGATAGTAACGCTGCTGGTCTCATACAGATTCAGGTACTCAATACTGAATCTGGCACCTTTCTCGGTTTCAACCCCGATGCCAGCTCCATAAGATATACCGTTACCCTCGATATCTACTGATATATCAAGCTCTTGAATAGTGGCTTCGCCTGTTAAGTGAGTATGCCCCACAAGGCCATAGACGAACCCGTATCTGTATTGAAATTCCGGGCGGTAATACACTGAAAAGTACCCTTCCAGTGTCATTTCCAGTTCGTGATCATCGCCCAGTATTGTCAGTGTTTCCCTGCTTTCACCTGCCTGGGTGCCTGCGCGTACTTCCCAGATGAGTAGATTGTTGAACTTGTATCCGAGTTGTAAGCCAATTCCTGTTGCGTCGGTTTCAAAATCGGAAACGTCATACAAGTTCACTTCTTCCTGGTACTGAAAATACCCCCAGTTCGCTCCTGCATAAAATCCGTTTTCTGCGAGCGCCGAAAAAGACATGGCGCTCGCGACAGCTCCAATAACTACTCTGTGCATAGGTTTTGTTTTTCCTTTGTTTTGCAAGTGTTATGCATGGGCCAGCTTCAGCCCGACAATACCCGCAAAAATCAGGCAAAGGCTGACCAGCTTTAATGGCTCAGTGGAATCTCCAAAAAGAATCATTCCCAGGATGGCGGTTCCGATTGCGCCTATGCCCACCCATATGGCGTAGGCTGTTCCTACAGGCAATGAACGCATGGCAATGCCCAGCAGCACAATGCTGGCAATCAGGGAAATGACCGTGCCAACCGTAGGCCATAAGCGTGTAAAACCATCGGAATACTTCAACCCAATGGCCCAGCCGATTTCAAACAAACCGGCAATGATCAGAATGAACCAGTTCAAAATCACCTCTCAAGTCATCAGGGTCGTCCCTGTTAATGGATTGAGAGGTGAGGTCGTCCCCACTTCGGTAGAGGATTATCCCGTTAAGCGAAGAACAAGTCCAGATTAGTGGTTACTGGCATTCTATGGCTGCATTGATCACGGGCCAGCTATTGAATGCACGGTAATAGGTGTTGAACAGTTTGATATCCCGTTCACTCTGGTCTTCGCAGGATGGAATCGCGCCGGCTTCTATCTCTATACCGAAGACATTCTCGCCGTAGGTGGTTTCCAGGTGGAGGTGTCCAAGGTAAGACGCAGTACCTTCTTTCACTTCAAACTGGATCGGTTCAAACGCCTTGGGCTCAATTGTTTTGTAGGAAGTGCCGCCGGGGACGAACAGCAGCCATTTGTAGATTTCGTAGGTACCTGGCTTGAGATTGGCAACGTTGAGCTTGCCGTGTCTTATCTTGACTTCATCGGTACCTGTACCCAGCAGGCTGGATGTGTCTGAATTCATTGCTCGTCCAGGGGCGTCCTGCCCTGCTTGGCGGTAGAAGAAGCTTGCTGATACACCGTCGTTAGTCATTAGTGCTCCCCGCTGTTTAATACCCCGGGTAACAGACGCGAAAACCACTCCTTCTTCTTTGGTGACTTTGTGTGCGTTTTTTGGTGTTAATGAGTTTGTTGCGCATCCGGACACAAAAACCAGTCCGAGTAGTAACAGGTATCTAATGTTCATGACGTTTTCTCCTTAAGTCGTTTTTCCCGTTCAACCAACTTCTTTTTTGCTGGTTGAATAAATCGCCCAGAATATCAGCGCGCTGACAGGGTTAAATAATGGAAAGATCTGGATAACAATCAATGCAATGAGTTGGCCCAGTTTTCTTTTGCAAATGGCTATATGCACCCATAAGCAAAATGCCAGATAGAGTAGCGTGAGCAAAACCATAACAAGGGAATCTGGGCTATCCGGCTGTTGGGCAGGTTCTGCCAGTCCGATAACCATGACAATCAAAAAGGCGATTCCTACCAGCCAGTTCAGTGCCAGATAAATCTTTCGCCATATGCCCAGATTGGAAAAGGTGAATTCAACTTCTTCCGGTTGGAGTAAGTCTGCGTTGGGTTGTTCGTAGATATTACTCATACGTTTTGTGCTTCCCTGCTTTGCGGCTGTTTGGTGAGATGTGCTTATCTTGCACAGGGTTAACTCCTACTCATGTTAGGTGTAATTGTGTGCAAGATGGTCGATATTACAGCAACTTTGGCTGGCTGCAAATCAAAACGCGTGCTTTTCGTGGCATCGGGCTAAAAGTATTAGGTATGCCGATCATGGTACTCCCGTGTCACCTATTTGACAGACCCCGCAGTCCAGCGGTGATATTCTCGGCTACTGGCACCATCAAATAACAATAAGCACAAACAAATAACGATAAAAACACATTTGGGGGAATGGCTGCTATGCGGGGAGTCTTCAGTCGCTTTGCTTTATTCACAGGGGTAGTCACCACTACACTCCTTACGGGCTGCGTTGGCAGCGACACCTGCGGAGACCCCGCCGAGCGCCCCTGGTGCGACACCACCATTGCGCCGGAGGAACGCACCACCCTTCTTCTTGATGAGCTCACCCTGGATGAAAAACTGAGCCTGATGGCCGGTGATAACCTGATTTCGGCGTTAACCGGCCTGCCTGCCGCCGGTGTATCTGATGGAGTGCCCAGAGTCGGACTGAATACCGTTTACTATTCCGATGGTCCCCTGGGGGTGCGGGAAGGCAAAGCTACCGCGTTCCCTTCGTCGCTGGCGGTGGCTTCCTCATTCAATCCGGAACTGGCGCATGCGGTGGGCAAGGCCATTGGTAATGAAGTCAAAAACAAGGGTAATGATGTAGTGCACGCGCCGACGCTGGATGTGGTGCGTATTTACACCAGCGGCCGGGTGTTTGAAACCTTTGGTGAAGATCCTTATCTGGTATCACAAATGGGGCTGGAATGGATGCAGGGGGTGGAAAGCGAAGGCGTGATTGCCAATGCCAAACACTATGGCGTGTATACCCAGGAGGGGCTGATAGGCGTGCCTTATCTGCCCTTGTCCGGCGTGATTGGTTCCCGTTTTCTTTATAACGCCGTGATCGGCGAGCGTGCCATGCGGGAAATATACCTGCGTCCGTTTGAGGTGTTGGTAAAGCAGGGCGGGCTGGACAGCATTATGTGTTCCTACAATTACGTCAACGGTGACGCCGCCTGCGGCAGCAAATACCTGTTGCAGGATGTGCTGCGGGATGAATGGGGCTTTAAAGGCTACGTACTAACGGATTACGTCTTTGCCCAGAAAGACACGGCAGATTCCGCCAATGCCGGGAATGATCTTGAAATGCCCATCGGCATTTTTTACACGCCACGAAAACTGAATGCCGCTCTGGAAGAGGCCAAAGTCAGTGAGCAAACCATCGATCAGCGTGTCGGCAGTATCCTTTACACCCTGTTCGATCACGGCGTGATTGATCGCACCAATTACCCGGCCAATGAAGATGCCATCGACAAGCTGGCACACGGTGATGTGGCCCGGCGGATTACAGAGCAGGGCACTGTGCTGCTGAAGAATAACAACCTGCTGCCGGTTGATCTTGGCAAAGTGAACCGCATTGCCATTATCGGTGAATCATCAGATCGCTTTATCAATGGTGGGGGTTCTTCCATGGTAAACCCCTACAACCTGCAGACCCCAAGGCAGGCTATTACCGACCGCGCCACCGAAGCGGGTGTCAGTATTATCTATCACGACGGCACCAATCACACAGAAGCTGCGGAAGCGGCTGCGACTGCCGATGTGGTTCTGCTATTCGTAGCCAACAATTCTGCCGAAGGGCAGGATCGCACCTGCCATGCGCTGACATGCACAGAAGAAAAAATTCTGGGTGAAGACCCGGACGCCCTGATCAAAACCGTTGCCGCAGAAAACCCCAATACGGCTGTGATACTGCAAACGGGTTCAGCGGTATTAACACCATGGCGCCATGATATATCGGCTCTGTTGCAGGCCTGGTTCCCCGGTCAGAGTGGCGGGCCTGCTTTGGCCGGGATTATTTTCGGTGATATTAACCCCAGCGGTAAATTACCGCTCACCTTTCCGGAAATTGCCGGCGATACTTTGTATGCCAACAACCTGGCCCGTTACCCGGGTGTCCTGGAAAAAGGCCCCAAGGGATCAGTGTTCAGAGTGGATTATGATGAAAGCGTCATGGTGGGGTACCGCTGGTTCGATGATCAGGGTAAAGACGTGGCTTTTCCTTTCGGCTACGGGTTGAGTTATACCAGCTTCAGCTACAGCGACTTGCAGGTTAGCGGTACCTTCCCGGATCTGACGATTACGGCAAAAGTTACCAATACGGGGCAAAGGACAGGCTCGGAAGCAGCGCAGCTCTATATCGGTATGCCCGACATCTCCACCGCTGAGCGCCAGCCACCCAAGCAGTTGAAAGGCTTTGATCGTGTCACCCTGGAACCGGGTCAGTCAGGCACTGTTGAATTTACCTTGAACGAGCAAAGCCTTGCTTACTGGAATGAAGCCGGGGGAAATTGGCGTGTGGCACCGGGTTGTTATCGTGTGCATGTGGGTTCTCATTCCCGGAATTTGCCGCTTGCAGAGCAGCTGGCGATTGCCGGCGGGCAGTGTGAGTGAATCTGGTTGTAACACTGGATATGCAGGAAAGCCCGCATGTTGTTGTCAGTCCGTTATCTTGCCACGCAATGACTTGACCTTACCGCGTTTGGTTTTTTCGTCCAGTCTGCGGGTAACCGATGCTTTGGTTCGCTTGGTGGGTTTTCTGGTGGGCTGTACAAAGGTGGCTGATTGAATGATTTCCGCCAGCCGCTGCAACGCCTCTTCTTTATTCTTTTCCTGCGTGCGATAGCGCTGGGCTTTAATCACAATCACCCCTTCCTTGGTAATTCGCTTGTCACTGTGCTTCAGTAAAGCCTCTTTGTAACTGTCGGGTAACGAAGAAGCCGCAATGTCAAAACGCAAATGAATGGCGCTGGACACCTTGTTAACATTCTGTCCCCCGGCACCCTGAGCGCGTATACCGGTCATATCAATATCATCGTCTGGAATAGAAACACTGTTGGATATCTTTAACACAATTCTCTCAAGCCGTTGGTACTCATCGGAACTCACAACCATTATACGTGGTCGTCCGACAATCGCCACAACTCAGGCCTTTCCGGTTGTTTGCCCATTAGTTTGCATTTTACCCAGCGGGTCAGGCCCGCGATCAGGGTAAAGAGTATCGATCCGATAATGCAGCAGGCCATGTCAATATCCTCTTAATCCAATGGTGTGATGTTCACTTGCCTTGCGCCGTCCAGCGCCACCTGAAGTGTCGAGCGGCCCAGCGTATCGGCGGTTAGCTGGCCTTCCTTCGCGCCGGTTACACGGTAGGTTTTATGGGGTTGCAATCGGGAAATCTCCAGGGTTTCCAGGCCTGCATTCTGCCCGGGCACAAGCTTCAGGTTAAGCGCTTTGCCATCGCTTACTGCGCGGGTTACCAGTACGTTGGGGTATTCTGCTTTTTCCAGTAATGGGCCTTTCTGCCAGGGTTCGGGCATGCCCACCTGGATCAAATCATGCAGCCCGTTTGGCCGCATGTTCCGCGCGCAAAAGATAACAGCATGCGCACTCACTGACGCCCCTTCATAATGCTGAATGCCATCAATAATCCGGCTGGTGTGCGTTGCATCCAGTTTTTCAAGCATCAGGTCTGAAATCTCTGTATCACCAACTTCCTTGGCTGCTGCTGCAATCAAACCGTAAGTGGTGGCTTTTGAGGGGCGGTAGTTACCAAAATCGATATTGTCCCAGCCGTTGGTTTTCAGGTTGACGCTTTGATCTGTCCGGGTAATAAAATCGTGGCGTAGAATCTCCCAGCTTCGGCGTGCCAGTTCCGGGGCTACCGGATTCATAAAGTAGGCCGCCGCTGCATCTGCCATGCTGGATGTCAGGCCGGGAACCGTCAGCCCGGTACGGTAATCGCGAATCGCCAATACGCGGCCATCCAGTGTAATAAATTCATCAGACAGGGATTTGATATAGCGTTCGCCAACCTCTGCCCAATAGCGGGTGCCGTAAAGCCGGTCGTGCAATACCAGCGACACCGCCCCAAAATTATTACACATGGGATAAATCCAGCGTGGCTCGCAAGGGAACAAACAGAATTCAGATTTTTTAAAGTTGTTATAAATAATCTCGCAAATATCGTGAAAACTGTAGCTGAATACCTGGCCGTTGGGATGTTGCAGGCGAATGGAATCCGGCAGGCTGAACTGATGATTGTTTTCATTGGAGGCGTTCATTCCCAGCATGGCTCCGTACCAGCCGTAATACATAATGTTGTCGAATGCCATTGGGTCGGGGTTGTTATTGAAATTTCCCCACAGGTTTTCGTAGCGCCAGTAACTCCAGCAACGGTGATCCTGCATTTTTAGCGACAGGTTTTCCTGTGCCTGGCTCAGGTAGCCGCGGAATGCCGGGGTGTGGTTGTACTGCAGCAAACTCAGTGCATAAGATATGTTGCACAACTGATAGCGTTTTGCCGCTTCGCGGAACTCATCAATGCGGTCAAATCCATGAAAGGTATTTACTGATTGTAAAGCGCGGTCCAGCAGGAATCGCAGCAGGGGAGTGGAGGATTCCGGCAGCGCTGTAACCTCCGGCATACCGGCGCCGTTAAGCGGTGTGGTCACGGTGGTTTTTTCTTGCAGGTAGGCGTTAATCCGATCCCGCTCTGCCTGTAACTGGCGTTCTTTGTGGGCGCGACGAATCGCTAAACAAACTCCCGCCACAATAAGCGTGGCCGGTACCAGCAGGGTAGCCCCCTCCCAGTAATGGTGGTGGCTCATGGATGCCGCATAGAGCGCACTGCCAATCCACACAGAAAGCGGCGCCAGCAAATTGCCCGTTGCCACCCATAAAAACAGTGAAATGACAAAAGCGAACACCGTGCCGGCAAACAGTGCGACGTGAAATGCCACACTCGCCACATCGCCGGTAGCGTAAATCAGGAATCCGGCGCCGGGAAATGTCATCCCCAGGCCAAGGGCCGTAAGGTGAGCATTCGGCAGCATTGCCAATCCATTCCCCATCAGAAACAGCACCAGATAGCGAGCCAGCGTTCGGCGCAGGCGGGCCCGGGTGATCGGGCCGGTCGCGGCTTTATTCGCCTCAATAAAGGGCACTTTAATTCCTTTGTCGGGGAAGCCGTAAGGATTGTGTTGTGTGCTATGTTCTTGATCCAGTTCAGGTATTTTTGCAGTCATTGTCATGTTACCGATCTATTCCCGTGTTGAGCCTGTGCCGGGCTTGTCTTACTATGAACCACATGCAGGTTCAGCCATTGATCACTATTACAAGCCGATAGCGCCACAAAGCCTAGGCTCACAGAGGACAGCCACAGGCTCAAACCGGCCACACGGGAAAAACCATTGAAAAATCAAGAACATCAGTCTGTTGTTTCTGCCATCAGTGCGCGACTGCTGATACAGCATATGGCCGAACAGGGCATTTCCAGGTCCAGCCTGCTGGAAGGCACCGCCTATCCGGATCCGGTCGCGTTCGAACGGGAATGCGAGTTAATCGATGCAACCGACTACTGCACCATTATTCGCAATGCTCTGGCATTAACCGACAATCCCGCACTGGGGCTAGCCCGCGCAAAGCAGGTATTCCTGAGTGATTTTGATGCGTATGGATACGCCATTATGAGCAGCGAAAACCTGGGCGCCGCCGCTACCATTGGCATGGAATTCTGGATGCTGAGTGGTTCATTGCTGGAAATTAACACCCATACTGAAAACGATGTTGCCGTGTTCGAGTTCACCCCGCGAACACCCATGGAAGATGTGCTGCCTTATGTGGCGGAAGAGTCCATGAGTGTCATTTACCGGCTCTGTCATTTTCTGGTGGGTAACAAGTTTGCCGTGTCGGAAGTGGACTTTTCCTATCCCCAGCCTGCCTATGCGGAGGCATATAAAAACGTCTTCGATTGCCCTTTACGGTTTAACGCTTACTCCAATGCGATTCGCGTACCGATCACAGTGCTGGATGAACCCTTGCTGATGTCGTCACCCCAGGTGGCGGCCCTGTGCAAAGCCCAGTGCGATGCCTTGATGAAAAAGCTGAGTGTGCATGATGCCTTCGTTGAATCCCTGCGCCGATTTTTAATTGATGCCAGGCCTAATTTCCCCGCGATTGATGAAATGGCAGAGCGCCTGCACATCAGTGCCCGCACCTTGCGGCGGCGATTGAAAGAGCGGGACACCAGTTACAGGGAACTATTAGATGAGATACGCCTGGAGCTGGCGCAACAATATTTGCGGGACACACAGCTGAGTATTGATCAGATTGCTGCGCTGGTGGGGTTTGAGGAAACCACCAGTTTCAGAAAAGCCTATAAAAGCTGGACGGGAATCAGCGCCAGCCAATACAGAGCACAGTTTCCCTGATGTGGCCATATGGACAGCACGGCAGGTTAGGTGCCAAACTATTCGGCTGAAAAGTTCCATTGATTGATTTAAAAGGACGTAGATCATATGAAAATCATACCAGTTCTTGTTTTACTTACTTCGCTTATCACTATCACCGGTTGTGTCGGCGATGGCATTGTGTTGGGTGGTGAAGACGATTGGCAGGTGGTGCCGCCGGAATCGCTGGGATTATCTCAAACCACACTGGATGAAGCCGGCGACAAGGTAGGGGAGATCTTCGGCAGGCAGTGCCTGGTGATTATCAAACAGGGTAAGCTGGTTTACGAAAAGTATTACCGCGGGGATCAATACACCCGAAACAACGGCTATTCGGCTACCAAATCCTACGCAGCCACGCTATTGGGAGTTGCGGAACATCAGGGTTATTTTTCTCTCGACGATAAACTGTCCCACTGGTTGCCGGATCACCCGGCAGTAACCAACCCCGATGCCACTATTCGCCACGTGTTGGGGCAGGTGGCAGAATCAAACCCACCCGGATCCAAATTCAAATACAACAATGGCGATCTGATCAATTCCCTCAGTGATCTTATTGCGGTTTCCACGCAGCAAAATCCGGTGCAATTCGCTTACGATCAGCTGCTGGGTAAAATCGGAATCAATCATTCATTCTGGGGCGAAGACTTTACCAGTGATTTGCCGATAAGCGGCGGTGGCGGCTGGACCTGCCGCGACATGGCTCGCTTTGGCCAACTGTATCTGAACGGTGGCACATGGAATGGTGAGCGGTTGATTAGCGAAGACTATCTTAATCAGGCTACCAGTCCCTCTTATCCTGAAGCCAATGGCAGTCACGGGTTTTTGTGGTGGCTGAATGTAGATGCTGAAAAGTGGTATCGCATTTTCAGTAGCGGCACCGGCAAAATGATTCCGGATGCGCCCGCGAGTATGTATATGGCATCAGGTGCCCTGGGGCAATTGGTGGTAGTAGTGCCCGAAGCGGAACTGGTGATAACGTCGGCCGGTATCACGCCCCGGCTGGAAACCATGAAAACCACAGAGCAAGTGTGGCAGGCGCTTGCGCCGGCGCTGGGTTACTAATGTAGAGGGTGAGGATACTTCATATCTGAGACTACCTTGCGAGCTTTGTAGCCACCTCTACGAATCCACATGCTGTAATTGTACGCAGCGTGCTGGCCGGTGGGTGGATATGCAAGCCGGGTTATTCAGATAACCCGTAATATGCTGTATCTGGTTGATTTTTAATGAATTATAAAAGGCCATCAACGATTCGGGTGATCAGTTCGGGATAGCTGTTCGCATATTTGTGAGTGATATGTAATAAGCTGATTTATATAGAAAATATCTTCCACCTGTTATAAAGTGATCACCAAATAAAGGTAAAAATATACCGAATTACGGTTAATAAAATATGTTAGGCCACGAGGATAAATATGCACAATGATGATATCAGGCAGCTTCTTGAGCATTGTGAAGCAGAAATAAAAAACATAGAAAATTCGATTGCAGACGGAACTTTGAATAAGGTTGCGTTAAAAAATACTCTGGAAAACATGAGAAGTGCATTGGACTATTTGGCAAAGGATGTGCTTGCTAAGATAAAGTCAAATCCTAAGTATAAAAATCTATCAGAAAAGATATATTTTCCATATGGTCAGAAACAAAATCATTTTCTGAAGAGCATACAAAGAAATCTACCACCTTTAAAAGCGGAACTTCCCGAAATATATGACTTATTGGAAAGTGTTCAACCTTTTAAGTCTAAAAATAACTGGGTAGTGGACTTGTGTTCCCTAACGAATGACGCAAAGCATAATAGTCTCACTAAAACTGAAGCAAAAAAACATTCAGTAGTTGAGCAAAAAGGGTTTGCCAGAATTGAGGGTGGAAGAAATATTGTAATGCACAACAATTACGTTAATGGTGTACGCCAAGATGACGTTTATATAGATGGTGATGGAGATGTAAATGTTGTGCGGCATTCAGGTACAACTATTGTAACAAATAACGATAAAATTCGTTTTCATGGGAAAGAGCTAGAGATCATTCCGTTTCTGAGTTATTGCCACCAAGCAATAATCGCGTTAAATAAAAATATTGGTGCATTGATGTGAGCAGGCCTAACAAGGTGGTGCAGTGGAGCCAGTTACGCTCCACAATTTTTATGGTATCGCTGCGCTCTTTCTACCATAAAAATTACTCCACTACACTGGCCCACTGACCACGGTGTTAAGCGCCACGCATCGGAACCAATCAGAATAACAGGGAGGAAATATATGTATGCGAATAGAAAAACTTTACTCCAGGAGCTTGAGGCGAAAAGGGGATCTAAATCACTTCTCTATGTTACAGGGGATAGGCCTGGTCTAGAGACTCAAATACACCAAGAAGTATTTGATTATTTTGTGAATCACCTAGACAAGATTGGAGTAACTGAGAAGATTTCGTTGTTCCTCTACACGAGGGGTGGGAGCACCTTAACTGCTTGGACTTTAATAAACCTTATACGTCAATATTGTGATGAGCTTGAAGTTATAGTTCCTTCTAAATGTCATAGTGCAGGGACTATCATGTGTCTGGGCGCAAATCGAATTGTGATGACCAAGCAAGCGACACTCGGCCCTATCGATCCGAGTGTGAATACCCCATTGAACCCGAGAGTAGAGGGTGGTCCCCCTAGCGCGAAGGTGCCAGTCAGCGTAGAAGCTATCAAAGGTTACATAGAACTTGCTAAAGAAGAATTGGATATAAAAAGCGATGAAAGTATGACCAAAATACTTTTGGAGCTTAGTGAAAAAGTGCATCCATTAGTTCTTGGGGAAGTTTATCGGTCTAGATCACAAATTCAAATGTTGGCACGAAAGTTGATAGTAAATCAAATGACGGAGAGTGATAAAATAGAGAAGGTGATAAGTTTTCTGTGCACCGACTCGGGTAGTCACGATTATACGATAAACAGGCGCGAAGCTAAGTCTGAGCTGGAACTTTCAATTGAAAAACCGGATGACGAGCTATACTCGAATATCAAAGCGCTATATGACGATATAGCTGAGGATTTGAAGCTTACAGAAGCGTATGATCCAAATAGCATGTTAGGGACGCGTCAAGATATTGACTATACATTGAAAAGAGGTCTTGTCGAAAGCGTGGTAGGAGGCTCTTACTATTTTGCCTCTGAAGGTAGGCTCTCGAAAGTGAATGTGCCAGGTCCAAATGGTAACCAGTTGGCTTTGCAGGACAATAGAACTTTTGAAGGATGGAGATATGAAAACGATAACAGCTAAAAATTCGGGCACATATATCAATTATGTGAATTACACAAATACATCTGCGATCCAAGATGATGCTGTTACTTCGGCCAAAACTGATTCAACTTCAGCTGTTGTAAAGAATCAGACGATTATAATCCCCTCTAGTACTACCCAATCTAGCAACCCTCCGACTGACTCTTCCAAATAGTCGCTTAACCCCTAAGCAGAGGGCGCCGCTAGGCGCCCTACTGATTTGAGGCGTTAAGCAGCCTCCAGCAGAGGGAATTGAAGATGCCTATTGATCATCTTTCTTTTAGTACAACACCGATTATCTTGAGAAATAATGATGATATCGTATCTCAGGGAACGGGCTTCTTTTATATTCGTGAAACTGAGGGCCAACAAGTTCTATTCTTGGTAACGAACTATCATGTGTTAACTGGATCTTCACCCGAAAAAAGGGAGCCGCCTAAAGGAAACAATATAGAATGGTTTTTTCATGAAGATAAAACGGATTCATCGAAAATTAAACCTACTCGTTTCCCCCTTTTTAATACCGAGGGTAAGCCTATTTGGATAACGAGCTCAGATTACCCAGATGCTGACGTAGCCGTAATTCCGGTTCCGGTAGTGCTAGCACAAGATTGTGATCTTCGCTGCATTTCTGAAAAATGGTACAGTGAAACGGATCTTATGGTAAGACCCACTACATCTTGTACTCTAATTGGTTATCCTTACGGTTTTTACGATAAAAAGAACTGTTTGCCTGTATGGAAGACCGGGTGTATTGCCAGCGAGCCGGAAATAGATTTTGACGGAAAGCCATACTTTTTACTCGACATATCTGCGTTTCCCGGAATGTCAGGATCTCCCGCATTCGCCATATCTTATGGGATTTATGAATCAACTTCTGGTGCTTCGAAGCCGGGAGGTGTTAGGAAGTTCCTGGGTATTTATGCGAGCATGCAAATGCTTAATAAGAAAATGTATCTCGAACAGCTAGTGCAGTCTGATCCAAGACTAGGAGTGCAGGATCAAGAATCCCTAGAGCTTGGGCATGTTTGGAAAGCAAGTTTGCTAATAGACTTAATAAATAGTATTGATATTCAGCGTTATGACAGTGAGATACTAGCAAAAATCAAATAGCGCTTAACAAGGTAAATCAGGATGACGCGGAACCTCCCCCGCTTTAGTGGACACCTTCTGATAACTCAGGAGGTGGCGAAATGCCAAGATATAACAATCCAAGAAAGACATGGGAATACACAAAAGACTTCAAAGTGAAAGCGGTTAAACTAAGCTTTCAGGAAGGAATTCAAGTCAAACAAGTGGCCGAGGGCCTGGATATTCATCCCTTTATGCTGTCTCGATGGCGCAAAGAATACCTGGATGGGAAACTCCAGGGAGATGGCCAAAAGAGAGTCGGTGTGAGTAAGAAGAAAAAGTCCCCGAATAAGAAGCAGTTGTCAGAGAATGCGCGGCTGAAAAAACAGGTTGCCAAACTAAAGGAGGAAAATGACCTTCTAAAAAAGTGGCAACGGTATCTGGCGGAACAGCATCAGACAAATTTGGATTCGTCAAAAGATACCGATCGCTAGGAATCCAGAAGCTGTGTGACTGGTTTGGCGTATCACCCAGTGGGTACTATGCCTGGCTTCAAAGGGAGGCACCGGATCGCTACTATGAGGATCAGCAGTTACTCAAGTTAATTACTCGTATCTATTGGGATAGTGAGGGGCGCTACGGGAGCCCACGGGTTCATAAAGCACTACAGAAACAGAAGGTTTATGTAGGCAGGAAGCGCGTAGAACGGCTTATGAGAGAAGCTGGTTTGCGTGGTCGGGTAGTGCGTGTAACCACCAAAATGCCCGGATGGAAGCGATTCAAGGCCCAGGGAACCAATCTTTTGCTAGCTATGGATCCCCCTGTGTCAGGATAGTTGTCGCCTCTCCTAATCAAGAGAAGACAGGGGGCGGAGACGAGGACCATTATGCCGCGCTACAGCGCAGAGCGTAAAGCAGCAGTACTAAACAAGATGTTGCCACCCCATAATTTGACGGTGGCAGAAGTAGCCAGAGAAGAAGGCATTTGCGAAGCAACTTTGTATAATTGGCGCTTAAAAGCCAAACAACAAGGAGCGCCAGTGCCAGGTCACAGAAGATCAAGCGACGATTGGTCGCCAGAAGCCAAGTTTGCAGTTGTCGTCGAAACATCGGGGCTAAGTGAGTCAGAGCTTAGCGAGTATTGCCGGAAGAAGGGGCTGTATCCGGAACAGGTCAAGGCCTGGAAGGCAGCCTGTATAAGCGGGACGCAGAGCGAAGCGGATCGGCGAAAGCAAGAACAGGCGGACATCAAGCGCTACAAGAAGCAGATCAAACAGCTGGAGCGAGAGCTCAATCGCAAGGACAAGGCACTGGCTGAGACCGCAGCCTTGTTGGCGCTTCGAAAAAAGCTGGATGCCCTCTTGGGAAACGACGACGAGGACAGTTAACCTCGCTCCAGGAGCGGCAACAGATCGTCGAATGGATGGAAGAGGCCGTCGCAGCAGGTGCCCGTAAACAGGCCGCTTGCCAGTTGCTGGGAATTTCGTTGAGAACCTTGCAGCGATGGACTCGAGGTGGGCAGGTGCGAGAGGATGGCCGTCCCGCAGCAACACGGCCACCACCGGTCAACAAGTTGACTGAGGCCGAGCGACAACGGGTGCTTGAGGAATGCAATAAAGCCGAAAACGCTAGCTTGCCACCGAGTCAGTTGGTGCCCAGGCTGGCAGATAGAGGGGTGTATATCGCCTCGGAGTCGAGCTTTTACCGCATATTGAAAGCAGCCGATCAGCAGCATGAGCGAGGGCGCGCCAGTAAGCGAACCAAGCCAGGCCCACCGACAACACATGTAGCCCTGGAGCCCAACTCGGTCTGGATGTGGGACGTCACGTTCTTGCCCTCAAGGGTTCGTGGCATGTTCTACTACCTTTACGCTATTGAGGACTTGAGTAGCCGAAAATGCGTGTCTTGGGAGGTGCATGAGCGCGAGTCGGGCGAGTACGCTGCCGCACTGGTGGAGCGGGCGGTGCTGAGTGAGCGGTGCGTCATGAAGCCGCTGGTACTGCATTCGGACAACGGTAGTCCGATGAAGTCACAGACACTGCGCGCCAAGCTTAATGCGTTGGGCATTAGCCCTTCGCACAGCCGGCCCCGAGTGAGTAACGACAACGCTTATGTTGAATCTCTTTTTCGGACGGTGAAGTATTGCCCACAATGGCCGTCAGAAGGTTTTGAATCAATTGAGGCTGCCAGAGACTGGGTTAGGTGTTTTATGCATTGGTACAACGAGGAGCATTACCATAGCGGTATCAATTTCGTGACCCCAGGCCAGCGGCACCGCGGTGAAGATCAGGAGATTCTGGCTAAGCGCCACGAGGTTTATACGCAGGCCAAGGCCCGCCATCCAGAACGCTGGTCTGGTGCATCAAGAAACTGGTCACCTGTCGGCGAGGTGGCATTAAACCCGAGGCGAGCCGAACAGGAAAAAGTAGCTGCATAATCAAGAAATGCGACAACTATCTTGAAAAACACCGGGATAAGCCAACATCGATCAATCAGGTATGGGTAGGTGACGTGACTTATATAAAGGTTAATGGCCAGTGGCAGTACTTGTCGACCGTGATGGATCTGTATTCGCGCAGGGTTATTGGCTGGTCACTGTCATCGAGTAGGACGGCTGAGCTGACAAAAACAGCCATGCGCCATGCCATGAGGAAAAGAGGGTATCCAAAAGGGGTTGTGTTTCACACTGATCGAGGGATTGAGTATATGGCAAAGGAATACCAAAAAGAGCTGAACCGCTATGAGGTAAAGCACAGCGTGAACCGACCACGATACTGTACAGACAACGCCTTTATGGAGTCATTTTATCATAGCCTTAAGACAGAGTTGATTCGCGGCAATGTCTATGAGAGCCCCTCAGATCTACATAAGGCGATAGGTGGTTACATCAATGGTTTTTACAACTCGGTAAGGTTACACTCAGGTATCGACTACTGTTCGCCCATTGAATATGAAGCGCAGGTAGCTAATTAATATGGGGTGTCCATTTTATCGGGGGAAGATCACGCCTGGCGGCGCACCTGTTTACGACGTTAAGTGACCATCATCGATAAGCGCTGAATTAGATATCTTTTACTTGAAATGAAGTAAGCAAGGGATTGTTATGAAAAAAATCGTATATTTGGCTTTTGTCTTTTTGACAGGTTGCGGAGTAATGCAGCATATACCACCGGGTTATTATCAGCCCCACTCATACAAAAGGCAGGATCAAGAATATTTTCCTGTGGACGAGCTGGCTATCCTATATGGCTCATGTCAGCATGAAAATTCAAGCGAAATTAAAATAATAAGGATTGACGGTGAGTGGGTAGGGGCATTCAAAACATATATAAAGCCCGGCAATAGGAAAGTGGGTTTGTTTTTCGTTTATGAAGATAACTATATTCATAGATTTACTTTCTACAAAGAATTTCAATATACATTCGTTGCAGGCAAGAAATACCAAGCCGAATCTATTGTTGGAAAGAGAATGGACTCCGATAACATTTTTAAGCCGGACTTTAAGAAGGTTAGGTATTTTATAGAGGAAAATGACGCTTCTTATAATCCAGAGCGTGTAGGGATAAAGGATCATGAGCATGAAGATCCTTTAGTTATCAAAGATCCGATCGAAAGGAACATTATGATTCATGACTGTTCCGGTAAGCATGGCATTACTCACGTGGACCGCCCCTTTCTTAAACCGCCTTATTTGGAGATATTTAAGAATATGGGATTTGAGACTGAAATGCAGTAAAGAAGATAATGCACTTAACAAGCGACTTGTCGGAAGCACCAGCGGTGCTCCTCAAAGCCGGGCGTTATGCGGCAATAGAGAAAATTCTCCGTGAAACTATTTGGTACTTTCGTATATTTATTGTCAGGATCAGTTTTCGCTTTGGATCTGGATGTGTCAACGGCAATTAATGATCTTATGAAAAATCAAGATAACTCCATGGCATGTGAAATTCGTTCAGATGTGATCATGTCATATTACCTTGCTGGTATTAAAGAAAAAATACGAAATTGTGCTACGATAAACACGCCATCTTACGAAGGCATTACGGCAACTACTGAGATAAAAACGAAAGTTACAGTGGCGCATGATGGTAAGGTCTTGGATGTATATGTTTATCCTAATAACTATCCTGTTCAGTCACAACAGTTATCGAAAATAATTAATGTGTGTGGGCCATATACTTCTATCGAAAATATAGAAGAGAAAAAGTGTGATGAATACATTTTTAAATTAAATTTTGTATTTCACAAGGCAGATGAGAAAAAGCCGTTTCCATTTAGTATGTTTTAAGCATAATGATATAACAATCAAGTCAACTTGACGCCTGGCGGCGCAAGTTACTCAAGTGATATGCAGAAAACGGAGAGTGTGATGAAAAATCAATTGAAAATAAGTTTTTTTGGCTTGCTTGTTCTGAGTTCGCTGGGTTGTTCGGAGTCCGATCCGCTCTATTCTAATTGCGTAACGATTGGGATGAAGGAACAAATGGTCGGTTGGGAAGAATCTGATCGCCCTTCGGTTAAGGTTGGAGTTGAAAATGGATGCCGTATGATCGTAAAGGAATGTGAGAATAATCCTGAGAGCGAAATGTGTAAGGCCGTTAGGGAAAAATTTAATGTGGACGGAAAATAATACAAATGAAGAAAAGAAAGTTTGTAGGGTTTATGACTGTGCTAGGTGGTGTTCCTGGATTATTTGGGATCGTCATTTTGCTGAATGGTTTAGGAGAGCTATCTTTTTTGGTTTTTATGGCCATCTTGGCAGTTTTGTGTAGGGGGTTATGTGGAGTAGTTGGCGGTATATTAATTTGGCGCGGCAGCAAGCTCGGATATCAGTTAAGCGCCGTTATGTGGTGTTATATGGTTGTTGTGGGATTAATGGCTTTTTATCAATTGTTTACCGGGCCATATTTTACATCTTTCGAGTTCAGTACTGAAAACCAAGTATTCTGGTCAGCATTTGGTAAAAGCGCAGGAAAGCTTTTATGGGGAATTCCATTTCTATATCTAATATTAAAGGACTTAGTGTTTTTAAATAGCAGTGGTTCAGAAAGTGATCATCCTCAGAGAAGCTAACATATAAAAGCACACGTTAGAACTTATGAATTCAATTGATCACGATAAAAAACTATTACCGCTCGTTGCGTTTTTATCAATCGCAGTAGCTATCTTTGATTACATTGTTCGTACTTGCACTCTGGGATGGACTGAAGCTGGAATGTCGCAATTAACAAGGCGGTTATCGAGGCTCTAGCACAACAAAAAATGCGGTCATCAGTACCTCGTATGACCTTGTCCAATATCTTGCGATATGTGGTTTCTTTGTAGCGCTAATAACCACGCCAGCCATGGTTGTCGCCACAATTTATCGCACGCTAAAGGCACAAGGTTTTCGGCGTCTATATTCTATCGCAGTGGGATGTTCGATTATTTCCCTATCAATCCAATTTATAAACTGGGGTGGCTTCGTATGGGACTAAAAATATCCTACAAAAAACGTTCTAACAAAGCCATCTTGCAATGCACTTGCTTCGCAAACGCGGGACAAATTTTCCATGGCCCTTTTTTGTGGCTTAACGGAGCGTCGCGAGAATAATTACTTTTTTGAATCGTTGGGAGTCGTTTATCCGTTATTGTTAGGCAAGTTAGCTAATTTGACGATAAGCTCCTGCTGTCTGGAGGTATCTGTTTTTCTAAATATGGCTCGCAAGTGGGTTTTTAAGGTATTTATGCGAACGTTCGTCTCTTGTTCAATTTCCTTCAGGCTTTTACCTGCATGAATAGCTATCGCTAACTTCGCTTCTGCGGGGGTTAGAGAATACAAACTCCCCAGGGTTTGCTCTGATGTTAAGCTGATCGTCTCTTGGTCGTAGATTTCCATGGAGGCACAGGCGGTATGCTTCTCTGCCATGCCAATGGTGTCAGTGGCCATTGAAATCGGGGAAATATGAAGAATTATATCTCGCCGCCCATCACGTTTTATTTTAATGAGACGATCTTTTTGGTTATGTTGGCCAAGAGCCGTGCTTACCGCCAATGATAACGTTAGATCTATTTCTGACATTAGTGACGGATTTTTAACTTTAAAGAAACCATCGGTGACAGAAAAAGAATGATTGAACTGAAAAAACGCCTCAGCCTGACGGTTAATAAACACCACCTTGAGATTCTCGTCGAACAGTAAATAAGGCCGATTCAAGTGATAGAGGCCGGTGGCCAGTTGTTGTTTTTCAGATTCGAGAGTGTTGAATTTTTTCTGTATTTTCAACACATTAACTAAATGTGGGGCAATATAATCAATAAAACGCAATTCTTCTCGCGTAAAGCTACCCTGTTTGTAGGTGCGGTTTAAACCCAAAGTCAATTCAGTAGAAGGGAGCTTTATCGGTAGCATCGCTCCGTAGCGAATATGTTGCTTTTTAGTCCAATCGTTATAAATTTCAGATTTCAAATATTCCTCATCAGGTACAATGTTTCGAGTATCAAACGCAGAAATCTGTATATTGGAATCCAGGAAAGGCTTAACACGCTGATTGAAAATGTTCTTATGGCAGTAATATTCATCGAATTCTTTTAGGTGATGAGGGTCAAAACCTTCCCGAAGGCTTTTAACGAGCGATAAATTACCACTCTTTTCCACGGTAACAAATTGGCATGTCGCTGAATTTAATAGCCGAATTAGATCCTGTAGAAAGTTTCGCATGGCATCCGCATCGGTCGCTGCTGCATATAACCGTGCAATCAGCTCACTTTCTTGCTGGTAAGCATTGGCAACGATGTCTGAAGAAAACCTCTTCAAAGCTTTAGTCCCATTGTCTCTTGACACTTTTTTAAAGGTAAATACGGTGATTCGGTACATTAAGTTACCGAGACCGGTTAACTAGAAAAAATAGATCAATTTAGAAGAAAAATAAAGAGTGCTGATAAGGCATAGTCAATGACATTTTTAACTGAAAGTATGAGCGCTCAAAGGAACAGGTGTTTGAAAAATTGGTATTTGGGAAGACAAAGCCCTACCAAGAATTCGACGGTTAGGCTGTTGAAGTCACATATATATCGATCATTTTACTGATCCAAGCGGGAAGTTCTTCAGTATATTTTTTGTTGAACAAGGACACCAGGTTGTCTTTGACTGACTCAATGGCGGGGTCATCAACATAGTCAGTCCACATAGCAACCGGGATTGCTTTCATATCATCAAGTCGTTTAATTGACTCAATAAACCTTACACCGTCCATCGGTACCATGTAATTATCAGTGATCACGAGTTCAGGGTGGCCATTTTCTTTTACCCAGGTCAAAGCAGATTCACCATCCTCCCGGTAGATGAAATCTATCTCTGAAAGGTTGATTCCGCTCTTTTTAACTGCTCGTGAGAAAAAGAATAGGTCATCTTCATTATCTTCGAGAATCAATACGCGATGCATACATTTACCCTCCTTTCACGGTGGCAATAGAACATTGCGACAACATGGCTACCTATAAATATGTGTGTTGTATGTTTTCTGTTCAGCCCAGGCTTGTTGTGCCTGAACTGCCTGCAACATGCGATAAATGGTAAGAGCCTCCTCAAGCCTTGCTGAGCATGCGCGACGCGATCACCCTCAACCTCGCTGCCCTAAGGCGGTTTCTTAAGCTCGGAACTAACTCATTAATTTGACTGTTTTTAATCTAGGAATGAATTAGCTAAGCCGCCTCATTCGATCGGATTAGCTAGTGACACTTTATTGTAAACTTATGGAACACGAAATATTTGGTGGTATCGCCTATGTTTTGCCTAGCCGGTATAGGATAAAGCGGCGCATACAAACCCGAGATTGGCAGCTGCTGTAGTTCCAGAAACATAAGCTCGTCGTGCATGCCGATCAGATGTCACCTGGCAATGTTACATCAGGCGAACAGATCCAGCATATTGGCTTTAAAGTGACAGGTACCGCGACCAATAGCCGCTAAGCCCATGTTTCAAAGGCTCGGGTTTTCCGATTCCTTCAAGCGAGATCATCACTACAGATTGCTCACCTTTTCAATTTAGTATCACTGCATCGTGGTCGTCACAGACTTTGTCCATGGTTTTAGCAAGGTTTGGTACCTCAAAATACGTACAGAATAATGTACATCGATAGCATACAAAGCCTAAAAAGATTAGGGTTTGGTGTGGCAAAGGCATCAACATGCCCCCCAGGCTGGCGGTGCCGCGGAGAAGATCAGGAGATTCAGACTAAGCGTCACGAGGTTTATACGAAGGCTAAGGCCCGACAGCCAGAACGCTGGTCGGGCGCATCAAGAAACTGGTCACCTGTTGGCGAGGTGCCTTTCCCGCAAGTGCCATACATTAAGCGCCGCTGTCACTTGTCCTTTCAGCCCACCTGCGACGTCAGTTTTCGACAAGTGCTCTATCTGATAGATCTTGCCATAGTGCTGAGCCAGTTCTTTTTCGGGTATGGAAAATGGCGGGCCATCGAATACGCTTTGATCATACTCATAGGTAAGCAGTAACTGTTGAGCCTTGTGTGAAAGCGCTGCCAGGTGTGCTGTGTAAAGTCGGCGTGTGTGCTCCGGCAATGCGACCAGTGCGGCTCTGTCATAGACGGCATCGACCGGTCCGAGCAGGTTGCTGGATAGATCAAAAATGTCGCCAATCCAGATGTCGATATTGGGCGCACTGTAGAGCGTCAGGCTGCCGGCCTGTGTTTTGGTGGGAGCCAATCCCAGCTCATTAAATAAATCGTTAACGGCAAGCGGGCTCAATTCTGCTCCGGCAACGCGATAGCCTTGTTTGAGCAACCAGGCGATATCCAGGGTTTTGCCGCATAGTGGAAGGAAAATCCTCGCGTCCTTTTTCAGGTTCAGCAGGCCAAGGTGATCAACCAATGCCGGGTTGACCTGATCTTCGTGAAATGCGATGTCTCCTTGTTCCCATCGTTGATGCCAAAAGCTCTTATCCAAATCAGTATCCTCAATTTTAGGGGGCTGTTTTGTGCAATCGCACCTGGTCAGTACCGGTGCTATTTGTTGATAGCATACAAGTTAAAGTCGGCTTTAAGTCAAGAAGATATCTCATTGACGTAGCCCATCGGCCACATGGCCTAAGCCATCCCGCAAACCCAGTTCACATTTCGCGAAAGACTAAGCCACTTGGTGAATGCCGCTTGGTGCTGCGCCGCCCTAGCATAATCAGGCTGTTTTACACTATTCAACAAGGAGAATAACGTGAAAAAACGATCACTTATGCTGGCGGCAACCCTACTGGCGGGTAGCGCGGCATCGACCGTAGCCTGGGGGCATGGCTCAATGGAAGTGCCCCTGTCCCGAGCATTTAATTGTTATAAAGAGGGGCCCGAAAGCCCGGATACTGCTGCCTGTAAGGAGGCGGCGCGAGTAGGGGGCACCCAGCCCATCTACGACTGGAATGCCATCAGCCAGAACGCGGCGGGTGATGATAAAGGCTTCGTGCCCGACGGTATGCTGTGTAGCGGGGGGAACGTTAAATACCGCGGCTTTGATTTGCCCCGCACTGACTGGAAGAAAACCCAGATCCAGGGGGATGCAAACGGCATCTTTGAATTTGTGTATCGTGGCACAGCTCCCCATGCCACCAAACGTTTTGACTTTTACATTACCAAGAACAGTTACGATCCCACCAAGGCGCTCACCTGGGATGACCTTGAACCCGCACCTTTCTGCCAGCATGGTTCAGTGCCGCTGGAAAATGGCCGCTACTACATGGATTGCCGGTTACCCGCGGATAAAACCGGTGACCATGTGATTTATAACATCTGGGAGCGCAGCGACAGCCCGGAAACTTTCTATGCCTGTATTGACGTTACCATTGGCGATGGCGGTTCTTCCGGTGGTGATGATGATATCGACCCGGATGACGATGGCAGCAACGATGATCACGATCATGGTGACCACGGTGGCCATGATGATGGCGACGATTCCGGTCACGATGGTGGTGATGATGGCGGCGATGATTCTGGTGATCACGGCGGAAATGATGGTGCCAGTTGTGAGGGCGACGCCTTTGTTTCCGGCAGCCAGTACCAGACGGGTGATATTGTTATCAATGCCGGTGGTGCCTTTGAGTGCGTGATTGCCGGATGGTGCTCTAACACAGCTGATTGGGCCTATGAGCCGGGAGTGGGTTTGTACTGGCAAGAAGCCTGGAAATCTGCCGAATGCGAGCCATCCGATGACCACGGCGGGGATCATGACAATGGCGATGACTCTGGTTCCGGTGATGATTCTGGTTCCGATGACGACTCTGGCTCCGGTGATGACTCTGGTTCTGATGACGATTCCGGCTCAGATGATGACTCAGGTTCGGATGGTGACTCTGATTCAGGCAATGACTCTGGTTCAGACGGTGGCTCTGGGGATCACGGCGATACTCAGTGTCCGGCCTTTGTATCCGGCACCGCTTACAATGCCGGTGATCAGGTAACTAACGTTAGTCGCAGCTTTCAGTGTGTGATCAGTGGTTGGTGTTCCAGCACTGCAGATTGGGCGTTTGCACCGGGCAAAGGATTATTCTGGGGCATTTCCTGGAAAGAAATTGCCGATTGTGCCGGTAATGATCATGGAGACGATGATTCCGATAGCGGTTCAGATGACAGCGGTTCAGACGATGGCTCTGATGGTGGTTCAGATGATGGCAATTCCGGCGATGACGATAACAGTGACGACGGAAATAACGATGACGGCAATTCAGATACCGGCAATCCGGTAACCGATCACGTGGTTGCCAGTTACTTTGTGGAGTGGGGTGTTTATGGCCGTAACTACCATGTCATGGATATGCCTGGCGACAAACTTACTCACGTACTGTATGCATTCCTGCCTATTTGTGGCCCTAATGATTCCTTGCGTCAGGCCAATCCAGGCGGTTACTCCGCTCTGGTGCAGCAATGTGCGGGCAAGCAGGATTACGAAGTGGTAGTTCATGATAAATTTGCTGCCCTGGAAAAATCCTACCCCGGTGACCGCTGGGACGATCCCATCCGTGGTAACTTTGGCCAGCTTATCCGCTTCAAGCAAAAATACCCACATATCAAAATTTTGCCTTCGGTAGGCGGCTGGACTTTGTCAGACCCGTTTTATTCCATGGCGAACAACGCACAGAATCGCGAAATCTTTGTCAGCTCAGTTATCGAATTCCTGAAAACCTATGACTTTTTCGATGGCATTGATATTGACTGGGAATACCCCGGTGGTGGCGGTGCCAACGCCAGTCTGGGCAGTTGGCAGGACCGCAATGGTTATACGGTATTAATGCGCGATTTACGCCAGGCCCTGGATGATCTGGAAGCACAAACAGGTCGTGATTATCAGTTAACATCAGCAGTGGGAAGTGCGCCATCAAAAATCAACGCTGTGGATTACGCTCAGGCGCAAACCCATATGGATTATATCTTCGCGATGACCTACGACTACTACGGTGCATGGAGTGGCGTATTGGGGCATCACACAGCGCTGTTTGATTATGCCAACAACACCAACGACGGATTTTATGCAGCAGCTACCATCAGCAACCTGATGCAAGCAGGCGTGCCGGCACAAAAACTGGTAGTGGGTGTGGCGCAATATGGCCGTGGCTGGAAGAACGTTAGCGGTTATCAAGCCAATGATCCGCTCAGCGGCACGGGCGGTGGTAAAGCGCAGGGTTCCTGGGAAGCGGGGGTATTGGACTACAAAGATATTGTCAGCAATTATCTGGGTGGTACCAATGGCAACGGCATTAACGGCTATCGTTACTATTACGACGAAACAGCCGAAGCCCCTTACCTGTGGAATGCCAATACCGGCACTCTGATCACCTACGAGAACCCCCGTTCAGTGCAGGCAAAAGGGGCTTACGTGCTGCGGCATAACCTGGGTGGCCTGTTTGCCTGGGAAATCGATGCCGATAACGGTGATATTGTGAAGGCAATGGTAGAATCCCTGCAAACCCCATAGTGTTGCTCAGAAACCAATAGCAACAACCCATAGTAACAAGCAAAGCGGTGACTTCGGTCGCCGCTTTCAATTCAGTGCTTGATCACGCCACTGGCTGCCGAACTATCGTTCTGTATTTTTCCGGAGCAACCCGGCGCATATCACTGAGATAAATCTCATGATGTTTTCCTGCCAGTGAGTAGCCTTCGCTTTCGATCGCTGCATGAAGCTTTTCTACAGTGGCGCCTTCTTCTGAAAAGGGGCCGACATGTAACACCTGCGCACATTTTCCCTCTGTGTAGGAGCAAAATTCCACTTTATCAATGGCAGCAGGGTGCTTCTTTTCCTTAACCTGAGCAATCGCCTCATCGAATATTGCATTCGTAATCTTGTCCGGCTGCATAATCATTAGCGTCCACAGCCATCGATCCCGATTATCATTGATAAAGTCATTCATATCGTCGGCCCACCATAAACCTTCCAGGGGTGGAACGACATAGTCAAAATCAAGGTGGGTTTTGGAATGGAATTTAATGGTATATGCGAGCGGGTAGAGCGCTTCAATTGCCGCGGTGAATTCCGGGCCGCCGGGTTCACCTTTACCATGAACCATCAGGTACTTCAGCGGCGGAACATCAATAAAGGCAACTTTTTTAGCTGTGGCGCTATACAGGTACTTTAATTCTTTTTTGTAATCGATCTTTTTCATGGGTGTGATTTGTTTGCCGCTATTGGCCAAATAATGCACATAAGTAGGTGTCTGTTGAGGTACAACCCAACATGTCATAAATCTGTTCAGCTGTACAACCGGATAAAGTTAACGCAAGGGCAAAGGGTAAAACGAGAAGCAGCTTTTTCATTGTAATCTCCTGATATTTTTTTGGTTGACGCATAGCGCTATTAACCTTTTATCGTTAATACGCCTCTCTGTAACCCCCTATATTAGGGGGCGCCATTTAATGTACACCGGTAACGTCGTAGCAAACCTCTTTACCGCCAATTTGCACCACAATCTCATCCCCAACCATTGCCCCCATTAGCGCCTTGCCCAACGGGGCGGAGGTAGTAATGATCATAATATTGCAATCTTTGAAACGCACTTTCACACCACCAGCGGCTGGCCCCAGAAAGAAGGTATGCTCGTGATCTTCTTCATCCACCACCTGGATCAGCGCGCCGGTGCAGATGGCATCTGCTGCAGTGAGTGTTTTGACGGGTAAGGCTTTAAACGCAGCCAGGTCGGATTGGCATCCCGCCAGTCGGCGGGCCTGGCCCTGGGTCAAGTAAGACGCCTCCAACCCCAGGGTGTCGTACTTGTTTTCCGCAATGCTTTCTTCGTGCGTAGCTGCTTCGTAGGCGCGGTCAACGGCCCTTTGTGCATTGTCCACCAGCGCCTGTAGTTCACGGATGATAACGTCCTGTAGCTGCCGTTTATCGAACGGGGTTGACATGTTGGAATATCCCCTCGGGGCTGCCCATAATCCAAAATCGCATATTACGTGGATACCGGGAATTAACCAAGTCGGGGTTGTGGCAGTGTCACCCGGTTCCATGCTTTTTCATGAAAATAGAACACCACCGTGTTGCACAAAGGTTCCAGCAGCGCAAGGGCTCCGCCCACAAGGATATCGCCCGTCATAATGTAGCCAATCGAGAAGGCGACCGACATGTGTAACATAGCGAAACTGATTGTCTTTTTCATGGAGCCTCCCTCCAGTTTGGTTAAACATCATCAAGGTTCTTGATCTGATATTTGCAAATGATTCTCGTTTAGTAAAATAAATCATATATATTAATATGATAGATATTTTCTATTGATCTGCTGCTTGCCGGATGCAAGTAAAAATCAGCTGGAGTTTGAGTGCTCTTCGCCAGATTGGTTGGTGCTAGACGGGGGGCGTTTTTCAATCGTTAGGTAACCGATAATCCGTCGCTACCATTCTCAAAAAAGCCGCATTGCGATAGGGCAGGGTAACGACCTTGCCTTCCTGGAAATTCACAGCCAGTGCGCCTTTACCAAGATGCCGGAAAACGCCGGTTAATGGCTGCCCATGTTCTCCGGACCAGTAGTCGCCGCGTTTGGTTTGCGGGAAAAAGTCGGTGGCAATGGTGGGTTCGCCCGGTTTTGTCTGGCGATTGATGAGGGACATCAGTTCCCTGGCGCGGGGTAAACGCCAGTCGGTTGCGCCACAGGTGTTTGCTGCCTGCGTACGACGCAGCAAGTCCATGGTGTCGCAACGGCTGGTTTCAAAGTAGCAGTCGCCGCCGTTGGCTACCCCGGTATTACCGTCGAACCAGGAGTAGGACCAATAGCCGTCATGCACTGACTCATCATCCGTTTTTACTTCCCATAGCAATCCGGTTTTCTGATCAAAAACACATTGCCAGGGGCCCGACCAGTTATCGATGGGCAATCCCTCGCGATTGATTTTTATAAAGCGGGATGCGGGGGGAGATTCTACCCTTGGCTGGAAGCTGGCAGCATACAAGGCCACCATGCCAAGCAATATCACCAGTGCTGCTGCCCGCTTAATCATTGCCTGGCTCCAGCTGCAGTTTTATGGCCTGTTGGTGGCGGGTGTGGGCAATCTGACTGTTGTCAAAGGCCGACACCCACAGGCAGGTGCCGGGTTGAATAGGCACATCGTGGGGCGACCCGGTATCGAGTCGCCGTGACATTTCCAGCGACCACCAGCCATCTTTCCATTGCCCCCGTGCCCGCACATCCGCCCGATCACCTTCAAAACGATTGGACCGGTACATGACAGACGGCATGATGGTGCCAACGGGATAGTGATCCTTTGCGGCCTGATAGGGCTCGTAATCAAACCAGGAGATAACCCAGATTAAGCTGTCGTTTGTAGTCTGATAGGGTTCCAGTAGTTCAGGTTCCTTGGGCAATCGCTTGGGCACAATGGTATCGGGTTTATACCATTGCCAGTTCATAACGTAGGCGCCGGATTCCTTTCCGTCAGGCAGATAGCCGGCGGTGTAGCGACGTTCGCCTGCTCGCGGTGGAATAGGATTCGCAAAAAAGTTGTCATCAGCCAGATGCATATCGTTGGTGCGTACGGCTTTCCAATGCCAGATATCCCGCACCTGACCATCGTCACTGTAGTGGTAACCTTTACCGTGCCAGTTGGCAGGATAATTCGGTAATGGTTTTGGCCCCAGGTGTGCGGTGCCGCTGCCGCCCGGTTCACAATTCATGGAAAGCATCACGGCAAACTTGTCTTCATAGTGAGTCACTTCGTCGAACCGGGTAAAGCCATCCTGTTGCACTTGCCAGCCATTCGCGGTTTTCATCAGCGGTAGGTGCTTGCGGCTTTCTGTTGCATCCTGCCAGCGCAGATGAAAAAAAACCTCTACGCCGTTTTCAATGGCTTTTAGGGTGACCGGCGTTTTGCCATGAATAAAGTTGGCACCGCCGCGGGTCATTATGGTGATTGGCGTTGCCTTGTCCCAGGCTGGTTCGTCGGCTTTGCCGTCTACGGTAATAAAGGAATCTATGGCAATGGGTGTGATCTTTAGTGGTGTTGCCGGCTGATAAGCGAAGCGTAAATAACTGAATGTCCCTGCTATAACCACCAGTAACAGGCTGATCATCAGCAGCGGCTGGTATTGCAATGCGGGCTGCAGAATACGGCGAATGGCGGGCCATCCCCAGTCAATAAAGTAACCACCGGCATGAAGCACAAAATAGGCCGCCAGGCCCAGCGCCGTGTAAAAATGCCACTGGGTTGATGGTAGCCAGTGGCTTTTATCCAGCAGCATCAGCCAGCCGCTGGCGATGGCTGACACCAGTAACAGGTATCCGCACCATATAACGATACGGTGATAGGTTTTCCGTTTGCTCTGGGTTTTAACTTGTAGGGTATATAGGCAAAATCCGATGGCAAGCGCACTCAGTCCAACGCCGCCGATATAATGCAGCTCATGCATTTTTCCTTGAGGTAAGAGAGCGGATATTGATAGCAGCCACGGGTGGGTAAGCGTGGCTATTCTCAGGCCCGTGGCAAGATTCAGCAGCAAAAAAACAATGGCGGTGCCGTGGAGAAGAATCCAGACAAGGGGCAGTCGGGCTACGGGCATAGAAAGCTGGTGGCTTTTACTGCTCCGTAATAACGCTGAGCGTCAGTGGGCCGCTGGTTACTCCTGCGGTATCCACTTCAACCGTTTCGCCACTGCTCAATCGTTTTACATTGACGTCTTTCAGTGTGACTGAGAAAGACTTGGTGGCAGGCTCTTCGCCAACACAGGCTGTCAAAAAGCCCAGTACGGATAACAGGGCCAGCAGCTTCATCAGGTTCTGTGAACGTTTCATGTGGTTGCTCTCCCGCTTTTAAAATTCGTAAGTCACAATAAAGCCATTGCTGCCCTGAGTCAGGGTTAAAGGCTCGGCGAACTCAAAAGTGACTTCCCCGTTGATCGTGGTGTAGTTTTTAAGGCCAACCATTTCCGAGGCTTCGGGAATGCCGTCGTTATTCAGATCCTGGTAAAGTCGAACCAGGCTGATGTCAGTGGTTTCATCCAGCTCGCCTTCCGAATCAATGGTCAGGCCGTGCAATTGGGCATCCGCCAGGGTGCTGGCCAGTGTGAAACGGAACACGGTTTTTTCGCCATCGTTGCTGTTAAACGCCCTGTTGCTCAATGCGCCGGGTGCGGCTTCCACCGTGCCTTCGGTAGGGCAGTTCTGTTGCTGGTTGTAGCTCACTTTCAGCACCGGGCTGTTACCGGTTTCTTTGGAGTGCATATCAAAGCCGTTACACAGCAGGCCACTGCAGCCGCCGGTGCTGGCAATTGCCAGGCCAAAATTACCCGCGCTCTGCCAGCTGTCGAGAATGCCGGAGTTCGTCAGGTTAACCGTTATCTCTCCGGTATCACCGGGTCTGATCTCTGCCAGGAAATCGCCCTTAATGGCCGTGCCGTTTACCGAATTCCAGGTGGCGGTGCCTTCCTGCCAGCTCTGGCTGGCGCTGTAAATATGGAAAGTCGCCGGGGAGTCATTGGTCACGTCCAGGCTCAGTGTTGCTGCGGTGGGCTCAATGCAGCTGGGCAGGCTATCAATATCAAACTTCAGCAGGGTAATCATTTCGCCGTAGTCGGCATCGTAGCTGTCGACAAGCAAACCTTCGCTGGCGCCATTCAGGTTGTCATCGGCTTTTTTGGACGAGATAAAGGTGTCGTCTGTGGCCGCCAGGGAAATTTGCTGGCCATCACCCACAATAAAGTTCTCAATCACACTCAGGCCGTTTTCATTCTGTATCAGGTTGACCGTGTCACCAATAGGATTTGCCACCCACCAGTTAATGCCATCGGGCAGCGCCAACGGATCGGCATTGCGTTGCTCGCGGGTCAGGGCCTGGGCGGTTTCATCGAACTGTGCGGTGCGCATGACCATTTTTTCCGGAGTAACCTGAATCACTTTGAACTGCTGAATACTGGCCAGATCAATGGTCCAGGATTTTGGCGCATTGGCAGAGCGTGCCGGTGCACCCCAGCTGCCTTCGCCAACATACACGGTACCGGCATCGCTGGTGGCAAAGTCCTCACCAGCGGGAACGATCGCCTGGGTCAGCTTGTTGATGTGCGTGTCGGATTCCACCACCAGATTCATGCGGTAATCGTAAAAAGCCTGCGCCCACCAGTTGAACAATTCGGTGTTGGTAGATTTGCCGCTGTAATGCGGGAACATGGGCTTGTGATACTGGGCAATCCGCCAGGTAACGGATTCATAGTTGGCGGCCAGGTCCTGATACAGCCATTGATTCATGGCTTCGGCTTTAGCCGCATAGCCGCTGTTTTTGAACTGGCTGTTAAGGGTGTAAACCCGCAGCAGGCTGGAAACGTTAAAGGCGCCAAAGGTATCCATGTCGCTGCAGTTGCCATCATTGTTGTAATCGACACCGAATACTTTACAAAGCGTGCGGTAGTCACCGTCTTCGTGGTTGCCGTGGGTAGGCACCAGCGGATAGATCCGCTTGTAATCCTGGCCATCAATGGTGTCGTTACTAAAGCTCAGTTCCCAATCCTGCAAAAAGCCGCTGATCTCGGCGGAGGTGTTCAGGTTGGTAAAGTCACCACCGTGCATTACAAACAGGGGCCGTATCTTGGCAATCAATGCATTGCCTTTTCGGCGGTTGGTCCAGCCGCTGCGGGTATCGCCACCGGCAACCACCACAAAGGGCGATTCATTGTCGGTTGCGGCAGGTGCGGTACGAAAATACAGACGATCGCCGCAACCATCCTGATCGCAAATCCGGAAGAATACGTCGCTGTTTGCCGGCAAACCGTTTAAACGAACAAAGTAGTTGCGGATGTAACCGAGCAGGGTGACAAAGTCTATCTGCTGGCTGGGTTCCACCCGTGACCAATTGGTTTCGTCGGTGCTCAGCCCGTACAGAATATATTGATCCAGGCTGATACCGCGGGCCGAAAAGCCAATAACCGCCTCGTGGGCCGGGTTGGCATCCCACATTACACGGGGGAATTGTGTTGCTGCGTTGGCCTGAGCAGCACCTAGCGTGAATAGAATCAGAGTGATATAACTTATTGTTTTTATTGCTTTAAACATAATATCGTCATTCGGGGCAGAGAATGAATTTACACGACGAACAAGCAACGGCTGCCTGATGTCTTGTTATTAGGTGTACTTTAGTACCAGTAGCCTGTGACCCGATTATGACGAAAGGGTATAAAAAGGATCAAGTATAATTTCTATTCACTTCTGTAACTATCTGGTCACGGCGTGTTGATCATGCATGCTGAGTAGTCAGTACCAGTTTCAATGCCAGCCCGGCGAATACAGTGCCCGCCAACCGGTTCAAGTAAAGCTGCGCCCTGGGCGTTCGCTGAAGCCAGGCACCCAAGGTGCCAGCGGCCATGGCAATGCCACTGAAAATTACCAGAGCAACCAGCATGAAAACCCCGCCCAGAATAAATATCTGAGGCGCGACGGCGCCCTGTTCCGGCGATGTAAACTGCGGCAAAAATGCGAGAAAAAATATCGTTACCTTGGGATTGGTGATGTTCATGATAATGCCGCGGCGATAAAGTGCAGCTGCGGACGTTAGCTTGCCATTGCCTGCGTGCAGATCACTGACAGGTGCGCGAAATGCCTGCCAGGCCAGATAGCCCAGATAAACCGCTCCCAATAACTTTAACACCGTAAAAGCGATCGCCGATGTTTGGAAGATAGCCGCCACGCCAAGCGCTACAGCAGTAGTGTGAACGATCAGCCCCGAGCACAAACCAAGCACCACGTAAATGCCGGACCTTTTGCCGTGCATGGCAGATTGCATCAGCACAAAGATGTTGTCCGGCCCGGGTGCCAGGCTAAGCAGGGCAGAGGCGATAATAAATGTCAGTATGGAATGTTCAGGCATTCAGGGTTCTTTCGGAAGCGGTTTGTTACGCGTTCGACCAGTCTTCTCTTTTGTGCCATACCCGCAAAACATGCAGTTCATTTTCCAGAGCGAGATAACGCACTATGTACATGCCAACCGATAGGTCCCTGACCATATCAGGGTTTGGCGCTTTGCTAACCTTGCGGCCCAGGTATGGCAAATGAGTCAGCTTCGTTATGCCCTGAACCAAATCAGCCCCGATTCGTTCAGCAGCCTCAGGGTTATTTATTGCAATGAATTCCCTTAATCTTCTTAAATCATCTATCGCTTCCGGCGTATAAAGAAGTTTCATTGTCCAGGCGCATCTCTCTCGTCATCCTTACCCCAGGAAGACAGCCACTCTTCGACTTGTTCGGCTGGTATGCTTTTCCCGGATTTTACCGACTCAAGAGCCGGGAGCGTTTCCAACCAGCGATTTTCTTCCAGGGCTTGCGCCTCCAGGTACTCTCTAATTGCTTGATTAATAAGCCAATTCTTGCTTCTGTCGGTCTTTTTCGCTAATTCGGATAGGGACTTTTCCAGATCGTCTTGCAGGCGAATGCTTGTGACTGTCATTGAAAACACCTAGGTAAGCTACAATGTATTACACTGTAATACGGGCTTTGGGGCGTGGCAAGATCTTTAGGCTTTATAATGGCTGGGCCCTAAAAGCTCTTGCCATCGACATGCTGGCTTTGCAGCGCTCTGGGATCTACCCCGGAAAGGCAATTAACGTTTATAGCCACGGTTGGAGATCCATCAGGCATTTTTCCGTAGGCGAAACTCTCGACGCCGCAGACATTACAGAAAAGATGACGGATAACCTTATTGTTAAAAAGGTACTCCGTAAGATGATCCTCTCCAGACTTTAGCTGGAAACTGTCCGTTGATGTAAATGCCAGTACAAATCCCATTCGCTGGCATCTTGAACAGTTACACGTAATGGTATTTTCGAGATCTACGTCTACCTCATAGGCCACTGCACCGCACTGACAGCTACCTTCAAAATGTGTGGTCTTCATTGTTTTTGTATCCTCAGGTTGTAATAGCGCTATTCTGCCGTACTTTGTATCTTTATCGTATTCTTCAGTGTATTTTTATTTGAGAGATAGATTACATAACCGCACGCAGAAAAATGATAGCGTTTCCAGCAGCTTCAAAAGCTATGTATTCCATATGCACCACCCTAACCACTCATGCTGATAATTATATAAAGAGAAGGAACTCATGAATAATTCAAAAAGAAACATTACGACTACATTTGCCTTTGCGCTGGCGGTAACCGCCTGTGGCGGAGGCGCCAGGTTGCTCTGGGAATCAATCAACACGCACCCCTCCAGTCAGGCCCAATACGCAACTGATATCGCGATCGACAATCAGGGCAACCGCATCATATCGGGTGCCAGGCAAACCTATAGTGCGAGCAACTCCACTGGTGATTCCATTATCGGTTTTGACCCTTACATTGCGATGTATGATGAAACAGGCTTGCTGAAATGGGAAGCCATACTCCCAACAAGTCATGAGCGTGATCATAAGCGAAATCTGGTTGGCCAATACGACCCCAGCTTTCTCAACTATGCCAAAGATTATAATGGTGGCGAAGAAGTTGTGGATATTGTGGTCGCAGCGGATGCTATTTATGCGTTGGCTCATGTGCTGGGCAGCACCTATAACGATAAAACCGGCTATTATCAGCGTAGTGATATCGATTGGGACGTTGCATTATACAAACTCAGCAGTACGGGCGAGCTGCTATGGCAGAAAGCTGTAGAAGTGACCGATGGTAGAGAAAATCCGAAAGAACTGGCCACATTGCCTGATGGCCAGGTGGTTGTATTGATGGAACGTACATTCGGAACCGACTCGGATATTAACGTGCTCCTCGCCAGTTATGATTCCTCCGGTAATCAGACATGGCTTTACGAAACCCAGGGAACCGGTAGTGCGATAGGTGTGGGCGACAGTAGCCTGCTGTTAGCCTACAACAAGAATTCCGCAGAAATCCCCAGTGCAACGGAATTCAGCTTCAATGGCGCCATCAATTGGCAATACAGTGACCAGCAAAGCGATCAAAATACAGGAAGTGCCTACCAGCCCGCCTGTTCAGGTGGTGGTATCATAGGCGCCAACGTCACTGCTCATGATGTAGCCTATGACAACGGTGAATGGCTTGTAGCCAGCTCTGAAGGGCGCTATTTCTTCTTTTGCGCGACACAGCATTTTAACGGGCTCGATAACATCGATCGTTTTGATGGGACTGGGCAGCATTTGAAGCGAATCACACTGAAGCCGGCTTTATCCGAAAGCAAAATACAGCGCCAGGCTGAGCTTATGATTGATCAGGTTGAAGCGTCCGATATCCCTGAATTCTTCGATATTCGATCCACTGGTATGGAAATTTCAATGGCCGATAGCGGCTATTATGTCACTAGCAATTTAGCCAGAATCACCTTTTTTAGAAAGCCAGATGGTTATTTTCCCGCAAACCACCCGCGATTTATGAAGAATATCCATGTGCATAAACTGTCGTCCAACGACGATGTCGAGTGGCGAGAGGTGATCAGAACATCGCCCGAGAAAACAGAAAATAGCCAGATCCTTGCAACCCATCAGCTTGCGGGTGTCAGCCTAATGGAAAGCTCCACGCTGCTGGTGGCCTCTCATGTATTGAAAGCCGAGTATATGGATACCACCGATGATTTCGAACAACCCGTTATTACCGATTTTTACTCAAGGGTTCATGAGTTTAATGCCAGTGGAAGCCGCGCCATCCTGAATACCAATGCGGGTGATGTCACCCGAGGAATCGCTACCTTTGATGGGCAGTACTCACTCGTTAATGATGATTTTGCTGCGCTGGGGTTTAATAACCAAACCTTGAATAGCTTGCCAACGCTGGATCAATATATTGATCTGAGTATTGGGCAGGAAGCCCCCGGCAATGCCGCGATCTATATACGTTCTTATCAATAAAACGAAAAGCGCCCGGTTTTTACCGGGCGCTTTGGTTCAGTCAATGATCCTCTATCCCGTAAGGACCTCAATCAGCCAGGCTTCCAACGGTTGATAGGGGTGATTTATCAGACTTTCCAAGCTTTGACTTTAACCATGCATTAATGTCGGCTATGACTCTTTTGCGCTTGTTAGTCCCATCAGTGCTGTTGAACTGATGATCTAGCTCTTGGTATTTCAGAGATTCAATATTGTACTTTCCGGATTCTTCCAAGGCCAGGATCATCTCATCAGCTTTTTGGGGTGAAACTGATAAATCCCTGCCTCCTTGAATGATGAGCAAAGGCGAGTTCACTTTTTTAAGGGTTTCAAGCTGATCAATGGACAGCATTTCAAACCACCACCGGTAACCATGGCCACTGACTTGCAATTCAGATGGGCCACCGTTAAGGATATGATTTGAAAACCCTTCGAAGGAATTAACGCTTTCCTCAGCCTCACCTTTGCTGGCAGAGCCCGCTCTGATGCTGTGTATCACATCATCAATGAACTTACGCCCTCCGCCATTAAATGAAACAGTGGCACTAATATCGTTCACCCTTGCTGAAACCAGATTTGCTACAACGGCTCCCTCGCTGCCTCCAAGCACAATAATCTCAGGGTAATCATTCCTCATTTTTAGGAGCCTCAGAACTGTTGCAACATCAGCTGCCCGCTGCTCCGGACTATCGTTTTGGATATATTGGGCAGGGCAGTCATTACGTTCGGCATCTGTGCTGTAGCTTAATCCATTGTCTATACCATATTTTTCAATAATAAGAATGTCGGCGCCAGGCCAAACGTTCATGTAATCTGTAAATATTGATTCGTTGTTCAATACGCTGTTGCAGTCAGAGCCCTGAAGAATCAATAACAGTGTGTCACTGGGTTTTTTCTGAGATTGGCTAAGGAGATAGTAAACTATCTTCGAGCCATCATCCCTATTGGTGGTATGGGTAGTTGCATTATTGGCATTCGCATTGAACGCAAAAATAAGTAGTGCTAAAGATAGAATACTTAACTTCATTCAGTAACCTTGAGGTTGTTTCTGTAATAGCATTATGGGAGAACATCCACTGCGGTGTCAGGTCTCAATTCGAGGCCTTGTTCACGTGAGTTTTATGGACATCCTTGTAAAGTAACATATCCACAAGCTGTTCTTCGCGTGCTGCAGTAAAGCCACATTTACCGTCCCAGGTGTTTGGGTTTTCGTAGGTGCCAAATAGCATGTCCCACCATACAATATCGCCATAATTGTTTTTATGACGACCGAATTGGTGATGGATTCTATGCATTTCGGGCCTTTGAAAGAAATATCCCACCCACTTCGGAGTCCGTACATTCGTATGATAGAAGAATTCGCCAATGGCCGTAAAGAACGTATATATGGCTCCTGCCTCTATGGATAGTCCCAGTAATGAATAGACAAGCAAGCTCCCGATGATAGAGTTCACTACCATTTCACCCGGGTGTTTGTAAAATGAAGTTATAACTTCCAGCCTACGAGGGCTGTGGTGAATTTGATGGAAGAGCAACCATAGAATATCAGACTCATGACGCCAGCGATGCCACCAATAAAAAATGAATGTAGCCATGAAGTAGGCCAAGGCCCCGCCAGCCAAGGGCGATAGGTGGGTCGAAAGAGACAGTAATGACCACTCTGAAAGCCACTTTTCCCAGGTGAATCCAGCTAAAATAACGACCAGTAATTGCACTCCATTGATCAGGAGCACCCTCCATGGCCAGCTCCGGATCCGGGGTAATCGCCAACCGGGTAGCGCCCGTTCCAATACAAAACACATAGCAAAGATTACTAATATGACCTCAATCATTTCTACACCCTTCCATGATAGAAAGAGTGAAGTGTAAATCTCTGCTTTTTAACTTGAATTCAATTCAGCGTGGTAGCGTTTAATGATACTCGGCGTATTATTGGAGGCTACACTGGCTTACGCTTTATATCTGGCTCTTGTGAATTTGTCACCAGCAGCAACGGGAGATAATGAATGTTTTCCTTCCGTTGCCGCTGTTGAGGAAGATTGAATGACTACCAGCAAACAGTGGCCAGGAAGAAGCCCAGGCAATCATTCGCAAGTCCGATATCACCGCTAAGGAAATCTACTCCCCTACCATACCGGTCTGTCACGGAAGCGCTGATACCGACTAGTCTGCCTGAGCTGACAAAGAAGGTGCAATCATCGGTGCTGCCATCACAGAAACTAGCGCTGGGTGCACCGAGTTCCCATTTATTGACCACATCGTCCGAAATGCCATTGTACTCAAACAATACACCCGCACTTAATTCGATCGGTTGCGCTGACCCCACTTCTGCATACGGGGCTGTGGCAATAAAGTATGTTTGGTTTGTGGGTACACAATATATGGCAAGGCTATCAGGGTCGAGGGCGTTGTCCTTGAAGTCGGAAGCGTATCCGGGTTCCAGTCGACACTGCTCATCTTTGGCACCCGAACTGGCATCCATGGCAGAGCCGACCGACGCGGTGTATTGATAATATTCAATATAGCTTTTGATGTGTTTGTATTCTAGCGTGATGCTGCCGTCATCGTTTTCAGTCCATGAGTCATCAACGATTTCTCCGTTGTCGATGGCGCTGGAGAAAGCGATTGCAGGAACGACCTTTGAGGGAAGACTCGCAGCCAGCGGCCCTGAAAAAACAAGGCTGATCGCTGCAAGCAGCAACCTCCTTTGTTGTATTAATCTATCCTGTGGAGAACCTGTTTTCATCGTAACGCCCCTTATTCGGAAAACCGACTGTTATCAATTGGTGTATATCTGACACGTCTATACCTAGTCGAAGATCCGGGCGGCACCAATGTTTGGGCGTTCGCCGCTGGTGCAGGGCGCGAAGTGTACCTTGAATTTTTTTCCGCTTGCTTTCGCGGTTAAAGCCATCGTATAAATTTCCTCGAAGCTGGGGTTGGATTTCCATAAATTCATATAAGGGTTACAGTTTTCTCCTCTGGAAACGGGGCCAGCCTCCAGCTCGATAATCACTTTGGATTGCTCGACAATAATTTGTTTCACTTTGCCTTCGGCCCGATTATCCCAATAAGCGTGTGACAAGCTGGAGGTGGACGCTAACAGTAAAACAACGGCGAAGGTTTTCATTGATTTCATTTTTTTCTCCTATTACTCACTGTTTTTGTTGTAAATGGAGCAACCGGTTTGTCGCTCCATTGATGGGTAGCTTAGTCAGGCCGCACTGACCATGACACCCCCCTTGGGGGATGCTTTTGCATTTTTAAATGGAATCTCTGGTTTTTGTGGGCCATTGTTGGATAATTGTCCATGTGCTGATAAACCAAAAAATGAACTGCTGAGTGAGTTGATCAGGCATGAAGAATATTCTGGCAGACGAACATCGACAAAAAGTGAGAACTGATGAGAATTATCATTGCTGATGACCACGGGATTGTAAGGAGCGGCATTATGGCCACTCTGACGGTCATCCCCCATGCTGAAATTATCGCGGAATGCGGCTCAGCCGATGATTTGCTGGTAAAAGCCAAGCAACTTAATCCGGACTACATAATTGCCGACTATAAAATGCCTGGGGCCGATATGATAGACGTATCCTGCCAGCTAAAGCGGGTATCGCCGCGACTGAAAATAATCGCTTTAACCGGCATACAGTCCTCGGCCATCCTGAGAAAACTATTTGAGTCAACCGTAGATGGTTTGCTGCTAAAAGATGATCACCCGGATGAGCTGATCACAGCAATCAATACCATTGATAAAGGTTACCGGTATATTTCAACCCTGGTTCAGCCCCATATCGAAGGCATACAGGTCAAGCTGACTGCCAGAGAGCTTCAACTACTGAATCTGATTGCGCTGGGCTGGAGCAGATCCCGGATTTCAGAGCAACTGGGCATTACCACTGAAACAATAAAGAGCTATAGAAAAAATATCATGCACAAACTGGACGCACATACGTCCATTGAACTGCTAAACAAGGTCTATGACCTGAATCTGATTGATAGAGACTAGGCAGCCTTGGCACAAACCTGTGTGACACTACGTACCCCGGACTTGATCAAAGGATTCCTAGTTTGGCACCAGAATGGAAAATCTGGAGCCTTTATTGAGCATTGACTCCACCGAGAATATATAACCTCTTTGATTGCATAAAGTGCGCACTATCGACAGCCCCAAGCCGAACCCGGCTTCTGCTGAATCGTCACCGCCTTGAAAGAATGGCTGTGTGAGCTTTTCCAGCTGACTCTGTGACACCCCTACGCCGGTATCTATGACTTGAATTTCCACGCCGTTGCTACGGCGACGTACGCCAAAAAGCACCTTTCCCGTTTCGGTATAACGTATGGAATTCTTGATCAGGTTATCAATAATACGCAAGAAGACTAATTTCGATCCTTTGACATAGATACTTGTCGGCGCGTACATCAGAGCAATTTTCTTGTTCTGTGCTTCGGCATGGTTTTGATTGAACAACTCATGAAACAGCTTTCCCAGAGAAACCAACGCATCGACTTTCTCTACATCTCGCCGGGATTCCGATATGGCATCGTCCATAATATCGGTCAAGTACTTAACAGACTCATCAATATTGTCAATGGACGTACTGTTTTCAGGCTCCTTTTTAAGTAAAGAAAGGTGAGCTTTTATCGAAAACAATGGCTGCCTGATATCATGACTGGTCGATGCCAGACGAAGCGCCGTCTGCTTCATATCGTATAACGCCCGGCTGCGCTCATGCTCGGACATGAGCAGCGCCTCCATATCACGCATTTTATCATTGAGTAAGTCATGAACATTACTGGTTGCTCGCTGCTCTCGCTTCACCAATAGCCTGACCTGATGTGCAAGAGCGAATGAAAGCAGCAAGGCTTCAACCGCCAAACCAGTTGCATAGATATAAATGGAGTTGAATAGCTCTGAAAATAAACTCAAACCAGAATGCATAAGTAAAAATAAGGACAGGCAGACTGCATGAACCAACCACCCCAACATATACCAGGCTGCTGTAGGTATTTTCTGCTTTACTGAAACATAACCAGCCATAGCCAGAATGAGCATTGAAAAGGGTGCAACAACCACGGTAATTTTCGAGGGAATATCGAGAGAGGCATCCCAGGCCATTATCGGCAACAACAAAAACCAGGCCACGATCGCGAGGCGTATTACCCGGTCAAGTCGGGGGGCTCTCTGGTTCAAATCCAGAGCGCTCCGAACCATCTGCAACAATGAGACAGCCGTTGCCACACCCACTGCCCCCTGTACAAGGATGTTGAGCATTGGATTGTCAGGCCATAGATAACGAAAACTATAGCCATCGTATTGAAGAATGGTTAACAGACTCCAGAATACAAGGTTGGAGTAGTAAAAATATCGCCCGATCCGGGTTGCGAAGAATTGCGCAAGATTGAGTATCAATAAAGCGGTCATCCCGGCAACCAGCGCAATCATTACATAGTGGTCATATAACTGCTCAGCTTCCAGGGTTGACTGCGTAACAAACCGCAACATCAAACGGAGCCCCAGCGTATGAACGTTAACGTAAACAGTTTTTTCTTCAAGCGGTTCAAGTTCAACGGGAATCACCAGATGACGGTTGTCAACAGGCCGCTTTCCGTAGGGGTCTAACGCTTTTATCGAAAGTAACTCACGGATAGTATCGAGCGACTCCTCATAGAGCCTGAAAAGTACCGGAGAACTAAGGCCGGTGGTCAGATACCAGGTCCCTGGTTTCTCTGAGGTGTTCTTGATGTTAATCCGGTACCAATAGTGTTGATTGGGATCACTTTCACTGATAACAGCAGCTGTCACCAGCTTAAATTGATCGTCCCTTGCTTTGACATGCCTGATACTCACGTCTTCAGTGGTTGACCACCGATAAACGTATTCAGAGGCGAGGACAGGACTATCCTGATCGGGCGTCAGCAATAGCACTGGTTGCTGACCGACGGCACCTGCTGTGCCTGACAGAACCAGCGCCAATATTCCCAGTGCCCATCGGAGAATAGCCGAACTACGTTGAGTGTATCCTGCCACCCGGCTAACTCTCCAACGCCAACCAAGCCGTACTCAACGGAAAATACAACGCTGTCTTCACCTTCTCAAACCCTGCCTGTTGCAGCGCTGTCTGATACAGCTTCAACTGCGGCTCATACTGCTCTTTCTGTTCCCGCAAAAATTCTTCCATGGATTGATCGTCCCGCGGTGATGCGGTTTTGTAATCCACCACCCAGGTGGTTCCTTTATTGGTGGTGTACAAACGATCTATTACCAGGTTTTTCGGGCCGTTCTGGCTTTTAAAGGTAATAGGGTATTCGTTGGCGGCGAACGGGTGTCGGTTGGATAAAAAGTCGCTGGCTTTGTCATCCTGCAGCACCAGTTGTATGGCCATGGTGACTTTGTGGCAGGCGTCGTCCAGTTCGGGGGCGGGTACGCCCAGGGCTTTCAGATTGTTGCGGATGTGGCGCTGATGTTGTTTTAGCGTGTCGGCTTGCCAGTGTTCTATGCCGCGGTTGCCGATCAGTTCCAGGTAGCGGTGGATCAGGGTGCCCACGTGGCGGGCAACGGGGGATTGGTAGTTCAGTTCCTGCAGCTGGTTGTCGTTGCTGTATTGAAAGCGGGGAATATAGGCATCCAGCATGTGGCCTGTGGGTAGTGCGGGTGTTTGCCAGTTTTTGGGCAGGCGTATCAGTGCCGGTGGTTCCGGGTTTTTTGGGGTGTCCGCCATGGTGGTTTCTGATTGATGGCGGATCAGTTGTAATTCAATGGCATCCCAAATGCTGTAGAGCAGTGCCTGTTTGCCGGGTTTGTTAATGGTTTCGTCTTTTTGGCTGGTTTTAAGGTTGGCGAACAGGTGCAGTTTTTGTTTGGCGCGGGTGCAGGCCACGTATAACAGCCGGCAGGCTTCAAAACTGCCTTTTTTGCTGTCTTCGGCAATCAGGTATTGCTGGGTCGGGTGTTTGTCTTGCCCTTTGGCGGTGATAGGGGCCATGACCAGTTCAGTATCACCGGCGCTGCTCAGGCGCTGGTGCCACATTAACAAACCGGCGGTGTTGGGGCGTGTGCCATTGGCCAGGCCCGGCAGCAGTACCACATCAAATTCCAGGCCTTTGGATTTGTGGATGGTCATGATTTGCAGTTTGTCGCTGGCTTGCGGGTCGGGGGCTGCATAGAGTTTCTTTACCGCATCGCGAATATGGAAAAAGCCGGGCAGGTCAGTGGCCCAGGTCCATTGTTGCAGCAGTTCCAGGTATTTTTCGGCGTTTGTCAGGTCGGCGGCATCTTGCAGGCAAGCGGGGCCGTTCAGGGCTATCCACAGGCCTTCAATCCACAGGCGCAGGGGTTTGCGATCCCGTTGGGTTATTCCGGTTTTTAATACGGGCAGTACCCGTTCCAGTCTGGCTCGGCCGTCGTCGGTTAATTTAATGCTGTCGGGGCTGTCGCTGTCGGATTGGTTGGGGGCAAAAAAATCATTTTGCAATGGTGGCTGGTCGGGCTTTTTGCGTTGGCTGGCGGTGAGCGCCAGTTCGGCCTGGTGCAGTACGGTGGGTGTTACGGCGCAGTCTTCGTCGGTTATATTGGCGATGGCTTCCAGGTCCACCAGGCTGAGCCCGCACCAGGGGGCGCGCAGCACTGCCAGCCAGGATGTGCGATCGCCGGGGTGGAGCATGGCCTGGGTTAATGCCAGCAGGTCCTGAATAATGCTCTGGTTTTCAAGGGGTTCCAGATCCAGTGCGCGGTAGCGCAAACCCTGGGTGGTCAGCAGGCGGGCAATGCGGCTGGCGTGGTTACGGCTGCGCACCAGTATGGCAATGCTTTGTTCGGGATCGGCGGCCTGGGTGCGTTGAATAATGTTCAGCATTTCACTGGCTTCGGCGCTGTTATCTTCCTGGTCGATCATGCCGTGAATTTGTACGGCGGGTTCGCCGCTGTCGTCGTTAAAGGCTTCGGAGTGGGAATAGATAACGGCGCCGCGGCTGATGTCGTTTTCCACCGGGAAGGCGCGGTCAAAGGTGCGGTTCACCCAGTTAACGATGCCGGCCTGGGAACGAAAGTTGGTGTTCAGGCGTAACGGTTCCAGGGGAATGTGGCCCAGGCCGTGATCGCGGCAGTGCAGGAACAGGCCCACGTTGGCACCGCGAAATCCGTAAATGGATTGCATGGCGTCGCCCACGCAGAACAGGGTGCGGCCGTCGCCCGGGGTCCAGCCGGCGGTGAGTTGTTCCAGCAGGTCTACCTGACTGTGGGAAGTGTCCTGAAATTCATCCACCAGTATGTGTTGTATCTGGTAGTCCAGCTTCAGGGCCAGTTCGCTGGGATTGTCCAGCCGCCCCAATGCCTGCCGGGCTTTGATACTGATTTCGGTAAAGTCGACGGTGTTGGTTTCCTGAAATACCAGTGTCAGTTGGGCAACCAGTACGGGTAGCACTTCGAACAGCGCATTCAGCAATTCCCATTGCCCGGTGCTGAAGCGGTCGTCCGGCAACAGGGGGATATCGTTTAGCGCGGGCAGAATGGGTTCGATGTCCTGCAGTTCGGCGATGACTGTTTTCAGGCGGTCTTTCTGTTCATCGCAAAGGGCTTTTTCTTCTTTGTTTTTGCTGGTGGGAAAGCCGCAGGCTTTGGTAAGGCTGGCTCGCCAGGTGCCGTTGCCGGTGAGCAGTAATTCTTTAATACCTTGCCATTGTTTTAGTGCCTGTTGATCGGTGCCGGGCAGTTCGCTGTTTTCCAGGTCCATGTTCAGGCAGTTTAAAATGGCGGAGCTTTTGCCTTCCATTTCCAGGTTTTTGGCGGCGTAACCGGCCAGGCCCACGATTTCTTTATGCAGGTGTTGGGGAATCAGGTGGCGCACATGGCTGAGGGTGTCCTGAATAATGCTTTTCAGGTTATTTTCCAGAATAGCGCGAATGGCCGTGCGTGCCTGTTCGCTGGACTGGGCGCCGTGGGATATCAATGGCATCCATTCTTCACGACGGCCCAGCAGGTTGATCAGCAGTTCCTCCAGGCGAGCGTATTGATTGTCCAGTTGCGACAGCAAGACGGTTAAGCCGTCGCTCCAGTCGCTGTCTTCCTCGAGTGAATGGAGCAGGGCACGGGCGGCTTTTTGATGCAGCTCTAACGGCTCGTCCGCCACTTGCGGCTTGGCACCAAAACCGGATTCCAGTGGCAAAGTATTGGCCAGGGATGCGCACAGGCTGTCGAAGGTTTTGATTTGCAAACGGTTGGGGTTTTCCAGCAAATGCCAGTGGTGGTGTTTGTCTGCCTGCAGTACGCCGTTGGCCAGTTCCCAGGTTTTTATTTTGTGAGGTTCATCGGGTTTGGGTTGCTGGCCGCTCTGAATGGCGTGGAATACCCGCTCGCGCATTTCGCCGGCGGCTTTGCGGGTAAAGGTAATGGCCAGTACCTGTTCGGGCCGTTCTACTCTGGCCAGTAAGGTCAGTACCCGTTGGGTCAGCAGTTCGGTTTTGCCGCTGCCGGCGGGGGCTTCGCAAATAAAGGATTGCGTGGGGTTGAGCGCCTGTTCCCGTTGCTGAAGATCAGAAGGCTGCTTACTCATCGGTTGCCTCCTCGTCGTTCCCTGTGTTGTTGGTTTCGTTAATGCGGCAAAAGGCGTGCAGTTCGCAGTAACGGCAGGTATTGGGTGGTTTTTTCGGGGATACATCGGCTTTGCCTGCCAGGAATTCTTTGGCCAGTTTTTCCAGTACCTGGCGCCATTGGCTTACCAGAGTGTCCCAGTTGTCGGTGGTGTCCAGCACGGTGATTTTGTCGCAGTCTTTCAGCTTGCCTGCGGGTGCGATGCTGGTGTCGGCAGCCACACCGATGAGATCAATGCCGTCGGCATTGATCTGGCCAAAGGCGGCGCCGGAAACCTTGTCCTGATTGGCAATGCTGTAAAGCGGTACCTGTGGTTCGTCCGGGCGTTCGTCGGCCCATTGGTTCACGTTGGGTTTGCCGGTTTTGTAGTCCAGCACAAACAGGGTGCCGTCTTCCAGTTTGTCGATGCGGTCGTAACGGATGTTAATGGGCAGCTTGCCCAGTTTGATGGTGCGCTTGCCTTCGCTCATCACCACGGTAAAGGGCGCCCGTTGTTTTTCCAGCGCCATCCATTGAAGGAGCTGGCGATGCAGGCGTTCCGACTCGATCTGCAGAAAGCGTTCACCCACAAAGCGCTTTTCCTTGATGTCTGCCAGCACCTGTTCCACGGCGTTGCGAATCAGTTCGTCCAGGGCGTCGTCTTCCAGTTGCAGCAGGCGTTCCTGATTTTTTAAACGCCGCCAGATAATTTCCAGGGCGTTGTGAATCAGGTTGCCCCGTTCGCTGGCGTCCAGGCCAATGGTGGTATCGGGAATTTCCCCGGCGTTCAAGCGGTGTTTGGCAAAGGCACGAAACGGGCAGGCGGCCTGATCTTTCAGTAATTGGGTGCCGCCGCGAATACGGTTCACATCATGTACATGGGGGCCGTAGGTGTCCCAGGATGATTCCGTAATGCGTTGCGCAAATAATTGTTCTGCGTAACCGGTGGGTGCGTGCAGGTTAAAGGGGTGCAGGGCTACCTGACGGGTAAGCGGGCTGGGGGAGAGTTCCTGATCGTCCCGGTGTTTGGCGTGGCTGACTATTAATTGGCTGGCGCTTTGGCTGAAACGCTGCGTGAGTCTGCGGGCGTATTCCAGTTCGCGGGTGGCGGTGCTTTGGGGCAGGCCCCGTTCAACCTGTAATGACATGGGGATTAACGGATTCGGATCCGGCGCCGGGGGCCAGACTTCGTCATCCATATTCATTAGCCACAGGGCATCGAACGGTAAACCCGCGGCTTCCAGCACACCCAGTATCTGAATAGGGGAGTCTTTGGTCTGGGCTTTAAAGCTGGCGCCGTTAATGACTTTGTTCAGGTGGCTGGTGGCGGTGCTCAAGGAGATTTTGCCGCTGATGGCGTCCAGTGCGGCAAAGTCCTGTAAGGCATCCTGCCAGGCCTGTATCTGCTGGAATTCCAGGGTGTCCAGTTTGCGGTTGCCGGGCCAGCCAAGGCAGGCGAGCAGTTCCATAAACAGGCCGGCCCATTCGCTGGGGTAGCGGTTGCTGCGGCCTATGCTTTTCAGGCGTGCTTCGTACTGCTGCAGTCGCTCCACCAGATCGGGGCAGGTCATGGTGTCTTTTTCTTTGCCGGTGCGGGCGGCGGCTTTGATCTGTTTCAGGGTCACTTCGAATTCGTGGCCACGCAGGGCAATATCCAGCGTGACTCTTTCATTCAGCTCCCGGGTAATGCCAATAAAGGGTGAGCGCAACAGCACAGACACCTGTTCCAGATCCAGCAGTTCCCGGTGCAGCTGCAATGCGATCAGGGCTGTGCGAATCACCGGCGCCTGCCCCAGTGGCTGGCCTGCGGACAGGTTAAAGCCGGGCGCATGTTGGGGAACGTCCGGCAATAGCATCTGGGGTTCGAACACGCGGTTAAAAATGCGTTCGATGGTTTCTTTTTCCTGCGCCAGGTTCGGCACTACGATGCCTATTGTAGGTGGCGTCGGTAAGCCTTGTGGGGACGCTTGCTCCAGCAGGGACTTGGCCCAGCAGGCGGCGGCTTCCAGTTCGTGGCGGCTGTCGGAAAACTCGTGGCGCACCGGCGTGGTGTGCTGCTCTGCCAGCTCTACGCGGTAAAGCCGGGTGCCTTCAGTTTGTTGCGGCGCCCGGGAGGCCATGGCCTGCAGCAGGGCAAGTAATTGTGGGCTGTGGTCGTCGAAGCCGTACAGGTACAGGTGTTCTGGTGTCTGGATATCCCCCTGTTCAATGGCTTCGGTAATCACGTGGGGCTGTTCTACCGGGGATATCAGTGCCTGTTCGTGGCAAACGCTTTCAAAGGCTTCGCACCAGCTCATAAACAGCCGGGTGTTGTGATCCTGATAGGGGTTCAGATCCAGGTGCCATTCGTGGCGCAGGCGCCAGGCATTCTGTACCAGTCTTATTGTGGCCTGCATGGCCAGCAGGGCAGGGGTGTCCGGGTGATCATTAATCACCTGCTCCCACACCAGGCTCTCCTGCAGTGGTGTCAGGGGAATGCGATCACTGAGCGGGTGTGTGGCGGCCATCACCACCTGTTGCCATTGCTGTTGCAGCCAGCCCTGATAGGACACGCAGTTCAGCGAAGGCCAGGCGTTGCCTGTGAGTGTGCCTTCTGATGCTTTGCTGGTCTGGTAGCGGTTGTACTGATCGTTGATAAAACGACTCAGGCGCTTGTTGGGGGTAAGGATCAGGGTTTGCCCGTTGCGTTGCTGGTCGCCCTGGCAAGAAATGTGTTCAAACAGCTGTTGAAAGCTGGCATCGGTGGTCAGGGTGGTCCCTGTGGATGATTTGTCCGGTGTATTTGCTGACTGATGGCTGGCTGGCGTCATGGGCGATTAGGGCAGATTGCTGGCGGTTCCTGGAATACCTTCGTGCAAGGCGCTGTTGGCTGACGGATATGGTAGCGGTTTATGCATTTAGCGCAAACCGTTTTCTGTATGGATTTACAGTGGTCTGATCAAGGTGGTGCGGTTGTATTGAAGGCTGAGGTGGAGTGCAGGGAGGAGGGAGAAGGGTGGGAGCCGGTTGGGCCGGCTCCCGGAAGCGTCGTAGCGCTTGCTATAAGCTGCTTATTTTTTAAATGCTTCTACGGACTTCAATACTTCCTGGCGGGCGGCTTCGGCGTCGGCCCAGCCGTCTACCTTCACCCATTTGCCGACTTCCAGATCTTTGTAGTTCTCGAAGAAGTGCTCGATCTGCTTGATCAGCAGTTCCGGCAGGTCGGAATAGTTCTGTACGTTATCGTACAGGGTGGTGAGCTTGCTGTGGGGTACGGCCAGGATCTTGGCATCTTTACCGGCTTCGTCAGACATGTTCAGAATGCCCACAGGACGGCAGCGGATCACGGATCCGGGTACCACGGGGTAAGGGGTTACTACCAGCACGTCCAGCGGGTCGCCGTCTTCTGACAGGGTGTTGGGCACGTAGCCGTAGTTGGCTGGGTAGAACATGGGGGTGGCCATGAAACGGTCAACGAAGACGGCGTGGCTGTCTTTGTCGATCTCGTATTTGATGGGGCTGCTGTTGGCAGGAATTTCGATAGCGACGTTCAGGTCGTTAGGGATATCTTTCCCTGGAGCGATATTGTCAAAGTTCATGGCGTACCTAACCTTTAGTTTATTTCGTTGGGTAAAAAATTCGCGCGGATTATACCTGAACGCGAAGTTTTCTCATAGAGCGTGGTTTTTTGGTATTCTTTAGCGTCCATGTGGTCTGTAGGTATGATTGCAGGTAACTAAGTTATTGTTTTATTAGTGTTTTTTGAGCAGTTTTTGAGCAAGTTTGAGTTGTTTCGGTGTCGGGGGCTGCGCATTTGGCCATCATCTGTCCATATTGTCCCTGGATGATATGAAAGACGATACGAAACATCACAATGTAATACTTGCAAGTATCCGTAATACAAACTAAAAACCACGTTAACAAATTACGAGTGAAAGAAATCAGCGCCGCTGCGGAGCAGCCAGGGAACTTATCCTGCGGGATAAGGGTCCTACCCCAGGTAACCGTTGTTGTTTCTTTTACTCAACAAGATTGACGGAATAGTCTGCCCCGGAATGAATGCCCGGGCTCCCAGTAAGCAAAGGATAGCTAAGCATGTCTCACGACACAGATCAGATTGCACATTCTTTTTCCCAGCCACTGGCCTCTGGCCACGACTCACCGGATCCTGGCAGTCTTTACGATGACCTGGTGATTGATGATCGCCCCTCACTCTACTCTGTATCTGAACCGGCCCCCGGGGCATCCGTTAACAGTGCCGGCTGGTCAGCCAATTCAGGCGGTTATTCCCTGACTGATCCCCGCGCCATGATCGATAAACTCAAATCCGAAATAGCCCACCTGGAAAACTGGCTGGCTCATCAAAAGCATTCACGCTCCAGATCCCTGTCCATCGCCAATACCATACGCAGCCTGATAGCGACCCGGAAATCTCTGCTGGAAAATTTGCTTCAGAAAGAAAGTCAGCGCCGCTGACAAAAAAGGCTGGGCCCAAACTGCCTTACCGGTAAACCGGTTCAGCAGGATGAGCCCAATTGGGGGAGGCGCTTAAACCGCAACTTCTATTTTTCCATTGGTGTTGCGTACCGTGTAAACCGGGATGCTGTAGTCTTCCTCCAGGCATTCTCCGGTTTGAAGATCGTAGTGATTCTTGTAGATGGGTGAGGCCACCACCGTGTGACCCTTCAGATCGCCCACAATGCCGCGGGAGATGACATTGGCACTGCTTTTGGGATCGTAGTTGTCGATGGCAAACAGCTCGTCTTTCACCAGGAAAATAGCCACCTGGCGGTTGTTCACTTTGGCGCATACGCCTACGTTGGGAATCAGATCCTGCTGATCGCATACAGTGATCCAACCGGCTTCTAACTGAGGTTCAACTTTTGCGTTCATGATATGTCCTCTAATTCAGGGTATGGCTAAACAGCTACTACATTCAGGCGGCGTTTTTCGTCGGTGGTGGCCGGGCGGATCTGCTCGCGCTCGTTAACAAACACCACGTTGGAATCGGTTTCGTCGGAGTTCACAAAGTGGCGGAAGCGCTTGAGTTTTTCCGGGTCTTCCACGGTGGTTTTCCACTCGCACTGGTAGGTGCCCACCAGATACGCCATCTGTTTTTCCAGTTCATCGCAGAGCCCCAGGGAATCGTTGATGATGACATCCTTCAGGTAATCCAGGCCGCCTTCCATGTTGTCCATCCACACCGAGGTGCGCTGCAGGCGGTCGGCGGTTTTGATGTAGAACATCAGGAAACGGTCGATGTATTTGATCAGGGTTTCGTCGTCCAGATCCGAGGCAAACAGGTCCGCGTGGCGGGGTTTCATGCCACCGTTACCGCACACGTACAGGTTCCAGCCTTTTTCGGTGGCGATCACGCCCACATCTTTGGACTGGGCTTCGGCACATTCACGGGTACAACCGGACACGGCCATTTTCAGTTTGTGGGGTGAGCGGATGCCGCGGTAGCGTTTTTCCACATCAATGGCCATGCCGACACTGTCCTGCACACCGTAACGGCACCAGGTGCTGCCCACACAGCTTTTAACGGTACGCAGGGCTTTGCCGTAGGCGTGTCCGCTTTCAAAACCGGCGTCGATCAGTTCTTTCCAGATCAGCGGCAGTTCGTGAACCTTGGCGCCGAACAAATCAATACGCTGGCCGCCGGTAATTTTGGTGTAGAGGTTATATTTCTTGGCCACTTCACCGATGGTGATCAGACCCTGAGGTGTGATTTCACCGCCCGGTACCCGGGGAACGATGGAGTAGGTGCCGTCTTTCTGCATGTTGGCCATGTAGTAGTCGTTGGTGTCCTGCAGGCCGGCCAGAGGCTTTTCGATAATGTGTTCGTTCCACACGCTGGCAAAGATGGAGGCCGCTGCCGGCTTACAGATATCGCAACCCAGGCCGGTACCGTGTTTGCTGATCAATTCGTCGAAGCTTTTGATCTCTTCGGTTTTTACCAGGTGGAATATTTCCTGGCGGCTGTAGGGAAAATGTTCGCAGATATCTTTTTTAACTTCGATACCCTGTTTTTCCAGTTCCGCATTCAGTACCTGGCCCACCAGGGCAGCACAACCACCGCAGCTGGTGGCGGCTTTGGTGCAGCTTTTCAGATCACCCAGATCCGTAATGCCGCCGGCAATGGATTCGCACAGCTGACCTTTGGATACGTTGTTGCAGGAGCAGATCTGTGCGCTGTCGGGCAGGGCATCCACACCCATGCCCACCGGTGCGCTGCCGTCCCGTTGGGGCAGGATCAGGCTGTCCGGGTATTCGGGGCACTCGATCTGGTTCAGCATCATTTGCAGCAGGGTGCCGTATTCGGCAGCATCGCCCACCAGCACCGCGCCCAGCAGGTATTTGCCGTCTTCGCTGACCACAATCTTTTTATACACCTGACTGCGTTCATCAATGTAGTAATAGCTCTGGGCACCGGGGGTGTTGCCGTGGGCATCGCCGATACTGGCCACGTCCACGCCCATCAGTTTGAGCTTGGTGCTCATGTCGGCGCCGATAAATTCTTTTTCCAGGTTACCGGCAATGGTGTCTACCGCTACTTCTGCCATTTGATAACCGGGGGCTACCAGGCCGAAGATGCGGCCATTCCACAGGGCACATTCGCCAATGGCATATATATCGGGGTCCGATGTCTGACAGAAGTTGTTCACGACAATGCCGCCGCGCTCGCCCATGTCCAGTTCGCTGGCTTTGGCCAGTTCATCACGGGGGCGGATACCGGCAGAGAACACGATCATGTCGGTTTCCAGTGAACTGCCGTCGGCGAATTCCATTTTTAAGGTGTGGTCGTCGCCATCAACAATATTCTGGGTATTTTTCTGGGTGTGAACTTTTACACCCATTTCTTCAATCATTGAACGCAGCAGTTTGCCACCGCCTTCGTCTACCTGTACGGCCATCAGGCGTGGGGCAAATTCCACTACGTGAGTTTCCAGGCCAAGATCCTTTAAGGCTTTTGCGGCTTCAAGTCCCAAGAGGCCGCCCCCGACTACCACACCCACTTTGCTTTTGGCTGCCGTGGATTTAATGGCTTCCAGGTCTTCGATGGTTCTGTAAACCAAACACTGGGGGCGGTCCTTGCCTGGAATAGGTGGAACAAAAGGATAGGAGCCGGTGGCCAGCACCAGCTTGCTATAGGAAATCTCACTGCCGTCACTGGCAATAACCTTTTTGTTCTGCCGGTCGATGGAATCCACCTTGCTGTTCAACAGAACTTTAAGGTTATTGGCTTCGTAGAAACCGTCTTCCACCAGACAAAGGTCTTCGGCAGTTTTACCCGAGAAATAAGCTGAAAGCTGTACCCGGTCATACGCAACACGAGGTTCTTCACAGAAAGTTGTCAGTTCAAACTGATCCCGGGAGGTTTGCTGGCTGAACAGTTCAAGGAACTTGTGTCCGACCATGCCATTGCCTACGACGACGATATTTTCTTTACTCACAACGATCTCCGCGTACTTTGCCTGTTGCTACTGTTGGCCTGAAGTCAGGAGCCTTTCAATAAAAGAACTTCAGGCGTTTATTAAGAGTTAGCAATAAGCGTGCCCGACTTGAGCGGTATTCCCAGAGTTTTTTTGGTGCGGTGTTTTTGTTGATAAACCGGGCAAAAACAACGCTTATTTCGCCGCTGAAAGCGAAAATGCACCAGCCTGAACCTGTTGCACTGCCTTGATGCCCTTTAATGGTGAAAGTGGCGCAGAATATGTCATTAAAAAATGCGATGGGATTGTGCGATATTCCGGAGTGGTGGTTCCAATGTGGTGCGATTTGGTGCATTTATTTTCGGGCCCTGAATTTGGCAGAAAAATCAACAGAGAACATTGTGCTTCGTGGCTGTGCTGCCTGATCAGATTTGGGTAAACGTTCATGGGGTAAATGTGTTTTGTCATCTGCTTTGTGAGTGTGAGTCACTTTTATGGAGTGCGGGTTGATAACAAACTGAAACAGATGACGGCAGTGCAGTTACAAAGGTGCTTAATAAAAGGGGACAGACAAAGGGGGGGGATAAATGGGGGACTGATAAAGAGGGCCAGATAAAGGGGCCGGCCCGCAGCTACTGATTGCTCACCTGCGGCGGCACTGTTCGGGGGTGCCATTCCCACCATTGATGGCTACCTTCTTCTACCGCTTCCTGCTTCTGAAATACATCCCAGGTCACCAGAAAGTCAGGGTTGGAAATTTTCACGCCGGATTCGGAATCGTGAAAATCCCCGTTGGGGGCGTAAAACCAGCAATCCAGTGAGGCGGGCAGGACAAAGTAGCCGTCCTCATCGGTGCGCTGAATGGCAATACCTTTTTGCCCATCCGTTTCAATCACTTTGCCACATAACTGGCGCTGCTGGATGAGATCTCCCTGCCGGTTGAAGTAACTCAAACCCACCAGCACGGTTTTATGCAGAATGTTATGCAGGGAAATGCTCATCGTTCGTCAGCCTCTTGTTAATGCGCGTCTGCTACCACGCCCACCTGGGGCAGGTTAGCCAGGCCAATATCTTTGGCGTGTTCTTCAAAGCCTTTGTTCTTCCAGAAAAAGGCGCCGGGCATGGTGGTGGGAATCACCAGTACATAAAACAGGGCGCGGCCCACGGTTGCGGTGGCAATTAACAGGGTGCCGGCCACTAACCAGCCCGCCAGTTCTGCTGCCAGGGGCAGGTTGGCAAACAGCAGGCCGGTTACTATCGCCATATTCAGCATCAGGCCCAGGTTGCGGGCGCGATAGGTTTTACCGAAAGTGGTTAACTGAATGTAGTGTGATGCCGCACCTTCGTGCTCGGCAGTGAGCATGGCCTTGTTATGAAAATACAAACCGGTGGATTCCAGCACCAGGCCAGCCAGCAGGGTGCAACCCAGCGTCATTAGCGCAGTGGCCGGGTTGCTGCCCAGCAGCATCAGGGTGGGCACAATAAAGAGCCCTGCCACGAAAGAACCCAGCGACAGCATATTGCCGTAGAAAGAGGTGGCCACCTGCCAGTGATTCCAGAAAGGGCGGGCGGTAATGCGGTAGCAGCGGTTCATGTAGTACAGGCCGGTCAAACCTGCGGGAATGGCCAGGTAACCGAATACGGTCGCGATGGAAGCCAGTGCATCCAGAGCAACCCAGTGACTGATGCTGGTACCGGTAACCGCCAGAAACGCTGACTGCACCAGGCTGTTGGCGGGCAGGCTGAAACCAATGTGTCCGCCCAGGGTGCCCATAAAGGCCGCAATACCCAGGCCTTCCCGGCTGACCGGTGAATAGCGCCAGTTGTTAAAGCCGCGGTAAAAGCGTAAGGGTTTGCCCAGGTGCATGGTGGACATAAAGAGCGCAAAGCCAATCATTAAAAAGCTGACAATTGCCAAAGGCGCATACACTACGGAACTCTGGAAAACTGCCAGGGATTCAATGCCCAGTTGTGAGCCCAGAAAACTCACAATAAAGGCGCCAATGGCGGCCTGGGCCGACAGGGTAAACATTACCAGCGGGTTTTCCCGCGAGCTTAAACGCTGCAGGTTCCAGAAACTGGCTTTTCCCTGTTTCTGATCAATCACCGGGGAGTATTCACCTTTTTCATTCTTGTGATACTTCACCGGCATGGAATCGGTACGGGTCATTTCATCCGGCAGGGTGCGGGTTTGCTGAAAGCGGATGTTGGGGTGCGTAATGTTGGGATCAGGAAAACCGGGGATACTGGTTTTGGCCTGTTCGCGGTTTTCCGGAACATTTTCGATCACGCCAAAGTCCAGGGCGTTACCCAGGCAGGCAGATACACAGGCGGGCTTCAGGCCCACTTCCAGGCGATCAACACACATGTTGCATTTGGATACCTGGCCCTGAATGGGATCCAGCTGGGGCGCGTTGTAGGGGCATACCCAGGTGCAGTAGCCGCAGCCAAAGCAGGTTTCCGGGTCTTGCAGCACGGCGCCGTATTCGGCGTGTTTGGTGTAGGCCTTGGTGGGGCAGCCTTTCAGGCACACAGGGTTGTCGCAGTGATTACAGGCCATGGAAATATTCATGCGCTTGTAATCCGGATAGGTGCCACCTTCCACATAGCCCACCGAACGGAAGGCGATGTGGGCGGGGTTTTCGTTCTTTTCGCTACAGGCCGCTTCGCAGGCGTGGCAACCAATGCAGTTGTCGGCGGTAAAGAAAAAACCGTGCTGCTTGTTACGGTTGGGGTTGGTGCCCACCTCGGGGTTTTCATTGATAAACATGGAACGGCCTGCAGGCAGGCCGGATAATTCCACCAGATCTATCTTCTGCCCGTAACGGTTACTTTCCTTGATCTCTTTATCGTTCAGGAAGGCATAGGGTTGTTCCTGAGTACGGATCTCCCACAGGGTGCTGCCGTCTTTCTGGCGTGTTTCTTTTCCGACGGGGCTTTCTGCCAGTGGCAGATCATCACCGGGAAAAGATTCTGCCTGGTTTTCCAGGGCCGGTTTGGGAAATTGGGGGTTCATGTTCTCCTCTCCTTAAAACGCCCGACGTTCAAGATTAAGCCTTGCGGCTTCCTGCTGGTCGACAGCTTCCACTCTGACAGCACATTGTTTGAATGCGGGCTGTCGCGAGTAAGGGTCCAGCAAACCCAGGGTGAGACGGTTGACACAGTCGTGATAGTGAAAGGGAATAAACACCATGTCCCGTGGTACCCGGTGGGTGAGTTGCACCATCACCACGGCATCGCCGCGGCGGGATACCAGTCGCACATAGGACTGGTGTTCAATGCCCTGTTCACGGGCGGCATCCGGGTTCATTTCCATGTAGGGGGTGGGACTGTATTTATTGCAGTTCCCGATTTTTCCGGTACGGGTGCGAGTGTGGAAGTGTTCTACCACACGGCCACTGTTAAGCCAGAACGGGTAGTCGTCGTCAGGGCATTCATTGTTATTGATAAAGCGCACCGGAATCAGGTTGGCTTTGCCGGAGGCAGTCTGGAATTTGCCGTCGGTATAGAGACGGGGGTCGCCTTTCAGGTCGGCGGCATCGTCACGGTAGGGCCACTGTATACCGCGGGCGGCTTCGATTTTTTCATAAGACATGCCGGAAATATCCAGAGTACGGCCAGCGCCTTTGGATAACACTTTCATTTCCTCAAAGGCTTCTTCCGGTGATTCGGGGAATGTGATTTTGTTGCCGTTATCAAAGCGTTTCGCCATCTGGTTGAAGATCCAGAAATCCGGTTTGGAATTGGCGTAAGGCTTTAATACGTTGCGGGTCAGGTTTACCCGGCGTTCGGTGTTGGTGTGGCAGCCTTCTTTTTCGGCCCAAACCGCCGCGGGAAAATACACATGGGAATACTGGTTTGTTTCCACGTCTTCATACACATCCTGCACCACCAGAAATTCCAGGTTCTGGAAGGATTTGCGAATTCTGGGCAGGTTGGGCATGGAGGTCATGGGGTTGGTGGCTACCAGCCACAGGCCTTTGATTTCGCCCGCTTCAATGGCAGGGAAAATATCGGTTTCTGTCAGGCCGCGTTTTTCCGGGAAAAAGTCCGGCTCAATGCCCCAGAAGTCGGCAATCTGCTGTCGGTCTTCTGCTTTTTCCAGGTAGCGATAACCCGGCAGGCCGGAACAGGAAGACCATTCCCGGGTGCCCATGGCATTACACTGACCGGTAATAGACAGGCTGGTGCCACCGGGCTTGCCGATATTACCGGTCACCAGATTCAGGTTATTGATATTGCATACACCATCAGAACCGTGGGTACTCTGGTTAATACCCATGGTCCAGATACTCATGGACGCATCGGCTTTGGCGTACAGCCGTGCCACCTGGCGGATACGGTCTTCGTCGATGCCGCAAATTTTCTGGGCCATTTTCGGGTTGTATTCCGCGGCCACTCTTTCCAGTTCTTCAATACCCTGGGTATTCGCCTCGATATAGGCGCGGTCTTCCAGGCCTTCATCAAAGATCACATGCATCATGGCATTGATCAATACGGTGTCAGTGCCGGGGGTGATGGGCAGGTGGATATCGGCAAACTGGGCAAACATGGTGACCCGCGGGTCCACCACGATCAGCGGGAATTTTCTTTTTTCGCGGGCTTCTTTTAAACGCCAGTAAATAACCGGGTGTTGTTCCGGCAGATTGGAACCAAACGCCATCAGGCAATCGGTATGATCAAAATCACCGTAGCATCCCGGCGGGCCATCGGAACCGAAAGAGCGTTTGTAGCCGGAAACGGCAGAAGCCATACATAGAGTGGTGTTGCCGTCATAGTTGTTGGTGCCTATGCACCCGCGTACCAGTTTGCCCAGTGTATAGAATTCTTCCGTGAGCAATTGCCCGGTAGACACAATGGCAAAGGAATCCCGACCGTACTTTGCCTGAATATCCTTGATTTTTTGTGCGGTGTAATCGAAGGCGGTATCCCAGTCCGTTTTTTCAAAGGGCTCGTGAAAACGCTGACGGATCAAAGGTTCAGTGCCCCGCCCGGGGGATTCAAACAGTTCGGTTTCCAGCAAACCTTTAATGCAAAGCTTGCCACGGTTAACGTCGGCACCGGCATGTCCGCGGCTGGTTACGATTTTGCCCTGCTCATTCAGGCCAATTTCTATGGCGCAACCGGTAGAACAATAGTTGCAGGTTGTGTACTTCCATTCCTTAACTGTTTTGTTAGGAATCACAATCGGCTTTCTGTGTTTACGGCCAAATAACATAAGCGCTTGTCACCAGTGTGGGTATTGGGTTGGTAGTCGTTGCTGTCGCTACAAATTAGTAACAGGTATTAGCAAGGGGTATGCCAGTGAAAGAAAGATAAGGAAACTTCTGCGGGCTGCGCTATTTGGAGGCGGCAATTGTTGATGTTGTGGTCGTTATCAGGCTTTTTGCGTTCTATTGGTTCGTAATTTTAGTGAGCTGCCCGATGATGGTGCCAATTGCGCGGACCAAATTTTTTCGGAATTGAATCATTTTGGTTTTGATCACTGTTTTTGTGCACCCTAATGATGCTTTTCAGGGTTTTGGCCTGAAAAAGATGACTGTTCTTAGTGCGTAATGCCTTCTTAAAGTGCTGGCACGGGGGTTGCTAAGAAGGCTCCGGAGACGGCTATTGCCAAGGCTAGTAACTTTTGGAGAATTCAATGAGTCATCAAAAACTGAATCTGCTGGACTTTTCCAGTCAGCGGATAAAAACCCTGCACATGACATGGTTCGCGTTTTTTATCACATTTGTTGTGTGGTTCAGTCACGCGCCTTTGTTATCAGCAATTAAAGAAGCCTTTGATCTTTCGTCGGATCAGATCAAGGCGCTGCTGATACTGAACGTTGCCCTGACCATTCCCGCGCGGATAGTGATCGGCATTCTGGTGGACAAGTTTGGCCCCCGCCATGTGTTCAGTGGCTTGCTGGTGACAGGTTCATTTTTATGTTTTGGTTTTGCCTTTGCCAATAGCTACGAGCAACTGGCGTTGATGCGCTTTTTGCTGGGTTTTGTGGGTGCCGGTTTTGTGATTGGTATTCGTATGGTGGGTGAATGGTTCCCTGCCAAGCAGGTGGGCATTGCCGAAGGTATTTATGGCGGCTGGGGTAATTTTGGCTCCGCTGCTGCGGCCATGTCGCTGCCCACACTGGCCATGATTTATGGTGGTGACGACGGCTGGCGCTATGCCGTTGCCTCAACCGGTGTGCTGGCCTTTTGCTACGGTATTTTCTATTACTTTAAAGCGCGCAATACACCGAAAGGCTCCACTTACTTCAAACCCAAAAAGAGTGGCGGCCTGGAAGTTACCAGCGTTCGTGATTTTTATTTTTACCTGTTCATGAATGTGCCCATGTATATTGCCCTGGGCGTGCTCACCTGGAAACTGTCGCCTGCCGGTGTGGATCTGCTGACGGATACCACGGCAACGATGCTGTATACCGGCCTGGTGGTTCTGTTCCTGTTTCAGACTTCGCAGATCTATAAAGTGAACAAGCATATTTTCAGCGAGCCGGTGCCGGAAAATCAGCGCTATCGCTTCAAGCAAGTGGCGGTTCTGGATGTGGCTTACTTTGTGACTTTTGGTTCTGAGCTGGCGGTGGTGTCCATGTTGCCCCTGTTCTTTATGGAAACCTTTGAACTGGACGCTGTTACAGCCGGTTTGCTGGCATCCGGTTTTGCCTTTATGAACCTGGTGGCGCGCCCCACCGGTGGCTGGTTCAGTGACAAGTTCGGCCGTAAAAAATCCCTGAGCATTCTGATCAGTGGCCTGGCGGTTGGTTATCTGGTGATGAGCCAGATTGACAGCACCTGGTTTATTCCAGTGGCGGTGATTGCCACTATGTGCTGCTCCTTCTTCGTGCAGGCAGGCGAGGGTGCCGTGTTTGCCATCGTGCCACTGGTACAGCGCCGCATGACCGGGCAGATCGCTGGTATGGCCGGTGCCTATGGTAACGTGGGTGCGGTGACTTTCCTGACAGTGCTGTCTTTTGTGGATACGTCTACCTTCTTCCTGGTGATTGCCGGCTGTGCTGCACTGGTGTTCCTGTTCGTGCAGTTTATTGAAGAACCCAAAGGCCACATGACGGAAGTATTACCGGATGGTACCGTACAACTGATTGAAGTTGGTTGATAACAGCCGGTTTAACAGAGGAAACCCGTGATGAATGCCCCCTGCTTTGAGCAACACCTCACCGTCAGTGCAGCGCAACGCTCAGAAGCAGGGGCCAAGCCCGATAATGAAGACAGCCTGGGTATTCACCTACCCAAAGGTGCCCAACTGGCATCCAAAGGTATTGCTGCGGTGATTGCCGATGGTGTCAGTGCAGCGGATGCCGGCAAGCAGGCGGCCGAAGCCAGTGTTACGGGATTTCTTAATGATTACTTTTCCACGCCCGATCCCTGGAGCGTGAAACAATCTGCCCATAAAGTGCTGGTGGCGTTAAACCGCTGGCTTTACGGGCAGAGTCAACGCTTTATCGATCATCAGAAAGGCTATGTCTGTACTTTCAGTGCCCTGATTTTAAAATCCCAGAGTGCTTATATTTTTCATGTGGGTGACAGCCGCATCTACCGCTGGCGCGACAATGAACTGGAACAGCTGACCCAGGATCATGTTACCCGTATTGCGGAAGACAAACAGTACCTGGCCCGGGCCATGGGCATTGATCTGAACCTGGATGTGGATTTTGTGAAAGTGGATCTGCGGCCCGGTGATCTGTTTATTTCCACCACAGACGGTATTCATGACTGGATTCCGCCAAAACAGCTGCAGGCCATGGTGCAACAAGCAGCCACCGCTGACCTATTTAGTGCCCAGGCACTGACTGATGAATTAATTGCAACAGCCCTGGAACACAAGAGTGACGATAACCTGAGTTGCCAGGTATTGCGGGTGGATTCTCTGGGCCTGCAAACCAATGAAGACGCGGTAAACCAGCTGGCGGAAAAAGCCTTTCCGCCGGAACTGGCACCGGGTATGCGCCTGGATGGTTTAATGGTGTTGCGGGAATTGTTTGCCAGTCAGCGTTCGCAGCTGTATCTGGTGGAGGAAATTATTGGCGGGCGCCAGTACGTGATGAAAACCCCGTCGCGAAACTATGAGGATGATCCCGCCTATATTGAACGTTTTATTATGGAAGAGTGGGTGGGCGCCCGGGTGGACAGCCCCCATGTAGTGAAGATTCTTCAGGCATCCCAGCCGCGCACCTTTTTGTATTACCTGATGGAATATCTTGATGGGCCCACATTAGGTGCTTACATCGCAGAAAAAGCACCGCTGGAAATTCGCGAAGCCGTGGCCATTACCGAAAAGCTGGTAAAAGGATTACGGGCGTTTCACCGCCGGGAAACCCTGCACCAGGATATGAAACCCGACAACGTCATCATGCGGAATGGGGAGCCCCTCATTATTGATTTCGGTTCGGTGTTTGTGGCGGGTGTTGATGAAATCCGCCGGGCTCCGGGGCACGGCATAGAGCCGGAAATCCCTTTGGGTACCATGGAATATTCTGCGCCTGAATATCGACTGAAACGCCCCCGAGGTGAGAAGAGTGATCAGTTTTCGCTGGCCGTGATTCTGTATGAAATGCTCACAGGTAAACATCCCTATGGCGAAAAGTATGAAGAGGCGGAATCCCTGAATGCGGTGAGCCGTTTAAAATACACGCCTGCCTACCGGCACAACCCCCATGTGCCTTTATGGCTGGATGGTGCGCTGAAAAAAGCCCTTAGCATTTCCAGTGAGCGCCGTTACGATTGTATGTCGGAATTTGTTCACGATCTTAAACAACCCAATCCGGATTATCTGAATCCGGAGCAAAAGCCCCTGATGGAAAGGAACCCGTTACTGGTGTGGCAGCTGGCATGCGCTGCATTGGCCGTTACCCAGCTGATTACCTTACTGCTGTGGCTGGGCTAGGCCCTGGCCAAACTGTTTGACCATAGCGTTAATTTCCCCCACGCAAGATCCACAGTTGGTACCTGCTTTGGTGGCATCACCCACTGCTGCCGCTGAGCAACAGCCTTGTTGAATGGCGTTGATAATGGTTTTTTCCCCTACGGAGTGACAGGCGCAGATAATAGCGCCCATATCTTCCACATCGGCAGGCGCCTGGCCGGAAAGCAGAGCCTGGCGTTCTTGCGGTTCCAGCTTGTCTTTGTTGAACAGCTGACTGATCCAGCGATCATTCAGTGACAGTGGTTGCGGTGCCATAAACAGGCAGGCTTCCAGCCGTTCACCACGGAACCAGGCAAGGCGCACAATGCTGCGGGTAGCATCCTGATACTGAATGCTGGGCCCTTTATTCAGGGCGATCAGGGTGTCGTGATCCAGTGGTTTATGGTGTGCCAGATCAAAGCGCAGGTTGTTTTCTTCCACCACTTTTACCCAGTAATCACAGGCGGGTCGCAGGGCATGATCGCGACTCCAGAAGCGGGCGTAATGGGGAAAGCGATAACGGCTGATGCTGACCGGCGTGTGTTTCAGTTCCGGCTGGCCGCTGTGGGGATCCACATCCGGATTGACCAGCGGGCCCACACGGCCGCAGGCCGCAAACTGGTCGTTCCAGTGAATGGGAATAAACACCTGTTGCGGTTTGATGCTGTCGGTAAGGCTGGCAACGGCCAGCATATGGCCCCAGGGGCTGGCGATTTTAACAATATCGCCGTTAGCAATTCGGAATCTGGTGGCGGTGTTGGGGTGTATCTCCACAAACGGGTGGGTTTTATGGGCATTCAGCCTGGGGGCAAAGGCTGTGCGTGTCATGGTGTGCCACTGGTCGCGGATGCGGCCGGTATTCAGTTGCAGCGGAAACTCAATATTGGTGGCGTTGGCCACCGGCTGAAATCCCGTCGGCACGAACTGCGCTTTTTTTGATGGTGTGGAAAATCTGCCATCGGCAAACAGTCGTTGTTGTGGTTCGTTGCAAAAAGGCCACTGGGCCGGTTGCCACTGGTCATAGTCTTGCGGCGTCATGTCCGCCATGGCAGACAGATTAAAAACACGCAGCCGGTGATGTTCATCGTTTTCAAACCCGGACAGGCGTGCGTGCTCACGGAACACATCCGCGGCAGACTGAAAATCAAAGGCTTCATCAAAGCCCATGGCCCTGGCTACCCGGGTGACTATCTGCCAGTCCGGCCGGGCATCGCCAGGCGCATCCAGAAAAGCCCGCTGGCGCGACAGGCTGCGATCGGAGTTGGTCACCATGCCATCTTTTTCACCCCAGCCCTGGGCGGGCAATTGCACATGGGCGAATGACATGGTGTCGGTTTCAGCAATGCAGTCGGACACAATCACCAGTTCGCATTTTTGTAGCGCTTCGCGTACCCGGTTGTTATCCGGCAGGCTGACGGCAGGGTTGGTGGCCATGATCCACAGGGCTTTGATTTTTCCCTGGCGCGCGGCTTCAAACAACTCAATGGTTTTCAGGCCCGGTTGTGTGGCCATATTGGGCGCGTTCCAGAAACGGGATACACGCGCTACGGAATCTGTATCAAAGTCCATATGGGCTGCCAACTGATTGGCCAGGCCACCCACTTCGCGGCCACCCATGGCATTGGGCTGACCGGTTAACGAAAACGGCCCGGCACCGGGTTTACCGATGCGGCCCGTGGCAAGATGGCAGTTGATGATGGCATTCACTTTGTCCGATCCACGTCTGGACTGGTTAACTCCCTGGGAGTAAAAAGTCAGGGTTTTATCGGTTGCCTGAAACCACTCGTAGAAGGTCGTCAGATCTTTCTGGCTGATGCCGCACTGCTGACTGATGAAAGGGATGCTGTTGCCATCGCTTTGCGCTGTTTGCAAGGCATCGGTAAAGCCGTCGCAATGGTTTTCAATAAAGTCACTGTCCAGGGCCTGATGATTGGCGAGCCACGCCAGCAACCCATTGAACAGGAGCACATCAGTACCGGCGTTAACTGCCAGATGCAGGTCAGCCATGTCGCAGGTGTCCGTACAGCGGGGATCAATCACCACAATTTTCAATGCGGGGTTTTGCTGTTTGGCTTTTTTTATTCGCTGGAACACGATGGGGTGACACCAGGCCGTGTTGCTGCCCACCAGCACCATCAGGTCTGCGTGATCAATATCTTCGTAACAGGTGGGTACCAGGTCTTCACCAAAAGCGCGTTTGTGACCTACCACACTGGACGACATGCACAAACGTGAGTTGGTATCGATATTGGCGGTGCCGAGAAAGCCTTTGGCAAATTTGTTGGCAACGTAATAATCCTCTGTCAGCAGCTGACCGGATAAATAAATGCCAATGGCGTCGGGTCCGTGATCCTGAATGATGCGTTGAAATTTTCTGGCGATAAAATCGGTGGCGGTATCCCAGTCCACATTGCGGCCGTGCACGCGGGGATGCAGCAGGCGTTTTTCCAGACCGGTGGTTTCTGCCAGGGTGGCGCCTTTGGCGCAGAGCTTGCCGAAGTTGGCCGGGTGTGCCGGATCACCTTCCAGAGTTATCCGGCGCTGCGCCTTGTTTTCCACCTGTACCTGAATGCCACAGCCAACGCCACAGTAGGCACAGGTGGTTTTTACAACGGGTCTGGTTGATGTCACCGGGGTTTCTCCGCTGTTGTCAGGCAGCCTGATGGCTTTGGTCAGGGGCAGTGTTAGCCTGGCAGGCCGCGTAACCAAATATCAGTTGTTCCCTTATAAAGCTGGTATCGCTACCGGATTGAATCAGATCAAAGTAAAAAGCACCGTCGCGAATGTCACCATAGAGCACCACACCGGTCAGTTTGCCGTTATGGATGACCAGTTTTTTATAGGTGGAGCGATCGCGATCAAAATAGGTCAGAGTGTCAGTGGTTTCGTCCCCCATAAAGTTTCCTGCCGAATACACATCGATACCGGTTACTTTCAACTGGGTTGCCTGGGGTGTTGTCTGGTAGCGGTGGTAACCCCATTCAGCCAGATGGTTGGCACACACCTTGGCTTGCTGGAACAGGGGCGCTACCAGGCCGAATAAATCGCCGCGATGCTGTACGCATTCTCCCACGGCATAAATGGCGGGGTCGTAGGTTTGCAGGGTGTCGTTCACCACAATGCCATGCTGACAGTAAATACCGGCGCTTTCAGCCAGTTCCTTGTTGGGTTTGACGCCGGTGGCAAACACCACCATGTCGGCAGGAATTTGACTGCCATCCTGCAGTTGTACCTGGGTTACCCGTTGCTGATCATTCCCCAGTAAACGTTCGGTGCGGGCTCCCAGTCGGAACTGTACGCCTTTTGCTGATAATGCCTGTTGCAAGAGTTCGGCAGCCTGTGCATCGAGCTGGCGGTTTAACAGAAAGGCACTGTTATGAACAACGGTGACCTGCATACCTTGCTGGCGTAGTCCATTGGCCGCTTCCAGCCCCAGTAAACCACCACCGATCACTACAGCGTGGCGATGGGATTTGCACAGATCCAGCATGCGGTTGACATCCGCCATGGTACGAAACCCCATGACGTTTTCCAGTTCATGGCCGGGGAAGGGAATAATATTGGGCCGTGATCCGGTGGCAATGATCAGGCGATCATAGGGAAAGCATTGCTGCTGTTGGGTAACCACCTGTTTTTTCTGTCGCTGAATGGCCGTTACCGGATCACCACTGACCAGTTGAATGCCGTGGCGTTGGTACCAGTCATGATCGTTCAGAATAATATCCTGCAACTGCTTCTCGCCTGCCAGTACCGGCGACAGCATAATGCGATTGTAGTTAACCTGGGGTTCCTCGCCGATCATGGTGATCTGATATTTGTCCGGGCATAACGTTAACAACTCTTCGACACAGCGGGCTCCGGCCATACCGTTGCCAATCACAACCAGTCGTGGTTTGTGCACCAGGGGTTTAACGGAGGTGTTTTGCGTTTTCATAATCTGCTTCTTGATGACTGCCTGTTTACATCAGATAACCGTACTGAGGTGTACTAACGGGGTTAAAAGCAAAGCCTGTGCCATGGCGGATTTAACGGGTGTCCCGGCAGCAAAAGGGCAATGGCAGGGGAGTTTCTGCGTAATAATGTGGCACATTGCTTTAGGAAGGTGCCGTTTGTGTACCAGAGTGGCGCAGTAATCAGGGTGTCAGATAAAACGGCCGCACTAATGTGCGGCCGCTATGAAAAGAGTTGGTGCTGAGAGTTGTGGGTCAAGTAATGGGCTTTGCGATTACTTGACCGTAAA